>CAVXZF010000014.1:0-66511 GCA_963766325.1 uncultured Actinomycetota bacterium | reverse complement strand
GATGGGTCGGTGGACGACGACGAGGTCGCGCTGCCGGCCGGGGACGTGACCGAGGGGGTCGTCCGGGTCGGCGCGACGGTACGGCGGCCGCGGCAGGAGCAGTCGCCCTTCGTCGAGGCGTACCTGCGGCACCTGGCGGCGGTCGGGTTCGACGGCGCGCCCCGGTTCCTCGGCGTCGACGACCGCGGGCGGGACGTGCTCGACTTCGTCGAGGGGGAGGTGCCGGGCGCGCCGCCGGAGCCGTGGGCGTGCACCGACGCGGTGGTGGCCGGCGTCGGCCGGCTGGTACGGCGGCTGCACGACGCGTCGGCCGGCTGGGTGCCACCGCCGGAGCTGGACTGGTTCGGCCGGCACGCCGCGATCCCGCTGCCGGCCGACCTGACCGACCTCGTCGGCACCCCGGAGCTGGTCGCGCACTGCGACGTCACCCCGCAGAACGTGGTCTTCCGCAGCGGCGAGCCGGTCGCGCTGGTCGACTTCGACCTGGCCCGGCCGACCCGCCGGGTGCTCGACCTCGTCACCGTCGCGATGTGGTGGGTGCCGCTGCAGGACCCGGCCGACCGGGGGCCGGCGCACGCCGGCGTGGACGTGCCGGCGCGGCTGCGGCTGCTGCTGGACGCGTACGGGCTTGACCCGGCCGGGCGGGCCGAGCTGCTCGAGCTCGCCGACCGCTCGTGGCGGCGGGGCTGGCACGCGATGCGGTGGAACGCCGAGCACCGCGGCGGCGGCTGGGCCCGGATGTGGGCCGAGGGGGTCGGCGACGTGATCGAGCGGCGGCGGGCCTGGTTCGCGGCCGAGCGGGGCGCGCTAGCCTCCGCGCTGTGACCGGGCCGGGAGAGCTGCTGCCCGAGCTGGCGGTGCCCCCGGACGCCGGCCCGCTCCCGGACGCCGCGGAGCGGGCCGCCCGCTGGGCCCAGCTCAACCGGCGGGCCCAGCTCTCCGTGCACCCGGACGGGGACGCCAGCTACGCCCTCTACGCCGACCATCCGCTGGTCAGGGCCGAGCTGGCCACGCTGGCCGCGGCCGAGGCGGTCGACCACCCGGAGCTGGAGATCGGCGCCCTGGTCGGCGACGGCCACCTCGTCCTCGCCGTCCGCCCCCGCTGAGGCCGCCCGGGCCGGGCAGCGGCTTCGCGCAGATGGGATTGCCGCTGCCTATCGGGCAGGGACTACGTGTTCCTGCCAGACCCGGTCCACCTCGGCGCGGAGCTGGTCGAGGTCGCCGTCGTTGACCAGGACGACGTCGGCGACGGCGCGGCGCTGCTCGTCGGTGGCCTGAGCGGCCATCCGGGAGCGGGCCTCGTCGGCGGTCATGCCGCGGTCGCGGGCGAGCCGCTCGACCCGCAGCGGCGCCGGCGCCTCCACCACCACGACGAGGTCGAAGCGGTCGGCCTGGCCGGTCTCCACCAGCAGCGGCACGTCCTGGACGACCACGGTGCCGGCCGGCGCGTCGGCGACCAGCTCGGCGGCCCGGCCGCGCACCAGCGGGTGCACGATGGCGTTGAGCCGGCCGAGAGCGCCCTCGTCGCCGAAGACCAGCCGGCCCAGCGCCGGCCGGTCCAGCTCGCCGTCCGGGCGCAGCACGCCCGGCCCGAACTCGGTCATCACCGCGGCCAGGCCCGGGGTGCCGGCCGCGACCACCTCGCGGGCCAGCGCGTCCGCGTCCACCACCAGCGCGCCGAGCTCGGCGAACCGCCGCGCCACCGCCGTCTTGCCGGCGCCGATGCCGCCGGTGAGCCCGATCTGCACGCACCGACCCTACGGCGCCGGGCGGCGAAGACAACGAGTCGACATACGGACGATCAACTCCGGCGCGCCGCACCGACTCGTCGCCCCGTGACCCGTACGCTGCCGCCCTGCGACGGCTTCCCCCAGCCTGCGAAAGGTGGTCGCACATGGCCAAGCACCGGCGCCCACCAACTGTGGGACGCCACCGGTACGGCACGCCCCGGCTGGTGCACTGCCGGCAGTTCGAGGCCGTCGAGAGCCGACTGCAGGAGACCCGTCAGCCCTGGTACGCCGCACTCCGGTGGCGGGGCCGGCACACGGTCATCGCGCTGACCCGCAGCGGGGCGCGCCCGCGTCCGGCCTTCGCGCTCATCGCGTCGCTGTAGGCCCGGGAGCGCGGGGGCTCACTGCCCCAGGTTGGCGACCACCCGCTCGGTCACCGCGAGCGCCGGGCCGCTGCTGGCCCCGAGCGAGCGCTGCACGGTGACCACGACCGTACGGCTGCCCTGGGCGAGCAGGACGGTGAACGACGTGCCGGTGGCCAGCGCGGTCGCCGGCAGCCCGGCGACCGTCGCCTGGATCTGGCTGGCGCCGATCGAGCGCAGCTGGGAGATCGTCGTCTCCACCCGGGTGGTCGCCGACTCGACGTCCTTGTAAGTCGACACGCCGACCTCGACCGGCGGGACGCCGCGCCCGTTCGCCGGCAGCCCGAAGCCGCAGGTGACCCGGCCGAGGCGGCCGATCGAGGGTTGGGCGACGCCCTCGGTGAAGACGGTCCGGCCGAACAGCGGCCGACCGAGCGCCTGGTCCAGGTCGGTGAACGGGAGCATCGAGTCGCAGCCGGTGGGCAGCGCGGCCGGGGTCGCCGACGGCGAGCCCGGGCCGGTCGCCCCGGAGGTGGGCGCCGCGGACGTCGGCGCCGCCGCCGGCGGGTCGTCGTCCCCGGTGCAGCCCGCCGCCCCCAGCAGGACCACCGCCACCACCGGCACCGCCCGCCACCGCCGCATGCGCGCCAACCTAGCGTCCGGCGCGGCGGCCGCCGCGCAGCCCCGGCCGATCACCATTGCGCGCCGGCTCGGACGGGACGCCGACTGGCACGGCGTGTGTCGGAACGAGGACACGCGCAAACATGAGCCGGCCCAGGACGGCGGAGGCCCCACCCGCGAGCGGGTGGGGCCTCCGAGGGACTGCTTTGCTTAGGCGCGACCGCCCGCGAGCTTCTCGCGGAGCGCCGCGAGCGCCTCGTCCGAGGCCAGCGTGCCGCCGCCGGCGCCGCCGGTGTCGGTGTCGGCCGACGAGTACGACGTCTCACCGGTCGCCGCCGCCTCCGCGGCCTGCGCCTGCTGGACCTGCTTGACGTGGGCCTCGTAGCGCGCCTGGGCCTCGGCGTACTGCCGCTCCCAGGTCTCGCGCTGCGACTCGTACCCCTCGAGCCACTCCCCCGACTCGGGGTCGAAGCCCTCCGGGTAGATGTAGTTGCCCTGCTCGTCGTACTGGGCCTCCATGCCGTACTGCGCCGGGTCGAACTCGCCGGCCTCGCCGCTGCCGGTGCCCGCGCCCTCGTTGGCCTGCTTGAGGGACAGGCTGATCCGGCGCCGGTCCAGGTCGATGTCGATGACCTTGACCATGATCTCCTGGCCGACCTGCACGACCTGCTCGGGGATCTCCACGTGGCGCTCGGCCAGCTCGGAGATGTGCACCAGGCCCTCGATGCCCTCCTCGACGCGGACGAACGCGCCGAACGGCACCAGCTTGGTGACCCGGCCCGGCACGACCTGGCCGATCTGGTGGGTCCGGGCGAACTGCCGCCACGGGTCCTCCTGCGTCGCCTTGAGCGACAGCGAGACCCGCTCCCGGTCCAGGTCCACGTCGAGGACCTCGACGGTGACCTCCTGGCCGACCTCGACCACCTCGGAGGGGTGGTCGATGTGCTTCCAGGACAGCTCGGAGACGTGCACCAGGCCGTCCACGCCGCCGAGGTCGACGAAGGCGCCGAAGTTGACGATCGAGGAGACGACGCCGGTCCGCACCTGGCCCTTGGCCAGCTTGTTGAGGAACTCGGTGCGCACCTCGGACTGGGTCTGCTCCAGCCAGGCCCGCCGGGAGAGCACGACGTTGTTGCGGTTCTTGTCCAGCTCGATGATCTTCGCCTCGAGCTGGCGCCCCACATACGGCTGGAGGTCGCGCACGCGGCGCATCTCCACCAGCGACGCCGGGAGGAACCCACGCAGGCCGATGTCGAGGATCAGGCCGCCCTTGACCACCTCGATGACGGTGCCCTCGACGACCTCGTCGTTCTCCTTCTTCTGCTCGATCGTGCCCCAGGCGCGCTCGTACTGCGCGCGCTTCTTGGACAGGATGAGCCGGCCCTCCTTGTCCTCCTTCTGGAGGACGAGGGCCTCGACCGCGTCGCCGAGCTTGACGACCTCGTTGGGGTCCACGTCGTGCTTGATGGACAGCTCACGCGAGGGGATGACGCCCTCGGTCTTGTAGCCGATGTCGAGCAGGACCTCGTCCCGGTCGACCTTGACGATCGTGCCCTCGACGATGTCGCCATCGTTGAAATACTTGATCGTGAGGTCGACGGCGGCGGCGAAGTCCTCCGCCGAGCCGATGTCGTTGATCGCGACCTGCGGGGTCTGCGGGATGCCTGAGGTCGCCGTCTGCTCGGGACGGGTCTCGGTGGTGGACGTCATGTGGTGGGGCGCTCCGGTCGGCGGCGTGGATTCGGTTGGCACGCGGAGGGCCCTTGGTCGCCGGTGACATGATCCTGCACGCTTGTCGCGTGCGTGATGACGTGTATGACGAGCGCGGCCTGCTCCCTGCTGAGGCGCGCAGACCCACAGCGCACTGTCAAGAATACTTAGACCGGCATCACACGGCAAAGAGGGGGCGGGTGCGCTGACGCACGACGTTGTCGAACCGAGACCTGCCGACGTCTCGCGGGGACCGGTGACCGCCGACGAGAGCGTACGGGCAAGCCGGTCCTGGTGGGACGCCGATGCGACGGCGTACCTGGCCGAGCACGGCGAGTTCCTCGGCGAGGTCGACTTCGTGTGGTGCCCGGAGGGGCTGCGCGAGGCCGACGCGAGGCTGCTGGGCGCCGTCGCCGGGCGGCGCGTCCTCGAGGTCGGCTGCGGGGCCGCGATGTGCTCCCGCTGGCTGCGCACCGAGGGCGCCGAGCCGGTCGCGCTGGACCTGTCCGGCTCGATGCTGGGGCACGCCGCCGACGCGGCCGCCCGGTCCGGGGTCGCGGTGCCGCTGGTGCAGGCGGACGCGCAGCGACTGCCGTTCGCGACCGGGTCCTTCGACCTGGCCTGCACCGCCTTCGGCGCGGTCCCGTTCGTGGCCGACTCGGCCGCGGTGATGCGCGAGGTGGCCCGGGTGCTGCGGCCGGGCGGGCGCTGGGTCTTCGCCACCACCCACCCGCTGCGCTGGGTCTTCCCGGACGACCCGGGGCCGGCCGGGCTGACCGCCCGCACGCCGTACTTCGACCGCAGCCCGTACGTCGAGGTGGACGACGCCGGCACGCCGGTCTACGTCGAACACCACCGCACGCTGGGCGACCGGGTCCGCGAGCTGGTCGCGGCCGGCCTGCAGCTGGTGGACCTCGTCGAGCCGGAGTGGCCGGCCGGGCACACCCGCGAGTGGGGCCAGTGGAGCCCGCTGCGGGGCGCGCTCGTCCCCGGCACCGCCATCTACGTCGCCGTCAAGCCCGGCTGACCCCCGCCGGTGCGGCGGGGGTCAGGCCGGCGGGGTGGTCAGGAGCCGACCGGCGCGGGCTCCTCGTCCTTCTGGGCCGGGGCGCGGCCAGGGCGGTTGGTGCGCATCAGCAGCAGCCCGGCGATGACGAGGATCAGCCCGAGCAGCAGGCCCACCAGCGGGCCCCACACCGACACCAGGCCGATGCTGCTGATCGCGTCCCGGGCCAGCTTGGCCTGCTTCTGCTGGGTCTCCTCGTTGAAGGTGACGTCGAACTCGACGATCGTCGGCCCCGTCGCGGTGCCCAGGTTGGAGCTGGCCTGCTCGTTGCCCTTGACGATGACGCCGCTGCGCGGCTCCACCCAGACCGTCCGGACCGTCTCGAAGATGACGGTGGCGCCGGAGCGCTGCAGCTCCTGCTGCGGCACCTGCTGGATGAACTTGTACGTCGTCAGGTCCTGCACCTCTTCCTCGGCGACGAACTTCGCCGGGAACGCCTGCCGGGAGTTGGGCTCCCACATGGTGTAGTCCCGCTTCTCGGTGCCGAACGGGAACTTGTAGCTCACCCCGGAGTGCCGGGTCGGCTCGCCGTCGGAGGACTCGCCGCAGCAGTTCACCGCCTCGGCGGTGCGCCGGTCGGTGGCCACCCGGTCCAGGGTCGTGCGGACCATCGTCCCGGTGCCGGTCTGCAACACGACCGAGACGTCCCAGACGGCGATGTCCTCGGAGCTGGCCGGCACGTCGCCGCGCAGCGTCCGGATGGCGGTCAGGTCGCCGGTCTGCTCCTGCCCGGACGCGCCGTCCAGCCAGCGGCCGGGGCCGACCGCGGTGGTCTGCGAATACTGGTCGATCGGCGTCACGACGACCCGGTCAGCGACGAAGAACCGCATCATCCCGGCCGTGACGAGCAGGAACACCCCGATGCCCAGCAGGAGCGGGCCCAACCAGCGACGCATGGCGTCTCCCTCACGTGCCCCAGAAGTTGATCACGACCGTGATCGTGGCGGGAGGTTACCAGCGAGTGTTGGAGGAACGGGACACATCCCCCCTGCCCATACCACCTGCCGTAACCGCATTGTGACCGAGCCATCGCGCGGGGGGCTACCGGGACGGTCCGGGCGGCGCCGCGAGGGGCCGTACGGTGGCGCGGTGAGCGCGGCACCGGTGCGGACCGAGGACCGGGCCGGCGAGCTGCCGATGCTGGACGGGCTGCGGGCGGTGGCGGCGCTGGCCGTGCTGCTCACCCACGTCGCGTTCCAGACCGGCGAGGTGGCGCGGGGGGCGGGCGGGGCGGTGCTCGGCCGGTTCGACGCCGGGGTCGCGGTCTTCTTCGTGCTGTCCGGCTTCCTGCTGCACCGGCCGTACGCGCGGGCGCGGCTGACCGGCGGCCGCTGGCCGTCGACCCGGCGGTACGCGGTGCGCCGGGCGGCCCGGATCCTGCCGGCCTACTGGCTGGCGCTGGCCGTGGTGGCGCTCACCGCGCCGGCCCCGGCCGGTGTCGTCGTCACCCACCTGTGGCTGGGGCAGACGTACACCGGGCCGCTGCTGGACACCTTCACCCAGACCTGGTCGCTGTGCACCGAGCTCGCCTTCTACGCGGCGCTGCCGCTGCTGGCCATGGCGGCCCGGCGGTGGGAGGGCGCGGTGCTCGCCGGCTGCGTCGCCGGCACCTATCTCTACATCGCCACCGTGCACGCGCTGGACCTGCCGGCGCGGGCGCTGTTCTGGCTGCCCGGGCACCTGGACTGGTTCGCGGTCGGGATGGCGGTCGCGGTGGCGGCCGAGCGGCTGCGGGCCGGGGTGGCCGGCCCGGCGGCGCGGCTGCTGGCCGGGCTGGCCCGGTGGCCCGGCACCTGCTGGGCCGCGGCGGGCGCGCTGCTGTGGCTGCTGGCCACCCCGCTGGCCGGGCCGCTCACGCTGGCCCCGATCGGCGGGCCGGCCGCGCTGACCAAGGAGGCCGGGTACGCGCTGGTCGGGCTGCTGCTGCTGGCGCCGGCGGCGCTCGGGCCGCCCGGCGGCGGGTTCGCCGCGGTGCTCGGGTCGCCGGTGGCGCGCTGGCTGGGGCGCATCTCGTACGGGATCTTCCTGTGGCACCTGCTGGTGCTGCGCGGGCTGTACGAGGTGACCGGCTGGCAGCCGTTCACCGGCCGGCTGTGGACGGTCGCGGTGGTCACCGCCGCCGGGGCGGTGGCGGTGGCCGCGCTGTCATGGGTGCTGGTCGAGCGGCCGCTGCTGCGGCTCGCCCACCGGCGCACGAGCGCGGCTCCCGAGCAGGGCGCGGGCGTCGAGCACGGCGCGGGCGTCGAGCAACGCGCGGGCGACCAGCAGGAGCGCGGTCAGCGCGAGCAGCTGGGTGAGCGCGGGCTGGGCGCCCCAGCCGGGGACGAGCGCGAGCACCAGCCCGGCGAGCGCCAGGGCGCCGGCCGCGACCGGGGCTAGCAGCCGCGGCGGCACCAGCAGCGCGGCGAGGGCGGCCAGCAGGCCGACCGGTCCGGTCAGCAGGACGGCCAGCCCGCCGAGGACGACCGCCACCACCCACCGCCGCCTCCCCTTGGTCGAGGCGGCCCGCGGCACGGCGCGGACGGGGCGGCGGGTGGGGACCGCGGCGAGGAGCACGACGAGCAGGGCGGCGGCGAGGCCGACCAGCAGCCCGGCCCGGTGCCGCCCGCCCGGGGTGAAGGTGAGCTCGACGTCGGTGGCGCCGCCCGCCGGCAGCACCCACCCCTGCCGCCACCCGTCCAGCCGGACCGGCGCCAGCTCCCGGCCGCCGGCCGTCGCCCGCCAGCCCGCGTTGAAGCCCTCCGCCAGCGTCAGGTAGGCCTCCTCCCCCGCCGCGACCCGCAGCTGCCGGGACTCCGGCTCCCACCGGTCCACCCCGACCTCGCGGCCGACCGGCGGGTCGGCGAGCGGGGACCCGGTGGTGAGCGCGACCGAGGCGACCTCGAACGCGACGGTCCGGGCGGAGGTCAGCCGGTGGCCGCCGGCGGCCAGCCCGACAGGCCCGCCGCAGGCCGTCGCCGGCGCCGGGGCCAGCGTGAGCAGGTCGGCCGCGGCGGCCCGTACGGACAGCCGCCGCCCGGCGCCGTCCAGGCCGATCCCGGGACCCTGCCCGCAGCCCACCCGGACCAAGCCCGGCTCCGGGCGGGTCACCCCGGCGAACGCGACCTCCCGCACGGTGACCGGCGGCGGCGACTCCCCGTCCACCGCCTTGCGCTCGAAGGTGAGCACCACCGTCCGGGTCCGGACCGGCTTCAGCGTCAGCGTCCGGTCGCGCCGGGCCCGCAGCCTGCGCACCTCGCCGTCGTCGGTCCGGAGCCTGACCCACGACACCCCTTCGTAGTCGGCGCGGGAGCCGGTCAGCCGGAGCCCCCGCAGCTCGTGCACCGACCCCAGGTCGAGCGTCAGCTGCGGCGCCGGGTCGTTGCCGTCCGGCCGCCAGGCCGTCGCCGGGTCGCCGTCGTACGCGGCGCCGGCCCGGGCCGCCGGATGCGGGGTCAGCACCGAGGACGCCGTCGCCCGGTAACCCCCGGCCCGGTCGAGCAGGGCGTCCAGCGCGTCCCCGGGCCGCGGCCGCACCGTGGCGGCGACGCCCACCGACGAGGCGGCCGGCGTGGCGAAACGGCGCTCCAGCGGCCCGCCCTCCTCGCCGGCGGCGGCCAGCCCGCCGGCGCACACCCACCCGGCCGGCTCGCGCACGCAGTCGCCGGGGCTGCCGTCGGCGCGCTGCGCCAGCACCGTCCACGGCAGGCCGGCGGCGGCGAGCGCGACCACGTCGGTGGGCAGCGCGACCGCCTCGGTCACCCGGACGCCGTCGACGGCGACCTCGCGCAGGCCGGTCGCGCCGCTGGCCGGGCCGTCGGCCACGGCGGCGACCGTGACCCGGACCCGCGTGGTCGGCCCCGGCGGCAGCGCGACCCGGACCGGCCGCTCCCCCGCCGGCACCGGCGCGGTCACCGTGCCGGCGTCGGTGGCGACCTCCAGCCGGGTCACCCGCGGCCCGACCGTCGGGTCGTCCAGCGGGGTGACCAGCACCGACGCGGGCCGGGCGGGCGCCGCGAGCCGCATCTCCAGCCACTGGCCGGCGGCCCCGGTGTCGGACACCCAGGCGGTCTCCCGGTCGCCGTCGTACGCCGCCGCCGGCCGCCGGTCCGGACCCCGCTGGAAGACCGCGAACGGGTCCGCGGCGCTGCTCGAGGCGGCCACCCCGGCGGCGCCTTCCAGCACCGCGACGGTCTCCCGGGTCGGCCCCTCGTACGGGCTCACGTCCGCCCGCTGGCGGGGCTCGCCGGCCGGCAGCGTCGGCGAGTAGCGGCGGCCCGGATCGGCGCCGACGTTGAGCGACCGGCGGCGCAGCGTGTCGGTGCCGACCACCGCGTCGACCGCCCCGGTCGGCGGGCCGGCCGGCAGGTCGGCGGCGGCGAGGACGGCCCGGCCGGCCAGCAGGCCGGCGTCGGCGAGCGGGAGCACGCCCTCCGGCCCGCCGGACAGCGCGACCGCGCCGGCCCGCGGGTAGGCGGCCACCCGCTGCGGCGCCGGCGCGACCTCGAAGACCTCGACCGCCCGTCGCCGGCCGGGGGGCCCGGCGACCGCGTCGACCGGCGACCACCCGGACCGGACCGCCGACCCGAAGCCGGCCACCCGCCGGATCCCGGGCGAGCCGTCCAGCGCCGCCCGGACCACCCCGGGCCGCTGCGACCCGGACCGCAGCACGTCCACGTCGTTGCGCAGGACCACGTACCGCACCCCGGCCCGGGCGAGCACCGGCGCGTACGCGGCCGACGGCTGGCCGGTGGCCCACCGCGCGTCCAGCCCGTCGAGCAGCCGGGTGGCGCCGGGCGCGCCGAGCGGCACCGCGTCCCGGACCGCCCAGGGCGAGCGGGCCAGCGCCTGCAGCGGCTCGTCCTGCGGGCTGCCCCAGTCGTAGACGGCGAAGTTCGCCGACGGGACGACGAGCGCCCGGCCGCCGCCGTCGGTGGCCGCCCGGTCGGCCAGCCAGCCGGCGACCTCCCGCCAGTACGCCGGCGTCTGCGCGTAGCCGCCGGCCGGCGCGAGCTGCCCGGCCCAGGCCGGCGCGGCGGTGCCGGCCAGCAGCGCGGCCAGCACCGCGGTCGCCGGCACCCGCCACCGGCCGCGGGCCGCCACCGCCAGCAGGTGCGCGATCCCGAGGGCGAGCGGCAGCCGTACCAGCGGGTCGGCCTTGTGCACGTTGCGCAGCGGGGCGAGCGGGCCGTCCAGCAGGTCCTGCACCGCCGGGGCGAGCGGTGAGGTCAGCGTGCCGGTGTGGCCGACCGCGATCAGCACCGTGCCGAGCAGCACCCCGCCGAGCAGCCAGCGGCGGTCGGCCGCGGGAGCGGCGCCGGGCAGCAGCAGGCCGGCGATCCCGGCCGCGGCCAGCGCGGCGGTCGCCAGCACCGGCAGCGGGCTCAGCGCCAGCTCGAAGCCGGCCGGCCACCGCGGCCCGCCGTGCACGGCCAGGAAGCCCAGCCAGTGCGAGGTGCCGCGCAGCGTGTTGGTCAGCGTGGTGACCTGCGTGGTCACCGCGGCGTCCTCGATCAGGTCCAGGAACGGGTACGCGTACCGCCCCAGCACCAGCAGCGGCAGCAGCCACCAGGCGGTGGCCAGCACCACCATCGGCGCCCACCAGGCGGCCAGCCGGCCGCGGACGCCGCGGGGGCGGGTGGCGAGGTAGAGCACGGGCAGCGGCAGCACGGCCAGCGTGGCGGCCGCGTTCACCCCGCCGAGGCAGGCCACCGCCAGCCCGGACAGGGCGGCGGCCCGGCGCGGCGACAGCCGGCCCCGCGCGCCCAGCACCAGCGGGAGCAGCACCCACGGCAGCACCGCGGCCGGCCACGCCTCCACCGAGATCGAGCCGAGCACGGACAGCACCCGCGGGCTCGCCGCGTACGCCACCGCGGCCACCAGCCGGGTCGACGGGGTGCCGATCCGGAGCGCGCCGGCCAGCCGCAGCGCGCCGGTGAACCCGACCACCAGCAGCAGCGACCACCAGGCCCGCTGGATCACCCAGGCCGGCAGCCCGACCGTGTCGCCGAGCCAGAAGAACGGCCCCATCGGCCACAGGTAGCCGTACGACTGGTTGGACAGCTGGCCGAACGCCTGCTGCGGGTCCCAGGCGGACAGCGCCCGGCGCAGGAACCCGCCGGGGTCGAGGACCAGGTCGGCCTTGGTGTCACCGACGACCAGGCCCGGCTGCTGGGTGCAGGCCAGCGCGGTCAGCGCGACCATCGCGATCACCACCCGCAGCCGCCGGACCAGCGGCGGCACGGTCGACGCCGGCGCCGCGGCCGGCGCCGTGCGGTCGGCGAGGACGGTCACCGGCCGGCTCACCGACGACGCAGCACGAGCCACAGGTTCCAGGTGAGGATCTCGCGGACGCCCGGCACCCGCAGCACCGGCCGGGCCCAGCCCGGCAGGTAGCGCGGCCGCGCGTCCACCAGCTCCAGCTCCCGGTGCCGGCGGGCCCAGCGCAGCCCGGCCGCGACGGACACGGGGAACAGGCCGACGCCGTACTGGTTCTTCGGTGGCCGGCCGTAGCGCCGCCCGTACCGCTCCGTCGCCCGGTAACCGCCGAGGAAGTGCCACGGCGAGCACTCGTGCCCGCCCCAGGGCGAGAGCCAGTTGGTGTACGAGACCACCACCAGCCCGCCCGGCCGGGTCACCCGCACCAGCTCCTCGGCGAACCGCCACGGCGCCGGCACGTGCTCGACCAGGTTGCTGGAGAAGCAGACGTCGATGCTGCCGTCCCGGACCGGCAGCTGCTCGCCCAACCCGGCCAGCGCCGCGGTGCCGGCCGGCCGCGGCACCCGCAGCGCCGCCGGGTCGGCGTCCACCGCGACGTACCGGGCACCGGCGGCCGCGAACGCCTCGGCGAACTGCACCGGACCGGCCCCGACGTCGAGCACGAGCCGGCCGGACAGCGCCCCGTACGGCCGGAGCAGCGCGATCGCGTCGCGGGCCACCGCGCCGTAGAAGCGGGCGGGCTCGGTCTGCTCCAGGCGGAACGCCCGGAGCAGGTGGGCGGACCGCCGCACCCCCGCCGCTGGAGGGTCCCCGATCGTCGCAGCAGGCACCTGAGGATGGTAGGCCCCGCCCACGTGGTGGTACTGGGCGGTAACGCGACGCGGGCGGGCCGCGTAAGCTCCCCGGCCGACGACGGTCGGCGGAGGGAGCGCTGGTGGGTGACGGCCTGCGCGTGCTGCTGCTCAACTGGCGCGACACCGGCCACCCCGAGGGTGGCGGCGCCGAGACCCACCTGGAGCGGATGGCGGCCGGCCTGCGGGCGGCCGGGCACCAGGTGGAGGTCCGGTGCGCCCGCTATCCCGGCGCGCCGGCCCAGCAGGTCGTCGACGGCGTCCGGTTCGTCCGCCGCGGCGGGCGCTTCACCGTCTACCTGCACACCGCCGCCGCGCTGGTCCGCCAGCGGCGCCGCTGGGACGTCGTCGTCGACGTGCAGAACGGGATGCCCTTCTGGTCCCCGCTGTGCACCCGGGCCCCGGTGGTGAACGTGACCCACCACCTGCACCGCGAGCAGTGGCAGGTGATCTTCGGACGGAGGCTGGGCCGGGTCGGCTGGTGGCTGGAGTCCCGGGTGGCGCCGCGGGTCTACCGGCGCTGCCACTACGTCACCGTCTCGCAGGCGACCCGGCTCGACCTGTCCCGGCTCGGCATCGGGCCGTCGCGGGTCTCGGTCGTCTACTCCGGCATGGACGCCCCGGTGCTGCCGCTGGACGCGGACGCCTGGCCGCGGTCGGCGGCCCCGAGCCTGGTGGTGCTCGGCCGGCTGGTGCCGCACAAGCGGGTCGAGGTGGCGCTGCACACCCTCGCCGAGCTGCGGTCCCAGTGGCCGGCGCTCACCCTCACCGTGGCCGGCCAGGGCTACTGGGAGGCCGCGCTGCGGGCCGAGGCGGAGCGGCTCGGGGTGGCCGACGCGGTGCGCTTCGCCGGCCACGTCGACGAGGAGACCAAGCACCGGCTGCTGGCCGAGGCCTGGCTGCACCTGATGCCCTCGATCAAGGAGGGCTGGGGGCTGGTCGTGGTCGAGGCGGCGGCGCACGGCACGCCCACCATCGCCTTCGGGTCCGCGGGCGGGCCGCGCGAGTCGGTGCTGCACCGCCGGACCGGCCTGCTCGTCGAGGACGAGACCGGCTTCGTGGAGGCGACGCGGGCGCTGCTGGCCGACGACGCCCGGCGGGCCGCGATGGGCGAGGCGGCGCGGGCGCACGCGGACGGCTTCAGCTGGGCCGCCGCGACGCGGGCCTTCGAGACGGTGATCCGGGCCGCGGCCGGGCTGCCGCCCGCGGTGGCACAGCCGGCGACGGCCGGGCGCCCGGCGGATCGCACCGCCGGCGTGGCCGGCTAGCCAGCCGGCCAGCCGGGGCGGCGGGTCAGCGGGTCAGCGCTGGTCGTACGTGATCAGGGGCTGCTGGACGGGGGCCGCGTCGGTGTCCGAGGCGGACTGGACCACGGCGACGGAGGCGCCGACGGCCAGCACCGCACCGACCACCACGGCCAGCAGGGTGGGGATGAGAACAGAGCCCTGGTCCGCCCTGGCGGGAGTCCGCACGTCGCACGCTCCGAAGTTACCGTCGGGTCACTTGTCTGCTGCCGGGGAGCGTAGCAGCCCGGCACGACGGGAGCTCCGGATCACCCCGGCCGCCGCGCCGGCCAGCGCGAGGGCGGTCAGCCCGAGCCCCACGGCGGCCACGCCCGGGCGCGCCGCCGGCGTCGCGGCGACCTCACCGGGCAGCTCGACCAGCAGCAGGTCGTCCGCCCGGAAGCGGACCGGGAGGCCGGCCAGCGCCGCCTCCGCCTCGGCCGCGCCCGGCTGGTCGCGGAGCACGACGGCGTACCGGACGCCGGCCGAGCGCAGCAGCTCCGGCAGCGGGCGCCCGTCGGCCAGCCCGGCGCCGACCAGCGCGGCGCGGGGGTCCTCCCCCCGTACGGTCCGGGCAGTCAGCGCCAGGTCGTCGTTGACCAGCACCCGCCGGTCCAGCAGCCGCGGCAGCGGGTCCAGCACGACCCGGTCGCCGGCGAAGTCGAGCCGCCGGTAGAGCGTCCACGGCAGCGACGCGACCTCCCCTGGCGGCGCGTCGGCCACCGCCGAGCGCAGCGCGGTCCAGGACGGCGGGTAGTCGGCCGGACCGAGCCGGCCACCGACACCCCAGCCGAGCGCGGGCAGCGCGAGCACCGGCAGCAGGGCGAGCAGGACCGCGTACGGGACCGTGCGGCGGCGGGCGGCCAGCCCGGCGACCGCGTACCCGGCGGCGAGCGCGACCAGCAGCGCGGCCGGCGCGAGCAGCTTCTGCCCGTCGCGCAGCAGCCCCCCGCCCGGGACGTGCGTCACGACGGCGGTCAGCAGGTCGTCGAGCACCGGGACCGCCCCGGCGGCGGCGAGCACCAGCGCGGCGGCGGCCGCCACCAGCGGCCCGGGGCCGGTCCGGGCCAGCAGCGGGCGCAGCCCGAGGGCCAGCGCGACGGCGACCGCGGCCAGCGCGACCGCGGCCAGCGCGGTGTCGCGGCCGGCCGGCCACGCGGCCGGGTTCCAGATCCCGCCGAGCGTGAGGAGGCTGCCGGCCAGGCCGAGCGGCGTGTCGGCGCGGGCGGCGAACGCCGGCACGCCGGCCGGGTCGGCGGGCAGCCCGCCGGGGCGGGTCAGTGCGGGCACCAGCCAGGCCGCGTTCGCCACCAGCGCGAACCCGAGCACCGCGGCCACCCGCCGCCCGGCCGCCACACCCCCGGGGGCGAGGACCGCGACGGCGGTGCCGGTCGCCAGCAGCGCCGACGTGCCGCCGGCCAGCGCGGCCGCGCCCAGCCAGAGCAGCAGCGGCGCCAGCCGGCCGCCGCGGCGGGCGGCCAGCGCGGCGCCGGCCACCCAGGGCAGCAGCGCGTACCCGAGCAGGTAGGGCCAGTGCCCGATGATCAGCCGCTCGGCCACGTACGGGGTCCACACGTAGGCCAGCGCGGCCGCGGCGGCGCCGGCCCGGGACGGCACCAGCCGCGCGGCGCCCCAGCCGGCCAGCACGAAGACCACCAGCAGGACCGCCTGCTGGACCACCCAGGCCGGGACCACCAGCGCGAGCAGGTCCGCGACCAGCTCGGTCGGGACCGCCCGCGGCACCGACCCGTCCGCGCCGAGCACCGCCGCGGTGATCGGCGGGTCCGGGACGAAGACCATGTCGTACGACAGGACGTGGCCGCGGCCGAGGACCGGGGCCAGCACGGCGAGACCGGCGGCGAGCCCGACCGCGGCGCCGAGGCGCCCCGGTGCCCGGCCCGGCGCCGGCGCGGTCACCGCGCCTCGACCTCCGCGAAGGCCGCCTCGAGCCGCGCGCACTGCGTCCCCACCTCGTGGTGCCGCTCGACGTGCCGCCGGTTGCCCGCGCCGACCTCGGCCCGCCGCGCCGGGTCCTCGAGCAGGCCGACCAGCGCCGCCGCCAGCGCCTCCGGGTCGTCGACGACCCGCTCGTTCGGCGGCACCACGATCTCGTGGTTGGTGCCCGAGACCGTCGTCACCACCGGCAGGCCGCAGGCCATCGCCTCCAGGTACGCCAGCCCGAACTGCTCCGACCACTTCCAGGTCGAGCGCGGCGCGGTGACGAAGACGGCCGCCTCCCGCAGCACCCCGGCCACCAGCAGGCTGTCGCCGCGGCCGAGGTACTCGACCCCGCTGCCCGGCTCGGCCGCCGCCCGGCGCACCAGCCCGGCCAGCGGACCGTCGCCGAGCACCCGCAGCCGCGCCTCCGGCACCCGCCGGCGGACCAGCGCGAACGCGTCCAGCACCCGGTCGATCCCCTTGTTGGGGGCCAGCGGCGAGACGAACGCGAGCACCGGGGCGGCGACCGGCTCGGCCGCCGGCCGGAACAGCCGGAGGTCGGCCCCGGGATAGATGACCCGGATCCGGTCCTCGTCGACGCCGAGCACCCGCAGGTGGTCGGCGGCCGCCCGGACCAGGCAGACGAACAGGTCCGCCCCGTCCAGCGCCCGCCGGGTCGCGCCCCGGTACGGCGGCAGCCGGTAGAGCGGCTGGCGCGGGTCGTTTTCCCAGGTCAACACGGCCTGGCGGAGCCCGTGCCGGCGGGTGTAGTCGGCCACCTGGCCGGTCACCAGCGAGCACAGCTCCAGCGACGCGCACCAGTCGTACGCCGGCGCGGCGTCGGCCAGCTCGTTGACCCAGGCCAGCGCCCCGGCCTCGACGAAGCGCCGGACGGGCCGCCGGTACGTCGCCGGCAGCCAGGCGATGTCGCCCTCGGGCTCCGTCGCGGCCAGCGCGGCGACCTTGGTGCCGGGCATCCGGGCCAGCCAGGACAGCTCCCGGCCGGGCCGCTGGTCGGCCAGCGACGCCCAGAGCAGCCGCCGGGTCACGCGCGCCCCGCCCGGAGCGCCCGGCGGCCCTGCCAGTAGCCGACGCCGTACGCGCCCGCCTCCAGCCCGCGCAGCAGCACCACGCCCGCGGCGTGCCGGGGCCGGCGGAGCAGCTCGCGCCGGTGCCGGTAGAGCGCGCGCAGGGTGCCGGCACCCTGGTCCCGCAGCGCGCCCGGGTTCTTCGCCGCGAAGGCCGGCAGGCTGCGACCGTAGTAGACCCGCTTGGCCAGCACGCCGCCCAGGGTGAGCCGGCCCTCGTCGTGCTCGATCAGCGCGTCCTCGGCGAGCACCACCGGCACCGCGTCGGCGCGCAGCCGGATCCGCAGGTCGGCATCCTCCGGGCCGGCCATCGCCGCGTCGAAGCCGCCGAGCTCGCCGAGCAGGTCGCGGCGGACCAGCCGCGGGTTGGCCAGGCCCGGGTCGTCCTGATAGCAGGACCGCTCCAGGGCGCGGACCGCGGTCCAGTAGCCCGGGCCGATGCTGATCTCCGGGATGGACACCGCGACCGCGCCGGTGCGCTCGGCGGCCGCCACCGCCAGCCGGGTCACCGACGGGCGCAGCACCATGTCGGAATCCACCCACAGCACCCACTCGCCGCGGGCCAGCTCGACGCCGCGGTTGCGCTGGGCGCTGCGCTCGGGGCCGCCGCGGACGGCGATGTCGGCGAGATCCTGGGCGATCGCGAAGGTGCCGTCGGTGCTGGCGTTGTCCACCACCACCAGCTCGATGGCGGGGTGGTCCTGGGCCCGGACCGACTCCAGGCAGGCGCGGATGGTGCGCGCCACGTTGCGGGTCGGGACGACGACGCTGACCAGCGGGGTCACTCCCGCGCCTCCTCGGGGTCGGGGTCGGTGCGCTCGGTGCGCTCGGTGCGCTCGGCCCGCAGCACGCCGGCCGCGAGCAGCAGCAGGCCGAGCGCGGCGAGCCGGTGCGGCCACGGATTGTCCGCCACGATCCGGAAGCTCTGCGCGGGCAGGTCGGGACGCAGCGCCAACCAGGTCACGGGCACGGCCGCCAGCACGGCCGCGCCGGCCGCGATCACCACGCGGGACGGCGGTCGCAGCAGCACCAGCGCGGTCGCCACCACCGCCGCGGCCGCGGCGAACAGGACACCGCCGAGCAGCCACGCGAGCGCGATCCCCCCGCACCACCCAGCCACCGTCGTCCAGCCCACCCGCCGGACCGCCGGCGACCCACCCCGCTCGGCCCGCTCGGCCCCGTCGCCCGGCCCGGCCCCATCGGCCCGTCCGGCCCACCCGGCGCGCCCAGCCGACTCGGCCCCGCCGGCCCACCCGGTCCCGTCGGCCCGCTCGGCCCCGTCGGTCCGCGCGAACCAGTCGGCCCCGTCGGCCGACCCGGTCCGGACGGCCCGGCCGGCGGACAGCGGGCGGGGCGCGCCCGGGGGCGGCAGGTGCAGCGGGAGCGGGGGTGGCGGGTCGACGGCGGCCGGCGCCTCGACGGACCGGTCCGGCTCGGGGCGGGACCAGTAGTCCGGATCGTCGTCCGGAACGGTCCACCCGGGACCGTCCTGCCAGGTCGGTCCCGGCTCCGGCGGCCCCGCCGGCCCGGCCGCCACCGCGGGCCGGCCCGGCCGCGCCCGCAACCGGGCGAGCGGTCGCGGCGGCGCGCGGAGCAGGAGCAGCACCAGGCAGCCGAGCACGGCGCCGCCGGACAGCACCAGCCCGAGGTCGGTCAGCCGCTGCGGCCCGTACCAGATCCTGGCCGTGTGCTCGGTCCCCGGCACGTCCACCCGCCAGCCTGCCGCGTAGCCGTCGACCAGCACCGGCGGCCCCAGGTCGACGCCGTCGACCGAGGCCCGCCAGCGCGGGTCGTACGCCTGCCCGGACATCAGATACCAGGCGCCGACCGCACCGCTGACCTGCACGGTCACCCGCGGCCCGCGCCCGTGGTCGACCGAGTAGCGCGGCCCCGGCGGGGTCACCGCCGCCCGCGACCCGTCCCCGCGCGGATCGCGCAGCACCAGCTGGTCCTGCTGCCAGCCCGGCAGCGGCCGCACCGAGTGGTCGCCGGCGGCCAGCCGCACCGCCCCGCACCCGGCCCACAGCTCGGCGCCGGCGGTGGTGATCTCCCGTACCGGCCGCATCCGCAGCGGGCGCCCGTCCACGGTGGCGACCGGCACGCAGGCGCGCGCCGCCCGGGCCGCGTCCGGCCGGATCCGGGCCCCGCCGAAGTCCACCTCCGACACCCGCACCTCGGCCGCCGGGAGGCCGCTGCGGGTCGCCAGCACGGTCAGCCGCAGCCGCTCCCCGCGTACGGTCGGGACCCGGATCCGGCTCGTACCCGGCCCGACGTCGGCGTCGGCCAGCAGGTCGCCGTCCAGCTCCAGCCGGACCCGGGTGATCCAGTCCTTGCCGGCGGCGGCCTGGGTCACGTCCACGTGGTCGATGGTGCGGGGCGGCGCGGCGATCTCCATGGCCTGCCCGACGGTGGGCGAGCCCGGCAGCCAGGCGGTGTCCTCCTTGCCGTCCAGCGCCTGCGAGGCCCGCACGGTGGGCAGCCCGAACGCCCGGGACGTGGACGTCGCGGTCACCTCCGGCGACGCGCCGGCGAGCGCGTCCAGGTCCCGCTCCGGCAGCCGGCCGCTCGGCCGTACGGTCCCGTACGCCCGGTACGACCGGGACACCGGCAGGGTCAGGTCCCGGGCCAGCCCGGTCTCCTCCTCGTCGGCGGCGAGCCCGGTGCCGCGCTCGCGGGTGAGCACCACGTCGACCGGCTTGCGGGCCAGCGCGGCCCGCCCGGCCGGGTCGAGCCGGGCGGTCAGCCGCTCCAGCGTCCGCGGCAGCCGCGCGACCCGGGTCAGCCGCACCCCGGGGATGCCGATCTCCTCGACCCCGACCAGCCCGAAGCCCTCGCCGGTGGTCCGCAGCACGGTGAGCTTGACCGAGTCGGAGCGGACCGGGGCGGTCGGCGTCCAGGACGCCAGGCCGCGGCTGTCCACCTCCAGGTCGACGTCGCGGCCGCCGACCCGCAGCCGGATCTTGCTGATCTGCACGGCACCGGTCCGCACCCGCACCGACACCGACGGCACCGGGCGCGGCGCGGTGAAGCGCACCTCGACCGACTGGCCGACCGCCCGGCTGAAGTCCCCGAACTGCCA
The DNA here is from genome assembly GCA_963766325.1 of uncultured Actinomycetota bacterium. GTDB lineage: Bacteria > Actinomycetota > Actinomycetes > Mycobacteriales > CADCTP01 > CADCTP01. The sequence continues at coordinate 46,585 of CAVXZF010000014.1, read as the reverse complement.
GGCGGTGCGCGGGTCGCCGTCCACCGCGTTCTCGGCTGACCCGGCGGACACCGACCCGAAGGCGGAGCCGACGTCGCTGGCCCGGACCGAGCCCCCGGTCACCTCCAGCACGGTCTGGGTCGAGGCGTCGCCGAGCGCCCGGGTGCCGGCCGGCTCGGTGCCGGCCGGCAGCAGCGCCCCCTGGCCGCCGGTGAGCCGGCCCGGGATGGTCTCCCGCCGCCGGTTGGTGTCGGTCAGCACCAGCCGGCTGGTCTCCGGCAGCAGCTCGGCGACCTCGGCCGGGTCCAGGTCGGCCAGGTAGCGGAACACCGGCGCGCCCGGCAGCAGCCCGGCGGCGGTGAGCGGGGCCAGCGCCCAGCCGTCGCCGTCCACCAGCACCGTCGAGGCCGCCGGGTCGACCCGGATGACCGGCCGGGCGCCGGCCACCGAGTAGCGCTGCAGCGGCGGCAGCAGCGCCTCGAAGCCGGAGCTCGACGGCACCGTCGGGGACAGCGTGTTCTGCCCGGGGCTGCCGTACGTCCCCCGCGGCAGCAGCCCGGGGTCGCCGCCGACCTGCGCCTGCATCACCGCCGGCCGCGCCCCGCCGCTGAGGTCCCAGGTCAGGTCGTTGCGCAGCAGCACGTCCCCGACGCCGAGGTAGCGGGCCGCGTTGGACAGCGCGCCCGGGCTGAGCGTGCCCTCCTGCAGCTCGGAGTCGACAGCGGCGAGCAGGTTGGCCGCGGCCGGCGAGGTCACCGGGATCACCGTGCGGACCAGCGACGGGCGGTCCAGCACGGAGGTGCCGAGGTCGTCCGGCCGGTCCTGCGACCACCGGTACGACGCCTGCACCTGGCCGGGCACGAACCACACCCGCTGGTCGGGCGTGTCGGCGTCCAGGTCGGCGGCGGCCTGCCGCCAGTACGCGGGCAGGTCGACCGCGCTGACGTACAGGTTGCCGGTCCAGGCCGGGGCGGTGCCGGCGACGAGCACGACGGCCAGGCCGAGCGCGGTGGCGGCGCGCACCCGGCCGTCCGGCCAGCGCCGCCACGCCCAGCCGACGCCGGCGGCGACCAGCAGCGCGGTGCCCAGCACCAGCAGCGAGCCGATCTTGTTGGTGGTCCGGAACGCGCCGGCGAACGGCACCGTGTCGAACGCCCGGCCCAGCACCCGCCCGAACGGCGTCGGCCGCTCCGGCGGGAACAGCCCCACCATGACCGGCACGGCCAGCAGCACCAGCCCGAGGCCGAGCCGGCGGACGGCGCCCCGGGTGACCAGCAGGGCCAGCGCGGCCAGCACCGGCAGCGCGAAGCTGGCCAGCACGACCACCGGGGAGTCGAGGTACGCCGCGAACTCCGGCAGCCACTGGCCGCGCCCACCGGAGCCGTACAGGGTCCAGAGGCCCAGGCCGCGCAGCACCTCGGCGGCCGAGGACGGTCCGGCGACGGCGGCCGGGGTCTCGGAGTTGTCCACCACGGTGGCTCCGGCGCCGAGGGCGAGCACCGACGGCAGCACCCAGTACGCCGAGACGGCCGCGACGAGCACCGCGCAGCGGGCGACCGCGGCCACCGCGGCCCGCAGCGGCGCCCGTACGGCCAGGACCATGATCGGGACGGCCAGCAGCTGCAGCAGCGGCACCACCCCGGCGTTGGACCCGCTCATCGCCGCGAACGCCAGCGCGAACCCGGCCGGCCACCGCCACGCCCGCCAGCCGCGCGCGCCGCCGGCGGCCGCGCGCAGCCCGTGCACCAGGCAGAGCAGCTGCCACGGGAACAGTGCCCAGGGCAGCAGGATCGGCTGGGTGGTGCCGGCGACCAGCAGGTACGGGTTCGCCACGAACACCGCGCCGGCCACCAGCGGCCCGACCGTGGTGTCCCCGTCCCGCCGCACCGCCCGGTAGAGCCGGGCCGCCCCCCAGCTGCCGAGGACCAGCAGCAGCAGCCGCAGCACCCGCACCGACAGCGCGGGCGGGACGCCGACCGCCTGGATCAGCCCGACCACCACCGCCACCGGCGCCAGCCCGACGTTGAAGCTGGGGAAGCCGAGCTGCGGGTCGGCCTGCCAGGCCGACAGGTACGCCGCGGCGCTGCGCCAGGGCGCGTAGTAGAGCTCCGGCTTGGTGTCGACCGTGAACGAGCCGGCGGAGTTGAGCACCACCACCGCGGCCAGCACCGTCCACAGCCCGAACGCGGCCATCCGGGCGGCCGTCCACCAGGGCTGTCGGCCGGTCTCCGCCGCCCCGTCCGCTGTCGCTCCCACCCCGCTCACCGGGGAATGACCCTACCGGTCGGTATCGCACGGATAGGCTGCCCTGGTGCGCGCTCCGGGCCGGTCCTCGCTCGCCCGCGGCGGGCTGCTGCTCGGCGTGGCCGCGGTGGTCGCCAACGCCCTCGGCTACGCGCTGACCATCCTGTTCACCCGCTCGTTCGGCCCGGCCGAGTACGGCGCCCTCGGCGCCCTGCTCGGGGTGGGACTGATCGGCGGCATCCCGGCCGGCGGCATGCAGTACGTGCTGGCTCGCCGCACCGCCGCGCACCGGCTCGCCCCGGGCACCAACGAGCGGTCCGGGCTGCTGCTCGCGCTCGCCGTCGGCGGCGGGCTCGGCGCGCTGACGATCGCGCTGTCCCCGCTGGCCCGGGCGTTCTTCCACCTCGACAGCGTCTGGCCGGCGGTCTGGCTGGGCGTGATGCTGGTGCCGTTCGTGACCACCGGCGCGCTGCTCGGCGGCCTGCTCGGGCACGAGCAGTACGGCCGGTTCGCGACCGGCCAGGTAGTGGCGGCGGTGGCCCGGTTCCTGGCCGGCGTCGTGACGGCCGCCCTCGGGCTCACGGTCGCCGGCGCGATGGCCGCCCTCGCGGTCGGCACCCTGCTGGCCGCGCTGGTGGTGTGGCAGCTGTCCGGGACGGCGAGCTGGCGGCGCCGGGTCGAGGACGGTTGGCGCCGGCTGCTGCCGGACCTGTGGCGGTCCAGCTCCGCGATCGCCGGCGTGATCGTGCTCTCCAACGTGGACCTGCTGCTGGCCCGGCACTTCCTGTCCCGGGAGGACTCGGGCGAGTACGCGCTGGCCTCGCTGTTCGCGAAGGCCTGCCTGTGGGGGGCGCAGTTCGTGCCGGCGCTGGTCTTCCCCCGGCTGGCCGAGCAGGCCGCCGCCGGCGGGGCGGGGCGCGGCCTGCTGCTGCGGGCGGCGGCCGCGGCGGCCGGCGTGGGCGGGGCGGGCATCCTGCTGGCCGCCGTCGCCGGTGGGCCGATCGTCCGGGTGGTCGCCGGCGACGACGCCGGCTACGCGGGCACGGTGGCGCTCGCGGTGCCGTTCGCGGTGCTGGGCACGCTGTGGGCGCTGGTGCAGCTGGCGCTGCTGGCGGCGGTGGCGACTGGCGACCCGCGGCCGGGGCGGCTGCTGTGGGCGCTGGTCGCGGTCGAGGTGCTGGTCATCGTCCTCGGCCCGCACCGGACCGCGGCCCAGCTGCTCACGGTCTGCCTGGCCACGACGACGGCGCTGCTGGTCGGCGCGGTGCTGCTGGACCTGCGCGGGCGGCGGTCGGCGACGCCCCCGTCACCGCCGGTCCCGGCCCCGCTGGACCCGGCCCCACTCCCCTAGCGCTCTGCCCCCACCGGCGAGGCACGCCCAACCCGGCCAAGACACCCATCCCCACCGCTAGTGCTCTGCCCCGGTCGGCGAGGCAGAGCACTAGCCGCAGTGGACGGGGACACCCGTTCGGCACCGCCAGTGCTCTGCCTCGCCCAAGGGGGCCTCGCCCAAGGGGGCCTCGCCCAAGGGGGCAGAGCACTAGCCGCGGTCGGTGGGGACCGTCCGGGAGCCCTTCGGGACCAGCCTCTTGGCCAGCGGGACCAGCCCGGGGAAACGGTGCAGCGTCCGCCACACCAGCGACGTCGCGGGGCCGCGCAGCCGCACCTGCACCAGCCGGCGCCAGCGCACGTCCGCGGCCATCCGCCGCGCCGCCCCGGCCGGCCGGCGATAGGCCAGCACCAGCAGCCCGTTGGCCCACCGCTCATCGTGGTCGGTCGCGGCCCGGATGTCGCGCAGCACGGTCCAGCCGGGGTGCCGGTCGAGGTAGCGACGGGTGGCGGCGGCGACCATCGGCCAGGTCGCGTCGTCGACCAGCACCAGCGCCTCGTCGGCGAGCAGCGGCTCCACCACCCCGAGCGCGAGGTAGTGCGCCAGGCCGGTGTGGGCGCCGTCGTAGAAGTAGACGCCGACCGGCTCGGGCACCGCGCCCGGTCGGACGAGCACCTGGAAGCAGTCGCCGTCGTGCAGCGTGAAGCGGTGGCCGGCGCCGTACTCGGCGATCACCTTCTCCAGCTCGGCCCGCGAGTCGGCGGCGAGCATGCCGAACTCGTGGAAGTTCTCCACCGCGACGAAGGTGCGGTCCGGGGCGTCCAGCAGGGTGCCGGCCAGCGACCGGCCCTTGAACGTGCCCACCTCCAGGTACGCCTCCCCCGCCGGCAGCGATCGCGCGGCCAGGTTGAGCACGGCCAGCTCGGCCGGGGTGGAGAAGCCGGTCACCCGGCCGGCCACCTCGGCGAAGCGCGGGTCGGCGGGCACCCCGTCGGCGAGAGGCCCGTCGAACAGGGCGTCCAGCCCGGCGGCGAACGCAGCGGTGTCCACAGGCGGCTCTCCTCGTCCTCGGGCCGGTGGCCGGCCGGGGTGCCGGGCCACGCTACAAGGCCGGCCGCTCCGGCCGCGCCGGGGTCCGTCAGGCGCGGCCCGGCGCGCTCAGGCACGGCCCGGCGCGGGTCCCGCTCACTCAGGCGCGGTCCGGCTCGGACCCGCGCCGGGACGGCGGCTCGTCCGGCTCGGGCTCGCGCCGGGACGGCGGCAGCGCCGACCGGCGGGTCCACTCCGGACCGGCGCCGGTGTGCGCCGAGGGACCGGCCGGGTGGCCGTCGTCGGCGCGGCGCCGGCGCCCGACCGGCCCGAAGGCCAGCCGCCCGCCGCCAGCCAGCAGGATCCCGCCCAGCAGGACGGCGCCGGCCAGCAGCCGCTGCCGCTGGTCGAGGTCCCCGCAGACGGCGCGGGCGAAGTCACCCGCCGCCGGCGCCAGCGCCGTGCCGCAGCCGAACGGCGGGCCCTGGTCGGCCGTCCGTTCCAGCGGCGTCACCAGCAGGTAGCCGGCGGCGATCACGAACAGCCCGGCGAGCAGCAGGCACACCTTGGTGCCGACAGCGTGGCTGCGGCCGGATGGGGGCAGGTGCACGTCCACCGGCGCAGGATGTCAGCTCCGCCGCGCGCAGGCCACGCCGGGTCGGCAATGGCCGGTGCCAGCCGGTCACGCCGGGTCGTGAATGGCCGGTGCCAGCCGGCCACGCCGGGTCGTCAACGGCCGGTGCCAGCCGGCCACGCCGGGTCGTCAATGGCCGGTGCCAGCCGGCCACGCCGGGTCGTCAACGGCCGGTGCCAGCCGGCTACCGGCCCCAGGCCGGTAGCCGGCCGTCAGGCCGGTGTCGGCCACATCCCGGCAGTGTGCCACGACCCTCCGCGACCGCCGCTCACACCCCGCGACAGCCACCGTCCGGCTGGCGGCCGCCGGCCCGGGTCAGTGGCCGGCGTCGTCCCAGGTGCGGCCGGCGCCGACCGAGACGTCGAGCGGCACGGCCAGCCGGTAGGCCCCGCCCATCTCGCCGCGGACCAGCTGCTCGACCGCCTCCCGCTCCCCCGCCGCCACCTCGAGCACCAGCTCGTCGTGGACCTGCAGCAGCAGCCGGGACGTCAGCCCCTGCTCGCGCAGGCCGCGGTCCACCCCGAGCATGGCGACCTTGATGATGTCCGCGGCCGACCCCTGGATCGGCGCGTTGAGCGCCATCCGCTCGGCCATCTCGCGGCGCTGCCGGTTGTCGCTGGTCAGGTCGGGCAGGTAGCGCCGGCGGCCGAGGATCGTCTCGGTGTAGCCGTCGCGGCGGGCCTGGTCGACCACGTTGCGCAGGTACTCCCGGACCCCGCCGAAGCGCTCGAAGTAGGCGTTCATCTGCTCGCGCGCCTCGTCCGGATGGATCCGCAGCTGGGTGGCCAGCCCGTACGCCGAGAGGCCGTAGGCCAGCCCGTACGACATCGCCTTGATCCGGCGGCGCAGCTCCGGGTCGACCGCCTCGGGCGGCAGGTTGTGCGCCCGGGAGGCGACGAAGGTGTGCAGGTCCTCGCCGGACTCGAACGCCTCGATCAGCCCGGCGTCCTCGGACAGCGTGGCCATGATCCGCATCTCGATCTGGCTGTAGTCCGCGGTCATCAGCGACTCGAAGCCGGCACCGACGACGAACGCGCGCCGGATGCGGCGGCCCTCGGCGGTGCGGATCGGGATGTTCTGCAGGTTGGGGTCCTGCGAGGACAGCCGGCCGGTGGCCGCGATCACCTGGTTGAAGGTGGTGTGGATGCGGCCGTGGTCGTCGACCATCGGGATCAGCGAGTCGACCACGGTCTTGAGCCGGGACACGTCCCGGTGCCGCAGCAGCGCACCGAGCAGCGGCACGTCCGGCGCCTGCTCGGACAGCCAGAACAGCGCGTCGGCGTCGGTCGTGTAGCCGGACTTGATCCGCTTGGTCTTGGGCAGCTTGAGCTCGTCGAACAGGATCGCCTGCAGCTGCTTGGGCGAGCCGAGGTTGAACTCGCGCCCGACCGACGCATACGCCTCCTGCTCGACCGCCTTGACCTGCCCGGCGAACTCGGACTGCAGGTCGACCAGGTAGTCCAGGTCGGCGCCGATGCCGGTGCGCTCCATGTCGGCCAGCACCCGGGTCAGCGGCAGCTCGAGGTCCTGCAGCAGCACCGTTGCGCCGCGCTTGTCCAGGTCCTCGTCCAGCGCCCGGGCCAGGTCGGCGACCGCGCGGGCGCGCACCGCCTGCTCCTGCGCGATGCCGGCGTCCGCCTCCTCCTCGCCGCCGTCCAGGGTGAGCTGGCCGGTGTCCGGCTCGGCCTCGGAGCGCAGGTCGCGGCGCAGGTAGCGCAGGACCAGGTCGCCGAGGTCGAAGGTGCGCTGCCCGGGCAGGGCCAGGTAGGCGGCCAGCGCGGTGTCGCTGGTGACGCCGGCCACGTCCCAGCCGCGGGCGTGCAGGGCGAGCAGGCAGCCCTTGAGGTCGTGCACGGTCTTGGGCACCGAGGCGTCGGCCAGCCACTCGACCAGCGCCCGCTCGTCGACGTCGGTCAGCGTCTGCGCGTCCACGTAGGCCGCGTCGTCGGGCTCGCCGCCCTCGACGGCGAGGCCGAGCCCGCTGACCACCCCGGTCCCCCGGCCCCAGCTGCCGCGCAGGCTGAGCCCGACCCGGCGGCCGGACCGGGCGTGTCCCTCCAGCCAGGCCGGCACGTCGTCCGGGCCGAGCGCGGCCGCGGTCACGTCGAAGCCGGACTCGGCCTCCGGCTCGGGCGCGGACAGCTCCTGGAACAGCCGCTCCCGCAGCACCCGGAACTGCAGGGTGTCGAAGAGCTTGTTGACCTCGTCCCGGTCCCACTGGCCGAGCTTGAGATCCTCCGGGCCGACCGGCACGACCACGTCGCGGACCAGCTCGGTGAGCCGCCGATTCATCAGGACGCTGGCCACGGACGCGCGCAGAGTGTCGCCGGCCTTGCCCTTGACCTCGTCCACCCGCTCGATCAGCGAGGCCAGCGAGCCGAAGTCGCGGACCCACTTGGCGGCCGTCTTCTCCCCCACGCCGGGCATGTTGGGCAGGTTGTCGCTGGGGTCACCGCGCAGCGCGGCGAAGTCCGGGTATTGCGCCGGGGTCAGCCCGTAGCGCTCCTGCACCTCGTCCGGGGTGAAGCGGACCAGCTCGGACACGCCGCGGCGCGGGTAGAGCACGGTCACGTGCTCGGAGACCAGCTGGATCGCGTCCCGGTCGCCGGTGCCGATCAGCACCTCCATCCCCAGCTCCCGGGCCTGGGTGGCGAGGGTGGCGATGACGTCGTCGGCCTCGAAGCCCTCGACCCCGAACCACTTGATCCGCAGCGCGTCGAGCACCTCCTGGATGAGGCTGACCTGGCCGCGGAAGTCGGCCGGCGACTCGGACCGGCCGGCCTTGTAGTCCGCGTAGGCCTCGTTGCGGAAGGTCTTGCGGGACACGTCGAAGGCGACCCCCACGTGGGTCGGCTTCTCGTCGCGCAGCTGGTTGATCAGCATGGACAGGAACCCGTAGACCGCGTTGGTCGGGATGCCCATGGTGGTCTGGAAATTCTCCACCGGCAGCGCGAAGAAGGCCCGGTAGGCCAGCGAGTGGCCGTCGAGCAGGAGCAGTCGGGGTGTCTCCGGTGCCTGCGTCACGCCCGGGAGTCTAGGACCGCCCTCCGACAATTCCCGGCCCGTACGGCGGGCGGTCAGCCGGTGCGGCGGACGCGGGGTCGCGGCAGGGCGCGGACCAGCCCGGTGCGGGCCCGGATGCCGTCCCGGCGGGAGGCGGCGGCGCGCAGGTCGGCGGCAGCGGCGTCGGCGGTGCCGGCCGGCCCGGTCAGCCCGCTCGGGCCGAGCGTGCGGCGCAGCGCCGCCACCGGCGCGATCCGCCGGATGACCAGCGGGGCGAAGCCGAGCCGGGCGAAGAACCGGTTGGCGTCCCGGCCGGTCGGCGCCACCCCGACCACCACCGAGTCGACGCCGAGCTCCTCGGCGTAGCCGGCCGCGGCCGCCACCAGCGCCCGGCCGGCGCCGCGCTTGCGGCAGGCGGTGGAGACGAGCAGGGCGCTCACGTACACCGACGGGGGCTCGACCAGGCCGGGCGACGGCTCGGTGCCGAACACGGCCGCGCCCATCACCCGGCCGCCGGCCTCGTCCACGGCGAGCAGCACCCGCTGGCCGGGGTCCTCGAGCAGCCGCGTGCACCGGGCCCGGATGCCGTCCGGCCCGCGGCGGCCCACCGCCCGGCTGCGCAGCGGGCCCACCTCGCGGGCGTCGACCGCGAGCGCGACCAGATCCTCCAGGTCGTCCGGCGTCGCCAGCCGCACCCGCACGCCACTCCGGGACACTCCGCCTCCAGCCAGGACCACCGCGCCGGGGCACCGGGAATGGCGGTGCGGGCGGCGGCAGGCTGATCACCCTACTCGGCCCTCCCGGCGCCCCGGCAGCGGCCGAACGGCCGCAGTGCGGGTGGACGTCACCCGATCACGCATCTACGCTCCGACACAGTCCGGGCACGCTGAGTAGAGACGTTCCGGGACGCAGAGGCATGAGACGGCGCCAAAGGCGACCCGGTCCGACTCTTGCCCGCGGCCGTCCGGGGACGGCGACCGGCCCCCCGAGGGCGGGCCCGGGCTGACCCGTCATGCGGCCGCGGGCAGGCCCGTCAGGCGACCCCGGTGCCGAGGTCGCCGCCCAGGTACGCCGCCTTGACCTGCGGGTCGTCGAGCAGGTCGGAGGCCGGCGCGGACTTCACGATCTCGCCGGTCTCCAGCACGTACGCCCGGTGCGCGATCTGCAGCGCCTGCTGCGCGTTCTGCTCGACCAGCAGGACCGTGGTGCCGCGCCGGTTGATCTCCACGATGATCGAGAAGATCTGCTGCACCAGCATCGGCGCCAGGCCCATCGACGGCTCGTCGAGCAGCAGCACCTTGGGCTTGGCCATGAGCGCCCGCCCGATGGCGAGCATCTGCTGCTCGCCGCCGGACATCGTCCCGCCGAACTGCCGCTTGCGCTCGGCCAGCCGCGGGAACAGCTCGTAGACCTCGGCGATCTCCCCGGACAGGTCCCCCTTGCGGGCGTAGGCGCCCATGTAGAGGTTGTCCTCGACGGTCATGCCGGGGAACACACCGCGGCCCTCCGGGGCCTGCCCGATCCCGGCCAGCACCCGCTTGTACCCGGCCAGCTTGGTGATGTCCTCGCCGGCGAAGCGGATCTCCCCGCGGCTGACCGGCCGCAGCCCGGAGATGGTCTTCAGGGTGGTGCTCTTGCCGGCGCCGTTGGCGCCGATCAGGGTGACGATCTCGCCCTCGTCGACCTGCACGGTGATGCCGCGCAGCGCGGCGATCTTGCCGTAGAAGACGTGGACGTCGTCCAGCTCAAGAAGCATCGGCCGGTGCCCCCAGGTAAGCCTCGATGACCCTCGGGTCGTTCTGGATCTCGCGCGGCAGGCCGTCGGCGATCTTCTCGCCGAAGTCCAGCACCGCCACCCGGTCGCTGATGCCCATGACGAGGCTCATGTCGTGTTCGATGAGCAGGACCGTGCGCCCGGAGTCGCGGATGCGGCGGATCAGCCCCTGCAGGTCGCGCTTCTCCGCCGGGTTCATGCCCGCGGCCGGCTCGTCCAGCAGCAGCAGCTTCGGGTCGGTGGCCAGCGCCCGGGCGATCTCCAGCCGGCGCTGGTCGCCGTACGGCAGGTTCTTCGCGGTCTCGTCCCGCCGGCGCGGGATGCCGACGAACTCGAGCAGCTCGGCCGCCAGCTGCCGGCCCTCCCGCTCCTCCTTGCGGTGCCAGGGCAGCCCCAGCGCCGCACCCGCGAGCCCGGTCCGGTGGTGCGCGTCCGCGCCCACCATCACGTTCTCCAGCGCGGTCATGTTGTGGAACAGCCGCACGTTCTGGAACGTGCGGGCCACCCCGAGCTTGGTCACCGCGTACCGCTTCTTGCCGCTGATCCGGTCGCCGGCGAACCGGACCTCGCCCTCGCTGGGCTGGTAGACCCCGGTCACCACGTTGAAGACAGTGGTCTTGCCGGCGCCGTTCGGCCCGATCAGGGCGAAGATCTCGCCCTCCCGGACGGTCAGCTCGACGTCGTTGAGCGCCACCACGCCGCCGAAGCGCATGGTCAGCGTGCGCAGCTCGAGCAGCGCGGCGCGATCGGCCAGCGCGGCGCCGGCCGGCTGGGCGGAGGTCTCGCTCACTTGGTCGCTCCCGCCGTCTCGGGCGTCTCCGGCTCGGGGCCGGCCTCCGGCCTCGCCACCTCGGCACCGAGGTGACCGCTGCCGCCGCCGCCCTCCGCCAACTCGGCCGCCCGCCGGCGGGACGGCCAGATGCCCTCCGGCCGCAGGATCATCATGATCACCAGCACCGCGCCGAACGCGAGCACCCGGTAGTCCTGCAGCTCCCGGAACCGCTCGGGCAGCCAGGCGATGAGGAACGCGCCGAGCATGACCCCCGGGATGTTGCCGGACCCGCCGAGGACGACCGCGGCCAGGATCGTCGCGGACAGGATGAACGGGAAGTTGTTCGGGATGATCGAGATCACCTTGCCGGCCCAGACCACGCCGGTCGCGCCGCCGATGGCCGCGCCGATCGCGAACGCACCCAGCTTGAACTTGAACGTCGGCACGCCCATCAGCTCGGCCGCGTCCTCGTCCTCCCGGATCGCCGACCAGGCCCGGCCCACCCGGCTGCTCTCCAGCCGGCGGGCGAAGATGATCACCAGCACGATCAGCGCGACCAGCAGGTAGTAGTACGGACGGGGGTCGAGCACGCCGTAGGTCAGCGGCCGCACGCCGAAGATCTCGAAGTCGGTGAGGTCCGGCGGGTGCGGGATGCCGGCGATGCCGCGCGGGCCACCGATGTAGTCGGTGTTTTCCGCGACCTTGCGGACGATCTCGCCGAAGCCGAGCGTGACGATGGCCAGGTAGTCGCCCCGCAACCGCAGCGTCGGGGCGCCGAGGAGGACGCCGGACAGCGCACTGACGGCCACCCCGACGACCATGATCTCCCAGAAGTTCCAGCCGAACTTCGTGCCGAGCACGGCCATCATGTAGCCGCCGATGGCGAAGAACGCGACATACCCCAGGTCGAGCAGGCCGGCCTGGCCGACCACGATGTTCAGCCCGATCGCGAGCAGCATGAAGACGCCGATCGGATAGAACAGCACCGTCGGCCAGTCGCTCTGCGGGGTCATGAAGCTGCCGATGCTGCGCGACGGCAGCACCAGCGCCCCGGCGATCAGCGCCAGGTAGACCGTCCAGCGGCCCCAGCCGGGCATCCGCGCCCAGAAGTCACGGACGCTGTCCATCCCGCCGCTGATCTGATCGCGGGTCCTCGTCACCATCCCGCCGCCGCTCCCGTTCGTTGCCTGCGCGCTCATGCCCGCGCCCGCTGCAGGGACTCCCCGAGTATGCCGCTCGGGCGGAACATCAGCACCAGCACCAGCACCGAGAAGGCGACCACGTCCCGCCACTCGGAGCCGAACAGCACCGACCCGTACAGCTCGATGAGGCCCAGCAGGAAGCCGCCGACCAGCGCACCGCGCAGGTTGCCGATCCCGCCGAGCACGGCAGCGGTGAACGCCTTGATGCCGAGCAGGAAGCCGACGAAGTAGTTGGTCTCCTCGAACCGCATCATGTAGAGCGCGGCGGCCACGCCGGCCATCGCGCCGCCGATGGCGAAGGTGGCGGTGACGATCCGGTCGATGTTCACGCCCATCAGGACCGCGGTCTCCGGGTCCTGGGCGGTGGCCCGGATGCCCCGGCCGAGCTTGGTCCGGCGGACGAACTGGTCCAGCGCCACCATCATCAGCACCGCCGCGACCACGACGATGAGCTTGTCGTTGCGGATCACCAGCTCGCCGATGGAGATCACGTCGGACCGCTCGACGAACTCCGGCGCCTGCAGCGGCAGCCGGCCGCCCTCCTGGGGTCGGTTGAACAGCTTCGGGATGATCACCACCGCGAAGAGCTGCTGAAGGAACAGCGACGCGCCGATCGCGGAGATCAGGGCGGCCAGCCGGCCCGCGCCGCGCCGCCGCAGCGGCCGGTAGGCCACGCGTTCCAGCGCGATCGCGGCCCCGCCGGAGACCACCATCCCAATCAGGCCCAGCAGGATCACGACCCCGATCAGGCCGAAGCCGCTGAGCGGGGCGGAGATGCCCATGTGGGTGACCGTGAAGAGCGTCGCGATCGTGCCGATCATGAAGATCTCGGAGTGCGCGAAGTTGATCAGCCGCAGCACGCCGTACACCATGGTGTAACCGAGGGCGACCAGGGCGTAGATCGCGCCGAGCGACAGCCCGTCGACCGTCGCCGGCCAGAACTGGTCGACAAAGTTTCCAAACACTCGTCAGTCCACTCCTCGACAGGGGGAAGCGGGAGCGCCTGGGCGCTCCCGCTTCCCGCCCTCCGGGCCGGATCGCTTCCGGTCAGCGATCAGCTGATCTTCGCGTCCTTGCTGTTGCCGAGCAGCGTGTAGGCCGGGCCCTCGAACTTGTAGACGTACACGTCGCCACCGGCCGGCTCACCGTTCGAGCCGAACTTGATCTGCTTGGTGACACCCTGGACGTCGATCGTCTTCAGGTACTCGTTGATCTTCTCCGGCGTGGTGTTGCCGGCCTTGACCGCCTCGACGAAGGCGGTCGCCGCGTCGTAGCCCTCCGCCGAGTAGATCGCCGGCGCGGTGTTGAACTTCGCCTTGTAGTCCTCGGCGAACTTCTTGCTCTTCTCGTTCGACTCGCCGGTCGGGTCGACCAGGCAGGGACAGCCGACGACCGCGCCGTTGGCGTTGGTGCCGCCGGCGCCCTTGGCCAGGCCCGGGTCGAGCGAGCCGTCGCCGGACACGAACTGGGTCGTCACGCCGGCCTCGCGCAGCTGCTTGAGCAGCCGGCCGCCCTGGGCGTAGTAGCCGCCGAAGAAGATCGCGGTCGCGCTGGACGGCTTGACCTTGTTGACGGTCGAGGCGTAGTCCGAGCCCTGCGGGTCGATGACGTCGGTCTCGACCGTCACGCCCTTGCCCTTGAGCGCGGTCGTGACGTAGTCGGCGATGCCCTTGCTGTAGTCCTGGTTGTCGTGGATGACGAAGACGTTCTTGGCACCGGCCGTCCGGGCGATGAACTCACCGATCCCGGTGCCCTGGGTCTTGTCGCCCGGGAGGATCCGGTGCCAGTACGTCCAGCCCTTCTCGGCCAGCGTCTGGTTGGTCGCGGACGCCGAGATGCTGGGGATCTTGCCCTCTTCCAGGATCGGGCCGACCTGCTGCGACTCGCCGGAGAACGCCGGACCGACCAGGCCGACGATCTTGTCCGTGTTGATCGCCTGCTGGGCCAGCGCGGTGGCCTGCTCGGGCGCGGCCTGGCTGTCGTAGAGCTTCAGCTCGATCTTGGTCGCCGGGTTGGTCGCGTTGTACTCGTCGACCGCCATCTGGGCGCCGTTCTTCGGCGGGATGACGATGCCCGAGTTTTCCCCGGTCAGGTCGCCCATGAAGCCGATCTTGACGGTGGCGGGCGCATCGCCGCCGGTGTCGCCACCGCCGTTGTCGTCGTCGCCACCGCAAGCGGAGAGAACGAGGGCCGAGATGGCCGCTGCGGCCACCAGCCCCCTGGGAAACGCACGCCGCACGTGTTACCTCCGTAGAACCGGATGAGAAGCCGCCTCCGCGCCCGCAGGCGTGACGACGTGCCGGGAAGATAGCGCACGCTCCGGACAACCACCGGTTCCGGCTCGAAGTCGTAACTCAACCGCGATCCCGTGAGAGCGCAGCAAAGCCGGCGCCGTCCGGCCGCCGGGTCTGACCCCGGGTCAACGATGGGCCAGCGACCGGTCAGCGACCGCTGTCCGCGGTCAGGTCGAAGCCCGCCGCCAGCACCGCGTCGGCCACCGCCCGCATCGTGGTGCGGCGGTCCATCGCGGTCCGCTGGATCCAGCGGAAGGCCTCCGGCTCGGTCATCCCGTGCTCGGTCATCAGCACGCCCTTGGCCCGCTCCACCACCTTGCGCGCCTCCAGCCGCTCGTGCAGGCCGCCGACCTCCTGCTCCAGCGCGACGATCTCGGCGAACCGGGAGGTCGCCATCTCGATCGTCGGCACCAGGTCCTTCTTCTGGAACGGCTTGACCAGATAGGCCATCGCGCCCGCCTCGCGGGCCCGCTCCACCAGGTCGCGCTGGCTGAACGCGGTCAGGATCACCACCGGCGCCACCCGGTCGCCCGCGATCCGCTCGGCCGCTGCGATGCCGTCCATCTTGGGCATCTTCACGTCCAGGATGACCAGGTCGGGCCGCAGCCGGCCGGCCATCTCCACCGCCTCCTCGCCGTCGCCGGCCTCCCCCACCACCTCGTAGCCCTCCTCCTCGAGCATCTCCTTCAGGTCGAGGCGGATCAGCGCCTCGTCCTCGGCGACGAGGACACGGCGGGCCGGGGTAGGGGACACGGGCACTCCAAGGCAGGAACTGAACACGCGACGTCGCGGGCCGGGAGGCAAAGCGTACCGCCGGGCTCTACGCTGATCCCCGGCACGACCCCCGCCCCCGTATCCCAACCGGCAGAGGAAGCGGACTCAAAACCCGCACAGTGTGGGTTCGACTCCCACCGGGGGCACTCGGCGCCGCCTGCTCGCGGGGTGCGCTCGCCGGCCGCCTGCGGCCGTGCCCCCGGTCATTCCGCCGGGGGGCCGAGCCCCCCGGGACCCCCGCGGTGCGGCAGGTGCGGCTTGGGTGGGTTGGGTGGGTTGGGTGGGTTGGGTGGGTGGGAGGGTGGGAGGGCGGACGGGGCTGGGTCCGCCCTGCCGTCCTTCCGTCTAGGCCTTGCCGTGGCGGAGGGTGCCTTGGAGCCAGTGGGTGAGGGTGGGGGCCGAGGGGTCTCCGCGCCAGGCGAGGTGGCCGTCGGGGCGGACGAGCCAGGCCTCGGCGGAGACGGCTCTTGTCTTCTTGCTGTACGGGCCGGGGAAGCTGCCTACGGTGCGCTCGACGACGGTGAACCTGTCCTCTCCCAGCCACTGGCGGACGGTGGCGGCGGCGGGTGAGTCGGTGGCGCCGGCGGGGACGAGGAGGACCCAGCGGCCGCCGATCTCGTCGTAGAGGCGGGTGAGGCGGCGGTCGGCCGGGCGGACGCAGTCGAAGTCGGCGACCGTGTCGCCGGGGCGCGGCTTGCTGTGCAGGCGGGAGCCGCCACCGAGCGGGCCGGTGCGGTAGCTCTCCCACAGCGCCGAGTGGGAGAAGGTGGTCAGCCGCTGCGCCGCCGGCAGCCGCAGGACCGGGGCCAGCACCCGGTCCTGGAGGAAGTTGACGACCGGGTTGCGCATGATGTCGGCCCGCTGGGCCGCGCTGGTGCCCAGATGCGTCTCCTCCGCGATCGGGCGCCGCTCGGCCTCGTAGGTGCCCAGCAGCTCGTCGCCGGCCCGCCCCTGGATGACCAGCGCGAGCTTCCAGGCCAGGTTCTCCCCGTCGCCCATCCCGGTGTGGATCGCCGGCCCGCCGAACGGGACGTACGCGTGCGCCGCGTCGCCGACGAGCAGTACGTGGCCCTTGCGGAAGGTGTCGGCGACCCGGACGTGCGCCGGGAAGACCATCTTGGTGGTGATGTCCCGCAGCGGCCTGTCTCCGTACGGCGTGCGCTGCGCGAGCATGAGCTTCACCCGGGAGACGATCTCCGCCTCGGTCGGCTTGTCGCTCTCCTCGTCCGGGTCGCGGGCCAGGATCCGCCACAGGTCGTCCCGGCCGCGCTCCTTGTCGACCATCGGCATGGTGCCGACCCGCCGCCCGTCCGGGGACAGCCAGCCGGTGAGCCCGTCGCGGTCCAGCGGCCAGTCGACGTGCGCGTCGATCATCAGGTAGCGCTCGGTGGTACCCGGGAAGCCGATCCGGGCCGCCTTGCGGGTCATGCTCTCCGGGCCGTCGCAGCCGACCACCCAGCCGGCCCGGATCCGCTCGCCGTTGTCCAGCACCGCGGTGACGCCGTCCGCGTCGTCCTCCAGGTCGACCAGCCCGCTGTCCCACTCGACCGAGACGTCCTGCTCGGCCAGCCGGTCCCGCATCGCCTGCTCGATCCTGGTCTGGGAGATGATCATGGGCCGGGCCGGGTTCGGCATCCCGGGCTCGGTGTAGCGCAGGCTGAGCCGCTGCCGGCCGAGGTACGCGGTGATCTTGTTCACCGTCGGCGCGTCGTCGGCCATGTCGCCCAGCGCGCCGACCCGCTGCAGCACCTCCGAGCCCTTGCCGTGCAGGAACGCCGACTCCCGGTACGGCGGCCCGGACGCGCGGTCCACCACCCGCACCGACACGCCCTGGGCGCGCAGGCAGGTGGCGAGCGTCAGGCCGGCCGGACCGGCTCCCACGACCAGTACGTCTGTCGAGTCCGAGCTCACACTGACTCCTCTCACCTGGGGGCGCCGGACGGATCCCGGCGCTCCGACGGGTGGGCCTCCCCGAGCAGCGAGGCCCGGATCGCGGTCTTGTCGACCTTTCCGCTGCCGGTGCGCGGCAGCGCGGCCACGTACCGGACGTCGGTGGGCAGCTTGAAGCGGGCCAGCCGGTCGGCGAGGAAGTCGCGGACGTCGGCCAGGGTGACCGGCTCGTCGCCGTCGCGGACCAGCACGGCGACCGGCGTCTCGTCCCAGCGCGGGTGCGGCAGGCCCACCACCGCCGCCTCCCGCACGCCCGGCAGGTCGGCCAGCAGCAGCTCGATCTCGGCCGGGTAGACGTTCTCCCCGCCGCTGATGATCACGTCCTTGAGCCGGTCCACCACATGCAGCAGGCCGTGCTCGTCGAGGTGGCCGACATCGCCGGAGCGGAACCAGCCGGCCTCGTCGATGGCGGCCCGGGTCGCGGCCGGGTCGTTCCAGTAGCGGGCCACCACGTTGGGTCCACGGACGCAGATCTCCCCCGGCTCGCCGGGGGCGGTCACGACCGTGCCGCGCTCGGGGTCGATCAGCCGCAGCTCCGTGTACGGCAGCGCCGGGCCGGCCGCGCCCGGGTGCCGCTCGACCAGCTCGGCCGGCATGCAGCTGGCCAGCGGCGCGGTCTCGGTCAGCCCCCAGCCCTGCTGCAGGGTGACCCCGCGGGCGGCGTACGCGCGGACCAGCCCGACCGGCACCGGCGCGCCGCCGATGATCGCCCCGCGCAGCGCGGACAGGTCGGCGGTGGCGAACCCGGGCACGGCGGCGAGCGCCGCGTACATGGTCGGCACCGCGATCAGGTTGGCCACCCGGTGCTCGACCAGGTCGGCCAGGCAGCGCCCCGGGTCGAACGCGCGCCGCAGCACCAGCGTCCCGCCGTGGGTCAGGGTGCCGAGGGTGTAGCCGCTGAGACCGGCGATGTGGAACATCGGCGCCGCCACCAGCGCGGTGTCCCGCAGCCGGGTGGGGATGACGGCCTCGGTGTTGACCTCGTTCCAGAACAGGTTGCCGTGGGTCAGCACCGCGCCCTTGGGCCGGCCGGTGGTGCCGGAGGTGTACATGATCAGCGCCGGGTCGTCCGGGCGCACCGGCACCGGGTCGTGCCAGCGGCCGTCCCCGTCCGTGCCTGCGACCCCGTCCGGGCCGCCCGGCCCTGCGCCGGGGCCCGCGGCCGGCAGCGGCTCCCAGCCGGCGGCCGGCGGGCCGGGGTCCGCGCGCAGCAGCCGGCGCGGCCGGGCCGCCGCCGGCACGGCGTCCACCACGGAGGCCAGGTCGCCGTCGGCGAGCAGCGTGTGCGCGCCGCAGCCGGCCAGCAGCGGACCGAGCTCGGCCGCGGTCAGCCGGAAGCTCAGCGGCACGAAGATCGCGCCCAGGTGCACCGCGGCCAGCGCGGCGCTGAGCTGCGCGGCGCTGTTGCGGCCCAGGTACGCGACCCGGTCCCCCGGCCGTACGCCCCCGGTGGCCAGCGCCGCCGCCACCGCCCGGATCCACCCGGCCAGCTCGGCGTAGCTGATCGCGACGTCCTCGTCCACGATCGCGGTCCGCTCGCCGGCCGTACGGGCCCGGCCGAGCACCGCCCGGGCGGCGCCGATGTCGGCGTCGGTCATGTCGCCCTCCCCTCGCCGGGCCGGCGCCAGCCGCCGGCTCTCCCCTCGCCGGGCCGGCGCCGGCCGCCGGCCCTCCGCCCGCCGGTCACAGCACGATCCCGCCGTCGATCCGGAACACGCTGCCGGTCACGTACTCGGCCGAGGCCAGGTAGCCGATGAGCTCGGCGACCTCTTCCGGCCGGCCCGGGCGGCCCAGCGCGATGCCGCGCAGCAGCCGGTCCCGGTCGCCGGCGGGCAGGCCGGCGGTCATGTCGGTCTCGATCAGGCCGGGGGCGACCACGTTGGCCCGCACGCCGAACCGGCCGACCTCCTTGGCCAGCGCCCGGGTGAAGCCGACGATGCCGGCCTTGGCCGCCGAGTAGTTGGCCTGGCCGGCGTTGCCGAGCAGCCCGGCCGACGAGGACAGGGTGACGATGCAGCCGCGGCGGCGGCGCATCATCCCGAAGGCGACCGACCGGCACAGGTGGAAGGCACCGTCCAGGTTGGTCCGCACCACCCGGTGCCAGTCGGCCTCGTCCAGCAGCACCACCGGGCCGTCCCGGACCACGCCGGCCGAGCAGACCGCGACCTCGATCGGGCCGAGCTCGGCCTCGGTCGCCTCGACCAGCTCCTGCACGGCCGACAGGCTGGTCACGTCGGCGCGCCGGGCCAGCACCCGCCGGCCCAGCCCGGTCAGCTCGGCGGCCACCTCCTCGGCCGCGTCGGCGCGGGAGTGGTAGCAGAACGCGACGTCGTAGCCGAGCGCGGCCAGCCGCAGCACGGTCGCCCGGCCGATGCCGCGCGAGCCGCCGGTGACCAGGGCGACCGGGGCGACCGTCACCGGGCCGCCAGCTTCGCGGCGAGCAGCTCGCGGGTGCGCGGCAGCGAGGTGAGCGAGTCCACCTCGGCGCGGGTGAAGGTGACGCCGTACTTCTCCTCCAGCACGACGAGGACCTCCAGGGCCAGCAGCGAGTTGCCGCCCAGGTCCTCGACGAAGCGGGCGTCGTCGGTCAGCTCGGACGGCTCGACGTCGAGCACCTTGGCGACCGTGCGGCGCAGGTCGTCGTCGAAGTCGGGCATCGGCTCCGCCTTCCCGTCCGGCCGGCTCAGAAGAACCACACCCTCGCGTAGCTCGGCCACCGGGCCGCCATCTCGTGCGCGCCCAGGCAGCGCACCCCGGGGATCAGCCGGGCCGGGGCGGTGTCGCCGAGGGCGAGCAGGTCCGGCTCCTCGGTCCAGACGGCCACCCCGTCGTCGAGCAGCAGCTGCACCGCCCGGCGCGGGTCCGGCAGCGTGCCGAGCAGCCGGCCGGCGACCCGCAGCTCCGGCGGCCGGTCGGGCTGCACCGCGTAGCCGGCCGCGGCCCCGCGCAGCGCCAGCTCGACGCCGTCGCTCTGCCGGTGCAGCCCGTGCACGAAATACAGCACGTCGGCGAACTGGTCCTCGACCGCGCCGCGGTACGCGCGCTCGACGACCAGCAGGGTGCGGTGGGAGGTCGGCACGGCTCAGCACACCCCCAGCACGACGGTCTTGTCGGCGGCCAGCACGTGCTCCCAGAAGCGGCCCGCGGGCCGTACGCGGACCTCCGGGATCTGCTCGGCGGCGCCGCGGTCGGTGCAGCAGAAGCGGCAGGCGTACCAGCTGATCCGGTCCGGGGCGGCGGCCAGCAGCTCGCGCACCAGCCGGGTCGCGGACGGATAGTCCACCTCGCGGTCGACCCGGTAGGCCGGCTTGCTGTCCGGGCCGGCCCGGGTCAGCGCGGTGGCCTCGGCGCAGGTCCACACCTGCACGGTGGCGCCGCGCGCCAGCAGCGCCTCGGCCAGCCGGAGCAGGCTGCACACCAGCTCGGTCTGGTGCGGGGCCCCCAGCACCTTGAGCAGGACGTCGGTGTGCGGCACGGTCCAGGCCATCTCAGTGCCAGACCGCGGACAGCCCGGGCCGCAGCAGCCGCTCGGCCACGTCGGCCATCTCCACCAGCCGGGCCCCGCCGACCAGGTCGGCCGGCAGCACCGCCCGCTGCCGCAGCGAGAACGAGTCGACCCACAGCTCGCCGCCGTGCGCGAGCAGCTCGCCGAGGTCCGGCCGGGCGTCACGGACCGCGGCGCCGACCCCGTTCTCCAGCAGCAGCAGGGTCACCGTGGCGCCGCCGCGGGCGAGCCGGACCGCGTCGCCGACGAACCGGTCGCAGGCCGGGCCGGTCGCCGGGCCGCCGGTCTCCACCAGCAGCAGGTCGGCCGTCATCGCGCCACCGCCAGGGACCGCAGGAACGTGTTGGTCAGCCCCGCGAACGTCTCGGCCGCGGTGATCATCGGGTAGTGCCGCACGCCGGGCAGCAGGTGCACGGTCGCGGCCGGCAGTGCCCGGCCAACCGCCTCGGCGTCGGCCGGGAAGGCCGAGGTGTCCAGCGCGCCCCCGACCACCAGCGCCGGCACGGCCAGCCGCTCGCCGCGCACCTGCGGCATCGACAGGTACGTGTCGAAGAACCGCAGCCAGCCGTACGGTCCGACCAGCTCGCGGACCTTGAGCGCCATCGCCCGCAGCTTGTCCGCCGGCACGGTCCGGCCGGTGCCGGCGAGCAGGCCGTCGGCGAGGATGCCGTCGAGCCGGTCGACGTAGTAGACGATCGAGTCCCAGTCGAAGTCGGCGGGCTCCGCCCGGTAGAGCGGCGAGACCAGCACCAGCCCGCGCAGCCGCCGCCCGCCGACGGCGAACCCGCCGTCCGGGCCGGTGTCCTGCCGGTCCAGCCAGCGCAGCACGGCGCTGGTGCCGAAGGAGTGGGCCATCAGCACGTCGGCGCCGCCGGGCAGGCCGGCCACGGCCCGGTCGGCCCAGTCCTCCACCGGCCGGTCCGCCCAGCCGTCCACCCCGGTGCCCCGCCAGGGCAGGTCGGCGGCCCACAGCTCCCAGCCGGCCTCGGCCAGCCCGGCGTAGGTGTCCCAGATGGCGGCGCTGCCGCACAGGCCGTGCAGCAGCAGGATCCGCAGCGGGTCGGGTCCGCGGCCGGCGCGCACCCGCCGTACGACCACCGCCGCCGCGCTCACGGCCGCTCCCCCGCGCCGGGCTCCAGCAGCTGGGCCGCGACCGCGTCGTCCCGGTCCGACCCGGCCGTCAGCAGGGCCGCCTGCGTCGCCCCGGCGGCGAACCACCCGACCGCGGCCGCGCACTGCAGCACCCCGAGCGCCCCCGACGCCGCACCGAAGACAGCCGTCAGGTCGGTCTCCTCTGCCGGTACGGGCGGCGGCGGGTCGGCCGGTCCGTCGGCCAGCCAGAGCCCGGGGGCGGGCGAGCCGGCGAGGACCTCCTCGACGCAGGCGGCCACCCCGGGGCGGCGGGCGTAGCGGCCGAGCCGGGCCAGCGGGCGGGCACCGGCCGCGGCCCCGACCACCACCGCGGCGGCGCCGTCGAGCAGCTCATCCTCCGACCGGCCGAGGAGCTTGGCGACGGTGGGGTTCGTCGTCTCGACCCCGACCACCAGCGCCTGCCGGCAGCGGCCGGCGCCGACCAGCAGCCCGGCCCAGAAGAGCGCGTCCAGCCCGGAGGTGGCCCCGTTGGTGAAGGTCAGGTTCGGCCCGCGCAGGCCGAAGCGGGTCGCCACCGCCGCCGCGGTGACGTTGCTGGACGCGACCGGCAGCGCCATCGGGCTGACCCGGTCGGTGCCGCGGTCCGCGATCGTCTCCGCGACCTGGCAGACGGTGTCGAGGTTGCCGAGGTTGGTGCTGACCACCACCGCGACGCCGGGGTCGCCGCCCTCCGCCAGCCCGGCCGCCCGCAGCGCGTCCCGGGCGGCGCACAGCGCCAGCTGGGAGGCCCGGTCCAGGTAGCGCAGCCCGCGCCGGCCGAGCAGGGCCGCCGGGTCCACCGGGTCCGCCGCCCGCACCGCGGCCCGGGTGGCGCCGACCAGCTCGGCCACGTCCGCGACGCCCGGCAGCGCCAGCCCCACCCCGGTCACCGCGACCCCACCCGCCGTGCCGCTCGCCGCCGTGCCGCTCGCCGCCGCGCCGGAAGCCGCCTCGGCGCCGCCGGCCGTCACGGCCGAGCTCCCCTGCCGGCCGGCGCGCCGGTCCGCTCCAGGACGGCGACCGCGTTGACGCCGCCGAAGCCGAACGCGTCGACCTGGGCGAGCCGCAGCTCGGCCTCCCGCACGGTCCGAACAGTGTCCCGGACCAGCCGGAACGCCGCCGCCTCGGGCATCGGCTCCCGCACGCCCACGGTCGGCGGGACGCAGCCGGTGGCCAGCGCCCGGGCCGCCACCACCACGCTGAGCAGCCCGGAGCCGCCGGAGGTGTGGCCGGTCATCGACTTCACCGCGGTGAGCAGCGGGCGGCCGGCCGCCTCGCCGAAGACCTCGGTCAGCGCGGTCGCCTCGGCGGCGTCGTTGAGCGGGGTGCCGGTGCCGTGCAGCAGCACCAGGTCGATGTCGGCCGGGGTGACGCCGGCCTGCTCGTGGGCCAGCCGGATGGCGGCGGCGATGCCGTACGGGTCCGGCGCGGTCGGGTGGGCGGCGTCGCAGTTCATGCTCACCGCGCGGACCCGGGCCGCGGCCGGCCCGCCGTCGCCGTCGCGGCGCAGCACCACGGCGACGGCGCCGTCGCCGAGCAGCGTCCCCCGCCGGTCGGCGTCGAACGGCCGGACCTGGTCCGGCGGGTCCAGCTGCACCCGGTCGAGCAGGCCGAACATGCTCTCGGTCAGCGCGTCGGTGCCCGCGACCACGACCGTGTCGGCCGCGCCGGCGGCGAGCAGGTCGCAGCCCATCGCCAGCGCGCAGACCGAGGCAGCGCAGGCGTTGGCGATCGTGTACGTCCGCCGCGCGCCGAAGCGCTCCCGCAGCGCGGTGCCGAAGTGCAGGTCGGCCTCCTCGACTCCGGTGCCGGCGCGCCAGCCCAGCTCGACGGTGCGCAGCTCGCGCAGGCCGGTGCCGACGACCACCGGCACGTCGGACAGGTCGTCGCCCAGCCCGGCGTCGGCCAGCGCCTCGGCGACCGCCCGCAGCAGCCAGCCGGTGGCCCGGCCCGGCACGTCGGTGCCGGGCGCCGGCCGGTCGTCGATCTCGTACGCCCACCGCGCCCGGTAGCGGTCCGGGTCGAAGCCGCGCAGCGGGCCGAGTCCACTGTGGCCGGCGCAGAGCGCGTCGAAGACCTCGTCGGTGCTGTCGCCGACGCTGGCGAGCGCACCGGTGCCCGTGATCAGCCAGCTCATCGGGCCGGCTGCGGCGGGCACCCGGTCCTCGCGGCAGGTGACGTCATGGCGCTCCCTCCGACCGGTCGGCCAGTCCGACGGACACCGCGTCCCGACGCTAGGTCGGGCCTCGATCGGGCCGGAAGGTCGCGGGCCACAACCTGCCAGCGCGACCGCCGGCTGGCACCTGGCTGTCAGCGCCCGGCGGCCAGGTCCGGGGCGTCCACCCGCACGGCGCCCGGCCGCCCGGCCGGGGACGGCACGAGGTGCAGCCGCTGCACCGGCCCGGCGTCGGGCAGGCCGGCCAGGCAGCGGCAGCCGTCCGCCGGGAGATCGGTGAACCCGGCGAAGCGGTACGCGACCTCCATCATCCGGTTGCGCCCGGTGCGCCGGAGGTCCGCGACGACGTGCACGCCGGCCCGGGCGGCCTGGTCGACCAGCCAGCCGAGCAGGGCGGTGCCGGCGCCGACCGGGATCACCCGGCAGGAGGTGGCCAGCAGCTTGAGGTGCCAGCGCTCCGGCCCGGTGCCGAGCAGCACCACCCCGACCGCGCCGTACGGCCCGAAGCGGTCGGTCAGCGTGGCCACCAGCACCTCGTGCCCGGGGTCGGCGCACAGCTCGCGGAGCACCTCGGCCGGGTAGGGCACGCCGGTGGCGTTGAGCTGGCTGGTGCGCCGCGTCAGCTCCTCGACCCGGGCCAGCTCGGCCGCGCCGGCCCGCCCGATGAGCATCCGCAGGTCCAGCGAGCGCAGGAAGTCCTCGTCCGGGCCCGCGTACGAGTCCCGCTCGGCCTCCCGGGCGAACGCGGCCCGGTACATCGACCGGCGCCGGCGGGCGTCGGCGGTCACCGTCGCCGGGCTGAACTCGGGCCGGCGAAGCAGCTCCGGCAGCTGGTCCGCCCCGTAGCAGCGCACCTCCGGCAGGTGGAAGGCGACCTCGGCCCGCTCGGCCGGCTCGTCGTCGAGGAAGGCCAGCGCGCCCTCGGCGAAGCCGAGCCGCTCGGCCACGTGGCGGACCGCGTCGGACTTGCGCCCCCAGCCGATCTGCGGCAGCAGGAAGTAGTCGGCCAGCCCGAGCGCCTCCAGCCGCGCCCACGCGAGGTCGCGGTCGTTGCGGCTGGCGACCGACTGCAGGATCCCGCGGGCGTCGAGGGTCTGGACCACCTCGCGTACGCCCGCGACCAGCGGCACCTCGCCGTCCTCCAGCAGGGTGCCCTGCCAGAGCGTGTTGTCCAGGTCCCAGACGAGGCACTTCACCGGGCCCGGCGGGACGGCCACCGCGCTCACCCGGCCGCGGTGACCAGGTGCTGGGCCAGCATCAGCTGGCAGATCTCGTTGCTGCCCTCGATCAGCTCCATCAGCTTCGCGTCCCGGTACGCCCGGGCGACCGGGTGTCCGTCGACGGCGCCGGCCGAGGCGAGCACCTGCACGGCCGCGGCGGCGCCGTGGACGGCCTGGGTGGCGCCGACGTACTTGGCCAGCACGGTGGCCACCACCACCTCCGGCGAGCGGGCATCCCAGCACCGGCTGGCGTGCTCGCAGGCCCGGGTCGCGACCTGCTCGGCGACCAGCAGGTCGGCCAGGTGCCGGCCGACCAGCTGGTGCCCGGCCAGCGGCCGGCCGAACTGCCGGCGCACCGCGGCGTGCTCCCCGGCCGCGGCCAGGCAAGCCCGCAGGATCCCGACGCAGCCCCAGGCGACCGACAGCCGGCCGTACCCGAGCGCGGTGGTGACCAGCAGCGACAGCGACTGCGGGCCGCCGCCGAGGACGTTGCCGCGCGGCACCCGGACCGAGTCGAGCCGGACGTGCGCGTGCCCGGCCGCCCGGCAGCCGAGCGGGTGCGGCACCCGCTCGCGGGACACGCCGGCCGCGTCGGCCGGCACCACCACCGCGGCGGCCCCGTCGTCCAGCCGGCCGGCGACGACCAGCAGGTCGGCGTAGTGGGCGCCGGTGACCCAGGTCTTCTGCCCGTCCAGCACGACGTCGCCGCCGGCCGGCCGGATCCGGGTCGCCAGCGCCCCGAGGTCGCTGCCCGCCTCCGGCTCGGACAGGCCGACGGCGGCCAGCTGGCCGCCGGTGAGCGCGGCCAGCCACTCCCCCCGCCGGTCGGCGGCAGCCAGCCGCTGGATCGTCCAGGCGGCCATGCCCTGCGAGGTCAGGATGCTGCGCAGCGAGCTGCAGCGGCTGCCGGCGTGCGCGGTGAGCTCGCCGTTGGCCAGGCTGTCCAGGCCCGGGCCGCCGTACTCGGCCGGCACCTGGGCGCACAGCAGGCCGCGCCCGCCCAGCTCGCGCAGCACCTCGACCGGCAGCCGCCCGGCCACGTCCCAGTCGCCGGCCCGGTCGCCGACCAGCGAGTCGACCAGCGCCCGGGCAGTGGCCAGCGGGCCGGCCAGCGGGTCAGTCCCCATCGGACCGCAGCCGGTGCACCAGCTCGGCCATCGCCGCGACGCTGCGGAAGTTGGCCAGCTTGAGGTCCGGCCCGACGATGGCCACCCCGAAGGACTCCTCCAGCTGCACGACCAGCTGCATGGCCAGCATCGAGGTGACGATGCCGTCGGCGAACAGGTCCTGCTCGACGGTCACCGGCGCCCGCAGCCGCGCCTGCAGCAGCGCGAGCAGCTCGTCCTCGACCGCCTCCCGGGTCGCCGGGACCGCACCGACCGGCCGCTCAGACGTCATGACCGCACCTCCCGGTAGTCGTGGAACCCCCGGCCGGACTTGCGGCCCAGCTCGCCCGCGGCCACCTTGCGCAGCAGCGCGCCGGCCGGGCGGTAGCGCTCCTCGCCGGTCCGCTCGTGCAGCGCCCGCAGCGAGTCGACCAGGTTGTCCAGCCCGATCAGGTCGGCCGTGCGCAGCGGTCCGGTGCGGTGGCCGAGGCAGCCCTCCAGCAGCGCGTCCACCTCGTCCGCGCCGGCCACGCCCTCGTCGACGAGGCGGGCGGCGTCGTTGATCATCGCGTGCAGCAGCCGGCTGGTGACGAATCCGGGCGCGTCGGCGACGACGACGGGGCGCCGGCCGAGCGCGGCCAGCAGCGCCGCGGCGGCATCGAAGGCGCGGTCGCCGGTCCGCGGGCCGCGGACCACCTCGACCATGGCGATCAGGTACGCCGGGTTCATGAAGTGGGTGGCCAGCAGGTCCTCCGGTCGGGGCAGCCCGGCGGCCAGCTCGTCGACCGGGATGCCCGAGGTGGTGGAGATCAGCGGCGTGCCGGGCGGGACGGCCGCGGCCGCGGCGGCCAGCACCGCCCGCTTGGTGCGGACGTCCTCGGTCACCGCCTCGATGACGGCCACCGCCCCGGGGCCGACCTCCGCCGCCGCCGTCAGCGTCCCCTGTGGACGGTCGGCGGGCAGCGCGCCGAGCAGCTGGCCGTGCCGCAGCTGCCCCCGGATCCGGTCCGGCGCGGCGGCGAGCGCGGCCGGGTCGGTGTCCACCAGCACGACCGGGTGGCCGTGGCCGAGCACCAGGGTGGCGATGCCGCCGCCCATGGTGCCCGCGCCGACGACCGCGACCGGCCCGGTCACGCCGGCTCCCCGGCCTTGCGGGCCAGCGTGATCCCGTCGGCCATCGGCAGCAGGGCCAGCTCGACCCGCTCGTCGCCGTGCAGGAAGGCGTTCAGCTCCCGTACGGCGACCGTGTCCGGGTCGGTCGCGGCCGGGTCGACCACCTGTCCGAACAGGATGGTGTTGTCCAGCACGAGCAGCCCGCCGGGGCGGGCCAGCCGCAGCGACGCCTCGTAGTAGTCCCGGTAGGACGCCTTGTCGGCGTCGATGAAGACCAGGTCGACGGTGCCGGCCTGGCCGGCGGCGAGCATCCCGGCGAGGGTGTCCCGGGCGTCGCCGATCCGGACCTCGATCCGGTCCGCCACCCCGGCCCGGGCCCAGAACGGCCGGCCGATCGCCGGCCACCGGTCGGTCACGTCGCAGGTGACCACCCGCCCGCCCGGCGGCAGCGCCCGGGCCAGGCACAGCGTGCTGTAGCCGGTGAAGGTGCCGACCTCCAGCACCCGCCGGGCGCCGAGCAGCCGGACCAGCAGGCCGAGCAGCTGACCCTCCTCGGCCATCACCTGCATCGCGGTGCCCATCGGGTACGCCGCGGTCTCCTCCCGCAGCTCGCGCAGCACCGCGTCCTCCCGCAGCGACACCTCGCGGACGTACCGGAGCAGCGGCTCCGTCAGCGCGGTCTGGCCGGCCATCGCGCCCTCACCCCCGCCCGAGCCGGACCGGGAGCCGCTCCAGCCCCCGCATCACCACGCTGAAGCGCCACTCCAGCCGGTCCGCGGGCACCGCCAGCTCGATCCGGTCGTACGTGTCCAGCAGCCCGCCGAACGCGACCTCCGCCTCCAGCCGGGCCAGCGGCGCGCCCAGGCAGTAGTGGATGCCGTGCCCGAAGGCGAGGTGCCCGGCCGCGTCGCGGCCGATGTCGAAGGCGTCCGGGTCGGCGTACCGGGACCCGTCGTGGTTGGCGCCGTCGAGGCTGACCAGCACGAACTCGCCGGCCGGGATGGGCGTCCCGCCGATCTCGGCCGGCTCGGCGGTGAAGCGCAGGGTGGCCTGGTTGACCGGCCCGTCGTAGCGCAGGAACTCCTCGATGGCGGCCGGCAGCCGGGACCGGTCCGCGCGCAGGGCGGCCAGCTGGTCGGGGTGGGTGACCAGCGCGAGCACGCCGTTGCCGATCAGGTTGACGGTGGTCTCGTGCCCGGCGGCCAGCAGCAGGAAGGCCATCGAGACCAGCTCGGCGTCGGTCAGCCGGTCGCCGCCCTCGGTGACGGCGGCCAGCGCGGAGAGCATGTCGCCGGCCGGCGCGGCCCGCTTGGCCCGGACCAGCCCGTGCAGGTAGTCCGACATGGCCGCGGACGCGGGGTCCTGGACGTCGGCCGGCAGCGCCGAGACCAGCGTGTTGGACCAGCCGCGGAAGTCGGCCCGGTCGGCCTCCGGCACCCCGAGCAGCTCGCAGATCACCCGGATCGGCAGCGGGACCGCGAGCGCGTCGAGCAGGTCCAGCTCGGTCCGGCCGGCCATCGCGGCGAGCAGATCGGCGCAGATCTCCTCCACCCGCGGCCGCAGCCGCTCCACCGCCCGCGGGGTGAAGGCCTTGTTGACCAGGCTCCGCAGCCGGCTGTGCTCGGGCGGGTCGGTGTTGAGCATGTGGTGGGCCAGCGACCGGCCGAACATGCTCTCCCGCCCGCCCAGCGCGTGCCTGTCCAGCAGGTCGGCCACCCGCGCCGCGTCCTTGGCCAGCCGCGGGTCGGCCAGCGCCGCCCGCGCCTCGGCGTACCCGCTGACCAGCCAGGGGCGGAACCCCGAGGTCATCGGGAGCTGTCGGACCCGGCTGCCCGGCATCGATCCTCCTCGGCCGCCACCCAGGACCCGACCGCGGCCGCGGTGGCGGCGGCGTGGTCGGTCAGCATCGACACGTGGTCGCCCGGCACCTCGACGGTCGCGGTGACCCCGTCCGGCGGCGCCGGCGGGCGGCCGCCGGTGGCCCGCAGCACCGGCTGCTCGGCCGCCCGCACCAGCAGCGTCGGCAGGCCGGCCGGCGGCTCCGGCAGTCCCTCCTGCTCGACGAGGGCGAGATACCAGCCCATCGCGGTGAGCTCGTCGGCGGTCGCACCGGCGCCGGAGCGGGCGGTCTGGGCCGCCATCAGCTCGTCGAAGACGGCCTCGGCGTCGTCGGCGCCCAGGCTGTACGCGTCCAGCAGCACCACCGCGGCCGGCGGCCGGTCGAGCCCGGCCAGCTGCCCGGCGACGGCCCGGGCGACCCAGCCGCCGGAGGAGTAGCCGACCAGCACCGCCGGCCGGTCCCCGGCGCACCGCGCCGCCAGCCCGGCCTGCCGGTGCAGCAGCCCGGCCAGCGTCGCGGGCAGCGGCTCGTCCCGGCCGAAGCCCGGGTGCGGCAGCGCCCACAGCTCCCGCTCGCCGCGGAACGGCGCCGCGAA
Organism: uncultured Actinomycetota bacterium; assembly: GCA_963766325.1. Taxonomy (GTDB): domain Bacteria; phylum Actinomycetota; class Actinomycetes; order Mycobacteriales; family CADCTP01; genus CADCTP01. The sequence continues at coordinate 16,914 of CAVXZF010000014.1, read as the reverse complement.
CCGGACCAGCTGCTCCGCCCCGGCCGGCGTGACGATCGGCGGGAAGCAGATCAGCGCCGGGCGCTGCCCCTCGGCCAGCCGCAGCGCCGCCGGCCGGTCCGGCCCGTCGCCGTCGAAGTGCGGCCGCAGCCGGGCCGCCTGCTCCAGCATCCCGCGCGCCGCGGTCGCCCGGCCGGCCCGGCAGGCCAGGTCGTACAGGCGGACCAGGCTGTCGGTGGGTCCCGGGCCCGGGTCCGCGCCGCCGGCCAGCACCGCCTGCAGGTGCCGGGCCAGCTCGACCGGCGACGGGTGCTCGACCGCGGCGGCCGCGGACAGCCGCCCGCCGGTCGCGGCGACCAGCCGGTGCCGCAGCTCGACCGAGGTCAGCGAGTCCAGCCCGAGCTCGGGGAAGCGCTGGTCGGGCGGCACGTCCTCGACCGACGGGTAGCGCAGCACGGCGGCGATGTGGGCCCGGATCAGCTCGGTCAGCCGGCCCACCTGCTCCGCGGCCGACAGCCCGGCCAGCTCCTCGGCCACCACCGGCACTCCCTCGCCGACGCCGGCACCAGGGCCCGCGTCCGGACCGCGCCCGGCACCCGGCCCGGCGTCCAGGCCGCGGGCGGGCGGGGCGGCGGCCCCGGCCTGGACGGCGACCGGGCCGCCGCCGTCCACCCAGTGGCGGCGGCGCTGGAAGGGGTACGTCGGCAGGTCGACCGGCGGGATCGGCTCCCGCGGCAGCGCGCCGTCCCAGTCCACGTCCGCGCCGCGGGTGTAGAGCTGCGCCGCGGAGATCAGGAACCGGTCCAGCCCGCCGTCGTCGCGGCGCAGGCTGCCGGCCGTCACCACCTCGACCCCCGCGTCCGCGGCGATGTCGTCGACCGCCCCGACCAGCAGCGGGTGCGGGCTGACCTCGAGGAACGCGCGGTGCCCGGCGGCGAGCAGGCGGCGCACCGCGGCGTCGAAGCGGACCGTGCGGCGCGCGTTGGCGAACCAGTAGTCCGCGGTCAGCTCCGCGGTGTCCAGGGTGCCGGCGGTGACCGTGGAGACGAAGTCGACGCCCGCGGCGGCCGGCGCGATCCCGGCCAGCCGGGCGACCAGCTCGTCGCGCACCGAGTCGACCTGGGCGGAGTGCCCGGCGCCGTCCGCGGCCCGGATCCGCCGGACCTTGACCCCGGCCGCGGTCAGCTCCTCCTCCAGCTCCTCGACCGCGGCGACCTCGCCGGAGACGGTCAGCGCCCGCGGGCCGTTGTGCGCGGCCACCCCGAGCCGGTCGCCGAAGCGCTCCAGCCGCGGGGCCAGCTCGGCGGCCGGCAGCGCGACGGCCGCCATCGTGCCCCGACCGCGCAGCAGCGGGATCAGCGCGGCCCGGGCGGCCATCACCTCGGCCGCGTCGTCGAGCGAGAGCGCGCCGGCCACGTGGGCGGCGGCGATCTCGCCCTGGGAGTGGCCGAGGACGGCGGCCGGCTCGACGCCGTACGAGCGCCACAGCCGGGCCAGCGCGACCATCACCGCGAAGAGCACCGGCTGGACCACCTCGGCCGCGCCGATCGACGGGGCGGAGTCCCGGCCGGCGACGACGTCGAGGACCGACCAGCCGGTCCGCACGGCCAGCGCGTCGCTGCACTCGGCCAGGGCGGCCGCGAACACCGGCGACGAGGTGGCCAGCGCCGCGCCCATGCCGGCCCACTGCGAGCCCTGCCCGGGGAACACGAACACCGGCGCGCCCAGGTCCGGCTGCGCCCGCCCGGTCACCACCCGGTCCGGGCCGACCTCACCCGTCTCGACGGCAGCGACGCCGGCCAGCAGCTCGGCGCGGTCCCGGCCGACCACCACGGCCCGGTACGGGAACGCCGACCGCGACCGCACCAGCGCGGCGGCCAGCGCGACCGCGCCGGGCGCGTCGGGACGCCCGGCCCGCGCCCGCAGCCCGGCCGCGCGGGCGCGCAGCGCCCTCGGGTTCTTCGCCGACAGCACCCACGGCAGCGCCGGCGGGGCGGCCGGCTCGGCCGGCGGGTCCGCCTCCGCCGGTGCCTCCTCCAGGATCACGTGCGCGTTGGTGCCGGCGCCGCCGATCGAGGAGACACCGGCCCGGCGCGGGCGGCCGGTCGCCGGCCAGTCCCGGGCCTCGGTGAGCAGGGCCACCGCCCCGGCGTCCCAGTCGACCTCGCGGGACGGCTCGGCCGCGTGCAGCGTCGGCGGCAGCACCCCGTGCCGGAGCGCCTCGACCATCTTGATCACCCCGGCGATGCCGGCGGCGGCCTGGGTGTGGGCGATGTTCGACTTCACCGACCCCAGCCACAGCGGGTCCCCGCCGGCGCGGTCCTGCCCGTACGTGGCCATCAGCGCGTGCACCTCGATCGGGTCCCCGAGCGGGGTGCCGGTGCCGTGCGCCTCGACCGCGTCGACCTCTGACGGGCCGAGACCGGCGGCGGCCAGCGCCCGGCGGACCAGCCGCATCTGGGCCGGCGCGCTCGGCGCGACCAGGCCGTTGGACGCGCCGTCCTGGTTGACCGCGGTGCCCCGCACGACGGCCAGCACCGGGCGGCCGCGCCGGCGGGCGTCGGCCAGCCGCTCCAGCAGCACCACGCCGACGCCCTCGCCCCAGCCGGTGCCGTCCGCGCCGGCCCCGAACGCCTTGCACCGCCCGTCGGCCGCCACCGCCCGCAGCCGCGACCCCTCGACGAACAGCCGGGGCGAGGCCAGCACCGCCGCCCCGGCGGCGACGGCGAGGTCGCAGTCCCCCGTACGCAGCGCCTGGACGGCCTGGTGCAGCGCCACCAGCGACGAGGAGCAGGCCGTGTCCACGGTGACCGCCGGGCCGTGCCAGCCGAGGACGTACGCCAGCCGGCCGGACAGCACGTTGGTGGCGTTGGTGGTGTAGAGGTAGCTGGCGTCGGCGCCGGGCACCCGCTCCAGCAGCCAGACGTAGTCGTCGCCGGAGGCGCCGACGAACGCCGCGGTGTCGGTGCCGCGGGTGGCCTGCGGGTCGATGCCGGCCCGCTCCAGCGCCTCCCAGGTCGTCTCCAGCAGCAGCCGCTGCCGCGGGTCGAGCATGTCGGCCTCGCGCGGGGAGATGCCGAAGAACGCCGCGTCGAAGCCGGCCACGTCGGCCAGGAACGAGCCCTCCCGGGTGGTCGAGGTGCCGGCGTGCTCGGGGTCCGGGTCGTACAGCCGGTCGAGGTCCCAGCCCCGGTCGGCGGGAAACCCGGTGACGGCGTCGCCGCCGGACGCGACCAGCTCCCAGAGCTGCTCCGGGGTGTCGGCGCCGGGGTAGCGGCAGGCCATGCCGACGATCGCGACCGGCTCGGTGGCGCGCTCGAGCTCCCGTACGCGGGCGCGGGCGGCGCGGAGCGCGGCGGTCGCGCGCCGGAGCTGCGCCAGCGTGCGGGCGTCCGGGTCGCCGGTCACGGCCGGTCCAGCTCGGCGTCGAGGATGTCGACCAGCTCGTCCAGCCCGGCCTCGTCCAGGTCCCCCGCGGCCGGCGCGTCCGCGCCGGCCGGGTCGGCCGGGTCGTCGGCCGGGTCGTCGGCCGGGTCGTCGGCCGGGTCGTCGGCCGCGGCCGGGTCGGTCGCCCCGGTCGCCCCGGCCGGCGCCGGGGCGAGGCGGCCGCGGAGGTAGCCGGCCAGCTCGCGGACCGTCGGGTGGTCGAAGATCACCGTGGCCGGCAGCCGCAGCCCGGCGGCCGCGCCGATCCGGTTGCGCAGCTGCACCGAGGTGGCCGAGTCCACGCCCATGTCCAGGAAGGACTGTCCGAGCTCGACGACCTCGGGCGACGGGTGGCCGAGCACCGCCGCCACCTGGGCCCGGACCAGCCCGACCAGCGCGCGGTCGCGCTCACCTCGGGACATCCCGGCCAGCCGCTCGGCCAGCGGCGGCACCCCCGCCTCCTCCTCGACGGGCTCGGGATCGCCCGCCGCGAGCGCCTCCCGCGCGTCCGGCAGGTCCCGCAGCAGCGGGCGGTCCCGGGCCGCGGTGAAGCCGGTCACGAACTGCCGCCAGTCGACGTCCGCGATGGTGACCACCCCCTCGTCCCGGTCGAGCGCCTGCTGGAGCGCCGCCAGCAGCTCCTCGGGCGGCATCAGCCGCAGGCCCCAGGCCCGCAGCGTCTCGTCGGCCGCCTCGACCGGACTCATCCCGGCCTCGGCCCAGGCGCCGTCCGGCAGCCCGCGGCGGCGCAGCGCCGCCTCGCCGGCGTCCTGGACGGCCATGCCCTCGCCGGCCCAGCCGCCCCAGGCGATAGCGGTGGCCGGCAGGCCCTGGCCGCGGCGGTACTCGGCCAGCGCCTCCAGGTAGGTGTTGGCCGCCCCGTACGCGCCCTGCCCGCCGCTCCCCCAGGTCGCCGACACCGCGGAGAACAGCACGAACGCGTCCAGCTCCAGGCCCAGCTCGCGGGTCAGCTCGTCCAGCAGCCGGGCGCCGGCCAGCTTGGCCCCGACCACCTCGGCCAGGTCGACCGGGGTGGTGTCGGGCAGCGGCTGCAGCCGGCCGATCCCGGCGGTGTGCACCACCGCCGTCACCGGGGCGGCGGTGAGCGCGGCGCGCAGCTGCTCGCGGTCCCGTACGTCGCAGCCGACCACCGTGACCCGGGCGCCGAGCGCCTCCAGCTCGGCCACCCGCCCGGCCAGCTCCTCGGGGCCTCGGCGGGCGGCGAGCACCAGGTGGCCGGCGCCGGCCCGGGCCAGCCAGCGCGCCACCCGGCCGGCCTGGACCCCGCCGCCGCCGGTGATCAGCACGGTGCTGTCGGATCGGGGCGTCCAGGACCGCTGGACCGGCCCGCCGGGGGCGCGGACGAGCCGCCGGCCGTACGTGCCGGTGGCCCGGATCGCGACCTGGTCCTCGTCGCGGGCGGCGAGGACGGCGGCGAGCCGGCCGGGCGCCGCGCCGTCGAGGTCGTCGGGCAGGTCCACCAGGCCGCCCCAGCGGCGCGGCTGCTCCAGGCCGACGACCCGGCCGAGCCCCCAGCTCGCCGCCTGCAGCGGGTGGGCGAGCGGGTCCGGGCCGCCGACCGAGACCGCCTGCCGGGTGAGCAGCCAGAGCGGGCCGGGGTGGTCGAGGTCGCCGAGCGCGTGGATCAGCGCGAGCGTGCCGACCAGCCCGGCCGGCACCCCGGGGCCGGTCTCGTCCAGCCCCAGCAACGACAGCACCCCGTCCACCGGGCCGGCCGCGCGCAGGGCTGCCGCGAGACCGGCCCGGTCCGGCGGTGCCTCGACCGTGCTCACCGAGGCGCCGGTGGCGCGCAGCCCGTCGAGCAGCGCCCCGGCCCACGGGTCGGCGCCGGCCGGCACGACCGCCAGCCACCGCCCGCTCCCCCGGGCCGCCGGCACCGCCACCTCGGGCCAGGCGATCCGGTAGCGCAGGCCGTCCAGCCGCGCCTGCGCCGGCAGGTCCGGCCAGAAGCGCTGCCGCTGGAACGGGTACGTCGGCAGGTCGACCCGCCTCGCGCCGGACCCCGCGAACGCCCCGGCCCACCGCACGGGCGTGCCGGCGACGAACACCTCCGCCACCGAGGCGAGCAGCCGCTCCGGCCCGCCGTCGTCGCGCCGCAGCGTGCCGGTCGCCACCAGCCGGCCGCGGTCGCCCAGCGTCTCCTCCACCGCCGGCACCAGCACCGGGTGCGGGCTCACCTCGACGAAGGTCTCGTGCCCCTGCGCCGCCAGCGCCTCCACCGCGGCCCGGAAGCGCACCGGCTCGCGCAGGTTGCGGAACCAGTAGTCGCCGTCCAGGCCGGTGCCGCCGGCCCAGTCACCGTCCACCGTGGAGAAGAACGGGACCTCGGCGCGGCCCGGCCGGACCGGCGCCAGCGCCTCGGCCAGCACGCCGGCCAGCCGCTCGGCGTGGTGGGAGTGGGCGACGAAGTCGACGCCCGGCACCCGCCAGCGCATCACCCGCCGGCCGGCCAGCTCCCGCTCCAGCTCGACCAGCGCGGCGTGCTCGCCGGCGACGGCGACCGAGGCCGGCCCGTTGACCGCGGCCACCGACAGCCGGTCACCCCACGGCTCGACCAGCTCGCGGACCCGCTCCACCGGCGCGACCACCGACACCATGCCGCCCGGGGTGGCGTGCTCGACCAGCGCCCGGCTGCGCAGCGCGACCACCCGCGCCCCGTCGTCCAGCGTCAGCGCGCCGGCGACGCAGGCCGCGGCCACCTCGCCCTGGGAGTGCCCGACCACGGCGGCCGGCTCGACCCCGTACGACCGCCACACCCGGGCCAGCGCGACCATCACCGCCCACAGCGCCGGTTGCAGCACGTCCACCCGGGCCAGCGCGCCGGCGTCGGCCAGCGCCGCGCGCAGATCCCAGTCCACCCACGGCCGCAGCGCGGCGGCGCAGTCGTCCAGCGCGGCCGCGAACACCGGGGACGCGGCCCGCAGCTGGAGGCCCATCCCCGGCCACTGCGAGCCCTGCCCGGGGAAGACGAAGACCGGGGCGCCGTCGCCCTCGCCGGCCACTCCCCGGACCACCCCGGGAGCCAGGTCGCCGGCGGACAGCCCGGCGAGCAGTTCGCCGGGCCCGGCGCCGAGCACGACCGCGCGGTGCTCGAAGGTCGAACGGGCGGTCGCCAACGTCAGTCCGACATCGGCCGGATCCGGCCGAGGCTCGACCGAGACCCGCGCGGCCAGCCGGGCCGCCTGCGCCCGCAGCGCCGCGGCCGTACGCGCGGACAGCACCCACGGCACCACCGCCGGCGGCCGCCGCTCCGCCTCCGCGGCCGGCTCGGCCGGCGCCTCTTCGAGGATCACGTGCGCGTTGGTGCCGCTGACGCCGAAGGACGACACCGCGGCTCGGCGCGGGCGGCCGCTCGCCGGCCAGTCCCGGGCCCCGGTCAGCAGCGCCACCGCCCCGGCGTCCCAGTCCACCTCCCGGGACGGCTCGGCCACGTGGATGGTGGGCGGCAGCACCCCGACCCGCATCGCCTCGACCATCTTGACCACGCCGGCGACCCCGGCGGCGGCCTGGGTGTGGGCGATGTTCGACTTCACCGACCCCAGCCACAGCGGGTCCCCGCCGGCGCGGTCCTGCCCGTACGTGGCCATCAGCGCGTGCACCTCGATCGGGTCCCCGAGCCGGGTGCCGGTGCCGTGCGCCTCGACCGCGTCCACCTCTGACGGGCCGAGACCGGCCGCGGCCAGCGCCCGCCGGATCACCCGCTCCTGGGCCGGGCCGTTGGGGGCGGTGAGCCCGTTGGACGCGCCGTTGTGGTTGACCGCGCTGCCCCGGACCAGCGCGAGCACCTGGCGGCCGTGCCGGCGCGCGTCCGACAGCCGCTCCAGCAGCAGCACGCCGACGCCCTCGCCCCAGCCGGTGCCGTCCGCGCCCGCGGCGAACGCCTTGCACCGCCCGTCGGCGGACAGCACGTGCTTGCGGGAGAAGTCGACGAACGCCTCCGGCGAGCACAGCACCGCGACCCCGGCGGCCGCGGCGAGGTCGCACTCGCCGGCGCGCAGCGCCTGGGCCGCCTGGTGCAGCGCCACCAGCGACGACGAGCAGGCCGTGTCCACGGTGACCGCCGGGCCGTGCCAGCCCAGCACGTACGACAGCCGCCCGGACAGCATGCTGGCCGCGTTGCCGGTGATGAAGTAGCCCTCGCTGGCCGGCGGGGTGACGGCGAACCGGGTCCGGTAGTCCTGCCAGTTGGTGCCGACGAACGCGCCGGTGGCCGACCCGGCCAGGCCGGCCGGGTCGATGCCGGCCCGCTCCAGCGCCTCCCAGGCGGTCTCCAGCAGGATCCGCTGCTGCGGGTCCAGCACCGCGGCCTCGCGTGGCGAGATGCCGAAGAACGCCGCGTCGAAGCCGGCCACGTCGGCCAGGAACGAGCCCTGCCGGGTGTACGACGTGCCCGGCGGCCCCGGCTCCGGGTGGTAGACCCGGTCGGTGTCCCAGCCCCGGTCGGCCGGGAACCGGGTCACCGCGTCCCCGCCCGCGGCCACCAGGTCCCACAGCTGCTCGGGCGAGCCGACCCCGCCGCCGTACCGGCAGGCCGCCCCGACGATCGCGACCGGGTCGCGCGGGTCGACCGGCGCCGGCACCTCGGCCGGCCCGGCCCGCTCGCCGGTGACCCGCTCGAGGAGGTGGCGGGCGACCGCGGCCGGGGTCGGGTGGTCGAAGAGCAGCGTGGCCGGCAGCGGCAGGCCGACCGCCTCGGACAGCTCGCGCCGCAGCCGTTCGCGGGCCTGGCGGGTCACCCCCAGCGCGCGGAACGGCCGGTCCACCCGTACGGCCGCCGGCGACCCGCCGCCGAGCACCGCGGCCACCCGGTCCCGGACCAGGTCGAGCAGCAGCCGGGCCCGCCGGTCGGCCGGCTCCCCGGCCAGCCGCGCCCGCAGCTCCCGCGCGGCGCTCACCCCGCCGTCCCGACCGGCCACAAGCTGCCACCCACTACAGCTTCGTGGTGCCGCGCTCGGTGGCGTTCACCAGCACGGCCATGTTGCCCGGCGGGTGCGCGTTGTCGTGCATGAGCTGGTGCAGCCGGCCGACGTCCTCGAAGCCCTCGCACAGCGACAGGCACGGGTGCAGCAGCCCGGAGTCGACCAGCCGTACGACCTCGCGGAACTGCCGGGAGTCGGCCCCGTGCGAGCCCTGCAGCCGCTTCGAGCGCATCCACAGGTGCCGCAGGTCGATGTCGCCGTTGTAGCCGGAGGTGCCACCGCAGAGCACCACCATGCCGCCGGGCTGGCACAGGTAGACCGACGTCGGCAGCGTGTCCTGCCCGCTGTGCTCCAGCACGATGCGGGGCGCCTTGCGCTCGCCGAGGATCTCCCAGATCCGCCGGCCCACCCCGCGGGCCCCGCGGTGGAAGGCAGCCATCGCCTCGGTGTCCGACGCGTCCGGCAGCCGCCCCCAGTGGTCGAAGTCGCGCCGGTTGACCACGCCCTCCGCGCCCAGGCGCAGGCAGTAGTCGCCGCGGGAGTCGTCGGAGACGACCGCGACCGGGATCGCGCCGACCATCCGGGTCAGCTGGATCGCCATCGACCCCAGCCCGCCGGCCCCGCCCCAGATCAGCACCACGTCGCCGGGCAGCACGGTGTGCCCGGTCCAGCCGAACAGCTGCCGGTACGCCGTCGGCCCGGTGAGCATGAAGCAGGCCGCCTCCTCCCAGGACAGCCGGGCCGGCTTGGGGTGGCACTGGTAGTCGAAGACGAGGCAGAACTGCGCGAACGAGCCGTAGTTCGTCTCGTAGCCCCAGGCGAAGCCGGTGGTGTCGGCGGTGTAGTCGACGTACCGGATGTCGGCGGAGGGCTGCGTCCACTGGCCGCCGGAGAGCACGACCTCGTCGCCGACCGCCACCCCGCGCACGCCGTCGCCGACCGCCCACACCACCCCGGCGCCCTCGCTGCCGCCGATGTGGAAGTCCTCCGGCAGCCCGAACCGCTGCCGGGCCGCGATGACGTCGACCGGCTGCCCCAGCGAGGCCCAGACGTTGTTGTAGTTGATCCCGGCCGCCATGACGTACACGAGCACCTGGCCCGGTCCCGGCCGGGGCGTGGGGACGACCTCCGTCCGCATGGCGTCCTTGGGCGGGCCCAGGCGGTCCTGGCGGATCACCGTCGCGTGCATCTGCTCCGGCACCTCACCCCGCGGGGGCACCTCGCCGAGCGGGTAGAGCGACTTGGTCATCGGCGTCTCCCTGGCGCGAGTCGGCCGACAGGGCACGAGTCACGCTGCCCCGGCCCCGATCAGGACGACAAGGTCGCGGGCCACAACCTGCCAGCGCGGCTCACTGCGCCCTTCGCGGCTCGCCGAGGCTCACTGCACCCTTCGCGGCTCGCCGAGGCTCACTGCACCCTTCGCGGCTCGCCGAGGCTCACTGAGGCGGCGGCAGCAGACCGGCGGCGGCGGCCCGCATGCCGGCCTGGAAGCGCGAGCGCGCCCCGACCGCGGCGACGATCTCGGCGACGTGCCGCCGGTACGTCCGCACCGAGACGCCCAGCTCCGCCGCGGCGGCCTCGTCGGTGTAGCCGGCGTAGAGCATCCGCAGCACCTGGGCGGCGAACGCGGCCCGGTCCGGGCTGCCGAGGTCGACCGGGTCGGGGGCCGGCGGGGCACCCCGCCAGACCCCGTCGAACAGGTCGGCGACGGCGCTGACGACCGGCCCGGACCGGACGACGACCGCCGGGCCGTCCCGGCCGCCGTCGGACCGGGTCAGCGCGACCCGGCCGTCGGCCACCACGGCGTCCAGCGCCCGGACCCGGCCGACCCGCAGGTCGACCGCCGCGGCCGCGCCCACCCGCGCCCGCAGCACGGCGGCGACCGTGCGCGGGCTGCACAGCACCCGCACCCGGACCGGCGCGGCGACCGCGGCCAGCAGCCCGTCCACGCCGCCGGCCAGGCCCGGCCCGGCGTCCGCGGCCAGGATCACCGCCACCGTGGACCGGGCGCGGGCGGCGAGCCGGGCCGCGGCGGCCGGCACCGCGGCCGGCCCGCCGGCCAGCTCCTCGACCGGCGCCGGCGCCCGCCCGCAGTGACCCCGGTAGCGGGCCACGGCGGACCGGCCGAGCGCCCGCAGCTCCAGCAGCGCCCGCTCCAGCTCGTCCATGCCCGCCTCCCCGGGCGGGCCGGCGGGCTCCGCGGGGATCATGCCGAGGCCGGCAGGAGGCCGGCCTCGACGGCGAGCGCACCCGCCTGGAACCGGGACTCGGCGCCCAGGTCCTCCATCAGCGAGGCGACCCGCCGCCGGTACGTCCGCAGCGAGATGCCGAGCCGGCGCGCCGCCTGGATGTCGGTGGTCCCGGAGCAGAGCTGGCCGAGAATGCGGCGGGCCAGGTCCGGCGGCAGCCCGCCGGCCGGCCGGGCCGGGCCGGGCACCGGGGCCGCGTGCGCCCACGCCCCACCGAAGAGCGCCTCCAGCGCCGGCACCAGCACCGGCGAGCGGATCACCGAGGCGACCGGGTCGGCGGTGCCGGGCGCGCGGCGTACCAGCGCGACCTCCCCGTCGACCAGCAGCACACCCCGCACCGGCCCGCGGGACACCCGCAGCTCGCTGCCCGGGCGGTGCCGGGCGGCGTCCCGGACCACGCCCGCGGCCAGCGGCGGCGGGCACAGGATCCGTACCGCGGCGGTCCCGCCGCCGACCGCCGGACCCAGCGCGGCCGCGTCGGCGGCGGCGGAGACCGCCAGGCCGATCGAGCGCCGCGCCCGGGCGGCCAGCTCCCGGGCCATCGGCACCGGGTCGACCAGGCCGCGGACCACCTCGGCCGGCTGCTCGGCGGCGCGCCGGCGGTGCTCGTCGATCGCCGCGTCGATCAGCTCGTTGACCCGCAGCAGCGACTGCTCGAGCCCGTCGGGCGGTCTGGCCATGCGCGTCCTCCATGTCCGGCGGGACGGGAGACCGGGGTCGGTCGAGGAGGCTGGGACACGGACGGCACCTTCTCGACCGCCATGCGCTCAATCGGGCCCAATTGACATAACCGAGACTAGTAATGCCTCCCTCGACCCGTCACGGTGAGCCCGTCACCACTCGGTTCCCGCACCGGTGACACGGTCACCGCCACCCCGGTCCGGTTCCTGGACCGCCCCCGGTGCCGGTGTCACGATGGGCCACGGTCCTCGGTCCCGCCGGGGACGTGGCCCGCGTGTGTTCGGGAGCCAGGTGGCGACTGCTCGACGGATGAGAGCAGTGCTGAACACCCTGCTGCCTCGGATACTGACCGGAGTCGACGCCGAACTGGCCGCGACGCTGGGCCCCGACTTCGCCGCCGGCGGCCGGCACGGGCGCCGGCTGGCCGAGCTGGTCCGGGTCGGCGCCGAGCTGACCCTGGCCAGCGCGGTGGCCGAGCAGCCGGTCGCTCCGGACGGCCTGGCCGAGTTCGCCGCCTCCGCCCGCGCGCACGCCGCGGACGGCCTGTCCGCCCAGACCCTCCGGCAGGTCGTGGTCACCGGGCACGCCGCCGCGCTGCGCGCCGCCCTGGCCGACGTGGACCGGACCGACCGGGTCGCGCTGATGGCGCTGGTGTCCTGGGCGGCCCGGCTCGGGCCGGTGGTCGAGCAGGTCGAGATGGCTGCGTTCCTGGACTGGCACCGGGAGTCCGGGCACGCCCAGCAGGCCGGGCGGGCGACCGTACGGGCGCTGCTGCGCGGCGTGCCGCCGGGCGTGCCGGCCGGCACCGGCTACCTGGTCGGGCTGGTCGCGCCGGCCGGCGACGGCGGCCGGGACGCCGGCCCCGACCCCGGGGTGGGCCGGATCGCCGCCGAGCTGCTGGAGGCCACCACCCTGGTGCTGCCGCGGCCGCGCTACGCCGTGCTGCTGCAGCCGCTGGCCGCGCCGCCGCCGGCGCTGCTGGCCCGGGTCGCCGTGCCGGCGCTGGACAGGCTCACCGCCCCGGTCCGGGTCGCGCTCGCCGCCGGGGTGGTCGGCGAGCTGGACGCGGCGTACCGGGAGGCCGTACGGGTGTGGCGGCTGCTGCGGCGGCACCGGTACCCGCCCGGCCGGTACGACCTGTTCGCGGTGATCGCCGAGCACCTGGTGGCCGCCGACCCGGCCGCGGCCGACCGGCTGCGGGTGCTGACCGCGCCGCTGGCCGACTCCCCGGTGCTGGCCGACACGCTGCGCGGCTGGCTGCGCGGCGGCGACCTGGACCGGCACCAGGCGGCAGCGGCGCTGCACGTGCACCCCAACACCCTCGACCGCCGGCTGCGGCACATCGAGGAGCTGACCGGGCTGTCCACCCGCCGGCCCGGCGACCTGTGGCTGCTCCGGCTCGCGCTGAGCGCCCGCCCGGACCGGGCCGGTACGGTGCAACGGTGACCTCGGTACGGCGACTCGCGGTCGCCCTGCTAGTGGCGGGAGTGGCGGCGGCCGGGTGTACGGGCGGCGGGGACGGTCCCGCGGCGGCCGGCCCGGCCAGCACGGCTGCCCCGGCGACCCCGGCGCGGACGTTGTACTGGGTCGAGTGCCGGCTGCCGCCCGCGCCCGGCGCGCTGGTGCGGGCGGTCGCGGCCGGCGGCGGCGGCGCGCCGTGGACGGCGGTCGGGCAGCAGGGCGGGGTCGGCGGCGAGCCGGTGCGCCCGGCGGTGTGGACGTCGCCGGACGGGTGCGCCTGGCGGCCGGCGGCGGTCGAGGCGGTCACCCCGGACGGCGAGCGGACCGGCTTCTCCGCGGTGGCCCGGCGGGGCGCGCTGGTCGTCGCCCAGGGCCGGTCGTACAGCCAGGTCCACGGCAACATCCGCCCCACCCTGTGGCGGGCCACCGGCGGCGGGCCGCTGCGCGAGGTCGAGATGCCGCGCGAGGTCTTCGGCGGCGAGGGCGGGATCAGCGTGGACGCGCTGGTCAGCACGCCGGACGCGGTCCTGGCCACGGGGGCGTACGTGACCGGCGGCTCGGTGGCCACGCAGCTCTGGCGCTCCACCGAGGGGTCCCGCTGGACCCGGCTGCCGCCCGGCCCGGATCAGACCAGCACCGCCGGCGAGCAGCTGCTGCCGCGCGACCTCGCCGCCGGCCCGGGCGGCACGCTGGTGGTCGGGACCGCGTTCCAGGTCAGCGGCGGGGACGGCTTCGACGGCGCCGCCTGGTACGCCCCCGCCGGCGCCGCCCGGTGGCGGCGGGCCGACCTGGCCGGCTCCGGGCTGGTCGGCGACGGCGACCAGCGGCTGCTCGCCGACACCGCGCTCGGCCGCGGCTTCGTCGCGGTCGGCGCGGTCCGGGCCGACGACGGCTTCCGGCTGCGCGCCACGGTGTCCGCGGACGGGACCACCTGGACGGCCGGCGGCGAGCTGCCCGGCCGGCCGCTGCCGCCTGCCGGCCGCCCGCTCGCCGACGTCGCCGCGATGCCGGGCGGTGGGGTCGTCGCGGCCGCCGCCACCACCGGCGGGACCGCGCTGTGGAGGAGCCGGGACGGCCGGTCCTGGGCGCCCGAGACGGTGCCGGGGACCGCCGCCGGCACCACCGCGGTGGTGCTCGGTCCCGGCCCGGACCGGCTGGTGCTCGTCGTGCAGACACCGGACGGGCCGCGGGTGCACATGGGCCGCCCGACCGGCTGACGCGGCTACCGTGCCGGCGTGGACACGCCGCCGCACATGACGCCCGAGGAGTTCCGCCGGTACGGCCGGCTCGTGGTCGACCGCATCGCCGACTACTGGGAGCAGGTCGAGACGCTGCCGGTGCTCTCCCGGGTCGCGCCCGGCGAGGTCACCGCCGCGCTGCCGGCGCACCCGCCGGAGACCGGCGAGCCGGTCGAGGCGCTGCTCGCCGACCTGGACCGGGTGATCCTGCCGGGCGTCACCCACTGGCAGCACCCGGCGTTCTACGCGTACTTCCCGGCCAACGCCTCCGGCCCGGCCGTGCTCGGCGACCTGCTCTCCGCCGGGCTGGGCGTGCAGGGCATGCTCTGGGCCACCTCGCCGGCGGCCACCGAGCTGGAGACGGTGATGCTGGACTGGCTGGCCGAGCTGCTCGACCTGCCGCCCGCGTTCCGCGGGCACGGAGTCATCCAGGACACCGCGTCCAGCGCGACGCTGTGCGCGCTGCTGGCCGCCCTGCACCGCGACTCCGGCGGCACCGTCCGCACCGACGGCGTCCGCGACCGGTACGCCGTCTACGTCTCTCCCGAGACCCACTCCTCGGTGGAGAAGGCGTGCCGGATCGCCGGGCTCGGCGACGCCGCGCTGCGGGTGCTGTCCGTGGAACCGGAGACGCTGGCGGTCACGCCGGACTCGCTGCGGCGGGCGGTCGCGGCCGACCGGGCCGCCGGGGTCCGGCCGCTGCTCGCGGTGGCCACCGTCGGCAGCACGTCGACCACCGCGATCGACCCGGTGCGCGAGCTCGGGACGCTGTGCCGGGCCGAGGGGATCTGGCTGCACGTCGACGCCGCGTACGCCGGCGTGGCCACGGTCTGCCCCGAGCTGCGCTGGCTCAACGACGGGCTGGAGCTGGCCGACTCGTACTGCACCAACCCGCACAAGTGGCTGCTCACCAACTTCGACTGCGACGCCTTCTACGTCGCGGACCCGGACGCGCTGGTCGGGGCACTGACCGTGCTGCCGGAGTACCTGCGCAACGCGGCCACCGAGTCCGGCGCGGTCATCGACTACCGGGACTGGCAGGTGCCGCTCGGGCGGCGGTTCCGCTCGCTCAAGCTGTGGGCGGTGCTGCGCTGGTACGGCGCCGCCGGGCTGCGCGCGCACATCCGCACCCACCTCGGGCTGGCCGCCGCCTTCGCCGACCGGCTGCGGTCCGACCCGCGCTTCGAGGTGGTCGCGCCGCACCCGCTGTCCCTGGTCTGCTTCCGCCTGGCCGGGCCGGACGACACCCCGTCCGAGGCGCTGCTCGCGGCCGTCAACGCCTCCGGCGAGGCGTACCTCAGCCACACCCGCGTCGCCGGCCGCTACGTCCTCCGCCTTGCCATCGGCTCCCCCCTCACCACCCACCGCCACCTCGACGCCCTCTTCTCCCTCCTCACCCGCCTCACCCCCACCCCCACCCGCTCCGCCCCCACCCCCTCCACCGACTGACGCCGTCCGCCCGCGACTGAGGGCGTACCGCCTCGACTGACGGCGTACGCGCCGTCAGTCACGCCTGGAGGACGTCAGTCGCGGGCGGAACCCGTCAGTCGCGGGGCGTACGGCGGCGGTCGTCCACAGTCGAACGCGGTGTCCACAGGGGACGGGGAGGGGGTCGTGGGGTGGGAGTGGGGGCGGCAGGATCCGGCGGGTGCACACCGTCCGAGTCGCCCGCGGCCTCCGGCTGCCCGAGGCGGCCGCCGCCGATCCGCTGACCCGCCTCGGCGCCCTCCGGGCGCTGCTGCCGGCCGCCGCCGTCTTCAGCCACCGCACCGCCGCCGAGCTGCACGACCTGTGGCTGCCGAGCCGGCCCGGCCCCCCGGTCGAGGTCACCCTGCCGACGCCGCAGCCGGCCGCGACCACCGCGCCGCAGCGGCCCGAGGTCCGGGCGCACCGGCGCGGCCTGCCCGCCGAGGACGTGGCCGCCGTGGCCGGCCTGCCGGTGACCACCGCCGCCAGGACGTGGTGCGACCTCGCCGAGGTGCTGCCGCTGCCGGACCTGGTCGCGGCCGGCGACTCGGCCCTGCGCGCGGGGACGGCGCCGGCCGAGCTGGCCGCCGCGCTGGGCCGGCGGCGCTGCCCGCGGGGACGCCGGGCCGCCCGGGCAGCGTTGCCGCTGCTCTGCGGGCGGTCGCGGTCACGGCCGGAGTCGCTGCTGCGGGTCGCGCTGGTCGACGGCGGGCTGCCCGCGCCGGCGGTCAACGCGGCCGCGCTCGACCCGCACGGTCAGTGGGTCGCCGAGCCGGACCTGTCGTACGCCGACGCCCGGCTGGCGATCGAGTACCAGGGTGCCCACCACGCCGAGCCGGACCGCATGCGCAGGGACCTGGCCCGCGGGCTCGACCTGCACCGGGCCGGCTGGCTGGTGCTCAGCTACGGCGCCCCCGACCTCCGCCGCCCCGACACCGTCGCCGCCGACGTACGCCAGGCCCTCACCCACCGCGCCCCCCACCTCCTCACCACCCCCAACCGCCGTCCCCACCCCAACTGACGGCACCAGCTCACGAGTGACGGCGCCAGCCCGCGAGTGACGGCCCGGGCGGCGTCAGCCGCGGCCGGGCGGCGTCAGTCGCCCCCTGGCGGCGTCACTCACGGCTGGGCGCCGTCAGTCACGGCCGGAGGGGTCAGTCGGGGGAAGGGGGTGAGCGGGGGATGACGCGGACCAGGCCTTCCTGGACGACGGAGGCGACGTGGTGGCCGGAGCGGCTCCAGATGCGGCCGGTGGCCAGGCCGCGACCGCCGGACGCGGACGGGCTGTCGGACTCGTACAGGAGCCACTCGTCGGCGCGGAACGGGCGGTGGAACCACATCGCGTGGTCCAGGCTCGCCCCGCGCACGTCGGTCATCCAGGCCATGCCGTGGGTGACCAGCACCGAGTCGAGCAGGGTGAAGTCGCTGGCGTACGTCAGCGCGCACACGTGCACCAGCGGGTCGTCCGGCAGC
>CAVXZF010000013.1:0-136034 GCA_963766325.1 uncultured Actinomycetota bacterium | reverse complement strand
TGAGGGAAACTCGAGGTCGATCGTGAGGCCCAGCGGCCGCGCCAGCTCACACAGTCGCGCGAACCGGTCGGTCTTGCGCGCCCGGTCGGGATCGGGGAGCTGCGTGATGACGTGCCGAGCGCCGAGCTCGGCACCCGCCTCGAGGAACCTCTCGAAGTCGCGCGGATCCTCGTCCGGGCTGATCCGGGCCAACTCGATGTCGAGGACCTCGATCCCGGTCGCGGCCAGATGCACCTTGGTCGCCCGCATCAGCGCCGGGTCGGTCGCCAGTGGATAGTGCGGCTCCTGCGGGGTGACGCGTCTCAGTCGCAGGCCCACATAGCGGTAGCCGGCGTCAGCCGCCGCGTCGACCAGCTCCGGTGGAGAGAGGCTCAGCGCCGTGAGGTGGGCCAGCGAATAGTCGTGCCGCTGGTCCTCCCGAGCCGCCGGTACGTCCCGGAGCGCGAGCAACCGGCGCTCGCGGTGGGCCGCCATGCGGACGGGGGCACTTCTCGGGTCGCCGTACCCACGGTAACCGCCGATGCGTTGGACGACGGCGAAGAAGACCCGGGAGCCGAGCATCTCGGTGTAGAAGTGCAAGTAGGCGCCGGTCTCGTCCCGGTCGTACAGGATCGAGTGTTCCCGCAGGGCGCCCAGGAAGTCCGGCGGCAGGTCGAGTCGGGCGTCCAGGTCGACGTAGTAGTTGTCGGGGATCTTCAGAACGGGCGCGCCCAGCGCGCGCATGGCCCGAGCGCTGGCGATCGCGTCGTCGGTGCGGAAGGCGACGTGCTGCGGGCTCGGGATCACGGGCGCCCAGTCGCCGCGTCGCAGCGGTGCGGTGTTGAGGACGATCGTGACCAGGCGGGCCACGTCGGTGGCGGCGCGGCTGCGGATCAGCCCGAACGGTGCGGCGATCTCGGTGGTCTCATCGGCGTGCAGGCCGAGCACCGCTCGGTAGAAGAGGGTGGTCTCGTCGAAGTCGTCGACCGAGTCGGTCAGGGAGATGTGATCCGTGCCCGTGATCCATCCGTCCCCGGGTGTGGTGCTGCCGGTCGGCTCGAAATCCTGGAGCCAGCTGTCGCTGTCGGGGCCGGTTCCGACGAGGAATACGGCGGTTCCGTCGGGTGCGGCGACGGACATGAGCTCGACTTCCTCGGGTTCGCGCAAACGCGGCAGCACCGGGGCGAGCAGGCGTTCGGCGCGGCGAGCCGATCCCGCTGGGTCGGCACTCTCGATGCCCAGTGCGCAGATCGCGGCCGTCCCCGGGGCAACCGCGCCGGGTGGCGCGAAGTTCAGCAGGATCCGCGCCGTGCCCTGCTCCCACAGCTGCACCGGCTTGGATCGGTGCTGACCGGTGTGGGCGAAGCCGAGCGCGGTCAGGGAGCGGGCCACGACAGGGCCGGAGCTCGAGTCCACCGCGAGCTCGGTGAAGACGTGGCCGCCGAGCCGGGGTGCCGGCGGCAGGCCGGCCGGCAGGAGGCGATCGCGAACGGCCGGCGGTGCCGATGTGCCCACCGCCTCCTGCAGCGCGAGCAGCGAGCGCATGCCGTCGATGGCGGCGTGCCGGGGGTCGGCCTGCCGGTAGACGTCGTTGAACACCTCGAGTGACAGCGGGCCGTCGTAGCCCGTCGTCAGCACGTGGCCGACGAAGCCGGCGAGGTCGAACGATCCGAGTCCGGGGAACAGCCGGTGGTGGCCGCTCCACTCGACCACGTCCATGTTCATCCGGAGCGCGTCGGCCAGTTGGACGTGGAACACCTTGGCGCCCGGCACGACCCTGATCCCGGCCGGGTCGTCGCCCCGGGAGAGGACGTGGAAGCTGTCGAGGCCCAGGCCGAGAGCGGGGTGGCCGGCCCGCCGGACGATCCGCCAGGCGTGCGCGAAGGTGTTGACGAACCGCCCCCAGGCCAGTGCCTCGTAGGCGATGCGCAGCCCGCGCCGGTGTGCGCGCGTGGCCAGCTCGTGCAACTGCTCGGCCGCAAGGTCGTCGTCGTCGACCGCTTCCGGGGACACCGATGAACAGACCAACAGGGTCGTCGCGCCGAGCTGCTCGAGCACGTCGAAGGTGCGTTCGGCCCGGCGGAGGTTGGCGGCGAGCACGTCGGGCGGGACCGCTTCGAAGTCGCGGAAAGGTTGATAGAGGTCGATCGACAGACCTCGGCGGGCGCACTCCTGCCGTACCCGGTGCGGTGACCAGGCGGACGCTACGAGGTCGCTCTCGAATATAGAGACTCCGCGGAAGCGAGCGGCGGCCACCGCGGCCAGCTTGTCCTCGAGCGTTCCCGAGAGGCAGACGGTCGCCATCGCCGGGTGATGACGGGCGGCTGGCGCGTCGGGGAGATCCTCAGTCATCGCGCGGTCCTGGGCCATGCGAACCCCTGCCTCCCACCGTCGGGCGAGCACCGCCGGGCTTCCCTGGACGATATGAACGTACCAGATAGTTCAATCTTTGTTAGTCCATCTAACGGTTCACCGCGTCGCCCTAGTGGATCAGGCGCCGCTCACGTCCGCAGCGCCCCTGCGCGGCCCGGATGGCAGGTCTCGGGCCATCATCGCCACTAAGAGTTGCGCTTCGAAGCGCGGACGGCACGGTCTGGCTAGCAGTCGGTTAGGTCCGTTATGCGGACCGCTGGGTTGATCTGGCCTGCAGCGCGCCAGTGACCGCTGGGGCCGCAAGCGGCTGTTCATGACCGGCCCGGTGCTGTACGCGGGCCGCGGCGCCGATCGACAGCGCGGCGACGTTTCCGGGCGGTCGTCGCCGGGGCCGAGCTCGGCGACGTAGTGGGCGTCGTCGTCGGGGTCGCCAGCGCGGTCAGCCGCCACGGCACCGAGGGTCGAGCTGGCCGTTGCAGGGTTGACCGACGCAACAGACCCCCGGCGGTCAGGTGTCCGGGCGCCCTACCCACGCTTGCTGGCGTACCGCCCAGAGAGCGTAGCCCGGCAGTTGGCCGGGCTCCGGGTCAGGACGCGCAGCACCGGACTGCCGGCCGTTGCGCCGTACCACCGGGTGGTGGCCGCCCGGCCGGCATGGAAGATCTCGACCAGCGAACCGTCCCGGTAGACGGTGAGTGTGTCCCCGGGCGAGGGCGGCGTCTCGATCCGATGCGTCCGGCGGCCGCCGCCGGGGCCCGTCACCGTGACCTCCAGCGGGCCGCCGAGGTCGACGGTGACGCGCAGCTCCTCGGTGTCGAGGTCGTCGGCCAGCAGCACCTCGACGGTGCCTGCGGAGCCCGACAGCGCGACTTCGAGCACGAGCTGACGGACGGGACGGTCGGGCAGCCGTTGTGCGGACCCGTCGGTGGCAGGAGTGTCGGTAGCGCGCCGGCGCGCAATCCACCACAGCCGCCAACTCTACGAACAGCCCACTGAATCGGTCCCGGTGAATCGGAGCAGCGGTCGCGGAGATGGCTGCCCGACGGGTCGCGTCGCCCGGCCGGGTCCAGATGAGGGATCGGGACGGCGGCCCAGATGATGACGGCGCGAGTCCGCCGCCAGGTCTGTCGGGTCATCCGCGCCATGTTCACGGAATGTAGACAAGGATGGGACAGTCGGTAGGCCCCCGGTACGGGGATACGCCTTGGGACGAACGGGGACGTGGATGCCGGAGCGCGGTGTGGTGTTCAAGCGGTGTGGCTGTCGGGACCGCAGGTCGGGGCGTCGCCTCGAAGGCGCCTGCCCGCAGCTAGCCAAGCGGGGTCACGGCTCCTGGTATTTCCACTGCTCGGTGCCGACCGCGCTGGTCGGAACCGAGCGGGTACGCCGGGGAGGGTTCCCGTCCCGACAGGCCGCCGAGACAGCCCGTGATGAGTTGCTGGCCTGCTCGGCGGCCGACGCGACGGCCGAGACGTGGACGGTTGGCCGGTGGCTGATGTGGTGGCTGTCTACACGGAGGAGCCTGCGGCCGACCACCTCGCGGTCGTACGCCGATCACGTGCAGCGGCATCTGATCCCGTATCTCGGCGGCATCCGCCTAGCGGACCTCACCGGCCGAGACGTGGCGGAGATGTTCGCTGCCCTGTCGGAGGCGCCGGCGCGCTACGGGCGGCCGTTGACGCCAGCGTCGCTGCATCGGATCCGGGCGACGCTGCGGGCGGCGCTGAACGCGGCGATCCGGGAGGGGCTGCTGCGGGACAACCCGGCCCGGCGCGTTGAGCTGCGGACACCGCGGCGACCGCCGGCCCAGGTCTGGACTAAGGCTCGGGTGCAGGCATGGCGGGATCGTGGCGAGCGCTCCACGGTGGCGGTGTGGACCGAGCACCAGCTCGCAGACTTCCTCCGCTCCGTGGGCACCGACCGGCTGTACGGCATGTGGTGGCTGATCGCACTACGCGGGCTGCGCCGCGGTGAAGCGGCCGGGCTGTGCTGGGTCGACGTGGATCTTGATGAGCGGACGCTGACGATCAACCAGCAGCGACTCGCCTACGGCCGCATCGTGACCGTCGGGCCGCCGAAGACTGTTGCCAGCCGCCGCACCATCGCCCTGGACCGGGTCACCGTCACCGTGCTGCGCGCCCACCGGCGTCGGCAGGAGAAGGAACGAGCACTGGCCGGGCAGGTCTGGAGCGACACCGGGTACGTGTTCACCACCACCGACGGTCAGCCGCTGCACCCGGACTACCTCACCCGCCGATTCCGCCGCCTGGTCGAAGCCTCCGGTCTGCCGCCGGTGCGACTGCACGACCTGCGCCACGGCGCGGCCAGCCTGGCCCACTCCGCCGGCGCTGACCTCAAGACCATCCAGGAACAGCTCGGGCACACCAGTATCGTCTTGACCGCCGACACCTACACGAGTGTGCTCACCGACCTGCACCACCGGACCGCCGACGCCACCGCCCGGCTCGTCCTGGCCGCCGCCGCTCGCGGCCCGAAACGCCGGAAGGAACCCACCGCCGGACCACCGCCGAAGTCCGCTGCTACCGAACCGTCGACCAGGCCAGAACCCGTAGGTCCCAACCGATCCCGTCGCCGGAGAACCAAGAAGCGGCACCGCACCCAGATGACACCCGCGCGACACCAACGGTCCACAAACGACAGAGCCGGGCGATAAACGCCCAGCTCGACGGGTGCGCCGCCAGGGACTCGAACCCCGAACCCGCGGATTAAGAGGCAAGTTCACCCCTTCGCAGTACGACTACCTGCGACTCCAGCTGCTCCCGGCCGTCCTCCAGCCGCCCTGCCGACCCGCGCCGACCCCGGTTCATGGACAACCACCTGGACACCAAGTCCACATAGGACACCAGCGATCGCGGTCAGCTCCGCCCGCCAAGGCCACCCCATGCGCCCTGCCGACACGGCTCAGCCGGAGCGGCCGGCGTAGCCTCGCCGCGACGATGGTCCGGAGCGCTCTCCGGTAGACTGACCCGCTGGTCGCGACGACCGTGGTCGATCTGCTCGACACAGTGAGCGCTACTTCCCGCCGGTCTCGCCGTTAGCCCGGTCGAGTCGCGGATCATCCTCGATGCGCTGTGGGTTGGCGCTCGGCCGCCGGCTGACAGCCGCCGGGCCGCGGCCCCATCAGCTTCGGCTGGCGGGGTCGCGGGTCCGTAGGGGTCTGGTCAGCCGCAGTTGATCTCGAAGCTGATGTGCTCGGCCGTGACTTCACCCTCGGCGTTGACGGTGACGTGCACGGTTTCCCTGATGCTGAAGTCGTTGTCAGGGCCCTGGCCGACGAACCGGACGTGCCGGGTGTGGGTGAACAGGTACGGAGGCCCGACGAACGGATCGAAGTTGTATGAGCTGGTGCCCTCTGTCGCAACGGCGTGGTAGATGGTGCCGCTGGTCAGCCCGGTCCCCACGAGGCTGTCGTAGTTCGCCCGCAGCACGAAGTGGGTCCCCCCGCTGGCATCGGTGCTCTGACGCACCACGGTATGTATGGTCCCCCCGACCAGGACCTCTTCACCGACCCCGCCGAGCGCGCACGGCACGGTCGCGGCCGCGGACAAGTCCGTCCGCACGACGGTCGCTCCTTCGGCCGCGGCCGGCGCCTGTCCGGTCACGGCAAGCACACCCGCGACGATCGCGGCCAGTCCGAGCCTTCTTGTGTTGGTGTTACCGAACACGGCGCACCCCCAGTGGCGACTGGCACCATGACCGTCGCGTCGGTGCGATTGGCCCAGCCAGTCGCCTAGGTCGGCCAGTGTTCCGCCGGGTCGCCCATCTGTAAACAGCGCCAGGCGACGACCGCGGACGGCGTCAGCCCGACCGAATCGTTGATCATCGTCGACACGCTGTGGATGCACGACCGGCCCGGTCCAAGGTCGCGTCCGGCCTTGCACCGAGCCTGGGGAACACTCCTGAGTGCTGGGCACACTGTGCTTGAACGCCTCAGTCACTAGCCGGCCGGCGTGGCGGCAACGCACTCTTCTGCCGCCTGCGCTCCGCACGACCATGCTGTGCTGCGCGCGGGACGCGCGACTCTGGCAGCCGCAGAGGAACCGCCGGCCCGCCGCCAGCAGCGCCTGTTGGGCGTCGTCGGCCGCCTCGGCCGTCGCGAGCGCTCCTGCGGGTCCATCTGTCGATTACGACCGGGGCCGTGGTGGATGGAAGGCGCCCTACAGCCATCTGGTCCTGTCCACGTGGTCAAGTCTCCGCTCTTGAGACCGCCATCCTGTTCGTTTTGCACCTTACGACCGGCTACCACTCGTCCGAGTGGTTTCTAGCGGGGAGAGGTTTGGATCGTGACCAGCTGCCTGGGTGCGTGCTAGGACTGGATGTGCCGCCTTTGCGACTGGCGGGTTGGGTCCTGCGGTTGCTGGGAGGCGTCGGTGAGTGCTGCCTGGGTGGGTTCGGCTGGTCCTCGTCGAGGGCGGGTTCGGGCCGCCCGGTGGGGGCGTCGGGTGGCGGTGGTCGTCTCGGCTGTGTTGGTGGCCGGCGCCATGGCTGCTCCCGGGACGTTGGCTGCGCCTGTGGCGCCGCAGCCGGCTGCCGGGCCGGCCCCAGCTGCGGCGTCGGAGGCGGTGGATGTGGCGTCGGCGCGGGTGGCGGCGCGGTTGTCGGGGCGTCGGGTGGAGGCGTTGTCGGAGCGGACGGCGGAGTCCTCGACGTGGGTGAACCCGGACGGCTCGCTGACGTCGGAGCTCTCGGCGGGACCGATCCGGTTCAAGCGCGCCGGTCAGTGGGTGGACATCGACGAGACGCTGACCCGGCGGTCGGACGGGTCGGTGACATCGCGGGCGCATCCCGGTGACCTGCGGCTGGGCAAGGCCGGCGGGGTCCGGGCGACGTCGCTGGCGGCGGCGCGGTCCGCGGCGTCGCGGCCGTTGGTGTCGGTGACGGCTCACGGCCGGTCTATCGGGTTGGGCTGGCGCGGCGGGTTGCCGGAGCCGGTGTTGGATGGCCGGCGGGCCACGTATCCCGAGGTGGTGCCGGGCTCGGACTCTGGTGGTGGAGTCGCGGCCGACCGGGTTCGAGCAGCTGCTGGTCGTCAAGCAGCGGCCGGCGGCCGGGACGGACATGTCGTTCACGTTGCCGCTGTCGGCGGCGGGGTTGCGGGCGGAGTCGCAGAAGGGCGGTGGGTTCCGGTTCGTCGATGCGGTGACCGGGCGGGCGGTGGCGGTGATGCCGGCGGCGGAGATGTGGGACGCGGCGACCGACCCGGTCACCGGGGATCACCTGCGGCGGGTGCCGGTGCGGATGGAGTTGTCCGGCTCGGAGCTGCGGGTCGTCCCGGATGCGGGGTTCCTGGCTGATCCGGCGACGGTGTATCCGGTGACGGTGGATCCGTCGACGGCGACGTTGACCAATATGTTCGACACGTGGGTGCAGGAGCTTTACACCCCGGATCTGTCCGCGGCGACGGAGCTGCGGATCGGCGCGTCGGCGAACAATGCGGTGGTCAACCGGAGTTTCGTGAATTGGCGGACGGCGCCGATCGCGGGTGCGCTGGTGTCCTCGGCGACGGTGCAGCTGTGGAACCTGGCGTCGGGCGCGTGTTCGCGGGGGTGGCAGGTGTGGTCGACGGGGCTGGCGTCGATCTCGACGCGGTGGACGTCGCAGCCGGCGTGGTATTCCGATCCGGCGGTGGTGACCTCGACGGCGTCGAAGGGTGGTTCGTGCGCGACGGCGGCGGGTTGGGTGACGGCGGATGTGACGGCGATGGTGGGGCAGTGGGCGTCGGCGGGGGCGGCGACGACGGGGATGGGGTTGCGGGCGTCGTCGGAGACGGACGCGACGTACTACAAGCGGTTCACCTCGGCGAATCACTCCGCGGCGTACGCGCCGAAGCTGACGGTGACCTACAACTACCGGCCGCTGGACTCGACGAACCTGCAGGCGGGGCCGCCGTTCTTCGCCACCGGCGGGGCGTATTACGTGGACACGGCGACGCCGACGCTGCGGGCGACGACGGGGGATGCGAACAACGACGCGGTGCGGGCGACGTTCCTGGTGTTCGACGGGACGACGCAGGTGGCGTCGGTGAACTCGGCGTACGTGCCGGCCGGGCAGGTCGCGTCGGCGACGGTGCCGGCGGGGGTGCTGGTGCATGGCAGGACCTACACCTTCAAGGTCGTCTGTTACGACGGGACGCACTGGGAGACCACGTCGGCGGGGCCGGTGACGTTCGTGGTCGACACCGTCCACCCGTCGGCGCCGACCGGTCTGTCCTCCACGGATTATCCGACCAATGCGTGGGTGAAGGGCGCCGGGCAGGCCGGGAGCTTCACGGTCACGCCGCCGGCCGGCGGTGACCATCAGTGGGTCGAGTGGTCGTTGGACGGTACCCAGTGGACGAAGGTCGCCACCGGTGGCGCGTCGACGGCGAAGACGTTCTCGGTGACGCCGCCGCGCAACGGGACGCAGACGTTGCAGGTGCGGGCGGTGGACAAGGCGGACAACCGGTCGGACCCGGTGTCGTACGTGTTCCACGCCGGGCCGGGTGGGTTCGACTCCCCGGCTGACGGGCAGCGCACCGCCCGCCGGGTCTCGCTGGCTGCGGAGGCCGACGGCACCAAGTACGACGCCGTGTCGTTCTCCTGGCGGCGGGCGGAGACCGACACCTGGACGGCGATCCCGCCGGCGCATGTCACCAGCGGCGGCGCCCCGCTGACCGCCTGGCCGGTGCCCATGACCGCGGGGAAGAACGCGCCGCTGGCCTGGACCGCCACCGACACCGTCAACCCCGACGGGACCGTGCAGATCCGGGCCGACTTCACCGGCCCGGGTGGGACCGGTGCGACCGATCCGGTCACCGTGGTTGTGGACCGCAACGCCGACGGCGCCGCCACCGACGAGGTCGGCCCGGGGTCGGTGAACCTGCTGACCGGCGACTACACCATCTCGGGGACCGAGGCGTCGATGTTCGGGATGTCGATCACCCGCACCGCGTCGTCCCGGGCGCCCGCCGCCGGCGCCGCCGCAGGCCGGGCAGGTCGCGATCTTCGGCCCGCAGTGGGTGTCCGGGATCGAGGCCGAGGACACCGAGTCCGACTACGCCTTCATCCGCCAGACCTCGGCCACGTCGCTGGACGTGGTGGACGCCGAGGACGAGGCGATCCACTTCACCGCCAAGGCCGGCGGCGGGTGGGTGCCCGAGCCGGGCGCCGAGGACCTCACCCTGACCGGCACCTTCGCCGGCAGCTTTACGCTGTCTGACACCGGCGGCACCGTCACCACTTTCGGCAAAGTCGCGCCGGCCGCGGCCACCTGGTCGGTCACGTCCTCGCTGCTGGACGGGTTGACCAACTCGACCACCACCACGGTGTCCGAGGCGGTCGTGGTCGGCACCGAGACGAGGGCCCGGCCCAGGCGGATCATCGCCCCGACCTCGGCGGTGACGGTGGCGGCGTGCCAGGCCGACCCGACCACCCGGGGCTGCCGGGTGCTGGAGTTCGTCTACGCGTCGGCGACCACCGCGACCGGCGGCACGCTCGGTGACTACGCCGGGCAGGTGTCGGCGATCCAGGTGTGGGCGACCACGCCTGGCGCCGCGGCCTCGACGGCGACCACGGTGGTCAGCTACGCCTACGACGCCTCCGGGCGGCTGCGGGAGGTGTGGGATCCCCGGACCAGCCCGGCGCTGAAGGTTGGTTACGGCTACGACACCGCCGGGCGGGTCACCAGCATGACGCCGCCCGGGCAGCTGCCGTGGACGTTCTCCTACGGGCCGGCCGGGGACCCGGCGACCGTGGATGACGGGATGCTGCTGTCGGTGTCCCGGCCGACGCTGACCCCGGGCAGCGTGACCGAGACCAACGGCACCGCCACGACCTCGCTGGTCTACAGCGTGCCGCTGTCCGGTTCCGCGGCGCCGCATCAACTCGACGCGGGTGTGGTCGCCGGCTGGGGGCAGACCGACCTGCCCACCGACGCCACCGCGGTGTTCCCGGCCGACGCCGTCCCGGCCTCGCACACCGGCAGCGGCCTCGGCGCCGGCTCGTACGGGCGGGCGTCACTGTCCTATCTGAACGTGTCCGGGCTGACGGTGAACACCGCCGACCCGGCCGGGAACATCGTCACCACCGAGTACGACAAGTTCGGCAACACCGTCCGCGAGCTGTCCGCGGCCAACCGCGCCCTCGCGCTGGGCGCGACACCGGCGGACAGCGCCGAGCTGGCCGCGCTGGGCATCGGCGGTCTACCGGCGGCGGAGCGGGCCGAGCAGCTGTCGACCCGGTCGATCTACAACGACACCGGCACCCGCGAGCTGGAACAGCTCGCCCCGGCGCACGAGATCACCCTCGAAGCGGCCCTGGTCGACGGGGCGACCACCGTCGCCGCGGCTGGGTCCCGGGTGGTCGCCCGGGCCCGGACGGTGAACGAGTACGACACTGGCCGTCCGACCGACGGCACCGCCACGGTCCGCGACCAGGTCACCAAGGCCACCGTGGGAGCGCAGCTGCGGTCGCGGCCGGACCTGTTCGCCGATCCGCGGGCGACCACGACGGCGTACGACTGGGTCAAGGGCGTGGTCACCTCGACCGTGCAGGACCCCGGCGGGCTGGCGATCACCAACGCCACGCAGTACGACGACCAGGGCCGGGTCAGCAAGACCATTCCGCCGGGGTCGACCGGCGCCGACGCCGCCGCTGTGATCACCACCTACTACACCGCGACCGGCGCAGCTCCGTGCGGTGGCCGGCCGGAATGGGCCGACCAGGTCTGCCAGACCGCCCCAGCCGGCGCGATCACCGGCGGCGGGTCGAACCCGACCCAGGCGGTCACCACCACCACCGAGTACGGCCGCTACGGCGCCGCCACCGTCGTCACCGAGACCGCCAACGGCGTCACCCGCACCACCACCACCGGCTACGACCCCGCCGACCGGCCCACCTCGGTCACCGTGACCGGCGGGGTCGGCACCGCCGTGCCGGTCGTCACCACCGGCTACGACCCGGCCACCGGCCTGGCCACCACCGTCACCTCCTCGACCGGCGGAACGATCACCACCGGCTACGACGTTCTCGGCCGGACCCGTATCTACACCGACGCCGACGGCGCGACGACCACCACCTCCTACGACGCGCTGGACCGGCCCACCACCGTGTCCGACACGGTCCCGTCGTCCACCACCTACACCTACGACACCGCGCTCGAACCCCGAGGGCTGGCCACCGCGATGACCGACTCGGTCGCCGGCTCCTTCCACGCCACCTACAACCCCGACGGCACGCTCGCCGCCGAGAAGCTGCCCGGCGGCTACACCCTCACCCAGACCGAGGACCCCACCGGCTCACCCACCGCCCGCACCTACACCCGCGACTCCGACAGCGCCGTCATCACCGGCGACGCCGTCACCGAATCCGTGCACGGGCAATGGCTGGCCCACACCGGCACCCCCGGCCAGCAATCCGAACAGGACTACGCCTACGACAAGACCGGCCGGCTCACCGTCGTGCAGGACAGGACGGACGTGACCTGCACCCGCCGCACCTACGGCTTCAACGCCCGCTCCAACCGGCTGACCCAGTCCACCGTCACCAGCGCCCCCGGAGCGACAACCTGCCCCACCACCGGCGCCACCACCACAACCCACACCTACGACTCGGCCGACCGGATCACCGACCCCGGCTACGGCTACGACGCCTTCGGCCGCACCACCACCTCACCCGGCGCCGTGGTCACCGCCTACTACGCCACCGACCTGGTCCAGCAGCAGACCGCCGGCACAGCCCGCACCACCTGGACCCTCGACGCGGCCATGCGGTCCCGCGGATGGACCACCGAGTCCAACACCTCCGGCACCTGGACGGCGACCGCGACCCGGCTCAACCACTACGACGGCACCAGCGACGAACCGCGCTGGACGGTAGAGAACACCGGCACCGCCGCCATCACCCGCAACGTCGAGTCCCTGTCCAGCGACCTGGCCGCCACGACCGCAGCCGCGGGTGAGACGGTGCTGCAGCTGACCAACCTGCACGGCGACGTCACCCTGCAACTGCCGCTGGACACCGCGATCGCGGCGACCGTCCTGGCCACCGACGAGTACGGCAACCCCCGCGCCGGCACGCCGTCTGCCCGCTACAGCTGGCTCGGCGCCCACCAACGCTCCGCCGAGACCCCCACCGGCATGACCCTCATGGGCGTCCGGGTCTACAACCCGGCCACCGGCCGGTTCCTCCAGACCGACCCTATCGTCGGCGGCTCCTGCAACGACTACGACTACACCTGTGCCGACCCCGTCAACAAACAGGACCTTGACGGTCGAATCTGGGGCTTTATCGCCCGCGGAGCTTCCACTGCCTGCAAGCGGTGGTGTGGCTCAGCTGGTCGGGCGGGGGGGCGCTACCTTAAGAGCTCGGCAAGATGGGTCGGTCGACAAAGCGTAAGGAGCTGGAGCTGGGCGGGCCAATCACTTTTCAAGAGCCGACGCTGGGGAGTGCAAAGCCGCTGGTTCGGTAATGCGGGTGCGAGACCGGGCGCAAAGCCCGGTGTGTTCAACCAGCGCGGGAACAAGGGCTGGCGTCTAGGCTGGAGCGTAAAGAGAGTGGGAGAACGTCATCGCTGGACCTTCCGAGTGCGAACCGGGAGTGGGCGCAAGTTCGACATCTTTCGGGGGCCGTGGGCAGGTTGACCCGACTTCTGGGAGAGGAGCTATCAATGGAATCTGAGATACGGGCAATCGTTGAACCGCTTGCAGCCAGGGCCGAGCTGCAGTGGCACTCGAATCCAAGTCAAGTGTCCTGGGTGAATGTAGTTCCTTTTCGTCGGAACGCTTGTGGGTTCTCGATTGCATGGAGTAGTCACGAGATCGTGCTGTCCATCGGCGAGCACGCCAGGATCGAATTAGGGCCGGACCGAAAAAGCCTCGTGCAGCTGGGGCGCATAGTCGGCTCCATCTATGCAGGTCGGATCGCAAGGATTGGCAAGGGTAAAGGCGCGCGCTACCGCATCGTTCTTCCCGAACGAGAGGAGAGTGCTGAAGAAGGAGTGACTGTGTACGGGGGTTTGAACTTGAACTTGCGCTTGGGTCGCGGTGACGAGAGCGAGTGCGAGCCATACTGACCATCCCGCCTTCGTGGTCCCGTTGCAGTGGGTTCGCCACAAATTGCCCGGCGCTACCGACGCACCCCAGTTAGCAAGCGTATCGGCCGCTCGACGTCGATGGTCTCATTTCTGGTCTCAGTTGCTGGTCGTCAACCGGTGTACCCCAGGGTCCGCGGTGGGCCAGGGACAAGTGGCTTTCGTACATCCGCTGACGGTGGCGTACGTGGGGCGGGTGGCTCGTAATGAATAGGTCGTCGGTTCGATTCCGACAGGCGGCTCCATCATGTGTGCCCCGTCCGTACGGTACGGACGGGGCCGGTCAGGACTGGGGTCGGGGGCGCCCCGAAGTCGGCGGCAGGCGGATCGGCAGCGGCCACCCATTCCGGCGGTGGGGCTACCCCGGTTGGTCACCGCGGAGCCCGAAATAGGGGGTTGAGTGCATCATGCGAGGTGAAGCCCCGACGGGGGGACTCAGGTGGAAGATGTATGTGTTGTCGGTGTAGTCAATTCTCTGCGCCACGGCGAAGAGCTGATCAGAGTGGTGGTCGCCGCGCCGAGTCGCAGCCTCGCAGTCTCCAGGCTCAAGTCGCTGGTTCCACAAAGTCCGCCTGACAGTCAACAACAATCCGCCTGAGGGCGCAGAAATCGCCGCCGTGCTTGCGGCTGCGGATCGTCTCGTCTGGCGGCCTTGGCTTGCTGAGGGTGAGTGGCGCTCGGCAAGGCAACTTGCCACGGCGCCACGTTGATGAGTTACCTGTTGAGTGCCAGTTCTCGGCGGTCCTCAGGCCGCGCGCCGGAAGGCAGACTTACTCGCGGAGCGCCAAGCGGTTCAGGCAGCGGGGTAGTGTCTCACTCTGGCCGGGATATCTCCGCTCCGCGGTGGGGTAGACCCCGACCTCGCCGGTGATCGACCGCGCGGACGTACACCCGCGACTCCGGCGACTCCGGCGACGCCATCGTGGCCGGGGACGCGGTCGCCGAGTCGGTGCACGGGCAGTGGCTCGCCCACACCGGCACCCCCGGCCAGCAGTCCGAACAGGACTACGCCTACGACAAGGCCGGCCGGCTGACCACCGTCCTGGACGCCACCGACACCACCTGCACCCGCTGGACACCGCAGTCGCGCCGACGGTGCTGGCCGCGGACGAGTACGGCAACCCCCGTTCCGGAAGCCCGGCCGCCCGCTACGGCTGGCTCGGCGCCAAGCAGCGCTCGGCGGAGACCCGACCGGCATGGTCCTCATGGGCGTCCGCGACACAGGTCCTACACCGCTGTGCGTGCTGCTCACGGCGTATTGCGCGACCGATCTCGTGCAGCAACAGACCGCCGGGACGGTGCGGTCCAGTTGGACGCTGGATGCGTCGATGCGGCCGCGGGGGTGGACCACCGAGTCGAACGCCTCCGGGTCGTGGGTGACGACGGCGACCCGGCTCAACCACTACGACGGTGCGGGCGACGAGCCGAAGTGGACGGTGGAGAACACCGCGACCGCCGCAGTCACCCGCAACGTCGAATCTCTCTCCGGCGACCTCGCCGCAACCACCACCGCTTCCGGCGGCACGCTGCTCCAGCTGACCAACCTGCACGGCGACGTCGCGCTGCAACTTCCACTGGACACCTCGATCGTGCCGACGGTGCTCGCCGCGGACGAGTACGGCAACGCGCGGGCCGGCAGTCCGGCGGCCCGCTACGGGTGGCTCGGCGCCAAGCAGCGGTCGGCGGAGACGCCGTCGGGCATGGTGTTGATGGGGGTGCGGGGCTCTATCGGATCAGCCGCGGAGCGGCTCTATCGGATCTGCCCCGGTGCGCCCGACATGCCGCCTTGCAGTCCTCGAGGGCGGGGACTTACGGCCCTGGCCGCACCGAGTCCGCTGCGCGACGCTGACGCGAGTCCCACGGGGAGGGGGTTCTTCCATGTCAACCGTGATAACGGAGGCCGGCCTGCGGGCGCGACCCACCGTCGCCGCCCGGACGGTTGCGGCGACCAAGGTCTACGGCAAGGGACAGGCGGAAGTGCGCGCTCTCGACGGAGTCACGGTCGACTTCGCCGCCGGGCGGTTCACCGCCATCATGGGCCCGTCGGGCTCCGGGAAGTCGACGCTGCTGCACTGCATCGCCGGCCTGGACACGCTGACGTCGGGGCGCGCGTTCATCGGCGAGTCGGACCTCAGCACGCTGAACGACCACGATCTCACTGTCCTGCGCCGTGACCGCATCGGATTCGTGTTCCAGGCGTACAACCTCATTCCGACGCTCAGCGCCATCGAGAACATCACGTTGCCTCTCCGGCTGGCGGGGCGGAAGGGCGATCAGCGGTGGATCGACGGCGTCGTCACGACGATGGGGCTGCGCGATCGGCTCCACCACCGCCCGGCCGAGCTGTCCGGCGGTCAGCAGCAG
Organism: uncultured Actinomycetota bacterium; assembly: GCA_963766325.1. Taxonomy (GTDB): domain Bacteria; phylum Actinomycetota; class Actinomycetes; order Mycobacteriales; family CADCTP01; genus CADCTP01. The sequence continues at coordinate 120,230 of CAVXZF010000013.1, read as the reverse complement.
CGGGTCGCCGTGGCCCGGGCGCTGGCCACCCGGCCCGCGCTCATCTTCGGCGATGAGCCGACCGGCAACCTGGACTCGCGAGCCGGCGCCGAGGTGCTGACCTTCATGCGGCGGGCCGTCGACGAGATGGGGCAGACGATCGTCATGGTGACGCATGACCCGATGGCCGCCAGTCACTCGGATCGGATCGTGTTCCTGGCCGACGGCCGCGTCGTCGATGAGATGGCGGATCCTACGGCGGATCTCGTCCTCGAGCGCATGAAGCGGTTCGGGGAGTGACCGGCCATGTTCCACACTGTGTGGAAGGGGCTGCTGGGGCACAAGTTCCGGTTCGTCGCCACAGCACTTGCGGTCACCTTGGGTGTCGCGTTCATGGCCGGGACGCTCGTGCTCACCAGCACGATCCGGTCGACATTCAACACCCTGTTCGCCGACGTCTACCAGGGCACCGACGCCGTGGTCCGGGCCAAGTCGGCCTTCGAGGGCCCGCCCGGAGCCGGTGTGCAGCGGGGTCGGGTGGACGCCTCGCTGGTCGACAGCGTGCGCCGGGTCGACGGCGTGGCGGCGGCCGAAGGCGACGTCGGCGGCTACGCCCGCCTGCTGGGCAAGGACGGGCAGGCGATCGGCAATCCCGCGTCGGGAGCGCCGGCGATCGGCCTGAGCTGGACGGAGAACCAGGAGCTCAACACGTTCACGCTCGTCTCCGGCACGGCCCCGAGCCGGGACGACGACGTCGTCATCGACCGCAAGAGTGCGCGGGACGGCGACCTCACCGTGGGTGACACCACGACCGTGCTGGTCGGCAAGCCGGAGCGGGTCCGGATCGCCGGCATCGCCCGGTTCGGCGACGCCGACAGCCCGGGAGGCGCCACGATCGTCGCCTTCAAGCGTGCGGTGGCGCAGCGGCTCATGGGTGAGCCGGGGAAGTACGACTCTGTGTCCGTCCTCGCCGCCCCCGAGGTCTCGCAGACCGAGCTGGTGCGCCGGCTGTCCGGGGTCGTCCCGACCGGTACGGAGGCACTCACGGGCGCCGCGATCACGGCCGAGACGCAGGGCGAGATGGCGGACGCGTTCCAGTTCTTCAACACCTTCATGCTGATCTTCGCGGTGATCGCGCTGCTGGTGGGCGCCTTCATGATCTTCAACACCTTCTCGATCACGGTGGCGCAGCGCACCCGGGAGAACGGGCTGCTGCGCGCTCTCGGGGCCAGCCGGCGACAGGTCCTCGGGTCCGTTCTTCTCGAGGCGTTCGCCGTCGGCGTCCTGGCCTCGGTGCTGGGGATCATCGCCGGCTTCGGCATCGCCCTCGGCCTCAAGGCCCTGCTCGCGGCCGTCGGCTTCGACATCCCGACCACGAGCCTGGTGTTCACGCCGGCGACCGCGGTCATCTCCTTCGCGGTCGGCGTCGGAGTCACGGTCCTGGCCGCGCTGTCACCGGCGCGCAAGGCGGCGAAGGTCATGCCGGTCGCGGCCATGCAGGAAGGCGCCCTGGGCAGCACCGGCTACGGGTCCAAGCAGCGGATCTTCGTGGGCGCGGCCGTCCTCGGTCTCGGTCTGGTTGCGCTGCTGATGGGGCTGTTCCGGGACGTCGCGCAGCCGGTCGCGATCGTCGGTGCCGGCGCCCTGCTGGTCTTCTTCGGAGTGTCGATTCTGGGCCGGACGATCTCCCTGCCGCTGAGCCGCGCCCTCGGCGCGCCGCTGCCACGGCTGCGCGGAGTCACCGGATCTCTCGCCCGGGAGAACGCCATGCGCAACCCGAAGCGCACCGCCGCCAGCGCCTCCGCGCTGATGATCGGCGTGGGGGTCGTCGGGCTGATCACGATCTTCGTGTCCTCGGCCAAGGCGTCCATGGACGCGGCCGTCGACCGGGCGTTCGCCGGCGACATGGTGGTGGACTCCGGCGGCGGGTTCTTCGGGGGCGTGGATCCCGGGCTGGCCAAGCGCCTCGACGGGCTGCCCGAGGTCTCCTATGCGGCGGGCGTACGGCAGGGCGTTGCCCAGGTTGCGGGCAGCTCCGTGCTCGTGCAGGCCACCGATCCGCAGACGGCGGTGGATCTGATGAAGGTGGGACCGATCGAGGGATTCCCCACCGAGCTGGGTCGCGACTCCATCGGCCTCTACAAGGAGGTCGCGGACCAGAAGGGCCTCAAGCTGGGCGACCCGGTGCCGGTGGCGTTCAAGGACTCCGGCACCCGCAGCCTGCGCCTCACGATGATCTACGCCGAGAATCGCCAGGCCGGCAACTACCTGCTCGGCACCGAGGCGTACGAGGACAATTTCACCAACCGGCTGGACAGCAAGGTGCTCGTCAGGCGCGCTGCGAACGTCAGCCCGGAGGCGGCGCTGGCGGCCGTGAAGGGGGCCGGGCAGGCCTACCCTGGCGTGAAGGTGCTGGACCGGGCCCAGTTCAAGGCCGAGCAGACCAGGTTCCTCGACCAGCTGCTCAGGCTGGTCTACGCGCTGCTGGGCCTGGCGATCCTCATCGCGCTGCTGGGCATCGCGAACACGCTGGCCCTGTCCATCTTCGAGCGGACCCGTGAGCTGGGACTGCTGCGCGCCGTCGGTATGACCCGATCCCAGCTGCGCTCGTCGATCCGCTGGGAGTCGGTCATCATCGCGCTGCAGGGAACGGTGCTCGGCCTGCTGATCGGCCTGCTCTTCGGCTGGGCGCTGGTCAGCGCGCTCTCCGACGAGGGGATCGACGTCTTCCGCATCCCGTACGTCAGCCTGATCGTGGTGGTGGTGCTCGCCGCGCTGGCCGGCATGGTCGCCGCGGTCCTGCCCAGCCGCCGCGCCGCCAAGCTCAACGTACTGCGGGCCGTGGTCACCGAGTAAGAGCCAGGTCAGCGCAGAAAGCCGGCGGTCCTACCGGCACGCCCGCGCAACCGCTGCGACGTTGCGCCGCCAACTGGTCCACGTTCCCGCCCGCACCGCCCGCCGGGCCCGTCGGCTGGTCCTGCACCTGCCGACGCACCGGCCCTGGACCGACGCCTGGACCACCCTGTTCGCCGCCACCCACGACCCGCCCACCGCGACCTGACCCTGCCCGACGCTCACCCCGAGCCGACCGGAGAACCTCCCGTGGACAGGCCGGAAAGCCCGAGACCGGCAGACCCGACCTGCACTCCAACCCGAGCCGACCTCAGCTCATCGGACGAATCCAAATCGGATCATCCCCGAATCGCACCGGTGGATCTGGGCTGAGTCCCTCCGGGCTCCTGTGAGTTCCCATGCCCGAGGGTGTTGCCGAGGGCACCATGGCACATCAGCGCCGGTCCTGGCCCGGCCTGAACCGCCCCGGCGAGTCCGGAGACTCTCGTACGCATCTGCGATGCGCAGCAGGAGCTCAAGACGCCACCGTGCGTTGGCGGTTGCCGGTCGTGCTGGCTCTCCTGCTGCTCGGCGAACTCGCGGTGGTCCTCCTCGGCGCGGCGGTCGGCGGCATGCCGATCATCGGCGGCGAGACGCTCCGCGGAGCGTCGACCGCGGTCGGCGGTCCAGAGGGCAAGGATGACCGCGGTTACGGTGCCGAGCGTGGTCACCGCGTCCAGGATTTCCCGCCGGTGGTCAGTGATCCACCGTGACATCGCTGCAACATACCGGCGCAACGTACGGGCGAGCCGAGCCACTGTGGCCATGAGTGCACCGCCGGCGGCCGGAGAGTTCGGCTGCAGTCCCCAAGTCCGAAGGTCGCCTCCCGGTAGCAAGCGCCGCGCTGGCGGGCTGCGGTACGGTCCACACCGGGTCGAACAGGCGTTCGATCCGGGGGTGTGGTTGGTGCCGGAGCCGGTGCGGATCGTTCGGGAGCCTGATCTGCCGCGGATCAGTGCGGGCGGCGCGCGTGTCCAGGTGGTTGTCCATTGTCGGCGCGGAACCGGTCGCGGAGGCGGATCGCGCCGCTCTCGTCCTGGGCGCTGCCGGTCAGGATGACCTCCATACCGGTCTCGGGGTCGCGGCCTCCGTAGACGCGGACCTGGTACGAGCCGCCGCGAAGGCGGATGCCCTGGAGGTCCTTCGTCCGGCTCCGTCGCAGGGTCTTCGTCGCAGCCATGAGTGCAGCGTACGGCTGGTTGTTGGACAGGTCGTTGGACAGAAGTCACGCTGCGGAGCGGCCATGCGATCTTGAGAAACGACAAACGCCCTGCTCGGCAGGGCGTTTGGAGTGGTGCGCCGCCAGGGACTCGAACCCCGAACCCGCGGATTAAGAGTCCGCTGCTCTGCCAATTGAGCTAGCGGCGCATTGGACGGAGAGGTTACCAGGTGGTCTGAGGGGTCGCGAACGAGGTCGTGTCCGGGCGGCGGAGCCCGGTTCTGTCGGTGGGCGGTGGCAGAGTGGGAGGGGTCCGGGGGTCGGCGAGGAGGGCCGGTGGGCACGGTGCACAGGCGCAGGGTGAGGTCGCGATGGGCGGCGGGGCTGCTCGTCGTGCTGGCTGCGGTGGCCGGGTGCACGGGCGGCGGGTCCGGGGACAAGAGCGGGGGAGCGAGCGGGCAGGCGGCGCCGGCCACGGTGCGGATCACCCCGGCGACTGGCGCGACCGGGGTGGCGCCCGGCGAGCCGGTGACGGTCACCGCCGACGGCGGCACGCTGGCCGAGGTCGCGGTCACCACCGCCGGGAGCACGGTGGCCGGGAGCTACAACGCCGACCGGACGAGCTGGACCTCGACGGGGCGGCTCGCCTTCGGCACCCGCTACCGGGTGGCGGCCGCCGCGAAGAACGGCGCCGGCCAGGAGACCGAGGGGACCAGCGCGTTCGCCACCGCCAAGGCGGCCGCCCAGGTCTTCCCGGCGGTGTCCCCGCTGCGCGGCACGACGGTCGGCGTCGGCATGCCGGTCCGGGTCTACTTCGACGCCCCGGTCACCGACCGCGGGGCGGCGCTGGCGAGGATGAAGGTCAACACCTCGGTGCCCACCGAGGGCGCCTGGCGCTGGTTCTCCGCCACCGAGGTGCACTGGCGCCCCAAGGTCTACTGGAAGCCCGGCACCCAGGTCGTTCTCACCACCGACCTGTACGGGGTCAAGCTCGGCCCGGGCGTCTACGGCGGGGCCAAGGCCGACCGGCGGATCGACTTCACCATCGGCCGCTCGCACGTCAGCGTCGCGGACGCGCGAACCCACCGGCTCAAGGTGTACGTCGACGGCAAGCTCACCAAGGACTTCCCGGCCAGCCTGGGCAAGCCGGTGACCGGGCAGCACACCCGCTCCGGCGTGCACGTCGTCACCGACAAGAAGCGGGCCATGACGATGGACTCGACGACGTACGGGCTGGCGCTGGACGCCGGGGGTTACCGGACCAAGGTGGAGTACGCGACGCGCATCTCCAACAGCGGCGAGTTCGTGCACGCGGCCCCGTGGTCGGTGGCGCAGCAGGGCCGGGCCAACGTCTCCCACGGCTGCGTCAACCTGTCGCCGGCGAACGCGGCCTGGTTCTACCGCATCGCCCAGCCCGGTGACGTGGTCGACGTGATCGGGACGCCGGTCAAGCTGACGGCCAAGCAGACCGACATCCCCGACTGGACCATCCCGTGGAGCGAGTGGGGTGAGTGACGGGACTTGAACCCGCGACACCCGGGACCACAACCCGGTGCTCTACCAGCTGAGCTACACCCACCACGGGCCGCTCGCGCGGCCCCGGTCATCGTAGCGGCTCAGGACAGGTCGCCGCCGAGCGCCTCCGCCGCCGCCTGCTGCGCCTGCTCGCTGGACGGTCCGGGCAGCGGCACGAAGACGGTGCTGCGGTAGTAGCGCAGCTCCCGGATGCTCTCCCGGATGTCGGCCAGCGCACGGTGGGCCAGGCCCTTCTGCGGCTGGGAGAAGTACACCCGGGGATACCACCGGCGGCACAGCTCCTTGATCGAGGACACGTCGACCATCCGGTAGTGCAGGAACGCGTCCAGCTCCGGCATGTCCCGGGACAGGAACGCCCGGTCGGTGGCGATCGAGTTGCCGCACAGCGGGACCGTGCGCGCGTCCGGCACGTGCTTGCGGAGGTGGTCGAGGACCTGCCGCTCGGCCTCGGCCAGGCTGATCGTCGAGGTGCGGACCAGGTCGGTGAGGCCGGAGGCGGCGTGCATCTGCTGGACGACCGGCTGCATCCCGTCCAGCAGCTCGCCCGGCGCGGAGATCACCAGGTCGATGCCGTCGTCGAGGATGCGCAGGTCGGAGTCGGTGACCAGGGCGGCGATCTCGATGAGCGCGTCCCGGCGCAGGTCGAGCCCCGTCATCTCGCAATCCACCCAGACCAGCCGGTCTACCGCCCTGTCCGCCACACGCCGACCCTATCGGCGCCGGTCGCCGGCGCCGCACCGCCGGGCCGACCGCACTACGCTCCGCGCCGAGGACGTTGCAAAGAGGGCCGGATGGGCGAGCCAGCAGCCAGGAGCGTGCACCGGATCCCGCGGCTGGAGGCACGCCGCGCGCCGCGGGGTGCCGGCGCGCCGCGCCGGGTGCCGGCGCGCCGGGTGGAGGAGGAGCCGGCGGCCGGCGACCCGGCGGGATCCCCGGCCGCGCCGCGGACCGGAACCGGCCGCGGGCGCCGCCGGGAGCCCGAGGCGCCTGCCGGCTGGGACGGGGCGGACCGCCGATCGGTTCCGCGAGCTGTCAGCGGAGGGCGTCGCTCCCCGGCTGCAGCGGCCGGGACCGGAGCTGTCAGCGGAGGGGCCGTCGCTGCCCAGCTGCAGCGGCCGGGCCGGCCAGGTGATCGGGGTCAGGCGGTCGACTGGGGGGTGGTGGGGCGGGTCCAGGTGGGCATGGATGTGCGGACGACGGGGCGGCCGGTGGCGGCGAGGACGGCGAGCAGTGCGGCGGCCCGGCCGGCGGCCTCGGCCGGTGGGGCAGTCGCGGCCAGAACGCGGGCGCGGGCCGCGTACGACGGGTCGTCGAGGACGCGGGTGACGGCGGCCCGGACGGCGGCGGGGGTGGGCGTGCCGGTGCGCAGGTCGATGCCGGTGCCGGACCAGGCGACCCGCGCGGCCACCTCCGGCTTCTCCTCGGTCGCGCCGGCCACCACGAGCGGCACGCCGTGGCCGATGGCCAGCTGGACGCCGCCGAAGCCGCCGTTCGTCACCACCGCGGCGGCCCGGGGGAGCAGCGCACCGTACGGGATGTGCCCGCCGGCCCGCGCGTTCGCCGGCAGCGGGCCGAGGGTGGCCGGGTCGGCGCCGCCGGTGACGGCGACGACCAGCACGTCGAGGTCGGCCAGCCCGGCCAGCGCGGGCCGCAGCAGCTGGTCGGGATCGGTCTTCACGCTGCCCTGGGTCACGGCCACGAACCGGCGGCCGGCCAGGTCGCCCCACCACGGCGGCGGCAGCCAGTCCGGTGGCGGCAGCGGGGCCGGCGTGCCGACGAAGTGCACCATCGCCGGCAGGTCGGTCCGCGGGTAGTCGAAGCCGGCCGGGGACAGCTGCAGCACCAGCCCGGCGTCCAGCGGCCAGTCGAGCACCGTACGGTGCGCCGGCCGCAACCCGAGCTCGCGGCGCTGGCCGTCCAGCGCGGTGGCGGTGGCCCGGGTGACGGTGGCCCGCAGCGTGGCCCACAGCATCGCGTCGCGGGCCAGCCCGATCGCCCCGGGCCGCGGCGGCAGCGCCAGCCCGAGCGGCGGGATCTGGCGGCTCGCGTACGGCAGCAGGGACGTCCCGTAGTAGGCGACCGGCGGCCCGCCGAGCTCGCGGACGTACCGCGCGCCGACGAAGGCGCCGTCGGCAACCACCGCGTCGGCGGGCTCGGCAGCATGCAGCGCCAGCAGGTGCCGGGCCTGGGCGGCGGCGGGCGCGCAGAAGCCGTGCACCAGCCCGAAGCGCAGCCGCCGCACTCCGGTCAGCTCCCGCCGGTACGGGAAGCGCTCGTCGGCGGCGGCGGGGTCCCAGTACGTCCCCTCGGGCAACGGGACGAAGCGGGCCCCCATCCCGGCGACGGCGGCGGCGTAGTCGGCGCCGGTGGTGACGGTGACCGAGTGCCCGGCGTCGACGAGCGCGCGGACGATCGGCAGGACAGGGTTGACGTGACCGGCCTCGGGAATGGCGGCGCACAGGAACTTCACGCCGACGGGACGCCGGGCCGGCCCGAAACGTGACTCAGCCGGCGGCTCCGGTCACCGGATGTCCGGTGGCGGCCAAGGTCTCCAGGCGAACGATGCCCGCCGGACCCGGGCCGTCATCCCGTACCGGGTACGCAGATCGGTGGTGCTTCCCGGCGGCCGCCGGGTCCTCTTGTCGAAGTGGCCTCTCAGTGGCCTGTCAAGTGCCCGTTGTCTGCCTGGAACATCCGGCCTGCGCCCAGCATCGACTGTCCGGCCCCGGGCCGGCGCTGCACCCCCTGTTCGGCCGGAGTGCTGGCCGGCCCGCTCACGATCTGGAGGCCGCGATGGCATCCGCGAGGCGAACGCTCCTCTGTCGCGGCGCCGTGGCGCTGCTGTCGCTGGTCGTCTGTGCGGGCGTCGCGCAGCCCGCGGCGGCCGAGACAGTGGCCCGGCCTCATCCGGTCGCGTCCGCGCAGACGGTGCCGCTGATCCAACCGGCCCCGCCCGGCGCGCCGTCCGGTCCTGCCGCCAGCCGCGAGGTGGTCGCCTGGCGAACCGAGACCTCGCGAACGATCGAGATGCCCGGCCGCGGCTACCGAACCGAGATCTCCACGGCTCCCCTCCACCGTCGCGATGCGGCCGGCAGATGGCAGCCGCTCGAGTCGGGTGCCACACCCGATGCGGTCACGCCGATCGGCTCGGACAAGATCACCGACTGTCACATCGTGGACGGTGTGTACGCCGACTCGAGCTTCTGCAACAACGACCACCTGGAACTCGGGTACCCGAGCACGGCCGCCCACGACGTGCACCGGCGGGTGTTGCTGAAGTTCGACGTGGCGGCGATCCCGCAGACCGCGGTGGTGGTCGATGCCGACGTGCGGCTCACCACGATCAGCGCCGACCGGAGCGCGATCGACTTCCCCGTGCAGGCGCTGCGGCTCGCCCAGTCCTGGACGACATCCGCCACCTGGAACAACTCCGGGACCGGCACCTGGTCCGGTGGCCGATGGGGGCCGACCCTGCTGGACAGCCGGCGGCTCACCTCGACACTCGGCAGCTGGCACATCTTCCCCACGGTGCAGGTCCAGAACTGGGTGGACCGGTCCGCGACGAACAACGGGCTGATCCTCAAGCCACAGAACGAGTCCACGGGCGTCGGTGTGGTGCGGTTCGCGTCGTCGACGAACGCCGATCCGGCCAAGCGGCCGCTGCTGTCGGTGGACTGGAGGATCCAGGGCGGTCAGAAGGAGGTGAACACGTTCGTCCCGCAGTCGCTGACCGACCGTTGCGACCTGGGCACGAACGTCGGCACGGGCACGCTGCTGGCCCGCTGCACCGAGTTCCGCATCGCGGGTGTGGGGCAGAACCTGACGATCTCCCGCTATTACAACTCCACCGACGAGCGAGCGGCCCTCAACAATGCCGACGCGACCCTCGGCCTGAACCGGTGGAAGCTGTCCACCGGGGTCTACCTGCTGTACCGGTCGAACCAAGTTCTCTACGTCGACGGCTCAGGGGCGATACACCCGTTCCACCGCAACGGCAGCTCGGCGCTGAACACGCCGGCCGGGTTGGACGCGACGCTGGAGGAGAACCAGCCGGCGACCGGGCAGTACCGGCTGAAGTTCCACAAGTCCGGCGAGCAGTACATCTTCAAGAAGTGGAACACGGACTTCTTCAACTGGACGTACCAGCTCTGGAAGGTCATCGACCGCAACCAGAACACGACGGAGTTCAGCTACACGACCAGGGCAGGCTGGGCCGAGGGCGCGCTGGCGTGGGTGAAGGACACCCGGGGCCGCTCCATCACCGCCGGCTACACCCATGACACGGCCAGCGGCAAGGACTTCCTCACCTCGCTGACCGACTCCGCGGGGCGGTCGACGACGTACTCCTACACGGGCCACGCGCTCACCGCGGCCACGGACACCGACAAGAAGACCACCACCTACCAGTACGCCGACTTCGGGTCGAGCCTCCAGCAGCTGAGCAAGATCGTCGACCCCAGGCTCAAGACGACCGAGCTCGGCTACGACAGCGGCGGCCGGGTCATCGACATCAACCGGCACCGGACACCGACGACCACCGAGAACACCCACGTCACCTACAACGACACGGTCAGCCCGCCGACCACCGTGGTGCGAGACCCGCGACTGAACAGCACCATCTACGAGATCCAGAACCGGAGCTCCGCCAGCCGGGTCACCAAGGTGATCGACGCCAAGGGAAAGGAGCGCAGCACCAGCTACACGTCCAACGCCAAGGTGGGCAGCATCACCAACCAGGTCGGTGGGGTGACCACCAACACCTGGGGCGCCAACCCGGCGATCAGCGGTGACGCGACCAGCGGAGCGAGCCTGACCAGGACCGTCGGGCCGATGGGCGACACCACCCAGTACGAGTACTCCTCGCCGACCGGCACCGCCTGCCCGACCGGGGCATCGGCGACCGGGGACGGGTACAGCCCGATCTGCGCGCGGAACAGCGCGGGGAACAAGTCGACGTACACGTACGACGGGCCGGGCAACTTCAACGAGTCCAAGAACCAGGCCGGCGCGACGGCGAAGGTCGACCGGGCGGTGTCCGGCAGCGGCGCGACCCCGACCGACGGTCGCATCCTGCGGTCGACCGACCCGCGCGGGCACGTCACCACCTACAACTACAGCGATGTGACCTTCGCCGGGCGGACCACCAAGCGGCTGTCGAGCATCTCCGCGCCGGCCGGCAGTGGGCTCGGCACCCGGACCCTCACCTACGACGGGCTCGATCGGCTGAGGACGTTCACGACCGGTCGGACCACAGTGGTCACCCTCAGCTACGACGGCGCCGACCGGGTCACCAGCGTCGACTACAGCGACACGACTCCCGACGTCGGCTACGTCTACGACGCCGCCGGCAACCTGACCGAGCGCTCCGACGCCACCGGTGTCACCACCTACACCTACGACGGGAAGAACCAACTGACCAGGAAGGTCACGCCGCAAGGGACGATGACCTACGACTACGACTCCGCCGGCAACCTGATCAGCGCGGGCGAGGACGGTCAGCCGACGACCTACGGATACGACACCGTCAACCAGGTCGTCAGCATGACTGAACCGGATGGCCGGACGACCAGGTTCGCCTACCGGGCCGACGGCAAGCGCACCGACACCTGGTACAACGCCAACGCCACCGACCCGCCGACCAGCTGGGCCGCGCACACTCGGGTGGACTTCGACAGCGCCGGGAGGCTGAGCCGGATCAAGACCACCCGCGCCTCCAGCGACGCGGACGGCAACCGGATCGCCGACTTCTCCCACTGCTACCGGGCCTTCGTGGACGCCACCACGCCGTGCAGCACGACCAGGAACGAGACGGCCGACCGCTCGCAGGTGCAGTGGGCCAAGAACAACCTCAGCGGCACCGTCACCTTCTACGGCTACGACGGTGGCGACCGGCTGCAGACAGCCTGGCCAAACGACGGTACGGCCGCGTACACCTACCGCTACGACAACGCCGGCAACCGGGACAGCCTCGAGCGGAACACCGCGGCCACGGTGCACTACGAGTACAACTCGGCCAACCAGCTGTGCTGGAGCGGTCCCAGCGCCGGCACCTCCTGCGCCAGCCCGCCGGCCGGCTCGGACACCCGCTATCGCTACGACGCCGCCGGTAACCAGACCGAGAGCCCGCAGCTGTCCGCGCTGGCCTACAACGGCAGCGAGCAGACCACGAGCACCACCGTCCGCGGCGGCAGCCCGACCGGCTACAGCTACGCCGGCGACAACCAGGTCGAGCGCACCACCGTCGGCGGCACCACCTACCGCAACGGCGTGCTCGGCGTGCAGAGCCAGACCACCACCGGGCAGACCACCTACTTCGGGCGAACCCCGGACGGTGGCCTGGTCTCGCTGCGCACCCCGGGCGGCAGCTTCTACTACGTCTTCGACGGGCGGGGCTCGGTCGTCGGGCTGGTGGATGCCGCCGGCACGCACCGGGCCAGCTACAGCTACGGCCCGTTCGGCGAAGACCCGACCGCCACCGCGCACAACGGCACGCTGCCGGCCAACCCCTACCGGTTCCACGGCGAGTACCTCGACGCCGCCACCGGCAACTACAAGATCGGCATGCGGTACTACCAGCCGATCACCGGCCGGTGGACCCAGCAGGACTCGATCGAGGTCCTCGGCGACCCCGCCGCCGGCAACCGCTACACCTACGTCGGCGACGACCCGATCAACTACCGCGACCCCACCGGGCAACACAGCTGCTGGATCATCGATTGCGATGATGTCGACGATGTGGTCGTGGAGAATGTGGAATTCGTGGACTATGCCACCGACCCCGACACCTGGGCAGGTGACGACCCTGCGGTCGACGCGTGCGAGGACTGGGGCGGGGCCGGACTGTTGACCGGCGCGCTCACCCTCAACCCGGTGTACGCGCTGGGCGGCGGGATCATCGGCTGCTACGCCGCCGTCGACTCGTACTACGACTCGCAGTGAGCGGCAGGTCGAGGTCGTCGAGCTTGGCGCGGAGGCTGTCGGTGTCGGGGTGGCCGAGCTCGGTGAGGATGTCCAGCGCCTGTCGCCAGGCGGTGCCCGCGCCGGCGGGGTCGCCCGCGGTGTGCCGGCTGTCGCCGAGGCGGGTGAGGGTGTCCGCTTCGCCGAAGCGGTCGCCGAGATCCCGGTAGAGATCGAGGGCGTGCCGGTACGCGTCCGCGGCCTGTGGGTGCTGGCCGGCGTGGTGGTGGGCGTAGCCGAGACTGTCCCACGTGCCGGCCTCCCCGGCGCGGTCGCCGAGCTGCCGGACCAGCGTGAGCGCCTCCTCGCAGCAGGCGAGGGCGCGGTGATGGTCGCCGAGCTGGGTCTGGCACCAGCCGACGGCGTTGAGGGCGGCAGCCTGCCCGCGGCGGTGTCCGGCGGCCCGGGCCAGGACGAGGGCCTGCTCGGCGTGCCGGAGAGCCTGGTCGGGCCGGCCCTGCCGGTCGCACACGTAGGTGAGATAGCAGTGCGTGTGCGACTGGCTGGCGGCGTCGCCGGCCTGCCCGTACAGGTCGAGCGCGCGCAGGCAGCGGTCGCGGGCCCGGTCGTAGCGGCCCTGCCGGGTGTCGGCGCGGGCGAGGCCGCCGTGGGCATAGGCCTGTGCGGCCGGGTCTTCGAGCCGCACCGCGGCCTCCAACGCGGCGTGCCAGACGGTGGCGAAGTCGTCCCAGTGGCCCTGCCAGTCAAGGAAGTTGTCGAGCGCCCAGGCCAGCTGCCAGGTCCGGGTGTCGAACCCGGCACCGGCGGCGTGCCGGACCGTGGCGACCAGGACCGGACGCTCGGCGGTCAGCCAGTCGAGCGCGTGCCTCTCGTCGACGAGGTCTTCCGGGATGACGCCGGGCGCCGGCCGGGTCAGGGGGAGGGCGATCGGGTCGCGGTGCGGGTTGAGCAGCCGGGCGGCGGCATAGGCGGTGTGCACGTAGTGGTCGAGCACCCGGCCGAGGGCGGCCCGGCGTTGAGCCACGGGATCGTGGCTGCCGGCCAGGTCCGCGGCGTAGACGCGGAGGAGGTCGTGAAAGGCGTACCGGTCGGGAGCGCGCTCGGTCAGCAGGCTGCCCCCGGCGAGCTCGGCCAGCAGCTGGCGGGTCTGTCGGGCCGGGAGGCCGACCAGGCTGGCTGCCGCCGCCGCGGAGGCGTCCGGGCCGGGATGCAGTCCGAGCAACCGGAACAGCCGCCCCGCGGCCGGGCTGAGCGCGGTGTAGGACCAGGAGAACACCGCTCGTACCTCGCTGACCGGGTCGCCGGCATCGAGCGTGTCCAGGCGCGCGCGGTCCTTCGCGAGCTCGGCCGCCAGCACGGCGAGCGGAAGATCGGACTGGGTGGCGCGGGCGGCCACGATCGTCAGCGCCAGCGGTAGCCGCGCGCACCCGGTGATGATCTCGCTGACCGCCTCGGGCTCGGCGGCGATGCGCTCCGGGCCGAGCCGGCGGGTCAGCAGCTCCCGGGCTTCGTCCGGGGTCAGCAGGTCCAGGGTGAGCGGATGGGCACCCTCGGCGGCCACCAGGCTGGTGAGCAGGCGGCGGCTGGTCACCAGCACCATCACGGTCGGGCTGCCGGGCAGCAGCGGGCGCACCTGCCCGGCGTCGCGGGCGTTGTCGAGCACCACCAGCATCTGCTTGCCGTCCATCAGGCTGCGGTAGAGCGCGGCCTGCGCATCCAGGCTCGCCGGGATGCGCGCGACCGGCACCTGCAGGGCGTCGAGGAACCCGCGCAGGGCCTCGGCCGGGGTCGTCACCTGCCCCGCCGAGTCGAACCCGCGCAGGTTCACGTACAGCTGCCCGTCCGGGAACCGCCCGCGGATCCGGTGCGCCCAGTGCACCGCCAGGGCGGTCTTGCCCACCCCGGCCGTACCCGAGACCGCGGAGATCACCACCGCGGTCGGCTGCGCACCGCCGGTCGAGGCCAGCAGGGCGTCCAGGCGGGCCAGGAAGTCGACCCGACCGGCGAACCCGGCCACGTCCGCGGGCAGCTGGTGCGGGACGGTCGGCTGCGACGCCGGCGGGCCGCCGCGGGCCGCCGCGGTCAGCAGCGCCCGCTCCTGGTCGCTCAGGCCGAGGGCGTCGGCGAGCAGCCGCATCGAACCGCTGCGGGGGCGGCGCAGGCTGCCGGACTCGAGCCGCCGGATGGTGCGCACGCCCAACCCGGCCCGGTCGGCGAGCAGTTCCTGGGTGAGCAGCGCACGCTCCCGCCAGGCGCGGATCAGCGCCGCCAGTGCCGACCCGTCGGTCCCGGGTCCGGCGTCGGAAGTCATCGTGCGTCGGTTCCCCTCTCGATGGCCAGAAGCGGCCTGTCTGGATGGCGGCCGGCTGCCGGAATCATTCCCTCGTACGCCGACAGTGTCTAACTGACCGCTCCCATGGCTTGCCAGCCGAACCGGCCAGGGCCGCGGTTACCTCTGGTGACGGCGTCGGCGGCCAGCCGCCTGGGCCCGGTTACGGTGCGAAGTGGCCTCGTAGTGGCCTTTCGGTGCCGGATACGCACCTGAATCATTCCGTCTGCGCTCTGGTGTCGACTCCTCCGGCCGTCTGGCGGCGCTGCGCCCGCCCGCTCGGCCCGGGGTGCCGGCCGGCCCGCTCACGATCTGGAGGCGGCGATGGGTTCCGTGAAGCGACCGGTCCAGTTTCGCGGGGGCGCGGCGCTGCTGGCGCTGGCGGTGGTGACGAGCCTGGCGCCGGCCACTGCCGCCGCCGAGCAGCGGGCGCCGGGCACCCCGGACTGGCAGGGTCCGGATCCGGCGAAGGTGAGGCCCTGGTCGGCCGGGAACGACCCGGTGGCTCCGCCGGTGCCGGCCGCTGCCTCCGCACCACGCCTCGTCGACAAGCCGGTGGCGCCCGCGCGCGCGGTGCTGCCCGGGCCGGACAAGGCCGATGTGACGTTGGGGTCCCGGGGCGAGTGGCGGGCGGCGGGCGCGTCGCCAGTGGAGCTGGCGGCCGGCTCGGCGGCCGGCGCCGGTACGCCGCTGCGGGTGGAGGTGCTCGACCGGGCGGCGGCCGAGCGGGCCGGCGTGGCCGGCTTCGTGTTCCGCGTGACGCCGGGCGCCGGCGAGCGCGAGCTGGCCGCACCAGGCGGCGGCGCGCTGCCGGTCGAGATCGCCATCGACTACTCCGGCTTCGCCCGCCGGTACGGGTCGGGCTACGCGGACCGGCTGCGGCTGGTGGCGCTGCCGGAGTGCGCCCTGGCCGCTGCGCGCCCGAAGGGCTGCCGGGCCGGCGGAGCGGCGTTCCCGACCCGCCGTGACGGGCCGGCGGAGCGGCTGGTGGCCGAGGTCGGCGACCTGGCCGCCTTGAGCGCGGGCACCGGGGCAGTCGTGCTGGCGGTGACCTCGGGTCCGGCCGGCGAGTCGGGGGACTTCAAGGCGTCGCCGCTGTCGGTGTCCAGCGACTGGCAGGTGGGCGTCGGCTCCGGCGAGTTCTCCTGGTCGTACGAGGCCCCCATGCCGGCGCCGCCGGCCGGCAACGCGCCGGCAGTGAGCCTGAACTACTCCTCGGGCTCGGTGGACGGGATGGTGTCCACCCGCAACACCCAGGCCGGGCAGAACGGCGTGGGCTGGGCCGACTTCGCCTCGGCCTTCATCGAGCGCCGCTACACGACCTGCGCCGAAGAGGTCGACGAGTTCGCGGCACCGTTCTACGACCTGTGCTGGAAGTCGGACAACGCCACGATCTCGCTGAACGGGAGGGCGTCGGAACTGGTGCGGATGCCCGGCTCGAGCCCCACCCAGTGGCGGCTCAAGCGGGACCCGCGCTGGCGGGTGGAGCAGCTGACCGGCACCTTCGCGAACGGCGACAACGACAGGGAGTACTGGCGGGTCACCACGCCGGACGGCACCCAGTACTTCTTCGGCCTGGGGGTGAACCCGGACACCAACACGGCGACCAGCTCGGTGTGGACGGTGCCGGTGGTCGGCAATCACCCGGGGGAGCCCTGCCGGACCAGCCCCGGCCAGATCTGCGACCAGGGCTGGCGCTGGATGCTGGACCGGGTCGTGGACCCGAACGACAACGTGACCACGTACAGGTACTTCAAGGAGACCAACAAGTACCTGGCCGTGATGGGGCTGCAGGGTGAGCGGTCCTACGTCCGGGGCGGGCGGCTGCAATTCCTCGAGTACGGCTCGCGGAAAGGCTCGACCCAGGCACCCGCGGTCAAGGTGGAGTTCGGCGCCGGCCACCGGTGCGCGGCGCTGGACGTCGGTGGGACGTGCCCGGCGCCGACTTCGGCGAGCTCACCGGCCGACTACCCGGACGTGCCGCTGGACCTGCTGTGCAGCAGCGGGTGCAGCCAGACGTCGCCCACGTTCTTCTCCACCAAGCGCTACACCAAGATCGTCCCGTCGGTGCGGGTGGGGACCACGTTCAAGCCGGTCGACGATGTGACGCTGACCCACGAGCACGCGGACAACGGCGGCGGGGACCGCAAGCTGTACCTGAAGGGCGTGCAGCGCACCGGCCTGGCCGGCGCCACCCCGCTCACCCTGCCGGGCGTGACGTTCGACCTGGTGAAGCTGGACAACCGGGTGGTCGCCCCGGGGTCGACGGCGTCCCGGATGCCGCACTACCGGATGGGGACCGTCACCGACGAGTTCGGCCGCAAGGTCACGGCGACGTACGGCCGGCCGCACCCGTGCGACAACGGTGACCCCTACCCGACCGGGGGCTGGGACGACAACCGGTACGACTGCTTCCCCCAGCAGTGGACCCCCGAGGGCGGCCCGACCCAGTTCGGGATCTTCCACAAGTGGCTGGTCACCCAGGTCAGGGTGGAGGACACCACGGGCGGGTCACCGGCCATGACCTACACCTACGGCTACGGGATCGCCGGCGACGAGCACCCGGCGTGGCACCACGACGCGGACGAGTTCGTCAAGCTCTCCGACCAGTCCTGGTCGGACTGGCGCGGCTACGGCACCGCGACCATGACCCAGGGGAGCTCGGTGACGCGCTACCGGGTGTTCCGCGGCATGCACGACGACCGCATCGCCAACAGCACCACCACGAAGACCGTCGACATCCACGGGCTGGACGACACGACGGTCACCGCCCGCGACTTCAACTGGCTGGCCGGTCTCACCTTCGACGAGGCCCAGCTCAAGGGCGGCGCCACCGAACGCGGGACGCTGCGCACCTACAAGACTCTTACCACGGTCGACGACGACACCACCGGGGGTAACGAGCCCGACTCGGAGAGGTCGGCCAACTGGTCGGGCGAGGAAACCGCGACCGAGCGGCGCCGGACGCCCGAGGGCGGGTTCGCCCGCAAGCGCACCACCACCGCGTACAACGGGTTCCTGCACTTCCCGGAGACGGTGCTCGAAGAGGGTTGGCTGGACCAGACCGGCGACGAGCGCTGCACCAAGACCCAATACGCCTTCAACTTCGACGCCTGGATGCTCGACTACCCGAAGTTGCAGGCTCTGGTACGGGGGGCCTGCTCGTCCACCACGGTCATGCGGGAGAGCGAGACCTCGTACGACAACGGCGCCGTCGGCGTCCCGCCCACCCGTGGCAACCCGACCGGGTCCCGGACCCGGCTCACCTCGACGGCGTGGGCGTCCACGGCCACGACGTACGACGCGCTGGGCCGGCCGCTGCAGGTCACCGACCCCAACCAGCACCGCACGACCACCGCGTACCTCACCCCCTCCTCCGGCGGGTACCCGACCGCGACCGAGGTCACCAACCATCTCGGCCACAAGACCCGCCAGGAGTGGTTCATCGAACGCCAGGCGCCGGCGAGGGAGATCAACCCCAACGGGAAGGCCACCAGCTACACGTACGACCCGCTGGGACGGGTCACGAAGGCATTCCAGC
Organism: uncultured Actinomycetota bacterium; assembly: GCA_963766325.1. Classification (GTDB taxonomy): domain Bacteria; phylum Actinomycetota; class Actinomycetes; order Mycobacteriales; family CADCTP01; genus CADCTP01. The sequence continues at coordinate 101,876 of CAVXZF010000013.1, read as the reverse complement.
CGACCGAGCCCACGTCGGGTCCGGCCTCCTGGGAGTTCTCGTACGCCATCGACCCCGCCAAGGGCAAGCCGCCGATCGTGCGGACCCGCCGGCTGCAGTCCACGAACCCCACCGTCTACGTGGACGCCTGGTCGGTCTACGACAGCATGCTGCGGGAGCGGCAGAACCAGCGGCTGTCCCCGGCGGCCGGCAAGGTGATCGTCGTCGACACCAGCTACGACGACCGCGGGAACAAGCACTTCGTCACCCCGGCCGAGGCGGTCACCGGTACTCCCGGCACCGGGGTCCTCCCCGCACCGCCGGCCGGGTGGGCCAACCGCACCCAGATCGCCTACGACGAGCTGTCCCGGCCCTTCTGGGAGCTCTTCTGGGCCGGCACCCAGCTCAGTCACTCCACGTTCACGCGCTACACCCACAACTCGGCCGCCGTCGACCGGCACGTCGGCGGGGACGTCGTCACCGTCACCGACGCCTACGACCGCCCGGTGTCCGTCGCCGAGCAGGACGGCAGTCAGTGGGCCACCACCCGGTACGGCTACAACGCCGCCGGCGACCTCACCACCGTCACCGACCCCGCCGACCATCAGATCAGCTACGACTACGACCTGGCCGGCCGCCGCACCGCCATGTCGGACCCGGACGCCGGCAGCTGGTCCTACGGCTACGACCCCGCCGGTAACCAGACCCTCGTCACCGACGCCAGGAACGTGCGGATCTACACCAACTACGACGCGATCGACCGCCCCACCGAGCGGCGCAAGGACAGCGCCACCACCGGAACCCGGCTGGCCTCCTGGGAGTACGACGCCGCCGGGGAGCTCGGCCTGCTCAACCGGTCGTCCCGGTGGCAGCACACCGGGCAGCATCCGGGCGCGTACATCGTCGACGTCACCGGCTACGACGGCCGGTCCCGGCCCACCGGCAGGTCCTGGACGCTCTACAGCGCCGACGTCCCCGGCCTGGAGGGCGTCTACCAGGTCGGCTACGGCCACGACCGCGCCGACCACCTCGTCTCGGTCGCCTACCCCCAGGTCGGCGACCCGCAGAACGGCGGTCTGCCGGCCGAGACCGTCACCACCACCTACAACAGCCTCGGGCTGCCCACCAAGCTGGACGGCACGCTCCTTCCGACCAGCCCGGTCGACCAGGACTATAGCTACGCCACCGGCTTCGGCTACGACGACCGCGCCCGGCCGGCGGTGTGGGGCTACGGCGCCACCACGGGCAGCAGCGCGCTGCTGACCCTGCGGGAGTACGACGCCAACCAGCGGCTGGGCCGGATGCAGGCCAACGCCGCCGGCACCGTCGTCCAGGACCGCCAGATCGGCTACGACCCGGTCGGCAACATCACCGAGCGCAACACCACGCTGGCGGCGAAGACCTGGCGGGAGTGCTTCGGCTACGACCAGCGCATCCGGCTCACCCGCGCCTACACCACGGCGCCGGCCGACACCTGCGCCGGCACCCCCGGCGCGGGCGACGCCAACTTCGCCTACCACCACACCTACAGCTACAGCACCGATGGCAACCTCACCCGCCGCGTCGAAGGTGCCGACCAGACCAACACCTTCAGCTACAGCTACCCGGCCGGGGCGACCGCGGCCCGGCCACACGCCGCCACCGCGATCGACGGCCCTAGCGCGTCGGACGACTGGACCTACACCTGGGACGCCAACGGCCAGCAGGCCACCCGCACCGTCGGCGGCAACACCGACACCGTCGCCTGGGGACCGGACCGGTTCCTCGACGAGATCCGCGAGGCCAACGGCAACGTCAAGAACAGCTTCGTCTACGACGCCGACGGCAGCCGGCTGGTGCGCCGCCACGTCGACGGCGCCACCGCGTACATCGAAGGCCACGAGATCAACGCCAACAACAGCGGCAGCGAGATCAAGGTCGTCCGCACCTACACCTTGGACGGCGCTGCCGTCGGCACCCGCACCGCCCACGGCGTCGACCACCTCGTCGCCGACAACCAGAACTCGGTGGAGCTCGTCGTTCCCAGCGGGTCCAACACCCCGTCGGTCACCCGTGCCTACCTGCCGTACGGGGGGGAACGAGGCACCACCGACGAACCGGCCACCGACCGCGGCTGGATCGGACAGATCGAAGACGACCGCACCGGCCTCAACTACCTCAACGCCCGCTACTACGACCCGGTCATCGGTCGCTTCCTGACCACGGACCCCCTCTACGACCTGGCCCGCCCCCAGACGATCAACCCCTACGCCTACGGGCTCAACAACCCGGTCACCCACGCGGACCCCAGCGGGCTGTGCGTTCCCGTCGGTGCCGACGCGGGAAGCCCCTGCATCACCTCCGGCATGTCGCAGGAGCGGCAGCAGGAAGTCATCCACAACTGGAGTGAGCAGCAGGCGGACCCCGGCCCGGCGTGCTGTGTCACCCCGATCGACGACCTCGACCTGGGTCCGCTGATCAACGTGCCGGCGGACCAGGGACCGATCCGGGAGATCACCCCGGACCCGGAGGACGGTCGCTGTTCGATCATCAACTTCTTCGGTGGCGGTCCGGTGGTCGGCTGCGACAGCGGCGGGACCGACGACGAGGAGCTGAGCTCGATCCTCGGCGGCGGTTCCGGTGGAGACCCGGACGGCTGCGACGGGAGCCTTGCCGCGGCGCTCAGTTGCCTGACCGGCGACCACGGTGGCCTGCACATCGACGCTGAGTCGGAGAGTCCGGGCGGCTCGTCGGAGGACGAGCCGGAGATCACGGTCACGCCCCCGTGGGAGGAGCCGCCACCTCCGGAGACGGAACCGCTGGTCGGCTTCCCGGAGCGCTATCCGGTGGAACGAGTGTCACCGGAGAGCGCCTATCCCCCACCAGGAAGCAGCCTGAGGACGAGAGCAGGCTTCATCGCCATCCAGATCCTTCGGGTGATCGAGAAGCTCATGAGTCCTTCAGGGTGAGACCTCTGGCGAGACGGTCACGCAGGAGGCCCAGCGCCGTGCTCAGCGCACCGAGCGGATGGGGAGCACCAGCACCGCGCCGAGCAGGGTGACCAGCGCGGTCAGCCCGTACAGCACCGGGTAGCCGCCGAGGCTGGCCACCACCGGCGCGGCGAGCGCGGGCGCCAGCACTTGAGGCGCGGCGTTGGCGATGTTGATGACGCCGAGGTCCTTGCCGCGGTCGCCGGCGGTCGGCAGCACCTGCGTGATCAGCGCGGTGTCGACGGCCATGTAGACGCCGTAGCCGGTGCCCAGCAGCCCGGCCGCGACCAGCGCTGCGGTCCAGGTCGGCGAGACCGCGAGCAGCACCGCGCCGGCCGCCATCACCACGCTGGACGCGATGACCAGCGGCTTGCGCCGGCCGGACCGGTCGGAGAGCACCCCGCCGACCACCGCGGTGGCCACCGCGCCGGCCGCGTAGATGAGGATGAGCACCAGCACGCCGTCCTCAGCGGTCTGGCCCGGGAAGAGCCGCTCGTAGTCGACCCGGTCGCGTAGGAAGTAGAGCAGGTAGAGGGTGCCCAGCGCGTTGCCGAGCGAGATGAGGAAGCGGGTCAGCCAGGCCCAGCCGAAGTCCGGGTGCCGGCGCGGGCTGACCCAGAAGCCGCGGGCGAAGCCGGACCACGACCACTGTGGACGGTCCGTCCGGGACAGCCGGGCGTCCCGGGTGACGGCGGCGAAGGGCAGCACCAGCATGGCGATCACGGCCGCCACCAGCAGGTAGCCGGCCCCGGACGTGGTGGTGAACGAGGTGACCAGGGCGACGCCGACCACCACGCCGACCGCCTGCGGCAGCCCGAACCAGCCGGACACCACCCCGCGCTGGCGGACCGGCACGTGGTCGGGCACCTCGGCGGTCAGCCCGGCGTACGCGGCGTTGAGGCACGCCTGGGCCAGGCACCAGCCGACCAGCACGCCGAGGACGGTGGACTGCCGCGACAGCACCACGAACGCGGCCGCGGCGGCCAGGGTGCCGCCGACCAGCCAGGGCAGCCGGCGCCCCCAGCGAGACGTGGTCCGGTCCGACAGCGCGCCGGCCAGCGGGGTGACCAGCACGGCGACCGCGGCGCCGGCGCCGGTCACCCAGCCCAGCGCGCCGACCTTGCCGTCGGCGTCGATGTCCTCCAGCTGCTGGGGCAGCAGCAGCTGGATCGGGGTGAAGAACCCCATCCACAGCGCCAGGTTGGCCAGCGCCAGGGTGGCGACGAACCGCGCGCGGACCGGGCGCGCCGGCTCCACCTCGACCCGTTCGGGCAGCATCGGCGCGGCTCAGCGTGGCTGCGCGGCGATCAGGTCCCGGTACCAGCCGTACGACGTCTTCGGCGTGCGGGCCAGGGTGGCGAAGTCGACGTGCACCAGCCCGAAGCGCTTGGAGAAGCCCTCGGCCCACTCGAAGTTGTCCAGCAGCGACCAGCAGAAGTAGCCGCGGACGTCCACCCCGGCGTCGATCGCGGCCCGCACGGCCCGCAGGTGACCGTCCAGGTAGGACACCCGGGCCGGGTCGTCGACCGTTCCGTCCGGACCGACGGTGTCGTCGTGCGCCATCCCGTTTTCGGTCACGTGCACCGGCGGCAGCGCGTCGCCGTACGCCGAGCGCAGGTCGAGCAGCGTGCGCCGCAGCCCGTCCGGCAGCACCGGCCAGTCGAAGGCGGTGCGCGGCTCGCCCGGCGCCGGCACCGAGGTGAAGCCGAGCGCGGCGGCCGGGTCGGCCCGCACCTGCTGCGGGAAGTAGTAGTTGACGCCCAGGAAGTCCACCGGCGCGGCGATGGCGGCGAGGTCGCCGCCGGCCACTCCGGGCACGTCGACCGGGTAGCGGCCGAGCAGCACCGGGTCGGTGAACAGCCGGTTGTAGAGCACGTCCACCCCGGCGGCCGCGTCCGCGTCGGCCGGCGTCGCCGGGTCGGCGGGGGAGTAGTTGTTGGTGATGCCCACCGGCGCGGCCGACGCGGCCCGCAGTGCCGGCACCGCCAGCCCGTGCGCGAGCAGCTGGTGGTGCGCGACGGCGAGCGCGTCGAAGCCGAGCTGCAGGCCGGGGGCGTGGCTGCCCTCGACGTGCCCGTTGAAGGTGTGCACGACCGGCTCGTTGAGCGTGATCCACATGGCCACCCGGTCGCCGAGCGTGCCGGCCACCGCGGCGGCGTACTCGGCGAAGCGCTCGGCGGTGTCCCGCGACCGCCAGCCGCCGGCGTCCTGCAGCGCCTGCGGCAGGTCCCAGTGGAAGAGCGTCGCCGCCGGCGCGATGCCCGCCGCCAGCAGCTCGTCCACCAGCCGGGAGTAGTGGTCCAGGCCGGCCGGGTTGACCGGGCCGGAGCCGGTCGGCTGCACCCGGGACCAGGAGATCGAGAACCGGTAGGCCTGCGTGCCCAGCCCGGCCATCAGCGCGACGTCCTCGGCCGAGCGGTGGTAGGAGTCGCAGGCGACGTCCCCGGTGTCGCCGTCCCGGGTGGTGCCCGGGGTGTGGCTGAAGGTGTCCCAGATGGACGGCCCGCGCCCGTCCTCGGCCACCGCGCCCTCGATCTGGTACGCCGCCGTGGCCGTCCCGAAGAGGAAGCCGGGCGGGAAGCGCAGGCCGTCGTCGATCATCCCGCCACCGTACGGCCCGGGGCGGGCCGGTTGCCCCGACCCGCCCCGGATGCCCGGCGGTCAGGCGCCGATCCGCTTGCTGCCTTCCGCGATCCGCCAGATGGACACCACCGACGGCCGCGGCTTGCTGCCGTCCGGCCAGGTGGAGGCCGGGTTGTCGTACGTCGACCCGGCCACCTCGCCGGGGTGCTGCACGGCGATGAAGACCGTGCGCTGGTCGGCGGTGATGAACGGCCCGCAGGTCTCCGCCCCGACCGGCACGGTGGCGAACTGCTTGAGGTGCCCGCGCTCCGGTCCCTCCAGCGGCATCGCGAACAGGCCGTCGTTGTTCTTGCCGGTGCCGCTGACCGGCGGCAGCGCGTTGCCGTCGGTGGCGATCCACAGGTTGCCGGGCCGGTCGAAGGCCACGTTGTCCGGGCTGGAGATCGGGCTGACCTTGGTCTTGTCGTACCCGGCGAAGTACGTCGACGGGTCGGCCGGGTCGCCGCAGACGATCGGCAGCGCCCAGGCGAACGTGGTGGCGGCCGCGTCGTCGCGGGCCTCGGTGATCTCCAGCACCTGCCCGTGCCGGTTGGTCGGGCGCGGGTTGGCCTCGTCCACCCCCGCCACCCGGCCGCTCGGCGGGACCGGCGTGGTCACCACCCGGTCGACGTTGTTGGTCAGCGCGGCGTAGATCTTGCCGTTGACGGGGTTGGGCTCGACGTCCTCGGGCCGGTCCATCTTGGTCGCGCCGACCGCGTCCGCGGCCAGCCGGGTGTGCACCAGGCACTGCTCGACGGTGAAGCCGGGCACGAAGCTGCGCTTGCCGTCGGTCAGCGGGATCCACTGCCCCGAGCCGTCGAACTCGCCGTCCGAGGGCAGCCGGCCGCTGCCGTCGATCTCGGCCGGCGGCGAGTCGCCGGTGAACTTGGCGACGTAGAGCGTGCCGTCCTCGAGCAGCCGCATGTTCCACTGTCGGTCGGCCCGGCTGTGCCCGCGGCGCATCTTGCGGGACGAGACGAACTTGTAGATGTAGTCGAACCGCTCGTCGTCGCCCATGTACGCGGCGACCCGGCCGTCGTTGCCGACCTTGATGTTGGCGCCCTCGTGCTTGAACCGGCCGAGCCCGGTGTGCTTGCGCGGCGTCGAGTCCGGGTCGTACGGGTCGATCTCGACGATGTAGCCGAACCGGTTGGCCTCGTGCGGCTCGACCGCGAGGTCGAAGCGCCGGTCGGCCCGCTCCCACTTGCGCGAGCCGCTGGGGTAGCGCGCGGTGGTGCTGATCCCGTACCGGGCCAGCGCCGGCTTGTCCGCCGCCGGGACCGCGTCGCCGCCGACGAAGTACTGGTTGAAGTTCTCCTCGCCGGTGAGGATCGTGCCCCACGGGGTGACCCCGCCGGCGCAGTTGTTGAGCATGCCGAGCACCCGCCGGCCGGTCGGGTCGGCGTTCGTGCGCAGCAGCGCGCTGCCGGCCGCGCCGCCGGTGAAGCGCATCGGTGTCATCGCGGTGATCCGCCGGTTGTACTTGCGGCCGCCGCGGGTCACCCTCCGCCACTGCCCCGTGTCGCCGACCCGCTCGATCTCCAGGATCGAGCCGCCGTGCGCCAGCATCGCGACCCGGACCTGGTCCACGGTGAGCGCGTCGTGCGAGGTGAAGCCGGGGAACATGAGCTCTTCGTTGGTGTACTCGTGGTTGGACCACAGCAGCGCCCGGTCGCCGTGGCGGCCGAGCGGGAGCACGCCGAGGAAGTCGCAGTTGTAGCCGAACTGGGCCGCCTGCGTGGCGGGCGTCTGGTTGGCCGGGTCCCACGCCGGCGCGCCGGGCAGCACCGGGTCGCCCCAGCGGATCACCACCGACCAGTCGTAGCCGTTGGCCACCACCACGGTGTCCAGCTGGTTGGGCGGCACCGCGGGGAAGGTCAGCGCGCTGCCGGAGGTGTCCGGGCGGCCGCCGCGGGCGGCGCCGGCCGCGGGCGCCGCCGGGGCGGCGGGCGCGGCCGCCGCGGGCAGCGCCCCGGCCACCCCGGCACCGGCGACCAGCGCCCCGACCGCGCTGGCCTTGAGCACGCCGCGGCGGGACACGACCTTCTCGACGATGTCGCCGAAGTACTCGTTGTCGGTCTGGTTGGGGACCGGGTGCGCGCAGGCGTTGCCGCACCGGTAGAGGCAGGTCATGGAGCTGCGGGACCAGCCGGGCTGGTGGACCTCGGCCAGCGGCAGCCGCGGCCGGGTGGGGTCGACGATGTCCGTCACCTGGGCTCCTTGCTGGGTCGTCAAGGGAGCTGACGGGCGGACCGTAACCACCCCTGCCCCCGGACGGGAAGACATGACGTGAACGACGGCTGACGGCTCGGAGGTGACAGATGCGCGTTCTGGCGGTCGGTCTGTGCACGCTCGACCTCGTCTACGCGGCCGCGGCGACCCCCGGTCCGGACGAGAAAGTGCAGGCCAGGGCCCAGGAAGTGGCGGCCGGCGGCCCCGCCGCCGGTGCCGCGGTGACCGCCGCCGCGCTCGGCTCGGCGGTCACGCTGGTCACCGCGCTGGGCCGGCACCCGCTGGCCGCGGCCGCGGCCGGCGAGCTGCGCGGGCGCGGGGTCGCCCTGCTCGACGCGACCCCGGACCGGACCGACCCGCCGCCGGTGTCCAGCGCGGTGGTCGCGCCCGACGGGCGGCGGTCGGTGGTCTCGGTGAACGCCGCCGGGGTGTCGGCGGTGCCGCCGCCCCCGCTGGCGGCGCTGGCCGGGGAGGCCGCGGCGGTGCTGGTCGACGGGCACCACCCGCGGCTCGCGCTCGCCGCCGCCCGGGCCGGGCGGCTCGTCCTGCTGGACGGCGGCAGCTGGAAGCCGGACCTGCCCGAGCTGCTGCCCGCGGTCGACGTGGCGGTGTGCTCGGCCGACTTCCGCGTGCCCGGCTGCGCGACCGCCGCGGACTCGGCGGCGGCGCTGCGCGCGTACGGGGTCCGCGTCGTCGCGGTGACCGCCGGGCCGCAGCCGGTGCGGTGGTGGGCTGGCGGGCGGTCCGGGGTCGTGCCGGTGCCGGCGGTGACCGCGGTGGACACGCTGGGGGCCGGCGACGCGTACCACGGGGCGCTGCTGCACGCCCTCGCCGGAACGGAGGCAGGCGTCGGCGAGGTGGTGGCCGCGCTGGCGTACGCGGCCGAGGTGGCGGCGGTGCGGTGCGCGAGCTTCGGCCCGCGCGCCTGGCTGGCCGACCCGGCACTGATCCGGCTGCGCGCGCGGCCGGAGGGTTGACCGGGTCGCTGCGCGGACACGATCCGTACGTGTCCGAGACCCTGCCCGAGCTGCCCGCCGCGCTCACCGTGCTGCGCGACCGGGCCGCCGCGGTCCGGCTCGGGCTGGAGGTGCCCGGTGCCGCCGAGGCCCGGCGGTCCCGGGCCGAGATCGTCGACCAGGTCGACGACTACCTCCTGCCCCGGCTCGCCCAGCTGGACGCGCCGCTGCTTGCGGTCGTCGGCGGCTCGACGGGGGCGGGCAAATCCACGCTGGTCAACACGCTCGTCGGCGCCGACGTGAGCCCGGCCGGGGTGCTCCGCCCGACCACCCGCGCGCCGGTGCTGGTGTGCGCGCCGGGGGAGACGCACTGGTTCGAGAGCGCGCGGGTGCTGCCCGGGCTGGCCCGGCTCACCGGCGACGGGCCGGCGGCCGGCAACGCCCGCACGCTGCGGGTGGTCGCCCATCCGGCGGTGCCGGCCGGGCTCGCGCTGCTGGACGCCCCCGACATCGACTCGGTGGTCGCGGAGAACCGGGAGCTGGCCGCGCAGCTGCTCGCCGCCGCCGACCTGTGGGTCTTCGTGACCACCGCGGCCCGGTACGCCGACGCCGTCCCCTGGGACCTGCTCCACACCGCCCAGCAGCGCGGCACCGCGCTCGCCGTGGTGCTCAACCGGGTGCCGCCGGAGGCGGTGAACGAGGTCACCCCGCACCTGGGAGCCATGCTCCGCGACGGCGGGCTGAGCCGGGCCGCGCTGTTCCCGGTGCCCGAGGCGGCGCTGGCCGGCGGCCGCATCCCGGAGGCCGCCGTGGCCGCGCTGCGCGGCTGGCTGACCGGGCTTGCCGCTGACGCCGCCACCCGCGCCGAGGTGGTCCGCTCCACGCTGGACGGCGCGCTGCGCAGCATGGGCGAGCGGGTGCCGGCGCTGGCCCGGCACACCGCCGAGCAGGCCGTGACGGCCGGCACGCTGCGCGACGAGGTCGACGCCCGGTACGCCGCCGCCTGCCGGGAGGTCGACGACGGCATCCGCGGCGGGTCGGTGCTGCGCGGGGAGGTGCTGGCGCGGTGGCAGGAGTTCGTCGGGACCGGCGAGCTGCTGCGGTCGCTGCAGGCCCGGGTGAGCCGGCTGCGGGACCGGATCGCGTCCGCCTTCACCGGCCGACCGCTGGCCGACGCCGAGGTCGCCCAGGCGGTGGAGAGCAGCCTGGAGTCGCTGGTCCGGGCGGCCGCCGACCGGGCCGCCGAGGACTCCGCCGAGGCCTGGCGGGCCCGCCCGGCCGGGGCGGCGCTGCTCTCGCCGGACCTCGCGCACGTGTCGGCCGACTTCTCCGACCGGCTGCGGGACGAGGTCCGCGCCTGGCAGGGCCGGGTGCTGCAGCTGGTCACCGAGCAGGGCGCGGAGCGGCGGACCGCCGCCCGGCTGGCCTCCTTCGGGGTCAACGGGGCCGGGCTGGTCGTCATGCTCGCGGTCTTCGCCAGCACCGGCGGGCTCACCGGCGCCGAGGTGGTGGTCGCCGGGGGCACCTCGGCGCTGAGCCAGAAGGTGCTGGAGGCCGTCTTCGGCGACGCCGCCGTACGGGCGCTGGCCGCCGAGGCCCGGGCCGACCTGCTCGACCGGGTGGAGACGCTGCTGTCCGCCGAGGCGGACCGCTTCCGGTCCCTGGTCGCCGGCGCCGCACCCGCGCCGGATGCCGCCGACGCCCTCCGCACCGCCGCCGCCACCCTCGAACAGCTCCGCCGCGCCACTCTCACCGTCTCCCGCCCCGCCCCCGCCGCGCCACCCCCACCCCCCTCCCCACCCCCTTCCCGCTGGCCCCACCGCGGCGGCCGCCGATGACCCCCACCCCACCTGACGCGGCGTCGGTGAGCGACACGCCGTACCGGCGGCCGGGAAACTCACCGGCAGTGGGTCACGTGGCAGGAGGTGCGGAGTGAGGCGGGGTCGGGGGGCCGGGGGAGGGCTGGCGGAGCGGCTGACCGCGCTGGACGAGGTGGTGGAGCTGGCGCGGGGGCGGCTGGCCGGGTCGGTGGTCGCCGAGGCGGAGCGGGTGGCGGGCAAGGCCGGCACCCGGCTGCGGCTCGGCGCCGGGCACACCGTGGTCGCGCTGGCCGGCGCCACCGGCAGCGGCAAGTCCTCGCTCTTCAACGCGCTCGCCGGGGACCCGGTGGCCCAGGTCGGCGTACGGCGCCCGACGACGTCGACCGCGAGTGCCGTCGTCTGGGGCGAGGAGTCCGCCGGCGACCTGCTCGACTGGCTGGAGGTGCCGCGCCGGCACTCGGCCGGCTCCGACGGCGTCGCGCCGGGCGGGCTGGTCCTGCTCGACCTGCCCGACTTCGACTCGGTCAAGCTCGCCCACCGGCTCGAGGTCGACCGGCTGGTCGAGCTGGTCGACCTGCTGGTCTGGGTGGTCGACCCGCAGAAGTACGCCGACGCCGCCCTGCACGACCGCTACCTGCGCCCGCTGGCCGGCCACGCCGGGGTGATGCTGGTCGTGCTCAACCAGGTCGACCGGCTCGACCCGGCCGCGCGGGACGCCTGCCTGGCCGACCTGCGCCGGCTGCTCGGCGCCGAGGGGCTCGGCGGCGTGCCGGTGCTCGCCGCGTCCGCCACCACCGGCGAGGGGCTGGCCGACCTGCGCGCGGCCCTCGCCTCGCGCGCCGCCGCCCACGAGGCCGCCGTGCAGCGGCTGGAGGCCGACGTCCGCCGGACCGCCGACGCGCTGCGGGGCAGCTGCCCGGACGGTGCCCGCGCCGCCGTACGCGCCGAGGACCGGACCGCGCTGGTCGAAGCGCTGACCGACGCCGCCGGCGCGGAGACCATCGGCATCGCGATCGCCCGCTCGCACCGGGCGCAGGCGGCCGCGGTGACCGGCTGGCCGTTCACCCGCTGGGTGCGCAAGCTGCGTCCGGACCCGGTGCGCCGGCTGCGGCTGCCCACCGAGCCGACCGAGCTGGTGCGGACCTCGCTGCCCGGGCCGTCGGCGGTGCAGCGCGCCCGGGTGGACACCGCGCTGCGCACGCTCACCGACCACGCCACCAGCGGGCTGGCCGACCCCTGGCCGGGGGTGGTCCGGCGGGCCTCCACCGCCGGGTCGGCGCAACTGCCGGACCTGCTGGACCGTACGGTCGCGGGCACCGACCTCGGCCTCGGCCGCCGGCCGCGCTGGTGGCTGCCGGCCGGCTTCCTGCAGGCCGTGCTCGCGGTGGCCACCATCTCCGGGCTGGTCTGGCTGCTCGGCCTGCTGGCGCTGGACTGGCTGCGCTTCCCGGAGCCGCCGCTGCCGTACGTCGGCCGGGTGCCGCTGCCGACCCTGCTGCTCATCGGCGGCGCGCTGGTCGGCCTGCTGCTCGCGCTGCTGGCCCGGCGGCTCGCCGCGGCCGGCGCCCGCCGGCGGACCCGCACCGCCCGGCGCCGCATCCGGGCTCGGGTCGAGCAGGTCGCCGACGAGCACGTGCTAGGCCCGGTGCAGGCCGAGCTGGCCGTGCACGACCGGCTGTGCGCGGCGGTGTCCCGGCTCGCCTAACCCGTGGCCGACATCGCCCACGGAGCCGTGGGCAGCGGGTGCCCGGTCTCCAGCAGCGACTTGAGGTTCGACAGCACCGCCGCCCAGCCGTCCGCCGCGGCGGCCTGCTCGCCCGGGTCGAGGTCGGTGTGGGTGACGGTCAGCCGGACGATCCCGTTCCCGGGCTCGACCACGAAGGTCACCCGGGAGATGCCGCCCTCCTCGCCCGGCGCCGGCCCCCAGCTCAGCACCAGCCGGGTCGGCGGGTCGACCTCCTCGACGGTGCCGCCGCCGTCGGTGTCGCCGGTGCCGTCGGTCCGCACGTGGTCCCAGCGGGACCCGACGGCCCAATCCGACTCGTTGCGGTGCCCCCAGTACACGGCGGTCAGCTCCGGGTCGGTCAGCGCGGCCCAGACCCGCTCCGGCGTGCTCTCGATGTACGTCACGTAGACCGCTGTCCGGTCGGTCATCCCGTCCTCCGCTCGTCGTCGTACGGCACTGAGCGCGCGCAGCCGCGGCTCCTCGAACTTGTCGATCCAGCGCTCCTGGATCTCGTGCAGCGGGACCGGGTTGAGGTGGTGCAGCTTCTCCCGGCCGCGCCAGGACGTGCTGACCAGGTTCGCCGCCTCCAGCACGGCCAGGTGCTGGCTGACCGACTGCCGCCGCATCCCGGCGTGCTCGCACAGCTCGCCCAGGGTCTGCCCGGTGCGCTCGTGCAGCCGGTCGAGCAGCCGGCGCCGGGTCGGGTCGGCCAGCGCGCGGAACACCTCATCGAGGCCCGGTTGCACGACGCGGAGATTATGCAGGCATCCGCCTGCATGTCAACCGGCCGTCAACTGTGGTTGACATCCTGGTCTTGTCAACTTAAGTTGACAGCATGGCGACGGAGGCAGGTGAGCTGGCCGGCTCCGCGACCAGCGGCGACCCGCGGGTCGGGCTGGCCGCGATCGCCTCGCTGCGGGTGCTGCTCGACTCGCTGGAGGAGTTGCAGGTGGAGAGCGCGCGGCGGCACGGCTGGTCCTGGCAGGAGATCGCGGGCGTGCTCGGCGTGAGCCGGCAGGCGGTCCACAAGAAGTACGGCCGGCGCTGGCCGGCCCCGGGGAGGTGAGGTCGGGTGTTCGAGCGGTTCACGGTCGAGGCGCGGGAGACGGTCAAGGCGGCGGTCGCGGTGGCGACCGAGGTGCGGGCGCCGCAGGTGGACACCGGCCACCTGCTGGTCGCGCTGGCCGGGTCGGTCGGACCGACCGGGGACGCGCTGCGGGCGGCCGGGGTGACGGATGAGCGGTTGCGGCCGGAGCTGGCCGCGGGCGGCACGCCGGCCGGGTTCGACCCGTCGGCACTGGCCACCCTCGGCATCGACTACGCCGAGGTGCGGCGCAAGGTGGACTCGCAGTTCGGCGCGGGTGCGCTGGACCGGGCGCTCGGGCGGGGGCGGCGACGGCGGGGGCACGTGCCGTTCGCGCCGGAGGGGAAGCGGGCGCTGGAGCAGTCGCTGCGGCAGGCGCTGGCACTGCGGGACCGGCACATCGGCGCCGAGCACCTGCTGCTCGGCACGCTCGCCGACCCGACCTTCCTGGCCCCCCGCCTGCTCGCCCGCCTCTCCGTCGACGTCCACGCCCTGCGCGACACCCTCCTCACCACCCACCCCCGCGCCAGCTAACCCCCGTCGCGCCAGCTGGCCGCCGCGGTGCTGGCTGGCTCCCGCGGTGCTGGCTGGCTCCCGCGGTGCTGGCTGGCTCCCGCGGTGCTGGCTGGCTCCCGCGGTGACCGGCTGATCCTTCGCATCGCCGGCCGGTCGGCCAGCGGGACGACTGAGCAGTTGGCCGGTGACTGGGCAGTTGGCCGGGGTGACTGGGCAGTTGCGGCTGCTCAGTGGGCGGCGGAAGTGCTCAGTGGGCGGCGGAAGTGCTCAGTGGGCGGGCAGAGCTCAGGGCGCTGGCGGGACTGGTCAGGGGGTCGGAGTGGGCAGGGCGGTGGAGGTGAGGCGCTCGGACTCGGTCCACAGGCGCGCGGCGACGGCGGTGTCCCGGGCGCGGCGCGGCACCCGGGCCGGTCCGTGGGAGCCGATCATCTCGAAGGGCCCGGTCGGCCCGTAGTAGCCGCCGCTGGTCGCCGCCGGATCGGTCGCCGCGTAGAGCAGCGGCTCGGTGCCCTGCTGGACGTCCTGGGACGCCATCAGCGACAGCCGGGTGCCGGGCGCGTGCCGGGTGCCGTCGCGACCCAGCGACGCGCCGGCGGTCTGCAGGTTGGTGCGGGTGTAGCCGGGGTGAGCAGCCATGCTCTCCAGCCGCCAGCCACGCTCGGCCGCCACCGCGGCGAGCCGCCGGGCCATCATCAGGTCGGCCAGCTTGGACTGCGCGTACGCGAAGTAGGCCCGGTAGCGCCGCCGCTCCCACTGCAGGTCGTCGAACTGGATCCGGCCGAAGTGGGCGACCCCGCTCGACATGGTCACCACCCGCGGCGCCGGTGCGGCGAGCAGCAGCGGCAGCAGCCGGAGGGTCAGCGCGAACGGGCCGAGGTAGTTGCTGCCGAACTGCAGCTCGAAGCCGTCGGCGGTGGTCATCCGGGTCGGCGGCGCCATCACGCCGGCGTTGTTGATCAGCAGGTCGAGCGGCGTGCCGTCGGCGAGCAGCCCGTCGGCGAAGTCGCGGACCGAGCCGAGGTCGGCCAGGTCGATCCGGCGGACCTCCAGCCGGGCGTCCGGGTGCGCGGCGAGGATCTCGTCGCGGGCGCGCTCGCCCTTGGCGGGAGTACGCACCGCGAGGATCACGTGTGCGCCGGCGCCGGCCAGCCGGAGGGCCGCCTCCTTGCCGGTCCCGCTGTTCGAGCCGGTGACGACGGCCAGCCGGCCGGTCTGG
This sequence comes from uncultured Actinomycetota bacterium, assembly GCA_963766325.1. Classification (GTDB taxonomy): domain Bacteria; phylum Actinomycetota; class Actinomycetes; order Mycobacteriales; family CADCTP01; genus CADCTP01. Next base: position 86,756 of record CAVXZF010000013.1, on the reverse strand, counting down.
TCCGGAACGGCGTACATGGGGGCTCCTCACGGTTAGCGGACCGGCGGTCTGTTGCCGGTTCCCGAACGCTAGCAGACTGCTGGTCTGTTCACAACGGACCATCGGTCTGTACGCTGCGGGCGTGGCGGGGTTCCAGCGTGCGCGCAGCGAGGAGCAGCGCGAGGTGCGGCGGCGGGCGATCCTCGACGCCGCCGCCGCGATGCTGGCCGAGATGCCGGTCGCGGCGGTGAGCCTCACCGAGCTGAGCCGCCGGGCCGGGCTGGCGAAGTCCAATGTGCTCCGCTATTTCGACTCCCGCGAGGCGGTCCTCCTCGAGCTCCTCGACCACGCCTGGCGCGAATGGTTGTCCGCGCTGTCCGCCGACCTCGACGCCGCCCCGGCGTCACCAGGTGCCCCGGCGCTCGCCGCGCCTGCCTCGCCCGCGGCACGCGCGTCGGGGTCGGCGTCAACAGCCGCCGCCTGGTCGGCGGGGTCACTCCGCTCCGCCGTGTCGACCGCTGTCGGTGGGTCGGTGGGGGAGCGGCGGGAGTGGGTGGCGGGGGTGGTGGCGGGGTCGTTGGCGGTGCGGCCGGTGTTGTGCGACCTGCTGGGGGCGCAGGCGGCGGTGCTGGAGCGGAACGTGTCGACCGAGGTCGCGGCCCGCTTCAAGCGCGCCGCCATCGACAACATCGGCGCGCTCGGCCGCCTGCTCGCGACCGCCGTCCCCGAGCTCGGCGCCGTCGCCGCCGAGCGGGTCGCCGGCGCCACCGTCCTGGTCGCCGGCGCGCTGTGGGCGCACGGACAGCCGTCGGAGGCGGTGCTGGCCGCGTACGAGGCGGACCCCTCGCTCGCCGTCTACCGGCTCGACTTCGGCGACACGCTCACCGAGCTGCTCGCCGTCCTGCTCGCCGGCGTCCTCGCCCGCGGCCGCTGACCCGGCTCGGCACCCGGGGCGGGCGCCGGCGGGGACGCTCAGCGCGCTGCCGCTCGCCGAGGTGCTCGACCCGGTCGCCGAACGGCTCAGCCTGGGGCGGGGGGTGGAGAGGGGGCAGCGCGCCGCCTGCTCCGCCGGAGTCCTCGCCGCGCCCTGAGCCAGCTCGGCATCGGGGCGTGGGCGGGAAGGTGTAGCGCCGGTGTCCTCGCCCGCGGTCGTTGGGTCGGGGTCAGGTGGGGACGCGGGCGTCGGTGGGGGTGGTGTAGCGCGCGCCGGCGCGCTCGGCGAGGGCGCGGACCCGGGCGGACAGCGCCCTCTGCTCGGCGTCGGGCAGGTAGGCGCGCCGGTAGCGGCGCTCGTAGTCGTCGGCCAGCGCGGGGTCGCGCGGTCGCAACCAGCCGAGGAAGTGCTCCCGCACGCCCGGCCGCAGGTGCAGCATGATCGAGGTGACCGAGGTGGCGCCGGCCTCGACACAGGCGGTCACCACCTCCTCGAGCTGCTCGGCGGAGTCGGAGATGCCGGGCAGCACCGGCGCCACCAGCACGCCGGTGCGAATGCCGGCGTCGGACAGCCGGCGCACCGCGTCCACCCGGCGGCGCGGGTGCGGCGCGCCCGGCTCGGTGGCCCGCCACACCGCCGGGTCGACGGTGCCGATCGACAGCGACACCGACACCGAGGTGCGCCGGGCCGCCGCGATGAGCACGTCGAGGTCGCGCAGCACCAGCGCCGACTTGGTCAGGACCGAGAACGGGTTGGCCGCCTCGCCGAGCACCTCGACGATCCCGCGGGTGAGCCGGTATTTCCCCTCGCAGCGCTGGTAAGGGTCGGTGTTGGTGCCCATCGCGATCGACTCACCGGTCCACTTCGGACTCCGCAGCTCGGCCCGCAGCCGCTCGACCGCGTTGACCTTGACCACGATCCGGCGGTCGAAGTCGTCGCCGATGTTGAGACCGAGGTAGTCGTGGGTTGGTCTGGCGAAACAGTACGTACACGCGTGGGAGCAGCCGCGGTAGGCGTTGATCGTGTAGCGGAACGGCATCCGGGAAGCCGCCGGCACTTCGTTGACGATCCGGCGGGCGTGCACGTGCAGGAACTCCAGCCCGGACAGGCGCCCGGTGCCCCGCTCGGTCGTCATCAGGTCGTCGGAGGAGAACAGCGAGCCCTGCCCGGGCACCTCGACGTCGGGGTCGTCGGCGAGCCGCCACCGCAGCGGCACCGCGCTCACCGCCGACCTCCCGCCGCGGGTCCGTGCGACTTCCGGTCGCACGGACGATGAGAAGTCGCACGAACCGCCGACCCCGGTGCGCTCATCGGAAGTCCCGGGAGGTGGAGCGGACGGAGAGCTCGAGCTTGGAGATGCGCTCGGCCACCACGTTGGTCACCCCGTCGACCCGCTCCAGCATGCCCCGCACCACCAGCGCCGGCGAGTCCCGCGCCACCCGGCGGTGCCGCGCCCACACCGTCTTGGAGCAGATCACGTTGACCAGGCCGGTCTCGTCCTCGAGGTTGAGGAAGGTGATCCCGCTCGCGGTGGCCGGCCGCTGCCGGTGCGTCACCACGCCGCCGACCAGCACCCGCGAGCCGTTGTCCACGCCGGACAGCCCGCGGGCGGTGACCACCCCGGCCGCGGCCAGCCGGTCCCGGACGAACTGGGTGGGGTAGCTGTCCGGGGACATCCCGGTCGCCCACACGTCCGCCATCGCCCGCTCCACGTCGGACAGTCCCGGCAGCATCGGCGCGTCCGCGCCGACCACCAGCCCGCCGATCCGGTCCGGCCGGTCCTGGGCGACCGCGCCGGCCGCCCACAGCGCCTCCCGCCGGGACAGCCCCAGGCAGCCGAACACCCCCGCGGTGGCCAGCGCCTCCAGCTGCCGGGCGGTCAGGTCGGCCCGGCGGGCCAGGTCGGCCATGTCCTGGTACGGCCGGGCGGTCGCGATCCGCTCGGCCACCTCCTCGCCGATCGCCCGCACATACGACAGGCCGATCCGGACCGCGAAGCCGGTCTCGCTGGCCGGGTCCTCCTCCAGCGTGCTGCCGGCCGCGGACGCGTTGAGGTCCGGCCCGCGCACCACCACCCCGTGCCGGCGGGCGTCCGCGACCAGGGTCTGCGGCGAGTAGAACCCCATCGGCTGGGCGTCGAGCAGCGCCGCGCAGAACGCCGCCGGGTAGTAGCGCTTGAAGAAGGCCGACGCATAGACCAGGTAGGCGAAGCTGATCGAGTGGCTCTCGGCGAAGCCGAAGTTGGCGAACGCGGCGAGCTTCTCGTAGATGTCGTCCGCGGCGGTGCCGGTGATCCCGTTGCGGGCCATCCCCGCATACAGGTCGCCCTTGAGCGCGGCCATCCGCTCGTGCGAGCGCTTGGAGCCCATTGCCCGGCGCAGCAGGTCGGCGAAGGCGGGCGTGCAGCCGGCCGCGTCCATCGCCATCTGCATGAGCTGCTCCTGGAACAGCGGCACCCCGAGCGTCCGCTTGAGCGCCGGCTCCAGCAGCGGATGCGCGTACGACACCGGCTCCAGACCCTGCCGGCGGCGGATGAACGGGTGCACCGAGCCACCCTGGATCGGCCCCGGCCGGATCAGCGCCACCTCGATGACCAGGTCGTAGAACGACCTGGGTCGCAGCCGGGGGAGCGTCGCCATCTGGGCCCGGCTCTCCACCTGGAAGACGCCGATCGAGTCGGCCTCGCAGAGCATGTCGAAGACGCCCTCGTCGTCCGGCGGCAGCGAGGCCAGCTCGACCTCGTCGCCGTGGTGGCGCCGGATCAGGTCCATCGTGGTGTGCAGCACGGTGAGCATGCCCAGCCCGAGCAGGTCGAACTTGACCAGCCCGGCGGCCGCGCAGTCGTCCTTGTCCCACTGCAGCACCGAGCGGTCGGTGAACGAGGCCCACTCCACCGGGCACACCTCGGCCACCGGCCGGTCGCAGATCACCATCCCGCCGGAGTGGATGCCGAGGTGGCGCGGGAAGTGCATCAGCTCGGTGGCCAGCTCCACCACCTCGGCCGGGATGTCGTGGTCGACCGTGTCGGTCAGCGGCCCCCACCGCTCGATCTGCTTGGACCAGGCGTCCTGCTGGCCGGGCGCGTAGCCGAGCGCGCGGGCCATGTCCCGCACCGCCATCCGCGGCCGGTAGGTGATCACGTTGGCGACCTGGGCGGCGCGGTCCCGCCCGTACCGCTCGTAGACGTGCTGGATGACCTCCTCCCGCCGGCCGGACTCGATGTCGAGGTCGATGTCCGGTGGCCCGTCCCGCTCCGGGGCGAGGAACCGCTCGAAGAGCAGCTTGTAGACCACCGGGTCGACCGCGGTGATGCCCAGCGCATAGCAGACCGCGGAGTTGGCCGCCGAGCCGCGGCCCTGGCAGAGGATGTTGCTCTCGACGCAGAAGTCGACGATCTCGGACACGATGAGGAAGTAGCCCGGGAAGTCGAGCTGCTCGATCAGCGCCAGCTCGTGCTCGAGCTGCAGGTATGCCCCGGGACGCGCTCGGCCCCGGGCGGCCCGTAGCGGCGGCGGGCCCGGTCCATGGTCAGCTCGCGCAGCCAGCTCATCTCGGTGTGCCCGTCCGGCACGTCCCAGTCCGGCAGCTGCGGCGCCACCAGGTCGAGCGTGAACGCGCATTCCAGCCCGAGCTCGGCGGCCCGCTCGACGGCGCCGGGGAAGCGGCGGAAGCGCTCCGCCATCTCGGCGCCCGAGCGCAGGTGGGCGGTGCCGGCGGCGGGCAGCCAGCCGTCCATCTCGTCCAGGCTGCGCCGGGCCCGGACCGCGGCCAGCGCGGTGGCCAGCCGGCGCCGCCGCGGCGAGGCGAAGTGCACGTTGCCGGTGGCCACCGTGGGCAGCCCGCGGGCGGCGGCCAGCTCGGCCAGCGCGTCGTTGCGGGCGTCGTCCAGCGGGTCGCCGTGGTGCCACAGCTCGACCGCCACGTTGTCCCGCCCGTAGCGCCCGACCAGCTCGTCCAGCGCGCCGCGGGCGGCGTCGGAGCCGGCCGACCCGCCGGCCGCCAGCGCCGCCGGGACCGTGCCCTTGCGGCAGCCGGTGAGCACCACCCAGTGCCCGTCGTGGGCGCCGGTCAGCTCGTCCTCGTCGTAGAGCGGGCGGCCCTTGGTGCCGCCGGCCAGCTGGGCCGCGCTGATCTGCCGGCACAGCCGCCGGTAGCCGTCCGGCCCGCGGGCCAGCACCAGCAGGTGCCGGCCGGCCGGGTCGGCGTGCCCGCCCTGCGGCTCGGCCAGCCCGATCGACAGCTCGGCGCCGTAGAGCGTGCGCATCCCGTGCGCCTTTGCCGCCTCGGCGAACCTGACCACCCCGTACATCCCGTCGTGGTCGGTGAGGGCGACCGCGGACAGGCCGAGCCGGGCCGCCTCCTCGACCAGCTCCTCCGGGTGGCTCGCCCCGTCCAGGAAGCTGAAGTTGGAGTGGCAGTGGAGCTCCGCATAGGGCACCGACCCGGGCGCCGCCGGCACCTCGGCCGGCACGTAGTCCCCGCGGCGCCGGGACCAGGCCGGGCTGTCCCCGCCGTCGCCGGGCTGGGCACTGTCCGGGCGGCGTCCGGACAGCTTGCGCTCCAGCTCCGCCCACGGGATCGGCGGGTTGTCCCAACCCATGACACCCTCGCTCTCGACGACCGAGGCGCCATCTTCTCGAACGTATGTTCGAAGAGTCAACCGCCGGACCGCGCCAGGTCGACTCCCGTCGCCCGACCGGCACGGCGGGCTCGCAGCCGGGCGCCGAGCGTCACCAGACTGAGCCGATGGCGTAGATCGCCGTCGTGAAGCGGACCGTGGAGGCGCACATGCGCAGCATCTTCGCCAGGCTGCGGATCCCCGACTCCGGGGACGGCCACCGCCGGGTGCTGGCGGTGCTGGCCCACCTGACCGAGCGGCCGGTGGCCGAACTCTAGGCTCGCGTGCCATGAGGGATCGGTATCCGGAGATCGAGCCGTACGAGCACGGGATGCTCGCCGTCGGCGATGGGTACGAGATCTACTGGGAGACCGTCGGGAACCCGGCGGGCACACCGGCGGTCTGGTTGCATGGCGGGCCGGGGACCGGCTTCTTCCCGGGGCAGCGGCGGCTGTTCGACCCGGCGGCGTACCGGGCGGTGCTCTTCGACCAGCGGGGCAGCGGGCGCAGCCGCCCGCTCGCCGACAGCGCCGCGGCCGACCTGGCGACCAACACGACCTGGCACCTGATCGCGGACATCGAGCGGCTGCGGGAGCACCTCGGCATCGAGCGGTGGGTGGTGGTCGGCGGGTCCTGGGGGGTGACGCTGGCGCTGGCGTACGCGCAGCGCCACCCCGAGCGGGTCACCGCGATGGTGCTGAGCGCGGTCACCTCGGGCGCGCGGCTGGAGACCGAGTGGATCACCCGGGACATGCGCCGGGTCTTCCCGCGCGAGTGGGACGCCTTCGCGGCCGGCGTCCCGGCGGGGGAGCGGGACGGCGACCTGGCGGCGGCGTACGCCCGGTTGCTGGCCGACCCGGATCCCGCGGTGACCGAGCGGGCGGCGGCGCAGTGGTGCGCCTGGGAGGACGTCCACGTCTCGCTGGCGCCCGGCTGGCAGCCGTGGCTGAGCCTGCAGGACCCGGCCTTCCGGCAGGTCTTCGCCCGGCTGGTCACCCACTACTGGAGCAACGGCTGCTTCCTCGACGACGCCCCGATCGCGGCCGGGATGGCGCGCATCGCGCAGACCCCGGGGGTGCTGATCCACGGCCGCTACGACGTGTCCGGGCCGCTGGACACCGCCTGGGACCTGCACCGGGCCTGGCCGGCGAGCCGGCTGGTCGTCATCGACGACGAGGGGCACGGCGGCGCCGGGATGACCGCCGCCGTGCTCGAGGCGCTGGACGGCTTCCGCGACGCCCGGTAGCTCAGTCGTACGCCGCCTCCAGCTCCCAGCGGCCGCCGTCGAGGGCGACCAGCCAGCCGCTGCCGTCCGCGGTGACCAGCTGGAAGCGGGCCCGCCGGCTCGCGGTCGCCGCGTCCCACCACCGCTCGTCCACCGGCCACGGCCCGGTCCAGGACACCACCTCCGCCGGGGCACGGCCGGGCACGGCCAGCACGGCCGGCGCGGCGGTGACGACGAACCGCCCGGTCACCCCGACCGGCGCCCCGGCCGCGTCGAGCACCTCGGCCGGCAGCGGGTCGGGCAGCACCGTCCCCGGGGACGGCGCCGGCAGCCGGCCCGGCCACGGCGGGTCGGCCGGCCGGTCCGGGGTGCGCCGGTCGCCCCACGGCACCAGCCGGACCCGGTCGCCGGGGCCGCGGCCGCCGCCGAGCACCGCGGTCAGCACCCGGTCCGGGCCGAGCATGCCCTGCACCCGGGCCAGCACCCGGCCGGCCCGCTCGTCCGCCTCGCCGATGCCGCCCCACAGGCCGAGCTGCATCCCGCCGTACGGCACCACCTCGTCCGGGACGAGGCGGAGCAGCGCGATCCCGGCGGTGGGGCGCTCCACCCGGTCGCCTGTGGACGGTCCGCCGGCGCGCGGGAGCACCCGGGCGGTGCCGGTCAGCCAGCCGTCCAGCTGCCAGCGGATCCGGTCGGCCACCGCCGCGGCGGTGAGCACGCCCTCGTGCCGCCACAGCCGGGTCAGCTGCTCGCCGTGCTCGGTCTGGGCCTCGATCGCCACCCGGGTGCAGGCCAGGCCGCGGCGGGCCAGCCCGGCGTGCAGCTGCTCGGCCAGCGCCCGGGCGGCGAAGGCGGCGGTCTCCACCCGCTCGGCCGGCGGGTCCAGCTCGGTCTGCACGGCCAGCTCGGGCACCGGCGGGCGGGCGGCCAGCGGCACCTCGTCCAGCCCGCGGGCCAGCCGGTGGCAGCGGCCGCCGTCCGGGCCGAACCGGGCCAGCACGTCCCGCGGCGGCAGCGCGGCGAAGGCGCCGAGCGTGCGCAGGCCGAGCCGGCGCAGCAGGTCGGGCAGGTCCGGGTCGCCCAGCGTCTCCACCGGGTAGGGGGCGAGGTAGGCCCGGGAGCCGCCGCGGGGCACCACCGCGCCGTCCCGGGCGGCGAGCGCGGCGGCGAACCGGCCGTCCGCCACCCCGACCGAGCACTGCGCGCGGGTGCGCTCGGTGACGTGCCGGGCGAGGCGGTCGACCACCGCGTGGTCGCCACCGAAGTAGCGCGCCGGGCCGCGGGCGGCGACCGCGCAGACGCCCGGGCGGATCACCTCCACCCCGGGGGCCAGCTCGTCGACCGCGGCGACGACCGGCTCGAACGCCCGGGCGTCCCGGGCCGGGTCGGCCGGCAGCACGACCAGCTCCGGGCAGCGGGCCTGCGCCTCGCGGCGGCGCAGGCCGGTGCGGACGCCGGCGGCCCGGGCGGCGGGGGTGGTGGAGACCACGCGGTTGGCGTGGACGACGGCGGCCGGGATGTCCTCGCCGCCCTCGGCGGCGACGCCGGCCGCGGTCATGGCGCTGACCACCGGCCAGTCCGGGCAGCGGAGCACCGCGGTGCGCAGGGTCATCCCGGCACCGCCCGGCGGGCCGGTCGGGGGAGTGAGGAGGCGGGACGCAGGCGTGCCAGCGCCTCCGCCGGGATCCGCGGCCGCGCCCCGATCCGGGCCCCGGCCTGCGCCCCGGTGTGGACCCCGACCCCGGCCGTGGCCTGGACCCCGGCGGCCCGGGCTGCGGTGTGGGCCCCGACCGGGGGTGGCGGAACCGGGAGACCGCCACCCCCGACCGCGGCGGACCGCCCGGGCGGCACGGGGACACCGCCCGGACGGGGACTGGACGCCCGGACCACCCGGGCGGGGTCGAGGGGGCGGGCCGGTCCCGGACCGGCGCTGCCCGATCCGGGACCGGGTCCGGCGCCCCCACCCCGGACCGCGCGCAGCGCCCGACCGCGCTCGGCCACCGATCTCGAGGAAAGGGTCGGCGACACGCCGTCGCTCGCCGCCCTTTCCTCAAGATCGGGGAGGGGGAGGGCGGGCGGTGCCGGGGGAAGGTCCGGCACCGCGCGCAGCAGGGGGGTGGGGTCGGCCCGCACGCCGCCCTCGGGGGCCGGCAACCACAGCCGCAGCTCGTGGGCCCGCGCCGCGGCGCCCCGGCCCTCGCCGCGGACCACCACCCGGCGGGCCCGCAGGTGCCCGGAACCCTGGTCGAGCCCCTCCCAGCTGCCGCTTGCCAGGCTCAGCCGCCGCTCCGCGCCGGGCCAGCGGACCGCCCCGTACGGCACCAGGACCGCGCCCCGCTGCCGGGCCCGCGCGGCCAGCCGGCGCACGTCCCCGTCCAGGACCCGCCCGCGCGGGGCGACCACCACCACGTCCATGGCGTCCAGCAGGGCGCCGGCGACCGCGGCCCAGTCCGGCCCGGGGTCGGGCACCAGGGCCAGCCGCTCCAGCGCGACCCCGGTCTCGGCCGCCGCCACCAGGCCGAGCCCGGGCAGCCCGACCACCGCGCACCAGGCCCCCTCCCGGGACGGCCCGGCCAGCAGCGCGAGCAGCAGCCCCGCCGACCCGCGCACCGTCACCGCGGAGCCCCGGCGCAGCCCGGCCGGCAGCAGCGGCGAGAGCGCGGGCAGCACCGGCAGCGGGCGCTCACCCGCCCGCTCCACCGCCCCCGCCCGCTGCGGGGGCGCCACCACTGCCGCCGTCACCCCCCGATCCTCGAACACATGTTCGAACGGAGTCAACCCTCCCGTACGGCGAAAAAAATCGGGTGCTTCCATGTCGAGAAGCTCCGGCCGGCTCCGCTCACCAGGTAAAGGGCCGCGGCCCCCGACACCAGGGAGACACCATGCCGAAGTACCTGCTCCTCAAGCACTACCGCGGCGGTCCGGAGGCGCACCGCCCGGTCCCGCCGATGGACCAGTGGGCGCCGGAGGACGTGGAGGCGCACATGGCCTTCCTCCGGCACGTCGGCGAGCTGCTGGAGAAGAACGGCGAGTACGTCGACGCCCAGGCGCTCACCCCCACCCGCACCTGGGTGCGCTACGGCGGCCCGGACGCCGCGCCGGTCACCACCGACGGCCCGCTGCCGGAGACCAGCGACCTGGTGGCGGGGTGGTACATGGTCGACGTCGACTCGTACGAGCGCGCCGTCGAGCTGGCGGCGTACATCTCCTCCGAGCCGGGCCCGGGCGGGGCCCCGCTGTACGAGTGGATCGACGTCCGGGAGGTCATGTCCGGCGCGCCCGCGGACGACGGGCCCGCGTGACCGGCGGACCCGAGCGGCTGGACGAGGGCGCCCTGCGCGCCCTCGTCCCGCGGGTCCTGGCCGGCCTGGTCCGGCGGGGCGAGGACTTCGACGCCGCCGAGGACGCGCTGCAGGAGGCGCTGCTCGAGGCGCTGCGGGTGTGGCCGGAGAGCCCGCCGCGCGAGCCGCGGGCCTGGCTGGCCGCGGTCGCGACCCGGCGGCTCGTCGACGCCCGCCGCAGCGAGGCCGCCCGGCACCGGCGGGAGGAGGGGACGTACGCCGAGCCCCGGCCGGGCGCCACCGAGGAGGGCGACGACACGCTCTTCCTGCTCTTCTGCTGCTGCCATCCGGACCTGGCGCCCGCCTCCCAGGTGGCGCTGACGCTGCGGGCGGTCGGCGGCCTCACCACCCGGGAGATCGCCGACGCGTTCTACGTGCCGGAGGCGACGATGGCGCAGCGGATCAGCCGGGCCAAGCGCACCCTGCGCGGGCGCCGGCTGGACCGGCCCGGCGACCTCGCCGTCGTGCTGCGCGTGCTCTATCTCGTCTACACCGCCGGGCACGCGGGTCGGGTGGACCTGGCCGGCGAGGCGATCCGGCTCACCCGCCAGCTCACCCTCGCCACCGACGAGCCGGAGGCGCGCGGGCTGCTGGCGCTGATGCTCCTCAACCATGCCCGGCTGCCGGCGCGGCGGGACGCCGAGGGCCGGATCGTCACGCTCGACCGGCAGGATCGCGGCCGGTGGGACACCCGCGCGATCGCCGAGGGCGTACGGGTCCTGCAGTCGGCGCTGGCCCGGCAGCGGCCCGGCCGCTACCAGATCGAGGCCGCCATCGCCGCCCTGCACGACGACGCGGCCAGCGCCGCGGAGACCGACTGGCCGCAGATCCTGGCCTGGTACGACGACCTGGTCGCCCTCACCGCCGACCCGGTCCGCCAGGACCCGGCCGCCGTGCTCGGGCGCGCGGTCGCGGTCGGTCACGTCCTCGGCGCCGCCGCCGGGCTGCGGGAGACCGACCGGCTGCGCGAGGTGCTCGGCGACCGGCACCGCTGGCACGCGGTCCGCGGCCACCTGTACGAGCTCGGCGGCGACCTGACGGCGGCCGCGACGGCGTACGCGGCCGCGGCCCACCGCGCCACCGACGTCGCCGAGCGCGACCACCTGGTCCGCCAGGCCGCCCGCACCCGCGCCCGCGCGGCCACCGGGTAGCACCGGGCCGCCCGCACCCGCGCCGCGCGGCCACCGGGTAGCCGCGGGCACGGGGAGGGTCGGCGGGGCGTTGGCAGGGTAAGAGGGCTGGGACGTACGGAGGAGGGGACACGGAGTGGGACTCCTGGACCGACTGCTGGGCCGCAGCCCGCGCACCGAGCCCGCCCGCGCGGGCTGGGACGGTGGCAACCGGGCGGCGCCGCCCCGTGCGGGCGCCGGCCGCGACCCGGACGAGATCGCCGTCGAGCGCTACCGCTACCTGCTGCGCACCGCCCCGCCCGAGCAGGTGGAGCAGGCGCACGCGGAGGCGTTCGCGAAGCTCACCCCGGAGCAGCGCCGGCAGGTGCTGGCCGAGCTGAGCCGCGACGTGCCGCCGGGCGAGCGGGCGCAGTCCGACGACCCGCGGGACCTGGCCCGGATGGCGACCCGGGCGGAGATGCGCCAGCCCGGCACCCTGGAGCGCTCGTTCAGCCGCGGTGGCATGGGCGGTGGCATGGGCATGGGCGGCATGATCGCCGGCGGGCTGCTGGCCAGCGTGGCCGGCGCGTTCGTCGGGACCGCCATCGCCGACGCGATGTTCGACTTCAACGACAGCGGCGAGGGCGCCGACGCGGCCGGGGACAGCGGGGACACCGGGGACGCGGGCGGCGGCGACTACGCGGCGGACACCAGCGGCGACACCGGCGGCGACTTCGGCGGCGGCGGCGACTTCGGTGGCGGGGACTTCGGCGGGGGCGACTTCGGCGGGGACTTCGGCGGCGACATGGGGGGCTTCTGATGACCGGACCGGACGACCCGCGCACCGGCGCCGAGCTGGCCGCCGACGTGCTGGCCGCGCCCGGCCCGCCGGACCAGGAGCTGCACCGGGACCGCCGGGAGCACGGCGGCGCCGCCGACCGGCTGGACGACGACTACCTGGCCGAGCGGACCGAGCAGGAGCGGGTGGACGCCGGCCTGGCCGACTACGCCCCGGGCAGCGTGCCGCCGGCCACGGATGACCCGGCGCCGGGCGACGTCACCGGAACCGAGGGATAGGGCCTGTCTCCCTCCGACTTCCCGCCGTCCTCCTACCCCGGAGTAGCGCCTGCCCGGGCCGGGAACCACGCGGATGCCACACCGGTCCTGTGCTCGGTGCGGGTCCGGGTAGGCGATCGTGTCCTACGATTGCGCCGTCCTCGGTGCCGCCGCCCGGCGGTGCCCCGCCTCTCCCCGGACGGCACGGCATGACCCTCGGGCCCGGGCCGACCCTCCCGTCGACCTCCCGGCAGCAGCCCTACCGGCACGAAGCCTTCCTCTATCGAGGTGAGGCGCAGTTCCTCGACGGCCTGGTCCCGTTCGTGCGGGACGGCGTGGCCGCCGGTGAGCCGGTGATGGTCGCGGTGATCGAGGAGCGGGCGGCGCCGCTGCGGGACGCCCTCGGCGCCGACGCCACCGACGTGCTCTTCGTGGACATGGCCGAGCTGGGCCACAACCCGGCCCGGATCATCCCGGGCTGGCAGCGCTTCCTGGACACCTACGGCGGCCCCACCCGGCCGGTGCGCGGCATCGGCGAGCCGATCTGGTCCGGCCGGTCCGAGCTCGAGCTGGGCGAGGCCCAGCTGCACGAGGGGCTGCTCAACGTCGCGGTGCCGCCGGACGTCCCGTTCTGGCTGCGCTGCCCGTACGACACCGACGCGCTGCCGGCGGACGTGATCGACCACGCGCTCCGGAGCCACCCGCTGGTGGTCGACGCGGATGAGCACCGTGGCAGCCCCATCTACGGCGGCTCCGGGTACGTCGGCGACCTGCTCGCCGCGGACCTGCCGGAGCCGGCCGGGCCGGTGACGGTGCTGCCGTTCGCGGCCGAGGTCGGCGCGGCCCGCGACCTGGTGGTCCGGCACGCGGTGGCGGCCGGGCTGGACGAGGAGCGGGTGTGGGCGGTCGGGCTGGCCGTGCAGGAGGTCGCCGCCGCCGTCGCCGGGGCCGCCGGCTCCGGCCACCTGCGGGTCTGGCGGGACCCGGCGGCGCTGGTCTGCGAGGTGCGCGACCCGGGCCTGGTGGCCGACCCGATGACCGGCCGCCGCCAGCCACCGCCGGGCCAGCCCGACGACCGCGGCCTGTGGCTGGCCAACCAGCTGTGCGACCTGGTGCAGGTCCGGTCCACCGAGGCCGGCACGACCGTCCGCGTGGTCAACTGGACCGCTCAGGCGTAGGTCAGCGGCACCGGGAAGCCGTTGAAGGCGCTGGCGTAGCTCGTCGTGTACGCCCCCGCGGCACCCAGCCAGACCCGGTCGTCCACCGCCAGGTCGGCGGACAGCTCGACGTCGAAGAGGATCGTGTCCTGGCTGTCGCAGGATGGCCCGGTGAGGTGGTACGCCGCCTTGCGGGCCGAGCCGCGCGAGTCGCCGACCGGGAAGCGCAGCCGGTTGCCGCTCTCCAGCGCCTCCATGAAGCCGTTGAACGCGCCGACGTCGAGGTGCGCCCAGCGCCGGCCGTCCCGCTCGGCCAGCCCGATCACCGTCGCCACCATCACCCCGGCCTCGGCGACCAGCGCGCGGCCGGGCTCGACCGCCAGCTTGGCCGGCCGGTACGGCAGGTGCCGGTCCAGGGCCGCCGCGATCACCGCGGCGAAGGCGGCCAGCGGCGGCGGGTCGGCGTCGGCGTACCGGGCCGGGAAGCCGCCGCCGAGGTCGAGCAGCCCGAGCCGGATCCCGTCCGGCTCCAGCGCCCGCATGACCTGCCCGCTCAGCGCCACCGCGCCGTCCCAGGCGACCGGGTCGAGCATCTGCGAGCCGACGTGGAAGGCGATCCCGTACGGCCGGAGCCCGGCCCGCCGGGCCGCCCGCAGCAGCTCGACCGCCGCCGGACCGCCGATGCCGAACTTGCCCTCGCTCGGCACCGTGGTGGTGCCGGCGGTGGTCCGCAGCCGCGCGTAGACGGCGGCGCCCGGCGCGTGCGTGGCCAGCTTGGCCAGCTCGGCCGCGCTGTCCGCGGCGAACCGCCACACCCCGGCCCGCGCCGCCGCGGCGATGTGCGCGGCCGGCTTGACCGGGTTGCTGTAGAGCACGTCGGCCGGGTCCACCCCGACGTCGACCAGGGTGTGCAGCTCGGCGATGGAGGCCACCTCGAAGCCGCCGCCGAGCTCGTGCAGCTGCTGCAGGACGCGCCGGTCCGGGTTGCACTTCATCGCGTAGTGCACGTCCACGCCGGGCAGCACGGCGGCGAACTCCGCGTACGCCCCCGCCACCCGCTCCAGGTCGAGCAGCAGGAACGGCGTCGGGTGGTCGGGCAGCTCGGCCGGCACGGGGACAGCCAGCCCGGACGGGGCGGTCACCGGGGCACCAGCCGCTTGCGCAGCTCGTACGACGGGATCACCACGGCGTAGAAGCCGACGTCGGCGAGCAGCTTGCCGACCACCAGCCCGAAGACGACGTCCTGCCCGGCCCAGTGCGCGGCCAGGAAGATCAGCCCGGGCCGCAGCACCAGCGTGTCGGTCAGCTCGGCCACCACGAAGTCGGACGCCTCGGCCAGCCCGCGCCGGCCGGTCTGCAGCAGCCGGCGGCCGTGGCTGAGCCCGGCGTGCAGCCGGTAGAGCGGGGGCAGCGTCCGGCTCAGCACCACGCCGTAGAAGCCGGCCGTCTCGGCCAGCGACGCGGCCAGCGCGGCGGACGCCAGCGACCGGGTCGCCGTGTAGACCACGATCGCGGCGACCAGCGCGCTCAGCGTGCCGACCACCTCGGCCAGCAGGTAGCGCCGCCCCCACTCCCGCAGCTTCTCCGCGACCCGCCCGGTCCGCGCCGGCGTCGCCCCCGCCCCCGTCACGATCACAGGAGGCGCGGCCGGCGGGATCCGGACGAGCAGCGCCCGGTCCCCGCGCGGCGGGTAGTGCAGCGGGAGGCCGTCGGCGGTGCGGACCCGGGGTGCCGGCCGCTGGCAGCGGGGGGCGCCGGTCACCGGTCGGATGGCCGGCGCGCTCATCCGATCGGCTGCGGCGCGCGGGCCTCGTCGGCTTCGGGGGTGCCGAGCCAGCCGGCCAGGTCGCTGCTGGACATGGACTGGCCGACCGCGCCGCCCTGGACGCCGCGGCAGCCGTACGACCGGACGCGGGCGAGCAGCTCGGGGGTGTCCACGCCGTCGGCGACGGTCCGGATGCCGAGCGACTGGGCCAGGTTGACCGTCGACCGGACGACCGCCTCGTCCGGTGCGCTCTGCAGCACCGAGGCGACGAACGTGCGGTCCAGCTTGAGCTCCTGCACCGGCATGGTGCGCAGCCGGGTCAGCGACGGCGCCGACAGCCCGTAGTGGTCCAGCGCCAGCCGGACCCCGAGCGTGCGGAACTGGCCCAGCGCCCGCCGGGTCCGGCCCGGGTCGATCAGCAGGAGGTCCTCGGCCAGCTCCAGCTGGATCGAGGTCGGCGGGATGCCGGCCTCGCTGGTCAGCCTCGCCAGCTCGTACGGCAGCCGGCTGTCCAGCACGTCCGCGGTGGACAGGTCGACGGACACGCCGAGCTGCACGCCGGCCCGCTGCCACCAGGCGCACCGCTGCACGGCCTCGCCGAGCAGCACCCGGGTCAGCCGCCGGGTCAGCCCGGCCCGGGCGGCCAGCGGCCGCAGCGTGGCCGAGTCGATCAGCCCGTGCTCGGGGTGCTGCCACCGCAGCGACGCCTCCAGCTCGACCGCGGACCCGGTGGCCAGGTCGACCTTGGGCTGGAAGCAGGCGGTCACCCGGTGGGCGTCCAGCGCGCTGGACAGCTCGGGCAGCAGCCGCGGGCCGAAGCCGCGGCCGATGTCCAGGGCCGGGTCGTAGACCTCGACCTCGGACTCGGTCGACTTGGCCCGGCGCAGCGCGTCGCCGGCGCACCGGATCAGGTCCGGGCCGTCGGTGGCGTGCATCGGGCTGGCCGCGATGCCGGCGGACAGGTCGAGCTCGACCTCGACGCCGGCCACCCGCACCGGGTCGGACACCGCGCCGAGCAGGTCGCGGACCGACTGCTCGGCCCGGGCCAGGTGCCCGTCGAAGGGCAGCAGCAGCGCGATCTCGGCGCCGCCGAGCCGGGCCGGCACGGTGCCGCCGGGCACCCGCTCGCGCAGCCGGGCGCCGAGCGCGGCAAGCAGGGCGTCGCCGTACTGGTAGCCGAGGGTGTCGTTGATCTCGGTCAGGTGCCGGATGCTCACGACCGCGACCAGCAGCGGCCGGCCGGTGGTGGCCTCGGCGGCCAGGGTGGGCAGCCGGCTGTCCAGCAGCCGCCGGTTGCCCAGCGTGGTGAGCTCGTCGGTCATCGCCTCGGTGCGGCTGCGGGCCAGCGCCTTGGTCTGCTCGAAGGTCATCGCGGTCCGGGCGCCGGCGGCGAGCA
Organism: uncultured Actinomycetota bacterium; assembly: GCA_963766325.1. GTDB lineage: Bacteria > Actinomycetota > Actinomycetes > Mycobacteriales > CADCTP01 > CADCTP01. The sequence goes on along the minus strand of CAVXZF010000013.1, from coordinate 70,176 downwards.
GGCAGGCGCCGGCCAGCACCACGGTGATCGGGTGCAGGTCCACGAACGCGCCGACCAGCAGCACGATCAGCGCGGCGGTGGAGAACAGGATCGGCACCAGCAGCGCGGCCAGCCCGCGGATCACCGGGGCGCCCGCCCGGTGCGGCAGCGAGCCGGCCAGCGGCACCATCGCGATGCCGATCATCCACAGCCCGTCGATCCAGCGGCCGTCCTCGTACGTCCCGTTGGCGACGCCGAAGAGGTACCCGGTGTCGGCCACCGCGAAGAGCGCGAAGCCGGCGACCAGCAGCCACCAGGTCGGGTCGGCGCGCCACCGGACCATGGACAGCGTGGCCACCGCGATCACGATCAGCACCAGGTCGCCGACCGGGTACGACAGGTTGGTCAGCACCTCCGCCAGCGAGCCCTCGGCCACCGAGATGATCTGCTCGACGGTGAACGCGGAGAACAGCGCGCCGGCCGCCAGCGAGGTGACCAGGCCGTCCAGCCAGATCGAGGCGGGCACCCGGCGCAGCACTGAGCGGGCGAGCAGCACCAGCCCGAAGTAGGCCAGCGGGTAGAGACCGACGTAGAAGACGTCCGCCGGGGACGGGACGGGGATCTCCTCGGCGTCGGAGAAGGCGATCGACCAGTAGACGTCACCGACGGCCCAGGACATCGCCGCCAGCGCCAGCAGCAGCCACGGCAGCCGGTTGTCCTTGACCAGCAGCGGCCGGGCCAGCCCGGCCAGCACCACCGCGATCAGGACGAGGCTGTAGAACCAGGTGTCGATGCCCGCCGGGCGGGAGTCCGCCGGCAGCAGGGTGCTCAGCGCGTACACCCCGGCGAGCCCGCCGACCACCCACCGGCCGAGCCGGAAAGGGGTCGACGAGAGCATTCTGTCCCCGTCGGGATCCGTCGGGCTGCTATCCGCTGCGGCGTCCATGGAGGCGCACAGTAGGGCTTTGTGCGGTTGCGGTCACCGATTTGGACAGGATTGATCTGGCGGGCGGTCGGAACACCCCGAACGGGTGACACGCGACCTCTCGCGGCCGGTACGGGCCGTGCTCGGCCCGGCTGTGACGCAGCGTAGCCCGATGTCCGGCGCGAGGACAGCGTTCCGGACAAGATTCCTGCGTAGCGGGCCGGGTGCTGCCGCACCCGGCCCGCCCGTCACCACGCTGCGTCAGTGGGAGAAGGTGAACCAGTTGACGTTGACGAAGTCGGCCGGCTGACCGCTGGTGAAGGTCAGGAAGACGGTGTGCCGGCCGGTGATGCCGCTCACATTGCCGGGGATCGTCCGCCAGCTCTGCCAGCCGCCGGTGTTGGCGACCGCGAAGCTGCCCACCGGGGCCGAGCTCCGGCTGTCCAGCCGCACTTCGACCAGCCCGCTCACCCCGCCGGCGGCACCGGAGGCCGCCCGCGCGCTGAAGGTCCGGGCCGGGGTGCTGCCGAAGTCGACGTTGCGGTACTCAGCCCAGTCGCCGTTGGCGATCCAGCCGATGTTCTGGCCGCCGCCGCTGTCCGAGGTGGCCTCCTGCTGGATGCCGCCGGCGGTCGCGTACGACTCCGCCTGGATCGTCGAGTACGCGCTCACGCCGCCGGTCGGGGGCGGGGTGGTCGTCGGCGGGGGAGTGGTCGGCGGGGGAGTGGTCGGCGGGGTGCCGCCGCCGCTGGAGTAGACCGCGACGTAGTCGACCAGCATCGGCACGCCGGGCCGGGTGGCCGCGGTCGGGCCGCCGCCGAACGCGGCCGGGAAGCCGCCGCCCATGGCCACGTTGAGGATGATGAAGTAGCCGTGGTTGAGCGCGGTGTCCCAGGTCGGGCGGTCGACCTGGTTCCGGTTGAGGGTGAAGTAGACCTGCGCCGTCGCGGTACCAGCGCAGCGTCTCCGGGGTGACGCTGCGGTCCCACTCCACGCCGTACGTGTGGAAGCCGGTCAGGCAGCCCGGGCAGGCCCGCTCGCCGCTGCCCAGCCCGGTCGTCTCGTTGCAGGTGCCGGGGATGCCCGGTCCGCAGTGGAACGCCCCGAAGTGCGGTGCTGCGGCCGTTGATCGTCTCCATGATGTCGATCTCGCCGATGCTCGGCCAGTTGGTCGCGCCGACCGGGCGGGCCGGGGCACCCATCGCCCAGAACGCCGGCCAGTAGCCCGTCGCCTCGGCGCCGGTCACGTTCGGCTGCTGCAGCGACGCCTCGATCCGCAGCTTGCCGCCGGCCGGCGGCTGGAAGTCGGTGCGCCGGGTCTCGATCCGGGCCGACGTCCACCGGCCGGAGGCGTCCCGGCGCGGGGTGATGGCGAGGTGTCCGGCGCCGTCCAGGCTGACGTTGTCGGTGCTGTCGGTCATGTCTCGATCTCGCCGGTGCCCCAGTTGGGGGCGCCGCCGGGGTAGCTGGTGCCGATGTCGTAGAGCCAGTTGGCCTCGTTGATCCGGGCGCCGGCCGGTCCGGTGAAGTCGTCGCCCCAGACGACCGACCAGCCGGCCGGGGGAGCGGGCACCGCCTCGGCCGGGCTCGGGGCGCCGGCCACGACGGCGAGCGCGGCCGCGGTGGCGGCCACCGCCCCGAGGGCGATCAAGCGGCTGCGGGTGCGGGGTGGGGACATGGGGGCGCTCCTCTGATCGGCGGGTCCCCCCAGACACGTTTGGGAACGACTGGGACCGTTCCCAGTCCAGACGGTAAACAGAGCGCTACGAGGCGGTCAATCCCCCGTAAGGTGGGCTGGGAACGGTCCCAGCGACATGCCATGATGTGCCGGAAATCGGGAGGTGCCCGGCTCCGACCCCGCCGCGCGGTATAACGACCCCATGGCCCGGTCACCGGACTCCCCGCGAGCCCAGACGATCAAGGAGATCGCCGCCGTGGCCGGAGTGTCGAAGTCCACCGTCTCGCGGGTGCTCAACGACACCCCCGGGGTCAGCCCCAAGGCGCGCGAGCTGGTGCGGTCGGCGATCGCGCAGACCGGCTACGTGCCCAACCGGGCCGCCCGCAGCCTGGTCACCCGGGCCACCGGCTCGATCGGCCTGGTGGTGTCCGAGGCGCACGGGCGGATCTTCTCCGACCCGTTCTTCGCCAGCATGGTCCGCGGCGCCACCCAGGTGGTCCGCCCGCTCGGCATCCACCTGGTGCTGATGCTGGCCGAGGACCAGCGGGCCCGCGACCAGCTGCTGGACTACCTGCGGCACGGGCACGTCGACGGGGTGCTGTTCGTGTCCACCCACGCGGCCGACCCGCTGCCGCGGACCCTGATCGCCGAGCGGCTGCCCGCGGTGCTGTCCGCCCGGCCGGTCGGCCGGCTGCCGATCAGCTATGTCGACGTGGACAGCGTGGCCGGGGCCGGCCTGGCCGTGGACCACCTGCTGGACCGGGGGCGGCGCCGGATCGCCACCATCGCCGGCCCGCAGGACATGGCCGCCGGGCAGGACCGGCTGCGCGGCTACACCGAGGCGCTGCGGGCGGCCGGGCTGCCGGTGGAGGAGGGCCTGATCGCGTACGGGGACTTCGACCGGGGCAGCGGCGCCCGGGCGATGGAGGAGCTGCTGTCGCGCGGGGTGCCCTTCGACGGCGTCTTCGTCGCCTCCGACCTGATGGCGCTGGACGCGCTGGCGGTGCTGCGGGAGCACTCGCTGCGGGTGCCGGAGGACGTGGCCGTGGTCGGCTTCGACGACTCGGTGGCCGCCACCCAGGCCCGCCCGGCGCTGACCACGGTCCGGCAGCCGGTCGAGGAGATGGCCAAGGCGCTCACCCTCACCCTGCTGGACCGGATCGGCGACCCGGACGCTCCCATCACGTCCCGGGTGTTCCCCCCCAAGCTGGTCGTCCGCGCCTCCAGCTAGGCTCTGCCACCGCTCGCTCCGGGCGAGCTCCGCTCCTCGGGCCCCTGGGGGGCACTGCGATGCTCACTCACCCGTCGCTCGCTCTGCCACCGGTCGCTCCGGGCGAGCTCCGCTCCTCGGGCCCCTGGGGGGCCCTGCGATGCTCACTCACCCGTCGCTCCCGACGACCGTCTGGGGGAGCAGGGCGAGCTCGGCGTCCCGGTGCCACTCCACCAGCAGCACGGTGGCGTCGTCCTGCAGCCGCCCCTCCTGGTGGGCCAGGATCGCCAGCCGCAGCCGGCGCAGCGTCTCCGGGGTCGGCAGCCCGGCCGCCGCCTGCCGCTCGAGGAACTCGGCCAGCCGCTCGACGGTGAAAAAGTCACCGTCCCCGGTGCGGGCCTCGATTACCCCGTCGGTGTAGAGCAGCACCCGGTCGCCGGGCTCCAGCGCCTCGGTGCCGACCGTCACCGGGCCGGTGTCGACCGGCATGCCCAGCGGCGGGCTGGGCCGGGACGCGAGCTCCTTGACCAGCTTGCCGCCGCGCAGCAGCAGCGGCGCCGGGTGCCCGGCATTGACCCACCGCAGCCGACCGCTGTCCAGGTCGAGCCGGGCCAGCACGCCGGTGGTGAACTGCTGCCCGCCGAACTCCTCGGTCAGCGTCCGGTGCACCATCGCGTACGTCCCGGCCAGGTCGGTCCGCCGCCGCCGGGCCGTCCGGTAGGCCGACACGGCGACCGCCGACGTGCAGGCCGCGGTCAGCCCGTGGCCCATGGCGTCGAACACCGCCAGGTGGGCGGCCGGCCCGTCGACGGCGTAGTCGAAGGTGTCCCCGCCGGCGGTGTAGCAGGGCTCCAGCACGCCGGAGACGACCAGCCCGCGGGTGGCGAAGGTGAGCGGCGGCAGCAGCCTCCACTGCAGCTCGGCGGCCACCGTCATCGGCCGGCGCCGGCGGGCCAGCTCGTACGTGTCGCCGTACAGGTTCTTGGTCACGAGCTGCCCGGCGACGAGATGGGCGTACCGCTCGCAGTGGGTGAGCAGGGCCCGCGGCACCTCGCCGTCGGTGAGCGGGACGGTCATCTCCGCCACCCCGAGCCGGTCGGTGCCGTCGATCAGCGGCACCCACAGCCGGCGCCGGTCCGGCCGGCCGGCGTCGGCCTCGTGGATCTGGCTGGTCCGGTACGCCCGGCCGGCCAGGGTGCCCTCGATACCCAGCACCGTCCGATCCGGCATCCCGGACCCGGCCAGCGGGACCAGCGCGGTCTGCTCGTAGTCGACCAGGTAGAGCACCAGGTCCTCGATGTCGAGCGGGCGGGCCCGGTCCGCCGCCTCGGCGGCCAGGTCGCTGGGCCGGCTGAGGTGGGTCGCGGCGAGCAGGTCGGCGTAGACGGCCGCGGCCGCGGCGGCCAGCTCGTCCTCGGGGCGCGGGGGCACGAGGCACATCCTGGCATCGCCGGAGCGGGCCCCCGGCGCAGGTGACCCGGATACTGGGGTCGTGGTCAGCAAGCGGATCCCGTTCCCGCTCCCGACCGGCCTGACCCGGCGCAGCCGGGACACCGGTCCGGCCGGCGACGGCAACGGTCTCGAGGAGGACAACGAGCCCGCGATCGGCGGCCGGGTGGTGGACAGCGCCATCTACGTCGACGGGCACCGCACCGCGTCCCCGGAGTCGCTGGCGGACACGTACCAGTGCCTGGACTCCTCGCCCAGCGGGATGGCCTGGATCGGGCTCTACCGGCCCGACCCGACCGACCTCACGTCGGTCGCGGCCGAGTTCAAGCTGCACGAGCTGGCCGTCGAGGACGCCATCACCGCGCACCAGCGGCCCAAGCTGGAGCGTTACGGCGACACGCTCTTCTGCGTGCTGCGGGCGGCCCGCTACGTCGACCGGGTCGAGGAGGTCGCCTTCAGCGAGGTGCACGTCTTCACCGGGCCGGACTTCGTGATCACCGTCCGGCACGGCGAGGCGCCGGACCTGGCCGCGGTCCGGCGCCGGATGGAGTCCAGCCCGGAGATGCTGCAGCGCGGCACCGAGGCGGTGCTCTACGCGGTCCTCGACGAGGTCGTCGACGGCTACGGGCCGGTGGTCGCCGGCCTGGAGAACGACGTCGACGAGATCGAGATCGAGGTCTTCGGCGGTGACCCGCGCGCGTCCCGGCGGATCTACGAGCTGTCCCGGGAGGTCATCGAGTTCCAGCGGGCGGCCGGGCCGCTGGCCGGGGTGCTGGAGGGGCTGACCGGCGGCTTCGCCAAGTACGGCGTCGACGAGGAGCTGCAGCGCTACCTGCGCGACGTGCAGGACCACCTGATCCAGGTGGTCGAGCGGGTCGACGGCCTGCGCCAGCTGCTGCAGAACATCCTGACCGTCAACTCCACCCTGGTCGCCCAGCAGCAGAACGAGGAGATGCGGTCGCTGACCGAGACCAGCCTCAGCCAGGCCGAGGAGGTCAAGAAGATCTCCGCCTGGGCCGCCATCCTGTTCGCCCCCACCCTCATCGGCACCGTGTACGGGATGAACTTCAAGCACATGCCGGAGCTCGGCTGGGCCGCCGGCTATCCCTTCGCGGTGTCGCTGATGGCCGCGGTGTGCGCGATCCTCTACCTCGTCTTCAAGCGCCGCGACTGGCTCTAGGCTGGTTCGCATGCGGGTGACCCTTTTACAGCTGTCGGTCGACCGCACGCTGCCGTACGCGGACCGGGTCGCCTCGGTGTGCGCCTCGGTGGCCGCCTGCGGGGACAGCGACCTGGTGCTGCTGCCCGAGCTGTGGGCGACGACGTACTTCGCCTTCGACGACTACGCGGCGACCGCCGAGCCGCTGGACGGGCCGACGGTGTCCGCGCTGTCGGCGGCCGCCGCGGCGGCCGGGGTGCACCTGCACGGCGGCAGCATCGTCGAGCGGGACGGGGACCGGCTGTTCAACACCAGCCTGCTCTTCGGCCCGGACGGGGCGCTGCTGGGGACGTACCGCAAGTTCCACCTCTTCGGGTACGCCTCCCGCGAGGCCGCGCTGCTCACGCCCGGCTCGGCGGTCGGCGCGGTGTCCACCGCGCTGGGGACCGTCGCCCTGAGCACGTGCTACGACCTGCGGTTCCCCGAGCTCTACCGGCTGCAGGTGGACGGCGGGGCCGAGCTGTTCCTGGTCGGCGCGGCCTGGCCGGCGGCCCGGCTGGCGCACTGGCAGCTGCTGCTGCGGGCCCGCGCGCTGGAGAACCAGGCGTTCCTGGCCGCGTGCGGTGCCGCCGGCCGGCAGGGCGAGGTGGAGCTGTCCGGCCGCAGCGCGGTGGTCGACCCGTGGGGCAAGGTGCTGGCCGAGGCCGGCGGGACCGCCGAGACCCTCACCGTCTCCTTGGACCTCGCCGAGGTCGCCAAGGCCCGCGCGGACTTCCCCGCCCTCGCCGACCGCCGCCTCCCCTCCGCGGCCCCCGGCTCCCGCGACTGAGAAGCTCCGCCGCGACTGAGCACCTATAGCTGCTCAGTCGCGGGCGATCTTCTCAGTTGGCCCCTCGGTGTTGAGCAGCAGGACGGTGGGGGTCGGGGGGAGTGCGAGCTGGGCGCGGCGGACGGGGTCGGTGAGCGCGGCGCGGGCGCCGGCCAGCGCGGCGGCCCCGCTCGGCCCGGACGACACCCCCAGAGCGGCGAGGTCGGCCACCGCCCGCAGCGCCGCCGCGTCCGGCACGGCGACCGCCGCGTCCAGGCCGGCCCGCAGCACCGGCCAGGCCAGGCTGGACGGCGTGCCGCAGTTCAGCCCGGCCATCACGGTGGTGCCCGTGCGCACCACCCGCGGCCGCCCGGCCCGCAGGCTGGCCAGCACGCAGGCGGCGGTGTCCGGCTCGACTCCGAGCACGGCGGTGCGCTGGTGGCGGCTGCGGTAGTGGGTGACCACCGCCTGCGCCAGCGAGCCCACCCCGACCGGGACCACCACCAGGTCCGGATCTGCGTCGACCTCCCGCAGCAGGGTCGCGTACCCCTCCACGATCCAGGCCGGCACCTGCTCGTACCCGGGCCAGGCGGTGTCCTGCACCAGCTCGGCGGCCGGGTCCTCGCCGGCGTGCCGGGCGGCGGCGGCCACCGCCTCGTCGTACGAGCCCTCGACGGTGGTCACGGTCGCGCCCTCGCCGGCGATCAGCTTGACCGCCCCGGCCGGGACCGTGGTCGGCACCAGCACGTGCGCCGCCGCGCCGATCAGCCCGGCCAGCCGGGCCACCGCCCGCCCGTGGTTGCCGTCCGTCGCCGTCACGAGCGTCACCGGCCGGCGGGCCACCGCGGCCCGCAGCGCCGGCAGCGTCGGCGCCGGCCCGGCCAGCAGCCGGCCGACCGCCCAGGACGCGCCCAGCACCTTGAAGGCGGGCAGTCCCAGCCGGCACGACTCGTCCTTGACCAGCACCCGGCCGACCCCGAGCTCGGCGGCCAGCGCCGGCAGCCCGACCAGCGGGGTGGGCGCGTACCCGGGCAGCTGCCGGTGGAACCCGCCCACCGCGGCCGGCGCCGGCTCGCAGGTCCAGCGGCGCGCGGCCGGGTCGGCGTACCAGCTCACGCCCGGGTCTTCGTCCGGCCCAGCCCGACGAGGGCGGCCGGCGAGGCCGGCCGCTGCGGGCCCGGCTCGGCGCTGATCGCGAACGCCGCGGTCGGCACCGCCCCGTACCGGTCGTAGAGCTCCGCCAGCGCGGTGCCGTCGCCGCGGCCGAGCCGCCGCACGAGCGCGCCGTCGCCGGCGTCGACCGGCGACCGGGGCGTCGGCAGCGTCATGGTGGGCCGTCCTCGCGGGGGATCTTCGGACGCGGAACAACGGCCGGTTCGTACCCGACTCCCTGGCCGTACGACAACCCTATCGACCCAACATCACTTACCCGTCGACCCCCTTCTACCCTTTAGTTCAGTCATCGCTGTACAGTGGTGGTGTGCGGGCGATGACGTACGGCGAGGTGTTGGCTCGGTTCGGCCATGCGTTGTCGGACCCGACCAGGGCCCGGCTGCTGCTGGCACTGCGGGAGGGGCCGGGCTATCCCGCGGAGCTGGCCGAGGTGCTGGGCGTGAGCCGGCAGAACCTGTCCAACCACCTTGCCTGCCTGCGGGGATGCGGGCTCGTGGTGGCGGTGCCGGAGGGGCGGCGCTCCCGTTACGAGCTGGCCGACGCGCGGCTGGGTCACGCCCTGGGCGACCTGCTGGGCGTGGTCCTGGCCGTCGACCCGGCCGCGTGTGCCGCGTCGGGGCGGGACGGGTGCTGCTGATGGCCCCGCCGGTCCTGCCGCTCGACCCGTCGGCGACCCGACGGATGGTGCTGGTCAGGCGGGTGCGGCTGCTGGTCGCGGCCACGATCGCGTACAACCTGGTGGAGGCGGCGGTCGCGCTGACCGCCGGCACCCTCGCGTCGTCGACCGCGCTGATCGGCTTCGGGCTGGACTCGCTGATCGAGGTGTCGTCCGCCACCGCGGTCGCCTGGCAGTTCTCGGGGCGGGACCCGCAGCGGCGGGAGCGCGCCGCGCTGAGGGTCATCGCTGTCTCGTTCTTCGCGCTCGCCGCGTACGTGGGCGTCGGGTCGGTCCGGGCGCTCGCCGGCGGGGTGCGGGCGGACGAGTCGACGGTGGGCATCGTGCTGGCCGCGGTCTCGCTGCTGGTGATGCCGGTCCTGTCCTCGGCGCAGCGCCGGACCGGGCGCGAGCTCGGCTCGGCCTCCGCGGTGGCCGACTCCAAGCAGACGCTGCTCTGCACGTACCTGTCTGCGGTCCTGCTCCTCGGCCTGGCGGCGAACGCGCTGTTCGGCTGGTGGTGGGCGGACCCGGCCGCGGCGCTGGTGATCGGGCTGGTGGCGGTCCGGGAGGGCCTCGAGGCGTGGCGAGGGGACGCCTGCTGCAGCCCGGCTGTTGCCCTCGCTGAGGGCGGGAGCGCCCCACCGGGCGGGGACGGCTGCGCGGACGGGTGCTGCGCGACCGCGTCGCCTACTTGCCCTTGACCTTGCCGGCGTTCCCGCCGGACGGCTCGAGCTCGACCTTCCCGGGCTTCGCCTTTCCCTTCGCTGGCTCGACCTTGAGCGGCTTTGTCTTCACCTTCCCGCGCTTCGCTTCCCGTGTTGGCTGAGCGGCTGACGGGAGGCCTGCGGGCGATGCGGGCCGGGCGGCCCGCTTGGTCGGCGGCGACGACGCACCTGGCTCGGACGGGACGGGCAGCGCGGCGGAGCCGGTCCTGGGAGCGTCAGCCCCGTCGGTCGCCGTGACGTAGACCGCCCCGATGCAGATGCCGAGTAGAGCCGCCACCACACAACTCGACAGCCAGCGCCGCCAGTGCACCGTCTCACCTCCGTAGTCCCGCAACGCAGGACCTACCCCCGTCGGCAGACCTCATGTCCGCCTTGTGGAGGCTGGGCGCACACTGGCGCAGCGGTGCGACCTCCGGCCGGTGGCAAGATTGGGACACACTGCCCGGACGCCGGTCCGGCGTCCGGGCGTGCCGCTCAGCTCGCGGTGACGAGGACCTTCAGCGCGCCGCTGGTGGAGGGGTCGGCGAAGACGTCGTAGGCGTCGAGGAAGTCGGCCATCGGGAACCGGTGGGTGACCAGCGACGACACGTCGAGCTGGCCGGCGGCGAGCAGGCGCAGCAGTGTCGGCGTGGCGAAGGTGTCGACCAAGCCGGTGGTGACGGTGACGTTGCGGATCCAGAGGTCCTCCAGGTGCAGCGTCGCCGGCTTGCCGTGCACGCCGATGTTGGCGACGTGGCCGCCCGGCCTGACCAGGCGGGTGCACAGCTCGAAGGTGGCCGGGATGCCGACCGCCTCCATCGCGGTGTCGGCGCCGAGCCCTCCGGTCATGGCGGCGATCACCTCGGCGGGGTCGTCGGTGCCCGGGTCGACGGCCTTGGCGCCGAGCCGCTCGGCGGCCTCCCGGCGCGGACCGGCCGGGTCGATCACGACGATCGCGCAGGGGGAGTAGAGCTTCGCCGTCAGCACGGCGGCCAGGCCGATCGGGCCGGCGCCGACGATCGCCACGACGTCGCCCGGGCGGACCTTTCCGTTGAGGACGCCGACCTCGTAGCTGGTCGGCAGGATGTCCGCGAGCATGACGGCGTGCTCGGACGACACGGCGTCGGGCAGCCGGTAGGTGGAGGTGTCGGCGAACGGGATGCGGGCGTACTCGGCCTGGACCCCGTTGATGCGGTGGCCGAGGATCCAGCCCCCGCCGCCGAGGCACTGCCCGTACGCGCCCTCCCGGCAGTAGCGGCAGCGGCCGCACGCGGAGATGCAGGAGGCCAGCACCCGGTCGCCGGGACGGACGGTGGTGACCGCCGACCCGGTCGCCACGACGGTGCCGACGGCCTCATGGCCGAGGATCCGGCCCTCCTCGACGGCCGGCACGTCGCCGCCCAGGATGTGCAGGTCGGTGCCGCAGATGGTGACCGCGTCGACCTTGATGATCGCGTCGGTCGGATCGACCAGCTCAGGGTCCGGCACGGTCTGCCAGTCCTTCTTGCTCTCACCGTGATAGACGATCGCGCGCATGGGATGCCTCCTCGGTTCACTCCGGACGGACTCCTTGTTCGACAGCTCCACCGTGCCTAGGGCCGACACACCTGGACAGGGACCAAAGACCACACCTGGTCGCTCCCTCGAACCCGCACCGCCGCGACCGGAGACAGGGCCGATGGACCCTGCTCGGGCCCTTCGACCCTCGTGCGCGGGTCCGACCGGACCCAGGCTGCCCCCAGCGCATGTCCGCGCTGGAGCGACCAGAGGAGGATGATCGTGATGACCTCCGTGTCCCGGAGTCCGGTCCGGGTCGACGCCCGGCTCGACCAGCCGCTCAGCCGCTGGCTGTGGCTGGTGAAGTGGCTGCTGCTCATCCCGCACGCCATCGTGCTCGGCTTCCTCTGGATCGCGGTCGCCGTGCTCACGGTGATCGCGTTCATCGCGATCCTCGTCACCGGTCGCTATCCGCGCAGCCTCTTCGACTTCAACCTGGGCGTGCTGCGGTGGACCTGGCGGGTCGCCTACTACGGCTACTCGGCGCTGGGCACCGATCGCTACCCGCCGTTCTCGCTCGGTCCTGAGCCGGACTACCCGGCCAGGCTGGACATCGACTACCCGCAGCGGCTGTCGCGGGGGTTGGTGCTGGTCAAGTGGTGGCTGCTGGCCATCCCGCACTACGTGCTCATCGCCCTGTTCCTGGGCTTCTCCGGGTCCGTGGCGGGGCCGGACGGACCCGTCAGCGACAGCGTCCCCGGCCTGCTCACCCTGGTGGTGCTGATCGCCGCCGTCGGGCTGCTGGTCACCGGCCGCTACCCGCGCGGCCTGTACGACTTCGCGCTCGGCATGATCCGGTGGGCGGTCCGGGTCGGCGCGTACGCCGGGCTGATGACCGACGCGTACCCGCCGTTCCGCCTCGATCAGGGCGGCCCGGACCCGGCGGCTCCGGTGGAACCGGTCGCGCCGGCCGGGGGCCACACAGTGCCGGCACCGGCGGTGAGCAGTGGGTGGAGCGCCGGTCGGGTCGTCACCGCAGTGCTCGGTGCGCTGCTGCTGTTCGGCGGCACGGTCGCGGCGGCCGGCGGTGCCGGCGTGCTGTGGCTCGACCAGACGCAGCGGGACCCGGCCGGCTATCTCTCCACCGGCACCGAGACCTTCCGTGTCGACGGCCATGCGCTGCGCTTCGAGCCGGTCGACATCGACTGGGACCGCGGCGCGCCCACGCCGGCACAGACGATCGGCGACGTCCGGGTGCGCGCGGAGAGCCTCGTGCCCGGCGCGGCGGTCTTCGTCGGCATCGGGCCGACCGCCGAGGTGGACCGCTACCTCGCCGGGGTGGCGACCGGCCGGGTGCGCGACCTCAGCCGGGACCGCGACGTCGTCGCCTCGGCGGGCGGGGCACCTGAGCTGCCGCCCACCGCGCAGTCGTTCTGGGTGGCCACCGTCACCGGCGGCGGCCGGCAGGAGCTCACCTGGGCGGTGGCGTCGGGGGAGTGGTCGGTCGTGGTGATGAACGCGGACGGCGACGCTCCGGTGGTCGCCGACCTGTCCGGCGGCGTCACGGTGCCGGTGCTGACCGGTCTCGCGGTCGGCCTGCTGGTCGGCGGCGGCGTGGCGGTCGCGCTCGGCGGCCTGCTCGTCTTCCTGGCCGCCCGCCGGCACCCGGGGCCGGAGGAGCGCGCGCCGGCCGTCCCCGGCCCGGTGCCGGTGGAGCCGGACCGTCCTGTGGTGGTCGGTGGGCACGGTGCCCGGCCGCTGCCCTGATCTCGCCGTCGAGGTCAGGACCGAGGGCGCCGTCCCGCCGGCGGCGGCGGACGGCGCCACCCGGCTGCTACGCCGGCTGGCCGAGGACAGCGGTCGACCGGTCCGGTACGCGGGCGTGGTGCTCAGCACCGACGCGGCGTGGCCGGGTCGGCTGCGGCACCAGGTCGAGGCGACCCTCGAGACGGTCGGCCTGCGCGTGCGCGGCTTCGCCGCGGGGGCGACCTTCGCCGAGGCGCTGGACGAGCTGGAGCCGCTCCTGCACCACCGGCTGGACCAGGCGCGGGTCAGGCAGCGGATACGCGCCGGGCACCGCGGTGCGAGCTGACGCGCGCTCCGCGCCGGGCCGGGACCCGCGGGAGCAAGGTCCCCGGGTCGTCCGGTCGTCGGGGGCGCTCTTCGCGCTGGTCGCGGTCATCGGCTACAGCCGCCAACAGCGGGCCGGTCGGCGGGCCGGGAGGCTAGCCCCCAGATGACGGCGGCATGGCACATGAGACCGACCCGCAAAGACGCCGATGTCCCATTGGGACGGGCGTATCCCCGTGACGACTCCGACGCGGCCCGGGCGAGAGTCAGCGAGGCGATGAAGCGCCACCTCGACGGTCGGCGTCGGCTGCTGGGGCGTCCCTCGCGTCGGGGCCAGCCGGGGCGAGGGAGATGGTGACGAGCACCGACGCCGCGGCCGCCGGCCGGGCCGCCCGGGGAAACCGTCGGCCGTATGCCGCCGCAGCGGCCGCGAACTCCGGTGTCCCGCATCGGACCACCTGCGCCAGACCCGCGCGGTCGCGACCGGCGAGCAGGACGGAGACCGGGTGGGGGTCGGTGAGATTGCGCCACCAGCGCTTCCGTTCGGCGTGCGCGGGCAGCACGGCGAGCCGGTCACCGTCCCGGGCGTACTGCACCGGGAGCCGGAGGACCCGCCCGGTGCGCTGCCCCCGCAACGTGAGCTGCAGGATCGAGCCGCTGAGCAGGTGGTGCCAGCGAGACCTCAGCATGGCAAGGACGATCCGGTTACCCAGCGGCTGCCGGGTCGCTGTGGCAGGGGACATGACGTCTCCTCCTCAGGGGCGTCGGGCGTGGCGCGCGAGGGCGGGGGCGGCGGCGGTGGCGGCCAGGGCGAGCGGCCAGAGCCGGCCACGACGAAGGTCGTAGTCGGCGAGCAGGGTCGTCCAGCTCTGCTTGGCGACGTAGTGCCCGAAGCCGAACTCGAAGGCGACGGTCAGCGCCACCCAGGTCGCGCCGACGCGGGCGGCGGCATGGTCGGTGGGCAGTGGCCAGCGTCGCTCGACGGCCCGGGTGTACGTCAGCAGGGCGGCGATCAGGGTGGCGGTGGAGACCTGATGGGCGCGGTCGTCGCCGAGGCGGCCGGCGTACAGGCTGCGGCCGAGCCCGTTGGCGACGGCCAGGGCGGCCATCCCGGTCCAGGCGGCGGTCCAGCGTCGGTACGGGGCGGGCATGGCGGCAGTCCTCTCGGCGGGGTCAGCGGTCGTGGGGAAGTTGCCGGACCACCACGACCGGCGACGCGGCCTCCTCCACCAGCCGGCGGCTGACCGAGCCGAGCAGGAGTGCGGTCATCCCCCCGTGGCCGCGGGATCCCACGACGGTCAGCGATGCCCGGGCGGACGCGTCCGCCAGCTCCCGTGCCGGTGGCCCGGCCACGACCTGGTGCCTCACCGGCACGTGCGGCAGCTTCTCGGCCCACTCGCCGATCGCCTCATGGGCGAGCGTGACCAACCGGTCCGCCGTCGGGCCGGCACCGGAGCCGATGCCCGGTCGCCGGACGTTCAGGGAGGACAGCGCGACGAGCGGGACACCGGCTCGGTCGGCCGCCGCGAACGCGTACTCCACCGCCGGCCGGTTCAGCTCCGATCCGTCGACGCCGACCAGGACCGGTGCGCCGGGGTCCACCCGGCACAGGGGGACGACCGCGACCGGGCAGCGCGCGTGCGACACGAGGTAGACAGCGACCGAGCCGATCAGCAGGCCGGTCAGTCCCGAGTCGCCCCGCGAGCCGACGACGACCAGCCGCTGCCCGGTCGCCAGCCGCAGCAGCTCGTTGCTGGCATGGCCCTCGCCGAGCACCGTCCGCACCGCCACCCGCGGCCACTCGGCCCGGATGTGCTCCCGGGTCGCGGCGAGCACATCGCTGCCCCAGTGCCCGGCCAGCACGGACAGCTCACCGGCCACCGGGGCGACGACGCAGCAGACCGTCAGCGGCACGTCGAGCCGGGCCGCCTCGTCGGCCGCCCACCGCAGGGCGCGGACCGATCCCGGCGAGCCGTCCACGCCGACCAGCACGGTGCCCTCGGTCATGGTCGCCCTCCTCGAGTGGGTGGATGCACGGCCGTGGGGTCAGGGCAGGCGGGCGCCGACGAGGTCGACCAGGTCGAGCAGGCGCTGGGTGTAGCCCCACTCGTTGTCGTACCAGCCGAAGACCTTCACCAGCTGCCCGCTGGCCTGGGTCAGCGTGGCGTCGAAGATGCAGGACGCGGACTCGCCGACCACGTCGCGGGACACGATGGGATCCTCGTTGTACGCCAGCAGCCCGGTCAGCTCGCCCTCGGCGGCCGCGCGGAAGGCGGCGTTGACCTCGTCCGCGGTGACCTCCCGGTCCAGCAGCACGGCCAGGTCGCACAGCGAGCCGTCCTCGATCGGCACCCGCAGCGCGAGGCCGTCCAGACGGCCGGCCAGCTCCGGCAGCACCAGGCCGACCGCCCGGGCCGCACCGGTCGTGGTCGGGATGACGTTCACCGCGGCCGCGCGTGCCCGGTGCAGATCCTTGTGCGGGCCGTCCAGCACGTTCTGGTCGTTGGTGTAGCCGTGCACCGTGGTCAGGTAGCCCTGGCGAAGACCGAAGGCCTCGTGCAGCACCTTCACCATCGGGGCGACGCAGTTGGTGGTGCAGGAGGCGTTCGAGATCACGTCGTGCCGGTCCGGGTCGTAGTCGCCGGCGTTGACCCCGAGCACCAGCGTGGCATCCACGCCCTTGCCCGGTGCCGACAGCACGACCTTGCGGGCGCCGGCCTTGAGGTGCAGCGCCGCGTCGTCGCGGGTGCGGAACCGGCCGGTGGACTCGATGACCACGTCGGCGCCGACCGCGGTCCAGTCCAGCCGGGCCGGGTCCCGCTCGGCGGTGGTCCGGATCCGGACGCCGTCGACCACCAGCGCGTCGCCGTCGACCACCACCGTCCCGGGATACCGGCCGTAGGTGGAGTCGTAGCGCAGCAGGTGGGCGAGCGTCCGCACGTCCGCCACGTCGTTGACCCCGACCACCGGCATCCCGCGCTGGGCCGCGGCCCGCAGCGCCAGCCGGCCGATCCGGCCGAATCCGTTGATCCCGATCCGCACGCTCATCTCACCGCTCCGCTCCGCCGGGTCCAGCACCCGGTCTCCGGTTGAGCACACCCCCACGGGCCGGCCGGTCGACAGGGTCCTCCGACCCTGACCGGCCGGCCCGCAGGTCCACTCCGCCGGCACTCGTCCCGACCGCCCATCAGGGGGCGGCCGTGCCGGCGGGCAGCTCCGCCTCGATCGGCTGGGCGACCAGCGTCAGCGGGCCGTCCGGGTGCCGGTGCTCCGGGTCCTCCGGATCGGTCAGGTAGGACTCCCACATCCGCCGTCCCGGTCGCAGCCCGCGTACCCGCAGCCAGTCGAGAACCTTCCCGTACGTCTCCGGCAGCGTCTCGTACGGTCCACTATGGACGGTCTCGACGGTCGGCCCGCCCGGCAGCTCGCCGGGCCGGACCGAGCCGTCCGGGACGATCGGGCCCGCCACCGGGAAGCCGGCCTCCACCGCGAACTCCCGCTCACCCACCACCTGGTACGCCGTGAACGGCGGGCCGGTGACGTGGGTGCCCTGCCGCTCGACCGCCGCGGCGACCGCCTCGATGGCGGGCCCGAGGAAGCCGGGCAGGTCCTCCGGCCGCAGCCGGCCGTCCACCACGGCGGTCACCCGGGGCTCGCTGTGGACAAGGGTGATCTCAGGCCCGGTCATCTCCGGCCTCCTCCGTTGGTCACATGAAGGTGGGAGTGGTGTCCCGGCGAGTGGCAGCCAGGGTGTGCTCGCGTGCGACGGGCGCCTCGGCGGGCCGCGCCTCCGGGCGGACGACGGTCACCGGGCAGTGGGCGTGCAGCACGCACTGCAGGCTGACCGAGCCCAGCACCATCCCGCGGAAGCCACCACGGCCGCGGGAGCCGACCACGAGCAGCTCCGCTCCGGTGGACTGGGCGACCAGCGCCGCCGGCGCCGACTCGGTGCTCAGGACCTTGCGCACCGGCACGCCATCGGTCCCGACCTCGGCGAGCAGCAGGCCGAGCCGGTCCTTCGCCTGGTCGACGAAACCCTCCTCCGGGTGCTCCCGCACCGCGTACGGGTCGATCCAGGCGTAGTCCGGCAGCTCCACCGCCATCACCGCCACCAGGGTGGCCTGCCGCAGGGCGGCCTCGCGCACCGCGAAGCGCACCGCGTCCCGGGCCGCGGGGGAGCCGTCCACCCCGACCACCACCCGCCGCTCGACCGTCTGCTCCGTCATCGCGCTCTCCTCCTACCGGCCCGGACCCTCCACTGAGGACCTTCCACGTCGAGCGTCGCCCTCCTGACCGCCGGCCACCAGGGACCTTCGACCCGATCGTGGCCGGGTGAGGTCGACGCCGTGGACGCGTGCCGATCCGGAGACCGGCTCGGGACATAGGTCCCTGTCGAGCGGGCCCGCCGCCGGATTGGCTGGCGGGTGGAGGTGCGCGATGGCCGATGGGGTGCTCGTCGGGGTGGACGGCAGCGAGCCGAGCCTGCTCGCCCTGGACTGGGCGGCGGACGAAGCGCGGCGACGGGGGGAGCCGCTGACGATCCTGTGCGTCGCGAACGACGACGTGCTGACCGAGCCGGCGTTGTGGACCAGCCCGCAGCTGATCCGCGAGCACGCCGGTGACGTCGTCGCCCGCGCCGAGGAGCAGGCCCGCCGGACCGCTGCCGGGCTGGAGGTCTCTTCCCGGGTGCTCGTCGGCGCCGCGGTGGAGGAACTGGAGAAGGCGAGCTCGGAAGCAGACCTCCTGGTGCTGGGCAGCCGCGGACTCGGTGCGTTCGCCGGCATGCTGATCGGCTCGGTCACCGACCGGCTGGCCCGGCGCGCCGCGTGCCCGGTCGTCGTGGTGCGGGGCGACTCCACCACGGACGGGCGGCCGGTGCTGCTCGGTGCGGACGGTTCGCCGGACGGCGCGGCGGCCGCCGAGTTCGCCCTGGCCGCGGCCGAGCGGCGCGCGGTCTCCCTCGTCGTCCTGACCGCGGCGCCGCCGGCCTGGGGCGGCGGGTCGCCGGACCGGCCAGTGCCGGTCTCGGGTGGCGGCGTCGGGACCGTGTTGCGCCGGCTGCAGGAAGACGCCCTTCGGTCCTGCACCGTGCGGCATCCCGCCGTGCCGGTGGAGCACCGCGCCGTCCTCGCCCCGGCGGCCCGCGCCCTCATCGAGGCCAGTGAGGGTTGCGGGCTGGTCGTGGTGGGCTCGCGCGGTCGCAGCGGCCTCCTCGGTGACCTCACCGGCTCGGTCAGCGGTCACCTGCTGCGGCACTCTCACTGCCCGGTCGCCGTCATCCGCGGTGGGCGAGGCGGCTGAACTGATGGGCGCGCTCCCCGAGCTCGTGTCAGCGGTCCTCGCCGGCGAGGTGTCCGAGCGCGCCGGCCGGGACCGCGCTGCCACGCCGGAGCTGACCGCGACGGTGTCCCGAGACGACGTCGCCGCCCTCGCGGACGCCCTTCTCGACATCGCCGCACTCCGTCCGGACGACAAGCCGCTGTCCGCCATGCGGGTGCTCAGGGCCGCCGCCTGGGCGTCAGGGGACGTCGAGGCGGCCGCCGCCAGCTCCATCCGCCTGCTGGGTCTGCTTCATGTGGCGCTGTCGCGACACCACGACGGCGCCTTGCTCGAGGAGGCGATCGGCGAGCACCGACGGGCGCTCGCGCTGCTGATCCGTCGGCCGGCGCCGGCCTGGTGCCGCGGCGGCGTTCAGAGCGAGTTCGGGCGTCTCGTGGTGGACGCGCTCACGCGCGCCTTACCTCAGGGCGAGCGGGACGCCATCGAGGCGCGGTACCTCGCTCTCCGCGCCGGTACGTCCGCGCTGCCCCGGCCCGAAGAACTCCTGCGTCAGGTCGCCGACGGCCTCGACGAGTCGGCGGCCGCATACCCCGGTCCCATCGATGGTGACCGGGCCGCGGCGCTCAAGGCCCGTGCCGAGGCATTGGACGCGTTGGTCGCGCTTTCCGTCCCGCTGAGGCCGGGCGAGGACCCTGCTGCGATCAGGCTGCGGGCGCTGGAGGCGACCCCCGCCGAGGATGTCGATGTGCGCGCGGGGCTCGTGCTGGGTCTGCTGTCGAAAGGCGTCGAGGTCCCATCGGCCTGCGGCCTGCCGATGCCCGAACCGGGGGGTTCGCCGGACGGCGAGCGTACCGTCGGCGCGCTGCTCGACACCGCGCAGGCGGTCGGTCTGACCGAGCCGGCCGGCGGCCTTCGCATCCTCGCCCGGGCCCGGGCACTGTTGGGCGGGTGCGCGCCCGACCTACGGGAAGCGGCTCTCGAGGTCGAGCTCTCGCTGCTCCGGCGGCTAGCCCCGGCAGATGCCGAGCAGCTCGACACCGCGGGCCTCAAGGTGCGGGCCGAGCACGCCGGCTGGACGGACCTCCAGCGTGTCGCGGCCTTCGTGGCAGCCGCCTCCCGCGCCCCCGACACCGATCGCGAGCTCGACGGGCTGGCGCTCCTCGCCGACGCCCTGGCCGTGAGCAGCGTCCTCGCCGACGAACACCAGGCGGCGTTGGGATATCTCCAGGCGAGCCTCGAACACGGAGCAGGGGTCGACGAGTACCGCCTCGGCGAGTGGGCGAGCGCGGTCCGCTGGTACGGGCAGGCGGCCCGAGGCCTGCTCGACCTGGACCTGCCGGACCGAGCGGACGCCGCCCTCGGATCGCTCCTCGACGCCACCCGCCAGGCCGGCGCGAGCGACCGCTTGCCGATCCTCGCCGACCTCGGGTCGCTGGTGGGCCGGCCCGAGATCCGGGCCGGCACGCGGGCGTCGCTGCTCCTGCAGGAGGCGTTCCGGAATGTCTCCGCAGCCGGCGGCGACGCGAACTCCGAGCTGCTGTGGGCACTGCGCTGCCTGGCCAAGGGCGCCCGGCTGGCGTCGGCGCTTCGCGTCGGTGCCACTGTCGCGCTGCCTGAGGACCCGGTCGCGACGTCGTTGCTCGCGCGGGTGCGCGAGCTGGAGACCGCCGGCCAGCAGGAAGACCCGGACGGCGACGCGGTCCTCGACGATGCCGCCCTCGTCGCGTACGCGGGTCACGACGAACTGTTCGCCGGTGACACCGCGGCCGAGCAGGTCCGCAACGCCCGGCGCCGCTTCGACACCCACGTCGCCGACCAGCTGCTGCGGCCGGTGACGGTGTGGGCCGGGCTCCGTGACCTGCAGGCCCGGCTCGACGACCGGACAGTGGTCCTCGACTGGTACCAGGGTGCGACGCCGGACGGACGCGCCGCCCTCCAGCTGCTCGTCTTCTCCCGGGACTGGGTCGAGGGATCGGTCATCCCGTACGACCGCGGCGCCGGGCCGGTGACCTTCGACCTCGACGGGCGGACGGTCCTCGCCGGGGCGCTCGCCCCGGACACCGTCCTGCGCCGGCTGGCCGTTCGGCGGTTCCCGCTCGACGAGGCGGACCTCGTGGTCGCCGACGCTGTCCGGCCGGTGCAGGATGCGATGGCGGCACTGCTCGGCTCCCTCGGCGCCGGCGTGCTCGGCCGGCATCGGGCAGCCGGACGCGATCACCTGTGCCTGGTGCCGCACGGGTCGCTCCACTTCGAACCGGTTCACCTGTACGGACCGGTCGGCTGTCCTCTGGCCGACGACTGGATCGTCACCAGCCTGCCGAACAGCGCCCTCCTCGGCCGGCGCCCGCGACCCCGCCGAGGGGACGGCGTGGTCAGCGTCGGAATCGGGTGTGCCTTCGCGGGCGGTCCCGGACTGGGTCCGCTCCCGGACGCTCGTGCCGAGGCGATCGACGTAGCCCGGTGCTTCGGCGCTGACCCGCTCCTCGACAAGGCGGCGACGCCGCCGGTGGTGCTCGACGCCATGCGACAGGCCCGGTTCGTCCACCTGGCCGCGCACGGGCAGCAGTGCCCCGAGGCGCCGGCCTTCCACCGCCTGTTCCTCGCCCCGGACGGCACCTCGGACGGCTCGCTGCACGCGTACGAGATCCTCGGTGCCGACCTCGCCGGCGTCGACCTGGTGACGCTCGGCGCCTGCGAGTCGGCGCTGGGGCGCTTCGACGCCGCCGACAACCTCGCCGGTCTGCCGGCGGCACTCTTCCTCGCCGGCGTCCGCACCATCGTCGGGACGCTGTGGCCGGTCAGCTCGGCCGCGTCGAGGACCTTCTTCACCACTCTCTACGGGACGCTCGCCGGGGGATCGGGGCCGCTCGACGCGTTCAAGCTCGCGCAGCGGGCGACGCGGGCGGCGTTCCCCCGGTATGCCCAGTGGGGGGCCTTCGTATTCCTCGGCGAGTGGCGCTGGGGATGTTGATAGGAGGAACGATGCGACTCCAGGACGTCTCCGGGCTGACCGTGCAGCCGGGGGAGTTGGTGCCACTCGATCCGACGAGGGGCGGCGCCGAAATGCCGAGGTCGTCGGTGGGCATCGGCGGGCCCATCACGCTGCCCTATGGCCCTCCGGATGAGGATGACCCCCAGCTCAGGGCGTTTATGGAGAGTGACGGCACGCACGTCTACCACCTGATCCGCCTGCGCTGCACCTTCGACGCCGACGACCGGGAGCCGTTCGTCGAGGCGGCGGTCAGGTTCCGCCTGTCCCGGGTGGACGGTGACCCGGCGGACCAGCCGGTCGGCTGGGACGCCATCCCGGAGCGGGCGACCTCCGCCGCGGGCACGCGGTCGACGACCACAAGTTTCGCGGCCAAGGCGACGATGCTCGGCGTCGAGCTCGGGCCGTCCTTCGGTCACAGCGAGGAGTGGGAGGTCGAGGAGGCCTTCGTCGAGATCCACGGATTACTCTCGTCGGCGCCCCGCTGGAAGCTGCGCAGGACCACCTCGCACCGCCTGTCCGGCGACCAGCAGCTCAGCCTGGTGGTCCGTGCCCCGGCCGTCCCGGTAATAGCGGAGCTCGACATCTCCGCGTCGATCGAGCACCGGCGCTTCGGGTTGGTCCCGTACCGGGTGGAGGTGCCGACGGCGGCATCGACGACGCTGCTGACGCCTCGGCCCGCGGCGGACCGGTCCGGGTGAACCGGCTCCCGCGGTCACATCGCGGTGAGTGACGAGATCGAGTAGAGCCGGAGGCCCGACCGGATCAGGAGCGTGCCCTTGCCGTTGGCGGTGACCATCGTGTCGAGCGTGGTGCCGCGTGCGGCCACGTACTGCCCGACGAAGGACCGGCTGCCCACATTGCCGCGGGCGTAGTAGGCGCCGCCGGCGGCGGTCCAGGACACGAACTGGGAACCGAATGGATCCCTCCGGGGGGATCGTGGCGGCGGCCTCAGGAGCGCAGGACGTCTCGGACGGGTCGACGCGGTGTTGCCGGCGGGAGCGGCCCGAGCGGGCGACCGAGCCGGAGGATCAGCTGGGGGTGGCCGCGCAGCCCCAGCTCGGTCCGTACCCGCGCCCGCAGGTCGGGCAGCTCGAGCGGCTGGTTGAGGTACGAGGCGGCGTGCCCGGCCGCGCCGGCCCGGAGCAGCAGGTGGAGCAGTGCCTGCCCGGTCCGCAGCCAGTCGGCGCGCCGGTCGGTCGGAGTGCTCAGCAGGAGGATGCCCGGGTGCGCCTCCGGCCGGAT
Organism: uncultured Actinomycetota bacterium; assembly: GCA_963766325.1. GTDB lineage: Bacteria > Actinomycetota > Actinomycetes > Mycobacteriales > CADCTP01 > CADCTP01. The sequence continues at coordinate 47,352 of CAVXZF010000013.1, read as the reverse complement.
CGACTCGCCCGGCGGGCCGCCGAAGTCGCGCAGCGTGAAGACCGCGCCGGCCCCGGCCTCGGCGGCGCCGCCCAGGCTCGCGGCCGGGATCCCGGCACCCTCGCGCGCCACCTCCGGTCCGGTCCAGTGGGCGAGCTCAGCCCGGAAGGCGGCGTCGGACCGCCGCTGCCGCCGCTCGGCGTCGTGGATCAGAGCGGCCAGGACCCGCCGCTCCCCGTCGTGCGCCAGCCACAGCGGCAGCACGCCCTCCGACCGCGCGGTCGCGGTGAGCCGGACCTGCAGTGGCACCGGCACGGCGTCGTCGGTGAAGGGGCCGCGGACCGTACGGCGCCGGGGCAGCTCGTCGTACAGCTCCTGCGGGGAGCCGGGGTCCGCCGGGCCGACCGCGGTGACGACCGCGGCCAGATCCGGGCGGCCCGGCTCGCGGGCCAGCCGGACGACCGGCCGCAGACCGATGTGAGCGAGCGCCAGCCGCACGCCGAATACCGCGGCGCCGACGCCGAGGAACAGCTGGCGGTCCTCGGGGTCGGCGACCGGCACCCGCCGGCGCCGGTCGGCGTACACCTCCACCTCGGCCCGGCAGATCCGGAATGCCCACGGCTGGGCGTTGTGCAGCGACGGCGCCCGGCCCGCGGCCCGGACGATCTCCTCGGTCCGGTCGCGCAGGTCGATCCGCCGCCGTGCGTCGGTGGCTGACCAGGACACGGCCCTCGCCTCCTCCACAGTGGACCAACCAGCCCGCGGCCGGCCGATCAGCACGACGACAGCGCCGGCAGAGCGTGGTGCCAGCCGCCCAGCGGCAGTACGCGGTCGAGTCCGGCCTGGCGCAGGGCGCGGTCGGCGGCCGGGCTCGCGGCCACCAGCCGCAGCTGCCCGCCACTGGCATGGGCCAGCCGCCGGCAACCGAGGAGCAGGGCCAGCCCGGCGGGCTCGATGCCGGCGACCGCCCCGAGATCGACATCGACGGTCCGTCCACTGCGGGCCAACTCGAACAGGCTCGGCCCCAGCCGCTGGGTCGCCGTCAGGTCCAGCCGCCCGGACAGCCGGATCAGCACCTCGGCCGGCCCGGACCGGGCGACCTCGTACGCCGCCCCGGCCGCTGGGAGCGGCTTGTCCTTGAGGGCGTGCATCATGCCGCCTCGTCCCTCTGGGGAATCTGACCGGCCCAGGGAACCTCCGCCGGGGGTGCCGCCGCCAGGGACCTTCGCCCCTGCCCTCGGCGGCAGCCGGCGCAAGCAGGCACTGCCGCCAGCTAGCTGTTGCCGGTCAGACGGACGATGCGGGCGTCCGGACCGGGGAAGAGCAGTGACTCGTGGCCGTCGTCCCACCGGACGCGGTAGTGCTCGCCGCCGGTGGTCGCCAGCACCTCCAGGATCTTCCCGTGCCGCCGGATCCGGCCGACGGTGGCGGTCTCCACCATGATCTCGTCGCCGACTGCTGCCTGCATCGCGATCGCCTCCTGCCGGCGACGTCCCGATGCCCGCCGGCGCCCGCAGCCTGGCCCGGCGCGGTGGCCAGCCGACAGTGGCGAAGGTCCCGGGCAAATATGGAGGTCTCTTCCGGCCGGCCCGCCAACCCGACCGGACTTGCGCTGTCGGCTGCGCCCGGGGCTGCCCAGCCGGGGTCGCGGTCAGCGAAGGCCGGCCCACAGCGTCCGGGTCCGGGCGTACGGGTCCTCGACCAGCGACGGCTCCAGGTCGAAGCGCATGACACACCGCTGGGCGAGGTCGTAGCGGGGCCACCCGGGGTCGCCGCTCGAGGCGAAGTCGATCCACGCCCGATGCATGGTGTCGGCGAGCTGCTGGGGCGGGTGGCCGCCGAGCGCGCCGCCCATCATCTGGCGGGGGAGGTCGAGGGTGTCGAAGACGAATGGGATCTCCAGCGCGTGGCAGGCGCCCAGTCGTCCGCCGAGGGCCGGGGACGGCCAGGCGAACTCGTACATGTAGGTGCCGCTGGCTCCCGGGGCGTGCGCGTCGGCCAGGCGCATGGCAGGCACCCGCACCCACCAGTCGGTCATCACCGCCGCCAGCACGTCCCCTGGGGCGTCGGCGAAGCGACCGTTCCGGTAGTGCTCCAGCGCCGTCTTGGCCGGCAGTCCGTAGGACGCGGTGCACCGGTAGCCGTGGGCCTCGACCGGTCCCGCGAGGATTTGCTCCGTGACCTGGTCGAGGTAGCCGCCCAACACCGGGGCGAAGCGCCAGTCGTCGGCGTTGGTGCCCACGAGCACGTCGACGCCGGCGCCGGCGCCGGCGACGATCCGGTCGATCGGCGCCGCCGGAATGACCTCCCCGTCAACGACCGGGTGGAACGGCATCGCGCTGGCGACGACTTCCATACCCCAGCGCGCCGGGTCCGGGTGCGCCAGCACGTCGGCGTCGATGCGCGCCTGGGCTTCCAGCAACCGGTCGATGGGGACCCGGCTGAGCGCGTCCCGGGTGGCCGGCACGCCGATCATCCGCGCGAGCAGTGCCCCGATGCGCGCCGCCTCGACGGCCGGGATCACCTGGTGGGCCGCACCACTCTGCAGCACGACCCGTCGGAAGAGGCCCTCGGCCCGCGGCATGGCCAGCAGGTCGGCGCCGGACATCGCGCCCGCGGACTCCCCGAAGAGGGTGACCCGGCCGGGGTCGCCGCCGAAGGCGCGGATGTTGTCCTGCACCCACCGCAGCGCGGCGACCTGGTCGAGCAGTCCGAGGTTGGCTCCGTCGTCGCCAGCACCGAGGTAGAGGAAGCCGTCAACGCCCGTGCGCCAGTTGAAGGTCACGCAGACCACGCCGTCGCGGGCGAAGCGGCTGCCGTCGTAGCTGCCCCCGGAGGAGAAGTGGAAGGCGCCGCCGGGGCTCCAGACAAGCACCGGCAGCCCGACCGCTCCCAGGTCCGGCGTCCAAATGTTGAGGTTGAGGCAGTCGTCGCCCGGCACCGCCGGGTCGTAGAGCATCCCGGTCGGGTCGTCTCGGGGGAACTGTGGCTGGGGCGGCTCCGGCCCGAGGGCCGTGGCGTCCCGGACACCGGTCCAGGGCTGGACCGGCTGCGGGGGGCGCAGCCGGCCGGCCCCGACGGGCGGCGCCGCGTACGGGATGCCGCGGAAGGCGTTTACCCCGTCCGCGATGAGGCCACGTACCTGGCCGTACCTGGTCCGCACGACCGTGGTCGACAGCTGCTCCTGAGTGGTCATGCCGCTCGTCTCCCCTTCGATCCCCGCGCCACGGTGATGTGGCGGTGACGGCTTCCGTCCGCCGGTTGCGTCCTCCACCGGGTGGCGAGCTCGTGCAACTCGGTCCTGATCTCGTCGGCGGCCACGCTGCGGCCGGCGGCGCACCGGCGACAGAGGCGAAGGTCCATGCCCGGCTCGATGGGCATGGCCTGACCGGGCCGGTCGGGACTTCCTGCCCTGTCCGCGCAGCCGGGCCGGGAGCACGCTCGAAGCCAGGGACAAGTAGGGCATCGGAGGTGCGCCATGAAGGGTGCGTCGCAGTCAGGGCGGACTCGGGCGGCCCGGCTGGCCCTCGCCGCGCTGCTGGCGGCGCACGGCGCCGCGCACTTCGTCGCGATTGCCGGTCTCGTCCGGTCGATCAGCGCCGACCGACCGGCCGAGCTGTTCGGCGGCCTGGTGGTCACCGAGAGCGCCGGAGTCACCCTGCTGGTCGCACTGGCGCTCGCGGCGGCCGGCACCGGCTTCGTCGCGGCGGCCGGCATGCTGGTCGGTCGGGAGCCGAAGGTCGGTCCGCTGCTCGTCGCAGTCGCGGTGCTGTCCCTGGCAACCACGGTGCTGGGCATGTGGGGTACTGCTGCGGGGGTCCTGGTCAACCTCGCGGTGCTGGCGGTCGCGCCCGAGATCCCGCGTCTGGTGCTGCCCGAGCGGTCGCCGGTCGCCTAGCGTCGGATCGACCGAGGAGGTGCGAAATGAGCGAGGTGAACGGGCACGTCGAGGCATCGCGCGACCATGCGGACCTCGAGATTCTGTCGTACGTGAAGTGTCTCGAGCTGGCGGCGTCGCAGCCGGTGGGACGGATGGCTTTCGCGCAGTCGGGTGGCATCGAGGTGTTCCCGGTCAACCACCGCGTGGTGGAGGGGATGGTGGTGTTCCGCACCGCCGACGGGTCGAAGCTCGGTGCGGCGATCCAGAACGCGCCGGTCGCCTTCGAGGTCGACGCCTACGACGCCGCCCGGCACGAGGGCTGGAGTGTGGTCATCAAGGGGCGGGCCGAGGAGGTCACGGACGACGGCGTGCTCACCCGGCTGCGCACCCTCGATCTGCACCCGTGGCGCCACCGGGCGCCGCGGCCGGTCTGGATCCGGATCCGTCCGGACGAGATCTCCGGTCGCCGGCTCTGAGCCGGGGTCCCGGAGCCGGACGGCCGGGCGCTCCTGGACCGTGATCACCTGGACCGTGATCACCGCCTAGGTGTGGCGGGCCTGGCGGCGTCCGCGTTGCCGCGGTGCCGCCTGCCGGTGGGCCTGGGTGAGCCAGTCGGTGACCTCCGCGTCGACGTCGGTGGCGTCGTGCAGCTCCACGTGGTGGATCCACAGCCGGGCCGTGGGGTGGACCACCTCCTTGATCCGGGCGGCGGTCAGGGGATGGTCGAGCACGAAGGACAGCACCACCTCCGCAGCGGGGTGGCGCAGCCACCGGCCGGGTCGCCAGAGGTAGGCGAAGCCGCGGCCGCGGACGAACCCGACGTGGCTGCGGGTGACCCGCACCTCGACCGGGCCCAGCCCGTCGAGCAACTCGCGCACCGCCGCGTAGACGGCCATGCCTTTCGGGCTGTCGGCGAAGTAGCCGTCCGGCGTGTCCGGAACGACCCGATCAAGTCTCGGCGTCATCATTCCTGCTCACCTGCCCGTGGATTCGTCGGTACGCCTCTGCTCCGGGTCAGTGGGCGATCAGACCCACAGCCGGGTCCGGCGGGCCCCGGCCTCCCGGGCGGCCCGGTCGAGCAGGAACTCGTCGGGTCCGTCCTGGTCGATGCCGACCACCACCGCGTCCGCGTACCGCGCATGGCGCACCTCCGCCTGTTGTCGTCGGATCCATGACACCGCCGTCGGCCGCCGTCCGGCAGGGCTGGAAGACCCTGGTCGTCCAGGCAGGGGTCCCGACCGCGGGGAGCGTCGCCGCCGCGACAGGGACCAAGGTCCCGGCCAGTCCGGTCCTCGGACCCGGGACGGCGGCCGATCCGCGGCTTAGCGTCCACCCATGAGCGCAGTCGGGACCGGTGCGGTGACGGCCGGCGAGTTGATGTCCACACCGGTCATCGCGGTGACCGTCGACCACAGCCTGGCCGCGGCCTGGGAAGCCATGCGGCGCCAGCGGACGCACCACGTCGCGGTGCTCCACGAGGGCCGGGTCATCGCCGTCCTCGACGACCGGACCGTGGCCGCCGAGTGGCCGGCCGGCGGTCCGGATGCGCCGCACCGGCGCAGGGTCGGTGACGTTGTCCAGCCGGGCGTGCCCTGCGTGCTGCCGACCACGCCGGCCGCCCTGGTCGCACGGACCATGATCGAGGCCGGCTGCGACGCCGTACCGGTCGTGGACCCGGCCGGCGCCCCGATCGGGCTCGTCACCTCGACGGACCTGGTGGCCGCGGTGGCGGCGGGCACTGTCGCGACTTGCCCGGTCCGCGGGGACTGAGAGGATGGCAGGCATGGCTGAGCCGGTCGCCCGGGAGATCCGGGTGTTCCTCCTCGACGACCACGAGGTGGTCCGCCGGGGCGTCGCCGAGCTGCTCGGCGCCGAGCCGGATCTGGTGGTGGTGGGGGAGGCCGGGACCGCGGCGGAGGCGCTGAGCCGGGTGCCGGCGGCGCGGCCGGACGTGGCCGTCCTCGACGTCCGCCTCCCCGACGGGGACGGGGTGACGGTCTGTCGCGAGCTGCGCTCCAGGATGCCGGAGCTGCGCTGCCTGATGCTGACCTCGTTCGCCGACGACGACGCGCTCTTCGACGCGATCATGGCGGGTGCGGCGGGCTACGTGCTCAAGCAGATCCGCGGCACCGACCTGGTCGGTGCGGTGCGTACGGTAGCGAGTGGACAGTCGCTGCTGGACCCCCGGACGACGGCCCGGGTGCTGGACCGGATGCGGTCGTCGGCGGCCCGGAAGGACCCGCTCTCCGCGCTGTCCGAGCAGGAGCGCACCGTGCTCGACCTGATCGGCGAGGGGCTGACCAACCGGGAGATCGGCGAGCGCATGTTCCTGGCCGAGAAGACGGTGAAGAACTACGTGTCCCACCTGCTGGCCAAGCTGGGCATGCAGCGCCGTACCCAGGCCGCCATCCTGGCCACCGAGCTCCGCCGCACCACCCCGCCCGTCGCCTGAGGAGCCGCTCGATCAGCGGGGTGGCCGCCGGCGCTTCGAGCCCGGGAGCGCCGATCCGGCGTGCCGCCGCGCGGTCACCGTCCTCTCCACGGCCGCGGCGACCGGGCCGGCCAGGGAGGCGGCGGTCACGAGGGCGAGATCGGCGAGGCCCAGCGGCTCGGTGCCGAGCAGGGTCTGCAGCGGCCCCCAGTAGAGCGCGGCGAGCACCAGGGCGGCGTCCGCGGCGACCGCGACGGTGAGGAACGGGTTGCCGCTGAACCGTCGTCCGCCACCGCGCAGCGTGAGCGCGACGCCGAGCTGGCCGAGGGCGAGCGAGGCGAAGACCATCGACTGCCAGGGCCGGTCGGTCCGCTCGGCCCAGACGCCCAGCGCCAGGCTGGCGCCGGCGAGCACGACGGCGAGCCGGAGGATCGGCCCGAGCTGGCCGGTCAGGATGCCCTCCTGCGGCCGCCGGGGCGGTCGGTCCAGGACGTCGGGCTCGGCGGGCTCGACGCCGAGCGCCACTCCCGGGACGCCGTGGGTGAGCAGGTTGATCCAGAGGATCTGGGCGGGCAGCAGCGGCGTACCCAGCCCGAGGAACGGCCCGACGAGCATGACGAGGATCTCGGCCGCGCCGCCGGCGAGCCCGTAGCGGACGAAGCGGCGGATGTTGTCGTAGACCCGGCGGCCCTCCGCGACGGCAGCCACGACGGTGCCGAAGTCGTCGTCGGTGAGGACCAGGTCGGCGGCCTGCTTGGCCACCTCGGTGCCACGGCGACCCATCGCGACGCCGATGTCGGCGACCCGCAGCGCGGGGGCGTCGTTGACGCCGTCGCCGGTCATGGCGACGACGTGGCCGTCGGACTGCCAGGCGGTGACGATGTCGAGCTTCTGCTCCGGTGCCGTCCGCGCGTAGACCGTCGCGCGGGCCGTGGAGTCGGCCGCCAGCTGGCGGCCGGTGAGGACGGTCTGCCCGTCGGTGAGGATGCCCAGCCGGGACGCGATGGAGGCGACCGTGGCGGGGTGGTCGCCGGTGATCACCACCGGCACGATGCCGGCCGTGCGGGCGGCGGCGACGGCGGGCAGCGCGGAGGGCCGCAGCGGGTCCGCCAGCGCCACCAGTCCCAGCACCCGCAAACCGCTCTCCAGCTCGCCGGCGCTGTCCCGACCGGACGCGGCGACGGCCAGCACGCGATGTCCTGCGGCGGCATACCGCTCGGCCACCGCCCGCACGGCGGCCAGCCGGTCGGCGGGCTCGTCCACCACAGCGGGGTCGAGTACGGACTCGGGCGCGCCCTTGCAGACCACGAGCAGCGGTCCGGGCGGCGTCCGGTGCGCGGTGCTCATCCGGGCCCGTACGGAGTCGAAGGGCTTCTCGGCGACCCGCGGGTGGCTGTCGCGGAGCGCGGCGACGCCGAGACCGGCTCGGGCCCCGGCGGCCAGCAGGGCGGCCTCGAGCGGGTCGCCGTCGGCGCCCCAGGCGGCGCCGTCCTCGGCTGGCGGGACCAGCTCGGCGTCGTTGCAGAGCACCCCGGCGACCAGCAGGTCGACCAGCGCGGGCGGCAGCGGGCCCCCACCTGCGACGCGGACCTCCCCGGCGGGGTCGTAGCCCCGGCCGGTGACGGTGGCCTCGGCGTCGGGTGTCCACAGCCGTTGCGCGGCCATCGTCCCCTCGGTCAGCGTGCCGGTCTTGTCCGAGGCGATGACGGTGACCGAGCCCAGCGTCTCCACCGCCGGCAGGTGCCGGACCAGCGCGCCGCGCGCCGCCATCCGCTGCGCGCCGAGCGCGAGGGACAGCGACACCACCGCCGGCAACGACTCCGGGATGGCCGCGACGGCCAGGCTGATCGCGGTGACCAGCATCTGCTCCAGCGGCTCCCCCCGGAGCAGGCCGAGCACGGCGACCAGCAGGCACAGCAGGGCGGCGGCGACCGACAGCTGCCGGCCCAGCCGGGCCAGCCGGCGTTGCAGCGGGGTGAGGGGCACCCGGCGCTCATCCAGCAGCCGGGCGATCCGGCCCAGCGCCGACCGGTACCCGGTGCCGGTGACCACCGCGTCGCCCCGCCCGCGGGTCACCACCGTCCCGGCGTGCACCATGCCCGCGCGCTCGGCCAGCGGGGTGTCCTCGTCGGACACCGCTGCCGCCGACTTGACCACCGGCACCGACTCGCCGGTCAGTGCGGCCTCGTCAGCCTCCAGCCCCTCGGCCAGCACCAGCCGTCCGTCCGCCGGCACGATGTCGCCGGCCGCCAGCCGCAGCAGGTCACCCGCGACCACCTCCCGGGCCGGCACCACCCGGGTGACCCCGTCGCGTACGACGCGGGCCTGCGGTGCCGTCAGCGAGCCCAGCGCGGCGATGGCCCGACCCGCGCGGACCTCCTGGACCACTCCGAGCGTGGTGTTCACCGCGATGACGGCGAGGATCACCGCGGTGTCGGTGAAGTCGCCCACCGCGGCGGTCAGGACCGCCGCCGCGAGCAGCACCATGATCATGGTGTCCGTCAGCTGCCCGCCGACCAGCCGCCACACCGGCGTGCCGGCCCGCTGGGCCACCTCGTTGGGTCCGTCGGCGGCGAGCCGCCGCTCCGCCGCCCCGCCGCCCAGACCGCGCACCCGGTCGGTGCCGGCGGCGGTGAGCACCTCGGCGGCCGGCAGCGTCCACGGCGCGGCCGCCGTCGCCGTGACCGCGGCCGGCCCGGTCATCGGTCCAGCGGCCGGGCCCGCAGTGCCGCGGCCCACCAGGGCCGCCGCGGGCCGCGCGGCCGTGGCTTCTCTCCGCCCTTGAAGCTGACCCAGCCGCCGGGACCCATGCTCAGCCGATCGACGCGGGCGGTCGGCCGGCGCAGCGCCGCGGCCGCGCAGCCGACCACGGCGACCAGGCCGGCCGTGGCGGTCATCATCGTGATCAACCGTTCGGTGTCGATGGTGCGCTGCCAGCGGGCTCCGGTGGGGTCCACCAGCACCACGCCGATCGTACGGGCGCAGCCAGCGGTGCCGCGGGTGATCGGCACCACTGCCGGGGTCGTCCCGGCGGGAAGCGCGACCGCCGAGGCCGCGCCGTTGACGGAATGGGTCGTCGCTGTCATGACCCCAGCCTGGCTGGCCGGCCGCAGCCTGGGCAGGGCCTTACGACCCGGGTCGCCGCGCCCCCGGTCCCGCGCCGGTGACCGGTGCCCCGAGCACCAGGTGCACGAGCGCCGCGGCGGCGATCCCCAGGGCGGCGCCGCCGATCACGTCGTACGGCAGGTGCGCCCCGACGTAGACCCGGGCGAGACTGACCGCCGCCGCCAATGCCCACGCCACCCAGCGCACCCGTCGCGGGAGGTACGGCGCCGCGACCGCGGCCAGCGCTACCGAGACGGCGGAGTGCCCGGAGACGTAGCCCAGGCCGCCGGCCGGCTCACCGAGGACCTGCACGCCCGGCAGCAGCGCGTCCGGGCGGCCCCGCTCCACGAACGCCTTCACCACCTTGGCGATCACGTAGATGCTGCCGGCCGCGAGGACGGCGTCCAGTCCCAGCCGCAGCCGCCGGGTGGCCAGCGCGAGGAAGGCAACCAGCGGCACCGCACCGATCACGCCCAGCTGCATCACCAGCCAGATGCCCGGCCAGGTCCAGCCCGGCAGCACGACGTCGTTGACCGCCCGGAACAGCTTCGCCTCCAGCCGGTCGACGCCCGCCGGCCGCACGAGCCTGCTGGTCAGCACCAACACGCAGATCCCGACGGCCAGCCGGACGAGATCCGCGGGACGCCGCTGATGGCCCTCGGCGCACCGGCCGGACGTCGCGGCCGGGCGCCGCAGGATCATGCCGGGCTCTCGGCCGGCAGGATCACCACCGGGCACGGCGAATACCGCACGCAGGCCAGCGCCGTGACGCCGACGCCGGTGCCGGTCGCGAGGTCGACGCTGGTGGCCAGCACGAGCAGGGAGGCGCCCTGCGCATGGGCCAGCAGTGCCCGTACCGCCGAGGTCGGCTCGCAGACCACCCGGACCGGCACGAGCGGCTCGTCGCCGAGGGCCTCCCGGACCAGCCCGGCCAGGTGCTCGGTCTCCGCCTCGACCAGCTTGTCGGTGTCCGGCACCGGCGGATGCACCGGTGCGTACGGGGCCACGGGCAACGGCGGCGGGCAGGCGTGCACGGCGACCACCTCGGTGAACCGGCGCCAGGCCTCCTCGGCCGCCCACCGCAGCGCGCGGGCGGACCGGGGGCCGCCGTCGACACCGACCACCACCGGGCCTCCCGGCGTGTACGGGTCCGGCCGCGGCCAGGCGCTGCCGGCGCGTTCGGTCCGGCGCGCTCGGGAGGGAACTGTGCTGACCATCGTCTCGTCCTCTGTCGCGATCCTGCTGGGAGCCTGGTTCTCGACCGAGCCTGCCTGGGACGGCCGGTTCCGAGCAGGGCCGAAGGACCCCGCTCCGCGCCGAAAGATCACCGACCGAGCCGAGCAGCGGGCAGGCGAACCCACCCTGTCCCAGACAAACCGACGCAGTCCGTACGCGACAGGGCCGGAGGTCGTCCATCCGCGGACATCGGAGGCCGAAGGGCCCTGGCCGGTCGGGCGCGCGTACCCGAGGATCGGGACATGGCAGAGAAGACCACCGCGGCCGGTCCGACGCTGGAGCAGTGGCGGGAGGTGGTGCGGTTCGCGGTGCGGGCGCCGTCGATCCACAACACCCAGCCGTGGCGGTGGACGCTGGCCGACGGGGAGCTCAGTCTGTACGCCGACCGGGAGCGGCAGCTCGCCGTCGCGGACCCGGACGGGCGGTCGGTGCTGATCTCCTGCGGCGGCGCGCTGAGCCTGGCCCTGCTGCGACTGGCCGCGGCCGGCTTCGCCACGGCGGTGGACCGCGTCCCCGACCCGGCCCAACCGGACCTGCTGGCCCGCGTCCGGGTGACCGGCCGCGTCGAGCCGGACCAGGCGACCCGGGAGCGGGCGGTGGCCGCGGAGCGGCGACACACCGAGCGGCGGCCGTTCCCGCCCGAGCCGGTGCCGGTCGAGCTGCTCGACCGCCTGGTGGCCGTGTCCCGGGACAAGGGCGTGTACGCGTACGTGGTCGAGCGCGCCGACCAGCGGCTGGACCTCGCGGTGGCGATGTCCTGGGCGGACCGGATCGAGACCCAGGACCCGGCCTACCGGGCCGAGCTGGCCCGCTGGGTCGGCTCGTGGCCCGAGGCGGCCGGCGAGGGCGTGCCGGCCGGGGCGATGCCCCATGCGACCGCCGGCCGCCCCCGGCACACCGACGTGCCGGTACGGGACTTCGAGGCCGGCACCCGCGGCGAGCAGGAGGTGGCCGGCGACGTCGACGAGCAGCCGGCGTACCTGGTGGTGCTCACCCGCGGCGACGACCCGGAGCAGCGGCTGCGGGCCGGCGAGGCGTACCTGCGGGTGTCGGTGGAGGCCGAGCGGCTCGGCCTGGCCAGCTCGGCGATGACCCAGGCGGTCGACCTGCCCGCCGTCCGGGAGCGGTTCCGGACGCTGATGGACTGGGTTGACCACCCGCAGATGGTGCTGCGGCTCGGCCACCCGCCGGCCGACCGCACCGCCGCCGCCAGCACGCCGCGCCGGCCCCTGTCGGCCGTCCTCGAGGTGCGCGACAAGCCCACGGCCTGACCGTACCGCGTCCGTACGCGGAGCCGGCTGGTCAGTCGAGCGGGACCTCCCAGATCAGTCGGGTGCCGGTGCCTGCCGGACCGGTGCCGAGCTCCAGGGCGCCGCCCAGCTGGGCGGCGCGTTCGGCGAGGTTGCCCAGGCCGCTGCGGCGGTCGTTGTCGGCCGGGATGCCGATGCCGTCGTCGGTGACCCGGACGCGCAGCCGGTCGGTCGCCTCGATGTGGATCGAGACGGACCCGGCCTTGGCGTGGCGGACGACGTTGGTCAGCGCCTCGCGGAGGACGGCCAGGGCGTGGACGGCGACCTCGGGCGGGACGACGGTGTGCAACGGCCCGCTGACGTGCAGGTCGGACTCCAGGCCGGCGTCGCCGGTGACCTCGTCGACCAGGTCGAGGATCTGCCGGGGCAGCGGCGGGGGCCCGTCCACCGGCGCCTGCAGGGCGTAGATCGTGGTGCGGATGTCGCGGATGGTGAGATCGAGGTCGTCGACGGCCCGGTGCAGCCGGGCCTGAGCGGCTCGGCCGGACACCTGAGCGGTGATGCTCTGCAGGCTCATGCCGGTGGCGAACAGCCGCTGGATGACCTGGTCGTGCAGGTCCCGGGCGATGCGGTCGCGGTCGGCGTAGAGGGCGAGCTGGGCCTGCGCGCGCTGCGCCTCGGCCAGCCGCAGGGTCAGCGCGGCCTGTCCGGAGAAGGCGAGGACCAGCTCCCTGACCTCACGGCTCAGCGGGCCCGCGCCGATCCGGTTGGCGACGGCCAGCACGCCGGTCTCCGCCGGTCCGCCGAGCGGGACGACCAGCGTGGGGCCGTAGCCGGGATGCCCGGCCAGCGCCGGCTCGGCCGAGATCGCCTCCGCCGTGAAGGCGACGTGATCGACGGCCTCGGCCTCGCCGGTCCGGTGGACCCGACCGGCCAGGGAGCTCGCGATCGGCACCCGGCGGCCGTGCAGGTCCGGGGAGTCGTCGCAGTCGGCGACCGTGATCACCAGGCGCTCGTCGGGAGCGACGGGATCGGGCTGCAGGAGCAGCACGGCGTCGGCGGCGGCCAGCTCGCGGGCACGGGTCGCGATCAGCCGCAGCGCGTCGGCGGGCTCGCTGCCGGACAGCAGCGTGGCGCGGATCTCGTTGGAGGCCTCCAGCCAGCGCTGTCGCTGCCGGGTCTGCTCGAAGAGCCGGGCGTTCTCGATCGCCACGCCGGCCGCGGCCGCCAGCGCCTGCACGACGGCCTCGTCGTCGGTGGTGAAGTCCCCGCCGCGCTTCTCGGTCAGGTAGAGGTTGCCGAAGACCTCGTCGCGGACCCGGACCGGGACACCGAGGAAGGTGTTCATCGGCGGGTGGTTCGGCGGGAAGCCGAACGATGCGGCGTGGTCCGAGATCCGGTGCAGCCGCACCGGGCGGGGGTCCTCGATGAGCAGGCCGAGGATGCCGTGGCCCTCGGGGAGGTGGCCGATCAGCTGCCGCGTCTGCTCGTCGATCCCGGTGTAGACGAACTGGTCCAGCGACCGGTCGGGCCCGATCACCCCGAGCGCACCGAACTCCGAGTCCACCAGCGTCACGGCCGCCTCGACGATCCGGCGCAGCGTCGCCGCCAGCTCCAGCCCGCTGGCCACCCCGACGACGGCATCCAGCAGCCCGTGCAGCTGGTCCCGGCTCGCCGCGATCTGGGCGAGGCGGTCGGTCACCTCGTGCAGCAGCTCGTCCAGCCGGAGCGTCGACAGCCCGCTGCTCAGCCGCTCGGTGGCCGGGTCCGAACCGTCCCTCGCCCGGTCCGCCACCGAACCATCCCTTCGTCGGGCTCCGCCTGCTGGCCATCGTGCCACCGAGGCGACTGCGCGCGGAAGCGATCGCCGGGCCGGACCGGGGGTCCCGGGTCGATCGGGACCTTCGACACTGCCGGTCGCCCGGCAGGTTGGCGAGGCTTGTCCCAACACGGGAGACCGACTCGGGAGGGCACCATGACCACCAGGTACGAGGGCAGGTCGGCCAGCGAACTGGTCGACGCGGAAGAGTCGCGGACGCCGCGGGAGCGGGCGGCCGCACGGGTGGTCTTCGCCACGTTGCGGATCGTCTTCGGGTTCACGTTCCTGTGGGCGTTCCTGGACAAGCTCTTCGGCTTGGGTTACGCGACCCCGTCGGAGCGGTCCTGGCTCAATGGCGGGTCGCCGACCCGGGGCTTCCTGGCGAACAGCGCGAGCGGTCCGTTCGAGGGGGTCTACAAGGACATCGCGGGCGCCGGCTGGGCGGACTGGCTGTTCATGCTCGGCCTGCTCGGCATCGGTGTCGCGCTGCTGCTGGGCATCGGGATGCGGGTCGCGGCCGTCTCCGGCGCGCTCCTCTATGTCCTGATGTGGACGGTCGTCCTGCCGCCGGAGAACAACCCGGTGGTCGACGACCACATCATCGGAGCGCTGGTCCTGATCGCGCTGGCGCTCGTCCACGCCGGTGACACCTTCGGCCTCGGCCGCTGGTGGAAGGCCCAGCCCATCGTCCAGCAGAACCGCTGGCTCATCTGATCGCCGACCGCACCACCGCCGGCCGGGATCATCCCGGCCGGCGGCGCTGCCGTCCTCGAGGAGGCATCGAGATGAACGCCGCCACCAGCGCCGGGATCGCCGACCTGCGGCCCCTCGCCGCCGAGCTGGCCGGCGTCGCCCGGCTGGCGCCCTCGCTGCACAACGCGCAGCCGTGGATGTTCCGGATCGGGCCGCGGCACGTCGACGTGCTGATCGACCGGACCCGCCTGCTGCCGGCGGCCGACCCCACCACCCGCCAGGCGCATCTCGGTCTCGGCGCCACCGCATACCTGCTGCGGCTCAAGCTGTCCACCCTGGACTGTGCTGTCCGGGTCGAGCCGTGGCCGGTGCCCGGCGAGCCCGACCTCGTCGTGCGGCTTCGGGTGACCGGCCGGCGACCCGCTACCGAGACCGAGCGGCGGCTGCTGGCCGCGGTGCCGGCCCGGCGCACAGTCCGTACCCCGTTCACCGCCGGGGACGTGCCCGTCCCGCTGCACGTCGCCTGGAGCGAGGCCGCCGAGGCCGAGGGCGCCGGCCTGCGCTGGGTCGCCCGACCCGGCGAGCGCGTCGGCGTCGCCGACCTCGTCGCCACGGCCGAGCACCTGCAGCAGCGCGACCCGGCGTACGTCGACGAGCTGCACCACTGGACCGCCCCGGACACCCTCGCCGGCGGAGCCGGTGTCCCGCCCTCCGCCTTCGGTGTCACCAGCGCCGCCGGGCACACGGCCGAGTTCCCGCTGCGCGACTTCGCCGGCGGCAGGGAGACCGACCGGTCCCGGCACGCCGGCCCGGCCGAGGCGCATCCCGTGGTCGCCGTCCTGCAGACGGCCGGCGACCGCCCGCAGGACTGGCTGACCGGCGGGCAGGCCCTGATGCGGGTGCTACTCGCCGCCGCCGCCGACGGCTACGCCGCCTCCTACCTCAACCAGCCCCTCGAGCTGCCCGGCCTCCGCCGGCGACTGCGCGACGAGCTGCGTCTCGACGGCTGGCCCCAGCTCGTGCTGCGCCTCGGCCGCCCGGCCGGCCCCCTGCCCCCGCAGGCGTCCCGCCGCCCGGTCCCGGACATCCTCCTGCCCCCGACCTGATCAGGAACGCAAGGGGCGCGCTGCACAGACGCCGGGGCCGCCGCCGACGTCGGGCGCCTGACGACGGGTCAGAGAAGCTGGCCGGCGCGGAGGTTGGCGACGAGCAGGAAGAGGGCGCCGAGCACGCCGGCGGCGGTCGCGACGGCGAGCCGGACGCGGCGCACGCTCCAGCGCTGGATGGCGATCGGCGCGTGGTACGGCGCGAGTGCACGGAATTCGGCGACCAGGTCCGCGCCGGCGAGCAGCCGGTGCAGCTGCCGGGGGATGGTCACGGAGCCGGCGGCAGCGAAGGCTTCGGCGATCTCGTGCGGGTCGAAGACCAGGAGCGCGCGGTCGTAGACACGCCGGCTGCCGGCCCGCAGCGCGAGGGTGAGCATCATGTTCGCCAGGTCGACGGCCTGCCTCCAGGGGGAGGGCCGCAGCTCGCCGAAGGCGAGGTCGATGAGGTAGGCGCGCCGGTCCCGGACGAGGATGTTGGACGGCTTGACATCGCGGTGAGCCACGCCGGCCTCCCACATCCGCCGGACCTGTGCCAGCGCGTCGTCGATGACCTCGGTGCCGACCTCGGCGCCGAGCACCTCGTCCGCGTCCGGCACCAGCTCGGTCACCAGCAGGTACTCCTGGCCCGGCACGACCTCCACGACCCCGTACGGGTCGGGAACGCGCAGTCCCTGGTCGCGGAAGAGGCGGAGCATGTAGTCCTCGTGCTCGACCAGCCGCCGCACCGAGGCGAACGGGCCCTCGTCCTCGAGCCGGCCGTACCGGAGCAGCCGGACGAACTTGTACCACCGGTCGGACCGGACGTGGCTGGTTGCGTAGAGCTTCCCGAACAGGAACGGCGCCGGTCCGCCGGCGAGGCTCAGCCGGCAGGGTGTCGAGCCGGCGGAACCGGCGAGCCGGTAGGGCGCGATCTCGGTCACCTGCATGCCCAGCTGCTCGGCCACCGCGTCGGCGATCCGCTGCCGGCGCGGCCGGTCCAGCTTCAGGTGCGCCCGGTTCTGCCGGTGGTAGACGACCGGGAAGTCGGTCTCCGGGGCCAGCAGGGTGACCGCGAGTGCGGTCACCCCGCCGCCGATCAGCGCGCTGGCCAAATCTCCGGAGAGAAGGTCGAGCCCGAGGTGCATCCGGGACAGCGCCAGGGCCGCCACGAGTCCCACCACGACGGCGAAGGCGCGCCGCCGCGCTCGCCCGGCGGGCAGCAGCACGTAGCCGGTCGCGGTTGCCACCGCGGCGAAGACGGTGATCGGCCAGGAGGCGAGCACGTAGTCCTGGTCGGATCCGCTCAGCGTCGTCCGCAGCGCACGGGGGAGGGAGGCGTCCCCGAAGAGTCCCTGGGCGACGACGGCGACGACCGACAGCGTGGTGAGGTAGACGGCCAGGTGCCGCCAGCGCGCGTACCACGCCAGGACCAGCACGGTCGGCACCCAGAGCATCCGGTACGCCGCCGGACCGCCGAGCTGCCCGACGACCCGGGCCGGGCCGTCGGCCCAGTACGTGCCGGGGCCGGTGAGTGCCTCGGTCACCGCCCGGTCCACCCACTCCACCGGACGCAACAGGCCGGCCGAAGCCAGCAGCAGGCCCAGGACAGACGCGGCGACCAGGGCCGCCCAGACCCGTACGGAGGTCCCGACGAGCCGGGGTCCGGGCCGGCCCTGCCCGGACGGCCGCCGGCGCCGTACCGGCAGCCGGGCGGTCGGGGCAGCCGGACTCGTGGGGTCGTCCACCTTGGTCAGCGGCGCCCGGCGGAGCGGGTCCAGCGCCCGGCGGAGAGCGTCCATGTCGCCGACCTCGCCTGATTCGTTGGGCGGCTCCGCCGCGTCCCGACACGTCCCTCCGATGCTCGCGGGCGCCGGGCGGCCCGGTCCCGGGCCCAAGGACCCCGATCTGGTGCCGCAGGTCCGTGGTCGGTGGTGCTCGCCGGCGCTGGGATGGGTCCATGACCACGGTGGAGCGCAGAGCGCGGATCGGTGAGCCGTGGGACGCCTCCCGCCCGGGCACGAGGCCCTCCGGGCCGGCGGTGCGCACCCGTCACGTGGGCGACGTGGCGCGCGTGGGCCTCGGGATCGCCGTGCTCGGGCTGAGCTTCCTGGCCGCCCGGCAAGGCCGGCTGTCGCTCTTCGAGCGGGACGTCTTCCGGCTCGTCAACGACCTGCCGCAGCTGCTCTTCCCGGTCGTCTGGGCGGTCATGCAGCTCGGCAACGTGGTGGCCGTCCCGGTGCTCGCGCTGCTGGCCGCGGGCTGGCGGCGGATGCGGATGGCCGGCGACCTCATGATCGCCATGTCCCGGGACCTCGCCGTCGCCGGCACGGCCGCGTACTTCCTGGCCCGGTACATCAAGGACGCGGTGGGCCGGGGCCGGCCGGCCGACTTCCCGGTGGGCGCGATCCTGCACGAGCCGCCACTGCACGGGCTGGGCTTCGTCTCCGGGCACGCGGCGGTCGCCGCCGCGCTCGCCACCGCGGCGGCGCCGTACCTGACCCGCCGGGGCCGGCGGATCGCCTGGACGCTGGCCTGGGCGGTCGCGGTCAGCCGGGTCTACATGGGAGCGCACCTGCCGCTCGACGTCGTGGGCGGGCTCGCGCTGGGCTGGGTGCTCGGCTCGGCCCTCCACCTGCTCGTCGGGGTCCCCCGCTGGACGCCGGCGGCGGCTCACGTCTCAGCGTTGCTGACCCGGTTGGGCGTGCCGCACCGGGAGCTGCGGCCGGCTGCTGTGGCCGCCCGCAGCTCCCACCCGTTCGTCGCCACCGGCACCGACGGCGGCGAGCTGTTCGTGAAGGTGTTGGACCCCGACCCGCTCGACGAGGACTGGGTCTACCGGCTGGCCCGGCTGCTCGCCGTCCGCGACGTGAAGGACACCGACGCGCTGAGCTCGCTCGGACACCAGGCCGAGCATGAGGCCGCGGTCACCCTTGCCGCCCGCCATCACGGCGTGCGCGCACCCGTGGTCGTTCTGGCCCGGCGGGCGGAGGGACGGGCGCTGCTGGTGCAGGAGCGCATCCCGGGGGTCTCGGTGGACGTCATGGCTCCGGCGGCGGTGCCCCCGGACCTGCTGCGGGGCATCTGGCGGCAGGTCGCCGTGTTGCGGAGAGCCCGGATCGCCCACCGCGACCTCGTCGACGCCAGCGTGGTGATCGACGCGCACGGGTTGCCGTGGCTGGTCGACTTCGGCAACGCCGAGGTCGGCGCCGACGATCACGCCCTGGCGGCGGACGTCGCCGAGCTTCTCGCGTCGCTGTCGGTCCGCCTGCCGCCCGCCGATGTCGTGGCCGCCGCCGTCCGCGTCCTGGGGCCCGCTCCGATACGGGAGGCGCTGCCGCTGCTGCAGCCGCTGGCGGTGTCCGCCGCGACCCGGGCCCGGCTGCGCACCGAGCCGGGACGGCTGGATGAGGTTCGCCGGGAAGTCCTGACCCAGTTGACGCTCCCGCCGGCCGAGGCGCCGGGGCTCCGGTCCGCCGGACCGCTCTCGCGACTCCTCGTCGCCACCGGCGCGGCGGCGGTCCTCCTCGGCCTGCCGCTGGCCGCCGGCGGCTCGGCCGTCCTCGGCGCGCCGCAGCCGGGATGGTGGCGGTGGCTCGGACTGGCCGCGGTGGCCGTCCTGGCGGGGCGGCTCGCCGTCGCCGGCGGGACGCTGGCGGTCGTCGACCGGAGGCTCGCGCTGGGCCGCATCGTCATGGCGCACGCCGTGGCGACCGGTGCCGCCCTGCTCCGCGGCCGGCCGGGCAGCCGGGCCGCCGGCCTGCAGTACCTGCGGCGGTCTGGGCTGTCCGAGCGGGAGGCCACCGAGGCCCTCGGCCGGGTCGGTCGGGCTCTGCGGTGGGCCGGCGTCGCCGTGGCGACCGTGGCGGTCATCGTGGCCGCCGTCCGTGGCTCGGTCGGTGCCTGGGAGATCCCGTCCCTGCCGGCGGTCGTGGTCGTGGCCGCCGGTGCAGGAGCCGTCCTCATCGCCTGGGGACAGATCTTCGGCCGGGTGGCCAGGCCGGCGGCGGCGATCCCGCCCGATGCCGCGGCCGGGTCGCCGCAGCCGCGGACCCGGTCGGCTGCGCTGGCCGCCGGGGCCGGGCTCGCCGCGGCCGCCGACGGGCTGGCCTTCGCGGCCGTGCTCGATGGCGTCGGTGCGGACGTGCCAGTCCTGGTCGTGGCCGCACTGGCGATCCTGGCCCCGCTGCTCTGGTCCGCCCTGCCCCCGGCCGGCGGCGCGGGAGCCGTGGAGCTGCTGCTGCTCGCCGGCCTCGTCGCGCTCGGGGTCCCCATCGCGACCGCCTGCGCCGGCGTCCTGCTCCACCGACTCCTGACCTGGTGGCTGCCCGCGGGCATCGGCGCCCTCACCGCCGCGCACCTCCAGCACCGGCTGGTGCTGTGAGTCCCGACCCGAAGGACGACACGATGACCGTCGACACCGGCCGCACCGGCGACCTGCTGCTGCACCAGCAGCTCCCGGCCTACGAGGCTCGTCTCTTCACCGCGGTCGTCGTCGACGCGCCACCGGAGACGACCTACGCGGCTGTGCGGGCGCTGGACCCGGAGCAGGTCGCCCGCTCCTTCCCGCTCATGACCGTGCTCGGCCGGCTGCGGGCCCTGCCCGCCAAGCTGCGCCGGTCGCCCGCCGCGCCCGGGGCGCTGTCCGCCGACGAGGCGACCGAGGCCTTCGTCGTGCTCGACGAGGAGCCTGGCCGCGAGTTCGTCGTCGGCATGATCGGCAAGTTCATGGCCTTGACCGAGCTGGAGTTCCGCCGGATCGAGCCGGCCGGGTTCGCCGGCTTCACCGAGCCCGGCTACGGCAAGTGCGCGGTCAACTTCCGCGTCGTGCCGTACGGCGTCGACGCCTCCCTGCTGAGCACCGAGACCCGCACCGCCACCACCGACCCGGACTCCGCGGCCCGGTTCCGCCGCTACTGGCGGTTCGTCGGCCCGTTCGCTGGCCTGATCATGCGCCGCTGGCTGCGGCTGGCCAAGCAGGACGCGGAGCGGGCGGTGACCCGGTGAGGGCATGGGTGGTCCGCAGCCCCGGTCCGATGGCGACCGGTCCGCTGGCGCTGGTCGACCGGCCGTTGCCCACGCCGGGGCCGGGCCAGGTCCGGCTGCGGGTCCGCTGCTGCGGGGTCTGCCGCACCGACCTGCACCTGGCCGAGGGCGACCTGCCGCCGCGGCGGCGGGACGTCATACCGGGCCACGAGATCGTCGGCACCGTCGAGGCGCTCGGTCCCGGCGTCGCGCGGTTCGCGATGGGGGACCGGGTCGGGGTGGCCTGGCTCGGCGGAACCGACGGCCGGTGCCGGTTCTGCCGGCGCGGCGCGGAGAACCTCTGCCTCCACCCGACCTTCACCGGCTGGGACGTCGACGGCGGGTACGCCGAAGCCTGCCTGGTGGCCGAGGAGTACGCGTACCGGCTGCCGGCCGGGTTGCCCGACGAGCAGGCGGCGCCGCTGCTGTGCGCGGGGATCATCGGCTACCGGGCGCTGCGCGCGGCCGCGGTGCCGCCCGGAGGCAGCCTGGGCATCTACGGCTTCGGCGCCTCCGCGCATCTGACGGCGCAACTCGCGCTCCGAGAGGGCCTGCGGGTGCATGTGCTGACCCGCGGGGAGGGGAACCAGGAGCTTGCCGCCGAGCTCGGCGCCGACTCGGTCGGGCCGGCCGCCGGCCACCCACCGGAGCGCCTCGACGGCGCCGTGCTGTTCGCGCCCGCCGGCGACCTCGTGCCGGTCGCGCTGCGGGCGCTCGACCGCGGCGGGACGCTCGCGGTGGCCGGGATCTGGCTGTCCGACATCCCGGTGCTGTCCTATGCGGACACCCTCTTCCAGGAACGCCGTCTGCGCAGCGTCACCGCGAACACCCGCACCGACGGCGAGCGGTTCCTCACCCTGGCCGCCCGACACGGCCTGCACGCGACCACCGTGCCGTACCCGTGGACCGAGGCCGACCGCGCTCTGGCCGACCTGGCTGCCGGCCGCTACAGCGGCGCGGCCGTCCTGCACCTGCCGGCCTGACCAAGGGGGAATCTGGTGACGGCGACGAGCGCGGCGGCGACACGGCCGGCCCCGGCGCCCCGCGGACTGTCGTCGGCCGAAGCCGCGCCGAGGGGTTCCTGTTCGCCGTCGGTGTGACGGTCGCACTGGTGCCCGAGGGTCTGCTGCCGACCGTCACGCTGTCGCTGGCCCGAGCCGCGCGGCAGATGGCGCACCGGAACGCGCTCGTCCGCCGGCTGGACGCGGTCGAGACCCTCGGCTCGACGACCTTCATCTGCACCGACAAGACCGGCACGCTGACCCGGAACGAGATGTCGGTCGTCGCGGTCTGGACACCGTCCGGCCGGGCGACCGTACGGGGGGAGGGCTACTCGCCGGCCGGTGAGATCGAGACAGCTGGTCACGTGCTGCCGGCCGTGCGGCAGCTCGCCGCCACGGCGGTCGCCTGCTCGACCGGGCGACTCGTGCAGCGGGACGACCGGTGGGCGCCCCAGGGCGACCCGATGGAGGTCGCCCTGCACGTCCTCGCTCTCCGGGCGGGCGCCGGGCCGGGCCCGGCGCCGTACCGGCGCTACCCCTTCGACCCCCACCGTCGGCGGATGTCCGTCATCGCGGACGGGACGGTGCTGACCAAAGGCGCACCGGACGCGGTGCTGCCACGGTGCTCGACCGGCGCGGCCGCAGCCGCCGCGGTGCTGGCCGACTTCAGCGCCCGCGGGTTGCGCGTGCTCGCCGTGGCACGCCGGACCGCCCCAGCCGGCCCGGCGCCGGACGATCCGGACCTGCTTGAGCGTGACCTGGAACTACTGGGCCTTGTCGGACTGGAGGATCCGCCGCGGGAGGGGGTCCGGGACGCGGTCGAACGGTGCCGGGCCGCTGGCATCCGGATCGCGGTGGTGACCGGGGACCACCCGGCGACCGCGGCCGCGATCGCGCGCGAGGTCGGCCTGCTCGGCGACACCGGCCTGGTGCTGACCGGTGCCGACCTTCCGGCGACGGACGAGGCTCTGGGCGCCCTGCTGGACCGGGACGGCGTGGTCGTCGCCCGGGTCGAGCCGGAGGACAAGCTCCGCATCGCCCAAGCCCTCCGCGCCCGCGGCCACGTGGTCGCGATGACCGGGGACGGCGTGAACGACGGTCCCGCCCTGCGAGCGGCGGACATCGGCATCGCCATGGGCCGGTCCGGCACCGACGTGGCCCGTGAGGCGGCCGACCTCGTCCTGCTGGACGACCATTTCGCCACGATCGTCTCCGCTGTCGAGCTGGGCCGGGCCACCTTCGCTAACGTGCGCCGGTTCCTCACCTACCACCTGGTGGACAACGTGGCGGAGCTGACCCCGTTCCTGATCTGGGCGCTCGCGGCTGGTCAGTTCCCCCTCGCCCTCGGCGTCCTGCAGATCCTGGCCATCGACATCGGCACCGACCTGCTGCCGGCGCTCGCCCTCGGGGCCGAGCCACCGAACCCACGTACGCTCGCCGGGCCGCCCCGCACCGGCAACCTGCTCGACCGGCGGATGCTCTGGCGGGTTTTTGGCGTGCTCGGACCCGCCGAGGCCGCGGTGGTGATGGCCGCCTTCACCACCGTGCTCGTGGCCGGCGGGTGGAGCTGGGGCGACACCCCGCCGGCGAGCTTGCTCGCCACCGCATCCGGCACGGCCTTCGCCACCGTCGTGCTCGGCCAGCTCGCCACCGCCTACGCCTGTCGCAGCGAGTCCCGCTGGATCGGCCGGACCGGTTGGCGCGGCAACCCGCTGCTGGTCGGCGCCGTCCTCGTGGAGCTCGGACTCCTCGCCGTGTTCCTCGGCGTGCCGCCGGTCGCAGGCCTGCTCGGCCAGGCGGTGCCGCCCGCCACCGGCTGGGCCGTCGCGGCGTGTGTCGTCCCGACCGTCTGGCTCGCCGACGCGGTCCACAAAGGACTACGCGCGCGGGAAGGGGCTTTCGGCCCTGGGAAGGCGGTCGGGGGAGTCCGAGGATGGGATCGGAGGTGATCGGCATGCGTGCGCAAGTGGTGTACGAGTCGATGTTCGGCAACACGAGGCAGGTGGCCGAGGCAGTCGCGGAGGGGCTGTCGTCGAAGCTGGCGGTCGACGTGGTGGAGGTGGGTGCGGCAGGCGTCGCGATGGACGGCGTCGACCTGGTCGTGGTCGGGGGACCGACGCACGCTTTCGGGATGACCCGGCCGAACACCCGGCACGACGCCCGGCGGCAGGGGGAGCGCGGCGGGCACCCGGTCGGGCCGATCGAGGTCGGGGTGCGGGAGTGGCTCGCCGGCGCCCGACCGGGTCCGCACGGCACCGCCGCGGCCGCGTTCGACACCCGCGTCGGCCGGCCGTGGATGCCGGGTTCCGCCGCCCGCGCCGCCGACAAGCTGCTGCGCGGTCGGGGCTTCCGTACGGTGGCACGGCCGGAGAGCTTCTGGGTCACCGACACGTTCGGCCCGCTGCGGGACGGTGAGGTCGAGCGCGCCCGCCGCTGGGGCGAGCAGCTCGCCGCCGCCGCCGCCGGCGCCGGGCAGGGCGCCGGGGTCTGACCTCCGAAGCGGCAGAGGTCCCGCCCGGCTCCCGGGCGGGACCTCCGCCGCGCCCGCGGGGCTCCCGGGCGGGACCTCCGCCGTGCTGGCGGGCCGGTGAGCGCCGACGACGACCAGTGGCCGCGGACCAGAGGGTCCGCGGCCACTGTCGGGTCGGCTCAGTGGGCGACGGCGACGGGGCAGTGGGCGTGCCGGATCGCGGCCTGGCTGACCGAGCCGAGCAGCATCCCGGCGAAGCCGCCGTGGCCGCGGCACCCCACGACCAGCAGGTTGGCGCCCTCGCTGGCCTCATGAACCCGGTGGGCCGGCGCCCCGTCGCGCACCGCCCACGTGACGGGCACCTCGGGATACTTGGCCGACCACCGGTCGACCGCCTTGGCCAGCATGTGACTCGCCTCATCGTGGAGGTTGGGCAGGTCGAGCGGCGGCAGGCCGTACGCCGGCACGGTCACCGACACCGGGTAGAAGTGGACCGCGTGCAGCGGCAGGCCGTGCCGGGCCGCGTACGCGAACCCGTACTCGAGGGCGGCCTCGCCGCGCTCCGACCCGTCGACGGCGACGACGACCGGGCCGCCGGGCGCGGCGTGGCCCCGGACGACGATCGCGGGGCAGGGGGCGTGCGCGCCGACCTGCGCCGCCGTCGAGCCGAGCAGCAGGGTGGCGAAGCCGCCGTGCCCGCGCGAGCCGAGGACCACCTCGTCGGCGTCCGCGGCCAGCCGCAGCAGCTCGGCCGCCGGGTTGCCGCTGGCCAGCGTCCGTCGGGTGTCGCCGCCGGGCCGCACCCGGTGGCTGTGGACGACCGCCCGGTCCAGCGTCTTCTCGCCTTCGCCGGACGTGGCCCTCAGCAGCTCGGTGGTCAGCGGCACGTCGGCGATCCTCGGCAGGTCCATCACATGGGCGACCGTCAGGCCGCAGCCGCGCGCCGCGGCGTCACGCGCCGCCCAGGTCACCGCCTCCCGACTGCACTCGGACCGGTCCACCGCGACCAGGACTCCCTGTCGCTGGGCATCCATCGTCGTCACCTTCCTCGTTCCGGCGTCACCTCCATTCGATCCGCCGGGGCCGGCGCGGGGCAGAGCCGGAAGTCCCCACCGCACCGGGACCTCCAGCGCTGGCCGCCGGACGGCCGTCACCCGTACGGTCGGGCGGGACCGACCGAGGAGTGGGCCGTGCGAGCGACCGCGTTCATGACCACCGACGTGCTGACGCTGCGCCCCGACACACCGGTCAAGGCGGCCGCGGCGGCCCTGGCCGAGCGCAACGTGGCGTCCGCGCCGGTGGTGGACGGCGGCGGGCGGCTGGTCGGCATCGTCAGCGAGCTCGACCTGCTCGCCCAGGACGTGCCGCCGGATCCGCTGGCGCGGATCAGCCGGGTGCCGCCGGACACCTCGCCGCTGCCGGTGACGGTGCAGGACGTGATGACCCGCGAGGTGATCACGCTGCCGCCGACCGCGGACGCCGCGCTCTTCCTGCAGCACATGCTCCAGGACCGGATCGTGTGCATCCCGGTGACCGAGGACGACCGGGTCGTCGGCGTGGTCAGCCGCCGTGACCTGCTCCGGCTGCTCGCCCGTCCCGACGCGGAGATCGCCGCCGACGTCGAGACCGCCGTCGCCGCGGCGCTGCCGGACGAGCAGTGGCGGGCCGCGGTCCGGGACGGCGTCGTCGAGCTGACCGCCGCCGGTCGGGCGTCCCAGCCGGAGGTGGCCCGGCGGGTCGCCCAGACCGTGCCGGGCGCCGTCCGCGTCCTGGGTCCGACGCCGCGCGCCGGCTGACCGCCGTGCCGGTCAGGGTCACCGCTTCTCGGCCGGTGCCCGTCCGCCCCGCTCGCCGTTGACGCCCATCCCGGCGTCCCGGAGCAGGTCGGAGACGAGAGCCTGGGTGACGTCGAGGGTCTGGGTGACGATCTCCAGCGCCCGGTCGGAGCGGTCGGACTCGAGAGCCCACTTCGCCGCCGCCAGCCGCTGCACGACACTGTCGTTGATCTCGACCGCATCCCGGTGCCCCTGGGCCGCGGCCTCGAGCCGGAGGCGCTCCTCCTCCGAGCGATGCAGCCGGTCGACCGCGTCGCCGAGCAGCCCGCCCAGCAGGAGCAGCGGGACGATCATGGTCGCCCACCCGAGGACCGAGAGGTCCACCTGCCGTACGCCGACCCACAGCGCGACGAGCACGGTGGCGGCGAGCCCGCCCAGCAACCCACCGCGCCGACCGAACGCTGTCGCCAGCAGCGCCGCCGGCAGGCAGAACAGCAGCGTGACCGGGTCCTGGGCGGACTCCACCGCGAACCGCAGGGCCAGCACCCCGGCGAACAAGGCGACGGCCACGGCGACGGCGAGCCCCGGACGGCCTCCGAACCAGGGCCCGGCCCGCCGCCGGCCCGCTGCCGCCCTCACCGCGGGCGCCTTCGCAGCCGTCGCCCCGACACCTCGTCGGGACGGATGATGACCCACTCGGCCTGCGGTGCCGAGGGCGACCAGGTGCGCAGGCCGGTCGCTTCCAACCGGGCGATCGCCGCCTCGTCGGTCACCCTCTCGGCGCGACCCCTGACCACGACGCTCCACCCGGTACGCCGGCGGGCGGCGTACGAGTCGACCTCGAACGCCACCACCGACCCCCGGAACGCCGCGGTGAACTTGGCGCCACCGGCCGTCCGGAACGCCACCGTCCGGTCGACCACGCAGTAGTTGATCGGGAACACGTCAATGCAGCCGTCGCGGACGAGCGCGATCCGGCCGATCGGGCGGCTGGCGGCCAGGTCCAGGCACTCGGCGGGGGACAACACCTCCAGCCCGGCGTGGTCCGTCGGCCAGGTGCCACGTCCGGTCGCTGGTCGCCCCCGCTGGCGGTCGGTCAGTCCCATAGGGGTCTCCTCGCCGAGGTGCCGGTCCGAGCCGTACGGCGCCGAACGGGCTGTGTCGCGTACAGCGTTGCCCGCGCGGCGGGGCCGCCACAGGGACCAAGGGCCCGCGTTCGGGGTGCCTAGGACGCAGCGCAGCGTCAGCGTGCCTGCCGGGGGATGGGCAGAGCGACGGTGGGATCACCGAGCAGGACGGTGCTGAGACGGTCGTACGAGGTGACCTTGCTGTAGACGGCCATGTCGAGCGCGCCGCGGGTGACCGCGGCGCCGGCCGTGCCGAAGGGAGCCTCGTTGAAGCGCTGGACCGCCCGGGTGTGGCTGAACAGCAGGGAGCCGACCGGGGTGTAGTGCGGGCTCAGGGCGAGAGCGGCCGGCATGCCGGCGCAGAGCCGGTCGTACAGGGCCACCTGCAGGCTCGAGGTGAGGCGCTGGCGGTTCGGCGGGAAGCGCATGGTCCAGTCGAAGGTGGGCTCGACGTGGCCGACGAACGCGCGCAGCGGCTTCTCGGCGCCGAGCAGGGCGCGCGGCAGCGGCGCGGTCGTCGCGCCGACCTTCGCGACGCCGTCCAGCACTTCGGCGACGAGGCCGCCGGTCTCGAACAGTCCACTGTAGAGACTCGGGCTGGTGCTGCCGGCCGAGCAGCAGGCCTGGGCGAACCAGATCGCCCCGTCGGGCTGCCAGCTCGCCAGCAGCGCCTCGGGGCGGACGACCCCGTGCGTCTGGTCGACCAGCAGGCCGAGCTGTGAGCGCATCAGGTCGATGTCGCGCAGCGGGCCGGTGAGGCCGTGGCTGCTGGTCACGACCAGCGCGGGACGGCTCGTCGCGAGCGCGGTCGCGAGGGCCTGGGCGGTCGCCGGGGCCGCGGAGCCGTCGAGGTAGGCGGCATCCGGCATGTCGGTGTCGCCGCGGAACCGGTCCACCAGCGGCGCCGCGACGGCCTCCCGCATGAGCGTCGTGATGTCGCCGGCGCCGGTGTCGACGGCCCAGACGACGGGCGCGGCGTACCGGCAGGCCGAGCCGGACCAGTCCGACATCAGCGCGGTGACGTAGTTGCGCATCCCCGCCTCGTCCAGGTCGAGGCGGCCGACCTGGCGGACGGGGTTGAGCCCGTACTGCACCTGCCACGGGATCTCGGCCGGGCTGCCGACGATCAGCAGGTACGCCGGCAGCTGGCCCGGCCCGGTGCCGACCTCCGCGGTCGCGGACAGCGGCTGGCTGCCCGTCCCGTAGTTCCGCAGCGTCCAGTCGGACAGGCCGCCGCCGGCGCGGTAGCGGAGCACCTGCGCGTGCGGGCGGGAGGCGACGAGCGCGGTGATCGCCTCGCCGGCGTCGTCGGGCCTGGCGAGCGCGGCCTCGTCGAGGCCCGGGCGCTCCGGGAGGATCACGCCCCAGCCGACCCGCTCGTCGCGCCAGTCCTCGGGCTTCGCCGGCGTGGGCACGAGCTGGCGGTCGACCTCGACGGCCGGACCGCCCAGCGCCCACGGGCGGTCGTCGGCGGCGAAGCGACCGGTGACCGGCTCGTCCCCGGTGTACGCGTCGAGCTGGACCGGCTCGTCGCCCGGGCCGGCCGGGGCCTCGCCGGGACCGGTCATCCGCCGCCTCCCGCCGGGAGGGCGCCGACGGGCACTGGTGCCGGGGCCTGGGGCGGCGGCGCGGTCACCGGTACGCCGAGGGCGCGCAGCCGCTCCTTGATGTCCGCGACGAGGTCGTCCGGCGTGCCGGCCGGGAGCCGGGTCAGCAGGCCGGTCAGCAGCTCGGCCTCCAGCCGCGCCGCTCGCTCGGGCTCACCGCCCGCCCCCGGCGCCGTCTCGCCCACGGCTGCGGCCCCGCCAACGGGCGCGGCCCCGCCAACGGGCGCGGCCCCGTCGGGTGCGGCTCCGCCGGGCGCGGCTCCGGGTGGCGCCACCGGGGTCGGCTCCTCGGCGGGCGCGGGCACCCCGGCGGGGAACGGAGCTTGGGCAGGCCGGGGAGGCGCACCCGGCGCGGGCGGCGGAGGCACGACGACTGGCGGCGGCACGGGCCCCCGTGGCAGGACGGGCCCTGGCGGCGGCACGGGTCCCGGTGGCGGCACGGCCCCCGGCGGGGGCACGGCCCCCAGCGGCGTGACGGGCTCCGGCTGCGGGACGGCCCCCGGCGCCGGCTCGACCGCGACCGCCGGACCGGTCCCGACCGCCGTCGACCGCACCACGAACGGGTCCGGCCGGAGGTACACCACCGGCAGCGTCCACTCCCGCGTGCTCTCCGCGGCCGCGGTGCGCGGCATCCCGTGCTTGTCCAGCAGCGTGTTCCGGGCGCGCACGGTGTACCGGGCCCAGTTGACCGGCTCGTCGGCCGGCACGACGCCCGTCTGCCGCTCGGCGACCTCGGTCAGCAGCTCCGCGTAGAACCCGCCGGTGAACAGGCTCGCGTCGGTGCTGGAGACCGGCTCCCGCATCCCGACGACCGCGGGCAGGGCGGCGTCGCGGACCAGCCGCAGCGCGAGCGACTGCAGATTGTCCGCGGTGGTGGACGCCGCGGTCTCGCAGCAGTTGAGCACGAGCAGCCAGGGCCGGTCGGACGTGCGCTCGGTGAGGTCGCGGAACTGCGAGGCCTCGAGGTAGAGGCTGTGCTTGGTGTCGGACACCCAGTCCGAGCTGACGGCGATCTGCACGTACGGCGACCGGCCCTGCGCCGAGCCGTGGCAGAAGAAGTGCAGCACGTGCGGGTCGAACGCGCGGATCCGCTCCTGCAGCGCCTCCGTGGTCGCCGGCACCCGCTCGACGGTGATCGACACCCCGGCGGGCACCGCGGTCTTCGCGATCTCTCCGGCGAGATCGTCCTCGCTGGCGAGCACGAGCAGCTCCACCGGCAGGCCGGCCGCGGCGATGCTGTCCCGCAGCGACTCCCACTCGGGTGCGGCGGGCACGCCGAGCGCGGAGAGCACCGCGGCGATCCGCAACGGCAGCTGCAGGTCGCACGGCGCCGCCGGCGGCCGGCCCGGGTCGACGATCCGCCCGATCGACCAGCGTTCGTCCAGGCCGAGGAAGACGCCGTCGTCGGTGCAGAGCGTCTCCCACGGCAGCGACTCCACCGGGGAGCTGCTGTCGATCTGGACGAACAGCGGGTACCTCGCGGGCGTCCGCAACACCTCCGCGAACGTGTCGGAGAGTGCCGGGTGCTCGGTCACCGCCTCGTACAGCGCGCGGCCGACCGACCGGAGCGCGTCGGCCGCGAGCGGCAGCGTGGCGAAGCCGACGAAGATCGGCTCGTCCCCGCGGTACGGGAACTCTTGCCGCGGGACACCCGGCGTTCGCGGCTCGCGCAGCGCGATCTCCACCATCCGGGTGCCGTCGCGGGCGATCGCGTCGGACAGCTCGAAGACCAGCCGGGGGCGCCCGGTCATGTCGTCCCCTCCCCGGCGTCCGGCTCGACGATGTGCTTGCGCACGTGCGCGTCGAGCAGCTCCGACACCGAGTGCAGCGCGTTCTTCGCCGTGTCGTCGGCCGCGCCGTGCTGCGTCGAGCCGATCCAGTCCGCCTGCTGCGCCTCCAGGAACCGGGTGCCGGCGGCCACCCAGGCCGGGGTGCCCACCTTGCCGAGCACGTCCCCGGTGGTCTGCGGGATCACCGCCGACTGGCCCTCCGGCGTGAGCAGCAGCGCCTCGGCCTCGTCGGCGGTGACGCGGACGAGCTCCGGGTGCACCCAGCAGGTGAGCGTCGGCAGCGCGGTCATCGCCGGTCCGCCGGAGAAGACGCGGGCCACCGCGGCGCCGAACTGCGCGGTGTCCGAGCCGGTGACGGCGTGCGCGACGACGGCGCCGGGCCGCAGCCGCGCGATCGAGTCCGCCAGGTCCCGCAGGCCGGCCGGTGAGGGGTCGCCGGCGAGGCCGGAGAGCACCAGCGCCCAGGCGCCGAGCTGCGCGAGCGCACCCCCGAGCGGGGTCGCGCCGACGAGCAGGCACACGTCCCGGTCGCCGCCCGCGATCGGCGACCGGGCCAGCATCATCCGCCCGCCGCTCACGCCGAGGTCGCCGTACGTCAGCACGTGCACGACGTCGACCGCCTGCCCACCCAGGGCGTGCGCCATCCACAGCAGCCACGGGTTGGTGGTCAGGTCCGCCGGCGAGATGCCGCTGCCCTCGCCGCTGGCCGGCAGGTCCTGCGCGTACGACGGGTCCTGGACGACGACCTGGGGCAGGTCCGCCACCAGCTCGCGCACCGCCGGGGCGGTCTCGTCGCGGACGAAGACGTCGACGCGGGCGCTGCCGTTCGAGCTGGTGACCCAGCGGCGGGCGTGCGCGGCGACGACCTCCGGGAGCCCGGCATCACGGGGGAGTGCGCCCCGCGAGAGCGGGCACGTGAGCGCGACCCGGAAGACGTCGTACGACGTGCGCGGGCGCAGCGTGTGGTACGGCAGCCGCAGCACCGGCCGGTCGGTGACCGCCGTGGCCAGCAGCCGCTCCCACGGCACCAGGTGCAGGTCGCCGCACGGCGGCGGCAGCTCCAGCCACAACGCGCCGCGGTGCGCCCCCTCGGCGTCCATGGCGGCGACGGCGTCGGCGACCTCGCGGCCCGCGCCGTCCGGGAGCCGGAACGACTGCTCCGGCGGCGGGTCGGTGTCGTCACGCAGGCCGAGGTCGGCCGGAGCGCAGCGGAGGACCTCCCGCGGCGACCGGTCGCCGATGACCGTCCGGAGCACGACCTGCTCCTCGGGCCGGCCGCTGGCGAGCGTCACCCGGACCAGCGCAATCTGCAGCGTGGGCAGGCCGTGGTCGGTGCGGATCAGGA
Organism: uncultured Actinomycetota bacterium; assembly: GCA_963766325.1. GTDB lineage: Bacteria > Actinomycetota > Actinomycetes > Mycobacteriales > CADCTP01 > CADCTP01. Next base: position 15,737 of record CAVXZF010000013.1, on the reverse strand, counting down.
CGGCCATCGGCTCAGGTCATGACCTGGTCGAGGAGCATCCAGGCGGTGGCGGGGTTCGTGATCGCGCCGTGCCCGGAGATCACCGAGTCGCCCTGCACGCCCACGACCCGCTTGCCCACGATCGGATAGCCGGCCGGCGGCGACTTCGGCTGCACCACGACGGTGTCGTCGTCGGCGCCGTGCGGGCCGAAGCCGCCGAGCGCCGCGTACTTGCTGGGCAACGGCACCCCGGCGATGACCGCCTCGCCGAGGTCGGAGGCGCGCCGGACCGCGAGGTGGAACACCCGGGTCAGCGGGAAGTCGTGGCTGGAGAACGTGGTGAGCACGGGCTGCCGGGTCCGCTCCAGCGCCGCGCGGTAGCCGCCCGGCCGGCCCGTGCCGTCGACGTCCGTCGCGAAGCAGAGCGCGGACAGCGCGGGCTGCAGCAGCAGCACCGAGTCCACCTTGCGGCTCGGGGCGCTGCCGTTGCAGAGCGCGGAGAGCACGACCTTGCAGCCGTACGAGTGGCCGATCAGGTGGACCCGTACGTCCGGCGACGCATCGACCAGCCTCCGCAGCAGCTCGGCGACGCCGCGACCGCCCACGCGGCCGGCCCGGTCCTTCATCAGCAGCACGGTCGCCGCCTTGACCAGCTGACGCGGGTCGAGCTTCTTGAGCACGTCGAGCAGTCCGGCGGTCTCCGGTGCCGCCGCGTCGGCGGGCACGTCGTCGACGAAGCCGCCGGCCCCGGTGGAGACGGGCTCGTCGTCGCCGGCCATGCTCGCCCAGATCGCCAGCACCTCCTCGGGGCTCGGCGGGTCGCCGGGCTCGCCGAGCTCGTCGGGGGGGCCTGCCAGCGCCGGCGCGACGAGCGCGGCCAGCTCGTCGGCCTCGTCGCCGGACAGCCCGGACGGTGCGGCCGCGAGCTCGTAGAACCGGGCCCGGTCGTCCGCGGGCAGCAGGCTCCCGATCGCGTCCAGCCCCGGGTCGGGAGCCGCGGTGCCCGGGCCCGCCTCGGCGGCGATGTCGGGGGCCTGCCGATCGCCGGACACCAGCGCCTCGCTCGGCCAGAACACGCCGACGAGCACCGGCCGGTACGGCCGGGTCGGCGGCTCCCAGCGTTGCGCACGCAGCACCGCGTACTGGTGCAGGAAGTCGAAGTAGCGCCCGGTCGCGGTACCCCAGTCGTTGTTCCAGCCGTGCGAGAACAAGAACACGTCGGTCGCGCCGGCCGCCGCGTCGACCGCCTCATCCGCTGTCCGCGGCCCCGTACACACGCCGTCGGCGTCGAACGGCACGACGTAGAACGGCGCAGTGCTTCCGTCCGGAAGCCGCACGGCGCTCAACGGCCCGGTCAGTGGTCCAGCCATGGGGTCCCCCTGGACGATCGCGTCCAGCCTGATACTCGACCCATCCACCCGGCACCTCAACCGGCCTTTCAGACCCAAGTCCATTGGGGCAGCCGACCTACCCGTGAGGGAAGACAGAGAAGGCGCCCAGCCGGCTCCGGTTGCGAGGCGGTCACATCCAGCGGATGCCGGGGGCATGACCGGCCGTTCGCTACATTGCGTCGACGGTGCCAGAGTCGGGATGAGGAGGTCAGAGCCGGTGGCTCGCCCGTCACGGTCCCGGCCCCGGTGGTACGAGGAGGGCGAGGACCCCGACTACCGCTTCACCCTGGCGAACGAGCGGACCTTCCTCGCCTGGGTACGCACGTCGCTGGCCCTGCTCGCGGCGGCGGTCGCGCTGGCCCAACTGGTGCCGCCGTTCCACGTCCCCGGCGCCCGCACCGCGCTGAGCGTGGTCCTGGCCGTCGACGGTCTCGCGATCGTCGTGCTGGCGTACCGTCGCTGGTCCGGCAACGAGCGGGCGATGCGGCACAAGGGGCCGCTGCCGCACAGCCCGATGCTCCTGCTGCTCGCGGTCTCGCTGGCCGTGGTCGCCGCGATCGTCCTCGCGCTGATGCTGACCACCGGCGAATGACCGACGACCCTGGCCTGCAGCCGCAGCGCACCACGCTGTCCTGGACCCGTACCGCCATCGGCGCCGCCGCCCTCAGCGGCATCCTGGCCCGGCATGCGGCCTTGACGGGGGCGGCGGTGGACATCGTGGCCACCGCCCTCGCCGCTGTCGCGGCGATCTGCCTGCTGCTGCTCGCCCGGGTCCGGCGGGACCGCATTCTGGCGGCGGTCGCCGAGGGGAGGTCGCCGGTCCCGGTCCACTCGGTCGCCGCGGTCACAGTGCTGGTCGTGGCGATGGCCGTCTGTGTCGCGGTCGGCTTTCTGGCCGACCCCGGCTGACCACCGCTCCGGTGGGGGATGATCGGCCTGGTTGCCGGTACGCGGTCAGCGGCGCAGGCCCAGATGCTCAAGCTCGGCGTCGGCGAGCGCCTGCGCGGCGAGGTAGCGGTCGAGCGCCGGATCGCCGGGCCGGGTCCCGAGGCGGCCTGCTCCACCGCGGTCGCTCGCACCTCGTTGCCCAGCTGCTCGGTGCGGTCGCCGACCCCGATCGAGTACGAACTGATCATGACCCAGACCGTGCGCAGTTCCAGCCGCTATGACAGCGTTCTCGGCCTACGGCACGTACCTGTCCGCTCGGCACGCCGTTGAGGCGGTCAGCCACTGACTCGGAGGCTGTTGCGTCCATCGAGCCAGTCGGTGGCCGTCGGGGCTGGCCGAGCAAGCTGACCGGGTGCGCCGTGTCGTACCGCCGCTGGCGCTGGCCTTGCCCTACGCCTACCGGACGTCGAGTTCTGCCATCACTGGGTCTGCGGAGCCTCCTGCGCCGACAGCTTGTCGAGGTCGCGTACACAGAAGCCGTGGTGGGCCCATTCCTCGTTGAGGACGGTGCCCAGGCATTGCCGTACCCGCCGCCCTCTGGCGTACGGGGGCCACCGGTCGTCGTTGGGCACTGGAGCGGTCTGCGCGAGCTGTTCGGGTGTGACCTGGGCAAGCCACGCCTCCAGCTCCGAAGCCTGCCGGTCGCGGACGCCGAGCACCTCCTCGAGGCTCGGACGGGCAGACCGATCGAACCCCTCCTCTTGGTCCGGCACGAATGACGGTGCCAGGCCTACGGCCGTGAACGGCTCGGTCAGCCCCAGCACGCAGCGCCGGAACCACGAGTCGTGCACGAAGACGAGGTGACGGAGGGTCTCGACCATCGACCACTCCCCGTCGACGCCGCGATGCTCGCTGCCCACGGGCATGGACCGGACCCGCTCGACGGTCATGGCCCAGTCGGCCCGCAGTTGCCGCCAAGCCTCCCGCAGGTCGCCCGGCTCGTCGGAGCGGATCAGCAGCCGCACCGGATGCCGGCGGTCGAGCTCGGCCTCGACGTACGACATGACCTCGACCCCGTTGACCACCAGGTTGGTGACCAAGCCGTCGATCTCGGCGTCCTGCATGACCACGCCGACCAGCCGCGCCCTGCTCAGGTCGCACTCACGGAACTCCGCGCCGGTGAGATCCTCGTCGTCGAAGCGTCGCATGCCGACAGGCTAGGCAGGGGCTGGCGGACCGGCGCGCGAGACCCGCGCCCGGCGGGCGTGCCCGGGCGGGTTCACGTCAGTCCGCGCAGAGGCAGAACGGGTGGCCGGCGGGGTCGAGGAACACCCGGAAGGTCGTACCCGGCTGATGCTCGTGCTTGGTCGCGCCGAGCCCGAGCACCGCTCCCTCCGCGGCGTCGAGGTCATCGACCATGACATCGAGGTGCATCTGCTGGGGCACGTCCTGGCCGGGCCACTGCGGGGGCGTGAAGCCCTCGACTTTCTGGAAGCCCATCGAGTCGCCGTAGTCGGCGCGGATGGACCACCAGTCGTCGCCGGTCCGCTCGACTTTCCAGTCGAGCAGGGCGCCGTAGAACTCGGCCAGGGCCTGAGGGTCGGGGCAGTCCAGGACGACGACCGGGAAGCGTGCGATTGCCATGACCGGGACTGTAAGAGGCTTTCCGGACGGATCGCGTCCGGTTCGTCAGCCGGAGTGTCTCAGCCGCGCGAACACGGCCGAGCCTCGCTCCCTCGGCGGGCCACAGGATGATGGAGAGATGTCGGCATCTCCCCTACCGGTCGCCGGCTTGCTGCCCGAGGGATCGGAGTGGGTGCCCGTGACGCACGGGCAGTCCGGCGCGACCGTACTCCACGACGCGGCCACCGAGAGGTACGTCAAGGTCGTTGCCGCAGCTCACGCCGACGCTCTGGCGGCCGAGCGGAGCCGGATCGAGTGGCTGTCCGCCACCGGCATCCCCGGCCCCACCGTCCTCGCCTGGCGTGCCTGCGAGCACGGCGCCTGCTTGGTCACCAGCGCCGTAGCGGGTGTCCCGGCCGACCAGCTCGACCCGAGCCAGCTGCACGCGGCATGGCCGTCGATCACCGACACTGTCCGCCGTCTGCACCGCATCCCCACCGCATCGTGCCCGTACGACAACACGCTGGACGACCTGATCGCCCTGGCTCGCGCGACCGTCCTCGACCTCGAACGGCAGGACTTCCACCTCCGGCTCGACCCGCTGACCTGGTAACCAGCAGAACCAACCCCGCGCCATGATCGACGCACCGAAACCCGAGCCTGGCCAGCGAGCGGCGAGCTGCGGAGGCCCGTGTCCCGCGCGCAGCGCGGCATGAGGGTCATCGCCGGAGGAGGGGAACCGTCGGACTCGTACGGTCGGTGGAATTGTCGGCTGGTCTCGTTAGCGTCTGGTCATGGCGAATCTGACGCTGGCAGAACTGACCTCGGACAACCTCGGGGCGGCGGTGGGGCTGACGCTGAAGCCGGGCCAGGAAGACTTCGTGGCTCCCGTCGTCCAGTCCATCGCCGAGGCGTACGTGACGCCGACGGCATGGCCGCGGGTGGTGGTCGACGGTGACCGGGTGGTCGGGTTCGTGATGGCCAACTTCGAGCCGGACAACGAGTTGGAGGAGTTCCGGTGCGGCATCTGGCGGCTGAACGTGGCCGCCGACGCGCAAGGAACCGGGGTCGGCAGGTTCGCCGTCGAGGCGGTGGCCGAGGAGGCCCGGCGCCGCGGCCGGTCCCGGCTCACCGTGCTGTGGGTGAAGGGCGAGGGCGGGCCTGAGGGCTTCTACCTCAGGCTCGGGTTCGTGCCGACCGGTGAGCTGTTCGGCCAGACGGTCGGCACGAAAGACCTCGAGCTCGAAGACTGAGCGACCGCTGGCCGCGTCATGGCACGAAGCGGGATCGCCGGAACGCGGTGATGACCGCCTCGTCGCCCGCGACGTCGGGATCCACTGCGGACGGACGCCTCCAGGCCCACAGGAGCAGGACGCCGGCGGGCGCAAGCACCGTTGCGGCGGCGTCCGTCTCGGCGCCGCCGCGGACGAGCCACGCAGGATCGATTGTCCAGCTCCGCCCAGCGTCGCTTGCGGTGAGTGTGAGTGGGCCGGCCAGCGGCCGCAGGTCGGCCGGCGCGGCCCGCGGCAGGAACGTCTCGAGCAGCTCGTCCACGCCGTCAGCACACACAGCCGGGTCGATGTCGCGCAGGCTGTCGGAGGAGTCCGCCACCGCGCGCAGGTCCCACAGGTGCACGAGCGTCTCGTGGGTCTGCCGCCGGTGCCAGAAGCGGACGCGCCGGTCGGTCGGACGCAAGGTCCAGCAGGCCCGCTCCGGGTCCGTCTCCGCCAACGCGGCGAGCAGATCGTCGCGACGGGAGCGGTAGAACTCGACGTGGTCGTCGTCATCGAGCTGTGGACGGTTGACCCGGCGCCCACGGCGGCCGGTCCGGACGATCTCGGCGGCCCACCGGTGCACCTCGCCGAGGTGAGCGGCGAGGTCGGCGACCGTCCAGGACCGGGAGGACGGAAGCGGCGCGCCGAGATCGGCCCGGGCGAGTGTTTCGGCGAAGACGCCGGTCAGTGCACCGACCTGACTGCGGTGGTCGAGCAGGCCGCCGGCGGCGCGGGAGTCCATGCCGGCATCGTGCCGCCCCGGTAAGACTTTTCCGTGGCCGTCGGCAGCGGCCGACCAAGACCGCCGTGCGTGCGCTCGCGTAGCTGCGACGGCCGCTTGGTCAAAGCCCTCCTTCGCCAGCCGCTCCGCGCCGTGGAGCCTAGCGAGCTCGCCGGCAACCACCGGGGGGTGGGGCAGCTCTGGACCGAGGCGGGTGCGGCCGAGGCCCTTGACCGGCGCGGAGGGGGGCGAGGGTGAGGACGAGTTGGATGGCGCCGCCGGTGGCTTGGTAGGCGCCGACGTAGACGCAACCGTCGAAGGTCAGGGCGAGGCGCCGGCGAGCCGCCCAGGCTCGCCGCTCGGCCTCGACCTTCACCGCCTCCCACAGGGTGTGCCAGTCCACCCCGAGCCGGCGGGCCAGCGGTATGTGCGCCCGCCAGGACTCGAACCTGCGACCAAGTGCTGAGAAGCCATACCCGCCCGAGCGCTGTGCTGACCAGCACTTTCCCTGGTCGGTGCTGAGCGCTGTGCGGCCAGTTATCCGCTCGCAGAACGATCTTGTGTTCCGGTGTCGCGGTGTCATCCTATGCCTTGATGATCAGACCAGTCTGGCTCCCGGCGGTGGGTTGGCTCGAGTGCGGGGAGGTCGGGGCGCAGCAGAGCCCAACGAGAGCCAGCCGGCAGGCTGGCGTCGGCGCTTGACCCGACAGCCGCCGTAGGGGACGCCGTTCTCCGATGGGACTCAGTTCTGCGAGCAGTCGTACGGCCCCGGGCCGGGCGGTGCCGGTGCCGTGCCGTTGAGCGCCCAGGAGAAGATGTAGGCGAGCGCGTCGACGTCGCACTGGGACAGGACCGCGTCGGTCGTGCCGATCCAGCCGTAGCCCATCAGGTCGGTGCTCTCCAGCAGGTTCGTGGCGTGGCCGAGCCCGAGCGCGTGTCCGATCTCGTGCAGGGTGACCCAGTAGAAGTACTCCGGGGTGTACTGCACGCCGCCGAAGCTCGGCAGGTCGGACCGGACCAGGATGTTCGGGCAGCTCCCGACACCGCAGATCGCGTAGCCGGCGAAGACAGAGCCGCCGGCCGTCGGCACGTAGTGCACGACGATGTCCGCCCGCTGCGCGTTGAGCGTCGTGTCGGTCACGTTGGTCAGCGTGATCAGCCCGTCGAAGCACTCCCGGAGCACACTGTCCCAGGTCTCGATCGCGGCCGCGGCCGCGTCGATGTACGCATCATCGACGTTCGGCGCGGCCTGGATCGCGATGGTGAGGTCGGTGTGATCCCAGTAGTACCGGTTCGGGTAGAACTGGTTGAGGATCACCAGCGCCTCGGCGTCGGATTCCGGCAGGTTGCAGGTGGGTGTGGTGGTGGCCGCGGACCGCGGAGCGGCCGACACGGGCGGTGCCCAGAGCAGGGCCAGGGCAGCAGCCAGGGCGATGATGACCGCGGGTCGTCGAACGGACATTGGCGCGCCTTCCTCTCGCCGCGACCCGGCGGTAGCCGGATCGACGGAACGGTCAGCAACTCCCCGACACGCCGTGCACGGGTTGGCACGTGCAGTGGCAACAGCCTAGGAGCCCCCGGCGCCGTCGCGACAGGGTCCGGCACCAACCGTCACCGCGGACGATCGGCTGTCGCGTCATGTCCCGTGGATCTCGGTAGGTGGATGCGGTAGCACCTGTGGGTGCTTGATCGTCATGATCTGACGGATGCGGAGTGGGCTCGGCTGGAGCCGTTGTTGCCGGACCGGACGCCGCGGCGTGGTGGGCCCTGTGCTGACCGTGGACGGTGCGGACGTCGGCACCGCCGGTGCCGGCGTGCACGGCGACCGCCTGATGGCCTGGATCCGGGAGCGGGCCGCCGGCCTGCCGATCGAGTGCCGCCGCTACCGGAGCCAGCGCGCGATCGACCGTAGCAGCGGGCGGGCGCCGTGGCAGTTCGTCGCGCCACCCGGGTACGGCGGTCAGCCTGCGCGGCCGTGAACGCCTACGGCATGACCTCCAGCTGGACAGCCGACACACTCAAACGCCCGGGAGTCGGAGGACACCGTCACCGGCGGGTGGGGCGGTAGACGAGCTCCTGGGTGTGGCCGTCGAGTGTCCGGCTCTCGAGCAGTTCGAGGTCGAAGTCGCCGGCGCCGGCGAGGATGGGGCTGGTCCCGGTCCGTCCGGAGATGACGGGAAAGATGGTCACCTGCAGGCGGTCGACCAGGCCGGCGGCCATCAGTGCCCAGTTCAGCGACAGGCTGGCCTGCGAGCGTAGCGGCACGTCCGACTCCTTCTTGAGCCGGGCGACGATGTCCACGGCGTCACCGCTGACGATGGTCGCGTCCGGCCAGCCGAGGGTGTCGTGCAACGTGGAGGAGATTACCGTCGCCGGCATGCGCATCGTCCGGACGTTCCACTCGTCGAGCGCGTTGGGATCGATGCCCGAGGTCATGATCTGAGCGGTCTCTCGGAAGGTGGTGGCCCCGAAGACCATCCGCTGGTCGGTGTCGAACAGGGCGGCGCGGTGCTCGAGCAGCTCGGGGCCCTGCTTGCCCCAGTAGCCGCCCCAGTCGGCGCCCTCGGTGTAGGAGCCGTAGCCGTCGAGTGTGGAGAAGACATCCCAGGTGTAGACAGCGGACACGTCAGTTCCCTTCTCGCTGCGCGGGCGGGCTCCAGGCTTACGCGGTTGGTAGCCGCACCGCGTAGGGGAGGCGCCGAGGAGATCAAGGACTTCGTCACCTCACGGCTCCTTGTCCTCCTCGGGCGCCTTTCACCTCTTCCACGAACGCCTCGCTGCGGATCCGACAGGCGGCCGGAAGAATCCTGTGAGCTTCCGCCGTTCGGACCGCGGGCGTCACGTGACCCTCGTCCGCGGAGAGCATCGCCGACGCACCGGGTTACGAGGAGCCTAACCGCACTCACATCAGCATGAGTCGTTCTGCGTCAGGCTTCAGGTCGGCGCCTCGCCTGTCGTCGTCCCTTCATAGCTGAACAGTGCGTATCGGGCTACCGCTGGACCAGTCCCGATACCACGGGTCGAGGGCGGCGCATAGCCGACCTCCACCACACGGCGAGCCTCGCTCACCACCCGATCTCCCTCGCCGCAAGAACATCCGCTTCTGCCGCGAGCCGCGCGCGACTGGTTGATGGGGGTGTGTCCGTACTGGGCCAGCTCGGGGGGCGCCGCGGTTGCCGCCGAGCGGCTTCAGGGTCGTGACGGAGCGCGCCGGCGGGTAACTGGCAGTTCTCGGCGTATACCTCAGCTCGTGCCTTCCCCGTGCGGATCGGGCCGGGTGAGGGTCAGTTGCCGCTGGTGGAACTCGAAGTGCTGGGTGCCGAAGTGGTACACGTCGAGCAGGGTCATCCGGTCGCGGAAGAACGGGTCCCAGTGCACCGGGAAGTGCATGGTGCGGTGGAGGGCCTCGTCGGTCTCGTGATCGAGGTGGCGGTGCAGCGCGGCGATCGTGCGGTCGAGCTTCTTGGCTAGTCGGTCCCCGTGGAAGACCAGCGCGCCGGCGCATGACCCGAGGTAGTTCACCACGTGGAACGGGCGGGTGCCGGCGTTCAGCACTCGGGCGAACAGTTCGCTGGACCAGTCCGGCAGCCGCCCGAACACCCGGACCAGCCGGAGCAGGGTCCGTACGAGGAAGTAGCCGAATGCCATGTGGAAGAGCAGTTGCTGGTTGGTCCACCGGGTGCCGGCGGAGGCGCGACGGAGATCCGCGGGCCCGGCCTCGGACACGAGGGTGTGGAATGCGGCCCGGGCCCGCTCCATCTCCGCGTCGACCGCCTGCCGGTCGATGGGTCGCCCGGTCAAATGCCCACCCCCCGGAAGAAGCCACTCATCCTCAGTCTCCATCGGTCGGGCCCACGATCAAGCCCTGACTCGTCCCCGCATGCCACAGCGCCTGCGGGACGCCCGATTCTGCCGCGTTGCGAGTGCTCCGGGCGCCCCGATCAGCGATCTGGAGTGATCAGTGTGGTGAGTCAAGCGCCTGGACGATGTCGGGGAGAGACTGGGCAGGTGCGGCCAGCTCGATGGGGCCGTATGGGGTTGTCAGCGTGGCGATGTGCAGTGCCGGGTTGATTGACAACGCCTCGCGCGGCAACGGGCGGCGGCCTTTCTCGACCTGCACGGCGAGCACCTCGATCTCCACCGGAGCGCCGCGGGGGGAGCGCATGCCGAGCGGCCCGGCCGGCGGAGCCGGAGGGCTCCAGGTCGCAGCTACGCCGTGGCGCCACTTGTCCGGCGAGCCCCAGGCCGTCTGGCGCTGCGAGCGGAGCGCGCACTCCACCTTCCCGGCCGCCGCCAGACGACGCTGGACTCTGGTGCTGACGAGCAGGCCGATCACCGGCAGCTGCACAGAGCTGGCCAACCGCCGGTGGTGGCGGCGTTCCAGCGAGCCGGCCGACGGCGAGCGGGTCCGGCCCCGGATGAGTACCGGTACGGTTGAGCAGAACGTCACCTTCGATTGAGATCAGCGTCGTGGACCTTCGATTGCACGGTCGTGTCGCTCTCATAGTGCTCACCCTCGCGGCGGGCGCCCTGTCTGCGGGTGGGTGTGGGGCGGACGCGATCTGTGGAAGCGACTCGTACCCGGTGATTCAGGTCGGTGGTTCCGGCTCTGCCTGCCAGACCAAGGGACGCGACCCGCAACCCGGCTACGCCCGGTACCCGGCAGGCAAGGAACCCAGGCACGTCGACGACGCCTGGCACGTCTTCTGGCGAACCCACACCGTGAATCAGGCCGGCGAGGTCGTCGACCTGTGACGCCGGGCGGCGGCGAACCCTTCGCGGCCGCCTGAGAACGACGGCCATTCGGGCCTCAGGACGCGCGCTCGTGCCGACTGTGGTGCGGGACCGTTCACTCCGCCGGCACGACCGCTCAGCCGCGTTGAGAGTTCGCGCCGGCGTGACGCGCTGCGTCTCGTGCCGTGCGGAGTCAGCTGATCCGGAGCGCCGGCGGGCGCAGCCGGGCGCAGCGTGGCATGCCGGACTCGTCTGTGAGATCTACATCGACGGTGACTTCATCGGCATTGCTGGGAAGATCCGCCAGCATGAGCTTCGCCCGCCGGAACATGCTGAAGGTATCACCGGCAACGGTGCCCCAGGTGAGGTAGACGAACCGTTCGCCCTTCCTGCCCTGCACCGCTGGGCCGCGGAAGTCCCCGTCGTCGTTGTCGATCTCCGCGACCCACTCGGCCGCGGCTGCATCGGCCGGGACGAGACCGACCGGCTTGGTCCTGACCTGGATCCCGACGTGGACGTTCGTGTAGGAGCCGCAGGTCCGTCCGGGCAACCGATGACCGCGGATGACCAAGCGCATGGCGCCAGGATAGGTGCCGTCCGGCACGCACTCATCTGCCGCTGACCGCGGGCAGCAGCCTGAGTGTCGATCCGTTCTGGGCGACGGCTTGGAGGTTAGTGCTGGCGGTTCGGCGCGCACCGGGCGGCACCGGTGGTAGGTCTGGCGGGCCCGATCGATGTTTGCCTATCGCGGGCCTGGGTTGGTGGGATCGGCGCCGCCGTCGAGGTCTCGGACGAGCTGGTCTGGGGCGCGCATCCGCCATGCGTCGGTGACGAGCTCCCGCAGGCGTGCGGCGTCCACCCGTCCCAGCCGCAGCATGACCAGCGGCAGACCGTCGTAGGCGGGCGTGGTGAAGAAGACGTCGGGCTCGCCCAGCAGTAGAGCCTGCTTCTCCGCCTCGTCGCCGACGTAGAGCACCGCGATGTCGGTCCGGATGACCCGCGGCGCGCCCGGTCTGCGTTCGGGATAGGACCAGACGAACCCTTGGCCGGCGACCCGGAAGTCGAAGCCGTCGCTGTCGATCTCCACCACGCCAGGCAGCGCGAGCGCCAGTTGACGGACATCGTCGGGGTAGCCATCGAGGTCGATCCCGGACGCCGCCTCCCGCACCCGCACAGGCTAACGGCCGCCGCGCCGATCCGACGGGAGCGACTCGTGGGCAGCAGGAGAACCGATGGCCGACTCGCGGTCGACGATGGACCCGCAGCCCGACAGGCAAGTCTCGGGTTGCAGGCGATCCAAGATCGACAGCACTCATCTGCCGCGGGTCGTGCATTCGGCTCGGTGTTCGCTGGCATCGGTGGCGGTTGGTCGGTCAGGCGTTGAGGCGGAGGCTGAGCTGTTCGCCGAGGACGTGGTAGCCGAGCTTGGCCGCCACTCGTTGGGATGCCTCGATTCGGGCCCGCCACTGTGGCAGCATCCCGACCGCGAGCGCGTCCCCGGTCGCCGCCGCGGCGGCCCGGGTCGCCAGGCCACGCCCGCGGGCGTGAGCGGCGGTGAGCACGCACAAGTGGGCGGTCCGCGCCGGCCATGACGCCCACCCCGCGGCGGCGAGGATCCGCCCGTTCTCGCGGACGACCGCGACCCGGCGCAGCCCGGCGACGCCGCTTTCCTCAGCTTCATCCGGGGCCACCGCGGCGATCAGCTCGGACAGCTCGGTCACACCTACCCACTCCGCCGTGCCGGCATCTGAGCGCAGGTCCGCTGTGTAAGCCAGTTGAGCTGGTCCGAGCCGATCGAGAACGGGAAGAGCGTCGGGATTGATCGTTCGGTGCAGCAACTCGGCCTGAACCGCCGTCGGCGCAGTGGCCAGGACCGCACCGGCGAGCTGGACGACACCCGCCCACCCTGGTGGGCAGATCCGCGAGTGCGGAGTCTCCACCACCCGGACCGTGCCCGGATCGGGGAACCGACCGCCAGCGAGCTCCTCCCACGGCCGACGAGCACGCACCACGAGGTCGTCGCCCACCCGCCGATCCTGGCACAGCACAGAACGCCCGCATCTGCCGCGGACCGGTCGCCTGCTGCGGCAGGATGCCGGACATGGCTACACGGCCGGTCACCGGCCTTCTCCATCACGTCGAGCTGTGGGTGCCCGACCTCGATCGCGCGGCACACAGCTGGGGTTGGCTCTTGGGAGAGCTGGGCTACCAACCGTTCCAGCGGTGGGAGCACGGCATCAGCTTCCGATGCGGTCCGACCTATCTGGTGTTTGAGCATTCACCGGATCAGGCTCCGGGGCCGCATCAACGCACGCGCGCCGGCCTGAACCATCTTGCCTTCCACGCCGCGGATCGCGACCAGGTCGATGCCATCGTCGTGGCCGCGCCCGGACACGGCTGGTCATTGTTGTTCGCCGACCGCCACCCGCACGCTGGCGGCCCCGACCAGTACGCCGCATACCTGGAGAACGACGACGGCTACGAAGCTGAAATTGTCGCTGTCTGACAGGCCGCACACTCACATGCCGCGGAGCGCGCGTGCGCGCAACCATGCCGCGTTCAAGACTGCGCTTGGTGTCGTCTCGACCTTGGGTAGCTGCCGGCCGAGCATCCCGGCGATGACGTCGAGCTGGTCGCGGACGTGGTCAGCGTCGGGTTGGGCGAAGACGGTCCGGATCGCGGCGGCGACCATCTCGGCGTTGCCCTTCGGGACTTGGGCGAGGACGTGGCGCCGATCACCGCAGTCAACTCGGCCTCGATCAACGCCTGATAAATCGTGCTCGCCGCCTGCCGGATCCGATCATCGACATCGGCTGCCTTGAGTGCCTCCAGCAGCTCAACCAGGCAGACTGGTCCAGGGCCATCGCGTGCATCCTCTCCGTGTGCTCCTTGGCGGGTTCACACAGAGACTCACACGGTGGCCCCTCGACATCCCCGAGGCACGCCGTCCGGCCCAGGACCTACACCACTCGGTGGGACGCGAGCCACGCTGCTCCTTCACCTGCGACGGATGAGGACGGCACCGCGGCGTGCGGCGAGTCTGGGTCACGACAGCACACGCGCGTGGAGCGGGTGAGGAGGAGATGGTCCGGATGACTGCGATCGGCCGAAGTGATACGTCCCCCCCGCCGTCCGATTCAATGATGCCGGCGGGATTGGCGTGGTTCCTTGGTGGACCGTCCACAGTGTCGGCTGGGAGCTGACCCGGTGGCCTTCCCGACCGCCCGCACGGCGCCGGACCAGCTCGTGGAACGGGGCGGTGACGAGCACGGGGGTATCTCGTCACCGTCCCTTGCGCAAGTGTGGGCGAGGTGTTGCCGGTGGTCACTAGGCAGTCCGTCACCGCGGACCCGACATTTCGCCGGGTTCGTGGCCGCCGGGTATGGCGGACCGCGATGACTTCCGAGCCGGCCCGCGCGTCCGAGCGTGCCGGCGCAGGAGAACGGGCCCCCATGTCCGACCGGGCCGGTACGTCCGAGCTTGCCGACATCTCCGACCGGGCTCGCATTCCTGGGATTGGGGGGATTCCCGGTCCGCGACCGCCCGGCGTCCCTTGGACCGACGCTGGGCCGGCCAGCCCGGTCCTCGGCGACCCGTTTCTCGACGATGCGGCAATCTCGGCTGCGGTGGCCCACTCCGGATTGGCGGTCGTGGAGGTCAACCTCGCTACCGGCCGGGTGGTCTCGGTCAGTGAGACCGGCATGGCTCTGTTGGCGGCGAAGAGGGAGCAGGTCGTAGGGCGGTCGGTCACGGATTTCGTCGAGGACGAGCCGACCGGAGGCCTCCCGCTGCTGGCGACGGGCCGGTTGGACGGGTTCGAGGCCGCCGGCCGGCTGCGGAGGTGCGACGGCGAGATCGTCGACGCGTACGTCTGGGTGCACGTCCTCGGGGCCCGCCGTCCGGCGCGTTTCGGGGTGGCGTTCCTGGCGCCCGGTGGACGGTCCCATGATCCGCGCATCGGGACTCATACGAATGACACGAACGTCATCGGTACCGTCGATCCCGAGTGGCGCGTGGACCGGGTCAGCGTCGAGGTGGGGACTATGCTCGGGTATCGAGCCGCTGATCTTGCCGGCGCGCCGCTGCTGACCGCCGTCCATCCCGGCGACCTGGCCGAGCTGTTGACCGGGCTCGCGCACGTCCACACCACCGGCCGCAACGCCATGGTCCGGCTCCGGCTCCAGCATGCGGACGGCGGTTGGTTGTGGTGCCACGCGACCCTGGCCTCGCTCGACGATCCGCCCCGCTTCGCGTTCACGGTGCGGCCGGGTCCGGGAGCGGACGGCGGCCGGTCCGAGCAGGCCCGCGACCTCGAGCGGCGGTTGGCCCGGATCGCGTACGAGATCTCCTCGGCCGGGTTCACCGTCCCGTCGACCAGCTCGCCGTCTCTGGGTGACCTCCCCGAGCTGGCCACGCTGACCAGCCGAGAGTGGCAGGTGGTGACCCAGCTCGCGCACGGTGCCCGGGTGCCGGCGATCGCGGGCGAGCTGGCACTGAGTCCGAGCACCGTACGCAACCACCTCAGCGCCGTCTTCCGGAAGCTCGCGGTGGGATCGCAGTCGGAGCTGCTGGAACGGCTCAGGTCAGGCGCGGGGTGAGCCCATCGGTCACGACGTGGCTGATCACGACGATCACGATCGGCATGACCCTCGGGCCCCGGCGGACAACGGCGACAGAGTGGACAGCATTACCGGCACGGCCAGCCGGTCTGCAGACCGGTGGACGTTTGCGTGCCGCTGCTGGGACCTGGTGACGCCTTGCCGCACCGTCCTTGGCGGGTGCTCGTCGCCGGCACGTCCGGGTCGGGCAAGGCCACCCTGGCCGCGGGCATCGCCGTATCCCTGCAGCGGCAACACCTGTGGAACGGCAACGTGAAGCCGCCACTGTGGTCGATCGTCACCGACCGCGAGCACATCGTGCGGTGGGCCTGGCGCACCCGCCGCAGGACGGCTGTACGAGTGGCCGAGCTGCGGCGTCGACGCCCGGACCTCGTCGTCGTCCGGCTCCGCAGCAGGGCGGAGATCGCGCGATGGTCACGCGGCCCGCTGCGGCAGTCCGGAGCCGGACCCGCCCGGTCGTGAGCGGACGATCGGCGGACGACGTGCAAGCCGCACTCACCACCAAGCG
>CAVXZF010000012.1:0-1336666 GCA_963766325.1 uncultured Actinomycetota bacterium | reverse complement strand
GAGACCCCGGATCTCCGCGAGGCGGTGCGGGTGCTCCGGGGAGCCGACCAGCCCCCCAATGCCGGGATTCTCGTCGATCTGCTGCATTTCGCCCGCTCGGGCTCGAGCGTGGCCGACCTCCGCCAACTGCCCGGCGCACTGGTTCCATTTCGTGCACGTCTGTGACGCGCCGCCGGGCGTGCCGCCGACCAACGAGGAGATCATCCACACGGCGCGGTTCGAGCGGCTGTTCCCGGGCGAAGGTGGTATCGACGTCCGCGGAATCCTCGACGCTCTCCCGCCGGGACTGCCCTATGCGTTGGAGATCCCGCGGGCGACCTTGGTCGCCCAGGTGGGCGCCAAGGAACACGCCCGCTTGGCCCTGGCGGCGTCACGCGACTACCTGGACACCCCGCACCCCGCCCCGGCCGCGGCGTGACGTCCGCGCCGGCGCGCTGCTCAGCGCCCCGCCTCCAGCAGTCCGGTGGAATGGGCGAGCATCGCCTCGGCGTCCGCCGGCCTACCGGTGAACAGCTCGAACGCCGCCGTGGCCTGGTAGACGTTCATGCCGCCGCCGTGCAAGGTGGGCGCGCCGATGGCCCGGGCGGCCCGCAGCAGCGGGGTGTCGACGGGTCGGTAGACGATGTCGGCCACCCACAGGTCGGCTCGCAGGTCCGCTTCCGGAACGGGCGAGCCCGGATTGTGGGCCATGCCCACGGGTGTGGCGTTGACGAGACCGTTCGCCTTGGCCAGCACAGCCGACAGGTCACCCGGTCCGGAGACGGTGATGCGGTCGGCACCGAACTCCGGCGCGAGGGTGTCGGCCAGCCGGGCTGCCCTCGCGTCGTCGACGTCGAGAACGGTCAGCTGGCCGACCCCGATCGTCAGGAGGGCGTAGGCGACCGCCGCCCCCGCACCGCCCGCACCGAGTTGGACGACCCGATCGCGAGCGACGTCGGGGAAGGCGCGGCCGAAGCTCAGCCGGAAACCGTGCGCGTCGGTGTTGTACCCGCGGGTCGTGCCGCCCTCGAAGACCACGGTGTTGACGGCGCCCAGGATGGCGGCGTCGCCGCGGAGCTCGTCGAGGTGAGCGACGATCACTTGCTTGAACGGATGGGTGACGTTCAACCCTCGGTACCCGAGCGTCCTGGCCCAGCGAAGCAGACTGGGAAGGTCGTCGTGGGTCAGGCCGAGGTCCCCGCTGTCGATGACCGTGTACAGCAGGCGGATGCCCTGCCGGTCGGCCTCCTGCTGGTGGAGCAGCGGGGCATGCGACTGCTGTATGCCCTCACCGACCAGTCCGATCAGGACGGATTCCGACCCGGAGCCCAGCACCGTTCCTCCCTCTCGACGGAGGGCCGGCGTCCCCGCCGGCCCTCCACCTCACGTCGGTCCGGTCAGGGCGCGGACGCCCGGATGCCCTTGTAGAGCTCGAGGTCCGCACCCTTGAAGTACGTGTTGAAGAACGCCTCGGCCTTGGCGATGAAGGCCTGGCGGTCGACCTGGTCGATCTCCACGACGGTACGGCTCGAGTCGCCTCGCCAGCCGTCGAGGACCTTCTTGGTCTCGTCGTCCACGCACTTGCGGTTCTCGGCGCGGATTTCCTTGATGGCCTTGAAGAGCGCGTCCTTCTGGGCCTGGCTCATCTTGTCCAGCGTCTTGTCCGAGACGACGACGTAGTGGGTGCCGACCTGGTGGTTGGTCAGGCTGGCCACCTTGAGGATCTCGTCGAACTTCTGGGCGTGGGTCGCCACGACCGGGTTCTCCTGGCCCTGCGCAACACCCTGCTGCAGCGCGAGGTAGAGCTCCTCGACGGCGATGGCGACGGCGTTGGCCCCGAGCGCCTTCGCGTTGGCCAGGAACTGCGGCGTGTTGGGGAACCGAATCTTCAGCCCGGCGAGGTCCGCCGGCTTGCGGATGGGTGCCGTCGCCGTGAACGTGCGCATCCCGAAGTACCAGGCGTCGACGATCGTCGTGTTGGTGGCCCCGTTGAACTCGGCGAAGAAGTCCTGCCCGTTGGAGTCGACCCACTTGAAGAAGTGATCGATGTCGTCGAAGGCGTACGCCGCGTCGAGTACACCGATCTTCGGGAAGGCGGTGGACATGGCCGAGCCGCCCTGCAGATCGATGTCGATGTCACCGGCCTGGACGCCGGAGAAGCGCTCGGCGTCGGGCCCGAGCTGACTGTTCGGGAACAGGTCGAGCTTCAGGTTGAGGTTCTGGCCCTCGACCCGCTCCTTGAGCAGCTTCATACCGCAGTAGAAGTTCGGCTGGCTCTCGGGCTGCGAGCTGCCGATCTTGATGGTCATGCGGGGTTGCTCGCCATCACCGGTGGCGGCAGGAGTATTGCTCGAAGTCGAACAGCCGGCGGCGAGAACGAGTGGCACGGTGACGGCGAGCACGGCGGTGATGCGACGCCACCCGGGTTGCTTGTGCATTCTTCATCCTCTTTTCTCGGACGGGACGGCTCATCGGCAGGGTCAGAACCCGAGCAGCCGCGGAAGCCAGAGTGAGATGCTGGGGAACGCGGTGATCAGCACGAGTACGGCGATCAGCGGGATAAGGAACGGGGCGATCCCACGGAATACGACGTCGACCGGCGTACCAGAGACCGAGCTAGTGATGTACAGAACACTTCCGACGGGCGGGGTCAGCAGACCGATCATCAGGTTGATGATCATCACCACGCCGAAGTAGATCGGATCGACACCGAAGTCGATGGCGATCGGCAAGAGGACGGGGACGGTCACCAGGATGACGGCCGTGGCGTCGATCAACGCGCCGAGGATGAGCAGGACGACGTTGACCAAGATCATGAAGACGATCGGGTTGTCTGACACGGAAGTGAGGAACTCCGCGACGTTCTGCGATACCTGGGCCCGCGTGAGGATCAGTCCCAGCAACGCCGCCGCGCCGAGGATGAGCGCGATACCGCCGGTGATGACCACGGTTTCCCGCAGTGACTGAAGGAAGACCCGGAAGCTGAGGGTCCGGTAGAACGCACCCAGGATGACCATGTACAGGACGGCGACTGCGGCCGCTTCGGTCGGCGTGAAGAACCCCGAGAGGATGCCGCCGATCAGGATGATCGGTGTGACGATCGGGCCGATGCAGTCGATACGTCGCCTCGAGGAAGCGACGGCGGTCGAACGGCACAGACTTCATGTCCGGGCGGCGCGCCGTCCAGACGATCACGTAGATGGTGAGCCCGACCGTCATGAGCAGCGCCGGCACGACCGACGCGGCGAAGAGCGCGCCGGTCGAGACGGTGGCGGTCGCCGCGTAGATGACGGCCGGGATACTCGGCGGCATCACCGGGCTGATGAGCGCCGAGGCCGCCGTAAGGCCGGCGGAGAACCCGTACGGATAGCCGGCTCGAACCATCTGCGGGATCTGTATCTTGCCCATCCCCGCGACGTCCGCAAGGGCCGAGCCGCTCATCCAGGAGAAGCCGAGCGACGAGGCGACGTTGACGTGCGCGAGGTTGCCCTTGACCCGACTCAGCGCGGCTAGGCAGAGGTCGTAGAGCCGGTCGGCGATGCCGAGCCGATTCGCCAGTACGCCGACCAGGATGAACAAGGGCACCGCCAACAGCGGGAAGCTGTTGAGGCCGTCGAAGGTGGTCTTCAGGGCGAACCCGCTCGATCTGCCGTCCGCGAGTGACCACCAAAGGCACGGGCCGATGAAGGCCAGCCCCACCGGGACCCGGATCAGCAACAGGAAGGCGATGGCGACGCCGACCATCCATAATTCGAGGATCATCGAGCCTCCGCCGCGTCGAACATGACGTCGGGCCGGTTGGCGAGGAAGATCCGGACGACAGCCCGCACCGCACCGGACGCGAAGCCGACGAGCGGGATGACGTAGAGCGTCCACACAGGAATCTTCAGGGCAGCCGTACGCCGGGTCGGGTAAGCCTGGATCAGACCGAAGGCTTCCCAGACCAACAGGGCGCAGATGAGCGCCGTGAAGGCCGCGGACACCACCTTGACCACGACCAGGACTCGGCCCTTGGCGACGTAGTCGATGATCTGGATCGTGATGTGGCCGTTGTTGCCGATGAGGTAGCCGACCATGATGAAGGTGAGGACGATCAGCGAATAGCCGGCGAGTTCGCCGACGCCGGGCCAGTTGAGAGCCGGCACGAACCGGCTGACGACCTGCCACAGCACGCTGACGAGAATGACCACGAGGGCGGCGCAGGCGATCGCCAGTTCCACCGACGCCCACACCCGGAGCACGGCCGGCTCTGGCCGCCGAGCGGGGTCGGCCAAACCGGACGACGGGTCCTCCGCGACCGGAGACGGCCCGCCGGTCATCGCCGAACCCGGGCGACGGAGATGGAGTCCGGCCAGCGATGCACGTACACGATGGGCCTCACTCTCGAATGTGGACAGAGCTGACCGTCGGCCGGGCGACGGCGCGCCAGGTTTCCGCCACCGGGGACCATCGCGCCATGCCCCCGAGCTCGACCACTAGCTGGACCACTTGGACCGTCCTACGGACTGAGTGCAACCTACGGCTGTCGGGTTCCGCTGGCAAGGTCTTGTCCAGACCGTTACGTCCGCGGGAAGAGCCGGCCCAGCCGGAGACTCCGAGCAGCGCACCGTTCTCCGGTTCGCTCGGTACCATTCAGCGGAGCGCGAGGAGGAAGTGTGACGGTGGCGCCCATCAAGCGGGAGGTTCCGGCCAAGCCGGCGGAGGCGGAGCCCACCGATCAGCAAGGCGTCCGCAGCGTGCAACGTGCGCTGGACATCCTCGGTCTGCTGACCGTCGACCGGCCGGCCATCTCGATCCGCGAAATCGTGGACGCGACCGGCCTCGCCAAGACCACCGTGCTGCGCATGGTGTCGACGCTGGAGCACAGCGGCCTTCTGTGGGCCACGTCCAGTGGATACATGGCGGGGCCCGGTCTCTGGCGCTGGGCCCACCTCGCGCAGCGCAGCTGGGAGCTGCCGCCGGACACGCAACGCGTCATGCGTGAGCTCGCCGCGCGCCGCCGCGAGACGGTCAACGTATACGTCGCACGCGATGTCTACCGGGTCTGCATCGCCCAGCAGGAGGGCCCGCAGCCGCTCCGGCACGTGGTCCACGTCGGCGACGAGCTGCCCATGTGGGCCGGAGCGTCGGCGAAGATCCTGCTGCGCGACGCCTCCGTCGACCTCCTGGAGCGCATCGCCCGCAGCTCGCCCTACGGCGCCGGGCACGTGAAGCGCCTGCGGGAGTGGATCGATCAGGCCGCTGCGCAGGGCTTCGCCGAAAGCCATGGCGAACGCGAAGACGGGCTGTCGGCGGTCGCCGCGCCCATTCTCGGGCGGTCCGGCAGCGTCATCGCCGCCCTCGGATTGAGCGGACCGACGATCCGTTTCACCGAGGCCAAGGTGGCCGAGTTCGCCGCGGACCTCAAACAGGTCGCTCGCCAGTTGTCCGAGCGCGGCTTCACTCATCCGTTCGGCGACGGCGGCTGACCGCCGCCGCAGCCGGTATCCGGGCGGCTGGAGTCGGACATGACACCGCGGCCCCCTGGCCGCCGGACCGGACCCGGCGTGACATCGCGGGTTGTGCACAGCCACCTCCCGACGCGACGCCGGGGCCCCGGACGCGCACTGCGCAAGGCATCGGCGCGATCGCCATGCGCGACAGCCACGGACCCGACCCCGGGCGCGGGTCCGCTAGTTATACGAACTGGTACGTTAGTTAGCACTGTCCACACTCGAAGTCAAGTGCCTGCTTGTTAGCCGCAATCAAGACCGGAGGACTCGATGCCAGGAACGCGGGCCCCGGCGACGCCGGAGCGGATGCGGGACGGTGCCCGCACGCGGGAGGAGATCCTCGACGTCGCGACGTCCGAGTTCGCCGCGCACGGCTACCACGGTTCGCGCGTCGACGAGATCGCCGCCCTGACCCGCACGACCAAGCGGATGATCTATTACCACTTCGGCGGGAAGAAGCAGCTGTACATCGCCGTGCTCGAGCGGGCCTACACCCGTATCCGGGCGGCCGAGCGGCAGGTGAACGTCGACGACCTCGATCCGGTCGAGGCGGTGCGCCGCGTCGCCGAGGTGACCTT
Organism: uncultured Actinomycetota bacterium; assembly: GCA_963766325.1. Taxonomy (GTDB): domain Bacteria; phylum Actinomycetota; class Actinomycetes; order Mycobacteriales; family CADCTP01; genus CADCTP01. Next base: position 1,330,617 of record CAVXZF010000012.1, on the reverse strand, counting down.
CGATCATCACGGCGGGCATCCGGACTTCATCCGGTTGGTCAGCATCGAGAACATCCACAACGCCGAGCACGTCAAGGAACTGGTCGACATGGTGGACCTCGCCGGCCCGGTGGTCTCGCTCCTGGACGGCATCCTGCGCCGAGGTCGCGCGCAAGGGGTCTTCCGGTCGGATGCCGACGCGATCGACGTGCACATGATGATCAGCGCGTTCTGTGTGTTCCGGGTGGCCAACCGCCACACCTTCGGCACCATTTTCGGCCGCGACCTGGTCGACCCGTCACGCACGGACCACTACCGGACGATGTGCGGCGACATGATCGTCCGTTATCTGGCGGCCGGCACGCCGCCATCGTGACGCGTCGTCAGCGACCCACGATCGCCACGGCGGCGCCCGATCGAGAGGAGTCGTAGATCGCCTCGATGATCTCGAGCGACCTGACCGCGTCGTGCCCCGTCACCGCCGGTTCCCGATCGTCGCGGAGCGCCGCGATGAAGTCCCCGATCTGCATCGCGTGGTACGGCGCCAGGTGATCGTGGATCTCGGCCAGGGGCAGGTCACTCATCGACGCGGTATCGAGGCCGGCGACGAGTACCCGCTCGTCGTCGAGGGTGGACACGTCCGTGAACGCTATCCCCTCCGGGAACTCGGAGAGACCGAGCGTGCGACCGGCCGCGTCGCTCACCCACACCTGCACGCCGAGTCCGGGCCGGAATGTGGTGCCGGCCTGGATCGTCGCGATGCCGCCGGAACCGAACTCGACGATCGCGGCGGCCGTGTCCTCGACTTCGATGACTCTGTGGTGGACGAGCGTGGCACAGCGGCCGGTCACCCGCCGGGCTGGGCCCATGAACCACTGCAAAAGGTCGATGTGGTGGATGACCTGGGTCATGAGGACGCCTCCACCTTCGGTGGCCTGACGTCCGCGCCAGGGTTCGGCGTAGTAGTCCGCGTCGCGGTTGAGTCGGGCCACCACGCCGCCGGAGATCGGTGGGTCGAGCCGCCCGTCGTTGAGCGCATCCCGGATGCGCTTGGCCGCGGGCCAGAACCGGCGTTGGAACAGCACGCCGAACCGCACTCCGGCGGCCGCGGTGGCGGCGATCATCCGGTGGGCCTGTTCGACACGCAGCGCGATCGGTTTCTCGCACAGCACATGGGTTCGGTGTCGGGCCGCCGCCAGGACGCCGGCTTCGTGCGCGCCGTGCGGTGTGCAGATGGTGACGGCGTCCAGACCGATGGCCAGCATCTCGTCGACATCGCCGTAGTGACGCCGAATGTCGTGGGCCGCGGCGAACCCCCGGGCCCGCACCACGTCGACGTCACCGACCGCGACCACCTCGACGCCGGGAATACTCCGCAGCGCGCGGACATGGTTTCGGGCGATCTTGCCGCAGCCGACGATCCCTATCCGCACCAGAGCCTCCCGGATGCGACCATTCAACCCCGATCGGCAAAGGATTCACGCAGGCCCCGCATCGCCATCTCGTAGCCGTCCGCCCCGAACCCGGCGATGAGTCCGATCGCCACCCGCGCCGTGACGAGGTCGCTGTGGTAGAGGGTCTCGCGACCGAAGACGTTCGTGAGATGCACCTCGACGACCGGCTTCTGGAGCATGCGCAGCGCGTCGTACAACGCGACCGAGCGCGTCGACAGGCCGGCCGGATTGATGACGACCGACGCCGATTCGTCGTACGCCCGGTGCACCCACTCGATGAGCTCTCCTTCGCTGTTCGACTGCCGGAAGAAGAGGTCGAAGCCGAGCTCCTTGGCGACCTCGAGGCACCGCGCCTCGATCTGGGGCAACGTGACGTGGCCGTACGTGTGTGGTTCACGGCGGCCGAGCATGTTCAGGTTCGGTCCGTTGAGGACGAACAACCGGTCTGCCATGGACGGCCTCCGATCGCGCAACGCCGACTGACGGCCGGCTCCACCGGTGACGGAGCCTGGCTCTGTGCGGTTGACTGAGGTCCTACTCAAAGACGCCCTGGTAGATGTCCTTGATGTTCCAGTGACCTGGGGTGGGGACGGGTTCGTTGACCATGGGGACGTCCAGCACGGCCGGGCGCCGGGCCGCCAGGGCGGCGCGCAGCGCCGCACCGAAGCCGGCCGCGGTGTCGATGGAGTAGCCATCGGCACCGCAGGCGCGGCCGTACGCGGCGAAGTCGGGGCTGTACGGCTCACCGTCCGGCCCCAGGAAGTCGCAGCCGTAGCTGCGGCCGAAGTTCGCCGCTTGAAGGTCGGAGATGGTGCCGTGGGACCGGTTGTTCATCACGACGAAGATCACCGGTGTCCACTGTTCGACGGCCATGGGCACCGCCGGCAGTTGGGCGCTCATGCCGCCGTCGCCGATCAGGGCGACCACGGTTCGGTCGGGCTGGGCGATCTGCACGCCAATGGCGGCCGCCGGTCCGAAGCCCATCGTCGAAGCGCCACCCGGTGTGATGAACCGCCCCTCGTCGGGCAGTTCGTAGCACTGGGCCACGCCGTTCTTGTTCCATCCGACGTCGGTGATGAGGATGGCATCCGGTGGGAGGATCGCGCGCAGATCGGTCAGGATCCGCTCGGGGCGCAGTGGGAACTGCTCACTGGCCCCGCGCTCCCGGCTCTCGGTGAACAACGAGCGGCGGGTCGCGGTGATCGTCTCCCGCAGCCCGTCCCGCTTTGTCGGGGTGGGCTGCCGGTCGCGGACAGCGGTGTCGATCGCCTGCACGGCGTCCGCGACGTCGGCCACCGCGCCCACCGCGACCGGGAAGTTGCGGCCGATCTCGGCCGGGTCGATGTCGATCTGGATGAGCCGGCCGGGCGGGAACTGCCAGGTGTAACGGCGGTCCCAGGAGCTGGCGTCGGTCTCGGCGAAGCGGGTGGCCAATGCCAGGACGACATCGGCCTCCCGGGTGTACCGGTTCGTGAGCTCCAGGCCCCAGAAGCCGGGCATGCCGAGCAGCAGCGGATGGCTGTCGGGGAGGGTGCCCTTGGCCATCAGCGAGTGGGCCACCGGAATGTCGAGGTGTTCGACAAGCCGGCGCAGTGCGGCGAGGCCGGGCCCGCGGCGCAGCCCGCCGCCGAGGTAGACCAACGGTCGCTCGGCGGCGACGAGCATGTCGGCGATCCGGCCGGCGACGCCGGTCGGCAGGCCGGGCCGTTCCTGGACCGCGAGCGGGTAGGTGGCCGCGGTGTCCGACGGGACCGGCCGGGAGAAGTGGTCCATCGGCACGCTGAGCAGCACGGCGCCCGGTCGCCCGGAGGTCGCCGTCCAGAAGGCGCGCTCGGTGAACCGGGCCAGGTCGGCCACCCGGTGGACCTGCCAGGCCCGCTTGACGAACGGGCGGTAGATCGCGGTCTGGTCGGCGTCGGCGTGGAGGTTGACCTCCTGGTGCGGGTGCCGTCCGTGGTAGTAGGACGGGATGTCGCCGCTGATCGCCACCAGCGGCACGGAGTCCATCGCGGCGGTCAGCACGCCGGTGATCGCGTTGGTCATGCCGGGCCCGACATGCACCAGCAGCACGCCGGGCTTGCCGGTCGCGCGGGCATAACCGTCGGCCGCATGGGCCGCCGCCTGCTCGTGCCGGGAGATGACGAACCGGATGTCGCTACGACCCATCGCGTCGAGCAGGGCGATGTTGGTGTGTCCGCACAAGCCGAACACGTGCTCGACGCCGTACGACCGGAGCTGGGCAACCATCGCCTCCGCCGCGGTGACCGTGGCACTCCGCGCCCCGGTGCCCACGCGCTGGTCGAGGCTCATCGGCTGGTGCCTTCCTGGTCACCGAACAGGGAAATGCCGCGCAGCAGGAGCGTCTTGACGGTGGTGTAGTCGTCGATCATCCAGCGCGGCGACTCGCGCCCGAATCCGGAGTCCTTGACCCCTCCGAACGGCACGTGGTCGAGCCGGAAGTTGGACGACCCGTTGACGACGAGGCCACCGACCTCGAGCTCGCGCCAAGCGGTCACGATCCGGCGGATGTCGTAGGAGAACAAACCGGCCTGAAGGCCGTAGCGGCTTTCGTTGCAGACGGCGATCACGTCGTCGAAGTCGTCGAAGGGCAGGACGCTGACGGCGGCACCGAACACCTCGTCCTGGATCAGCCGGGCGTCGGAAAGCGGCGACGCCACGACGGTCGGCACCACCGTGGCCCCGTCGCGCCGGCCGCCGGTCGTGATGGTGGCACCCGCGGCCGCCGCCTCCTGCACCCAGGACACCACCCGCTCGGCCGCCTCGTCGTCGACCATCGACCCGACGTCGGTCGCGGGGGCCAGCGGATCGCCGACCGTGAGCTTCTCCACCTCTCGGGTGAATGAGTCGACGAACTCGTCGTAGCGCGTACGTTGAACGTAGACGCGCTGGACCGAGATGCAGCTCTGCCCGGAGTTGCTGTAGCCGGTGGCGGCGCAGATCCGGGCGGCCGAGGCGACGTCGGCGTCTTCGCACACGATGGTGGCGGCGTTGCCGCCGAGTTCCAGCACGAGCCGCTTCGCGCCCGCCGCGCGGGCGACGGCCGCACCGGTGGCCGCGCTGCCGGTGAAGCTGATCACGCCGACCTCCGGCGCGGCGCACAACGCGGCGCCCACGCTGCCGTCGCCATGCAGCACCTGGACCGCCTCCGGTGGCATGCCGCAGTCGAGCAGCAGCGCGACCACGGCGGCCGAGGCAGCCGGCGCCTGGGGTGGTGGCTTGACCAACGTCGTATTGCCGGCCGCGAAGGACGCGGCCAGCTTGTGCGCGAGCAGGTTGGCCGGCGCGTTGAAGGGAGTGATCGACAGCGCGACGCCGACCGGCGCCCGGTGGGTGAACGCGCTGGTGCCCACGCCGCGGGCCCAGCCGGCGACCGGCAGCACCTCCCCGCCGATGCGGCGGGCCTCGGCGGCGGACACCGCGAACGTGTCGGCGACCCGGTCGATCTCGCCCCGGCCGTCCTTGACCGGTTTGCCGACTTCGAGCGCCAGTAGACGGGCCAGCTCGTCCCGGCGCGCCTTGGCTGCCTCGGCGGCCCGGTCGAGCACCGCGGCCCGGGCCGCCGGCGACATCCGAGCGACCGCCTTGGCGCCTCCTTGGGCGTAGGCCAGCGCGTCGCGGACGTCGTCCTCACCGGCTTGTCGAGCCGTGCTGACGATGTCACGCGTCCAGGGGCCGATGCGGTCGGCGCACAACCCGTCGACACGCCACGCTCCAGCGACGAGGCACCCGACCGGCGACCTCTCCTGAACGGGTCCGTCAGGCATGCGAATCCTCCCGTGGGACCACTGTGTGGCCCTCCTGGACCGTTCTACGGAATAGGTGTAACGTACGGGCGGCGAGGTCCCCTGGCAATAGCGGCGCTCCGAAACTGTTGCCGGGATGTGGAGCACCAGGAGGAACGCCTACGGCACAAGGCAGTCCCGCGCCGGACGCAGTTCCCGCACCATCGCCGCCACTGACCGAGAGGCAACGCATGGACGACCGACCGCTGCGTGGCGTACGGGTCCTCGACCTGACCAACGTACTGGCCGGCCCATACTGCAGCTACCACCTGATGCTGCTCGGAGCCGAGGTCGTCAAGATCGAGAAGCCCGGCCAAGGTGACCTGGCCCGCCACCTGGGTCCTGAACCCGGGCTCAACCAGGCCGGTATCGGTGCCTCCTTTCTCGCTCAGAATGCCGGGAAGAAGTCGATCGAACTCGACCTCAAGGCCCCCGTCGACCGGGCGGCCTTCGACGATCTGCTACGCGAGTCGGACGTGTTGCTCGAGAACTTCCGGGCCGGCGTCCTGCGTCGTATCGGCTACGGCTGGGACGTCCTGCACGCCGCCAACCCGCGCCTGATCTACTGTGCGATCTCCGGCTTCGGCCAGACCGGCCCCATGAGCCAGGCACCCGCGTACGATCAGATCATCCAGGGCCTGTCCGGGATGATGAGCATCACCGGCACACCGGAGACCGTCCCTCTCCGCGTCGGCTTCCCGGTGTCCGACTCGGTCGGCGGGCTGGTCGCCGCAATGTCCATCTGCGCCGCACTCGTCGGCCGCGCCGGCACCGGCGAGGGCGTGTTCCTGGATGTCTCGATGCTGGAGGCGTCGCTGTCGGCCATGGGCTGGGCCGCATCCAACTACCTCGTCAGCGAGGTGCCTCCGGAGCCGATGGGCGATCAGAACGCCACCGCGGCCCCGTCCGGAACGTTCGACACCGCGGACGGCCCGCTCAACATCGCCGCCAACCGGCAGGAGCAGTTCGCGGCTCTATGCCGACTGATCGAACGGGAGGATCTCCTCACCGACGAGCGCTTCGCCGACCGTGAGGCCCGCAAGGCGAACCGGTCCGCCTTGAGCCACGAGCTGAACGCCGCGCTGCGCCGCCGCCCCGCGCTCGAATGGGAGCAAATGCTCTCCGGCGCCGGTGTCCCGGCCGCACGCATCCTGACCGTTCCGCAGGCAGTCCAACTGGAACAACTACGCGTCCGCGGCTTCTTCACCGATCTGCCGTTCCCCGGCGATCCCGGCCGCACGTTGCGGGTCAGCGGCAACGGCGTGCTCGTCAACGGAGACCCGCTGCGCGCGACGACGCCGCCGCCGTTGCTGGGCGAGCACAACGGCGAACGGGAGGACAGGGGCCTGGCTCCGGCCGCAGACGAGGTATCGACGCGGTGAGCGAGGAGCGGAGTGCGCCGACCGTGCAGGATGTCGCGAACTGGTGGGCCACGGCGGTGTCCCGCGTCGAACCCGACGTCATAGAGCTGCGGGGCCGGCCGGTCCAAGAACTGATCGGCACCACCGGCTTCGTCGGTGTCATCTGGCTGCTGCTGCGCGGCGAACCGCCGACCCCCGGGGAGGAGCGGCTCCTCGAGGCCGCGCTCGTCTCTTCCGTGGACCACGGCCCGCACGCTCCCTCGATCGCGGTCGCCCGCATGGCGGTCACCTGCGGCATCGGCCTGAACAACGCGATCGCCAGCGGAGTCAACACGCTCGGCGACGCTCACGGCGGCGCCGGCGAACAGTGCATGGAGATGCTCGCCGAGGTGATCCGGGGCACGGCGGACGGGATGGACCTCGACAGCGCGGCCTCGTCGGTCGTCGAGGCCTGGCAGGCCCGATCGAAGTACCTACCCGGGTTCGGGCACCGCTTCCACACCACCGACCCCCGGCGCGGTCCGTTGCTGGGTCTCGTCCGGCAAGCCGCCGCCGACGGGGTCACCGAGGGCGCCTACCTGCGCGCGGCCGAGGCGATCGAACGGAGGCTGGCGGTCGGCCGGCCACGATCCGTACCGATCAATGTGGACGGTTGCACCGCCGTCGTCTACGGAGAGCTCGGATTCGCGCCGCCTCTGGCGCGCGGCCTGTTCGTGCTGAGCCGCAGCGTCGGCATCCTCGCCCATGCCTGGGAAGAGGCCGGCCAGGGCCGACGCAACAAGGGCCCTATGCCACCGTCGATCCGGCCGACGTATCTCGGATCCGCCTGACGGTCGACCGTCGCCGACCGCGCGGGTCCTCCGCGACCCGCCGGCAGCTGGCGACTGATCTAGTCGACGAGCTCGAGGTCACCGACGCCCGCATCAAGACCGCGAAGAAGCAGCTCGCCGCCCTGGTGGCCGAGACCGGCAGCGGGCTGATGCGGTTGAACGGGATCGGCCCGTCCGGGGCGGCGCGGCTGCTCGGCGACATCGGCGACGTCTCCCGGTTCCCCACCAAGGCGCACTTCGCGTCCTGGAACGGCACCGCCCCGCTCGATGCCTCCTCCGGCGAGCAGACCCGCCACCGGCTGTCCCGGGCCGGCAACCGCCGGATCAACCGAGCACTTCACATCATGGCGATCGTCCAACTGCGACACGACACCGACGGCCGGCGCTACTACGACCGCCGCGTCGCCGAAGGCAAGACACCGATGGAGGCCATGCGCGCGCTCAAGCGGCGACTGTCCGACGTGGTCTACCGGCAACTGGTCAACGACCAGACGCAGACGGCCGACGGCGACGGTGAGCAGACCGCAGAAGCGCGGAGGACGGGCCCGGGAGGACACCTGGAGGCGACTACGAAATCCAGCGCGGCCAGCTCGAACCCCAACACCGACGCTTCGGACCAGTCACTTTCCGAACCCGTCAGAATCGACGCTACCCCCAACCCCCGGACCGAGCCCAGACCGCACTCCGACGCGATCCCCCGACCTTTGACAAGAGAGGGGTGCCACCAGCGGGCATCGGTCGACGGTGCTCTCGTGGAGCGGATCGTGGAACGAACCAGGGTCGGGCGATGCTGCTGCAGCAAGCGGAGCGCTGCTCACAGCAGGCCGCGCACGCCTGAGACGGCGCTGTAGGCGCAGCTGACCGGCCTCCGGAGGCGGGGGCGCAGGTTCGAATCCTGCCGGGGCACTGCCGGGGGCACTGCCGGGCACCCTTCCTGACAGGCGGAAGATCCACTACATCGTTCGCGGAACTCTGGAACGGGCGGCCAGCTGGGGCTACATCGGGTCGATGCCGCACCGATGGCCTACGCCCCCGCGCCAGCGAGGACCGGCCTGACCTGCCGACCGTCAATGCGCTGCGGTGACCTCGATGCTCGGGCCGTCCGGCAGGATGGTGACGGTGTCGAACCCGGCGGTCGTCTCCTCGCTGTAGCGCACGTCGACGGTGGTGATCATTTCGGTCGCCGGGCCGGACGGCGGCGTGACGATCTTGTCCAGCAGCAGGACCCGCGGGTTGAAACCCTGCGGCTCGTGCCGACGCAGCTCGACGGTGAAGCCGCCCGTGGAGAACTGGCACTCGCCGGTGACGTGCAGGGTCGCCGGGCCCGGCGGCTCCCGGTCGATCCAGGCGGCCCAGTTGCGACAGTCGCCTTGCGGAGCCTGCTGGGCAGGGATGTCGATGCGCACGCTGCGGGTCGCTCCGACCACCTCGATGCCGCTGGTGCCGAGACTGCCGGCGAGCGGGAGCGACGCGGAGTACGGCACCGCAACCGGCAGGCCCGGAGTGCGCAGCGATCCCACGACCTCGATCTCCCAGTAGTCCGGCTGCCGGACGTAGACGAACGGCACGAGCTCGACGTCCATGTCGGCGTACGGCTTGGTGCCGCTGACCCGGAGGATGAACCGCGGCGGGATGATCCTCAGCGCGATGACCTGCGCGTGGTCGAAGTCGAGGCGGCGGAACCCCGCCGCCGGCGGCAGGCTCTGGAAGGCCTGGATCTGGGCGTCGTCCATCGCAGCTGAGGTGGCGTAGGTCAGCTGCGTGGTCTGCTGCGGTCCACGCCTGATCCGCAGGACGTCGGCCTCGACCGCGACGATCTCGAAGGTGTAACCCTCCCGAGTCGCAGTCCCATGGAAAGACACCGCAACCTGCCGCGGTCCGAGCAAGCTCCATCGTCCCGGCACACGAACGATGCCGTCCGCAGGTCCGACGTCCTCCTGGACGAAAACGCCGTTCTGGTGCATCTCGAACCCGTCCCGGCCGAACGAGACCGGGAACTCGAAGCTCTCGGGCCGGAAGACCTCCAAGCCCTCGGCGTCCTCCTCCCGAGAATGCACCCAGTGCGCGAAGATCGCCGGCGGCAGGTCGTCGGGAATTCCGTACTGCTCATAGTCGGTGGCTGTCATGAGGTCCCCCTTCCTCGGTCAGGATCAGGCTCCTCCGCCGGCCGACCGTCGGACAAGAGCCCAACGGGCAGCGGCGCTGCGGCGGAAGGGCAATGGTCTTCCCGACTGGTGGCAGCCGCTTCTCCTCATGGATGACTTTGCGGCCGTGTGGACGAAATCGTGGCAATGGTGCAAACCCGCGCCGCGAGGAAACGGTGGCAGCCGGAGTGGCATCCACGCGCTGCCGCACGGGCCGGGGAGTGCACGGATGGTCGACGTCTTCGACGTCGACGGGACGGAGGCTCGACAGGGCGGGAAGCGACCGCGGAACCCTAGATGTTGATCGGCTGCCGGGCGGTCTCACCGGAGTGACCGCTGCTCACGTGGTCGCCGCCCTGTCTGGTCCCCGAGGTCCGGGCGACGCGCCGCTGTTCTGACATCGCCTATCTCAGTGGCTACAGCGAGCGATGAACCGGCTTGCGCCGGCTTCCGCAGCTTGACTTTGAACCAGCCGCCGGTCCGGACGTCTCCTCCGGCATTGACCTCGACGGCCTCCCACGGTGCATGGAGCACCATCCACAGACCAACGAGGAAGACCACACCGAGAACCGCCACCGCGGCGAGGATGGTGATTGTCACCGATCCTGCTCCTCTCACCCGGTCTGGCCGAGTGAGGCGCGACTCAGCTCGGCGCAGGTTGTTACCTGGCTCCGCCGAGGTCGTGCCGACGCAGGACTTCGGGTGGTGCTCTTTCGTGCGGTCTGGCAAGGATCACGTCGGGACTGGTCCGACCTCTCCGCCGTCGGACGGCGGTCGGGCGGCCTGGAGAGCGAATTCAGGCCGCATCCCTTGCCTGCAGCGGGTATGCGTCAGGCGACGTGATTTTCAACGTTAGCACGGCAGACGAGGGCGAGCTCGTGAGTAGCCCACGGCCCGGCAGGAGAAGTTCGCCTGGGACTCCCGTTGGAAGGCCGCGCCCGGAGATCGTCGTCTGAGGTTCTCCCGCCTCCCTGCGCATCAGCGTCGAACGCACTCTTCTCGGCAGAGTCGTGCGTTGTTGGCACGGCGCATGGGGTGGCCTTGGCGGGCGGAGCTGACCGCGACCGCTGGTGTCCTATGTGGACTTGGTGTCCAGGTGGTTGTCCATGAACCGGGGTCGGCGCGGGTCGGCAGGGCGGCTGGAGGACGGCCGGGAGCAGCTGGAGTCGCAGGTAGTCGTACTGCGAAGGGGTGAACTTCCGCCTCTTAATCCGCGGGTTCGGGGTTCGAGTCCCTGGCGGCGCACCCGACCGAACGCCCTGCTGAGCAGGGCGTTTGTTGCTTCTCAAGATCGTTCTCGGCATCGCCCGGATGATCTTTGTCCAGGTCTCTGTCCAGGTTTCCGCCGTACTCTCGCCTCATGGCTGCACCGGCAGTGCACAGACCGAGCGGGAGGCAATCCGGCTTCGGGACCGCCTGCGAACCGAGATAAGGGAGGGCCGGCCGAGTCGCACCAACGGCACGCTCGGACACCTGCTCGCGGAGTGACTCGATCAGCATCCGGGGGAGGCCGAGACGGTCCACGACTACCGGTTCCTGACCACGTCGTTCATCGAACCGGCGCTCGGAGACGTTCGGCTATCTCGTCTCACCCAGCCGGGGCCGTCGCTCATCGAGAAGTCCTACGCGCGGAGTTACGCCGGCGGGGTGGGTGAGGACCTGCACATTCAGCCCGTGTCGCTTGTGCTTTCCGGAGTAGTACGGCCGGTCTGACTTGGCACGCATGCCGACCCGGTCGGTCGGGATCAGGGTGCCGTCCAGGACAGTCCGGGGGCGACTCTGGTCAGCCACTTGCGCCGGCCTCGGCTTCGGTCGTCCGCCGTTGCCACCCGCTCTAGCCGCCTGCCGTACTCCGCGCGGAGTACGGCGAAGTGTGTGCCGTGGCCAGACGCGTCAGCCCCGCCGGCTTGGCAGCCTGATCGCCATGACTTCGGAACTACTAGCGCCTGACCACTCCGGTGCCGATACCAGACCGAAGAGATCACGGACCAAGACCCTGCTGCCCTGGCTCATGGTGGCCGTGTGGGTCGGGCTGGTGGTGGGCGGCTTCTCACTCGCCGGCAGACTCGACTCCGTCACCCGCGATGGCCAGGCCGACTACCTGCCGGCCAGCGCCCAGTCGACCAAGGTGCTCCAGGCCGAGGCCGAGCTGCCCGGCGGCGAGAACGGTCTGCTCATGGTCGTGTACGAACGACCCGGCGGGCTCCAACCGGGCGATCGGGAGGCGGTCGAACGCGGCCAGACCGAGCTGGCGGAGCGATTCGGCAACGACACCGACGCACCGCCCCAGATCGTCGACTCCGACGACGGCACGGCCCTGATGTACGCGCTGCCGCTCGACCGTGAGGCGATCGACGAGGAGGCCGGCGCCACCGCCGATGCGCGCGACCTTCTCGCCGACCGGCCGGACGGTCTGAACGCATATGTCACCGGTCCGACCGCGCTAGGGGCCGACATGGACGAGGTCTTTGATGCCGTCGACTCGACGTTGTTGCTCGCTACTGCCGTAGTGGTGGCGCTCCTGCTGATCCTGACGTACCGCAGTCCGCTGCTGTGGCTGGTCCCGCTCACGGCGGTCGGAGTCGCGGCGATCATGTCGATGGGTGTTGTTTACGCACTCACGCAGATCTTCGACTTCACCGTAACGAGCATGAGCTCGGCGCTGCTGATCGTCCTGGTCTTCGGCGCGGGCACCGACTACGCCTTGCTTCTCGTGTCTCGCTACCGCGAGGAGCTGCATCAGTACGAGCGGCCGATCGACGCGATGCTGGCGGCGCTGCGTGGGGCCGGGCCGGCAATCCTTGCTTCGGCGGCGACGGTGGTAGCCGGCCTGCTGTGCCTGTTGGCCGCGGATCTCAACAGCACCAGCGGTCTCGGGCCGGTAGGTGCGGCGGGCATCGGGTCCACGCTGCTGGTCATGCTGACGCTTTTCCCGGCCCTGCTGGTGGTGCTCGGGCGCCGGGTCTTTTGGCCGTTCGTGCCGCGACTCGGGGGTGAGGCACACACACCTCGATCTGGGTGGGCTCGGCTCGGCGAGCTGGTAGCGCGCCGCCGCGTCGTCAGCTGGGCGGTGCCGCTGGTGATCCTTGGCGGTCTCGCACTGGGCACAGTGGGTGCCAGCGGCTCCCTTCCGCAGCTAGACCAGTTCGCCCGTTCGACTCCGGACTCGGTGACCGGGGCAAAGCTGATCGAGGCGCGCTTCCCCGACGAGAGCGGTCAGCCGCTCACCGTGATGAGTCGGCCGGACCAGGGCCGCGAGGTCCTGGCCGCCGTCGAAAGTACGCCGGGGGTTGCCAAAGCCGAGATCGGCCGGGCCAGCGACGACTGGGTGGAGATCTCCGTGATCCCGGTCGACTCGCCAGAAAGCGCGGGTGAGACGGCAACCATCAAGCGGCTGCGGGAGCACGTGCACGAGGTCGCCGGTGAGGCCGTGCTGGTCGGCGGTCCGAGTGCCGAAAGGCTTGACGAGGCCGAGACCAACAAGAGCGACCGCAATCTGGTGATGCCGCTGATCCTGCTGGTGGTGCTCGCGATCCTCGGGCTACTGCTGCGGGCGATCGTGGCTCCGCTGGTGTTGGTCGCCACCGTCGTGGTGTCGTTCTTCGGATCCCTCGGACTGTGCAACCTGCTGTTTGACCAGGTGCTCGGTTTCTCCGGGTTGGAGTCGTCGGTGCCCCTGATCGGGTTCCTTTTCCTGGTTGCACTCGGTGTCGACTACAACATCTTCTTGATGACCCGGGTGCGTGAGGAAGCCGCCCGGCACGGCACTGTCGATGGCACGAAGCGTGGCCTCGCGGTGACCGGTGGCGTGATCACCTCGGCCGGCGTCGTGCTGGCGGCGACGTTCGCGGTGCTCGCCACGCTGCCGCTCGTCATGCTCGTCGAGATTGGGATACTGGTCGCCGTCGGCGTGCTCATCGACACCTTGCTGGTGCGGTCCATCGTGGTTCCCGCGCTGACGATGTCGCTGGGTTCGCGGATCTGGTGGCCCAGCAAGCTCTGGCGCACGGGATAGGACTGGGTCGATGACCCTGTGTGAACGATGATGGCGCTCCGCCCGCCAGTAGCGGATCGGCTGCTGGCGGCGGCGGCGTTCGTCCTGTCATTGGTCGCCGCGATCGTGATGGACGCCGCCGATCTCGATGTCGAGCGGAGCCTGGACGTGTGGGGCGTTGCGCTCCTGGCCGCGATGGCGGCGCTGTTGCTGGCCAGACGGCGTTGGCCGATGGGGGTGCTCCTCGGGGTCGTCGCACTGTCGCTGCCGTACCACATCGTCGACTATCCCCACGAGGCCGCGCTGCCTGCCGTCCTGGTCGCGGTCTTCTCGGTCGCACTGCACAGCCGGCTGCCGATCAAGGTCGTCGCCGCTGTGGTAGCACTGGTGGTCGCGACCGGGGTGTCGACCGCCGACGAGGCCTCGGACATCCCGGCGGACGTGTTCATCGGGATCGGCTGGCTGCTGGTGGCGCTCCTGGCCGGCCTCGCCCTGCGCTATCACCGCGACTGGCGGACCGCGGTGACCGAGCGGATGGAACAGGAACGCGCCGGCGAGGTCGAGCGGCGGGTCGCCGAGGAGCGGGTACTGATCGCTGCCGAGCTGCACGACGTCCTAGCGCACGGCCTTGCGGTCGCGAACGTCCAGGCGTCCGTCGCTGCGCACCTGATCGACCAGCTGCCGAGGCGCGGGGATGCGTCGCTGCAGGAGCTGTCCAGCACGCTGCATGACCTGTCGGACACGAGCCGGGCCACACTCCATGAGCTGCGTGCCGTTCTGGACGTGCTGCATGGTGGCGAGGCCGAGTCAACCGAGCCAGCGCCCCAGCTCGGCGAGCTGCAGCGTCTGGTGGAGATGGCCGAGGCGGCTGATGTCCGGGTCGACGTGGAGGCTGATGGGCTCCCGGACGAGTTGCCGTCGACGGTGTCCGTCGTGGCCTATCGGATCATCCAGGAGTCGCTCACCAATGTCATTCGACACTCGACGGCCAAGCACGCGACCGTCCGACTCGACCAGAATGGCCACCGGCTCCGGATCGCGGTCCTCGATCACGGGTCCGCGCGACCGGACTCAACCGTGAGACCAGCCGGCTTCGGGATCGCCGGGATGACAGGGCGAGCACAGGCCGTCGGCGGTGAGCTGTCCGCCGGGCCGGGCGATTCCGGAGGATTCGAGGTACGGGCCAGCCTGCCGCTACCGGAGATCCGGCGGGTGCCGTCGTGATCCGGGTCCTGCTCGCCGACGACCAGACCCTGGTGCGCGGCGCGTTCGCGCTGCTGGTCAACTCCGCTGACGACATGGAGGTTGTCGGGGAGGCCGGCACCGGAGACGAGGCGGTGACGCTGACCCGGGACCTGCGCCCCGACGTCGTCTTGATGGACATCAGGATGCCGAGCACCGACGGCATTGAGGCGACTCGGCAGATCTTCGCTGACGATGGATCGAGCGGCAGCAAGGTGCTGATCCTGACCACGTTCGAGACAGACACCAACGTACTGCGCGGCCTTCGCGCGGGGGCGTGCGGATTCCTGCCCAAGGACACCCGTCCGGACGCGCTGCTGGACGCCATCCGCACCGTCGCGGCGGGGGAGGCGCTGCTATCGCCCGGCGCGACCAGGGCGGTCATCACCCGGGCACTGAGTCACCCGGACGCGCCCGCGCCCGAGCGGCTAGCCAGCCTGACGGCGCGCGAACACGAGGTGCTTCGGCTGATCGCCGCGGGCCGAAGCAACCAGGAGATCGCGGACGAGCTGGTCGTCAGCCCCCTGACCGCCAAGACACACGTGGGCCGCATCCTCGCGAAGATGGGCGCCCGCGACCGGGTCCATCTCGTGATCGCCGCGTACGAAGCCGGGCTCCCCTAGACGCTTCGCCAAGCATTGACCCGCCCAGGCGAGTCCGGAGATTCCACCCCGCGCCAATGAACCGCCCCGGCGAGTCCGGAGACTGATGTTCCCCGGGTTCCGTGAAGTCAGGATGCTGGGGTTGAGGGCTATCGCGCCGGTTGGTCGGATCTCTATTCGATCGGGGTGAGCACGCCGAGGGCGGAGTGCCGCCGACCGCGTGTCGCCGCAGCTCAACACCCACCCACCGCGACTTTGCCGACCCCCTGCCGTCGGACCAGCCCGCCGCGCCGGCCCCACCGACGGCCAGGGCGACGAGCACACCGACAGAGGCCGCGCGCCAGCCACCTCCGTCACGGGGGCGGCGCGCCATGGCAGGGATGGCACGGTAGCCCGAGGGGAGGCAAGGCCCAGGCCGTCCACGTCGTTCCCGGCCGAAGACCCGCTCCTGCCGAGATTCCGACGTTCCCATTGACGCTGCTGTTGCACCCTCTCGCCGATGTATGAGTGCCAGTGTGAGTATCCGGACGACGCCCGGTGTGAGCGGCGCACTCGGCTCGGTCGCTTTCGACTGGCCGCCCCGCGTGCCCAGCCCTGGCGGCCCCGTCGGGGATGGCACGATCACGCCGCGTTGGGTCCGGTGGGACTGAGGTTGCTGCGTGGAGGTCCGGATGGAGTTCGGCAAGCTGGTTCCCCAGATCTTCTTCGACATCCTCACGCGTTTCGTACCCGGCGCCGTCCTGCTGTGCTCGTGGATCGTCTTTCTGGGCCAGGAGGACTGGCGGCGCCTACTGAACTCGTTGCTGGGCGGCAACCTCCACGGTGACAACGCCCTGCCCGTGTCGATGCTTGCGGTGGCCTTCCTCTCCTTTCTCCTGGGCTACCTGCTTGCACCGTTCACGAGGGGTGTGCAGCGCCTCAACGAGGCCCCGCCATTGGTGGCCAAAGTGACCCGGAGGCGGTGGTTCGCGAACGACCCGGATGCCGAGCCGAGGTATGACTGGCTCAGGGCCCACCAGCCTGCTGCCGGCGCCCTCTGCGCGAAGATCAGAGCCGAATACACCATGTACTACGCCCTGTCGGCCGCGTTCCTCGCCGTAGCGGTCATGGCCTCGGTCAGCGGCGCCGCCGCATGGGCGCTCGCGAGTGTCCTGGCGGTTCCGCTGACGGCCTGGAGGGGAGCCAAGATCGAGGAAACCTTTCAGGAAACCACGAAGAAGTTCCACTCGGCATACACGCAGACGGAGAGTGCAGCCGACTGACGCAGTCGGAACGGTCAAGCCGGCACTCTCCACAGGACAGCGACTCAACGAGCCGGACAGCGGCACGTGAGGATGCCGGTCTTGGACAGGAAGCCATGGAGGTCGGAAGGAGTTCGCCAAGGCCAGGAACCGGTCCTAGGGTGCGGAGGTGGCCCTGCGACTCGAAGCGGTGACTTTCGAGGTGGCCGATACGGACGCGGTGGCGGCGTTCTGGGCCGGGCTGCTCGACCGACAGATCCTCGCAGAGCCCGGCGGCGTGTTGATACCGGGGAACGAGGTCCAGGTCGGGCTGCGCTTCGTGACGTCCGACAGCGAGCAGGTCGGCCCGCGACGGCTGCACATGCACCTGACCAGCAGCAGCGCCGAGCATCAGCAACGAACGGTCGAGACGGCGCTGCGCCTGGGCGGCCGCCACATCGACGTGGGTCAACGGCCCGACGACCCACACGTCGTACTGGCGGACCCCGGCGGCAACGAGCTGTGCGTGATCGAGCCGGGCAACATCTACCTGGCCGGCACCGGCGACCTCGGCGAGGTCACCTGTGATGGAACCCGTGAGGTCGGCCTGTTCTGGCGCGACGCGCTGGGCTGGCCGCTGGTGTGGGACAAGAACGAGCAGACCGCGGTCCAGTCGCGGCTCGGCGGCACCAAGATCGCGTGGGACTCATGGGGCGAACCGCCGGTGGAACCCGAAACCGGACGGAACCGGCATCGCTTCGACCTGGTCACCGCCAACCCTGCCGGTGAGGCGGAACGACTGGTCGCGCTCGGCGCCACCCGGCTTTCCGACCTGCCTGACGGCGTCGAGCTGGCCGACCCGGACGGCAACGTGTTCAGACTCCACACAGCCTGAACTGAAGTAACCGACTGCCGTTCAGGGCCACGCTGTCGGCGACCGTGGGGCGGACCTGTCCACCGGTGTCTAGCCGTCGGCGGCCGCGACGCAGAAGTCGTTGCCCTCGGGATCCTGCATCCAGGCATGGGACTCGAACCGCTGGCGCACGGTGGCGCCGAGAGCTGTCAGCCGTGCAACCTCGGCGAGCCACTCGGACGACGTGAGATCCAGGTGGAGAGGTGTCTTCGAGGTCCGCTCGACGTCGACCTTCTGGAAGCAGATCTCGACATGTGGGCCGTCCACGATGACACTCGGATCCGTCTCAGGCGTGTAGCCGAGCGCTGCCAGCCGCGCGATCTCCTTGTCGTCGTACGGCCGGACATCGAAGCCGTCCAGCGCCGCCGCCCAGAACCGAGCCAGGACCGATGGCACATCACAGTCGACCACGATCTGCTTCAAGTGCCCCACCGACCGATCCTCGCGTGGCTACGTCGACCACAGCAATCGAGTTCCAAGCCGAGCCTCACCAGCCACCGACCCGGCCACGGCGTGCGAGGACGACCGCGCGACCAGGGCAGATGAGTGAGTCCGGGTCGCGAGCTGGACCGGATGGTTATGCAAGATCACTGGCGCGTGTGCAAGTGATCTGGACCATCGGTCCACGGACTGGGCCAGGAGAACCCCGACCAGGCTTCGGTGCCGTTCGACGTGCTCAGCGGCCCGGCCGCGACCGCCGCCGCCGGGCGCAGAACACCACCCTCCCGCACGCCACTTAGTGTGCCCGCAGCTCCGAGGCGGCCCCGGCCGCCCCCGGGACGGTCGGCCGTGCCGGCGCGTCACGCGAGCCGGCGTCGTTGCGACTCGAGGGCATGAACGTGCATGCACCAGTGCCTCAGGTGGGTAGCTCGAAACCATGGGGCGCAGATGGGCGCCGGCCCTGGTCCTGCTCGGGCTGCTAGCCGGTTGCGAGTCGACGCCGGCCGGTCACGGTACGCCCGAGGCGGCGCCCGCCCCAGCAGGCTCGACGTCGCCGGGCCTGCCGGTCCCGGACGAGCCCACGGAACCGGCGACCACCTCGCCCGCCCCGCCACCGACCACGACCGAGCCGACCACGACCGCGCCGACCACGACCGCGCCGACCACGACTCCGCCGGCCGCCACGCCGCCCCGGACCGCCCCGGCCGGCCGCCCCTGCCCAGCCGACGTCGCAGCGACGCTGCCCGACTCCCGTCCGGCGACCCTGATCGCCGGCTTCCGGACCAGCCGGTTCCGGCTCTACTACTGCCGGACGGCCGGCGGCCGGCTCTACTACCGCGGGATCAGCCGCGCCGACGCCGCGAAGGCCACGACGCTGCCCGCCCGGAGAATCGCCGGCGGCTTCGAGGCCCGGGGCGTGGAGGCGGGCAGCGTGTACCTCTTCCGGGTGGCGCAGGGCCGACTGTTCGTGATCCAGGACGGAAAGCAGATCTTCGTCGACCCCATAATCGCGACCCTGTAACCCTCGCGGCCTGACGTCGGCACCGGAACCTTCAGTCGGCCGGTGCACCAGGACCGGACTCCGGCGCCGTAATGGCTGCGCACGGTCCCGATCCCGACGAAGGGCTCACCGGCATCCTCGGGCGTCGCTTGATCCAGCCCGCTGGCACACCGCACCGTACGTCACAGCCGGTCGTACCGCGTCGCAGAGTGGGGCCTCCCGCGCGCAGTGCGGGGTCGGCGGCCGCGGCAGAGCTGCGCACCTCCGGTCAGCAGTCCGGCCATGCGTGGTGAGCGCCGGACCTGCCGGGACGGATGCGCGCGGCTTCCCGATCGCGCCGCCTCGGGCGTCGGTCGGGGCCGGTGCGGTTGGCGCATCGGGCGGCGCGGCCGATCGGTCCCGGGCACCAGCCGGCCGGCGCGGAGCACCGGGTCCATGCCGCGGCAGCTGCGCCGTCACGCAGGTGGGACTAGGGCAGGACACTCTCCCGCCCCTGACATCGGCAGGAGCGGGCTCTGCCGACGCTCAACTCGGGGTTTCGCAGGTGCCGTCCGCGACGTGAGCGGCGGTGCGCCTGCAATGCCCCTCCAGGGGTGGTGGGATGCGGGATCGGCGAGGTCATCACCACCGCGTGCTCCTGAGCCGGGACCGATCCCCAGCACGCGGGCGCGGCGGAGGAACAGACCTCGGCGAAGGTCAGAAGACGACTCGGACCACGGTGATCTGCCAGACCTGGTTGTCCTCTCCTCCCGTCGTGGAGAGCAGGACGGCACCGGCGGCGGCCGTTGGCCGGGAAAAGCTCATCTCGCCGTCGAATGGGCAGAGCTGGCCCTGGCAGCCGGTGACGTAACCGCTCCCGATCGGTGCGCGGCTGCCGTCCTGCCGGATGCGGACGTCGACATGCCCCTCATAGGCGTCGGCCTTTCCGATCAGCCGCACCGGGGAGCTGATGCGGTCGCCGGTTGTGGGTGAGTCGAGCAGGATCGAGCTGCTGATGCTGCCGATGATCCACCAGTGGCGGTCTTCGAGCTGGCGGACCAGCACCGTGGTGACAGGGCCGTCCCGACGGGGCCGCACCTCGACTTCACCAGAGCGGCTGTCGCCCTGGAGGAAGGGACCCACGACCGGCACGGTGAAACCGGCGAAGTCGGTGGCGAACCCGCGCGCAGCCTCGACAGGGTCGTCGTAGCGCACGGCGCTGGCCCTCCACGGCCAGACCACCGCGGAGGTGTCCACCCTGCCGACCGGGTGAGTCGCGGCCGACGGTGTGACCGAGGTGGTCCGGCCCGGCGACGCGCTCGACGTCCCGGATCCGGTCACAGGTATGCGGGTCCCCGGCCCCGCGGCAGCGCTCGACCCGGTGACAGGCACCGCCTCGCCGACGGAAGGCAGTGCAGCCGACGTTCCCGTCGCACCGTCGTCGTCATCGACGACCGCGATCACGACCGCGGCCAGGATCGCCGCGAACCCGACAAGCCCGACGACCCGACGACGCCGGCTTCCGGTGTTGGCTTCAGTGGTCATCCGACGCTCCCGTGATCGGCGAGATGTCACCCGGAATGACGCCCACCGGACGTTCCTGGTTGACCGGCCACCTACGTCGCCAAGTCGGGGGCCCATCCTCCGCCGCCCGATCACGCCCTCGCCCTCCCAGGCAGCACCGAGGACGCGTTGGCCGATGCCGCAGAAGTTCCGCCGTCCTGCCACTGGGCGACGGCTGACCGCGGCAGGGAAGGATGGGTCGGCATGGAGGAGACATCGCTCGACACACTCGCGCGGCACCACCTCGACCTCGCCGCCGCCGCGTCGGCCGGCCGCAGCGCGGTGACTGTGTACGGCGGCCATGATCACGTGCTGCGCCAGACGCTGATCGCGCTGACCAGCGGGACGTCACTGTCCGAGCACGAGAACCCGGGCGAGGCCACCATCCAGGTGCTCGCCGGTCGGGTGCGGCTGCTGGCCGGCGCCGACTCCTGGCCGGGCAGCCGGGGCGACCTGCTGGTCATCCCGCCGTCCCGGCACGCGCTCGAGGCCCTGGACGACTCGGTCGTGTTGCTCACGGTCGCGAAGCGGAGCTGACCACGAGCAGCCCGGCGTCCTCCAGGTCGCCGAGCATCGACGCTGCCCGACACCCAGCCCGAGCCCAGAATGTAGCTCGAGGCAAGCCCTTGGCCTTTGACAAGGGAGGGGTGCCATGTGCCGTGGTCGGGAGCGGCCGTGCGCCGCGTACGGTGTGAGGCAGGGCGACTCCGCGGGCGGGAGGGACCACCACCACCCACCTCGACGGAGCGTGCCGGTGAGAGTTGCCATGCTGGGACCGATCGCCTGGCGTACGCCGCCGCGGCACTACGGGCCTTGGGAGCAGGTGACCGGCTTGCTCACCGAGGGCCTGGTCGCTCGCGGGGTCGAGGTGACCCTCTTCGCCACGCTCGACTCGCTGACCGCGGCGACGCTGGACGGGGTGAGCCCGCACGGGTATGCGGAGGATCCGGCGATGGACGGCCGGGTGTGGGAGGCACTTCACGTCGCGTACGCGCTGGAGCGCTCGGGCGGGTTCGATCTGGTGCACAACCAGCTGGACTGGCTGCCGCTGGCGTTCTCCACGCTCGCCCGCGCGCCGATGGTGACGACCGTGCACGGCTTCTCCGGGCCGACGATCATGCCGGCGTACGCGCGGTCGCGGTCGGCGTACGTGGCGATCTCGGACGCCGACCGGGCGGCCGGGCTGGACTATGTCGCGACCGTCCACCACGGGGTGGACCTCGGCGCGCTGCCGGCCGGGGAGCGGCCCGGTGAGGACCTCGTCGCGTTGGGCCGGATCCACCCGGACAAGGGCACCGCGGCCGCGATCGCGATCGCGCGGTTGGCCGGGCGGCGGCTGGTGATCTGCGGGATCGTGCAGGACGAGCGGTACTTCGCCGAGGAGGTGGAGCCGTGGGTCGACGGCGACGGGGTGGTCTTCCGCGGCGCGGTCGGCCCGCGAGAGCGGGCGCGGGTGCTCGGCTCGGCCGCCGCGCTGCTGCACCCGATCGCGTTCGACGAGCCGTTCGGGTTGTCGGTGGTGGAGGCGATGGCGTGCGGGACGCCGGTCGTCGCGTACCGGAGAGGCTCCATGGCCGAGGTCGTGGACGAGGGCGTGACCGGGCAGCTCGCCCACGACGTGCCGTCGGCGTTGGCCGCGCTGGAGATCGCCGTCCGGTTGGACCGGGCTGCGGTGCGGGCGCGGGCCATCGCGCGTTTCGGCGCCGACCGGATGGTCGCGGACTATCTGCGGGTCTACGAGCGGGTGCTGGTCGGCTGAGCCGTCATCGCGTCGAGCAGCTCGTCGAGCGGCACCCAGGCCGCCCCGATCCGCGCGTCGTCGATCCCGTAGGGCAGCCAGAGCAGGCCGTCGTGCAGTAGCGGCCCGCAGGAGTAGACGACGTTCGGCACGTAGCCGTCGCGCTCGCCGGCCGCGGGCGCCAGCAGCGGCCTGCGTAGCCGGGCGACCACCCGGCTCGGGTCGTCGCGATCGAGCAGGATCGCGCCCAGCACGTACGTGCGCATCGCGCCGACGCCGTGGGTCACCACCAGCCAGCCGCGCTCGGTCTCGACCGGCGGCCCGCAGTTGCCGACCTGCAGCAGCTCCCAGGCCTCGGTCGGCCGGTGCACCGGAGTCAGCGCGGACCAGCTGAGCCCGTCGGCCGAGGTGGCCAGGCTGATGCTCTCCCCGTCGCTGCGGCACAGCGCGACGTGCCGGTCACCGATGAGCCGGGGGAACAGCGCCATCCCCTTGTTCCTCGCCGCGGGGCCGGCCAGCCGGTGCGCGCGGAAGGTGCGCAGGTCGGGGCTGACAAGCAGGCGCGGAGCGATCCGGTTCCCGTCGTACGCCGTGTAGGTGGCGCGGTAGTCGACCGTGCCGTCGGCGTCGATGAAACGGGTGAACCGGGCGTCTTCCATCCCGTTGCTCTCCTCCGCGGCGGAGGGCAGCAGCACCTGCTGGCTGAGCTGGATGTCCGGGGCGAACCGCACCTCGTACGCCGAGGAGACCAGGTGCCGCAGAAGGTCCACCGTGGACTGCGTGGTGGGGCGGGTGAGCAGGTCGGGGTGCGCGGCGGCCAGCGCGCGCTCCAGGTCGAGGCCGGTGAACGGGTCCGGCAAGGCGTGCAGCACCGCGCCGCTCAGCTCGTCGAGGTGGCCCTGGTCGCCGAGCACGGCGCGCAGGTGACCAGTGCTCCACGGCGTGGCGGTGGCGACACCGGCGACCGCGGGCAGAGCCCGCGGTTCGAAGGACCAGTTCTCCCCCGGCCCGATCAGCGCCGTGCAGAAGCTGATCGAGGAGATGTGCCCCTCGCCGATCGCGCGCAAGCTGAGCGCGACCCGGGCCTGGCCGTCCTGCAGGCCGCCCTGGTCCGGGTGCAGCACCGCGCTCGGGTTGCACAGCGCGGCGCCCTCGGTCGCGTACTCCGCGGTGAACGCCGCGCCGAGCACCACGGCGCGGGCCGGGCTCAGCGGCCTGCCGTCCAGGTGCGCGGCGACGACGGAGGCGTGCTCGGCGAGCAGATCGGCGTGGCCGCGGTGGCGGGCGGTGAAGTACGCGCTCAGCCGGCCGGCGAGCTCCGCGACCTCCGCGTCGTCGAGGTCCAGCACTCGCGCCACGATCGCGCCGGTACGCGACCGGCTGGTGGGCAGCTCCTCGCCCGGCAGGAACAGGCGGGCGACCACCCTGGCCGGATCCGGGAGGAGCTCGGCTGTGGTGCGCCGCGCGAGCGGCGTGCTCACCGGGTCGCGTGCACGCGGCGGGCGTGCTGGGCCGTGGACAGCAGCGCGAGGGTCGACTCGGCGCCCTGGTTGAGGTTGCGGCCGTGCTCATGCAGGCCGTCGTAGCCGGCGCCGGTCTCGGGGTCGCACATCGGCACCCCGGCGTCGTTGTCGCCGGTGAACCAGCGCCAGCACAGCCCGATGGTCACCAGCCAGCGCGGGTCGCCGGTGTTCCGGTACGCCGTCGCGCAGGCGTCCGCGATCGCGGCCACCTCGATCGGCTGCTGGTCGTAGCCGGGACCGGTGTCGGTGCGGCCGCGGCCACCGACCGGCGTCACCGACAGGTGGCCGGCGCGGGTCTCGATCCGGAGCAGGAACGCGAGCAGCGTCAGGCCACGGTTCACGAGCGCGACGTCCGGCAGCAACTCGCCGGCGACCAGCAGCGCTTCGGCGACGGCGCCGTTGGCGTAGCGCAGCCGAGGCTCGGGCCACGGCCAGTCCGGGTCGGTCTCACCGCGCCGGAGCGTCCCAGCGCATGCCACGCTGTCGATGAGCAGCTGGCGGGCGGACCGCTCGCTGGGCCTGACCCGCAGCACCTCCCCGGCGCCGAGCGCGGCGAACGCCATCGACCGCCCGAACGGCGACCTGCGCTGGGCGGCGAGCCGGAAGCCGGCGATCGCTCGGGCACGCAGGCCCGCCGTCTCGGCGTGCGCCGCCGCCGAGCCGAGACCCCAGAGCGCACGGCCCCACCAGTCGCCGAGCGCCGGCTCGTCCAGCCAGTCGCCGTCGACGGACATCCGGTTGCGGCAGGCGCCGTCCACGTCGACCGCGTCGAGCACGAAGGACAGGTACTGCCGGCCGAGACGGAGCACCGCCGGTGTCGGCTGCGGCTCGCGGCTGACCACCACCAGGCCCCGCGCCACGTCGTCGACGCAGTAGCCGTGCTCGGGCCGCGGCTGGGACAGCAGCGCGTGCTCGAACAGCCCGCGCCCGTCGGTCATCCGGTCAAGGTGGTGGAAGACCGGGACCGGGCGGACGGTGTGGACGGCGGCCCTGCTCATGCCGCGACAGCGGCCGAGATCAGCCGCCGGGACAAGGCGCGGTAGCTGTCCGCGACCGCGGGCCACGGCTGCGGCACGGTGGCGGCCGCGGCCTCGGACATCCGTGCGGCCACCGAGCTCCGGGTGAGGATGGCGCGCAGCGCACCCGCGATCGCGACCGGGTCGCGGTGTGCGACGACAATCCCGGCGCCACCGTCCAGCAGCTCCATCGCGTGCGGGAAGCCGGTGGCCACGACCGGCTTGCCCGCCGCGACCGCCTCCACCAGCACGCCGGAGGTGACCTGGTCGACCGAGTCGTACGGCAGCAGGACGACGGCGGCGGAGGCCACGAGCTCGGCGAGCGCCGGCCCGTCCCGGTAGTGACCGTCGAAGCTCACCGTCGGAGCGAGCCCGAGCCGGCGCACCCGCTCGGCGAGCGCGGCGCGGTAGCTCTCGCCGTCGCGCAGCACGACCTTCGGGTGGGTCTGCCCGGCGACGAGGTAGCGCGGCGCCGGCCGCAGGTCGGCCAGCAACGCCATCGCCTCGATGCCCCACTCGATGCCCTTGCCCGGCCCGAGCAGTCCCCAGGTCAGCACGGTCGGCTGCCCGGTGTGGAAGGCGGGCGCCAGTCCCGATGCCGGCCGCATGTCGGGTACGCCGTGCGCGATGATCTCGACCTTGCGCGGGTCCACCAGGTAGTGCGCGATCAGCCGGTCGCGGGCGGTGCCGGTCATCGTGACCACCGAGTCGGCTGCTGCCACCACCGCCTCCAGCACCTCGCGCTGGTGCGGGGTGGGCCGGACCAGCACGGTGTGCAGCACGACGACGGTCGGCACCCGCAGCGCGGCCAGCAGGGAGAGGACCTCCTTGCCGTCGGTGCCGCCGTACACGCCGAACTCGTGCTGCAGGACCACCACGTCGGCGTCGTTGAGCCGGGCGGCCGCGCGGGCCATGCCGGCCGGGTCGCCGTCGACCCACTCGGCGACGACGTCCGCGGACGGCCGGGGCTCCGGCGCCTCGACGAGCCGGACGATGCACCCCTCGTCGATGGCGGACGCGGTGAGCGCCCGGTGCAGCGCGGCGGTGAACGATGCCAGGCCGCACTGGGTCGGAGGGTAGGTTGAGACGAAGCCGTAACGGGTGCCCACGGGCGCTGCCTTCCATTGGTCGGCGCCGCGATCAGAGCACGAGGCCTCACGCGAGAGCTGTCGGACCGCGGGGCGGCGTGTGCACCCGAACGATCGTCCGCATCCCAACCGTAGCGGAGTTCGCTCTCCACCGGGCCGGGCGTGATCTACGGCACCTCCGCCGGTCAGGGCCTCGGCACGGCGGCGGCACCGCCCACTCCCAGGCCATTCCCCGGGCGGGTCCCGGCGGTGCCCGCGCCAAGACGGCTGCAGGAATGCGCCGAACTGAGGACATGATTGCAGCAGCAGGGCTATGGTTCGGTCGAGCGCGAAAGACTGTCGAGCATGCTGACGGGGGTCACGATGACGGCACTGAGGAAGAGTCGCGTTGTTCGCGGGGCACTGGCCGCCGGAGTCTTCTTCTCGGTCTTGCTGACGCCCTCGGTGGCGTGGGCGGACGCCGGGCCGGGCGTCGACAACCCCGCACAGAACGTCCTCAACTACGGCAGCTGTGTGGCCATCTACGGCGTGTTCGGGCTGGGAACCCCTCTGGAGTTCCTGCAGAACAACACGCCGGGTGTCGTGTTCCAGTATCAGCCGTACGACACGGGCGAGATCAAGCAGGTCCGGCCGGGCACCGCGTGCTCGGTCGGCTTCCTGGCGCCCCCGCCCGGCAACGACTGACCAGGACAGCGGCCGACCTCGAGTCCCCTCGTGGGACCGCCTCGCCAGTAGCGGCAGGAGCGGCGGACAGCTCCCGGCGATCACGGTCCCGGGGCTTTACGTCGTGGTCAGCGTGCGCCGGCGTTCTCGACACGCAAGGCGGATCTGGCGGTGGACTCAGCACCAGCCGCCTGATCCGACGCCGGCTGTGCGCGGCCGAGGTCCTCGTCGGCTACGGCTTTCGGCTTGCGGGGAAACATGTGACTTGGCATCCGCAAAGGATGCTTAAATGGGTAGTCCGATGATTTATAGAGCGACACCTGCGGCCTATTTCCAGCACATCAGCACGCGACAGCGCGAATTGCTCGGAATCCTGGACAGGGGACGACGGCATGGTTAGCCTCATCAGGTAGCGCGCGCTGCCCAGGGTCCTCGGACCTTCCTCCGGCCAGTCGCATTCTTCTCCGACGTGGCCTCCGACCAAATCGGTCCTTCAGGGAGTGGCAGTCATGCGTGCGAGCAATATGATCGCTTTTGTCAGTGGTGCAGTCATCTCTCTGGTGCTGGCTGCGGGAGGATTCTCGATCGCGGCTTCGGGCACCACCGCTGCCGTGCCGTCGGGACCGTTCGACGGCACCACCCCGGCCTTGACGCTGCAGCCACCTCGATTCGTGATCGGGTCTTCCATCGACGCCACCGACCCCGATCCGTACGGCTGCGACCTCTGGCATGTGGCCATCCCGATGGAGCTGCGATGGACTGCCAGCGACACCGGCAGCGGGCTCGCGGGCTTCCAGATCTACACGGTGCTGTCCTTCGACGAGCCTCAAACCCAAGAGCTTCCGGTCACCACCCGGTCGTACCGATTCAATGCCGGCGACTACGACAGCGACTGCGGCGGCGGCTCGACCGACGCCTCCTACCAGGTGATCGCCAAGGACAACTTCGGCGGCAGCGCCACCTCCACCCGGTCCAGTCAGCAGGTCCTCGTCTGGCAGGAGGACGGCACCAACCTCGGCCGACCCGACGCCTCCTCCATCGCGATGAGCACCACCCGGAGCGGCTCGTGGTCCACGTCGAACTGCCTCTGCTTCGACGGCCACAAGACCGCCTACACCACCCAGTCCGGCGCCAGCATGACCTTCAGCGTCACCGGTGCGCGACGCCTGGCCCTGGTGATGCCCAAGAACACCAACCGCGGCCAGGTCGGCATCTCCGTCGACGGCGGCACCCCGACAATCGTCGACACCTACGCCGCCAGCGCACAGAACCGGGTGATGGTCTGGCAGGTCGAGTTCCCCTCCACCGGAGCACACCAGGTCGTCGTCACCAACAAGGCCACCGCCGGCCGCAGCCGCGTGGACATCGACGCCGTCGTCGTTCAGTGAGCACCTGACAAGAGAGAGGCCAGGAGCCGGGCGAGCGCGCCTCGCGGGAAGAGGCGCGCGTCCCGCCCGCGGTGCGGTTCAGGGTCTGGGCCATGGCGGGAGCGGGATGTCGATGAGGGCGCGGTGCCGCAGTCCGGTCGGCCGAAGTTGCAGGCGGGTGGCGGTCGGGTCGAGGGGCGGGGTGAGCTCGACCGCGCCGGTCCAGTCGCCGTCCCAGCCGCCGCCGCCGTTCCAGGAGCCGAGGTAGGGGTTGCCGCGGTCGTCCTCGGCCCACCAGGCCAGGCGGACACCGGAGAGGATGTCGGGGTCGGGAGACTCGGAGGCGAGGTCGCCGGCCGCGTGGGTGCTGCAGCTGAGTCCTTCCGGTTCGGACCGCATCGCGTAGACCGCCAGGGCGATGCCGTCGATCTCCGGCACGGTCGCGGTCAGCGGGATGTCGCCGACCGGACCGTCACGCCGACCGAGCCGGGCGTACAGGCGGGGCCACGGTGGTCTCACCGCGCGCAGTGCTGTTGGATCAGGGCGGCCGTAGCGGGCGGCGGTGAGCACGCTGAGCTCGGCCAGCATCGGATCGCCGGGCGCCAACCCGCTCAGCTCGAGGAACACGTCGGCGACGAGGTCGTCCTCCGGGGGTCCGTGCAGGACCAGGGCGAGCCGGTGCCACAGGTAGCGCTGGGCCATGGGCTCGTCCGGCAGGGCCTCGATGCGCACCTCAGCCACGGGCGCCGCCGGCCCGAGCGGGACTCGGACGCCGGCCAGCTCAAGCCATCGGGTGGTCGCCGACAGCGGGCGCCTGGTCCTCCACTGGCCCCGCCACCCACCGCCTCTGATGCCGCCGCTGCCCGGGTACGCGTCCGCGGTGGCGCCCCGGTCGTCCGTCACGGTCAGGCCCGGCCGGCGCGGACGGCCGCGGGAGGCGCCGCGGAGGTCAGCAGCGGGCCGGGTCCAGGACGGCCGTCCTTCGTACCGGACAGCGATCTCACAGGCGTTCTCGCCGAAGACCACCTGTCCGATCCGCGCGCGGCCGTCGGGAAGGTCCACGGCCGCATCGCAGGCCACCACGACCGGCGGCCGTAATACCGGCGGCAGCGGACGCCGCGCCGGAAAGACCGGAGGAAAGTACCCCTCCCCGTACGACCGCCGCTGCGCGTACTCCGCGACGACGGACCCCGCCACCTCCCGCGGCAGCCCGCAGAAGGTCAATACAGACGCGATCTCCCCGAGCGTGCGGGACCAGTCGGTGTAGACCTCCTCGCCCGACTCCATCCGCTCCGCCGCATGACGCAGCGCAGCTTCCAGGCGGACAGGATCCGTCACGACATAAGGTTGGCATGCACCAGTGCCAATGTCAGCCTGCGGAACCGCGCACCCGGATCAGCAGACTTCTCGACGTAACCGACCTCTTCAGCGGCTGTACGTGGAAGCGCCACCGGTCGCGCGACGGGACTGAATGCTGGCGGTCTACCTCGCGGACATGCTCCGGTGTCAGCGGGTGGCTTGGTAGTACTTGGTGGTGTTGTCGCGGGCGGGGTGTTTCCGTCCTGCGGGGCCGGCGGCGAAGGTGGCGAGCAGGGTGGTGGTGACGCCGCGGACGATCCGGCGGATTTCTGGGTTGTCGCTGTCGAGCGCGGCTATCCAGTCGCTGGTGCCCACATTGATCACACCGGCGCCGGAGCGGGTGGTGTAGTAGGCGACATCGGAGTGGTCAGGCTCACCCTGGCAGTTGACCGGGGAGTGGGCGACGACCTGGATGGGGCGAGGCGTGGGGGCCGTGAGGTCGACGCGGTCGTACTCGGATCCGACCAAGCCGGGTAGCCGTGTGCCACGGGTCAGATTCAGCCCGGCGAACAGCCAGTGGTCTACCTCGGTGATGATCATGTCGGCGCGGACGGGGTTGCATTGGTAGAGGGCGCCGGTCAGGGTGCTCTCCGGGTCGTTCGACGGGGCGGCTCGCCACTGGGTGGTGACCTGGGCGGGGTCGGGGATCGGATCGGTGGCGTCCTTGTAGCTGATCTGCGTGCGATGCGCGCCCAGCCGAGTGGCGGCGAAGCGGATCTTCCGGTAGATCGCGTTGGCGCCAAGGAAGGCGACGTTGGTTCCGCGATCGCGGGCCAGGGTGACGTGGGCACGCATCGCCGGCGACCAGTACTCGTCATGGCCGAGGGTGATCACGGCGCGGGCTCCGTCGAGAAGGTGCGGGTCGCGGTGCAGGTCAACGTTGGTCGCGTAAGCCAGCGGCAGCCCGAGGCGCTCGGCCAGTGCCAGCAGCGGAAGTTCGGCGCCGATGAAGTCGCCGGCCCCTGCCCCGTAGTCGTAGGGCCGGTCAAAGGTGACCGCCCTGGCCCGGTCGTGGTCGCCGCCGGTGGGCCCGCGGTACAGGCTGTAGCCGCCCCACCGGTTGTACGCCTGCCAGGTGGTGTTTGCGTTGACGATCACTACCGCCCCACGGGTCGATGCGGTTCGCACCACCAGCGGCACGAACCGGCGCACGGCGCCGCGGTCGGTGTCCAGCCGGAGCAGATACATGCCGGGGGGCCAGTCGGTGGTCTCCAGGGTCGTCGAAAGCCGCCACGGCGCATCCACCTGGTGCACGGCTCCACGCACCCGCGCCGGCGGTTGCCGGACACCGCGCAGCCACGGCGATGTCCACACCGCCCGCGCCCGCGCGCCCCCGTACCAGCCCATCCGATAGGCCACCACCTTGAACCGGCTGGCCGTTGTCGACACGTACAGGCCCACCCGATCGCCGGCCTGCACGCTGTCCCGGTCGGTGTAGCCCTCCACATCATGCTGGTCGACGATGCGCATCACCCGCCACGCCGGACTCCCCGGCTTGTCCCGTTCGAGCCGGGCGGTCTCGATCCCTCCGGTCTCCGGCCCGGCCGGCTGCGGGCGGCTCGACCCGGTCACCGAGGCGCCCGGCGAGGGTGACCCGCTCGGCCCTGGTGCCGAGGCCGTGCACGCAGCCACCAGCATCAGCAGGACAACCCCAGCCGACGCAGGCCGGAGAAGACCTCGCACCATTCCAACCGATCGCATCGAACCTCCACGGCGGACAGTCAACGACGCCGCCGTGGCCGTGCACGCCGAGGTCGACCGATCCCGTGATCTGGTGCCGGATCGAGGGCAGCGGCGGCCCGGTCAGTGGGCGGGGCGCCGACGCCGGGCGAGCCAGAGGCCGACTACACCGGCAACCAGGAGGCCTAGACCGGCGGCCAGTTCGCCGCCAACCGCCACGCCGGTAGCTGGCAGGGCGGGCCGGGCGGGCGGTGGTGGCTGGGTGGTTTCCCCCGGTGGCGCCGGCAGCACGGTGATCCGCACCGTGCCGTATGTCTCCGCGCTCGTGATGCACTGGTAGTCGAACTGGTCCGGGCCCACGTAGCCGGGGTCAGGTGTGTACGTGAACGACCAGTCGTCCAGGACCCGAAGCGTGCCGTGGGCTGGCCGGGTGCCGCTGAACGCCGGGCAGATCGGGTCGCTCCGGTACGTGGTCCCGGACTCAACCCGGAACGACCGGTCGTACCGCTGAGGACAGACGAAGAATTCGTTCTGGTAACCCGCGAGGACGGCGCCGGTGTCCAGCCGGGAGAACTCGAGGTTGTACGGGTTGGAGAACTCGGCCTTGAGCCTCAAGATTTCGGTCGCACCGGCGGCGACCGTCAGGGTCTGGAAGACCGGTCCGGACGCGTTGGCGACGCCGATAGTCACCGGCGCGCCGGTGCGGTTGATGATCGTCGCGTCGATGGAGTAAGCGTCGCAGTTAGCCGCGACCGTGACGGTGACTTCGCCGGACGGCGCCGGCGACGAGCTGCTACTGGGCGGGTTGGTCGACGGCGACGGCGACCGACGGCGACTCCGACGGCGACTCCGCGGCCGATCTGGACGCAGCCACGTCGGACGCGGCCGGCGTGCCGGTGGCGTCCGCCGAGCCGGAGCCGCTCGGCCCAGTGTCGGCCGCCGCAGCGGTGACTGTGCCCGCGAGCCCCAGAACCGCGCCGAGGAGCACAGCCGCTGTCGTCGTCTTGAACATCGCGCCCTCCCGGTCGCCCTGGTAACCGACCCGGAACTGTACTCCAATTCCCCACCGGTCGGGCATGAGAATTCAACTTCCCAGCGCGCCCGTCCGGCGAGCGGCGGCTGCGACCCAGCGCCCCGATCGTTCGCGTGCTCAACCCGGCTTGCTCCGCTAAAGCCCCAATGGGTGGGCCGGGCCGGACCCGATACGCCCGCAGGACCCGGAAGAACTCCGCCTTCTCCTCCGTCGTGTAGATGCGAGCACGACCACGAGGACTCGACACCCCCGCCCGCCGGCACCAGCGATAGCCGATGTCAGCGCTCACCCTACCGGCCGCAGCAGCAGCGGCACAGACCGTCCCGCCACGATCGAGCAGACGAAAGAACTCGATCCTCCAAAAACTCCGACAACGCCAACCTCCATCAGGCAAGCGTTGCAACGACCCCTGGAATATGCCTCGTCGGGTGCTCCGTGATGTCGGTGACCCAAAGTTCGATGGGTGCAGCCGGTGGAACTTGCGATTGACCAGATCATCGGCGGTCACGACTCCGCGCAGCCGCTTGCCCGGGCCGGGGAGCCCGGAGATCCCGGGCCTGGGTCATCGGAACCGAGATCAGCCGTGAACTGCACTGGATGCTCATCGCCATGGTCAGCTCGGCGTGGATGCGCCGGTAGCCGTAGGTGCCGCGGAACGCGACCTGGATCTCGCGGATCAGACCGGTCAGCCAGCTGCCGGACAGACCTTGCCGGGGCAGCGATCGGATCGGGTGGCCCGCGGCTACTACGGCGCGGCTCCGTTGGGTATCTAGACACCGGCGGGCCGCGTGGGGCGGCTTCGCCGACGTCGTTGACCTGCGACGACCCCACGCTCTGAGTGACAGGGGTGACAGCGTGCCGGTAGTTCTGGCCGAGGGGGACCCGGCCGCCGGACGTGAGCGCCGGTGAGCGCGGCGGCGCCGGTGCCGGAGACCGCGCTGATGCCCGGACAGGAGTTCTCCGCCGATCGGGCGCTGGCGACGTTGCGGCGGGCCGGTCCGTGGCGGCTGCTGCGGGACGCCTTCATCCGGTTCCGGTACGGCGACGGGTTCAGCCACGCCCGCGCGCTGGCGCTGCACACCTGCCTGTCGCTGATCCCGCTCGCGATCGCGCTCATCGGGCTGGCCACCGCGTTGAACCAGCGGGCGATCGGCACGGTCGCCAGCCGGATCCTCCTCCGCCTGGCACCGGGACAGGGTGACGTCGTCGATGACGTGGTCCGCCAGACACAGAACCGCTCCGCGGACTCGGGTCAGGTCGCACTGTGGCTCGGCCTGGCCGCCGCGCTGGTCTCCCTGACCACCGCGATGGCCCAGGTCGAGCGAGGCGCCAACCGCATCTATGGCATCCAGCAGGACCGCCCCACGCCGGCCAAGTACGGCCGTGCCCTGCTCCTCGCGCTCACCGCGGGACTCCCCGCCCTGCTCGGCTTCCTGCTCCTGGTCGCCGGCGATGCCGTCGGACAAGCCATAGCGGTGACCTACCACTGGGGCGACGACCTACCGGGGTGGTGGCCACTGCTGCGGTGGCCGCTGGGACTGCTGCTCACCTGGGCGTCCTACACGGTCCTGCTCGCCCAGGCACCCCACCGGCGGCAGCCCACCTTCCCGTGGCTGGTCGCCGGCGGCGCGATCGCCATAGTGCTGTGGCTGGTGGCCACCGCCCTGCTCGCGGTGTACGTCACGAAGACCGACACCTTTCGATCCACCTACGGACCGCTGACCAGCGTGCTGGCCCTGCTGATCTGGGCGAATCTCACCGCAATCGCGCTGCTGTTCGGGGCGGCGTTCTGCGCGCAGATCGAGGCCGTCCGCGCCGGCACCCCGGAGCCGACGAACGGCGACCAGCCGCCCGCGGCGCGGCCAGCCGCGGACGTCGTACGGGCGGACCGACCGGCCGGCGAGCCCCCTCGGCGCCGCAGTGCCGCCAGACCATGATCAGGACACCGCCGGCGTGGCTCCGGTTCGGCCAGCTCTGCGCGAAGACAGCGATGGCGTCATCCCGCCACCGCGGCCTGGTACCCAAGGGCAGGCGGCTCGCTGCGGTAGCCCGCCCCCCAGAGCCGTGGGGCCTACCTTCAGCGGCCTCGAGCCCGAGCGGAGCGTGACCATGCGTAGATGGATCATCGCGGCCGCCTCCCAGCGCGTCCTGGATAGTGGTGAATGCCCGTGGTAGACGAGGACTACGTCCGTTGGCTCCGGCAGGAGTCCATGCTGGCCGACGCCAGCCGGATAGCCGGCCAGTTCTCCGGGATCGGCAGCGTGTGGCAGAGTCCGTATGCCACCCCCAACCCCGGCGCGGCAGTGGAGAAGTCCTCGGTGTGGTTCACCGCTTATCCCATGTCGATGATCACCAAGGCTGGCTGCTCGTTCCTGGGTACGTTGGCGGACGAGGATCTGTGGCGCGTGTTCGCGGCGGTCGGCATCAGTGCGGTGCACACCGGGCCGTTGAAGCGGGCGGGTGGCGTCTTCGGCCGGGAGATGACGCCCAGCGTCGACGGGCACTTCGACCGGATAAGCACGCGGATCGACGAGGTGTTCGGCTCTGAGCCGGAGTTCCGCCGCATGTGCGAGGTCGCCGCCGAGTACGGCGCCATCGTCATCGACGACATTGTGCCGGGCCACACCGGCAAGGGTGCCGACTTCCGGCTGGCGGAGATGAAGGTCGGCGATTATCCGGGCATCTACCACATGGTGGAGATCCCGCCGCGGGACTGGCACCTGCTGCCGGAGGTGCCGGCCGGCAAGGACTCGGTCAACCTCGACGGTGAGACCGAGCACCGGCTGGAGAGGGCTGGCCACATCGTGGGGCGGCTGCAACGCGTGCTCTTCCAGGAGCCGGGTGTCAAGGATACCAATTGGAGCGCGACCGGGCCGGTCACCGGCGAGGACGGTGTCGAGCGGCGTTGGGTCTACCTGCACTACTTCAAGGACGGTCAGCCGTCGATAAACTGGCTGGATCCGACGTTCGCCGGAATGCGGCTGGTCATCGGCGATGCGCTGCACTCGCTCGGTCATCTCGGCGCCGGAGCGCTGAGGCTGGACGCGAACGGCTTCCTCGGGGTGGAGAAGAGCGACGGGGAGGCCCCAGCCTGGTCTGAGGGACATCCGCTCTCGGAGGCGGTCAACCAGGTGATCGGGAGCATGGTCCGGAAAGTGGGGAAGTTCACCTTCCAGGAGCTGAACCTCTCGATCGAAGATATCAAGAAGACCTCCGACCGCGGCGCTGATCTTTCCTATGACTTCGTCAACCGCCCGGCCTACGTCCATGCCCTGGCCACCGGCGACACCGAGTTCCTGCGGCTGACGCTGAAGTCCGCCTTGCAGCACGGCCTGCAACCGGTCCGTCTCGTGCATGCGCTGCAGAACCACGATGAGATGACCTACGAGCTCGTGCATTTCGCGATCGCACACAAGGACGACGTCTTCAGGTTCCGCGGCGCGGACCTGACTGGTGAACAGCTCGCGGTCACTGTCCGCAGTGAGCTGGTCGAACGACTCACCGGGGAGGCGGCGCCGTACAACGCGGTCTTCACGACCAACGGCATCGCCTCCACGCTTCCGACGATCATCGCCGCCACCCTCGGCTATGCCGACATCACCGCCCTCTCGCCGCAGCAGATCGAGCGGATCCAGCAGGCCCACCTGCTCCTGGCGATGTTCAACGCGATGCAGCCTGGCGTGTTCGCAGTGTCGGGATGGGACCTCTGCGGAATGCTGACCCTGGAGCGGTCCAAGGTCTCGAGGCTGATCGCGGCCGGAGACACCCGATGGATCCATCGGGCTGCCTACGATTTGATGGACTATCAGCCGCGAGCCACCGAGTCATCAGCCGACCTGCCGCGTGGTACGAGCCTCTACGGATCTCTGCCCGAACAGTTGGAGGACGCCACCTCCTTTGTGTCACGACTGCGAGACCTGCTGACTGTCCGCGCCCGCTGCAACATTTCCGCTGCTGTCCAGGTGGACGTTCCGGATGTGACCGACAACGCCATGCTGGGGATGGTCCATCACCTCCGCACCGGTCAGATGCAGGTCAGCGTGCTCAACTTCGCCAGCCGCTCCAGCGCCGGCAGGATCGAGTCGGAGCACCTGCCACCGGCCGGTGACGTGATCGACATGTCCACCGGTCAGGTGATCGCCGAAATTGACCACGAGCGCGGCTTCGCCGTCTCGCTGGAACCCCATCACGGGCTGTCGCTGCTGACCGTCCCGCGCGCGGCGCAGAGCCGGCCGGGCGGGTAGCCCCGGACACCGCCGCCGGATCGTCATCCAGCCGGCCCGGGCTGCTTACAGGGCTGGATGTCAGGACGACGGGGAGGAACCATGATCGAGCGCAACGACGTCACCACGCTGTCCGGCGCGACCGTACGGACCGAGGGTGGAGACAAGATCGGCCGGGTCACGCAGGTCTACCTGGACGACGACAGTGGCCAGCCGGAGTGGGTCACGGTGCGGACCGGCCTGTTCGGCACCAAGGAGAGCTTCGTCCCGCTGGCGGCGGCCCGCTTCGATGGCGCCGAGCTGGTGGTCGACGCCACCAAGGACCAGGTGAACGGGGCACCTCGGGTGGACGAGGACGGCCATCTGTCCGAGCAGCAGGAGGCGGAGATCTACCGCTACTACGGGATCTCCGCCGGCACGAGGTCGCGCGGCACTCGGCGGACCGACACCGGTACCCGGGACCGCGGCCGGGACACCTCCGGCCGGACGACCGACACGGCCATGACCCGGTCCGAGGAGCGGCTGCGGGCCGGCACCGAGCGGGTGGAGGCCGGTCGGGCGCGGCTGCGCAAGTACGTGGTCACCGACACCGAGCACGTTGAGGTGCCGGTGAGCCGGGAGGAGGTGCGGGTCGAGCGGGAGCCGATCACCGACGCCAACCGCGACGCGGCGTACTCGGGCCCCGACATCTCCGAGGAGGAGCACGAGGTCACGCTGCGCGCCGAGCGTCCCGTTGTGAAGACCGAGGCTGTCCCGGTGGAACGGGTCCGTCTCGGCAAGGAGAAGGTGACCGACACCGAGACCGTGTCGGGCGAGGTGCGCAAGGAGAAGGTCGAGGTCGACGAGCCCACCCGCGGCCGGCGCAAGCGCTAGCCGGATCAAGGCCAGTCAGGCGGCTGCGGTCCGCTGGTCGAGGTACGCACCTCGACCAGCGGCCGCCCGTGACAGGCGGCGAGGAGCGCGCCCCATGCGCCGGTGTTCCGCGGCGGCCCCGCAGGGTCACCCCGGCCCGCATCCGCGCGCAGCGCGGAGAGGGGACGCGGGTTGAGGCCTGGTCCTTGGGGCAGGGAGTAGAGATGCCGTCCGGTCGGCACCCTCAACCACCGGCCCCGCGGGTGCACATGCCGGTGCCTCGTGGCGCCCGCCGTCTGGCCGACCCGCCGGTGCCGCTGAGCCGGGATGTCGGCTCTCCGATGATCGGCGCCGGCGTGATCGCTGCCCTGCGCGCTGACCTCCACGAGTTGGCTGCCGACTTCCATGAGCTGGCCGCCGCGATCCACGACTGGAGGGCGGACGAACACAGGCAGGCACTTCGTCACTCCTTGGGCGATCCGATCCACCATCAGCTACAGGTCGACTTGCGTCAGACCGCGGCGACAGCGGAACGGGCGAGTGCGCAGAGGGAGCGAGAGCTCCGAAGGATGGCCGTGTTGTGGAGCGCGATGCGGGGCGAGCGCGACCGCGGTCACCCTGGAGCAGACCGGCATCGTCGGAATGAGGACCGAGTCGATGCTGGCCCCGGTGACGGACCGCGGCCACTCCAGCAGACAGGCTGACGGCCGCGAATCGGGCCGGTAGGTCAGGTCGCGGGCGGGTGGCTCAGCTCGAACCAGACGACCTTGCCGTCCGGGTTCTCCTGCGGCCGGCAACCCCAGTCGTCGGCGAGCTGGTCGACGATGACCAGGCCGCGGCCACTGGTCCGGTCCGCGCCGGGACTCGCCGGCGCCGGCGACAGCGGTCCGGGCCGGCCGTCGGCGACCTCGACCCGGACCCGAACGCCGTCGTCGCTCACCGAGACTTGCACCGGGGCATGCCCGTGCACCACGGCATTGGTCACCAGCTCGTTGGTGAGCAGGACGACCACGTCGATCAGCTCGGCCGGCCACCCACCCCCGTGATCCCGCAAGTGCTGACGGGCGAGCCGGGGCGCGGCCAGCGAGTGCGGCAGCGACCTGGACTCGGGGATGATCACGTCTCCTTCGACGCCTGCGGCGGACGGCTTCCGCCCAGGGTTACCCGGCCTGCGCCACCTTGACCCGGCTGGCCGAGATTGCCGGCGCGAGAACTGGCTCGACCGACGCGATTGGTGTCGTCCTGGGCGGCGCGGGTAGGCCGGGCGCTGCGGGATCGTCGGGCGGCCCGTGATGTCTGTTTTGACCCACCCTGGAGGACGACATGACGGAGAGCACTGCCCCCGGCACGGGCACCACAGCACCAGGCGCCGCGATCCCGGCTCCCGCCGCGACCGAGGCGGCTCCGCCGGACGCCGTCGACAGCGGCGCGACCGGGCCTACCACGCCTGCCGCGGACGCCGCACCCGCCGCGGACCCCACGCCTGCCGCGGACACCGCACCCGCCGCGCCCGTGCCCGCCCCGGCGACCAGCGCCGAGCAGACCAGTCTCGCCGCGCCGGCGACGCCGGCCCGCGGGCTGAGCTACGCCGTGGACATCGTGTTCTGCATCGACGTCACGGGCAGCATGACTCCGATCATCGACGCGGTGAAGGCCAATGCGCTGCGCTTCTACGACGACGTGCAGACCAACCTCACCGCCAAGGGCAAGAACGTCGACGAGCTGCGGGTGCGGGTGATCGCGTTCCGGGACTTCGCGGCCGACGGGGAGGCGGCCCTGCAGGAGTCGCCGTTCTACCGGCTGCCCGCCGAGCAGAGCTCGTTCAGCGACTTCGTCAACGGGCTGATCGCGGAGGGCGGCGGCGACGCGCCCGAGTCGGGCCTGGAGGCGGTCGCCCTGGCGATCAACTCGGAGTGGACGACGCGCGGGGACCGCCGGCGGCAGGTCGTGGTGGTCTGGACCGACCAGCCGGCGAACCCGCTGGAGCCGGCGGCCGTTCCGGTGGAGTTGCGCCCGCGGGTGCCCGCGGACTTCAGCGCGCTGACCGACCTGTGGGAGGACACGCAGGGCAGGCTCGGAGCCAGCAGCAAGCGGCTGATCCTCTTCGCCCCCGACGGCCCGGGCTGGAGCGACATCTCCGCCGTGTGGGAGAACGTCGTGCACCACCCGTCCCAGGCCGGCGGCGGTCTGTCCGATGTGGACTACGGCACGATCGTCGACTCCATCGGCAACTCGGTGTGAGCGACGGCCCGCAGGCCCCGGTCGCCGTGACCGCCGACCCACCGCCCGCGGCGGACCCGTCCCCCGGGACGGGGCTCTCCCCCGCCGCTGCCCACCACTCCGCCTGGGAGCCGGTCGAGCAGGCCGCATCGGCCGAGCCGGTCGACCCCGCGGAGCCGGCCGAGCCCGCGGCGGCGCAGGCGGCGCCGGTCGCGGAGACACCCGTTCCCGCCGCGGCTGGGCCCCGCGTGTCCTTCGGCTTCAACCTCGGCAAGATTCCCGGGCAGGGCGAGGACTCCGACCCCATCGTGCGCCACGGCCGGGAGCTCGGCCTGGTCGGCGTGTTCGACGGGATGGGCGGAGCCGGCGGCACGGTGTACGAGACCGCGGACGGCCCGCGCACCGGGGCGTACCTGGCGTCCCGGCTGGCCCGTGACGCGGTCGAGCGTCGCATGGTGGCGTTGCTGGACCCGGAGTGGCACCTGGCCGGCGAGGCCGCCGCGCAGGACCTGCAGCAGTCGGTGCGCTCGGTGCTCCAGGAACGGCTGACCGAGCTCAAGGCCCCCGCCAGCGGTCTCCGGTCCCGGCTGCTGCGGGCGCTGCCGACCACGATGGCGCTGGCCGCGCTGCAGCGGCACGAGCCGGGCGGCGAGCGGTGGACGTGCCACCTGCTCTGGGCGGGCGACTCCCGGGTGTACGTCTTCCGGCCCGGTTCCGGCGCCCAGCAGCTGACCGCGGACGACATCCGCGACCGTGGCGACGCGATGGCCAACCTGCGGGAGGACTCGGTGGTGAGCAACGCGATGTCGGCCGACACCGACTTCGTCGTCCACCACCGCCAGGTCGAGCTGACCGCGCCGTTCCTGGTGGTCGCGGCCACCGACGGATGCTTCGGCTACCTGCCCTCGCCGATGCACTTCGAGCACCTGGTGCTCGCGGCGCTGCGGGACACCCGGGACACCGACGGCTGGTCCGCCGCGATCCAGGCCGCGGTCAGCGCGGTGACCGGCGACGACGCCGCGATGGCGACGCTCGGCATCGGTGCCGACCACGACGGCTTCCGGACGCTGTTCGCCCGGCGCACCGCTGAGCTCGAGCGGCAGTGGATCGGACCGCTGGACGGTCTCGACACCGAGCTGCACGAGCAGGAGCGGAAGCTCGACGAGCTGCGGACGACCCGGCGCCAGCGCCAGGCGCAGCTGTGGGCGGCGTACAAGCCGGGCTACGAGGAGTTCCTGTGAGCCGGGGGTCGGCCGGGGACGTCCTGCGGGCCGGCGACGTCGTGCAGGGCTACCGCCTGCTGGAGGACTTCCGGGTCGTCGGCGCCGGCCTGAGCGAGTGGACCTTCGCCGAGCGCGGCGGCCGGATCTACTTCCTCAAGCGGTTCCTCGCCCCGACCTATCCTGACGACGACGCCCCCGGCAGCGCCAGGACCAAGGCACGCAAGCGGGCCCGGTGCGCCGCGTTCGAGGCCCACCACCGCGGCATCCAGGCGGCGATGGCGCCGCTGACCAGCTATGGCGGCAACCTCATCGCCACCCTGGACTTCTTCCGCCACGGCGCGAAGTACTACAAGGTCACCGAGAAGGTCGACCTCGCCGGTCTCGAAGCGCGCGACGTCGCCGCGCTGGGCTTCCCTGCCCAGCTGGTGCTGCTCAAGACCGTCGCGCACAGCCTGAAGATCCTGCACGACCTCGACATCGTGCACAGCGACCTCAAGCCGAGCAACGTCCTGATCAAGCGCACCGAGCTCGGGTACACGACCAAGCTCATCGACTTCGACAGCTCGTACGTCGTCGGCAAGCCGCCGCCGCCGGAGGAGATCGTCGGCACGATGAACTACTACTCCCCCGAGCTGGTCAGCTACATCCAGGGCACCGGCACCGCCGATGCGCTCACCCAGGCCTCCGACGTCTTCGCGCTCGGCCTCATCTACTCCGAGTACCTCACCGGCACGATGCCCGCCTTCGACCCGGCCCACCACGAGGCCGCGATCGCGGTGCTCAACGGCGCCACGCTCCGCGTACCGCCGAGCGGCGCGCCCGCCGCCGTGGTCGCCCTGGTCGAGCGGATGCTCGCGGCCGACCACCGGTCCCGCCCGACGGTCGGCGAGATCCATGCCACGCTCATGGGTCTGCGCAGCGAGTCGACCACCGTCGGCCGGCCGCCCTTCCCCACCGGTACACCGAGCGTCATCCGGGTCCCCCGGCCCGCCGGCGTCCCGTTGCGGGAGGCGGCCCCGCCGGCAAGGCCTTCCGTGCTGCGCGGCAAGGGACTGCGGACCAGCCCCGCACCGCCGGCCCCGCCCGACCCGTCCACT
Organism: uncultured Actinomycetota bacterium; assembly: GCA_963766325.1. Classification (GTDB taxonomy): domain Bacteria; phylum Actinomycetota; class Actinomycetes; order Mycobacteriales; family CADCTP01; genus CADCTP01. The sequence continues at coordinate 1,289,010 of CAVXZF010000012.1, read as the reverse complement.
CCAGCCCGTGGCCGGGCGCTGCTCGGCAAGCTGGTCCGCAAGATCGAGGAGCGGCGACCCCGGTGAGCGCGCTGTGGAGATGCGCGGTCTGCGAGACCGTCAACGACGGCGGGCGGTCCTGCACGGCCTGCGGCGCCCCGCTGACCCGTCGGTCCGCCGCCGCCACGGCCATCCGGGGCCGGATCACGCCGGCACCGCCGCCCCCACCTGCCGAACCCCTTCCCGAACCGGTCCGCCGGGCGATCAACCGCGAGCCGATCGACGAGTCGGAGTGGACCTACGACACGACCATGCTGCCGCTGCCCGGTGGCTGCATCATGGTGAGCCGCCCGCGCCGCCGCTAGCTTCGGGAGGAGCTGTACGTCGTCGCACCCGTGGCGTCGGACCTCAGGTGGTGATCACCCGGCGGCGAGGTGGGGAGGCGCCGCGCTGGTTGGCTCCGGCGTTGGCGTCCCGATCCCGTTCACCTCCGCCGTACCAGTCGAGGCACAGCGCAGTGGCATCGTCCCGGAGCTCACCGTCGGCCGCGTGCAGGACCGCCCTGTTGATCTCCTGGACCACCTCGCGCGGATGCAGATCACCGGTGGTCGCCACCAAGCCGACGACGTCGGCCGTGGCAGCGTTGCGTTCGAGGACGCCGTCGGTGACGAACACCACCCGGTCACCGGGCAGCAGCACCACCGGCTGCACCCGGTAGCCGGCGCCAGCCACTATCCCGAACGGTGGATCGGCCGCCAGCTCGATGGCCTCCACCCGGCCGTCGCGCAGACGGAGCGGGTGAGGGTGGCCGGCGTTGACCATCGCCGCGGCGCCGGTGGTCAGGTCGACCCGGAGGAGCTGGCCGGTGACGAACTGGTCGCTGCGGGCGTGCTGGAGCAGCGCGGAGTTGGCGCGCGAGGCCTGCTCAGCGAGAGTCGCGCCACTGCGCCGGCTGTTGCGCAGGCTTCCGACCAGGAGGCTGGCCAGCAGTGCCGCCTCCTCCTGGTGGCCCATGGCATCGGTCAGCGACACATGCAGCATGTGCCGGTCGAGGCTGTAGTCGAAGGTGTCGCCGCCGACGTCGCCCGCCGGCTCGACCGCACCGGCCACGGTGAACTGTCCGGCCTCGCAGGTCAGCGACGTGGGCAGCAGGCGGCGTTGGATCTCGGCGGCCAGCGAGAACGGCTGGGTGCGCTGGCCCCACTCGAACAGGTCGGTGAAACGCCGGTTGACGATCACCACATAACCGAGCGCATGCGCGGCCGAAGCGACATAGTCGACGGTGTCCGCATCGGGAGCCCCGGGCAACAGCATCTCCAGCACGCCGATGATGTCGCCCCGGTTCGTCACCGGGGCGAGCACCCGGACTCCCTCATCGGCCGGATGCAGGTGCAGGCGTTGTGTCCGGATGACTTGTTCGTAGGGCGTTCCGGCCAGCTGCACGGTCTCGGCGGCGTCTGTCCCGTGGTGGCGATGAGGACCCTTGCTCCGGTGGTGACTCAACCGAACCAGGGCGGTGCCGTTGAAGTCGGAGATCAGGAATGCGACTTCCTCGGCAGCCAACCGGCCGCTCAGCTCGGCCGCGAAGAGATCCACGGCAGCGACCGGCGGCGCGGCCTCCACCAATGCGAGCAGCGAACCCAAGTCCAGGCGTCCCCCGACCTGGTTCGGCATCCTTGCATCCTATGGCCACGGGAAGGCCCGCTCCGCTGCCGGAGCGGGGCCGGCGGGACTGAGTCAGTCGCGGAGACGGACCGAGAGGCAGGTCACGCAGCCTTCGAGCTTCTCGAACTCGGTGACAGGGGTGGTGAGCACGGTGAGCCCGCGGTTCCGGAGCAGCGCGGAGGTCTGAGGCGCGTCGGCGGACATGATCACGGTGGCGGGGTCGAGCACGACGACCGCGCACCCGTGCGCCTCGGGTACGGCGAGAAACCGGGGGAAGAGGCTCCCGTCGTCGACCAGCGGCTCGTAGCCGATGACCGTGCCATCTGGCAGCGCGGTGATCCCCGACTTCAGGTGAAGCACCTTCGTGACCGGGATCTCGACCACGGTCCAGCCGCGCGGCTCCAGCAGGTGGCGTAGCTGTGCGATCCCGGCGGCGTTGGTGCGGCCGGAGGCGCCGACGTAGACGGTGCGCCCGACCTTGAGGACATCGCCCCCGTCAAGCGTGCCAGGAGCGGTGATCGCCTGGACTTCAAGGCCCAGGCTCTCGGCGGCGGACGACGCCGTGGTCGCTTCGCCGCGCCGGGTCACCGCGCCGGCGCGGCAGACCACGACGAGGTCGCCGAAGGCGACCAGCGCATCCTCGATGAAGACCCCGTCCGGGTGAGCGTCGGCCGACGCCACCTCGATCACCGACCATCCGCGGGATCGGAACGCGTCGACGTACTGCTCCCACTGCGCCAGGGCGAGGGCGGCATCGACCGGCACCCGCTCCAGGTGCGTCAGCTCTCCGCCCACGAGGTCGGGCGAGGGACGGCGAACCAGCAGCCGGGGCACCCGCCGAACGTAACTCACCGGGCCAGGACCGGGACCAAGCCCGCCGGGTGAGTGCCGGGGTCAGGTCATCCGTCGCCGCAGGAACGGCGGGAAGTCGTCGCCGTAGCGCTGCTGCAGCTCCGGTCGCTGCCAGTCGGAGCCGGTGACCCGCTCCGCGGCCGCGATCGGCGCGGTGGCGAACACGCCGTGCCCGTGCACCGGGGACGGGCGCCGCTCCCGCTCCGCACCACACCAGGACCACCCCGGCCGGCGGCGGCGGTCGGGGCGGGCCGCCGCGCCCGGGCAACTCTTGACGCGACCGCGCTAGTCGGCGCCGACGACCTCGGGGTGAGCCTTCTCGTAGTGCTTGGTCAGCGCCGCGCTGGCCTGCCCCGGTCTGTGCGCGACGGTCGCCTGGCAGATCGCACAGCGCACCAGCGGGAGCTGGGTCACCGTGATCGGGAAGCGGGCGGAAGTGGAGTTGCTCATCGCCTCCATCCTGCCAGCCGGTCATGATCGCGAAACGAACGAGTTCGGGTTACGAGCCCGGTGCGACAGCGGTGATCACGGACGCCGCGGCGACCCCCGTGTGGCCGAGGAGATCAGGCGACGGCGGCGTCGACGGTCGGGTGCATCGTGAAGACCTGGTCGAGGCCGGTGATCTCGAAGAGCTTGAGCACGCTGATCCGGGAGCACACCAGCGTGAGGTCGCCCGCGATCTGCCGCGCCTGGTTGAGGCCGGCGACGAGCACGCCGAGCCCGCTCGAGTCGAGGAAGTCGACCCCGGTCAGGTCGACGACGAGCGCGCGGCGGCGGGCGTCCAGGCAGTCGGTGATGCGACGCTGCAGGGTCGGGGAGGTGTGCGCGTCGACCTCGCCGCGAACCGCCAGCACCGTGTGTCCGGACCGGTCGTAGGCGTCGGCGGACAGTTCCATGAGCACCTGTTTCCCGTCGGCACAGCGCCGACCCGCGGATCCGGTCGACGATCTGTATCTACCCGCAATCCGCCCGGATACCCCCTCGCATCGCGTGGCCGGACCCCGGGAGCACGCCGATGGGCGATCATCAGCAGGTGGAGGCCGGGGTGAGCGGGTCGGGTCTGCCGGTCGCGGCGGGGTTGTGCGGCAGCTGCGCGTACGCGCTGCGCAACACCACCCGGCGCGGCACCACCTACCTCCGCTGCGGCCGCGCGGCGTGGGACGACCGGCTCGTCCGCTACCCGCGGCTGCCGGTCCTCGACTGCATCGGCTTCGCCCCCGCCGGCCGCGACCCGTGATCACGACCTGCTCCTGACCGGGCGGAGGGCGACGGCGGCCCAGAGGGCGACGGCGAGGGCGGCGAGGAGGTAGGCGGTCCCGGCGAGATGGTCGAGCGGGCCCCAGGCGTACTCGCGCTGCCGGCCGTACGGCGGCCACACGATCGGGCGGGTGACGAAGACCGCGGTCCAGGCGAGGGCCATCGGCCGGCTGCGCTCCCACAGCACCAGCGCGAGCGGCGCCGCCCACACCCAGTGGTGCGTCCAGGAGACCGGCGACAGCACCAGCATGGCCAGCGCGGCCAGGCCGGTGCCCAGCACCCGGTCGCCGCGCCGCCACCAGCGGGCGCCGACCAGCAGGACCGCGAGCGCGAGCGGCCCGGCCACCGCGAGCCAGAGCAGCGTCGACGGCTTGCCGTCCAGCAGCCGGGTGAGCGCGCCGAAGACGGACTGGTTGTGCGCCAGGGCCGGCGGGCCGACGCGGTCGGCGGCGAGGAGGCCGTCGGTCCAGTACGTCACCGACGCGCCCGGCATCGCCACGAAGCCGACCGCCACGGTGCCGGCGAACGCGAGCACCGCTCGCCCGGCCGCGGCCCGCCGCCCGACCAGCAGGAGCAGCACGACGAAGACCAGCGGCGTCAGCTTCAGCCCGGCCGCGAGGCCGACCAGCACCCCGCTCCCCCGCCGGTCCGGCCGGAGCAGGTCGACCAGCACCGCCAGCATGATCAGCGTGTTGACCTGCCCGAAGGTGACGTTCTGCCAGATGGGCTCCAGCGCGACCGCGGCGGCGGTCAGCAGCGCGACCAGCCAGCCCGGGGCCGGCCGGCCGAGCTCGCGGCGCACCAGGGCGACCGTCACCGCGAGCGCCGCCATCGATACCGCGGCCCACAGCGCGGCCGTCAGCCGGAGCGGCGGCAGCGCCAGCGGCACCATGGCCACGGTCGCGAACGGCGGGTACGTGAACCGCAGCCCCTTCACCGGGTCGCGCGTCCCGTAGACCGGCAGGCCGTCGAGCAGCGCCCGGCCGCCGTACCGGTAGACGAAGAGGTCGGTGAAGTCGGCCCGGACGGCGGCCAGGACGGCCGCGGCGAGCACGAGGACGAGGACCGGGACCGGTCCGTCCAGCAGCCGCGAGCGACTCACCCCGGCATTCTCACGGTCCTTCCCCGGCTCGCGCGCCGCGCGACCGCTGTCACGCGGTGAAGGCGGACAGCAGCCGCTCGGCCGCCAGGGCCGGGGTGAGGGTGCCCGCGAGGACCTCCTGCTCCACGGCAGGGGCGAGCGAGGCCACCGCGGGGGCGGTACGCAGCCGGTCCAGCACGCCGGCGCGGACCATCGCCCACATCCAGTCGACCTGCTGCCGCCGGCGGCGCTCGGCCAGCTCGCCGCTGCCGGCCAGCTCCTGCCGGTGCCCGGCGACGGCGGCCCAGACCTCGTCCAGCCCGGTGCCCTCGTGCGCGCTGCAGGTGAGCACCGGCGGGTGCACCGCGCCGCGCAGCAGCCGCAGCGCGCCGGACAGCTCCTTGGCGGCGTGCCGGGCGTCGGCGGCGTGCGGACCGTCGGCCTTGTTCACCGCGATCACGTCGGCCAGCTCCAGCACGCCCTTCTTGATGCCCTGCAGCTGGTCGCCGGTCCGGGCCAGCGCGAGCAGCAGGAACGTGTCCACCATGTCCGCGACCGCGGTCTCGGACTGGCCGACGCCGACGGTCTCCACGATCACCACGTCGTAGCCGGCCGCCTCGACGACGACCATCGCCTCCCGGGTCGCCTTGGTCACCCCGCCGAGGGTGCCGGCGGTCGGCGACGGCCGGACGTACGCGGCCGGGTCCACCGCCAGCCGGGCCATCCGGGTCTTGTCGCCCAGGATGCTGCCGCCGGTGCGGGTCGAGGACGGGTCGACGGCCAGCACCGCCACCCGGTGACCGGCCGCGGTGAGCCGGGTGCCGAGCGCGTCGATGAAGGTGGACTTGCCGACCCCGGGCACGCCGCTGACGCCGACCCGGTGCGCCCGGCCGGCGTCCGGGGTGAGCTCGACCAGCAGCCGCTGGGCGGCCGCCTGGTGGTCCGGCCGGGTCGACTCGACCAGCGTGATGGCGCGGGCGACCCACGCCGTGCTGCCGGCGCGGACGCCCTTCGCCATGGCGTCCAGGTCGGTCATGCGGCCCCGCACATCAGGCGGAGTGCCCCAGCCGGCTCGACAGGTCGGCCAGCAGCTCGATCGCGGCGTCCGCGAGGATCGTGCCCGGGGCGAAGATGGCCGCCGCCCCGGCCGCCCGCAGCGCGTCGTAGTCCTGGGGCGGGATGACCCCGCCGACGATGACCACGATGTCCGACCGGTCCAGCGCGTCCAGCTCGGCGCGCAGCTCGGGCACCAGCGTCAGGTGGCCGGCGGCCAGCGAGTTGACCCCGACCACGTGCACGTCGGCCTCGACCGCCTGCCGGGCGACCTCGGCCGGCGTGGAGAAGAGCGGGCCCACGTCGACGTCGAAACCGAGGTCGGCGAACGCGGTGGCGACCACCTTTTGCCCGCGGTCGTGCCCGTCCTGGCCCATCTTGGCGACCAGGATGCGCGGCTGGCGGCCCTCGGCCCGGGCGAACGCGGCCGCGGCGGCCCGCGCCTGCTCGATGTTGCTCACCTGCCCCGCCTCGTCCCGGTAGACCCCGGCGATCGTACGGACCTGGGCGGTGTGCCGGCCGTACACCTTCTCCAGCGCGTCGGAGATCTCCCCGACGGTGGCGTGCGCCCGGGCGGCGTCGATGGCCAGCGCGAGCAGGTTGTCGGCCAGGTCGTTGCCGCGGCTGCCGTCCTCGGCGGCGGCCGCGGCCCGGGTCAGCGCCTCCAGCGCGGCCGTGCAGGCGGCGTCGTCCCGGTCGGCCCGCAGCTGCCGCAGCTTGGCCACCTGGCTGGCCCGGACGGCGGCGTTGTCCACCTTGAGCACGTCGATCGGCTCGTCGGCGGCCAGCCGGTATTTGTTCACCCCGATCACCGGCTGCCGGCCGGAGTCGATGCGGGCCTGGGTGCGGGCCGCGGCCTCCTCGACCCGCATCTTCGGGATGCCCTCCTCGATCGCCCGGGCCATCCCGCCGGCCGCCTCGACCTCCTGGATGTGCCCCCAGGCCTTGGCGGCGAGGTCGGCGGTGAGCCGCTCGACGTACGCGCTGCCGCCCCACGGGTCGATCACCCGGGTGGTGCCGGACTCGTGCTGCAGCACCAGCTGGGTGTTGCGGGCGATCCGGGCGGAGAAGTCGGTGGGCAGCGCGAGCGCCTCGTCCAGCGCGTTGGTGTGCAGCGACTGGGTGTGGCCCTGCGTCGCGGCCATCGCCTCGACGCAGGTCCGCATGACGTTGTTGTAGACGTCCTGCGCGGTCAGCGACCAGCCGGAGGTCTGGCAGTGCGCCCGCAGGCTGAGCGACTTGTCGTTGCGCGGCTCGAAGTCGCGGACCAGCCGGGCCCACAGCAGCCGGGCCGCGCGCAGCTTGGCGACCTCCATGAAGAAGTTCATCCCGACGGCCCAGAAGAACGACAGCCGGGGCGCGAACTGGTCGATGCCCAGCCCCGCGTCCAGCCCGGCCCGCAGGTACTCCACCCCGTCGGCGAGCGTGTACGCCAGCTCCAGGTCGGCCGTCGCCCCGGCCTCCTGGATGTGGTAGCCGGAGATCGAGATCGAGTTGTAGCGCGGCATCCGCTGGGCCGTGTAGCGGAAGATGTCGGAGATGATCCGCATCGACGCCGCGGGCGGGTAGATGTAGGTGTTGCGGACCATGAACTCCTTGAGGATGTCGTTCTGGATGGTCCCGGACAGCTGCTCCGGCGCCACCCCCTGCTCCTCGGCCGCCACCACGTAGAGGGCGAGCACCGGCAGGACGGCCCCGTTCATCGTCATCGACACGCTCATCCGGTCCAGCGGGATGCCGCTGAAGAGCTGTCGCATGTCGACGATCGAGTCGATGGCCACGCCGGCCATCCCGACGTCCCCGGACACCCGCGGGTGGTCGGAGTCGTAGCCGCGGTGGGTGGGCAGGTCGAACGCGACCGACAGGCCCTTCTGCCCGGCGGCCAGGTTGCGCCGGTAGAACGCGTTGGACTCCTCCGCGGTGGAGAAGCCCGCGTACTGCCGGATGGTCCACGGCTGGGTGACGTACATCGTCGGGTACGGCCCCCGCAGGTACGGCGGGAGCCCCGGCAGGGTCTCGAGGAAGTCCAGCCCGGCCAGGTCGGCCGCGGTGTACGCCTCGCGGACCTCGATGCCCTCCGGGGTCAGCCAGGGCTCGCCGGGCTCGGCCGGGCGGGCGCCGGCGGGCGGCGGGCCGAGCTCGACGGCGGTGAAGTCCGGGATCACAGTGCCACCTCGAGGTCATCCAGCACGGTGGTGAGCACGGCGACGGCGTCGCAGCCGGTGAACAGCTGCCCGCCGACGCCCGGGAAGTCGCCGCGGCCGGCCAGCCAGACCCGGCCCGCGCCCGCGGCGAGCAGCGCCTCGGCGGCCGGGCCGGCCTGGTCGGCGTACGCCTTGTCCGGCCCGCACAGGCACGCCACCCGGGCCCCGCTGGCGGCGAAGTCGCCCGGCTCGCCGGCCACCGTGGCGATACCTCCGGCGGCGAGCAGGCTGGCCGCGAAGTCCAGCCGCGGACCGGCGGCGGCCGGCCGGCCGAGCGTGGCCAGGAAGACCACCGGCCGCTCGGGCGCCGCGTCGGCCCGGTCCCGCAGCCGCTCGAACGCCTCGCCGTAGTGGTGCCGAGGCAGCCCGCCGGCCGGCGGCTCGGGCGCCGGCGCCCGGCTCAGCCGGGTCTCGGCCAGGTTGGGGAACTCGCTCACCCCGGTCAGCGGGTCCCGCCGGTGGGCGAGGTTGTCCGCCCGCGTCGCCCAGGTCGCGGCCAGCCGGTCGGCGACCAGCCCGCTGTCCAGCGCGGCGGCCAGCCCGCCGGCCCGCTCGATCTCCTGGAACCACGCCCAGGCGGCGGTCGCGAGGTCGGCGGTGCGGCGCTCGACGTACCAGGAGCCCCCGGCCGGGTCGGCGACCCGGGACACGCTGGCCTCCTCCATCAGCAGCAGCTGGGTGTTGCGGGCCAGCCGGCGGGCGAAGCCGTCGGGCAGCCCCAGCCGGCTGTCGAAGGGCAGCACGGTGACCGCGTCCGCGCCGCCCACCCCGGCGCCGAAGCAGGCCAGCGTGGTGCGCAGCAGGTTCACCCACGGGTCGCGGGCGGTCATCATCGCCGCCGAGGTGACCGCGTGCTGGCGCTGGGCGCCGGCGGCCGGCTCGCCGCAGGCCTCGGCGACCCGGGCCCACAGCCGGCGGGCGGCCCGCAGCTTGGCGGTGGTGCCGAACTGGTCGGCGGAGGCGGCGTACCGGAACTCCAGCTGGCCGAGCGCGGCGGCGGTGCCCAGCCCGGCGCCGGTGAGGACGCGCAGGTAGGCGACCCCGGCGGCCAGCGCGCAGCCCAGCTCCTCGGCGTCCGAGCCGCCGGCGTCGTGGTACGCCGTCGCGTCCACCGTCACCGCCCGCAGCCCCGGCAGGGGAGTCCGCGCACCGGCGGGCCAGCGGGGCGATCCCGGCCGGGTCGAGCGCCGCGCCGGTGCGGGCCTGCCAGCCGAGCGGGTCGGCGCCCAGCGAGCCGGCCACGTCGGCGGTGCCGCCGGCCAGGTCGAGGAAGGCGCCGGCGGCGGCCGCGTAGTCGGCGCCGGCGTCGAGCACGACCGGCGCCATGCCCAGGTGGACCCCGTCCAGGATCGCCGGCAGCGCGTCGAGCGGCAGCCCGCCGCGACCCAGCACCAGCCAGAGCGAGGTGGCGCCGTTCTCCAGGTCGGCCAGCGCGGCCGCCCGGACCTGGCCCGGGTCACCGCCGGCGTAGCGCTGCCGCACGTCCCAGTGCCCGGCCGGGCGGGCGAACGGCGGGTGGGTCGCAGCGCCGGCAGCGCCGGCACCGGCGGCAGGGTCGGCGTCGGCCGCGGTGTGCAGCGGCCCGATCCGGATCCCGTCGTACGTCGTCGTGGCCAGCAGCCGGTCGACCTCGTCGGGACCGGTCTCCTCGGTCGCGGCGCCGGACTTGCGCAGGACGCCGAGGGCCAGCTCGCGCCAACGCTCCTCGGTCGCGGGCGGGAAGTCGGCCGCCAGCCGCAGCTGCTCGGGCGATGTGCTCACGGCGGTCAGACCCTACAGAGGCGACGGTGGTCTGGCCACGATGCGCCCGCCGATCGCGATCTGCCAACCCCCATCCGAACGCCTGCGAGCGGTGTCACACCCTCAGCGCAGGTTCGCGAAGTCCGCCTCGATCCGGGCGCAGGTGGCCAGCAGCGGCGGCAGCAGCCGGCGGCGGACCGCGTCCAGGGTGGTCCGGCCGGCGGCGGTGGACACGTTGGCGGCGGCGATCACGGTGCCGGTGCGGTCGCGCAGCGGGGCGGCGACCGCCCGCAGCCCGACCTCCAGCTCCTGGTCGACCAGGCACCAGCCGGCCCGGCGCACCCCGTCGAGCACGGTGTGCAGCCGCTCCGGCGAGGTCTCGGTGCGGGCGGTCAGCGGCCGCAGCTCGGCCGCGGCCAGGTGCTCGTCCCGCTCCGGCCCGGACAGCTCGGCCAGCAGCACCCGGCCCATCGAGGTCGCGTACGCCGGGAACCGGGTGCCGACCGCGATCCCGACCGTCATCAGCCGGGACACCGCGGAGCGGGCCACGTACACGACGTCGGTGCCGTCCAGCACCGAGACCGAGCACGACTCGCCGACCTGCGTGGACAGCGCCTCCAGGTGCGGCTGGGCGACGTCGGCGAGCTGGAAGCTGGACAGGTACGCGTGGCCGAGCTCCAGCACCCGCGGGGTGAGCGTGAAGTGCCGGCCGTCGGTGCGCGCGTACCCGAGCTCGACCAGGGTGTGCAGGAAGCGCCGGGCGGCGGCGCGGGTCAGCCCGGTGCCGCGGGCGACGTCGCTCAGCGTCCGGCCGCCGGGGGCGCCGCCGAGCGCCCGGACCACGGCGAGCCCGCGGCTCAGGGACCGGACGTGCTCAGCGCTCTCGGTCACCACCCGGCCTCCGCCACCCGGCTCCACGTCCCGTCAGGCACTGGCCGCGGTCAGCGCACGCAGCGCGGCCAGCTCGGCCCCGGTCGGCGGTGCGGTGGTGCCGAGGTCCGCGCTCACCCGCAGGTCCCAGCCGGTGGCGGCGCGGACCCGGTCGACGTCGACGCCGGGGTGCACCGCGGTGAGCACCAGCTCGCCGGCATCCGGCCGCAGCTCGCCCAGGTCGGTGATGACCAGGCTCGGCCCGCGCCCGCGGGTGGTCACGAAGTCGACCCGCTCGACCAGCGCCCGCGGGGTGTGCCGGAGCACCACGAAGACCTCCCGGCAGGCGGCGGCGATCTCCGGCGCACCGCCGGCCCCGGGCAGCCGGACCTTGGGGTCGGCATACGGCCCCACCACGGTCGTGTTGACCGCGCCGGACCGGTCCAGCTGGGCGGCGCCGAGGAAGCCGACGTCGATCCGCCCGGGCTGCAGCCAGTAGTTGAAGACCTCGGCCACGCTCACCACCGCGTCCGCGGTCTCGCCGAGGATGCCGTCGCCGATCGAGGCCGGCAGCCGGTCCGGCTTCGCGCCGAGCGCGCCGGACTCGTAGACCAGCACCAGGTCCGGAGCGTGGGTGCGGCGGGCCAGGTTGGCCGCGGTCGAGGGCAGCCCGATGCCGACGAAGCAGCTCGTGCCGGGCCGCAGCACCCGCGCGGCGGCCACCGCCATCATCTCGTCGGGCGTGTGATCAGTCACACCAGCGCTCCGGTCGTCTCCTTGAGCCAGACCCGGAACGCGTCCCGGTCCCGGCTGATCTCGTCCCAGGCCCGGTAGGCCGCGTTGTCGCGGTCGGAGTAGCCCTGCGCGTACGACGGGTGGGACCCGCCGGGCACCTCGGCGACCGCGGTGACGGCCCAGGACGGCAGCACCACCTGGCCGGGCACCGGGTCGAGCCGGTCGACGATCTCCTCGACCGTGACCAGGCTGCGGCGGGACGCCAGCACGGCCTCCTTCTGCACCCCGGGCAGGCCCCACAGCTGGACGGTGCCGGCGCGGTCTGCCCGCTGGGCGTGCACGATCGCCACGTCCGGGTTGAGCGCGGGCACCGCGGACAGCACCTCGCCGGTGAACGGGCAGGTCACCGGCTTGACGGACGCGGTCACCGCGGCCAGGTCGGTGCCGGTGTAGCCGCGCAGCACCGCGAACGGCAGCCCGGAGGCGCCGGCGACGTAGCGGTTGACCATGCCCGCATGGCTGTGCTCCTCCAGCTCCAGCGGCCGCGGCCAGCCGTGCTCGACCGCGTCCCGGAAGCGGTGCAGCGAGCCCACCCCGGGGTTGCCACCCCAGGAGAAGACCAGCTTGCGGGCGCACCCGGCACCGATGAGCCGGTCGTAGACGATGTCCGGGGTCATCCGGACCAGCGTGAGGTCGCGGCGGCCCTGCCGGATCACCTCGAGCCCGGCCGCCATCGGGATCAGGTGGGTGAAGCCCTCCATCGCGACGGTGTCGCCGTCGTTGACCAGCTCGGCGACCGCGTCCGGGAGGGGGAGGATCCGCGCCATCGGCCCTTCCCTGTTCGCACAACGAACACTTGTTCTCTACGCGAACTCCTTCTATACAGGACGGAGCCCGTCCGGTCCACGAGGAGGAGTCGCCATGGCCACCCGCGTCCGCGTCACGTACGCGACGTTGTCCGCGGACAACGAGGACCTCCACAAGGCGTACGAGGAAGGGCTGGAGGTCGCCCGCGGCTGGCTGGGCGCCACGATCCCGACCCGGGTCGCCGGCGAGCAGCGCACCGCGACCGCGCCCTTCACCGTGACCAGCCCGGGCGACCTCGGGCTGACGTTGTGCACGGTGCACCCGGCGACGGCGGCCGACGTCGACGACGCGGTGGCCGCGGCCACCGCGGCCGGGCCGGGCTGGCGGTCGACCCCCTGGCAGGAGCGGGTGGCGGTGCTGCGCCGGGCCGCCGACCTGATCAGCGACCGGGCCGCCGAGCTGGCCGCGCTGATGAGCCTGGAGGTCGGCAAGAACCGGCTGGAGGCGCTGGGCGACGTGGAGGAGGCCGCGGTCTTCTTCCGCTACTACGGCGACCGGATGGAGGAGCACGACGGCTTCCGGGCCCCGATGGAGCGGCTGTCGGACACCGAGGAGACCGTCAGCGTGCTCCGGCCGTACGGGGTGTGGGCCGTGATCGTGCCGTTCAACTTCCCGATGGCGCTGGCCGCCGGCCCGACCGCGGCCGCGCTGATGGCCGGCAACACCGTGCTGATCAAGCCGAGCGAGCAGGGCACCTTCAGCGCGGCCAAGCTGCACGAGCTCCTGCTGGAGGCCGGGGTGCCGGCCGACGTGGTGCAGCTGCTCCCGGGCGGCGACGACGTCGGCAAGGCGCTGGTCGACCATCCGGGCGTGGACGGGCTGACCTTCACCGGGTCCTACGAGGCGGGCATGTCGATCCTCGGCAAGTTCGGCTCGGCGTACCCCAAGCCGGTGGTGGCCGAGATGGGCGGCAAGAACCCGACCGTCATCTCCCGGCACGCCGACCTCGATGCGGCGGCGCTCGGCGTGGCCCGGTCCGCGTTCGGCCTGTCCGGGCAGAAGTGCTCGGCCTGCTCCCGGGTGTACGTCGAGCGCGAGGTCTACGAGCCGTTCGTCGCCGCGCTCGCCGAGCGGGCGAAGTCACTGGTCGTGGGCGACCCGACGGCCCGCGACACCTACCTCGGGCCGGTGGTCGACGCGGCCGCGGTCGAGCGCTTCAAGGACGCCGTCGCGCACGCCACCGAGCACGGCCGGGTGGTCGCCGGCGGCGAGACGGGGCCGGACAGCGGGCACTACGTGGTGCCGACGGTGGTCACCGACCTGCCGACGGACGACCGGCTCTTCTCCGACGAGCTGTTCGTGCCGCTGGTCGCGGTCGCGCCGGTGGACTCGCTGGACGAGGGCATCCGGCTGGCCAACGCGACCCCGTTCGGCCTGACCGCCGGCTTCTTCTCCGCCGAGCAGGCCGAGGTCGACCACTTCCTCGACACCATCGAGGCCGGGGTGGTGTACGTGAACCGCCCCGCCGGCGCGACCACCGGGGCCTGGCCCGGGGTGCAACCGTTCGGCGGCTGGAAGGGATCGGGCAGCACCGGCAAGGCCGGCGGCGGCCACTACTACGTCCAGCAGTACCTGCGCGAGCAGTCCCGGACGGTGGTGTCCGCGTGACCGCCACCCTGTGGTCCGACCGGACCGCCCCGGACCTGCGCACCGAGCTGCCCGGGCCGCTGGCCCGGGAGGCGCTGGCCGCGGACATCGCGATCACCAGCCCGTCGCTGCCGCGGGCGTACCCGTTGGTGCCCGCGCGCGGCCGCGGCACGGTGCTGGAGGACGTCGACGGCAACCTGTTCCTCGACTTCAACGCCGGCATCGCGGTCTGCTCCACCGGCCACGCCCACCCGCGGGTGGTCGAGGCGGTGCAGCGCCAGGCCGCCGAGCTGCTGCACTACTCGGCCAGCGACTTCTACCTGCCGGTCTACCGGGAGATGTGCGCGGCGCTGGCTTCGGTGGCGCCGATGTCGGGACCCACGCGGGTGTTCCTCACCAACTCCGGCGCCGAGGGGGTCGAGGGCGCGCTCAAGCTGGCCCGCTACGCGACCAAGCGGCCGTACGTGATCGCCTTCCACGGCGCCTTCCACGGCCGGACGTACGGCGCGGTCAGCCTGACCGCGTCCAAGGCGAAGTACCACGCCGGGTTCGGGCCGCTGCTGCCCGGCGTGCTGCACGTGCCGTACGCGTACGCCACGCGGGACGCGGAGACCGGGGCCCGGTCGCACGACCCGGAGGAGACGTTCGCCGCGCTGGAGCTGATCTTCCGCAACCACGTGCCCGCGTCCGAGGTCGCCGCGATCTTCGTGGAGCCGGTGCAGGGCGAGGGCGGCTACATCGTCCCGCCGGTGGAGTGGCTGGTACGGCTGCGCGAGCTGTGCGACCGGCACGGGATCCTGCTGGTCGCCGACGAGGTGCAGTCCGGCGCCGGGCGCACCGGGCGGATGTGGGCGATCGAGCACGCCGGGGTCGAGCCGGACGTGCTGATCAGCGCCAAGGGACTGGCCTCCGGGCTGCCGCTGGGCGCGTTCGTGGCCCGGGCCGGGCTGATGGAGACCTGGGGCGCCGGGGCGCACGGGTCGACGTACGGCGGCAGCCCGGTGCCGTGCGCGGCCGGGCTGGCGACCCTCGCGACCATCCAGGAGGAGGGGCTGCTCGACAACGCCACGCGGGTCGGCGACCTGCTGCTCGGGCGGCTGGCCGAGCTGCCGGGCAAGTTCCCCGGGCTGGTCACCGACGTGCGCGGGGTCGGGCTGATGATCGGCGTCGAGCTGCGGACCGCCGAGCAGGCCGAGGCGCTGCAGCAGGGCTGCTTCGAGCGCGGGCTGCTGGTGCTCGAGTGCGGCGAGACGACCGTGCGGATGTCGCCGCCGCTGGTGGTCACCGCCGAGCAGGCGGAGGTCGCGCTGGGCATCGTCACCGAGGTGCTCGCCGGCCTAGGGGGTTTCTGACGGATGCATGGCGGCGCACCGACATCCGACAGACACCCCTTAGCGGCGTGACCGGCCACGTCTTCGCCCGGTCGGCCCGGGCCGACCTGCCGGTGGCGGCGTCCGCGTCCGGCGTCGTCATCACCGACCGCGCCGGGCGGCGCTACCTGGACGGCTCCGGCGGCGCGATCGTCGTCGGCGTCGGGCACGGGGCCACCTCGGTGATCGACGCGATCGCCGAGCAGGCGCGCAAGGTCGCCTACGTGCACGGGACCGCCTTCGCCACCGAGACGGTGGAGGCGTGGGCGGACGAGCTGGCCGCGGTGCTGCCGCTGGACGACGCCCGGGTCTACCCGGTGTCCGGCGGCAGCGAGGCGGTGGAGACCGCGCTGAAGATGGCCCGGGCGTACCACCTCGCCCGCGGCGAGGACCGGCACGTGATCCTGGCCCGCGAGGGGTCGTACCACGGCAACAGCCGGGGGGCGCTGGACGTGTCCGGGCGGGCCGGGCTGCGGGCGCCGTACCTGCCCTGGCTCGGGGCGGCGGTGCATGTCACGGCGCCGTACGAGTACCGCTGCCCGTTCCCGGACACGCACCCGGTCGGCTGCGGGCGGCGGCACGCCGACGAGCTGGACCGGGCGATCGAGTGGGCCGGGCCGGTCGCCGCGTTCATCGCCGAGCCGGTGTCCGGGGCGGCGCTCGGGGCCTGCGTGCCGCCGGAGGACTACTGGCCGGCGGTCGCCGAGGTGTGCCGCCGGCATGGGGTGCTGCTCATCGCGGACGAGGTGCTGACCGGCTTCGGCCGGACCGGGCGGTGGTTCGCCGGCGACCACTGGGGGCTGCGGCCGGACATCGTGGTCGGCGCCAAGGGGGCCGCCTCCGGCTACTGGCCGCTCGGCTTCGCCGCCTGCACCGCGGCCGTGCACGACGCGATCATGGCCGGCGGGTTCGTGCACGGGTTCACCCACTCCCACCACCCGGTCGGGGCCGCGGCCGGGCTGGCCGTGCTGCGGCTGCTGCACTCGCAGGACCTGGTCGCCGCGGCGGCGGCGCGCGGGGCGCAGCTCGGTGACGCGCTGGCGGCCGCGCTCGGCGACCACCCCCGGGTCGGCGACATCCGCGGGCTCGGGCTGCTGCGGGCAGTCGAGCTGGTCGCCGACCGGGACAGCCGCAAGCCGTTCCCGCGGGCCGAGCGGGTCACCGAGCGGCTGGTGGCGGCGTGCGCGTCGCATGGGGCGCTCGTCTACTCCTCCACCGGCTGCGCGGACGGCACCGACGGCGACCTGCTCGTCTTCGGCCCACCCCTGGTGATCACCGACTCCCAGGTCGACGAGCTCGTCACCCGCTGCGCCACCGCCCTCCGCTCCATCCTCGACTGACGGCGCCCCCTCCCGGCTGACGGGCTCGGCTCCGGACTGACGGCGTCCGCCACCGCGGCTGACGGCGCCAGATCGCGAGTGACGGGCCAGCCCACGACTGACGACGCTCGCTCCCGACTGACGACGTTGGGTCCCGAGTGACGGCCCGGGCGACGTCAGTCGCGGCCGAACGACGTCAGTCGCGGTCGTACGACGTCAGTCGCGATGGCGGGCGGGTCGGGTCGCGACTGACGCGCCGGCTCCCGACTGACGGCGCCAGCTCCCGACTGACGGCGCCCAGCTCACCGAGTGACGGCGTCGGGTCGCAAGTGACGGCCCTGGCGACGTCAGTCGCGCGGCCGGAAGACGACAGTCGCGAGCCAGAAGACGTCAGTCGCGCGGCCAGAAGACGACAGTCGCGAGCCGGACGAAAAGTCGCGAGCCGGACGACGTCAGGCGCGGCAGGACGGCGTCGGTCGCGGTGGCGGACGAGGTCAGGGGCGGTGGCGGACGATGTTGACGACGTTGCCGTCGGGGGCCCGGACGAGGAAGCGGCGCACGCCCCATTCCTCGGTGGTCAGCGGGTGCACGATCTCGTAGCCGAGCCGCTGCGCCTCCGCGTACGCCCCGTCGACGTCGTCGGTGTGCACGGAGATGACCGAGTCCGCCGGCGAGGTCGCGTCGCCCGTCACGAGCTGGACGTGCGCCTGGCCGTCGGGAGCGGTGAAGCGCGCCACCCAGCCCAGGTTGAACTCCTCGGTGCCCAGCCCGAGGAAGCCGGTGTAGAAGCCCTTCGCCGCGTCGATGTCGGCCACCTGGAGGTTCGCGGTGACCCGCCTGGCCCGCACCCGGTCAGCTCCCGCTGCCGTACGGCCGGGTGATGATCTCCAGGAAGTGCCCGCTCGGCTCCTCCCAGTAGACGCCGCGCCCGCCGTCGTTGTTGTTGATCTCGCCGGGCCGGCGCCGGCCGGGGTCGGCCCAGTGCTCCAGCCCGCGTTCCCGGATGCGGCCGAGGATCTCGTCGAACTCGGCCTCGCTGACCAGGAACGCGTAGTGCTGCGGGTGCACCGGCCCGGGCTCCTCGGCGAAGTCGAGCGACACGTCGTTGCCCACCTGCACGACGAGGAAGGGACCGTACGGCGTCGGCTCGTCGAGCCCGAGGATCTCGGCCACGAACGTCGAGGACTCCCGCTTGTCCCGTACCGACACGATCGTGTGGTTCAAGTGCACGGCCATGGCCCGACCCTGCCCCTCCCCCGCCGCCCGCACAAGCAGATCGGCCGGCGCGTCCCGGCGGCCGTCACCGCGGACTTGTCGGGGATTGACGGCGGCGCGCGCCAGGCCCGACCGTTGAAGCACCTTTATGCCGGCGCCGACCCGCCGACCCTGCTGTGGCAGGGCAAGCCGGCCACCGCCTACCCGTACGGCGCCGGCATCCGGTCCTGGCCGTGAGTCGGGCGCTGAGCCGGGCCCTGAGTCGGGCCGTGAGTCGGGCCCTGAGTCGGGCGCTGGGTCAGGCCCTGGGTCAGGCCACGTAGTCGGCGAGGTGCTCGCCGGTGAGGGTGGACCGGCCGGCCACGAGGTCGGCCGGGGTGCCCTCGAACACGACGCGCCCGCCGTCGTGGCCGGCGCCCGGGCCGAGGTCGACGATCCAGTCGGCGTGCGCCATCACGGCCTGGTGGTGCTCGATGACGAGCACCGACTTGCCGGAGTCGACCAGCCGGTCGAGCAGGCCGAGCAGCTGGTCGACGTCGGCCAGGTGCAGGCCGGTGGTCGGCTCGTCCAGGACGTAGACGTCGCCCTTCTCCCCCATCTGGGTGGCCAGCTTGAGCCGCTGCCGCTCGCCGCCGGACAGCGTGGTGAGCGGCTGGCCGAGGCTGAGGTAGCCGAGCCCGACGTCGGCGAGCCGGTCCAGGACCCTGTGCGCGGCCGGCGTCTTCGCCTCGCCGTCGCCGAAGAACTCCTCGGCCTCGGTCACGGACATCGCCAGCACCTCGGCGATGTTGCGGCCGCCCAGCGTGTATTCCAGCACCGCCGCCTGGAACCGCCGGCCCTCGCACTCCTCGCAGGTGGACTCGACGGTCGCCATCACGCCCAGGTCGGTGTAGATCACGCCGGCGCCGTTGCAGGTCGGGCAGGCACCCTCGGAGTTCGCGCTGAACAGCGCCGGCTTCACCCCGTTGGCCTTCGCGAACGCCTTGCGGATGGGCTCCAGCAGCCCCGTGTACGTCGCCGGGTTGCTCCGCCGGGAGCCCCGGATCGCGGTCTGGTCGACCACCACGACGCCGGGCCGGCCGGCCACCGAGCCGTGGATCAGCGAGCTCTTGCCGGACCCGGCGACGCCGGTGATCACGCAGAGCACGCCGAGCGGGATGTCGACGTCGACGTCGCGGAGGTTGTGGGTGGCCGCGCCGCGGACCTCCAGCACCCCCGACGCCGTACGCACCTCGTCCTTCAGCGACGCCCGGTCGTCGAAGTGCCGGCCGGTCAGCGTGCCGGCGGCCCGCAGGCCCTCGACGGTGCCCTCGAAGACGACCTCGCCGCCGCCGGTCCCGGCGCCCGGGCCGAGGTCGACGACGTGGTCGGCGATGCCGATCGCCTCCGGCTTGTGCTCGACCACCAGCACGGTGTTGCCCTTGTCCCGCAGCTGCAGGAGCAGCTCGTTCATCCGGGCGATGTCGTGCGGGTGCAGGCCGATGGTGGGCTCGTCGAAGACGTACGTGACGTCGGTCAGCGACGAGCCGAGGTGCCGGATCATCTTGGTGCGCTGAGCCTCGCCGCCGGACAGCGTGCCGGCCGGCCGGTCCAGCGAGAGGTAGCCCAGCCCGATCTCGGCGAAGGAGTCGAGCAGCCGCTGCAGCCCCGCCAGCAGCGGCGCCACCGACGGCTCGTCCAGGCCGCGCACCCACTCGGCGAGGTCGCTGATCTGCATGGCGCAGACGTCGGCGATGTTCCTGCCGCCGATCTTCGACGACAGCGCCTCCTGGCTGAGCCGGGTGCCACCGCACTCGGGGCAGGTCTGGAACGTCACCACCCGCTCGACGAAGGCGCGCACGTGCGGCTGCATGGCGTCGACGTCCTTGGACAGCATGGACTTCTGGACCTTGGGGATCACCCCCTCGTACGTCAGGTTGATCCCCTCGACCTTGATCTTCTCCGGCTCGCTGTAGAGCAGCTTGTGCAGCTCCTTCTTGGTGAACTTGCCGATCGGCTTGTCCATCGGCAGGCCGGCGCCGGCGAAGATGCGGCCGTACCAGCCGTCCATGCTGTAGCCGGGGACCTTCAGCGCGCCCTCCGCGAGGGACTTGGTGTCGTCGTACAGGGCGGTGAGATCGAAGTCTGTGACCGAGCCCATCCCCTCGCACCGCGGGCACATGCCGCCGAGCCGGGTGAAGGTCGCCTTCTCCGCCTTGGTCTTGTCGCCGCGCTCGACGGTGATGGACCCGCTGGCCCGCACCGTCGGGATGTTGAACGAGAAGGCGTTGGGCGAGCCGATGTGCGGCTTGCCCAGCCGGCTGAAGAGGATGCGCAGCATCGCGTTGGCGTCGGTGGCGGTGCCGACGGTGGACCGTGGGTTGGCGCCCATCCGCTCCTGGTCGACGATGATCGCCGTCGTCAGCCCCTCCAGCACGTCGACGTCGGGCCGGGCCAGCGTCGGCATGAAGCCCTGCACGAAGGCGCTGTACGTCTCGTTGATCATCCGCTGCGACTCGGCCGCGATCGTGCTGAACACCAGCGAGCTCTTGCCCGACCCGGACACCCCGGTGAAGACCGTCAGCCGGCGCTTCGGGATCTCGATGTCGACGTCCTTGAGGTTGTTCTCGCGGGCGCCGTGCACGCGGATCAGGTCGTGGCTGTCGGCGGCGTGCCGGGTCGTGGTGGCCATGGCCGCCACGCTAGCGGCCGACCCACGGTCCGACGCCGGCCCGACGCCGCTGGAGCACCTGCTGCACGCGCTGGGCGCCTGCCTGACCGGCGGCCTGGCCACCGTCCGCGTCGAGGGTGGGCCGCTCGGCCCCGCCCACCCTGACGCAACAGTGGTTGCGGGTCGGTTGAGGGATTTCCCCGATGGCGTCGAGCGCGCCGGCCGGGATGGTGATCGGTGTCCGAGAGAGCTGACACCGAAGGAGATCACCGTGCTGACGAGGAAGACCCTGTACGCCGCGGCCGCGGCGGCCGGCGTGGCCGCGCCCCTGCTGCTCGGCGGGGGGACGGCGAGCGCCGATCCGGGCGACCGGGCGCTGGTCCACACGAAGACCAACCTCGCCCTGACCGCCCTCCAGCAGAACGGCTTCGGGCAGGTCGTCGAGGGCAGCCCGGTCGGGCTGCGGACCCGCAACGGTTCCGACCGGGCGCAGAAGTGGATCGTGACCTCGCCGAGCTTCGGTGTGGTCCGGTACCAGCTGCGCAACGTGGTCCGGACCGCGACCGGCACCCTGGTCAACGGGTGCCTGGACCTGCCGCGGGACGTCGACCGCAGCTTGCAGCTGCCGGGTGAGGTCCTGGTCATCCGCCGCTGCGACAACTCGAACTCGCAGCGCTGGACCAAGTTCGCCGTGCAGTCGACCCCGAGCGTGCCGAAGTTCCGCCTCAACAACGTGCTGAGCGCGATGTCGATCGAGGCCAACGGCGGCAACTTCAGCAACGCGATCCAGGACGTCGACGACGGCGGCATCGCGGAGACCAACCAGTCCTTCACGGACCCCGTGGTCAACTGACCGGCGGCGCTGAGCCCCGCGGCGGCCCACCCGCCGCGGGGCTCGACGCGTCACCCGGCGCCGAGGATGCCGTACGCCACGCCGAGGATGCGGCCTGGTCGCGGTGGCCGAGGCGATCATGGCGCCGGCCGCGGACGTCGACTTCCCGCACCTGGCCGAGATGGCCCGGGAGCTCGCCGCCCGGCCGCACTACGCGTACGGCGACGAGTTCCCCTTCGGGCTGGAGCTGATCCTGGACGGGCTGGACCGCGCCCTCGCCGCGGTCAGGACCTGAGCACCCGGCACCGCGACCGGGTCGACCCTCACGGGGCGGCGGAGACGGACGGGTCCCGCTCCGCGTCGCCGGCCCCGTCACCGCCCTCGGCGTCGGGCTCGAGCAGCTCGACGCCCAGCTCCTTGGACGGCATCTCGGCCAGCGACAGGAACGTCTCGGTGCGCTGGATGCCGGGCATCTGCCAGACGCCCTCCAGCAGGAACCGGCGCAGGTGGGTGTAGTCCCGCACCCGGATCCGGGCCAGCATGTCCATCGACCCGGTGATCACCGACACGTCCCGCACCTCGGGCAGCTGGTGCAGCGCCCGCATGATCTCGCTCTGGTCGGCGCCCTGGATGGCGGTGACGGCGAGGTAGCCGGTGACGTAGCCGAGCGCCGACCAGTCCACGTCCACCCGGTAGCCGCGGATCACCCCGGCCCGCTCCAGCCGGGCGATCCGCTCCCCGATCGCCGGCGGCGACATCCGCAGCTCGCGGGCGAGGCCGCGCTGGGAGACCCGCGCGTCCTGGGCCAGCAGGGTCAGCAGCCGGCGGTCGACGTCGTCGAGCCGGACCGGGGTCCGCGGCAGGATCGCCACGTCGGCGAGCCCGGACAGCGGCGCGCTGCGCTGCTTCACTGCCAGCTCACCGGCCTCCCGTGCTTGTCGCATGACATCCAGGGGCTTAACATTACCTCACACCTCGCGTTGTCTCAGCCGGCGTCGCCGTACGATTGATTTGCAGAGGTCATCCATGCAGCCTGCCCTGACCGACCTGCCCGTCGACTGGACCGCGCTGCTGGCCGGGCGCGCCGCCCTGGCCGGCGACAAGATCACCGCGATCCTCTCGCTGGCCGCGTCCACGGACGTCATCACCTTCTCCGGCGGGTTCCCGGCGCCCGAGACCTTCCCGGCGCCGCTGCTGGGCGAGCTGCTGCCCCGGGTGCTGCGGGACAGCGCCGGGACGGCGTTGCAATACTCGCCGACCGAGGGACTCCCCCGCGCCCGGGAGGCCGTGTCCCGGCTGCTGGCCGACACCCAGGGCCGCGCCGTGGACCCGGCCGACGTGCTGGTCACCAGCGGCGGCATCGAGGGGCTGCAGCTGCTCACCCGGATGGTGCTCGACCCGGGCGACCGGGTGCTGGTCGAGGCGCCGAGCTACCTCGGCGCGATCATGGCCTTCGCCGGCTTCGAGGCCGAGGTCGAGGGCGTGCCGGTCGACGCCGACGGGCTGCGGGTGGACGCGCTGGAGGCGGCGCTGGCCCGCGGCCGCCGGCCCAAGCTGCTCTACGTCATCCCCGACCACCAGAACCCGACCGGGGTGAGCCTGGCCGAGGAGCGCCGCCGGCCGCTGGTCGAGCTGTGCCGGCGGCACGGGGTGCCGGTCGTGGAGGACGTCGCCTACCGGGAGCTCGGCTTCGACGGCACCGCCCGGACCAGCCTGTGGTCGCTCGCCCCGGAGCTGGTCGTCCAGCTCGGCACGTTCAGCAAGATCCTGGCGCCCGGCTTCCGGCTGGGCTGGGCGGTCGGCCCGGCGCCGCTGCTGGCCGCGATGACCGCGGCCAAGCAGAACAGCGACCAGTGCGCCGGCGCGTTCGGCCAGACCGTGATGGCCGAGTACGTCCTCGGCGGCCACCTGCCCGGCGCGCTGACCGCGGCCCGCGGGCTCTACCGGCGGCGGGCCGGCCTGCTGCTGGACGCGCTGGCCGCGCACATGCCGGCTGGGGTGAGCTGGACCCGGCCGGAGGGCGGCTTCTTCGTCTGGCTGACCGCCCCCGAGCACGTCGACACCCGGGACCTGGTCGGGCCGGCCGCCCGGCTCGGGGTGGCGTTCGTGCCGGGCGCGCCGTTCTATCCCGGCCCGGACGGGGCCAACCGGCTCCGGCTGGCGTACAGCCGGGTCGCCGACGACCTGATCGACGACGGCGTCCGGCGGCTCGCCACCCTGCTGGGCGGGGCCGGGGGGTGATCGACGACCACGTCCACCCGTTCCCGCTCGCCTTCGCCCCGTTCGACACCGGCGAGCTGGGGCTGGACGTGGACCCGGCGCCCGGGGCGGCGGCACGCCGGCGGGCGCTGGCCCGGGGCCGGCTGCACGTGCACCTGCTGGAGACCCGGCTGGCGGCGTTCCTCGGCCTGCCGGCCGACCTGCCGGCCGGCGAGCTGGCCGCCGGCCGGGACGAGCGGGCCTGCGCGGACTGGCCCGGCTACCTGCGACGGCTCTTCGACGACGCGGGGCTGGCCGGGATGATCGTGGACGAGGCGCTGCATCCGGACGACCCGGCCCGACCCGCCGCCGCCTACACCGCGGCCGCCGGCCGGCCGGTGTGGAAGATGGCCCGGGTCGACCCGCTGGTCGACCGGCTGGTCGGCGCCGGCGCGACCGCGACCGAGGTCGTCGAGCGGGTGCAGGCGTTCCTGGCCGACTCGGCGGCGGCCGGGGCGGTCGCGGTGAAGACCGTGCTCGCGTACCGGACCGGCCTGGCCGTGCAGCCCGACGCCGACCTCGCCGCGGCCGAGCGCTCCCTGCGGTCCGACGCGCCCGTACGGCGGCGCGGCAAGCCGCTGCGGGACCTGGTCTTCCGGACCGTGCTCGGCACCGCGACCGAGCTCGGCCTGCCGGTGCAGGTGCACACCGGCTTCGGCGACTCGGAGATCCGGCTGGCCGAGTCCGACCCGCTGCTGCTGGAGGAGGTGCTGCGCACCCCGGAGGGCACCGCGGCCACCGTGGTGCTCATCCACGGCTCCTTCCCGTGGGCCGAGCAGGCGGCGTACCTGGCCACCGTCCGGCCCAACCTGTGGGTGGAGCTGTCGCTGTCCAACCTCTTCGCGCCGCTGCACACGGCCGACCGACTGCTGCGCATCCTCGACGTGGCCCCGCGCGGCCGGCTGCTGCTCGGCAGCGACGGCCACGGCATCCCGGAGACCCAGTGGTTCGCCTGCCGGGTGCTGGCCGACGCCTGGACCCGGGTGGCCGCCGCGCTGGCCGACGCCGGGGCGCGGCCCGGCTGGGTGGCCGACACCCGCGCCGCCCTCTTCGCCGGCAACGCCCGCGCGGTCTACCGGCTCGACATCCCGCCCCCGCCCCCGCCCCTGTCCCCGCCCTCGGAGGAGTCCCCGTGAGCAGCTCGCACTTCAGCACCGAGGCCGGCGGCACCCCGACCGCGCCCGGCCGGTACGTCGAGGTGGCCGGCATCGAGCCGGTCGAGTTCGTGCCCGGGCTGGAGTTCCGCCCGGTGCTGGGCGAGCAGACGCTGACCAACTTCGTCCACTTCCAGCCGCACACCGAGGCCCCGGTGCACGTGCACGAGGAGGAGCAGGTCGTCATCGTGCTGGACGGCGAGTTCGAGTTCTCGATCGACGGCGACGTGCGGACCATGCGGCCCGGCGATGTCGCGGTCATCCCGCCGTGGGTGCCGCACGGCGCCCGCACGCTCGACTCGACCTGCTCCGAGGTGGACATCTTCACCCCGCCGCGCCGCTCGCTGCTCGACCACGCCGCCGCCCAGGCGGACCGGCCGTCCGCCGCCGGCACCGCCCCGGATCCGGGCCCGACGGCCGGCTGATGCGCCGCCCGCAGGCCGCCGCGGACTCCTTGACAGTCGAGCAATCGTAAGACTAAGAACGGCTACAACGTCACCATTGCCAGCCCTAACCCGCTGGAACTGGTCCGATTGTCAGGTTCTTGCATCTCAAGTCTGACATTCGGATCTCCCGCGGGCGGCGAGACGGGGAGGTCCGGATGCGTACCCCACACGAGTCCAGCGTCGGTCAGATCGGGTTCGTCAAGAAGCACGGGCTGTGGACCGACGAGCAGCAGGAGGCGGCGGACGCGCTCGCGTCCCGCCTGCGCAAGGAGGACATCCGCCGGGTCCGGATCGCCTGGTGCGACCAGCACGGCATCGCCCGCGGCAAGACGCTCACCACGCCGGACTTCCTGCTGGCGCTGCGCAACGGCCAGGACTTCCAGACCGCGACGCTGATCATGGACACCACCAACAACATCGTCACCCCGCTCTTCGCCAAGAGCGGCGCGTACGGCGTGGCG
This sequence comes from uncultured Actinomycetota bacterium, assembly GCA_963766325.1. Lineage (GTDB taxonomy): Bacteria > Actinomycetota > Actinomycetes > Mycobacteriales > CADCTP01 > CADCTP01. Next base: position 1,263,414 of record CAVXZF010000012.1, on the reverse strand, counting down.
GAGCTGTCCGGCTTCCCCGACTCGATCCTGGTCCCCGACCCGACCACCTTCCAGCTGCTGCCGTGGAGCCCGGGCACCGGCTGGGTGCTGTCCGACATGCACTTCCAGAGCGGCCGGCCGGTCCCCTTCTGCAGCCGGCAGTTGATGAAGGCGACGCTGGCGACGCTGCGGGAGCGCGGCTACGACTACATGGCCGGGCTGGAGGTCGAGTTCTACCTCACCAAGCTCGAGGACAGGAAGCTCACCCCGGAGCAGTCGGGCTGGCCGCCGGACGCGCCGACGGTGTCCACCGTGGCGCACGGCTTCCAGTACCTGACCGAGATCCGCAACGACGAGATCGACGACATCCTCGTCCTGCTGCAGGACAACCTCACCGACATCGGGCTGCCGCTGCGGTCCATGGAGGACGAGTGGGGGCCCGGGCAGTGCGAGTTCACCTTCGACCCGCAGCTGGGCCTGGACCCGGCGGACGCGATGCTGCTGTTCCGCACCGCCACCAAGCAGGTCGCCCGGCGGGCCGGGCTGCACGCCACGTTCATGACCAAGCCGGCGCTGCCCAACTTCTTCTCCAGCGGCTGGCACCTGCACCAGTCGCTGGTGGACGCCGACGGCGGCCGCAACGCCTTCACCAACCGGGAGAACGACGGCGCCGCTCTGTCCGAGCTCGGCCGGCACTTCGTCGGCGGGCTGATCGAGCACGCCGGCGCCGGCTCGGTCTTCGCCACCCCGACGGTCAACGGCTACAAGCGGTTCGCGCCGTTCTCCTTCGCCCCCGACCGCGCGTCCTGGGCGGTGGAAAACCGCGGCGCCATGATCCGGGTGCTCGGCGGCCCCGACGACGAGACCACGCACCTGGAGAACCGGGCCGGCGAGCCGTGCGCCAACCCGTACCTGTTCATGGCCTCGCAGATCGAGGCCGGGCTGGACGGCGTCGACCGCAAGCTGGACCCGGGCCAGCCGGACCCGGAGCCGTACGCGGCCGAGCGCCGGCTGCTGCCGGGCGGGCTGGACGAGGCGGTCGGACTGCTGGAGGCGGAGGGCGACGTGTTCCGGACCGCCTTCGGCACCCCGTTCGTCGACTTCGTGCTCGCCATCAAGCGGCACGAGCTCGGCCGCTACCACGCCCACGTCACCGACTGGGAGCACCGCGAGTACTTCGAGGTCTACTGAGGACCGCCCGACGACGAGGAGGTGGCAGTGTCCGACAAGGCCGAGTGGCGCGGCACCAAGTTCGGCGGGATGTCCGCGGCCGAGATGAACGAGTTCCTCGCCGGGCCGTGGATCGCCCGGATCGCCTGCCTGAAGCCGGACGGGTCGCCGTACATCTTCCCGGCCTGGTACCACTGGGACGGCGTCGCCTTCTGGCTGGTCCCGCGGGCCCGGTCGGCCTGGGCGCACTACCTGGTCGCCGATCCGCGGGTGAGCCTGGTGGTGGACGAGCCCGAGCCGCCGATCCGCAAGGTCGTCTGCGAGGGCACCGCGGTCTGCGTCGAGGCCGCGGTGGGGCCGTACCTGGAGAACGGCGAGATGTCGGTCTGGAACAAGATCGGCACGTACGAGACCGGGCCGCGCTACCTCGGCGACAAGGTCGGCGACTACCGCGGCGAGGTCAACGTCGAGCCGTGCTGGACCTTCAAGGTCGTGCCGCGCAAGCTCACCACCTGGCAGGGCTGGGGCTGGGCCAAGCGGTACGAGCACGCCGAGCTGCACGGCGGCGAGGACGGCGAGGCGGTGGTCCAGCCCAAGTACTACGGCTGAGCCACCGCCCCCTCCCCGGCCGACTTACCGGCGCGCCTCGTACACGATGTTGAAGGGCGTCTCCGCGGCCCGGCGGAAGCGGGTGAACCCGGCGTCGGTCACCACCTGCCGGATCGCCGCCTCGCCGGCCTGCGCCCCGAGCGCGTAGCCGCCCGGCTGGGACAGCGCGCTCGGCACGCACAGGAACGTGGAGAAGGAGTAGTAGACCCGGCCGACCGGGTTGAGGTTGGCCGCCACCGAGTCGCCGGCCGCCGGCTCGACGATCAGCCAGCTGCCGTCCGGCGCCAGCGCGTCCCGGACGTGCCGGGCCGCGCCGACCGGGTCGCCCATGTCGTGCAGGCAGTCGAAGGTGGCGACCAGGTCGTACCCGCCGCCCGGGAAGTCCTGCGCGGTCGCCACCGCGAAGCTCGCCCGGTCCGCGACGCCGGCCTCGGCGGCGCGCTTGCGGGCGGCCTCGACCGAGCCCTCGTGCGGGTCGGAACCGACCAGCCGGCTGTTCGGGTACGCCTGGGCGAGCAGCACGGTGGAGGCGCCGTGCCCGCAGCCGACGTCGGCGACGGTGGCGCCGGCGCGCAGCTTGTCCTCCACCCCGTCCAGCGCCGGGATCCAGGCCGGGACGAGGTTCGCCGCGTACCCGGGCCGGAAGAAGCGCTCGCAGCCGTCGAAGACATCACCGTCCTGGTCGCTCCAGCTCAGCCCAGCGCCGGTGCGGAACGCCTCCGCGATCCGCGGCTCGGCCTTCAGCGCGCCGACCGCCAGCTGGAACGCGCCGGGAACGTAGACCGGCCCCTCCGGGTCGGTGAGCGCGAACGCCTGCTCCTCGGTCAGCGAGTAGCGCTCGCCGTCCGCCTCGTACATGACGTAACCGCCGGCCGCCTGCCCGCGCAGCCACTCGGCCAGGTAGCGGGGGTCGGTGCCGGTGCGCTCGGCCAGCTCGGCCGCGGTGGCCGGCCCGGCGAGCAGGCCGCGGTAGAGGCCGAGCTTGTCGCCGAGCACGACCGAGCCGGCGGCCATGGTGGCGCCGAGGTCGCCGACGAAGCGGCCGAGGAAGTCGTTGAGCTTGTCCTGGTCGAGGGTCATCGCTGTCTCCTGTGGACTAACCGGTGTGGACGCCGGGAGCGTGCCGGCCGGCGTTGCGCCGGGTTTGCAACCGGGCTGCAACGGCGTGCGGCACGCTGCCTGACGTGCGAGCGAGAGAGCCGGACGTGCAGGGCTACCTGGACCGCGGCGGGATCAAGATCGGGTACGAGGTCTTCGGCTCCGGGTCGCCGGCGGTGGTCTTCCCGCCGGTCGACCCGGTGGTGCAGTCGCGGGCGTGGAAGGCGCAGGTGCCGTACCTGGCCCGCCGGTCCCGGGTGGTGACCGTCGACCCGCCCGGCAACGGCCGGTCCGACCGCCCGCTCGACCCGGCGGCGTACCGGATGGACGGGATGGTCACCGACACGGTCGCGGTGATGGACGAGGTCGGGATCGACGCCGCGGTGCTGGTCGGGCTGTGCACCAGCGGCTGGATCGCGCTGCGGGTGGCCGCGGAGCACCCGGAGCGGGTGCTCGCCGTGGTGTCGCTGGCCAGCTACGGGCCGGCGCTCACCGCACCGTTCCCGGAGCGGCTGGTGCACTCCTGGGACGACGAGCTGGACACCGAGGAGGGCTGGGCAAAGTACAACCGGCACTACTGGCGGCGCGACTGGCCCGGCTACGCCGAGTTCTTCGCCGGTCAGATGCTGCCCGAGCCGCACTCCACCCGCCAGATCGAGGACGTGGTGGAGTGGATGCTCGACTCCGGACCGGACGTGCAGATCGCCGCACACCTCGCCGATCCCGGGCCGCCGGCGGACGCCGCGGCGGTGCTGCGGGCGGTGAAGTGCCCGGTCGTCACCGTGCACGGCGAGCAGGACCGGTGCCAGCCGGCCGCCCGCGGCGTCCGGATCGCCGAGCTCACCGGCGGCACCGCGGTGCAGCTGGCCGGCGTCGGCCACCTCCCGCAGGCACGCGAGCCGGCGCTGGTCAACCGGGTCATCCGGGACGTGGTCCGCTCGGTGTCCGGCGAGCCCACCCCGCCGCGGCGGTGGACCCGCGCGCTGAACCGGCGCCGCCGAGTGCTCTGGCTCAGCTCCCCGATCGGGCTCGGGCACGCCGGCCGGGACGCGGCCATCGCCGCCGAGCTGCGCGCGCTGCGGCCCGACCTGGAGATCGACTGGCTGGCCCAGCACCCGGTGACCGCCCTGCTGGCCGCCCGCGGCGAGCGGGTGCACCCGGCCTCGGCCGGGCTGGCCAGCGAGGCGTCGCACGTGGACGGTCTGGCCGGCGAGCACGACCTGCACGCGTTCCAGGCGGTCCGCCGGATGGACGAGATCCTGGTGGCCAACTTCATGGTCTTCGCCGACCTGGTCGAGACCGAGCCGTACGACCTGTGGGTCGGCGACGAGGCGTGGGAGCTGGACCACTTCCTGCACGAGAACCCGGAGCTGAAGACGGCGGCGTACGCGTGGCTGACCGACTTCGTCGGCTGGCTGCCCGCGGCCGGGGACGCCGCCGAGGCGGCGCTCACGGCCGACTGCAACGCCGAGATGGTCGAGCAGGTGGCCCGCTTCCCCCGGCTGCGGGACCGGGCGGTGTTCGTCGGCGACCGGGAGGACTGCGTGCCGCGGCCGCTCGGGCCCGGGCTGCCGTCCATCCCGGACTGGACGGCCGCGCACTTCGACTTCGCCGGGTACGTCACCGGCTTCGACCCGGCGTCGGTGGCCGATCGCGGCGCGCTGCGGGCCTCGCTCGGCTGGGCCGAGGACGAGCCAGTCTGCGTGGTCGCGGTCGGCGGCTCCGGCGTCGGCGGCGGGCTGCTGCGCCGGGCCGCGGCCGCGCACCCGCTGGCCCGGCGGCTGGTGCCCGGGCTGCGCACGGTGGTGGTCACCGGTCCGCGGGTGGACCCGGCGTCGGTGCCGGCCGCCGATGGCCTGGAGGTGCACGGCTGGGTGCCCGGCCTGCACCGCTGGCTGGCCGCCGCCGACCTGGCCGTGGTCCACGGTGGACTGTCGACCACGATGGAGCTGACCGCCTGCCGGCGGCCGTTCCTCTATGTCCCGCTGCGCAACCACTTCGAGCAGGAGATCCACGTCCGGCACCGGCTGGAGCGGCACCGGGCCGGCCGCCGGCTGGACTGGGCGGAGACCGAGCCGGACGGGCTGGCCGCGGCGGTCGCCGCCGAGATCGGCCGCCCGGTCGACTGCCTCCCGGTCGACCCCGGCGGCGCCGCCCGCGCCGCCGGCCTGCTCGCCGACCTGCTCTGACCGCCCGGCCGGTCACGGGTACAGCTGCGTCCCCGGGATCACCGACTTGGGCAGCATCGTCGCCCGGGACCACTTCAGCGAGAGCTTGGCGGTGCCGCTGTCGTCGGCGAGCTCGATGACCAGCGGGTAGCGCTGGCCCGCGGTCAGCGCGACGGTCGCGGTCACCTCGTCCGCCGTGGTCGGGTTGGCGAAGGTGTCGAAGATCTTGGTCCCGCCCAGCCAGACCCGGGCCCGGTCGTCGCCCTTGAGGTAGAGCGTGTGCGTCCCGGTGAACTGCCCCTGCAGCTGCCCGGACCAGCGCACCGAGAAGCCGTTCGCCGGCACGCCCGGCGCCGGCGCCCCGGTCCAGGTGATGAACGGGCTGCGGTCGACCCGGGTGAGCACCGGCGAGGTGAACGCGTTCGTCGCGAAGTAGGTGCCGCTGAGCCCCGAGCCGGTGCCGACGCTGCCGCCGTCCACCCGGTAGAGCGCGGTGTAGGTGACCGTGCCGGTCGGCATCGGCACCGCCCGTTCTACGTCCGTGCTGCCGCCCTCCCAGCTGTCCAGCACCCAGGCCCGGCCGCTGACCGTCAGCGGCGGCGCGCCGAGCACCCGCTGGACGCCGACGACGCCGGGGAAGGTCAGCGGCGTGGTGACCGGCTGCCCGTCCAGGGTCAGCGGCCACCCCGACGGGACGGTCGCCAGCTTCGCGGTGGCCGTGCGCGGCAGCAGGTCGCGGGTGGTCTCGGTGACGTTGCCGACGCTGTCGCGGACCCGCAGGTGGATCCGGTAGAAGACGTCGGTCGCGGTCTCATTGTCGGTCGGGATGGTCACCGTGAGGCTGCGGGTGTCCCCGAAGGGCTCGAGGAACGGGTGGGTGTGGGTGTTGTGGTGGAAGACCACCTCCCACTCGAACGCCTCCGGCGGCAGCGTGCCGTCCTCAGGGTCGGTCGCCGTCCCGCTGATCGTGACCTGCTGCCCGCCCGCGTACGTCGCGCCAGCGGCCGGGGACGTGATCGTCCCGGTCGGCAGGGAGTCGTCCCGCACGGTCAGCAGCGCCGCCCGGGAGGTGACGCTGCCGTACGGGTTCGTCACCACCACCGAGAACAGCGCCCCGCTGTCGGCCGGCTGCGCGCCGGTGAGGGTGTACGACGCGCCGGTAGCGCCGGCGATCGGGACGCCGTTGCGCCGCCACTGGTAGCTCAGCGGCGCCGTCCCCGAGGCCACCACGGAGAAGGTGGCGCTGCCGCCGACGCCGACCGTCACGTCCTGCGGCTGGGCCCCGATCTGCGGGGCGTGCGCGCCGGTCCCCGAGTACGACACCCGGTAGAGGACGCCGCGGGCGACCCCGTTGAGGTCCCGCTGCAGGGTGTAGACGCTGCCGTCCGGGCCGACCTTGGCGTCGACCGGCCGCTCGAAGCCGGCGCCGAACGGCGCCGTCGTCCCGGCCGCCGGGTCGAGGACCCGCAGCCAGCCCGAGCAGTGGTCGAAGAGCAGGTACTTGTCCCAGAAGCTGGCCGGGAAGGAGCGGTTGGCCGGCGCGTAGAAGTCGCCGCCCATGACCGCGCAGCCGGACACGCCGGTGCCGTTGTCCGCGTGCGGATAGGCGAAGATCGGGTTCACGAACGCCGGGTTGGTCGACGGTCCTTCCACTGTGGACCAGCCGTAGTTGGCGCCCCGCGCGCCGACGTTCACCTCTTCCCAGGCGGCGCTGCCGACGTCGCCGATCAGCATCTGCCCGGTCGTCGGGTGGAAGATCAGCCGGAAGGGATTGCGCAGGCCCCGCGCCCAGATCGAGCGGTTGGCGCCGGTCGCCTGGGTGTAGAACGGGTTGTCGGTCGGGATGGTGCCGTCGGAGTTGTAGCGGTGCAGCTTGCCGAAACGGTTGGTGAGCTCCTGGGCGTTCGGGCCGCGCAGGTTGTCGCCGGTGGACACGTAGAGCTTGCCGTCCGGCCCGAACCCCATGTCCCCGCCGTAGTGCATGGTGCTGTTGCCCAGGGGGTCGAAGTCGACGAGGACGACCTCGCTGGCGGCGCTGATCGAGTCGCCGACGGCGGTGAAGCGGCTGACCCGGTTGTGCGCGGTCGTCTCGGTCCCGGCGGTGTAGAAGAGGTAGAGGTGGCCGTTCGCCGCGAAGGCGGGGTCGAACGCGAGCCCGATCAGCCCGCGGCTGCCGCCGGTCAGCACGGGCAGGGTGAGGGCGGCGGTCGGCAGCAGCGCGCCGTTCTTGACGATCCGGACATTGCCGCGCTGCTCGAGCACGAACAGCCGCCCGTCCGGCGCGAACTTCATCGCGTGCGGCGCCCGCAGCGCGTCGGTGACCTGGACGACCTGGAAGTCGCCCGGGAAGGCGACCGCCCGCGCCGCCGGGGAGACGGCCACCTGCACCCCGAGGCAGACCGCCGTGGCGGTGAGGAATGCGGCCGTACGGCGAATCCGGGCAGCACGAACTGGCATCGCCGGTCCCCCCTCCGAGGCTCACCAGGTTCCTGTCCGTGAACAGGTTGAGCCTCTCCGTAAGCACCCTAGCGGCAATCGTGCGATCAACTTCGTCGATGGCGAGGATCCGGGCGACTCTCGGGCCCGCTGGCGGCCGATGGAGCCCGTTCTCACCCGATTCGCCGCATCCGCCGGAATGGTCCGCGGGCGCGGGTCCGCTACCTCCCGGTCGGGGCCGGCCGGGCCGCGGCGATGTCGGCGGCCAGGTCGGTGGCGAGGGTGCGCAGCGGGAGCCAGCCGGTGCGGGCGGCGGCGGTGGTGAGCGGGGCGAGCACCGCCGCCGCCCGCTCCGGCTCGCCGGCCGCCAGCCAGCCCCGGGCGACGGCCAGATAGGCGTCCGCGCCGAGCAGCCAGGCGCCGGACGGGGCGGTCACCGCGGCGAGCAGCCGGGTGGCCCGCTCCAGCTGGTCGCGGTCGCCGGTCGCCTCGGCCAGCGGCGCCAGCCCGCGCAGCAGGTGCGCCTCGGCATGGCTGCGCTCGGCGTGCCGGACCGCGGCGGTGAGCTCGGGCACGGCGGCCGGCCGGTCGCCGGCCGCCAGCAGCGTCCCGCCGAGGAAGGCGTGCGCCGCGGCCGACCACCACGGGTGCCCGCCCTGCGCGGCGGCCACCTCGACCGCCTCGCGGCCGGCCGCCAGCGCGCCGCCGGCGTCGCCCTGCAGCCGCCGCAGCCAGCCGCGGTGCACCACGAACCAGGCGTCGTACGAGGCGTAGCTGCTGCGCCGGGCGACCGCCCGGGCCGCCTCGACCCGCTCCTCGGCGTCGGCCCAGCGGCCGGCTGCGGCCGCCGGGAAGGCCGACTCCAGCAGCGTCCACTGCAGCCGCCACAGGTCGCCCTGGCGGCGCAGCAGCGGCTCCAGCTCGGCCAGCACCGGGGTGAGCGCGGCGACGTCGCCCGAGTACGCGTACGCGGTCTTCAGCCCGTCCAGCGCGGCGGCGAGCGCCCGCTCGTCCCGGGCGGCCCGGCCGGCGGCCACCGCGGCCAGCCCGTGCCGGACCGCCTCGGCGAACCGCAGCCGGTTGCTGGCCACCACCGCGTGCCGGGCCAGCAGGTCCGCCTCGCTGGCCCGGTCCCCGAGGGAGCGGGCGATCCGGACGCCGGCCGCCAGCCAGGGCTCGCACTCGGCGGTCGGCCGGCCCAGCCCGACCAGCACGTCGCCGGCCAGCTCGCGCAGCGCCGCCATCTCCAGCCGCGGGTCGCCGGCCGCCCGGGCCAGCTCGGCCGCCGCCTCGTGGTCGGCCCAGGCCGCCTCGTAGGCCGCCCTGGCCTCCCGGGCCCGGCCGCGGACCAGATGCGCCCGGCCGGCCAGCTCGGCGGTGCCGTCGTCCACTGTGGACAAGGCAGCCAGCGCGCGGTCGACCAGCCGCTCGGCGTCCGCGGCGGCCCACCGGCGCAGCGCCTGCTCGGCGGCGAGCAGCCAGGCCCGGGCGGCCCGCACCGGCTGCCCGGCCGCGGCCGCGTGCGGGGCAGCCGCCTCCGGCCGGTCGGCCAGCAGGTCGGCGGCCTGGCGGTGGTAGTGCACCCGCGTCGGCGCCGGGATCGTCGCCGACAGCACCTCCTGGACCAGGTCGTTCGCGAACTCGTACGCGCTGCCGGCGACCGCGAGCAGGCCGGCCCGCAGCGCCCGCTCGCACCGGCGGGCCGCCTCCGGGGCCGGCAGGTCCAGCACCCCGGCCAGGGTGGCGGGTTCGAACGGCGGGCCCAGCACGGACGCGGCCCGCAGCAGCTCCCCGACCGGCCCGCCGAGCCGGCCGACCCGGCTCAGCACGGCGTCCCGCAGCGAGCCCGGCACGCCGGTCTCGCCGGCCCGTACGGCGCGCAGCGTCTCCACCGCGGACAGCGGGTGGCCGCGGGTCAGCCGGAACAGCCGGTCGGCCAGCTCCGGCCGGCCGGCGTCGGCGGCCAGCCGGCCGACCGCGGCCGCGGACAGCGGCTCGACCGGCAGCAGCACCGCGACCTCGCCGAGCCGGTCCAGCACCGGGCCGCCCTCGTCGGTGCGCACCGTCGCCACCACCAGCAGCGGCGCGTCCCGGGCGTGCCGGGCCAGGTGGTCGACGAAGTCGGCGGTGGCGAGCCCGGCCTCGTGCAGGTCGTCCAGCAGCAGCAGGACCGGGCCGCGGCCGGCCAGCCGGCGCAGGAAGCCGGCCAGGCCGGCGAAGACGTGCCGCCGCTCCGGGCCGGCCGGCCCGGCCGGGCGGTCCGCCGGGTCCGGGCCGAGCGCACCGTCCACGTCGGACACCACCGCGGCCAGCGCGGCCAGCACGGCCGGGTCGCCGCCGGCCAGCTCGCCCAGCACCGGCGGCGGCAGGCCCGTCGCCAGCGGGCGGAGCGCGTCCGCCAGCGGCTGCAGCAGCAGCGACCGCTCGGTCCGGTAGCAGCGGGCCCGCAGCACCCGGCCGCCGGTGCCGGCGGCGAGGGCGGCCAGCTCCTCGGCCAGCCGGGTCTTGCCGATGCCGCCGACGCCGGTGACCAGCACGACGCCGGGCCGGCCGGCCACCGCGGCCGACCACGCGCCCGCCAGCCGGGCCAGCTCCTCCTCCCGCCCCACCAACCCCTCGCCGGGCACCCGGCCGGCGGGCGGGGCGGAGGAGGAGACCCGCCCGGGCGCGGCCGGTCCGGCGTCCCGGGCCGCCGGCGGCGCCGCCCCGGTGAGGAGCTCGGCGTGCAGGGCGCGGGTCTCCGCGGCGGGATCGGTGCCGAGCTCGGCGGCCAGCTCCCGGCGCAGCCGGGCGAACTCGGCCAGCGCCCGGGCCGGCTCCCCGGCGGCCCGGTGCGCCCGCATCAGCAGCCGCGCGGCCGCCTCGTCCAGCGGGTCGGCGTCCACCGCGGCCCGGGCCGGCGGCACCGCCGCGGCCGGGTCGCCCAGCTCCAGCGCGGCCTCCGCGGCGGCCTGCCGGGCGGTGCGCAGCAGCCGCTCGGCCGCGCGCCGGGCCGGCTGCAGCCAGTCCGCGTCCGGCTCGCCGGCGAGCACCTCGCCGGTGTCGAGCAGCTCGGCCGCGCGCCGGGCCGCGGCCAGCGCCAGCGCCGGCTCCCCGGCGGCCGCCCGCTCCCGGGCGGTGCGCACCAGCCGGGCCGCGTCGTCCAGGTCGATCGCGCCGCCGAGCAGCGGGCCGAGCCGGTAGCCGGCCCGGCCGCCGGCCACCGCCGCCGGCCCGAGCACCGCCCGCAGCCGGCTGACCAGGGTGGCCACGTTGTCCTCGGGGTTGCGCGGCGGCCGGTCCGGCCACAGCGCGGCGACCAGCCGGTCGGCCGGCAGCGCGGCCGGCCGGTGCACCGCCAGCATCGCGAGCAGCGAGCGGGCCTTGCGGCTGCCCACGTCGCCCGGGGCCAGATCCCGGCCGTGCCGGACGACGGTCAGCGGGCCGACCAGCCGCAGCGCCCAGCCGGTGCCGTCCCCGTCGCCGTCGCCCTCGCCCGTCACGCCCACCCCCGACGGACTCCGTACTCCCACCTCCGGCCCGGGGTCAAGACCGGCTGCCCGGTCGGGCGCCGACGCTGCCCGCCGGGTCAGAGCTCGCGCTCGGCCAGCTCGCGGAACTCGTCCGGCACGCCGGCCGACCGGGTGCGCTCGGGCAGGTAGCCGACCGCGTCCCGCCCGTACCGCCGGCGGACCGCGTCCATCGACCGGTCCACCGCCCAGCGGGCCGCGCCCCGCCGCGACCCGGGCCGGCGCGGGTCGTCCGGCGGCAGCTCCAGCTCGAGCTGGATGGTGTGCTGCACGGCCAGGTTGGACACCGAGATGGCGAGCAGGCTGATCTCCACCGCCGGCTCGTCCTGGTCGTGGATCGCCTGCCAGGCGAGCTGCTCGGCCACCTCGGTGAGGGTGAGCGTGGTCGCGATCGGCGCCGCCAGGGTGAGCGAGCGGGTCACCGAGCGCATCCCGGCGAAGCGCACCCGCACGGTCACCGTCCGCCCGGCCCGCCCCTTGGCCCGCAGCCGGCCGGCCACCCGGTCGGCCAGGTGCCCGAGCACCTCGCGGGTCAGCTCCGGGGTCGGGCTGCGGCGGCCGAGCGCGGACTGGGCGCCGACCGAGCGGGCCCGGTCGGAGGTGACGATCCGGCGGGGGTCCTCGTTGAGCGACAGCGCGGCCAGCTTGGCCCCGACGGCCTGCCCGAGCAGCCCCTCCAGCGCGCGGGACGGCGTCGCGGCCAGCTCGCCGATGGTGCGGATCCCCCGCTCGGCCAGCCGCTGCTCGGCCACCGGGCCGACCCCCCACATCAGCCCGACCGGCAGCGGGTCGAGGAACGCCCGCTCGGCCTCCGGCTCGACCACCAGCAGGCCGTCCGGCTTGGCGACCTGGGAGGCGACCTTGGCCAGGTGCTTGGTCCGGGCCGCCCCGATCGAGATCGGCAGCCCCACCTCGTGCCGCACCTGGCGGCGGACCAGCGCCCCGATCTCGGCCGGCGGGCCGAAGAGGTGGGTCGCGCCGGAGACGTCCAGGAACGCCTCGTCGATGGAGATCCGCTCCACCGCCGGGCTGATCCCGTGCAGGATGTCCATCACGTGGTCGGCCAGGTCCTGGTAGCGGGAGAAGTGGCCGCGGACGAACGTCAGCCCAGGGCAGAGCCGGCGGGCCTGCCAGCCGGCCATGCCGCCCCGCACCCCGAAGTGCTTCGCCTCGTACGACGCCGCCAGCACCACCCCGCCCCGCTCGCTGCCGCCGACCGCGATCGGCCGCCCGCGCAGCGCCGGGTCCAGTAGCTGCTCGACCGACGCGTAGAAGGCGTCCAGGTCGGCATGCAGGATGGTCGGTCCGCCGCCCGGCATGCCGGCAGCGTACTCGAACACCTGTTCGAAGACACGCCCCGTGGTCGAATGTGTCCCCACCCCGACGGAAGGGACGGTCGATGCGCACCCTGATGGTGGACTTCATCCACTCCCTGGACGGGTACGGGGCGGCCGAGGGCTGGCCCGGCTTCTGGGGCATGGAGAGCCCGGAGTACCTGGGCTGGCTCGCGGAGCAGGAGGAGCACACCGCCCTGATGGGCGCCACGACGTACCGGCTGATGTCCGGGTTCGCCGAGCAGACCCCCGACGAGACCGGCATGGCGGAGCTGACCGGCCAGTCGAAGGTCGTGTTCTCGTCCACCCTGACGGCGCCGCTGTCGTGGGCCAACACCGAGCTGGTCAGCGGGGACGCGGTCGAGGCGGTGCGGGCGATGAAGCAGGGCGACGGGCTGCCGATGCGCACGCTCGGCAGCGTCTCGCTCTGCCGGTCGCTGCTGCGGGCCGGCCTGGTGGACCGCTACCGGGTCGTCGTCTTCCCGGTCATCACCGGCGCCACCGGCCAGGACCGGATCTTCGACGGTTATCCCGACGTCAGGCTCGAGCTGGTCGAGCACCGCACCTTCGAGGGCGGGCTGCAGATGCTCGACTACGTCCCCACCATCCTGGACGGTCCGCCCGGCAGCTGACGCAGTCCCGCTACGCTGCCGCGCCATGGCCGGGAACTCAGCGGACACCTACACCGTGCGGCGGTCGACCACGATCGCCGCACCCCCCGAGCGCGTGTACGGGCTGGTCGCCGACTTCCACCGGTGGACCGCCTGGTCGCCGTGGGAGGACATCGACCCGGACATGCGCCGGGACCACTCGGGCCCGGACTCGGGGGTCGGGGCGACCTACGCCTGGTCGGGCAACCGGAAGGCCGGGCAGGGCCGGATGACGATCACCGAGGCGACCGAGCCGTCCACGGTGCGGATCGACCTGCTCTTCGAGAAGCCGTTCAAGGCGCACAACGAGACGGTCTTCGACATCGAGCCGGACGGCGCCGGGTCGGCGGTCACCTGGACCATGACCGGCCGCAAGACGCTGATGACCAAGCTGATGGGCATCGTCAAGTCGATGGACGCCATGGTCGGCCCGGACTTCGAGAAGGGCCTGGCCCGGCTCAGGACCGCGGCCGAGCAGCCCTAGGGGCGGCGCAGCGTCACCTGCAGCAGCGGGTGGTCGGTCCCGGGCAGCGGCTCGGTGCCGCCGCCGGCCGGGCGCAGGCCGGGGCCGACGAGCACGTGCTGGACCCGGCCGTCCCCGCGTTCCGCCCAGCCGGGCGGCACGCACTGGCCGGCGGCCAGGTTGAAGTCCCCGGCCAGCACCGCCGCCGGCCGCACCCAGGGCGAGCGCAGCAGCGCCGCCAGCTCGCCGCACTGCCGCCGGGCCACCGCCCGGACGGTGGACAGGTGGGTGGTGCAGGCGGTCAGCCGCCCGTCCAGGACGGCCGCGCAGGTCCACACCCGGGCCTCGTCGCGGCCGTCCTGGGCGGCGTACGTGCCCGAGCGCAGGTCGACGGCGCCGCCCCGGGCCAGCAGCGCGACGCCGAACGGCTCGCCGTTGGTGCACCGGTACGGCCCGCCGGTGTCCAGGTCGACCGCCGGGGCGAAGGCGACCGCGACCCGATCGGCGCCGTGGACCTCGGCCATCGCGGCGGCGAGGCGGCCCGACCCCGCCGCCACGTCGTCGAGGCACACCTCTTGGGCCGCGACCAGGTCCGGGCGGAGCCGGCGCACCAGGGCGGCCGCGGCGTCCACGGCGGCGCCGGCCGAGTAGCAGGCGGCCATGCCGCTGTTGCACAGGTTCATCTGGGCCACCACGACCGAGCCGGGGACGCGCTCCGGCGGCGGCACCGCGGCCGGCCCCCCGGGAAGCACCGCGAGCGCCAGCACGGCCGTGCCCAGCAGCCGGGCCGTGCGGCCGGAGGCGCCCACCACCGCAGCGTAGGGAACGGCCGCCACGCCGGGCGTGGCGGCCGTTCCCGCGCGGTCGAGCGGTCAGATCAGCGGACAGGTGGTGCGGTAGTCGGAGATCTCGATGCTCGAGCCGGCCCCGGTGCCGCAGATGAACGGCTCGTACCGGGTGTCGTTGTCGACGAACCGCTTGAGCCAGGAGATCGAGAACTTCGCGATGGTGGTGTTCGGCGAGTTCGGCGCGAAGTGGCTGGCGTTGTTGAGCTCCACGTACGCCTTCTCGTACGTCGCCGACAGCGAGGTGTAGAACGGGATCGAGTGCGTGGACACGGGCGCGACCGAGTCGCTCTCGGCCCCGACGACCAGCGTCGGCACCCGGTTGGTGGACCAGTTCTTGGTGGTGTGCCAGCCGGTCAGCGGGATCGCCGCCTGCAGCGCGGGCCGGTCGCGGGCGGCCTCCAGGGAACCGCCGCCGCCCATCGAGTGGCCCATCACGCTGGTCCGGGTGGCGTCGATCCGGGTCCGCACCGAGCTGCGCTGGGTCAGGTAGTCCAGCGCGGCCAGCAGCTGGTCGGCGCGGCTGCCGGGCTGGTCGTAGATCGAGTTCGTGTCGATGGTGAAGACCACGAAACCCTGGGAGGCGATCCGCGGGCCCAGCCAGGAGATGCTCGACTGGGTGCCGGTGTAGCCGGGCGAGATCGCGACCGCGCCGAAGGTGCCCTCGGCGGTCGAGGTCGGGTAGTAGATCGTGCCGCCGCCGAAGCCGGTGACGTAGTAGCGGGACACGCTGGTGGACGCGATCGCGAACGGGCCGCGGGTCGCCTCGATGCTGGCGACGGTCGGGGCCGGGCCCCGCTCGTACGGGTTGGCCGCTGCCCGGCCGGGCAGCACGGCGACCTGGACCAGCACGAGCAGCAGCGCGGTCAGGGCGGTGGCGAGGATGCGGGCGACTCTCGGTTTCATGCGGGTGCCTCCGGGGGGACGGTGCACGGGAGGAGCCCACTGTCGGCCGCCGGGGGCGACGCCCGCATCGGGGGAATCACCGGTCCGCGCCGGCCAGCCGCAGCGCCAGCTCGGTGCGGGACCGGACGCCGAGCCGGACGAAGACCTGGCGCAGGTGGTGCTCGACGGTCCGGGTGCTCAGCACCAGCTGGGCGGCCACCTCCCGGTTGGTCGCGCCGGCCGCGACCAGCCGGGCCACCTGGTCCTGCTGCGGAGTCAGCCCGCCGGCCGGCGGCGGCGGGCCGCCGGTGGCGGCGCCGGCCGCGCGCAGCTCGGCCCGGGCCCGCTCCGCCCACGGGCCGGCGTCCAGCCGCTCGAAGACGGCCAGCGCGTCGTGCAGGTGCTCCCGGGCCGCCGCCGGGCGCCGGCCGTGGCGGACCGCGCGGCCGTACAGCAGCTGAGTGCGGGCCCGCTCCAGGTCCAGCGCGCCGGTGCCGTGCAGGGCGAGCGCCTCCGCGTACGCGTCCGCGGCGGCCCCGTCGGAGTCGGCCAGCAGGCCGCGGCAGCGGGCGGCGAGGGCCCGCATCGGCCCGCTGCCGGTGCCGGTCGCCCACCTGTCGAACACGGCGAGCAGCCGGCCGGCCCGGGCCCGGTCGCCCTGCCGGACCATCGCCTCGACCAGGTCCGGGGTGGCCAGCACCCGGATGGTCGGGTGCATGCCGCGGGTGGTGGCCGGCCCGACCGGCGGGCCGGGGCCGCCGGCGCCGTCGGCGAGCCCGAGCCGGACCCGGGCCCAGGTGGCCAGGGCCAGCGGGCGGACCACGCCACGGCCGCTGGCCGGCCCGGCCGCCGCGCGGGCCCGGCCGACCGCGGCCGCCCCGTCCCCCGTCACCGCGGCCAGCAGGGCGAGGACGCTGAGGAGCGCCGCCGCGGTGTTGTCCTGGCCCAGCTCCCGGGCCCGCCGCAGCCCCTCCTCGGCATGGGTGGCCGCGGCCGCGTAACGGCCGGCCTGGAACTCGGCGAAGGCGAGCAGGCCGAGCGACTCGGGCAGCTGCGGCGCGGCCACCGCACGGGCCAGCTCGACCGCTTGGGCGGCCACGGCCAGGCTGGACTCGCCGTCGTTGAGGGTCATCGCGGCCACGGTGGCCGCGGTCAGCGCGACCGGGGTGCCGGTCGGCCCGGCCAGTTCCAGCGCCCGGCGCAGCGGGACGGCGGCCCGGCGGTGCTGGCCCCGGTACGCCGCCGCCAGGCCGGTGAACTGGGCCACCACCAGTCGAGCGGCCGGGTCGGCCGCGTGCAGGCCAACGACGCGCTCGGCCAGGGCGAGGAAGCGGGCATGGTCGCCGGCCAGCTCGATCACCTCGCCGGCCTGCAGCAGCGCGGCGACGGCGGCCCGGCCGCCCGGGGAGGCCAACCCGCCGGAGCGATCCAGCCCGGCGGCGACCGGGGCGAGCGCGTCGTACGCGCCCGGCACGGTGCCGCTGCGCAGCTCGATCTCGGCCCGCAGCAGGCCGGCCGGGGCCGGCCCGCCGGTCGCCGGCGACCCGCCCCGGGCGAGCAGCTCCCGGGCCCGCGGGCCGTCGCCGGCCGACCAGGCGGCGTGCGCGGCGGCGAGCAGCCGGCGCCCGGCGGTCCGCGGCGAGCCGGCGAGCTCGGCCGACCGCTCGTAGCAGCGGGACGCGCCTCGGTGGTCGCCGGCCCGCTCGGCCGCCACCGCGGCCGCGGCCAGCCCGCCGGCCAGCTCCGCCGCCGGCCGGCCGCCGGCCGCGGCCCGGTGCCAGGCGACGTCGGCGGCCCGGCGGCGCGGATCGAGGGCGGCGGCCAGCCGGGCGTGCACGGCCCGGCGGCGGGCCGGGTCGGCGTCGGCATACACCGACTCGGCCAGCAGCGGATCGGCCGGCTCGGCCCGGTCGCCGGTCACCCGGAGCAGGCCGGCCGCCTCGGCAGCGGCGAGCGCCGGGGCCGGGGTGCCGGCCCGCCGCAGCACCTCCGGCTCGACCGGCCCGGCCGCCGCGGCGGTGAGCAGCAGCTGGCGCACCGGTGCCGGCAGCCGGCGGACCCGCTCCCGGTGCCGGCGCCGCAACCGGCTGCCGGGCGGAAGCTGCGGCCCGGTGGGCCGGGCCAGCGGGCCGCCCGGCCAGCCGGTCGCGGCGGTCGCCGGCGGCGAGGGGCCGGGAGCGGCGGCGAGCGCGCCGGCCAGCTCGACCAGCGCGAGCGGGTTGCCGGCCGCCCGGGCCAGCACCGCCGCGAGCACCGGCTCAGCCACCGCCACCGGCGCCTGCCCGCCCAGCGTCGCCGGCCGGTCCGCGGCGTCCGGCGCGCCGGCGGGACCGGGCCGGGCGGCGCCGCCGAGGCCGGGCACGGCCAGGCCGGCCAGCGCGGTCAGCAGCACCTGGCGGGCCGCCGCCGGGTCGAGCGGCGGCAGCGGCAGCGCCGGCAGCCCAGCCAGCGGGCCACCCGGGGCCGGCGGGCCGTCCGCGGTGAGCAACAGCGCGACCGGCGTGCCGGCCAGCCGGCGGGCCGCGAAGCCCAGCGCGGCCAGCGACAGCGGGTCGAGCCCGTCGGTGTCGTCCACCCGGCAGACCACCGGACCACCGGCAGCGGTGGCGAGGAGGTCGAGCAGGGCGGTGCCGAGCACGAGCGGGTCGGGCCGGCCCGGCCGCTCGCCGAGCACCCGGCGCAGCGCGGTCGCCTGCGCCGCCGGCAGCCCGTCCAGCCGGGACCGCAGCGGCCGCAGCAGCCGGTGCAGCCCGGCCCCGGGCAGGCGGGACTCGGCCGGCACCCCAGCGGTGTGCAGGTCGACCGCCGCGCCGGCCCGGCCCCGGACCCAGTCGAGCAGCGCGGTCTTGCCCCACCCGGGTCCGCCGTGCAGGACCAGCGCGCCGCCGGCACCGCGACCGGCCGCCGCCAGCAGGCGGTCGGCGGCCGCGCACTGCGCCGTACGGCCGGGCAGCGGCTCCGCAGCCTGGGCCATGCCGCCATGGTTACCGACGAGTCACATCCGGCGACAGCACCACCACCCCTCCGGGGGACGGGGCGGGTGCCCGGCCTCAGCCTTCGGGCAGCGCGGCCGGCGCCTCCAGCCGGAGCAGGCGGTGTCCAGCAGCATCCCGACCAGCCCGGCGTGCAGCAGCCCGTGCTGCTGGGTCAGCTCCTCATCTGCGACATATACGTCGCTTCCGTCCGCGCGTCAACCGGACACCGAGCTACAGATATGCCCACAACTCTGTCCCGAGCATGCCCGGTCACGCAGAATGGTCGCTATGACCGGCTCGGGGACGGCCACGCACTGCCCGTACTGTTCGCTGCAGTGCGGCATCGCACTGACCCCGGCCGGCGGCACCGCGACGCTGGTCCCGCAGGAGGACTTCCCGGTCAACCGGGGCGCGCTGTGCGCCAAAGGGCGGACCGCGGCCGAGCTGCTCGACCACCCGGAGCGGCTGCGCACACCATTGGTCCGCACCGACCCGGGCGACCGGCGCAGCCCGCTGCGGGCGGCCGGCTGGGACGAGGCGCTGGACCTCGTCGAGGCGGCGATCCGGGCCACCTGGGACCGGTACGGCCGGGACGCGGTCGGCTGCTTCGGCGGCGGCGGGCTGACCAACGAGAAGGCGTACCAGCTCGGCAAGTTCGCCCGGGTGGCGCTGCGGACCTCGCGGATCGACTACAACGGCCGTTTCTGCATGTCCTCGGCGGCGGCCGCCGGCCAGCTCGCCTTCGGCATCGACCGCGGGCTGCCCTTCCCGCTCGCCGACGTGGCCGAGGCCGAGGCGGTGCTGCTGGTCGGCGGCAACCCGGCCGAGACCATGCCGCCGGCGATGCGCTTCTTCGACGAGGGACAGGCGGCCGGCGGCCGGCACGTCGTGGTCGACCCGCGGGCCACCCCGACCGCGCGCCGGGCCGACCTGCACCTGCAGCCGACCCCGGGCAGCGACCTGGCACTGGCCAACGGGCTGCTGCACGTGGCGATCCGGGACGGCTTCGTCGACGAGGACTACGTCGCCGCCCGGACCACCGGCTTCGCCGCGGTCCGGGCCGCGGTGACCGCGTACTGGCCGGACCGGGTCGAGCAGCTCACCGGGGTCGGCGAGGAGCCGCTGCGCCGGGCGGTGCGGATCCTCGGCGAGGCGCGGTCGGCGATCATCCTCACCGCCCGCGGCGCCGAGCAGCACAGCAGCGGCACCGCCACCACGCGGGCCTGGATCAACCTGGCGCTGGCGCTCGGGCTGCCGGGCCGGCCGGGCTCCGGCTACGGCACGCTCACCGGGCAGGGCAACGGGCAGGGCGGCCGCGAGCACGGGCAGAAGGCCGACCAGCTGCCCGGCTACCGCCGGCTGGACGACCCGGCCGCCCGGGCGCACGTGGCGGCGGTCTGGGGCGTCGACCCGGACTCGCTGCCGGGGCCGGGGCCGTCGGCGTACGAGCTGCTGTCCGCCCTGGGCACCCCGGGCGGGGTGCGGACCCTGCTGGTGATGGCGTCCAACGTGGTGGTGTCGGCGCCGAACGCGCGGCACGTGCTGGACCGGCTGCGGGCGCTGGACTTCCTGGTCGTGTCGGACATCTTCCTGTCCGAGACCGCGGCCGAGGCCGACGTCGTGCTGCCCACCACCCAGTGGGCCGAGGAGGACGGCACGATGACCAACCTGGAGGGCCGGGTGCTGCGCCGCCGCCGGGCGCTGCCGCCGCCGCCCGGGGTGCGCGACGACCTGTCCGTGCTGGCCTCGCTCGCACGGCGGCTCGGGCACGACTTCGCCGCCGACCCCCGGACCGTGTACGACGAGCTCCGCCGGGCCAGCGCCGGCGGGATCGCCGACTACGCCGGGATCAGCTGGGAGCGGATCGACGCCGAGCGGGGCGTCTTCTGGCCGTGCCCGTCGCCCGACCACCCGGGGACGCCGCGGCTGTTCGCGGACGGCTTCCCGACCCCGGACGGGCGGGCCCGGTTCGCGCCGGTCGAGCACGCCGGTCCCGCCGAGCCGCCGGACGCCGACTTCCCGTACGTGCTGACCACCGGGCGGGTGCGGCAGCACTACCAGAGCGGGACGCAGACCCGGCGGGTCGCCTCGCTGGCCGCCGAGCAGCCGGTCGCCGAGGTGGAGCTGCACCCGGACCTGGCCCGGGCGCACGGCATCGCCGCCGGCGACGCGGTCGAGCTGCGCACCCGGCGCGGCCGGGCCGTTCTCCGGGCCCGGGTGACCGACACGATCCGGCCGGACACCGTCTTCGCCGCCTTCCACTGGGGCGGGGTCAGCTCGGTCAACCTGCTGACCGACCCGGCGCTGGACCCGCGGTCCCGGATGCCGGCCTTCAAGGCCTGCGCCGTCGCGGTGTCGCGGGTGGACGCGGTGCCCTCCGAGGTGGGCGCCGAGCCGGCCGGAGCGGTCCGGTGACCGAGCGGCTGGTGGTGATCGGCAACGGGATGGCCGGCAACCGGGCGGTGCTGGAGGTGCTGGCCCGGGACCCGGACCGGTTCGAGGTGACCGTGCTCGGCGACGAGCAGCGGCCGGCGTACAACCGGGTGCTGCTGTCCGGGCTGCTGGCCGGCGCGGAGACCGAGGCCGACCTGACCCTGCCGGCGCCGGCCGGGGTGCGCGTGCTGCCCGGCACCCGGGCCACCCGGATCGACCGGCACCGCCGGCTGGTGTACACCGGGCTGGGCGGGCCGGTGCCGTACGACCGGCTGGTGCTGGCCACCGGCAGCCGGGCGCGGCTGCCGCACGCGCTGACACCGCGGGAGGGCCTGCGCGGTGTCTTCCGCCTGCGGACGCTGGACGACGTCCGGCGGATCCTCCGCTACGCGCGAGACGCGCGGCGGGCGGTGGTGGTGGGCGGCGGGCTGCTCGGCCTGGAGAGCGCCCGCGGGCTGCAGTCCCGCGGGCTCGAGGTGACCGTGGTGCACTCCGCCGGCCACCTGCTGGACCGGCAGCTGGACGCCGAGGCCGGCCGGGTGCTGGTCGGCAGCGCGACCCGGCTCGGCCTCACCGTGCTGCTCGGCAGCCGGCCGGCCGGGCTGGCCGGCACCGACCGGGTCACCGGGGTGCGGCTGGCCGGCGGCGGGACGCTGCCGGCCGACCTGGTGGTGGTGGCCGTCGGCGTACGCCCGGACACCGCGCTGGCCGCGGCGGCCGGGCTGCCGGTCGAGCGCGGGGTGGTGGTCGACGACCAGCTGCGCACCGCGGACCCCCGGGTGTCCGCTCTCGGCGACTGCGCCCAGCACCGCGGCCGGGTGCACGGGCTGGCCGACCCGGCCTGGGACCAGGCCCGGGTGCTGGCCGACCAGCTCACCGGCGCGGACCCGGCGGCGGCGTACCGGGGGTCGGCGGCGGTGGCCAAGCTCAAGGCGTCCGGTCTCGCCGCGGCCGCGATGGGGCTCTCGGCGCCCGAGCGGGACGACGACGAGCTGGTCGTGGTGGCCGAGCCGCGCCGCGGCGTGTACCGGTCGGCGGTGGTCCGCGACGGCCGGCTGGTCGGGGCCACCCTGCTCGGCGACGTGCGCCGGTCCGCGGCGCTGCTGCAGATGCTGCTCCGCGGCACGCCGCTGCCGGCCGAGCGGGCCGCGCTGCTGGTCGACCTGGGCGGCGCCGCGCCGGCCGAGGTGCCGGTGGCCGACCTGCCGGACGCCGAGACGGTCTGCAGCTGCGCCGGGGTCACCAAGGGCGCGGTGGTGGCTGCCGTACGGGACGGGCTGACCGGGATCGGCGCGGTGGTGGACGCGACCCGGGCCGGCCGCGGCTGCGGCTCCTGCCGACCCCTGCTCGAGCGCGTGGTCGGCTGGGCGGCCGGGCCCCCGGTCAGGGGTTGATCAGGCCGGCCAGCGCCCGGGGCACCCGCGGCCGGTCCTGGTAGACC
The DNA here is from genome assembly GCA_963766325.1 of uncultured Actinomycetota bacterium. Lineage (GTDB taxonomy): Bacteria > Actinomycetota > Actinomycetes > Mycobacteriales > CADCTP01 > CADCTP01. Next base: position 1,241,419 of record CAVXZF010000012.1, on the reverse strand, counting down.
GACATGATGCCGGCCGGCCGTGGGCCGGGGCGGAAGACTCAGTGGAGGTCGATCTTCGGTGGATCGGCATCCACACATCCGGCGTCGTAGCAGGTGACGGTCGCCTCCAGCACGGCCCGGCCGGCCGCGTCGGTCAGCCGGACCGCCGCGGTGGCGAGGTTGCGGCTGTGCCGGGTGGCGGTCGCCCGGGCGGTGAGCAGGGCGTCCCGCGGAAAGGCCATCCGCAGGAACGATGCGGTCACCTGGGTGACGGCGGCCGGCCGGCCCCGCTCGGCGGCCACCGCTCGCTCGGCGGCCAGCTGGGCGAGCATGAGCAGCGCGCCGCCCTGGACGGCCGGCGCCGCCGGGCACAGCCACTGGCTGGCCGGCATCGTCACCCCGCCCGGGACCTCGCCGAGCCCGAGCAGGTGGGTCAGCGGGCCGACCGCGCGGGCCTCGCCGTCCGGCGCCCGCTCGTACGGGTCGAGCCCGCCCGCGCCGTCCACCGGCTCCGGCTCCGGCGGGGGCGGCGTCGCGGGCGAGGGGTCGACCGGCGGGAAGACCAGGCAGTGCCCGAGCCCGCGCAGCACCGGCCGGCCCGAGCCGGCGGTCACCTCCAGCTCGGCCGGCACCAGCCCGGGAGCGGCGGGCCCGACCGGGCGCCCGGTCGCGACCAGCTCCTCCCCCGCGGCCAGCAGCCCGTCCAGGTCGGCCCCGCAGAAGTGCAGGGACAGGTCCACGGTGGCGATCCGGGCGTGCCCGGCCGGCAGCCCGCTGACCACGCCGCCGGCCAGCGCCGCGTCCGCGAGCACCGCGACCACGGCCGGCGACACCCGGCCGGCCGCGTCCCGCCACCACGGGGTCAGCGGCAGCCGGTAGCTCGCCCGCCCCGGCACCACGCCCACCACCCCCAGGCCGAGCAGGTGGCTGATCGGCGAGCGGGGCAGCAGCCGGGTCCCGTACGCGGCGATCTGCTGCCAGCCGGGCAGCCCGGCCAACGCCGGATCCGGCAGGCCGCCGCGCACCGGCTCGGCGACGACCGGCCTCATGCCGGCACCGCCGCCGGCCGGTCGGCCACGACCCGCTCCACGAGGTCGCGGTAGCGGGCCGCGGCCGTCGCCACCGCGACGTGGTCGTACCGGGCGGTGTCGAAGCTGAACGCGCCCTCGACCGCGCCGTCCGCCCCCGGCCGCAGGTGCAGCTCGACCCCGAAGCGGGTGGTCCGCTCGAAGCCGTTGTGGACCAGCTCGGTGGTGCAGCCGGGCAGCACCAGCTCCCGCGGCGGTACGTCGAGCAGCTGGGCGAAGAACGGCAGCGGCCCGGCGCCCAGCCGCGCGGCGGCGGCCGGGTCCCGCTCGGCGAGCAGCAGCAGCGACTCGTGCCGGTGCCGCCAGCAGCGGGTGAGCTGGCGCAGCACGGCTCGCCGCGTCTCGGCCGGGGACCGCGCCGGCTCGCCGCGCAGCAGCACGGTGCGCATGAGCAGGCCGACGGTGTGCTCGTACGGCGGCTCCCGGCCGGCCAGCGTGGTCGGCAGCACCACCGGCCCACCACCAGCACCGTCGGCGCCGCCAGCACCGTAGGCCCCGCCAGCACCGCCAGCGCCGCCAGCACCGTCGGCCCCGCCAGCACCGCCGGCCAGCAGCGCCGCGGCCAGCAGCACCGCGCCCGGCGTGCTCCCCGCCGCCCGGCACCGCTCCGGAAACCCCGCCACCGCCACCCCCACCCGCACCACGTCCGCGACTGCGGACCCGGCCCTGGACGCAGCCCCGACAGCGGGCCCCTCCCCCGGCGGGAGCAGCGCGGCGAGGGCGGCGCCGCGCTGCTGCGAGGCCCAGAAGCGGCCCGGGTCCTCGACCCTGCCCGCCGCGGCCGCCTCGCCGGCGACGAAGTCCGCCCACCGCCCGGCGCCCTCCGGCGGTCCGCCGCGGTCGGCGTACAGCTCGCCGAGCCAGCGGGTGCACAACCCGACCGACCAGGCGTCCGCGATCGCGTGGTGCCAGATCGTCAGCACCAGGTGGTCCCGCCCGTGCCGGGCCAGCACGACCTGGAAGAGCGGGTCCCGGGTGAGCCGGATCCGCCGCCCGGCCACCCCGGCCAGGAACGCCGCCGCGTCGTCCACCCGTCCGTGGTCCGCGAAGACCGACCGCTCCGGCCGCACCTCCAGCCCGCTCGGCAGCACCCGGCTGCCGGTGAACCCGGCCCGCAGCAGCGGCACCTCGGCCGCGAGCCGTCGGGTGGCGGCGGCGAGCCGGTCGACGTCGAGCGCGCCGACCAGCCGGTAGCCGTAGCAGGTCGTGTACGCCGCCGCCGGCGCCCGGGCCGCCGCCGCCAGCAGCAGCCGCTGCTCCGGCGCCAGCGGCAGCACCGGGCCGTCAGCCACCGCGGACCTCGACCACCGCCAGCCCGTCGACCTCGACGAGCAGGTCGGCGCGGCTCAGCGGCCCGAGCACGGGCAGCACCGGCACCGGCACCCGGGCCGCGGCATGCGCGGCCACCCGGTCGAGGTCGGCCGGGCGGGCGACGTACACGACCAGGTGCAGCAGCGACGCCAGCCCGCCGGCCAGGGTCACCCCGGGCGCGGCGAGCGCGCCCGCGGACAGCAGCCCGTCGACGATGCCGAGGGTCACGTCCAGCTGCTCGACCGCGTCGGCGCCGACGGTGGCGGCGTCCACCACGGCGGCGGTGCCGGCCATGAGCACGAGCCCGCGGCCGCCGGCGGCGAGCACGACCGCCCGGGAGAATTGCGCCGGCCGCGGGCGGCCGGTGCCCGGGCCGTACCGGTGCGGCGGGGTCTGCCGCCGGTTCTCCACTCCGAGCACCCGCAGCCCGCCGGCGGGGCGGCCGGCGATGCCGGTCAGCGTGCCGGTGCCGGACAGCTCGGCGACGCCGGTGTTCGCCGGGTACGCCCGGTCCAGCCCGTCCGGCGGCTCCAGCCGGAATGCGGCGTCGCCGAAGACCTCGGCCCGGTCGGCGTTGAAGGCGGTGAAGACGGCCCCCGCCTCCTCCGCCCCGGGCTCCGCCGGCAGGTACGACCACGTCTTCCAGACCTCGTCCAGGCCGAGCCCGAGCGGCCGGAGCCGGTCGGTGAGCGCGGCCCAGCCCGTCGGCGTACCGGGGTCGAGGTGGCCGAGGCGGACCAGGCTGCCGCCGGCGAAGTCGAGCCGGCTCGCCCCGAGGGCTGGGTGGGTGACCGTCGCGGCGCCGCTGACCGCCCACCGCACCGCCCCGCAGGCCGCGCCGGCCGGCGGTTGCACCAACGCGTCCACGGCGCAGTCGACACCGCGCGCCCGCAGCGCCGCGACCGTCGCGTCCCGCTCGGCCGGCCCCGCCGCATGCACGCTCACGTGCAGCGCGACCCCGTCCCCGGCGGCCACCGCCGCGGCGACCTGCTGCGGGCTCCCGGTGGCGATCGCGACGTGGTGCCCCACCCCCGCGTGCTCCGCCGACCGCACCGGCGGGTCGCTCACTCGCGGTCCGCCCCGGCGGGGGGCCACACGACCGGGCACAACCACGGGTCGGCGTAGTCCGGCTCGCCGGCTGCGTTCCGCCGGACCTGGTCGTCGTGCTGGTACGCCACCGGCCGGCCGTCCGTGCCCAGCGCCGGCCGCCACCGGTTGGCACCGTCCTGCAGGTGCGAGGTCAGCGACATCCGCGCCCGGTCCGACCGGTTGGGCGGGCTGCCGTGGAAGGTCTTGCAGTGATGGAACGACAGGTGCCCGGCCGGCATGGCCAGCGGCACCGGCCGGAAGTCCACCCGCCGGCGGCGGATCGCCGCCTCCATCAGGTGCTTCTGGTCGGCGGCGAAGCCGCGCACCGTACGCAGGTCGGCCACCTCCCGCTCCGGCCAGCGGTGCGAGCCGTCCAGCACGGTCAGCGGCGAGTTGTCCTCGCCCACGTCGTGCAGCGGGATCCAGGCGGTCAGCATCCGGTCCGACGTGCAGCCCGGCCAGTACGCCTTGTCGGTGTGCCAGCCGACCGAGTTGGTCTCGTCGAGCAGCTGCGCCGGCTTGTGCACCAGCGTCGAGTTGAAGAGCCGGATCTCCGGGCTCCCGGACAGCTGGGCGGCGATCGCGCCCACCGCCGGGTGGCAGATCAGCCGGCGCATCGCCGGGTGCAGGAACGCCGCGTAGTTGTTGGCCCGCATCGCCGGCGGCCCGCCGGGCTGCCAGTTGAGGTGCGCCTTGGCCCTCGCCACCGGCGCCCCCGGCGGCGCGCCGTCCCGGTGCACGACCTCCACCGCCGCCCGCGCGGCGGCCAGCTCGTCGGCGGTGAACACCGGCTCCGGCGACCGCCACCAGCCGTGCTCGGCGTAGTGCGCCAGGTCGGTGCCGGTCAGCTTGGGGAGCACCCCGGTGGTCATCCCGCTGTCCTCTCCTCCGGTCCGCCGGAGGCCGCCACCCGGTCGGCCAGCAGCGCGGCGAGCTGTACGGCGGTGGGCTTGTCCAGCAGCTCCTCGATCTCGACCTCGACGCCGTGCCGGCGCTCGATCTCCGCGCCCAGCCGGAGCAGCTGCTGGCTGGTGCCGCCGAGGGCGAAGAAGTCGTCCTCGGCGCCGATCCGCTCGGCCGGCCGGTCGAGTGCGCCGGCGAGCAGCTCGCGGGCCTCGACGACCCAGGCCGGCCGGTCGCGGTCACCCTGCACCACCGACACCGTCGTCCACCTCCCGGCACCGGGTCGTACCCGAGGCACAGGCCCCCAGCAGAAACCGGCATCGACTCCGTAACGCCGCGAACCACCCTAACCCGCTCTAGGGTTGCCCCCAACCCGAGGCGCAGAGGAGCCGCCATGCCTGACCGCCCGCTGCTCGGCTGGCTGGCCGACCCGCCGGCCGACCGGGGCATCCGGTTCGCGGCCGCCGGGGAGAGCTGGGACTTCTGGCCGTACCCGAGGCTGGCCCGGCTGGTCCGCCAGGTCGCGGCCGGCCTCGCCGAGCACGGCGTCGACCGCGGCGACGTGGTCAGCGTGGTGCAGCGGTCCGGACCCGGCTTCGTGGGCAGCCTCTTCGGCGCCATGCTGGCCGGGGCGGCGCCCTCGCCGGTCGCGCCGCCGTTGATGTTCCAGGACCGCGCGGCGTACCGGTCGCACCTGACCGGCCTGCTCGCCGCCGCCCGGCCGGCGCTGGTGGTCGCGGACGCCGAGCTCGTCGCCGAGATCTCCGCGCTGGCGCCGGGCGTCCGGGTGCTGCCGTCCGACGCCGTGCTCGGCGACCCCGACCGGGCGCCGGCCGGCGGGGCGCGGACCGGGCTGGCGCTGCTGCAGTTCACGTCCGGGTCCAGCGGGCGGGCCCGCGGCGTCCAGGTCCCGTACGCGGCCCTGGAGGCGAACGTCGCCGCCATCCGCCGCTGGCTCGGCATGGACGGCCACCGCGCCACCGCGTCCTGGCTGCCGCTGCACCACGACATGGGCCTGATCGGCTGCCTGGTCACGCCGGTGGTCGACGGCAGCGACGTCTGGCTGCTGGCGCCGGAGGAGTTCGTGCAGCGGCCGCTGCGCTACCTGCGCTGCTTCGCCGCCCCGCCGGCCGGCCCCGGCGCCGCGCTGACCGCGATGCCCGCCTTCGGCCTGCGCTACGTCGCCCGCCGGGTCCGCCCGGACGCGCTCGCCGGGCTCGACCTCTCCGGCTGGCTCGCGGTCATCGTCGGCGCGGAGCGGGTGCCCGCGGACGCGCTCGACCGCTTCCACACCCTCCTCGGGCCATTTGGTCTGTCCCGTCGTTCACTGCTGCCGGCGTACGGGCTGGCCGAGGCGACGCTCGCGGTGACCGGCCTGGCGATCGAGGAGGAGTGGTCGGCCGTCCGGGTCGCGCCGGCCTCCCTGACGCTCGGCGGATCCGTCTCGATGGCGGCCGACGCCCCGCCGCTGGTCGGCTGCGGGCGGCCCCTGGCCGGCGTCGCGGTGCGGATCGTCGACCCTGCTGGCGGCTGCCTGGCGGACGGCCAGGTGGGCGAGATCGAGGTGCGGTCGCCGGCGCTGATGGCCGGCTACCGCGGTGCCGCGGAGTCCCTCACCACGCTGGTCGGCGACTCGCTGCGCACCGGCGACGCCGGCTTCCTGCTCGACGGCCAGCTGCACGTGCTCGGCCGGCTCGGCGACAGCATGAAGGTCCGCGCCCGGGCCGTCTTCGCCGAGGACCTGGAGGCGGCGCTGACCGGCCTCGGGCTCGACCGGCTCGCGGTCGCCCTCGGCGTACGCGCCGGTGCCCCGACCGCGGTCGCCGTCCTGGAGCGCCCCTCGCCGTGCTGGCCGGCCCAGGCCCGCGAGCTGCTGCAACGCTCCGCCGAGGGCGCCGAGGTCGTGGTCGTCACCGCCCGCCCCGGCACCATCCCGCGCACCTCCAGCGGCAAGCCCCGCCGGCGCGAGCTGTGGCAGTCATTCCTCGCCGGCGCGCTGACCTGACGCCGCCGCCGCCCTCCTCTGGACCCCGCCCCTGGCCACCCGATGTGCGTGCACAGCTCAGATGGGTCGCCGACCTGTCCGGGTGGGTCAGCGGGCACGCGGCACGACCAGTCCGGACTCGTACGCGGCGACGACCGCTTGGGCGCGGTCGCGGAGGCCCAGCTTCGCCAGCATCCGGCTGACGTGGCTCTTGACCGTCTGGCCGCTGAGCACGAGCCGGTCGGCGATCTCCGCGTTGGACAGTCCTTCCGCGACCAGCCGGAGGACCTCGGTCTCCCGCGGGGTCAGCGTGTCCAGCGAGGTGGACGCGCGGGCGGCGGGCCGCGCCCGGAGGAACTCGCCGATGAGCCGCCGGGTGACGGTGGGGGCGAGCAGCGCCTCGCCGGCGGCCACCACCCGGACCGCGTCGAAGAGCCCCTCGGCGGTCACCTCCTTGAGCAGGAAGCCGCTGGCGCCGGCGCTCAGCGCGTCGTAGACGTGCTCGTCGAGGTCGAAAGTGGTGAGCATGATGATCCGCGGCCGGTCGGAGCCGGCTGCGATCCGCCGGGTCGCCTCGATGCCGTCCATGACCGGCATCCGGACATCCATGAGCACGACGTCCGGGTGCAGCTCGCGGCTCAGCCGGGTCGCCTCGGCGCCGTCCGCCGCGGTGCCGACCACGGCGAAGTCCGGCTGCGTCGCCAGCAGCGCGGCGAAACCGGCCCGCACCACGTCCTGGTCGTCGACCACCACGACCCGTACCGGCGCGGTCATCCGGTCCCCGTCGGCAGCGCGGCCTCCACGACGAAGCCGCCGGCCGGCGAAGCGCCGGTCCGCAGCATGCCGCCGACGGCCGCGGCCCGCTCCCGCATGCCGAGCAGGCCGTGGCCGGGCGCGGTGTCCTCGGTCGACCGCCCCGGGCCGTTGTCGCGCACCCGCAGGCGCAGCGTGTCCCGGGTGTAGTGCAGCTCGACGTCCACCGCCGCTCCGGGCGCGTGCCGGCGGGCGTTGGTCAGCGCCTCCTGGACCAGCCGGTACGCGGTCAGCTCGATGCCCGGGTCCAGCGTCACGACGTCACCGCGAACGATCAGCCGGGTGCTCGCGGCGGCGGCGTCCCGCGCCTCGTCGACCAGGTCGTTGAGCTGCTCGAGACCCGGCTGCGGCTGCCGGGTCGCGGTCGGGCCGGCGTCCTCGCGCAGCACGCCCAGCAGCCGGCGCATCTCGGCCAGCGCCTGCCGGGCGGTGTCCCCGATCGCGAGCAGCCGGCTGGCTCCCTCGCTGGGCAGCCCGGGGGTGGTCAGCCGGGCCGTCTCGGCCTGCACCGCGATCATCGAGATGTGGTGCGCGACGACGTCGTGCAGCTCGCGGGCGATGCGGGCCCGTTCTCCCCGCGCGGCGTGCTCGAGCAGCGAGTCCGCCGCGGCCCGATAGGTGGCGTCCCGGGCGACCGCCTCGCCGCCGGCCCGCCGGGCCAGGCCGAGCCCGGCCGAGCCCACCGCCGCCGCCAGCAGCAGCATCCGGAAGAGCGTGTCGCCCTCCCCGTACGGCACGGCGGCGTACGTGCCGAACGGGATGACGAAGAGCACCGGCACCCAACTGGGCTGCCGCAGCCCGACGAGGTACAGCGCGACCAGCTGTGCGAGCAGGCCGGCGGCGGTCGGCCGCTGGTCGGTGGCGAGGGTGAGGAAGGTGGCTGCGGTGATCGTCCCGGCGACCGCCACCTCCTGCGTGCGGGCCAGCGCCAGCGGCGCAGTCGCCAGCAGGCCCAACAGGAGGGTGCTGGACAGCTCGGCCGGCGACAACTCGCCGCGCTGCACGATCTCGATCGTCGCGAGCAGGCCGAGCAGCACCGCGGCGGCGAGCGGCGCGTCCGGCGCGGTGGTGGTGCGTCGACCCGCCGCCACTGCCCGGTCGACCAGCCTGGTCACGCCGAGCATTGTCCGCGCCCCGCGCCGCCGGGGCGGCACCCGCTGAGGGGAACGCGCCGGACCGCACTCACCCTCAGGAGTGAGAGGAGGAGGCCCGTCAGGCGTGAGGACGGCGACGGCCCGGCGCCGTAGCGTCCCGAACGTGGCGACAACGGTCGAGATCCGGGACGTGGTGAAGCACTATGGCTCGACCAGAGCCGTCGGCGGGCTGTCCTTCACGGTGCAGCCGGGCAAGGTCACCGGCTTCGTCGGGCCGAACGGCGCCGGCAAGTCGACCACCCTGCGGATCGTCCTCGGGCTGGACAGCCCGGATGCCGGCACCGCGCTCGTCGGCGGCCGGCCGTACCGGTCGCTGCGGGCCCCGCTCCGCGAGGTCGGCGCACTGCTGGACGCGGCCGCGGTCCACCCCGGCCGCAGCGCCCGCAACCACCTGCTCTGGATGGCGCGCTACACCGGCCTGCCCAGCCGCAGGGTGGACGAGGTGCTGGAGACCGTCGGCCTCGCCGCCGTCGCCGGCCGGCGCGCCGGTGGCTTCTCGCTCGGCATGCGGCAGCGGCTCGGCATCGCCGGCGCGCTGCTCGGCGACCCGCCGGTGCTGCTGCTCGACGAGCCGGTCAACGGCCTGGACCCGGAGGGCATCAGGTGGATCCGCGGCCTGCTGCGGTCGCTCGCGGCGGAGGGCCGGGCCGTCTTCGTGTCCAGCCACCTGATGGGGGAGCTGCAGGACAGCGCCGACCACCTGGTCGTCATCGGCCGCGGCCGGCTGATCGCCGACACCAGCGTGCCCGACCTGCTGGCGGCCGCGTCCGGCGACCGCGTCCAGCTTCGGACCAGCCGGCGGTCGGACGCCATGACCCTGCTCGCCCGGGCCGGCGGCACGGTGGCCGCGATCGACCGCGAGGCGCTCACCGTCACCGGGCTGCCGGCCGAGCGCGTCGTGTCCCTGCTCGCCGGCGGCGGCGTTCCGTTCTCCGAGGTCGCCCCGCACCGGGCGTCGCTGGAAGAGGCCTACATGGAGCTCACCCGGGACGCCGTCGACTTCGCCGGCCAGGCCGGGACGGGGGCGTCCAGATGACCGGTTTCGGACCGGCGGTCCGGGCGGAGTGGACGAAGCTAGTCTCGGTCCGCAGCACCCTCGCGGCGCTGGTCGCCACGGTGTTCCTCACGGTCCTGATCTCGCTGCTCGGCGCGTCCGGCAGCGACACCTTCCAGAACGACGGCCCGCACACGATCGACCAGCTGCATTTCGTGCACCAGCCGCTGACCGGCGACGGCACCGTGGTCGCCCGGGTGCTCAGCCAGCAGGACAGCCACGAGTGGGCGAAGGCCGGGATCCTGGTGAAGGCGAGCACGCAGAGCGGCGCACCATACGCGGCGCTGATGGTGACGCCGCGGCACGGCGTCCGGCTGCAGGGCAACTTCGACACCGAGGCGACCGGCAGCTCCGGGACGGCGCCGCGGTGGCTCCGGCTGACCCGTGCCGGCGGCTCGATCACCGGCTCCGAGTCGAGCGACGGCGCGACGTGGGCTCCGGTCGGCACGGTCGAGCTGCCCGCGCTGCCGTCGACCGTGGAGGTCGGGCTGTTCGTGACCTCGCCGGACACGCCCAAACTCAGCCAGGTCGGCCCGGGCAGCATCGAAATCGGGGCGACCTCCAAGCCGGGCCGGGCCACCTTCGGCGACGTCAGCGTGACCGGCGCCGGGTACCGGCCGTCGGCCTGGCGCAGTGACGACGTGGGGCCGCCGCGGCCCGACAAGTTCGACCCGGAGGTGCCGGAAGAGCTGGGTGGCCTGCAGCCCAGCGTCGGCGGGCCCGGCAGCTCCGCCGAGGCAGGTGGGATCTTCACTGTCGTCGGGGTCGGCGACCTCGGCCGGATCGGCCTCGGCGGCGTCAAGCTGGAGCCGGACACCGACCTGGTCCGCAACAGCCTGGTCGGGGTCCAGATCGGGCTGGTCGCCGTCGTCGCGCTCGGCGTGCTCTTCATGGCCTCGGAATACCGGACCGGCCTGATCCGGACGACGTTCGCGACCAGCCCGCAGCGCGGCCGGGTGCTGGCGGCGAAAGCGGTCGTGCTCGGCGGCGTGGTCTTCGTCGCCGGCCTGGTGGCGAGCCTCGCGGCGCTCTTCGGCGCCCAGCCGCTCGCTCGGGGCAACGGCTTCGCACCGCCGGCGTACGCGCCCCCGTCGCTTTCGGACGGACCGGTGCTGCGCGCGGTCGTCGGCACCGCGCTCTTCCTCGCGCTGCTGGCCCTGCTCAGCCTGTCGGTCGCCGCGGTCCTGCGCAGCACCGTGCTGGCGATCGTCATCGTGGTCGCGCTCGTCGTGGTGCTGCCGATCGTCGCGCTCACCACCTCGGTCGCCGCGAGCAACTGGGTCAACCGGGTCACCCCGAACGCGGGGCTGGCCGTCCAGCAGACCATCGACCTGCCCGACGTGGTGATCGGTCCGTGGGCCGGCCTCGGCGTGCTGGCCGCGTACGCGGCGGTCGGGCTCGGGATCGCCGGCTGGCGGCTGCGGAGCCGGGACGCATGAGGCGGGCCGTGCGGGCGGAGTGGACGAAGCTCCGGACGGTGCCGAGCACGGCCTGGTCGCTGGTCGCGCTGGTCGGGCTGACCGTCGGACTCGGCGCGCTGGCGGCCGGGACCGACTGCGTCCGGGACGGCTGCGACGCGGTCGCGCTCAGCCTCTCCGGGGTCTACATCGGACAGCTCGTCGCCGTCCTGATCGCCGTCCTCGCGGTGTCGGCCGAGTACGACGGGATGCTGATCCGGACCACGCTGGCGGCGGACCCGCGTCGTGGCACCGTCCTGGCCGCCAAGGCGGTGGTGGTCACCGCGCTGGTGCTCGGAGCCGGCGGGCTCGCCGTGGCCGGCTCGCTGCTCGCCGGTCGCGGCATCCTGCCGGCACCGGCCCCTGGGCCGACCGTGCGGGCGGCCGCCGGGACCGTCCTCTACCTCGGTCTGGTGGCCCTCCTCAGCGTCGGGATCGCAGCGGTGATGCGGCATACCGCGGCCGCGGTGACCACGGCGACCGCGGTCCTCTACCTGCCGCTGCTCGCCACGCTGATCGTGCCGATGTCCGAGCAGACCCAGCAGCGGGTGCAGAGGCTCGCGCCGATGACGGCCGGCCTCGCCGTCCAGGCCAGCCCGCAGCCGGGCCGCCGGGTCCCGATCGGACCATGGGCCGGCCTCGGCGTCCTCGCCGGGTACGCCGCGGCGGGCACAGCGCTGGGCTACCTCTCGATCCGCGTCCGGGACGCGTAGGGACCCCCGGGGGGCGGTACGGCCCCGAGGGCCGTGCCGTCCGGGCAGGCCGCGGGAGATCTCCTCCCGCTCGGCCACCGACAACCGCAACTCCCACCGGTACCGCGGCACCGGCCCGATCCCACCCATCCTCCTGCTCCCACGCCATCCAGCCGTCGATCAACCGCGCCGACTTCGTCACGGCGGAGTGGCTAGTGTCTGGCCATGGCGGAGATCGAGCTACGAGTTCGGCTGGTCGGCGGTGATCGACTCGACGTCACCTACGCCGAGCCCGACGCTACGGAGGCGGACGTGGTCGAACACGCCATCTCCGCCCTTGCCTCCGATCTCGGTGTCCTCCGCAGCAGACACGGTGGTCGGTTGGTGGTGCTGTACGGCCGTGGCGTTGCCGCCCTGGAGGTGGCGCCACGCGGCGCAGTCCTGTGATCAGTTCACGTCATCAGGTCGGACTGGACGCCGAGTCCCAGTCGCACGGTGCTACGAGAGCCGTTGGTCAGGTCGCCTCGGTCAGGTCGCCTCGGTAAGGTCGGCGCGCACCGCCGCCGCTGCCTGCCGGGCGTTCGCGTACTCCTCGAAGTGCCATGTCTCCAGGAAGCGCTCGGCGGCTGACCGCCCGGATTCGTACAGCCGCTCCGCGGTGGCGTCGGTGAGCCGGAAGTCGGTCGCCCGGACGCCGGACGTGTCGATGAAGATGGTGCGGCTGAGGACGTCTGGCTGGTTGAAGTGCAGGCGGTCGTAGAAGCCGGTCATCGTCGAGAGCATCGCCTTGGACAGGCTGACCACGCCGTGGACCTGGTTGACCGCCGGTGCACCGCTGGCCGACAGCTTGATGCCGAATGTGGGCCACCGCGGCGGCCGCCCGTCGGTCCGGTCGAAGACGTCGACCGGGAAGTTGGACAGCATGCCGCCGTCGACAAGCCAGGCCCGTCCACCATTGCGCTTGTCGGGGCAGCGGGCCGGGATGAAGAAGTACGGGATCGCCATGGATGCGCGGACCGCGTCGGCGACCGACATCTCGTCCGGCTCCATTCCGAATCGCGGCCGATATGCCCACGGCAGCCGCACCAGCTCGCCCTGAGTGAGGTCGGACGCCATCGCGACGAACCGGAACCCGCGGTCGGGATCCCGCAGGGCGGCGTCCGCGCCCGCGTCGGTCAGCCGCAGGTCGGCGAAGGTACGGACGTCCCGCTCGGCGAGCATGTCGCCGATCCAGGAGCGCAGGTAGTCCCCGCGGCACCAGCCCTTGCGCAGCAGGACCTGTGCGACCTTGCCGGGCAGAAGGAGCCGACCGAGCAGCGGCGGGTCCTGGAACCGCCGATAATCCACGCCGCGCATCATCTCCTGCAGCCGGGCGGCCGGCGTCCCGGCAGCCACGAGAGCACCGACGATCGAGCCGGCGGACGTGCCCGCCACCTTCTGAAGCCGGTAGCCCCGTTCCTCCAACACCGAGATCGCCCCCACCAGCGCGATCCCCTTCACGCCGCCGCCTTCGAGCACCACGTCAGCGTTCAGCGCATCTGTCATGTCCGCCCCCTCGAACAGGTCTGCCGACCGACCGGTCGACACCTGGAGGAGCAGTCGGGCAGCGGCAAGATACACACGGCTGTCACATCAGACTCTCTCCTAGTGCAAAGCGTTGCTCCATCTGATCCCTCCCGCCTCACAATCGGCGGTCGCGCCAGAGGACCTCGCCGAAGTCGTCGGTGGTGACCCGGCTCGTCGGGGCGAAGGCGAGCTTGTCGAGTACGCGCAGGGACGGCTCGTTCCAGGAGCGCACCGTCGCCCACAGTCTCTGGCGGCCGGTGGCGGCGGCCGCGGAGACGACGGCCTGCGCAGCTTCGGTGGCGTACCCGAGTCCCTGGTGCTCGCGCAGCAGCTCGTACGCCAGCTCGGGTTCGTCGAGCGTCGCGCGGCCCTGGACGAGCCCGCAGTAGCCCATGAACGCGGTGTCCCGCCGGATGACCAGCAACCCGATGCCGGTGTCGGCCAGCGCGGACCGCAGGCGGCGGATGGTGGCGAGCAGCTCGTCGAGGGCCGGCCGACCGTCCCGGGGCGCGGCGGCCGTACGGGGGTCGCGCTCGCCGACGAGCGCGGCGTACCGGTCGAGGTCGTCCTCGCGCCACGGGCTCAGCCGTAGCCGCCGGGTCCGCAGCTCCGCCGCCATCGGCAGCCATCGCTCCACCGGTCCAGCCTGTCAGTCGAGCTCGCCGGTCAGCCAGCTGCGGATCAGGCGGCCACCTCGGGCCGGCGGGGTCGGGTCAGCGGTGGGTGGGGGCGCAGCGGACGCAGGTCGTGGCGGTGGGGCGGGCGGCGAGGCGGTCGGGGCTTATCGGCTCGGCACAGGACTCGCAGCGGCCGTACGTGCCGGCGGCGAGTCGGGCGGTGGCGCGGTCGAGGTCGGCCAGCCGCCGGCGGGACGAGCCCAGCAGGGCGGCCAGCTGGGCGCGCTCGAAGGCGATGGTGGCGCCCTCGGGGTCGTGCTCGTCGTCGGCGTTGGCGCCGGCGGAGGACTCGATCATGCGGTCCAGGTCCTCGGTGAGGGCGGCGATCCGCTCGGCGGCGTGCGCCTGCTCGACCGCCAGCAGGCGGGCGACCGCCTCCCCATCCACCGCTCCAGCATGCACCGCCCCGAGGGCCAGCAGGACGACTACCACCGTCCCGACCAGCCACCCCCGCGGCCCGGTCGATCCCGCCGCGGGGCCGTCAGAGCGAGAGGCCGCCGTCGATGCCGATGACCTGGCCGGTGATGTACGCGGCCCGGTCCGACAGCAGGAAGGAGACGAGGTCGGCGACCTCCTCCGGGGTGCCGGGGCGGCCGAGGGTGATCTGGCGGACCTGGTCCTTCTGCTTCTCCGGCGGGATGCCGGAGATCATGTCCGTCGCGATCATGCCGGGCGCGACCACGTTGGCGCGGACGCCGAGCCGGCCGAGCTCCTTGGAGATCGACTTGGTGAAGCCGATGATGCCCGCCTTGGAGGCGGCGTAGTTGGCCTGGCCGATGTTGCCGTACACGCCCGCGACGGAGGAGAGCGTCACGATGCTGCCGTTGTCGGCGCGCATCAGCGAGCGGGAGGCGGCGCGGCAGATGTTGTACGTGCCGTAGAGGTTGGTCCGGACCACGTCGTCCCAGTCCTCGTCGGACATCCGCGCCACCGGGCCGTCCCGGGTGACGCCGGCGTTGGCGACCACCGCGGACAGCGGACCGAGCTCGGACTCGGCCTCCGCCACCAGCGCCGCCGCCTCGCCCGGGGCCGAGATGTCGCACTGACGGACGAGGACGCGGGCACCGGCGCCGCGGGCCTTGCCGGCGACCTCCTCGGCCGCCTCCGGGCTGGACCGGTGGCAGAACGCCACGTCGAAGCCGTCGGCGGCCAGCCGCAGCACGACGGCGCGGCCGATGCCGCGCGATCCGCCGGTCACCACGGCGACGGGTCGGTCCTGGTCGGTCATCGGGGCTGCTCCTCACTCGTACGGGACTCGTCCGGGACTCGTCCGGACGACGGACCTGCTCGGACGACCGGAGCCCCGCCCCCGTCGACGCCGATCGCGGTGCCGGTCAGATCTCGCCGTCGCCCTCGACCAGGACGATGCGGTAGCCGACGCCCCGCACCGACTCCACCACCACCGCGCCGGTGACCTGCCGCATCTGCCGGCGCAGCCGCTTGACCGCGGACACCACCGCGTCGGTGTCGCCGAGGTACGGCCGGCCCCACACGTGCGTGGTGAGGTCGGCGAACGTCCACACCCGGCCCGGGTCGCGGCACAGCGCGGAGAGCAGGTCGAACTCGCGGGCGGACAGCGGCACCGGGTGCCCCCGCCAGGTCGCCTCCCGCCGGTCGGCGTCCAGCCGCAGCGTGCCGTGCTCGACGACCCGGCGCGCCGGGGCCCGGTCCGGCACCGGGTCCGAGGCCGGGGCCGGGGCCGCCGCCCCGCCCGGCTCGGCGGACAGCAGCCGCAGCGCGCTCTCCGAGTCGGGGAGGTAGAGCATCAGCATGCGGCCGTCGCTGGCCCCGGCCAGCGCGGCGAACTGCTCCGTGGTGGTGCCCACGCACAGGACGGTCGGTCCGGCGAGCAACCCTTGCACTACCCGCGTATCCACAGGCCGCCCCTCCGAGAACCGCGCAAACCGCCCACCAGCGACGAGCTTCTCAGGAACGACCACGTTGTGACCATCGGCCAGTCCGGTCATGGACACCGGGCGAGCATCGACGGACCGTTGCCGGGCAACTGACGGGCAATCACCGGTCATACGGGGGCAAAGAGCGGCTCCGCAGCCCGGAACCGGCCACAGATCGCTCTTCGTCTGTCCTTTCCCCGCGCCGGTCCTTACAGAAACGTCCTGTTCATACCCGAAGGACGCCGCCCGGCGTCCCCCGGGCCATCTGCGCACGGATGGAGGACCCCGCGTGTCACACCACCAACCCCTCCGCCTGCTGGGACGAGCACTCGTCCTGGTCTCGGCGTTGCTGGCGGCGACCGCCCTGCTGGTGATCCCAGCAGCAGCGGCGCCGGCCGGCCATCCGGCGGCGACCGGCGCCGCCAAGATCGAGCAGTCGCTGGCCACCGCGCTCGCCGCCGGGTCGGCCGACTTCTACGTCGAGTTCGCCGAGCGCGCCGACCTGTCGGCCGCCGCCGAGATCGCCGACTGGGACAAGCGGGGCCAGGCCGTCGTGGACGCCCTGCGCCGGACCGCCGAGACCAGCCAGAGCGACGTCCGCAAGCAGCTGAGCCAGGCCGAGGTGGCGTACCAGTCCTTCTGGATCGCCAACACCGTGCTGGTGCGCGACGGCACCGCCAAGCTGGCCGCCACGCTGGCCGCGCACGGCAACGTGACCAAGCTGCGCTCCCCGGAGACGTACGCGCTGCCCAAGCCGACCGCGGGCACCGCGGAGAAGACCGTCGACGCCGTCGAGTGGGGCATCGACCGGATCCGGGCCGACGACGTGTGGGCCACCTTCGGCGTGCGCGGTGAGGGCATCACGGTCGCCAACATCGACACCGGCGTCGACTACGACCACCCGGCCGTCGTCGGCAAGTACCGCGGCAACACCGGCGGCGGCTTCGACCACAACTACAACTGGTTCGACCCGTCCCAGGTCTGCGGCAACCCGTCGCTGGCGCCGTGCGACAACAACGACCACGGCACCCACACCATGGGCACGATGCTCGGCGACGACGGCGCCGGCAACCAGATCGGCGTCGCCCCCGGCGCCCGCTGGATCGCCGCCAAGGGCTGCGAGAGCAACAGCTGCTCCGACGCCGCGCTGCTCGGCTCCGGCCAGTGGATCCTCGCGCCGACCGACCTCGCCGGCGCCAACCCGCGCGCCGACCTGCGGCCGCACATCGTCAACAACTCCTGGGGCGGCGGGGGTGGCGACGCCTGGTACCTCGCCACCGTCAACGCCTGGCGCGCCTCCGGCATCTTCCCGGCCTTCTCCAACGGCAACTCCGGCCCGGGCTGCAACACCTCCGGCTCGCCGGGTGACTACGCGGAGTCGTACTCCTCGGGCGCGTTCGACGTGAACAACGCGATCGCCTCGTTCTCCAGCCGCGGCGCGGCCGGCGGGCGGATCAAGCCCAACCTCGCCGCCCCCGGCGTCAACGTCCGGTCCTCCGTCAACGGCGGCGGGTACGCCGCGTTCAACGGCACCTCGATGGCCTCGCCGCACACCGCCGGCGCGGTCGCGCTGATGTGGTCGGCGGCCCCGTCCCTGGTCGGCGACCTGGCCCAGACGGCGGCGCTGCTCAACCAGACCGCGGTCGACACCAGCAACCTGACCTGCGGCGGCACCGCGGAGAACAACAACGTCTGGGGCGAGGGCAAGCTCGACGCGTACGCCGCGGTCGAGCAGTCCCCGCGCGGGCCGGTCGGCACGCTGCGCGGCACGGTGACCGCGGGCGGCAACCCGCTCGCCGGCGCCCGCGTGAGCGTCGACGGTCCGGTCGACCGGGTCGCCACCACCGGCGCGGACGGCACATACCAGTTCACGCTGCCGACCGGCAGCTACGCGCTCTCGGTGTCGGCCTTCGGCTACGAGACCGCGACCGCCACGGTGAGCGTCACCGAGGGCGAGACCACCACGCAGGACTTCGCGCTCACCGCGGCGCCGGGCGGCACGCTCAGCGGCACGGTGACCAGCGCGGCCGGTCCGGTGGCCAACGCCACGGTGACCGTCACCGGCACCCCGATCGCGCCGGCCACCACCGACGCCGGCGGCCACTACTCGTTCACCGGCGTGCCCAACGGCACGTACACGGTGACCGTCACGGCCGGCGGCTGCTTCGGCTCGGTGAGCCAGAGCGTCACCGTCGCCGGCGACACCACGCAGAACTTCACCCTCCCCCAGCGGGCGGACAACGGCTTCGGCTACACCTGCGTCATCGAGGCCGCCGGGTACGAGGAGGGCGACACCTCACTGCCCCTGACCGGTGACGACGCGGCGCGGGCCCTGCCGCTGCCGTTCCCGTTCTACTTCTACGGGCAGACGTACAACTCGGCGTTCGTGACCACCAACGGCCACCTCAACTTCCTGGCCTCCAGCACCACGTTCAGCAACGTCGCCATCCCGGCGACGGGCGTGCCGAACGCGGCCATCTATCCGCTGTGGGATGACCTCAACGTGGTCTCCGGGAGCGGCTCGATGTGGACGAAGACCACCGGCACCGCGCCGAACCGGTCCTTCGTCGTGGAGTGGCGCAACGTCAACTTCTACAGCACCACGCTGACCGTCGACTTCGAGGCCCGGCTCAACGAGGACGGCACGATCGTCACCTCGTACCGCAACATCGGCACCGACCCGCGGGAGCAGGGCAGCTCGGCGACCGTCGGCATCGAGAACGCCAACGGCACGATCGCCCTGCAGTACTCCTTCAACACCGCGGTGCTCTCCGACAGCCGGTCGATCAAGTTCCGGCCGCCGGCGACCGGGCGGGTCAGCGGCGCCGTCACCGACGCCAACGACGGCCTGGCGGTGGCCGGCGCCACCGTGCGGGCGCTGGACGGCACCACCGTGGTCAGCACCACCACCACCGATGCGGACGGCCGGTACGCGCTCCGGCTGCGGCTGGGCACGTACACGATCGAGGTGACCAAGACCAACTACGTCGCCAACACCGGCAGCGTCACGCTGGACAGTGACGGCCAGGCGGTCACCCGCGACGTGGCGCTGGCCACCTCGCGGGGTGAGGTCGACGTGACGGAGCTGGACTTCCTCGGCAACGAGGGCCAGCTGCGCGCCGCCCCGGTGGTCCTGCGCAACACGTCCACCAGCGGGGTCGCTCTGACCTACTCCGCCACGGACGACGCGAGCTGGATGTGGGTCGTGCCGGCCACCGGGACGCTCGACCCCGGCGCGTCGCGCACCCTCACCGTCCGGGCCGACCCGAGCGGCCTCGACCCGGGCGTCTATGAGGGCACCGTCCGGATCACCACGAACGCCGGCCGCCAGCCGGTGCTCGACATCCCGGTGACCCTGGTGGTCCCGGCCTACCGGCAGGGCGTGGACGCCGGTGGCAGCGCGACCATCACGGACTCCGCCGGTGACCCGTGGTCGCCCGACAAGGCGTACACCGCCGGCAGCTACGGCTACGTCGGCGCGGGCGCGGTCCGCACCTCCAACCGGGCGATCGCCGGCACCACCGACGACGCCCTCTACCAGACCCAGCGGGAGGGCACGAGCGGCTACCGCTTCGACGACCTCCCGGCGGGCACGTACGTCGTCGACCTCGACTTCGCCGAGCTGCGCGCCGGGCTCCCGGCCGGCCGGCGGGTCTTCGACGTGACGATCAACGGCGGTGTCGTGCTCGACAACTACGACATCGCCGCGACCGTGGGCCCGCTCACCGCCGACCGCCGCACCTTCCAGGTGACGGTGGCCGCCGGCGGGTCCATCACGGTCGGCCTCGGCCCGTACTCGTCGGCACTCCCGCCGGTGATCAACGCGGTCCGCGTCACCCACCGTCCCGACCTGTAACCCACCCCAACCCCGAGGGACCCCCGGCCACCGGCCGGGGGTCCCTCCCGTCGATACGCTCGGCGCGCGATGCGGTTCCGTGGCTCCCGAGGGTTCCGGCTGTTCTGGGCGGCGTCGACCGTGTCGGGCTTCGGGAGCCAGGTCACCACGTTTGCCGTGGCGGTGCTGATCGTCACGACGCTGGACGGGACGGCCGCCGATGTCGGGCTGGTCAACGCCGCCCGCTGGCTGCCGTACCTGCTGCTCGGCCTGGTCGTCGGCGCGCTGGTCGACCGGGTGCGACGCAGACCGCTGCTGGTCGGCTCCGACTTGGCCAGGGCGGCGCTGCTGTGCGCGGTGCCGCTGCTGGCCTGGCCGGATCTCCTCAGCGTGCCGGTGCTGGTCGCGATCATGGCCGTGTTCGGGTTGGCGTCGCTGGTCAACGACGCGGCGCATCAGTCGTTCCTGCCGCGGCTGCTGCCCCGTGAAGCGCTGCCCTGGGCGAACGCCCGGTTGGAGCAGAGTTCGGCGGCCGCCGAGACGTCCGGTCCGGCGGTCGCCGGTGGGCTGGTGTCCTGGCTCGGCGCGCCGGTGGCGGTGCGGGAGGACGCCGCGTCGTACGTGGCCTCCGGGTTGCTCACCGCCCGGATCCCGGTCGTGGACCCGCCGGCGCCGGTCCGCGGCCCGCTGGCGCGGGAGATCCGGGCGGGCCTGGGCTGGGTGTATGGGCATCGCATGCTGCGGCCGCTCGCGCTGAGCACGCACAGCTGGACGCTGTTCGCCGCGGTGCTCGGGGCCGTCTACGTCCCCTACGGGCTGCTGGAACTGGGCTTCAGCCCCCTCGGGCTCGGCCTCACGCTGGCGGCCGGGGTCGGCGGCCTGGTCGGCGGCGGGCTGTCGGAGCGGTGGGGACGTCGGCCCGGTATCGCCGTTCCGACCGCCTGGCTGCTGGACGCGATCGGCATCGCTGTCATCGCGGTGGCGCCGGTGGGTGGGCTGGTCGTCGCCGGAGCGGGACAGTTCGTCAACGGCCTGGGACTTGGTCTGTCCAGCCCGCTGGAGCTGTCCTACCGCCAGGCGGTCACCCCGGACCGGCTGCAGGCCCGGATGAACGCGACCATGCGCTCGTTCAATCGGGCCGCGGTCGTCGTCGGCGCCCCGGTGGGTGGGCTGCTCGCGGACGCGGCCGGGTTCCGGCCGGCGCTCTGGGTCGCCGCCGCCGGGATGGCCACCGCCGCGCTGATGCTCACCGCGTCGCCCTTCCGGGAGACCGGCAGCGGATTTATGGACCGCGACCGCCAAGCTTCAACCTTGCGTCTTCCGGACTAGTGTAGAGAGTGTGCGGGAAGCGGATCGGAGGCCGGCGCTCGACGGCGTCCGCGCGGTCGCGGTGCTGCTCGTCCTCGCCTTCCACGCGGGGATGGCGCGGGTCCCGGGCGGGTTCATCGGCGTCGACGTCTTCTTCGTGCTCTCCGGCTATCTGATCACCCGCCTGCTGGTCGCCGCGGCCCGCACCGACGGCATCCGGTTCGTCGACTTCTACGCGCGGCGGATGCGGCGGCTGCTGCCGGCGGCCCTGGTCGTGCTCGTGGTCACCGGGATCGTGTGGCTCTCGCTCGCCTCGACGGTCGAGCGGGAGCCGCTGCTCGGCGACGCCCGCTCGGCCGCGCTGTACTTCTCCAACTGGCACTTCGCCGCGCAGTCCACCGACTACTTCGCCAGCGGCGACGCGCCCAGCCCGTACGAGCACTTCTGGTCGCTGTCGGTGGAGGAGCAGTTCTACGTGGTCTGGCCGGCCGTAATCGCGCTGGTCTTCCGGCTGTGCCGGCGGGACGCGACCCGAGCCCGCCACTGGCTGGCGGTCGTTGCCGTGGTCCTGGCCGCCGGCTCGCTCGTCGCGCTCGCGGTGACCACGCGGGAGGGCCACGCTGCGCTCGCCTACTTCGGTACGCACGGGCGCGTCTACCAGCTGCTGGCCGGTGCGCTGCTCGCGCTCTGGCGCCTGGACCGGGACCGGCCGGTTACCCGCCCGGCCGGCCGGGTCGCGGTCGGCGTCCTGCAGCTGGGGGCGCTCGCCGGGCTGGTCGTCGTCTCCAGCTCGGCCGTCCACTTCGGACCCGGGCTGCGCGGGGCCTGCGCCGCCGCGGCGACCGTCGTTCTCCTGTGGACGGTCGAGGCCGACCCGCGCGGAGTGGGAGCGGTCCCGCTGTCCTGGCCGACGGTGGCGTACCTGGGGCGGATCTCGTACGGGACCTATCTGTGGCACTGGCCGGTGATCCTGGTGATCCGGCGGTTCGTGGTGATGACGCCGCACGACCTGTTCGTCGTCGCGGGCGTGCTGTCCTGCGGGTTGGCCGCGCTGAGCCACCGGGTGCTGGAGCAGCCGCTGCGCCGCTCCCCCGGGCTCGCCCGGCGCAGCCGGCCCGTCCTCGCCGCCGGGCTGGCCGCCAGCGTGGTCGCGGGGCTGCTCCTCCTCCCGGTGGTGCTGACCGCGGCCCGGGTGCCCACGGTGACCCCGCGCGTCACCGCCGGTGCCCCCGGCGCCGCCGGCGCAGCCGCCCCGGAGCCGCCGGCAGGTAAGCCCATCCCGGGTCAGGTCCGGCTGCCGACCCGCACCCCGGTTCCCGGCAAGGACCGGATCAAGGCGGCCGGGCAGAAGCACACCGAGCGGACCTGCCTGGAGGTGGTCGCCCGGCTCGGCTGCCTCGCCCACCGCGGCGGCGGGCCGACCGTCCTGGTGATCGGCGACTCGCATCTGGAGGCGTACTTCCCGGTGCTCGAACGGATCGCCGAGCGGCACGACCTCACTCTCTACACCTGGATGTACTACGTCTGCCCCTGGCAGGACGACGTCCTGCCGACCGGGACCAACGCCAAGCCCTGCCGGGACAACAAGGCCAGGCTGTACGGCGAGCTGGTCCCGACCGTCCGCCCGGACGTCGTCGTCGCGGTCAACCGCGGCTACGACGACCCCCACTACCCGCGCGACCTCTTCCGGGACGGGACGCCGACCCCGATCGCGCCCGGCCCGGTGCTGAGCGCCGCGGCGGGCCGGGCGGTCGACCGGGTCACCGCCGCCGGCGCGCGGCTGATCGTAATCGAGCCGGTGCCGGCGCTGTCGTTCCACCAGCGGGAGTGCCTGGCGCGGGCGGAGTACGTCGAGCAGTGCGCCGGGAAGGCGGCCGGCAAGCTGCCGTCGGAGCGGGCGCTGGAGCGGCGGGCGAAGACCCGGCGCGACGTGGCCGTGGTGGACCTCGACCGGGTGGCGTGCCCGCGGCTGCCGGTGTGCGACGCTGTCGTCGGCGGGGTCGTCGTCCGCAACGACTTCGACCACCTCTCGGTGCCGTTCACCGCCACGCTCACCGACGCCCTCGACCGGCACCTGGCGGCCGCGGGTGCGTACGCGCCGGGCTAGGGCGGCAGGCTAGGGCGGCGGGCTGCGGCACGCCCGCCAACCTAGGACCTGCCCGCCGCCGGCGAGACCCGGACGCCGATCGTCCGGAACCGGGGTTACCGTCCCCCGCCATGGACATGCTCACGGGCGAACAGATCACCAAGGCGGGGCTGACCGACTGGCGCAAGCTGGGGCAGGGCCTGCACGCGCGCTACCTGGTCAAGGACTTCGGGGCCGGCGCGCGGTTCGTCGCCGCGATCGGCGAGGCGCTCGGTCACCACCCGACGGCGGCGCTGGGCGACGGGTACGTCGACCTCAAGCTGATCAGCGACGACGCCGTCTACCGCGACGGCAAGGGCACCGAGCACGTCGTCCAGTGGGTGACCGAGCGCGACCTCGACGCCGCCCGGCGGATCAGCGAGATCGCCGCCGAGCAGCGGGTCGCCGCCGACCCGGCCTCGATCACCACGATCGAGCTCGCGCTCGACACGGCGCACGCCGCGACGATCGCCCCGGTGTGGGCGGCGCTGCTCACCGGCGGCGCCGAGGCCCGCGGCCACGGGAGCATCGACGACGACGTCCGGGACCTCACCGGGCGGGTGCCGATCCTGTGGTTCCAGGACACCGACGAGCACGAGGCGCCGCGGCAGCGCTTCCACATCGACGTCTGGGTGGCGCCGGAGGTGGCCGAGCAGCGGATCGCCGCCGCGGTCGCCGCCGGCGGGACCGTGGTCGACGACAGCCAGGCGCCGTCGTACACGGTAATCGCCGACCAGGACGGCAACAGGGCCTGCGTCTGCACCGCGCAACCGCCCGCCGAGCAGGGGTGAGCCTCAGCGGTGGGCGAGGGCGGTGCGGACGTGCTCGACGACGTCGCCGACGGTGACTATGCCGCGCGCGGTCTCCACGTCCAGGGGCGGCAGCTCGAACTCGTCCTCCAGCAGGTACGCCAGCTCCAGCAGGGCGAGCGAGTGGAAGCCGAGGTCGTCGACCAGCCGGGTGGCCGCGTCGACCGCGGGCCGCTTGTGCGGGGCCACCTCCAGCACCGCCGCATGCACGGCGGCGGGAAGCGCCGCCCCGAGCCCGCTCACCGGGAGACCTCCGCGGCCAGCCGGCGCCCGCCGGCGAAGTCGAGCAGGTCGAGCTTGGCCAGCCCGTCCCGCACCCGCTCGGTCAGCAGCCCGATCTGGCCGAGCGCGACCACGACCCGGCTGAAGATGGCCCGCCGGTAGGTGACCATCAGCTCGTCGTGGGCGGCGAAGTCGACCCCCTCGGCCCGGTCGACGTCCAGCCGGTCCCACACGTCCTCGAGCAGGAAGCGCCGCCGCATCAGCGAGGCCGCGTCCAGCACCAGCTCCTCGCGGTCGGCCAGCTCGGCGGTGGTCATCTCCCGGTAGACCCGGTCCAGCGCGACCACACCGAACGACACGTGCCGGGCCTCGTCCCGGGCCACCAGCCGGGTCACCTGCTTGATCAGGTCGTCGTGGAAGGTGCTGTCGGCGAGCCGGAACGCGGCCATCGCCAGCGCCTCGACCATGATCTGCATGCCGAGCGCGGTCACGTCCCAGCGGCTGTCGGACAGGATGTCGTCGAGCAGCTCGGCCAGCGAGGCGGTGACCGGATAGGGCTCGGGCACCTTCTCC
Source organism: uncultured Actinomycetota bacterium (assembly GCA_963766325.1). GTDB lineage: Bacteria > Actinomycetota > Actinomycetes > Mycobacteriales > CADCTP01 > CADCTP01. The sequence continues at coordinate 1,216,885 of CAVXZF010000012.1, read as the reverse complement.
CGCAGGTAGCGGGAGAAGGCCTCGACGTGCCGCGCCTCGTCGACCGCCTGGCTGGCCGCGTAGACCTTGCTGTCCAGGTCGGGCACCACCTCGATCAGCCGGGCCGCGACCACCAGCGCGCCCTGCTCGCCGTGCAGGAACTGGCTGACCATCCACGCCTGCAGCTCCCACCGGAAGGTGTCCCACATCGGCCGCCCCCGGCGGGCCAGCGGCGAGGCCGCGAACGAGGCCATGGCGAACGCCGAGTCGTCCGGCAGCGCCGCCCCGAAGGGGACCTCGACCGACCAGTCGACGTCGGTGCTCGCGTTCCACTGGGCCTGCTTGGCTCGCTCGTACAGCGCCTCGACCTTGCCGCCCCGAGGCTCGTAGTCCCAGGTCAGCCTGGTCTCGATGGGCGTGGTGACGCTCCAGCCGGCCATGTGCCAGAGGATATATCCGGATTCGCGGGATGATCCGGCTCAGTCGAGCAGTGTGGACAGGTGCCGCGGCGGCGGGCTGCCGTGCGCCAGCACGTCGTCGTACGTGCTGCGCCCGGCGACGGCCGGGGCCAGCTCGGCGTACCCGACGAAGTAGGTGGACAGCTGCGCGCTGGTCAGCAGCGCCCGCCGCCACTTGCCGACCGCCTCGCCCTCCTCCTGGAAGCCGCGGGTGCGCATCAGGTCCAGCGCCTCCGCCTCGGACATCCCGTCGGCGTGCACGCCCGCGTCGAGCAGGGCGTTGAGCGTGGTCCGGAGCATCATCTTCAGCCGCTGCACCCGGGCCGCCGGGCCGCCGATCCCGAGCCGGCTCATGATCTCCTCGGCGTGCACCGCCCAGCCCTCGATGAACGAGCCGCTGGCCAGCACCTGCCGGACCCGGGTGGTGCCGCGGTAGCGGCGGGCGTGGGCGAGCTGCAGCACGTGCCCGGGCATCGCCTCGTGCACGGTGAGGGTGACCAGCTGGGCCGCGTTGTACTCGCGGTAGAACGACGCCACCCGCTCGGCCGGCCAGTCCGCCGGCGTCGGGCTGACCGCGTAATACGTCGTGCCGCCCGTCTCCAGCGGCCCCGGGGCGTCGCAGTACGCGATCGCGACCCCCCGGCGGAACTCCGGCATCACCTGCACCTCGACCGGCTCGTCCGGCACCTGGACGAGCCCGCTGGACCGGACCAGCTCGGTCGTCTCGACCAGCACCTGCTGGATCAGCGGCACGATCGTGTCGTCGGTCGGCGCCTGGGCGGCGCAGCGCGCCAGCGCCTCGGCGACCGGGTCCGCGCCGGGGCCGACCCAGTCGGTCGCGACCGCCCGCAGCTCCTCGGTGAGCTCCTCCAGCCGCTCCCGCGCCAGCGCCACCACCCGCTCGGCGGACAGGTCGGCGTCCAGCTCGAGGTGCAGCTTGGCGGCGAAGACCTCCGGCCCGAGGCGCGGGTCGCCGGCCGCGGTCGGCAGCTGCCCGGCCAGCCAGTCCCGATGCTCCTCCAGCGCCCGCAGCGCGGCCTGCCGGGGCGGCTCCAGCTCGCCGGCCAGCCCGGGCGCGCGGGCCAGCAGCACCGGCACCTCGTCCCGGACCAGCGCAACCACCCCGGCGGCCTGGCCGACCGCGGTCTGCACGTGCACCGCCGGCATGTCGGCCAGCGTCGCCCGCGCCGCGGCCAGCCGGTCCGGCACCCCGGCCAGCCGGCCGGCCAGCGCCCGCAGCCGCTCCGGGACCGGCACCGTGTCGCGGGACAGCAGCGGGTAGAGCGCCTCGCCGGGCAGCCAGACCAGCGGGTTCCAGCGGTGCTCGGCAAGCCGCTGAACCGCGAACAGCTCCCGGTCCAGCGCCGCCCGCAGGATCTCCGAGTCCACCGCGTCGGCCCGGTCCAGCTCGTCGGCGTCCAGGCTGTCCAGCTCGTCCCGGCGCCGGGCCAGCACCCGCCACAGCTCCGCCCGGCCCGACTCCGACAGGTCGTCCAACCGGTCGTCGTAGCGGTGTTCGCCCAGGTCGGTGGCGCGCTCCGGGCTCAACCGGAGCAGGTCCTCGACGATCTCCTCGGCGAGCGTGCGGAAACGGGCGGCGGTGTCGGCGGCGGGAGCGGTCATCCCCCGACCCTGCCACGCGCGCCCTCAGGGGACTTTAAGGGGGCGGGAAGGGCGGTGCGGAGGCTGCTGCCGGACAGTCGCCATCCCACAGGAGGAACCATGCGCACCTGGAAACGCCTCGCCGCGGTGAGCGCGGCCGCCGCGCTGCTCGGGGGCCTGAGCCTGGTCGCCGCGGCCCCGGCCCAGGCCGCCGGCAGCACGCTCAAGCTGGACCGCGTCCACTGCGACGAGGAGACCGACGAGATCGGCTCGGACAGCCCGTACGTGCTCGTCTTCGCGACCAGCCCGAGCAACGCGGGCGCGGTCAGCTTCGGCAAGTGGGGTCCGGGCGGCTGGGACAACGTCGTCGACACCGGCGACATCTACTACCCCAACGGCACCATCGCGTCCGGCGTGCAGGGCGGCTGGACACTGTGGACGGTGCTGATGGAGGAGGACAACGGCCACGACATCTCCGCCGGGGACATGACCTACATCAACACGGTGATGTGGAACCAGTGGCAGGCCTCGTTCTGGCAGTCGGCCGCGACGCAGCAGATCACCATGACAATGGCCTTCCTCAACGCCATCGGCGCGACCACCGACAACGACGACACGGTCGCCATCCGCAGCTTCGCGATCAGTGGCCTCTCCACCGGCACCACGATGAACTTCAGCGGGGACGGCGGGAGCTACAACCTCCGCTTCAAGCTGGTCTGACGCCCGCCCGGGGTGGGGTCCGTCCGCCGGGCCCCACCCCGGCCCGCTCAGTAGAGGGTGCGGCCCCAGGCCGCGAGCAGCGGGGTGATCGGCTGCGCGAACACCGCCCCGCCGGAGCAGCTGGTGCTGCCGCCGAGGATGATGCTCAGCCCGATCGAGCCGGCCACCACCGGCGACCCGGGGTCCCGGGAGCTGGCGCACAGGGTGGTGCGGTCCAGCCCGGTGATCGAGCCACCGGCGTAGTTGATCGTCTGGTTGACCCCGGTCACCGTGCCGGTGCGGGTGCCCACGGTCCAGGAATGGTACGAGACCGTCTGGCCGACGAACGCCCGCGCGGCGGAGCTGACCGGCGCGATCGCCCCGCCACCGATCCGGCGGCCGGCTATCTGGGTCACCGCCGGGTTCGTGATGAAGATCAGCGACGCGGTCTGGGTCTGCACCACGGTCGTGCCGATCAGGTCGGGCCCCGAATACCACTCGGTGCCGACCGGCCCGCACGAGGCGGCGGCCAGGATGCCGCGCCCGGACAGGTTGAAGCCGAGCTGGCAGCGGAGACCCGACGCGCTGGACAGCACGTCACCCCCGGCCACGGACGTGGCGGCGTGGGCGGGCGCGGCCGGCACCAGCACGGCGAAGGCGGCCAGCAGGGCGAGGACGGCGAGCCGGAACCGGACCATCGGGGCCTCCGAGGCAGGAATTGGTCATCACCTTAGGGCGTACGGGCCGGCGGGTACATCGCCCCGACGGGTGCCGACAGGTCCCGAATGGCGGGTTCGACCGGTTGCGGGGCGGGCAGGTCATCATCGTCCCCCCCGCCCCGAGGAGACCTGCGATGACTCTCGCCGCGGAAGCCGCTTCGAGCAGCAATACCGTGCTCGTGCTGGCCGCCCTGCTCGGCATCGCCACGGTGGTCGTGACGATCACCTGGCTCAAGATGCACCCGTTCCTCGCCCTGATCCTCGGCTCGGCCGTGCTCGGCCTGGTCGCGGGTCTCGGCGCGACCCCGACGGTGGAGGCGTTCACCAAGGGGGTCGGCTCGACCGTCGGCAGCGTCGGCCTGCTGATCGCGCTCGGCGCGATGATCGGCGGGCTGCTCGCCGACTCGGGCGGGGCCGACCGGATCGTGCAGACGATCGTGGAGCGGGTGTCGCCCGGCATGCTGCCGTGGGCGATGGCCGGGGCCGCGTCGCTGATCGGCATCCCGCTGTTCTTCGAGGTCGGCGTGGTGCTGCTGGTGCCGATCGTGCTGCTGGTCGGCCGGCGCACCAACGTCTCGCTGATCAAGGTCGGGATCCCGGCGCTGGCCGGCCTGTCGGTGCTGCACGGCTTCGTGCCGCCGCACCCCGGGCCGCTGGTCGCCATCGACGCGCTCGGCGCCGACCTCGGGCTCACCCTCGCGCTCGGCCTGCTCATCGCGATCCCGACCGTTATCGTCGCCGGTCCGGTCTTCGGCTCGTACATCGCCCGCTACGTCGACGTGCCCTGGCCGGCGATCATCGGCGGCACCCGCGAGCCGGCCCGGGTCGGCGGCGCAGACGTGAGCGATCGCGACTACCCGGACGTGAGCGACCGCGACAACCCGGACGCCGGCGACCAGCGCGACAGCCGGATCGGCACCGCCGCGGACGGCGACCGGGACGGGGTGGCCGACCGACTGGAGGCCGACCGGGCCGAGCGGCCGGCGCGCCGGCCCGGCTTCGCGATGACCGTGTTCACCGTGCTGCTGCCGGTGATCCTCATGCTGGCCCGGGCGATCGGCGAGGTCTTCCTGGACGAGGACAGCCAGGTCCGCGCCGCGCTGTTCGTCCTCGGCAACCCGGTGGTCGCGCTGCTGGCCGGCGTGCTGGTGGCCATGCTCACCCTCGGGATGGCGACCGGGATGGACCGGACCCGGATCTCCGGCTCGACCGGCGGCGCGCTGCCGGCCATCGCCGGGATCCTGCTCATCGTCGCCGCCGGCGGCGGCTTCAAGCAGACGCTGATCGACGCCGGCGTCGGCACCGTGATCGCCGACTGGGCCGAGGGCGCCAACATCTCCGCGCTGATCCTCGGCTGGCTGGTCGCGGTCGGCATCCGGCTGGCCACCGGCTCGGCGACGGTCGCCACCATCACCGCCGCCGGCATCGTGGCGCCGCTGGCCGGGGGCCTGGACCGGCCCGAGGTGGCGCTGCTGGTGCTGGCCATCGGCGCCGGCTCGCTGTTCTTCTCGCACGTCAACGACGCCGGCTTCTGGCTGGTGAAGGAGTACTTCGGGATGACCGTCGGGCAGACCATCAAGACCTGGTCGGTCATGGAGACGATCATCTCGGTGGTCGGGCTGATCGCCGTGCTGCTGGTGAGCTTGATCCTGTGAGCGAGCCCGAGAGCCCGCAGGAGATCGTCCTCGGGGTGGACCTGGGGACCACCAGCACCAAGGTGATCGCGTACGACACCTCGGGGAGGGCCCTGGGCAGCCACTCCGCCGGCTACCCGCTCCGCGAGCCGCACCCCGGGCACGCGGAGCAGGACCCGGAGGAGATCCTGGCCGCCGTCCTGGAGTCGCTGCGGGTCGTGGTCGGCGAGCTGGACCGCCCGGTCGCCGGGCTGTCGTTCAGCTCGGCGATGCACACGCTGATCGGGCTCGACCGCGACTCGAAGCCGCTGACCCCGTCGCTGAGCTGGGCCGACTCGCGCTCGGGCGAGCAGGCCGAGCGGCTGCGGGCGGCCGCCGGCGGGCTGGCCCTGCACCGGCGTACCGGCACCCCCGTGCACCCGATGGCGCCGCTGTCCAAGCTGGTCTGGTTCCGCGAGCAGCAGCCGGAGGTGTTCGCCAAGGCGGCGTCCTGGGTCGGCATCAAGGACTACGTGCTGCTGCGGATGTGCGACGCGCTGGTCACCGACCACTCGATGGCCTCGGGCAGCGGGCTGATGGACATCCACCGGCTGCGGTGGGACCCGGAGGCTCTGCAGCTGGCCGGGATCGCGGCCGAGCAGCTGCCCGAGCTGCTGCCGACCACGCATGTGCTGCCTGGGCTGAACGAGGCGACCGCATCGGCCACCGGGTTGCCGGCGGGCACCCCGGTGGTGCTCGGCGCCGGGGACGGCCCGCTGGCCAACCTCGGGCTCGGCGCCGTCGACCCGGGCGTGGCCGCCATCTCGATCGGCACCAGCGGGGCGATGCGGGTGATGGTGGAGAAGGCGGCCGTAGACCCGCTGGGCGGCGTCTTCTGCTACGCGCTGACCGAGAGCCACTGGGCGGTCGGCGGTGCCATCAACAACGGCGGCATCGTGCTGGACTGGGCCGGCACCGCGCTCGCCCCGGACCTCGGCGACGGGGCCGAGGAGGAGCTGCTCGCCCTCGCCGGCTCGGTGCCGGCCGGGTGCGGCGGGCTGATCATGCTGCCGTACCTGCTCAGCGAGCGGGCCCCGCACTGGAGCTCGCTGCCGCGGGGGGCGTACATCGGGCTGACCCGGGAGCACCGCCGCGAGCACCTCATCCGCGCCGCCATCGAGGGGGTCTGCCAGCAGCTCGCGCTGGTGCTGCAGTCCATGCGGGCGGCCGGCAACGAGGTGCGGCAGCTGCGGGCGACCGGCGGCTTCGCCCGCAGCCCGCTGTGGCGGCAGATGCTGGCCGACACGCTCGGCATGGACGTGTCGTTCCCGGAGGGGCACGAGGGGTCCGGCTTCGGCGCCGCGCTGCTCGGGATGCAGGCGCTCGGCCTGGTGCCGTCGATCGACGTGGCCGCGGACATGGTGCGGATCTCCGACACCGTACGGCCGGACCCGTCGGCCGCGGCGACGTACGCGGCGCTGCGGCCGGTGTTCGCCGAGCTCTACAACGCGCTGATGCCGACCTACCGGTCGCTGCGCCGGCTCGCCCCCGGACTGCCGATCGACGCCGAGAGCACGCCGCGGTAGTAGGCACGGGCGTCGTCGAGGACGGCGACCAGGTCGCGGTGCTGGTGGGCCTGGCCGAAGTGGCCGTGCTCGGCGGTGAACCCCTCCAGCCGGTCGAGCAGGTCCAGGCACCATCGGGCGTCCCGGGTGCGGGCGACCCGGCGGCCGGCGACGTCGACGTACACCGGGGTGGTGTGGGCGAGCGAGGTGTGGTCGAGCACCCGCGGGTCGCCGACGCCGCGGGCGACGGCGGCGATCCACAGTGGACCGTCCACGGTGAGCTCGGCGGTCAGCCCGCCGGTGCCGGTGGCCAGCTCGCCGTCGGGGCCGACCACGGCCAGCCGGTCGGCGCCGGCGCCGGTCGCCCGGGCCCGGACCGTGAGCCGGTCGCCGACCGCCCGGTCCAGCACCGCGCCGGGGCCGTGGCCGTCGACCTCCAGGGTGAGCCAGGGCCCGTTGGTGGCGAGGGTGCGGCCGGCCCGGATGGCGTCCTGGAAGGCGGCCACGGACAGCGGCTGGTCGCCGAGCTGGGCGTACACCCGGCCCCAGCCCGGCGGGTTGGACGCGACGTCCGGCCCGTGCGCGAAGGACAGGAACACGTCGGTGCCGGCGGTGGCGGCCAGCCGCAGCCCGCAGGACAGCAGCCGGTGATAGAGGAAGACCGCACCCTCGTGGTCGAACGGCGAGATCACGTCGAGCGAATCGACGACGCCGAGCGCGGCGTCGGCGACCAGCTCCCGCGCCTCCACCGAGCGGGCACGGGCGAAGAAGTCGTCGGTCGACCAGTCCGGGAACGGGGTGCCGGCCGGGTGCGCGTAGCCGACCGTCGCGCCGAGCGCCCGCAGCTCCTCGCAGGCCGCCTTGTTGGGCGGCCAGTCGTCCGGGGCGTCCGACCGCTCGTGGCCGGAGTGGAAGCGGGTCGGCGGCGCAGTCGGGCCCAGGCCGTGCACGTGGCCGAGCAGGTCGTTGCGGTATTCGACGCCGGCCCGGGCCACCGCGTCCGGGCCGGACCAGGGCAGGTCGGTGCCGGCGGTGGTCTCCAGCAGCTCCCGGTCGTAGACCAGCGAGGTCTGCCAGTTGCCGGCCACCAGGTTGAGCAGGTGCAGGCCCTCGCCGAGCTGCATCCGGGCCGCGTCCTCGGGCGCGCAGACCAGGTCGCCGCTGTAGTTGAGGTGCACGTGCAGGTCGCCGCCATACCAGCCGGCCGCCGCCGGGTCGACCAGCCGCGGCGGGTCACAGTCGACGGCCAGCGTCTCCCCCGCGGCCGGCTCGACGGTCCGGTCCACCATGTCGTGCTCCAGGCCGCGGGTGCAGCTGACGCGCAGCGGCGCGGCCGGGACCGCGAGGGTCACGTCCCGGGCGTGGAAGAACGGACGGTGGTGGACGTCCCACTTGGCCGGCACCCCGTCCGGGAACCAGGCGCCGCCGGTGTCGTCGGTCACCGACCAGCGGGCGTGCCTCGGCGAGGTCAGCCGCAGCTCGGCTGCTGGCACCATCCGGACCGCGTCGAGCTCCAGCTCGCCCACCGGGATGGCGCTGTCGACGTCGAGGGTGACGATCGCGGCGGCGCCGGCCGGCAGCGTCGTCACCTGGCCGGCGACGGTGACGGTGACCTCGTCCGGCGCCGCCGAGTCGAGGATGACGTCCAGCTGCACCGGGCGCCCGGCGACGCCCAGGCGGGGCGGGCCGGTCCGGGCGGTCAGCCGCCGGTCCGGCCCGACCCGGACCACGGCGATGCCGGGCGGGAGGTCGGCGCCGAGCACGGTCCGCACCGCCGCGGCCCAGTCGCCGGTCTGCCCGTACGCCTCCAGCACCGGACCCACCGCCCGGAACCGGGACCAGCGGAACAGGTCTGGCGGCCGCTCGTCCCCCCAGTCCCAGCCCTGCCCGTCCCGCAGCGCGCGATAGCGGGCGAGCATCTCGATGACCTCGGCCGGCAGGTCGAGCGTCTCGGGCGCCTCGCAGCACATGCGGCGACCCTAGGCGGGAAGCCGGCGGGCGGCGGGGTGGTTGGGCCGGCTGGCCGGGCGACCACGAGGAGGCACACGTGCGGGCGATCGTCTACAGCGGCAACGGCGGGCCGGAGGTGCTGGAGCTGGTCGACCGGCCGGTGCCGGAGCCCGGTCCGGGCGAGGTCCGGGTCCGGGTCGTGGTGTCCGGGGTCAACCCGACGGACTGGAAGGCGCGGGCGGCGACCCCACCGCCGGCCGGCTGGCAGGTGCCGCACCAGGACGGCGCGGGCGTGGTGGACGCGGTCGGCACCGGCGTGGACCCGGTGCTGGTCGGCGAGCGGGTCTGGCTGTGGGAGGCGGCCTGGCGGCGGCCGTGGGGCACGGCGGCGGAGTACACCGTGGTCCCGGCCCGGCAGGCGGTGCTGCTGCCGGCCGGGGCGCCGTACGAGCTGGGCGCGGCGCTGGGCATCCCGTTCCTGACCGCGCACCGCTGCCTGACCGCCGGCGAGGCGATGCCGGACCGGCTCGACCCGGGCGCGCTGACCGGGCGGACCGTGCTGGTCCAGGGCGGCGCGGGCGCGGTCGGCAACGCGGCGATCCAGCTGGGCCGGTGGGCGGACGCGACCGTGATCGCCACCGTGAGCAGCCCGGCCAAGGCGCAGCTGGCGGCGGCGGCCGGGGCGTCGCACGTGATCGACTACCGGACCCAGGACGTGGCCGCCGAGGTGCGCAAGATCGTCCCCGGCGGGGTGGACGCGATCGTCGAGGTGTCGGCGGCCAACACCGGGACCGACGTCGCGGTGATCGGGCCGCACGGCTGCGTCGCCGTGTACGCGGACAGCGGCGGCGGGGAGCTGACCCTGCCGGTACGGGCGCTGATGGTGCCGAACGCTCGCTGGCAGTTCGTGCTCGTCTACACCGAGCCGGCGGCGGCCAAGGCGGCCGCGGTCGAGGACGTCAACGCCGCGGTGGTGGACGGCGCGGTCCGGGTCGGGCCCGACGCCGGGCTGCCGCTGCACCGCTTCCCGCTGGAGTCGGCCGCGGCGGCCCAGTCCGCCGTCGAGGGCGGCGCGGTGGGCAAGGTGCTGGTCGACGTCGGCTGACTGCTGGGCCGCTGACCTGCGGGGTCGTGGTTCTGTCGGTGTCGCCTGGCAGAGTGCGGGGCGTGGACGGGGTGGGCGTGGACGGGGTGGGTGCGGCGGCGCTGGAGCGGGTGCTGGCGGCGATGGCCGGGCCGGCGGCGCGGCCGCGACCGGACCAGGTCGAGGCGGTCGACGCGCTGGTGTCCGGGCGGCGCGTGCTGCTCGTCCAGGCGACCGGCTGGGGCAAGTCGGCGGTCTACTGGGCGGCCACCGCGGCGCTGCGCGAGGCCGGCCGCGGACCGGCGCTGGTGATCTCGCCGCTGCTGGCGCTGATGCGCGATCAGGTCGCCGCCGCCTCCCGCGCCGGCCTGCGGGCGGCGACGGTCAACTCCGCCAACATCGACGACTGGCAGCAGGTCTTCGACGCGCTCGGCGCCGACGAGGTCGACGTGCTGCTGGTCTCGCCGGAGCGGCTGGCCAACCCGCGCTTCGCCGACCGGGCGCTGCCGTTGCTGGCCAAGACCGGGCTGCTGGTCGTCGACGAGGCGCACTGCATCTCCGACTGGGGCTTCGACTTCCGGCCGGACTACCAGCGGCTCACCCACCTGCTGGCGCAGACCGCGGAGGGCAGCCCGGTGCTGGCCACCACCGCGACCGCCAACGCCCGGGTCACGTCGGACGTCGCCGCCCAGCTGGGCACCGACACCCTGGTGCTGCGCGGTCCGCTGGCGCGGGCCTCGCTGCGGCTGGCGGTGGTGCCCGGGCTGGACGGGGTGGAGCGCTTCGGCTGGGTGGCCGAGGCGCTGACCGAGCTGCCCGGCTCCGGCATCGTCTACGCGCTGACCGTCGACCAGGCGGTCTCGCTGGCCGGCTTCCTGCGCGCCCAGGGCCACGAGGTCGCGGCGTACACCGGGCAGACCGAGCCGGACGAGCGGGCCCGGATCGAGGCCGCGCTGCGGGACAACCGGCTCAAGGCGGTGGTGGCGACCTCGGCGCTCGGCATGGGCTACGACAAGCCCGACCTCGGCTTCTGCGTGCACGTCGGGTCGCCGGACTCCCCGGTGGCCTACTACCAGCAGGTCGGCCGGGCCGGCCGTGCGCTGGACACCGCGGTCGGGGTGCTGCTGCCGGCGGCGGAGAGCGACCCGCGGATCTGGGACTATTTCGCCACCGCGACGATCCCCGACCCGGACGCCGCGGCGCGCGTGCTCGCGCTGTTGCCCCGCGAGCCGGAGGCCGCGGTCTCGCTGCCGGCGATCGAGACCGAGACCGGGCTGCGCCGGGGCCGGCTGGAGGCGCTGCTCAAGACACTGCGGGTGGACGGCGCGGTCGACCGGGTCGGCTCCGGGTGGGTCGCCACCGGGCAGGAGTGGGTCTACGACGCGGACAAGTACGACCGGGTGGTGCGGGCGCGGCGGGCCGAGGCGGGCCTGATGAGGACGTACGCGGCCGGCGCCCGCTGCCTGATGGAGGTGCTCACCGAGGCGCTGGACGACCCGGCGGCCGGGCCGTGCGGGCGGTGCTCGGTGTGCACGGGCGAGCTGCCGGCGCCGGGGACGCGGCCGGCGGCGGAGCCGGTGGCGGCGGCGCGCAAGCACCTGCGCGGGCGGCGCCACCTGATCGAGCCGCGCAAGCTGTGGCCGTCCGGCGGGGGCAAGCGGGGCCGGATCGCCGGCGTCGCCCCCGGCCGGGCAGTGGCCTTCGCCGACGACCCGGCCTGGCGGGAGCTGACCCTGGAGGTGGCCGGGCCGGACGGGGAGCCGTCGGCCGAGCTGGCCGAGGGGCTGGTCGAGGTGCTGCGCCGCTGGTCGCGGGAGTGGGACCAGCGGCCGGTCGCGATCGTGCCGGTGCCCAGCCGGTCCTGCCCGCGGCGGGTGCGGGGGATGGCCGAGCACCTGGCCGAGATCGGCCGGCTGCCGCTGGTCGACGCGCTGCGGGTGACCGGCCGGCCGCCGTCGGCGGAGGTGGCATCCGGGGTCCGGGTGCGACAGCTGGGCGAGACGCTGTCGGTCGACCCGTCCGTCCCGCTGCCCGACGGGCCGGTGCTGCTGGTGGACGACGTGCTGCGGACGGGCTGGACCGTCACCGTGGCGGGCGTGCTGCTGCACGAGGCGGGAGCGGGGCCGGTGCTCCCGCTGGTCGCGCACCGCCGGCCGTGAGAGTCAGGTGAGGGCGAGGATCTCGGCGGTGACCTCGGCGGGGCGGGTGAGCAGGTCGAGGTGGGTGCCGGCCAGGGTGCGCACCGGCCAGCCGCGGCGGGCGGCCTCGGCCGCGTCGGCGTCGTAGGCCGGGCTCAGCTGGAGATAGCCGACCCGCGGCGGCGGCCACGACGGCGGCACCGGCACCGCCTCGGCGTAGAACTCCCGCGAGAGGCGCGGTGCCTCGCCGGCGATCGCCGCCCGCAGGACGGGGTCCGGCACCGCCTCCTCCATCACCTCCGGCGGCCACCACTCGGTCCACGGCGGCAGCCGGCCGTCGGTGAGCGGCAGCTGGTCCAGGAACGCGCGAAAGCGCTCCGACGGCGCGGTCGCCCCGGCCGCCGCCGGCACCAGCGCGTCCACGAACACCACCGCCGGCTCGCCGACCCGCGCGGCGACCAGCGGCAGCAGCACGCCGGCCCCGGAGTGCCCCACCACCACGTCGACGCTGGTCAGCACGGTGGTGGCGGTGGTGGCGGCGCGCTCGGGCCAGCGGGTGGGCGGGTCGCACGCCGCGCGCAGGTCCGGCACCGCGACCCGGTGACCGGCCGCGGTCAGCTCGGCCGCGCACGGACCCCAGACCGCCGGACCCAGCAGCGGCGGATGCACCAGCAGGAAGTCCACGTCAGTTCAGCCGCCGGCGACGGAGGGCAGCAGGGTGACCACGTCGCCGTCCGCGACCGCGGTGGCCTGCCCGCCGGTGGCCCGGATGTCCTCGTCGCCGACGAAGACGTTGACGTGCCGGCGCAGCGCCCCGGTCTCGTCCCGCAGCCGCCAGCCCAGCCGCGGCCGGTCCGCGGTCAGCGCGTCCAGCACCTCCCCGACGGTGCCGCCCGCCGGCACCGGCAGCTCGATCGCCCGCTCGCCGCCGGCGTGCTCGGCCAGAACGGCCGGCAGCCGGACCACCACCCGGCCCGCGGTCACGGCAGCGTGGCCGCCCGGACGCAGAGCACGTCCGGCAGGTGGGCGACGACCTCGGTGAAGGTGTCGCCGGAGTCCGTGCTGGCGTAGAGGCAGCCGTCCCGGGTGCCGAAGGCGAGCACCGCCGGTCCGTCCGGCGCCGCCGGGTCCGGGGCGTGCACGCAGGCGGCGTCGCGCAGCACCACGGTCCACGCCCGGTCGGGCAGGCCCGCGCCGACCTCCTGCCAGGTCTCCCCCGCGTCCCCGGTCCGGTACGGCCGGAGCCGCCCGTCCGGCGGGAAGCGATGCCCGTCGGCGACCAGCGGCACCACCCAGGCCGTGCCGGGCCGTCCCGGGTGGGCGAGCACCGGGAAGCCGAAGTCGGCCGGCAGCCCCGCCGCGATCGAGGTCCACCGCAGGCCACCGTCGTCGGACCGGTAGACGCCGCCGTGGTTCTGCGCGTACAGCCGGTCGGGGCCGGCCGCGTCGGCGGCCACCTTGTGCACGCACTGCCCGTATGCCGGCTCGGGGTCGGGCAGGAAGCCGGCCTCGATGCCGAGGTTGCGCGGCTCCCAGCTGGCGCCGCCGTCGGTGCTCGCGTACACCCCGCCGGTGCTCATCGCGACCAGCACCCGGTCGGGGTCGGCCGGGTCGGTGACCACGGTGTGCGCGGCCGCGCCGCCGAAGCCGGCGCCCCACTGCTGCCGGTGCGGGTGGTCCCACAGCGCCCGGACCAGCTGGAAGCGGTGACCGCCGTCGGTGCTGCGCCACAGCGAGATCGGCTCGCAGCCGGCCCACACCACCTCGGGCCGGGCCGGGTCCGGGTGCAGCTGCCAGATCCGCTCCAGCGCCGCCCCGGTGTCGGCCGGGAAGCGCACCGCCGCCTCCTCGGTCTCCGACCAGGACTCGCCCAGGTCGCCCGACCGGGCCACCACCGGACCCCAGTGCTCGCTGCGCAGGCCGGCCAGCAGCTCCGGCGGTCCGCCGCCGGCGGTGGGCAGGAACGCCAGCGACGGCACCTCCCGCATGGCGAGCATCGGCCCGGTGGCGGACCAGCCACCGTCCGGGCCGGAGGTGGCCAGCCAGAGTCCCTTGCGCGTGCCGGCGGCGATGACGACGGTCATGGCGGACAGTCAACTCGGCCGCACAAGTCCCGTCACCCGTCCGGGTCGCTGTCGGCCTCACGCAGCGTCGCCAGGTCCACCTCCTTGCCCAGCTCCTCGACCGTACGGAAGTCGCGGATGAACGCCCCGTTCCGGCGGAGTCGGAGCACCTTGCGCGTGTATCCGAGCTTGTCCGTGTACGTGACGTGTTCCACGGTCACACCCCCCGGCCCCGTGAGCTGCACGAGACCCAGTGTCACCCGTTCGGCGGACTTCAGCAGGCTGACCTGCACGGATCGTGGTGGCCAGTCGGCGTCGGCCGGGCTCCCGGCGGCCAGCCGGGCGGTCACCGCGCGGACCAGCTCCGGCCGGCACGGGGCGACCAGGGCGAGCACCGCGACCGCGGCGCCGCGCGACATCCGACCCTTGACCACCTTGCTCGCGTGCGTGCCTGCCCAGGTGTGCAGCCGCACCTCCAGGGCGCGGTCCGGCGACAGCGGGCGGCTGGGCAAAGCGGGGACTCCCTCGAACTGGTGTTCGATTTTGGCTCGCCGGGCCGCGTCGCCGCAAGCCCGGCGGGGCCGGCCGGTAGGCTCCGGCGGGTGGTGTCCCGGCTGCGTGCCGACGTCCTGGTCGCCGCGTCCGTCCTGCTGCTGCTGGCCGCCGGCCTGCTGCCCTGGCAGCGGGACGAGATGTGCACGGTGGCCGGTTGCGGCATGGTCGAGGTGACCGCCTGGGAGGGTTCGCCCGGGTGGGCGCTGCCGCTGCTGGCGGGCGTCCTGGTCGGCGGGTTGTGGGTGCTGCTGCTGCCGACCCGGCCGGCGCCGACCTGGCTGGCCACGCTGACCGCGGCGGTCGGCGGGCTCGGCGCCGTGGTGCTGATCGGCACGCTGGACGCGGTCGTCTTCGGCCGGGCTGGGTTCTTCCACTTCGAGTTGCCGGTGGTCGAGGAGTTCCCGGTGCTGTCGGTGTCCCCCGGGATCGGGCTGCCGCTCGGGCTGATCGGCCTGCTCGGGCTGGCGGCGGCCGGCTGGCTGACGGTGCGGGCCCGCGGGGCGCTGGTCACCCCGTGGCGGCCGCCGCCGACCCGCCGGACCGCACCCGGCGACACCGTCGTCGGTCTCGCCCAGCATGCACCCCCGCAGCGCCGCTCCCACCGCCGCCGCTGACCCTCTTGCCCCGCCCCCCACCCCGCTCTCCACCCGGCGGGCCGACGCTCGCCGGCGGCACACACCTCCCGAATCCGTAGTGCTCTGCGCCGCCCGGAGAGGCACCGCCCGGTGGGGCACCTCAGCCTCGCTGCGCGGGGCAGAGCACTACGCAACTCGGCACACCACCTGCTGCGGGCGGGTAGGCGGGCGAAGAGGGGGTTACGGTCCGGGGATGGCGACGTTGTATAGGGACTGTGCGCTGCTCGACGTCGAGGCTGGCCAGCTCCGCCGGAGCGTGAGCGTGCTCGTCGTCGACGACGTGATCCGCTGGATCCGGCCCGCCGACGCGGAAGGATCCGTGCCCGCCCAGGTTGACGTGGTCGACGCCGGCGGCACCACCGCGGTGCCCGGCATGGTCGACTCGCACAGCCACCTCACCATGCCGGGCGGCTCGCACTGGATCGCCCGCGGCGCCGACCCGACCCCGGAGCTGCTCGCGGTCGCCGAGGACAACGCCCGGCTGCTCCGCCAGGCCGGGGTCCGCTGGGCCCGCGACGTCGGCGCGCCGGAGCGGGACGGCCGGGCGTTGTCGCTGACCGTGCGGGACGCCTGGCAGGGCCAGCGGGAGTACCCGTACGTCCGCGCCGCCGGCACCTGGCTCGGCGGCGCCGGCGCGTCCCCGCAGGGCCTGCTGCTGGAGGCCGCCGATGGCGACGCGCTGCTCGCACACGCGCTGCGCCAGCTCGACAACGGCGCCGACCTGGTGAAGCTCTACCTGGACGGGCCGGACCGGGACACCAGCCCGTTCACCGGGCACGAGGTGCGCCGGGTGGTCGAGGCGGTGCACGCCCGGGGCGCGACGGTGACCGCGCACAGCGGGATGCTGCCCGGCGCCCGGGTGGCCGCCGAGGCCCGGGTGGACTGCGTCGAGCACGGCTTCGCACTGGACGCGGACGTGGCCGCGGCGATGGCGGCCGGCGGGGTGGCGCTGGTGGCCACGCTGGCCGTGCTGGAGTCGTGGCGGACCTTCGCCGCCACCACCGAGATCCCCCGCTTCGCCTCGGACGAGGGCCGGGCCGCCACCGGCGAGCGGCGGGAGCGGGCACACGAGTCGGTCCGGCTCGCGTACGAGGCCGGCGTGCTGATCGCGGCCGGTACGGACTTCGGCGGCGGCTCGCTGCGGGCCAACCAGCTCGCCTGGGAGGTGCAGACGCTGGTCGACGCCGGGCTGCCGCCGGCCGCCGCGCTGGCCGCGGCCACCGTCAACGGCGGCCGGGTGCTCGGCGAGCCGGAGGCCGGCCGGGTGCGGGAGGGCGGCCCGGCCGACTTCGTGCTCGTGCACGGCGACCCGCTGTCCGACCCGGCCGCGCTGTGGCGGGTCTGGCGCACCACCTGGTGACCAGACCCGCCGCCCGCGCCGACGGGTCAGGCGGGGCAGGCCTGCTCGGCGACGAAACCGACGTGGGAGCCCGGCGTCGGGTCGGTGAAGCGGCAGCCGAACGTCGGCCGTGCCACCGCCCGCGGGTCCAGGATCGGGTCGCCGGCCGGCCGCTTGCCGGTCTTCACCCAGGACACCAGGTCGGCGAAGGCCCGCTGCAGCTCCGGCGCGGTGAAGTCGCAGTGCCCGACCCCGCGGATCGCCCGCGGCACGAACAGCCGGGACTGCCCTTGCTCGGCGACGCGCTGCGCGTACACCTGCTCCATCTTGAACGGCACGAACAGGTCGCCGATGTCGTGCAGGGAGAGCACCGGGATCCGCGGGTCGCCGGACACCTTGGGGATGCCGGTCAGCCCGAGCGACGGCCGAGCGGTCGGCGCGACCCGGAGCACGGCCGCGTTGAGCGCCTGCTCGGCCGGGGTCAGCGGGCCGTAGCGGTCGTCGATCCGGTACGTCGTCCGCCGGTTGTCCGTCACGTTGCCGGGCGCGATCCCGATGGTGCCGCCGGTCAGCCCCGGGTAGACGCCGAACAGGAACGGCACGTCGGTGAGCGGCGCGAACCCGAAGCTCGACCAGAACGCGAACGCGCTGGCGAAGCCCGGTCGGGTGCCGCCGCTGCGCAGCTGCACGCTGCCGGCCCAGGCCCGGCCGAGCGGGGTGAGCGACACCCCGGCCGGGTTGCCGGCGGTGAAGCCGGTGCCCAGCGCGGGGAGCTGGGCCAGCACCTGTCCGCGGTACGTCGGCGCGTATGCCTGCCCCGCGGCGAACGAGTCCGGGAACTGGATGGGGGTGCCGGTGAGCGCGGCCGCGGTGACGTTGGCGTCGAGGAAGTAGTCGAACAGCTCCTTGTCCCCGAGCACCCCGCAGTACGGCAGCGCGCCGGCGAAGTCGCCCCGGAAGCGCTCGACCATCGCCGCGGTGACGTGCCCGCCCATCGACGGGCCGGTCGCGTACACCCGGTGGGCCGGGCGCACCTTGCCGCGGAAGAGCGCGATCAGCGCGTGGGTGTCGCGGACGCCCTGAGCGGCGTCGTAGCCGTTGGTCGCGTAGCTGGACGCGGCCCAGGCGAACCCGTGCTCGATCTGGTAGCGGCGCAGCCCCGGCTCGTCCACCCAGACCGTCGTGCCGGTGCCGCGGTAACCGTGCGAGTAGAGCGCGAGCTGCCCGTTCCACCGGAGGGGGACCTCGATCCGGTACGCCGCGCCGCGCACGATGCCGGTGAACACCCGCGACAGCGGGCTGCCGGCAGCGTCGGTGAGCGGCGCGAACCGGGCCCCGGTGTACGCCGCGCCGGTGAAGGCGCAGCGCGGGTCGGCCACCGTGTAGCCGGGCTGGGTGGTCGACGGGGTGGTGGTGCACTCCGGGCCGGCGGGCGCCGGGTCCTCGGGGACCGCCGGGTGCCCCTGGGCGGCGGCGGGCGCGGCGGCCGGGGCGGGCGCGGCGGCCGCGGGCGCTCCGGACAGCAGCACCAGAGGTGCGACGACGAGCGCGAAGAGGCCGGTCCGTCGAGACATTGCATCCTCCGGGTCCAGGGGGAACCAGATCGTGACATCCACTCCGACCCAGCGGAAGTGTCACTACCGAGCAGTAGGGTCCGGAACGTGGACTTCTCCTTCGACGAGCGGACCGAGGAGCTGCGCGGGCAGCTGCTCGAGTTCATGGACAGCCACGTCTATCCGGCGGAGGCGGAGTTCCACGCCCACCCGCCCGGCGACTGGTCCCGACCGCCGGTCATCAAGCGGCTGCAGGCCGAGGCCCGCCGCCGAGACCTGTGGAATCTCTTCCTCCCGCACTCCGAGCACGGCGCCGGCCTGACCAACCTGCAGTACGCGCCGCTGGCCGAGATCCTCGGCCGCTCCCCCGGGCTGGCCCCGGAGGCGCTCAACTGCAGCGCCCCGGACACCGGCAACATGGAGGTGCTGGCCCAGTTCGGCACGCCCGAGCAGCAGGAGCGCTGGCTGCGGCCGCTGCTGGAGGCGGAGATCCGGTCCGCGTTCTGCATGACCGAGCCGGACGTGGCGTCCTCGGACGCGCGCAACATCCAGCTGTCCATCCGCCGCGACGGCGACGGTTACGTGCTGGACGGGCGCAAGTGGTGGTCCACCGGCGCGATGGCCCCCGAGTGCAAGATCCTGATCGTGATGGGGGTGACCGACCCGGACGCGGAGCCGTACCGGCGGCAGTCGATGATCCTCGTCCCCAAGGACACCCCAGGGGTGACCGTGGTGCGGCCGCTGTCCGTCTTCGGCTACGACGACGCCGACCACGGCGGCCACGCCGAGGTGCGCTTCGAGGGCGCCCGGGTGCCGGCGGGCAACCTGCTGCTCGGCGAGGGCGACGGCTTCCGGATCGCCCAGGAGCGGCTCGGCCCGGGCCGGATCCACCACTGCATGCGCTCGATCGGGGTGGCCGAGCGGGCGCTGGAGATGCTGTGCGCGCGGGCGGCGTCGCGGGTCGCGTTCGGCAAGGCGGTGGCCCAGCAGGGCGTGGTGCAGGACTGGATCGCCGAGGCCCGGATCCGGATCGAGCAGGCCCGGCTGCTGACCCTCAAGGCGGCCTGGCTGATGGACACGGTCGGCAACAAGGGCGCCCGGGTGGAGATCGCCGCCATCAAGGTGGTCGCCCCGCAGGTGGCCGGCTGGGTGCTGGACAAGGCGATCCAGGTGCACGGCGGCGGCGGGGTCTCCGACGACTTCCCGCTGGCCCGGATGGCGGCCTCGATCCGCACCCTCCGTCTCGCCGACGGCCCCGACGAGGTGCACAAGGCCACCATCGCCCGCCGCGAGCTCGCCCCCTTCATCCCCCGCTGAGCAACGCAGGTCGGCGGGCGGGGCGGGGCTAGGCTGCCGGGATGGCCGATCGACCGCGCTCGCTGCGGCAGCTGTTCGCCGCCGGCGCGGCCCGGGTGCGCCGGGAGCGCGGCCTGGACGAGGAGGGCGCCGCCGAGCTGCTCCGCCAGCACGGGCTGACCGTCTGGCAGTCCGGCACGGTGTCCCAGGTGGAGGCCGGCGTGCGCCCGCTGGCGGTCGAGGAGTTGCTGCTGCTGTGCGCGGCGTACCGGGTGAGCCTGGTCGAGCTGGCCGGGCCCGACCCGGAGCCGGTCGAGCTGGCCGCGGCGGCGCGGCTGCCGGCGGCGGCGGTACGGGCCGTGCTCGCCGACGGCGGCGAGGTGCTGCGGGCGCTTCCGGTCGACGCGCTGGACGTGCCGGCGACCCGGGCCCCGCCGGCCGGCACGCCACCGCCGCCGGACGCGCTGGTGCACGCGGCCCGGCGGTTCGGGGTGCGGGGACCGGCCGAGGTGGGGCGGGCGCTGGCCGCCATCGGCGACGCCGAGCGCAACGCGGCCCGCCGGCTCGGGGTGAGCCCGGAGCGGCTGGTGCTGGCCGCGGTCGGCCGCTGGGGCCGCACCCTGACCGCCGAGCGGGACGCCCGGATCGAGCTGCGCCGGGCCGGGACCGAGCCGGAGCGGCACATCACGCTGCGCGGGGTGGTGACCCGGGAGCTGCTCGCCGAGCTGGAGCGCGACCTGCTGCCGGGCGCCGGAGTACGGTGACCGCCCATGGAACCGGAGCCGGAGCGGATTCCCGCGGCGGAGCACGTGCAGGTGGCGGACGACCGGCCGCCGGACCGGGTGTGGGTGCACGTGGTCTGGGAGGTCCTGCTGGCCGCCGCGGTGGTCGGCGCGGTGCTCGCGGTCCGGTCCGAGGACAGCGGCGCGCTGCGCGGTGACAGCCTGCGCGACCTGCTGGTGCTGCTGGCCGCGGGGGTGCTGCTCGGCTCGGCGTTCGCGCTGAGCCTGCGGGCCGCGGTGCCCAACCTGGCCGTCGGCGCGGCCGCGGTCACCGCCGGCACGCTGACCGGCTGGCTGGTCGCGACCCGGGGCTACGAGCTGCGCACCGCCGCGCTGGTCGCGCTGGGCGCCGCGGTGGCGCTCGGGCTGGCGCTGGCCGTCGTGGTGGTCGGCTTCCGGGCACCTGCCTGGGCGGCCGGGCTGGCAGCCGCGCTCGGCCTGTACGCGGTGGTGCTGTCGATGACCGCCGGCCGCTCCCTGGTGCTGACCGACGCGCCCGACCTGCGCCGGTGGGCCCTGCCGCTGGCCGGCGGCGCGGTCGCGCTGTCCGCCGTCGGCGGGCTGCTCGGCCTGCGGCCGGGGGTGCGGGCCTGGCTGGGCCGCTTCCGGCCGGCCGCCGACCCGGCCGGCGGGCGCGGCGGGGCGGCCGGCTTCGCCGCCACGGCCGCGCTGGTCGGCTCGACGGTGCTGGCCGCGGGGGCCGGGCTGATCCTGGCCGTACGGGCGCAGGCGACCGTCCCGGACGACGGCCTGCTGCTGCTCGCCCAGGCCGCGGCGGCCGCGCTGCTCGGCGGCACCAGCGCGCACGGCCGCCGCGGCGGCGTGTTCGGCACCGCGCTGGCGGCGGCCTTCCTCCAGCTCGCCGCGCTGTGGCTGGCGCTGGTCGAGGCCGAGCAGTGGACCCGCCCGGCCCTGCTCGGCGCCGCCATCGGGGTCGGCCTGCTGGTCGGCCGGATCGTCGAGGCGGCCGGCACCCGCACCCCGCCGGAGCCGGAGCCGGAGCCCGATCCGGACGAGGCGGAGCCCCGCGAGGCGGACCCGTACGCGACCGAGACCTGGGAGCCCTACTCCACCGGCGCCTTCACGCCGGCCTCCGCCTACCGTCCCGGCGGCGACCCGCACTGGCCCGGGCAGGCCCCGGCGCCGGAGGACGAGCCGTACCGCACCGCGGAGCCGTACCGCAGCGAGCAGCCCTACCGGAGCGAGGAACCGGAGCCGTACCGCAGCGAGCAACCGGAGCCGTACCGCAGCGAGCAGCAGCCGTACCGGTCCGAGCCCGGCCCATCGTTCCGGACCAGCTCCGAGCCGCGGTGATCGACCGCGGCGACGTCGAGGCGGCCGCGGACCGGCTCGGCCGGCGGGTCCGGCGGACGCCGTCGGTGGTGGTGGACGCGGACCCGTTCGGCCACCCGGTGGCGCTGAAGCTGGAGCTGCTGCAGCACACCGGCTCGTTCAAGGCCCGCGGCATGCTCAACCGGCTGCTCGCCTCCGGCCTGCCGCCCGGCGGCCAGGTGGTCGCCGCGTCCGGGGGCAACGCCGGCCTGGCGGTCGCGTACGCCGCCCGCGAGCTCGACCTGACCGCGCGGATCGTGGTGCCGGTGTCCTCGCCGCCGGTGAAGGTGAAGCGGCTGCGGGCGCTCGGCGCGCAGGTCACCCAGGTCGGCGCGTTCTACTCCGACGCGTACGCGGTCGCGGTCCGGCTGGCCGAGGAGACCGGCTCCCCGCTGGTGCACGCGTACGACCAGCCGGAGGTCGCCGCCGGCAACGGCACGCTGGCGCTGGAGCTGGTCGAGCAGGTCGGCCCGGTGGACACGGTGCTGGTCGCGGTCGGCGGCGGCGGGCTGGCCGCCGGGATCGCGGCCGCGCTCGCCGGCTCGGCCCGGGTGGTCGGGGTGGAGCCGGAGCGCTGCCCGACGCTGCACGCCGCGCTGGCCGCGGGCGGCCCGGTGGACGTCGAGGTGGGCGGCATCGCGGCGGACTCGCTCGGCGCCGGCCGGGTCGGCGACGTCTGCTGGGCGGTGGCGAAGGAGACCGGGCTGACCTCGGTGCTGGTGCCGGACGAGGCGGTCGCCCGGGCCCGCGGGCGGCTGTGGGCGCAGCTGCGGGTGCTGGCCGAGTACGGCGGGGCGGCCGCGCTCGCCGCCCTGCTCACCGGCGCCTACCTGCCCGAGCGCGGCGAGCGGGTGGCCGCGGTGGTCTGCGGCGGCAACACCGACCCGGCCGGCGTCCGCGACGACCCGGCCTGAGCGTCACCGGCGGGCCCGGCGTGCTCGCGGACGACGGGCCGGACCAGGTCGTGGAAGCCGGCTACCAGCCTGCGGTGCCGGGCTCACCCTTGAACGGGCCGACGATGTCGTCGGTGACCCAACCGCCGTAGAAGCCGCCGGCCTGCGGCCGGACCCGCTCGCCGTCCACCAGGCACTCGTCCATCGCGGCCGGGTAGAACGCGACCGCGCCGGCCATCGGCTCGAAGCCGGGCGACGGCCGGGGGTACGACCAGGCCGCGTCCGGGCGGACCACGCCGCCGGCGCTCACCGTCCAGTACGCCGCCTCGCCCTTGAACTCGCACCACGACCGGCGCGGGCTCGCCACCAGCGCGCCCGGGCGCACGTCGCCGGGCGGCACGTAGAAGACCGGCGGGTGGCTGGTCTCCAGCACCCGCCAGGCGGTCCGGGTGGCGGCGATGATCTCGCCGCCGAGCCGGACCACGACGTAGCGGGCACTGCGCTCCAGCCGGGGCGGGCGCGGGTAGTCCCACACCGACTCCTGGCCCGGCCCCGGTGGAAGAGGTCGCGGACGCATCCGCCGATCCTTCCCCGGCCGGCGCGACCCCGCTACCGGAGCCGGACGGTGACCGAGTCCTGCGCGATGACGTCGTGGTCCTCGACCGGGTCGTACGCGGCGACGTACACGCCCACGGTGGCCGATCCCGGCCCGAAGGTGAGGACGGTGCCGATCTGCGCGGTCACCGTCACGGTGGTCCGCTGCCACTTCCCGGTGCAGGTGGGGAAGGGCCCGCTGAGCGTGCTCACCCCGCCGACGGTGTCGCCCTGGCGCACGTCGACCCCGAACTCGAACGCGTACAGCGGCGGGGTGCAGCGCGCCTGCACCGGCACCGAGACCGTGCCGTCCGCGTTCAGCGTGACCTGGCCTGCCCTGATCTGGACGACGAGCGGCTCGGCTGCGAGAGCCGGCGCCGCCGGGACGCCCACCAGGGCGACGAGCAGCAACAGGCCGGTCAGGATCCGGGTCTTCATCGGTGCCCCCCAAGGCAGTGCCGAACGGCGATCCGGCCATGGTCCCGCCGCATCGCTGAGCCGTACAGGGCCGTCCGGCTCAGGACCCGCCGGTCAGCCGCGACGCCGGTTGCGCACCGTGCGGGCGACCCGCAGCGCGACCAGCAGCCCGACCGCGCCGAGCACGGCCATCCCGGGCGGCGACTGGAAGAAGACCAGCGCCTGCTCCCTGGCCTGGCCGGCCAGCCGCTTGGGGCTGGTCCGCTCGGCCAGCTGGTCGAGGGTCGCCGCCAGCTGCGCGCGGGACGACTCGATCTCGTGCTGGATCTTCTCCGGGTCCCGGCTCACGCCAGCACCATAGGGCATCGGCCCGGCCCCGCCGGCGCCAGCCGGCACCCCGTCCGGCAGCCCGCCGGCACCGACAGGCTCAGCCCTCGACCAGCGTGCGCCCGAGCCAGTCGCCGTCCCGGGTCACGCCGGGCAGCACGAAGTAGAAGCCGCCGCCCTCCGGCTGGACGTACTCCTCCAGCGGCTCCCCCTTCAGCCGCTGGCTGGCGGCCAGGAAGTGGGCCAGCCGCCGCTGGTAGCTGATGAACGCCAGCCCCTGGTCGAGGTGCCCGTTGCCGTCCATGCCGCGGGAGTAGCTGAAGCCGCGGCGCAGCAGCACCTGCCGCTCGGCCTCCGCGGTGCGCGGGTTGGCCAGCCGGATGTGCGCGTCCAGCGGCATCCGCTCGCCGTCCGGGTCGTCGGCGAAGACCGGCAGGTCGGTCTCGGCCCGCCCGCCCAGCGGCGCCCCGGTCACCTTGCGCCGGCCGATGATGCGCTCCTGCTCGGCCAGCGACGCGCGGTCCCAGTGCTCGACGAACATCCGGATCACCCGCACCGCCTGGTACGTCCCGCCGCGCGCCCAGGCCGGCTCGCCGTCCTCGGCGGACGTCCACACCAGGTCGTCCATGCGGGCCGCGTCGGCGGCGTCCGGGTTGGCGGTGCCGTCCTTGAAGCCGAGCAGGTTGCGGCTCTGGGTCTGGCCGACCCGCGGCTTGGCGTCCGGCCGGGTGAAGGCCTCCTGCGCCCAGTGCAGCACCAGCCCGGCACGGGTGCGACGCATGGCCCGGCGCAGCGCGTGCAGGCAGACGTCGGGCTCCTTGCCCTGCAGCACCAGCAGCAGGTCGCCGTGGCTGCGCTGCGGGTCGAGCCGGTCGTTGGCCAGGAACGGCATCGTCACCAGCTCGCGCGGCTTGCGGGCGGCGAGACCGTACCGCTCGTCGAAGAGCGACGCCCCGACCGAGAGCGTGGCCACCAGCCCGGGGTCGGTCACCTCGGCCAGCACCCCGTTGTCCTCCGGGGGCAGCTGGGCGTCGACCTGGGGCGCCGGCCGGCCGCCGACCAGGTCCTCCAGCTCGGCCGAGAGCGCCCGCAGGGTCCCGGCCAGCGCGGCCCGGTCCTCGTCGACGCAGCGGAACGCGGCCAGCAGCCCGTGCGGCGCCGGCGCCTCCAGCACGCCGGCCTGGTGCACGCCGCGGAAGCCCCGCGGAGGGGCCGGCGGGTCGGCTAGGCGCTCCCCGGCGCCGGCCAGCGTGCTGCCGGCGACCGCGCCGCCGACCGCCGCCGTGCCCAGCGCCGCGGTGCCCAGGAAGGCCCGCCGCGACAGCCACCGGCCCGGTCGCGGCGACGGCTCAGCGCCGGACCCACCGGGTCCGGCGCCGCCGTCGTGGCGCTCGTGCGTCACGCCACGCCCAGGGCCGCCGGCAGCTTGGCGAGGTCCTCGGAGAGGGCGGCCAGCTGCGCCTGCATCTTGGTCTTGTCGGCCGGCTTGAGCGCCGTGTACGGCTGGTAGCCGCCGCCGGCGACCGCGTACGGCTTCAGCGACGCCTCGACCGCGGCGAAGCGGTCGTCCAGCGTCTTCACCAGCGCGGCGTTCTTGGCCTGCAGCACCGGCTTGAACACCCCGAACGCCGCCTTGGCGCCCTCGACGTTGGCGGCGAAGTCCCACAGGTCGGTGCGCGAGTAGCGGTCCTCCTCGCCGGTGATCTTGCCCTTGGAGACCTCCTCGATCAGCTCCCCGGCGCCCAGCGCCACCGCCTTGGGGGTGATCTCGATCATCTTGAGCTGCGTCTCCAGCATGCCGAGGTCCCGGTCCAGCTGGTCGGCCAGCGGCTTGCCGCCGGCCGCGGTCTTCTTCACCCAGAGCAGGTACTCCAGCTTGTGCCAGCCGGTCCACTTCGGGTCGCTCTCGTTGGCGAAGTCGTCGACCCGGGCGTCGACCGCGACGTCGATCTCCTCCACCAGCCCGGCGATCGGCTCGATCCGCTCCCAGCTGACCCGGCTCGGCGCGAAGTGCTTCTGCGCCTCGGCCACGTTGCCGGCCCGCACCGCGTCGGTGAAGAGCTTGGCCTCCTGGCGGAGCGTGGCGACCTCGCCGAGCACGTACGTCTTGTAGGCGGCCACCGCCGCGGTGACGTCCTTGTCGCTGCTCTGGCTGCCCAGGTCGGAGGCGGACAGCCCGGACCCCGAGCCGGAGCCGGACCCGGAGCCGCTGCCGCCGCCCTCCGAGCGGACCGTGCCGCCGTCGTCGGAGCAGCCTGCGAGCAGGCCGAGCGCGGCCACGAGCGTCAGGACGGAGAGCGACCGCCGCACCGGGGAACTCCTCGAATCGTGTGGACTAGAACTTAGGCGAGCCTTACCTTAGCGGCTCGCCCGCCGCTGGCAAGGTCCCCCTCCCACGGGGCCGGCCCGACCGCCGCCGGCGGCGTCCCGGACGACTACGCTCCCGCGCATGACCGACCGACTGTCACCCGGCGACCCGGCGCCCGACTTCAGCCTCCCCGACGCCGACGGCAAGCAGGTCTCGCTGCGCGACTACCGCGGGCGCAAGGTGGTCGTCTACTTCTACCCCGCCGCGATGACCGGCGGCTGCACCAAGCAGGCCTGCGACTTCCGGGACAACCTGGCCGACCTCGGCGCGGCCGGCATCGACGTGCTCGGCATCTCCCCGGACCCGCCGGCCAAGCTGGCCCGCTTCCGGGACGCCGAGGGGCTGACCTTCCCGCTGCTCGCCGACCCGGACCGGCTGGTGCTGACCGCCTGGGGCGCGTACGGGGAGAAGATGTCGTACGGCAAGAAGACGGTCGGGGTGATCCGCTCCACCTTCGTCGTCGACGAGGACGGCACGATCGAGCAGGCCCTCTACAACGTCAAGGCCACCGGCCACGTCGCCTCCCTCCGCAAGAAGATCGGCGTCTGAGCGCTGCTCTAGGCTGGGCGCCGAGCGGGAGTGGCGTAACAGGCAGCCGCGTCAGGTTTAGGTCCTGGTGCCCTCGGGCGTGGGGGTTCGAGTCCCCCCTCCCGCACGGACGCCGTGGCCTCCCCTGCTCGCGGAGCGCGCTCGCCGGACGGCGTCCGTCATGTTGCCGCGGGGCCGAGCCCCGCGAACCCCACGTTCCGGGCGGCTGCGGTTCCGCGGAAACCTGGCCGCGGGGCCGAGCCCCGCGAACCCCACGTTCCGGATGGCTGCGGTCCCGTTCCGCAGGGATCTGGCCCGCGTTCCGGGCGGCTGCGGGTCTCAGGTGCGCAGGGTGGTGGCGATCAGGGGGGCGAGGGCGCGGAAGGCGCGGCCGCGGTGGCTGATGGCGTCCTTGTCGGCCGGATCGAGCTCGGCGGTGGTGCGGCTGTCGCCGTCGGGCTCGAAGATCGGGTCGTAGCCGAAGCCGTTGGTCCCGCTCGGCGCCCGCCGCAGCACGCCGGCCAGCCGGCCCTCGACCACCTCCTCCTGCCCGTCCGGCGTCACCAGCGCCGCCGCGCACACGAAGGTCGCGCCCCGCCGGGAGTCTGGCACGTCCGCGGTCTGCTCCAGCAGCAGCCGCAGGTTCGCCTCGTCGGTCGAGCCCTGCCCGGCCCAGCGGGCGGACAGCACTCCGGGCATGCCGTTGAGCGCGTCCACCGCCAGCCCGGAGTCGTCGGCGACCGCGGGCAGGCCGGTGTGCCGCACCGCTTCCCTCGCCTTGAGCAGCGCGTTGTCGGCGAAGGTGGCGCCGCTCTCGGGCACCTCCTCGTACGCCGGCACGTCGTCCAGGCCGACCACCTCGGCCGCGACCAGCGGGTCCAGGATCCGCCGCAGCTCGACCAGCTTCTTCTGGTTGCGGGTGGCCAGCACCAGCCTCAGCGTCATCGGCTCGCCTCCAGCCTCGCTCCGCTCCTCGGGCCCCTGGGGGGCCCTGCGATGCTCACTCGCCTGTCGCCTCGCGGAAGCCCAGCGCCGCCCGCTGCGCCTCGGCCAGCTGCCGGCAGCCGCCCACCGCGAGGTCGAGCAGCGCGTCCAGCGTGGCCCGGTCGAACGGGGTGCCCTCCGCGGTCCCCTGCACCTCGACGAAGTCGCCGGTGCCGGTGCAGACCACGTTCATGTCCGTGTCCGCGGCCACGTCCTCCTCGTACGCGAGGTCGAGCCGCGGCTCCCCCTCCAGCACGCCGACGCTGACCGCGGCGATCGAGGCGACCAGCGGCTCCGGCCGGGCCAGCGCCTTGCGCCCGCGCAGCCACTCGACGGAGTCGGCGAGCGCCACGTACGACCCCGTGATGGCGGCCGTGCGGGTGCCGCCGTCGGCCTGCAGGACGTCGCAGTCGATGGCGATGGTGTTTTCCCCGAGCGCCTTGAGGTCGATCGCGGCCCGCAGTGACCGGCCGATCAGCCGGCTGATCTCGTGCGTGCGGCCGCCGATCCGGCCGCGCACCGACTCCCGGTCCGAGCGGGTGTGGGTGGCCCGCGGGAGCATCGAATACTCCGCCGTCACCCAGCCCAGGCCGCTGCCCTTGCGCCAGCGCGGCACCCCCTCGGTCACGCTGGCGGCGCACAGCACCTTGGTGTGGCCGAACTCGACCAGCGCCGACCCCTCCGCGTAGCGCTGCCAGTGCCGGGTGATCGTCACCGGCCGCAGCTCGTCGGCCTTCCGCCCATCCGGTCGCGTCACGGCCGCCACCCTAGTCCGGCAGGCAGGGCGGCAGACTGGCGGTCGTGCGTACCGAGACGCTGACCGTCCGCACCGGGTCCTCGCCGGTGGTCCACGACCTGACCGGGGACTGCGCCCGGTTCGCCGCCGGGGAGGGGGACGGGCTGCTGCACGTCTTCGTCCCGCACGCGACCGCCGGGCTGGCGATCCTGGAGACCGGCTCCGGCAGCGACGACGACCTGCTGGCCCTGCTCGACGACCTGCTGCCCACCGCCGACCGCTGGCGGCACCGGCACGGCACTCCCGGCCACGGCCGCGACCACGTGCTGCCCGCGCTCGTCCCGCCGTACGCGACCGTCCCCGTCATCGGCGGCCGCCTGGCGCTCGGCACCTGGCAGTCGATCTGCCTGGTCGACACCAACGGCGACAACCCCGACCGCCAGGTCCGTCTCACCTTCCTCCCCGGCTGACCCACCCTTCCGCTGTCGACTGAGCACTTCGGGCCGCGGCTGAGCAGACGTACCTGCTCAGCCGGCAGCCGAAGTGGTCAGTCGCCGCCCGGGGGTGCTCAGTCGGCGGGAGAGGGTCAGATGTCGTAGGCGGTGTTGGGGGTGACGAGCTCGGAGGGGGTGAAGGCGGCGGTGGCTTCGGCGGCGATGCGGTCGCGGTCGGTCCACGGCGGGATGTGGGTGACCAGGAGGCGCCCGACGCCGGCCTTGGCGGCGTGCTCGCCGGCCTCGCGGCCGGACATGTGCAGGCTGGGCGGGTGCGGGCCCGGGTCCTCCCAGGACGCCTCGCACAGCAGCGCGTCGCTGCCGGACGCCAGGTCGACCAGCGCGTCGCAGGCGGCGGTGTCGCCGGAGTACGTCAGCGACCGCCCGCCCGCCTCCACCCGCACCGCGTGCGTCTCGACGGTGTGCTTGACCCGCGCGAACCGCAGCCTGAACGGCCCGAGCTCCCGCTCCCCCGGCGTCACCGCGGCGAAGGAGAAGACGTCCCGCAGCCCGCGCCGGCTGTGCGGGTCGTGCGCCATCGACACCCGGTCGTGGGTGCCGGCCGGGCCCAGCAGCGGGATCGTCGGCAGCCGGCCGGCGGGGCCGTAGAGCCGGTAGACGATGTACGGGCAGAGGTCGACGAAGTGGTCCGGGTGCAGGTGGGACAGCACCACCGCGTCGATCGCGGCCGGGTCGGCGTGCCGCTGCAGCGCCCCGAAGGCGCCGCTGCCGAGGTCGAGCAGGAGGCGGTAGCCGTCGTGCTCCACCAGGTACGACGACGCCGGGCTGTCCGGCCCGGGGACGCTGCCGGAGCAGCCGAGGATGGTGAGCTTCACGCCGGCACCGCCGATCCGACCGCGGTCCGTACGACGTCGATCTCCGGGCCGAGGAAGCGGCGGCCGAGCCGGCGGAACGGCTCCGGGTCGCCGGTCGCCACGAAGCGGTGCCGCGGCGGCGGCGCGTCCTCGGGGCGCAGCCGCCCGGTGGCGGTGAGGACGCGGAAGACGTCCTTCGCCGTCTCCTCCGCGCTGGACACGAGCGTCACGCCGTCTCCCATCGTCAGCTGGATCACACCGGTGAGCAGGGGGTAGTGGGTGCAGCCGAGCACGAGCGTGTCGACGCCGGCGGCCTGCAGCGGCGCCAGGTACGACTGGGCCAGCCCGAGCACCTGCCGCCCGCTGGTGTGGCCGCGCTCGACGAAGTCGACGAAGCGCGGGCAGGCGGCCGTGCTCAGCGTCACCTGGGGGGCGGCGGCGAAGGCGTCCTCGTACGCGCCGCTGGTGATCGTCCCGGTCGTGCCGATGACGCCGACCCGGCCGGACCGGGTGGCCGCCACCGCGCGCCGTACCGCCGGCAGGACCACCTCGACGACCGGCACGTCGTAGCGCTCGCGGGCGTCCCGCAGGCACGCCGCGCTGGCCGTGTTGCACGCGATGACCAGCATCTTCACGCCCGCGTCGACCAGCTGGTCGGTGATCGCCAGCGCGGTGCGGCGGACCTCGGCGATGGGGAGCGGACCGTACGGCCCGTGGGCGGTGTCGCCGACGTAGAGCAGCGGCTCCTGCGGCAGCTGGTCGAGCACCGCGCGGGCCACGGTCAGCCCGCCGACGCCGGAGTCGAAGATCCCGATGGGGGCGTCGGTGGGAGCCACGACAGCCGAATATAGGCCGCCGGTCAGCTGTCCGTGGCCTCGCGTCCCCAGCCGGCGGCCAGGCTCGGGTCCTCGCGCAGGAGCTGGGCCAGGCGGCTGACGATGGGGCTGCTGCCCGGCGGGAGGGTGGCGGTCGCGGGCTGCTCGGTCGGCTCGTCCGCGGTCCGGGCGGCACCCGTGCGCTCGGCGGACCACAGGGAGTAGTGCCAGGAGCTGCGCGGCACCGCGGTCCCGCCCCGCCCGCCGCGGTTGCCCGCCGGCTCCTCGGCGGCCGGCGCCGCATGCCGACCGCGCCGCCGCTCAGCCTCGCTCGGCGTGTCGGCGGTACGGGACGCGGCCGGGGTGAAGACGGAGCCCGGCGCCTGGGCGTCGGCCGGGTCCGGAACGGCGCTTGAGGCCCGGTCCGCACTCGGGGCCCGGTCCGCGTCCGGGGCCCGGTCGACGCCCGGGGCCCGACCCGCACTCGGGGCCCGGTCCGCGTCCGGAGTCCAGTCGACCGGGGCCCGGTCGGCACTCGCGGCCCGGTCGACGTCCGGGGCGCGGTCGACGCTCGCGGTCTGGCCGGCGCTCGGGGTCTGGTCGGCGCTCGGCCGGCTGCGGCTCAGTTGCGGGCCGGTCAGGCTCGGCAGGGCGGTCAGCCGCGGAGCGTTGCGCGGGCCCGGCCCGGCCGGCCGGGCCGGGCCGGCGGCCGAGCTCGGACCGCCCGGAGCCTGGACGCTGGTCGGGCTCGGGCCGGCCGTCCGAATCGGGGTGTCGGTCAGCGTCGGGACGGTGGTCCGGATCGGGGTGTCGGTCAGGGTCGGGACGGTGGTCCGGGTCGGGGTGTCGGTCAGGGTGGGGGCGGTGGCCGGCGCCTGGGTGCTCGCCGGCGACGGGGGCTGGGGGGTGGCGAGGCCGCGGAGGGGCACGGGGGTCTCCGTGCCGGCGACCATGACGCCGGTCCGTACTCCACCGTCCCACTCGGTCACCCGGATCACCGGCCGGCCCTGCCGGGCGTCCGCCACCATCACGGACAGCCCGCTGTGCCGGCGCACCACCGACGCGACCGCGTCGAGCACCTCGCCGAGCCCCTCGTCCACCCCGGCCGGCCGCGGCACCACGAGCCGCTCGGCGGGCGCGGTCGACACGGGTCGGACGGCACGGGTCGAGGCCGGCCGGGCCGGCTCGGACTCGGTGCGGGCCGCGGTGACCGCGGCGCGGTGCGCGGCGGCCGCTTGCCCGGGCGCGCGCTGCGGCAGCCCGGACCGGGACCACTGCGGCGCGGACGGCGTGGCCGGCGTCGGCGGGTGCACCGGCTGCGCCGGGGCCAGCTGCGACCCGGCCGGCGCGGCGGCCCCGGCGTGCGCGTACTCCGGCTGGCGGGCCGCCGGTGCCTCGACCCGGCGACTGACCGCGGCCTCCGGGTGGGCGGTGGGGTCAGGGGGGGCGGTGGGCGCGGGCTCGGGGCGCTCGCGACCGGGCCGCGTACCGCGCTGGTCGAACGCCTCGCGCCGATGCAGCCGGTCGAGCCGGTCGTTGATGTCCGCCACACCCGTCCCCGTCTGTCCGGTGTTGCCCCGCGTGCGTCGGGTCGCTAGGCCCCCGCCCGAGCCTGCGCCGCCCGCCTGGCCCGGGTCAGCGCCTGGTCGAGGACGGCGAGGAGTGCGTCCCGCACGGATAGCTTGTCACGTGCATCGAAGGTTGTAAGCGGAACGTCGTCATCGACGGCCAGCGCCCACCTGATCGAGGGAATGTCGTGAGCCATTCGGCCGTGGAACTGGTTCACGGCGACTACGAACGGTAATCCCAGCCGCTCGAAGTAGTCCACTGCGGGGTAGCAGTCGTCCAACCGCCGGCTGTCCACGATCACCAGTGCGCCGATCGCGCCGACCGCCAGGTCGTCCCACATGAAGCCGAAGCGGTCCTGCCCCGGCGTGCCGAAGAGGTAGAGCTTCAGGCTTTCGTCTACAGTGATACAGCCGAAGTCCATGGCGACCGTCGTGGTCCGCTTCTCCGGGACTTTGCTGGCGTCGTCGACGCCCAGCGCGGCCGTGGTCATGTCGGCCTCGGTGGTCAGCGGGCTGATCTCGGAGATGCTGGCGACGGTCGTGGTCTTGCCGACCCCGAAGCCGCCGGCGATGACGATCTTGACGGGCAGCGGCGGACGGCGCGGCGGCCGTTGCTGCTCAACCGATGGCGCGGAGACCACGGATCACCCTCAGCAGCGTGTCGATGTCGGTAGGGGCGTCCGCGTTCGGCAGGTACACCGACAGGTGCCCCTCCGCGGACAGGTCGCCCACCAGCACCCGGACGACACCCAGGTGCAGGGACAGCCGGGCGGCGATCTCGGCGACCGACAGCGGGTCGCCGCAGAGCGTCACGATGTCGCGGGACTCGAACCCGAGCCGGGTGGCGTTGGTCCGGCCCCGGTCGGTCGTGACCACCTGGGTTTCGATCGCGATGGAGTCGTCGCCCGCCACCCGGCCGGCGGTGAGCAGGAACGGGCGCAGCGAGGCGCCGTCGACGGGTACGCCGTCCGGCACGGCGCAGTCGGCGTACTCGATGGCGGTCCCGCTGTGCAGGAACGGCCGGATGAGCGCTCCGGAGGGAAGCGCCGGGTCAGCGGGGAGGTCGGAGGTCACGGGTCCACGGGGTCGGGCCGGCGGTCAGTCGCCGAGCGAGTTCTTCAGCTCGTTGATGAGCTGAGGGGTCAGGGCGGCGCCGGCGCGGGTGGCGAACAGCGTCATCTCGTACGCGATGTTGCCGAGGTTAGCGGTCTTCGCCGCGATGACACCCAGCACCGAACCGCTGCTGATCGCGGAGACCAGCAGGTAGCCGTGCGCCATGTCGACGATGACCTTGTTGAGCGTGCCGAGCTGGTACGCCCGGGCGGCGCCACCGGCGAGGCTGGTGATGCCGGACGTGATCGCGGCCAGCCGGTCCGCGCCGGCCCGTTCCTGGCCGGCCGACATCGCCATGAGCAGCCCGTCGGAGGAGACCGCGATGGCCTCCACCACGCCGGCGGTCTCGGCGGCGAACTTGCCGAGCAGCCAGTTGAAGTTCTGGGCCTCGGCGCTCAGGCCGTACGCGGTGTGGTTCACCGGGCACCCTCCTCGCTCGTCTCGCCCGTCGGCCCCGCCGAGCCCTCCGCCAGCAACGCACGTTCCACCCCGGCCTCGAACTCCTCGACCAGCGCCCGGGCCGCGGCCGCCTCCTGCAGGGCGGCGTCCGTGGAGGACGCCGGTGCGGGGGTGGGGCCGCCCGGGCGGGCCGCGCGGGCACCCGCCGGGAGCTGCGCACCCGGCACGCGGCGGGTGAGCCCCGGGCCGGGTGGGTTCGCCGCGGCGGGCTCCGCCCGGCTCGGCTCCGGGGCCGCCGGCGGTGGGCCGGCGGGGCTGCCGACGATCGGCGGCATCGGGCCGGCCGGCCCGCTGCCCGCCTCACGCCCAGTCGCCCCTTCCGGTCCACCGGCAGTCTCCGACTCGCCGCCATCCTCCGCATCCCGACCCGCCGCGGACAGGTCACCGCCGGTGGCCGGCGCGCCGGGCTCGGCAGTCAGGTACGGCCGGGCGGCCCCGCCCGGGCCCGCCCGCTCCGCCGCGGGGTCCGGGCTGCCGGCCGCCGCAGGCGGTGTCGGGACGGACGCTGCACCGCCGGTCTGCGGGCGCGGCCGATCTCCGGGGCCGACCGCGGTCCAGCCGGCGGGCGACGGCGGCGCGGACGCGGCGGGGTCGGTGGGCGGGTGCGCCCGGAACCCGGCGCCGGCCGTGGACCAGCCGGGCGCGTCGACGGACGGCGTCGCGGGAGCCGCCGCGGGCGGGGTCGGCGCGGACCCCTCGCCAGCGGGGCGCAGCCAGGATCCGGCGGCAGGCGGGGTGGACGCGGACGCCTCGGGGTCGGCCGCCGAGTACGGCCTCGGGGTTGCGGGACCGGCGGCGGTCGGTGGCTCGGGAGTGGTGGGTGCGGGCGGCCGGTCGTCCGTGGGGGCGGTGGCCGGGGCGGCGGTGATCCAGCCGGGGGATGGAGCGGGGGTGGGCGGGATCGGGCGGTGACCGTCGCCGTTGCGGCGCTCGAAGACCCCGCCGCGCGCCGTACCGCTCACCGACTCCAGCCGAGCCAGCGCCTTGCGCACCCCGTCCTCGAACTCGTCCAGGGCCCGGGACGAGCCCGCCGGCGGGCCGGAACGGACCGGGTGGGGCGGGAACGGGGGTTGCGGGGGCGCCGGCGGCGGGGCCGCGGGCGCGGGACTGCCGCGCTGCGCGACGGCCTCCTGCTGCGCCCGCCGGACGCCCTCCTCGAAGTCCTCGATCGACCGGCGGGCCTCGTCCGCCGGCTGCACGTCGTCCCGGGGCTGGTCGCCGGTCGACGCCGGGCCGGTGTCGGGGAGCTGGGCTCCGCGCACCCGGCGGCGGATGCCGCCGGTGCC
The DNA here is from genome assembly GCA_963766325.1 of uncultured Actinomycetota bacterium. Lineage (GTDB taxonomy): Bacteria > Actinomycetota > Actinomycetes > Mycobacteriales > CADCTP01 > CADCTP01. The sequence goes on along the minus strand of CAVXZF010000012.1, from coordinate 1,182,126 downwards.
GGCCGGCGGCTGCGGCGGGAGCGGGTGCACCACGGCGTCCCGCGACTCGGCGGCGGGCTCGCCCGCCAGATCCGGGCCGTCCGCCGGAGCGACGCCGGCCGCCGGAGGGGGGCCGTCCGCCGAAGGGGGGCCGTCCGCCGGCCGGGTCGACGCCGGTGGCTCCCACCACCCGCGCGATCCCGGAGCACCGGGGCCACCCGGTCCCCCGGGCCGCATCGGCCCCCCAGGACGCACCACGCGACGGCCCACCGAACCGCCCGACCCACCAAGACCCGCCGGACCGCCCGGACCGCCCGGAGCGACGAGTCCGTCCGGAGCGCGCGTGCCGGGGCGGACCAGACCGCTGGGACCGGCCAGGTCCGAGGTCCCCGCGAGCTGCGCCGGCCGGGCCGGACCCGCCCCGGCCAGCCCCGTAGCACCAGGCCCGGGGCCCGAGCCGTTGGCACCAGGAGCACCGGCAGCACCAAGTGCGCCGGTACCGCCGGTACCGCCACCACCAGGACCAGTGGGAGCGCCGGCACCACCGGAGGCCGGCGCGGAATCGGAGGTGGGAGGAGTGCCGGCGCGCTCGGGATCGACGATCCCCGCGCTCCCGGCCCCGACCGCCGCCGGCACCGCGGGCGACGTGACCGGCGCCCCCTCGGGACGTACCACCACCCGCGACGGCACCAGCACCTCAGCCGTCACACCGCTGCCCGGCGTCGCCCGCAGCGAGACCCGGATCCCGTGCCGCCGGGCCAGCCGGCCCACCACGAAGAGCCCGAGCACGTCGGTCGGCGCCATGTCCAGGCGCTCCCGCTCGACCAGCCGCGCGTTCTCGGCGATCAGCTGCTCGCGCGTCATGCCCAGACCGTGGTCGACGATCCGGATCCGCACGTCGCCCTCGTCGACCGTGCCGGCGCTCACCTCGACCTCGGTGTTCGGCGGCGAGAACGAGGTGCCATTTTCCAGCAGCTCGGCGAGCAGCAGGATCACGTCCGGGGTGACGTGCGGGGTGAGCAGCACCGGCTCCACCTCGCCGAGCCGCACCCGCTGGAAGCCCTCGATCTCGCCGAGCGCGGACCGGATCGTGTCGGCGACCGACAGCGGCTCGCCGGTCATCTCCTGGTCGACCGCGCCGGAGAGCACGACGAGGCTGTTCGCGTTGCGGCGCAGCCGGGTGGAGACGTGGTCGAGCCGGTAGAGCCGGTCCAGCAGCACCGGGTCCTGCTCGTTGCGCTCCAGCGAGTCGATCATGGCCAGCTGACGGCCGACCAGGTTCTGCGTACGGCGGCCGACGTTGCCGAACATGGTGGCCACGTTGCGTCGGCTCACCACCTGCCGCTCGACCAGGTCGGCGGCGACCTGCTGGACCCGGTTGAAGGCGTGCGCCAGCTCGCCGAGCTCGTCGGACGTGCCGACCCGCACCGGCCGCAGCCGGGGCGCGGCCGCCTGCGGGTCCTCGGTGTCGGCGACCCGGACCAGCTCCTGCTGGGCGACGTCGGCGACCTCGTCCGCGGAGGCGGTCAGCCGGCGCAGCGGCCGGGCGATGGACCGGGCGACGAAGATGCTCAGCAGGCCGGCACCGAGCATCACCAGCAGGGCGAGGCCGATGCCGATGGCCGCGAGCCAGCGGTCCTGGCGCCGGGACTCGTCGGCGGCCCGTACGGCCTGGCTGGCCGCCAGCGTCTCCACCAGCAGGCTCTGCCCGGTCAGCGAGCCGACCCGGGGCAGCACGTCCTCGGGGACCTGCGCGTCGTTCACCGACTCCGCGGGCAGCTGCAGCACCCGGTCGAAGTAGTCGGAGACCAGCCGGCTCGACCGGCCGCCGTCGACGTCCTCGTACAGCTCGACCGTGGCGGTCTCGGCCAGCGGCACGAAGACCTTCTCCTCCCGGTCCTTGACCGCCTGGTTGGCGGCGACCAGGGCGATGACCCGCGGGCTGATCCGCCGCTCGGGCTCGACGAACAGCGCCGCGCCGGCGGCGGCGATCGCCTCGTCGTGCCGGATGATCGAGTCGAGGGCGAGCTGCTTGCGGCCGATGTCGCTGTCGAGGTCGATGCCCCCGCGCAGGTCCAGCGCGGTGATCAGGGCGGCGATGGCCTCGGTGAATCCGAGGTAGACGACCAGCCCGGTGGCCCGGTCGCCGAGCACCTGGACGCGGACGCCGGCCAGGCTGGACCGGTTGGTCACCGACCGCAGCGCGGAGTCCAGCAGATCGTCCTGGCCGCCGTAGTCGGCGGCCAGCTGCTCGCTGAGGTCGAGCACCCGGGCCGAGCGGGTGACCACCCGGTCCCGCCGCTCCAGCTTGAGCAGGTAGCCGATCGAGGCGAGCCGCTCCTGCTGCAGCTCCTGCACCAGGGCACCGATCCGTACGGCGCGGCGGACCACGTCCGCCGACCGGGACGACTCCTGGGCCGCACCGACCCGGGCGGCGACCAGCGGCACCGTCCCGATGACGACGAGCAGCAGCAGCGGCAGGACCAGCAGGGCGAGCTTCTGCCGGACCCGGAGCCTACCGAGGAGCACGTGCGCCTCCCCACGGCTCGGGGCCGGCCGCGCCGACCAGGCCGGGCGACGGGGCCGGCTCGGCGGCCCGTACGGGTGGCGGTCCGGTCCGGCCGGTGAGCGGGTCCGCGTCCGGTTCGGCGGCCGGGTCGCCGGCCCCGGGCGACCACCGCCGCCCGGTCGGGCGCTCGGCCGGGCCGCCGTCCGCGTCGTCCGGGTCGTTCGGGTCCGGTGCGCCCGCGTCGCCGGCGGCCCAGCGGGGCCGTACGACCGTCGCGGCGATCCCGGCGACCAGCAGGCCGAGCAGCACCGCGCCGACGGCGATCAGCCGGGTGCGCCCGGCCGCGCTCTCCCGCTCGCCGAGCAGCCGGTCGAGCTCGGTGAGGGCGGCGCTCTGCAGGCCGAGCGCGGCCTGCTGCAGCGCCTGCCGGTCGGCCTCGAGGTCGCTCGGCGAGCGCTCCGGCGGCGGCGCGAGCAGCGAGTTGGACGGGGCCACGGCGTCCACCGTGGTGCGGAAGTCGTCCAGCGGCCGGGTCAGCGCGGCGCCCAGGGTCGAGCTGGTCGTGCTGCCGAACGCCTTGACCAGCCCGTCGCTGAGGTCGGTGGCGTTGGTGGCGACCCGGTTGCGGGCCGCGGTCAGCTGCGCGGCCGAAGTGCGGTCGGGCGTGCCGGCCACGGCGGCGAGCACGCTGAGGTCGGTGTAGCGCCCCGCGTCGACCAGCACCTCGGGGATCCTCAGCAGCACCGCGTTCATCACGTAGTACGAGTCCAGCTCGGGGTCGAGGATCAGCCGGGAGCCGTCGCCGACCTTGCGGTTGAGCTCCATCAGCTGCGTCACCAGATCGCTGAACTGGGTGTACGCCTCCGTCGCGCTGTTCCAGCGACGGCCGGTGCGCTCCTGGAGGATGCCCCGGATCGTCGTCCACCGGTCCGTGGTGCGCAGCTCGCCGCCGAGCCGGGAGTCGATCGCGTCGACGTCGGCGATCGCCTGCTGGACCTCGGTCGGGTCCAGCTGCCGGCCGCGGATCGCCTCCGACTGGAGGTCGGTGGTCGCGCTGAGCAGCTCGGTCAGCGGGCCGAGGTACGCGACGCCACGCCGCTCGTCGGCCGCGAACGACCGGCGGTCGCCGGCGCTCGACCAGACCTGCGTGAAGAGCACGGCGACCGGCGTGAGCAGTGCGACGGCGACCGCGACCGCGACCGCGACCCGGACGAGTCGCGGCGCGGTGCCGGACCCGCTGGCCGATGTGGTGGAGCTCAGGGACATACTGCCATTCCCGCTTCTCCCCCAGGCTGGCTCGTCGGGCGCTTCCCCGTCGCCCGACTGGCGGCACAGTATCCAACTTTTCTGCACGTGAGGCCGTGTCGGGCAAACCGGAGGGAGTAGTTGCCAGCCTGTCCCGCAGCGGGTGACCGACCGCTTACTCCGGTGTTCCGGAGACCGTTCCAGTACGGCTGTCAGTGACTATTCAGTCACCGACGGATATCCTCGCCGGCACGCCGGCCGTCCTGGGGCCGGCGGGAAGGAGACCCGTGTTGCCTTCCGCGGCCCATGCCCGGTCCAGTCCCCGCCCCCGGCGCCGGTTGCCGGCGCTGCTGCTCCCCCTCGCCGCGCTGGTCCTGCTGCCCGCCTGGCCCGCCGCCGCGGCCCCCGCGGGCGGTCCCGCCGCGGTCGCCCCGGCGCAGGCCGGCGGCCCCGCGCCCGAAGCGGCGACGGCGCCGCCGGCGGCGCCCGGCGCGGCGGCGCCGCACTGCGTGCTCGCCGCCGGCGACCGCCAGACCCCGCGCTGCTACGCCACCTTCCCGGCCGCCATCGCCGCCGCGACCGGCGGCCGCATCACCACCGCGCCCGCCTCCGCCGCCGCGGCGGTCCAGGACGCGGCCTTCACCGCCGCCCTGGAGGCCCCGACCACGCTCGCCTCGGTGGTGGTCGGGATCGAGTACGCCGACATCAACTACGGCGGCGGCACCCTGTCCATGACCGCGCCCGGCCGCTGCGACTACAGCATGGACGTGGACTACCGGTTCCCGTACCTGCCGTCGAGCTGGAACGACCGCATCTCCAGCTTCCGCAGCTATTCCAACTGCGCGCAGCAGCTCTTCCGCGGGACCAGTTTCAGCGGGGGCGCGCTGACCAACATCGTGTCGTCGATGTCGTACGTCGGCTCGGCCGCGAACGACCAAGCCAGCTCCATCACCTTCAACTGACAATGAATTCAGTGCAGACTGACCGCTGAGCCGTCAACCTGTTGGGGTCCCGGTCGCGTTGGCCGGGGAGACGGAGGCGTCCAGTCGAGGAGGGAGCCGGTGGGTGCCAGCACCGACCGCAGACCCGATCGACCCGCCGGCCGAGGAGAGCTTCGCCGACTTCGTCCGCAGCCGGTGGGGCCGGCTGGTCCGGCTCGCCTACTCGCTGACCCTCGACGTCGGCCGCGCCGAGGACCTGGTCCAGGAGTCGCTGGCCAAGCTGTGGTTCGTCTGGCCGCGGGTCCGGGACGGCAGCCCGGAGGCGTACGTGCGGCGCACGATCGTCAACGGCGCGATCTCGGCCTCCCGCCGCAAGTGGCGGGGCGAGGAGCCGCGCTGGGAGCTGCCGGACCTGCCGGAGCCGCGGGCCTCGGCGGCCGCGGACGCGGTGGACGACCGCGACTGGATCCGTCGCGAGCTGGCCTCGCTGTCGGTGCTGCAGCGGGCGGTGGTGGTGCTGCGCTACGCCGAGGACCTCAGCGAGCGGCAGGTGGCCGAGCTGCTGGAGATCAGCACCGGCACGGTGAAGACGCACGCCTTCCGCGGCCTGGCCCGGCTGCGCGACGCCCGGCACCCGGACCGGTCCCCGCCCGGGACCGCGCGGTGAGCGGGGTGACCGGAGGGTGATCGACGACCTCGACCTGGTCGACGCGGCCGACCCGCCGCCCGACGCGCTGCGCACCGCGCTGCGCGACCTCATCCCCGACTACAGCGGCCCGGCGGACCCGCTGCCCCGGGTGGGCATCAGCATCCGGCGCCGCCGGTCCCGCCGGCGGGCACTGTTCGCGGTGGGATCCGCGGCCGCCGCGGTGGTGCTGGTCTCCGGGGTGCCGGCCGTGCTCGACGGCCTCGGCCCGACCGGCGGCATCCCGGCCGGCAGCCCGGCCGGCAGCAACCCGGCCAGCGCCGGCCCGGCCTCGCCGCTGCCGCCGCCCGCGGTGCACCTGGTCGCCCAGGGCACGCTCTCCGGCGACCGGTGGCAGGTCGGCTCCTCCGCCCCGGGCGGGACGGCCCGCCGCTGCCTGCTTACCGTCGGCGGCGGCTTCGACCAGGACGTCGTCTGCTTCGGCGGGTGGCAGCCGGGCGAGCGGCTCAGCTGGCACGCCGCGCTGGCCCGGCAGGACGGCCTGCCGGTGACCCGGGTGGCCGGGGTGGCGCCGGCCGGCGCCGCCACCGTGCTGGTCCGGCTGGACGGCGGGCTGTCGGTCGAGGCGGCCGCGGTCCGCACCCCGACCGACCCGGTGGCCCGGTTCTTCGCCGTCCTGGTGACCGGAGACGCGCCGGTGCGCAGCGTGGCCGCCCGCCGGGCGGACGGGACCGCGCTGGGCCTGCCGGTCACCGAGCCGTCCGAGCCGTCCTGCCGGGAGTCGCGCAACAACGCCTGCGCCGCGCCCAGCCCGACCGGCTGACCGGCCGGTCCGTGCGGTCCCGCGGGGTCAGCCGTTGCTGCGGATGACCGAGACGTCGACCTCGCCGTCGAGCTCGGTCACCCGGATCACCGCGCTGCCCTGCCGGCCGTCGCCCGGGGCGACCATCACCGACATGCCCGGGTGGCGGCGGACGACCTGCACCACAGCCTCGACGATCTCCACGAAGTCGCCGCCGACGCCCGCCACCGGCTCGGGCACCGCCCGCTGCTGCAGGACGCGCCGAGTCAACTCGTCGCGTCGCTGGAGCCGCTCGAGGCGGTCGTGGATGTCGGCCATGGAAGTGCGGCCCACACTACTGCCTGGTAGACGCGGCAGTCTCATCGTCGGCCCGGCCGCGACCGATCAGGCCCAGAGCTGACCCTCCAGGGCCCGCTCGGCCTCCTCCAGCGTCCCGCCGTACGCCCCCGTGGACAGGTATTTCCACCCGCCGTCGCAGACGACGAAGGCGATGTCGGCGCGCTGGCCGGCCGCCACCGCCTTGTCCGCGACGCCGAGAGCGGCGTGCAGGATCGCCCCGGTGGAGATGCCGGCGAAGATGCCCTCGGTCTCGATCAACTGCCGGGTCCGGCGCAGCGCCTCCAGCGAGCCGACCGAATAGCGGGTGGTGAGCACGGCGGCGTCGTACAGCTCCGGGACGAAGCCCTCGTCCACGTTGCGCAGCCCGTAGACGAGGTCGCCGTAGCGCGGCTCGGCCGCGACCACCTGCACGCCCGGCTGGTGCTCGCGCAGGTAGCGCCCGGCGCCCATCAGCGTGCCGGTCGTGCCCAGCCCGGCCACGAAGTGGGTGACCGTGGGCAGGTCGCGCAGGACCTCCGGACCGGTGGTCTCGTAGTGGGCCTGCGCGTTCGCCGGGTTGCCGTATTGATAGAGCATCACCCACTCGGGGTTGGCCGCGGACAGCTCCTTGGCCATCGCCACCGCCTGGTTGGAGCCGCCGGCGGCCGGCGAGGAGATGATCTCCGCGCCGTACGTCTCCAGCAGCAGCCGCCGCTCCACCGAGGTGTTCTCCGGCATCACGCAGATCAGCCGGTAGCCGCGCAGCTTGGCCACCATGGCCAGCGAGATGCCGGTGTTGCCGCTGGTCGGCTCGAGGATCACCGAGCCCGTGCGGAGCAGGCCGTCCTTCTCCGCCGCCTGCACCATGTAGAGCGCGGCCCGGTCCTTGACCGAGCCGGTTGGGTTGCGGTCCTCCAGCTTGGCCCAGAGGCGCACGTCCTCGGAGGGCGAGAGCCGGGGCAACCCGACCAGCGGCGTGTCGCCGAACGCGTCGAGCAGCGACGCGTAGCGCATCGTCAGCCGCCCGCCACGGCCGGCAGGATGGTGACCTCGTCGCCGTCCTTGAGCCCGGTGTCGAGCGCGCCGGTGAAACGCACGTCCTCGTCATTGACGTAGACGTTGACGAAGCGGTGCAGCGCGCCGGCGTCGGTGACCAGCCGGGCCTTGAGCCCGGGGTGCTGGGTCTCGAGATCGTCGATCAACGTGCCGAGCGAGGCGCCGCTGGCCTGCACCGCCCTCTGCCCGCCGGTGTACTGCCTCAGGATCGTCGGAATCCGGACCTCGATGGCCATGCTGGAAGCTCCTGGTTCATGCGTGAGTGTCTTCGGGCGAACCGCCCGGGAGGGCTGAGCCTTCCCGTTCAGTCCACCACGCGCACCTCTTCCTCGGTGACGACCTCGTCCACGATCCGGAACGAGCGGAACTCCGTCTCGTCCGGCTCCCGCGTCGACACGAGGACGTAGTGCGCGCCCGGCTCCATGGCGAGCCGGCGGTCGGTGCGGGACGGGTAGGCCTCGGTCGCGGTGTGCGAGTGGTAGATCACCACCGGCTCCTCGTCCCGCGCCTCGAGGTCCCGATGCAGCCGCAGCAGCTCCATCGAGTCGAACTCGTAGAACGTCGGGGACCGGGCCGCGTTGAGCATCGGCACGAGCCGCTCCGGCCGGTCCGAACCGGCCGGGCCGGCCACCACCCCGCAGGCCTCGTCCGGGTGGTCCCGGCGGGCGTGCGCGACGATCGCGTCCCGGACCGCGCGGCCGATGGTCAGCACGGATCTCAGGTTACCGCCGGCCGCGCACGACCACTTCCGTAGAGTGGTCGCGATGGGTCGGGGCACCGAGGTGGACGCGCAGGGGGCGATCGAGGCCCACCTGCGGCACGGCTTCCCCGGCCAGCGGGTGGTGGTGCAGGGCTGGCGCACCGACGCGATGGCGATGCCGCACGTGCGGGTGCTGCGCGTCGACCCGGAGAGCCGCGGCGGGCTCTGGCTGCACGTGAGCAGCGGGGCCTCGCTGCCGGCGCCCGGGGCGGCGCCGGGCGGACCGGCCGCGGGCTCGGAGTTCGCGCTGGTCACGCCGTTCAAGACGCTGCGCGCGGTCGAGCTGCTGGCGATGGTCGTCTACTTCCACGGGGTGGAGGAGCTCAAGGTCGGCGACACCGTGTCGGTCGGCGAGCCGTGGCTGCCCGGGTCGACGTGCGGGCACCTCCTGGTCAGCTCGCCGTACCTGCTGGCCGACGAGCTGTGGACGCTGCCACTGCCCGGCCGGACGGTGCACTTCCGCTGGGTCATCCCGATCACCGCGCGGGAGCGGGCGTACGCCGGGGACAAGGGGCTGGAGGCGCTGGAGCAGCGCTTCGAGCAGGTGGGCCTGGAGTACTGGGACCCGCACCGGGAGTCGGTGGTGTAGTCCCGGTCAAACCGGCACGACCGGTGCGCTAGCGTCCAGACCGTGACACGGCCACGCTGGGTGCGGGCGAGCAGGTCCCCGCGACCCACCCGGCCCATCGACCCCGAGGCAGCGGCCGAGCCGGATGCACCGGCGGCCGCGACGGAGCCGGAGTCACCGGCCGCGGAGCCGGTCGCGGCGGAGGCGTCCGGCCCTGCCGGGCCGAAGGCGGCGAAGCGGTGGAGCCGGCTGAGCGTGGGGACGGTCGCGGTGCTGACCGCGATCCTGACCGCCGCGGTGACCGATGCGGTGACCGGCGTGCTGACCAACGGGCTGCGCGGCGGCTGGGAGCGCGTCACCGGCGGGCAGGCGCTGGTCCTCAACGTGACCGTACGGCCCATGCCCGGCGAGGCCTGCGGCAGCCAGTGGCTGCTGCCGCCCGGCGCCGGGCCGGTCCCCGACGAGGATGCCTTCCCGCCGGCGCGGCTCGTCGCGTGGGCGCGCAGCCGGGGCGGCACCCCCCTGCCGGCGCCGACGGTCGAGCTGACCGTCCGCGGCCGCACCGGCGACGTCGTCGTGCTGCGGGAGCTGAGGGCCACCGTGCTGGAGCGCCGGCCGGTCCCGACCGGCGAGATGGCGACCGTCGGCTGCGGCGGCGACCTGGCGGTCCGCACGTTCGGCGCCAACCTCGACGACGAGCCGCCCGTGCTGCAGCCGCTGGGCGGGTCCACCCCCGGCGACGTGCCGCCGGTGCGGTTCCCGTACCGGGTGACCAGCTCGGACGCGGAGGTGATCCGGGTCCGGGCGTTCACCGGCAACTGCGACTGCCGCTGGGTGCTCGACCTGGTGTACGTCGACGGCGGCCAGGAGCGGACGCTGCGGGTCGACGACGGCGGGCAGCCGTTCCGCACCGTCGGGTCGCAACCACCCCCCGCACCGACCGGCTCCCCCACCACCCGGCCCGGAGCGGGCCCGTGACCGACCGCCCGGGCGGACCCGAGGCCCGTTGGCGGCGCCCGGTGCTGGTGGTGCTCGGCGCCGACCTGGTGCTGCTGGCCGTGCTGGCCGTGCCGGCGGTCGCCCGGTCGCTGCGCGCCCGCCGCTGGGCGGTGCCCGGCGACGGCACGCTCACCGTGCCGGAGCTGTCGTTCGCGGCGCTGGACCCCACGATCGAGGTGGCCGCGCTCGGCTACGACGACTGGCCGGCCGGGGTGGTCGTCCGGGTCGCGGTCGTGCTCGCCCTGCACGCGCTGCTCGCCGCGCGGGCCGCCCGCCGGGCCGAGCCCGGGCTGGCGCTGTCCGACACCCGGCTGACCGTGCTGGCGGCGAGCCCGCTGGCCGGCGCGCTGGCCGGGCTGACCGTCGTGGTTCCGTCCGCGTTCACCGGCGTCACCGTCGAGGAGCGCGAGCTGGTCCGCCGGCTGGCGGTGGACTCGTTCCTGGACGGGGCGGCCTGGGGGCTGGTCGCCGGGATCGTGGCCGCGCTGGCGCTGACCGCGACCCGCCGCTGGGCCGCCGCCCCCGACGAGCCCGCACCCGACGACGAGGAGATCGAGGAGACCGACGAGGACGAGGAGGGGGCGCGCCTGCTGCGGGGCGCGGGCGCGGCCGGCCTGGCCGCGGCCGGCACCGCCATGGCCCTGTTCCTGGTGCTCGGCAACCGGGCTCTGGCCATCGGCCCGTACGGCGCCGGCCCCGCCGGTCCGGAGCAGACCCGCCGCCTGCTCGGCTACGTCTACTGGGCGCTGCGGCCGACCGGCGGGTCGGCCGGCTACCGGCCGATCGACTACGTCCCGGTGCTGGCGGTCCCGCCGTACCTGGTCACCGTCCTGGCGCTGGGCGCGGTCGCCGGCGCCTGGACCGCGCTCCGGCCGCCGCGGATGCGGGTGGCGGCGGCCTGGTGGGCGGTCACCGTCGCGCTGGCCGGGTACGCCGCCTTCGGGGCCGTCGCGCGCACCTCCGCGCTGCTGCAGCGCCCGCCGGACCTCTTCGACGGGAGCTGGCGGCGGATCGCGGTGCAGATCGTCAACGACGCGGTCGACGACCTGCCGGCGCTGGCGGCGTACACGGCGCTGGTGGGCTGGCTGCCCGCCCTGGCCGCGGCCGCGGCGGCCGGTCGCGCGCTCCGCCGGACCCCGGCGGAGGACGACGCTTAGGGTGTGCCTGCCGGATGTCGGCGTCGCCCGCGCCGCCAGATGTCCGGCAGACCACCCCAGCGCGGCTCAGGCGTCGGCGATCTCGATCAGCACGCCCTGCAGCTCGGTCAGCCACAGGTAGACCACGTACGCCGGCGCGTCCGGGTCGTCCGGGTCCGGCTCGGCCATCTCCTCGGAGACCTCCAGCCGGGTGCCGAGCGCGAGCCGGACGTCATTGATCGTGCTGAGCCAGCCCTCGGTGCTCTCCGCGTCCAGCCGCACCTCGCCCGGCCCGTCCCCGGGCAGCTCGGCCAGCAGCCGCTCGGCTGCGGCCACCTTGTCCTGGCGCAGCGAGGTCTCGGTGAGCCGGCGGAACTCCCCGGCCGCGTCCGCGTCGTCCCGGTAGCCGTCCGGCAGCAGCCGGGCCAGCGCCGGGTCGTCCGGCCGGTCCCGGTCGCCGCCGCCCAGCCCGGTCAGCGCGGCCAGCTCGGCGTCGGTGGGCAGGCCGCCGGCCGGCCGGGGCACCGGCGCCGCCTCCCCCTCGGCGAGCAGGTCCCGGACCTCGCCCACCAGGTGCCGCAGCAGCGACGCCTCGACCTCGTCGAAGGACACCACCACGCCCTTGCGGGTCCGCTTGATGCTGGTCACTGCCGCTCGCCGATCACTGCTGTTGCAAGGTCGCCCACAGCCCGTACGCGTGCAGGCGGGCCACGTCGTGCTCCATCTGCTCCCGGGACCCGCTGCTGACCACCGCCCGGCCGCGGCGGTGCACGTCGAGCATGAGCTTGGTCGCCTTGTCCCGGTCGTAGCCGAAGAGCTTCTGGAGCACGTGGGTCACGTACGACATCAGGTTGATCGGGTCGTTCCAGACCAGGGTGACCCAGGGCATCGCGGCCTCGACGTCGGTGCCCTGCTCGGTGCCCGGGTCCACCTCGGTGTCCGTGCCGCGGGTCCGGGCCGGCGCGATCGAGCCGCTCACGGCTCCATGGTGGCATGGCACACCCTGCCGGTCCCAGCCGCGCCCGCGGTCCCGGGGTGTCTGCCGGACATCCGGCAGGCACCCCTAGGCTCGGCGGGTGGCCTCGACCGCGCTGCTGACCGACCGGTACGAGCTGACCATGCTGGCCTCCGCGGTGCGCGACGGCAGCGCGGACCGGCGGTGCGTCTTCGAGCTGTTCGCCCGCCGGCTCCCCGACGGCCGCCGGTACGGCGTGGTGGCCGGCACCGGGCGGCTGCTGGACGCGCTGGAGTCGTTCCGGTTCCGCGCCGAGGAGCTGGCCGCGCTGGAGCGGGCCGGCCTGGACGCGGCGCTGCTGGAGACGCTGGCGGGCTGGCGCTTCACCGGCGACGTGGACGGCTACCGGGAGGGCGAGCTCTACTTCCCCGGCTCGCCGGTGCTCACCGTCACCGGCACGTTCGGCGAGGCGGTGCTGCTGGAGACGCTGGCGCTGTCGATCTTCAACCACGACAGCGCGGTCGCGTCGGCGGCCGCCCGGATGGTCACCGCGGCCGGCGACCGGCCGCTGATCGAGATGGGCTCCCGGCGCACCCACGAGGAGGCCGCGGTCGGGGCGGCCCGGGCGGCGTACCTGGCCGGTTTCGCCTCCACCTCCAACCTGGAGGCCGGCCGCCGCCACGGCATCCCGACCAGCGGCACCGCCGCGCACGCGTTCACGCTGCTGCACGACAGCGAGGCGGCCGCGTTCAAGGCGCAGGTGGCGACGCTCGGCGTCGGCACCACGCTGCTGGTGGACACGTACGACATCGCCCAGGGCATCCGCACCGCGGTCGAGGTGGCCGGGCCGGAGCTGGGCGCGGTCCGGATCGACTCCGGCGACCTGTCCGTGCTGGCCCACCAGACCCGCGAGCAGCTCGACTCGCTCGGCGCCACCGGCACCCGGATCGTGCTGTCCGGCGACCTGGACGAGTGGGCGCTGGCCGCGCTGGCCTCGGCGCCGGTGGACGCGTACGGGGTGGGCACCTCGGTGGTGACCGGCTCCGGCGCGCCGACCGCCGGCATGGTCTACAAGCTGGTCGAGGTGGAGGGCCGGCCCGTGGCCAAGCGCTCCGAGCACAAGGGCACCCGGGGCGGCCGCAAGACCGCGGTCCGCCGGCACCGGTCCACCGGCACCGCGACCGAGGAGGTGCTGGTCACCCGGGGCGGCCCCGAGGTCGGCGAGCACGACCGGCTGCTGCAGGTGCCGCTGGTGCGCGGCGGGACCCGGGTCGACGACCTGCCCACGCTGGAGCAGTCGCGGGACCACCTGCGCGCCGCCTTGCGTACGGTGCCGTGGGAGGGGTTGAAGCTGTCCCGGGGCGAGCCCGCCCTGCCGACCGTCCTGCTGGAGGGATCCCCATGACGCTCGCGGCCATCGTGGTGGACGTGCAAAAGGACTTCGCCGAGGGCGGATCGCTCGCCGTGGCCGGCGGTGCCGACGTGGCCGCGGCGATCTCGGCCCGGCTGGCCGAGGGCGGCTACGCGACCGTGGTGGCCACCCGGGACCACCACATCGACCCGGGGGCGCACTTCTCGGCGACGCCGGACTTCGTGACCAGCTGGCCGCGGCACTGCGTGGTCGGCTCCGGCGGCGAGGAGCTGCACCCGGGGCTGGACCGGTCCCGGGTGGACGCGGTCTTCGACAAGGGCGAGCACGCGGCGGCCTATTCGGGCTTCGAGGGGCACGGGCCCAATGGCGCCATGCTGGCCGACTGGCTGCGGGCGGCCGGGGTGGACGCGGTCGAGGTGATGGGCATCGCGACCGACCACTGCGTGGCGGCGACCGCGCTGGACGCCGCCGCAGCCGGCTTCGCCACCACCGTCCGCCTGGACCTGACCGCCGGTGTCTCCCCCACCACCACCACCGCCGCCCTCGACCGCATGCGCGCCGCCGGCATCACCCTCCTCGGCTCCCCCGTCCTCCGTCCCGCCCCCTCCACCGACTGACGACTTGCCACCGCGACTGACGGCCTGCGGCCGCGACTGACGGCGCTGGCGACGTCACTCGCGCACCCGAGCCGTCACTCGCGCACCCGAGCCGTCAGTCGCGCACCCGAGCCGTCAGTCGCGCACCCGAGCCGTCACTCGCGCACCCAGGCCGTCAGTCGCGCAGCCGAGCCGTCAGTCGGGGGCGCGGGCCGTCCGTCGCGGGCGGAGGTGGTGAGGCGAGGGGCCGCGGGGGCCGGAGCGCCGGGTTCGTCGGGACGCAGGCCGAGCACGAAGAACAGCGCGTCCAGGTGGGCGCTGCGGGTCGGCTCGCCCTCGGCCGGCGGCCGGGTGGTGTCCACCGCGACCCCGAGCCCAGCCATGCTGATCAGCTCGGCGGCCTCCGCCCCGCAGCCGACCGCGACGGTCTGGCTCAGCGGCACCCCGTACGCCTCCGCGAACCGCACCAGTGCCCGGGCCCGCCCGCGCCGGTCGACCACCTCGCCGACGACCCGGCCGGTCAGCCGGCCGTCGGCGGTCTCCAGCCGGTTGGCGGCCAGGAAGTCCAGCGCCAACCCGTCCACCAGCCGCTCGGCGACCTGGGTGATCCCGCCGGTGACCACACCGCAGCGGTAGCCGGCCCGGCGGGCCGCGCCGAGCAGCGCCCGGGAGCCGTGGGTCCACTGCACCCGGCCGTGCACCGCCTCCAGGCAGGAGACCGGGGCGCCGGCCACCAGCGCGGCCCGGGCCTGCACGACCTCGACCGTGGGCCGGCCGTGTGCCTCGGCGAGCAGCCGGCGGGACTCGGCCCCCCGGCCGACCTCGTCGGCCAGCGCGCCCAGCTGGTCGCAGCCGGTCACCGCGGCATCGAGGTCGAGCAGCAGCAGCCGCTTGGCCCGGCGCTGCAGCCCGGCCCGCTCCACCGCCACGTCGACCCCGGCGGCGGCCGCGCCGGCGACCAGCCCGTCGCCCAGCCGGCGCACGTCGGCGCCGGACACCACCAGCTCCAGCGCGGTGACCGGGCGGTGGGTGAGCCGGACGATCGAGTCGATGTTGCCGCCTAGATCGGTGATCCGGCGGGCCATCTCGCCGACCGCGCCGGCCCGCAGCGGGCGGCCCAGCACCAGCACGTGGTGCCGGACCGGCACCCGGGCGGCGACCTCCTCCGGGTCCTCGGTGATGCTCACCTCGACCTCGGTGCCGAGCGCCTCGGCGGCATGGGTGACGGCCCGGCGCAGCGGCGCGGGATCGCCGTGCAGCGCGAGCACCACGCCGAGCACCAGCCGGTCGCTGATCACCACTTGCTCGACGTCCAGCACCTCGACGTCGTGCGCGGCCAGGGCCGCGAAGAGGGCCGAGGTGACCCCGGGTCGGTCGTACCCGGTGACGGTGACAAGCACGGAGTGTGGGTGCATGGGAAGAGGTCGTACGCGGGGAGAGCGGCCCCGCCGGACGACCGTCGTCCGAACGGGACCGTGGATCACGCTACGATATCAGTCGCCTACAGGAGGTCACAAAGGGCCGCTTCCTCTGTCTCGATCAGGTGGGGTCCGGGTCCTTGGCGCCCTGGCGCGGCCCGGTCTCCGCGCCGGCCAGGTTGTCCGGCCCCGTCGGTCCGCTGCCCGAGTGGGCCTCGATCTCCAGCCGCTCCGCGAGGTGCGGGTAGTGCGCCTCGAAGGCCGGCCGCTCGGACCGGATCCGCGGCATGGTGACGAAGTTGTGCCGCGGCGGCGGGCAGGACGTCGCCCACTCCAGCGAGTTGCCGTGGCCCCACGGGTCGTCCGCGGTCACCACCTCGCCGAACCGGTACGACCGGTAGACGTTCCACAGGAACGGCACGGTCGCCACGCCGAGCAGGAAGGCACCCACCGTGGAGATCGTGTTGAGCGTGGTGAAGCCGTCCTGCGGCAGGTAGTCGCCGTAGCGCCGGGGCATGCCCTCGGCGCCCAGCCAGTGCTGCACCAGGAAGGTCAGGTGGAAGCCCACGAAGGTGGCCCAGAAGTGCAGCTTGCCGAGCTTCTCGTCCAGGTAGCGGCCGGTGAACTTGGGGAACCAGAAGTAGATCCCGGCGAACACCGCGAAGACGATCGTGCCGAAGAGCACGTAGTGGAAGTGCGCCACCACGAAGTACGAGTCGTTGAGGTGGAAGTCGATCGGCGGCGAGCCGAGCAGCACCCCGGTCAGCCCGCCGAGCAGGAAGGTGACCAGGAAGCCGATCGACCACAGCATCGGCGTCTCGAAGCTGATCGAGCCCCGCCACATGGTGCCGATCCAGTTGAAGAACTTGATCCCGGTGGGCACCGCGATGAGATAGGTCAGGAACGCGAAGAACGGCAGCAGCACCGCGCCGGTGGCGAACATGTGGTGCGCCCAGACCGCGACCGACAGCGCGGCGATCGCGATCGTCGCCCCGACCAGGCCCTTGTAGCCGAAGATCGGCTTGCGGCTGAAGACCGGGATGATCTCCGTGATGATGCCGAAGAACGGCAGCGCCACGATGTAGACCTCGGGGTGGCCGAAGAACCAGAACAGGTGCTGCCAGAGGATCGCCCCGCCGTTTTCCGCATCGAAGACCTGGGCGCCGAGCTTGCGGTCGGCCACCACGCCGAAGATCGCGGCGGTGAGGATCGGGAAGGCCAGCAGCACCAGCACGCTGGTGACCAGGATGTTCCAGGTGAAGATCGGCATCCGGAACATCGTCATGCCGGGCGCCCGCAGGCAGATCACCGTGGTGATCATGTTGACGCCGCCGAGGATGGTGCCCAGGCCGCCGATGGCGAGCCCGACGAACCACAGGTCGGCGCCGACGCCCGGCGAGTTGATCGCGTCGGTGAGCGGCGAGTACGCATACCACCCGAAGTCGGCCGCCCCGCCCGGCGCGAGGAAGCCGAGCATCACGGTGAGCCCACCGAACAGGAACAGCCAGTAGGAGAAGGCGTTGAGCCGCGGGAACGCCACGTCCGGGGCGCCGATCTGCAGCGGCAGCACCAGGTTGGCGAACGCGAACACCATCGGTGTCGCGAACAGCAGCAGCATGATCGTGCCGTGCATGGTGAAGAGCTGGTTGTACTGCTCCAGGCTGAGATATTGCATGCCGGAGCGGGCCAGCTCGCCGCGCATCAGCAAGGCCATGATCCCGCCCGCGAGGAAGAACGCGAACGAGGTGACCAGGTACATCTTGCCGATGGTCTTGTGGTCGGTCGTGCGCAGCAGGTCCAGCAGGACCGAGCCCCGGCTGGTCGGCCGCACCGGGTCGGGGCGGCTGACGATCGGCGAGGGAGCGGTGAGGGTCACTCGAGGCCTCCGGGCTGGTCGACAGCGTCGCCATGACCGGCCGGGCACGGCGACGAGCAGCCAAAGGATAGTCCCCGGCGCCGTCGCGCACACCGCGGGACTCCCCCGTCACGACGCTGCCGCGGCGGGCCGCAAGCCGGATCAAGGAGTCGCGATTGGACGCCATCGGGCCGGGGTAATCAGAGCGGTGACCGTATGTGGCGGTGTGGGGCCGTCACGACACAGTGGAGGAACCCGTGCTCTGGTTCATCATCTCGCTCATCATCATCGGCGCCATCGCCGGCTTCATCGCCCGCGCTCTGGTGCCCGGTAAGGACCCGATGGGCATCGGCGCGACGATCGTGCTCGGCATCGTCGGCTCGTTCATCGGTGGCCTGCTCGGCTGGCTGATCTTCGGCAAGGACCTGGACGAGGGCGCGCTTCAGCCCTCGGGCATCATCGGCTCGATCATCGGTGCCGTCGTCGCGCTGCTGATCTACCGGGCCGCCACCCGTCGCGGAATCGGTCGCCGCGTCTGACCGACACCACACGGGGACTCCCGGGAGGCCCGGCCGCAGCACGCGGCCGGGCCTCCCGGCTGTCTCAGGCGTGCACGCCGGCCTGGCGGAGCAGCGGCAGCACGGTTTCGGTGAAGGCGCCGAGGTCGTCGAGGTAGTCGAAGAAGCCCAGCGCCAGCCCGTCGAAGCCCGCCTGACTGAGCCGGACCATCCCGTCGGCCACCTGCTCCGGCGTGCCGACCAGCGGGATCCCGCCGCCGCTGGTGATGAAGTAGTGGCTGTATTTCGCCAGCGTCTCCTCGTACGACTGGCTGCCGGTGGCGATGTCGCGGGTGAAGTTCTGCACCGCGACGGTGTCGCCGGCCTCGAGGATGGCGTCGTGCCGGCGGCGCGCCTCCCGCTCGGTGTCGGCGCAGATGACATGGGCGACGTTGAGCACGCCGAGGTCGCGGTCGTAGCGGCTGCGGGCCACGTCCTTGATCCGGGCGACGTACTCGGCCGACCCGTCGATCTCGTTGCGGCTGGCCAGGCTGAAGTCGCAGTGCTTGGCGGTGAAGTCGAGGCCGGCGGCGGAGGTGCCGGCGTTCATCAGCAGCGGGCGGCGCAGCGGCTTGGGCTTGGACAGCGCGGAGTGGATCGCGATCCGGTCGGCCTCGTAGTCGAACGGCTCGTCCTCGGTCCACAGCCGCTGCAGCGCGGTGGCCCACTGGTCGCCGTACCGGTAGCGGTCGTCGTGCTCCCCCGGGGTGATGCCGAACTGGGCGATCTCCAGCGGATACCAGCCCATCACCATGTTCAGCGCGAACCGGCCGCCGGAGATGTGGTCGACGGTCATGCCCGCCTTGGCGGCGAAGGTCGGGTGCACCACCGGCACGTGCACGGTCGCGGCGACGGTGATCTGGCTCGTCTGGGCGGCGATGCCGGCGGCCCAGGTGAGCGTCTCGTACGACTCGCCGTAGAAGTCGGTGATGCCGCCGAAGCCGCGCCACTTGGCCACCGGCAGCAGGAACTCCAGCCCGGCGGTGTCCGCCAGCCGGGCGATGGCCGAGGTGTGCTCCCAGCTGACGTGGTACTTGCGGGGCAGCGCGCTGATGTTGAGCCCGCCGGAGCAGTTGAACGAGAAGACGCCCAGCTTGAGGCGGCTGGTCGAGTCGCGCAGGGCGCTGACGGCGGTCGGGGCGGTCTCGGGCGGGGTCGACATGACGCTCCTCGGGTCAGCGGCCCGGCGGCCGGGCGGCGGCGGGGCGGGCGGGCCGTGCGACGCTGGCGGCCATGGATCTGGGCCTGCGCGATCGGGTGTACGTGCTCACCGGTGCCAGTCGCGGCCTCGGCCTGGCGGTGGCCCGGGTGCTGGTCGCCGAGCAGGCCCGGGTGGTGCTGACCGGCCGCGACGGCGGGGCCGTGCGGGCGGCGGCCGACGAGCTCGGCGGCCCGGCGGCGGCCACCGGGATCGAGGCCGACAACGCCGACCCGGCCACCGGTCCGCGGGTCGTCGCGGCCGCGCGGGAGGCGTACGGGCGGGTGGACGGCGCGCTGGTCAGCGGCCCGTCGCCGCGGCCGGGCCACCTGGCCGACGTGACCGCGCAGGACTGGCGGGACGGCTTCGAGTCGGTCTTCCTGGGCGCGCTGGGCGTCGCCCGGGCGGTCGCCGGGGCGACCGGGCCGGGCGGCTCGGTGCTGTTCGTGCTGTCCACCACCGCGCGGGCGCCGATGGCCCGGCTGGCCATCTCCTCCGGGCTGCGGCCCGGGCTGGCCATGGCGGCCAAGCTGCTGGCCGACGAGGTCGGGCCGGCCGGGGTCCGGGTCAACAGCCTGCTGCCGGGCCGGGTGACCACCGACAGCCTGCGGGAGATGGACGAGCTGACCGGCGGCCCCGGCAGCGCCGAGCCCGGCCGGGCCCGGGACGCGGCCGTGCTCGGCCGGGACAGCTCGCCGGCCGAGCTGGCCACGCTGGCCGCCTTCGTGCTGTCACCGGCCGCGTCCGCGCTGACCGGGACCAACATCGTGATGGACGGCGGCGCCCTGCGGACCCCGTAATGGCCGCGGACCCCGTGACGGCCGCGGACCCCGTGCCCGCGGACCTGGTGCCCGCGGACCTGGTGCCCGCCGGTCACGCGGTCAACTCCGCCTCCAGCGTCCGCGGCCGGATCGGGCTCGCCCGCACCAGCTCCCGCAGCGGCACGTCCTCGGCCCGCGGGAAGTGGAACCCCTGGACGGACGTCGCCGCCCCGAGCAGCTGCCGCTGCACCGGGTCGAGCGCGGCCAGCCGGTCCGGCGGCAGGTCCACGTCCTCGCTCGGCCGGATCCACCGGTACGTGTACGCGTAGTACGCCATCCGCCGCTCGTCCGTCGAGAAGTTCTTGCCGACCGAGTGCCAGGTGCGCGCGTCCAGCAGCAGCGCGGACCCGGCCGGCGCGAGCACCGGCACGGCGGTCGGCTGGTCCTGGGCGACATCCTCGGCCCGGTGCGGCTGGTCGCGGCGGTGGCTGCCCGGGATGACCATGACGCTGCCGCGGTCCGGGGTGTTCACGTCGGTGAGGAAGTAGCCGACCTTGATCGACAGCAGCGGCAGCGGCGGCGGCAGCGTGTACGTCGTGCTCTGCATGTCCCGGTGCCACCGGAAGCTGGACCGCTCGCCCGGCGGCAGCGGCCGGGTGAGGTCCGCGTGCGAGTGGTGCAGGTGGATGTTCCAGCCCAGGAACGTGCAGACGATCGGCATCGTGGTCGGCTGCAGCAGCGGCTCGACGAAGGCCGGGTCGAGGGCCGGGATGCCGTACAGCTGGCTGCGCCGCTTCTCCGGCTCGGACCGGATGCGCTCCGGGTGGCTGGCCAGCGCCCGGTCCATGGCCGCGGACAGCCGGGCCACCAGGTCGGGGGCGAGCGCGTCCGGGACGACGGTGAAGCCGTGCTCCTCCAGCTCGGTGACGCGCTCCTCGGCGGCGGCGAACGTGGTGGTTTCGACAGTGGTGGACACCGCGGACCTCCTAGCTGGCTCGGGTCAGGTCGAGGCCGGCGGCGACGCCGTCGCGCACGGCGGTGACCCACCGCTCGACGCGGCGGTGGCGGGCCTGCTCGGTGCGGATCCCCCACCGGTGGGTGAGGACGAGGCGGGGCAGGTCCCGGTACGGCCCGGCGTCGCCGACCAGGTCGAGCCCGGCGCCGCCGAGGCGGCCGGCGGTCAGCGCCGCGGCCAGCGCGGCCCGGTCGACCACCTCGTCCGGCGCGATGCTGACCAGGTGGGCGGTCGGCCGCAGCAGGGCCAGCCGGCGGGCGTCGAGCAGCCCGCGGGTCGCCGGCGTGAGCGGCACGGCCAGGAAGACCGCGTCCGAGCGCCGCAGCAGTTCGTCCAGCTCGACCGGCTCGGTGCCCGGCGGCGCCGGCCGGCGGCGGCCGGTGACCAGCACCCGCATGCCGAAGCCGGCCGCGATGGCGGCGATCCGGCCGCCGATGTCGCCCGGGCCGACGACGCCGGCGGTGCGGCCGGCCAGCTCGAATGCGCCGGCATGGTCTGGCCGGGGCGCCCCGGCCCGGGCCGCCGCCTCGGCCGCGCCCAGCCGCCGGACCGAGGCCAGCAGCAGCGCGACGGCGTGCTCGGCGACCGAGGTGCCGGCGTAGTCGGCGGTGTTGCGGACCGCGATCCCGCGCCCGGCGCAGTGCTCGGCGTCGAGGTAGTCGACCGCGGTGGTGGTCGCGACGACCAGCCGCAGCCGCGGCAGCCCGGCCAGCGCGGCCGCGTCCAGCCGCTGCGGGGTGGCGACCAGCACCTGGCAGCCGGCCCGGCGCGGGTCGCCGGCCGGCAGCTCGGCGAGCTCCCGGGGACCCCACCAGACCGGCCGCACCACCCGGGCCAGCTCCGCGGGCCACGGGTCGGGCACGTCGGCCGGGTCGGCGAGGACCAGCGCCTCGGGAGGGCCCGCCGCCTCGGGACGGCCCGGCGTCTCGGTGCGGCCCGGCGCCTTCGGGCGGTCGGCCGTCACGGCGCGTACTCCGGCGGGACCGGCTCCCCGAGCGCGCCGAACAGGTCGCGGTAGAACGCCAGGACCGGGTGCTCGGCCGGCACCAGCACGCCCGCGTACGCCCGCGACCGTACCCCCAGCTGGCACCGCTCGACCGCCTCGACGTCCTGCCGGACGGTGATGTCGCGCAGGTCGACGGTGTCCTCCGGCTCGAAGCCGGGGCGCTCGGCCGCGTCCGCCGGGAAGAGCGTGTCCACGACCAGCGTGGTGCGCCCGGCCGCGACCGGCCGCAGCCGGTAGACCGCGGCGTGGTCCGGGGTGAGCACGACGAAGGCGGACGGGAAGGCGACGAAGGCGTGCAGCTGGTCGTCGTCGGGCCGCAGCCCGGGCAACCGCGGCCCGGCGGCCCGGCCGGACAGCGAATAGCCGGCGCCGGGGGCGAACGAGGCGCCGGTGCCGGTGCCGGTCATGGTGCCGCGGCCGGTCGCGAACTGCGGGAGCACGCCGGTCAGCTCCGGGTGCAGCGGCCCGCAGTGGTAGCACTCCATGAAGTTCTCGGTGATGAGCTTCCAGTTCGCCGCCACGTCGTACTGGCGGACGTGGGTGCGGCGCAGCTCGTCCAGCCGGTAGCGGCCCAGCTTCTCCGGGCTGCCGAGCACGGCGGCGGCCCGGCGCGGCCCGGCCTCGGCCAGCGGCTCGGCCTCGCCGTTCAGGTCGACCCAGGCGTAGCCGAGCCACTCGGCCAGCCGGACCGGCAGCAGCCCGTGCGAGTCGCGGGTGCCGGCCGGCAGCTCGGCCAGGTTGGGCGCGGCCACCAGCCGGCCGTCCAGCCCGTACGACCAGCCGTGGTACGGGCAGCGGACCGACTTGCCGAGCCGGCCGTCCGGCTCCAGGCACAGCCGCGCCCCGCGGTGCCGGCAGAAGTTGAGGAACGCCCGCAGCACCCCGTCCTTGCCGCGGACCAGCAGCACGCTCTCGTCGGCCACCTGGTGCACCTGGTACGCCCCCGGCTCGGCCACCGCCTCGGTCCGGTCCAGGCAGATCCACGAGCCGCGGAACACCCGCTCGGTCTCGGTCGCGAAGACCTCCTCGGCGGTGTACGACCGCCCCGGCAGCCCCGGCACCAGCCGCCCCGCGCCCGGCAGCTCCCCGGCCGGCAGCTCCCCCGCCGGCGCCGGCCGCTGAACGAAGGCGAGCAGCCGCCGCCACGCGTCCCCGCACACGTCCGCCCACCGCTCGGCGGTCCGGTCGAAGAACGAGTGCGGCGCCCCCGGATAGGTGTGCGCCGCGAACGGCGCCCCGGCCGCCCGCAGCCGGCCGGTCAGCTCCTCGTATGCCGCCGCCGGGGTCTCGTCGTCGTCCCCGGCCAGCAGCAGCAGCCTCGGCGCGTCGCCCGGGCCGACCTCGCCCACCAGGTGCGGCAGCCCGTAGAAGCCGACCGCGCCGGCCAGCCCGAGCCCGGCCCCGGCCAGCCGCCAGGACTGCCCGCCGCCGAAGCAGAAGCCGACCGCGTACGCCGGCCCGTCGTCGACCGCGGCCAGATGCTCCAGCGCGGCCGCCACGTCGGCGTCGACCTGCTCGGGCCGCACCTGCTCGACGTGCGGTCGCCAGTCGAAGTCGGGCCCGCGATCCTCCCCGGCGGCGGTCCGCCCGTACAGGTCCAGGGCCAGCGTGCTGAACCCGGCCTCGGCGAAGCGGACCGCCAGGTCGCGGTAGAACGGGTGCAGCCCGCGGACGTCCGGCAGCAGCACGACCCGGCCGCGGCCCGGGACGGCCGGCACCGCGAGGTGCCCGAGGACGGTCGCGCGCTCAGCGGTGGCGAGCCGCACCGGCCCGTGCGCCCGCACCGGTCCGGCGTCCGGCGGGACGGGGGCGCGGCTGCTGCCCGGGTCGTGGCACACCCGCCTCAGGCGCCCGTCGCCGCGGCCGGCTCCGGCTCCTCCCACAACACCGGGCAGAAGTCGGCGTCCCGGTAGTCCGGCTCGCCCCGCTCGGTGCGGCGGACCAGGTCGTCGTGGCTGTACGCGACCGGCTCGCCGGTGGACGTGTGCGCCGGGCGCCACGCGTTGGCCTCGTCCTGGAACCGGATCGTCACCACCCGCCGGGCCGTCGTGCTGCGGTTGGGGCCGCTGGAGTGGTAGGTCCGGCAGTGGTGGAAGCTCACCTGGCCGACGCGGTAGCGCAGCGGCACCGGGTCGACCGCCGCCCCGTTGTGCGCGGCCACCGCGGTCACCGCCGACTCCAGCGCCGCCGCCGGCCGGTCGGCGAAGTGCGACGTCGGGTCGTCCCCCGGCTGCGGCGGCAGCTCCTCCCACCGCGAGCTGCCGTCCAGCACGGTCAGCGTGCCGTGCTCGTCGGTGCAGTCGTGCAGCGGGATGAACGCGGTCACCAGCTTGTCCGACGTGCAGGTCGGCCAGTGGTGCAGGTCGGTGTGCCAGGGCACCACGTTGCTGCCCTCGTCCGGGCGCGGCGGCTTGTAGATCAGGGTGCTGCTCCACAACCGCACCGAGCGGGCGCCCATCAGCCGGGCCGCCACCGCCGCCACCAGCGGCTTGCAGAAGATCCGCCGGATCGTGTCGCTCTCGTAGGCGATGTAGTCGTTGTGCCGCTGCACGTCGCCGTGCCGGGCCTCCCAGTACGCCGAGCGGTGCGGCTTGCGCGGCAGCACCCGGTCCCGCTCGCCACGGTAGAACCGCTCGCTCGTCGCCACCCCCTCGGCCAGCTCGGCCGGGTCGAACAGCGGCGGTGACAGGAACCAGCCGTGCTCGCGGTAGAAGTCGACGTCCTCCGCGGTCGGCAACAGGGAGCGCTCCGCCGCCGTCAACTCGAAGGGCGGCATGATCGAATCCTCTCGCGATGCACCTTTGATCACTTCATGTGGTGCTTCGACCCTAACTCGGCGTCTTGAGCCACTCAAGCGGAGCGGGCGGCCGCCACCAGCGCCCGGCGGGCGATCAGGTCGCCCTGCAGCAGCGTGCTGGAGTTGCTGCCCGGGCGGGCGATCGTCGCCGTCAGCCACTGCACCGACTCGATCGGCGGGCCGTACGCGAACCGCCCCGGGTGCGGCCGGCCGGCGGCGTCGACCACCTCCTGGGCGCCCTCGCTGACGTCCAGGCCGCCGGTCCGGTACGGGTCCCCCGCCCCGTCCGGGATCACGTGCGGGCGGGCCTGGCCGCCCCGGACCAGCGAGCCGAGCAGCGGGTCGGCGGTGCGGCGCAGGTCGGTGTCGTGCAGCCAGGCGTCGATGAGCACCCGCGCGCGCACCGGCTCCCCGGGCACCGCCGGCGACCAGGCCGTGAACGCCGGCCCGGTCGGGTCCTCGGTGACCCGCAGGTCGGGCCCGAGGAAGCGG
This sequence comes from uncultured Actinomycetota bacterium, assembly GCA_963766325.1. GTDB lineage: Bacteria > Actinomycetota > Actinomycetes > Mycobacteriales > CADCTP01 > CADCTP01. The sequence continues at coordinate 1,157,145 of CAVXZF010000012.1, read as the reverse complement.
ACCACCCCGGCGTCGACCAGCGCCCCGAGCTGCTCCACCCGCAGCACCGGCGGCCCGTTGGCGATCGTGTTGAACAGCCCGGTGAACCAGTCCTCGAGGTCCGCCCGGTACGACCCGCCGCGCAGGCCCTGGTGCGACACCACCCGGCTGATCGGGGCGCGCAGGTCCCGCAGCGCCGCCGCCAGCGCCTTGGCCGGGCTGCCGTCGGGGCCGGCGAGCGACCGGTCGACGTCCTCGCGCAGCCGGCCCCGGATCCAGCCGGTGTAGTCGGCGTGGTCCCGGAACCGCCGGCCGGCGGCCGGCCGGTGCAGCGCCGCCCAGTCCAGCCGGACCCCCGGCTCCGGCACCAGGTCGGCCAACCGCGCCGGCACCGCCGGGTCCCCGGGGGCGAGCCCGTCCAGCACCGCCCGCACCGCCACCCGGCGCTCCGGGTCGCCGGCCAGCACCCGGTCGTAGTAGACCCACTCGACCTCGCGGACGACGTACGGCCAGACGTCGCGGACGAAGTCGAGCCGCCCGCACCCGGCCTGCCGGCGGAAGGCGTCGACGGCCTCGTCGGTGAGGAACCGCGGCCGGTGCTTGGTCGGCACCGCCTGGCGCACCTCGGGCCGGGACGCGTGCGGGGTGCCGCGCCGGGAGCCGGCCCACAGCAGCGGCTCCCGGCCCGACGGCCGGTAGGCCAGGCCGTCGCCGGACCGCTCGAACCGCCCGCCGCGGCCGGCGGTCAGCAGCGCGACGTAGTCGAAGAAGTTGAGGCCCAGCCCGCGCAGCAGCACCGGCTCGCCGGGCGCGACCGGGTCCAGGTCGACGTCGGCCGGGCTGGCCGGCGGCACGTAGCGCAGGCCGGCGCCGGCGGCGAAGTCGCGCAGCCGCGCCTCCTCGGCGGTCGGCCGGACCGCGGAGTGGCCGGTGGCCAGGACCAGCGCGTCGACCGGGCGGGCGGTGCCGTCGGCCAGCCGGAGCAGCTGCCCACCGCCGGGCAGGTCCTCGACCGCCACCGCCTGCTGCCGGTGCAGCTCGACCGCCACCCGGGCCGGGGCGCCGGCCGCGACGTGCCGGACCGCCCAGCTCAGGTAGTGGCCGGTGAAGGCACGGGTCGCGTACGTCCATGGCTCCAGCCGGCGCGCCTCGGCGACGACCGCGGCCGGGAGCCCGTCGGCGACGGTGCCGTCGGCGACCAGCCGGGCCCACTGGTAGACGCTGGGCCCGGGCCGGACCGGGCCCGCGCACCGCACGCTGTCGTCGGTGAAGACGGTGACGTCGGCACAGACCGTGTTCATCAGCAGCTCGGGCGACTGGTCGGTGCGGAACACCCGGCCGGCACCCGGCTCAGCCGGGTCGACCAGGTGCACCACGATCGGCCGGTCCGGGACCAGGTCGGCGTTGGCGACCACCCGGTCCAGCGCGATGGTGCCGCGCGGGCCCGCGCCGACGATGCCCACCCGCAGCGGGTCGCTCACAGCAGCGACGCCTCGGGCTGCGCGGCGGCCGCCCGGACCGGCAGCGCGGCGAAGAAGTCCGGCGGCTCCCGCCACCCCTCCCCGGCGTCGCCGCCGGCCGCGGCCCGGATCGCCGACCACACCCGCTCGGGCGTGCACGGCGTCTCCAGGTGCCGTACGCCCAGGTGGGCCAGCGCGTCGACGACGGCGTTGTGCACCGCCGGGATCGCCCCGACGGTGCCGGCCTCGCCGATGCCCTTGGCCCCGAGCGGGTTGTGCGGGGTCGGCGTCTCGGTGCTCGCCACCTCGAAGTCGGGCAGGTCGGCCGCGGCCGGGACGGTGTAGTCCGCCAGCGTGCCGGTCACCGGGTTGCCGTCGGCGTCGAAGCCGGCGTGCTCCCACAGCACCTGCCCGATGCCCTGGGCGATGCCGCCGTGCTGCTGGCCGCGGACCAGCAGCGGGTTGAGCACGGTGCCGCAGTCGTCCACGGCGACGTGCCGGACCGGCCGGACCAGGCCGGTGTCCAGGTCGACCTCGACCACCGAGACGTGGCTGCCGAACGGGTACGTCGCCCCGCCCTGCTCGGCGTCCAGCTCGGCGTGCAGCCGCTCGCCCCGGCCGGCCGCCGCCGCGGCGAGCTCGGGCCAGCCGACCGCCTGCTCCGGGTCGCCGATCACGCCGAGCCGGCCGTCGGCGGTGACCACGATGTCGTCCGGCGCCGCCTCCAGCAGGTCGGCGGCCAGCTCGCGGGCCCGGTCGAGCACCACCCCGGCGGCCGCATGCACGGCGCTGCCGCCGAGCTGCAGCGACCGGGACCCGCCGGTGCCGCCGCCGCGGGGCACCACCGCGGTGTCGGACTGGACGTAGCGGACCCGGTCGGCGGGGATGCCGAGCCGGTCGGCGACGAGGGTGCCGAACGCGGTCGCGTGCCCCTGCCCGTGCGCGGACGTGCCGGCGGCGGCGGTGGCGGAGCCGTCGTCGTGCACCGTCACCGACGCCCACTCCCGGGCCGGGCCGCCGGCGGTGACCTCGACGTAGCAGGCCACCCCGATGCCCAGCGCGACCCGGTCGCCGGCCGCCCGCCGCCTGGCCTGCTCGGCCCGCAGCCCGGGATAGCCGGCGATCCGCAACGCCTCGGCCAGCGCCCGCGGGTAGTCGCCGGTGTCGTACGTGGTGCCGACCGCGGTGGTGGCCGGGAAGTCGGCGGGTCGCAGCAGGTTGCGCCGGCGCAGCTCGGCCGGGTCCAGCTCCAGCCGCCGCGCGGCGAGGTCGACCAGCCGCTCCAGCACCGCGGTCGCCTCCGGCCGGCCGGAGCCGCGGTAGCCGCCGACCGGGGTGGTGTTGGTCAGCGCCACCGCCGCGTCGTAGCCCACCGCCGGGATCCGGTACGGCCCCGGCGCCATCGCGTACGTCGGCCCGACCGCCAGCGTGCCGGCGAACCCCGCGTACGCCCCCGCGTCGCCGAGCACCCGCAGCCGGAGCCCGGTCATCTCGCCGGTGCGGCGCAGCCCGAGCTCGGCCCAGGCGGTCATCGCCCGGCCGTGCATCGCGGTGAGGTTCTCCGAGCGGGTCTCCGCCCAGGTGACCGGCCGGCCCAGCCGCAGCGCGGCCGCCACCGCCACGGTGTGCTCGGGGAAGACGCCGACCTTGCCGCCGAAGCCGCCGCCGACGTGCGGCGCCACCACCCGGACCCGGGCCGGGTCGAGCCCGAACAGGCCGGCGACGTGGTCGCGCCACCAGTGCGGCAGCTGGGTCGGCACCCACGCGGTCAGCAGCGGGTCGGTGCCGGGGCGGACCGCGATGCCGTTGCACTCCAGCGGCGCCACCGCGACCCGGTGGCTGCCGATCCGGGCCCGGACCACCACCTCGGCCCCGGCCAGCGGGTCGAGCGCCGGGTCGGACCGCTGGCCGGCGGCCAGGTTGCCGCCGAGCTCCTCGAACTGCGCCGGCGCGCCCCGGGCCAGCGCCGCCTCCGGGTCGACCACGGCCGCCAGCGGGTCCCAGTCCACCCGGACCAGCTCGGCCGCGTCGGTCGCCTGGGCGGTGGTCCCGGCCGCCACCACCGCGACCGCGTCGCCCACGCAGCGCACCTTGTCCCGGGCCAGCGGCGGCCGGGCGCAGGCGTCGTTGACCGGCTCGAACCCGTGGTGCGCCGGCAGGTCCAGGTCGGCCGCGGTGAACACGGCAGCCACGCCGGGCGCGGCGGCCGCCGCCGCGGTGTCGATCCCGGCGATCCGGGCGTGCGGCAGCGGCGAGCGGACGAACACCAGCCGCAGCGCCCCGTCGATCCGCAGGTCGTCCACGAAGGTGCCGGCACCCCGCAGCAGCTCGGCGTCCTCGACCCGGCGTCGCGCGGAGCCGAGGAGCCTGGGCATGCCGCCGAGCTTACGGACTTCGCGACTATTCGCGACTTTCGTGCCCGATCGGGGTGAAGTAGCGGCGGGGGTTGTCCACCATCATCGTCGTCACCTGGTCCTCGGTGACGCCGGCGGCGAGCAGCGCCGGCACCCCGATCCGGCTCAGGTATTCCAGGTTCCAGTCCGGCGAGATCCGGGCCAGCGCCTGCTTGGGCACGTCGAGGGCGAAGAAGTCGATGAAGCAGGACACGTCGTGGGACAGCACGATGCGGTCGGCATAGCCCTCCCGGCACAGCGCGGCCACGGTGGCGACCCGGTCGTCGTTGCTGTTCTGGGTGTTGTTGCCGAAGCGGTCGCACCCCAGGGTGGCGCCGCGGTCGGCCAGCTCGCGCAGGTAGTCCAGGTCGTTGGAGTCGCCGGCGTGGCTGATGACCACCTTGGTCAGGTCGACGCCCTCCCGCTCGTACAGGTCCAGGGCCAGCCGCCCGGTGCCGAACTCCGAGTTGGTGTGCACGGTGATCGGCGCGCCGGTCTCCACGTGGGTGGCCGCCACGGCCAGCTGCAGCCGGGTCTGGTCCGGCGTCAGCCCCTGCGCCTCGACCACGCACTTGAGGAACGCGGCCTTGATGCCGGTCCCGCCGATACCCTCGCGGATGTCCCGCAGGAACCACTCGGTCAGCGGCTCCGGCCCGCCGTACGGCGTGCCCGGGCCCTGGAACTTCAGCGCCAGCGGCAGCTCGTCGAAGATGTACATCCCGGTCGCGACGATGATGTTGATGTCCACCTCGGCGTTCACCCGCGCCACCCGGGGCAGATAGCGGCCCAGCCCGACCACGGTCGGGTCGACCAGGGTGCGCACCCCGAGGTCGGCCAGCCGGCGCAGCTGGTCGACCGCGTCGGCGACCCGCTCCTCCTCGTCCCACCAGAGCTCGCCGTAGTTGGCCGCCACGTCCGGGCTGGTGATGAAGACGTGCTCGTGCATCAGCGTGGTGCCGAGCGCGTCGACGTCGACCGGTCCGCGGACCGTCTCCACCGTGGTCATCTCGGGTCCGCCTCTCGATCGGGGACAGGGGTCGGGGTGGGCCGCCGGTCCGGGGCCCGGACGCCGGGCAGATACAGCACGGCCGCGCAGGCCGCGGCGAGCACGCCGCCGACCACGATCGCCGGACGCACCCCGGTGAAGCCGACCACGGCCCCGCCGACCAGCGCACCGGCCGGGCTGAGGGCCAGCGACAGCAGCCAGTCCACTGACGACACCCGGCCGAGCAGCGTCGGCGGCACCTGCTCCTGCAGCAGCGGGAACCACAGCACGTTGCCGTACGTCATGCCGAACCACAGCGCGGCCGCGAAGAACGTGGCCAGCCAGGCCGTCGGGGACAGCCCGACGAGCGCCGCCGCGACGCCCGCGCCGGCCCACGAGATCCAGATCGCCCGCAGCCGCCGCCGCGGCGAGCCGGTGCGCTTGATCCAGAGCGCGGCGAGCGCGCTGCCGGCGCCGTTGGCCGCGTACAGGATGCCGAGCAGCACCGCGCCGCCGGCGAAGACCTGGTCGGCCAGCAGCGGCTGGAAGACGGTGGCGAGCGGCACGAAGGACACGATGTTGGCCGCCCCGATGCCGACGAAGCTCCACCACAGCCACGGCTGGGACCGGCAGTAGCGCAGCCCCTCGACGATGCCGGCCAGCACCGCCGCCTCGGACCGCTCCTTGCGCGGCACCGTCCGCATCGCCGCCAGGCACAGCCCGCTGACCAGGAAGGTCAGCCCGTCGACGGCGAACGCCCAGCCGGTGCCGAGCGTGGCGACCAGCACGCCGCCGGCCAGCGGGCCGGCCAGGTACTGCGCCACGGATTGGCTCAGCTGGGTCAGCGAGCTGCCGGAGACCAGCAGCTCCGGCGGCAGCAGCTCCGGCACGATCGCGGTGGACGCCGGCATGAAGAACGCGCTGGACACCCCGAAGACCGTCGCCAGCACGACGAGGCCGCCGAACGACACCTGGTCGAGCGCGGCGAGCACCGCGAAGACCGTGACGGTCACGCCGCTGACCGCGTCCGAGACCAGCATGACCATCCGCCGGGACAGCCGGTCCACCAGCGCGCCGCCGACCAGCAGCAGCAGGATGGTGGGGATCAGCCGCGCGCTCACCACCAGGGCCAGCTGCAGCGGGCTGCCGCCGATCCGGAGCACCTCCAGCGGCAGCGCGACGGTGAAGATGCCGTTGCCGGCCACGGAGACCGTCTGGCCGGTCCACAGCAGGGCGAAGTTGCGGTTGCGGAGCGCGCTCGTCCGCGGCTGGTCGGATCCCGGCCGCTCCGCGGTCCCGCGCTGGTCCGCGGTCCCGGGCTGGTCCGCGGTCCCGGGCTGGTCCGCGGTCCCGGGCTGGTCCGCGGTCCCGGGCTGGTCCGTCGTCCCCGGCTGGTCCGCGGTCACCGGCCGCGCCCCCGGGCCAGCGCCGTCCGGTCCACCTTGCCGGTCGAGGTCCGCGGCAGCGCCGGCTCGACGGTCAGCCGGCTCGGCCGCATCGGCGCCGGCAGCCGCTCCGCCAGCCAGGCCCGCAGCTCGGTCGGCGGCACCGCCCCGGTGACGAAGGCGGCCAGGTGGGCCCGGTCCGGCTCGTCGGCGTCGCGGAGCACCACGACCGCCTCGCGGACCGCCGGGTGCGCGGCCAGCACCGCCTCCACCTCGCCCAGCTCGATCCGGTGGCCGCGCAGCTTGACCTGGTGGTCGGTCCGGCCGAGGAAGGCCAGCCGGCCGTCGACGACCCGGGCGCGGTCCCCGGTCCGGTAGCAGCGCCGGCGCCCGGCCGGCGTCCCGCCGGGACCGAACCGCTCGGCGGTCAGGTCCGGCCGGCCCAGGTAGCCGGTGGCCAGGCAGTCGCCGTACAGCAGGATCTCGCCCGGTTCGCCGGGGGGCACCGGCCGCCCGTCCGGGTCGGCCAGCAGCAGGCCGGTGCCGGGCAGCGGGTCGCCGAGCCCGACCGCGTCCGGGTCGAGCACCCGCTGCGCGGTCGACCAGATGGTGCCCTCGGTCGGGCCGTAGACGTTCCACAGCTCGCCGCCGGCCCGCCGCAGGTCGGCCGCCAGGGCCGGGGTGAGCACCTCGCCGCCGCACCACAGCCGGGCCCCCGGCGCGCCGCGCCAGCCCCAGGCCAGCACCAGCCGCCAGAAGCTCGGGGTCGCCTGGACCACGTCCGGCCGGTACTCGGCCACCACCTGGTCGAACACCGCCGGGTCCAGCCGGGTCCCGGCCGGCGCGGCCACCACCTGGCCGCCGACCAGCAACGGCACCAGAAGCTCGGCCAGGCACGGGTCGAAGGACAGCGCGGTCATCGCCAGCACCCCGTCGCCCGGCCCGACCCCGGGCCGCTCGGCGGTGCCGAGCAGCCGGTCCAGCAGCACCCGGTGCGAGACCACGACGCCCTTGGGCCGGCCGGTCGAGCCGGAGGTGTACATGACGTACGCGGCGTCCCGCAGCTCCGGCCGTGGCCCCCCGGCCGGCGGCGGCTCGCCGACCGGGTCCGGTGCGAGCGCCGGCCAGCCGTCCGCGCCCTCCCGCAGCACCGCCGCGGGCCTCGCCTCGGCCACCATCGCGTCCCGGTGCCGCGGCGGGCTGTCCGGGTTCAGCGGCAGCAGCGGCCGGCGGGCCTTCGCCGCGGCCAGGAACGCGGCCGCGCCGGACAGCGCACCGGCCGCGTCCAGCGCCACCACCGCCCCCGGCCGGGTGCCCGCCAGCAGCGCGTCGGCCAGCGCCGCCGCCCGGTCGGCCAGCTCGCCGCGGGTGACCTCGGCGGTGCCCCGGACCGCCACCGCGGCCGGCTCACGCGCGGCCGACGCGGCGAAGGCCTCCCAGACCGTCGGCGTCACGGCGCCCGGCCGGCGACCAGCTGCGCCAGCTGCCCCGGAGTGGGCGCCCGGACCAGCTCCAGCAGGGTGACCCGGGCGCCGTACCGCTGCTCGACCGTGGCCAGCAGCCTGAGGGCCAGCAGCGAGTTGCCGTACTCGAAGAAGCTCTCGTCCGCCCCCAGCTCGTCGACGTCCAGGATCGAGCTCATCAGGGCCGCGATCTCGGCCGGTCCGCTCCCCATCCGGTCAGCTCCTCTCGGTGATCCGGTCGAGCCAGTCCTGGTCCCGGACCGGCCGGCCGGTCCGGTCGGCGAAGCCGAAGGCGTCACCGAGGAAGCCGGCCAGGTCGGCCAGCCGGGCCCGCAGCCCGGCCCCGTCGTCGGCGGCCAGCCACACCCAGGCGACCGCCGCGTTGGTCCCGTTGCGCCAGTCCACCGCGGCGCCGGCCGGCTGGATGTCGTCCACCGCCAGCACGCCGGGGCGGCGGGCGACCTCGCGGCGGGACGGCGCCCGGACCACCCGGGCCGCCCCGGCCGGCGCCTGGAACAGCAGCACCAGCACGCTCCGCCGCCACCGCAGGTCCAGCTCGGCCGGCTCGCCCAGCGCGCAGCGCAGCGCCTGCCGGCCGAGGTCGACCCCGGTGCCGTACCGGACCAGGCGGCCGACGAAGCCGCCGAGCCGCCCGTTCACCTCGACCACCTCGGGTGCCGGGCGGCCCGGCTTGAGCTCGACGTGGAACACCCCGGCGGTCGCCCCGAGCCGGTCGAGCGCGGACCCGGCCGCGGCGACGAGCGGCGGCTGCTCGGCGGCGGGCAGCACCGACGGCAGCACCAGCCCGGTCTCCCGGCACGGCCAGGCCGGCGCCAGCCGGTCGGTGACGAAGGCGCCGCCCGGCCGGAACACCTCGACCGACACGTAGTCGGCCAGCTGCGGCTGCGGCCGCGGCTCGCCCACGATGAACTGCTCGGCCAGCATCGGCCCGGCCCCGGCGTACGCGGCCACGTCGGCCTCGCTCCGCAGCAGCCAGGTGTCCCGGCTGGCCGCGCCTCCGGTCGGCTTGACCACCACCGGCAGCCCGACCTCGCCGACGAAGTCGCGCAGCGACGCCTGGCCGGTGACCACGGCCGAGCGGACCCGGGACACCCCGGCGGCCCGCAGCGCCCGGCGCTGCTCGTCCTTGCGGCCCCAGGCGGGCGCGGGCGGCCCGCCGAGCCGCTCGGCCAGCCGCGCGGTCGGCCCGCACAGGGCGTCGGTGAACGTGGTCACCGCCCGGGCCCCGCTGTCCCGTACGGCGGCCAGCCCGGCATCCGTGTCGGCCAGGTCGACCGCCATGGTCGGGGCCAGCGCCCCGGCGACCGCGCGCACCTGCTCGGCCGCGGCCCCGCCGGCCCGGTCGACCAGGAAGACCAGCTCGACCAGGCCGTCGGCGGCGGCGGCCACCTCGGTCGGGGTCAGCGACGCCTGCGGGCCGGCCAGCACCGCCAGCCGGTCAGCCGGCACCGGCCAGCCTCCGCGTCTGCTCCCGGTCCAGCACGCCGCCGTACCGCTCGGTGAAGACCGCGCCCCGCGACCCCTTGGGCACCTCGGCGGCCGAGCCGAGCCGCAGGTGCCGCAGGCCCCGCTGCCGGGCCAGGGCGATCGGCCGGTGGAAGACGAGGTCGAGGTACGCCGCCAGCCGGCCCGGGCCGGGCTCGCCGGTCAGCCCGATCTCGCACAGCTCCAGCTCGTCCCGCCAGACCAGCGCGACCAGCATCCCGGTGACGCCGGCCCCGGCGACCCGCAGGACGACCACCTCCACCCCGGGGCACTCGTGCCACTCGTCGTACCGCATCCGGGCGAACTCGGGATGGTCCGGCTCCCCCAGCCGGACGTTGTGCGCCGCCACCAGCGCGCCGGCCTCGTCGGCCAGCTCGGTCCAGCCGTGCACCGACCCGGTCAGCCCGGCGGCGGCGATCAGCCGCCGGTCCCGGCGCAGCACGCCGCGCGGCCGCGAGCCCAGCGCCCGCTCCCAGCCCGGGTCGGTGGCGCCGGGCAGGTGGGCCTCGCGCAGCAGCGGCGCCCAGACCACCCGGTCACCGGTCGCCCGGGTCAGGGCGTCCCGCGCCGCGCCGGACAGGAAGGGGAAGACCAGGCACCGGTCCTGCGCCGCGGCGTGCCCGGCCAGCTCGGCCACCAGCCGGCCCAGCCGGTCGGCCGGGACCCGGGCGGGCAGGCCGGACCGGCCGTCCGCGCAGCCGCCCACGAGCAGGCAGGTCGCCGGGCTCAGCCCGGTCCGGACCGGCTCGGGCAGCGGCCAGCCCGCCGGGTCGTAGTGGTGGCTGGGCCAGGACCGGCCGCGCAGCGCGTACACCGGGATCGCCGCGGTCAGCCGGCCACCGTCCCGGGCGCACAGATAGCCGGTGGACCACCGCCCGTCGGCCTCCCGCTGCCGCAGCCGGTGATAGCTGCCGGCCGCGCCGGCCGTCGGGTCCAGGGCGTCGAACTCGGCGGGCCCGATGTCGGCGAGGTCCGCGACCAGCGCGGTCCCTACCCCCGCCCCGGGCGGGCCGGCCGCCACGCTCACGGCGCTGGGGCGGGGTCGGGCCAGGCGCGGGCCAGCACCCGCTCGGCCAGCGGCCGGTCGGCGTCGTCCGCCGGCACCACCACCGGCGGCCCGGCCGGAGCCGGCGCGGTGCTGCTGGCCAGCAGGAACCCGAGCCAGGCCCGGTAGCGGGCGAGCAGGTCGGCCAGCACCGCGCTGGCCGGGTCGAGCTGGTCGCGCCGGGCCATCGCCTGCAGGTCGTCGCGCAGCAGCGCCGCCATCCGGCGCAGGGCCGGCGCCGGGTCGGCGCCCGGCTCCGGGTCCGGTCCCGGCTCCGCGCCGAGCTCGGTACGGAACGTGCGCAGGTCGCCGGCCACCATGGCCGCGTCCGGCCAGCTCGGCTGCACCAGCACCGCTCGCACCGTGTCCGGGCCGCCGAGCCGGCCGGCCAGCGCGACGGCCAGCGGCGCCGCGCTGCACTGCCCGACCACGGTGAGCCGGCCGCCGGCCAGCCCGTGCTCCCGGCACAGCGCCGCGTAGCCGTCGACCAGCGCCCCGAACGGCCGGTAGTCCGGGTCCCGGGCGAGGTCGGTCACCGGGTCGATGCGGTGCACCGGGTGGTCGCCGGCGTGCTCGGCCAGCTCCTCGCTGAGCTGCCGGGCGGCGGAGAACTGGACGAAGTCCACCACCAGCAGCGGGTCGCCGGGACCGGCGGCCAGCCGGTCCAGCGCCAGGACCGGGTGGTCAGCCGGCACGGACGCCCTCCCGGGCGGCCCGGACCGGGCCCAGCGCCTGCTCGGCGGCAGCGACGAGGCCGGCCACCGGGTCGTCCGCCGCGGCCGCGGCCAGCCGGGCCAGCAGGTCGACATAGCAGTCCTGCACCCGGCGGCCCTCCGCCGGGTCGAGGATGTCCGCGCGGTGCTGGAGCTCGAGGTCGACCCGGTCCGGGGCGTCGGCGAAGAACAGCTGGACGTCCGAGACCCCGGTCCGCCGCAACCCCTCGGTGACCGGCTCCGCCGGCGACGCGCCCAGCGCCGGGTCCGCCTCGGCGCCGTTGACGATCGCCCCGGTGATCGGGAACCGGCCCGGCTCGGACCGCTCGGGCAGCAGCGCGACGGCGACGCCGAAGTCGTGCTCGCGGTGGTCGATCGAGTCGGTCAGCCCGGCCACCGCGTCCAGCACCAGCTCGGCCACCGTCTCGCCGCCGCGCAACCGGTGCCGCAGCAGCGCGTGATTGGCGAACATGCCCACCGCGTCCCGCAGCGCGGGGTGCTCCCGTACCCCGACCGGCATGCTGACGACCATGTCGTCGGTGGCGTAGAGCGCGTGGCAGAGCACGAAGTAGGCGGCGATCCGCACGGCCGAGACCGGCACCGCGTGCCGCCGGGCCGCCTCCGCGACCGCCACCCGCACCGGCTCCGGCAGCGCCCGGACGGTGGCATAGCCCGGGTACGGCCCCGGCGCCGGGCGCACCGGCAGGTGGCACACGGAGTCGAAGCCGGCCAGCCGGTCCGCCCACCAGGACCGCACCGCCGCGGTCCGGGCGTCGGTCTCCCGCTCCAGCCGCCAGCTCGTGTACGCCCGGTACGACGTCGCCGGCGGCAGGTCGCCCCCGTCCCCGGCCAGCAGGGCGAGCAGCTCGCGGCTGACCACCGGCACCGACGGGCCGTCCAGGACCAGGTGGTGCACGACGAGGGCCAGCTCCGCCGGCCGGGCCGCCGACGGCTCGGTGCCGCGGACCAGGACCGCCCGGAGCAGCGGCCCGCCGTCGAGCGGGATGCCGGCGCCGGCCCGCTCCGCCCGCAGCTCCGCCGCCGCGCCGGCCACCTCGGCCGGGCCGCCCGGCACGTCCACCACCGTCGCCCAGGACCGGTCCCGGGCGGCCCCGGCCGGTGGCACCCGCTGCACCAGCCGCCCGTCCTCGGCCCGGATCGTGGTCCGCAGCGCGTCGTGCCGGTCGAGCAGGGCGTCCAGCGCCCGCCAGACGGCCGCCGGCCCGCTGCCGGCGGGCAGCGGCACGCTGAACGCCATCACCCCGGACGGGGCCCGCGCTCCGGCGTAGACCTGGGCGTACCAGCGCTGCGGCGGGGCCAGCTCGAACCGGTCCCCGGTCGCCGCCGGAAGCCAGTCCGGTGCGGCCGGCGCCCGGCTCAGGTGCGCGGCGATCGCGTCCGGCGTCCGCAGCCGCAGGATGTCGACCAGGGTGAGGAGCCGGCCGCTGCGGGTGGCGAGGCCGACGACGACGCGCGCGGCCAGCAGCGACGTGCCGCCGAGGGAGAAGAAGTCGTCCGAGCCGCCGACCGGGGTGCGCAGCACCCGCTCGAACTCGGCGGCGACCGCGGCTCCGTCCATTCCCGCACGCTAATACCCACTGCCCGATATGTCAGCCGGGGTGTTGTCCCGCGTGGATGGCCCGGATGGTGTCAATCGTGTCCGCTTCGGCGGGGGTCTTGTCCTCCCGGTGGCGGAGCACCCGGGCGAAGCGCAGCGCAACCCCGCCGGGATAGCGCGGGCTCGTCTGCACCCCGTCGAAGGCCACCTCGACCACCAGCTCGGGCCGCACCGTCACCACCCAGCCGTCGTCCCGGGCGGCCAGCGCGCCGAGCCGCTCGGTCTGCCAGGCCAGCATCGCGTCGGTCAGCCCCTTGAAGGTCTTGCCGAGCATCACGAACCCGCCGGTCGCCGGGTCGCGCGCGCCGAGGTGCAGGTTGGACAGCCAACCTCGGCGACGGCCGTGGCCCCGCTCGACGGCCAGCACGACGAGGTCCAGCGTGTGCCGCGGCTTGACCTTGATCCAGCCCGCGCCCCGCCGACCCGCCTCGTACGCCGACTCGGGCGACTTCACCAGCACGCCCTCGTGCCCGGCGGCCAGCGCCTCGGCCAGCACCGCGGCGGCCGCCTCCTCGGTGTCCACCACCGTCCGCGGCACCCGCCGGTCGGCCGGCACCACCGCGGCCAGCGCCGCCGCCCGCTCCGCGCCGGGGGCCTCCAGCAGGTCGCGCCCGTCCAGGTGCAGCACGTCGAAGAGGAAGACCGACAGCGGGGTGGTGGCCCGCAGCGCGGCCGGGTCGCCGCGGCTGCCGACCCGGCTCGAGGTCACCTGGAACGGGCGCGGCCGCCCGTCCGCGTCCAGCGCGATCACCTCGCCGTCGAGCACCACGGAGGCCACCGGCAGCGCCCGGGCCACCTCCACCACCTCGGGCACCCGGGCGGTGATGTCGTCGAGGCTGCGGGTGAAGACGGCCACGTCGTCACCGGAGCGGTGCACCTGGACCCGGGCACCGTCCAGCTTCCACTCCACCGCGGCCGGGCGGACCCGCGCCAGCGCGGCCCCGACGCCGTCGGCGGTCTGCGCCAGCATCGGCAGCACCGGCCGGCCCACCTCGAGCCGGAAGCCGGCCAGCGCCGCCGCCCCGCCGGCCAGCGCGGCCGCGGCCACCGCGCCGAGGCTGCCGCGCAGCATCGCCGCCCGGCGCACGTCCCGGGCCGGCAGCCCGGCCGCCTTGGCCACCGCGTCGACCATGACGCCCTCCAGGGCGCCCTGGCGCAGCTCGCCGACCAGCAGCTGGCGCAGGAAGCGCTGCTCCGCCTCGGTGGCCCGGGCGAAGAGCGCGCCGAGCAGCTCCCGGCGGGCCGCCTGCGAGCCGGCGCCGGCCTGGGCCCCGATCCGCCCGAAGGTCGCGTCCACCTCGCCGACCCCCAGCGACGGCTCGGCCGCCGGCGCCGGCACCTCGCGCAGCGTCGCCCAGCCGACCCCGATCTGGCGCTGCCGCAGCTCCCCGGACAGGAACGCCACCGCGGCCGCCGCCTCGTCGGGCCCGGCCCGGCCGAGCACCTCGGCCAGCCGCGCCACCTTGCCCAGCCGGGCCGGCGTCGCGGCGACGTCCGCGGACGCGGCGGCCAGGTCGGCCAGCGGCAGGCCGCTCACGTCGCCCACGCCGCCCCCTCTCGTCACCGCCCGTGACAAGACCCGCGAAATCGTACGCTCCCGCGAAAATCGACCGGGATTTCGTGAGTCCCCGCCCGCCGGAACGGGCACAGGTTCCGTGTGGACGGACCGCAGAGATACGGCGCCGGGGGGACCGAGGTCATCGAGCTGGACGCGGACCCGGAGGCGCCGGCCCGCGGACGGCAGGCGGTGACCGAGGTGCTGACCGGCTGGGGCTGGGCGCCCTCGGCGCAGGAGGACCTGTTGCTCGTGGTGAGCGAGCTGGTGACCAACGCGGTGGTGCACGGCGCCGAGCCGATCGTGGTCACCGTGGTACGGGCGGCGGAGCGCGTACGGGTCGAGGTCACCGACGGGCTGTCGGACGCCTCGCCGCAGAACAGCCGCGCCGCGCCGGACGCCGAGACCGGCCGGGGGCTGAGCGTGGTCACCCGGCTCGCCTGCGCCTGGGGCTGGCGGGCCTCCCCTGGGCGCGGCAAGACGGTGTGGGCCGAGGTCCCCCTGTCGGCCTGACGGGGGGACCCCGGCTCAGCCCTTGAGCCCGGTGCGGGACACCCCCTCGATCACGAACCGCTGGGCGGCCAGGTAGAGCGCCAGCACCGGCAGCGCGGCGATCATCGCGCCGGCCATCAGCAGGTCGTAGCGCACCGCGTTCGCGTTCTGCAGGGTGGCCAGGCCGGCCGGCAGCGTCTGCTGCTCGGCGCTGAACAGCACGTACAGCGGCCAGAGGAAGTCGTTCCAGTTGGTCAGGAAGGCCAGCAGCCCGAGCGTGGCGAGCGCCGGCTTGGACAGCGGCAGCACCACCGACCAGAAGATCCGGAACGGCCCGGCGCCGTCCACATAGGCCGCTTCCTCCAGCTCCAGCGGCAGCGAGACGAAGAACTGCCGCAGGAAGAACACCCCGAACGCGCTCGCCGCCCCCGGCACCACCACCGCGGTCAGGCTGTCCAGCCAGGCGAGCTCGGAGATGATGATGTAGTTCGGGATGATCAGGATCACCGCGGGCACGAAGAGCGTGGCCACGATGGTGGCGAAGATCAGCCGCTTGCCGCGGAAGTCCATCCGGGCCAGCGCGTACGCGGCCAGCGCGGCCGTCGCCACCACGAGCAGCGCCTGCCCGGTCGCCGCCAGCCCGCTGTTGAGCGCCCAGCGCAGCACCGGGGTGTCGTCCGAGCCGAGCATCGCGTCGTACGCGGCCGTGGTCGGCTCCGCCGGGATCCACTGTGGATCCGGCGCGATCGCGTCGGCCTGGGTCTTGAACGAGGTGACCGCCATGTAGATCAGCGGGCTGACGAACAGGATCGTCAGCACGATCAGCACCGCGTACTGGACGACCCGCTTGGCGCGACCGGGCCGGCCGCCGCGCCGCGGCCCTTCCGGCGGGTTGTCGGTGACCGGCGCGGTCCCCTCCACGAAGGTCGTCACGAGGCCAGTCCCTTCGGCTGTGTCATCTGCTCGCCTCCGGGCGCCCCCCGCTCCTCGGGCGCCCGGGGCGCCCTGCGATGCTCACTCCCCCGTCGCCTCGCCGGTCGCTCCCGCAGCAGGAGCATGACCAGGCCGCTGAGCAGCAGCAGGCAGAGCGTCAGCACGAAGCTCATCGCCGCCGCCCGGCCCATGTCGAAGTTCTTCAGGCCGGTCTCGGCGATGTAGTAGATCGCGGTGCGGGTCTCGTTGCCCGGCGCGCCCTGGGTCATCAGGTACGACTGCCCGAACATGTTGGCCGACGCGATGATCGTCGTGATCACCACGAACGTCAGCACCGGCCGCAGGCCGGGCAGGGTGACGTTGCGGAAGCGCTGCCAGCCGTTCGCGCCGTCGATCCGGGCCGCCTCGTAGAGCTCGGGCGAGATGTCCTGCAGCCCGGCCAGGTAGATCACCGCGTTGAAGCCGAGCGTCCACCACACCGTGACGCCGACCAGCGCGACCCAGGCGGCCGGCGTGGACGTGGTCCAGGCGATGTCGTCGGGCAGGCCGAGCACGCCGAGGTAGTGGTTGACCAGCCCGACGTTGCTGTCCAGGAGGTAGCGCCACAGCACGCCGATCACCGCGACGCCCAGCACGTACGGGGCGAAGTAGACGGCCCGGAAGAGGTTGCGGCCCGGGAACCGCGCGTTCATCAGCAGCGCCACCGCGAGCGGGATCACCACCAGCAGAGGCACGCTCGCGACCGTGAAGATCGCGGTCGCCTTCATCGCGCGGGCGAAGTCCGGGCCGATCACGGAGCCCGAGTCGAAGAGCTCCTTGTAGTTGCCCAGCCCGGCCCATGGCTTGCGCGGGATCGTGAAGTCCCAGGTGTGCAGGCTGATCCAGATCCCGAGCCCGATCGGCACCAGCACGAACGTGACGAACAGCGCCAGGTACGGCAGCAGGAAGACGTAGGGCACCCAGCCGCCGCCGTACCGGGAGGAGCGCCTGCTCCCCGCCTCCCGCACCGGCCGGAGCGTGTCCGGGCCGGTGGGGAGGGTCTCGACGGTCGCCATCGGACTCAGCCGCCGAACTTCTTGCGGTTCTCCTCCAGCAGCTTGTTGGCCACGCCCGCGGCGGTGTCCAGCGCCTGCTTGGGCTCCTGCTGCAGCAAGGTCGCCTTGTTCACGGCCTGCTCGATGCCCCGGAAGCCGACGTCGCCGATGCCCGGCACCGACGGCAGGAAGCGGAAGATCTCGACGTTCTCGACCACCGGCGCCTGGGTCTGGCTGGCGAAGGACGCGTCCTCGCGGGCCGAGTTGCGGGCCGGGACCATGCCGGACTTGGCCCACTCGGCGGACTTCTCGCTGATCTCGTTGATGAAGATCTTCGACGCCTGCAGCTTGTTGTCGTCGGCCTCCTTCTGGCTCATCAGCACGAAGTTGTGGCCGTTGGACCACACCGCCGGCTGGTCGAAGATCTGCGGGACCGGCGCCAGCGCCCACTTGAGCTTCGGGGCGGTGGACTTGAGGTCGTTGATCTGCCAGATGCCGTCGAAGGTGCCGGCGTTGCGCCCGCTCTTGAACGCGTTGTACTGGGTGTCGATCGCGACGTTGCGGGGGCTGACCCCGCTCTTGATCTGGTCGACCATCCAGGTCAGCGCCTCCACGCCCTCCGCCGAGTTGAAGGTCGCGGACTGCCCGTCCTCGGAGTACGGCGCGCCGCCGTTCTGCCAGATGAGCGAGTAGAAGATCAGGTGCGCCGGCCACAGCGAGGGCATCCAGAACGGGTTCTGCAGGCCGCCGGACTTGATCTTGGCGACCGCCTGCTCGAACTCCGCCTTGTTCGCCGGCGGCGCCTGCAGGCCGGCCTTGGCCAGCTGGTCGGTGCTCCAGTACTGCGCCAGCGAGTGCACGTCGAGCGGGATGCCGTAGCGCTTGTCCTCGTAGATGCCGCCCTTCCAGACGGCCGGGATGAAGTCGGACTCCTCGAGCTTGAGCTCGGTGGCGATGTCGTCCAGCGGCAGGATCGAGCGGCGGGCGGCCAGCGTGGCCAGGTTGTCCTGGTGCGCGATGCCGACGTCCGGGCCCTGGCCGGAGACCACCGCGGCCGGCACCTTCTGGTAGTAGTCCTGCCACCGGATCGTGGTCATGGTGACCTTGATGTTCGGGTGCGCGGTGTTGAACTGGTCGACCATCTGCTTCATGAACGGCCCGTCGCCGCCGGTGAAGCCGTTCCAGAACTTCAGGGTGACGTTGGGACCGGTGTACTCACCGGTGAACTCGCCCCCGGTGCCCTGGTCCTGGGTGCCGGGCGGGCCGGAGGTGCCGCCGCCGCACGCGGCGGTCAGGCCGGCGGCGCCGACCGCGGCGGACAGGCCGAGGAAGTTCCGGCGGGAGAAGGGGCTGGGGCTCGCGGTCATCGGGGGCACTCCTTCGTGCGGGGAGGCGGGTCAGGGTCGGAAGATCCGGACGTGGTCGAACTCGGCGGTCGCGCCGGCGCCCCCGTGTGACACCAGGCCGATGCTCGGGCTTTCCCCGGCAGGCAGCGTCCAGACGCCACCCAAGGTCCAGTGCTCGCCGTCGGTGCTGACGGCGGCCCGGTAGGTGTGCTCGCCGTCGCGGGCGACCCGGTGGCTCAGCCGCAGCCAGGTGGTGTCCGCCGGCGGTGCGACGAGCATGGAGCCGTACGTCGGCCGCCCGGCGTAGACCTGCTCCTTGCCCCACTCGGTGGTCCGGGTGTTCCAGATCGCGACGTGGGTGAGGCGGAGGAAGTCGTCGTCGCCGCGGTGGACCACCAGCCCGGCCTGCTGGTAGTTGCGCACGGTCTCCACACCGAGGTCGATGGTCACCTTGGTCTCGACCGTGTAGTCGCCGGCCGGCGCGTCCCGCAGCAGCACCGACGCGTCGTTGCCGGGGCCGGTGAGGTCACCGGCCTGGGTCGGCCAGACCAGCCGGCCGCCGGAGACGGTGGCGGCCGGCTCGCGCAGCCAGGTCCACTCCGGACCCAGCGGGCCGGAGAAGTCCTCGGTGAACACCAGGCTGCCGACCCGCGGCAGCGGCGCCGGGTCGGCGACCGGCCGGTACGCCCGGGTCACGGTCACGTCGTCGACGTCGCCGCAGCCGGCCAGGGCGCCGAAGTGCCCGGCGGCCGCGCCGTCGCCGACCCGGGTCCGCAGCGTGACGACCTCGTGGCCGGGCAGCCCGGACGGGCCGTACTGCGCGGTCAGCACGCCGTCACGCACCTCGACCGCCAGCTCGTGCCAGTCGCGGGGGCTCAGCGCACCGGGCAGCGGGGCCGTGCGGGTCTGCCCGCCGGAGCGGACGGTCAGCGTGCTGCCCGTGACCGTCACCTGGGTGGCCCAGCCGTAGCCGCGGCGTCCGAAGGTGAAGCCGGTGGTTCCGCCGGCGTCCGTCCGGACCGCCCCGCGGACCCGCGCCTCGCCGTCGAGGCCGAGCGCGGACTTGCTGGACAGCACCGACGGCGTGCAGCTGGTCGACGCGTTCCGGGCGTACTTGCCGTCCGGGCCGCTGGCGATGGTCCAGCCGGCGGTGTTCTTCCCCCACAGCTGGGTGAAGCCGCTCTCGAACGCGTCGGCGAAGCGGGCGTGGGCCGGCGCCGGCTGCGGGTCGTCCGAGGCCCAGTAGCCGGACCGGACCGTCGGCCAGCCGTTGATCCAGTCCAGCCGGTCGATCAGCATCGGCCGGCGGTTGATGCCGAACGGCTCGTCCAGGTACGGCACGTTGCGGTCGATCGCGTGGTAGACGAACCAGTCCTGGCCGGCCGGGTCGCTGATCACCGCGTTGTGCCCGGTGCCGACCCAGCGGTTGCCGTTGGGCGTGATCACGATGCTGCCGCCGGTCCGGGACGCCAGCAGCGAGATCCCCTGCTTGTCCACGAACGGCCCGAGCGGGCTGCGGGAGCGGCCGGCGAAGACGCTGTAGCCGGTCACCGGGCCCGCGCAGCAGTTGCTGGAGGACGCGAAGAGGTAGTACCAGCCGTCGCGGGGCACCACGTACGCGCCCTCGTACCGGTTGTCGATCGCGACCATGGTCGAGGCGCCCACCGCCTCGGTGCCGTCGGCGTTCAGCTCGGTGACGAAGACGCCGCCGTAGTAGGAGCCGTAGTAGAGGTACTGCCGGCCGTCCGCGGCCTGCAGGTAGGCCGGGTCGAAGGTCCACCGGAAGTCGTCGGGGTTGCCGCTCTGCCCCGGCCGCGGCCCGACCAGCGGGCCGTCGCCGACGTGGGTCCACGGGCCGGCCGGCGTCGGCGCGGTGGCCACGCCGATCGCGTTGTCGTGGGGCCCCTCGAAGACGGTCGTCTGGGTGACCACGTAGTACATGACCCAGCGCCCGGCGACGTAGCGGATGTCCGGCGCCCAGAGCGCGGCGTCGGCCGCCGCCCAGGACGGCAGGCCGGCCGCGCCCTGCGGGAAGGCGTCGCCGATGTACTCCCAGTCGACCAGGTCGCGGGAGCGCGACATCGGGACGCGGTGGAAGACCCGCTCGCCGCTGCGCAGGGGGTCGGTGGTCGCGTACGCGTACCACCAGCCGTCCCGCCCGCGGACCACCGCGGGGTCGGCGTAGGTGTCGCCGACGTCGCGGCTGACCGGGTTCACGTACGGGGTGGTCGGGGCGGCGACCGCGGCCGGCACGGTCACCGTGCCGAGCAGCGCGGCGAGGGCTGCCACGAGGACTAGGGCGGAGCGGCGCAGCCGCAGGGTCATCGCTGACCTCCTGAAACGTCCGCGACGAGCGGGGTTCCCGGACTGTAGGACGTCCTGTACAACGTTGTAAAGACATCCCCGGGGAGGCGCCGTGCGGGCTCTGGTCGACAACTTCGGGGTGCCGCTCTGCCCGGAGCCGGACGTGGACCAGGGCGACCCGTTCCTGGTCGAGGCGCCCGACCCGGCCCCCGGCGGGTTCCGCTACTTCGTCTACGTGACCGGCGCCGGCTTCCCCGTGTACGGCTCCGCCGACCTCGTGCAGTGGACCCGGGTCGGCGAGAGCCTGGCCAGCGCCGCCGAGGAGCGCTGGTGCTGGGCGCCCTGCGTGCGGCACGTGCCCGGCCTGGTCCGACCGTGGGTGATGCTCTACTCGCGGGCCCGCGGCGCCGGCGAGGTCGACGGCCACCGGGACCACCTGATCCGGCGGGCCGACAGCGAGCGGCCGGAGGGGCCGTTCGTCGACTCCGGCGAGGTGCTCACCGCCGACCTCGACTTCGCCATCGACCCCGACGTGTCGGTCGGGCCGGACGGGCCGCTGCTCACCTTCGCCGCCGACTACGTCACCGACGAGCCGTACGGCACCGGGCTGTTCGAGGCCGGGGTCAGCGCGGACCTGCGCCGGCTGACCGGCCCGGTGCGCCCGGTGGCGCGGCCCCGGTCGGACTGGCAGCTCTACGACCCGGCCCGGTCCATGCCGTGGAAGCGCATCCCCGGCGTCACCTGGACCGAGGGCCGGACCGTCCGGTGGTTCAC
This sequence comes from uncultured Actinomycetota bacterium, assembly GCA_963766325.1. Lineage (GTDB taxonomy): Bacteria > Actinomycetota > Actinomycetes > Mycobacteriales > CADCTP01 > CADCTP01. The sequence continues at coordinate 1,136,160 of CAVXZF010000012.1, read as the reverse complement.
CATGGAGGGACCGGTCGCGCTGACCTCCCCCGCCGGCCGGCGCACCCTGCTCTACAGCGGCGGCAACTTCGCCGGCTTCTACGGCATCGGGGTCCTCCGGCAGGACCCGGACGGGCGGTGGGTCGACCTCAGCCCGACCCCGGAGGACTGCCTGCTCGCGCCGATGCCCGAGCGCGGCCTGCACGGCCCCGGCCACTGCAGCGTGCTCGACGCCGGCCCGGCCGGCCAGATGCTGTGCTTCCACTTCCGGACCAGCCCGGAGGCGCCGCGCCAGTTCGGCATCGTGCCGCTGGAGTGGGACCGGTCCGACCGGCCGTACGTCCCCGTACCCCCCTGATCGGGTCTCACCACGCCTTTACGCAACGGAGGTCCCCTTGGTCCCTACCGTCCGCACCCCGCCCACCGTCGACCCGGCCGCGGTGGCGGCGACCGTGCACCGGGACGGCATCGCCGGCCTGCCCGGCGCCTTCGACCCCGGCTGGGCGCGGCGGCTGCGGGCGGACTTCGACGTCCTCTTCGCCGAGGCCCGGTCCCGGCCGGACGGGACGGTCGGCCGCGGGCCGCACCGGCACTACTTCGCGGTGCCGCCGGAGCGGGTCCGCGGCTTCGTCGAGCTGGTCACCCACCCGGCCGTCACCGGCCTGTCGGAGCACGTCCTCGGTCCGGAGTGGACGGTGGTGGAGCTCGGCTTCGACGTGCCGCTGCCGGGCGCGGTGGACCAGCCCTGGCACCGCGACTTCCCCATGCCGGCGGAGACCCGCGACCGCGGCGTGCTGAGCTCGCTGGCCTTCAACATCAGCACCGTGGCGGTCACCCCGGAGATGGGCCCGCTGCAGATCGTGCCGGGCAGCCAGTGGGAGGACGGGACCGCGTTCGAGCACGGCATGTTCCCGCCGGCCGCCGGCGCGGCCGGCTACGCGGCCCGGGCCACCCCGCGGCTGCCGGCGGCCGGCGACGCCTCGGTCCGCACCGGGCTGACCATCCACCGCGGCACCGCCAACCGGTCCGGCGTCGCCCGGCCGGTCCTGATCCTCGGCGTGGTGGCGCCGTACGTGGACACCTCGGGCGCCCACGACCTGGTGCTCACCCGCCGGTACGCCGCCACGCTGCCGGCTGCGGTGCGTGACCACCTGCGCTGCACCCTGCTGGTCGACGAGCTGGCACCGATGCGCCAGCGGCACGACATCGAAGGGCTGCGGATGGGAGGCTGACGGGCGTGGGGGCCAGCCTGCGGGACGTCGCGAAGCTGGCCGGGGTCTCGGTCAAGACGGTGTCCAATGTGGTCCACGGCTACGTGCACGTCACCGACGGCACCCGGCAGCGGGTGCAGCGCGCGATCGAGGAGCTCAACTACCGGCCCAACCAGGCCGCCCGCAGCCTGCGCAAGGGCCGGTCCGGGCTGATCGGGCTGGCCGTGCCCGAGCTCGGCATCCCGTACTTCTCCGAGCTGGCCGCCCTGGTCATCGACGCCGCCGCCGAGCGCTCCTGGACCGTGCTGATCGACCAGACCAACGGGCTGATCGAGCGTGAGCTGCTGGTCAGCGAAGGCATCCGCAGCCACCTGCTGGACGGGCTGATCTTCAGCCCGATCGCGATGGGGGCCGAGGAGCTGGCCCGCCGGCGGGACGACACCCCGCTGGTGCTGCTGGGCGAGCGGGTCTTCGACGGGCCGGCCGACCACGTGGCCATCGACAACGTGGCGGCAGCCCGGGACGCGACCGCCCACCTGGTCTCGCTCGGCCGGCGCCGGATCGCCGCCATCGGCGACCAGCGGCACGTGCCGGCCGGGCGGACCGCGCACCTGCGGCTGGCCGGCTACCAGCAGGCCCTGGCCGAGGCCGGGCTGCCGTACGACGAGGAGCTGGTGCTGCCGGCCGACGACTACCACCGGTCGAACGGCGCGGACTCGATGACCCGGCTGCTGGACCTGGCCGAGCCGCCCGACGCGGTGCTGTGCTTCGCCGACCTGCTCGCGCTGGGCGCGCTGCGCACGCTGCTGGCGGCCGGCCGGCGGGTGCCCGAGGACGTCGCGGTGGTCGGCTTCGACGACATCGAGGACGGCCGCTTCAGCACCCCGACACTGACCACCATCCGCCCGGACAAGCGGCAGATCGCCGAGCTGGCGGTGTCCTTCCTGCTCTCCCGCAGCCAGGACGAGCAGGACGCACCGCACCGCGAGGTCCAGGCCGGGTACGACCTCGTGGTGCGGGAGAGCACGGCCGGACGGCCGCTGGGCCGCCCGGCCGGGATGCGGGCTACTCGAGCACGAAGGTGATCAGCAGGTTGACCTTGTAGCCGGTCACGCCGTTGTCGTTCAGCTGGACCTCCTGCTCCTTCACCCACGCGGATTTGACCCCGCGCAGGGTCTGGGTCGCCCGCTCGATGCCGACCTTGATGGCATCCTCGAAGCTGCTGTCGGACGTCGCGCTGATCTCGGTGACGCGAGCCACGGTGCCGGCCATGCGGGGCCTCCTCGGAGTCGATGATGTGCCCTCCCCTACCTACCACCGGACCGGGCCGGCCATGCGGCGGTATTGCCGCCGGGACGGTGGCCGCCGTACGCTCCCGCGATCCGTAGGGTTACTACGCAACGGAGGCCGCCGTGCAGCTGCTCCAGGTCGCCCAGCACGCCGAGGACCTGGACCGGGCCGCGGCGTTCTACACCGACGTGCTCGGCGCCGCGCCGGTGGCCCGGTTCGACCCGCCCGGGCTGCTGTTCTTCGACCTCGGCGGGGTGCGGCTGCTGCTGGACCGGGGCGCCCCGCCGGCCCTGCTCTACCTGCGGGTGGACGACGCGCGGTCCTTCCTGGCCGGGCTGCGCGCGCGCGGGGTGACGGTCGAGGGCGAGGCGAACCTCATCCACACCGACGACGCCGGGCTCTTCGGCGCGCCGGGCACCGAGGAGTGGATGGGCTTCTTCCGCGACAGCGAGGGCAACCTGGTCGGCTGCGCGAGCCGGCACCCCGCGACCGGCTAGGGCGTGTCTCTCGATCCGCGGGGGATGCCCGCGCCGCCAGCGGGTCGAGAGCCACGCCCTAGGACCGGTTAGATCCGGGCGCGCACCTCGGCGGCCAGCCGGTCGAGCAGCGGGGCCGCCGCCGCCAGCCGGCGCCGCTCCGCGGCCGGCAGCGCGCCCAGCGCCTCGGTGAGCACCTCCACCCGGCGCCGCCGGCCCCGGGCCATCAGCTCCTGCCCGGCCGGGGTGGCCACCACCCGGACGGCCCGCCGGTCGCCCGTCGGCTGCCGCTCGGCCAGCCCCCGGGCGACCAGCCCGTCCACGATCCGGGTCATCGTCGGCCCGGCCACGTCCTCGGCGCCGGCCAGCGCGCCGAGCGTCAGCGGCCCGCCGAAGGCCAGCACCGACAGCGCGGACAGCTGCGCCGGCGGCAGCCCGGTCTCCCGGTCCACCCGGCGCACCGCGCGCAGCAGGTGGATCGCCCCCGAGTTCAGCCCCGTCGCGGTCTCCTCCATCGATAGCAACCCTATTCACCCCACGTGACCCTCCGCCGGTGAGTTCCGGCCCTGCCGGCGTCGGCGTGTCCTCATCGACGCGGGGTCAAGTGGGGTCGGCGACGGCGTCCATGGCGCGGTAGATGCGTTGCTCGGAGACCGGGTACGGGGTGCCCAGCACCTGGGCGAAGACGTTGACCCGCAGCTCCTGCACCATCCAGCGCAGCTGGCGCACCGCGTCGGTGTCCCGCCGGGCCGGCGGCAGCCCGGCCACGAACGAGCGCAGCTCGACCTCGACCGCGTGCACCCGGGCCATCCGGGTGGCATCCCGGGCGGTGTCGCCGGGCAGCCGGTCCAGCCGGTGCTCGGCGGCGGCCAGCCAGCGGCGCAGCTCCGGCAGCCGCCGGCGCCCGGTGGTGGCCACGAAGCCCGGCCCGGCCAGGCCGGCCAGCTGGGCCCGGACGTCGTCGTACGCCGGCTGCAGCGGCGCCGGCACCGGCTCGCCCAGCCGGGCGGCCAGCGGGGTCCACACCGCCAGCACCTGCTGGGCGGCCCGGAGCAGCTCCAGCACCCGCTCGTTGAGCTCGGCGCGCACCCGGTCGGCCAGCTTGGCGAAGCCCTCGGCGTCCCACGGCGGCCCGCCGGCCTCGGTGAGGATCTCGTCCACCGCGGCGGTCGAGCAGTCGGCCAGCAGCGCGGCCAGGCTGCCGTGCGGGTTGCGGGTCAGCGCGAGCTTGGCCCGGTTGTCCAGCCGGCCGGAGACGTACTTGACCGGGGACGGCGCCCCGAGCAGCAGCAGCCGGCGCACCCCGGCCCACATCGCCGGCGCCTGCTCCACCTCGGTCGGCAGCACCCGCAGCGCGACCGAGTCCCCCTCGTCGACCAGCGCGGGATAGCCGACCACCGCACCGGCGGCGAACGTGCGCGGCACCGTGCCCACCGTCCAGGACCGCAGCCCGGCCCGCTCCAGCGACTTCGCCGCGTCGGCGAGCACGTCCCGTACGGTCCGGCCGAGCCGCCGCTGCAGCTCCTCGATGTCCTTGCCCTGGGCGACCGTGCGCTCGCCGTCCACCACCCGGAACGTGGTGCGCAGGTGCGCCGGCACCTTGGCCCAGTCGAAGGCGGCAACCGTGACGTCCACCCCGGACATCCGCCGCAGCTCCCGGGCCAGCGCCTCGACCAGCGGCTCGGCGCCGGGCTCGAGCCGCTGCAGCACGGCCCGGGCGACGTCCGGCGCGGGCACGAAGTTGCGCCGCAGCGGCTTGGGCAGCGACCGGATCAGCGCGGTCACCAGCTCCTCCCGCAGCGCCGGCACCTGCCAGTCGAAGCCGTCCGGCCGGACCCGGTTGAGCGTCTCCAGCGGCACCTCGACGGTCACCCCGTCGTCCGCCGCGCCGGGCTCGAAGCGGTACGCCAGCGGCAGCGTCAACGGCCCCTGCCGCCACTCCACCGGCCGGTCCCCGGTGTCCACGTCGGCCGGGACCAGCAGGTCGCGGGTGAAGGTGAGCAGCTCCGGGGTGGCCCGCCGCGCCTGCTTCCACCACGCGTCGAAGTGCCGGCCCGAGACCACGTCGACCGGGATGCGGGCGTCGTAGAAGTCGTACAGCGCCTGGTCGTCGACCACGATGTCGCGCCGGCGCACCCGGTGCTCCAGCTCCTCCACGTCGGACAGCAGCGCCCGGTTGGCGGCGAAGAACGCGTGGTGGGTCTGCCAGTCCCCCTCGACCAGCGCGTGCCGGATGAACAGCTCGCGGGCCAGCTCCGGGTCGATGCGGGCGTAGTCGATCTTGCGGCCGACCACGATCGGCAGCCCGAAGAGGGTGACCCGCTCGGTCGCGACCACCCCGGCCCGGCGCTTGGACCAGTGCGGCTCGCTGTAGATCCGGACCGCCAGGTGCCCGGCCAGCTCCTCGGCCCACTCCGGCTCGATCTTGGCCACCGTGCGCGCCCACAGCCGGGACGTCTCCACCAGCTCGGCCGCGACGACCCAGCGCGGCGGCTGCTTGGCCACCGCCGAGCCCGGCCAGATGGCGAACTTCGCGCCCCGGGCTCCCGCGTACTCCCGGCTGCGGCGCTCGCGGCGCGACCCGGGGTCCGAGCCGGTGTCCTCCCGCATGCCGAGGTGCGACAGCAGCCCGGCGAGCATCGACCGGTGCACCATCCGCGGGTCGCCCGGGGCGGTGTTGACCGCGATGCCGAGCTGCTTGGCGACCTGCCGGAGCTGCGCGTAGAGGTCCTGCCACTCCCGCACCCGCAGGTAGTGCAGGAACTCCGCCTTGCACAGCCGGCGGAAGGCGCTGGAGGACAGCTCGTCCTGCCTGTCCTCCAGGTACGCCCACAGGTTGAGCAGGGTGACGAAGTCCGAGCCGGTGTCGGCGAACCGGCGGTGCGCCGCGTCCGCCGCCTCCTGGTGCTCGGCCGGCCGCTCCCGGGGGTCCTGGATGGACAGCGCCGCGGTGATGACCAGCACCTCGTGCACGCAGCCGTTGCGGTCGGCGGCCAGCACCATCCGGCCCAGCCGCGGGTCGATCGGCAGCTGGGCGAGCTGCCGGCCGACCTGGGTGAGCTTGCCGTCCTCCAGGGCGTGCAGCTCGTGCAGCAGCGCGACCCCGTCCGCGATCGACCGCCGGTCCGGCGCGTCCACGAACGGGAACGCGGCCACGTCGCCGAGGTCGAGCGCGGCCATCTGCAGGATCACCGAGGCGAGGTTGGTCCGCTGCACCTCCGGCTCGGTGAAGCGGGGGCGGCCCGCGAAGTCCTCCTCGGCGTACAGCCGGATGCAGACGCCGTCCGAGGTCCGCCCGCAGCGGCCCTTGCGCTGGTCGGCGGACGCCTGCGAGACCGGCTCGATCGGCAGCCGCTGCACCTTGGTCCGGGCGCTGTAGCGGGAGATCCGGGCGGTGCCGGGGTCGACGACGTACTTGATGCCCGGGACGGTCAGCGACGTCTCGGCCACATTGGTGGCCAGCACGATCCGGCGGCCGGGGTGCGGGGCGAAGACGCGGTGCTGCTCGGCCGTGGACAGCCGCGCGTACAGCGGCAGCACCTCGGTGGTCTCGGGCAGCGACCGGCGCAGCGCGTCCGCGGTGTCCCGGATCTCCCGCTCGCCGGACAGGAAGACCAGCACGTCGCCGGGGGCCTCGACGGCCAGCTCGTCCACCGCGGCGGAGATCGCCTGCACCTGGTCGACGTCGTCGGCGGGCGGCCGGTAGCGGACCTCGACCGGGTACGTCCGGCCGGACACCTCCACGATCGGCGCGTCGTCGAAGTGCCGGGAGAAGCGCTCCGGGTCGATGGTCGCGCTGGTGATGATCAGCTTGAGGTCGGGCCGGCGCGGCAGCAGCTGCCGGAGGTAGCCGAGCAGGAAGTCGATGTTGAGGCTGCGCTCGTGCGCCTCGTCGATGATGAGCGTGTCGTACCGGCGGAGCATCCGGTCGTGCTGGATCTCGGTCAGCAGGATGCCGTCGGTCATCACCTTGACCGCGGTGTCCTCGCCGGTCCGGCCGGCGAAGCGGACCTGGTAGCCGACCGCGGTGCCCAGCTCGACCCCGAGCTCCTCGGCGATCCGCTCGGCGACGGTGCGGGCGGCGATCCGGCGCGGCTGGGTGTGCCCGATCGCGCCGCGCACGCCGCGGCCCAGCTCCAGGCAGATCTTGGGCAGCTGGGTGGTCTTGCCGGAGCCGGTCTCCCCCGCCACCACGACCACCTGGGAGTCCCGGATCGCGGCCGCGATGTCCTCGCGGCGGGCGCTGATCGGCAGCTCCGGCGGGTACGACACCGCCGGCACCGCCGCCCGCCGCCGGGCCGCCCGGGCCTGCGCCCGCTCGATCTCCCCGGCCACCGCGGCCAGCGCGGCCCCGTCCCGGGCAGCGTCGAGCCGACGCCGCAGCCGGTGCTCGTCGCGCAGCGTCAGCTCGGGCAGCCGAGAGCGCAGCTCGGCCGGGCTGGGAGACATCAAGGGTCCAACGATGCCAACCCGGGCCGGATTCCGCAGGTGAGTATCAGCCGCCCGGCAGCCGCGCGTCGGCGGCCAGCGTCCGGGCATAGCCCCCGGCCAGCGCGCCGAGCAGCGCGTGCAGCGGGCCGGCGAAGGTGACCTCGTCCAGCCCGAGGTCGGCCAGCAGCCGGTCGCCCAGCAGGGTGATCGTCGACTCGATCACCTCCGGCCGGGCCGGCGCCAGCACCACCAGCGCGGTGCCCACCCCGGCGGCCACGGCCCGGTCCGGCGGGTCGGCCAGCAGCGCGTCGTGCAGCGTCTCCAGGTGGCCCCGCAGCAACAGCTCGACGGCGGCGCGGCCGGCGGTGGCGTGCGGCAGCACCGCCTGGGCCCACTCGCGGGCCAGCCGCGGTTTGCCCGGGTCCTCCCCGACCCAGACCCCCGACCAGTCCCGCACCTGCCGTCCCATGTCTCAGACAACGTCATGGCGCCCCGGATCGGTGCACCGCTTGCCGGCGGAGCCGCGGGGTAGCAGGGTCTTGGGGTGCGCCCGCCCGGGCGCGCCCACTTATCGGAGGAGCCGGGATGCCGAGCAGGGACGCGACCACGCACTGGACCGGGAGCCTGACGGAGGGCAAGGGCCACGTCACGCTGGACTCGTCCAACGCCGGTCAGTACGACGTGTCCTGGCCCACCCGGTCCGGCAACCCCGACGGGCAGACCAGCCCGGAGGAGCTGATCGCGGCCGCGCACTCGTCCTGCCTGGCCATGAGCGTGGCCGGGGCGCTCGGCCGCGAGGGCCTGACCGCGGACAGCATCGACGTCTCCTCCGAGGTCACCATCGACAAGGTGGAGGGCGGCTTCGCGATCACCGGGGTCGACGTGACGCTGCGGGCCAGCGTGCCGGGCATCGACGCGGACCGCTTCTCCGAGCTGGCCAAGGCCGCCTCGCAGAGCTGCCCGGTGAGCAAGGCGCTGGCCGGCACCAGCATCACGCTGGACGCCACCCTGGCGTGAGCATGGACCCCAGCGTGGTCGACAACCCGGCCGAGCAGCGCTTCGAGGTGCGGGTGGACGGCGCGGTGGCCGGCTTCGCGGCGTACCGGGCCGGGGAGGAGGCCGACACCTTCACCCACACCGAGATCGACCCGGCGTACGAGGGCCGCGGCCTCGGCTCGGTGCTGGTCCGCGGCGCCCTGGACGAAGTACGGGCCCGCGGCCGGCAGGTGCGGCCGGCCTGCCCGTTCGTCCGCCGCTTCGTCGAGCGGCACCCGGACTACCTGGACCTGGTGCCGCCCGGCGAGCGCGAGCGCTACGGGCTGCCGGCCGCGGCTGGCTAGCGGGACCGGCGGGCGGGCTCGGGGGCGCCGGCCTCCCAGTCCAGCCCGGCCGCGTCCGCGGCGGTGACCCCGGCGTCGCCCACCGGCGACCCGGCGGCCGCGCTCTCCTGGCGGGCGATCTCGATGCCGGACCGGGTGCCCAGCGGCACCTCCCGCAGCAGCAGCACGGCGATCAGCGCGATCACCCCGAGCGGCACCGCGACCAGGAAGATGTCCGCCACGCCCTCGCCGTACGCGCTCTCGACGACCAGGCGCACCGGTGCCGGCAGCGTGTCGAGATCGGGGATCTGGCTGCCGCCGGACCCGGCCGGCGCCCCGATCTCGGCCAGCCCGTCGGTCACCATCGTGGTCACCCGGGTCGAGAGCACCGCGCCGAGCACGGCCACCCCGACCGCACCGCCGAGGCTGCGGAAGAACGCCACCGCGGCGCTGGCGGCGCCCATGTCCGGCAGGCTCACCGTGTTCTGCACCACCAGCACCAGGTTCTGCATCAGCATGCCGACGCCCAGGCCGAGCAGCGCCATGAAGATGCTCAGCGCGACGTACGAGGTGTCGTAGCGCACCGTCCCCATCAGGGCGAGACCGGCGGTGAGCAGCACGCTGCCCAGCAGCATCCAGCGCTTGTAGAGCCCGGTCCGGCTGACCACCCGGCCGACGCCGATCGAGGCGGCCAGCAGGCCGATCACCATCGGCAGCGTGAGCAGGCCGGACGCGGTCGGCGACTGGCCCCGGCTGAGCTGCATGTACTGGCTGAGGAAGACCGAGGTGCCGAACATGGCGACCCCGACCGCGGCGCTGGCCACCACCGACAGCACCATCGTGCGGTCGCGGAACAGGTGCGGCGGCAGGATCGGCTCCTTGGCCCGGGTCTCGACCCACACCGCGAGCACCAGGGTCCCGACCGCGGCGGGGACGAGCAGCGCCGTCCAGCCGGAGACCCAGTCGAACTGGTGCCCGGCCAGCGAGATCCAGATCAGCAGCGTGGACACGCCGGTGACGATGAGCGCGGCGCCGAGGTAGTCGACGCTGACCTTGCGGCGCGGCCGCGGCGGCAGGTGCAGGGTGCGCTGCAGGACCACGAAGGCGAGCACGGCGAACGGGACGCCGACGTAGAAGTTCCACCGCCAGCCGAGCACCGAGTCGGTGATCACGCCGCCGAGCAGCGGGCCGCCGACCATGCCGACCGCCATCACCGCGCCGAGGTAGCCGGCGTACCGGCCGCGCTCCCGCGGCGAGATCAGGTCGGCCATGATCACCTGGGTCAGCGCGGTGAGCCCGCCGGCGCCGAGGCCCTGCAGCACCCGGAAGGCGATCAGCTCGCCGGAGGTCTGGGCCAGCCCGGCCAGCGCCGAGCCGAGCACGAAGATCGCCAGCGCCACCTGGACCAGCAACTTGCGGTCGACCAGGTCGGCCAGCTTGCCCCAGATCGGGGTGCTCACGGTCAGCGCCAGCAGGGTCGAGGTGACGACCCAGGTGAAGGCGGACTGCCCGCCGCCCAGGTCGGCGATGATCCGCGGCAGCGAGGTGGAGACCACCGTGCTGGACAGGATGGTGACGAAGAGGCCGAGCAGCAGCCCGGACAACGCCTCCAGCACCTGGCGGTGGCTCATCGGCCCCGCGGGCACGGTCGGGTCGGCGGTCATGGTGCTGCTCATGCGGCTCTTTCCCACGGCAATCCCCGAATCAGTTGCCCGAGGCAACGAGCATAACGGTTGCCGTGGCTAACAATTCCCGGGCGAGTCGGCGTCAGTGCCGGGACGAGCCGGGGTCAGTGCCGGGACGAGCCGGGGCGAGCCGGGGCGAGCCGGGGTCAGTCGCCGGGCGGCGTCGTGGGACTGGCCGCGTTGAGCCGGTGGAGCAGCTCGCCGAGCTTGGTGACGTCGTCCACCGGCCAGCGCTCGAGCGCGGCGCGCAGTTGGCCGCGCCGGGTCCCGCGCACCTCCTGGATCCGGCGCACCGCCTCCTCGGTGAGCTCCAGCCGGGTGACCCGACCGTCCGCCGGATCGGCCCGGCCCCGGACCAGGCCGAGCCGGGCCAGGAAGGCCAGCTGCCGGCTCAGCGTCGGCTTGCCCACCCCGAAGTACGTCGCCAGGTCGGTCAGCCGCGCCTCGCCGATCTCCTCCAGGCGGATGAGCAGCCCGTACGCGGTCGGGTCCAGGTCGGGGTGCACCTCGTGGGCCATCACCCGGGTCAGCGACCGCACCCGGCGCAACAACCGGCCCAGCTCGTGCTCGACCGCCTGGTACGGGTCGGTGGCCGCCTCGCCGGCGCCCGCCGGACGCTGCGGCGCGCTCACGTACCGAGCATGCCAGACATGGGCCCATGTCGACCTGCGACCTCCGTCGGGGCGGCGCGGGCGGGGCTACCTGCCGAACCCGGCGGTGAGGCCGCCGACGAGGAACCGGCGGCCGACCAGGTAGAGCACGAAGATCGGGACCACGGAGAGCGTCACGGCGGCGAGCAGGCCGGGCACGTTCGTGCCGAACTGACCCTGGAAGTTCCACAGCCCGAGGGTGAGCACCCGGGTGGACTCGGACTGGGTCAGCACCAGCGGGAAGAGGAAGCCGTTCCACGCCGACAGGGCGGTGAAGACCGAGACGGTGACGATCGCCGGCCGGGCCAGCGGGAGGACCAGCGTGAACAGCATCCGCGCGGGGGTGGCCCCGTCGACCTCCTGCGCCTCGTACAGCTCCCTGGGGACGTCCCGCAGGCTGTTGGTGAGCACCAGCAGCGCGACCGGCATCGCGAACGCCGCGGTCGGCAGGATGATCGCGGTCAGCGAGTCGTAGAGCCGCAGCTGCGTGATGATCAGGTAGACGGGGATGATCACGGCCTGGGCCGGGATCGCGAGCCCGACGAGCAGCATCGAAAAGCCCTGCCGCACCAGCCGGCTCTCGCTGCGGGCGACCGAGTAGGCCGCCGGCAACGCCAGGAGCACGACCAGGACGACCGTGGCGACGGTGACGACCAGCGTGTTGCCGAGGTAGCGGGCGAAGCCGCCCGTCAGCACGGAGGTGTAGTTGCCGGCCGTGGGACTGGCCGGCACGGCCAGCGGCGGGTCGGCCAGGTAGCCCTCGCGGGTGCGCAGGCTGGCCGCGGCCAGGAAGTAGAGCGGCACCGCGACGACGGTGAGCCAGAGCGCGGCCAGGACCGCGGCCGGCAGGTTGGGGCGCGACCGGCGCACCGCCCGCGTCCGGGGCCGCCGGGCGGCCGGCGCGTCGACCGGCCGGGTGCCCGGCGGCATGCCGACGTCGGGCACCGTCACAGCCCCTCCTGCTGGCTGGTCATCGAGCGGTAGCCGCTGACCCGGGTGACCACCAGCGACAGGCCCGCGCCGAGGACGAGCAGCAGCACGGCGATGGTGCTGCCGTAGCCGAACTCGAAGCCCTGGAAGCCGACCGTGTACATGTACAGCGGCAGGATCCGGGTGGCGGTGCCCGGTCCCCCGTTGGTCAGGATCAGCACGGTGTCGAAGGTGGTCAGCGACCCGACCAGCATGAGGATCGAGGACGTGACCACTGTGTAGCGCAGCTGCGGCAGCGTGATCCGGAGGAACTGCTGGAAGCGGCCGGCCCCGTCGAGGGTCGCCGCCTCATACAGGCTGGCCGGGACCTGCCGGGCCGAGCTCTGGTAGAGCAGACTGTGGAACGGGACGTACTGCCAGCTGATCACGAAGACGACCGTGTAGAGCGCCCAGGTCGGGTCCCCGAGGAAGTTGACGTCCCCGAGCAGCGGCAACGACCGGGTGACCCCGAAGTTGGGGTCGAAGAGGGACTGCCAGAGCAGCGCGATGGCCGCGGTGGACAGCAGCAGCGGGAGGAAGAAGAGCGCGGACAGCACCGCCCGGTTGCGCTGCGGGCCGGCCGCCCAGACCCCGATGAGCAGCGCCAGCGGGGTCTGGACGAGCCAGGCGAGGACGGTGAGCAACAGGGTCCGGCCCAGGGCCGACCGGACCTCCGCATCGGAGAAGAGCCGCTGCCAGTTGCCGACCCCCTCGACGCGGGGGAAGCCGAAGCCGCCCCAGGCGGTGAAGCTGAGGTAGACCACCAGCACCATCGGCAGCACGGCGAACAGGGCGAAGAAGGCGAACGCCGGCAGCGCGTACCAAGCGCTCGGCCGGTGCCTCGGCGAGCCGGCGACGGGCTCGCCGAGGCGGACCGGGCCCGCTGAGACGACCGTCTCGGTCACCGCGGGCGCCGCGGTCAGCTGCCGGCCATGGCGGCGACGAAGCCCTCGGGCGTCTGGTCGCCGAGGAAGAGCTTCTGCAGCTCGGTCAGCATCCGGGTCGCCTGGTCCGACGGCAGGTCCTGGTCCCAGGACAGCTGGAAGCTCGGCGCCTCGTTGACCAGCTGGTAGATCCACTGGGTGTAGTCGGCGTTGTCCGCGGAGGCGAGCTTGGCCGCCACCCCGGCGACCGCCGGCACGTCGCCCGCCTTGACCAGCGCGTCGACGTACTGCGGGTCGTTGAGCGCGGTCGAGACGAAGTCCTTCGCCGTCTGCTTGGCCTTGGACGCCGCGGCCACCGAGTAGAAGTTCGTCGGGTTGCCCACCACGTTCTTCGGGTCACCCTTGCCGCCCTCGACGGTCGGGAAGGCGGCCCAGCCCAGGTTGCCCTCCTTGACGAACCGCGGGCTCTGGCCGAGCTGGTTGACGTACTCCCAGGATCCCATCAGGTGCATGGCCGCGCGGCCCTGGGCGAGCAGCGTGGAGGCGCCGCCGACGTCGTAGCCGACCGAGGCGTACTTGGTGCCGAAGGCACCCCGGTCCACCAGCGTCCTGATGTCCCGCATCGCCTGCAGCACGGCCGGGTCCCGCCAGGCGTCCGGCTCGCCGTCCCGGATCGCCTGGAACACTTCGGGTCCGCCGCGCCGGTCGAGCAGGTATTCCGCGTACATCAGCTCGGTCCACGCCTGGGAGCCGGCCAGCGCGATCGGCGTGACGCCGCGGGCCTTGAACGTGTCGACCAGGCCGAGCAGGTCGTTCCAGGTCTTCGGCGGCTGCGCGCCGGCGTCGGCGAAGAGCTTCTTGTTGTAGAAGAGCGCGACCGGCTGCACGCCGCGCATCGGGATGCCGTAGTACTTGCCGTCGATCTTGGCCGCGTCCAGCACGCTGGGGATGAACGAGCCCTTCAGCTCGGGATCGCCGTCCAGCAGGGAGGTGAGGTCCTCGACCTTGCCGGCGTCGACGTACTCCTTGAGGTTGCCGCCGCCCCAGTTGAAGAACACGTCCGGCGGCTGCGGGGAGCCCAGCGCGACCCGCAGCTTCTGCTTGTACGGGTCGTTGCCGAAGGTCTGCAGGCTCGCCTGACCCGCGCGGTCGCCGTCGTTGAAGCGCTGGACCGAGGCCTTCTCGATCGGGTTGAGGGCGGTGTCCTGCAGGGCCCAGACCTGGACGCTGCCGGTGCCCTGCCCGCTGCCGCCACCCCCGGCCTGCGGGCCGGCGTTGCCGCACGCGGTCAGGGTCAGGACGAGTCCGAACAGGATCGCGGTGCGCTTGCGTGTGGTCATCGTGCCCACCTCACTGAGCGGCAGCTCTCGAAAAGTTTCGAAAGGTTCTCGCGTGAAATGCGACCGTAAAACTGTCGGTAGGTACTGTCAATACTTCCCTGGACCGCTTCCGCCGCTTACCGTGAGTCCCACTGACGCTCCCGAGTCGTCGAAAGTTTTCGAAAAAGATCGGCATCATCGGTACGCTCCAGCGCGGGGTGGCGGGCGCTGGAGCCTGCTCCGCGAGGGTGGGAGGACGCTGTGCGACGGTCGGACACCCGGGCGACCCTCAGCTCGGTGGCGGCGGCGGCCGGCGTCTCGCTGGCGACGGTGTCGAAGGTCGTCAACGACAAGGACGACGTCTCGGCGGCCACCCGCGAGCGGGTCCGGCGCCTGCTCGAGCAGCACAACTACGTCCCGCCCGGCCGCCGGCGGAGCGGCCGGGCCCCCCTGGTCGACCTCGTCGTGCGGTCGCTGACCAGCCAGTGGGCGATGGAGATCATCCGCGGGGTCACCAGCTCCGGCCTGGACGTGGTCGTCTCCTCGATGACCGACGCGCCGGACCCCGCCCGCTGGGCCGACCGGATCGCGGCCGCCCACCGGGCGGGCGTCATCGTGGTGACCTCGGAGTTCGACGCCGCCGAGCGGCAGGTCTTCGAGCGGGCCGGCGTGCCCTTCGTCGTGGTCGACCCGGTGGACCTGCCCGACCCGGACGTGCCCAGCCTGAGCGCGACCAACTGGGCCGGCGGGCTCGCGGCCACCCGTCACCTCCTCCAGCTCGGGCACCGGCGGATCGCCGCCATCGGCGGGCCGCCGACCATGCTGTGCAGCCGGGCCCGGCTCGACGGCTACCGCTCGGCCCTGCAGGACGCGGGCCTGCCGCTCGAGGAGGACCTGGTCCGGGACGGGACCTTCGACAACACCGGCGGGTACGACGCCGCCGTCGACCTGCTGCGGCTGCCGGACCGGCCGACCGCCGTCTTCGCCGGCAGCGACGAGCAGGCCTTCGGCGTCTACGAGGCCGCCCGCCGGGCCGGCCTCACCGTGCCCGGCGACCTCAGCGTGGTCGGCTTCGACGACCTGCCGATCGCCCGCTGGGCGACCCCGCCGATGACCACCGTCCGGCAGCCGCTGGCGGACATGGGGCGCGTGGCCGCCCGGATGCTGCAGACCCTGATGGACGGCCGCCGCCTCGACACGTACCACGTGGAGCTCGCCACCGAGCTGGTCGTCCGGTCCTCGACCCAGGAGCCGCCCGCATGACGACCGAACCCGCCCCGGCCGGCCACGCCACCCCGGACCGCCGCTGGCAGGACCCCGGCCTGCCGCTCGACGACCGGGTGGCGCTCCTGGTCGAGGAGATGACGCTGGAGGAGAAGCTGGCCCAGCTCGTCGGCCTGTGGGTCGGCCAGGCGGCCGCGCCCGCGGACATGGCGCCCGGCCAGCAGGAGCTGTCGAACCCCGACCAGCCGTGGGACCAGCTCGTCCGCTCCGGCCTGGGCCACCTGACCCGGGTCTTCGGCACCACGCCGGTGGAGCCGGCCGAGGCCGCCCGCGCGCTGGCGGCCCTGCAGCGCCGCCTCGTCGCCGGCAGCCGGCTGGGCGTGCCCGCCATCGCGCACGAGGAGTGCCTGACCGGCTTCACGGCCTGGAAGGCGACGGTCTTCCCCACCCCGCTCGCCTGGGGGGCGACCTTCGACCCGGCCCGCGTCGAGCGGATGGCGGCCGCGATCGGCCGCAGCATGCGGGCGGTCGGCGTCCACCAGGGCCTGGCCCCGGTGGTCGACGTCACCCGCGACCCGCGCTGGGGCCGCACCGAGGAGACCGCCGGCGAGGACCCGTACCTGGTCGGCACGATCGGTGCCGCGTACGCCCGCGGGCTGGAGTCGGCCGGGATCGTCGCCACGCTCAAGCACTTCGCCGGCTACGCGTCCTCGGGCGCCGGCCGCAACCACGCGCCGGTCAGCATCGGCCCGCGGGAGCTGGCCGACGTGGTCCTGCCCCCGTTCGAGACCGCGCTGCGCGAGGGCGGCGCCCGCTCGGTGATGAACTCGTACGCGGAGGTCGACGGCGTACCGCCCGGCGCCGACCCGGCGCTGCTCACCGACCTGCTGCGGGACCGCTGGGGCTTCGCCGGCGTGGTGGTGTCCGACTACTTCGCCGTGTCGTTCCTGGACTCCATGCACGGCGTCGCCGGCTCCCCCGGCGAGGCGGGCGCGCTCGCGCTGGCCGCCGGCATCGACGTCGAGCTGCCCTCCGGGCGCTGCTTCGGCGCACCGCTGGCCGACCGGGTCCGCGGCGGACAGGTGCCGGAGGAGCTGGTCGACCGCGCGCTGCGGCGGGTGCTGCGGCAGAAGGCCGAGCTGGGGCTGCTGGACGCCGACTGGGATCCCGAGCCGGCCGCCCTGCGCACCGGCAGCCCGGTCGACCTCGACCCGCCCGAGCTGCGCGAGCTGGCCGCCCGGATCGCCGAGGAATCGGTGGTGCTGCTGTCCGACCCGGCCCGCGCTCTGCCGCTGGCGGCCCCGCGGCGGCTGGCGGTGCTCGGCCCGTGCGCGGCCGACGTCCGGTCGCTGATGGGCTGCTACGCCTTCCCCAACCACGTCGGCGACCAGCATCCGGGAGTGCCGCTCGGCATCGCGGTGCCCACCTTGCTGGACGCGCTGCGGGCGGAGTTCCCGGCCGCGGAGGTGACGTACGCCCCCGGCTGCCCGGTGCAGGAGGCCGACACCAGCGGGATCGCCGCAGCGGTGACCGCCGCCCGGGACGCCGGGCTGTGCGTCCTCGCGGTCGGGGACCGGGCGGGCCTGTTCGGCCGCGGCACCTCCGGCGAGGGCTGCGACGCGGAGGACCTGCGGCTGCCCGGGTCCCAGGCCGAGCTGGTGGAGGCCGTGCTGGACACCGGCGTGCCGGTCGTGCTCGTCGTCCTGTCCGGGCGGCCGTACGCGCTGGGCGCCTACGCCGGCCGAGCGGCCGCGATGGTGCAGGCCTTCTTCCCCGGGCAGGCGGGCTCGGCCGCGGTGGCCGGCGTGCTCAGCGGCCGGGTCAACCCGTCCGGCCGGTTGCCGGTGCAGGTGCCCGACCGCCCCGGCGGGCAGCCGGCCGGCTACCTGCACCGCCGGCTCGGCGGGCGCAACAGCGCCAGCTCGGTCGACCCCAGCCCGCTCTTCCCGTTCGGTCACGGGCTGTCCTACACCACCTTCGAGTACGCCGAGCTGGCGGTGTCCGCGCCGGAGCTGCCGGTCGACGGCGAGGTCGAGGTGTCCTGCCTGGTGGGCAACACCGGGGACCGGGCCGGGGCCGAGGTGGTCCAGCTCTACCTGCACGACCCGGTCGCCCCCGTGACCCGGCCGCAGCGGCAGCTGGTCGGCTTCGCCCGGATGGAGCTGGCGCCCGGGGAGCGGGCCCGGGTGACGTTCGGGCTGCACGCGGACCGGACCGCCTTCGCCGGCCCCGACCTGCGGCTCGCGGTCGAGCCCGGGGTGGTCGAGCTGTCGGTCGGCCCGTCCAGCGGGCGGCTGCCGCTGCGGGCCCGGGTCACGCTGACCGGCCCGCGGCGGGTGGTCGGCGCCGACCGGGTGCTGCTGACCCCGGTCACGGTCGCGGCGGCAGTGCCCACCATGCCTGGCTGAGCGCGACCGCATGGCGACGGGCCCGCCGGGGTACGTCCCGATGGTCCGGCGACGCGCCCGGCGAGCCTTGGAGGAACCGGTCATGGAAACCTGGGTCATCGTTCTGGTGGTGGTCCTGGCGGTGCTGCTGCTGGCCGCGCTGGTGCTGGCCAGCCGCCGGCGCGGCGGCGCGCGGCAGGCCAAGCAGGAGGCGCAGGCGCGCGACCACCTGCAGGAGGCGCGGATGCGGGCGGCCAAGGCCGAGGGCGCCCAGGCGTCCGCCGACGAGACCGCGGCCCGGCTGCGCCGGGAGCGGGCCGAGCTGGAGGAGCGGACCGCGCGCGAGGAGCAGGAGGCGGCGCGGCTGGCCGAGCAGGCCGGGCACGAGCGGGCCGAGGCCGACCGGCTGCGCGAGCGGGCCCGCACGCTGGCCCCGCACCTCGACGACGACGGCCCGGTCGGCGCCGTGCGGACCGACCACGGCAGCCACGGCGGCGACGACCCGGGCGCCCGCCACCTGGCCGCCTACGACGCCGACGGCCGGCCGGTGGACGCCGATGGCCGGCGCGTGGACGCCGACCGCGACCCCGACGCGCGCCCGACCGACCACATCCCGGCCGTCGGCGCCGACCACGCCGGCAGCCGCACGGCCGGCTGGCACCGGGCCGACGACGACCGCTCGCCCGGCGACCGGGACGCCGACGACGCCGCGGCCCGCGCCGCCGCCGAGGCCGAGCGGGCGGACCGGGCCGACCGCGCCGCCCACCGGGCCGCCGACCAGGCCGCCGACCAGGCGGACGACCGCCGCCGCTGACTCCCCGCCGACCGCCGACCGCCGACCGCCGCTCCCGCGGGCCGGGATCGGGCACGTCGTACGCTGCCGCGGTGACAGGTCCGCTGGCCGGGATAAGGGTCGTCGAGCTGGCCGGGATCGGCCCGGGCCCGTTCGCGGCGATGATGCTCGCCGACATGGGCGCCGACGTGGTCCGGGTCGACCGGGTCGCGGACGTCCGCGACCACCCGCCCGGCCCGCACCCGGACGTCGTCCTGCGCGGCCGCCGCTCGATCGCCGTCGACCTCAAGCAGCCCGAGGGCCGGCAGCTGGTGCTCGACCTCGCCGCCGGCTCGGACGCGCTGCTGGAGGGCTTCCGGCCGGGCGTCGCCGAGCGGCTCGGCCTCGGCCCGGACGACCTCCGCGCGGTCAACCCCAAGCTCGTCTACGGCCGGATGACCGGCTGGGGGCAGGACGGCCCGCTGGCCGCGGTGGCCGGCCACGACATCGGCTACATCGCCGTCACCGGCACGCTGCACAACAGCCGCCGCGCCGGCGACCGCCCGGTGCCGCCGATGAACCTGCTCGGCGACCTCGGCGGCGGCGGCATGATGCTCGCCTTCGGGCTGGTCTGCGCGCTGCTCGAGGCCGGCCGCGGCGGGCAGGGCCAGGTGGTGGACGCGGCGATCGTGGACGGCACCGCGGCGCTGGGCAACTTCATCCTCGGCGTGCGCAACGGCGGCGGCTGGCCTGCCCCGCCCGGCGGCAACCTGCTCGACACCGGGGCCCCGTTCTACGAGGTCTACACCTGCGCCGACGGCAAGGAGGTCGCGGTCGGCGCGCTGGAGCCGAAGTTCTACGCCGAGCTGCTGCGGCTGTCCGGCATGGAGGGCGAGCCGGCGCTGGCGCCGGAGGTGCGGGCCGACCCGGCGACCTGGCCGGCGGCCAAGCGGCGCTGGGCCGAGGTCTTCGCCACCCGGACCCGGGACGAGTGGACCGCCGTCTTCGAGGGCACCGACGCCTGCGTGGCACCGGTGCTCGACTGGGACGAGGCGGCCCGGCACCCGCACCTGGCCGCCCGGGGGACGTACGTGGAGCACCACGGCGTGGTGCAGTCGGCGCCGGCCCCGCGGCTGGACCGGACCGCCGGCACGCTGGACCGCCCGCCGCCGCACCCGGGCGAGCACACCGCCGAGATCCTCACCGAGCTCGGCCGCGACCCGGCCGCGATCGCCGCGCTGCGCGCCGCCCGTACGGTCGCCTGACCGCATGGCCACGGTGACCGCGGCCGACCGGCAGCGGCGGCGCGACCTGGTCCGGATGAAGTCGTCCGCGACCGCGCTGCTGCTGCTCGCCGCCGCGGTCTACCTGCTGGCCCGGCGGGCCGAGGACGCCGACTCCCCGGCCTGGGTCGGCTTCGCCCGGGCCGCCGCCGAGGCCGGCATGGTCGGCGGGCTGGCCGACTGGTTCGCGGTGACCGCGCTGTTCCGGCGGCCGCTCGGGCTGCCGATCCCGCACACCGCGATCATCCCCACCCGCAAGGACGCGCTCGGCCGCAGCCTGTCCGACTTCGTCGGCGCGAACTTCCTGTCCGAGCAGGTGGTCCGCGACCGGCTGCGGCAGGCCGAGGTGACCAGCCGGCTGGGCCGCTGGCTGGCCGAGCCGGCGCACGCGCGGCGGGTCACCACCGAGCTGGCCGCGGTGCTGCGCGGCGCGGTCGCGGTGCTGCGGGACGAGGACGTGCGGGCGGTGCTGGAGCCGGCCGTCCTGCGCCGGCTGGCCGAGCTGCCGGTCGGGCCGACGCTGGGCCGGCTGCTGGCCGAGGTGGTCGAGGCCAAGGCGCACTACCGGCTGGTCGACCTGATCGTTACCGCCGCCGAGGACTGGCTGCGGGGCAACCGCGAGGTCGTCCTCGACATCGTGATGAGCCAGGCGCCGGCCTGGTCACCGGAGTTCCTGGACCGGCAGGTCGCCTCCCGGGTGCACGCCGAGCTGCTCCGGGTCGCCGGCGAGGTGCGCGCCGACCACGGCCACCCGATGCGCGGCGGCCTGGACCGGCTGCTCACCCGGCTCGCCGAGGACCTGCGTCACGACCCGGCCACGGTGGCCCGGGCCAGCGAGGTGGTCGGCTCGCTGGTGCAGCGCCCGGAGGTGCGCCGCGCCTTCGACGACGTGATCTCGGCCGGGCGCCGGCTGCTGCTGGAGATGGTGGAGGACCCGGACGGCGAGCTGCGCACCCGGCTCGCCACCGGGCTGGCCGAGCTGGGCCGCCGGCTGGACACCGACGACGCCCTGCGGTCCCGGGTCGACGGCTGGGTCGCGGACGCGGCCGGCTACGTGGTCACCCACTACCGGGACGAGCTGACCCGGACGATCACCGACACGGTGGACCGCTGGGACGGGGTGGAGACCGCGCGCAAGATCGAGCTGCAGGTCGGGCGGGACCTGCAGTTCATCCGGATCAACGGGACGGTGGTCGGCGCGCTGGCCGGCGTGGCCATCCACGCGGTCGGCCTGGCCCTCTGACCGCACCCCACCACCCCGCGAGTGACGCCGTTGACGGACGAGTGACGCCGTCCGCCCCCCACTGATGGATCCGCCCGCGAGTGACGGCCCGTCCGCCGTCACTCCCGGCCGAGCGGCGTCACTCGCGATCAAGCGCCGTCAGTCGTCGGTGGGAGTCGGGGTGTCGGCCTCGGCGAGCCGGGCGTGCAGGCGGTCGCGCACCTCGTCCGGCGTGTACGCCCGGCGGCGCCGCTCCGCCCGCGCCACCACCACCCCGGACGCGGCCACCCCGACCAGCCCGGCGAGGCCGAGCACCTTCCACCAGCGCATCGCCGTAGGCTAGCCGGCCGTGCCGACCTCCCTGGACGAGGCGTTGGACGTCACCCGCACCGGTGACCTGTGGATCTTCCGTGGCCGCTCGACGGCGGACCGGGCGATCCGGCTGACCACCAACAGCCCGGTCAACCACGTCGGGATGACCGTGGCGCCGGACGACCTGCCGCCGCTGATGTGGCACGCCGAGCTGGGCCGGTCGCTGCCGGACCTGTGGAGCGGCGGCCACCACCGCGGCGTGCAGCTGCACGACCTGCGGTCCGCGGTCGTGGTCTGGGCGACCCGCTACGGCCAGCGGGCCTGGCTGCGCCAGCTGGAGCCGCCGGCGGACCGGGCGATGGAGGACGCCGCGCTGCGGACCGTGGCCCGACTGGACGGCACCCCGTTCCCGTCCACCGCGAGGCTGGCCGGGCGCTGGCTGGCCGGCCGGGTGCCGGTGCGCCGGCAGCGCCCGGACGCCGCGCTGGAGACCGCGTACTGCGCCGAGGTGGTGGCGAGCACGTACCAGGCGATGGGGCTGCTCCCGGCCCACCGGCGGCCCAACTCGTACGACCCGGGCAGCTTCTGGAGCGGCGACGACCTGGCGCTGGCCGGCGGCGCCCGGCTGGGTCCGGAGATCGCGATCGAGGTCCCGGAGGCCGCTCCCGACGGCCGCTGAGGCGACCGTCACGTTTCAACTCTCACGATTTGCGGGGGGACGGTGCCGGTGAGGGGGCCGGGCGTGACATCCTTCACCGTCGGTCCTCCCCCACCGCCTCTCTCCGCGCGGCCGGGCGAGGACGCGTGCCGGCGGGAAGGACAGCGGTGAAGGTCGTCTCGGTCATCAACCACAAGGGTGGCGTGGGCAAGACGACGCTGACCGCCAACCTCGGTGCCGGGCTCGCCGCCCGCGGCTGTCGGGTGCTGATGGTGGACCTCGACGCCCAGGGCAGCCTGACGGTGTCGTTCTTCACCCAGGACGAGTGGCTGCACGAGCTGCTGCCGGTGCGGACCGTCAAGCACTGGTACGACGGGCTGGCCGAGCCGGAGGGCGCCGAGCCGCTGTCGGCGATGATCTCCACCCCGCCGCGGGTGCGCGGGATGCTCTCGCACACCGACGGCTGCCTGGACATCATCACCGCGCACCGGGACCTGGCCGAGGTCGACACCGCGCTGGCCGCCCAGCTGATCGTCGACCCGGCCGGCTACCTGGCCGCGCACCGGCGGCTGCGGGACGGGCTGGAGGAAAAGGAGTTCGGCGACTACGACGTGTGCCTGGTCGACTGCGCCCCCAACTTCGGGCTGATCGCGAAGAACGCGGTGGCCGCGAGCGACCTGCTGCTGGTGCCGACCCGGCCGGACTACCTGTCCACCAACGGGATCGACTCGCTCGGCGGCAAGGTGCAGGCGTTCGTGGAGGAATACAATGACCAGCTCGCCGAGGCGGTCGCCGCCGGGGAGCACGACCTGCAGACGCTGGGTGGGCCGCTGAGCCGGCCGCCGGCCGCGGTCGTCTTCACCATGGTCCAGCTGCACGACGCCGAGCCGATCGAGAGCCAGCGGGCGTACATGAGCCGTGTCGCCGCCCTCGGGGTGCCGACCTTCGAGACCACCGTCCGGGACAGCAAGGCGGTGTACGGTCCGGCCCCCGAGCACGGCATCCCGGTCATCCTCGGCGGCACCAGCCGGGCCCTGACCCGCGAGCTGCGCAACCTGGTCACCGAGTTCTCCACCGTCCTGGGCGGGATCCCGTCGTGACCGCCGCCGCCCCGCAGCCCGCCGCGCCGGACGCCGCCGCCCAGCTGGCCGCGGTCGCGCTGCGGCACGTCGGCGAGCTGCTCGGCCGGCTCGACCCGGAGCAGCTGGCCGCGCTGGGGGCCGGGCGGGGCCGGCTGGTCTTCGAGCCGGTCGCCTCCGCGGTCCCGGCGCCCGCCACCCTGGCCGCCGCTCCCCCGCTCCCCGAGCCGACGCCGCGGGCCTCCCGCCCGGAGCCGCGCGTCGCCACCGAGTGCGGCGAGGTGGACGCCACCGTCAGCGCGATCAAGGCGCTCGGCAGCCGGGCCGAGGTGGCCGACTACCTGCGCGCCCACGACGCCCGGCTGACCGTCCCGGTGCTCAAGCAGGTGGCCCGCCGGCTGGGCCCGACGGTGGCCTCCACCGGCCGGTCCAAGGCCGAGCTCAAGCGCAACATCGTCGAGGGCACCGCGGGCTTCCGGGAGCGGTCGCTGGCGATGTCGCGCGGGGCATGGGGCTGACGCCGGCCGTCCGGGCCGACATGACAGGGTGACCCGGTGTCGGACGGCCTGGACTCGATCACCGCGTACCTGCCCGACCCGTCGTCCTGGCTGGTGCTGGGCACCGGGCTGGCTGCCCTGCTGGCAGTGTTGCTCGACGGCGTCTGGCGGTGGGCCCGGCACCTGGTGACGATCGTGCACGAGGGCGGGCACGCGGTGACCGCGGTGCTCACCGGCCGGCGGCTGACCGGCATCCGGCTGCACTCGGACACCTCGGGGGTCACGGTCTCGGTGGGCCGGCCCAGCGGGCCGGGGATGGTGGCGACGACCGCGGCCGGCTACCTGGCACCGTCGCTGGTCGGGCTGGCCGGGGTCGGGCTGCTCGCCGCCGGCCAGGTCACGGTGATGCTGTGGGCGGCCGCCGCATTCCTGGTCACCATGCTGCTCATGGTCCGCAACGCCTACGGGGCGCTGTCCCTGCTGGTCACCGGCGCGGTGGTGGTGGCGGTGTCGCTGCTGGCGGCGGCAGACGTGCAGGCTGGGTTCGGGCACGCGGTCACCTGGTTCCTGCTGCTGGCCGGCGTGCGGCCGGTCGGCGAGCTGTGGACCGAGCGCCGCCGGCACCGCCGCCCGACCACCGACGCCGATCAGCTGGCCCACCTGACCGGCGTACCGGCGGGCCTCTGGGTCACCCTGTTCGGGCTGGCCACCCTCGGCGTCCTCGCCCTCGGCGGCTGGCTGCTGCTGACCTGACCCCCAGGGTGTGTCTGCCGGACATCTGGCGGCGCGGGCGACGTCCGCATCCACCGACATCCGGCAGACACACCCTAGCCCGGTCGCTGGCGCTCAGCCCGACTGCGCCTGGATGGCGGTGATGGCGACGGTGTTGACGATGTCGGCGACCGTGCAGCCGCGGGACAGGTCGTTGACCGGGCGGCGCAGGCCCTGCAGCACCGGCCCGACGGCGACCGCGCCGGCCGACCGCTGCACCGCCTTGTATGTGTTGTTGCCGGTGTTGAGGTCCGGGAAGACGAAGACGGTGGCCTGCCCGGCCACCTCGCTGTCCGGCAGCTTGGTCCGGGCCACGCTGGCGTCCACCGCGGCGTCGTACTGGATCGGCCCCTCCACCGGCAGCTCCGGCTCCCGCTCCCGGACCAGCGCGGTCGCCTCCCGCACCTTGTCCACGTCGGCCCCGGAGCCCGAGGAGCCGGTGGAGTAGGACAGCATCGCCACCCGCGGCTCGACCCCGAAGCGGCGCGCGGTCGCCGCCGAGGACACCGCGATGTCGGCCAGCTGGGCCGCGTCCGGCTCGGGGATGATCGCACAGTCGCCGTAGACCAGCACGCGGTCGGCCAGGCACATGAAGAAGACCGAGGACACCGTGCGCACCCCGGGCACGGTCCGGACGATCTCGAAGGCGGGCCGGATGGTGTGCGCGGTGGTGTGCTGCGCGCCGGACACCATCCCGTCGGCGAGGCCGCACTGCACCATCAGGGTGCCGAAGTAGCTGACGTCGGTGACGATGTCGCGCGCCTGCCGCAGCGTGACGCCCTTGTGGGCGCGGGCCTCCGCGTAAGTGGCCGCGAACCGTTCCCGCAGCTCCGTCGCGTCCGGCCCGACCGGGTCGAGCACGTCGGCGCCGGCCAGGTCGAGGCCGAGCGCGGCCGCCCGGGCCTGGATCTCTTCCGGCCGGCCCAGCAGGGTCACCGCGGCGACGCCCCGGCGCAGCACGGTCTCGGTGGCGCGCAGCACCCGGTCGTCGGTGCCCTCCGGCAGCACCACGTGCCGGCGGTCGGCCCGGGCCCGCTCGACCAGGTCGTACTCGAACATCAGCGGGGTGACCCGCCGCGACCGGGTCAGCTCGATGCGCTGGGCCAGCTCGGCGAGGTCGATGTGCCGCTCCACCGCGCCCAGCGCGGCCGCGATCTTGCGGGTGCCGCCCGCGGTGAGGTGGCCCTGCACCCGGCCGACCGCCTGCACGGTGGTGAACATGTCGGTGTCGACGGCGAGCACCGGGGTGTACGGCGCCAGCCCGTCCAGGATCCGCTGCACCCGCGGGTCGGGCACCAACCCGGTGGTCAGCAGCAGGCCGCTGACGTGCGGGGCGCTGGCCGACATCGCGGCGGCCAGCACCCCGAGCACGATCTCGCTGCGGTCGCCCGGGGTGAGCACCAGCGCGCCGTCGGCCAGGTAGTCGAGCACGGTCGGCAGGGTGGCCGCGGCGACGACCACCCCGCGGACGTCCCGGTCCAGCTGGGCCGGGTCGCCGCGGACAATGCGCGCCCCGACCTCGGCGGCCACCTCGCCGATGGTCGGCTCGACCAGCACCGGGTCGTACGGGACCGCGTACGCCGGCGCGTCGGCACCGTCCCCGGCCAGCGCCGCCCGGGCGGCGTCGAGCTCGCGCGGGTCGACCCGGTTGGCGACCACCGCGACCAGGGCCGAGCCGGCGGCGGCGAGCGTGTCCCGGGCGTACCGGACCGATTTGACCACGTCGGCCGCCGTCTTGCGCCGCCCGGAGACCACCGCGAGCACGGCGGCGCCGAGGTTGTCGGCCAGCCGCAGGTTGAGCGCGAACTCGGTCGGCGTCGACACGTCGGCGAAGTCGCTGCCGACGCACAGCACCGCGTCGCAGCCCCGCTCCACCGCCCGGAACCGCTCCACCACCCGGGACACCAGCTCATCGGTCCGTCCCGCCGCGGTCAGCTCCTGCACCTCGGCGTACGTGACCCCGCTCAGTGCGGCCGGGTCGGCGTCGAGCTGGTAGCGCTCCCGGGCCAGCTCGATCAGCCGGTCCGGACCCGGCCCGTCGCCCACCACCGGCCGGAAGAACCCGACCCGCCCCACCCGCCCGGCGAGCAGCTCCAGCACCCCGAGCGCGACCACCGACTTCCCGGTGTCCGCTTCCAGCGCCGCCACGTAGAGGGTCCTCGCCACGCCCGCACCCTAGGCTGTCGGCCCAGGGCGCGGGCGGGCGACGGATCAGGCGGCGACGAGGGCGGGCTCGCTGGGCACGTCGTCCTTCTTGGCGTTGATGAAGACGATCGTGACGACCAGCCCGGCCAGCAGCATCATCCCGCCCCAGAAGAACGCGACCTGATAGCCGTTGATCAGCGCGTCGCCCTGCAGCCGGGCCGGGTCGACGCCGGGCCGGGCGTTGTCGGCCAGGTAGGCCGTCACCGCGGACGCGTACAGGGTGTTGAGCAGCGCGGTGCCGAGCGAGCCGCCGATCTGCTGGGTGGTGTTGAGCAGCGCGCTCGCCACCCCGGCATCGTGCGGGTCGACGCCGACCAGGGCGGTGCTCGACGCCGGGATGAAGACACCGGCCATGCCGACGCTCATCAGCAGCTCGGCTGGCAGCACGTGCGACAGGTAGCCGGTCTCGCCGCTGATCTGGGTCAGGTAGAACATGCCGAGCGTGGCCATGGCGAGGCCGACGATCATCAACGGCTTGGGCCCGACCCGGGGCATCAGCTGGGAGACCACCCCGGCGGCGAGGATGATGCCGCCGCTGAACGGCAGGAACGCGAAGCCCGCCTTGAGCGAGCTGTAACCCAGGTTGACCTGGAAGTAGTACGTCAGGAACAGGAACATCGCGAACATGCCGGCGCCGACCAGGAAGAAGACCAGGTACGACCCGCCGCGGTTGCGGTCCAGCGCGATCCGCAGCGGCAGCAGCGGGTTGGGGGTATGCGCCTCCCAGGCGACGAAGGCGACCAGCAGCACCACCGCGGCGCCGAGGAAGCCCAGCGTGCTCGGCGCGTCCCAGCCGACCTCCGGCTTGGCCGCCTCGGTGAAGCCGTAGACCAGCGAGACCAGCCCGAGCGTCACCAGCGCCGCGCCCGGGATGTCGTAGCGGGTGTTGCCGTACGCGCGGCTCTCCCGGATGACCGGCACCGCCGCGATCGCGGTCACGATCGCGATCGGCACGTTGACCCCGAGGCACCAGCGCCAGGACGCGTACTCGGTGAGCACGCCGCCGAGGATCACGCCGATCGCGGCACCGCCGCCGGCGATGGCGCCGAAGACGCCGAAGGCCCGCGCCCGCTCCCTGGGCTCGGTGAAGGTGACGGTGATGAGCGACAGCGCGGCCGGGGCGAGCAGCGCGCCGAAGGCGCCCTGCAGCGCGCGGGCGGCGAAGAGCAGCTCCGCGTTCGACGCGATGCCACCGAGCGCCGACGCGCCGGCGAAGCCGAGCAGGCCGACGATGAAGATCCGCTTGCGCCCGACGTAGTCGGCGATGCGACCGCCGAGCAGCAGCAGCCCGCCGAAGGCCAGCGTGTACGCCGTCACCAGCCACTGCCGGTCGGCGTCGGAGATCCCGAGGTCCTGCTGGGCGGACGGCATCGCGATGTTGACGATGGAGGCGTCCAACACGACCATCAGTTGGGCGACCCCGATCACCAGCAGCGCAAGCCACCGCTTCGGGTCCGAAGTGGACGATTCGGGTGGCGTCCCCCTATAGGGGGCAGGGCTGGACGAGACAGTCACGAGCTTTCTCCTGGCTTGGGTCAGGGCCGTCGAAGACGCTAGCCGCAACACCAGCACCCGCAATCGAGTTCCTGCCTCGCCTGACAATCCGCTGAGAGCGAACCGGACTCCGTCGTCCACTGTGGACGAGACGGTCAGCCCAGTGACACCGTCTGGTCGACGTACCGGTTGGTGACCAGGTCGGCGGCGCTCAGGTCGGCCGGCAGCGGCTGCCCGTTGCGGGCGAAGACCGGCCGGACGATGTCGAGCAGCTTCGTCACCCGGGAGACGTCGAAGTCCCCGATCGTCCGGTTGGGACCGTTGCCGACGATGCCGTTGTCGCGCATGGCCGACACCGCGTACGCGGCGCGCTCGGCCGAGTACGGGTAGGCGTTGAAGTCCCGGGTCAGCCGGACGATCAGCTCGTTGGTGGCGACCGGGTCGGCCAGGTAGCCGGTGACCGACCGCTGGATCAGCGGCACGAGCCGGCGCAGGCAGGGCGCCAGTGCCGCCTCCCGGTCGGCCCGGATCGCCAGCGTCTCCGGGTAGACCGGGTAGCCGGCGTCCGCGACCAGCAGGTAGGCCACCTTCTGGCTCCAGGCCGGCAGCTCCCGCTCGTACGCGAACGGCTCGTTGGTCAGGAAGCCCTGCTGCACGATGCCGCCCCGGGAGGCCACCCACCGGTCCGGGGTGCCGGCGTAGCCGGAGTCCACCTGCGAC
Organism: uncultured Actinomycetota bacterium; assembly: GCA_963766325.1. GTDB lineage: Bacteria > Actinomycetota > Actinomycetes > Mycobacteriales > CADCTP01 > CADCTP01. Next base: position 1,107,323 of record CAVXZF010000012.1, on the reverse strand, counting down.
CGCTTGAGCATCCCGCTGCCGACCAGGTACTCGATGTAGGTGGCGCCCTGGAAGTAGAGCACCCGGGTGTCGGTGCGGCCGATCTCGGCGATCGAGCCGAAGGAGTGCTGGATCGGGTCGTACATGAGCACCACCGGGGAGCGCTCCAGCGGTGCGACCACCGCCTTGACCCGCTGCCGGCCGGCGACCTGGGCGATCTGGTCGGTGTCGGCGGTGGCGAGCAGCACCGCCGGGTCGCTGTAGAGCGTGCTCACCGCGGGCACGAAGCCGGTGGCGGGCCCGCCGGACCGGATCTCCAGCCGGACCCCGGTGTCCGCGCCGTCGGCCACCAGCGCGCCGGACACCCGCTTGCGGGCCTTGTCGATGGTCAGCGTGCCGCCCATCAGCCGGAAGAGCGCACCCTCCTCGGCCTGCGGCCACCAGTTGGACTGGATCACCACGGTGGCCGGGCAGATCCCGGCCAGGCTGGCCGCGCCGGTTGCGGCCGAGCCGGTCGCCTGCGGCACGGACACCGTCTCGGGCGTGCTCGTACAGCCGGCCGCGCCCGCCAGCCCGGCCAGCAACGCGGTCAGCAGCGCGGCGGTACGCCGCCGGATCGCCCGAGACCGAAGCATCGGGCGACGGTACCTCGGCGCGGCGCGCTCAGGGCCAATTCGGCGGACGCTTCGCAAGGAATGCGGAGATGCCCTCCTGGGCGTCGGCGGTGACCGCGGCCGCGGCCATCAGCGTGACCGCGTGCCGGTACGCCGCGTCCTGGGCGAGCCCGGCCTGGGCGTAGAAGCCCTGCTTGCCCAGTGCCTTGGCCGACGCCGAGCCGCGGGTCGCCCGGGTGATCAGGTCCCAGCACGCCTCGTCCAGCCGGTCCGCCGGCACCGCCCGGTTGACCAGCCCCCAGTCGGCGGCGGTGGCCGCGTCCACCGCGTCACCGGTGAGGGCCATCTCCAGCGCCCGCTTGCGGCCGATGCTGCGGGCCACCGGGATCAGCGGGGTGTGGCAGAACAGCCCGCCCTTGCCGCCGGGCAGCGCGAACGCGGCGTCCTCGGCCGCCACCGCGAGATCGCAGGTGGCGACCAGCTGGCAGCCGGCCGCGGTCGCCAGCGCGTGCACCTTGGCGCACACCGGCTGCGGAATCGCCTGCACCGTGTCCATCAGCACGGTGCAGGTCTCGAACAGCCGCCGGGCGGTGTCGAGGTCGGCGCCGGCCATGTCCGCGAAGTTGTGCCCGGCGGAGAACACCGGCCCGTTGGCGGCGAGCACCACCCCGCGCGCGTCCGACCCGCCGACCTCGGTGAACGCGGCGGTCAGCTCGCGCATCACCTCCAGGGACAGCGCGTTGCGCTTCTCCGGCCGGTTGAGCGTGATCGTGCTGATGGCCGCGTCGCGCTTGACAAGCAGGTGCTGATAGACCATGACATCAGTCTGACCTAACCCCTGGGAATCCCGCACCGGAGAACGCTCCTGGGGCTAGAGTCGCCGCTGCGCGCCTTCCCCCCTCAGGAGGCACCGTGCGTACGTTCCGCAGGCTCCGGGCAGAGCCGGCCCGGCGGCTGACCGCGGCCGAGATCCGGTCCGCCCGCTTCGGCCAGTCTCCCATGGCCTGGCGCGGCTACTCCGAGGAGGAGGTCAGCGCCTTCCTCTCCCGGATCGCCTCCGAGCTGGAGTCCGACGAGGCGGACCGGCTCGCGCTCCGGGCCGAGATCGACCGGCTGCGGCACTTCTACCGCGACCACGGCACCGACGTGGACCGGGTGCCGGTGGTCAGCGGCACCCGCCCGCCGGCCAGCCCGGGCGACCTGACCAGCCAGGCCCGGCAGCGGCTGGACGCGCTGGTCGCCAACGCCGAGCGGTACGCCGACCTGCTCACCGGCGGCGTGCACCGGCCGCCGGACCACCCGGTGTCCCTCCGGGACGAGGCCCGTGACCTGCTCGTGCACGCCGAGGTGGCGGCCCGGATCGGCTTCGAGCAGACGGTCGGCGACTTCCGGGTCGCCTACCGGGAGCACCCGGCCGGGGTGGTCGCCGAGCTGGAGCGGACGCTGGCCTGGCTGGACGAGCTCACCCACGCGCTGACCCGGCAGCTGGCCGCGCTGCACGCGGCCGCGCTGGAGGGGCTGGACCGCCCGGACCAGTGACGCTCAGGGGCCGATGATCCCGCGCATCCCGGAGCCGACGGTGAGGTCCGGCGGCACCGCCGGCAGCACGCCGGCGAAGTAGTCGGCCGCCGCGACGCTGGTGCCGACGTCCCGGCCCTCCGCCTCGGACAGGAACCAGCGGTGCTCCAGGATCTCGTGGAACACCTCCGCGTCGTCCAGCCGGCCGCGCAGGTCCGCCGGCATGGACGCGATCACCGGCTCGTACACCTCGGCAAGCCAGCGGTTGGCGGCGGCCGCGTCCGGGACCCGCCGGGCCTCGCTCTGCTCCAGCCAGCCGCGGAAGCTGGCGATGTCGTTGAGCAGCCGGCGAGCCTGATTTTCCTGGGCGTCGATGCCGGTCCGGGCGAACAGCAGCGTCCGGTGGTGGCCGGGCTCGGCGATCCGGGTGCGCACCCGCAGCCGGTTGCCCTCCGGCCCGGGCTCGATCTCCAGCTCGTCCACGTCGAAGCCGAGCTCGTTGAGCCGGCGCAGCCGCTCGGCGATCCGGTAGCGCTGGTCGCCCGGCTGCAGCAGCTCCTCCCGGGTCAGCTCGTCCCACAGCGCCTTGTAGCGGCGGGGGATCTCCGAGGCGACCTCGACCGGGTCCACCTCGGCCGGCAGCAGGCCGGCGCCCTCCAGGTCGAACAGCTCGCCACCGACCCGCTCCTCGGCCAGGCCGACGTCGTACGCGCGCATCCCGTCCGACAGCGACGGGCGCAGCTCCGCGGTCTCGGCGTCCACCAGGTACGCCGCCAGCGCGCCGGCGTCGTGCCGGAAGAGCGTGTTGGACAGCGAGCAGTCGCCCCACAGGAAGCCGGCCAGGTGCAGCCGGACCAGCAGCTCGACCAGCGCGTCGAGCAGCCGGTCGGTCAGCTGCCCGCCACGGGGGTTGGCGAACAGGTTGCGGTACGGCGTCGAGAAGTCCAGGAACCGGGTGACCAGCGCCGAGTCCAGCCCGGGCCGGTCGGCGACCACCCCGAGCACCTCGACCGCGGGGATGCCCAGCTCCTGCAGCCGGCGCAGCAGCCGGTGCTCGCGCCGGGCCAGCCGCTCGTCGATCTCCTTGACCGCGAAGACCTCGCCGGCCTCGACCACGAAGCGGACCACGTGCCGGGACAGGCCGCGCTGGCGGATCTCGACGAGCCGGTCGTCGGTCCACTCCTCCAGCGGCTGCTCCCAGGGCAGCGTGAGCAGGCCGGCCGCGGCCTCGGCCGGCGGCGTGAACACGAAGCGCATCGGCGCCATCTCCCCGTCTCGGTACCCCGGAAACGGTAGCTGCCGGACCGTCGGTCGGCCGGTGACCGCACCCGGCGCGGCGCTGGCGCCCGCTGGCACCCCACCACCGCGGCGGGCTGACGCGGCTGGCGGAATCCGCCCGGCTGGCCGCCGGCCACCGTGATCGTCCGCGGCACGCCGGAGCTCACCCGGTCGGGCCTGCCGCCCGGCGACCGCCCCCGGGCTACTGAGGTAAGGTTCACCTAACTTGGACGGCGAGGGGATGCGATGCGACGCGGTCGGACGGTGGGGGCGGCGGTTGCCGCCGCAGCGGTGGCACTGTCGTCCGCGTGCAGCTTCGGCTCCGGGTCGGATGCCGAGCTGACCCTCTACAGCGCCCAGCACGAGGACCTGGTCACCGTCATGGTGGAGGGCTTCGCCAAGGAGACCGGGATCGACGTCGTGATCCGCTCCGGCAGCGACTTCGAGCTGGGCAACCAGCTGGTCCAGGAGGGGCCCGCCTCCCCGGCCGACGTCTTCCTGACCGAGAACTCGCCGGCCATGACGCTGGTCGCGAGCAAGGGCCTGTTCGCCCCGCTGGACGCGGGCACCGTCGCCCAGGTGCCGCCGGCGTACGTGTCCTCGGGCAAGGACTGGGTCGGCTTCGCCGCCCGCTCGACCGTGCTGGCGTACAACCCCGGGCTGCAGCCCGAGCGCGACCTGCCGGAGTCGATCATGGACCTGGCCGACCCGCGCTGGCGCGGCCAGGTCGGCATCGCCGCGGCCGGGGCCGACTTCCAGGCCATCGTCAGCGCGGTGCTGGCCACCGAGGGCGAGGCCGCGACGGTCACCTGGCTCAAGGGCCTGAAGGCCAACGCGAAGGTCTACCGCAGCAATGTCGCGGTGATGGCCGCGGTCAACTCCGGCGAGGTCCGTACGGGCGTGATGTATCACTACTACTGGTACAAGGACCGCGCCGAGTCCGGCGCCAACAGTCGCAACGTGGAGCTGAAGTTCTTCGGCGGCAAGGACCCGGGCGGCTTCATCAGCGTCTCCGGCGCCGGCGTGCTCAAGTCCAGCGACCACGCCGAGGACGCGCAGAAGCTGGTGGCATACCTGACCGGCCGCGCCGGCCAGCAGGCGCTCGTCGACAGCGACGCCCTGGAGTACCCGGTCGGCACCGGGATCGCGGCCAACGCCAAGCTCAAGCCGCTGTCGGAGCTGGACCCGCCCGCGGTCGACATCGGCAGGCTCGACGGCGCCAAGGTGGTCGCGCTCATGCAGCAGGCAGGGCTCCTCTAGGCCGGCCATGGCGCTGCTGACCCGGCCCGACACCGGGCCCCGCACCGCGCCGCCGGCCGGACGCCGGCGCGCGCCGGTGCCGCCGCTGCTGGTGGCGGCCGCGGTGGCGGTGGCGCTGCTCGCGCTGGTGCCGATCTGGTTCATCGTCGGCTACACGATCGACACCGGGTGGGCCTCCTCTGCCCGGCTGGTGTTCCGGGAGCGCACCGCCGACCTGCTGTGGAACACCACCCGGCTGGTCGCCGGCAGCGTCGCGCTGTGCCTGCTGCTCGGCACCGCCGCGGCCTGGCTGACCGAGCGCAGCACGCTGCCCGGCCGCCGCCTGTGGACCGTGCTGCTGGTGGCACCGCTGGCGGTGCCGTCCTTCGTCAACAGCTTCGGCTGGGTGTCGCTGACCAGCCGGGTGAGCGGCTACGCGGGCGCGCTGCTCATCGTCACGCTGTCCTACTTCCCGCTGGTCTACCTGCCGGCCGCGGCCGCGCTGCGCGGGCTGGACCCCGGGCTGGAGGAGACCGCGTACGCGCTCGGCCTCGACCGCTGGCGCACCTTCCGCCGGGTGGTGCTGCCGCAGCTGCGGCCGGCCCTGCTCGGCGGCGCGCTGCTGGTCGCGCTGCACCTGCTGGCCGAGTTCGGTGCGCTGCAGCTGCTGCGCTACCCGACCTTCACCACCGCCATCTACGACCAGTACGAGTCGTCGTTCACCAGCACGGCGGCCAACATGCTGGCCGGCGTGCTGGTGCTGTGCTGCCTGCTGCTGCTGCTCGCCGAGGTCCGGCTGCGCGGCCGCGCCCGCTACGCCCGGCTGGGCGGCGGCGCGGCCCGCCCGGTGACGCGGGTGCGGCTCGGGCCGGGCGGCACCGCCGGCGCGCTGGCCGGGCTGGCCGCGCTGGTCGGGCTGGCGCTGGTGGTGCCGCTGGCCAGCCTGGTCCGCTGGCTGGTCACCGGCTCGTCCACCGCGGTCGACGCGGCCGAGCTGGCCAGCGCCACCGCCACCTCGCTCGGCCTGGGCGCGGTCGCCGCCGCGGTGACCACCCTGCTGGCGGTGCCCGGCGCCTGGCTCGCGGTCCGGCACCGGGGGCGGCTGGCCACCGCGCTGGAGCGCAGCCTCTACCTGGGCAGCTCGGTGCCGGGCATCGTGGTCGCGCTCGCCCTGGTCACGCTGGCGATCCGGCAGGTCCGGCCGCTCTACCAGACCGTGCCGCTGCTGGTGGCCGGCTACGTGATCCTCTTCCTGCCCCGCGCGGTCGTCACCGTGCGGGCGGCGCTGGCGCAGGCCCCGCCGGTGCTCGACTCGGTGGCGCACAGCCTGGGCGCCGGCCCGCTGACCACCCTGCGCCGGGTCACCCTGCCGCTGATCACGCCCGGGCTCGGCGCCGGCGCCGCGCTGGTCTTCCTCGCCGTGGTCACCGAGCTGACCGCCACCCTGCTGCTCGCCCCGGTCGGCACCATCACCCTGGCCACCGAGTTCTGGCAGCAGAGCAACAGCCTCGCGTACGGTGCCGCGGCGCCGTACGCGGCGCTGATGGTGCTGCTGTCGGCCCCGGCAACGTTCCTGCTCACCCGGGAGGCCCGGGTCCGATGACCTCACTCACCCTGCGCGGCGTGACCCGCTCCTTCGGCCCGACCGAGGTGCTGTCCGGAGTGGACCTGCACGTGCCGGAGCGGACCGTCACCGCGGTGCTCGGCCCGTCCGGCTGCGGCAAGACCACGCTGCTGCGGCTGGTCGCCGGCTTCGACGACCCGGACGCCGGGGAGATCCGCTTCGGCGACGAGACCGTGTACGCCGCCGGCCGGTCGGTGCCGCCGCAGCGCCGCCGGGTCGGCTACGTGCCACAGGAGGGCGCGCTCTTCCCGCACCTGTCGGTGACCGCGAACGTCTCCTTCGGACTGTCGCGCCGGGACCGGACCGCTGGCCGGGTGGCCGAGCTGCTGGAGCTGGTCGGGCTGGCGCCGGAGCTGGCCGGGCGCGCCCCGCACGAGCTGTCCGGCGGGCAGCAGCAGCGGGTCGCGCTGGCCCGGGCGCTGGCCCCGGGGCCGGCGCTGGTGCTGCTGGACGAGCCGTTCTCGTCGCTGGACGCGGCGCTGCGGGAGTCCACCCGGCGGGCGGTCGGCGACGCGCTGGCCGTGGCCGGGGCGACCGCGGTGCTGGTCACCCACGACCAGGCCGAGGCGCTGTCGCTGGCCGACCAGGTCGCGGTGATGCGCGACGGCCGGCTGGTCCAGCTGGACTCGCCGGAGACGGTGTACCGGTCGCCGTCGGACACCGGGGTGGCCCAGTTCGTCGGCGAGGCGGTGCTGCTGCCGGCCCAGCTGCGCGGCGGCCGGGCGGCCTGCGCGCTCGGGTCGCTGCCGGTACGGGCCGGCAGCCGCCCGCCGGACGGGCCGGCGAGCATCCTGCTCCGGCCGGAGCAGATCCTGCTCGACGCGACCGATGCCGGGGTGGAGGCCAAGGTCCGCGACGTCAGCTACTTCGGCCACGACGCCGCGGTCCGCCTCGAGGTGCTCGGCGGACCCGAGGTGCTGGCCCGCGTCGCCGGCCACGCCCTCCCCAAGCCCGGCGCCACCGTCCGGCTGACCGTCGCCGGCGAAGCCCTCGCCTACCCGGCGGGCACCTGACGTCGGCGACCGACCTGCACATCCTTCTGACCGCACCGTGCGTCCAGCCCGCGGCGGAGCGATGCGACCCCGCCGGCTGCGTCTCTGCCTCGCTGGGTGGAGCAGAGGCGTAGCCGCCGCGGACGTGGCTGGCTCCCCGGATACATCCCGGCTTCGCCGGACGGGGGTGCTGAGCGCTCAGTGGTCCCGGTCGGCGGGCAGGACGCCGCGCTCGACGGCCGCGGTCAGGGCGGCGTGGTCGGCCTCGGTCTGGTCCGCGTACGCGCGGGCGAAGCGGACGAACGCCTCGTCGACCACGTCGCCGTGCCCGAGGTAGCCGGCGATCATCGACGCGCCGCTGGTCCGGGCGTGCCCCTTGGCCAGCAGCGACCCGCACACCCCGGCGTAGTCGACCAGCGCCCCGGCGTCGATGCCGTCCACCGTGATGGCACCCTTCATGTCCCGGAACTGGCGCACGTAGTACTGGTGGTCGCCGACCGTGGTCCAGCCCAGCAGCGGGTCGCTGACCGTCTGCAGCGCCTGCTGGTACTCCACCACCCGCTGGCCCTGGTGGGCGTGCCAGGCCTGCTCACCGTGCACGTACGGGCCGAGGACCGAGCGGCGGGCCTGCTTGAGCTGGAGGAAGAGCACGTCGTCGGGGCCGCTGCCGGTGAGCAGCGCGACGTACGCGCGCAGGCCGACCGAGCCGACCCCGACCACCTTGTGGGCGATGTCGACCAGCGTGTAGCCGCCGAGGATGCGGGCCCAGTGCGGCGGCACGGTGCGCAGGTAGTCGTCCAGGCTGCGGGCGAGCAGCTCGACGTCGTCCGGCGCCGGCCGGGTGATCAGCGGCGGCTCCTCGACGATCAGCCGGCGGCCGTCGCGCACCTCGGTGAAGCGGGGCAGCGCCCGGTCGCTGGTCCGCCTGCGGGCCCGCCGGGCGGCCCGCTCCACCTCCTTGCGCAGCGCCGGGCTGGCGCCCGAGCCGAGCTGGTCGACGTCGAGCCGCTCGAACGAGCGGGCCAGCAGCGGCTCCTCGGCCAGATGGCGCAACTGCGCCCGGTACGCCTGCACGCACCGGGCCACCGCGGCCGCGCAGTCGTCCTCGGCGGACGAGTTCTGCCGGCCGGCCACCCAGACGCTGGCCACCAGCCGGCGCAGGTCCCACTCCCAGGCGCCCGGGTGGGCCTCGTCGAAGTCGTTGAGGTCGAAGACCAGGTCCCGCTCCGGCGAGGCATAGAAGCCGAAGTTGCCCAGGTGCGCGTCGCCGCAGATGACCGGCCGGATCCCGGTGGAGGGCAGCCCGGCGAAGTCGGCGGCCATGATCCCAGCGGTGCCGCGGAGGAACGCGTACGGCGACGCGACCATCCGGCCGACCCGGACCGGCACCAGCCCGGCCACCCGGCCGGTATGCGCGGCGACGATCTGCGCCACCGGGTCCGGCCGGCCGGGCGAGGGCCGCCAGTCCCCCAGCGACGAGCGCGGCACCTGCCTGCGCATGCCCCGGCCCAGCGCGTACCGCTCCTCGCGCGGTATCCCGGCCTCCCGGACCGAGGCGTAGCCGCGCCCACCGGCGTCCAGCACCGCCGGCGGCTCCCGCCGGTGCAGCTGGACCCCGTCCGTCACGCCGCCGAGCCTACGGCCCTGACCTCTCGGTTCGCCGGGCCGGCGGGCCGGGGGTGGGGCACGATGCCCGGGTGCGTCCCTTCCGCTTCCTGACCACCGCGCCACCCGGGGTGCCCACTGCCCGCGAGCTGACCGAGGCCGCGCGCCGGGCCGAGGCCGCCGGGTTCAGCGCGCTGGTGCTGCCCGACCACCTGCTGGAGCAGCATGCGCCGATCCCGCTGCTGACTACCGTCGCCGCGGCCACCGAGCGGCTGCGGGTCGGCACCTTCGTGCTCAACGTCGACCTGCGCCACCCGGCGGTGCTCGCCCAGGAGCTGGCCAGCCTGGACGTGCTGTCCGGCGGCCGGGTGGAGATCGGCATCGGCGCCGGCTGGAACCAGCCGGAGTACGCGGCGATCGGCATCCCGTACGACCGGGTGCCGGTCCGGGTGGGCCGGCTGGCCGAAGCCGTCGCGGTGCTCAAGGGCTGCTTCGCGGACGGGCCGTTCTCGCTGGCCGGCGAGCACTTCACGATCACCGACCACGACGGGCTGCCCAAGCCGGTGCAGCGGCCGCACCCGCCGATCATGGTCGGCGGCGGCGGGCGGCGGACGCTGACCCTGGCCGCCCGGGAGGCGGACATCGTCGGGCTGGCGCCGCGGCCGGGCGACCCGCACTCGTTCACCATGGCCGCGCTGGAGGAGAAGCTCGGCTGGGTCCGCGCGGCGGCCGGGGACCGCTTCGACGCCCTGGAGCTCAACGTCTATCCGTCCGGCGGGCCGGTGGTGATCACCGATGACGTCCGCGGGGCCGCCCGCGAGCGGGTGGACCGCTTCCGGTCGCAGGGCGTCGAGCTGTCCGAGGAGGACGTGCTGGCCTCGCCGCACGTCTTCATCGGCTCGGTGGCCGGGCTGACCGAGAAGATCCTCGGGCTGCGGGAGCGCTTCGGGATCAGCTCGGTCATGCTCGACGACCCGGAGGCGACCGCCCCGATCGTCGCCGCCCTCGCCGGCCAGTGACGCCGTACAACGGTCAGTGACGCCGTACAACCGCGAGTGACGGCGCCCGCCGGCGAGTGACGGCACAGGCGCCGTCAGCCGCGGCGGGACGGCGTCACTCGCGGGAAAAGGCGTCAGCCGGCCAGGCCGGCGCGGGCGAGCAGGTACGCGGTCAGGGGCTGGTAGTGCCGCGGGTCGACGTTGTCGTCCAGCGGCACGCAGGCCAGCACCCGGCCCTCGGCCTCGCCGACGAACAGTGCCGGGTCGTTGCAGTCGGCGAACCCGACCGCGTCGACGCCGGCCTGCCCGGCGGCGCCGGCCCAGCCGTGGTCGGCGACCACCAGGTCCGGAGGCGTGTCGAGGGCGGCCAGCACCGCCTCCATGAGCAGCGGCGAGTGGGTGTGCTTGAGCGACCCGTACGGCGAGCGCAGCACGCCGACGCCGTCGACCCAGTCCAGCGTGCCGGACTGCTCCCCGAGCTCGGGCACGTCCGGGTGGGCCCAGCCGGCGGCCGGGGTGAGCAGCTCGCAGCCGGCGGCCGCGAGCGCCTGGGCGACCGCGGTGTGGGTCGGGCGCAGGCCGACCGGATGGCCGGTGGCGACCACCACCCGCTCCCGGCCGGCCGCGGCCCGGCCGATCCGGTCGGCCATCGCCTCCAGCCGGTCCAGCGTGCGGTCGGGGTCGATGGTGTCGGGGCCGGCGTCGTACGCCGGGTCGGGCACCACCCCGCACCGCTCGGCCATCAGCGCGAGCACGTCGGCGTACGACCACCGCCCGGTGGGGCGCAGCCCGAAGAGGGCGAGCGGCTCCCGCCGGCTCAACCGGTCGAAGTTGGCCAGATTGTTCTCGCGCGGGGTGGCGACGTCCCCGGCGATGCGGACGGTGACGAGGTGGTCGCGCAGCTCAGCTCGGGTGGGCGCTCCGATGACGGTGGACACGTCCCCACGCTAACCACGCTGACCGCCGCCGGCACGGGAACCGGGCGACGGTCACAGCGGGGACAGCGCGGTGAGGGCGGCGTTGACGATGGCGCCGGGCTGGAGGTCGTGCAGCTCGTAGAGCTCGGCCACCGACCCGGACTGGCCGAACTCGTCCACGCCGAGCGGCACGCAGGCAGCGCCGAGCGCGGAGCCGAGCCAGGCCAGCGCGTGGCTGGCCGCGTCGTGCACGGTCACCACCGGCACCCGCGGCACGAAGGCGTCGAGCACCGCCGGCCGTCGCGGCAGCCGGGCCGCCCGCAGCCCGTCCCGCAGCGAGCCGCGCCAGGCCGCGTACAGCCGGTCGGCCGAGGTCACGTCGACGACGTGCGCGGCGACGCCCTCCTCGGCCAGCTCGGCCGCCGCGGCCAGCACCTCGGGCAGCACCGCGCCGGCCGCGGCCAGTTGCACCACCGGCGCGTCCGGGCCGAGGTCGGGCGCCTCGATCAGCCGGTACGCCCCGGCCAGCACCTGCTCGCGCAGCGCCTCGTCGCCGATCCGGGCCCGGGCCGCCTCGAACGGCGCCTGATCCAGCGGGCGGGTGGACAGCCGGGCGTAGTACGCCCCCGGCTCGCCGCGGGCCATCCGGCCGAGCGCATCACACAGCAGCCAGTCGAGCGCGACCGCGTACGCCGGCTCGACCGCGGTCACACCCGGCAGCTCCAGCCCGAGCGAGGCGGTGATCGTGGACTGGTGCGCGCCGCCCTCCGGGGCCAGCGTGATCCCGGACGGGGTGCCGGCCACCAGGAAGCGCGCCCCGGAGTAGGTGCCGTAGATGAACGCGTCCAGCCCCCGGCAGACGAACGGGTCGTAGACGGTGCCGACCGGCAGCAGCGGCTGGTCGGACAGGTCCCAGGACAGGCCGAGCTGGCCGAGCAGGAGGAAGAGGTTCATCTCCGAGATGCCCAGCTCGAGGTGCTGCCCGGTCGGCCCCTCGGCCCACTTCAGCAGCGGGTCGACGCTCCAGGCCCGGCGCTGGGCCGGGGCGAAGACCGCCATCCGGTTGATGAAGCCGGCCAGGTTGGTGGAGGTGGCCACGTCCGGCGCGGTGGTGACCAGGTACGGCGCGACCTCCTTGGACCGGGACAGGTCGACCAGCACCCGGCCGAAGACCTCCTGGGTGGAGACCGGCTTGCCGGCCCGCACCCCGGTCGCGGCCGGCACGGTGACGTCCAGCGCGGCCTTGCGCGGCTCCCGGCGCAGGTGCGCGGCCCGCCGCTCCACCCACCGGCCGGCCGCCGACGCCGGGTCCGGCCGGTCCCACTCGGTCGCCTCGTCCAGGCCGTACGAGCGGCGCAGGTCCTCGATCTGCGAGCCGGACAGCAGCGCGGAGTGGTTGCGCGGGTTGCCGGCGATGGGCAGGCCCCAGCCCTTGACCGTGTACGCGAAGACCACGCTGGGCCGGTCGGACACCTCGTCGCAGGCGGCCAGCGCCCGCAGCACCTCGGCGAGGTCATGCCCGCCCAGGTCGGTGACCAGCGCGGCCAGCTCGCCGGTGGGGACGTCGGCGAGCAGCGAGCGCACCTCGGTCGGGGCGCCGTCCAGGAAGCGGTCCCGCACCTCGGCCGCGGGCAGCCCGAACAGCGACTGGTAGTGCTCGTTGGGCATGTGGTCGATCCACCGGCGCAGCGCGTCCCCGCCGGGCCGGGTGAAGAACTCGCGCAGCCGGCCGCCGTACTTGACCTCCTGCACGTGCCAGCCGTACGCCTCGAAGGACCGGCGCCACTCGTCGATCCGCACCCCGGGCACCACCCGGTCCAGCGACTGCCGGTTGAAGTCGACGATCCAGGTGACGTCGCCGAGCCCGCGGGTGGCCGGGTCCGCGACCGCCTCCCAGATGTTGCCCTCGTCCAGCTCGGCGTCGCCGATCAGCGCGATCCAGCGGCTGCGCGGGCGCGGGCCGAAGTGGGCGTCGACGTACCGGCGGACCGCGGCGGCGAACAGCGGCGCGGCCGCGCCCAGCCCGACCGAGCCGGTGGAGAAGTCGACCGGGTCCGGGTCCTTGGTGCGGCTCGGGTACGACTGGAGGCCGCCGCGCTGCCGGAGCGTGGTCAGGTACTTCCGGTCCAGCCGGCCGAGCAGGTACTGGATCGCGTGGAAGACCGGCGACGCGTGCGGCTTGACCGAGACCCGGTCCTCGGAGTCCAGGTACGCGAACCACAGCGCGGTCATGATCGTGACCAGGCTGGCCGAGGACGCCTGGTGGCCGCCGACCTTGACCCCGTCGCCGGTGTCCCGCTCCCGGTTGGCCGCGTCGACCATCCGGGTGGCCAGCCAGAGGACCCGGCGCTGGATCTCGTCCAGCACGGCGTGGTCCACCGACCCGGTGCTGGTCGGCAGGACCGGTGGGTCGGTGACCGCGACGGGCGGGACTCCTCGCACGGCCTCGGTGGTCATCGCGTCCCCTTCCCGGGCCGGCGCCGTTGCCGGGAGCCCTCCCCCGACCTTGCCATCCGGCCGCCGGGCACGGAACGGCCGGTGCCCCCCGTACGAGCGGGGCACCGGCCGGCCGGGACGGGCTCTACACGAACTCGTCGATCCAGTCCTGCGCGACCTCGATGTCCACCCGCTGGAAGCCGCTGAGGTAGCGGCAGTTGCTGGTGTAGACGTAGCTGGTCACCGCGACCAGGTAGCCGTTGAGGAACACCGGGCCGCCGGAGTCGCCGAAGCAGGTCCCGCCGCCGCCGCGGACGTCGTTCGGGTTGCTGTTCAGCTGCAGGATCTGCGGCGTCAGCTTCTGCCCGGGCGAGGTCGTGTAGCGCCGGATCAGCGGGTACGTCATCGGCTGCGGCTTCTGCGGGCCGGCCTCCGGCTTGCGCACCTCGGTGCCGTAGCCGACGACCTCGAAGACGGTGGCCTGCAGCGTCGGCTGCGAGAACTGGTCGAGGTAGCCGAGCGGCGCCAGGACCGCCGGCTCGATGCCGGTGACCGGCTCATCGAGGACGACCACTCCGACGTCGTTCCAGTTCGCGAGGTCGGTGAAGCCGGAGTACTCGGGGTGCGTGTACGCGGTGCCGGACAGGTAGCCGGCCGCCGCGAGCTCCTCGTCGGTGTAGCCCTCGGTCGGGTCGGCCGCGACCGGGAAGCCGCTGGGCGGCTCCTCGGCGATGACCGAGTCGAAGGTGACCAGGACGCTGCCGAGCACGCCGTCGGTGCAGTGCGCCGCGGTGAGCAGCACGGTCGGCGAGATCAGCGTCGCGGAGCAGCGGAACCGGCCGTCCTCGGTGTAGTAGAGGATCAGGCCGACGTTGGGATGACGGTTGCCGTCCGGCTCGCCGCCGGTGACAGCCGACGCCGACGGCGCCACCACCGCGAGCAGCCCCAGGATCGCCAGGACCATCGCGGTGAGGACAGCGCGAGGACTTCTTGTCATGTGCTGGACCTCCGGTGAAGACGGGTCCCGACCCGGCCACCGGAGCGTACGCAACCGGGCCGGATCCGGCATCACGGGAAAGGATGCGGCAGCGTCCGCACCGGCGCCGGCGGGTGGCCGAGCCGGGTCCGGGCGGTGTGCAGCCGGGGCAGCGCGAGCCGGCGGTGGGCGTGCCCGAAGGTCATCGGCAGCATGCCGGGGACCAGCACCTTCACGCAGGACAGCCCGCCGGCGCGGTGCTCCGGGGTGGTCTGGTCGACGGCGAGCACGTCCAGGCCGGCGTCGAGGACCCGGCCGACCGCGGCCAGCAGGTCCTCGCGCAGGTCGCCGGCCGGCTCCGGCGGGGTCCGCGCATCCGGACCGGCCGGCCCCGGCGGGGTCCGCGGACCCGGACCGGCCGGCGTCGGGAGCAGGAAGTCGAAGCGGTCCCGCGCGGCCGGGCTGCCGTGCAGCAGCGCGTGGTCCTCCATCTCGGTCACCGCGGCCGGGTCGGCGGCCAGCTCGGCCGCCCGCGCCGCCCGGCCCGGGAAGTCGCGGCGCAGGTGGCCGAGGATCGGCCCGAGCTCGGCCAGCGCCGACCGCAGCGCCCGGGCCGGGTCCAGGTGGGCTCCGGCGGCGCTGGCGGTGGCCGGCCCCGGCCCGCCGGGTGGGCCCTCCGCCAGCACCCACACGCAGGGAATGCCGTGCTCGGCGGTGGTGTCGAAGGCGTGCACCGCGTAGCCGTACTCCTGCTCGATCTCGGTCGCGAGCAGCCGGGCCAGCGGGTCGGCCGTCTCCAGCGCCAGCGCCGGCGCCGGCAGCTCGGCGTGCCAGGTGAGCAGGAAGGCGTCCCGCTCCAGCACCTCCAGCAGCCCGTGCAGCACCGCCTCCTCGGGGCAACCGCCGAGCGCGCAGCCGTTGGACGTCTCGTACGCCAGCGGCGGGTCGTCCGGGTGCAGCAACCGCGTCCGGTAGTAGGCCAGGCTCTCCGGGACCAGCGCCGGGCCGCGGCGGCGGAACGAGTACGCCCAGACCCAGCGGCGGGGCGCGGCCGGGTCGTAGGCCGGGTAGCGGTGCCCGGGCTCGTCCCGCTGCTCGGGCGCGTGCAGGCCGAAGCAGGTCGGGTCGACGGCGCACTCGGCGACCTCCGGGTACGGCGCGCGGACCGTGGTGCGGCGGCCGCCGGGCCGGGCGCCGCCGTACCGTTCCAGCGCCTCCAGCAGGGCGACCAGCTCGGCCGACCGGGCGTCGCGGCCGCGGCCCCAGCCGGCGTCGTCGGGACCGCCCGGGACGCCCAGCGGGGCGCGGCCGACCGCCAGTCCGGCCTCGGTCCGGGCGGTCAGCCGGCGGACCAGACCGAACTCGGGGTCGACGTACGTGCGGCGGAGGTGATCGGGGTCGAGGGCGCCGACCCGGTACGTGTCGGGGCGCGGCTTGGGGCGGGACCGCGGCGCCAGCTCGGCCGCGGCGGCCGGGTCGTCCGCCGGCAGCCCGCCGCACACCGGGCAGGTCGGGTCCGGCAGGACCAGGTGGGTGCTGACCGCCAGGTCGGCCAGCCGCACCACCAGCACTCGCGGTGGGGTCGCGGCCAGGGCCTCGGCGGCGGCCAGGGCGCCGACGGTGGCGGCGGCGAGGGCGGTCAGCTGCGCCGCCGGCCCCGCCAGCACCGCGGCACCGGACCCAGCGGCACCGGTCCCAGCGGCACCGCCGCCGGGTCCGTCGGCGTCGGGTCCGTCGCCCCCGCCGACCGGACTCAGGACGCCGGACCCGGCGGCACCGGACTCGGCGGCACCCGCTCCGGCGGCGGCCAGCACCGCGGCCCAGCCGGCCCGGTGTTCCCGGGCCAGCTCGCGCCGGCGCCGGGCGCATTCCACGCAGCCGGGGCGGCCCGGCACCTCCAGCGGCCCGACCAGCGCCCGGCCCGGCTCGGTGCCCACCGGCAGCCAGGACCGGCCCGCGGCCGCCGTCCGGGCCGCCGCGCCGCCGGTGCGGTCCCAGCCGTCGGTCGCCGCCACCACCACGTCGGCGGTGCTCAGCTCGGCGGCGCCGCCCAGGGCGGCCGCGATCGCGTCCCGCAGCCGGCCGCTGCCGACCAGCGCGACGGCCGGGCGGTCAGCCATCGGCGCGCACCGTGAGCACGCGGAGCGTGGCGGGCACCAGGCGGACCACCTCGGGGTCGTGGTCCAGCGGGACCGCCACCGGCAGCTCGCCGGCCGCCCGCAGCGCGGCCGCCAGCGCGGCCCGGGCGACCGGGCGCCGCGGCGGCACCACCCGCCGGTCGCGGCGGCAGGCCGGCAGCGGCGCCGGGACCGGCTCGCCGTGCAGCTCGGCCTGGACGGCGAGCAGCACCTGCTCCCAGCCCTCGCGGACCGCGTCGGCCGGGCGGCGGGCGACCGCGAGACCGAGCACCCGATCGCCCACCTCGACGGCGTAGGCCGGCACGCCGAGCGGGCCGGTGGCGTCCCGGACGACGACCTCGACCTGCAGCGCGGCCAGCGCGGCGCGGTAGCGGATCGCGACCGGGTCCAGCCGCACCCGCTCCAGGTCGAGCGCCGGCAGCGCGGGGCCACCGAGCTGCGCGAGCGCGAGCCGGCGCAGGTGGGCGAGCAGGCCGGTCTCCACCGCGTCCGCCCAGTCCCGGCCCGCGACAGCCTCCACCCCGCCGGAGCCACCGAGCCCGTCAAGCCCGCCGAGCCCGCCGGAGCCGTCAAGCCCGCCGAGCCCGTCGAAGGCGAGCCGCGCGTCCACCGGGACAACCGCGCCCCGGTCCCGGCCGGCGGGCAGGCGGAAGCCGAGCACCCGGGCCGGCCGGCGCCCGGCCGCGACCGCGGCCAGCGCGGCCACCGGGTCGTCCCCGGGGCCGGCGAGCAGCGGGCTCCGCCCGTCCGCGGCGAGCAGCCGGCGGGCGTCGACCGCGGCACCGGCGTACGCGGCCAGCCCGCGCCGCACCGCCCGTACCCGCGCCGTCGCGGTGTCCGGCCCGGCGGCCCGGACCACCCGGTCCGGACCGCCCCGCGGGTCCACCACCGTCGCCGCCGCGACCCGCAGCGGGAGCTGGGCCAGCCCGCCGTCGCCGACCTCGCGGAGCAGGCCGAGCCGCGGGTCGACCGCCCGCCGAGCCCGCCCGCCCAGCTCCTCGTCCTCGCTGGGCGGTGCCGCCCGCAGCGCGGCCACCTGCCGGCGCAGCCCACCCGTGGCCGCGGCCGGCCGCGTGGCATGGTGCGGCAGCACCGGGTGGGTGCTGGAGGCGAGCGTGCGCAGGTCGAGCCGCACCAGCCAGGCCTCGTCCGGATCGCCCACCGGCCCGCCGAGCTGCCGCGCCGCCTCGGCCACCAGGCGATGCCGCAGGACCACCCCGGCCGCCGGATGCCGCTCCCCCGGCGGGTCCGGGTCCGGACCGCGGCGCGGCCAGGCAGCGTCCCAGCCGACCGGGGCCGGGCCGAGCGGGCCGATCCAGGCCTCGTCGCCGACCACCATCGCCCGGATCACGGGCTCCGGCAGGTCGGGCGTCGGGTCGCCGTCGACGAGATCGAGGGTGAGATCGGCTCGGGCGGGGACCGGGTGACCGCCGGCCAGCCGCACCGCGGCGGCCAGCCCGGCCGCGTCCGGCCCGGCGACGCCGATCCGCGCCTCCCGCCAGCGCCGGAACCGCGCGGCGCCGTCACCGCCGGCCGCGGCCGCCACCTCCACCTCGGCGGCGAACCGGACCCGCTCGGCCGCCGGCAGCGCATCCTCCTCGATCGCGTCGACGTCCTCGGCCAGCCCGGCCGCGACCAGCCCGGCCACCACCCGCCGCAGCACCGCGGCCCGCTCGGCCGGCTGCCCGGCGGCGAGCTCGCCGACCGTCCGGGTCCCGTCCAGGTACGGCGCCAGCCGCTGCACCCAGGCCGCCGCCGGGTCGCCGGGGACCAGCACCGGCCCGCCCGGGGTCACCGCGAAGGTGCCCTCGGGCAGCCGGGCCAGCAGCACCCCGGACCGCAGCCGCGGCCTCACCGGGGCACCGGCGGGTCGGTGCCGGCCGGCAGGCTGCTCAGCGCGAACTCCCCGACGGCGGCCTCCGCCAGCGGGTCGGCGCCGGTGACGGCGGCGAAGGCGTCGCCGTCCCCGGTGCCGAGCGCGCACGGGGCCAGCTCCATCGCGGTCGCCACCGAGTACATGACCTGGGTGAGCACGCCGACGTGCTTGAGCACGAGCGCGTAGCCGAACGCGCGGTACTTCGCCAGCAGCCGCCCGAACCGGGCCGCCACCACGACCAGCACCTGCGGCGGCGGCGCGTCCGCGGCGGCGCCGGCCAGGTCGAGCATCCGGCGCACCGGCGGGGTCTCGCCGGCCACCCGCTCCAGCCGGTGCCCGTACGGGTCGTGCCGGTAGAACCCGGCGTCGACGCCGGCCACCCGGCGCACCGCCAGGTAGAGCGTCAGCTCGTGCAGCGCGCCGCCCGCCGGGTACGGCCGGCGGGACAGCTCGGCGCCGCCCTCGGTCCACTCGGCCCGTACGCCGGCGCACCGGTCCAGGAACTCGGCGAGCTGGTCGACGGTCAGCGGCCGGTCGTCGTCGCCGCCGCGGACCGACCGCCGGCCCTCCAGCACGGCGGTCAGCGGCGGGTCGGTGGCCCGCAGCCGGTCCAGGTCGGCCCGGCGGAGATCCACAGTGGACCCATCCGGTGCCCGCCGGGCCGGCACGGGCGGAAACCGGCCGGTCGCCCAGCCGGTGCCGCCGATGCCGGCCGCGCCCGGCGGGTGGTGCCGGCCCAGCCGGCTCGCGGTGTGGAAGGCCAGCTCGGCCGGGCTCCACTGGGCCACCCGCAGCGAGTCCTCCTCGGCCGCCGGGTCGGGCACCAGGAACCCCCACCGGGCCAGGTCACTCCGGAACCGCGCCGCCAGCACGCCGCCGTCCCCCACACCGGCGAGCAGCGGGAGGAGCGCCGGGTCGTGCACCTGGATTCGGGCCTCGGCGCGGGGTGACTCCAGCACGAGGTCGGCGCCGTCCCGGCGCAGCCCGGCGAACCGGGACAGCACCCCGTCCGGACCGGACGGTGCCGGCCCCACCGGCACCACCGTCCACTCCGGACGACCCTGCCAGGTCGCGGTCGTGGTGAGCCAGCCGTCGGCCTCCAGCCCGGCGACCAGCGCCGAGTCCTCCACTGTGGACGGCTCTCCGGCCAGCCGGCCCAGGACGGCCCGCAGCGCCGGGGTGTCCGGGCCGAGCCGGCGCTGCCGCGGCGGCGCCAGCAGGTGCAGCATCCCGTCCGGGCCGGTCGCCGTCCACACCCCGGGCCGGAGCCGGACGAGCACGTCCGGCTCGCTCACACCGGCACCCCGGCCAGCGCGTGCACGGTCCGCGCCGCCAGCACCCGCAGGTATCCCTCCTCGACCAGCGACACCCCGAGCCGGTTGCAGACCAGGTGCGCGCACCGGTCCAGCACCGGCAGCGCGTCGTCGGCGGCGGCCGCGACCGCCCGTACCGAGGCGGTCCAGTCCGCGAAGAGACCCGGCCGGTCCGGCCCGGCGGCGACCGCCCGCATGCGGCCGGCCAGGCCGAGCAGCCGCTCCCGCTGGTCCCGGTAGCGGCGATCCACCGCGGCCCGCCACAGTGCCGGCGAGCCGCCCGTCGGGTCCGGCGGCGACGCGTCGCCGGCCACCCGGGGCGCCAGCCCGGCCGGCTCCGGCTCGGCGGTGAACCAGGCCAGCAGCAGCAGAGCGAGTGCCGCGGTGTCCCGCTGGGCCAGCTCGGGCCCGGACCGGAGCAGGTCCAGCGCCAGCCGGCTGGACTCGACCTGGTGGCGCTCCATGGCGGCGCCGTGACCGGACCGCTCGTACGGCAGGAAGGCGATCCCGTCCGGCTCCCGCTGGACGGTCTCGTAGCGGTCGGCGCCTTCCAGCGCGGCGAACTTGGCCGCCGAGTCGGCGTACTCGGCCGGGCTGATGCGGTGCACCGACGGGTTCGCCGCCAGCCACGGCCCGCAGCCGGCGACGATCCGGTCCCGCACCTCGCCGGCCGGCACGCCGTCGGGTGGCCGCACCCGCAGCCGTACGTGCAGCCCGCCCTCCCAGTGCCGCAGGAAGAACCAGTCCGCGGCCAGCCCGGTCACCAGCGGGTGCACCGCGCGGACCAGCAGCGCGTCCAGGTCGCCCTGGTGGAAGACGTGCGCGCTCACCCAGCCCGGCTCAGCCACCGCCACCCCCGCCGGGCACGTCGACCAGCAGCTCCACCGCGCGCCCGCCGTCGGCCGGGTCGGGCAGTGCCTCCTCGATCGCCACCAGCTCCGCGGCCCCGAGCAGGTGGCGCTCCGCGGTCGCCGCCAGCGGCGCGCTCCGCCAGTCCACATACAGCGGCTTGCGGGTCTTGTCGAAGACCGGGCCGGTCGCCGCGGCCGGGCCGCCGGCGTGCAGGAAGGCCCGGTCCGGGACGCCGTGCCGGCGCCGCCAGCGGGCCAGCCGGAGCAGGTGGGCGGCGTCGCCCTCCCCCGGCTCGCGGGCCAGCGCGGCCGCCCGCACCAGCCACCGGGCGCGGCGCAGCGTGACCCGCCCGACCACGACCCGGGGCGCGTACGCCACCCCGGCCGGGTCCGCCGGCGGCCGCGCCGCCTGCGGGTCGGTCCAGCCCGGCGGCAGCGCGGTGCCGCCGGCCAGCCGGACCAGCAACCGGGCCGCGGCCGGCAGCAGCGCCTCGACCAGCAGGCCGAGGTGGACCGGGCGGAGCGGGGTGCCGGCGCGGTCGAGCAGCCGGACCAGGCCGGTCTCCGGGTCGTGCTCGGCGAGCAGCGAGCCGAGCGGGATCCGCTCGGCCGGCGGCCGGGTGCTCTCCGTCCCGGGGTACTCGACCTCGCGGCGGGTGGCCGGCGTCCGGGCGTTGAGCGCGGTGCCGAAGGTGCCGCTGACCTCCACCGGCTCCGGCTCCCCGTCCGCCGCGAGCGGCCCGGGCCGGTCGAGCCCGGCGAGCTCGGCCAGGTGCCGGAGCCGGGTGCGGCCGCGGCCGTACCCGACCGTCATCGCGTTGAGCACCACCCCGCCGCCCGGCACCGGCTGCACGTAGCAGGTCGCCGCCCCCGCCTCGCCGACCCAGGCCGGCCAGGGTCCGGGCGCAAGCGCGGCCGGGTCCAGCCGGAGCACCCCGTCCGGACCCGGCGGGCCGGCCAGCGGGGCGGCCGCGGCGAGCCGCAGCGCCCGCAGCGTCGCCAGCCGGGGCACGGCCCCGTCCGGGTCGGCCGGATCGGCGAGCTCGCCCGGCGGCAGTCCACCGGGCGCGTCCAGCCAGCGGGCCAGCGCGGCGCCGAGCGGGTCCGTCGGCGACCCGCCGGCCTCCTGCCGGACCGCGCGGTGCAGCAGCACGTACGGCACCCGCGCGCCCGGGCCGAACCGGGCCGCGACCCAGTCGCCGAGCACCAGCCGCAGCGGCAGCGCCGGGTCGTGCACCGCCGACCAGCGGCGCAGCGCGGCCAGGTCGGCCAGCACCGGCCGCCAGGCCGGCCAGCCGCAGTCCAGCAGCGGGCCGGCGGCCAGCGCGTGCTCGTGCGCGACCGCCTCCGGCCGCCGGCCCGCCACCGCGGCGGCCCCGGACAGCCCGGCGGCCGTGGCGACCGCGGCCGCCTCCCGGCCCAGCGCCCGCTGCCGGTCGCGCTGCCCGGCCACGTCGGCCAGCGGCACCGGCCGGACCAGCTCGCCGTGCAGCCGCCGCAGCGGATCGGCCAGCTCGGCGGCCCCGCCCCCGGCGGCGGCGACCCGGTCGGCGAGCGCGAGCAGCGGGGCCGGCGCCCCGGCCGGCACCGGCCGGCACACCTCGAGCGCGCCCAGCCGGACCAGCCGCTCCACGTACGCCGCCGCCCGGCCCGGCTCCGCCCCGGCCTCGACCAGCGCGGCCACCACGGCCGGCCGGTCCGCCCCGGTGCCGGCCGCCCGGAGACAGGTGCGGACCGCGTCGGTGCAGCCGGCGGTGACCACCGGCTCGGCCGGCGCCGGCCCGAGGAAGACCACCGACCCGCCGGCGGCCACCGCGCCCGGGCTGACCCGGACCGGCAGCCCGCCGGTCAGCTCCGGCCGGCCGAGCAGCTGCCGCAGCACCGCGTCCAGCAGCAGCTCGTCCAGCTCCAGCACGGTGACAAGCCCGTCCATCGTGGCCGGCCCGACCGCCGGCCCGTCCGGCGCCCACCGGGTCGGTCCCGTCACCGTGAAGGTCCCGTACGGGCTCGTCTTCGTCGCCGCCCGGGCCAGGTAGCGGGCGAGCCGGAGCAGCACCTTCCGCCGCGGTGGCCCGCCGCCGGCCAGCCACCGGTCGACCGCCTCGTCCAGGGTGGGGCTCGACCGCACCAGCGCCCGCCGGAAGCCGGGATCGGCGACCGCCTGCCGCACCGTGTCCACCACGGCGGCCGAGTCCGCGGCGAGCCGCTCCGGCAGCGCGGCGACCAGCCGCCGGCGCTCGGCCGCCCGCTCCACCCACTGGTCGACCCGGGCCGCGACGGCGGCCGGGACCGCCTCCCGCTCGGCCCGCGCCGGCGGCCGGCCGGCGTGCAGGGCCCGGCGCAGGCCGACCAGCCGGGGCCGCAGCTCCGGCCCGGCCGACCCGATCGGCCTATACAGCGCCTCGGCGAGCGCGCCGCCCTCCGCCGCGAGCCAGTCGTCGAGGTCGAGCACCTCGTCGATGCCGGCTGCGGTGGCCGGGCTGCCCAGCCCGGCCAGCACGGCGAGCGGCAGCCCGGCGACGCGGGCGAGCGGCGGCGGCCGGTCCGGGACGGTGCCGGTCACCGCCGCCCGGCCGCCCAGCCGCGGCGGCGGGCGGCAGGGCTCACGAGACGGAGCAGAGGACCGAGCTGCTGCAGCCCGAGCACGCGCAGCTGCACGGGCAGATGCACATGCTGATCGGGTCGGTGTCCGCGGTGAGCGACTCGACCGTGTAGCCCTGCGCGCTGAGCTCCACCACGTCCAGCGGCAGGTCGTCGAGGTCGAGCGGGCGGGCGGGATCGGCGGCCATGGCGATCTCCTCAGAGCGACAGCAACAGGGCGAATGACACGGTAGTGCCCCATCGGCGCTTCCGGGTAGGTCCATCCCGGCGATGCCCGGACCGGACCGGTTGCGTACGGTCGTCGGCAACCCTCCGGGGCGCGCACCCGGCCGGGCGGGGCAGACTGTGTACGCCGAGTCATCCCGCGCAGCCGGCCTGCGCCGTACCGAACAGGCCCCCATCGTGCCGTCCGCGTCCTGGTCGTGGCCCAACGTGCGGGCCGCCGCGGTCCACGTCTACACCGCCACCGGTGCCGTGCTCGCGCTGCTCATCGTGCTCGCCGCCATCGAGGGCGACGTGGCCCGGGCGCTCTGGCTGGGGCTGGCCGCGCTCGTCATCGACGGCACCGACGGGATGCTGGCCCGCCGCTTCCAGGTCAAGGAGCGGATCCCGCTCTTCGACGGCGCCACCCTGGACAACATCGTCGACTACTTGACGTACGTCTTCGCCCCGGTGGTCCTGCTGCTGCAGGGCGGCTACCTGCCGGCCGGCAGCACCGGCACCCTCGTCGCGGCGATCCCGCTGGTCGCGTCGGCCTACCAATTCTGCCGGGTGGACGCCAAGGCCGAGCCGGGCACCGACGACCACTTCTTCCGCGGCTTCCCCAGCTACTGGAACGTGGTCGCCTTCTACGCGGTGGCGCTCGACCTCGGCCCCGGCACGGTGTCGACGATCGTGGTGGTCTGCGCGCTGCTGGTGCCGGTGCCGATCGGCTACCTCTACCCGTCCCGGACCCCGGACCTCCGCCCGCTGACGCTGGCCCTGTCGGCGGCCTGGCTGATCTCGTACGCGGTCATCGTCGCCCAGCTGCCCGACCCGCACCCGTTCTGGCTGGCGCTGTCGCTGCTCTACGTCGCGTACTACGTCGGCCTGAGCCTGCTGCTGGAGGCCCGCCGCCGGGCCGCCCGGGGCGCGGCGGCGCCGGCGGCCGCCCTGCCCGGATGACGGCACTCGCGCTGCTCGCCGCCGTCGGTGCGGCGCTCGCCTTCGGCCTGGCCGCGGTGCTGCAGGGCGTCGCCACCCGGCACGCCCCGGACACCGGGCACCTGGACCCGCGGCTGCTGGTCCGGCTGGCCCGGCAGCCGCTCTTCCTCGCGGCGGTGGCGCTCAACCTGGTCGGCTTCGGGCTGCACGTGGCCGCACTGCAGGACCTGCCGCTGTTCCTGGTGCAGGCGGTGATCGCGGCCAGCGTGGCGGTCACCGCGGTGCTCTCGGTCCGGGTCTTCCGGGTGCCGCTGAGCGGGCTGCAGTGGTCCGCGGTGGCCGTCGCCTGCGCCGGGCTGGCGCTGCTCACCCCGTCCGCGGAGACCGGCGAGGCGAGCGCGC
Source organism: uncultured Actinomycetota bacterium (assembly GCA_963766325.1). Classification (GTDB taxonomy): domain Bacteria; phylum Actinomycetota; class Actinomycetes; order Mycobacteriales; family CADCTP01; genus CADCTP01. The sequence continues at coordinate 1,082,823 of CAVXZF010000012.1, read as the reverse complement.
CGGACACCGCCGAGCGGCTGGTGCTGGTGGCCGTCCTGGTCGCCACGCTGGTCGCCGGCACGGTCGCCGGGCGGCTCACCGGCGCGGTCGGCGCCGCCACGCTCGGCCTGCTCGGCGGGGTGGGCTTCGGGGTGGTCGCGGTGTCGGCCCGGCTGCTGCCGTCGCTGAGCCCGGCCGCGGTGCTGCGCGAGCCGCTGGCGTACGTGCTGGCGGTGGCCGGCGGGATCGCCTTCCTGCTCTACTCCACCGCCATGCAGCGGGGCAGCGTGACCACCGCGACGGCGGCGAACGTGGTCACCCAGACCGCGGTGCCCGCCGTGGTCGGCATCGCGCTGCTCGGCGACCGCGTGCGGGACGGCTGGGGGCCGGTCGCCGTGCTCGGCTTCCTGCTCGCGCTGGCCGGCGCGCTCGGGCTGGCCCGCTTCGAGCGGGTCGGCGAGCCCGCCCCCTAGGGAGATGCCCGCCGTCGGCCGCGGCGGACGCCACCGGACCGTAACGCCGCATTCATCCGAGACCCTGGTCCAGACGAGGTATCGAGCTTAGCCTGAGTGGGGGGGACCGGTGCCGCGAAATGGAGTAGCCATGGCTCGAGTCCGCACGTTCCTCGCCCTGCTCGCCCTTCTCCTCGCCGGCGGCGTCGCTCTGGCGTCGCCCGCCGCCGCGGAGACGGTCTCGACCACGCTGCGCGCCGGGGTGGCCGGCCTGCCGGTCGCCACCGAGATCCGCACCGGCTACAACCGCGACCTCTTCCCGCACTGGATCGACGCCGACGGCGACGGCTGCAACACCCGCTACGAGGTGCTCATCGCCGAGGCGACCACCGCGCCCTCGGTCGGCTCCGGCTGCTGGCTGTCCGGCGGCCGCTGGTACTCCTACTACGACAACGCCTACTGGACCGCCCCGGCCGACCTCGACATCGACCACTTCGTGCCGCTGGCCGAGGCGTGGGACTCCGGCGCCCGCACCTGGACCACCACCGTCCGCCGCGCCTTTGCCAACGACCTCGGCGACTACCGCTCCCTGGTCGCGGTGACCGACAACGTCAACCAGGCCAAGGGCGACCAGGACCCGTCGACCTGGATGCCCTCGTACGGCCGGTGCCGCTACGTCGGCGAGTGGCTGGCGGTCAAGCTGCGCTGGCGGCTGACCGTGGACACCGCCGAGCGCAACGCGCTGGTCTCGCTGGCCGGCGGCTGCCCGGACGTCACCATCACCGTCACCCGCGCGCTCTGACCGCCCCGGGTCAGCCGGGCGGGGAGGCCCAGCGGGTCTCGCCGTCGACCTCCACCTCGGTCGGGGCCAGCCCGATCCGCTCGGCGACCCGCTGGGAGGCGCGGTGCTCCGGGTGCACGTGCGCGACGAAGCCGTCCACGCCCTGCCCGCGCAGCCAGCCGGCCATCGCCGCCGCGGCCTCGGCGGCGTACCCGCGGCGCTGGTGCGCGGTGGCGACCACCCAGGCCAGCTCGGCGGTCAGCCGGCCGTCCGGCCGGCTGACCGTCGCCTGCACGGTGCCGACCGGGGCGCCCGTGCCGCGGTTGCGGACCACCCAGTTGAGCCAGCCCTCGGTGCCGTCCGGGGAGCGGCCGACCGACTGCAGCTGGTAGCGCCGCCAGAGCGCGTCGACCGTGGCCGGCGCGCCGCCGATGTAGCGGTGCAACTCGACGTCGTCGAGGGCCGGGGCCATCTCGGCGGCGTGGTCCGGGCGCAACGGCTCCAGGACGAGCCGGTCGGTCTCGATCACCTCCGCGTCCGGCCAGTCCAGCACGGCGCCCACCCTAGGGGTGTCTACCCGGGCGGCGCCTCGGCGAGTTGATCAGGCGCGGCCGGCCGCTGCCCCGAGGTCCGCCCGATCGACCCCGGGCCGCTCCGCCGGCTGCCGCAGAGCCGCCCGGCGGGATACCGTCGGCGGCGCGCGGTCCGAGGTGGACCGTCCACGAGGGAGCGGGCGATGCGGTACGAGATCGTCGCGGCGGCGTACGCGGACCTGGAGCGGGCGACCGGCCGGCTCGCGCTGATCGACCGCACCGCCGAGCTGCTCCGGGCCACGCCGGTCGAGCTGCTGCCGACCGTCTGCTACCTGTGCCAGGGGATGATCGCGCCCCAGTTCGCCGGGATCGACCTCGGGCTGGCCGAGAAGCTGGCCGTCCGCGCGGTCGCGGTCGCCACCGGCATCGAGCCTGCTGCGGTCGCCGCCGCCGTGCGGGAGGCCGGCGACCTCGGCCAGGCGACCGAGCAGCTGCTCACCGCGGTGGCCGCCGGCCGGCCGGCCACCCTCGACGTGCCGAGCGTGGTGGACACGCTGCACGAGGTGGCCGCCGCGGCCGGCACCGGCTCCCAGGGCCGCAAGCTCGACCTGCTCGGCGGGCTGCTCGACCGGGCCACCCCGGTCGAGGGCCGCTACCTGCTCCGGCTGGTCACCGGCAACCTGCGGCTCGGCATCGGCACGCCGACCGTCCTTGACGCGCTGGCCGCCGTGTACGCCGGCGGCCGCAAGGACCGGCCGGTGCTGGAGCGGGCGTACAGCATCTGCTGCGACCTCGGCCTGGTCGCGGGCACGCTGGCCCGCGACGGGCTGGAGGCGGTCGCCCGGCTCGAGGTGCGGCCCGGCAACCCGGTGCGGGTGATGCTCGCCCAGCGGCTGGCCGAGGCCGACGACATCCTGGCCAAGCTGGGCGGCGAGTGCGCGGCGGAGTACAAGTACGACGGCATCCGCATCCAGGCGCACCGCACCGCGGACGGCCGGATCGAGCTGTTCACCCGTGGGCTGGAGCGGATCGGCGGCCAGTTCCCCGACCTGGTCGAGGTGCTCGACGCCGGGCTCGGCCCGCGGGAGGTCATCCTCGAGGGCGAGGCGGTCGCGTACGACGCCGCGGCCGGCGAGCTGCGCCCGTTCCAGGAGGTCATGTTCCGGCGGCGCAAGCACGGCATCGCCGAGGCGGTGCGGGACGTGCCGATCGGCCTGTTCTGCTTCGACCTGCTGTACGCCGACGGCGAGGACCTGACCACGCTGCCGTACCCGCAGCGCCGCGAGCGGCTGGCCGCCGCGGTGACGCTGTCCGACCGGCTCCGGCTCACCAACGCCGTCCGGGTCGCCGACCCGGCCGCGCTGGACGCGACCTTCGAGCAGGCGATCGCCGACGGCTGCGAGGGGCTGCTGTGCAAGTCGGTCGGGCCGGCGTCGGCGTACCAGGCCGGCGCCCGCGGCTGGCAGTGGATCAAGCTCAAGCGGGACTACCGGACCGAGCTGTCCGACACCATCGACCTCGTCGTCGTCGGCGCCTTCGACGGGCGCGGGCGGCGGCGGGGGACGTACGGGGCGCTGCTGCTGGCCGCGTACGACCCGGCCGAGGACACCTTCCGTACGGTCGGCAAGTGCGGCACCGGCTTCTCCGACGCCGAGCTGGCCGCGCTGCCGGAGCGGCTGGCGCCGCTGGTCCGTCCGGAACGACCGGCCGAAGTGGACTCCCGCACGCCGGCCGACGTGTGGTTCACGCCGACCGTCGTGCTGGAGGTGCTCAGCGCGGAGCTGTCCCTGTCGCCCAACCACACCGCGGGGTGGGGCCGACTCAAGGACGGCACCGGGCTGGCGATGCGCTTCCCCCGCTTCACCGGCCGCTGGCGCGACGACAAGGGCCCCCGCGACGCCACCACCACCGACGAGCTCGTCGACCTTTTCCGCACCGCCCGCCCCTGATCGGGGCGGGCGGCGCGGCCGGCGCTCAGGTGGCGAGGAGGCGGTCGAAGAAGGAGCGGTAACGCTGGAAGGCGGCGCGCAGGTCGTCGGTGGCGACGTCGCCGCCGTCCCACTGCTGCTCCAGGCGGTGCCGCTCCTCGGTGAACGTCTGGGCCAGGTGGTCCATGAGCTCGCCGGTCAGCTGGTCCGCCTGCTGGACGGTGTCGCGCGGGGAGTCGACGAAGCCGGTCTGCACCTCGAGCCAGCGCTCGCGGAAGCGCGCCACCTGCTCCGAGGCCAGCAACGCCCCCGCCTCCGACGTGCTCACCGTCTCCTCCCCCGGACCCACGTCCGAACCGAGGTCCGGACCGGCTTCCCGGTCGGGTACGGCATCGCCGTCGGTGTCCGAGTGGTCGGCGGGAAGGCCGCCGACCACGGCGGGGGCCGGCGGCGGCGTGCCGACCTGCGTCGCGGCCGCGCCGCCACCGGGCGGCGGCAGCAACCGATCATCGGCCTCCGCGGGCGGCACCGCACCCGCCGCTCCGAGGTCGTCCGACCCGGCCGGCGGCAGTCCACCGGCCGCGCCCGGCGGGGCGACGGCGGGGCTGAACGGCTCGCCCGAACCCGGCCCGACATCCGCCCCGGACCGCCCGTCCGGACCGTCGACCGGATCCGGGCGGTCGTCCGCACCGAGCCGGTCGTCCGCGCCGAACCCACCGTCCGCGCCGGGCCGGTCATCCGCGTCCAGCCGGTCGCCAGAACCCGGAACGTCATCCGCGCCCAGCCGGTCGTCCGCGCCGAACCCGCCGTCCGCGCCGGGCCGGTCATCCGCGCTCAGCCGGTCGTCCGTGCCGAACCCGCCGTCCGCGCCGGGCCGGTCATCGGTCTCCAGCCGATCGTCCGCGACGAGCCGGTCGTCGGCATCGTCCGAACCGAGCCGGTCGTCCGAACCCGGCCGGCCATCGGCATCGTCCGAACCCAGCCGGTCGTCCGAACCCGGCCGGTCATCGGCATCGTCCGAACCGAGCCGGTCGTCCGCACCGAGCCCGTCGTCCGAACCGAGCCCGTCGTCCGGGTCGAGCCGGTCGTCCGGACCTGGTGAGTCGTTCAGATCGAGGCGGTCGTCCGGGCCGGAACCGTCGTGCGGGCCGGGGCGGTCATCAGGAGTGGGGTCGCCGAAGGCCGGTGCGCCGCCGGCGCCGGGGACCGGGGCGGGTGGTGTGCCGTCGAAGGCGGCGGAGCGCGCGTCCCGGTCCGTGCCGAACGCAGCCTCACCGACCGTCGGTGGACGGTCCGCCATGGTTGCAGTGTCCACAGAGGAGTCGGGATCGTGCCGATCGGCAGTGGTGTCGGCAGGCTCTCCGCTGAAGACGCGGCGGAGCCGGTCCAGCGGTCCCGGCGACTCCTCGTCCCGGATGACCTCGTCGCGATGCTCGCTCACCGGTGGGCCTCCTCGCGCTCGTCTCCGTCGGCGTCCAGCAGCTCGGCGAACAACGACCGGTAGTGCACGAAGGCTTCGCGCAAGTCGTCGGTGCCGGCCTGGCCCTGCTCGTTCGCACGGTGGACCGCGTGCGCGGCCCGGTAGTTCTCGACCACGTGCGGGTGGTCGACCGAGACCACCGCGGCCTGCTGGTCGAAGTCGTCGTCCACCGGGTAGCCCCGGTCCCGCATCAGCCGCGACACCAGCGCGTCCGCCTCGCGCGTCGCCCCGCCGGGGTCGTCGACGAACTTCGCCTGGGTGGCCTTCCACTCCTTCTGGTACGCCTCGTGCGCGGCCGCGTCCAGCGGCACGATGGTCAGCTCGCGCCGCCGATGGGCGCGCTCCGCCAGCTCGGCCTCGGCGGCCCGCTGGTCCCCGGTCCGTGTCACGGCCCGCTCGTACTCGGGTCCGAACTGCTGCTGCAACCGTTCCGTCCGCCGCCGCCTGGACAGCAGCAGCGCCGCGATGGCGACTGCTACCAGGACGACGACGAGAACGGCGATCAGTGCCCCACTGTCCATGACCGCTCCTCGACGACAGGACGGCGCCGCCGTCCCGGCGGGTCGCCTCTGCCCGCGAAGTACCCCGACCGCACCCAACGGGAAACAAACCGGAAACCAGCGTCATGAAACCCCACCCACCCCGTCTGCTCACTCCGGGTCGAGCTGGCCGGCGCCGACGCCCACCTCCCGCCGGAGCGGGACGGCTTCGGCACACCCTGAGTCAGGCGTCCCAGCGGTCGAGGGTGACCGGGTCGTCCAGCCCGAACGGCCCGGCGGCGGTGACCCGGACGCCGTCGGCGTCGACGTGGTGACCGGCCGCGCAGCGGGCCTCGATGGTGACCGGCTCGCCGCAGCCGTCGTGGTGGAGCTCGGGCGGGTACGGCGGCGGGGCGTGCCGGTTGGCCCACTGCAGCAGCGCGAAGAGCGCCGGCATGAGCTCACCGCCCGCCGGGGTCAACACGTACTCGTCGCGGCGCCGCTGGCCGGGCTCCTGGTACGGGCGCGTGTCGAGCAGGCCGGCCCGGACGAGCTCGCGCAGCCGTCCGGCCGCGGTGGCCTCGCTGAGGCCGGTGCGCGCGCTGAACTCGTCGAAGCGGGTGGCGCCGTAGAACGCCTCCCGCAGGAGCAGGACCGCCGACCGGGCCTTGAGCACGTCCAGTGCGCGCTCGATCGGGCAGTAGCGGCCCACCGGCTGGCCGTGCCGGTGCGTCAGCGCCCCGGCGAGCTTCATGGGCGTCCTCCGAGTCGGATCGGGTCGGGCCGGCATGACCCAGTCGGTCTACCCGGCTCGTGCCCCGCGCCACCCCTCGGTCAGGCCAGCTCGGCCCGTACGGGCCGGGCATGCTCCAGCGCCCAGTCCAGTGCGTGGTCGGCGACCGCCTCCCAGCCGGGGCCGGCGCAGGTCCAGTGGTCCCGGCCCTCGAACTCGTAGTACTCGGTCAGCGCCGGCGACCGCTCGTAGTGCTTGGCGTTCGACCTGTTCACCGACGGCGGCATGATGTGGTCCTCGGAGCCGGCGATGAACAGCAGCGGCGCCCTGTCGGCCGCGTAGTCGACCCACGTCTCCTGGCGCCCCGGCTTGAAGTTGGCGAACAGCCCGTACTCCCACACCCAGTTGCCCGGCGCCGGGATGTGGTAGCGATCCCAGACCGCGCGGGACTCGTCGGCGGGGAGCGTGTTGGTGAAGGCGTAGTGGAACTCCTCGGCGCTGAAGCCCACCGCGCGGTGCCGGTTGGCCGGGTTCTTCAGCGCCGGGAACAGCGACCTGACCTGGGACAGCGGGGTCACCCGCACGCCCTCCGTCGGGGCGGAGTCGATGACGACGCCGGCCGAGCCCAGGCCGCGGGCGAGCAGCAGCTGGGTCAGCGTGCCGCCGAAGGAGTGGCCGATGATGATCGGCGGGGTCTCGACCCCCGCGACCACGGCGGCGAGATGGTCGACGGTCTCGGGCACGGTCAGCCCGGCGATGAGGTCCGGGTCGGCCCGCAGCGCCTCGACCTCGATGTCGAAGCCCGGGTAGCCCGGGGTCAGCACGGTGAGGCCCTTGGCCTCGTAGTGCCGCACCCAGTGCTGCCAGCTGCGCGGCGTCATCCACAGGCCGTGGACCAGCACGATGGTGTCGGGACGCATGTGTCCTCCTGCAGGCTCGCCGGAGAGCTGACTTTAACTGGCTTTAGTCAGCCGTGGAAGGTCAGCGCCGCGTCAGGTGAGGTGGGCGGGGTCGCCGAGGGCGAGGGGGCCGGGGCGTACGACGGACACCTGGAGGCCGAGCTCGAGGTCGTGCTCCCGGGAGATCAGCTTGAGCAGGCGGGACTCGTGGGCGAGCCCGCGCTGGGCCGCGTTGACCATCGCGCACCGCTCCATCGCGGGGCCCAGCGCGAGCACCACGTGCTCGCCGACAGCCAGCTCCCGCCCCCGCCACCCGTCCTCGACGAAATCGGCGCCGGGTACGTCGAGGACCAGGTTGGGCCGCAGCCGGCGTACGTCCACCGGCTCGCCCAGCCGCTGCTCCAGGCGTCGCAGTGACGCGGTCGTGACCAGGTGCAGGGGCGAGGCGTCGTGGTGGGAGACGGTCGTCTCCGGCCGCACGGTCAGCGGGCGCCCGAGCAGGCCGCTGAGCCGCCGGTCGGTGTCGGGGTCGCCGGCCAGCCCGGTCGTGCCGTCCGGCAGCTCGACGACCGGCCGCTCGCCGGACAGCCGGGCCCGCACGGTGAGCAGCCCCTCGACGTGGCGGAAGCGGTAGCTCGACTTCCCGCTGCCGATGAAGCCGTCGTCGGTGTAGACGGCCCAGACCCGGTCCCCGACCAGGCCGCGCGGCGTCACCTCGACCTGCTGCAGCGACTCCCCGCCGACCGACTTGACCGGATAGCGAGTGAGGCCCAGCACGCTGCCCACCCGCATCCCTGCACTCTATGACAGGGTTCCGCCGTGTTGCCGGCGACGATCGCGACCACCGACTACCACACCGGCGGCGAACCGTTCCGGATCGTCGTCGACCCGCCGGTCCCGATCAGGGGCGCGACGGTGGCCGAGCGCCGGGCGCGGGCGATCGAGGACCCGGACGTCCAGGCGCTGCGGGCGGTGCTGTGCAGCGAGCCCCGGGGCCACGCGGACATGTACGGCGGGCTGCTGGTCCCGCCGGACGACCCCGGCGCCCACCTGGGCGTGCTCTTCTGGCACAAGGACGGCTTCTCGACCGCGTGCGGGCACGGCACGATCGCGCTCGGCGTCTGGGCGGTGGAGACCGGCCGGGTCGCGGCGCCGGAGACCGGCAGCGTGGACGTGGTGATCGACGTGCCGTCCGGCCGGGTCACCGCGCGGGTGCACCGCGAGGGCGGCCGCGTGATCTCCGTCGACTTCGTCAACGTGCCCAGCTGGGTCGTCGCCCGGGACGTGCCGGTGAGCACGTCGCGCGGGGCGGTGAGCGTGACGCTGGCGTACGGCGGCGCGACCTACGCGACCCTGCCGGCGGCGCAGCTGGGCCTGTCGGTGACGCCGGACCACCTCGGCGAGCTGATCTCGCTGGGCCGCGAGATCAAGTGGGCGCTGGACGGCACCGAGCACGCCCGGCATCCCGGCGACCCGCGGCTCACCGGCGTCTACGGGACCATCTGGTTCGACGAGCTCGGCGACGCCGCCGGTGAGGTGCGCCAGCGCAACGTGGCCGTCTTCGCCGACGGCGAGGTGGACCGGTCGCCGTGCGGCTCGGGCACCTGCGCACGGCTGGCCGTGCTGCACGCCGACGGCCGGCTGCCCGCCGGGACCGTGCTGCGGCACGAGTCGATCGTCGGCAGCACCTTCGCCGGGCGGGTGCTGTCCGCCGTGGAGGCTGCCGGCCGCCCGGCGGTGGTCCCGCAGGTGACCGGGATGGCGTACCGCACCGGCGAGCACACCTTCACCATCGACCCGTACGACCCGCTGGTCCCGGGTTTCGTGCTCCGGTGAGGTTCCTCGACGCGGACGCCGTCGCCGCGCTGGGCCCGGCCGCGGCGGTCCGGGCGATCACCGAGGCGCTCCGCGGCGGGCTCGACCCGGCGGCCGACCCGCCGCGGAGCACGGTCGGCCTCTCGTCCGGGCACTTCCTGCTGATGCCGTCGGAGGCGGGGACGGCCGCCGGCGTCAAGGTCGCCACCGTCGCCCCCGGCAATCCGGCCCGGGGGCGGCCGCGCATCCAGGCCGCGTACCTGCTCTTCGACGCGGAGAGCCTGACCCCGCAGGCGGTCCTCGACGGCACCGCGCTGACCGCCCTGCGCACCCCCGCGGTCTCGGTCGCCGCCGTCCTGTCCCGGCTGCCGGACCGGCCGCTGCGGGTCGCCGTGGCCGGCGCCGGCCCGCAGGCCACCGGACACGTCGCCACGCTGGCCGCCGTACGGCCCCTGGTGTCCGCCACCTACCTGGTCCGGGACACCTCCCGTACCCCGCTCGACGCGGTCCGGCTCGGCTCCGCGCCGGCCGAGGCCGCCCTCCGTACGGCCGACGTGGTCGTCTGCGCCACCTCGGCCCGGTCCCCGCTCTTCGACTCCACCGTCCTGCGCGACGACGCCGTGGTGATCGCCATCGGCTCCCACGAACCCGACGCCCGCGAGCTCGACGCCCCGCTCCTCGCCCGCGCCTCGGTGGTCGTCGAGGACATCACCACCGCCCTGCACGAGGCCGGCGACGTCGTGCTCGCCATCGCCGACGGCGCCCTCACCGCGCACGACCTCATCCCGCTGCGCGACGTCGTGACCGGCGCCGTCACCCCGCCCACCGACCGCCCGCTGGTCTACAAGGGCGTCGGCATGTCCTGGCAGGACCTCGTCATCGCCCGGGCCGTTCTCGCGCGCTGACGTCCATATGCGAAAACGACTAAAGGACTAGAACAGGGTTGTGATAATCACATTCCTCACCTACCGTGCTGAGTCTCATCCTTGAGCCGTAATTGAACCACGGCTCGAGCCACCGGCGCCTCGACCCAGCGGCCGGCCGTCTGGCCCGCACGCCCCGCCACTGGTGCCGGAAGAGCCGACCAATGACGAATTCAGCAGTCACCGCAAACTCCCATCGCACCCCACTGCGCTACGAGCCGCCGGCCGTCCCGACGCCACCGGACGGAAGGACCCGGACGTGACCGCGACCGACATGATCCCCCTGGTCCACGCGAGCCTGGGCGAGCGGGAGCTGGCCGCCGTCGCGGACGTCGTCGACGACGACCGCGGCGGCCCCCCGTTCGCGCTGCTGTTCGCCGCGGAGATGCTGGTCAAGAGCAGGCAGGGCGGGACCTGGCGACGGGCCGACTACCACGACTGGCTCACCAAGGCCGGCTTCGAGGACGTCTCGTTCCGGGCCACGCCGTCGCCGGCCACCCTCGTCCTCGCCCGGTAGGGCCGACATGGACCACCTGGCGACAGCCGCCGCGCCGGCGGCCGGCGGCGCCCTGGCCGCCGGCGGTTCCGAGGTCGGCCGGTCCGAGGCCGTCGCCTTCGACGCCGCGCTGCGGCGCTTCTTCGCGACTCGCCGGGCCTCGGCCGACGTGGTCGGCGAGGGCTTCGCCACCGCCGTCGCCGAGCTGGAGCGGTACGTGCTGCGCGGCGGCAAGCGGGTGCGGCCGACCTTCGCGTGGCTCGGCTGGCTCGGGGCCGGCGGCAGCCGGTCCGACCCCGCCGCCGAGGCGGTGGTGCGCAGCTGCGCCGCGCTGGAGCTGCTGCACGCGTCGGCCCTGATTCACGACGACATCATCGACGCGTCCCCGACCCGCCGTGGCCGCCCGGCCGCGCACGTGGCGTTCGCCGACCGGCACCGGTCCCGGTCCTGGTCCGGGAGCCCGGAGTCGTACGGCACCGGCGCCGCGATCCTGACCGGCGATGTCGCCCTCGCCTGGGCCGACGACATGATCCGCGCTTCCGGGCTGCCGGTCGCCGCGCAGCTGCGCGGCGGTCCGGTGTGGTCCGCGATGCGCACGGAGGTCCTCGCCGGGCAGCTGCTCGACCTGACCGCCGAGGCCAGCGGCGCCGAGGACGTCGCCACGGCGCTGCGAGTGGACCGCTACAAGACGGCGTCGTACACCGTGGAGCGTCCGCTGCACTTCGGCGCCGCGCTCGCCGGTGCGGACGCGGGTCTGGTGGCGGCATACCGGGCGTTCGGTGCCGACATCGGGATCGCCTTCCAGCTGCGCCACGACCTGCTCGGCGTCTTCGGCGATCCGGCGACGACCGGCAAGCCGTCCGGCGACGACCTGCGCGAGGGCAAGCGGACGGTGCTGCTCGCGGCGGGGCTGAAGTACGCGGACGCCCGCGACCCCGACGCCGCGAGGTTCCTGCGGGCGAAGATCGGCACCGATCTCAGTAGTAGCGAGGTTGACACTATCCGCGTCATACTGATCGATACCGGCGCAGTCGGTCACGTGGAGCGGGACATCGCCCGCCGCACCGCCCGGGCCCTCGCCGCGCTGGAGGTGAGCGACGCGACCGACCACGCGAAGGACCGGCTCGCTGCCATGGCGATCAGCGCGACGCAGCGGAGCTGTTGACGACCGCGCTCAACGCGCCCACCGAGAGGAGCACGTCCCGCATGTCCACACAGGTCGACATCCCCGGATACACCGTCGGCACCTGGGCGATCGACGCCGCCCGCTCCGCCGTGTCCTTCCGGATCCGCCAAGGTGGCCTCGCCACGGTCCGCGGCACCTTCGACGACGTCGGGGGCACCATCGTGACCGCGCCGGACCCGTCCCACTCGTCGGTGCGTGCGGTCATCGGCACGGCGTCGGTCAACACCCGCAACAAGCGCCGGGACGAGCACCTGCGGACCAAGGACTTCCTCGACGTCGAGCGCCACCCCTCGATCACCTTCACCTCGACGGGCGTACGGGCCGCCGGGGACGACATCCTCCTCGACGGTGACCTGACCGTCCAGGGGGTCACCAAGCGGGTGACGCTGAGCCTGCACCTCGACGGCTTCAGCGCCGGCCCCGACGGCGCGGCGCTGGCCCGGTTCTCCGGGCGGACCGAGCTCAACCGCAAGGACTACGGCGTGACCTGCGGCCCGGCCAGTCCGTTCATCAGCAAGAAGCTCAAGATCCGCCTCGAGATCGAGGCCGCGAAGCAGGACTGAGGGCGCGCGCCGACGGAGGGGGCGGCCTCCTCCGTCAGCCGGTCCACGGCCGGAGCTTCTCCGGGTTGCGCACCGCCCAGATGTGCTTGACCCGCTCGCCGGCGAGTGCGAAGGCCAGCACCGCGACGGTGCGGCCCTCCTGCATGACGACCAGGCCGGGCTGGCCGTTGACGGTGCGCTCCTCCAGCACGAAGGCGGGGAACCGGCGGGCGAGGTCGACCAGGGCGCGCGCAACCTTCTCGCCGCCCTCGATCGGGCGGCGCCGCGCGGTGGCGATGCCGCCGCCGTCGGCGATCGTGGTGGCATCGGGGTCGAGCAGGCCGATCAGCGCGTGGATGTCCTTGGCCTCCCAGGCCCGCTTGAAGTCCCGGACGATGTCGGCACGCCGGCCGGGCGGGGCAGCGGGAGCCTGCGACGCCCGGATCCGCCGGCGGGCCGACGAGGCCAGCTGGCGGCACGCCCCCGGCGTGCGGCCGACGATCTCGGCCACCTCGGTGAACGTGTATTGGAAGACGTCGTGCAGGACGAACGCGACGCGCTCCGCCGACGTCATCGCCTCGAGCACGACGAGGAACGCCATGGTGATCGACTCGTCGAGGGTGACCCGGTCGGCCGGGTCGGCCGTGGTGCCGCCGGACCGCCCGGTCATCCACTCGGTGCGGTCGGGCAGCGGCTCCGGGATCCACTCCCCCACGTAGCTCTCCCGTCTGACGCGGGCCGAGCCGAGCAGGTCGAGGCAGATCCGGCTGGTGACCGTCATCAGCCAGCCGCCCGGAGACCGGATCGCCTCCTGCTGCTCCGGGGTCATCGCGTACCACCGGGAGTACGTCTCCTGCACGACGTCCTCGGCGTCGGCCAGCGAGCCGAGCAGGCGGTAGGCGAGGTTGATCAGCTGCCGCCGCTCGCTCATGACCGCGTCCAGCTCCGGGTCGAGCGGGCCGACGCCGGGCCCGGTAGGCATGCTCATCAGGTTCGCGTCTCCTGTGTCGTCGGTCCCACCAGTCCGACGACGCAGCCCTGCGAGATGTGACCCGCCACGCTCGACACCGGCGCCCGCCACCCGGCCCGCCGACCGCCGACCGCCCGCTGGGCTACGAGAGCGTCGGCATCTCCCCGCAGGACCTCGTCATCGCCCGGGCCGTCCTCGCCCACCACTGATCCGGAACCGGCGCTCCGGTCAGGCCTCGGCGTGGCCGAGCACCTGCTGCGGCGGCAGCCGGCGGCCGGCCACGCTGCGGGCGACGTCGGTGAGCCGGAGATTGTGGTCGCGGGCGTAGCCGCGGAGCACGGCGAACGCCTGGTCCATGTCCAGGCCGCCGCGCTGGGCGAGGACCCCCTTCGCCTGCTCCAGCACCACCCGGCTGTTCAGCGCGGTCTGCAGCTGCTCCTTGATCAGGGCGGAGTCAGCGGCGGCCTTGTCCTGGACGATGGCGACCGCGGCGACGTAGGCGAGCGCCTGGCCGAGGCTCAGGTCGTCCTCGTCGAGCGCGCCGGGGTGGCTGCCGAACAGCCCCAGGGTGCCGAGCACGGTGTCCCGCAGCCGCAGCGGCACCGCGTGCACGGAGGCGAACCCGGCCTCGGTCGCCGCGGCCGCGAACAGCGGCCACCGGCCGGCTTCACCCCGCAGGTCGGCCACGCTGACCGGCGCACCGCTGTGGAAGCTGTCCAGGCAGGGCCCCTGCTCCCGCTGCAGCTGGTAGACCTCCAGCGCCCGCGCGGCCTCGGACGAGGCCGCGACGACGTGCAGCACCCCGCGCGTGTCGGCCAGCAGGATCCCGGTCGAGGCGACGTCCAGCAGCCGGGCGGCGTCCTCGGCCAGGCCGGTGAGCAGGTCCACCGGGTCCAGCCCGTCCGCGAGGCTGCGCGCGAGCGCCACGAATGCCCGGGTGACGCCCTGCTCCCGCTCGGCAGTCATGCCGCTCCGTCCCCACCGCCGTCGCGCGGTGCTCGGAAGGACTCCTCGTCCTCGAGCCTTACCCGGCGCTCCACGATCGCCCACGCGGCCTCGCTCGCGGTCAGCCCCTGGGCGAACGCGTACGCCCGCAGCCGCACCAGCGCCTCGGCCGCGTCGATGTCCAGCTCCCCGACGATCATGCCGGTGGCCTGGTAGACCTCCACCCGCTCCAGCGACGCCAGCTGATCCCACCCGTCGCCGCCCTCGCTCGCGGTCTCCCAGTCTGTGTCGGAGGTCATCAGGTCCACCAGCGGCAGCGCCGCCAGCTCGGCCGCCCACATGCCGCCGTCCAGGCCCTCGGCCGACATCGGACCCGGCCGGCGGCTGAACAGGTCGAGGGCACCGATCGGCGACCGGGAGATCCGTACCGGCAGCGCGAAGACGGCCAGCACGCCCGTACCCAGCACCGCCGGGCCGAACGCGGGCCACCGCCGTCCCTGCTCATCCCGGAGGTCGTTGACCAGCACCGGCCGGTCGGTGGTCACCGCGTCCACGCAGGGACCCTCGCCGAAGGTGAACTGGAACTCGTCCAGCCGCCGGCTCAGCGCCCCGCTGGACCCGAACGTCCCCTGCGTGGAGCCGTTGTTCATGAACGAGACCGCGGCACCGTCCACGGCCAGCAGCCGCACGCAGGCCCGGCACAACCGGTCGGCGGCTGACAGCGCACCGCCGTCGCCGGCCAGGGCGGCTCCGAGCTCCGCCTTCATCCGTTCCCGAGCAGCCACCGGCCCCCCTCCTCTGCGGAGCGTCGAGGTGTCGGACTCTACGGCGTGTCGGGGCCGCCTGCGCGGCTTCGGTTCAGACCTCTCCGCCGGCCGTGTGCAGGTGCCGCAGCGAGATGGCGTACGACTGCACCAGCGAGGTCTCGGTGTAGCTGATCCGGTGCTCCCGGCAGAACTGGCGGACCAGGACCTGGGCCCGGCGCAGGTTCGGCCGCGGCATGCTCGGGAAGAGGTGGTGCTCGATCTGGTAGTTCAGCCCGCCCAGCACGAAGTCGACGATCCGGCCGCCGCGGACGTTGCGGGAGGTGAGCACCTGCCGCCGGAGGAAGTCCGGCTCCTCGCCCGGGGCGAGGATGGGCATCCCCTTGTGGTTCGGGGCGAACGAGCAGCCCATGTAGAAGCCGAAGACGCCCTGCTGGACGGCGACGAAGACCAGCGCCTGGAGCGGGCTGAGCACGATCAGGACGATGGCCGCGTACCCGACCAGGTGCACGCCGAGCAGACCGGCCTCGAGCCAGCGGGCCGCCCGCGGGCGCTCCCGCAGCGCCAGCACCCCCGCGATGTGCAGGTTGAGGCCCTCCAGCAGGAGCAGCGGGAAGAAGAAGTACGCCTGGGCGCGGGTCAGCAGCCGGCTCATCCGGTGCCGCCGCCGGTCACCCGGGACGAACACCAGGGCGCCGGTCCCGATGTCCGGGTCGCTGCCGACCTCGTTCGGGTGGGCGTGGTGGCGGTTGTGCTTGTCGATCCACCACCCGTAGCTCAGCCCGACCGCGAGGTTGGCGTGCAGCAGGCCGAGGACGTAGCTGCCGCGGCGGGTGCGGGCGACCTGCTTGTGGCCCGCGTCGTGCCCGAGGAACGCCACCTGCGTGAACGCGACCCCGAGCAGCACCGCCGTCGCCAGCTGCCACCACGACTGCCCGACCAGCACGAACACCGTCCAGCCGGCCACCAGCAGGGCCGCCGTGAGGGCGATCTTCACCGTGTAGTAGCCGGGGCGACGCGCCAGCAGGCCGGCGGCCTTGACCCGGCGGGCCAGCTCGGCGAAGTCGGACCCGCGCCGGGGCGACGCGAGCACTGTCGCAGAATTGATCGATTGAGCTGTCAAGATGTCTCCGGTCAGGCATGAGAAGTGGACGCCACCGGGATCTCGAGCAGCCCTGTACTCGTACCCTCTCACGCCGCCCGCAACCAGGCCCGCGGCAGGCGGTCGCACCCGCCCCCGCCGTGAGCGGTCGCACCCGGCCCTGCGCCGTGGTCCGCGGCGGCGCCGACAACGACGTCAGCGGCTTCTCACCCCGTACGGGCCAGGTAGGCGTCGCGTGCGGCGAGCGCGACGGCGACCTCGGCGAGCAGCGGGTCGAAGAACCGCTTCCGGTAGGCGGCGTCCGTGCTCGTGTTGACGGCGAAGTACAGCCCGGATAAGGCCGCCAGGAGGATCGACATGTGCATCAGCGCCTGCGGCACCGGCAACCGCGCCCCGAACAGCGTCCCGGCGGTGACCTCCTGGCCGGACCAGGTCGCGACGATGTCGTCGGGCAGCATGACCATCCCCAGCAGCACGAAGAGCACCATGATCACCACGCTGAACACGACGACCTGGATCAGCTGCGAGACCAGCAGCTTGCCGAAGACGTTGAGCCGCTCGGCCCGGGTCAGCGGCGTCGACGCGACGCCGCCGAGGTCCGTGCCCTCGAACGGGGTCCCGTGCAGGGGTTGCGGCTCGTTGTTGCGCCGCCGTTCCTCGACGGCGCCGACCTCGTCCCGCAGCGAGGTCGCGATGAAGGCGACGCCGACCGCCACGAGCAGCGCCACGGTGCCCCACACCTGAGCGCGCGGAACCCGCGCCGCCCACTGCCACAGCTCGCCGGTGAAGAACACCACAAGGATCAGCAGGAGCAGCGGCAGCAACCGGCCCGAGGTCTGCCCGACGGCACTGATCTCCCGGGCCGCGTAGCGGATCGCCCAGCCGACGACGGAACTCGCGCCGACGTAGACGAGACCCATCGCCAGCAGGACGGATCCGGCCGCGACGCCGACAGCAGCCAGCAACGGGACGTCGGTGAGAGCGGCCACGAGCACCGGGACGCCGGCAAGCCCGGTGAGGAGCACGCCGCCCGTCACCCACCACCAGTAGCGACCCCGGGCCAGGCGGTACGCGGCCCATCCCGCCACGAGTGGCAGGACGATACCCGCGACCGCCACCACCCCGAAGACCACGTCCCACGCGGCCGAACCGCCCCGGCGCTCCCACTCGCTGTCGGACACGTCGAACAGCCGCCACCCGACGGCTCCGACCGCGCCCGCCACCACCGTCGCGGCGAGGGCCGGCGAGGCCCGCCGCACCAGGTGTCGGCTCCGCCAGTGCCCGGACACGACGAGCGGCAGACCCTGGGAGAGGAACCACTGCCGTACCTCGGCCTCGGTCGCGCTCACGAGGCCCATACAACCGCACCAGGAGTGCCGCGGGCGCCCCGCCGCTCCCGGCTCGTCGGCAGTCCATGCCTACCTGGCGAGGTCGCGCTCCAGCCGCAAGGCGACCTCCCGGTACTTGCTGACCGGCACGAGATGGACACCGTCGAACGCGCCGCTGCTCCGCAATTGGAGGATCTGCTCGCAGGCTGCGTCAACACCGGCCTGTGGATCGCGGGACACCGCGGAGACCAGCGCGTCCGGGATGTGGATGTCCGGGATGGTCGCGGCCAGCCGCTGGGCCATGCCCGCGCTGGCCAGCACCATGACGCCCGCGAAGACCGGACCACTCACGTCGTTGGACTCCCGCCACCGCAGCAGCGCGTCGTTGGAGTAGCTGACCTGACAGAAGAAGAAGTCCGCATCCCGCTTCCAGGCGGGCAGCGGACGGGCGCCGGCAGCCACCCCGATGCGGAACTCCGGAGTCCCGCTGAACGCCGGCTCCTGACTCATCCGCCGCGCTTCGTCGATCATCGCCCGGACCGTCAGCTCACCGGTCCGGCCGCCGACCGCCGGCTTGTCACCGTGCACAAACAGGAACTCGCTCACCCCGTACGCCGCCGCGGTCAGCATGTCCCGGCGGAAGCCGAGCAGGTTGCGGTCACGCGAGTTCAGGCAGGCGATGCTAGCCCCGCCCATCGCGGCGACCTCGTGCGCGACCGCGATGCTCGACACGGTCGGCCGGCCCACGTGGTTGTCCGGGACCAGGAACGACCGCGCCACCGGCGACAGCACCCCGATCTGGTGCCGCACATGCCGCAGGTCCGGCCGCGTGGGCGGCTCGATCTCACAGACCAGGCCGAACCCCGACGCCGCTGTCACGACCCGAGGCTATCGGCGCACTCGGCCGTTCAACTCTCCGCCTCATGCCTGGCCATCGCGTAGTAGCGCTTGCGGACGTCGGCGGGCTGGTGCTCCACGGCGAATCGCAGCGCGATGCGTGGCATGGTCGCGGCGTGCCGGTCGACGAACTCGAGCAGGCGGGGCAGGTCGGTCTTGCCGGCCTCGCGCACCATCCCGCCCACGACCGTGTTGACGAAGTGCTCGGGGTCCCCGACCAGAATCTCGGCGATCGCGAACGTGTCGTCGAGCTCCCCGCGCCGGACGAACGCCATCGTCGCCCACATCGCGAGGCGGCGCTCCCACCAGTGCCGGGAGCAGGCCAGTTCGTAGAGCATGTCGCGCGGCTTGTCGACCAGCCAGCCCCCGACCACGTGATGCCCGCTGACGTCGACGAGCGACCAGGTGTCGATCCGCCGGGTCCATGCCAGGTAGGTGTCGTACAGCTCCATCCGTCGGCTGTCCGGCGTCTTCTTCCGGACGAACTGCTTGCCCATGATGCTCACCGCCCCGACCCGGACGTCATGCACGGGGCTCTGCAGCAGCCTCACGATCTCGTCCGGTGGCAGGTCGACGTACTTGGCCGCCAGGCCGAACACGGTCCCGGCCCGGACCTCGACCCGGATCGCGTCACCGTTGCCGATCCCCTCGTCGAGGGCCGACGCGACGGACTCGAACTCCTCGCGCAGCCCGGCCGGGACGAACGGGACCAGATCCGCCACGAACGTCTCGGCGGTCAGCTCGGCGGGCACGGCCCGATCCTCCCCTCTGCCAGGGGGCCACTCGCAGATCGCCGTGACCATGAACGCCTACGGCCACGTGATGGACTCGCGGCTCCGGGGCGCGGCCGACGCCGGGACCGAGGCGCTGTGGGGCGAGACCGAGGAGAAGTGACCGTGCGGCTTGGCTACTCGGCTGGCTACTCGACCGGCGCAACGCCGGCCCGGAGCCGGCGTGCGGTCGAAAACGTGCAGCTCACAAGGGTGGAGCTGAGGGGACTCGAACCCCTGACCCCCACACTGCCAGCTGCGTCCTGACGCCATCGGCGCGTCCGTCGCCGTCCACCGCGCGTGTGGTGGCCCTCGGTTCGTCCGCTGCGATCCGGCTCCGTACGGCCGGGTTGCTGTCACGGCTGCTGTCAGGCGGCGTGCGGTGAGCCGGCGGCGCTGCAGGGCTCGCAGCCCTCCCCCGGGTCTCGACGGCTGCGGCCGTCAGGCGGCCCTGAGCCGGTGCTGGAACACCAGCCCAGGGCCTTGATCCCCCATCCCTAGCGAGCAGGGAGAGAGACCCGATGCGTGACCCTAGCCGCCCCTCGATCAGGGGCGTTCAGACGTGGGCGCGAGCAGCGGCGGTCGCTGAGTTGCGGCCGGCGCTCGACGTGCCGAGCGAGATAGCGGAGGCGTACGTGGACGCGGCAGCGCTGCTGATCGAGGCCGAGCAGCGGTACGCGGCGTACGTCCTCCTCCGGAACCTGGCCTGGCCGCCCGGCCGGTCCGCGCCGGCCGATGCCGCCGCAGCAGCGTGGCGGGTGCTGGTCGACGGCCGCCGGCGGCCGCGGCGACCTGTCCCCGTGGCGATGCAGCGGCCGGACTGGGCTCAGTACGCGACGACCCTCGGCGCCGGCGGCCCGGCGTACTTCATCCGAGAGCTGTTCGACCTGACCGAGCTGCGCGGCCTGGACCGGCCGCACGTCTCGGTCGACGTCGCCCAGTTCGACCGAGCGGCACCGGTCGTCCAGGTCGAAGCCTCCACCTTCGGCGCACCGGTCCAGCTGGAGCCGGACGAGTCCCGGATGGTCGCCGCAGCACTCGACGAGGCCGCGAGCATCGTCGACCGAGCGCGAGCGGTGACAGCGCCATGAGCACGGAGCCCGACGCCGCCTTCCTGGCTGACATCCGCCTCCGGATCCGACTGCTGCGGACGGCCCGCCGACGGTGACCCCAGCCGGCCGGCTCCCGTCACCGGAGCCGGCCGGCGCCCCAACCCGCGCCGGCCTGGCGCGGACCGACCATCAAGGAGGACCATGGAACCCGCGATGAGCGCAGACACCGCCGACCACGGCCACACCCAGCCTGGCCAGCGCCCCTCGATCGAGGAGCTGGCCCGGCGTCAAGGCGTGCGCCCGGTCGAGTCGGCCGACGACCTGGTGCGCGATGGCATCTGGTCGTCCGACGAGGAGCTGGACGCCTTCCTCGTCGACCTGTACGCGCTTCGCCACTCCGACGCCTCGTGACCAGCCTCGTCCTGGACACCGACGTCGCGTCGCTCAGCATCAAGGACCGCCTGCCGCCGCGGCTGCGGACCCGCATCGCCGCGTCGCTGGTGTGCGTGAGCTTCGTGACCATCGGCGAGCTGACCCGCTGGGCCCGCCTCCACTCCTGGGGACCGCGTCCCCGCGGCGAGCTGGGCCACTGGCTGCGCGGCACCGTCCGCCTCGGCTACGACGAGGAGGTGGCCAGGGTCTGGGGCGAGCTGTCCGCCGCGGCGACCCAACGCGGCCGGACCAGCCCGGCCAACGACACCTGGATCGCGGCCTGCTGCCTGGTCGAGGGCCTGCCGCTGGCGACCCGCAACGTCAAGGACTACGCCGGCTTCGCCGAGCACCACGGCCTGGAGCTCGTCACCGGCTAGCACGACGCCGAAGCCCCGGCGCCGGTAGGACTTCTCCTACTGGTCAGCCGGGGCTTCGCCGTGCGCGGCGGCCGGCCGAGGACCGCAGCGAAGCGAGGACCGCAGGCCGGACCGCCGGCGCACGCGGCCGCAGGCCGCGCTTGACCAAGGAAGGAAAGTCCTCACCGGCCGACGGCGCCATGGATGCCGTATTTCGCTTGATGCATGACGCCTGACGTCAGTTGATGCTTGACGCTCCCGCGGCCGTTGGCGTCGATGCCTGGAACGAACGCTGCTGAGGTTCAGGTAGCCGGGTGCGGATGCCACCGCAGCCATCCGGACCCCGGCCGGCCCGCCACAAGATCGCGGGCCGCCATGTCTGAACGCGAACGGGGCGTCACGGAGGCCACATCGACGTCCGCGCCATCTCCTCCAACCTGGGAGCCCAATCTATGCTCTTCGTCCATGCCAGTCGACCGACGAGATGACAAGATCCGCTACCGAGCCGTTCGCCTGGCGGCCGGCGGCAAGGCGGAAATTTGGCTAAGTCGCCGCGCACAGATTGAGGTTCACACCAACTACTCACTGGGTGGCACCGAGGACCGTGGAGGCAGCGGACGGGGTTATTGGGACGCTTGCAGCGAGAAAGGGTGCCTTGGGGAGGCCATTAAACCCGCAGGTGCGTGCTATCTCCATTCCTCGACGGAGGAACAGGAAAGACACTATGATGATGCACGACAGGGCCGGCGGTCACTGACGATCCAGGGGGTTGAGGTCACTCCGGAGCTGTGGAGAAGGCTCGCGGGCCAACCTGGCAAGCTGGAACGAGTACGTCTTGCGGCAACCGCGGCAGTATTTCCGTTCAAAGTGCAACTTGCGGGCCGTCGACTAAGTTCGATTACACTCCATGGCGCCACATTCTACGACGGGCTTGAGTTGGAGGACTGCCAATTTCTAGAGATCTTGGATCTATCCTTCGCCGACTTCTCGAATAGCCCGGTTGGATTCGTAATTGCGACACTGCAGCCCTGGCGATAAGCTACTGTCAGGGTGATCAATCTGTCTACTTCAGCCGCTGTCGATTCAGTAAGCCAGTTCGGGCTGAAGGAGTTGGCAGCAACTTAAGTTTCGATGATTGCACGTTCTCAGAGACACTCGACATCTCCGGGACCGCGGCGCTAAACA
The DNA here is from genome assembly GCA_963766325.1 of uncultured Actinomycetota bacterium. Lineage (GTDB taxonomy): Bacteria > Actinomycetota > Actinomycetes > Mycobacteriales > CADCTP01 > CADCTP01. The sequence goes on along the minus strand of CAVXZF010000012.1, from coordinate 1,060,796 downwards.
GTATTTCTCTTACGAAGACAACGATAGAAGGGTCTCTGAACTCGCATGAGGTCGAGGCGAATGTTCTTACCGCAAATCATGCGACGATAAGCGCATCCTCAATAGGCCCGCTTCGCCTGAAGCATTTGACCCTGTCCCAAGCCTCGTTTAGACGACGGCTTAACATCGACTACACTGGGGAGGACCTCGATCTCTCCGGTGCCTCTTTCGAGGCGGGCGGACTGCTGTCCGTGAGTAGGGCCAGTGTTCGCCTTGATCGATTGATTCTCGGGGCGCGACTGACAGTTGTAGGCGACGGCTCCGCGTCCGTGTCATCAATGCACAATACGGACGCAGGAAGGCTAACCCTGTCCGCCGTGGATCTTACGAACTGCAGTTTTTATGGGGCGCACGATTTGGAGTCTCTAAGGCTGGAGCCCACGGTCATTCTTCCCCGCGCCCCGGGCTGGTGGAGGACCCGTCGGAATTGCATCGCCGACGAGTTTCGATGGCGAGCAAAGAACAGTGTGTGGCGGGGGAAGGATTGGATGATTCGGGACGAGACTCGCGACGGCGCAGAGGGTGATCAGTCGTCCGTGCAACACATCACGCTGTCCGCCGGACAGGTCTCCGGAGTATATAGAGAACTACGGAAGGGCCTGGAGGCACAGTCGAACGAGCCGGGAGCTGCGGATTTCTACTATGGTGAGATGGAAATGCGCCGGCAAGACCGGCACACCAACATGCCCGAGCGCCTAATCCTCACGGGTTACTGGTTGATCTCGGGCTACGGTTTGAGAGCGCTCCGCGCGCTTGCTAGTCTTACAGCTCTGTTTCTTATCGGCGCCGTCCTTATGTCACGATGGGGGCTCGCGTCGCCAGGTTCGACCCAAGGTGACGCGATCCTTGCTTCGGCGCAGAGCCTTGTCCCGGGCGTCAACGTCGCAGCGACGCTAACGAATACAGGCCGCTGGATTAGTCTCCTGCTCCGCATACTCGGCCCCATTCTAATTGCTTTTGCTGCGCTGGCTCTTCGAAATCGCGTCCGTCGGTAAGGGTGCAGGCCGGGGAGGTACCGATGCAGAATTTTCGGTTGGCATGGCAACTCTCGGCGGTGTAGCAGCTGCCACCTCCGAAGGCAGGGATCAAGCTGCCGCATCGTTGGCAAGTATCGGTCGCCCCGGCGGGCGGGCGGCGGTGTCGTTCCGCCGCCGCGCTCCTGGCGCCGTCCGCGCTGCCCGAGGCTCGCCCGCAAGGGACCGGTCAAAAGTTCTCGGCGCCGATCGCGGTCACTTCGCGCAGGCCGGCTCCTGCCGAGAAGTTCTGGCCGCATGCCCTTGCGGGTGAGTGGCAGTGCGGCAAGCTGGGGCGACCGGGAGGCGGCCCCGCCGCAGGCGGGACGGCTCGGCCGCTTGGCCTCGCCGGCCTTGAGGCGCCGCCGCGCCGGCAGCGACCCCCGGCGCAACGTGCCGACGATGCCCTTGACGCCCACGGAGTCGACCCTGATCCTCGAACGCACGTTCGAACTCGGGGGATGGATGGCTGACCACCTACTGCGCGACGCCCAGCTGCTGCCAGCAATCGTTGCTGCTGGCCAAATCACCGACGAGCACGCGGCCAAGGTGCTGGTGAGCGACGCTGGCGGGGATCTCGTACGGCTTCAAGAAGCTAAGCTGCAGCTACTCGACGACCCGGACGCGCTCCCGGCGGCGATTGCGCTTCTCGATCGCGCCGTCCACCTGGTCGAGCATCCGCCTCCACCGCGTCGCCACTCGCCTCCAGACGCATTCTGGGGGCGCTACCGGTAAGCATCAGGGGCGTCGCCCTCCGAGCCGCCGACCGGCGACTCCTCGCGGACGGCTTGCCAGAGTTCCAGCCAGCCCAGCTCGAGCATGAGTTCTTCGGCCGGCGTCAGGTACGGGTCCGGCGGATGAGGTCCGTTGATAGCGTCCATGAGTCGAGGGTGTGCCGGCGACCGCGGGCCGGTCATCAGCGTCGGCGGATCTGTGGACAATGCCGCGCAGAGCGGCGCCAGCGTGTCCGCCGGCGCCACCCCGCTCGTGCTCATCGCGTCCGCGGCCGGCTCCTGGGGCTGTACCGCGCCGGGCCGAACGCTCGGTCGGCGTGCAGGTTCGCCTCACGAACGACGTAGGTCAGATCCGCCAGTGCTTCAGCGTCCTCGACGTTGATCAGCAGCCGACCGATCCGCAGGCTGATGTAGGGCTTGTCCCAACCCTCGTCGCGGCCGTGGACGCGGACGCTCACCGTCTGCGGCCCGACGATCTGGGCCTGCGCCACGATCTGACAGTTCAACGGCGACGGCTTGTGCATGCCCGCTCCTCGAGTCCCGCCGCGGCCCAGTGCCGCGGGTCGGGAGCTCCGGATTGGGGCGAGGGTGGACTGTCAAGGTGGAGCGCCCGGAGCGAAGCGAGGACGTACGACCTTGATAGGCCGGGGCCCCGACCCGATACGGTGCGAAGACCCGCCACCCAAGGTGACCACCACGGCGAAGCCGGCGGCCCGCAGGGTCGCCTCTCCCCTAGCTGCCACAACGCAACCCACCCGACCCGCGGCAGATGAGGGCGTTCCGGTCAGCTTCCCCAGCTGCAGGATCGCGCCCGGATCAGGTATGCCGCCGACACTGGTTTAGCATACTGAGTGTAGTGCGATGGCTTTGGATCGCCCTCGACTGGTACAGGGAAAAAGCCATATTTACCGATCAACGCTTGCTGCTCGTGTGCGGCGTCCTCCGGCGTCAAATTGGAGTAGTGCCGCTTAGCGCAGTGAGAGATGTGGCCTACCAACGGTCCAAGGTGGGAACTCTTCTTGGATACGGTCAAGTGATGATCGAGACAGATGATGAGGATGCGTGGTGCAGCGTCATCGACTTCGCGCCTAGGCCGGAAGCCCTGCGAGTCCATCTCGATGCGCTGCTCGCAGGAGAACACCGCCGACAGGCACCGCAAGTTTAGCGTGAGGCTGAGTAGTCTATCGATAACAGCCGTACCCAGTGAGCCGCGGACAGTTCCGGCGGATCTTGCGAGGGGGTATGCAGCGCCACGCCAACGTCCGACTCACGGCAAGGTCGAGCAGCGAGCGCCGGCTGGGTGCTGGCGGCTCAGAGCAGAGTCTCCGGGCTGGCCCCAACTATCGTCTGCGTTCCTCGGACGGGTCACCAATCATGCCGTTGAGCGCCGCGACTAATGGGGAGCAGTCGCGGTCGGGATTGTCGGTGGCGAATTGGTCGAGCCGCTTACTGTAGGCAGGGCGCTCCCAGGACAGGCAGGCTTGTCCGCATCGTTTCATTGCCCATAGGGCTTCATCATCGGCATCTATTTCCGCAGCGGCTATTGCGTGGGTAAACAGTGGCTCTGGATTGGAATCGTCTTGGCCAGCTGCAAGCCGGGCCAGCTTCAGTCGGAGCTGGTCATCTGTGCACTGGGAGAGTTGCCCGGCGAGCGCGGCGGGGTCGGCACGCAGGTGGTGCGCTTCTTCGACGCCGAATTCACGAGCCATGCCGAGCAGGCCGAGGTACACGAGGAGTTCGGGTGCTCGGCGTACTTGGGCGGCGAGCAGGTCCTCGGCGGCATCGGTTAGCAGAGTCGTGGCGTGTTCGGCAAGGTGGGTTGCGGACTGCGACCAGTCCGGAGTGGAGGTCCAGGCGTCGACTGCGGCCGCCAACTCGACTGCGGCGGCCTGGGCGAGGGCTTGTTGCCGGACTGTCTCGATGTCCTGGGATCGGGCGGCGAGCAGAATCTGGAGGTGCTGCTCGAGCTGGGGGGCGTAGGGGTTGGCCTCGATGAGGCGATGCAGGCTGGCTTCAGCCCGGTCGGTGAGCAGCTGGCTAGCGTGTTTGACGAGGAAGTCGAAGGACTCGTTCCATGAGGATGGTGTGCTGATCCAGTCGATCAGGAGGGACTCGGTGGCGGTGTCGATCGTCGGCGTTTGGAGCCAGGCTGGGAGCGGCTGGGCGAGTCGGGCCCATGCCCGGTGATCGGGGTGGGCGATGCGGAATTCGCGTAGCAAGCGGCGGGCGCGGCCCCGCCGGGTCCGGTCCCCGGCCTCGTTCAGCAGGACGTCAGCAGTGGCGGAGTCCTGAATGGCAGCGTCGATGTCCGCGCTGCGGGCCAGCCACACTGCTCGGGCGAGGAGCAGCACACCGCGCGGCCAAGGCTGTGAGGCGAATGCGGTGAGCTGTGCATCGAAGACCTCCCTCGCCTGGTCAGCGCGGTCTACGTCGGTGAGCCGGTTAGCCTGGTTCCTCAGCGCCGTGGCCAGGTCAGGCAGGAAGCGGGTGGGGTCAGCGGCGGCCAGCTCACCATAGATCCGCACCGCCTCAGCGATGCCCTCCAGACCCTCGGTGGAGCGACCTGCCTCGGCCAGGAGGCCGGACTGGTTGTTCAGCGACATGGCCAGGTCAGGCAGGAAGCGGGTGGGGTCAGCGGCGGCCAGCTCACCGTAGATCCGCACCGCCTCAGCGATGGGCTCCAGGCCCTCAATGGCGCGTCCGGCCCCGGCGAGACGGTTGGACTGGTTGTTCAGCGCTGCGGCCAGGTCAGGCAGGAAGCGGGTGGGGTCAACGGCGGCCAGCTCACCGTAGATCCGCACCGCCTCAGCGATGGGCTCCAGGCCCTCAATGGCGCGTCCGGTCGCAGCGAGGAGGCCGGACTGGATATTCAGCGCTGCGGCCAGGTCAGGCAGGAAGCGGGTGGGGTCAGCGGCGGCCAGCTCACCGTAGATCCGCATCGCCTCAGCGATGCCCTTCAGGCCCTCAATGGCGCGTCCGGTCGCAGCGAGGACGTTGGACTGGTTGTTCAGCGCCGCGGCCAGGTCAGGCAGGAAGCGGGTGGGGTCAACGGCGGCCAGCTCACCGTAGATCCGCACCGCCTCAGCGATGGGCTCCAGACCCTCGCTGGGGCGTCCGGCCTCAACGAGGAGGCCGGACTGGTTGTTCAGCGCTGCGGCCAGGTCGGGCAGGAAGCGGGTGGGGTCAGCGGCGGCCAGCCCACCGTAAATCCGCACCGCCTCGGCGACCGGCTCCAGACCCTCGCTGGGGCGTCCGGCCTCGCCGAGGAGGCCGGACTGGTTGTTCAGCGACATGGCCAGGTCGGGCAGGAAGCGGGTGGGGTCAGCGGCGGCCAGCCCACCGTAGATCCGCACCGCCTCAGCGATGGGCTCCAGACCCTCGCTGGGGCGCCCGGCCTCAACGAGGAGGTTGGACTGGTTGTTCAGCGCCGTGGCCAGGTCGGGCAGGAAGCGGGTGGGGTCAGCGGCGGCCAGCTCACCGTAAATGCCGCACCGCCTCGGCGATGGGCTCCAAGCCCTCAACGGGTCGCCCGGTCTCGCCGCAGGGTCTCGGACTGGTTGTTCAGCGACTGCGGCCAGGTCGGGCAGGAAGCGGGTGGGGTCAGCGGCGGCCAGCTCACGGCGGATCCGCACCGCCTCGGCGACCGGCTCCAGGCCCTCGCTGGGGCGTCCGGCCTCGCCGAGGAGGCCGGACTGGTTGTTCAGCGACATGGCCCGGTTGGGCAGGAAGCGGGTGGGGTCAACGGCGGCCAGCTCACCGTAGATCCGCACCGCCTCAGCGATGGGCTCCAAGCCGTCGCTGGGGCGCCCGGTTCGCCAGCAGGATCTCGGACTGGTTGTTCAGCGCCGTGGCCAGGTCGGGCAGGAAGCGGGTGGGGTCAGCGGCGGCCAGCTCACCGTAGATCCGCACCGCCTCGGCGATGGGCTCCAGACCCTCGTTAGGGCGGCCAATCATACTTAGAGTCGACGCGCGCATCGTTAACGCCGCGGCCAAGGCAGACTGATACGTGGGCTGGTCTTTTGCGACGGCGCGTCTAAGAGCGTCCACGGCCAAGTCGCCAAGATCGAGAGCGAGTAGCCCGGCGGCGGAGCTCCGGATCTGCATGCGGTATTGGGCGTTGACTGCGCCGAACATGGGCTTGGTCGCGGCCACAGCGAGGTGCAGCGCGACCGTCAGATCGGTGCCACCCGCACCCACACGTTCAACCAGATCGGGCAGGCGCTCGTCCAGGGCGTCCCGCACCATCTCCCGTAGATGGTCAGAGCGGGCGGCGGCGCGGCTCAATACTACGAGCGCGCGGGCGAGTTGGACGTCGGAGACGGTCCCCAGCACGGCGTCGACCAGTCCTGGCGTCTCGGCGGCAATGCGGATAACCAGGAACTCAGCCAGTAAGTCCGGCTCCAGGCTGCCATGCGGACCGTAGAGCGCGCGCAGCCACCGAACGATTGCCATCAGCCGCTCCGCGGATGCGTCGCGCAGAGCGGGAACCAGCCGCATCAGCTGCTGATCGTCCTCATCGGATCGCAACCCGCCCAGCACGGCCAGCGCGACCGTTGCGCGCCGATCGCTTCGGTCGAGGCCGAGCCCCAGACGCTGATCGGTGCGTTCCCAGTAGGCGGCCTCGTGCCGGTCGAGGACCCCGGTCAGCAACTGTTCGGCGGTCAGCGCGGAGACGTCCAGCTCAGGGCTCGCCGCCGCGAGCAGCGCCGCCGCCAGCACGAACAGCGGTCGCTCGAAGTGCTCGGCGCGCAGATCCGGCACACCGGCGACCGGCCCGTTCAACAGGGCGGCGAAACGGCTGTTACCGGCGCAGAACAGGGCCCGCCGATCCAGCTCGCGTTCACCCCGGCCCAGCCCGACCAACTCGGCGCGACGCAGGAGCCGGGCCAGGTCATCCCGGGCGTCCCCGGTGGCGAACTGCTCGATCAGCCCGTCCCGGCCCCCGCCCTGCCGGACGATCAGCATCACGCGGCACCGGCCGCCGCCGCGGCGACTCAGCAACCGCTTGAGCAGATGAGTGACCACGGCCGGACGGGTCTCGGCATAGTCCACCGCAACAACTGTCCGTCCGGGCCATGTCACTAAGTCGTCCAGCCCCTCTAGGGCGTCGGGCTCCGCGTCGAGCAGGCCGGCGGTCCAGCCGGCCGCGGCGGCTGCGAGGCAGATCTCGGCAGCGGTACGCGTTTTGCCGAATCCCCCCGCGCCGGTAAGTACCATCACCGACAACCGGTCCTCGCGTTCGCGCCAGCGCATCACCTGCTCCAGCAGGTCGCCCCGCCGCACGAAGGGCACCACCGCGTGGCGGGCCCGCAGCAGCTCACTGGGTGATTCGTCGGAATCCCAGTCCAACTCCACCACCGGCGGCAACAGCGGCAACGCGTCGCGTGCACCAGATCGGTCGGCTTCGATCATGCGCTGAGCTTCGACGGCCACATCCCAGCGCCGGTCGCTAGCGTGAACGGCAGCGTTACGCGCCAGCAATCCGGCGTCGATCTCAGCGAGGATCGCCGTGACCGGCACGCCGAACCCGCCCAGATCCGACGTCGTGGATCGTGAGCTGTCCACTAGCGCACACACCCCACCCGTGCGCCGGTTGAGCAACGCCCCACCGCTGAATCCGCCAAGGACCTGGCCCTCACGCAACTTGTAGAGCGTGCAGCCGTCCTGCTCGAACAACGACTCCATGTGCAGCGTCGCGCCTGTGCGCACAACCCGGCCCGGGGCATACTCCCCTTCGGTAAAGGAGGTCAGCTGAAGCACGTCACCCACGGCCGGGCGGGCGTCCTCCAGCCGGACGCAGGGATGTCCCGCCGTCAGCCCACGCACCCGAAGAACTACGGCGTCCGGCTCCGGATAGAACCGGGCGCGCTCGTCGTCCGGGGCCAGCAACGCCGTGATCGGCTCGGCGGGATAGGTCGCCCCGTCAGAGGTATGGACCGTGAGCGGCAAGCCGCCATGCGCGACATGCGCGCATGTCAATACCTCGCCCGGCGCAACGAGGAACCCGCTTCCCTCGAACCGTCCGTCCCGATCGATCCGCACCACACAAGCCGCGAGCAACTCCAGCAACGGATCAACAACGCCCGGCACGGTCAGCTACCCACTCCACCCGAGTCGCCGGCGCGCTCCCACTCCAGCGTTACGGTCAGCGATGCGGTGGTCTCCCCGTCGACCACGAGACCCACCAGAACGCCGGACTTGACCGCCATCTCCAGCCCCAGCTCCACGCTCACCTTGCTCGGAGCCGCCTTCGCCACCGCGCCGTGGATCGCATCGGCGACCCCTTCCAGCGTCTTAGCCACCCCTTCAAAGTCAAACCGCCCGATCCCGGTCTTGGTGGCCCCACCACTGTCGATCTCCCGCGCCTGCACCAGCGCAATCCCACCGTTGGGCAGGCTCACCTCGATGACCTTGCTCTCCACGCGCAACCCCCGTCCGTGAGATCAGCTGCGGGAAATCGCCGACCACTCCCCGTTCCACCAGAGCCCGGCACCTTACCGGCAGCCCGAGAAGCATAGCCCTTCTGCCACTCCTACGGCTGCAGAATCTGGTCGTACCACACCGCTGGGCGGTTCGCCGTACGGCCGACCTCCAACCTTCTAACACTCCGTGGCCGGCGTCGGCTCTCACGGACGCCGATATGGCGGGCGGGACGCCACCGGAACGTCAATTGCGGCGCGGCGCTGTCAATCGCCCCGGCCGTAATGCCGATAACTTAAGCCGTGATTCGCCATCGCGGTCAGCCGTATAGGCTTCGTCCGCCACTTATGCTCTTGTCGGCTGCCCTTCTTGACCGTTTTCGCTGATCTCATCCAGTCGAGAGATCAGTACCCATAAGTGGTCAGCCCACAATAACGTCCGCCGATACAAGCGCATGAGCAATATTGAAGCCCTATTCGCTTGAACAACCCGAGAGATGACGCACCAACATCGGCAAAGTTGGGCATTGAGGAACGGGAGACGCGACCTTGATCCGCAGTCAGAGACCGGCGACAGCCTTACTCGCCGCATCGAAGGATCGGCTCAAGGCAGCCAGGGCTGCGGCGCCCTTGGCCGAGGCGGCCAAGGACGGTCGGCCGATGATGCCGGTGGTGGTGTAGCCCACCATGCCGACCGTGAGCAGGTCAGGACGGCTGTCTGCGGCATGGTCGGCCTCGGCGTAGTCGGAGCTGACGAGGCGCTCGTCCAAATGCAGGAGAAGCGAGGTCTCCAGCTCGCCGCCGTGCATGTCTTCGTGGGCGGTCGTCACCATGCCGGCTTCGCGGCGGGCCGTGTCCCAGTCCTCGCGGCGCGGGAAGAGGATCATGCGGCGGCCGCGCTCGTTGGCTTCCTGGACGACGTTGCTGAGGACGTAGTTACCGCCGTGGCCGTTGACTAGGGCGAGGGCGTGGATGCCGGCGCGGTCGAGGGAGTCGGCGATGTCGTTGACGACGGTGTAGAGGGTGCTGGCGCGGATGCTGACGGTGCCGGCGAAGGCGGCGTGCTCGTGGGAGCAGGAGATGGTGAGCGGGGGCAGCAGGAAGAGGTTGTACTCGTCGGCGACGGCCTTGGCGATGGCGCAGGCGACGATGGTGTCTGTCATGAGCGGGAGGTGGCTGCCGTGCTGCTCGAAGCTGCCGATGGGCAGGACGGCCATCGGCGCGCCGCGGCGCTGCTCGTCGGTTGAGGTGGCGGTCGTCAGGAGGCGGCTGAAGCCGACGCTGGGCTCGCTCACGGCGGTCACGCTACGCCGCTGAGAGCGGCCTCCAGCTCGGCGACCGCAGCGTTGGAGCGGTGTGCCGCTACCCGGAGGCGGAGGCGGCGGAGCTGGGAGACGGCCCGGGCGGACGGCGCCAGGCGGACCACCGCGGCCGCCTTAGCCGCCGATCGCTGCCGCTTGGTCGACCTCGCCCAGGTCGGCGTGGGCGAACGCGAGACGTGAGAGGCATAGGCCCCGGTCACGTTCGAGGCCCTGCGGCCAGCGCTGTAGCCCGCGCTCGTAGACAGGTACCGCCTTGTCGGCGCGGCCGAGCTGCACCCAGGCGTTGGCGGCTTCCATCTCGACGTAGGACCGGGTGCAGTAGCTCGTCATCGCGTCCACCTCGCCAGGCATCTCGATCGCGGCCAGGGCATCGTCTACGGCGCGGGCGCACTCTTCCGCCTCGCCGGCGAGGGCGTGTGCATGGGCTCGCTGTCGAAGAGCTACCGCACGGAGGCCGGGGGTGAGCCGGTCCGCCTCGCGAAGGGCGGCGTTCGCGAGGCCGAGTCCCGTTGCGGCGTCACCGGCGTCGGTGGCGATGTTGCTCTTGCGCATGAAGACGTACGACGTCAGCCACGGGTCGCCCAGCTCGTGGGCGTAGTCGAGGGCTCGGCTCGACCACTGCTGGGCGGCGGCGCTCTGACCGGCGTCCTGGTGCAGCCAACCGGCGAACTCCGCGAACTGCGTGCCGACGCGCAGCAGCTCGCGACGGGTCTCTCCCCGTGCGCCGGCGGCCGTGCGCTCGATCAGTCCGACCTGTGTCGTGGCGACGTCGAGGAGGTAGCGCGGGCCCATGAGGTTGTCGGCTCGCACGTACTCGGACAGCACGGTCCAGAGGTGGGCGGCGAGGCCAGGGCTGGTCTCCGGAGTCGGCAAGCAGAGAGTCTCGACCGAGGTCAGGACGGGCCCGGCCGTCTCGCCGGAGAACAGGTCCTGCGCGCTGACGCCGTGGACGGCGGCCAGGAGCTTCTGATACTCCGGTCCGACGCTGCGCTTCCCGTTCTCCCAGTTCGAGACCATGGTGCGCAGGCTGGCGCGGGACGCGACCTCGACGTCGAGAGTTGGCGCGAGCCGCTCCATCTCGACGATGAGCCGCTCCTGGCTCCACCGTCGGGCGGTGCGGAGCAGCTTGAGCTCCTTGCCGATCCGTGCTGCTGAGCCAGCCGTCAATCTGTCACCGTCCGTTGCAGTTCGCCCACTTTCCCAGCATGCCATATCGGACGTGTGACACCAGGGGTTAACAGCTGGGGTGTTAAGTCCTGTTAGGTCGCGTCAACTGCCGGACGCACCTCCTCCGGACGTCTCATGGACGACGTGAGCGGCCCGCCGGGCCGACCGTCCAAAGGAGACTCAAGTGAGACTGCGAGTGGACACCTCCCTCGTGCAGCAGTTCATCGTGTCGCGACCGCCGGTGCCGAAGATGGACCGGGAGTCCGGCCGGCAGCGCGCCGACATGCAGACCGGCGAGCTGCTGTCGACCGTGCAGGTGCTGGCGATCGACGACTCCGGCGGCGACGTCCTCTCGATCACCGTGCCGGGAGAGCCGAAGGTCGCCGTCGGCCAGCCCGTGCGGGTCGAGGGGCTCGTCGCCATCCCCTGGGAGCAGAACGGCCGCTCCGGGGTGGCCTTCCGGGCCGCCTCTGTGATGCCGATCGAGGCGCCGCGGCCGGCGAAGCCAGCAGGTTGATTCGACTGTCCTCTGTGGATGAAGCGCTGACCGGTGGTCGCGCTTTCCTTCTCCTGCTTGGGGTGTGCGGTGCGTCGTGAGCGATTGATGGTTGAGGCGGCTGTAGTCGACCGGCCTTGGGTCCAGGCGGTCCAGTGGATGGGACGGCGGCTGTCGCGGTGGCGGTTCGAGCTGACTCTCGTGGTGGTGCTGCTGGTGGCGTACCTCCGGCTGGCCAGCGCGTACGGGGCGTGGCCGGTGCGGCTGTCCGGCGTCGGGGTGGCTGTGGTCCTGTTCGGCTGGCCGGCTTCGCGGCGGCTCGTCCTCCGCAGGTTCGCGCACTCGCGGGTGCGGCGGCAGTTCCTCGCCGGCGCCCGCCGGGTCGGCCTGGTGACCGCCGATGAGCTGGTGCCGTACGTCGGCCGGGTTCGGGACGTGCCGGCGGGCGAGCGGCTGGCGCTGCGGGTGCCGCCCGGCTGCACGGCGGATCGGGTGCAGGGCGCGGCGGAGGCGCTGGCGGTGTGCCTGCGAGTCCGGGACGTGCGGGTGAAGCGCGAGCCGGACGACGCCTCGCGCGTCTGGTTGACGGTCGTCCGCCGCGACCCGCTGGCCGCCTCGTCGCCGCAGCCGTGGCCGGCTGCAGAGGCGCCGCGGATGAGCCTGTGGGAGCCGGTGCCGGTCGGCGTGGACGAGGACGGCCACCCGGTCACGGTCAGCCTGCCGGAGCGGAACGTGCTGCTCGGTGGGGAGCCGGGTGGTGGTAAGTCGGTCGCGCAGTCGCAGCTGGTCGCCGCGGCGGCGCTGGACCCGGACGTGGACCTGCACCTGTTCGACGGCAAGCGGGTCGAGCTCGCCCCGTGGGCCCCCTGCGCGGCCGCGACGATCGGCCCGGACGTTCAGGCCGCGAACGACGTCCTGGATGAGCTGGTCGAGGAGATGGACCGGCGGTATGAGCTGCTGCTGTCCCGCGGCCGCCGCAAGATCGAGCGCGGGGACGGGCTGCGGCTGGTCGTGGTGGTCGTCGACGAGCTGGCGTTCTACACCGCCGGCGGCGCCGACCGGGCCGCGAAGGCGCTGCGGGCCGGGTTCGCTGAGCGGCTGCACGCGCTGGTCGCCCGCGGCCGGGCCGCCGGGATCATCGTGCTGGCCGCGACGCAGAAGCCGGCGGCGGACATCGTGCCGACCTACCTGCGGGACCTGTTCGGGTTCCGCTGGGCGCTGCGCTGCTCCACCCCGGAAGCCTCCGACACCATCCTCGGCCGCGGCTGGGCGACCGCCGGCTACACCGCCACCGACGTCCCAGCCGAGGCCCGCGGCGTCGGCTACCTCCTCGCCGAAGGCGGCCAGCCGGTCCGGCTGCGCTCCTACCACCTCGACGACGACACCCTCGCCGCCGTCGCCGCCCGAGCAGCGGCCCTGCGGGGCGGCCGCGCCAAGTGGGAGGCGGCGGCATGAACGACCAGCAGCGGCTCGCCCGCGTCTACCTCTCCACGGTGAGCAAGCCCGCCGGCGAGCTGATCCGCCGGCTGGTCGCCGCCACGGCCCGGTGCATGCCGCCGAGCAGGTCGCCGGCATGGGCGCGGTCCGCCGCGACTGGGAGCTGGACGCCGTCCGCCACCTCGACCACGCCCGCCGCCGCGACCTGTCGTTCCTGGCCCCCGAGGACAGGCAGTGGCCGGCGGCGCTGCGGCAGGGCTCCGGCCGAGGATGACCAGCCGCTGGGGCTGTGGGTCCGCGGCGGCGCGGACCTCGGGTCGCTCCTGCGGCGAGCGGTCGCCGTGCTCGGCGCCGGATCGGCCAGCCCGTACGGCAGTGAGGCTGCGTTCGGGTTGGGCGCCGAGCTGGCCGCGGCCGGTTGCACCGTCGTCAGCACCGGCGGGTTCGGTGTCCCCGGCGCCGTCCAGCGGGGAGTCCTGACCGTCGGGCGGCCCGTCGTCGTCCTGCCCGCGGGCGGGCTGGCGTGGCCCGGCCCGCTCGGGCACCGGCGCCTGTTCGACCGGACCACCCACGACGGTTTGCTGGTCAGCGAATCGCTCCGCGCGCCGGCGCGGGACGTGGACCAGCAGCGCCGCGCTGAGCTGGCCGCCACCGTGGGCGCGGCCGTCGTGCTGATCGAGCCGCAGCGCGGCGGCCTCACCGGCGCCGCGGTCCGACTCGCACGACAGTACGGGCGTCCGCTGCTGGTCCTGCCCGGACCGGTCACCTCCGACCGGTCCGCCTACGCCCACCAACTCCTGCGCGACGGCGTCGCCCGCCTGGTCCGCGGCGCCCAGGACGTCCTGACCGACCTGCACGCCGCCGAGGATGCCCGGTGACCGCTGCGGTCCTCGACTCCCAGACGGTCGGCGAGATGGTCGCCCGGGCCGGCCGGGCCGACTTCGACCGGTGGGCCGAGCAAGTCGCCCGGTGCGGGCACTGCGCCCGGCCGGTCCGCCTGCGCGGCCGGGTCAAGCACGGGCGACGCGAGGTGTACTCCACCGAGGCTGAGCCGGACCGGGTGCTGCTGGTCCGCTGCCGCAACCGGCGGGCGTCGGTGTGCCCGTCCTGCTCGTACGAGTACGCCGGCGACATGTGGCAGCTGCTCTACGCCGGCGCCGCCGGCGGCCGCAAAGGCGTCCCGGAGACCGTCCGGGAGCACCCGCTGGTCTTCGTGACGCTCACCGCACCGGGCTTCGGCGCTGTGCACACGACCCGCGCCGACCGGCACGGCCGGAGCGGACGGTGTCGCCCGTGGGGCGAGGGCCGGCTGTGCCAGCACCGGCGGCCGGCCTGGTGCAGCGCGGTACACCGGGAGGAGGACGAGCGGCTCGGGACGCCGCTGTGCGGCGACTGCTACGACTACGCCGGACACGTCGCCTTCAACTGGTACGCGCCCGAACTGTGGCGACGCTTCACCATCGCGCTCCGCCGGGCCCTCGCCCGCCGCCTCGGAATCAGCGTGGCCGAGCTGGCGCGGGTCGCTCGGGTCTCCTTCGCCAAGGTCGCCGAGTTCCAACGCCGCGGCGTCGTCCACTTCCACGCCCTCATCCGCCTCGACGGCTCCGGCGCCTTCGCGCCTCCCGACCTGGCGCTGACCGCGGTAGACCTGGCCGAAGCAGTCCGAGCAGCCGCCGGTGCGGCTCAGGTCGCCGACTCCGCTTCCGCCCGAGCGAATGCGCCGGCATGCTGCGGTTCGGCGAGCAGGCCGACGTCCAGGTCATCGGCGGCGGGACCGGTGGGGAGCTGACGCCGGAGCGGGTGGCGGCGTACCTGGCGAAGTACGCGACCAAGTCGGCCGAGGACTTCGGGCTCGGGGAGCGGCGGCTGGCCGGGCGGGCGCTGGACGGCGTCGGCGTCTCGGCGCACGTCGCGCGGATCGTGCGGACCGCGTGGGACCTCGGCGCCGCGGACGAGCTGTGCGGGCTGCGGAAGTGGCTGCACATGCTCGGCTTCCGCGGCCACTTCGCCACCAAGAGCCGGCGCTACTCGACCACCCTCGGCGCCATCCGCCGCGAGCGCGCCGACTACCGCCGGCGCCAGCTCGACGACGCCCGACCGGTCGGCGTCGACGACCCGGACGACAGCACGCCGGTCGTCGGCCGCTGGGAGTTCGCCGGCCTCGGCCACCTCACCACCGGCGACGCCGCGCTCGCGCTGTCCGCCGCAGCCCGGGCCAGGGAGCGGCGGGATGCCGCCCGACTCCGCGACCACGACTGAAGACAGGAGGGAAGACATGGACAAGTTGCTGCTCACGCCGGAGGAGGCGGCCGAGGTCCTCGGCGTCGGTCGAAGCACCGTCTTCGAGCTGATCCGGCTCCGGCTCCTCCGCTCGGTCAAGATCGGCAAGTGCCGGCGCGTGCCGATGGAGGCCTGCCGCGAGCTGGTGGACCGGCTGTCCGACGAGCAGGTCGCATGAGCCGGCGGGCGAACGGCGAGGGCTCGGTCTACCAGCGCAAGGACGGCCGCTGGGTTGGCTCGGCGTACGTCGCCGACGGCCAGGGCAAGGTGGCGCGCCGGACCATCTATGGGCGCACGCGGAAGGAGGCGGCCGACAAGCTGGCCGCCATGCTCGCCCGCGCGGCGGTCGGGCTGCCGGGCGTGGAAGCGTCGACCAAGCTCAGCGCCTACTTGGAGCATTGGCTGGAGGAGGTCGTCCAGCAGCAGGTCAGGCGCCGCACGTACGAGGCGTACCGGACCTGCGTGGAGCGGCACCTCGTCCCGGCGCTGGGCAAGAAGCAGCTGCGCAGCCTGACGCCGGCGGACGTCCGGACGCTGCTCAACGCCAAGCACAAGACCGGGCTGTCGCCGCTCACGGTGAAGTACATCCACTCGGTGCTGCGCTCAGCACTCGCGCAGGCCATGCGGGACGGGCTCGTGCACCGGAACGTGGCCACGCTGGTCCGGCCCCCGAGGGCTCCGCGGCGGGAGGCGGCGTACCTCACGCCGGTGGAGGCGCGGGCGCTCCTCGACACGGCCAAGTCAGACCGGCTCTTCGCGCTGTGGGTGGTGGCCCTGACCCTGGGCCTTCGGCGCGGCGAGCTGCTCGGCCTCCGCTGGCAGTCCGTCGACCTCGACCGCGGCGTGCTCCGGGTCCGCGAGAGCATGCAGCGGGTCCGCGGCGGCGGTCTGGTCGCCGAGGAGACCAAGTCGGCCCGATCCAACCGGACCATCCCGCTGCCGAGGATGACCCATGAGGCGCTCCGCCAGCACCAGGAGCGCCAGGCAGCGGAGCGGTCCTCGGCCGGCCGGCGGTGGGTCGACCACGACCTCGTCTTCCCGTCGCCGGTCGGCACACCGATGGATCCGCGGAACCTCAACCGCGAGTTCGGGAGTGTCCTCCGTCGGGCGCAGGTCGGCGTCCGGCTCAAGGTCAACGTGGACGGCGTCGAGGAGCTGGTCCCCCGGATCCGGCTTCACGACCTGCGGCACACCTGCGCGACGTTCCTGGTCGCTCAGGGCGTGCCGCTGCGGGCGGTCATGGAGATCCTCGGGCACAGCGGCATCGCGATCACTTCTGACACCTACAGCCACGTCCTGCCGACGCTGCTGTCGGACGCCGCTGAGAAGATGAACGACCTGCTCGACCAGACCGAGGACGACAGCGAGGAGGGCGACCGCTGATGCGTTGCTGTCATCCGCTGCTGTCAGCCGGCGCCGCGGAGACGCCCGAAGGCATGTATCCGCAGGTCAACAAGGGTGGAGCTGAGGGGACTCGAACCCCTGACCCCCACACTGCCAGTGTGGTGCGCTACCAGCTGCGCCACAGCCCCTTGGTGCCCGGTCATGGTACATGCTGGGACGGACGCGGCAGCGGGGTGGGAGGGTGGCTGATGTTCGATCCGGCGGCCGAGGCCATGTCGAGCGACGAGCGGGCCGCGCTGCAGCAGCGGCGGCTGCGGGAGCTGATCGACCGGCTGGTCGCCGTTGACGGGCTGCAGGGGCGGCGGCTGGCGGAAGCCGGGGTGAGCAGCGGCCGGGACGTGAGCCTGGCTGACCTGGGCAAGCTGCCCACCACCCGCAAGCAGGACCTCTGGGACTCGTACCCGTTCGGGATGCTGGCGGTGCCGCGGGAGGACGTGGTCGCGGTGCACGGCAGCAGCGGGACCGGCGGGCGGCCGACGCTGGTCGGCTACACGCGGGACGACCTGACGCTCTGGGGGCAGATGTGCGCGCGGGCGCTGGCGGCGGCCGGCGCGACGCGGGGGTCGATCGTCCAGAACGCGTACGGCTACGGCCTGTTCACCGGTGGCATCGGCATCCACCAGGGTGGCATCGCGCTGGGCGCCACCGTGCTGCCGCTGTCGGCGGGGATGACCCAGCGGCAGGTGACCATGCTGCAGGACCTGCGGCCGGACATCCTGACCTGCACCCCGTCGTACGCGATCCACCTCGGGGAGGCGCTGCGGGCGGCCGGGGTGGAGGCGACGAGCCTCAAGGCGGGCGTCTTCGGGGCTGAGCCGTGGAGCGAGGCGCTGCGGGCGCAGATCGAGGAGCTGCTGCCGCTGAAGGCGCTGGACATCTACGGGCTCTCGGAGGTGATCGGCCCGGGCGTCGCCTGCGAGTGCATCGAGGCCCAGGACGGGCTGCATGTCAACGAGGACCACTTCCTGGTCGAGGCGCTGGACCCGGTGACCGGGGAGCCGGTGCCGGAGGGCACGCCGGGCGACCTGACCTTCACGACGCCGACCAAGCAGGCGCTGCCGCTGCTGCGTTACCGCACCGGCGACCTCGCGTCGCTCCACTCCGGACAGTGTGCGTGTGGACGGACGCTCGTACGGATGAGCAAGGTGACCGGCCGGGTGGACGAGATGGTCGTGGTCCGCGGGGTGAACGTCTATCCCAGCGAGGTGGAGGCCGTGCTGCTCGCCCACCCGGGGGTGGCGCCGCACTACCTGATCGTGGTCGACCGGCGGGAGGCGACCGTACGGCTGCTGGTCGCGTGCGAGGTGGACGGTGCCACCGAGGAGATCGAGATCCAGACCGCGCTGCACGAGCGGCTCGGGCTGCGGGCCGACGTGGTCGTGGTGCCTGCCGGCACGGTGCCGCGGGTCGAGGTGGGCAAGGCCCGGCGCCGGGTCGACTGGACCGGTGGTGAGGCACCCCTGCCCGGCTTGAACTGATCGAGCCACCCCGGCCGGCCCCTTCCTATTGACAGATTTTCCTTTCTATTGGCAGGCTGCACGGGTGACCGTGGAGCTGCTGGAGGAGCCGGACCGCGTCCGGACCGCACTCTCCCCCGCCCGCCGGCAGCTGCTGGAGCGGCTCCGGGAGCCGTCCTCGGCGACCCGGCTGGCGGCCGAGCTCGGGATGAGCCGGCAGCGGGTCAACTACCACCTCCGGACGCTGGAGCAGGCCGGCCTGGTCGAGCTGGTCGAGGAGCGGCAGCGCCGCGGCTTCACCGAGCGGGTGATGCGGACCCGGCCGGGCGCGTTCCTGGTCGACCCGGGGATCGCCGCGCCGGCCGCCGACCCGGTGCGGCTGCAGGACCGGTTCGCCGCCGAGCACCTGCTCGACACCGCGACCGGGCTCGTCCGGGACGTGGCCCGGATGCAGGCGACCGCGGCCGACGAGGGCACCCGGCTGCTCACCTTCACGCTGGAGACCGAGGTCGGCTTCGCCCGGCCCGGCGACGTCGAGGCCTTCGTGCTCGACCTCGCCCGCGCGGTCGAGGAGATCGGCCGGCGACACGGGGCCAGCCCCGGCCGGCCCTACCGAGTTGTCATCGGCGGCCATCCGGCCGCCCGGCAGGAGGCATCATGACCGAGCACCGCGAGGTCGCCGTCGAGGTGACCATCGCCGCGCCGATCGAGACCGTCTGGCGCGCGCTGCGTGATCGCGACGACCTGCGGCGCTGGCACGGCTGGGACGACCCCACCCTCGACGAGGAGATCGAGGTCATCTACTTCGCCGAGTCCCGCGAGCAGGACCCGGACGGACCGGACCGGCAGCTGGTCTGCGGCGGCAGCGTCTTCGAGCTCACCGACCAGGGACAGTCCACAGTGGTCCGGGTCGTGATGGCCGAGCCGCCGGAGAGCGACGCCTGGCACGGCTGGTATGAGGACATCCGGCACGGCTGGCACACCTTCGTCCAGCAGCTGCGCTTCTTCGTGGAGCGGCACCCGGCGCAGGACCGGCGCACCGTGTTCCTGGCCGGGGCACCGGTCAACCCGGGTCAGCCGGAGCTGCCCGCGCTGCTCGGCCTGGACGGGGTGGGCGGCGCCGACGCGCCGTATGCGGCCGGCCTGCCGACCGGGGACGGGATCGCCGGCCGGGTCTGGTTCCGCGCCGGGGACCAGCTCGGCGTGACCGTCGACTCCTGGCACGACGGCCTGCTGGTGGTCACCGACCGGCGCAACCCCGCCATGGTCGTCCTCAGCACGTACGGGCTGGACGACGACGCGTTCGCGGCACTGGAGCAGCGGTGGCGCGGCTGGTGGGGAAAGCACTTCGAGGAGCCCGGCCCGACCTCGTAGGGTCGGTGGGGTGACGACCCACCGCATCCCGGACCTGTGGGACGCCGAGCCCGGCTACCTCAACACCGCCAGCTACGGGCTGCCGCCGCGGCCGGCCTGGGTCGCGCTGCAGGCCGCGCTGGAGGACTGGCGGGTCGGCCGGACCTCCTGGGAAAAGTGGGCCGACGCCGGCCACCCGGCCCGGCTCTCCTTCGCCCGGCTGGTCGGCGCCGACCCGACTGACGTGGCCATCGGCAACCAGGTCGCGCCGCTGGTCGGCCTGGTCGCCGCGGCGCTGCCGGACGGGGCGCGGGTGGTCGCGCCGGAGATCGACTTCGCCTCGGTCCTGTTCCCCTTCGCGGCGCACGCCCACCGCGGTGTCGAGGTGGTGACCGTCCCGACCGGACAGCTGATCGACGCCATCGACGAGCGCACCACGGCGGTGGCCTACAGCACCGTGCAGTCGGCCACCGGCGAGGTGGCCGACCCGGCCGCGATCGCCGCCGCCGCCCGCGCGGTCGGGGCCATCACCGTCGCCGACGCGACCCAGGCCGTGGGCTGGCTGCCGGTGCACGCCGGGCACGCGGACGTGCTGGTCTGCGCGGCGTACAAGTGGCTGATGTGCCCGCGCGGCACCGCCTTCATGGTGGTCACGCCGGAGCTGGCGGACCGGCTGACCCCGCTGGCGGCCGGCTGGACCGCCGGGGACGACCCGCACGCCTCCTACTACGGGCTGCCGATGCGGCTGGCCAAGGACGCCAGGCGGTTCGACGTCTTCTCCGGGTGGTTCGACTGGGTCGGCACCGCGGCGACGCTGGCCGTGGTGGAGTCGATCGGGGTCGCCGCCGCGCACGCGCACGACGTCGCGCTGGCCAATCGCTTCCGCGCCGGGCTGGGGCTGCCGCCGGGTGACTCCGCGATCGTCTCGGTGGACTGGCCGGACGCGGCCGGGCGGCTGGCCGGGGCCGGCATCCGGGCCGCCACCCGGGCCGGCTCGCTGCGGGCGTCGTTCCACCTCTACACGACCGAGTCCGATGTGGACGCCGCGGTGGCGGCACTGACCGGGTGACCGACCCGAGGCGCGACCACGGCCCGGCGCCTGCTGAAGATGAGCGGCGGCGCGCACGCCGACGACCCGATGCTCGACTTCGAGGCGACCACGGCGCGACCCGGACAAGACCGGCCCCGAGGTGACCCGCGAGCTGGCGAGCCGGCTCAGGTAGCCCGGTCGACCGCCGCGCGCAGGTTGGCCAGCGTCGCCGGCTGCACCGGCTCGCCGTCGACCAGCACCGTCGGCGTGCTGAGGACCCCGTCCCGGGAGGCCCTGTCGGTGATCCGGGAGACGAAGTCCCCGTACGGCCGGTTGCGCACGCAGGTCTCGAACTCGGTGCCGGTCGCCCCGGCCTGCCGTCCCAGCTGCACCAGCTGGTCGTAGCTCAGCCCGGGACCGCCCTCGGCCGGCTGGTTGGCGAACAGCAGCCGGTGGTAGCGGTCGAAGACGGCGGCGTCGGCCCCGCAGTAGAGCGCGTTGGCGGCCCGCGACGAATAGCGGTCGGTCGACGCGTTGTCCAGGAAGGACACCACGTGGTAGTTGACCTTGATGGTCCCGGCGTCGATCCAGTCGGCGATCGCGGCGCCCGACTCGGCCTCGAGCTGGGCGCAGGCCGGACACTGCGGGTCTTCCCAGATGTCGACCGCGATCCGCGCCGAGGACCGGCCCACGGTGACGCCATCGGTCAGGGTGACCGCCTGCGGGGTGGGACCGTCCCCGGTGGACGCCCGCGCGGCCTGGATGCCGATGCCCACGCCGGTGACCAGCACCAGCAGCACGCCGGCGAGGGCGCTGGTCACCCGCAGCCGCTGCTCCCCCTGCCGGCGGCGCCGCTCGGCCAGCTCGGCCATCCGGCGGCGCGCCTCGGCGGTCCGCCGCGGGCCCATCCGGCCGGCGTCCACACCGGACTCCGCCGCGGCCCGGATCCGGTTGTCCAGCGCGTACCGGCTGCGGGGCCAGCGCACCAGCGCCAGCGCCACCAGCAGCAGGGCGGCGTCCCGGACGATCTCCCTGGCGTACGCGGTCGACTCCCCGGCCGCGAGGTCGCCGCCGCCGCCGAAGCAGCCGCACTCGATCTGCAGGCCACGGGCGGCCGCGGAGATCATCCCGGCCAGGAAGACCACCAGCAGCCCGGCCGACACCGCGGCGGCCGCCCGCACCGCCAGCCCGGCCAGCAGCAGCGCGGCCAGCGTCAGCTCGAGGAACGGCAGCCCGTACCCGACACCCTGGGCCAGCCACTCGGGGAGCAGCCGGTACGCCCGGACCGCGCGCACCGAGGCGGCCGGATCGCCGATCTTGGCCAGCCCGGCCCACAGCCAGACGCCGGCCAGCAGCAGCCGGGCGGCGGTGGCCAGCCAGGGCCGTACCCCGGTCGGGATCGCGAGCCGCGCCACCTCAAGCTCCCTTCGCGACGAGCGGCAGGTCGTGCCGGAGCGCGTCCGGCGCGGCGTCGGCGAGGTACGCCACCCGGGCGTAGTCGTCGGCGCCGTAGAGCAGCAACTCGGCCGAGTGGGTCCGGCCGTCGTCCTCGGCGACCGGCACCCGGGCCGCCGCCTGGGCCGCCTCCACCTGCGCGACCGTCCCGGTCAGCCCGACGAACCGGGCCGGCAGGTCGGCGTCGAAGTTGCGCAGCCAGCGGGCCAGCACCGGGCTGGTGTCCCGGGCCGGGTCGGTGGTGACGAGGACCACCTGGACCGACCGGCGCAGCGGCTCGTCCACCCCGCGCAGCGCGGCGGCCACCGAGGCCATCGTGGTCGGGCAGATGTCCGGGCAGTGGGTGAAGCCGAAGAACAGCAGCGTCGGCCGGCCCCGGGTGCGAGCGGCGAAGTCGAAGCGCGCGCCGGTGGTGTCGGTCAGCGTGAAGGTCGGCCGTGGCTGCGGCGGGTCGAGCTCGGTCCCCCGGTACGCCCCCGCCGGGGTCGGCGCCGCCGACAGCACGGCCGGGGCGGCGGCCGGACCGGTGTCCCCGCAGCCGGCCAGCGTGCCGGCCAGCACCGCGCCGACCAGCAGGGCGAGCGCCTGTCTCACGAGCCGCCCCCGCCGGGTGCGGGCGCGCCGATGGCGATCACCGGCGCCTCGACCAGCACCTGACCCGACTCGGCGAAGCGCAGCAGCACGCTCACCGCGTCGCCGGGCCGCAGCGGGCCGGTGAGCCCCTCCAGCATGATGTGGCCGCGGCCCGGGGCGAGCGTGACGCTCGCGTTGGCCGGCACCGGGATCGGGCCGGAGGCCTGGTGCGCGCCGGGCTCCACCTTGCCGGGCAGGCCGTGCAGGGTCGTGTCCTTCGCCGCCCCCGAGTACGCCGACTGGAGCGAGTCGGCCCGGCCGCCGGCGTTGCTGACGGTCAGGTACGCCGCCGCGACGTCCGGGGACGCCGGCTCCCGGATGTAGACGTTGGTCACGGTGAGGTCGCCGACCGAGACGCCCGCGGCGGCGGCCGGGTCGGCGGTCGCCGCCGGGGCGGCCGATGGCGACCCGGCCTGCTCGCGGGCGCCGACCACCAGGCCGCCCACCCCGAGCGCCACCGCGAGCGCGGCCGCGACGAAGCCGGCGGGGACGCGGCGGCCGTGCCGGGGGACGTGGTCGTCCCCGGCGCGGATCGGCGTCGGCGTGGTCACGTCGCTCCGGTGGTCTGGCGGGCGGGAACGCTCACGGTAGCCGGGCTCCCTGAACGGTCAGGTCACCGGGACGTCGACCTGGGCGACGTCCCGGTCGAACTCGGACAGCTGCACGCGCAGGACCAGCTCCCAGGTGCCCGGGCGGGGCAGCGACGCGGCCGGCGAGGTGTAGAGCCCGGTGCCGGTGCGGTTGAGCGTCACCGCCAGCGGCCCGATCTGCTCGGCCGGCAGCGCCGCGGTCATCGTCACCTGGGTCGCGTCCCGGGGCCGGCCCTGCGCGTCCTGGACAGTCACCCGGACCGCATTGGATCCGGCGCGGGCCGGCGACACCGACACCGTCGCCGAGCCACCGGAGGCCAGCTGCACGGTCGCCTCGAAGGGCTCGACGTACGTCGCCTTGGCCGGCGCGGTGGACACCAGCAGCGCGGTCACCGCCAGCACGGCCGCCGCGATCAGCACCTCGAGGCCGACCGAGGCGCGCATCCGCCGTACCATCCGGTCCTCTTCGGACTCGGCCAGCCCGGTGGTGTCCGCGGTGGACATCGCGTGCACGACCGGGGTGACATACCGGCGGCGCACCGCCTCGCGGCTGACGTAGGCGAGCCCGACCAGCACCAGGAAGCCGGCGATCTTCACCATCAGCAGCCGGCCGTACTCGGTCGACCACAGCGCGGCCAGCGGCGAGACCTCCCGCCACGCCTGGTAGGTCCCCGTCACCGCGAGCACCGCCACCGCGCCGAGCGCGATCCGGGAGAACCGCGGCAGCGCCGCCGCCAGCTCCTCGGTCCGCCGGCCCGGCAGCAGGCAGGCAAGCAGCACGGTGAGCCCGCCGATCCAGACCGCACCGGCGGCCAGGTGGGTGGTGTCGGACAGCAGGGCCAGCGTCGGCTGGCTGGCGGCCGCCGCGTGCCCCACCCCGCCGTACGTGGCCAGCACGCCCAGGCCGGCGATCGCGGCCAGGTCCTCGTCCCGGGCCCGGGACTTCTCCGGCAGCGCGTCCTGGTCGCGCAGCAACCGGACGGCCAGGAAGGCGAGCACGCCGAGCAGGATCAGCCGGGCGCACAGCATCCGCCCGTACGTGGTGGACAGCGTCGCGGACAGCAGCGACGGGTCGACCGCGTCGAGGATGCCGGTGCCGGCCGCGTACGGGCCCTCGAGCAGCAGGCCGAGCAGCGCGCCGGCGGTCGCCGCCCCCCAGCCGGTCCACACCAGCCTGCGGGCCCGCGGGTCGGCCCGCCCGGCCGGCCAGCACAGCACCAGAAAGGCCAGCCCGCCGAAGAGCATCACCCCGGCGAAGGACACCCAGCGGGTGGCGGTGAAGACCGCGTCGACCACCGCGTCGGTGGTGCCGCCGATCACCGCGCCGGACGCGGCCACGAGCGGGCCGTCGCCGACCACGAAGGACAGCGCGCCGCCGATCGGGTGCGAGTCGGCGGAGACCACCCGGTAGCTGATGATGTAGCTGCCGTCGCCGAGGCCGGGCTGCAGCGCGATCGAGACGGTCGCGCCGGACGAGGTCAGGTCGCCGGTGCTGACCTCCTTGCCGTCGCCGTCGACGACCTTGAGGAAGCCGGAGCCGACGGTGACGTCCTCGGTGAAGGTGACCGACACCCTGGCCGGCACCGCCTCCAGGCGGGACCCGTCGGCCGGGTCGCTGGTGGACAGGGTGGCGTGGGCGAGCGCCGGCGCCGCCCCGGCCACGGCCAGGACGGCCCAGCCGGCGAGCAGGGCGAGCAGCGCCGCCGCCCGGCGGCGCGCGGAACGGGACCGGGTCACGCCGCCGATCCTGCCCGCATCGGGGCCGATCGCGCTCGTCCCGGGCCCATTCCGCCCCACCCACCCCTCCCGCCCCATCCGCCGACGCCGCCGCCTCGGCGGCGTCGACGCCGGCCGGCTCCCCGTCGAGACCGGCGGCGCCGGCTGAACCGGCCGGTCACCCCGCCCGTGGTATGAGGGCGAGGGGAATCGCCGGCGGAGGTGGGCGGGTGCTGGACAACATCTACGGCGTGCCGACGCATGCCCTGGTCGTGCACGCGGTCGTCGTGCTGCTGCCGATGGCCGCGCTGACCGGGATCGCGGTGGCGGTCGTGCCCGCCCTCCGCCGGCGGTACGGCGTGGTCGTGCTGCTGCTGACCATCGCGGCCGCCGGCTCGGTGCCGATCGCGGAGCGCACCGGCAGCCGGCTCTTCGACCGGCAGTCCGCCCGCTTCGGCCCGGAGGACGTCACCGAGGCCGGCATCATGGAGCGGCACGCCGACCTGGCCGAGAAGCTGCTGCCGTGGGCGCTGGTGCTGCTGGCCGGGGTCGCGCTGGTCGTGCTGCCGCCGCTGCTCGCCCGCCGGTCCGCCCGCTCCCGCCGGCCCGCCGGCGCCGACCGGACCGGGTCCGTCCCGGCCGCCGTCGGCGGCGCCGGGGCGGCGCTGCCCGAGCGCGGCGAGCGGCCCGGCTGGGACGACCGGGCCGAGCCGGCCCCGGCCTGGACCAAGCCGGTCGCGCTGGTGGCCGCGGTCGTCACCGTCGTCGGCGCGGTGGTCACCCTGGTCCTGGTCGTCCGGATCGGGCACCTGGGCTCCCAGGCCGCCTGGGAGCGGGTCGACCGCCCGGCCTCGATGGCCCCGCTGCTCCGCTAGGGGTGTCTGCCGGATGTCGGTGGATGCGGGCGGCGTCCAGGCGGCGTCCGGCAAGGCGGAGGAGGAGTCCGATACCGCTGTTGTATCGGCGACGACGACAACGCCGCCGGTCGTCGTCTGGGCGTCGCCCGCGCCGCCAGATGTCCGGCAGACACCCCTAGCGTCGACACCGGATCCCCCGCGCGGAGCCAGGTCACCCGGCAGGTAGCGTCCCGACGCCCGCCGTACACCTGGAGTCTGCCGTGCGCTTCCGAGTCACCCCGCGCGACGACCGGTTCTTCCCGATGTTCGCCGAGTCGGCGCAGAACCTGGTGGCCGCCACCGAGCTGCTGACCGAGTTCCTCAACGTCAGCGCCAACCGGGAGCAGCTCGCGATCCGCCTCCGGGAGCACGAGCACGCCGGCGACGCGGTCACCCACCGGGTGATCCACGAGCTCAACTCGACCTTCGTCACCCCGTTCGACCGGGAGGACATCTACCAGCTGGCCACCCAGCTCGACGACGTCATGGACTCGATCGAGGCGGCCGCCGACTTCGTCGTGCTCACCAAGCTGGGCACCCTGCCGGCGGAGATGGGCCGGCAGGTCGACCTGCTGCAGCGGGCCGCCCGGTGCACGTCCGAGGCGATGGGCCGGCTGCCCACGATGACCGACCTGGCGCCGTACTGGATCGAGGTCAACCGGCTGGAGAACGAGGCCGACCAGGTCTACCGCAAGCTGCTGTCCCGGCTGTTCGACGGCAGCTTCGACGCGATCACCGTGCTCACCCTCAAGCAGGTCGCGGACGACCTGGAGGACGCCGCCGACGCCTTCGAGCACGTCGCCAACGTGGTCGAGACCATCGCCGTCAAGGAGTCCTGAGGGTGGACGCGGCCACGGTCGGGCTGGTCCTGATCATCGTCGTGGCACTCGGGTTCGACTACACCAACGGCTTCCACGACGCCGCGAACGCGATCGCCACCAGCGTCTCCACCAAGGCGCTGACCCCGCGGGCGGCGCTGGTGCTGGCCGCGATCATGAACGTGGTCGGCGCGCTGGTGTCGACCAAGGTGGCCGCCACCGTGGGCGCCGGCATCATCGCCCCGCCGGTCGGCGCCGACGGGCTCGTGGTGGTCTTCTCCGCGGTCGTCGGCGCCATCGTCTGGAACCTGCTGACCTGGTATTACGGGCTGCCGTCCTCCTCCTCGCACGCGCTGATCGGCGGCCTGGTCGGGGCCGCGCTGGCCGCCTCCCACCAGGTGAAGTGGGACGGCGTGCTGGACAAGGTCGTCATCCCGATGGTGCTGTCCCCACTGGTCGGCTTCGGGCTGGCGTACCTGGCCATGGTGGCGCTGCTGTGGGCGTTCCGGGCCGCGCAGCCCGGCCGGGCCAACCGCGGCTTCCGCGTGGCCCAGATCGGCTCCGCGGCGCTGATGGCCTTCGGGCACGGCACCCAGGACGCGCAGAAGACGATGGGCGTGATCACGCTGGCGCTGGTCACCTCCGGCCACCTCGACTCGTTCCAGGTGCCGCTGTGGGTCGTGCTCGCCGCCGCCGCCGCGATCGCCCTGGGCACGTACGCGGGCGGCTGGCGGATCATGCGCACGCTGGGCCGGCGGATCATCCAGCTCACCCCGGCCAACGGCTTCACCGCCCAGACCATCGCCAGCTCGGTGATGCTGACGACCGCGTACGCGTACGCGGTGCCGGTCTCGACCACGCACGTGATCACCTCCTCGGTGATGGGCGTGGGTGCCACCCGCCGGCTGTCCGCGGTCCGCTGGGGGGTGGCCCGCTCGATCGGCGTCGCCTGGGTGCTCACCATCCCGGCGGCCGCCCTGGTCGCGGCCGCCGTCTACCTGGTCAGCTCGCTCGTCGTCGGCTGACCGCCGGCTGACATCGGCTGACCATCGCAGCAGGGCGGCATCGCGAAGATGCAGATGTGCGGTGGAGTGAAGGCGCCCAAATCCCTACTGTCTGGCGAGGATTCCGGACGAGATGATGGGGACGAGCGCAATTGGACGGCCAGGACGACATGGCGGGGCCGGAGGACCGGGCCCGGCTCAAGGCGTTCGGCCTGCGGATGAAGCTGCTGCGCGTCAGCCGCGGCTGGTCGCAGGAGCAGCTGGCCGAGGCGGCCGGCATGCACCGGACCTTCGTCGGCCAGGTCGAGCGCGGCCAGCGCGGGATGAACATCCTGGGTCTGTGGCGACTGTCGCGCGCCTTCGGGGTGCCGATCGGTGACCTGTTCACCGACGTCGAGGGCCGCCCGATCCCCTGACCGTCAGCCGGCCCGGCCGGAGTAGAAGGCAGGGAAGATCCGCTCCAGCCGGCGCCGGGAGATCCCGGAATACTGGCTGTTCAGCGCGCCGTCCGGGTTGGCCGGCACCAGCTCGGCACATTCCACCTCGCCACGGGCGACCGCGGTCCGGGTTCGGACGGACTTCCCGGCACCGCTGCGCAGTGCTGCGACAAGAACATCGACTCATGATCGTCATTGCCAAGCAGTGTTCGGCGATGACGAACAGGGGTCGTTGTCCGAGCGAATTGGCGATGCAACGCTCCGCAACACGGGGGACGTCCAGGGGCGACGAGAGGTGGCAGGACATGGTCGACGCACGACATGCCCGGCTCGGCGACGAACGCTCCCGCGCTTCCCGGCTGGGCGGGCCGGCGGTGGTTGCGGCCGTCCTCGCCGCCGTGCTGACCCCGGCCGGGGCGGCACCGGCGGCGGCCGCCCCCGCGGCGACCACCGCACCGGCACCCGCCGCCGGCGGGCCGGGCGTCCCGGCCCCCGGCACCGGCCCGACGCCGTCGGTGGTGCCGCGACCGGCGCTCGAAGGTCCACTGCGGACGGACGCGACGACGCACCCGTTCGGCGCGGCGGCGTACCAGGACCGGCCGGAGAACCTCGCGGCCGCCGGCTACGTCGAGCAGGAGTACCTGGTCCGCGGCAAGGCCAACGTCTACGACTGGCCTGGCGTCGGACCCGCGGTCGTGCGCACCCCGGACGCGCCGTACGTGACCCGGATCCTGGTCCGCAAGCCGGCCGGGGCGGCCAAGTTCAGCGGCAACGTGGTGGTCGAGCCGCTCAACCCGTCCAACCTCTTCGACCTCAACATCGGCTGGGGCCTGCTGCGCAACCAGCTCGTCCGCAACGGCGACGCCTGGGTCGGCGTGACCATCAAGCCGATCTCGGTCGACGCGCTCAAGACCTTCGACCCGCAGCGGTACTCGGCGCTCTCCTTCGCCAACCCGCTGCCGCTGGACGACCCGCGCAACTGCGCGACGGTCCCGGCCGACAGCTCCCGCACCACCGAGAACGGTCTCGCCTGGGACATCATCAGCCAGGTCGGCCGCGCGGTGCGCGACGGCGGGCCGGGCAGCCCCATCGGCTACCAGACCCGGCAGGTGTACGGCTTCGGCTACTCGCAGACCGGCGGCTACTTCTACGACTACATCAACGGGGTCCGGCCGATCTCGGTGCTGCCCGGCGGCAAGCAGGTCTACGACGGCTACATCGTCGCGGTCGCGGGCGGCGCGTTCGCCGGGGCGTACCCGATCAACCAGTGCACCACCGCGCCGCCGGTCGGGGACGAGCGCCGGCAGTTCACCAACGTCGGCGTGCCGATCATCCACATCATGTCCCAGTCGGACTACCTGACCGGCATCGGCGGCCGGCGGCTGGACAGCGACGTCCCGGCCGACGCGTTCCGGCACTACGAGATGGCCGGCGCGGGGCACGCCACCCCGGACGAGCTCTACTTCTCGGCCCGCCCGGAGGACATCGTCAAGGCCGGCCGTGCGGTGCCCCCGCAGCAGTGCGACCAGGGCCCGCGCAGCCGCTTCCCCAGCCGCATCTTCTTCGACTCGGCGCTGTCCAACCTGGACCGTTGGGTCCGCGACGGCACGCCGCCGCCGCACGGGTCGCCGATCGTGGTGCAGCAGGGCGCGCCGGTGAAGGACGAGTTCGGCAACGTGGTCGGCGGGCTGCGCTCGCCGTACCTGGACGTGCCCGCCAGCCGGTGGGAGGGCAACTCGACCGGGGCGTCGTTCTGCCGGATCGCCGGGCACGAGGTGCCGTTCGACCAGGCGACGCTGGACCGGCTCTACCGGTCGCACACCGACTACGTGGTCAAGGTGGCCCGCAGCGCGGCCTCGCTGGTCGCGCAGCGGTTCATCACCGCGTACGACGCGGCGGACATCGTGCGCGAGGCCGCTCGCGCCGACGTCCCGTAAGGACCTGAGCCCGGGGGCGCCACGGCCCGCGCCCCCGGGCTCAGCCCAGCGTGTCCAGGATCTGCTGGCCGTAGCGGGCCAGCTTGGTCTCGCCGACCCCGTTGACGGTCGCCAGCTCGGCCAGGCTCGCGGGCGCCTTGGTGGCGATCTCCCGCAGGGTCGCGTCGTGGAAGATCACGTACGCGGGGACGCCCTGCTCCTTGGCCGCCCCGGCCCGCCAGGCGCGCAGCCGCTCGAACGTGCCGGCCGCCTCGGCGGGCAGCTCGACGGTCGCCGGGGCGGCGGCCCGGGTCCGCACCCGGGCGGGCCGCTCCGGCTCGCGCCGCATCGTCACAGTTGTCTGTCGCTTGAGGACTCCGTCGCTCGCGCCGGTGAGGACCAGCGTGCCGTGGTCGCCCTCGACCGAGAGCAGCCCCTGCGCCAGCAGCTGGCGGACCACGGCCCGCCACTGCGGGTCCGTCAGCTCGGTGCCGATGCCGAAGGTGGACAGCTCGTCGTGGCGGTGCTGGGCCACCTTGTCCGTACGGCGGCCGAGCAGGATGTCGACGCTCTGCCCGACGCCGAACTTCTGCCCCCGCTCGCGCCGCAGCCGGACCACGGTGGACAGCAGCTTCTGCGCCGGGACCGTCGCGTCCCAGGACTCCGGCGGCTCCAGGCAGGTGTCGCAGTTGGAGCAGCGGTTGCCGGTCTCCTGGCCGAAGTACGCCAGCAGGCGCGCGCGCCGGCACTCCACCGTCTCGCAGAGAGCGAGCATCGCGTCGAGGTGCAGGGTGAGCATCCGCTTGTGCGCGGGCTCGCCGTCCGAGGTCTGGATCAGCCGGCGCTGCTGGACGACGTCCTGCAGCCCGTACGCCAGCCAGGCCGTCGCCGGCAGCCCGTCCCGGCCGGCGCGGCCGGTCTCCTGGTAGTAGCCCTCGACGGACTTCGGCAGGTCGAGGTGGGCGACGAAGCGGACGTCGGGCTTGTCGATGCCCATCCCGAAGGCGATCGTGGCCACCATCACCAGGCCGTCCTCGCGCAGGAACCGGGCCTGGTTGCGCGCTCTCGTCGCAGAGTCCAGACCGGCGTGGTACGGCAGCGCGGGGATGCCGTTTTCGCTGAGGAAGGCGGCGATCTTGTCGACCGAGGCGCGGCTGAGGCAGTAGACGATGCCGGCGTCGCCCGGGTGCTCGATGCGCAGCAGGTCGAGCAGCTGCCGGCGGGGCTCGTTCTTCGGCACGATCCGGTAGCGGATGTTGGGCCGGTCGAAGCTCGCCACGAAGTGCTTGGCGTCTGCCAGCTTGAGCCGGTCGGCGATCTCGGCGTGCGTCTTGCTGGTGGCCGTCGCGGTGAGCGCGATCCGCGGCACGTCCGGCCAGCGCTCGTGCAGCATCGACAGGCCGAGGTAGTCGGGCCGGAAGTCGTGCCCCCACTGGGCGACGCAGTGCGCCTCGTCGATGGCGAAGAGCCCGATCTGGCCGCGCTCGAGCAGGCGCAAGGTGCCGCCGCTGCCGCCGAGCGCCTCCGGGGCGAGGTAGAGCAGGTCCAGCTCGTTGCGCAGGAACGCCTGCTCCACCTCGCGCCGCTCGGCCGGACCCTGGCTGGAGTTGAGGAAGCCGGCCCGCACGCCGAGCGCCCGCAGCGCGTCGACCTGGTCCTGCATGAGCGCGATCAGCGGCGAGATGACGACCCCGACGCCGTCCCGCAGCAGCGCCGGGATCTGGTAGCACAGCGACTTGCCGCCGCCGGTCGGCATGAGCACCAGCGCGTCCCCGCCGCCGGCGACGTGCTCGACGATCTGCTGCTGCTCGCCGCGGAACTCCGCGTAACCGAAGACCCGCCGCAACACCTCGAGTGCCGGATCCACCCCGCGATCGTACGGACCCCCGCTGCCCGGAGGTCCTGGAACTCCCGCCGGGTGTCCTGATCGGTGGGGCTTCACTCGTCAGTACGTCGAGGAGGATCGTTCCGCGCACACGAGGAGTGTTCAGATGAACCAGTACCTGCTGTCCGTCTACACCGTCGAAGGCGAGGTCGGAGATGCGCCGGCCACTCCCACCGAGATGCAGGCCTTCATGGGCCGCGTGATGGCGCTGGAGGAGGAGATGGACCGGGCCGGCGCCTTCCTGTTCGGTGGCGCCCTGCACGGACCCGACGCCGCCACCGTCGTGCGCGGCGGCACCGGCCTGGACAAGGTGACCACCGATGGTCCCTTCGTGGAGGCCAAGGAGCACATCGGCGGGTTCTACGTCATCAACGCCGAGGACCTCGATCAAGCGCTGGCCTGGGCGGAGAAGGTCGTCGAGGCGATCGACCGCTCGATCGAGGTCCGACCCTTCCGGGCGACCGGGCGGGTCCGGGCCACCCCCACGGACTGAGCGGCCGAGCGGACCGCGGGGCCGGTGGATGGTCGACCTGGGGCTGGTGTTCCGTCGGGCGTACGGCCCGGCGGTCGCCACCCTGACCCGCGTCTTCGGCGACATCTCGCTCGCCGAGGACGCGGTGCAGGACGCCTTCGTGACCGCCGCACTGCGGTGGCCACGCGACGGCGTACCGGACAACCCGGCCGGCTGGATCGTCACCACCGCCCGGAACCGCGCCGTCGACACCGTCCGCCGCAGCCGACGCGGCCGGGAGCTTGCCGCCCAACTGGCCGCCGAGCAGCGCGCCGAGGTCGCCCCCGGACCGGAGCACCCGGAGATCCTGCGCGACGACCAGCTCCGGCTCATCTTCACCTGCTGCCACCCGGCCATCCGGCCCGAGCACCAGGTCGCGCTCACCCTGCGCCTGATCGGCGGGCTGACCCCCGCCGAGGTGGCCGCGGCGTTCCTCGTGGGTGAGGAGACCATGGCCAAGCGGCTCGTGCGCGCCAAGTACAAGATCAAGGCCGCGAACATTCCCTATCGCGTGCCCGACCAGGTCCAGCTGCCGGGTCGACTCCGGGCAGTGCTCACGGTGCTGTACCTCATCTACAACGCCGGGGCCGGTGGCGTCGCGCGGCATGACCTGTGCCGGGAGGCCCTCCGGCTCGCACGCCTCGTCGCCGACCTCGTGCCGGACGAGCCGGAGGCGGTGGGACTGAGGGCACTGATGCTGCTGAACGAAGCGCGCCGGCCAGCACGCGGCGACGCCGGCGTCGTGCTGCTGAGGCACCAGGACCGATCACTCTGGGACCAGGCACTGATCCGTGAAGGACAGGACCTCGCGCTGTCCTGCCTGCGGCGCGGCCGGCCGGGGCCGTTCCAACTCCAAGCCGCCATCCAGGCCCTGCACTGCGCCGCCCCGCGCTACGAGGAGACCGACTGGCCCGCCATCCTCCGCTTCTACGACCGGCTCCAGGCCCTCCAGCCGACCCCGGTGGTCGCCCTCAACAGGGCCATCGCCCTGGCCGAGGTCGCGGGGCCCGGCGCCGGCCTGTCGGTGCTCGACGGGCTCGCCGACCAGCTGGCCGGCTACCACGCCTTCCACGCCGCCCGGGCCTCCATGTTGGAGCGATCCGGCCGACGAGACCAGGCCGCCCGCGCGTACGCGCTCGCGGCACAACTCGCCCGGACCGAGCCCGAGATCCACTTCCTCCACGGTCGCAGCCAGGCACTCGGCGCCGAGACGTAGCGGCGGCCCCTGTCCGCGCTCGCCGCGGACAGGGGACACCGCGGACACCCCGGACGGCAGGCCGTCAGGTCAGCGTGCGACGTTCCACCAGAGGTCCCGGTCGGATCCGTGGTCCCGGACCAGCCGCCAGAGCTTGGCGTCGTAGTGCTCGTTGGACGGGATCGGCACCGGCGTCGTGCACGGCTCGTGGAACAGCTCGGGCGCGTGCCGGACCAGGACCCCCGGCAGCGCCGACAGCCGGCGAAGGCGCGCATCGTCCCGGGCGAGCACCCGCACGTTCACGCAGAGCAGAGTGGTCTCCGCCGGGACCACCTGGCGGAAGACGGTGGCCAGCGTCCCGCTGCCCACCGGCAGCCAGACGCGGCGCGGGAGGTGGCCGAGCTCCTCGACGATCCGGGTCCAGGCCCGGGTGAGGGCGGCGCGGTAGTGCGCCATGAAGCACGCGTCACCGAAGCCGAGCGGGAGGCGGCGGCAGTCCGGCACCGTGGCGGCGTGGGCAGCGGCGTCCGCCTCCGCGTCGGCGAGCGACGGGGCCGCGTGGACCGTGGCGCCGTGGCCGCGCGCCAGCAGCGAGTACGCGTGGAGCCTGCCGGCACCGGTCAGCTCGCAGAACACCGTGCACCCCACCCCGAGTCGCTGGGCCACGTAGGCCAGGGCCACCTGGGCGTATCCCGGGGGTGGGCTCGCGTACACGAACGACCGGCAGCCCCTGGCCATCGCGTCGCTCAGGTACGGCAGCAGGGCGCGTTGCTTGGTGCCCCCGGGCAGCAGGTCCTCCCTGACCACCGTCACCTTTCCGGCCCCGATGGTCAGGGTGTCCAGAACGGGTGGCGGGGACAGGTCGACCTGCAGCTGAGCAACACTGGTCAGCTGGTGGAATGGATCCTGTATCGAGGACATACCGGACCTTAGCGTCCCAGATGTGTCACTCCGGACCACCCCCGCGCGTCGCCTCCATAGCTGCCAACGGGCAGTTGGCGGCCGGGACCGTACGGCTCCCGGACGACTCGATGCGATTCGCCGAGCCGGGCGAGGTCAGCGGGCTCTGCCCGCGCGGCCGGGTGTCTCCCCAACCGGAGATGACCCGCACGACGAGAGCGGCGACTGAACCACTTTCAAGCCGGCACGGTGTCAACAACGTCCCGAGTCACATCACCTACGACCGGAACCCCCACCATCGCCGGTCGGGCCGTGACGTCGGGCAAGCCGGCCGCGCGAGGGTCGGCTTCACCTTCCAGCGCCACCAGACGTAGGACACGCCGGCGAGCAGCAGGCCCTGCAGCGTCACCGCGGCCGCGTCGAGGATCAGGCCTCCCACGGTCAGAATCAGGCCGAGGACGACTGCGGCCCGCACGATCCCCGCGCGCCGGTGCAGCGGGCGACGCCGGCCGTCCTGGAAGGAGGCCACCAGGCGGCTGTCGTCCCGGAGGCCCTCCTCGATCAGGGCCAACTCCTGCCGTTCGCGGTCACTGAGCATCTGCCCGGTCCTTCCTGGTGCGCCCGTTCCGGCAAGGGAGCCGGATCGCCGTCTCCTGCACCGTCATCGCTCCGCTGATGCGGCCCTTGATCACGCCACGAGGCCGGCGCCGGACCCGAGATATTCCGCCCGCAGCGGTCGAGCACCGCCTACGACGCCGCGCAGGATCCAGACCGCCGCGGGCTCCATCGGGACGCTCGTCCGCATGACCGCGGCATGGTGCGGGCCGGCGAGGCGCTCGAACAGCGCCTGCAGCGTCTCCTGGTGGGTGCAGATGACGGACGAGGCCGTCTGCGGATCGGAGATCAGGCCCATCGCGTCTTCCGCGCCGGCGCCCGGGCCGAGCTGCCAGCACTGCTCGACATCCAGCGCGTACGCGAGGGCGAGCGGCAGCACCGTCTGCCGGCACCGGAGGGACGGGCTGGAGAGGATGCGGAGGACCGTCCGGTCCGCCAGCATGCTGACGAGAGTCCTGGCCTGCCGATGCCCGACGTCGGCGAGCCC
This sequence comes from uncultured Actinomycetota bacterium, assembly GCA_963766325.1. GTDB lineage: Bacteria > Actinomycetota > Actinomycetes > Mycobacteriales > CADCTP01 > CADCTP01. The sequence goes on along the minus strand of CAVXZF010000012.1, from coordinate 1,025,587 downwards.
GCGCCACTCGTCCGCACCGCACCACGCCGATCCGAGACCGGCGTCGGCGTGCCGGACGAGCACCCGAACCGGCTCCGCGCGCGGCGGCTTGTTCCACCACATGGCGCCTCCCCCGCTGAGTCCTGGGCAAGCGATCAGTAGTCGGTCTCGCTGAGATCGCCACCGTGCGCTGTGAGGGCGTAGATGACCAGGATGTCGAGGGTGATGACCACCATGCAGAGCACCGGGAACGCCGGGATGAACGCCATGTAGGCGATCGCGCTGAGCGCGGCCAAGGTCACCCCGAGGATGCGTGCCCACAGGTGACCACCCAGGAGGCCGAGCGCAGCGACGAGCGCGAGGGCCCCCAGGCCGATGTGGACCCAACCCCACGTCGTGTAGTCGACGTCCACGACGAGCCCGTTCCTGCCGACCTCGTAGATCCCGCTGCGGTAGAGCGCGACGAACCCGTTGATCGCCTGGAACACGCCGACCATGAGGAGCGTGATGACGCCGAACAGCGCCCAGCCGTAGTGCCGGCGTTCCCAGCGCTCGCGCGCCTCGGCCCGCTCGTTGAAGACATGGTCTTCCTCTTGCGTCTCCTCCGCCACCTGCCAGCCGGGGTACGGCTGCGGCGCCGCGGTGTGCGAGATCTCCGTCTCGGGAGTCTCGGTCATGGCTTCCTCCTCGCGGCCGTCCGGTCGGTCCGGCCGCAGTCGTGGGACCCGCGAGTCGGTCGGGAGGGCTTACGGGAAGGTCTCAGTGGGGTCCGATCGCCATGGACGGCCTCCTCGGGTGGTCGACGACCGATGCTCGCGGGATCAGCCCCGCCGTCGCATCGTCCGGTGCGGATGACCCCGCGGGCGCCGATCCCCGACGTTCGATCCTGCCGTCGTGGGAGCGCCCGACCCGCCGGCCGGCGGCGGGTCGGACACGCCCCCCGCCGCTGGCGTTGCCGGGCACTGACCACTCGGGCCTGCTGCCGCGGGGCTCGAGGTCAGTCAGTCGCCCAGGTACGCCGGTGGATCGCCCGGTGCCGGAGCGGCACCCACTCCGACAGCGTGGCGAACCGGGCGGGCGATCACGCCCGGGCGCCCATGGATCGCCGGGCGGCCAGCTTGCCGCCCTCCCACAGGACGAGGAGCGCGAGGGCCGGCAGGAGCGCCCAGCCGAACTGGCCCAGGGTGATGTCGGTCGTGCCCAGCAGGCGGTGGAAGACGTCCATCTGCGTGACGAGCACGGCGAGCACGAACTCGACCAGCACGGCCTTGTTCATCACCTTGCTGTCGAACGTCTCCGTGGTGAGGACGGTGCCGGACTCGCTGCGGCATTCCAGGGCCGCCACGATGAGGCAGAGCGCAAAGGAGGTGAACGCGACCGACCTGGCGACCTCGAGGCTTCCGAACCGGGACGTCCCCAGTCCGATCAGCAGCAGGAGCGCGACGGTGATGGCCAGCCCGGCCAGCCCGACGGTGACGATCACGCTCCTGGTCAGCACCGACTGCCCGCGCGGTCGCGGGTGCAGCGACATGAGCCCCTGGCTCTCCCGGTCGAAGCCGAGCGCGAAGCCGAACGCGGCGTTGACGACGAAGTGGATCCACAGCACCTGGGCCGGCGTGAACGGCTCGCCCGCGGCGATGTTGAACAGCGTCGCGCCGAGGAATGTCAGGACGAAGACGACGAGCAGAACCAGGACGAACCGGATGTACTTCGTCAGGTTGTCGTAGATCTTCCGGCCCTGTTCCACCGCGAACACGATCGTGGAGAAGTTGTCGTCGGACAGAACCATCCGGCTCGCGTTCTTCGCCACGTCCGTACCGGAGCCCATGGCGATCCCGATGTCGGCCGCCTTGATGGCCGGGGCGTCATTGACGCCGTCGCCGGTCATCGCGACGACGTCGCCCTTCTTCTTCAGGGTGTCGGCGAGCATGACCTTGTGCTCCGGGGCGACGCGGCCCACCACGCCGATCCGGTCGATCCGCGCCAATCGCTCGTGCTCCGGCAGGGCGGCGAAGTCGGCTCCGAGGATCGCCTCGCCCGGGATGCCGACCTGCTTGGCGATCGCCGCGCCGGTGATCACGTCGTCGCCGGTCACCATGCGGACCCGGATGTGGGCTGCCTGGGCGCTGGCCACCGCGGCCTTGGACTCGTCCCGCGGCGGATCCACCATCCCGACCAGGCTGGTCATCCGCAACCCGGTGACGCACCCGAGAAGGTCGCCGTGCGGGTCGAACCCGGCCGGGTCGATGTCCCTGGTGGCCGCGGCCATCACCCGCCGGCCCTCGCCCTCCATGCGCTCCATCTGCTCGCGGCCCTGCCGGCTCCGCTCCGCGTCCCACGGCACGGTCGCGCCGGCCGAGAGCGCGGTGGTCGCGCGCGCCATCACCGCCGGGGCCGCGCCCTTGACGAAACATCGCACGACCGGCCGTCCCGCCGCGTCCACGGCCGAGTTGAAGGTCGCCATGAGCTTGTACGTGGGGTCGAACGGCAGGGTGGCCAGGCGCGGCAGTGCCTCCCGGGTGCCGTCGATGTCGAGGCCCGCCTTGTGTCCGAGCACGAGCAGGGCACCCTCGGTCGGATCGCCGACCACGTGGCCGTCGACCAGCCCGGCGTCGCTCGCGACCACGTACGGCAGGATCGCCTCCTCGATGCCCGCGGCCCGCCCGGCGGCGTGGTGGACCTTGCCCTCCAGGCCGTAGCCCATCCCGGAGACGGTGTACCGGTCGGCGGGGGCCACCACCTCGACGGCGGTCATCTGGTTGAGCGTCAGCGTGCCGGTCTTGTCGGAGTTGATCGCCGAGGTGAACCCGAGCGTCTCCACCGAGGGAAGGTCCTTCACGATCGCGTTGCGTTTGGCCAGGTCGATCGCGCCCAGCGACAGGATCGTCTGGGTCACCGTCGGCAGCGCCTCGGGAATGGCCGCGATGGCCAGCGACACGGCGCTGATGAACAGGACGTCCCAGGCCTGGTCCCGACTGCGGCCGAGGGCGAACATCACGATCATGGTCAGGCCGGCCGCGAGGCCGATCCAGAGTGTCAGCCGGTCGAGCTCCTTGGTGAGCGGCGACTCCTCGCGGGCGGTCGTCGACAGCATCCCGGAGATCTTGCCGAGCTCGGTGTCGGCGCCCGTCGCCGTGACCACCAGCGTGCCGCTGCCATGCGTGACCGGGGTGTTCATGAAGGCGATGTTGGTCTGGTCGCCCGGGCCGAGCTCACGATCCGGAAGCGTGCCCGCATCCTTGGCGGCCGGCGTGCTCTCCCCGGTGAGCGCCGACTCGTCGATCTGCAGTGCGCTGGCGGCGACGATCCGACCGTCCGCGGGCACCTGCTCGCCGGCGGAGATGAGCAGGACGTCGCCGACGACCAGCTGCTCCGCGGGCAGCTGCGCCTCCGTGCCGTCCCGCCGGACCCGCGCGGTCGCCTTGACCAGGGACTTGAGCGCATTCATCGCGCTCTCGGCCTTGCCCTCCTGCCGGAGTCCCACCACCGCGTTGACGACGGTCAGCACGACGAGCAGGACCGCCGTACCCCACTCCTGGATCAGCAGCGACACCACCGCGGTGGCGACGAGGATGATCTGCATGTAGTTGCGGTACTGCCGCAGGAACCGCAGCCAGCCCGGCGTGGGCTTCTCCTCGGGCAGTGTGTTGGGCCCGTCGTCGGCCAGTCTCGTCGCGGCCTCCGCGGTCGAGAGCCCGACCGCCGGATCGACGCCCAGGGCGGGGCCGATCTCCTCGGTCGGCCGCCCGTACCAGTTCCCACCGGTGGTCCCGCGGTGTCCGTCGGTATCGATGTGCACGGCCATGTCACGATCTCCGATCTACGCCGGAGCTTCGGTCCGCGCCGCCGCGCCCGAGGCCTTCGCTGCCTTCTTGCCCGACCGCCGGCGACCCTTGTGGCCGTCGGCCTGGAACGGATCGGCTTCGGCACCCTTCGGCGCCTGGGCCACGAGGTCGGCCTTGGCGGCGAGCAGCTGCTCTCGCTGGCTCTCGCTGACCGTCGGGTATTCAGGGTCGATGTCGATGAGCGTGTGAGCGAGCACGGCTGCCGCGCAGATCCGCGCGAACCACTTCCGGTCGGCCGGGATGACGTACCACGGCGCCCACTCGGTGCTGGTTGCGCTCAACATCTCCGAGAACGCCACCTGGTAGTCGTCCCACCGCAGCCGTTCCCGGGCGTCGGCCGCGGAGAACTTCCAGTTCTTCTCCGGGAGGTCGATCCGCTTGAGGAAGCGGGTCCGCTGCTCCTCCTTGGACAGGTTGAGGAAGATCTTCACCACCCGGAACCCGTTGTCGGACAGGTACCGCTCCCAGTTGTTGATGTCCCGGTAACGGCGTTCCCAGATGTCCTTCCTTTTGGCTGAGTCCGGCAGCCGCTGCCGGTCCAGGACCTCGGGATGCACCCGCACCACCAGGACCTCCTCGTAGTGGGACCGGTTGAAGATCCCGATCGACCCACGGGAGGGCAGCCGGCGGGCGTAGCGCCAGAGGTAGTCGTGGTCAAGCTCCTCCGACGAGGGCACCTTGAAGCCGCTGACCTGCACGCCCTGCGGGTTCACCCCGCTCATGACGTGCCGGATGGTCCCGTCCTTGCCGCCGGCGTCCAGTGCCTGGAGGCAGACCAGGACGCCGTAGGTGTTCTGGGCGGCCAGCCGGGACTGGTAGTCGGCCAGCATCGCGATCCCGGTCTGGAGCAGCTCGACGCCGTCCTTCTTCTTGAGGAGGTCGGCCTTCCAGGCCGGGTCGAAGTGCTTGGGCAGGTGCACACGGGATCCGGGCTTCACCCGCAGCGGCTCGATGAGCTCCGCGATGCGCTCAGCTCTGACGTCTGCCATCCTCGATCAGTCCTCTCTACGGTGCTCGTCTGCTTCAGCCCGGTCGGTCGAGCGGGGCGCCCGCTGCCGGCATCACCCGTGGTGGATGACCACCGCCTGCCGCGCCCGATCGGACCCCGGCGTACCCGACGCGGAACGCCACGACGTCCGCCGCGGGCGACTGTCACACCCCGGCCAGAGCGGGAAGCCCGTCCTCCTTGATGGCACGTACGAGCACGGCATGGTCACGCTCGGTCTGATCGGCGTACGCCTCCGCGAACCGGACGATCGCCCGGTCGAAGGCGTCCGACGACCCCAGGTACGCCGCCAGTGCGATCCGGTCCCCCGAACGCGCGTGCGCGCGGGCCAGCGTCCAGCCGCAGAACCGGCCGTACGCGGCCAGCCCGGCCGGCACCATCTGGGTGATGTCGAAGGAGCCCTTGCCGTCCCGCAGCTGGCGGACGTAGAAGTCTCGCTTTTCTCCGTCGATACCTGTCGTGTGGTCCCAACCCAGGAAGATGTCACTGGAGGCCTGCATCAGCCGCTGACCGTTCACCACCCGCTCGCCCGCGTTGGTGTGCTTGCTCGGCGATCCGAAGCGCTCGAGCACCGAGGGCTGCGCCTCCTTCGCCTGCAGGATGAGCGGGTCCTGGGCGTCCCGGCCGATGAGGAGGATGATCCAGCAGCGGGTCCCGACGCTGCCGACCCCGACGACCTTGCGTGCCATGTCGACCACCTGGAACCGGCTCAGGAGGGATCGCCGCTCGGGAAGCAGGCTCTCCGCGTAGCTGGAGACCAGGTCGGCGAGGCCGTGCTCGAGCCGGTGCCGCTGGTTGTCCGGCAGCAGGTCGACGAACCGCTCGAGCACCGGCGGCTGCGGCACGAACTGCGGCTGCCCGTCGACCAGCCGGGTGAGCTTTCCCGCGGCCTGCAGGTTGGTACGGGTCGCGGCCTTGGCGACGTCCTGCTCTCGACGCCGGACTCTCCGCTTCTGATCGGCGCCCCGGGCGACCGCCTGCAGCCGGCGCACCATGTCGTCGGCCTCCAGCTTGGCGTACCAGACGTCGAGTGTCCGCATCCCGGCGAACTCCCGCATCGCCGACCGGTACTGCCCGACCGTGTCGAGCACGGCCCGGGCCTGCTCCTGCCCGGAGAACCCGCGCTCCCGACCGGCGATCGCGATACTGACCGCCAGGCGCTTGACGTCCCACTCCCACGGACCGGGCAGCGTCTCGTCGAAGTCGTTGACGTCGAAGACGAGCCGGCGCTCGGGACTGGCGTACAGGCCGAAGTTCAGCAGGTGGGCATCGCCGCACGTCTGCACGGTCAGCCCCGAGACCGGTGTCCGGGCGAGGTCGGCCGCCATCCCGAGCGCCGCCCCGCGGAAGAAGGCGAACGGCGAGGACGCCATCCGTCCGTGTCGGATGGGAGTCAGCTCGGGCACGCGTGACTCCGCTTGGCCTCGGAGCAGAGCGACCGGGTCCGGCCGGTCCCCGTCGAGAGGCAGTTCGGCATGGGCGGACCGAGGAACCGACGCCCGGGCCCGCCGCCCCACCGCGACGCTCTCCTCCGGCGTCGAGCGAACTGGTTCCGTTGTGATCATCGAGCCTCCTCGAGCCGATCGGCGCGCGCGCCGCGGCCGTCTGAGGCAGTGTGTGTCGGGTCGCGGCGGCTGCACCTCATCCGCCATGGCCGAGACGGCCGGAATCCTCCACTGTGGATGACGACCCACAGCACGGGCCACCACCAGGATCCGGACGAGTCCGGACATGGCCGCCCGGACGAGCGACAGCGGGCCGCGATCCCGAGAGCCGAGGAGGAAGCATGGACGCTGACGTGACTGACCCCACCGTGACAGGTACCCGCAAGCTGTTGACTGCCGCCGGCGTCGGCGGCTAACCCGGGCACGGGCGGAGGTCCGCCGGCGCGGCGTGGGCCCGGGACGGCCGGGACTGCCGGGACTGCATTCAGGAAGGGCCAGTTTATCCCGTTGGCGGTGCCACCGAGTCTCGCCGTCCGTTCTGCGTCGGGTGCGCACACTTTTACATGCCGATCTAGGCGCGCTCTCGCGCACATGGACGTCCGCATATAGCATCACACGACACCCGCGGGGGCGCCGGGATCCCATAGGACGTCATTAAGTTTTGAGTCGTATAGAGCGTCTGTCAGCAGCGACAGAAAGGTGAATGGCCGACCCTCAGGGGTGGGAGATGGACCGGACCGCGTCGGCGCGCAGCACCTCACGATCCTCCGGTAGAGCCGCCGACGCATCAGCCGGGTGGTCACCGACCTTCGCTGGAGAGAGCTGCGCTGTGCCGGCGGGCGGCGCGGCGGCCAGGATCCGGCGCCCGCAGACGCGGCCGGCCGACATAGTCCGGCACGAGGTGTTGGCTCGTTTCGCCGCCATCGGAGCCGACGTGCCGCTCGTCCTCGTCATCGCACCGGGCGGGTACGGGAAGACCACCGCACTGAGTCAGTGGGTGAAGGCCGACTGTCGTCCGGCCGGCTGGATCCAGCTGGAGGAGGCGGACAACGATCCGGCGACTCTCGTCCGGGACATCGCCTCGGCGGTCGTCGAGGCACAGGGGTCGGGGAAGCAATACGGCGCTGCCCTCGCCGCGATCGCGGACGCCGGAGGCGGTAGGGCCGTCCCACGGCTCATCAAGCTCCTATGGACGATGGAGAAGCCGGCGCTGCTGGTGCTCGACGACCTGGATCAGGTCCGGCAGAGCGCCGCGCTCGACGTGGTCGTCGCCGTGGCGACGAACCTGCCGGCCGGGTGGCAGCTCGCGGTCGCCGGTCAGCGCCGCTCCCGCCTGCGGGTCAGCCGGCTCCGGAGCCAGGCACGGGTCGTCGAGTTCGGCCCGGAGGAACTGGCGTTCGACGCGACCGAGGCGCAGCAGGTGCTGCGCGGGCTCGGACTGGCTCTCCCGGACCCCGCCGTGCAGGCGATCGTGGCCCACACCGAGGGCTGGCCCGCCGGTGTCTGCCTGGCGGCCCTGTCGCTGGCAGGTCGATCTGACCCGGCGGCGGCTGCCGGCGAGCTCACCGGCGACAGCCGGTACATCGTCGACTACTTCCGGGAGGAGGTCCTCACCCGGGAGTCCGCGGGGGCCGTCCGATTCCTCCTGCGCACCTCAGTACTGGACCGGTTCTGCGGCTCGCTCTGCGACACCGTCCTGGACGCCACCGACTCGGCCGCACGGCTTCACGATCTGGAGGCGTCGAACCTCTTCATGGTGCCGGAGGACAGCCAGGGCGTGTGGTACCGCTACCACCGGCTGTTCGGCGAGATGCTCCACTCGGAGCTCCGCTCGCGCGAACAGGGCGAGGAGCTCAGGATCTGTCGACGGGCCTCCGAGTGGTACGAAGCGCAGGAGGCGCCGGAGCAGGCGATCGTCTACGCGATCGCGGCCCGCGACGACGCCCGGACCGCGCGTCTCATCACGGCGTACACGCAGGAACTCCACGCTGCTGGAGGGATCTCCCGGGTCCGGGGCTGGCTCGACGCCCTCGACGAGAAGGTGGTGCGGTCCTACCTTCCCCTCGCCGCGATGGCCACGTGGATCTGGGCACTCACCGGCGACGCCCCTCGGGCGCAGTGGTCCCTGCGGGTCGTCGAGTCAGGGTCTTACGACGGCCCTCTCCCGGACGGTAGTGCGTCGCTGGAGTCAGCGGTTCGCCGTGCGCGCGCCGCTCTCGCGCCCTACGGGGTGGAGGCGATGCGTGCCGACGGCCGGCGCGCGGTCGCCCTGGAGCCGCCCGGCAGTCCCTGGCACACGATGGCCTCCTCACTGCACGGATGCGCTTGCCTGTTCACCGGTGCACGGGACGAGGCGGTGCAGGAGTTCGAGCGGGCCGCGAGGCTCGGGCGGAAAGTGGCGGAGACATCCTTCGCGCTCGCCCAACGCGCACTGATCGCCGCTGAGGAGGGGGACTGGAGGACGGCGGCGGTCTGCGCGGACGACTCCCGGAGGTTGGTGGAGTCAGCTGACCTGCAGACCTCGCTGTCGAGCCTGACGACCTACCTGGCCAGCGCGCGGGTGGCCCTGCACCGCGGAGACATCCAGGCCGCGGTGACCGCCACCGCCGGCGCGCAGCGCCTCTACCGGCAGCCGTCCCCGGTGGCCTTTCCTTGGCTGGCCGCGCAGACGGCCATCCTGCTGGGCCGGATCCACCTCGATCTGGACGACCGGCCGGCGGCCGAGGCGAAGGCGACCGAGGCGCGCCGCTACCTCCCCCAGCTTCTCATCGAGGGCGTGCTTCACGATCAGCTTCACCGCCTGCTCGTCGACCTCGACCGGGCGCCGACGCGGACGGATGCGAGCCTGACCGCGGCGGAACTCCGAATTCTGCCGCTGCTGCAGACCTACCTCTCGCTGGGGGACATAGCCCGCCAATTGGTCATCTCACGAAATACGGTGAAGACCGAAGTCGCGGCGATCTACCGGAAGCTTCACGCCGCGAACCGGAAGCAAGCGATCAAGAAAGCCATCGACCTCGGCCTCCTGGACCAATGAATTCCGGTACAGGGACAAATGCTGTCGGTGCGTACGATAAGGAGCCGGTCAATCACCCAACGTGGGCGATGACGTCCTGCACCAGGCCGCGCAGACTTCGCTGTAGGTCAAGGCGTGGCCCGAGCGGGGGTTCGATGAGCACGTACCAGGCTGTCCACACGAATGCGGAGCGGAAGGGGCCGACGGGACCGACCGGTGACCCGCTCATGCTTGCGAAGCTGGACATGCCCCAACTTCCTCCGGCGACGTTGATACGGCCGCGGCTCCACGAACGGTTGTCGAGCGGAGTCCGCGGACGGTTGACCGTCATCTGCGCTCCGCCCGGGGCCGGCAAGACGACCCTGCTGCTGTCCTGGATCTCGGCCGACGTCGCGCCCGGGCCGGTCGTCTGGCTCAGCCTCGACGCACTGGACCGGCAACCCGGCATCTTCTGGTCCTACCTGCTGACCGGACTCGCCCGGGCGGGACTGCGCACATCGACGGTGGCCCCGCCGGCTCATCCGTACCGACTGGATTCGTCCTTCCTGTGGAACCTCTCGGCGATGCTGTACCAGCGGTCCGAACCGCTGGTCGTGGTCCTCGACGATGCCGATGTGCTGGGCGAGTCCCCCGTGTGCCGCCAACTCGAGTTCCTGTTGCGGAACTCCGGCCCCGGGCTGCGACTGGTGATCCTCACCCGCGGTGACTCCGCGGTGCCGTTGTCGCGTTATCGGATGGCCGGCACGGTGACCGAAATTCGTACAGCCGACCTCGCGGCCACGCCGACGGAGGCGGCGGCGCTCTTCGCCCAACGGGGCGTCGCGACCTCGGCCGAGACACTCGAGACCCTGATGAGCAGGACCCGAGGATGGGTGGCCGGTCTGGTGCTCACCGGCATGGCTCTGCGGGACCAGTCGCGACCCGAGCAGCGCCCGAGTGGCGTGGCCACCGGAAGCCAGGATCTGGACGAATACCTGGACGAGGAGGTCCTCAGCGACTACACGCCCTCCGTGCGGCGGTTCCTGGTCCGGATGAGCGTCGCCGACCACGTTCCGGCCGGCCTCGCGGATGAGCTGACCGGTCAGCCGGGGGCGGCCCGCCTGCTTGCCGAACTCGCCCGTCACGACGACTTCGTGACGTGTTGCGAGCAGCACGCCGACTGCTACCGGTACCACCCCGTGCTCCAGGATGTGCTGCGGGCACGCCTGGAGGAAGACGCGCCCGGGTCCGCTCCGCAACTCCATCGCAGGGCGTCCGCCTGGTTCGTCGCCGCAGGCGATCCGACCGAAGCCGCCGTGCATGCGGCCGCCGCGGGAGAGTGGCGGACAGCCGCCCGCCTTCTGGTCGACGGCCTCGCGGTCGCCCAGCTCCTCGCCGGGTCCGGCTCCAGCCGGCTGACCTGGCTGTTGGCGGACCTCCCGGCGGACGCGCCAGGAGCCGAGACGGCCCTCGTGCGAGCGGCGGTCGCGCTCGGTCGGCGGGACGCCGACGCCTGCGCCGCTCAGCTTGCGCAGGCCCGCGAGCTCGCCGGTCAGGCCCCGGAGCTGGCACCTGCGGTCGCGCTGGGCGCCTGCGCGGTCGCCAGCGGGCTGGCCGCGGTCACCGGAGAAGCAGAGGCGGCGCTCGCGGCCTGCAACGCGGTCGAGAAGCTCCGGCGCGAGATGCCGGAATCGGCCGGGTTGATGGCGACGCACAAGCTCGTGCTGTCCAACACGGCCCATGCACTGCTGCAGGTCGGCCGGATGGATACGGCTCTCGCCGTCCTCGCCGAAGCAGGGGCGATGGCCGTGCCCGGCTATGATCCCGCGCGCAGCGGCTGCGACGGCTTGTTCTCCTTGGCGGAGGCGCTCCGCGGCCGACTGGGGCGGGCGGTCGAGCTGGCCGGGCCGGATCCGTACCCACCTACGGGGCCGGAGCAGGCCAATCGGCGGTCCGCCGCCGCCGAAATCGCCCTCGCGTGGGTCGCGACCCAGACGAGCGACTTCCCGCAGGCTCGGCGGCGGATCGCCGTGGTGGCCGGCGCGGACCAGGAAGACCCCATGTTCGCGTCCCTGCTGGCCGTCATCCGCGCCAGGATGCATCGGGCGGAGGGTGATGCCGCGGCCGCGCTGGCCGTGCTGGAGGCGGCGCTGGCCATGCTCAAGGCGGCGCGGCGGCCTACCGACGGGGATCGCATGCCGTCCTGGCTGGACAGCCGGGTCGCCGCGGAGGCCGCGGCGACCTGGACGGGCATCGGGCGGCCTGACCTGGCAACGCGTTCGCTGGCGGAGTTGGGGCCCGCGATCGGCCCGGAGGTCGCGCTGGAGGTCGCCCGCGCCCGGCTGGCCGGCGGCGAGGGCGACCCCGCCGATGACTCCGTGACCGACCTTCTCCGCCATGTGGATCTCCCTCTTGACGTACGCGTCGACGCTCTGCTCCTGCGCGCCGCCCACGCGATCGAGCGGGGGGACATCGCTGCGGCGAAGGCGGTCGCGAATCGCGCATTGCGTACGGCGGCGCCTGAACGGCTCCGGCGGCCGATCCTGGAAGCACCGCCTCGGTTGCGCGGGTTCCTCCGCCACCACGAGGAGCTCGCGGCGAGACACACCTGGTTGGACGAGGCCGAGCCGACACGCTCGCTTCCCCCGCAAGGAGCACCGGTCATGCAGGAGGCCGCGCGCTCGGCCCTCATCGAGCCGCTCACCGAGAAGGAGCACGAGGTCCTCGTGCACCTCGCCGAGTTGCTCGCTACCGACGAGATCGCCCGACAGATGTACGTGTCCGTCAACACGGTGCGCACGCACGTGCGGGCGATCCTGCGCAAGCTCGCCGCGAGCCGCCGGAACGAGGCGATCCGCCGGGCCCGCGAGCTGCACATCATCTGAGTCCGGGCACACTCCCTGTCCACTTCGGACGCTTTCGAGCAGATCACCCCGGCCGGGACGGGTCACCATCGAGGGAGCGCAGGCGCTTCTGGTCAGCAAACAACCCGTACGGCAGCCCTAGGGTGTATCTGCCGGATGTCGGTGGATGCGGGCGGCGTCCAGGGGGCGTCCGGCAAGGCGGAGGAGGAGTCCGATACCGCTGTTGTATCGGCGACGACGACAACGCCGCCGGTCGTCGTCTGGGCGTCGCCCGCGCCGCCAGATGTCCGGCGGACACCCCTAGCGGGACAGGACGTCCATCTCGAGCGTGGGGAGGTACTCCAGCCGCACGGCGTCACGGCCCACCGTCCCGTACAGGACCCAGGCGGCCGCCATGCTCATGGGGCTGACCCGCTCGGTCGGGGCGTCCTCCACCTCCGCCAGGTGGGCGAAAAGCGCTTGCAGGGTCTCGCGATGCATGCACAGCACCGCCGACGCCGTCTCGTCGTCCTCGCTCAGGAACTGCAGCGTCTGGTCGAGCTCGGCAGCCTTACCGAGCTGCCAGCACGGCTCCACGTCCACCGACAGCTCGCGGGCGAGCGGCACGACGGTCTGCCGGCAACGCAGCGCGGGACTCGACAGGACCCGCAGGATCGGCAGGTCCCGCAATCTGGCGGCCGCCTCCACGGCCTGGGCGCACCCGAGATCCGTGAGACCCCGCCAGTCGTCGTGCCCCACCCACGCGGCCCTCGACCCCGCATCGGCGTGCCGGATCAGCACCCGGAACGGATACGGTTCCGATGAGCGCATGTGCTCTCCTCTGGTCCGGTGGGGACGACCCGAGGCCGGGGGCCGGACCGGCCGTCACCGTCCACTCCGGTGGCCTGTCATGGGCGTCCCTGAACTCGCCGCCGTGTCCTCCGAGGATCGGTCCTGGGGGGTACGCAGGGACCACCCTCGGTGGATGAGCTAGCGGCCCCGCGGATGGGCTGCGGACCGGCGGTGGGCCGGAGGTCCGCCGCGCCCCGTAGGTCGGGAACCGGGGGACGGCCATGCACACGTGGGACGGCCCGACCGGAGCCAGGTGGAGCCGGGTGAGGTCGGCTCCGCGGACTCATCCTGGGCTGATGACGTCCCGGACCGGGCTTCGGACCACTGTGGACCTCGAATTGGCATCCCGGACATCCGGAGGACTGGTGATGACATACGACGGGCGCGAGACGGCGGTCGGCACCCTCGAGGACATGGGGCCGGTCGACTACCTGGTCATTGAGTTCCCTGAGTGCCACCCCGTTGGGGAGAACTTCCCCTTGCTGGTCGACCTGGCGGACCAGGGGATCATCCGCATCCTGGATCTCGCCCTGGTGAAGAGGGAGTTCGACGGATCGATGTCGCTGCTGGCGCTCGCTGACGTCGACGCGGACGGGGAGTGGGATTTCACCGTGTTCGAAGGGGTCTCCTCCGGCCTGCTGGACGAGGACGCGGTCGACGAGGTGGTTCAGATACTGGAGCCCGGCCGCGCTGCTGCGATTCTGGTCTATGAGAACCGGTGGGCCGCGCCCCTGGCCATCGCGCTGCGTCGCAGCGGCGCCCAACTGGTGTCGAGCGGCCGCATCCCGGTGCAGGCACTCCTGGCCGCGCTGGAGGACACAGAGACACCGTCCCCGACCGACACGCCCCGCTGAGACTTCTCCAGAGAGGACATCGCCGTGCCTGGGCTCCTTCGCGGCATCGCCCGCACCGCCGTGGTCGCCGGCACGGCGACCGCTGTATCCAACCGTGTGTCCCGACGGCAGGCCGGCCGGTGGGCCGAGCACGGGCAGCCGGAGCAGGACGACACGGCGCCGGCGACGTCAGATCCCATGACGGACCGGCTCGCCCAGCTGAAGGACCTCGGCGAGCTCAAGGCACAGGGAGTGCTGAGCGAGGCCGAGTTCGAGGAGGAGAAGGCCAAGATCCTGCAGGCGTGATGCGCTCCGGTGCATCCTCAGGCGGGCTCCACGGTCGTGACCGTGGAGCCCGACGTCCTGGTCGTCCATGCGCGGTAAGGATCTGCCGGCGGGCCGGACTCATCCCGGCTGGATGAGCGGCGCGGTGTCAGCCCGTCTCCGGATGCCGGGTGCGGGGAGATTCCTCGTCGTGGCGGCTCGTCGGTCCAGCGTGGGTCGGCGGGCAGACGCCGTCGCGCCGATTCACGCGACGATCACGTAGAGGCCGCAGCAGACGATGAGCCCGGCGGCGAGCACACACAGTGCGGAGACGGCGGTGCTGAACCAGGCGTGGACGACGGACGCGTCGCCGACACCCATGCCCTCTGCGCGCCGCCCCGAGCGGGCGGACAGCGCGACGACGGCGGAGGAGATGAGCAGGACGACGGTCAGGGCGGCGGCGGCCGCGACGGCCGCGACCGCGGCCAACGATGCCCAGTCGACGTGCACGGTGAGGCCCCTCTCGTGGTCAGGCGGCGAGGCCGAGGTCCTTGACAGGTGCCGTCGGGACATCGTTGACGTTGTCCGCGGTGACCGGGTTGCGGCGGGACGCGCCGTAGACCCCCGCGGCCACGGCCAGCCCGATCGCCGCGACCGCGATCACGCCGGCGGTGCCGGTCGCGGCCAACGAGGAGGCGATCGCGCCCATCACCGCCGCCGACGGCAGGGTGAAGCTCCATGCCAGCGCTATCCGCCCGGCGATCCCCCAGTGGACCGAGCTGAGCCGGTGGCCCGCCCCGGACCCGAAGATCGAACCGGTGCACACCTGCGTGGTGGACAGCGGCAGCCCGAAATGGGTGGAGCTGAGGATCACCGCGGCACTGGTCGTGTCGGCGCTGAAGCCCTGGACCGGGCGGATGTCGCTGACCCGCCGGCCCAGGGTCCGGATGATCCGCCAGCCGCCGACGTACGTGCCGAGCCCGATCGCCAGCCCGGCGGCCACCACCACCCAGAACGGCGGTCCCGAGCCCGCCGGCACCATGCCCGCGGTGATCAGGGTCAACGTGATCACGCCCATGGTCTTCTGCGCGTCGTTGGTGCCGTGGGCAAGGGCGACCATCGACCCCGACACGACCTGGGAGAGCTTGAAGCCCCGGGTGACGACGCCGGGTTCCGCCCGGCGGGTCGCTCGGAGGGCCAGATACGTCACGGTCACCGCGATCAGGGCCGCGACGACGGGAGAGAGCAGAGCGGGCAGGACGACCTTGTTCAGCACCTTGTCGAAATGAATCGCGTCGACTCCGCCGGCCGCCCAGGTCGCGCCGATCAGTCCGCCGAACAGGGCGTGCGACGAACTGGAGGGCAGCCCGACATACCAGGTCGTCACGTTCCACATGATCGCTCCGACGAGGCCGGCGAAGATCACGACGGGGGTGATCAGCCTGTCGTCGATGAGGCCACCGGAGATCGTCTTCGCCACCTCGACCGAGAGGAAGGCGCCGACGAGGTTGAGACAGGCGGCGATCGCCACGGCGGCCTTGGGCCGCAGCGCACCCGTGGCGATCGACGTGGCCATCGCGTTCGCCGTGTCATGGAAGCCGTTGGTGAAGTCGAAGACCAGCGCGGCGATGACGACGACGATGACGATCAGAGAGACGTCCATGTGCCGCTCACCCGCCGGACGGGTCGACCCGACGCACGCCTAGGCCAGCGCCTTCTGCTTGATGGCGTCGTACTCGGTCTGGGTGATCGCGCCACTGCTGAGCAGCTGGTTGGCCTTCTCGATCTCGGCGGCCGGGGTCCGGCCATCGGCGCTCACCGACCTGATGTGGTCGTCGAACTGCATCCGGGCCTGCTCGGTCTCCCGGACTCTCCGCTCGGTCATGCCGCGCCCCTGGGAGATCAGGTAGACGAACACGCCGAGGTACGGCAGCACGATCACGAAGATGATCCAGAGGGTCTTGGCCCAGCCGGACAGGTCATGGCGGCGGAAGATGTCCGCGAACACGGTGATCAGCAGCCAGAACCAGATCACCCAGAGGGTGAACATCAGCGTCGTCCAGAACACGTCAAGGAGCGGGTAGTCCGCCGCGAGCACCATGTTCGTGTACCTCCTGTCCAGGACCGTTCCGCCTCGAAAATCGACCCGGTGGTCCGCCGAAGAGAATCGGCCGGCCCGGCGTACGAGTCCGAGTCGTACTCAGCCAGGAGGCCGTGGAGCCACACCTTGCCCTTGACAGGCGCGCGTCTCCTCATCCATGACGGGCTATTCGGTGCGTCGTCGACTCGCCGAGGATGAGGCGACCGTGGTGACCCGGCGCACCGGGCCCCGACCCCCCGGATGCCGGTCCCGGTGCGGGCGGCCCGGGATCGGAACCACCGGTCCACCAGAGCTCGGGCGGCGGAGTGGATGGACCTGACGGCGCCGGAGCGAGGCGCTCGGTCGGACGGATCGGTACGGGTGCCGTGGCCTGGCCGGGGGCCGCCGCCGTGCTCGATGTCCGCTCGAACGTCATCCGTGCAGGAGGAGGCACCGTCCGTTGATCGGATGTGCGCTGGTACGACGCCGGTTCGGCGCGGCCGACGCCCGATCGGGCGTCGGCGTCGACGGGAAAGGACACCGCAGATGTCAACGCTGATCGCGATCGGCTACCCCGACGAGACAACCGCGGCTGCGGCCGCCGACGAGGCGCAGCGGCTCTCCAGCGACCTGATCATCCAGCCCGACGCCATCGCGGTGATCCGTCGGGACCGTGAAGGGAAATACCACGTCACGACCAACCACCACGCGGTGGGTGGCGGCGCCACCTGGGGGATGGTCTGGGGTCTGCTGTTCGGGATGCTGTTCTTCATCCCGGTCTTCGGCATGGCCCTGGGCGCAGGGATGGGCGCGCTGATGGGGAAGCTGACCAAGACCGGGATCGACAAGCAGTTCCAGGAGCAGGTCCGTGATCTGGTCCGGCCCGGGACGTCGGCGCTGTTCCTGATCGTGGAGAAGGTGACTCCGGACAAGGCCGTGGAGGCGATGGCGCGCTTCGGCGGCACGGTACTGAAGTCCTCGATGAGCAAGGAGCAGGAGGCGGAGCTCCAGGCGGCGCTGCACGGCGAGCAGGTGCCGGCGTCGACGTCGTCCTGATCGGGCCCGGGGGGCGGATCGAGCGGGGCGCCGCCGGGGCCGGGGTGCGGCTCTCGCCCCTCGGTCACCGCCGTCCGGTTGCGCGACGTGGGGCGGCAGGCGATTGGCCGGGATCGCGCTGATCCAGTTCCTCGCCACCCGAGCCACGGCCTCTCGTCGGCGGCAGGTGACGGCCGCCGCCCGGGCACGGGGGCCGGGCGGCGGCACCCTCGGACCCGGCGGCCTCTTATCGGACGGTGCGCAGCTCGTGGCACGTGTTGTTGAGCCGGCGACCGCCGCCTTCGGTGACGGTCACGATGTCCTCGATGCGGACGCCGAACCGGCCGGCCAGGTGGATGCCGTACCGGCCGTCCCGGCGCAGCAGCTCGCCGTGGGACGCGTTCGGCATGGTCCTCACGGTGCTGGTCGCGGGCGCCTTCATCACCGGCTGGCACTTCGGGCGACGCTGGGTCCGCGTGATCGGGTGGTGATCACCACGCTCGTCGACCGGCCCCCGTCCTACTCTTCCGACTGGTACGAGGGGGTCCATCGAGTCACCGACGGCAGCGCGCGGCCGACAGCGGCTCCGATCGCCGCCCCGACCAGCACATCAGCCGGGTAGTGGGCACCGGTCCAGACACGGGAGAAGACGACGCCCGCCGCCAGGAGGCCGAGCGGAGCGGTGACTCCGGGAGCCTCCCGTGCGGCGCCGACGGCGAACGCTGCAGCGGAGGAAGCATGCCCGGAGGGGAACGATGTGGTCACCGGGAGCCGGCGGACACGTCGGATGGCCGGGATGCCCTCGAGCGGAGGACGGGTCCGGCGAATCGCTATCTTGGCGATCCCGTTCACGGTGGCGCTGGCGACGCCCAACGACACGGTCGCCCGTACGGCGGCTCGGCGTAGCTCCGGCCGGCCCGACACAGCCATCGACGCGGCGACGCACAGCCAGAGCAGGCCGTGGTCCGCGGCTCGGCTGAGCGCGGGCATGGTGCTGTCCAGCACCGGATGGTGGCGGCGCGTCGACCAACCGAACAGTGCCCGGTCGACTGCGGCCACCGCGGCGAGCGGGGAACGGGGATGTCGCACCGCAGCGCCGCGAACGGAGCGGTGAACCCAGGACTCTGATCCAAGGGGTCCGCCAGGTCGGTCGTCCATGAGGTCCCTGCTCTCCGGTCGACGGCACCGCGGGCGCGGCGACCTCTCCACGGCGCTCCACACGCTAGGGCGACGCCGCGGACCGCACCTCACCTGCTCCGGAGGACGCCGCGCCGGCGCACATCCGGAGACTCGGCCCCGTCCCGCCGGCCTTCAGGCCGACCACGCCGCCGCGGCCCGGGCGCGGGAGCACGCGTGACGTCGCTCCCGGACCGCCCGAGGTGGGCCACCAGCTACGGGCGGCTCAGGCGCCACAGGGCGATCCCGGTGGCTATCAGGATGCCGCCGTAGAGCAGCAGCCAGACGCCGAGGATGACCGTCAGCACGCCGAGCGAGATGTCCGGATAGGCCAGGACCACGATGCCTGCCACGATCGCGGCTGCGCCGGACACCAGGCGCCAGCCACGCGCCGGCACCGATCCCGGGGACAGCCCGGCCACGATGTCGATGATCCCGGCGATCAGCCAGAACACGCCGACGAGAACGACGACCGCGGTGACCGTCTGCAGGATATTGCGCAGGCACAGGGCGCCGATCAGCACGGACAGGACGCCGGCCAGGGCGAGCAGGAGCCGTTCCCCGCCGCCTGCACCCTCGGCGCCGAAGCTCTGAACGATCCGGACGACGCCGTTGATGATCAGGTGCAGACCGACGACGATCGCGACGACCCCGACCGTGGCGCGGGGCCATACAAGAACTCCGACGCCCGCCAGCAGGGTCACGACCCCGAGAACCACGGGCAGGGTCCAGTGCCGTCCGATGCCGCCAGCGATGCTGACGGCGCTGTCGCTCCAGTCCGGGCCGGACCGGCTCCGTGGCTCATCGGCGTACAGGCCCGCCGGCGGACGGCCATCGGTGTTGGATGCCGCGCTGTCTGGCCAAGTGGGTGTGGACACGAAGACCTCCTCGAGGACGGCGCGGATCACTGTCCGCGCTCGGCCCTCCGGGGACATCACCCGGCGCGAGGGACACCGCGGTCGGTACCGGTACCGGGTCACCCGGGTGGGATGAGGACGGCCGACGAGCTGACCGACGACTTTGCGCGAGCTGGTCCACGCGGGCTCAGGCAATGCTCTCCGGGAGGGGGTCCCGAACCTGGTCCCTTGCGGGACCCGGTTCGAGCAACCCCTTCCTGGTGGACCTTGATGTCCGCTACTCGAACCGCAACCAGACGGAACGCGGGGCCCGCGGGGGTCGCCCCCGCGGCAGACATACGGAACACCCCCCGTCCGCGCTCTCGGCGGACAGGGGGTGCCTGGGTGTGGAGGTGGCGGGAATCGAACCCGCGTCCTCCGGCGTGTTGACAGGGCTTCTCCGGGCGCAGCTCGTGATGTCTCTACTCGGCCCCACCGGTCTTCCGAGCAAGCCGGTGTGACAGGCCCAGCCGCTGTGAATTGTCCCTCCGCGACCCGCGGCCGCTCACGGAGGTGGAGCTTCCTCGCTGATGCCAGGACCCGGGCCGGAAGCACTCCCGGACTGACAGAGGTCTAGCTCGCCTTAAGCGGCGAGGGCGACCTCGGAGCGCGAACTGATGTTGGCGCTTGTGGTTTGCAACGGGTGGATTAACGAGATCATCGTTGCCTTCCTCGGCCCGCTTCCCCTGCCTCGACGTCCGAAGTCGAAACCTTTCACCCCCTGTGGTGTTGTCCGCCCAGTCTAACCCCTCGGCGCTCCGGGATCATCCCTCGACCAGCTTGCGCCAGGTGACCCAGCGGTGATCCACGGTGAAGCCGAGCCGCTCGTACAGCCCGAGCGCGCCGGTCCCGTTCTCGGTGTCCACGTCCAGGCCGGCCACCTGGTAGTCGGCCTCCCGGAAGCGGGTCAGCACGGTGGCCAGCAGCAGCGTGCCGAGCCCGCGGCGGCGCCACGGCGGCCGGGTGCCGAGCTGCCCGATCCAGCCCTCGCGCACGCCGGTCGCCTCGGCGTCCGCGGCGTAGAAGTACGACAGCAGGTAGGCGGCGACCTCGTCGCCGTCGAGCACCAGCAGGCTGGTCTCCGGGCGGAACGCGCGGGCCCCGCTGTACCACTGCTTCCAGCGCTCCTCGTCCGGCGGGCTGGAGCCCCAGTGGTCGGCGAAGGCCTCGCCGTGCGCCACCCGGGTCGCCTCGTCGTACGCCCAGTCGAACGGCACGACCCGCAGCCCGGCCGGCGTCGGCGCGACGGCCGGCAGCTCGGTGGCGAGGTCGCGCACCATGTCGTGGAAGTAGCGGACCGGCTCGTAGCCGGCCCGGCGCACCAGCGCCTGCCGGGTCGACACCGTGTCGTACACACCGATCAGTAGCTCGCCGGGCACCTGCGGGTGCCGCTCGCCGTGCAGCTCGACCGCCCGCGGCTCCTGCCAGCCGAGCAGCCGCCGGCCCAGGCCGCGGCCGCGCACCGCCGGGTGCACGCCGCCGTCCAGCCACAGCCGGTCGGAGTCCCGCACCGTGGCGGAGCCGCGGATCGCCCCGTACGCCCACACCTCGCCGTCCGGCCCGGCCGCGACCAGCGTGTCCCGCTCGGTGTCGATCAGCGGGTCGGCCAGCTCCTCGCCGAGATCGTCGGCATCGTAGTTTTCCCCGGTCCGGTCGACCGCCTCGATCGCGGCGTAGAGCCGGGCCAGCGCCGGCAGGTCAGCCTCGGTGACCGGCCGCCAGGTCAGCCGGTCCAGCTCCGGCCCGGTGAGCACCGCGTCCATGGCCGGGACGGTACGGCCTGGCCGGGCCTCCCGCGCCTGAATTACGCGCGGTCCGGCTGCCGGCGCCGGTCGACCACCAGGTCGGCGATCGCCACCGCGAGGGCGACGCCGACGAAGAGCACGATCAGCAGCAGCCCGTCCCGCATCGCGCTCTGGAAGTCGCCCCGGGTGGCCGCCAGCTGCGCGTAGAACAGGCTGCCCACCGCGGCGATGCCAGCGGCCGAGCCGAGCCGCTGCCCGGTCTGCAGCACGCCGCCGGCCGCGCCGCCCTGCCGGGGCGGCACCTCGGACAGGGTGAGCGTCTGGTTGGGCGAGATGACCAGGCCGTTGCCGAGGCCGGCGACCAGGAAGGGCAGCGCGACCGCCCAGCCCACCGCCGGCCCGGACACCAGCCCGATGACCACCCAGGTCGCCAGCAGGCCGAGCACCACCAGGACCAGCCCGGCGGCGACCAGCGACCGGCCGATCCGGTGGACCACCCGGCCGCCGAGCCCGGAGGCCAGCGCGGCGCCGACCGCGAACGGGGTGGACGCCAGCCCGGCCTGCAGCGCGCTGTAGCCGACGCCCTCTTGCAGGAACTGGGTGTAGATGAAGAAGACCCCGGTGAAGCCGGCGAAGTAGGCCAGGCCGATCGTCGAGCCGAACGTGTACGACCGGCGTCCGAACAGGGCGAGGTCGACCATCGGCTCCCGGCCGCGGCGGCCGTACGCCCGCTCCCACAGCGCGAAGGCGCCGATCAGCAGCACCCCCGGGATCAGCAGCAGCCACTTGGCCGCGGTCTCCCAGGTGCGGCTCTCCACGAACGGCAGCAGCAGGAAGAGCACCGCCGCGCCCAGCAACACCGCGCCGGTCGGGTCGTAGTCGGTGTGCTGGCCCTTGGGCAGCCGGGTGTGCGGGACGGTGCGGTACGCGAGGATCACCGCGCCGATCCCGATCGGCACGTTGACCAGGAAGATCCACCGCCAGCCGTGCTCGACGCCGCCGAGCTGGATGAGCAGCCCGCCGAGCAGCGGCCCGATCGCGGTGCTGACCCCGATCACGGCCCCGAACAGGCCGAACGCCCGCCCGCGCTCCTGACCGCGGAACAGCACCTGGATGAGCCCGGAGCTCTGCGGGGTGATCAGCCCGCCGCCGATCCCCTGCAGCAGCCGGGCCACCACCAGCCAGGTCGCGTCCTGGGCGGCGCCGCAGGCGACGCTGGCCAGCGTGAAGAGCACCAGCCCGAAGACCAGCGTGGGCCGCCGGCCGCGGGCGTCGCCGACCCGGCCGCCGGCGACCAGGACCAGGCCGAAGGCGAGCGCGTACCCGCTCACGACCCACTGCAGGTCGCTCTCGTCGGCGCCGGTGCCGGCGGCGATGCTGGGGAGCGCGACGTTCACGATGCTGACGTCGAGCAGCACCATGAAGCCGGCGACGAGCACGACCGCGAGCGCCCGCCAGCGCCGCGGGTCCGGCTCGTAGCCCTCGCCCCCGCCGGGACCACCGCCGGGGTCCGCCGCGGCCGGCGCCTGCCCGCCGGTCGTCACCGCAGCGTGTCCACGCGGACCGGCAGGTCGCGGACCCGGCTCCCGGTGGGATGCCGCACCGCGTCGCCGACGGCGGCGGTGCCGACGGCGAGCCCGCGGGGCTCGCCGTGGGCCTCCAGGGTGACCCGCGCCGTCGGTCGTCCGTCCACGGCGGGCCACGTACCCCGGATCGGGTCCGGCTCACCAGCTGCCACCACCACCGCCACCGCCCTCGCCGCCGGACGAGCCGGAGGAACCGCCCCCTGCCGGAACGCGATCAGCCGCGCCCGCGCCGTCGACCCGGCCGGCGTCATGCCCGGCAGACTAGTCAGTGGGTCCGACAGTTCCCGCCGATCCGGGATCGAGGCCGAGCAGCCGCACCCCGTTGTGCCAGAGCACCCCGCGCAGCCAGTCGTCGCCCAGGTCCAGCCGGGCCAGCGCGTCCAGCTGGGTCGCGTACGGGTACGGGATGTTCGGGAAGTCCGAGCCGAGCACCACCCGCTCGCCCAGGTCGGCGAGCCGGGCGGGCAACTCGGCCGGCATCGGCATCAGCGCCTCGGTGAACGGGGTGCCGACCATCGTGGTGTCCAGGTGCACCTCGGGGTGCCGCGCGGCGAGCCCGGCGAACTCCAGGTATTCCGGCATCCCGGCGTGCGCGACCACCAGCCGCAGGCGCGGGTGCGCCCGCAGCAGCGCGGCGATCGGGTCCGGGCCGGTGTGCGTGCCGGGCCGCGGCCCGCTGCCGCAGTGCACGACCACCGGCGCCCCGGCGTCGGCGAGCGCACCCCAGACCGGGATGAGCAGCGGGTCGGTCGGGTCGTAGCCGCCGACCTGCAGGTGCGCCTTGAACATTCGGGCGCCGGCGGCGAGCGCCGAGCTCACGTACGACCCGGCGTCCGGCTCGGGGAAGAAGGTGGCCGACGGCACGCAGCCCGGCGTCCGCACGGCCAGGTCGAGCGTCCAGCCGTTGAGAAACTCGGCCATGCCGGGCTTGTGCGGGTACGCCAGCGCCGGGAACGCGCGCACGCCCAGCTCGCCCAGCAGCGCCACCCGCTGGTCGTCGCCGACCCGGTAGGTGATCGACCAGTCCACCCCGTAGTGCCGGCTCGCCTCGTCGAAGAACGCCCACACCGCGGCCAGCACCCGCGGCGGCAGGAAGTGCACGTGCACGTCGACCAGCCCGGGCAGGCCCAGGTCCCGCCAGAACGCGGGGACGGCGGCGTCGGCGCGCGCCACCTCCGCCGGCAACCCCGCCCAGGCGGCGCCCGACGGTCCGGGCGGCGCGGTCACCGCAGGGCCGCCAGCCCCACCAGCGCCGCCTCCACCGTCTCGTCCAGCGGGATCGCCTCGGCCAGGCCGGAGATCAGCAGCGCCCGCCGGACCACCGCGTCCGGCGGCACCACCAGCCGCAGCGCCCCGCCCGGGCCGGCGACCCGGGTGGCCAGCCGGGACAGCAGCGCGAGCCCGGCGCTGTCCAGGTAGCGCAGGCCGCCCAAGTCGACTGCGAGCGAGGTCAGCTCGCCGAGCCCGCGCCCGATCTGGTCCTCGACCGTGGCCGCGTTCGACAGGTCCAGCTCGCCGTCGAGCCGGGCGAGCACGACCGGGCCGTGCCGCTCGACCGCGACCCGCGCCAGCGGCGCGTTCGGGGTCCGCTCGGCCAGTGCCCGCTCGCCCTGCGGGCTCTCGAGCTCGTTCATGCCGGCACCGCCGCGCCCAGCCGGCGCCGCATGGTGACCACCGTGCCGCCCGCCCCTCTCGCCACGTCCACCGCGTCCATCACGGCCCGCATCAGCGGCAACCCCCGGCCGCGGTCGCCGGGCGCCGGCACCGCCCGCCACCGGCCGGTGTCGGTGACCCGCAGCCGCAGCTGCCGGTCGTCGTCGAGCACCAGCTCCACGGTCAGCTCGCCCTCCGGCCGGTCCTGGTACGCGTGCTCGACCGCGTTGGCGCACGCCTCGCCGCAGGCGAGAAGCACGTCCGCCACCTCCTCGTCGGACGCGCCCAGCCCGGCCAGCCAGCCGCGCAGCTCGTGGCGCAGCCCGGCCAGCCGCGCCGGCTCGGCCGGCAGCCGGCGGGACAGCACCGGCCGGTAGCTGACCCGCAGCAGCGCCACGTCGTCATCGCCGGAGCCGTCGAGCATCGCGTCGACCAGGTGCTCGCACCAGTCGCCGCCGTCCTCGGCGTACGCCGCCGCGGTGTCGGCGAGCCGCCTGAGGCCCACGTCCAGCGACTCCCCGCGCCGCTCCACCAGCCCGTCGGAGTAGAGCAGCAGCGTCGAGCCCGGGGCCAGCCGGTACGTCCCCTCGGGCCGCGGCGGGGTGAGCCCGGGCGGCAGCGCGCACAGCAGCGGCGACCGGCCGCCCTCGAGGTACTCGGTCCCGCCGTCGGGCCGCACCACCAGCGGCGGCGGGTGCCCGGCGCAGGCGTACCGCAGGGTGCCGGCGACCGGGTCGAGCAGGCAGTAGACGACCGTGCCGAGCCGGGCGCCGTCCACCCGCCGGGCGAAGCGCTCCAGGTCGTCGAGCACCCGCCCCGGCGCCGCCTCGGACAGCGCCAGCGCGGCCAGCGCGCTGCGCAGCTGGCCCATGGTGGTGGCCGCGCCCAGCCCGCGGCCGACCACGTCGCCGACCATCAGCGCGACCTGGCCGTCCGGCAGCTCGTGCACGTCGTACCAGTCGCCGCCGACCTCCAGCGTCTGCACCGCCGGCCGGTAGCGCCCGGTCAGCGCCAGCCCCGGCACCGCCGGCAGCGCGCTGGGCAGCATGCTCTGCTGCAGGGTGAGCGCGGTGTCGTGCTCGCGCTGGTGCAGCCGGGCCCGCTCCAGCGCCTGGGCGCACTGCTCGGCCAGCGTGACGACCAGCGCCCGCTCCTCCGGCTCCAGCTCGCGGGACTCGTCGAAGCTGAGCAGCATCGCCCCGATCGGCCGCCCGTGCGACACCAGCGGCACCACGCCGAGCGCGCCGGAGGAGATGCCGATCGCCCGCAGCCCTGGATAGCGGTCCTGCGCCTCGGACGCCGACGGCAGCCACACCGGGGTGCCGGTCCGGGTCACCTCGGCCCGCGGGGACGCGGCCGTCAGCGGGATCTGCGCCGCCGGGCCGTCCGGCTCGACCGGGAACGAGGCGGCCAGCGCGACCAGCGTCCGGCCCGGCTCGTCCAGCACGCCGATCCAGGCCGAGGTGCCGCCGAGCACGGACAGCCCGCCCTCGACCATCACCGAGGCGACCTGCACCGGGGTGACCGCCTCGGACAGCCCCGCGGTCACCTTCTGCAGCCGCTCCAGCCGGCTCCAGGCGGCCTCCGCGGCGGCCCGGGCCTCCCGCTCGGCCGCGTACGCGCTGTCCAGCCGGCGGCGCGACTCGGCCCGCTCGGTGATGTCGAGGAACGAGCAGACGCCGGCCACCACGACCCCGCCGGCGTCCCGGATCGGCGCCGCGTTGACCAGGATGGTGCCGCGGGTGCCGTCTCCGCGCAGGATGTCGATCTCCTCGTCGGAGACCACCTCGGCGGTCAGCAGCGCGCGGGCCAGCGGCCAGTCCCCGACCCCCAGCTCGTCGTCGGTGCCCGGGCGGAAGCCGTGGTAGCCGGCATACTCCCCCACGCTGGCCGAGCGCAGGAAGGGCTGCCGCCAGATCCGCTCGACCGCCTCGTTGCCGAGCACCAGCCGGCCGCCGGGCGCCTCGCCGATGATGACCCCGACCGGCAGCCGGGACAGCACCGCCTGCAGCCGCTCCCGCTCGCTCTGGGCCGCCTCGTAGAGCCGGGTGCGCTCCAGCGACAGCGCGCACTGCGCGGCCACGGTGGCCAGGAACGCCCGCTCGTCGTCGCTGAAGACCCGCGGCCCGCGGAAGGTCAGCGTCAGCGCACCGATGACCTCGCCGCCCGCCCGCAGCGGGAGCGCGACCCAGGCCCGGTCGTCCGCCGTCACCTCCGGGTCGAGCATCGCCGGGTAGAGCCGGCCGGCCTCGGCCCGGTCCGGCAGGTAGACCGGCTCGCCGCGCAGCACCGCGTCCCCGGCGGGAGTGGTGCCGTCCAGCGGCAGCCGCCGCCAGCGCTCCACCGCCTCGGCGGGATAGCCGACCGCGCCAGCGACGGTCATCGTGGGTGGGAGGGCGTCGGCGTCCCGCAGGATCAGGCCGCCGCCCACCGCGCCCAGCAGGGTCAACGCCGGCTCCAGCGCCGCCGTCGCGACCTGGGCCGGGGTCAGCGCGGCGGCCAGCGCCGCGGTCAGCGCCTGCATCCGGGCCGACCGTCGCTCGGAGTCGGCCAGCCGCTCCAGCCGCTCCGGGTTCGCGACCAGGTCGGCGACCAGCTGCGCCAGCCCGGCGGCGCGCTCGGCCGCCGGGCCGTCGGGATCGCTCAGATCCTCCGGTCCGCCCGGCTCCACGGAGGGCATCACCGCCACCTCACGGCCGCATCCTCGCCCGGCCGGCCCGTACGGCACAACACGGCTCAGCCGACGCCCTTGACCCGGCGGCCCATCTCGCGGGCGATCTCCCGCTGGGCGTCCCGCTTGGCCAGGTCCTGGCGCTTGTCGTACGACCGCTTGCCCTTGGCCAGGGCGAGCTCGACCTTGACGTGGCTGCCGGAGAAGTAGAGCTGCAGCGGGACCAGGGTCAGCCCGCTCTCCCTGGTCCGCGCCTCCAGCCGCTCGATCTCCGCACGGTGCAGCAGCAGCTTGCGCTTGCGGCGCGGGGCGTGGTTGGTCCAGGTGCCCTGCGCGTACTCCGCGATGTGCACGCCCTGCAGCCACACCTCGCCGTCCTCGATGCTGGCGAAGCCGTCCACCAGCGACGCCCGCCCCTCCCGCAGCGCCTTGACCTCGGTGCCCATCAGCACGACACCGGCCTCGTACGTGTCCAGCACCGCGTAGTCGTGCCGCGCCTTGCGGTTGGACGCGATGACCTTGCGGTCGGTGGGAGCGCGGTTGGACGACGACGCGGGCATCGCTACAACCGGACGTACAGGCGGAGGGTCACGTACGCCGCCACGCTCGCGAGCAGCACGCCGGCGCCGGCCACGTACGGGCTGATCATCAGGATCGTGCCCACGTCGATCGGCGGCACGATCCCGGACCGGATCGGCTCGGCCAGCGTCTTGTCCACGAACAGGAACTTGGCCGCGAACAGCCCGGCGATGGCGAGGATTGCGCCGGCCAGCCCGGCCAGCGCCGCCTCCAGCACGAACGGCAACTGCGTATACCACCTGCTGGCGCCGACCAGCCGCATGATGCCGGTCTCCACCCGCCTGTTGAACGCGGCCACCTGGATCGTGTTGGAGATCAGCAGCAAGGCGGCCAGTGCTTGCAGCAGGGCCAGCGCGATCGCCGCGTTCCGGATGCCGTTGAAGAGCGAGAAGATGCGGTCCAGCACCTCGCTCTGGCCCTGCACCTGGTCGACCCCCGCCTTCCCGGCCGGGAACTGCTGGGCCAGCACGGTGTAGCGCTCCGGGTCCTTCATCCGGACCAGGTACGTCTCCGGCAGGTCCTCCTTGGTCGCGTTCGCCAGCAGCTGGGGGTTGCCGCGGAAGAGCCGCTGGAACCGCTCGAAGGCCTGGTCCTTGTTGAGGTACTCGAACGACGCGACCTCCGGCGAGGCCTCCAGCTGGGTGTTGATCGCCAGCCGCTGCGGCTCGGTGACGCCGTCGGCCAGGTAGATCGAGACCTCGAGCTTGTCGTAGTAGAGGTCCTTCATCTCGCCGATCTGATTGGCCACCAGCAGCCCGGCACCGAAGAAGCCCAGCGAGATCGCGGTCGTCATGATCATCGCGACCGTCATGGTGAGGTTGCGCCGCAGCCCGGCCGCGACCTCGGAGAAGACGAAGTTCATCCGCATGTCAGCGACCCACCCCGTAGACGCCGCGGGCCTGGTCGCGCACCAGCCGGCCCATCTCCAGCTCGATCACCCGGCGGCGCATCGAGTCGACGATGTTGTTGTCGTGGGTCGCCATCAGCACCGTGGTGCCGGTGCGGTTGATCCGCTCGAGCAGCAGCATGATGTCCTGGCTGGTGTCGGGGTCGAGGTTGCCGGTCGGCTCGTCGGCGAGCAGCACCAGCGGCCGGTTGACGAACGCGCGGGCGATCGCCACCCGCTGCTGCTCGCCGCCGGAGAGCTCACCGGGCAGCCGGCCGGCCTTGCCGTCCAGCCCGACCAGCTCGAGCACCTCCGGGACCACCTTGCGGATGGTGTGCGCCGGCTTGCCGATGACCTCCAGGGCGAAGCCGACGTTGTCGGCCACCGACTTCTTCTCCAGCAGCCGGAAGTCCTGGAAGACGCAGCCGATGGTCCGCCGCAGCGCCGGCACCTTCCACCGGGACAGCCGGCCCAGATCCTTGCCGGCGACCTGCACCCGGCCCCGGGTCGGGCTCTCCTCTTTGAGCAACAGCCGCAGGAAGGTGGACTTGCCGGAGCCGGACGGTCCGATGAGGAACACGAACTCGCCCTTGTCCACATTCAGGCTGACGTCGTCCAGCGCGGGTCGGGCGCTCGACGGGTAGAGCTTGGTCACTC
This sequence comes from uncultured Actinomycetota bacterium, assembly GCA_963766325.1. Taxonomy (GTDB): domain Bacteria; phylum Actinomycetota; class Actinomycetes; order Mycobacteriales; family CADCTP01; genus CADCTP01. Next base: position 996,561 of record CAVXZF010000012.1, on the reverse strand, counting down.
GGTCCAGGCGGATCACGGGGCGCGAGTCTACCTAGGCCGTGTCCAGGTGGTGTTCACCGTATGGCCCTTACGCATTGTCGGCGCGCTGCTTCCACCGGATCTCGGCCTCGATGAAGCCGTCGATGTCGCCGTCCAGCACCGCCGCGGTGTTGCCTGTCTCCACCTCGGTGCGCAGGTCCTTCACCATCTGGTACGGATGCAGCACGTAGCTGCGGATCTGGTTGCCCCAGGACCCGCCGGCGTCGCCGCGCAGCGCGTCCATCTCGGCCCGCTCCTCCTGCCGGCGGCGCTCCAGCAGCTTGGCCTGCAGGACCGCCATCGCGGACGCCCGGTTCTGGATCTGGGACCGCTCGTTCTGGCAGGAGACCACGATGTTGGTCGGCAGGTGGGTGATCCGCACCGCCGAGTCGGTGGTGTTGACGCCCTGCCCGCCCGGCCCGGAGGACCGGTAGACGTCGACCCGGATGTCCTTGTCGTCGATCTCGATGTGGTCGGTCGGCTGGACCACCGGCACCACGTCGACCCCGGCGAAGCTGGTCTGCCGGCGGTGCTGGTTGTCGAACGGGGAGATCCGGACCAGCCGGTGGGTGCCGTGCTCGCCGGCCAGCGTGCCGTACGCGTACTGCGTCCTGACCACGAAGGTGGCCGACTTGATGCCGGCCTCCTCCGCGTACGACGTGTCGTAGACCTCGGTCGGGTAGCCGTGCCGCTCCGCCCACCGCAGATACATCCTCATCAGCATCTGCGCCCAGTCGGCGGCATCCACCCCGCCGGCCTCGGCCTGCACGGTGACCAGCGCGTCGCGGCCGTCGTACTCCCCGCCCAGCAGGGTGCGCACCTCGAGCTCGCCGACCGCCGAGCGCAGCCCGGCCAGCTCGGCGGCGACCTCCTCGTGGGCGGCCGGGTCGTCCTCGGCCTCGGCCAGCTCGTGCAGCACGCCGGCGTCGTCGAGGCGGCGGCGCAGGTCCTCGACCCGGCGGATCTCGGCCTGCACCTGGGACAGCCGGCTGGTGACCTGGGTGGCCCGCTCCTGGTCCGACCAGAGGTCAGGCTGGGCGGCCTGGTCCTCCAGCCCGGTCAGCTCCTTGCGGAGCGCTCCCAGGTCCAGCACCTTCTCGATGCTGGTCAGGGTGGCGGACAGCTCCTTGAGCTCGGCGGGCACGTCGTCGGTCACAACCCGCCAGGGTACTGTGCCCGCTCCGGACGCCAGCCCGGCGGGCGCGAGCGCCAGCCGGACGGGCGCCGTCGCTCCCCGCACGCGCGCCAGAGGACGCGCGCGCTCGCTCAGTCGGTGGGGACCGTGTCGAGCCAGCGCAGCAGGGCCCGCTCGTACGTCACGCCGAACTCGGCGGTCGCGACCAGGAACGGGTCGGCGCCCGCCTTTTTCAGCTGGCTGGCCCGGGCCCGGTTGGCGGCCAGCGCCTCCTGGTGGCGGCCGCGCGCCTCCTCGACCAGCGTCGCGACGGCGCCGGGCGCGTGGTGCGCGCCGAAGCCGATCCGCAGCACCAGCGGGTTGCGGGCGTGGTCGGCGCCGGCGGCCTCGGTCAGCCAGGACCGGAACGCGCGCTTGCCGGCCGCGGTGATCGCGTAGGGCTGGGCGGCGCGGGGACCGAGCTTGCCGGGCCGAACGAAACCGGCCTGGGCCAGCCCGGGCAGCTCCCGGTAGACCTGGCTGCGGGTGACGCTCCAGAACGGGTCCATCCGCTCCTTGGCGGCGGCGACCAGCTCACCGCCGGTCATCGGTCCCTCGTGCAGCAGGCCGAGCAGGGCGGCGGCGGTGGAGTTCAGCGAGGTGGCCACCCGGCAACGGTGCCACGATCTTGGCCCGGGCGCCAGCATCCGGTCCCGTGAACTGTCCACTGTGTCTGGCGCACGTGGACGGTCAGCGGGGCGGGAGCAGCGCGGTGCGGGCCCGGGCGACCGCGGTGCGGTCGAGCCCGCCGGCCGCGCCGAGCACGGCACCGAAGGGGATCCGTACGGTCCGCCGGCACACCACGGTGACGGTGGCGCCGTCCGTGCCCGGCTCCAGCCGCAGCCCTGGCCGGTCCGCCCGGAGCCGGTAGTCCTCGACGGCGGCGGCCACTCCGGCAGCGTCGACCGGCAGTCCCGCGCGGGCCGGCACCCCGGCGGCCGTCGCCCCGGCGAGGGCGGCGCGGTCGAGGGCGGCGGCGCCGGCCAGCGCGGCCCCGTCGCACACGCCGGCCAGGTCCCGCTGGGCCAGGAACGCCGCCGACGCCGCCGTTCCGGCCGTCACCATCAGCCCGGCCAGCAGGAAGCCCAGCAGCACCAGTGGCAGCACGGTGCCGCCGTCCCTGGCGCCGCTCACGGCTGATGGTCCCGGTGCTCGTCGGCACGCACCACGTGCCGACCGGTCACCGTGCCGCGGTCGCCGAGCAGGAAGCCCGGCACCGCCGGCAGCCGCAACGACGCGGTGACGCAGACCGCGAAGACCGCGCCCGGCCCCAGCGGCCACGGATCCGTACCGGCGGCCGGGCAGCCGTCGCCGGCGGATCCGTACCGGACCTGGAGACCGTCGGCGGGTACGCGCTGGTCGGCCAGCGCCAGCCGGGCCGCGTGCTCGGCCCGGGCCGGCGCGGTCGCCGTGGTGCCGGTGACGTACGCCCGGCCGGCCTCGCGGGCGGCGTGGGTGACGCCGAAGGCGGTCCGCTGCACCGCGGACAGCGCCAGCGCGAGGTAGAGCAGCGGGACCAGCAGCACCAGGCCGAGCAGCACGAACTCGACCACCGCGGATCCCCGCTCCCTCACCGGCCCTCCTTCAGCGCGTGCGCGGTCACGTCGACCGGCAGCACCGACCCCGCGGCCAGCAACGCCGGCACCGCACCGCGGCAGCGCACCGCGACCAGTACCGCACCGCCCGGTCCCGGCACCTCGGCGCCGGCGCACCGGATCCCGGCCGCGGCCCGCGCGGACGCGCTGCGGGCCAGCATCTGCTGGGCCAGCGGCCCGCCGTCCGCAGTGGACCGGTCGGCGGCCGCGGCCTGGCGGGCGCCCTCCGCCGCGCTGGCCACCACCACCGCGCGCAGGTGCAGGAAGGCCGCGCCCTGCAGGACGGCGAGCAGCAGCACCAGCACCGGCAGGGAGACCAGCACGAAGTCCAGCGCGGCCGACCCGCGGTCGCGCACGTCAGCCCGCCTGCTCGACCATGTCCTGCACGGCCGTGGTCATCGCCGGGATGATCGCGTCCCGGAACGGCACCAGGATCGCCAGCACCAGTGCGGCCGTCATGACCGCGATGAGCACCCACCCCGGCACGTCGCCACGGTCGGGGCGGGCCAGCAGGCGGCGGATCCTCGACACGGCAGTCATTCCCCTCTGGATCACGGTGTCCGCGGCTCAGCCGAGCGCGGTGAGCGTGGCGATGGCGGCCAGCCCGGGATAGAGCACGAAGATCACCGTGGTCGGCAGGATGCCGAAGACCACCGGCACGAGCATCGCGATCTCCCGTCGGCCGCCGGACTCCAGCAGCGCCCGGGTGCCGGCCTCGCGCACGTCGGCGGCCTGGGCGCGCAGCACCTCGGCCAGCGGGGTGCCGCGCTCCACCGCGACCAGCACGCCGTCAAGGAAGCGGGCCAGCGCCGGCAGGCCGGCGCGGTCGCGCAGCTCGGCCAGGGCGGTGGCCAGCGGGGCGCCGGCCCGCCCCCGGGCCAGCGCGCCGGCGAGCTCGGCCGGGAGCGTGCCGGTGGTCAGCCGGCAGACCCGGTCCAGCGCGCCGGCCAGCCCCTCGCCGGCGGTCACCGCCAGCGCGAGCAGCTCGGACACCACCGGCAGCTCGGCCAGCACGGCGGCCTGCCGGCGGCGTACCCGGCGGGTCAGGGCGAGGTCGCTGGCCAGCCCGCCGGCCACCGCGCCGGCCACCGCGAGCAGCCCCGGCGCCGACCACCGTCCAGAGGCGACGGTCAAGGCGGTGCCGGCCAGCCCGCCCAGCACGAGCCCCGCCAGCGCCCAGCGCAGCTGCTCGGCCCGGAACTCGGCCACCGACCGCGGGTCACCGACCGCGGCCAGCCGGCGGCGGACGCCGGCCGGGCCGCCGGCGACCCGGTCCAGGCCGCGGGCCGCGCCGGCCAGCGCGGCGGTCCACGGCCGGGCCGGCGCCGCGGCCGGCTCCGCCAGCGACGGGGCCAGCCGCCGGTCCAGCGCCGGCCGGGCCGGCACCCCGGCGAGGACCAGCCACACCCCCGCCCCGGCGGCCAGCCCGAGCAGCGCGCCCAGCCCGCTCACCGGGCACCCGCCCGCAGCACCCGCGGCTCGGCCGGCAACCGTCCGATCCGGACCATCAGCCGGTACGCCACCGCGCAGGCGGCCGCCCCGCCGAGCAGGATCGCCGTCCCGGTCGGACTGTCGTACGCGGACAGCGTGCCCGGCTGGGTGGCGAGCAGCAGCAGCACCAGCCACGGCGCGGCCACCGCGAGCCGGGCCGCGGCCACCGTCCAGCTCTGCCGGGCGGCCAGCTCGGCCCGCACCCGCGCGTCCTCCCGCAGGAACGCCGACAGCGCCCGCAGCACCGGCCCGAGCTCGGTGCCGCCGACCTCCGCGGCCATCCGGAGGGTCTCGATCACCCGGTCGGCGACCGGGTCGGCCAGCCGCTCCCGAAGCCGGTCCAGCGGGCCGGCCAGCCGGCCGGTGGCCCGGACGTCGGCGGCGAAGGCGGCGAAGGCAGGGCGCAGCGGCTCAGGCCCGTGCTGGGCCAGCGCGGCCAGCGCTTCGGGCAGGGACAGCCCGGCGCGTACGGCCGAGGCGAGGTGGTCGATCGCATCCGGCCACTGCGAGCGCCGCTCGGCGGCCCGTGCCCGGGCGGCGCGGCGGACCGCGGCCGGCGGCACCGCGGCCGCGGCGACGGCGGCACCCGCGGCGAGGCCGACGCTGCCGGTGGCGGCGAGGGCGGCCGCACCGCCCAGCAGCGCGGCGGCCACCTGGCCGGCCAGCAACCCGCCCGGCGTCAGGCCGCCGCCCCACCACCGCGCGAGCGCGGACGGGCCGGCGGGCGGCCGGGTCCGGGTCGCGGGCCGCAGCAGCAGCAGGCCGATCCCGAGCAGTAGCCCGAGCAGCGCGCCCACGTCAGTCCCCCGCCGGGTCGAGCAGCCGGCCAAGGTCGATCCCGAGCCGGTCGAAGCGGTCGACCCGCGGCGGCAGCCCGGTCCCGCGCACCAGCCGGCCGCACCGGGTGCCGAAGACCTCGCTGGTCTCCACCACCCCGCCCTCGGACCGGCCGGGCACGCCGACGATCTCGTGCACCCGCCTCCGTCCGTCCGGGTCGATCGCCAGGTGCACGACCAGGTCCAGGCAGCCGGCCACCGTCGGCACCACGAACGCCGGCGAGATCGCCCCGCCCGCCAGCAGCGGCAGCGTGCACACCTTGAGCAGCGCCTCCCGGGCCGAGTTGGCGTGCACCGTGCCCAGCCCGGGGACGCCGGAGTTGAGCGCCAGCAGCAGGTCCAGGCACTCCGCCTGCCGCACCTCGCCGACCACCAGCCGGTCCGGCCGCATCCGCAGCGCCTCCTTGACCAGCCGGCGCAGCGTGATCTCGCCGGTGCCTTCCAAGCTCGGCTGCCGGGTGCGCAGCGCCACCCAGTCGCGCAGCCGCGGCCGGAGCTCGCACACCTCCTCGACGGTCACCAGCCGCTCGACCGGCGGGATCGAGCCCAGCAGCGCGTTGAGGGTGGTCGTCTTGCCGGACTGGGTGCCGCCGGAGACCAGCACGTTGAGCCCGGCGGCGACCGCCGCGTCCAGGAAGCGGGCAGCGGCCGGCGGCAGCGTGCCGAGCCGGACCAGGTCGTCCACCGACCCGGCCGGCGCGACGAACTTGCGGACGTTGACCGCGAGGTGCCGCCCGGTGACCTCGGGCAGCACCGCGTGCAGCCGGGACCCGTCCGGCAGGGTGGCGTCCACGAACGGCTCGCTGAGGTCGAGCCGCCGCCCGCTGGTCCGCAGCATCCGCTCGACCAGCTCGGCCAGCTCCGCGGCGGTGAGCACCGTGGTGGTCAGCTCGCTGCGGCCGCGCCGGGCGACGAAGACCTTGCCCGGCTCGTTGACCCAGACCTCCTCCACCTCCGGGTCGTCCAGCCAGCGCTGCAGCGGGCCGAGCCCGGCGACCGCGTCGAGCACCGCCCGGGCCACCGCCGCCGGGTCGTCGACCGGCGGCAGCGCCGAGGCCAGTGCCCGCCGCGAGTAGTCCGCGAGCACCTCGGCCACCAGCGCGCGGGCGTCGTCCGGCGCCTGGACCGGGTCCAGGCCGCGGCGCCGGACGAGCTCCCGTACCTCCGCCTCGATGGTGTCCGCCGCGCCGCTCACCCGCCGGACTCTACCCTTATGTCCGTATTTGTGCCACCACTCTTGCGACAGGCGTCAGGTCAGGTCGGAGCAGGCGACCGCATCGGGGTCATCTCCGGCCTGCGGCACCCAGCGCACGTTGGCCACCGACAGTGCGAAAGCGGCGTCGGTGTAGAGCAGCATCGGGGTGTTGACCACCTCGAAGTCGGTGCCGGCGGCGGCGAAGCAGGCCAGCGGCACCTTCACCGTGGTCCGCGTGCCGACCGGCAGCGACCGGAACAGCGCCGTCGCCGGCACCTCGCCGATGCACGGATAGACGCAGTCCACCCGCATCGCCACCGGGTTGACCGGTGCGTCGTGGACGATCGTGTCGAAGACCAGCGCGCCGTTGGTGTTGAGATAGCCGCGCAGGTCGGTGCCGGTGCCCGGCTCCTGCAGGTAGAACTGGCCCGGCCCGCTGCCGGTCCAGGTCACCCGCCGCGCGTCCTGCTGCACGTTCACGTCCGACGTAGACACCGAGATGTTGGTGTGGGACACCACGGCGTTGGGGTCGTTGCCGACCGGGGTGCCGCCCCAGTTGTCCGGGGAGCCGATGTACGCCGCGTACGGCGCGACGTCGCCGCGGTTGAAGACCTCGAGGTCCTCGGTCGCGCTGCCGCCCCCGCCGTTGGAGGAGCAGCCGCCGACCGGCTGCGTCTCGTCCAGCGCGCCGATCGTGACCCGGTCGGTGTTGCGCAGCCCGTACCCGAGCGGGAAGAGCGGGTCGTAGTCGGCCTGCCCGGCGTTGAGCGGGCTCTGGCAGGCGCTGCGCGGCCAGGAGAACGACAGCGTGCCGGTGAAGCCGCGGCCGGTCAGCGGGCCCTGCACCAGCAGGTCGGCGACGCCGCCCCCCTCGGTGCCGGGCAGCCAGCCGGCGACGAACGCGTCCGACCGGTTGAGCTCCTTGTTCACGTGCAGCGGCCGGCCGGACAGCAGCACGGTCACCACCGGGGCGCCGCGGCCGGCCACCCGGTCCAGCACGGCGATGTCCTCGGGCCGCAGGATCGCTGCGGTCAGCGCGCGGCGGTTGAGGTCGCCGACGCCCTCCGCGTACGGGGTCTCGCCGATCACCGCGACCACGGCGTCGTATCCGGCCGGGTCGACGGTCTCCCCGGTCGGGTCGAAGGTGACGTCGGCGGTGCCGAGCGCCTCCCGCAGCCCGGCCAGCACGCTGGTCGCGCCGGGGAAGTCGGCGTTGGTGTTGCCGGTGCCCTGCCAGCTCAGCGACCAGCCGCCGGTCTGGTTGGACAGGCTGTCCGCGCTCTTGCCGACCACCAGCACCCGGGCCGAGGGGCGCAGCGGCAGCACCGCGCCGTTGTTCTTCAGCAGCACCAGCGACTCGCGGACCGCCCTGCGGGCCAGCGCCTTCGCCTCCAGCGCGGCGGCCGAGCCGGCGTGCGCGCGCAGCGACGGCGTGGGCTGGCCGAACACGCCGGACCGGAACTTCACCCGCAGGATCCGCCGCACCGCGTCGTCGATCCGGCTCATCGGCACCTCGCCGGCCTCGACCAGCGCGATGGTCTCGGTGATGAACGCGCGCCAGTCGGCCGGCACCATCACCACGTCGATGCCGGCGTTGATCGCCTGCGCGCAGCGGGAGTTGGTGCAGCCGGGGACCTGGCCGACACCGTTCCAGTCGGACACCACGACGCCGTCGAAGCCCATCTTGCCCTTGAGGACGTCGGTCAGCACGTACCGGCTGCCGTGCAGCTTTCCCTCGGCGATGCCGGCCTCGGCGTTGTTCCAGCTGTTGAACGACACCATCACGGTCTGCGCGCCGGCGGCGAGGGCACCGTAGTAGCCCTGGCCGTGCAGGTTGATCATCTCGGCCTCGGTGGCCGGGGTGACGCCCTGGTCGATCCCGCGCTCGGTGCCGCCGTCGCCGATGAAGTGCTTCGCGGTCGCGATCACCCCGCCCGGGCCGGCCCGCAGGCCGCCCTGCAGGCCCTTGACCGCCTCGTAGCCGTACGCTCGGGTGACCCGCGGGTCCTCGGAGTAGCCCTCGTACGTCCGCCCCCACCGGTCGTCCCGCGGCACCGCCACGGTGGGCGCGAAAGCCCAGTCCTGGCCGGTGGCCCGGACCTGCTCGGCGGTGGCCCGGCCGATGTCCCGGACCAGGCACGGGTCGTGGGCGGCGCCGAGGCCGATGTTGTGCGGGAAGAGCGTCGCGCCGAAGACGTTGTTGTTGCCGTGCACGGCGTCGATCCCCCAGATCACCGGGATCCGGGTCGCGCTGTTGCTCTCCAATGAGGCCTGCCAGTACGCGTCCGCCAGCGCCAGCCAGTCCCCCGGCGCCGCGTGCTTGTCGCCGCCGGGCCAGGCGCCGCCGCCGTTGAGGATCGAGCCGATGTGGAACTGCTTCACCTCGGCCGGCGTGATCGAGGTGATCTCCGGCTGGGTCATCTGGCCGACCTTCTCGGCCAGCGTCATCCGGCCCACCATCGCGGAGATCTCGGCCTCCACCCGCGGGTCGGCGCCGATGCTGTCGATCACCCGCGGCCAGTCCGGCAGCGTCGGCAGCCGGTCCAGGATGCGGGCGCAGCCGCGCTCGTCGAGCGGTGGCGGCGCCACCACGGGCGGCTGGCCAGGCGCCGGGCGGGCCTGCGCGGCCGCCGGCACGGCGACCCCGGCCAGCGCGGCCAGCAGGACGGCCCCGATGGACGTCCACAGGCGACGGACACGGGCGGGTGAGCTGCGCATGGGCGCTCCGATCCGGACAGGACGAGACGCTCCGCGCCCGCTCCCCGGGACGTGCGGGACCGGCCGCCGCGCGGCTCCTGGCAGCGGGGACGCGACGGACCGAGTCTCGCGGGAGCGCTCCCAAACCGTCAAGAGCGGGCCGGGTGAGGCCCCGCGGGAGCGTCCCGGGTCAGGCTCCGTACTCCCGGAGCAGGCCGCGGCTGATGATCGTCTTCTGGATCTCGCTGGTGCCCTCGCCGATCAGCAGGAACGGCGCCTCCCGGAACAGCCGCTCGATCTCGTACTCCTTCGAGTAGCCGTAGCCGCCGTGGATCCGGAACGACTCGGTGGTCACCTCGAAGCAGTATTCCGAGGCCAGCAGCTTGGCCATCCCGGCCTCGACGTCGTTGCGCTCGCCGGAGTCCTTGAGCCGGGCGGCGTTGACCATCATCAGGTGCGCGGCCTCGACCTTGGTCGCCATCTCGGCGAGCTTGAAGGCGATCGCCTGGTGGTCGGCTATCTGCCGGCCGAAGGTCTTGCGCTGCTGCGCGTACGCGACCGCGAGCTCGAAGGCCCGGATCATGATCCCGCAGGCGCGGGCGGCGACGTTGACCCGGCCGACCTCGACGCCGTCCATCATCTGGTAGAAGCCGCGGCCGCGGCCGGACGGTCCACCGAGGACGGAGGAGGCCGGCACCCGCAGCCCGTCCATCACCATCTCGGTGGTCTCGACGCCCTTGTAGCCCATCTTCTCCAGCTTGCCGGGCACGGTCAGCCCGGGCACCACCTCGCCGAAGCCGGGCTCCTTCTCCACCAGGAAGGTGGTCATGTTCTTGTAGACCGACTCGGCGCCCTCGTCGGTGCGGACCAGGGTGGCGACCACGCCGGCGCGGGCGCCGTTGGTCAGCCACATCTTCTGTCCGGTGAGGACGAAGTCGTCGCCGTCGGCGACCGCCCGCGAGGTGATCGCGGCGACATCGGAGCCGCAGCCCGGCTCGGACATGGAGAAGGCGCCGCGCACCTCGCCGGTCGCCATCTTCGGCAGCAGCCGCTGCTTCTGCTCGTCGGTGCCGTGCTGGGCCAGCATGTACGCCACGATGAAGTGGGTGTTGATCACCCCGGAGATGCTCATCCAGCCGCGGGCGATCTCCTCGACCACCAGCGCGTACGTCAGCAGGGACTCGCCGAGCCCGCCGTGCTCCTCCGGGATCATGAGGCCGAAGAGGCCCATCTCCTTCATCCCGTCGACGATCGCCTCCGGGAACTCGTCCTTGTGCTCGAGCTCGGTCGCGTGCGGCAGGATCTCCTTGTCCACGAAGGAGCGGACGGTGGACAGGATCTCCTGCTGGACGTCGGTGAGCCCTGGCGTCCGGGCGAGTCGGGCCATCGGGCGCTCCTTCACGGCGGCGGTAGGTCGAGGCTACCGACAGGTAGCCACGCGCGGGCTGTGAAGAGCCTCACCCGGACGGCGGTGGCCGGTGCGGCAAGATCGGCCCATGGCCGAGCCCCGGCGGTACGCGACCGCGACCGAGCCCGGCATCCCGCTGCCGCGGCTGGCACTGGCGATGGCGCTGCTGGTCGCGCCGGTCGGGCTGCTGCTCGGCGTCGTCGCCCGCCGCCGGGCCCGGGCGGCCGGCGGCGAGGGCGCCGGCACCGCGCTGGCCGCGATCGTGATCGGCGCCACCCTGACGGCGGCGTACCTGGTGCTGATCGCCGCGCTCGTCGTCCTGCTGGTGCTGGTCCGGGACGGCGCGCCGGTGCCGCCCGGGGTCGCTCCCTAGGGTGTGTCTGTCGGATGTCGGTGCGCCGCCAGATGTCCCGCAGACACACCGTAGCCCTCCGGCGCGGCCGCTAGCCCTCCGGCGGGGTGAAGGAGCTGGTCCGGGACATCCCGGCCGCCCGCCCCTTCGCCGCGATGACGGTCGCCATCTTGCGGGACGCCTCGTCGATCATCTCGTCGCCGAGCATCACCGCGCCGACCTTCTGCACCGAGGTCGAGTGCTCGTACGCGTCCAGGATCAGCTCGGCGTGGTCGTAGTCGGACTGCGACGGCGAGTAGACCTCGTTGGCGGCGTCGATCTGGCCGGGGTGCAGCACCCACTTGCCGTCGTAGCCGAGCGCCGCCGACCGGCCGGCGACCCGGCGGAAGCCGTCCACGTCCCGGATCTGCAGGTACGGCCCGTCGATCGCCTGCACGCCGCGGGCCCGCGCCGCCATCAGGATCCGCATCAGCACGTAGTGGTACGCGTCGCCGACGTCGTAGCCCGGCGGCTGCTCGCCGACCACCAGCGAGCGCATGTTGATCGAGGCCATGAAGTCGGCCGGGCCGAAGATGATCGTCTCGATCCGTTCGCTGGCGAAGGCGATCTCGTCCACCGCGATCAGGCCGGCCGCGTTCTCGATCTGGGCCTCGATGCCGATCCGGCCGACCTCGAAGCCCATCGTCTTCTCGATCTGGGTCAACGTGAGGTCGAGCCACGCGACCTGGGCCGCGGACTGCACCTTGGGCAGCATCACGCAGTCCAGCTGCGGGCCGGCGCCCTCGACCACCGTGACCACGTCCCGGTACGTCCAGTGGGTGGTCAGGTCGTTGACCCGCACCACCCGGGTCCGGTCGCCCCAGTCGCCGTTGACCAGCGCGTCCACCACGTTCTTGCGGGCGCCCTCCTTGGCGTCCGGCGCGACCGCGTCCTCCAGGTCGAGGAAGACCTGGTCCGCGGGCAGGCCCTGCGCCTTGTCGAGCATCTTGGTGGAGCTGCCGGGCACGGCGAGGCAGGACCGGCGCGACCGCAGCGGGCGAGATGTGGTCATCATCGGATGCTAGGGCGGGGCGGCGGTCCGCGGTGGTGTCGGATCCGTCACAGGCGCTCACTCCACCGGCACCGCCCGGGCGCCGGACCGGATCACCAGCGCCAGCCCGGCCAGCAACACGAGCAGGCCGGGCACGGTGCCGGCGGGCGGCAGCTGGCGCAGCCAGATCGCCGCGACCAGGATCGCGCCGGGCACCTCGACCAGGATGGCCAGGCTGACCACGGTCGCGCTGGTGGTCCGGAGCACCACGATGACCAGCGAGTGGCCGAGCAGCTGGGCGCCGGCGGTCAGCGCGGCCAGCTGCAGCCAGGTGATGCCGGAGAAGCCGGTGAGCTGCTGGCCGGTGGCCAGGCACAGCCCGAGCAGCAGCAGGGCACAGGTGGAGTAGCAGACCGCCGTGTACGCGGTCGTGGTCATCCCCGTCGGGCGGCGCGCGTCCGGAGCGCGCAGGGCGCCGCCGACGGTGACGTACCCGGCCGCGAGCGCGCCGCCGACCAGGGCGAGCAGGTCACCGAGCAGCGCCCGGGTGGACAGCGTCACGTCCGCTCCGGTGATCATCGCCGCGCCGACGACGGCTACCCCGATGCCGATCCAGACCGACCGGCCCACCTGCCGGCCCAGCGCGCGGGCCAGCAGCGCCGCCCAGACCGGCTGGGTCGCGACCAGCGCGGTCGAGGACGCCACCGAGGTGAGCGTCACGCTCGGCACCCAGGTGGCGAAGTGGCCGGCCAGCAGCGCGCCGGCCAGCACGGACAGTCCCCACTGCCGGCGGTCCAGCGCGCGCAGCTCCCGGTGCCGGCGGACCAGCGCCCACGGCAGCACCACGCCGACGCCCATCAGGTTGCGCCAGGCGGCGATGGCGAGGGCGGGCGCGGCGGTGGCGGCGATGAGCGGCGCCGAGGTGGAGACGGCGGCCAGGGCGACCGCGAGCAGGGCCGCGTCCCGGGGTGGGGGCAGGGTGACCGCCGTGTCGTTCCCCGGCTCCGCCACGCCCGCCATCCTCCCCCGCCCGATCCGCCCGCGAGTGACGCCGGCCTCCGACTGACGCCGCCCTCCCGCGACTGACGCCGCCCTCCCGCGACTGACGGCGGCCTCCCGCGACTGACGCCGCCCGCGGGTGAGTGGCGGCGCCAGGGCCGTCACTCACGGGCCGCGCCGTCACCCAAGGGCCGCGCCGTCACTCACGGGCCAGCGCCGTCACTCACGGGCAACGCCGTCACTCACGGGCCAGCGCCGTCACTCACGGGCAACGCCGTCACTCACGGGCCAGCGCCGTCACTCACGGGCAACGCCGTCACTCATGGGGCACGGGGTGTGGGGTGTGGGAGGGTGGGGGGGTGGGCGAGGTCGTACCGCCGCTGGTCGTCGAGGCGACGAAGAAGGCCGGCCTGGTCTGGCTGACCGTGCCCGGGCAGCGGGCGGCGCCGGCGTGGCTGCTGTGGCGCGAGCCGGCGGCGTACGTGGTGACCGGGCCGGGCGAGCAGCCGGTGCCCGGGCTGGCCGGGGCGGCCGAGTGCGACGTGACCGTACGGTCCGGCGACAACGGCGCCCGGATCGTGACCTGGCGGGCCCGGGTGGACCGGGTCGAGCCGGGCGGCGAGGAGTGGGCCGGGGTGGTGCCGGCGCTGGTGGCGGCCCGGCTCAACCTGCGCGACTCCGCCGAGGCCGAGGCCCGATGGGCGGCCGGCGGGGCGGTGCTGCGGCTCACCCCGACCGGCGAGCTGGTCGAGGCCGGCGGGTCGTTGCCGACCGGGTCGCTGGCCGAGCCGGTGCCGCCGTCGCCGGCGCGCACGCCGACCCGCATCCCGACCACGCTGCACCGCCGCCGGCGGCGCTGAGCGCGGCCCTCAGGGGCGGGTGAGCTCGCCGACCGCGACCGGCACCACGCCGCCGTGGACGGTGACCCGCTCCGCGCGGCCGCCCGCCGCCGTCACCGTGCCGTCCAGGGTGGACGGCCGGCCGATCTGGGCGCCCTGGCTGATCCGGTACGCCGTGTCGCCGTCGCCGACCAGCCCGGACGCGGCCAGGTAGACCCCGAGCCCGAGTGCGGCCGACCCGGTGGCCGGGTCCTCCCAGCCCTCGTCGGTGAGCGCCCGCAGGTGGGCGGCCCGCCGCCCGGCGTCCCAGGAGAAGACGGCCAGCCCCATCGAGTCGACCGCCCGGAGCAGCGCCGCCCAGTCCGCCGCAACCCGCTCGACCGCCCCTGCCGCGACCGGCAGGAACGTCCACTCCAGGCCGGCGCCGCAGGTGCGCGGCCGGCCGCCGGTGCCGTCGGTGCCGGCCAGCCCGCAGGCGGCCAGCAGCGGCTCCGCGTCGAGCTCGGGGCCGACGGTCGGCTCACCGCCGGTGAGCGTGGCCCCGTCGCCGGTCACCTCGACCGGCAGGATGCCGGCGCCGCACTCCTGGCGGACCGACCCGGTGCCGATCCGGCCCATCCGGGCCAGCTGCCACGCCGTGCCGATGCTCGGGTGGCCGGCGAACGGCAGTTCCTGGGACGCGGTGAAGATCCGCACCCGGTAGTCGGCCGTCGCCGGATCGGTCGGCGGCAGCGGAAAGGTCGTCTCGGAGAGGTTGAACTCCCGCGCCACCGCCTGCATCTGGTCCGTGCTCAGGTCGTCGGCGTCCAGCACCACGGCGAGCGGGTTGCCCGCGTACGCCCGGTCGGTGAAGACGTCCAGGACGTGGTAGGCCAGCGTGGGCACGGGCCGGGCCGCTCAGTTGCCGCCGGGCAGCTTGCTGACGTCGACGACCTCGTCGGCCGGCGGCGCGTCGACGGTGACCTTCTCGCCGTACTGGCTGAAGTCCACCGCGCCCTTGGAGCCGGACTCGGCGCCCGGCTCGATGCGCACCGGGTAGGGCTCGCCGGTGGTGGCGACCCACAGCGTGCCGCCGTCCTTGCCGCTGCTGACCAGGCCGATGCAGGGCACGCCGTTGATCGGCTTCTGCTCGCCCTTGGTGATCGTGCCGTCCGGGCCGAGGATGCCGTCGGCCGCCTCATCGAGGTCGGTGAGCTCGGACAGCCCGCTGAAGCGCTTGTCGGTGAGCGGCGTCTTCAGCCACTTGCCGGTCAGCAGCTGGGCGGCGCCCTCGCCGCCGTTGCCGACCCAGAACTCCCGGCTGCCCTTGAGGTAGACCGTCTGACCGAGCTTGCGCAGCTCGATGGTCTGCCCGTTGACGCCGAGGGTGCCGGCCGCGTTGTCGTCGGAGTAGCGCAGGTCGATCGAGAAGCCCTGGCCGGACGTCTCCTCGCCCTTGATCCGGACGGAGCCGGCGGCCTTGAGCGCCGCGGTCGCCTTCTTGAGGATCTCGTCCGCGGCCATCGCCGACACGTTGTCCCCGCCGGAGCTGGCGCTGGCCGAGGCCCCGCTGGCCGCCGGGTTGCCGGTGCCGCCGGTGGTGTCGTCGCCGCAGCCGGCGAGCAGCAGGAGCGCGGCCGGGACGGCGGCGAGCAGACGGACAGCACGCACAGGACAATCCCCTCGTCAGGAGCGGACAGTGAAGCACGCTCCCGGCACGGCCGGGACGGCAGGTCGGTCAGGCGGCCGCGACGGCAGGTCGGTCAGCCGGCCTCGTCGACGAGCCGGCGGTCGGCCTCCGCCTCGGCGGCCGACTCCGCCTCGGGCAGCAGCTTGCGCAGCAGCCGGCCCAGCGCGTCCAGCTCGACCGGGGACAGCCGGCTGGTGACGTGCTCCTCGATCCCGTGCAGGTGGGTCGGGGCCGCCTCCCGCAGCTTGGCCAGCCCGGCCTCGGTGATCACGGTGAAGGTGCCGCGGGCGTCGTCCGGGCACGCCTCCCGGGCCACCAGGCCCTCGGCCGAGAGCCGGTCGACCAGCCGGGTCAGCCCGGACCGGGACAGCAGCACCCGCTCGGCCAGGTCGGTCATCCGCAGCCGCCGCTGCGGGCTCTCGGCAAGCTGGAGGAGCACGTCGTACGACGGCAGGGGAAGCATGTGCTGGGCGGCCAGCTCATGCTCGAGCTGGCGCGTTATGCCGGCGTGCGCACGCAGGAACGTCCGCCAGACCGACAGCTCGCGAGCGGAGAGGACGGTACGCACCCCTGCATGGTAGGTGCGTACGCAAGCTCCGGGGTCTGCGTACGCTGGTTTGGTGGTCACGCCAGATCAGGTCACCCTCGCGCTCGCCGGCGTCCGGGACCCCGAGATACGCCGTCCCATCACCGAGCTCGGCATGGTCAAGGGCGTGGACGTGGCCCCTGACGGTGCCGTCACGGTGGGGGTCTTCCTCACCGTGGCCGGCTGTCCGATGAAGGACACGATCACCCGGGACGTCACCGCGGCGGTGTCACCGCTGGCCGGGGTGACCTCGGTCCGGGTCGAGCTGGACGTGATGAGCACGCAGCAGCGGCAGGCGCTGCAGGAGCAGCTGCGCGGGCCGGGGCAGGTCAACGAGATCCCGTTCGCGAAGCCGGGCTCGCTGACCCGGGTGTACGCGGTGGCCTCCGGCAAGGGTGGCGTCGGCAAGTCCTCGGTGACGGTCAACCTGGCCGTCGCGCTGGCCGCCCGGGGCCGCTCGGTCGGCGTGGTCGACGCGGACATCTACGGGCACAGCGTGCCGCGCATGCTCGGCGTCACCGGCCGGCCGACCCAGGTCGAGCAGATGATCCTGCCGCCGTCGGCGCACGGGGTCCGGGTCATCTCGATCGGGATGTTCACCCCGGGCAACACCGCCGTGGTCTGGCGGGGGCCGATGCTGCACCGGGCGCTGCAGCAGTTCCTCGCCGACGTCTACTGGGGTGACCTGGACGTGCTGCTGCTCGACCTGCCGCCGGGCACCGGGGACATCGCGATCTCGGTGGCCCAGCTGGTGCCGGCGGCGGAGCTGCTGGTGGTCACCACCCCGCAGCTCGCCGCCCAGGAGGTGGCCGAGCGGGCCGGCTCGATCGCGCTGCAGACCCACCAGCAGATCGTCGGTGTGGTGGAGAACATGTCCTGGTGGGAGCAGCCGGACGGCAGCCGGGTCGAGCTCTTCGGCTCCGGCGGCGGGGCGGCGGTGGCCGAGTCGCTGTCCCGGCTGACCGGGGCGACCGTGCCGCTGCTCGGGCAGATCCCGATCGACCAGCGGCTGCGCGAGGGCGGGGACGCGGGCGAGCCGATCGTGGTCTCCACGCCGGACTCGCCGGCCGCGGTCGCCCTCGGGCAGGTGGCCGACCAGCTGGCCCGCCGGCAGCGCGGGTTGGCCGGCGTGCAGCTCGGGCTCTCCCCCGCCCGGCGCTGACACTGCCCGGCGCTGGCCCTGCCCGGAGCTGGCCCCGCCCGGCGCTGGCCCCGCCCCGGCGCTGACACTGCCCGGCGGTGACGCCGTCGGTCAGGTGGTGTCTGGGTCGTACGGCGCCTGCTCGCCGGCCGGCCGGGACGGCGGGCGCGACGACGGACGGCCCGTGCCGCCGCCGTTGGCCCGGCGGGTCCGGTCGTCGTCGTCCTCGTCGCCGTCCTCGAAGAGGTTCTTCCGGACGAACGAGCGCGGGTTGAGCGAGTCGAGGTCGAAGTCGGAGAACTCCGGACCGAGCTCGGTCTTGATCTGGGACCGAGCGCTCTTGGCCATCCCGCGCAGCTGGCGCAGCAGGTGGGCAGCGTCCCGGGCCACGCCCGGGAGCTTGTCCGGGCCGAACACGAGCAGCGCCACCACGAGCAGGGTGACGATCTCGAGCCATCCGAGGCTGCCGAACACGGGCCCAGCCTAACCGGTCAGTCGGACTGCAGCGTCGCCGTCGCCTTGGCGGTCCGGCCGCCGCGGACGTACGTCAGCTCGACCCGGTCGCCGACCTTGCGGGTCCGGATCTGCACGACCAGGTCGTCGAACCCTCCGACCAGCCGGTCGCCGACCTTGGTGATGACGTCGCCGGTGCGGATGCCGGCCTTGGCCGCCGCGCTGCCCGCGACCACGCTCTCCACCTCGGCGCCGTCGCGGGCACCGTCGGTGACCGTCCGGCCCCCGACACCGAGCGTGGCGTGCTGCACCTTGCCGGTCCGGATCAGCTGCTCGGCGACGTCGCGGACCTCGTCGATCGGGATGGCGAAGCCCAGCCCGATGCTGCCGCTCTGGCCCCGCCCGGTGCTCAGGGTGGCGATGGCCGAGTTGATGCCGACCAGCGCGCCCGCGCCGTCCACCAGCGCGCCGCCGGAGTTGCCGGGGTTGATCGCCGCGTCGGTCTGGATCGCGTTGATCACCGCGTTGGTGTCGCTGCCCGAGCTGCCGCCCTGGCCGCCGAGCCGGACCGGCCGGTCCAGCGCGGACACGATGCCCGAGGTGACCGTGCTGGCCAGGCCGAGCGGCGAGCCGACCGCGATCACCGGGTCACCGACGGCGACCTTGCTGGAGTCGCCCAGGGCGGCCACCTTCAGGCCGGGCTTCTCCACCTTGAGCACGGCGAGGTCGGTCTTCGGGTCGCGGCCGACCACCCGGGCCTGCGCCGCCGACTGGTCGGAGAAGAGCACCCGCACGCTGCTGCCCGGGCCGCCGGTGGCCGCCGCGGAGATCACGTGGTTGTTGGTCACCACATAGCCCTTGCCGTCGATGACCACGCCGGAGCCGGTGCCGGAGCCACCGGACGCGCGGACCTCGATCGAGACCACGGTGGGCAGCACCCGCTGGGCGATGTCGGCGATCGAGCCGGGCGGCCGGGTCACCGGCGGGCTGACCTGGCTCAACGTGGCGTCCGGGTCGAGCAGCGCCGGGGCGATCCGGGACGCGGCGAGATAGCCGACCATGCCGCCGGAGATGCCGGTGAGCAGCGCGGCCAGCAGCAGCACCAGCGCCGCGGTGAGGCTGAGCTGGCGCAGCCGGAAGCGGCCCTTGGCCGGCGCCTCGGGTCCGGGCTCCGCGGACGCCGGGGTGCGGCCGTCGCCGAAGTCGGGCGGGCCGCCGAGGGACGCCGCGGACCGGGCGTCCCGCCAGGGGTCGACGGCGGCGTCCGGCTTCCACCACGGCGACTCCGGCGGCGGGGCGGGGTCGCGGACCGCGCCGGGCGGCGGGTCGAAGGACTCGCCGACCCCGGCCGGGCGGCCGAAGCTGCGGCGCAGCCCGGGCGCGGGCGGGGCCGGCGGCGCGGGCGGGGCCGCCGGCGGCGGCGCGCCCGGGGCGAAGGACGACTCGACGCCCGGCGGACGACCGAAGGCGGCGTCCAGGGCGGGCCCGCGGCCGTTGCCGCGGTGCGCGTCGTGCTCCGTCATCCGGCTCCTCCCAGGGTCGCACCCCACCCTGGCGTACGGACCGTCAAGTCCCCGTCAGGTGGGCGGGACCGCCAGGTCGGGCGGCCGTGGGCGAGACCGCCGCGTCCGCGGCCATGGCGGGACCGCCGGGTCGGCGGCCTTGGGCGGGACCGCCGCGTCCGGCGGCCGTGGGTAAGACCGCCGCGTCCGCGGCCATGGCGGGACCGCCGGGTCGGCGGCCTTGGGCGGGACCGCGGGGCTCAGCGGCCATGGCGGGACTGCGGGGTCAGCGGCCGCGGACGGCGCGCCGGTCCGGCGCCAGCACCCCACCGGCCGGCCGGCTGAACTGGAACGTGTTGGCCTGCAGCGGCACGCTGGGGCCGACGATCAGCTGGGCCGGCGACGAACCGGTGCCGGGCGCCGGCGGCGCCGCGGTGCCCGGGGTGACGGCGGACGCGGCGGACGCGATCACGCCGAAGGCCAGGCCGGCCAGCGACACAGCCAGCGAGCGGCGGCGCCGCCGGGTCCGCACCGCGCCGCGGGCGAGGCTCGCCGCCGACCGCACCGTGCGGCCGGGGCCGGACGACCCGGGCGGCCGGCCGGCGGTCGCGGTGCGGCGGCCGGACGGCGCGCCCCCGGGACCGGTCGGGGCGGCCATGCGGGTGCGCTCCACCCGGCGCGGATCCTGCGGGGCGCCGGCCAGGCCGGTCGCCCAGCCGAGCTCGTCGCCGGCCACCGCGAGCACGCGGTCGCCGCCGCCGAGGTCGGCGGTCATCGGCACGTCGAGCAGCTTGGCCAGCAGACCGGCCGGCAGCACCGGGTCCGGCGCGGCCGCGATCAGCACCTTGGCCTCGCGCTGGCCGTCGACCTCGGCCCGACACTCTGGGCAGGCGCGCAGGTGCCGGCCGGCGCGCTCGTCGGCCGACGGGGACAGCACGCCGTCCACATACGCGGCCAGGGCCTCCTCGGCCAGGTGCACGTCGGGCAGGGTCACGACGCACCTCCCGCGGTCTCACCGGTGGCGGGCCCGCCCGCGGCCGAGCGCCGGGGAGCGCGGTGGGCGAGCGCCTCGCGCAGCAGCACCCGGCCGCGGTGGATCCGCGACCGGACGGTGCCCAGCTTGATGCCGAGGGTCGCCGCGATCTCCTCGTACGACAGGCCCTCGATGTCGCACAGCACCACCGCGGCGCGGAAGTCCGGCGGCAGCGCGTCCAGCGCGGCCTGCACGTCCGGGTCGAAGGCACCGTCCGCATACACCTGCTCGGGGCTGCGCTCCCGCCCGGGCAGTCGCTCGGTGTCGTCCGGCAGCGCGTCGAAGCGGATCCGCTGCCGGCGCCGGACCAGGTCGAGGAAGAGGTTGGTGGTGATCCGGTGCAGCCAGCCCTCGAAGGTGCCGGGCGTGTAGTCGGCCAGCGAGCGGAAGACCCGGACGAACGTCTCCTGGGTCAGATCCTCGGCGTCCTGCGGGTTGCCGGACAGCCGGTAGGCCAGGCGGTAGACCCGGGCCGAGTGCTCCCGGACGACCTCGTCCCACGTGGGCGGCACCCACGTCGCGACCGAGGCGTCCACCACGGCACCTCCAGGCTCGGCTGCGAATGACACCGCCATGGTGCCCGACACTCCCTCCGACTTCAGCACGCGCCGCGTCAGGTCTCAGTGAGCCCACAGGTTCCGCGGTTCGTCGATGGGGTCAACGCATCGTGGGGCGGGCCCGTTCCCGCGCCGGCCTCGGCGCGCGCCGGGCCGGGTTGCGCCCGCCATGCCCTATGGTGTCGCCGTGCCGGATCTCGCGGCGGTGGTCGCCAGCAGGGAGTACGCGGAGGCCTACCTGGCCGAGGACGCCGTGCTCCAGGCCGCCCGGCGCCGCGGGCAGGAGCTGGGCTGCGTGCCGATCGGCACCGGCGGCGGCGCCGCGCTGCGCTTCCTGGCCGCGGCGACGGCGGCCCGCGCGGTGGTCGAGGTCGGGACCGGGGCGGGGGTGTCCGGGCTGTGGCTGCTGCGCGGAATGCGGCCGGACGGCGTGCTCACCACCGTGGACAAGGACCCCGAGCACCAGCGGGCGGCGCGACAGACGTTCGCCGAGGCGGGCATCCCGTCCGGGCGGGCCCGGCTGATCAACGGCGCCGCGCTCGAGGTGCTGCCGCGGCTCGCCGACGGCGGTTATGACCTGGTCTTCGTCGACGCGGCCAAGACCGAGTACGCGGACTACCTGGCGGAGGCGCTGCGGCTGCTGCGGCCCGGCGGGGTGGTCGCGTTCGACAACGTGCTGTGGCACGACCGGGTCGCCGACCCGGCCCAGCGCGACCCCGAGACGGTCGCGATGCGCGACCTCGGCCGGGCGGTCCGCGACGACGATCGCCTCGTCCCGGTCCTCCTGCACGCCGGCGACGGCCTCCTCGCCGCCGTCAAGCGCACCTGACCCTCCCCCTCCCCCGCCCCCCGCTCCGCCCCCGAGTGACGGCTGCCGGCCGCGAGTGACGGCCACCGCTGCCGAGTGACGGCTCTCGCGCCGTCACTCACCGCCGAACCCCATCACTCGGTGACCCACCCCGTCACTCGGTGACCGACCCCGTCACTCGGTGACCGACCCCGTCACCCGGTGACCGACCCCGTCACTCGGTGACCGACCACGTCACCCGGCGACGGACCACGTCACCCGGTGACGGACCACGTCACCCGGTGACGGACTAAGTCACCCGGCGACCGGGTCCGGGGCGGCGCGGGCGAGCGGGCCACCGTAACGGGCCGGCCGGGGGCCTCCGGGCTCGCGAAGAGGAACCCGGCACGTCGCTGGATGACCGCGCTGACCGGGAGCGACCAGCCGGATGGACCGGCCGGCCCCCGGGGGTCCGGGGGCCGCCCCGGAGTGGCTCAGAGCACCTTGGACAGGAACGAGCGGGTGCGCTCGTGTTGGGGGGAGGCCAGCACGTCGCGCGGCGGCCCGGCCTCGACGACCACGCCGCCGTCCATGAAGACGAGCTGGTCGCCCACCTCGCGGGCGAAGCCCATCTCGTGGGTCACGACCACCATGGTCATCCCGGACTGCGCGAGGTCCCGCATCACGTCCAGCACCTCGCCGACCAGCTCCGGGTCCAGCGCGGAGGTCGGCTCGTCGAAGAGCATGAGCTTGGGCCGCATCGCCAGCGCCCGGGCGATCGCCACCCGCTGCTGCTGCCCGCCGGACAGCTGCGATGGGTACGAATTGGCCTTCTCCGCCAGCCCGACCCGGTCCAGCAAAGCCCGGGCCCGCTCGTGCACCTCCTTCTTCGGCTCCCCCTTGACCCGCAGCGGCGCCTCCACGACGTTGCCGAAGGCGGTCATGTGCGGGAAGAGGTTGAAGTTCTGGAAGACCATGCCGACGTCGATGCGCTGCTGGGCGACCTCGGACTCGCGCAGCTCGAGCAGCTTGTCCCCGCGCTGCCGGTAGCCCACCAGCACGCCGTCCACCCACAGCCGGCCGGCGTTGATCTGCTCCAGGTGGTTGATGCAGCGCAGGAACGTCGACTTGCCCGAGCCGGACGGCCCGATGACGCACATCACCTCGCCGCGCTCGACCTTGAGGTCGATGCCGCGCAGCACCTCCAGCCGGCCGAAGCGCTTGTGCACGCGCTCGGACAGCACCATCGGCGGCGTGGTCTCCGTGGTCGTCATGGGGCACCTCCACCGGCCCGCTCGCCGCCGCCCCCACCCATCGGGACCGGCGGGCCACCTTCCTCGCGCCGGCTCACCTCACCGCCGCCGAACCGCCGCCGCAGCTTCTGCAGCGGGGTCAGCGGCAGCGACCGCTGGCTGCCGCGGGCATAGTGCCGCTCCAGGTAGTACTGACCGATCATCAGCAGCGAGGTGACCGTCAGATACCAGATCCCGGCGACGATGAGCAGCGGCACCGGCTGGAAGAGCCGGATCGAGACGTCCCGGGTCCTCGAATAGAGGTCCAGCGTGTACGGCACCGCCACCACCAGCGAGGTGGTCTTGAGCATGGAGATCGTCTCGTTGCCGGTCGGCGGGATGATCACCCGCATCGCCTGGGGCAGCACGACCCGGCGCATGAGCAGCCCGCGCTTCATGCCGAGCGCGGACGCCGCCTCGATCTGCCCCTCGCCGACCGACAGGA
Organism: uncultured Actinomycetota bacterium; assembly: GCA_963766325.1. Classification (GTDB taxonomy): domain Bacteria; phylum Actinomycetota; class Actinomycetes; order Mycobacteriales; family CADCTP01; genus CADCTP01. Next base: position 973,462 of record CAVXZF010000012.1, on the reverse strand, counting down.
TGCCGGCCCGCACGATCTCCGCCATGTACGCCGCCTCGTTGAGCGCCAGCCCGAGCAGCGCGGCGACGAACGGCCCGATGAGCTCCGGGGTCCGGAACGTCACGAACTCGGGCCCGAAGGGGATCCCGAACCCGATCTCCGGGTAGAGCACGCCGATCAGCCCCCAGAACACGAGCTGGGTGTAGACCGGCGTGCCCCGGAAGACCCACAGGTAGCCCCAGGCCACCGACGACAGCACCGGGTTGGGCGACAGCCGCATGACGGCCAGCAGGATGCCCAGTGCCACGCCGACGACCATCGCCACCACGGTGAGGATCAGCGTGTTGCGGACGCCCTCCGCGACCCGCTGGTCGAAGAGGTAGCGCCCGACCGTGTCCCACCGGAACCGCGGGTTGGTGACCAGGCTGTTGACCAGCATCGCGGCCAGCACGCCGAGCGCCGCGATGGCGACCCACCGGCCCGGATGCCGGACCGGGACGGCCTTGATCTCCTCAGGCGGAGTGACGTCCGCCGCCTGCGCGACGTCCGGTGGGACGGCCACGGTCGGCTAGCTCTGCGCGCCGTTGATCACCGGGTCGGTGATGCCACCGTCGGAGACCTTCCAGCGGTCCAGGATCGCCTTGTAGGTGCCGTCGGAGATCAGCGCCTTGACCGCGCCGAGCACGGCGTCCTTGAGGGTGCCGGCGTTCTTCGCCAGCGCGATCCCGTACGGCGCGGTGTCGTAGTTCTGACCGACGCGCTTGAGGTCGGGCACCTTGTTGGTCGCCGCGATGATGACCGGCAGGTCGGCGAGCACCGCGTCGGCCCGGCCGAGGGCGACCGCGTTGGTGGCCTCGTCCTGGTTCTCGTAGCGCTGCACGGTGATCGCCGGCTTGCCGCCGTCGGTGCAGGCCTTGACCCGCTTGGGCAGGTCGTCGGTGTCCTGCACGGTGCCGGTCTGGACGGCCACCTTCTTGCCGCAGGCGTTGTCCGGGTCGATCGCGGTGTCCTTGGCCGCCCACGCCGTGCCGGCCTTGAAGTAGGTGACGAAGTCGACCGTCTGCTCCCGCTCCTTGGAGTCGGTGAACGACGACATGCCCAGCTCGTACTTGGAGCCGATCGACGGGATGATGTTGTCGAACTTGGACTCCTGGAACTCCGCGGTCAGGCCGAGCTTCTTGGCGATCGCGGTGCCGAGGTCGACGTCGAATCCGATGATCTTGCCGCTGGCGTCCTTGAACTCATTCGGCTCGTAGGTCGGGTCCGTGCCGAAAACCAGCTTGCCGTCGGACTTGACCGCGTCGGGTACCTGCGCGGCGAGCGCGTCGTCCTTCTGCACCGCGTTGGGGTCGTTGGCACCGGACGCGGACGCGGACGGCTGCCCGCCACCGCCTTCGTTGCCTTCGTTGTTGGCGCAGCCGGCGGCGGCCAGCGCCGCGGCCAGGACCGCGACGACGTACACGCGTCGGACCTTCACCTAGGGCCTCCTCGGGGAACGGATGCGCAGACCCTAGGCCACGGGTACGACAACCGACACGCCGGTGACCACATCGTGACGGGGCGGAACCCGCCGGCTACGGAAGCGCCAGCTCACCCTTGCCGAGCACGGTCACGCCGCCCTCGCTGACGTGGTAGCGCTGCTTGTCCAGCTCCGGCTCGACGCCGATGTGCGCACCCGCCGGGACCAGCACGTTCTTGTCCAGGATCGCTCGGCGGACTACCGCGCCGGCCTCGATCCGGACGCCCGGCATAAGCACGCTGCCCTCGACGAAAGCGCCTTGCAGCGCGGTCACCCCGGGGCCGACCACCGAGTGCCGGATCGTCGCACCGGCGACGATCGAGCCCGCGGACACGATCGACTCCTGCGCCAGCCCGCCCTCGACGAACTTCGCCGGCGGCGACTGCGGCGGCGAGGTGAAGATCGGCCACTGCCGGTTGTAGAGGTTGAAGACCGGGTGCACCGCGACCAGGTCCATGTGGGAGTCGTAGTACGCGTCCAGCGTCCCGACATCGCGCCAGTAGCCCCGGTCGCGCTCGGACGCGCCGGGCACGTCGTTGTCGGCGAAGTCGTAGACCCTCGCGGCGCCGTTGTCGGTGAGCATCGGGATGATGCTGCCGCCCATGTCGTGGACCGAGCCCTCGTCGCCGGCGTCGGTGCGCAGCGCCTCGATCAGCGCCTCGGTGGTGAAGACGTAGTTGCCCATCGACGCGTACGACTCGTCGGGGCTGTCCGGCAGCCCGGGCGGATCGGCCGGCTTCTCCAGGAACTGCCGGATCCGCCCGCCCTCGTCGGCGTCGATGATGCCGAACGCGGACGCTTCACCGCGCGGCACCCGGATGCCGGCCACGGTCACCGCGGCCTTGGTCTCGATGTGCTGCTCGACCATCTGCCGGGGATCCATCCGGTACACGTGGTCGGCGCCGAAGACGACGATGTGGTCGGGCTGGTCGTCATACACCAGGTTGAGGCTCTGGAAGATGGCGTCCGCGCTGCCGGTGAACCAGCGCGGGCCGAGCCGCTGCTGCGCCGGCACCGGGGTCACGTAGTTGCCCAGCAGAGTCGACATCCGCCAGGTCGTGGTGATGTGCCGGTCCAACGAATGAGACTTGTACTGCGTCAGCACGCAGATCCGCAAATAGCCGGCGTTGACCAGGTTGGACAGCACGAAGTCGACGAGACGGTAGTTGCCGCCGAAGGGAACCGCCGGCTTGGCCCGATCAGCGGTCAGCGGCCAGAGTCGTTTTCCTTCGCCGCCCGCGAGAACGATCCCGAGGACGCGGGGGTTCGCGCGCATGAACTGACCCTAACCTCTGCCCTATGCGAGTGGGAGTGCTGACGAGGGAGTATCCGCCGGACGTGTACGGCGGCGCCGGCGTGCACGTCGACTTCCTGGTGAGCGAGCTGCGCCGGCTGGTGGACGTCGACGTGCACTGCTTCGGCGGCCCCCGGGAGGGCGCGGTCGCGCACGGCACCCCGGCCGGCCTGGCCGGGGCGAACGCGGCGCTGCAGACCATCGGCACCGACCTGGAGATCGCCGAGGCGGTCGCCGGGTGCGACGTCCTGCACTCGCACACCTGGTACGCCAACGTGGCCGGCGTGCTCGGCGGCCTGCTGCACGGCGTGCCGCACGTGCTGACCGCGCACTCCCTGGAGCCGCAGCGGCCGTGGAAGGTCGAGCAGCTCGGCGGCGGCTACCGGGTGTCCTCGTGGGCCGAGCGGACGGCGTACCGCAACGCCGACGCGGTGATCGCGGTCAGCCACGGGATGAAGGCCGACGTGCTCGCGGTCTACCCGTTCATGGACCCGGACAGGGTGCACGTGGTCCACAACGGCATCGACACCGGGCTCTACCAGCCCGACCGCGGCACCGACGTGCTCGGGCGCTACGGGATCGACCCGGACCGGCCGTACGTGGTCTTCGTCGGGCGGATCACCCGGCAGAAGGGCGTCGGCCACCTGCTCGCCGCGGCCCGGTCCTTCCATCCCGACGCGCAGCTCGTGCTGTGCGCGGGCGCGCCGGACACCGCGGAGATCGGCGCGGCCACCGCGGCCGCGGTCGAGGACCTGCGCTCGTCGCGGTCCGGCGTGGTCTGGATCTCCGAGATGCTGCCCCGGCCGGACGTGGTCCAGCTGCTCACCAACGCCACCGTCTTCGTCTGCCCGTCGGTGTACGAACCGCTGGGGATCGTCAACCTGGAGGCGATGGCCTGCGAGACCGCGGTGGTCGCCTCCGAGGTCGGGGGCATCCCCGAGGTGGTCGCGGACGGGGAGACCGGGACGCTGGTGCCGTACACGGCGACGTACCCGGCGGGCTTCGAGGCCGGGCTCACCGACGCGGTGAACGCGCTGGTCACCGATCCGGCGCGGGCCGCCGAGATGGGGCGGGCCGGGCGGGCGCGGGCGGTGCGCGAGTTCGGCTGGGACGCGGTCGCCCGCCGCACCCTCGACGTCTACCGCTCCCTCCGCTGACCGCTCTGGCGATCAGGTCTGCGCGCGTCATCGTTCGGACACGCCGTGCCAGCGGGCGTCCTGAACGAGCCGGCGCCCGAAGCTGATCGCCGGCGGGGGTGCGGGGTCAGCGGGGCAGGGCGGGGTGGTCGGCGACGGCGGTGGCGGTGCCGGCGGCGATCTCGGTGAAGCCGGCGTCCCGGACCAGCGGGAGGCCGGAGGCGACGAGGCGGTCCCAGACGGCGGGCGCCGCGGTACGGACCGTCAGGGCGAAGCCGGCGGCCCGCCAGCGGTCGCGGTCCGGCGGGGCCAGCGCGTTCCAGGCGAGCTGGGCGGCGTGCCCGACCTGGGCCATCGCCTTGCCGGCGCTGAGCTCGACCTGCGGGTTGAGCCAGAGGACGGGGACGCCGGGGTCGGGTGCCGACGAGGGCTCGGGTACCGGCGGACCGGGTACCGGCGGGCCGGGCGCGGGCGGGGGCTCGGGTGCCGGCGGGCCGGGCGCCGGCGGGGGCTCGGGTGCCGGCGGGCCGGGTACCGGTGGCGGGTCGGGCGGGTCGGTCAGGTCGGTACCGGACACCTGGAGCCGGGCCAGGTCCTTCGGCCAGCCGTCCAGCGGTACGGGCGGGAAGACGCGGACCTCGGCGGTGCCGTGGGTGACCGTGATGCCGGGCAGCGCCCCGGCGCGGCGCCACTCGGCGCCGCGGGCCCGGCGGACCACCTTGCGGATGCGGGCGTCCGCCCACTCGCCGACCGCCCCCGCCCACTCCCCCGGCCGCCCATCCCCGGGCCCACCCCAGAGCTCCGCCCCGGGCTCACCGTCCGGCGGCACACCCTCGCCGACCCTGGCGGGGTCGCCGGAGTCGCCGGGGTGGGCGGTGGGGATGCTGCGGGGATCGGCGAGCAGGGTGAGGACCGCGATGGCGGCCGCCTCCAGCGCGTCGGTGCGGGTCGGCGGGTCGGCCCGCTCGACCCGGACCACCAGCGGCAGGACCCGCTGCGGCGCCCGGTCCCGCGGATTGACCACGCCGTCGGACGACGATGGAGTGCTCATGGGCCGACCCCGCGCAGCACGAGTATCGGCACCGATCCGGACGGCGGGCACGGGCGGGTCGACGTGGCGAGGCCCCGGCCGGTGAGGGCCGGGGCCGGGCACGCGTGCGGAAAAGTCAGCCGGCGGCAGACTTGAGTGCGTCGCCGAGCGCGGTGGCCTCCTCGGCCGACATCTCGACGACGAGACGGCCGCCCCCCTCCAGTGGAACGCGCATGACGATGCCGCGCCCCTCCTTGGTGACCTCGAGCGGACCGTCACCTGTCCGCGGCTTCATGGCCGCCATTCGTGCCTCCTCCAGCCGGCCCGATCGGGCCCGCTCTGTCTCGCCTGTGATACTCCGCCCGTCGGCGGAAGCTGGCGCCGATCATTGTCCCTGATCGCGGGCATGGTAGGAAACCGGGCCGGCCGTCCACACCGTACGGTGGGCCGGGGAGGCCCATCCGGCCCCGCTCCCCCGCCACCGCCGTCCCGGGAGGTCCCGTGTCCGACACCGTCCTGCTCGACACCAGCGAGGGCGTCGCGACGATCACGCTCAACCGGCCGGACGCGCTCAATTCCTTCACCCTCGAGCTGAAGGAGGCCCTGCTGGACACCGTGCGGGAGGTGGCCGCAGACCCGGCCGTCCGGGCGGTGCTGATCACGGGGGCCGGCCGCGGTTTCTGCGCCGGGCAGGACCTCCGCGAGCACGCCGGGATGCTCGCCGCGGCCGACCAGGCGCCGCTGGAGACCGTCCACAAGCACTTCAACCCGCTCATCCTGGCCGTCGCCACCATGCCCAAGCCGGTGGTCGCGGCGGTCAACGGGATCGCCGCCGGGGCCGGCGCGTCGCTGTCCTTCGCCGCCGACTTCCGGATCGCCGCCGACGGGGCGAAGTTTCTCCTCGCCTTCGCCAACGTCGGGCTGGCCCTGGACAGCGGCGCGTCCTGGACGCTGCCCCGGCTGATCGGGCACGCCCGGGCGACCGCGATGGCCCTGCTGGCCGAGCCGGTCAGCGCCACCGCCGCGCTGGAGATGGGCCTGGTCAACGCGGTGGTGCCGGACGACCGGGTGGTCGAGGCCGGGCACGAGCTGGCCGCCCGGCTGGCCGCCGGCCCGACCGCCGCCTACGCCGCGATCAAGGAGCAGCTCGCCTTCAGCGCCACCCACCCGCTGGCCGCGTCGCTGGAGCGCGAAGGCGAGCTGCAGAACGCGCTGGGCGCCACCACCGACCACCAGGAGGCGACCGCCGCCTTCGTGGCCAAGCAGCGCCCCACCTTCACCGGGCACTGAGCTCACCCGGCCGGCACCGGCGCGTCGGCCCGCCAGCACGCCACCAGGTGGTCGTCGACCAGCCCGCAGGCCTGCATCAGCGCGTAGGCCGTCGTGGGGCCGACGAAGCGGAAGCCGCGCCGGCGCAGCTCGCGCGCCATCGCGGTCGACTCCGGCGTGGTCGCCGGCACCTCGGCGAACGAGCGTGGCCGGGCCCGGCCGGCCGGATCCGGAGCGAAGGACCACAGCAGCGGGGACAGGCCGTCGGGCAGCTCCAGCGCGGCCCGCGCGTTGGTCACCGCCGCCTCGATCTTGGCCCGGTTTCGCACGATGCCGCGGTCGGCCAGCAGCCGCTCCACGTCGTCCGAGCCGAACTCGGCCACCCGTGCCGGGTCGAAGCCGGCGAACCCGGCCCGGAACGCCTCCCGCTTGCGCAGGATGGTCAGCCAGGACAGCCCGGATTGGAACGCCTCCAGGCACAGCTTCTCGAACAGCCGCACCTCGTCGCGCTGCGGCACCCCCCACTCGTCGTCGTGGTAGGCGAGGTAGTCCGGCGTCGCGCCGGCCCACCCGCACCGGCCCCGCCCGTCCGCCCCGATCGTGATGTCGTCCACGGGTCGGACGCTAGCGGCGACCACCGACAGAATCGGACCCCGGCGTGCGTCAGTGGCGCTCGGCCCAGGCGGCGAACGACCGCAGCGACCGGCGCAGGCCCCAGACGAAGGCCGGTCGCACCAGCCGGAAGCCGACCCGGCCGAGCGCGCCGAGCGGCAGGTCGAGCTGCTCGGACCAGACGAAGGTCGACCCGCCGGGGCGTTCCCGCACCTCGAAGGCGCCGGTGCCGCGGACCAGCCGGCCGGTGTGCCGGACGTACGCGCCGTGCGGCGGGTCCCAGCCGGTGATCTCCATGGTGTCGACCACGCGGAGCGGGCCGACGCCGGTCACCGCCCGGATGCCGCCGCCGACGCCCCGCCCGTCCTGGGCGGTGCCCCGGACCCGGGTGCCGAGCATCCACTCGCCCTGCCGGTCCCAGTCGGCCGCCGCCGCCCAGGTGCGCTCCACCGGCGCGGCGACGTCCACCTCGAGCACGATCTCGGTCGGCCCGCCCGAGGTGTCGCGCACCGGGGCGGGATCGGCGGTCACCGCTCGTCCCCGTCGGAGACCCCGTCCGGGCGCAGACCCCGCACCGGATCGCTCCCCGGCCCGGTCCGCCGCTCCCGTACGGGGTCGCTTCCCGGCCCGGGCCGCCGCTCCCGCGCCACCTCGTCAGCCCGGTCGGTCCCCGGACCGGGCCGCCGCTCGCGCACCGGGTCGTCGGCACGGCCGTCGCGCGCCGGGTCGTCGTCCGGACCGGGCTCGTCACCGGCCGGGTCCTCGCTCCGCCTCGCGCGGCCCTGCCGGAACGCCGGCTCGACCCGTACGGGCGCGTTGTTCCGCACCGGGGTGTCCCCGCGCTCCGGGGCGTCCGCTCGCTCGGGTGCCGGGGCCCACCGTGAGCCCGTGGGGATCGGGACGGGCTCGTCGGGGGTGGCCAGGCGCTCGGTGTCCTCGTCGGCCGGCGCGGCCCCGGGGTCCGGGAGCGGCTCGACGTGCAGCACCGATCGGAGCCGGGCGATCTCCCGGTCCCGGGCGTCGACCTGCTCGGCGAGCTGGTCGAGCACCCAGTCGACCTCCTCCATCCGGTATCCCCGCAGCACCACGGCCAGCCGCAGCGCGCGCAGGTCGGCCCCGGTGGCCGGCCGGTCGTCCGGCAGCTCCACCGGCGTGCCGCCGGGCAGCGCCGGCGCCATCTCCTCGTCCCGCCCGAACGCGAACGAGGCGGCCAGGAACAGCAGCCCGCCGACGAGGAGGAGGGCGAGGACGTAGACGAGCAGGGTCCGCACCCCCCGATCGTGCCACCCCCGGTCCCGCGGGGCCGGTCCGGCCCGCGGAGCCGTACCCGTGCGAGGCTGGGCGGGTGCCGCTCCGCCTGGGCCGCCGGACTTTCGCCGACGACGAGCTGGTGGTCATGGCGATCGTCAACCGGACGCCGGACTCGTTCTACGACCGCGGCACGACGTACGCGCTCGGCGCCGCCCTCGACGCCGTCGACCGCGCGGTGGCCGAGGGCGCGGCGATCGTCGACATCGGCGGGGTCAAGGCCGGCCCGGGCGCCGAGGTGGACCCGGCCGAGGAGCTGCGCCGGACCGCCGAGGTGGTGGCCGCGGTCCGGGCCGCCCACCCGGAGCTGGTGATCAGCGTGGACACCTGGCGGTCCGAGGTGGCCCGGGTGCTCGCCGCCGAGGGCGCCGACCTGCTCAACGACACCTGGGGCGGGGTCGACCCGGAGCTTGCCGTGGTGGCCGCCGCGACCGGCGCCGGCCTGGTCTGCGCGCACGCCGGCGGCCAGGCGCCGCGGACCCGGCCGCACCGGGTCGCGTACGACGACGTGGTCGCCGACGTGGTCAGCACGGTGACCGGGCTCGCCGACCGGGCGGTGGCCCTCGGCGTACGGCCGGATGGGGTGCTGATCGACCCGGCGCACGACTTCGGCAAGAACACCCGGCACTCGCTGGAGGTGACCCGCCGGCTGGCCGAGCTGGTCACCACCGGCTGGCCGGTGCTGGTGTCGCTGTCCCGCAAGGACTTCGTCGGGGAGACGCTGAACCTGCCGCCGGACGACCGGCTGGAGGGCACGCTCGCTGCCACCGCCGTCTCGGCCTGGCTGGGCGCCCGGGTCTTCCGCGCGCATGACGTCACCGCCACCCGCCGCGTTCTCGACACCGTCGCCTCCCTCCGCGGCACCCGACCCCCCGCCGTCGCCCGCCGCGGCCTCGCCTGACCCCGCCCCGCCCCGCGCCTTCCCCCGCGACTGACGGCGTCCGCCCCCGACTGACGGCGTCGCCCCGCGACTGACGGCCCCAGCGCCGTCAGTCGGCCGCGGGGGACCTCAGTCGCGGCCGGAAGGCGTCAGTCGCGCCCGGGAGACGTCAATCGCCGCGCGAGACGTCAGTCGCGCCCGAGAGACGTCAGTCACGGCGGGAAGACCTCAGTCGCGTCCGAAAGGCATCAGTCGCGGCCCAAAGGCGTCAGTCGCGCCTAAGGCGTCCGTCGCGGCCCAAAGGCGTCAGTCGCGGCCGGAAGACGTCAGTCGCGGCCGGAAGCGTCAGTCGCGGCCGGAGACGTCAGCCGCGGCGGGCGACGTCAGTCGCGGCGGGAAGCGTCAGTCGCGGTCGGGGGGTGGCGGGCGGGGAGGCGGCCGGTGGTGAGAGCGGAGAGGGCATCGGGGACGGTACGGACGCGGAGTACGGACTCCAGCGCCGAGCGGCGGACGAAGCCGCGGCCGACCAGGTCGTCCAGCCAGGCCCACAGCGGGTCGAAGAAGCCGTCCGGGTCGAGCACCACCACCGGCTTGGCGTGCATGCCGAGGGTGCCGGCGGTCCACACCTCGAAGAACTCCTCCAGCGTGCCGATCCCGCCCGGCAGCACCAGGAATGCGTCGGCCCGCTCGTCCATCCCGGCCTTGCGCTCCCGCATGGTGTCCACCACGAGCAGCTCGTCGCTGTCGTGGTCGGCGACCTCCATGGCCACCAGATGATGCGGGATGACGCCGACGGTGTGCCCGCCGGCGGCCCGGGCGGCCCGGCCGACCTCGCCCATCATCGACACCGAGCCGCCGCCGGTGACCAGCACGTGGCCGTCCTCGGCCAGCCGGGTGCCCACCTCGGCGGCCAGCGCGAGGTACGCCGGGTCGATCCTGGTCGAGGACGCGCAGTAGACGCAGACCGCGGTCATTCCCCGTCGTACGCCGCCCGCGGGCGGTCGTCCCGCTGCGTGTCCGCCTCCAGGATGAGCTTGACCACCTGGTCGACGTCGTCGGTGAGGGCGACCAGGTCGAGGTCGGCGGCGGCGATCTTGCCGGCCGGCACCAGCGCGGTGCGGAACCAGTCGAGCAGCCCGGCCCAGTAGTCGGTGCCGAAGAGGATGACCGGGAACCGGGTCACCTTGCGCGTCTGCACCAGGGTGAGCGCCTCGAACAGCTCGTCCAGGGTGCCGAAGCCGCCGGGCAGGATGACGAACGCCTGGGCGTACTTGACGAACATCGTCTTGCGGGCGAAGAAGTAGCGGAAGTTGATCCCGATGTCGACCCAGTCGTTGAGCCGCTGCTCGAACGGCAGCTCGATGCCGAGCCCGACGCTCACCCCACCGGCCTCGGAGGCGCCCCGGTTGACCGCCTCCATCGCGCCCGGGCCGCCGCCGGTGACGACCGCGAACCCGGCCCGGGCCAGCGCTCCGCCGAGCGCGCGGCCGGCCTCGTACTCCGGGTGGCCGGGCGGGGTGCGCGCGCTGCCGAAGACGCTGACCGCGCGCGGCAGCTCGGCCAGCAGCCCGAAGCCCTCCACGAACTCGGACTGGATCCGCAGCACCCGCCACGGGTCGGTGTGCACCCAGTCGGACGGGCCGCGGCTGTTGAGCAGCCGCTCGTCGGTGGTGCCGGGCTTGATCTGGTCGCGGCGCAGCACGACCGGGCCGCGGTGCCGCTCGGGCAGCCGGTGCTCGGTCCGCTCCCGGACCGGGTCCTCGCCCTGGCCGCGATCGTCGTCGTTCACGCAGCGACGCTACCCCGCACGGGGCGGTGGCACGCCGGTCAGCCGGCGAGGGTGCGGCGCACCGCCCGGATCGCCCGCTCCTCGGCGGTCACGCCGACCCCGTAGTCGGCCAGCCGAGCGGTGAACGCGCCGGCCCCGGGAGCCTGCGCCATCGCGGCCAGCGTGGCCTGCTGGCGGGTGTTGGCCGCCAGCAGGTCGCGGGCGGCGGTACGGGCCGGGGCCGGCCAGGTGGGCGACGCGGTGCGCACCCCGGCGGCGAAGCGGCGGAGGCCGGCGAGGTGGGCGGCCGCCAGCGCCCGCTGGGCGGCGACGGGACGGGCGGTGCCGTCGCTCACCGCGGTGAAGAAGGTCGAGCGGGAGCGCTGCCAGTCGGCGACCAGGGCGTCGTACGCGGTCAGCGCGTCGGCCGGGGCGGGCGCGGTGGTGGCCGGGGCCGGCGTGGTCGGCCCGGGCGGCGGGGCGGTCGAGCCGGGCGGGCCGCCGGCGGTGGCCGACGGCGGCGGCGTGGTGACGGCGAGCTCGCCGGCCGGCTCGCCGTCCTGGCAGCCGGCCAGCAGCCCGGCCACCAGGGCCAGGGCCACCACCGTCCGCCGCACGGAGGGCAAACTACCGGCCCGGCCCCGCCCGGCCCGCCCGGGCGCGATCCGCTGACACCGGCCGGCGCTGGCCTCGGTCGCCCTGGGCCGTTGGTACCTGCTGGCCGGCGTGTTCCCGGGCGGTCCCGGCACCACCTGGCTGACCGTGCTCGACGCGGCCGGCCGGCCGCCCGCTCGGCGTCGGCGAGCTCGCCGGCTGCCCGCGCCTGCGCCGGCGGCTAGCTGCTGCCGGCCGAGTCGGCCGTGCTGGCCGCCGCCGGCGGCACCCTGGTCGTGCTGCCGTACCGGTTCGGGGTGGACCGGCAGGTGGTCGGGATCGGCGACGGGCCGGCCTTCAGCGCCCCGCAGACCGGGTGAGGCCCGCAGACCGGGTGAGGTAGGCCCGCAGCGCGGCCTCGCAGTCGGCGATCCGCGGCAGCAGCACGTGCTCCTCCCGGGTGTGGGCGAGGTTGGGGTCGCCCGGTCCGAAGTTGACGGCCGGGATGCCGAGCGCGGCGAAGCGGGACACGTCGGTCCAGCCGAGCTTCGCCACCGGGGCGGTGCCGACCGCGGCCACGAAGTCCCGCGCCGCCGGCGCCCCCAGCCCGGGCAGCGCGCCGGGGGCGCTGTCCACCACGGACACCGCGCAGTCCAGTCCGGAGAAGACGGTGGCCACGTGCTCGGCGGCGGCCGCCTCGGACCGGTCCGGCGCGAACCGGAAGTTGACGGTCACCACGCACTCGTCCGGCAGCACGTTGCCGGCCACCCCGCCGGCGATGCCGACCGCGTTCAGCCCCTCCCGGTACGTGCAGCCGTCCACCGTGACCGAGCGCGCCTCGTACGCCGCCAGCCGGGCCAGCACCGGCGCCGCGGCGTGCACGGCGTTGACCCCGAGCCAGGACCGCGCGCTGTGCGCCCGCCGGCCGCGGGTGGTCACCGACGCCCGCAGGGTGCCCTGGCAGCCGGCCTCGACCAGCCCGGAGGTCGGCTCCAGCAGGACCGCCAGGTCGGCGGCCAGCCACTCCGGGCGGGTGCGGGCGACCCGGCCCAGCCCGTTGCGGCTGGCCTCGACCTCCTCGTTGTCGTAGCAGACCAGGGTGAGGTCGTCGGCCAGCTCGGGCGCCGCGGCCAGCGCCGCGCCGACCCGCAGCAGCACCGCGACCCCGGACTTCATGTCCGAGGTGCCGCAGCCGTGCAGCACGTCGCCGTCCACCCGGGACGGCAGGTTGCCGGCCACCGGGACGGTGTCGAGGTGGCCGGCCAGCAGCACCCGCCGGGGCCGGCCGAGATCGGTGCGGGCGAGCACCGCGTCGCCGTCCCGGACCACCTCCAGGCCGGGCACCGCGCGCAGCGCGGCCTGGACCGCGTCGGCCAGCGGGCCCTCGCTGCCGGACACCGAGGGCAGGTCCACCAGGGCAGCGGTGAGCGCGCCGCCGTCGGCGGCCAGGTCGAGCGTCACCCGTGCCACGGTAGCCGCCGGCCTCTCCGGCGCGCCCGGTACGGTGGCGGGGTGACCGCAGGCGCCTGGGGGGACGGACTGGCCACCGTCACCGACGGTGGTCGGGTTCTCGACGTCTGGTTCCCGGCGCCGGCGCTGGGCCCGCGCCCGTGCGACGCCACCCCGCCGCCCGCCTTCGAGGCGCTGGCCGCGGCCGACGAGCGCCGCGGCACCTCCCGGCGGCCGCTGTCGGTGCGCATCGACGACCTGTCCGCGCCCCCGGCCGACACCGCGGATGCCTACCTTCGGCTCCACCTGCTCAGCCGCCGGCTGGTCCGCCCGCACGCGCTGTCCATGGCGGGCATCTTCGGCGTGCTGCCCAACGTGGTCTGGACGACCGCCGGGCCGTGCCCGCCGGAGGACTTCGAGGAGACCCGGCTGCGGCTGCTCTTCTCCGGGCCGGTGCAGGTCCTCGGGGTGGACAAGTTCCCCCGGATGACCGACTACGTGGTGCCCGGCGGGGTCCGGATCGCGGACGCGGACCGGGTCCGGCTGGGCGCGCACCTGGCCGAGGGCACCACCGTGATGCACGAGGGCTTCGTCAACTACAACGCCGGCACCCTCGGCACGTCGATGGTGGAGGGCCGGATCTCGGCCGGCGTGGTGGTCGGCGACGGCTCCGACGTCGGCGGCGGCGCGTCGATCATGGGCACCCTGTCCGGCGGCGGCACCGAGGTCATCTCGGTCGGCGAGCGCTGCCTGATCGGGGCGAACGCGGGCATCGGGCTGTCCCTCGGCGACGACTGCGTGGTGGAGGCCGGCTGCTACGTGACCGCCGGGTCCAAGGTGACGCTGCCGGACGGTCTCGTCGTCAAGGCGCGGGAGCTTTCCGGCCGGGACGGGCTGCTGTTCCGGCGGCACAGCGTGACCGGCGCGCTCGAGGTCGTGCCCCGCGGCGGGCCGGCCGGGCGGTCCTGGGCCGGTCTCAACGCCGACCTGCACGCGAACGCGTAGGCCGCCGTGACCCGCACCTTCCGCCGCGTGCTGGCCGTCCTCCTCGTGATCGGCGTGGTGGTCGGGCTGGTCGCGGTCGGGGTCCGGTCGCTGATGAGCCGGGTCCAGCTGCCGGCGGCGGTGCAGTCCCGCTGCGACATCGCCGGCTCGCCGTACGAGCTGAGCACCGAGCAGGCGGCCAACGCGGCGACCATCACCGCGGTCGCGGTCAAGCGGGAGCTGCCGCGCCGCGCGGTCACCATCGCGCTGGCCACCGCGCTGCAGGAGTCCAAGCTCAACAACATCGAGTACGGCGACCGCGACTCGCTCGGCCTGTTCCAGCAGCGGCCCAGCCAGGGCTGGGGCAGCCCCGGCCAGGTCCTCGACCCGCGCTACTCGGCCGGCAAGTTCTTCGACGCGCTGGTCAAGGTGCCCGGCTGGCAGCGCAAGCAACTCACCGTGGCCGCCCAGGCGGTGCAGCAGAGCGGGCACCCGACGGCGTACCAGCAGTGGGAGGACCAGGCCGAGACGCTGGCCGGCGCGTTCGTCGGGACGGAGCCGGCGCTGCTGTCCTGCGCGTTCCCGGAGCCGACGGTGGCCGCCAGCCCGGCCAAGGTGCTGGAGCTGCTCGGGCTGGAGCTGCCGCACACCCGGCTGGCCGCCTCGCCGCAGGCCGGCGAGCTGCGCCCGGTCGCGGGCTGGACGACCGTCGGCTGGCTGGTCGCCAAGGCCGACCGGCTCGGCATCGAGGCGGTCGCCCACGACGGCCGGCGGTGGACCCGGAGTGAGGGCTGGCGGGTCGACGACGGCGCCCGCACCGACCGCATCCGCTTCGAGGTCGCCAAGATCCCCCCGGCCGCCTGACCCGACCCGGCGGCTCCGCCCGCTGCGAGCTCCAGGCGGGGTCTAGGTGTGTCTGTCGACACACCCTAGGCCGCCAGGCGGGAGGTGGCCGCGGCGACGCGGTCGTCGGTGGCGGTGAGGGCGACCCGGACGTGCCGGCTGCCGGCGGGACCGTAGAAGGAGCCGGGCGCGACCAGGATGCCCAGGTCGGCCAGCCGGTCCACCGAGGCCCAGCAGTCCTCGCCGGCGGTCGCCCACAGGTAGAGCCCGGCCTCGGAGTGCTCGACGGTGAAGCCGGCCGCCGCCAGCGCCGGCCGCAGCGCCGCCCGGCGGGCGGCATAGCGGGCCCGCTGGTCGGTCACGTGCGAGTCGTCGCCGTACGCGGCCACCGCGGCCGCCTGCACCGGCGCCGGCACGATGAGCCCGGCGTGCTTGCGCACCGCGAGCAGGGCGGCGACCAGGCGGGGGTCGCCGGCCACGAAGCCGGCCCGGTAGCCGGCCAGGTTGGACCGCTTGGACAGCGAGTGCACGGCCAGCACGCCGGTGTGATCCACGCCACTCACCGACGGGTGCAGCACCGAGACCGGCGACGCCTCCCAGCCGAAGTCCAGGTAGCACTCGTCGCTGACCACCACCGCGCCGCGCTCCCGCGCCCAGTCGACCACCTTGCGCAGGTGGGCGGCGGGCAGCACCCGGCCGGTCGGGTTCGCCGGGGAGTTGACCCAGACCAGCGCGACCGGACCCGGCCCGGCGGCGACCAGCCCGTCCGCCCGCACCGGCGACGCGCCGGCGATGCGGGCGCCCACCTCGTACGACGGGTAGGCCACCTCGGGCAGCACCACCCGGTCGCCGGGGCGGACCCCGAGCAGCAGCGGCAGCAGCGTGACCAGCTCCTTGGAGCCGATCGTGGGCAGCACCGCCGCCGGGTCGAGGCCGGTGACGCCGTGCCGGCGGGCCAGCCAGCCGGCGGCCGCCGCCCGCAACGCCGGGGTGCCGGCAGTCAGCGGATAGCCGGGGGCGTCCGCGGCGGCGGCGAGCGCCGCCCGGACCAGCGGCGGCGTGGGGTCGACCGGGGTGCCCATGGACAGGTCGACCAGGCCGCCGGGATGTCCGGACGCCCGCGCCTTGGCCGGCGCGAGCGAGTCCCAGGGGAAGTCCGGCAGCCGGTCGGACCAGCCGGTGTCCGGGGTCAGTGCTCGGTCACCTGGGGAGGCAGGGCCGCCACCAGCGGGTGGTCCTTGTCGATCTTGCCGACCTTGGCTGCGCCGCCGGGCGAGCCGAGGTCGTCGAAGAAGTCGACGTTGGCCCGGTAGTAGTCCTTCCACTTCTCCGGGACGTCGTCCTCGTAGAAGATCGCCTCGACCGGGCAGACGGGCTCGCAGGCCCCACAGTCCACGCACTCGTCGGGGTGGATGTAGAGCATGCGCTTGCCCTCGTAGATGCAGTCGACCGGACACTCCTCGATGCACGCCTTGTCGAGCAAGTCCACACAGGGCTCGGCGATAACGTACGTCACGGGGGCGGTCCTCTCTTCGCGGGCTTTCCTTAGTATGCCGCGCGTGGCGGCGGACGAACTCGTGGGGCGGAAGGTGGTCGTCCGCCGGATCACGGGCGGTCCGGACGCCGGCCCGTCGGGCCGCCGCCACTACACCGACGTGGTGGGGATCCTGGTTCGGGAGGATCCGGCCACCTTGTCGGTGCGGCGCCGAAACAACAGCGTAGTGGACATTCCGCGGTCAGAGGTGCACGTGCTGAAGCAGGTTCCGGCCGCACCGGTCGACGTGCTGGCACTGGAGGAGGTGGCCGCGAAGGGCTGGCAGGCCCCGGACAGCCGCTGGCTGGGCCGGTGGCTGCTGCGGGCCGCGGAGGGCTTCACCGGCCGGGCCAACTCGGTACTCCCGCTGGGCGACCCCGGCCGCCCGCTGGACGAGGCGCTGGCCGAGGTCCACGCCTGGTACGGCGAGCGCGGCCTGCCGGCCCGCATGGTGGTCCCCGCGCCAGCCCGGGAGGCGCTGGACGGCGCCCTGGAGGCCCGCGGCTGGACCGCGTACAACCCGACCGTGGTGCTGGTGGCGGACGTGGCGGTGACCCTGGGCCGGCTGCCGGCCCGGGCCGACCTGCCTCCGGTGCTGGTGGAGCCGGTGCCCGGCGACGACTGGCTGGGGGCGTACCACTACCGTGGCGGCGAGCCGTTGCCGCAGGTCGGACGGGCCATCATGACCGCCGCGCGGGCCCCGGGCTTCGCCGTCGTCCGGTCCGGCGGCACCGTGCTGGCGATCGCCCGGGCTTCGGTGGACGACGGCTGGGTGGGCGTCACCGCGGTCGAGGTCGACCCGGCGCACCGCCGCCGCGGGTTGGCCTCGCACGTGATGCGCGAGCTGCTGCGGTGGGCGGACGGGCTCGGCGCGCACAGCGCGTACCTCCAGGTGGCGGCGGAGAACGCGCCCGCGCTGGCGCTCTACGACCGGCTCGGCTTCGCCCCGCACCACCGCTACCGCTACCGGCTCAGCCCCGGCTGAACGGGGCCAGCTCCACCCCGGCCGCGACCAGCGCGTCGCGGACCGCACGGGCCAGCGCCGCCGCCCCCGGGGTGTCGCCGTGCAGGCACATCGAGGCGGCGTCCAGTCGCAACAAGCTGCCATCCGCCGCGACCACCTCACCGGTGGCCATCCGGACCGCCCGGATGGCAACCTCGGCCGGGTCGGTGAGCACCGCGCCCGGCCCGCCGCGGGGCAGCAGCCCGCCATCGGGCGCGTAGCCGCGGTCGGCGAAGCACTCCCCCACCCCCGTCAGCCCGGCCTCCCGGATCGCGGCCAGCCCGGGTGAGCTGGCCAACAGCAGCACCGGCAGCCCGGGGTCGTAGCGGCGCACCGCCTCGGCCAGCGCGCCCGCGGTCACCGGGTCGCGCGCCACCCGGTGGTAGAGCGCGCCGTGCGGCTTGACGTAGCGGACCGCGGTGCCGGCCGCCCGCGCCAGCCCGGCCAGCGCGCCGACCTGGTAGAGCACGTCCGCGGTGACCTCGGCCGGGGCCAGGTCCATCTCCCGGCGGCCGAAGCCGACCAGGTCCGGGTACGACACCTGGGCGCCGACCGCGACCCCGCGGGCGGCCGCCGCCTCGACCGTGCGCAGCAGCGTGCGCGGGTCGCCGGCGTGGAAGCCGCAGGCGACGTTGGCGCTGGTGACCACGTCGAGGACCGCGTCGTCGTCGCCGAGGGTCCAGGCCCCGTACGACTCCCCGACGTCGGCGTTGAGGTCGAGCGTGGTCACGGCCCCCCGTCGGGGGCCCGGCGGGCCCGGCGCACCCCGTCGGTGTAGTCGTCCAGCCGGCTGCGGACCTCCTCGGCCGACCGCGCCGCGACCGCCGGCTGCTCCGGCCCGCTGAACGCGCCCGGCACCAGGTGGGCGGCCGGCACCCGGCGGGGCAGCCCGGCCCGGGTGCTGGTGGGACTGGGCGTCGACAGCCGCTCCGCCACCCGCGCCGACTCCTCGGCGGGCGTGCCCTTGGGGGCCGCCTCACCGCGACGGGCCGGGTCGCCCGCACGAGCGGATCCGCCCGGACGAGTCCTCTTCGCCACCTGGAGTCTCCCGTCTGCCCCGACACGCATTGTGACCAGTCTGCCCGCTCTTCCGGCCGGTTTAGAGCGGACACGCCGTATTGATCACTTACCCGGCGTACCGGTGATCAACCCGTGACGGACGGTCCGCGGGGTGGGTCACCGGTGCGGCGACCCACCCCGCGGGGTGTCCGGGCGACGGATCCTAGAGGGTGATGCTCCAGCTGTTGATGTAGCCCGTGTCGGTGGAGTAGACGTCCCGGACCTGCAGCCGCCAGGTGCCGTTCTTCGTCTCGGTGGAGACGTTGGCGGTGTAGGTCGTGATGACGTTGTCGGCCGAGTCCGAGCTGGACGAGTTCTTCAGCCGGTACGCGGAGCCGTCCGGAGCGAGCAGGTCGATGACCAGGTCACCGCGGTAGGTGTGCCGGATGTCGACCGCGACCGGGGTCGCCGAGCCGGCGCTGCCGGACAGGCCGGACACCGTGATCGGCGAGCTGACCGCCGTGTTGTTGTCCGGGATGGTGATGTCGGTGCCGTTGGTGAACGTGGTGCCCGGCGGCGTGGAGCCGCAGGTCCCACCGGTCACCTCGTACGGGCAGTCGGCCGCGTCGAGCAGCTGGATGACCGCGGCCCGGTTGCGGGTGGTCTCCCGGCCGATCACCTCGTCCGGCGGGTAGAAGCCGCCGCCGGTGGAGGAGCGCGGGTACATCTCGAAGGTGTAGCTGAAGATCTTGTGCTGACCCCACATCCAGTCGTTGATCGTTCCGTCGGCGATGTAGAGATCGCTCGCCTGCTCCGGGGTGTAACCGTTGGTGGCGGCCATGTTCTGCCCCAGCCGGGCCAGCGCGGCCCGGTCCGCGGCGGTCAACCCGGGCGCCGTGTCGCTGTACGTGTAGCCGTACGGCCACAGCACCAGCTCCGAGTAGGTGTGGAAGTCGATGTTGGCCTTGATCTGCTGCACGCCGCCGACGACCCGGCTGTTCACGAAGTCGCGCACCCGCTGGGTCTCCGGCGCCGAGAAGGCGGCCGGGCCGCGGTAGGTCTCCGACGAGGTGCTGCCGGACGAGCCGCCGCAGCAGCCCCACTGGTAGGACCAGTTGCGGTTGAGGTCGGTGCCGACGTACGACGAGCCGGAGTTCGGCTGCCGGTTCTTCCGCCAGGACCGATACGATCCGGTGGCGATGTCGTACTCGGAGCCGTCCGGGTTCACCGAGACGACGATCCAGATCTCCCGGCTGTCGACCAGGCCGCGGATCTGCGCGTCGGTGGCGTGCTTCGAGGTCAGCTCGGTGATGATGTAGAGGCACATCTCCGGGGTAAGGTGCTCCCGGGCGTGCTGCTGGCAGGTGAAGAGGACCTCGGGCTCGTTCTCGTCGGTGGCGACGTTGTCGCTGATCTTCACGGCGGTCAGTTGCCGGCCCTCGTACGAGGAGCCGATGCTCTGCCGGCGGATCAGCCCCGGGTAGGAGGCGATCGCCGAGTCGACCACCGCGTTCTGCTCCGCGTAGTTGTGGTAGGCGCTGTCGGCCGACGGGAAGTCGTTGGTCCCCGGGCCGCTGGGGGTGCCGGAGCCGACCGGCGGCACCGCCGTGACGGTGAAGCCGAGCTTGCGGATCGCGGCCACCTCGGCCGGTGTCGCGCTGACGAAGAGCGAGCCGTGCTCGGCGCCGTCGATGGCCGCGCCGGTGCTCGCCACCTCGCTGCGCTGGATGGCGGTGCGCGCGCCGCCCACTTCGTACTGGGCGGACGCCGGCGCGGCGGCCGGGGCGGACGGGGCGGGACCGGCCTGGGCCGGGGTCGCCGACACCGCGAGCAGGATCGCCGCTGCGGCGGATACGGAGGTCAGCAGCACTCGCCGACCAGGGAACCGTGACATGGGGCCTCCTCGGCCGCCGGGCGGACGGGATCGGTACGCCGGACGGCGGCACACTGTGTGTGTCCGAAGGTGTCGTCTCAGTGATGGCGCGTCAATCGCCCGGCCGAGTCATAGCCGTCGGGTCATATCAAACGCAGCTGCACTGTCCGTGGTCGCGCGGTCGCCCGGGTGGTGCGCAACAGGAGGTCGGCGGGCAGGTCGGCCAGGAACGGCGACGGCGACGGCTCGCGGGTCTCGCCGCGGACGGTGCGCCGGCGGGCGGCGCTGAGCAGCAGGTGGGTCCGGGCCCGGGTCATCCCGACGAAGAAGAGCCGGCGCTCCTCCGCCACGTCCCCGAGCTGGCCGGGGAAGCGGAACGGCAGCAGCCCGTCTTCGCAGCCGACCAGGAACACGACCGGGAACTCCAGCCCCTTGGCCGCGTGCAGGGTGAGCAGCGAGATCCGGTCCGCCCGCGGGTCCCACAGGTCCACCTCGGCACCGAGGGCGAGCTCGGCCAGGAACGCCGCCGCGTCCGCGCCGGCCCGTTCGGCCAGCGGGCTGAGCAGCTCGACCGCGGCCCGCAGCCCGGCCACCCGCAGCGCCCGGTCCCCACCGGTCGCGCCACCGCCGGCCGGGTCGTCGTCGCGGCCCACCGCCCGCGCGGTGGCCGGGGCCAGCCGGGACCAGTCGTCGGCCCCGATCGCCGCCGCCGGTTCCGCCGACCCGGGCCCGGCCAGCCCGCCGGCCCGGTCGATCGCCACCTGGGCGGCGGCCCGCACCCGGGCCAGCACCGGCCGCGGGTCACCGGCCGCCCGCTGCAGGTCCGCCCGCAGCACGGCCAGCAGCTCGCGCACCCCCGGCTGGTCGCCGAGCCGGTGGTGGGACCGCTTCTGGTACGGCACCCCGGCCGCCTCCAGCGCGTCCACCAGCGCCCGGGACTGGGCGTCGGTGCGGTAGAGCACCGCGATGTCCGCGTACGAGTGGACCGCGTCGTGCCAGGTGTCGGCGGCCCCGCGCAGGAACGAGGTGAGGTCGGAGCCGCCCATCAGCCGCTCCACCGCGCCGACCACGAAGGACGCCTCGGCCGCCTCGTCGGCGGCGGCGTGCACGGTGATCCGGTCCGGCCCGGCGCCGGGCGCGACCGCGGTCAGCTCGCGGTCGGGCACCAGCGTGGTCGGCGCCACCGCGGCCAGCGCGCCGGCCAGGATCGTCGCCGTGCTGCGGTAGTTGCGGGCCAGCCGGACCGTCCGCGCCGCCGGGAAGTCGGCGGCGAAGCGGAGGAAGAAGCCGACGTCCGCCCCGCGGAACGAGTAGATCGCCTGGTCCGGATCGCCGATCGCGCACAGGTCGCCGTCCGGCGGGCAGAGCAGCCGCAGCAGCGCGTACTGGGCCGGGTCCACGTCCTGGTACTCGTCCACGGCCAGGTGCGGCCAGCGCCGCCGGTACGCCGCCGCCAGCTCCTCGTCGCCGGACAGCAGCGCGACCGGCAGCGCGAGCAAGTCGTCCAGGTCGACCAGCCCGCGGGCCCGCTTGCCGGCCCGGTAGCGGGCCAGCGGACCGGCCGCCTCCCGCAGCCGGTCCTCCGGGACGGCGGCCGGATCGCGGGCCAGCCGGGACACCAGCTCGAGCAGCCGGCCGGCGTCCCGGTACGACGCCGGGTCGCCCAGCGCCTCCCGGGCCAGCGCCAGCCGCTCGGCCTCGTCCACCACCCGCACGTCGCCGGCCAGGCCGAGCGCGGCGGCGTGCTCGCGGACGATGCGCAGGCCGAGGCCGTGGAACGTGGTGACCAGCACGTCGGCCGCGCCGAGCGCGGACAGCCGCTCGGTCAGCTCGGCCGCGGCCCGCCGGGTGAACGTGATGGCCAGGCACTCCGCGGCCGGCACGCCCCGCTCGCGGACCAGGTGGGCGATACGGTGGGTGAGCGTCCGGGTCTTGCCGGTGCCCGGGCCGGCGACCACCAGCACCGGGCCGGGCGCCGCCGCGGCGGCCCGCTGGTCCGGATCCAACCCGCCGAGCACGCCCTCGTCGACCGCCTCGGCCACCGGCGCTTCCAGGACGGCCGGCTCCGGCGCCGCGAACAGCCCGTCCTCCCCCGGGAGGTGCCCTCCAGTTCCGCTACGTCTCTGCTCCACGGGCGGGAGCAGAGACGTAGCCGGAGCGCGAGGAGTGGGTCGGGTGGGGGGGAGGGGTGGGTGCGGAGGGCAGCTCGAAGAGTGCGTGGGTGCCGGCCACCAGGCGCAGGTCGGCCAGCTCCTTGGGCTCGAAGAGGCGGACCACGCCGTACTCGCCGTCGTAGCCGCCGGCGAGCACCACCTGCCCGCGGCGCAGCCGGCCGACCGCCTCGGCCAGCGCCGGCGAGCCCGCGGCCGCCAGGTCGTCCAGCGGCACGTCCTGCAGCACCACCAGCTCCGGGCCGAACCGGGCGACCAGCCGGGCCACCTCGGCCTCCACCGTCTTGGTCCGCGGACCGACGCCCAGGATCTCGCCGACCACCTGCGGCAGCTGCACGAAGCAGAACCACGGCGGCGCCCCGGCCGGGGTCACCCCGGCGGCCCGGTCGGCCAGCGCCTCGACCCGGTGCAGTACGCCGACGGTGATCGGCTTGCCGCAGGCCGGGCAGCGGCCGTCGAGCGCCCGGGTCTCGGCCGGCTCAAGCCGGACCGCGCAGCCCCGGTGCCCGTCCAGGTGGTACTTGCCCTCCTCGGGGAAGAACTCCAGCGTGCCGGCCAGCCCGTCGCCGGTCTCCAGCGCGGCGCGGACGCCGGCGTACGACAGCTCGGTGTCCAGCACGGTGGCCTCCCGGCCCAGCGCCGGCGGCGAGTGCGCGTCCGAGTTGGACACCAGCCGGTAGCGATCCAGCGAGGACACCCGGTGGTTCATCGCCGGGTCGGAGGACAGCCCGGTCTCGATCGCGAAGATGTGGTCGGCCAGGTCGGCGTAGCAGTCGGCGATCGAGTCGAAGCCGGACTTCGAGCCGAGCGCGGCGAACCACGGGGTCCACACGTGCGCCGGCACCAGGTAGCCGCCCTCGCCCGAGGACAGCAGCGTCTCCAGCAGGTCGCGGGAGTCCAGCCCGAGGATCGGCCGGCCGTCCGAGGCGATGTTGCCGATCCGGGCCAGCCGCCGGGTCAGCTCCGCGGCCACCCCGAGGTCGGGCGCGTAGAGCAGGTGGTGCACCTTGCGGGTGCGGTCACCCCGCTTGTAGATCGTGGAGATCTCCACCGACAGCTGGAAGCGCACCGGGGTCCGGACCGCCGGCGGCAGCGTGGCCAGCACCGAGCGCTCCAGGTCCGGCCGCAGCCGGAACAGCCCCGGCTCGGCCGGGACCAGCTTGTCCCGGATCTCCGCCGACCAGGCCGGGTGGCACAGGTCCCCGGTGCCGATCAGCGCGATCCCCTTGCGGGCCGCCCACCAGGCCAGGTGCTCCAGGTCACAGTCGCGGCTGCACGCCATCGAGTGCCGGGAGTGCACGTGCAGGTCGGCCACGAACCGCATGGGGCCCCATCCTGGTCCGCCGCGCCGGTCGGCACGAGCCGGGCACGCCGGGCGTCACCCGACCGGAGTGCCGGGTCCGCTCGCTCAGTCCCCGGCGAGCCCGGTGTAGCGGCCGCGGTGCCAGGCCAGCGGGGGCAGGTCAGGGCGCGGGCTGGCCAGCGCCAACACCTCGCCGATCACCACGGTGTGGTCGCCGCCCGGGTGCACGGCCCAGGTGCGGCACTCGATCGTGGACAGGGCCTCGTCGAGCAGCAGCGCCCCGGTCTCCGGGCCGCGATGGTGCGGCATGGTGGCCATCGCCTCGGTCGTGCTGTGCCCGCGCCGGGCCAGCCGGCGGGACAGCGGCTCGGCGTGCACCGGCAGCACCGAGATCGCCCACAGCCCGGAGGCGAGCAGCGCGCCGTGCAGCCGCGAGGCGTGCTCCACGCAGACCAGCAGCAGCAGCGGGTCCAGCGACACCGAGGTCACGCTGTTGGCCGTCATGCCGTGGTCGTCGCCGTCCGGTGACCGGGTGGTGAGCAGCGTCACGCCGGTCGGGAACAGGCCCATGGTGTCCCGGTAGCGGCGCTGCCGGACCTGGTCCGGCTCGGCCGGCAGCGAGCTCACCGACGACACGGCGCCGCACGCGGGCTCCGGCCGCCGCGCTGCGCTCTCCACGTGCCGAACTCTACCCTCCGGCTACAATTGTCGGGTTCGCTCTGCGGGTCGCGGTCGAGGCCGCCCCGTACGCCCCGGCCACCGCGCCGGCGAAGAGGAAGACCAGCCCGGTGAGGGTGCCGGGCACCACCAGGTCCCCCTCGGCCCGGGGCAGGGAGAACACGAGCACCACGGCCAGCCAGAGCACCGGCGGCAGCACGCCGAGCAGCGGCCGGCCGGTCAGCCCGCCGGCCAGCCGGGCCAGCACCACGTTGCCGACCATGGCCAGCGGCACGCACAGCGGCAGCGGGACGGTGCCTAACCGCAGCGGCACCAGGAACGACTCGAGCACCGCCAGCGCGGCCGCCGCGACCAGCACCAGCAGGCCCCAGCAGACCCTCAGCAGCAGCGAGTCGGACCCCGGCGCCGCCGGCGGCCCGGACGCCGCGTCCTGCCGGTCCGCCGGTCCCGGCGCGGCCTCGGCGACGGACGCGTGCCGGGCCGTGGCCGACCTCGGCGCGGCGCCGGACCCGGCCCGAGCAGCCATCACGACAACCCGGCGAACAGGTCGGCCTCCCGGCCGTCCGGACCGTCCGCCGGCCCGGGGCGGCCCCGCACCAGCCGGAAGTACTCGATCCCGAACGCCTCCTCACCTACCTTCTCCGCCAGCGAGAAGAACGGCCCGTCGACGCTGATCTGGCTCGCGTGCGCCCGCATCGCGGCCAGCTTGGCCGGCAGGTACGCCCGGCCGTCGATGCCCGCGGTGACCAGCTCGTCGTCCAGCACGAAGGGCAGGTCGTCGACGCTGTCGGTGCCGAAGAAGCCGCTCTCCCCCGCCTCGATCATCAGCTCGATGCCGCGCTTGAGCGCGGACCGCGGCACCGCGGTCCAGTAGACCTTGGCCACCGCCCACGGCTCGCCGGCCTCCGGCGCGAACGCCGGGTCGGCGGCCGCGTCCACCGCGGCCATCGCCACCCGGTGCGCCTGGATGTGGTCCGGGTGGCCGTAGCCGCCGTTCTCGTCGTAGGTGACCAGGACCTGCGGGCGCACCTCGCGCACGATCGCGACCAGCTCCCGGGTCGCCTCGGTCATGTCGGCCCGCCAGAAGGCGCGGGGCGCGTCGTTTTCCGGCAGGCCCATCATGCCGCTGTCCCGCCACCGCCCGGGACCGCCGAGGAAGCGCTGGTCGGTCACGCCGAGCGCCCGCATCGCCTCGGTCAGCTCGTGGATGCGGTAGCCGCCGAGCTGGTCGCCCTCGTCCTTGGCCAGGTGCGCCAGCGCCGGCACCAGCACCTCGCCCTCCTCGCCCAGCGTGCAGGTGACGAGCGTGACCTGGGTGCCCTCGGCCACGTACCGCGCCATCACCGCGCCGGTGCCGATCGTCTCGTCGTCCGGGTGCGCGTGCACGAGCAGCATCCGGCGGGCGGGGACAGCTGACATGGCGCCCAGGTTAGTGCCGCGACCGCCCTGCCACCCGGGTCGGGCCGCCCGACCACCGGCGGCCCGGCCCGGAGTTAGAGGAGCGTCAGCACCTCGGCGTAGTGGCAGGCGGCGGGGTGCCCGTTGCCCCGGTCGATCAGCGGCGGGTCCTCGTTGATGCACTTCTCGCGCTGGTCGTCGGAGAGCTGGTTGGCGAACTTGGGGCACCGGGTGCGGAACCGGCAGCCCGACGGCGGGTTGGCCGGGCTGGGCACGTCGCCGGTGAGCAGGATCCGCCGGCGCTGTCGCTCCCGCTGCGGGTCCGGGATCGGGATCGCGGACAGCAGCGCCTGCGTGTACGGGTGCGCCGGCCGGTCGAACAGGTCGTCGGTCGACGCGGTCTCGACGATCTTGCCGAGGTACATCACCGCGACCCGGTCCGAGGTGTGCCGGACCACCGACAGGTCGTGCGCGATGAAGAGGTAGGACAGGCCGAGCTGGTCGCGCAGGTCCTCGAGCAGGTTGACCACGCCGGCCTGGATGGACACGTCCAGCGCGGACACCGGCTCGTCCAGGATCAGCACCTTGGGCTCGAGCGCGAGCGCGCGGGCGATGCCGATCCGCTGCCGCTGGCCGCCGGAGAACTCGTGCGGGTAGCGGTTGTTGTGCTCCGGGTTGAGGCCGACCGTCTCCAGCAGCTGGTTGACCCGCTCGCGCAGCTGCGACCGGGGCACCACCTTGTGGATGATCAGCGGCTCGCCGACGATGTCGAGCACCGGCAGCCGCGGGTTCAGCGAGGCGTACGGGTCCTGGAAGACGATCTGGATCTCCCGCCGCAGCGGCCGCATGGTCCGCCGGTTGAGGGTGGTGAGCTCGCGGCCGTTGTACTTCACCGACCCGGCGGTGGCCGGCTGCAGGTTGAGGATCGCCCGGCCGGTGGTCGACTTGCCGCAGCCGGACTCGCCGACCAGGCCGAGCGTCTCGCCCGGGTAGAGGTCGAGGTCGATGCCGTCGACGGCCTTGACGTTCCCGACCGTGCGACGGATCAGCCCGCCGCCCTTGATCGGGAAGTACTTCTCCAGGCCGCGCACGACGAGCACCGGGTCCGCGTCGACCCCCCGCTGCCGGATCGGGGCGTCCGGCGTGGCGGCGGTCATGCGCGCTCCTCGGGGTCGTGGTCGCGGTGCACCTCGGCGACGACGGGGGTCTCGGTCCGGAGGGCATCGGTGCTGACGGCATCGGGCCTGACCCCGGGGATGGGGGGCGGCTCGACGGGCACCCCACCGGCCGCGGCCTGGTCGCCGAGGCCCTGCTCGGCCAGCGCCGACTCGCCGACGGCGGCCGCCGCGGCCAGCGTGGTGTCGCTGGAGTCGTCGCTGAAGATGTCCTGGGGGGCGACGTCCGCGGCGATCAGCTCGTTGACCCGGATGCAGGCGGCGGTGTGCCCCGGGCCGTCCACCTGGTAGAGATCGGGCTCCTGCTCGTCGCACTTGGCGTAGTGCAGCGGGCAGCGCGGGCCGAACGGGCAGCCCGGCGGCGGGCTGATCAGCGACGGCGGGGCCCCCTTGATCGGGGTCAGCCGCTGCCGGTCGCCGGTGTCCACCCGGGGCATGGAGCCCAGCAGGCCGATCGAGTACGGCATCTTGGGCCGGTAGAAGACGTCGTCGACGGTGCCCTTCTCGACCGCGCGGCCGGCATACATGACCAGCACCCGGTCCACCATGCCGGCGACCACGCCGAGGTCGTGGGTGATCAGCACGGTGGCGGCTCCGGTCTCGTCCTGGGCCGTCTTGAGCACCTCGAGCACCTGGGCCTGCACGGTCACGTCGAGCGCGGTCGTCGGCTCGTCGGCGATGATCACCTCGGGCTGGTTCGCGATCGCGATCGCGATCACCACCCGCTGCCGCATGCCACCGGAGAACTCGTGCGGGTACGAGTCGATGCGGCGCTCGGCGTTGGGGATGCCGACCAGCTTGAGCAGGTCGACCGCGCGGGCCTTCGCGCCCTGCCGCGAGATGGACTTGTCGTGCTGGCGGACGGTCTCGGCGATCTGGTTGCCGATCCGGTAGACCGGGTCCAGCGAGGTCATCGGGTCCTGGAAGATCATGGCGACCGACTTGCCGCGGAAGGCGGACATCTCCGCGTCCTTGAGCCCCAGCAGCTCGCGGCCACGGAAGCGGACCGACCCGGTGATCTTCGCCGAGGTCGGCAGCAGCCCCATCACCGCCAGCGAGGTGACCGACTTGCCGGAGCCGGACTCGCCGACGATGCCGAGCACCTCACCGGGGCGCAGGCTGAAGCTGACCCCGCGCACCGCGTGCACGACGCCGTCGTCGGTCGGGAAGCGGACGTTGAGGTCGTCCACCTCGAGCACCGCGTCGGTGCTCGCGGGCCGCCGCTCGGCGGCGGGGTCGGTCAAGGTCGCCATGGTGCTCCGCTTCGCAGATCCAGGGGACAGGGCAACGAGGGCGGGACGCGGTCGGCGTCAGGCCCGCACGCGGTTGGCCGACGGGTCGAAGGCATCCCGGATGCCGTCGCCGATCAGGTTGATCGACAGCACGATCGCCAGGATCGCCAGACCCGGGAAGTAGAACAGCCAAGGCCGGCTCTCGGCGGCGGCGGCGCCCTCGGCGACCAGCCGGCCGAGCGAGGTGTCCGCGCCCTGCACGCCGTAGCCGAGGAAGCTCAGCGCCGCCTCGATGATGACGGCGAGGGCGGTGCCCAGCGTCGCCCACACGATGATCTGGCCGATCGAGTTGGGGATGAGGTGCTTGAGGATGATCCGCCGGTTGGAGGCGCCGAGGGCGTGCGCGGCCTCGACGTACTCCTTCTCGCGGAGCGAGAGGAACTGGCCGCGCACGATCCGGGACAGGTCCATCCAGCCGAACAGCGCGATGAACAGCGCGATGCCGAGCGGGGAGCGGGCCTCCGGGTAGTTGGCCGCGATCACGATGATCAGCACCAGCACCGGGATGGTGAGGATGACGTCCACGATCCGCATCAGGATGTTGTCCACGTACCGGCCGAAGTAGCCGGCCAGCGCGCCGATCAGCACGCCGAGCACCCCGGCGATGACGATGAAGGTGACGCTGATGAAGGTGGACCGCTGGATGCCGCGCATCATCAGCGCGAGCAGGTCACGGCCGATGGTGTCGGTCCCGAGGGGGTGCCCGTTGGTGCCCGGGCCGGCGGACAGCGAGCTGCCGTCCTGCTCGTCGAAGCTCCAGCCGTACACCAGCGGGCCGCAGAACGCGATGATCAGCAGGATCGCGTAGAAGATCAGGGCCCCGACGGCCAGCCGGTTGCGCAGGAATCGGCGCAGCGCCTGCTGGGTCTGGCTTCGCGACTGGACGGTGAACTCGCGCTCGACCGACGCGCCGGTCGGCGCGGGCGGGGCGTCGATCTGCTGCGGGACCGTTGTCATGGCCGCCTCATTCCTCGCTCGATGCCGGTCAGCTCAGCCGGATGCGGGGATCCAGCACCGCATATAGCAAGTCTGCGATGAGGTTGAAGAGCACAATGAAGAAGGCCGAGACGATCAGCCAGCCCAGCACCACGTTGAGATCCTGCTGACCGAGCCCGTCCTGGGTGAAGTAGCGGCCCATCCCGTTCCAGTTGAACACCGTCTCGGTGATGATCGCCCCGCCGAAGATGGCGCCGACGCCGAGGGCGACCACGGTGGTGAGCGGGATCAGCGCGTTGCGCAGGCCATGCTTGATCAGGACCCGCCGGTACGGCACGCCCTTGGCCCGGGCGAACCGCATGTATTCCGAGCTCATCACGTCGAGCATCGAGGCGCGCTGGAAGCGGCTCCAGGCCGCGTACGTGATGCCGGTCAGCGCGATGGTCGGCAGCACGAGGTGGCCGAGCCGGTCCTTCCAGAGCTCCCAGCCCTCCGCGTACAGCGACAGGCCGGCTGACTCCTCGCCTTGCGTATACAAGATCGTCTCGCCGACCAGCTCGTTGAACCGGATCGCGACGAACTCCTTGAGCAGCACCGCGAACCAGAACACCGGCAGCGCGATCAACATGTACGAGATGATCGTCGCGACGTAGTCGGCGGCCTTGTTCTTCCGGACCGCCGTGTAGACGCCCACGATGATGGCCAGCAGGATCGACAGGACCATGGCGGCGATCACCATGCGGGCGGTCACGCCGAGCCGGGTGAACAGCGTCGGCCCCACCGGGTTGCCCGCGACGTTGTTGCCGAAGTCGCCCTGCACCACCCCGGTCAGCCACTCCCAGTAGCGCAGCAGGACCGGCTCGTCGAGGCCGAGCTCCGCCCGCTTCTGGGCGAAGAACTCGGGCGGTGGCAGCGGCTGCCGGGTGCGGAACTGCGCGAGCGGGTCGACGGTCGAGGCCACCAGGGCGAAGACCAGGGCTGAACTCGCCAGCAGCACCAGTGCCGACGCGATCAGGCGTCGAACCGTGTACAGCAGCATGAGCGTCACCTTACGCTGCGGGGTCGCCCGGCGGGGAGACGGAACGGTTGGGGGAAAACGGCCTCCCGGGACAGGGTCCCCGTCCCGGGAGGCCGCCTAACTCACGTGCTCGCGATCAGCCTTGCGGCTGGGTCACGCCTTGCGGGCGAACTTCGTCGAGTCCCACAGCGGACCGGCGTTGGTCGCGTTCTCCTCGATGCCGGTGTAGTTGCTGTTGTAGGCGATGAAGGTCGGCTTCTGGTACAGCGGGATCGTGTACAGGTCCTCCCACAGCAGCTTGTCGACCTGGTTGCCGAGGTCCTTGATCTGGGCCTGGTCGGTCGCCGCGTTGATCTGCGGGAAGAGCGCGTCCACCTTGGGGTTGCCGGCCCGGCTGTAGTTCTGCCCCGGGTTGTTCTTGTCCTTCGGGGTGGCGTAGATCGACTGGTTGCCGGACACGTACGGCGCGCTCACCCAGGCGAAGAGGGCGATCTGGAACTGGCCGCCCTCCAGGCTCCGCGGCTTCTCCTTGCCCGCGAAGATGTCCGCGTTGAGGAACTTCTTGATCTCGATGCCCGCCGGCTTCAGCTGCGCGGTGATCACGTCGATCGTGTTCTCCCGCAGCGGGTTGGCCTGGGTGGTCATCATCTCGAAGGACAGCCGCTTGCCGGCCTTGGCGTAGATGCCGTCCGAGCCCTTCTTGTAGCCGATGCCCTCGAGCAGCGACTGGGCCTTCGCGACGTCCTGCTTGTCGTAGAGGCCACCGCTGGTGTCCTCGTACTCCGGCTGGTTGTTCACGAAGTAGCGGTTGTTGAGCACCTGGGCGCGGTTGTCGAACTGGCCCACGGTCTTCGCCACGACGTCCGGTCGGTTCATCGCGTACGCGATCGCCTGCCGGACCTCCTTGAGCCCGAGCTGCTCGTCCGTGGTGTTGAAGTCGATGTGCTCGAACGTCAGACCGAAGTTGGTCCTGCTCGTCACGTTGGGCTCGAGGTCCTTGATGTTCTTGACCAGGTCGAGCTGCGGCTGCGGGTAGATCATCTGGACTTCGTTGTTGCGCAGCGCCTTGACCGACACACCCGGGTCGTTGCCGATGCCCTGCAGCACGATGCGGTCGAGCTTGGCCTTCTCGCCCCACCACTTGTCGTTGCGGGTGAGCACCGCCGTCTTCTTGTTGACGTCGATGTTGGCCTTGTCGAGCACGAACGGACCGCTCGCCACCGGGACGCCTTCGGCGGCCTTCCAGCCGGCCGCGACCGCGGTGCAGTTGGCCTTCGGGTCACCCTTGTCCATGACGTGCTGGGGGTAGAGGGTGAACAGCGACTTCCAGTCCGAGAACGGCTTGGCGTAGGTCACCGTGACGGTCTTGTCGTTGTCCGCGCCCTCGACCGACTCGATCTGGTCGTAGCCGGTGGTGCTGATCAGGTCGGCGCACCCGCCCTGGGCCGGGTCCGAGCTCTTCTGCATCCGCCAGGTGAACTCGAAGTCCTTGGCGTCGATCGGGTCCCCGTCGCTCCACACCGCGGCCGGGTTGACCTTGTAGGTGACGACCTGCTTGCCGCCGGTCGTCTGGGTGGTCGGCTCACCGACGACGAGGTCGGCGTCCGGCTTGATGGTGAAGTCCGGGTAGGTCCGGAACGGCGCCAGCAGGACACGGATCTCCGCGTACGCCGTCGCGACCGAGTTCCCCGCGGCGATCGCCGGGAACCAGTTCTCCGGGAACGCCGTCTCGAATCCGTAGACCAGCTGGCCACCAGTGACGCCGCCGCTGTTGTCGCCGCCGCCGCCACCACCGTCGTTGTCATCGCCACCGCAAGCAGCGGCGGTCATCGCGATGACGACCGCCGGCGCGATCAGCGCTGCTTTCCTCAACTTCACGTTCTTGCGCCTCCTCCGTCCCGCGATGCGCGGGAGCACACCGGACCCGGCGGGGTGCCGCCAGACGTTGGGGACACTAGCCACGGGGGTCCGGGTGCATCACGACCGGCCCCCCAATCGTGACCAAGGAGTGACCGAACCGACGTGCCGCCGTGCCGCCCAGGCCCGGACGGGTGGGTACGGACTACGCCACGTGATGCAACCGGGACTGCACTCAGAGTGCACCCTTGGAACGCCGGGCGCGCAACTTCTCCCGCTCGTGACCCGTCAGTGCCACCTTGCGAAGCCGGACGGCGGCGGGGGTCACCTCCACGCACTCGTCCTCTCGGCAGAACTCCAGCGCCTGCTCCAGCGACAGCAGCCGGGGCGGCACCAGCCGCTCCAGCTCGTCCCCCGAGGACGACCGGACGTTGGTGAGCTTGCGCTCCTTGGTCGGGTTGACGTCCATGTCGTCGGCCCGCGCGTTCTCGCCGACGATCATGCCCTCGTAGACCTCGACGCCCGGGCCGGCGAACAGCGAGCCGCGCTCCTGGAGGCCGAACAGCGCGTACGAGCTGGTCAGGCCGCGCCGGTCGGCCACCAGCGCGCCGCTGGGCCGGGTCCGCAGCTCGCCGTGCCAGGGCTCGTACTTCTCGAAGACGTGGTGCAGCAGCCCGGTGCCGCGGGTCTCGGTGAGGAACTCGGTGCGGAAGCCGATCAGCCCGCGCGCCGGCACCAGGTACTCCAGCCTCACCCAGCCGGTGCCGTGGTTGACCATCTGCTCCAGCCGGCCGCGGCGCAGCCCGAGCAGCTGGGTGACCACCCCGACGTAGTCCTCCGGCACGTCGATGGTCAGCCGCTCCATCGGCTCGTGCACCTTGCCGTCGACCAGCCGGGTCACCACCTGCGGCTTGCCGACGGTGAGCTCGAAGCCCTCCCGGCGCATCAGCTCGACCAGCACGGCCAGCTGCAACTCGCCGCGGCCCTGCACCTCCCAGGTGTCCGGCCGCTCGGTCGGCAGCACCCGCAGCGAGACGTTGCCGACCAGCTCGGCGTCCAGCCGGGCCTTGAGCAGCCGGGCGGTGAGCTTGGTCCCGCTCTGCCCGGACAGCGGCGAGGTGTTGACCCCGACCGTCATCGCGATCGACGGCTCGTCCACCGCGAGCACCGGCAGCGGGCGCGGGTCCTCGGGGTCGGCGAGCGTCTCGCCGATGGTGATGTCCGGGATGCCGGCCACCGCGACCAGGTCGCCCGGGCCGGCCTCGTCGACCGGCCGGCGCTCCAGCCCATCGGTGCGCAGCAGCTCGCTGATCTTGACCCGCTCCACCGTTCCGTCGGTGCGGCACCAGGCGGCCTGCTGGCCGCGCCGGATGGTCCCGTTGTGCACCCGGCACAGCGCCAGCCGGCCCAGGTACGGCGAAGCGTCCAGCGTCGCCACCCGCGCCTGCAGCGGCGCACCCTCCTCGTACGTCGGGGCCGGGACGGTGGCCACCAGCGTGTCGAAGAGCGCCTTGAGGTCCTGGCTGTCCGGGGACGTCCCGTCGGCCGGCCGCTCCAGCGTGGCCCGGCCCGTCTTGGCCTGGCAGTAGACGATCGGGAACTCGATCTGCTCCTCGGTCGCCTCCAGGTCCAGGAAGAGCTCGTACGTCTCGTCGAGGACCTCGGCGATCCGGGCGTCCGGCCGGTCCACCTTGTTGACCACCAGCACCACCGGCAGCTTCGCGGCCAGCGCCTTGCGCAGCACGAAGCGGGTCTGCGGCAGCGGACCCTCGCTCGCGTCCACCAGCAGCAGCACGCCGTCCACCATCGACAGCGCCCGCTCCACCTCGCCGCCGAAGTCGGCGTGCCCGGGCGTGTCGACAATGTTGATCGTCACATCCCCGTAGCGGACCGCGGTGTTCTTGGCGAGAATGGTGATGCCCTTTTCCCGCTCCAGGTCCATGGAGTCGAGCACCCGGTCGGGTTCCTCGGCGTGGCTGCCGAAGGCGCCGGACTGCCAGAGCATGGCGTCGACAAGGGTGGTCTTGCCGTGGTCGACATGGGCGACGATCGCGACGTCGCGGAGATCGGAACGCATGGGCACGACGTCCCACCGTACGCGGGTGGCACGATTCACACAGATCTGACCCGGCATGCGGGCGGGACCGGGCGGAGAATACTGTGCAGCGTCCCGTGGGAGGCCCGGCGTGCCGCCGAGGTCCCGCCGACGCCGACACCTCACCGTGGAGACCCTGATGGCGCAGACGACCCCGGGCTCGTCCGAGCAGTACGAGCGACACGACTTCGACGTCCTGGTGGTGGGCGCGGGCGGAGCGGGGCTGCGGGCCGCCATCGCGGCCCGCGAGGAGGGCATGCGGACCGCGATCATCTGCAAGTCGCTCTTCGGCAAGGCGCACACGGTGATGGCCGAGGGCGGCGCGGCGGCCGCGATGGGCAACGTCAACTCCAAGGACAACTGGCAGGTCCACTTCCGCGACACCATGCGCGGCGGCAAGTTCCTCAACCACTGGCGGATGGCCGAGCTGCACGCCAAGGAGGCGCCGGAGCGGGTCTGGGAGCTGGAGACGTACGGGGCGCTGTTCGACCGGACCGAGGACGGCAGGATCAGCCAGCGCAACTTCGGCGGGCACGAGTACCCGCGGCTGGCCCACGTCGGCGACCGCACCGGCCTGGAGATGATCCGCACCCTCCAGCAGAAGGTCGTGTCGCTGCAGCAGGAGGACTTCCGGGAGACCGGCGACTACGAGTCGCGGATCAAGGTCTTCGCCGAGTGCACGGTCACCGAGCTGTTCAAGGATCGCTCGGGTCCGGGTGCCCCGGAGGGCACAGGTCGGATCGCCGGCGCCTTCGGATACTGGCGGGACTCCGGCTCGTTCCTGGTCT
Source organism: uncultured Actinomycetota bacterium (assembly GCA_963766325.1). Taxonomy (GTDB): domain Bacteria; phylum Actinomycetota; class Actinomycetes; order Mycobacteriales; family CADCTP01; genus CADCTP01. Next base: position 938,677 of record CAVXZF010000012.1, on the reverse strand, counting down.
TCACCGCGCCGACCGTGGTGCTCGCCACCGGCGGCATCGGCAAGTCCTTCAAGGTGACCAGCAACTCGTGGGAGTACACCGGGGACGGGCACGCGCTCGCGCTGCGCGCCGGAGCCCGGCTGGTCAACATGGAGTTCGTCCAGTTCCACCCGACCGGGATGGTCTGGCCCCCGTCGGTGAAGGGGATCCTGGTCACCGAGTCGGTCCGCGGCGACGGCGGCGTCCTGAAGAACTCAGCCGGCGAGCGGTTCATGTTCAACTACATCCCGGACGTCTTCAAGGACAAGTACGCGACCTCCGCCGAGGAGGCGGACGGCTGGTACGACGACCCCGACAACAACCGCCGCCCCCCGGAGCTGCTTCCCCGCGACGAGGTCGCCCGGGCGATCAACTCCGAGGTCAAGGCCGACCGCGGCTCGCCGGCCGGTGGTGTCTTCCTCGACATCGCCTCCCGCCGGCCGGCCGACGTCATCCAGCGCAAGCTCCCGTCGATGTACCACCAGTTCAAGGAGCTGGCCGATGTCGACATCACGGCCGAGCCGATGGAGGTCGGCCCGACCTGCCACTACGTGATGGGCGGGGTCGAGGTCGACCCGGACAGCCAGCAGTCGCGGGTGCCGGGCCTGTTCGCGGCCGGCGAGGTGTCCGGCGGCATGCACGGGTCCAACCGGCTCGGCGGCAACTCGCTGTCCGACCTGCTGGTCTTCGGCATGCGGGCCGGCACGCACGCGGCCGGGTACGTCCGCGGCCTGGCCGCCCGCCCGGCGGTGGCGGAGGCCGACGTGGCCGCCGCCGAGGAGGCCGCGCTGGCCCCGTTCCACGTGCAGGGCGGGGAAAACGCGTACACGATCCAGCAGGACCTGCAGCAGTCGATGAACGATCTGGTCGGCATCATCCGCAAGGCCGAGGAGGTCGAGCAGGCCCTGCTCACGCTGCAGGACCTGCGCGGCCGGGTGGCCAAGGTGAGCGTGGAGGGCGGCCGCCGGTTCAACCCCGGCTGGCACATCGCGCTCGACCTGCGCAACATGCTGGTGGTGTCCGAGTGCGTCGCGAAGGCGGCGCTGGAGCGCACCGAGTCGCGCGGTGGCCACACCCGCGACGACCACCCCGCGATGGAGGCGGAGTGGCGCAAGGTCAACCTGGTCTGCTCGCTGGACGGCACCGGCAGCGGGCTGACCGAGGAGTCCGTACGGGTGGTCCGACAGCCGCTGCCGGCGATGCGGCCGGACCTGCTCGCCCTGTTCGAGTGGAGCGAGCTGTCCAAGTACATGACGCCCGAGGAGCTGGAGGGTCTGCCCGGCCGACCGGAGACCGCAGACCTGCCCGCGTCCACCGCGCCCGAAGGAGCCTGAGCAGATGGGGTACGACCACCACTTCCGGGTCTGGCGCGGCGACGACGCGGGCGGGCAGCTCGAGGACTTCGTCGTCGAGGTCAACGAGGGCGAGGTCATCCTCGACGTGATCCACCGGCTGCAGGCCACCCAGGCGGCCGACCTCGCGGTCCGGTGGAACTGCAAGGCCGGCAAGTGCGGCTCCTGCAGCGCCGAGGTCAACGGCCGGCCGCGGCTGATGTGCATGACCCGGATGTCGACCTTCCACCGGGACGAGACCGTCTCGGTGGCCCCGCTGCGCGCCTTCCCGGTGGTGCGGGACCTCGTCACCGACGTCACGTTCAACTACGACAAGGCCCGCGAGGTGCCGGCGTTCGCGCCGCCGGCCGGGGTGGCGCCGGGCGACTACCGGATGCAGCAGGTCGACGTGGAGCGCTCGCAGGAGTTCCGCAAGTGCATCGAGTGCTTCCTGTGCCAGGACACCTGCCACGTGGTCCGCGACCACGAGGAAAACAAGCTGGCCTTCTCCGGGCCGCGCTTCCTGATGCGGATAGCCGAGCTGGACATGCACCCGCTGGACGAGCGGGACCGCAAACGGGACGCCCAGGACGACCACGGCCTCGGCTACTGCAACATCACCAAGTGCTGCACCGAGGTCTGTCCCGAGCACATCAAGATCACCGACAACGCGCTGATCCCGATGAAGGAGCGCGTGATCGACCGCAAGTACGACCCGCTGGTCTGGCTGGGCAACAAGATCCGCCGGCGCAGCGGCAGCGACGACACCCGCAAGGCCGAGCCGTCCACCGTGCCGGCGGCACCGCGCGGTGGGGACCCCGACCAGTGAGCGAGCCCGAGAGCCCGCAGGGCGAGCGGAGAGCGACGAGGGCCGACCGCCTGGCGCTTGCGCCCGGCGGTCGGTCCGAGGAGCGGGCACAGAGCGCGCGGCACCGGGCCGACCGGGCCCTCGGAACGGAGTGGTCATGACCGTGACGGAGAGCCGGCCGGTCCGGCAGCGGGAGCGGCGGTTCGGGACGCTGCGCAGGGACGTCTGGTGGTGGCCGATCGTCCGCGACGGCGTCTTCCTCACCGTCGTGCTGCTCTACTCGGCCTGGGCGACCTTCGACACCCGGGGCTTCGCGGTCGACAACTACATCTCGCCGATCTACACGCCCTGCCTGGCCTCCAACTGCGGCGAGCACGCGAACTTCGTGCTGTTCGGCGACTGGTACCGGCTGTCGCCGGCGCTGCTGGTGGCCGCCTTCCCCATCGTGTTCCGGGCGACCTGCTACTACTACCGCAAGGTCTACTACCGGGCGTACTTCCTCTCCCCGCCGGCCTGCGCGGTCGTCGAGCCGGCGAAGAAGTACAAGGGCGAGTCGCGCTTCCCGCTCATCCTCAACAACATCCACCGCTACTTCTGGGTGGCGGCGCTCCCGATCACGCTGGTCCTGCTCTACGACGGCTACCACTCGCTGCGCTTCGACGACGGCTGGGGCCTCGGCGTGGGCAGCATCCTGATCATCATCACCGCGGTCCTGTTCGCGCTCTACACGCTGGGCTGCCACTCCTGCCGGCACATCCTGGGCGGCCGGCTGAAGAACTTCTCCCGGCACCCGCTGCGCTACCGGGCCTGGACGCTGGTCAGCAAGCTCAACGCCAAGCACGGCCAGATCGCGCTGCCCAGCCTGGCGATGGTGCCGATCACCGATCTCTACATCCGGCTGGTCGCCAACGGGGTGATCACCGACTTCCGGTTCTTCTGATCCAGCCCGGCGGGCCGGCTCCGGCATGACCCCCCGGGGCCGTCCCCCGGAATGACGGTTAGTCTCGCTAACCATGTTCGACCTGGCTGCCGCCGCGGTGGAGGGCGCGCTGGACGCGGGCGCCCGGTACGCCGACGCCCGCGGCATGGTGCTCCGGCACGAGTCGATGTCGGCGAAGAACGGGGACGTCGAGGACCTGGTCCAGCGCGAGTCGGTCGGGATCGGCGTACGCGCCCTGGTCGGCTCGTCCTGGGGCTTCGTCGCCGTGCCCGACCCCGGCGACGCGGCCGCGCGGCGGGCCGGGGCCGAGGCGACGGCGGTGGCCCGGGCGTCGGCCCGGGTGGCCGGCCCCGACCTGGACCTCATCCCGGTCGACGTCCGGCAGGACCGGTGGGCCAGCCCCTGCGGGGAGGACCCGCTGTCGGTGCCGCTGGCCGAGAAGGGCGACCTGGTCGCCGGCGTCACCGCGACCATGCGGGCCGCGGGCGTGCCGCTGGCCGAGGCGTCCTACCAGATCTGGGACACCATCAAGTGGTTCGTCTCCAGCGAGGGCGCCCGGATCGAGCAGCACATCCGGGAGTGCGGCGCGGCGATGCACGCGACCGCGATCGGTGCCAGCGAGACCCAGCGCCGGTCGTACCCGGGGATCCGCGGCCAGTACGGCACCCGCGGCTGGGAGCTGGTCCGCGAGCTGGACCTGCCCGGGCACGCCGAGCGGGTCGCCGAGGAGGCGCAGGCGCTGCTGACCGCGCCCGAGTGCCCGGCCGGCGAGACCGACCTCATCCTGGGCAGCGAGCAGATGGCGCTGCAGATCCACGAGTCGGTGGGGCACGCGGTCGAGCTGGACCGGATCCTCGGCTGGGAGGCCGCCTTCGCCGGCACCTCGTGGCTGGACCTGGCCCAGCTGGGCTCGCTGCGCTTCGGCTCGGAGCTGATGACGATCACCGCGGACGCGACGCTGCCGGGCGCGCTCGGCTCGTTCGGCTACGACGACGAGGGCACCCCGGCGGCGCCGGTGGACATCGTCCGGGACGGGACCTGGACCGGCGTCCTGTCCGGACGGGACTCCGCGGCGGTCGCCGGGCTGCCTTCTCGGCTGGCCCCCGGCGCGCAGGCGCCGAGAGGTGGAATGGTGCGGGCCGACGGCTGGGCCCGGCTTCCGATGGTGCGGATGACCAACGTCGGGCTGCTGCCCGGATCGTCCTCACTGGACGAGATGGTCGCGGCGACCGACGACGGCGTGCTGATGGACACCAACCGGTCCTGGTCCATCGACGACCGCCGGCTCAACTTCCAGTTCGGCTGCGAGATCGGCTGGGAGATCAAGGGCGGCAAGCTCGGCCGGATGCTGCGCAACCCGACGTACACCGGGATCAGCCCGCGCTTCTGGGGGTCGATGGACATGCTCGGCGGACCGTCCGAGTGGCGCTTCTGGGGCACGCCCAACTGCGGCAAGGGGCAGCCGTCGCAGGTCGGGCACACCGGGCACCCGGCGGTGCCGGCCCGGTTCCGGGGCGTACGGGTGGGGGTGCGGGGATGAGCGAGCCCGAGAGCCCGCAGAGCGAGCGGGAAGCGACGAGGGCCGGCCGGCCGGCTGCCCCGCGCGCAGGCGCGGGCATGGGCAGGGCGCCTGCCGGCCTCTCCGAGGAGCGGGCACTGACCCGGGAGCTGGCCGCGCGGGTGCTGGAGCTGGTCGGTCCCGGGGTCGAGGGAGAGGTGCAGGTGACCACGCGGGTGCGGGCGCTGACCCGGTTCGCCCGGTCGTTCGTGCACCAGAACGTGGTCGACACCGCCGCCCGGGTCCGGCTGCGGGTGGTGCTGGACGGCGCCTGGGCGATCGCGGAGACCGACCGCACCGACGCCGACGCGCTGGCCCGGACGGTGGCGTCCGCGCTGGCCGCGGCCCGGCTGCGCAAGCCGGACCCGGCGTTCCCCGGGCTCGCGCCGGCCGCGCCGATCGCGTCCGGCGGCAACTGGGACGACGCGACCGCCGGCGCGACCCCGGACCAGCGGGCCGCGGTGGTGCGCGAGTTCGTCGATGCGGCCGCCGGCGAGGAGACCGCCGGCTACGTGGAGACCTCGCGGACCGAGGCGGCGTACGCGAACACGCTCGGCCAGGACCTGACCGGCCGCACCACCGCGGTCGCCGCGGACGGGATCGTGCGGCTGGCCGGCGCCGCCGGGGTGGCGCGGCGGGCCGGGGTGCGGCTGGCCGACCTGTCCGGGGCCGCGCTCGGCGCGACCGCGCTGGCCAAGGCGCGGGCCCAGATCGACCCGGTGGACCTGCCGCCGGGCGACTACGAGGTCGTGCTGGAGCCGTCCTGCGTGGCCGACGTGCTCGGCTTCCTCGCCCAGCACGGCCTCAACGGCAAGCCGGTGTCGGAGGGGCGGTCGTTCGCCCGGGTCGGCGAGGCGCAGTTCGACGCCGCGCTGTCGGTCTGGGACGACGCCCTGGACGAGTGGTCGACCGCGCTGCCGTGGGACGCCGAGGGCACCCCGCGGCGGCGGGTCGATCTGGTCACCGCCGGCACGACCGCGGCGGTCGCGCACGACCGGCGTACCGCGGCCGCGGTCGGCGCCGCCTCGACCGGGCACGCCGTCGAGGACGGCGGGCGGTGGGGACCGGAGCCGCCGCAGCTGCGGGTCGGCACCGGCGCCGGCGGGGACGCGGCCGCGCTGGTCGCCGGGATGGAGCGCGGGCTGCTGGTCAGCGACTTCTGGTACACCCGGGTGCTCGACCCGCGGACCGTGGTGGTGACCGGGCTGACCCGCAACGGGGTCTGGCTGGTCGAGGGCGGCGAGGTCAGCCGGGCGGTGGGCACGCTGCGCTTCACCCAGTCGTACCCGGACGCGCTCGGACCGGGCGCGGTGCTCGCGGTCGGCGCGGACCCGGCGCCGGTGCCGGAGCGGGCCGCCGGCAGCGTGACCGTCACCCCGAGCCTGCGGCTGGCCCGCTGGCACGTCACCGGCGGTGCCGCCGGCTGACGCCGGATCAGCGGTCGGCCCGCCGGCTGACGCCCGGGTCAGCGGCCGGCGCCCGCCGGGGCCGGCAGGCGGACGGTGACCCGCCGGTGGTCGGCCCGCTCGACGGCGAGATCGACGCTGTGGCCCTGCGGCGCCCTGCGGAAGCCGGTCACCACGACCTCGGTCACCGGTCCGGCCCCCTGCACGGCCACCGCGCCCGGGCGCGTCCCGTACGGCCCCAGGTAGGCGACCCGGGCGCGCGTCTGGCCCGGCCGCCTGCCGCCGACGAGCGGCAGCCGGGTGACCCGGCCGCCGGCCACCACCGTGGGCGCGCCCCGGCCGCGGCTGGTGACCTGCACCCGCAGGTACCAGCCGGTCCCGTCGCCGTCCCGCTCCCCCACGGTGAGGAAGCCGTACGGCAGCAGGCCCGGGTCGTCGAACGCCCGCTCCCAGGGCCGGCCGGGCGCGGCGGTCAGCACCCGCTGCCAGAACTGCCCGCCGGCCGCGGTGCCGGCCATCCGCTCGGCCAGCAGCGCCAGCCAGCGGACCGAGTCCCGCCCGGCCAGCTCCCGGGCCAGCTCGAACGCCTGCTCGCCGGACACCGCCAGCCCGCGCGCGGCCACGCCGACCGCGGCCTGCCAGCGGGAGTCGAGGTTGATCCCGCCGGCGTCGGTACGCAGGCCGCGCGGGAGGAAGCGGCGGGCCGGGTCCGCCCGGCGGGCCAGGCCGCCCCGTACCGCGTCCGGCAGCCAGCCCGGCGCCCGGAGGACGGCGCCCGGGGTGAGCCGGAGCTCGCCGTGCGGCGGGCGGGTGTCCCCCGGTGACCCGCTGCCGACGGTGGCCGTCCACAGGTCGCCGTGGTCGGCCGTGCCCTCGAGCCAGGTCGCGTCCCGCCGGGCCGGGTCGTCGACCCAGTTGCTGTGGCTGTAGAAGTCCTGCACCGCGTGCAGGCCGAGGCCCAGCAGATGCCGGGCCGAGTCGACGTCGCCGGTCCGCCGGCACCAGTCGAGACCGGCCAGCGTGCCGCCGGTGATCCGCTGCCAGTCGCGCTCGATCTCGGGCAGCGACCCGAGGTCGTCGAAGTGCACCGCGCGCAGCGGGCCGCGGCCCAGCCAGGCACCCACGGCGCGCGACCGGCCGCCGGACAGCACCCAGAACGGGTGGTTGAGGTAGAGGTCGACGGCGACCGCCGGCAGCGCCACCACCTCGGCCGCGGCGTCGCTGAAGCCGGCCGCCCGGGCCGCCGCCACCGTCAGCGCCCGGTGGTGCCACTCCGCCCGGCCCACCGGGGCCAGCGGGTCCTCGCTGCCGAAGTACGCCGCCGCCGGCCCGGCGACGACACCGAGGACACCCAGCACGCGCCGGATCCTCTCAGGACGCGCCGCCGCGCAGCGCGGCGACCGCGGGCAGGTCGCCGGGCAACCAGTCCAGCCCGGCCAGCTCGGCCGTGGTCACCCAGCGCAGCTCGGCGTGCTCGTACGCGACCGGCGTCCCGGCGACGATCCGCCCGGTCCAGGCGCGCAGCGTCCACCCGCCGTCGACCTGGACGTCCGGCCCGAGCCGCTCGCCGACCTCGATGGTGACGCCGAGCTCCTCCCGGCACTCGCGGACCAGCGCCTCCGGCTCGGTCTCCCCCGCCTCGACCTTCCCGCCGGGCAGCTCCCAGCCGGCCGGCCGGTGCCGGCGCGCCGCCAGCACCCTGCCGGCCTCGTCCCGCAACGCCGCGCCCACCACCACCCGCATGCCGGCAGCTTCGCATGGTCGAATGGGCGCATGCCTGAGGTGTTGGACGCGGCGGGTGTGACCGAACGGTTGGCCTCGCTGGACGAGGGGTGGTCGGGCGACCCGACCGGCATCCGGCGCGAGGTCGAGCTGCCGAGCTTCCCGGCCGCGATCGCGGCGGTCGACCGGGTCGCCGAGGTGGCCGAGGAGCTCGACCACCACCCGGACATCGACATCCGGTGGCGCACGCTCACCTTCGCCTGCGCCACCCACTCCGCCGGCGGCGTCACCACCAAGGACTTCGGCCTGGCGGCCCGCATCGACGAGATCGTCCGCGCCGCCACCGGCTAGGGTCGGTCGGCGTGGCCGAGCCGTGGTGGAAGACCGCCGTCGTCTACCAGATCTACCCGCGCAGCTTCGCCGACTCGGACGGGGACGGCGTCGGCGACCTGCCGGGGGCGCTGGCGCACCTGGACCACCTGGAAGCGCTCGGGGTGGATGTGATCTGGCTGTCGCCGGTCTACCCGTCGCCGTGGGACGACGGCGGCTACGACATCCGCGACTACCAGGACATCGACCCGACCTTCGGCTCGCTGGCCGACTTCGACCGGCTGCTCGCCGCGGTGCACGAGCGCGGCATGAAGCTGATCATGGACCTGGTGGTCAACCACACCTCGGACGAGCACCCGTGGTTCGCCGCCTCGCGGTCGTCGCGGGAGGACCCGAAGCGCGACTGGTACTGGTGGCGCCCGCCCCGGTACGGCCTGGCCCCCGGCGCCCCGGGGGCGGAGCCGACCAACTGGCAGTCGTTCTTCTCCGGCCCGGCCTGGCAGCTGGACGAGGCCACCGGCGAGTACTACCTGCACCTGTTCTCCCGCCGGCAGCCCGACCTCAACTGGGAGAACCCGGAGGTCCGCCAGGCGGTGCACGCGATGATGCGGTGGTGGCTGGACCGGGGCGTGGACGGCTTCCGGATGGACGTCATCAACATGATCTCCAAGGACCCGGCGCTGCCGGACGGGGCCCCGCAGCCGGGACAGCCGGCCGGCCAGGGCGCCGAGCACTTCATCGGCGGCCCGCGGCTGCACGAGTACCTGCAGGAGATGCACCGCGAGGTCTTCGCGCCGTACGGCGACCGGCTGCTCACCGTCGGGGAGATGCCCGGGGTGACCGTGGAGGACGCCCGGCTGTTCACCGACCCGCGGCGGCGCGAGCTGGACATGGTCTTCCAGTTCGAGCACGTCGGGCTGGACCAGGGAGTGTCCAAATGGGACCTGCGGCCGCTGGACCTGCGTGAGCTCAAGGCCAGCCTGGGCCGCTGGCAGGCCGGCCTGGCCGACGTCGGCTGGAACAGCCTCTACTGGGACAACCACGACCAGCCCCGGGCGGTGTCCCGCTTCGGCGACGACGGCGAGCACCGGGTCGTTTCGGCCAAGACGCTCGGCACCGTGCTGCACCTGCACCACGGCACGCCGTACGTCTACCAGGGCCAGGAGATCGGGATGACCAACAGCCCGTTCGCCGCCATCGGGGACTTCCGCGACATCGAGTCGGTGAACCACTACGCGGCCGCGATCGCGGCCGGCGCGTCGCCCGACGAGGTGCTGGCCGCGCTGCGGGCGAAGGGCCGGGACAACGCGCGTACCCCGATGCAGTGGGACGACTCGCCGCATGCCGGCTTCACCACCGGCGAGCCCTGGCTGCCGGTGCATCCCAACTTCGTCTCGGTGAACGCGGCCGCGGCCCGGGCCGACCCGGACTCGGTCTTCCACCACTACCGGCGGCTGATCGAGCTGCGGCACACCGAGCCGGCGGTCGCGTACGGCGCCTTCACCATGCTGCTGCCGGACCACGAGCGGGTCTACGCCTTCACCCGCTCCTGGCAGGGGGTGGAGCTGCTGGTGCTGGCCAACCTGTCCGGAGTCGTGTCGACTGTGGACCTGCCCGGGTGGGCGGGCGCGGAGCTGCTGCTCGGCACCCACGGCACCGGCGGCACCGGCCCGCTCGCCCCCTGGGAATCCCGCATCCTCCGCCGGGCCACCGGCTGACCCGGGCGCGCGGGTCAGTTGGCGACGTCGAAGCTCTCGACCGGGTCGAGCACCGTCACGGTGATGACGACGTCGATGGGCGAGCTCGACTCGGTGTGCAGGAGGAACTCCACGCCGCCCGCCTCACCACCCGGCTTGCCGTGCGGGCCGACGTTGGTCACGTAGACGTTCGGCTCCTGGCCGGGCTCGCCGAGGACGGGGCGCCCGTCCGCGCCGAAGACCCCGCCGGAGAACTGCCACTGCGCCGCAGTCATGATGACGGCGGACTCCTGCGAGATGGCGTCCCAGTTGCGGTTGTGCCGGGTCCTGCCTTGCATCCCCCGAAAGACGAAACGCGACGAGCGGGCCATGGTTGTCTCCCCCGTGAGCGGCGTGCCGATGGCACGGAACAGCTGATGTCGCCAGCGTGACCTGCCCGCACGCCGCCGAGAACCGCCGATCGGGCACCCACAAGGGTAGGCCCCTTGCCTCCGCGGAGCGGCAGGTGGTCCAGCGGACACCGTCCCGGCGGACGGGACACGGCGCCGGCGGATGCCCGCCGGCTCAGGGCAGCAGGCGGACCGGGAGGTGCTTGACGCCGCGCTGGAAGCTGGAGCGCAGCAGCTGGGGCGGCCCGGCCGCCTCGATCCAGGAGGTGCGGCGGAGCAGCTCGCCGAAGAGCGCCCGCAGCTGCGCCCGGGCCAGCTGGGCGCCCAGGCAGAAGTGCGGGCCGTGCCCGAAGACCAGGTGCTCGTTGGGGCGGCGGGCGACGTCGAAGCGGTCCGGGTCGGCGAAGACGGTCTCGTCCCGGTTGGCGGCGGCGAAGGAGACGACCACCTTGTCGCCGGCGGCGATGTCCACCCCGGACAGTGTCGCCGGCCCGGTGGCGGTGCGCCGGAACACCATCACCGGCGTCCACCAGCGCAGCATCTCCTCGACCGCGGCCGGCAGCAGCCCGGGGTCGGTCCGCAGTGCCCGCTGCGCGTCCGGGTGGTCGAGCAGCGCGACCATCCCGCCGGGGATGCCGTTGCGCAGCGTCTCGTTGCCGGCCACCGCGAACAGCCAGAACAGGTTCTCGAACTCGACCACCGACACCCGGCCGCCGTCCTCGTCCACTTCGGACAGCAGGATGGACATGACGTCGTCGCCGGGCGAGCGGCGCTTGTGCTCGGCCAGCAGGTGCGCGTACGCGTACAGGTCCGGGATACCGGCGCGGGTGCGCGGATCCGGCATCCGCCCGTCCGGGCCCGGCGCCGGGCGCAGCCGCAGCGCCTCCGTGGCGAGAGCAGTGCCGCCGGTGTGCCGGGCGCTGGTCGCGTAGTCGGGGTCCTGGAAGCCGATGACCCGGTTGGACCAATCGAACAGCAGCCCGCGGTCCTCGGCCGGCATGCCGAGCACGTCGGCCAGCGCGAGCAGCGGCAGGTCGGCGGCCACCACCGCCAAGTCCACCGGGTCCGGAGTGGACAGCAGGGTGTCCACAATGGACTCCACGTGGCCGGCGATCTGCGTCTCCAGCGCCGCCACCGCGCGCGGGGTGAAGGACCGGTGCAGCAGCCGGCGCAGCCGGGAGTGCTCCGGAGGGTCCATGTTGAGCATCATCCGCCGCACGTACGCCAGGTCGGCCGGCGTCGCCGGGTCCCGCACCTGGGTCGCGCCCAGCCAGGAGGAGAAGCGCCCGGGGTCGCGCAGCACCCGCCGCACGTCGGCGTGCCGCAGCACCAGCCAGTGGCCCGGGCCGGCCGGCTGCCCGAGCTGGGCCGGTTCCGGAACCCGGACCACGCCCTGCTCCCGGCGCAGCCGGGCCAGCAGCTCGTACGGCACGCCGCGCTCGTACGTGCGCGGGTCGCCGAGCACCTCCAGTGCGGTGCCCGGCGACCCCATGCCCGCAGGCTAGCTCGCGGCGGCCGGGCTCAGGTCGTAGACGGTGGTGCCGCCCACGGTCCGGGTCTCGAAGTTCGCCGTCACCCAGGCGGTGATCTGGCTGGCCACCCCGTCGACGCGGGCGCCGGCGCGGGCACCTGTGTCGTCGTCATGCCCGACCGTGCCGGCCGGGCGTGCTCGGGCCCTGGGCGCCGGCTGCGCGGTCTCTGTGAGCCGGGCCGTGACCGGCCGGAGACCGGGGCGAGACCGGCCCAGCCCAACTGGCCCGGGACTGGCCCTGGCCGGCACCGGCGGGCGTTCCTAGCTTTCGGTGGGACAAGGCCGTCCCCCCGAGGAGGAAGCCCGTGCGCCCCAAGACCCGGCTCGCCATCGCCGGCCTCACCGCCGCCGCCGTCGCCGTCATCCCGGTCGCCACGCCCGCCCTCGCCGCCGGCGGCGGGTCGCAGGAGCGGGAGTCCGAGCGCCGGTGCGCCCAGCAGTTCGACGAGGCCCAGCGGGTGGACATGGAGTCCTTCCGCGACTACGACGTGGCCACCTGGACGGCCGCCCACGACGACGACGCGATCACCGTGCTGGCCAGCGGCGTCTGGTTCCAGGGCCGGGACCGGATCGCCCAGGTGCTCAGCGGCCACTTCACCGGCCGCGAGGCGCTGTGGACCTGGACCGAGCTCACCCGGGCCGTCGACGGCTGCCGGACCGCCACCATCCTCTACGACGCCACCTACGCGGTGCCGTCCACCGGCTTCCGCCAGCGTTCGTACGTGAGCGTCACCTACACGTACAAGCACGGGACGTGGCTTTCGGTCATCGACCAGAGCACTGCGGTCGCCGGCGGCTGAGCGGAGCCTACGCTCGGCGGGTGGACCTGCACGTGAGCCTGGAGGGCCGGTCAGACCTCTGTGGACAGATCTACCGGCAGATCCGGGCCGCGATCGCGGACGGGCTGCTGCGGCCCGGCGACACGCTCCCGTCCAGCCGGGAGCTGGCGCGCCGGCTCGCGGTGGCCCGCAACACCGTCGCGGTGGCGTACGACCGGCTCACCGCCGAGGGGTTCGTCCGGTCCCGGGCCGGCGCGGGGACCTACGTCAGCCCCCGGGTCGGCTCGCCGGCGCAACGCTCCCGGACCGGCTCGCCGCTGCGCGCCCGCCCGCTCTGGGACCGGATCACCGAGCCGCCGGACATGTCCACAGTGGACGCCGACTACGACTTCCGGACCGGGATCCCGGACGCCGCCCGGTTCCCGTACGCGGCCTGGCGGACGCTGGTCGCCGCCCAGCTGCGCACCTCGGCGGTCGGGAAGGGTGCGCACATCGGCTCCGCCGGGCATCCCGCGCTGCGGGAGGCGATCGCCCGGCACATCGGGGTCTCCCGCGCGGTCCGGGCCGCCGCCGACGACGTGCTGGTGACCAACGGCAGCCAGCAGGCGGTCGACCTGCTGGCCCGGGTGCTGCTGGCGCCGGGGGACGTCGTCGCGGTCGAGGATCCCGGCTACCCGCCGCCGCGCCGGGCCTTCACCGCGGCCGGTGCACGGGTGGTGGGGGTCCCGGTCGACGCCGAGGGCCTGGTGGTGGACCGGCTGCCGGAGGACGCCCGGCTGGTCTACGTGACGCCGTCGCACCAGTTCCCGCTCGGGCCGGCGATGTCGCTGCCGCGCCGGCTCGCCCTGCTCGACTGGGCCGACCGGGTCGGCGCGGCCATCGTCGAGGACGACTACGACAGCGAGTTCCGGTACGGCGGGCGGCCGCTGGAGCCGCTGCACGTGCTCGACCACACCGGCCGGGTGGTGTATGTCGGCTCGTTCTCCAAGGTCCTGCTGCCCACCCTGCGGCTCGGCTTCCTGGTCGCGCCGGAGCCGTTGCACACGCCGCTGCGCAAGGCGAAGTACGTCGCCGACTGGCACACCGAGGTGCCGGTGCAGGCCGCCGCCGCCCGCTTCCTCGACGACGGGCACCTGGCCCGGCACGTACGGCGGATGCGCGGCATCTACGCGGCCCGGCACCACCTGGTCACCTCGGTGCTGGCCGCGGAGTTGGCGGACCACCTGGAGGCGGTGCCGTCCGCGGCCGGGCTGCACGTCGCCGCGCTGCTCCGCCGGCACCCCGACGACGCCGCGGTCGCGCGTGCCGCCGCCGCGGACGGGATCGCGCTGCTGCCGCTGTCCGCGTGCGCGGTCAGCGCGCCGGCGCCGCCCGGGCTGCTGCTCGGCTACGGCGCGGTCCCCACCGACCGGGTCCCCGCCGGGTTGCGCCGGCTGCGGCACACCCTGGAGCGGCTCTAGACGTACCGGTTGGGGATCGGGTTGTAGGCGGCGGTGCCGACGCCGATGGCGATCGCGGGCGCGAGGTGGGACCGGAACCAGCGCAGCAGCCACACCATCTCCGCCGCCCCGACGGCGACGCAGCCGGCGGTCGGGTTGGCGTTCTTCACGTGCAGGAAGAAGGCCGAGCCCATGCCGTGGGCGGCGCCCGTCCCGTACGGCGCCGGGGCGTTGTAGCCGAAGAACGCGCCGTGGTCGTAGCTGCCCGGGTAGTTGCTGAGCCGCTCGATCTGCCCGTACGACGACGGGCAGGTGCCGGGCGCGCACCGGCGGTGCTGGTTGATCACCGAGCCGGTGCTGCCGGTCCAGACGTCGTTGCGGTCGACCTGGAAGTATGACGTCGTCACGCCCGGGTTGGGCTTGATGCCGAAGGGCTGGCTGATCTTGTAGCGCCCGGTCGGGGTGCGGGGCACGCCCTCCCGGGTCGGGCCGACGCCGGCCGAGCCGACCCGCGCGTTGGGGAAGCGCGCCATCCGCTTGTAGCGCCCGTCCGGCTGCAGCTGCCAGGCCTCCACCGTCGCGTACGTCGACGTGCTGCTCGGTGCCGAGACGGTGACCCACTGGGCGTGCACGGTGGCGGCGCCGGCCCGCTTGACCTGGACGAAGCCCACGGCGGCGCCGGTGAGCGCCAGCACGGCGGCCACGACCATCCACGGCCTGACCCGCACCGATGTCCGCACGCTGCCTCCCTGACCGCCCGGCGAGTGGGGCGCACGATACCGCCGGGCGGGTGCGGGTCAGTCGGCGAGGCGGTGGAAGACGATGACCCCGCCGAGCGCCGGCCGGTCGAGCCGCTGGTCGTCGGTCTCCACGTACGGGTCCAGGACCGCGAGCAGCTTGCGGTCCAGCTCCTCCGCCTCGGCGGCGGACAGGTGCAGGGTGATCCGGGTGGAAAAGGCGACCGACTCCGGCCCGGCCTCGGCCAGCTCCTGCTCGAACGCCGCGATCGGCGACATCCGCGCGTCCGGATCGGCGCCGCCGAGCGGGTTGTCCAGCCACCAGGACGCGCCGGTCGACCGGTAGGGCTTCTCCAGCGCGCCGCTCGGCCCGGTGCGCACCTCGCCCGGCAGCAGCAGGCCGGACTCCAGCAGCAGCCGCACGTGGTAGAAGACCGAGCCCGGGCGGATGCCGAGCCGGTCGGCCAGCTGCTTGTTGGTCAGCTCCTGCTGAGCGCACAGCCGGAGGATGCGGACCCGCAACGGGTGGGCCAGCGCCTTGGCCTCCTGCGGGGTGGCCTGTCGGCGCGGCCGCGGATACTCCTGACCGGTCACCGCGCCAACGATAGGCGATCGATCTGGCGCTGTCACATCGATTTGCATTTTCCCGATCGGTCGGCGATCCTCAAATCATGGCCGACACGGGTCTGGGCTCCCCCTTCTGGCGGCTCTGGACGTCCTCGACGCTGTCCAACCTCGCCGACGGTCTGGTCAAGGTGTCGCTGCCGCTGGTCGCGCTGCGTTTCACCGACTCCCCGACGCTCATCGCCGGCCTCACCGTCGTGCTCACGCTGCCGTGGCTGCTCTTCGCGCTGCCGGCCGGCGCGCTGGCCGACCGGCTGGACCGGCGCCGGATCATGCTCGCCGCCAACACCGCCCGGGCGGCGACGCTGGCCGCCCTCGCCGCCACGCTCGCCGCCGGCACCGGCTCGATCTGGGTGCTCTACGCGGTGGCCGCCGTCCTCGGCACCGTCGAGACGCTGCACGACACCGCGGCCCAGTCGGTCGTGCCGCAGCTGGTCCCCCGTGACCGGCTGTCCCGGGCCAACGGGCGGCTGTTCGCCGCCGAGATCACCGCCAACGAGTTCGTCGGCCCGCCGGTGGGCGGCGTGCTCGTGCTGGCCGGCACGGTGACCGCGTTCGCCACCCCGGCCGGGCTGTGGGCTGTCGCGGTCGGGGTGCTGCTGCTGGTGCCCGGGCCGTTCCGGCCGGTCCGGACCGAGCGGACCAGCCTGCGTGCGGACATCGCCGAGGGGATGCGCTTCCTCTTCGGGCACCGGCTGCTGCGGACGCTGGCCGGCATGGTCGGCGCGTTCAACTTCGCCTCCAACGCCGCCTGGGCGGTGCTGGTGCTGTACGCGGTCGGCCCGGACTCGGCGGTCGGGCTGTCCGAGCCCGCGTTCGGCGCGCTGCTGGCCACCGCGGCGGCCGGCATGCTGGCCGGGTCGCTGGTCGCCGAGCGGGTCGAGCGGTGGCTGGGCCGCGGGCGGGCACTGCTCGCCGCGACCGTCGCCTGCGTCCTGCTGGTCGCCGGACCGGCGCTGACCAGCAACGCGGTGCTGATCGGGACAGCGTTCTTCCTGTCCGGCACCGGCAGCGGGGTGTGGAACGTGGTGACCGTGTCACTGCGGCAGCGGGTCACGCCCGACCGGCTGCTCGGCCGGCTCAACAGCTGCTACCGGCTCTTCGCCTGGGGCAGCCGGCCCTTCGGCGCGCTCGCCGGCGGGCTGATCGCGCAGGCCTTCGGGCTGCGGGCGGTCTTCGTCGTGATGACCGTGCTGACCCTGGCCATGATCCCGGTCGCGCTGCGGATCACCGACGAGCGGATGGCGGCCGCCGAGCGCACCACGGTCTGACCGGTGTCAGGGCATCTCGATGGTCTGGGCCCGGGCCAGCTCGGCCACCGCGGCGTCGAGGTGGGCGCCCGGGTCGGTCCCGTGGCCGGCCGGGCCGGTGCCGCCGGCCAGGTGGGCGACCAGCAGCAGCGCGTGCCGGGCCACCGCGGGCGGCGGCACCGCCGGCAGCTCCTCGGCGGTCAGGCCGAGGGCGCCGGTCAGCACCACCAGCAGCACCTCGGGGTCGGCGCCGGCCCAGCCGGCGCCCCGGGTGCAGTCGGTGAGCAGCGCCCGCAGGTCCTCGCCGTCCAGCCCGTCCGGGTGCCGCTCCTCCAGCAGCGAGCGGACCGTGCCGCCGAGCACCTCGGTCACCATCGCCGGCTCGAGCGCCGCCAGCCGCCCCACCGCCTCCTCGAACGCCGCCGCCGCCGGCGACGCAACGTCAGCCGCCGGGGGCCCGGACGCCGCGGCGCGGGCCCGGCCGGCGGCGGCGACCCCGTCCCGTACGGCGGCGGTCAGCGCGCGCACCGGCGCAGGCAGGGCAGGCACCGGCCGAACCTACCCGGTGGGGTGGGTCAGGTTGACGAGGTTGCCGTCGGGGTCGTGGACGTGGGCGACCCGCTGGCCCCAGGGCATGTCGTTGGGCGGGCCGTCGACGGTGCCGCCGAGCTCGGTGACCCTGTCCAGCAGCGCGTCGACGTCGTCGACCGCGAAGCTGAGTGCCATCCGCTGCGGCGTGTCCGCCGCGGGCGCGTCGGTGTCGTCGACCAGGCCCAGCTCGGAGTCACCGATCCGCAGGCCGAGGTAGAAGACCTTGCCCTCGGGCGGCGTACGGGAGACCTCGGTGCCGCCGAAGAGCCCGGTGTAGAAGCGCTGCAGCCGGTCGAGGTCGGCCGTCACGACGATGGTCTGGATGGTGGGCACGGGACCTCCTGGGTGATCGGGGACGCTCCCTCCTTGGACACCGCATGCCCACCGAACTCATCGGTCCGGTCAGAAGAGGGCGGTGAGGATCAGGATCAGCAGGACGGTGAGGACGGCGGACACCAGCAGCGAGCCGAGACAGCCGAGCCGGTTGGAGTAGAAGGCGAACACGGCCGAGGGATACCCCGACGACGCGGCCCGTACCACCGCCTGACCGCCTGACCGGATTGACCCGACACCGGAGGCGTGTTCTTCGACCCGCCGGTGCTCGACGATCCCGACCGACACGTGCTCGGCGAGATCGAGGGGTTCCGTGCGCGGTTGCGCGGGTGTCGAGGTCAGGCGCGGCGGAAGCGGACCGCGGCGACCAGGGCGGCGGCACCGGTGGCGGCGGCCATCGCGGGGAAGCCGTAGATCAGCCAGCTGGTGGCGATGTCCACGATGTCGCCACCGCCCTCGCCCCGGCCGAGCAGCACCGCGACCGCGGACGCGGCCAGGTAGACCAGCGGCGGCGCGAAGACGACGGTGAGCAGGTCGCGCCGGGACACCAGCACCGTGGCGACCAGCGCACCGAGCACCAGCCCGGCGGAGAAGACCAGCCGCAGCGCGTCGCCGGCCACGACGTCGATCACGCCGGCCACGCCGGCGATGCCGGCCAGCACCAGCACCGCCCCGGGGCCGGTCAGCGTCGACCCGCTCCGCCCGCCCGCGGCCGGCTCACCGTAACCCGCGGCCGGCGGCTGCTCCCGCATCTGCCCGGCGTACACGTCCTGCTCCCATCGGGGATTGGAGTCGCGCCGCACGCGCGAACCGTACTCCCGTACGGCAGACGCGCGGCCCGCCTCCGATGTTGCCCAGGGTGTGTCTGCCGGATGTCGGTGGATGCGGGCGGCGTCTGGGCGTTGCCCGCGCCGCCAGATGTCCGGCAGACACACCCTAGCGGCCGGAGGCCTCCCGCCCGCCTAGCAGGTCGCCCTGCGTCGGCGCGGTCCGGGGCCGGCCGGCGCTCAGCGGCACGATCGTGTCGCCGGACACCAGCACCTCCTTCTCCACCGAGCGGGCCGCCGACTCGACCTGGCGGGGGGTCGGCAGCTCGGCGTCGGTGACCTTCAGCTCCTTGAGCCGGCGGGCGCTGACCAGCACCCGGCTCTCCAGCGAGCTGACCGCCCGGTTGTACTTCGCCACCGCCGAGTTGAGCGCGGTGCCGACCGCGTCGACGTGCGAGCCCATGGTGGCCAGCCGGGTGTAGAAGTCGCGGGCCAGCTCGTGCACCTCCCGCGCGTTGCGGGCCAGCGCCTCCTGCCGCCAGGCGTAGCCGACCGTCCGCAGCATCGCGATCAGCGTGGACGGGGTCGCGATGACCACGTTGCGGGCGAACGCGTGCTCGAGCAGTCCCGGCTCCTGCTGCAGCGCCGCGTCCAGGAAGACATCGGCCGGCACGAAGCAGACGACGAACTCGGGGGTCGGCTCGAAACGCTCCCAGTACGCCTTCGCCGCCAGCGAGTCGACGTGCGCGCGCAGGTGCCGGGCGTGCGCCTTGAGCCGAGCCTGCCGGGTCGCCTCGTCGCGGGCCTCGGAAGCCTCCAGGAAGCCGCTGAACGCGACCTTCGCGTCCACCACCACCTGCTTGCCCCCGGCCAGGTGCACGACGAGGTCGGGCCGGGCCACCCCGTCCTCCGTGGTCGACGTCGCCTGCTCGGTGAAGTCGCAGTGCTCGACCATCCCGGCCGACTCGACCACCCGCCGCAGCTGCATCTCGCCCCACCGGCCGCGGACCTGCGGCGCCCGCAGCGCGGACACCAGCTGGGCGGTCTCGGTACGCAGCTGCTCGGAGGTCTGCCGCATGGTCGCGACCTGCTGGAGCAGCGACGCGTACGCCCCCTCGCGGCCCCGCTCGACCTCCCGGATCTGCGTCTCGACCTTGCCGAGGGTCTCCTTCAGCGGCGCGACCATGCTCTCGATCGCCTGCTGGCGCCGCTCCAGGTCGCCCCCGGCCACCGTCTGCGCCTCCCGCAGCCGGGCCTCGGCCAGCTGCACGAACGCCTCGTTGTTGCGGGCCAGCGCGTCCGCGGACAGCGCCTGGAACGCCTCCCGGAGCCGGGACTCGCCGACCCGCTCCGCGTCCAGCGCGGCGGCCATCGCGGCCGCCTCGGCCTCGGCCCGGCGGGCCCGGTCGTCGGCGGCGGCGCGGTCGGCCCGCAGGTCGTCGCGCTCGGCCCGCAGCGTGTCCCGCTCCGCCGCCGCCCGCACGCCGCCGCTGCGGCCCAGCGTCAGCCCGACGACCAGGCCGACCACGGCGGTCAGGGCGGCGAGCAGCAGCGTGGTGACGTCCACCCGGGCATGGTCACACCGCTGCCGGCCCGATCCGAGCAGGCGCCCCGGCGCGTCGGCTCCCGGTCCGCCTCCGCCGAGTGACGCCGGCCGCGTTTGAGTGACGCCGACCGCCGCCGAGTGACGCCCGGTCCGCCGTCACTCGGACGGCCGCGACGTCACTCGCGGGGCGATGCCGTCACTCAAGCGCGGGTCAGGGGCAGCCGGCGTCGGCGACCGTGTAGTAGCCGGGCGGCGACTGCCGCAGCGTGTGCCGGACGAAGGTGTTGTAGAGGCCCATGGCCTGCCCCGACCCGACCGCGTAGACGTAGCCGAGGCGTTGGGTGGCCCGCCCGGCCTGCACGTGCTGGTAGTTGCTGCCCTCGTGGCAGGTGGCTCCCGCCGGCGGCGTGCTGGTCGGGGTCGCCGTCGGCGTCGGCGTGGAGCCGCCGGTCAGGCCCCAGAAGACCGCGGTGTGGTACGAGGAGCAGACGTAGTCGAGGAAGTACGCCGCGGTCGTGCCGCACTGGTCGGTCGCGCCGCCCGGGTCGACCGGGGTGCCGTGGCCCATGCCCTGCACCCGGTACACCTCCACCTGCCCGGTGCCGTACGTCTCCCGCCGGGTCGGCCCGGCCAGCGTGCCGGTCGAGGTCGGGGTGGTGGAGATGCCGTGCACGCCGGTCCACTGGTCGCGCAGCTCGTCGGCGTTGCGCGGCGCGACCGTGCCGTCGGCGGTGCCGTGCCAGATCGCGACCCTGGGCCGGCCGCCGGAGCGGACCGCCTGGGCCCACTGCGCCGGCGTACGGTCCACGCCCGGGCTCATGCAGGTGAACGCCGACGCCACGTCGGTCGCGCAGCCGGCCGGCAGCCCGGCGACCACCGATCCGCCGGCGAAGACGTCCGGGTACTGCGCCAGCATCACCGCGGTCATCACGCCGCCCGCGGACAGCCCGGTGACGAAGACCCGCCCGCCGCCGTGCCGGGACACCGCGCTGCTGACCATCTGCCGGATCGACAGCGCCTCGCCCTGGTCGCGGGTGGCGTCGCCGGGCTGGAACCAGTTGAAGCACCGGTTGGAGTTGTTCGCCGTCCGCTGCTCGGGATAGACGACGACGAAGCCGTGCCGGTCGGCGTACTTGGTCCAGCCCGCGTTCTGGTAATACGCGGTCGCGGTCTGGGTGCAGCCGTGCATGGCGACCACGACCGCCGGGCTCGGCGCGGTGGCCGGCGGGACGTACTCGTACATGGCGAGGTTGCCGGGGTTGGAGCCGAAGCTGCCGACCTGGGCGAAGCCGGCCGCGGCGGCCGGCGGCGCCTGGGCCACCGCGACGAGCGCGGCGGCGGCGACCGCGGTGGCGGCAGCGATGGCGAGGATGCGGAGTGGGCGCACGGTGGCCTCCCTGGCGTGCCGGCCCCCCGACGGTGTTGTGACGCCAGTGTGAATTCGGACACTGCGCCGTCCCATGGCCGTACGACCCACACTTCGACCCACCTGCCTGGGGATCCGTAGACTGGACCGTCGTGGCTCTCACCATCGGCATCGTCGGACTCCCCAACGTGGGCAAGTCGACGCTGTTCAACGCGCTGACCAAGAACGCGGTGCTCGCGGCGAACTACCCCTTCGCCACCATCGAGCCCAACGTGGGGGTCGTCGGCGTGCCGGACCCCCGGCTGGACGAGCTGGCCAAGCTGCACGGCAGCGCCAAGGTGGTGCCGGCGACGGTGTCCTTCGTGGACATCGCCGGGCTGGTCCGCGGGGCCAGCGAGGGCCAGGGGCTGGGCAACAAGTTCCTCGCCAACATCCGCGAGGCGAGCGCGGTCTGCCAGGTCATCCGGGCCTTCGACGACCCCGACGTGGTGCACGTCGAGGGGCAGGTCTCACCCAAGGACGACATCGAGACGGTGAACACCGAGCTCGTGCTGGCCGACCTGCAGACCGTGGACAAGGCGCTGCCCCGGCTGGAGAAGGAGGCCCGGCTCGCCAAGGACCGGGTGCCGGTGCTCGAGGCCGCCCGGGCCGCGCGCTCGGTGCTGGACAGCGGGCGGACGCTGTCCGGCTCCGGGCTCGACCTGGTGCCGCTGCGCGAGCTGTCGCTGCTCACCACCAAGCCGTTCCTGTACGTCTTCAACGTCGACGAGGCGCACCTGGCCGACCCGGCCGCGCTGGACGCGCTGCGCGCGCTGGTCGCCCCGGCCGAGGCGGTCTTCCTCGACGCCAAGGTCGAGTCCGAGCTGATCGACCTGCCGCCGGCCGACGCGGCCGAGCTGCTCGCCTCCATCGGCCAGGACGAGCCCGGCCTGGACCAGCTGGTCCGGGTCGGCTTCCGCACGCTCGGCCTGCAGACGTACCTCACCGCCGGCCCCAAGGAGTCCCGCGCCTGGACCATCCCGGTCGGCGCCACCGCGCCGGAGGCGGCCGGGGTGATCCACACCGACTTCCAGCGCGGGTTCATCAAGGCCGAGGTGGTCTCGTACGACGGCCTCATGGCCGCCGGCTCGATGGCCGCCGCCAAGTCCGCCGGCAAGGTCCGCATCGAGGGCAAGGACTACGTGATGCGCGACGGCGACGTGGTCGAGTTCCGCTTCAACGTCTGATCCAACCTATTCCCGCAGGTCAGGCGGCGAGGCGGTCGTCGGTGGCCAGCGTCGCGAGCTCCAGCGGCGTGAAGACCGGGCGCTCCAGCGCGGGGATGCGCTGGTTGAGCACGCCCGGGCCCTGCGACACCAGCACGACCGTCCCGTCCGTGCGGCGGTAGCCCGCCCACTGCCGCTCCCGCCGGTCGCTGCCGGGGGTGGGCGCGCCGGTGGCCGAGTCGACGACGCCGACCCGCTCGCCGTCGGCGGTCGTGAGCACCCGGCAGGAGCCGTCCTTCCCGTAGATCCGAGCCAGCACCACGCACGGGTCCGGGCTCCAGTCGGGGATCCCCACCCAGACCCGGGCGGCGAGAGAGCCGATGTGGCTGCCTCGGGAGACGATGGTGTTCGCCATGTACAGGTAGCCCCGGTAGCCGTCGTACGGCCCCTCGTCCCGGACGGCCTGGAAGTACGCGGCGAACATGCCGGTGCCACCGGGGCCGATGGTCGGCATGGTGGCGCCCGGTCCGGAGGTCGGGCCCGGGACGCCCGGGTGGCCGGTTCCGCCCTCGGGCACCGTGTAGCCGGCCGGAACCGCGCCCTGCAGGGTGGCGAGCAGCCGCTTCGCGCGCTCGTACTCGGCGCCCGAGGCGGTGGTGTGCTCGCGCTGCGGCGGCTCGGTCTGCGCGCCGGGGGGAGGCGCGGTGGTCGGGACCGGCCGGGGGCTGGCGCCGGGCTGACGATCCGCGCTGTCGGGGGCGAGGCCGGCCACTGTCGCCGCCACCCCGACGACGGCGACCACGGCGGCGACGGAGGCCGCGACGGGCAGCCAGCGGCGCCCGACGGGGCGCGGGGCGCCGGCGGTGAGACCCAGCGGTCCGGCATCGGCGGCCGGGGCCTGACGGCCCGCTGCCGGGTCGGCGGCGCGCAGGATCCGGTCGAGGTCGCTGTCGGCGGTCACTCGGTTCCCCTCTCCAGGGACGACGTCGCGGGGGCGCCGGGCGTCAGGTGGGCCAGCTCGGTGCCGAGCCGGCGGCGGGCGCGGCCGAGCCGCAGCGAGACCGCGTTGGCCGAGCAGCCGAGCACGCGGGCGATGTCCCGGACCGGCAGGTCTTCCCAGACCGCCAGCCGGATCGCCTCCCGCTCGGCCGGGCCGAGCCGGTCCAGCGCGGCGAGCACCTCGGCGTGCTCGCCGGGCACCGGGTCGGTCCGGGGCTCGCGGGTGTCCCGCAGCGCCGCCAGCCGACCGGCGAGCCGGTGCCGCCGGCCGGCGGTCCGCGCGGAGTTGGCCACCACCCGCCGGGCGGTCGCGTAGAGCCAGAGCAGGGTCTCCGGCTCGGCCGGCACCCGGTCCAGCCGCCGCCACGCGACCGCGAAGACCTCGGCCGCGGCGTCGCCGGGATCGGCCCCCGCGGGCAAGCGGCGCAGCGCGTACGCCCACACCGCTGGATGGTGCCGGCGGTACAGCTCGGTGAAGCGGTCCTCAGCGTCCACTTGGCTCCTCGAATCAGCGCACTCATCCTTTCGATGTCCGGTCCACGCGCGGATCTGTCACGCCCCGTCCGCGACGTGGGGAGTCGGAGCCCCGCCCCGTGGCGCGCCGTCCCGCGGGGCCGCGGGCCTCGTCGAGTTCTCTTCAACGTGACCGCGCCGGGACCACAACTGGTTGGACCACTTGACCTGTAGGGGTCGGCGGGGCACGCTGCCGGGGTGACGTTCGAGCCCGTGCGGCGGCAGTCGGTGGCGGACCAGGTCTTCGGCCGGCTGCGCGACTCGATCCTGGCCGGCGAGCTAGCCCCGGGGGCGGCGCTGCCGGCCGAGCGGGAGCTGGCCAGCCGCTTCGGGGTCAACCGGCACGCCGTACGGGAGGCGGTCAAGCGGCTGGAGCAGGTCCGGCTGGTGCGGGTCGCGCAGGGCACCGACACGCGGGTCGCCGACTGGCGCCGGCACGCCGGGCTCGACGTCGCCGCCCAGCTGGCCGGGACCGGGGACGCGCTGGCGGTGGCCACGATGACCCGGGACATGCTGGAGATGCGCGCCTGCGTCGGCGCCGACGCGGCCCGGCTGTGCGCCGGGCGGGGCAGCGGCGAGGCGCGGGCCGAGATCGTCGCGCTGGCGGAGGCGTACGCGGGGATCGGCCCGGACGTCGACGAGCTGGCCGCGGCGAACATCGAGCTGTGGCGGGCGATCGTGCTCGGCTCCCGCAACGTGGCCTACCTGCTCGCCTTCAACAGCCTGGTCGGGCACGCGCTGGCGGTGGCGCCGGTGCCGCCGGCGCAGCGGACCGCCGAGCTGCTCGACGTGCCCGGGCACCGGGAGCTGGCCCGGCTGATCGACGCCGGCCGCGGCCCGGAGGCGGCCGAGCAGGCCCGGCGGCTGCTCGACCGCAGTGTGGCGGCAGCCGCCGTACCGGAGAGGAGGTCCTGACGTGGTCAACGCGATCGTCTACGCGGTCCCGGTCTTCGTCCTGGTGCTGATCCTGGAGGCGGTGTCCTACCGGTTCCTCCCGGACGACGAGGAGCGCGGCTTCGAGGTCCGCGACACCGCGACCAGCCTGTCCATGGGCATCGGCAGCCTGGTCGTCGGGCTGCCGTGGAAGGCGGTCGTGCTGGTCGCGTACGCCGGGCTCTACTCGATCGCGCCGTGGCAGCTGCCGGTGGACGCGTGGTGGGTCTGGGTGGCGCTCTTCCTGGCCGACGACGTCGCGTACTACTGGTTCCACCGGCTGCACCACGAGATGCGGGTGCTGTGGGCGAGCCACGTGGTGCACCACTCCAGCCAGTTCTACAACCTCTCCACCGCGCTGCGGCAGAGCTGGACGCCGATGACGTCGCTGCCCTTCTGGCTGCCGCTGGCGCTGGTCGGCTTCCCGCCGTGGATGATCCTGCTGCAACAGGCGATCAGCCTGATCTACCAGTTCTTCCTGCACACCGAGCGGGTCGACCGGCTGTGGCGGCCGATCGAGTGGGTCTTCAACACCCCGTCGCACCACCGGGTGCACCACGCGTCCAACGCCGGCTACCTGGACCGCAACTACGCCGGCATCCTCATCGTCTGGGACCGGCTGTTCGGCAGCTTCGAGCCGGAGGGGGCCCGACCCGTGTACGGCCTGACGAAGAACATCACGACGTACAACCCCGTGCGGGTCGCCTTCGGCGAGTACGCCGCGCTCTGGCGCGACGTGCGGACGGCGACGTCATGGCGGCACCGGGTCAACTACCTGGTCCGCCACCCGGGCTGGGCGCCGGCCTAGCCGGTGCTGCGGGCCGGGCGGAGCTCGCGCGGGAGGGCGAAGGTGAGGCGCTCCTCCGCGGTGGTGACCTCCTCGACGTCGGCGTAGCCGCGCTCGGCCAGCCACTCCAGCACGCCGGTGACCAGGATCTCCGGCACCGAGGCGCCGCTGGACAGGCCGACCGAGCTGACCCCGTCCAGCCACGACTCGTCGATCATCGAGCTGTCGTCGACCAGGTAGGCGGCGTCCGCACCGGCGTCGAGCGCCACCTCGACCATGCGCACCGAGTTGGAGGAGTTGGCCGAGCCCACGACCAGGAACAGCTCCACCCGCGGGGCGATCGCCTTGACCGCGGTCTGCCGGTTTTGGGTGGCATAGCAGATGTCGTCGCTGGGCGGCGAGTGCAGCGCCGGGAAGCGCTCCCCCAGCGCCCGGACCGTCTCCAGCGTCTCGTCCACCGACAGCGTGGTCTGGGACAGCCACACCACCCGCTCCGGGTCGCGGACCTGGATCTTGTCCACGTCGCCGGGACCGTCGACCAGCTGGGTGTGCTCGGGCGCCTCGCCGGCCGTGCCGACGACCTCCTCGTGGCCCTCGTGCCCGATCAGCAGGATCTCGTAGCCCTCGCGGGCGAACCGGCGGGCCTCGTTGTGCACCTTGGTCACCAGCGGGCAGGTCGCGTCGATAGCACGCAGGTTGCGGGCGGCGGCCTGCTCGTGCACCACCGGGGCGACGCCGTGCGCGGAGAAGACGACGATGGCGCCCTCGGGCACCTCGTCGGCCTCCTCGACGAAGATCGCCCCGCGGGCCTCCAGCGCGCGCACCACGTGCACGTTGTGCACGATCTGCTTGCGCACGTAGACCGGCGCCCCGTGCATCTCCAGCGTCCGCTCGACGGCCTCCACCGCCCGGTCCACCCCGGCGCAGTAGCCACGGGGCTTGGCGAGCAGGACTCTCTTCTCGGGGGCCGTACCGGTATGCGCCATGTATCCATCGTACGTCCGAGTGGTCCCGGCAGGGGGCGTGCGCATGATCCCCGCTGGTGGGGCAGGCTGTGGACATGAGCACGCCCATCCCGCCGCCGCTGCGGGCCGTCGCCGGCCTCGCCGCGGTCGCCATCGACAACGCGCGCAAGCTCCCCGAGCAGCTGGTCGGCCTGCCGGTGCTCGCGGTGAGCGCCGCGCTCCAGGTCTCGCTCAAGGCGCAGCAGCGGTACGCGGCGCTGGTCGCCCGGGGCGACGAGGTGCTCGGCCAGCTGCGGCCGGCGGAGGAGGCGCCGGCCTGGGCGCGGTTCGACGACGCGCCGTCAGGGTCGTACGGGAGCGGGCGGCCGCTGTCCGCGTTCGACACCGCGGTGGCGCCGGAGGCGGCCGAGGACGCGTTGCTCGACGAGCTGGCGGCCGAGCAGCTGGGCGGTGGCGAGCCGGAGACGACGCGGTATGCCGACGCGGCCCGGGGCGGCGGCACCGCCACCGGGAACGGCGCCGGCACCTGGGCCGGCGGCGGCACCTGGGACACCGCGGCCGTGGTGGAGCCGGACGGGGTGGCCGCGACCGAGGCCGAGGTCGGTGGGATCGACGTGGCCGAGGTGCCGCTGGACGACGAGCTCGCACCGGCGGCCGACCTGCCGGCCGGGTCCGTCACCGGCACCCCCGCCGACCTCGGCACGGGCCGGCGTCTGGACCGGCCCCGCCACGCCGCCAAGCGCGCCACGGGGGCGAGTGTGGGGCGTGAGGTGGGGGCGGGGACGGAGCCGGGGGTGGACCTGCCGGCCGGGCACGCCGGCGACGCCGAGGAGACCGAGGCCGCGCTGGCGGCCGCCGCGGCCGGGCGGGAGCCGGGCTCGGTCGGCGAGCCGGGCGTGGACCTGCCGGCCGGGCTGGCCGCCGGTGCCGAGGCGGTCGGCGAGGTGCTCGCCACCGGCCATCCCGTCGACACCGACGCGGGCGCCGGCGACCCGGCGGCGGGGCTGGACGGCTACCTCGCCGTCGAGCCGCCGATCCCGCACTACGACGAGCTCTCCATCCCGCAGCTGCGCGGCCGGCTCCGCTCGCTCACCGAGCGGCAGCTGGCGGATCTGATCGCGTACGAGCGCTCGACCGCGGCCCGCCCGCCGTACCTGACCATGCTGGAAAATCGGCTGGCCACCGTCCGCTCCCGCTGACCGCCGGTGGCCAACCCGACCAGCCCGGAGTCGCCCTGGCCGGTGCGCGTGGTGGCGATGAAGATCGCCGAGTGGGTCGCCCG
The DNA here is from genome assembly GCA_963766325.1 of uncultured Actinomycetota bacterium. Lineage (GTDB taxonomy): Bacteria > Actinomycetota > Actinomycetes > Mycobacteriales > CADCTP01 > CADCTP01. Next base: position 910,831 of record CAVXZF010000012.1, on the reverse strand, counting down.
GCTCGGCGAGGTGTGGGTCGAGGGCCAGGTCACCCAGCTGAGCCGGCGGGGTGCCGGGACCGCGTTCCTGACCCTGCGCGACCCGGCCGCGGACGTGTCGGTGTCGGTGACCTGCCGCGGCGACGTGCTGGCCGGGATCGCGATCGCCGACGGGGCGCGGGTGGTGGTGCGGGCGCGGCCGGACTACTACGTCGGGCGCGGCACGCTGTCGCTGCGCGCCACCGAGGTGCGGCCGGTCGGCGTCGGCGAGCTGCTGGCCCGGCTGGAGCGGCTCAAGCGGCTGCTGCACGCCGAGGGCCTCTTCGCGGCCGAGCGGAAGCGGCCGCTGCCGTTCCTGCCGCGCACCGTCGGCCTGGTCACCGGCCGGGCCAGCGCGGCCGAGCGGGACGTGCTGGAGAACGCCCGGCGCCGCTGGCCGGCGGTCGCCTTCCGGGTCGAGGGCGTGCCGGTGCAGGGGCCGACCGCGGTGCCGGCGATGGTGGACGCGCTGCACCGGCTGGACCACGACCGGGCGGTGGACGTGATCGTGGTCGCGCGCGGGGGCGGCTCGGTGGAGGACCTGCTCCCGTTCAGCGACGAGGCGCTGATCCGGGCGGTGGCGGCGCTGCGTACGCCGGTGGTGAGCGCGATCGGGCACGAGCCGGACTCGCCGCTGCTCGACCTGGTCGCGGACGTGCGCTGCTCGACGCCGACCGACGCCGGCAAGCGGGTGGTGCCGGACGTGGCCGAGGAGCAGGCCCGGGTGGACGCGCTGCGCCAGCGCGGGCGTCGGGTGCTCGGCACCCGGGTCGAGCGCGGGCTGGTCGAGCTGGCGGCGCAGCGCCGGTCCGGGCGGCGGTGCGTGACGGTCGCGGTGGAGCGCGCGACGACCGAGGCCGGCTCGCTGCGCTCCCGGGCCCGGCGGTCCGTGCGGGCCCGGGTGGACGCGGCGACGGCCGACCTGGAGCACTCGCGGGCGCGAGTGGCGGCGCTGTCACCGGCAGCGACGCTGCGGCGCGGGTACGCGGTGGTGCAGCGAGCAGACGGGGCGGTGGTCCGGGCCCCCGACGAGGTGGCGCCCGGCGACCCGCTGCGGCTCCGCCTCGCCGGCGGCGAACTCCGCGCCACCGCCGCCCCGCCCACCCCGGACCCCGCGGGTGAGGCAGGCGGGTAGCGTCGCGGCCGTGTCGGAGGAGTCGCTCGGCTACGAGCAGGCCCGGGAGGAGCTGGCCGAGGTGGTGCGCCGGCTGGAGACCGGCGGGCTGAGCCTGGAGGAGTCGCTGGCGCTCTGGGAGCGGGGCGAGCGGCTGGCCGACGTCTGCGCCCAGTGGCTGGACGGCGCCCGCCGCCGCCTCGACGCCGCCCTCGCCGACGGCGACCCCGCCCCCGGCTGACGATCACCTGGGAAACGAGCCGGCGCGCGAACCTGATCGTCAGCGCACGACGCCGGCGAGCAGGGCGAGGTCCTCGATCGAGGCGTCGCCGGTGACCAGGATCGTCACCACGCCGCGCTGCGAGACCAGCGCCACCTCGTCGCGCTCGGTCCGGTAGCGGGTGAACCCGCCCGGTCCCGGCCCGTCCTCGTACGAGCCCGGCACCGCCTCCTGGAGCACCGTCCCGGCCGGCCGGTCGCTGACCACCACCTGGGCGAACCGCTCGGCCGGGGTCAGGTAGCCCACCGTCAGCGTGACCGGCGGCCGGCCCTCGCCGCTCGGCGCGTCCACCCGGGCGCTGGTCGCCCGCCAGCCCGCCGGCAGCGCCCCCGGGACCGGCAGCGGGGTCGGCGAGATGCGCTTCGCGTACGAGATCTCCGGGTTGGGGTCGACCGTCGGCACCGGCCGGGCCTCCCCGCGCTGCCAGAGGACCAGCAGCACGACCACGATGACGGACGGCACCAGCGCCCGCAGCAGGCCGATGAAGTTGCGGCCCGTGGTCCGGCGGGCCGGCTCCTCGCTCGCGACGCTGCTCACCCCACCATTGTCGCGCGGCGTTCGGCGCGCCTGTCGTCTGGGAGGATTCGAGCGTACCGAGCACGCCGGGAGGCTGAACAAGTGACCGAAGTCCCACCGTCCCTCGCCGTTCCCGGCGAGGCGCCGGATCGCAACCTCGCGCTCGAGCTGGTCCGGGTGACCGAGGCGGCCGCGATGGCCGCCGGCCGCTGGGTCGGCCGCGGCGACAAGAACGGCGGCGACCAGGCCGCGGTCGACGCGATGCGCGCCCTGATCGGGACCGTGTCGATGCGGGGGGTGGTCGTCATCGGCGAGGGCGAGAAGGACGAGGCGCCGATGCTCTACAACGGCGAGGAGGTCGGCGACGGCCTCGGCGCCGAGTGTGACGTCGCCGTCGACCCGGTGGACGGCACCACGCTGATGGCCAAGGGCATGCCCAACGCGCTGGCCGTGCTGGCCGTCGCCGAGCGGGACACGATGTACGACCCCTCGGCCGTCTTCTACATGGAGAAGATCGCCACCGGCCCGGAGGCGGCGAACGTCATCGACATCGCCGCTCCCCCGGCCGAAAATGTCCGCCGCGTCGCCCGGGCCAAGGGCGTGACCACCGGGGACGTCACGGTCTGCATCCTCGACCGGCCGCGGCACGAGGACCTGGTCCGGCAGGTGCGGGACTCGGGGGCGCGGATCAAGTTCATCACCGACGGCGACGTGGCCGGGGCGGTCATGGCCGCCCGCGAGGGCACCGGCGTCGACCTGCTGATGGGCATCGGCGGCACCCCGGAGGGGATCATCTCCGCCTGCGCGCTGATCTGCATGGGCGGCGCGCTGCAGGGCCGGCTCTGGCCGCGGGACGAGGCCGAGCGGCGCAAGGCGCTCGACGCCGGCCACGACCTGGACCGGGTGCTGGACACCCGCGACCTGGTGCGCACCGACAACGTCTACTTCGCCGCCACCGGGGTCACCGACGGCGAGCTGCTGCGCGGGGTGCGCTACCGGGCCGGCGGGGCGCAGACCCAGTCGATCGTGATGCGCGGCAAGAGCGGCACCATCCGGATCGTGGACAGCTGGCACTCGCTGACCAAGCTCCGGGCGTACTCCTCTATCGACTTCGACCGCGCCGCGCCGGGCCGGCCCCAGGGCTGACCCGGTCCGGCTGTCCGGCCCGGCTGACCGGCCCGGTCAGGCGTCGCCGAGGTAGAAGCGGACGCCCTGGTCGTCGGCGCACTCCGAGGTGGTCCCGTACGGCTGGCGCTCCGGCTCGGTCGCGGTGCCGCCGGCCGCGCGGACCCGCTCGACCGCGGCCGCCACGTCGTCCACCTTCCACATCGGGACCGCGGCGGCGGTGTCGTGGCCGCCGTGCAGGCCGGTCATCGGGCTGACCCGCTCGACCGCCCAGCCGTCGTCGGCCCGGCCGCCGGCGAAGCTCCAGCCGAGCACCTCGCCGTAGAAGGCGCGGAAGCGGGCCGAATCGACCACCTCGAGGGTGAGGTACGACAAGTCGCCCGGGCCGGCGCCGTTTTCCGGGGACCGCGGTCCGCGGCCGGCCCCGTGCAGGGCGAAGGCGCCGCCCTCGTGGTCGGTGCAGTCGGCGGCCGCACCGTACGCCCGGTCCTCCGGCTCGGTCGCGGTGCCGCCGGCCGCCCGGACCCGCTCGACCGCGGCGGCCACGTCGTCCACCGCGTACGACAGGTGCCAGCCCGGCTCGCCCGCGCCGATGCCGAGCGGCAGCGCCCGGCCGATGACAGTGCGCCCGCCGGGGGCCTGGCCGGGTTCGTACTCCCAGCCGAGCACGGCGGCGTAGAAGGCGGCCGCCCGGTCCGGGTCCGGCACGGTCAGCCAGGCGTAGCCGACGTCGCCGGGCCGCTGGGTGTCCGGCAGCTCGGCCAGCGGGGTGTGCAGCAACCAGCGGTGCCCGAACGGGTCGACGACCGTGACGTTGCGGCTGCCGTAGTCGTCGTACATCGCGCGGGGCATGTGGGCGCCGCCGTCGACCGCCCGCCGCAGGGTCTCGGCGACGTCCGGCACCCGCAGCGACAGGCTGACCGCCGCCTGGTCCGGCCGCGGTGCGACCACGCCGATCTCCGGGAACTCCTCGGCCAGGTAGAGCGTGCCGCCGGCCAGCGCCAGCTCGGCGTGCCCGAGCTTGCCGTCCGGCATCACGATCGGCTCGCCGACCGGGCGGGCGCCGAGCACCTCGGCGTACCACTCCAGGGCGCGGCGGCCGGAGCCGGCCGGGACGGTCAGGTACGGGATCGCGGCGCCGAGCGCGGTGGGCGGGGCTTCGACTGAGGTGGTGGTCATGGCGACTCCTCGGGGCAGGGTGAGGGCACGCCCGATCCGGGCGCGCAGCGCGGCGGCGAACGCGGGATCGGGGTCCACCGGCTCGGCCGGTGCCCGCAGCGCGTCGAACGGGTCGGTCACCGCGGTCCCCTCTCTCCCTCGTCGTACGCGCGCCGGAACGCGGCCCGCGCCCGCACCAGCAGCGCCTCGGTGGCGTGCAGGGTCCGGTCCAGCAGCCGCGCCACCTCGGGGACGGGCAGCCCGTCGAGGTAGCGCAGCGTGAGCGCGAGCCGGTGGTGCGGGCCGAGCCGGTCGAGCACCGCCCGCGCGGTCACCGCGTCGAGCAGCGGGTCCCACGGGTCGGTCGCGCCCGGCGCCTCCACCAGCGACAGGCTCCGCTCCTCGCGGGCCAGCCGGCGCCAGTGGTCGACCAGCTTGTGCCGGGCGACGCCGACGAGCCACGGGATGCTCACCGGCGCGGGCGGCTGCCGCCGCACCGCGTCGACCGCGGCCAGGAACGTCTCCGCGGTCAGGTCCTCGGCCAGCGCCCGCTGCCCGCACCGGGACAGCAGGTAGCCGTAGACCTGCGGCAGCGCCTCGTCGTACAGCGCCAGCAGGTCGACGGCCGCCGCCGGCTGCTCGCTCACAGCGCCCGCTGGCGCCGCGAGCCCTGGTGCTCGCTCACACCCCTCCGTCGTCCGGGCGGTCGATGCTCCGACGGGTCCGCCGCGGATTTCCCGGACCGATCCCGGGCAGCTTGCCCCGCCCGATCATCCGGCGCCAGGCCCGCACCTCGGTGGCCACCCCGGCCGAGCCGACGGTCACGTCGCCCATCACCGCATACGCCCGGACGCGGATCAGCGGCGTGCCGGGCACCCGCGGCGCCGGCGCGAGCCGCAGCTCCCGGTCGCCCATCAGGTCGAAGCCGGACACCTCCACCTCGACCCCGTCCGGGACCAGCACGTCGACGTCGCCCATCAGCGCGAACACCGTGATCTCGATCTCCGGCTCGGCGCAGATCACCGAACGCAGGTCGAGCAGCACGTCGCCCATCAGGCACCAGGCGCGCAGCCGGGCCGGCAGCCGCCAGCGGCCGGTCCGGCGCTGGTCGCCCATCACCGAGACGACGGTCGACACCGTGCGGGTGACGCCGACGACCGGCAGGGCGATGCCCTCGGTGGCCCGGGCCAGCTCGGCCGTGGTGTCCGCGGCCCAGACCGCCCCGACCCGCTCGCTGAACTCCTCCAGGGTCAGCCGGCCGTCCCCGGCGGCGTCGGTCAGCCGCGCGGCGGCGGCCTCCCGCTCCGGCTCGGTCGGCGGCCGGTCGGGCTCGTCGGGGCGCGGCTCGATCTCCACGGCGGGACCGTACCGGCCGGGTACGACAGTCCGGATCAACCGGTCGACGGGTGGTGGGGCTCACCCCGCGGACCCGCGCACGGCTGCCTAGGATCGCCGCAAAGCCGCGTCGAAGGAGCCGCATGAGCGAGGAGTTCCGGGTCGAGCACGACTCGATGGGCGAGGTGCGGGTGCCGGCCCGGGCCAAGTGGCGGGCGCAGACCCAGCGCGCGGTGGAAAACTTCCCGATCTCCGGCCGGCCGATCGAGCGCGAGCTCATCCGCGGGCTGGCGCTGATCAAAGGCTTCGGCGCCCGGGTGCGGGCCGAGCGCGGGCTGCTCGACCCGGACAAGGCGGCCGCCATCTCGGCCGCCGCGCTCGAGGTCGCCGACGGGACCTGGGACGCGGAGTTCCCGATCGACGTCTTCCAGACCGGCTCCGGCACCTCGTCGAACATGAATGCCAACGAGGTCATCGCGACGCTGGCCGCCGAGCGGCTGGCCGGCGGCCCGGTGCACCCCAACGACGACGTCAACGACCCGCTGTCCAGCAACGACCAGTTCCCCTCGGCGATCCACGTCGCCGCCACCAACGCGGTGGTCAACGACCTGATCCCGGCCCTGCGGGTGCTGCGCTCCTCGCTCACGGCCAAGGCGGCCGAGTTCGCGACCGTGGTCAAGTCGGGGCGGACGCACCTGATGGACGCCACCCCGGTCACCCTCGGGCAGGAGTTCACCGGCTACGCCGCCCAGGTGGCGTACGGGATCGAGCGGCTGGAGTCGGCCCTTCCCCGGCTGGCCGAGCTGCCGCTGGGCGGCACCGCGGTCGGCACCGGGATCAACGCGCCGCCGGGCTTCGCGGCCGAGGTGATCGCGCTGATCGCCGCCGAGACCGGGCTGCCGCTGACCGAGGCGCGCGACCACTTCGAGGCCCAGGGCGCGCGGGACGCGCTGGTCGAGACCTCCGGCCAGCTGCGCACGATCGCGGTCGGCCTGGTCAAGATCACCAACGACCTGCGCTGGATGGGCTCCGGGCCGCGCACCGGCCTCGGCGAGATCGCCCTGCCCGACCTGCAGCCCGGCTCGTCGATCATGCCCGGCAAGGTCAACCCGGTGGTGCCCGAGGCCGTGCAGATGGTGTGCGCGCAGGTCATCGGCAACGACGCGACGGTCGCCTTCGGCGGCGCGTCCGGCAACTTCGAGCTCAACGTGATGCTGCCGGTGCTGGCCCGCAACATCCTCGAGTCGATCCGGCTGCTGGCCAACTCGGCCCGGCTGCTCGCCTCCCGCTGCGTGGACGGCATCACCGCGAACGTCGAGCGCGCCCGCGAGCTGGCCGAGTCCTCGCCGTCGGTCGTCACCCCGCTCAACCACTACATCGGCTACGACGAGGCGGCCAAGGTGGCCAAGCAGTCGCTGGCCGAGCGGAAGACGATCCGGCAGGTGGTGATCGAGCGCGGGTACGTCGCCGACGGCAAGCTCACCGAGGAGGAGCTGGACCGCGCGCTCGACGTGCTCGCCATGACCCGCCCCCGCGACTGAGCGGTTCCCGACCGCGACTGAGCAGTTTGGTGCCCGACTGAGCAGCTACAGGTGCTCAGTCGGTGGCGGATGTGCTCAGCGGGCGGGCGGGGCTCAGGCGGAGAGGCGGGCGGGTTCGGGGGCCGGCTCGGCGAGCGCGACCGCCTGCTCGGCGATGACCCGCGCCGCCCCGGCCTCGCCGTCCCGCTCCCGGCTCGCCGCGACCAGGTCGTCCCACAGCTGGCCGCACCCCGGATCCACCCGCAGCCCGGCCCGGGCCGCCGCGACCGCGCCGTCCGTCCGGCCACTGGCCAGGTACGCCGCCGCGGCCCGGTGCGCGACGTCGACCACGTACGCCGGCAGCTCGTGCGCCACCCGCTCGCGCGCGACCCACGCGTACCGCCGGGGCAGGTGCGGCTCGACCAGCGGCCCGCGGGCCAGCTCCAGCGCCCGCAGCACGTCCTCCTCGGTGCCGCGCTGGGCGAGCGCGACGAACAGGTGCCAGTCCAGCTGCACCTCGCCGGACAGCAGCAGCCGGCCGTCCTCGCCCGTACGCAGCCGGGGCCGCCCGTCCGCGGCCGGCCCGAGCCAGTCCGCGACCCGGGACAGCGTCGCGTCCCGCTCGGCGACCGTCACCCCGTACGGCCAGATGGACGCGGCCAGCGTGCGCGGGGTGACGCCGCCGGTGAGCGCGAGGTAGCTGACGATCTCCAGCGCCAGCGGGGTGCCGGGGTCGGCGCCGGTGACCGCGGGCTCGCCGAAGACGCGGACCAGCACCGCCGGCTCGGCGTCCGGGTCGACCGGGCGGGGCAGCTCGGGCGCGACCGGCGACTCCGCGACCGGCGGCGGCCACGCGGCCGCGGCGACCCGGTCGGCGGCCAGCGCGGCCGCCTCCACCCGCAGCAGCCGGGCCAGCGCGGCGTAGCTGCGGGCCGACAGCAGCTGCGCGCCCACCGTGAGGCCGAGCACACCGGTGTCCAGCACGCCGCCGTCGTCGACGGCGAAGCGCCACCGCGCCGACGGCACGTCCCCGGCGATCAGGATGCCCAGCGGGGCCCGCCGGGCCGACCGGGCCCACGACTGGAGCTCGGCCAGCTCGTCCGGGTCCGGCGGGGCGGCCAGCACGAGGAAGTCCGGGGTCAGCCCGTCGCCCGGCAGCCCGCGCACCCGGCCGGTCAGCACCGAGTCCACCCCGGACGCGGTCAGCGCCTGCCGGCTGGCCGAGAGCCGGTCGGTGACCCCGTCCAGCACCTCGGCCAGCGAGTCGACGCAGCGCAGCCGGTCCTCGCTGATCGGGGCCAGCGCGGAGCCGAAGCCGACCAGCGTGACCCGCATGTGGTCCGACCACCGGTTGGTCACCAGCTCGACCGCGGCCGCGGCCACCACCGAGCGGGCCCGGTCCAGGTCGCCGGTTACGCACACGGCACCGCCGGCCGCCTCCAGGTCGACGAACACCCGGCCGTGCCCGTCGCCGCCGACCGACACCAGCCCCGGCAGCGGCGCGGCCACGCCGTCCACGTCCGGCAGCGGGGTGGACCGGTCCAGCACCCAGCGGGCGCCGCCGTTTTCCGCGGTGAACGGGGCCGGGGCCGGCTCCTGCGGCACCGCTAGCAACAGCTCCAGCGCGTCGGTCGACAGGCGGGCCGCGTACAGCTCCGGGACCGGGCGGTCCTGCTCGCCGAGCCCCCGGGCCAGCACCCGCAGCGCCCGGTCCAGGAAGTCGGCGCCGGCCGGGTCGGCCCCGAGCCGGACCGCGACCTCGACCCCGGCCGCCTCGGCGTCCGGCAGCGCGACCGCGGCACCGGACCGGCGCAGCCGGGACCGGCGGCGGCGCAGCGCGATCAGCGCCTCCAGCAGGCCGGCGGCCAGCAGCTCGGCGCCGACCAGGTCCCACGGGATCTGCGGGGACCGCTCGGGGGCCGGCTCCTCCGACTCGCCGGCGACCTGCCGGCTCGCGCCGGCACCGGCCAGCACGCTGGTCCCGCTGCCTTGCGCGCCGCCGCCCTCGACCGCGCCGGGCCCGCCGGTCGCGCCGTGCGCGCCGGCCAACTCGCCGCTGACGGGATCGACGATCGAGCCGGCGCCAGCGAGCCCGCCGCTCACCGGCCGGTCCGGGGTGACCTCGATCAGCCCCTCGCCGCGGGCGTCGGCCGGCATGATCAGCGTCCAGCCGGGCCGGATGAGGCTCTCCAGCGTCAGCTTCGAGCCGTCCGGCTGGGTCCGGCCCTGGTTGAGCTCGAAGAGCTCGCGATAGCGGATGCCCGAGCCGAGGTAGCGGTCGGCGATGTCCCACAGGCTGTCGTGGTGGCGGCCCTGCGGCGGCATCACCACGTACTGCTTCGTCGCCTTGGCCGCCTTGCGCGCGGCCGCCCCCGCCGGGCCGTCCGCCCGGGTCGGCCCGGCTTCCCCGGCCCGGTGGGCGGCGACGCGGTCGGCCCCGGCGTCGGCCCGGTCCGGCGCGGTGGCCGCCGCCCGGTCGGGCGCGGTCGCCGTGGCCGCCACCGCCGGCGGCCCGGCGGTCAGCGGTGTGGGCGCGCTCTGCAGCCCCTGCCCGGCGGTGGCGAGCAGCAGCATCGCGGTCACCAGCCGGCGGGCGAAGTCCTGCTGGGCGCCGGCCGCGTACGGCACCCGCCACGGCAGGCCCCGTCCCCGCACCCCGGCGACGAGCTCGACCAGCAGACAGGACACGAGCTGCGCCCACGCCAGCCAGACGATGCAGACGATGACGTCGAGCACGAAGTCGATCGGCACCTGGTTGCCGAGGGCGTCCCGGGGCAGCTCGGGGATCGGGTTGCCGACCAGCAGCACCAGCGCGACCGGCACCCCGATCACGATGCCGAGCCCGAGCACGGCCGAGGCCAGCCCGCGCAGGGTGTCCCCGGGACGCTTCACCCGGCGCACCCCGTCCACCGGCGCCGTCGTCCTCGTCCTGCTCACCTCAGGCCACCCGCCCTACAACCCGGTCACCGCGACGGCCTCACCCGTCTGCGTAATGGTCATCGTCTGGTACGCCGGCACGATGCCGAGCAGCGTCGTGCGGAACTCGATGGTCACGGTCACCCGCACCCCGTAGAACTGGCCCGCCGCGCCCGGCACCGGGTCGAAGAGGTCGAGGTCCCAGCTGGTGACCCCGTTGTTGTCCAGGTACGGCGTCGCGGCGGCCTCCGCGGCCGCCTCGTTGGTGATCCGGCACTCGCTGGCCGACCGGAGCAGCTCGACGTCGCACTGCTGGCCGCCCGCCCGGGCCGCCTGCTCGGCGATGTCTGCCGCCCGCTGCCGTACCTCCAGCGCGGCGCCGCCGTCGATGACCAGCCCGGCCAGGAAGATCATGGCGGGGGCGAAGATGGCGACGAACAGCGCGGCCGACCCGCGGTCCCGGCCGGCCACCTCAGCTCACCCCCCGGTAGACATCGGCGACCGACTGGGCGGTCCGCTCGACCGGCTGCAGACCCCACATCGTCATGACGCGGCAGGTGACGGTGGCGGTGACCGGCTGCCCGGCCACCGCCTGCAGCGGGTCGAGCTGGAGGGCGTCGCAGTTCATCCCGGCGGTCGCCCGGCGGAAGGCCTCGCGGGCCGCCTCCTCGGAGTTGCCCGCGTGGTTGATCGTCGAGGCTCGGACCACGTCCCGGGCCGCGCCCTGCACCTTGGCGCGCGCCTCGGTGACCCGGCCGACCGAGACCACGAACGCGATGATGAGCAGCAGCGCCGGCGCCACCACCGCGAGCTCCAGCGCAAAGGAGCCGCGGTCGCCTCCGCTCCGCCGCGCCACGCTCAGTCCTCCCCCGATCGCTTGAACACCTCGAACGGCCCGCCCGCGGTGGCGGCGATCTCCAGGTCACCGCCGAACAGGCCGGGCAGGATCATGATCGGCTTGGCCCGGATGGTCACCTGCACCTGGTCGAAGTCCACGACCAGCGCCTCCACCTCGGGAGCGCTGGTGGTGTCACCGCCGTTGTCGAGAAGCCGCCACTGGTTGGTCGCCTCGGTCTCGGCCAGGGCCTGCACCTGGTGGGCCGGCGGGACCTGGTCGCGCAGCGGCCCGGTCGCCGTCACCGGGTACGCCCGGACGGCCCGGGCCACCCCCTCCGCCTCGGCCTTGATGACGTTGCGGGCGTGGTAATAGAGCGCGGCCTGCACGACGAGGAAGACGAGCATCAGGAACGCGACCGAGAGCACCGCGAACTCCAGCGCCGTCGAGCCTCGGTCACGACCGGCCGCTCGCGGCCGCCGCAGCGGCCGCCGGCTCACGGCGCGGTCGGGATCTGCTGCTGCTCGACCACGTTGGCGCCCTGCCCGACCTTGGTCATCACGATGCCGCCGATCAGGACGGCCGCAGCGATCAGCACCGCGGCGATGATCGCCGTCTCCAGCGCGGACGCACCCCGCTCGCTGCGCTCCCGCAGCGGGTCGACGCGGGTCCGGATGAACGCCAGCGTGAACACCACCATGGGATGATCCAGTATTTGGTGCACTGCCTTGCCCCCTAGTGCTGCGTCGTCCGACAGGTCAGGATCGGACCCGACGAATGGTACCTGCGTGCGCAACCGTTGCGAACCTACAAAATTCGGATCACCGCCGGGTACGCGAGGAAGAGCAGGTAACCCATCACGATGAGCATCTGAGCGACGAGCATCGACTGGGATCGCTGGCCGGCCCTGCCCTCCATCTCGGCCAGCTCGCGGCGACGGAGCGTCGCCGCCCGGGCGGCCAGCGACGCACGGATCTTCGCGCCGTCGTCGGCCACCAACGTGAGCGCCGCGGACAGGTCCCGCAGCTCGTTGAGTCCGACCTCGTCCCCGAGCCGGCCCAGCGCCGCCCACGGGGTCAGCCCCTGGAGCCGGGCGAAGGCCAGCGTGTCCCGCAGCCGGGCGAACGGCCAGCCGCCGCCGACCGAGGCCGCCGCGCTGAGCGCCTCCGGCACGCCGCGCCCGCCGGCCAGATTCATCGAGACCAGGTCGAGGAACGCGCCGACCGCGTGCCGGAAGTCCTGCCGGCGGCGGGTCGCCTCCCGGCGCACCGCGGCCAGCGGCAGCAGCGCGCAGATCACCCCGAAGAGCAGGGCCAGCCCGAGCGGCACGGTCAGCCCGAGGTCGATGCCGGCCAGCAGACCCATGCCGACCAGCACCGGGCCGAGCAGCAGGCCGAGCACCCCGAACAGCACCGTGCTGGCCAGGAAGCCCTCCAGCGACCGGCCGAGCACCGCCAGGTCGGCGCGCAGCGACTGCACCCGCAGCCCCCGGGCGGCGAGCGACGCCGCCAGCCGGGAGCCCAGCTTCAGCCGCCAGTCGCTGAGGCCCTCGGTGGACAGGATCGCCTCGGACACCGACAGCCGCGGCGGCTGCCGGTCGGCGTCCAGCCGGGCGATGCCGGCCGCGATGCCGACCCGCGCCGGGCGCACCGCGAGCACCAGCATCAGCAGGCCGAGGCCGACCAGCGCGCCGGCGACCAGCGCATACACCAGGTCGGTGGACAGCTGCATCACGGCACCTCCGTCCGGCCGGACGCCGCGGTCCCGGCCCGCCCGGCCAGGAACCGCTGCGGGGTGTCGTAGCGGCTCAGGTTGCGCAGCCACAGGAACCCGGTGGCGAAGATCCCGCACACCACAGCGAGCGTCACCTGGCCGGCGACGCTGTCGTACGGCTCGACGTAGGTCGGGTTGAGGAAGCGCAGGCCGAAGACCACGAGCAGGGTCAGCACGGTGATGATCTGCACGCTGCGCCGGGTGGCGGCGCGGCTGGCCTCGATCCGGCCGCGCATGTCCATCTCCTCGCGGGCGGCCTGGGACAGCGCGGTCAGCACGTCGCGCAGGCCGGGGCCGCGCAGCCGGGCGTTGAGCACCAGCGCGGCCAGGATCAGGTCGGCGCCGGCGTCGTTGATGTCGTCGCCGAACCTGAGCAGCGCTTCCGGCAGCGGCTCCCGGGTGCGCAGCCGGTCGATGAGCAGGGCCAGCGGCGGCTTCAGCACCGGCGCGGCCGCGTGGTAGGACGCCGGGATCGCCTGCTCCAGGCCGACCGCGCCGGCGATGGTGTCCCGCAGCGACTCGGTCCAGGACGCCAGCGCCTCCAGGTGCGCCACCTCGGTGCGGCCCTGGGTGGCGCCGCCGAAGAGCGCGGTGGCGAAGAAGCCGAGCAGACCGACCCCGACGGCGACCACCAGCCAGCCGCTGACCAGCAGCGCGACGGTGCCGGCGGCGACGCCGAGGACGAGCCGGCGGCCCAGGTCCCGCGGCGACATCCGCTCCCACAGCGTCGGACCGGGCCGCTCCGGCGGCGCCCAGCCGACCAGCGAGGCGACCAGCAGCAGCACGCCGCCGCCCGCCACCGCGCCGCCCAGCAGGGCGAGCATCAGGTCGGTGGACATCACCCGGCCCACCTGCCGTGGTCGTCCGGCCGGTAGCCGGCCGCCTCGAGGTCGGCGACGCACTGGATCGACGCCGCCGGCCGGGCCCGGCCGTCCCGCCCCTGCGCCCAGATCTCGCTCGACACCACCCGGCCGTCCACCCCGTTGACCTCGCGGATGCTCGACACGAAGCGGCGCAGCACGCCGCCCTCCCGGTAGTCGTTGCGCCGCTGGATGAAGACCACGAAGTTGATCGCGCCGGCGATCAGCATGTGCGACGCCTCGATCGGCAGCCGCTCGGACGCCTGCAGCGCGTACGTGGCGATGCGGTTGAAGACCTCGGACGAGCTGTTGGCGTGGATCGTGGACAGCGAGCCGTCGTTGCCCTGGCTCATCGCGTTGAGCATCGTGACGATCTCGTCGCCGAGCACCTCGCCGACGATCACCCGGCTCGGGTTCATCCGCAGGGAGCGGCGGACCAACTCGGCCATCGAGATCCGGCCCCGGCCCTCGGAGTTGGGCAGCCGCTCCTCGAAGGCCACCACATTGGGGTGCAGGTCCGGGAACTCGTCCAGCCCCAGCTCGAGCGCCCGCTCGACGGTGATCAGCCGCTCGTGCGGCGGGATCTCGTTGGCCAGGGCGCGCAGCAGCGTGGTCTTGCCGGCGTTGGTCGACCCGGCGATCATCAAATTCTTCCGGGCGCGGACGGCGGCCCGCAGGAAGGCGGCCATCCCCTCGTCCAGGGTGCCGTTGCCGACCAGGTCGGACAGGAAGACCTTGGGCAGCCGCGCCCGCCGGATCGACACCATCGGCCGGCGGCACACCTCCATCACCGCGGACAGCCGGGAGCCGTCCGGCAGCCGCAGGTCCAGCTGCGGGTTGGCGGTGTCGAACGGCCGGCTGGACAGGCCCGAGTACGCCGCCAGGGTCTGCACCAGCTCGACGAGCTCGTCGTCGGTCTCCGCGACCGGGTCGAGCATCAGCTCCCGACCGTCGGCGTAGCCGACGAAGACCCGGTCGCAGCCGTTGATGTCGACGTTTTCCACCATCGGGTCGTCCAGCAGCGGCTGCAGCCGGCCGACCCCGTAGAGCGCGGCGTGCACCGCCGCGGCCAGGGCCTCCTCCTCCTCGGCGGTCGGCGGGACCCGGGCGGACTCCAGCTCGACCCGCGCATGCTGGGCCAGCGCGCGGGCGATCAGGGACCGTGCGTACTGTCGCTCGTCCTCGGCGCTCATGGTCAGCCCGAGCACGGCGTCGTCCCGGCGCTGGCCGGCGATCTGCTCGGCAACCTCGGTGCGCAGCCGCCGCACCACCGCGTGGTCCACCGCCGTCACCTCCCCACCGGGGCGGCGAGCAGCTGGGCGAGCCGGCCGGCCACCTCGCGGGCGGAGCGGACCAGCAGCGAGCGATCGAGCCGGCCGACCCACTCACCGGCCAGCAGGCCGGCGCCCTTGGGGTCGAGCGCGATCCGGCCGAGCACCGGCACCGGCAGCCCGGCCTGGCGGAGCACCAGCTCGATCTGCCGGGGCGAGGTGTCGTCGCGCGGGCCGGTCACCACCACCACCGACACCGGCGGCGGCGCGCTGGGCCGGCGGTCCAGGTCGCGCAGCACCGCCGCGGCCCGGGCCCGCAGGTGGGCCACCGCCTCGATGCTCGGCCGGGTCACCAGCAGCACCGCGCCGGCGTGGTGGAGCACGTCGGTGGCCGGGCTGCCGGCGTAGAGCCGGCCGCAGTCGGCCACCACGTCGAGGCCGGGCACCTCGTCGAGCAGCTGGCCGACCGGCCCCCACAGGCCGGTCAGGCCGCTGCCCTGCTCGCCGGTGGCCAGCCCGACCACCACCTCGAGCCCGCCGTCGAGCCGCTGCACGTGCTCGAAGACCTGCTGCGGCTGGGTGCCCCGGCGGACCGCGACGGCCAGGCTGATCAGCCCGACCTCCGGGGACAGCGGGGCGCCGCGCGGGCCGCGCAGCCGCAGCGCGACATCGCCGCCGGACGGGTCGAGCTCGGCCAGCAGCGCACGCCGGGGCCACACCGCCGCGAGGGTGAGCGCGGTGGTGCTGACGCCGGGTGAGCCCTTGTCCGAGGCGACGACGACCAGGGCCACTACTGGCTCCCCTGGTCGTACTCCGAGGTGGGGTCGAGCCGGATGACGGTGATCGCGTTGAGCGCGTTGGCCGCGGCCACCGCGGGCAGGCCGCTGTTGGGCGACTGGGCCAGCTCCTGGTCCTTGACCTCGATGCCGACGACCACCCCGTTCTGACCCGTGGCCGCCCGGACCACGCTCGTCACGTACGCCGAGCGGACCAGCGTCGCGCCGCGGGGCACCAGCTTCTCCGTCGTGGTCGAGTTGTTGGCGCTGGCCCGCGGGGTGTGCAGCACGCGGACGATGTCGCCGGCCTGCAGGCCGGCCGGGTATAGCCCCTCGGGGACGTTGAGCGAGAGCTGGGTCAGCCCCTTGGCCGGGGTGATCCGGTCGCCGAAGGTGCCCTGGGTGAGCAGCGAGCCCTTGCGCAGGGCGACCAGCGCCCGCCTGCCGTTGACCCGGCTGTAGAAGTCGGAGACCGGGACCGGGGCGAAGACCGAGGACTGGGTGGAGGACAGCGGCTGCTGCAGGAAGTGCTGCGGGGTGAGCACGTCGCCGACCGCGACGTCCTTGTTGACCAGCAGGTATTCCTGCTTTTGACCGCTGGTGAGGACGAGCGTGGCGGCCAGCGCGGCACCGCCGAGGATGAGCACCACCGCCAGCGCGGCCAGCGCCGGGCGGCGCTGCCGCGGCGGCACCGGCAGCCGGTCGCCCACCGGAGGGACGGCGCCGTTGCCGGCCGCGCGCCGGCCGGCGCGCGTGGAGAGGCCGTCGGTGGTCTGCGTGGTCATGGTGCTGCCTCCGGTGCGGGGCCGGGCGGGTTCGCCGGGCAGTCTAAGCACGATTCCGCCGGGGGCGGCCCTCCTGTCCCACGCCTGTGGACAGCTTTGCCGGGTGTGGACGGCGAAGGCCGGCTCCGGACCGGTTCGCCTACTCTCTGCCGCGGAGGTGGGGCCGGTGGACGTGCAGCTGACCGCGGTCGACGTGCGCAGCGGCCGCTCCGCCGACGTGGTGCTGGTGGTGGAGAAGGACAGCACCGTCGGGGAGGCGGCCCGCGCGCTGCGTGCCGCGCTCGGGGTGCCGGAGCTGGTCGAGGCCGGCTGGGGGGGCCGGCCGCCCGCCGGAGGCGCCGCAGCGGACGTCTGGGTCGCCGGCCGGCCGGTGGACCCGTCGCTGACGATGACGGTCAGCCCGCTGCGCGAGGGGGTCGTGGTCGGCCTCGGCGGCCCGGTCGGGCTCGGCGTGCACGACCCGGACGTCGGCGGCGTCGCCGAGGTGCGGGTGGTCGGCGGTCCCGACGCCGGCCGGGTGCACCGGCTGCCGCTCGGCGAGTTCGTGCTCGGCAGCGCGCACGACGCGGACGCCTACGTGGCCGACCCGGCCGTCTCCCCGCGGCAGGCCCGCCTCCAGGTCACCCCGCAGGGCGTCACCTGGCGGCCGTACGAGGAGGCCGCCGAGGCCCGGCTGGAGGGCAAGCCGCTGACCCAGCAGCGGGCGGTCGAGCCCGGCCAGGTGGTCGCGGTCGGCGACACCCTGCTGATGGTGGTGCCGGCGGAGGCGCCGGACGCCGCGCTGGTGCCCAGCGACGACGGCGGGCTGGCCTACAACCGGCCGCCCCGGCTGCCCCCGGCGCCGAGGGCGGTCAGCGTGGAGCTGCCGACCGAGCCGCAGGACGGTCAGAAGCGGCCGATCCCGCTGCTCGCCTCGCTCGCCCCGCTGGCCATCGGGGTGCTGCTGTTCGCGATCACCAGCTCGGTGATCTTCCTGCTCTTCACCCTGCTCAGCCCGGTCATGATGCTGAGCAGCTGGCTGACCGAGCGGCGCCAGGGCAAGCGGTCGCACCGGCAGCAGGTGGCCGACTACAAGCGCCAGCTGGCCGAGGCCCGGCGCAAGGTCAGCGAGGCGGCCCGGTGGGAGCGGCGGATGCGCCGGCACGACGCCCCGGACCCGGCGACCGTGCTGGTCACCGCGCTCGGGCCGCGCCGCCGGCTGTGGGAGCGACGGCGCTGGGACTCCGACCGGCTGCTGCTCCGGCTCGGCAGTGCGCGGCTGCCGTCGGCGATCGAGCTGACCGGCGGCTCGCGGACCGACCGGCCCGAGCCGCCGCTGCTCGACGACGTCCCGGTCACGGTGCCGCTGCCGGAGGCCGGCGGCGTGCTCGGAGTGGCCGGCCCGCCGGCGGCGGTGCACGCCACCGCGCGCTGGCTGGTGACCCAGGCTGCGGTGCTGCACAGCCCGCGCGACCTGTCGATCGTGGTGCTGACCGACGCCGACGGCCGGGCCGACTGGGAGTGGACCCGGTGGCTGCCGCACGCTCGCCCGGACGGGCGCGAGGCGGTGGCGCTGACCGGCAGCTCGGCGGCCACCACCGCCCGCCGGGTCAGCGAGCTGGCCGGCCTGGTGCAGCAGCGGCAGGCCCAGCTCGATGCCGCCCGCGGCAAGCTCGACCTGTCCCGCACCGCGGCGGTGCTGGTGGTGCTCGCCGGCGCCCGCCGGCTGCGGGCCCTGCCCGGGATGCCGGTGGTGCTCCAGGACGGCCCCGAGGTCGGGATCTACGCAATCTGCCTGGACACCGAGGAGCGGCTGCTGCCCGAGGAGTGCCGGGTGGTGGCCTGCTACGACCCGACCGACCCGGTGCGGATGACCGTGCGGCGGGCGTTCGGAGACCGGGTGCCCGGCGTCCTCGCCGACCAGGTCAGCGTGCCCTGGTGCGAGCGCACCGCCCGGGCCATGACCGCGGTGCGCGACGTCAGCCGGGAGGAGGACGACAGCGCGCTGCCGACCTCGCTGCGGCTGCTGGACGTGCTCGCCCTGGAGCCGCCGTCGGCGGCCCGGATCACCGAGCTGTGGCGGACCAACGGGCGGACCACGGCCGCGCCGATCGGCGGGTCCGCCACCGGCACCTTCGTGATCGACATGAAGCGGGACGGCCCGCACGCACTGGTCGCCGGCACCACCGGCTCCGGCAAGTCCGAGCTGCTGCAGTCGATCATCGCGGCGCTGGCGGTCGGCAACCCGCCGGACGCGATGACCTTCGTGCTGATCGACTACAAGGGCGGCGCCGCGTTCAAGGACTGCGTCGACCTGCCGCACACCGTCGGCATGGTGACCGACCTGGACGGCCACCTCACCGAGCGGGCCCTGCAGTCGCTCAACGCGGAGCTCAAGCGGCGCGAGCTGCTGCTCGGCGCGGTCGGCGCCAAGGACGTCGAGGACTACTGGGACACCGTCGACCACCCGGACTTCGTCCCGCCGCCGGGCTTCGAGGTCGACCCGATGCCACGCACCATCCTGATCATCGACGAGTTCGCCTCGCTGGTCGAGGAGCTGCCCGACTTCGTCACCGGCCTGGTCGGGATCGCCATGCGGGGCCGCTCGCTCGGCGTGCACCTGATCCTGGCCACCCAGCGGCCGTCCGGCGTGGTGTCCCCGGTGATCCGGGCCAACACCAACCTGCGGATCGCGCTGCGGGTCACCGACGACGCCGAGTCCACCGACGTCATCGACGCCCGCGACGCCGCCCGGATCGCGAAGAGCACCCCCGGCCGGGCGTACGCGCGGACCGGCTTCTCCGCGCTCACCGCGTTCCAGGCCGGCCGGGTCGGCGGTCGCCGACCGGGCGCCGTGCAGGGGCCGCCGCCGGCCTTCGCCGGCGTGGTCGGCTGGGACCGGCTGGACGCGCCGATCGAGCGCCCGCAGGCGGTCGAGGACGACTCGACCATGGAGACCGACCTGCAGGTGCTGGTGAGCGCGATCCGGGAGGCGACCGAGCGGGCCGGCGTGCCGCGCTACCGCAGTCCGTGGCTGCCCGCGGTGCCCGAGCAGGTCGGGCTGGCCGACGTGCCGGCGGTGGACGGCCAGCCCGCTGCCGGCGACGCGGCCGGGCGGGTGCCGGCGATCCCGTTCGGGATCGAGGACCTGCCGGAGATCCAGGCCCAGGTGCCGCTGGTGATCGACCTCGAGCACGGCAGCCACCTCGTGGTGGCCGGCGCGCCCCGGTCGGGCCGGTCCACCGCGCTGCGCACCATCGCCGGCAGCATCGCTGCCCGGACCAGCTGCCGCGACGTCCACCTCTACGCGCTCGACTGCGGCAACGCGGCGATGCTCCCGCTCGCCGAGCTGCCGCACTGCGGGGCGGTGGTGTCCCGCGACCAGGTCGACCGGACCGACCGGCTGCTCACCGTCCTGCT
Source organism: uncultured Actinomycetota bacterium (assembly GCA_963766325.1). Taxonomy (GTDB): domain Bacteria; phylum Actinomycetota; class Actinomycetes; order Mycobacteriales; family CADCTP01; genus CADCTP01. Next base: position 891,150 of record CAVXZF010000012.1, on the reverse strand, counting down.
CAACGAGATCGCCCGCCGGCAGGTGCTGCTCGCCCAGCACGGCTACGGCTCGCTGGCCGAGCAGCGAGCCACGGCACCGGAGTCCGAGCGGCTGCCCTACCTGGTCTTCCTGCTCGACCGGTGGGAGGGCTTCATGGCCTCATTCGACGAGCTGGACGGCGGCCGCCTCACCCAGAATGTGCTGCGCATCCTGCGCGAGGGGCCCGGGGTCGGGCTGCGGGCGGTGGTAGCCGGCGACCGGTCCGCGCTGCTCGGCCGGCTGCCCACCACCATCGAGGACAAGCTGGTCATGCGGATGGGCGACCGCAACGACTACGGCCTGGCCGGACTGCAGACCCGGAAGATGCCGGAGTCGATGCCGCCTGGCCGGGCGTTCCGCAACGACTCGATGATCGAGACGCACGTCGCGCTGCTCGACCCGGACCCGTCCGGGCCGGCCCAGGTGCGGGCGCTGGGCCGGATCGCCCGGCAGGCGCACGAGCGGGACGCCGCGGTGCCGCGGGCGCAGCGGCCGGCCCGGGTGGACGTCCTACCGGCGCGGATCTCGCTGCGTGAGGTGCAGGAGCTGCCGGCGCCGCCGCGGCCGGCCAGCCCGATGTGGGCGCTGGTCGGGGTCGGCGGCGACGAGCTGCAGCCGCTGGGCGTCGACCTGGACGACGACGGCCCGGGCTTCGTGGTCGGCGGGCCGGCGCGGACCGGGCGGTCCACCGCGCTGATCGCGGTCACCACCTCGCTGCTCGACAGCGGCACCGAGATCGTCCTGGTCACCCCGCGGCCGTCCCCGCTGCGGGCGCTGGCCGGCACCCCGGGCGTGCTGGGCGTGCTCACCGGCACCCCGGGCGAGCAGGACGTGCTCGGGCTGCTCGACCAGGCGCTCGGCCCGGTCGCCGTGGTGGTCGACGACGGCGAGCTGCTCACCGACGCGCCCTGCGCGCTGGCCTTCGAGGCGGTGCTGCGGGAGGGCCGGGACGGTCAGCGCGCGCTGGTGGTCGGCGGCACCACCGGCGAGATGGTCAGCGGCTACCGCGGCTACATCGTGGAGGCGCGCAAGACGAAGTCCGGCCTGCTGCTCAGCCCCGAGCACCCGATGGACGGCGAGCTGCTCGGCATCAAGCCGCCGCGCAGCGCGGTCGGGCCCATGCCCAAGGGGCGCGGGCTGCTCGTGCTGCGCGGCAGCTACCTCCCCGTGCAGGTGCCGCTCCCGGCCTGACCCGGGTCAGGCGGGCGGACCGTCGGCGGTGCGGCGGGCGCGCCGGCCGCGGGCGAGCTCGGTGGCGAGCGCGTCGAGGTGGGGGTCCCAGAAGCGGCGGAAGTGCTCCAGCCACTCGTCCGCCTCGCGCAGCGGCTCGGGGTCGACGGCGTACAGGCGGCGGGTGCCGACGGCGCGTACCCGGGTGAAGCCGTTGTCCCGCAGCACCTTCAGGTGTTGCGAGACCGCCGGCTGCGAGATGCCGAACTCGGCCTGCACGACCGCGCCGATCTCGCCGGCGGCGAGCTCACCGCCGGCGAGCAGCTCGAGGATCCGGCGGCGTACCGGATCCCCGAGCACGTCGAAAGCGTGCACACCTCACTTTAACAGCTCTCACTTATATAAGCCCGCCGCCGGCTCGGCTCCCGGGCGGGGACCCCTGGCGGTGGCGACAGGGGTCCCCGGCACGTCGCTGGGCGAGCGCACCGATCCGAGGGACCGGCGGGTCAGCCGCGCCCCCGGGGGTCCGGGGGCGCCGCCCCCGGAGGGTTACAGCGGGAGGTCCTCCAGCATCTCGGTCACCAGCGCGGCGATCGGCGAGCGCTCCGAGCGGGTCAGCGTGACGTGCGCGAAGAGCGGGTGCCCCTTGAGCGCCTCGATCACCGCCGCCACCCCGTCGTGCCGTCCCACCCGCAGGTTGTCCCGCTGGGCGACGTCGTGGGTGAGGACCACCCGCGACCCGGCGCCGAGCCGGGACAGCACGGTCAGCAGCACCCCACGCTCCAGCGACTGCGCCTCGTCCACCACCACGAACGAGTCGTGCAGCGACCGGCCCCGGATGTGGGTCAGCGGCAGCACCTCGAGCATCCCGGAGTCCAGGACGTGGTCGAGGACCTCCTTGCTCACCAGCGCGCCGAGCGTGTCGAAGACCGCCTGCGCCCAGGGCGCCATCTTCTCGCCCTCGGAGCCGGGCAGGTAGCCGAGGTCCTGGCCGCCCACCGCGTACAGAGGGCGGAAGACGACGACGCGCTTGAACGCGCGCCGCTCCAGCACATTTTCCAGGCCGGCGCAGAGCGCGAGCGCGGACTTGCCGGTGCCGGCCCGCCCGCCGAGCGAGACGATCCCGACCTCGGGGTCGAGCAGCAGGTCGAGCGCGACCCGCTGCTCGGCCGACCGCCCGTGCAGCCCGAAGGCCTCCCGGTCGCCGCGTACCAGCCGGACCTGCTTGTCCGCGGTGACCCGGCCGAGCGCCGAGCCGTTCGAGGAGAGCAGGACCAGCCCGGTGTGGCAGGGCAGCGCGGCCGCGGCCGGCAGCTCGACGCGGTCGTCGGCGTACAGGCGGCCGATGTCCTCGGAGGAGACCTCGAGCTCGACCATCCCGGTCCAGCCGGAGTCGACCGCGAGCTGGGCGCGGTATTCGTCGGCGACGATCCCGACCGACGCGGCCTTGACCCGCAGCGGCATGTCCTTGCTGACCAGCACGACGTCGCGGCCGTCGGCGGCGAGGTTGCGGGCGACGGCGAGGATGCGCGCGTCGTTGTCCTCGCCGCGGAAGCCGGGCGGCAGCACCGAGACGTCGGTGTGGTTGAGCTCGACGTGCAGGGTGCCGCCCTCCTCGCCGAGCGGGACGGGGGCGTCCAGCCGGCCGTGCTTGACCCGGAGGTCGTCCAGCATGCGGAGCGCCTGCCGGGCGAACCAGCCGAGCTCCGGGTGGTGCCGCTTGCCCTCGAGCTCGCTGATCACCACGAGCGGAAGCACGATGTCGTGCTCACCGAAGCGGGCGGGTGCACCCGGGTCGGAGAGCAGCACGCTCGTGTCGAGGACGTACGTCCGGCGGGATTCGGTCGTGCGGCGGTCGGCCACAGGCCCTCCCTGGGGGCGGCGCACCAACGCCCGTCTCGAAGGTCCGGCTGGCGGCCCCGAGCGGGGCCTGGTGCCGGCCCCCTCTGTCGCAGTCCGACACGTCAGGGCCTCCCCGGGCGACTCCCCGGCACGGGGCGCCACCGGGAATGACGGTACGTCCCGGGCCAGCCGCAGGCCAAGGAAAACACGGGCTTGTCCGGCAACATCATGGTTAACACCGAGCGTCCCGGGCGGCTCGGGCGAAGTCTTGACAGGACCGTTGCGGCGCGAGAGGGTTCGGAAACATTGTTCGACAATGTCGAACACGGACCGATCCGACGGTCACGTCCGGACGGAGGGACCCCGGGTGAAGAAGCTCATCAACGACCCCGCCGACGTCGTCCGGGACGCGCTGCGAGGCATGGCCGCCGCCCACCCCGAGCTGCGGGTGGACGTGGAGCAGCGCTTCGTCGTACGCGCCGACGCGCCGCAGCAGGGCAAGGTCGGCCTGGTCTCCGGCGGCGGCTCCGGGCACGAGCCGCTGCACGGCGGCTTCGTCGGGCGCGGCATGCTCACCGCTGCGGTGCCGGGCGAGGTCTTCACCTCGCCGGTGCCGGACCAGATCCTCGCCGCGACCCAGGCCGCCTCCGGCGGCGCCGGCGTCGTACACGTGGTGAAGAACTACACCGGCGACGTGCTCAACTTCCAGCTCGCCGCCGAGCTCGCCGACGACGAGGGCATCAAGGTCGAGTCGGTGCTGGTCAACGACGACGTCGCGGTGCAGGACAGCCTCTACACCGCCGGGCGCCGGGGCACCGGCGGCACCGTCGTGGTGGAGAAGGTGGCCGGCGCGCTGGCCGAGGAGGGCGCCGACGTCGAGGCGGTCGCCGCCGCCGGCCGCAAGGCCAACGAGGCCAGCCGCAGCTTCGGAATCGCGCTGACCCCGTGCATCACCCCCGCGTCGGGCGCGCCGACCTTCGAGCTGGGCCCCGACGAGATCGAGATCGGCATCGGCATCCACGGCGAGCCGGGCCGCGAGCGCCGCCCGATCGGGACCGCCGCCGAGCTGGCCGAGATCTCCGCGGCCGCGATCCTCGACGACATGCCGCTCGACCGCGGCGACAACGCGCTCGTCATCGTCAACGGGATGGGCGGCACCCCGCAGATCGAGCTGTACATCGTGTTCAACGAGATCGTCCGCATCCTCGGCGACCGCGGCGTGACGGTGGCCCGCTCGCTCGTCGGCAACTACGTGACCAGCCTGGAGATGGCCGGCTGCATGCTCACCCTGACCAGGCTGGATGACGAGCTGACCCGGCTGTGGGACGCTCCGGTGAGCACACCCGCGTTGCGCTGGGGAGGGTGAGTGCCGGTCGACGCCAACCTCGCCCGGGCCTGGGTGGCCGAGCTCGCGGCCGCCGTGGCCTCGGAGCGGGACCACCTCACGTCGCTCGACTCCGCGATCGGTGACGCCGACCACGGAGTCAACATGCACCGCGGCTTCACCGCGGTGACCGGGAAGCTGGAGGCGGCCGACCCGCCACCGGCCACCCCGGGAGCGGTGCTGATCCTGGTCGGCCGGACGCTGATCTCGACGGTGGGCGGCGCGTCCGGCCCGCTGTACGGGACCGCGTTCCGCGAGATGGGCAAGTCGCTGGGGGACGCCGCGCCGGCTGACGACGCGGCGTTCGTGGCCGCGCTGCGGGCCGGGTTGGACGGGATCCGCCGGCTCGGTGCCGCCACCGAGGGCGACAAGACGATGGTGGACGCGTACGCGCCGGCGCTGGCCGCGGTGGAGGAGGCGGTCCGCGGCGGGCACCCGCTGGCGACCGCGGTGAAGAGCGCGGCGCACGCGGCCGAGGACGGAGCGCGGGCGACGGTGCCGCTCGAGGCGCGCAAGGGGCGCGCGTCCTATCTCGGTGCCCGCTCCATCGGTCACCAGGACCCCGGCGCCGCGTCCACCGCCCTCCTCTTCGCCGCCCTCCAACGCGCCGTCGAACGCACCTCCTGAACCCGCCGCTAGAGCGGGGTGCGCGGCCGAGATCGCCTTTGCCAGCTGGGCGACCGGTCGGCGGCGGCCGGGGTGGTCGCTGGTTGGCAGACGTGATCGCTCAGTCGCGGCGGGCGGGCTCAGCCGCGGCGGGCGGCGTTCGTCGCGGCGGGCGGCGTTCGTCGCGGCGCGGCCTCGCCGCGCGGGCTCACGCGGGCGTTCGTCGCGGCGGGGTCAGTCGGCGGTGGCGAGGATGGAGGCGAGGGCGTCGGCGGCGGCGGCCGCGTCAGCGCCGACCGCCCGTACGGACACCTCGGTGCCGGTGGTGGCGCCGAGCGCCATGACGGCGAGCACGCTGCGCGCGCTGGCCGAGCGCTCGCCGGCCACCAGCGTGGTGACCGCGGCGAAGCCGGCGGCCGCCCGGGTCAGCTTGCCCGCCGGGCGGGCGTGCAGGTCGGCCGGCAGCACGACGCTCCGCTCCACCGACTCCTCCCCCGCTGGATGGTCACTGGGTGCGCTCGGGCCGCTCCGGCCGTCGCTCCGGGCGGTGGGGGTGGGGCCACCGCCGGCCCGGACGCTTCCCGGGCCGGCGGCGGGGCTGGAGGGGGGCGGCAGGCTGCTGCCGGCCGGTCCCCCGCTCGTGGTGCTGCCGGCCGGCGGCCCGCCGAGGGAGGAGTCGCCGGCCGGCGGCTCAGAACTTGGCGACATCGCGCGCCCCCCGCGCCGCGTCGGCGACCTCGGCGACCGTCGACCCTCCGGCCGCGGTCACCGCGGCGGCCACCGCACCCTCCACGAACGGCGCGTCGACCAGCACGTACCGCGCCGGATCGGAGTCCCCCAGCGCAACCTTCACGCTGAGCACCGCCGAGCCGAGGTCGGGCAGCACCACCACCCCGTCGCCGCGGTCGGCGGCGGCCACCGCGGCGGTCACCGCGTCGGGGCTGGTGCCCAGCCGGCCGTCCTCGGTGCCGGCGGCGACCTCGATGGCCACGTCCGGCGAGCCGACCGCGGCGAGCAGGTCCGCCAGCCCGGCAGCGAGCTGGGGGCTGTGGGAGACGAGTACGATCCCCACCACATCGGTATCCTACGATCTCGAATCCCGTTCGACCATACTGAACAAGGACGGGTTTAGTCCCCCATGATCCAATCGGTGGCCCGCGCCGCCAGCCTGCTGCGCGAGCTGGCCGGCGACACCCCGCGACTCGGCGTCACCGAGCTGGCCGAGCGGGTGTCGCTGGCCAAGGGCACCGTGCACGGGATACTGCGCACGCTCGAAGCGGAGGGGCTGGTGCAGCAGGACCCGGAGTCCGGCAAGTACCAGCTCGGCATGGCGCTCTTCCAGCTCGGCAGCACGGTGCTGGAGAACCACCCGCTCCGCGCCCGCTCCCTCTTCTGGGCCGACGCGCTGGCCAACCGGACCCGGCAGTCCTCCCGGGTCGGGGTGCTGCACGGCGACCACGTCATCGTCGTGCACCACGTCTTCCGGCCCGACGACACCGTGCAGATCCTCGAGGTCGGCGCGTCCATCCCCTGGTACGCCTGCGCGCTCGGCAAGGCGGTGGTCGCGCACCTGGACGAGGCAGAACGCGACCGGCTGCTGGCCGGCCCGCTGGAGCCGCTCACCGGCAGCACGGTCACCGACCGGGACGTCCTGGCCGAGCAGCTGCGGCAGGCTGCGGCCGGCGGGGTGGCGGGCGAGGACCAGGAGGCGATCGTCGGCGAGTCGGGGCTGGCGGCGCCGGTCTTCGACAGCGGCGGGCGGGTAGCGGGGGCGCTCGGCATCACCGGCCCGGCCGACCGCTTCGACGGCGACGGCGACACGGCCGGTCTGCGCGCGGCTGCCCGCGAGTGCGCCCGCGGCCTGTCCCGCGACCTCGGCGCCCGCCGCCGCACCCCTTCCTGAGATCCCACCAGCGCCGCCCACCCACGCCGGACGCCACCCCGCCACCGGTGTCGACCCACAAATGACGGCGCCCACGAATGACGGCCCGCCCGCGCGAGTGACGGCGCCGCCCGCGACGGACAGCCCCCCGACTGACGGCGCCCGCCCGCGAGTGACGGCGGCGCCCGCCGAGTGACGGCGTCAGCCCGCGAGTGACGGCGCCCGCCCGCGAGTGACGGCGGCGCCGCCGTCACTCACGCCCGCACGACGTCAGTCGCGCGGACACGACGTCAGTCGCGGGGGTGGGGGTCAGGGGGTGGGGGGTCAGGGGGTGGGGGGTCAGGGGGTGGGGGGTGGGGGTGGGGAGGTCGGCGGTGAGGCGGGCGGGGGTGAGGGGCTCGTCCAGCAGGCGGACGTACCGCTCCCCCACCGCCTGACCGGCCGGCCGCGCCTCCAGCCACGAGGACAGCAGCCGGTAGCCCTCCACGTACGTCGACGTGTACGCCCGCCACAGCGGGTGCGACAGGAACCGCAGCGACTGCCGCGCCCGCGCCTCCGGCACCAGCATCCACCGGGTCAGGAAAGCGACCACGTCGTCCGGCGACGCACCGCGGTCGTGCAGCAGCAGCGCGGCGTCCTGCCGCGCCCGGTCCAGCCCGCGCACCGCCGAGGCCACCTGCTCGGCCCGCGTGCCGTCGAAGACCAGCCGGAGGTCGGCGTACAGCTCCTGCGCCCACGGTCCCCAGCCGGACCCGATGGTGGCGGCGATGCCGAGGTCGGCCAGGCCCTCGGCGACCAGGCACTCGGGCGTGTTCACCAGGAAGACGGTGTGCTCGAGCCGGCCCTCGCCGGTGACCAACCCGCGCTCCTTGCGGCAGTGCTCGGTGTGGTGCCCCGGGTACGACTCGTGCGCGACCAGGTGCGGCAGCTGGGACAGCCGGTGCGGCAGGTCGGCGTTGATCGCGACCCGCGACCGCATCCCGCCGAGGTAGTAGTTGAAGCCGCTCCACGGCTCGTCGGTGACGATCAGATACTCGACCGTCTCGTCAGGCGGCAGCCCGTAGCCGGAGCGCACCACCTCCCGCAGCGCGCCGGACAGCTCGTGCACCACGCCGGCCAGCCGGTCGGGCGGGCAGTCGTCGAGCGCGCGGTACGCCGCGTACCGCTCGGTCAGCGAGCCGTCGCCGGGCAGCAAGGCGTCCAGCCGGGCGTGCGCGGCCGCGTACTCGTCCTCGTCGCCGGGGGCGATGCGGACCCCGAAGTACGCCTCCACCTCGTCGACGAAGCCGACCTCCTCGCCGGCGAGCTTGCGGGCGCTGCACTCCAGCGCGGTCAGCTGGCCCTCCAGGAAGGCGACCCGGTCGGCCGGCAGCCCGCAGGAGGGCAGCTCGCGCAGCAGCGACCGGGCCTGCGCGGCGAGCGCCACCGGCAGCGGCCGCGGCTCGTCCTCGACCTGGCGGCGCAGCGCCGGGTCCCCGGTGTACGCATCCACGAAGCCCTCGGACAGCCGGTCGAACCGCAGCCCCAGCAGCACGTACTCCCGCGTGACGTCCACCCCGCGAACCTATCGCTCGGTCAGGAGCCGAAGCGGCGGTGCCGGGCCGCGTAGGCGCGCAGTGCGCGGAGGAAGTCGATGCGGCGGAAGTCGGGCCAGTACGCGTCGCAGAAGTAGAACTCCGAGTGCGCGCTCTGCCACAGCAGGAAGCCGGACATCCGCTGCTCGCCGCTGGTCCGGATCACCAGGTCGGGGTCCGGCTGGCCGCGGGTGTAGAGGTGCTCGGCGATGTGGTCGACGTCGAGCACGTCGGCCAGCTCCTCGATGGAGGTGCCGGCGGCGGCGTGCTCGTACAGCAGGGAGCGGACCGCGTCGGCGATCTCGCGCCGCCCCCCGTAGCCGACCGCGATGTTGACCGCCATCCCGGGCCGGTCCGCGGTCCGCTCGCCGGCCGCCTTGAGCACGTGGGCGGTCTCCGGCGGCAGCAGGTCGAGCGCGCCGACCATCTTGACCCGCCACCGGTGCTGCGGGCGGGCTAGGTCGTCGACCAGCTCCTCGATGATCCGCAGCAGCGGGCCGAGCTCGGCCTCCGGCCGGGACAGGTTGTCGGTGGACAGCAGCCACAGGGTGACCACCTCGACCCCGGCGTCCGCGCTCCAGCGCAGCAGCTCGGAGATCTTGTCGGCGCCGCGCTGGTGCCCGAAGGTGACGTCCCCGGCGCCGGTTGCGCGCGCCCACCGCCGGTTGCCGTCGCACATCACGCCGACGTGGCGAGGGATCTCGCGACCGGCGAGCTGCCGGAGCATCCGGCGCTCGTACAGGACGTAGGGCAGGTCGCGGGCACGCATCCCCCGGAGAGTACGCGGTGGGAGCCCGTCCCCCGGGCGCTTCGGACCAGCAGGGGCCCGCCGGACGCGCAGAGTGACGAGGACCGCAGCCCCCGGGGTGCGCCGGGAAGCTACGCGACCGTAACCTCGCTGGGTGACCGCTGTGCTCGCCGCCGTCGCCGCCCGCCCCCGGCTGCGCGGCTGGATCCACCTCTGGGCCTTCGCCGTGTCGGTCGCGGCCGGCACCGTGCTCGTCGCGGTGGTCGGGGCGACCCGCGGCGCCGAGGCCGGCCTGGCCACCACGGTCTACGCGCTGACCGTGTGCCTGCTCTTCGGCACCTCCGCGGTCTACCACCGGGTGCAATGGACCCGGGAGAGCAGGCACGCGCTGCTTGCCCGGCTGGACCACTCCATGATCTTCGTGTTCATCGCGGGGACGTACACGCCGTTCGCCATGCTGGCCATGCCGGAGCGCACCGGGGACGTGGTGCTCGCCGTCGTCTGGTTCGGCGCGCTAGGCGGCGTGGTGCTCAAGTCGGTCTGGATCACCGCACCGCGCTGGCTGTCGGTGCCGCTCTACCTCGGGCTCGGCTGGGTGGCCGTGTTCACCCTGCCGGACCTGCTCGCGAGCGGCGGGGTGGCCGCGTTCGTGCTGATCGCCGCCGGCGGCCTGCTCTACACCTGCGGCGCGATCGTGTACGGGACCAAGCGACCCGACCCGTGGCCGCAGGTCTTCGGCTTCCACGAGGTCTTCCACCTGTGCACGGTGGTCGCCGCCGCCTGCCACATGGTCGCCGTCTGGCTGGCCGTCTACTAGCCGGCTGGGGGGTGTCTGCCGGATGTCGGTGGACGCCGCCCGCGCCGCCAGACACCCCCTAGACCGAGCTGACGTCCACCCGGACCTTGACCGCCTTGCGGGTGTCCATCGCGACGTAGCCGTCCGGCACGCCGTCCAGGCCCACGGTCGCGTCGAAGACCGCGCTGACGTCGAGGTTGCCGAGGGCGACCTCCTTGAGCAGCTCGGGCAGGTACGCCCGGGCCGGGGCGACGCCGCCGGCGATGGCGATGTTGCGGCCGAAGAGCAGCCCGAGGTCGATGCCCTCGACCAGGTGCGGGACGCCGACGTAGCCGATCGTGGCGCCGTCCCGGGCGATCGCGATCGCGGTGTCCAGCGACGCCTGGGCGCCGACGCACTCGAGCACCGCGTGCGCGCCACCGGTGATCGTCATCGCCTGCTCGACCGCCTCCTCGCCGCGGCCGAGCACGGTGTCGGTGGCGCCGAGGCGGCGGGCCAGCTCCAGCCGCTCCTCGTGGTGGCCGATCAGCACGACCGACTCGGCGCCCAGCCGGCGGGCCGCGACCGCGGCGCACAGGCCGACCGCGCCGTCGCCGACCACGACCACCCGGTGGCCGTAGCGGACCCCGGCGACCTTGGCCGCGTGGTGCCCGGTGGGCAGCACGTCGCACACCGGCAGCAGCAGGCCCGGGTCGGCGTCGCGCAGCGCGAGCGGAACGACGACCAGCGTGCCGTCCGCGTGCGGCACCCGCAGCGCCTCGCCCTGGGCGCCGTCGTGGCCGGGCTCGGCGAAGACGCCGCCGTCCACGCAGGAGGTCTGCAGGCCGTCGATGCAGTATTCACAGGTGCCGTCGGACCAGGTGAACGGCGAGATCACCAGGTCGCCGGCGCGTACGGTCCGGACGTCGGCGCCGACGTCCTCGACCACGCCGAGGAACTCGTGCCCGATGCGGGCGCCGGGCATCCGCTGGCCGTACCCCCGGTACGACCAGAGGTCGGAGCCGCAGATGCCGGCGGCGACCACCCGGACGACGGCGTCGGTGGACAGCTCGACCTCGGGGTCGGGCACCTGCTGGATCCGGATGTTGCCCGGACCCTCGAAGACGGCGGCACGCACACCCAGACCCTAGGGCACGCCCCCGGTCCGGACTCGGGGGCCGCCTCGCGGGCCGCCCCCGGCCGGAACCCGGGGCCGCGGCCGGTCAGGACTCGGGGGTGGGCTCCGGGCCGGTGCCGGTCGGACCCTGGGCTCGCAGCCGGTCCACCGCGGACATCGCCTCGCGCAGCTCGCCCAGCCACTCCTCGGCGTGCTCGCCCACCAGCCGCACGCACCAGGCCAGCGCCTCCGATCGGGACCGGGCGACACCGGCGTCGACCAGCGTGTCGAGCACCTTGCGCTCCGGCTGCCGGAGCCGGGTCATCACCGGCGCGGACAGCGTGGTGAACAGCGCCCGGCTGTCGCCGCAGGCCGCGCCCCAGGCAACCTTGCGCCCGTACCGGTGCTCGGCCTCGCGGGCCATCGCGATCCGCTCGTCCCGGGTGTCCTCCCGGAAGCGGCTGATCCGCCCGGCCTCGGCCGCGGTCGCCGCAGCCGCGTCGCCCTCGACCTCGGGCGCCGCCAGCGTGCCGACGACCAGGATCTCGTCCCGGTCCACCGTCACCTCCGGCGCCCCGGTGAACCACGAGTCCGGCAGCCGCCCGGCGAACCAGCCGGCCGCGTCGTCGGCCGGCGGCAGGTCGGCCTGCTGCCAGCCGCCGGGCCGGCCGAAGCCGCCGCTGCCCCGCCATCCCTTGTGCCCGCGTCCCGTCATCATCCCGCCTCCGCTTGATTACACCGTTGCAGTGGAATCATCGTGCCTGTCAGTGGCCGGAAGCGAAAGCGACTCCGCCGTCGGCGTAACCGCCCGCAGCCAGGCCGGGACCGTACGGACCCGGCACGCTGATGGCGGTGGAGCCGGCCCTCGGCACGCTGGTCGGCCTCGCCCTGCTCGCCCAGGTGCCGGGCTGGGCGCAGCCACCGGGGTGGTCCTCGTGGTCGCCGCCGGGATCGGCGCTCAGCGCACGGCGCGCACCGCGGCGGCCAGCGCGGCCGGGTCGGTGGTGGGGCGGTCGCAGACGAAGCCGCGGCAGACGTACGCGGCCGCGGCCCCGTCCACCAGCGGGCGGGACTCCAGCAGCGGTACGCCGGACGCATCCGGGGGGCCGACGACCACGAGCAGGCCGGGCGACGTCCCCGACCGCGCCACCCGCGCCAGCTCCACCCCGGCCACCCCGGCCGCCCCCGCCGCCGCCGGCCGGGCGCCGGCCAAGGGCGCACCCGCGGCCGGCGTGGCCGGAGGGACGGCGACGGCAACCTGGAGCGGGCCGGCCAGCGCCGCCTCGCCGACCGCGCACGCCCAGCCGGCCGCCCGCGGGTAGGCCGCCGCGATCGGCGCCAGCGTGGCCAGCGCCGCGTCCGCCGCCGCCCGGAAGTCGGTCCGCCCGGACAGCGCGGCGTGGCTGAGCAGCGCGCCCGCCGCCGCCGCGGGACCGGACGGCGCCGGGCCGTCGGTCGGGTCCCACGGCCGCCGGATCAGCGTCTCGGCGTCGTCGGCGGTGTCGTGGAAGCCGCCCCGCCCGTCGCCGAAGCGCGCGAGCACGGTGTCCAGGAGCTCCCCGGCGGCGGCCAGCCAGCGCGGCTCGGCGGTGGCCTGGTGCAGCGCCAGCAGCCCCTCGGCCAGGTCGGCGTGGTCCTCCAGCACGCCGGCCGGCTCGCCCACCACCCCGGCGCGCGAGGTCCGGCGCAGCCGGCCGTCGACCAGGTGCCGGTCCAGCAGCAGGGCGGCGGTGGTGGCCGCGGCCTCCACCCAGGCCGGCTCGTCCAGCAGCGCGCCGGCGTCGGCCAGCGCGGCGACGGCCAGCCCGTTCCAGGCCGTCACCACCTTGTCGTCGCGGGCCGGCTGCGGGCGGCCGCCCCGGGCGGCCAGCAGCCGGGACCGGAGCGCCGCCCACCGCGCCGGGTCGTCCGGGTCGGCCCGCAGCTGCAGCGTCGACGACCCGTGCTCGAAGGTCCCGGCCTCGCCCACCGCGAGCAGCTCGCCGGCCCAGGTCCCATCGTCCGCCCCCAGCACGGTGCGCAGCTGCTCGGGCGTCCAGGCGTACGTCAGCCCCTCCACCCCGGCCGCGTCCGCATCCAGCGCCGAGGCGAAGCCGCCCTCGGGCGTACGGAGGTCGCGCAGCAGGAACTCGGCCGTCTCGTGCACCACCCGCAGGGCCAGCGGCGAGCCGGTCTCCCGCCACAGGTGCAGGTAGACCCGCAGCAGCAGGGCGTTGTCGTACAGCATCTTCTCGAAGTGCGGCACCACCCAGTCGGCGTCGACCGAGTAGCGGGCGAAGCCGCCGGCGAGCTGGTCGTACAGGCCGCCCCGGGCCATCGCCTCGGCCGTGCCGACGACCAGGTCGAGGCCCTCGCCCGTCCGCGCGTGCCGGCGCAGCAGGAACTCGAGCACCATCGACGGCGGGAACTTCGGCGCCCCGCCGAATCCGCCGCGCACCGCGTCGTAGTCGCGCCGCAGCGCCGCCGCGGCCCCGTCCAGCACGGCGGCGTCCATCGGCGCCGGGGTGACCCCGCGGGGCCGGGCGAGCGCCTCGACGATCCGCTGGCCGGCGCCGGTGACCTCCTCCCGCCGCTCCCGCCAGGCCTCCCCCACCGCGGCGAGCAGCCGGTGGAACTGCGGCCGGGGGAAATAGGTACCGCAGAAGAACGGTGCCCCGTCCGGGGTGAGGAAACAGGTCATCGGCCAGCCTCCGGCGCCGGTCATGCCCTGGGTGGCCTCCATGTAGACCGCGTCGACGTCCGGGCGCTCCTCCCGGTCCACCTTCACGTTGACGAAACCGACGTTCATCAGCTCCGCCGTCCCCGGGTCCTCGAACGACTCGTGCGCCATCACGTGGCACCAGTGGCAGGCGGCGTACCCGACCGAGAGCAGGACCGGCACATCCCGCCGCCGCGCCTCCTCGAACGCCTCCGCCGACCACGGCCACCAGTCGACCGGGTTGTCCTGGTGCTGCAGCAGGTACGGGCTGGTCGCGTCGCGGAGCCGGTTGGGCATGCTGCCATCGTGCCCGGGCCGCCGTCCGGCATGCGGGCCGGGCATGCTGTGCGGGTGCCCGCCGACCTGCCGGTGACGGCCCGGGTGGTGATCCCGGGCGAGGAGCTGACCGAGCGCTTCTCCCGCGCGTCCGGCCCCGGCGGGCAGGGCGTCAACACCACCGACTCCCGGGTCGAGCTGGTCTGGGACCTCGGCGCGTCCGCGCTGCCGCCGGACCTGCTGGCCCGGCTGCGCCGCCGGCTCGGTCCCCGGCTGGCCGGCGACCAGCTCAGCGTGGTCGCCAGCGAGCGCCGGTCCCAGCTGCGCAACCGGGACGCGGCCCGGGAGCGGCTGACCGAGCTGCTACGGCAGGCGCTGCGGCCGCCCCCGCCGCCGCGGCGGGCCACCCGGCCCACCCGCGGCGCCGTGGAGCGCCGGTTGGACGCCAAGAAGCGCCGCGCCCAGACCAAGCGGCACCGCCGGTCCGGACCGGGCGAGTGAGAGGCTGCCGATCATTGGGTACGGTCGGCGCCGCACACGTGCCGGAGGGAGAGCGACGATGGTGACAGCTGGCAGGACCGCCGTGGCCACGCGGAGCCCGGTGCGGGCGGTGACGCTCCTGTTCGGAGCGGTCTTCCTGCTGGTCGGGGTGGCCGGCTTCATCCCGGGCGTGACCAGCCACTACGGCGAGCTCGGGTTCGCCGGCGAGGGGTCGGAGGCCGAGATCCTCGGCCTGTTCCAGACGTCGGTGCTGCACAACGTCGTGCACCTGCTCTTCGGCGTCTTCGCGGTGGTGATGGCACGCTCGGAGACCGGCGCGAGGACGTACCTGTTGGCCGCCGGCTCGACCTACCTCACCCTGTGGGTGTACGGGCTGATCGTGCACGGCGGGAAGGGCAACTTCATCCCGGTCAACAACGAGGACAACTGGCTGCACCTCGGGCTGGCGCTGACCCTGCTCGGGCTCGGCCTGCTGCTCCCCGGGAGCCGCCCCGCCCGCGCCCGCTGAGCCGCCCGGCCCGCGCCCCCGCGCCCCTAAGCCGCTGCGCCAGCGCCCGCCGGCCTGTCGGCGGTCAGAACCCGTCGGGGTCGGCGGGCCGGGCCGGCGGGTCGTCCGGGTCGGCGCGGCGCTCGACCGGCGTGGCCCCGGCGGGCGGCTCGGCCGCCTGGGCCGACGCCGGACCCGGACCCGGCTCGCCCGGGAACTGCGCCGGCACCCGCCGGAGGTGCTTGTTCATCGAACGGATCAGCAGCACCACGGCGACGCCCAGGAAGAGGATCAGCACCAGCGCGATCGGGCTGGCCTCCCGGTCCTCCGCGGCCAGCAGCAGCGGGTTCACGCGTTGATCCTCTCCCGCACCCCGGCGAACAGGTCGTCCTCGGGCAGCTCGGTGTCCACCATCGACCGGGCCAGCTCGTATTCCTCCGTCGGCCAGATCCTCTGCCGCAGCTCCAGCGGTGCCCGGAAGAACCAGCCGCTCGGGTCGATCTGGGTCGCGTGCGCGAGCAGCGCCTGGTCGCGCCGCTCGAACCAGTCGGCGCACTCCACCCGGGTGGTGATCCGGCCGGCGATCTCGTCCTCGCCGTCCCAGTCCTTGAGCCACTCCTCGTACGGCGACTCCAGGCCGTGCTCGATCATCGCCTCGTGCAGCTGGGCGATCCGGCCGCGGGAGAAACCCATGTGGTAATAGAGCTTGAGCGGCTGCCACGGCTCGCCGGCGTCCGGGAAGCGGTCCGGGTCGCCGGCCGCGTCGAAGGCGACGACCGAGACCTTGTGGGTCATGATGTGGTCCGGGTGCGGATAGCCGCCGTTCTCGTCGTACGTGATCACGACGTGCGGCCGCTGCCGGCGGATCGCGGCGACCAGCGGCTCCGCGGCGACCTCCGGGTCGACCAGCCCGAAGCAGCCCTCGGGCAGCGGCGGCAGCGGGTCGCCCTCGGGCAGCCCCGAGTCGACGAAGCCGAGCCACTCCTGCCGGACACCGAGGATCTCCCGGGCCCGGGACATCTCGGCCCGCCGCACCTCGGCGATGTTGTCGACGATCTCCGGCCGGTCCATCGCGGGGTTGAGGATCGAGCCCCGCTCACCCCCGGTGCAGGTCACGACGAGCACGTCCACACCCTCGTCCACGTAGCGCGCCATGGAGGCGGCGCCCTTGCTGGACTCGTCGTCGGGATGGGCGTGCACCGCCATGAGACGCAGCCGCTGCTCGGTCACGCCGTACTCCTACTCCACGGGTCTGACATCCTGGGCTTCCTCCGGTCGAACCCGGAGCCCGGCGGCCGGATTCCGGCCGCACGTCGACCCGGCCCGGCGCATCTCTGGGTGTCGTGCGGGCACGATGTTACTTTCGACGTTCGTTCCTGCTTGCGAGACCCTTCCCCACCCCCGCACCGAGGAGCACCACAGTGTCGATGACGGACAACACCACCCCCGTCACCTGGCTGACCCGAGAGGCGTTCGACCGCCTCAAGGGCGAGCTCGACGCGCTCATCGAGGGCCGGGCCGGGATCGCCGCAGAGATCAACGCCCGCCGCGAGGAGGGTGACCTCAAGGAAAACGGGGGCTACCACGCGGCCAAGGAGGAGCAGGGCAAGCAGGAGGCCCGGATCCGCCAGCTGCAGGAGCTGCTGCGCACGGCGAAGGTCGGCGACGCCCCCACCGCGTCCGGGGTGGCCGGGCCGGGCATGGTGGTGACCGTCCGTTTCGACGACGACGACGAGACCGAGACCTTCCTGATCGGCTCGCGCGAGGAGAGCGCCTCCGACCTCGAGGTCTACTCGGCGGCCTCGCCGCTGGGCAAGGCGCTGGATGGCGCCAAGGAGGGCGAGACCCGCACCTACGAGACGCCCACCGGCAAGACCATGAGCGTCACCCTGCACAAGGCCGAGCCCTTCCACAGCTGACCAGGCGCCGCTGGCGCCGCGCCCTCAGCGGGTGGCGGCGTCGCGGACCAGCGGCAGCACCCGGTACGGGATCGGCGCCGACAGCGCGATGAGCGTCGACGCCCGGTCGATGTCCTCGTCCGCGACGACCAGGTCGATCACCCGCTGCAGGTCCGCGTTGGACCGCGCCACGATCCGGCACAGCAGGTCGCCCTGGCCGGTCACCGTGTGCAGCTCCAGCACCTCCGGGATGGCGGCCAGGTGCGCGGCGACCGCCTGGTGCCCGCTGCCCTGCCGGATCTCCAGCGTGACGAACGCCGTGACCTCGTAGCCGAGCGCGGTCGGGTCCACGTCCGGCCCGTAGCCGCGGATGATCCCGCGGCGCTGCATCCGGTCCAGCCGGGCCTGCACGGTGCCGCGGGCCACCCCGAGCCGGCGGGCGGACTCCAGCACGCCGATCCGCGGATGCTCGGCGAGCAGCTCGACCAGCCGCGCGTCCAGCCCGTCGAAGTGGGCATTGTGACCAGCGGTCGACCCCTCCACAGCCTCCGACTGTACAGACTGATCAGCCGTACGGCGTCCGCTTGCCCAGTCATCCTTGACCCCCGAGGCTGAACGGACGATCGGCTGAAATCGCCCGGAGGGAGCTATCCCGGTGACCGACGATGTCTTCCCGGTGCGCGGCATGGACCACGTCCGCTTCGCGGTCGGCAACGCCAAGCAGGCCGCCCACTTCTACTCGACCGCCTTCGGGATGCGCTGCGTCGCGTACCGGGGGCCGGAGACCGGCTCGCGCGAGCTCGCCGAGTACGTCGTCGAGTCCGGCGGCGCCCGCTTCGTGCTGACCGGCGAGGTGGCCGCCGGCACCGCCGTCGGCGACCACGTCCGCCGGCACGGCGACGGCGTCGTCGACCTCGCGCTCACCGTCCCGGACGCGGCCGCCGCCTTCGAGCACGCCGTCGCCGCCGGCGCCCGGGCGCTGGCCGAGCCGACCGTGACCGAGGACGAGCACGGCAAGGTCGTCACCGCCGCCATCGCCACCTATGGCGACACCCGGCACACGCTGGTGCAGCGGGACGACTACTCCGGCCCGTTCCTGCCCGGCTTCGTCGCCCGGGAGCCGATCGTCGCGCCGGGACCCCGCGCCTTCCAGGCCATCGACCACTGCGTGGGCAACGTCGAGCTCGGCCGGATGGACGAGTGGGTCACCTTCTACAACCGGGTCATGGGCTTCACCAACATGAAGGAGTTCGTCGGCGACGACATCGCCACCGAGTACTCCGCGCTCATGTCCAAGGTGGTGGCCGACGGCTCGCGGAAGGTGAAGTTCCCGCTCAACGAGCCGGCCGTGGGCAAGAAGAAGTCGCAGATCGACGAATACCTCGAGTTCTACGGCGGGCCCGGCGTGCAGCACATCGCGCTGGCCACCAACGACATCGTCGCCTCCGTACGGGCCATGTCGGCGGCCGGCGTCGAGTTCCTCGGCACCCCGGACTCGTACTACGAGACCCTCGGCGACTGGGTCGGCGAGACCCGGGTCGACATCGACACGCTGCGCGAGCTGCGCATCCTGGCCGACCGGGACGAGGACGGCTACCTCCTGCAGATCTTCACCAAGCCCGTGCAGGACCGGCCCACCGTGTTCTTCGAGCTGATCGAGCGGCACGGGTCGATGGGCTTCGGCAAGGGCAACTTCAAGGCGCTCTTCGAGGCGATCGAGCGCGAGCAGGAGCGGCGCGGCAACCTCTAGGGGGTGTCTGCCGGATGTCGGTGGATGCGGGCGGCGTCCAGGTGGCGTCCGGCAAGGCGGAGGAGGAGTCCGATACCTCTGTTGTATCGGCGACGACGACAACGCCGCCGGTCGCCGTCTGGGTGTCGCCCGCGCCGCCAGATGTCCGGCAGACACACCCTAGGGCTGCCCGGCCCGGGCGCGGTGGAGGTCGCGCAGCAGCGCGACCTCTGCCGCGTGGTGGATGAACTCCCGGTTCATCCACCACAGGATCGCGATGATCGGCACCTGCGGGTCCAGGCCGTACGGATATTGCCCGAAGCCGACGGTGTCGAGCTGCTCGTCGGTGAGCGTCGCGGTGTCGGCGAGCCACCGGTCGGTCTGCGACCACAGCTGGTCCAGGGCGTCCTTGGCCACCGGCGTCGCGACGAGCAGCTGCATGGGGTCGGTGGTGCGCGGGCCGAAGGTCCAGTGCCAGCGGCCCTCGTACATGGCGATCAGGTGGGTCAGCCGCCAGGCGATCGTGGTGACCGGCGGCGGGTCCGGGTCGCGGTCGTGGTCGATGACCCAGTCGCCGGAGCCGAACGCGCGGGCCGACGTGGCCTCGCCGCGGCGGCGGATCGACCAGGCCGGCTGGGCCGGCTCCCAGAGGTATTCGTCGTCGGTGAGCCCCTCGAAGCGCTCCCGGGAGAACTCGACGGAGGACCGCAGCTGGTCGAGCAGCAGCCCGAGGCGGTCGGCACGGAAGTCCATGCGCCGGACCGTAGACCCGCCCTCTGACACTTTTGCCCGGCCGGCTGTCGGTGGGGTGGGTCGGCGGGCGAGACTGTGGAGGTGGCGCGGGAGCTGGACGGAACGGCGCCGGTCGGCGGGGGTGATGCGCTCGCCGCGCCGGTCGGGTACGCGGACGCGGTGCGCGCGCACGAGGCGGCCGACGCGCTGGCGGTGGGCGCGGTCCCGGACGCGCTGGCCGCGCCGGCGGACGGGTGGGTCGCCGTCGGGGCGGACCCGCTGACCGGGTACGCCGACGCGACGCTGCTGCTCGGCCGGATGGCGTCGCCGCTGCTGACCCCGGCTTCGCCGCTGCAGACCCCGCCTCCGCCTCCGGCGGCTCCGCCGCCCCCGGCCGGCCCGGTCCCGCCCCGCGGCGCCGGCGCGCCCGCGGACCACGCGCGCGGCCGGCCCCAACCTCCCGGCCGGCCCACGCCTCCGGCGGCTCCGCCGCCCGGCGCCGGCCGCGGTGGCACGGGTGCCCTGCCGGCGGCGGGCGGCGGCGGGTGGGCACCTCATCCCGCCCCCGGCCGCCCGGCCGGACAGCCCGGCCACCGCCAGCCCGGCCACCCGCAGCCCGGCTATTCGCAGCACAGCGACCCGCGGCACGGCTATCCACCGCCGGCAGCGCCTCCGCGGCCGGACGCGATCAGCTGGCAGGAGTTGACCATCCGCGGCCGGGCCAGCGCCGACCGCCGACCGCAGCACCGGCCCCCGGCGCCGCCGGCGGGTTGGGACTCGTACTTCACCGGGGTGCGGGCGGCGGGCGGCCGGGCGCCGTGGACGGGCCGGCAGGCGCCCAACTCCCCGCAGTCCCTCCGCGAGCTCCTCGACCTCCTCCGCCGCTCCGCCCGCGGCTGAGCCCCACGGGTGAGGCGGCAGGACGCCGCCCCCACCCGCGAAGGACTACTTGGAGGTGTCGCGGTAGCGGCGGACGGCGAGCGGGGCGAAGACCGCGATGAAGGCGATCGCCCACAGCACGGTCAGCAGGATCGGGTGCTCGGCGGGGAAGCCGTCGCCCGGCTTGCCGACCGGGTTGCCGAAGAGGTCCCGCATCGAGTGGGTGAGCGTGCTCACCGGGTTCCACTCGGCGAAGGGCTGCAACCAGCTGGGCAGCGACTCCAGCGGCACGAACGCGTTGGACAGGAAGGTGATCGGGAAGACCACGGTGAACGCGACCTGCTGGGCCACCTCCACGGTCGGCACCAGCTGGCCGACGAAGACGCCCAGCCAGGACATCGCATACGCGAACAACAGCGCGAGCGCGAAGCCGAGGACGAACTCGCCGATCCCGTCCCGGACCCGCCAACCGACCAGCAGGCCGGACAGCATGAGCACGACCAGGATGCCGGCGTTGTACGCCACGTCGGCGAACGTCCGCCCGGTCAGGAACGCGGACCGCGCCATCGGCAGCGACCGGAACCGGTCGACCAGCCCCTTTTGCATGTCGTCGGTGATGCCGATGGTCGTCGTCGCCGAGGCGAAGGCGAGCGTCTGGGCGAAGATCCCGGGCATCAGGAACTCCCGGTAACCCCCGTCCGCGACCGCGATCGCGCCACCGAAGACGTACGCGAAGAGCAGCACGAACATCACCGACTGCAGGACCGCGAAGGCGGCCAGCTCCGGGATGCGCGGGATGCGCTTGAGGTTGCGCCAGGTCACCACGGCGGTGTCCGCCACCGTGGAGTTGCGGGCCCGGCCGGCGGGCCGGGCGGGGGCGGTGTCGACGGCGCTCACGCGGTCCTCCCTGCCGTCGCCGGGGCGGGCTCGTCGCCCTCGGCCGGCTCGTCCTCGGCGGCGTGCCCGGTCAGCGACAGGAACACGTCGTCCAGCGTGGGCCGGCGCAGGCCGACGTCGTCGATCGGGATGCCGGCGTCGTCCAGCGCCCGGATCACGGTGATCAGCTGCTGGGTGCCGCCGGCGGTCGGGGCGGTGAGCCGGCGGGTGTGGTCGTCGACCGTCACCTCCGCGACGCAGGCCCGGGCGAGCACCTCGCGGGCCGGGGCGAGGTCGTCCGGCTTGCGCACCACGACCTCCACCCGCTCGCCGCCGACCTGGGACTTCAGCTCGTCGGCGGTGCCGCGGGCGATGATCCGGCCCGCGTCGACCACCGCGATCCGGTCGGCCAGCGCGTCCGCCTCCTCGAGGTATTGGGTGGTGAGCAGCAGGGTCGCGCCGGTCCGCACCAGCTCGCGGATGACGTCCCACATGCCCATCCGGCTGCGCGGGTC
The DNA here is from genome assembly GCA_963766325.1 of uncultured Actinomycetota bacterium. Taxonomy (GTDB): domain Bacteria; phylum Actinomycetota; class Actinomycetes; order Mycobacteriales; family CADCTP01; genus CADCTP01. The sequence continues at coordinate 869,442 of CAVXZF010000012.1, read as the reverse complement.
GAGGCCGGTGGTCGGCTCGTCCAGGAAGAGCAACCGGGGCCGGCCGATCAGGGCGGAGGCCAGGTCGAGCCGGCGGCGCATGCCGCCGGAGTAGGTCTTGACCACGCGGTCGGCGGCGGCGCTGAGCCCGAACTGCTCGAGCAGCTCGCCGGCCCGCTCCCGGGCGGTCGCGCTGGGCAGCTGGTAGAGCCGGCCGAACATCCAGAGGTTCTCGGCGCCGGTCAGGTTTTCGTCGACGGCGGCGAACTGCCCCGACAGGCCGATCTCGTGGCGCAGCCGCTGCGCCTCGCGCAGCACGTCGTAGCCGAGGACCGTCGCCCGGCCGCTGTCCGGCCTGAGCAGGGTGGCCAGGATCCGGACGGTCGTCGTCTTGCCGGCGCCGTTGGGACCGAGCAGGCCCAGCACGGTGCCCTCGTCCACGGTGAGATCGAGCCCGTCGAGCGCACGCACCGTCTTGGCACGCGAGCCGTAGACCTTCGTGAGGCCTTCGGCGGTGATGGCGGGCAACGGTGTGCCCTCCTTCCGGACGCAGGGTGGCGGGGCGGGGGCCATCGCCGCTGCGAGGCTAACGACGGGCACCGACAGTTTTCGCCCGACTTTCGCCGAGGGCGGACCGGGACCTCGGTCGTACGACCCCTCAGACCAGGCTCGGCGCGTGCCCGGCGGTGCGCAGCGCGGCCAGCAGCTCGGCCCGGTGCCGCTGCCCGCGGGTCTCCACCGACAGCGCCACCTCGACCTCGCCGAGGTGCAGCCGGGAGGTGGTGCGGGAGTGCTCGACATCGAGCACGTTGGCCCCCTGCTCGGCCAGCAGCGCGAGCAGCCCGGCCAGCTCGCCCGGCCGGTCGCCGATCCGTACCCGCACCGACAGGTAGCGTCCGGCCGCGACCATGCCGTGCTGGATCACCCGCGCGAGCAGCACCGGGTCGACGTTGCCGCCGGAGAGCACCGCGACCACCGGCGGCTCGAACCGCCCCGGGTCCTCCATGATCGCCGCCACCGCGGCGACCCCGGCCGGCTCGACGACCATCTTGGCCCGCTCCAGGCAGAGCAGCAGGGCCCGCGACATCGCGTCCTCGGAGACCGTGACGACCTCGTCGACCACGTCCCGGAAGACGTCGAAGGTGACCTCCCCCGGGCAGCCGACCGCGATCCCGTCGGCCATGGTCGCCATCCGCGCCAGCGGCACCGGCCGGCCCTCGACCAGCGACTGCGGGTATGCCGCCGCCGTCTCGGCCTGCACCGCGACCACCCGGGTGCCCGGCCGCAGCGCCTTGACCGCGACCCCCACGCCGGCGACCAGCCCGCCGCCGCCGGTGCAGACCACCACCGTGCGCACGTCCGGGCACTGCTCCAGCAGCTCAAGCCCGACCGTGCCCTGCCCGGCGATGACGTCGGCGTGGTCGAAGGGGTGCACCAGCACCGCGCCGGTCTCCGCCTCGTACGCCCTCGCCACCACCAGCGCTTCGTCCACCGTGGACCCGGTCAGCCGGACCTCGGCGCCGTACGCCTGCGTCGCGGCGACCTTGGGCAGCGGCGCGGTGACCGGCATGAAGACGGTGGCCGAGGTGCCGAGCAGTTGCGCGGCGAGCGCGACCCCCTGGGCGTGGTTGCCGGCGCTGGCCGCGACCACCCCGCGGTCGCGGTCCTCCGACGTCATCCGGGCGATCCGCGTATACGCCCCCCGGAGCTTGAACGAGCCGGTGCGCTGCAGGTTTTCGCACTTGAGGAGGGTGGGGCCGCCGACCCGGGCGCCCAGGACGCGGCTGTTCTCCAGCGGGGTCAGCCGGACGATGCCGTCCAGCAGCTTCCGCGCGGCGAGGACGTCGTCGACGCTGACCGGTCCCACGGCGCCATCGTGCCATGACTTGACCCCGAAGTTGGTAAGCCGTAGCTTACCGTTCGTGGTGACTTACGGAGCTGCGGCGCTGGCGGCGCTGGGTGATCCCACCCGGCAGGCGATCGTCGAGCTCCTCGCGGCCGGGCCGCGCGCGGTCGGCGAGCTCGCCGCCGAGCTGCCGGTCTCCCGGCCGGCGGTGTCCCAGCACCTGCGGGTGCTCAAGGACGCCGGCCTGGTGACCGACCGGGCGGCCGGCACCCGCCGGCTCTACCAGCTCGACCCGACCGGGGCCCGCGCCGCGCGGGCGTACCTGGACCGGTTCTGGACCGAGACGCTCGACGCCTTCAAGGCGGCGGTCGAGCGGGACGACGAGGAGGCGACATGAGCGAGGTCGGCACGATCGGGCCGGTCCGGGCGGCGGTCACCGTGGCCGCGCCGGTGGAGAAGGCCTGGCGGGTCTACACCGAGGACTACGGCAGCTGGTATCCGAAGGGCCACTTCATCGGCTCCGGACCGGCCGAGACGGTGGCCTTCGAGCCGTGGGTCGGCGGCCGGTGGTACGAGCGGGCGCCGGACGGCACCGAGCTGCTGTGGGGCCGGGTGCTGGCCTGGGAGCCGCCGCACCGGCTGCTGCTGGCCTGGATGGTCAACGGCGACTGGAAGGGCGACCCGGACCCGGCCCGGGCGTCCGAGGTGGAGGTCCGGTTCACCGCCGAGGGCCCGGACCGGACCCGGGTCGAGCTGGAGCACCGTCACCTCGAGCGGCACGGCGCCGGCGCCGGCTCCATCTTCGGCGGGGTCTCCGACGAGACCCAGGGACACCCGCTCTACCTGCGCCGTTTCGCCGCGGCGGCCGAGGGTCGACCGATCGGCTGACCGGCGCCGTCCACACGTCCGGATCCGGACGAAAGCACCCCCCAGTACGGGCGAAACGGGATGTTAGCGTCGCGGGCATGAGCGTCTCGGTCCAGGAGGAGATCCGCCGACCACCGGGTCCGAAGCTGGGCCCTCTGGACTACCTGCGGATGCTCCGCGGCACCCCGCTGCCCGACCTCGTCGCAGAAAAGGGCTACGGCTCGGCCGACGTCGTGCACTTCTCGCTGCAGGGCGAGCACTACTACTTCGTGCTCGCGCCCGAGCTGGTCTGCGACCTCTTCCTCCGGCTCGCCAAGCAGACCGGCAAGGGCCGCAGCACCGAGCGGTCCCGGCCGCTGCTCGGCGACGGGCTCCTGACCAGCGAGGGCGAGCTGCACCGGCGGCAGCGCCGGCTCATCCAGCCGGCCTTCCACCACACCCAGATCGCCGGGTACGCGCGGGTGATGGCCGAGGAGGCGGCCCGGCTGGCAGACCGCGACTGGGTCGACGGAGCCACCCGGGACGTGGCCGCGGACATGGCCGCGGTGACGCTGCGGATCGTCGGCCGGACGCTGTTCACCACCGACCTGTCCTCCGACGCGACCGCGGTCACCGAGGCGGCGACCCGGCTGATCCACCTGCACGCGCGCAGCCTGTCGGTGAGCCGGCGGCTGCTCGGCAAGCTCCCGCTGCCCGGGCGCAAGGCGGCCGCGGCGGCGACCGAGGAGCTGGACCGGGTGGTGCAGCGGATGGTGACCGAGAGCCGGGCCGGCGGTGGCGCCGGTGACTCGGTGCTGGCCATGCTGCTGGCCGCCCGGGACGAGGACGGCGAGCCGATGTCCGACCGGCTGGTCCGGGACGAGGTGATGACCCTCCTGCTGGCCGGGCACGAGACGACCGCCAACGCGCTGACGTGGACCTGGCTGCTGCTCGACCAGCACCCGGAGGCGGCCGCCCGGCTGCACGCCGAGGTGGACGCGCTGCCCGGGCCGCCCACCGCGGACGACCTGGCCGCGCTGCCGTGGACCAACGCGGTGCTGGCCGAGTCGATGCGGGTCTACCCGCCGGCCTGGGCGTCCGGCCGGCGGGTCCTGGCCGACGTCACGCTCGGCGACTGGACGCTGCCGGCCGGCTCGCTGGCCAGCGCGGTGCAGTGGCTCACCCACCGGGACCCGCGCTGGTGGCCGGAGCCCGAGCGGTTCCGGCCGGAGCGCTGGCTCGACGCCGAGGGGGCGTACGACGAGACGGCGCCGGGACAGCCCCGAGGGGCGTACTTCCCCTTCGGGATGGGCACCCGGGTCTGCATCGGCGGCTCGTTCGCCCGCACCGAGGCGGCGCTGGTGCTGGCCACGCTGGCGCGGGAGTGGGCGCCGGCGCTGGTGCCCGGGCGGGTGGTCAAGCCGCTGCCGGCGACGATCCTGCGGCCCCGCGGCGGGCTGCCGATGGTGCTGCACCGGCGCCGATCCGCTCGTACCGTCGGGGTATGACGCACGCTCCCGCCCTGACCCGGCCGCCCGGCCCGCAGCTGGGCCCGCTGGAGCTGGCCCGGCTGCTGCGGCGGCGACAGATCACCACGCTGCTGGAGCGGGCAGCCCGCCAGTCGCCGGAGGTCGCGCACTTCCGGCTCGGCCTCGAGCACGCCTACCTGGTGAGCACGCCGGAGCTGGTGCGCGAGCTGTTCGGCTCGCTCGGCCGGGTCACCGCCAAGGGCCGCGGGCTGGAGCAGGCCCGGCTGCTGCTCGGCGACGGGCTGCTCACCAGCGAGGGCGACCTGCACCGGCGGCAGCGCCGGCTCATCCAGCCGGCCTTCCACCACACCCGCATCCCGGCGTACGAGGAGGTCATGCGGATCGAGTCGGCGGCGCTGCCGGCGCGCGCCGGCTGGGCCGACGGCGTGGTGCGGGACGTGGCCGCGGACATGGCCGACCTGACCCTGCGCATCGTCGGGCGGGCGCTGTTCGCCACCGACCTGGCCGGCGACTCGCCCGCGGTGGCCGGCGCGCTGCACGAGCTGCTGACCCGCTTCCAGCGGGTGATGCTGCCCGGCGGCCCACTGCTCAACAAGGTGCCGCTGCCGTCCACGCTGCGCGTGCGGGCCGCCATCGCCGACCTCAACGGGGTGGTCGACCGGCTGATCGCCGAGCACCGGGCCGCCGGCCGGACCGACGGGCTGCTCGCCGACCTGCTCGCCGCGCGGGACGAGGACGGCCGGCCGATGCCGGCCGACCGGGTCCGCGCGGAGGTGCTCACCCTGGTGCTGGCCGGGCACGAGACCACCGCCAACGCGCTCGGCTGGAGCTGGCTGCTGCTGGACCGGCACCCGGAGGCGGCGGCGCGGCTGCGGGCCGAGGTGGACGCGGCCTCGGACCGGCCCGCGGTCGCGGACCTGCCGTGGACCCGGGCGGTGGTCGCCGAGACCATGCGGCTCTACCCGCCGGCCTGGGTCATCGGCCGGCGGATGCTCGCGGACGCCGAGCTGGGCGGCTGGACGGTGCCGGCCCGGTCGATCGTGATGGCCTCGCAGTGGGTCACCCACCGGGACCCGCGGTGGTGGCCGGACCCGCTGGCGTACCGGCCGGAGCGGTGGATCGCCGGCGGCGCCTTCGACGACGCGGCCCCGGGGCAGCCGCGGGGGGCGTACTTCCCCTTCGGGATGGGGCGCCGGGTCTGCGTCGGCGAGTCCTTCGCCTGGACCGAGGCGGTGCTCGTGCTCGCCGCGCTGGCCCGGGACTGGGCGCCGACCCTGGCACCCGGCGCCCGGGTGGACGTGCTGCCCGCGGTCACCCTCCGCCCCCGCCACGGCCTCCTGATGACCCTGCACCGCCGCTCAGCCGGTCAGTGACTCCAGCCACCCTCGATCGTGATGGTCTCGATCTTGCCTGGCACGGGCCAGCTCTACGGTGGGCGGCGATGATGTCGCGGTGGACACGCTGCCGCTGACGCCGGACGAGCTGCTCACCACGACCCGGGCCGTGCGCAAGCGGCTGGACCTGGAGCGGCCGGTGCCGCTGGAGCTGGTCACGGAGTGCCTCCGGATCGCGCTGCAAGCGCCGAGCGGGTCCAACGCGCAGCGCTGGCACTGGGTGGTGGTCACCGACCCCTCCCTCCGGGCGGCCGTCGGCGAGCACTACCGGCGGGCGGTGGTCGCGTACGAGCGGTCCCCCGGCTTCGCCGGCAAGCTGCACGCGGACGACCCGGCGCGGTCGGCGGTCCAGCGGCGGGTCGGCGACAGCGCCGCGTACCTGGGGCAGGTGATGGGCCGGGTGCCGGTGCTGCTGATCCCGTGCCTGGAGGCACGCAGCCTGCCGGCCGGCAACCAGGCCGGGCTGTGGGGGTCGCTGCTGCCGGCCGTGTGGAGCTACATGCTGGCCGCCCGGGCCCGCGGGCTCGGCACCGCGTGGACCACGCTGCACCTGCAGTACGAGCCCGAGGTGGCCGAGCTGCTCGGGCTGCCCGAGCACGTCCGGCAGGGGGCGCTGGTCCCGACCGCGTACTACACCGGCGAGACCTTCCGCCCGGCGCCGCGCCAGCCGCTGGAGGAGGTCCTGCACGTCGACGGCTGGTGATTCTGTCGTACCCCGCGGGCTGACTCCGCGCCGTCGACCGACGGCGGCGACCGAGCCGCCGGATGGCGGCTCAGTCGCCGGTCCAGTAGCGGTCACCGGCGAGGACGAGCGCAGCCGCGCCGAGCAGGCCGGTGTCCGCGCCGAGCGCGGCCGGCAGGACGCGCGCGGCGCGGACGTGCGGCAGCCCGGCGTGCCGGGCGTACGCGGCGCGCAGCGGCGCGAAGAGCAGGTCGCCCGAGGCGGCGAAGCCGCCGCCGACGACCACCGTGGTCACGTCCAGCAGCGCCACCGCCGAGGCGATGCCGCGGCCCAGCATCGTGCCGGCCCGCTCGTACGCGGCCAGCGCCACCGCATCCCCGGCCGCGGCATCGGCGGCCAGCGCCCGCCCGTCCCCGCCACCCACCGGCCCGGCCGCCGCACCACCGCCGCCCTCCAGCCCGGCAGCGGCGCGACCGGGCGCCCACCCGTGGGCGAGGGCCCAGGCGACCACGGCCGGTCCGCGGGCGACCGCCTCCAGGCAGCCGCGCCCCCCGCAGCCGCACGGAGGCCCGTCCGGGTCGACCACCAGGTGGCCGACGTGCCCGGCGTTGCCGGACGCGCCGTCCACCACCCGGTCGGCCAGCACCACCCCACCGCCGACCCCGGTGGACACCACCATCCCGAGCATGTCCGCCGCCCCGCGCCCGGCGCCGCGCCAGTGCTCGGCCACCGCCGCGCACACCGCGTCGTTGTGCACCCGCACCGGCACACCCAGCTCGGCGGCCAGCCGGTCCCGGAGCGGAAAGTCCCGCCAGCCCGGGATGTTGACCGGCGAGACGAGCCCGGCCGGCCACCGCATCGGCCCGCCGCAGCCGAGCCCGGCCGCCACCACCGGCAGCCCGACCCGGCCGAGCACGTCGCGCAGCAGCGAGGCCAGCGCCGCCCACAGGGTCTCCGCGTCCGCCCGCGGCGGCGTCGGGCGGACGCGAGGGCTCAGCACCACCCCGGACGGCAACACCACCGCCGCAGCCAGCTTGGTCCCGCCGACGTCCACCGCGAGCACCGGCCCGGATTCCGCCACCAGCGGAACTTAGAGCCTGGGCCGGCGGCCGTGTGCGGCCGGCCCGGGGCCGACGTACGGTCGTCGGGTGACGAGTGCCCCGCAGATCGACACCCTCGGCGCGCTGCGCGCCTCCGGCCACGTGCACCGCAGCGTCAAGGCGGAGATCCGCGACAACCTGCTGGCCCGCCTCGCGACCGGCGAGCCGACCCTGCCCGGGATCGTCGGCTTCGACGACACCGTGGTGCCCGAGGTGGAGCGGGCACTGCTGGCCGGGCACGACATGGTGCTGCTGGGTGAGCGCGGCCAGGGCAAGACCCGGCTGATCCGCACCCTGGTCGGGCTGCTCGACGAGTGGACCCCGGTGCTGGCCGGCAGCGAGCTCAACGAGCACCCGTACGCGCCGGTCAGCGTCTGGGGCAAGCGGACCGTCGCCGAGCAGGGCGACCAGGCGCCGGTCGGCTGGCTGCACCGCAGCCAGCGCTACGGCGAGAAGCTCGCCACCCCGGACACCAGCGTCGGCGACCTGATCGGCGACGTGGACCCGATCAAGGTGGCCGAGGGCCGCACCCTGGGCGACCCGGAGACCGTGCACTACGGGCTGGTGCTGCGGACCAACCGCGGCATCTTCTCCGTCAACGAGCTGCCCGACCTGGCCGAGCGGATCCAGGTCGCGCTGCTCAACGTGCTGGAGGAGCGGGACGTGCAGGTCCGCGGCTACCAGCTGCGGCTGCCGCTGGACCTGCTGCTGGTGGCCAGCGCCAACCCGGAGGACTACACCAGCCGGGGCCGGATCATCACCCCGCTCAAGGACCGCTTCGGCGCCGAGGTGCGCACCCACTACCCGCTGGAGCTGGCCGACGAGATCGGGCTGATCCGGCAGGAGGCGGCGCTGGTCTGGGCGGTGGACGGGCCGCACCCGGCCCCGGTGGTGCCCGACCACGTGCTCGAGGTGGTCGCCAGGTTCACCCGCGCGGTCCGCGAGGCGCCGCAGGTGGACCAGCGCTCCGGGGTGAGCGCCCGGTTCGCGATCGCCGGGGTGGAGACGGTCGCCGCGTCCGCGGTCCGCCGGGCCGCGGTCACCGGCGAGCCGCTCGCGGTCGCCCGGGTGTGCGACCTGCCGGCGGTGGTGCCGGCCTCCCGCGGCAAGGTCGAGTTCGAGGACGCCGACGAGGGCCGCGAGGTCGAGGTGCTCGAGCACCTGCTGCGCCGCGCGGTCGCGGAGACCTTCCGGGCCCGGCTGGCCGGGCAGGACCTGTCCGCGCTGCAGTCGAAGTTCGACGAGGGGCTGACGGTGGAGACCGGCGACCTGGTGCCGGCCGGCGAGCTGCTCCGCCAGGTCGGCACGTTCCCGACGCTGGCGGCGCTGCTGACCCGGCTGGAGCCGTCGTCCGGGCCGGAGGGCTCGTCCGCGGTCGGGCTGGCCGCGGCGGCGGTCGAGTTCGCGCTGGAGGGGCTGCACCTGCTGCGCCGGCTGGCCAAGGACGACGTCGGCGGCGGCCGCACCGTCTACGGAGGCTGACCTTGGCCTACCGGTACGGCACCTGGCACGGCGGCCGCGACCCGCTGGAGCCGCCGTTCGACGTGCGCCGGGCCCTGGACGAGATCGGCGACGACGTGCTGGCCGGGTCCAACCCGTCCGAGGCACTGCGCCGGCTGCTGCAGCAGGGCGCCGACGGCCTGCGCGGGCTGGACGAGCTGCGCCGCAAGGTCCGCCAGCGGGCCCGCGCGGCCCGCCGCCGCGGCCGGCTGGACGGCACCCTTGAGCAGGTCCGGGAGCTGCTGGACCGGGCGCTGGCGGCCGAGCGGCGGGCGCTCTTCCCGGACCCGGACGACTCGGCCCGGTTCGCCGAGGCCCAGCTGGACGCGCTGCCGGACGACCCGGCCCGGGCCGTGCGGGAGCTGTCCGACTATCCCTGGCGCAGCGACGAGGCGCGGCAGGCGTACGAGGAGATCAAGGACCTGCTCCGCCGTGAGGTGCTGGACAGCCAGTTCCGCGGGATGCGGGACGCGCTGCGCGGGGCCACCCCGCAGGACGTGGCCCGGGTGCGGGAGATGGTCGCCGCGCTCAACGAGATGCTCGCGGCGGACGCCCGCGGCCAGCACACCCAGGAGCAGTTCGACCAGTTCATGGAGCGCTTCGGCGACTTCTTCCCCGAGCGCCCGGCCGACCTGGCCGAGCTGGTCGACGCGCTGGCCCGCCGGGCCGCCGCCCAGCAGCGGCTGCTGGACAGCCTGTCCGACGAGCAGCGGCAGGAGCTGGCCGACCTGATGGCCGGCGCGCTCGGCGACGCCGGGCTGGCCTCCGAGCTGGACCGGCTGCAGCAGCAGCTGCGCGCGGCCCGACCGGACCTGCGGTGGGGCGGCCGGGAACGGATGGAGGGCGACCGGCCGCTCGGGCTCGGCGACGCCACCGGCGCTCTGCAGGAGATCGCCGATCTGGACGAGCTGGACGCGATGCTCGACCAGGACTACCCGGGTGCGTCACTGGACGACGTGGATCCCGAGCTGGTCGAGCGGGCGCTGGGCCGGCAGGCGGTGGATGACCTGGCGGCGCTGCGCCGGGTGGAGCGGGAGCTGCAGCGGCAGGGCTACCTCAACCGGTCCGGCGGGCAGCTGGAGCTGACCGCGCGGGCGGTCCGGCGGCTGGGCGCGACCGCGCTGCGCCGGGTCTTCTCGGTGCTGGACTCGCGTGGTCGCGGCACCCACGATGTCCGCGACGCCGGGGCCGCCGGCGAGCCGACGGGGTCGAGTCGCGGCTGGGAGTACGGCGACGAGCAGCCACTCGAGGTCGTCCGTACGGTCCGCAACGCCGTCCTGCGCACCGGCGGCTTCGCCCCCACCGCCGATCTTGAGGAACGGCACGGCGACACGCCGTCGTCCGCCGTCCGTTCCTCAAGATCGGCGCGACGGAGGGTGCGACTGAGCGTCGAGGACTTCGAGGTGGTGGAGACCGAGCGGCGCACCTCGGCGACGGTCGCGCTGCTGGTCGACCTGTCGTACTCGATGGCCCTGCGCGGCACCTGGGGCGCGGCCAAGTCGACCGCGCTGGCGCTGCACTCGCTGGTCACCACGAGCTTCCCGCAGGACAAGATCGAGATCATCGGCTTCTCGAACTACGCCCGGCCGATCAGCTCGACCGGCCTGGCCGGGCTCTCCTGGGACATGGTGCAGGGCACCAACCTGCAGCACGCGCTGATGCTGGCCCGCCGGCACCTGGACCGCTACCGGGACGGCGAGCCGGTGATCCTGGTGGTCACCGACGGCGAGCCGACCGCGCACCTGGCCCGGGACGGGCGGGCCGAGTTCGCCTGGCCGCCGCTGCCGGAGACGCTCGCGCTGACGATGGCCGAGGTCGAGCGGTGCACCCGCCGCGGCGCCACCATCAACGTCTTCATGCTCGACGAGGAGCCGGCGCTGGTTCGCTTCGTCGAGGAGCTGGCCCGGCGCAACGGCGGCCGGGTCTTCTCCCCGCGCCCGGAGAAGCTCGGCGAGTACGTGGTCAGCGACTACCTCCGCGCCCGCCGCGGCCGCCGCGCCCGCTCCGCCTGACGCCGGCGCCCCGGCCGGACGCCGATGTGCCCGATCGCGTAGATTCCCGACCCGTGCGGACCGTGGTGCTGACCATCCATGTCGTGCTGGCGATCTTCCTTATCGGCCCGCTGGTGTCGGCGGCCAACCAGGCCCCCCGGGCCTTGCGCGCCGGCGACGCCGGCGCGCTGCGCCTGCTGGCCCGCACAGTCACGACCAATGGCTGGGCCTCGATCGCGGTCGGGGTGATCGGCTTCGGCTTGGTCCAGCGGCGCTACGGCAACGAGCTGACCGACGCCTGGCTGATCGCCTCGATCATGCTCTTCCTGGTCGCCACCCTGCTCGTCGTGCTGCTGCTCGCTCCGCTGCTGCGCGGGGCGGCCGGGCACGCCGACGGGGCCGCGCACCTGGCCGGCCGGGTCGGCGCCCTGGCCGGCGTCGCCAGCCTCTGCTACGTCGTCATCGCGGTGCTGATGGTCTGGCAGCCCGGCAACTGAGCCAAGGGCGCCCCGGGCATGGTCCTCAACCGGCGCCGGCCCGGCTCCGGCCCGATCCGGCCCCGGCACCCGGCGCCGGTGACGTTCGACCCGTCCGATCCGGACGTCGCCGACCGGCTGCTGGCCGCGCTGGACTCGCTGCGGACGGCCCGCCCGCTGCCGGCCCCGCCGGACCCGCCGCAGCCCTGAGGCCCGCGCGGACGTGCCCGGGAGCCGGCGGCCTGGCAGGATGGAGGGGTGTCCACCCGACGGCCCCGCCTGCTGCCCGCCGCCCTGGCCGCGTCGGCGCTGGTGGTGACCGCCGCCACCGGTGTGCTGGCCGCGACCGGCGGATCCGAGGCCCCGACGGCCGACGCCTGCTCGGCCGGCAGCGAGTTCGTCACCGTGCGGCCCGTCTTCGACGACGCCGAGTGGCGCCCGGTCCGCCCGGCGGCGCCGCCGCTGGCCGGCTGCCTGGACACCTCCCGGATCGGCCGGCCGGGCGACCCGACGTCCACCAACCCGCGCGGCTAGGGTGTGTCTGCCGACGTCCGGCAGACACACCCTAGGCCCTAGTCCAGCGCCTGGGTGAGGTCAGCGAGCAGGTCGTCGATCGTCTCGATCCCGACCGACAGCCGGACCAGCGCCGCCGGCACCTCCAGCGCCGAGCCGGTCACCGACGCGTGCGTCATCCGGCGCGGGTGCTCGATCAGCGACTCGACCCCGCCGAGCGACTCGGCCAGGAAGAAGACCTCGGTGCGCTCGCAGACCCGCAGCGCCGCCTCCTCGCCGCCGTGCAGCGTGAAGGAGACCATCCCGCCGAAGCCGCGCATCTGCTTGGCCGCCACCTCGTGCCCCGGGTGGTCGGGCAGGCCCGGGTAGTAGACCCGGTCCACCGCGCGGTGGGTGAGCAGCATCTCGACCACCCGCTCGGCGTTGGCGCAGTGCCGGTCCATCCGTACGCCCAGCGTCTTGACCCCGCGCAGCACCAGCCAGGAGTCGAACGGCCCGGGCACGCCGCCCATCGCGTTCTGGTGGAAGGTGAGCCGCTCGGCCAGCTCGGCATCGTTGACCACCAGCGCGCCGCCGATCACGTCGGAGTGCCCGCCGAGGTACTTCGTCGTGGAGTGCACCACCGCGTCCGCGCCCAGCGCGAGCGGCTGCTGCAGGTACGGCGAGGCGAAGGTGTTGTCCACCACGAGCAGCGCGCCGACGTCGTGCGCGAGCCCGGCCAGCGCGGCGATGTCGGCGATGCCGAGCAGCGGGTTGGTCGGCGTCTCGCACCACAGCACCCGGGTGGTCGGGCGCAGCGCGGCCCGCACCGCGGCCAGGTCGGACAGGTGCACCGTCGTGGTCTCGACGCCCCACCGGCTCAGCACCTTGGCGAAGAGCCGGTAGCTGCCGCCGTAAGCGTCGTCCGGGACGACGACGTGGTCGCCGGGCACCAGCACCGTGCGGAGCAGGCAGTCCTCGGCGGCCAGCCCGGAGGCGAAGGCGAGCCCGTGGCTGCCGCCCTCGAGCGCGGCGAGGCACTCCTGCAGCGCGGTCCGGGTCGGGTTGGCTGACCGGCTGTACTCGTAGCCGCCGCGCAGCCCGCCGACCCCGTCCTGCTTGTACGTCGAGGTCTGATGGATCGGGACCACCACCGACCCGGTGGCGACGTCGGGCTCCTGCCCGGCGTGGATGGCAAGGGTCTCGAAGCCGTGCCTCGTCGCACTCACCCCGAAAAGGCTACCCGGCAGCCGGGCCCCGCCGGCTACGGGACCCGGCCGACGACCCGGCCGACGGACCCGGCCGACGGACCCGGCCGACGGACCCGGCCGACGGACCCGGCCGACGGACCCGGTCGACGACCCGACGACCCGGTCGACGGTCAGCCCGCGTAGAGCTGCTCGATGACGTCGCCGTACGCGGACAGCACGCCGCGGCGCTTGAGCTTCATGGTCGCGGTCAGCTGCGGCGAGTCCGGCAGCCACTCGTCGGCCAGCACGGCGAACCGCTTGATGCCCTCCACCTGGGAGAAGTGCTTGTTGACCTCGGCCACGCCGCGCTCCAGCTCGGCCCGCACCGCCGGGTCGGCGGCCAGCGCGGGCAGGTCGGCGGCGGCCAGCCCCTCGCCGCGCGCCCACACCGGGGCCACCTCGGGGTCGAGCACGAGCAGGGCGACCAGGTACGGCCGGCTGTCCCCGACCACGCAGGCCTGCCCGACCAGCGGCAGCGACTTGAGCCGGGCCTCGATGTTGGCCGGCGAGACGTTCTTGCCGCCGGCGGTGATGATCAGCTCCTTCTTGCGGTCCACGATGGACAGGTAGCCCTCGTCGTCGAAGCGGCCGATGTCCCCGGTGTGCAGCCAGCCGTCGGCGTCGACGGTCTCCGCGGTGCGCTCCGGGTCGTCCAGGTAGCCGCGGGAGACGATCCCGCCCCGGCAGACGACCTCGCCGTCGTCGAGCAGCCGCACTTCGGTCGCCGGGTACGGCCGGCCGACCGTGCCGGGCTTCACCCGGTACGGGTCCCAGGTCATGCCGCCGCTGTTCTCGCTCATCCCGTAGATCTCGGAGAACGGCAGCCCGAGCGAGCGGAAGAACTGCAACACGTCGACCGGCAGCGGAGCGGCGCCGGAGAAGCAGTAGCGCAGCTGGTCCAGCCCGATCCGCTGCCGCAACGGCGCGAACGCGGCCGCGTCGACCTGCGCCCAGGCGGCCGCCAGCTCGTCCGGCAGCGGCTGCCCGGCCGCCCGCAGGTCGGCGACCTGCCGGCCCACCTGCTGGGCCTTGGCGAAGCCGGCCACCCGCTCCGGCCCGCCGGCCGCGACCGCGGCCTCGATCCCGGCCCGCATCTTCTCGAAGACCCGCGGCGGGCCGAAGAGGCTGGTCGGCCGGACCGCCGCCAGGTACGCCCCCAGCGTCGTCTGGTCCGGGCAGCAGGTGACCTCCGAGCGCAGCCACAGCCAGTTGTAGTGGGTCACGATCCGCTCGGCGATGTGCGCCATCGGCAGGTACGAGACGGCGCGCGGGTCCGGCTGCGGCGCCAGCAGGGCGTTGTGGCCGAGCACCTGCCAGGCGAGGTTCGCGTGGTCGAGCAGCACGCCCTTGGGCGGCCCGGTGGTGCCGGAGGTGTAGATGACGGTGGCGAGGTCGTCGGGCAGGACCGACTCGACGGCGGCGTCGAAGTCGACCCGGTCCTCGCCGAGCAGGTCGGCGAAGCGGAGCACGCCGGCCGGAGCGAGCCCGTCCGGGTCGTCCACCACCACGACGGCGCGCAGCTCGGGCAGCTCGTCGCGCACCTTGAGCAGCCGCTCCAGGAAGCCGATGTCGTCGACCACGGCGACCCGGGCCCGGCTGTGCCCGGCCAGGTACGCCACCTGCTCGGGCGCCGAGGAGTTGTAGATCGACAGCGGGGTGCCGCCGGCCAGCAGCACGCCGAGGTCCGCGACGTGGAACTCGGGCCGGTTGCGCAGGAAGAGCAGCGCCCGGTCGCCGCGGTCCAGGCCGAGCCGGCCGAAGGCGCGGGCCAGCCGGGACGCCTCGTCGGCCACCCGGGCCCAGGTCCACTCCTCCAGGTCGGAGCCGTCCGGTCGCATCCGCCGGACCGCGACCCGGTCCGGGGTCTCGGCGACGTTGCGCCGCAGCCACCGGACCACCGTCTGGCCCTGGACCTGTGCCGCCAGGTCCGTACCGTCCGCTCCCGCCACCGCCGCACCTCCGCCGCCGACCTGTGAGGCCCCCTCACACCGTATCGGCGCGGCGCCCTAGTCGGCGGCGGGAACGATGCGGATCTCCCGGTCGGCGCCGTCGCCGAGCACGCGCAGCGCCTCCTGGTAGGCATCGCTGTGGTACGCGGCCACGGCCGCCTCGACGCTGGGGAATGCGAGCACGGTGGTCCGCGCGAGGGTCCCACCCTCGAAAGCGGCCGCCGGGCGGCCGCGGGCCAGCAGCCGCCCCGAGGCCGCGAGCAGCGCCGGCGCGGCAAGCCGCACGTACGCCTCCAGCCTGGCCGGATCGCGCACCGCGGTCACTGTGCTGATCCAGTAAGCCCCGCTCATCCGGCACCTCCGCAGCGCCGACTTCCACCATCCGGCGGCAAGGCCCGGCGAAGTTGACACCTATCGCCAGAACTGGCACCGTCCAGTCATTCTACTGTAGCTTTCGGCACTTTCTGATCACTTTTAAGCCTCCCGGCTGGCTCTCGACCTTTTTGTCGGTCCGCGCAGGTCCGGGGCGGGTCCGTCGATCACTCGGGGAGGGGTTGCGGGGCAGCTCCGCAGCTGGTGGAAATGTCACATTCTGAGGTCGAGGTGCGTCTACCTGGTGACGAAGGGAAAAGACCGGGAGACGACGTGACAGTATTGACCCAGTTCGAGACTGTGCCGACGGAGGAGTTCCAGAAGCACCGGGGCCTCCTGTTCGCAGTGGCCTATCGAGTGCTGGGCAGCGTCGCCGACGCCGAGGACGTCGTGCAGGAGGCCTGGCTGCGCTGGCACCGGGTCGACACCACCGATGTCGCCGACCCGCGCTCGTTCCTGGTGCAGGTCACCAGCCGGCTCGCCCTCGACCGTCTCCGGCGGGCCAAGGCCCGCCGCGAGACCTACATCGGGCCCTGGCTGCCCGAGCCGCTGCCGACCGGGCCCGAGATGGAGGAGAGCGCCGAGCTCGCCGACTCGGTCAGCATGGCCATGCTGGTCGTGCTGGAGACCCTCTCGCCCCTGGAGCGGGTCGTCTTCCTGCTGCGCGAGGCCTTCGAGTTCTCCTTCGCCGACATCGCCGCCATCCTCGATCGGTCCGAGCCCGCGGTCCGCCAGATGGCCAGCCGGGCCCGCTCCCACGTCCGTGCGCGCCGGCCCCGCTTTCGACACGACCACCGGGCCGGCCGGCGGGTGACCGAGCGCTTCCTGGCCGCCTGCCTGGGCGCCGACATGGACGAGATGCTCGACATGCTCGCGCCCGAGGTGACACTCCGGCTCGACGGCAACGGCCTGCCCGGCGTGGCCCGGCTTCCGGTGCACGGCCCGCTGCGGGTCTGCCAGATGCTGGTGCACGGCATCCACAAGTTCCAGCGGCCGCCGGCCGGCTCCGACGCCCCGCCCGACGAGCCGTACGCGGGCTTCGGCCGGGCCTTCGTGGAGGTCAACGGCGGGCCGGCCGCCCTGCTCACCGTGGACGGCGAGCCGGTCGGCCTCCTGGTGGCCGACGTCGACCCCGCGACCGAGCTGATCACCGAGGTCTGGATCGTCGCCAACCCCGAGAAGCTGACCAACTCCCGCGTGGTCCACGGACCCCGGCGGGACTACCGGCCACCACCACCCCGCGGTCCATCCCCCACCGCGCTGGCGGGCTAGCCCAGCGGGATCGCCCCGTCCGTCCCCCGATCGCCCGAGAACGAGGAGCTGGAACATGACCTCTGCTGACCCGACCACGCGAGCGGCCGACCCCGGAGCGGGCTACCGCCCCGGGGCGATCCTGGCGTTCCTGTGCCTGGGCCAGTTCATGGTCTTCCTCGACCTGGCGATCGTGAACCTCGCGCTGCCGTCGATCCAGGACTCCCTGGGCATGTCCGACGTCAGCCTCAACTACGTGGTGACGGCGTACGCGACCGTGCTCGGCGGCTTCCTACTGCTCTGCGGGCGGCTGGCCGACTCCTTCGGCCGGCGGCGGATGCTGCAGGTCGGCTACCTGCTGTTCGCCGCCGCCTCGCTGGTGTCCGGTTTCGCGGTGAACGGCACCATGCTGATCGTCGCCCGGGCCTCCCAGGGTCTCGGCGCCGCCCTCATGGCCACGGCCGCGCTGTCGATCCTGACCAACACCTTCCCGGAGGGCCCCGAGCGCAACAAGGCACTGGGCATCTGGGGTTCGCTGACCGGCGTGTCGTCGATCTTCGGCGTGATCCTCGGCGGCGTCCTCGCCGACGGGCCCGGCTGGGAGTGGATCTTCTGGATCAACGTCCCGATCGGGCTGATTGCCGCGGCGCTGGCCCCGCGCCTGGTCCCGGAGAGCCGGGCGCACCAGCGGCGCCGCAGCTTCGACGTCGCCGGCGCGGCCACGCTCACCGCCGCCATGCTGCTGCTGATCTTCACCCTCGGCGAGGCCACCCATGTCGGCTGGGCCACCGCGCGCACCATCGGCGGCCTGGTCGGGGCGGGTGTGCTGCTGGCGCTCTTCCTGGTGATCGAGTCGCGCGCCGCCTCGCCGCTGGTGCCGCTGCGGATCTTCAAGCTGCGCACCATGCGCACCGCCAACCTCACCGCGGTGCTGGTCTGGGGCGCCATCATCGCGCTGTTCTTCTTCGCCAGCCTCTGGATGCAGCAGGTCTACGACTACTCGCCATTGAAGGCCGGCTTCGCGTACGTGCCGCTCGCCGTCGCCGTGGTGGCCGGCGCCGGGATCGCGTCCGGCCTGATCACCAAGCTGGCGGCCCGGCCGGTGCTGGTCAGCGGGCTCGTGGTCATGATCGCCGGACTGTTGCTGCTGTGGCGGGCGCCGGCCGACGGCAGCTACACCACCGACCTGCTGCCGGCGTTCATCCTGGTCGGCCTGGGCTGCGGCTCGGTCCTGGTGACGCTGCAGATCGCCGCGTTCGTCGGGGTGGACGACAAGGAGGCCGGCCTGGGCGCCGGGCTCATCAACACCAGCCAGGAGGCGGGCGGCGCGCTCGGTCTCGCGGTCATCGCGACGATCGCGTACACCGGGATCACCGCCAAGCTGACCGACGCCGGCGGTGACCCCGTCCTCATCCGGGAAGCCCAGGCGTCGGCCAACCACAACGCCTTCCTGGCGGCGGCCTGCTTCGCCGCCGGCGGGCTGCTGCTGGCGGCGGTGCTGTTGCCGCGCGGCCGGGGACCGAGCCACGCCCCGGTGCCCGTCTCGGCACCGCCGGAGCCGGAGCCCGAGCCGGGCCGCGACAGCTAGCGCCGGACCGGGTGGTGGACCGTGCAACTGAGGAAAGGGTGCGGTTGCACGGCCGGCCCGGCGTCGAGGTCACCCGACGACCGGGGCTGGTCGTGACGCCGCGGGCCGCGGCGGACACCGGTCCCGGTCCCGGGGGCGATGGCGCCCTGCCCGCGGCGCCCGACCTGCTGCGCGACCTGCCCCGGCAGGTGGTGCCCATCGGCGCCCTGATGGACGCGCTCTCCCCCCGCGAGCGGCTCGAGGACCCGGATCACGTGCGGCTGCTCGCGGAGGCGGAGAGCGTCCACCCGCTGCTGGTCCACCGCCCCACGATGCGGGTCATCGACGGGGTGCACCGGTTGCGCGCGGCCATGCTCAAGGGGCAGACCGAGGTCACCGTCCAGACGTTCGACGGGAGCGAGGCGGACGCGTTCGTCCTCGCCGTCGAGCTCAACATCCGGCACGGGCTGCCGCTGACGCTGCGCGAGCGCAAGGCGGCGGCCGAGCGGATCATCGGCTCCCATCCCAACTGGTCGGACCGGGCCATCGCCGAACGCACCGGGCTGAGCGCCAAGACCGTCGGCAAGGCGCGCCGGCAGGCCGCCGGAGCCGATCCGGACGCGGGCAGCCGGGTCGGGCGGGACGGCCGGGCCCGGCCGCTCAGCACCGTCGAGGGGCGCCGCAGCGCCGCGGCGCTGATCGCCGCCGACCCGCAGATATCGCTGCGTGAGCTGTCCCGCAAGACCGGTGTCTCGGTGGGCACCGTCCGCGATGTCCGGGAGCGGCTCCGCCGCGGCAAGGACCCGATCCCGGACCGGCTGCGGGGGCCCGCCGGCGAGCCGGGGCGGACTGCGCCGGCCTGCAGCCGGGCGGTGCCGGTACGCGGCCGCGCGGTCGGGGCGGTCGCACCGGTCCGCACCGTCCACGCCGGCGGACCAGGCGGTCCGGTCGGGCCGGTGGGCCCGGGTGGGCTGCCCGGTCCGGGTGGGCCGTCCTGGCCGGGCGGACCGGGCGCCGAGCCGCCGATCGGCCCGGCCGTGATGCGCAACCTGCTGCGCGACCCCTCCGTACGGGCCACCGAGTCCGGCCGGAAGCTGCTGCGCATGCTCATGGCCACCGAGCTGGACCGCTCCGAGCTGACCGAGATCGCCGAGGCGGTGCCGCCGCACTGCGCACCACTGGTCCGCGCGATCGCGCTGCGCCGGGCCGGCGACTGGTGGCAGCTGGCGGGCCAGGTGGCGCAAAAGCCGAAGAACCACTGCTAGCCCGCCCTTGTGGGTAGTGTTCGGTCGAACATGTGAACGGGCCTTCAGAGTCACGCAACGGTGCCATATGATCCCGAAATCGGGATGAAAGGTGCCGATCATGGCAGATAATGTGCGCTTCACCGCAGACCCCGCCGAAGCTGAGCTTCGCCGGATCAATCGGGCCACCGTCGAGACCTACATGAACACCCGCGGCGAGGACCGCCTCCGGCGGCACCTGCTCTTCACCGAGGACGGCGTCGGCGGTCTGTGGACCACCGACACCGGCGAGCCGATCGCGATCAGGGGCCGGGACCGGCTCGGCGAGCACGCGGTCTGGTCGCTGAAGTGCTTCCCCGACTGGGTGTGGACCAACATCCAGATCTTCGAGACCCAGGACCCCAACTTCTTCTGGGTCGAGTGCGACGGGGTCGGCGCGATCCGGTTCCCGGGCTATCCCGAGGGCCGCTACGAAAACCACTTCCTGCACTCGTTCCTGCTGGACAACGGGAAGATCCGGCTGCAGCGCGAGTTCATGAACCCCTTCGAGCAACTGCGTGCCCTGGGAATCCCGGTCCCTGAGATCAAGCGCGAGGGCATTCCCACCTAGCGGGCCGGTCCCGAGCCGCCGCACATCGTCGGACGCCCACGGCCGAGCAGCACGGGGGCCGTCGGTGCATGGCGTTTACCGATGGAGATCGGAACGATGATGTCTCAGATCCGGCTGAGCACTGCTCTCCAACAACCCGAGTGGAGCGACACCTCGCAGGTCAGGCGCGTCGGAGAGGTGCTCGCGGCACGGCCGCCGCTCGTGCGGGCGGCCGACGTGCAGACCCTCCGCGCCCAGCTGGCGGAGGTCGTCGCCGGCCGGGCCCTGGTCCTCCAGGCCGGCGACTGCGCCGAGAACACCGAGGACTGCACGCCCGTGCATGTCAGCCGCAAGGCGGCGATGCTGGACGTGCTGGCCGGCACGCTGCGGATGATCGCCCACAAGCCGGTGGTCCGGGCCGGCCGCATCGGCGGCCAGTTCGGCAAGCCACGCTCCCAGACGACCGAGCAGGTCGGCGACGTGACCCTGCCCGTCTTCCGGGGCCACCTGGTCAACGGGCCGGAGCCGACCCCGGAGAGCCGGGCGGCCGACCCGCTGCGGATCCTCACCGGCTACATGGCGGCCAGCGACATCATGGAGCACCTCGGCTGGCGCGGGGCGTCCCGCCGCTCGGACAGCGACCCTCCCGTGTGGACCAGCCACGAGGCGCTGATCCTCGACTACGAGGTGCCCATGCTGCGCCGCACCGGGCCGGGCACGCTGATGCTCGGCTCCACCCACTGGCCGTGGGTGGGCGAGCGGACCCGGCAGGTGACCGGGCCGCACGTGGAGCTGCTCGCCACGATCTGCAACCCGGTCGCCTGCAAGGTCGGCCCGCAGGTGACCGAGGAAGAGCTGATCGCGCTCTGCGAGCGGCTCGACCCCGACCGCGAGCCCGGCCGGCTCACCCTCATCACCCGCATCGGGGCCGGTCTGGCGTCCTCCCGGCTCCCGGCGCTCGTCGAGAGCGTGCAGGCCGCGGGGTTCCCGGTCATCTGGCTCTGCGACCCGATGCACGCCAACACCGTCCGCACCCCGGACGGCCGCAAGACCCGGGTGGTGGAGACGCTCCGCCAGGAGGTCCGCGACTTCGTCGCCGCGGTCAGCTCCGCGGGCGGGGTCCCCGGCGGCCTGCACCTGGAGACGACGCCCGACGACGTCACCGAGTGCGTCGCCGACGAGGCCGGGCTCGAGGAGCTGGGCGACCGCTACACGTCCCTCTGCGACCCGCGGCTCACCCTCGATCAGGCGATCGAGGTGGTCTCGGCGTGGGCCGACTGATGCGGGCCATCAAGGCCCGGCGGGCGGACGAGCCCCGGGCGACGGCCGGGCCGGGCATCCCGTCCATCGACGCGTACCCGATCCCGACGGTGGGCGACCTGCCGCCCAGCACCGCCCAGTGGACGCTCGACCCCGCCCGCGCGGTCCTGCTCATCCACGACATGCAGCGCTACTTCCTCAAGCCGTTCCCGCAGTCGGTGCGCGACGACCTGGTCGGCAACATCGTCCTGCTGCGCGAGCGCTGCGTCGCCCTCGGCGTCCCGGTGGGCTACACGGCTCAGCCCGGCGACATGGACGACCGGCAGCGGGGCCTGCTCAAGGACATCTGGGGTCCGGGGATGCGCCGGACCCCGGACGACCGGTCGGTGGTCGACGAGCTGGCGCCGGGGCCCGACGACTGGATGTTCCGCAAGCTGCGCTACAGCGCGTTCTTCCGCTCCGACCTGCTCGACCGGATGCGCCGCAGCGGGCGCGACCAGCTGATCGTGTGCGGCGTGTACGCCCACGTCGGCGTCCTCATCACCGCGGTCGACGCGTTCTCCAACGACCTGCAGACCTTCCTGGTCGCCGACGCGGTCGCCGACTTCACCGCCGGCTACCACCGGATGGCGCTGGAGTACGCGGCCGAGCGGTGCGCCTCGGTGGTCACCACCCGGCAGGTGTTCCCGTGAGCGCCGGCGACCTGCTCGACGCCGTGCTGACCCGGCCTCCGGCCGCCTTCGCCCTGCTGCACCGGCCGGAGGCGTACCCGGCGCGGATGGTGGACGTGCTGGTCGGCGACACGACGACGGTCGCCACCATCGCCGACATCCCGGTGCCTGCCGCCGGGACGGTGCCCGCCACGGGCGGCGACCGGTTCGACCTGCTGGCGATGCTGCCGTACAAGCAGATCGCCGAGCGGGGCTTCGCCTGCACCGACGACGGCGCGCCGCTGATCGCGATGACGGTGACCGGCCAGGACACCGTGCCGCTGGCCGACGCGCTGGACCGGATCCCGGACCGGCCGCTGGCCGTGTCCGAGGGCCGCTTCGACGTCTCCGACGACGACTACGCCGAGATCGTCCGGCGGGTGGTCAAGGAGGCGATCGGCGAGGGCGACGGCTCCAACTTCGTGGTCAAGCGGTCCGTGGTGGTCGAGATCGACGACTTCGGCCCGCTCAGCGCGGTGACCTTCTTCCGCCGGCTGCTCGAGCTCGAGTCGGGCGCCTGGTGGACCTTCCTCGTGCACACCCCGGGCCGGACCTTCGTGGGCGCCTCGCCGGAGCGCCACGTCACCCTCCGCTCGGGCGTGGCCACCATGAACCCGATCAGCGGCACGTACCGCTATCCCCCGACCGGGCCGACGCTGCCGGACGTCCTGGGCTTCCTCGCCGACCGCAAGGAGTCCGACGAGCTCTACATGGTGCTCGACGAAGAGCTCAAGATGATGACCCGGATCTGCGAGCCGGGCGTTCGGGTCAGCGGCCCGCGGTTCAAGGAGATGGCGCGGCTCGCCCACACCGAGTACTTCATCGAGGGGCGCTGCGGCCGGGAGGTCCGCGACGTCCTCCGGGAGACGCTGTTCGCCCCGACCGTGACCGGCAGCCCGCTGGAGAACGCGTGCCGGGTGATCAGCCGGTACGAGCCGCACGGCCGCGGCTACTACAGCGGCGTCGCCGCGCTGATCGGGCGGGACGCGGCCGGCGACCGGGTGCTCGACTCGGCCATCCTGATCCGGACCGCCGAGATCGACGCCGCCGGCCGGGTCGAGATCGGCGTCGGCGCCTCCCTGGTCCGCGAGTCCCGCCCGGAGGCGGAGGTGGCGGAGACCCGCGCCAAGGCCGACGGCCTGCTCGCCGCGCTGCAGCGCGGCGGCTGCGGCCGGCTCGGCACCCATCCCGACATCCGGGCCGCGCTGGCCCGGCGCAACGAGACCATCGCCGGCTTCTGGCTGGACGGCGCCGGGGACGGCGGTGGGCTCGCCGACCCCGGAACCGGCGAGCTGGCCGGCTGCCGCACGCTGATCGTCGACGCCGAGGACACCTTCACCTCGATGCTCGACCACCAGCTGCGCAGCATGGGGATGGCGGTGACGCTGCGCCGGTGGGACGAGCTGCCCACCCTGACCGGCCACGACGTGGTCGTGCTCGGCCCCGGCCCGGGCGACCCGCGGGACACCGCCCACCCCAAGATCGCGCACCTGCGCTCGGCCGTGGCCACGCTGCTGGCCGCCCGCCTGCCGTTCGTCGCCGTGTGCCTGAGCCACCAGGTCCTCTGCGACCGGCTCGGGCTCGGGTTGCAGCGGCTGCAACCGCCCAACCAGGGCCTGCAGCGGGAGATCGACCTCTTCGGCCGCCGGGAGCGGGTGGGCTTCTACAACACCTTCGCCGCCCGCGCGGAGCACGACCTCCTCGACGTCGCCGGTATCGGGCCGGTGACGGTCAGCCGGGACCGCGGGACAGGCCAGGTGCACGCGCTGCGCGGGCCGGGCTTCGCCTCCTTCCAGTTCCACGCCGAGTCCGTGCTCACCCAGCACGGCCCGCGGCTGCTCGCCGCGGCCGTCCGGACGGCGGTGGCCCGGTGAGCCACGACTACGTGGTCGTCGACTCGTTCGCCGACACCCCGCTGCACGGCAACCCGGTCGCCGTGTTCTTCGGCGCCGACGACCTCAGCGCCACCCAGATGCAGCGCATCGCGCAGGAGATGAACCTGTCCGAGGTCACCTTCGTGCTCCGGCCGGCCAACGGCGGCGACGCGCACGTCCGCATCTTCACCCCGGTCAACGAGCTGCCGTTCGCCGGGCACCCGCTGCTCGGGACGGCGGTCGCGCTCGGCGAGTCGTTCGCCGGCGACCTGCTCCGGCTGGAGACCGCGATGGGGGTCATCAGCTTCGAGCTGGAGCGGGTCGACGGCCGGGTGGCCGCCGTGCAGATGGACCAGCCGGTGCCGACCTGGGCCGGCTTCGACCGGACGGACGAGCTGCTCGCCGCGCTCGGCGTGCCCGAGCCGGAGCTGCCGGTGGAGATCTACCGCAACGGCCCCCGGCACGTCCTGGTCGGGCTGGAGAGCGTGGCCGCGCTGTCCCGGGTGGACCCCGACCACCGGGCGCTGGCGGCCTTCCCGGACATGGCCACCAACTGCTACGCCGGTGCCGGGACGAGCTGGCGCAACCGCATGTTCTCGCCCGCGTACGGCGTGCAGGAGGACGCCGCGACCGGCTCGGCCGCCGGTCCGATCGCCATCCACCTGGCCCGGCACGGGCGCATCCCGTACGGCCGGTGGATCGACATCCACCAGGGCGTCGAGATGGGCCGGTCCGCGCTCATGCGGGCCTGGGCGGAGGGCAGCGGGGACCACGTCACCTCGGTCCGCGTCGCCGGGTCCGCGGTGCCCGTCGCCCGCGGGGTGATCCATGTCTAGCCGCTACGAGAGCCTCACCGGCACGGTCGACGGTCCCTTCCCCGAGTACGACCGGCCGCCGGGCGAGCCGATGGAGCTGGCCGCGCAGTGGGTCGCCGCGGCGACCGCGGCCGGCGTCCGCGAGCCGCTGGCTCTGGCGCTCGCCACCGCCGGCCGGGACGGCCGCATCTCCACCCGGATCGTCAGCATCCTCGACCTCTCCCCGGCCGGCCTGGTCTTCACCACCCACGACAGCAGCCGCAAGGGCCGGGAGATCGCCGAGTCCGGCTGGGGCTCGGGCCTGCTGTACTGGCGGGAGACCGCGCAGCAGCTGAGCGTCTCCGGGCCGGTGGTGCGGCTGCCGGCGGCCGAGGCGGACCGGCTCTGGGCCGCGCGGGCCGCCCCGCTGCACCCCATGTCCACCGCCTCCCGGCAGAGCGATCCCCTCGACGACGTCGCCGCCCTGCGATCCGAGGCGGAGCGGCTGGCGGCCGGCGGCGGGCCGCTGCCCCGGCCGGACCGGTTCGCCGGCTACCGGCTGGAGCCGGCCGCCGTCGAGTTCTGGTCGGCCGCCGACGACCGGCTGCACCGGCGGCTGCGCTACGACCTCATCCCCACCGGCTGGCATGTCGCCCGGCTGCAGCCATGACCCCGTCACCCGTCCGACCCGAAGGAGCACGGCCGTGACCGACAAGAGCACCGACTTCGACGCGATAGTCATCGGCGCCGGCATCGCCGGCATCTACATGACCCACAAGCTCCGCAACGAGCTCGGACTCGACGTCCGGACCTTCGAGCGGGGCAGCGGCGTCGGCGGCACCTGGCACTGGAACCGCTACCCCGGCGCCAAGTCCGACAGCGAGGGCTTCGTCTACCGCTACACCTGGGACGAGAAGACGCTGCCCGAGATCATCGGCGACAACCGCTACATCGACCAGGACGTCATGCGGCGCCACCTCGAGGACATCGTCGACCGGTACGGCCTGGGCCCGCACATCCAGCTGAACACCGGGATCGACGGCGCCGAGTACGATGAGGACCGTCGTGTGTGGACGGTCACCACCGAGCAGGGCGAGCGGTTCAGCGCCCGCTACCTGGTCACCGCGCTGGGCGTGCTGTCCACGCCGTACCTGCCCGACATCAAGGGCCGGGACAGCTTCGCCGGCGACCTGGTGCACACCGGCGCCTGGCCGGAGGGCCTGTCGGTGGAGGGCAAGCGGGTCGGCGTCATCGGCACCGGGTCGACCGGCACCCAGTTCATCTGCGCGGCCAGCAAGACCGCCTCCCACCTCACCGTCTTCCAGCGCACCGCGCAATACTGCGTGCCCTCCCAGAACCGCCCGCTGACCGAGGAGGTCCGGGCCGACTACCGGGAGCGCCACCAGGAGATCTGGGACAAGGTCCGGCACTCCTTCCTCGCCTCCGGCTTCCAGGAGTCCGAGACGCTCGCCATGAGCGTCTCCGCCGAGGAGCGGCAGCGCGTCTTCCAGGAGGTCTGGGACGCCGGCAACTCCTTCCGCTTCATGGTCGGCACCTTCCGCGACATCATCAGCGACCCGGACGCGAACAAGGCCGCCGCCGACTTCATCCGGGCGAAGATCAAGGAGATCGTGCGCGACCCGGAGACCGCCCGGAAGCTCATGCCGAGCGGCTACTTCGCCCGGCGCCCGATCAGCAACGAGGACTACTACGAGACGTTCAACCAGGACAACGTCTCGCTGGTCGACATCCGCGAGAACCCGATCAGCGAGATCACCCCGGCCGGCGTGCGGACCGCCGACGGCGTCGAGCACGAGCTGGACATCCTGGTCTTCGCCACCGGCTTCGACGCGGTGACCGGCAGCTACCTGCGGATGGACCTGCGCGGCCGCGGCGGCGAAACCATCCAGCAGCACTGGCGGGACGGCGCCACCAGCTACCTCGGCATCGCCGTGCCCAACTTCCCCAACATGTTCATGGTGTACGGACCCAACACCGTGTTCAGCAACCTGCCGCCGGCCATCGAGACGCAGGTGGAGTGGATCTCCGACCTGGTCAAGGCCGCGGAGGCCAACGGCGTCACCTCGGTGGAGGCCACCGCCGACGCCGAGACCGCCTGGACCGCCGCCTGCGAGGAGCTGGCCGGCCACACGCTCTTCGCGAAGGTCGACTCCTTCATCAACGGCGGCAACATCCCCGGGAAGAAGACGCAGGCCTTCTTCTTCTTCGCCGGTCTGGCCGGCTACCGCCAGAAGCTGAAGGAGGTGACCGACGGGGGCTACACGGGATTCGTGCTGGAGAGCAGCCCCGAGCTAGTGCGTACCTGAGTTCTCAAGGCCACATCGGTCGACTGGACCCCTCCCGAGTAAGGAGTTCTCCCAATGTTGCGAGTCAGAAGGCCAAGGCAGGCCTTGATCGCGGCGGCCGCCGCGATCATGGTGGCCACCACCCTCGGTGGCCCGGTGGCGATCAGCCACGCCGAGCCGACCACGCAGGCGTTCAACTTCGACACCGGCAACTCGCCGGTCGAGATCATCTTCCCGGCGATCCAGGTGCCGGAGCGCAAGTACATCTCCACCACCGGCTCGGACGCCCCCCAGGTCATCGACTACGTGATGGCGCTGGAGGTCAGCTGGTACGACGCCATCGCGGCGTACCACCCGACCGCGATCGGGGTCTACTCCAACCTCGGCCGCCGGCCGCGCAGCGAGGCGACCAACCGCAACCGCAACATCGCGATCCTGTTCTCGTCGTACGGGATCCTGATGAACCGGATCCCGCAGGCGGCCGCCGAGTGGCGGGCCATGCTGGAGTCGGTCGGGCTGGACCCGGCGGACGCCAGCGAGGACCGCACCACGCCGGAGGGCCTCGGCACCCTCGCCGCCAAGCACATGCTCCAGGCCCGGCTGCACGACGGCCTCAACCGGACCGGCACGGCGGGCGGCTACAAGTACAACCCCGAGCCGTGGCGCGACTACACCGGCTACAAGCCGGTGAACACCGCGACCGAGCTGCGTGACCCGTCGCGGTGGCAGCCGCAGCGCCTGCCCGGCACGTTCGGCAACTTCGTCGAGCAGAGCTACCAGGTCCCGCAGATGATGTACGCCAAGCCGATCGCCTTCAGCGGCAGCCCGGGCCAGTTCCGGCTCGGGCCGCCGGTCCGCAGCAATTACCAGGCCAACCCGCGCGGCTACAGGCAGCAGACCGACGAGGTCATCGCCGCCTCGGCGAACATGACCGACGCCCACAAGGTGAACGCGGAGACCTTCAACGACAAGTTCTTCGGCCTGGGCGCCTGGGGCGGCTACGCCGCCATCGGGTCCGGCAACCTCGACCTGGAGCGGTTCGTCTACTACATCGCGACCGTCGAGGTGGCGACCTTCGACGTCACCGTCGCCACCTGGTGGTGGAAGCGGTACTACGACGCCGTGCGGCCGACCACCGCGATCCGGCACCTCTACGGCGACACGAAGATCACCGCCTGGGGCGGCGTGGGCAAGGGCACCGTCGACGACATCACCGGCAAGGAGTGGAAGCCCTACCTCAACCTGCCGGCGCACCCCGAGTACCCGTCCGGCTCGACCGCCCTGTGCGGCGCCTACGCGCAGGCGGCCCGGATGTTCCTGGGCAAGGAGGAGATCGACATCTCCTACACCTTCCCCAAGGGCTCGTCGAAGATCGAGCCCGGCATCACCCCGAAGGCTGACACCACGCTGCGGTGGACCAGCTGGAGCAACTGGGTCGACCGGTGCGGCATGAGCCGGTTCGAGAGCGGCGTCCACTTCAAGGACGCGATCACCGCGACGGCGCCGTGGTCGAAGCAGTTCGGCACGATCGCCTACCAGTTCATGCAGAAGCGGCTGGCCGGCCAGACCAGCTAGCCCGTGACGGAGGGTTGCCCGGCCGGTGTCCCCACCGCCGGCCGGGCACCCCACCTCCGCCTACCTCCGCACGCCCCCAGGCCGGGAGGAGTGGCCATGACCACCGACAGGACCGCTGACGTCGTGATCGCCGGTGGGGGCATCGGCGGGCTGACCGCCGCGCTCGCCCTGCACGCCCAGGGCATCGGCGCGATCGTGCTGGAGTCCGCCGCCCGGATCCGCCCCGAGGGCGTCGGGATCAACATCCAGCCGGCCGCCATCGCCGAGCTGACCGCCCTCGGGCTGGACGACGCGCTCGCCGAGACCGGCATCGCCACCCGCGAGCACCGCTACTTCGACCACACCGGCACCGTGCTGTGGACCGAGCCGCGCGGCATCGCGGCCGGGCACGCGTACCCCCAGTACTCGCTGCACCGCGGCGAGCTGCAGATGCTGCTGCTGGGCGCGGTCCGGGACCGCCTCGGGCCGGACGCGGTGCGCACCGGCGCCCGGCTGACCGGCTTCGAGCAGACCGCCGGCGGCGTCCGTGCGCGCGTCGCCGACCGCACCACCGGCGCCGAGACCGCGTACGAGGGACAGGCGCTGGTCGGAGCCGACGGGCTGCACTCCGCGGTCCGGTCCCGGCTGCACCCCGACCAGGCCGCGCTGTCGCCGGCCGGGGTCCAGATGTGGCGCGGCCTGACCGAGCTCGGGGACTTCCTCGACGGCCGCACCATGATCCTGGTCAACGACGGCCGCGACACCCGGATCATCGCCTACCCGTGCTCGGCCCGGCACGCGGTCCGCGGCCGGGCGCTGGTCAACTGGGTCTGCATGGTGCCGGTGCCCCCGACCGGACCGGGCGCCGATCCCGGCTGGGACCGCCCCGGCCGGCTCGACGACGTGCTGCCGCACTTCGCGCACTGGGACCTCGGCTGGCTGGACATCGCCGACCTGCTGGCCGGCAGCGACCGGATCCTGCAGTACCCGATGGTCGACCGGGACCCGCTGGCCCGGTGGGGCAGCGGCCGGGTCACCCTGCTCGGCGACGCCGCCCACCTGATGTACCCGATCGGCGCCAACGGCGCGTCGCAGGCCATCGTCGACGCCGCCGCGCTCGCCACCGAGCTCGCGTCCGGCGACGACGTGGTCGCCGCGCTGCAGCGCTACGAGGACGTACGCCGGCCCGCCACCACCGCGATCGTCCTGGCCAACCGGGACATGGACCGCGCCGAGCGGGCCCTGTCGGCCGACCCCGCTCAGGACAAGTCCGCCGCGCTGGCCGCGCTCACCAGCAGCTACCGCAGCACCGTCGACCGCGCCGCCCCCCGCTCCCCGCTGGTCGACGGCGCGGTGCCGCGGCGGGTCCGAATCCGGACCGAGCCCGTCCCCCCGAAGGAGAAGTGACATGATCAAGGAGTCCACCCAGGTCCTCGTCATCGGCGGCGGTCCGGCCGGATCGGCCGCCGCCACCCTGCTGGCCCGCGAGGGCATCTCGGTGACCCTGCTGGAGCGGGAGCACTTCCCCCGCTACCACATCGGCGAGTCGCTGCTGCCCTCCTGCCTGCCGATCCTGGAGATGATGGGAGCCCGGGAGAAGGTCGAAGCGCTCGGGTTCCAGCGCAAGCGCGGCGCCTACTACGAGTGGGGCACAGAGCGCTGGGAGCTGCTGTTCGCCCAACTCTTCGGCACCGAGTACAGCTGGCAGGTCCGCCGGGCCGACTTCGACCACGCGCTGCTGGAGCACGCCAAGAGCCAGGGCGTGACCGTGCACGAGGGCGTCTCGGTGCGGCGGGTCGACTTCGATGGCGACCGCGCGGTGAGCGCCGCCTGGGAGCGCACCGACAAGTCGGCCTCGGGCACCATCGCCTTCGACTACGTCCTCGACGCCTCCGGCCGGGCCGGCCTGCTCGCCACCAAGCAGCACCGCAGCCGCCGGATCCACGAGGTCTTCAAGAACGTCGCGCTGTGGGGCTACTGGAAGACCGACGCGCGGCTGCCGTACGGCCCGGAGGGCGCGATCGGCGTGTTCTCCATCCCGCACGGCTGGCTGTGGGAGCTCCCGCTGGACGACGGCACCATCGGCGTGGGCGCGGTCATCACCAAGGACCACCTGCGCGATGAGCAGGCCAGGGGCCTGGAGCCGACGCAGGTCTACCACGACAAGATCTCCGAGAGCCAGGTCCTCACCGACCTGATCAAGGGCGCCGAGCTGGTCACCGACGTGAAGGCGGAGACCGACTACTCCTACGTCACCGACCGCTGGTGCGGCCCGGGCTACATGCTCATCGGGGACGCCGCCTGCTTCCTCGACCCGCTGCTGTCCACCGGCGTGCACCTGGCGATGTACAGCGCGCTGCTGTCCGCGGCGTCGATCGCCGCGATGCTGCGGGACGGGGTGGATGAGCCGTCCGCGCTGAACTTCTTCGAGCAGGCCTACCGGACCTCGTACGACCGGCTGATCGTGCTCGTCTCCGCGTTCTACGACAACTACCGCGGCCGGGACGAGCAGTTCTACATCGCGCAGCGGCTGTCCCGCCGGGAGAAGCACCACCTCAACCTGCACGAGGCGTTCCTCCACATCATCACCGGCATCGAGGATCTGGCCGACGCGAAGGAGCGCGCGTTCGACATGGCCAGCGGCGAGTTCAACGACCCGAGCGGGAAGCCGACCTTCCCGTTCGCCCACCACAACGTCAACACCCTGCAGCGGCCCGACTCCCCCGAGCTCGCCCTGGCCGGCCTCTACCTGTCGACCGAGCCGAAGCTGACCCTGCTGGAGCACGAACCGGTCCGCGCCGGCGAGACCGCGCCGGCCTGACCGGATGGCGAGCCCGGCCGTGGGGACGGAGACGCTCCTGGCCGTCACCATGGCCGGGATCGCACTCGCCCTGCTCGCCGGGACGGTGTTCGGCGCGCTCGCGTGACGGTGCCGGCAGCCGGCGGTGGTCGGGGAGATCGCCGCCGGCATCGTGCTCGGCCCGAGCCTGCTCGGCCTGCTGCCCGGGTAGCTGACCCACCGGGTCTTCCCGGCCGACGCCCGGCCGCTGCTGTCGGCGATCGCCCAGGTCGGGTTGCTGCTGTTCGTCTTCACGATCGGCTGGCGGTTGGACAGCGGGCTGCTGCGGCACCACCCGGGGGGGCCGGACCACGTGGCCCTGCAGCGGGGGCGGTCAGAGGTCGCGGCGGACCAGCGCCTGAGCGGCCAGCCCGAGCACCAGCGTCACCCAGACCGCCACCCAGAGCAGGTACGGGACGGTCAGGGTGGCGTCGCTGAGGAACGGGAACCCGCCCTCGACGGCCGGCCCGCCGAACTGCGCCAGCGCTATCGGGTCCTGGAACGCGTTCATCGCCCCGCGCCACAGCCCGTCGGTGGGCAGCACCATCCGGGACACCGTCCCGACCTTGGCCACGCCGTCGTTGCCGAGCGCGGCGCCGACCCCGCCGACCACACCGGCGATCCAGGTGGCGCCGAAGAGACCGACCGCCACGATGCCCGAGGCCATCGGCGAGACCGCGGTGGCGAGCAGCAGCCCGAGGGTGAGCAGCACCGCGGTCTGCGCGGCCAGGAAGGCGAGGCCGACGACCGGTTGGGGTGGCCAGTAGCCGACGGTCACCTGCACGACGACGAACTGGGCCAGCCCGGCGGCCACGACGAAGCCGCCGCCGAAGGCGACCAGCCCCAGCCACTTGCCCACCAGCACCGCCGAGCGGCGCACCGGCCGGGCGAGGATGGACAGCGCGGTCCCGGACTCGATCTCGCCGGCCAGGGTGGGCCCGGCCAGGAACGCGGTGCCCAGCGCGGCGATCAGGCTCATCCCGAACATGACCAGGTTGAGCAGCTGGGAGGCCAGCAGCCGCTCCTCGCCGGTGGTGAGCGCGCTGCCCTCGAACTCGATCACCGCCAGCCGGGAGAAGCCCCAGGCGCTGAGCGCGAGCAGCGCGATCGTCAGCCCGGCGAGCGCGCGCACCACCTTGCGGCGGACGGCCTCGCGCAGCGTCAGGGCGGCGACGGTGAGCACGACCCGGGCGTTCACCGGGCCTCCTCGGCGGTGCGCAGGATGTCCAGCAGCCGCTCCTCCAGGCTGATCCGCCCGGGCTCGACGGAGTGGATGCGGACGCCGAGGCCGACCAGGTCGGTGATGAGGTCGGGCACGACGGCGGGGTCCTCCAGGTCGGCGGGCAGCGTGACGGTGAACGCGTCGCCGCTGCGGGCGAGGTCGCCGGCCGCGGCCAGCCGGGCCTCGGCCGCCGCGCCGACCCCGTCCAGCCGCAGCCGCAGCTCGCGCCGGCCGAGCAGCTCGGGCAGCGTGCCGGCGGCGGCGACCCGGCCGCGGTCGAGGATGACGACCCGGTCGCAGACCCGCTCCACCTCGCCGATGAGGTGCGAGTTGAGCAGGACCGCCACCTGCGCCGCCTTGAGCCCCAGCACGATGTCGCGGACGTCGGCCCGGCCGAGCGGGTCCAGCGCGCTGGTCGGCTCGTCGAGGACGACCAGCTCGGGCCGGGCGACCAGCGCGACGGCCAGCCCGAGCCGCTGCTGCATGCCCTTGGAGAAGCCGCCGACCCGGTCGTCGGCCCGCTGGGCGAGCCCGACCTCGGCCAGCCGGGCCCGCCGCTCCGCGGTCGACACGGTGACCCCGGCGAGCCGTACGTGCAGGGTCAGCACCTCGGCGGCGGTGAGCCAGGGCTGGTAGCGGAAGAGCTCGGGCAGGTAGCCGACCCGGGCCCGGGCCTGCGGCTCCCGCGCCGGCCGGCCCAGCAGCAGCACCTCGCCCGCGTCCGGCCGGACCAGCCCGAGCAGCATCTTGATCACGCTGGTCTTGCCGGCGCCGTTGGGCCCCAGCAGGCCGACCACCTCGCCGCGGCCGACGGTGAAGGAGACGCCGTCGACGGCGGTCTGCTTGCCGTACCGCTTGCGCAGGCCCGAGCACCAGGCCGCCGCGGACGGCGGCAGCCCGGCGAGCAGCTGCCGCGCGTCCTCGACCGCGACGTCGGTGGCCACTAACGCAGCCCGCGGGCGACCGAGAGCACCTCGTCGGTGCTCAGCGAGCCGGCCACCGCGGTGACCACGCCGTCCTCGACCCAGACCACGCCGGCCACCGAGCCGTCCTTCCCGGCCAGCACCGTCGCCTGCACCCCGCCGACGTCGGCCGTCGAGGTGTCCACCAGGTCGGCCGGCACCGGCAGCGGCAGCGTCGTGCCGTCCTCGGAGAAGCTGCGCAGCTGACCCGCGACCTCGTCGGGCAGGCCGGGCAGGGACAGCAGGTAGTCGCGGGCGGCGGTGAACGGCACCCCGCTGGAGTACGCCGTCGGCGCGACCGCCCGGGCCACCAGCAGCGCCGGCACCCCGCGCGCCTCCGACCAGACCGCGGCGAGCCCAGGCCCGGCGGTGAGCCGGAACTGGTTGCCGTCCATCCCGGCCGGCGGCGCCGGCAGCGGCTCGCCGACGTCGGCGGCGACCCGGGCCGCCTCCTCGGCCGAGAAGGTGAAGACCGCGCTCACCCGCCGGCCGACCTGGAATGTCGGCTCGCCGGTCACGCCGGTGGGCAGCGCGTCCACCCGCGGCACGGTCAGGCCCGTGGCCTCGGCGGCGGCGGCCGCGTCGGGGACCTCGCGGACATCGGGCCGCTCGGTGATCCGCACCCGCCCGTAGCTGGACAGGTCCGGCAGCTGGACCAGGTCGGCCTTGGTCAGCTCGATGGAGGCGATCTGCTCGGTACGGAAGATCGGCAGCCAGTCCGCGGCCGCGGCGACGCTCGCGCCGGCCAGCACGGTGGCGACGCCGAGCGCCGCCACCACCGGGCTCCGCAACCCGCTCCGGCGCCGGCGGGCCCCGGTCCCGGCCCCGGCCCTCGCCGGTCGCCGGAAGCCCGCGGCCCGCCGGGACGCCTCGGGGACGTCCCCGGCATCGGTGGCCGCGCCGGCCAGCCGGCGCCAGCCGGCGTCCACGTCGGGGGCCGGCCCCGCGCTCAGGGCCGCGCCGACCCGCTCGGCGTCCTGCCGGACCGCGGCCAGGGCGGACAGGCAGGCCGGGCACCCGGCCACGTGCTCACGGTCGGCGTCGGCGACGCCGGCGGGCTCGTCCACGAGCCGGCGCAGCGTGCCGTCAGTCGGATGACGCATCGTTCAGCTCCTTGCGAAGGGTGGCCTCGGCCCGCCGCACCGTGGTGCCGACGCTGCCAGGCGAGAGATCGAGGGCGGCCGCGACCTCGGCGTAGCTGAGGCCGCTGTGCCGGAGGACGAGCGCGACGGCCTGCCGGTGCGGCAGCCGGGCCAGCGCCGCGCGGACCCGGCGGCGCTCGTCCCGGGTGACCACCGCGTCGGCGGTGTCCGGGACGACGGTGTCGGCGGTGCTGCCGACCGCCTCCTCCCGCCCGGCGCGGCGCCGGCCGGAGCGGAGCTGGTTGAGCGCGGTGTGCGCGGCGGCGACGGACAGCCAGGCGGGCGCCTCGCCGGCGGGCACCGACGACCGCCCGAAGGCCAGGAACACCTCCTGGGCGACGTCCTCGGCCCCGTCCCGGGAGCCGAGCACGCGGGCCGCCACGGCGACGACCCGGCCGTACGCCGCGCGGAAGACCTCCTCGAGATCCGCCCGGACCGCAGGAGTCGGCACCGCGCCCCCGTCCTTCCGCTCCGCCGGCCAGACCGCCGGGCCGGATCCGTCCAGGGACAGGGCGCCCGGCCGGGCGGTCGTCGGAGGGCTCACACCCGGGTTAGCACCGCCGGCAGCCCGGATGTGACACCCGGGCCCGGGGAACCTCAGCGGGACAGGTGCGCCAGCAGGTCCTGCCGGGTCAGCACGCCGGCCGGCTTGCCGTCGAGCAGCACGACCGCGGCGTCCGCCTTTTCCAGCGCGCTCACCGCGGCGTCCACCGGCTCGCCGGCGCCGATCACCGGCAGCAGCGGGGACATGTGCCGCTCGACCGGGTCGGCCAGCCGCGCCTGCCCGGTGAACAGCAGCTCGAGCAGGTCGCGCTCGACCACCGAGCCCACCACCTCGGCGCTCATCACCGGCGGCTCCGCCTTGACCACCGGCATCTGGGAGACGCTGTACTCCCGCAGGATGTCGATGGCCTCCCGCACGGTGTCCTGCGGGTGCACGTGCACCAGCTCGGGCAGCTTGCCGGTCTTGCGCCGCAGCACGTCCCCGACCGTGGTCTGCGCGGTGCTGCGCAGGAAGCCGTAGTCGGCCATCCAGTCGTCGTTGAAGATCTTGGACAGGTAGCCGCGGCCGCCGTCGGGCAGCAGCACCACCACCACGTCGTCCGCGGTCCCGCGCGCCGCCACCCGCAGCGCCGCGGCCACCGCCATCCCGCAGGAGCCGCCGACCAGCAGCCCCTCCTCCCGGGCCAGCCGCCGGGTGAGGTCGAAGGAGTCGGCGTCGGAGATCGCCTCGATCTCGTCGCAGATCTCCCGGTCGTACGTCGTCGGCCAGAAGTCCTCGCCGACGCCCTCGACCAGGTAGGGCCGGCCGGTGCCGCCGGAGTAGACCGAGCCCTCGGGGTCGGCGCCGACCACCTTGACCCGGCCGCCGGAGACCTCCTTGAGGTAGCGCCCGGCGCCGCTGACCGTGCCGCCGGTGCCGAGCCCGGTGACGAAGTGGGTGATCCGGCCGTCGGTCTGCCGCCAGAGCTCCGGCCCGGTGGTCTCGTAGTGCGACTGCGGGTTGGCCGGGTTCGCGTACTGGTTGGGCTTCCAGGCGCCGTCGATCTCCCGGACCAGCCGGTCGGAGGTGTTGTAGTACGAGTCCGGGTGCTCGGGCGGGACCACGGTCGGGCAGACCACGACCTCCGCCCCGTACGCCCGGAGCACGTTGATCTTGTCCCCGGAGACCTTGTCGGGGCAGACGAAGACGCACTTGTAGCCGCGCTTCTGCGCGACGATCGCCAGCCCCACCCCGGTGTTGCCGCTGGTGGGCTCGACGATTGTGCCGCCCGGGCGCAGCTCGCCGGACCGCTCGGCCGCCTCGATCATGCGCAGCGCGATCCGGTCCTTCACCGACCCGCCGGGGTTCAGGTACTCGACCTTGGCCAGCACCAGTGGCGCCAGCCCCTCGGTGACCGACGAGAGCTTCACCAGCGGCGTGTTGCCGATCAGCTCGACCAGCGACTCCGCGTACTCCATCGACACAGGGTAGGGGACGTCACACCCCGGCCATCCGGGAGCCCGGCCGCCGGTAGACCGCCCAGGTCACGGCCAGGCAGACCAGGTAGAACGCGATGAACGCGAGGTACGCCGCGTCCCCGTCGCCGCGGCCCAGGAACGACTGCCGGAAGGCGAGGTTGACCAGCACCCCGCCGAAGGCGCCGACCGCGCCGGCGATGCCGATCAGCGCGCCGGACAGCCGCCGGCCGGCCCGCTCGGCCTCGACCGGGTCGGCACCGGCGTCGACGGCGAGACCCGCCTTCACCCGGAAGATCGCCGGGATCATCTTGTACGTCGAGCCGTTGCCGATCCCGCTCAGCACGAACAGCGCGATGAAGCCGACCAGGAACAGCGCCAGCGAGCCCTGCCGGGAGGCCAGCAGCACGAGCAGCGCGCCGGCCGCCATCGCGGCGAAGGTCCACTGGGTCACCCGGGCCCCGCCGAGCCGGTCGGCCAGCGCGCCGCCGACCGGCCGGATCAGCGAGCCGAGCAGCGGCCCGAGGAAGGTCAGGTACGCCGCGTCCACCGGGCTGGCGAAGTCGTCCTTGAACTGCACCTGCAGCACCTGCCCGAAGGCGAACCCGAAGCCGATGAACGAGCCGAAGGTGCCGATGTAGAGGAACGACATCACCCAGGTGTGCGGCTCGTGGGTGGCATCCCGCAGGCCGCGCTTCTCGTTGACCGCGTCGGTCAGGTTGTCCATGAACAGCACGGCCCCGAGCGCGGCCACCACGATCATCGGGATGTAGAAGGCGAGCACCAGTCGCGGGTGCTGGGCGCCCGCTGTGGCCAGCACGGCGAGTCCGACGAGCTGCACCACGGCCACCCCGAGGTTGCCGCCGCCGGCGTTGAGCCCGAGCGCCCAGCCCTTGGTGTGCTGGGGGTAGAAGGCGTTGATGTTGGCCATCGAGGAGGCGAAGTTGCCGCCGCCGACCCCGGCCAGCAGCGCGACCGCGAGCAGGGTGCCGTAGTCCACCCCCGGCTCCAGCACCACCGCCGCCCCGATGCACGGCACCAGCAGGAGCAGGGCGCTCACCACGGTCCAGTTGCGCCCGCCGAACTTCGCCACCGCCAGCGTGTACGGGATGCGCAGCACCGAGCCGACCAGCGCCGGCAGCGCGGTGAGCAGGAACTTGCCGGCCGGGTCGATCCCCCACTCCGGCCCGAGGAAGAGCACGAAGACCGACCACAGGCTCCACACCGAGAAGCCGATGTGCTCGGACACGATCGACCAGACCAGGTTGCGCCGGGCCACCGCCCGACCGGTGCTCTCCCAGAAGGCGGGGTCCTCCGGGCGCCAGTCGTCGATCCAGCCGCGGCGGACGGGACGGGCCGGTTTCCGACTCGTGCGGATAGTCACCTTCCCCACCTCCCGGGTGAGATCGTATAACCGCTGGCAAGGTGTCCGGTTCCTGTCGGGCTGACCGCGGCGGCGGAAGCGATCGCGGCAGGGACTAACCTGCTCGTGGGAGGTGTGCGGGTGTCGGGACGGGCGGTGCCGCTGGCCGACAACGTCTGGCGGATACCCACCTCGGTCGGTGACTTCGTCAACGCGGTCGCCCTCCGGGACGCGGACGGGTCGGTGACGCTGGTCGACCCCGGGCTGCGGCTGCGCTTTGCGCGCCGCAAGCTGCGGGCCGGGCTGGCCACGATCGGGATCGCCCCCGCCGACGTGCGCCGGATCGTGGTCACCCACGCCCACGTCGACCACGTGGGCGGGCTGGCCTCGCTGGTCGAGGACTCCGGCGCCGAGGTGCACGCGCACGAGCGCGAGGCGGTCTACCTGCGCGACGGCCGGACCCCGCGGATGCAGCGCGGCAAGCCGGCCAGCTTCCCGCCGGCGACGGTGGCCGAGGAGTTCCTGGACGGCTCGCTGCTGCCGGGCGGGCTGCGGGTGGTGCACACCCCCGGCCACACCCCCGGCCACGTGTCGCTGCTGCACGAGCCGTCCGGGGTGCTGGTCACCGGCGACGCGCTGTTCAACGTGCGGGGTGTCCGCCACTGCCCGGGCTGGCTGTGCACCGACCCGGCCCTCAACCGCAAGTCCGCGGACATCCTGGGCGACCTCGACTTCCAGGTGGTCGCCTTCATGCACGGGCCGGAGATCCGCCAGGGCGCGCGCGAGGCGGTGCGTGCGTTCCTGCGCGGACGCGAGCGGTGAGCCGCGCGTCCCGCGCCCGGCGGGTCGCCACCGCCGCGGCGTACGGGGGTGGTGGCCTCGGGCTGATGGCGGCGGCCGGCTGGGGACTGCTGATCGGCGAGGCGAAGCTGGCCCGCCGGTGGGTGGGCCCGCCGGCCACCCGGCCGCCGGTCGGCGACGGGGTCTGGGGCGGCGGCGCCGCCCCGGAGCTAACCCTCGCCGTGCTGGGTGACTCGAGCGCGGCCGGGCTGGGCGTGCACGACCTGATGGAGACGCCCGGCGTGCTGCTGGCGGCCGGGCTGGCCGAGGTGGCCGACCGGCCGGTCCGGCTGGTCACCGCCGCGGTGGTCGGCGCCCGCTCCGAGCACCTGCTGTCCCAGGTCGAGCAGGTCCGCGACCGGCACCCGGACGTCGCGCTGATCATGATCGGGGCCAACGACGTGACCAACCGGTCCCGGCCGTCGGAGGCGGTCCGGCACCTGGCCCGGGCGGTGCGGCGGCTGCGGGCGGAGGGCGCCGAGGTGGTCGTCTGCACCTGCCCGGACCTCGGCACGGTCGAGCCGATCGCGCAGCCGCTGCGGCTGGTGGCCCGGATCTGGAGCCGGCAGCTGGCCGCCGCCCAGACCATCGCGGTGGTCGAGGCGGGCGGCCGGACGGTGTCGCTCGGCGACGTGCTGGGGCCGGAGTTCGAGGCCCGGCCGAAGGAGCTGTTCAGCGCCGACCGGTTCCACCCGTCGGCGGAGGGCTACGCGGCCGCCGCGGCGGTCACGCTGCCGTCGGTGTGCGCCGCGCTCGGGCTGTGGCCCGAGGAGGCCGACTCCCAGGTGGACCGGCGGCTGTTCGCCCCGGACGGGGTGCGCCCGGTGGCGACGGCCGCGGCCCGCGCCGCCGGCCGGCCCGGCACCGAGGTCACCGGTGTCGAGGTCGACGGGCGGGAGCGCGGGCCGTGGGGGCGGTGGGCCTTCCTGCGCCGGCGCCGGCCCCGACCGGTCGCCGAGCCGGTCCAGGTCCCGCACACCAGCTGAGGCCGGCCTTACCGCTGCGGCTGCTCGACCCGCTTGACGGCGGACACGTCGAGCTCGAGCTTGACCTTGTCGCCGACCAGGATGCCGCCGCCCTCGATCGCGACGTTCCAGGTCAGGCCCCAGTCCTTGCGGTTGATGGTGGCGCGGCCCTCGAAGCCGGCGCGGGTGTTGCCGAACGGGTCCGGCGAGGAGCCCTGGAACTCGAGCTCGAGGGTGACCGGCCGGGTCTGGTCCCGGATGGTCAGGTCGCCGTACAGCTTGTAGGTCTCCTCGTCGACGACCTCGGCGCGGGTGCTGCGGAAGACCAGCTCCGGGTACTTCTCCACGTCCAGGAAGTCGCCGCTCTTGAGGTGGCCGTCGCGCTGGTCGTTGCCGGTGGTCAGGCTGGCCGCGTCGATCCGCACCTCGGCGGTGGACCGGCCCGGGTCGGCCTGGTCGATCTCGATCACGCCGGAGAACACGCCGAAGTTGCCGCGCACCGTCGCGACCATCGCGTGCCGGGCGGCGAACCCGAGCCGCGTGTGCGCCGGGTCGAGGTCCCAGGTCCCGGTCAGGTCGAGCGTGGTCGCTGCCGTCATCGTCTGCCTCCGTACGCGCGGGGCCGCTGTCGCGTCCCGATGTCGATACTTGCGTTTTCAAGCATCACCGGCTCCAACCGGCCCGGGCCGGCGGGCATTCCCCGGTCGGCGGATCGACCCGTCCGGTGGACGGGTCCGGCCCGCCGGCGCGACGTAACCTGAGGGCGTGGACCCCGCCCGGCTGACCCGAGGTGCCCTGGGCGGCGCGCTCGCGGCCGCCGGGGCCGGCGCCGGCGTGCTGGCCGCCGAGGTCTGGGCCGCGGCCCGCCGGCGGTACGCGCCGGCCGGCTCCGCGCCCCCGGTCGAGGGCGAGTTCGGCGATCCCGGCGCCGAGCGGCTCCGGCTGGTGCTGCTCGGCGACTCCACCGGCGCCGGGGTCGGGGTGACCCGCACCGGGGAGACCATCGGCGGCGTGCTGGCCCGCCGGCTCGCCGGTCCGACCCGCCGGGTCCGGCTGGCCGGCGCCGCCATCGCCGGCTCCGGCACCGGCGACCTCGGCCCGCAGGTCTCGCGGGCGCTGCTCGGCCGCCCGGACGTCGCCGTGCTGCTGGTCGGCACCACCGACGCCACCTCCGGGGCGCCGCTGACCGCGGTGCGGGACAACCTCGCCGACGCGGTCCGCCGGCTGTGCACCGGCGGGGCCGCGGTGGTCGTCGGCACCTGCCCGGACCTCGGCGCCAGCCGGGTCTTCGCCCAGCCGCTGCGCACCGTGGTCGCCTGGCGGGGCCGCCGGGTCGCCGCCGTCTCGGCCGAGGCCACCCGAGCCGCCGGCGGCGTCGCCGTCGACCTGGCCGAGCGGGTCGGCCCGGTCTTCCGCGCCGACCGGGCGGCGTACTGCGAGGACGGCTTCCACCCGAGCGCGGACGGCTACCGGCTGATCGCCGAGGCGCTGCTGCCGGCGGTCGCCGACGCCGCCGCCGAGCGCATCGCCCGCTGACCCGGTCCCCGGTTCGCCTCCGGGCTCGCTCCGCTCACCGGGCGCCTGGGGGGCGCCCTGCGCTGCTCCCCCGTCGCCTCACGTACTCTTCAGTAACCTGCTGCCCGACCAGGGAGTCGCCGTGCCCGAGGCCGTGATCGTCGCCACCGCCCGCTCCCCCATCGGCCGTGCCGGCAAGGGCACGATGACCCAGCTCCGGCCGGACGACCTCGCCGCCACCATCGTGCAGGCCGCGCTGGACAAGGTGCCGCAGCTCGACCCGGCCACCATCGAGGACCTCATGGTCGGCTGCGGCCTGCCCGGCGGCGAGCAGGGCTTCAACCTGGCCCGGGTGGTGGCCATCCTGCTCGGCCGCGACCAGCTGCCGGGCACCACGGTGACCCGCTACTGCGCGTCCTCGCTGCAGACCACCCGGATGGCGTTCCACGCGATCAAGGCCGGCGAGGGCGACGTTTTCGTCAGCGCCGGGGTGGAGTGCGTCAGCCGGTTCGCCAAGGGCAACTCCGACGCCTGGCCGGACACGATGAACCCGGTCTTCGCGGACGCCCGGTCGCGCTCGGAGACGGCGGCGCAGGGTGGCGTCGAGTGGCACGACCCGCGCCAGGACGGCGGGGTGCCGGACATCTACCTGGCGATGGGC
Source organism: uncultured Actinomycetota bacterium (assembly GCA_963766325.1). Taxonomy (GTDB): domain Bacteria; phylum Actinomycetota; class Actinomycetes; order Mycobacteriales; family CADCTP01; genus CADCTP01. The sequence continues at coordinate 827,458 of CAVXZF010000012.1, read as the reverse complement.
CAGACCGCGGAAAACCTCGCCCAGGTCAAGGGCGTCACCCGCGAGGACATGGACTCCTTCGGGGTCCGCTCGCAGAACCTGGCCGAAAAGGCGATCGCCGACGGCTTCTGGCAGCGGGAGATCACCCCGGTCACCCTCCCGGACGGCACGGTGGTCGCCAAGGACGACGGCCCGCGGCCGGGCGTCACCCTGGAGGGCGTGGCCGGGCTCAAGCCGGTCTTCCGCCCGGACGGGCGGATCACCGCCGGCAACTGCTGCCCGCTCAACGACGGCGCCGCCGCGGTCGTGGTGATGTCCGACACCCGCGCCCGGGAGCTGGGCATCACCCCGCTGGCCCGGATCGTGTCCACCGGTGTCTCCGCGCTGTCCCCCGAGATCATGGGCCTCGGCCCGGTCGAGTCGTCCCAGCGGGCGCTGGCCAAGGCCGGGCTGGGCATCGACGACATCGACCTGGTCGAGATCAACGAGGCGTTCGCCGCCCAGGTGATCCCGTCCTACCGGGACCTCGGCATCGACCTCGACAAGCTCAACGTCAACGGCGGCGCGATCGCGGTCGGCCACCCCTTCGGGATGACCGGCGCCCGGATCACCACCACGCTGGTCAACTCGCTGCAGTGGCACGACAAGACGCTGGGCCTGGAGACCATGTGCGTCGGCGGCGGCCAGGGCATGGCCATGGTCCTGGAGCGGCTGAGCTGAGCTAGCGGGTCCCGAAGCCGAGCGCCGCGCGCAGCGCGGGGAGCTCGGCGGCCAGGGCGCCCACCGCGGCGGGGTCGCCGGTGCGCAGCACGTCGTCCACCACCACGGCGAGCTGGTCGGCCAGCACCGGGTCGGTCAGCCGCGGCACCGACCGCCGCGGCTCGCCCTCGGCCGCCGCGGCCAGGTCCGCGATCCGCTGCACCGCCGCCGCGGTCACCTGTGCCCGGCTCACCGACCCCGGCACCCGGCCGGGCACCCGGCCGGGCGGCGGACCGGCCGGCGGGCGGGCCGGCGCGGACCAGCTCGCGGGGTTCCAGCGGCGCAGCCGGCGCACCAGGTCGTCGGCGGCCCGCCGCAGCTCGGGCGGCGGGGCGGGAAGACGAACGACCCCACCCGGGTCACCGGGTGGGGTCGCGTCGTCGTACGGGAGCCCGATGGCTAGTCCCTGAAGTAGCTCAGCAGCCGCAGGATCTCCAGGTAGAGCCAGACCAGCGTGACGGTCAGGCCGAAGGCCGCATACCAGGCGAAGCGCTCCGGGGCGCCCTGCTTGATGCCCCTGTCGATCATGTCGAAGTCGAGCAGGAAGGTGAACGCGGCGACGCCGATGCAGACCAGGCTGAACAGGATCGCCAGCGGGCCGCCGTCGCGCAGGCCCAGGCCGTCGTCGGTGAAGAACGACGCGACGAGGTTGGCCAGCATGAGCACGACCACGCCGATCAGCGCGCCGAGCAGCCAGCGGGTGAACCGCGGGGTGACCCGGATCGCGCCGGTCTTGTAGACGAACAGCATGCCGGCGAAGACACCGGCGGTGCCGAGGACCGCCTGGATGACGATGCCCTGGTACTGCGTCGTTGAACATCTCGGCTGATCGCGCCGAGGAAGAGCCCCTCGGCCGCCGCGTACGACAGGATCAGCGCCGGGTTGGTGCTCTGCTTGAAGCTGATCACCAGCGCCAGCACGAAGCCGACCAGCGCGCCCACGATCGCCAGCGCGCCCAGCTCGAAGATCCAGGCGACCGCGCCGGTGACGAACACCACCCCGAGGGTGATCGCCGTCTTGGTGACGACGTCGTCCAGCGTCATGAAGCGGGCGGGCGGCGCGTACGCCGGGCGGTTGTACATGTCCTGCAGGTCGCCGGCGGACGGCGCGGGCGCGTTCCAGCTCGCGTGCTGCTGGCCCTGCCCGAACCCTCGACCGAGAACGGGGTTGTTGCTGTTCACCAGTCACTCCTCAAAGTGCGCGCCGACTGCGGCGGGCGTAGCCCGTCGTCACCGTAACGGTCCGTGCAACGGCCTGGTTCCCGACCGGCTAGAGGCGCTCGGCGGCCGCCCGCAGGGTCTCCAGCCGCTTGCAGAACGCGAACCGGACCAGCCCGCGCCCCCGGGCCGGGTCGGCGTAGAAGGCCGACGCCGGGATCGCCGCCACCCGCCGCTCGGCGATCAGGTCGCGCACGTACGCGACGTCGTCGCCCGCGCACCGCGTCATCGCGAAGTACGTCCCCTCCGGGGTCGAGACCTCCAGCTCGGTGCCGCGCAGGTGCCCGACGAGCAGGTCGCGCCGCTCGGTGTACTCCTCGACCAGCCGCTGGTAGTAGTCGCCGGTGGCCGCCGCCTCCAGCATCACCCCGGCGGCCCGCTGCAGCGGCGTGGACGCGGTGAAGGTGACGAACTGGTGCATCGAGCGCACCGCCGCCGACAGCGCCGGCGGCGCGACCGCCCAGCCGATCCGCCAGCCGGTCGCGCTGAAGGTCTTGGACACCGACGAGATGGTGATCGTCCGGTCCCGGCAGGCCGGGTCGGCGGCCACCGGCCGGTGCTGCCGCCCGTCGTAGACCAGGTGCTCGTAGACCTCGTCGGAGAGAAGGTAAGCCCCGTGCCGCTCGGCCAGCTCCCCCAGCACCCGGGTCTCGTCCGCCCCGAGCAGCCGGCCGGTCGGGTTCATCGGGGTGTTGACCAGGATCACCTTGGTCCGGTCGGAGACCAGGTCGGTGAGCCGGTCCAGGTCGAGCCGGAAGTCCGGGAACGAGGTCGGCAGGTAGCGCGGCACCCCGCCGGCGGCGACCACCGCGTACGGGTAGAGGTCGTAGTACGGCTCGACCACCACCACCTCGTCGCCCGGCTCGATCAGCGCGAGCAGCGCCGCGGTGATCGCCTCGCTGGCGCCGACCGTGACGGTGACCTCGGTGTCCGGGTCCACCTGGAGGCCGTAGCAGGCCTGCTGGTGCTCGGCCACCGCCTGCCGCAGCACCGGGTCGCCGACGCTCGGCGCGTACTGGTGCAGCCCGCCGGCCACCGCCTCCGCGGCCGCCTCGACCAGCCGCTCCGGTGGCTCGAAGTCCGGGAAGCCCTGGGCCAGGTTGATCGCCCCGACAGCCACCGCCTGGTCGGTGATCGTGGAGAAGATGGAGGTCCCGAAGGGCCGCAGCGACTCGCGCAAGACGTCCGACACGCCGTGGATCCTCTCGCATCGGGCAAATCAGGGGGTCGGCACCGGTTTCCCGGCCCGCCGGAGCGGCCAAGACAGAGTGGTGACCTCGCGGGCGCCGTCCGGGAGCAGCGCGGACCCGGACCCGGTGCTGCTCCAGCTGCAGCGTGCCCTGCTGCCGGACCGGCTGCCCGAGGTCGAGGGCCTGCCGCTGAGCGCCCGCTACCTGCCCGGCGGGGCGGCGACCGCGGCCGGCGGCGACTGGTACGACGTGGTCGAGCTCGACGGCGGCGCGGTCGCGCTGGTCGTCGGGGACGTCGCCGGCGCCGACCTGAAGGCCACCGTGCTGATGGCCCAGCTGCGCAGCGCGGTCCGCGCGTACGCGCTGGAGGGGCACCCGCCGGCCGTGGTGGTGGGCCGGGCCAACGACTTCCACTTCGCGCTGCGCTCCGACCGGCTCGCGACGCTGGCGTACGCGCTGGTGTTCCCGATGGAGCGGCTGGTGACCGTGGTCCGGGCCGGGCACGTGCCGCCGCTGCTGCTCGCGCCGGACGCCGACCCGTGCTTCCTGGACGGGGTGGGCGGTCCGCCGCTGGGCGTGCGCCGCGGCGAGGCCTGGCGGGAGTCCACCACCCAGCTGCCGGCCGGCAGCACGCTGGTGCTCTACACCGACGGGCTGATCCACGACGACGGCTCGATCAGCGTCGGCATGGGCCAGGTGCTCACCGCGGTCGCCGGCGGGGCGGCGGCCGCGCCCGACGACGTCGCCGACCGGCTGGCCCGGCTGGTGCCCGAGCAGGCACCGGACGACACCGTGCTGCTGGTCGGCCAGCTCGCCGCCGACCGGAACGACCCGGTGTCCGAGCTGCGCCGCACCCTGCCGCCGACCCCCGAGAGCGCCACCGTCGCCCGGTGGCTGGTGACCGACCTGCTCCGGGAGAGCGTCGAGGAGGACACCCAGGACACCGCGGCGCTGCTCACCACCGAGCTGGTGTCCAACGCGATCCGGCACACCCGGGACGAGCTGGTGCTCACCGTCCGGCTGGCCGGCGGCCGGCTGCGGGTCGGCGTCTCCGACTCCAGCCACCGCCGCCCCCAGCTGGTCCAGGTCGGCAAGCGGGACACCTCGGGCCGCGGGCTGCACCTGGTCGAGGCGCTGGCCGAGCGGTGGGGCATCGAGCCGGACGAGCGCGGGCTGGGCAAGACGGTGTGGTTCGAGCTGCCGGCCGCATCCGGCTGAGGTCGGGACCTCACGGTCCGGCCGCGGGGAGCGTTGACAGGGCGTGAGCCTGGAACCGTTCGAGGACGTGGTCGCCCGGCACGGGCCGCTGGTGCTGCGGGTGTGCCGCGCCGTGGTCGGGCCGGGTGCCGCCGACGACGCCTGGTCGGAGACGTTCCTGGCCGCGCTGCGGGCGTACCCCGCGCTGCGGCCCGGGAGCAACGTCGAGGCCTGGCTGGTGACGATCGCGCACCGCAAGGCGATCGACCAGCTGCGGGCGCAGGCCCGCCGCCCGATGCCGGCCGGTGACCTGCCGGACCACCGGCCCGCCCGGGACGGGGTGCCCGGCGGCTGGGAGACCGACCTGTGGGCCGCGCTGGCCGCGCTGGCGCCCAAGCAGCGGATGGCGGTCGCGTACCACCACCTGGTGGGGCTGCCGTACGCGGAGGTCGCCGAGCTGCTCGGCGGCACCCCGGAGGCGGCCCGCCGGGCGGCCGCGGACGGCATCGCCGCGCTCCGCCGCCACTACCTGACCGAGGAGGACGCGTCATGACCGCCGCCGACCCGCTCGCCGGGCTGCCGGACGTCGACGACGAGGCCCAGCGCCGGCTGCACGCCCGGCTGGCCGCCTCCGCCGCCGGCGCCGGGCTGCTCGACGTCGCCTACCGGACCGTCGACACGCCGTACGGGCCGCTGCTGCTGGCCGCGACCGAGCAGGGCCTGGTCCGGGTGGCCTGGTCCCGGGAGGGGCACGACCGGGTGCTGGCCCAGCTGGCCGAGCGGGTCAGCCCGCGCATCCTGCGGGCACCGGGCCGGCTGGACCGGGCCGCCCGGGAGGTGGAGGAGTTCCTGGACCGCCGGCGGACCGCCTTCGACCTGCCGCTGGACCTGCGGCTGGCGGCCGGCTTCCGGCGGGCGGTGCTGACCCGGCTGACCGAGGTCGGCTACGGCCGGACGGTCAGCTACGGGCAGCTGGCCGTGGCGGCCGGCAGCCCGCGGGCGGTGCGCGCGGTCGGCACGGCCTGCGCCACCAACCCGCTGCCGCTGGTGATCCCGTGCCACCGGGTCGTACGGGGTGACGGCTCGCCCGGGCAGTACAACGGCGGGCCGGAGGTCAAGCGGGCGCTGCTCGACCTCGAGGCCGGCTGACACCTTCCGGCCGCGGTCAGCGCGCCCGGCGGAAAAGCCGGCAGAGGGGCCGGATCACGGCCCGGCCCCTCCGTCCCCCCGTTCGACGGCGGCGCGGGCCGGCGTCCGGGGCAGTCGCCCGGCCAACCCTTCCGGGCCTCGACCGGCAACCGCTAGCACGCACCGTAGTCAGCTGTGCGAGCAGAGCAAGAGCCGAACGCCCGGCCGGGTTCCGCCGGCCGGGCGCGCGGGTACGCCGCTGCGCGACTGGGCAGGGGTAGAGCCATGACCGTCACGTGCTGGTTCGATCCGGCCTGTCCGTTCACCTGGCGTACCAGCCGCTGGCTGCGGACGACCGCGGCCGCCCGGGAGGAGCCGGTGCGCTGGCGGCTGATGAGCCTTGCCGTGCTCAACGAGGGCCAGGAGGTGCCGGCGGAGTACCAGGAGCCGATGCGGCAGGCGCAGCTGGTCTCCCGGGTCCTGGCCGCCACCGAGGCCCAGCACGGCAGCGAGGGCCTGGGAGCGGTGTACACCGCGCTCGGCACCCGGGTGCACGAGCAGGGCCAGCCGCTGGACAGGGCCGCGGTCGAGGCGGCGGTCGGCGAGGCCGGGCTGCCGGGGGCGCTGCTGGCCGCGTACGACGACGAGGACCAGGACTCCGCCGTGCGGGCCAGCCACGAGGAGGGCCAGCGGCGGGTCGGCCAGGACGCCGGCAGCCCGATCGTGGCGGTCGACGACGGCCCCGGCTTCTTCGGCCCGATCGTCTCCGAGGTGCCCACCGGGGAGGCGGCCGGCCGGCTGTACGACGCCGTCCGGCTGCTCTCCACGGTGGACGGGTTCAGTGAGCTGAAGCGGAGCCGCTAGCCTGCCGCGACTCCTGGAAGCCGGCGAACTCGACCAGCGAGATCTGCCCGTCGCCGTCGGTGTCCATCAGCTCGACCGCCTGCGCGGCCGCCTCGTCGGTGACCTCGTCGCCCAGCGCCTGCATCAGCCGGACCAGCTCGGGCGCCGAGATCCGCCCGTCGCCGTCGGCGTCGATGAGCGCGAAGCTGTCCGCGTACCGTGTCGTGTCGATCATGGACCGCCACCTACCCGGCCGGCCGGCCGTCCAACCGGCGGGACGGGCGGCCCGCGGGGTCGGACAAGGAAAGCTCCCGTCAGTCGATGACCGCGGCGGGTCGCGGTGGCAGGGTGGCCCGATGGCGGACACCGAGGAGCGGGACGGGATCGGCTTCACCTCGCTGGACCAGCCGCTCTTCGACGGGTCCGGGGCGACCAAGCGCGACCTGGTCGACTACCTCGACGCGGTGAGCGACCGGATCGTGCCCGAGCTGGCCGGCCGGCCGCTGTCGGTGGTCCGCGTCCGGCCCGGTCAGCCGCCGTTCATGCAGAAGAACCTGCCCAAGTACGCACCGGACTGGATCCGCACGGTCGGGGTGTGGGCCGAGCGGTCCCGCCGCGAGGTCACGTACGCGCTCTGCGACGACCGCCGGACGCTGCTGTGGTTCGCCAACCAGCGGGCGGTCGAGTACCACCCGACGCTGGCCCCGGCCGGGCGGCCGGACGCGCCGACGCACCTCGTGCTCGACCTCGACCCGCCGCCCGGGGACGACCCCGGGGCCGGTTTCGCCGCCGCGGTCGGCGCCGCGCACCTGGTCCGCCGGGCGCTCGCCGACGCCGGGCTGGCCGGCGCGGCCAAGACCAGCGGCGCCAAGGGCGTGCACGTGATCGTGCCGCTCGCCGCCGGACCGGGTCCGGAGGAGGCGGCCGCTGCCACCCGGGCGCTGGCCGCCCGGGCCGAGCGGCTCGACCCGGTGCTCGCCACCACCGCGTTCATCGTCGACGAGCGCGGCGGCAAGGTCTTCGTCGACTCGACCCGGGCCGGCGGGGCCAGCCTGGTGGCGGCGTACAGCCCGCGGGTCCGGCCGGGGCTGCCGGTGTCCTTCCCGGTGCCGTGGGACGAGCTGGACCAGGTGGCCCCGGGCGACTTCACCGTCCACACCGCACTGGAGCGGCTCGGCGACCGGGACCCGTGGGCCGAGCTGCTGCCGGCGCCGCAGCCGCTGCCGGCGGAGCTGGTCGAGGAGGGCCGGACCATCCCGATCGCCCGGGTGCAGGCGATGCACGAGGGCAGGCGGCGGGCCCGCGAGCGGGAGCGCCGGGTCGCGCGACGAGGGCGGCAGCTAGGCGGCGCGGTGCGCCGGGCGGGAGCCGACCACCACGGTCGCCTCCCCCTCGGGCGAGCTGACCGTCCGGGCCACCAGCTCGACCGCGCCGACGGCCGCGACCGCGGCGTCCGCCTGCCGGTCGCTGGTCTCCAGCAGCAGGTGCCCGCCGGGTGCCAGCCAGCGCGGCGCGGCGGCGGCCACCCTGCGCAGCAGGTCCAGCCCGTCCGAGCCGCCGTCCAGCGCGGCCCGCGGCTCGTGCAGCCGGGCCTCGGCGGGCAGCAGGGCGACCTGGTCGGTCGGCACGTACGGGACGTTGGCCAGCATCAGGTGCACCCGGCCGCGCAGCTCGGCGGGCAGCGGCGCGTCCAGGTCACCCTGGTGGACCTGGCCACCGACCGTAGCCACGTTGCGCCGCGCGCAGGCGACCGCGGCCGGGTCGACGTCGGCCGCGTGCAGCTCGACGCCGGGCAGCGCCACCGCCAGCGCGACGCCGAGCGCGCCGGTGCCGCAGCACAGGTCGACCACCACGGTGCGCGGCCGGGCCATCTGCCGGCCGAGCGCGACCGCCTGCCCGACGAGGAACTCGGTCCGCCGCCGGGGCACGAACACGCCGGGGTCGACCGCGATCCGCAGCCCGCAGAAGTCGGCCCAGCCGAGCACCTGCTCCAGCGGTGTGCCGGCGGCCCGCTCGTCCACCATCCCGGCCAGCGCGGCGGGGCTCGCGGCGGCGGCGACCAGCAGCGCCGCCTCCTCCTCGGCGAACACGCAACCGGCGGCCCGGAGCCGGGCCACCACGTCCGGCGGCGGTCCGGTCACCTCGCGACGGTGCCGGCCAGCGGGTCGTACACCGGGTCGGGCTCGGCTCCGGTCGTACGCAGGAAACTCATGCCGGGACGGTACGACCCGCCGCCCCCTTCCGGCAGCCTCTTGACCGGCGGCGGGGTGGCAGGAGCCCCTCACCGGGGGCGCCCGGGACCCAACCCGACCGGGCCCCGGCGACGGCGCCCGCCGCCGGGACAGGAGCCTGTTCATAGAAATCCCGGCACGCGGCTGGCCGGCGCGTCCGGACTTCAGCTGGAGTGGTTCGAGGATCCGGGGTTCCGCGGTTGCTGAGGCTCAGTCGCCAGGGTGCTGGCGCACGCGGGCGTCGACGGGGATGGGGCTGGTGCGCGGGTCGGGATCGGCGAGGATCGTCTGGGTGGGGCCGGCGAAGTCGAGGCGTTCGGGTCCGTTCCAGCGCCCGTTGTACCAGGTGTGGGTGAGGCCGTGGGTGCGGGCGTCGGTGCTGAAGACGTCCAGCCGGCCGGGCGCCCACGCGGCCGCGGCGATGCCGCGCAGCGGTATCCGGTCCGGCCCGGTGCCGGTCGCGAGTGTCTCGGGGCCGCGCCAGCCGGTGCCGTCGAACCACCGGTGCAGCAGCGCGCGCCCGTCCGCGCTGGGGGCGAAGACGTCGAGCCGGCGTGCCGCCCAGGAGGTGACGGCGTTGGCGCGGCCGTAGAGCTGGCCGCCGGGGCCGGCGCCGAGGCCCTCCCAGCGGCTCCATCCGGCGCCCGCGTTGTAGATGTGGGCGAGCCGTCCGGTGCTGCTGACGGCGAAGACGTCGAGCCGGCCGAGGGCCCAGGACTCGATGCTGGGCGTGTACGCCCCGCCGGGGCTGGCGGCCACGCGCAGAGGTCCGTTCCAGGCGCCGAAGAACCCCCAGCGCAGCAGGTCGTTGGTAACGAGGTCGCGGGCGACGATCTCCAGCCGGCCCGGACCCGGCGAGGTGATCGCCGGGGCACCGACGGGGTGGCCGCCGGGTCCGGCGCCGCGGTCGGTCCAGTTGCTCCAGACGCCGGCGATGCGGGTCTTGTGCAGCAGGTGTCCGGTCGAGGCTTCGACGGCGACCACGTCCAGGCGGTCCGGCCGGGACGAGGTGACGGCGGGCGGGCCCATGATGTGGTTGGCCGGTCCGCGGCCGACGTTCTCCCATCCGCTCCAGGTGCCGGTGAAGGACTTGCGGAGCAGACCGCCGGTGCCGTCGCCGGCGAGAACCTGCAACCTGCCCACATCCTCCGCGACCACGGCCGGGTCGTAGATGTCGCGGCTGAGCGTCTCGGCGTCGATGGCCGTCCGGAACCGGGTGAAGCCCGGGTAGCCGCCCCGCATCCAGATCACATTGAGGTCGGCGCCGGACTGCCCGCGCGGCGAGATCGGTCGATAGTTGCCGCGGGCGGAGCCACCGGTGACCGCTCGACGGGTCCAGGTCCCGCCGCCATCGGCGGTGCGCCACAGCTCGACCTCGAAGACGCCGCCGACCTGCCGCGCGAGGTAGACCAGGTTCGGGTTCTCGTGGTCGAGGGTGATGCCGCCGGAGTAGTTCGGCTCGTTGGTATCCACGCTCATCGAGGCACCGGCGCGGGCGATCTCCCGGTCGACCCAGCGGGTGCCGTCCCACCGGGCGTAGTGGTAGCGGTGGTCGCCGTTGGTGGGGAACGTCGCGAAGGTGATGACCGGTCGGCCGGCGGCGTCGTGCGCGACGTCGTGGACCCACGCCCGCACCCCGCCGTGAGCGGCGGCGCTGTAGACCGTGTCGGCCTGCGACGGGGTGATCGGTGCGGACGAGAGCGGTTCGATGAGGGTCCCGTTCGCCCGGTAGAGGCTCCCGGCGCGGTACCGGGCGTAGTAGATGTTGCTCGCCACGTCACGTGGATGGCCCTGGGTGAAAGCAAAGTGGATCGTGTCCACACCGTTGCCGGCCACTTTCACGTACGGGCGCTGCCCGGACACACTGACCAGCGTCCGTGCCGGCGCCCAGGTCACCTCGTCGCTCGAAGTGGAGAAGGTCGGGTTGAAGTTGCCGCCCCGCCAGAAGAGCCAGATCCGATTGCCTTCGGCGGACAGCTGCACCGGATTGGGATAGGTGTAGCCGAAAGCACCGGGACTGTTGGTCGGCACCCTCCGCTCGGGCTCCCACGCAGTGATGTCCTCCGGCCGCAGGCTGCGCCGGTAGAACATGGCGGTGCCGAAGTGCGCGGACCAGAAGACCATCAGCCGTCCGTCCGGGCGCACCAGCAGCGACGGGTTGGCGTGGTCATCGATCTGGAAGTTCGCCTTGAGCGTCGTGATGATCCGCACGCCGGTGTCATGGTCGTAACTGGCCACCTGGATGCTGCCGGCGGCATCCACCCAGCCGACGTACGTCCGCCGATGGTCACCGACGTGGTGGACCGCCCGCGGATCCCCGAACCAACACCAGGCGCCACTCCTGGCCAGCTCACGCGGGCGCAGCGACAACGCACCCGCCGAACTCGACACCAGCAGGCACAGCACCATCCCACCGGAAAGCACCGCGACAGCTCGGGCGACACCTCGACGCAACAAGCGCATCATGACGACCTCAAATTCAGCGCTCTGCAGTGGCCTGTAGCAAAACTAGCGCACCGACGGACTCTCAGGGCACTTCCCGGACCCTCGTGCTGCCCGCCTTGACCCAAATCCTCGACATCCTTGGCCCGAGATTCAGACCGCGCGGATTGTCCGGTACGGTCCTTTTGTCAGAAGATGGGAGCGGTCATGGCGGGTGTTGAGGTCGACCCGGATGCGGTGGTCGCGACGGCGACATCGATGAAGCCGTTGGCGGCCGACGTGCGTGGCCCTGGGACGACGGTCGGCGGTCTGACGGCGCCGGCCGAGGCTCCGTTGTCCGCGGCGTTCGCCGGGATGACCGAGGCCTGGAGCACGGCGCTGGGGCTCCTCGCGCAGAACATGGAGCTGGTCGCCGACAAGGTGTCGGCGGCTGCGGTGCAATACCGGGTCACCGAGCGGGAGATCCACGACGCGTTCACCCGGGCCAGCGCAGCGGCGACGCCGACGCCGACCGGACCCGGGCAGGTGACACCGTGACTCTGGACCTGGCGTACCCGAAGGACGACCCGGCCACGATCTCGGATCTGGGCAGCCGGCTGACCGCCCAGGCCGCGACGCTGCGGGGCGCGCAGCAGCGGCTGATCGGCCACCGGGCCGGCATCGAGGGCGCGTGGCGGGACGCCGCCGGCAGCCGCGCCGCCACCGAGGTCGGCACGGTGGCCGACCTGGTCCACGCCGGGGACACGGCGTGCACCTCGGCGGCGTCCGCGCTGGGTACGTACCGGTCGGCGTTGGAGACCGCGCGCAGCGACATCGACGCGCTGCGCCGCCGGCACCAGGCCGCCGTGACCGCGCGCGGGGACCACATCCGGCCGTACGCCGGCCGGCTGCCGCCGGACGACCGCGCCGCGGTGGTCCGGGAGGCGGACGCCACGCTGGCCACGGCGGAGGCCAACCTGCAGGCCGAGTACGACGCGGTCATGCAGGACGTCACCCGCGCCGCCACGACCGCGGCCGGGACGATCTCGGAGCTGTCCCGGGCGATCGGCGTGACGCCCGGAAGCACCGACCCGGAGGCCGCGGTCGCCGCCCGCATGGACGCCACGCTGACCTCGCTGCACCAGCAGGCGATGCAGACGCGGGCCAACGAGGCGGCCGACCTCGCGGACAAGGTCCCCTTCCTCTCCGAGGAGGAGGCGGCCAGGCTCGCCGACTACAGCCGGTACGCCGACGACCCGGCCTTCGCCACCACGTTCCAGCAGCGCCTCGGGCCCGACGGCCTGCTCTACCTGACCGCCGCGCTGACGAAGATGGCGACCGGGGACGACCCACCGACCGAGTGGGAGCGGACCGCCGGGGAGATCCAGCAGTTGCTGGCCACCACGCTGGCCACCGCGACCGACCCCGGCAACGAGCCGCACCTGGACACCGAGTGGATCGAGGAGCTGAAGAGCCAGGGCGACGAGCGGATCGACTTCGGCTCGTACTCCTACCAGCCGTACGGCTACCAGCTGCTCGGGGTGCTGCTCAAGCACGGCGACTACAGCTCGGAGTTCCTCAACGACGTCGGCGGCGACATGCTCGACTTCGAACGCGGGCACGAGTACGGCGCCGGCGTCTGGGCGACCAACGAGCCTAGCGGCGCCATGTACTGGGGCTTCCACCTGGACCTGATCGACGGCTCGGGCGGCTTCGACCCGATGGTCGGCCTGATGAAGGGCCTGGCGGGCAACCCCGAGGCCGGCAGGGACTTCTTCGGCACCAATCCCGGCGCGGCGGACAGCAGGCTGGACTACCTGCTCACCGACCGCGGGTGGATGCCGGACGCGGCGTACGGCGAGGCGCCGCCGGACGACCTGCAGAGCCCGGGCACCGACTACCTCGGCCAGGCGCTGGACGGCGCGACGACCGGCCAGCCCCGCGACGAGACCTCAGCGACGATCATGGAGGCGGTCGTGCACCACCTCGGCGACGACGAGGAGACCCGCGACGGCGTCGTGGAGGAGACCGACCTCGCCCCGCCGAACATGCGCGACTCGCTCGGCCACATGCTGTCCACCTACATCGGGGACGTGAACGCCACCTTCGACCCCAGCCTCGACCGCTCCGGCGACTGGGACGACCCCGCGCTGCCCGGCGAGGAACCCGCGCACGCCGCCTTCTCCCGCTTCGAGCTGATGCGGGTGCTCGCCGACACCGGCAAGGACCCCGACGCCTACACGGAGATGTACGACACCCAGCGCGTCTACACCGCCCTCGCGCTCGACGCCGCCGCCACCGACGGCAACCCGCTGAACCCGAGCACCATCGGCCGCGACGCCGTCGTCGAGGACCGCCGCGAGGCGATCGGCGCGACCGCCGACCGGTCGGCGGCCGTCTTCGGTGCGCTGGACTTCGGCCACAACCTCGGCGTCGAGCAGACCAACGAGGATGCGGACGAGGCCACCAACTCGCAGCTGGAGCGCAACGGCGCGGCCGCCAGCTTCGTGCTCGGGCAGGTGCTGGACAAGGTGCCGATCCCCGGTCTGAGCGAGGGCGCGGACGCCTACATCGACACCCTGGTCGAGAATTCGAGGGTCGACAGCACCGGCCGGACCAACTACGAGATCGGCCAGACGTACGGCAACAGCCAGAACCTGGTGAGCGCGCTGGTCCACGACACCCTCTACAGCAACAACATCTACGAGACGACCCAGGCGCCGCCGGACTCGCTGCGCGACGCCCAGGGACGCCTCATCCCCGAACCGCTGCTCACCGACGCCCAGCGCGCCGACTACAACCAGTGGGTGCAGTCCGCCGGCGGCCGAGCGGTGTTCGCCCCGGTCGGCGACGCCACCCTGAGCTACGGCCAGGCGTACGACGACGCTCAACGGACCTTGCAGGACAACGACCGCGGCTGACCGGACCGGGCAGGCCTAAGGGTTGGTGAGGTGACTCGACCGGAGCCGTTCCGACACGGGGCCGCCCGCCCCGCCGTGGCTCGAGCCGGAGAGCCATTCGAGGACCGATCCCACCCCGTCTCCCACCGTGGTCCTCGCCCGGAACCACGTGTTCAAGCGATCAGGCGAGCCGACACGTCGCTCCACGCCGGTAGGCTTGGTGCGGTCGCCCAGGAGTCTCGGCTGGTAGCCGACCATGTCGGCGGCGATCCTCGCAATGGTCATGAACTCGGTGCCTGTCCCGGTGCAGACGTTCAGCCGCGGTGCCGAGACCTGCTGGTAGGTGGCGGCGATGGCGGCGACGGCATCGTCGACGTGGATGAAGTCCCGCACCTGTCGACCGGAGCCCCAGAGCACGAGTGGATCCTCTCGGGAGAGGGCTCTAGCGGCGATGGCCGTCACCGGGTAGTCGTGGCCTTGATGAGGCCCGTACACGGTGAAGGGGCGATAGCACACGACGGGTACGTCGAACCGGTCCCGCACGACCTGCGCCAGGTGTTCTCCGGTCAGTTTGACCCAGCCGTACGTGCCGTCCGGCCGGCCGAAGTGGGCCGCGAGCGGCTGCACGCTGCCCTCCTCGTGCCGCAGGCCCCGGTCGTCCTGCGCGCTCAGGGAGCCGGACTCGAGCGGATAGACAGCGGAGGAGGACAGGTACGCGGCGTGGGCCGGCCGCGTACGAGCGGCGAATTCGAAGAAGGCGAGGTCGGTCGCCAGGTTGCCCGCGACGCCGAGTGGTCCGCTCTCGATACCGGCTCGCCCGCCGACCGAGGCGGCAAGGTGGAAGACGGCATCGTACCGGCAGAGCCCGGGCAGGACGTCTCGCATGTCGGCGACATAGATCTCCCCCGCGCAATTGTCGTCCGGTTCCCTGATGTCGATCCTGTCCACGACGTCGAACCTGGACCGGAGTGCCTGCACCAGGTGGCGCCCGAGGAAGCCGGACGCTCCGGTGACGAGGGCTCTCGACGATGTGGTCATGCCGGCTCAGGCGCCGGTCAAACAAGTCTCGTCCAGCAGCCGTTCGAGCGTGCTGCTGAACTGCCGGTAGGTGAATCTCTTGCTGCGCTCGACCGCGGCCGCGGCCATCCTGGCCCGCTTGACCGGATCGTCGATCAGCGCCAACGTCCCCTTCGACATCTCGTCGATGGTCTCCCAGAGGACCCCGGACCAGCCGTCCTCGATGACCTCTGGCTGACCCGCACGGGCGTATGACAGCGGGACGCAGCCGCTCGCCATTGCCTCGACCGTCGTCATTCCGAAATGCTCGAAGCGGTCCGGGTCGACGTCGGGGTCCTCTCCGTAACCGGTCGCGTTCCAGTACAGCGAGCTCTCCGCGTAGCGGCCCACCAACTCATCCAGACTGGCGTTGGGATGCAGCGTGATGGGATAGCCGGCCGCTGCCTTGCGGCAGTCCTCGAGGTATTGCGCGGACGCTGGATCGTGATGCGTCCCGCCGACGAGGCAGTAGGTCCAGCCCGACAACCCGGCGTCGCAGAGTCGCCGGAAGAGGTGGATCATGTCCAACTGCTTCTTGCTGTGTCCCTCCACGAAGAAACGACCGACACTGATGATCTGCGGCCGCTTCGGCCCCGGCCCGAACTGCCCTACCTGCACCGGCGGATAGAGCAGCTCACTGGCCCGCCCGAATCGGCGGGCGATCCAGCGTTGGGTGAAGTGGGAGTTGGCCAGGATCAGATCGTAGGTGGCGATCGCGTCGTGGTAGCGGTAGAGGTGGGTCCAGCGGTCGATGCCCCTGGCCGGTCGCGGGGGCGGCCGACGACGCAGACGTCTCGCGCGTTCCGGAGAGAGAACCGTCGCGGACGCCGCGGCGATGCGCACGCCGAGTGCCGTCCGCACGTCTGCTTGGTGTCGCGACGGATCGAAAATGTCGCTCCGCACGTCGAGCAGCTGCGCTCGGCCGTGCATCAACTCTCGGGGGACCACGACGTCGACGTCGACGAACCCACTCCGGGGCAGCGTCGTCGCCGGGCGAAGTGTGGTCCCGTCGACATCGATCGAGACCTCCGCCGGCGGCACGCCGCGTGGGCGGTTGCTGGCGACCGTCAGCGTGACGAGGATCGCGCTCTGCCCTGCTGGTGCGACCAGCTCGAAGCGGGCATGGCCGTCCGTCCAGGCGAAGACCTCGCCGCCCTCACGCTCCAGCGGATAGAGGCCGGCAATCGCACGCACCCGCGCGTCCTGGTCGTCCGGCCGGCTCGGCGGCGGTGTCACGTCACCTGCGCTCGCCGGTGCTTCCGGCGGGAAGAAGACCTGCAGGACGTTGACGTCGGCGTACGCCCGGACGGTATCGAGGTACGAGCAGTTGATGAAGAGGTGATAGTCCTTGCTCGCCGCCTGGACGGGCCGGTAATGGTCGGGGTCGTACGGCACGATCCTGGTCGTGAGCCCGCCCAGATCGAATCCCAGCCTGTCCTGGAACCCGTCCCAGTCGGGCGCCTCGTGCGAGATGATGTCGACATCGTGGCTCTGGGCAAGGGTCGCGGCGATGGCTCCGAGCGTCTGCTCGCCACCGCCGAGGGTGTCGATCCAGCGGCTGTAGATCCCGACCCTCATCGAGGGCGCCAGGTCTGCCGCCGATGGGCGCGCCACGGTGTGTCGCACTCCAGCGCGAGGGCGAGGACATCGGCGAGCAGAGCTCGTGCGATGCGGTCTGTGTCTCCGACGGGACCGCACAAGGTGACGGCCGCCTCCTCCGGTCGCTTCGGGCGGATGGTCGCAGTACGCACGTCATCGGGCGGTGTTCCGTCGACGCAGCTCACCATCGGCAGACCGGAGCCGATGACGGCTCGCCACCGGCGCCCGTGGTGTTCGGTGTCCCCGTCGAGGCGGACATGCTTCTGCTCGAACTGCAGCCCGAGCAGTGCCGCAACCCCGAGCGCCTCGTCGACGAGGCCGAACGGGGAGACCCCGTCGATCTCGACCTGCCGCACGACATCGCCGGCATCCTCGTAGCGACCGAGCATCTCGACGAGGGGAAGCCCCGGAAGCAATGCTGCCGCCATACCGAGCCGGCGGTCGGAACGGAGCACCGCGAGATCCACGGGCCGCCGGACGAGCTTGGCCAGGCCGGCGGTCACGGCGGCGTGCCCGCCCAGGACTGCGTGGAGGAGAGGGGCGAGCTCGTCGTCGTCGACCGTGTCGACGAGCACGGACGGCTCCGGTCCGAGCTTCGACCCGAAATCGAGCAGAAGGCCCAGGCGCCCGGCTATCCCGCTGCTCGACTCCTGGACGAGCGTCGCGAATCGGTCGGCGACAGGCCCGGTACCGATGAGGACCAGCGGAACGCGTCGCACAGTCACCCCGTTCCTGGCGTCTCAGGGCCGGCGGGGCCGGCTGGTCGCGGCCCGCCAGACCCGCGAGCCGACGGCCGTGCGGCCGCGCGGAGCGGTGCTCGCCGACGCCACCGATCCCAGGCGGGCCTCGGCCGCGAGGCAGCGCTCTCGCCAGAGCGTCACGGCCTGCTCGAGACCTGCGATAACCTCGCCGCGGGCCACCGTCGATTCGTGCCAGTAGTTGAATTCGTGCAGAGCGCGGATCACGTCTCCACGGCTCTCGGCCAGCGCTCGCCAGAACTCAAGCTCTGCCATCGCATCCTGCGGTTCTGACAATGAAGTCACCAGGTGCCCTCGACAGAATTGGTCAGATGATTCCCGTACACGCCCCTGACATCGGAGACGCCGAGCTTGCCGCGCTCGGGCGATGCATTGAGGCTGGCGACGCCGGAGGACACAGTCCGACTACAAGGTCTTTCGAGGCGAAGTTTGCACTCCGCTTGCGGGCGTCGCACGCCGTTGCCACCTCCAGCGGAACTGCAGCACTGCATCTCGCCTTCGCCGCACTCGACTTGGGGCCCGGTGACGAGGTGATCGTACCATCATTCACCTTTGCTCCCTGCGCCGACATGGTCGCGCTCACCGGTGCGACCCCGGTCTTCGTGGACTGCGATCCCCTCACATTCACCATTCGCAGTCAGGACGTGCGGGATGCGATGACGCCCGCGACACGCGCCGTCCTGGCTGTCCACCTCTTCGGCTACCCTTGCGACCTCACGTCGCTGTCCGATCTGTGCCGGGAGCACGGGGTGATCCTCGTCGAGGATTGCGCTCAGGGCCTCGGCGCGGAGCACGACAACCGGCCGGTCGGGTCCTTCGGCGCATTGGCCTGCTATTCCTTCTATGCCAACAAGGTCATCACGACCGGCGAAGGGGGAATGGTCACGACCGAGGACGAGGCGCTCGCGAACAGGCTCCGGTGGCTACGCAGCCACGCTCAGATGGCCGACGTCGATCGGCCATACCTGCATGCGGCGCTCGGCTTCAACTACCGCATGTCGGCCTTCAATGCCGCTGTCGGGCTCGCCCAGCTCGACCGTCTCGACGAGTTCCTCGCGCGCAAGGCCGCCAACGCTGCCCACTACTCGGCCCGACTGGACGACTGCCCAGGGGTACGGACACCGGTGGGACCACCCCGGCCGGACCGGCATGCGAACTGGGCATACGCCGTCGTCATCGATCCGGACGTCGTCGATGGCGGCGCTCGCGGACTCTCGGCGTTCCTGCGGGCGAGAGGGTGCGAGACCCGGGGCTTCTTCCACCCGCTGCACCTGCACCCGGTCACATGGGGAGGCGCCCCCGATCGGCCGACGCTGCCCGGGTGCGAGACGTTCGCGCCCCGGGGCCTCGTGCTGCCGTCCGGAAACATGCTGGAGTCGCGACACATCGATGTCGTCACCCATGCGATACGGCTGTACGTGGGGTCTTGACGCACTCGGGAGCGCTGCGCACGGTCCGATCAAGCGTCTCGGCGCCGGCCCCGCGGTCCGTGGTGTGGTGCCCCCGGTGGGATTCGAACCCACACTGGGACCCTTTTAAGGGGCCTGCCTCTGCCGGTTGGGCTACGGGGGCCGGGAGAAGGGTAACGGTCAGCCGGTGCCGTGCGGGGTGACGACGAACTGGCGCAGGTGCAGGTCGCCGAAGGTCACCGGCCCCCGCGGGCCGGGCACCCGGTCGACGTTGATGCCGGTCTCCGGCAGGCCGAGCAGCTTGAAGCCGTCCAGCAGCCGGGTGCTCACGTTCCAGAACGCGCCGGTCCCGCCGTACGTGCCGAGGAAGGCAGCCGCGGCCTCCGGATCGGCGGTGACGATGCAGGCGGCCAGGCCGGAGGTCTCGGCGTCGGCCAGCCGGGCGGCGGCGACCGGGTCGGTCACCGGAGCGATCGTGACGGTCGCCTCCCGGCCCTCCGCGAGCGCCCACTCCAGCCCGAGCGGGTGGTCGTGCGGCGGCAGCGAGGGGCGGACCCCGAGCGACCCGAGCACGTCCAGCACGTCCGGGAGCAGGTCGTCCCAGCGGTCGGCGGCGACCAGCAGCAGGTTGAGCCGGTTGCAGACGCCGAGCCGGTCCAGGCTGTCCGCGACCAGCCGCAGCGCCAGCTCCCGGTCGGCGGCCCGGTCCAGGTAGAGCACGCCGCCGCCCTCGGCGTGGGCCAGCGTGCGGACGCCGTGCCGGGCGGCCTCCTCGGTCAGCTCGCGGGTGCTGGCGCCGCTGCCGCGCAGGATGACCAGCGGCACCAGGTCCGGCTGGGCGACCAGCGCGCGGGCGGTCTCCCGGCCCGGGGTGCGGACCAGCTGCACCGCCGCCGGGTCCAGCCCGGCCGCGGCCAGCGCGGGCCCGACCACCTCGTCCAGCAGTGCGGCGGCCGACCCGAGGGCGGCCGAGCCCGTACGCAGCACGCCGGCGTTGCGCGACTTGAGAAGCTGGGACGCGACGTCGACGACCACGTTGGGCCGGGCCTCGAAGTTGGCCCCGATCACGCCCACCGGCCGGCGGTGCTCCTCCACCACCGCGCCGGAGCCGGGCAGCTCGCGGACCACCCGCTTCCGAGCCGGGTGCGGCACGCCGGCCAGCGTGCGCAGCTGGTCGGCCATGCCGGCGAGCCGGTCGGCGTCGA
The DNA here is from genome assembly GCA_963766325.1 of uncultured Actinomycetota bacterium. GTDB lineage: Bacteria > Actinomycetota > Actinomycetes > Mycobacteriales > CADCTP01 > CADCTP01. Next base: position 807,566 of record CAVXZF010000012.1, on the reverse strand, counting down.
GGCGCAGCCGGTCCAGCGTCGCGGCCGGCAGCCCGGCCTGCTCGCCGGCCCGCAGGTCGGCGGTGTTGGCGGCGAGCACCGGCTCCCGGCCGGCGCCGGCCAGCCGGTCGGCGATCCCGCGCAGCGCCGCGTCCACGGTCTCCGCCGCGGCCCCCGCCACGCTGCCCGCCGCCGCCCGGGCCGCGGTCGCGGCGGTCCGGACCGACTCCACCGCTGCGGTCACGGGACGACCTTACGGCCCCGCTCACGCCGGGAAACGCGGGTAACCGACAGCGGACAAAAACGACAATCACCGATCCGGCCTAATTACACCTTCCGGGCCCGACGTTACCGTGGAGTACGAACTGCTGCGCGACGGGCCGACGGGGTCGCAGTGGGTGTGCGCCCTGACCCCTGGCCTAGCGAGGTGATCAATGCAGCCGGAGCCGACGCCCGGCGACAGTCGCACCCGCTTCCTCGCGATGCCCGAGAACACGCCGGCGTACGAGCGGGTGGCCGAGACCCGGCCCCGGATCCGTCGCGACGTGCTCTGCACGGAGACGGCCGACGGGGCGGTCTTCCACAACGCGCACGGGGGCTTCGCGCTGACCGGGAGGTCGGCGTACCGGTTCGCCACCATGCTCGTCCCCCACCTCGACGGCGCCGCCCGGGTGGCCGACCTGTGCGAGGGCCTGGACGAGCAGCGCCGGGCGATGGTCGGCAGCCTGGTGGCCAGCCTGTATGAGCGGGGGTTCGCCCGGGACGTCGCGCCCGGCACCGACGGGCCGGGCCCGCTGCCGCCGGCGGTGGCCGGGCGCTTCGCCGCCCAGGTGGCGTACGTCGACCACTACGCGGACGACGCGGCCCGCCGGTTCGAGCGGTTCCGCGGCACCCGGGTGGCGGTGCTGGGCACCGACGAGGTCGCCCGCTGGTGCGCGCTCAGCCTGGTGCGCAACGGGTCCGCCGCGGTCGCGTCCGCCGTGGACGACCCGGAGCGGGACGCCGAGGCGGCCGAGCTGGCCGCCGCCGGCTGCCCGGTGGAGGTGAGCCGGCCCGGCGGCGACCTGGCCGGCGTCGACGTCGTGGTGGTCACCCCGGAGCCGGACGGCCCGCGCGAGGTGCTGCGGCTGCTGCGGGCCGGGCTGCCGGCCGGGGTGACGCTGCTGACCGCCTGGACGCTGGGCGACCGCGTGGTGGTGGGACCGTCCACAGTGGCCGGCGAGGCCGGCTGCTGGGCCTGCGCGGCGGTGCGGCTGGGCGCCGCCGGGGACGGCGCCGCGGCGGCCGGGCTGTGGCAGGCCGTCGCGCTGGGCACCCCGCCGCCCGGGGCGGTGCCGCCCGGGCCGCTGGCCGCGATGGTCGGCAACCTGCTCGGCTACGAGGTCTTCCGGCTGCGCACCGGGGCGCTGCCGGCGGAGACCCGGCGGCAGCTGCTGGTGCAGGACGTCGCGTCGCTGGACGTCACCGCGCAACCGCTGCTGCCGGACCCGCGCTGCCCGTTCTGTGCGCCGCTGCTGGCGGGCGCGCCGGCGGTGGACCCGGCCGCGGTCGCCGGCTGGCGGAGCGGGCCGGCTCAGCCGGCCGGGCCGGCCCAGCCGGCCGGCCCCGGCGGGCCTGGCGGGCCGGCAGCGACGGCCAACGGGTCCCGCGCCGCGGCCAACGGCTCCCCCGCCGGGCCGGTCCCGGACGACGACGGCGACCGGGCGCTGTCCGCGCTGGAGGCCCGGTCGGTGCTCGTGCAGCCGGACACCGGCCCGTTCGTCGGCTGGGCCGACGAGGAGTGGACGCAGCTGCCGCTCAAGGTCGGCTCGATCGAGGTGGCGGTCGGACCGGGCACCCGCCGCACGATCAGCGCGGTCGACCTGCGGCACGTCGCCGGGGCCCGGATCCGGGCGCTGCGCGCGGCCGCGGTGGTGTACGCCGAGCACGCGCTGCCGCTGGCCCTCCCCCCGGCGCCGGACGACGCCCGCGCCGTCGACCCGGCCCGGCTGGCCACCGCGAGCGGGGCCGCGGCCGCCCCCGCCGCCTGGGTGCCGGCGACCTCGCTCGGCACCGGCGAGCCGGTGCTGGTGCCGGCGGGCGCCGTCCGCCCGCTCGGCCGGCACAACGCGGACGGCGCGTTCACCGCGACCGCGGCGGGCACCGGCGCGGGCAGCACGCCCGCGGCGGCCGTCGCCCGCGGGCTGCTGTCCGCGCTGTCCTGGGTGGCGCTGGACCGCGCGCTGCGCCGGGAGTGCGAGGTCGGCCTGGTCGACCCGGGCTCGCTGTCGTCGGACCCGGAGCTGGCCTTCCTGCTCGCCTCGGCGGCCGACCTCGGGCTGGCGCCGGAGCTGCTGGCGCTGGCCTCGCCGGCGCCGGTGCTGCTCGCCCGCACCCCCGGCGACCCGGACGGCCCGGCGGCGCCGCGGTGGGCGCTGGGCGCCGCGCCGGAGTGGCGGCGGGCCGCGGTGGCTGCGCTGCGCGACCTGATCGGCGGCGTGCAGCTGGCCCGGGCCGGCGCGGTGCTCGATCCCGGCGACCCGGTGCTGCCCGACCTGGACCCGGCCACGCTGACCGTGACCGGCTCCCGGCGGGCCCGGCTGGACTCGCGGCTGTCGGTGACCGGCGTGCTGGACCGGGTCCGGGACAGCGGCTGGGACACCCTCGCGGTGCCGGCGGCCGCCCCCGACCTGGCCGAGGGCGGGCTGCACGTGGCCCGGGTGCTGGTCGACCTCGGGGCGGCCGATGGGGGCTGACCTGCCCTGGACGGACGCCGGCCGGCGGCTCGCACCCGTTCCCATGACCACGCCCTCGTCCGCCGCAGAGACCGCACGACCGACCGCACGACCGACCGCACCGACCGCGCCCGGGAGGAGACCGGTGGAGACGACGACCACGGTCCGCCAGTACGCCGACGCCGTCGTGCGCCGCAGCCGGGTGGCGATGGAGCCGGCCGACTTCGTCCCGGACTGGGGCGACCGGCCGCGCAAGGCGAAGTTCTTCCCGGGCACCGAGCTGGTCCCGCTGCCGGCCGGCGACTACCCGGCCGACGCGACCGTGCAGGCCGGGCTCACCGGGCCGGGCGGGCCCGGGTGCTTCACGCTGCCGCTGCTCGGCGGCCTGCTGCTCGACTCGTACGGGCTGGTCGGCCGCCGGCTGGGCGTCCAGGCGAACACCGACCTGCCGGCGCTGCCGAGCTACCGGGAGGCGAACTGGTCGCGCGGCACCGCCTCCGGCGGCGGGCTCTACCCGATCAGCGTCTACTGGGTGGCCGGGCCGAGCGCGCCGGTGCTGCCCGGCGTCTACCACTACTCGCCGGGCCGGCACGGGCTGGAGCGGCTGCTGGCCGGCGACGTGTCCGGCGAGGTGCGGGTGGCGGCCGCCGGCGCGGATGCCGGGACCGACCAGTTCCTGCTGCTGGGCGTCCAGTTCTGGCAGAGCTCCTTCAAGTACAACAGCTTCTCGTACCACGTGGTCACCATGGACACCGGCGCGCTGCTGCAGACCTGGCGGATGTGGGCGCACGCCCGCGGGCTGCGGCTGGACCCCGTGCTGTGGTTCGACGAGCCGCGGCTGACCCGGTTGCTCGGCGTGGACGGCGAGCGGGAGGGCCTGTTCGCGGTGGTGCCGCTGCGCTGGGCGGGCCGGCCGGACGACAGCGACCCGGAGCCGGGGGTGCGGGTGCGCCGCGCCGACGCCGGGACGTCCCGGACCGTGCTGGACTTCCCGATGGTGCGGGGCGTGCACGCCTCCACTGTGGACAGCCAGGGACGGCCGGACCGGGCGGCCCTGGCGGCGGCCGCACCCGCGGCGGTGCCTCCGGGCGGCGAGCGGGTCGCGCTGCCGGCGCCGGCCCCGCTCGAGGTCGACGTACGGACCGCGCTGCGCGACCGGCGGAGCAGCTTCGGACGGTTCACCGAGCGGCGGCCGACCAGCCGGGCCGAGCTGGCCGCCGTGCTGGCCGCCGCGGCCGCCGGCGCGCAGCTGCCCACCGACGCCACCGGCGCCGGCCTGCCGCTCGCCTCGCTGTACGTCTTCGTCAACCACGTCGAGGGCGTCCCGCCGGGCAGCTACCGGCACGACCCGGCGACCGGCGAGCTGCGGCTGGTCCGGGCCGGGCAGCCGGGCGAGTTCCTGCAGCGCAACTACTTCCTGGCCAACTACAACCTCGAGCAGGCCGGCGCGGTGCTCGTCCCGGCGGTGCGCACCGGCGCGGTGCTGGACGTGGCCGGCGACCGCGGCTACCGGCTGGTCACCGCGCTGGTCGGGGCCAGCTGCCAGGCCGTCTACACCGCCGCGGCCGCGCTGGAGCTGGCCTGCGGGGTGACGCTCGGCTTCGACGCGGTCTCCTACGTCGAGGAGCTCGGGCTGGCCGACACCGGCGAGGTGCCGTTGCTGCTCATGATGGTCGGGCACGAGCGGCCCGGCGCCGCCGACTTCCGCTACGAGTTGATGTAGCTACACGATGTAGGTACATTGGATTGGTGGAGACGATCGGGCTGCGGGAGCTGAACCAGAACCCGTCCAAGGCGGTGGCCCGGGTCCGGGCCGGCGAGTCGATCCTGGTGACCGATCGCGGCCGGCCGATCCTGCGGATGGTTCCCGAGGTCGAACACCCCGGCGTCCTGCACCGGCTCGTGTCCGATGGCGAGGCGACCGCGCCGGCGGAGCAGGGCCTCCCGGACCTGATCCCCGACCTCATCCCGGAGGTCGAGAGCCCGGCGGACATGCTCGTGGCCGAGCGGGACCGGGAACGCGCTCGGTGATCTATCTCGACGCCTGCGCACTGCTGAGGTTCGTCAAGCCGGAGAAGGAGTCCACCGCCCTCCGGGAGTGGCGCCTCGCCCTGCCCGCGGGCATCGAGCTGATCACCAGTCAGCTGTCGATGCTGGAGATCAGCCGCACCCTGGTCCGGGCCGGCGTCGACACCCAGCGCGTGCCGTACGTCGCCGGGCAGGCGGTGCGCGGCCTCTACCTGCTCGATGTCACCAGCACGGTGCTGACCCGGGCCCGCTCGTACGGGATCCGGCGGCTCGGGTCGCTGGATGCGATCCACCTGGCGACCGCGGACCCGTTCCTGGCCGAGCTGACCGGCTTCGTCACGTACGACGTCGAGCTGACCGCGGCCGCCGCCGAGATCGGTCTGCCGGTAGTGGCGCCGGTCTGAGCCGGACGATCAGCCGGCGCGGGTGGCGTCGGGAGCGGGCTCGCGGGCGTCCCCGGGCTGAGCGGGCTGGGGGTCGGGGCGGGCGGCGGCCTGGAACTCCTGCTTGGGCTGCTGGAGCTGGCCGAGCGAGACGACCTCGCGCGGGAAGAAGAGCGCCAGGGTCCAGTCGGCCAGCACCCGCGACTTGCGGTTGAGGGTCGGCATCCGCATGAGGTGATAGCTGCGGTGCATGAACCAGGCGATGATCCCGCGCTGCTTGATGCCGTAGACCTCGGCGACGCCGCGGTAGAGGCCCAGGCTGGCCACCGAGCCGACGTGCTTGTGCTTGTAGTCGGTCAGCGTCCCGCGCCGCAGGGTGGCCACGATGTTGGCCGCCAGCGTCTTGGCCTGGCGGACCGCGTGCTGCGCGGACGGGCTGGTGGTGACGCCGGGCTCGGTCGCGGTGAGGTCGGGCACGGCGGCGCAGTCGCCGGCGCTCCAGGCGCCCTCCACGCCGTCGACCCGCAGATCGGGCTTGCAGACCAGCCGCCCCTTGGCGTCCAGCGGCAGGTCAGTGCGGCTGAGCATCGGGTGCGCCTTGACCCCGGCGGTCCACACGATGGTCTCGGAGTCGAACTCCTCGCCGTCGCTGAGCACGACGTGCCCGTCCACCAGCGACTCGACCCGGGTCTCCAGCCGTACGTCGAGGTCGCGCTTGAGCAGCTGGCGCACGGTGTATTCCGACATCGGCACGCTGACCTCGGGCAGGATCCGGCCGGCCGCCTCGACCAGCACCCAGCGCATGTCCTCGGGCCGGATGTTCGAGTAGTAACGGGTGGCGTAGCGGGCCATGTCCTCCAGCTCGGCGAACGCCTCCACCCCGGCGTAGCCGCCGCCGATGAAGACGAACGTGAGCGCCTTGCGGCGGCGCGCCTCGTCGGTCACCGAGGCCGCGTAGTCCAGCCGGGACAGCACGTGGTTGCGCAGGTAGATGGCCTCGGCCACGGTCTTGAAGCCGATGCCCTGCTCGGCCAGGCCGGGGATGGGCAGCGTGCGGACCACCGAGCCGGGCGAGACCACCACGACGTCGTACGACAGCTCCTGGCTGGGGCCCTCGACCGGCGCCACGGTGGCGACCCGGCGGGAGTGGTCGAGCGCGGTCACCGTGCCGGTCACCACCCGGCACTTGCGGAGCACCTTGCGCAGCGGGACCACCACGTGCCGCGGCTCCAGCGAGCCGGCCGCGGTCTCCGGCAGGAACGGCTGGTATTGCATGTAGTTGCGCGGGTCCACCACGGTGACGTCCGCCTCGCCCCGGCGCAGCGTGCGCTGCAGCCTGAGAGCCGTGTACATGCCGACGTAGCCGCCGCCGATGACAAGGATGTGCGGTCTGTCGGCCATGTTCCGAGGGTACCCAGCTGCCACCCGGGCCAGTCCGGCCGCGGCTGAGGCGTGGACCACCCCCGGCGGTCAGCGCCGGGCGCGGCCGGCGACCACCAGCGCGCCGGTGGCGACCACCGCGGCGGCCAGCCCGCCCAGCTCCAGCGGCACCGAGCCGCCGGGCCGGGCCACGCCCAGCGCGAGCGCGGCGACCAGCCCGGACAGGCCCAGCACGAGCCCGAGGTGGGTGCCCGCGCGGGTCAGCAGCCGGCGGTCCACCCGGGCGGTGACCGGCAGCGTCGCGATCAGCGCGGCGGTCTGGTGGTGCACCGCCAGCAGGGCGGCGAGCAGGAGCGTCGCCGGCACCGGTGGCAAGGTGGCGCCGTGACCGGCGGCCCAGGTGGCGGCCGTCGCCCCGAGCACCACCGCCGGGCCTTCGCTGTACGGCTGCGCGACCGCCGCCAGCAGACCGACCACGCCGACGAAGGCCACCACGGCCGGCATCCCGGTCCGACCGGACCAGCCGACCCCGACCGCGGCCGCCCCGGAGACCAGCAGCACCAGCCGGAGCGCCCAGGCGGTCCCGGACCAGCCGCGCAGCTCGGCCAGCTCCGGCCGGGCCGGAAGTCGGCGCAGCACCGGCCGCCTCACCGGGCCACCTGCCTCACCGGGCCACCCCGCCTCGCCAGGCCACCCCGGCTCATCGCGCCACCCGCGGGGCCCGGGCCGCCCGCCGTACGTCCCGCAGCACCGCGTCCAGGCTGCCGCCGCCCTGCCAGCGCACCACCGGGATCCCCAGCTCGGCCAGCCCGTGCAGGTCGGCGTCCCGGCGCAGCCGCCACAGCCGGAACGCCAGCTCGGTGTACTCGCCGCGCGGGTCCGGCCGCAGCCCCGACGGCAGCGTGTCCACCACGACCACCGTCCGGCCGGATCGGGCCAGGCCGGCCACCGTGCGCAGCACGGCCTCCCGGGCCAGCGGGCTGAGCAGCACCACCAGCGCGTGGGGCCCGGCCCGGGCGACCAGCTCGGCGGCCGGCGGGGCGGCGGACCGGGCGTCGTCGTCCGACAGGTCGAGGGCACGCGCGTTCAGCATCAGGTCGAGCAGCCGGACCAGGTGGCCGCGCCCGGCCCGGGCCGGCACCGCGCGGAAGCGCTGACCGAGGTCGACCATCCCGACCCGGTCGCCGGCCCGCAGGTAGTGCTCGGCCACCGCGGCCGCGGCCCGCACCCCGGTGTCCAGCGAGCTGTCCGGCGACCGGCCCAGGTCCTGCCGGCTGTCCAGGACCAGCAGCACCTCGGTGTCGCGGTCGGCGTACGTCGAGGTGACGTGCAGCGTCCCGGTCCGGCCGGTGACCCGCCAGTTGATCCGGTGCAGCCGGTCACCGATCACGAACGGCCGGACCCCGGCCACGTCGCTGCCCTCGCCGGGCCGGCGGGACGGGTGGCCGCCGATCAGCCCCTCCGCCCGGGGCACCACGTCCCCGGCGGCGAAGTCCGCCCGCAGCGGCCAGGTCGCGGTCGCCAGCGGCGCCGAGCCGACCGGCGGCCAGGCGAGCAGGCCGTGCGCGGCGGTGGCATACAGGGTGGCCGGGCCGACCTGCCGGCGGCCCCAGCGCCGGGCCACCAGCGGGAACGCTACCGCGCACCGGCCCGCCCCCGGCCGGGACCGGCACCGCGACGGCCGGCGGCACCCCACCGGTCTCCGGGTCCAGCCACAGCGGGACGGCCAGCACGACGGCGACGGTGTCCATCCCGTCCGGCGCGGTCACCGTCGCCGTCATGACGGCCCGCCCGCCCTCGAGCAGCGTCTCCGGCGGTCCGGACAGCCGCAGCTCCGGACCGGTGGCGGGCCGGCCGGCCAGCGCCAGCGCGGTGCCGACCAGCAGCGGCGCGGCGAGCACGACGAGGTCGGGCCGGCGCAGCAGCACCGCCCCGAGCAGCAGGGCGGCACCCACCCCGACCGCCCGCGCGTACGCGGCGGTGGGGCGCCAGCCGGCGGGTCGGTCGTCCACCGGTCAGCGCCGGACCGGCTCCGGGCGGCCCGGCTGCCCGGGCCGCGCCGACCGGTCCGGCTGGCCGGGCCGCACCGTCGGCGGCGCCGGGACCTCGCCGAGCACCTCGCGGACGACGTCCTCGGGCGCCACCCGGCGCATCCACATCTCCGGCTTGAGCGTCAGCCGGTGGGCCAGCACGGAGACCGCGATCGCCTTCACGTCCTCCGGGGTCACGTAGTCGCGCCGGCGCAGCACCGCGTGCGCGCGGGCCACCAGCATCAGGCCGAGCGCGCCGCGCGGGGACGCGCCGACCAGCACCTGCGGGCGGGACCGGGTGGCGGCGGCGAGGTCGACGCAGTAGCCGGCGACCGTGTCGTCCACCTCCACCTCCTCGACCGTCCGCTGGGCCCGGCGCAGCCCCTCCGCGTCGAGCACCGGGTCGAGCCAGGTGGCCTCCTGCCGCCGCGCCACCCGCCGCCGCAGCACGTCCACCTCCTCCTCCCGGTCCGGATAGCCGAAGCCGACCCGGATCAGGAAGCGGTCCAGCTGCGCCTCCGGCAGCGGGTAGGTGCCCTCGTACTCGATCGGGTTGGCCGTCGCGATGACGTGGAACGGCTCCGCCAGCGGGAAGGTCCGGCCCTCGACGGTGACCTGCCGCTCCTGCATCGCCTCCAGCAGCGCGGACTGCGTCTTCGGCGGGGTGCGGTTGATCTCGTCGGCGAGCAGCAGCCCGCAGAACAACGGGCCGGCGCGGAAGACGAAGTCGCCGGCGCGCTGGTCGTACACGAACGAGCCGGTGACGTCGGAGGGCAGCAGGTCCGGGGTGAACTGCAGCCGGCGGAAGTCGAGCCCGAGCGCCTGGGCCAGCGACCGGGCGGCCAGCGTCTTGCCCAGCCCGGGGACGTCCTCCAGCAGCACGTGCCCGCCGGCGAGGACGCCGGCCAGCACCAGCGCGAGCGGCCGGCGCTTGCCGACCAGCACCCGGTCGACCGCGTCGAGCACCGCGTCGCAGGCCTCCCACAGCTCCGGCAGCGGCAGCGGCGCCGGACCCGCGCTCAGATCCGCTCCAGGGCCTCGACCAGCCGGGCCAGCTCCGGCCGGCTCGGGGACCGGGTCGGCGGTGGTCCGGTCACCATCTCCCACAGCGACTCTCCCAGGATCCGGCGGGCCTCTTCCGGCTGCGCGGCGGGATCGACCCCGTGCCGGGACCGCAGGCGGGCCACGGACAGGTCGACGAGCAGCGGGCGGACACGCTCCCGGAAGCGGTCCGCATCAACGCTACCCCACGACAGCCGGTGTTCCAGGGCGGTCAGCTCGACCAGGCCGTCGTCGGGCGCGGGCCGGTCGGAGCGCTGCGGCGGGGCCGCCGGCGGCGGGGCGACCGCGGCGGTCAGCCGCCAGCACACGGCCAGCGCGAGGCCGGCAGCAACGCAGAGGGCGACGGCGGAGCGGTAGCCGGCGGCGAGGAAGCCCAGCGACAGCGCGCCGGCGCCGACGGCCGCGCCGACCACCATCAGGCCGACCTCCCCGGCCAGCCGGCCCGCCGCCCCCCGCCGGCCGCTCCGCCGACTCATCGGTGGCTGCCGAGGGGGTTGTCGGCGAGCTCGGTGGCGACCCGGGCCAGCAGCTCCCGGGCCTCGGTCCGGGCCGACTCCGGCAGCACGTGCCGGGAGTAGCGGGCCTCGCGGTAGAGCTCGGCCAGCCGCAGCAGCGGTCCCGGCGACACGTCGTGCCGGTCGATCAGCCGGCCGACCAGCTCCGACGGGGTGTCCGGGCGGGCCCGGTGGGTGCCGGCGTCCGCGGCGGCCCGCTCCAGCAGCACCCAGCAGGCCACCACGCCCTCGCCCGGGCCGCCGTGCTCCAGCTCGAGCAGCCCGGCCCGGGCGGCCGCGGCCAGCCGGGCCGCGGCGGCGTCCCGGCCCGGCGACGAGCGGCCGACGTCCGGCGCCGCCCCGACGGCCCGGCCGAGCTCCGGCAGCGAGACCCGGGGCCGGACCGCGACCGCGAAGACCAGCATCGCGGACACCGCGAGCGCCAGGATGGCGATGCCGAGGACCACCACGACGATGTCCGGCATCTCGTCGCCCGAGGTGTCGGTCCCCCGGTCCCGGTTCAGCTCGCGGTCGTCCGGCTTCACCGGCCCGGAGATCCTCGGCTCCGAGGGCGCCGTCGGGCTCACCGTGGGGGCCGTGGTCACCGTCCCGGCCCGCTCGCTGCGAGCGGCCAGCGCGACCAGGGCGAGCGCGGCGAGGACCACGACGGCGATCGCCGTGACCCGGGCGGTCGGACCGGACCCGCGCACCCGCCCAGCCTGCCACCCGGTGGGTGGGCCGGTATCCGTACGGGGCATTTACCGGCCGGTAACTTTCGCTCACCATGGCGTCATGACCGCCGTCACCGGCTCCGGGGCGCCCGCGGTGGTCGCGCGGCTGCTCGCCGGTGCCCGCGCCGGTCACGGCGGCGCGCTGGTGGTCCGGGGCGGCTCGGAGCCGGCCCGGGCGGCGGTGCTGGCCGCGGCCCGCGCCGCCGCCGGCGACGTGCTGCATCTGCGGGTGACGGGCGTACGGGCCGAGTCCCGGCTGCACGGCGCCGGCCTGCACGGGCTGCTGCGGCCGCTGGCCGGGCGGGTCGGCTCGCTGCCGGCACCGCAGGCGGCAGAGCTGCGCCGGGTGCTCGGCCGGTCCACCAGCCGGTCCACCGGCCGGGTCGACCGGCTGGTGCTGGGCGCCGCGGTGCTCGACCTGCTCGGCGGCGCCGGCCGGCCGGTGCTGTGCCGGGTCGCGGCGGCCGACCTGCTCGACCCGGTGTCGCGGGACGCGCTCGGCTTCGCCGGCCGGCGGCTGGCCGGCAGCCGGGTGGCGCTGCTGGCCGCGTTCGCCACCGGCGGGCTGGAGGGGGTGCCGGTGGTCGAGCTGCCCGGCCCGGTCAGCTCGCTCGACCTCACCCCGGCGGAGTGGCCGGTGGCCCGGCTGGTCGCCGGCGGCGGGACCAACCGGGAGGTCGCGGCCCGGCTCGGGCTCAGCCCGCGGACCGTCGAGCACCACCTGCGGCACATCTTCGCCCGGCTCGGCGTGCGCTCCCGGGTCGAGCTGACCCGGGAGCTGCTGCGCGCCGGACCCCGGTCAGGTGCCGAGGAACCGCCGTACCGAGCCGAGGACGAACGGGTCGACCAGGAAGCCGAGGTGGTTCTGGCAGAGCACGAAGTTGTTGGTCGCGCCGGCCAGCGGCGTGCTGTGGTACGGCAGGATCACCCCGTCGCAGGGCGAGTACCAGGTGCCGTAGCGGGTGCTGCCCGGCGTCTCATCCCCGGCGGTGTAGGTCCGGATGAAGTCCGAGCCAGGCACCATCTGCTGGCAGCTGGTGAAGGCGATGCAGGCGTACGCGGCCGTGGTGCCGTGGTTGGCGCCGGCGATCGAGGCGACGTGCCGGACCTTCGGCTGGCCGCCCAGCTTGTTGACGTACCAGCCGGTGACCAGCCCGCCCATCGAGTGGTTGACGATGTCGACCTGGCCGTGGCCGGTGCGCGACCGCACCTGGTCGACGAAGGTGCCCAGCCCGTGGGCGTTGACGATGTTGTCCCCGGCCCAGTTGTAGTCGTACGTGTAGAGCTCGTCCGCGGCGTAGCCGGCGGCCCGGAAGTTGAGCAGGGCGGCGCCCCAGTTGCTGGAGTCGCCGAGGAAGCCGTGCACGAAGACCACCGGCGTCCGCGCGGTGGCGGCCTGCGCCGGGGCGGTGGTGGCGGCGGCCAGGCCGAAGGCGGCCAGCACGGTGGCCAGCAAGGTGCCGAGGACTCGACGCATCGGGGCTCCCATCGTCGGGACCTCCACCGTCGGTCTGGACGCGGGCCGCCGCATCGGTCAAACCACGGCAGTCCGGCGGCTCAGCCGGCCAGTTCGCGCGCTCGGGCGAACACGGCGTCGAGCATCGGCTCGGTCAGCCGACCGGTGAACGTGTTCTGCTGGGAGACGTGGTAGCAGCCGAGCACGGTCAGCCGGCCGGCCGCCACCTCGACCCCGTGGCCGAAGGCCGGCCGCGGCACCGGCGTGGGCGCGATCCGAGCCGCCGCCAGCGCCGGCCACAGCGCCTGCCAGCCGAAAGCGCCGAGCACCACCGCCACCCGCAGCGCCGGCGCGAGCAGCTCCAGCTCGCGCACCAGCCAGGGCCGGCAGGCGTCGCGCTCGGCCGGGGTGGGCTTGTTCGCCGGCGGTGCGCAGCGGACGGAGGCGACGACCCGGGTATCGGTGAGCGCCAGCCCGTCACCGGCGTGCACCGAGGTCGGCTGGTCGGCCAGGCCGGCGCGGTGCAGCGCGGCGTAGAGCCAGTCGCCGCTGCGGTCGCCGGTGAAGACCCGGCCGGTGCGGTTGGCGCCGTGCGCCGCCGGGGCCAGCCCGACCACCGCGATCCGCGCGTCCACCGGACCGAAGCCGGGTGCCGGCCGTCCCCAGTAGACCTGGTCGGCGTACGCGGCCCGCCGGGTCAGCGCGACCTCCTCCCGCCAGCCGACCAGCCGCGGGCAGGCCCGGCAGACCGACACCCGGGCGTCCAGCTGCTCCATTGTGGCCGACCCGGCGGCCAGCGCGGCGACCGCGGCCGGGTCGGCGGCCACCGGCGTGGCCGGGTCGGCCGGGTCGCCCGGCCAGCCCGTCCCCGGCGGCACCGCCGGCATCCGCGCCTGCTCCGTCCACGGTTCGCCTCCGGACTCGCTCCGCTCGTCGGGCGCCTGGGGCGCCCTGCGATGCTCACTCGCCCGTCGACTCACGGCCCCAATCCTGCCGGGCGGGCAGACTGCGGGTGTGGAGCACCTCCCCCATGCCGGCCGCTACGCGCCGCCGGCCGCCGGCGAGCCCAACGACTACGTCGAGCACGTGCGGTCGGCCGCGCTGAGCGCGGGCACGTACAGCATCCCGGCGGGCGGGGTGGACGACCAGGTGCCGCACGCCGAGGACGAGGTCTACGTCGTGCTCGCCGGCCGCGGCGCCTTCACCGCCGGCGGCGCGACGGTGCCGGTCGGCCCCGGCACGGCGCTGTTCGTGCCGGCCGGCGAGGAGCACCGCTTCCACGACGTGACCGAGGACCTCGCCGTGCTGGTCGTCTTCGCCCCGCCGTACTCAGGCCGCTCCTGACTCACCGGTCCCGCCGGGTGTGCACGGTCAGCTCGGCCGTGGTGTCCACGTCGACCCCACCGGCCGCGTCCACCGCCACGTCCAGCCGGGTGCCGGCCACCCGCAGGCCCCGGACGGACAGCGGGAACCAGGACGCGAACGCGGCCGGCGGCTCCACCCACAGCTCCCCGGCCGGCACGTCGGCCCGCAGCCCGAGCGCGGCGGTGACCAGCGCGGCGGCCGCGGCCGCGGACCACGCCTGCGGCCGGCACGCCGCCGGGTAGGCGAGCACCGGCTCGCCGGCCGCCGCGGCGGTCCCGCCGTACAGCTCCGGCAGCCGGAAGTCGAACACCCGGCCGGCGGCGACCAGCCCGCGGGCCAGCGCGGCGGCCGGCCCGGGGTGGCCGGCGCGGGCGGCGGCCAGCACCGCGATCGCGGTGTCGTGCGGCCACACCGACCCGGTGTGGTAGCCGAGCGGGTTGAACGAGCGGTGCGAGGCGGCCAGCGTGCGCAGCCCGTGGCCACTGTCCAGGTCGGGCCCGCTCAGCCGGGCGGCGACCAGCGCCGTCTCCGCCTCGTCGAGCAGGCCGGTGCCGGGCAGGTGGCCGATGTTGGAGGACAGCGAGGCCACCGGTGCGCCCGCCGCGTCCAGGGCCAGCGCCGGGAACGGCCCGTGCTCGTCGGTGACCCAGAAGGCGGCTCGGAAGCGGTCGGCCAGTGCGGCGGCATGCCTGCGGGCCGCGTCCGCGGCCGGCCCGTCACCGTCCACGGTGGACAGCAGGGCGGCCGCGTCGAGCAGCGCCCGGTGCACGTACGCCTGCGCCTCGACCAGCGCGATGGGAGCGGCCGCGATCCGCCCGTCGGGGTGCTGGACGGCGTCGCCGGAGTCCTTCCAGCCCTGGTTGGCCAGCCCCCGCCCGGACGCGTCGACATAGCGGACGAAGCCGTCGGCGCCCGCCGCGTGCTCGGTGAGCCAGCCCACCGCGGCGTGCAGCGCCGGCAGCAGTTCCCGCACCGCCGCCTCGGGCAGCCCCCACCGCCAGGCGTCGTGCAGCAGGGTGACCCACAGCGGGGTCGCGTCGATGGTGCCGTAGTAGACCGGCGGCAGGCCGTGCCCGCCGGGCGGCGGCGGCCCGGACCGCACCTCGTGCAGGATCTTGCCCGGCTGCTCGCCGGTCTCCGGGTCCACCCGCTCGCCCTGCCGCTCGGCCAGCACCCGCAGCGTGCCCAGCGCCAGCTCGGTGCCGAAGGGCAGCATCAGCTGCGCGGTCCACAGCGAGTCGCGGCCGAAGAGGGTGAAATACCACGGCGTCCCGGCCGCCGCGAAGACCTGCTCCGGCCGGTCCCGCGGCGCCATCCGCAGGCCCTCCAGGTCGGCCAGCGAGCGGTGGACCAGCGCCGTCAGGTCGCGGTCCACGCTGTCCACTGCCGACCGCCGCCAGGGCGCCGGGTCGGGGGCGGCGGCCAGCACCGGAGCCCGGGGGTCGGTGTCCGGCCGGGGCACGTCCGCGGTCAGCACCAGCTCGACCTGTGCCGTGCCGCGCGGGGGGACGGCGAGCCGCCAGCTCAGCTCGGCGGCCGTACCGTCCACTGTGGCCGAGTCCGGCCGCGGCCACACCGCCGCCGCGGCGGCGCCCTCCGGCCGGCGCCAGTGGACGGCCCCGCCGGCCAGCGTCGGCGCGGCCGGCGCCGGCGGGCGGCCGCGCCGGACCGCGACGATCGGCGCCAGGTCGCTGCCGAGCCGCAGGGTCAGCGTCGCCTCGACCGGGCGGCGGGCGTCGTTGATCAGCAGCACGGTCTCCCGGACCACGCCGACCTCGACCCGCCGCCGGCGCTCGAGCCGGACGGTCGGGTCGGACTGCTCGTCGCCGAGCCCCGGCAGCACCGCCACGAACGCGACCCGGGCGGCGTCGCCGATCGCGTGACCCACCGGCTCCGGCTCCCGGCCCGCCACGGTGAGCACCATCTCGCTGAGGACCCGCAGGTCGGCGTGCAGCACGCCGGCGGCGCCGCCCGGCCGCACCTGGCCGTCCGGGTCGGACAGCACGGTCGTCGGCGCGGCCAGGCAGCTGACCAGCCGGTGCAGCGAAGGATGGCCGCCGTCGAGGGCCACCCTCACACGCCCGCGAGCCGGTCGGCGTCCAGCCGCCGCTCGGTCGCCGGGTCGAAGAGCATGAAGCGCCCGCGCGGCACGGTCAGCGCCATCCGATCCCCCGGCGTCGGCCGCAGCCGGTCCACGTCCAGCTTGGCCACGAAGGTGGTGTCCCCGGCCGCGAGGTGCACCAGCTGCTCCTCACCGAGGTATTCCACCACCTCGACGGTGGCCTCCAGTGTCGCAGCCGCCGGGCCGCCGCCGGCCAGCCGCAGGTGCTCCGGGCGGAAGCCGGCGATCACGGCACCGTGCCCGCTCGCCGCCGCCGCGACGTCCTCGGCCGGCTCGATCCGCAGCGGCCCCGCGGCCAGCACCGTCCGGCCGTCCACCGTCTCCGGGGTCACCGTGAGCAGGTTCATCGACGGGGAGCCGATGAAGCCGGCGACGAAGAGGTTGGCCGGTTCGGTGTAGAGCTCCTCCGGCGAGCCGACCTGCTGGACCTCGCCCTTGTCGAGCACCGCGATCCGGTCGCCCATGGTCATCGCCTCGACCTGGTCGTGGGTGACGTAGACGAAGGTGGTGCCGAGCCGCTGGTGCAGCTTGAGGATGTTGGCCCGGGTCTCCACCCGCAGCTTGGCGTCCAGGTTGGACAGCGGCTCGTCCATGAGGAACACGGCCGGGTCGCGGACGATGGCCCGGCCGAGCGCCACCCGCTGCCGCTGCCCGCCGGACAGCTGCTTGGGCTTGCGCTTGACCAGCGGCGTGAGGTCGAGCATGGTGGCCGCTTCGGTCACCCGCCGGTCGATCTCGTCCGCGGGCATCTTGAGGTTGCGCAGACCGAAAGCCAGGTTGTCGTAGACGGTCATGTGCGGGTAGAGCGCGTACGACTGGAAGACCATGGCGACGTTGCGGTCGCCCGGGGCGAGGTGGTTGACGACCCGGTCGCCGATGAGCAGCCGGCCCGCGGTGATCTCCTCCAGCCCGGCGATCATCCGCATCGCGGTCGACTTGCCGCAGCCCGACGGCCCCACCAGCACCAGGAACTCGCCGTCCCCGACCTCCAGGCTCAGCTCGGGGATCACCACCACGGAGCCGTACTCCTTGCGGACGCGGTCGAACGTCACGCCGGCCATGTCAGACCTCCGGAATCGGGTCGGGCCGCGGCAGCACCACGTGGGCGGCGGCGAGGAGGGAGAACGCGACGGTGAGGGTCAGCAGCGGCAGCACCGCGGCCGCCCCGAGCAGGGTGACCGGCAGCAGGACCAGGCCGAGGGCGAGCACCGCCCGCCAGCGGTGCAGCAGGACGGCGAACGCCGCGGCCACGGTGGTCGCGAGCGGACGGTCGGCCTGGTGCGCGGCGAGCGGCCAGAGCACGAGCTGGAAGAGCACCACCACGACCAGCAGGTACGCGCAGAGGAAGGCCGGCACCAGGAAGACCCCGCCGCGCGCCAGGTAGTCGAGCACCGCGACGACGCCGGCGATGAGGACCAGGGCGGCCACCCCGCCCAGCGCCAGCCCGCGCCGCCAGAGCCGGCGCACCCCGATCCCGAAGTCGGCCACCCGGATCTCGCCGGTGTCGCTCTGCTGCAGCGTCACCACGCAGTACGCCAGCCCGGCCAGCGCCGGGCCGGCCAGCACCGCGAGCACCATCGGCACCAGTGAGGCGGTCCGGATGGCCAGCCCGAGCGGCACCAGCACGGCCGCGGCCACCGCCGCGTTGGCGACCACCAGCCGCCACGAGTTGCGGTAGAGCCCGCCGACCGCCTCGGCCAGGGCGGTCCGCACGGTCACGTCGGTCATCCCTTGACCGCGGCCGCGGCCGCTCCGGCCACGAAGTAGCGCTGCAGGAAGACGAACAGCACGAAGATCGGCAGGATCGAGATCACCGACGCCGCCATCAGCGGCGGCCAGTTGGTCTGGTAGGTGAAGGCGAACTGGGTGATGCCGATCGGCAGCGTGAACAGGTCGCGGTCCTGGAAGATGAGCAGCGGCCAGAAGAACTCGTTCCAGGCGCCCTGGAAGACGAGGATCACCACGCTGGCCACAGCGGGGCCGGCGAGCGGCAGCATCACCTTCCAAAAGGTCTTCACGTAGCCGGCGTTGTCCAGCTTCGCCGCCTCCTCCAGGTCCTTGGGCAACGAGAGGAAGTACTGCCGCATGAGGAACAGGCTGGTCGCCTGCACGAGGTTGATGAGCACGTAGCCGTGGCGGGTGTTGATCAGCTCGAGGCCGGTGAGCATCTGGTAGACCGGGACCAGCCGCAGCTGGTCCGGGATCATCAGCGTCGCCAGCACGAGCAGGAAGAGCAGGTCCCGGCCGGGGAAGCGCAGCCGGGCGAAGGCGTACCCGCCGAGCGAGGCCAGCACCACGTTGCAGGCGGTGATCGCGGTGGCCACGATCGCGCTGTTCAGCGCGTACTGGGCGAAGTTGAAGGTGGTCAGCGCCTCCCGGTAGCCGGCCAGCGTCGGGTTCGGCGGCAGCAGGTTGAACTGGTTGGAGTCCGGCAGCGTCTTCAGCGAGGTGCTCACGCTCCACAGGAACGGCACGAAGAAGACGAGCGCGAGCAGGGTCAGCAGCGCGTAGAGCACCACCCGGCCGGCGACCTGCCCGGCCGGCCGGGCCGGGGTGCCGGCGTCCGGAGCCGGCGTGACCGGCGGGGTCCTGCCCTCGGTGCTGGTCTTTATGCCGGCCATCACGACGCCTCCGTGTTCCCGAAGAGCCGCTTCTGGATCAGGGTCACCGTGAAGAGGAGGACGAACAAGAAGACGCCCATCGCGGCCGCGTACCCGAAGCGGAGGTCGTTGATCGCCGAGCGGTAGAGCTGCAGCACGATGGTCAGCGTGGAGTAGTTGGGCCCGCCCTCACCCCGGGAGACGATGTAGGCCTGGTCGAAGACCTTGAGCGCCCCGATGATCGACACCGTCAGCACGAAGAAGTGCCCCGGCTTGAGCAGCGGCATGGTGACCTTCCAGAACGTCCGCCACCGGCTCGTGCCGTCGATCGCCGCCGCCTCGTACACGTCCGTCGGGATGGACTGCAGCGCGGCCAGGTAGAAGAGCATGATCGTGCCGGACGTCGTCCAGGCGTTGAGCCCGACGATCGCGTGCAGGGCGTAGCGGTCGTCGCCGAACCAGGCGGTGCCGTCCGGCAGCCCGAAGAAGCCGAGGATCCGGTTGAACAGGCCGCCGGCGTTGAGGATGAAGATGAAGATCGCCGTGATCGCCGCCGAGGAGGCCAGCGACGGGAAGTAGAACGCGGCCCGGAAGAACGTCCGGCCGCGGATGCCGGCGTTGACGATCAGCGCCAGCATGAGGCCGATCGGGGTCTGCAGCGCCACCACCTCGACCGCGTACAGCACCGTGTTGCGCACCGAACGCCAGAAGAGCTCGTCGCCGAGCAGCTCGCGGTAGTTCGCCAGCCCGACCTGCTCGATCTTGCCGCGGACGCCCCAATCGAACACCGAGATGTACGCGGCGTAGAGCATCGGGAAGATGAAGAAGGTGAGGAAAACGCCCATCGGCACGGCCACGAAGGCGTACCCGACGAGCATCTCCTTCCGCTTCTGCCCGAGGCCGGCCGGCTTGGCGTCCGGCGCCCGGCCGCCGACGGCGGGCTCGAGGACCGTCGTCACTGCGCCACCTCCCTCGCCGGCGCCGCCCGGACCGCGCTCGGTCCGGGCGGCGGCCGGTCAGCTCACTTGGACAGCGCCGCGGTGGCCTCGTCCGACACCTTCTTGACGGCGGCGTCGACGGAGGTCTTGCCCTGCATGGCGTTGGTGATCTCGTTGCCCATCACCGTGCGCACGTTGGCGAACCCGGGCGGGAAGGCCCAGGGCCGCGCCCCCTCGGCCTCCTTGGTGAAGACCTCGAGGCCCGGCTGCGGGGCCACGTCGCTCCGGGACGGCAGCGCGAGGCCACCGGAGGTCCAGGTCTTCATGCCCTCCGCACCGGTGAGGTACTGGATCAGGGTCCAGGCGGCGTTCTTGTTCTTGGAGTCGGCCGCCATCGAGTACGCATTGGTGAACGAGATGTTGCCGGCCTGCTTCCCCTTCACCATGGGGTAGATCGCGTACTTGGTCTTCGGGTAGTCGCTCTTCATGGGCGGGACCAGCCAGTTGCCTTCGAAGACGATCGCCGCCTTGCCCTTGCCGAGCGCCTCGCCGCACCATCCGACGCCCAGCTTGGCCGGGATCTCGGCCAGGCCGTCCTTCACCAGCCCGACGTAGAAGTTCAGCGCCTCCCGGGTCTCCGGGGTGTCCACGTTGACCGACTTGAAGTCGGGGCTGAACAGCTCGCCGCCGTTCTGGTAGACGAAGGCGAGCGCACGGGCCCAGTCCGGCGACAGGCAGATCGGCTTGCCGCCGGTCACCTGGATCTTTTGCGCGGCCGCCCGCAGCTCCTCCCAGGTGGTCGGCGGGGCGCTGATGCCGGCCTGGGCGAGCAGGTCGGTGTTGGCATACATGGCCAGCGGCGAGAAGTCCTTGGACAGGCCGTAGAGCTTGCCGTCGGCCCCCTTGAAGCCGTCGTTGATCCCGGGCAGGAACGTCGAGGTGTCGAAGTCGGCCTTGGCGATGTAGTCGTCGAGCGGCTCGATCAGCTGCTGCTTGATCCAGTCCTGGCCGTACTCCGGGTTGAAGTAGAAGACGTCCGCCGGCTGGCGGGCGGAGAACTTCGCCAGCATCGCCTGCGGGTAGTCGCCGGAGATCGGCTGGTAGTTGACCGTGACCTTCGGGTACTTGACCTTGAACTGGTCGAGCGCCTGCTGCAGCAGCTTGGACTCGGCCGGCGTGGACGCCCAGCCGGACAGCACGATCGTGCCGGACGCCTCCTCCGGCGCCGTCAGCTCGTCCGCGCCGCCGCCGCCGCTGTCACCGCCGCCGCAGGCACTCGCCAGCAGCACGCAGGCCGCGCCCAGCACGGCCAGTGGTCGGAGCCTCATCTGCGTCTACCTCCTGGGGGAAGCGGGCCCGAGGGGTCGACACCCGCCCACGCTGTCGTGGAGGGCATGCTCCTACGATTAGAACGATAAAACAAGCACTCGTCGCTGATCCGTGACCCCGAGGGCGATACGCGACGTCTGGTGGCAAACGGGGTCAGGACCGACCGGCGGTGCTGCCCCGGACCACCAGCGCCGGAGCGAGCAGCACGCGGGCCGGCCGGCTCCGGGTCCCCTGCAGCTGCTCCAGGAGCACCTCGATCAGCCGGTCGGCGACCGCCTCCAGCGGTTGCCGGACGGTCGTCAGCTCAGGACGGACCACGGCGGCCAGCGCGCTGTCGTCGAACCCGGTCACCGCCACGTCGGCACCCGCCCGGAGCCCGCGGTCGTCCAGCGCCCGCAGTGCGCCCACGGCCATCACGTCGCTGACGCAGACCAGCGCCGTCGGCGGCTCCGCCGCGTCCAGCAGCCGGCCGGCCAGCTCGGCGCCGCTGGCGACGCCTTCCTCGCCCCGGCAGACCAGGCCCCGGGTCGGCAGCCGGTGGGCGCGGGCGGCCCGCCGCCACCCCGCGTAGCGGTCGTCGCCGGCACCGCTGCCCTCCGGCCATCCCAGGAAGGCGATCCGCCGGTGCCCGAGGGGGACCAGGTGCTCGACCACGTCGACCATGCCGGCGGCGCCGTCCACGTCCACCCAGGAGTGCGTGGACCCGACCTCACCCCACGGCCGGCCGAACGCGGCGAAGGGCGCACCCCGACCGGCCAGCCACCGCGGCCGGGGATCGACGTGGTGGGTGCCGGCGATGACGTAGCCGTCCACCGCGGTGCGCCGCAACAGGTCGTCGAACACGTCGATCTCGGCGTCGTCGGAGGCCGCGGCGAAGCTGAGCACGTCGTAGCCGCGGTCCCGCGCCGCCTCGCACAGCGTGTGCAGGAATCGGTCGAGGACGCCGCCCAGGTTCATCTGCAGGGTCGGCAGCAGCCGGCAGGCCAGCAACCGCGTCGACTGGGTGCGCAGCGTGCGGGCGGCCGAGTTGGGCCGGTAGCCGAGCTCCTCCACCGCCGCCAGCACCCGGGCCAGGGTGGCCGGGTGGACCCGGTGCGGGGCGTTGAGCGCGTTGGACACGGTCTGCGGGGACACCTGGGCGCGCTGCGCCACCGACGCCACCGTCGGACGCGCCGGTGGCCGGGACTTCGGTGCGGCGCCCACGACAGCACAGTACGGCCGACGACCGACGGCCACCGCCAGCAGGACACGGCGCGCGCCCGGGCCCGGTCAGCGGGTGGCCGCGCGCTCGAAGCGCTCCGCCCGGGTCCGCTCGGCCCACCGCACCGACGGCGTGGTCACCAGCCAGCCGACCACGAAGACGACCGCGATCGCCAGCCAGCCGACCAGCTCCAGCCGGTCCGGCAGCGCGGTCACCAGCGCCGGCCCGGCGATCGCGGACACCGCGGTGCCGAGCTGGAACACCCCGCCGTACTCACCCTGCGCGGTCGGCGGCGCCATCTCGTAGCGCAGCAGCCAGCGGGCGCTCTCCCCCCACAACTCGCCCAGCGTGACCAGCAGCGCGGCCAGCAGCAGCAGGGCGACCGCCGGCCACCGCGAGACCGTCCCGGACAGCCCGGCGGCCACGCAGGTGAGCGCGAGCGCGACGAAGGACCACCGCTGGAGCCGGGTGGCACCGGCCACGGTGGACGCGCCGCGGGCGGCGCGCACCTGCAGCAGCACCACCAGCACCGTGTTGACGCCGATCAGCCAGGCCGCGACCGGGCGCGGGGCGGCGGTGTGGGTGACCACCCAGATCGGCAGCCCGACGGTCAGCACGGTGCCGCCCAGCCGGGTCAGCCCGCTGGTCTGGGCCACCAGCACGTACGGCAGGTCGCGCAGCGCGGCCCAGCCGGCCCGGTCCGACCGGGCCGGCGCCAACCGCGGCAGCCGCAGGTAGAGCAGGCAGGTCACGGCCGCGGTGATCGCGTTGCCGAGCAGCAGCATCAGGTAGCCGGGCCGGGAGTCCACCCCGATCGCGATCCCGGAGGCGAGCACCCCGAGGGTGAAGCCGGCGTTGAACACGCTCCGGCTGTACGCCGAGACCCGGACCCGGTCAGAGCCCTCCAGCACCGAGGAGATGATCGCCTGCCGGCCCACGTCGGTGCCGCTCTCGGTGCAGCCGAGCAGCACGATCACCACCAGGAAGGCGCCGAACGAGCGGACCTGGGTCGCCGCGACCAGCAGCGCCGCCTGCACCGCGCAGAGCGCGAGCGTCACCTCGCGGGACCCGAGCCGGTCGGCCAGCCGGCCGACCAGGATGCCGAACGGCAGCCCGGCCAGCCCGGCCGCGGACAGGCCGAGCCCGACCTGCACCGGGTCGAGGCCGACCGACCGGACGAAGTAGACCGCGCTGCCGGACAGGTAGAGCCCGAAGCCGACGCTGGAGATGAACGAGACGGTGACGATCACCCGTACCGGGCCCGGCTCGGGCAGCGCCCGGCGGACCCGGTCGCGCCAGTCAGCCACGGCCGGCGCCCATCCGCTCGCGCACCAGCTCGGCCTGGGCGGACAGCGTCGGCGCCGCCTGCACGTCGCGCAGGGTCAGCGTCACCCCGAAGGCCGCCTGCAGGCCGGACAGCAGCGGCACCGCGAGCAGCGAGTGCCCGCCGAGGGCGAAGAAGTCCGAGGCCGGGGTGAGCTCGGCGACGCCGAGCAGGCGCCGCCAGATCTCGGCGATCCCGGCCACCACGTCCACGGGTCCCCGATCGACCTCGACGCCGGTGGCGGCCGGCTCCGGCTCGGGCCGGGCGCCGGGCGGGTCGACCCAGTGCCGGGCGCGCTCGAAGGGGTACGTCGGCAGCGGCACCCGCCGGCCCGGCGCGTCGGCCGCGAACGCCGGCCAGTCGACCGGGGCACCGGCGCTCCACGCGGTGCCCACCGCCTCCAGCACCGCCCGGTGCACCGCGTCCGGCGCGGTCGCGCCGGCCGGGATGGTGGCCACCGCGGTGTCCGCCCCGCGCCGCAGCGCCAGCCCGGTCAGCGTGCGGCCCGGCCCGACCTCGACCAGCACCGGGTGCGGCATCGCCAGCAGCCGGTCCAGCGCCGGCCCGAAGCGCACCGGCTCGCGCAGCTGCCGCACCCAGTGCTCGGCCGTCCAGCCGCGCCGCGGCACCGGCGCGCCGGTCAGCCCGGACAGCACCGGGACGGTGCCCGGCCGGTGCCCGACCTCGGCCGCGGCGGCCCGGAAGTCGGCCAGCAGCGGGTCGACGTCCGCGGAGTGGAACGCGTGCCGGACCGGCAGCCGGCGGGTCCGTACGCCGGCGGCCGCGAACCGGCCCGCGGCCGCGTCCACCTCGGCCGGCGCCCCGGACAGCACCACCACGTCCGGCGCGTTCACCGCCGCGACCGCCAGGTCCCCGGCCGCCGCCCGCACCTCCGCCTCGGCGGCCAGCACGGCGAGCATCGCGCCCGGCGGGGTCCGGGCCATCAGCTCGCCCCGCCGGGTCACCAGCCGGAGCGCGTCGGGCAGCGCGAGCGCGCCGGACAGGCAGGCGGCCGCGTACTCGCCGACGCTGTGGCCGAGCAGGACGGACGGGCGCAGGCCCCAGGCGACCAGCTGCCTGGCCAGCGCGTACTCGACCGCGAACAGGCCCGGCTGGCCGAGCCGGGTGTCACCGGGGTCCACTGTGGAGGACCCGTGCAGCAGCGCGCCGACGGCCGGGTCGAGCCGGTCCAGGCACTCGTCGACGACCCGGCGGAACTCCGGGAGGACCGCGTACGCCCCGGTGGCCATCCCGGCGAACTGCGCGCCCTGGCCGGGGAAGAGGAAGCCGACGGTGGTCGCCCGCGGCGCCTCGCGGACCGGCTCGGCGGCGAGCCGCTCGGCCAGCTCGGCCGCCGTCGCGGCCACCACCGCCCGCCGCGCGCCGAGCGGGGTCCGCCCGACCTGCAGCGTGTACGCCACGTCGGCCAGCGGCGCGGCGCCTGCGGCGACCAGCCGCTCTCCCAGCGCCCGCACCACCTCGGGGGTCCGGCCGGACTGGACGACCAGCACCGGCCGGGCCGGCGGCGGCGCGGCCGGCACCGGGGCGGCCTCCTCCAGCACCACATGCGCGTTGGTGCCGCCCATACCGAACGAGCTCACCCCGCACCGGCGCGGACCGGCCGACTCTGCCAGCCACGGAATGGCCGCCGTGACCGGATAGAACGGGGTGCCGGCCAGCCCGAGCGCCGGGTTGGGCCGCTCGCAGTGGATGGTCGGCGGCAGCGTCCGGTGCCGCAGCGCGAGGACCGCCTTGATCAGGCCGGTCACGCCGGCGGCGGCGTCCAGGTGGCCGAGGTTGGGCTTGACGCTGCCGATGCCGCAGAAGCCGGTGTCCGCGGTCCAGTCGCGGAAGGCCTCGGTCAGCGCGGCCACCTCGACCGCGTCGCCGAGCGGGGTCCCGGTGCCGTGCGTCTCGACGTAGCCGATGCTGCGGGCGTCCACACCGGACGCCCGCAGCGCGGCGCGGACCACGTCCGCCTGGCCGTCCACGCTGGGCGCGGTGTAGCCGACCTTGCCGGCGCCGTCGTTGTTGATCGCCGAGCCGCGGATCAGCGCGTGCACGGTGTCGCCGGCGGCGTACGCGTCCTCGGCCCGGCGCAGCACCACCAGCGCGACGCCGCTGCCGGCCACCGTGCCGGCGGCCCGCTCGTCGAAGGCCCGGCAGTGCCCGTCCGGGGAGGCGATCCCGTCCGGGGAGTAGAGGTAGCCGGCCTGCGGCAGCTCGATCGCCGCCCCGCCGGCCAGCGCCAGGTCGCACTCCCCGGCTTGCAGGCTGCGCACCGCCTGGTGCACCGCCACCAGCGAGGTGGAGCAGGCGGTCTGCACGGTCACCGCCGGCCCGGTCAGCCCGAGCCGGTACGCGATCCGGGCCGCGGCGTGGTCCTTGTCGTTGCCGAGCACCAGCGGCAGCAGGTCGCCGCCGGCGGCCAGCTCGCCGGCCAGGTTGTGCAGCAGGTACGTGCTGATCGAGGTGCCGGCGAAGACGCCGACCCGGCCGCCGGCGGCGTGGCCGGCGTGCTCGAGCGCCGACCAGGCGCACTCCAGCAACAGCCGCTGCTGCGGGTCGATCAGCTCGGCCTCCCGCGGCGGGTAGCCGAACAGCGCGGCGTCGAAGAGCTCGACCCCGTCCAGCACTCCCCGGACCGGCACGTAGTCGGGCCGGTCGGCGCCGGCCACCCCGGCCGCGGCCAGCGCGGCCGGGTCGAGGCGGGTGAGCGTCTCCCGGCCGGAGCGGACCACCTCCCACAGCTCGTCCACCGAGGCGGCGCCGGGGAACCGGCCGGACAGCCCCACCACCGCGACCGGATCGACCGGCGCCGGACCCGCCGGCATCGGGCCGGCCGTCATCGGGCCGCGGACCGCACCCGGCCGGCGAGCGCGTCGATGGTGGGATAGCGCAGCAGGTCGAGCACGGACAGCCCGCTGCCCGGCAGCCGGGCCAGCAGGTCGGCGTGCAACCGGGGCAGCTGCAGCGAGGTGCCGCCCACGTCGAAGAACCGGTCCTGGTAGCCGAAGTCGTCGGTGCCCAGCACCCCTGCCCAGACCGCGGCGATCACCTCCTCCACCTCGCCGAGCTCCTCCTCGGTCTCCGGCGCCGTCCCGGGCGCCGGCGACGCGCCGCGGGCCAGCTCGACCAGCCGCCGGACGTCGACCTTGCCGTTGCCGGTCACCGGCAGCCGGTCGACCACCGCCCACAGCCCCGGCACCTCCTGCGGGGCCAGCCGGTCGGCCGCGTACGCCCGCAGCGCCGGCACCAGCCCGGCCGGCCGGTCGCCGCCGGTGACCACGCCGGCCACCAGCCGCTGGTCGGCCGGGTCCGGGGTCACCGCGACCACCGCGTCCCGTACGGCCGGGTGGGCACGCAGCACGGCGGTCACCGCGTCCAGCTCGATCCGGTAGCCGCGCACCTTGACCTGCCGGTCCCGCCGGCCCAGGTAGCGCAGCCGGCCGCTCTCGTCCCAGCGCACCAGGTCGCCGGTGCGGTAGCGGCGGCGCCCGTCCGGCCCGGTCACGAACGCGCGGGCGGTCTCCGCGGGCGCGTCCAGGTAGCCGGTCGCCAGCCCCGGCCCCAGCGTGCACAGCTCGCCGACCGCCCCCGGGGGCAGCCGCACGCCGGCCTCGTCGGTCACCACCACGTCGGTGCCGCGCACCGGCCGGCCGATCGGCAGTGGGTCGGTCACCGCGGCCGGGTCGCGCACATGGTGCACGGTCGTGAACGTGGTGTTCTCCGTCGGGCCGTAGCCGTTGCTGACCAGCAGCCCCGGGCATGCCGCGAGCACCCGCCGGACCTGGTCCGGGGGCACCACGTCGCCGCCGGTCAGCAGGTGCCGCAGCGGCCGGAACGCCTCCGGCCGGTCGTCGGCGACCAGCCGGAAGAGCCCGGCGGTCAGCCACGCACCGGTCACCCCGCGGTCGGCCAGGAAGGCGGCCAGCTCGGCCGGCACCACCGGCCGCGCCGGGTAGACCTCGACCGTGCCGCCGGCCACCAGCGGGACGAAGAGCTCCAGCGTGGAGGCGTCGAAGGCCAGCGGAGCCAGCCGCAGGAAGCGCTCGGTCGACTCCGGCGGCACGTACGGCGGGGCCACCGCCATCCGGACCACCCCGCGGTGCAGGACCTGCACGCCCTTGGGCAGCCCGGTCGAGCCGGAGGTGAAGCCCACGTACGCCGGCCGGTCCGGGTCCGCGGGCGCGGCCGGCGCCACCGGGCCGGTCCCGGGACCGCCGTCCGGGCCGGCGACCAGCACCGGCACCCCGGGCAGCTCGCCCACCCGGTCGGGGTCGGTGAGCACCGCCGCCGGCCGGGCGACCCGGAGCACCTCGGCCCGCACCGCCGGCGGCAGCCCGGCCTGCACCCCCACGTACGCCGCCCCGCAGCGGAGCACCGCCAGCACCGCGACCACCTCGGCCACCGACCGCTCGAGCGTCAGCGCCACCCGGTCGCCGGGGCGTACCCCGACCGCCACCAGCGCGGTGGACTGCCGCTCGACCGCGGCCCGGAGCTCCCGGTACGTCACCGCCCCGGCTTCGTCGCGGACCGCGGGCGCGTCCGGCACCCGGTCGCAGACCTCCTCGACCAGCTGCCACAGCCCCGCCTCGGTGGGCGCCGGGCCGCCCCGGCCGAGCGCGTCCAGCCGGCGGGCCTGGGCCGGGCTCAGCGCGGCGACCGCGGCGACCGGCCCGTCCAGCCCGGCGGCGAGGCCGGTGAGCGCGGCGCCCAGCTCGGCGACCAGGCCGGTCGCCTCGGCCGCGCCGAGCGCGGCGGGCGCGTACTCCAGCGCGAGCCGGGGCCGCTCCCCCCACCGCTGCACGAACAGGATCGCGTCGAAGACGGTGCCGCCGCAGTGCCCCTCGTGCAGCTCCAGCGCCAGCCCGCCGGCCTCGACCCGGTCCGGTACCAGGTCGTCGTGGGCGGCGAAGCCGAGCTGGACCAGCGGGTTGCGGGCCGGGTCGCCGGCCCCGCCGAGGGCGGCGGCCAGCTGCTCGACCGGCACCCGGACGCCGTCCAGCGCCTCCCCCAGCGCGGCCGCGACGCCGGTGACATAGCCAGTGACACCGCCGGTCACCTCGCCGCCGACCCGGCAGCGCACCGGCACCAGCGTGCTGCCGAGCCCGACCGCGGCCCGGGACCGCTCGCCCAGCCGGCCGACCCCGGGCACCCCGACGAGCAGGTCGGCCGCCCCGGTCCGCCGGCTCAGCACCAGCGCCCAGGCGGCCAGCAGCGCCGCGTTGCGGGTGACCCCGCAGGCGGCCGCGACCCGGCCGGCGGCGTCCCGCTGGGCGGCGTCGAGCTCGACGGTCAGCCGGGTGCCGCGGCCGTCGGCGACCTCCGGCCGGGTCCGGCCGGTCGGGATCTCCAGCCGGACCGGCGCGCCGCGCAGCGCGGCCACGCGGGCGTCGTACGCCACCCGGGCCGCCGGGTCCCGCTCCGCCGCGACGAAGCCGTCGGGGCTCGGGGCGGGACCGTCCGGCAGCTGCCCGCCGTACGCCGCCGCCAGCTCCCGCCACAGCAGCCCGACGCTCCAGCCGTCGAGCAGCGCGTGGTGGCCGAGCAGGCCGAGCGCCCACTGGCCGTCCTCGGCCGGGGTGACCGCGAAGACGACCGGCGGCTGCTCGTACGGCCGCAGCAGCCGGTCGCTGTCGGCGGCCAGCGCGGCGGCCAGCCCGGCCCGCGCGGCCGGCCCGGTCAGCGGCAGCTCCAGCAGCCGCGGCTCCCACCCGGCCAGCACCCGGACCCGCGGCCCGTCGCCGGTGGCGACGAAGACGCTGCGCAGCGCCTCGTGCCGGCGGGTCAGCGCGCCCAGCGCGGCGGCCAGCCGGTCCGGGTCCTGCGGACCGGTCACGTCGGCGGTGAAGAGCAGGTGGAAGGCGCGGCCGCCGTGCACCGCGGCGCCCAGCAGCATCGCCTGCTGGGAGGCCGACGCCGGCCGGGTCACCCCACCGGGTCCCTCGACGGGTCCGGTGTCAGGAGTGGCGTCCGGAGCGGTGGGCGGCAGCGGGCGGGCCGCCGCCAGCACCTCGGCCAGCGGCCGCGGCCCGAGCAGCGCGGCCACGTCCACCCCCCGGCCCAGCCGCCGCTCGGCCAGCCCGACCAGCTCCGCGGCACCCAGCGACGTGCCCCCGAGCTGCACGAACGAGGCCTCGGCGGCCCGCTCGGCCAGCCCGTCCAGCGGGCCGCCGAGCACCTCCGCGGCGACCTCCGGCCAGGCCGGGTCGGCTGAGCGGCTGGACTGCATGAAAAGGGACGTTAACCTATCTTGACACCCAAGCAAGCAGTGATTTACTTCCACGGACACCAAGGGTCAAAGCAGGCCGCAAATCGGACGGCCCGCCAGGTGCCGTGCGGACCGAGGAGAGCGGGCAGATGGCACTGGACGTCGAGGAATTCATCGACGAGCTCAACCGGGACAACGAGGCCTTCTTCGGCGACCTCCCGGAGACCGACACCGTCTACTGGGCCGGTGAGCTGGACGGCAAGGCGGCGGCCGAGGCGCTCAAGCCGCGCTGGTTCAACGAGATCCGCGGGGTCGAGATCATCGGCCGGTTCATCGGCCGGGTGCCCGACCTCAGCCTCAAGGCGCTGGTCGGCCGGCAGGTCGGCGACGAGGCCAAGCACGCCCGGCACTGCCGCAAGCGGATCGAGGCGCTCGGCGGCTCGGTGCTCGACTTCGAGCCCAGCCCCGAGCAGCTGGCCTTCGGCGACCTGCTGGACAGCATGGCGTACCCGGAGGAGTTCTTCGCCGCCCAGCAGCTGACCGTGGAGACGCAGAGCATCAAGCGCAACGAAAAGGCGCTGGCCCGGTTCGACCCGGACACCGCGGCGATGTTCGAGAAGCACATCAACCCGGACGAGCGCTTCCACGCCCGGCTCGGGCACGTGGGCCTGCAGGTCTTCGCCCGGACGACGGCGGCGCAGGACCGGGCCCGCCGGGCCTGCGTGGCCATCCGGGAGTCGCACGTCGCGATGGTCCGGGCTCACAGCGGCCACATGCTCGAGTCCGGATACCTCGGCTCCTGAGGTGGTGGCCGTCGCCGTCCTCGGCCAGGGCGCCGTGGGCCGCGCCGCCGCCGACCGGCTGGCGGCGGCCGGCCACGAGGTGCACGCCGGGGACCGGCCGGACCGGGACCGGGTCCTCGCCGCCGGTGCCGACGTGCTGCTGCTCGCCCTGACCCGGGGCGAGGAGTGCGCGGCCCAGCTGGCCGAGGCGGCCGGGGCGCGGCGGCTGCCGCCGGCCGTGCTCGACCTCACCACCCAGGCGCCCGAGTCCGCCGCCCGGTGCGCCGACCGGGCGGCGGCGGCCGGGTCGGCGTACCACGGCGGCGGGCTGACCGGCGGCGGCAGGGAGCTGCGGGCCGGCCGGGCGGTGCTGCTGCTCGGTCCACCCGTACGGCCCGGGACCGCCACCGCCGCGGTGGTGGCCGGGCTCGGCCGGGCCATCCCGTTCCGCGCCCCGGCGGCCGCCGCCCGGGCGAAGGTGCTGCACAACTGGGTGCTGCTGGTCCAGCAGTGGGCCGCGGCGCTGGCGCTGGCCGACGCCCGCGAGCACGGCGTCGACGCGCTGGTCGAGGTGCTGGCCGCCGGCACCGCCGGCCGGCCGGTGCCGGACTGGTCGGTGGTCCGGGACGCCGCCGGCGAGCCGACCTCGACGTACCTGGCCCGGCTGGCCGCCAAGGACCTGGCCGTGCTGGCCCGGACCGCCCCGGCGCTGGCCGGCGCCGCCGCGCCGCTGCTGGCCGAGCTGGACCGGGCCTTCGCCCGGATGCCCGAGCGCCCGTACACCGAGGCGCTGCTGCACGCGGCCGCGGACTCCCGCGGCGCCGTCGAGGAAGCGAGCTGACATGCCCCCCACCGTCCCGGCCGCGCTCAACGTGCCGGAGCAACGCATCTGGACCGGCTACGCGCAGCGGCTGGCCGAGCTGCGCGCCGACCCGCGCGCGGCCACCGTGCTCGACCGCTACCACCTCGGCGAGCTGGTCGCGGACACGCCGGCCGGCTCCCGGCTGTCCGACCTCGCCGCCGCCGTGCACCACCTGGAAAACGCGCTGGACGCGGACCGCGCCCCGCTGCCCGGCATCGAGCTGATGGAGCCCGACGACATCGCCCGGCACCCCGGCTTCGAGGGCGTCGAGGACGAGCTGGTCGCCGAGGAGGACTACCTGCTGGACCTGCGGGAGGCGATCGGCGTTGGCTGACGCCGACGAGCGCCCGGACTGGTTCTGGGAGCTCGCCATCGCGGCCAACGCGGTGGTCAAGGGCCTGCTCGGCAGCATGGGCCAGTCCGGGCACATCTGCGCCTCGGTCGACCCGCGGGTCGGCGAGGTCGACACCGACGCGGGCTGGGCCGCCGTGCTGGACCGGCTGGCCGAGCTGGCCGCGCCGGTCGTGCAGGCCGGCGACGTGGTCGTGGTGGCCGACAAGGTGGTGGCCGCAGGGCTGGCGCGGGTCGGTCCGCGGTCGGTGCTGTCCGACCCGGACCCCAAGACGGTGCCGGCCGACCGGATGCCGGCGCTGGCCGCGCGGTGGTCGGGCGAGCTGGGCTTCGAGGTGACGCCGCAGCACCTGCTGCTGGCCGACGAGTTCGGCACCGACCGCAGCACGCTCGGCACCGACGACCCCAACGGCCGTACGGCCGAGATCGCCGCCGCCGTCGCGGCCCGCGCCGGGGTGGCCGTGGACGCGGTCATCTCCGACACCGACACCGGGCTGGACACCCGCACGCCGCTGATCGGCACCGTCACCCTGGGCGCCACCCCGATCGGCGCCACCGCCGGGCTCAACCTGTACGAGGCGATGCGCTGCGCGGTCGCCGCCGAGTTCGCCCGCGGCCACGTCAAGCGGGTGCCCGTGGTGGTGTGCCGGCCGGCCCAGCGCCGGGCCGGGCGCCCCGACGTCGGCAAGCCGCGCGGCTACGCGGGCTTCCTCGCCGCCGGCCGCGAGCCCGGGCTGGCACACGCATGACCGCTGGGCCGGCCCTGGTGTGGGAGGGACGCTTCCAGCCCATCCACCGCGGGCACGTCGCGTACGTCGGCGAGCTGCTGCGGCGCGCGGTCGCGGTCACCGTCGTGGTGGTGGCCAACGAGCTGTCCCACGGCCGGTCGCCGGTGCCGGACTTCTCCCGGATGGTCGACGCCCACCACGCCGCCGAGCGCAACCCGTGGCCGCTGTGGCTGCGGCACCGGATGGTGGTCGAGACGCTGCGCGCCGAGTACCCGGACGAGGTCGGCGCCGGCCGGGTCCAGGTGCTCGCCGGCCACCGGCTGGACCTCGACTGGGAGCTCTACCGCGGACAGCTGCTGCCCGCCGACCGCGCCTTCGCGGTGCCGCTGCGGGACGCCTTCGAGGACGCCAAGGCGGCGGCCTGGCGCAGCCTCGGCGAGCGGGTCGAGCGGGTCGACGTGGCGCACCTGCCCGAGGTCTCCGGCACGCTGGTCCGCGAGCTGCTCGCCACCGGCGGCCAGCTCGACCGGGTGCTGCTGCCGGCCACCCGGCGGCTGCTGGCCGAGCACCGGGCGGCCGCCGGCATCGTCCCGGCCGGCCCCGACCGGCCGGTGGTGGCACTGCTCGCGCCGATGGACGAGGAGCACCGCAAGACGCTGGACGAGGTCGCCGACGTGGCCACCGCGGCCGAGGTCGGCGAGCTGGCCGAGCGGGACCGGCGGCGCTGCCGGGTGGTGGTGCTGCGTTCCGGCCCGTCGCTGACCGGCGCCCAGCTGGACCTGCTGCCCGCGCTCACCGACGTGGTCCGGTCCGGCAGCGGGATGGACAACATCGACGTCCCGCAGCTGACCGCCCGCGGCATCCGGCTGCACCGGCGCCCGGACGTGGCCGCGGACGCGGTCGCCGAGCTCGCACTGATCGGGCTGGCGGCGCTGTGCCGGCAGGTCGGGCCCGGCTTCCGCTGGCTGCTGGACGGCATCTACGCCAAGCAGCTGCTGACCGGCGAGGCGCTGACCGCCCAGACGCTGGCGGTCTGGGGCGCCGGCCCGGTCGGTCGCGCGGTGCGCCGGGCGGCGAGCCGGCTCGGCCTGGAGGCCGCGTTCGTCGAGCACCCCTCGGTGCCCCCGGGTGAGCCGACGGTCCCCCGCGGCACCGCGCTGCGGACCGCGTCCGCGCACGTGCTGGCCGTCCCGCTGCGGGAGGCCACCCGCGGGCTGGTCGACACCGGCTGGCTGCGGGAGGCGGCCGGGGCCCGGCCGTACCTGGTCAACGTCGCCCGCCACCAGCTGGTCCGGCTCGGGCCGGTGGAGGACGCGCTGCGGGCCGGCAGCCTGCGTGGCTGCTACCTCGACCCGGTGGACGAGGCCGACCTGCCCGAGCTGCTCGGCTTCCTGGACCGCACCCGGGACTGCAACGTGCTGCTCACCCAGCACCAGGGGGCGCAGCGCGCGGACGTCCGCGCGGTGCTGGACTCCTGGTCGGTGGCGGCCACGGTGCGCATCCTCACCGGCGCCGACCCGGGGCGGGGGTGACGGCGGTGCCCTGGTCCGCGGCCACCGAGTGCCTGGTGCCCCTGCAGGTCGACGGCACCGGCCGGGCGCTGCACGTGGTGCACGCGATCGGCGGCACCGTCGGCTTCTTCGCCCCGGTGGCCCGCCGGCTGGCCGGGGTCCGGGACGTCTACGGCCTGCAGTGCCACGGGATCAGCCCCGGCAACGAGCCGGACCGCACGGTCGAGGCGATGGCCGCCCGGTACGTCGAGGCGATCACCACCGCGCAGCCCGACGGGCCGTACGAGGTGGTCGGCTACTCGCTCGGCGGGCTGATCGCCTTCGAGGTGGCCCGGCAGCTCGCCGCCGCCGGCCGGCCGGTCGCGCTGGTCGGCATCCTCGACACCGCGCCGCCCGGGGAGCCGGTGCCGCAGGTCGACCTCGCCCAGTCGCTCGGGCTGATCTCCCGCGCGGTCGGCTTCCAGCCGCCGTACGAGGGCGACCCCGACCTGCCCGACGACGAGCAGGTGGCCGCGTTCCTGGCCGAGGCGGTGCGCCGCGGCGTGTTGCCGGCCGCCTTCACCGCGGCCGACCTCAAGCCGATGATCGACGTGTACGCGGTCAACGGGCAGGCCGGCAGCGCGTACCGGCCGGTCACCGGCTATCCGGGATCGCTGCGCTGCCTCTTCACCGTCGGCAGCGGGCTGCTGCCGCTGGTGGACGGCTGGCGGCGGTGCGCCGGCGGCGAGGTGACCGTGGATGTGCTCGACGCCGACCACTTCGCGCTGATGCACGAGCAGCACGCCGCCGAGGTGGCGGCGACCCTGCGCACCTGGCTGTGAGGCTCACACCCGCCGCACCACGTGCAGCAGGTACTCCTTGCGGTCCAGCGGGTTGGCGTCGGTCCGGGACCGGCTCGGCGGAGCACCGCGGACCGGCCGGTACGAGTCGAAGGCGGACTCGACCACGCCCTCGCCGCGGGTGAGGCCGGGCAGCGCCCGCTCCACGTCGCGCACCCGCGCCGCCGGCACCCGCCCGGTCAGCACGCCGTCCTCAGTGGACGCCCCGGCCACCGCCTCCAGCCGGGCCAGCGCCGGCAGCAGCACGCCGAAGGTGTCGGCCGGCGCCTCCAGCCGGAAGCGCAGCACCGGCTCGTGCACCCGGGTGCCGGCCCGGCGCAGCGCGGACATCAGCACCAGCGGGGTGAGCAGCCGGAAGTCGCCAGCGGTGCTGGACATGCTCTTGTCGAACGTGCCGTGCATGCGGCTCTGCCGCGGGTAGTAGCCCGAGTGCGTCATCGTCACCACGCAGTCGAGCACCTCCCAGCCGCACAGCCCCTGCCGCAGCGTCTCCCGCACGGTCTCCTCGGTGGCGCGGAAGAACGCGTACGGCATCGAGCCGAGCTCGACCCCGAGCCGGAAGTCCACCCCGGACCCGTCCGGGCCCGGCTCCACCCGCAGCCCGACCTGGGCCAGGAACGGGTTGGAGTCGGCGCCGATCAGCTCGTACGCCGACCCGGTGCCGACCACCCGCTCCGCGCACAGCGTGGTGGTCTCCCGGAAGCTCACCTCGACCCCGAAGTCCTCGGCCAGCGTGGCCTGGATGACCTCCTTCTGCACCTCGCCGTACAGGGACACCGAGATCTCCTGGCGGACACCGTCCTGGCGCAGGTCGATCAGCGGGTCCTGCTCGGCCAGCCGGCTCAGCGCGACCTGCAGCGCGCCGGCCCCGGCGCGGCTCGCCGGGACCACCACCGTCTCCAGCGTCGGCCGGGCGAACTGGCCGTCCACAGCGGACGGGCGGCCGGCCGGCGGGACGCCGACCGGGTCGCCGATCCGGACGTCGGCCAGCCCCCACAGCTTGCCGATCTCGCCCGCCCTGACCTCGGTGCGCGGCTCGGCGGTCCCGGCGGCGAAGACGGCGACGCCGGTGACCCGCGCCGCCGGGCGGGTCCCGACTGCCACCTTGTCCCGCACCCGGACGGTGCCGGCGAACAGCCGCGCGTACGCGACCTTTTCCCCCGCCGGGCCGCGCTCGACCTTGAAGACCGTGCCGGAGACCGGCGCGGCCGGGTCGCCGGCGGCGGCCGGCAGCAGCCCGCCGATGCCGTCGGCGAGCGCGCCGACGCCGGCCCCGGTGACGGCCGAGCCGAAGAAGACCGGGTGCACCAGCGCCTGCCGGGTCTGCCGGATCAGCGCCCGGCGCAGCCGGCGGGCGCTGACGGCGGCCTCGTCGGCGACGTACGCGGCCAGCAGCGCGTCGTCGTGCTCGGCCAGCCGATCCAGCAGCCCGGCGGCGAAGGCCGGATCCTCCGGCCCGGCGGGCACGAACGCGGCCCGGCGGGTGCCCGGGTCCGCGCACCGTCCCATCGGGACGACCGCCGGGGTGAGCGCGGCGGCCAGCTCGCCGAGCACCCGGTCCGGATCGGCGCCGGCCCGGTCCAGCTTGTTCACGAAGAGCAGGGTCGGGATGCGCAGCCGGCGCAGGGTGCGCATCAGCACCCGGGTCTGCGCCTGCACCCCCTCCACCGCGGACACCACCAGCACCGCGCCGTCGAGCACGCAGAGGACCCGCTCCACCTCGGCGATGAAGTCCGGGTGGCCGGGGGTGTCGATGAGGTTGACGGTGACGTCCCCGAGCGGGAACGACACCACCGCGGCCTTGATGGTGATCCCGCGCCGGCGCTCCAGTGCGAGCGAGTCGGTCTGCGTGGTGCCGGCGTCGACGCTGCCGAGCTCGTCGATGATCCCGGCGGCGTGCAGCAGCCGCTCGGTCAGGCTGGTCTTACCGGCGTCGACATGGGCGAGGATGCCGAGGTTGAGCAGTCGCATGCGGCGTCATGTCCTTGGCGGAGAAGGCGAAGGTGGACATGGACGCTGCTGTCATCTGGCGCTCCTGGTCTCGACGGCTCGTCCCCCGAGTCCAGCAGCCGCCCCGCCGTCCGGCAACCGATTTGTCGCCGTCCCCTTTCGTCCCCTTTCGGCAGGTCACGGCGTCGTCACGACTTCCCGGGGCACCCGTGGCCGACAAGCGGTATGCGTTATGTTCGCCGGCACATCGACCCAGCCCGGTGTCCCCTGCCCGGTTCCGACGGAGGTAACTCGTGCGGCGTGCGTTCTCCCGACGACTGGTGGTCGCAGTGGCCGCCTCGTCCCTCGTGCTCTCCGCCTGCGGCGGCGACGATGACGGCGACAACGGTGGCGGCGGCGACCAGCCCACCACCGTCAAGCTCGGCTTCATGGGCGACCTGACCGGGGAAAACTCGGGCCTCGTCATCCCGCTCCGCAACGGCGCCAAGATGGCGATCGACGAGTACAACGCGACCAACCCGGCGACCAGGATCGAGCTGGTGCCCTACGACAGCCAGGGCGCGCCCGACCAGGCGAGCGGCCTGGCCCAGCAGGCGATCAACCAGGACAAGGTCGTCGGCCTGCTCGGCCCGGCGTTCTCCGGCGAGTCGCAGCAGACCGGCCCGATCCTCGAAGAGGGCAGGATCCCGAGCGTCTCGATCGCGACGAACGCGACGCTGGCCGAGAAGGGCTGGAAGTACTGGCACCGGATCCTGCCGGGCGACCGGATCCAGGGCACCGGCATCGGCGAGTTCATGGCCCGCGCGCTGAAGCCCACCAAGGCCTTCGTCATCCACGACAACCAGGACTACAGCAAGGGCATCGCCGACTTCGTGACCGCGGCCCTCAAGGCCAAGGGCGTCGCCGTCGAGACCGACGTGATCGACCCGGAGGGCTCCGACTACGCCTCGACCGTCAACCGGGTGAAGTCGGCCGCGCCGCAGGCGATCTTCTACGGCGGCTACTACGCCGAGGGCGGCCGGATGCTCAAGCAGCTGCGGGAGGGCGGCGTGACCGCGCGCTTCCTGTCCGGTGACGGCTCGCTGGACGCCGGTCTGGCCAAGGGTGCCGGCGGCAGCAACGCGGACGGCGCCATCGTCGGCTGCCCGTGCCTGGTCGACCCGACCGGCGAGGCGAACGAGAAGAGCAAGAAGTTCGTCGACGCGTACAAGGCGAAGTACAGCGTCGCGCCGGCGATCTACGCCGCCGAGGGCTACGACTCCGCCAACGCCTTCATCGAGGCGATCAAGGCCGGCAACACCGACGGCGAGAAGATCAACACCGCGCTGTCGACGCTCGACATCGTCGGCGTCACCAAGCAGATCAAGTTCGGCTCCAACGGCGAGCCGGCCGGCGGCGACATCTACGTCTACGAGTTCAAGGGCCAGTCGTACTCGCTGCTCGGCCGGGCCGCCGACGCCACGGTCGGCTGAACCCTCCCGCCGTACTATCGTCGCCGCGGTCGTCCGGCACGGCCGTACGCCCTGGGCGTGGCTCGAGGACGTCGCTCATGCGGCAGGTGTCACCCGGGGTCGCGTCGGGTACTCGCCGTGAGGACGACCCGGTGGGACTCGCGAGGAAGGACGACCTGTGGCTGGAGCGGTCGGCAACATCGGCTGGCGCATCGTGGCGCTCGGATTCGCGGTGCCGACCGGCATCGCCATGCGCAAGGCCATCGAGGCCGGCTGGCGGGCGGCGAAGCACGACGACCCACCGAAGAACCCGGCGGCGCCGGGCACGGCCTGGAGCGAGGCGCTGGCCTGGGCGGCGGTGTCCGGGGTGGCGGTGGCCGCGGCCCGGCTGGTGGCCGCCCGCGGCGCGGCCGCGACGTGGAAGTCGTTCACCGGCAAGCTGCCACCGGGGATCGAGGACGTCGGCACCACCTGAGCCGTACGACGACGGCCCGTCACCGACCTGGGTGGCGGGCCGCCCTGCCCCGACGGGTCAGTCGGGGCGCGTCCAGGACGCGCCGTCCGGCGCCAGCTCGACCGGCGCCCGCTCGCCGCCCCCGCCGAACGGGGCCGGCTCGGCGCCGACCCCGGACCAGGCCGGCCCGCCGCCGGTCCGCTCGCACACCGACTGCGCCAGCCCGTCGAGGATGTCGTACTCGCTCGCCACCACCGCGTCGACCCCGACCGCGTCCACCACCTCGCGCAGGATCAGCGCGCCGGCCGCGATCACGTCCAGCCGACCGGCGTTGATCACCGGGTGCTCGGCCCGCTGCGCCCGGGTCCGCCCCAGCAGGTCGGCGGCCACGGCGCGGACGTCGGCGGCCGGGATGCGGGCGTGGTGGATCCGGTACGGGTCGTACTCGCTCAGCCCGAGCGCCAGCCCGGCCACCGTGGTGACCGACCCGGACACCCCGATCAGGCTGCGCGCGCCGCCGACCGGCACCTCCGCGCGGGCCGCCGCCAGCGCGGCCCGAATGTCCGCCTCGGCTGCCGCGACCTGGGCGGCGGTCGGCGGGTCGTCGTGCAGGTGCCGCTCGGTCAGCCGTACCGAGCCAATGTCCATGCTGTGCCCGGCGTGGGCGGTGTCCCGGTCGCCGAGCACCAGCTCGGTCGAGCCGCCGCCGACGTCGACCACCACCCTCGGCGGCGGCGCGGTGTCGGCGCCCAGGTCGCGCAGCGAGCCTGCGAAGGACAGGTCGGCCTCCTCGCGGCCGCTGATCACCTCCGGCTCGACGCCCAGGGTGGCCCGGACCATGGCCCGGAAGTCCTCCCGGTTGTCCGCGTCCCGGGTCGCGCTGGTGGCCGCCATCCGGATCCGCTCCACGCCGAGCTGGGCGCACAGCGCGGCGTAGTCGGCCAGCGCGACCCGCACCCGCTCGATCGCCTCGGCGGCGAGCTGCCCGGTCCGGTCGACACCCTGGCCGAGCCGGACGATGCGGGACCGGCGAGCCACGTCGGTCAGCCGGCCGCCCTCGTCGTCGGCGACGAGCAGGCGGATCGAGTTGGTGCCGCAGTCGATCGCGGCCACCCGGATGGTCATGTCAGCTCTCCTCGACGGGTACGCAGGGGCCGGCGGTCCACCAGGCCGGGACGGCGTCCCGCACCTCGTCGCCGAGCGGGTTGACGCCGGGGCCGGCGGCGAGCGAGTGCGCGAGCAGCGCGTGCAGGCACTTCACCCGGGTCGGCATGCCGCCGGCGCTGACCCCGGCGATCTCCGGGACGTCGCCCAGCTCGGTGCGGCGGGCCAGGTACGCCTCGTGCGCGGCCGCGTAGCGCCCGGCCAGCTCGGGGTCGGCGCGCAGCCGGTCGGCCATCTCCCGCATCACCCCGGACGCCTCCAGCCGGCCGACCGCCGCCGCGGCCCGCGGGCAGGTCAGGTAGTCCAGGGTGGGGAACGGGGTGCCGTCGGGCAGCCGCGGCGAGGTCTCCACCACGTCCGGCAGGCCGCACGGGCAGCGGTGCGCGACCGCCCGCATGGCCCGGGGCGGGCGGCCGAGCTGGGCCGCCACCGCGGCCCGGTCCGCCGCGGAGACCGTCACGGCGGGGTGGCGCCGTCCGCGGCGCGCACCGTCCCCCAGAGCCGGCCGTACCAGGAGCCGTCCCGGGCCGTCACCGGCAGGTCCGGCGCGGCCCCGCCGGCGCCGGTGCCGCCGGACGGCGTGACCACCACGTAGAGGGTCTCGCCGGGCAGCACGAAGTGCAGCCGCTCCCGAGCCTGCGCGCGGACGTACGCCGGGTCGGACAGCTGCCGCCGCCGCTCCTCCAGCGCCGCCACCCGGGCCTTGGCGTCGAGCTGCTGCTGCTCCAGCCGGCCGATCTCGCCGCGCTGGGCCAGGAACTCCTTCGCCGGGTACGCCAGGCTCAGCACCAGCGCGCAGACCACCAGGCCGAACACGGCGGCCCGGCCGGTCAGCCCGCCGGGCACCCGCCGCGTCGGCCGCGCCGCCGGGGTGTCGGCACCGTCCGAAGTGGACGCTGCCGCGGCCCGCCGGCGGGCCGCCCGGGCCGGGCCGCGCCGCTCCGGCCGGGAGCCGCGGCCGGCACCCGGCCGGCCGGGTCCGCCCGGGCGCGCGGCGGCCCGGCGGGCCATCAGACCGTGCCCCGCAGCCCGAACCGCGGGAACGCGCCGGCGCCGGCGTACCGGGCCGCGTCGTCCAGCTCCTCCTCGATCCGCAGCAGCTGGTTGTACTTGGCCACCCGCTCCGAGCGGGCCGGCGCCCCGGTCTTGATCTGGCCGCAGTCGGTGGCCACCGCGAGGTCGGCGATCGTGGTGTCCTCGGTCTCGCCGGACCGGTGGCTCATCATGCAGCGGTAGCCGGACCGGTGCGCCAGCGCGACCGCGTCCAGCGTCTCGGACAGCGTGCCGATCTGGTTGACCTTGACCAGCAGCGCGTTGGCGCACTGCTCGGCGATGCCGCGGCCGAGCCGCTCCCGGTTGGTGACGAACAGGTCGTCGCCGACCAGCTGCACCCGCCCGCCGAGGACCGCGGTGAGCCGGCTCCAGCCGGCCCAGTCCTCCTCGTCGAGCGGGTCCTCGATCGAGACGATCGGGTAGGCCGCCGCCAGCTCCTCGTAGTACGCGATCATCTCGTCGGCGGTGCGGGTGGCGCCCTCGAAGCGGTAGCTGTCCGCGTCGTGGAACTCGCTGGCGGCCACGTCGAGCGCGAGCGCGATGTCGGTGCCGGCGGCGAAGCCGGCCTTGCCGATCGCGTCCACGATGAGGTCCAGCGCGGCCCGGTTGGCCGGCAGGTCGGGGGCGAAGCCGCCCTCGTCACCGAGCCCGGTGGCCAGCCCCTGCTGCTTCAGCACGGCCTTGAGCGCGTGGTAGACCTCGGTGCCCCAGCGCAGCGCGTCCGCGTACGTCGGCGCGCCGATCGGCGCGATCATGAACTCCTGGACGTCGACGTTGCTGTCGGCGTGGGCGCCGCCGTTGAGGATGTTCATCATCGGGACCGGCAGCAGGTGGGCGGCCGGGCCGCCGACGTACCGGAACAGCGGCAGCCCGACCGACTCGGCGGCGGCGCGGGCGACGGCCAGCGAGACGCCGAGGATCGCGTTGGCGCCGAAGCGGGACTTGTCCGGGGTGCCGTCGAGGTCCATCAGCTCGCGGTCGAGCAGCCGCTGCTCGGTCGCCTCGAAGCCGACCAGGGCCGGGGCGATGTCGTCGAGCACGGCGGTGACGGCCTTCTGCACGCCCTTGCCGCCGTAGCGCTCGCCGCCGTCGCGCAGCTCGACCGCCTCGAACTGGCCGGTCGACGCGCCGCTGGGCACGGCGGCCCGGCCGATGGTGCCGTCGTCGAGGGCGACCTCGACCTCCACCGTGGGGTTGCCGCGCGAGTCGAGGATCTCGCGGGCGCCGACGGCCTCGATGCTGGCCACGGGACTCCTTCGTTCGCGATACAGCGGGTGACGGCTGAGAGCCTAGCCGCCGGGCCACCGGCGGCCGGGGACCCCGGACGGGCCGCGGTCAGGTCGGGTCGGTGCCGATCACCGTGGGCAGCCAGACCAGCACCCCGGCCGCGACCGCGGTGGCCGCGCCCCAGCCGGCCATCCCGGTCCCGTCCAGGTACGCCCACAGCAGCCCGGCCAGCGGCGCCACCGCGAGCAGGCCGCCGTCGGAGCGCAGGTGTCGCAGCAGCCCGATCGCCGGGGGTGCCTCGGCCGGCGCCGTGGTCAGCTCGCCGGCCGGGGCGGTCGGCCGGCGCCGGCCGGCCTGCCACACCGGCACCCCGGCCACGTCGGCCACCACCACCCGGTCCCGGCCAGGCCGGCCGTGCACCGGCACCCGGGCGCCGGGCTCGAGAGTGGTCAGCACCGGGTCCCAGTGCACCGGCACCCACCGGTCGCCGCCGGCCTCGGTCACCACCAGCCAGGACCGCTGCACCACGCCGCGCCGGCTCCGCGCGTAGCGGACCGGCAGCGGCTCGGCCGGGCGCCGCTCGGCGGCCCGCCGGCGGGCGATGTGCACCACGCCGGTGGCCACCGCGACCAGCACCACCAGCACGGTGAGCACCAGGCCGAAGGCCAGGTCGCGCAGCCGGGCCGAGGTCTCGTCGCCGCTGACGTACACCGGACCGGACGGGTCCGCCGGGTCGAAGCGCAGCGACACCGTCCGCCCGGCCGGCACCGCGCCACCGCCGGATGCCCGCACCCGGCTGACCCGCTCGGTGCCCCGGTCGTCGGTCCAGCGCAGCTCGACCTCGCGGCCGTCGACGCCGCTGCCCGAGCTGACCACGGTGGCGGTCGCCCGGCCGGTGGCCTCCCGCACCGGCGCGGCCGCGTCGCCGAGCCGGACCGCCAGCACGGTCGCCACCGCCGCGCCCGCCACCAGCAGCGGCAGCAGGCCGACCAGCATGTGCCGGACCGCGCGGCGCTGCCAGAGGGCTCCCACGGGCGGGGACTATGCCACCCCGGCCGGGACGGTCCGCCGCGGACGCCCGGGATTCGCCGGGTCCGGGGTCCGTCGCGTTCGGACGGATCCCGGCCCGGTCGCGGCCGGGCGGCGACGCCCGGGCTGCCGTGCGCTGGGCGACTCGGATCGTCACGCGAGCCGCAGAGGAGCTGGAGCGGTGGGGCACGCTCGGGGTTCAGGCTGGAGAGAGGCCTTCGGTGGTGCGGATCGCGGCGCGGTAGGCGCGGGCGGTGGTGCGCAGCGCCGCCTCGGGGTCGACGCCGGCGGCGAGGGCCTCGCCGACCAGGGCGAACAGGCGGCCGCCGATGTCGTCCGCGGCCGGCGGGTCGACCGCGAGCCCGGCCTTGTCGACCCGGCGGCGCAGCTTGGCCGCCAGGGCGAGCGCCGGCTGGCCGAGCGGCACCCCGTCGGTCACCGA
The DNA here is from genome assembly GCA_963766325.1 of uncultured Actinomycetota bacterium. Classification (GTDB taxonomy): domain Bacteria; phylum Actinomycetota; class Actinomycetes; order Mycobacteriales; family CADCTP01; genus CADCTP01. The sequence goes on along the minus strand of CAVXZF010000012.1, from coordinate 764,373 downwards.
GTCCCGCGACTTCTCGGCCGCCTTGATCTCGTCCCAGTTGGTCTCGACCTCGGCCGCGCCGCTGACCGGGCGGTCGGCGAAGACGTGCGGGTGGCGGCGGACCAGCTTGGCGACCAGGTCGCCGGCCACGTCGTCGATCGACCAGCGGTCGTCCTCGGGTTGCTCCTCGGCCAGCCGGGAGTGGAAGGCGACCTGCAGCAGCACGTCGCCCAGCTCCTCCCGGAGCAGGTCGACGTCGTCCGAGTCGATCGCGTCGATCAGCTCGTACGCCTCCTCCAGCAGGTACGGCGCCAGGGTGGCGTGGGTCTGCTCGGCGTCCCACGGGCAGCCGCCGGGCGAGCGCAGCCGGTCCATCACCGCGACCACGTCGAGCAGCCGGGCGCCGGGCGGGTCCCACGAGCCGTAGACGACCTCCAGCTCGGCGGTCCCGTTCGCCTCCCGGGCGACCAGGTCGCCCAGCGCGCGGGCGAAGCCGGGGTCGCCGTCCGGGCCGGCCAGCCAGACCGCGGTCCGCCCGCCACGGGCCAGGTCGCGGAAGGCGAAGGCGAGCGCGCGGTCGTCCCCGCCGGCCAGCGGGGCGACCGGGATGCCGGCGGCCCGCACCGCCAGCGCCTGGTCCGACTCCGGGTCGACGGCGTGCACCGGGCCGGCCCGCAGCGCCTCCCAGGCCGGCCAGGACAGCACCCCGGCGGGCAGCCGCGGGGACGAGGCGACGAGCAGCAGCCGATCCACGCGACCACCGTACGGCGCCGCCCTTGGCCCGCCGGGCAGCCCCCGGCCGGCGGGGGTCAGCCGGTCGGGGTGGGCGCCGGGGCGTTCGGGTCGGCCGGCGCGTTGGGGTCAGCGGGGGCGTTCGGGTCGGCGGGCGCGTTGGGGTCGCCCGGGGCGCCCGGCGTCGCGGTCGGCGTCGCCTTGAGCACCGGGCTGACGAACGCGGTGATGCCGAGGTTGTCCGGCGTCCACGTGCCGTACCGCGGGTTGACGTCCACGCCGAGCTCGCGCGCGACCCGGATCAGGACCTTCTCCCCCTCGGCCTGCGCCTGCTGGCGAGCCTGCCCCTCCAGCTGCGGCCGGGCCTGCTCGAATGTCGGCCGGGTGATCCCGCCGAACCGGATCACGTAGAAGGTCTGCGCGTCGCCGCTGACCAGCTTGTAGTCGATGACCGTGTTGCGCCTGGTCCGCTCCAGCCGCTCCACCAGGTCGACCGGCAGCCCGGACACCGGCAGGTCCTGCGCCTGCGGGGGCTGCCGGTTCTCGGCGAACTGGGCGCCGATCCGGGCGAACGCGGCCGGGTCGGCGCGCGCCTCGCCGAGCACCCGGCGGGCAGTGGCCGCGTCCGGCACCCGGATGAGCGTGAGGTTGGCGGTCGTGGCCGAGTCGAGGAACTCCTCGTACGCCGCGCGGAGCTGGGCCTCCGAGGGCCGGCGGACCTTCCCCTCCTGGTAGCCGATCTGGGAGTTGATCACGTCCGCGCGGACGATGTCCCGGTAGAGGTCGACCGACACCGGCTGGGTGGCGAGCCGGGCCTCGAACTGCCGGGCACCGCCGGCCTGCTGCTGGGCGGACCGGTATTGCGCCTCGACCTCGGCGGAGTCGACCGGGATGCCGAGCTGCCGGGCCGCCGCCTCGGCGACCAGCAGCCGGACCTGCACCAGCAGCACCGAGCGCCTGTACGCCCCCACGTCGCCGCGGAAGTTGTTGGCCAGCCCCTCGCGGGCGCCGGGCAGGGCCAGCGACTCGGTCACGGTGCCCTGCAGGGCGTCGTCGCTGATCCGCTGGTCGCCGACGACCGCGGCCGCGCCGGTGCGCACCTCGCCGCAGCCGGACAGCATCAGCGCCGCCACGGCGGCGAGCGCGGTGACGGCGGCGAGGCGGCCGCGCGGTCGCCGCCGCACCGGGCGGGCAGGGCGGGCGGGGCTGGTCGGGCGCGGGAGAGCGGCGCCGGTCACTGCGCGAAGCACGTTCAACAGGCTCTCACGCGCGACCCGCGGGTGCGGCGGAGGGGGCGGTCCCGGCGCCGGCCGGCGCCGGCACCTCGCCCAGCACGCCGACCAGCACCGACCGGGCCCACTCGAGCAGCGGCACGTCCCGCAGCGGCTGCCCGGGCTTGCCCGGCCGCGGCACCGAGATCGTGCTCACCGTGCCCTTGAAGACCGACCGCGGGTAGAGCCGGTGCATCCGCATCTCCTGCGACTCCCGCAGGATCAGCGGCGAGAAGCGGACCACCGAGCCCTGCAGCGACACCTCGGTCACCCCGTACCGGCGGGCGAACGCCCGGAAGCGGGCCACCTCGAGCAGGTTGGCCACCGGCTCGGGCAGCGGGCCGTACCGGTCCAGCAGCTCCGTCCGGACCGCCTCGACCGCCTCGTCGGAGTCGGCCGCGGCCAGCGCCCGGTACGCCTCCAGCCGCAGCCGCTCCCCGGGGATGTAGTCGTGCGGCAGGTGCGCGTCCACCGGCAGGTCGACCTTGACGTCCTGCACCTCGTCGGCGCTCGGCCCGTCGCCGCGGAAGTCGGCCACCGCCTCGCCGACCAGCCGGACGTAGAGGTCGAAGCCGACCCCGGCGATGTGCCCGGACTGCTCGCCGCCGAGCAGGTTGCCGGCGCCGCGGATCTCCAGGTCCTTCATCGCCACCTGCATGCCGGCACCGAGGTCGGTGTTGGCCGCGATGGTGCCCAGCCGGTCGTGCGCGGTCTCGGTCAGCGGTTTCTCCGGCGGGTAGAGGAAGTAGGAGTACGCCCGCTCCCGGCTGCGGCCGACCCGCCCGCGCAGCTGGTGCAGCTGGGACAGCCCGAAGACGTCGGCCCGCTCCACGATCAGCGTGTTCGCGTTCGCGATGTCCAGCCCGGACTCGACGATCGTGGTGCAGACGAGGACGTCGAAGTCCTTTTCCCAGAAGCCGACCATCACCCGCTCCAGGGCGTCCTCGTTCATCTGGCCGTGCCCGACCGCGATCCGGGCCTCCGGCACGAGCTGGCGCAGCCGGGCCGCGGCCCGCTCGATCGAGTCGATCCGGTTGTGCACGTAGAAGACCTGGCCCTCGCGCAGCAGCTCCCGCCGGATGGCCGCGCCCACCTGCTTCTCGTCGTACGGGCCGACGAAGGTGAGGACCGGGTGCCGCTCCTCCGGCGGGGTGAGGATGGTGGACATCTCCCGGATGCCGGTCAGCGACATCTCCAGCGTCCGCGGGATCGGCGTCGCCGACATGGTCAGCACGTCGACCGAGGTGCGCAGTTGCTTGAGGTATTCCTTGTGCTCGACCCCGAAGCGCTGCTCCTCGTCCACGACGACCAGCCCGAGATCCTTGAAGCGGGTGGTGGTCTGCAGCAGCCGGTGGGTGCCGATGACGATGTCGACCGAGCCGTCCACCAGCCCGGCCAGCGTCGTCTCGGTCTCCCTCGGACTGTCGAAGCGGGACAGTGACCGGACGGTGACCGGGAACTGGGACATCCGCTCGGTGAAGGTGTTGAAGTGCTGCTGCACCAGCAGCGTGGTCGGCACCAGCACCGCCACCTGCCGGCCGTCCTGCACCGCCTTGAAGGCGGCCCGGACGGCGATCTCGGTCTTGCCGTAGCCGACGTCGCCGCAGATCACCCGGTCCATCGGCACGACCTGCTCCATGTCGTGCTTGACCTCGTTGATCGCCTCCAGCTGGTCTGGAGTCTCCGTGTACGGGAAGGCGTCCTCCAGCTCGCGCTGCCACGGGGTGTCGGCGCCGAAGGCGTGGCCCTTGGTCGCCATCCGCACGCTGTAGAGCCGGATCAGCTCGCCGGCGATCTCCTTGACCGCCTTGCGGGCCCGGCCCTTGGTCTTGGCCCAGTCGGCGCCGCCGAGCCGGTTGAGCGTCGGCGCCTCGCCGCCGACGTAGCGGGTCAGCAGGTCGAGCGAGTCGGTCGGCACGAAGAGCCGGTCGCCGGGCTGGCCGCGGCGGGCCGGCGCGTACTCGAGGATCAGGTATTCCCGCTCACCGCCGTTGACGGTCCGGCGGACCATCTCGACGTACCGGCCGACGCCGTGCTGCTCGTGCACGACCAGGTCGCCCGGTCGCAGCGCCAGCGGGTCGACCGCGTTGCGCCGCCGCCGGGACGGCATCCGCAGGTCCTTGGACTGTCCACGCTGGCCGGTCAGGTCGGCCTGGCCGAGCACGGCCAGCTTCAGGGCCGGGGCGAGGAAGCCGCCGGCCAGCCGGCCGGTGGTCACGGTGACGACGCCGGCCTCGGGCGGCGCGTCCAGCGTCGGCACCCCGCGCACCGGCACCTCGAGCGCGCCGATCTGCTCGACCGCGCGCTGCGCCGGGCCGGGCCCGTCGAAGACGACCGCGACCCGCCAGCCGTCCCGGGTCCACTGCCGGGCGTCGGTGATGGCCCGCTCGGTGTCCCCCCGGTACGCCTCCGCCGCGCTCGCCGCGACGGTCAGCGCCGAGTCGTCCAGCTCGGCGTCGGCGGCGAACGGGCTGACCGTCCACCACGGGATGCCCAGCTCGGCCGCGTCGGTGCGGGCCTGCTGGACCGTACGCAGCGCGGCCGCGCCCAGGTCGATCGGCGCGGTGCCGCCGCCGGCCGCGGCCGCCCAGGACGCCTGCAGGAACTCCTCCGAGGTGCGGACCAGCTCGGCCGCGCGGGTGCGCACCCGCTCCGGGTCGCAGACCAGCACGTGCGCGCCGGCCGGCAGCTCGTGCAGCACCAGCCGCAGCTCGTCGACCAGGACCGGGGCCAGCGCCTCCATCCCCTCGACCGCGGTGCCATCGGCCAGCTTGTCCAGCATCTCGGCCAGCTCGGGGTGCTCGGCGGCGAGCCGCTTGGCCCGCTCCCGGACGGCCGGGGTGAGCAGCAGCTCGCGGCACGGCGGCGCCCACAGCCCGTGCTCGGCCGGACTCTCCCGCTTGCCGGACTCCGCCGGCTGGAAAGAGCGCTGGTCGGCGACAGCGAAGAAGCGCACCTCCTCCACGTCGTCGCCCCAGAACTCGACCCGCACCGGGTGCTCCTCGGTGGGCGGGAAGACATCGAGGATGCCGCCCCGGACGGCGAACTCGCCGCGCTTCTCGACCAGCTCGACCCGGGTGTAGCCGACCCCGGCCAGCCGCTCCACCAGGTCGTCCAGCTCGACGACGTCGCCGGTCCGGGCGGCGACCGGGGCCAGCTCGCCCAGCCCGGGCACCTGCGGCTGCAGCACCGCGCGGATCGAGGCGACGACCACCCGGACCGGCCCGGTGGCCGGGTCGTCCGTGCTCGGGTGGGCCAGCCGGCGCAGCACGGCCAGCCGGCGGCCGACGGTGTCCGCGCGCGGGGACAGCCGCTCGTGCGGCAGCGTCTCCCAGGACGGGTAGCCGACCACCTCGTCCGGCGGCAGCAGGCAGCGCAACGCGTCGACCAGATCCTCGGCGTCCCGCCCGGTGGCGGTGACGGCCAGCACCGGCCGGCCGGCGCCGCCGCGGGCCGGGTCGGCGGCCAGCGCCGCGGCGACCAGCGGCCGCAGCGCCGGCGGCGCCGCCAGGTCGAGCGCGGCCACCCCGGCCGAGGAGACGGCCTGGGCGAGGGCTGGATCGGGCAGGACCGCGTCGAGCAGTCCGGACAGCGTCATGGGAGGTGGGCCCCTTCGCGGCAGCACAGGAACCCCCGGTCGAGGGTGACCCGGGGGTGTCAGGCCCAGTCTACGCGCGCCGGCCGGCCGCAGACCCGTCCCGAGTGACGGATCCCGCCGGCCAGTGACGGGACTCGAGCACGAGTGACGGCGCCTGCGGCGTCACTCGCGCGAAGCCGGCGTCACTCGTCGGCAGGCGGCGTCACCCGCGGGAGCTTGCGGGCCTTGAAGGCGTGCTCGGAGGGCCAGCGGCGGGCCCAGTCGGCGGTCACGAAGTCGAAGTCGCGGGTGGCGTCGGCCGGGGCGCGCAGCTCCAACAGGTCCTCGATCTCGAAGCCGGTGTCGCGCAGCAGCCGGAACCACTCGCCGTACGGCAGCGCGAACTCGACGCTGTCGTCGTCCGGCCAGTGCAGCCGGTGCAGCCCGAAGTAGTCCCGCACCAGCCGGTCCCCGGCCGGCGCGAGCACGTCCGGCGCGCACAGCTGGAGCAGCGTGTGGTTGCCAAGGAAGACCAGCCGCCCGCCCGGGCGCAGCAGCCGGGCCGCCTCGGGGATCCACTCGTACGGGTCGCACCAGATCGCCGCGCCGTACTCGGAGATCGCGAGGTCGAACGAGCCGTCCGGGTACGGCACCCGCTCGGCGTTGCCGTGCACCAGCGGGAAGTCGAGGCCGAACTCGCGCTGGAACGCCCGCGCGGTCGCCAGCTGCTGGGCCGAGTTGTCGATGCCGACCGGGCGGGCGCCGCGGCGGGCCAGCCAGGCGGAGACGTACGCGGTGCCGCAGCCGAGCTCGATCGTGTCCCGGCCGGCCAGGTCGGCCGGCAGTAGCCCGAGCTCGGACTCGGGCAGCCCCCAGATGCCCCAGGTGGGCTCGTCCTGCCGCCAGTGCCGCCGGCCCGGGGCGACCCAGTCACCGGCCGTCGCGTCCCAGTGCTCCCGGTTGCGCGCCACGTGCTCCGGCAGCTCGTCGGCGGTCACCGCCGCATCAGACCGCGCCCCGTCCCCGCCGGTCAATCGATCGCCTTTGCCAACCCGGCGACCGTCCGGCGGGCCTCGCGGTGGTCCTGCGGTTGGCAGCAGCGGGCCTGGTCGGCCGAGGAGTACGAGGAGTGGGGTCGGCCGGGCGATGGCCGACGCAGTGCTGGCGCCGCGCTGATCCGACGCACTCGGCTACGGAACGTGTCCGGGCGAACCGGCATTACTCCGGACGATCGGTAAGGGTCTTCAACTCTTGACCGGATACGCGCCATCCTCCACAGTTCGCGCCAACGGAGTCCGCCGAACGGCCCAGACCGAGCAGGCCGTTGAACCCCACGCGGCGGACTCCTGCCGGCACGGCCACCCCACACCGTGCCCCTTTCCCGGAGGGACGCCGATGTCTCGATCGGTCCTCAACCGGCGAGCAACCCTCGCCACGACCGGCCTCGCCACCCTCGCCGGTGCGGCCATGGCGGCCGCGTTCACCGCCGGCCCGGCCGCCGCCGCCCCGGCCACCGGCACCATCCAGGCCGCCGCCAAGCCGGTGCCGGGCAGCTACGTCGTCATCCTCAAGGACGCCAAGGCCACCCCGTCCGCCGTCCGCTCCGCGGCCGCCGACCTCGCCGGCAAGCACGCCGGCTCGGTCTCCTACACCTACACCGCGGCCACCCGCGGCTTCGCCGTGAAGACGACCGAGGCCCAGGCCAAGCGGCTCGCCGCCGACCCGCGCGTCGCCTCCGTGCACCAGGACGGCGTGGTCGGCCTGGCCGCCACCCAGAGCCCGGTCACCTGGGGCCTGGACCGGATCGACCAGCGCGCGCTGCCGCTGAGCAACTCGTACACGTACAACACCACGGCGTCGAACGTGCGCGCGTACATCATCGACACCGGCATCCGGACCACGCACAGCGACTTCGGCGGCCGCGCGTCGGTCGGCACCGACACCATCGGCGACGGCCGCAACGGCCAGGACTGCAACGGTCACGGCACCCACGTCGCCGGCACCACCGGCGGCGCGACGTACGGCGTGGCCAAGGGCGTCGCCCTGGTCGCCGTGCGCGTGCTGAACTGCTCCGGCAGCGGCACCAACGCCGGCGTCATCGCCGGTGTCGACTGGGTGACCGCCAACGCGATCAAGCCGGCCGTGGCGAACATGAGCCTCGGCGGCGGCGCGTACGCCCCGCTGGACACCGCGGTCACCAACTCGATCAACTCCGGCGTCTCGTACGCGATCGCGGCCGGCAACTCGAGCGCGAACGCGTGCAACTACTCGCCGGCCCGCACCGCGGCCGCGATCACCGTCGGCGCCACCACCAACACCGACGCGCGCGCCTCGTTCTCCAACTTCGGCACCTGCCTCGACATCTTCGCCCCGGGCCAGAACATCACCTCCGACTGGTCCACCACCGACACCGCCACCAACACGATCAGCGGCACCTCGATGGCGGCGCCGCACGTGGCCGGCGGGGCGGCGCTCTACCTGGCGGCCAACCCGAGCGCGAGCCCGGCCACCGTCCGCAACGCCCTCGTCGCCGCGGCCACCCCGAACGTGGTGACCAACCCGGGCACCGGCTCGCCGAACCTGCTGCTCTACGTCGGCTCCGGCACCCAGCCGCCGGTCGGCCAGACCTTCACCAACAACACGGACGTCGCCATCCCGGACTACCCGGCTGCCGCGGTGAACTCGCCGATCAGCGTGACCGGCCTGTCCGGCAACGCCGGCTCGGCGGTCCCGATCGCGGTCGACATCCGGCACACCTACCGCGGTGACCTGGTCATCGACCTGATCGCCCCGGACGGCTCCGCGTACCGGCTGAAGAACTCCTCCAGCTCGGACTCGGCCGACAACGTCATCACCACCTACACGGTGAACCTGTCGAGCGAGCTGAAGAACGGCACCTGGCGCCTGCAGGTCCGGGACGTCTACTCGGTCGACACCGGCTACATCAACAGCTGGAGCATCACCCTCTGACCCGCCGCTGAGCCACCCGGCCCCGGGACCACGAGAAGTGGCCCGGGGCCGGAGTGGTTCTCCCCGACCGGGGTACAGGCGCCTTTGTGACCGACCGGGAGATCATGCTCCGCACGCGCGTCACGGAGAGCATCGAGGCGGAGCGGCGGCTGCTCGACTCGGACGCGCTGGAGCTGACCGCCGTCGCGGCCGGCCGGGTGGTCGACTGCCTGGCCGCCGGCGGCAAGGTGCTGTTCTTCGGCAACGGCGGCTCGGCCAGTGACGCCGGCCACCTGGCCGCCGAGCTGCTCGGCCGCTTCTTCGTGGACCGCCGGCCGCTGGCCGCGGTCGCGCTGGCCGAGACCACCGCGGCGATGACCGCGATCGGCAACGACTACGGCTACGCGGAGGTCTTCGCCCGCCAGGTACGGGCGCTGGGCCGGGCCGGGGACGTGGCCGTCGGGCTGTCCACCAGCGGCACCTCGGAAAACGTCACGCTCGGCCTGGAAGCGGCCCGCGAGCTGGGGATGGTGACGGTCGCCTTCACCGGGGCCGGTGGCGGCAAGCTGGTCGACGTGGTCGACGTGTGCGTACGGGTGCCGAGCGAGGACACCCCGCGGGTGCAGGAGCTGTGCATGCTGCTCGGCCACACGCTCTGCGAGATCGTCGAGCGCGAGCTGGTGGCCGCCGCCTAGCGGAACCGCGGGCCAGCAGGACCGCGGCTAGCGGGACTTCCAGGCGCCGGGCTCGGCGACCAGGTCGCGGACCCGCGGCGGCAGGTCGCCGGAGAGCAGCTCGGCCAGCGTGACCTCGTCCAGCACGATCCGCAGCGCCGACCGCAGCGCGATCCACAGCTCCTGCAGATGCTCGGCGGCCCCCTCGTACTCCGCGCGCTCGGGCCGCTCGCCGCGCACCACCGCCAGCGGGCCGTCCACCGCGCGGACCACCTCGCCGATGCTGATCTCGCCGGCCGGGCGGGCCAGCGCGTAGCCCCCGACCGCGCCGCGGCGGGTGCGCACCAGCCCGACCCGGCGCAGATCGGCGAGGATCGCCTCCAGGAACTTCAGCGGCAGGCCCTGCTCGGCCGCGAGCACCGGACCGGGCACCGTGACCGCGTCAGCGGCGGCCAGGGCGAGCAGGGCACGGAGTGCGTAGTCGGTGCGGGCCGAGATGTGCACGCCTCAGTGTCCCACCCGGCGGCCGGCGCGCCGGGCCCGGTCAGGCCGCCCGGGTGGTGACCGCGACCGGCTCCGGGCTCCCGTCCCGCCGGCCGGTGCGGCCCATCAGGACGGCCAGGTAGAGCTGGACCAGCAGCAGGCAGACGAAGGCCTCGCTGATGCGCACCCCGTAGCGCACCGCCGCGCCGAGCACGCCGTCCACGCCGACCCGGTACTCCAGGACGGAGAGCACGATCGGCACGGCCACCAGCGCCGCGTACCAGATCCAGCGGGTCCGCGTGGAGGTCTCCGCCGTCCGGTCGAGGATGCCCCGGTCGACGAGGTCGAAGGCGATCGGCGCCAGGATGAGGATGCCGAAGGTCTCGGCGAGATCGGTGATCGCGGTCGTCCACTCGAAGGCGACCACGACCGCGAGGAGGACGACCGCGATCCCGGCCGGGACCGCCCGGGGCAGCGGGCGGCGCAGCTGCAGGTACGGCAGCAGCAGCGCGAGCGCCAGGCAGGTCTCGTTGAGGGTCCGCCACCGGCTGGGCAGGTCGCTGGCCAGCAGCGCCAGCCCGAGGGCCAGCCAGGCGGCGGCGACCAGGGCGGTGATCAGCCACTCGCGGCGGTGCCCGGTGAGCCGGGGCCGTACGTACTGGATCCAGCTCGCCAGGGCCAGCGCGGCCAGATAGCCCTCGCTGTTGTGACCCACCCGGGTGGCGATCGGGTCGGGGGTGATCTTGCCCAGCCACTGGAACAGGACCGCCACCAGGACCAACGCCACGCCGCCGTAGAAGACGACCGGCAGGATCCGCTTCCCCCGCGCCATGTGCTGAGAGTAACCGCGCGCCCAGCCGCCAGCCCCGGTTTGGCGGAACTGGCTGCGCCGTCCTCGGGTACCGTGTCATTCTCTATGGAGTCGATAGGGATGACCGACAAGGTGGGGGTAAGGCACGTGATGTTCTCCGACGGCACGCGGCGGCGGGTCCGCCGCGCGGCCGGCTCGCTGGTGGCCCTGACGGTGCTCGCGGCGGCGGCCGCCTGCGGCGGCGATGACGACAGCGGCGGCGGCAACGCCTCCGGCACGGCGTCGACGCTGCGGCTGGGCTACTTCCCGAACGTCACGCACGCCACGCCGGTCGTGGGCGTGGCCAAGGACTTCTTCAGCAAGCGGCTCGGCTCGACCAAGCTGGAGACGCAGACCTTCAACGCCGGCCCGGCCGAGATCGAGGCCATGCTCGGCGGCGACCTCGACGCCGGCTTCATCGGGCCCAACCCGGCGATCAACGCGTTCGCCAAGACCAACGGCGAGGGCATCCGGATCATCTCCGGCGCCACCTCCGGCGGCGCCGCGCTCGTCGTGCAGCCGGGCATCAACTCCGCCCAGGACCTCAAGGGCAAGCGGATCGCCTCGCCGCAGCTGGGCAACACCCAGGACGTGGCGCTGCGCGCCTGGCTCAAGGAGAACGGGATGACCCCCTCCAGCCAGGGCGTGCAGGGCGACGTGCAGGTCGAGCCGAGCGAGAACGCGACCACCCTGCAGCTCTTCCAGGACAAGAAGATCGACGGCGCCTGGGTGCCGGAGCCGTGGGCGTCCCGGCTGGTGCTCGACGGCGGCGGCAAGGTGCTCGTCGACGAGAAGACGCTGTGGCCGGGCGGCAAGTTCGTGACCACGCACCTGATCGTGCGGACCGAGTTCCTGGAGAAGAACCCGGCCACGGTCAGGGCGCTGCTCGAGGGCGTGCTCGACACCGACGAGTGGATCGCGAAGAACTCGGCCGAGGCCAAGACCACGGTCAACGGCGAGATCAAGCGGATCACCACCAAGCCGCTGGCGCCCGAGGTGCTCGACCGGGCCTGGCAGAACATCGAGATCACCACCGACCCGGTGGCCGCCTCGCTGAAGAAGTCCGCCGACGACGCGATCGCCGCCGGGCTGCTCAAGCAGGTCGACCTCAAGGGCATCTACGACCTGACCCTGCTGCGCGAGGTGCTCAAGGAGCGCGGCGGGGCGACGGTCGACGACGCCGGTCTGGCGCAGGGGTAGCCATGACCACGACCGCGGCACGTCCCGAGACCGCGGTGTCCACCGCGGCCACGGTGGAGCACCTGACCAAGCGCTTCGGCGCCGGGCCGGTGGTGCTCGACGACGTCAGCCTGGACGTGGCACCCGGGGAGTTCGTCTGCCTGATCGGCGCCTCCGGCTGCGGCAAGTCGACGCTGCTGTCGGTGCTGGCCGGGCTGGAGAAGCCGACCTCGGGCCGGGTCTCCGTGGCCGGCGGCCGGGCCGCGCTGATGTTCCAGGAGTCGGCCCTGCTGCCCTGGCTCACCGCGGCCGGCAACGTCGAGCTGGCGCTGCGGCTGGCCGGGATCGGCCGGACCGAGCGCCGGGAGGAGGCGCACCGGCTGCTCACGCTGGTCCGGCTGGAGGACGCGGGCCGCAAGCGCCCGCACGAGCTGTCCGGCGGCATGCGGCAGCGGGTCGCGCTGGCCCGGGCGCTGGCCCAGCGCACCCCGGTGCTGCTGATGGACGAGCCCTTCGGGGCGCTCGACGCGATCACCCGGGATCTGCTGCACGAGGAGCTGGCCCGGGTGTGGCGGGAGACCGGCGTCAGCGTGGTCTTCGTCACCCACAACGTCCGGGAGGCGGTCAAGCTGGGTCAGCGGATCCTGCTGCTGTCCTCCCGGCCGGGCCGGGTGATCGAGACCTGGGACGTCGACATCCCGGGTGAGCGGAAGCTGGAGTCGCCGCCGGTGGCGGCGCTGTCGGCGGAGATCACCGACCGGTTGCGGAAGGAGATCGCCCGCCATGCGGCCTGAACGCCACGGTGCGGCCGTCTTCGAGCGGGAGGCGACGCTCGCGTCGCTGGAGCGCGGTCTGGACGCCCTGGAGCACGTGGCCGAGCCGGAGACGCCGCTCTGGCGGCGGTGGCTGTCCAAGTTCGGCCCGCCGGTGCTGGCGGTCGGGCTGGTGCTGCTGGTGTGGCAGGTCCTGATCTGGATGGAGATCAAGCCGCGCTACACGTTCCCGTCGCCGGGTGACGTGTGGTCGACCATCGTCACCCAGTGGCAGGAGGGCACGCTGCCGGAGGCGATCTGGCTGTCGCTGTCCCGCGGCGCGCTGGGCTTCCTGGCCAGCGTGGCCATCGGCACCCCGCTCGGGCTGCTGGTGGCGCGGATCAAGCCGCTGCGTACCGCGCTGGCCCCGGTCCTGTCCGGCCTCCAGTCGCTGCCGTCGGTGGCATGGGTGCCGGCCGGGATCCTCTGGTTCGGGCTGAGCCCGGCGACGATCTACTTCGTCGTGCTGCTCGGCGCGGTCCCGTCGATCGCCAACGGCACGATCTCCGGCATCGACCAGGTGCCGCCGCTCTACCTGCGGGTCGGCCGGGTGCTCGGCGCGCGGGGCCTCAAGGCGGCCCGGTACGTGATCATGCCGGCGGCGCTGCCCGGCTACGTCGGCGGCCTGAAGCAGGGCTGGGCGTTCGCCTGGCGCTCGCTGATGGCGGCCGAGCTGATCACCCAGTCCCCGCGGCTGGGCACCGGGCTCGGGCAGCTGCTCGACACCGGCCGGCAGCTCTTCGACGTGTCCCTGGTGTTCGCGATGATGCTGGCGATCCTGGTGGTCGGCGTGGCCGTCGACCGGATCGTCTTCTCCCCGGTGGAGCGGGGCGTGCTGCGCCGCCGCGGCCTCCTCGTCGAGTGACGCGGTCCCTCTGCGTCGAGTGACGCGGTCCCTCTGCGACTGACGGCGTCCAGCGGCGACTGACGGCGCTGGCGCCGTCAGTCGCGGAGCGGCGCCGTCAGTCGCGAGTGGTGGCGTCAGTCGCGGCGCGGTCCCGGACGTACGCGGCCAGCGCGGCGTCGTCCAGCGGGACGAGCTCGTTGCCCCAGTCGTCGACCGAGCGGTCCGCGGCCGGGGCCGGCGGCAGCGCCGGCGCGTCCCGGGTGACGCCGAGCAGGCCGTCGAAGACCTCGACGTAGCGGGCCCGCTGCGGCGCCCAGTCCAGCTCCGCCGCGGCCCGGTGCCGGCCGGCCACCCCGCGCTCGACCCGCTCGTCCGGGTCGTCGAGCAGCTCGGCGACCGCGCCCGCGTACGCCGGCACGTCCACCGCCGGGTCGCCGGTGAACGGCACGTAGCGGGCCGCGTCCCCGGCGGACACCCGCGTCTCGACCAGGTCGAAGGTGACGACGGGCAGCGCGTAGCTCATGTACTCCATCGTCTTGTTCATCGTGGAGACGTCGTTGAGCGGGCTGCGCGGGTCCGGGGACAGGCCGACGTCCGCGGTGGACAGGTATTCGGCGATCATCCGCGGGTCGGCCCGGCCGGTGAAGGTGACGTGCTCGGCCAGCCGCAGCTCGGTGGCCAGCGCCTTGAGCTCGTCCAGGCAGTCGCCGAAGCCGAGCAGCGCGACGTGCAGGTCGGTCCGGCCGTGGCGGTGCACCAGCACGTCCAGCGCCCGCAGCACCATGTCGACGCCGTCCTGCGGGCCCATGATGCCGAGGTAGACGGCCAGGTGCCGGGCGCCGCGGCGCAGCTCGGGGCGGCCGCGGACCGGACGCATCCGGCCGGTGTCCGGCCCGCTGCGGACGACGGTCACGTCCTGCGGGCGGCGGCCGCCGCGGTCCAGCGCGATCCGCTTGTACGACTCGTTGGTCGCCACCACGTGGTCGGCGGTCCGGTACGTCATCCGCTCCAGCCAGAGCAGCGCGGCGTACTGCGCCTTGGCCGCGGCCCCGGCCGGCTCGCCGAAGCGGGACCGGAACACCTCGGGGTTGAGGTCGTGCTGGTCGTAGACGAAGCGCACCCCGCGCGGGCGGAAGAGCCGGGCCAGCGCCCAGTACGTGTCCGGGGGGTTGCAGGCCTGCAGGGCGTCGAAGCGGTCCCGCCGCCACGCCTTCACCGCCAGCCCGGCGGTGCGCAGCCAGGAGTAGCCGAACTCCCACAGGTAGCCGACCAGGCCGGCCGCCGGCGGGGCGGGCTTGTACTTGTACAGCCGGACCCCGTCGAGCTCCGCGTACGCGGGGTCGCCGGGGCCCTTGGGGCAGATCACCGAGACCCGGTAGCCGGCCTCGACCAGCGCCCGGCACTCCAGCCAGACGCGGCGGTCCAGCGGGACCGGCAGGTTCTGCACGACGATCAGGACGTGCCGACCGGTCCCGCTGGACTCCACCACTGCTCGCTCTCCCCCGCTGCTAAGCCGGCTTCAGCACCAGCGCGACCCCGTTGCCCCGGCTGGCCGCGTTGGTCGTCGCGGTCGGACCGGGCACCGAGCCGACCGCCGAGCTCTGCCCCGCGTCGACGGCCAGCGACGAGATGTACGTCGTGCCGGTGCCGTAGGACGTGCTCCGGGTGATCGTATCGGCCGGGGCTCCCCACGAGGTCGTGGTGGCCGCCGACTTGTCCGCCCAGTACCAGGCGACCCAGCTGCCCGGGGTGGACACAGTGGCCGTCGGCGCCGGGTGGTCCGTCGTGTTCGACGCGTCCGACGAGATCACCGCGGACACCGGCGCCGAGGCGGCCGTGCCGGAGTAGGCCAGCAGCCGCACGTCGACCTTGGTGAGCTCGCTCAGCGAGACCGCGACCGACGAGCCGGCGTCGGCCGCCGTGGCGACCTTCTGCCAGACCGAGGTCTGCACCGCGGTGCCGCTGCTCTGCTGGACCGCGGCCCAGCCCGCCGGCGGGGTGTGCGTGGTGCCGGTCTTGGTGCTCACCAGCAGCACCAGCGCGTTCCCGGCCTGGACCGAGGCCGGCACGGTGACGGTCGGGTTGGCCGAGTTGGCGTTGACCCCGGCGGTGGCCCGGAAGGCGATCGGCGAGGCCACCGGCGGCGCGACCGTGACGTCCTGCTCCACCGTGCTGGTGTCGCCGTCGTCGTCGGTGACGGTCAGCTTCACCGTGTACGTCCCCGCCGCGCCGTAGTCGTGGGACGCGGTCGGGCCGGACGAGGTGGCGCCGTCGCCCCAGGTCCAGTCGTACGAGGTGATCTCGCCGTCCTCGTCGTTGGACGAGGTGCCGTCCGCGGTGCACTCCAGGCCCATGCAGGAGACGCTGATCCCGGCCGCCGGCGGCTGGTTCGGCGGCGCGCCCGGGCCGAGGAAGACCACCTTGGCCCGCCAGTCGACGCCGTCCGAGCCCGGCCCGCTGACGACCGTCGGGCTGCCGCCCAGCGCGCCGCCGTTGAACGCGGTCCGGTTGAGGTTCCCGTTCGACTTCGTGACGTAGTAGAGCTGGTTGCCGTTGAGGAACGCGCCGCCCGCGTCGGCCAGCGTCGCCGTGGTGGCCCGCCGGTTGTGCACGACGCCGCTGTCCGGGCTGAACGACCGCGAGTAGAGGCCGGACTGCCCGAAGAGCGTGTAGAACAGCTTGCCCTTGCCGTCGTAGAACAGCGAGGTCAGGTTCGGGATCTCGGAGTTGAACGACGGCTTGGCGCCGCGGAACGTCGACGTCGACCCGCCGCCCACGGTCACCGTCGACCACTTCGGGTCGTTGTACGGGTCGAGCAGCTGCTCGGCGCCGAACGTGGTGCCGGTGAAGGACCGCTTGTAGAAGTTCGAGTCAGTCTTGCCGTAGAAGAGCGTGCCGCCGATCAGCGTGGCGCCACGCACCTGGGACCAGTCCAGCGGCGAGCTGACCGACTGGACGACGCCCGCGGTGGTGCCGTCGAACGGCCGGGTCGCCAGCGCCCCGGTCGCCGCCGGCGGGGCCGGCACGTCGGTGCGGACGATCTCGATGCCGTTGATCAGCGGGTTCTCCACCACCGAACCGAAGTCGACGTGCAGGTTGCCGTCGCCGCCGGCGGTGATCCCGCTGAACGCCTTCATCGTGCCGGTGTCGTGGCCGACGTCCGCGACGATGTCGTAGTTGGACAGCACCCGGGTGCCGTTGATGTCGACGTTGAAGACCCGCTGGCCGACCTGGGCGGTGCCGCCGTACCGGTTGGCGAAGTAGAGCCGCACCTGCACCTGGGCGCCGGCCGGCAGCGCGAACGTCCACTGCTGCGCCGCCCACCGCTCGCTGTCGAAGATCACCGACGGGGTCGTCGAGGGCACCTCGGGCCGGACCGTCGGCACCGGGCTCCAGCCGGCGTTGTTGCCGCCGGCGACGTTGCCGGACCCGTCGGTCCAGTCCGGACCGGAGTCCGACGACTGCACCGCCGAGCCGCCGGCGTTGACCCGGTAGAGCACGTTGGTCGCGCCCTGGCCCTGCTGCGGGGCGCCGAAGTAGACGCCGGCCGGCAGCCCCGGGATCTGGTTGGACGCGACCGGCGCGCCGGCGGCCAGCGGGAAGAAGGCGACCCGGTCCCGGCGGTAGTCGTAGTCGCCGATCCAGTTGGTGTCGCTGCCGACCCACAGGCCGGCCGGCGTGGCCAGCAGCGCGTACGCGCCGGCGCCGCGCGGGTTGCGGCCCGGGTTCCAGGCCAGCGGCATGCCGGTGGCCGGGTCGAGGGCGGCGATGCCCGGCCGCGGCACCGAGCCGGGGCCGTTCCAGTCGTTGCCGTCCGGGTTGTTCATCCACCGCTGGTGGCCGCCGACGTAGACGGCGTGGCCGGTCACCGCGACGGACAGCAGCGAGTCGCCGCCGGTGTACGCGGCCCAGGTCGGCCGCACGTCGTCACCGGAGCCGGCGGTCTCGAAGCGGGCCGCGGTGTCGCACAGGGTGGTGTTGCCGCCGCCGGTGGTGGCGACCACGAAGTAGCTGCCGTCCGGGGCGAAGTCGACGTCCCGCACGTAGGTGTCGTACGCCCAGGCGTAGCAGGCCGCCTCGTAGCCGCGGGTCCGCCAGTCGGGCCGGACCACCGCGGTCGCGCCGGTCAGGTCCCACATGGCGATCTGGTCGCGGGGCAGGCCGTCCACGGTCTTGAAGTTGCCGACCCCGATCAGCCGGCTGCCGTCCGGGGTGATGTCGATCTTGTTGACGCCGATCGCGGCCTTGGCGCCGCCGGTGGCCTCGGTCCAGTTGTGGTTGGTCAGCACCTGGCTGGTGACGAAGGAGTCGACCGCGCCGGTGGTCGCGTTCACCGACGCGATGCCGCCGCGCACCTGGCCGCCGAAGTTCTTGAACGTGCCGCCGACGAAGAGCCTGCTGCCCACCCGCTTGACCGACTGCACCACGCCGTTCATCGCGATGGTGGCGAAGCCGGCGACCCGGTTGCCGTTGGCGACGCTGAGCAGCACCAGGCCCTTGGCGGTCGCGCCGCGGTGGGTGTTGAACGACCCTCCGACATAGACGGTGCCGGCGGTCGGCCCGGGCTGCAGCGTCTCCACGGTGCCGTCGAGCTGCGGGGTGAAGGCGGTGTTGACCGCGCCGGTGGTGGCGTCGAAGGCCACCACGTACGGCAGGTTGTAGGTGGCGGACCGGTTGTACGGCTGCACCTGGGTGAAGCTCCCGCCGACCAGGACCGTGTTGCCGACCTGGGTGATCGCGTACACCCGGCCGTCGATCACGTGCGGCGAGTTGGTCCCCGGCACCGCGCCGACGACGCGGTCCTGCTCGGCGTTGACCGCCCCGACGGTCGACCCGCCCAGGACCTGCGTGGCCGCCCCGACGAGCAGCGCGACCACGAGCAGGCCCAACCAGCGCAACCTTGACATCGACTTCCCCCCAGAAGCTGCGGACCGGCGCCTGCGACGCCGGTCCCGCGACTTTAGACAGCCCCTGGCGGGCCTGCCCATTGATCTGATGAATTGACTAGGAGTGACTAGACGAGGTGGTGCCCCCTGGTCACCCGGCCGGCTTGAGCACCAGCGTCACGCCGGCGCCGCGGCTGGCCGCGTTGGTGGTGGCGGCCGGTCCGGGCACCGCGCCGATCGCCGAGCTGGTGCCGAGGTCGCCGGTCAGGCTGGAGATGTACGTCGCGCCGGTGCCGAACGCGGTGCTCCGAGCGGTGACGCCGGCCGGCGGCGCCCATGACGTGGTGGTGGCGGCCGACTTGTCCGCCCAATACCAGACCACCCAGCTGCCCGGGGTGTCCACCGTGGTCGCGGGCGCCGGGTGGCTGGTGGTGGTCGCCACGTCGGTGGCGATGGTCGCCGACCACGGGGCGGCGGCGGCCGTGCCGGAGTAGGCGAGCAGCCGGACGTCGGACTTGGTCAGCTCGCTGAGCGTCACGGTCAGCGAGCTGCCGGCGTCCGCGGCGGTCGCCACCTTCTGGAAGACCGACGTGTTCACCGCGGTGCTGCTGCCGCTGGCCACCGCCGACCAGCCGGCCGGCGCGGCGTGCGTGGTGCCGGACTTGGTCGTCACCAGCAGGGCCATCGCGTCACCGGCCTGCACGCCCGCCGGCACGGTGAAGGTCGGGGTCACCGTGTTGGCGTTCACCCCGGCCGCCGCCCGGAAGGCGACCGGCGAGGCGGCCGGTGGGGCCACCGTCACCTGCTGGGTGGCACTGCCGGGGGCGCCGTCGTTGTCGGTCACCGTGAGCGTGACGTCGTACGTGCCCGCGGCCGCGTACGTGTGGGTGGCGGTCGGGCCGGAGCTGGTCCCGCCGTCACCCCAGCTCCACGCGTACGAGGTCACGGTGCCGTCGCCGTCGCTCGACCCGGTGCCGCTGGCCGAGCACTCCAGCGCGGTGCAGCTGACCGTCAGCGCGGCGGTCGGCGGCTGGTTGGGCAGGACCGCCGGGCCGAGGAAGAGCGCCCGCGCCCGCCAGTCCACGCCGTCCACGGTCGGGCCGCTGACCACGACCGGGGTGCCGGTCACGGCGCCGTTGACGAAGCCGACGCGGTTGAGGTCACCGTTGGTGGGGCTGTTCCCGTTCACCCGGGTCACGTAATAGAGCTGGTCGCCGGACAGGAAGGCGCCGTACGCGTTCGGCACGGAGCCGACGGCGGTCACCCGCGTGTTGTGGATGACCCCGCTGTCCGGGCTGAACGCCCGGGAGAAGAGCGAGCTGAAGCCGTTCAGCGTGTAGTAGATCCGGCCCTTGCCGTCGTAGAACAGCGAGGTCAGGTTCGCGATCTCGGCGTAGAAGGACGGCTTGAGGCCGCGGAAGGTCACGGTGGACCCGCCGCCCACGCTCACCGTCGACCACTTCGGGTCGTTGTACGGGTCGACCAGCTGCTCGGCGCCGAAGTTCTGCTGGGCGTCGAGGGTCCGGCGGTAGAAGTTGCTGTCGGACTTGCCGTAGTACAGCGTCCCGCCGACCCAGAAGGCGCCGCGCACGGTGGACCAGTCCAGCGGCGACGGCAGCGCGGTCGCCGCGCCGGCGGTGGCGCCGTCGTAGTTCCGCTCGAGCAGGCCCGGGCCGCCGGTCGCCTGCGGCGAGCCGAGGTAGACACCCCCCGGCAGCGCCCCGATCTGGTGGGAGGCCGGCGGCGCACCCCCGGCGAGCGGGAAGAAGGCGACCCGGTCGCGCTTGTAGTCGTAGTCGCCGATCCACTCGGTGTCGCTGCCGACCCACAGGCCGGCCGGGGTGGCCAGCAGCGCGTACGCGCCGGCGCCGCGCGGGTTGCGCCCCGGGTTCCAGCTCAGCGGCATGCCGTTGATCGGGTCGACCGCCGCGATGCCGGGCCGCGGGACCGCCCCGCCGAGTGCGCGGTCCCGGCCGTCCGGGTTGTTCATCCAGCGCTGGTGCCCGCCGAGGTAGACCGCGGCCCCGGTGACCTGCACCGACAGCAGGGTGTCGCCCCCGGTGAAGGAGACCCAGGTCGGGCGCACGTCGTCGCCGGTGGCGCCGGTCTCGTACCGGGCCGCGGTGTCGCACAGGGTGCCGGTGACCGGCGCGCCGGTGGTGGCGACCACGAAGTAGGAGCCGTCCGGCGCGAAGTCGACGTCGCGGACGTACGAGTCGTACGAGCGGGAGCAGAGCGCCTCGTAGGTGCGGATGCGGTAGTCGGGGCGGACCACCGCGGTGGCGCCGCTGAGATCCCACACGACCAGCTGGTCGCGGGTCAGCCCGTCGACGGTCTTGAAGTTGCCGATCGCCACCATCTTGCTGCCGTCGGAGCTCACGTCGAGCTTGAAGACGCCGACCGCCGCCTTGTCCCAGCCGTTGATGGGCGTCCAGCTGTGGTTGGTCTGCACGGTGCTGGTGACGAAGGCGTCGACCACGCCGGTGGTCGCGCTCATGCTCGCGATGCCGCCGCGGGCCGCGCCGCCGATCAGCGTGAATGTGCCGCCGACGAAGAGCCGGTCACCGACCCGGCGCAGCGCCTGGACGGTCCCGTTCATCGTGATGGTCCGGAAGCCGGCCACCCGCGAGCCGTCGGCGACGTTGAGCAGCACCAGGCCCTTGGCCTTGACCCCGCCGATGTTGTTGAAGGCGCCGCCGACGAACACGGTGCCCGGCGTCGGCCCCGGCAGCAGCGCCTCGACGGTGCCGTCCAGCTGCGGGTCGAACGCGGTGTTGATGGCGCCGGTGGTCGCGTCGAAGGCGACGATCCCCGGGTAGTTGTAGGTGGCCGACCGGCTGAACGGCTGCACCTGGGTGAAGCTGCCCCCGGCGAGCACGGTGTCGCCGACCTGGGCGAGCGCGAAGACGCGGCCGTCGAGGACGTGCGGCGAGTTGGTGCCCGGCACGGCCGAGACCACCTCGACCTGCGGGACCCCGGCGACGGCCGGGGTCGCGGCCACGGCGGCGCCCAGTGCGGCGGCCAGGGCGACGACGAGCATGCGCAACGGGCGCGATCGGACCACGATTTTCCCCCAGGACTAGCAGACGCAACGGCCCCCCGGTGCGTCTCCGGCAAGGAGACCTTGACATCCAGCGGCCCGATGTGGTGGCACTTCCGGGAAACCCGGGCAAACTATGTCACTGTGCGTTCGAGTCGCTACCGTACGCGCTCGAATTCGGCCCCGGTACGGTCCTCGGCGTGGAAAGCGACCTGCCGGCCGAGCTGAGCGGATGGCCGGTGCTGCCGGCCGGGCCGGAGCTGCTGGCCGACCTCGAGCTGGCGCTCGGCGGCAGCGGGGTGGCCGCCGGCGGCGACCTCCGCGCCCTGTCCGACCGGCCGGGCGGGGCCGCGCTCGCCGCGGTGCCGGAGCTGGCCGACGCGGTCACCCGGGCCGGGCACGTGGTGCTGGCCGACCCCGAGGGCACGCCGCTGGCGGTCCTCGCCCTCGACCCCACCACCGCCGACGACGGGTGGTGGGTGGGCGAGCTGCGGGCGCTGCGCCCGGCCGCGCACGGCCCGTTCCGGGCGCTGCAGCGGCCGCCGGCCGAGGTCCGGGCCGCGCTGCCGCCCGGCCCGGTGGCCGCCGTGGTGGTGGACCGGCCGCTGCTGGCCGCCGACCTGGCCCCGCTCGCCGCCGCGCCCGGGACGGTGCTGCTGCTGGTGCGCACCCCGGCCGCGGACCGGCTCGACCTGCCGCCCGAGGTGCTGGTCCGGGCGGTGCGGGCCGCCGCCGCCACCCTGGAGCGCCCGCCGGTGCTCGTCACCGTGCCGATGCGCCCGGCCGCCGACCCGGCCCGGGACGCCGCCGCGGCGGCCGAGCTGGCGAGCGCGTACGGCGCCACCGGGATGCTGGTGCCGGAGCCGGTCGGCGCCGACCCGGCCTGGGCCGGCGTGCGCGCCCGGCTGGACGCCGAGCCCGACCTGCCGCCCGACCTGGCCCCGCCCGCGGTGCTGGCCGAGCTGCGCCGCTGGCGCCCGCCGCGGTCCCGGCGCGGGCTGACCGTCTTCTTCACCGGCCTGTCCGGCTCCGGCAAGTCGACGCTGGCCCGCGCGCTGGTGGACGAGCTGGTCGAGGACGGCCGGCGGCGGGTCACCGTGCTCGACGGCGACCTGGTCCGGCGGGTGCTCTCGGCCGGGCTCGGCTTCTCCCGGGCCGACCGCGACCTCAACGTCCGCCGCATCGGCTGGGTCGCCGCCGAGGTCAGCCGGCACGGCGGGGTCGCGGTCTGTGCGCCGATCGCGCCGTACGCGGCGACCCGGGCCGCCGTCCGCCGCGAGGTGACGGCGGTCGGCGACTTCCTGCTGATCCACGTGGCCACGCCGCTCGAGGTGTGCGAGGCCCGGGACCGCAAGGGCCTCTACGCCAAGGCCCGGGCCGGGCTGATCCCCGAGTTCACCGGCATCAGCGACCCGTACGAGCAGCCGGCGGACGCCGACCTGGTGCTGGACACCAGCGTCGAGCCGGTCGAGGCCGGGCTGGCCCGCGTCCTCGCCCTGCTGCGCGACGGCGGCTGGCTGCCCACACCGCCCCGATAGGGATTCGGCAGTTCCGCCGGTCGGCGCCGGTACGCGGTGTGACACTGGCCGGGCACCCGACCCCGGAGGTACGCGCAGGTGATCGACCCTCTGCTGGCCGTCGTCGCGTTCGGCATCGGCATCATCGTCGGATTGACCGGCATGGGCGGCGGCGCGCTGATGACGCCGGTGATGGTGTTCTTCTTCAACGTCACCCCGCTCGCCGCCGTGAGCAGCGACCTGGTCGCCGCGGCGGTGATGAAGCCGGTCGGCTCGTTCGTGCACCTGCGCCGCGGCACCGTCGACCTCCGGATGGTCAAGTGGCTGGCCCTCGGCTCGGTGCCGGCCGCGTTCGGCGGGGTGCTGATCATGCGGGCGCTCGGCGACGGCCAGGCGGTCGAGGACGCGGTGCAGACGGCCCTGGGCGTGGCGCTCCTGCTGGCCTCGTTCGGGCTGGCCGCGAAGGCGTACCTCAAGCTGCTGGAGCGGGCCCGCAAGCGCGCCGTGGACCCGGCCGACCGGCCGAGCCCGCGGGGGCCCGGCGGCGTGCCCCGGGTGACCATCCGGCCGGTGCCCACCGTGCTGGTCGGCATCGTCGGCGGGCTGGTCGTCGGGATGACCTCGGTCGGCTCCGGCTCGCTGATGATCGTCGCGCTGCTGCTGCTCTATCCCAAGCTGACCGCCAACCAGCTGGTCGGCACCGACCTGCTGCAGGCGGTGCCGCTGGTGCTGTCCGCCGCGCTCGGGCACCTGCTGTTCGGCGACTTCCAGCTGGACGTGACGACCTCGCTGCTGCTGGGCAGCGTGCCGGGCGTCTACCTGGGCGCCCATCTGTCCAGCCGGGCGCCGGGCGGGCTGATCCGCCGCGCGCTGGCCTTCGTGCTGCTCGCCTCCGGGCTCAAGCTGCTCGACGTACCCACCACGACGACCGTCGCGATCCTCGCCGTCGCGATCGTCGGCGGCCCGCTGCTGTGGATGCTGGCCCGGCGCCGCCTCGGCCTGCCGGCCCGCTGGACCCGGACACCGCGGGAGCCCGCCACGACCAGCGCGGCGGGCTCCCGGACGGAGTCGGTCGACTAGCTAGCCGGTCGGGATGGTCTGGCGGAAGTACGGGTCGGCGGCCATGTCCTGGAAGCCGGCCATCGACGTGGCGCTGGACGCGATCCGGGTGTCCCCGTTGTGCGCCTTGGCACTGTCGAAGTAGAGCAGCGCCTTCAGCCGCGGGAACTGCTTGGCGTCGGCCACCACTCCGCGGAAGAACTCGGCCTTGCCGCCCGGGTTGGACGCGGACTCGGCCACGCCCCACTCGGCCAGCACCATCGGCTTGCCCGGCACCCGCTGCTGGGCCCAGCTGTAGAAGCCCGGCCAGCCCGCGTACGCGCCCAGCTTCTTGTTCACCATCGTGGCGAAGTCGGAGCTGCTGGAGTCGACCGAGGCGTACGGGTCGTAGCCCAGCCAGTCGACCACGTCGTGACCCGGGTAGAGGTCCTCGAACCAGGGCTGGGCGCCCCACTTGGCGAAGCCCATGTAGACCATCGTGAGGATCGCGTTGTCCACGCCGTTGGCCTTCAGCCGCAGCGCGACGTGCCGGTACATGGCCTTGTAGTCGGCCGCGGTCCAGCCGGAGCCGGCCGTCGGGTTCACGTCGTTCTCCGGCTCGTGGAAGATCGACAGGAAGAAGCGCTCCGGGAACGTCGACTTGATGTGCGCGGAGAGCTTGTCGATCTGCGCGTCCACCGCCGGGTCGCCGGCGCCGACCGCCTTCCACGACTTGCCGCTGGACGGCTTCCAGTTGATGAACAGCAGCCGGTTGCGCCCCGGCTCGCGGGCCATCTTGATCTCGTCCGCCGTCGGGAAGAGCTGCGTGTCGGTGTGGTAGACGTGCATCACGTCCATCTTGCGGCGCGCATTGGCCTCGAAGGTGGCCAGCTGCTCGGTCCGGCTCCGGGTGAAGTCGTGTGCGCCCGGGGCGACGCCGAGCCAGGCGCCGCAGGACGGCACCAGCATCTTGTCGACCGAGCAGCCGGGCGGGGCCGGCGGCGCCGGCGGGGGCGTGGAGGTCTGGGTCGGCGAGCTGGTCGGGCTCGGCGTCGGCTTGATCGGCGGGATGGTCGGGATCGGCGGCACCGGCACGCCCGGGTCGACCGCGTCGCCCGGCGCGGTGCTGAGGACCGGGGCGCCGGCGCCGGCCTCCTTGGCCACGAAGTTGGCCACGTCGTCGGTGGCGGGCGAGGTGACCGCGAAGGCGTAGTCACCCGGGCCGGTGACGGCCGCGCTGACGTCGACGGGGAGCGCGAACCCGCGGGCCGGCGCCGGGACGGCGGCGACGAGCTCGCCGACCTTCGGCGCGTTGCGCATGGTCAGCGTCTTCTCCGACCAGCCCGCGGCGTCGGCGCGGTAGACCTCGACGACCGGCGGGAGGTGGTGGTTGGTGCGGGTCAGCGTCAGCTTGGCCGAGCCGACCTGGGTGCCGTCCGGCACCGTGAAGCGCAGGTAGGTGATCTTGCGGTCGCCGGGCTTCTCGCTGGCGACCAGCTTGGTGGCGGTGCCGGCGTTGAAGTCGGGGCGGGCGAAGGAGACGTACGTGTCGTCGGTGGCCGGGAAGATCCCGGGGGAGCCCGGCTCCGCGCTGCCGGCGCGGATCGCGGTGCTCACCGTCGTGGCCACCGCCACCAGGCCCACCGTCGTGCCGATGCCGACGGCGATGCGAGCCCGGCGGCCTCCGCTGCGCCGGGTCCGGGCAGGGGTGGAGGCGGCAGCGTGCCGTCTGCGTCTCCGTAAGGGTTCGCGAGCCATGGGCGGTGACCGTAACGCAAGGTCGTCGGGTGTCAAACTCCCACTCTCAGTGACCCTCCGACCACATGTATCAGATTCCGTGCCCCCGCTTGTTGAGCTCCCGCTGCACCCGCTCGTCGGACACGACGCGCGCCGCGACGGCGAGCGCGAGCACCGCGCGGGGCTCCTTGAGGTGAGTCCGCAGCGTCTTCGCCGCCCACCGCGCCGCCTCCCGGCGGTGGCCCAGCGCGGCGTGCCCGTACGCGATCTGGCCGTAGACCCGGGCCGCCCCGATCTTGGACGTGGTGATGTCCGGGTGGTGGGCCAGCATCCACTCGTGGGCCTCGTTCTTCAGCGCCCAGCGCTGCGCGAAATACGAGCTCGCACCCCACAGGACCTGCACCAATGGCTCGTCGACGTGCAGCACCGGGTGCCGGCGGGCGGCCCGCAGCAGCAGGTCCCAGTCCTCGCACATGCCCCCCGGGATGGTCTCCGAGACCAGCCCGATGCCGTCGGTCAGGGCGGCCCGGCGGAACAACAGTGAGGAGGAGTGCAGCATCGCCATCCGGGACCGGAGCAGGTCCGGGTACGCCACCTGGCCGGCACCCGCTCGGCGTACCGCGGTGGTGTCGCCGTACTCGACCTCCATGGCGGTGCTGACCGCCTCGGCCGCCGGCGAGGCCGCCAGGGCGGCCACCTGGGCCCGGATCTTGCCCGGCCGCCACCGGTCGTCGTCGTCACAGAACGCAACCAGCTCGGAGTCCAGAGCAACGATCCCGGAGTTGCGCGACCCGCCGAGGCCCGGGGTGCGGTCGTTGCGAATCACCCGAACGGCCCTGCCCGGCGCGGCCCGCTCCAGCGAGTCATCGGGCTCGGTGCCGTCGAAGACGACGACCACCTCGATCGGCCCTGGGTAGTCCTGCGCCAGGGCGGCGTCCACCGCCCGGCGGACCAGCTCGGGCCGGTCCCGCGTCGGGATGACCACCCCGACCGCGGGCGCCCAGACCGCCGCCCCGGCCGCCGGACCGCCCGACTCCTGCACCTCGTGCACGTTGTCCCCCACTCGTCTCCCGGCTCAGCCGCCGCGCCGGCGCACCTTGCGGGTGTTGAAGTACGGCTCCGCCATCAGCCGCCCGTACGCGGCGACGTCGTCAGGATGGCCGCGCAGCGACCAGTCCCGCTTGCGGCCGTCCCGGTCGACGTCCGAGTCGAAGTAGAGCAGCGCCTTGACCTGCGGGTTGCGCTTGGTCATGCGACCGACCTCGGCGATCCAGCTGGCCCGGGCGCCGGCGGCGCGGGACTGGGTGCCGAACTCACCGATCATGATCGGCTTGTCCTTGGGCTTGGCCCAGGCGAAGAACGGCTCCAGCACGGTCTGCAGCGGCTCGGTCGGCTCCACCGTGTAGGCGTCCGCGCAGAGCCAGTCGACCTGGTCGTCGCCGGGGTAGTACTGCGGGGCGCGGCCGTTGCCGAAGCCCTCCGCCAGCGGGCACCAGACCCAGTCGACGTTGTCCGCCCGCTCCTCGTGGAACAGCGACCGGATCCGCTTCCAGGCGGCGATGTAGTCCTCCGGGTCGTGCACCACCGACCGCAGGTTGGGCCGGTCCATCTCCCAGCGCCACTGCATCAGCACCGGCACGCCCAGCGCCTTGAGGTCCCTGGCCCGCAGCCGGATCATCCGGTCGAAGTCGCCGGCGACGATGTCCCGGGTGTCCGCGGTGGCCCAGGACAGCAGCAGCGTGGTGTCGGCCCGCTCGGCGAAGTAGGTGTCGAACTCGCTCGGGAAGAAGTCGTCCCAGGTGTGGTAATGGTGCACGATGTCGAGCTGCCGGCCGGCCTGCCGCTCGAAGTCCAGCACCGCGTTGATCCGGCCCTCCTCGGTGTTCTTCTCCGGCTTGACCCAGGCCCCGACGTACGCCCCGGACGGGGGCAGCGCGACGGAGGTGGCCGCGCCGACCGGCGGCGCGGGCGTCACCACGGGCGCCTTCTGGCGCAGCGGAGACGCGTCGGACAACAGCAAAGGCACGACCAGCGCGGCGGCAAGGACGATCACCCCACCCGCCAGCAGCACCCGCGCCCCCCGGTTAGGCATGCCGCAAGCCTTTCACGGTCCCGCGGGAGCACTCAGCCGGACCTCCGGATTCCCCCGGTCGGGGAGGCCGTACGCAACGCCCTCGACATCGTTGTGCACTACCGTCGAACGCGGGGTACCGGCGGGGGGCCGGTGCGTGGGCGAGGGGGAGAGTCACGACGTGGACGGTCACCAGCTGGTGTTCATCGGGGGCCTGCACCGCAGCGGCACCACGCCGCTGGCCCGGTGTCTGGCGGCCCACCCGCAGGTCAGCGGCTTCACCGGGACGGGAGCGCGGGAGGACGAGGGGCAGCACCTGCAGTCGGTCTACCCGGCGGCGCGGGAGTTCGGCGGGCCGGGGCGGTTCGCCTTCGACCCGGCCGCGCACCTGACCGAGGGCTCGCCGCTGGCCGGCGACACCGCCCGGGCCGCCCTGATCGGGGCCTGGCTGCCGCACTGGGACACCGACCGGCCGGTGCTGGTGGAGAAGAGCCCGCCCAACCTGGTGATGACCCGCTTCCTGCAGGCCACCTTCCCGGAGGCGCGGTTCGTGATCGTGGTCCGGCACCCGGTGGTGGTGACGCTGTCCACCCGCAAGTGGGCCCGCCGGATGCCGCTGACCCGCCTCGCCGAGCACTGGTTCCAGGCGCACGACATCTTCGAGGAGGACGCGCCGCACCTGCGCCGGCTGCACGTGGTCAAGTACGAGGACCTGGTCAACAAGCCGGAGCCCACGCTGGCCGGGGTGGCCGACTTCCTGGAGCTGGACGGCCCGATCCCGACCGGCACGCTGGAGTCGGGCCGCAGCGGCGCGTACGAGAAGCAGTGGCGCGAGTGGTCCCGGTCCCGGCGGCCGGGCCGGCGGCTGGCGCACCGGCGGCTGTGCAGGCGCTTCGGTGAGCGGGCCGCGCACTACGGCTACGACATGCGCGACCTGGCCGTCAGCGGCCCCTTCCCCTCCCCCTGACCGGGGAGCCCTCCCCCTGACCCGGGCCCTCCCCCTGACGGGGGAAGCCCGTCACCCCGACGCGGCCCGCCGCCGGCGGCGGGGGCGGACGAGCTGGTCCAGCTGCAAGGCGCGGCGGGACCGGAGCAGCACGGCCAGGTAGGCGGCGGCGCCGACGACCACGGCGGCGACCAGCAGCGGCCCGGGGCCGGCGACCAGCCGGGCCGCCAGCGGCAGCACACCGAAGCAACCGACCGCGGCCACCATCACCGTCAGCGCCTGCCGGCCGAGCGGGTGGATCCGCAGCAGGCCGCCGACCTGGACCAGCGGGAGCAGGTTGTTGAGCGTGATCGCGACCGCCCAGGCCACCGCCGCGCCCACCACCCCGTGGTCCGGGATCAGCAGCAGGTTGAGCCCGATGTTCACGGCCAGCGCCAGCAGGATGTTGCCGAGGTTCCAGGACGTCTTGCCGGCCATCGTGAGCAGCATGTCGACCATGCCGCAGCCGGTGGCGACCAGCATGGCCAGCGCCAGGATGACGATGACGTCCGCGCCGGTGTCGTAGCCGCGGCCGAACAGCAGCACCAGCTGCGGCGCCAGCACCGCGCTGAGCAGGTAGAGCGGCCAGGTCAGGCTGATCAGCCAGGCGGTGGACAGCTGGTAGAGGGTGCGGGTGGCGGCGATGTCCCGGGTCGCCAGCAGCTCGGCCAGGGTGGGCTGCACGACCAGCGAGACCGCCTGGCTGCCCAGCTGGCCGACCACCAGGAAGCGGGTGGCGGCGGCGTAGATCGCCGCCTCGGTCGGGCCGCGCAGCACGCCGACCAGCACGATGTCCAGTCGCTGCAGGGCGATCTGGGCGACGTTGGCGAGGATCCGCGGCCCGGTGTAGCGCCAGAACGGACCGGCCACCTCGCCCGCGGTGGCCGCCGGGCCGTCCTGCGCGCTGAGGGCCCGGTGGCTCCGGCGCAGCCGGTGCAGCGACCAGCCGGCGGCGACCAGCGCGGCGAGGTAGGGCACCGACCACGCCGGCACCAGCAGCGCGGTCGAGCCGGCCAGCACCGCGCCGACTACCAGCGCCAGCTGGGCCAGCGGGCGGCCGATCCGCTCCACCAGCACGGTCGGGGTCATGTCCTGGTAGCCCCGGGTGGCCGCGGTGACCGCGTCGTAGACCGCCGCCACCGGCAGGAAGACGGCCAGCACCCGCAGCGCGGTGACCAGCTCGCCGTCCCCGCCGCCGCCCAGCCCCTCGGCGATCGCCGGGGCGGCGACGGCGAACACCGCGCCGACCGCGACCGACGCGAGCAGCACCGGCCACAGCGCCACCCGCAGCAGCGGGCCCAGGCTGCGGGTCTGCCCGGTGACCCGGAACCGTGGGATGAAGTAGACCAGCCCGGTGGTGGTGCCCAGCCGGCACGCGACCTCGAGCAGCAGGAAGAGCGAGGTGGCGGTGAAGAAGAGCCCGGCCGAGCGCTGGTCGATGCCGCGGGTGACCGCGACCACCAGCACCACGTTGGTCACCGCGGCGAAGCCGGAGCCGAGCACGCTCACCGAGCTGCGCCGGGCGAGCGCGCCGAGGTCGAGCGACCCCGGCGCCGGGGTCGCGGTGGTGGCCGGTCCGCTCACCGGCGCCAGGCCGGCGTCCTGCCCCACCACTCCGCCAGGCGGGTGTCGTACGGGGCGAAGTGCTCCTCCAGCCGGGCCCGCAGCGCCGGCGCCATGTCCGCCCGGGGCCGGGCGTTGTGCTTCTCGAACGACTCCGGCCGCCACGCCGGCAGGTCGAGGAAGTCGAGCACGCCCGCGTACACCTCCTCGGGCCGGGTGAAGAACTCGTCGCTGTCGACCAGGTGCAGCCGGTCCCGGCCGACCAGGCCGGTCAGCCGCTCCAGCTGGTCGACGTACTGGCCGCGGGTGACGTACGCGTGGTGCTGGTGGTGGTGGTCGCGGGACGTCGGCTCCCGGCGCAGCCGCTCCTCGGCGCCGGCCAGCCGCTCCTCCTCCAGCTCCAGCGCCCGCTCGAAGGTCTCGTCCTCGAAGCCGCGAGCCGACTCGTGCGCGTACGCCGAGTACGCCCGCTCCACCGGGTCGCGGACCAGCATGATCAGCCGCACCCCGGGCAGGTCGCGGGCGATCCGCTCGCCGGCCAGCGGGTGGAAGGAGTAATACGGGCTGGACTCGCCGGTCAGCGGCGCGGTGCCGGTCTCCCGCCGCACCCGCCGGGCGGTGACCTGCAGCGGGAAGTGCCCGCGATACCAGGACTCGCCGCGCTGGTAGCCGGTGTCGAAGTAGTGCGCGCCCTTGTGCAGCACCGCCGGCAGCACCGCCGGGTGCCGGGTGATCGCCTTGTACATCGACGTGGTGCCGCAGCGCTGGGCGCCGACGATGAGGAAGCCGGGCGTCATCCGGGCGCCGGCGGTGGCCCGGCCCACCGCGCGGGACGTCCGGCGCAGCGCCCGCTGCACACCCATCGGTACGGTCGGGCTCACACGGTCTCCATTCCTGGGGGTGTCTGCCGGATGTCGGCGCCGCCAGCTGTCCGGCGGACACCCCCTAGAGCGGGCAGCAGCCAGCGGTCCAGCCGGCCGAGCCGGGCGCCCGCGGCCGCCTGGCCGTCGAGCAGGTAGCGGGCGGCGATCTCGACCAGGTATAGCCGGCCGACCGCCGCCGCGTCGTCCGGGTCGAGCTCGAAGGGGGCGAGCAGCGCCGGCAGCCCGGCGAGCACCGCCCGGGTGGCGGCCAGCGGGTCGGCCCCGCGCCGCCAGAGCGCCTCCTGCAGCGCGTAGTGCACCGCGTCGAAGCCGACCGGCACCCCGAGCGCGAACCGCTCCCAGTCCCAGACCAGCGCGCGGCCGGCGTGGACGGCCATGTTCCACGGGGTCCAGTCGCCGTGCCAGGCACCTAGCGGCAGCGGCCGGCCGACCTCGGCGGCCAGCGTGCGGGCGAGCAGCTCGCGGGTGGCCGGCTCGGTCACCTTGTCCAGCCGGGCGGCGAGCTCGCCGCCCCACTGGCTGGCGCCCACCGGCTCGGTGCGCAGCCCGGCGTGCCCCGCGACCGCCCGCATCGCCGCGGTCCGGACCCCGGGGTCGACCGTACGGGCGCCCTCCCAGACCGGGAGCGCGGACTGCACCAGCACCGCCACCCCGCCGACCACCTCGTGGTGCAGCACCCGGGGCACCTCGACCGCGGGCAGCGCGGCGCCGGCCAGCGAACGCAGCGCGGCGTGCTCGGCGTCGACCAGCCGGCGGGTCAGCTCGGTCGCGCCGACCTTGGCGAAGCCGGCCGGCGCGCCGGCCGGGGTGAGCAGCTGCAGCACCGGCTTGCGGTTGGCCCGGGGCGGCCCGAGATGGAAGCTCACCTGCAGGTCGGCGCCGAGCGCGGCGCGCAGCCGGGCCACCAGGGAGCCGCCCGGGTCGGTCACCACCACCCGGTCGCGCAGCAGCAGCGGGCCGGCGCCGGCGCGCAGCGCGAGGCCCAGGGCCCGGGACCGGGCGGCCGCGCGCCAGGACCGGCTGGCCGCGTAGCGGCGGACCGCGGCGGCGGCCGGCCGCCGGCCCGCCGGCAGCACCAGCCGCGGGTCGGCGGCCCGCGGGAGGACCAGGTATGTCTCCCCCGCCGCCTTCGCCCGGCCGATCGTGACCGTCGCCGGCGGCGGCCACAGCACCGCGGCCACCTCGGCGAGATACGCCGCCCGCTCGCCGCTCACCGGGCCGGCTCCGGCAGCCCGGCCGCCCGGGCCTGCTCGTTGCGCCACAGCAGGCCGATGGAGATCATCGTCATCGCCAGTGGCGAGGCCAGCACGTTGTAGAAGAGCGAGAAGAAGATCGTCAGCAGGATCACCGCCGAGGCGGCGATGCCGATGGCGGACCCGTCCCGCCGGTAGTGCCACAGGGCGAAGACGAAGAAGCCGAAGTACAGCCCGGTCCCGACGTAGCCGTACGAGATCAGGGACTGCCACAGCTGCCCGGTGCTGCCGATCGCGGCGTTGCCGCAGCGCTGGCAGGACGAGGTGCGGCCGACCGCGATCGACTGCGGGCTGCCCAGCGTGGTCCGGGTGCCGCCGTAGCCGAGCACCGGTGAGCTGAGCGCGACCCGTACGGCCTGCTCGTTGAGGGTGGCCCGGATGTCGTTGCTGCGCGGGTTCTCCAGGCGGCTCTCGATCACCTGGTGCAGCGGGGAGACCAGCACGACCCCGACCGCGAGCAGGATGACCCCGACCGCGCCGAAGAGCACCCCCGGCCGGCCCCGCAGCGCCATCCTGACCGCCACGTACGCCACCGCGAGGCCGGCGCCCATCCACACGCCCCGGTTGAGCGAGTAGATCAGCGGGACCGCGGCGAGGCAGACGGCCACGCCGGCGAGGATGCGGCGCGTCCGGCCGCCCCACACCGCCCAGCCGACCAGGAACCAGATGCCCAGCACGACGACGTTGTTGCCCCACGAGTTGGTGTAGTCGAACGGCGCCTTGGGCCGGGGCGCGTCGTAGCCGAGCACGTCCTGGACCTGGGCCGCGGCCGGGTGGACGAGGCTCTGCACGTACAGGTTGGAGCGCATCCCGCCCGGGAGGATCAGCTCCAGCGGGCTGGAGAACTCGAAGTGCGGCATGAGCGTGCCCAGCCAGCCGCCGGCCACCGCGACCAGGAAGAAGATGCCCAGCATGCGGGTGGTGCGCAGCCGGGACAGCTCCTCCTCCCGGAGGTTGCCGATGTAGAGCAGGATCACCGTCATCGACGAGTACTGGATCAGCTTGACGCTGTAGCCGATCAGCCGGCCGCCCGCGGTCCCGGGCAGCGTCCCGGGCGGGGTGAGCCCGAGCATGAAGATCCCGGCGACGACCCAGAGCAGGAAGAGCAGCCAGAGCAGGAAGCCCGGGGGCAGCCGGATCGGCCGCCGGCGCATCAGCTCCCAGGCCATCGGGACGGCCAGCAGCGGGAAGATCAGCTCCATCAGGCCGAACGCCCACCACACCGGGAAGAGCATGATCAGCGCGGCCAGCGGCCAGCCCGGTCCGAGCAGCCGGCGGCGGCGCCGCCGGGCCGGCCGTGCCCCGGCCGGCGCCGGGCTCAGCGCGGTCACCGGACGGTCACCGCGGAGCCCGGTGGGAGCAGCACCACCCAGGTCGAGCCGGGGGCGAGCCGCACCGGCACGCTGGCGCCGTCGAGGAAGTTGGTGACCTGCTTGACGCCCTTGCGGACCCACTGGCCGGTCACCGCGGCCGGCCCGGACGCCACCGTGCTGCGCCCGCTGCCGGTCGCCACCTTGGCGGCAGGCACCAGCACGCCGCTGCCCTTCTGCACCTCCAGCTCGCGGTACTCCACCGTCTGGAAGACCAGGTTGGTGACCGGCAGCCGCAGGTCGGAGCGCTGCCAGGCCTTGCTGGCCGGCACGTACGACCACTGCTGGGTGGTCGCGCCGGGGATGGTGACCGACACCCGGGCCGCCTTGACGACGCCCTTGCCGGTCAGCGGCGCGCCGGCGGTGCCGAAGGCGAGCCGCGGCACGGCCGGGGTGGCGCCGCCGGCGATCTTGAACAGCGTCGGGGTGGCGGTGTAGAGGGCGCTCCCGCTCTCCCGGTACGCCGACGGCTGGGCCGCCGTGCTGAGGTCGACCGCGCCGGCCTTCTCCAGCTGGGTGAGGAAGCCCTGGGGGCCGCCGGCGTGGGCGATCGCCGCCTTGCCGGCGCCGGACAGCAGCTGGGCGTCCACCGGCCGGGTCGGCACCACCGGGCCGACGGTGTCGCTGTCCCGGGACTGGAACAGCGCGAGGTAGCGCGCGGGCGAGCTGATCTCCTCGATCACGATGTCGGCCCGGTCCAGCCCGCGCGGGGTCGGCGAGGAACCGACCGCGACCGCGACCACCGGCCGGCGCTGCACGCTCGCGCTGACCGGCACGCCGGTGAGCGGGGCGGAGACTCCGATCGGGGTGACCGAGGTGCCGGGCGCGGCCGCGGTGGTCGTCGCCGAGGCCGAGGCCTGCGGTGCGGTCCGCGGCGCCGGCGCCGGGGTCGACCCGCAACCGGCGAGCACCAGCCCGCAGCAGGCCGCCACCACGACCGTCCCACGCTTCACTGCCGCCCCCACCGCTCGACCACCTGTCCCCGGCCCGTGGGCCGCCTCCGGCTCCCCGGGCCCGGCGCGACCCCCCGGTCCCACCGGCCTGCTCCTCCGCGTCAGCGCCGCGGCACGTCCGCGGTGATCCGCCGCCGCACCTCGGCCGCCAGCTCGGCGGAGATCGGCATCGTCTCGTCGCTGCCGAGGTCCGCCATCGGCGCCCGCCCGCCCGACCCGAACCCGGCAGAACCGGCCGGGCCGGTCGAGCCACCCGGGCCGGTCGAGCCGCGCGGACCGGTCGCGGTGCCCGACTGCCGCCGAGCCTGCCGGATCACCCGGCGGGTGAAGGCGACCAGCACCGTCCCGAGCACCTCCGCGCCGACCCGGTCGAACTCGTCGACCGCGTCGACGACGTCCCGGCGCAGTGTGTGCCGGCCCTCGACCGCGAGGACCACCACGTCGGCCAGCGCGGCGAGCGCCTGCGCGTCCGCGCTCACCGAGGTCGGCGGCGCCTCCACGACCACGAACGCGGACCGCTCCTGCTGCAGCTGCTGCAGGAGGTCGACCAGCGCCTCGGACTGCACCCACTCCTCGGCGTCGACCATGCCTGGACCGATCACCTGCAGCCGCGGCAGGCCCGGCACCGGCCGGCGCACCTTGGCCAGGTCGGCGCTGCCGATCAGCACCTCGGCCAGGCCCTTGTCGTCCTCCAGGCCGACCAGCGGCAGCGACGACCGGGACCGCAGGTCGGCGCACACCAGCACGGTGTCCGAGCCGGCCCGGGCCAGCGTGCTGGCCAGGTTGGCCGCGACCAGGCTGCCGGAGACGCCCTTGGCCACCCCGGCGACCAGGACGATCTGGCCGGACCCCGGGTACTTCGACACCAGCAGGTTGCGCAGCCGGCGGAACGCCTGGCCGGCCGGGCTCGAGTGGGAAGAGATCCCGGCCGCGATCGAGGAGAGCCGGTTGATCGGCACCGTGGTCAGCACCGGCAGCCCGGCGGTGCGCCGCAGGTCGGCCTCGTTGTGCACCCGCTTGTCCACCCGCTGCAGCAGGACGGCGAAGCCGAGCCCGATGAGCAGCCCGAGCAGCAGCCCGCTGGGCAGGTAGATCTTCGGGTTGGGGTCGGTCGGCGACTCGGGCAGCTTCGGGCTGTTGATCACCCGGCCCGGGTCGATCTTCGCCGCCAGCGCCGCGTCGAGCGGGGCCAGGTCGGCGCTGAGCTTGGTGATCTCGTTGATCAGGATGTTTTCCCGGGCGTCCGCCTTGGCCCGGTCCGGCGAGGTCTCCGGCAGCGCCGCCTTGGTGCCGCTGACCTCCTCCAGGGTCTTGTTCCGGGCCGCGATCTGGGTCCGCAGCGTGTCGGCCTGGGTCTTCAGCTTGGCGGTCGCGACCGCGGCCCGGTTGTCCAGGTAGGCCTGGGCGAACGCCTGGGCGCTGCGCTGCGCGTCCTCCGGGGTGGGCGCGCTGTAGGAGATGTTGAGCACGGACGTGTTGGGCGGGACCGCCACCTCCACGTTGGCGGCCAGGTCGCGCGGCTCGTCCGGCACCTTGAGCAGCGCCTTGGCCCGGGTGGCGACGTCGACAGACTTGAGCAGCTGGGCCTCGGTGTCGAGGTTGATCTCCCCGCCGGTCCGGCCGCCGGCCAGGTTGGAGCTGTCCACCCCGGTCGGCAGCACCTGCACCCCGGCGGTGGCCATGTAGGTCTTGGTGCTGAGCACCAGCACCTCGATCGCCAGCAGCAGGCCGACCAGAGCACCGAGCGCGAGCACCCACCAGCGCCGCCGCAGCATCGCCCCGTAGTCGGCGACCTGCACGGAGTCAGGCGGACGTGCTTCCATGGCCTCTGGTCCCTTCCCCCCGTGCAACACACCCGGCCGGTTGCCCATCGGAATCCCGAGTGCGCGTCGCGGCCGTGGCCCCAAGGATAGGTCCTGCATCGCCACGCGCAGAACGGATGTCGAAGTCGCGCCCCCATGGACGCCCGAAGGGTAAGATCTCCGGCCAGGTGTACGAGGGGGGCCGCCAGGTGGCGAGGGTCTTGTACATCGGCGGTGTCGGCCGCAGTGGGACCACCGTTCTGGAGCGTGCGCTCGGCGAGCTGCCGGGCTTCCACGTCCTGGGCGAGACGGTCCACCTGTGGCAGCGCGCGCTGATGGACGACGAGATGTGCGGCTGTGGCCGCCCGTTCTCCGCGTGTCCGTTCTGGACCGCGGTCGGCGAGCGGGCCTTCGGCGGCTGGGACCGGGTCGACCCGGCGGAGGTGCTCGGGCTCAAGCGGGCCGTCGACCGCAACCGCTACCTCGGCCGGCTGGCCGCGCCGCGGCTGTCCACCGCCGTCGCCGCCCAGGTCGCCCGCTACGTGGGGATGTACCGGCGGGTCTACGAGGCAGTGGCGGAGATCACCGGTGCGAGCGTGGTGGTGGACTCCAGCAAGCACGCCTCGCTCGCCTACTGCCTGCGCTGGGATCCGCAGCTCGACCTGCGGGTGGTGCACGCGGTGCGGGACGCCCGAGGGGTGGCCTACTCGTGGGCCAAGGTGACCCGCCGCCCGGAGGGGACCTCGGGGCGGACGTCGTTCATGCCGACCTACTCGCCGGCCTCCACCGCGCTGCGTTGGGACCTCTACAACAGCGCCTTCGGCGTGCTGGCCCGGCGCGGCACCCCCACGCTCCGGGTGCGGTACGAGGAGTTCGTCGCCGACCCGCGCGGCGTGCTCGCCGCGATCGCCGCCTTCGCCGGCGCACCGGCCGACGACGCCGGGCTCGCCTTCGCCTCGGACACCGCGGTCGACCTGACCGCGCAGCACACCGTCTCGGGCAACCCGGTCCGGTTCAGCACCGGGCTGGTGCCGCTGCGCCGGGACGAGGCGTGGCGGACCGAGCTGCCGGCCGGGCAGCGGCGGGCCGTCTCGCTGCTGGCCTCACCGCTGCTCCGGCTGTACGGCTACCCGGTCGGCACCAGGCCGGAGTAGGCGGGGTCGGCGCCCATCGCGGCGAAGGCGGCCAGCGAGGCCGGCGTGGAGTCGACGTACCAGGTGCACGGCGTCCCGGGCCGGAACTTGTGGAAGTAGAGCAGCCCGATGATCTGGTCGTAGGCCGGGTCCTTGAGCGCCTCCCGGGCCTGCGTGATCCACTGCGCCTTGCGGTTGGAGTTGGCCGGATCGTCGGTGCTGGCCCACTCGGCCAGCCACATCGGCTTGCTCGGCTTCGCCGCGCCGAACTGGCGGAACTTCTCGATCTCGGTGGTCAGCGGATACCACGGGCTGTCGCTGGTGGAGCGGCAGGTGTAGTCGTTGTAGACGTCGGTGCCGAGCTCGTCGACGTACGCGTCGCCCGGATACCACTTGCTGGCGAAGCGGCGGTCGGTGCTGCTGACCCGAAACGCGTTCGCCGTCATGATCCACAGGTACTTCGCGTTCGTCACCCCGCGGTTGCGGAGGATCGTGACCACCTTCCGCCAGGCCGCGATGTACGCGGCCGCGGTGCCGTTGTTGACGCTGTCCTTGGCCTCCGGCTCGTGGTTGAACGTGAACCGGACCGGCACCCCGTACGCCTTGATCTTGTCGGCCCACGCGGTGACCTGGTTGTGCAGCGTGGTGCCGGGCGCCGCGTCCGCGATCGCCTGCCAGGACACCAGGGAGCCATCGGAGCGCTGGGCCCGCAACGAGATCAGCGGCGTCCGGCCGGTGTTCGCCAGCCAGGTGTGGTACGTCGTCGGGAACGCCTCGTTCCAGACCAGGAACACCCGCACGGCGCCGAACTGCCGTCCCACCTTGCCCTCCAGGGCCTCCACGGTGGCCCTGTCCTTGATGCCGCCGATGCCCCAGACCTTCGAGGCGCCCAGCGCCCCGGCCGGCGCCGATCCCGCCCCGGTCAGCGCCGGCAGCGCCGCCGCCAGCAACCCGGCCGCCAGCACGGCAGCCGTCAGTCGCGCCTTGCCCCCCATTGCCAACCCTCCACGGTCAATCCCGGCTGGCTGTGACGCATGTCACGCCGTGGCGAGCACGGTACCGGCTCCGACGGTCGCGTTGGTCGATTCGTCAACAAGGATGAATCCACCGGTCGTCCGGTTGCGCCGGTACTCGTCGAGGAACAGCGGCTGGGTGGTCCGCAGGTGCACCCGGCCGATCGCGTTGAGGCCGAGCTCGTCGGCCTCCTCGTCCCGGTGCAGCGTGTTGATGTCCAGCCGGTAGCGCAGCGCCCGGACGACGGTCCGGGCCGACCGGGTGGTGTGCTTGATGGCCAGCTTGGCCCCGGCGCGCAGCGGCTTGTCGGTCATCCAGCAGACCATCGCCTCGACGTCCTGGCTGACCGCCGGCGCGTTGTTCGGACGGCAGATCAGGTCGCCGCGGGAGACGTCCAGGTCGTCCTCCAGCCGGACCGTCACCGACATCGGCGCGAACGCCTCCTGCACCGGCCCGTCGGCGGTGTCGATGGACGCGATCCGGCTGGTCAGCCCGCTCGGCAGCACCATCACGTCGTCGCCGGCCTTGAGCACGCCGCCGGCCACCTGCCCGGCGTAACCGCGGTAGTCGTGCCACTGGTCGGACTGGGGACGGATCACGTACTGCACCGGGAAGCGGACGTCGATCAGGTTGCGGTCGCTGGCGACGTGCAGGTTTTCCAGGTGGTGCAGCAGGCTGGAGCCCTCGTACCAGGGCATGTTCGCGGACCGGCTGACCACGTTGTCGCCCCGCAGGGCGGACACCGGGATGACGGTGAGGTCGGGCACCCGCAGCTTGGCGGCGAACGAGCGGAACTCGTCGTGGATCCGGTCGTACACCTCCTGCGAGTAGTCGACCAGGTCCATCTTGTTCACGCAGAGAACCAGGTGCGGGACCTCCAGCAGGGTCGCCAGGAAGGCGTGCCGCCGGCTCTGCTCGACGATCCCCTTGCGCGCGTCCACCAGCACCAGCGCCAGGTCGGCGGTGGAGGCGCCGGTGACCATGTTGCGGGTGTACTGGATGTGCCCGGGGGTGTCGGCGATGATGAACTTCCGCTTCGGCGTGGCGAAGTAGCGGTAGGCCACGTCGATCGTGATGCCCTGCTCCCGCTCGGCCCGCAGGCCGTCGGTGAGCAGCGCCAGGTTGACGTGCTCGTCGCCGCGCTCCCGGCTGACCCGCTCGACCGCCTCGATCTGGTCGGCGAAGACCGTCTTGGTGTCGTAGAGCAGGCGGCCGATGAGCGTGCTCTTGCCGTCGTCCACGGAGCCCGCGGTCGCGAACCGGAGAATGTCCATTTTTAGAAGTAGCCCTCGCGCTTCCGGTCTTCCATGGCGGCCTCGCTGAACTTGTCGTCGCCGCGGGTGGCCCCGCGCTCGGTGATCCGGGTGGTGGCCACCTCGTCGATCACCTTCGCCACGGTGTCCGCGTCCGAGCGCACCGCGGCGGTCAGGCTGGCGTCACCCACCGTCCGGTAGCGGACCCGCTGCACGGTGACCTCCTCGCCGGCCTTGGGCCGGCAGGACTCGTGCACCCCGAAGAGCATGCCGTTGCGCTCGAACACCTCACGGTCGTGCGCGAAGTAGATCGGCGGCAGCGCGATGTCCTCCTGCTCGACGTACTGCCAGATGTCGAGCTCGGTCCAGTTGGACAGCGGGAAGACCCGGATGCTCTCGCCCGGGTGGATCCGGCTGTTGTAGAGACCCCACAGCTCCGGCCGCTGGTTCTTCGGGTCCCACTGGCCGAACTCGTCGCGGAAGGAGTAGATCCGCTCCTTGGCCCGGGCCTTGTCCTCGTCCCGCCGGGCGCCGCCGAAGATCGCGGTGAAGCGGTGCTTCTCCAGCGCCTCCAGCAGCACCGGGGTCTGGATCCGGTTGCGGGTGCCGTCCGGCGGCTCGGTGACGGCGCCGTTGTCGATGGCCTCCTGCACGCTGGCGACCACGAGCTGCACGCCCAGCTCCTCGACCCGGCGGTCCCGGAAGTCCAGCACCTCGGCGAAGTTGTGCCCGGTGTCCACGTGCATCACCGGGAACGGGATGCGGGCCGGGTAGAAGGCCTTTTCCGCCAGCCGGAGCATGACGATCGAGTCCTTGCCCCCGGAGAACAGCAGCACCGGCCGCTCGAACTCGGCGACCACCTCGCGGATGATGAAGACCGCCTCGGCCTCCAGGGTCTGCAGCTGGGACAGCTGGTAGCGCTGGGCGTCGGTCATCGTGCTCCGCTTCCGGTCAGGGTGGGGCGTGCGTACGCGTCGGTCATGTCCACGATGCCACCCCGCGCGCCGATGCGCGGTGTAGTGCTCGCGATGCGCTCAGTAAGCGCCGCGGCCCCGGACCACTGTCGACATCGTCTTCCACAGGATCATCAGATCCAGGGTGAATGACCAGTTTTCCACGTACCGCAGGTCGAGCCGGACGGACTCGTCCCAGTTGAGGTCACTGCGCCCGCTGATCTGCCACAGGCCGGTCAGGCCCGGCTTGACCAGCAGCCGGCGCCGGACGTCGTCCTGGTAGAGGGCGACCTCCTCCGGCAGCGGCGGGCGGGGGCCGACCAGCGACATCCGGCCGGTCAGCACGTTGACCAGCTGCGGCAGCTCGTCCAGCGAGAACTTGCGCAGCCAGCGGCCGACCGGGGTGATCCGCGGGTCGTCCTTGATCTTGAACAGCAGGCCCTCGGCCCGCTCGTTGCGGGAGAGCAGGTCGGCCCGGCGGGCCTCGGCGTTCGTATACATCGAGCGGAACTTCAGCAGGGTGAACTCGCGCCCGTCCTGGCCGATCCGGGTCTGCCGGAACAGCGCCGGGCCGGGGCTGGTCAGCCGGACCGCGGCGACGATGGCGAGGAAGACGGGCAGCAGCAGAACGAAGCCGATGCCGGCGAGCATCCGGTCGATGGCGCCCTTGATCACCCGGCGGGCGCCGGCGAACTCCGGCTCCTCCACGTGCAGCAGCGGCAGCCCGGTCACGGGCCGGATGTGCAGCCGCGGGCCGGCCACCTCCATCAGGCCGGGGGCGACCACCAGGTCGGTCTCGGTGCCCTCCAGCTGCCAGGACAGCCGGCGCAGCCGGGTCGGGCCGACGCTGGCCCCGGCGGCGACCGCCACCGTGTCGGCGCGGGCCGAGCGGACCGCCTCGGCCACGTCCTCCAGCCCGCCGAGCAGCGGGATGCCGAGCCCGACGACGCGGGCGCCGTCGCCGGTGGACAGGCAGGCGCCGACCACCTGCATGCCGCAGTAGCGCTCCTGGCGCAGCTGGGTCGCGAGGTCGGCCACCGACTCCTCGCCGCCGACCGCGATGACCCGGTGCACGTTGCGCCCGAGCCCTCGCTGCCGGTGCAGCCACTTGCGGGCCGCGTAGTGCCCGATGAACGTGAGGAGCGTCACCAGCGGCAGGGCCAGCACCACGTAGCCGCGGGCCACGTCGGCCTTCAGCGCGAAGGAGACGAAGCCGATCGTGGCGGTGAGCCCGACGAAGGCGCGGAAGACCCGCTGGAACTCCTCGGACCCCAGGCCCAGGATGCGTGCCTCGTAGCCGCCGGCCAGGGCGACCGCGGACACCCAGATGACCGGGGCGAGCAGGCTGCCCGCGGCATAGGCGAACGCCCCCGCGGTGTCGAAGAAGCGCAGCACGTACGCCGCCAGGGCGGCGACGAGCGCGGCCACGGCGTCCAGTCCGACCAGCGTGTGGGCATAGCGACGCTGCCAGCGGCGACGGCGCGCAACCCCCGAAGTCGGATCATCGTCGACGAACCGGGGCAACCGGTCGAGGACGCTCATCTTCCACCCCACCCCCCACGGGCCGACGGCGGCGCTGTCGTCGGCCCTGCCTTCCCAATTCTGTGCTCCTGGACCCCGCCGCCGGCTCGACCGGCATCCGTGGGTCCCCCCAGAAGCGAAGCCAAAGATAGCGGGTCTTGTCACGCAACGTGAAAGCATCCCGGAAGAAACCCGCTCCTGATCTCTGAAGACTGTCCCTTCGGGCAAGATCGTGACTCTGGGTAATACGGCCATCGGCCAATAGGACTCTTCCAGGCGTGCCCCGTGACAGCAATGACCTGACCAGTCAAAACCGGGGCAGCGACCGCCACGCACAGCCACGGAGGCGGTCCGGGCGCGTCGACCGGCAGCGGTTCGCGGGCCGGGTGGGGCGGCTCGTCGGCCCGCCGGCGCGTCGGCCAAGATGAGCGGCGTGCGGGTCGACGGCGAGCGCGCGCCGGAGGCCGCTCGCCTGCCGGCCGCCCCCGCGCGCCCCGAGACAGCCGGCTCCGATCCGGACGCGGCGCTGCGGGCGGACGTGCGCCGGGTCGGCACCCTGCTCGGCGAGTCGCTGGTCCGCCAGCAGGGCCAGGAGCTGCTCGACCTGGTCGAGCGCGTCCGCGGGCTGACCAAGGCCTCCCAGGCGGGCGAGCCGGGCGCGCTGGCCGAGCTGCGCGCGCTGCTCGCCGACGCGCCCCTGCCCACCGCGATCGACCTGGTCCGCGCCTTCTCCGCGTACTTCTACCTGGCCAACCTCGCCGAGCAGGTGCACCGGGTACGCGGCTTCGCCGACCGCCCGGCCCGCCGCGGCTGGCTGGCCGAGGCGGTCGCCGCGGTGGCCGAGCGGGCCGGCCCGGACGGGCTGACGGAGGCGGTCGGCGCGCTCGCGGTCCGGCCGGTCTTCACCGCGCACCCCACCGAGGCGAGCCGCCGCTCGATCCTGGACAAGCTGCGCGCCGTCGGCGACGTGCTGTCCGAGGATGCCGGCGACGCCACCGCCCGGCGGCGCCAGGACCGCCGGCTGGCCGCCATCGTCGACCTGGTCTGGCAGACCGACGAGCTGCGGCTGGACCGCCCGGACCCGGTGGACGAGGCCCGCAACGCCACCTACTACCTGGACGAGCTGGCCGGCCGGACCGTGCCGGCGCTGCTGGCCGACCTCGCCGACGAGGTCGAGGCGCACGGCGGCCGGCTGGACCCGACCGCCCGGCCGCTCACCTTCGGCACCTGGACCGGCGGCGACCGGGACGGCAACCCCAACGTCACCGCGGCGGTCACCGAGCAGGTGCTGCTGCTCCAGCACGGGCACGGCATCGGGGTGCTGGTCGCCGCGGTGGACCGGCTGATCGGGCAGCTGTCCTCCTCCAGCCGGGTGGTGGAGGTGTCCGCCGAGCTGCGGGCCTCGATCGAGGCCGACCTGGCCGCGCTGCCCGAGCTGGACCCGCGGCTGCTGCGGATCAACGCCGAGGAGCCGTACCGGCTCAAGCTGTCGGCGATCCGGGCCAAGCTCGTCGCCACCCGGGCCCGGCTGGCCGCCGGCGCCGCGCACGTGCCGGGCCGGGACTACCTCGGCAGCGCCGAGCTGCTGGCCGAGCTGCGGCTGGTCCGCGGCTCGCTGGAGGCGCACCGCGGCGGGCTGGTCGCCGCCGGGCCGCTGGCCGACCTGGAGCGGACGGTGGCCGCCTTCGGCCTGCACCTGGCCACCATGGACGTACGGGAGCACTCCGACGCCCACCACCACGCGGTCGGCCAGCTGGTGGACCGGCTCGGGGTGGAGTCGTGGCGCTACTCGGACCTGCCGCGGCAGTACCGTGCCCGGCTGCTGTCCCGGGAGCTGGCCGGCCGGCGGCCGCTGTCGCCGTACCCGCCGCGGCTGGACGAGGCCGGCGCCCGGACCTTCGCCGTCTTCACCACCATCTCCGACGCGCTGGAGCGCTTCGGCCCCGAGGTGGTCGAGTCGTACGTCATCTCGATGACCCGCGGCCCGGACGACGTGCTCGCCGCGGTGGTGCTGGCCCGCGAGGCCGGCCTGGTCGACGTCCACAGCGGGGTGGCCCGGCTCGGGTTCGTGCCGCTGCTGGAGACCGTGGACGAGTTGCGCGCGGCCGACGCGCTGGTCGGCGGCCTGCTGGCCGACCCGACGTACCGGGAGCTGGTCCGGCTGCGCGGCGACGTGCAGGAGGTGATGCTCGGCTACTCCGACTCCACCAAG
Organism: uncultured Actinomycetota bacterium; assembly: GCA_963766325.1. Classification (GTDB taxonomy): domain Bacteria; phylum Actinomycetota; class Actinomycetes; order Mycobacteriales; family CADCTP01; genus CADCTP01. The sequence goes on along the minus strand of CAVXZF010000012.1, from coordinate 719,835 downwards.
GAGGCCGGGATCGCCACCTCCCAGTGGGAGATCCACAAGGCCCAGCGGCGGCTGCGCGACCTGGCCGCCGCGCACGGGGTGCGGCTGCGGCTCTTCCACGGCCGCGGCGGGACCGTCGGGCGCGGCGGCGGGCCGACGCACGAGGCGATCCTGGCCCAGCCGTACGGGACCCTCGACGGGGAGATGAAGCTCACCGAGCAGGGCGAGGTCATCTCGGACAAGTACTCGCTGCCCGCGCTGGCCCGGGAAAACCTGGAGCTCACCCTGGCCGCGGTGCTGCGCGCGTCGGTGCTGCACCGCCAGTCCCGGCAGCCCGCCGACCGGCTGACCCGGTGGGACGCGGCGATGGAGGTGGTCTCGGCGGGGGCGTACGCGGCGTACCGGGCGCTGGTCGACGACCCGGACCTGCCGGCGTACTTCCTCGCCTCCACCCCGGTGGAGCAGCTCGGCTGGATGAACATCGGCTCCCGGCCGGCCCGCCGGCCGGACAGCGGCGCCGGGCTGGGCGGGCTGCGGGCGATCCCGTGGGTCTTCGGCTGGACCCAGTCGCGGCAGATCGTGCCGGGCTGGTTCGGGGTCGGGTCCGGGCTGGCCGCGGCCCGGGCGGCCGGGCTCGGCGCGGTGGTGGACGAGATGTTCGCCGAGTGGCACTTCTTCCGGGCGTTCCTGTCCAACGTGGAGATGACGCTGGCCAAGACCGACCTCGGCATCGCCGCGCACTACGTCGAGTCGCTGGTCCCGCCGGAGCTGCACCACGTTTTCGCGACCGTACGGACCGAGCACGAGCGGACGCTGGCCGAGGTGCTGCGGGTGACCGGCGAGCGCGAGGTGCTGGACACCCAGCCGGCGCTGAAGCGCACGCTGGCGGTGCGGGACGCGTACCTGGACCCGATCTCCCACCTCCAGGTCGCCCTGCTGCACCGGCTGCGCGCCGCGGACGGCGACGTCGACCCCCAGCTGCGCCGCGCCCTGCTGCTCACCGTCAACGGCATCGCCGCCGGCCTCCGCAACACCGGCTGACCACCCGTCCACAGCCGTGCTCGAGCGCCGTCGGCGAATGTCGGGTTCCTCTAGAGTGAGGTGGTGCCAGAGCCCGCGTCATCTGCACCACCTCGGCGTCGCTAGTGCGTACGCCGAAGCGGCGGCGGCCGCGGGCCGACGAGCGTCTTGTTGCCAGCGCGGAAGAGCTGGCCGCCCTGGCCCGCACGGTTGACTACGTCCTCAGCGCGGAACACAAGGACTACCTCACCGCGGCAGGGCCGGCCAGGCTTCGCAGTGACGCGACGGCATGCCCTCGCGGGCTGGACATCGACTCGGTACGCAGCTGGCTGCGCACTGCCGTCGAGGCCGGGGACGTCAGCGCCGCGCTGGGTGGCGACTTCCCGCAGTACGTCTGGGCGCGGGTCGACGGCCGGGTGTACGAGGCGAGGCTCAGCAACTCCGGCCAGGGACAGTACAAGGGCTACCCGATCACGGATTCTGAAGCGCCGAGGTGGCTGCGGTGACCGCCGCGGCGGAGACCCGGATCGAGTGGCTCGACGCTCCCGACGTCTCGACGCCCGAGCTGGCCGCGACCTGGGCTCGCTACCAGATCTGGATCGACGACCAGAGCGTCACCGCCGTCGCGACTCGCGACGGGACCTCTCGCAGCTCGATCTACGGGTCTCTCTACCCCCTTGCTGAGTGGATCGCCGCGAACTGGTGGGTGCTGACCACCGATGTCCGGCCGTCCGCGATCGACCCGCGGTACTGGAGTTGGCGGAACGTCCCCGAGCAGGCCTGGCTGACCAGCCACAACCTCCGCGCGGTCGGCGACGGGATGGCCTGGCCCGACCTGACGATCGTGCCGGAAGGCTCGGTGACCAGGCTGCTCTGGGCCACCGATCGGGACCCGGTCTACCGGCATCTCCGCTTCCTGTCCGGCGGAGACTGCTGGCTGCGGTCAGACGCGGTGCTGACCTGGTTGAGGACGACGGTAGAGCACGTGCTCGACCGGCTGGCGGAGCAAGGGCTGCCGAAGACGCGGCTGGCCGAGGAGTGGTCGACGATCACCGGTGCGGATGCCGAGGAGCGGGAGTTCTGCGCCGCCGCAGCCCGGCTCGGGCTGGATCCCTACGCGCTGAGCGAGCGGCAGGCCGACGACATCGTCCGGGTCGCCGAGTCTCTGCCGGCGGACATCAGGCCGACGTTCTTCGATGGTGCGGACCCCGCCCTTCTCGATGCTGCTGTCGCCTGGTGGAGACGCGCTTCGCCGGCCGCCGGCAAGGCTGCGAGCAGGGCGCGGGAGCGACTCGGGCAGCTGCGTCGCGCTGCTGACGCGGCCCAGCCGGCAGGCATCATCAGGCCCTGGGACACCGGCTATGCGATGGCTCGCGCGGTCCGGAGCGAGCTGGGACTGCCGACGACCGAAGTCTTCGATGTCTGGCCCTGGGTTGGTCGGTCCACGGTGAGCGCATCGTCCGCCGGATTGCAGGCGACGGTGGCGGTCGAGTCCGAACGGTGCGGCGTCGTCCTCGGCACCGGTCCGCTCAACCCGGTGTTCGGCGCGGCAAAAGCGCTCGGCGGCGCGCTGCGGCACCCGGACCGGACCCGCTTCCTGATGACGGGCACGCACCGGGACGAGGAGCGGGTCGCGGGGGCGTTCGCGGCCGAACTGCTCGCCCCCGCAGCAGGTATCCGAGCGATGCTCGATGTGCTCGGCAAGGCCGACGACGCCGCCCTCGACGCGGTGGCCGGCCGCTACCGAGTGTCGCCCCTGCTCGTCCGCCACCAGTACGACAACCAGCTTGCGGCCAGATCCTCCTGACCCGGCCGGGGATCAGTCGTTGTAGCGGTTCTGGGCGGGCTCGAGGCCGGTCAGGACCAGAGCCTCGACGGCGTCGGCGGCGCGGTCGAGGTGGTAGTCGAGCTCCTTGCGCTCGGGACCGGCGAAGTCGCGCAGCACGTAGTCGGCCGGGTCCATCCGGCCCGGCGGCCGGCCGACGCCGAAGCGCACCCGCAGGTAGTCCGGGCCGAGCGCGCGGGTGATCGAGCGCAGCCCGTTGTGCCCGTTGTCGCCGCCGCCGCGCTTGAGCCGGAGCGCCCCGTACGGCAGGTCCAGCTCGTCGTGCACGACGACCAGCGCCTCGACGGGCACCTTGTAGAAGTCGCGCAGCGCGACCACCGGCCCGCCGGACTCGTTCATGTACGAGCGCGGCTTGGCCAGCACCGCCCGGGCGCCGGGCAGCGGGCCGAGGCGGCCCTCGACCACCTCGGCCCGGCCCTTGTGCGACTTGAACCGGGCCCGCATCCGCTCGGCGAGCAGGTCGAGGACCATCGCGCCGACGTTGTGCCGGTTGCCCCGGTACGCCGGGCCCGGGTTGCCGAGCCCGACGACCAGGTGCAGGTCGCCGGGCACCGCCGCCTAGTCCTCGTTGCTCTCGGCGGGGGCGGGCGCCTCGTCGGGGGTCTCGGTCGGCTCGTCGCGCTCGATGCCGGCCTCGGCCTCGGCGCCGGCCAGCTCGGCCTCGAGCTGCTCGGCGGTCGGCGCGGCCAGCACCGCGACCACGACCTGGTCCGGGTCACCGATCAGGATGGTGCCGCTGGGCAGCGGGACGGCACCGGCGGTGACGTTGTCGCCGACCTGCATGCCCTGGATGCTGACCTCGAAGTGGTCCGGGATGTGCGTCGCCTCGGCCTCGACGGTCAGCGTGATCAGCTGCTGGTCGACCAGGCCCTCCCGGTTGGCCTCGCCGGTGAGCGTGACCGGGACCTCGACGGTGACCTTCTCGCCGCGGCGGACCAGCAGGAGGTCGACATGCTCGAAGTCGCCGCGGATCGGGTTGCGCTGGATCGCCTTGGGCAGCGCGAGCTCGGTGCCGCCGTCGAGCTGCAGGGTGATCAGCGTGTTGGCGCCGCCGCCCTTGATCGCGTGGCCGAACTCGCGGGCCGGCAGCGCCAGGTGCCGCGGCTCGGTGCCGTGCCCGTAGAGCACGGCGGGGATCTTGCCGGCCCGGCGGGTGCGGCGGGCACCGCCCTTGCCGAACTCGGTGCGGGGCTCGGCCGGGATGCGGACCTCGGACACGGCGGGACTCTCCTCGTACGCGGCTGGGCGGGGCGAGGACGCGCACGGGCGCCGCGTCGATGACGGCGGCCTTCCGGCAGCCCTCGCCGGGGCAACCCTGCGAGACTACCAGCCGGTCAGGAGGCGCCGTCGAAGAGGCTGGTCACCGACCCGTCCTCGAAGACCTCGCGGATGGCCCGGGCGATCAGCGGGGCGATCGACAGCACCGTCATCCCGTCGATCTGCCGCTCAGCCGGGATCGGCAGCGTGTTGGTGAGCACGACCTCGCTGATCGGCGCGTTCTTGAGCCGGTCGACCGCCGGGCCGGACAGGATCCCGTGGGTGGCCACGATGATCACACCGGCGGCGCCCGCGTCCTTGAGCTGGCGGGCCGCGTTCACGATCGTCGAGCCGGTGTCGATCATGTCGTCGACGAGGATGCAGCTGCGGCCGGCGACATCGCCGACCACCCGGTGAGCCACCACCTCGTTGGGCTTGAGCGGGTCGCGGGTCTTGTGGATGAAGGCCAGCGGGCAGCCGCCCAGCCGGTCGGTCCACCGCTCGGCCACCCGCAGCCGGCCGGAGTCCGGCGAGACCACGGTGAAGTTGGCCCCCGCGTAGCGCTCCTCGACGTAGTCGGCGAGCAGCGGCAGCGCGAACAAGTGGTCCACCGGGCCGTCGAAGAAGCCCTGGATCTGCGCGGTGTGCAGATCGACCGACATGATCCGGTCCGCCCCGGCCTGCTTGAACAGGTCCGCCACCAGCCGGGCCGAGATCGGCTCCCGGCCGCGGTGCTTCTTGTCCTGCCGCGAGTAGGGGTAATACGGAGTGACGACCGTGATCCGCTTGGCCGACGCACGCTTGAGCGCGTCGACCATGATCAGCGTCTCCATCAGCCAGGTGTTGATCGGCGCGCAGTGGCTCTGGATCACGAAGGCATCGCTGCCGCGGACCGAGTCCTCGTAGCGGGTGTAGATCTCGCCGTTGGCGAAGTCGTACGCCGACGTGCTGGTCAGCTGGACCCCGAGCTCGCGGGCGATCTCATCGGCCAGCTCGGGAAAGGCGCGGCCGGAGACGAGGATGAGGCTCTTGCGGTTTTGCGCCTGCAGAGCGTTCACGACGTCACCCGTCTCCCTGCTCGCGGCCGGCCGCCTCGTGGGCTGCTGCCGCCGCCTCGGCGGCCGGGGTCCCGGGTCGCCGTCGCTCCACCCAGCCGGGCTTGGTCGCCTGCCGGCCCCGGCCGACCCCGAGCGCCCCGGGCGGGACGTCCTCGGTGATCACCGAGCCGGCCGCCGTGTACGCCCCGTCGCCGATCTCGACCGGGGCGACCAGGATGGTGTCGCTGCCGGTGCGCACCTCCCGGCCGACGACCGTGCGGTGCTTGGCCACCCCGTCGTAGTTGGCCACGATGGTGGCGGCGCCGAGGTTGGTGCCGGCGCCGATGCTCGCGTCCCCCACGTACGACAGGTGGGGCACCTTCGCCCCCGGGCCGATCTCGCTCGCCTTGACCTCGACGTAGGTGCCCACCTTGGCGCCCGCGCCGAGCACCGCGCCGGGCCGCAGGTAGGCGAACGGGCCGACGGTCGCCCCCGGCCCCACCTCGGCGCCCTCGCAGTGCGCCCGGACCACCCGGGCCCCGGCCCGCACCACGGTGTCGGTGAGCGTGCAGTCCGGGCCGAGGTCGGCGCCGGTCTCCACCCGGGTGCGGCCGTGCAGCTGGCAGCCCGGCCGCAGGGTCACGTCGGGCGCCAGCTCGACGTCGGCGTCGACCCAGGTGGTGGCGGGGTCGAGCACGGTCACCCCGGCCCGCATCCAGTCGGCCAGCAGCCGGTCGTTGAGCACCCGGTGCGCGGCCGCGAGCTGGACCCGGTCGTTGACCCCGGCGGTCTCCTCGGCCGGGGCGACCACCGCGCCGACCGGCAGGCCGGCCGCGACGAACAGGCCGACCACGTCGGTGAGGTATTCCTCACCCTGGGCGTTGGCGGTGGACAGCCGGGACAGCGCGTCCCGCAGCGGTCGGCTCTCGAACGCGTACACGCTCGTGTTGATCTCGCCGAGCGCCCGCTCCTCGTCGGTGGCGTCGCGATGCTCGACGACCCGGAGCACCTCGCCGCGCGGCCCGCGCACCACCCTCCCGTAGCCGGTCGGGTCGGCCAGCACCGCGGTGAGCAGCGTCGCCACCGCGCCGCCGCTCTGGTGCTCCTCGACCAGCCGGCGCAGCGTGGCCGCCCGCAGCAGCGGGGTGTCGCCCGGCAGCACCAGCACGGTGCCGTCGACCTCGGGCGCCGCGTCCAGCGCGACCCGGACGGCGTGCCCGGTGCCGCGCTGCTCCGGCTGCACCACCGGCGCCGACCCCGGTGCGACCTCAGTCAGGTGCGCGGTCACCGACTCGCGGCCGGCGCCCACTACGACCAGGCTGCGGTCCGCCCCGAGCGGGGCGCAGGCGGCGAGCACGTGGCCGACCAGCGAGCGGCCACCGATCGCGTGCAGCACCTTGGGAGTCGCCGACCGCATCCTCGTGCCCTCCCCCGCGGCGAGCACGACGACCGCGGTCGGGCGGGCGTCCGTCACAGGAGCTCCTCGCTGTCGGCGGCACGGACTCGGCTCCAGCCTAGGCCGTGCCGGCGCACCGCCGTCGTCGGCGTCCACAGCACGGGAAGCGGCGTGGCTGGGGGGCTCGGACTCGAACCGAGACTGCACGGCTCCAAAGGCCGGCGGGCTGCCGATTACCCCACCCCCCACCGCCTGCTCAGCCTAGCGGCGTCATCCCGGCGGCCCGACGACGTACTCACTTCTGAGGTCGCAAGTTACGAGACCGTAGGTTACGGTTGCGTAGGTTCGGGTATGACCCGAGGCCGTCAGCCGAGCAAACCCCCTGCACCCTGACCGGGAGACCACATGCCGACTGCCGTCGCCGCGCCGCCGCGCGGACCCAAGCCGATGACCGACGAGCGCAAGGGCGTCGTCGAGCAGACCATCCTGTACGTGATCGTGATCGTCCCGTTCCTCGCCCTGGCCGGCGCCGTCGCCGTGGCCTGGGGCTGGGGCATCAGCTGGGTCGACGTCAGCCTCGCGCTGGCCTTCTACCTCCTCTCCGGGCTCGGCGTGACCGTCGGCTTCCACCGCTACTTCACCCACGGCGGCTTCAAGGCCAAGCCCTGGCTGCGCAACTCGATGGCGGTCGCCGGCTCGCTCTCGGTCGAGGGCGGTGTCATCCGGTGGGTGGCCGACCACCGCCGGCACCACGCGTTCAGCGACAAGGAGGGCGACCCGCACTCGCCGTGGCGCTACGGCGACACCGTGCCGGCGCTGCTCAAGGGCCTGTGGTTCGCGCACGTGGGCTGGCTGTTCGACATCGAGCACACCAACCAGAAGCGCTTCACCCCCGACCTGCTGGCGGACAAGGCGATCGTCCGGATCGAGAGGGCCTTCCCGCAGCTCGTGCTGGTCAGCTTCTTCCTGCCGGCGGTGCTCGGCGGCCTGATCACGATGTCCTGGTCCGGCGCGCTGTCCGCCTTCTTCTGGGCCAGCCTGGTCCGGATCGGCCTGCTGCACCACGTGACCTGGTCGATCAACTCGATCTGCCACGCGATCGGCGAGCGCCCGTTCGTCGCCCGGGACAAGTCGGCGAACTTCTGGCCGCTGGCGATCCTCTCCTTCGGAGAGTCGTGGCACAACTCGCACCACGCCGACCCGTCGATGGCGCGGCACGGCGTGCTGCGCGGCCAGGTCGACATGTCCGCCCGGGTCATCTGGGCCTTCGAGAAGCTCGGCTGGGTCTGGGACGTCAAGTGGCCCACGCCCGAGCGCATCGCCGCCCGCCGCGTGGGTGCGATCGAGCGGCCGGCGGAGAGCGTCGCCGGCTGAGGTGTACCGCACTGTCGGGTTCGTCACTCACCACGCCCTAGGCTGGCGTGGTGAGTGACGCCGACAGAGGCCGTCCGCGGGTTCGGATGAGCGGCAAGGAGCGGCGCGAGCAGCTCCTCGACGTGGGCCGGTCACTCTTCGCCGAGAAGGGCTTCGAGGCGACCTCGACCGAGGAGATCGCCAACCGGGCCGGCGTCAGCAAGCCGATCGTGTACGAGCACTTCGGCGGCAAGGAAGGGCTGTACGCGGTCGTCATCGACCGGGAGATGCAGCGCCTGCTCGACCTCTTCACCGGCGCGCTCACCGCCGGCGAGCCGCGGGCGCTGCTGGAGCAGGCCGCGCTGGCCCTGCTGACATACATCGAGGACGAGTCCGACGGCTTCCGCATCCTGGTCCGCGACTCGCCGGTCGCCAGCACCAGCGGCACCTTCTCCAGCCTGCTCAACGACATCGCCAGCCAGGTGGAGTACATCCTGGCCCGCGAGTTCAAGGCCCGCGGCTACGACCCGAAGCTGGCCGGGCTCTACTCCCAGGCCCTCGTCGGCATGGTCGCGCTGACCGGCCAGTGGTGGCTGGAGGCGCGCAGGCCCAAGCGGGACGAGGTGGCCGCGCAGCTGGTCAACCTGGCCTGGCATGGGCTGTCCCACCTGGAGCCGAAGCCCCGGCTGGTCACCCGCGAGCGTTAGGGTGTGTCTGCCGGCCCGGCGCCGGACCCGCGGGTCAGCTGGCGCGGGTCGACGCCGGTGTCCGACGCCCGCGGGGCCGGCGTCTGGCCGCCGCGCAGGCTGCCGGCCGCCTTCTGCTCGTCGACGACCTCGCCAGTGCTCGGGTCCCGCCCGTGCCGGACGCGGTAGTACGGGTTGTCCGGCGGCAGCCCGCCGCTGACCCGCCCGTACAGCCCGAAGGTCAGCAGGGCGAGCCCGGTGACGAAGCTGAAGATCACGTTGGCCATGCTGAAGTTCAGGATGTTCCACGAGGTCCGCAGCACGCACATGTTGACGAAGCCGGACACCAGGAACGCGACCCCGAGCACGAAGTTGAGCTGGGCGGCGACGTTTCCCCCGATGAAGGCCCCGGCGATGAGCATGCTGCCCACCACCACCGAGATGGTGCTCAGGACCACGTTGGTGGACAGGCCGGCGATCCGGTCGCCCTCGGTGTCGAAGAAGGCGAGCTGGTCGAAGTAGCCCAGCACGCCGAAAGTGAGCAGCCAGACTCCGATGAGGCCGGCCCCAGCCCGGTAGACCCGATTGAGCTTGTTGTCCTCCGGCAGGTTCTTCAGACCGAACAGGCCCATCGCGTCCATGATGATCCTCCCGGCGCGGTCCGACGCCGCCCAGTGTGGCGCGCTGAGGGCATACCCGCGACCCCGCGGGTCAGCCCGACTCGGCCAGCTCCAGCCACGCGCTCTCGGCGGCGTGCCGGTCGGCGCCGACCGCGCGCAGCTCGGCGTCCAGCTCGGTCACCCGCAGGTGGTCGGTGGCGTGCTCGGCGAGCTGCCGGTGCAGCTCGGCCTCCCGCTTCTCCAGCGTCGCGATGCGCCGCTCCAGCCGGGTCAGCTCCCGGCGCGCCGCCCGCGCCTCGGCCCGGGTGTCGCCGGCCCGCTCCCGGGCCGCGTCCGAGACCGGAGCGTCCATGGCCGCCCGCCGGGCCAGGTAGTCCTCCACCCCGCCCGGCAGCGCGGCCAGCCGGCCGTCCCCGAGCAGCGCGACCACCGAGTCGCACACCCGCTCGACCAGGTAGCGGTCGTGGCTGACCACGACCAGCGTGCCCGGCCAGGAGTCGAGCAGGTCCTCCAGCGCGGTCAGCGTGTCGGTGTCCAGGTCGTTCGTCGGCTCGTCGAGGAGCAGCACGTTGGGCTCGGCCATGAGCAGCCGGAGCAGCTGCAGCCGGCGCCGCTCGCCGCCGGACAGGTCGGCCACCGGCGTCCACTGCCGGCTCGCCCCGAAGCCGAACCGCTCGGCCAGCTGGGAGGCGGTCAGCTCGACCCCGCCGAGGTTCGCGGTCCGGGCCACCTCCTCGACCGACTCCAGCAGCCGCACCTGCCCGGGCAGCTCCGCGACCTCCTGGGACAGATACCCGGCGCGCACCGTCTGTCCGGTGCGGACGGTCCCCCGGTCCGGCGTCACCTCGCCGAGCAGCAGCCGCAGCAGCGTGGTCTTGCCGGAACCGTTGATCCCGACGATGGCGACCCGATCGCCCGGTCCGAGCCGCCAGGTCACCCCGTCGAGCAGGGTCCGGTCGCCGAGGCGCAGGGTGACGTCCTCGGCGTCGAAGACGCTCCTGCCCAGCCGGCGGGTGGCGAAGGCCTGCAGCCGGGTCGTGTCCCGCGGCGGCGGCTCGTCCGCGATCAGCGCCTGCGCCGCCTCGATCCGGAACCGCGGCTTGCTGGTCCGGGCCGGCGGGCCGCGCCGCAACCAGGCCAGCTCCTTGCGCAGCAGGTTCTGCCGGCGCTGCTCGGTCGCGGCCGCCTGGCGGGCGCGCTCGGCCCGGGCCAGCACGTACGCCGAGTAGCCGCCGTCGTACCGGCGGACCGTGCCGTCGCCGACCTCCCAGGTCTGCTCGGCCACCTCGTCGAGGAACCAGCGGTCGTGGGTGACCACGACCAGCGCCTCCCGGCGGCCCTTGAGGTGGGCGGCCAGCCAGGCCACCCCCTCGACGTCGAGGTGGTTGGTCGGCTCGTCCAGGATCAGCAGGTCGGAGCGGGCGACCAGGGCGGCGGCCAGCGCGACCCGGCGGCGCTCCCCGCCGGACATCGTCGCGGTCGCCGCGTCCAGCCCGATCCGGGTCAGCCCGAGCCCGTCCAGCACCGCCCGGACGGCGGCGTCGCCGGCCCACTCGTGGGTCTCGCCGTAGCCGGCCAGCACCGCGTCCCGGACGGTCCCGCCGGGCGGCTCGGAGCGCTGGTCGACGTACCCGACCCGCAGCCCGCCGGTCCGGGCGACCCGGCCCTCGTCGGGCTGGTCGAGCCCGGCCAGCAGCCGCAGCAGCGTGCTCTTGCCGCCGCCGTTGCGGCCGACCACACCGGTCCGCTCGCCCGCCTGCACGCCCAGCGAGACCCCGTCGAGCACGACGGTGGTCGCGTACGCCTTGCCGACCGCCTCCAAGCTGACCAGCGGCGCCCCTGCCGGTGCGCTCACGCCGCTCCCGCCGCGGGATCGTGCGACCTGCGGTCGCTCCGGCGACGCCTTCCCGCACGGATCCCGGCGGTCACGCCTGCGCCTCGGCCGGGTCGACGACCCGGGCGCCGGGGACCGGGCCGTACGCGACCCGGACCGTCCGGCACACCCCGGCCCCGGCCAGCGCGGCCGCCAGCCGCACCGCGGCCTCCCGCGACCGGGCCAGGAACGCGCAGGTCGGCCCCGACCCGGACACCACCGCGCCGAGCGCGCCCAGGTCGACCCCGACCCGCAGCGTGCGGCGCAGCTCCGGGCGCAGCCCCAGCGCCGGCGCCTGCAGATCGTTGGCGAGCAGCTCGCCCAGCGCGGCCGGGTCGTGGGTGCGCAGCGCGTTGATCAGCCGGTCCGGCTCGCCGGCCGCCGCCGGGTCGCCGACCTCCCGGAGCCGGTCGAGCTCGCCGTACACCCGCGGGGTGGACAGCCCGTCCCCGGCGACCGCGAGCACCCAGTGCCAGCGGCCGGTGGCCAGCACCGGGGTGAGCCGCTCACCCCGGCCGGTGCCCAGCGCGGTGCCGCCGGTCAGCGAGAACGCCACGTCGCTGCCCAGCTCGGCGGCCAGCTCGAGCAGGTCGGCCCGCTCCATCCCGGTGCCCCACAGGGCGTCGCAGGCGACCAGGGTGGCGGCCGCGTCGGCGCTGCCGCCGGCCAGCCCGCCGGCCACCGGGATGCCCTTGACCACGTCGAGCCGGACCGCGGGCTGGACTCCGGCCTTCTCCGCGAGCAGCACGGCGGCCCGCCAGACCAGGTTGTCCTCGTCGAGCGGCAGCTCGCCCTCACCCTCGCCGCGGATGCCCAGGCTGAGGTCCCGGGCCGGGGTCGCGGTGACCTCGTCGGTCAGGGAGACGGCGTGGAAGACCGTCTTGAGGTCGTGGTAGCCGTCCTCCCGGCGCGGCCCGACGCTCAGGTGCAGGTTGACCTTGGCCGGCACCCGGACGGTGACCGGCTCCGGCACGCCGAGGAGTCGGGTCGTGGGCACGTCAGCAGGGTAGTGCGCCCGGGTCGCCGCCCCCGCCCGGCGTTGCGGTGGGGTGGGCGGCCGCGGCGACCCGGGCGAAGGCGGCGACGTCGAGCGCCTCCCCGCGCAGGCTTGGGTCGACGCCGGCGCGGCGCAGCACGGCCTCGGCCTGGGCTGGTGAGCCCGCCCAGGCGGCGAGCGCAGCGCGCAGCGTCTTGCGGCGCTGCGCGAAGGCGGCGTCCACCACCGCGAAGACGTCCCGGCGGGTGACCCCCGGCGGCAGCGCGGGCGGCTCCCGGCGGGTCAGCCGGACCAGCCCGGAGTCGACGTTCGGCACCGGCCAGAAGACCGCCCGGGGCACCGCGCCGGCCCGGCCGACGGTCGCGTACCAGGCCGCCTTGACCGAGGGCACCCCGTACGTGCGGGAGCCGGGCGGGGCGGCCAGCCGCTCGGCCACCTCGGCCTGGACCATCACCAGCCCGTGCTCCAGGCCGGGCAGCAGCTCGAGCAGGTGCAGCACCACCGGCACCGCGACGTTGTACGGCAGGTTGGCGACCAGGGCGGTCGGCGGCGGGCCGGCCAGGGCGGTCAGCCGGAGCGCGTCGGCGGCCAGCACGGTGAGGTTGGCCGCCCGGTCCGGGCGCCGCTGCTGCACGGTGCCCGGCAGCGCCGCGGCCAGCACCGGGTCGATCTCCACCGCGGTGACGTGGGCGGCCGCGTCGAGCAGCCCGAGGGTGAGCGAGCCGAGCCCGGGGCCGACCTCCAGCGCGACGTCGTCCGGGGTGAGCCGGGCGGTGCGCACGATGCGGCGGATCGTGTTGGGGTCGTGCAGGAAGTTCTGCCCCAGCGTCTTGGTCGGCCGGATCCCCAGCTCCGCCGCCAGTGCCCGCACCTCCGCCGGCCCCAGCAACCCCCCGCTCACCGCCGCACCCTAACCACTCCCCCGACCCCGCCGCGCCGGTGCCCGGCTCTGAGCAGTCCGGCCCGCCGCTGGGCCCTCCGGCCGCCGCGAGCACGACCAGCCGCGAGAACCCGTGGCACTGGGGTCCGGGGCACGCCCCGGCTTGTTACAGGTAGCGGCCGCAGGTGGGCCAGGGGGCTCGCCCGCGGGCCTGGTAGAGGTTGTACGCGACCCGGGTCTGCTCGGCGATCGACTTCCCGAGCGGCGTGCCGGTGCCGCCGTTCGCCTGCCAGGTGCCCTGGTCGAACTGGTACAGCCCGTAGTACGGCCCCGCCGGGTTGTACGCGTCGGGGTTCAGCCCCGACTCGCACCGCGCCAGCCCGCACCAGTTGAGCCCGCCCGTGGTCGGGAAGTCCTCGCACCCGGCCGGCTGCGTCGGCGGCGGCTCCGGGCCGACCACCACGACCTCGTCCACCGGCTGCTTCAGCACGGTCACCTTGGCGACCTTCTTGCTGCTCAGCTTGCCGTCGATGTAGGTCTCCACGTACGTGACCTGCTGCAGCCCCGGCACGCCCTTGGTGGTCACGTCGCGGGACCCGACCTCGGCGTCCGGGTCCTCCTTCTCGACGGTGTCGTACTGGAGGACGGTGCGGACGGTGGTGGTCTTCCGGGTCACCCGGGTGACGGTGATCGTCATGCCGGTGACCACCGCGGCGGTGGCCAGCTGGGAGACCTTGTCGTCGCCATCGACGGTGACCCCCGCCTCGTCCAGGGCCTGACCGACGGTCGCCGCCGTGGTCACCACCCGCAGGCGGCGACCGTCGGCCAGCACGGCGACGGTCTTCGGCGTGCGGACCGTCAGGTCGTAGCCCTCCAGCGGCAGCCGCTCCGAGCGGGTGGCCGAGACGAACAGGCCGTTCTGCCGGAAGCCGACCTGGTCCAGCGCCTCCTGCACGGTGGTGGCGTGGACCCACACCTGACGGGACTTCCCATCGATGGTGAGCCGGAGCATCCGGCCGCGGCGCAGCACGATCTCGGCGCCGTCGGAGACCTTGGCCTCCGCGGTGGGGGCGAGCAGGTCGCGGGGCGTGAAGGTGACGCCTGCGTCGTCGAGCACGCCGGAGACGGTGCTCGCGTACGTCGACACGGTGCGGGCCTCGCCGTCCACGGTGAGGCGTACGGACTTGTCCACCGACAGCCAGGCGGCGCTGCCGGCGATGAGGCCGAAGATGACCAACGCGTAGAGGGCGAGCCGGACCGGGTGCTTCACACCCCGCCGCCCCGCCGCTACCGGCTCCGGGCCACCGGGCCCCGCCCACGCCGGCTGACCAGCGCCGCCCGCCGCCCACGTCCGAGCGGGCGGCTCGTCGGCGCCGGCGGACCACGACTGCGCACCGGACCGGTCCGCGCCGGACCGCCACGCCCGCGGGTCCGACTGCTCCGCGGCGAACGACCAGGCCTGGGTGGGCTGCTCCTCAGCCCGGCCCGCGGGCGGCCGCGGCCGCGGCGCGGGCCGGTCAGCCGCGGGCGGCGGCCACGACCGTGTGGAGGGCTCGTCGACGGGCCGCCGCGGCGCGGCCGGCTGGTCGGCGGCGGCGGGCCAGGACCAGGTCTGGGTGGGAGGTTCGTCGGCGCCGGCGGACCAGGGGGGTGGGGTCTGGCCCCGGGGGTCGGCGGGACGGTCCGAGGCGGGCCCGTCGAACCACGACTCGCCGGCCTCCGGCCCGCCGGACCTCCACTCGGGAGCCGGCCCGGAGGTCCACTGCGGAGTGGACGGCGTCCACTGGGGACCGGACGCCGACGGCGACCACTGTGGACTTCCGTCCGGGGTGGCCGGTCCCCGGGGGTCAGCGCGGTGCCGGTGGCGACCGCGCGGGCTACTGTTCCCGTCCATTGGTCCGGGGACCATAGCGGACCGTCCCCCGTAAGGACCAAATCCGTGACCCGCCGTACTGGCGCAGTCACCAAGCGCCGAAGACTCGTTGCGCCGTTCGAGTGACCTGCTCGCACAAGTGTTCGATGTGGACACTCTTGAGCGATGCCAGCGCCCGCACCGTCAGCGGCACCAGGTACGGCGCGTTCGGCCGCCCCCGGTACGGCATCGGGGTGAGGAACGGCGCGTCGGTCTCCACCAGCAGCTGCTCGACCGGCACCGCCAGCGCCGCTTCCCGCAGCGGCGCCGCGTTCTTGAACGTGACCGTGCCGGCGAAGGAGAGCACGTACCCGGACCGGACGCACTCCCGCGCCATCTCCGCGTCCCCGGAGAAACAGTGGAAGACGGTGTGCTCGGGCGCGCCCTCCTCGGCCAGCACCCGCAGCACGTCGGCGTGCGCGTCCCGGTCGTGGATCACCAGCGCCTTGCCGTGCTCCTTGGCCAGCGCGATGTGCCGCCGGAACGCCTCCTGCTGCGCGGGCGCGGGCACCCGGTCCCAGTAGTAGTCCAGCCCGGTCTCGCCGACCGCCCGCACCTCGGGTCGCACCGCCAGCTCAGCCAGACCGTCCCAAGTAGACTCGTCGATGCCGCCGACCTCGTTGGGGTGCACGGCCACCGTGGCGATCACGCCGGGCGTCGCCGCGGCGGTGTCCGCGCACCACCGCGACGACTCCAGCGTGTCCCCGACGGTGACCACCCGGGTCACCCCGACCGCCCGGGCGTCCGAAAGCGACTGTCCGATATCGACACCCATGGCGTCGAGATGGCAGTGGCTGTCGACCACCTCGGCCGGCAACGCCTCCGGCGGCGGCGGAGCCGACTGTGCCCGCTCGCGCTGCGAGCGCTCGCGCTCGCTCCGGGTCACTCCGGCCCGCCGCCGGACAGCCGGGCCAGCTCCTCGTCCACGATGGACTCGTCCAGCTTGCGGAAGAGCGGGGTCGGCGGTGCCAGCGGCCGGCCCACCGGCAGCGGGGTCGACTCCCAGCGCCCGCCGCCGGTGTAGTCGCCGGTGATCACCGGATACGACGGGCTGCCGATCGCGGTCGGCTCGTCCACCTCGACCACCTGCGGCATCGGCGCCCACTCCCCGTCGCCGCCGAGCAGCGCGTGCACCTTGCCCGAGGAGGTCGGCAGGAACGGGGTGAGCAGCGTCTTGCAGTCATCGACCACCTGCAGCGCGGTGTGCAGGACCGTCTCCATCCGCTCCCGGTCGGCCGGGTCGCCGGTCTTGGCCAGCTTCCACGGCGCCTGGTCGGACAGGTAGCGGTTGGCGTCGCCCACCACCCGCATCGCCTCGCCGATCGCCGCCTTCTGCCGGGATCGCTCCAGCAGCGCCCCGACCGTGTCGAAGGCGTCCCGGGCGCCGGCCAGCAGCGCCGCGTCGGCGTCGGTGAGCGCCCCCGGCCGCGGCACCGCACCGACGTTGCGGGCGGCCAGCGAGACCGACCGGTTGACCAGGTTGCCCCAGCTGTCGGCCAGCTCGTCGTTGTTGCGCCGGCGGAACTCCGACCAGGTGAAGTCGGTGTCCTGGCTCTCCGGCCCGGCCACCGACAGGTAGTAGCGCAGGGCGTCGGCGTCGTACCGGGAGAGCAGGTCGCGCAGGCCGATGCCGACCCCGCGGGAGGAGGAGAACTGCTTGCTCTCCATGGTCAGGAACTCGCTGGAGACCACCTCGTACGGCGGCTCGAGCGCACCGAGGGAGCCCGGCCGGCCGCCGCGGGCACCGGCGCCGGAGTAGCCGAAGAGCATCGCCGGCCAGATCTCGGCGTGGAAGACGATGTTGTCCTTGCCCATGAAGTAGTAGCCCCGGGCGTCGTCGGACTGCCAGAACGGCCGCCACGCCTCCGGGTCGCCGGTCCGCTTCGCCCACTCGACCGACGCCGACAGGTAGCCGACGACCGCGTCGAACCAGACGTAGAGCTTCTTGTCCGGCCGGTCCCGCCAGCCGTCCAGCGGCACCGGAACGCCCCAGTCCAGGTCGCGGGTGATCGCCCGCGGCTTGAGGTCGTCGAGCAGGTTGAGCGCGAACTTGAGCACGTTGGGACGCCAGCTGTCCCGGGACTGCAGGTAGGTCCCGAGGACCTCGGTGAAGGCCGGCAGGTCGAGGAAGTAGTGCTCGGACTCGACGAACTTCGGGGTCTCCCCGTTGATCCGCGAGCGCGGGTCGATCAGGTCGGTCGCGTCGAGCTGGTTGCCGCAGTTGTCGCACTGGTCGCCGCGGGCCTGGTCGTACCCGCAGATCGGGCAGGTGCCCTCGATGTAGCGGTCGGGCAGCGTCCGGCCGGTGGACGGCGAGATCGCGCCCAGCGTCGTCTGCGGGAACACGTAGCCGTTGGCCAGCAGGCCGGTGAAGATCTCCTGGACCACGGCGTAGTGGTTGGTCGTCGTCGTCCGGGTGAAGAGGTCGTACGACAAGCCCAGCGACTGCAGGTCCTCGACGATCACCCGGTTGTAGCGGTCGGCCACCTCGCGGGTCGAGGCGCCCTCCTTGTCCGCGGCGACCAGGATCGGCGTGCCGTGCTCGTCGGTGCCCGAGACCATCAGGACCCGGCCGCCCGCCATCCGGTGGTAGCGGCTGAAGACGTCCGAAGGCACGTACGCGGCCGCGTGGCCGATGTGCCGCGGACCACTCGCGTACGGCCAGGCGACCGCGGTCAGGATGTGTCGGGCGGGCATGCCACCCAGCGTAGTGATGCCGCGCCAGGTGTTAACGCGCCGCCACCACCGCGGCGTACACCACCCGCTTGGGCAGACCGGTCTCCCGCGCGACCTCGACGATGGCGGCCTTGCGGTCGGTGCCGGCGGCCTCCCGGGCGGCCACCGCGGCCGCCAGGGCATCCGGGTCGGCGTCGGGGACCACCCGCGGCGCCCCGCCGACCACCAGGGTGATCTCGCCGCGCACCCCGCCGGCAGCCCACTCGGCCAGCTCGGGCAGGGTCCCGCGGCGGACCTCCTCGTACGTCTTCGTCATCTCCCGGCAGGCGGCGGCGGGCCGGGGCCCGAGGATCTCGGCGGCGTCGGCGAGGGTGGCGGCCAGCCGGTGCGGCGCCTCGAAGAGCACCAGCGTGCGCCGCTCGTCCCGCAGCGCCTCCAGCGCCCGGCGCCGCTCCCCCGGCTTGCGGGGCAGGAAGCCCTCGAAGCAGAAGCGGTCCGACGGCAGCCCGGACAGCGCGAGCGCGGTGGTCACCGCGGACGGCCCGGGCGCGGCAGTGACCCGGATGCCGGCGGCGACCGCGGCGGCGACCAGCCGGTAGCCCGGGTCGGACACGCTCGGCATGCCGCCGTCGGTGATCAGCAGCACGGTCCGGCCGGCCAGCAG
Organism: uncultured Actinomycetota bacterium; assembly: GCA_963766325.1. Lineage (GTDB taxonomy): Bacteria > Actinomycetota > Actinomycetes > Mycobacteriales > CADCTP01 > CADCTP01. Next base: position 701,639 of record CAVXZF010000012.1, on the reverse strand, counting down.
CTCGTCGACCAGCCCGGGGGTGCCGGCCTCCTCGGTGGCGTCGTCGTGCCGGACCACCCGGCCGGCCAGCCGCACCCCGAGGTCGGCGGTGAGCCGGCGCAGCCGGCGGGTGTCCTCGGCGGCGATCACGTCCGCGGTGGCCAGCGCCTCGCGCAGCCGCGGGCTGGCGTCCGCCGGGTCGCCGAGCGGGGCCCCGGCCAGCACCAACGCCCCCGCCTCGACCACGTCCCCCGCCACACCACCGAGCGTAGTGCGGTGCCCATGGACGTTCGCCGGGTCCGGCCGCGCCCAGGTGACCGCCCACCGCCAACGCCCATAGGCACCGCACCAGCACATACCATCGCGCGCATGGCCGCGACCCTGGAGGCACCGGCGCCGGAGGCCCCGGCCGAGGAGCCGGTCCGCCGGCGGCGGGCGCGCGGCCCGCTGGCGATGGGACCGCTGCCGGACGACCGGGCGCTGTCCTGGGTGGCCACCGGTCTCGTCACCGCGATCGCGGCGCTGATCCGGCTGTGGGGCATCGGCTTCCCGCCGGCCATGCAGTTCGACGAGATCTACTACGCCACCGAGGGCGCGGAGATGCTGCGCCAGGGATACGAGAACAACCCCGGCTACATGTTCATCGTGCACCCGCCGCTCGGGAAGTGGCTGATCGCGGCGGGCATCGCGGTCTTCGGCGACGGCCCGGTGGGCTGGCGGGTGCCGGCCGCGGTGGCCGGCACCCTGTGCGTGCTGATCCTGACCCGGACCGTCCGCCGGATGACCCGCTCGACGCTGCTCGGCTGCGTGGCCGGGCTGCTGCTCGCGGTCGACGGGCTGTCGGTCGTGCAGAGCCGCTTCGCGCTGCTCGACATCTTCCTCGCGCTCTTCGTGGTCGCCGGGTTCGGCTGCCTGGTGGTGGACCGCGACCGGTTCCGGGAGCGGCTGGCTGACCTGTCCGCGGCCGCCGCGGCCGGGGCGTACGGTCCGCGCGCCGGCTTCCGGCCCTGGCGGCTGGGCGGCGGGGTGCTGCTCGGGCTGGCCTGCGGGGTGAAGTGGAGCGGCATCTGGTTCCTGGCCGGCTTCGCGGTGCTGTCCGTCGTCTGGGACCTGACCGCCCGCCGCTCGCTCGGGCTGGCCCGGCCGGTGCGCGCGACCGCGGTCCGCGACCTGCCCGGCGCCGCCGGCGCGCTCGGTCTCGCCCCGGTGCTCGCGTACGTCGCCAGCTGGGCCGGCTGGTTCCTCGGCGAGAACGCCTACGGCCGGCACTGGGCGGACGTCAACGCCGGCTACTGGTCCTGGCTGCCGGGACCGCTGCGCTCGCTGCTGCACTACCACTGGCAGATGTGGGAGTTCCACAGCGGGCTGAGCACCCCGCACACGTACCAGTCCTCCCCCTGGGGCTGGCTGGTGACCGGCCGACCGGTGCTCTTCTACTACCCGAGCGACCCGTCGCCGGCCGGCTGCGGCGCCCAGACCTGCGTGCGCACCGTGCTCGACGTGGGCACCCCCGCGCTGTGGTGGGCCTTCGCCCCGGCGGTGCTGTGGGCCGGCTGGGTCGCGCTCACCCGGCGGGACTGGCGCGGCTGGGTCGTGCTGGTCGCCTTCGCCGCCGGCTGGCTGACCTGGTTCTCGGTGCCGGGCCGGACGATGTTCCTCTTCTACATGACGCCGCTGGTGCCGTTCCTGGTGATCGGGGTGACGCTGGCGCTCGGCGCGGCGCTCGGCCCGGCCGACGCGGGCGAGCGGCGGCGCACGATCGGCCTGGTCGCCGTCTGCGGCTACGTCGCGCTGGTGGTGGTCAACTCGGTCTGGCTGTGGCCGATCCTGTCCGGCCAGCTGATCACGTACCAGGAGTGGCGGGCGCGGATCTGGTTCCCGTCCTGGATCTGAGCCGCCGCTCCCGGGTGCCGGCCGGGCCGCGTGGTAGGAAGCCCGGGTGACCGACTACGTCGCCGCGAGCCTGGCCAAGGCGGAGTCGGCCGGCCTCCACCCCGTCGAGCTGCACGCGCTGCGCCGGCGGCTGGAGCAGCTCACCGACCCGACGGCCGGCCTGCTGCCCGGGGACACGCTGGAGCCGCTGCCCGACCTGCCGACGCTGGCGGAGCTGCCCGAGCCGGCGCCGGAGCAGGCCCGCGCGGTGCTCGACCAGCTGGCCGTGGTCAAGCTCAACGGCGGCCTCGGCACCAGCATGGGCCTGTCCGGGCCCAAGTCGCTGCTCGAGGCGAAGCCCGGGCACACCTTCCTCGACGTCATCGCCACCCAGGTGCTCGCGACCCGCCGGCGGTACGGCGCCCGGCTGCCGCTGATGCTGATGAACTCGGCGACCACCCACGACCCGTCGCTGGCCGTGCTGGGCCGGCACGCCGGGCTGGCCGACCAGCCGGTGCCGCTGGACTTCCTGCAGGGCCGGGAGCCGAAGATCCGGGCCGACGACTTCCTGCCGGTCGAGTGGCCGGCCGACCCGGAGCTGGAGTGGTGCCCGCCCGGCCACGGCGACATCTACGCCGCGCTGACCGCGTCCGGCGTGCTCGACACCCTGCTGGACGCCGGCCTGCGCTGGTGCTTCGTGTCCAACGCGGACAACCTCGGCTCGGTGGTCGACGTGCGGCTGGCCGCCTGGGCGGCGGCCGAACAGGTGCCGTTCCTCATGGAAGTGGTCCGCGGCACCGCGGCCGACCGCAAGGGCGGCCACCTGGCCCGCCGCGGCAACCGCATCGTGCTGCGCGAGACCGCGCAGGTGCCGGACGGGGACGGGTCGTTCACCGACGTCGAGCGGTGGCGCTACTACAACACCAACGCGCTGTGGATCGACCTGCAGGCGCTGCGGTCACTGCAGGAGTCGGACCCGGGCGGGCCGGCGCTGCCGCTGATCGTCAACCGCAAGACCGTCGACCCGCGGGACCCGGACAGCACCCTGGTGCTGCAGCTGGAGACGGCCATGGGCGCCGCCGTCGGCTCGATCGAGGGGGCGCGGGCGGTGGAGGTGCCACGGACCCGCTTCGCTCCCGTGAAGACGACCGACGACCTGCTGGTGCTGCGCTCGGACGCGTACGCGCTGGGTGCGGACGGGTTGCTGACCCCGTCCTACGCGGGCCCGACGCCGCCGGTGGTGACGCTGGACAAGGCGCACTACCGGCTGCTGGCCGACTTCGAGCGGCGCTTCCCGGGCGGGGCGCCGTCGCTGCGGGAGTGCACCAGCCTGACGGTGACCGGGGACGTCACCTTCGGGGCCGGAGTGAAAGTGGTGGGGGCGGTGGCGGTCGACGGGCCGCGCACCGTCCCCGACGGCGCCGTCCTCAGGTGAGCACGGCGGCACGACCCAGATAGTTGTCGAAGTAGGCCCACAGCGTCGACCGGGTGGCCCGCTTGACCGTCGCGTTCACCGCGATCGGGTCGAGCACCAGGTACTCCCCCGTCGCGCTGTCGTACCGGGCCACGGTGAGGAAGTGCGGCACCCCGGCGACCGGGTCGCGGACGTTGGTCGGCCAGGGCAGCCCGCGGGTGTTGCCGGCCATCACGACCGGCCGGCCGGAGCGTACGTGCGCCAGGATCGTGTCGAAGTTCCAGCTGGTCCAGGTGCTCAGCCCGTAGGTGGCGAAGGCCCGGTTGACCTGTGTCTCGTTGGTGCCGCCGGTGAGCACGCCGCGGGCCAGGCCCATGTCCACCCGGGCCCGCTCGATCGCCGCCCGCGGGTAGCTGGAGCTCCACTCGTGCGGTGTGCGGCCGAGCGCCAGGATGGCGGTCACCACGCTGGTCGGCCCGCAGTCCTCCCACTGGGTGACCTGGCCCTGGTTCTGCTGCAGCGGGACGAGCGTGCCGGTGCTGCTGCCGCAGAGCGGCACGCCGGGGATCCGGTAGTCGTAGCCGGTCGCCATGTACGCGTCCGCGACGTAGCCCTGGTATACCGGCAGGTAGTCCCAGAGGTCGCTGGTGAAGCCGCGCGTGTTGGTGACCGTCGTGCCGTACGCCTGGCAGCTGATCCGCACCTGGGTGCCGGTTGCGAGCACCGTCAGCGCGGTCGTGCTCGTCGACGGGCCCGCCCGCACCAGCAGCCCGTCGCCGTCGGTGTTGCCCACCGTCGCGTAGACGTCCGCAGCTGCCGGGGCGGCGGTCCCGACCAGCGCCGCGGCGCACGCCAGGGCGGTGAGCAGGACCCGTAAACCGGACAGACGCGTCATGACCGGATGTTGAGTCCTGAACCGCTCCCCCGGCAAGCCGCCATTCGGGGCACGATTCGTGGTCAGTCGGTCACCCAGAAGCAGCGGCGGCCCAGCTGGATCCGGGTCAGGGACACGAAGGCCACCTGCAGGTCGTACTGGTGGATCGGCACGGTGCCGCCGAGTTCCAGCCGGAACGGCACCTCGACCGTCCCGCCGGGCTCCACCCGGACCGGCCGGACCGGCTCGGCCTGCTTGATGCCCAGCTCGGCGCTCTTGCGGACGGCGGCCACGCAGTAGCCGGCCCGCTCGGTCGGCGCCGCGCTGCGCAGCCGCACGGTGAGGTCCATCGGGCCGCCCCGCCGGTGGCTCGGCGCCAGGTGGACCTCCACCGTGAGGGAGTCGTCCGGCCGGTCCTCGATCCCGCCGCAGCGCCGGCAGATCAGCTCGGAGCGGGTCACCTCCGGCCGCAGGACGTGCTGCAGCCGCCGGGCGACGAGCGGGTCGCCGCAGGCGTAGCAGGAGCCGGCCGGCCGGTCCGCGGCCAGCTGGAAGGTCGCCTGGTAGTGCTCGGAGAACCGGTACGAGGTCGTGCGGACCCGCTCGTGCAGCCAGCGGGCGATCTCCGCGTCGGCCTGGTCCAGCTCACCGTCGAGGCTGCGCAGCGACCGCAGCAGCCGCGGGACCACGTCCGGGTCGGTGAACCGCTGCTTCCACAGCCGGGTGACGTGCACCAGCCGGCCCTCGATGTTCTTGCGGCCGCCCTGCCGGACCTTGTCCGGGTAGAGCCCCTGCAGGCCGAGCGCGGGGTCGAGCCCGTCCTGCAGCGCCCGGGCCACCTCGCGGACCCGCGCCAGCTCGGCGGCCAGGTCGCGGACCCGCACCTCGACCTCGCCGGTGACGTCGTCCGGGCCGTGCAGCAGAAGCGGCACCGGCGCGCCCGGCCGGGCCGGCAGTGTGCTGGCCACCAGCCCGGGCGCCTCCACCAGCAGCGTGCCGGCGGCGGCCGGGTCCGCCAGCTCCGGCCGGAGGGCGAGCTGGGCCCAGCCGGCCCGGACTCCGACCGCGGTCCGGCCCGGTCCCAGCACGGGAATCAGCCCGCCGCCGGGCCGCGCCGGTCGCGCCGGGTGCGCCGGGGTCGCCGAGAGCGCCGGGGCCGCCGGGTGCGCTGGGGCCGCCGGGTGCGCTGGGTGCGCGGGCAGCAGCCGGTCCTCCGGGTCGCCGAGCAGCGCGTAGACGTCGCCGCCGGGCTCCAGCTGGTGGGCCGGCAGCGCCCGGTTGACCAGCGCGACCGCGGCGCCGAGCGGGTGGCCGGCGAGCAGCAGCCGGCGGTAGAGGTGTCCCTCCAGCCCGTGCCCGTCCTTCCACCGGACCGACCCGGCGTACGACCGGGCCCGGCCGTCCAGCACGCTGAACCAGATCGCGAACAGCGGGTCGAAGTCGGTCTCGCCGAAGCGCATCGACCCGCACGAGTTGACGAAGACGTGCTCGGCCGGCAGCTCGTGCGCCGGCACCGCGGTGCCCCCCGGCTTGAAGAAGCAGTAGCCGCCGTCGGCCATCGTGCAGGACGGCCGCCGGTCCGCCGCCGGCTGCCCGAGCTCCAGATACCGGCTGCGGCCGCACAGGTAGTCGTCGTTGAGGTGCACCAGGTCGCTCATGCCGTGCGAGGTGATGGCCAGCAGCCGCACCGCGCCGTCGCCGTGCACGGTCCGGCGGTCCACCTCCCGGTACGGCACCAGCCGCAGGTCGGCGGACGCGCCCGGGTCGGGGCGACGGGTCGACAGCGTCGAGTCGACGACGACGTCGACCCCGCCGGGCCGCGGCGCCAGCCGCTGCTTGGCGTCCAGCACGGTCATGGCGGCGAGGTCGCGGCCGGTGAGGTAGCCCACCGGGCAGCCCGGCACGCCCGGCAGCAGCTCGTGCCCGGCGACCGTCGCGAGCCGCCGGCCGAGCCCGGCCAGCTCGGCCGGCGGCGGCGGGGCGGTGACCACGTGGACGCTGGCGGCGTGCCGGCCGAGCTCGGTCAGCCGCTCGTCGGCGAGGCACTCCACGGCGAGGAACGGCCGGCGGTCGGCCACCGCCCGGCCCAGGCCGAGCGCGGCGGCGTGGCCGACCCCGACCACCCAGGGGCCGGTTCGCGGGCCGGCCGGGTGACCGGCCCGCAGCCCCCGCTCCAGCCCGGCCACCCGGTCCAGGTCGCCGTCCCGGGCCAGCGCGGCCAACCCCGCCGAGAGCGCCCGGTCCGCCGGCCCCCCGCCCGGGTCCCCCCCGCCGCCGCCCGGCCCGCCGCCCGGGTCGCCGCCGCGCCCCGGGTCGCCGCTGCCGCCCGGGTCGCCGCTGCGGTCGGCGGTCCCGCCGGGGTGGTCGACCGGGACGCCGGCCGCGGTCAGGACCTCCCGGGTGAGCTCAGGCGCCGCCGCCAGCGCCGGCACGGCGGCCGCCGCCGGGTGCAGCGAGCGGACGTACCGGCACCAGAAGTCGTCCTCCGCACCGACGACCTGCACCACCCGGGGCGGACGGGTCACAGCACCCGCACCTCCGCCGCCGCGACCAGCCGGTGGGCCGCCGCGCGCGCCTGCTCGGCGGTGTCGCCGCGGGTGATCAGGCGGGCGGCGAAGTCCGCGTTGTCCTCCGGCGGCCAGCGGCAGGTCGAGCCGACCCCGACCATCTGCCGCAGCACCACCAGCGCGGGATCGGCGCGCAGCTCGGCCTCGTTGGCGACGCCGCCGAAGCGGCCGGTCCGGGGCAGGCAGATCCCCCAGTTGGCCGAGCCGCCGTGCCGGGCCGGGCGCCAGGGCGCCGGGTGGCCCAGGGCGATCTCCACGACCTGCTCGACCGGGCTCGCCCCTAGCGCCGCCTCGATGGCGTGGCTGCCGAGCATGTCCCCGGCCAGCCGCGGGTTGACCTCGAGCACGGTGACCGCGTCCCCGCGGACCCGGACCTCGGTGTGGATCACCCCGCAGTCGACGCCGAGGGCGGCCAGTGCGCGGGCCACCGCGGCGGAGATGACGTCGGCCTCCGGCCCGCGCAGCGGGAAGGACGTGCCGACCTCGGCGAAATGCCCCTGCTCGGTGCCGGCCAGCTCCTTGACCGTGACCCCGAGCAGCTGCAGCGGGCCGCCGGCGTGCTGGGCGGTCTCCACGCTGTACTCCGCGCCGTCGACGTACCCCTCCAGCAGCACGCCGGGCGCGAGCGGGGTGGCCCAGACCCAGTCGGCCACCGACCGCATGTACGCGCTGAGCTGCTCCGGCCGGTCGGCGCGCAGCACGTTCCAGCTGTCGTTGGCGTCCTGCGGCTTGGCCACCACCGGGTAACCCCACTCGGCCGCCGCCGCCAGCGCCGCCGGCTCGTCGTGGACCAGCCGGAACGGCGGGTTGAGCTCCGGGCAGGTCTCCTGCAGCCGCTGCCGCATGCGGTGCTTGTTGCGCACCCCGGCGGCCGCCGCGTGGCCCATGCCGGGCAGCCCGAGCCGCTCCGCCGCCAGCGCCGCCTGCGGCACGAAGAGGTCGTGCGTGGTGGTGATGCCGTGCACCGGCGCGATCCCGGCGAGCGCGGCCAGCAGCGCGCCCGGGTCGGTCGTGTCGCAGCCGACCGTCCGGGCCGGCCCGGCGGGCACCTGCTCCGGCGCCCGGGTCAGCACCGAGACCTGGTAGCCGGCCCCGGCCGCGTACGCCACCGCGGCCTCTCCCGCGCCGGTCATGCTCATCTCGACGAACGCGATGTGCTCACCCATGCCGCACCTCCAGCTCCCGGGCCGCGATGGCCGGCGGTCGCAGCACCGCCCACCCCCAGCCGGCGACCCCGACCACGATCAGCCCTGCGACGACCAGTGTCGCCGAGACGGGCACCGCGGTCGCGGACAGCACGCCGCCGGCGGCCGCAGCCCCGGCGATGAGCGCGGCCCGGGAGAGGATCGACTCGAGCGCGAAGACGTGCACCAGCTCCGACGGCTCGCAGCTGGCCTGCAGCAGCGTGCGTACTGCCACCGCGTAGCACATGTTGGTGACGCCGAGCGCGACCATCAGCCCGAAGACCACCCAGACCAGCTCGGTGAGCCCAAGGGCCAGGAAGGACAGGCCCATGCCGAGGTAGCCGAGCACGGCCAGGCCGCGGTCGGACAGCCGCAACCGGCCGGAGCCGATGAGCACGCCGGCCGCCGTGGCCGCCAGCGCCTGCACCATCTCGAAGTGGCCGAACGTGACCGCGCTGACGCCCAGGTGCTCGCGGCTGTAGACGACGAAGACGGCCAGGAAGACGCCGAAGGAGACGCCGGTCAGCGTCTCGCCACCGAGCAGGTACGCCGGGACCGGGCGGCGGCGGACCGCGGCCGCCACGGCCCGGAAGGACCGCTCCACGGCGCCGCCGGCCGGCTCCCCGGCGGCGGCGCGGGGCTGCCGTACGGGCACCAGCGCCAGCGCGGACACCGCGAAGGTCAGCGCGGCGACGCCGACCGCCAGCGGCCGGGACAGGTACGCGTAGGCATAGCCGCCCAGGGCCGCGCCGCCGGCCAGCGCGAGCGCCTCGAACGTGCGGTCGTAGGAGTTGAACCGGCGCAGCGCCCCGGCCGGCGCCAGCTGGGTGACCAGCTCGATCCGGGTCGGCCGGAAGAGCATGGTGAGCACGTTGGTGGCGAAGACCAGGGCGTACACCGGCAGCAGCCGGTCGGTGCTCAGCGCGAGCGCGCCGGCCATGGCGAGCACCAGCGCGGCCCGGCCGGCGTCGTACGCGACCAGCAGCGTCCGCGGGCCGAAGCGGCGGCGCGGCCACCCGGCCAGGAAGCCGAGGAAGGTGGGCAGCTGGGTGAGCACGAAGACCAGGCTCACCTGCAGCGGCGAGCCGGTGAGGTCGAGCACCAGCAGCGGCAGCAGCACCAGCAGCATGCTGTCGCCGACCGTGGCGACCGCCTGGCCGCCGACCACGAGCCAGGCGTCGGTCCGGGTCCGGGACGTCACCGCGCCCGCTGCCGGGCGACCACCCCGGCCACGTGGTTGAGCGCCATGTAGGCGGCCACCCGGGAGGTGTTGTCCGACTGGTCCAGCGGGGGCGCCACCTCCATGATGTCCAGCCCGACGACGTCGGTCCGCGCGCTGAACTCGTACAGCGCGTCGATCACCTCGTACGCGAGGAAGCCGCTCGGGTTGGGCACGCTGGTGCCGCCGGCGAAGGCCTGGTCGACGCAGTCGATGTCCACGGTGATGTACACGCCGTCGGTGCCGGCGCTGACGTGCCGGACCACCTCCTCGACGGTTCGCGCCCAGCCCTGCTTGCGGATGTCGTACATGGTCCGGACCAGCACGCCGGCCTCCTCGGCCCGGTCCATGTAGTCGGCCGAGTAGAGGTTGGAGCTGATGCCCAGCTGGGCGACGACCGTGTAGTCCAGCTCGTCGGCCAGCGTGCGCATCCAGTGCCCGGAGTGCTCCCGGCCGGCCAGCGGGTCACGCGAGTCGAAGTGCGCGTCGAAGTCGATCAGGCCGAACCGGGCCCCGCCGCCGGCCCGCCGCCGCAGCCCGCGGACGATCGGGTCGGTCAGCGAGTGGTCGCCGCCCAGGAAGATCGGGTGGGTGCCCGGCGGGATCGCCTCCACCGCCGCCTGTGCCGACGCGTACGTGTCCGGCAGCGAGTGGAAGGCGTCGCTCTCCCCCAGGTCGAGGAACCGCACGTCGTGCAGCGGCACCCGCTTGTCGGTGCAGTAGAGGGCGAACTCGTTGAGGTTCTTGAGGATCGAGTCCGGCCCGAAGCGGGCCCCCGGCCGGTGGCTGACCGCGTGGTCGAACGGCATCCGCAGCACCGCGAAGGTGGTCAGCCCGGCCGGCGCCGGCTCGCTCACCCAGCTGTCGGCGATCCAGCCGACGCTGGGGTCTTGGACGACCTTCACTTGGCCGGGCGGTCGGTGAGCAAGGGCAGCTCGACCCGGCGGGCGCCGAGGCGGCGCATCTCCACGTCGGTGACCGCGGCCATGGCGTTCTCCACCACCGGGTCGGTGCCGTTGCGGCCGGCCCACTTCTTGTACTGCTCGGTCTTGCGGGCCATCGCCGAGACGTCCCGGCCCTGCCACTGCCGCTCCCGGACCAGGCAGAAGCCGTTCTGGTCGGGCCGGCGGATCGACTGGGCGTACTTGGACTGCCAGACGTCGGCCATGCTGTCCACCCGCAGGTGCCCGATCAGCCGGCCCAGGCCGTTGCAGTCGTAGACCTCGCCGAAGAGGTTGACGAACAGGCCGACGTTGACCTGCCGGCACCGGTAGCCGCCGCCCATCGGCCGGCTGGGCACGTAGTCCAGGCCGTACTCCTCGCGGTCGATCCGGGCCATCAGCTCGACCAGCTCCTGGGCCCGCTGCTTCTCGAACAGCACGGTCTTGTGGTCGGCCATGCCCTCCGGGATGAGGGTCATGATGTAGCTGTGGACGTTGTTGTCGCGCGTCCACCGGAAGATGCTCGCGACCTGGTCGAGGTCCTGGAAGTGCGGGGTGACGACCATGTCGATCGCCATCCGGGTGGGGATGGTCGCGTTGAAGCCGCGGTCGACCAGCAGGTGCAGCGCCTTGTTGGCGATCTCGCCGTAGCCCTTGACCCCGACCATCTTGTCCGCGGTCCGGGGGTCGTCGGAGTTGTGCTTGATGAAGATCGTCGTGTCCAGGTCGTACAGCCGGTCGATCGTCACCTCGTTGAGGTGGTAGCCGCTGGTGAACAGCACCGTGGTCATGCCGAGGGAGTGGATGTGCTCCACGACCTCCCAGAAGCCGTCGTCGATCATCGGCTCGCCGGCGCCCGGGAACTCGACCGTGGTGGCGCCGAGGGCGTGCGCCTGGCTGATGAGGTCCTTACGCTCCTCGGTGGTCATCTCGGTGCGGTTGACCACGTCGCTGTAGCGGTCCGGGGTGCGGTCGCAGTAGAAGCACTTGAGCTTGCACTCGCCGGTCAGGTCCAGGTCGAGGTGCAGCATCCGGCCGTCCGCCTTGGCCGCCGCGACCGTCTCGGCGCAGTAGTCGGTGCCGCGGGCCCACAGGCTCTCGATGCGCTCCCGCGCGGCGACGATGTGCGGCAGCGAACGGCGGTCGATCAGGGCGTCGGTGGTCACAGCGCTCTCTCCGTCCCGGTACGGGCACGACAAAACGGTTACTCGACGCAGTGGATCGCATTCGTACCGTCGCGCACAAGTACCGGAACGGGCACTTCCGACTAGGGATCGGACACCTGGCCCTCACCGCGGGGGCTCACTTACCCCTGGGATGGGGGCCTGCGCGGGGCTCCCACGCCACCGGAACGTGGACCCGCGAGCTCCCTCACCACGGAATGTCGGGCCGGCGGGCTTGCTCAACTCACCACCGGAGCGTGGGCCCGCGGGGCTCGGCCCGCGACAGAATGACAGGAGGCCCCTACTCGCGCCTTCCGCGAGTAGAGGCCCCCGGCGTCCTGTGGAGCTGAGGGGATTTGAACCCCTGACCCCCTCGATGCGAACGAGGTGCGCTACCGGACTGCGCCACAGCCCCAAGCCGGGGTAGAGGGTAGCAGGGCAGCCGGCCTACTCGTTCACCGCGCGGGGGCGGTCGAGCTCGTACTCGACCGGGTCGAGGTCGGCGAACGACAGGTCGTCGTCGTCCAGGTCGACCAGCGTCTCGGGGCGGCGGCGGACGACCGGGGCGGTGACGTACGTCGGTCGCGGGACGGGCACCGGGCGCCACGAGCGGTCCTGCTCGGCCGGGGCTTCCGCCGGGGCCGCCGCCGCCCGGCCGGCGGCGCGGGGGCGGCGGGCGACGTGGTCGGCGCTGCCCCGGCGGGACGCCGACGGCCGCGCGGTCTCACCGAAGAGGGCGGCCCGGCGGGAGCGCCGCTCCTGCTCGCGGCGGACCTGCTGGCGGAGCCAGCCCACGTAGCCGGTCAGCAGCAGCACGGCGGTCACCTCGACCAGCCACAGCCAGCCGCTCACCAGCAGCGCCCCCGGCAGTGCGAGCAGCGCGGTCACCCCAAGCACGCAGAGGGTGCGCCGCCGGCGGCGCATCATCTGCGCCCGGGCGGCGGCGCGGACCGGGGAGGCTCCGTCCGCGTACGGCGTCGGCGGAGCCGTCGCGTACGGCCGGCGGCCGGCGACCCCGCCGGTGCCGGGCGAGCGGCGGGAGAGCACCCGCATCGCGGTGGCGAACCGGTCCATCGAGCGGGACTCGGCCCGCTCGTCGCCGCGCCGGACGAACATCGGGACGAGGACCACGAGCCACATGACGACGAGCACGATGGCCATGAGAATGGTCGAGCTCACCGCGCCCCTTCCGTCACACCAATCACAATGGTGATCACGCTAACGAGAGCGGCAGCCTCGGGGCGGGAGGCGCGCGGTGTGTCGGGCCGGCACTCCCGCACCCGCCGCCCTCCGGCGGGGTCTGGGCCGCCGTCCGGACGGTCAGCGCAGCGGCTGGTGGAGGCGGCGGCGCAACCCGCCGGGGACGTCCTCGACCGTCAGCGCGTACGTCACGTGATCCCGCCAGGCACCGTCGATGTCGAGGTAGCGGACCAGGTAGCCCTCCTCGCGGAAACCGAGCTTGGCCACCACCCGACGGCTCGGCTCATTTTCCGGGCGGATGTCGACCTCGATCCGGTGCAGCCCGACCGGACCGAAACAGTGGTCGGTGGCGAGCGCGACCGCGGTGGTGACGATGCCCCGTCCGGCGTGGTCACGGTCCACCCAGTAGCCGATCTGGGCCGACCGGAGCGCGCCGCGGACGATGTTGTTGACCGTCAGCTGGCCGACCAGCTCGTCGTCGTACGTGATCATGAAGGGCAGCACCACGCCCGCCCGGGCAAGCCGGCGCAGCGAGCCGAGCGCCGACGGCCAGCTGGACACCGAGTGCCGCACCGCCCAGGGCTCGGTCGACGTCGGCTCCCACGGCGACAGCCAGGCCTCGTTGCGGATCCGCAGCGAGCTCCAGGCCGGCGCGTCCCGCAGCCTGGGCGGGCGCATGCCGACCCGGCCGAGGCGTAGGTGCGTCGGCCAGCCTGGATGCCGGGTCATGCTCTGCTCCGCCGTCCTCGTCGCGCCAGGCCGTCAGGGACTGGCCAGCAGCAGCGGGACCACCGTGACCTGGTCGCCCTCCGGCACCTCGGTGACCTCCTCGTCGATCACGATGAGGCAGTTGGACTGGGCCAGGCCGGCCAGCAGGTGCGAGCCGGGCCCGCCCACCGGCTCGACGGAGTAGCCGCCGTCCGCCTCGCGATGCAGCAGGCCGCGACGGTACTGCCTGCGGCCGGGCGGTGACGACAGCAGCCGCACCGATCGGGCCCGCACGCTCCGGCGGACCAGCTTGCGCTTGCCGAGCATGAGCCGCACCGCCGGCCGTACGAACACCTCGAAGCTCACCAGCGCGCTGACCGGGTTGCCGGGCAGGCAGAAGATCGGGGTGCCCTCCGACCCCAGCGTGCCGAAGCCCTGCGGCATGCCCGGCTGCATCGCCACCCGGGCGAAGTCGACCGTGCCCAGCTCGCTGAGCGCCTCCTTGACCACGTCGAACGCACCGGCACTGACCCCGCCGCTGGTCACGATCAGGTCGGCCCGGAGCAGCTGGCCCTCCAGCACGCTCATCAGCCGGGCGTGGTCGTCCGGCACGATCCCGGCCCGGTAGACCTCCGCGCCGGCGTCCCGCGCCGCCGCCGCCAGCGAGTAGCTGTTGGAGTCGAGGATCTCGCCGATCCCCGGGCGGCGGCCGACGTCGACCAGCTCGCTGCCGGTCGAGAGCACCACGACCCGCGGCCGGGGACGCACCAGCACCCGCTCCCGACCCACCGCGGCGAGCAGGCCGACCTGGGCCGGCCCGATCGGGGTGCCGCTGCGCACGGCCAGCTCGCCGGTGCGGATGTCCTCCCCGGTCCGGCGAACGTACGCCCCCGGCTCGGCCGGGCGGCGGATGCGGACCCGGGCGACCCCGCCGTCGGTCCACTCCACCGGCACGATCGAGTCCGCCCCCGACGGCACCGGAGCGCCGGTCATGATCCGCAGGCACAGCCCGCGGGTGACCGCCCGGGGCGCCCGCGAGCCGGCCGGGATGTCGCCGACCACCGGCAGCACCACCGGGTCCTGCTCGCTCGCCCCCGCGGTGTCCGCCGCCCGGACGGCATAGCCGTCCATTGCCGAGTTGTCGAAGCCGGGCAGCGGCGCCTCGGCGAGCACGTCCTCGGCGCAGAGCAGGCCCTGCGCGTCGAGCAGCGCCAGCTCGATCGGCGCCGGGACCCGCAGGTCCGCCAACACGCGCCGGAGCTGCTCGTCGACGCTGCGGAGCTGGCTCACCGGTGACCGGGGCCGGCGGCCGGGTGGCCGGCGGCGTACGTCGGCCGCAGGTCAGACATGCGGAGAGACTAGTCGGCGTGACCGGTGAAGACGGCAAGGCCGGGTGGCGGGCGCGTCTGCGCGCCGCCCGCCGGACGCTCGGCCCCGACGACCTGGCTGCCGCGGCCGGCGCGGTGCGGGAGCACGTCACGCGACGCCTGGCCGGCGCCGCCCGGATCGCCGCATACGTCCCGATGGGCCGGGAGCCGGGCTCGGTCGGGCTGCTCGACGCGCTGCGGGACGGTGGCACGGAGGTCCTTCTTCCAGTCGTGGTGCCCGGTGGCCTGGACTGGGCGTCCTACCGGGGCGGGGCATCGCTCGTCGCGGGTGCGCTCGGCACCAAGGAGCCGGCGGGGCCGCACCTGGGCCCGGCCGCGATCGGAACGGTCGACGCCATCCTCGTGCCCGCACTCGGCGTCGACCGGCTGGGCACCCGGCTGGGCCGCGGCGCCGGCTACTACGACCGCGCGCTCACCCGGGTCGGCGCGTCGGTCGTCGTCGCCGCGCTGCTGCACGACGGCGAGCTCGTCGACCGCCTCCCCCACGACCCCTGGGACCGTCCGGTGGCGGCCGCCGTCACGCCGGGGGCCGGGTGGACGGAACTGCCCGCCGTAGAGCACCATGATGGTTAGCAGTCCACCCAAGAGAGTGCCAACAGGAGGTCGGCGTGCCGACGTACCAGTACGCCTGCACCGAGACGGCGTGCGGTCATCGCTTCGAGACGGTGCAGTCGTTCTCCGACAATCCGCTCTCCAGCTGCCCGGTCTGCGAGGGCCGGCTGCGGAAGGTCTTTTCCTCCGTCGGAGTGGTCTTCAAGGGCTCCGGCTTCTACCGCACGGACAGCCGGGAGAAGCCGAAGGTGACCGCCGGCAAGGACAGCAAGGACGGCGGCAAGAGCGAGCAGAAGGCATCGTCATCGTCCTCCTCGGACTCGTCGGGCTCCGGGTCGTCGTCCGGCTCCTCGACGTCCAGCACGGCGTCGTCCGGATCGTCGTCGTCCGGCTCGACCGGATCGGGTGCGTCCGGCTCCTCAGGGTCTAGCAGCAAGACCGCCGCCTCCTGAAACGGTCATCCACAGGCCGAGCGGTCATCCACAACTTGCGATCGAGGGCTGGCGGCCGGCTCAGCGCTGCCTAGCGTCGACCGGGTGGACGCCACCGACCTTCCACCCGGCCGATCGCCCGGCTGGGCCTCCCCCGATCCGGATCACCGGCCGACCGACCCGGCGCCGTCCGGTGCCGCCTGGCCCCCGATCCCGTCCCTCACCCGCGCGCCGACCGCCGAGCTGAGGCCCGGCCCTGGCGACCCGCCGACCCACGGGCGGTCCGTTCCCGGCCGGGGCAACGCCCCACCTCCCGCTCCCGGTTGGGGCGACGCGACGCCGCCCCACGCCCCAGGCGTTGGTGACCGAGACGACGCCGGGCCGATCTACGCGCCGGTGGCGCCTGGCCGAGGCGCCGACGTGCCGGTGTTCGGTGAGCGGCTGGTGGCGGGTGCTGGTGTCGTGCCGCGGACGGCGGGTGGGGTGGCGACCTGGCTCCCGGAGGGGCGATGGGCCGACCCCGGGGACGAAGAGCCCGCGGTGGCCGCCGACCCGCCGCCTAGACCGGCGCACGGCCGGGTCAGCGAGGCACGCCGCCGACGGGGGCAGCGCCGTGTCGCCGCGACCCGGCTGGCGGCTCGGCTTGCCGGCTGGCCGCGGCGGGCGCTGGTCGTGGTGCTGCTGCTCGCAGCGATCGTGCTCGCGCTCCGGCCGGAGCCGCCGACCGCGGCGGTCGCCCCGGCGCCGCCCGGCGTGCCGGTCGTGGTCGCCGGCCGCGATCTGCCAGCGGGCGTGGTCCTGGCCCGGCCCGACCTGCGGACCACCAGCCTGCCGACGATCGCGGTCCCGGCCGGCGCCGCGCGCGAGCCGGCGACGCTCCTGGGCCGCACCGTCGCCGGCCCGGTCCGGCGCGGCGAGGTGCTGACGGACGCCCGGATCGTCGGTCCCGGCCTCACCGCAGGGCTCGGCCCCGGCGAGGGCGCCGCGGTGCCGGTCCGGCTCGCCGACGCCCAGGCGGCCGCGCTCGTCCGGGCCGGGGACCGGGTCGACGTGCTCGGCGCGCCGGTGGATGCCGACGCCGCGCCCGGGTGGCGGGACGCCGTCGAGGTCGCGACCGGCGTCCGCGTGCTGGCCGTCCTGCGGGGCAAGCAGGACGCCGACGGCGTCGTGCTCGTGGTCGCGGCGGAGCCGGCGGTCGCCCGACGGCTGGCCGGCGCGGCGACCAGACAGCGACTCACCGTCACCGTGCGACCGCCGTAGGGCACGCTACCCTCCCCGCGACCGACGACCGGACCGACCAGCGAAGGACAAAAAAAGGCATGCTCAAGGGCTTCCGCGACTTCATCATGCGCGGCAACGTGATCGAGCTCGCCGTGGCAGTTGCCATCGGCAGCGCGTTCACCGCCGTGGTGACCCAGTTCGGCAAGTCGTTCATCGAGCCGCTGATCGGACTCGTCGGTGGCGGCGGCGTCGAGGGTGGCACCTTCACGATCAATGGCCAGGAGTTCGACTGGGCCGCGTTCATCAACGCGGTGATCTTCTTCCTGCTCACCGCGGCGGTCATCTACTTCGTCGTGGTGGCGCCGTACAACGCCTTCGAGGAGCGGCGGAAGCGCGGCCAGGGCCCGGTCGACCCGCCTGCGCCGCCGGACGACATCGTGCTGCTCACCGAGATCCGGGACCTGCTCCGCGCCCAGCAGAGCCGGCTCTGAGCGGGGAGGTCCCGCTCAGCCGCCGTGGTGGGGCGGGACCTCACGCAGGTAGCGCTCGTCGTCGCCCGACTCGGGCCAGTCGCCCCACCCGACGTCCCGCTCGTCACTCGACACGTCCGGCAGGACCGGACGCTCCCCCGGCTCCGGGTGGGCAGGCCGCCTCGGCTCCGGGCCGGCGCCCGGACCCGGCTCGACGGGACGGTCCGACTCGACCTGGGTAGGACCGTGCAGGTGAGGCGCGTCAGGGCTCGGGGCCGGTGGAGTGGTCTCGGGGTCGGAGCCCGGCACGTTTCACACCACCTCATCAGTTGATCGAGCCAGACGAGCCTAGCGCCGGTCCCCGGGCCGGCACGTCATCGGAGGGAATCGGGGATGAGCTTCCTCGACAAGGCCAAGAAGCTGGCCGAGCAGGCCGCGGAGAAGGCGGGGCCGCTGATCGACAAGGCGGCGCCGCACGCGCAGAGCGCCGTGGACAAGGCCGGCCAGCAGATCGACCGGCGGACCGGCGGGAAGTACCACGCCAAGATCGAGGCGGTCGAGGCGAAGGTCGGCGAGCTGGCCGAGAAGCGGCTGGCCGGGCGCGGGGGCGCGGCCGCCGGGCCGGCCACTGGCGCCGCCACCGGCGCGGCCGACGGCTTCCCGGCCCGCCCGGAGCCGGTGGACGGTCTCGACGGCACGGCGCCCAGGCGGACCGGCGCGGCGGACGAGTTCCCAGCCACGGCGGAGTCGGCGCCGGCGCAGCCGGACCTCCCCGGCGGCCAGCCGGACGACCCGGCGTACTCGGGCACCCCGAGCGGCGGCTTCTCGACCGGGTCGTCGGCGACCGGGGCGGCCGAGCCGTCGTTCTCCGCCGAGACGCCCGACGTGACCTACCCGGCTCCGGCGGCGGGCGCGACGTACCCGGCCGAGCCCGACTCGCGGGCCGGCCAGTCGGACGATCCCGCGCACTCGCTGTCCCCGGGCGGCACGACCGAGTTCCCCGGCCTGTCCGAGGGACCGACCGGCGCGCCGGCGACCGACGACGACCGGCCGTCCGGTCCGGCAGTGGGCGGCTCCGGCACTCCCACCCCCTGACCGGCTCCGCCGCCCGGGCGAACCCCGTCCGGGCGGCGGCACCCGGTCACCGCCGCAGCGAGCCGGCGGGCGAACGGGGATGATGGTGTGGTGGTGACGGTGCGGTACTGGGCGGGAGCGCGGGCGGCGGCCGGGCGTGAGGAAGAGGCGGTCGAGGCCGCCACGGTCGGCGAGCTGCTGACGGTGCTCGGCGGGCGGGCGGACCTCGCCCGCGTGCTGACCGCGTCGAGCCTGCTGATCGACGGCGAGGCCGTCCACCGCCAGGACACCGGCCACCAGCTCGCGAGCGGCGCGACGGTGGACGTGCTGCCCCCCTTCGCCGGCGGCTGACGAACGAGCCGCGCAACCAAGGCCGCGCCTGCAGCTCAGGGGCAGTTGACCCACTCGTCGGTGCCGTCGCCGAAGACCTGGCGCTTCCAGATCGGCAGCCGCTGCTTGACGATCTCCACCAGTCGCTCGCAGGCCGCGAACGCCTCCGCCCGGTGCGCCGCGCTCACTGCGGCCACCAGCGCGGCGTCGCCGATGGTCAGCGTGCCGATGCGGTGGCTCACCGCGACCGCGTGCACCAGCGGCTCGGCGGCGATCTCGTCCCGGCAGGCCCGGAGCACGTCGGCGGCGGAGGGATGCCCGACGTACTCCAGCTCGACGACGGCCCGCCCGTGATCGTGGTCGCGGACGATCCCGCTGAAGACGACGGTGGCACCCGACCGCGGACCCGCGACCGCCGCGACGTGGTCGTCGACCGACAGCGGCGTCTCGGTCACCGCGCAGAGCCCTGGCGAGACGGTGGTCATCCCGCACCCCCGCCGGCCGGGTGGTCGCCACCGCGCAGCTGGCTCAGCACGTGACCCAGTATCGGCCCGAGCACCGCCAGCCCGTCGCGTACCCCGCCCGGCGAACCCGGCAGGTTGACCACGAGGGCGGTGCCGACGGTGCCGGCCAGCCCGCGGGACAGCACCGAGGTCGGCACCCGGTCCCGGGCCGCCAGCCGTACGGCCTCCGCGATCCCGGGCACCTCCCGCTCGAGCAGCGGCCGGGTCGCCTCCGGGGTCACATCGGTCGGGGTCACGCCGGTGCCGCCGGTGGTCACCACCACGTCCACCCCGCCGGACAGCGCCGACCGCAGCGCCGCCTGGATCGCGGGCACGTCGTCGGGCACGACCACGACGGAGCCCACCGAACAGCCCAGGTCACGCAGCCCGTCGGCCAGCAGCTGCCCGGACGTGTCCTCCCGCTCGCCGCGGGCGCCGCGGTTGGACGCGGTGACGACCGCCGCCCGCGTACCGGCCGGAACCCCGCTCACCCCTCCCCCCGTTGCCAGCTGCCGGACCGGCCGCCCGCCTTGGCCTCGACCCGGATGTCGGTGATCGACGCGCCCCGGTCCACCGCCTTGACCATGTCGATCAGCGCCAGCCCGGCGGTCGCGACCGCGGTGAGCGCCTCCATCTCCACACCGGTCCGGTCCGCGGTCCGCGTCGTCGCGGTGATCAGCACCCCGTCGTCGACCACCTCGAGGTCCACAGTGACCCCGTGCAACGCCACCGGGTGGCACAGCGGGACCAGGTCAGGGGTGCGCTTGGCACCCGTGATCCCGGCGATCCGCGCCACCGCGAGCGCGTCTCCCTTGGGCAGACCGTCCGCCCGCAGCAGGGAGACGACCTGCGCCGACGTGCGTAGCCTCCCGGTAGCAGTCGCCGTCCGGGTGGTCACCGGCTTGGCCGAGACGTCGACCATGCGGGCGGCACCGTCCGAGTCGACATGGGTGAGGCGTGGAGGCACCCCGCCAGGGTAGGCATGCGGGAGGCGAGCGGGGGTGCCGGCCTGCTCGCAGGTGGGTAGGGGACAGGAACATGGGTGCGCGAGCCACCGGGTCGGCCGGGTCGCTGCTCGCCGGGCGATACCGCCTGGTCGAGCCGCTGCCGGGCGCCGGAGCCGGCTGGCGCGCCCGCGACGACCTCGGCGCCCGGGAGGTCGTCGCCCGGGAGCTCGCGCCGGCCGACGCACCTGAGCCGGTGCGGGAACGCGCGGCGCGGGAAGCCCGCCAGGCCGCCCGCCTGCGGCACCCCGCGATGGCGCCGGTCCTCGACGTGATCGAGCAGGACGACGCCCCGTGGGCCGTCACCGAGCTGGTGCCGGGGACCAGCCTCGACCAGCTGCTGCGCGAGCGCGGCCCGGCGTCGGTGGTCGAGGCGGCGCGGATCGGGCTGCGGGTGCTCGACGCATTGGAGGCGGCGGACGCCGCAGGGGTACGGCACCGTGACCTGACACCGGTGAGCGTCCTGGTCGCCGACGACGGCCGGGTCTGGGTGGCGGGCTTCGGGCAGACGCCGGAGCCGGAGCAGGCGTCCGGTGGGGCGTCCGCGGTGAGCGGCTCGGTGGACTTTCTGGCGCCGGAGCGGGCCCGCGGGGTCGCCGACGGCGGGCTGCCGGCCGACCTGTGGTCGCTCGGGGCGACGCTGTACGCAGCGGTGGAGGGCCGGCTGCCGTTCCACCGGGACGCGCCGCTGGCCACGCTGACCGCGGTGGTCACCGACGAGCCGCCTCCACCCCGCCTGGCCGGACCGTTGCGGGCGGTGATCGACGGTCTCCTGATCAAGGACCCGGCCCACCGGCTCGGGCTGGCCGAAGCCCGCGGCATGCTCGACGCCGTCGTACGCGGCGCGCCGGTCGTCCCGGCACCCCGCCGATCAATCGCGCCCGGAGTCGACACCGCGAGCGCCGGAGACCCGCCCAGGACCGACGGCAGCCCGACCGCTGCGGCCGAACCACGTGGCGCGGCCAGCCCGGCCGACCAGACGGCCGGCGCGGCCAGCCCAGGCCCCGCGGGTGCGGCCGGTCCGCGTGGCGCAACCACTCCGGGTGGCGCCGCCGGCCTGGGTGGCGCGGCCAGCCCGAGCGCTGCCGGCCCGGGTGGCGGGGAGCCCGCGCCCGGGGAGATCCACGACCCGGAGGTCGCGGCGGCGCTGGCCGCACTCGAGGCGGCGCTGGCCCCGATGAACCGCGCGTCGCGCCCAGCCGCGGCACCTGTCCCAGAGGAGCCCGCCACGGAGGACGCGCGGGTGTCCGCACCGCGTGCGGACCCGGCGCCGGCCCCCGAGAAACCCGCCGCCGAGCAACCCGCCCAGGACACGCAGGTCCCCGCTCCGCGCCCGGCCGCGGAGAGGCCCGGCTGGCCGTCGGGCGCGGGCGTACGGCCAGGTCCAAGAACACCTCCGCGGCGGCCCATCCCACCGCAGCAGCAGGTGGGGCCCGCGCCGCGGGCGCCCACCCCACCGGACCGCCCGGTCAACGGGAGTGCCCGACCGGCATCCTCCGGGCGCCCGACCAGCGGCATCGCCCCGGCGCCCGTCAACGGCCACCGCGCCAACGGCCACCCCGCATCGCCGCCCCGCCCGGCCCCGGCCCGCCCCAGCCGGCCCACCGCACCGCCGGGGATCCAGGACCTGGGCGGCGACCGGGCGTCGCGCCGCCGCACGCTGCTCACCATCCTGGCCGTGGTGCTGGCGGTGCTCGCCGCCGTGCTCATCCCCTTCGTCATCGACCGCGTCCGCGGCGACGCCGGCAGCGCCGGCCAGGCCGGCCCGCCGCCGGCGCCGACCACCACCGGCCCGGCGGCGACGCCCAGCCCGCAGGCCGCCGCCCCGCCGCCCGCGGGGTTCGTGCTGCACCGGGACCCGACCGGCTTCTCCATCGCGGTGCCGCGTGGCTGGCGGCAGGAGCGCGACGGCTCGACCGTGGATTTCCGCGACCCGAACTCCGGCCGCTTCATCCGCATCGACCAGCGCGCCGACCCGAGCACGGCACCGTACGACGACTGGGTCAGCCACGAGGCGACGTACAAGGCGGAGCTGCCCGGCTACGACCTGGTGCGCATCGCCAACGTGATCTACCGCGGGTGGCCGACCGCGGACTGGGAGTTCACCTGGGGAGCCAGCGGCAGCGAGCGGTCGCACGTGCTGATCCGCAACGTGGTTCCGAACCAATATCACGGGTATGCCCTTTACTGGTCCACGGCGGACACCCGCTGGACCAGGGACCTGCCATACTTTGACGTCTTCGTCAAGACGTTCGCACCGAAGCAGGGGAGGTGAGCCCGGCGGCCGGCAAGATCGTGCTGTCCGGGCGGTACCGCCTGGTCGAGCCGCTGGCGACCGGCGGCATGGGCACCGTGTGGCGCGCGTACGACGACGTGCTCGATCGCCCGGTCGCCGTCAAGGAGGTGCTGCTGCCGCCCGGTCTCGACGACGAGGCGCGGGAGGTGCTCCGGCAGCGGACGCTGCGGGAGGCGCGGTCGGCGGCCAAGCTGCGGCACTCCGCGATCGTGACGATCTTCGACGTGGTCGAGCAGGACGGCCGGCCGTGGATCGTGATGGAGCTGGTCCCGTCGCAGAGCCTGGAGCAGCGGATCCAGGCCCGCGGGCCGCTGCCGCCGAGCGAGGCCGCCGCGATCGGGCTGCGCATCCTGGACGCGCTGGTCACCGCGCAGGCCGCCGGGGTCCAGCACCGCGACATCAAGCCGGCGAACGTGCTGCTGGCCGACGACGGCCGGGTGGTGCTCACCGACTTCGGCATCGCGCGGCACGTCGGGGACCAGACGCTGACGTCGGCGGGGCTGCTGGTCGGCTCGCCCAACTACCTCGCGCCGGAACGCGCTCGCGGGCTCCACTCGCCCGGGCTGCAGTCCGATCTCTGGTCGCTCGGCGCCACGCTGTACGCCGCCGTCGAGGGGCGGCCGCCGTTCGAGCGCAACGGGCCGCTGCCGACGCTCGCGGCGGTCGTCATGGACGAGCCCCCGCCGCCGCAGCGCGCCGGAATGCTGCAACCGGCGATCGACGGTCTGCTGGTCAAGGACCCGCGGTACCGCCTGAACGCCGACCGCACCCGAGCACTCCTGCAGCAGGCACTGCGACCGGCGGCGCGGCCGCCGGCCGGCATGGTGCCGTCGCCGCCGCTGGCTCCCGACCCGACCCGCCGCCTGCCGGTACATCCCCCGGCCGCCCCCCCACGACCGGCCGGCCGGCCGCGGCCGCCGCGCGGCCGGAGACTCCGACGGCCGACCAGCCCGCCGCCCCGGCCGCCGCCGGCCGAGCCGGCGACCGCCGCACCCGCCACCCCGACTACCGCCCGCCCGGCCGGCGCAAGCGCCGCGGGGCCGGAAGCGCCGACCACCGAGCATCCCGCCGGCCCGGCTGCGCCGGCCTCGGCGGCAGGAGCGGCCCCGGCGGCAGGAGCGGCTGCTGCGGCAGGAGCGGCTGCTGCGGCGGCGGCTGTGTCCGCCGAGCGCCCGGCCGACACGGCCGAGGCCGGAGCGGCGGCTGGCGATCGCGCGGTGGCCGGGGTTGGTGCGGATAAGGCCGGCCTTGCAGCGCCGACGGGTGCCGGCTCGTCGGCAGCGGCGAGCCGGGATGCAACCGAGCGGAGCTCGACCACCTCCCCCGCCGGCGCTGGCGAGGGCCGAGCGGCCACAGCCGCTGGCTCTCGGAACGGCGCTCCGGGCTTGCGCGGTGCCGATCCCAAGACCGCCGACCAGCGGGCGGGGCAAGCAAAGCCCGGACCGGGGAGCGGGCTCGCGTGGCCGGCCGCGCGGGAGAGGAACCGGCGGCGGGCCCTGCTCGCCGGGGCTGTCGTCGCCGTCCTCGCCGCGGTCGCCCTGATCATCCCGCAGCTCCTGGACGACGACCGGCAGCAGGCCGCCCCGCCGGCGCCGGCCGCGCAGACCACACCGCCCGCGGCGACCGGCAACGCCCCGGCACCGACCGGCCAGGGTTCGGCGCCGGAGCCCACGACGTCCGCCGCCCCGACCACCAGCCCGAGGCCGAGCGGGCCGACCATCCCGGCCGGCTTCGAGCGCTACACCGACCCGACGCGGCGCTTCCAGGTGGCGGTGCCCGCCGGCTGGACGGCCGGCCCCGGCCGTACGCCCCCGCAGGTCCGCTTCGACGACCCGCGCAGCAGCCGCTACCTGCTGATCGAGACGTCGGACACGCCGCTGGGCGACCCGTACGACAACTGGATCAGCTACGAGCGCACGTTCCGGGCGAGGACCAGCAACTACCAGAACCTCGGCATCGAGCGCGTCGACTACGGCGCCGACAAGGGCTGGCGGACGGCGGACTGGGAGTTCCGCATCGGCGGGACCCACGTGCTCAACCGCAACGTGCTGGTCGGCCCGCAGCGGGCCCACGCGATCTACTGGTCGACCCCGGAGAGCCTGTGGTCGACCGCGGAGAGCCGGCGGATCTTCCAGGTCGCCGCCGACAGCTTCGTCCCGGCACCGGTCACCTGACCGCCGGCCATCACGGCGTGCGCTTCGAGACCAAGATCGCCGTGCTCGAGGGCGCCCGCATGCACTCCTGACGGAATGCCGTACGCCGCGGCCGGGGTTGCCCCGACGTGCCCGAGGAGACCCTGCCGCTGTCCGTGCTCGACTTCGTCGGGATCGAGTTCGGCGAGACCGCCCACCAGTCCGTCGCCGGCGCGACCGGCATCGCGCAGGCCGTGGAGCAGGCCGGCTACCGGCGCTACTGGGTGTCCGAGCACCACAACATGCGCAGCCTGGCCTGCAGCGCGCCGGAGATCCTGACCGCGCACGTGGCCGCGCGGACCGAGCGGATCCGGGTCGGCGCGGCCGGGATCATGCTGCCCAACCACGCCGCCTTCAAGGTCGCCGAGGTCTTCCGCACGCTGCTGGCGCTGCACCCGGGCCGCATCGACCTCGCGCTGGGCCGCGCGCCGGGCACCGACCCGCTGACCGCGCACGTGCTGCGGCGGGGCATCGACGTGGACCCGGGCGCGGAGTTCCCGCGGCAGGTCGCCGAGCTGCTCGCGTTCCTCGGCGACGACTTCCCGGCCGGGCATCCGTACGGGCGGCTGGTCGCGGCGCCGGTGGTCGACGAGCAGCCGGAGCTGTTCGTGCTCGGCTCCAGCCGGTACGGGCCCGGCTTCGCCGCCGTCAACGGGATGAGCGCCGTCTTCGCCCACCACATGAGCCCGGAGATCGCGGTCGACGTGCTGCGCGACTACCGGCGCGAGTTCAGCCCGCGGGCCGGCCAGAGCGAGCCCTACTCGGCGATGTCGGTGCTGACCTTCGCCAGCGAGGACCCGGAGGCGGTGCTCGACTTCGAGGCCGGCTGGACGCTGACGATCCAGAACCTGGTCCGCGGCATCCGGGAGCCGCTGCGGCCGGAGGAGGTGCGCGACTTCGCCCGGTCGCCGGGCTTCCGGCGCGCGCCGCGGGACGAGTCGCGGATGGTGACCGGCGAGCCCAAGGCGGTGGTCGCCCGGCTGCGCGAGCTGCAGGAGCAGGCGCAGGTGGACGAGATCGTGGTCGTCACCCCCGGCCTGGACCGGGCCCGCCGCACGGACAGCTTCCGCGCCGTCGCCGACGCCTGGCGGCACGGATGAGCGCCGCCGGGGCGAGGGCCTGCTGGGCGGCGGCCGAACCGTTCGCGGTCGCGGCGTTCTTCACCGCGCAGGCGCGGGCGGCGATGCGGGACGTCGGGCTGCCGTCGATCTCCTCGTACGTGGTGCTCCGCGCGGCCCCGCTCGGCGCGGCGCACCCGGCGGTGGTGACCGCGGCGTTCCGGTCGTTCCCGCTCGGCACCTTCGACGTGCTGCGGGTGGCGTGGCAGCGGCTGTCGCCGGAGGACGCGGTGGCCAGGACGCACGAGGTCGTGTCGGCGTGGTGCGCCGACGCCTTCCCCGGCCGGCCGGCCCCGGACGCCGGCGAGCTGGTCGCGGTGGTGTCCGGAGTGGACACCGCCGGCCGGCCGCTGGCCGCGGCCAACCAGGCGGTCGAGCCGCCGGACGAGCCGTGGGCGCGGCTGTGGCGGGTGCTGACCGTGCTGCGCGAGCACCGCGGCGACGCGCACGTCGCGGCGCTGGTCGCCGCCGACCTCGGGCTGGTCGAGACCGAGGTGCTCACCGCCGCCTGGGCCGGCGACCGGGTCGACGTGCCGATGCTGCGCAAGACCCGGCGGATCGACGACACCGCCTGGGCCGCCGCCGCGGCCGCGCTCGCCGACCGCGGGCTGCTCAGCGGCGACGGGCAGCTCACCGCGGCCGGCCGGGCGCTGCGGTCCGAGGTGGAGGATGCCACCGACCGGGCGGCCGCGGCGCCGTACCGGGAGCTGGGGCCGGCCGGCACCCGCCGGCTGTGGGAGCTGGCGGGCGAGCTGTCCCGGTCCCTGATCGAGGCCGGCCGGATCCCCGCGGTCACCCCGGTCGGCGCCCCCTGGCCCCCACCCGCCCCCTAGGGTGTGTCTGGCTCCGCCCGCCCCGACCCCGACCCCGACCCCGACCGCGGCCCGGCCGGTGACGGCGCGGCCGCTCCCGACTCCGCCCCCGGCCGGGCGGGTGACGGTGCGGTGCGCGGTCGCCCGATCGCCCGCCAGGCTCGGTAGCCGAGCACGGGGACGAGCGCGATCGCCAGGTACGCCGCCCCGCTCACCAGCACCGCCGCGGTCAGCCCGAACGTCGCCACCGCCCACCCCGCGAACACCCCGCCCAGCGGGATCCCGGCCCACGCCACCGCGGTGTTGAGCCCGAAGACGCGGGCATGCAGCTCCGGCGGGGTCCGCTCCACCACCAGGGTGCCGATGGTCGGGTTGATCGCGGTCAGCGCGATCCCGGACAGGAACCACACCACCGCCACCAGCACCACGTCCTCGCTGACCCCCAGCACGAGAAACCGCGGCGGCCCGCCCAGCAGGAAGCCCAGCGTGAAGACCGCGTACCGCGGCACCCGGTTGACGACCATGGTGAACCCGACGCTGCCGAGCACCGCTCCGAGGCCCAGCGCGCCGAGCACGACGCCGACCGCGGCCGCCGAGCCGGTGGTGGCGTCCGCCCACAGCGGGACCAGCACCACCCCGGCCGCCTGGTTGAGCAGGTTGATCCCGAAGAGCATGGCGAAGATCGTGAACGTGATCCGGTCGCCCCAGACGTGCACGAAGCCGCCCCGCAGCGCGGTCAGGTAGGGCTCTTTCGCCTTCACCGACCCGGCCGACGGACCAGCCCGCACGCTCAGCACGACCAGCACCGCCGCCACCACGAACGATCCCGCGTCGATCATGATCGCGGCCGGCGCCCCGACCCAGGCGATCAGCACGCCCGCCACCACCGCGCCGACCATCATGGAGAAGCGGCTCATCGCCTCGAATGCGGCGATCACCTGCGGCAGCGGTACCGCCGCGGCCGACGCCCGCGGCGGCACCAGCACCTTCTTGGCGTTGTCGGCGAACCCGCGCAGCCCGCCGGCGACCGCGACCAGCAGGAGCAGCACGCCGAACCCGGTCGAGTACGCGCCCGCGACCGCCGCCATCACCGCCGCGCTGGCGAGGTCGGTGCCGATCGCCGTGCGGCGCGGCCCCATCCGGTCCACCAGCGGCGCCCCCAGCGAGCTGGCGAGCACGTACGGCAGCATCTCGGCCCCGGCGACCAGGCCCATCCGGGCCGGGCTGTCGGTGGTGACCAGCACCAGCCACGGGATGGCGACGAACGACATCCGGCTGCCGAGGATGGAGATCCCGCTGGCGGCGATGATGCCGACGAGGCGGGCCCGCTCGCTCACCTCACGGCGTCCGCGACGGCCGGCACGCCCGCCCGCTCCCGCAGCGCGATCTTGTCCACCTTGCCGCCCGGGGTGAGCGGCAGCTCGTCGACGAACTCCACCCGCCGCGGCGACCAGGTCTGGTTGAGCGCCGCCACCACGTGCTCGCGCAGCTCGTCCTCCGCCACCGCGCCGTCCGCCACCACGAACGCGAGCACCGCCTCGCCGAGGTCGGGGTCCGGGACGCCGATGACGGCGGCGGCCCGTACGGCCGGGTGCTCGGCCAGCGCGTCCTCGATCGGCCGGGGGTAGACGTTGGTCGCGCCCAGCCCGGTGACGATCACCTCGGACGCGCGGTCGACCAGGTAGAGGTAGCCGTCGGCGTCCCGGTAGCCCACGTCGCCGGTCCGCAGCCAGCCGTCGACCAGGCTCTGCGCGGTCAGCTCGGGCTCGCCCCAGTAGCCGGCCATCACCAGCACGCTGGACGCCCACACCATGCCGGTCTCGCCCGTCGGCAGCACGGCGCCGGTGGCGTCGCGGATCTCCACCTTGACGTCGCCGTACGGCAGCCCGCAGGATCGCAGCCGCTCCGGGTGGTCGGGGTCGTGGGCGAGGCCGGGCAGCTCGGTGATGCCGGGCGACTCGCTCATCGCGTACACGATCCGCAGCACCGGCCCCAGCCGCTCGATCGCCTGGGCCAGCCGGGCCGGCGAGGTGGCGCTGCCGCCGCAGGTGACCACCTGCAGGCTGCTGGTGTCGGCGGTCGCCAGCGCCGGGGAGTCGAGCAGGCCGGACAGCATCGCCGGGGTGATGACCGTGCTGGTCGCCCGCTCGCGCTCGACCAGCTCCAGGAACGTCTCCGGCACGAAGCCGTCCTCCAGCACCATGGTGCCGCCCATGAACAGCACCATCAGCGAGGTCATCTGCTGGGCGACGTGCCAGTGCCCGCCGACGGCGAGGTGGCGCAGCACCGGCCGGCCGAGCGCGACCCACTGCTCGGCGAAGACGAGCAGCGACCGGAAGAGCTTGTGCTGGTGGTGGACCAGCTTCGGCCGCCCGGTGGTGCCGCTGGTCTGGAAGACCGCCTCGGGCTCGGCCACCACCTCGGTCGGCTCCGGCGGGGCGGTGGTCGGCCGGTGCGCCAGCAGGTCCGGCCCGACCCCGCCGGGGCCGAGGCACAGGACCGGCACCGGCCGTACGACCTCGGCGAACTCCCGCCCGACGGCCGCGTGCGTCCGCGGGTCGTAGACGAAGGTGTCCGCCCGGGCGATCCGGAGGAAGTCGGCCTGGTGCCGCTGTGGCGCCCGGGCGATCCAGACCGGCCGGCAGCCCAGCAGGTGCAGCGCGAGCTGCAGGGTGACGGCCTCGGGCGGGTTGGACACCAGCACCGCGACGCCCATGCCGGACCGCAGGCCGTGCTCGCGCAGGGTCGCGGCCATGGTGAGCACGCCGGTGCGGACCTCGGCGTACGTGATCCGCTGCTCGCCGGCCACGATCGCCTCGGTGTCTCCGCGCGAGGCGAACAGCTCCAGCCCCCGCCAGACGTAGTTGTCGGCCACGGTCAGCGGCCCTCCCCTCGACTCGACGCCGCTCAGGCGACGGTGACCGGCAGGGTCTGGAAGCCGCTCAGCGTCAGCCGGTTGGTCCGGGTGCTGCCCTCGGCCAGCGCGAGCCGCGGGAACCGGTCGACGATCAGCGGGAACGCGACCTGGCCCTCCAGCCGGGTCAGCGCCGCCCCGAGGCAGAAGTGCGGTCCGGCGCCGAAGGTGAGCGGCCGGTTGTCCGGCCGGAACGGGTCGAAGACGCGCGGCTCGGGGAAGCGCGCCGGGTCGGCGTTGCCCGCGCCGGTCAGCACGAGCAGCCGGCTGCCGGCCGGGATGGTGACGCCGCCGAGCTCCTTGTCCCGGGCCGCGACGCGGACCACCAGGTGGGTGGGCGGCGAGTGCCGCAGGATCTCCTCGACGAACGCGAGCGCGGCGGTCTCGCTGGTCCGTACGGCCTCGGCCACGTCCGGCCGGGCGACCAGCTGGGGCAGCCCGTTGCCGAGCAGGTGGCTGGTGGTGGCGAAGCCGGCGTTGAAGAACGTGATGAGCCCGGCCAGCAGCTCCGCCTCGTCCACCTCCTCGTCGCCGGCCAGCATCTCGGCGAAGCTGGTGATCATGTCGTCGCGCGGGTCGGTCTGGCGCTTGCGGACCAGCTCGGCGAAGTAGTCGGTCAGCTCGATGGTGGCCGCGTCGCCGGCCGCCAGCAGCGCCTCGGTCGGGCGGCCGAGGTCGAGCAGGTCGGCGAAGATGTGGGTGCGGTCGATGAACCAGGCCCGGTTCTCGTCCGGCACGCCCATCAGCTCGCAGATGACGTCGCCCGGCACGAGCAGCGCGAACTCGGCCATGAAGTCCACCGGCGAGCCGTCCGCGCCCCGCTCGGCGATCCGGTCCAGCTGCCGGTTGACGATGGCCGCGATCGGCTCCTTGAGCCGGGCCACCCGCCGCGGGGTGATCGCCCGGTTGTAGAGGTTGCGCAGCCGGGTGTGCTCGGGCTCGTTGCTGAAGAACATCGAGGTCAGCAGCGCGGTCAGGCACGGGTGCTCGCGCCAGCGCAGCCCGGTCCGCTCGACCATCGCGCCGTCGGTGACCAGGAACGCCGGGTCGCGCAGCACCTCGTTGACCGCGTCGTAGCCGTTGACGGTGAACTGGTAGCGCTCGTCCGCGCCGGCCTCGATCGCGTTCACCGGACCGTTGGCGTGGAGCTCGGCGTAGACCGGGTACGGGTCGTTGCGGCCGGCCTCGGACCGCAGGGTCTGGACGGCGGTGGCGACGCTCAACGGGCTCGCTCCTCGGGTGCCGGGGTCGGGACGGCGGTGAAGTCGACCGGGAGCGCCACCAGGCTGCGCGACATGGTCGAGCGCCGGTAGCGCAGCTCGTCGTACGGCTGGGCGAAGCGCAGGTCCGGCAGCCGTTCGAAGAGCGCGGGCAGCGCGATCCGGGCCTCCAGCCGGGCCAGCGACGCCCCGATGCAGTGGTGCACGCCGCGCCCGAAGGCGAGGTGCTGCCGGTCGGTCCGCCCGATGTCGAACGTGTCCGGCTCGGCGAAGCGGCGCCCATCCCGGTCGGCGGCGGCGAGCCCGACGATGACGGCGTCACCCTTCGGGATGCGTACGCCCTCGATGTCGAGGTCGGTGGCCGCGAACCGCCAGATCGAGTTCTGGATCGGCCCCTCCCAGCGGAGCACCTCCTCGATCGCGTCCGGCCAGCGGTCCGGCCGGTCGCGCAGCAGCGCGAGCTGGTCCGGGTTGCGCAGCAGCGCCGCGGTGCCGTTGCAGAGCAGGTTGATCGTCGTCTCGTTGCCGCCGGCCAGCATCGCCCGCAGCAGCTGGATCAGCTCCGCCTGCGAGAGCCGGCCCTCGTCCTCGGCCCGGATCAGCGTCGAGGTGAAGTCGCCGCCCAGGTCGGCCCGGCGCGCGGCGACGACCTCGCCGAGCAGGGCGTCGATCTCCTCCGACGCCTGCTTCATCCGCCCCAGGTCGGCCCCGTGGAACAGCGTCTCGGTCCACGACCGGATGCTCGCCCGGTGCTCGTCGGGCACGGTGAACAGCTCGCAGATGACGGTCATCGGGATCGGCAGCGCGAACTCGGCGGCCAGGTCGGCCGAGCCCTTCGGCGCGATCGTGTCGAGCAGCTCGGTGACGATGCGGGTGATCCACGGCCGCATCTCCTCGACCCGGCGCGGGGTGAGCGCGGACGCGAGCACCGCCCGCAGCCGGGTGTGCTCCGGCGGGTCGGTGGACAGGATGTTGCGCCGGGCGGCGACCGCCACGTCCCCGGTGAACGGGATCTCGCCGGCGTTGAGCGCCCGCCAGTGCTCGCCGCCCTTGGCCAGCCGGGTGTCGGTCAGCGTCCGCTTGGCGACGTCGTACCGGGTGACGAGCCAGGCGGGGATGCCGCCGTTGATGACCACCGGCACGACCGGGGCCGCGTCCCGCAACGCCGCGAAGACGCGGTGCGGGTCGGCCACGAACTCGTCCGTGTCGAGCCGTGCGGGCAGGTCCGGCGGGGGTGCGACCACTGTGCCTCCTCGACGACTTGTCACCGACAGTTGCAGGACAGTCATGCACAGTCAAGGACACAACAGCAGGATCAGGCAGGAAGACCACCATCACTCCTCATGCCACAGAATTGACCCCAACAGCCACCAGCAGCTCGGGAACGGTCTAGGGCGAGAGGCGCCAGAGTGCATCGAGCGGCACGGCCCGCAACCGGTCGCCGAACGGCAGGGTCTGCTGCCCGGCGTAGAGCACGTAGCCGGCGACGAAGCGGTCGCCGAGCCGCTCCGCGAGGTGCCGGAGGCCGGCGAGATCCTCGGCGCGTACGGTCGCTCCGGCCTTCACCTCGATGCCGACGACCCGGCCATCGGCGGTCTCCAGAACCGCATCGACCTCGACGCCGTCCTTGGTGCGGTAGTGGAAGAGGCTCGCACGCTCCTCGTTCCACGTCAGCTGGCGAGCCAGCTCGGACAGGACGAAGCTCTCGACCATCGGACCGGCCGCCCCGCCCGGCTCACCGAGCCGCGTGACGTCCTGCCCGAGCAGGTGACAGGCGAGCCCACTGTCGACATAGGTCAGCTTGGGGGTGCCGATGGCCCGCCCGGTCGACCCGCTCGACCACGCCGGGATCTGCTTGATGAGGAAGACCGCGGACAGCAGCTCCAGGTAGCGGCCCAGCGTCGTCCGCGGGACCCCGGACTGGCCGGCCAGCGCCGCCGGCACCAGGAGCCCGCCGGACCGGCCCGCGAGCAGCGCCAGCAGGCGCCGCAGGTCGCCGCGCCGCTCGATGGCGGCCAGCTCGGTGACGTCCCGCTCGATCAGCGTCGACACGTACGCCTCGAAGAAGGCCGTACGCCGGCGCGGCGAACGGCGGACCGCCTCCGGGTAGCCGCCCCGGACCACGCGCTCCAGGTAGTCGCGCCGCCGCAGCGTCGAGGTGTGGGTCAGACCTGGGCCGCGGGCGAAGACGGCATCGACGAACCGGTCCGGCTCACGGTCGATCTCTCCCTGCGAGAACGGCCACATCTCCACCGTCTCCATCCGTCCCGGCAAGGCATCCGGAAGGTCCCGGAGCGCCAGGATCCGAGCGGAGCCGGTGAGCAGGAACCGGCCCGGCCTCGGATCGGCGTCGACCGCGAGTTTGATCGCCCGGAACAGCTCGGGCACGAGCTGCACCTCATCGACCACGAGGAGCCCCTCATGCTCGACGAAGGTCACCGGATCCTCCCGGGCGGCCCGCAACGTGCTCGGATCGTCCAGCATCCGGAACAGCGGGCTTGTCGCCCCGTCCGCGGCCAGCCGCGCCAGCGTGCTCTTGCCCACCTGCCTCGCGCCGTTGACGGTGACCACTCGGGTATCGCCCAACGCCTCCGCCACCACCGGCAACGCCTTACGCGGCACCAGTGCCCCTCGATCGGTCACCCGACCATTATGCCGGTTCGGGGCCGCCCGGGTGGACATCTGGCCGCTACCTGAGTGGACATTCGGCCGCACCTACCATAGGCATCGGGCCGGCGCTTGGCGGGCTGACAGCACGGCGGGACACCTGGCCTACTGCTTCACCCAGTGGCCCTGGCGGGAGTGGCGCATGGTGATGCTCATGCGGGCGCCGGCGCCGCGGGGTTCTTTGGGGACGGTGTGCTGCCAGTCGTGCTGGCAGGCGCCGCCCATGACGAGCAGGTCGCCCTCGCCGGGGCGGAAGGAGCGGGTCGGCGGGCCGGAGGTGCCGGGACGGAGCAGGAAGCGGCGGCGCTCTCCCAGGGAGACAGTGACGACCAAGGGGTCGGTCAGCGTGCGCCGGTTGGTGTCGCCGTGCCAGGCCACGCCGTCGCGGCCGTCGCGGTAGAGGTTGACGTGCACGGAGTCGAAGTCGACCCGGTAGCGGTCGGACACCGCGGCGCGCATCTCGGCCAGGGCGGCCGGCAGGGACGCCAGCGCGGAGCCGGACCAGCCGGCGACCATCCGCGGCTCCAGCACGGTCCGGTCGTACATCCGGCGGGTCCGCTGCTGCCACGGCGCGGAGGCCGCCAGCAGGTCGAAGACGGCGGCGTGGTCTGGCGCCCAGCCGGGCACCTCGTCGATCCAGGACCGCTCGTCCAACCGGTGCCGGACCAGCCGGTCGAAGGACAGCGGCGGGCCCGGCTCGGGGGCGAAGAGCGAGCCCTGCCAGGACAGCGTCACCTCCCCATGGTGCCCGCGGCGGCTAGGGTCGGCGAGCGTGAGCTACGGGTGGGTCTCGTTCACCACCGACTACGGCACCGCTGACGGGTTCGTCGCCATCTGCAAAGGTGTGCTGGCGACCATCGTCCCGGACGTCCGGGTCATCGACGTCAGCCACCAGGTGCCGCCGCAGCGGGTGCGCCGCGGCGCGGCCGTGCTGGCCCAGGCGGTGCCCTGGCTGCCGCCGGCGGTGCACCTCGCCGTGGTCGACCCAGGCGTCGGTACGGACCGGCGCGGCCTCGCCGTGGTGGCCGGCACGAGCATCCTCGTCGGCCCGGACAACGGCCTGCTGCTGCCGGCGGCGGACGCGCTGGGCGGGGCCACGGCCGCGTACGAGCTGACCGAGCCGGAGTGGCAGCTGCCCGAGGTGTCGAGCACCTTCCACGGCCGGGACGTCTTCGCGCCGGTCGCCGGCCACCTGTGCCGCGGGCTCGACCCGGCCCGGCTCGGGCCGCCGGTGCCGGTCGCCGACCTGCGCCGGCTGCCGCCGCCGCGGGTGGAGGTGGGGCCGGGTCACCTCAGCGCCGAGGTGCTGGCGGTGGACGCCTTCGGCAACCTCCAGCTCGCCGCCACCGCCGCCGACCTGGCCGCCGCCCGGCTGCGGCCGACCCTGACGGTGGAAGCGAACGGAGCGGTCCGGGAAGCCCGCACCGGCCGCACCTTCGCCGATGCCGGCCCCGGCGGGCTGGTCGTGCTGGTCGACTCGGCCGGGCACGCGGCGGTGGCCGTCGAGGGCGGCAGCGCGGCCGCCGGGTTCGGCGTCGGGGACGGGCACCTGGTGGTGATCCGGTCCGGATAGCGCACGGTGCGGGCACGGAAGGCGCGGTGCGGCATACTCCGCCCCGATGTCCGACTTTCCCACTAGCGCGTCCGCGACCGCGTCCGCCCGGCTCGCCGAGCTCGCCGACCGGGCCTGGACGGTCGCCCTCGAGGCCGAGCCACTCAACGCGACCGCGCTCGGCGAGCGCCGGTACGACGCCGTGCTCGCCGACAACACCCCCGCCGGCCTGGCCCGGGTCGACCGCGAGCTGCGCGCGCTGCGGCAGCGGGCCGAGGCGCTGCCCGAGGCCGAGCTGACCGGCACCGACCGGGTCAACCGCTCCGCGCTGGTCGCCTTCCTCGACGCCGAGCTGGCCACCCAGATCCCCCTGTACGCCGAGTGGAGCGTCGACCCGATGCTCGGCCCGCAGGTCTCGCTGCTGACGATCGGCGCGTACCAGCCGCTGGACGAGCCCGGGCAGGGTGCGGCGGCGCTCACCCGCTGGCGGCGGATGGCGCCGTACGTCGACCAGCACGCGGCGAACGTGCGGTCCGCGCTGGCCGACGGCCGGGTGCCCGCGGCGGCGCTGGTCCGCAAGGTGATCGCCCAGCTGGACGACCTGCTGGCCCGGCCGGCGGCCGACTCGGCGCTGCTGGAGCCGACCCGGCACGCCCGTCCGGCCTGGACGGACAGCGAGCGGGACCGCTTCGACGCCGAGCTGGGCGGGGTCGTCCACGACCGGGTGCTGCCCGCCTTCGCCCGGCTGCGGGCGCTGCTGACCGACACCGTGCTGCCGGCGGCCCGCCCGGACGAGCGGGCCGGGGTGGGCCACCTGCCCGGCGGCCCGGCGCTCTACCGGCAGGCGGTGCTCGGCTTCGGCACCGCCGGGCTGACCGCCGAGCAGGTGCACGAGACCGGCCTGCGCGAGATCGCCCGCAACGACGCGGAGCTGGTCGAGCTGGGCGGGCGGACGCTCGGCACCGCGGGGCTGGCCGCGACCCTGGAGCGGCTGCGCACCGCCCACGACCTCGCCTTCGGCAGCCGGCAGGAGATCCTGGACGCGGCCCGGCGGGCGGTGGACCGGGCGGAGGAGGCGCTGCCCGCCTGGTTCCGGCTGCGGCACGACCGGCCGTGCGAGGTGGTGCCGGCGCCGCCGCACGAGGAGGCCGACTCGCCCCCGGCGTACTACCGGTCGGCGGCGGCCGACGGCAGCCGGCCCGGGCAGTTCCTGGTCAACACGCTCGACCCGACCACCCGGCCGCGCTTCGCACTGGAGGCGACCGCGTACCACGAGGCCGTCCCGGGGCATCACCTGCAGTTCGACGTCGGGCAGCGGCTCACCGGGCTGCCGGCCTTCCGCCGGCACGCGGTCGCGCCGGCGTACGCCGAGGGCTGGGGTCTGTACGCCGAGCTGCTGGCCGACGAGATGGGCCTCTACTCCGGCGACCTGGACCGGCTCGGCGCCCGCTCGCTGGACGCGCTGCGGTCCTGCCGGCTGGTCGTCGACAGTGGACTGCACGCGCTCGGCTGGAGCCGGCGGCAGGCGATCGACTTCGTGCTGGCGCACACCTCCCTGAACGAGCGGGCCGCGACCAGCGAGGTGGACCGCTACCTGGCCTGGCCGGGGCAGGCGCTGTCGTACAAGCTGGGGCAGCGGGAGATCCTCACGCTGCGGGCCGAGGCCGAGCAGCGGCAGGGCGACCGCTTCGACGTGCGGGACTTCCACGACGTCGTGCTCGCGCAGGGCGGGCTGCCGCTGGTCACCCTGCGCGAGGTGGTCACCGAGGCATTGCCCTAGGGTGTGTCTGGAGGAGGAGTCCGATACCTCTGTTGTATCGGCGACGACGACAACGCCGACGGTCGTCGTCTGGGCGTCGGCCGCGCCGCTAGATGTCCGGCAGACACACCCTAGCGGCGACGAAGTCGGTGAGGGTGCCGAGGGTGGCCAGCGACGCCAGGTCGAGGTCCTCGTCGGCCACGTCGACGCCGGTCCCGCGCCGCACGGCGGCGAGCAGGCGGACCACGGTGGCCGAGTCCAGCCCGAGACCGCCGGCCAGCAGCGGGGTGTCGGCGGGCAGGTCGGCCGCGGCCGGGTCGCCGACCACCTCGGCCAGCAGCCGCCGCACCGTGGCCGCGCTCACGTCACCACCAGCCGGTCGTCGACGGTGATCCAGTCCGGGTAGGGCGGCTCGTCGGCCAGGTCCCGGGCGAACACCGCGGTGTCGCCGTCCCGCCCGGCCGCCGCGAACCCGGCCTGCCGCAGCCCCAGCCGCACCGGCACGTTGCGCTCGGTCAGCCGGCACGGCACCGCGAGCCGGCGCGCGCCCCGGGACCGGGCGGACCGGGCCACCGCGGTGAGCAGCACCGGCAGCGCGCCCCGACCTCCGGCCCGGCAGGACACCGCGACCAGCCCGACCGTCCAGTCAGGACCCTCGGGCAGCGTCGCCACCCCGACCACCCCGTCGGCGCCGAAGCGGTCGGTCAGCTCCAGCACGGCGGCCGGCCCGCCGGGGGCGTACGCCGCGCCGGTCGAGTTGAACTGGGTGGTCCGCCGGGCCAGCTCGGCCAGCCGGTCGGTGTCCGCCGCGACCGCCGGACGCACCACCGCGCGCAGCGAGCACCAGCGCAGGAAGTCCTCGTCCGTGCCGCCGAACGACGCCCGGGCCGCCCGGCGCTCCGCCCGCTGTTGGTAGCTCTCCAGCCGGGACCGCCCCGCGTCCGTGACCGGCCCCGGGTCGAACTCGGGCCAGCCCAGCGCGTCCGGCACCTCCTCCGGGGCGAGCACCACCACGTCCGGCAGCGACCGCTCCACGTCGGCCCGCTCGAACGGGTCGTCGTCCACGAACGCGACCGAGCCGAGCTGCACCTCCAGGTCGGCGGCGATCCGGCGCAGCGCGTCGGCCTTGCGGCCCCAGCCGTACTGCGGCGACACGAACCGCCCGGCCAGCGCCGGGTCCGCCTCCACCAGCGCACCGACCGAGGCGGGGTTGCGGGACGCGACGCTGACCAGGATGCCCCGGCCGGCCAGGGTGTCCAGGGCGGACAGCACCTCCGGCCGCGGCGGGGTCGGCGCCTCCAGCGCGATCCCCGGCCACACCGTGCCGTCCAGGTCCCAGACGACGACCTTGACCAGGGTCACAGCTGCTTCCGCATGGACAGGTGCTCGGCGGCGAAGCCGAGCTTGGCGTAGACCGCGCGCATCGCCACGTTGCGCATGTGGACCTTGCCGACCACCTCGGCCACCCCGCGCTCGCCGGCGGCGGCCAGCGCCGCGTCCAGCAGCAGCTCGGCCACCGCGCCGCGGTCCGGCCCGTCGCTGGTGGCCAGCGAGCGGAGGTTGCCGTAGCGGTCGCCGGTCAGCGAGTTGGTCCGGCCGGACAGCCACACCCAGCCGACCACGGCGCCGGCCCGGTCGGCGACCAGCGCGACCTCGTCCGGCTTGCCGAGCGAGCCGGAGATCCGCTTGCGGTGCAGCGCCGGGTCGGTGACCGCTTCGTCGCCGAAGGAGATCCGGGCGATCTCGATCTCGTACGCCACCAACGGGTCGAGGTCGGCCTCGGTGGCCGGGCGGACGGTGACGTCAGCGGGCACGCGCGGCTCCCCGGCCGGGCCGCGAGCGCGGCGCGAACGTGCGGCCGCCGCAGCGCGGGCAGCCGGCCTCCTTCAGCTCGCCCACCGTGCGCCAGCGCCGGCCCTCGCCGACGGTCTGCACGGTCGCGCAGGCGGTGCAGGCGTACCGGCGGCGGGCCCGGTCCTGTGCCGTGTAGACGGTGCCGGCCGGCGCGGGCGCCGCCGACGCCGACGCCGCTGCCGGCGCGGCCAGCACCAGCTGCCACAGCGCGCTGGTGCCGCCGAGCGTCCCGGCCCCGACGTAGTCGTTGAAGCCCGGCGTCATGGCCCGGACCGCCAACCCGAGCCGGGCGAGCACCTCCTGCAGCCGCACTGTCTCGGCCGGGCGGCGCACGCCCAGCGACAGGAACACGTCCGCCCCCGGTGCCAGCACCTCGACCGCCCGCTCCAGGAACAGCGCAGCACCGTCCACCGTGTACGGCGGGTCGGTCTGCACGGTGTCGTACGGCCCCGCCAGGTCCAGCGGCTCCCGCAGGTCGTGCTCGACGACGGTGACCGGGAAGGGCGCGCCGGCCAGCCGGGACCGCAGGTACGACACCAGGGCCGGGTCGATCTCGACCACGGTCAGCGCCGCCGGCACGATCCCGTGCCGCTCGGCCAGCACGGCCAGCGCGACCGAGACCAGGTCGTCGTCGCCGAGCACCAGCACCCGCCGGCCGGCGACGGCGCCGGCCGCGTGCATCGCCAGCACCCGCCGCACCTTGGTCGGCACCGTGCAGTGCGCCTGGTCCAGGTCCATCCGGGCGGGCGGGATGCCCGCCGCCGCGTCCTCCAGCGCGGCCACCAGCGCCTCCTGGTCGGCCGCGGACAGGCTCACCGGGACGCCGCCGAACGCGGCCGCGCCGGCCGGGGTCAGCCGGGCCGGCCGGTCGGGCGTGAGCACCCCGCGGGTGCGCAGCTCGCCGCAGACCGCGGCCACCAGCGGGAGCGGCAGCGTGGTCTGCCGGCCCACCGCCCGGGTCGAGCCGGCGCCGCCGGCCACCGCGCGGACCACCGCGCGCACCCCCGCCGGCCCCTCGGCCAGCCCGACCGCGCCGGCCACCGCCGCGGCGATCCCGTCCGCGTCCAGCTCGGCGGTCACGGCTGGGCGGGCTGGGCGGGCTGAGCAGACAGCGCGGGCAGCCCGCGGTCGAGCCGGCGGACCGCAACCTCGCGCAACCCGAGCCGGCGCACCAGCTCGTCCACCACCGCCGGCCCGTCGATCGCGCCGCAGCTGAACAGGTCGACCGCGACCAGCGGCTCCTCCGGCCAGGTGTGCACCGACAGGTGCGACTCGGCCAGCACCAGCACCAGCGTCACGGCCCCGTTGGGGAAGACCACCGCGGTCTCGTCCAGCACGTGCCCGCCGCCGACCTCGACGGCCGCGCAGGCCGCGGCGGCCAGCTGCTCCGGGTCGGTGGTCAGGTCCGGGTCGCCGGGCACCCCGTCGACGGCGTAGAGCACCTTGGGCGTGAACGCCTCGAGCGGCCGCAGGTCGCTCAGCGGCCGCTCGGCCCGCTGCACCCGCAGCGTCGTCCCGGACTCCACCGGGCGAGCGTACCCGCGCACCCTCCACGGGCCGCCGAGCAGGCAGGATGGGCGTCATGGCGGAGCTGATCGCGGTGACCGGGGCGACCGGGGTGGTGGGCCGGGGGGTGGCCCGGCTGCTGGCCGAGCAGGGGGTGCGGCAGCGGCTGGTGGTGCGCGACCCCAGCCGGGCGCCGACCCTGCCGGACGCTGAGGTCCGGTCGATCCCCGGCTACGGCGCCGGCGACGAGGTGCGCGCCGCCCTCGACGGCGTGGACACGCTCTTCCTGGTGCCGGCGGCCGAGTCCGCGGACCGCCGCGAGCAGCACTTCGCCACGGTGGACGCCGCCGCGGCGGCCGGCGTGCGCCGGATCGTCTACCTGTCCTTCGTGGACGCCCGCCCGGACGCGACGTTCACGCTGGTCCGCGACCACTGGGCGACCGAGGAGCGCGTCCGCGCCTCGGGGCTGGCCTGGACGTTCCCCCGGATGAACCTCTACCTCGACTTCCTGCCGTTCCTGGCCACCCCGGAGGGGGTCATCGAGGGGCCGGCCGGCGACGGCCGGGCCGCGGTGGTGGCCCGGGCCGACGTCGCGGCCGCGGTCGCGGTGCTGCTCACGACCGGCGGCCACGACGGCCGGACGTACGACCTGACCGGACCGGAGGCGCTCAGCCTGGGCGAGGTGGCCGGGCAGCTGTCCGCCGCCGCCGGCCGGGAGGTGTCCTATCGGGACCAGACGGTCGAGCAGGCGTACGCCTCCCGCGCCTCGTACGGGGCCCCGGACTGGCAGGTGACCGCCTGGGTGACGACGTACACCGCCATCGCCACCGGCGAGCTGGCCCACGTCTCGGACGACGTGCCCCGGCTGACCGGTCAGCCGGCGACGTCGCTCGCGCAGTATTTGGAGCGACGCCCCGGCTCGGTCCGCCACCTCACCCGGAGCTGACGGACCGCCCGGTCTCCAGCAGCGACTTGAGGTCGTTGAGCACCCAGGTGTGCCCGCCGCCGGCACCCTGGTCGGCCCACTTGCCGCCGACGATCGCGGCCAGCACCGGCGCGCCGTCCAGCTCGTGGGTCAGCGTCAGCGAGCAGACGCCGTCGCCCTGCTCGACGATCTCGTGGGTGATCCGGGTGGCCGGCTCGGCCGCGGTCTGCGCGTCCATCAGCATCCGGAAGGTGGTGACCAGCTTGCGCGGTGGGTCCGCCTCGATCACCTCGCCGGAGATGATGACCTCCGGCAGCTCGTTGCCCCGGGCGGCGGCGCCGGCCCGGAACTCCTCGGTCGGGCGCACCCGGTAGGCCCCGCCCGGGCGCAGGTCGTAGTCGACGTATCCGGTGTAGCCGTAGCGCGCCGTCCACTCCGGCTGGGTGATCGCGTCCCAGATGGCCTGGGCGGACGCGCGGATCTGGACGCGGTGGACCTGGACCACCGGCGACTGTGTGCTGGTCATGACGGCTCCTCGAGCTGCTTCTTGAGGTCGGCGAGCGCGCTCACCTGGCGCTCGGTGTACTTGTCGATCCACCGGTCGTGGATGAGCCGGATCGGCACCGGGTTGAGGAAGTGCCGCTTCTCCCGGCCGGACCTGCGGGCCACGACGAGCCCGGCGTCCTCCAGCACCTTGAGGTGCTTCATCACGCCGAACCGGGTCATTTCCAGCTCGGACTCCAGCTCGGTGAGCGTGCGGCCGTCGCGCTCGAAGAGCCGGTCGAGCAGGAACCGGCGGGTCGGGTCCGCGAGCGCCTTGAACACGCGGTCGTCCTCGTCGGTCACGACCTCAAAATAGGTGACCAGATGGTCACATGTCAACGCTCGGGACCAAGGACCCTGGACCGCAGCACCCGCGCGAGGAATCCTGACGGCACCGGGCTCCCTCGTCGCCCGGCGCGTCCCCGGGGCACGCGCCCGCACCCGGGCGGAGGTGACTGGCATGCCCCCGGCCCGTGCCCGTGCCGGCGCCGTCCTCGGTGCCGTGCCGTTGCTGCTCGCCGCGCTGATCGGTCCGGTGCAGGCCGCGCCGCCCGGCCCGGCTCCGGCGCCGGCCCGGATCGAGCTGCCGGGAGGGCCCTGGCCGCCGGACGAGATCCTGGCCCGGGACCCGGCCACGACCGCCGCGCCGTCCCTCGCCGCGGCCACACCGAGCACGGGCTGCCCTCCGGCGCCGTACGGCGCGCAACGGACGGCGCCCGGTGCCGGCAAGACGGTCGCCCTCACCTTCGACGACGGACCCGGGGTGAGCACCGCGGCGATCCTGTCGATCCTGCAGCAGCGCGCCGTGCCGGCCACGTTCTTCAACATCGGCGTCAACTCCGCGGTCCGCCCGACCCTGGTCCGGTCGGAGGTGGTGACCGGCATGGTGATCGGCAACCACACCTGGGGCCACCCGCGGATGCCCACGCTGACCGCGTCCGGGCAGGCCAGCGAGATGGACCGGGCGACCGCGCAGCAGAGCGCGCTCACCGCCGTCGGGTCCTGCGTGTTCCGCCCGCCGTACGGCGAGTACGACGCGACGACGCTCACCCTCGCCCAGCAACGCCGGATGTCCGTCTGGAACTGGTCGGTGGACACCGAG
This sequence comes from uncultured Actinomycetota bacterium, assembly GCA_963766325.1. GTDB lineage: Bacteria > Actinomycetota > Actinomycetes > Mycobacteriales > CADCTP01 > CADCTP01. The sequence continues at coordinate 659,085 of CAVXZF010000012.1, read as the reverse complement.
GACTGGAAGGCCGGCACGTCGACGTCGTCGTACTGGGTGGAGCGGATCTACTCGCGGGCGGTGGCCGGCGGCAGCCAGGCGCACCCGGTGGTGCTGATGCACAACCCGCCGGCCGGCCTCCCGGCCACCGTGGCGGCGCTGCCGCGGATCATCGACTACTACCGCTCGCACGGCTACCGCTTCGTCGACCTGCAGGGCGGCACCGCCCAGCGCGCGCCGACGCCCGCCGCCGCGACCACGGCCGACGGCCTGCACCTGCTGGTCCGCAACGCCGCCGGGAACGTCGTGGAGCGGACCCTGCGCGGATCCACCTGGAGCGGCTGGACGCAGCTCGGGGGTTCGGTGGTCGGCGGCCCGGCCGCGGCCGCGACCGGCCCGACCGGCCTCGCGACCGTCGCCATCGGCGGCGACAACGCGGTCTACCGGCAGACCGTCCCGGACGGCGGCGGGCGCAGCGGCTGGAGCAGCCTGAGCGGGGTGACGACGACCCGGCCCGGTGTCGCGGTCGGCCCGGGCGGGGTGGAGAGCGTCGTGATCCGCGGCGGGGACGGGCAGGGCCACCTGCGGCAGCGGACGGCCGCCGGGTGGAGCGGCTGGATCCCGCTGGGCGGCCTGCTCGCGCCGCTCGCCCTCTCGGTCGCCGCGACCGCCGATGGAGTGCTCACGGTCGCGTGCGTCGCGAGCGACCGCGCGCTGTACGTGAAATACCGGACCGCCGGCGGGACGTGGTCGGGCTGGCGGAAGCTCGGCGGTGCGGTGAGCTCGGACGTCGCCCTCTCCCCCACCGCGGACGGCCGGCGGGTGGTCGCCGCCGTCCGGGGCGGCGAGGCCGGGTACTACTCGGTGCTCAACCCGGACGGGACGGGCTGGACCGGGTGGCGCAGCCTCAGCGGGGGCCTGGCCTCCGGCCCGGCGGTGACCCTCAACGGCTCGGCACTGGAGGTGTTCGTGGTCGGCACCAATGGCCGGCACTACCGCAACACCGCCACCGACGGCTCCGCGGTGACCGGGTGGACCGGCTGGCGAGCGCTGCCCTGAGCGGACCTCCGCGGCCGGTCAGGGGCCGGCGCGGAAGGGGGAGAAGTCCGGGTCGCGGCGCTCGGCGAAGGCGCGGGCGCCCTCCATGCCTTCGTCACTGTGCGCGTACAGGTCGAGGCCGGCGAAGGCGAGGTTGGACAGCCCGGCGATCGCGTCGCTGTCGGCGTTGAAGGAGTGCTTGAGGAAGCGCAGCGCGGTCGGCGAGTACGACCCGATCCGCCGGCCCCACTCCCGCGCGGTGTCCAGCAGCTGCTCGGCCGGCACCACCGCGTTGACCAGCCCCCACCGCTCGGCGGTCACCGCGTCGATCCGGTCCAGCAGGAACCACAGCTGCCGGGCCCGCTTCTCCCCCACCACCCGGGCGAGGTACGCCGAGCCGAAGCCGGCGTCGAACGAGCCCACCCGCGGCCCGGTCTGCCCGAAGGTCGCGTGCTCGGCCGCCACGGTCAGGTCGCACAGCACGTGCAGCACGTGCCCGCCGCCGACCGCGACCCCGTTGACCGCGGCGATCACCGGCTTGGGGATGTCCCGGATGACCCGGTGCAGCCGCTCGATCTCGAAGGTGCCCCACTCGGTCTCGCCGTACGACCCGGTCTCGGCCCGCTCCTTGACGTCGCCGCCGGCGCAGAACGCCCGCTCGCCGGCCCCGGTGAGGATCACGCAGGCGACCCCCGGGTCGGCCCACGCGTGCTTGAACGCGCTGATCAGCTCGTCCACGGTCCGCCCGCGGAAGGCGTTCATCCGGTCCGGCCGGTCGATGGTGACGACGGCGCACCCGTCCTCGACGGCGTACCGGACGTCGGTGAGCTCCTCCAGCCGCATGCCTGGCCTCCTGTTGACCTCGGGGACGAACGTTGCCACTGTGCTGGATCGTGCTGACCCGCGTGAACCCACCCGGCCTGGCCGCGCCGTCCGGCTTCTCGCACGCGGTCGTCGCCGCGCTCCCAGCGGGCTCCCGGGTGGTCTTCCTGGCCGGTCAGACCGGCATGGACGGCACCGGGGCGATCGTCGCCGGCGGCCTGGTCGCCCAGTTCGAGCAGGCGCTGGCCAACCTGCTCGCCGCGCTCGCCGCGGCGGGCGGCGAGCCCGGACACTTGGGCAGCCTCACTGTCTACATCGTGGACATGGAGGACTACCGCGCCCGGGCCCGGGAGATCGGCGCGGTGTGGCGGCGGCTGGTCGGGCGGGACTACCCGGCGATGGCCGGCGTCGGTGTGACCCGGCTGTGGGATGCCGAGGCGCTGGTCGAGCTGCAAGGGGCCGCGGTCCTGCCGTGAGGCCCGGAGCCCCCGGCATACTGGCGGGCAACGACCCCGGGAGGGCGCGCCATGGACGTCGCGCAGGTGGCCAGGGCAGGTCTCGGACCGTCGGCGCACGCCGACACGTTCTGCCGGGACTCGCTGCCGCCACCCGAGCAGTGGCCCGAGCTGCGCCCGCTGCCGTACCCAGCCCGGGTGAACTGCGCCGACGCCCTGCTGACCGGCCCCGACGCGGACCGGCGCTGCCTGCTCGGACCCGGCATCGAGTGGACGTACGGGGACGTCCGCGGGCACGCCGCCGCGATCGCGCACGTGCTGGTCGACGAGCTCGGGCTGGTGCCGGGCAACCGGGTGCTGCTGCGCGGGCCGAACAGCCCGTGGCTGGTCGCGAGCTGGCTCGGCGTGCTGCTCGCCGGCGGGGTCGTGGTGGCGACGATGCCGGCGCTACGCCCGGGCGAGCTGCGCTCGATCGGCGACATCACCCGGCCGTCGCTGGCGCTCTGCGACGCCGGCTTCACCGCCGACCTGGTCGCCGGCCTGCCCGACCTGCCGGTCGTCCGGTACGGCGACGGCGACCTGGAGGCCCGCGCCGACCGGCACCGCCGCCCGTTCGCGGCCGTCCAGACCTCCGCCGACGACGTGGCGCTGCTCGCCGTCACCTCGGGCACCACCGGGGTGCCCAAGACGACCGCGCACTTCCACCGGGACGTGCTCGCCATCGCCGACACCTTCTCCCGGCACGTGCTCAAGCCCACCGCCGACGACCTCTTCCTGGGCAGCCCGCCGCTGGCGTTCACCTACGGGCTGGGCGGCGAGGTGGTCTTCCCGCTGCGGGCCGGTGCCGCCAGCTACCTGGCCGCCAAGCCGACCCCGGACGCGCTGCCCGACCTGGTCGCCGAGCACGGGGTGACCGTCCTGTTCACCGCGCCGACGGCGTACCGGGCGATGCTGGCGGCCGGCCGGGCCCCGGCGCTGGCCGGGCTGCGCCGCTGCGTGTCGGCCGGCGAGCCGCTGCCGCGGGCGGTCTCGGACGCCTTCCACGAGGCGACCGGGCTGCGGATCATCGACGGCATCGGCGCCACCGAGATGCTGCACATCTTCATCTCGGCCGCGGACGGCGACGTCCGGCCCGGGTCGACCGGGCGGCCGGTCCCCGGGTACGAGGCCGCGGTGCTCGACGAGGCCGGCCGGCCGGTGCCGGACGGCGAGCCGGGGCGGCTGGCGGTGCGCGGCCCGACCGGCTGCCGCTACCTGGCCGACCCGCGGCAGCAGGCGTACGTCCAGCACGGCTGGAACCTCACCGGCGACACCTACCGCCGCGATCCCGACGGCTACTTCTGGTACGTGGCCCGCAGCGACGACATGATCATCTCCGCCGGCTACAACATCGCCGGCCCCGAGGTGGAAAATGCGCTGCTCAAGCACCCCGACGTGGTCGAGTGCGGGGTGGTCGGCAAGCCCGACCCGGACCGCGGGCACGTGGTGGCGGCGTACGTGGTGCTCCGCCCGGGCGTGACCGGCGACGCGGCCAAGGCGGCCGAGCTCCAGGAGCTGGCCAAGCGGGAGATCGCGCCGTACAAGTGCCCCCGGGTGGTGGAGTTCCTGCCGGAGCTGCCGCACACCCAGACCGGCAAGCTGCAGCGGTTCAAGCTGCGCCAGCTGGCCTCCGGCTGATGCGCGTCGCGGTCGTCGGGGGCGGCCCGGGTGGGCTCTACTTCGCCCTGCTGGCCAAGCAGCTCGACCCGCGGCACGAGATCACCGTGTGGGAGCGCAACGCCCCGGACGACACCTTCGGCTTCGGCGTGGTCTTCTCCGACGAGACCCTGGGCGGCATCGAGCACGCCGACCCGGCGGTGCACCGGGCGATGGAGCGCGAGTTCGCCCGCTGGGACGACATCGACGTCCACTTCAGACCGCGGGACGGCCGCCCGGACCGGGTGATCACCTCCGGCGGGCACGGCTTCGCCGCGATGAGCCGGCGCCGGCTGCTGGCCGTGCTGCGGGACCGCTGCCGCGAGCTCGGGGTGCGGCTCCACCACCAGGCGGCGGCGCCGGACCCGGACGAGCTGGCCGCCGCGCACGACCTCGTGGTCGCGGCCGACGGGGTCAACTCGGCCACCCGGCTCAAGTACGCCGACCGCTTCCGGCCCACGGTCGACACGCGCCAGTGCCGGTACATGTGGCTGGGCACCAGCAAGGTCTTCGACGCGTTCACCTTCGACGTGCGGCGCACCCCGCACGGGGTCATGCAGGTGCACGCGTACCCGTACGACGCCACCGGCTCGACCTTCATCGTCGAGATGCACGACTCGGTGTGGCGGCGGGCCGGCTTCGACACCGGCTCGTACGGGCCCGGCGAGAGCGACACCGGCGCGGTCGCGGCGATCGGGGAGACCTTCGCCGACCTGCTCGACGGGCACCCGCTGGCGGCCAACAACTCCCGCTGGATCAGCTTCGGCACCGTCCGGTGCGAGTCGTGGCGGGCCGGCAACGTGGTGCTGCTCGGCGACGCCGCGCACACCGCGCACTTCTCCATCGGGTCCGGCACCAAGCTGGCCATGGAGGACGCGCTGGCGCTGGCCGCCTCGCTGCACGAGCAGTCCGGGGTGGACGCCGCGCTGGCCGCGTACGAGACCGAGCGCCGGCCGGTGGTGGTGTCCACCCAGCGGGCCGCCCAGGCCAGCCTGGAGTGGTTCGAGAACCTCGGCCGGTACGTGCACCAGGAGCCCACCCAGTTCGCCTTCAACCTGCTCACCCGCAGCCGCCGGGTGACGCTGGACAACCTGCGGCTGCGGGACCCGGAGTTCGTGTCCACCGTGGAGGCCGCCTTCTCGGCCGGGACCGGGGTGGCGGCCGGCACGCCGCCGATGTTCCACCCCTTCCGGCTGCGCGGGCTGGAGCTGCGCAACCGGGTCGTGGTGTCCCCGATGGACATGTACTCGGCGGTCGACGGCGTCCCCTCCGACTTCCACCTCGTCCACCTGGGCAGCAAGGCGCTCGGCGGGGCCGGGCTGGTGATGACCGAGATGACCTGCGTGTCGGCGGCGGGCCGGATCACCCCGGGCTGCGCCGGCCTCTACACCGACGCGCAGGAGGCCGGCTGGGCCCGGGTGGTCGACTTCGTCCACTCCGCCTCGGGCGCGGCGATCGGCCTGCAGCTGGGCCACTCCGGCCGCAAGGGCTCGACCCGGCTGATGTGGGAGGGCATCGACGAGCCGCTGCCGGACGGCAACTGGGAGGTCTGCGGGCCGTCCCCGGTGCCGTACTCGCCGGACAACCAGGTGCCCCGCGAGCTGACCCGGGCCGGGATGGACGAGATCCGGGACGAGTTCGTGGCGGCCGCGGTGCGCGGGGCGCGCGCCGGCTTCGACCTGCTGGAGCTGCACTGCGCGCACGGCTACCTGCTGTCGTCGTTCCTGTCGCCGCTGGCCAACCGGCGCACCGACGCGTACGGCGGGTCGCTGGCCAACCGGCTGCGCTACCCGCTGGAGGTCTTCGACGCGGTCCGGGCGGTCTGGCCGGAGGACCGGCCCGTGAGCGTGCGGGTGTCCGCGACCGACTGGCACGACGGTGGGGTCGACATCGAGGAGGCGGTGCTGATCGCCCGCGCCTTCGCCGAGCACGGGGTGGACGCGGTCGACGTGTCCACCGGGCAGGTGGTCAAGGCCGAGCGGCCGGCGTACGGCCGGTCGTACCAGACGCCGTACGCGGACCGGATCCGCAACGAGGTCGGCCGAGACCTCGGCGTCGCCGTCGTCGCGGTCGGCGCGCTGTCCTCCTGGGACGACGTCAACTCGGTGATCCTGGCCGGCCGGGCCGACCTGTGCGCGCTCGGCCGGGTGCACCTCTACGATCCACACTGGACTCTGCACGCCGCGGCCGAGCAGGGCTACACCGGACCGGGAGCGCAGTGGCCGGCGCCGTTCCGGGCCGGCAACCGGCGCCCGCAGGTCGGGCGCACCGACGGCCCCCGGCCCCGGCTGGAGCTGGTCCGCACCGGCCGGCCGCGCACCCGGCACACCCGCTGGCGCCCCGCGGCGGGCGACCGGCGGACCCCCGAGGAGGAGCCATGACCGTGCTCACCGACCTGCTCGCGGCGGTCTCCGCCGGTCGCGTCGAGGTGGTCGACCTGACCGCGCCGCTGCGGGACAGCACCCCGATCATCCGGCTGCCGGAGCCGTTCGCGAACACCCGGCCGTTCCGGCTGACCGAGATCAGCCGGTACGACGAGCGCGGGCCGGCGTGGTACTGGAACGACATCAGCACCGGCGAGCACACCGGCACCCACTTCGACGCGCCGGTGCACTGGGTGACCGGGCAGCACGGCGAGGACGTCGCCCAGGTGCCGGCGGCCAGGCTGGTCGCGCCGGCCGCCGTCCTCGACTTCGCCGACCGGGCCGCCGCCGACCCGGACTTCCTGCTCGAGGTCGAGCACGTCCGCGGCTGGGAGGCCGAGCACGGCCCGCTGCCGGCCGGCGGCTGGCTGCTCTACCGGACCGGCTGGGACCGCCGCTCCGACGACCAGGCCGCGTTCCTCAACGCGGACGACACCGGCCCGCACACGCCGGGCATCTCGGTCGAGTGCGCCCGCTGGCTGGCCGAGGAGGCGCCGGTGCTCGGTGTCGGGGTGGAGACGGTGGGGACGGATGCGGGCACCGCGCACTCCTTCGACCCGGCCTTCCCGTGCCACTCCTTCCTGCTCGGCGCCGGCAAGTACGGCCTCACCCAGCTTCGCAACCTGGCCGCGCTGCCGCCCACCGGCGCGGTGGTGCTGGCCGCGCCGCTGCCGATCGTCGGCGGGTCGGGCAGCCCGGCCCGGGTGCTCGCGCTCGTCGAGCGCTGAGACGGGCGGCGACGCGTGCGGGTCGCGGAGGCCGTCGGCCGGACCCTGGCCCGGCTCGGTGCCGACGCCGTCTTCGGCGTGGTCGGCAGCGGCAACTTCCACGTCACCAATGCCCTGGTGGCCGGCGGCGCCCGCTTCGTCGCGGCCCGGCACGAGGGCGGCGCGGCCACCATGGCCGACGCGTACGCCCGGGTCAGCGGCCGGATCGGCGTGCTCAGCGTGCACCAGGGCTGCGGGCTGACCAACGCCACCACCGGCATCGCCGAGGCGGCCAAGAGCCGTACCCCGCTGCTGGTGCTGGCCGCCGAGGTGGCCGGGTCGGCGGTCCGGTCCAACTTCCGCATCGACCAGCCCGGGCTGGCCGCCGCGATCGGCGCCGTGCCCGAGCGGGTCCACTCCGCACCGTCCGCTGTGAACGACACCGTGCGGGCGTACCGGCGGGCGGTCGCCGAGCGGCGCACGGTGGTGCTCAACCTGCCGCTGGACGTGCAGGCGGCCGAGCTGCCCGGCGAGCCGGGGGAGCCGGTGGTGACGGTGCCGGCCCCGCCCCGGCCGGCGGCCGCCGCGGTCGAGGAGCTCGCCGCCCGGCTGGCCGCGGCCCGGCGGCCGGTCTTCCTGGCCGGGCGGGGCGCCCGGCACGCCCGCGCAGAGCTGGTGGCGCTGGCCGACCGCACCGGCGCGCTGCTGTCGACCTCGGCCGTCGCGCACGGCCTGTTCGCCGGTTCGCCGTGGTCGCTGGGCATCTCGGGCGGCTTCGCCACCCCGCTGGCCGCCGAGCTCATCCGGGACGCCGACCTGCTGGTCGGCTGGGGCTGCGCGCTGACCATGTGGACGCTGCGGCACGGCCGGCTGGTCGGCCCGGACACCGCGGTGGTGCAGGTCGACCTCGACCCGGACGCGCTCGGCGCCCACCACCCGGTCGCGCTCGGCGTGCTCGGCGACACCGCCGAGGCGGCGGCCGCCGTGACCGCGCTGGTGGCGCCCGCCGCCGGCTACCGCAGCCCGGCGCTGGCCGCCCGGCTCGCCGCCGAGGGCCGCTGGCGGGACGTGCCGTACGCCGACGAGTCCGACGGCGAGCTGGTCGACCCGCGCACGCTGTCGGTCGCGCTGGACGACGCGCTGCCCGCCGAGCGGGTGGTGGCGGTCGACTCGGGCAACTTCATGGGCTACCCGAGCGCGTACCTGGCGGTGCCGGACGAGGCCGGCTTCTGCTTCACCCAGGCCTTCCAGTCCGTCGGGCTCGGGCTGGCGACGGCCGTCGGGGCCGCGCTGGCCCGGCCGGACCGGCTGCCGGTGGCGGCGCTCGGCGACGGCGGCCTGCTGATGGCGGCGGCCGAGCTGGACACCGTGGTCCGGCTCGGCCTGCCGATGGTGATCGTGGTCTACGACGACGCCGCGTACGGCGCCGAGGTGCACCACTTCGGGCCGGACGGGCATCCCCTGGACACCGTCGTCTTCCCGGAGACCGACCTGGCCGCGATCGGTCGCGGCTTCGGCTGCGCCGGCACGACCGTGCGGTCCCCGGCCGACCTGGCCGCGCTCTCGGCGTGGCTGGCCGGCCCGCGGGACCGCCCGATCCTGCTCGACGCCAAGGTCACCCGGCGCCGCGGGGCGTGGTGGCTGGAAGAGGCCTTCCGCGGCCACTGATCCCCTGGCTCACCAGCGGTGGGCGACGTCCACCACCAGCCGGGACCCGGTGCCCGGCCCGGCCAGCACGAACACCCGGAACGGCAGCCGCGCCCGGACCCCCAGCCCCACCGTGCTGTTGCCCTCGAAGCTGCCCGCCCAGGCCACCTGGCGGAAGGTGCTGAACCCGGTCACGTTGACCAGCTCGGTCCGGTTCGCCGGCCGGTAGGTCGACCGCCCGGCCGAGTCGTAGGCCGGCACCGCGGCCGTGATCTCCAGCTTGGCACCGCCGCGCACCGGCACCACGAATCCGGACCCGTCCATCCGCACCTGGTCCACGTACCGCACCCACCAGCTGCCCACCCGGCCGCCGCTGACGTCGAGCACGAGCCGGTCATAGCAGGCGTGCCGCCCGGCCCGCACGTTCGTCAGATTCCCGCCGCCCGGGGCCGACGCCTGCTTCGCCAGCGACCCCCACGTGATCCCGCAGTACGGGCTCGTGGTCGCCGTGGCCGGAGCCACCCACGCCGTCACCCCGAGCGCTACCGCCGCCGCGGCCACCGCCAGCCATCGCCTCATCGCCGTCTCCCCCTCCACCTCGCCCGGAACGTCCGGACACCACAGAGACGCCGGACCGGCCGGATCGGATTACCGCAGCCCGCCGGACTGCCCTTGCGGGCAGCCGGTTCGGCGCTCCCGCTCGGGGTAGTCCCCGCCCGGGAGAGGCGCCATCGACAGCCGGGCTGCTCGACGAGGAGGAGCGATGACGACCGAGGTCGAGAAGACCATCGAGGTGGCCGTGCCGGTGCGCACGGCGTACGACCAGTGGACCCAGTTCGAGGAGTTCCCGCAGTTCATGGGCGGGGTGCGGGAGGTGCGGCAGCTCGACGACCGGCGGCTGCACTGGGTCGCCGAGATCGGCGGCGTCCGGCGCGAGTGGGAGGCCGAGGTGATCGAGCAGGTGCCGGACACCAAGGTCGCGTGGGCGGCCACCGAGGGCGCCACCAACGCCGGAGCCGTCTTCTTCTCGCCGATCGCCGAGAGCCAGACCCTGATCCGCCTCCACCTGGAGTACGAGCCGGAGGGCCTGGTCGAGCAGGCCGGCGACAAGCTCGGCATCGTCGGCCGGCAGGCCCAGTCGGACCTGGAGCGGTTCAAGGCTTACATCGAGCGCCGCGGGACCGCCACCGGCGGCTGGCGCGGGGACGTGCCGGGCAACGTCGGCACCCCGGACGTCGAGGCGGCCGAGGAGACCCGGGGCGACAGCGGCAAGGCCGGCGTGTCCGGCAAGGCGGTCGCCGCCGGCGCGGCAGCCGCCGCGGTGGCCGGTGTCGCGGCGGCCGCGGCGGCGAAGAAGGGCTCGGACGCGGAGGACACCGGGGAAACCTACGTCGAGGCGGCGCCGGTCGCGCCGGTCACCGAGACGACCCCGTACGCGACGCCGCTCACCTCGGACGCGGCCGACCTGCCGACCTCGGCGCCGTACGCGGACACCACCGACCCGGGCCGCCCCCCGGTCTGAGCGCCGTCGGAGCCAGGGTGTGTCTGTCGGATGTCGGCGCCGCCAGGTGTCCGGCAGACACCCCTAGGGGCCGAGGCGGACCGCTCCCGGCGGGCACGAGACCCGCCGGGAGCGGTCCGCCCGCATGCTCGCGGGGGACCGGGGCCGATCAGCCGAGGGTCAGGCCGCCCACCCGGACGCGGCCCAGGTGACCGAGGCGATGCATCGTCACAACAGTGGAGACGGGCAGGATTCACCCTTTTGGGCTGAGACAGGGGTACACCCGGCCGGACACACCCTTCCCGCGGGCTCCTCAGTCGGCGGCTGGGAGCGCCTTCGCCAGCAGCACGGCCACGTCCTCGACGCCGGCCGACCACCGCTCGCCGCCGCGCAGGTCCTTGACCGACACGCTGCCGTCCCGGTCCAGGGTGAGCACGAAGCGCGCGCCGCGGGTGTCCGCGTACTTCATCTGGGTCGCGTGCTTGACCGGGGTCGGGTAGACCTCGGCGTCCAGCGCCCCGGTGCCCCGCAGCCGGGCCGCGATGCCGAGCAGCGTGCTGAGGTCGTCGTCGCGGCCGTTGGTCACCACCGCGAGCGGCCGCTCCCGGGCCGGGCCGAGCCGGCCCTCCAGCGCGGCGAGCAGCCGGGACAGCCCGATGCTGCCGCCGACCCCGGGCAGCCGCTGCCTGGTGAACAGGCCGGCCAGGTCGTCGTACCGCCCGCCGGAGCAGACCGAGCCGATGTCGGGCACGTCCACCAGCGTGGTCTCGAAGACCAGCCCGGTGTAGTAGTCGAGCCCGCGGGCGATGCCCGGGTCGATCCGCAGCGCGCCGGCGGGCGCGCCGGCCGCGATCGCGAGGTCGAGGGTGCGGCGCAGCTGGTCGAGCGCGGCCCGGCCCTCGCCGCCGCCGGCGAGCAGCTCGCCGACCGCGGCGAAGGTCTGCTCGTCGGTGTCGCCGCGGGCGGCCGCGAAGCCGAGCACCCGGTCCGCCGCGGCGCCGTCCACAGCGGACTCGGCCAGCTCGGCGCGGACCGCGTCCGGGCCCACCTTCTCGATCTTGTCCAGCGCGCGCAGCACCGGCACCGCCCGGTCCAGCAGGCCGAGGTCGGTGAGCAGCCCGTTGAGCACGCGGCGGTCGTTGACCCGCAGCATGATCCCGCCGACGTCCATCCGGGTCAGCGCGGTGGCGAGCATGGCCAGGATCTCGGCGTCCCCGCCCGGGCCGGTCTCGCCGATGATGTCCGCGTCGCACTGGAAGAACTCGCGATAGCGCCCCTTTTGCGGGCGCTCGCCGCGCCAGGCGTAGCCGACCTGGTAGAGCCGCAGCGGCGGGCGCAGCTCGGTGTGCTGGGCGGCGAACCGGGCCAGCGGCACGGTGAGGTCGAAGCGCAGCGCGACCCGGCGGCCGCCGGAGTCGTCGAACTCGAACATCTGCTTGTCCGACTCGCTGCCGCCCTTGCCCCGCAGCACGTCGGCGTGCTCCAACGCCGGGGTCTGGATCGGGTCGTAGCCGAAGGCGGAGAAGGTGTCCTCGGCGACCCGGAGCAGGCGCCGCCGGTGCAGTGCCATCGTGGGGGTCATGTCGGCGAAGCCGCGCAGCGTGCGGGGCTCGATCAGCGGTCGGTCCATCGGACCCCATCCTCCCACGCGGGCCCCGGAGGTTGGCGGCGGGCGCTTCCTGGGCAGACAGCGATCATGACCGATCTCGCCCCGGCCGCGCTGCTGCGGCCGCTGCTGCTCGGAGTGGTCACCGGCTCGCGCAGCCAGCTCGGGCTGGCCGTGCTGGCCTGGGCGGCGCCGCCGGACCGGCACGATCCCCGCGCGCTGCGGGCGCTGCGGTCCCGACCGGCCCGGCTGGCGCTCGCCGCCGCGGCGGCCGGCGAGGTGGTCGCGGACAAGCTGCCGAGCACGCCGAGCCGGACCAGCCCGCCGTCGCTGGCCGGGCGCCTGGTCTGCGGGGCGCTGGTCGGCGCGGTCGCGGCCGGCCGGGCGGACCGGCGGGCCACCGCGCTGGCGGCGGCGACCGGCGCGGTCGGGGCGGCGGCGGGCTCGTACGCGGGCGCTGCCTACCGCCGGGCAGCCACCGCCCGGACCGGCACCCCGGACCTGCCGTGGGCGCTGGTCGAGGACGCCGCCGCGGCCGGGCTGGCCGCCGCCGCGCTCCGCGCGCCGGCCCCCACCCCGCCCTGGTACCGCCGCCTGCCGCTGATCAACCGCTGACCCCGGGCGGCGGCGGGATCTCGCCGGAGCCGCGGCGGATCAGCCGGGTCGGCACCACGTGCGCCGCCGGCGGCGCGGCGTCCCCCGCGATGCGGCGGAACAGCAGCCCGGCGGCGAGCCGGCCCATCGCGGCCGGGTCCTGCGCGACCACGGTCACCCCGGGTTCGAGCAGGTCGGCGGTCGGGAAGTCGTCGAACCCGACCACCGCGACGGTCCGCTCCAGACCGAGCCGGCGCAGCGCCCGTACGGCGCCGATGGTCACCAGGTTCTGCGCGGTGAACAGCGCCGTCGGCGGGTCGGGCCGGGCCAGCAGCCCGGTGACCGCGCCGTCGGCGAGCAGCGGGTCCCGCAGGTCGTGCACCACCAGCCACTCCGGCACCGGCAGCCCGAGCTGGCCGAGCGCGTCCCGGTAGCCCTGATGCCGCTGCCGGGCGGTCTGGATGCCGACCAGGTCGCCGAGGTAGGCGATCCGCCGGTGACCGGCGGCGGCCAGGTGCCGCACCCCCTCGGCGGCCCCGGTCGCGTTGGTGGTGACGACCGAGTCCACCGGCAGGCCGCGGGCCTCCCGGTCCACGCAGACGATCGCGGTGCCCGCTCGCACCTCACGCTCCAGATAGGACTGGTCGGCGCCGGCCGGCACCAGCAGCAACCCGTCCACCCGGCGCGCGGCGAATGCGCGCACCAGCTCGCGCTCCCGCGCCGGGTCCTCGTCCACGCTGCCGGAGAAGACCAGCACCCCGCGCCGGGTCGCCTCGTCCTCCACCGCCCGCTGGATCACCGCCGAGTACGGGTTGGCGACGTCCTCCAGCAGCAGCCCGATCGAGGAGGTCCGGCCGCCGCTGCGGCGCAGGCTGCTCGCCCCGGCGTTAGGGCGGAACTCCAGCTCCTCGATGGCCTGCCGCACCCGGCCGGCCAGCTCCGGCGACACCCCGGGCTCGTCGTTCACCACCCTGGACACGGTCTTGAAGCTGACCTCGGCGCGGGCGGCCACGTCCCGCAGGGTCGGTCGCCGCTTTCCGGCGGGTGAGGGTGAGGGTGCGGCCCGCCCCATTGCGTCCCTCCCCTCACCGGCGTCCTGCGAGAACGCCGCCATCGTCGGACAACGTTGTCGGAAATCGCCGGCACGTTACCCGATTGTTACGTAAGTCGCGGCCTTGATTGCCTTGTGTGCTGATGCAACTACGCGGGACAGTGCCTGACAACGTTGTCCAGCAGGTGGAGGAAGACTCATGACCGGAACGACACGAGCCCGTCGCGCCGCCGTGCTGGCGGTGGCTCTGACGGCGACCCTCGGTCTCGCCGCGTGCGGCGACGACGGCGGCGACGCGGGCAGCGGCGGCGGCGACGACCAGGCGATCGTCGGCCTGATCACCAAGACCGACACCAACCCCTTCTTCGTGAAGATGAAGGAGGGCGCGCAGAAGGCCGCCGCGGCCGAGGGCCTGCAGCTGCAGACCTTCGCCGGCAAGCAGGACGGCGACAACGAGGCGCAGGTGCAGGCGATCGAGAGCCTGATCTCGGCCGGCGCCAAGGGCATCCTGATCACCCCGAGCGACTCCAAGGCGATCGTGCCGTCGATCGACAAGGCCAAGCAGGCCGGCATGCTCGTCATCGCGCTGGACACGCCGACCGACCCGGCCGACGCGGTGGACGCCACCTTCGCCACCGACAACTACCAGGCCGGGCTGCTCATCGGGCAGTGGGCGAAGGCGAAGATGGCGGGCAAGCCGGCGAAGATCGCGCTGCTCGACCTCAACGCCAACCAGGTGTCCGTGGACGTCCAGCGCGACCAGGGCTTCCTCGAGGGCTTCGGCATCGACGTCAAGGACAAGAACCGGATCGGCGACGAGTCCGACCCGCAGATCGTCGGCCACGACGTGACCGACGGCGCCGAGGACGGCGGCCGCACCGCGATGGAGAACCTGCTGCAGAAGGACCCGTCGATCAACCTCGTCTACACGATCAACGAGCCGGCGGCGGCGGGCGCCTACCAGGCGCTGAAGGCGGCGGGCAAGGAGAAGCAGGTCGTCATCGTCTCCGTCGACGGCGGCTGCCCGGGCGTCGCCGCGGTCAAGGCCGGCCAGCTCGGCGCCACCTCGCAGCAGTACCCGCTGAAGATGGCCGAGGAGGGCGTCGAGGCCGTCGCCGCGTTCGCCGAGGACGGCACCAAGCCGGCCGCGACCGAGGGCAAGACCTTCACCGACACCGGCGTCACCCTGATCACCGACGAGGCGCAGTCCGGCGTGGAGTCCAAGGACACCACCTTCGGCACCGAGAACTGCTGGGGCTGATCATGGCCGACACCGCCACCGCGACCGCTCCCGAGCCCGGGCAGGGCTTCGACGAGCACCGCTCGGAGTCGCTCGGCCTGCGCATCCAGCACGTCCTGCACGCCCGGCCGACCCTGGGCCCGCTGGCCGTCCTGGTGCTGGCGATCATCGCCTTCTCGCTGCTCAGCAGCCGCTTCCTGTCCGCCGCCAACCTGTCCCTGGTGCTGGCCCAGGTCACCGTCATCGCGGTGCTCGCGCTGGGCCAGACCCTGATCATCCTCACCGCCGGCATCGACCTGTCGGTCGGCGCGATCGCGGTCTTCTCCTCGGTGCTGATGGCGAAGTTCGCCACCGACGCCGGGCTGCCCGGCCCGCTCGCGCTGCTGCTCGGCTTCGTGCTCGGCACCGCGATGGGCTTCACCAACGGGATGCTGGTCACCCGCCTCAAGCTGCCCCCGTTCATCGTCACCCTGGGCACCCTGAGCATCTTCTTCTCGCTCAACGCGGTCGTCTCCAAGAGCGAGACGATCCGCGGCTCGGACATGCCCGACCTGATGACCTGGACCGGAAACACGATCAACCTCGGCGGCTTCCGGCTCACCTACGGGTCGATCATCATGCTGCTGCTCTTCGCGTTCTTCTTCTACGCGCTGACCCGGACCGCCTGGGGCAAGCACGTCTACGCCACCGGCGACGACATCGAGGCCGCGCGGCTGGCCGGCATCCGGACCGACCGGGTGCTGCTGAGCGTCTACACCGTCGCCGGTCTGCTGTACGCGGTCGGCGCCTGGATCCTCATCGGACGGCTCGCCTCGGCCAGCCCGAACGTCGGCACCGAGTACAACCTCGACTCCATCACCGCGGTCGTGCTCGGCGGCACAGTCCTCTTCGGCGGCCGCGGCGGGGTGCTGGGCACCCTGGTCGGCGCGCTCATCGTCGGCGTCTTCCGCAACGGCCTGCAGCTGGCCGGCGTGCAGGTGGTCTGGCAGGGCTTCGCCATCGGCCTGCTGGTCCTCGTGGCCGTCTCCATCGACCAGTGGATCAGGAAGGTGAAGGTATGAGCACCAGCACCGACACGAGCCCGGCGCCGCGGCCGGCCGGCCCCGGCGGGACGCCCGTGCTGCAGGCGAAGGGGCTGACCAAGCGGTACGGCCGGGTGGTCGCCATCGACGGCAGCGACCTCGAGCTCTACCCGGGCGAGATCCTCGCCGTCATCGGCGACAACGGGGCCGGCAAGTCCAGCCTGATCAAGGCGCTGTCCGGGGCGCTGGTCCCGGACGCCGGCGAGATCTACCTGGACGGCCAGCAGGTCCACTTCAGGAACCCGATGGACGCCCGGGCGGCCGGCATCGAGACCGTCTACCAGACGCTCGCGGTGGCCCCCGGCCTGGACATCGCCGACAACCTCTTCCTCGGCCGGGAGGAGCGCAAGCCCGGCGTGCTCGGCTCGGTCTTCCGGATGCTGGACCGCGCCCACATGCGGTCGGAGGCCAAGCGGCACATGTCCGAGCTCGGCATCGCCACCCTGCAGAACATCGGCCAGGCGGTGGAGAGCCTGTCCGGCGGCCAGCGGCAGGGCGTCGCGGTGGCCCGCTCGGCCGCCTTCGGCAGCAAGGTGGTGATCCTCGACGAGCCGACCGCGGCGCTCGGGGTCAAGGAGGGCAACCGGGTGCTGCAGCTGATCCGGGACGTCCGCGACCGCGGGCTGCCGGTCATCCTGATCAGCCACAACATGCCGCACGTCTTCGAGGTCGCCGACCGCATCCACATCCAGCGGCTCGGCCGGCGGGCGACCGTCATCACCCCGCAGTCGCACTCGATGTCCGAGGCGGTGGCCATCATGACCGGGGCCGCGCCACCGCCTACCGCCGCGGCCTGACCCCCCGCGGCCAGCGGGCCGGCCGCCTCCCGGGAGGAGGTGGCCGGCCCGCTCGCACCGTCCCGCCGGGTGCCGCGGCTCAGCCGGCGCGGAGGCGGCCGGTCTCCTTGCCGGAGCGGTCGAGCAGGACGAGCTGGCCGTCGGCGATGCCGGCGCGGGCCGTCTCCGTCAGCCAGGTCCCGATCGGGACGTTGGCGCAGCCGATCGCCGTCTGGAACCCGCCGACGGCGAGGAGCGCGCCGCCGGCACCGGCGATCCACCGCCCGCCCGTCCCGTTGCAGCCGTCCGAGCCGGTCCAGGACCCGTCGGCGCGCAGCTGGGCGAACGGCTGCTCGGGCCGGGCGCGGCGGTCGGTGACGGCCGGCATCCAGCGGCGGGCCAGCTCGGCCGCGGTCGCCGGCCGCAGCCCGGCCGGCAGCGGGGCGACCGTCCGCAGCGCGGCGCGCAGCTCGTCGGTGACCACCGGCGGTGCGGACTCGGAGTCGGCGATGTCGTCCCGGTGCGCCGGCCGCCGGCCCGGCACCAGCCGGGCGACGGTGGCGCCGTCGGCGTCGAGCAGCAGCAGCTCGTCGCCCGCCACCCGGAAGCCACCGACCCGGGTCAGCCAGGCCGGCTGCGGGTCGGGCGCGAGGTCGCAGCTGCCGCTCCAGCTGCCGACGCTGCCGAGGAACAGCCCGGCCGGGTCCGCGCGCCAGCCGCCGCTGAGCACCCCGCAGTCCCGCCAGATCGACAGCGAGGAGTCGGCCAGCCGGAGGATCGCGCCGGCCTCCTCGCCCTTCGCGCCGGTCACCTCCCACAGGCCGACCAGGGCGACCGGGTCACCCGGCGCCGGTCCGCTCGCCGAGCTCGTCTGCTCCGGCTCCGGGGCCGGCGCGCCGGCGGTGCCCGCTCCGCACCCGGCCAGCGCCAGCAGCGCCGCCACTCCCGCCATCCAGCGCAGCGTGCTCCGCACCGCAGCCTCCTCAGGGTCGGCAGACTTGACCCTACTGACGGGCCGGGCGGGAAGTCGGTTCCGGCCCCGGTTACGGTCGGGGCGTGGTGGCGAGCTGGATCTCCCCGAAGGCGGCGAAGGGCCGGCCGAGCGGGATCGCCGGCCGCGGGCTGGTCGCGGTCGAGCCGATCGCCCGGGACGAGGTGGTCGCGGTCAAGGGCGGGCACGTGGTGGACGGCGCCCGTCTGGCCGCCCTGCCCGAAAGGCTGCAGAACTCGGACATCCAGATCGCCGACGACCTGCACCTGGTCGCGCTGACCGAGCACGAGTACGAGCCGGTCATGCTCTTCCTCAACCACTCCTGCGAGCCCAACGTCGGCTTCGCCGGCAACGTGGTGCTGGTCGCCATGCGGGACGTCGCCGCCGGCGAGGAGCTCACCACCGACTACGCGCTCTTCGACGACTACGACGGCGAGATGCCCTGCGGCTGCGGCACCCCGTCCTGCCGCCGGGTCGTGCACGGCCGGGACTGGCGGCGCCCCGACCTGCAGGCCCGCTACGGCGGCTACTTCTCCTGGTACCTCCGCCGCCGCTTCGCCCCCTGACGGCGGCTCAGCGCTCGAGCGGCACGATCTCCGGGGCGCCGAGCCGGACCGCGTCGGCGGTCTCGTCGTCCGGCTCGTGCTGGGACCGGACCTCCGCGTCCACCCGGGCCAGGTAGTGGGCGATCTCCTTCTCCCGCTGCTCGTCGCTCCAGCCGAGCACGCCGGCCATCAGCTCGGCGGCCACCGGCGCGGCGCGCACCCCGCGGTCCCAGGTCTCGATCGAGATCCGGGTCCGCCGGGCCAGCACGTCGTCCAGGTGCCGGGCCCCCTCGTGCGAGCAGGCGTAGACCACCTCGACCCGCAGGTAGTCCTCCGCGCCCTCCAGCGGCTCGCGCAGCGTCCGGTCGCCGGCGACCAGGTCGAGCACCTCGTCGATGAGCGTGCCGTACCGGCCGAGCAGGTGCTCGATCCGGGCCACGTGCAGGCCCGACTCCTCGGCGATGATCTGGCGCCGGTTCCAGGCCGCGGCGAAGCCGGCCGCGCCGACCAGCGGGGTCCGGTCGGTCACGCACTCCGGCACCTTCTCGTCCAGGGCGTGCCCGACCGCGTCGACGGCGTCCTTGGCCATCACCCGGTACGTCGTGTACTTGCCGCCCGCGACCACGACCAGCCCGGGCGCGACGTGCCCGACGACGTGCTCCCGGGACAGCTTCGAGGTCGACTCCGACTCGCCGGTGAGCAGCGGCCGCAGGCCCGCGTACACGCCCTCCACGTCCTCACGGGTGAGCGGGGTGGTGAGCACCGCGTTGACGTGCTCCAGCAGGTAGTCGATGTCCTGCGCGGACGCGGCCGGGTGGGCCTTGTCGAGGGTCCAGTCGGTGTCGGTGGTGCCGATGATCCAGTGCCGGCCCCAGGGGATGACGAACAGCACGCTCTTCTCGGTGCGCAGGATCAGCGCGGTGTCGGACTGGATACGGTCTTTCGGCACCACCAGGTGGATTCCCTTGGACGCCCGCACCTTGAACTGGCCGCGCTCGGCCACCATCGCCTGGGTCTCGTCGGTCCACACCCCGGTGGCGTTGATGACCTGCCGGGCCCGGACGTCGATCACGCGGTCGTTCTCGAGGTCCCGGACGGTCGCCCCGGTCACCCGTTCCCCTTCGCGCAGGAAGCCGGTCACCCGGGTCCGGGTGACCACCAGCGCGCCGAAGTGCGCGGCGGTGCGGGCGATGTTCATGGTGTGCCGGGCGTCGTCGACCTGGCCGTCGTAGTAGCGGATCGCGCCGACCATCGCGTCCTTGCGCAGCGACGGCGCCGACCGCATCGCGCCGCGCCGGGTCAGGTGCCGGTGCCGCGGCAACCGGCCCTTGGCGCCGGCCGGGGACGCCGCCGCCATCACGTCGTACAGCAGGACGCCGGAGCCGATGTACGGCCGCTCCCAGAACCGGTGCTGCAGCGGGAGCAGGAACGGCAGCGCGCGGGCCAGGTGCGGGGCCAGATCACCGATGATCAGGCCCCGCTCCCGCAACGCCTCGTGCACCAGCCCGAAGTCGAGCATCTCGAGATAGCGCAGGCCGCCGTGCAGCAGCTTGCTGGACCGGCTGGAGGTGCCGCTGGCCAGATCGCGGCCCTCCACCAGTCCGACCCGGAGGCCGCGGGTGGCGGCGTCGAGGGCAGTTCCCGCGCCCACCACGCCACCGCCCACGACCAGGACGTCGAGCTCCTCGGAAGCCATGGCCTCGAGCGAGGCCGTACGGGCGTCCGGGGACAGTGCGGCAGCCTTCATGCTCGACATCCCTCCGGGTAGGCGGACCGGGCTCAGTCCACGTCCACCCAATCCAGTGTGCGCTGCACCGCCTTCTGCCACCCGGCGTACCCAGCCTGCCGCTGCTCATCGGACCAGGACGGCTGCCAGCGCTTGTCCTCGTTCCAGTTCTCCCGCAGCTCGTCGGTGTTGTTCCAGAAGCCCACCGCGAGCCCGGCCGCGTACGCGGCGCCGAGCGCCGTGGTCTCCGCGACCACCGGCTTGCTCACCGTCACCCCGAGGACGTCGGCCTGGATCTGCATGCACAGGTCGTTGGCAGTGATGCCGCCGTCCACCTTGAGCACGTCCAGATGGACCCCGGAGTCCTTGGCCATCGCGTCCACGACGTCCTTGCTCTGGTAGCAGATCGCTTCCAGGGTGGCGCGGGCGATGTGCGCGTTGGTGTTGAAGCGGGACAGCCCGACGATCGCCCCGCGGGCGTCGGACCGCCAGTAGGGCGCGAAGAGACCGGAGAACGCCGGGACGAAGTAGACCCCGCCGTTGTCCTGCACCTGGCGGGCCAGCGTCTCGCTCTCCTCCGCGCCGCGGATGATGCCGAGCTGGTCGCGCAGCCACTGCACGGCCGACCCGGTCACCGCGATGGAACCCTCCAGCGCGTACACGGCCGGCTCGTCGCCGAACTTGTAGCAGACCGTGGTGAGCAGGCCGCTGTTCGACCGGACCAGCTCGGTGCCGGTGTTGAGCAGCATGAAGTTGCCGGTGCCGTAGGTGTTCTTGGCCTCGCCGGGGGCAAAGCACACCTGCCCGACGGTGGCCGCCTGCTGGTCGCCGAGGTCGCCGGTGAGCTTGATCTCCCCGCCGAGGGGGCCGGCGCCGTGGGTGACGCCGTAGCCGTTCGGGTCCGAGGACGGGCGGATCTCCGGCAGCATCGACCGCGGGATGTTGAAGAACGAGAGCAGCTCGTCGTCCCAGTCGAGCGTCTCCAGGTTCATCAGCATGGTCCGGCTGGCGTTGGTCACGTCGGTGATGTGCGAGCCGCCGTTGACGCCGCCGGTCATGTTCCAGATGACCCAGCTGTCGGTGTTGCCGAAGACGGCGTCGCCGCGCTCGGCCGCCGCCCGGACCCCGTCGACGTTCTCCAGGATCCACTGGATCTTGCCGCCGGAGAAGTACGTGGCCGGGGGCAGGCCGGCCTTCCGGCGGATGGTGTCACCCTTGCCCTCGCGCTCCAGCGCGGAGGCGATCCGGTCGGTGCGGGTGTCCTGCCAGACGATCGCGTTGTAGAGCGGCCGGCCGGTCTTCTTGTCCCAGACGACCGAGGTCTCCCGCTGGTTGGTGATGCCGACCGCGGCCAGGTCGGACGCGCTGAGGTTGGTCTTGTTCAGCGCGGTGCGGATGACCGTCTCGGTGCGCTCCCAGATCTCGGTCGGGTTGTGCTCCACCCAGCCGGCCTGGGGCAGGATCTGCTCGTGCTCGAGCTGGTGGATCCCCTTCACGTTGCCCGAGTGGTCGAAGATCATGAAGCGGGTGCTGGTGGTGCCCTGGTCTACTGCTCCGACGAAGTCAGGCATCGGGGCTCCTTTCCGGTCGGATGGTTTCCGGTCGGCTGGGTCGCCGGTCGGCTGGCCTAGCCGTGGTGGGCGCTCCCGTCGGCACCGGAGTCGGCGCCTCCGTCGGCACCGCGGTCGGCGCCTCCATCGGCACCGCGGTCGGCAACGCGGTCGGCACCGTGATCGGCGCCGGCATCGGCACCGGCATCGGACCCGCCCACCTCGGGGGGAACGTCGGCGTCGACGTACGACCCCTCCTCGGGCACGTGCCGGTGCTCGTCGACCACGTCGCTGTCGGTGTACTCGCCCTCGTCCTCCGGGCGGGCCTGCTCGGCGGCCGTCACGTCGGTGTCGACGTAGCTGCCCACCGGCTCGACGTCGCCGCCGGCGCCCGCGTCGGCACCACCGTCCGCGTCGAGGGCACCACGGTCAGCACCGACGTCGGCACCGTGATCGGCACCAGCGTCGGCGCCGCCATCGGCGCCACCGTCCGCGTCGAGGGCACCGCGGTCAGCACCGACGTCGGCACCGTGATCGGCACCGGCGTCGGCGCCGCCATCGGCGTCGTGGTGGTGGGCGCCGGCGTCGGCGCCCCCGTCCGCGCCGCGGTCCGCCTCCCCGTACCCGGGCAGGACGTCACGGTCCTGGTACTCACCCTCCGGGCGGGTGTGCCCCGGCCGATGCCGCTCGTGCTGGCCGCCGGTCGTCCCGTCGCCGGGGTAGTCGCTGGTGCTCACGGCGACCCCTCCCCTCAGATGAAGGCGTTGGCGAGCAGGCCCGCGAGAACGCCGCCGATGATCGGGCCGACCACCGGGATCCAGGCGTAGCCCCAGTCGCTGGAGCCCTTGCCGCGCATCGGCAGCACCGCGTGCGCGATGCGCGGACCGAGGTCACGGGCCGGGTTGATGGCGTAGCCGGTCGGCCCGCCCAGGGAGGCGCCGATGCCGACCACGAGCAGGGCGACGGCCAGCGGGCCGAGGCCGCTCGGCGTGGAGCCGAACATGATGACCACGAAGACCAGCACGAAGGTGCCGATGACCTCGGTGATCGTGTTCCAGACCGGGTTGCGGATGGCCGGGCCGGTGGAGAAGACGCCGAGCTGGGCGGCCGGGTCCTCGGTGTCGTCGAAGTGCTGCCGGTACGCCAGCCAGGCGACCACCGCGCCGAGGAACGCGCCGATCATCTGCGCGGCCAGGTAGACGAGGGTCGAGCCGAACGTGACGTCGACACCGGGGGCGTACTGGTCGACGCCATTGGCCAGCAGGCCGAGCGTGACGGCCGGGTTGATGTGAGCGCCGGACCGGAACGCGACGTACACGCCGGCGAACACGGCGAGACCCCACCCGAAGTTCACGAGCAGGAAGCCGCCGCCGGCTCCCTTCGTACGGGCCAGGGCGACGTTCGCGACGACGCCACAGCCGAGGAGGAGCAAGAAGCCGGTGCCGACCACTTCTGACCAGAAGACGGTTGCCAACGACGTATCCATGTGCGGCCCTTCTGCTCGAACCACTGGACCTGCCACCGGCGGATCTCCGCGGGCGGAAACCTGAAACTAGTGGCGCACGTCATACGTCAGCAACAAACCGAGGTCGGCATTGTCGAACGCGGGTCCAAGTCGTACGGTCCGGGCGTGTCCAAGGCGATCCAGTCGATCGAGCGGGCTGCCGCAGTCCTGCGACTGCTGGCCCGTGGCCCCGGTCGGCTGGGCGTGGTGGAGCTGGCCGGCTCGCTGGGCCTGCCCAAGGGCACCGTGCACGGGATCCTGCGGACCCTGGCCGGGGTCGGCTTCGTCGAGCAGGACAGGATCACCGGCAAGTACCAGCTCGGCGCCACCCTGCTGCACCTGGGCACCAGCTACCTCGACGTCAACGAGCTGCGCTCCCGGGCCATCAACTGGGCCGACGCGCTGGCCTCGCGCAGCGGCGAGGCCGTCCGCATCGGCAGCCTGCTGGAGGGGCGGGCGCTGGTCGTCCACCACGTCTTCCGGCCGGACGACTCGCTGCAGACGGTCGAGATCGGGCTGCTGCTCCCCCCGCACGCCTGCGCGCTGGGCAAGGTGCTGCTCGCGTACGACAGCGCGGCCGCGACAGCCGCTCGCAAGGACCTGGAGTCGTACACTCGCCGCACCGTCTGCACCGGCGCTGAGCTGGCCCGGACGCTCACCGTGACCCGAGAGCGGGGGTGGGCCGACGAGGTCGAGGAGCTGAGCGTCGGGGTGGCCGGGGTGGCCGCACCGATCCGCGGCCACGGGGGACTCGTGGTCGGCTCGATCGGGATCCACGGAGCGGTGGACCGGATCTGCGACCGGCGTAGCGCTCCCCGGGCCGAGCTGGTCAGCCTGGTCCAGGACGCCGCGCGCGCGGTGTCCCGCGAGCTCGGAGCACAACGATGGTGACGGCGGCCCCCGACCCGGCCGCCCGGAGGGCGCGATGACCGGCCACTACGTGCTGGCGATCGACCAGGGCACCACGTCGACCCGATGCATCTTGTTCGACGTCCGCGGTCGGCTGGTGTCGGTGGCCCAGCGGGAGCACCAGCAGCACTTCCCCCACCCGGGCTGGGTCGAGCACGACGCCACCGAGATCTGGCGCAACGTGCGCCGGCTGGTCCCCCAGGCGCTGGCCCAGGCCGGGGTCGGGGCCGGGCAGGTGGCCGCGATCGGCATCGCCAACCAGCGGGAGACCACCGTGCTGTGGGACCGGGTGACCGGCGTCCCGATCGGCCGGGCGGTCAACTGGCAGGACACCCGCACCGACGCTCTCATC
Source organism: uncultured Actinomycetota bacterium (assembly GCA_963766325.1). GTDB lineage: Bacteria > Actinomycetota > Actinomycetes > Mycobacteriales > CADCTP01 > CADCTP01. The sequence goes on along the minus strand of CAVXZF010000012.1, from coordinate 634,892 downwards.
GAGGTGCTGGCCGGCGAAGGTGGGCACGACCGCTTCGCCGACGCCTGCGGGCTGCCGCTGGCCACCTACTTCGCCGGCCCGCGGATCCGCTGGCTGCTGGACGCCACTCCCGGGCTGCGCGGGCGGGCGGAGCGCGGCGAGGTGCTCTTCGGCACCATGGAGACCTGGCTGATCTGGAACCTCACCGGCGGCCCCGAGGGCGGCGTGCACGTCACCGACGTGACCAACGCCAGCCGCACGATGCTGATGGACATCTCCACCCTGGAGTGGTCGGACGCGCTGCTGGCCGCCATCGGGGTGCCCCGGGCGATGCTGCCGGAGATCCACTCGTCCGCGGAGGTGTACGGCAAGGCGTCCGCGGTGCTGCCCGGGGTGTCCATCGCGGCCGCCCTCGGCGACCAGCAGGCCGCGCTCTTCGGCCAGTGCTGCTTCCTGCCGGGCGAGGCCAAGTGCACGTACGGCACCGGCTCCTTCCTGCTGCTCAACACCGGCACCGACATCGTCCGGTCCTCGCACGGGCTGCTCACCACGGTCGGCTACAAGATCGGCGCCGACGCCCCGGTGTACGCGCTGGAGGGCTCGATCGCGATCACCGGCTCGCTGGTGCAGTGGTTCCGCGACAACCTCGGGCTGATCAACAGCGCGGCGGAGATCGAGACGCTGGCGCTGACCGTGGCGGACAACGGCGGCTGCTTCATCGTGCCGGCCTTCTCCGGCCTCTTCGCGCCGCACTGGCGGTCCGAGGCGCGCGGCATCATCGTCGGGCTCACCTCGTACATCACCAAGGGCCACCTGGCCCGGGCCGTGCTGGAGGCGACCGGCTGGCAGACCCGCGAGGTGGTGGACGCGATGAACGCGGACTCCGGGATCGAGCTCACCACGCTGCGGGTGGACGGCGGGATGACCGCGGACAACCTGCTCATGCAGTTCATCGCGGACGTGCTGGACGTGCCGGTGGTACGGCCGATGGCGCTGGAGACGGTCTCGCTCGGCGCCGCGTACGCGGCCGGGCTGGCCGTCGGCTACTGGGCCGACCTGGCCGGGCTGCGCCGCAACTGGCACCGGGCCGGCGAGTGGCAGCCGAAGATGGACCCCGGGCACCGGGCGGCGGAGTACGCCAGCTGGCAGCGCGCGGTGGAGCGCACCTTCGGCTGGAAGAAGATCGGCTAGCTAGCCCTTGCGGCGTGGCTCGCGGAGCACGCCGGTGCGCACCACGTCCTCGGCCAGGTCCCGCAGCCGGACGTTGTTGCGCTGGCTGACCACCCGGAGCCGGTTGAAGGCCTCGCGCTCGGTGATCTGGTGGGTCGCCATCAGGATGCCGATCGCCATCGCGATGGTCCGGTTGCTGGACAGCGCCTGCTCCAGGCCGGAGATCTGCTCCCGCTCGCGGGCCAGCGCGAACGCCAGCGCGGCGTGCGCGGCCAGGATGGTGCCCACCGGGACCACCTCGTCCGGGAACGCGTCCCGCTCCCGGGAGTAGAGGTTGAGCGCGCCGAAGGTGTTCCGGTCGGTGAAGAGCCGGTACGCCACGACGCCGCGCACCTCGGTGCGCTCGACCGTCCGGGCGGCGAAGGCCGGCCACCGGTCGTCGACGGTCAGGTCGGCCGCCCGGAAGACGGAATGCTCGGCGATGGCGGACAGGCACGGGCCCTCGCCGGTCTCGTACTGGATCGCGTCCACCGCGGCCGGAACCTCGTCGGTCGCGGCCGGCGTCTCCAGCCGGCCCCGGCGCGACACGGTCACCCCGGCGTGGTGGCAGCCGGGGATGATCGCCACCGCCGTGTCGACCAGCTTGGCCAGCGTCCGATCCACCGTCGGCTCCGCGGCCAGCGCCCGGGCCACCCCGGCGAACTGGGCCGCCAGCTCCTGGGCCGGACCGCTCGGCGCGAGCTGTCGCGCCCGGACACCGTCAGGCTCCACCAGTCTCGGCAACAGGTCGGCCATGTCTGTCTCCTCCCGTCCCCGGATGCGGGCAATGGCCGTGCTCTCCCATACCCCGGGAAGGTCCAGTTCTGAACCTAACCTGCTGTCAAGCCGGGTCGTACCGCCCGGAGGCTCAGGCGGGGCGGGCAGTCGCGCCGGCCGACGCGCGGGCCCGGGCCAGCAGCTCGCGCATCCGGGCCGGCAGCTGCCGCGGGCAGGTCAGCGGCTCGGCGAACGCGAGCCGGACGTCCCGGCCGGCGGCGCGCAGCAGCAGCCCGTGCCGGTCCAGCCGCACCGGGGTGACCCGGTCGGCGGCCAGCCACACCGCGGGCGGCAGCAGCCCGGCCAGCCGGTCCAGCTCGGCCGGGTGGTCCACGACCAGGTGCCGCAGCAGTGAGGCCTCGACCCCGGCCAGCGGGTCCGGCAGGGCGGTGGCGTAGTCCTCCCGGTCCACCGGGACCACCGCGGCCACGTCGTCCGGGTCGGCGCCGCCGTCGACGTACTGGACCTCGGCGACCTGGAGGTAGAGCACGGTCCGGCCGCTGCCGATGTCGAGCAGCGCTCCGGCGCCCTCCCGGTCGGCGGCGACCAGGGCCAGCTCGCGGCGCAGGTGGGCCGGCGGCTCGTGCACCCAGCCGACCAGCCGGGCCCGGCCGCGAACCCGGTCGGGCACCGGCACCGGGCACACGTCGGCCGCGTCGAGCAGCGCCGGCAGCGTGTCGCCGGCCTGCCGCGCCGCCGCCACCGCTCCGCAGTCGTCCGGCAGCACCAGCACCACCGAGCCGTCCGGGTCGGTCCCGTGCAGGTCGACCTCGGCGGTGGCCCCGGGCACCCGGAGCCGCAGGTACGGCGCCAGCCACAGGACGGTGCGGGCCCGCTCGGCCGGGCTCGGCTGGTGGACGAGCATTGTCTCTCCTTAGGTAAGGCATGCCTAAGCTAGCCGGACCGGGCGGCGTTGACCAGAGGGCCGGCTCGCCGGCTCCGCCGGCCGCTCCGGGTCGCCCTCGGCGGGGATTGCGGCCGGCGGGGCGGCACTGATCCACTGGCGCGGTGGCCGATGATCTCGACCGGATGCGGTTCGGGATCGAGGCCGAGTTCGCGCTCGTGCACCCGGAGCGGGGCTTCTGCGACTTCACCACCCTCACGTACGCGCAGGCCCAGGCGGTCGTCGACCGGCTGCCCGACCTCGGCGACGAGGACCTGACCCGAGGCGACCTGCTGGTCAAGGTGACGCGGTGGTACGTGGAGGGCGACGAGCGGTTCGCCGCCGACGGCACCTTCCTCGACTGCGTGCCCAAAGGGCTGGAGACCCGGACCCCGGTGTGCGCCTCGATCGCCGCGGCGGCCGCGCAGCTCGCCGAGCAGACTGCGTCGCTGGCGGCGGCGGCCGCGGTGGACGGCTACCGGCTGGCCAGCATCGGCCGCAACCCGTGGCGCGACTACCGGCCCGAGCCGCCGTACAACGACTGGGAGCTGGCCATGCGAGCCGCGCACCCGGAGTACGCGGGGGCGGAGGCGTACATGGTCGGCTACGGCCCCGACCTCAACCTGTCGCATCCGGACTGGCCGCCGGACCGGGTGCTCGACGTCGCCCGCAAGCTCACCGCGCTGTCGCCCGGGCTGGTGCCGTTCTCGTTCAGCTCGCCGTTCGCCGGCGGCGAGGTGGTCGCGCTGTCCGCGCGGACGCTGCTGCGGGCGCCGCGCCGGCCGTCGGCCCGGGCGTTCCTGCCGGAGCAGGGCCCGCCGCCCGCGGTCCGGGCGCGGATCCCGGCGGAGGTCGGGCGGATCGAGTTCAAGGCGTTCGACGCGCTGGTCGACCCGGCACTCTACCCACCCCTGCTAGCCCTGCTGGCCGGCCTGGCACTGGACCGTACGCTGCCGGACCGCGCCGACCGACCTGACCCGACCGCCCACCAGCGGGCCGCCCGGCACGGCTTCGCCGACCCCGGCACCCGGGAGACGGCCATCCGGGCGCTCGGCGCGGCGGACCGGGCGCTGGCGGGTAGGGTCGAAGCGAGCCTGCTCGCGCCGCTGCGGGACATGCTCGACCGGCAGCGCACCCCGGCCCACGACCTGATCGACGCGTACCACGCCACCGACCAGATCCCGCTCCCCTGACCCGGAGAGTGACACCGTGACCAGCACCGTCGCCGTCGTCGGGCGCGGCCCCATCGGTGCCGCCACGGCCCACCGGCTCGCGGTCGCGGGGGTGCCGGACGTCGCGCTGGTCGGCACCGACGGGCCAGCGGGCGAGCCGGCGTACCGGAGCTCCGGCGGCAGCGTCTGCTGGCACCGCGCGGACCGGGTGAAGGCGGCGATGATCCAGCGGACGGCCGAGTTCGTCCAAGCCCGGGCGGCGGCCGGGGCGGCGATCCGGATGCGCGAGACGCCGTACCTCTTCCTCGACTCCGGGGTGCTCGCGCCCGCGCTCAACGTCGCCGCCGCGGACGTGGTCGCCGACCTCGTCGGGCTGGCCGGCGGCAAGGGCGTCACCGAGGTCGACATCGGCCCGGTCGGCGCGGTCGAGCCCGTCGCGGGCGGGCACCGGGTGGTCGGCGCGACCGGCACGGTGGACGCCCGGGTGGTGGTGCTCGCGCTCGGCGCCGGCAACCCGACGCTGGCGCCGCAGCTGCCCGCCCAGCTGGAGAAGCGCCAGCTGTACGTGCTCGACCTGCCGGTGGACGAGCTGCGGGCGGCGCTGCCGCACGTGGTCGCCCCGCTCGGGGGCGGTTACGCGTACGTCTTCGTCAAGGACTTCGGGGACGGGCTGCGGGTCGTGGTCGGCCAGGAGGACCTGGTCCCCGACGAGGACCTGACCGGGCCGGTGGACGGGTGGGGCGAGCTGCTGGCGACCGGGGTCGGGGACCTCTTCCCGTTCCTGCGGCCGGCCGGGGTGGAGCGCATCCTCTGGGGCGTCGACTGGGTCGACAAGCTGCCGCGGGTGGTCGAGCACCGGCCCGGGCTGCTGACCGTCAACTGCGGCAGCGCGGTGCGGGCCTGCGTCGCGATCGGCGAGCAGGTCGCCGCGACCGTCCACCGCACCCTCGCCGCCTGACCCGACCGGGCCGGAGCCGACGGTCCCGGACGACCCGAAACTGTCGGAGGGTCCGGTTAGCGTGCCGGTATGACCGCACTCGGGATCTCCGCGCCGCACGTGGCCGGCGCGGTGTCGCGGGCGGGGGTGGTGCTGGCGGAGGCGGCGGAGGCGTCGTTGTGGTCGCTGGGGGACGCCGAGCTGATCGAGCTGGTGGTGGCGGCGGGTCGGGTGGCCGCGCAGGCGCAGGGGGTGTTGCTGCGGTTGGTCGGTGAGGCGGATGCTCGGGCGGCGTTGACGGCGGCCGGGGCGACGTCGAGTGCGGCGTTCCTGCGGGAGCGGCTGCGGTTGTCGCCGGTGGAGGCGGCGGCGTGCGCGAAGACGGCCCGGGCGGTGCGGAGCGGTCTTGGGGAGACCGGCGCGGCGTCCGCTGCGGGCCGGATCACCGGTGGGCAGGCGGCGGCGATCACCCGGGTGGTGTCGGAGTTGCCCGCTGGCGTGCGGGCCCAGGCGGAGCGGACCCTTCTGGAGCACGCCGAGACCTACGACCCGGTGGTGCTGGGTCGACTCGGTCGGCGGATCGCCGCCCACGTCGACCCCGATGGGGGCGACGCCGACGAGGCGGCGGCGCTGGAGCGGTCCGAGGAGCGGGCCGCCCGCCGGGTCGAGCTGACCTGGTCTCCGGATGGGGACGGCGGGTCGTGGCTGCGGGGACGGCTCGACGCCGAGGGGACCGCGGTCGTGCGGGCCGCGCTCGACCCACTGGCCGCGCCGCGGCCGTCCACCGCGGACGGACCCGATCCACGCTCGGCCGGCCGCCGCCGGGGTGAGGCACTGGTCGAGGTGTGCCGCCGCGTCCTGGCCAGCGGCACCGTGCCGGCGGCCGGTGGCGACCGGCCGCTGGTGGTGGTCACCGTCCCCCTCACGACCCTCACCGACCGGGTCGGCGCCGGGGTTCTGGACGACGGCACCCCGATCTCATCCGCCGCCGCCCGCCGGCTCGCCTGCGACGCCGCGGTCCTGCCCGCCGTCCTCGGCGGCGCCGGCCAACCACTCGACCTCGGCCGGACACGGCGACTGTTCACCGGACCGCTCCGCCGCGCCCTGGTGCTACGCGACCGCGGCTGCGCCTTCCCCGGCTGCGACCGCCCACCCGGCTGGTGCGAAGCCCACCACATCCGCCACTGGGCCGACGGCGGCCCCACCACCCTCACCAACGGCGTCCTACTCTGCGGCACCCACCACCGGCTGGTCGAACGCGGCGACTGGCAAATCCGCCTCAACGCCGACGGACGACCCGACTTCCACCCACCACCCTGGATCGACCCCCACCGCCACCCCCGCCGCAACCACCTCCACCACCACCCCGACTGAACGGCGCCCGCCGGTCAGGGCGGGAGGCCGGGGCCGGTGGCGTGGACGGTGTCGGGCGTGAGACGGAGCCGGTAGACGGCCGGCATGGGCATGGCGCGGGCAAACGGCCAATCGACGCCGTCGACCCCGAAGCCGGCGAGCGCGCGGGCGACGAAGGTGCCGTGACTGCCGACCACGACCGTTCCGTGCGCGTGGGAGCCGGCCAGCGCACGGGCGACGAAGGTGCCGTCGCCGCCGACCACGACGGTGCCGTCCGGGTGGGCGGCGGCCAGCGCCCGCAGGATCGCGGTGGCGCGCGCGGAGAGCGCGCGCAGGCTCTCGCCGCCCGGCCGCGCCAGGTCCGGGTCGGCCCAGCTGGCGGCGTAGTGGCGCTCGTAGTCGGGGCTCGGCTCGAGCCCGGAGTCCCACTCCCGCAACTCGGCCCAGGTCCGTACCGGCAGCCCCAGCGCGTCGGCCAGCGGCGTGACCGTCTCGACCGCCCGCAGGTACGGGCTGGACGCGATCAGCACCGGCCGCAGCCCGGCCAGCGACCGCGACCAGCGCCCCGGCCTGCCGGCGCCCGGCCGGCGTCAACGGACGTCGATACTCATCCGGCCCACCCGAGACCGGCACCACGGACTGAGCATGCCGGACCAGCACCAGGTGCACGGGGCTCAGGTGGGGGTGGCGGCGCGGCGGAGGGCGCGGTCGAGCAGAAGGCGGTCGCCGAGGCGGCGGCGCAGCAGCTTCTCGAGGCCGCCGATCGGGACCAGGTTCTGCGGGGCGCGCTGGTCCTTGTGCTCGGTGGAGGCGAAGCGCGGCAGCACCGCCTGGGACAGCGTGGCCAGCGACACCGCGGCGGCCGGCGGCAGGTCGGGGCACTCGACCCGGACCACGCCGGCCCACGGTGCGCCCGGCCGGCCGGGCAGCCGCAGGTACCAGGAGCAGCGCACCCACCGGGTCCCCATCCGGAACACCGGGGTCCGCTCCCCCGCCGCCAGCCGGGCGACCAGCGCATGCGGCTCGCCCTCCAGGTACGGCGTGCGATGCGTCTTGATCAGCCCCAGCACGGCGGGGAGCTGGCCGCGGCCCAGCAGCGGGCCGTCCACCACGAGCAGCTCGCCCGGGTCGGTGCGGGCCCGCAGCGCGCAGTCGACCTCGGCCGCGGCCAGCGCCCGCTGCAGGTCCAGCGACAGCGCCGCCTCGTCCGGGTCCTTGCCGGCGTGCACCGGGTAGTGGACCAGCGGCGCCCGCAGCGCGGTCGCCCCCGGTGCGGCGGTGAACAGGCCCCGCCGCACGTCGACCACGTCCACCCGCGCCTCGCCGCTGCGGCAGCTCACCACGCCGGCCGCGTACGAGGCGGCCAGCCCGGCCACCGCCCCGTCCGGCCCGTCGATCCACACGTGCGCGTCGACCCGCCGTACGCCGTCCACGAAGTGGACCACCGGCGGCAGCCCGACCGGCCGCGGCGGCACCGCCCGCCACTGCGCCGCCGGCAGCTCCACGTCCAGGTCGGTGACCGCGTCCGAGCCGTCGTTGCCCGGGTCGGCGCTGGTCCCGTACGCCGGGTCCCAGGCGTCCACCCAGAAGCGCATCACCGGTCCTCCCGGACCACGGTCGAGCCGGCCGGGCCGCGGCGCACCTCGAACCGGACCGGCACCCGCTCGGCCAGCGCGGCGACGTGGGTGACCACGCCGACCATCCGGTCGCCGCCGGCGGTCAGGCTCTCCAGCGTGCCGGCCACCACGTCGAGGGTGGCCTCGTCCAGCGAGCCGAAGCCCTCGTCCAGCACGATCGCGTCCAGCCGGGCCGCGCCGGCCGCCGCCAGGCCGGTCAGCTGCGCCGACAGCGCGAGGGCCAGCGCCAGGCTGGCCTGGAACGTCTCGCCCCCGGACAGGGTGCGCACCGGGCGCAGGCTGTCGGCGTCGCCGTGGTCCACCACGGCGAAGTCCTTGCCGTCGTGGGTGAGCTCGAACTGCCCGCCGGACAGCTCCAGCAGCGTCCGTCCCGCGTCGGCGACCAGCACGTCCAGCGCCGAGGCGAGCAGCCACCGCTCGAACCCGTCCGCCCGCAGCACCTGGCCGAGCAGCTTCGCGACCTGCGCCTGCTCCGCGGCGGCGTCCCGGGTGGTGGCCAGCTCGGCCGCCTCCGCCCGCCGCTCGGCGACCCGCTCGGCCGCCGACCGCGCCTCCTGCACCGCCGCCGCGACCGCCGCCTCCGCGGCCCCGGCCAGCGGCCGGCCGGGCGGCACCCGGACCCCGGCGGCGGCCAGCTCGCCGGCCAGCGCGTCGGTACGGGCGGCGAGCTCGGCGCGGGCGGCGGCGGCCGCGGCGGTCGCGGCGGCGAGCTGCTCGGCGCGCTCCTCGGCCGCGGCCAGCGCCCACTCGGCCAGCGCCAGCCAGTCGGCGGCCAGATCGGCCCGCGCGGGCGGCGGCGCCCCGAGCCGGACCAGCGGGTCGCGGGCCCGGTCCAGCGCGGCCCGGGCGTCGGTGAGCCGGCCCTGCGCGGCCTGGTCGGCCCGGACGGCCTCGTCCCGGCGGCGGCGCGCCTCCCGCAGCACACGGTCGGCGGACCGTGCCTCGACCTCGAACCGGTCCAGCTCGGCCAGCGCCTCGACGGCGGCCGCCTCGTCCGGCTGCCCGGCCAGCGCGGCCCGCAGCGCGTCGGCCCGCTCGGTCAGCGCGTCGCACCGGCCGGCGGCCGCCTGCAGCGACCGGCTCGCCGCCTGCCACTCCTCCCGCAGCCGGTCGGCGGCGGCCTCGGCCGCCGCCAGCCGCTCCTCCGCGGCGCCCAGCGCGCCGTCGCCATCCACCGGGCCGACCCCGGCAGGCTCGTCGAGACCGGGCAGCGGCAGGGCCAGCGCATCCGGCCCGCCGGACCGCGCGGCCGCGGCCCGCCCTCGCCGGCCCGGAGCACCAACCGCCCCCCGCGCCGCCGCTGCACCGCCCGACCCGGAGCCGCCCGACCCGGAGCCGCCCGACCGGGCCGCCCGACCCGGCCGGAGCAGGGACAGTCTGGGTGCAGACCGGGCACGGGTCGCCGGGGACGAGGTGGGCGCGCAGGTGGGCGGCCTGGTCGGAGCGGACCGCGGCGTCCCGGGCGGCCCGGGCGGCGGCGACCTCGGCCCGGGCGGCCCGCCCGGCCGCCTCGACCGACGCCAGCGCGGCCTCCAGCTCCGCCCGCGAGGACGAGGCCGCGGCCAGCTCGGGCGCCAGCCGGCCCAGCTCGGCCCAGCCGGTGCGGGCCCGCTCCAGCGGCGCCCGGTCCGGGGCGGCCTCCCGGGCCTCGCGGGCCAGGGTGTCCGCCTTCTCCGCGACCGCCAGCTCCGCGTCGGCGGCCGCCAGCGCGTCCGCCGCCGCCCGCCGGGTGCGGTCCAGCTCGTCCAGCCCGGCCGGCACCCGCAGCGCGGCCAGCAGGTCGCGCTCGCCCGCCAGCTGTTCGCAGGACGCGGTGGCCGCGGTGACCGCGCCGGCCGCCGCCACCAGCTCCGGCACCGCCGCCGCGACCGTCCCGGCCAGCGCGGACACGACGGAGATCCGCGCCTCGGCGGCCGCCTGGGCCTCCGGGGTGGCGTCCCCGTACGCCTCCAACCGCCGCGCGGCGAACTCGGCCTCCTGCCGCCGGGTGGTCGCCTCCGCGTTGGCGGCCGCGCCGACCTGCCGGTAGACGTCCAGCCCGAGCAGCCGGGCCAGCGTCTCCTGCCGCTTGGCCGGCTTCTCGTGCAGGAACTCGGCGAAATCGCCCTGCGGCAGCATCACGCAGGTGACGAAGTGCTCGTACGCGAGCCCGAGCAGCCGCTCCACCGCCGGGGTGACGTCGCCGTCCGCGGCCACCGGGACCGTCTTCTCCGCCGGGTCGCCGACCCCGGACGGTGAGACCAGCCGCTCCAGCCGGGCGTTCTTCACCGTCACCGCGCCCCGGGCGGACCGCCGCAGCTCGCGCAGCACGACGTACCGGGACCCGGCGACGTCGAAGACCAGCCGCACCAGGCCCCGGCTCACGCTCGGGGCCAGCGCCCAGCCGACCGCGCGCCGGTCGTCCCAGCGCGGCACCGACCCGTACAGGGCGAAGACCATGGCGTCGATGACGGTCGACTTGCCCGCCCCGGTCGGCCCGACCAGCGCGAAGTAGTCCGCCTCACGGAAGTCCACAGTGGACGGCGAGCGGAACGAGCCGAAGCCGTCGAGGTCGAGCAGCACCGGGCGCATCAGCCACCGTCCCCGGCCAGGACGGCCTCGTGCAGCCGGGCGAACAGCGCCTCCACCCGCGGGTCGGCGATCTCGCGGGTGCGGAGGTAGTCGGACAGCAGCTCGGCCGGCGCCCGGTCGGTCCGGGCGCGCTCCACAGTGGACGGCCGGGCGGCCAGCGCCGGGTCGATCCGCACCTCCAGCGCGCCGGGCAGCAGCTCCTGCACGTCCTCGCGCAGCCCGGCGCGAGCCGGCTCCCGGACCACCACCCGGAGCAGGTCGTCAGGTCCGACGGAGAGCGCCGCCAGCTCCTCCAGCGTGCCGTGCAGCGTCCGCAGCGTCCGGGCCGAGGTGACCGGCAGGTCGGTGACCCGGGCCGGGGTGTCCGGGGTGGCCTCCACCAGCAACACCACCGGCGTGCTGTCCACCTCGCCGAAGTCGACGCGCAGCGGGCTGCCGCTGTAGTGCACCGGGCAGGCCGCCGGCACCGACTGCCGCCGATGCAGGTGGCCCAGCGCCACGTAGTGCAGGTCGGCCGGAAAGGCGGCGGCCGGCACGTGGTACTCGAAGATCGACTGCGCCTGCCGCTCGCCGCCGCCGTCGGCCGCCGCGCCGGTCACCGTCAGGTGCGCCATCAGCACGTTGACCGCGCCCGGCCCCAACCCCCCGCACAGCGCGGCGACGATGCCGCGGACCCACTGGTCGTAGCCGGCCGAGTTCTCCGCCGGGGTGTGGGCGAGCAGCTCGGCCGCGCGCACCGCGTATCGCTGGGACAGGAACGGCAGCGCCGCCACCCGCACCGGCGAGCCGTCCGACCGGGCGGTGAAGGCGACCACGCCGCCTTCCGAGGGCCGCCGGACCCGGCCGACCAGCGTCACCCCGGCCGCGGAGGCGAGCGGGCGGTACGCGTCCAGGGTCGGCGCGTGGTCGTGGTTGCCGGCTACCGCGATCACCTCGGCGCCGGCGTCGCGCAGCGCCAGCAGCGTGCGGACCACCAGCTGCTGGGCCTCGGCGGTCGGGCTGGCCGTCTCGTAGAGGTCGCCGGCCACCAGCACCGCGTCCACCTCGTGCGAGGCGGCCAGCGCGACTATCTCGGCCAGCACCGCCTGCTGCTCGGCGAGCCGGCTGTGCCCGCGCAACACCTTGCCCACGTGCCAGTCGGACGTGTGGAGGAAGCGCACAGGGCATGTCTCCCAGTCGTCGGTGGATGCGGACGGCGTCCAGGCGGCGTCCGGCAAGGCGGAGGAGGAGTCCGATACCGCTGTTGTATCGGCGACGACGACAACGCCGCCGGTCGTCGTCTGGGCGTCGTCCGCGCCGCCAGATGGCTGGGAGACATGCCCTAGAACGGCGGCGGGTCGTCGTCGGGCAGCAGCTCGAAGGGGTCGCCGCCCCCGGACGGCGGCGGCCCGCCCCGCTCCCCGGCCCGGGTCGCCCAGGCGGGGAACGGGAACTCCACCGCCAGCGGCACCGGGATCCCCGGCTGGGACACGAACATCGCGCCCGGCGTGGCCAGCGTGGCCCGGACCCGCTGCGACGCCGGGAGGAAGCCGTACTCGGGCCGGGTCGCCTCGGCCGGGTCGAGCCGGCCGACCACCTTGACCGAGCTGTTCGCGATCACCCGGCGCTCCACCTCGGACGCCGTCTGCTGGGCGCCGATGAGGATGATGCCGAGCGAGCGGCCCCGCTCGGCGATGTCGAGCACCAGCTCCTTGATCGGCGACGACCCCTCGCGGGGGGCGTACTTGTTCAGCTCGTCCAGCATGGTGAACAGCAGCCCGCCCGGCCCGGCCGCCTCCTTGCGCTCGGTCTCCGCCCGCAGCACCACGCCGACCACGAAGCGCTGGCCGCGGTCCGGCAGCGTGTGCAGGTCGACGACGGTGACCTGCTGGCCGTCGGTGGTCACCGGCCGGCGCGGCCCGGCGAGGTCGGCCCGGACCAGCGGCCGGATCGCCTTGAGCGAGGAGCGCAGCCGCCGGACGAAGGCGTTGACCGTGCCGGTGCCGACCGCCGGGCCGGCCCACTCCCAGCGGCTGTCCTCGTCGGTCACCTTGCCGACCACGAAGTCGACCAGCTCGTCGTACGTCCGCAGCAGCGTCCCGTCGATCGTCCAGGCGCCGTCGGTGCCGACGGTCCGGCCCTCGGTGCGCAGCCGGGTGGCCACCTGCTGGACCACCATCGTGTACTGCTGCCGCTCGTCCTCGACGTCGGCGAAGACGTACGGCAGCAGCTCGCCGGCGCAGAACTCGGCGATCGTCCACCAGAACGCGGCCACCCCGTCGGTCCGGCCGGTCACGTTGGGCCGGCCGGTCAGGTCACCGGGCCGCGGCGGCGCGAAGAACGCCACCGACGCGAACGGGTCCGCCGGCAGCTCCAGCCGCTTGTACGCCGCCCGCGCGTCGTCGTCCAGCCGCGCGTTGGGCGCGTCCAGGAACAGCAGGTCCTCGCCCTTGACCGAGAAGACCAGCGCCTTGGCGTTGGTAGCTCGGGTGCCGAGCACGCCGGAGCGGAACAGCGAGTGCAGCAGGAAGAGCGCGAAGCTGGTCTTGGTGGCGACCCCGGAGATGCCGCTGATCGACACGTGCGCGCCGCGCGAGCCGTCCAGGAAGTCGAGGTCGACGTACACCGGGATGCCGTCCCGGCCCAGCCCGACCGGCACCCGGCGGTCCATCCGGTCGAAGCACAGCGCCCGGTCGCGCTCGTCGCCGACCGCGCGCCGGACCTCCGCCCCCGGCCACGGCGGCACGTAGACCTCCGGGTCGGCCCGGGTGGTGGCGATCTCGGCCGCCTCCTGCACCTGCGCCGGCAGCACGCCCTCGGCGACGAGGAAGACGTCGGAGGCGAACTGCGCGCCCTCCTGCCTGGCCCGCACCTCGGTGACCACGCCGGCGATCTCGACCGGCCCGGTCAGCGGCACCTCTCGGGTGGTGACGACCACGTCGTCCAGCTGGAGCGCCGACTCCGGCGCCACCGCCACCCAGAACTTCAGCGGTGTCGCGTCCTCGGTGCCCAGCACCCGGCCGACCGCGTCGGCGCTCCCCGGTCCGCTCATCCCCGCGACACAGTACGGCCCGCTGGACGCCCGGGCGGCCACCCACGCCGCTTCCGTCGCACTATGTACGCAGAGTAGCTAGACTCGGCACAGCACGTGTTCGTCCGGACGGGGGAAGCTCATCCCGACCCGGGGGCGTTCCCGGCCGCGTCGGCCAGCTGCTGCGCGCTCTCCGGCCCGCTGGCCCGGGCGCAGTGCGCGCAGCAGTAGAAGACCCCGTCGGCCTCCACGCCGTGCCCGATCACCTTGCACCCGCAGTGCTCGCATACCGGCGCGAGCTTGTGGACCGCGCACTCGAAGGAGTCGAAGGTGTGCACCGCCCCCGCCGCGTGCACCTCGAAGCTGAGCCGGTAGTCGTTCCCGCAGACCTCGCACGCTGCCATGCCGGCAGCCTTCCCTGCCTCGGCCCGGCCTAACGGTCGAGCAGCCCGCGCAGCAGCTGGCGGGCGGTGGCCTTCGGGCGGTGCTCTGGGTCAGGTTGGGACGGCCGCAGGCACGCGGCGGCTGGGCCTCGCCGAAGGACTTCATGCACTTCTCCGCGACCGGCCGCTAGGACGCCGGCCCGGCCAGGTCGACCAGCTCCTGCATGCCGGCGCAGATCCCGTCGGCCAGCACCTCGACGTCCGGGAAGGCGTCGAAGTCCGCGTTGATCCCGAAGGTCATCGCCCGCAGGTAGGAGAAGATCCCGATCGACACCCGCAGCCCGGCCGCCACCGGCACGTACGGGTAGAGCGCGCACAGCCGCCGCCCGGCGACGTAGAGCGGCACCCGCGGGCCGGGCACGTTGGTGGTCACCGCCTGGCTGAAGGGCTGCCCGGCCCGGACGGCGGCCCGGGTGCCCAGCGCCAGCAGGGTCGGCGCGACGAAGTCGCCCATCGCCACGATCGAGCGGGCGTCCAGCGCGCCCAGCAGCCGCTTGTGCTCGTCCATCTGCCGGCGGATCGAGGCCAGCCGCGCGACCGGGTCCGGGTCGGCCACCGGCAGGTCCACGAACACCGCCGAGACCTGGTTGTTCAGCGTGTTGCGCTCGTGCACCCGGCGGACCGAGACCGGCACCATCGAGCGCACCACCAGCCCGTCGACCAGCTCGCCGCGCCCGTCGAGCAGGTCCCGGAAGCCGCGGGTGATCGCGGTCAGCACCACGTCGTTGACGGTGCCGCCGAGGCCGGCCCGCACCCGCTTGACCGCGTCCAGGTCGGTCTCGGTCCAGGACCAGCGCCGGTGCGGGCCGAGCGGTCCGTTGAGGCTGCGGGCCACCGGGGTGGTCAGCTGCCGGGCCAGCACCGGCAGCCCGACGCCGAGCGCGCTGCCGGTGCGCAGCACCGCCCGCGGCACCGCGCCCAGCGCCGGCAGCGAGGCGAGCTGGCGGACCGGGTGCAGCACGGTCTCCTGCATGCTGCCGGCCAGCACCTCGGCCGTCGACGGCCCGGGCGCGGGCTCCCACGCCCCCGGCTCCGGCAGCGCCGCGGTCGGCTCGATGTCGAAGATCATCTGCATCAGGTCGGTGCCGGCCACCCCGTCGACCATGCAGTGGTGCACCTTGCTGATCAGCGCCCAGCGGTCCTGCTCCAAACCCTCGACCAGCCACACCTCCCACAGCGGCTTGGCCAGGTCGAGCCGCTGGCCGAGCACCCGGCCGGCCAGGTTGCGCAGCTGCTCGGCGCTGCCCGGGCGCGGCACCGCGGTGTGCCGGACGTGGTAGAGCACCTGGAAGTGCTCGTCGTCCACCCACAGCGGCCGGCCCAGGTGCAGCGGCACCGGCCGCACCCGCTGCCGGTAGCGCGGCACCCGCGGCAGCTTGCCCAGCAGCAGCCGGACCACGTCCCCGTACGACGGCGCCGGGCCCTCGAAGACCGCGACGGACCCGACGTGCATGGGCGTGTTCTCGGTCTCGGCGAAGTAGAACCCCGCGTCTGTCGCGCTCATCCGGTCCACGAGCCGCTCCCCTCCGGTCGGGCGCGCCACCAGCGGCGGCGCGGGGCGGGCGGCGGTGGCGCCGCGGCCGGCGGCGGTGCCGGGCGGGCGGCCCGCCAGCCGGCGACCACCTCGTCCGCGTCCACCGGCCGGAGCACCATCGGCGGCCCGGAGGGGGTCCGCACCCAGGCCGCGATCCGCTGGTTGAGGTCGTCGACCGCAGCCCGGACCGCGGCCTCGGTGCGCAGCGCGCGGACGGTGTCCGGCAGGTCCTCGATCTCCTTGCGCAGCCGCAGCGAGGCCGGCAGCAGCGGGGTGGTCGCCAGCCCCTCGCGCCGGATCAGGCCCTTGACCCACCACAGCTCGTCGTCCGGCTCACCGGCACCCGGGATCGGCTTGCCCTGGCCGGGCAGCCCGTCGAAGGCGCCCCGCTCCTGCGCCTGGCGGATCTGCGCCTCGACCGCGGACTCGAAGCGTCGCGGCATGCTCATGTCCCCCATTGTCCCCCCGGCTTCCCCGGGTCAGCCCGCGGTGAAGTGCACCCCGCGGAACCGCCGGCGCCACGCGGTGACCTCGGCGGCCACCGCCTCCGGCCGGTCCAGGGCCCGGGCGATCAGCCCGGCCAGCTCCGGCATGTCGGCCGCGGTGGCCCCGAGCCGGACCACCTCCGGGGTGCCCAGCCGCAGCCCGTTGAGGTCGCCGTCGACCGGCGCCAGCGGCAGCCCGATGGCGCAGGTGAGCAGGTTGGCCCGGCGCAGCCGGCGGGCCAGCGCCTGCCCGCCGCCCCAGCGCGCGGCCGGGATCGCGAACTGGTGCGACTCGGTGCCGCCACGCCCGGCGGCGAAGACCGGCACGTCGAGCCGGGCCAGCTCCGCGGCCAGCGCGCGGGCCGCGACCACCATCGCCGCCGCGTACGCCGTCCCCGCGACCTTCCAGTCGAGCAGCGTCACCGCGAGCGCGGCCACCCGGCCGGCGTCGAAGTTCGCGGTCAGCCCCGGATACGCGATCGCGTCCACCCGCTCGGCCAGCTCGGCGTCGTTGGTGACCAGCAGCCCGCCGGCCGGCCCGCCGAGGCTCTTGTACGTGCTCATCGTCATCAGGTGCGCGCCCTCGGCCAGCGGGTCCGGCCAGGCCTTGCCGGCGACCATGCCGCACAAGTGCGCCGCATCGAAGAGCACCTTGGCGCCGACGGTGTCGGCGACCTCCCGGACCCGGGCCACCGGGTGCGGGAAGAGGTTGAGGCTGCCGCCGACGGTGACCAGCGCGGGCCGGACGTCGGCGACCAGCCGGCGCAGCGCGTCGACGTCGATCGTGTAGCCGTCCGGATCCACCGGCGCCGGCACCGTGGTCCGCCCGGACAGGCCCGCCGCGCCGGCGGCGTGGTGGGTGACGTGCCCGCCGATGTCGGCCGGCGGCGCGACGATCGTGTCGCCGGGCCGGCTGGTGGCCAGGAACGCGTACAGGTTGGCCAGCGCGCCCGAGCCGACCCGCACCTCGGCGTACCGGGCAGCGAAGACCTCGGCGGCCAGCTCGGCGGCGATCACCTCGATCTGCTCGATCGCCTCCAGGCCCATCTCGTACTTCTCGCCCGGATAGCCGAGCGAGGGCCGGGAGCCGAGCCCGGCCGACAGCAGCGCCTCGGCCGCCGGGTTCATCACGTTGGTCGCCGGGTTGAGGTTGACGCACTCGTCGGCGTGGATTCGCCGGTTGTCCGCGGCGAGCCGCTCGAGCTCGGCCAGCAGCTCGTCCGGGGTGGCCGCGGCGGCGGCCTCGGCCACCGTGCGGACCCGGTCCTCGGCACCGGTGGGCACCCACGGTCGGTGGGCCAGCGCGCGGTCCATGAGCGGTCTCCTCGGGCCGGGGACTGACCCGCCGACCCTAAGCCGGGGCCGGACCGCGGCGCAGCGTGTCGCGTACCGCCTCGATGGCGGTGAACCGGGGCTGCCAGCGCAGCTCCCGCTTGGCCAGCGCGGTGTCCACGATCACCGGGTGGCTGGCCGCCTCGATCCACTCCGCGGCCGGCGGCAGGAACGGCAGCGCGGCCACCGCCCGGGCGGCCAGCTGCGCCGGGGCGGCCGGCACCGACAGCGGCAGCAGACCGAGCTCGCGGGCGACATCGGCGGCGGTCAGCACCCCGTCGGCGGCGATGTTGTACGCCCCGGGCGGGCCGGCGCCGCGCACGCACTGCCGCAGCGCCCGCCCCACGTCCGACTCGTGCACCACCTGTAGCGGCAGTGCCGGCACCACCGCGGGGACCGGCACCGGCAGCCGGCCGACCCGGCTGGCCAGCGCCCGGCCCAGCGGGGCCAGCGGCCCGGGCAGCAGGTCCTTGGCCCCGAGCGCGTGCGGGCCCAGCACGATCGGCGGGCGCAGCAGGTACAGCCCGAGGCCGGGGTGCCGGCCGGCCTCCGACTTCAGCAGGTGCTCCAGCTCCGCCTTCTCCCGGGCGTAGAAGAGCCGGCTGGCCGGCCGGACCGGCCACTCCTCGGTCATCCCGACCGGGTTGTCCGGGTGGAAGCCGTAGGCGGCGACCGACGAGGCGTACACGAACCGCCGGACCCCGGCCTCGGCCGCGGCCCGGAAGGCGTTGCGGGTGCCGTCGACGTTGATCGCCCGGATGGCGGCCCGCGACCCGGCGCCGGTGACCTGGAAGGCCAGGTGCACCACGACGTCGGCGCCGGCGAAGGCGGCGGCCAGCGCGGTCGTGTCGCGGACGTCGCCCTGCCGGTAGGTCAGCTTCCGCCAGCCGTGCTCGGCCGGGTCGAGCGGCCGGCGGGCGATGCCGACCACCTCGGCCACCCGGTCGTCCGCCTCCAGCAGGGGCAGCAGGCCGGAGCCGAAGGTGCCGGTCGGGCCGGTGACGGCGACGGTCAGGTCGGTCTCGCGCGGTGCCATCCCCGCCCGTACCCGCCCCGCCAGACCGGAACCCGCCCGGCCGTCGGTTCCGGGCGCCGCCGGACCAGGTCACACTCGGCGGTGCACCGGGGGTGCGGGCGCGACGGGGAGGCTGCGATGACCGGGGGGCGGCACGGACGGGTGCGGTCGGGGGAGCTGGTCGTCGCCGACCGGGAGGAGCTGCTCTTCCTGCTCGGCGAGGCGGCCGAGGTCGAGCACGCGGTGTGTTGCAGCTACCTGTACGCCGCGTTCAGCCTGCGCACCGGGCCGGCCGACGGACTCGCCGGCGACCAGCTCGCCGCCGTCACCCGCTGGCGGCGCACGCTCGCCCACATCGCGCTGCAGGAGATGGTGCACCTGGCCATGGCGAACAACCTCCTCGCCGCGGTCGGCGGGGCGCCGCACCTGGCGCGGGGGCCCTTCCCGCGCCGCCTGCCGTACGCCCCGGAGATCACCCTCGCGCTCACCCCGCTCGATGAGGCCACCCTGCAGCGCTTCCTCTACATCGAGCGGCCGGAGGATCTCGACATCGCCGACGTCGCCGGGGCGGTGCGCCGGGCCCGGGCGGTGCCGGCGCCGACCGGGCCGCCGGTGCTCGCCGAGCCGCAGGAGTTCGACAGCCTCGGCGGGCTGTACCGCGGGCTCGAGCAGGGGCTGATCGGGCTGGTCGACCGATACGGCGAGGCGGCCGTCTTCGTGGGGTCGCGACGGACCCAGTCGGCGGCTACGCTCTTCGCCTTCCCGGCCGAGCTGCCCGAGCTGGTGCCGGTCACCGGGCTGGCCTCCGCGCGGCGGGCGATCCAGGTGATCGTCGCCGAGGGCGAGGGGACCCGGGGCGCCTGGTCCACCGCCCACTTCGGGCGGTTCCTGGCCATGCTGACCGAGCTGCGGACCATGCGGGAGCGGGACCCGGCGTTCACGCCGGCCCGACCGGCGGTGCCCAATCCGTACGTGCGGGACGCCCGGGACCTGCTGCGCTCGCCGGGGTGGCGGCGGGCGGCGCACGGGCAGGGGCTGCCGGTGGGCCCGGTCGACGACGCGGCCGCGGTCGCCGTCAGCGACCTCTTCGACGCCTGCTATGGGACGCTGCTGCGGCTGCTGGAACGCCTCTTCCAGCACGGCGCGGAGACGACCGCGGAGCTGCGCCTGGTCGCGGACGCCGCGGTGGAGGTGATGTGGAGCGTCATCCGGCCACTCGGCGAGCTGCTGACCCGGCTGCCGGCGGGCCCGTCCTCGCCCGGGCGGACCGCCGGCCCGGGCTTCCGGCTGGAGGGGTGGACGCCGCTGAGCACCCACCAGCCGGCGGCCTGGGCCGTCCTGCGCGAGCGGCTGGCGGAGCTGGCCGGGGTCGCCGGCGGGCTCGGCGCGGTGTCACCGGTCCTTCCCGAGGTGGCCGCGACCCTCGGCCGGCTGGCCGAGCGCCTGGCACCCGGGCTCCGCGGGCCGACCGGCCCGGCCGACCGGGCCGGCCCGCCCCGCCGGGCCGGCGGCGACCGGTGAGGGTAGGGCGGCGGCCGGGTAGGGCCGGTCCGTGACCGTCGACGGTGTCGCCGCGCAGATGCGGACCGCGGCCGGCGCGCTGCTGGCCGCTCTGGACGGGCCGGCCCGGGAGCTGGCCGCACGGCCGTTCGCGGACGAGGGCGCCCGCCGCTGGCTGGAGTACCGGCCCCGCCCCCGGCCCGGCGCCTGCTTCGCCGACCTGGACCGGACCGCCCGCAAGGCGGCCCACCGGCTGCTCGCCAGCGGTCTCGGCGAGCACGCGTACGCGCAGGCCATGACCGTCATCGCGCTGGAGGAGGTGCTGGACCGGCGGGAGGGCTGGGGCCGGGGCCGGCACAGCGACGACTACTGGGTCGCGGTCTTCGGCGACCCGGCCGGGGACGGGCCGTGGTCCTGGCGGGTGGAGGGCCACCACCTGTCGGTGAGCATGACGGTGGCCGGCGACGAAGTGTCCCCGGCACCGGTCTTCCTCGGCGCCAACCCGGCCCGGGTCAGCTGGGCCGGCCGCACGGTGAGCCGGCCGCTGGCCCCGGAGGAGGACCTCGCCCGCGCGCTGCTGAACGCGCTCGGCCCCGCCGGCCTGGCGTCCGCGGTGGTCGCGGACACTCCGCCGCGCGACATCCGCACCGGCCCCCGGCCGACGGCCGACGCCGCGCTGGAGCCGCTCGGGCTGTCCTCGGCCGGGCTCGGCCCGACCGCCCGGGCGCTGCTCGACCAGCTGGTCGGGCTCTACCTGGACCGGCTGCCGCCCGCGCTGGCCGCCCGGGAGGCGGGCCGGCTCGGCGAGCTGCACTTCGCCTGGGAGGGGCCGACCACCCCCGGGCTGCCGCACTACTACCGGGTGCAGGCCGAGGACCTGCTGATCGAGTACGACGACACCGCCGCCGGCAACCACCAGCACACCGTGCTCCGCCGCCCGCGCTCCGACTTCGGGGACGACGTCCTCGCCCGCCACCTCGCCGCCCACCCGCACCCCCACCCCGCTTGACCCGGCGTCCGTGAGCGACACGCCGCTCCGGCAGCCCGGAAACTGACGGGGCGTGGGTCAAGCGCAACGCGGGTACCGGCTGGGGTGTGGGGACCGGGAAGCTGGGGCCGTACCGGGGGAAGCGGGACTTCGGGCGGACCCCGGAGCCGGCGGGCGCGCCGGACGGCGGCGGGGACGGCGGCGGCGCGCTGCGCTTCGTGGTGCAGCGGCACCGGGCCCGGCGGCTGCACTACGACCTGCGGTTCGAGATGGCCGGCGTACTGGCCAGCTGGGCGATCCCCCGCGGCCCGACGCTGGACCCCAAGGCCCGCCGCAACGCGATCCACGTCGAGGACCACCCGATCGAGTACCTCGACTTCGAGGGCGTGATCCCCTCCGGCGAGTACGGCGGCGGCGACGTCATCGTGTGGGACATCGGCACCTGGGAGCCGCGCAAGACCGACGACCCGGTCGCCGCGATCCGGGCCGGCGAGCTGCACGCCGAGGTGTACGGGCACAAGCTGCGCGGCCGGCTGGTGCTGATCCGCCGCGACCGCGAGCCCGGCGGCAAGGAGCAGTGGCTGCTGCTGCACAAGCGCGACGACCACGCGGTGGACGGCTGGGACCCCGAGGATCACCCCCGATCGGTCCTCAGTGGACGGACCAACGACGAGGTCAAGGCCGACCCGGACCGGCTGTGGCGCTCGGACCTGCCGGCCGCGGAGGCGTCGATCGCGCTGCGGGCGCCCACCGTGCCGCCGCCGACCGGCGACGAGCTGGCCGCGCTGGACGAGCTCGGCGCCGGCGGCACCTGGGAGGTCTTCGGCCGGCGGCTGAAGCTGACCAACCTCGACAAAAAGTACTTCCCGGCCCGGCCGGACGGTCCGGCGGTGTCCAAACGCGACTTCGTCCGGTACGCGGCCCGCATCGCCCCGGTGGCGCTGCCGTACCTGGCCGGCCGCGCGGTCAACCTGCACCGCTTCCCCGGCGGTGCGGGGACGAAGGGCTTCTGGCACAAGCAGCTGCCCGACCACGCCCCGGACTGGGTGCCGCGCTGGCACTACGCCGAGGCCAAGGAGGGCGACACCACCTGCTACCTGGTGGTGGACGAGCCGGCCGCGCTGGTCTGGGCGGCCAACTTCGGCGCGCTGGAGTGGCACGCCTGGACCTCGAAGACCGACGACCCGCACCGGCCGACGTACGCGCTGGTGGACATCGACCCGGGCCCGTCCACGAGCTGGGACGACGTGCTCGCGCTGGCCCGGCTGCACCGGACCGCGCTCGGCCACCTCGGCGTCCGCGCCCAGCCGAAGGTCACCGGCCGGCGCGGCATCCAGATCTGGATCCCGGTCGCCCGCGGGCCGGACTTCGCCGAGACCCGGGCCTGGGTCGAGCAGCTGTCCAAGGCGGTCGGCGGGGTGGTGCCCGAGCTGGTCAGCTGGCAGTGGAACGTCCGCGACCGCGGTGGCCAGGCCCGGCTCGACTACACCCAGAACGCGATCAACAAGACGCTGGTAGCACCGTACAGCCCGCGGCCGGCGCCCGGTGCCCCGGTCTCGATGCCGATCGAGTGGGACGAGCTGGACGACCCGTCACTGCGCTCGGACGGCTTCGCCCTGCACCGCGTGCTGGACCGCATCGCCGAGCGCGGCGACCCCTTCCGCGCCGTCCTGGCCACCGACCAGACCCTCCCCCCGCTGCACTAGGACCCGCGGGTCAGAGCCAGCCGCGCTGCCTCGCGAGCATCAGCGCCTCGGTGCGACCCTTCACCTGCAGCCGGTCGTAGAGCTCGCGCAGCAGGCGGAACATCATCCGCTCGGAGTAGCCGACCTGGGCGGCCAGCTGCCCGACGGTGAGACCGCCGGCGAGCTGGTGCAGCCAGTCGACCTCGCTCGGGGACGGCATGGCACCCTCCGCCCGGCTGTCCCGGTCCGGATCGATCAGTGCCCGCAGCACGTCGATCGGCAGCACGCACTTGCCACTGGTGGCCGCGGCGAAGGCCTCCCGGACGGCACCGGGCGGCGCGCTGCGTGGCAGCACTCCGACGGCACCGGCCGTCAGTGCTCTGACGTACGCCGACGTGGTCGCGTCCTCCACGGCTCCGACCACGAGCAGGTCGGCGCGGGCGCGCCTCAGGTCGACGAGCAGCGTCCAGTCGTCCGGCGAGCGCAGCGTGAGAAAGATGACCTTGCGCTGCGCGTCACCGATCCAGAGCAGCAGATCGTCGGGGGCTTCGGAGACGAAGCCGGCATCGTGCAGCGTGGCCATGACGCCCTGCCGGAACATCGGGAGCGGATCGGAGACGGCGACATGGACGAGCATCGGCACTGTTCTTCCCCGACCGGACGACCCGGGCACTGACCCTGCGAAGCGCCGACCAGGCTTCCAGCCCGGCAGCGTCCGCGGCCGGCGGCACGCCGCCCGTACCGCAGAAATGTGGCTCGGCGGTGCGTCATAGACCCGCCACGGCCGTTGTACTTAGCGTAACCGGCACGTTGCGTTTGGTACGACGAGCCGGGCTGCCGGCGGTCCGGGCGGCCGCGCGGGGAGGTTGCCGATGGCGGCAGTGGACATGTCCCGCTGGGCGGCGTCCAGTGCGGCGCTGACCGGTTCCGAGGCGTCGCCGTCCCGCCGGCTCGACCTGCTCGTCGTCGACGGCGTCCGGCTCTACCGCGACCTGCTGCGCGCCGCCCTCACCGGCCGGCCCGACGTCGGCCAGGTACGCACCGCCCACGACCTGCGCAGCACCGCTGCCGCGCTGGGTGCCGGCACTCCGGACCTGGTGCTCGTCGACGTGCACGAGGAGGACAGCTGCGAGTTGCTGCACGCGGTTCGCGCCGCCGCGCCGTCGGCCGGGATCATCGTCCTGGGCATCTCGGATGCCGAGGACGAGGTGCTGGCCTGCGCCGAGGCGGGTGTGCACGGCTACCTGCTCCGCACCGAGCCGCTCGATCACCTCGTCCGGCTGATGAGCGCGGTCGCGGCCGGCGGCACGCTCTGCACGCCGCGGATCAGCGCGCTGCTGCTGCGGCGGGTCGAGGTCCTCGCGGCCGAGTCCCGCCCCGCTCCCAAGGTCCCGGTGCTCACGCCGCGGGAGGACCAGGTCCTCGAGTTGCTGGACCTGGGCCTGTCGAACCAGGACATCGCCGACCATCTCGGTATCGAGGTGCGCACCGTGAAGAACCATGTCCACCATCTCCTGGAGAAAGTGGGTGCCCACCGCCGCGGCGAGGCGGTCGCGGCGTTCCGGCGGCTGCGTGGAGGGTCCCCCGCCGAGCCGCGACGGGCCCGGTCCCCACACCCGCGGGATACAGATCCTTAGGTCCTTACGTGACAGACCTGACCTTGCCATGGTGGCCCGGCAACCATCGCCTCACCCCGGCCGCACCGCCGGGGCCGCCGGAAGGGGAAAGGCATGACCGCGACAGTGCAGGCGCCGGTTCTGGACGACGACACGCGCCGGTTGATCGACGCGGTGGTCCGGGACCTCGTCACCACCCAGTCCGGGGCGGGGAGCCGCGATCTGGGCCCAACGATGCCCGGGAGCGGTGCCGCGCAACCGGCCGACCAGGACGCGCAGCGCTTCTTCGGCGGCATCGTGGCGAGCATCCTCACCACCGTCGTCCCGAAGATCGCGCCGACCATCTTCGGCATGCTCCAGCAGCGGCGGCGGGACCTCGGCCTCCCCGAGCAGCGGGACGCGGCCGCCACCGAGCGCGACTTCCAGTCGATCCTCACCGCGCTGCTGCCCAAGCTGCTGGACGCGGTGCCGGTCATCGCGAACGCGATCTCCGGCCAGCCCGCCCCGCGCGGCGCGCAGGAGGAGAGCCAGCGCTTCCTGCCCTTCCTGGCCGCGCTGATCCCGGCGGTCGTCTCCGCCGTGCCGTCGATCATCGGTGCCTTCAACCAGCAGCGGGGCGCGGACGCGACCCCACCGCCGATCACCGACCCGGACGTGGCGCAGCGCTTCCTGGGCCCGCTGCTGGCGAGCTTCGTGCCGCAGCTGGTGCAGGCGGCGCCCAGCATCCTCGGCTCGATCTTCGGCGGCGGCAGCCGGGCCGTGGCCCAGCCCGCCTGGTGACCGGCGGCGCTGTCGCCTGACCCCCCGCCCGCGGCTGACCGACGGCATCCGCCGCCGGTCCGGCCGCGGCACACCGCCACCCTCCGGAAAGGACAGTGGGATGTTTGGTGCGAGCCGCGCGGCGTTCACCCGGACGATGCAGCAAGGCGACAGCGGCGACGACGTGCGGCGGCTGCAGGAGCTGCTGCGGGCCGCGGGGCACGACCCCGGGCCCGCGGACGGGATCTTCGGGCCGGCGACCCACGCCGCCGTCGTCGCCTTCCAGCGGGCGGCGGGGCTGGCACCGGACGGCTTCGCCGGTCCGCTGACGATCGCCGCGCTGACCCGGACCGGCCCGCCGGCCACCGGGACGGCCACCGGCCTGTCCCTGCACATCGGGCTCAACCACGTGGACGCGGCGGCCTACCCGTTCCCCGTGCCGGACCTGGCCGGCTGCGTCAACGACGCCAACGACATGCAGGACCTCGCCCGCGGCAAGGGCTTCCGCCCGCGGCAGCTGTTGAACGGGGCGGCCACGGCGACGGCGGTCCTCGACAGCATCGAGCGGGCGGCCGGACAGCTGTCCGCCGGCGACATCTTCCTGATCACGTACTCCGGGCACGGCAGCCAGGTTCCCGACCCCGCCGAGACCGGCGACCGGCTCAGCGAGACCTGGGTGCTGTGGGACCGGCAGGTGGTGGACGACGAGCTCTTCGCGCGGTGGGGCCTGTTCCGCCAAGGCGTCCGCATCCTGGTCGTTTCGGACAGCTGCCACAGCGGAACGGTCAGCCGGGAGCTGCGCGTGCTCAACGCCGAGCTGTCGCGGCAGACCGAACAGGCCCGGACGCTGGCCGAGCAGGACCGGGAGCGGGTCCGGGCGGTCCGCCCCCGCGCGGTCGCGGGACGGGCGGCCGGCGGGCCGGCGGGCAACGGGTGGGCGGGCAGCGGCCCGGCCGCCGACGCCCCGTCGAGGGATGCCGTGACGCGGGACCTCATCGCCCTCGCGCAGGCCCGGGACGGCGCCGCTCCGGCGGTCGCCTTGGCCCGCGACGCCGCGCCGAGCCTGGTCCGGAGTCTGGCCGAGGCCCTCGCGCCGGTCCTGCGCGACGCCGGGGTATCGCGACCGGACGCGGCCCGGGACATCGCGGGCACCGTCATCGGTCCCCTGGTGGGCGGGGGGATCTCGACCCGAGCCCTGCCGGGACAGCCGGCGCCGGTGCTCGACATACCCGTCCTCGACACGCCGCGGCTGCTCGACGAGAGCCTGGCCGCCGCCGACCTGCTGGCGCGGGCCGACGTCTACCGCGCCGCGATGGGCCCGGCGCAGCGGTCGACGGAACCGCAGAGCAAGATCCTGCTGCTGGCCGCCTGCCAGGACAACCAGACCGCCAGCGACGGGCGCCCGGACCCCTCCGGCCACCAGAACGGCGCCTTCACCCGGGCGCTCCGCGACATCTGGGAGTCGTCGCTGACGTACCGGGACCTGTACGAGAAGATCGCCCGGCAGTTGCCGTCCACGCAGTCCCCCAACCTCTACTGGGCCAACGCGCAGCCCGATCTCGGGTTCGAGGGCCAGCCGCCGTTCCAGATCTGACCGCGCCGGGCCCGGACGCGGGTCAGCCGGGCTCGGACTCGTGGCCGGCGCGTTGCTGGCGCAGCAGCCCCCGGTACGCCGCCGAGGCCGGGATCTCGCCGGCCAGCACCCGGTAGACCTCGGTGCAGACCGGCATCTCCACCCCGTACCGCTCGGCCAGCTCGTGCGCGGTGAAGGCGGTGCCGACGCCCTCGGCCACCGTCCGGGTGGCGGAGAGCACCTCCTCCAGCGTCTTGCCGGAGCCGAGCTGCTCGCCGAGGGTGCGGTTGCGGCTGAGCGGGCTCATGCAGGTGGCGATGAGGTCGCCCATGCCGGCCAGCCCGGCGAGCGTGCGCGCCTCGCCGCCCATCGCCACCCCGAGCCGGGTCAGCTCGCCCAGCCCGCGGGTGATCACCGCGGCCCGGGTGTTGTCGCCGACGCTGAGCCCCTGGGCGATGCCGGTGGCGATGGCCACCACGTTCTTCAGGGCGCCGCCGAGCTCGCAGCCGATCAGGTCGTGGTTGGTGTAGATGCGGAACAGCCCGCGCTGCAGCACCCCCTGCAGCGCCTTGGCCACGGCCAGGTCCTCGGTCGCGATCACGCTCGCCGCGGCCTGCCCGGACATGATCTCCTTGGCCAGGTTGGGTCCGGTCAGCGCGGCGGCCGGGTGCCCGGGCAGCACCTCCTGGATCACCTGGGTCATCCGCAGCAGCGACCCGGACTCGAAGCCCTTGGACAGGCTGACCACCGGGATCCACGGCCGCATGTACGGCTTGGCGTCGGTCAGGATGGCCCGGAAACCCCGGGTCGGGACGCCTACCACCAGCAGGTCGACGTCGTGCACCGCCTTTTCCAGGTCGGCGGTGGCGCGCAGGCTGGTCGGCAGCGTGAAGCCGGGCAGGTACCGCGAGTTGGCGTTGCGCTCGTCGATCTCCCGGGCCAGCTCGGGGTCCCGGGCCCACAGCGTGCAGTCGTGCCGGCCCGCCACCAGGGTGGCCACCGTCGTGCCCCACGAACCTGCGCCGAGCACCGCGACTCTCATGGCCGGGATGATATTGCCGCAGGCACCCCGGAGGCCTGCCAGGCGGCCGCGGCGCGGCGCCGTACGCGACGGAGGCGAAAAATGGGACGAGACCTGGCCGGGCGCACGATCGTGGTGCTGGGCGGCAGCGGCAACCTCGGGCGGGCGGTGGTGGACCGGCTCGGTGCCGACGGCGCGACCGTGGTGGCGGCCGACTCGCGGCACCCCGAGCCGGCGGACCGCCCGCCGGGCGTCGAGCACGTCGTGCTCGACGCGCTGGACGAGGAGAGCGTGGCCGCAGCGCTGCGGGCGGCGGCGCCGTGGGCGGTGGTCAACCTGGTCGGCGGCTACACCCCGCCGCAGCCGCTGGCCGAGCTGGACACCACCGTGCTGCGCCGGCAGCTGGAGCTCAACCTGCTGACCGCGGCGATCGTCACCAAGCACGCGCTGCCGCTGCTGGCCGCCGCCGGGGGCGGCCGGATCGTGCACACCTCCAGCCGGGTGGCGACCCAGACCGGCGAGAACGGCTTCGCTTACAGCGTCAGCAAGCTGGCCGTGCTGCGGCTGGTCGAGGCGGCGGGCGCGGAGGGCCGGGAGGCCGGCGTGACGGTCAACTGCATCATGCCGAGCATCATCGACACGCCGCCCAACCGGGCCGCGATGCCGGGCTCCGACCACGACCGCTGGCCCAAGCCGGCCGAGCTTGCCGCGGTGCTGTCCTTCCTTGTCTCCGACGACGCCGGGCTGATCTCCGGCGCCGCCATCCCGGTCTACGGGCGGGCCTGAGCCCGGTCTACGGCCGGGCCTGAGCCGCCGCGAGCAGCGCCTCGGCGACGCGGGGGAGGGCGCCGCCGTACGCTGGCCGGGTCGGAGGGAGCGCTCTGGTGACCCGGGTGGGCGTGGTCGGGGCCGGGCTCGTCGGGCTCGCCGTGGCGCGGGAGCTGGCCCGCCGCGGGTGCGAGGTCACGGTCCTGGAGAAGGAGCCGGACCTGGCACTGCACCAGTCCGGCCGGAACTCCGGCGTGGTGCATTCTGGCATCTACTATCCGCCCGGCTCGCTCAAGGCCGTGCTGTGCCGGCGCGGGGTCGGGCTGTTGCAGGACTTCTGCGCCGGGCACGGGCTGGCGTACCGCGAGGTCGGCAAGGTGATCGTCGCCCGCGACGAGGAGGAGCGGGCGCGGCTGGACCGGCTGGAGGAACGCGGCCGCGCCAACGGGGTGCCCGGCCTGCGCCGCCTCGACACCGCCGCGCTGCGCGAGCTGGAGCCGCACGTGACCGGGGTCGCCGCGCTGCACTCCCCCACCACCGCGATCGTGGACTACCGCGCGGTCGCCGCGGCGCTGGCCGCCGACGTCCGGTCCGCCGGCGGCACGGTGCGGCTGGGCACGCAGGTCACCGCCGTGTCGGCCCGACCGGACGGGCGGGTGGCCGTACGGGCCGGCGCCGGCGAGGAGCGGCTGGACCGGCTGGTGGTGTGTGCCGGCCTGCAGTCCGACCTGGTCGCCCGGCTGGCCGGCGACGACCCCGACCCGGCGATCGTGCCGTTCCGGGGGGAGTACTACCGGCTGCGGCCGGAGCGGGCCGGCCTGGTCCGCGGGCTGGTCTACCCGGTGCCCGACCCCGCGTACCCGTTCCTCGGCGTGCACGTCACCCCGCGGGTGGACGGGACCGTCGACATCGGACCGAACGCGGTGCTGGCCACCGCGCGGGAGGGCTACCGGCGGCGGGACGTCGCGGTCGGGGACGTGCTGCGCATCGCCCGCTCGGCCGGCGCCCGGCGGCTGTTCCGCCGGCACTGGCGGGCCGGGATGACCGAGCTGCACGGCTCGCTGTCCCGCCGCGCGTACGTCGCCCGCGCCCGCGACTACGTGCCCGAGCTGTCCGTGCACGACGTCGTACGGGCCCCGGCCGGCATCCGCGCCCAGGCGGTCGACCGGGACGGCTCGCTCGTCGACGACTTCCGGATCAGCCGGCTCGGTCCGGTCACCGCGGTCCGCAACGCGCCGTCCCCGGCCGCCACCTCCTGCCTCGCCATCGCCGAGCACCTGGCCGGCGAGCTGGCCGGCCGGGTCTAGCCCACCGGGGAGTCGGCCAGCTCCCGGTCCGCCGCCGGCCGGCCGGCCTCGACCTTGCCGGGCCACCAGGCCCGCCGCCCGACCAGCGCGGTCAGCGCCGGGACCAGGAACATCGACATGACGAACGCGGACAGCAGGATCCCGACCGCGACCGCGAACCCCATCTGGGTGAGCAGGCTGATCCGGGCCAGCATGAGGCTGGCGAACGTGCCGGCCAGGATCACCGCGGCCGCGGCCACCGCCGGCCCAGCGTGCTCGACCGCGAGGTCCGCGGCCCGGCGCGGCTCGTGCCCCTCCCGGGCCTCCTCCCGCAGCCGGGCCACCATCAGGATGTTGTAGTCGGTGCCGATCGCCACCACGAAGAGGTAGAGGATGATCGGCAGCGAGAACATCAGCCCGGCGTCGCCGCCGAGCCCCTGGAAGACGTAGACGGTTGCCCCGAGGGTGGCGGCGAAGGTCAGCACCACCGCGACGAGCAGGTAGAGCGGGGCCACCACGCTGCGCAGCAGCAGCGCGAGCACCACCGCGATGAGCACGCCGGCCACCGGGAAGATCAGCCGCAGGTCCCGGTCGGTGGCCTCCCGCACGTCGGCGAACGCCGAGGTCTGCCCGCCGACCAGCGCCTGCACCCCGGGCCCGGCGGTGCCGTGGGCGGCGTCCCGCAGTGGCCCGGACACCAGGTCCAGCGCGGTGTTGCTGAACGGGCTCTCCTCCAGCAGCACCCCGATGCTCGCCGCGGTGCCGTCCTGGCTGGTCAGCGCCGGCTGGACGGCGCCGATCCCGTCGAGGGCCCCGACCGCGCGGCCGACCGCCGCCACGGTGCCCGGGTCGATCCGCGAGCCGTCGGTCGTACGGAGATAGACCTGGGTCGGGTTGAGCGCGCCGGCCGGAAAGCCCTCCTGCAGGTCGGCGAACGCCTCGGTGCTCTCGGTGCCCCGCGGCAGCTGGGAGATCTGGTCGTAGTCGGCGGAGAACCAGAACGCGCCGACCGCGAACGCGGCGAGCAGCCCACCGGACACCGCCGCGGTGGCCCCGGGCCGCCGGGCGATCAGCCCGCCGACCCGGGCACCGAGCGCCCCCTTGGGGGTGCGCTGCCAGGACTTGGACGGCCAGAAGACCTTGGTGCCGAGCAGCGCCACGATGGCCGGGATGAGCGTCAGGCCGGCGACCAGCATGGTGGCCACCGCGATGGCCAGGCCCGGGCCGAGCGTGGCGAACGCGCCGAAGGAGGACAGCGCCAGCGCGCTGAAGGCGATGATGACCGCGGCCGCGGCCGAGGTGATCGCCTCACCGACGCGCTCGACCGCGACCACCATCGCCGTCTTCGGGTCGTCCCCGGCCCGCAGCCGCTCCCGGTAGCGGAACAGCAGGAACAGGATGTAGTCGGTCCCGATGCCAAACATCACCACGGTGAGCAGCGAGCCCAGCTCCTGCCCGACCTGGAAGTCGAAGACCTTGCCGGCGATCGCGATCAGCGAGGTGGACAGGCTGAACACCAGGCCGACGGCCAGCACCGGCAGCAGCGCCGCGACCGGGCTGCGGAAGATGACCAGCAGCAGCAGGATGATGATCACGATGGTGCCGATGCCGACGATGACCTCGGCGTCGGTGAACGCCTCGTGGTTGTCCAGCAGGACCGCCGCCCCGCCGGTCACCCCGACCTCCAGCGCGCCGCCGTCGAGCTCCTCCACGGCCCGCTCGCGCAGCGTCTTGACCGCCTCCAGCACGGCCTCGTCCTGCGAGGTCCCATCCAGCGCGACGGTGGCGAGCTGGACCGACTTGTTGGGCGCGACGGCCTGCTCGTTGGTGCTGATGCCGGCCAGCCGGTCGATGCGCTGGCCGTCCAGGTTGGCGACGGCCTCGCCGACCCGGGTGACGTCCGCCGCGGACAGCGGGGCGCCGTCGCGGCGCTGGAAGACCATCAGCGCGGTCTCCGCGCCGGAGCCCGGGAACGCCTGCTCGGCCAGCTCCATCGCCTGCACCGACTCGTACGAGCTGGGCAGGAAGCTGGTCTGGTCGCTGTTGGTGATGTCGGCCAGCCGCGGGGCGAACCCGCCGATCGCGACGGCGAGCACGATCCAGGCGCCGAGCACCCGCCACGGGTGGTGCACGACGAGCCGTCCCAGCCGAGCGAACATCGACCCTCCGTCCATCCTGCTTGCCGGCCGGCAAGTAGGGGAATGGTAGAGGATGGGTGGCACCACCCCGGGCCTCGCCTTCAGCCGGCTCACAGGGAAGGAGTGCGGACGTGGACACCAAGCTGCGCGCCCCGGACACCGTGAGCCGGATCCAGCGGTCGGCGCTGGCGCTGTTCTCCCGGCAGGGCTACGAGCGGACCTCGCTGCGGGAGATCGCGGACGACCTGGGGTTCACCAAGGCCGCGCTGTACTACCACTACCGGTCCAAGGAGGACCTGCTCGCCGCGGTGCTGGAGCCGCTGCTCACCGACCTGGAGGCGCTGGTCGCCGAGCCGGCCGGCGCGGACACCCGGCTGGCCCGCGAGCACTTCCTGGCCGGCTACCTGGAGGTGCTGCTGCGGCACCGGCCGCTGCTGCGCTACCTGGTCAACGACGTCGCCGCGGTGGTCAACAGCGACCTCGCTCCGCGGCTGGCCAGCATCCGCACCGCCGAGCTGGAGCTGCTCGGCGGCGGGACACTCTCCGTCGGCGAGCGGATGCGCTCGGCCGCCGCGCTGGGCGCGCTGCAGTCGGCGATCCTCGTGGTCGAGGACGGCGACGACGAGCTCGAGGTCCGCGCGAACGCCCTGGAGACCGTCTACCGCATCCTCCTCCCGCCCCCACCCTGACCCGGTCCCTCTACCGTGGGGGCATGCTGGTTGGGAACGTCAGCGAGCCGCCGGTCCTGCTGCGCCTGGGTGACCGGCCGGTGAGCGCGGTCGGTCCGGTGCGGATGTATGTCTGCGGCATCACGCCGTACGCGGTCACCCATCTCGGGCACGCGGCGACGTACGTCTGGGCGGACGCCGCGGCGAGGGTGCTGTCCGCGACCGGGCACGCGGTCCGGCTGGCCCGCAACGTCACCGACGTCGACGACGTCCTGTACGCCGAGGCGGAGCGCCGCGGGCAGGACCCGTTGCTGTTCGGCGGCCTGCAGCGGGCGTCGTTCGACCTGACCATGTCGGCGCTGCGGGTCCGCAGCCCCGACCACCAGCCGACCGCGGCGCAGGCGGTGGGCCAGGTCGTCCGGCTGACCGCGATCCTGCTGGCGGTCGGCGCGGCGTACGAGCGCGACGGCACCGTCTACGCCCGGACCGCGCACGCCGCCGCCGGCCTGGACCGCGAGGTGGCGCTGGCACTGTCGGCGGAGTACCGGGACGAGCCCGACGACCAGCGCAAGGACGACCCGCTGGACGTCGCGGTGTGGCGGTCCAGCGCGACCATCAACCACCCGGGCTTCGCCTGGCCGAGCCCGTGGGGCGCCGGCCGCCCGGGCTGGCACGCCGGCTGCGCGGCGATGGCGCTGGCCCGGTACGGCCCCGGGCTGGACGTGCACTGCGGCGGCGCGGACCTCGCGTACCCGCACCACGCCTGCGAGTCGGCGCTGGCCGAGGCCGCGACGGGGGTCGCCCCGTTCGCGCAGCACTGGCTGCGGGCCGGCGTCGTCCGGGTCGACGGGGCGAAGATGGCCAAGTCGACCGCCAACCTCGTGCTGGTCGACGACGTGCTGCGGGACCACTCGCCGGCGGCGGTGCGGCTGCTGTGTCTGCACCGCCCGTACGGTCAGGACTGGGACTACACCCCGGCCCTGCTCGATGAGGCGGCCGCGACGCTCGACCAGCTGTACGCGGCGGCCGGCAAGCCCGGCCGCGACGAGCCGGCCCCGGACCTGCGGGCGGCCCTGCTGGACGACCTCGGGGTCGCCCGGGCGATCGAGGTCGCCCTCGACGAGGGCGCCGCGACCGCCCGGGCCCTGATCGAGACCCTCGCCCTCAGCTGACCGCCGAGCGTCCGCGCCGCCGGCGCACCGGTCCTCACCCGCCGGCTCGGACCCGGCGGGCCAGCAGGGTGGAGTCGTCGATGTCGAAGGTCCTGCCGTCGCGGACCGTCGTCCGCGGCCGCTGCTCGACCACCAGGACCTCGAAGCCGTCCGGCAGGCCGGGCAGCAGCTCCTCCGCGTGGAACATCGCCCGGCGCTGGCTCGGGCTCAGGTGCGTGAACGCGTCGGTCGGCGCGTGGCCCACGACCAGCAGGTGCCCGCCCGGCGCGACGGCCTCCGCCAGCCGGGTCGTCACCTCGACGATCCCGCCGTCCGGCGGGTGCAGGAAGTGGGAGGTGACCAGGTCGTACGACCGGCCCTCGGCGCTGAAGGCCCGCGCGTCGACCTGCCACCAGTCGACGCGGTCGGCCACGCCGGCCTCCTCCGCGTGCCGGGCGGCGCGGGCCAGGCCGTTCGCGGCGAAGTCGGCGCCGGTGACCCGCCAGCCCTGCCGGGCCAGCCAGATCACGTCGCCGCCCTCGCCGCAGCCGACGTCGAGGGCGGTGCCGGGGGTCAGCCCGGACACCTCGGCGACCAGCTGGTCGTTCGGCTTGCCGCTCCAGATCTTCTCGTCGCCGGAGTACCGCTCCTCCCAGCTCGGCGGCTCGAAGATCGCCGCCTCCTCCTCGGTGAGCGGGTGCGTGTGTCCACCACTCATCAGGCGTCCTCCCGGGTGCCCCGCGACCCGGCCCCCACGGCGCGGCTCGTCGACGCCGAGCATCCTCACCCGGCCCCGATCACGCCAATGCCGTTGCCACTCCGGCAACGCCCTCGACTTCACCGGCAAGACGGTCCAGCCGGTCGTCACGTACGCGGTGAGCGGGCTCGGCACGACCGAGCGCGACTATGCCGCCAGCTGTCCCGGTGCCACCCTCGGCGAGAGCCTCGCCGAGCAGGGCGAGGCCCGCGCCGCCGCGGAGCCGGCCACCCGGTCCTGGCTGCGCCGCAACCGGCTGCTCACCTGACCCGCGACAACCGACAAGGACGACGACACTATGCGCACAGCGAAGCTCGGCCAGCTCGAGGTGTCCCGGATCGGCCTGGGCGCGATGGGCATGTCCCACGGCTATACCGGCGCCGGCCGCGACGACGCCGAGTCCATCCGCACCATCCACCGGGCGCTCGACCTCGGCGTCACGCTCATCGACACCGCCGAGGTGTACGGCCCGTACGTCAACGAGGACCTCGTCGGCCGGGCGCTGAAGGACCGGCGGGACCAGGTTGTGCTGGCCACGAAGTTCGGGCTCGTCTCGCACACCGGCCGCGCTCCGGGTGAGCCCGACAGCAGCCCGGACAACATCCGTACCGCGGTCGAGGGGTCGCTGCGCCGGCTCGGCACCGACCGCATCGACCTCTACTACCAGCACCGGGTCGACCCAGCCACGCCGATCGAGGACACCATGGGCGTGCTGGCCGAGCTGGTGCGGCAGGGCAAGGTCCGGTACGTCGGGCTGTCCGAGGCCTGGGCCGACACGATCCGCCGCGCCCACGCGGTGCACCCCGTCAGCGCCCTGCAGTCGGAGTACTCGCTGTGGACCCGCGACCAGGACGAGCTGCTGCCCGTGCTCCGCGAGCTGGGCATCGGGCTGGTGGCCTACTCGCCGCTCGGGCGCGGCTTCCTGACCGGCGAGCTGCGTACCGAGGCCGACCTCGCGGCCCTGGACGACGACGACTTCCGCAAGGACAACCCGCGGTTCACCGGCGAGAACTTCCGGCGCAACGTCCGCAGCGCCGACGAGGTCCGGGCGATCGCCGACGAGGTGGGGGCCACCCCGGCCCAGGTGGCGCTGGCCTGGCTGCTGGCCAAGGGCGACGACATCGTTCCCATCCCCGGCACCAAGCGCGTCGCCCGGGTCGAGGAGAACACCGCCGCCGACGGCCTCGCCCTCACCGCCGCCCAGCTTGCCGCCCTCGACCGCCTCACCCCCGCCGAGGGCGGCCACCACACCGACGCCCAGATGCAGATGATCGAGCGCTGACGAGCCGCCCGACTGTGTCCCGGGTCGCAGGGCGCTCAGGAGTAGTGGCGCTGCAGGACCGGCTCGGCACCGGGTTCGGCAGCACCGTCAGGGTCGTCACTGGCTGAGCGCGCGCCGCCGCCCGGTCGTGCTCCTCGCGGGCGGCGGTGAGGATCGCGCCTGCCAGCCCCCGACGTCCACCAGACCTCCCGTTCAGAAGCGCGCGGGAGCCGGCTACCGCGGCACCTGTGCCGCCAGCACCGCGACGTCGGCCTCGACGTCGACCATGCTGCGGGTGGTCCGGTAGCCGACCGCCAGGTTCACCCGGACCATGTGAGTGTTGTCCGTGGCGGTGTTCGTCACGACCTTCCGCAGAGTCGGCAGGTCGGCGACCAACCGGCGCATCATGGCCGCCTTCAGGCAGCGGCCCAGCCCCTGACCGCGGTGCTCCACCGCCACCACGGTGTCCCCCTGGACTGCGTCCGCCGGACGGTCCGGATAGAGCTCGATCTCGGTGAGACCCGCGACCGCTCCGCTCGCACCGTGCACGGCGGCGACCACCCGCCGCTGCACGCCCCGGCTCCGGATCAGGTCCTCGGCCTCCCGCACCACCTCGGACGTCCACTGTGGAACCTGGTACGTCGTGTCCCCCGCCGGCGCGCCGGCCATGGCACCGCGGGTGGCGGCGTACGACGCCAGCAGCTCGTCCGGGGTCGTGCCGTCCCACCGCCACAGCCGATAGCCATCGGGCACCGGCACCTCCCACCGCGCCGGGTCCACGTCCGCGACGGTCAGCACCTGCAGGACGAAGCCGCCCACCTCGACGAAGCCCAGCGCCCGCGCCCACGCGGCGCCGTCGCCGCCAGCCGTCACACCCTCGCCGAGAATGCGGCGGCGGCCGTCCCGGGACAGCTCCGGCAGCACTGAGCCCAGGAGCGCGGAGCCGATGCCCTGCCGGCGCAGCCGCGGGTGCACCCGGACCTCGACGACCGCCAGGTGGTCGTTGTCCCCCTCCGGGATCTGCACCAGCACCGCGCCGACCAGGCGGCCGTCGCGGCGCGCGGCCCGGACCCGCTGGTCCTTGAAGTGGGTGAACGGCGTGCGCAGCCGCGCCGTCACGGCCTCGAGCGTGGGCGGGGCGGCATCGGGCCGGTCCACGGCGAAGGCGGCGACGGTCAGTCGGTGGAAGTCCGCCAGGTCCTGGTCGTCGGCAGCGACGACGTCGAGCGGCTCGATCAGGTCCACCACGTCAGCCACCTCTCCGTCCATAGCGGGAACGGGCGGTCCTGCACCTGCGCCGCCGCCAGATAGGCGAACAGCTCCGTGGTCTTGTACGACGCCTTGGTCTCGGTGCTCAGCCGCCGCGTCGGCCGACGGGGCTCGCTCGGCATGCCGGCGCCGACCGCAGTCCCATCGGAGTAATCCGTGGTCACGTGTTCCTCCTCGTATGAGAGAGGCAGCGCATTGTGCACCCCCCGCGAGACCTCCTCGCGCCTCTCCTGAGCGACGAGAATCCTGGTCGACCGCCGACCTAAATAGATGCCTGCAGTGATCTTGATCCCCGACAGGCGCCGGACTACCCGGGCGACACTCGCACCAAGCGCAGGACGGCTCCGCACGCGAATCCCGCACCGATTCACATCCGATGGTTTTCCTCCGCAGCTCGGACCGCCATCTCCCCCGCGGCGTAGCCGTCCTCGCCCGCAAGCGCCCCGAACCGGGGACAAAAGTGAGCTTTTGAGGCCTTGAAGCTGTGATGGGCCCGGCCGGTTCTTGTTGTGTCTTGTGGCCTCGCTTCGCCAGCGCGGTGAGCAGGCGCTGCGCGCAGGCGAAACGCAGCAAAATACGTAGACGACGGGCCGACCAGGCTATGACGCGTAACCGCCCGGTTCTCCTCTTCATCGAGAAAGTCACCGCGTCGGCGGATAGTACCTGCGGATTGGGATTCGCCTCTCGGACGACGGGTATCCCGCGGGCCATGACCAACTACGCAGAAGGCGCGCCGGTCGTCCGGTCCCGCCGCG
The DNA here is from genome assembly GCA_963766325.1 of uncultured Actinomycetota bacterium. GTDB lineage: Bacteria > Actinomycetota > Actinomycetes > Mycobacteriales > CADCTP01 > CADCTP01. The sequence goes on along the minus strand of CAVXZF010000012.1, from coordinate 597,360 downwards.
CCAACCCCATGGGGCTCTACGTCACCCTGGCCGGCATCGCGCTGTTCACCATCGCCGTGTTCCTCGACTGGCTCGCCACCGACATCGAGGACACCGAGCGGGTCACCGGTGCGTCGGTGTCCGGCTACGAGACCGACAGCCTGATCCCGTTCGTCGCCTACCTCGGCATCGGCCTGGCCGCCGCCCTGCTGTACGCGATGACCCGCGCCCACCGCCGGCAGCACCGCGGCCTCACCCTGACCTCGATGGCCGTCGGGATCGCCGCGACGCTGCTCGCCCTGTCCTACCTCGTCGACGCCCCCGGCATCTCCGAGGGTGGCCGCGACCTGTCCCCCGAGATCGGTGTCTGGCTCGCCCTCGTCGGCGGGCTGCTGTGGGCCGCCGGGTCCGGCCTGTTCGCCAAGGAGATCGAGGGCGACGACCACCTCGACGACACCGCCCACGGGCGCGGCCGCGCCGCCTGACACCGGTCCCCAGTCTCTCCGACGCATCTCTTCAGCTGCGGGGGCCGGATCCGGCGTCGGATCCGGCCCGTACGGCGGCTCCGTAACGACGGCGCCGGCCGCGAACAACGGTATGTGAAGGTCGTCGTGCTAACAACCGGCGCGTCGACCACCAGGAACAGATCGAGGTCCGCGGTGAAGATGTGCACCCACAAGGTCCGGAGAAGCAATCGCCCGGTAGCCGGGACCTGCACGGACTCTGACGGACGTGGATGCACGTGACGTGCGAGATCATCCGTTGGGCTGAGTCCGACCCCGGCTCGGGCCCCGTATCCAGGTCGGCGGTTGACGACGTCCCTCCCTGGATCTTCTCGAGCTGCCCGAAGAGTTTCTCTGTGCAGCCGGCTTGACCCTGACGCTGCGTCAGGGTTCCAGCATGGGGCATGACCACCTCCCGCCCCGCGATCGAGGTCGCCGGGCTGACGAAGTCCTACGGTGACCACACCGTGCTGGATGGCGTCGACCTGACCGTGCCAGAGGGCTCCGTCTACGCGCTCCTCGGACCCAACGGCGCCGGCAAGACGACCATCGTCAACATCCTCTCCACCCTGCTGACCCCCGACGCCGGCGAGATCCGCGTCGCCGGCTTCGACGTACGGCGCGAGACCGCCGGGGTGCGCGCCGCGATCGGTGTCACCGGGCAGTTCTCGGCGATCGACGAGCTGCTCACCGGCCGCGAGAACCTGCGGCTGATGGCCGACCTGGCTCACCTGGACCGGGCGACCGGGACCACCGCGGTGACCGTGATGCTGGAGCGCTTCGACCTCGTCGACGCGGCCGACCGGCGAGCGCAGACCTACTCAGGCGGCATGAAGCGGCGGCTGGACCTGGCGATGACGCTCATCGCCCGGCCCCGGCTGATCTTCCTCGACGAGCCGACCGCCGGTCTCGACCCACGCAGCCGTCGCCACCTGTGGGAGATCGTGCGCGAGCAGGTCGCCGACGGCGTGACGGTGCTGCTGACAACGCAGTACCTCGACGAGGCCGACCGGTTGGCCGACCGGATCGGGGTCCTCGACGGTGGTCGGCTGGTCGCCGAGGGCACGGCGGCCGAGCTGAAGCGGCGGGTGCCCGGCGGGCAGGTGTCGGTGCAGTTCACCGACGCCGCGCGGCTGGCCGCGGCAGCGGCGGCGCATCCGGGTGCCGCCATCGACGCCGAGGCGCTGACCCTGCAGGTGCCCAGCGACGGCAGCATCACCGGGCTGCGCCGGGTGCTCGACGGCCTCGACGACGGCGGCGTCACCGGGGTGACGGTCGAGTCCGCCGACCTGGACGACGTGTTCCTGGCACTCACCGGCCACGCGGCCCAGACGCCCGTATCGGAGGTGATCACCGCATGAGTACCGCCTACGCCGTCCGTGACTCGGCGACGATGCTGCGGCGCAACCTGCTGCACATCCGCCGCTATCCCTCGTTGTCGATCATGCTGGTCGCCCAGCCCATCCTGTTCCTGCTGCTGTTCGTGTACGTGTTCGGCGGGACTCTTGGCGCCGGCCTGCCGGGCCAGGAGGGCGGCGGAGACCGCAGCGACTACCTGGTGTTCATCACGCCGGGCATCCTCGTCATGACCGTCGCCAGCGTCGCGCTCGGCACCGCGATCTCGACCGCGACCGACATGACCACCGGGATCATCGCCCGGTTCCGGACCATGGACATCGCCCGGGCGTCGGTGCTCACCGGCCACGTGCTGGGCGCTGTCATCAAGACCGGATTCGCCGTGGTGGTCGTGACGGCGGTCACGTTCCTGCTCGGGTTCCGCTCCGACGCCGGTCTGCTCGGCTGGCTCGGCGCGATCGGGCTGCTGATCCTCATCGCGTTCGCGCTCAGCTGGCTGACCGTCGGCATGGGCCTGGCGGCGGACAGCGTCGAGACGGCCAGCAACACCCCGCTGTTCCTGGTGATCCTGCCGTTCGTCAGCAGCGCGTTCGTGCCGACCGAGGAGATGCCGGCCGGGCTGCGCCAGTTCGCCGAGCACCAGCCGTTCACGCCGATGATCGACACCCTCCGCGACCTCGTCACCGGCGCCCCGACGGACTCCGACCTGTGGCTCGCGATCGGCTGGTGCGCGCTGATCGCGCTGCTGGGCTACCTCTGGTCGCGCCGGCTGTTCCTCCGCGTGCCCGCGAGATAGGAAGCTGGCGCGGTGCTGACGATCAGCCAACTGGCCTCGTACGCCGGCGTCACCGTGCGCGCGGTGCGGCACTACCACGCCAAGGGTCTCCTGCCGGAGCCGGAACGCGACCGCTCCGGGTACCGGCGCTACGACGCCCACGCCGTCGTCGAGCTGATCAGGATCCGCACGCTCGCCGACGCCGGCGTGCCGCTCGCGCGCGTCCACGAGCTGCTGGCCGCCGGCGAGGAGGAGTTCAACGCCGCCGTCGTCGACATCGACCGGCGCCTCCGCACCGAGATCAGGGAGCGGCAGCGGCATCGCGAGCGAATCGCGCAGCTGGCCGCCGGCGAGAGCCTGGCCCTGCCCCCGGACGCGGTCGCCTACCTCGACCGGCTGCGGGAGCTCGGTCTGCCGGAGCTGATGGTCGAGGGCGAGCGGGACGCCTGGATCCTCGTGGCCGCCCAGCTCCCGGAGCAGATGTCGCTGCTCATGAAGCTGAAGCAGCAGCAGCTCGACGACCCGGCGACGGTCGAGCTCTACCGCGACATCGCCGAAATGCTCGACTGGTCCGCCGACGACCCGCGCGTGGCGGCCGTCGCCGACCGGATCGTCGCCGCGCTCGACACCGCCGACGCCGAAGGATGGGACGCCTTCGAGCAGGAGATGCCCGACGAACTCGCACAGCTCCTCGACTCGGTCTTCCTCCACTCGGTGCCGATCGCCCGCCGGCTCATGGAGCGGCTCGCGGAGCGCGGCTGGCGCGGCTGGACCAAGCTGGAACGGATCAGTCCGAGATAGCACTGTTGTAGGGTGCACCTGCGAAGTGCCTCTCCGTGCGACCGATCAGAGCCTCAGCAACTCCGATCCAACGGCCCTGAGCAGGCACTTTCGCTCGTCTGGACCCCGTGTCGGCACTCAACCTGAAGTCCCTACTGCAACAGCCGGGTTAAGAAGCCAAGGTGCTGCGGAAGACGCATCGTCGAGATCACAGAACGTGCATCGTCGACGAGAGGGCGTCCTCATTCTGTCGGTATGGTCGCGGAAACTGCCGACATGGCTCCGCTGAGCCAGGTCGAACGGCTGCTGGTCGGCCACGTGGAGCGGTCCGAGGAACTCGACCTTGTGGCGACGAACCGGTGGACCGTCTCCCGCTCCATCGGTCGAGCTCTTAAAGTATGGTCCGCTGGGTGAGCACTTTGGACTTGGTGACAACCCCCACTACGTCGCTGATAGCGCTCTCCATCGGACTGCTCGCACGAATAGCTCTCTTTTGGCGTCAGCGACGTTTGTACTTGGGCAGGTATGGCAACTTCCGCCACGCAGTCGAGACTTGCTACATCTCAGCGATGGTGGGATAGAGTTGGGGAGGTGATACTCGGGCTCTTGTGACGTCGAGATCCTCAGCGCTTGGAAATCGTCCCTGGACGGAGCTCTCTCCGGGAGCATTCTTGTCATCGGTGGACCGCTCACCAGTCCTCTATATGCGAGCATGGAGACGCTAGTCCCGTTCACATTCGCCGAGAACGGCGACAGATCTCTGCACCATTCGGATCCGACCGAGAGGCACTCCCAGAGACCAATGCCGCGGGGGCAAGCTCCACCGCGTCCCGGCCCGGCGACCGGATGTCGCTCGACGGCTTCGGCTGCACATAGGCGGCCACATCCCGAAGGTGCCGACCGAGCGGTCCGCGAAGAGCACGCCGCATCTGGAATCCCACCACGCCCGCCCCACCCCGCATCCCGACCGGGCCGCAACCGGAGGATGAGTCATCTTCCTGACACTATAATGGGATCAGGCCTGGTACGGACGGGGTGAGCGCAGTGAGTTCTGCCGAGCAGCCTTCGCCGATCCACCAACGAGTCTTCGACACCATGCGGACGGTGGCCCCCGAACTCGCAGCTCCCATACTCGATGCCGTCGCTGCGATACCGGCGTCCCAGCCGAATGCCTTGGCCAGCGTGGCAGCCGTCCACCTGCGTGGCGTCGCCGGACCCGTCGTCGTCACCGGCTCACTGGACCGCCGCCTGCTAGCCATCCAGGCGCTGGAGGACGAGACCTGTTGGCTCCTCGCCGACTTGACGGGGCCGGCGCTGGGCGCCAGGCCGTGGCCGGCATGGGCCGCCGGCGCCATCCGCCTGTCCAAGCCGGACCAGTGGATGTCCTGGGCGGAGCTGACTCCAGCAGCGGTGCGGCGTCTGCTGCGTCCCGTCGTGCTCGTGGCGGCCCTCTATCGGCCCGAGGTCTTCCCGCTTCCGAGGTTCCCGCTCGGCATCTCCGATCTGGCCCGCGCCGCCCGTGAGACGCTGACCGGTCGGGTCGATCTGATGGACATGCAGCTCGGGGCCACGGTCGCCGACATCGTCGGGCGGGTCTCCGTCGACCGACCGGACATGCTGGGTCTCTCGGCGACCTTCGGTCAGCACGATCTCCTCACGGAGATCCTGGACGACGTCGGCAGCCGTCCGGTCCGTCCGCTCGTCGTTGCCGGCGGAAGCCTCACCGCCCGCAACGAGCGTCTGCTTCTGGAGCGGTATCCGTGGCTTCTCGTCGCCCGGGGAGCGGGCGAGGACACCATGCAGGACCTGCTCGACCACTGGCATGGAGTCCTCGACCTGGAGAAGATTAGGGGCCTTGGCTACCGCGGCACGCAGGCCGGCGCGACAGCTGCGCCGCGGTTCCGCCGGACCGCGGGCAGTCCCAACCGCCTCCGCGCCGATGTTCAGCCCGAGCTGGACCTGCTCGACGAGACGCTTGCCCGGCACGGCGTCGCGCAGCTCGAATCGGCTCGGGGCTGCACCAACTACTGCTCCTTCTGCCCGCGAGGACACAAGGGAAGCTGGGCCGGCAGTTCCGCCGACCGGCTTCGTCCGACCCTGGCGGCCATGAGCGAGGCCTTCGACCGCCATCCGGCCACGTCCCGCACCGTCTACCTGGTGGACGAGGAGTTCCTGGGTCGGGAGCAGGATGCCGAGGACCGGGCAACCGCGGTCGCCACGGCGCTGCACGACCACAGGTTCCGGTGGGAGACCTCATGCCGGGTGGACCAGGTCGTGCGGGCGAACGCGACTCGGTCCTGGCACGTCCGACGAGGGGAGTTCTGGAGAGCCATGGTGGACGCCGGGCTCCGGCGCTGCCTGTTCGGTGTGGAGTCCGGCGTCGATTCGATCCTCGCCCGCTTCGCGAAGGAGACGACAGCGGAGCAGAACGTCCTCGCCGTACGGACCCTGACCGCGCTCGGTGTCCCGGTACGACTCACGTACATCACTTTCGACCAGTTGATGACGATGAATGAGCTCCGGCAGTCGCTGTCCTTCCAGCTCCGGGAGGACGTGCTGCTCCGTCCGCTGCCGCATCTCACGTCGGAGGACATCGTCGACGGCGTACGGGATCCAGCCTTCGTGGCCCAGCACAGTGTCGGCGTCGGCTTCTACACTGCGGTCTCGTACCTGCTGGTCTCCATGGAATGTCTAATCGGCGCTCCGTATACGCGCCGTGTCCAGGCTGCGGGTCTCGCCGGTGCGCCGGAACCGGCGATGGGACGGGTCGGCGCGGCCTTCGCCGACTGGCGGATCGGTCGCTGCGCCGCGCACAGTCAACTCTGGATCGACCGCAACTTTGCTTTGGACTACAGCCTCAAGTTGCTGGAGAAACTGCTCGACGGCGAGCCGCGCCGCCGGGTCCGCGATGCCAGGGTGGTGCTAAAGGACGCGGCCGTCCACGTCCTCGCCGACATGGTGGCGGCCGCGGCAGGGATGGACCGCAACGCCGAGGAGTCGGCCCGCTCGGCACTGAACCTCTCCCTGCTGGCGATCCTCGGCCGGCGCAGGTCCGGCCTCGCCACGGCGTTGTCCGACACCGTGCGCTCCTCGGCCCGGACCTCACGGCGGAGCATGCCGAGCTCCTCGTCACCGAGCACGATCGATGGCGGCGATCGGTCGGCTGGTCCCTTATCAACGCCGTGCAGCCCGCGAAACCGGGTAATTTTTCCTCGCCGGTTTCTCCACAGCTCGTTCCGCCGGCCCACAGGCTCCTCGTCGCTCCTTGCTGGCACTTCCGTTCTCCCGTCCACAGCGGCGGCCCGGGAACGGCGCGGATATGCACAGCATCCGGCTGGTGTGTCCACATGCGATCCACAAGGCAGCTTCGGTACGTTCCCCGGGTTCAGGGGTGCCGATGCCGACGGTGCTCCGCAGCGGTCGAGGGGATGTCGACAATGGCGACGGGGCGCTTCACTGTGATATCCGCTGTCCACTTGTTGCTGCTGCGCGGCGAGGACGCCTTGTTCCTCCGGCGGTACAACACCGGGTACGAGGACGGTCGATGGAGCCTTCCGGCCGGTCATCTCGATGGGTCGGAGACGGTTTCGGAAGCGGTCGCCCGCGAGGCGCGGGAGGAGATTGGCGTCGACGTCGGACGGACGGACCTCGAGTTCGCGCATGTCATGCACCGACGCGTCCCCGGTGGCCCGGAGCGCATCGACTTCTTCTTTGCGGCCCGGAGCTGGCTCGGCGAGCCGCGAGTCATGGAGCCGGCCAAGTGTGCGGCCTGATGGCGTCCTCTGGACAACTGCGCCATCGATGTCATACCGTACGTCGCGACCGCAATGACCAAGTATGCGGCGCGGACAGGTTACTCGGAGTTCGGGTGGGAGCTGTCCCGGATCTAGAGGGAGCTGTCGCCGAAGTGGATCCCGCAGGGCCAGATGGTTCGCGTGCGGCCACCGATGTCCTGTTCTTCAGTTATCTGGCGCATGTCGAGACACTTACGTGGATGCCTATCCTCCACGTGAGTACGGCTCCGAAGTTTTGCGCCGTGAATCGTTCCTCGCTGCCGACGGACCGATAGCGGCGGGAGCGGCCGCGCGGCTGGGACTTTCCGTGGTCCTGTCGACCAACGGTGTCGCCGACGACTCGGCCGGCCGTCACGTCCTTCGCACCCTCCGCACCTGGGGCGTCCGCCTTGCGGCACCCGACATCCGGCGCACGGTGACGCCGGCTAGTGTCGTCGTCTGCGATTCCGCCGGCGGCCGAACCTTCTTTCCGCATCTTCCCGGTGTCCTCCAAGAGCTCGCCGGCGCCGACCTCTCCGGCGTGCACCGGGCACGAGCTGTGTACGTCGACTGTTATGAGATCCTGGGTGACAGCTCGAAGCGCATTCTCCGGGAGTGCGGGGACGAGCAACTGGTACTCGCGAACCTCGGCGGGTCTCCGCCCCCGTCCTGGCTGGCCGCTAGGGAGTTAGGCAACCAGGTCTCGGTGGTCCAGACAAGCGTGGCGGACGGAGACGTGGAGCGTGCCCGATTGGTGGCTCGGGACCTGCGCGAGTTCACCGGAGCGGAGGTCGCCGTCGTCACAGCCGGAAGCGGCGGGGCGGTGCTGGCAGCCGGTGCCGAGCACGGCAGGTGCCGCCCCGCCCGTTCGGCTTCTGCAGCTCCAGGGAGCGGGCTCGGTGTTCTCCGCCGCCTTCCTGGACCGCTGGTTGGCGATCGGCGGTCACCCGGCGGCGGCAGCGTCCTTCGCCTGCGTCACGGCCAGCTTGTGGTGTTCACTTCCCCCGTCCTCCCTGCCACCGACCGGCGGCGAGGCGCTCGCGTCCCAGGAGGGGGTTCTCCGGTGACCCATGGGTGCGGCTGATGACGGACGACCTCCCGTGGCGGACACTCGGTCGGTCGGGGATCGCTGTCCCGGCGGTAGGCATCGGATGCTGGGCGATAGGAGGCCCCGACTCCAACCTAGGGCTGCCCATGGGGTGGGACAGCGGAGGCTACGTACGCGCCGCCGCAGCGGGGCTCGAGGCCGGGTGGGCAGGCGGCGCCCGGCTTTTCGACACGGCCGACATCTATGGGCACGGCCGCTCGGAACGGTTGATTGGTCGCCTCGTCGCCGGTGTTCGACGCGACGAGATTGTGCTGAGCTCTAAGGTCGGCTACTTCGCAGGCACAGCAGAACACGGATTTGAGCCGGGCCACATGCGGCGCCAGCTGGAGCAGACGTTGGAGAACCTTAGAACCGACCACCTGGACATCTACTTCCTCCACCATTCCGACTTCGGTCCCGGGGACCGATGGCTCGACGGGGCGGCCGCGGCCATGGCGCAGTTCCGGGCCGAGGGTCTGGTCCGAGCGGTCGGCGCGCGAGGGCCGCACCGGTTCGCGGTGGAGCGGCTCCGGGTTGCCAGTGGCGCGCGCACCGACAAGACCGCTCGCTTCTACCGCACGGTCGCGGAGGTGGGTGCGGACGTCCTTGGGGTTCGGGACAACCTGCTCACGCCGACGGACCGATCCAGCGGCATCTACTCGTTCGCCGCCCAGCACTCCCTCGGGGTGCTGGTCAACAAGCCACTCGCGCAAAGCCTTTTGGCGGGAATGGAAGGCGCTGGTCGCACATTCGGTCCGCTTGATCACCGTTCCCGTAAGCGCTGGTTCCAGCCGGACAGCCGGACGGTGATCGCCGAGGGCCTCGAACAGGTGCGGTCGGTGGTGGGCACTACGAGGACGCACTGCTGTCGCTCGCGTTGTGGGCGTGCCTGGACAGGTACGAGCACGCGGTCGTACTGGTTGGTTTCACGACGCCCCACCAGGTTCGGCGCAATCTGGCGGCAGCGTGTCGGCGGCCGTCCACCGGCTCGATCGCCCGCCGGGGATCATGGCCGCGGTCCAGCACCGGCTCGACTCAAGGGGCGAGGTGTTCGTGGACGAGCGGTCTGATCGGACAGACGGGTCGTGACCGCCCCTGGACGTGCGGCAGGAACGGCAATGACGTTGGTGACCTGGAACGTCCAGCGAGCCGGCGCCGAGCGGACACGTCGGCAGGCGGCCTGGCTCTGCGAGCAGGCTCCCGACGTCGTGGTCCTCACCGAGGTACGCCCGCTGCCGGGACCGTGCTGCCCGACCAGCTCGGAAGGGCGGGTTACCATCTGGTGGGAATCGACAATTCCGCCTCGGGCGCGGGGGTGGTCCTGGCCGCCCGCCGCGGTCGGCTGGTACGGATCCCCGGCGCACTTCGGACGATGGCGCACCGGTGCGACGCGCTGCTACGCCTGGGTGGGCTCTCGGTGGCCCTGACCGGGCTCTACGTCCCCTCCCGAGGCGGCCCGAGGGCCGAAACGTGGCGAAGCGGGAGTTCCAAGGGGCGGTCACCGCCCTGTCCCCGAGATGGGGAGACACTTCGGGTCCTGTGCTCACCCGGTGGTCATCGCCGGCGACCTCAACGTGGGCGAGCCGGGGCACGAGCCGCACCATCAGATCTACGGACGGTGGGAGTACGACTTCTACCGGGCCTTCGCCGCCAACGGCTTCCTCGACGCCTACCGCCAGGCGCACCCCAGCGACATGGACTACTCCTGGTTCGGTCGCCGCAGCGGTGCCGGTTATCGCTTTGACTACGTCTTTCGCTTTATCGGGCACGGATGGGTGGTGCAGGCCGCCGGATATCTGCACGAACCGCGGGAGACCAGGCTCAGTGACCACTCCGCTATGGCAGTCCGGCTCTACTATCAACCCAGGCCTTCCCGGGGGATGACGGTCAACAGGATGCGGCGCCAGTACTCGGTAAGGAGGCCGGGGCGCAAACACGTGTTCGCGGTGCGGTCGACCCGGGACGGGCACTGGACCTGCACCCTCCTCCAGTCGGCGATGCGGGCGCATCGTGGCGATCACCCGCTGCTCCAGCTGCTGCAGCAGACGCCGCGGCAAGGCGGCGTCGCACTGACATCAGCACCTGCGCAGATTCCCTACAACGCACTCTTCTCGGCTGTTTGCGAGCATCAGCCCGGCGCTGATCTCGTGGAGCGGACCGTGGGCAAACCAGGGTCCGACGACGCTGTGGAAGCAGGCGGAGTACCGCTCACGGCAGGTCGTTCACGCCTGAGACGGCGGAGTCAGCGCGACTGACAGTGAGGATGTAGGGGAGCCCCGCAGCCGGTGTTCTGACCCTGCGACTGACTGACTTCGGGTCTTCAACGGGATCTGTCGTTCGGCCGGCTGCGGGGCTCGTGTGCACTCACCGGACGTGGCGTCGTGACCTCATAGGAGCCTGGCCAGAGGCCCCGTCACTGTCTTGTCCGCTCGCCCGGCTGGTGCGTGCCGCCCTGCCCGTCGAACGGAGAGGACGGCGATGTCCACGATCGCATGCCACCAGACGGAAGCGACGGGACGGGCGATCGAGGTCACCGGTGGCGTCGACACGCATAAGGACACCCACACCGCCGCGGTGATCGACGGCGCCGGACGGGCTGCTGGGCACCGGCAGTTTCGCGGCGACCGGCGGCCGGCTACGCGGCGCTGCTGGCCTGGCTGCGGGGCTTCGGCAGCTGGTCCTGGTCGGGGTCGAGGGCACCGGCGTCTACGGCGCCGGCCTGGCCCGAGCCCTGCACGGGCCGGGGTCGAGCTCGTCGAGGTCGACCGGCCCGACCGCAAGACCCGCCGGTTGCAGGGCAAGTCCGACCCGCTCGACGCCGAGGCCGCCGCCCGCGCCGCGCTGAGCCGGGTTCCGCACCGGGGCGCCCAAGCAGCGTGACGGCCCGGTCGGCCACGGTGGAGGCGGAGCCACGACCCTCCGCGTCGACGACGTCGCGGTGGCGCGCCGCGATGGCTCGTGCGGATCTCTCGGCAACCTCACGCTGGTCAGCGTGAGGCTGAATCCGGCGCTGTCGAACCGCCCCTGGACCGACGCCGACATCCTCTCGCGCGGCCTCACCGGCCAAGGTAAGCGGTCCTACCTGCTCGACAACAGCCAGCTCAGCTCAATGCAGCCGTCGTCGGGAGGAACGAGACGGAGTGGACCGAAGAGTCGATCCTGCTGCGCAGCGCCCAACTCGTCGATCGCCTCGCCAGGATTTGGCCCCGACCCGTCAGCCCCACCGCCCAACCCGAACACGTACCTGTGGAGACCGAGGAAGCCGCCCGCGACGCTGGAGACATCGAAGCAACGACCTGGCGATGCCTGCAGACGACGGGAAGTATCGGCAGCCCTGGGCATGGTTACGGCAGCAGGACCGAGACGAGATCCAGCTCGACTTCACCGAGACCGAGCAAATCCTCGGTATCCCCCTGCCGCCTCCGCCCGCGTACACCTGCCGCACTGGTACGGCTACCGAGGCACCGCACTCGGACGCGCCATCCGGGATGCCGTTTCGAAGGTGTTGCAGGTCGACCTGCTCAATGAGCGTGTCGTGTTCCGCAGGGCGACCCCGCATGCCAGCACGATCGACGACGGGGGCCAGAGCCGGGTCGAGCTGTTCGTGACGGACACCTGCACGAACCCGGTCTCGACTCGCACTGTCAAACAGACGCGCTCTGATGAAGTAGTCTACTTGCGTCCGAAGGCTTGGTACCGGCTAACCAGTAGGTGTGTCCGCCGCGATGATCTCCGTGACCTGGCGTGCCGCCGAGAGTCCGATTCCGGAGCGTGCGTCTCAAGGCCGCTACGGTGACCTGCGATGAGGGGGACGTTGTTGTTGTTCTATCGGTCGAGGCCGTGCGGCCGGTGGTGGGTCGATGGCCAGCGCCGGATGCCGGCGTCGAGGCGCGGACATGACCGGATCGGGGCCCCACGGGGCGGTACAGATCGGGCCGTACCAGGTGGACAGGCTCCTCGGGTCCGGCGGGATGGGTGTGGTTTACCTGGCGGTGTCTCCCGCCGGGGAGCACTCGCGGTGAAGCAGATCCGCAATGATCACTTCACGGACGAGGAGCGAGCCCGGTTCGCCGCCGAGATCGACGCGTTGAAGACCGTCTTCGGTCCGCGGATCGTGTCCTACGTCGACGGGGACGCGGAGGCGTCGCAGCCGTGGCTGGCGGTGCAATACGTCCCAGGTGCCACGCTGCGGCAGTACGTGGGAGAGCGCGGTCCCCTCGAACCGGTGCTGGTGGCGATTCTGGGTGCGGCGCTGGGCGAGGGATTGGCGACGATCCACCGGGTCGGGATGTTGATCGCGACCTGAAGCCGCACAACATCATCCTGGCGCAGAGCGGGCCGGTGGTGATCGACTTCGGCCTGGCTTTGCTGACCGGGGTGAAGGTCGCGGAGTCGCCGAGCCGGTTGACCTCGCCGGGCACGGTGGTCGGGACGTTGCTGTGTATGCCGCCGGAGCAGGTGTGGGCCGACGATCTGACTGCGGCTGCCGATGTGTACGCCCTCGGGGCCACGCTCGTGTACGCCGGCACCGGCCACTATCCCTATGCCGCGGACTCCGACTACGTGCTCATGCAGCAGATCACCTCGCCGAACGTTGACCCGGACCTGTCCGGCCTGCCGCCGGCGCTGGTGCCGGTGGTCGGGGCGATGCTGGCGAAGGAGCCGGGGAATCGCCCGACGTTGGCGGCAGCCGTCGCGGCGCTGGTCGAGGTCGTCCAGGGCGCCGGATTCACCGCGGTCCGAGCCCGTGAACTGTTGCGCCGAGTGACCGCGGCCGGTGTGCCGCCCCCGTCGGGGGCGGAGCCGGGAGATCCCCCGGACGACCCGCCGGCCCCGTGGCGGACTCCACGCCCGGCCCGCCCGATTGGCGAGCTGACCAGTCGTGTTTCGGCGCCGGGGGCGGTCCGGGCGGCCCGCCGCCTGCGCGACGCGTACGCCCCCAGCGGCCGGTTGTAGGACGTGACCGGCGACCGTCGACGACGAAAAGCAGGATGGATGCATGGCTGAGGGCGGGATCGCGCCGGGTGCGCAGGTCATCGTCCGCGACGAGGTCTGGCTGGTCCGCACCACCACCCCCACCGCGGACGGCCACGAGATCCGGGCGCTCGGTGTCTCCGAGTTCGTCCAGGACGTGGAGGCGACGTTCTTCACCGGGCTCGACAACGTGCGGTGCTGCGGCCGGAGGAGACCAGGCTGGTCGCGACCCAGCCCCCGGTTCCGGCGCAGCCGGCTGTTCCTGGAGGCGGTGCTGCGCCGGACCCCGCTGCCGCAGTCGGAGCGGGGGCTCGCGCTGGCCGACCGGTTCCTGCTGACACCCGCTCCCTACCAGCAGCGCCCGGCCGAGCTGGCGCTGTCCGGGTTGCGGCCGCGGATCCTGCTCGCCGACGTGGTCGGGCTGGGCAAGACCCTGGAGATCGGCCTGATCCTGGCCGAGCTGATCCGCCGGGGGCGGGGCGACCGGATCCTGGTCGTCACCCCGCAGCACGTCCTGGAGCAGTTCCAGCACGAGCTGTGGACCCGCTTCTCGATCCCGCTGGTCGCGGCTGGACTCGGTCGGCATCGAGCGCATCCAGCGGGAGATCCCGGCCGGGCGCAACCCGTTCACGTACTTCAAGCGGGTCATCATCTCGATCGACACGCTGAAGAGCGTCGGCCAGTACGGCCACCACCTGGAGAGCATCCACTGGGACGCGGTCGTCATCGACGAGTCGCACAACCTGATCAGCGGGAGGAGCCTGCGGAACCGGCTGGCCCGGCTGCTGGCGCCGCGGACCGACGCGCTGCTGCTGGCCAGCGCCACCCCGCACAACGGCGACAGCGAGTCGTTCGCCGAGCTGATCCGCCTGCTCGACCCGGCCGCGATCGCCGACCCGACGAACTACGAGGCCGAGGACATCGCGCACCTCTACCTGCGCCGGACGAAGATCAGCCCCGAGGTACGCGACCAGATCGGCGACCGCTGGGCCGACCGGGCCCGTCGGTGCCGCTCCGGTGCCCGGCGACGCCAGCCGAGGAGCAGATCTTCGCGGAACTGGCCGAGGTCTGGCTGCGGTCCGGACGCGCCGCTCGGGCGGGGCGGACCGGCCTGTTCCCGTACACCCTGCTCAAGTCCTTCCTGTCCTCGCACCGGGCGCTGCACGAGACCACCGAAGCCCGCCTGCGGACGCTGGCGGCGAGCGATGGTGCCGAGGACCGAGCGCGCCGCGCTGCAGCGATTCTCGCAGCTGACCGAGCGCGATGACCGACGACGACCGGCGAAGCTGGACGCCCTGGTCGCGGCAGCTGAAGGAGATCGGCGTCGGGCCGGGCAGCCGACCCGGGTGGTGGTCTTCTCCGAGCGGGTGCCGACGCTGAAGTGGCTCGCCGAGGTGGTGCCAGCCGGCTCGGCCTCACCGGCAAGGCGCGGTGCGGGTGATGCACGGCGGCGTCCCGACAGCGAGCAGCAGACGTCGTCGAGGAGTTCGCCCTGGCGCGGCAGCCCGGTCCGGCTGCTGTTCACCGGCGACGTCGCGTCCGAGGGCGTCAACCTGCACCAGCAGTGCCACCACCTGATCCACTACGACATGCCGTGGAGCCTGATCCGCATCGAGCAGCGCAACGGCCGCATCGACCGCTACGGCCAGCGCCATCCGCCGCAGTTCCGCGCACTGATCCTCACCTCCGCGCACGAGGGTGCGAAGGACGACACCACGGTCGCCGAGAAGCTGCTGGACCGCGAGGAGGAAGCGCACCGCAGCCTCGGCACCGCCGAGGCGGTCACCGGCCTGTACGACGCCAAGCGGAGGAGGACCGGCTGATCAAGGACCTGCTCGCCGGGCGGACCGTCGAGGAGTCGCTGGACAGATGCCGGGACGACGACGTGCTCGCCGACCTGCTCGCTCGGTTCCGGCAGACGGAGATCCGCGGAGCCGGCGAAGGTGACGCAGACGACCCTGTTCGACGCCACCGAGGAGTTCGTCGACGACGCGCTGCAGCGAGGTGTACGCGCACCGGGGACGCCATTGGAGCTGCGCCGCGAGGACGAGGTCCTCGCTTTCACCCCACCGGCGGACCTGGAGCACGGCTGTCCGACCTGCCCGGTCCTATCTGGCGGCAGCGAGGTCAACGACTACGGCTGAAGCTGACCTTCGACCGGAGCCGCAGAGGACAAGCTGGAGCGCGGCCCGGAAGGGCAAGACGCCTGGCCGGACGTCACGTTTGCTCAGCGACGTACACCCGATGGTCGACTGGCTGGTCGACAAGGTGCTCGCGCGGCTGGGCCGCCAGCAGGCCCCGGTGCTGACCGCCGACGTGACGGCCCGGTGTTCCTGGTCCAGGGCGTCTACTGCAACCGGCTCGGCCAGGCCGACCGTGGTCGACTGGATGGCCGTCAGCAGCCTCCCGGGCCAGCCGACGGTCCGGCCGATGGAGGAGGCGCTGAACGCGGCCGAGGTCGGCCCGACCATGGCCAACCCGATGCCCGGCGACATCAGCGCCGCTGCAGAAGCTGGTCCCAGCGGCGGTCGAGGCAGCCCGTGCCGACTGTGCGCAAGCGGAGGAGTGGGACGAGGTTGTCGAGGTGCCGATGCGCGAGCACCGCACGCAGCTGGATCACTGGGAGCAGTCCAGCCTGCTGGACATCGCCGGACCGCAGCGGAGCGCCGGCGTCCGAACGCGACCCGGCAGCGGCGGCTGGCGAATCGCTGGGCACGCGGGTGAGCCGCTGCTGCGCGTGCTCGCCGTCCTGGAGGGGGCCGCATGAGCTTCGACGCGCTCCCCAACCCGGGGAGTACCTCTCGGCGCACTACCTCGCCGAGGTGCTGCCCGACCTAGCAGCGAGGGCTGCTCGCCGCTGGGCCGCGCGAGGGGACGACGGGCTGACGCCGCGCAAGCGGCTGCGCGGGCTGCGCCGCGGACTACTTCGCCGCCAAGGCCGAGCTGGCCGCCGGCGCCGAGGACAACGCCGCGGCGGGCTGCCCACCGACAAGGTCGACCCGGCCTGGCGCAAGCGCCTCGACGCGCTGCACGACCGGGTGCTCGACGCCTTCGGCTTCCCGATCGGGCCCCCGACACACACCGTCAGCCAAGGCAACGCCGAACACCAGATCCTGGTCGCTGTACGCGGAGGGCGACATCATCGCCATCGACTGCGGCTGGGCGGCCGAACCGGACGCCGCGCACGACCCCGCGCGCCGGCCGGCTGCTCGACCCGTCACGCTGAGCGCCGGAGACACCAGACGCCGGCTCGGACTGGCCGCCTGGCTGTTCGGCGCCGACGACCCGCCGCGCTACGTGCTGATCCTCAGCGGCGGCGTGCTGATCCTCGCCGACCGGCACGCCTGGGGCGAGGGCCGCTACCTCGCCGTCAGCCTCGACGCCGCGCTCGGCCGCAACGACACCAGCCGGCGGCGAACTCGACGTCATCGCGGCGCTGTTCGGCGCCGACTCGCTGCGCCCGCCGGCCGAGGGCGGCACCGGCCCGCTCGCCAGGCTGGTCGACGGCTCACGCCAGCACGCGGTCGGGGTCTCGGCCGAGCTGCGCGAAGGGCTGCGCCTGTCGGTCGAGCTCATCGCCAACGAGGTGCTGGACCGGATCCGCGCAGGCCGGCGTCCGGCCGGAGCAGTCATGGACACCGGCGACGCTGGCCGCGAACTGGCCCGGGAGTCGCTGCGCTACCTCTACCGCATCCTGTTCCTGCTCTACGCCGAGGCCCGGCCCGAGCTGGGCGTGCTGCCGGTCGACGACCCCGAGTACGCCGAGGGCTACAGCCTGGCCCGCCTCGGTGACCTGGTCGCCCGGACCCGCTCGTCGAGGAGAGCGCCCGGGCCGGCTTCCACCTCTACGAGTCGCTCGACCTGCTGTTCCGCATGGTCAACGACGGCCACCGCGAGCGGCGCCCCGGCGCGGAGAGTGGCAGCGAGGGCGAGGGCCTGCGGTTCGAGCCGCTGCGCTCCGACCTGTTCCTGCCCGACGCGATCAGCACATCGGCCGGCCGAGCACCCCGGCTGCGCGACCCGACGACCCGGACGGCCCGCAGCGGTACTCGACACCCGGCTGCGCAACGGCACCCTGCACCAGGTGCTGCGACTGCTGATGCTCACCCGGGGAGGCCGGAAGGAGCGCGGCGGCTTCATCTCCTACGCCCAGCTCGGCATCAACCAGCTCGGCGCGGTCTACGAGGGCCTGATGTCCTACACCGGCTTCATCGCCGCCGAGGAGCTGTACGAGGTCGCCAAGGACGGCGACCCGAAGGACGGCTCGTGGATGATCCCGGCGTCCAGTCGACGACTACCCGGACGAGGTCTTCGTGACGCGCGAGGACGAGGAGACCGGCCGCAAGCGCGGGTGCGCTACCCGGCCGGATCGTTCGTCTACCGGCTCGCCGGCCGGGACCGGCAGACCAGCGCCTCCTACTACACCCCGCAGTCGCTGACCGAGGTCACCGTCCAGCTCGCGCTGAAGCACCGCCTCGACCAGGACGGCACGGGAGGTCACCGCGCGGGACCTGCTCGACTGGACGATCTGCGAGCCGGCGCTCGGCTCCGGCGCGTTCCTCAACGAGGCGATCAACCAGGTCGCCGCCGAATACCTGCGCCGCCGCCAGGACGAGACTGGACGAGACGATCGACCGCGGAGCAGTACGCACACCGAGCTGCAGAAGGTCAAGGCGTACATCGCGCTGCACAACTGCTACGGCGTCGACCTCAACGCGACCGCGGTCGAGCTGGCCGAGGTGTCGCTGTGGCTCAACGTCATGCACCCCGGCCTGCAGGCGCCCTGGTTCGGCCTGCACCTGCGCCGCGGCAACTCGCTCATCGGCGCCGCCCGCCGCGCCTACACGGCCAAGGACTCTCCAGCGGCGGCTGGGCGGCGACGAAGGACCCGGCCCGGCCGAGCGACACCCGCTCCGCGACGGGCGGCTGCCGGCCGGCGCCATCCACCACTTCCTGCTGCCCGCCGACGGCTGGGGCGCGGTCGCCGGATCGAAGGAGGCCCGCCACTCGCACCCGAGGACGCCCGCCGGCTCGGCACCTGGCGCCGGGCGATCCTGCGCAAGCCCACTGCCAAGCCCAGGTCCGACGGCTGCAGGGCCTGGCCGGGCGGGTCGAGTTTCTGTGGGACCTGGTCGTGCAGCGGCTGGAGCTCTCCGAGCGGGAGATCTCGCCGCGACATCGAGGTCTGGGGTGCCGACCGACCTCCCCCGTCCGGCGGAGCGGTGACGCGGCAGCAGGTCGTCGAGGACCTGGACGCCGCCGGCACGCCGTACTGGCGGCTGAAGACGCTCATGGACGCCTGGTGCGCGCTGTGGTTCTGGCCGCTCCAGGACGCCGCGCTGCTGGACGGCACCGCGACGGCAGATCCGGTCGGGCCCGGGGCGGCTGTGCTGGCCGCGGTGGGCGCGGAGGCCCAGCCGGCGCTGGACGGTGAGGCGTCCGGCCCGGTGAGGGCGGCGCCCAGGCGAACCATTGGCACACCCCGGCCCGAACGTCGGGACAAGGTGCCGCTCGCCGACCTCGACGACTGGATCGAGTTCCCGGAGGCGCTGCTCGGCCGGGCCGACGTCGCCGAGGCACTCTCGGCATGGAGGCCACCACCCTGGACGAGCTGGCCAAACTCGAGGATCAGCTCCCGTTCTGGATGGTCACCGACCCGGACCACCGGATCCCGGAGCGCTTCCCCTGGTTCGTCCCGGCCGCGAAGATCGCCGCCGACCAGGGCTTCTTCCACTGGGAGCTCGACTTCGCTCATGTCTTCGCCGGTCGACGGGCGGCTTCGACCTGCAGGTCGGCAACCCGCCGTGGGTCCGGCCCCGGTGGGACGCCGACGCCGTGCTCGCCGAACACGAACCGTGGTTCGAGCTCGAGGAGAAGCCGGCAGAGGACGATAAGGCCGGCGCCGCCGGCTGCTGCTCAAGCGCCCGGACCCGAGCGCTACGTGCTCGGCGAACTGACGGCGACGACGGCCCAGGTGGCCTTCTTCGGCTCGCCGCAGGTTATCCGCTCCTCGTCGGCACCCAGCCCGACCTGTACCGGGCGTTCATGTGCCAGGTCTGGGCGCATACGGCTGTCACCGGTACGGCCGGGCTGCTGCACCCGGACACCCACTTCACCGGCGACAAGGAGGGCGCCCTGCGGGAGGCGGCCTACCGGCGGCTGCGCATCCACGGCGACTTCGTCAACTCCGGCCAGCGGTTCTTCCCCGAGCCTGTCGGCCACACGGCGCACTTCGGCGTCCACATCTACGGGCCGCCGCGGGAGATCCGCTTCGACCACCTGTCGTGGCTGGTGTCCGCGGACGCCTTGCGGCTCTCCCGCAATCACGACGGTCCGGCGAGTCCCCGGCATCCGCTACCGCAACGGCGAATTCGACGAGCGGCCGCACCGCACCCGCGTCGTCACGGTCGACGAGACCGTACTGGCGATCTGGCGGCGACTGCTCGACGAGGAGGACCAGCCGCTCGACCAGGCCCGGCTGCTGTTCCCGGTGAGCACCGGCGAGGCAGCCGCGATCGAGGCCCTGGCCGCCTACCCGCACCGGCTGGCTGCGCTCGGACCGCAGATATCGTCGGGCTTCCACGAGAGCGGGGCGAAGAAGGCCCGGCTGATCGACTACAACCGCGTGGACCGGCTACCGGCACTGAACACCAGCCGCAGGCTGGGAGGAGGTCATCCTCAAGGGCATCCAGCTCGGCGTCGCGACGCCGGTGTTCAAACGCCACGACGCGAACAGCAACGACCCGTACGGGCTTGATCTGGTCGACCTGCCGCCGGACTTCGTGCCCGACACCGAGTATGTTACCGTTGCCGGCAGGGACGACGCCTACCGCGCCGCCCAGGACCGGTGGATCGACCACGATCGGCTGGCCGCCCTGCGAGCCGACGAGGAGCGATCGCCGACGCTCGGGAGCTGGTCGCCGAGGACGGCGTCCCGAGACGCAGACGTCGACCCGGCGAAGGTCGACGCAGTCTTGGTCGAGGAATCACGACGACCGTACGTTGACTTCTACCGTCTCGCGTGGCGCCGCCAGATCGCGCCCGACACCGAGCGCGCCCTTATGCGGCAATTATCCCGCCAGGTGATGCGCACTCATGCCATGCACAGCCTGTCATGCCGGATCCTCGGTGGCGCTGGTTGCCGGCTTCTGGGCCTCGCTTCCGCTCGACTACTTCCTTCGGGCCACCGGGCGCAGTGACCTTCTGGCGCGAGCGCCCGCAATGCCCGCACCCTAGCCGACTACCCGCTGGCCTCCGCGTTGCTGCTGCGGACGCTGCGGCTGAACTGCCTCACCGCCGCCTATGCTGATCTGTGGGCCGAGCTATATGACCCGGCCTGGCTGGACGCGAGTCGTGGGCGTGCGACTGGCAGGGTCTGCCGCCGCTGCAGGAGGTCGCCCCGGCTGGCGGAACACCGCTGCGCACCGAGCGGGAACGCCGGTCGGCGCTGGTGGAGATCGACGCGCTGGTCGCGGTCTGGCTCGGCATGAGCGCCGACGCCCTGGTCGCGGCCTACCAGGGCCGTTTCCCGGTGCTGCAGAAGTACGAGGCCGTGACCTGGTTCGACGCCGACGGCTGGAAGCTCGCCGGCAACGCCCGGACGTTCGGGCAGCGGCAGACCAAGGAGACCTGGGCGCAGTTACCGGGTACCGGGACGAGGGCGTCCCCCGCCGGACGGGTACACACCGCCGTTCTACCAGGCCGAGCGCGAGAAGGAGATGCGAGCGGCGCACGCGGTGTTCCAGCCGCGGCTCGCAATGACGCGGGGGACCGCATGAGGCCGACGCTGGAGGCCGAGGGGCTGCAGGGAGAGCCCTGCAGTACCTGTCCACGACCTACGCCCTCGCCGACGAGCTGCGCGCGAGGCGCTGCAGGGCTTCCTGGGCGACGAGGAGTCGGCATGTTCCGCGGTCCGTTCCTGCGGATCCGCACCCCGTTCCGGCCGGCGACGAGCGGTGGCGGCGCGCTTGGAGTGGCGCCGCCGGCGGTTCGGCCGTATCAGCACCAGGCGCGGGCGTTCGCGCGGCTGACCACGGTGCACGGGCAAGCCGCAGCCGACGCTGGTGACCACCGGCACCGGATCGGGCAAGACCGAGTCGTTCCTCTACCCGGTGCTCGATCACTGCCGGCGCGAACGGCGCGCCGGCCGAGCCGGGGTCAAGGCGGTCCTGCTGTACCCGATGAACGCGCTCGCCACCGACCAGGCGCAGCGGATCAACGAGCTGCTCCAGCGACCCGGAGCTGGCGCAGGTGACGCGCCGGGCTCTACATCGGCGACAAGGCGGCCGCGACCGTTCCGGCGGGTCTGCTCACCGAGCGCTGGGACGATCCGGCACACCGCCCGGACATCCTGATCACCAACTACAAGATGCTCGACCTGCTGCTGCAGCGCGCCGACGACCAGCCGCTGTGGCAGGACGCCGACATCGGCGTACGTCGTGCTGGACGAGTTCCACACCTACGACGGCGCCCAGGGCACCGACGTGGCGATGCTGCTGCGCCGGCTCGGCCTCGGCGCTGGGTGTGCCGAGCCGGGCCGGCCGCTGGGGCGGATCTGCCCGGTGGCGACCTCGGCGACGCTGGCCACGAGCCGCGACGACGGGACGGGAGACGCTGCTGGAGGTGGCGGACCGATGTGTTCGGCACGCCATTTCACGCCGGACGCCGTGATCGCGGAGGACCGGCAGTCGGTGGACGACTTCCTCGACGAGAGCGACTGCGCTGCCGCTGCCCGACCCCGGACGAGCTGGTGGCGCTGCCCGACCCGGCGGAGGGCGGACGGGCTGGCCGGCTCACGGAGGCGGTGCTGGGCGTGACGACACCGATCCGGCGGAGCTGGGCGCCGGCCACGCGGCACATCCTGACCTCCGCCGTGCTCGCGATGCTCGACGGCGGCCCGGATCTGCGCGACCTGCTGACGGCTGCCGCGCTACGCCGCTACCACTGGGGCACGGCCGTGCGGAACCACCGGCGGTCGCGGCGCCGCGCTCGCCCGGTTCGTGGCCCTGCTGTCGAAGGCCCGCGCTCCGGAGCACCCGCGCGCCCGCTGCTGTCCGTCGAGGTGCACCACTGGGTGCGGTCGGTGTCGCGGGTGCTGCGGGGGTGAGCGCGGCGCGGGCGTTCCGGTGGACCGGTGATCGGGCCGAGCCCGACTCCGGCGGCGACACGGTGTTCCCGTCCGCGGAGGGCGCCGGCGCGCCGGAGACGACAGCGGCAGCTCGGCCGCCGCTGCCGGCGGTCTTCTGCCGGGAGTGCGGCCGGTCCGGCTGGACGGCGATCTCCCCCCGAGGCGGACCCGGCGGAGCTCGTCATCGGCGCCGGAGAGAGATCCACCGGGCCGGGGTTCGCCGCCGACAAGCGGCGCCGGCGGGCGATGATCGCGGCCACCGACGCAGAGTCCGACGCGGCCCGAGGCAGCGGATCGACCGGTGATGGTGCTGGACGGCGGTGACCGGTTGCGGCCGCTGGACTCGGCGCGCGGACCTGGGCGACCACGCCCGCGCCGGGGCTGCCGGTGCTGGCCGACCTGCACAGGTGACCCGGCCGCCGACGACGCGGCGCGAGGCCGACCGGTGCCCGGCCTGCGGCTGACGAACGCCATCCGCTTCCTCGGTACCGGCCTCGCCGCGCTCGCCGTCGGTGCGCGATCACCCAGCTGTTCACCGGCGGCGAGCTGCTGGACGCCGGAGACGCAAGACCCTGCTGTTCAACGACTCGGTGCAGGACGCCGCCCACCGGGCCGGATTCGTCGCCAACCGCTCGTACACCTTCTCCCTGCGGTCGCTGCTCGCCCGCAGCTGCGGGACGGATGAGCCGATCGCGCTGAACGATCTGGTCGCTCGACCTGATCACGCGCGGCCGACCGAACCGGCGCGACCCTGGCCGCGGTCGTGCCGCCGGACCTGCACGACCTGCCCGGCGTGGACGCGCTGTGGCCGGGGCAGCGGCACCCAGCCGACCTGGGACCTGATCGCGCAGCGGCTCGCGTTCGCCGCGTCCTGGAGTTCGGGCTCCGGTCCCGGCAGGGCCGCACCCTGGAGCTGACCCGCACGGCCGCCGCCGAGGTCGCCGTCGACGACCCGACGCAGCGCGGAGCTCGTCGCGACCTGCACGACGACGCCCGGGCCAGATGTCACCGACGGCGACCTGCCGCGGCGGACGGCCTACTTCGGCCCGTGCGCGGCCTGCTGGAGCGGCTGCGCAACCGCGGCGCGGTCCGGCACGCCTGGCTCGACCCGTACCTGGCGGAGGCCGGTCGCCGACGCTGGCAGATCTGGGGCGGCCGCCCGACCGGGCATGCCGGCGTTCCCCGCGGGTCTGGCCGCGCCGGCTTCCTGCTACGGCAGCGCCGCAGAGCCAGCGAGTTCGACGTCGCGACCGCGCCGCGGCTGGTACGAGGACTGGACCGGGCGCTGCCTGGGCCTCCGCAGCGGCCGCGCCGGCGTACTTGCCGCGGCTGCTGCCCGCGCTCGCCGACGCGGGCGTCCTCTCGGCGCGGACCACCGCGGACGGCGGCCGCGGTCTACGGGCTGCAGCCAGGCCACGTGCAGGTCCGATTGTCTGCACGACGGGCGGCGGCCGGACGCGGTCGTGCGGTGCGACTCCTGCGCGGGAACAGACCTGCACCCGACGCCGACGCAGTGGGACGGGCAGCCGTGCCCCCGCTACCGCTGCGCCGGCCGGCTGCGGGGCCGCGACCCGGAGCCGGCCTCGGCCGGGACTTCAGCGACGACTACTACCGGCGGCTGTACCGGGAGCCGGCGTGCCAGGTGGTCACCGCCGAGCACACCGGCCTGCTTACCCGGGCCGAGCGCGAACGGTGGAGGACGGCGTTCCGACGGGACGCCGGTACACGCGACCCGAACGTGCTGTCCTGCACCCCCACGCTGGAGATGGGCATCGACATCGGCGACCTGTCCGCCGTGGTGCTCGCCTCGCTGCCGCAGGGGCCGGCCAACTACGTCCAGCGGGTCGGCCGCGCCGGCCGCCGCACCGGCAACGCGCTCCTGCTGACCATGGTCGACCGCAGCCGCCGCGACCGCTACTACCTGACCGAGCCGCGGGAGATGATCGCCGGCAGATCCTGCCGCCCGGCTGCTACCTGTCCGCGGTGGAGATCCTGCGCCGCCAGTACCTCGCGCACCTGCTCGACCTGGCCGCCCGCGGGGCGCTGCCCGGCGTGCTGCCGCTGCCGCGGCGGACCTCGCTCTGTTCAACGGTGGCTGGCTCACCGAGTCCTGGCCGCCGCCCCCGCGGGGCCACCGGCTGGTCGAGGGCTTCCTCGCCCTCTTCCGCGGCGCCAGGCGTCGACGCCGCCGCCCACCGCGACTGCGGAAGTTCGCCGCCGCCGGGCTGCTCGAGCGGGCGAAGGGGCCGAGCGGGTGTTCGGCCCGCCTGGAGGACTTGCGACCGGCTCACCGCGTCGATGAGCCCTCGGGCGGTCCTACCCGGCGACCCGACGACAAGGAACTGCCCGGCAGCGAAGGCCGAGCGCGGCAGGTGCGGCGCCGGCTCACGAGTGGCCGTCCGCCGGGACGCGCACGGCACCCTGGTCGAGTTCGGCCTGCTGCCGAACTACGCGTTGACGACACCGGTACCACGCTGGAGGCGACGCTGTACTGGGAGGACCGCGACGACACCTTCCACACCGAGCCGCGACTCCCGCCCGTCCGCCCACGGCGCTGACCGAGCTCGCGCCGGGCAACACCTTCTACGTCGCGGCTACAAGCACGAGATCTCCGGCCTGGACATCGGCACGGCCGCCCGACCGTGTGGCAGCCGTGGCGGCTCTGCCCGCTGCGGCTACGTCCGCACCCATCGGCCAGGAGGACACCAGCCCCTGCCCCGCTGCGGCAGCGGCGCATCGCCGACCACGGCCGCTGCGTCGGTGCTCCCGCCAACGGGTCACCGCCCGGGACCGCCGCGACGACGCCCGGGTCCGCGACGACAGCGACGACCGGGACCGGCGTACTACAATCGCCACCGCGACCGACATCGACCCGGGCGACGGCGCCCGCGGCGTGGTGGCGCACCAGCGCGACCTTCGGGGTGGACTTCGCCCGCAAGGCAACGGTCCGGCGGTTCAACCTGGGCCGGCCCCGCTTCGACAGCCGCCCGACCGCGGCGGGGGCGGGGGTGCGGGTCCGACTCACCGGCGGCACCGTGTGCACCCGCCGCGGCTACGCCACCCTCGAGGATCCGGCATCGGCCGGCTCGGCTTCCCGCGGCCCAGGACCCTCACCGCCCGTGGTGCCCCGGACGGCGTGGCGCCACAACGTCGCTGACCGGGAGCTCGTCCTCGCCCACGAATGGTGACCGAGGCGTTGCGGATCCTTGTGCCGGCGGTACGCCGCCCATCGTGGAAGGGCGGGCCTCCTTCGCGGCGGCGCTACGGCCGGCATCGCGGCGCGCTACGGCGGCCAGCCTGACCACCTGCGGACCGTACGCCTCCAGCCCGACCAGGCACCGGCGGCGGCGACGGTTCCTTGTGCTCTTCGACTCCTGCCGGGCGGCACCGGCTACCTGCACCGTCTCGCCGACCCGGCGGCATTCAAGGCCGTGCTGACCGACGCCCGCACGGTCATCGAGAACTGTGTCTGCGTTCTGGAAGGCCGCGCAGCCTGCCATCGCTGCCTGCTCAGCCACGTCCCGGCCGACGAACATCCCCTCGTCAGCCGCGCGGAAGCGCTGCGCATGCTCGCGGACCTGCTCGGCCCTGATGGGTCCGCCTTCGCCACCCGCGACGTTCCGGACACCACTACCGTCCCGCTCTCCGACCAGATCGACAGTGAGCTGGAGGCCAGATTCCTCGCCGGCATCCGCGCCTGGTGTGATGACCCACGCACGCCGGGCAGCCTCGGGGCGACCACCCCTGTTGACGATGGCGACGCGCTCCCCCTGCGCGTCGACACACCGGACCGGACCGGGGTCACCCACTGGCGGGTGGAGCTGCCAAGGAACCTCCGCGATCAGATCCCGGACGTGATGTTCTCCCGCCTTAATGCCGCACCGCTGCGGGTGGCGCTGTACCTGGACGGTTACCGCTACCACGCCAGCCAGGAGAACAACACGATCGCCGTCGACGCCCGCAAGCGGCTGCGGTTGCGGGCCGACGGCACGGTGGTCTTCCAGCTCACCTGGGACGACGTGGCCGCCTGGACCGCCAATCGCCCGCTCGACTGGCAGCCCTATCTCGGTGTGGCGCAGCAGGTCGCCCGCCGCCGCCGGAGCAGTCGGCGGCCGCGGCGCCCAGCTG
The DNA here is from genome assembly GCA_963766325.1 of uncultured Actinomycetota bacterium. GTDB lineage: Bacteria > Actinomycetota > Actinomycetes > Mycobacteriales > CADCTP01 > CADCTP01. Next base: position 570,878 of record CAVXZF010000012.1, on the reverse strand, counting down.
GACGAGCTGATCTGGACCAACCCGGTCACCACGCTGCTCGCCTTTCTCGGCGACCCCGACGCCGACCGGTGGCGGGGGCGGGCCGAGGCCGCGGTCTACGGGCTGCTCGAGCACGACCGAGCCCACCGCCAGGCGAGCACGACCGACTCGGCCGGCGCCGCTGACCTGATCCGGACCGCGCTGGCGGGTGACCCGCTGCCGGCGCCCCAGGACGGCGGGATCACCGTCGTGCGTACCACTGACCTGTCCGGCTGCCCGCTGGTGCTGGCCATTGACCAACGCGACCCGGACCGACCGGCCTGCACCGGCTTCGCCGTTCTCGACGACGCTCCCGCCATGGTGGCCGGCGACCCGGAGCACCGCGGCCGGTGGCGGTCCTGGCTGCGGTGGGGTGACCTGCTGCAGTTCCTCACCACCGACACCGCCGACGCCGGGCAGCTCGCCGGCAGTGACACCGGCGCCATCGACCCGGTCGCGCTGGCTGTCAGCGGCGGCACCGGCGCCTACCTCGCTCTCCGCGCCGCCGACGGCGTTGCCCCGACCGACCCTCGCCCGGACTCCGTCCCCGTCGCCCAGGGCTGGCGGGACGTCTTGGACCTCCTCGACCCGGACGGGACCGGGCTCGTCGCGTTGGTCCGGCAGCTGGCCGACCGAGGTCTACCGGCACCGGTCGTCGGATACGAACTTGGTTCCGCTGCCTGGCAGGCTGAGCTGGCCTGGCCGGACCAGCGCCTCGCCGTCCTGCTGAACTCCGACCCGGCGGACGATCCGGGCGGTCGCGACGCCTACGCCGCCGCGGGCTGGGATGCGCGGCCGACCGGCGACTGGCCGATTGACGAGTTGGCAGACCTCCTCGGCGCCTCCGCCGGCAGCCGTTCCGTACCCGCTGGGAGCAGGTGATGGGCATGGACGCGCCGGCGACGCTGCGGTTGCTGGACAAGGCCGACCGCGAGATCCTCGCCCTCGACCGCTCGGTCAAGGGGCCGTCTATGACTTCTTGCACAAGTTCCGCCGTAACCGGGACCTGCCCGGCCTCCGGCTGAAGCAGCTGTCCGGCTCGGAGCTGTTCTCCGCCCGGGTCAGCCAGGACTACCGGGCCATCCTCGCCAAGGTCACCGAGACCGAATGGTTGCTGCTCACCGTCGCGCACCGCAGCGAGTCCTACGACGACCTGGAGAAGTACGCCAAGCGGTTCGACTACGGCATCAACCCACTCACCGGCGCGATCGAGTTCATCGACATCGTCGCGGTCGAGAACAGCATCAGCGGCCGGCAAGCGATCGCGCGCCCCGTGCCGGACCGGCCGTTGTTCGCCGACCACAACGCGGACGAGTTACGCGACCTCGGGGTCGCCGAGGCACTGCTGCCGATCATCGCGAAGCTGACCACCGACGAAGAACTGCTCGGCCTCGTCGAGTACGCCCCGCAGCTCACGGGGGACATCCTGCTCAGCCTCCGCGACGGCCGCACCGTCGAGGAGGTCCGGACGCAGATCTTGACGCCGCAGCTGCCCGACGAGCCGGTAGACCCGCACGACTTCGCGCGAGCTCTCACCCGGCCGGCGACTCAGGTCACCACGGACGACAGCGCCTTGGACGCCGCTCTGGACGGGCAGTTCTCCCGCTGGCGGGTGTTCCTGCATCCCACCCAGCGCCGGCTCGTCACCCGCTCCTACAGCGGGCCGGCCCGAGTCAGCGGCGGCCCCGGAACCGGGAAGACCGTGGTCGCCCTGCACCGCGCCCGGCATCTCGCCGAACGGCTCCCGCCCGGGGACGACCGGCCGATCCTGCTCACCACCTACACCCGCAACCTCGCCAACGACCTCAAGGCGAAGCTGCTGGAACTCGGTGGGCCGGCCATCGCCGACCGGGTCGACGTCGTCAACATCGACCGCCTCGCCCGTCGCGTCGTCGACGAGGGCGGTCGCGACGAGCGCACCGTCATCCCCGACGCGCGTGCCATCGCCGAGTGGCGCGCGCTGCTCGCCGAGACCGGCGAGACCCGCTGGGACGCCGACTTCCTCGCCGCCGAATGGTCCCAGGTCATCCTCGGCCACGTCCTTGACTCCTTCCCGCAGTACGCCCAGGTCCGGCGGGCTGGCCGGACGCGCCCGCTCACGCGGGCCGAGCGGCGGGACATCTGGCAGCTCGCCGAACGGCTCAGCAAGCGCCTGGACGAGCAGTCGCTGACCACCCACGCCGCCACCGCCGCCCACGCCGCTCGCACGGAGATGGCACGGGCGGACCGCATCGCCGCCGCGGCCGGAGCGCCGACCGCCCTCGGTCACCGCTATCGGCACGTCGTGGTCGACGAGGGCCAGGACCTGCACCCGGCCCACTGGAAGATGTTGCGCGCGATGGCCGCGCCCGGTCCCGACGACCTGTTCTGCGTCGCCGACAGCCACCAGCGCATCTACGACAACGTGGTCACGCTCGGCAGCCTGGGGATCGCCATCCGAGGCCGCTCCGCCCGGCTCACCCTGAACTACCGCACGACCCGGCAGAACCTGGCCTGGTCTCTGCGACTGCTGCGCGACGAGTCGTACGACGACATGGACGGCGGCCCCGAGGACCTAGCCGGCTATCGGTCGCTGCTCCAGGGAGCCGAGCCGTACCTGCGTGGCTTCCCGACGGAGGAGGAGGAGCTCGGTGGGGTCGTCGCGCAGACCACCGAGTGGATCGTCGCCGGCACCGCCGCCGAAGCGGTCGCCGTGTGCCTCCCTACCAAAGAGATGGTCAGCCGGGTCCTCGCCGCATTCACGGCCGCCGGTGTGGACGCGACCGAGATCACCCCTGACGGCGCCACCCGCGGCGGCGGCGTACGGGTCGGCACGATGCACCGGTTCAAGGGCATGGAGTTCCAACGGATGGTCATCGCCGGGGTGTCGGACGACCGCGTACCGCGGCCCGGCATCGACCGTTGGAGGAGCAAGGACCCCGGCCGGTACCGGCAGGAGTTGCGTCGCGACCGATCCCTGCTGTTCGTCGCCGCTACTCGCGCCCGCGACGACCTCGCCATCTACTGGGACGGCGACCCGAGTCGATTCCTCCCCGCTCCACCTTCTTGAGGAGCCGCCGTCTCTCTCCACCCGCTGACGGCGGCACCGGCCAGTGTGAGTTGACCAACGAGCACGCCGAGAGGCTGGCGATCGGGGAGGCGAAGGCGGTCCGGCGGGCATGCCGCGATCGGGCTCGCCCGACCAGCCCGGTAGAACTGGCCGTTGTTCTACGCGGTCGATGTCAACGTGCTCGTGTCCGGCCTACTCGCCCTGCGATCGTCGTCCTCGCCCGCTTGAACACGCCAGCCCTGACGACCGAGGCCGCTATCCGGGCCGTCGCCACACCGGAAGCCACGGTACTGGCCGAAGTCTGGCGAGATCACCCGTCCCTGCTTTGTGGAGCGAGCGTCGACGGATCTGTTCAGCGCTCCCAACGGTGATCGTTGGGGCTCCAGCTGCCCTGCGCCGTTCCATCGAGCAGTGGGTCGACGAACGGACGGACGGTGTCGAGGGCCTCGTCGAGCGTCCGCCCGACCGGCAGGAGGGACCGGCGTGCTTCAGCCCGGTAGCCAGGTTCCCAGAGTCGCCGGTCCGGTACGTCGAAGCGGGTCGGAAGGCGTAGGCCGCGGCGGCTGGCCTCCGATCGCAGCGCCGCAAGCTGCGGTTCCGCGTCGACCTGGGCAGCAAGGACGATGGCCACGAGGTCGACGAGGTCGACGAGGTCCTCTGTACCGGGTCGAGGGCGCGCCGCCCTTCCCGTGGCGCTCGGACGCCGATGTCCCGTGCTAGGAGAGCCGTCGCGCCCTTCACGATCCAGTCGTCGTCGATGAGATAGAGGCGTTCGAGCAGCCGGTCGTACGCTATTTGCCGTTGCAGCTGCGGCAGGTTCCAGCGACTCGACTCGGCTAGAGCCTTGAGTCGGTCGGTGAGAGCGCGCCGGAAGCTGGCGGGCCCGCCGTAGGCGCGAGGTTCGGTCACTGCGCTCGGGCCTCGCGAGCCCGCCCGCCGGACTCCGGACCTCCGACCAGATCCAGTAGCCAACGTAGAACAGCTGCGCCGTCCCCGCTTCGGAAGCCGTAGCGAACTGCGGAGTCGCCAAGGGACCAGGCGAATGCCTCGGGTGCCTCATGACCCTCACGCAGGCCGTCGGCGATGACCTGTCCGACCGCCTCCGGATCCTCCAGGTCGTTCAGCAGGTCGCCGGCGATCCTCGCCGGCCGCGTCACCAGCAGGCCGCGCACCGATCGGACGTCTCCCCTCTCGAGACGTTGCTTGTGGAGCCGTACGTCCGGCCGCCGCGACTGGCGCCTGACGGGCAGCGTGAAGTCATGACGGTCCGCCGGTAGGTGCCCGAGGTCGTACACCGCGGCTGCCGATCGGTAGGACGCCACCCCCTGTTCGGGGCTTCTCTCCCATGCCGGGGTCTCGGGAGCGAGCTGGAGCCACGCGGCCCGGAGGTCAACGAGGTCGGGTGACGGTGCTCCGGCCAGCAGGTACACGCCGTGCGCGACGCGCCGCAGCGCGCCCTGGGCGGCCAGGCGCTGCAGGGTTGCGGGCGAGACACTGGCCCGCTCCGCCTGGCGTCGCGTCAGAAGTCCCCACTGGTCCTCAGTCAGCCTCGCGAGGCGACTGAGGGTCGAGCGCTCGATCATTGCTGCATAATAGCTCACAGTTGAGCTATATCGCAGTATCGTCCGAACACACCTGCTGCATAACAGCTCAATCATGAGCTGCTACGCAGCGGACGGCAGACGAGCCACCGCTCATGCCAACCCGACGGGCTGGGAACGTCGGCTCCATCGAGGGCAGCGCCTCGATCCGCTCGGGCGCGCGGGTCGGCTCCGTAGCGGAGCCGCCCATGGGAAACGGCTAGCGCAACTCGCACCACGAGTGCTGAATCACGAGTCTCCCGGCCAGGCTGCCGAACGTAAACCCGCTGGTCAGCGGCCCGACAGAGTGCCCCCGGCAGGATTCGAACCTGCGACACCCGCTTTAGGAGAGCGGTGCTCTATCCCCTGAGCTACGAGGGCGGACGGTGCCAGTCTCGCACGTAGTAGCCGGGGCGTTGTCGCGGCGCCCTTGACAGCGGGTGACGCCGGAGCCATAGTTCAACCGGTTGGTTGATAAACCAAGGGGTTGATATGGATGATGACCCGCTGAGCAGCACGTTCGCGGCGCTGGCGGACCCGGTGCGGCGGGCGATCCTGAGCCGGCTGGCCTCCGGGGAGGCGACGCTGAGCGAGCTGGCGGGGCCGTTGTCGATCACCCCGCAGGCGGTGTCCAAGCACCTCAAGGTGCTCGAGCGCGCCGGGCTGATCACCCGGGGCCGGGAGGCGCAGCGGCGGCCGCCGCGCCTGCGCGAGGAGCCGCTGCAGGAGACCGTCGACTGGATCGAGCGGCACCGCCGCGCGGTCCGGGAGCGGTACGACCGGCTGGACGAGGTTCTGCAGGAAATCCAACGAGTGCAGCAGAAGGAGACAGACCGATGACCACCGTGACCGCACACCCGGCTTCGCACGAGATGTCCTACGAGCGGGTCTTCCAGGCTCCCCCGGAGCTGGTCTACCGCGCGCACACCGAGGTCGACCTGGTCAGCCGCTGGTGGGGCGGCGGGTCCACGACGACCGTCGACGAGCTGGACGCCCGGCCGGGCGGCCGCTGGCGCTATGTGAGCCGGGGAGAGGACGGCGGCGAGTACGCCTTCCGCGGGGTGTTCCACGACGCGGTGCCGGCCGAGCGGATCGTGTGGACGTTCGAGTTCGAGGGGATGCCGGGGCACGTGCTGCTGGAGACGATGGCCTTCACCGACCAGGGCGACGGGACCACGCTGATGCGCTCGTCCTCGGTGTTCCAGTCCGTCGAGGACCGGGACGGCATGATCGCCTCGGGCATGGAGAGCGGGATGAACGACAGCCTGGCCGCGCTGGACAAGCTGCTCGCCTCGCTCTGAGCGACCGGGCGGGCCGGGCCGGCGTGAACCGGTCCGGCCCCTCCGGCGCGCGGAAATGCCGGCGACGGCGGCCGGGGGCGTAGGGCATGCTCCGCGGGATGCAGCCGGAGACCGTCGCCGAGCAGGTCGAGGTCGCATACGGGCTGCGGCTGGCGACCCTGGCCGAGGTCGCCGGCGGTGCGGACGCGGCCGCGACGCTCTGGCGGGGCGTGACGGCGGACGGCGGCGCGTACGCGGTGAAGGTCAGCCGGGCCCGCCTGGACACCGGCCTGGCGGTGACGGCGCGGCTGGCCGCCGCGGGGGTGGCCGGGGTGCCGGCGCCGGTGACCACGCTGGACGGTCGCCTGTGGACGGAGCTCGCCGGTGCGCAGCTGTCGGTGGTGCCGTGGCTGGCCGGCCGGCCAGCGGCCGAGGGCGGGCTGGACCCGGCCGGGTGGCGGGCCTTCGGGACGCTGCTGGCCGGCGTGCACCGGGTGCCGGCGCCGGCGGCAGGGCTGCCGGTGGAGGACTACCGGCCGGTGGCGGCGGCCGCTGTACGCCGCCTCGGCACCCGCCTGCACGCCGAACCCGCACCGCGGGACGAGGTGGGCCGGGAGCTGGTGGCGGCCTGGCGGGCAGCCGGTGACCGGATCGCGGCCCTGCCCGATGCGGCGGAGGAGCTCGGGGCCCGGCTGCGCGAGCGGCCCGCGCCCACGGTGCTCTGCCATGGCGACGCGCACGCGTACAACCTGCTGCTCGCGGACGGCGGCGTGCTGTGGCTGGTGGACTGGGACGGCGCGGTCCTGGCCCCCCGCGAGCGGGACCTCATGTTCGTCGTCGAGGGCGTGCTCGCGGACGCGCTGGTGACACCCGCGCAGCAGGCCGACTTCTTCGCCGGGTACGGCGATGCCGCGGTCGACCCGACCCATCTCGCCTACTACCGGTGCACGTGGGCGCTGGAGGACCTGGCCGGCTTCGCGCACGAGATCCTCGACGACCCTGACCGTACGGCGGCCCAGCGGGAGCAGGCGCTGCGCTGTTTCCGCAGCCTGTCGACCCCGTCCGGCATCGTCAGCCTGGCCGAGCGGGCCCTGCGTGCGTTGCCCCGCTGAGCCCTAGCAGACGCCGGTAGCCGGCCTCCAGCCGGGCACGGTGCGTCACCTGACAGGGTTAAGTAACGTTCCGCGTTTGGTCATTACGAATTGCGTGAGAGGTATTGATTCCTTGTCGCGCGGGTGTCAGGTTGTGTCCCGCTCAGGTCGGGACGGGAAGCATTTCCCGGCCGGGCGGCCGACCCGGCCGGTGTGACGCAACACGCCCCGGGAAGCGGCCGGCCGGCCGGCGCGTCCCGACGAGCGCCGACGCGCCGGCGCTCAGGAAATTGTTCCCGCACGGCGGGAGCGAGTCCTGTCCTGCTCCGGAGGTGGCATGCCCGAGAAAGACCCCGGCGCCGGCGCGAATCGGCGACCGGTCCGCCGCTGGTTGCGGCCCGTGACGCTGCTGGTCACCGGGACGCTGGTGGTGCTGTCGATCGGCTGGTGGAGCGCCCCGGCCCCGGCCGCGCCGGCCGGGGCCACCGGGCACGCCGGCGGCTGGTCGGCCGGACCGCTCGGACCGGGCGTGGCGGCCGCGGCCGGCGACGCCACCGAGACCTCTTGGGGCCCGCTCACCGCCCTCGACGCGGACTTCCTGGTCCGGGTCCGGCTGGCCGGGCTGTGGGAGATCCCGGCCGGTGAGATGGCGCAGACGCACACGTCCGACCAGCGGGTACGGGAGGTGGGCCGGACGCTCGCGGCCGACCACCGCCGGCTGGACGAGCAGGTCCTCGCCGCGGCCCGCAAGCTCCAGGTGGAGCTGCCCGCCGAGCCGACCCTCGACCAGCGCAACTGGCTGGCCGAGATGGACGGCTCCCGGGACGGCGACTTCGACGCCTCCTTCGCCAACCGGCTCCGGGTCGCGCACGGCCGGGTCTTCGCGGTGGTGGCCGAGGTCCGCGCGACCACCCGCAACACCCTGATCCGCACGTTCGCGCAGGCGGCGGTGGACGTGGTGATGAGGCACATGAGCCTGCTGGAGGGCACCGGCCACGTCGCCCCGGTGGAGTCCGCCGTGCTGACCCCGCCCGCCCCGCGCGGGCCGGTCACGGTGCCGCTGGTGATGACGGTGGTGGCGATCGTCGCCGTGGCCAACCTCGCTCTCGCCGCCCGGCGGTCCTGGAGCTGACCGGGCCCCGTACGACCCCCGAACCGAACCCGAAAGCCTGCCGAGAGGAGCCCCCATGTCGTACCAGGGACCAGGAAAGGGCCGGAAGAGACGCCGGATGGCGGCGGTCTTCGCGATCGTCGCCGTAGGCGGGGCCACCACGCTCGGGGTCCGCTTCGCGTCCGCCGCGGACGAGGCGGCCGACCCGGCCGCCGCCGGGATCAGCGTGGAGGGCACGCTCGAGCACCGCGGCCACCCGACCACGGTGCCGGCGGACTACGTCCGGATCGCCGACGCGCCGGCGGCCGTCGCCGCCCCGCGCCCGGGCCGCCAGGCCTCCCGCGGCAGCTTCGTCTCCCGCTGCGGCCGCAACACCGAGGGCCACCGCAACTCGGCCAACTTCATCGTCTCCCCCGGCGACGCCAATGGCGCCCACCACTTCCACGACTACGTCGGCAACGTGTCCACCGATGGCAACTCGACGAACGAGTCGCTCGACGCTGCCGGCACCACCTGCCGGCTCGGGGACAAGTCCACCTACTTCTGGCCGGTCATCCGGGACATCCGGCGGCCCGGCCCGGACGCCGAGCAGCCCGGCGGCGGCCTGGACGGCAACCTCGGCACGATCATCACCCCGGCCGACGTGACGCTGCAGTTCCGCGGCAACGCCCGCGGTCGGGTCACCGCGATGCCGCGCTTCATCCGGGTCCTCACCGGCGATGCGCGGGCGGTCACCAATGGGCCGAACGCGCCGAACGCGAGAGCCCAGTGGACCTGCTCCGGCACCCGCGGGAAGGTGAGCACGACCCAGTACCCGATCTGCCCGCGCGGGCAGCTGGTGCAGCGGATCAGCGACTTCCCCGGCTGCTGGGACGGCGCCAACACCGACAGCCCGAACCACCGCACCCACACCTCGTTCGCCGACCCGACGACCGGCGCGTGCCCCGAGGGCACGGTGGCAATCCCCCAGCTGCGCATCACGCTGAGCTACCGGGTGCCGCCCGGCGCCTCGTACGCGCTGGACACCTTCCCGGAGCAGCTGCGCAAGGCGGTCACCGACCACAACGACTTCGTGAACGTCATGCCGGACTCGCTGATGCGCCGCGTGGTGGGCTGCATCAATTCCGGCCGGCGCTGCTAGGGCGTATTCCGCCCGGCCCTGGAACTCCCGTCGCGGTGCGTCGCGGCGTGGAGAGCGGTGCACCACCGCGGGCGCCCGCGGTGGTGCACCGCACGAAATCCGAATTCCCGCAATTCGGGTCACCGATCCGAGGAAGGGGGTGAGCGGAACCGACCGCCGGCCGTGGCCGGCGGACCGAGGAAGCCGATCCGCGTCCCGGAAGGAGGCGCCCGCCGCCCCGAGGCGGCACGCAACCCACCCGAACCGCGGGGGCGGCCCACCGAGCCAGGGCCGCCCCCGCTCCCCCGCCCGTACGACGCCCGTGTCACGCCCGTACCACGCCCAAGGAGAGCCCCGCCCCGATGCGGACCGCCCACGAGACCGTCCACCTCGTCGCCGCGACCATCGGCTTCACCTCGTTCGCCGCCCTCTGGGCCGGCACCCTGTGGGGCACCGTCCTGCGCAGCGGCTGGGCCCGGTCACGGGTCCGGCACACCACCGTGCACGGCATCCACATGCACCTCGTCCTCTTCGGACTCTGGCTGGGCCTGGTGCACGGGGTGGCCCAGCTGGCCTCCCCGGACGGCAAGGTGCGCGCCGTCGACGTGGTGGTGCCGTTCACCAACGCCGCCGACCCGCTCGGGATCGGCCTCGGCGTGATCGCGCTGGAGCTGATGCTCGCGACCGCCGGCTCGGTGCTGGTGCAGCGCCGAGTGGGCCACCACCGCTGGCGGGCGCTGCACTCGCTCGGCTACCTCTCCTTCACCCTGGTCGCCGCCCACCTGCTGGTATCGGGCAGCGAGGTGGCGGCCGCGGCCGTACGGACCCTGGTCGTCCTGGCCTGGGCCTCGGTGATCGTGGCCGGAGCGCTGACCCTGACCCCGGTGGCCCGGCTGCCGCACGCGCTGCTGGACAAGGTCTCCAGCCGCCGGCGCGCCGAGGAGATCACCGTCGCGGTCGACCCGGGCCGGTGCGGCTCGTTCGGCTTCTGCGAGCACGAGGCACCCGGCATCTTCTCGCTGCGCAGCGACCAGCGGCTGGCGTACCGGTCGGTGGTGCCGGGCGACAAGGCCGACGAGGCGGTACGCGCGGCCATGGTCTGCCCCGCCCGGGCGATCACGCTGGGCCGGCTGCCCACCTCGGTGGTGATCGCACCGGCCGAGCCCGAGCCGGCCGAGTCGGTGCCGGCGGAGCCGGTGCGGGTGCCGGTGGCGCGCGCGGCGGCGCCGCAACCGCCGCGGGTGGTGCCGCAACCGCCGCGCGCGGCGCCCCCGCCGCCCCGGTGGAACCCGCCGTCCGAGCTGGAGGACACCGGGCGGCACCACATCCGGCCGCTGCGCGGCGTCGCCGGCGGCCGGCCGGGAGGGCGGCCGTGACCGGCGGGTGGCTGCGGGCGGCCGGCACCCGGCCCGAGTACGGCCCCCGCGACCGCATCGTCGTGGTCGGCGCCGGCGCGGCCGGCTGGGCCGCCACCACCGAGCTGCGCCGGCTCGGCTTCGGCGGCGAGCTCGTCGTGCTCGGCGCCGAGCCGGTCGGCCCGTACGACCGGACGGCGTGCTCCAAGGGCCTGCTGGACGGGCACCAGCGACCCCAGGACACCTCCCTGGACCTGCGCGGCTGCCCGGACGTCCGGTGGCGGGCCGGCGTCCGGGCGGCCGGGCTGGACCCGTACGCCCGCCGGGTGCTGCTGGAGTCCGGCCGGGTGGTGCCGTACGACGGGCTGGTCATCGCCACCGGCACCCACGCGACGCTGCCGGCGGACTGGCCGGCCGGCGCGCCCGGCCTGCACCTGCTGCACGACCTGTCCCAGGCGTGGGCGCTGCGGTCGGCACTGCGCGACGCCCGCCGGGTCGCGGTGGTCGGCGGAGGGCTGACCGGCTGCGAGGTCGCCTGCGCGGTCACCGCGATGGCGCGCGAGGCCGTGCTGATCAACTCCCAGCCGTACCTGATGCCCCGCTCGATCGGTGAGCCGGTCGGCGCGCTGGTCACCGCCGAGCACCGGGCCGCCGGGATCGAGCTGCGGCTCGGCTCGCGGGTGGCGCAGGCCGAGCAGCGGTGGGGGCGCTGGCGGCTGCAGCTCAGCGGCGGCGACCAGGTCACCGCCGACCTGGTGGTGATGACCGCGGGCGAGCAGCCGGACGTGGGCTGGCTGGCCGGCACGCCGGCCGACCTCACCGACGGGGTGCTCTGCGACGGCGCGCTGCGGGTGGTCGGGCTGGACGGCGTGGTCGCCGCCGGCGCGCTGGCCCGCTGGCCCAACCCGCGCCTGGGCGGGCCGCCCGGCCGGATCGGGCAGTGGATCGCCGCGGTCGAGCAGGGCCAGGCCGCGGCCCGGACGCTGCTGGCCGGGTCGGCGGCACCGGCGGCCGCGCTGCTGCCCCGCTTCTGGTCCGACCAGAACGGGCTGCGCATCCAGGTCTGCGGGCAGCTGTCCGCCCGGGCCGAGGTCTCGCTCACCGAGCTGCGGCCGCGCCGGCGGGACACCGCCCGGGCCGGGGTGGTGGCCAGCTACGCCGAGCGCGGCCGGCTGGCCGGCGTCGTCGCGGTGAACGCGCCGCGGGCCTTCGCGGTGGCGACGCGGACGCTGCTGGCCGAGCCGGTGGCGCCGATGGTCATCCCGGAGCCGGCACAGCCGGCCGTCGAGGAGCGCCGACTGCGCCTGGTCCGCTGAGGCCGCCGGGCCGGGCCGGTAGGGCCGGGTCGGGTCGGTAGGGCCGGGTCGGGTCGGTAGGGCCGGGTCGGGTCGGTAGGGCCGGGTCGGGTCGGTAGGGCCGGGTCGGCCCGGGGACTGGGCCGGGCCGACCCGGCGCGGATCAGTCGGCGGGGCGGGTGACCGGGCCGAAGATCGGCGCCAGCGCGGCCTGCGCGCCGGCCACCCGCTCCCGGCCGGCGCCGATCGCCTCGGCGGCGGCGCCGACCGCGGCCCGCACCTCGGCGACCCGCGCCGCGACCGTGCTGTCCACATCGGACACGTCCAGCTCGTGCTCGTGCTTCTCCACCCACGCGGTGAGCTGATCGAGCAGCTGCGGCATCAGCTCGAGCGAGTAGCCCACCGCACCGAAGACGGTGTAGACGTCGGCCGCGGTGCTCACCCCGTCCCAGCTGGCGTGCGCGGCCTGGCGGAGCGCCTCCTCGGCGGCGCGGGCGGCGCCGACGGCGGTCATCGCCTCGGTGATCTGGGGTACGTCGTCGGGCTCGGTCATGTGGGCGGCCTACCCTCTCCGGCCCGGCTCAGAACGCACACCGGACCCGACGGCGCGGCAGCCGGCCGGCGGATCCGGACATGCCGCGGAGGCCCGGCGCACCGCTGCCGGGCCTCCGCAGGCATTGCCGAGCTGACGGGGGGATCAGCCCGGCCGGGTGGCTCCGACCGGCGTCATCATGTCGTACGGCGCGTACCGCACCACGTCGCCGGACTGCGGCGCGTGGATGACCTGACCGCTGCCCACGTACAGGGCGACGTGATGCACCGGGGAGCCGTAGAACACCAGGTCTCCGGGCTGCAGGGCGGACAGCGACACCCGCGAGCCGGAGCTCTGCTGCATCTGCGAGGAGTGCGGCAGGCTCACGCCCGCCCTGCCCCACGCGTACATCGTCAGACCCGAGCAGTCGAAGCTGCTGGGACCGTCGGCGGCCCACACGTACGGGCTGCCGAGCACCGACTTGGCCGCGGCGACCGCCACCCCGGCCCGACCGCTGACCGGGACGTTGACCGGCGCGTCGCCGGCCGGGGGCCGGGTCTGCGTCCGGCTGGCCCGGTCGTCCGCGTGCGGCGAGGAGTTCAGGTACGCCTGGCGCTCGGACGCGGACAGCCGGTCGAACAGTGCCTTGCTGCGCGCCGCCCGGGCGCTCAGGTCGGTCCGCTTGGCGCTCAGCTCGCGGGTCAGCTTGGCCGCGGCAGCCGTCGCCGCCTTGGCCTCGGCGTCGGCCTTCGCCGCCGCCGCGCTCGCCTTCGTCGCCTCGGTCAGCACCGCGCCCCGCCGGCTGGCGACCACGTCGATGATGCTTGCCTGGGCGGCGAAGTCACCCGGCGAGTCGCTGGACAGCATCGCCCCGAACGTCCCGAACGGGTCCGACCGCGTCTCCGAGCGCACCAGCCGCTTGATCTGGGCCCGGTACGCCGCCACCGCCTGGGTGGCGGCCTTGGCCTTCTTCGTCGCGGCGGTGGACGCCGCGGTGCGCTTCGCGAGCAGGATCCGAGCGTCGTTGTACTGCTCCGTGACCTTCTCGAACTGCTCGTTGAACGCCCGCAGCTGTGCCATTGCCTGGGCCGACGTGGTCGGCGCGGGCGGGTCGGCCGGGCCGGGAACCGCCTGGCCGCCGGTGGCGGACAACCCGACCACCAGTGCGACCGCACCGGCGACGGAAAGGGATCGGAACAGGGGGGAAGTGGGTCTCGGTATCGCCACCGAGGCGGCACTCCTTGTCTTCCAGGTCCGCCGACCGAGTTAGCTGACGGGTTCGGGCTGGAAGGAGCCCTACGGCGGGCGGTCGGGAGAGGTCCTGACCGTCCTGCCGATTCACCCCAGGGAAGTGGTGGTTCCCCGGCTCGCGACCTCGGTTACCTCCGGGCCGCGATTAGGCGGTGACTTCCCGGTGCCACCCCCGTGGGCGACAGACGGCCGGTAAGCCGTGGGAAGACTACGTCCTATACCGAGGGAGTCAAGCTGCGGCTGACCGCGTGTGACCTAACGCTGCCAGCAGATCACCCCAACGGGCTAATGGCGCCGCCGGTCAGGGTGCGGAGCGCATCCCTGAGGTGACCGCCGGTCAGCGCCAGGGCGTCCCGGGCCACTCCGGCCGGCACGCCGGCCAGCAGGGACAGCAGCGCGACCCGCCCGTCCCCGTCCGCCGCGGCCACCGCGGCCGAGCAGGTCTCGGCGTCCTCGCCGGTGGCCGCGGCCACCGCCGCCGCCACCCGGGCCCGCAGCTTCCCGTTGGTGGCCACCGCACCGACCATCAGGTTGGACCAGGTCCGTCCACACCGGACCATCGAGGCCGTGGAGAGCGCGTTGAGCACCAGTTTCTGCGCGGTGCCGGCCTTCATCCGGGTCGACCCGGTGACCGCCTCCGGCCCGGTACGGACCGCGACGTGCACGTCCACCCCGGCACCGGCCGCGGCCGCCGGGTTGCCGCTCACCAGCACGGTGCCGGCGCCGCGGGCCGCGGCGGCGCGCAGAGCGGCCACCGCGTACGGCGTGCGTCCGCTGGCGGTGACCGCGACCAGCACGTCCCCCGGCCCGGCGAGCTCGCCGACGGCGGCGCCGGCGGCGGTGTCGTCCTCGCCGTCCACGATCCCGTCGAAGGCGGCCACGTGCGCGGTCCAGCGGCCGGGCTCCAGCCCGTACGTCGGACCCAGCTCGTCCGCGTCCAGCGCGGCCAGCCGGCCCGAGGTGCCGGCCCCGGCGACGTGCACCCGGCCGCCGCCACGCAGCGCGGCCACCACCAGATCGACGGCGCGGGCCAGCTCGGAGGCGGCGGCCGCCACTGCGGCCGGCACGGTGGCGTCCTCGGCCAGCACCAGCCGTACGACCTCGGCGGTGGGGAGTTCGTCAATGTCTGTGGTGGCCGGGTTGCGGCCCTCGGTGGGCGAGTCGACCCGCACGGTCACGCGGCGCCTCCGTCCGTCTGGGTCACCTTGGCCAGCCCGCCGGGCGCGTCCGGATCCAGCCCGAGCCGGCGGGACAGCGCCTCCGCGGCCAGCTGGCCGGGCACCACCAGAGCCAGCGGGGCGAGCGGCTCGGGCAGGTCCGGGCCGGGCAGCGCGGTGGTGCAGGCGGCAGCCAGCGCCGGGCCGCCCCCGATGCCGTGGACCGGGGCGCCGGCCGCCCGCAGCCGGCCGGCCAGCGCGAGCACGCCGGGCAGCACCGGGCCGTCCGCGGCCGCCACCAGCAGCGCCGGGATGCGCGGGCCGACCACCGCGATCGGGCCGTGCAGGAGGTCCGCATAGGACAGTCCACTTGCGTCGATCGCGCAGGTCTCGCGGACCTTGAGGGACAGCTCCCACGCGGTGGAGGAGGCGAAACCGCGACCGGACACCACCAGTCCGTCCACATCCGACAGCTGCGCCGCCAGCGCGTCGGCGGCCGCGGCGGTGTCCAGCGCGGTCGCGACCGCAGCCGGCGCCCGGCGCAGCCCGGCCCCGAGCCCGGGATCGGCGCCGAGGCCCAGCGCGAGCACCACCAGCGCCGCCAGCTGCGTCGTGTACGTCTTCGTGGCCGGCAGCGCGCGCTCCGGGCCGGCCTCGGTGAGCAGGGCCAGCTCGGCCGCCGCGGCGAGCGGGCTGTCGCCGTCGTTGGTGACCGCGACCGCGCGGGCGCCGCAGTCGCGCGCCCAGACCAGCGTCTCCACGATCTCCGCGGTCCGCCCGGACTGGGACAGCGCGACCGCCAGCACGCCGCGGAGGTCCAGCCGGCGGCGATAGAGGGTGGCCACCGACGGCGAGGCCGGCGTGGCCAGCCGGCCGGCGCCGACCTCGCAGAGGTAGCGGCCGTAGTGCGCGGCCGCGTCGGAGGAGCCCCGGGCGATGAAGAGGACCTGCCGGGTGCCGGCGGCCACCGCGGCGACCTCCGGCACCCGCGGCAGCAGCGCGGCCACGGTGCGCTCCAGCGCGGCCGGCTGCTCGCGGATCTCGGCCGCCATCCAGCTGCCGGCGGCCGGGCGGGCCGGCGCGCTGGTCACGGCCCCACCGACCGGGCGCCGTCCATCGGCCCAACCCGGTCCATCGGCCCGGCGCGGTCGGAGACCGGGGCGACCGGCACCGTGCCGTGCACCAGGTCACCGCCGATCCAGGTGGCCCGGGTGGACAGGTCGTCGCCCAGCCAGAGCAGGTCGGCGACCGCGCCGGGCGCGATCCGGCCCAGGTCGGGCCGGCCGACCAGGTCGGCCGGCAGCCGGGTGGCGGCGTCCACCGCGGACCGCAGGTCGACCCCGGCGGCGACCACGTTGGCCACCGCGGCGTCCAACCGCAGCCCGGAGCCGGCCAGCGTGCCGTCCGCCCGCCGGGGCAGCCCGAGCGGGTCGACGGACACCTGCTGGCCGCCCAGGTCGTACGTCCCCGGGGGCATCCCGGCGGCGGCGACCGCGTCGGTGACCAGCAGCACCCGGCCGGACGCGGCGGCGAAGGCGAGCCGGCAGACCGGCGCGGCGACGTGGTGCAGGTCGGCGATCAGCCCGCAGGCCAGCCGCGGGTCGGCCAGCGCCTGGCCGACCAGCCCGGGCTCCCGGTGGTGCAGCGGGCGCATCGCGTTGAAGAGGTGGGTCACCAGCCGGGCGCCGGCGTCGGCGGCCGCCTCGGCCTGGGCCGCGGTGGCGTCGCTGTGCCCGATGCTGACCAGCACCCCAGCGTCGACCAGCCGGCGGACGGCGGCCAGCGCGCCGGGCAGCTCGGGCGCGAGCGTGTGCACCCGCAGCAGGCCGGGCGCGGCGTCGAGCAGCACCCCGACCGCGTCCGCGGTCGGCTCGCGCAGCAGCGCCGGGTCGTGCGCGCCGTGCCGGCGCGGGGACAGGAACGGTCCCTCGACGTGCACGCCGAGCACCCGGGCGCCGGCCAGCGGCGGCAGCGCGGCGGTGCGCCGCAGCGCGGCCACCAGCACCTCGACCGGCGCGGTGATGAAAGTGGGCAGGAAGGCGGTCACCCCGGTCTCCGGCAGCCGCCGCGCGACCTCGGCCCAGCCGGCCGGGTCGGCGGCCACGAAGTCGACGCCGAAGCAGCCGTTGATCTGGATGTCGACCAGCCCGGGCACCAGCACTCCCGCCGGCAGCCGCACGTCCGGCTCGACCCCGCCGTACGTCTCCCCCGCGGTGACGCCGACGACCAGACCGTCACGGACCGCCACACAGGCGGGGCCGAGCGGGACACCGTCGGCGACGACACGCGGCGCGCTGATCACGCGCATGAGACCTCCCCCCGAGCGGGGACCATTGACACTGTCCTCCAGGGTCTGGTCCACTTCCGGACTAGACCGGTCCATACCAGTTGCGGCGAGAGTAGCCGCGGGAGGGAAGAGCGCGCAATGGTCCCTCCCGCAGGCCCGGCCGGCGCCGACGGCCGCGCCGGGATCGGCATCGACCACCGCAGCCCGGTCCCGAAATACAGCCAGCTCCGCGAGATCCTGCTCGACCTGGTCGAGACCGAGCTGGACGCGGACCAGTCGATCCCCTCCGAGCGTGAGCTGTCGACCCGCTTCGGGCTGTCCCGGATGACCGTGCGGCAGGCGGTGGACCACCTGGTCTCCGAGGGCCGGCTCTACCGGGTGCAGGGCAAGGGCACGTTCGTCGCCCGGCCCAAGATCGAGATGCCGCTGCGCCTGACCTCGTTCACCGAGGACATGCGGGCGCGCGGGCTGGAGCCCGGCTCGCGCGACCTGGACCGGCGGACCGACCCGGCCAGCGCCCACCTGGCCCGGGCGCTGCAGGTGGCGCCGGGCGAGCCGGTGCACGTCATCGAGCGGCTGCGCACCGCCGACGGCATCCCGATGGCGATCGAGCGCTCGCACGTGCCCGAGGTGGTCGCGCCCGGGCTGGGCGACGAGCCGCTGGCCGGCCGGTCGCTCTACGACGTGCTCGCGTCGACGTACGGGGTGCTGCTGGACCGCGGCGAGCAGACCATCGAGGCCGGCATCGCCGACCCGACCGACGCCGCGCTGCTGGACCTGCCGGCCGGCGCGGCCGCGGTCCTGCTGCTGCAGCGGCGGTCCTTCGCCGGCGACCGGCCGGTGGAGTTCGTGGTGTCGACCTACCGGGCGGACCGCTACCAGCTGCACGTGGCGCTGGAGGTGTCCCGCACCGGCGCGGCCACCCGCTAAGGCGTCGCGCCGGGCAGGTCGTCCACCACGTGCATGGCCGCCTCCTCGGCGGACGCGCCGGCCCCCGAGATGCCCGCGTCGTACGCGATCAGGTCCTTCTCCGTGTCGCCGTGGGCGCCCTCGTCCGGCGCGACCAGCCGGCCCGCCCGCAGGTCCTGCTCGGCGAACTCGACCCCGGGCACGTCGGTGTCCCCGCCGGCCTCGGCGACCAGCTCCTCGACCTCCGGGTCGTCCAGCTCGGCCTCGGTGGCCAGCCGGGCGTCGCCGCTCTCCCCGATGTTGACGTCCTCGGCGCCCGCGCGGGTGCCGAGCACCTGGTCGACCGGGTCGCCCAGCTCCCGCTCCAGCAGGTCCGGCTCGTCCTCGCTGAGCCGCTGGTCGAGGGACTCCCCCTCGCGCATCTCGGCAAGCGTGTTCCCGAAGTCGGTGCGCCGGGACGGCCGGTCGTCCGGCACCCAGCTGGTGTCGTACACCGACGCGGTCCGGTCGGTGGTCGAGTCGCCCTCGTCGATGGCGTCGAACGCTGCCTCCGGCTCGAGGGTCGACTCCTCCTCGAAGTCCATCGTCGCGTCCTGCTGCGGGTCGCTGCCCGGGTCCACGCTCATCGCTCGCTGCTCTCCCCTCGCCGCCGGCATCGGCGGCGACCTCATCGGCGGCGCGGCGCGTCAGCGGCGCTGCACCATAGTCACCTGGATCGGAGTCCCCTGCTGGCAGGTCGTCAAAACCCCGGGCTGCAGCACGCCGGTGATCCGGACCGGCACGCCGAGCGGCACCTCACCCCCGATGAGCTGGTACGCCGCGCCGTTGGCGGTGAGCACCTTGCAGCCCGGCTCGACGCCGGCCTCGGCCACCCCGTCGACGGTGATCGGGCGGGCGGGGTCGCCCGGCTTGCCGGGCTTGGCCGGTGGCGCCACCGGGGTGGACGGGCTGATCGGGACCGGCCGGGTCGGGCTCGGGGCGGCCGTCGTGGCACCGCCGCCCCCACCTCCGCCACCAGGCTCGGTGGCGGGATCACCGCAACCAGAGAGCAGCAACACGGCCGCGGCGGCGGGCAGGCTCAGCATCATCGCTCGGCGCATGCGCTCTTTGACGTGCGGGACCGGGCCCGGGTTCCGGCAACGGCACCGCTGATGTTGCCCGGCCGGATACGCTGCACGCCTGTCCGCACACCGGAGGTGCCCCATGGCCGGTTTGGATCGTCGGACCTTCTTGCGCGGAGCGGCGGTCGCCGCGGGCGGCGCGGCGATCGGCGGGCCGTTCCAGGGCTTCGTGGCCCGGGCGGCGGCGGCCGACCCCGGACCCGCCCGCCGCGAGCTGGGGCCGGTGCCCGACCTGCGGGACGGCGCGGTACGGCTCTGGCTGCCGACCGGCTTCCACTACCGCTCCTTCCACGACACCGAGTTCCCCGTGGTGCTCGACGACGGCACCAGGCTGCCCGGGCGGCACGACGGGATGGCCGCCTTCGGCCGCCGTGACGGCACCGTCGTGCTGGTCCGCAATCACGAGGTCAACAACCCCGGGCCCGCCTTCGGGGACGCCGCCGCGGCGTACGACCCGATGGCCCAGGGCGGGACGACCACCGTCCAGGTGACGCTCACGGGCGAGGTGCTCCGCAGCTTCACCAGCCTCAACGGCACGCAGATGAACTGCTCCGGCGGCCCGATGCCGTGGGGCAGCTGGGTCACCTGCGAGGAGACGGTCAACGGCCCGGACGTCGGCCCCGACTTCACCGGCGCGTCCAACGTCCCGCTGACCCAGCCGCACGGCTTCATCTTCGAGGTGCCCAGCGGGGGGCAGTCCGACCGCGAGCCGATCACCGCCGCGGGGCGCTTCGCGCACGAGGCGGTCGCGTTCGACCCGCGCTCCGGCGCCCTCTACCTCACCGAGGACAACTTCGGCTTCCCGTCCGGTTTCTACCGCTACCTCCCCCGGCGCAACCCGATGCACACCGGCCGGCTCGGCAACGGCGGCCGGTTGCAGATGCTCGCCGTGAAGGGCCGGCCCAACCTCGACCTCGCCGTCGACCAGCCGCACCGGGCCACGTACCAGGTCGAGTGGGTGGACATCGACGACCCGGCGCCGCGGTTCCCGTACACGCCGGGCCAGACCGCGCCGACGACCAACGACGAGGCCATCCGGTACGTGGGCGACCAGGGCCGGGCCCAGGGCGCGGCCTACTTCTCCCGGCTGGAGGGCGCGACGTACGACAACGGCGTCGTCTACTTCACCTCCACCCAGGGCGGCGGGCCGGCGGAGGCGAGCCTGGGGCCGATCGCGAACGGGTACGGCAACGGGCACGGGCAGGTCTGGGGCTACCACGTCCGGGCCGGCATGCTGCAGCTGCTCTACCAGTCGCCCGGGCCGGACGTGCTCGACTTCCCGGACAACGTCACCACCAGCCCGCGGGGCACGCTCGTGGTCTGCGAGGACAACGTCGACGACAACTACCTGCGCGGGCTGACCCGGGGTGGGCAGCTGTTCGACATCGCCCTGAACCGGCTGGTCAGCAGCACCGGCGTGGACCGGTCGAACGACGAGTTCGCCGGGTCGACGTTCAGCCCGGACGGGCACACCCTCTTCGTCAACATCCAGGCCAGCCGGGGCATGACGTTCGCAATCTGGGGGCCCTGGCGCTCGATCGGGGTGTAGCGCGCGACCTGCGGGCGCCCGGTGCCGGTCGTAGGGTGCGGCGGTGCCGACGAGTGTGCTGTGGTTCCGCCGCGACCTGCGGCTGGGCGACAACCCGGCGCTGCTGGCGGCCGGGAACGCGGCCGGCCGGGACGGCGGCGTGCTGCCGGTCTTCGTGCTCGACGAGGCGCTGCGGCGGCCCAGCGGCGCGCCCCGGCTCGCTTTCCTCTACCGCTGCCTGCGGGCGCTGGACGAGGCGCTCGACGGCCGGCTGGTGGTGGTCCGCGGCAGGCCCGAGACCGCGCTGCCCCGGCTGGCCCGCGAGGTCGGGGCGGACTCGGTGCACGTCGCCGCCGACTTCGGCCCGTACGGGCGGGAGCGGGACGAGCGGGTGGCGGGCGCGCTGCCGGACGGGACCGAGCTGGTCCGGACCGGCTCGCCGTACGCGATCGCGCCGGGCCGGGTGCGCAAGGACGACGGCACCCCGTTCAAGGTCTACTCGCCCTTCTACCGGTCGTGGCGGCAGCACGGCTGGCGGGAGCCGGCCGGCTCGGCCCGGGCGACGGTGCCCTGGCTGACCGGCGTGGCCGGCAGCGGCGTGCCCGCCGACCCCGACCTGCCGGCCGGGCTGGCGCTGCCGGACGCCGGCGAGGCCGCCGCCCGGGCCCGCTGGGCGGACTTCCGGGACTCGGCGCTGGGCGGGTATGCCGACGGCCGCAACCGCCCCGACCGCCCGGCCACCAGCCGGCTGTCGGCGCACCTCAAGTACGGCACCGTGCACCCGCGGACGCTGCTGGCCGACCTCGGCGACGGGCCGGGCGCGGAGACCTTCCGCAAGGAGCTGGCCTGGCGGGAGTTCTACGCCGACGTGCTCTGGCACCGGCCGGACTCGGCCCGGGCCTGCCTCAATGTCTCGTTCGCGGACATGGAGCTGGACTCCGGGAAGGCCGCCGACGAGCACTTCGCGGCCTGGGCCGAGGGCCGCACCGGCTACCCGATCGTGGACGCCGGCATGCGGCAGCTGCGAGCCGAGGCCTGGGTGCACAACCGGGTCCGGATGATCGTGGCCTCGTTCCTGGTCAAGGACCTGCACGTGGACTGGGCGCTGGGGGCGCGCGAGTTCATGCGGCGGCTGGTGGACGGCGACCTGGCCTCCAACAACCACGGCTGGCAGTGGGTGGCCGGCTGCGGCACCGACGCGGCGCCGTTCTACCGGATCTTCAACCCGATCACGCAGGGCAGGAGGTTCGACCCCGACGGGGACTACGTCCGCCGGTACGTCCCCCAGCTGCGGTCGGTGCCCGGCGCCGCGGTGCACGAGCCGTGGGACCTGCCCGGCGGGCCGCCGGGCGGCTACCCGGACCGCATCGTCGACCACGCCGCCGAGCGGAAGGAGGCCCTCGCCCGCTACCAGCGGGTGCGGGCTGGCTGATACTGGGCCCGTGCCCGGGACCCGCAGGCCGCTCCGGCGGGCCGTCGACATCGGGGTCGCGGTGCTGGTCTGGGCCTATCCCAGCCTCATCGTGCTGGACGAGCCCGGCCGGCGGCTGACCTGGGTCGGGCTCGCCGCGCTGCTGGTCGCGCCGGCCGCGGCGGCCGCGCTGGTCTGGCGGCGGTCCCACCCGGTGCCGGTGTTCGGCGTCGCCCTGGTCGGCAGCCTGCTGGTCCAGCTGGCCGCGCCGTACGGGATCTTCCCGGTTGCCGCCCTGGTCGCGCTGGGCTCGCTGGCCGCGCACCGGCCGCCGCCGGTCTCGCTGACCGGTCTGCTGGCCGTGTCCGGGGTCACCGCCACCGCGCTGCCCAGCCAGCCGGACGGCGACATCCTTTTCGCGATGGCGATGGCCGTCGTCGTATGGGCGCTCGGCGAGGTGTTCCGCAACCGGCGCAAGGCGATCGAGCAGGAGGCGCGGCGGGCGGTCGGCGAGGAGCAGGCCCGGATCGCCCGCGAGCTGCACGACGTGATCGCGCACAGCATGTCGGTGATCGTGGTCCAGGCGGCCGCCGCCGACGACGTCTTCGACGCCCGGCCGGACCAGGCGCGGGTCGCGCTGCGCTCGATCGAGGCGGCCGGCCGGGAGGCGCTCGCCGACCTGCGCCGGGTGCTCGCCGCGGTCCGCCCCGACCCGGCCGAGGACCCGGAGGCACCGCAGCCGCGGCCGGGGCTGGGCCGGCTGGGCGAGCTGGCCGAGCCGCTGCGGGCCGCCGGGCTGGAGGTGACGCTGAGCCGGGAGGGCAGCGTGGCCGGGCTGCCGCCGGTGGTGGACCTGTCGGCGTACCGGATCGTCCAGGAGGCGCTGACCAACACACTGCGCCACGCCGGGGCCGGCCGGGCCGAGGTGACCGTCCGGTCGGGACCGGACGCGATCGAGCTCGAGGTGGTCGACGACGGCCGCGGCGGGGCCGGCGGGACCGGCGGCGCCGGGCGGGGCATCGTCGGGATGCGGGAGCGGGCCGCCATGGTCGGCGGCACGCTCGACGCCGGGCCGCTGCCGACCGGCGGGTTCCGGGTGCACGCCCGGCTGCCGCTGGAGCCGGCGCGGTGAACGCCCCGGTGCTGCGGGAGGTGGCACGGTGAGCATCCGGGTGCTGCTCGCCGACGACCAGGCGCTGGTCCGCGGCGGCTTCCGGATGATCCTGGAGGCGCGGTCCGACCTCGAGGTGGTCGGCGAGGCCGGCGACGGCGCCGGGGCGGTCGCGCTGACCGCCCGGCTGGCGCCGGACGTGGTGCTGATGGACGTGCGGATGCCCGGCATGGACGGGCTGGAGGCGACCCGGCGGATCGTCGCGTCCGGCAGCCCGGCCCGGATCATCGTGCTCACCACGTACGACGTGGACGACTCGGTCTTCGCCGCCCTCCGGGCCGGGGCGAGCGGCTTCATGCTCAAGGACGTTCGGCCGGGCGAGCTGGCCGAGGCGGTGCGGGTGGTGGCTCGCGGCGACGCGCTGCTCGCCCCGTCGGTGACCCGGCGGCTGCTGGACCGGATCGCGCCCACGCTGCCCGGCCCGGCTCCGACCCTGGACGGACTGACCGAACGCGAGGTGGAGGTGCTCCGGCTGGTCGCGCTGGCGCTGTCCAACGCGGAGATCGCCCAGCGACTGGTGCTCACCGAGGCGACGGTGAAGACGCACGTGTCCTCGGTGCTGCGCAAGCTGGGGCTGCGGGACCGGGTGCAGGCGGTGGTCTTCGCGTACGACGTCGGGCTGGTCCGTCCGAAGTAGCAGACGAGGTCCGCTCTCCGGACGGATGTGCCCGGCGGCCCGGCCGCCCTAGCGTCGCCGGCATGATCGACGTGCAGGGACTGTCCAAGCGGTACGGCGAGGCGGTCGCCGTGGCGGACCTCAGCTTCCAGGTCCGGCCCGGGATGGTGACCGGCTTCCTCGGCCCCAACGGGGCGGGCAAGTCCACCACCATGCGGCTGGTGCTCGGGCTGGACCGGCCCACCGCCGGCACCGCCACGATCGACGGCCGGGCGTACCGGGAGCTGCCGGCGCCGCTGCATCAGGTCGGCGCGCTGCTGGACGCCAAGGCGGTGCACGGCGGGCGGACCGCGTACCGGCACCTGAGCTGGCTGGCGCGCGCCGGCGGCATCCGCCGGTCCCGGGTGGACGAGGTGCTCGGGCTCGTCGGGCTGGCCGACGTGGCCGGCCGCAAGGTGCGCGGCTTCTCCCTCGGCATGGCGCAGCGGCTGGGCCTGGCCGCGGCCCTGCTCGGCGACCCGCCGACGCTGCTGCTGGACGAGCCGGTGAACGGGCTGGACCCGGACGGCATCCGGCAGGTCCGGGTGCTGCTGCGGGACCTCGCCGCGGAGGGCCGGACCGTGCTGGTGTCCAGCCACCTGCTGGCGGAGATGGAGGAGACCGCCGAACACGTCCTGGTGATCGGCCGCGGCCGGCTGATCGCGGACACCACGGTGGCCGAGCTGACCCGGCAGGCCGGGGGCGGCGCGGTCCGGGTGGTGTCGCCGCGGGCGGTCGAGCTGGCCGGGCGGCTGGCCCGGGACGGCGTCACCGTCGTGGAGACCGACGGCGGGGTGCTGGACGTGCGCGGGCTGACCGCGGCGGAGGTCGGCGACACCGCCGCGGCGGCCGGCATCCCGCTGCACGAGCTGACCCCACGACGGTCCACTTTGGAGGCGGCGTTCCTGGACCTGGTCGGCGACCAGGGCCTGCCGATGACGCGCGAGGAGGCCCCGGCATGAGCACCGTCACCCCGGCGCGGGTCGGCTTCGGCGCGACCGTCGCGGCCGAGTGGAGCAAGGCGACGTCGCAGCGGTCGGTACGGGTCACGCTGGCCTGCTGCGTGCTGCTCGGCAGCCTGGTCACCGGGCTGCTCGGCTGGGTCGTGCTGGCCACCTGGGACGACTGGCCGGCCGAGGAGCGGGCCACCTTCAACCCGGTCGACGCCGCGCAGATCGGGATGATCGTGGTGGTGCTGCTGGTCACCGTGCTGGGGGTGACCGTGGTGACCTCGGAGTACTCGTCCCGGATGATCACGCTGACCCTGACCGCGACCCCGCGGCGGGAGCGGGTGCTGCTGGCCAAGGTGCTGGTGGTGGCCGCGCTCGCGGTGGCCACCACGGTGGTCTCGCTGGCCGCGATGCAGCTGGTCGGGCTGGTCCTCTACCGCGGGCTGGACAGCCCACCGATGGACGCCTCCGACGCGGCCCGGCTGCTGCTCGGCTCGATCGCCGGCGCGCCGCTGCTGCCGGTGATCGCGGTCTGCGTGGCCTTCATGCTGCGCAGCGCGGCCGGCTCTGTCGCGGCGATCCTCGGGCTGGTGCTCGGGCCGGCGTTCTTCGGGCCGCTGCTGCCGCGGTGGTGGGAGCAGGAGGGCCAGCGCTACCTGCCCACCGCGGCCGCCGACAGCCTCTTCCTCCCGACCGTCGACCCGGAGCTGGCACTCCAGCCGTGGGTGGCGGTGCTCACGCTGGCGGTGTGGCTGGCGGCCTTCCTCGGCGGGGCGGCGGCGATGCTGATCCGCCGCGACGCCTGACCCGCCGGAAGGCGACCGGCGTCCCGGCCGGACCCCGGGCGGACCCGGCCGGACCCCGGGCGGACCCGGCCGGACCCGGCCGGGCGCCGGCCGGGCGCCGGGTCAGCCGGCGGTCGGGGTCCGGTCGCCGCGCCGGCCGGCGGCCAGCGCCTCGGACAGCTTCACCCGCGGGCCGCTGCGCAGCACCGCCCCGGCGTAGATCCAGCCGGCCAGCCGGACCAGCCCCACCACCGCCGCCACCATGAGGCCGACTGCCAGCGCCAGCTCCCACAGCGGCGCGTCGCCGGCGGCCCACCGGATCGGCATCACCATGGTGGAGAACGGCGGCACGATCGAGGTGACCCGCACCAGCGTGGTGTCCGGCGAGTTCAGCGCCGCGATGGCGAGGAAGAAGCTGCCCAGCAGCAGCACCGACAGCGGCGTGGTGACGTTCTGGATCTCCTCCTGCCGGGACACCAGCGCGGCCAGCGCGGCGAACAGGCAGGCGTAGAAGGCGAACCCGAGCAGGAACCAGACCAGCACCTGACCGGCCACCCCGAGCACGCCCGACGGCACGTCCACCGCTCCGGTGACGAGTGCCGCGGCGATGCCGACGGCGCCGGTCAGCACCAGCTGGCCCAGCCCGAGCAGGCCGATGCCGATGATCTTGCCGGCCAGCAGCTGCCACGGCCGCAGCGTGGCCAGCAGCAGCTCGACCACCCGGCTGGACTTCTCCTCGACCACGCCCAGGGCGACCCACAGGCCGTACCCGAAGAGCTGGAAGTAGAGCAGCAGCACGCCGAAGTACGCCGCGCCGCGACGGACGTCCGCGTCCGGGTCGGGCGGGTCTATCGCGGTCACCGCCAGCGGCGGCACGTCCAGCGCCCGGCCCGCGGCGCCCGGGTCGATGCCGGCGTCGGCGAGCCGCTGGGCGGCGGCAGCCTGCCGGTATGCCGTCTGGACCACCTGCTCGGCGTCGCCGTCGAGGTCCTCCTTGACCAGCACCCGCTCGCCGCCGAGGAAGACCGCGTCGACGTCGCCGTCCTGCACCGCGGTCCGGGCGGCGGCCTCGTCGCCGTACCGCTCCAGGACCAGCTCGACGTCGGCCGCGGTGGCGGCCTGCTGGAGCGCGGGCTCGACCGCGGCCGGCGCGCCGACCAGGCCGGCGGTCACCTTGTCGCCGCCCCGGTCGAGCAGCGCCGGCACCACGATCACCGCGGCGATGATCAGCAGGGTGATCAGCGTGGAGATGACGAAGCTGCGCTCGCGCACCCGGGTGGTGATCTCCCGGCGGGCGACCAGGGCCACCAGACCCCGTGGGGTCCCGCTCAGTGTCCGCCCGCCCTGCGGGCTCTCGGGCCCGCTCATCGGGCCACCGCCTCCCGCTCGCGCGGCGGCTCGGCCGGCGCGTCGGCCACCGCCTCCCGGAAGAGCTCGGTCAACGTCGGCTCCCGCCGGCTGAAGTGCTCGACCCGGCCGGCCCGGGCCGCCGCGGCCAGCACCTGCTGGTCGTCGATGTCCTGGTCGAGCTCGAGGACGAGCTCGCCACGCCGGTCTGAGACCACCCGGACCCCGGGCAGGCCGGCCGCCCAGCCGGCCGGGGCGTCGGTCCGTACCAGCAGCTGGCGGTGGGCGCCCTGGGCGCGCAGCTCGCGTACGGTGCCGGCGGCGACCATGCGCCCGGCGTTGACGATGCCGACCGAGTCGCACAGCCGCTCCACCAGCTCCAGCTGGTGGGAGGAGAAGACCACCGGCACGCCCTCGCGGGCCTTGTCCAGCAGCACCCCGGCCAGCGCGTCCACCCCGACCGGGTCGAGTCCGGAGAAGGGCTCGTCCAGCACCAGCACCTCGGGGTCGTGCACCAGCGCGGCGGCCAGCTGGACCCGTTGCTGGTTGCCCAGGCTGAGCTTCTCCACCGCGTCGTGACGGCGCTCGGCCACGCCGAGCCGCTCGGTCAGCCGGTCGACGGCGGCCGCCGCGGCCGCGGCGTCCAGCCCGTGCAGGCGGGCGAAGTAGACCAGCTGCTCGGCCACCCGCATCTTCGGGTAGAGCCCGCGCTCCTCCGGCATGTAGCCGAACCGGCGCCGGGTCTCGAACGTCACCGGCCGGCCCTGCCACCGGACCTCGCCGGCGTCCGCGGCGAGCACGCCGAGCGCGATCCGCATCGCGGTGGTCTTGCCGGCGCCGTTGGCCCCGACGAAGCCGAAGACCTCGCCGGGACGCACCGCGAAGCTGAGGTCCCGCAGCGCCACCTTGTCGCCGTACCTCTTGGTCAGACGGTCGAACTCCAACATCGAGATCCCTCCCGACGAGAACACTAGGGGGGTCGGTACGGCCCGCTTCGCCGCGGGATGGACCAGCCCGGAGGGAGAGAAGCGAAGAATCGGGTACTTTGGACATACCGCCGATCCCGGGCGTATGCTCCGGCGCGACCGGGTGCCGGGTGGGGAGGACGCAGGGACATGGGAAACGGGTTCGTCACCGATCCCGGCCAGCTCACCGCGCTGGCCACCGCCCTCTACCGGCTCAAGGGACAGTACGACGCGATCGCCGTCACCGCCCAGGCCACCGAGGAGGACCTGGGCAGCTGGGACGTCGAGGCCGGTATCGGGACCGTGCGGACGACCTGGACCCAGCGGCGGCCGCAGGTCGGCGGGCAGCTCGACCAGCTCTGCCAGGGGGTGTTCGCGGCCGCCCGGGAGTACGGGTGGACCGAGGAGCAGGCCCGGCGGGACATCGCCGACCAGCCGCCCGGGGACTCCCCAGGGGGGAGCACGCCGCCGGGCGGGAGCACCTCACCCGGCGGGAGCACCTCTCCGGGCGGGAGCACCTCACCAGGCGGGAGCACGTCACCAGGTGGGAGCACGTCACCAGGTGGGAGCACCTCTCCGGGCGGGAGCACGTCGCCGGGGGGCAGCACGTCGCCCGGGGGTGGGACCTCGACGGGCGACCCGACGAACCCCGGTGACCCGACCACCCCGGGCGACCCCACGACGCCCGGCGACCCCACGACGCCCGGCGACCCGACCACGCCGGGTGACCCCACGACGCCCGGGGATCCGGCGAGCCCGGGTGACCCGACGACCCCGGGGCAGCCGGTCGACACGGACGGCGACGGCACGCCGGACTACCGCGACACCGACTCCGACGACGACGGCATCCCGGACTCGATCGAGAAGGACGGCAACCCGGACGCGCAGGTCGGCGACCCGGCCCCGGCCGGCACCGGGTCCGGCACGCCGACCACCGCCGGTCCCGCGTACGCGACCGGCCCGGACGCCGACGCCGACGGCATCGGCGACCCGGTGGAGACCGGCCCGGCGTACGCGCCCACCGACACCGCGCCGGGCACGCCGACCGGCCTGGTCGGCAGCGATGCCGTCGGCGGCCCTGACTCCGCTGCCGGCGGGCCGATCGGGGGCGGGAGCGGGTCTGCCGGCGGAGGTGGCTCCGGCGGAGCCTCCCCGGCCGGCGACCCGGTCCGGGGGCCGGCCACCGACACGGCCACGCTCACCGGCGGCGGCTCGATCGGCACCGGTGCCGGCTCCGGCTCCGGCTCGATCGGCCTGGGCGGCGACGCGACCGGCGGCGGCACCGCGCCCGGCAGCGACCGCGGCGGCATCCCGATGGCCGCGGCGGTCGCCCCGGTCGGGGTGCTCGGCGCGGCCGGCGCGGCCGCCTGGGCGGTGCACCGCAGGAAGGCCCGCGCCGAGGCGGAGGCCGAGGCGGACGAGGACGACGACATCTGGACCGGGACGTCGACCGAGGGAGCACGGCGATGAGCGGCCGGGACCTGTGCTACGCGCTGCCCGCGGGGCAGCAGTGGGAGACCGCGCAGGTCGACCACTACGTCTGGGGCGACCCGGCGGCGGTCGACGGGCTCGGCCGGGCGCACGACACCGCCGGCACCGACCTGACCTCCATCGCGGACAGCCTGGCCGGGATGGACGTGTCCGGCTTCTGGACCGGGGACGCCGCCGCCGCGTTCACCGGGTTGCGGGACCGGGTCGTGCCGGCGGTGCGCGGCCTCGGCACGATGCACAAGGAGACCGCCACCGCGCTCGGCACCTGGCAGCGGCACCTCGCCGTGTACGTGGCCGACTGCGGCGGTGCGATCACCACCGGCAAGGAGGGCTGGCGGCTCCACCAGACCTCCGAGGGCAACCCCGACGCCGAGACGAAGATGACCAACGGGAGGAACGGCATCTCCAGCGCCATCACCTCCCGGGACACCGCCGCCCGGACCTGCAAGACCGCGCTGGAGACCGCGGCCAGCCGGGCCGCCGCGCCGGCCCAGTCGACCGGCACCAACGGGCACCCGCCGATACCGCACCAGATCTCCACCGTGCCCGGCCAGGTCGGCACCGCGCCGTCCGGGCAGGAGCCGGTGCCGGCCATGGGGCCGTTCCGGACCGACCAGCCGTGGCCGTACGTCGACCCGGCGAACGGCCGCTACGTCCGCCCGGTCCCCGGCCCGTGGGCGATCGGCCGCCAGCCCTGGGAGTACGTCGACGGAAACCCCTGAGGTCCTGCGCGCGCCGCCACGTGAGGTTTGCGGCGCGGCGCAGCGGAGAGACACTTCTCCGTCATGGCGACCCAGGAGTTCACCCTCGCCGCGCCGCCCACCGGGGTCGGCCTGGACGGCGTGCGCGAGGCCGCGCGCGGCTGCCGGGCCTGCCCGCTGTGGGAGCCGGCCACCCAGACCGTCTTCGGGCTCGGCCCGGCCGACGCGCGGGTGGTGTTCGTCGGCGAGCAGCCCGGCGACGTCGAGGACCGCAAGGGCGAGCCGTTCGTCGGCCCGGCCGGCAAGCTGCTCGACCGCGCGCTCGTCGAGGCCGGCATCGACCGCAGCCAGACGTACGTGACCAACGCGGTGAAGCACTTCCGCTTCACCCAGTCCGGCAAGCGGCGCATCCACCAGACGCCCGGTCCCGAGCACGTGACCGCCTGCCACCCGTGGCTGCAGTCCGAGCTGGCCCTGGTCGACCCGGAGCTGGTGGTCTGCCTGGGTGCGACCGCGGCCAAAGCGATGCTGGGCAACTCGTTCCGGATCACCAAGCAGCGCGGCCAGCTGATGCCGTACGAGCGCGGCACCGAGGGCACGCTCTTCGAGACCGAGGACGCCGGCGTGCAGTCGGCCTGGATCATGGCCACCGCGCACCCGTCCGCGGTGCTGCGGGTGCCGCCGGAGGCGCGCGAGGCCGCGTACGACGCGCTGGTCGCCGACCTGAGGATCGGCGCCGAGGCGCTCGCGACGTAGCTCAGGGGGCGGCTTTCGCCGGCTGCGCGTCCGCGGCGTCGTACCGGAGGAAGGCCGGCACCGCGAGCGCGATCAGCACCACCACGACGATGCAGGCGAGCCCGCCGGCGGTCCAGGAGAACGTCGCGCCGGCCACCGCGGCGGTGGCGCCGGCCCGCAGGTCGCCCAGCCGGGGCCCGCCGGCGACCACCACGATGAAGACGCCCTGCAGCCGGCCGCGCATCTCGTCCGGCGCGTACACCTGCAGGATCGTCTGCCGGAAGACGGCCGAGACCAGGTCGGCGGCGCCGGCCACGGCGAGCAGCACCACGGTCAGCCAGAGCGCGCCGGCCAGCCCGGACAGCGCCACCGCGCCGCCCCAGGCGACGATCGCGACGGTCAGCGCGACGCCCTGCCTGCGCACCCGGCCGATCCAGCCGGAGGACAGCCCGCCCACCACCGCGCCGATCGCGATCGCGGCGAAGAGCCAGCCGACCGCCTGCTCGCCGCCGAAGCGGGTCTCGGCCACCTCGGGGAAGAGCGCCCGCGGCATGGCGAAGACCATCGCGACGATGTCGACCACGAAGGACATCAGCAGCACCGGCGCGGTCGCGATGAACCGCAGCCCCTCGATCACCGAGCGCAGCCCGGGCCGGGCCAGCTGGTCGGCCTCGGCGACCGGCGGCAGCGGGGGCAGCCGGTACGCCGCCGTCAGCGCGACGGTGAAGAGCACGGCGTCGATTGCGTACGCCGCCGGGAAGCCGCCGAACCGGGCGATCACGACGCCCGCCAGCAGCGGCCCGACCACCATGCCCAGGTTGGTGACGGTGAAGTTGAGCGTGTTGGCAGCCGGCACCAGCGAGCGGTCGAGCAGCCGCGGGATGATCGCGTTGCGGGTCGGCGAGCTGACCGCGAACGCGGCCGACTGCACCGCGACCAGCGTCAGCAGCAGCGCCAGGTTGTCCAGCCCGAGGACCGCCTGGACCAGCAGGGCCAGCGTGACGACCCAGGTCAGCCAGGACGACACCAGCAGCAGCTTGCGCCGGTCGACGGCGTCCGCGACCGCGCCGCCCCACAGTCCGAAGACGACCAGCGGCACCAGCCCGACGACGCCCAGCACGCCGACCCAGAACGAGGACCGGCTGATGTCGTACACCTGCACCGGCACCGCCACCGCGGTCACCTGGAAGCCGATGAACGCGACGCCCTGCCCGACGAACAGCCGCCGGTACGCGGGGTGCCGCAGCGGGGCGGTGTCGATCGCGATCCGGCGTAACCGCTCCCTCACGGAGCCAGCCGCTCGACGACCCAGCCCGCACCCTCCTGGCGGTAGCGCAGCCGATCGTGCAGCCGGGCCGGCCGGCCCTGCCAGAACTCGACCGAGTCCGGGGCGACCCGCAGCCCACCCCAGTGCTCCGGCGGCGGCACGTCCGCCTCCGCCGGGAAGCGCGCCTCCAGGTCGGCGAGGGCGCCGTCGAGCACCGCGCGGGACGGGATCACCTGCGACTGCGGGCTGGCCCAGGCGGCCAGCCGGCTCTCCCGCGGCCGGGTCGAGAAGTACGCCTCCGTCTCGGTCCGCGGCACCGGCGCCGCGGTCCCGGTCACCACCACCTGCCGCTCCAGCGGCACCCAGGAGAACAGCAGCGCGACAGCCGGGTTGGCCGCGAGCTCGCTGCCCTTGCGCGAGCCGTAGTTGGTGTAGAAGACGAAGCCCCGCTCGTCCACCCCGCGCAGCAGCACGGTCCGCGCGCTCGGCCGCCCGTCCGGGGTGGCGGTCGCCACCACCATCGCGTTCGGCTCGGTCAGCCGACCGGACGCCACCGTCTCGCCGAACCAGCGGGTGAACTGCGTCACCCAGTCGGCGGCGAGGTCGGCCTCCTCCAGCCGGCCCGAGGCGTACGACCGGCGCAGGCCGGACAGGGGGACGGGATCGGGCACCGGACCATCCTGCCTCGCGACGCCACCAGTCGCCCACCGGTGTCGCGCAGCCCACCCGCGTATCGGCAAGATGGCGGCAACACGACCTGATCACGCCGACACGCTGGGAGACACCCCATGCCGGAGGACTTCAAGCCGGGACTCGAAGGCGTCGTCGCCTTCGAGACCGAGATCGCCGAGCCGGACCGCGAGGGCGGCGCGCTCCGCTACCGCGGCGTCGACATCGAGGACCTGGTCGGGCGGATCGCCTTCGGCAACGTGTGGGGTCTGCTCGTCGACGGCAAGTTCAACCCCGGGCTGCCGCCGGCCGAGCCGTTCCCCATCCCGGTGCACTCCGGCGACATCCGGGTGGACGTGCAGAGCGCGATCGCCATGATGGCGCCGCACTGGGGCCTGGAGCAGTTCATCGACATCGACGACGAGCAGGCCCGCGACGACCTGGCCCGGATCTCGGTGACCGCGATGTCGTTCGTGGCCCAGTCCGCGCGCGGGCTCGGATTGCCGGCGGTGCCGCAGCGGGAGATCGACAAGGCCAAGACGATCGTCGAGCGCTTCATGATCCGCTGGCGCGGCGAGCCGGACCCGGACCACATCAAGGCGGTCGACGCGTACTTCGTGTCCGCGGCCGAGCACGGGCTCAACGCGTCCACCTTCACCGCCCGCATCGTCGCCTCCACCGGCGCGGACGGGGCGGCCGCGATCTCCGCCGCGATCGGCGCGCTGTCCGGCCCGCTGCACGGCGGCGCACCGTCCCGGGTGCTGAAGATGCTCGACGAGGTGGAGACGGCCGGTGACCCGGTCAAGTACGTGAAGGACCTGCTGGACCGCAAGGAGCGGCTGATGGGCTTCGGCCACCGGGTCTACCGGGCCGAGGACCCGCGGGCGCGCACCCTGCGGCGGACCGCGCAGGAGCTCGGCTCCCGCCGGGTCGAGGTGGCCGAGGCGCTGGAGAAGGCGGCCATCGAGGAGCTCACCGCCCGCTACCCGGACCGTCCACTGCGGACCAACGTGGAGTTCTGGTCGGCGGTGGTGCTGGACTTCGCCGAGGTTCCGCCGCACATGTTCACGTCGATGTTCACCTGCGCCCGGACGGCCGGGTGGAGCGCGCACATCATGGAGCAGAAGCGGCTGAACAAGCTGGTCCGGCCGTCCGCGCGCTACGGCGGTCCGGGTCCCCGCCGCCCCGAGGACGTCGAGGGATATTCCGACATGCCATCGCAGTACAAGGACGGGATCGACACCGCCGTCTGAGGCTGCCGGGGCGGGTTGCCACACTGGAGTGGTGACCAACGCCTCCATCCTCCTGCCCGAGCAGCTCAAGCCGCGCGACGGCCGCTTCGGCTGCGGTCCGTCCAAGGTGCGGCCGGAGGCGCTGGCCTCGCTCGCCGGAGCGGGCGCCGCGATCATGGGCACCTCGCACCGGCAGGCGCCGGTGCGCGGGCTGGTCCGGCGGGTGCGGGACGGGCTGTCCAGCCTCTTCTCGCTGCCGGACGGCCACCAGGTCGTGCTCGGCAACGGCGGGACCACGGCCTTCTGGGACGCGGCGGCGTACGGGCTGGTGCGGGAGCGGTCCGAGCACCTTGTCTTCGGCGAGTTCTCCTCGAAGTTCGCCGAGGTGACCGCGGGCGCGCCGTTCCTCGGCTCGCCGGTCGTCGTGAAGTCCGAGCCCGGCAGCGCACCCACGGTGCGGCCGGAGTCCGGTGTGGACACGTACGCGTGGCCGCACAACGAGACCTCGACCGGGGTGATGGCGCCGGTGCGGCGGCCGGCCGGCGCCGACGAGGGCGCGCTGGTGCTCGTCGACGCCACCTCCGGCGCCGGTGGCCTGCCGGTCGACGTCACCGAGACCGACGTCTACTACTTCGCCCCGCAGAAGAACTTCGGCTCCGACGGCGGGCTGTGGCTCGGGCTCTTCTCCCCCGCCGCGCTGGAGCGGGTGGCCGCGCTGGCCGCGTCCGGGCGGTGGATCCCGCCGTCGCTGGACCTCGCCACCGCAGTGGACAACTCCGGCAAGGACCAGACGTACAACACCCCCGCCCTCGCGACGCTGTGGCTGCTGGCCGACCAGGTCGAGTGGATGCTCGGCAACGGCGGGCTGGACTGGGCGGTCGCCCGCACCGCGGACTCCTCGGCCCGGCTCTACACCTGGGCGGAGAAGTCGCCGTACGCGACGCCGTTCGTCACCGACCCGGCGCTGCGCTCGCTGGTGGTCGGCACGATCGACTTCGCCGACACCGTGGACGCCGCCGCGGTCGCCAAGGTGCTGCGGGCCAACGGGATCGTGGACACGGAGCCGTACCGGAAGCTGGGCCGCAACCAGCTGCGGATCGGGATGTTCCCGGCCGTCGACCCGGCCGACGTGGAGGCGCTGACCGCCTGCATCGACCACGTCGTCGAGCGGCTCGCATAGGTCCGGGCCCGTCCGCGCGTCTTGTCGGGTGTGATGGACGCCGAGGCGGAGCAGGAGTTCCGGGAGTTCGTGGCGGCGCGGTCGGCCGCGCTGTTCCGGTCGGCGTACCTGCTGACCGGGCACCGCGAGGCGGCCGAGGACCTGCTGCAGGGTGCGCTGGCCAAGGTCGCGCGGCGGTGGACGCGGATCCGGGTGGACCCGGAGCCGTACACGCGGCGGGTGCTTTACCACGACCAGGTCACCCGCTGGCGGCGCCGGTCGTGGGGGCGCGAGTTCTCCGGCGCCACCCCGGACGCCGCCGCGCCCGGTGACCACGCCGCGACGACCGACCTGCGGCTGGCGCTGGCCGAGGCGCTCGGCCGGCTGACCCCGCGGCAGCGGGCCGTGGTGGTGCTGCGCTACGTCGAGGACCTGTCGGAGCGGGACGTCGCCGCCGCGCTCGACGTGTCGGTCGGCACCGTGCGCAGCACCGCGTCCCGCGCGCTCGCCCGCCTCCGCGCCGACTGCCCGACGCTGCTGCACGAGGAGCTGTCCCGATGACCGACACCCTGCGGACCGCGCTGCACGACCTCGGCGACGTGCCGCCGCCCCCTGACCTCGCCGACCGGGCACTGGACCGGGCCCGCCGCGACCGCCGCCGGACCGGCGTCGCGCTCGCGGCCGTGGCGGCGGTCGCGACCGCGGCGGCGGTCGTCGTCCCGCTGTCCCTGCGGACCGGCGCGGCCCCGCCGGCCACCCCGCCGCCGGCTCCGGCGGTCTGGGTGTCCGGCTACCTGGCCGTCACCGGCAACGGGGCCGAGCCGGTCTACCAGGCGCACGTCTACGACCCGGCCGCGCGGGACTTCCGCGTCGTCCCGGTGACGGAGGCGCGGTTGGTGGCCCTGTCCCCGGACGGCAGCCAGGCCGTGGTGGCTCCGCCGGGCTCCGGTCAGGAGGGCATGGTGGTGGTCGGGCTCGACCGGCTCATCGCCGGCCTGACCGAAGCCGACTGGCAGCAGCCACGGCTCCCGCTCGCCGGGTCGTGGACCTGGTCCCCGGACGGCACCCGGCTGCTCGCCGGCTACGCCGCGTACCGGCCGACCCGGGCGACGGTGGTGGACGTCCGTACCCGCGCCGTCACCGAGGTCCCCCTGCAGCTGGACGAGCTGCGCGCCGCCGACCACGGCCTCACCTGGGGTCCGGGCGGCCGCGGGTTCCTCACCTGGCGCTCGACCCTGGACGAGCGACGCCCGGGCCGCGGCGAGGTGGCCGTCTACGACGAGGGCGGGCGGCCGACCCGGCGCTATCCGATGCCGGCCCTCGCCGACCAGGTGTGGCTGTCCCCCGACGGCAACCGGGCCCTGGTGGTGAGCCGGATGCCCGACCCGCCGTCCCGGCCCAACGACCAGTCGTGGGTGCTGGACCTGCGGACCGGGGCGACGACCAGCCCCGTGCTGTCACCCGACGGCTGGTACGACGACGGCCATCTGGTCCGTGTCGACATCCCGCAGCGTGGCAACCCGACGATCGCGGTCCTCCAGCCGGAGCGCGAGCGCGTCATACGCCGCAGTGCTCTGGTCCTGCCGGCCCGTACGGCCCTGATCCGGGTCCTGCTGGCGCGCGGCACGCCACCGCCCGGGGCGATCGTGCTGTGAGGCCCGCCGCATCGGTGCGTGTCGGTGCCGGGGGTGGTCGGGGCCGGCCCGTAGCCTCGGCGCACGGGCAGATGTCGACGGGGCGGAGGCGAGGCGGATGCGACAGCTGCGGCTCGTCGGGGTCGCCGAGGACGGCGGCAGCCTCCTGCTCGAGACCCCCACCGGCGACTCGTTCCGGCTGCCGCTGGACGACCGGGTGCGGGCTGCCTGCCGGGGTGACCTGACCCGGCTCGGCCAGATCGAGATCGAGATGGACAACCCGCTGCGACCGCGGGAGATCCAGACCCGAGTACGGGCCGGCGAATCCGCCGAGGAGGTCGCCGCGTCGGCCGGGATGCCGCTGGACCGGGTGCTGCGCTTCGCGTACCCGGTGCTGCAGGAGCGGGAGCGGGTCGTCAGCCAGGCCCGGACCACGCAGGTCCGGCCGAAGCGGCCGGAGACGCTGGACCAGCTGATCGACGAGCGGCTGGTCGGCCGCGGCACCGACGCGGCGACGCTGCGGTGGGACGCCTGGCGGCGCGAGGACGGCCGCTGGATGGTCCGGCTGACCTGGCGGCACGCGGCCGAGCACTCGGCGAGCTGGGTCTTCCACCTGGCCACCCGGACGCTGCAGCCGGACGACCCGGCGGCCGAGCAGCTGAGCGCGGAGGAGTTCCACGCCCGGACCATCACCGCGGTGACGCCGCTGGCGGTCGCGGCGCGGGTGTCCGGGCGGCCGGGCGGTGCCTCCGCGCACCCGGCCGGCACCGGTCGCCCGGCCCCGGGTGACCGCCCGGCCCCGGGTGACCGCCCGGCCCCGGGCGACCGGCCGGCCCGCGGGGTCGAGGCGCGGGTCGGCCGGGCCGGCCGGGCCGACCCGGAGCGCGCCGGCCGGGTCCGCCGCGGCCCGGACCCGGCCGATCCGGGCGGACGGTGGGCCGGTCCCACCGCTCCCGTCCCCGCCGGCTCCGGCCGGACCGCGAGTGGCCTCGACCGGGACGTCCGCGGAGGAGGCTCCGCGGGGACGGACCGCAGCGCGCCGGGAGCAGATCGGTCCGCCGGCGCTGCCCACCCGACCACTGCCGCGGTCGGCCGGGCCGCCACCGAACCACGGGCCACCGAACCACGGGCCACCGAACCGTCTCGGGCCGACCGCGCGGCCGACGTGGCGATCCGGGCGCCGAGCGCCGCCGCGGCGGCGAGGACGGACTGGAGCCGGGAGCGCGCGGGAGCAGCCGACCCGAGCCGGAGCAGCCGACCCGAGCGCAGGAGCAGCCGACCCGAAGCAGCGGGAGCAGCCGACCCGAGCGCAGGAGCAGCCGACCCGAGCACGGTGGCGGCCGACCGGGCCTTGGGCGGCGGGAGCAAGACGAGCGAGGGCGAGCGGGACGCGAGCGGCGCGAGCCGGTCGTCCGGTGGGACGGCGGCTGCGGAGCCGGATCGGGCCCCGGGCGCAGTCGCGTGGAGCGGAGGCGCGGGCGATCGGGCCGGGTCGCGGACCGCGCCGCCGGCCGGCGGCCGGGGCCGGCGCTTGCCCCGGGGCGGCACCGAGGCCGGGGACGCTCCCCACCAGCACCGCATCGCCGCCGGCGGTGAGTCCGACCTGCGCGCCGAGACCGACGAGGAGCGCGCCCGCCGCGCCTCCGTACCGTCCTGGGACGACATCCTGCTCGGCGTCCGCCGCCGGCACTGACCGCCGTACCGCCGCCGCGCGACCCCGACGCCGGTCAGGTCCGCGGGCGGGACCGGACCGCTGCTGCGCGGCCGGCTAGCGCTGTCCGTGGCGGTGCTGGTGCTCGCCGCGGGAACGCTCCGCCGCCCCAGTCGGGTGCTGCTGGCCTACGTCGCATCCGGTCGCCGGCGTGCCGAGGGGACCACCGCCATGGTCCGGCTCGCGTCAGCCGCGCCGGCCGGCGGGCGGGCGGTCCGCCTCCAGGTTGCCGACGACCTTGGCCGCGATGGCGGCGAGGGCGTCGACCTCGGCGGGGGTGAGCAGGTCGACCAGGTGCCGGCGGACCGACTCGAGGTGCCCGGGCGCCGCCTCCTCCAACACCTGCCGACCGTGGGCGGTCAGGACGACCTCGGCGCCGCGGCCGTCGGAGTCCACGGCGGCCCGGGCGACCAGCCCGCGCCGCTCCATCCGGCCGACGTGATGCGCCAGCCGGCTGCTCGACCACAGCAGCCGCGCGGCCAGCTCGCTCGCCCGCCACCGGTCGCCGGGCGCCTCGCTGAGCGTGGAGAGCACGTCGTAGTCGGTCTCCGACAGTCCGGACTCCGCGGCGAGGTCGCGGGCCAGCCGGAGGTCGAGCAGCGTGCGCATCCGCCGGTAGCCGCGCCACGCCCGGTCCTCCGCCGGGGTCAGCCATCGCACCACGACTCCGAGGGTAGCGGCAATTATTTGACGTGTCAGCAATCGCGAGCTAGCTTGACTGACATGTCAGCAAGACGCTGGGTCGGCCGGCTGGTGCGCCTCTATCTCGGGCTCGCCTGCTTCGGCGCCAGTCTCGCGCTGATGGTGCGGGCGCGGCTCGGGCTGGGGCCGTGGGACGTGCTGCACCAGGGCCTCGCCGAGCGGCTCGACCTGCCCATCGGCTGGGTCGTCAACGGGGTCGGCGCGGTCGTGCTGCTGGCCTGGATCCCGCTGCGCGAGCGGCCCGGCCTGGGCACGGTCAGCAACGTCGTGTGCGTCGGCATCGCGGTCGACGCGGTCCTGCGGGTCCTTCCCACCCCCGGGCCGCTCGGCGTCCGGGTCGCCTTCGTCGTCGCCGGCGTCCTCGGCACCGCCGTCGGCACCGGGCTCTACATCGGCGCCGGCCTCGGCCCCGGGCCGCGCGACGGGCTGATGACCGGGCTCGCCCGCCGCGGCCTCTCCGTCCGCGCCGTCCGCACCGGGATCGAGGTCGGCGTGCTGGCCGTCGGGTTCGCGCTCGGCGGCTCGGTCGGGATCGGCACGGTCGTCTTCGCGCTCGCCATCGGCCCACTCGTCCAGCTCGCCCTGCCCCTGCTCGCCGGGCCCGCCGCCCGGCATCCCGGAGGTTCCCCATCACCAGCCTTCTCGTCGGAGTGGACGTCACCACGTCCATCTCAGCCGACCCCGTCGGCGCCGCCCGCGACGCCGAGCGGCTCGGCTTCGACTTCGTCTCCGCGTCCGACCACCCGGTCGGCACCACCCCGTCGTACGAGACCTGGACGCTGCTGACCTGGATCGCCGCCGCGACCAGCCGGGTGGCGGTGGTCAGCCGGGTGCTGGCGGTGCCGCTGCGCAACCCGGCGCTGGTGGCCAAGATGGCCGAGTCGCTCGACCGGCTCTCCGGCGGCCGGCTGGTGCTCGGCCTGGGCGGCGGCTACGCCGACGCGGAGTTCCGGGCGCTGGGGCTGCCGGTGCCGACCCCGCGGCAGAAGGTGGACGGGCTCGAGGACGCCGTCCGGATCGCCCGTCGCCTCTGGACGGAGCAGGCGGTGACGTACGACGGCCCGGTGCACCACACCGACGCCGCGACCATCGAGCCGAAGCCGGCGCACCGCATCCCGGTCTGGCTCGGCACGTTCGGCCCGCGGGCGCTGGCGGTCACCGGCCGGGTGGCGGACGGCTGGCTGCCGTCGCTCGGCCACGTGCCGGACGGGACTCTCCCCGAGCTGCGCGACCGGGTGCTGACCGCTGCCGCCGAGGCCGGCCGCGACCCGGCGGAGATCACCTGCGCGCTCAACCTCACCGTCCGGCTGGGCCCGGGCGGCGGCGCCGACGTGACCGGCGAGCCGGCCGCTGCGGTCGAGCGGCTGGCGGGCCTGCGCGAGCTCGGCTTCACCGCCTTCAGCCTGCAGGCGCCGCGCGAGCAGTGGGAGCGGCTGGCCGCCGAGGTCGTCCCGACCCTGCGAGCGGACAGCGCCGCCCGCTGACCGGGAAACTCAGGTGAAGCGGGCGGCTCCTGCGCTTAGTGTCAATCATCGTGTCCGCCGAACGCCGGTCCTCGTACCGTTCCCTCCGGCGGCTGGTCCCGTACGCCCGGCCGTACCGGAAGGGCCTCGGCCTGATGGTCGTCGCCGCGCTCGTCTCCGAGCTGGCGCCGGTGGCGGTCCCGCTGATCGCCCAGCGGGTGGTGGACGACGCGATCCGCACCGGCGACCGCGGTGCCCTGCTGCCGCTGGCCCTGCTCGCCCTCGTGCTCGGCGTGCTCGAGGCGATCGCCGTGCTGGTCCGCCGCTGGGTGATGACCCGAAGCGCGCTCGGCCTGGAGACCGACGTCCGCCGCGACATCTACGCACACCTGCAGCGGCTGCCGGTGGCCTTCCACGACCGGTGGCAGACCGGCCAGCTGCTGTCCCGGGCGACCGGGGACATGGCGACGATCCGCCGGTTCGTCGGCTTCGGCGTGGTCTTCCTCATCGTCAACGCCACCACCTGCCTGGTGGTCGGCATCATGCTGGCCTTCTCGTCCTGGCCGCTGGCGCTGTTCGTCGCCGTCTCGGCGGTGCCGCTGGCGGTGGGGACGCTGCGCTTCGAGCGGGTGTACGCCAAGGCCGCCCGCAAGGCCCAGGACCTCAACGGTGAGCTGACCACCACGGTCGAGGAGGCGGCCGGCGGCATCCGGACGGTCAAGTCGTTCGGCCGGCGCCGGCTGGTGCTGTCCCGGTACCTCGACGGCGCGCGGACGCTGCGCGACGCCGAGCTGCACAAGATCCGCGTGCTGGCGTACTTCTGGGCCCTGCTCGAGGTGCAGCCGCAGGTGGTGCTCGCGATCGTGGTGCTCGGCGGGTCGGTCGCGGTCGCGCAGGGCGCGCTCACGCTCGGCGGGCTGGTCGCCTTCGTCGCGCTGCTGCTGCTCCTGCAGTGGCCGATCATCTCGCTGGGCTGGCTGGTCGCGATGGCGCAGGAGGCGGAG
The DNA here is from genome assembly GCA_963766325.1 of uncultured Actinomycetota bacterium. Classification (GTDB taxonomy): domain Bacteria; phylum Actinomycetota; class Actinomycetes; order Mycobacteriales; family CADCTP01; genus CADCTP01. Next base: position 529,142 of record CAVXZF010000012.1, on the reverse strand, counting down.
ACCGCGGCCGAGCGGATCTACGAAGTGCTGGACACCCCGCCGGCGGTGCAGGACCGCCCGGGCGCGCGGCGGCTGCCGGCCGTCGCCGGCCGGGTGCGGCTGGAGGGGGTCGGCTTCACGTACCCGGGCGCGGACCGACCGGTCCTGCGCGACGTCACGCTGGAGCTGGCGCCCGGTGAGACCGTCGCGTTGGTCGGTGCCACCGGCTCGGGCAAGAGCACGCTGACCGCGCTAGTCCCCCGGCTCCACGACGTGACGGGCGGCGCCGTGACCATCGACGGCGTCGACGTGCGGGACATCCCGCTGGTCCAGCTGCGCGAGATCGTCGCCACCGGCTTCGAGGACCCGACGCTCTTCTCCGTCAGCGCTCGGGAAAACCTCACCCTCGGCCGTCCGGACGCGACGGAGGCCGAGGTCCGGGAGGCGCTGCGGGTCGCGCAGGCCGAGTTCGCGCACGACCTGCCGTGGGGGCTGGACACCCGGCTGGGCGAGCAGGGCCTGACCCTGTCCGGCGGGCAGCGGCAGCGGCTGGCGCTGGCCCGGGCGGTGCTCGGCCGGCCGCGGGTGCTGGTGCTCGACGACCCGCTGTCCGCCCTCGACGTGCACACCGAGGCGCTGGTCGAGGAAGCCCTGCGCAGCGTGCTGCGGGACACCACCGCGCTGGTGGTCGCGCACCGGGCGTCCACGGTGCTGCTGGCCGACCGGGTGGCGCTGCTGGCCGAGGGCACCATCGCCGCCGTCGGCACCCATTCCGAGCTGCTGGCGACGGTCCCGGCGTACCGGGACCTGCTGGCCCAGGAGTCCGACCTCGTCGGGGAGGTGGCACCGTGACCGCACCGTCCACTCCGGACTGGCGTGGGGTCGCCGCGGAGGACGTCGACGAGCTGCCCGAGCGGGTCGGCATCATGCTGCGGGTGCGCAGCCGCCGGCTGCTGAAGCTGCTGCTGCGGCCGCACAAGCGGGCGCTGTGGGTGGTGCTGGTCCTGGTCCTGGTGCAGAATGCGGCCGCGATGGCCGGCCCGTGGCTGGTCGGCGTCGGCATCGACCGCGGCATCCCGGCGCTGGCGGACGGCGACTGGACGCCGCTGCTGGTGGTCGTCGGCGTGCTGCTGTCCTGCGCGGCGGTGGACGCGGTGCTGCGCACGGTCTTCCTGATCCGGACCGGGCGGATCGGCCAGGCGGTGCTGCTCGACCTGCGGCGGCGGGTCTTCGACCACGTGCAGCGGCTGTCGCCGGCCTTCCACGAGCGCTACACCTCCGGCCGGGTGGTGTCCCGGCTCACGTCCGATGTGGACACCCTCAACGAGCTGCTGGACGAGGGGCTGGACGGGCTGATCACCGCGCTGCTGTCGGTGGTGTCGATCGGCGTGATCCTGCTCGTGCTGGACCTCCCGCTGGCGCTGGTGACGCTGGCGACCTTCGTCCCGCTGTGGCTGCTGTCCCGGTGGTTCCGCAGCCGGTCGTTCTCCGCGTACCGGCGGACCCGGGAGGCCAACTCGGCGCTGATCGTGCAGTACGTCGAGTCGCTGGGCGGGATCCGGGCGGTGCAGGCGTTCCGCCGGGAGCGGCGCAACGAGGACATCTTCGAGGACCTCAACCAGGACCTGCGCTCGGCCAACGCGCGCTCGTTCCAGCTGATGGCGCTCTTCGTGCCGGGCGTGGCGATCCTCGGCACGATCGCCACGGTGACGGCCCTCTTCTACGGCGGGCACCGGGTGCTGGACGGTGCGATGCAGGTGGGCGTGCTCACCTCGTTCCTGCTGTACCTGCGCCGGTTCTTCGACCCGATGCAGGACATCGCGGTGTTCTACAACTCGTTCCAGTCGGCCAGCGCGGCGCTGGAGAAGCTGTCCGGGGTGCTGGAGGAGCAGCCCGGCGTGATCGAGCCGACCGACCCGACGCCGCTGCCGGCGGCCCGCGGGGAGATCGACTTCCGGGCGGTGCGCTTCGGCTACCGGGACGACCTGCCGGTGCTGCCCAGGCTCGACCTCACCCTGCCGGCCGGGCAGGCGGTCGCGCTGGTCGGCGCGACCGGCGCCGGCAAGTCCACCGTGGCCCGGCTGCTGGCCCGCTTCTACGACCCGGTGGCCGGGCAGGTGCTGCTGGACGGCGTCGACCTGCGCCGGCTGTCCGAGCGCGACCTGCGCCGGGCGGTGGTGATGGTGACCCAGGAAAACTTCCTCTTCTCCGGATCGGTCGCCGACAACATCGCCTTCGGCAAGCCGGGCGCGGGCCGGGACGAGATCGTGGCGGCCGCGCAGGCGATCGGGGCGCACGACTTCATCGCCGCGCTGCCGGAGGGCTACGACACCGACGTGCGCAAGCGCGGCGGCCGGCTCTCGGCCGGGCAGCGGCAGCTGGTCGCCTTCGCCCGGGCGTTCCTGGCCGACCCTGCGGTGCTCATCCTCGACGAGGCCACCTCGTCGCTGGACGTGCCGAGCGAGCGGGCGGTGCAGCGCGCGCTGCGGACGATCCTGGCCGACCGGACCGCGCTGATCATCGCGCACCGGCTGTCCACGGTGGAGATCGCCGACCGGGTGCTGGTCATGGAGGCCGGCCGGATCGTCGAGGACGGCACCCCGGCCGAGCTCATCGGCGGCACCGGACGCTTCGCCGGCCTCCACCGCGCCTGGCGCGACTCCCTCGCCTAGCGCCCCCACTTGACCCCGCGTCGGTGAGCGACACGCGGTCGCGCCGGCCCGAAATCTCACCGAGGCAGGGTCAAGTGGGCTGGGGGGTCAGGTGGTGGAGGGCGAGGGCGGCGGCGGTGGCGAGGTTGAGGGAGTCGACGCCGGCGGCCATGGGGATGCGGACGTTCAGGTCGGCGAGGGCGAGGGCGTCGGTGGTGAGACCGGGGCCCTCAGCGCCGACCAGCAGCGCCGCCCGGGGCATGTCGGGGTCCACAGTGGCCAGCGGCACGGCCGGCAGGTGCGGGGTGAGGGCCAGGACGGTCAGCCCGGCGTCGCGCAGCGCGGCGAGGGGGCCACGGGCGAAGGGCACCCGCAGCACGTGCCCCATCGACACCCGCACGCTGCGCCGGTAGAGCGGGTCCGCGCAGCGCGGGCCGAGCAGCACCGCGTCCACCCCGAGCCCGGCCGCGTTGCGGAAGAGTGCGCCCAGGTTCTCGTGGTCGTTGACGCCCTCCAGCGCGAGCACCCGGCGGGCGCCGGCGAGCAGGTCGACGGCAGCCGGCTCGGGCGCCCGGTCGGCGGCGGCGAGCACCCCCCGGTTGAGGTGGAAGCCCACGGTCCGCGCCATCACGTCGGCGCTGGCCCGGTAGACGGGTGCGTCGACGGCGGCGAGTTCGCCGGCCAGCGCCGCCAGCCGGGCCGGCACGCCGAGCACGGCGCGCACCGGGTAGGGCGAGCCGAGCAGCCGCTGCACCACCGGGACACCCTCGGCGATCACCAGACCGCGGCCGCCCGGCCGGTCCGGGCGCCGGTCCGCCGCGGCCAGGTCGCGGAAGTCGGCCAGCCGCGGGTCCGCCGGGTCGGTCACCTCCACCGGCTCCATCCCGCCGACGCTACCGGCGCGGCGGATCACCTTCGCGCGGCGGCCCGCCCGGACGCCAGCCGGCCCGGCGGACCACCTTCGCTCGGAGGCCCGCTGGAGACGGCGACTGGCGCGGCGTGTCGGAACGAGGACGCGCGCAACGTGATCAGCCGGCGCGCAGGGTGCGTACGTCGAGCTCGCGGGTGACGCGCACGGCGGCGGCGAGGCGACGGTCGTGAGTGACCAGCAGGAGCGTCCCCTCGTACGACTCCAGCGCCGACTCCAGCTGCTCGATGGCCGGCAGGTCGAGGTGGTTGGTCGGCTCGTCCAGCACCAGGCAGGTCGACCCGCGGGCCTGGAAGAGCGCCAGCCCGACCCGGGTCCGCTCCCCCGGCGAGAGCGTGTCGGCCGGTCGCAGCACCACGTCCGCGCCGACCCGGAACTTGGCCAGCAGCGTGCGGGCCTCCTCCACCGACAGCCCGGACAGCCCGCGGACCACGTCGAGCAGCGGCTCCGGCCCGCGCAGGCCGCGGCGGGTCTGGTCGAGCTCGCCGACGACCACGCCTGGACCGGTGTACGCGCTGCCGGCCAGCAACGGCTGCCGGCCCAGCAGGGCGTCCAGCAGCGTGGTCTTTCCGGACCCGTTGGGGCCGGTCAGCCGCAGCCGGTCGCCGGCGTGCACCGCCAGGTCGACCGGGCCGAGCCGGACGTCGCCGCGCTCCAGCACCGCGCCGCGCAGCGCGAAGACCACCTCGGAGCCGCGGCCGGCGCTGGCCAGCGTGAGCCGCAGCTCCCACGGCTCCCGCGGCTCCTCCACCACCTCGAGCCGGGCCAGCTCGCGCTCGGTCGCCGCGCCCTTGGCCCCGGTCCGCTGGGAGCGCTGCACCTCCCGGTACCGGATGTGCTTGTCCGGCTCCCGCTTGGGGTTGGCGGCCCGGCCGGCACCGGCCCGGGCCCACTCCTTCTGCCGGCGGGCGCGCTCGACCAGGGTGTCCCGGGTGGCGGCGTACTCCGCGTGCTCCTGCTCGGCCCGCGCCCGGACCGCGGACCGCTCGGCCAGGTAGGCTGCCCAGCCACCGCCGAACGGGGTGCCGCCGCGGCTGAACTCGTCCAGCTCCAGGACGCGGGTCACCGTCCGGGCCAGGAACTCGCGGTCGTGCGAGACCACCACCAGACCGCCCGGATAGCCGGTCACCAGCTCCTCCAGCGCGGCCAGCCCGTCGGCGTCCAGGTCGTTGGTCGGCTCGTCCAGCAGCAGGACGTCGGCCCGTACGAGCAGCACCGCGGCCAGCCGGAGCCGGGCCGACTGGCCGCCGGACAGCGCGGCCGCGCCGCGGTCGAGCACGTCGGCGGGGAGCGCCAGCCGGTCGGCCACCGCCGCCGCCCGTTCCTCCAGGTCGGCGCCGCCGAGGGCGAGCCAGCCGTCCAGGGCGGCCGCGTACCGATGGTCGGCACCGCGCTCGCCCGCGGTCAGCGCGGCGGTGGCCCGGTCGAGCTCGGCCTGGGCCGCCGCCACCCCGGTCCGGCGGGCCAGGTAGCCGCTCAGCGACTCCCCCGGCCGTACGCCCGGCTCCTGCGGCACGTGGATCACCGAGGCGGTCGCGGGGTGCCGGCTCACCGTGCCGGTCTCCGGCGCCAGCTCGCCGGCCAGCAGGCGCAGCAGGGTGGTCTTGCCCACCCCGTTGGGCCCCACCACGGCCACCCGATCGCCGGCCGCCACGGTGAGCTCGATGGCCGCGAGCACGGTCACCGCGCCGTGCGCGACGCCGACCCCGCGGGCCTGCAGCGAGCCGGACATCCCCCGAGTCTGCCGGCCGGCCCACGCCCGGGCGACCCGGTTTCTCGATTGCTCTGCCCATGGTCGGCTCCGGGTTCGCTCCGCTCCTCGGGCGCCTGGGCGCCCTGCGTTGCTCACTCCCCTGTCACCTCACGATCAGGTCACGAACCACCCACTTCTGTCGGTGCCACGCCCTACCGTGACCGACGTGAGGACGACCCTGGAGGCGACCCGACCCGGGTCGGTGGAGACCGCGGCGACCCCGCCGCCGACCCCGCCCCGGTCGAGCCCGAGCGCGCCCCGGCGCCGCTCCGGCGGCGGGACGATCCTGCTGCCGCCGTGGACGCGGGCCCCGTTCCTGCCCTTCCGCCAGCCGGCGGTGATCCTCGCGGTGGTCGGCGCGGCGGCGATCCTGGCCTGCGCCAGCTCGTCCGCCGCGCTGTTCCTGTCCTCCGCATCGTCCGAGTCGCTGCGCCGGATCATCGCCGTGGAGTGCCCGGACGCGTCGCACCCGACGGTCCGGGTGGAGGGGGTCGGCCTCGATCAGCCGCCGCCGCCGCTCGACCCGCCCCCATCGCCGGGCGTCACGCCGCCGGTGCCGGAGGGCGATGCGGGCAAGGCCGACCCGGACGCGCGGGTCCGGTCGGCGATGACCGGCGCCGGGCTCGCCGACCCGGCGCGGGTGCGGCTGAGCGAGCAGACGCCGTCCTTCGCCAAGGGCATCCAGATCCAGTCGGGTCGGCTGTTCTACCGGGACGGCGCGCTCCAGCAGGTGACCCCGGTCGGCGGGTCGATCGAGGGCAGCGGCGTGTGGCTGCCGTCCGGCCTGGCCACCCGCATCGGCGCGAAGGTCGGCGACCAGGTCACGGTCGGCGCCGGCGACCCCAGCCGGTCCCGGGCCCTCGTGGTCGGCGTCTACCGCAACCTCTTCGACTCGCCGACGTCGCCGTTCTGGTGCTCGTACGACACGCTCTTCCGCAACCAGAGCTACGGCGGCGACACCCCGCCGCCGCCGCTGGTGCTGACCACCGACGCGGCGACCTTCGGGGCGCTGCGCGACAGTTACCTCGGCCGCAGCACCGACTCCTGGGTCTCGCCGATCGACACCCGCGAGGTCCCGCTGTCCGAGGGCCGGGACGTCGCGGAGCGGCAGGCGGCGGCGTACCGGGCGGCCGGGGTGCCGGAGCCGACCGACTTCGCGATCCGCAACTCCGGCACCGGTCAGATGCCGGAGTTCGTGGCCCGGACCGAGCTGATCCGGGACGGGCTGCGGGGGCCGGTGCTGCCGATCGCGCTGGGCGGCTCGCTGCTGGCGCTGCTGCTGGTCGGCGCCGCGGGGTCGTACTGGGCGGATCGCCGGGTCCGCGAGGTCCGGCTGCTGTCCTCCCGCGGAGTCGGGCCGAGCGCGCTGGCGGTCAAGGCGGTGCTGGAGCTGGCCCTGCCGGCGGTGGTCGGCACCGTGCTCGGCTGGGCGGTGGCCCGCTGGCTGGTCCGCACGCTCGGTCCCAGCCCGGTGCTGGACGCCTCGGCGCCGGTGCAGGCCGCGGTCACCGCCGGCATCGCGCTGGTCGCCGGGCTGGCGCTGCTCGCGCTCGTCGCCGGGCTGCGCAGCCGGGCCGCGACCGAGCGGCCGGTGGGCGCCCGCCGCTCGTGGCCGTCCCTGGTGCCGTGGGAGCTGCTGCTGCTCGGGGCCGCGCTGGCCTGCTGGGTGCAGCTGCGCTCCGGCGACGCGGTCACCATCGACGCCGGCATCGCCCAGATCAACCTGCTGGTCGTCGCGTTCCCGCTGCTGTTCCTGGTCGGCACCTCGGTGCTGCTGGTCCGGCTGCTGGCCGCGGTGCTGCCCCGGCTCGGCCGGCACGCCGGCCGGCTCGGCCCGGGGTGGTATCTGGCGGCCCGCCGGGTGACCGCCTCCCGGGTGGTCAGCGTGGTGCTGCTCGCCGCGGCCAGCACCCCCATCGCGGTGCTCGTGTACGCAGCCGGCCTCACCCAGACCTCGCAGTACACGCTGGACGCCAAGGCCGCGCTCTTCAACGGCAGCGACGTCGCCGTCCAGTCGGTGGACCCGCTGCGCCCGACCCCGGACACCGACGCGATCGGCACCGTCGTCGTCCGCTACCTGTACGGGGACGTCAACGGGCAGACCGACGACGTGTCGGTGCTGGCCGTCGACACCGAGACGTTCGCCCGGACCGCGTTCTGGGACCGGCGCTTCGCCGACCAGCCGCTGGACGAGCTGCTGGCCCGGCTGCGCGCGCAGCCCGCGGACGGCCGGGTGCCCGCGCTGGTGATCGGGAACGGGCCGGCGTTCGAGCCGACCTTCGACATCCGGCTCGGGCGGACCACCGCCCGGCTGGAGGTCGTCGGCCAGCCGGACTACTTCCCCGGCCGGCGGGTCGACGTGCCGATCGTGGTGGTCGACCGGGACCGGCTCGGCGAGGTGGACCGCTTCGCCGGCACCACCAACGAGCTGTGGAGCCGGGACACCCCGGAGGCCGCCCAGGCCGCGGTGCGGGCGCAGCAGGCCCGGATCTACACGGTCACCAGCCGGGACAGCGTCTTCCAGTCGGCCAACTTCCTCGGCGTCTCGTGGACCTTCGGTTACCTGACCGCGCTGGCCGCGCTGGTCGGGCTGGTCGCGGTCGGCGGCCTGCTGCTCTACCTGGAGACCAGGCAGCGCAGCCGGATGGCGTCGTACGCGCTGGGGCGGCGGATGGGCCTGACCCGCGGCACCCACCTGCGCTCGCTGCTCGCCGAGCTGGGCGTGCTGCTCGGGCTGGCCTGGGTGATCGGCGCCGGGCTGGCCTGGGCCGCGGTGCTCATGGTCTACGGCCGGCTGGACATCGACCCGGGCCGGCTGCCCGGACCACTGCTCACCGTGCCGGTGGCGGCCTTCGCCGGGTCGGCGGTCGCGGTGGTCGTGGTCGTGCTGCTGGCCGCACTCTATGCCCAGCGGTCCGCCGACCGCGCCGACGTCGCGGAGGTGCTTCGCCTTGGGTCCTGACGAGTGGGACGACACCACCTGGGGCGCCCCGGTCGCCACCGCGGAGCCGGCGGCCGCCTGCCGCAACGTGGACAAGGTCTACGTCACCGCGGACGAGGAGGTGCAGGCGCTGCGGGAGGTGGACAAGGACTTCCCGGCGGCCCGGGTGAGCACGATCGTCGGCCCGTCCGGGTCCGGCAAGTCGTCGCTGCTGCGGATCCTCGCCTGCGTGGACCGGCCGAGCTCCGGGTCGGTCCGGATCGGCGGCCAGGAGGTGGCCGAGCTCGGGGTCCGGCGGCGGCGGGCGCTGCGCCGCACCGCGGTCGGCTACGTCTTCCAGAACCCGGCCGACAACCTGGTCGAATACCTTCGCGCCGCCGAGCAGGTCAAGCTCGCCGCCCGGCTGCGCGGGGTGCGCCCGGACCAAGGCGAGATCGACCGGCTGCTGGAGCTGCTCGGGCTGACCTCCCGGGCCGACCACCTGCCGGTGCAGCTGTCCGGCGGTGAGCAGCAGCGGCTGTCCTTCGCCTGCGCGGTGATCGGCCGGCCGGCGATCGTGGTCGCCGACGAGCCGACCGCCGAGCTCGACTCCGCCTCGGCGGACCGGGTGCTGCAGGCGGTGCACGACCTGCGGGACGAGGGGGTCGCGTTCCTGCTGTCCTCGCACGACCCGCGGGTGGTGCAGTCGACCGACCACCTGCTCCGGCTGGAGCACGGGAGGGTGGTGGAGTCGTGGTGAGGGAGCATCGCAGGGAGCGCAGCGAGCAAGCCGCGGACCTCAAGCGCGGAGGCACCCGGTGGGCGGAGTGAGCGGGACCGTGGTCCGGGCCCGCGGTCTGGGCAAGACGTACTCGCGCGGCGACGAGCGGGTGCACGCCCTGCGCGAGGTGTCGCTCGACCTGCACCCGGGCGAGCTGGTCGCGCTGGTCGGCCCGTCCGGGTCGGGCAAGTCCACCCTGCTCAACGTGCTGTGCGGGTGGGAGCGGCCGGACGAGGGCTCGCTGCAGTGGACCGAGGCGCTGGCCGCGCTGCCGCCGGACCGGCTGCCGTGGGGCGAGCTGGCGATCGTGCCGCAGGCGCTCGGGCTGCTCGAGGACCTCTCGGTCGAGGAGAACACCCTGCTCCCGGCCCGGCTGACCGGCCGGCTCAAGGAGCTGGAGCCGCGGGCGGCCGAGCTGATGAGCGGGCTCGGCATCGCGCACCTGGCCGCCCGCTACCCGCGGCAGACCTCGCTGGGCGAGCAGCAGCGGTGTGCCGCATCCCGGGCGCTGCTGCTCTCCCCCGCGCTGCTGCTGGCCGACGAGCCGACCGCGCACCAGGACGCCGCGTGGACCGACGCGATCTTCGGCGAGTTCCGCGCGCTGCTGCGGCATGGCGGGGCCTGCCTGATCGCCACCCACAACCCGGAGACCTGGGGGTACGCCGACCGGGTGCTCGCCATGCACGACGGCGAGCTGCGCGAGGGCCTCCCCGACCCGGTCCACTGACCGGTCGGGCGCCGCGTCAGCGGCGCGGGACCGGAGGACTGGTTAGCTGGGCTAACGAGCGGGCAGGCTGCGGGAATGGAGTACACCAACCTCGGCCGGACCGGCCTGCGCGTGTCGCGGCTGGTCCTCGGCACCATGAACTTCGGCCCGGAGACCGACGAGGCCGACTCGCACCGGATCATGGACCGGGCCCACGAGCACGGCATCAACTTCTTCGACACCGCCAACGTCTACGGCTGGGGGGAGAACCGGGGCCGTACGGAGCAGATCGTCGGCACCTGGTTCGCCCAGGGCGGCGACCGGCGGGAGCGCACGGTCATCGCCACCAAGGTCTACGGCGGGATGGGCGAGGGCGAGTGGCCCAACTACGACAAGCTCTCCGCGGTCAACATCCGCCGGGCGGTCGAGGGCTCGCTCCGGCGCCTGCAGACCGACCACATCGACCTCTACCAGATGCACCACGTGGACCTGGACACCCCGTGGGACGAGATCTGGCAGGCGATGGACACCCTCGTCGCCCAGGGCAAGATCCTCTACGTCGGCTCGTCCAACTTCGCCGGCTGGCACCTCGCCCGGGCCAACGAGGCGGCCGCCCGCCGGCACTCGTACGGGCTGGTCAGCGAGCAGTCCATCTACAACCTGCTCACCCGCGAGGTCGAGCTGGAGGTGCTTCCGGCGGCGGAGGCGTACGGGCTCGGGGTCATCCCGTGGAGCCCGCTGCACGGCGGCCTGCTCGGCGGCGTGCTGGGCAAGGAGCGCGAGGGCAGCCGGCGCACCAGCGGCCGGGCCAAGCAGGCGCTGGAGACGCACCGGGAGCAGATCGGCGCGTACGAGGACCTCTGCACGGAGCTCGGCGAGGAGCCGGCGGACGTGGCGCTGGCCTGGCTGCTGACCCGACCGGCGGTGACCGGGCCGATCATCGGCCCCCGCACGATCGAGCAGCTCGACGGCGCGCAGCGGGCGCTGGAGCTGACGCTGGAGGACAAGGTGCTGGCCCGGCTGGACGAGATCTTCCCGGGCTACCGAACGGCGCCTGAACACTACGCCTGGTAGAAGGGTTCCTGGCGGGACGTCGGGCGGTATGTCCCCACCGCGCCGCCCGGCGTTCCGTCCCAGGTGGCGACGGTCTCGTAGCGCGGTCCGGTGCCGTGGTGGCTGCGCATCAGCACCACCGCGCCGGCGGTGAAGTGCGGGCCGGCGTAGCGGCCCAGCCGGCCGGCCAGCGGCCGCCCCGACGGCGGCGCGGACGGGGCGGACCAGCGGCCGACGGTGAGGTGCGGGCGGTACGGACGGCGGTCCACCGGGACGCCCGCCGCCCGGGCGGCGTCGGCGACCGCCCCGGCCAGCGTGGCCAGCTCGGCGACGTCGCCATCCACGCCGACCCAGAGCACCCGCGGGGCGCCGCGCTCCGGGAAGGTGCCGGCGCCGGCGAGCCGCAGGTGCAGCGAGGGGGCGCCGACCAAGCCGCCGACGGCGGCGGTCAGCTCGCCGACGCGGGCGGTCGGCACCTCGCCGAAGAAGGCGAGCGTGACGTGCTGGGCGTCCCGGCCGACCCAGCGGGGTGCGTCCGGCCGGTCCCGCAGCCGGGCCAGCACGCCGGCGAGGTGGTCCAGCGCCGGCGCCGGCGGCACCACGGCCGCGAAGAGCCGCTCCCTCAGGGCAGGTCCTGCCGCGGGCGCGGGCTGAACCGCAGGCCGGCCGCCTCCAGCGCGCCCTCGACCCGGACCCGCTCCAGCTCGCGGTCCAGCCCGGCGGGCAGCGTGTCCAGCACGTGCGGCACGTCCAGGGCGCGGGCGGCGGCGGCGAGGACGTCGTCGTACGCCATCTGGAGGCCGCGCTGGCGGGCGCGGGAGGTGCCGCGGGGCAGATCGCGGACGGCGACGGCGAGTCGGCGCAGGTCGGCGGCGAGCTGCTCGACCGGCGGCCGGGGCAGCTCGATCGACGGCGGCCGGACCAGGTGGCAACGCCGCAGCACGCTGAGCACCCACTCGCCGATGCGGGCCGGGTGCAGCAGCACCCAGAGCGCCACCACCGGCAGCAGCGCGGCGAGGGAGAGCCCCAGCAACCCGGTGGCCAGGGCCGAGGCGGACGGGCCCATCGCCCGACGGTACCCGCCCCCCGACCCCGCCGCCACGCTCAGCGGCGGAGGCGGGCGGCCAGGTCGGCTCGGGTGGCGCCGCCGCCCGAGTGCACCCGCGACCCGACCGGCGCGGCGGGCGGTGCCGTCAGCCCGCCCGGCTCGGCGGGTGCCGGAACGGGCTCGGGGACGTGGATGGCGCGGTGGCGGACGACGAGGGCGGCGAGCAGGGCGGCCACCGCGCAGACGGTCCCGCTGATCGCCACGCCGACCCGCGGCCCGAGCGCGTCGGACAGCACCCCGATCAGCGGCGCCCCCACCGGCGTGCCGCCCATGAAGCACATCAGGTAGAGCGCCATCACCCGCCCGCGGAACGCCGGGTCGCTGCCCAGCTGCACCGACGAGTTGGCCGCGATCACGAAGCTCAGCGCGGTCACCCCGACCGGCACCAGCAGCAGGACGACCGCCTCGTACGACGGCATCACCCCGAGCAGCGCCTCCGCCACCCCGAAGCCGAACGCCGACACCAGCAGGAACCGGATGGTCGGCCGCCTCGTCCGCCGCGCCGAGGCCAGCGCCCCGGCCAGCGAGCCGACCGCGATCGCCGTCGACATCAGCCCGTACGCCGCCGCCCCCCGCCCGAACACCTCGCGGGCCAGCAGCGCGAGCGTGACCGGGAAGTTGAGCCCGAAGGTGCCCACCACGAAGACCAGCGCCATCGGCAGGATGAGGTCGGGCCGGGACCGTACGTACCCGATGCCCTGCCGCAGCTGCCCCGGCTGCCGGCCGGTCGGCTCGGACCGGAACAGCTCGCCCGGGCGCATCAGCAGCAGCCCGATGATCACCCCGAGGGTGAGCACCGCGTTGCCGAGGAAGACCCAGCCGGTGTCGGTGGCGGCGATGAGCACCCCGGCCGCCGCCGGCCCGACCACCCGGGCGGCGTTGAAGGTCGCCGAGTTCAGGCTCACCGCGTTGGTCAGGTCGGCCGGGCCGACCATCTCGACCACGAACGACTGCCGCACCGGCACGTCCAGCGCGCTGGCCACGCCGAGCAGGCCGGCCAGCAGGTAGACGTGCCACAGCCGTACGGCGCCGCTGACGTCGAGCAGGCCGAGCGCGGCGGCCAGCACGATCATCGAGGCCTGGGTGACGAGCAGGATGCGGCGCTTGTCGTAGCGGTCGGCGAGCACCCCGCCCCACAGCGAGAACAGCAGCGTGGGGCCGAACTGCAGGGCCAGCACGATGCCGAGCGCGGTGCCGGAGTTGTTCGACAGCTCCAGGACCAGCCAGTCCTGGGCCACCCGCTGCATCCAGGTGCCGGTGAGCGACACGACCATGCCGGACGCGTAGAGCCGGTAGTTGCGGACGCGGAGGCTGCGGAACATGCGGTTGGACGCAGCCACCCCGGGTCTCCTACTCCGACGCCACCAACTTGTCGATCACGGTGCTGGCCGCGCGCAGCACTTCACGCTCCTCCGTGGAGAGCTCGCCCAGCCGGCGGGCCAGCCACGCCTCGCGCATCCGCACCTCGCTGTGCAGCAGCTCGCGGCCCGAGTCGGTCAGCTCGACCAGCACCTGCCGGCCGTCGGTCGGGTGCGGCCGGCGCAGGACCAGCCCTCGCTCCTCCAGCGCCGCCAGCACCCGGGTCATCGACGGCGGCTGCACCTTTTCGTGCGCCGCCAGCTCGCCGGGCGTCAACGCCCCGTGCCCCTTGAGGGTCGACAGCGCCGCGAGCTGGGTCAGCGTCACGGACGTGTCCGCCCGCTGCGCCCGCAACCGGCGGTTGAGCCGGACCACGGACAGGCGCAGGGCGCTGGCCAGCGCGGTGTCGATAGTCGCTGACCTCGCCACTTCGTTAGCTTACCTCACTATCCGGAGGGCGCATGCCGGGTCGGCTCAGCCGATCCCGAGCAGGTCCTGGAGCGGTTCGAGCACGAAGTAGACCACGAAGAGCACCGCGACCACCCAGAGCAGCGGGTGCACCTCGCGGGCCCGGCCACGGGCGGTCTGCAGCACCACGTACGAGACGAAGCCGGCGCCGATCCCGTTCGCGATCGAGTACGTGAACGGCATCAGCACGATGGTCAGGAACGCCGGCACCACCAGGGTGAAGTCCGTCAAGTCGAGGTCGCGCACCTGCATCAGCAGCAGGCAGCCGACGATGACCAGCGCCGGGGTGGCTGCCTCGGCCGGCACCAGCGACACCAGGGGGGTGAAGAAGAGGGCCAGCGCGAAGAGCAGCCCGGTGACGACGCTGGCCAGTCCGGTCCGGGCGCCGTCGGCGACACCGGCGGTGCTCTCCACGTAGCTGGTCGCCGACGAGGCGCTGGCCGCACCACCGGCCGCCGCGGCCAGCGAGTCGACCAGCAGCACCCGGTCGACGTCCGGCGGCTGGCCCTGCTCGTCCAGCAGGCCGGCCTCGGCGCCGACCGCGACGACCGTGCCCATGGTGTCGAAGAAGTCGGCCAGCAGCAGGGTGAAGACGAGCAGCAGCGCGGCCAGGATGCCGATCCGGTCGAACCCGCCGAACAGCGAGAAGTCCCCGACCAGCGACAGGTCGGGCAGACCGGTCACCTGGTCGGGCCAGGTCGGCACGGTCAGCTGCCAGCCGGTCGGGTTCGGCGTGCCGTCCGGGCCGAACGCCGGGCCCGGGTCGCCGACCGCCTCGATGAGCAGGGAGAGCGCGGTGGCGCCGGCGATGCCGATCAGGATCGCGCCGCGCACCCCGCGGGCGACCAGGATGGCGGTGAGCGCCAGCCCGACCACGAACACCAGCACCGGCCAGCCGCGCAGGTTGCCGCCGATGCCGAGCTGGACCGGCACCACGCCGGCCGGGGTGCGCCGCACGATGCCCGCGTCGACCAGCCCGATCAGCGCGAGGAACAGCCCGATGCCGACCGCGATCGCGGTCCTCAGCTGGGCCGGGATGGCCCGGAAGACCGCCACCCGGAAGCCGGTCAGCACCAGCAGGGTGATGATCAGGCCCTCCAGCACGACCAGGCCCATCGCGTCCGCCCAGGACATCTGCGACGCCACCGCCACGGCGAGGAACGCGTTGAGCCCCAGCCCGGTGGCCAGCGCGATCGGCAACCGGCCGACCACGCCCATCACGATCGTCATGACCGCGGCCACCAGCGCGGTGACGCCGGCGACCTGCTCGATGCCGAGCACCCGGCCGTCCGCGTCCGGCGCGGTGCCGATGATCAGCGGGTTGAGCACGACGATGTACGCCATCGTCATGAAGGTCACCAACCCGCCGCGAATCTCCTGGCGCACGGAGGAACCGCGGGCGGTGATCCCGAAGTACCGGTCCAGGGCGCCGTTGCCGGCGCTCGTCACTGTCGCCACGGGGGATAGCCTGGCGTACGTGTCCGAGCCGGCCAATCCGCCGTCCGAAGGCGTTGCCGGGCGTGACGTGCCGGACACGCCACCGCACGCCACGCCCCCCGCAGGGGTGGAGGAGGTGGCCGAGCCGGAGCCGCCGATCTCGCTGAAGCCGCCGAACGCGCGGCCCACCCCGCCGCCGCTGGAGGCGGACACGGTGCGGATCGTGATCGTCGGCACCACGCTGTGGTTTCTCGGCTTCCTGGTGCTGCTGCCGTTCCGCGGCCGGCTCGCCGACGACGGGCACGGGTACTGGGTGTGGACCTGCCTGGCCGGCGGCCTGCTCGGCCTGCTCGGTCTGTTCCTGGCCCGCCGCGCCGCCCGCGCCGCCGGCGCCGCCGCCCGCCGCCGGGACCAGCCCTCCCCCGGCGGCTAGTGCACTGCCCCGCCGGCCGAGGCAGCGCACTAGCCCAGCGGGGGGACTGTCCTAGCCTGGGGTGTCCTCGGCGCGGAGGCGGCGCTCGGCGGCGGGGTCGGCGAGCGCCTCGGCCGCGGCGGCCCGCCGGTCCCAGGCGCCCAGCCGCCAGGCCAGCGCCCGCCCGGCCGCCGCCGGGGTCCCGTCCACGTGGTCGGTGCCGCCAGCCGGCCACCACCGCACCGGCACGCCGCCCACCGTGAGCCGGTCGTGGACGGCCAGCACCGCCGCCGGCACCGGTCCCCCGCACCGCTCCGCCGCGAGCGCCGCCCCGGGTACGTCGGCCCAGGCGACGATCCGGACCGGCGCCGCGTCCGGCCCGCCGGCGTCGACCAGCTCGGAGCCGAGCGGCAGATCGAGCAGGTCGGCCACCGGCCCGGGCGCGCCGCCGGCCGGGACCGGCACCCGCTCGCCGAGCAGCGGCAGCAGGTGCGGCAGGTCGAGCACGACCGCCCGCTCGCGGGGCACCGTACGGTCCGGCCCGACCCGGACCCGGTCCGGCGGCTCGGCCCGGTCCTCCAGCACCAGCGCCAGCCGGCCGTACGCCACCCGCAGCGTCGGCCCGGGAGCTGACCGGGCCTCGTCGCCGAGCCGGTCCAGCAGGTCGACCGCGCGATCCGGGTCGGCCAGCGCGTCGGCCAGCCCGGTGAGCACACCGGCCACCGCGGGCAGGTCGGCCGGCGCGGGATCGTACAGGCCGGCCAGGTCGATGGCGCCGGGAGCGCGCAGCTCGTCCGGCCGCTGCCCGCCGACCGTCTCGTGTGTGCTCAGCCACCACGTGGTGTACGACGGCACCTCGGCGCTCCCGCCGTCGGCCAGCGCCACCGTGACGGTCGGGCCGAGATCCAGCGCGGCCAGCAGGTCGAGCGCGGTCGGCCACCGGTCCGGCCGGACCAGGTCGAGGTCCCGTACGGCGACCAGCTCGGCCAGCCGCGGCGGCAGCCGCTGCGCGGGGAGCCGGTCGAGCACCGCCTCCATCCACTCCGGCTCGCCGTCGAGGTCGTGACCCTCGGCCTCCGGGTCCAGCTCGACATCCGTGGCCCGGAGGACGGCGAAGGTGCGCAGGACGCCGACCGCGGCCAGCACCTCGGCGCCCCACCGGTCGAGCACTGCCCGGTCCAGCACCCCGAACGGTGCGTCCGCGTCGACCACGCCGGCCAGCGGCGAGTCGGGGAGGAGCAGCTCGCCGGCCGGGTACCAGTCGCCGTCCGTGGCCGGCAGCGCCAGCTCGGCCAGCCAGGGCAGCTCGCCGGGCGCCGGGCGGGCGCCGGCCACCAGGGCGAGCACCGCGTCCGCTACCGGGGCCGGGTCCTCCTCGTCGTACGAGGCCTCGACCGCGGCCCGGACCCGCTCATCGGCGAGCACGCCGCGGGCGGTCGCCGGCCGGGCGCCGAGCCGCTCCAGCAACGGGTGCGCCGCGTCCGGGTGGACCACGCGCAGGCCGAGCGCGCCGGCCGCGGCGGCCGGCAGGTCGGGGCCGGGCAGGAGCGCGCCGCGCACTCCGGTCACCATCCGCCCGTCGGCCAGCGGCACCGGCACCGCGGTGAGCACCTCGCGGTCCGGGACGTCGGCGAGCGCTGCGTACAGGTCCCGCCACCAGGGCGGCGGGCGGTGCACCCCGGACACCAGCTCGACCACATCGGCGGTGGACAGCCGGCGGACGCCGAGAGCGGTCAGCGGCGCCGCCTGCCCGCGCCCCGACCACGCGGCCGGCAGCAGCCCGGGCAGCAGATCGGCCAGCACCGCGACCAGCGGCTCGGCCGCCGCGTCCACCACCACCGCCTCCCCCGGCCGCACCCGCTCGTCGCCCGACGTGGCCGGGAGCCAGGGGGTGGCGCGGAGGGCGGTGAGGACCTCGCGGCCGATGGTGGCGTCAAGCTCGGCGGCGGCCAGCGCCGGGCGGGGCACCAGGGAGAGCAGCGCCGGCGCGGGGGGCAGCTCCGCGACCAGGTCGGCGTACGCCCGCCCGGCCGCCGCGGCGAGCAGGTCGGCGACCGGGCCGGGGGTGACGTGCCGGCGGTCCGAGCCGAGCGGGAAGCCGCCCAGCAGCACCGCGGGCAGCGACAGCGGTTCGTCGGTCGGGGTCGGTGCGTGCACCACCGGCCGGCCCCGCGGCCGTACCGGCACCCCGTCCCGGTCGACCGGCACCGCCCAGGTGACCGTCCAATCCGGACGGTCCCGCTCCTCCACCGGGCGGCCGGCGAGCAGCTCGGCCGGCAGCCGGCCAGCAGCCGACCGGACCACCCAGCGGGTCACCGCCGGACCGTCGCGCAGCTCGACCGTCCCGTCCGTACCGTCCACCCGGGACAGCTTCCGCCCGCCCGCGTGCACCGCCCGCAGTGCGGGCAGCGCCAGCAGCAGCACCGGGTCCAGCTCGGCCAGCGCGGCCCGCACCGCCGGCTCGGTGCCCGGCCGCAGCGGCAGCCGCACCTCGGTGTCCGGACCGCCCGGCGGCAGCGCCGGGGCCGGCCACGGCAGCCGGAGCACCGGCGTCCGGCCCTCCCGCCGGGCCAGCTCCTCGGCCAGCGCCGGGACCGCCGCGACCACCTCCCGGGTGTCGGCCGCGGAGAAGCGGACGCCGCCGCTGGTGGCGAGCACGGCCGGCTCGTCGGTGACTGTCAGCACGGCGGCGAAGCCCACGCCGAACCGGCCCACGCTGGCGCCGTCCCGCTTGGCCGAGGCCCGCAGGGTGGCCAGCGCCTCGACCCCGGCCGCGTCCAGCGGCGCCCCGGTGTTGGCGGCCCGCAGCTCACCGTCCACTACGGACAGCCACAGCTCCCCGGCCACGCCGGCCCGGGTGGCGGCGTCGGCCGCGTTCTGGGCCAGCTCGACCAGCAGGCGGTCCCGGTACGCCCCGTGGGTCAGGTCCTCCTCCGCGTTCGCGTCCTCGCGGAAGCGGGCCGGGGACGCGGCCCAGGCGGCGACCACCCGGTCCCGGATGGCGGCGGTGCCGAAGGGGTCGTCCACGCCGGTCACGGTAGGCGGCGCGCGGCGGCCGACCCGCGCCGGCCCGGGCTCAGCTGTGCCCGAGCGGCTCGTCGTCGGCGTCGGCGCTCAGGTGGGGCTCGATGTCCAGCGCGGTGTCGTCGTACGTCGGCGGGGCCGGCGCGGCGACCACCGGCGGCGGCTCGACCAGCGCCTCGGAGTGCGCGCCGCAGCCGGACTCGACGGACACCACGGCGCCGTCCCGCGGGGAGAACTCGTTGCCGCAGGCACCGAAGGCGGCCCGCAGCGAGCCGGCGATCGGCAGGAAGAAGCCGCAGGTGCCGCAGTGTGCCGGGGCCTGCGCGGCCAGCGGGGTGTCCGGGCCGCCGGCGCCCGCGTACCAGCGCTCGGCCGCCTCGTCCCGGCCGAGCCGGGACATCACCCGGACCCGCCCGACGCCGAGCTCGAAGGCGACGGTCTCCACCTCGGGGTCGTCGGAGAGCAGGTACGCCGGGGCGAGCCGGTCGTCGTCGGCCGCGGTCGGCAGCAGGTCGCCGACGCCGAGGTCGCCCGGGCGCAGCCGCTCGGACCAGGGCACCCACTCCGGCGCCAGCAGCGCGCCGTCGCCGGGCAGCAGGACCACCTCGTCGACGGTGACCAGCCGGGACCGGGACGCGCGGGCGACCGTGACCGCCCACCGCCAGCCGGTGTAGCCCGGCACCGTCGCGGCGAAGAAGTGGGTGACGACCCGGTCGCCGTCGGCGCGGACGCCGAGGTGCTCGCCGGCGGACTCGCCGGCCTCGGCCCGGGCCGCCGCCGCGGCCAGCTCGACGGCGGCGGCGCAGGCGGCGTCGGGGCGGCTGGACACGGCGGTCGTCGTCGGCACCCGCCCATCGTGCCGCATCCACCACACCATCCGGCGCCCGCCCGGTCACGGCGGGATCGGGGCCGGATCGGCGGTGGGGTGCGGCAGGATGGGTCCATGCCCGGATGGCGCGACCGACCGGAGCCGCCGGCCGCCGGCGGCCCCGCGGATCGCGCCGCCCGGGACCCCCGCCGCGCCGCCCGGGACACCGGCCGCGCCCACCGCGACCCCCGGGACACCGGCCGCGATCACCGCGACACCGGCGGCGCCGCCCGGGACCCGCGGGACGCCGGGCGCGACCGGCGCGACCACCGCGACCCGCACGACGACCCGCGCGGCGGCGGGGACTCGTGGGAGGGCGGGGCGGGGCAGCGGCAACCGCGGAAGCTGACGGTGACGCGCGTCGCCGCCTCGCGCACCCGCTACCTGGTCGGCGCCGGCGCCCGCCGGATCAACGCGGCGAGCCGGGCCGACGGCGCCGGCGAGTCCGGGCTGACCCGGCTGATCTGGACCCACTGCGGCCACCACGCGGCCGACGCGATGATCGCGGTCTGCCTCGCCGGCACGATCTTCTTCTCCGCCGCCCGCAGCGAGCAGCGTGCCCAGGTCGCCCTGTACCTGCTGGTCACGATGGCGCCGTTCGCGATCGTCGCGCCGTTCATCGGGCCGGTTCTGGACCGGCTGCAGCGGGGTCGCCGGCTGGCGCTGGCCGCCACCGCGCTCGGCCGGGCGGTGCTGGTCTGGATCATGGCCGCCCAGTTCGACAACGGGCTCGCGCTCTACCCGGCGGCGTTCGGCGCCCTGGTCCTGTCGAAGGCGTACGCGGTGCTCCGCGGCGCCTGCCTGCCCCGGGTGCTGCCACCGGGCATGTCGCTGGTCTCGGCGAACGCGCGGCTGTCCATGTTCGGCCTCGCCGCCGCCGCGGTCGGCGGCGCGCTGCTGGCCGGGCTGATCGCGCTGACCGACAGCTACCCACTGGCGCTCCGGGTCACCGCGGTGGTGTGCGTGGTCGCCGGGGTGCTGTCGCTGCGGCTGCCGGCCGCCGTCGACTCGGCCGAGGGCGAGGACGAGGCGACCGTGGTGCGGTCCGACCAGCGCGGCCGGATCTGGCAGGGCCAGTCGCTGGGCAGCCACGTGGTCACCGCGCTGCGGGCGGCCGGCGCGCTGCGGGCGCTGTCCGGCTTCCTCACCCTGTTCCTCGCCTTCTACATCCAGTCCACTGAGACCGGCACCGCCGCCGCGGTCGCGCTCGGTGGCCTGGTCGCGGCGGCGGCCGGCGGCAGCGTGGCCGGGACCGCGCTGGGCGCCCGGATGACGCTGAGCCGGCCGGACCCGGTGCTGCTCGCCTCGATCGGCGGCGTGGCCGTGGTCGCCGCGGTCGCCGCGCTGTCCTTCAGCCTGAGCACCGCGATCCTGGTCGCCGCCGGGGCCGGCGTGGCCAACGCGCTGGGCAAGCTCTGCCTGGACGCGATCATCCAGCGGGAGGTCGCGGACTCGCTGCGGGCATCGGCCTTCGCCCGGTCCGAGACGCTGCTCCAGCTGGCCTGGGTGGCGGGCGGCGGGCTGGGCATCGCGCTCCCGCCCAACGGGCCGCTCGCCTTCGGGGTGGTGGCGGGCCTGCTGGCGCTGTCCTTCGCGGCGACCGTGGTGGGCCGGCGGCGGTCGCTGCGACCGCGGATGCGACGGCGGCCCGAGCCGGCCCCGCGGCCGGCTCCGGAGGGCGGCTGAGCCGTGCCCCGGGTGCTGGTGGTGGTCGCGGTCGCGGCGGAGGCGGAGGCCGTGCTGGCCGCCGGACCCGCCGGACCCGCCGGGTCCGCCCATCCCACCGCGCGAGGGCCGTACCAGGCGACGACCGTCGGGGAGGTGACCGTGCTGGTGGGTGGGGTGGGGCCGGCGCGGGCGGCCGCCGCGACGGGGACCGCGCTCGCCGTCGAGCGCGCCGACCTGGTGCTCTCGGCCGGCATCGGCGGCGGGTTCGCCGGCCGGGCCGCGCCGGGCGAGCTGGTGCTCGCCGACCGGGTGGTGCACGCCGACCTCGGCGCCGGCTCCCCGGCCGGCTTCCTGCCGGTGGACGAGCTCGGCTTCGGGACCGTGACGACCGTGCTGGACGCCGGGCTGGTGGCCCGGGCCGCCGCGGCCACCGGCGCGGTGGTCGGCCCGGTGGTCACGGTGTCGACCGTGACCGGGACCGCGGAGCGGGCCACCGAGCTGGTCGCCGCGCACCGGCCGGCCGCCGAGGGGATGGAGGGTGCCGGGGTGCTCGCCGCCGCCGAGGCGCACGGCGTGCCGTTCCTCGAGCTGCGCGCGGTGAGCAACCCGGTCGGCCCACGGGACCGGGCCGGCTGGGACGTGCCGGGCGCGCTCGCCCGGCTCGGCCCCGCGGTGTGGGCGGCGGCCGGTGGTCACCGGTGACCGGCCCGCTCTCGCTGGCGCACTCGCCGTGCCCCAACGACACGTTCGTCTTCCACGCCTGGACCCACGGGCTGGTCGAGGGGGCGCCGCCGGTCGAGGTCACCTTCGCCGATGTCGACGTCACCAACGGCGCGGCCGAGCGGGGCGCGTACGACGTGGTCAAGGTCTCGTACGCGGCGCTGCCCTGGCTGCTCCGCGACTACGCGCTGCTGCCGGCCGGCGGGGCGCTCGGCCGCGGCTGCGGGCCGCTGGTGGTCGCCGCGCGCCCGGTGGACATCGCCGGGGCCTCGGTCGCGGTGCCGGGCGACCGCACGACGGCGTACCTGCTCTTCCGCCTCTGGTCGGCCGCCGCCCCGCCGGCCCGGGTCGAGGTGGTGCCGTTCGCGGAGATCATGCCGGCGGTCCGGGCCGGCCGGTACGACGCCGGCCTGGTCATTCACGAGGCCCGCTTCACCTACCCGGGCTACGGACTGACCTGCCTGGCCGACCTGGGCAGCTGGTGGGAGGCGGAGACCGGGCTGCCGATCCCGCTGGGCGCGATCCTGGCCCGGCGCCGGCTGGACGCCGCCCGGCTGGCCGCGGTGGTGCGCGAGTCGGTGGAGCGGGCCTGGGCCGACCCGGCCGCGAGCGCGGCCTACGTGGCCCGGCACGCGGCCGAGATGGACCCGGACGTGCAGCGGCGGCACATCGAGCTGTACGTCAACGGGTTCACCGCCGACCTCGGCGAGGAGGGTCGCGCGGCGGTCCGGACCCTGCTCGACCGGGCGGCGGCGGCCGGAATCACCCCTCCGTGTCCGCCGCTCGCCTGATCCACACTCAGGCGCCGCGCAGGCCCGGCTCAGGCCTCCAGGTCGTCGGCGACCGCGCGCAGCACGGTGGCGACCTTGCGCGCCGCCGACCGGTCCGGATGCCGGCCCCGGTGCAGCGCGTCGGACACCCCGTCCAGCAGCTTGATCACGTCCTCGACGATGACGGCCAGCTCGTCCGGCGGCTTGCGGTGCGACTTGACCAGCGACGGCAGCGGGTCGAGCACCCGCACCGACAGCGCCTGCTCACCGCGCCGGCCCTGCGCCACGCCGAACTCGACCCGCTGCCCGGGCTTGAGCTCGGTGACCCCGGCCGGCAGCGCGTCGCGGTGCACGAACACGTCGTCACCCTCGTCGCGGGACAGGAAGCCGAAGCCCTTCTCCGCGCTGAACCACTTCACCTTGCCGGTGGGCACGAGCTCTCAGTCCTCCATCGGGGGCGCCGGTCGGCGCGCTCCGTCCAGGCTAGTCGTCCCGGGCCCCGCCACCCAGCGTGTTTGCGCGGACGTACTCACCGGTACGAGTCGTCCAGCACCTCGTTCAGCGAGCCGGACCGGAAGCCGCGCGGGTCGACGGTGACGGTCCCGAAGCCCCGGACGGCGGCCAGCAGCTCGGGCCGCGCGGTCACCGCGGCGACCAGCTCCGGGTCGACCTCGACCCGCGCCCCGGCCGGCCCGAGGTCGCGTACGCGCAGGTCACGGACCGGCAGCCCGGCGCCGGCCAGGGCGGCCCGCAGCTCGGCCTCGGCCCGCTCGACCCGGGCCAGGCGGGCCGGGGTGATGGCGATGCCGTACGCGACCCGGCTGGACAGGCAGGCTGCCGCCGGCTTGTCCCAGGTGGTCAGGCCCATCTCCCGGGACGCGGCCCGGACCTGGGCCTTGGTCAGCCCGGCCGCCCGCAGCGGGGTGAGCGCGCCGCGCTCGGCGGCGGCCCGGATGCCGGGCCGGAAGCCGGCGACCGCGTCGTCGGCGTTGGTGCCGGTGGCGACGTGCGCCAGCCCGAGCCGGGCGGCCAGCGGGGCCAGCACGTCGAGCAGCTCGGCCTTGCAGAAGAAGCAGCGGTCGCCGGCGTTGGCCCGGTAGCCGTCGCGGGCCATCTCGTCGGTGCGCGGCGTCTCGTGCCGGACACCGAGCCCGGCGGCGAAGTCGGCCGCGGCGGCCAGCTCGGACGCCGGCAGCGAGGAGGACACGGCGGTCGCGGCCACCACCCGCTCGGCGCCGAGCACCGACACCGCCCGGGCCAGCAGGAACGCCGAATCGGCCCCACCCGAGAACGCCACCAGCACCGACCCGAGCCCGCTCAGCTCCGCGTCCAGCTCCGCCAACCCCACGACCCCAGCGTACGGTTCGTCCGCGACTGACGGATTCCCTCCGCGACTGACGGAGCGCCCGTGCGACTGACGGAGTGCCCGTGCGACTGACGGAGCGCCCGCGCGACTGACGGCGCCAGCGACGTCAGTCGCCGCCGCAATCCGTCAGTCGCGGGACGGGTGGGGTTCGGCGAGGCCGAGGAGCTGGACGGACTCGGCGCGCATCTGGACCTTGCGGATCTTGCCGGTGACGGTCATGGGGAACTCGTCCACGATCCGCACGTACCGCGGGATCTTGAAGTGGGCCAGCTTGCCGGCGCAGAAGGCGCGGACCGCCTCGGCGTCCAGGGGTGGGGTGTCCGGCCGCATCCGCACCCACGCCATCAGCTCCTCGCCGTACCGCTCATCGGGCACGCCGATGACCTGCGCGTCGAGGATGTCGGGGTGGGTGTAGAGGAACTCCTCCACCTCGCGGGGGTAGATGTTTTCGCCGCCCCGGATGACCAGGTCCTTGATCCGCCCGACGATGCTGAGATAGCCGGCGTCGTCCATGACCGCGAGGTCACCGGTGTGCATCCAGCCGGCGCGGTCGATCGACTCGGCCGTCTTCTCCGGCTGCTCCCAGTAGCCGAGCATCACCGAGTACGCCCTCGTGCACAGCTCGCCCGGCTCACCGCGCGGCACGACCAGCCCGGTCGCCGGGTCGACGACCTTGACCTCGACGTGCGGGTGCACCTGGCCGACCGTCGACACCCGCCGGTCCAGGTCGTCGTCGGCGCGGGTCTGGGTGGACACCGGCGATGTCTCGGTCATGCCGTAGCAGATGGTCACCTCGGTCATGCCCATGTCGGCGATGACCCGCTTCATCACCTCGACCGGGCACGGCGAGCCGGCCATGATGCCGGTCCGCAGCGTGGACAGGTCGTACGACCCGAAGTCCGCGAGGGCGAGCTCGGCGATGAACATGGTGGGCACGCCGTACAGCGACGTGCACCGCTCCTCGGCCACCGCTTCGAGGGTGAGCCGGGGGTCGAAGCCGGGCGCCGGGATCACCATGCAGGCGCCGTGTGAGGTGGCCGCGAGGTTGCCCATCACCATGCCGAAGCAGTGGTAGAAGGGCACCGGGATGCAGATCCGGTCCTCCTCCGTGTACGAGCAGAGCTCGCCGACGAAGAAGCCGTTGTTGAGGATGTTGTGGTGCGAGAGCGTCGCGCCCTTGGGGAAGCCGGTCGTGCCGCTGGTGTACTGGATGTTGATCGGGTCGTCGAAGGACAGCCCGGCCCGGATCCCCGGCAGCGCGGCCCGGTCGCCCCGGGTCAGCAGCGCCTCCCACTCCGGGTCGCCGAGGAAGACCACCGCCCGCAGCTGCGGGCAGCTGCCGCGGACCTCGCCGACCATGGCCCGGTAGTCGCTGGTCTTGAAGTCCGGCGCGGCCACCAGCAGCGAGATGCCGGCCTGCTTGAGCACGTACTCCAGCTCGTGCGTCCGGTACGCCGGGTTGATGGTGACCAGGATCGCGCCGACGTCCGCGGTCGCGTACTGCAGCGCGGTCCACTCCCACCGGTTCGGCGACCAGATGCCGACCCGGTCGCCGGTGCGCACGCCGGCGTCGACCAGCCCGGCGGCGAGCGCCTCGACGGTGTCGCCGAGCTCCGCGTACGTGAAGCGGCGGCCGCTGCCCCGGTCGACCAGCGCCTCCCGCCCGCCGTGCGCGGCCACGGTGCGGCGGAGGTTGTCGCCGATCGTGTCGCCGAGCAGCGGGACGGTGGACGTGCCGCTCGCGTACGAGGGCGCGGCCGGCGTCGCCGCCCCCGACTCAGGGGCTGACATCCTCGGGCCTTCCGGCCTGGTGCGGCCGGTCCGCGGGTGCGGGGTGGATGTAGGCCACCTTGTCCGGCGGCAGCGGGAACTCCACGTCCTCGCCGAACGGGGACAGCCCGCCCTGCACCTCGGCGGCGAACTCGCTCACCGGCAGGTGCCCGTCGGGCACCACCGCCGACCGGTCCCCCCGCCTGTCCTGCTCCGTCATCGCCGTCCTCCCGCCGAACCCGTGCGACCCTTCGGGCGCAGTCTCCCCCGGCCGAGCCTCGCTGTCATCGGTGGGGTCTGCGATCATCGGTGCACCGAATGCCGCCCCGGGAGGCCCGATGAGCTCGCCGCACGAGCCGGGTGGTCCGCGCGAGTCGCTCGTGCGGGCCCAGTTCGCGCCCGACACCGCGCGCAGCGCGCCGGACGAGACCGCCCGGCTGGCCCTGGTGCTGGACAACCACGACACGGTCGGCCGGCTGGTCCGGGTCGAGCTGTCCGGGCCGCTGGCCCGCTACACCAAGCCCCGCCGGCAGCCCCGGCTGGACCTGCAATCCCGGCGGCAGCACGAGATCACCCTGGAGGTCCGGCCGGAGGAGACCCGGCCGGAGGGCGGGCATGCGTACGACCTGCACGCGGTGGTGATCGACGACAAGCTGGAGACGGTCGTCTACACCTGCTCGGTCCGGGTCGGGGTCGAGCGCTCCCCGCAGCTGGCGGCCCGGGCCGAGCGGGCCTCGCCGGCGGTGGTGACCGACCGCGGCGTGGTCCAGCTGCGGGTGCACGTCCGCAACTCCGGCAACGTCCCGCTGCTGGTCGACGCCCAGCGGGTCAACCCGCAGCTGTGGGTGCTCGACAGCGACCGGCGCAAGGACGAGAAGCTGCGGGCGGCCCGGCGGGCGATCCGGTCCGAGCGGAAGGCACCCCCGAGGACCCCGGAGCGGCTGCGGCCGCGGCAGTCGCACGACTTCGACCTGCTGGCCGAGCCGCCGGCGTTCCTGATCGGCTTCGGGCCGCGGCGCTGGTGGGTGCCGGTGGGCATCCGCAGCGACGGCCTGGACGCGGAGTGCGTGTTCGCCGACTTCGTGCAAAATCCGCGGGTCGTGGTCGAGCGGCGGATGGCCGCGCTGGCCGCCGCGGTCGGGACGGCGCTGCTGGTGCTGATCATCTTCATGGTCGCCCTGGCCACCTGAGCCCAGCGGCCCCGGTCTCCGGCCAACCATGCCGTCCGGCCGCGCGCTCAGGATCCGGGTGCGGGGCCGGACCGGGTCCGCGCGACTACTCTGGTCGGGATGAGCAGGAGCGGTGCGCGCAGCCTGGCCGAGTGGCTGCGCGCCCAGCCGGACGAGGCACTCGCCACGCTGCTCCGGGTCCGCCCGGATCTGGCGGTGCCGGCGCCGGGCGACGTGGGCGCGCTGGCCAACCGGGCCGGCGTGCGGTTCTCGGTGCTGCGCGCGCTGGAGGACCTGGACGCCTGGACCCTCCAGGTCCTGGATGCCGTCGTGCTCGCCACCGAGGGCACGGGCCCCGGGGCGGGCGCGCCCCGCGGCTCGTCGGGTGCCGAGCGGTGGGCGGCCGCGCTGCTGGACGGGCCGGCCGGCCCGGCCACCGCGTCGCTGACCGCCGTGCGCGCCCTGCTGGCCGGCGCGCCGGCCGGCCGCGTCCGGTCCGGGCTGGACCGCCTGCGCCAGATCGCGCTCGTCTGGGGCGACGACACCGCGCTGCACGTGCCGAGCACCGTGCGCGACGTGGTCGGGCCACACCCCGGCGGGCTGGGCCGCCCGGTCGCCACCCTGCTCGCCGGGGTGCCGGGCCCCCAGCTGGCGCCCGTGCTGGCCGCGGTCGGCCTGCCCGAGCAGCGGCAGCCCGGGGCCGGCGCCGCGCTCGCCGCGGTGCTGGGCGACCGGGCCCGGCTGGACGCCCTGCTCGCCGCCGCCGGCGAGCGCGAGCGGGAGGTGCTCCGCCAGCTCGCCGCCGGCCCGCCGCTGGGCAGCGTCCGGGACGCCACCCGCCCCGTGCTGGCCGCCGACGCCGACACCCCGGTGCGCTGGCTGCTCGCGCACGGCCTGCTGGTCGCGGTCGACCCGGACACCGTCGAGCTGCCCCGCGAGGTCGGGCTGGTCGT
The DNA here is from genome assembly GCA_963766325.1 of uncultured Actinomycetota bacterium. Taxonomy (GTDB): domain Bacteria; phylum Actinomycetota; class Actinomycetes; order Mycobacteriales; family CADCTP01; genus CADCTP01. The sequence continues at coordinate 501,279 of CAVXZF010000012.1, read as the reverse complement.
CCGCGGCGACGCCCCGATGGGCCCGCTGCGGCTGGACCCGCCGGAGACGCCGACCCGCACCATCGGCGCCACCACGGCCGACGCGGCCGGCGCCGGCCAGGTGCTCACCGTGCTGCGGCTGGTCGAGACGCTGCTGGAGGCGTACGCGCTGGACCCGCCGACCGAGCTGCGCTCCGGCGGGCTGGGCGTGCGCGACCTGCGCCGCGCCGCCAAGCTGCTCGACGCCGACGAGCCCACCGCGGCGCTGCTGATCGAGGTGGCGCGGGCGGCCGGGCTGCTCGACCTGTCCTCCGGGCCCGAGCCGGCCTGGCTGCCGGCGGCGGCGTACGACGTCTGGCTCGCCCTCGACCCGGCCCGCCGCTGGACCCGGCTGGCCGCCTCCTGGCTGGCCATGACCCGGCAGCCGGCCCTGGTCGGCCAGCGCGACGACCGCGGCCGGGCGCTGGCCCCGCTGTCCGCCGACGTGGAGCGCACCAGCGCACCGGGCACCCGCCGGCGCGCGCTCGGGGTGCTCGCCGCGCTGCCGGCCGGGGACGCCGCGGACGGGCCGGCGATCGCCGCCGAGCTCGCCTGGCGCTCGCCCCGGCGCGGCGGCCAGCGCACCGACCTGGTCGAGGCGGTGCTGGTCGAGGCGGAGCTGATCGGGCTCACCGGCCGCGGCGCGCTGACCTCGTACGCGCGGGAGCTGGCCGCCGGCGGCCAGGAGGGCCGGGTCGCCACGCTGCTGGAGGACCAGCTGCCGCCGCCGGTGGACCACGTGCTGGTGCAGGCCGACCTCACCGTGGTCGCGCCCGGCCCGCTGGAGGTCGACCTGGCCCGGGAGATGGCGCTGGTGGCGGACGTGGAGTCGGCCGGGGCGGCGACGGTCTACCGGGTGACCGAGGCGACCGTGCGGCGGGCGCTGGACGCCGGCCGGGCGGCCAGCGAGCTGCACGAGCTGTTCGGCAGCCGGTCCCGGACGCCGGTGCCGCAGGCCTTGACGTACCTGATCGACGACGTGGCGCGGCGGCACGGCGCGCTGCGGGCCGGGGGCGCGGGCAGCTACCTGCGCTGCGACGACGAGGCGCTGCTGGCCGCGGTGGTGGCCGACCGGCGGGTGGAGTCGCTGCGGCTGCGCCGGATCGCGCCGACCGTGGTGGTGGGCCGGGCCTCGGCCGAGCGGGTGCTGGAGGTGCTGCGGGACGCCGGCTACGCGCCGGTCGGCGAGTCGGCGGAGGGCGCGGTCCTGCTCAGCCGGCCGGACGGCCGCCGGGCGGCGCCCCGGCAGCGGCTGCCCCGCCCGGTGGAGCCGCCGGCGGTGAGCGACACCCAGCTGGGCGAGCTGATCCGGACGCTGCGGGCCGGGGACCGGGCGGCGCAGCAGGCGGCGACCACCACCCCGACGCTGACCGTCCCGGGCGTGACCACCGCGACCACGCTGGGCTTCCTCAGGGACGCGGCCCGGGCCAACCAGGCGGTGCTGCTGGGGTACGTCAATGCCCAGGGCTCGGCATCCCAGCGCATCGTCGAGCCGGTGTCGGTGAACGGCGGCTACCTGCACGGCTACGACCACCAGCGGGACGAGATGCGCACCTTCGCGCTGCACCGGATCACCGCGGTGTCGTCGCTGCCGGACGACGCGCTCCCCGCCGGCGCTCTGCCCGGCGACGCTCTGCCCGGCGACGCTCTGCCCGGCGACGCTCTGCCCGGCGACGCTCTGCCCGGCGACGCTCTGCCCGAGGGCGCGGACCCGGACTGACGCCGGCGCTCAGCGGGCGTCGTCGCCGACCGGGGCCAGCACCAGGTCGCCGACCGCCTCCTGCAGCAGCCCGGGCGCCTCCGGGTCGATCGCGTCGTCGGTGACCAGCACGTCGGCGGTCGACAGCGGGCCGAAGCTGGACAGGCCGACGGTCCGCCACTTCGTGTGGTCGGCCACCACCACGACCCGGCGGGCGTGCTCGAGGAAGGCCCGGTTGGTCTCCGCCTCGGCCAGGTTGGGCGTGGTGAAGCCGGCCGCCGGGTCCATCCCGTGCACGCCGAGGAAGAGCAGGTCCACGTGCAGGGAGCGGATCGCCCGGTCGGCTGCTGCTGGCCCGTCCTGCTGGCTGACGCCGCCACTCCCCGACTGACGTAGCCACCCCTCGACTGACGCCGCCGCTCACCGACTGACGGCGCCAGCGACGTCAGTCGCGCTCAAACACCGTCACTCGCGCTCGAAAACCGTCAGTCGCGCTCGGAACCGGGCGGCCCGCTAGCCGGCGGCGAGGAGGTCGTCGGCATCGACGATGGTGTAGGCATAGCCCTGCTCGGCCAGGAAGCGCTGGCGGTGCGCGGCGTACTCCTGGTCGAGGGTGTCCCGCGCGACCACGGTGTAGAAGTGCGCGGTGCCCCTGTCGGCCTTGGGCCGCAGCACCCGGCCGAGCCGCTGCGCCTCCTCCTGCCGGGAGCCGAAGGTGCCGGACACCTGGATCGCGACCGAGGCCTCCGGCAGGTCGATGGAGAAGTTCGCCACCTTGGACACGACCAGCGTCGACACCTCGCCACGGCGGAAGGCGTCGTAGAGCCGCTCGCGCTCCTTGTTGGTGGTGGAGCCCTGGATGATCGGCGCGTCCAGCTCCTCGCCGAGCGTCTCCAGCTGGTCCAGATACGCCCCGATCACCAGCACCTGGTCGTTGTGGTGCCGCTCGACCAGCCGCTTGACCACCGGCAGCTTCGTCCGGGCGGTGGCGCCGACCTTGTAGCGGTCCTCGGGCTCGGCGACGGCGTATTCCATCCGCTCGGCGTCGGTGAGCGTGACCCGCACCTCGGTGCAGTCGGCGGGCGCGATCCAGCCCTGCGTCTCGATGTCCTTCCACGGCGCGTCGTAGCGCTTGGGCCCGATGAGGGAGAAGACGTCGCCCTCGCGGCCGTCCTCGCGGACCAGCGTCGCGGTCAGCCCGAGCCGCCGGCGGGACTGCAGGTCGGCGGTGAGCCGGAAGATCGGGGCCGGCAGCAGGTGCACCTCGTCGTACACGATCAGGCCCCAGTCCCGGCTGTCGAACAGCTCGAGGTGACGGTATTCCCCCTTCCGCCGGGTCGTCATCACCTGGTACGTCGCGATGGTGACCGGGCGGATCTCCTTGCGCTCGCCGCTGTACTCCCCGATCTCCTCCTCGGTGAGCGACGTGCGGGCGAGCAGCTCGCGCTTCCACTGCCGGCCGGCGACCGTGTTGGTGACCAGGATCAGCGTGGTCGCGGCGGCCTCGGCCATCGCGGCCGCGCCGACCAGCGTCTTGCCGGCGCCGCAGGGCAGCACCACCACGCCGGAGCCGCCGGCCCAGAAGTTTTGCACGGCCTCCCGCTGGTACGGCCGCAGCTCCCAGCCGTCCGGGCGCAGCTCGATCGGGTGGGCCTCGCCGTCGACGTACCCGGCCAGGTCCTCGGCCGGCCAGCCGACCTTGAGCAGCGCCTGCTTGAGCCGGCCGCGCTCACTCGGGTGCACCTGCACGGTGTCGGCGTCGATCCGGTTGCCGAGCATCGGGGCGATCTTCTTCTGCCGGATCACCTCCTCCAGCACCGCCCGGTCCAGGCTGACCAGCGCCAGCCCGTGGGCCGGGTGCTTGACCAGCTGGAGCCGGCCGTACCGGTCCATGGTGTCGGCGACATCGACCAGCAGCGCGTGCGGCACCGCGTAGCGCGAGAAGCGCACCAGCGCGTCCACCACCTGCTCCGCGTCATGGCCGGCCGCCCGGGCGTTCCACAACCCGAGGGGGGTGAGCCGGTATGTGTGGACGTGCTCGGGGGACCGCTCCAGCTCCGCGAACGGGGCGATCGCCGCCCGCGCTTCCGCGGCGGCGGGGTGGTCGACCTCGAGCAGCAGGGTCTTGTCGGACTGGACGATCAGGGGGCCGTCGGTCACAGGCGCGCGGACTCCAAGCTGGGGACGGGCGAACGACACAGTGTGCAACGCCACGCCACCCGCCGCGAATCCCGGTTCCCGTGGTTGTCGGGCGGGGGGCCGGAGCGGTGAACTTCATCCGGAACGGTTGCCGGACGAAGCAGATGCGCGGATGCTGCCTCAGAGCAAGGGGAGGAGCCGGGGGCGTGCCAGAGCCGATGCTGGAAGTCGCGCTGCGCGCTGCCGTGCTGCACGACACCGACGGCCGCACCCTGCGCACCCTCGGCGACCTGGTCGAGACGCTGCCCGCGGACGGCGCCGGAGCCGACCAGCCGCCGCCCGCGCTGCCCGCCGACCTGGCCCTGGCCGACGCGATGGCCACCCTGCTGTCCGGCCCGCACGCGGCCGCCACCTCGCTGTCGGTGCTCGACCCGGACGGCGCCGCGCGGACGTACGCGGCCCGCGACGTCTTCGCCCGCCTGGCCGCCGCGCTCGCCCACTCCACGCTGCACGACCCGCTGACCGGCCTGCCCACCCGTCGCTGGGTCCTCGACGAGGTGGACCGCCGGCTCGTCGGCGCCTCCCCGGCCACCCCGCTCGGCCTGCTCCAGATCGAGCTCGGGCAGCTCAAGGACATCAACGACAGCCTCGGGTACGAGCTGGGCGACGCGCTCATCGTCGAGGCCGCCCGCCGGCTGGGCGAGGCCATCGGCCCGGACGACGCGGTCGGCCGGCTGGTCGGCGACGAGTTCGCGGTCGTGCTCGGCGAGCTGCCCGCGGACGACCCGACCGGCGGCGCGGCCGAGGCGGCCCGGCGGGTGCTCGACCTGCTCGCCGAGCCCGTACGGCTCGGCGGGCACGAGCTGCAGCTGCAGGCCAGCGTCGGGGTTTGCGTGGTGGACGGCCCGCTCGACGGGGCCGGCTCCGGCCGCACGGTCGGCGCCGAGCACGTGCTCCGCCGGGCCGACAGCGCCATGCACCGGGCCAAGGTGTCCGGCCGGGGCCGGGCCGAGCTCTACGACCCGCACGCCGACCGGCCGGTCGACCGGCTGTCGCTCACGCTGCGGCTGCGCGAGGCGATCGCGGCCGACGCCTTCTCGCTGCACTGGCAGCCCATCTACCGGCTGCGCGACGGCGCCCTGGTCGGCGCCGAGGCGCTGGTCCGCTGGCAGGACGAGTCCGGCCGGATGATCCCGCCGGACGAGTTCATCCCGTACGCGGAGACCGTCGGCCTGATCGTCCCCATCGGCGCCGCGGTGCTCGACGCCGCCGCCTGGCAGGCCGGCCGCTGGCAGGCCCGGGGCGTGCCGCTCCCGGTCAGCGTCAACCTCTCCCCCCAGCAGATCGTCGGCTCCGACCTGGTCGGAGAGGTGCGCGCCGCGCTCGCCCGGCACGGCGTGGCCCCGTCCCTGCTCCGCCTGGAGCTGACCGAGACCGCCGCCGTCACCGACTTCCCGGTCACCCGGCAGCGGCTGGCCGAGCTGCGCGAGCTCGGCGTCGGTCTGTCGCTCGACGACTTCGGCACCGGCTACTCGTCGCTGCGGCTGCTGCGCGACCTCGCCGTCGACGACGTCAAGGTCGACCGCTCCTTCGTCCAGGGCCTCGACATCAACGGCGCCGACGCCGCCATGGTCCGGCTGGTGGTCGAGACCTCCCACGCGCTCGGGCTGACCGTCACCGCCGAGGGCGTGGAGCGCGCCAACCAGCTCGCCGCCCTGGCCGAGCTCGGCTGCGACTCCGTGCAGGGCTTCCTGCTCGGCTCACCGGTCCCCATCGCGGACTTCGACGCTTCCGGCGCCAGCGAGGCCGCCCGCGCCCTCTGCGAACCCGCCACCCGCGCCGCCTCCACCGCCTGATCCGCGCCGCAGCGCTGACGCAGGGCATGCTGAGGCGATGTCGAGGTGGGCAGGCGTGTTCCGGCGGGCGCTGTTCGGCCGGGCGGCCCGGCCGGGTCGGACACCGCGGGTGCGAACGGCGCCGACGCGCTCCCGGGCCCGGACCGTCGTCTACGCGCCGATCCTGGACGGCGCGGCCGACCCGGGCGAGGTGGTGTGGGCCTGGGTCCCGTACGAGGAGGGCGACGGCCGCGGCAAGGACCGGCCGCTGCTCGTGGTCGGCCGCCACCGCGGCGCCCTGCTCGGGCTGATGCTGTCCAGCCAGCCGGACCACGCCGGCGACCGGGACTGGGTGCCGGTCGGCTCCGGGACCTGGGACGCGCGGGGGCGGGCGTCGTACGTGCGGCTCGACCGGATCCTGGAGGTGGCCGAGCACGGCATCCGCCGGGAGGGCGCGGTGCTCGACCGCAAGCGCTTCGACCGGGTGGCGGCCGAGCTGCGGAGCCGCTTCGGCTGGACCTGACCCGGCCGCCGGCGTGCATACTCCGGGCCGGCTCCCCCGGCGAGGGGTGGGGCGAGGCGAGGAGGCGCGCGGATGGGTGACCGGCTGATCTTCCAGCTCGGGACCAACAACTGGCAGCGGGGCGGCGAGTACGCGCCGGGGTCCGGGATCCTGCACGAGGCGCACCACCAGGCGTTCAACGCCCTGCCGGGCGTGCGGGCGTACTCGATGTACCCGTCCCGGCGGCAGCGCTTCCGCGAGGACGACGTGCACGTCTTCGCGCTGGAGCACGACATCCCGATCTGCGAGTCGATCTCGCCGGTGAGCAGCTACCGCTGGCACGGCATGGGCGAGGCCGAGGTGGCCGCGTACCGGCAGCGGCTGACCGACGAGGTCGCCGCCTGGATGGACGAGATCGAGGCGACCACCGGCGACACCTTCGGCCTGCTGATCGCCCACCACGCCTTCATGAACACGGTCGTGCTGCGGGACGTGAACCGCCGCCGGGTCGCCGCCGGTCGCGGTCGGGTGCCGCTGCTCTGCTTCACCCACGGCACCGAGCTGAAGATGTACGACAACGAGCGGCGGGGCGACCAGCCGGACGAGTTCCCGCTGCGGTTCCTGCCGTTCATGCGGGACGAGAAGATCTTCGACTTCGCCGACCCGGAGCACGGGGTGGACGTCGTCGCGGCCATCTCGGCGGAGCAGGTCGAGGCATTCCAGCGGATCTTCCCGGAGTTCCCCCGGGAGCGGGTGGTGCTGTCCCCGAACGGCTACAACCAGGACGTCTTCCGCGTGCTGCCCGGCGGGTACGCCGACCGGGCCGCCGTGCTCGCCGGCTTCACCACAGCGCCGTACGCGGGCAGCCCCCGCACCCCGGAGCCGGTGGCACCGCCGGACGGCTTCGACTCGGTCGTGGTCTTCTGCGGCAAGCTGGCCGGCTGGAAGCGGCTGGACGCGCTGCTGCGGGCGGCCGCGGTCTACGAGCAGCAGGTGCGGCGGATCCTCACCCTCGTCGTCGGCTCCGGCCCGCACGAGGCCCAGGTCGAGCTGCAGGACCTGGCCGACCGCCTCGGCCTCCGGCAGACCTACTTCCTCGGCCCGCGGCCCCAGGACGAGCTCGCCGTGCTCTTCAACTGCGCCGACGTCGGCTGCTTCCCGTCCTACCGGGAGCCCTTCGGCCTGGTCTTCATCGAGTGCATGGCCTGCGGCACCCCGGTCATCGGCGCCGACTCCGGCGGCCCCCGCGACTTCGTCACGCCCGAGGTCGGCACCCTGGTCCCCGAGACCGACGACCGCGCCGCCCTCGCCGCCTCCCTGGCTCTTGCGATCACCGAGGCCCTCGACGGCGACTGGAAGAAGCTCAAGGGCGCCGCCGCCGAGGCGTACGCCCGCACCAACTTCAGCGTGGTCCACCAGGTCTCCGAGCTGCTCACCGCCGTCGACCACCTCACCGCGACCTGACCAGCGAAGTCGACCCATGGCGCATATCGTTCTTCCGTTGACGTGCGGCCTCACCCAATCGGAAGCTTCGGCCAGCCTGGTGCAAGCGTAGTTGTGCTGGCGAAAGTTGCGAATAAATACTTGTCGCCTATATGGATCTTTCGAAAACCTCCTCACCGTCTTTCGGTAAGGCCCTTGACGCGGCTGGCAACAGGGGGGAGCCTGAGCGTCATCCGTGCCTCACACTTCGGGGGTAGTAGAGATGGCTCAGAGCGAATTCAATCCCAATCGCCTGACGTTCGACCAGGGTCTCGAGCGAATCAGAAAGGCCGCTGAGCGAGCAGGGTTCAGCGCCGAGGGAGTGGTGACCTCTCGTGATCGGGCCGCCTTGAACACCCGAGAGGCGCTCGCCGTCGACAACGTGCCACCGGGGTTCACGAAGTGGCAACTGCCAGTGTTCCTCAACAATCCATCGCAGATGTTCGTGACGGTCGCCCAGCCCGGAGCAAGGGCAGGTCGACACTCGCACGACGAGGGCGATGGAATGCGCTTCATCGCCGGAGGCTCCATCATTCACGAGGGCCGGGAGCTCGTTCCTGGCGACTGGATGTACATCCCGGCCGGCCGGCCGTACGAGTTCGAAGTCGGCCCCAACGGTGCCCTCATGTGCTACTGCTACTGCTGCTGCTGCGCCTGAGCAGAACCTCGTGAGGTGTTTAAATGCCACGCAAGGTCGTCGACTTCTCTGCGCGTTCGCGATTCATCCGGGAGGAGCCATTCCTGCTTCACTTCTGGGAGTGAACGATCATCTGTATCGTCGCGCAGCCGGTGCCGGCCGCGGGCAGCACCACGTCACTGGAGTGGACGGGCGAGGGAGTCGGCAAGCTGACGCTCCAGATCCGGCGCGACCCCCGCGCCACCGCCGTCACGTGCACCGTCCCCGTCCTCGTCCAGCCCTGAGCGGCGCTCGCCGTCCCGGGACCTGACGCGGGGATCGGGCGCGAGCGAGCCACTCGGCACGGGTGAGCGCGTACTCGACCTCGCCGTGCTCGGTGCCGGGGATCGGGTCGGCGAAGTGCTCGTGGTACGTCCGGACGTGGCGCAGGCCGACCCGCTCCATGACCCGGCGGGACGGGGTGTTGACCGCCATGGTGGTCGCCCACACCCGCTCGGTGCCGGTCTCCGCGAAGGCCCGATCGACCAGCGCCCGGGCGGCCTCGGCGGCATACCCGTGGCCCCAGGCCGTCCGGTGGAAGCGGTAGCCGAGCTCGGGATCGCCGCCGGGGGTCGGCCGCAGGCTCACCCACCCGACGAAGCCGCCGGCCGAGACCGCCCAGACGCCGAGTACGTGGTCCGGGTACGCGAGAAACTCCGGCAGCGTCCGCTCCCGGACCGCCTGCCGCGACGCCGGCCGGCCGCCGGTGAGGTACGCCATCACCGCCGGGTCGGAGTGCAGGTCAAGCACCGCGTCCTCGTCGGCCGCGGTGAACCGACGCAGCACCAGCCGCTCCGTACCCCACTCCCCGTCCACCGCGCGATCGTCGGCGGCACCGCGCCCCGAGGCAACCGGGTTCCCCATTGGTACGGTTTCCGCCCGTGTCAGCACGGATGTGGGCGGTCCTGACCGCAGCGGTCCTGGCGGGCGGGTGCAGCAGCTCCGGCGACGGCGAGCCGGGCACCGGCACCCCCGGGGCGACGCGGCCGATCGCCGCCGACCACGTCGAGATCGAGGCGGTCGGCGGGATCGACGAGATGCGCCTGACCGGCGTGCGGTCGTTCCCGGAGGAGACCGCGACGCTGCGCGGGCCGAGCTTCTCGTACTCGGTCGTGGCCTCGGTGACCACCGGCACGCTGACGGCGGACCAGGCGTCGTTCTTCGGGCTGCCGTCCGGGGCCGCTCCCGCGCCCGGCCACGAGCTGCTGCTGGTCGAGCTGGACCCGGCGCGGGCGTACCTGCCGCCGGACGCGATGCGGGTGTCCCCGCAGCGGGTCGAGGTGGTGGCCGGGTCGGTCACCCGGCGGCTGCCGCCGGAGAGCACGCTCACCGGCACGCTGGTGATGAGCGTGCCGACCGGCAGCCGGCCGGTCCTGCGGGTCACCGACAAGGGTCGCACCCAGTCGCTCGACCTCAGCACCGGCAGGCGCGGCGCGGACGCGGTGGCCGGCTACTACCCGGTGCGCCGGTTCGAGTGGCAGCCGAGCGAGCTGAAGACCAGCAGCCTGCAGCTGTCCGGGCCGGGCACCGCCGGCCTGTCCGCCGGTGAGCGGCTCGCCGGCATGCAGCTCGACGACGTGGAAGGCACCCTGCTGCCGTACGTCGAGGGCCGCGGCTGGGCGAGGAAGGGCCGGGCCTGGCTGTCGCTGAAGGCCGAGATCGACTACACCCGGTTGTCCGCGGGCACCAGCAAGAGCGACAGGATCACGGTCGACCTCCGCAGCTTCACCGTCACCGGCTCGGACGGCACCCGCTATCCGGTGTCCGGCCGGCCACTGGTGATCGGGCAGCCGACGTCGCCGACCGACTTCCCGGTCGGCCAGGGCGGTGCCGGCCGGCTGCTGCTCGACGTGCCGGCGACGCTGTCGCGGGCCACCGTCTCGTACACCTTCTCCGGCACGATCCGGCTGCCGAAGGGGCCGGTGAGCTATTCGATCTACGCCGACCCGACGCAGACCGGGCCCCTGGTCCGCCGCTGACGAGGCGGAGAAGGGGCGGCCCGGGGATCCGGACCGCCCCTCTCGTCGAGCGGGTGGTGCTAGGGGGACTTAGAAGTCCATGTCCCCGCCGGGCATGCCGCCGCCGCCCGCGGGCGCCGAGTGCTTCTCCGGCTTGTCCGCGACGACCGCCTCGGTGGTGAGGAAGAGCGCGGCGATGGAGGCCGCGTTCTGCAGCGCGGAGCGGGTGACCTTGGTCGGCTCGACGATGCCGGCCTTGGTCATGTCGACGTACTCGTTGGTGGCGGCGTTGAGCCCCCAGCCCGCGTCGAGCCCGCGCACCTTCTCCGCCACGACGCCGCCCTCGAGGCCGGCGTTGATGGCGATCTGCTTGAGCGGCGCCTCCAGCGCGACGCGGACGATGTTCGCCCCGGTCGCCTCGTCGCCCTCGAGGTCGAGCTTCTCGAACGCCACCTTGGAGGCGTTGATCAGCGCGACCCCACCGCCGGGCAGGATGCCCTCCTCGACGGCCGCCTTCGCGTTGCGCACGGCGTCCTCGATGCGGTGCTTGCGCTCCTTCAGCTCGACCTCGGTGGCCGCGCCGACCTTGATCACCGCGACGCCGCCGGCCAGCTTGGCCAGCCGCTCCTGCAGCTTCTCGCGGTCGTAGTCGGAGTCGCTCTTCTCGATCTCGGCGCGGATCTGGTTGACCCGGCCGGCGATCTGGTCCGGGTCGCCCGAGCCCTCGACGATGGTCGTCTCGTCCTTGGTGACGACCACCTTGCGGGCGCGGCCGAGCAGGTCGAGCGTCGCGTTCTCCAGCTTGAGGCCGACCTCCTCGGAGATCACCTCGCCGCCGGTGAGGATCGAGATGTCGGCCAGCATCGCCTTGCGGCGGTCACCGAAGCCCGGGGCCTTGACGGCGACCGAGCGGAAGGTGCCGCGGATCTTGTTGACGACCAGGGTGGCCAGGGCCTCGCCCTCGACGTCCTCGGAGATCACGGCGAGCGGCTTGCCGGACTGCATGACCTTCTCCAGCAGCGGGAGCAGGTCCTTGACGGCCGAGATCTTGGAGTTGACGACCAGGATGTACGGGTCGTCGAGCACGGCCTCCATGCGCTCGGTGTCGGTCACGAAGTAGGGCGAGATGTAGCCCTTGTCGAAGCGCATTCCCTCGGTGAGCTCGAGCTCGAGGCCGAAGGTGTTGCTCTCCTCGACGGTGATGACGCCTTCCTTGCCGACCTTGTCCATCGCCTCGGAGATGATCTCCCCGACGGTGGCGTCGGCGGCGCTGATCGACGCGGTCGCGGCGATCTGCTCCTTGGTCTCGACGTCCTTGGCGGCGTTGGACAGCGCCTCGGAGACGAGCTCCACGGCCTTCTCGATGCCCCGCTTCAGGGCCATCGGGTTGGCGCCGGCGGCGACGTTGCGCAGGCCCTCGCGCACCAGGGCCTGGGCGAGCACGGTGGCGGTGGTGGTGCCGTCACCCGCGACGTCGTCGGTCTTCTTGGCGACCTCCTTGACCAGCTCGGCGCCGATCTTCTCCCAGGGGTCCTCGAGCTCGATCTCCTTGGCGATGCTCACACCGTCGTTGGTGATCGTGGGAGCGCCCCACTTCTTGTCCAGCACGACGTTGCGGCCCTTGGGGCCGAGCGTCACCTTGACGGCGTCGGCGAGCTGGTTCATACCGCGCTCGAGCCCGCGGCGCGCCTCCTCGTCGAACGCGATCATCTTGGCCATGCGGTGATGTCCTCCACAGATTTCCGGACACGGCATCGGCCGAGAGGTGCCCGCGACGGACGGTCCTCACCGTACGAGGACCTCACCGTCCCGACCTGGCACTCCCATCATGAGAGTGCCAGTGCCGAGTCTGGCACTCCACGGCACCGAGTGCAAGCAGTCCGACCCTGGACGAGGGTCGTACATACCCGGTATATATACCCGGTATTCCGGGAGCACGCGGAGGCGCTGATGTCTGTCCGGCACGGTCTGCTCACCCTGCTCGCGGAGGGTCCGAGCTACGGCTACCAGCTGCGGTCACGGTTGGAGGCGCGCACCGGCGGCACCTGGCCGCTCAACATCGGGCAGGTCTACACGACGCTGGCCCGGCTGCAGCGGGACGGGCTGGCCGAGGAGGCCGGCGAGGGCGACGGCGGCCAGACGACGTACCGGATCACCGAGGCCGGCCGGAGCGCGGTGGCCGAGTGGTTCGCCAGCCCGGTGCCGCGGTCGGCGCCGGCCCGGGATGAGCTGGCCATCAAGCTCGCCCTCGCGGTCGGCTCGCCGGCGGCGGACGTACGGCAGGTGGTGCAGGTGCAGCGGGCGGCCACCATGCGGTCGCTGCAGGAGCTGACCCGGCTCAAGGCGCGGGCCGACGCCGACGCCGACCTGGCCTGGCTGCTGGTGCTGGACGCGCTGCTCTTCCAGGCCGAGGCGGAGATCCGCTGGCTGGACCACTGCGAGAGCCGGGTCGCCCGGGCGGCCGCCCGCCGGCCGGCCGCGGAGCCGGCGCCGGCCACCGCGCCGGAGCGCGAGGAGACCCGGCGGTGAGCCGGCCGGTGCTGGAGCTGGACCGGGTGTCCCAGGGTGCAGCTGACCGGGCCGGACGAGCGAGCGGCCCGGCCGGACGAGCGAGCGGCCCGGCCGGACGAGCGAGCGGCCCGGCCGGACGAGCGAGCGGCCCGGCCGGACGAGCGAGCGGCCCGGCCGGACGAGCGAGCGGCCCGGCCGGACGAGCGAGCGGCCCGGCCGGACGAGCGAGCGGCCCGGCTCCCCACGGGGGAGCCGGGCCGACCTCGCTGCTGGGGGGTCCTAGCTGAGGAAGCGGACCGCGTCGGCCTGCGGGCCCTTGTTGCCCTGCGCGACGTCGAACTCCACCCGCTGCCCCTCCTCGAGGGACTTGTAGCCGTCCATCTGGATGGCCGAGTAGTGGACGAAGACGTCCTGCCCGCCATCCACGGCGATGAAGCCGTAGCCCTTCTCGGCGTTGAACCACTTCACGGTGCCCTGTGCCACGTGCACTCCTACGTCGGGGCCATCGGACCCCGCACCGCACGGAGCCCGGGTCTTCGTCGCCGGTCCCGCACTTGCCGTGTGCACGTCTTACCAGGACGTGATGCTCGCGCCCGAAACCTGAACTTCGACCGGTCGGGACGGTACACGATCAGCCGCGGCCGAGGCAGTCCCTCCACAAGGCCGCTGCCCAGGTGCCGCCGGGGGTCACCCGCCCAGCTCAGCGGCGAGGTCGGCGGTGCCGGAGCCGTCCGCGGCGAGCCTCAGCCCGGCGTACGTGACCACCGCGAAAGCGGTCCCAGCGACGGTCAGCGGCAGCACCGCGAGGGCCCGGATCACGTCGTCCGCCGGGGCGGGCAGAGCGGCCACGACGGTGCCGACGATCGCGCCGTAGAAGGCGGCGGCGAACAGGCCGACCGCGCAGCGGGCGGCCGAGCCGGCGAGCCGGCGGTTCACCAGGGCGGCGGCGCGGCGCAGGCCGGCGCGCTCGACCACCACGGCGCCCGGGAGCGCCGCCGCGGTCACCACGGCGGCGTACAGGCCCGGCAGCACCGCGAGCGCCAGCCCGACCGCGGTGAGCACGGTGGCCAGCGCGGTCCAGCCGAGCAGCGGCAGCGCGACCCGGCGGCCGGCGGCCAGCGCGGTGGTCACCGCGGTCGGCCGGCCGGCCGCCTCGAGCACCGCGAGGTGCAGGGAGCCGGCCTGGGCGAGCGCCGCGGCGGCCGCGGTGAGCAGCCCGCCGGCCAGCGCGCCGGCCCAGCCGAGCCGAACCAGCCCGGCGGCGGCCAGCCCCGCCGGCAGCAGGCACACCGCCTGCAGCACCAGCAGCGGCCGCCCACTGCGCCGCAGCACGCCCAGCAGCCGCCGCGCCCAGCCACGCAGGTCGGTCGCCGCCAGCGGGTCACTCACCCCCGCATGATCCCCGACCCGCCACGCCGCGAGTGACGCCCTGGGCCCGCGAGTGACGCCCTGCGCCCGCGAGTGACGCCCTGCGTGCCGTCACTCGCGGGCGGGCGCCGTCACTCGCGGGCGGGCGCCGTCACTCGCGGGGGGACCGCGACCCGCGCCGTCACTCGCGGACCCGCGCCGTCACTCGCGGGCGGGCGCCGTCAGTCGCGGGCGGCTGGCGGGAGACGGGTCAGGAGAGGAGGCCGGCGGCGCGGGCGGCGCGGAGGGAGGGGCGGACGGTGACGGTGGGGGCGTGCCGGGCGGCGATGGCGTCCAGGGTCTTCAGGCCGTCGCCGGTGTTGTAGATGACGGTCTCGGCGTCGGGGTCGAGCGCGCCGCCGGCGAGCAGCTTGCGCAGCGTCGCCACCACCACTCCCCCGGCCGTCTCGGCGAACACGCCGGTGGTCCGCGCCAGCAGCGCGATCCCGTCCCGGATCTCGTCGTCGCCGACGTCCGCCACCGCCCCGCCGGTCCGCCGGACCGCGTCCAGCGCGTACGGCCCGTCGGCCGGGTTGCCGATGTTGAGCGACTTGGCGATGCCGGTGGGCCTGACCGGCTCGACCACGTCCCGCCCGAGCGCGAAGGCGGTGGAGATCGGCGCGCACCCGGACGACTGCGCCCCGAAGACCCGCCACTGCGACCCGTCGACCAGCCCCAGGTTCACCAGCTCGCCGAACGCCTTGTCCACCTTGGTCAGCAGCGACCCCGACGCCATCGGCACGACCACCTGGGCCGGCAGCCGCCAGCCGAGCTGCTCGGCCACCTCGTACCCGAGCGTCTTGGACCCCTCGGCGTAGTACGGCCGGACGTTGACGTTGACGAACGCGGTCGACTCGAAGGCGTCGGTCTCGGCCAGCTCGGCACACAGCCGGTTCACGTCGTCGTACGAGCCCTCCACGGCGACCAGCGTCCCGCCGTACACGGCCGTCTGCACCACCTTGGCCGGCTCCAGGTCGGCCGGGACCAGCACGATCGAGTCCAGCCCGGCGCGGGCCGCGTGCGCGGCCACCGAGTTGGCCAGGTTGCCGGTGGACGCGCACGCGACCCGGGTGAAGCCGAGCTGCCTGGCGGCGGTCAGCGCCACCGAGACGACCCGGTCCTTGAACGAGTGGGTCGGGTTGGCGCTGTCGTCCTTGACCCACAGCGTGCGCATTCCCAGCTCGGCGGCCAGCCGGTCGGCGCGGACGAGCGGGGTGAAGCCGGGGTCCAGGCTGACCCGGGTGGCCGGGTCCTGGCCGACCGGCAGCAGCCCGGCGTACCGCCAGATCGACTGCGGCCCGGTCGCGACGGACTCCCGGGTGACCAGGGCGAGCAGGTCGGGGTCGTAGCCGATCTCGAGCGGGCCGAAGCACTCGGCACAGGCATGCACCGGGCCCAGCGGGAATCGCGCTCCGCAGTTGCGGCAGCGCAGCGAGTCAGCAGGTGAGGTGGTCGAGGTGGAGGTGAGCAGCGTCATACGGAGGTTTCCTTCTCATCTTTCCCGGTGACATCCCGGGACGGACTTGGCACCTGCCGCGTCTGTTCACACGGTGGTTGCCGGGGCTTCATCGGGCCGTTCCCTCTGCCCCTCTGGATGAGGACGTCTTCAGTTGTACGGCCATTCAAACACGCTGAGGGGGTCTCGGCGGAAGGGGTTGAACGCGATGCGGGACGACGTGCGGCGCTGGTTCGACCGGCGAACTTCCCATGCCTCGGACTGGCAGGCGTCCAAGCTGGTCGACATCAAGGGCGGCACCAGGGTCAGCGTGGTGCTGCCGGCGCTGAACGAGGAGGCCACGGTCGGCGCGATCGTCGCGGCCATCCGCGGCCGGCTGGTCGAGCGGCACGGGCTGGTCGACGAGCTGATCGTGATGGACTCCGGCTCCACCGACGGGACGTACGACGCGGCGGTCGAGGCCGGCGCCAAGGTGGTCCGCCGGGAGGAGGTGCTGACCGACTTCGAGCCGCTGCCCGGCAAGGGCGAGGTGCTCTGGCGGTCGCTGGCCGCCACCACCGGTGACGTGCTCGTCTTCGTGGACTCCGACCTGCGGGACTTCACCACCACGTTCGTCACCGGGCTGCTCGGCCCGCTGCTGACCGATCCGCAGGTGCAGCTGGTCAAGGCCACGTACGACCGGCACCTCACCCACGGCGAGACCGTGGTCCCGGCCGGCGGCGGCCGGGTCACCGAGCTGGTCGCCCGACCGGTGCTCAACCTGCACTGGCCGGAGCTGGCCGGCTTCGTCCAGCCGCTGAGCGGGGAGTACGCCGCCCGCCGCGGGCTGCTCGAGCAGCTGCCGTTCCCGACCGGCTACGGGGTGGAGGTCGGCATCCTGGTCGACGCGCTGCGGCTGGTCGGGCTGGACGGGCTGGCCCAGGTCGACCTGTCCCGGCGCAAGCACCGCAACCAGGAGATCGGCAAGCTGGGCCGGATGTCGAGCGAGATCCTGCAGGTCGCGTACGAGCGGCTGCGCCGGGAGGGCCGGCTCGCGCTGGCCGCGCCGCCGACCACCGAGCTGACCCAGTTCGAGCGGTCGGAGCAGGATTACCTGGTGCACACCGTGGACATGGCGCCTTCCGAGCGCCCGCCGCTGCTGACCGTGCCGGAATACCGGGCCCGGGCCGCCGGGTGACCGCGAAGATCATCTACACCGACCTGGACGGGACCATGGTCGGCCCGGGCGGCAACTTCTTCCGTACGGTCGACTTCGCGCTCACCGACGAGCCGGTCCGGGCCCTGCTCGACCTGCACCGGGCCGGCGTCACGCTGGTGCTGGTGTCCGGGCGGACCCGGCCGCAGCTGGTCGAGGCGGCCCGGATCTTCGGCGCGGACGGCTTCATCGCCGAGCTCGGCGCGCTCGTCGGCTGGGACGGCGGCCGGCGCACCGAGGTGCTGACCGGGGCGATGCCGGCCGAGCACGCCGGCCGGCTGCCGCTGGCCGTGATGGAGGCCGGCGGGCTGCCGGAGGCGCTCTTCGAGCGCTGGCCGGGCCGGCTGCAGTGGCACGCGCCCTGGCACGCCGGCCACGAGGCCGACGCGATGGTCCGCGGGCTGGTCGACGCCGCCGAGGTGGACGGCTGGCTGGCCGAGCGCGGCTGGGGGTGGCTGCGGCTGCGCGACAACGGGGTGCTCTCGGCCCGACGGGACTGGCCCGGGCTGGCGCCGGAGGCCCGGCCGCCGCACGTCTACCACCTGATGCCCGACGGCCTGTCCAAGGGCGCCGCGGTCGGCTGGGACCTGGCCCGCCGCGGGCTGTCGCCGGCTGACGCGGTCGCCGTCGGGGACAGCGCCAGCGACCTCACCATGGCGCCCGAGGTGGGCCGGATGTGGCTGGTCGCCAACGGCGCCGCCGCGCCGCACATGGCGCCGCTGCTGGCCGGCGCCCGGGCCGCCGGCACCGACGTGCGGGTGGCGGCCGGGGCGGTCGGCCTGGGCTGGGCGGAGGCGGTCCGGGACGCGCTCGGCCGCTGAGCCGGGGCCCGATCGGACGGTCAGTGGCCCGGGTGCCAGTTGTTGTCGCCCTCGCGGGTGTCGGCCCCGAGGCCGAGCCACAGCGCGACGTTGACGGCGAGCAGGACGAGGAGCAGGGCGAGCAGTTCCATGCCTCGACTCTGCTCCCGGCAGCCGCTTCGGACGAGTGGCAGGACTTCCACTTCTCATCAATTTCCTGCCATCATGGCGGCATGCAGATGCTGCGCCAGTCGGCCAGCCCACCCGCCCCAACCAGCCGCTCGGTCGCCGTGCTCGGCACCGATGACATGTCGGCGTTCGAGATGGGCGTCGCCTGCGAGGTCTTCGGCACCGACCGGTCCGACCGCGGCATCCCGCTCTGGGACTTCGCGCTCTGCCTGCCCCGCCGCGGGCCGGTCCGGATCCGGTCCGGCTTCACCGTGGCCAGCCCGCACGGGCTGGACCGGCTGGCGACCGCCGACCTGGTGATCGTGCCCGGCTGGCCGCACCTGGCCCAGCGGCCACCGGAGCCGGTGCTGGCCGCGCTGCGGGCCGCGGTCGACCGCGGCGCCTGGCTGCTGGGCTTCTGCTCGGGGACGTTCGCGCTGGCGTACGCGGGACTGCTGGACGGGCGCCGGGCGACCACCCACTGGCACTACACGGCCGAGTTCCGGGCTCTCTTCCCCGACATCGAGCTGGATCGGGACGTGCTGTACGTGGCCGAGGGGCCGGTCATGACCAGCGCCGGCACGTCTGCCGCGATCGACCTGTCGCTGCACGTGCTGCGGTTGGTGGACGGGCCCGAGGTGGCCAACGCGGTGGCCCGCCGGATGGTGGTGCCGCCGCACCGCGACGGCGGCCAGGCACAGTACGTCGAGCGACCGCTGCCGGTCGACGACGACCACGACCTGACGGAGCTGCTGGCCTGGATGGGCGAGCACCTGGAGGAGGACCTGTCGGTGGCCCGGCTGGCGCGGCGCGCCCGGATGTCCGAGCGCACCTTCGCCCGCCGGTTCCGGGCCGAGACCGGGACCACCCCGCACCACTGGCTGGTCTGGCAGCGGGTGCTGCACGCGCAGCGGCTGCTGGAGACCACCGAGATGGACGTGGACCGGGTCGCGGAGCGGTCCGGTTTCGGCAGCGCGGCCACCCTGCGGCACCACTTCGTCGGCCGGGTCGGCACCTCGCCGCAGCGCTATCGCCGGACTTTTCGGCGCACGGCCTAGCACGTTGACCGGTCCCGCGACCCCCTTGTAACCTCGAACGCGATGCGCACCGCAGGGTGCGCGTTCCTGGCCGAGAGGCGCTGCGACGGGTCGGCACGATCCGCCACGCTCGGTGCGGGAGTTGTGGCAACAAGGGCGCCTCCGACCGCGGAGGCGCCCTTTTCGTCGTACCAGTCGACGAAGGCCCCTGCAGACTGGGAAGGAACCATGGACGTCAAGCTGCAGAACGTGAACGGAGTCGAGTTCGCGGTGCGCGAC
This sequence comes from uncultured Actinomycetota bacterium, assembly GCA_963766325.1. Lineage (GTDB taxonomy): Bacteria > Actinomycetota > Actinomycetes > Mycobacteriales > CADCTP01 > CADCTP01. Next base: position 482,117 of record CAVXZF010000012.1, on the reverse strand, counting down.
CTCGCGCTCGCCGAGGCCGGCCGGCACCAGATCCGGCTCGCCGAGCACGAGATGCCCGGCCTGATGGCGATCCGCGCCGAGTACGCCGAGTCCCAGCCGCTGGCCGGGGCCCGGGTGGCCGGCTCGCTGCACATGACCGTGCAGACCGCGGTGCTGATCGAGACGCTGGTCGCGCTCGGCGCGGAGGTCCGCTGGGTCTCCTGCAACATCTTCTCCACCCAGGACGAGGCGGCCGCCGCGGTCGTCGTCGGCCCGACGGGCACCCCGCAGGCCCCCGCCGGCACCCCGGTCTTCGCCTGGAAGGGCGAGACGCTGGAGGAGTACTGGTGGTGCACCATGCAGCTGTTCGACTTCGGCGACGGCCGCGGGCCGAACATGATGGTCGACGACGGCGGTGACGCCACCCTGCTGGTGCACAAGGGCGTCGAGTTCGAGGCCGCCGGCATGGTCGCCCCGGCGACCGCCGAGGACCACGAGGAATACCGGATCATCCTGCAGACGCTGACCGACAGCCTGGAGTCGGACAAGCAGCGCTTCACCAAGATCGCCGCCGAGATCAAGGGCGTCACCGAGGAGACCACCAACGGCGTGGCCCGCCTCTACCGGCTCGCCCGCGAGGGCAAGCTGCTCTTCCCGGGCATCAACGTCAACGACTCGGTGACCAAGTCGAAGTTCGACAACAAGTACGGCATCCGGCACTCGCTGATCGACGGCATCAACCGCGGCACCGACGTGATGATCGCCGGCAAGATGGCCGTGGTCTGCGGCTACGGCGACGTCGGCAAGGGCGCGGTGGAGTCGCTGCGCGGCCAGGGCGCCCGCGTCGTGGTCACCGAGATCGACCCGATCTGCGCGCTGCAGGCGGCGATGGAGGGGCTGGACGTCGTCGTGCTCGAGGACGTCGTCGACCGCGCCGACATCTTCATCACCACCACCGGTGGCGACGACATCATCATGGCCGAGCACATGGCCCGGATGAAGCACAACGCGATCGTCGGCAACGTCGGCCACTTCGACACCGAGATCGACATGGCCGGCCTCGCGCGGGTGCCGGGCATCAAGAAGACCGAGATCAAGCCGCAGGTGCACGAGTGGACGTTCCCGGACGGCCACTCGATCATCGTGCTGTCCGAGGGCCGGCTGCTCAACCTGGGCAACGCGACCGGGCACCCGAGCTTCGTGATGTCCAACTCGTTCACCAACCAGGCGATGGCCCAGATCGAGCTGTGGACCAAGCCCGGTGAGTACGACAACCAGGTGTATGTCCTGCCCAAGCACCTCGACGAGAAGGTGGCCCGGCTCCACCTCGAGGCAGTCGGCGCCAAGCTGACCGTGCTGACCAAGAAGCAGGCCGAGTACCTCGGCGTGCCGATCGAGGGGCCGTACAAGAGCGAGCACTACCGCTACTGAGTGATCCCGGGAGCGGGGGGCGTCCGGTGGGCGCCCCCCGCTCTGCGCGTCTGCGGGCGATCCGAGCAGTTGTGCTCAGGTGCGGCGTACGGCCGGTGCGGAAGGCTTCGGGCATGGTGCGCAGGGGCGTGGTGGTCGCGGTGGTCGGGCTGGCGCTGGTGGGCTGCGGGCAGGACGCGTCGGCACCGCCGCCGGCGGAGCTCGCCGCGCGGGCCCGGCAGGCCGGCGTCCCGATCGAGCTCGTGTACGTCACCGCCGCCGACGGCTACACGCTGGCCGCGGGCGGGGTGGGCCCGTACGGGGAGGCCGGCTACCAGGCCATCTACGCCGCCCGGGACGGCGGCAACCTCGCGCTGACCGTGGAGCGCCGCACCCTGGACGCGGCCAGCTGCCCGGTGCTGCCCATCCCGGCCGCCGAGCCGGCTGGTGCGCCGGTGACGTGCACCGCCGACGGGGACGGCTGGGCCCGCAGCAGCGGCGACCGCCGCGAGTACGCGCTGGTCCGCGACGGGCTGCTGATCCGGGTCAGCGGCACCGGGGACGCCGGCCTGGTCCGCGCGGCCACGCTGGCCGCCCGCCCGGCGACCCCGACCGAGCTCGACGACCTGTTCCCGGCCGACCGCGGAGGTCCGGTCGAGCGCGGCGACCTGCCCGACACCGGCGACGGCGCCCCGCTCAACCCCACCGGCCCCGGCGGCTGACCGCCGGGGATGAGCGGGCGGGGTACGGGTACGCAACTCCGCATGATCCGACTCGACACCCTCTCCGAACTGCTGACCTCGCCCGGGCCGTACGCGACGGCGTACCTGGACGCCAGCCGCGCCGAGGAGCTCGGGCCGCAGAAGGTGGAGCTGCGCTGGCGGGCGCTGCGCGAGTCGCTGGCCGAGCAGGGCGCGGACGCCGCCACCCTGGACGCGATGGAGGCCGCCGTCGGCGGCCACGCGGAGGCGACCGGGGCCCACGGGCAGCTCCTGGTCGGCTCGGGCGGCCGGGTCCGGCACGACGTGGTGCTGCCCGGGCCACCGCGCCGGGAGATCGCCCGCTGGGCCCCGCTGCCGCACCTCATGCCGATGGCCGCGCAGCTCGCCCCCGTCGTCCCGTACGTGCTCGCGCTGGTCGACCGCACCGGCGCCGATCTGACCGTGCACGGCCCGGCCGGCGAGTGGTCGCTGGAGGTCGAGGGCGAGACCCACCAGATCCGCAAGGTCGGGGTCGGCGGCTGGTCGCACCTGCGCTACCAGCACCGGGCCGAGGACCTCTGGGAGGCCAACGCCCGGCAGGTCGCGGACGCGGTCGAGGTGGCGGTCCGGGCCACCGGGGCCCGGGTCGTGGTGCTCGCCGGGGACGTACGGGCCCGCGAGATCCTGCGCAAGGTGCTGGCCGAGCCGGCCGCCGAGCTGGTGGTGGAGCTGCAGACCGGCGGCCGGGCCGACGGCATCGACGAGGACAAGCTGGCCGGCGAGGTGGCCGCGACGATCGCCCGGGTGGCCGCGGACGCCGACCAGGCGGTGGTCGACCGGTTCGTCGAGGCGCGCGGGCGGGCCGTCGCCGGGGTGGGCGACGTGCGCGCGGTGGACGGCGTCGCCGCCACCGTGGCGGCGCTGCGCAAGGCCCAGGTGGACACGCTGCTGCTGGTCGACGACCCGTCCTCGGACGCGACGGCGTGGGTCGGTCCGGAGCCGGGGCACCTCGCGCTGACCCGGGAGGAGCTGGTCGAGCTCGGCGTCACCGCCCCGGTCGAGGACCGGCTGGACGCCGCGCTGCTCCGCGCCGCCGCCGGCACCGACGCCGCCCTCGTCACCCTCGCCCCCGGCCAGGTCGACCTGCGCGAGGGGGTCGGTGCCACCCTCCGCTACCCCACCCCCTCCACTTCCGCCGACTGAGAAGTTCCACGCCGACTGAGCAGCTTTTCGCTGCTCAGTCGGCCGCCAACTTCTCAGTCGCGGCGGACGGTTGACGAATGGTCAATGGTCGTTGACCATTGACCAGTGGACTATGAGCTGGCCGAGCAGCTCACCGTGGACTCGGCGGAGCAGCACCGGGCGCTGGGCAACCTGACCCGGCACCGGATCCTGGGGCTGCTGCTGGACCGGGCGATGACCGGGGCTCAGCTGGCTGACGCGCTCGGCGTGCTCAAGGGCAGCGTCAGCTTCCACCTGCGGATGCTGGAGCGGGCCGGCCTGGTCCGGGTCGTCCGGACCCGGCCGGTCCGCGGCGTCACCGAGCGCTACTACGGCCGGACCGCCCGGCGCTACGACCTGGACCGGCCCGGCGGCGACGACGACGGCACCGGCACCCCGATGCTGCTGCGTACGGTCGCCGACGAGGCCGAGCGCGTCGGCGACGCGGCCCAGACGAACCTGACCACGCTGACCCGGGCCCGGCTCGACCCGGAGCGGGCGGCCCACTTCCAGGACCGGCTGACCGCGCTGATCGAGGAGTTCCGCGCCGAGCCGGCCTCGGACGAGGCGGCGTACACGCTCGCGGTCGCCTATTTCCGCTCCGAACCCGAGGTGCGGCGGTGAAGGTCCGGCTCGGGCGCGACTTCGGCAAGCTGTGGACCGCCGCGTCGGTGTCCACCCTCGGCGACGGGATCACCGTCACCGCCGGGCCGCTGCTCGCCTCGACGCTGACCCGCGACCCGCTGCTGATCGGCGTGGTCGGCGCCGCCTCGTTCCTGCCCTGGCTGCTGGTCGGCCTGGTCAGCGGGGCGCTGGTGGACCGGCTGGACCGGCGCCGGGTGATGTGGACGGTGGACCTGGCCCGGGCCGGGGTGCTGGCCGGGATGACCGCCGCGATCCTGGCCGGCCGGGCCAGCATCCCGCTGCTGGTCGTCGGCGGCTTCCTGCTCGGCGTCGGCCAGACGCTGTTCGACAGCGCCGCCCAGGCGTCGATCCCGTCCCTGGTGAGCCGGGACCCGGACCGGCTCTCCAGCGCGAACGGGCGGCTGCTCGGAGCGCAGACGGTGAGCCAGCAGTTCGCCGGGCCGCCGGCCGGGGGTGCGCTGTTCACGCTGGCGCCCTGGCTGCCGTACGGGGTCGACGCGGTGTCGTTCCTCGGCAGCTCGGTGCTGCTGGCCCGCATCCGCGGCCGGTTCGAGGTGGCGCGGACCGGGCCGCGCCGCTCGATCCGGGCGGACATCGCCGAGGGCCTGCGCTGGCTGGGCCGGCACCGGCTGCTGCGCGGGCTGGCGCTGCTGACCGGGCTGCTCAACCTGGTCTTCATGGCCGCCGAGGTGGTGCTCGTGCTGGTCGCCCAGGACCGGCTCGGGCTGGGCAACGTCGGCTACGGGCTGCTGCTGACCGGCACGGCGGCCGGCTCGCTGCTGGCCAGCGTGATCGTCGGCCGGGTGGTGCGCCGGTGGGGCGAGGCGCGGACGTACCTGGTGTCCTTCGCGCTGCTGGGCGTGGTCCTGGCCGTCCTCGGCGTGACCACCCACGTGGCGGTGGCGGCGGCCGCGCTGGCGGTGCTCGGCTTCGCGGTGACGCTCGGCAACGTGATCATCCAGTCGCTGCGGCAGGCGGTCACGCCGGCGCCGCTGCTCGGCCGGGTGGTCAGCGTCTACCGCCTGATCGGCTTCGGCGCGATCCCGGTCGGCGCGCTGCTCGGCGGCGTGCTCGGCCGGGTCGACCTGCGGCTGCCGTACCTGGCCGGGGCCGTGGTGGTCGCGGTCGCCTGGCTGCTCGCGGCCGGGCTGCTGCGCGGCGGCGCCGTGGCGCAGGCCCGCGCCGACGCGGACCTCGCCTACGACGCCGCGGCACCGTCCGCGCCGTCCGCGCCGTCCGCGCCGTCCGCGCCGTCCGCCTGATCCAGCACGTAGACATGGCCCGGCTGCACCTCGAGGCGGTCGGCGCCAAGCTGACCGTGCTGACCAAGAAGCAGGCCGAGTACCTCGGCGTGCCGATCGAGGGGCCGTACAAGAGCGAGCACTACCGCTACTGAGTGATCCCCGGAGGTCAGCTCCCCGGGGGCGGGGGCGGCGGCGGGTCGTCGGTGCAGACCGCGACCGCCGGCCGGGTCAGGTCGACCAGGTAGCGGACCTCCTGCTCGGTCGCGCAGGCGCTGCGCCGGAACGCGGTGTGCCCCTCACCGACCAGCGTGAGCAGCCAGGCCCGGTGCAGGTGGCGGGACAGGTCGACCGCGTCCTGGTACGGCACGTCCGGGTCGCCGGTGACCCCGGCGACCAGGATCGGCGGCGCCCCCTGGGCCCGGAAGTCGCCCCGGTGCCGGCTCGGTGCCGCGCTCCCCGCCCACCACGGCCACTGCGCGCAGGCCGAGCCGTGCGAGTTGTCGTACGCAGGCGGCCCGTAGGCGAAGGTCCAGCCGAAGCGGCCGCCGGCGGCGGCATTGCGGGCCAGCGCCCGGCGCAGCCGGTCCAGCCCGCGCGGGTAGTCGCGGTCGGCGCAGTCGATGGCGGTGTTGGCGGCGAAGAACAGCGCGGCCGGCGCCGGCACCGGCTCCGCGCTCGGCGGCAGCCCGCCCGCCGCGACCACCGCGAGATCGGCACCCAGGCCGGGCCAGGCCCGCCGGCCGCCGTTGAGCGCCAGCGACACGGTGAACATCAACCAGGCGGCGCCGGTGGTCCCGCCGGGCACCACCCGCGGGTGGTCGTCCAGCTCGGTGATGAGCCGATCCAGCGCGCCGGCGGCGTCGCCGCCGCCGAAGCCGCAGGCCGCGGCGTCGGCCGAGCACCAGGCCAGGAAGCGGGTGAGCGCGCCGTCCAGCGCGGCCGACTGCCGCAGGTCCTCCTCGTACGGGTTCAGCGCGTGCGATCCGGGGTCGATCACCCCGTCGAGCACGAAGGCCCGCACCCGGTGCGGGAAGAGGTCCGAGTAGACGGCGCCGAGGAAGGTGCCGTACGACAGCCCGATGTAGCTCAGCCGGCGCTCGCCGAGCGCGGCGCGCAGCAGGTCCATGTCGCGGGCGACGTACCCGGTCCCGACGTACGGCAGCAGCGCCCCGGCGTTGCGCACGCAGGCGTCGACCAGCCGCCGCGCCCGCCACACCGTCTCCGGGAACCGGTCACGGTCCGGGCCGTCGATCTGGGTGCTGGTGAAGGCCGTCTCGTACTGCTCCCGGCTCCAGCACTCCAGCTGGCGGCTGCGGCCGACCCCGCGCGGGTCGAAGCTCACCACGTCGAAGCGGGCGCGCAGCTCCGCCGGCAGGCGGTCGTACACGGCGGCGGTGTAGTCGATCCCGGAGCCGCCGGGACCGCCCGGGTTGATCACCAGGGCCCCGATCCGAGTGGCCGGGTCCTGGGCGGCGCGGCGGATCACCGCGATCGGCAGCGTCGGCCCGGCCGGGCGGCGGTGGTCGAGCGGGACCGTGAGGGTCCCGCACTCGAACGGCGCCGGCGCGTCCGCGCCGCACGACCCCCACTCCACCGCGGGGGCCGGCCGGGCGGCCGGGGCGGGGGCGGGGGCGGCCGCGGCCGGGGCGGCGGCCGGCAGCGCGGCCGCGACGGCGAGCGGCAGGGCTGCGAGCGCGCGCAGCGTGGCACGGCGGGTTCGGGCCATGGATCGCTCCGATCGGAGGTCGCGATGGGTCCGGGCCCATCTTCGACCCGATGACCGGATCGGGGGAACAGCTCACAGTGTCCAGTTGTGGACGCGGCCGCGCAAAATGGAGGTGAGCGCCGGCCCGGCCCGGCCGTACGGTGGCCCATGGACTCGATGCCGGAGCGACCGTCCCTCGACGGTCTCGAAGACCGGTGGGCGCCGCGGTGGGAGGCCGCCGGCACCTACGCGTTCGACCGCTCCCGCCCGGCCGTCGAGGTATTCGCGATCGACTCCCCGCCGCTGACCGTCAGCGGCACGCTGCACCTCGGGCACGTGCTGTCCTACACACACACCGACCTGGTCGCCCGCTACCAGCGGATGCGCGGGCGCAGCGTCTTCTACCCGGTGGCCTGGGACGACAACGGACTGCCGACCGAGCGGCGGGTGCAGCAGGTCTTCGGCGTGCGCTGCGAGCCGACGCTGCCGTACGATCCGGACTTCGCCCCACCGTCCACACCGGACCCTAAGCGGCCGGTGCCGGTGAGCCGGCGAGGGTTCATCGAGCTGTGCGAGCGGCTGGCGGTGGCCGACGAGGCGGTCTTCGAGGCGGTGTGGCGGCGGCTCGGGCTGTCGGTGGACTGGCGGCTGGCGTACTCGACCATCGACGAGCGGTCCCGGCGGACCGCGCAGCTGGCCTTCCTCCGCGACCTGGCCCGCGGGGACGCGTACCGGGCGGACGGCCCGACGCTGTGGGACGTGGACTTCGGCACCGCGGTGGCGCAGGCCGAGCTCGAAGACCGGGAGGTCGACGGCGGCTGGCACACCCTCCTGTTCGGACAGTGGGCTGTGGACACCACCCGGCCCGAGCTGCTGCCCGCCTGCGTGGCGCTGGTGGCGCACCCGGACGACGAGCGGTACGCGGGGCTCGTCGGCGGCACGGTGCGCACCCCGCTCTTCGGCGTCGAGGTGCCGGTGCACGCGCACCCGCTGGCCGACCCGGCCAAGGGCACCGGTCTGGTCATGGTGTGCACCTTCGGCGACCTCACCGACGTGACCTGGTGGCGGGAGCTGGCGCTGCCCACCCGGGCCGTGCTCGGCCGGGACGGCCGTCTCCGGGCCACCGCGCCGGACGGGGTGCCGTCGGAGCCGTACCGGGGGCTGGCCGGGCTGACCGTGGTGTCGGCGCGCCGGCGGATCGTGGAGCTGCTGCGGGCGGCCGGGGCGCTGCGCGGGGAGCCGCGGCCGGTCCGGCACTCCGTGGCCTTCTACGAGTACGGCCGGCGCCCGCTGGAGATCGTCGCCAGCGGCCAGTGGTACGTGCGCAACGGCGGCCGCGACCCCGAGCTGCGCGCGGCGCTGCTGGCGCGCGGCGAGGAGCTGCGCTGGCACCCGCCGCACATGCGTGCCCGGTACGAGGACTGGGTGCGCGGGCTCACCGGCGACTGGCTGGTCAGCCGGCAGCGGTTCTTCGGCGTGCCCTTCCCGGTGTGGTATCGGGTGGGCGCCGACGGCGAGCCGGACCACGCCGACCCGCTGCTGCCGGCCGCCGACCGGCTGCCGGTCGACCCGGCGGTGGACTGCCCGCCCGGCTACGCGCCCGCGCAGCGGGACCGGCCCGGTGGCTTCACCGCCGAGCGGGACGTGCTCGACACCTGGGCCACCTCGTCGCTGACGCCCTGGATCGCCGGCGGCTGGGCCGACGACTCGGACCTGTTCGCCCGGGTGTTCCCGTTCGACCTGCACCCGCAGGCACACGAGATCATCCGCACCTGGCTCTTCTCCGAGGTGCTGCGCTCCCACTCCGGGTTGGACAGCCTGCCGTGGACGGACGTGGCGATCTCCGGCTGGGTGCTCGACCCGGACCGCAAGAAGATGTCCAAGTCCCGCGGCAACGTGACCACCCCGGACGAGCCGGTGAGCCGCTACGGCGCGGACGCCGTGCGCTACTGGGCCGCGCACGCCCGGCTCGGGGTGGACACCGCGTACGACGAGGGCCAGCTGCGGGTGGGCCGCCGGCTGGCGGTGAAGCTGCTCAACGTGTCCCGCTTCGTGCTCGGGCTGCCCGGCGGCGACGGCGCGCCGACCGCCCCGGTGGACCGGGCCGCGCTGGGCCGGCTGGCCGACACGGTGGCGGCCGCGACCGCCGCCTTCGACCGGTACGACCACGCCGAGGCGCTGGCCCGGGCGGAGTCGTACGCCTGGTGGTTCTGCGATGACCACGTGGAGCTGGTGAAGAGCCGGGCGTACGGGGCGGCCGGGCCCGAGGCGGCGGCGTCCGCGGTGGCCGGCCTGCGCACCGTGCTGGACACCCTGCTGCGGCTGCTCGCGCCGGTACTGCCCTTCGCCACCGAGGAGGTCTGGTCCTGGTGGCGGGAGGGGTCGGTGCACCGGGCCGCCTGGCCCGACCCGGCACCGCTGCGGGCCGCGGCCCAGGGGCTGGACCCGCGGCTGCCGGAGCTTGCCTCCTGGGTGCTCGGCGAGGTGCGCCGGGCCAAGAGCACCGCCCGGGTGTCAGTGCGGGCGCCGGTGGACCGGCTCCGGGTGCGGGCGGACGAGCTCAGCGCGGCCGCCCTCCGGCACGCCGCGGTCGACCTGGCGCTGGCCAGCGGGGCGACCCACCTCGAGCTGGAGCAGACCGCCGGGGAGTCCGAGGTGCAGGTGAGGCTCGCGACCAGCTGACTGGGCGCCGCCTGGGTGGGCTCAGCCCACCCAGGCGACCAGCAGGATCAGCAGGACCAGCAGCAGGGCCAGCACCACGCCCGGGACCACCACGCGGGGCGGCAGCATCCGCACGAACGGCTGCGGGCGAGGATCCGGCACACCCTTCAGACGCGCCGACAGGCCCGTCCGGTTGACGCGCTCAGTGGCTCGACGGCGCCGGCTCCCGGGTGCCGGCCGGGCCGCTCTTGGCGCGGGCCCGGAAGGCCGCAACGTTGGTGCGGTTGGCGCAGCTCTCCGAGCAGAAGCGGCGCTGCGCGTTGCGGGAGACGTCGACGTAGACGCAGTCGCAGTCGGCGGCGCGGCAGACGCCGAGCCGGGCCATGCCGTAGTCGCAGAGCACGATGGCCAGACCCATCGCGGTGCTGGCCTGCACCCGGTGCAGTGGGGCGGCCTCGGCCGGCGCATAGTGCAGGTGGTGCCGGCCGTCATGGTCGGTGATGTAGGGGTGGGTCACCACGACGTCGAGCAGCTGGTTGAGCAGGCGGGACGCCTCGTCGGCGCTCTGCGCGGCGAAGACGTCGTGCAGGTGGCCGGCCCAGCCGCGCAGCCCGGACCGCTCGCGGGCGGACAGCGGCCGGGTCACGACGCCGAACTGGCGGAGCGAGTCCTCGAGTGCGTCGCCGTCGTCGACGTCGGGCTCGGACCCGTACACGGCGTTGACGATGGCGACCGCCAGGCCCACGCCGTCGCTCCGGTATCCACTGCTGTCCATACCGCCCCTGACTCCCCTGCGCCCCGCCACCACGAGCCGACTCGACGCCACCTCTGCGCGCCGGCCCCGACGGTAACGCGAACGCTTCGGATGGCGAACCAGTTCCTCTCCCAGCAGACGCCATCCGTGGCCGTACGGTTGCGCGGCCGTGACCTAAAATGCGCCCGGTGACCGACGCGGCGCCGCAGGGGCGCGAGCTGACCCTGACGGCCCGGCTGACCACCGCCCGGCTGGACGCCCGCCGGGGCGTCGTCCGGCTGCACCGCGAGGTGCTGGCCGCGCTCGGCCTGGTGCCGTGGGACGCGGTGCGGCTGACCGCCGGCCGCATCACCGGGGCGGTGGCGGCGGTGTCCGGCCCGGGGGCCGCCCGCGGCGAGCTGCTCTGCGACGACCTGCTGCTGGGCAACCTCGGCGCCCGCGACGGCGACCCGGTCACGGTCGCGCCGGCGCCGCCGCGGGAGGCCCGCCGGGTGGTGGTCGCAGGGTCGCCGGAGGCGATGACCGCGGTGCGGCCGACGATGCTGCGGGAGGCGCTTCTCGGCAAGGTGGTCACCGCCGGTGACAACGTGTCGCTGCTGCCCCAGGACGCGGCGCCTGGCGCGCTGCGGGAGGCCGCCTCCGCTCGGCGCAGCCTGTCGGTCGCGATGGGGCCGGCCTGGACGACGACGCTGCTGACCGCGACCGCGGTCGAGCCGGCCGGCCCGGCCCTGGTCACCATGGGCACCGTGGTCGGCTGGCGGGACGGCGGCAGCACCACCGGCAGCGGCACCGCGACCGTCCCGGCGGTGGTGACCGGCGGCGGGCCGGACCCGGCCGAGGAGCCGCCGCCGGCGCTGGACGACCTGCCCGGCCTGCAGTCCCAGGCCGGCCAGCTCAAGGAGTGGCTGGACCTCGGCTTCCACCACACCGAGGTGCTGGCCCGCCTCGGCACCACCCCGCAGCTCGGCGTGCTGGTCACCGGCCCGGCCGGGTCGGGCAAGACCACGATGGTCCGGTCGGTGGCGGCCGCGGTCGGCGCGACGGTGGTGCGCCGCTGGGCGCCCGGCATCGCCGCGCTGGAGGCGTCGGCGGCCGCGACCGCGCTGCGGGAGGCGGTCACCGAGGCCACCGGCAAGGCCCCGGCCGTGCTGCTGCTGGAGGACGTCGAGGCGCTGGCCCCGCGGGAGGACGCCAAGCCGATCGCGACCGTGCTGCTCGACGTGGTGGGCCGGGCGGTCGCCGCGCCTGGGGTGGCGGTGGTGTGCACCAGCGCTCGGCCGGAGGCGGTGTCCCCGGAGCTGCGCCGCCCGGGCCGGCTGGACCACGAGCTGTCGGTGCCGCTGCCCGACCGGGCCGGCCGCCGCGCCCTGCTGGACGTGCTGCTCCGGTCCTCGCCGCTGGCCTCCGACGTGCACCTGGATGAGGTGGCCGAGCGGACGCCCGGCTTCGTCGCCGCCGACCTGCTGGCGCTGCGCCGGGAGGCGGCGACCCGGGCCGCGGCCCGGCAGCGGGACGTCGCCAACCCGATGGTCTTCCACGCCGACCTGCTCGGCGCGCTGGAGGTGGTCCGGCCGACCGCGATGGCGGAGTCCACACTGGACATCCCGACGCTGACGCTGGACGACGTCGGCGACATGGAGCCGGTCAAGCAGGCGCTCACCGAAACCGTCCTGTGGCCACTGTCCTATCCGGACACCTTCGCCCGGCTCGGGGTGCAGCCGGCCCGCGGGCTCCTGCTGTACGGTCCGCCCGGCTGCGGCAAGACCTTCCTGGTGCGGGCGATCGCCGGCTCCGGCCAGGCCAACGTGCTCTCGGTCAAGGGCGCCGAGCTGCTGTCCAAGTGGGTCGGGGAGAGCGAGCGGGCGGTCCGCGAGCTGTTCCGGCGGGCCCGGGAGGCGGCGCCGGCGCTGGTCTTCCTCGACGAGGTCGACGCGCTGGCGCCGATCCGCGGGCAGTCCACCGACAGCGGTGTCGCCGACCGGGTGGTGGCCTCGCTGCTCACCGAGCTGGACGGCATCGAGGGCCTGCGCGACGTGGTGGTGATCGGGGCCACCAACCGGCCCGACCTGGTCGACCCGGCGCTGCTGCGACCGGGCCGGATGGGCCGGCTGGTATACGTGCCGCCGCCCGACGCCGAGGCCCGGGCCGCCATCCTGCGAGCGGCGTCGAAGAACACCCCGCTGGGCGCCGCCGTCGACCTGGACGCGGTCGCCGCCGACACCGACGGCTACAGCGGCGCCGACCTGGCCGCGCTGGTCCGCGAGGCGGCGCTGGCGGCGATGCGCCGCTCGCTGGACGCGCCCGAGGTCACCGCCGAGGACGTCGCCGCCGCCCGCCGGGCCGTCCGTCCGTCCCTGCACGCCGACCAGGTCGCCGCCCTGGCCGCCTTCGCCACCCGCCACCAACCCGCCTGACCCCGCCGATCTTGAGGTTGCGGCGGCGAACCGCGGCGTGTCGCCGACCCCTACCTCAAGATCGGCGGCGCGGGTGGGGTCAGGACCAGTCGCGGGTGACGACGAGGACGACGCCGGCGGGGGTGGGCGGCAGGCCGGCGTAGCGCGGCAGCACCTGGCCGACCTGGGGGAACTCGACGGCCAGCTGGCGGGCGGCCCGCTCGGAGGCGGGGTCGCCGGGTGTGTAGTACGCGGTCGACACCGGCAGCCGGCCGGCGAAGTTGCCGACCTGGGCGATGTCCCAGCCCCGGCGCTCGGCCGCGGCCGCGGCCCGGTCGGCGAGCCCGGCGACGGTCGAGTTGTTGAGCACGGTCAGCGGCGCGCGCGGCACGCCGGCCGGGCCGGAGGTCGCGGGAGCGGACGGAGTGGTCGGCGCCGGAGGTGGCGGGACCGCGGTCGTCGCCCTCGTCGGTGCCACGGTGGTCGCCGAGGCGGTCGGCTCGGCCGTGCTCGGCGCCGTGCTCGGCGCCGTCGAGGTCGGCGCGGGTGCCGCCCCCGGCGTGCCGTCGTCGCCCCCGCGCAGCGCCAGCAGGCCGATGACCAGCAGCGCGATGCCGGCCAGCGCCAGCGCGCCGCCGACGAGGCGCGCACCGGCCGGCCCGGCGGACGACGACGACCCCACCCGGCTCACGGGCCTCCCTCCGATCGACGGCAGCCCCGTCCGCGGTGGTGCAACATCCCGGTCGGGCAGGTCCCCCGATCCGCCCCCGAGATCGTCGAACGTGTAGCGGGCTACCTGCGCCCCTGGGAGCCGTCGAGGCCCAGCCGCCGCGCGGAGCGTGCCCGTTGACGGCTGGCCCGCAACCGGCGCAGCCGCTTGACCAGCATCGGATCGGCCGCGAGGGACTCGGGTCGGTCGATCAGCGCGTTGAGCACCTGGTAGTAGCGCGTGGCGGACATGTCGAAGAGGTCCCGGATGGCCTGCTCCTTGGCCCCCGCGTACTTCCACCACTGCCGCTCGAAGGCGAGGATCTCGCGCTCGCGCCGGGTCAGGCCATCCGCCGGCTCGGCGCTGTCGGCCTTGTCGACCGGCGAGGTCAGTGCTTCGGCGGCGTCCACGGCTTGCAGCTCCTCCAACCCGGCGACGGACGTCAGCGGATGCCCGATCGGGACACCGCTCCGGTCATTACAGCACGGCCCACTGACACTCCGAGGGCAACGCGCCGGGGGGTCATGGGTAGAGCCCACGGGTCCGGTGGGCCTCGGCGACCCGGCCCACCCCGATCATCTGGGCGGCGGTGCGCATCGACACCTTGCGCTCGCTGGCCAGCGTCGAGACCTCCGCGTACGCCCGCTCCATCATCGCCTTGAGCCGGTCGTTGACCTCGTCCTCGGACCAGAAGTAGGCCTGCAGGTCCTGCACCCACTCGAAGTACGACACCGCGACGCCACCGGCGTTGGCCAGCACGTCCGGCACCACCACCACGCCGTTGTCGGCGAGGATCGAGTCCGCGTCCGGGGTGGTCGGCCCGTTGGCGCCCTCGACCACGAAGCGGGCCTGGATCCGGGACGCGTTCTCCTCGTTGATGACGCCCTCGAGCGCGGCCGGCACCAGCACGTCGATGTCGAGCTCGAGCAGCTCGGCGTTGGTGAGCGTGTCGGTGCCCGGGTAGCCGACCACGGTCGGCGCACCGCCGCGGACGTGCCGGAGCAGGCCGGCGGTGTCCAGGCCGCCGCCGTCGTACACGGCGCCGCCGACGTCGGAGACGGCGACCACCTTGCAGCCGGCGTCGTGCAGGAACTGCGCGGCCAGCCCGCCCACCTTGCCGAAGCCCTGCACCGCGACGGTGGCGCCGCGCGGGTCGACCCCGGCCTCCCGCAGCGCGCTGAACGCCGCATACATGACGCCGCGGCTGGTCGCGCCGCCGCGGCCCTCGGAGCCGCCGACGGAGACCGGCTTGCCGGTGACCACGCCGGTGACCGTGTAGCCGGAGTGGATGGAGTAGGTGTCCATCATCCAGGCCATGGTCTGCTCGTCGGTGCCCACGTCCGGGGCCGGGATGTCCTTTTCCGGGCCGATCACCGGCAGGATCTCGGACACGTAGCGGCGGGTCATCCGCTCCAGCTCGTTGCGCGAGAGCGCCTTGGGGTCGACCGCGACGCCGCCCTTGGCCCCGCCGTACGGCACGCCGATGAGCGCGCACTTCCAGGTCATCCACATGGCCAGCGCGCGGACCTCGTCGAGGTCGGTGGCCGGGTGGAAGCGGATGCCGCCCTTGGCTGGGCCGCGGGTGAGGTTGTGCTGCACGCGGTAGCCGCGCAGCACCTCGACGTGGCCGTCGTCGTACCGGAGCGGGACCGCGACCGCGACCTCGCGACGTGGTGTGCGCAGCAGCTCGTGGAAGCCGTCGTCCAGGCCGAGCTGGCGGACCGCCTCGGCGAGCTGGTGTTGGGCGGACTCCCATGCGGTCATCCGTGCGGCCACGAGCGCTCCCGAGTCACGACGACCGACGGTCGCCGTTGACCGCCGGAATGTCTCGATCCTACCCGCCGCCCGGGCCGCGCACCCCGCCCCTGGACGGGTGGCCCGTGCCACCCGAGCCGGCCGGAGGGGCCGGCGTCCGGGTGGACGCCGGCCCTCTCGGGTCGCGCGGTGGTGCTGAGCTGCTGCGTCAGCCGACGCTCAGTGCTCCTCGTATGCGCTCTGCATACGCCTCTGATGGATCATCGTCGGTATACGGATGGCGTGGGCCGAGCCAGAACCGCAGCCCATCCTTGGGTCGTCGCGGGATGACGTGCAGGTGCAGATGGGGTACGGACTGGCTCACGACGTTGTTGACCAGCACCATCGACCCGGGCACGTCCAGACCCTCCTCGACCGCCCGCTCCAGTCGCTGCGCGGTCAGCGCGAAGTGCCCGACCTCCTCGGCCGGCAGCTCCTTGAAGGTGGCGACGTGCCGGCGCGGCACCAGCAGCAGGTGGCCGCGGAAGAGCGGCTTGGTGTCCAGGAAGGCGATCAGGTCCGGCTCGTCGAGCACCACGGTCGCCGGCAGCTCCCCGGCGACGATCCGGCAGAAGGTGCAGGAGGACTGGCGTGCCACCCTGGGATCATGCCCCGCCGCTCGCCGGCCCGGGGATCGGGCGCGCGCCGGGACACCGGCCGTCCGGGTCCCGCGCTGCCGCCGCCCCCGCCGTACGACATCCAGACCGCGCACAACATCGTCAGCATCGAGGGCGACCCGTCCCGGCCGGCCGGGCGGATGCTCTTCCTGGGCGGGCACGAGAGCTCGTACGTGGACCTGACCGACCCCACCCACCTCGAGTTCTCGTACGTGCGGCGGATCGGCGACGTGCTCGACCTGGTCCGGCCGCCGCGCAAGCCGATCACCGTGCTGCATGTCGGCGGCGGCGGCTTCACCCTGCCGCGGTACGTCGCCGCCACCCGGCCGCGGTCCCGGCAGGTCGCCTACGAGTACGACCCCGGGCTGGTCCAGATCGCCCGCGAGCACCTCGGGCTGCGGCCGCTGCCCGGGCTGCGCATCCGGGTCGGGGACGCCCGGCAGCGGATGGCCGCCCAGCCGGACGGGACCGTCGACGTGGTGGTCGGCGACGCGTTCGCCGGGGTGCTGGTGCCACCGCACCTGGCCACGCTGGAGTTCGCGGCCGAGGTGCGGCGGGTGCTGCGGCCCGACGGGGTGTACGTGCTCAACGTCATCGACTGCCCGCCGCTGCGGGTGTCGCGAGCCGAGGCGGCCACCCTGCTGGCCGCGTTCGAGCAGGTCGCGCTGGTGGCCGAGCGGGACGTGCTGCGCGAGCGGGACGCCGGCAACGTGGTCTTCGTCGCCGCCGGCGCCGCCGCCGACCCGCTGCCGCTGGCCGACCTCGCACGCCGGGCCGCCCGCGGGCGCTACCCGGACGACGTGCTGGACCGGCCCGCGGTGGCCCGTTTCGCCGGCCCGTCCGCCGTCGTCACCGACGCCGACACCGACCGCTGGCGCCGCCTCGCGCCGCCCTCCGACCTCCCGGTCCCGCTGGTTCAGCCGCCGGCCGCGGACGGGTCGATCTGCGGGGTGTAGCCGGCGGCGAGGGCGGCCGCGGTGGCCGGCGGGGTGACGAGGGTGGCGGTGCCGCGGGTCGGGCGGGCCTGCGGGGCGGTGTAGCCGCTGGTGGTCCAAGGGACAAGGGCGTCCTCGCGGACCAGGGCCGGCCGGTCGTCCCGCAGCACGAAGGCGCCGGCCGGCACGTCGGCCCAGGCCCGCTCGTGGAAGCGGCGGCGGGACGTGCCGCGGACCAGCCGCTCGCCGTGCAGCTGCCGGTCCATGTCCTTCGCGCTGGGCCTCGCGCCGCCGACGCCGGCGACCCAGGCGTCGCGATAGGCCTCGTACGCCGGCCGCCGGCACAGCGCGCACGGCCGGTGCCCGGCGGCCAGCGCGACCGCCTCGTCGTGGAAGAAGAGCACGGTGAAGTGCCCTTCCTCCCACTGCGGCAGCCGCCAGTCCTTGTGCTTCAGCACGCAGACGATCCACAGCTGGCTGCGGTGGAACCGGACGATCTCGGTCCCCCGGTGCAGCTGCCCGCGGTTGCCCAGCCACGCCCCGCGCATCTCGATCGCCACCACGTCACCCAGCGGCGTGACCCGATTCCGCATCCCCACCCGCAGCACCGTACACATGAATCGATCGATCCGTGTGTACGGTGGGGTGCGTGCGGACGAACATTGACATCGACGACGAGCTGCTGGCCGAGGCGCAGGCGCTCGCCGGCACGCGCACCAAGAAGGCGACCGTCGAGTTCGCGCTGACGGAGCTCGTGCGGCGTCGCCGAGCCAAGTCGATGCTCCAGCTGCGTGGCGCGGTCGACCTCGACCTCGACCTCGACCGGTCGCGGCGCGGCCGCGGGTGATCGTCGACACCAGCGTCTGGATCGACTACTTCGCCGGCCGGGAGACCTGGCAGGTCGAGCTGGTGGTCCGCGAGCTGGAGGCGGAGCAGCCGGTCGGCCTGACCGACCTCATCCACACCGAGATCCTGCAGGGCATCAAGCACGACAGGGACCTGCACGCGGTCGAGCGGCAGCTGCTGGCGCTCGACATCGTCCAGATCGGTGGGCTCGACGACTTCCGGGCGGCCGCGCAGCTCCACCGGGCGGCCCGCGCGCGGGGCTGCACCGTCCCGCGTACGACCGACTGCCTGATCGCGGTGGCGTGCATCCGGGCCGACCGGCCGCTGCTGCACAACGACCGGGACTTCGACGCGCTGGCCGAGGTGTCCGCGCTGCAGGTGGTCAACGGCGGGTGAGGTGGGCCGTACGGTGGGCGGCGTGGACGGGGTGCCGTGGTGGGGGGTGGCGTCGGCGGCGGCCGCCCCGGTGCTGCTGATCGGCGGATGGACGCTGGCCGCGGCGCGGCAGGTCGGCGGCTTCGACCCGGGGGTGGAGACGATCAGCGCGCTCGCCGCGCTGGACGCCGACGACCGCTGGCTGATGACCGCGGCGCTGGCCGGGCTCGGCGCCAGCCACGTCATCACCGCCGCCGCACTCCGCCCGGCCACCCCCGCCGGGCGCGCGCTGCTGGCGGCGGGCGGGATCGGCACCGTGCTGGTCGCGGCGAGCCCGCTGCCGGTGGGTGACGGCGGCTCCGCCCCGCACACCGCGGCGGCCGCGCTGGCCTTCGGCGCGCTCGCCGCTTGGCCGGCGCTCGCCCGCCGCCACGGCGGCCCGCTCGCGCTGCGCCCCGCGGTGGCCGGCACCGCGGCCGCCACCCTGCTCGGCCTGGTCGGCTGGTTCGTGATCGAGCTCGCCCGGGACGGCGACGCCGTCGGCTTCACCGAGCGCCTCACCGCCGGCGCCCAGGCCCTCTGGCCCCTCCTCACGGTCCTCTCCGCCCGCTCCTCCCACCGCCGACTGCGCAGTCCCACCCGCGACTGAGAAGTTCCGCGACTGAGCAGCTGTAGCTGCTCAGTCGACCCGGGATGTGCTCAGTCGGCGGGTGTCATCGGGGGTGCGGGTGGCGAGGAGGCTGGTGGTGGTGACCAGGGCGAGGATGGCGACGATGACGGCGAGGCTCGTGAGGGTGGGGATCTCGGGGACGGCCGGCCAGACTGTGTGGGCCCAGTGCAGGGTGAGCTTCGCGCCGATGAAGGCGAGGATCGCGGCCAGCCCGTACCCGAGGTGCACCAGCCGGGACAGCGCCCCGGCGAGCAGGAAGTAGAGCGCGCGCAGGCCCAGCAGCGCGAACGCGTTGGTGGCGAAGACCAGGTACGGGTCGTCGGTGATCCCGTACACCGCCGGCACCGAGTCGACGGCGAAGACGACATCGGCGGCGAAGACAGCGACGACCACGACCGCGAGCGGGGTCAGAGCCCGCCGGCCGTCTTCGAGGACCGACATCCGCGGCCCGTGGTAGCCGTCGGTCACCGGGAAGAAGCGCCGCAGCACCCGGACCGACCGCATCTTGCTGACGTCGATCTCGTGGCCGTGCCCGGTGCGGGCGTCGCGGAACACCTTGACCGCGGTGGCGACCAGGATCAGCCCGAAGACCAGGAACGTGATGGTGAAGGCCTCGAGCGCCGCCGCCCCCAGCGCGATGAAGATGCCCCGCAGCACCAGCGCGCCGACGATCCCGTACAGCAGGACCCGCTGCTGCAGCGCCGCCGGCACCGCGAACGAGGCCAGCAGCAGCATGAAGACGAAGAGGTTGTCGACCGAGAGCGACTTCTCGACCAGGTAGCCGGCGAGGAACTCGGTGCCGCGGCCGGAGCCGTACTGCCACCACACCCAGGCGCCGAAGGCGAGCGGCAGCGCGACGTAGAACGCCGACCAGCCGGCGGCCTCGCGCAGCGACACCTCGTGCGGGCGCCGGGTGAGCAGGAAGTCGACGGCGATCAGCACGAGGACGGCAGCGATGGTGACGGCCCACAGCGTGGGCGTGCCGACGACGGGCATGCAGGAGTTCCTCTCGGTCAGGTGTGCACCTGGCCGAGGTCTCCTCCACCCCGTATCGGGGCCACCGCCCGGGGACGCCGTCGGGGCGTCCGGACTGACCGGATCGGCGCGTGGGAGTACTCCCCTCGCCACAGCTCAGTCTACGGAAGCGCCCGGGAGCCGGCCACCGCGCCCGCATAGCAGACTGGCGGGGTGACCCGGCTCCCCCGCACCCTGCACCCGGGGGCGTGGTGGCTCTGGGCGCTGGGGCTCGCCGCGGCGGCCAGCCGGACCACCAACCCGCTGCTGTTGGCGCTGGTGGTGGCGGTGGCCGGGATCGTGGTGGCGAGCCGGCGGGGGGACGCGCCGTGGGCGTTCGCGTTCCGCTACTACCTGTGGGCCGGGTTGTTCGTGGTGGTGTCCCGGGTGTTCTTCCGGGTCGTCTTCGGCGGTGGGTACGGCGAGGTGATCCTGGTCATGCTGCCGGTGGTGCAGCTGCCGGAATGGGCGGCCGGGATCCGGCTGTTCGGCCCGGTCGCGGCCGAGCAGGTGCTCGGCGGCCTGTACGACGGGATGCGGCTGGCCGCGATGCTGGTCTGCCTCGGCGCGGCGAACGCGCTGGCCGACCCGAAGCGGATGCTCAGGGCGGTGCCGGGAGCGCTGTACGAGGTGGGCACCGCGGTCGTGGTCGCGCTCTCGGTCGCGCCGCAGCTGGTCGAGAGCGTGCTGCGGGTGCGCCGCGCCCGCCGGCTGCGCGGGGCCCGGCAGCGCGGTCTGCGGGCCCTGCGCGGCATCGCCATGCCGGTGCTGGTCGACGCGCTGGACCGGTCGCTCGCGCTGGCCGCGGCGATGGACTCCCGCGGGTACGGCCGGCGCGCCGCGGTGTCCCGCCGCGGCGCCGGCGTGCTGGTCGTCACCGGGCTGCTCGGGGTGTGCGTGGGGGTCTACGGGGTGCTCGACGCGACCACGCCGCGCTATCTCGGGTTGCCGATGCTGGTGGTCGGCCTGGTGGTGGCCGGGGTCGGGCTGCCGGCCGCGGGCCGCCGGGTGCACCGCAGCGTCTACCGGCCGGACCGGTGGCGGGCGCCGGAGACGCTGGTGGCGGCGAGCGGGCTGGGCGCGGCCGCGGTGCTCATCCTGACCAGCCGGGTGGACGCGGCCGACCTCTACCCGTCGCTGACGCCGCTGAGCTGGCCGGGGCTGCCGCTGGTGGGCACGCTCGGCGTGCTGCTCGCGGTCCTGCCGGCGTGGCTGGCGCCGCCCCCGCCGGCCGCCGTCCCCACCGCGCCGGAGCCGGCGCGGGTCGCGGTCGGAGCCGGCCGGTGATCACCTTCGACGCGGTGACGGTCACGTACGCCGGGGAGCCCCGGCCGGTGCTCGACGACGTCCGGCTGGTCATCGAGGAGGGCGAGCTGTGCCTGGTGGCCGGCCGCACCGGCAGCGGCAAGTCCACCCTGCTCGGCGCGGTCAACGGCCTGGTGCCGCACTTCACCGGCGGCCGGCTGGCCGGCCGGGTCACGGTGGCCGGGCTGGACACCCGGGCCGCGCCGCCGCGGGAGCTCGCCCACGTCGTCGGCGTCGTCGGACAGGACCCGCTGGCCGGCTTCGTGACCGACACGGTGGAGGACGAGCTGGCGTACACCATGGAGCAGCTGGCGATCCCCCCGGACGTGATGCGCAAGCGGGTGGAGGAGACGCTCGACCTGCTCGGCATCGCCGAGCTGCGTCGCCGTCCACTGCGGACACTGTCCGGCGGACAGCAGCAGCGGGTCGCCATCGGGGCAGCGCTGACCGCGCATCCGCGGGTGCTGGTGCTGGACGAGCCGACCTCCGCGCTCGACCCGACAGCAGCCGAGGACGTGCTGGCCGCGATCACCCGGCTGGTGCACGACCTCGGTGTCACCGTGGTGGTGGCCGAGCACCGGCTGGAGCGGGTCGCGCCGTACGCGGACCGGATGGTGCTGCTGACCGGGGCCGGCCGCGCGGTGTCCGGACCGCCGGCGGTGGTGCTGGCCGACTCGCCGGTGGCGCCGCCGGTGGTCGAGCTGGGCCGGCTGGCCGGCTGGGACCCGCTGCCGCTGTCCATCCGGGACGCCCGCCGGCAAGCCGGCGGACTGCGGGACCGGCTGTCCGGGCTGACCCCGCCAACGCGGCCATCCACTTCGGACGAGATTGCGTTGACCGCGCACGGCGTGACGGTCCGGTACGGCGACGTGCTGGCCGTGCGGGCCGTGGACCTCGCGCTGCGGGCCGGCGAGGTGGTGGCGATGATGGGCCGCAACGGCTCGGGCAAGTCGTCGCTGCTGTGGGCGGTGCAGGGCTCCGGACCGCGGCACGCCGGCACCGTCTCGGTCCGGGCAGCTACTCCTGCTCCAGCGGCCGGCGCTCTGCCCCACGCCACGGAGCACACCGTCGCTGCGGTTAGTGCTCTGCCTCGCGCGGCGAAGGCCACCCCGCCCGGCGTGGATCCCAAGGATCTGCCGGCGTACGAGGCGCGCCGGTACGTCGGAATGGTGCCGCAGACCCCGAGCGACCTGCTCTACCTGGACACCGTCGCGGCGGAGTGCGCGCAGGCGGACCGCGAGTCGGAGGTCGCCGCCGGCACCTGCCGCGGCCTGCTGGACCGGCTGGTGCCGGGCATCCCCGGCGACCGGCACCCGCGGGACCTGTCCGAGGGGCAGCGGCTCGCGCTGGTGCTGGCGATCCAGCTGGCCGCCGCACCGGCGGTGGTGCTGCTGGACGAGCCGACCCGCGGGCTGGACTACCCGGGCAAGCAGCACCTGCGCGCGCTGCTGCGCTCGCTCGCCACGGAGGGACGGTCGGTGGTGCTGGCCACCCACGACGTCGAGTTCGTCGCCGCGGCCGCCGACCGGGTGGTGGTGCTGGCCGAGGGCGAGGTGATCGCGGACGGGCCGACCGCGGACGTGGTGGTCGCGTCGCCGTCGTTCGCGCCGCAGGTGGCCAAGGTGCTGGCGCCGGAGCGGTGGTTGACCGTGGCCGACGTGGCCGCCGCCCTCGATGGCCCGGCGGCGCGGGCCGGTGAGTCGCGGTGACCGGGGTGGCCGCGCAGGCCCGGACCGGCGCGCTGCGGACGGTGCCGGTCACCGTGCGGTCCGCGCTGGTGCTCGCGCTCGCCTCGGTCGCCGGCCTGGCCGTCTTCGTCTGGCCGCTGCTGGTCTCGCCGCGGCCGGACGCCGCCAGGCACACCACCGACGCGCCGCTGATCTTCGTGCTCACCTTGCCGGTGCTGGTGCTCGTCGTGCTCGCCGAGGTCTCCTCCGGCGGGATCGACGCGAAGGCGCTGGCGCTGCTGGGCGTGCTGTCCGCGGTCAACGCCGCGCTGCGACCGCTGGGCGCCGGCACCGCCGGTATCGAGATGGTCTTCTTCCTGCTGGTGCTGGCCGGGCGGGTCTTCGGGCCCGGGTTCGGCTTCGTGCTCGGCTCGACCTCGCTGTTCGCCTCGGCGCTGCTGACCGCCGGCGTCGGGCCATGGCTGCCGTTCCAGATGCTGGCCGCGTCCTGGGTCGGGCTCGGCGCCGGCCTCCTTCCCCGCGCCCGCGGCAAGGCCGAGATCGCGCTGCTGGCCGGCTACGGCGTGCTCGCCGCGTACGCGTACGGGCTGCTGATGAACCTCTCCTACTGGCCGTATGCGACCGGCCCGGGCACGGAGCTGTCCTATGTGGCCGGCGCGCCGCTGCTGGACAACCTGCATCGCTTCCTGGTCTTCAGCGTGGTCACCTCGACCGCCGGCTGGGACACCGGCCGGGCGCTGACCAACCTGGTCGCGATCGTCCTGGTCGGCCCGGCCGTGCTGGTCGCGCTGCGCCGGGCCGCCCGCCGGGCCGCCTTCGACGCCCCGGTCGACTTCGCCCCGCCGCGCTGACGATCGGGCGGCGGGTCGTCAAGCGGGCGGGGAGCGGCGGCGGCGGGCGACGAGGACGCCGGCCACGGCGAGCGCGGCCACCACGGCGGCTCCGATCGCCGTCGTCGCCAGGCCACCGGACGAGCTCGCCGGCTCGAGCGCCGGGCTCTCCGGCGATGCCCCGGTGCCGGCCGGGCTGCCGGCCGCCGGGTCGGTCGGCGGGGCCGCGGCGGTCGACGGGCTCGGGGCCGGCCCGGCGGGCGTCGACCGGCCGGGTGTCGGCCCGGCGCTGCGGCCGCCCGGAGCCGGCGCGCCCGAGCCACCGGGCCCGGACGGGACGCCGGCCGGCCCGCTCCCGCCGGACCCCCCGCTCGGCGGCGCGGACGCCGGTGGGCGGACGGTCGGCTTCACCGTCGCGGGCGGTGGCTCCGGCGCGGGCGGCGGGGCTGGCGGCGGCGCGGCGGCTGCCGGCGGAGCGACGCCCGGGCGTCCGCCGGCGCCGAAGGCCCACCCCTCGACCGTGCCGGCGCGCGGGTTGTACGACCCGGCGCCGGACGTGCTGTAGCTCCACGACCCGCCGCGAACGGCGTGCCAGTACGACCAGTAGGCGTTGGTGGGCGCGCCGTTGCACGGATCGGGCTTGGTGTTGATCTGGCACACCAGCCCGGGCTGCCGCGGCACGAACGAGTAGCCGAAGCCGGCGGCGGACAGCGCGGCCAGCCCGCTGGACGGGTCGCCGGCGGCGCAGGCCACCCGCACCCCGCCGCCCAGCGCGCCGTAGTCCACCACCACCGTCACCCCGGAGGTCCCGCTGCAGGCGGCTGCCTCCGCGGCCGGCACCGGCCCCAGCCACGTCACCGCCCCGGCCACGCCCGCCAGCAGCGCGGCCGCACCCGACCGCCGGGACCAGCTCACGGGGAGCTCGGGCGGCGGCGGCGCGCCACCACGGCGAGCACCGCGCCGGCGCCGACCAGCGCGACCCCGAGCCAGGCAACCGGCACCGGGTCGGCTCCGGTCGCCGGCAGCTCCCCGCCGTACACCGGCGGCGTGGTCGGCTGCACCGGCGCCGGGGTCGGGCTGAGGGTCGGCGCGGTGGTCGGCGTGGCGGTGGGCGGCGCCGCGGTCGTCGGCGCCGGGGTCGTCGGCGCCGGGGCGCAGGCCAGCGCCGGGGCGGCGGCCGCGCCGTCGGTGCCGTCGAGCACGGCCAACCCGGTGCCGGCCAGGCCGAGCACCGCCTGCGCCGTCGCCCGCGGCGCGGTCGCCTCGTCGAACGGCCCGGCCTGGTAGCGGACCGCGCCCCGCTGCGCCGCCGGTGCCGTGCACCCGGACTGCAGCGTCTTCAGGAACGCCACCGCCCGCGCCGCCGCGGCCTCCTCGCCCGCCGCGGCGAGCGCCTGCGCGGCGACCCCGGTGCTGTTCGCGTTCGCCCCCTCGGTGCTGGCGCCACCGCCGAAGGAGCCGTCCGGCTTCTGCTGGTCGAGCAGCCAGTCGACCGCGCGGCCGGCCGGCGCGCCCGCCCCGGCCGCGGCCAGCGCCTGCGCCACCAGCGCGGTCGCGTCGGTGTCGGGCGTGCAGGTCGGCTTCTCGAAGTCGAGCGGGAACCCGCCGTCGTCGCACTCGGCCGCGACCAGGTAGTCGACCGCGGCCGCCGGCGCGCCACCGGCCCGGTCGAGCGCCAGCAGCGCGTACGACTGGCCGAAGGCGTTGCTGAAGTCGCCGTACTGCGACTTGTCCGAGAAGCGGCCGGACGGGGCGAGCAGCGCCCGCAGCCGGCCCAGCAGGTCGACGTCGCCGGTGCCGTACGCGGTCGGGTCCAGGCCCTCGACCTGCGCGGCCAGCGACAGCTTGGCCAGCGCGCCGACGTACGACTCGGTGGTCCCGTCGCCGATGTAGGTGCCCAGGTTGGCCGGCTGCCCGAGCCAGGTCAGCGCGCCGGTCGCGCTGTCGCCGGCCACCCCGGAGGCGGCGAAGGCGAGCACGGCGTCCAGGGTCAGCCCGGCGTCCGGGTACGCGGTCCCACCGACCACGGTCTCCAGGTACGAGCCGTCGACCAGCTGGCGGGAGAGCCAGCCGGCCGCGGCCTCGGCCGGCACCGAGGTGGTCGGGGCGGCGGCCGGTGCGGCGGGTGCGGCGGCGACGGGCGCGGCCACGGCGACCGCCGTGAGCGCGGCGGCGAGCGCGGCGCCGGCGAGCGCGGCCAGGCTGCGGCCGGCGTGACCGTCGCTGCGGCGAGCGCGGCCGGCGGCACGTGGCGGGCGTGGGTCGGACTGCGGGGGGCGGGACGGGGGCACCAGCGGCCGCCTTTCGGCACACCGGTCGGCGTCACGGAGCCGGGCCGCGGGGAGGCCGGGCCGGGACGAGCCAGCTCAGCGACCGCCGACGTCCCGGCCACCGTCCCGCAGACCTCGACGGGATGGGGGGAGACGGCGTGGCGGTGGGTGATCGGGCTCGCAGGACCTCAGGCCTGCCTACCGTTGCGGGTCAGCGCCGGACTCGGACCGGACTTCCCCCATCACCACGCAATGCAGTTGTCGTGCCAGCTTCGCCGTCGCAACCCACCGCTGTCAAACGTGTCCGGGAAGTCCCCCGACTGCTCTATTTCGCCGATCGTACGGTTTCTGGGAGATTGAGATCATGCGACGGCGATGGCTGACTCTGCTCGGGACCGGGATCGTGGCGGCGGGCGTGCTCCTGCCGGCCACCAGCGCCGCGGCGGCGCCGACCTTCAAAGTGCCGTTCCCCTGTGGACAGACCTGGTCCGGGCAGACCCGGACCAACCACAGCCCGGCCAACGCGATCGACTTCAACCGGACCGACGACCTCGGCGACCCGGTGGTGGCCAGCGCCCCCGGCACCGTGATCACGGTGCGCAACCTCGGCGACACCAGCTACGGGCGGTACGTGGTGGTCGACCACGGCGGCGGCTACACCAGCTACTACGCGCACCTGTCCAGCTTCAGCGCCACCGTCGGCGAGTCGGTGAGCTACGGCGAGGTGATCGGCTACGTCGGCAGCAGTGGCAACTCCTCCGGGCCGCACCTGCACTTCGAGCAGCGCTCCGGCGGCAGCGCGATCCAGGTCCGGTTCAACGGCAGCCTCGCGCTCTACTGGGGCACCCGCAACTACACCAGCGACAACGGCTGCGGCGGCAGCGGCTTCACGGCCACCGTCAACACCGCCGGTTCGCCGCTGACCGTCCGGTCCGGACCGGGCACCGGCTACACCGCGGTCGGCACCGTCGCAGATGGACAGACGGTGACCATCGCCTGCCAGACTCCCGGATCCCAGGTGACAGGCACCTACGGAACGTCCTCGATCTGGGACCGGATCGGCAGCGGCCGCTACATCGCGGATGCGTACGTCTACACCGGATACGACGGCTACGTGCCGAGCGTTCCGCGCTGCTGACGGCCGGCCGCGCCCAGCCGGGACCGGTCGGGCGCGGCGAGCAGGGCCGCCGGGTCGTCGTACACCTCGACCGCGCCGGCGCCGGTCAGCCCGGGCGTGCTGCGATGCCACCGCACCGCAGCACGCCCGGGCCAGGTCCGCAGCCACCTCGGCGGTCTCCCCTCGCGGCCTGACGCCACGCCCGGCGGCGCTGTCGGCCGGCTGGCGCCGGCCGGATACGGTGAGGTGTGGCTCCGACGGCCCGGCGCGGGCACACCCGGCGGTCGGCCACGCTCGCCTCGCTGGCGGCTGAGCTCGGCATCTCCCGGACCACGGTGTCCAACGCGTACAACCGGCCCGACCAGCTCTCCCCCGAGCTGCGGGAGCGGGTCCTGGACACCGCGCGCCGGCTCGGCTACCCGGGGCCGGACCCGGTGGCGCGCAGCCTGCGCACCCGCAAGGCCGGTGCGATCGGCTTGATCTTCACCGAGACCCTGTCGTACGCGTTCCGCGACCCGGCGGCGGTCGCGTTCCTGGAGGGCCTGGGGCTGGCGTGCGAGAGCGCCGGCTCCGGGCTGCTGCTGGTGCCGGCGGCGCCCGGCGACGGGACCGATGCCCGGATCGTGCACCGGGCCGCGGTGGACGGCTTCGTCGTCTACTCGATGCCCGAGGACGACCCGCACGTGTCCGCGGTGCTGGAGCGGCCGGTGCCGGCGGTGGTGGTCGACCAGCCGGTCGGGCTGGCCGGCGTCGACTTCGTCGGGCTGGACGACCGGGCGGCCGCCGCCGCGGTGGGCCGGCACCTCGGCGAGCTGGGCCACCGCCGGGTGGGGGTGGTGGCCGGCCGGCTCGGCACCGACCGGCACGACGGGCCGGCGGACGCCGAGCGGCAGGCCCGCTGCCCGTACGCGGTGGTGAGGGCCCGGCTGGCCGGCCTGTCCGACGGGCTGGCCGCGTGCGGCGTCGACTGGGCCGATGTGCCGGTCGAGGAGCGCTTCGAGAACTCCCCCGCCGCCGGGGAGTCGGCGGCCGCCGCGCTGCTGGACCGGCACCCCGAGCTGACCGCCCTCGCCTGCACCACGGACGTCTTCGCCCTCGCCACGGTCATGACCGCCCGCCGCCGCGGCTGGCGGGTGCCGGACGACCTGTCGGTGACCGGCTTCGACGACGTGCCCGAGGCGGCCGCCGTCGGCCTGACCACGGTGCGCCAGCCGATGCTGGAGAAGGGCCGGGTCGCCGGCCAGCTGCTGCTCGACGAGAGTGAGCGCCCGGCCGCCCGGCACGTGCAGCTGCCCACCGAGCTGGTGCCCCGCCGCAGCACCGCGCCGCCCCGCCCCTGATCGGCAAGGCTGGACCATTACGGCCGAGGCCGTACGCCGGTAGCGTCGCTCACCCGTACGGCCCTGAAGTTGATCGGCCAATCGGCGCTATGTTCCGCCTCAGATATCGCCTGGTCGGGCAGGGTGGAGGAGGAACAGGATGAAATCAGGACGGAAGCGCTGGGCCGCGGTGATGGGTGTCGTCTCGGCGCTGGCGCTCGGCGTGTGGGGCCAACCCGCGCAGGCGTCACCGGCCGGCGGCGTCACCCCGCAGGTGGTCGGCGGCACCGACGCCGCGCTCGGCGAGTTCCCGTGGATGGTCCGGCTGTCCATGGGCTGCGGCGGCGCGGTCGTCGCCCCCCGCGTGGTGCTGACCGCGGCGCACTGCGTCCGGCCGACCGGGTCGTACACCGGCTACACCGCGACCATCGGCCGGGTCCGGCTGTCCGACACCTCCACCGGGCAGGTCATCCGGTCCAGCTACGTCTACCGCAGCCCGCAGTACCCGAGCACCGGCACGTACGACTGGGCGCTGATCGAGCTGCAGACCGCCACCTCGGCGCCCAAGCTGGCGCTGGCCAACCAGGGCGACACGTCGCTGCACTCCGGCTCCTTCACGATCCTGGGCTGGGGCGCGACCCGCGAGGGCGGCGCCCAGTCGCCGACCCTGAAGAAGGCCACCGTGCCGTTCGTCAGCGACGCCACCTGTGACAACGCGTACCCGGAGCTGGCGCCGGCGACCGAGATCTGCGCCGGCTACAGTCAGGGCGGCGTCGACACCTGCCAGGGCGACTCCGGCGGCCCGATGGTCAAGCGCGACTCGACCGGCGCCTGGCGCGAGGTCGGCATCACCTCGTACGGCTACGGCTGCGCACGCGCCGGCTACCCCGGCGTCTACGGCGAGGTGCAGGCCTTCTCCAACGCCATCAAGTCGCGGATCAGTGCCAGCGGGACGATCATCCGCTGATCACTTCCGGCCGGCCGGGCACCCGCGCAGCAACGACGCGAGGGTCGCCCGGTCGGCCGGCGTCACCGCCAGCTTGTAGCGGGTGGACACGCCGATCCAGCGCACCGCGTACGCGCACCGGTGAGCCTGCCGCGGCAGCCACTCGGCCGGTGTGTCGTCGCTCTTGCCGAGGTTGGCCGACGCGGTGGTCGCCTGCAGGTTGATCGGGTCGTTGGCGAACCGCTCGCGGGTCGCTTGCGGCCAGTCCCGCGCCCCCAGCGACCAGGCGGCGGCCAGCGGCACCAGGTGGTCGATCTGCACCGCGTCCGCGTCCGCCTTGGCAAACGTCACCGTCTTGCCCGTGTACGGGTCGGCCAGCACGCCCGCGACGACCGTGCAGCGTCCCCGCAGCTTCACCTTGGTCAGGTCCCGGCGCAGCACGTCGTCGCGGGTGCCGCACCCGTTGCGGTCCACGTCCACCGACCACGCCGGTCCGAAGTGCCGCGTCCGCTGGTAGCCGCCCTCCCGCGCCGCCCGCACCGCGAGCTTCGGCAGCTGCGCCTTGGCCGTCGCCACCTGCTCCGCCGACACCCGGTCCCCCGGCACCGGCTGCTGCGCCGGCTCCTCTACCGACAGCTCCCCGCACGCCGCCGCTGCCGCCATCGCCACCGCGATCCCCAGGACTCCGACGAACTGCCGCACATCGACCTCCGAGCACCTCCGCGACCCTTCTGGTGACATACCCCCTGCGTGGGCCTCGGCAAGCCTCTGGCGCCGCCTCGTACGATCTGCACGTCGCCGCCTTAGCTCAGTCGGCAGAGCAGCCGCCTTGTAAGCGGCAGGTCGTCGGTTCGATCCCGACAGGCGGCTCGGTCCTGACCTGCACGAACATAAGTGGCCAGCCGCCTCCGAGCGGTTGCTGGTCTCAGTGTTGGTCTCAGTTGACCCCGGGCGGCACGCGGCTCATCTCCCGCAGCGGCTTGATCGCGCTGGATAGAGGGACCGCGGTTCGGTGCGCGGTCTCCGCCCGAGTTGGGGGGTGGCGGAGGGTGCGGCCGCTGCTGACGGGAGAGGGCGGCTCCCTGATCGCCAGTGACGTCGTGCTTCGCCAACCTGAACGGCTAGTACTCCAGCCGTAGATCGTGATCTTCATGGTTGCAGGGCGGCTTGTCGCCGGTAGTGGCTGCTGCGGGCGCGGTGTTGGTGATGTCGCCGCCAGGCGGACCAGTGCAGTCGCTGGTCCAGAGTTCGGAGTGGACGGAGTAGTACGGCGGTGTAGAGGTGGCTGAATTCGTTACGGGTCAGCGGAATTTGCCAGCTGGGTGCTGGCTTCTCGGGTGTGTTCGATGGTGGCGGTGACGGTGAGGAAGGCGTGGGCGAGCAGGGTGAGGGTGGCCCAGCGGTGCCAGGAGGTCCAGCGTGCGGACCTGGTGTTGGTCCAGGCCGGTGAGTTCCTTGCCGGTCTGGAAGTCCTCCTCGACGGTCCACCGGGTGCCGGCGACGCGGACGAGGGTGCTCAGCGGTACCGGGGCTGGGGAGTAGCAGCGGTAGTAGGCGCGTTTGCCGGTGCGGCGGTGCCGGCGGACCAGCAGCCAGCGGTGTCCGGTCGCCGTGGACGGGATGTCGATCAGGGCCCAGTCGTAGACGCGTATGCCCTTGGCGCCGGCGCCGGCCTAGAGCGGCTGCCAGGCCCGGCGAGGAAGCGGCAGGGCGAGCATGTCGGCGCGGATCGGGCCGGCCGCGGTCGGCACCCGGTAGTCGACGGGCGACCGCGAGGACGTAACCGAGGCCGCGGCGTTCGCAGCTCGCCGCGCAGGCCGGGGTCAGCGCCGTAGACCTCGTCCGCCGTCACCCACGGGCCGGGACGTCGGCGTCCAGCGTCCGGGTGATCATCTGCCGGGCCAGCGCAGGCTTGGTCGCGAACCCCACCTCCGCCGGAACGCCGGCCGCCGTCCGCCGGTCCGGGTCCTCGGCCCAGCAGCGGGGTAGATACAACGCCCGGTCGATCAGCCCGTGCCCCACCGCCGTGGCATAGGTCAGCCACACAGTGACCTGGGCGTTCTCGGTCCGCCCGGCGGTGCCGGTGTACTGCCGCTGCACCCCCGACGGTGGCGTTGCCCTTCTTCAGATCGCCGGTCTCATCGACCGCCAGCACGGCGTCGGCGTCGTCAAGGTGCTCCACCACGTAGCCGCGGGCGTCGTCGCGGACGGCGTCGGCGTCCCACACCGCCCGCGCCAGCAGATGCTGCATCCCCGTCCGGGCTGGCCTCCCTGGCATGCTCGGCGATCGTCCAACAGTTCTTCCGCGGCAACTCCGCCAACAGCCCAGCCACGAACGCCCGGACCCGCCGCCGCGGCTCCACCCGGGAGAACCGGCCCGCGATCCGGCCCATCAGCTCCTCGAACATCGCCTGCCATCGGGCAGGGTCTACGCTCTCGCCCGCGGCCACCGCGAGATCGCTTGGAGTCGACACAACCCCGGATGATCAAGCGGTGCCCGCTCCATGTCCCGGACCGCCACGCCCAAGATCACGATCTACGGCTGGAGTACTAGACGATCTTGAACGTGAGCCAAGTCAGGTAAGACGGGCGTCTCTGCGCCTTCCGCACTTCCGCCACCTGTCGTTGCAGGTCGTCTATCGTCGCCTGCTCCGCGCGAGTGGCACCGTGCGGGAGAACGCTTCACACGCTTTCGCGTCTATCCGTGCCCGGACCAGACATGCCCCGACCGCTGGCGAACCTGGGTGGTCGTCCGTGACCGGGGAGCTAGGCCACAGCGTCTGCGCTCAGGGCCGAGTGAATCTCGTCGAACCGTGTCCACCATGAGGGCCACGGCAGGTAGAGGTCGTCGAGTTCGGTTTCATCGCCGGCGATGACGCACAGGCCGTCGTGGGACCGCTCGTCCCAGAAGCACATGGTCTTGTTCTCGACGAACTTGATGCGCCAGTAGTCGCGGTGCATCTCGTCGTTGAACCAGCTCGCCATGGCCAGCCGCGCCAGTGCGGCGACCGCGCGGTTCGCGTCCAGCAGAGGCACCGGGCCGGCGACGGTGAGAACCTTGACCTTCTGTGCGTTGCCTCCGCCAGTTCTCATGACGGGTACCGCGTCCCAGCGTCCGGCCGTCGCCGACAGACCCAGCGGTTTGAGTACGAACGCCCGCAGGTCCCAGTCGTCCAGGCGGGACGCCAGCGCCCACAGTTGCGCCACCGTTCACTTCGCGTACTTCGGTGCTGCGTCTAGGCACAGCCGGGCGTCGAATGCGAACACCGGATCGGTTGCGAAATGCTGGGCCTGTGCCCTCAGCGCCGGCCGGCGTTCCGCGAGGACTTGCTCGTAGTAGGTGTAGTTGAGGAGTGCCAGGAGAGCGTTTTCGCGCAGCCTGCCTTTGCTGGTCACGTCATCGGCGAGTGCCCGCTCCTCCGTGTCGAGGCTCGCGATGAGCCCCGTGCTCGGGTCGTCGCCCCACAGCCGTCTCCAGATTGCGAGGTGCGCGTCCGCTGCGGTGAGCGGGTCGACGCCGTCGCGTTCCAGGAGCCGGCCCAGGACATGGTGCACGATCACCGCGTTGTGCACGGTGACCGTCGGGCCGAGCTCGGCGATGAACTCGTCGTTCGCGATGGCTGTGCGGAAGCGATTGAAGAACCGTCCGAACGCCATGCGAGTGCGGGTGGAGACCGAGAGTCCACCGGTCAGCTCGTCGTCCGGCGGCTCTTCCTCCGCCTCTCGCTCTTCGGCCATTTCGGGTCGGCGGCGACCTCGCTGCTTTCGAAGCCAAGGTCGGTGTCGTCGGCGGTGATGTCGTCGACCGGCTGGGGCAGCTTGCTGAGTTGGGCGTAGATCGATGCCAGGATGACTTCGATGTCGGTGCGGGCGATGCCTGGCGCTGTCAGGTAGTGGTAGGCACCGAAGTGAGGGGAGCGCTTGAGCTTACTCCAGTCGATGTCCTTCCATGCCAGGTTCTGGCCGCCGTCGTCGTCAGGTGGAGGCGGCGTGTCCGGATGGACGGTCTTCCAGGCCGTTATTGGGTCGAAGATCAGTGACTGTTCCAGCTGTGTCAGCAGCTCGTACAGTTCCTTGTCAGCGTCGGGTAGCGATCCGACTTTGTCGAGGAGTCGGTTGGCGGCCGCTGTCTTCAGACGGCTGGCGAGGTGCTCAAGCTGGTACGGCCACGAATGAAGTGTCGGCGGTTC
The DNA here is from genome assembly GCA_963766325.1 of uncultured Actinomycetota bacterium. Classification (GTDB taxonomy): domain Bacteria; phylum Actinomycetota; class Actinomycetes; order Mycobacteriales; family CADCTP01; genus CADCTP01. Next base: position 448,779 of record CAVXZF010000012.1, on the reverse strand, counting down.
ATTCCCTTCGGCGCCCAAGTCGCCGATGCAGACACCGATAGGTCCACCAGGCTTTACCGCGTTTTCGACCTGGTTCGGGTCGAGCGTGACTGTCAACAGCGTCCCGTTCCAAGTGGCGTTCTTGAACGCCAGCGCGGTTCCGTCGGCGGCTAACAGGCGCAGCTGTGACGCGTCGACGGCGACCGTGAACGCCAGCCGCAGTTCGTGTCCCTGAAGCTGGCTCCAGAGCAGACGCGGCCCGGCCGGTACCGGCTCGGACGGTTTCTTCTCGATCTTCAAATTCCAGGCAGAGAGGTTGTCGATCGGTTTGAGGGTCAGCGGCTGGTACAGCTCGTCGACGCCACCGCTCGCCAGGACTTGGATACTCCGGCTTCGATGTTGCCGGTCGTCCAGTCCGAGGGCAACGCCCGTCCTGAGCTTTCGGCGACCTCCGTCAACAGATGTCGTGCTCAGCGGCGGCCGCGTGGACCCACTTGGCGTGGATGTAGGTATCGTCGTTCGTCACCGAGCTCCTAGCAACTCGGCTTCCTGCCCTCACGTCTCGAGCAGCGTCTTCGGTTGCGGAGGTGTCTTTGCGCAGCAGGAGACCACTTGCCTCGGAGCGAGCTGTTCTACGAGGAACCGCAGCGCCGCGGCCTCGGTGTCGTAGAACGGCGCGTGCACCGTGAGTTGCTGGACCGGCTTACCTGTGGTAGCGACGACGTCCATGAACTGCGTCGCGAGCGATGTCGCGTGATTGCCGCGGATTGTCGTCGGTCCGACGGGGGCGCTGCTAAGCCAGGGCGCCTGGCCCCACGCGGTGCTGAGGGCCTCGCATACGGGCGGGTCTAGGAGGCGTTCCTTAGCCATGGTGTCGATGAGCTGCCGTGCTGCGGCGAACTCGTCGGCGAACCCGGTGTTGGCGTCGTCGTAGCTGTAGATGTGCCACAGTTCGCCGGGTGTCGCGTACCCGTTCTGGCCGAGGTTGCCCGAGCCGATCAGCAGCCGGCCGGCGCTCCTACTGGTCAGGAGGACGACCTTGGCGTGCGCGGCCCGCGCATGCCGGATGGGTGCGACCAGGTAGCTGCGGTTCGCGTGTTTGTGGCTCTGGCCGGTGGCGGCAGCTTCACTCAGCGTCTCGGCCAGGCGGACGCTGTCGGCCAGGATGATGCGTAGCGGGACTTGGCTGAGCTGGCGTAGCAGGTGTGAATCGAAGAACGTGAGGTCTGCGCCGTAGGTGAGCACGACCAAGCTCGTCCACGGCCCTTGAATGAGTTCCGGCAGCACCACCGACGCGGTGGCTGCGCTCCTCTTGGCGCGGGCCATGTCAGGCCTCGCCGAGGCTGAGCGCCTCGATGGCCGCGGCCATCGCACCAGCTGGCAGATCGCCGGTCCACAGCAGCGTTTTGCCGCTTGCCGTTAGCTTCCGCCCCGGCTGGTGGAGTGCGCTGACGAGACCGAGCTCGTGAACGGTGGTGCTGAGGGCGCGGTAGCGGCTGTCGTTGAGGTCGGCGGGCGCGTCCTGGTGGAAGAACTGCAGCGCGTTGCCGACTCGGCGGAAGCGGAAGGTGTCGCCGTCGACGAGCTTGGCGACCGCGACACGCTCGTGCTGCGGGATGATCCAGCTGCTGTAGATCCAGGTGAGCAGGTCGATGAGTGTCGGGTTCTTCTTGAGCTCTTGATGGAGTGCGGTGAAGAACCGCGCCATGCCGATGCGCAGCGCTCCGCCCTCGCGGACGATGTCTGTGTCGCCGCCGAGGATGAGCTGCCGGGAGGGCCTGCCGATGCGCTGGTGCAAGAGAAGCAGGATGGCCATCATCGCGATCAGCGTGTCGGCTTCGTCATCGGTGTTGTTGCACCGGCTGTAGAGCTCGTGCTCATCAACGGCGGTGTCCCGCGGCGACACCGCCTTCAGGTCACCGCTACGTCGACGCGTCCGGTCGCCAGCGGGTGAGATCGGCGACAGGCGTGTCCGCCGCGAACGACGGGCCGGTGACTTCGCGGCCGGCGGCCAGGTCGCTGGCACCCAGCTCCTCATGCAGGCTGTTCCAAATGCCGGTCCAGGGGACGAGGGCCAGCCCATCGTTCGACCAGTCCAGGCCGCGTCGGGCTAGCCACGCCCACAGGCGGTTCAGGGCGAAGGCGATGTGCTCCCGGGCCTGCTAGAGCCGCCACGTCGGTCGCGTGCGGCCGTCCCATGCCCGGGGTACATAGGTCTCGTTGTCGAGGCTGCGGACGGCGATCAGTTGCCGGAACCGGTCTTGGTTAAGGCCGTCGCCGTTGGTGGTTGTGCACAGATCGAGCAAGAACCGGACGCTGTAGCGCCGGGCGCTGGTCTTGTCACCACCCACGTGCGTGAACAGGTCCTGTAGGAGCGGCAGATCAGCGTTGTTGGCCTTGCGCAGCTGACACAGGCACCCTTTGCGCGCGAACTCCTCGAGGACGGTCTTGGGCACTGGTCCTGAGACGGTGGATGAGGCGAGGAACGTACGGACGAGTTCGGTGCCTGAGACTTCGGACCGGTAGGCGGCGGCGAGTGCCCTGCCCGCCGGCGTGACCGTGTCGTAGGGCAGGCCCGCGGCACGGTCGGCGCGTTCGACGAGGCCAATCGACTCCATCGCTGACCGGTAGTACGCCCGAATCCGCCGAGAGCCTCTTTGATGTAGTCGTAGCCAGGTCGAACTCGGCGGCTGTCTGAGCTTCTCTCCCGGTCCGGCGGGAGCCGACTATGTTGCCGGTCACTGTTTCATGCTCGCGCGTGTCACACAGCTGGCAGGCGACGCGAACAGGGCTTCTCGTGGCCGGTAAAATTGGACGAACGCCGACCGGGTGCGCGGCAGGTCGTGGGCCCAGAAGTCGTCGAGGATCCAGGCGTACACGGACCAGTACCGCGGATGGATGGTGAGCACATTAATGCCGGGAGAGAGCATCGGGAGCATGCGGTCCGAGCTGACAGAACCTAGGCCGAGATGGTCCTGACCGCCGGCAGGCGCGTAGGCGCGCGGCCCACGCCGGGCCGGTTCTGTCGACGCCCCATACCGGGCCGAGTGGACGCGGTACCTGCTGCCACCGGTGCTCCCTCCGCCGTCCTGCCCGGAGGTATCTTCGCCTGTCCGCTGTGGGGTTAGTTTGCTGAGGTGGGCACCCGCCTCGACCCACTGAACCTCAGTTCGCGTTGGCCGCTGCACCGCCATAGGCGCTGTCGGTCATCCTGGATGGGTCCCGTCGCGAGTGTCTCAGTTCTGGTCTCTTCCTCCGTACACCGCCGTCCGTGGAGGGGAGCGAAGATCGAGGAGACCTTCCAGGAGACGACGAGGAAGTTCTCATCGGCCTACGCAGGGACGGCGACCGCAACCGACTGACGCGGCCGGCGGTCGGGGCGCGGCTTGATCCGCGATCGCGGTCCGGCTGTGCTCCATCCCGGCGTCAGGTCGGTGGCTCGGCGGATGCGGTGGACGACGGCTGCCGGGTCGGCACCCGCCGCGCGGCGAAGAGCGCGAGCAGCGCGACCAGCGCGAGGGCGAACAGCGCCGTCCGGAGCCCGTCGACCCTGGCCTCGGCGTTGGCGTCCAGGATGGCCGTGGCTTCGTCGCCGGTGATCCCGGCGTCGCCGAGCGCGGTCTCAAGGTCCGCGTTGGACACGAACGGCGCGCCGGCGGCGAGCTGCACGCTCGCCTGGGACGACACCGACGGCGGCACCGCCGGGTTCTGCTGGATCCCCTGCAGGAACGATGTGGTGAGGACGGCGATCAGGATCGAGCCGGCGAGCGCCGTCCCGACGGAGGCGCCGAGGTTGGTCGCGGTGTTCTGCAGGCCCCCGACCTCCGCACTCTCCTCGTCGGGGACGGCGGACACCGTCACGGCTCCCAGCTGCGAGGCGAGGGCGCCGATCCCGAGGCCGGTGAGCAGCATCGGCACGGTGACGATCTCCGCCGAGGCGCTGGTGTCCAGGGCGGTCAGCAGCGAGACGATTCCGGCGAGCATCGACAGCAGGCCCAGCCGGACCACCCGGCGCGGCGAGGCGTGCGGGAGGAACCGCGGGATCCCCGCGGCCGCGATCAGCAGGGTGATCGACAGCGGCAGGATCCGGACGCCGGTCTCCAGCGCGGAGAGGCCGAGCGAGATCGACAGGAACAGCGGGATGGTGAAGAACAGGCCCATCTGGACCAGGTACTGACCGAAGAACATCACCAGGCCGCCGGTCAGCTGCCGGTTCGACAGCATGGACGGCCGCACGAGCGGCTCGGCGCCGCTCGCCTCGAGGTGCCGCTCCCAGATGAGGAACAGCCAGAGCACCAGCAGGCCGCCGAGGACGAGCCAGACGACCGGCGACAGGCCGAGTACGGACGGCCCGCCTTCCCGCGGATTGACCCATCCCCACGTACTGGAGCGCAGGATCCCGAAGACGGCGAGTCCGAGGCCGGCGGCCGACAGCACGGCCCCGACCAGGTCCAGCCGCGGCTGCGGACCCGGCGGGGAGTCCGCCACCCGGCGGGCGAGGGCGAGGATGCCGACCACGATCACGACTTCGCCGGCGAAGACCCACCGCCAGGAGAAGTACGTGGTGCACGCGCCGCCCACCAGCGGGCCGACCGCGATCGCGACCGCTCCCGCCGCCATGACCAGCCCGTACGCCCGCGGCCGGCCTTCGGCCGGGAAGTTGGTGGCGACGAGCGCGACGATCGCGGGCAGGATGAGCGCTGCCCCGATCCCTTCGAGGACCGACCAGCCGAGGATGAGCACCGCGAGGTTCGGTGCGAGCGCGGTCGTCAGGGAGCCCGCCCCGTAGATGACGCAGCCGATCGCGAAGGCTCGCCTTCGCCCGATCATGGACCCGACCTTGCCGCCGGTGACCATCAGCATCGCCATCACGAGCGTGTAGAGCGTGATCGCCGTCTGCACCCCGGTGACGTCCGTGCCCAGGTCCTCGGCCACGGTCGCGATCGAGACGTTCATCACCGAGCTGTCCAGGGTCATGAGGAACTGACCGGCCGCCAGGGTCAGCAGGACAATGCCGCTGCCGGCGGCCGAGCGCACCCCGGTCGTTTCGGTGGTCACCCCGGGCCGACCTCGTGGACGGCCGCGTGCACGGCCTGGTCGATGTCCTTCGGCTTCACGCCGAGCTGCTTGTACACATGCTTCTGCGCGCTCAGCTGGTCCCGGTCCAGGACGTCGTCCAGGCGGGAACGCCCGAGGACGACCAGGGCCGCCTGCCCCTGCCCGATGAGGTCGCCCAGCTCCTCGACGTCCTTGCGGGACAGGTGCTGCCGCAGGTGGGCTCCGACAGCGCCGACCGTCCCGCCGGCCACGGCGGCGCCGAGGAGCGCGGGCGGCATCACGACCCCGACGAACGCGCCGACGACCGCGCCACCCCAGCCCCCGCGGCGAACCGCGGTCTCGTCCTTGTCGACATGGACCTTGCCCTCGTCGTCCCTGGTGACGACGAGGGCGTCGTACGACCCGACCGCCTTCGCCTTGTGCAGGTCCTGTACCAGCCGGTAGTCGCCCCGAGCGGTCGCCTCGTCGCCGTAGGTGCCGACGTAGAGGAAGACACCGTCCTGCTCCGCCATGTCGTGCTCCTTCACCTCGACGGCATGCGCCGAGAGCGGCCTCTGCTCCGGCCACGAGCACAGCGGGGTATCGGCTCAGCCGTCCTCACCCCGCGGGGATGAGTGCCGCTGGCGCTCGGGGAGGAGCTGGTCGGCTCCATGCCGGTCGCTGGTGATCCGCCGCCGCCCGTCCACCACGGTGGTGAGCTTGCCCAGCGCCTGGGTGCTGTAGCCGACCAGATCGGCTCTCGGACCGACCTCATCATCGGCGAGTGAGGCGCCAGCCAGGAGCTCGGGCACCCTGAACAGGACTGAGCATCGTCGCCGTCAGCAGAGAGCGGGGTCAGCATGACTGAGACAGTGGACCAGCTCGGCCCAGTGGACTGGCTCGTGGTGGAGTTCCCGGGCACCGACTTTGGCAAGGGCACCGTGGCGCCCTACCTCAAGGATCTTGTCGACCGCGGCATGATCCGCGTGCTCGACCTGGTGTTCCTGAGGAAGGACAACGACGGCACGCTCGAGATGGCCGAGATCTCCGACCTCGACGAGAGCGAGCTCGGGGAGCTGCGGGCCTCCGAGGCCGAACTCGCGATGGTGCTCTCCGAGCAGGACGTCAGCGACCTGGCCGAGACCATCGAGCCCGGGAACTCAGCGGTGGTGCTGGTGTGGGAGAACCAGTGGGCCGCCCCGTTCGGCTCGGCGGTGCGTCATGCCGGAGGCCAGCTGGTCGCAAGCGGGCGCATCCCGATCCAGGCCGTACTGGCCGCGATCGAGGCCGACGCGAAGGAAGGAATCTGACCATGCCACTCGCAGCCCGACGCAGGCGCCGCACCATAGCTGCCGTCGGTGGCGCCGTCGTCGTCGCCCACGGAATCAACCGACGACACGATCGCCGCGATGACCGCCGCGATGACCGGCAGGACAGGCGAGGAGACCGGCGGGATCGCCGCTTCTGACCCACAGGTTCGCCGGTGCCGGCGGACCAGCAACCACCAGTGCCCCAGCCGGGCTGGCCCATCAGGTCGTGGTGCGCGTTCTGCGCACCACGACCTGATCAGCCTGTGCTGGCTGTCATCCCGCGGGATCCAGCAGGGCTGCGCGGTGTTCGGAGGCGACGACCCCGTGCCCCGCGGCCAGCCGGGCGTCAGTGTCTCCGCATCGCAGGTGCGCCAGTACCAGCAACGCCTGCCGGCGACGCACTGAGCTTGCGCCACCGCGACCCGATCATCTGCCGATGCCGACGCAGCAGATCGGCGGCGTACGGCACCGACACACCCCGCCCACCAGCAAGATCAGATCGGAAAGGCTGATGGTCTCAGTTGGTTCCTGCGACCTGCGCCTTGCACAACTCGGTAGCGCCCTCGTCCGGGCGGCCGGGCCTGCGGTCGTCTTCATGATGATCGGGGGCCCCGTTCAGATCGGTCTCAGTCACGGTGCACCGGGGCCCGGAGGCACCTGGACCGCGCGGGCGAGGGCGTCCTCTAGCTGCCGCTGCGCTTGCCGGGCGGCGCCGAGCCGTTCCGGATCGCCGGCACCGGTCGCGGCGTAGGCATCCATCGCTGCGCCGAGGCCGGTCACCGCCTCCCGCAGCCGGTCGAGGCTGCCTGCCTGGTCCTTCGGGGCCGACGCGACGAGCTCGCCCAGGTTGCGGTGCAGAGCGGCCACCCGCGGCCGAGAGGCGGTCCACCGGTCGCGTCGGGCGGCCGGGCTCTGCGCGCTCAGCGCACTCGGCAGCAGCTCGTGCGCCAGCCACGTGGACTCCGCGACCGCACCGGCACGCCGGGCGGACCAGACCTCCCGGGTACGGCGGCGCCGCACGGCCACCACGACGAGCGCGATCACCGCGCCGACGGCCAGCAGGCCGAGCAGCCACCAGACCCACGGCGACGGCGAGGAGGACACGGGCGTCGCCGCCGGGGTCGAGGACGTCGGCGCGGCGGCCGACGTGGGCGTCGAAGCCTGCGTCGGCGCACCGGGAGTGCGCGTGGGCGCCGGGGCCGGGGCCGGCCGCGACTCGGTCGGCGCCGGCGTCGTCGGGTCCGGAGTCGGGGCCGGCGTCGGCGTGGGGGAACCCGGTGGGGGCGCCGCCACCGCCGACCGCGTGGACGTCGGCCGCGGCGTACGCGAGGCGGATGCCTCCGGCACCGCGGACCTCGTCGGCACGGACGCCGACAGCGTCGGCAGCGCGGGGCTGGGCCGATCGGAGGCGACCGGGCCGCCGCCGCCCTCGCAGGCGGCGAGGGTGAGGACGAGGAGTCCTGCTGGCAGTGCAACCCGAAGCAGGCCGGCCACGCACCTGGCGTCCATCCCGCCCTCCTCCACGCTGCGGCAGCGGGCGACGGCCCAGAGGGGTCGTATCTCGACGCCGGTCCGCTCGCGGCCACCAGGATGCCGATCACGGCCGCGGGCTTGCTCCTCCACTGCGGATGAGGAGGTGAGGCATCCGCCTCGCGAGACTCCTGTCTGCGGATGTGCACCGCACCGTCTCATCAGTGGAGAGGAATGCCATGGCTACCGGAGAAGCGCCTGTCCTCGAGGCTCTGGCGGACATCAACGGGGTGTCCCTGGCCCGCACCGAGCTCGACCCGGTGCCGCTGCTCCTGGTGCGGCTGGCCGCGCTCGCCGCGGTCGATGCCCCATCGGCGTCCTATCTCATGCACGTCGGCGCTGCGGCGGAGTCGGGCGTGACGGTGGACGACGTCCAGGACGTCCTCGTCGCGGTCGCTCCCATCATCGGGACGCCGCGGGTCCTCTCGGCCGCGCTGAAGATCACCGAGGCGCTCGGCTTCGTCGTCGCTGTCGCGGAGGCCGAGGCCGAGCAGGAGGCCAGGTCCGGCGTCTGAGAGCGATCGGTCCAGCCCGGGGCCGGTGCGGCCACCGCGGGTCGTGGAGCCCACGCGGATCCGGTGGTGGCCGCGGCCCCCGGCTGTCCTCAGCCGATGTCGTCGAGGCAGGACCGTGTCCTGACCCAGAGTGCCTCGTACGCCGCGGTCGCGGGGCTGCGCGGCGCGAAGTCCGGGACCGGTGCGCGCTGCCGGGCCATCTGCTCGACGACGGCCAGGTTGGGGATCACCTCGGGCACCACGGACCCCCGCTCCAGCGGCAGCCGTTCCGCCAGCTCCCGGTGGGCCTTCTTGCGCCGGTCGACCATGGAGAGGAACGCCACGAGTCGGGGCTTGCGACCGGGGAGTCCGTCGACGAAGTCGGTGAGCTGGTCGAAGGTGCGCAGTGACAGCACGGCCGGGATCAGCGGGACCAGCAGCACGTGGCTGGCCCGGACCACGTTCTCCGACACCAACGACACGCTGGGTGGGCAGTCGAGGATGACCAGGTCGTACTCGTGGCGGAGCGGAGCGACCAGGCGGCGGAGCCGGTCCGTGGGGCGCTTGGTGGAGTCCAGGTCCAGGTCGAGGTTGCGGTAGCTGAAGTCGGCCGGCATCAGGTCGAGCCGGTCGAAGTCGGTCTCCTTGATCGCCTGGTCAAGGGACCGCCGGCCGGCGACGAGCGCCTTGCCGCCGCCCTTGACCTTGGGCTTCACCCGGAACAGGTACGTGGCCGAGCCCTGGGGGTCGAGGTCCCAGAGCAGCGTGCGCAGCCCGTCCCGGGCGGCCAGGTAGCCGAGATTGACCGCGGCCGACGTCTTCCCGACGCCGCCCTTGATGTTGTACGTGGCCACCACTCTCATCACGCCGCTCCCCCGGGGAAGACGATGGCTTCCTCGGCCGGCGCCGGGCCGGGCCGGGTCAGTCGCGCCATCCGCCGCGGCACGGACAGCCGCGCGAACCGCTCGAACGTGACCATGAAGTCGGATCGCGAGGAGAGCATCGACTCCTGCGTCCGGGCCGCGATCTCCCCCATGGCGAGCATGGTCGGGGCGGAGACATCGCCGCGCGCCACCATGTCGGCGGCGACCGCGTAGACGGTCTCGCGCTGTGCCTCGCTGTCCTGGAACGCCCCCAGCACATCCTGCACCATCTTGAGCTCCTTGACGGCGTTGCGCACTCCGGTCGGGTCCAGCAGCGGGGCGAAGATCTCCAGCAGGTAGCGCAGCTCCTTGCACCGCTTGCGCAGGTCGTGCAGGTCGTCCGCGGGCGAGGCGGGCGTGATCCTCCGGCCGCGGCGGAGCGCCCGGCGGTAGGCATCGGCGATCCGCTCCGGGCCGATCTCCTGGACGGGCGGGACGGCCGACGGCTCCCCCTCGCCGGCCGCCAGCTCCGCCAGCGAGGCACGCCATCGGGTGCGCCACCGCTCGAAGCGGGCCGAGCGCAGGCCGCGGACCAGCCTGCGCCGCTCGGTCGCGCGCAGCCGGGCCAGGTGCAACGCCATCGGCTCCAGATCCTCGGCGCGGCCGATGGTGAGGCGAGCGGTCAGGGACGGGAGCTCCTGCAGGTGGACGTCGAAGTCGCGGGAGGGCGCGGTGAGGGCGCCGAGCCACTTCAGCTCCGCTGCCGCCCAGGCGGCGAGATCGGGCGGCAGGAGGTCGCCGAGCAGCTTGACCGACGAGCGGCTCCGCCGCACCGCCACCCGGAAGTCGTGCAGGAACTCGATGTCGACGTCCGCCACGGTGCCGTCCCAGGCTGCCTCCAGCTCACCGAGGAAGGACAGCAGCGCCCTCGCCACGGCCACGTCACCGGGAAGCTCCGGCCGGATCACCGGCGAGGCGGTCGCGTCCGGGTCGAGCCCGGCGGCGGCCAGCGCCGCCGCGTACCCGGAGCGTTCGTCGCTGACCAGCCCGGCACTCCGGACGATCCGACCGGCGCGCGCGGCGGCGGCGCCGTAGCCCCGCAGCGGGATCAGCCGCAGCCCACCGGGCAGCCGGGCCGGGCGCCCGGCGATCGTCGCCGGCCGGTCGTGGACGATCCGCAGCACGGTCTTGCCCTCCGTGTCGCTGAGGGTGCCGCTGACCGAGCTGCCGGTGGCCTGCACCACCGGCAGCAACGCGCGGACCCCGAGCACCGCCTCCAGCCGGGGCCGCAGCCCGTCGGGAAGGCCACTCAGCCGCCGCGGCCAGCCGAGCGTGTCGGGCCCGGCGGTGACGGTCCCGCCGCCGGCGGTGCTGAGCTCCAAGGTCTCCGCCTCGCCGTCGGCACGGGCAGTGGCGCTCAGCGCCAGGCCGGCGCGGTGCAGCCGCCAGTCGACGCTGTCCAGCCAGGTCCGCCGGGTCCGCACCGGGCGGCCCATCGCCACCGTGTACGTGCCCGCCAGCGCGCGCAGGGCGGCCGGTATCGCCGACGGCCCCGGTCCGCCGACGAAGTACGCGCCGTCTGGGCCACTCACGTCCGCCCTCCCCGCCGACCCTCTCCGCCGACACCGACTCCGAGCCGCCCGATCCCCCGAGCCATCAGGTCGTGCGCCGGCTGAGCAGGGTCTCCAGCTCGGCGACGTCGCCTGCGGCCAACCAGGTCTCCTCCAGCGGGGTGCCACCGGCCCGCTGGATCGCCGACCTCAGCGGGACCGCCCAAAGGTGCTCGATGAGGGTCACCGCCGCGATGGTGCCAGGCGGCACGGCATCGGCCAGTGACCACGCCGGGACACCGGTCGCGACCGCGTCGGCGGGCTCGTCCCCTCCCGCGCCGGCGGGCTTGCCCAGGATCGCGGCGACCACGCCACCGAGCTCGGCTCCCAGCTCGGGCGGCGCGGCCACGGTCTCCAGGGTGCCGTCGTGGCCGCGCGAGACGAGCATCAGGTCCACCATGCGGACGATCCCGGCTTCACGGAGGCGGACGAGCTCGGTCAGCACCTCACCCGTGAACGTCGGCTGCTCGAAGCCGACGACGAGAACCTGCACCGGTCCCATCACGCGTCCAGTCGTGCTCGCAGCCCGGCGTACTCCTCCGGCGTGATCACTCCGGTGTCGAGCAGGTCCTGCAGCGAGCGGAGCTGGTCCGCGCGGTTGCGCGGGGGTGGACTCGGCCGCACCGTCGGGTGGGACGCGGCGTAGGCCTGTGCGGGCGTCAACCGCCCGCCGTAGTACGGCACGTCGCCGGTCATCCCGGCCCGCTGCAACTGCTTGGGCACCAGAAGCATGGACCCTCCCGGGGCCTGAGAGGCTGGCTGTCGGCGTCGCGTCGACGAGTCGGCCCAGACTGCCCCGGCAGCGCTCGGTGCTCACCATCCGCTGCGGATGATGAGACCCCCACCGCGGGGACCGCGGCCCCGAGCGGCCGACGATGATCACTGAGCGGGCGTGGCAGGACGTGCGCGGCGCCGGCGCTGTGGACGGTGGCCTACCTCGCGGGCCCGGCCAGCAGGACCAGGGCCGATCGACCTGATGGGCGTCGCCGCGGACGCAGTCGGCCGCTGCTGAGCCGTTTTCCCGCGCAACCACTGCGGTGCTGCCACAGTCCTCGCTGCCGGCACGGGGCCGGCAACGGGGAGGGGACCGACCATGGCGACAAGGCTCGGACGCCGGCTGGCGACAACAGGGATTGCCGCGGCGGCGGCGGTGGTGCTGGGCGCGGGCCCGGCCAGCGCGCACTTCTGCTTCAAGACCAACCTCAACGAGCGGGCGGCCCAGGGCATGGCCGGGTCCTCGGGCTGGGTCACGTTCCACGACCTGGCGTTCGAGTTCACCGGGCTGTGCGACGCCGGCATCGAGGTGCTGGCGGAGGCCGGAGGTGCCACGCCGGAGACGCCGATCAACGCGCACGGTCTGATGGCGGGCGGCACGCTGCGGAAGGCGGACGGCGGCGGCACGCCGTCGATCTCCCACCTCGACTTCGAGGCCATCGACGCGGCGTTCGGGGATGCGGCGGCGGCCTGCGAGTGAGCCACGCCGGGCCGGGTGCGGGATCGCGCCGGGCGATCCCGTACCCGGACCGTGCCTCCGGTCCGTGCCCTCAGCGCCGGGTGGTCAGCTGGTGGGCGTCGATCCGGCGTCTCGCGACGTAGTAGAGCGTGGTCCCCGCCGGGACCGGGGTGTCCCACGGCGGGCTGACGATCAGCCCGTCGTTCCCGCGCAGGGCCAGCAGCGTCGCGCCGAAGGTGCGGCCGAAGAACGTCTGGCAGTCGCCGAAGCCGGCGTGCGGGAAGCCGGCCGGGACCCGCATCGAGTACGTGTTGCCGTGCCCGCCGCTGCTCATCAGGTCGTTGTAGACCTGGGTGATGCCCGGGTCGGTGGCCTCCTCGCTCAGCAGGAAGGGCATGTGCCACTGCACCACCTGCACGCCCTCGTTGACGTAACGCAGGTTCTCCCGCCGGCCCAGGTCGCGGACCGCCGCCACCAGGTGGATCCGCGGGTTGGCATGGTCGACGGCGACCGCGATCGCGAGCGTCTCGTTGTCGTCCCGGCCGTCGATGACCGCCGTGCGGGCGGTCGGGACGCAGGCGCGGGCCATCACGTCCTCGTGGGTGAGGTCGCCCCGGACGAAGTGGACGGCGTCGTGGTGCGCCATCGGATTCTCCGGCACGTCGTCCCAGGCGCACAGCGCGACCTGGAACCGGCCCTCGGCGGTCAGCTCGGCGACGATGCGCTCCGTACGGCCGGGCCAGTAGCCGAGGAGCACCACGTGGTCGGACAGGTCCAGCGGGACCACCCCTCTCAGGCGCCGGCCCCGCACCGACTGCAGCGCGTCGGCCAGCTGGGTGAACAGGAGCGTGAGCGTGACGATGCCGCCGACGATCACGTAGAGGCCGACGGCGCGGCCGGCGCCGGAGGCCGGGAAGACGTCGCCGTAGCCGACGGTCGCCGAGGTGACGACGAAATACCACCAGTACGTCCCGGGCGCGGCGATGTCGCTGTCCGCCGGCTCCACCAGGGCCATCGCCAGCCAGCTGGTCCCGAACACGAAGGCCGAGACCGCCAGCGGCATCCGCCAGCCGCGCAGCCGCAGCCGGACGAACCGCGACAGGCGGTAGAGCAGGAACGGCACGGCGACTCCTCCGGCGGCGCATCCGACTCCGCAACCTACCGGGACGGTCGCTCCGCCCGGTCTGCCGAGCCAGATGGCTACCGGGACGGGTCGGCGGGCGACCTCCGGTGGTGTCGGCCGCGGTAGGTGACCGCGGCCAGTCCGAGCACGGCGGGCACGAGCAGGTACGGGCCCACCGCGACCAGGACGGCGACCGTGAGCGCGGTCGCCGCGACCGCGGCCCGGTGACCCCAGCCGGGCCGGGGCAGCAGCCGCACCGCGGCCGCCAGCCCGACCACGGTCACCGCCGCCAGGCAGGCCGAGGTCGCGCGCATCAGCGGGTCCAGCGCGAGTCCCCAGGTCAGGTCGACCGCGACCAGCGCGCCGGTCAGGGCGGCGAGCACCGTCAGGCTGCGCCGCGGCACCTGACCCGGCGCCCCGCCCTTGGCGAGCACCGGCGGCAACGCCCCGTCCCGGGCGAGCGCGGCCCCGAGCCGGGCGCTGCCGGCGAGGTAGGTGTTGATGACGCCGAAGGTGAGCAGCGTCGCCGCCACCGCGGTCACCGGCCCGGCGGCCGCGCCGATGCCCCGTTCCAGCAGCAGGGTCAGCGGCACCGGCGACGACGCGGCCACCTCCCCCAGGACGCCGACGGTCGTGATCGCGAGCCCGACGTAGAGGACGGAGATCACGACGAGAGTGAGCAGCGTGGCCCGGGGCAGGTGTCGCGGGTCGGCGAAGTCCGCCGACAGGTGGCTGGCCGCCTCCCAGCCGACGAACGCGAAGAAGAGCACCCCGACCGCCGACCCCACGCCCAGCCAGCCGTGCGGCGCGAACGGGACGAAGTTGGCCGACCGTACGCCCGGCGCGGCGACGGCCACGGCGACTACGAGCAGGACGGCCAGCACCGTGGCGAGGGCGAGCTGGGTGCGGCCGGAGATCCGCAGGCCGGCGTAGTTGACCGCAAGCGCCACCGCCAGCAGGACGCCGGCGACGAGGGACACGGTGCCGGTGCCCCCGCCGGCGCCGTCGACCACGTACTGGGCGCCGATGATGGCCGCCGCCAGCGAGCCGATCGGCACCGCGGCGTAGAACCACCAGCCGACGGCGGCGGCGATCCGCGGGCCGAACGCGCGGGCGGCGAACGTGGCGACGCCGCCGCCGTCCGGGAAGCGGGCGCCCAGCGTGGCGAACGTGATCGCGACCGGGACGCTCAGCGCCACCAGGGCCAGCCACGCGACCACCGAGGCCGGGCCGGCCGCGGCCGCCGCCAGATGCGGCAGGGCGAGGACGCCCGGGCCCAGGACCGCGCCGAGGAGCAGGGCCGTCCCGTGCGCGAGGCCCAGACGGTAGCCGTCGTCCGGCTCCGCCTCCGCGGCCGAGGTGGGGTCGGGCACGGTGGTCGGCACGGGCGCCTGGACGCGCTCGTCCACAGTCCTCCTACGGTCGCGCTTCGAAGACCCGGTTGTAGCGGGTGCTCAGCACCCGCCGGAACGTACCGAAGCCGGCGTCCCGCATGATCTGCTCCAGCCGCGCGTCGGCGACCACAGTGCCCAGCGCGTCGCCGCCGTCGACCATCCCGTGCGGCGTGCAGCACAGCACCGAGGCCCCGGACATCAGCCGGCCGGCCGGGGTGAAGTTGTCCTCGACCCGGTCGCCGCCGATCGGCTCGACCATGAAGACGTACCCGTCCGGCTTCAGCGCGGCGTGGCAGTGGCGCGCGCACGCGTCGGCGTACGCGACGTCGTGCAGGCAGTTGAAGAACGCGATGACGTCGTAGCCCCGCGCCGGGAACCCGGTCGCCTCGGCGACCTCGAAGCCGACCCGGCCCTCCAGGCCACGCCGGCGCGCCAGCCGCCGCGCCTGCTCGACCGAGTCCGGGTGGTTGTCGAACCCGACGAAGCGCGAGGCCGGGAACCGCTCGGCGAGCAGCAGGGTGGAGTGCCCGTGACCGCAGCCGATGTCGGCGACCAGCGCCCCCGCGGTCAGCCGCTCGGCTAGGCCCGGCACGGCCGGCACGAACACGTCGCAGAGCCGGTGCGCGTAGATCGGCCGGGAGAAGCGGGCCAGTCCGGTGAACAGGTCCGGGTGATGCTCGCCCCAGCGCACCCCCTGCCCGGTGCGGAAGACGTCCCCGATCCGCTCCTCCGCCTTGACCATCGCGATGGCGAACTGGAACGCCCCGGCCAGGAAGGCCCGGCTGGACTCGTCGGCCAGCAGCGCCTCCTGCTCCGGCGACAGGAAGTAGAGCTGCCCCGCCGGGTCGTAGCAGACGTAGCTCCCGGCGGCCTGGTTGAGCAGCCACTCCCGGACCATCCGCGGCGCCAGGTCGAGCGCCGCGGCGAGGTCGACGGCACCGATCGGCCCGAGGCGGGCCAGCGCCTCGTACAGACCGAGGCGGTCGCCGATCACCACCGCCGCACACGCCAGCGCCGCGCCGACCTCGTCGGTCATCCGCTCGGCCAGGGCGTCCAGGGCCGCCTGGTCGGGTGCCGGTCGGCCCGCGCGGGACCGCTCCGCGCCGGTCACGCCGACGCTCCACAGTGGAACACCTCGGTCGCGACCGCGCAGGCGCCCTCCGGCCCACCGGCCGCGGCGGCGACCGCGCGCACCTCGTGGGCGAAGGTGACCGTACCGGCGCCGGAGACGTACGCGCGGGTGTGCACGCGCCCTTCGTCACCGAGGTACATCGGCCGGCGGAACTCCGCGTACAGGCTCGACATCGGCTGCCTCAGCCCGGTCTTGACGCGCGGGTCGGTGGTGGCGAAGGCCAGCCGCTCGCGGCCGGCCGCGAGCCAGCCCGGCAGCCGGACGTTCTGCCACTGGTCGGCGATCTCGCAGTCCGCCCGCGAGACGGTGAACCCGCACTCGCCGCGATCCAGCAGCTCGCCGGAACGCTCCACATCGGACAGCTGGTCGACGACCGGCCGGACCACCGGGCCGTCGTCGCGCTCGTCCGCCGCGAACCGGGCCAGCAGCGGCGCCGGCAGGTCGGTCGGGGTGGCGTCCAGCGCCTCGGTGCCGCTCAGCCGCACCGGCCGGTTGAGGACGGTCAGGGTGGCGAACGGTGCCTCGGCCGGGCCCAGCCGGCAGTCCAGCTGCAGGAACCGCCCGCCCCGGCGGGCCGTCAGGCCGGCCTCGACATCGATCCGCGGCGCCGAGAAGAAGTCGAAGGGCCGGCGGTAGTCGCACCGGACACCGACGATGACCACGGTGGTGCGGTGCTCCTGCTTCAGCCGCCGCCAGTCGACCAGCTGGGTGTTGATGCACGTCGCGAGCGCGGTCATGCCGATCCGGAGGATCGACTCGGGCTGCAGCTGCAGCGGGGAGAACAGGCAGGTGTCGGTCGGCACGGCAAACCGGCTGCGGCGCGCCACCTCAGCCGCCGGCGACCGCGGTCAGCACGAACAGCGTGTCTCCGTCCGTGACCGCCACCGCGGCGACGCCGGTCGCGTACTCGCTGCGCTCCACCTGCTCGCCGTTGAGGAACAGCTGGTGGGTCCGGCGGACCCGGCCGTCGCCGTCGAGCAGCACCGGTCGCAGCCGCGGGAACCTCGCCGCCAGCACCTCGATGCCCTCCCCCAACGTCCGGGCGTCGACCTCCACCTCCTTGGTGTAGTCGGCGAAACGCAGCAGCGCACCGGGCAGCACGACCTTCACCTGGCCACTCCCTCCAGCTGCCGGTCCAGCTCGGACCGGGCGATGACCTCGTTGCCGAGCAGCACCTCGAGGACGTCCTGTGTCGTCTGGCCGGCCACGCCGGCCAGGAACCCGCGTAGGTGGCGCTCGTACGGCAGCTCCCGGCTGTAGCCCGCCCAGCCGGTGAGGTGGAGCGCGTCCATCCCGACCGCGATCGCGTTGTCCACGATGGTGTATTTCGCCGCGGACACCACCGGGTCGAACTGCACGTTGTGCGGGCCGGCCACCCAGCGCCCGAGCGCGTCGTGCAACACCGCCCGGGCGGTCTCGTACCGGATCAGCATCCGGCCCAGCCGGGCCTGCACGGCCTCGTGCTGCGGCAGCGGCACGCCCTGGCGGACCACCCCGGCCAGGTGCGCCGTGCACGACTCGATGATCGCCTTGACCCGGCCCACCATCGGCGCGGCGACGAACAGCCGCCGGTGGTTGAGGAAGCGCTGCGCGTGGCTCAGCCCGTCGACCCGGACCAGCAGCCGCGACGCCGGCAACCGGACGCCGTCCAGGCTGAGCCGGGTCAGCCCGGCCGCCCGGAAGCCGGCGGTGGCCACCGGCTCCAGCGTCACGCCCGGATCGGTGCGCTCCACCAGGACCAGCTGGAGGTCGTCGTGCTCGTCGCGGACGTAGGTGAGGAACACGTCGGCCAGGTGCCCGCCGGTCTGCAGCGCCTTGTCCCCGGTGATCAGGTAACCGTCCGCGCCGCGCGCCGCGCGGCACCGGAAGTCGAACGCGTCGTGCCGCTCCGTGTAGGCGAACGTGCCGAAGCACCGGCCCTCGCGCATCGGGCGCACGTACCGCTCGATCAGGTCGGGCCGGCCGGTGGCGGCGATGACGGTCGGGATGTCGGCGTACATCGAGAGCAGAGAGGGGTATTCGAGCTCGTCGCAGAAGTAGCCGACGTGCTCCAGCAGCAGGCCGAAGGTGCGGCGGTCCCCGCCGGCCCCGCCGCACGAGGTGGGCAGCAGGAAGCCGAACAGGCCCAGGTCGGCGGCGCGGCGGAGCGCCTCGGCGGGCAGCGGCGTCCCGGTCGCGTCCCGGTCGGCGGCGCCGGGGTTGACCGCGGTGGCGAAGTGGGCGGCGAGGTTGTCCCGGACCCAGTCGTGGACCTCGTCCGGCACCCGGTCGGGCACCGCCGGGTGGGTCGCCTCGAGGAGGCCGCGCTGGTCACCAGACACCGTCGCGCACCGCCCGATTAGCCGGAGATATTACCGTCTCATTGTTGTTGTCATGCTAGCGTCTCGACTGTTGGCTTTACATGGATGGAGTCCAACTTCATGGGAAGCGATTCCGCGCGCATCCTGACCACCCACGCGGGCAGCCTGCCCCGCCCGGCCGAGCTGGCGGCGTCGATCGTCGCCCGGGAGACCGGCACGGCGGCGCCAGGCGACGCGGACCGGCTGCCCGAGCTGGTGCACACCGCGATCGCGGCCGTGGTCCGCCGGCAGCTCGACGTCGGGCTGGACCTGGTGAGCGACGGCGAGATGGGCAAGATCGGGTCGGCGACCTACATGAAGGAGCGGCTCAGCGGCTTCGAGGGCGAGGCGACCCCGCTGCACCTGGCCGACCTGGCCGACTTCCCGGACTTCGCCGGGCGGGCCCTGGACGGGCTCGTCACGATGACCCCGGCCTGCACCGGTCCGGTGGCGTACGTCGGCCGGGACGAGCTGGAGCGCGAGCTGGCCGACCTCCGCGCGGCCCTGGACGGCACCGACCCGG
The DNA here is from genome assembly GCA_963766325.1 of uncultured Actinomycetota bacterium. GTDB lineage: Bacteria > Actinomycetota > Actinomycetes > Mycobacteriales > CADCTP01 > CADCTP01. The sequence continues at coordinate 429,992 of CAVXZF010000012.1, read as the reverse complement.
CCCGCGTCTTCGTCCCGGCGGCCTCACCGGGGCTCATCGGCGCGTTCCTCGGCAACCAGCACTACCCCGACCACGAGTCCTATCTGGACGCGCTGGCCGAGGCGATGCGGGTGGAGTACGAGGCCGTCGTCGCCGCCGGCTTCACCCTCCAGCTCGACTGCCCCGACCTCGCGATGGGCGGGCACTCGCAATATGCCGACCTCGACGCCGACGCGTTCCGCGCCCGGGTGGCGATGCACATCGAGGCGCTCAACGCCGCGGTGCGCGGCATCGACGCCGACCGGCTGCGCATGCACGTCTGCTGGGGCAACTACCAGGGCCCGCACCACCGCGACGTCGACCTGGCCACCGTCATCGACCTGATCTACCGCGCGAAGCCGCGGGGACTGATGGTCGAGGCGGCGAACCCCCGGCACGCCCACGAGTGGCGCGTCTTCGAGGAGCACCCGCTGCCGGCCGACAAGGTGCTGATCCCCGGCGTCATCGAGTCGGCCTCCAACTACATCGAGCACCCGGACCTCGTCGCCGACCGCATCCGCCGGTACGCCGACATCGTCGGACCGGAGCGGGTGGTCGCCGGCACCGACTGCGGCTTCGCGACCTTCGCCTCGTTCCTGTCGGTGCAGCCGGAGATCGCCTGGGCGAAGCTCGGCTCCCTGGTGGAGGGCGCCCGCCGCGCCTCGGACCGGACCCGCTGACCGGCGGGGCCGTGCACGGATGGGACGGCCACCCGGGACAATCCGTCCGTGACCAGGGCGACCCAGTGATCGCGGACTGGCCGCCGACCGGGCCGGCGGGGGTGGCGCGGGTGGTCGCCGACTCGGTGGTGCTCCGTGCCGACGCGGGCGCCCGGGCGGCGAACCCGTACTACTGGCACCGGGCCGAGCCGCTGGTGACCTCGCTGCTGGCCGATGTCGAGGCGCTGGGCGACGCCGAGCTTTCCGCCGCCGTCAAGGAGCTGCAGGCCGACCCGGCCGACCGGCCCGGCTGGGTGCGGGTGCGCGAGCTGGTGACGGCGGCGCTCGCCGGGCGGGAGCGGCCCGAGCTGACCCGCGCGGCCGCCGGGATCGCCCGGCGGTCCCGCTTCGGCTACCACGTCGGCGCCGACTACGACCCGGGCGTCGTGGCCGGGCCGGGCTGGCGGTCCTGGCCGGCGACGGCGACGCCGCGGGCCGCCGGCAGCGCGCCGGTCGTGCAGGTGGTGGTCCCGTTCCGGGACCGGTCGACCGACGCCCGGCGAGCCCGCAACCTCGCCGCCTGCCTGGTCGCGCTGAACGACCAGACCATGCAGCGGGACCGTTACCAGGTGACGGTCGTCGAGTCCGACGACGGCCCGCGCTGGGGCGACCTGGTCCGGCGGCACGCCGACGAGCACCTCTTCGTCCCGTACGGCGGCCCGTTCAACAAGAGCTGGGCCGCCAACGTCGGCGTCTGCACCACCGGCCGGCCGGCGCCGGTGGTCTGCGTGCTGGACGCGGACGCGCTGGTGGACCGCGACTTCGTACGGCGCAACGCCGAGCGGTTCCGGCGGGACGGCACCGGGGCGTTCCTTCCGTTCCGGGATCTGTTCTATGTGGACGGACCGGCGTCGGCCCGGGCGGTCGAGGACCGGTGCGTGGCGGGGCGGCCGGACGCGGCGACCGAGCGGCTGCGCGGGTTCCTCGTGCACCGGGCGCCCGGGGTGTGCCTGTGGCTGCGGCGGGACGTCTTCGAGGCGGTCGGCGGCATGGATGAGCGCTTCGAGGGCTGGGGGCGCGAGGACCTCGACTTCGTGCTGCGGCTGCAGCTGGCGACCGCCTTCGACATCTACTCCGACCGCATGCTGCACCTGCACCACCCGTCGCCGGTCGAGCTGACCGGCGGCGAGACCGTCAACGCCGGCATCCCGCTGCTGTCCTGGTCGCCGCCCGGCCCGATCGGCCGGCCGGACCGCTACTCGGGCGGCGGCTGACGCCGCACCGCCGGCCGGACGTGTGGGATCGTGACCGGGTGACGTTGGACGACCTGGTCCGACTGCGGCGCGCCCGCGACACGATGGACCGCGACTACGCGCAGCCGCTCGACGTCCCGGCCCTGGCCGCCGGCGCGTACATGTCGCCCGGTCACTTCTCCCGCAGCTTCCGCGCCGCGTTCGGCGAGACGCCGTACAGCTACCTGATGACCCGCCGGATCGAGCGGGCCAAGGCCCTGCTGCGGCGCGGCGACCTGACCGTCACCGAAGTCTGCTTCGCGGTCGGCTGTACGTCGCTGGGGTCCTTCAGCACCCGCTTCACCGAGCTGGTCGGCGAGAGCCCGAGCGCCTACCGGGCGCGGCCGCACGACGCCGGGGCGGCGATCCCGGCCTGCATCGCCAAGCTCTACACGCGACCGGTCAGGAACGGAGAAGCCAGGCCGGCGCCCGGGCCCCTAGCGTGACCGCCATGGACATCACCGTGGCAAGCTGCTTCATCGCCGTCGACGACCACGACAAGGCGCTCGGCTTCTACCGGGACGCGCTCGGCCTCGAGGTCCGCAACGACGTCAGCTTCGAGGGGATGCGCTGGGTGACCGTCGGCTCGCCGGCGCAGCCCGACGTGGACATCGTCCTCGAGCCGCCGGTCGGCGACCCGAACGCGTCGGCCAAGGACAAGGAGGCCGCGGCCGAGCTGCTGGCCAAGGGCCTGCTGCGCGCGGTCATCCTGCGCACCGACGACGTCGACGCCGCCTTCGAGCGGGTCCGCGCGGCCGGCGGCGAGGTGCTGCAGGAGCCGATCGACCAGCCGTACGGCGTCCGCGACTGCGCCTTCCGCGACCCGTCCGGCAACATGCTCCGCATCAACCAGCCCCGCAGGTCCTGACCCCGGAGAAGCCCGGCACCTCGATCCGAGTGGCGAGCGCGTCCGGCTTGGTGGCGCATGGTTGTAATGCTCCTGTCGCTAGATTGACTCCGGCTGTCGGGGAGCCGCCCTCATCCGTCGGAGGCGTCCACTGGACGCGGGAGGCAAGCCATGCGATCGAGCTCGGCACGACGTCGTGTCACCGCGGCGCTGATATCCCTCACGGCCGCGGCGGCGGCCGGAGTGCTCACCGCCGCGCCCGCCCAGGCGCAGCCGGTGAGCTCCGGCTCCCTCAGCTTCAGCGGCGACCCCGGCGACTACATCACCGGCGGCCAGTCGTACTCGTACTCGACCGGCGCCGGCGACGTCCTGACCGTCTTCAGCAGCCCGGACAACCGCGACGTGGCCGTGTCGGTGAACGGCTACAACGGGGACTGGTGGAGCCTCGAGCTGGCGGCGCCGCTCGGCCAGAGTCTGACGCCGGGGACCTACCCCGACGCGACCCGGCATCCGTTTAACGGCGCCGGCCCCGGGCTCACCCTGTCCGGGAACGGCCGGGGCTGCAACCAGCTCACCGGCACGTTCACCGTCGCTGCGGCAGTCTTCGGCCCCAACGGCTACGTGCAGCAGCTCGACGCGACCTTCGAGCAGCACTGCGAGGGATCGCCCGAGGCGGCCCGTGGCGAGGTGCACATCCTCAACCCGCCACCGCCGCCGACGCTGGAGCTCGACGTGGCCGTCGCGGCGACCGGCACGGTCAGCACGGCGAGTGGCCGGGCGACCGTGGGCGGCACGGTGACGTGCACCAAGCCCAGCTCCGTGACCGTGACCGGGTCGGTCACCCAGGTGGTCAAGAAGGTCATCATCAGCGGTTGGTTCGGCATCCAGGTCGCGTGCACCCCGGGCCCGGCCGTGGCGTGGAGCGCGACCGTGCCACCCGGCGGCACGACCCCGTTCGGCAAGGGGGATGCACAGGTCGACGTCCACGCGACGGGCTACGACACGGACTACGACGTCACAGCCGAGGACGCCGCCGGCGCGGTGGTGAGCCTGCGCAAGGTTTGAGCCGCTGACCCGGCCGCCTAGCGGGTGGTGAGCCACTCCAGGGCGGCCGGGGCTTCGGCCAGCACCGAGATGTGGCCGGCGCCGGGGACGAGGCGCAGCTCGGCGCCGGGGATGCGGGCGGCCAGCCACTCGGCGTGGGAGCTGGGGACCATGCGGTCGCCGGTGCCGTGCAGGAGCAGGACCGGCGCGGCCACTGCGGCCGGGTCGAAGCCCCACGGGTTGACGTGCGCGAGGTCGTCGTCGATCAGCGGGCCCGGACCGTTGGCGACGGCCGGGTTGACCACCTTCATGAACCAGGACCACGGCCCGGCGAGCGCCTGGAGGTCGGCCGGGATGAAGCCCGGGTCATCCTCGCCGGCCGCGGCCTCGTACGCCTCCTTGGCGGTGCGGCCGCGGGCGGCGGCGGCGAGCGAGGCCCGGGCGACGTCGGACATGCCGGCGAACCAGTCGAGCCCCTCCGGCTGGTACGGCGCCAGACCGGAGCCGCTGAGCACGCCGGTGACCCGGTCCGGCAGCAGCGCGGCGCAGGCCAGCGCGTGCGAGCCACCGCCCGAGTGGCCCATGACGGCGAAGCGGTCCAGCCCGAGCGCGTCCGCGACAGCCGCGGTGTACGTCGCCGCCGAGGCGACGTCGCGGCCCGGCGCCGGCGTCGACCCGCCGTAGCCGGGCCGGTCGTAGGACACCCAGCGGATGCCGAGCCGCTCGGACGCGTCGAAGAGCGGCTCCTGCGGCGGCAGCCCGATGTTGGGCGTGCCGTGGTGCCAGACGACGGCGTGCCGCCCCTCGCCGGTGTCGTAGACGTGCAGTGTCCGCCCGTCCGCCAGCGTCACGTCAGTCTCGGTCAGCACCCTTGGACCGTACGCCGGAGGGGTGGGCACGGACGTGGGCGCGCTCGCCCTGGGGGCCGAAGAGGATCAGCAGCTCGGTCGGCCCGGGGCCGGGGTTGCCGAGCCGGTGCGGGGTGCGGGTGTCGAACTCGGCGACCTCGCCGGCGGCGAGCCCGAGGTCGTGCTCGCCCAGCAGCAGGCGCAGCCGGCCGGACAGTACGTAGAGCCACTCGTGGCCCTCGTGCACCTGCAGCTCGGGCTCCCCGCGCGGCCAGCCCGGCGGGATGATCATCTTGTACGCCTGCACGCCGCCGGGCCGGCGGGTCAGCGGCAGGAAGGTCACCCCGTGCCGCCGGACCGGCCGTGGGTGCACCCGCGGGTCGCCGGTCGGCGGGGCGTCGACCAGCTCGTCCAGCGGCACCTGGTGGGCCCGGGCCAGCGGCAGCAGCAGCTCCAGGGTAGGCCGGCGCTGCCCGGACTCCAGCCGGGACAGCGTGCTGACCGAGATGCCGGTGGTCGCGGACAGCTGGGCCAGGGTGGCACCGCGCTCCCGGCGCAGCGCCCGCAGCCGGGGTCCCACCCCGGCCAGCACGTCGTCGGTCACCCCGTCATTTGCCACTCCGGCAACGGAAGTTGTCAAGTCGGCTCGCCCGGGCGCACCGTCGGCGGCATGACGGACAACGAGTACGACGTGGTGGTGGTCGGCGGCGGCGCGGCCGGGCTGAGCGGCGCGCTCGCGCTGGCCCGGGCCCGCCGCCGGGTGCTGGTGGTGGACGCCGGCAGCCCGCGCAACGCGCCCGCCGGCGGGGTGCACAACTACCTCGGCCGGGAGGGCACCCCGCCGGCCGAGCTGCTGGCCGCCGGCCGGGCCGAGGTGGCCGGCTACGGCGGCGAGATCGTCGCCGGCACGGTCACCGCGGCCGAGCGGGACGGCGACGGCTTCCGGGTCCGGCTGGCCGGCGGCGGCGCGGTGCGCGCCCGCCGGCTGCTGGTCACCACCGGGCTGGTCGACGAGCTGCCGGACGTGCCCGGCCTGGCCGAGCGGTGGGGCCGCACCGTGCTGCACTGCCCGTACTGCCACGGCTGGGAGATGCGCGACCAGCCGGTGGGCGTGCTCGCCACCGGGCCGATGGCGGTGCACCAGGCCCTGCTCTGGACACAGTGGACCGACGACGTGACCTTCTTCGTCCACACCGGACCGGAGCCGGCCGGGGCGGAGCGGGCGAAGCTGGCCGCGCGCGGGGTGCGCTTCGTCGACGGGGAGGTCGTCGCGGTGCAGGGCGACGCCGACGTGCGGCTGGCCGGCGGGACGCTCGTGCCGCGCCGGGCGCTGGTCGTCACCCCGCGCTTCACCGCCCGCTCCGCGCTGCTGGAGAGCCTGGGGCTGCCCGCGGTCGAGCACGAGCTGGGCATCGGCAGCGCCGTCCCGGCCACCCCGGACGGCGCCACCGCGGTGCCCGGCGTGTGGGTCGCCGGCAACGTCACCGAGCCGATGGCCCAGGTCATCGTCGCGGCCGCGGCCGGGCTGACCGCCGGCGCGCGGATGAACGCCGAGCTCATCGAGGCGGAGACAGCCGATCTGCTCGCGCGTGCAGGTAGCGCTGCTGCGGCAGGCTGAGCGTCCGCTCGGCGGCCTCCCGGTACGCCCCCCGCGCGCCGTCCGGGTCGCCGGCCAGCTCCAGCAGGTGCGCGCGCACCGCGTGCAGCCGGTGGTCACCGGCGATCCGCTCGTCCGCGGACAGCCCGGCCAGCCGGTCGAGGCCGGCCGCGGCGCCGTGCACCATCGCCACCGCGACCGCGTGGTTGAGCGCCACCACCGGGTTGTCGGCGAGCCCGCGGAGCACCTCGTACAGGGCGAGGATCTGCGGCCAGTCGGTCTCGGCCGCGGTGGGCGCCTCGTCGTGCAGGGCCGCGATCGCCGCCTGCAGCTGGTACGGCCCCGTCGGGCCGCGGGGCAGCGCGGCGCTGACCAGCGCGACGCCCTCGGCGATGTACGCCCGGTGCCACCGGTCGCGGTCCTGCTCGGCCATCGGCACCGGCGCGCCGTCCGGGGCGGTACGGGCCGGCCGGCGGGCGTCGGTGAGCAGCATCAGGGCGAGCAGCCCGGCCACCTCACTGTCGTCCGGGAGCAGCCGGTGCAGCACCCGGGTCAGCCGGACGGCCTCGGTGGTCAGCTCGACCCGCTGCAGCCGCGGCCCGGCCGTGCTCGCGTAGCCCTCGTTGAAGACCAGGTAGAGCACGTGCAGCACGGCGGCGAGCCGCTCGGCCCGCTCCGGCGCCGGCGGCAGCGCGAACCGGCTGCCCCCGTCGGCGATCCGCTGCTTGGCCCGGCTGATCCGCCGGGTCATCGTCGCCTCCGGCACCAGGAACGCGCGGGCGATCTCGGCGGTGGTCAACCCGCCGACCGCGCGCAGCGTCAGCGCGATCTGGGAGGCCAGCGACAGCGCGGGGTGGCAGCACAGGAAGAGCAGCAACAGCGTGTCGTCGGCCTCGGTCGCGGTGCGGTCCGCGGCCGGCGCCAGCCAGGAGTCGGGCAGCGCCTGCCGGGCGACCGCGTCCTCCCGGCGCCGGCGGGCCTGCTCGCTGCGCAGCAGGTCGGTCAGCCGGCGGGCGGCGACGGTGATCAGCCAGCCCCGCGGGTTGTCCGGGACGCCGGACGCTGGCCACTGCACCGCGGCGGCCAGCAGCGCCTCCTGCACCGCCTCCTCCGCGGCGTCGAAGTGGCCGTACCGGCGGACCACCGCGCCGAGGACCTGCGGCGCCAGCGCGCGCAGGTCCTCGGCGAGCTCCTCAGTGGGCACGGCGGGCCGTCAGACCTCGAGGTCCTCGACCGTGTCGATGACCGGGCGGACGTCGACGTACTCCCCCTCGGCGTCCGGGTTGACGAACTGGGCGGCGATCTCGACGGCCCGGTCGATGCTGGCCACGTCGACGACGGTGAAGCCGGCGAGCACCTCCTGGGTCTCCGGGTACGGCCCGTCGGTCACCACCGGGACGCCGCCGGCGAGCTGGACCCGGCGGGCGTGCACCGGCGCGGACAGCCCGCGCGCGTCGACCAGCTCGCCGGACTCCTCCAGCTTCTGGTGCAGCGCGCCCATGTGCTCGTGCATCGCGGCGACCTGCTCGGGGGTCATCGCCGGCTGGCCGCCGGGCTTGCCGGCGAGTGCGTCGTAGTTCTGCTGGGAGCCGTACAGCAGGATCATGTACTTCACTCCGGCTCTCCTCTCCTCCGGCGGGCCCTCGCGGCGCCGCTCACCCGGGACGTCGGCGCCGCCGCCCCCCACCGGACACGCTCCCAGCCTCCACTTGACCCGGTGCCGGTGAGTTTTCGGGCCGCGGCGGCGGCGTGTCGCTCACCGACGCGGGGTCAGGTGGGGTTGGTGAGGCGGTCGCCGGTTTCGGGGTGGAAGAGGTGGACGGCGGAGGGGTCGACGACCAGGTGCATGGTGTCGCCGAGGGAGGGGACCTGCTTGCCGTCGACGCGGACGACCATCTGCTCGCCGCCGTCGTCGCCGTCGCCGCGCAGGGGGGAGGTGCCGTAGACGTAGGCGTCGGCGCCGAGTTCTTCGGCGAGGTCGACCCGCAGCGGCAGTCCTTGCTGGCCGTCGCCGGCGACGGAGAACGCTTCGGGGCGGACGCCGAGGGTGACCTGGGACAGGCCTTCGGCGGTGCCGCGGGGCAGGGGGACGGACAGGGGGCCGAGTTTCGCGGCGCCGTCGGCGACCGGGACGGTCTTCAAGTTCATGGCGGGGGAGCCGATGAACCCGGCGACGAACGCGTTGCCGGGCTTGTCGTAGAGGGAGCGGGGGGTGTTGACCTGCTGCAGCACCCCGTCCTTGAGCACGGCGACCCGGTGCCCCATGGTCATGGCCTCGACCTGGTCGTGGGTCACGTAGATCGTCGTGGTCCCCAACCTCGCTTGCAGGGCGGCGATGTTCGCCCGCGTTTCGACCCGCAGCTTCGCGTCCAGGTTCGACAGCGGCTCATCCATCAGGAACACCGCGGGCGACCGGACGATCGCGCGGCCCATCGCGACCCGCTGCCGCTGCCCACCCGAGAGAGCCTTCGGTTTGCGGTCGAGGTAGCGCTCCAGGTCCAGCAGCTTCGCCGCCTCCCGCACCTTCTGCTCCCGCTCGGTCTTGCTCACCCCGGCGAGCTTCAACGCGAACCCCATGTTGTCCGCCACCGACATATGCGGATACAAGGCATAGTTCTGGAACACCATCGCGATGTCCCGGTCCTTCGGCGGCCGACGCGACACATCCTTACCCGAAATACGGATCTCGCCCTCGTCCACATCTTCCAAACCGGCGAGCATCCGCAACGCCGTCGACTTCCCACACCCCGACGGACCCACCAACACCAGGAACTCGCCATCCGCGACATCCAAATTCAGGTTCTTCACCGCCTTCACCGGCGGGTTCCCCGGATAGATCCTCGACGCCTCGACGTACTGCACCTCAGCCATGACACACCGCTCCTTTAACCCTTGGTCCCACCGGCGGTCAGGCCGGAGACGAGGTACTTCTGCACGACATAGAACACCACGAGGGCAGGCATCGTGACCAGGATGGACGCTGCCGCGAGGTCGCCCCACTCGGTCTTGAACTGGCCCACGTACGTCTGCATCCCGAAGGCCAGTGTGTACTTGTCCTCGCTGGTCATGAACTTGGAGGCGTACGCGACCTCGCCCCAGGCGGTGAGGAAGGTGTAGAAGGCGGTCACCGCCAGCCCCGGCCGGGCCAGCGGCAGCGCCAGCCGCCAGAACGTGCCGAACGGGCTGAGCCCGTCCACCCGCCCGGCCTCGTCGATCTCGATCGGGATCGTGTCGAAGTAGCCCTTCAGCAGATATGCGCAGAACGGCACCGCGACCGTGAGGTAGGCGAGGACCAGCGACGCGTACGTGTTGATCAATTGCAGCCGAGCCATGATCGTGTAGATCGGCACGATCAGGATGGCCACCGGGAACATCTGGGTGACCAGGAAGAGCCACATCAGCGGCCGGTAGCCGGGAAAGCGCATCCGGGACAGCGCATATCCGGTGGTGGCCGCGATGAAGAGCCCGACCAGCATGGTGAACGCGGCCACGATCACCGAGTTGAGGAACCACCGCGGAAACTGGCTGTCCAGCACGTGGGTGTAATTCGACAGGGTGAAATCCCGGACGATCGCGGAACTGTACGCCTCCGCGGTCGGCTTGAAGGATGTCACCAGCACCCAGAAGACCGGGAAGACCGCGATGAAGGTGGCGACCAGCAGCGCCGCGTGCAGCCCGACGGAGGCGAGCCGGCTCCGCCGCCCCCGCCGTCGCGGCGGCCGGGTCACGGGCGGGGTGGCGGTCGCCGCGACCGCGGACGTGGGGGCGTCGACGGACACGGTCACCACACCTCGCCCTGCTTGCGCAGCACCCGCCGGTACGCGCCCGCGAAGACCACCAGCATCGACAAGATGATCACACCGTACGCCGCCGAGCGCGCGAGCTGCCCGTTGTAGAACAGGTTGTACGAGTAGGTGACCAGGATCTGGGCGTACTCGTTGCTCCGCGCGATGAGGAAGATGATCGGGAACATGTTGAAGGTCCAGATGGTGCCGAGCAGGATCACCGTCGCGCTGACCGACCGCAGCCCGGGCAGGGTCACGTTGACGAACCGCTGCCAGGCGCTGGCACCGTCCACCTCGGCCGCCTCGTAGAGCTCGGTCGGGATCGACTGCAGCCCGCCCAGCAGCGCGACCATCATGAACGGCACGCCCAGCCAGACGTTCACGATGATCACCGCGACCAGCACGGTGTTGGTCGGGCCGAGCCACTCGACCGGGCCGAGCCCGACCCCGCCGAGCGCGGTGTTGATCATACCGCCGTCGGTGTTGAAGAGGAACCGCCAGGAGAAGGCGGAGATGAACGCCGGCACCGCCCACGGCAGGATCAGCAGCACCCGGTAGACGGTCCGCCCGCGGAACTCCCGGTTGAGCATGACCGCGAGGCCCAGCCCGATGCCGTAGTGCAGGACCACGCAGGACGCGGTCCACACCAGCGTGCGCAGCAGGACGGGGTAGAACTGCCCGTCCTCGCCGGACAGGATCCGGATGTAGTTGTCGAGCCCGACGTAGCTGTAGCGGGCCGGGATGACCGAGTTGCCGATGTTGCGGTTGGTCGCGTTGGTCAGCGACAGCACGATGCCGCGGACCAGCGGGTAGAGCACCAGGCCGCCGAGCACGACGACGACCGGCGCCACCATCGCGTACGCGTACCAGTGCTTGTCCCAGGACCGGCGCAGCCGGCCCTGGGCACGCACGGCACCCTTCACTGCGGTCAGGAGTAGTCGGTGACGACGCCGGACTTCCAGGCCTTGGCGACCGCGTCGAGCGCCTGCTGCGGGCTCGACCGGCCGGACAGCGCCTTCGGGTACTCGGTGTCCAGCGCGGCGAACAGGCCGCCACCCTCGGGGATCCACGGCCGCGGGGTGGCCGCGTCGAGGACCTCCTTGAACGCCGAGACCTCCGCGCTGGACTTCACGTCCGCCTGGTCGTACGCCGACTTGCGGGTCGGCAGCAGCCCGAGCTCCTTGGCCAGGAAGGCCTGGCTCTCGGCGGAGTTCATGTACTTGATGAACTCGGCGGCCGCGTCCTTGACCTTGGACTGGGAGTAGATCGTGTAGTTGTGGCCGCCGACCGGCGAGCCGGACTTGCCGCCGGAGCCGGCCGGGGTCGGCGCGATGCCGAGGTTGCCGGCCTGCTGGAAGGCCTTGCCGGTCTTGATGTCGGCGACCGACCACGGGCCGTTGATGATCATGGCCGTGGTGCCGTCCTTGAAGGCCTTCATCATGTTGTTGTAGCTGTCGGAGGTGACGTCGGCCTTGGCCGCGCCGGACTTCACCAGGTCGACCGCATTCTGCACGCCCTTGGCGGCCTCGGCCGAGTTGATGGTGATCTTCTTGCTGTCGACGTCGAGCAGGTCGCCGCCCTCGCTGTAGATGAACGGCAGCGAGAAGTAGCCGCCACTCTGCAGGAAGACCGCCGACTGCACGCCCGGGTTCGCCGACTTGATCTTCGCCGCGGCGGCCTGGATGTCCGCCCACGTCTTCGGCGGCTCGACCCCGGCCTTGGCCAGGTACGCCTTGTTGTAGAGCAGCGCGGGGGCGTCGGTGACCTGGGGGACGCCGTACAGCTTGCCGTCGAGCTGGTTGCTCGACAGCGGGGTCTCCAGGTAGTCGCCGGTGTCCCCGGCGGACTCGGTCAGGTCGGCGAGGAAGCCGGTGGAGGCGAAGTCCGGCGTCCAGGCGACCTCGGCGCGCAGCACGTCCGGGGCGCCGGAGTTGCCCTGGGCGGCGGTGCGGAACTTCTCCTGCGCCTCGCTGAACGGCACGTTGACGTACTTGACCTTGATGTTGGGCCGCGCCGACTGGAACTGTGAGATCAGCTGCTTGAACTTGGGCGCCTCGTTGGTGGCGTCGCTGGTGTCCCAGAAGGTCACCTCGCCGGCCGCCTGGCTGGTGTCCTGGCTGACGTCACCACCCCCGCCGCTGCCGTCGTCGCCACCGCCACAGGCGCTGAGCACGAGGGCGCCGGCGACGCCGAGCGCGAGCCAGCCGAACCGTCTGCTGTGCATCGGAGCGGATCCCTTCCCGAGCAGGCGCAAGAGTTTGCAGCACTGGTGCCGGGATTCGACCGCTGTCCCGATTGGGGTGTCAAGAGGCGCGTCGGACACGGTCTGGACACGGACGGCGATGGCGTGACCGACCTGCCCTGGACGCCGGGGCTCTTGCAAGAGTTTGCTGCCAACGTGCAAACTGCTGCCAGAAACCGGGGTCGGACGGGAGGTCGGAGTGCCGGGACTGGCGGAGATCGCCGAAGCCGCGGGTGTCAGCATCTCGACCGTGAGCCGCGTGCTCAACCGCCGGGCCGGGGTCAACGAGGATACCCGGCGACGGGTCCTCGAGGTGCTGGCCGAGAAGCCGTACGCGCCGCGCGGGCTGGGCGCGCTGCAACGCACCGGCACGCTCGGGCTGCTGGTCCCCGAGCTGTCCAACCCGGTGTTCCCCGCGTTCGCCGAGGCGCTGGAGACCCGCGCCGCCCGGCGCGGCTACTCCAGCGTGCTCTGCAACACCCGGTCGGCCGCGATGCGGGAGGAGGAGTACGTCCGGATGCTGCTCGCCCGCGGGGTCGAGGGCATGGTCTTCGTCTCCCCGGAGTCGACCGACAGCGCCGCGTCGCACGACCACTACCGGCAGCTCAAGGCCGAGGGCGTGCACATGGTCTTCGTCAACGGCGGGATGCCGTCGCTGGACGTGCCGGAGGTCGGGGTGGACGAGCAGACCGCCGGCTACCTCGCCACCCGGCACCTGCTGGAGCTGGGGCACCGCCGGATCGGCTTCGTCAGCGGGCCGCGGCGGTCCATGCCGAGCCGGCTCAAGGCGGCCGGCTGGGTGGTCGCGCTGGAGGAGGCCGGGGTCGACCACGCGACCGAGCTGGTCGCGCCGGCGCCGTACGGACCGGCGGGCGGCGCGGAGGCGATGGCGCGGCTGCTGGACACGGCCCGGCCGACCGCGGTGATCTGCTCCTCCGACCTGATGGCGCTGGGCGCGATCAGCGAGGCGCAGCACCGCGGGCTGCGGGTGCCGCGGGACCTGTCGGTGGTCGGCTTCGACGACATCCCGCTGGCGTCGTACTGCACGCCGGCGCTCACCACGCTGGCCCAGCCGATCGGGGACATCGCGGCGGCCGCCGTGGACGGGCTGCTGGCCGAGATGGAGAGCGACCCCGCTCCCCCGACCCACTCCCGCGTCTTCCGCCCCCGCCTCGTCGTGCGCGACTCCACCGCCCCGGTCCGCGACTGAGAAGTTCGGCCGCGACTGAGCAGCTATAGGTGCTCAGTCGGGGCGGAACTTCTCAGTCGGCGCGGGGGGTGGGGCCGCCGGTGGTCAGGGGGTGCGGCGGCGGCGGGCTACTTCGGCGAGGGTGACGGCGGCGGCGATGCCGGCGTTGAGGGACTCGGTGTCAGCGGTCATCGGGATGCAGACGCGCAGGTCGCAGGTCTCGCCGACCAGGCGGGACAGCCCGCGGCCCTCGGAGCCGACCACCAGCAGCAGCGGGTCGACGGCCGCCTCCAGGTCGTCCAGCGGCACGTCGCCGTCCGCGTCCAGCCCGACCACCACCAGCCCGGCCTGCTGCGCCGCCTTGAGCGCGCGGACCAGGTTGGTCACCCGGGCGATCGGCAGCCGGGCCGCCGCGCCGGCGCTGGTGCGCCACGCGGTCGCCGTCATCGGCGTGGACCGCCGCTCCGGCACGACCACCCCGTGCGCGCCGAAGGCGGCCGCCGAGCGGACAACCGCGCCGAGGTTGCGCGGGTCGGTCACCCCGTCCAGCGCGACCAGCAGCGCCGGGTCCGGCGACTCGATCGCGCGGGCCAGCACGTCGTCAAGGTGCGCGTACGAGTACGGCGGGACCTGCAGGCCGATGCCCTGGTGCAGCACGCCGCCGGTCATCCGGTCCAGCTCGGACCGGACGACCTCCATCACCGGCACGCCCCGGTCGGCGGCCCGCTTGACCGCCTCGGCGACCCGCTCGTCCGGCTCGATGCCCTGGGCGACGTACAGCGCCGTGGTCGGGATCTGGGCCCGGAGCGCCTCCACCACCGGGTTGCGGCCGACCAGCACCTCGGGCGTCTCACCGCGGGCCCGGGCCGGTTTGCGGGCGGCGTTCTTGGCCGCGGCGTTGGCCCGGCGCTGGGCCGGGTGCCCCTTGCGGGCCTCGGCCGGCGGCGTCGGGCCGCGCCCCTCCAGGCCGCGCCGGCGGACCCCGCCGGAGCCGACCACCGCGCCCTTCTTGCTGCCGGTGTTGCGGCGGGCGCCGCGCCGCTGCGAGTTGCCGGCCATCAGCCGGTCCCCTCGGCGAGCGTCCAGCGGGAGCCGGCGGCGGTGTCCTCGACGGTGACGCCGGCCGCGGCCAGCCGGGCCCGGATGGTGTCGGCGGCCGCGTAGTCCTTGCGCCGCCGGGCCTCCTGCCGCTGGTCCAGCGCGACGCCGACCAGCGCGTCGACCACGCCGGTGAGGTCGGCCCGCCGCTCGTCCCGCCACGGCTCGGCCAGCGGGTCGAGGCCGAGCGCACCGAGCATCGCCCTGACCTCCCCATACCGCTCCGTCACCGCGGCCTTGTCCCCGGCCCCGAGCGCGGCGTTGCCCTCCCGGACCGCACCGTGCACGACCGCCAGCGCCTGCGGGGTCCCGAGGTCGTCGTCCATGGCGGTGACGAAGGCGGCCGGCAGCGCGCCCGGCTCGCCCTCCCCGACCAGCTCGGCGGCGCGGGTGAGGAAGCCCTCGACCCGCCGGTACGCCGCCGCGGCCTCGGCCAGCGCCTCCTCCGAGAAGTCCACCGCCGACCGGTAGTGCGGCGCGGTCAGGTAGTAGCGCAGCTCGACCGGCCGCCACCGCTGCAGCATGTCCGCGACGACCAGCGAGTTGCCCAGCGACTTGCTCATCTTCTCGCCGCCGAGGGTGAGCAGCCCGTTGTGGAACCACCAGCGGGCGAACCCGTCGCCGGCCGCGTGCGACTGGGCCTGCTCGTTCTCATGGTGCGGGAACACCAGGTCCAGACCGCCGCCGTGGACGTCGAAGGCCGGCCCCAGGTACTTCGTCGCCATCGCCGAGCACTCCAGGTGCCAGCCCGGCCGGCCGGCGCCCCACGGGGTGTCCCAGGCCGGCTCGCCCGGCTTGGCCCCCTTCCACAGCGCGAAGTCGACCGGGTCCCGCTTGCACCCGGTCGGCTCGCCCTGCTGCATGGCCGCCACCTGCTGGCCGGACAGCTGCCCGTACGCCGGCCAGGTGCGGACCGCGAAGTAGACGTCGCCGCCGGCCGCGTACGCATGGCCGGCGTCGATCAGCCGGCGCATCAGCACGATCATCTCCGGCACGTGGCCGGTGGCCCGCGGCTCGACGGTCGGCGGCAGCACGCCGAGCGCCTCGTACGCCGACGTGAACGCCCGCTCGTTGCGGAAGGCGACGTGCCACCACGGCACGCCCTCGGCGGCGCCGACGGCGAGGATCTTGTCGTCGATGTCGGTGACGTTGCGGGCCATCGTCACCCGCAGCCCGGACCGCTCCAGCCAGCGGCGCAGCACGTCGATGTTGAGCCCGGAGCGGAGGTGGCCGATGTGCGGGGCGGCCTGGACGGTGGCGCCGCAGTAGTAGATCGACGCCTGACCGGGGACGAGCGGGACGAAGTCCCGCACCGAACGGGTGCCCGTGTCGTACAGCGTCAAGCTCACCCGACCGAGGATACGGGGCGTGACGGCACTGCGAGGCGCGCGGCTTCCCGGCAAGGGTGTATCTGTCGGATGTCGGTGGATGCGGGCGGCGTCCAGGCGGCGGCCGGCAAGGCGGAGGAGGAGTCCGATACCTCTGTTGTATCGGCGACGACGACAACGCCGCCGGTCGTCGTCTGGGCGTCGCCCGCGCCGCCAGATGTCCGGCAGACACACCCTAGCCGAGCAGGCGGGTCACGGTCGCGAGGGTGACGATGCCGGAGGAGACGGCGAACTCGACCAGCTGCTCCTTGCGACCGCCCCGCCGGGGCGCGCCGGACCGCTCCCGGGCCAGCGCCTGCTGCTGCTCGTCCTCGGTGGCGCGGCGGGCCCGGGACGCCGACCACGGCCGCTCGCCCACCGGCAGCTTCTCGCGGACGTCGTCCAGCCGGCGGTCGACCCAGTCGGCGGTGCGCGCCTCGGGCAGCACGCCGCGCTCGAAGAGCCGGTCGGCGACCTGCTGGCTGGTCGGGATCCACGGGCTGTCCGGGTGCCGCAGGGTCGGCTCGCAGAGCGCGACCAGGCAGGCGAAGTAGGCGGTCCCCTCCAGCAGCGACCACGCCGGGCGGGTCCGCTCGGCGGTCGCCTCGTCGGCGCCGCTGACCGTGTCGGCCGGCCGCGCCGAGCCGGTCACCTCCAGCTCCAGCCCGTCCTCGGTGCCGGCGAAGCCGATCCGGACCCGGCCATCGGTGACCAGGTGTGCCTGCCCGGGGCGGATGGTGTGCCGGGCGGCCGGCTCGTCCACCAGGAGCGGGTTGGACCCGGTGTTGGACAGCAGCACGCCGAACGGGGTGACGTCCAGGGTGCCGGCCCGCCGGCTCACCCGCGGGCTCTCGCTCACGGCGAGGTCCACAGTGGACTGTGGTGCCGCCCGGCCGAAGGAGACCGCCTCTCCCGGTACGAGCGGCAGCTCGGGCTGGCCCGGGCGGAGCACCCGGGCGCGGACGAGCCCTGCGGGCTGGAGGGGCACCACCGGTCAGGGGCCGCTTCCGGTCCGGATCTGGTCGATGAACACGGCCACCCGGTCGGCCACCCGGGTCGGCGTGGTGTTGAAGAGGGCCGCGGCGCCGACCACGCCGACGACCACGAAGATCGCCAGCACGACGGCGAGCGTAACCAGCCGGCGGACGATCCGGCGCACCGCCCGGACGGCGCCGCTGCCGGGGCGGTGGGCCGGGGCCGGCGGTGGTTGCGGGGGTGGCGCGGCCGGGCGGATCGAGGCGGGGCGGCGGCGCAGCAGGCCGGGGCGATCAGCGGCGGCCGGGCGGTCGGCCCGGTCGGCCCAGACCGGGCGGTCGGCGCCCGCCGCGGGCGGTGCGGCCGGGCGGGGGTCGACCGCGAGCACCCGGGTCGGCTCCCGCTCGACCGTCTGCCGGGCAGTGGCGCTGGCGCGCTCCAGCCGGTCGAGCCGGCCGGCGAGGATCTCGTAGTCGCGGCGCAGGCGGTCACGCTCGGCGGCCACGTCGTCCCGGGACCGGGCCAGCCGGTCCCGGTCGGCGGCCAGCCGGTCACGCTGGCGGGACACGCTCTGGGTGAGCTGGCGGGTCCGCTCCAGCTCCGCGGTGGTCACCACCAGCGTCGCCGCCGGATCCCCACTCCCGTTGGTGGGGCTGGGGGCGCTGGGACGCAGGGAGGGGCCGGCGCCGCCGAAGGCGAGGGTCGCGCCGGCCACCGCGGTCGCCAGCGTGGCGGCGGTCGGCACCGGGGAGGGGTCGGCGGCGAGCGCCGGCAGCACGTCCTCGGTGAGGTGCCGCGCCACCGCGGGCAGCACCCCGTCGGCCGGCAGCAGCTCCCCGGTCACCCGCCCACCGGGCCGGTCCAGGGTCAGCGCGAGCAGCGGCCCGCCGGCCGCCGGCTCGAGGTCGAGCAGCGCGGCCAGCCGGGGCGCGCCGGGCGGCCAGGGCGCGGTCCCGTACGACGGCGGCACCGCCAGCTCGGCCAGCCGCCGCCGCAGCTCGGCCGCGGTGGTGACCCGCCGCCGGCCCGGCTCCTGCACCAGGCAGTCCTCGAGCAGCCGGCGCCAGCCCTCGCCCAGCCGGCCGTCCACCGCGTACTTGCCGAGGCAGACCAGCTCGTACTGCTGCTCGGGGGTGGTGCCGGCGGTGATGTGCCGGCCGGTGAGCATCCGGTGCGCGCTGACCGCGAGCGCCCACACGTCGCCGGCCTGGGACGCCCGCCAGCCCTCGACCGGCGGCCGGCGCACCCCGTCGGCCTGCAGCACGCCCTGCGACGCCGACTCCGGCGGCCAGAACGCGATCGTCCGGGCCAGCCCGATGCCGGCCGACCGGGTCGACTCCAGCGGCGCCGACACCCCGAAGTCGGCCACCGCGAACCGCCCGCCGAGCCGCAGCACGTTGGTGGGCTTGATGTCGCCGTGCACGATCCGGCGGGCGTGGATGTGCTCCAGGCCGGCGGCCACCTGCTCGAAGACCGCGGCCCAGCCCCGCTCGCCGGGTGCCACCCGGGCGCCGAAGGTGGGCAGGTCCTCGTCGGCCAGCTCCAGCACCAGCCCGACGTGGTGGTGCGGCGCCGCCGGCCGCTCGAAGCGGAACGCGCTGACCAGCTCGAGCACACCCGGGTGCCCGGTCACCTCGCGGATCCGGACCGCCTCGGCGTTCATCGCGGTCAGCTCGGCCGGGGTGCCCCAGACGCACTTGAGCGCGCGCGGGGCGCCGCCGTGCCGGTCGACCGTCTCCGGGGTGGCGGGGCGCACCTCGTACACCGACGAGAAGCCGCCGTCCGCGACGTGCCGGACCACCCGCCAGCGGTCGTCGGTCGGGTCGCCGACCGTCTCGCCCGGCTCCAGCGGGACCGTGCGGAGCGCCGGCACCATCGACACCGTCCCGCTCACCGCGCCCGCACCTCCGCCCCCTCGTCTGCATACCGAGTATGGCCGGTGTCCCCGCCCGCCGCCACGGTGTCCCGCCCCGCCGCCACGGTGTCCAGGTCCGCCAGCAACGCGGTGGCGTCGTCCCGGCTGCCGGCGTCCACCGCGGCCCGGACCAGATCGGCGGCACCGACGCCGGGCCGCGCCAGCAGCCCGGCCAGCACCGGCACCGGCAGCGCGCCGGTGACCCCGTCGGAGGCGACCAGCACGCGGTCACCCGGCCGGGTCCGGACGGTGGCCAGCTGGGTGCCGACCGTACCGGGCATGCCGAGGAAGCGGGTCAGCAGCACACCCAGCCGCCGCTCGGCCGCGGAGCCGAGCTCGACCGCACCCGCCGCGACCAGGGCGGCGGCCTGGGTGTGCGCCTCGGTCAGCCGGCGCAGCCGGCCCCGGCGGAACAGCCAGCAGCTGGAGTCGCCGACGTGGGCCAGGTGCAGCCGCTGGCCGGCGAGCACGGCCGCGGTCAGCGTGGTGCCGGGCCGCAGCGCGACCGGCACGCCGTCGGGGGCGATCGCCCGGACCCGCTGGTGGGCGAGGTCCACGGCGGCGGCCAGCGCCGGCGGGGTGGCCGGCTCGGCGCCGTCCAGCGCGTCGAGCAGGGCGGCCAGGGCGGCGGTGGCGGCCTCGCCGCCGGCCAGGGTGCCGCCCATGCCGTCGGCGACGGCGAGCACCAGGCCGTGGTCGCCGGTGACGGCGACCCAGCGGTCCTCGCTCGCCTCCCGGCCCACCCCGGTGCGGCTCGCGGCGGTCATGTCCACGGCGGCAGCCTCTCCCGCGTACGGGCGGGCGCGCAGGGGGGTTTCCCCCCTTCGCAGCGGCCCCGCGCGGGAGCAGGGTCTGCTCGTCCGCTTGCCGAGCCTCCCGGAGGACCCGATGACCACCGCCACGGTGCCGCTCCCGCCCGCCACCCGCGCCGGGACCGGCGCGGCGTGGGCCGGGGTGCTCGACGCGCACCGCGGCGAGCTGGTCCGCTCCGCGCGGTCCCGCCTCGGTGGCGGCGGCGCGGACGCCGAGGACGTGGTGCACGACGTGGTGGTCCGGGTGCTGCGGGGCGGGCGGGACGCCGAGGACGTGGGTGCGCCGGCGGCGTACCTGCGGCGGGCGGTCGGCAACGAGTGCATCAGCCGCTGGCGGAAGACGGCGCACGAGGTCGTGGTGGCGGAGCTGCCGGACCGGCCGCGGCCGCCGCACGACGAGACCGTGCTGGACCGGCTCCTGCTGGCCGACGCGGTCGCCGCGCTGACCGAGCGGCAGCGGCGGGTGATCGTGCTGACCGTGCTCGACGACCGGCCCGACGCCGAGGTCGCCGCGCAGCTGGGGATCAGCGAGATCACCGTACGGACCACCCGGAGCCGGGCGCTGGCCCGGCTGCGGACCCGGCTCACCGCGGCCGAGCCGGCCGCGCCGGCCGAGGTCGCCGACATCACCCCGGCCCGCCCCCTCCTGCGCCGGCCGGCCTGATCCCGATCCGTCAGGCGGGTCCGGGTGACGGTGGCGTGACGGCGGCACGGCGGCGGCCGGCGAGGACGGCGGCGGCCGTGGTGGCCAGCGCGGCGAGCACCGCAGCGGCGCGAGCGGCGCCTAGGTGGCCGAGCATGGCCGCCGGGACCACGCCGAGCAGGGCGAGCGCGCCGCCGGCGAGCAACAGCACGATCCGGCCGGCCCGGCGGTCGGCGCGCGCCAGCCCGGTCACGGCGGCCCGTGCCGCCGGCGGCAGCGACTGCCAGCGCAGGTAGCCGAACGCGCCCAGCAGGACCACGACGCCGGTGAGCAGGCCGACGGCGTACGGGGCGGTCCGGTCCCAGGCCAGGCCCAGGTACGCCGCCGCGCACACCCCCCACTCGGCCCGGATGAGCAGCGCGCTCACCGACCGCCACAGGGACTCGGGGTCCCGCGGGCCGGCCGTGGGCGCTGCCCACCGCTGGCCGCCCGCCCGCGGCGGCGGCACCCCCGTCCCGACCTCCGCCCCCGGACCGAGCGCCCCCGGACCGAGCGCCCCCGGACCGAGCGCCGCGGCCAGGGTGGGTGCCGCCGCCGGACCCACCGGCGCGCCGGCCGCCGGGGAGCCGGGCCGGCCGCCGGGCGGAGTGTCGGCCGGGACGCCTGGCGGGGCACCGGCCGAGGCACCCGGCTGGGCACCGGGCAGGGTGCCGAGCGGGCCGCCCGGCGGCGGGCCGGGCGGGGCGCCGGCCGAGGCACCCGGCAGGGCGCCGGGCGAGGCACCCGACGGAGTGGGGGGCGGGGTGCCGAGGGCGGTGAGGTGGTCGCGGGCGGTGGGGTGGGTGGGGTCGAGGAGCAGGGTGTGCCGGTACGCCGCCGTCGCCTGCCGGGTGTCCCCGAGCGCCGCGCACGCCGCCCCCACCGCTGCATGCGCACCCGCCTCCGCCGGCGCCAGCTCCACCGCACGCGCCGCCGCGTCCCACCCGTCCCGCGCACGGTCGGCGCCGACCAGCGCCTCGGCCAGCGCCGCCTGGGCCCGCCAGTCTCCCGGCGCGAGCCGTGCCGCCTCCCCCGCCGCCTCGACCGCCAGCCCGGGCCGGCCCAGCCGGCCCAGCGCGGCGGCGGCCCGCCGGTGCCCGGTCGCCGACTCCGGCGCCAGCCGGACCAGCCGGTCGGCCGCGTCCAGCGCCTCCTCCGGCCGGCCGGCGGCGAGCAGTGCCCCGGCCAGCGGGTCGAGCAGATCGGCCCGGTCCAGGCCGGCGGCCAGCGCGGCCGCGAGCGCCTCGGCCGCCTCCGCGGCGCGCCCCCGGGCGAGGAGCTCCGCCGCCTGCCGCACGGCCGGGTGGCTCCCGGCGGGACCGTCCCCGATCACGGCCCCCGAGGCTAAGGCATGTCCCCCGCCCCGGTGGCGGCGCGGCGGATCGCGGCGTCGGGACGGATCGGGCGGGATTGCCCGGATCCGGCCGGAGCGTGCTCTGCCATACGTGCGATCCTGGGCGCTCCGTGATCAAGGACAGCAGGTGACGACGAACCCGGCCGGTGCCCGGGCGGAGACGCCTACCGGCAAGATCGTGCCGCTGGCGCTGCCCGCCGGGCTGGTGGACCGCCCTGAGCTGCGCGCGCGGCTGGACCGCGCCGCGGAGCGGCGGCTGACCACGGTCGTCGCCGGGGCCGGCTTCGGCAAGTCCACCCTGCTGGCCGAGTGGGCGGCCGGCTCCCGGGCGGCCTGGTACACGGTCGGTCCCGAGGACGCGGCCCTGCCGGTGCTCGTACGCGGGCTGCTGGACGCGCTCCGGCTGCGGCTGCCCGCGCTGCCGGCCGCGGCCGTGCTCGGCGGCTCGCTCGGGCCGGACTCCGACGAGCTGGCCCGCGCCGACGACATGGCCGCGGTGCTCGGCGAGCTGCTCGACCGCGAGGTGCACGCCGACCTGCTGCTGATCCTGGACGACCTGCAGGAGCTGCCGCCCGGCGGGCCGGCGGCCCGGCTGGTCGCCGGGCTGTGCCGGCACGCGCCGACCCGGCTGCACGTGGTGCTGTCGTCCCGGACCGACCCGCCGTTCCCGGTCGCCCGGCTGCGCGGCCGGGGCCAGCTGCTGGAGCTGGACGCCGGTCTGCTCCGCTTCTCGGTGCCGGAGACCCGCACCCTGCTCGCCGCCGTGCTCGGCCCGGACGGCGCCGAGCTCGCCGGCACGCTGCACCGGTGGACCGGCGGCTGGCCGGCGGCGACCGTGCTGGCCGCCGAGTCGCTGCGGCTGCGGCCGGCCGACCAGCGGGCCGCCGGGCTGGCGGCGCTGGCCCGCCCGGGCGGCGGGCTGTACGCGTACCTGGCCGAGGAGGTCTTCGGCCGCGAGTCGACCGCGCTGCGCGAGCTGGTCCGGACGGTCGCGCCGCTGCCGCGGTTCAGCGCCGGGCTGTGCGCCGCGCTCGGGCTGGACTCCGACCCGGCCGCGCTGGCCGGGCTGGCCCGGCAGGGGCTCTTCCTGGAGCCGGGCGGCGGGATCGAGGGCTGGTTCGCCCTCGGCAGCCTGGTCCGCGAGTTCGCGCTCGACTCGCTGGCGCTGCCGCCGGACGAGGCGCGCCGGGTGCACGCGGCCGCCGCCGACTGGCTGGCCGGCGCCGGCCACCTCGGCGACGCGCTCGGCTCGGTGGCCGTGCTCGGCGGCGAGCCGGCCGCCGCCTTCCTGGCCCGGCGCGGCCCGGAGCTGCTGGCCGCCGGCGCGGCCGACCGGGTGGTCGCGGTCGCCGCCGCGCTGCCGGCGGCGCTGCGGACCCCGGCGATCGACCGGCTGGAGGGCGAGGCGCGGCAGGTGCGGGGCGACTGGTCCGGGGCGCTCGCCTGCTTCCAGCGGGCGGCGGGCGCCGACGGCGAGGTGGACGCCGGGCTGGCCTGGCGGACCGGGCTGATCCACTACCTGCGCGGCGAGCTGGACGAAGCGCTGGCGGCGTTGCGCCGCGGCCGGCCGGCGCGGGGCACCGCGGACGGCGCCCAGCTGTCGGTGTGGCGGGCCGCGGTGCACTGGCTGCGCGGTGAAGTGGCCGAGTGCCGGGAGGCGGCCGAGGCGGCGTACGCCGACGCCGTCGCCTCCGGAGCGGACGACGCGCTGGCCGGTGCGCACACCGTGCTGGCCATGCTGGCCGCGCTGGACGGCGACCGGGCCGCCAACGACGCGCACTACCTGCGCGCGCTGGAGGCGGCCGAGCGGGCCGGCGACGCGCTGCAGCTGGCCCGGATCCGGACCAACCGCGGGTCGCTCTGCATCGAGGAGGGCGACTTCGGCCGGGCGCTGGAGGAGCTGAGCCTGGCGATCCGGCTGGCCGAGCTCAACGGCTTCGCCGTGGTGCTCGGGGTCGCGCTGGTCAACCGGGGCGAGGCGTACCGGTGGCTGGGCCGGCTGGACGAGGCGATCGCCGACTTCGAGGCGTCCCGGGCGGCCTGCCAGCGGGCCGGCAGCGGCTGGGTGGCGTACCCGCTGGTCGGGCTCGGCGACGTCTACCGCGAGCGGGGCGACCTGAGCCTGGCCGCGGCGGCGTACGCCGAGGCCGTCCGGCAGGCCGAGCGGTCCGCCGACCAGCAGGGGCTGGTGCCCGCGCTGGCCGGGCTCGCCCTGCTGGTCGCGGCCGAGGAGCCGGCGCGGGCGGCCGAGCTGGCCGCCCGGGCGCTGACCGGCGGCCGCGGGCTGGCCTGGGTCGGCGCCCAGCTGGCCGCCGGCTGGGTGGCGCTGGACGCCGGCGACCGGGCCGCGGCGGCCACCCACGCCGAGACGGCGGCGGAGGTGGCGGGCGCCCGCCGGGACCGGGCCGGGCTGGCCGGCGCGCTCGAGCTGGCCGCGCTGGCCGCCGCCGCGCCCCGCCAGGAGCTCGGCCGGCTGCGCGAGGCGGCCGCGATCCGGGCCGGCATCGGGGACAAGGTCGGCGAGGCCCGGGTGGCGTACGCGCTGGCCCGCCTCGGCGCCGGCGCGCCGGCCGCGGCCGAGCACCGGCTGCGCGCGGCCGGCGTCCGCGAGCAGGCGGCCGGCGCCGCCGGGCTGCTGCGCGCGGTGGCCGCACCACCGCCGGACCCGGTGCGGGTGCAGGCGCTCGGCGGCTTCCGGGTGCTGCGCAACGGGGTGCCGGTCCGGGTCGAGGAGTGGCAGTCGAAGAAGGCCCGCGACCTGCTCAAGCTGCTGGTCGCCCGGCGCGGCCGGCCGGCCACCCGGGAGGTGCTGGCCGAGGCGCTGTGGCCGGGCGAGGACGCCGACAAGGTGGCCAACCGGCTGTCCGTCGCGCTGTCCACGGTCCGCACCGTGCTCGACCCAGGCCGCCGGGAGCCGCAGGACGCGTACGTGCTCGCCGACCGGCACACCGTCCGCCTCGGCCGGCTGCCGGTGGACGTGGAGGACTTCCTCGCCACCGCGACCGCCGGGCTGGACGCGGTGACCGGCGGCGACCCGGAGGCGGGGGTGCTGCTGGCCGGCGCCGAGGCCGCGTACGGCGGCGACTTCTGCGAGGACGACCCGTACGAGGACTGGGCGGTGCCGCTGCGCGAGGAGGCGCGGGCGAGCTACCTGGCGGTGGCGCGCGCGCTGGCCGCCCGGGCCACCGTGGACGGGGAGCACGACCTGGCCGTCCGCTATCACCTGCGGGTGCTGGAGCGGGACCCGTACGACGAGACCGCGCACCTCGGCCTGGTCACCACGCTGGCCGAGGCGGGCCGGCACGGCGAGGCGAGGCGGCGCTACCGGTCGTACGCCGAGCGGATGGACGAGATCGACGTCGAGGTCGAGCCGTTCCCGGCGGTCCGGCGGCGGCGCGGGGACGGCACCTTCAGCCGGCGTTAAGCGCACCCACAGGGGCGCCGGCAGGCTCCCCGGCGTGCAGACCTTCCTGGTGCGGGTGTGGACACCCGCGGCGGGCTCCGCCACGCCGGCCGACCTGCGCGGCGTCGTGGAGCACGTCGGGACCGGGCGGCGACGGACGTTCCGCACCGAGCGGGACGCGGTCGTCTTCATCCGGGACTGCCTGGACGGGGCGCACGGCGGCGAGGACCCGGCCACGCCGTAGCTGGGGGGTGGGCGGGGACGGTTGGGGGACCGTCCCCGCCCAGCACGTCAGGCCGGCTGCAGCAGGGCGGTCGCGACCGCGGCCCGGCCCTCGCCCCGGCCGGTCAGGCCCAGCCCGTCGGTGGTGGTCGCGGACACGCTGACCGGCGCCCCGACCGCGGCCGACAGCGCCGCCTCGGCCTCGGCCCGGCGCGGACCGACCCGCGGCGTCTCCCCGATCAGCTGGACCGCGACGTTGCCGACCGTCCAGCCGGCGGCGGCGACCCGGACGGCGGCCTCGGCGAGCAGGGTGACCCCGGAGGCGCCGGCCCAGCGCGGGTCGGCGGTGCCGAAGACCGAGCCGAGGTCACCGAGCCCGGCCGCGGACAGCAGCGCATCGCAGGCGGCGTGCGCGGCGACGTCGCCGTCCGAGTGCCCGGCACAGCCGTCGGCGTCCGGCCAGTGCAGGCCGGCCAGCCAGCACTCCCGGCCCGGCTCGATCGGGTGCACGTCGACCCCGATGCCCACCCGCATGCGCTCCATTCTCCCCGGCTGTGGATCACCTTTGCTCGGCGGGTCCCGGAGAAGGCCCGCTGGCGCGGCGGGCCGGAACGAGGACACCCCGCAAAGGTGATCCGGCCGGCCGGCGCGGCTACGGTGCGGGCATGGGTCCCGCGGCCGCCGTCGTGCTCGCCGGCGGCTCGGGCAGCCGGGTCGGCGCGGCCGGCAACAAGGTCTACCTGCCGGTGGCCGGGCGGCCGCTGCTGTCCTGGGCGCTGGGCGCCTTCGCCGCCGCCCCGTCCGTACGGCGGCTGGTGCTGGTCGCCCGGCCCGAGGACGCCGAGCACTCCCGCGCCGCGGCGGAGGCGACCGGCGGCGCGGTCGAGATCGTCGCCGGTGGGGCGACCCGGCACGGCTCCGAGTGGGCCGCGCTGCGGCACCTGGCCCCGGCCGTACGGGCCGGTGAGATCGAGGTGGTCGCCATCCACGACGGCGCCCGCCCGCTGGCCAGCTGCGAGCTGATCGAGGCGACCCTGGCCGCGGCCCGGGTGCACGGCGCGGCCGTGCCCGGGGTGCCGTTGACCGACGCCGGCACGGTCGACGCCGCCCACGGGGTGTGCCCGCAGCCGGCGGCGCGGCGGCTGGTCCGGGTGCAGACGCCGCAGGCGTTCCGGGCGGCCGAGCTGCTGAGCGCGTACGAGCTGGCCGACCGGGACGGTTTCACCGGGACCGACACCGCGGCCTGCGTCGAGCGGTACGCGGGCTTGCGGGTGCACTGCCTGCCCGGCGACCCGCGCAACCTCAAGGTGACCTACCGCGCCGACCTGGAGCTCGCCGCCCGCCTGCTCGGTCAGTGAGCGCGGCCGGCGAGGACGGCGGCGGCGAGGCCGAGGTCGGCGTCCTGCAGCACCGCGAACGCGTCGTCGTGCCCGTCCACCGCGACGGCCCGGATGCCGGCGCCGGTCAGCCACGAGCTCTCGTCCGTCCCCGGGCAGCCCTGGTGGGCGGCCACCAGCACGTCGCGGCGCACCGCGCACGGAGCCTGGACGCGGACCAGGGTCTCCCGGGGCACGGTCCGGGTGATCCAGCCGTCGGTGTCCAGCTCCTTCACCGTCTCGGTCATCTCCAGCACAGGCACGGCGAGGTCGGCGCCGGCCCGGACCGCCTCGACGGCCCGGACTGCCAGCTCCGGCGGGGCCAGCGGCCGGCAGGCGTCGTGCACCAGCAGGATGCCGGCCTCCGCGCCGAGCGCGGCCAGCCCGAGGTGCAGCGACTCGTGCCGGGAGCCGCCCGCCACCACCGCGGCGTCCGGGAAGTCGACCAGCGCGGCGCGGACCGCGGCCACGCCGTCCGGCGGGGCAACCACGGTCAGCGGTCCGACGACACCGCTCTCCCGCAGAGCTCGCGCGGCGTGCACCAGCAGCGGAACGCCGCCGAGCCGGCGGAGCGGCATCGGCGGCGTGACCGCGTGGTGCTGGCCGTCAGCGACAGCCAGCAGGAGACCTGCGACGTCCACCGGGACGCGGGGTCAGGACGCGAGGACCTCGTCGAGGAGCACCTCGGCCTTGTCCTCGTTGGTCCCCTCGGCGAGCGCGAGCTCGCTGACGAGGATCTGGCGGGCCTTGGAGAGCATGCGCTTCTCACCCGCGGAGAGGCCACGCTCCCGGTCACGGCGCCACAGGTCGCGGACGACCTCGGCCACCTTGTTGACGTCGCCGGAGGCGAGCTTCTCCAGGTTGGCCTTGTAGCGGCGGGACCAGTTGGTCGGCTCCTCGGTGTGCGGGGCGCGCAGCACCTCGAACACCCGGTCCAGGCCCTCCTGGCCGACGACGTCGCGGACCCCGACGATCTCGGCGTTGGCGGAGGGAACCTCGATGGTCAGGTCGCCCTGGGCGACCTTGAGGACCAGATAGATCCTCTCCTCGCCCTTGATGACGCGGGTCTTGATGGCCTCGATGACAGCTGCCCCGTGGTGCGGGTAGACGACGGTCTCGCCGACCTTGAAAACCATGTGTATGTGACCCCTTTCGCTTCACCCAGAATAACACGCCGACGGCCTGGCCTCACCTTGCGCGACGACCGTTTGTGCAGGTCAGGGCTCTGGGTACGGGCAAACGGGGGTTGACAACTCCAGAAGTGCATGCTGGCCCGTCACGCAGCGCAGCGATCAGCGCCGCGAGGGTGCCGGCCGGGTCCCCGGTGACCGCCTCCCGGCCGCCCACGGCGGGTCCCCGGACCGTTGCGTACCGCGCGGACACGGCGGACAGTGGAGCGGTGCGCCGCGACGACGAGGACGACCGCGCCGGCGGGTCCTGGATCGACCGCGTCGTCATCCCCGACGACATCAGCGCGCTCGACGCCGAGGTGCGCGCGCTGCGCCGGGAGCGCCGCGCCCGGGCCCGGCGGGCGCGGCTGCGCCGGCTGCTCGGCCCGCGCGGGGTCAGCGGCCCGCTGATGATCGTGGTCCTCATGCTGGCCGGGATGGCCAGCCTGCTGGTGCTCTTCCAGCCCCGCCGGCCGGCCACCGCGCCGGCCCCGCTGGCGACCTCGGGCCGCAACGACGGGCTGCTGCCCGACCTGCCGGTGACGCTGCCGGACAACACCTCCCGGCCGCTGCGCAACTTCCGGCCGGCGGTGCTCGCGCTCGCGCCGGTCGGCTGCGGCTGTGACCGGGCGCTGGCGCAGGTGGGGACCGCCGCCCTCGGGCGCGGCGTGCGGTTCGCGCTGGTCGACCGGCGGGTGCCGCCGCTGCCGGCCGGGCTGACCGACGCCGGCACGGTCCGGCTGGCCGAGCCGACCGGCGCGCTGGCGGGGACGTACAAGGCGGAGATCGGCGGGCGGCGGGCGGTCGGCGGTCCGGTGCTCGTGCTGGTGCGTCCGGACGGCCGGGTCGCCCGGGTGCTGGCCGAGCCGATCCCGGCGGCCAACTTCGACCGCGAGCTGGACGCGCTCCGCCTCGGCGTCGGGACCCCCGCCCCCACCGGCTGACCCGGCCGTACGGTGTCGCGGGTGGACACCGTCCGCGGCCTGGTCCGCGCCTGCCACCCCGAGCCGACCGCCGCGGTGACCGCGGTGGCGGCCGCGCTGGCCGCCGCGGTCGGGCGCGGGCTGGCCGGCACGCTCGCCGTGGCCGCCGCGGTGCTGGCCGGGCAGCTGTCCATCGGCTGGATGAACGACCTGCTCGACCGGGACCGCGACGTGCGCACCGCCCGGCCCGACAAGCCGGTCGCGGTGGGCACCCTGGACCCGGCGCTGCTGCGGGCCGCGACGCTGGCCGCCGCGGTCGCGGTGGTGCCGCTCTCGCTGCTGTCCGGGCCGGTGGCCGGCGGGCTGCACCTGGTGGCGGTCGCCTCGGCCTGGGCGTACAACCTGCGGCTGAAGGCGACCCCGCTCTCGGTCCTGCCGTACGCGGTGTCCTTCGGGCTGCTGCCCGCGTTCGTCACCGCCGGGCTGCCCGGCCGGCCGGTGGAGGGCTGGCTGGTCGCGGCCGGCGCGCTGCTCGGCGCCGGCGCGCACTTCGCGAACGTGCTGCCCGACATCGAGGACGACCTGCGCACCGGCGTGCGCGGGCTGCCGCACCGGCTGGGCGCGCCCGCCAGCCGGGCGGCCGCCGCGGTGCTGCTGCTGGCCGCCTCGGTGGTGCTCGCGCTCGGGCCGCCCGGCCCGGTCGGCGCGCCCGGGCTGGCCGCGGTCACGGTGGCGCTGCTGGCCGGCGCCGGCGCCGCGGTGCTGGGCCGCCGGCCGGGCTCGCGGGCGGCGTTCCTCGGCGTGCTGGTGGTGGCCGCGGTCGACGTCGCGCTGCTGGTCGGATCTGGCACCGCGCTCCGCTGAGGGCGTCGGTCCTGACCTGCGCGGGTAGGCCGGTCGGAGCGCCGCTACGCTGGCGGCCCGAGACGCCGTACGACAGGAGGCCGGTGGCCGTGATCCGCACGTCGCGCCGCACCGCCGGGAGGTCCCGGGTGGCAGTGGCCGCGCTGGCCGCCGCCGGCGCCACCCTGCTCGCCGGCTGCCACGCCGGCCAGCAGGCCCAGACCGCCGACCAGATCCCGACCATCGACGGCAACTACGCGCAGGTCGGTGACCTGGCGCTGCGGGACGTGACGATCGAGTACCCGGAGACCGGCAGCTGGCCGCGGGGCGGGGACGCCCGGGTCGAGCTGATCGTCGTCAACGGGTCCCGGCAGTCCGACGCGCTGGTCGCCGTGCGCAGCGAGATCGCGGACGGGGCGGAGCTGAGCGCGACCCCGGCTGCCGGCGCCACCCCGACCGCGAGCGGCACGCCGCAGCCGTCGGAGACCGCCTCGGCGACGCCGTCGGAGTCCGCGGAGCCGTCCGGGAGCGCCTCGCCCTCGGAGTCGGAGTCGCCCTCGGGCACGCCCTCCGGGTCGGAGTCGCCCTCGCCGACCGCGTCGCCCACCCCGTCGCCCACGCCCGAGGAGACCGCGACCAGCATCACCATCCCCGGCACCGGGGTGGTGTCCTTCAAGGACGGCGGGCCGGAGATCGTGCTCACCGGGCTGACCCGGCTGCTCCGGCCGGGCCAGGTCGTGCCGGTCACCTTCGTCTTCCAGCAGGCAGGTGAGGTGACCGTCAACGTGGCGGTGGCCATCCCGATGGAGGAGATCGAGCCGGCGCCGACCGTCCCGGCCGAGGGCGAGGGCGAGGCCGGCGCCGAGGGGTAGGCGCCGCCTTTTGTCGGTGCCGGCCGCTACGGTCGCCCGGTGGCGAAGAGCAGGGATCGCGCGGCCTTCCGGTGCGGTGAGTGCGGGCACACCCCGCCGCGCTGGGTCGGGCGGTGCCCGGAGTGCCAGGCCTGGGGGACGGTGGCCGAGGCCGGCGCCGGGCCGGTCGGGCTGCGCCCGCTCGCCGGGGCGGTCACCGCGGGCGCGGTGAGCGCGCCGGCCCGCCCGATCGCCGAGGTCGACGTGGCCGCGGCCCGGGCCCGGCCGACCGGGGTCGGCGAGCTGGACCGGGTGCTCGGCGGCGGCCTGGTGCCCGGCGCGGTGCTGCTGCTGGCCGGCGAGCCCGGGGTCGGCAAGTCCACCCTGCTGCTGGAGGTCGCCCACCGCTACGCCGCCGCCGGCGACGCGCCCGCCCTGGTGGTCACCGGCGAGGAGTCCGCCGCCCAGGTGCGGCTGCGGGCGGAGCGGACCGGCGCGCTCGACCCGGCGCTCTACCTGGCCGCCGAGACCGACCTGGCCGCCCTGCTCGCGCACGTGGAGGCGGTGTCGCCGGGGCTGCTGGTGGTGGACTCGGTGCAGACGATCGCCTCGCCCGCGGCCGAGGGCG
Source organism: uncultured Actinomycetota bacterium (assembly GCA_963766325.1). Taxonomy (GTDB): domain Bacteria; phylum Actinomycetota; class Actinomycetes; order Mycobacteriales; family CADCTP01; genus CADCTP01. Next base: position 398,853 of record CAVXZF010000012.1, on the reverse strand, counting down.
CGGCCGGCGGCGTGACCCAGGTCCGGGCGGTGGCGGCGGCGCTGATCGCCTCGGCCAAGAGCCGCGGCATGGCCACGGTGCTGGTCGGCCACGTCACCAAGGACGGCGCCATCGCCGGGCCGCGGGTGCTGGAGCACCTGGTGGACGTGGTGCTCCAGTTCGAGGGCGACCGGCACTCGACGCTCCGGCTGGTGCGGGCGACGAAAAACCGGTTCGGCCCGGCCGATGAGGTCGGCTGCTTCGAGCTCACCGACGGCGGCATCCAGGGGCTGCCCGACCCGTCCGGGCTCTTCCTGTCCCGCCGGCCCGAGCCGGTCCCCGGCACCTGCGTGACCGTCACGGTGGAGGGCCGGCGCCCGCTGCTGGCCGAGGTGCAGGCGCTGGTCGCTCGGTCCAGCCTGGCCACCCCGCGGCGCGCGGTCAGCGGGCTCGACTCGTCCCGGGTGGCGATGGTGCTCGCCGTGCTGGAGCGGCGCGGGCGGGTCCAGCTCGGCGCGGACGACGTCTTCTGCGCCACCGTCGGCGGGGTCCGGGTGACCGAGCCGGCGGCCGACCTGGCGCTGGCGCTGGCCGTCGCGTCGGCGGCCCGGGACACCCCGATGCCGCCGGACCTGGTGGCGGTCGGCGAGGTCGGCCTGTCCGGCGAGGTGCGCCGGATCGGTGCGACCGGGCGGCGGCTGGCCGAGGCGGCCCGGCTCGGGTTCACCACCGCGCTGGTGCCGATGGAGCCGGGGCCGGTGCCGGCCGGGTTGCGGGCGATCGAGGTGCCGGACATCGCCTCCGCGCTGCGGGTCGCCGCGGCCGCGGCCGAGAGCCGGCCGGCTCCCCACCGGTCCCGCCCCGAGCTGCGCGCCGTCACCGACTGAGCCTCGGACGCCCCCGGGTACGGTTCGCGGGCACGGGTCCTCACGTCCGGTGTCCGGATGGCCACCCGGACGGCCACCCCGACCGTAGACTGGCGACGATCGACCGAGCGGAGGGAGCAGGGTGGCGGTGGCGGACCGCGAGGACAAGCTGCGCACGACGCTCGCGATGATCGCGCCGGGGACCGGCCTGCGGGACGGTCTGGAGCGCATCCTGCGCGGCAACACCGGGGCCCTCGTCGTGCTCGGCAACGACCGGGTGGTGGAGTCGATCTGCACCGGCGGTTTCCCGCTGGACGTGGAGTTCACCGCCACCGGCATGCGCGAGCTGGCCAAGATGGACGGTGCGGTGGTGCTGGCCACCGACGGCTCCCGGATCGTGCGGGCCGCCGTGCAGCTGATGCCGGACCCGTCCATCCCGACCGAGGAGTCCGGCACCCGGCACCGCACCGCGCAGCGGGTCTCCTCGCAGACCGGCTACCCGGTGATCTCGGTCAGCCAGTCGATGCGGGTGATCGGGCTGTACGTCGACGGCCGCCGCTACGTGCTGGACAACTCGGCCGCCATCCTGTCCCGGGCCAACCAGGCGCTGGCCACCCTGGAGCGCTACAAGATGCGGCTGGACGAGGTCGCTGGCACGCTGTCCGCGCTGGAGATCGAGGACCTGGTCACCGTCCGGGACGCGATGGCGGTCGCCCAGCGGCTGGAGATGGTGCGCCGGATCGCCGACGAGCTGGAGGGCTACGTCGTCGAGCTCGGCACCGACGGTCGCTTGCTGTCGCTGCAGCTGGACGAGCTGCTGGCCGGGGTGGACGGGGAGCGGCAGCTGGTCGCCCGTGACTACCTGGCGGGCGGCCGCCGCACCCGGCCGACGGAGGAGGCGCTGGCCGAGCTGGCCTCGCTGTCCGCGACCGAGCTGCTCGACCTCAGCCAGGTCGCCCGCACCGCCGGCTACCCGGCCACCCCGGAGGCGCTGGAGAGCGCGGTCAGCCCCCGGGGCTACCGGCTGCTGGCCAAGGTGCCGCGGCTGCCCGGCACGGTGGTGGACCGGCTGGTCGACCACTTCGGCGGCCTGCAAAAGCTGCTCGCCGCCACCGTGGACGACCTGCAGGCGGTGGAGGGCGTCGGCGAGTCGCGGGCCCGCAGCGTGCGGGAGAGCCTGTCCCGGCTGGCCGAGTCCAGCATCCTCGAGCGGTACGTCTGACCGCCGGCGGACCGGCCCGCCTCAGGTGAGCCGGATCGCGGACCGCTTGCTGACCAGGGTGCCGAGCCGGCCGAGCAGCGTGTAACCGCCGGGGCCGACCCGGATCCGCTCGCCCGCGCACTTCGGCTGGGAGGACAGCCCGGACCAGGTGACCGAGAAGCTGGCCGAGTCGCCCGGGCCGAGCACCTGCGGGTCGCGGGTGCCGCCCGGGTAGCAGTCGTTGCTCGACCACAGCCGGCGGTTGGTCCGGTCGTACAGCAGGACCTCCTGGTGCGCGGCGCCGAGGTCGCGGACGCAGGGCACGGTGGAGACGTTGCGCACCACCAGGTCGAGCACCGGCTGCTGGCCGACCTCGTACGCCGGGCGCTCGGGCAGCACCCGCAGCTGCAGCGCGGTGTCCGCGCACGGCTTCGGCGGGACCGGCTTGGCCGGCGGCGGGCTGGGGGTGGGCGTCACGGTGGCCGGCTCGGCGCCAGCACCGGAGCCGCCGCCACCCCCGGAGCCACCACCAGCCGGCGGGGTGGCCGCCAGCGAGGCCGGCGTGCCGCCCTCCGGGGTGGGCGAGCCGACTGCGGCGGCGGTGTCCGGGCGGTCCGACCCGCCGCCGGGCAGTGCGGCCCAGCCGATCACCAGCACGAGCAGCACGACGGCGGCCGCCAACGCCCGGCGCCGCCAGTAGACCGACGCCGGCAGGGGGCCCACCGGTTGGAGCACCGGACCACCGTAGCCGCGGCCCGGGCCCGGTCCGGGGAGCCGCGCCGGGCCGTCACCGGCACTACGCTCGGCCGTGATGGAGATCGCGGAGCCGGTGCTCGACTGGTATGGCGAGCACGCCCGGGACCTGCCCTGGCGCCGCCCCGGCACCTCCGCCTGGGCCGTGCTGGTCAGCGAGCTGATGCTGCAGCAGACGCCGGTGGCGCGGGTGCTGCCGGCGTACGAGGCCTGGCTGGCGCGCTGGCCGACGCCGGCCGAGCTGGCCGCGGCGCCGGCCGGGGAGGCGGTCCGGATGTGGGGCCGGCTCGGCTACCCGCGGCGGGCGCTGCGGCTGCGGGAGGCCGCGGTGGCGATCACCGAGCGGCACGGCGGGGTGGTGCCGGTCGAGCTGGACGAGCTGCTCGCGCTGCCCGGCGTGGGGGCGTACACGGCCCGAGCGGTCGCCTCGTTCGCGTACGGCCGGCGCCACCCGGTGGTGGACACCAACGTCCGCCGGGTGGTCGCCCGGGCGGTGCAGGGGCAGGGCGACGCCGGCCCGCCGGCCACCACCCGGGACCTCGCCGCGGTCGAGGCGCTGCTGCCGGCCGAGCCGGCCCGGGCGGCGCGCTTCGGGGTGGCGGTGATGGAGCTGGGCGCGCTGGTCTGCACCGCGCGGGCGCCGCGCTGCGGGCGGTGCCCGGTGCGGGACCGGTGCCGGTGGCAGGCCGCCGGCTGCCCGCCGTACGACGGCCCGAGCCGGCCCGTGCAGGCCTTCGCCGGCACCGACCGGCAGGTCCGCGGCCTGCTGCTGGGCGTGCTCCGGGAGACTGACACCCCGGTGCCGGCCGCCGCCCTCGCCGCCGTCTGGTCCGACCCCGTCCAGCGCACCCGCGCCCTCGACGGGCTGATCGCCGACGGCCTGGTCACCCCCCTCCCCGACGGCCACTTCGCCCTTCCCGGATCCACCACCACCGACTGACGCCTCCCGCCGCCGAGTGACGGACTCCCGGAGCCAGTGACGGCGTTTCAGCCGTCACTCGGGGCGCGGCGCCGTCACTCGGGGCGCGGCGCCGTCACTCGGGCGCGGCACCGTCACTCGGGGCGCGGCGCCGTCACTCGGGGCGCGGGTGCCAGGGGGCAGGTGGACGTACGCGCCGTCGTCGGCGCTGTTCCGGGCGGCGCAGCGCCCGCTGACCCCGGGCACGACGGAGCGGCGAGACCCCAGCAGGGGTCCCGCCGCTCCGGGTTGACCTACTCGGAACCCTCGGCCGTCGTGCTCAGCAGCGGCGCGTCCGGCACCGGGGTCGGCTTGGGCTCACCGCGGAAGGTGAACTTCTGCTCGTCCTCGGCACCCTCGACGTCGACCACCACGATCTGGCCGGGCCGCAGCTCGTTGAAGAGGATCTTCTCCGAGAGCGCGTCCTCGATCTCCCGCTGGATGGTGCGGCGCAGCGGCCGCGCCCCCAGCACCGGGTCCCAGCCCTTCTTCGCCAGCAGCGCCTTGGCCGCGGTGGTGAGCTCCAGCCCCATGTCCTTGTTGCGGAGCTGGCCGTCGACCCGGTGGAGCATGATGTCGACGATCTGGACGATCTCTTCCTCGGTGAGCTGGTGGAAGACGATGATGTCGTCGATCCGGTTGAGGAACTCCGGCCGGAAGTGCTGCTTGAGCTCGTCGGTGACCCGGTTCTTCATGCGCTCGTAGTTGGAGCCCACGTCGTTGCCGGCCTGGAAGCCGATCGAGACCGCCTTGGCGATGTCCCGGGTGCCGAGGTTGGTGGTCAGGATCAGCACCGTGTTCTTGAAGTCCACGATGCGGCCCTGGCCGTCGGTCAGCCGGCCGTCCTCCAGCACCTGCAGCAGCGTGTTGAAGACGTCCGGGTGCGCCTTTTCCACCTCGTCGAAGAGCACCACCGAGAACGGCTTGCGCCGCACCTTCTCGGTGAGCTGGCCGCCCTCGTCGTAGCCCACGTAGCCGGGGGGTGCCCCGACCAGGCGGGAGACCGTGTAGCGGTCGTGGAACTCGGACATGTCCAGCTGGATCAGCGCATCGTCGTCACCGAAGAGGAACTCGGCGAGCGCCTTGGACAGCTCCGTCTTCCCGACGCCGGACGGGCCGGCGAAGATGAACGACCCACCCGGGCGCTTGGGGTCCTTGAGACCGGCGCGGGTGCGGCGGATGGCCTGGGAGACGGCCTTGATGGCCTGCTCCTGGCCGATGACCCGCTTGTGCAGCTCGTCTTCCATGTGCAGCAGCCGGGAGGTCTCCTCCTCGGTCAGCTTGAACACCGGGATCCCGGTCCAGGTGGCCAGCACCTCGGCGATCTGCTCGTCGTCGACCTCGGCGACGACGTCCATGTCACCGGCCTTCCACTCCTTCTCCCGGGCCGCCTTCTGCGCGAGCAGCTGCTTCTCCCGGTCGCGGAGCGACGCGGCCTTCTCGAAGTCCTGCGCGTCGATCGCGGACTCCTTTTCCCGGCGCACGCCGGCGATCCGCTCGTCGAACTCGCGCAGGTCCGGCGGCGCGGTCATGCGGCGGATCCGCATCCGGGAGCCGGCCTCGTCGATCAGGTCGATCGCCTTGTCCGGCAGGAACCGGTCGGAGATGTAGCGGTCGGCCAGGCCGGCCGCGGCGACCAGCGCGGCGTCGGTGATCGACACCCGGTGGTGCGCCTCGTACCGGTCGCGCAGGCCCTTGAGGATCTCGATGGTGTGCGCCACCGTCGGCTCGCCGACCTGGATCGGCTGGAAGCGCCGCTCCAGGGCCGCGTCCTTCTCCAGGTGCTTGCGGTATTCGTCCAGGGTGGTCGCGCCGATGGTCTGCAGCTCGCCGCGGGCCAGCATCGGCTTGAGGATCGACGCGGCGTCGATCGCGCCCTCGGCGGCACCCGCACCGACCAGCGTGTGCAGCTCGTCGATGAACAGGATGATGTCGCCCCGGGTGCGGATCTCCTTGAGCACCTTCTTCAGGCGCTCCTCGAAGTCACCGCGGTAGCGGGAGCCGGCGACCAGCGCGCCGAGGTCGAGCGTGTAAAGCTGCTTGTCCTTGAGCGTCTCGGGCACCTCGCCCTTGACGATCGCCTGGGCCAGCCCCTCGACGACGGCGGTCTTGCCGACGCCGGGCTCGCCGATCAGCACCGGGTTGTTCTTGGTGCGGCGGGACAGCACCTGCATGACCCGCTCGATCTCCTTCTCGCGCCCGATGACGGGGTCGAGCTTGGACTCGCGGGCGGCCGCGGTCAGGTTGCGGCCGAACTGGTCGAGCACCAGCGACGTGGACGGCGTGCCCTCCGACGCGGTGCCGGCCGGCTCCTTGCCCTGGTAGCCGGACAGCAGCTGGATGACCTGCTGGCGCACCCGGTTGAGGTCGGCCCCCAGCTTGACCAGCACCTGCGCGGCGACACCCTCACCCTCGCGGATCAACCCCAACAGGATGTGCTCGGTGCCGATGTAGTTGTGCCCCAGCTGCAGTGCCTCGCGCAGCGAGAGCTCCAGCACCTTCTTCGCGCGGGGGGTGAACGGGATGTGCCCGCTGGGCGCCTGCTGGCCCTGGCCGATGATCTCCTCGACCTGGCTGCGCACGCCCTCCAGCGAGATCCCCAGCGACTCGAGAGCCTTCGCCGCAACACCCTCACCCTCGTGGATCAACCCCAGGAGGATGTGCTCGGTCCCGATGTAGTTGTGGTTGAGCATCCTGGCTTCTTCTTGCGCCAGCACCACAACCCGGCGGGCCCGGTCGGTGAATCGCTCGAACATGTCTCTCTCCTCACGTGCCTGGCCCCGGGAGCTCGCCCCCGTGGAGGGGACCGACGCGCCGTGCGGGACTGGTCACCGGGCCTCGGTGCCCCGTCCCGTGCCAACTCTAGCCGCGACCTGGGAGCCCGTCCTTCCCGCGTGGGACGACGTGCCCGGCCGGGCACCGTGGCGGAACCATTCGGGACTGCCGCCGCTGCGGCCGTCACCAGGCACAACTGCGGCGTCCGGGGCCGGTGTTCCGGTGTCCGTACGCCGACGGCGAACGCATGCCGGGCCGGGCGCCGGCGGGGCGGAGGCTCGGCGGGGCGGGGGCTCGGCGGGGCGGGGGCTCGGCCGGACGGGGGTCCGGACGCGCCGAGGCGCCGGGTCCCGTTGGCTCCCGGCGCCTCTCCCCCTGGGCCGCCCCCCGTGGGCGGCAACCGTCCGCCTCAGGCGGACTGGTTGTATTGCTCGATGATCGAGGCCGGGATGCGGCCCCGGTCGCTCACCTTGAGGCCCTGCTTCTTGGCCCAGGAGCGGATCGCCGCAGCCTGGTCCCGGTCCATCGCGGTGCTGCCCCGGCTCCGGCCGGAGGACGCCGCGCGGCCGCCCGAGGACCCACCGGACCGCCCCGCCTTGCGGGCGGCCCCCACGTACTTCGCGAACGCGTCGCGCAGCTCCTCGGCGTTCTTCTCCGAGAGATCGATCTCGTAGGAAGTGCCGTCGAGCGCGAAGCTCACCGTTTCCGACGCTTCGCCGCCGTCGAGGTCGTCGACGAGCAACACCTGCACTTTCTGCGCCATGCGGGCCCTCTTTCCGGAGTCGTTGTCGATCAGCATGCCAGACAACTCCTCGGAATTGCCAGGGCCCGCCTACTCGGGCCGCACCAGCGGGAACAGGATGGTCTCACGAATCCCGCGTGCACCGGTCAACATCTGCAACAACCGGTCGATGCCCATTCCGAACCCCCCGGTCGGCGGCATCCCGTACTCGAGGGCACGGAGGAAGTCCTCGTCCACCCGCATGGCCTCCGGGTCACCGGCGGCCACCTGTACGGCCTGCTCCACGAATCGGGCCCGCTGCACGACCGGGTCGACCAGCTCGGAATAGCCGGTGCCCCGCTCCACGCCGGTCACGTAGAGGTCCCATTTCTCCGCCACGCCCGGGGTGTCCCGGTGCGCCCGGACCAGGGTCGACGTCTCCACCGGGTAGTCGCGGACGAAGGTGGGCGCCACCAGCGTGTGCTGCACCAGCGCCTCGAACAGCTCCTCGACCAGCTTTCCGGCCGACCAGGCGGGATTGACCGGCACCTCTCGCGCGCTGGCGACCTCGCGGAGCCGGGCCAATGGCGTCTGCGGGGTCACCTCCTCCTGCACCGCCGCGGAGACCGCGTCGTACAGGCGGACCTCGGCCCATTCCCCGCCGAAGTCGTATTCGGTACCGTCGAAGTGTGTCACCACGGTGTCACCGCACAGGGCGACCGCGGCCGCCTGCACCAATTCGCGGGTGAGCACCGCCATGGTGTCGTAGTCGCCGTACGCCTCGTACGCCTCGAGCATCGCGAACTCGGGACTGTGGGTGGCGTCGATGCCCTCGTTGCGGAAGTTGCGGTTGATCTCGAAGACCTTCTCGATGCCGCCGACCACCGCGCGCTTGAGGAACAACTCCGGGGCGATCCGGAGGAACAACTCGGTGTCCAGTGAATTGCTGCGGGTCACGAACGGGCGGGCGTTCGCGCCGCCCTGCTGCAACTGCAGCATGGGGGTTTCGACCTCGACGAAGCCGCGCCGGTGCAACTCGTCGCGCAGTGAGCGGACAACCGTGTAGCGCGCTTCCACCATGCGGCGGGCCTCGGGCCGGACGACGAGGTCGACGTACCGCTGCCGGACCCGCGTCTCCTCCGACATCGGCTTGTGCGCGACCGGCAATGGCCGCAGCGCCTTGGCCGTCAGCCGCCACTCGTCGACCAGCACGGACAGCTCGCCCCGCTTGGAGGTGATCACCTCGCCGGCCACGAAGACGTGGTCGCCGAGGTCGACGTCGGCCTTCCAGGCGGCCAGCGGGTCGGCGCCGACCCGGTCCAGGGAGAGCATGGCCTGCAGCTCGGTGCCGGCGGCGCCGCCCTCCCGCAGGGTGGCGAAGCAGAGTTTCCCCTTGTTGCGCATGAAGATGACGCGCCCGGTCACCCCGACCCGCTCGCCGGTCATGGTGTCCGGGGGCAGGTCCGGGTGGGCGGCGTGCACCTCGGCCAGCGTCGCGGTGCGCGGCACGCCGACCGGGTACGGATCGGTGCCGCCGGCGCGCAGCCGGTCGAGCTTCTCCCGCCGGACGCGCTCCTGCTCCGAGAGGTCGTCGCTCTGCTCGGCCGCCGGCGCCTGGGTCACGGCAGACGAGGGTATCGGCCGGGTCCGGGGGTCCTCAGCCGTACCCTGCCCGGATGGGTGTGGACCGGGCCGCCGCGGCCTCGTGGGTCGCCGGGACGACCGCGGAGACGTACGAGCGGGGCCGCCCCGACTACGCCGGGTCGGCGGTCGAGTTCGTGCTGGCGCCGGTCCGGGACCGGCCCGGGCTGCGCGCGCTCGACCTCGGGGCCGGCACCGGCAAGCTGACCCGGCAGCTCACCGGCCGGGGCGTGGACACCGTCGCGGTCGAGCCGGCGGGCGGGATGCGCGAGGTGCTGGCCCGGGTGGTGCCGGCCGCCGCGGTGCTGCCCGGCTCGGCCGAGGCGATCCCGCTGCCGGACTCGTCGGTGGACGTGGTGGTGGCCGGGCAGGCGTTCCACTGGTTCGAGCGGGACGTGGCGCTGGCCGAGATCGTCCGGGTGCTGCGGCCCGGCGGCGTGCTCGGCATCTTCTACAACGCCCGGGACGACGCGGTGGCCTGGGTGCGGGCGCTGTCGGAGATCATCGGGGAGACCGCCGACCACGCCAGCGTCACCATCGACTACCGGCCGCCCGACCTGGGCCCGTGGTTCGGGCCGGCCGAGGTGCACCGGACCCGGCACGACCAGCCGCTCGACGCCGGCGCACTGGTCGACCTGGTCGGCTCCCGCAGCTACTCCATCCTGATGCCGCCGGCCGAGCGGGAGCAGCTGCTGGCCCGGGTCGCCGAGCTGGCCCGCGCCCACCCGGCGCTGGTCGGCCGGCAGCACTTCTCGATGCCGTACGTGACCACGGCCGAGCGCCACCGGCTGGCGCCGGGTCAGGAGTTGCGCTCGTAGACCAGCCGCAGCCCGACCAGGGTGAGGTCGGGCTCGTGCACCTGCAGGGTCTCGCTCTCCGCGATCACCACCTGGGCCAGCCCGCCGGTGGCGATGACGGTGGCGCCGCCGCCGAGCTCGGCCTGGATCCGCCGCACCAGCCCGTCGATCTGGCCGGCGAAGCCGTACAGGATGCCGGACTGCAGCGCCTCGACCGTGCTCTTGCCGATGACCGCCCGCGGCCGGGTCAGCTCGACCTTGACCAGCCGGGCCGCCCGGGCGGCGAGCGCGTCGATGCTGATCTCGATGCCGGGCGCCAGCACCCCGCCGAGGAACTCGCCCTTGGCGCTCACCACGTCGAAGTTCGTCGAGGTGCCGAAGTCGACGACGATCGCCGGGCCGCCATAGAGGTGGTACGCGGCCAGCGCGTTGACGATCCGGTCCGCGCCCACCTCCTTGGGGTTGTCGTAGAGCAGCGGCACCCCGGTGCGCACCCCCGGCTCGACCACGACCGCGGGCAGGTTGGGGAAGTAGCGGGCGAGCATCAGCCGCAGCTGGGCCAGCACCGCCGGCACCGTCGAGCAGGCGGCCACCCCGTCCACCTTGGTCGAGCCCAGCAGCCCCCGGTACGTCAGCGCGAGCTCGTCGGCGGTGTCCCGGGCGTCGGTCTTGACCCGCCAGGACTCGACCAGGGTGGCGTCGTCGAAGACGCCGAGCACGGTGTTGGTGTTGCCGATGTCGACCGCGAGCAGCATGTCAGGAGACCGCCTGGTAGGTGTGGGTGAGCGTGCCGTCGGCGCCGAGGATGGCCCGCAGGTGGCCGCGCCAGCGGGCATCGTCGCGCTCGGCGAAGTCCTCGCGCCAGTGGCAGCCGCGGGTCTCCTCGCGGCGGGTGGCGGCGGCGACCAGGACGCTGGCCACGGTGTGCAGGTTGGTCGCGTCCCAGGCCTCCGGCCCCACCTCGGTGGCGGCGGTGCCGGCGGCCGCCAGCGCGGCGGCGGTGTCGGCCAGCGCGGCGCCGGTCCGCAGCACGCCCGCCCCGGCGGACATCCGCCGGGCCAGCTCCGGCCGGGCCGCCGGGTCGACCAGCCCGGCCGGCACGTCCCGCTCCACCGGCTCGGCGTACGGCGGCAGCCCGCTGGCCAGGTCGGCCCCGATCCGGCCGGCGAAGACCAGCCCCTCCAGCAGGCTGTTGGAGGCCAGCCGGTTGGCCCCGTGCACGCCGGTGCAGGCGACCTCGCCGCAGGCGTACATGCCCGGGACGGTGGTCCGGCCGTGCCGGTCCGTACGGACCCCGCCGCTGGCGTAGTGCGCCGCCGGCACCACCGGGACCGGCTCGGTGACCGGGTCGATCCCGGCCTGGCGGCAGCGGGCCACGATCGACGGGAAGCGCCGCTCCAGCCGCTCCCGGCCCAGCCCGCGGGCGTCCAGCCAGACGTGGTCGAGGCCCTCGGCCCGCATCACCCGGAAGACCTCCTTGGCCACCACGTCCCGCGGCGCCAGGTCGGCCAGCTCGTGGACGCCGGCCATGAAGCGCTTGCCGGCCGCGTCCACCAGCACTGCGCCCTCGCCCCGGACCGCTTCGCTGACCAGCGGTTGCTGGCCGCGGGCGGCCGGGCCGAGCCACAGCGCGGTCGGGTGGAACTGGACGAATTCCAGGTCGGTGACTTCCGCGCCGGCCCGCAGCGCGAGCGCGACGCCGTCACCGGTGGACACCGCCGGGTTGGTGGTGGCCGCGAAGACCTGACCCATCCCGCCGGTGGCCAGCACCACCGCCCGGGCCAGCACCGCGCCGACCCCGTCCGGGGTGCCCTCGCCGAGCACGTGCAGGGTCACCCCGGCGGCCCGGCCGCCCGGGCCGGCGAGCAGGTCGAGCACCAGCGCGTGCTCGACCACGGTGATGCCGGGGTCGGCGCGGACCGCTTCCTCCAGCGCGCGCTGCACCTCGGCGCCGGTGGCGTCGCCGCCGGCGTGCACGATCCGGTCCGTGCGGTGGCCGCCCTCCCGGGTCAGCGCCAGCCCGCCGCCCGGCTCGCGGTCGAACCGGGCGCCGGCCCCGATCAGCTCCCGGACCCGGTCCGGCCCCTCCTCGACCAGCACCCGGACGGCGGCCTCGTCGCACAGGCCGGCCCCGGCGGCGAGCGTGTCACCGAGGTGGTCGGCCGGCGAGTCGGCCGGGTCGAGCGCGGCCGCGATGCCGCCCTGGGCCCACCGGGTGGAGCCGGCGCCGATGGTCACCTTGGTCACCACGGTCACCGCGTGGCCGGCGGCGCGGGCGTGCCGGGCCGCGGACAGCCCGGCGATGCCGGAGCCGACGACGACCACGTCCGTACGGTGCGTCCAGCCGGGCGCGGGGGCGGCCAGCCGGCGGGGCAGCCTCACCCGGGGCCCAGCGTGAGCGGCAGGTTGTCGATCAGCCGGGTGCCGCCGACCCGGGCCGCGACCAGCAGCCGGGCCGGCCCGGTGGCCGGGGCGGCGCCGAGGTCGGGTCCGCGCAGCGCGAGGTAGTCCACGTCGACCCCGGCCAGCTCGGCGGTCGCCGCGGCGAGCACCGCGCCGGCGCCACCGGCGCCGGCCGCCACGCCGGCCCGCAGCCCCCGGGACAGCGCGAGCGCGCGCTCCCGGTCGGCCGCGGACAGGTAGCGGTTGCGGCTCGACAGCGCGAGCCCGTCCGGCTCCCGCACCGTCGGCACGCCGACCACCTCGACACCGAGCTCGAGGTCGGCCACGGCCCGCCGGATCAGCACCAGCTGCTGGTAGTCCTTGTCCCCGAAGACGGCCACGTCCGGCCGCAGCAGGCCGAAGAGCTTGGTCACCACGGTGAGCACGCCGGCGAAGTGGCCGGGCCGGCTGGCGCCCTCCAACAGCCCGCCGAGCGGGCCGGGCGCGACGGTCACCGCCGGCTGGCCGCCCGGATACATCTCCTCCACGGACGGGGCGAAGACCAGCTCGACACCCTTGCCGGCGAGCGCGGCCAGGTCCGACTCCGGTGTACGGGGGTAGCGGTCCAAGTCCTCCCCCGCGCCGAACTGCAGCGGATTGACGAAGATCGAGGCCAGCACCGCGTCCGCGTGCCCGGCGGCGGCCCGGACCAGGGCCAGGTGGCCCTCGTGCAGCGCGCCCATGGTCGGCACCAGCGCGACCCGGCGGCCACCGGCCCGGATCCTGCCCAGCGCCGCCGCCAGCTCGCGCCGGCCGCGTACCACCGCCGGCGGCGCCACCACCCCGGTCACCTGCGCCCACCTGCGCCCGACCAGCAGGCACTCCCCGCGCGGCTAGTGCTCTGCCCCACCCACCGGACCAGACAACCACGTCCCGCCCGACTAGCGCCCTGCCTCGCCCGGCGGACCGGGCCACCGCCACCGGGGCGGGTAGTGCTCTGCCTCGCCCAGCGGGCCAGAGCACCTCCCGCGCGGCTAGGGCTCTGCCTCGCCCAGCGGGCCGGACCACTTCCCGGGCGGCTGGTGCCGTGGCTCGCTGGGCGGGGCAGAGCACTAGGGATCCGGACGGGGTGTACCCGGCCGGGGTGGGCCGCGGTGGCGGCGGTCACGCGTCGGCCCGGGCGCGGGTGGGTCGGGCCCGGTCGCTGGACGTGGGCGGCGCGGCGGGCCGGGCCGGGAGCTCGCCGAGGACGTCGAGGAGAGGGCCGGCCTGGGCGGGGGACAGCCGGCCGGCGGTGAGCGCGCGCCCCGCGGTGAGCCGGGCCAGCGCCGCGTAGCCGGGCACGGCGTCCGGCGCCTGCTCGGCCAGCGTGCGCAGGTGGCCGGCCACGGTGCCGGCGTCGCCGCGGGACACCGGCCCCGTCAGCGCCGCGTCGCCGCTGGCCAGCGCGTTGTCCAGGGCGGCCTGCAGCAGCGGCCCGAGCACCCGGCCGGGCTCGCCGACGCCGGCCCGGCGGAGCAGGTCGGTCGCCTCGTTGACGAGTGTGACCAGGTGGTTGGCGCCCACCACCAGGGCGGCGTGGTAGAGCGGGCGGGCCGCCTCGGCCACCGGCACCGGGCTGCCGCCGAGCCGGCGCACCAGCGCCTCGGCCACCGCCCGCTCCGACTCGGCCACCGTCACCCCGAAGCTGGTACCGGCCAGCCGGTCCAGGTCCGCCGCGGTGCCGGTGAAGGTCATCGCCGGGTGCAGCGCCAGCGGCCGGACACCGGCCCAGGCGGCCGGCGCCAGCACGGCCAGCCCGTGCGCCCCCGAGGTGTGCGCGACCAACTGGCCCGGCCGCCAGGCGCCGGTGTCAGCCAGCCCGGCCACCAACCGACCCAGCTCGTCGTCCGGCACAGCCAACAACACCAGGCCGGCGCGGGCCACCACCTCGTCGGCGGGCAGCAGCGGCACCCCCGGCAGCAGCCGGCCGGCACGGTCGACGGACTCGGCGGAAACACCAGTCGCAGCGACCACAGGCAGGCCCGCGCGGGCCAGCGCGGCGCCGAGCACGGCGCCCACCCGTCCGGTGCCGATGACGCCCACGGACCCGGCCGGGGCGCGCAGCTGAGCGCTCATGCGGTGATCCAGTCCTCGAGAAGGGGTACCGGTCGCGGCCAGGGTACGGCGACCCGCGTTCGTCCGGAGGTGTGATCTGCATTGCCTTTAGGCCGGATGGGCGAGCAGCATCAGGGCATCAGGCCCCGGAAACGTCGTGACGGGTGCCGACCGGGATGAAAGGGACCACTCATGCGCCGACGCGTGCTCGCGCTGTCCGCCGCCGCTCTCACCACCGCCGCGCTCAGTCTGGCCGGCACCCCCGCCCACGCCGCACCGGCCGCGCCGGCCGCCGCGCCGGCCCCGCTCGCCGTCACCACGCTCACGTACGACGACAGCCTGGCCGGTGAGTTCAAGACCGCCGTCGCCACCGGTGTGGCCGCGCTGAACAGCAGGGTGACCAACGTACGGATCGTCAAGGCGCTCTCCGGCCAGACCGCCAACGTCCGGGTCATCGCCGACAACAACTGGCCGCGGGCCACCCTCGGCCCGATCCGCCCCGGCGGCCGCGGCACCGTCTACATGGGACGCCAGGCGGTCTGGCAGGGCTACTACCCGCCGCGGATCGCGTCCCACGAGTTCGGCCACATCGTCGGGCTGCTGGACCGGCGCACCGGGCTGTGCGCGGACCTGATGTCCGGCAGCTCGGCGCCGACCAGCTGCACGAACATGTACCCGAACGCCTGGGAGGCGAGCCAGATCAACTACAACTACGCCTCGCTGTTCGCGGCCACCGCCCCGGGCGGGCTGGTGCTCGACGCCGCCTAGGGTGACGCGGGTGGGGGTCGCGCGTCCGTGGCGGGAGGCATGGGCGGCGGCGCTGTACGCCCCGGGCGGCTTCTACGCCCGGGGTGAGGCGCCGGCCGCCCACTTCCGCACCTCGGTGCACGCGTCCCCGCTCTTCGCCGGCGCGGTGCTGGAGCTGCTCCGCCGGGTCGACGAGGCACTGGGCGCGCCGGACCCGCTGGACCTCGTCGACGTCGGCGCGGGCCGCGGCGAGCTGCTCGCCGCGGCCCGGGCGGCCGCCGACCCGGCGCTGCGCACCCGACTGCGGCTGACCGCGGTCGAGGTCGGGCCGCTCGACCTGCCCGGCGTCCGGGTGGTGCGCGACGTCGCCGAGCTGTCGCCGGTCACCGGCCTGCTGGTGGCCAACGAGTGGCTCGACGACATCCCGCTCGACATCGTCGAGCAGACCGCGTCCGGCCCCCGGGTGGTGCTGGTCGCGCCGACCGGGGCCGAGTCGATGGGCGACCCGCCGGCCGGCCCCGACGCGGCCTGGCTGGACCGCTGGTGGCCGCTGGCCGAGGTGGGCGACCGGGCGGAGGTGGGCCGCAGCCGGGACGAGGCCTGGGCGACCGCGGTCGGCCGGCTCGCTCGCGGGGTGGCGGTGGCGGTCGACTACGGGCACGAGGCCGGGCGGCGGCCGCCGGGCGGCACGCTCACCGGCTTCCGCGGCGGGCACCAGGTGCAGCCCGTACCCGACGGCGACTGCGACCTGACCGCGCACGTGGCGCTGGACGCGGTGGCCGCCGCCGGGGTCGCCGCGGGGGCCACCGAGACCCGGCTGGACGACCAGCGGGCCGCGCTGTCCGCGCTCGGGGTGGACGGCCGCCGGCCACCGCACGCGCTGTCCCGGACCGACCCGGCGGCGTACCTGCGCGGTCTGCAGCGGGCCGGCGAGGCGGCCGAGCTGCTCGACCGCGGCGGGCTGGGCGGCTTCGGCTGGCTGGTGCAGGGGGTGGGGATGCCGCTGCCCTTCCCGCCGCTGGCCACGCGAGCCCGGGTCCGGCGGTCCCCGGCACCGCCGCCGATGGCCTAATGTCTAGCGCCGTGCGCGAGCTCCAACACTTCGTCGCCGAGACCGCCGACCGGCTGGGCCTGCACGCCACCCCGGCCACCCTGATGCTGGACCTGCAGGCCAGGGTGGGCGCGCTGGCCGAGGAGGTCAACCGGGCCACCCAGCACGGCCGCCGCCCGTTCCGGCCCAGCCAGGAGTGGGAGGTGCTGCTCGGCGACGTCGCCTTCGCGCTGGTCACGCTGGCCGACCAGACCGGGGTCGACACCGACCGGGCGGTCCGGATCGCGGCCGACCGGATGTACCGGTCGGCGATGAGCCAGCAACGCGGCCAGCCGGCCGCCGAGTCCTGGCCGTTCTCCGGCTGAGGGGCAACACTGAGGGGGTGACCCTCACCGAGCCCGGGACCGGGCACCGGACCGTCACCGTCGGGACCGGCGCGGGCGCCGACGACCTGCCCACCGCCGACATGGTGCTCAACATCGGCCCCCAGCACCCGTCCACCCACGGCGTGCTCCGGCTGCGGTTGGTGCTGGACGGCGAGCGGGTGGTGAGCGCCGAGCCGATCATCGGCTACATGCACCGCGGCACCGAGAAGCTCTTCGAGGTCCGCGACTACCGGCAGATCACCATGCTGGCCAACCGGCACGACTGGCTGTCCGCGTTCTCCAACGAGCTGGGCGTGGTGCTCGCGGTGGAGCGGATGCTCGGGATGGAGGTGCCGGAGCGGGCGGTCTGGCTGCGCACCCTGCTGGCCGAGCTCAACCGGGTGCTCAGCCACCTGATGTTCCTCGGCTCGTTCCCGCTCGAGATGGGCGCGATCACGCCGATGTTCTACGCCTTCCGGGAGCGGGAGACCCTGCAGGCGGTGCTGGAGGAGGCCTGCGGCGGCCGGATGCACTACATGTTCAACCGGGTCGGCGGGCTCAAGGAGGACGTGCCGGCCGGCTGGACCGAGCGGGTCCGCCGGGCGGTCGCCGACGTCCGCGACCGGGTCGGCCGCGACCTGGAGCGGCTGGTCCGGCGCAACGAGATCTTCCTGGCCCGGACCACCGGTGTCGGGGTGCTGTCGGCCGCGGACGCCCGGGCGTACGGGGTGAGCGGCCCGGCCGCCCGCGGCTCCGGCATCGACTTCGACCTCCGCCGCGACGACCCCTACCTGGCGTACGGCGAGCTGGCCGACGTGCTGCGGGTGCCGGTGCGGACCGCCGGGGACTGCCACGCCCGGTTCGAGTGCCTGCTGGAGCAGGTGTACGTCTCGCTCGACCTCTGCGACGCGGTGCTGGACCGGCTGCCGGCGGTGACCGGCCCGGTGAACGTACGGCTGCCCAAGACGGTGAAGGCGCCAGAGGGCCACACGTACTGCTGGACCGAGAACCCGCTCGGCATCAACGGCTACTACCTGGTCTCCCGCGGCGAGAAGACGCCGTGGCGGCTCAAGCTGCGGTCGGCGTCGTACAACAACGTGCAGGTGCTGCAGGTGCTGCTGCCCGGCACGTTGCTGCCCGACCTGGTCGCCGTCCTCGGCTCGCTCTTCTTCGTGGTCGGCGACGTGGACAAGTAGTCGCCGTCAGCGGCGGGCGGTGAGCTCCTCCTGGGTCCGTCGCATGGCGTGCTCGACCAGCGTGATCAGCGTCTGCTTGGTCGACTCCCGGCTGCGCGCGTCGGTCTGGATGACCGGCGTGGTGCCGCCGACCGCGAGCGCCTCGCGCACGTCCTCGATGGAGTGGGTGAGGATCCCGTCGAAGCGGTTGACCGCGACGATGAACGGCAGCCGCCGCGCCTCGAAGAAGTCGATCGCGGCGAAGCAGTCGGTCAGCCGGCGGGTGTCGACCAGCACCACCGCGCCGATCGCGCCGCGGACCAGGTCGTCCCACATGAACCAGAAGCGGTGCTGCCCGGGCGTACCGAAGAGGTAGAGGATCAGGTCGCTGTCCAGCGACACCCGGCCGAAGTCCATCGCGACCGTGGTGGTGGTCTTGTTGGGCGTGTGCGACAGGTCGTCGACGCCTGCGCTCGCCTCGGTCATGACGGCCTCGGTGGTGAGCGGCTCGATCTCGGAGACCGCGCCGACCAGCGTCGTCTTGCCGACGCCGAAGCCACCGGCGATGACGATCTTCGCCGAGGTCGTCGCCGCGCTGGAGTCCACGTAGGCGGTCTGCCTAGAGGTTTCGAAGTCCATTCAACACCCTCTGCATCAAGGCGAGATCAGGTCGATCGGTCGTGGCGGCGGCCTGGTGCACCCGCACCAAGCCCTCCTGGGCCATGTCACCCACCAGCACTCGCGCGACGCCAAGGGGCATGCGGAGGTACGCGGCGATCTCCGCGACCGACCGGGCCCGCCGGCACAGGTCGCAGATGAGCTGACGCTCGGGTGCGGTCGACTCCGCGCTGCGGTCGCCGAGCCGGGTGGTCGAGACCAGCGCCTCGATCGCCAGCTCGTAGTCCGGCCGGGTCCGCCCGCCGGTGACCGCGTACGGCCGGACCAGCGGGCCTTCCGGCTGGTAGTTGCTCACCCCGACGCTCGCCGCAGCCCGAAGTCGTCGTCATCGAGGCAGGACGGCCTGGAGCTCGTGCCGCACCGCTGGGGTGAGCACGTCCCCCGTGCGTTCGACCAGCAGTGCCATCTCATAGCCGACCAACCCGACGTCGCAGCTCGTGGCCGCGAGCACCGCCAGGCAGGAGCCGTCGCTGATCGACATGAGGAACAGGAAGCCCCGCTCCATCTCGATCACCGTCTGCACCACGTTACCGGCCTCGAAGCAGCGGGCCGCGCCCTGGGTCAGGCTGGTCAGCCCGGACGCGACCGCGGCGAGCTGGTCGGCGCGGTCCCGCGGCAGGCCCTCGGAGGAGACCAACAACAGGCCGTCGGCCGACACGACCACCGAGTGCGCCACGCCGGGCACCCGGTCGACGAAGTTGGTGACGAGCCAGTTGAGGTTCTGGGCCGCGGGGCTCAACGAGGTCACGACTGCTCCTGGGATTGCTGGACGAGGACTTCGGACGGGTCGCGCTCCCCCGCGGGCCCGCGGGCACCGGTGTCTTCGCTCCGGTCCGCGTGCCGGCCGCGCCGGACCCCCTGGTGATAGCTGGCGAGCCGGCTGCGGACGGCCTCCGGCGAACGGTACGCCGGCGGGCCGGGAGCGGGCGGCGGGGGCGGCACGTCCGCGCCGCCCGGCATGAGGTGGGCCTGCGGCACCCGCATCGGCAGGCCGGCGCGGGTGGTGCCGCCGGTCGCCGGCTGCAGCAGCCGCTCGGCGGCCCGCCAGCCCTCGTCCGCGGGCGACGCCCACGGGTCCTCGCCGGGCCGGGCCGGCGCCGGTGCCTGTGCGTGTGCCGGTGCGGCGGCGGCCGGCGCGTGCCGCGGAGACGGGCCGGGCGGGGCCGGGGCGACCGGTCCGGGCGGCGGTGGGGTCGAGGCGACCCGGGCCTGGCCGGACCCGTCGACCCTGGCACCGTCCGCGGCCGGCGCCTCCGGAGCCGGGGCGTCCGGGCTGCCGGGCGCGCGGGCGGCCGGCCGCTGCCGGAACCACTCCGACTGCAGCTGCTCGAAGATCGGGGTCCGCTCCTCGCGGCCCAGGGCCGCCGCAGGCAGCCCGTACGGACCCGTCGGCGGGCCACCGAACGGCTGCTCGGGCCGCGGCGGCGGTCCGGCCGGTCCGCCCGGTCCCATCCCGAACGGCGCGGGCCGCGGCGGCGGTCCGGCCGGTCCCATCCCGAACGGCGCGGGCGGCGCCGGCGGGGACTGCGGCATCGGCGGCCCGGCCAGGTCGGCCCGGGTTGCGCCGCCGAGGGTGGGCGGCACGCCGCGGCCGGTGTGCCCGTTGGGGCTGCCGTTGGTGCCGTTGAGTCCGCCGGTGGGCAGCAGCGGCGCCTGGTCCCCGCCCTGGCCGTCGCCGGCCGGGGTGCGCCGCGGCAGCGGCGTGGGACCCGAGGGACCCGGGCCGACCGGCTGCTCCGGTCCCCGGCCAGGCTGCGACAGCGGGCGGCGGGGCAGGTCCGCGGCCGGTCCGGTGCCCGGGCGGGGGCCCGGTCCGACCGGCATCCCCGGCGGGCCACCCGGGCCGGGCGGCAGGCCGAGCACGCCGGGGCGGCCGGGACGGCCGTCCGGGATCGGGCCACCGGGACCGCCCGGACCACCGGAGCCACCCATGCCGGCCACCGCCGGCTCGTCCGGCCGCTGCTCGAAGCGGCTGGCCAGCACGTCGATCGGGAGCCGCACGAAGGCGCTCACGCCGCCGGTCTCGGACTGCCGCAGCCGGACGGTGATGCCGTGCCGGCCGGCCAGCCGGCCGACCACGTACAGGCCCATCATCCGGGAGATCGAGACGTCGAAGACCGGCGGGCGGGCCAGCCGTTCGTTGGCGTCGGAGATCTCCTGGCTGCTCATCCCGATGCCGCGGTCCTCGATCTCCACCATCGCGCCGCCGTCGGACAGCCGCTGGCTGTGCACCAGCACCTTCGACTCGGGCGAGGAGAAGACGGTCGCGTTCTCCAAGATCTCGGCGACGAGGTGGACGACGTGGTTGACCGCGTGGCCCATCACCTCGACGTCGGGGACGCCGGTCAGCTGGATGCGGTGGTACTGCTCCACCTCGGAGGTGGCCGCGCGCAGCACGTCCACCAGCGGGATCGGCCGGCCCCAGCGGCGGCCGGCGTCCTCGCCCGCGAGGACGAGCAGGTTTTCCGAGTTGCGCCGCATGCGGGTGGCGAGGTGGTCCAGCTTGAACAGGTTGGCCAGCTGGTCCGGGTCCTGCTCGCCGGTCTCCAGCTCGTCGATCAGCTTGAGCTGACGCTCGACCAGGCCCTGCGACCGGCGGGACAGGTTGACGAACATCGCGTTGACGTTGTTCCGCAGGGCGGCCTGCTCGGTCGCCAGCTCGACCGCGCGGCGGTGCAGCGCGTCGAACCGGGCGGCGACCTCGCCGATCTCGTCCCGGGAGTCGATGGGGATCGGCTCGACTTCCATCGGCACCGGCGCGGTGTCGGTCCGGCGTAGTCGGGCGATCGCCTCGGGCAGTCGGTTCTCCGCGACCTCGCGGGCGCCGGCCTCCAGCCGGCGCAGCGGGCCGGTCAGCATCCGGGCGATGAGCAGCGAGGTGAGGAACGCGATGACGAGAATGGTGGCGATGATCACACCGGTGGTGATCGCCTGCCGCTGCGCGTCGGAGCGCAGCTCGCGGGCCTTGGCCACCACCTGGTCCAGCAGCCCGACCTCGACCTCACGCATGGCCTGCAGATAGGTGGTCGCGGCCGAATACCACTGCTGGGCGTCCAGGCCCAGGGCCGGGGCGTTCTGCCCCCGGATGACGCTGTCCTCGAGCCGCTTGACGGCGAGCACCGCCTGGCCGTTGACCAGCTCGTCGTACTGCGCGCGCTGCGACTCGGAGGTGTCGGCCCGGAACCGGGCCAGCGCGGCCTGCCGCCGGGCGATCGCCGAGGAGAACTGCTGGGCCTGCTCGAGCTGGAAGCGGCCGCCGATCGGCTTGCCGTCCAGGCCCTTGATGGAGGCCACCGAGTAGAGCAGCGCCCGCTCCCGGGACAGCGTCTCCTTGAGGTCGGCGAGGGCGGTGAGGCCCGCGACGTCCTGGGTCAGCTCCCGGTTGGTGCTGCTCTGGCCGATCTCCCGGTCGACCGCGATCAGCGCGGTCACCACGTCGGTGTACTTGCCGATGATCGCGCCCTCGGTCAGCAGCTGGCGGGTCAGCGACTGGCGGAGCGTGGCCAGCCCGTCGAGCTGCACCTTGGCGGCCTCGATGCGCTCGTTGGCCTGCGAGCCGACGTCGCCGAGGTCACCGGCCGCGGTCCGGAAGTTGGCGAGCGCGGTGTCGACGTTGCGCTGCTGCGACTCCAGTGGCACGGCCTCGGTGAGCGGGGGCACCACCTTGTCGTCGTCGGCCTTCGGATCCTTGGCGTTGTCCTCGAGGATCTTGGTGACCTCGGCCTGGTTGCTGGGCAGCCGGCCACCGGCGATGAAGCCGGCGGCGAGGTCGCGCTCGGCCTGCACCTCGTGCACCAGCGTGGTGACCTGGCGGCCGAACTCGGCGATCGTCGCGCCGCGGCCGTAGTCCCGGGCGCTGCCGATCTGGCCGGCCATGTTGAAGCTGGCCAGGACGAGGAACGCGACCGCTGGCACCACCAGCACCGCGACCAGCTTGGAGCGCACCCGCCAGTGCCGCGGGGAGAGGCCGGACCAGCTGCGGCCCGGACGGTCGGTGGGCGCCGCCGGGCTCCCGGCGGGGGGCTCGGGCGGCTCGGCCGAGGATCGGGCGGCGCCGGGCGGCGCCGGGCGGCGGTCGTCCACGGGCGGGGGCGGCCCTTCGGGCTCGCTCCGGCGCCGGCCCCGTGCCGACGGATCCGCCGCGGACGGTGCGGCCGTGGCTGCATGCTCCGCGGGTAGTCTCTCCACCAGCTCTCGCGACCTTCCCACGTGCCGACGCGGTTTCGGGGTACTTCTCGGGCACTATAGGGCCACCGGACGTGCCGACGTGAACGCCGGGGGACGCAAATCTGCGCTCTGCGATCGATCAGGCACGGTAAGTCACCGATGGCCCGCCGTCACCGGTGAAGGGGGTAGCCTGCCGAGGTCTCGGCCCCCCGAGCGGCGGCCGGACTTCCCGCCCACCTCTGTCCGGAGGACCCCCCCGCCATGACCGTCCGGCGCCGTCGCCTGGCCCTGATCCTCACCGTCGCGCTGGCGGTCGCCGCCGGCGGCTGCTCCGGCGACGACGCCGACCCGACCGCCGGCGAGCAGGAGTTCAAGATCGGGCTGCTGGCCCCGCTGAAGGGCCCGACCGGCCCGGCCGGCGTCGAGGCGCAGCGCGGCGCCCAGCTCGCCGCGGACGTGATCAACGGGCTCAACCCGTCGATCCCGCTGCCCTTCGCCGCCGGCACCGGCATCCCCGGCATCGGCGGCGGCAAGGTCGTCATCGAGACCGAGGACACCGCCGGCGACGAGCCTCAGGTGGTCGCCGGCCGGGCGGTCAACAACCTGGTCTCCGCCAGGGGCGTCGACGCGCTGGTCGGCGCGTACGACCCGCAGGTCACCGAGTTCGCCAGCCAGCGCTCGGAGCGCTTCGAGGTCCCGTTCGTCAACGCGGACAGCCCGGCCACCTTCCTCACCGAGGCCGGGCGGGACTGGTTCTTCCGGCTCGGGCCGACCTGGCGGTCGGCCGGCGAGGGCTTCCTCGCGCTGCTGCGGGACAAGCAGGCGATAAACGGCCGGATGGTCATCATGCACGCGGAGGACAAGGCCGGCCGCGACGTCGTCACCACCGTGCGCGAGCTGGCCGACCAAGCCGGGCTCGACGGGCAGAAGATCCCCAACGTGCCGTTCGACCCCAACGCCAAGGACCTGCAGGCCGAGGTGGACCGGACCATCGCGCTGCAGCCGGACACGCTCTTCCTCTACGTCACCCCGACCACGATCCCGCCGCTGATCAAGGCGATCTTCAACCGGCAGTACAAGCCCAAGGCAGTGCTGTCCTTCTCGCTCGGCTTCCTCGGCTCGCGCAACTTCCAGAGCGCGATCCAGGTGGTGCGCGGCCTGTCCCGGTCGGTGTCCTGGTCGTCCGAGGCGGCCGAGCGCAACCCGGCCGCGCGCGCGGTGACCGCCCTCTACAAGCGGCGCTACAACGCGGAGATGAGCGAGTCGGCCGCGTCCGCGTTCACCGCCGTGATGGCCTTGGCGCAGGCGGTGAACGGCGCCCGCAGCACCGAGCCGCAGCGGATCCGCAGCGCGCTGCTCAACCTCAACGTCCCGGGCGAGCAGACCGTGATGCCGTGGGCCGGCATCCAGTTCGACGAGACCCACCAGAACGTGCTCGCCCAGACCCTGATCGAGCAGTTCGTCGGCCAGGGTTTCCGGGTGGTCTTCCCGGCCGACGCGACCCCGGCCAAGCGGACCATGGTCTATCCGGCATCCGAGGCCACCTGATAGCAGCCTTGGCAGTACGCTCCCTGCCCAGATAGCCCTATCAGGGCTGTCTGGGCACCAGAGTGGCCGAAGCAGTGCCTCGGTCACGAACGGTGACACAGGGAGCAGGAGGGTGCCCGGCGGCATGGACAGGGTCGGGACGGCGCTGCCGTCCGCGGTCGCACTCCGCTTCGCCAGCGTCGGCAAGCGCTTCGCCACCGGCACGATCGCTCTCGACCGGGTGGACCTCGAGCTGGCGGCCGGGGAGTTCGTCAGCGTGGTCGGGCCGTCCGGCTGCGGCAAGAGCACCCTGCTCCGGCTCGCCTGCGGGCTGAGCCGGCCGACCGAGGGCGAGGTCCGGACCGGGCCCGGCGAGATCGGCTACGTCTTCCAGGACCCGACCTTGCTGCCCTGGCGGACCGTCGCCCGCAACGTGGAGCTGGCCGCCGAGCTCAAGGGCCTGTCCCGGGCCGACCGGCGCGTCCGGGTGGCGGCCGCGCTCGACCTGGTCGGCCTGGCCGGCTTCGAGCGGCACCTGCCGCGGATGCTCTCCGGCGGCATGCGGATGCGGGTCTCACTGGCCCGCTCGCTGCTGCTCGACCCGGACCTGTGCCTGTTCGACGAGCCGTTCGGCGCCCTGGACGAGCTCACCCGGGAGCGGCTGAACGCCGAGCTGCTCCAGCTCTACACCGACCGCCGGTTCACCGGCCTGTTCGTCACGCACTCGGTCGCCGAGGCGATCTTCCTGTCCGGTCGGGTCGTGGTGATGTCACCGCGGCCGGGCCGGATCGTGGCCGACGTCCCGGTGCCCTTCGGCTACCCCAGACCCCGGGAGCTGCGCTTCACCGCCGACTTCGCCGAGTTGGCCGCGCGGGTGTCCGCCGCGCTGCGCGAGGACGAGCGATGAGCACCGACCCTTCTCCCCGTCCCGCCGCGCCGCGCCGGGCCATCCCAGTGAACAGGAGAGCCATGCGAGCACGGAAGTCCCGGCGACCGATCGCGGCCCTGGCCGCGGTCACCGCACTGGTGGTCGCCGGTTGCAGCGAGTCGAGCACCGGGGAGGGCGGCCAGCAGGTGCAGGGCACGGCCACCGCCGGCGCGGACAGCGCGCTGAAGGGCGTCTGCCCTGACACCGTGGTCTTCCAGACCAACTGGTGGCCGCAGGCGGAGTACGGCGGCCTCTACCGGCTCGTCGGCGCGAACCCGACCATCGACTCCGGCAAGAACAAGGTGACCGGCAAGCTGGTCGACAACGGCGTCGACACCGGCGTGCAGGTCGAGATCCGCTCGGGCGGCCCGGCCAACAACTTCACCCCGTCCGCCTCGCTGCTCTACACCGACAAGTCGATCATGTTCGGCGGGTCGGACCTCGAGGCCAACGCCCAGGTCAGCGGGACGGGCAAGCCGGTGCAGTCCGTCTTCGCCCCGCTCGACCAGAGCCCGGTCGTGCTGCTGTGGGACCCGGTGCAGCACCCGGACTTCAAGACCATCGCGGACATCGGCGCGACCGACACCAAGGTGCTGTATTTCCAGGGCTCCACCTACATGGCGTACCTGACCGGCAGCGGGCTGCTGCGCCCCGACCAGGTCGACCCCAGCTACGCCGGCACCCCGGACCAGTGGAAGGCCCGGAAGGGCTCGATCGTCCAGCAGGGCTACGTCACCAACGAGGTCATCCGCTACCAGAACGACAAGTCGGTCTGGGGCAAGAAGGTGCAGTACCAGCTGGTCGCCGACTCCGGCTACCCGACGTACACGGAGACCCTGGCGATCCGGCCGGACCGCAAGGCCGAGCTGGCGCCCTGCCTGAAGAAGGTCGTCCCGATGCTGCAGCGGTCCACTGCGGCGTACGCGGCGGACCCGGCCAGCACCAACAAGTTCATCAGCGAGCTGGTGGGCAAGTTCCCGAAGGCGTTCCCCTACTCGGTCGAGCAGGCGAACGCCGCCGCCCAGGCCATGGTCGAGAACGACGTGCTGGCCAACGGCAAGGACGGGACGATCGGCAACTTCGAGGAGGCCCGGGTGCAGCGCATCATCACCATCGTGAGCCCGATCTTCGCCGCCCAGAAGACGCCGGTGAAGAACGGGCTGACCGTCGGCGAGCTGATGACCAACGAGTTCATCGATCCCACCATCGGCGTGAAGTAGCGGTGGCGGCGGCGGCCCGCAGTCGCGGGCCGCCGACCTCCGCTGCGGCACCGGCCGCTTCGCCTGATCCCTACTCGGCGATCAGGTCGCTCTGCGTCTCGTGCCAGGAGCCGACCACGCGCCGGGCCAGGAAGCCGAAGAACCAGAAGACCAGCACGCCCAGCAGCGAGGACAGGATCACCGCTCCGAACAGCTGCTCGGAGCGCAGGTTCTGCCGGTAGACCTCCATCAGCGCGCCGATGCCGAGGGCGCCCTGCTTGAAGAAGAAGTCACCGACGATCGCGCCGATCACGGCCAGCCCGGCCGAGATCCGCAGCCCGGCGAAGATCGCCGGCAGCGCGGTCGGCCACTGCAGCTTCACCAGCCGGGTCAGCCGGCCGGCGCCGTACAGGGTGAAGAGGTCGTGGTTGGACCGGTCCACGCTGCGCAGCCCGAACAGGGTGGTGCTGATGATCGGGAAGATCGCGATCAGCACGCATACCAGCACCCGGCTGAACAGGCCGAACTCGAACCAGAAGCCGATCAGCGGGACCAGCGCGAGGATCGGGATGGTCTGCAGCACGACCGCCCAGGGGTAGACGGCGCGCTCGATCCAGCGGGCCTGGCTCATCAGCACGCCGATGGCGAGGCCGAGCACGATCGCCACCCCGAGGCCGACGCCGGCCACCCCGGCGGTGAGCGCGAGCGCGCGCAGCAGCACCTCGGCGTTGCCCCGGTCGAGGAAGGCGTCCTCGACCACCCGGTGCGGCGGCGGCAGGAGGAAGCGGCGGTCCTCGTCCAGCACCCGGTAGCTGGTCAGGTACCACAGGCCGATCATGGCCGCGAAGAGCAGCAGCGGCGGCAGGCCGAAGGCGAGCCAGGCCCGCGGGCCGCGCCGCCGCCCCCCCGGCCGCGGCCGGCGCACCGGCCGGCGCCGGCCGAGCCGCGACGGGTCCACCGGCGGGCCCGGCGCGACGGCGGGCGGCGCAGGTGGGGAATCGGCGGTGCGGTCGACCAACTCAGTGCTCCGGCGCGGCGTACATCATCCCGATCCGCTCGGCGAAGTAGTCGCCGAACCGGACCGGCTGCATCCCGGTGGCGCCGGCGACCGGCGGCAGCGCCGGGCCGACCGTGGTCTGCGGCGCCGGCTGCACGAAGACCGGCACCGAGATCCGCTCCGCCTTCTCCGCGCACACCACCCGGTGCAGGGCCGACCGGTAGCGCCCGCCGGAGACCAGCACCAGCAGGTCGCCGGCGTTGACCACCAGCCCGCCGGGCACGGTCGGCACCGGGATCCAGGCGGTCGGCTTCTCCCGGTCCACCACCTGCAGACCGCGCTGCCCGGAGTGCAGCAGCCCGGTCATCATGCCGAGGTCGGTGTGCGGGCCGAGGCAGCTCTGGTCGGGCAGCGGCTCGGCGCGCTGCGGCGGGTAGTGGTTGACGACCAGGTTGGTCATCGCGCCCGCGCACAGCCGGGTGAAGTGGTCCGGCGCCAGCCCCAGGTCCAGCGCGTGCAGCGCCAGCAGGGTGAGGATCTGGCTCTCCATCGCGGTGAAGTACGCCAGCGCGGCGGCCCGGAAGCCGGGGGTGTCCGGGATCTTGTTCGGGTGCACGAACGCGGCCCGGTATGTCGCACCCAGTCCGGAGAAGTCCCGCCAGCCCAGCGCCTCGTCGTACGGGTTCAGCGCCCAGGCCTCGGCCGCGTCCTCGTCGGTGTGCACGCCGATGCCCTGCGCGGCCCGGTAGCGGGAGGTGAAGCCGCGCCGGGTGGCGTCGCCCGCGGTGGGCCCGAAGCGGGCCTTGTCCTCCTCCGGCCGGTGGAAGAACTCGAACGCGGCCGCGGTCAGCTGCTCGAAGACCGGCAACGGCACCATGTGGTCGACCGCGACGTAGAACCCGCTGCGGCGCAGCGCGGCGCCGACCTGGCCGGCGACCTCGGCCTGCCGGGCCGGGTCGTCCAGCCCCGCCAGGCTGATGACCGGCACGTAGCCGTGCTCGTCGACGGCGTCGGCGTCGGGCAGCGTGATCGTCACGGCTCCTCCAGCGGGGTCGGCGGCGCGGCGCGGGCCAGCTCCGAGTCCAAGCCTGCGTCAACCGCCAGCTTGACCGCCAGTTCCCGCGCCCGCGGCAGCAGCTCGGCCAGATTCACCCCCAGCGCCCGACCATCGGCCACCACCGGCTCCCCGCCCACCCAGACCCGGTCGACGTCGCGGACCGAGGCGCAGTAGACGATCTCCTGGTACGGGTCGTGCACGTTCGACAGCGACGGGCTCCGCTCGGCGAAGAACACCAGGTCGGCCTGCTTGCCCGGCTCCAGCGAGCCGATCTCGGCCTCCAGGCCGAGCGCCCGCGCGCCGCCCAGGGTGGCCATCCGCAGCACCTCCGGCGCGGTCAGCGCGGTGGCCTGCAGGTGGTGCACCTTCTGCAGCAGCGCGGCGGTCTTGAGCGTGCCGAGCATGTCCTGGCTGTCGTTGCTGGCCGGCCCGTCCAGGCCGAGCCCGACGGTGATCCCCTCCCGCAGCAGCCGCGGCACCGGCGCCACCCCGGAGGCCAGGATCATGTTGGAGACCGGGTTGTGCGCGACCGCCACGTCGTGCCGGCGCAGCAGGTCGAAGTCGGTGTCGTCGAGCCAGACGCAGTGCGCGGCGACGACCTGGGCGTCGAGCAGCCCGGCCCGGGCGGCGTACTCGATCGCGCTCGCCCCCCGGGTGCTCCGGGTGTGGGTGACCTCCTCCCGGACTTCGTGGAAGTGCACGTGCAGCCGCCCGACCTCGCCGACCAGCTTCGCGGTGGCGGAGATCAGCTCGTCGGAGGCGGACGGCACCGACGCCATACCCACCCGGAAGCGGATACGCCGCGCCGCCGCCGCCGCCGTCGCCAATGCCTCGTGCTCGGCAAGGACCCGGTCCGGCGAGATGGGGTGGCGCTCGTCGGCGGCACCGTACGAGACGTCGCCGCGCAGGCCGATCCGGTCGAGTGCCTCGACCACGCCGGGTACGGACGGCTCCGCGCCGGGGGCGTGGCAGAACATGTCAGCGGTCGTGGTCACTCCGGACAGCGCCATCTCGGCGCCCTTGAGCAGGGTGCCGACGTAGGCCAGTTCCCGGGTCAGGTGCCGCTGGACCGGGCCGATGATCGCGGTGAGCCACTCCCAGAGGGTGTGGGTCTCGCCGATGCCCGTGATCAGGCCCTCGGAGAAGTGTCCGTGGCAGCTGACGAAGCCGGGCGTCAGGATTCCGGTGCCGTCGCCCACCACGTCGGCCTGCGGCAGGTCACGGCGCAGGTCGCGGAAAGGACCCACCGCGACGATGCGGCTACCGCGCACCGCGACTGCCCCGTCGCGGACATGGCCGGCGGGTCCGGAGGTGAGCACGTGCCGTGCCCGGATCAGCCAGGCAGCCTCGTCGGCCGGGTCAAGCGACGGGGCGGCGGCACCGGTGGCCGCGCGCGCCGGACGGTCGCCCCCCTCATCGGTTCGGTCAAGGCGGTCGCTGGACACGTCCTGCCCTCCTGAGCTGGGTGAGCCCGGCGGGGCGGTCGCTGCGCGGTGACCGGCCCGCCGGGCTCAGTGCTGGGATGTCAGATGGTGAACCCGCTTCGGCGGGACGGTCAGCTGCCGCTTGCCAGCCCGATGGAGCGGTCGATGAACTCGTTGGTGACGATGTCGTCCGGCCGCAGACCGTCCTTCACCGGCTTGCGCTGACTGGCGAAGATCGGCTTGGTGATGTTGATCATCTTCTGCACCCGGCCGGTGTCGAACTCACCCAGGGTCTTGTCGGCACCGTTGCTCACGATGCCCAGCTTGGCCATCTGCTCCACCGAGAACTTGGCGAGGCCCTCGGAGTACTGCCAGCCGGTGTTGTACTTCTTCACCGCATCCAAGATGATCTTGATAGCAGGTTCCGGGGACTTCATGAAGTCGGCCTGCGACCGCTGCAGGATCGGGACGAGCTTCTTGAGGCAGGGGGCCAGCTGATCCTTGTCTCCGGAGCGGACCGCAATGGTGTCGAAGTACGACGGGTAGCCGGTGTCGTTGATCAGCTGACCGTCCAGCGGCTTGCCCCAGGCCTTGATCTCCTTCTCGTAGATGTAGGGCTCGGAGGTGATGAATCCCTGCAGTGCCGCCTTGCCGCGGTTGGCGATGAAGACGTCCGGCGCGCCGGTGTAGGAGCCGTCCAGCTGGCTCGTCCGCAGGATGCCGGACCCGGTCAGGTAGTCCATGAATGCGAGGCCCTTGGAGTAGAGCACCTTGGTCTCGGTCTGGCCGATGTCGGCGATGTTGTTGAAGTCGGGATACGTGCCCTTGTCCCACATGATCGCCAGCGGGCTGACCTCCATCGGCGCCATGACCGAGATCATGGGCTGCTTGAGCGAGTACTGGACCGCCTCGTCGGTGGCCACGAACCCGAGGTGGATCGACTTGTCCGTGTACATGACCGCCGGGACCGGCTGGAAGCCGACCGCGGGCCCGCCGGTGCGGATCTCGATCTTGACGCCGGTGTCGACGCCGGCGCTGACCAACGGGCCGACGAGCTTCTTGCTCTGAGTGTCGAGCTTGTATCCAGGGCCTACGAGGTTATAGAGAGTGCCGTGCTCCGACTCCGGCTGCCAGTCCTTCTGCACGACCACGGTGTCCGGGCAGACGCCGCGCAGATCCTGCGCTCCGCCTGAGGCCGCCGACCCGGTCGGCGCCGCCGCCGGCGCCTGGTCCTGGTCGCTGTCGCCGCTGCATGCGCTCAGCGCCAACGCGACGGCCACCGCGGCCACGACGCTGAGCGGACGCGTTCTCTGGTGCATCCTACGTTCCTTTCCAGGGTGTATTGGCGGTGCGGTCAATCCCGGGCCAGCTGCGGACGCTGCCGGGTGACTGTCGTACGACTCACTACTCGGCCCTGGTGGATCACCACCCGATCGGTCGGATCCGCGAGCGCCTGGTCGAGCGACGCGGCCCGCAGCGCGAGGATCTCGGCCGGGTGCCCGGCCTCCAACCGCACCTCGGGAAGGCACATGGCGGCTCTGGCACCGGCGCTCACGGCGAGGTACGCCTCCGCGGTGGTCAGGTGGCCGGCGGTCACCAGGAGGGAGGCGGTCTCGAGTGGATCTCCCCTCCCCACCGCGTTGAACGGGTCCTGCACGTTGTCGCCGCCGCCGGCGAGCACGGCGCCGGCGTCCAGCAGCGGCCGGACCGCGGTCAGCCCCCGGGGCGCTGCCGTGTGCAGCCCGCGGGCCTGGAGGTACAGGTTCGTCTGGGGGTTGCAGACGACTGCCACGCCGGCGTCCGCCAGGTCCTCCGCGACCGTCCGGGCACGATCGACCGGCATGGTGCCGAGGCTGACGCAGTGGCTCGCGGTCACCCGGCCCTGCAGCCCTCGCTCGCGCACCTTGTCGGCCAGGTAGGGAAGGTTGTCCACCCGCGGATCGAGTTGCTCGTCCATGTGCAGGTCGACCGGCCGGCCCTCCCGGACGGCGAGGTCCAGATAGGCGTCGATGCACGCTTCCGGATCCGGGTCGAGGTGCGGGCACCCGCCGACCACGTCCACGCCCATGCGGATCGCTTCCCGCAGCAGTCCTTCGATCTGCTTGCCGTCGGGCGTGGTCAGCTCGACGGTGAGCGCCACCAGTTGGAGGTCGACCCACTCGCGCAACCGCTCGCGCACGGCGAGGAGAGCCTCGACCGCCTGCAGGCCGACCTCCGAGTAGATCCCGACGTGGGTCCTGATCGCGGTCGCTCCGCTGGCCAGCGCCATCAGAGCGACCTCGGTCGCCCGCCGCACGTATCCGTCGTGAGTCTCCCCGGCTGCCACCGCCCGCCAGGCGTCCACCGCACCCACCAGGGTCCCGCCGGGATTGGGAGCGCGGCTGGCGGTGAGGGCGGTGTCGTAGTGGGCGTGCGGCTCGGCGGGCGCCGGGAGCACGAGGAAGCCGGCCAGGTCGAGGGTGTCGTCCCCGGCCGGCAGCACGCCCCGGTCCACCACCTGCTCGATCCGGCCGTCAGCCAGCCGGACGTCGCAGTGCCGGCCGTCCGGCAGGGTCGTGTTTCGCAGCAGCAGTGAGCCGCCGGCCGCTTCGGACGGCAGCGTGTCTGCGAAGGTCACGACGTGGTCCGGTAGCGCGCAGACTCGTGCCACTTCCCGACGGCGGCCCGGGACACCAGTCCGAACACCCAGAAGACGACCACGCCGAGCAGCGACGACAGGATCACCGCCCCGAACATCTGAGGCGTCTGCAGCCGGGCCCGGTAGAGGTCGATGAGGATGCCGATCCCGGGGTCACCCTGCTTGAAGAAGAAGTCCCCCACGATGGCGCCGATGACAGCCAGGCCCGCCGAGATCCGGAACCCGGCGAAGATCGCCGGGAGCGCCGCCGGCAGCTCCAGCTTCCACAGGGCGGTGGACCGGCCGGCGCGGTGCAGCCGGAACAGGTCCCGGTGGGAGTCGTCCACCGAGCGCAGACCGAACAGCGTGTTGCTGATGATCGGGAACAGCGCGATGAGCACACAGACGATGACCCGGCTGGTGAACCCGAACTCGAACCAGAAGCCGATGACCGGCACCAGCGCGAGGATGGGGACGCACTGCAGGATGACCGCGTACGGGTAGAGCGAGCTCTCCACCCACCGCGCCTGGCTCATCGCGATCGCGACGGTCACTCCGATGGCGATCGCGATCCCCAAACCGACCATCGCGACGATCGTCGACAGCCCGAGGGCGCGCAGCAGCTCAGCCCGGTTGTAGGGGTCGAGGAACGACTCGCGCACCACCTCATGCGGTGGCGGGAGCAGGAACCTCATGTCCTGATCCAGCAGGACCTCGCTGACGAGATACCAGAGGCCGACGAAGCACAGGAACGTCACGATCGGCCCGAGCCAGGCCGAAACCGGCTTGCGCCGACGGCGCCGGCCCCCTGCGGTGGACGGCTGAACGACAGCCGGCCAGTCCGACAACTCTGGCTGGGTGGTGCCTACGGTCATGCGGCATTGCCTCCCGGACCTCGACCCAAGGCGCCGGCTGCAGCAGCCGTGGTCCTACTGGCGCCGCAGCCGCTCTCGTCCGTTAGCCTCCCGCGCCGGACCCTACTGCACAGGGTCCCCCATTGGTGCAGCGAGTAGGCCAACACGTAACAACGCGTAGCGGACGGAGACGAGCTCTTACTCTCTGCCAGAAGTCGGTGCCGCCTGCACGCGCAGCAGGTCGGACACCTCGCCGGCGACCTTGCCGAAGTCCTCCGAGTAGCGCAGCTCAGGCCGCCGCGGGTAGCCGAACGGCACCGCGACGTCGCCGAGGATCCGGCCCGGCCGGGGCGACATCACCACCACCCGGGTGGACAGGAAGACGGCCTCCGCCACCGAGTGGGTGATGAAGAGCGCGGCGAAGCGGCGGCCCAGGAAGAGCTGCAGCACCTCGTCGTTGAGCCGCTCCCGGGTCATCTCGTCCAGCGCGCCGAAGGGCTCGTCGAAGAGGAACACGTCCGGCTGCAGCACCAGCGAGCGGGCCAGCGACACCCGCATCCGCATGCCCCCGGACAGCGCCCGGGGCCGGTGCTTCTCGAAGCCCTCCAGGCCGACCAGCGAGATCGCCTCGGTGACCCGGCGCTGACGCTCGGCCCGGGGCAGCTTCTCCAGCTCGGCCAGCAGCTCGACGTTGCGCTGCACGGTCCGCCAGGGCAGCAGCGTCGGGTCCTGGAACACGTAGCCGACCTGCTCGGTGCCCACCCGGACGGTGCCCTCGGTGGGCGAGTCCAAGCCGGAGGCCAGCCGCAGCAGGGTGCTCTTGCCGCAGCCGGACGGCCCCACCACGGTGACGAACTCACCCCGGTCGACAGTCAGGTCGACCCCGCGCAGGGCCTGGGTGCCGTCCGGGAAGGTCCGGCCGACCCCGCTGAAGGCCAACATCGCCGCGTCCACAGAGGTCACGTGCCGAGTTTACGGCGGATCAGCTTTCGGCGGATCAGCGGCCGAGCAGCCGGGACATCACCTCGTTGCGCTCGTCCTCAGCCCGGCGCCGACGCCGGCGCGGCGGGTCCATCTCGCCCGCGGCCGGAGCCCGCTGGGCGGGCGGCAGGTCGGCGGCCGGGCGGGGCACCGCGTCGGTCGGGCGGTCGGTGACCGGGTCGCCGTACCCATGCCGGCTCGGGGCCGGGGCTGGCGGGCTCTGGTACGCCGGCGCCGGGCCGGACGGGCTCTGGTACGCCGGGCTCTGGTACGCCGGGCCGGACGGTCCCTGGTACGCCGCCGGGTCGGGCGGGCTCTGGTACGCCGCCGGGCTGGACGGGCTTTGGTACGCCGCCGGGCTGGACGGGCTTTGGTACGCCGCCGGGCTCTGGTACGCGGGCGGCGCGTACGGCTCCGGGTCCGCCGCCAGCAGCTCGGCCGGCTCCGGCACCCGCAGCCCGATCCCGAGCCGGCGGGCCTCGTCCTGCAGCGCGCGCAGGCTGCCGCCGATCAGCCGGGTGGTCTCGATCCGCTCCATCCGCAGCTCGCCGTCCAGCCGGTCGACCAGCTCGCCGCGGATCTGCTGGATCTCGTCCCGCAGCGACTGCACGTCCTCGGCCAGCCCGCGCTCCAGCTCGCGGCGCAGGTAGACCTCCAGCTGCAGCTCATACTCCCGGCGGGCGGCCACCTCCCGCTCCAGCTCGATCTCGTACGTCCGGCGCAGCTCCAGCTCGGCGCCCGGCGAGCCGTCATCACCGCCGGCTGCCGCGGCCCGGCGCCGCGGGGCGGCCAGCGCGGCCAGCACGAAGGCCCACAGCGCGCCGACCACCGCCAGCCGCAGCGTCTGCGCGTCGTCGGTGAGCACCACCGTCACCGTGGCCGCGCCGGCCAGCAGCACCGCGAGCGTGAGCACCAGGCCGCGCGCGACCCCGCCGCCCGAGCCGCTGCGGGTGCGCGCCATTGCAACACCCTAGGGGGTGCCCGGCGGCGGGCCCCAGCATGCCGCCGCCGCGGTCAGAGCAGGCGGGCGTCCTGGAGGAAGCGCTTGGCCAGTCCGGCCGGGTCCTGCCCGTCCAGCTCGACCCGCTTGTTCAGCTCCTGCAGCTTCTCCGTGGTGAGCGCGTGGTTCACCCGCTCCACCACCGCCCGGGCGTCCGCCGGCAGGGTGTCCCGATAGAGGGCCAGCACGTTCTCCGCCTGCTGCAGCCGCCGGTCGTCGCGCAGCACCACCAGGCTGGCCGCGGCCACCCCGCCGGCGGAGGACCGGACCGTGCCCACGTCGACCTTGCCCGCCTGCAGGGCGGCGAAGACCGGTCGGCTGGACACCTCGCCGAGCGCGGTCACGTCCTTGAAGCGCAGCCCGTACACGGACTGGAGCCCGGGCAGGCAGAACGGCGCGGTCGGGCAGTCGGCCGGCCCGCCCAGCACCAGCTGCCCGTTGAGCCGGACGAGGTCGGTCATGCTGACCAGCTGCTCGCGGTCGGCGAGCGACTTGGTCACCGCGTACGCGACCTGGTCGGTCGCCTTGGCCGGCGGCCCGACCGCGAGCGGGCGGCCGGCCAGCAGCCGGCGCAGCGCCCCCAGCGTCGCCTCCACGTCGCCGCTGGCGGCCGGGTCCGCGCGGGCGGTCCGGCCGCCGCGCGCGGCCGCGTCCAGCCAGCCGGTCAGCCCGGACAGGTACTCCGGCGCCAGGTCGAGCTCGCCGCGCTGCAGCGCGGGCAGGTACGCCGCGCGGGTCTGCACGTCGAACTGCCCGGTCACCCGGTAGCCGGCGCGCTCCAGGGCGAGCGCGTACATCCTCGCGATGACCTGCGACTCCAGCCGCGGGCCGGCGCCCACGACGAGGTCGCCCCGGCTGGCCGGCGGCGGCTTGTCCCGGGAGCAGCCGGCGGCGAGCAGCGCGGCCACCACCAGCAGCAGCACGACTCGGGTCCGGAACACCGGCACAGCCAACCACGAGTCCCCGCGGTGTCCGCAGGGCGGGAACCCCCCTATTTGACCGCGCGCAACCCCGGTGTCACCTGCCGCGGCACCAAGCGCTCGGCGTTGCGGGTGGCCTGCTTCACCTTGTACATATTCGCGTCCGCGGCGCCGAGCAGCCGGGCCGCCGGGAAGTCCGGGTCGTCGGTGGACGACTGGCCGATGCTGGCCCGCACGGTGACGATCCCGTCGGAAAAGGCGACCGGCGCCGCCACGGCCTGGGCCAGCCGGTGCGCGATCTCCTCGGCCGGCACCTCCTGCGGCAGGCTCTTGAGGATCACCACGAACTCGTCGCCGCCGATCCGGCCGATGGTGTCGGTCGGGCGCAGGGCGCCACGCATCCGCTCCGCCGCCGCCCGCAGCACCCGGTCGCCGACCGCGTGCCCGTGCTCGTCGTTGACCTGCTTGAAGCCGTCGAGGTCGACGAACAGCGCGTGCACCTGGCCTGGCTCCTGGCGCAGCGAGCGCAGCGCGGCGCCGAGCTTGTGCAGCACCAGGCCCCGGTTGGGCAGCCCGGTGAGCGGGTCGTGGGTGGCCCGGTGGCTGAGCGCCTGCTCGGTGTTCTTCTGCTGGGTCACGTCGACCAGGTGCACGATGTACGTCTTCTGACCGATCAGGGCGGACACCGAGGCGTGCACCCAGCCGTCGCCCCCGGACCCGGTCCGGTAGCGGAAGGCGCCGGAGACACCGTCCTCCAGCCCGTCCACCACCTTGCCGAAGTCCGCCCGGACCCGCGGGGAGTCCTCGGGGTGGACGTGGTGCCAGATCAGGTCGCCGTGCAGCGTGCTCAGCCGGCGGCCGAACAGCCGGGCCAGCGCGTTGTTGACGTCGAGGAACATGCCGGCCCGGTCCACGATCGCCATCCCGGTCGGCGCGTTCTGGAAGGCGGCGCGGAACTTCTCCTCCGCCGCCCGCAGCTTGGCCTCCGAGCTGCGCCGGCCGCTGACGTCGCGGGCCACCACCAGCGCGCCGTGCCGGCCACCGAAGTGGATCGGGCGGCCGGCCGCCTCGATGTGCACCACCTCGCCGTCGAGGCGGACCAGGGTCTCCTCGACGTACTCGAGCGGCTCGCCGTGGACCGCCATGCGGGCCAGGCGCCCCTCGGCCTCGGCCCGGTTGGACTCGGCCATGAAGTCCAGGGCCGGCCGGGTCTGCAGGTCGGACAGCCGGCTGGCGCCCAGCAGCTGCAGGCCGCGCCAGTTGGCGAAGGCGTGGTAGCCGTCGACGATGACGAAGACGGCGTCCGGGGAAAGCTCGACCAGCGCGCGGAAGTGGTCGTCGGAGGCGGATTGGCCACCGTCGGCCTCCCGCTCCCGGCTGTGCCTGCCCATCCCACCCCCTCGACCCGGTGACCCCCGGTGATCAGAGAACCCCGTCGAGGTTATCTGGCCGATGGCGTCATGCGATGCCGTCGGCCGGAGTCTGTGGAGATAGGACAGACGGTCAGGGATGAGATGACCCGTCTGGCCTAGTGGGGTGGTCACTGTCCGGCGGCGTCGGCGTACGGCAGCAGTATTCTAGCCACAATGCTGCGCCAACCAGTGACAGGGCTGCTGCCACCCCGACCATCCCGGTGCGGGCGTCCGCATCGGCCGCGGCGAGGAAATCCAGTCGGGGCAGGACGTAGACCAGCAGCCCGGCCCACACCCCGGTCATCACCGCGCCGACCACGGCGCTCGCCTTGGCCAGGGCCAGCGAGCGGGCCGCCACCAGCGGCTGCACCGGCACCGTCCCCGGCCGCCGCCCGATCCGGGCCCGCAGCTGGCCGCCGGCGATCGCCTCGGCCAGCGCGAGCAGCGCCAGCGACAGCGGCAGGAACCAGCTCAGCCGCGGCAGGTCGCCGTACCACTGGCGGAGCGCGAGCCAGGACAGCAGCGTGACCCCGGCGGCGTAGCCGGCCAGGTCGCGGATCCGGGTCGGCCCGACCGGCCGGGTCACCGCAGCTCCAGGTCGTCCCGCCGGCGGACGCCGGTGGCGTCCACCGCGGGCAGGTCCGCGTCGGGGTCGGCCTCGGCCCACGGCACGACCACGAAGGCCCGCTCGCGGGCGCGCGGGTGCGGCAGGGTGAGCTCCGGGTCGGTGCTGACGATCCCGTCCACGTCGATGACGTCGACGTCGAGGGTGCGCGGCCCCCAGCGCACGTCCCGCACCCGTCCCGCGGCCGCCTCCAGCTCGCGCGCCTTGGCCAGCCACCCGTACGCGTCCGTGCCCGGGTCCTCCACGACCACGACCGCGTTGAGGTAGTCGTCCTGGTCCACCCCGCCCCACGGCGCGGTCTCGTACACCGAGCTGACCGCGACCGGGTGCAGCGCGGCCACCACCGAGCGCAGGTGCGCCAGCCGGTCGCCGAGGTTGGAGCCGATGGACAGCACGGCCCGACTCATCGCGGCTCCGCCGGCACTGTCGCCGCTGTCATCGCCGCGACCGCCTCGCGGTGACCGCCACGTCGGCGAACTCGCGCGCGATCGGCGCGTGCGGCTTGTGCACGGTGACCTCGGCCGCGATCACCCGCTCGTCGGCCATGCACAGCTCGGCCAGCCGGGCGGCCAGCGTCTCGATGAGGTTGACCGGCTCGCCGCCGACGACGGCGGCGATGCGCTCGGCCAGCTCGCCGTAGTGCACCGTGTCGGCGACGTCGTCGCTGGCCGCGGCCGGCCGGCTGTCCAGCCAGAGGGTCGCGTCGACCAGGAAGTCCTGGCCGTCGCGGCGCTCGAAGTCGTAGACGCCGTGCCGGCCGCGCACCTTGAGCCCGGTCAGCTGGATCCGGTCAGCCACCGCCGGTCCCCCGCGACCGCGGCACCGGCGGGCCGGCGGGGTCCTCGTCGGCGGCGGCCTGCTCGGCCGCCTCGGCCCAGGCGCCGACCACCTTCATCGCGTCCACCGTCGGCCGGACCTCGTGCACCCGCAGGCCCCAGGCACCCATCACCGCGGCCAGCACCCCGGCTGCCACGGTCGCGTCCTCCCGCCGGTCCACCGGGGCCGGCGCCCCGTCCGGGCCGGCCAGCAGCCGGCCCAGGAACGACTTGCGGGACGCCCCGACCAGCACCGGGTAGCCGAGCGCGACCAGCTCGTCCAGCCGGGCCAGCAGCGCCCAGTTGTGCTCCCCGGTCTTGGCGAAGCCCAGGCCGGGGTCGAGCACGATCCGGTCCGGGTCCACCCCGGCGGCCAGCGCCGCGTCCGCCTGCCGGGTCAGCTCGGTGCGCACGTCGGCGACCACGTCGCCGTACCGGGCCAGGGCCTGCATGTCGCGGCTGTGGCCGCGCCAGTGCATCAGCACCCACGGCACCCCGGCGGCGGCGACCACCTTGGCCATGTCCGGGTCGGCCTGCCCGCCGCTGACGTCGTTGACGATCGCGGCCCCGGCCTCCAGGGCGGCGGCGGCCACCGCGGCCCGGGTGGTGTCCACGCTGACCGACACCCCGGCGGCAGCCAGCTCGCGCACCGCCGGCAGCACCCGGCGGATCTCCTCGTCCGCGCCCACCCGCTCCGCGCCCGGCCGGGTCGACTCGCCGCCGACGTCGACCAGGTCGGCGCCCGCCGCGACCATGTCCAGCCCGTGCCGGACCGCGGCGTCCAGGTCGGCCCACCGGCCGCCGTCGCTGAACGAGTCGGGGGTGACGTTGAGCACGCCCATCACCACGCAGCGGTGGGCCCGCCGCGGAAGCGGGGCCGCGCCGGGGCCGGGCCCGGACGCCGGACTCGATCACCGGCCGAGGATGAGGCTCATCGCCTCGGCCCGGGTGGACGGCTGGTTCTGGAACATGCCGCGCACCGCCGAGGTCACCGTCCGCGCGCCCGGCTTGCGGATGCCGCGCATGGACATGCAGAGGTGCTCGGCCTCGATCACCACGATCGCGCCGCGCGGCTCCAGCCGGCGCACCAGCGCGTCCGCGACCTGCGAGGTGAGCCGCTCCTGCACCTGCGGGCGCTTGGCGTAGAGGTCCACCAGCCGGGCCAGCTTGGACAGCCCGGTGATCCGCCCGTCCTCGTTAGGGATGTAGCCGACGTGCGCCACCCCATGGAACGGCACCAGATGATGCTCACAGTTATGGGTCAGGTGCCCCGCGACCAGAAAGGTCGGGTGCGGCACGCAGGTGAAGCTGTAGACCGTGTACGGCTTGGTGCCCTCGGCGGCGATCGGCCGGACCGACTCGACCTTGACCCAGCGGGACTCGACCAGGTCCGTCCGGTGCGACTCCTGCGGGAAGCCGTGCCGCCGCAACCAGCTGTCCGCGATCCAGAGGCGCGAGGCGCGGTCGGTCCGTGGCGAGAAGCGCGCCCCGATCACCTGGGCGAGGTCCTCGAGGAACGGCGCGTTCGCGCTCACCGCGATGCGGCCGGGCGAGCTCTTCGACCGCCAGCCGTCGCCGTCGACGTACCCGCCGAAGTCGTAGCCGGGCTGCGGCCGCCAGCGACGCCGGGACAGGCTCCGGGCCGCGGTCCACTCCAGGTAGGAGCCCGAGACGTCCTTCGCCTCCGACCACCCCTCCGGCGTCGCCAGCGGGTGGTCCGGGGTGACGACGAAGCGGCCCTGCTCGGTGGTCACCTCGACCAGCTCACGCGACGGCCGGGAACTGATCGCGGCGACCGCCGTCTGCTCGGCGCGGCCGTCCACCAGGGTCCACAGCCGGTCCCCCACGGCCACGTCCCGGGCCTGCTTGCGACCGTCCACCGCGTTGACCGTCTGCTTGGACGGCACGCAGGTGCTGTACATCTCGATGTCCTTCACGAGGACCATTTCCTCGTGGTTGGCGTCGAACGTGGTCTGCAGCACCTCGGACGGATCGGTGTAGAGCCCGGCGAACTGCTCCGCGTACGCCCTCGCCACCCGCCCGGGCGTGGTCCGCAGGCCGTCGCGCGCGGGGTCCTCGCCGACGGCGAGGAGCAGCTCCCGGATGGCGGCCTCCACCCGCGCCGCGTCGAACGTGGGGGTCACCCCTGCGATCCGCCCCAGCCGTCCACCTCGGGGGAGGCGTGGCGGCCGCCGGTCGGGTGCCCGTTGCCGGTGCCCCCGTACGGCGAGGGGTCCCCGTACGGCGACGGGGTCGGCGCGGGCAGCGGCGCCGGGGACGGGCCGGTGCGGCTGCTGCCGTTGCTGCCGCCGCGCCCCGCGCCCACCGCGGCGTGCAGCTCGGCCGGGGTCATCACCGGCGGCTTGTCCGACGGCGCCCGCCGGCCGAAGCCCGCGTACGTGTTGTGGGGCGGGCGCTTGGCCACCGGGGCGAAGATCCGAGCCAGGTCCTCCTTGCTCAGCGTCTCCTTCTCCATCAGCTCGAGCACGAGGTCGTCCAGCACGTCCCGGTATTCGACCAGGATCTCCCAGGCCTCGTCGTGCGCCAGCTCGATGAGCTGGCGCACCTCGGAGTCGATGTCGGTGGCGACGGTCTCGGAGTAGTCCCGCTGGTGGCCGTAGTCCCGGCCCAGGAACGGCTCGGACTCCTTCTGGCCGTACTTCACCGCGCCGAGCTTCGAGCTCATCCCGTACTCGGTGATCATCGCGCGGGCGAGCGCCGTCGCCTTTTCGATGTCGTTGCTGGCGCCGGTCGTCGGCTCGTGGAAGACGAGCTCCTCGGCGGCGCGGCCGCCCAGCGCATACACCAGCTGGTCGATCATCTCCGACCGGATCTGGGTGTAGCGGTCCTCGGTCGGCAGCACCAGCGTGTGCCCGAGCGACCGACCACGCGGCAGGATCGTCACCTTGTGCACCGGGTCGAGGTTGGGCATCGCCCAGGCGGCCAGCGCGTGGCCGCCCTCGTGGTACGCCGTGAGCTTCTTCTCCTTCTCGCTCATCGCCCGGGTGCGGCGCTCGGGACCGCCGATGACCCGGTCGATCGCCTCCTCCAGCGCCTCCATGGTGACGAACTGGCCGTCTTGCCGGGCGGTCAGCAGCGCCGCCTCGTTGATCACGTTGGCCAGGTCGGCGCCGGTGAAGCCGGGCGTGCGCCGGGCGATCACGGCCAGGTCGATGTCCGGGGCGAGTGGCTTGCCCTTGGCGTGCACGGACAGGATCGCCTTGCGGCCCTCGAGGTCCGGGCGGTCGACGGCGATCTGCCGGTCGAACCGGCCCGGCCGCAGCAGCGCCGGGTCGAGGATGTCCGGCCGGTTGGTGGCCGCGATGAGGATCACGCCGCCCTTGACGTCGAAGCCGTCCATCTCGACCAGCAGCTGGTTGAGGGTCTGCTCGCGCTCATCGTGGCCGCCGCCCATGCCGGCCCCGCGGTGCCGGCCGACGGCGTCGATCTCGTCCACGAAGATGATCGCCGGCGCGTTGGCCTTGGCCTGCTCGAAGAGGTCGCGCACCCGGGAGGCGCCGACGCCGACGAACATCTCCACGAAGTCGGAGCCGGAGATCGAGTAGAACGGGACCCCGGCCTCGCCGGCGACCGCGCGGGCCAGCAGCGTCTTGCCGGTGCCGGGCGGGCCGTAGAGCAGGACGCCCTTGGGGATCTTGGCCCCGATGGCCTGGAACTTGGCCGGGTTCTCCAGGAACTCCTTGATCTCCTGCAGCTCCTGGATCGCCTCGTCGGCGCCGGCCACGTCGGCGAACGTCGTCTTCGGCGTGTCCTTGCTGACCAGCTTGGCCTTGGACTTGCCGAAGTTCATCACCCGGCTGCCGCCGCCCTGCACCGAGTTCATGATGAAGAACAGCAGGAAGACGATCAGCAGGATCGGGACCAGGCTGATCAGCAGGCTGACGAAGATGTTCTGCTGGGAGATCTTGGTCTCGAACTCCTGGTCCCGCTGGTCGAGCAGGGTGCCGACCCGCTCGGCGAGCCCGGAGGGGTAGGCCGAGGTGATCTTGTCCTCGCCCTCGACCTGGCTGTTGAGGGTGATGTCGACCGTCTGCTCCCGGTCGTTGACCACGACCTTGGAATAATTGCCGCTCTCCAACTGGGCCAGCGCGGTGGAGGTGGGCACCTCCTCGAAGCCGCCGTTGCCCCGGAACAGCGGCGGCACGACCAGCACGACGAGGAGGCCGAGGACGATCCAGAACCACGGCGACCTGAGTATGCGACGACGATCCATACGCTCAGCGGAGGCGCCGTGCCCGGCGGACTCCGACCCTCCCGCTCCACCTGGTGGGCGCCACCAGGCGCGCACGGCGATCGTTTCCTAGGAGGAAAGGTACACCGGGTGCCTGGGGGACGCAGGGCCCCGACCGCCGGTGGCCCCGATCTGGAAACGTCGCAGCCCGGGCGCAGGTTCCTAGCGGCTGTAGACCTCGGGCCGCAGCCGGGCAATGTACGGCAGGTCGCGGTAGCGCTCGGCGTAGTCCAGCCCGTACCCGACGACGAACTCGTTGGGGATGTCGAAACCGAGGTAGCGCACCGGCACCTCGACCTTGACCGCGTCCGGCTTGCGCAGCAGCGCCATCACCGTCAGCGACGCCGGCTGGCGGGACTGGAGGTTGCGCAGCAGCCAGGACAGGGTCAGCCCGGAGTCGACGATGTCCTCGACCACCAGCACGTGCTCCCCGGAGATGTCCCGGTCCAGGTCCTTGAGGATCCGCACGATGCCGGACGAGCTGGTGGACGACCCGTACGACGAGATCGCCATGTATTCCATCGTCACCGGCCGGCTCAGCGCCCGGGCCAGGTCGGACATGACTATCGCGGCGCCCTTGAGGATGCCGACCAGCACCGGCTCCCGGTCGGCGTAGTCGGCCGAGATCTCGTCGGCCAGCTCGGTGATCCGGGCCGCGATCCGGTCCTCCGGGATGAGGATCTGGTCGATGTCGCCGTCGTAGGTGTGCACTGCTCCCCGTTCCTCACCGCTGCCGCCGGGTGAGGAGCAGCTTGCCAGACGCCCGGTGCGCCGCGAGCCCCGAGGGGAGGGCCACCTCGCCCTGCCCGTGCCAGTCCGCGACCAGCGCGTCGACCGCGCTCAGCTGCGCGTACGTCGCCGTGGTGACGCCCGCGGCCCGCAGCCAGGCGCGGAGCACGCGGGTCCGGACCGCCGCCGGGTGGGCCGCGAGCGCCGCGGCGGCCACAGTGCCGTCATGGATTGTGGCCATCGTCACGGCGGCGGCGAGCTCGT
Source organism: uncultured Actinomycetota bacterium (assembly GCA_963766325.1). Classification (GTDB taxonomy): domain Bacteria; phylum Actinomycetota; class Actinomycetes; order Mycobacteriales; family CADCTP01; genus CADCTP01. The sequence continues at coordinate 354,899 of CAVXZF010000012.1, read as the reverse complement.
CCAGCGCGTCCAGGTCGGCGCGGAGCAGCTCGGCGGTCCGGGCCAGCGCCGGCGCCGCCCCGCCGGCCAGCACGTCCTCCAGCAGCGGCAGCACCTCGGCCCGCAGCCGGGCCCGGGTGAAGCGCGGGTCGGCGTTGTGCGGGTCGTCCCAGACCGGCAGCCCCTCGGCCGCGCACGCGGCCCGCGTGGCATCCCGCCGTACGCCCAGCAGCGGGCGCAGCCAGGGCCCGTCGACAGGCCGCATCCCGGCGATCGAGCGGGGCCCGGAGCCGCGGCCCAGGCCCAGCAGCACGGTCTCCGCCTGGTCGTCCAGGGTGTGCCCGAGCAGCACGGCCCGGTCACCGCGGGCGGCGGCCAGGGCCGCGTACCGGGCGGTGCGGGCGGCGGCCTCCGGGCCACCGGCGGTGCCGACCTCGGCCGTCGTCACCCCCACCGGGTCGAGGCCGAGCCGCGTGCCGAGGTCGGCGACCGCGGCGGCCCGCTCGGCCGAGCCGGGCTGCAGGCCGTGGTCGACGGTGAGCAGCCCGGCCGGCAGGCCGAGCCGCGGGGCCTCGAAGGCGGCCGCGGCGGCGAGCGCGACCGAGTCCGCTCCCCCGCTGCACGCGACCAGCACGCCCGCCGGTCGCGTCTCGGTCAGCAGGCACCGCACCGCCACCCGCACCGCGGCCACCGCCGGATCCGGCCCGCTCACGCGCTCACGCTAGACCGCCTCGACGCGAGTGACGCCGCCCGCCCGCCAGTGACGCCGCCCGCCCGCCAGTGACGGCTGAGGAGCCGTCACTCGCCGTCCCCGCCGTCACTCGGCCGCCCACGCCATCACTGGGCCGCCGTCCGCGCGGAGGCGGCGGGCTCAGGCGGAGGCGGCGGGGCGGAAGCCGTGCACCCGCTCCACCCAGTCCAGCGGGGCGGCCAGCTCGGACCGCCGCGGCAGCGTCTCCGGCGACGTCCACACCGCGTTGAAGCCGGCCACGCCGACCGCGTCGACGACCGCGCGGACGAACCGGCTGCCGTCCGCGTACTGCCGGAGCTTCACGTCCAGCCCGAGCGCCCGGCGCAGGAACCGGTCCAGCGGCCCGGTGCCCTGCCGGCGCCGGCCGAAGCGCTCCCGGATCACCGAGATCGAGGGGACCACGTCCGGGCCCACCGCGTTCATGACGTACTCAGCGTGGCCCTCGACCAGCGACATGAAGGCGGTCAGCCGGTCGACCACCTCGCGCTGGGCCGGGCTCTGCACCAGGCCGAGCAGGCCTTGCCCGGTCTCGTCCCGGTCGCCGCGGACCAGCCGGCCCAGCTGCTGGGTGGCCGCCGCGATGCGCTCCCGCAGCGCGTCCGGGTCCAGGTCGGTCGCCTCCACCAGGGCGTCGATCTCGCCGGTCAGGTGACCGCGCAGCCAGGGCACCGCGGTGAACTGCAGCCGGTGGGTGACCTCGTGCAGCGCCACCCAGAGCCGGAAGTCGGCCGGGGACACGCCGAGCGTCCGCTCCGCCTCGACCACGTTGGGCGCGACCAGCAGCAGCTGGCCCTCCGCCTCGGCGAAGAACTCGAACTGCCCGAGCACCTTGCCGGACAGGAACGCCAGCACCGCGCCGGCCTGCAGCCCGGTGGCCCGCGGCCCGATCGCCTGGCCGATCCGGCCCGGCGGCCGCGGCCGGCGCTCCTCCAGCCGGGCGACCAGCGGGGTGAGCAGCCGGGCCATGCCGTCGGCGTTGACCCGGACCCAGCCGGGCCGGTCCACCACCCGGGTGGCCGGGGTGGGCCCGTCGGCGCGCAGCTCGGTGATCCGCTCCACGTGCCCGGCGGCGATGTCCACCTGCCGGCGCATCGACTCGACCGCCGCGTCCGCCTCACTGCGAGTGACCTCGGGACCGGGCGAGAGCAGGCGGGTGGCGGTGACGACGGCGAGGTCCCAGTCGACCATTCCGGGCTGGCTGCTCATGCGGCCACCGTACGCCGCCGCCGCTGGGCGGGCCGGCAGCGTCAGGGGCAGCCGCAGCGCAGCAGGGTGGCGGCGACGGAGTCGAGGGCGGCCTCGGCGCCGAGGGTGCCGGCGGGCGGGACACGGTCGGCCAGCACGGCGAACGCAAGCAGGCGGCCGTCCTGGACCCGGACCAGGCCGGCCAGCGAGCTCACCCCGGTCAGGGTGCCGGTCTTGGCCCGCACCTGGCCGGCCGCAGGCGCCGCCGGGCCGCGGAAGCGGTCGTCCAGGGTGCCGTCGTAGCCGGACACCGGCAGCCCGGACAGCAGCCCGTGCAGCTCCGGCCGGTCCCGCGCGGCCGCCGTCCGCAGCACCTCGGCCAGCAGCGCCGGGGTGACCCGGTCGACCAGCGACAGCCCGCTGCCGTCGACCAGCCGCAGCCCGGTGACCGCCAGCCCGAGCCGGGCCAGCACCGTCCCGGTCGCGGACGCCGCGCCGGCGAAGCTCGCCGGCTGGTCCTCGGCCAGCGCCACCTGCCGGGCCAGCAGGTCGGCCAGCACGTTGTCGGAGGCGAGCAGCATCTGCTCGACCAGCCGGGACAGCGGCTGCGACTCGACCGTGGCCAGCGGCAGGGCGCCGGCCGGCGCGGTGCCGCGGACCACCGGCGCGGCGGGCGCGCCGAGCGCGGCGGCCAGCGCCCGGCCGGCGGCCAGGTCCGGCTCGGCCGAGCGGGCCCGGATGCCGGTGCCCTGCCGGCCGCCGTCCACCATCACCGCGGTGATCGGCGCGACGTACCCGCCGGCGATGTCGACCGGGTCCCAGCCCTCCGCCAGCCGCGGCCCGGTGAACAGCGACCCGTCCACCACCACCCGGGTCACCGTGCCCAGCCCGGCCTTGCGGGCCCGGGCGGCCAGCGTGGCCAGCCGCGGCGCGCCCTCGTACGTCGTCGGCTCGCCCCCGCGGGCCGCGGACAGCGTGCCGTCCCCGCCGCCGACCAGCACCACCTCGCCGGGCCGGGCGCCGCCGACCAGCCGGGTGGTCAGCCGCCGGTCCGGCGCGGCGGCGGCGAGCACGGCGGCCGCGGTGACCAGCTTCGCCGTCGAGGCCGGGGCCGCCGGCGCGCCCGCGGACCGGTCCAGCAGCACCTCGCCGGTCTCCGCGTCGAGCACGGTGGCGGCGACGCGGCCGCCGAGCCGCGGGTCGGCCAGCGCGCCGGCCACCATCCGGCCCACCCCGGCCGCGGTCTGCACCGGGCCGGCCACCGCGGCCGCGAGCACCGGCGGCGGCGGGCTCGGTGCCTCCGGCGCCGGGGGCCCGACCGCCACCGGCGTGGCCGCGGGGTCGGCCGGGGCGCCGGCGCGGACGGCCGCGCTCCCCCCGGCCAGCGCGACCAGCGCCACGCAGGCGATCCCCGCGCCGCCGCGGCGTACCCAGCTCACAGTGCGGGAGACTACTGACCAGCAGTGCCGCGGTCGGAGCCCAGGAGGGCGCAGATGGAGTTCGACGTCACGATCGAGATCCCCAAGGGCGAGCGGAACAAGTACGAGTTCGACCACCACACCGGGCGGATCCGGCTGGACCGGACGCTGTTCACGGCGACGCAGTATCCGGCGGACTACGGCTTCATCGAGGGGACCCTCGGCGACGACGGCGACCCGCTGGACGCGATGGTGCTGCTGCAGGTGCCGACCTTCCCGGGCTGCCTGATCCGCTGCCGCGCCATCGGCATGTTCCGGATGCGGGACGAGATGGGCGGCGACGACAAGGTGCTGTGCGTGCCGGCGGCCGACCCGCGGATGGAGCACCTGCGCGACATCCACCACCTGCCCGAGTTCGAGCGGCTGGAGATCCAGCACTTCTTCAACGTCTACAAGGAGCTCGAGCCCGGCAAGTCGGTGGAGGGCGCCACCTGGGCCGGCCGGACCGCCGCCGAGGAGGAGATCATGGTGTCCCGGCGGCGGCTGGAGGAGTCCGACGAGGCGCTCAAGTCCGGTTCGCCGGACGCCGATCACACCTGAGCGGCCGCCGCCTCGGCCCGCGCCTCGGCCTGGGCGACCAGCCCTGAGCTGCCCCGCAGCGGGGTGCTCCGCAGCAGCGCGATCAGCACCAGGGCCAGCACTCCGAGCGGCACCGCGACCAGGAAGCCGAGCGCGATGGCCTCCGTGTATGCCACCGCGTCCAGCTCGTCGGTGCCCGGCAGCGTCGTCGTGCCGGCGGTGACGATGGCGCCGAAGACCGCGGTCCCGATCGCGCCGCCGAGGCTGCGGGAGAAGGTGACCGAGGAGGTGGCCACCCCGAGCTCGGACGGGTCGCTGTCGTTCTGCACCGCGAGCACCAGCGTCTGCATGGTCAGCCCCAGGCCGGCCCCGATCACCGCCAGGTACACCGCAAGCAGCCAGGCCGGCGTCGTCGTGGTCAGGGTCGCGGTCAGCGCCAGCCCGACGGTGAAGACCGCGGCGCCGGCGACCGGGAACGGCTTCCACCGGCCGAACCGGGAGATCGCCTGGCCGCTGCTGATCGAGGTGACCAGGATCCCGCCGACCACCGGGATCATCATGAGGCCGGCGCCGGTGGCCGAGTAGCCGCGGACCAGCTGCAGGTAGAACGGCACGTAGATGATCGCGCCGAACATGCCCAGCGCGATGACGAAGCCGGCGCCGTTGACCAGCGCGAAGGTCCGGTTGCGGAACAGCCGCAGCGGCAGGATCGGCTCCGGCGACCGCCGCTCGACCAGCAGGAACGCGGCCAGCAGCAGCACCGCGGCGGCGCCCAGCCCGAGGATCACGGTCGACCCCCAGGCGTACTCCTGGCCGCCCCACTGGGTGACGAGCAGCAGCGCGCCGACGCCGGCGACCAGGGTGAGCGCGCCGAGGTAGTCGATGTGGTGGTCGCGCCGGGTGAACGGCAGGTTGAGCCGGGCGCCGACGACCAGCCAGGCGGCCACGCCGATCGGCACGTTGACGAAGAAGATCCAGTGCCAGCCGACGGTGTCGGTGAGCAGGCCGCCGAGCAGCGGGCCGGCCACGCTGGACACCCCGAAGACGGCCCCGAAGTAGCCCTGGTACTTCCCGCGCTCCCGCGGGCTGACCATGTCGCCGATGATCGTGAAGGCCAGCGACAGCAGGCCGCCGCCGCCGATGCCCTGGATCGCCCGGGCCGCGATCAGCATCGGCATGTTCTGGCTGAGGCCGCCGAGCACGGAGCCGAGCAGGAAGACGCCGATGGCGAACTGGTAGACCGGCTTGCGGCCGTACAGGTCGGAGAGCTTGCCGTAGAGGGGCGTCGTCACCGTCGAGGTGATCAGGTACGCCGCGACCACCCAGCTGACGTGCTCGGCGCCGCCGAGGTCGGTGACGATCGTCTTCAGGGCGGTGCCGACGATGCTCTGGTCGAGCGCGGCCAGGAACATGCCGAGCATCAGGCCGGACAGGACCGCGACGATCTCGCGGTGGGTCATGGCCGGGGTGGCCGGCGACGCGGTGGAGCCTGCGGCGCCGGACGGGTTCCCCACGACGTACCGCAACCCCCGGCCGCCGGAGGGTCTTCCCGGCGGCCGGATCGATCAGATGTGCGGGCCCGGTACGGGCGGGATCGGGTTCGGCGTCGGCGTTGGCGGCACCGGGTCGGGCGTCGGCCCGGGCGTCGGGTCGATCGGCGTGGGCGGCGTGGGGTCGGTCGGCACCGGTCCCGGCGTCGGGTCGGTCGGCACCGGCGTCGGCGGCTCGGGGTCGATCGGTGGCATGGTCATGGCCAGGGCCTACCCGCGGGCCGGGTGGGGAAATCGGTGGCCGGGCCCGGCTACGGTCGAGAGGTGCTGAGCCCGGAGGTCGCGGCGTACTACGAGCGCGGCGACGAGGACACCCGGCTGACCGCCGGTGGGGGCCGGCTGGAGTGGGCCCGCACCTGGGAGCTGCTGGAGCGGCACCTGCCGCCGGCCCCGGCGGTGGTGCTCGACGTCGGCGGCGGCCCGGGGGCGTACGCGGTGCCGCTCGCGCTGGCCGGCTACGCCGTGCACCTGGTGGACGCGATGCCGCTGCACGTCGAGCAGGCCCGGCGGGCGGCCGAGACCGCCTGCGCGCCGCTGGCGTCCGCGGTGGCCGGTGACGCCCGCTCGCTCGACGCGGCGGACGGCTCGGCGGACGCGGTGCTGCTGCTCGGCCCGCTCTACCACCTGCTGGAGGCGGCCGACCGCGCCGCCGCGCTGGCCGAGGCCCGCCGGGTGCTGCGGCCGGGCGGAGTGCTCGCCGCGGTCACGATCAGCCGGTTCGCCAGCCTGTACGACGGGCTCCGGCACGGCTGGGCGGCCGACCATCCGGCGATCGTGGAGACCGGGCTGCACACCGGCACCCACCGCAACCCGGAGGCGGTGGCCGGCCGGTTCACCACCGCGCACTTCGCCCGCCCGGACGAGCTGGCCGGCGAGGTCGAGGCGGCCGGCTTCGCGCTGGCCGCGCTGGTCGCGGTGGAGGGACCGGGCAGCTGGCTGCCCGACGTGGACGGCTGGCTGGACGACCCGGTGCGCCGGGAGTGGCTGCTGCGGGCGATCCGCCGGGTCGAGGCCGAGCCGTCGCTGCTCGGCGCCAGCTCGCACCTGCTCGCCGTCGGCCACGCCCCCTAGCTGCCTAGCGCGCCGCGACCGCCGGGCGCCGGCTCTCGGCAGCCCCGGCGCCCACAGCCGCGGCGCCCGCGGTGACCCGGACGGCGAGCGCGGCCCGGCTGGACACCCCGAGCTTGGCGAAGATCCGGCTCAGGTGCCGCTCCACCGTCTTCTCGCTGAGGAACAGCGCGGTAGCGATCTCCCGGTTGGTACGGCCCTGCGCGACCAGCCCGGCCACCTCCCGCTCCCGGTGGCTCAGCGGCACCGCCGGCCCGGCGGCGGGCTCCGGGGCGGCCGCCACCCGGCCCGGTGCCCGCCGGCCCAGCCGGCGCAGCTCCCGGGCGGTCGCGTCCGCCAGCCGCACCGCGCCGGCCCGGGCCGCGTCCCGCCCGGCCCGGCCCAGCGCCTCGGCCGCCTCGTCCCGCCGGCCGGCCGCCACCGCCCCGCGGGCTGCGACCAGCCGGGCCCGGGCAGCGTCGAGCGGGTCGCCGGCCCGGTCGAACGCCTCGGCCGCGTCCGCCCCGGCCGCGGCGGCGGCGTGGCCGTCCCCGGCGGCCAGCCGGACCTGCGCGGTCGCCAGCGCGGCGTGCCCGACGGCGACGTCCAGCGGCGCCGCCGCGGCGGCCATGACCGCCCGGTCCGCCCACGCCGCCGCGTCCCCCGGCTCGCCCTCGGCCAGCGCGGCCCGGACCAGCAGCTCGTACCAGGCGGCCCGGCTGCCGTGGTCGATCCGGGGCAGCTCGGCGCCGCCGGCCGCGGTCCGGACCGCGTCCGCGCAGCCGGTCGGGTCGCCGGCCTCCAGCCGGGCCTGCGCCGCCACCGCCGGCGCCAGCGCGGCCCACCAGCCGCCGCCGCGGCCGGCCAGCTCGACGGTCCGCTCGGCGTACCGGAGCGCGGCCGGCAGCTCGCCCAGCCAGGTGTGCACCCGGCACAGCATGGCCAGCGCCATCACCCGCAGCTCGTCGCTGCCGGACAGCTGCGCGGCGTCGTGCGCCTCCTCGAAGCAGTCCCGCGCCTCGGCCAGCCGGCCGACCCAGCGCAGCGCGCTGCCCTGCCCGACCAGCAGCCGGGTCAGCAGGTACGTCTGCCCGGTGGCGCGGGCCAGCGCCAGCGCCCGGTCCTGCCGGCGCAGCGCGGCCGGGTAGCGGCCGAGCAGCAGGTCGGCCCAGCCCAGCCACATCAGGGTGTCCAGCCTGGGGGTCAGCTCGGCGTCGCCGAGCCCGTCGACCAGCGCGCCGACCCGGGACGCGGTGGCCGCGGCGGCGGCGGTGTCCCCGTCGGCGTAGAGGGCGAGCGCGACCACCGCTCCGGTGGCGGCCCGGCCCAGCGGGTCCGCGGCGGCGCCGGCCAGCGCGCGGACGGCGGCGTCCCGGGCGGCCGGGAAATCGCCGCGCAGCAGCTCGGCGGTGGCCAGCTCCAGCGCCAGCGCCGCCCCCTCGGCCGGCTCCGGCCCGGCGGCGAGGGCGCGGCCCAGCAGGGCCACCGCCTCCTCGTGCCGGCCGCGCAGCTGCTCGACCCGGGCGGCCAGCGCGGTGGCCCGCACCCGGGTCGCCGGGCCGGCGGCGGCCAGCAGCGGCCCGGCCTCGGTGAGCGCGGTACGGCTCGCGGCGAGGTCGCCGGCCACGCAGAGGGCCTCGGCCCGGGCGAGCAGCAGCCCGCACCGGGGGGCGTCGCCGGTGCCGGCGGCCAGCAGCCGCAGCGCGGCGCCGTACCACCGGGCGGCGGTGGCCGGTGCCCGCCACCGGGTCCCGGCGGCCGCCGCGGCGAGCAGCCCGGCGGCGTCCTCGTCGCCGACCGCGGCGGACCGCTCGACGTGGTGCGCCCACCCGGCCAGCGGCACCCCGGCGGACCGCAGCGCCGCGGCGGCCCGGGCGTGTGCGGCCCGCCGCCAGCCGGCCGGCGCCTGGCCGTACGCGGCCTCCCGCAGCAGCGGGTGCCGGAACCGCAGCCGCCCGGTGCCGTCCTCGGCCCGCAGCAGGTCCCGCCCGGCGAGCCCGTCGAGGGCGGCGCCGACCGCGGCGGCCGGCAGCCCCGTGACCGCCGGCAGCCGCTCCGGGTCGAACGCCGCCCCCAGCACCGCCGCGCCCCGCAGCACGTCCCGCTCCGCCTCCTCGAGCGCGTCCAGACCGGCCCGCAGCGGCTGGGCGCCGGCCAGCGCCCGCAGGTAGAGCGGGTTGCCGCCGCTGGCGGCGTGCCAGCGGCGGGCCCGCTCGGCCGGCACGTCCCGGCCGAGCATCCGGGCCGCGTCCGCCGGCCCGAGCGGGCCGACGTCCAGCCGGGTCAGCCCGCCGGCCGCCGCGGCGGCCTCGACCGCGGCGGCCAGCTGACCGGGGACCTGGCGCGGCCGGTACGCCAGCGCGAGCAGCAGCGGCGCCGGGCCCGGGCGCCGGAGCAGGTGGGCGACCAGCTCGACGGTGCCGCGGTCGGCCCAGTGCAGGTCGTCCAGCGCCAGCAGCAGCGGCCGGTCGGCGGCCAGCGCGGACAGCGCCGCCCCGACGGCGGCGTGCAGCCGGTGCCGCGACCCGGCCCCGCCGACCCCCGCCCCTAGCTCAGCCAGCCCGTCCCGCAGGGCGGGCGGCAGCACGTCGGCCGCCCGCGGCGGCAGCGGGTCGAGGGCGTCGGCCACCGCCCCGTACGGCGCGTCCGGCTCCCACTCGCTCGCCTGTCCACTGAGGACGGTCCAGCGCCGCTGCTCGGCCCGGCGGCCCAGCTCGGCCAGCAAGCGGGTCTTGCCGATGCCGGGCTCGCCGGTGAGCACGACCACCCGCGCGCCGCCGCCGGCGGCGAGCAGCGGGTCCAGCACCGCCAGCTCGTCGCCCCGCCCCACCAGGTCCCCAGTCATGTTCGGGACGTTAGGGCCGGTACGACCCTGAGACATCCGTACCGGGTACGGAGCTGACGGGCTGCCCCGACGGGCACGGGCAGGACCAGTCCCGCCGCCGTACCCCGGTATCACCGGCGGCGGTCGCGGGCTCCCAGCAGGTACGGGCAGAGATCCTCGGCGAGCGGAGGCGACGCGTGGCCAGCACCGACCCGGCGGACCTGGGCATCCACCTGCCGCCGTCCCGGAGCCGCCGGGGCGGGGTCCGGCCGGTCGTCGACGACCCGGTCGCCGCGGCCGCCGCCGCGACCGCGCTGGCCGGCGGGTCCGTGGTCGGGCACCCGTTCGGCGCGGTCTACGCGCTGACCGCCCGGCCAGAGGCGCCGACCGCCCGCGCGGTCAACCGGATGACCGGCCGGCCGCCCCGGGAGCCGGGCAGCGTGACCACCACCCCGCTGCGGCTGCCGGCGCTGCTCGACTGGTCCCGGCTGCCGGCGCCGCTGGCCGCGGTGCCGGTGCTCGGCCTGCTGGACGCGCTGCTCGGCCTCGGCCCGGTCGGCGTCCGCGGCCCGGCCGCCCCGGGCATGCCCGAGCACCTCACCCGGGTCGACGCCGGCGTGCGGACCGTGCTGGTGGTCACGCCCGGCCACGGCTGCCCGTCGGCCGACTTCCTGGCCCGCGCGCTGCACGCCGCCGGCACCGACCTGCTCGCCACCGCGGTCGCCGGCCGGTCCCGCACGCTGCCCGCCGCGGTGGACGAGCCGGCCCACTGGCGGGCCTGGGGGATGCGGGCGGACTTCGGCGGCGACCCGCGCTTCCGGCTGCTGGAGCACCGGGACGAGCGGGCCGCCCGGGTCCGCCACCCGACCCACGCGCCGGTCGGGCCGACGGTGCTCGGCCTGCACGCGGTGCTGCCGGTCGGGCCGGGCGGGCGGCGCCGGCTGGTGCTGGAGCGGCACGGCTCCTTGCCCGCCGACGCCGTGCGCGCGGTGCTCGACAACTTCGGCTTCGACCTCGCGCTGGGCCCGCTGGCCCGGCAGCGGCTGCCGCGCCGCGACTACGCCGCGGCGAGCGCCTGACCTCCGCCCGGGCGGGTGACGGGCGCGGCCCCCGCCCGGGCGGTGAGCCACTGCCGGCCGATGCCTGACCGGCGGACCCGGCGGGTATGCCGGGGACCATGGCCGAGGCACGGCTCGCCGGCGAGGTCCGCGTCGGCATCTCCGGCTGGCGCTACCCGCCGTGGCGCGGCGTCTTCTACCCGCCCGGGCTGGCCCAGCGGCGGGAGCTGGAGTACGCCTCCGGCCGGCTGACCTCGGTCGAGATCAACGGCTCCTTCTACTCGCTGCAGCGGCCGGAGTCGTACCGGCGCTGGGCGGCGGAGACCCCGGACGGCTTCGTGTTCGCGGTCAAGGGCCCGCGCTTCGTCACCCACATGAAGAAGCTGGCCGGCGTGGAGGCGCCGCTGGCCAACTTCTTCGCCTCCGGCGTGCTCGCGCTCGGCCCGAAGCTGGGCCCGCTGCTCTGGCAGCTGCCGCCCACCCTCGGGTACGACCCGGGCCGGCTGGAGCGGTTCTTCGCGCTGCTGCCCCGCAGCACCGGCGCCGCCGCCGCGCTGGCCGCGCAGCACGACGAGCGGATGGAGGGCCGCAGCCTGGTCAGCACCGACGCGGACCGGCCGCTGCGGCACGCGCTGGAGGTCCGGCACCGCAGCTTCGAGACGCCCGCCTTCGTCGAGCTGCTGCGCGCCCACGACGTCGCGCTGGTGGTCGCCGACACCGCCGGCAAGTGGCCGAAGCTCGACGACGCCAGCTCCGACTTCGTCTACGTCCGGCTGCACGGCGAGCAGGAGCTGTACGTCAGCGGCTACGACCCGCCGGCGCTGGACGCCTGGGCGGCGAGGATCCGTACCTGGCGCACCGGCGGCACCCCGACCGACGGCCGGACGCTGGCCCCGGCGGCGCCGCGGCAGCCCCGCGACGTCTACGTCTACTTCGACAACGACGTGAAGGTGCGGGCCCCCTTCGACGCGATCGCGCTGGCCGAGCGGCTGGCGCCCGCGGCCGCCGCACGACCCTGAGGCGCCGGCTGGGTAGAGATCCGGGACGGACCAGGGTCGGTCCCCGATGCCCCGGGGGTCGCCGCGGGCGCACGCTGTGGATGTCGAAAGAGAGACCCACAGAGAGGCACGACAGTGAACGAGATCCACGCCACCTTCGCCGCCCAAGGACTGGTCCGGCCGCGCGACGGTCGCGTGCTGGCGGGGGTGGTCACCGGGCTGGGCCGCCGCTTCGGCATCGACCCGTGGCCGGCCCGGCTGCTCTTCGTGCTGCTGCTCATGGTGATCCCGGGCAGCCAGCTGCTGATCTATCCGGTGCTCTGGATCCTCATGCCGGCCGAGGACCGGGTCCCGGTGCCCGCCGCGCCGGTGCCGTCCGCGCCGGTCGCCGCCGGCAGCGGTGCCGGCTTCCCGCCGGCCGGCTGACCCCTTTCCCTCCCCCAGGACGGGCCGGGCTCCGCGACGGAGCCCGGCCCGTCCGCCCATTCGGGCGCACGCCGGACCGGCCGCTGTCCGGGGACCCGGGGTGGAGTCCGACCCGACCGGTCATTCGGGTGCCGTGCGGTGCGCCGCCCGCCACATCCGGCAGACGGGCCTCACCTGCTCTTTCCGGCGCACGAGGTGTCATGCCAGGATGCCGACCAACCGGACCAGTGGCGGTTCGGTCACAGAGGGGGAGCACATGCGTCTTCCAAGTACCCGTACGACTCGGCGCGCCGGGGTGGTCGCGCTCGCGGTCGGGGCGGTCACCACCGTCACGCTCGCCGGCACCCCGGCGTATGCGGCGGCGGACAACGAGCGGCTCGGTCTCAAGCTCGCTCGCGAGGTCACCGTCAACAACGTCAACCGGCACCTGATCGCCTTCCAGCGGATCGCCGAGCAGAACGGCGGGACCCGTGCCTCCGGGACGCCGGGCTACGACGCCTCCGCCACGTACGTGCACGACAAGCTGGCCGCGGCCGGCCTGGACGTGGCGTACCAGGAGTTCGAGTTCCCGTTCTACCAGGAGCTGGCCCCGCCGCAGCTCGAGCGGGTCTCGCCCGACCCGGAGACCCTCGATCCGCCGAACGTCGTGACGTTCCAGTTCTCCGGCTCCGGAAACGTCACCGGTCAGGTGCAGGCGGTCGACCTGCAGATCCCGCCGGGTCCGCTGCCGACCTCCTCGACGTCCGGCTGCGAGGCGGCCGACTTCGCCGGCTTCACGCCGGGCAACATCGCGCTGATCCAGCGTGGCACCTGCACCTTCGAGATCAAGGTCACCAACGCGATCGCCGCGGGCGCCGCCGGCGTCATCATCTTCAACGAGGGTCAGCCGGGGCGGACCGCCGCGTTCGCCGGCAACATCGGCGTCCCGGTCTCGGTGCCCGTGGTCGGCATCAGCTTCGCCGAAGGTGCCGAGTACGCCGCCCTCATCGCGGCCGGGCCGGTCACCGCCCGGGTGCAGACCACGACGGCGTCCGAGACCCGGACCACCGTCAACGTGATCGCCGAGACCCCGGGCGGGCGGGCCGACAACGTCGTGATGGCGGGCGCCCACCTCGACTCGGTGCCGGCCGGCGCGGGCATCAACGACAACGGCACCGGCAGCGCGGGCCTGCTCGAGGTCGGCCTCAAGCTGGCCGACGAGCGGGTCAAGAACAAGGTGCGGCTGGCGTTCTGGGGCGCCGAGGAGCTCGGCACGCTCGGCTCCGACTACTACGTCGCGCAGCTGGGCTTCGAGCAGCAGCTGGACATCGCGCTGTACCTGAACTTCGACATGATCGGCTCGCCGAACTACGCCCGGTTCGTGTACGACGGCGACGACTCCGACGGGGTCGGCTCCGGTCCGGGTCCGTACGGTTCGGCGCAGATCGAGGCCGTGTTCACCGGCTACTTCGGCTCGCGGTCGCTGCCCAACGAGGGCACCGACTTCTCCGGGCGGTCGGACTACGCGGCGTTCATCGCGGTCGGCATCCCGTCCGGTGGCCTGTTCACCGGCGCCGAGGGCGTCAAGACGCCGGCGCAGGCCGCGCTCTACGGCGGCACCGCCGGTGTCGCGTACGACCCGTGCTACCACGCGGCGTGCGACAACCTCGGCAACGTCAACCGCACCGTCCTCGACGGCAACGCCGACGCGGTCGGCTTCGCGGTGGGCCGGTACGCGCTCGACACGTCCGACGTCAACGGCGTCGGCGCGGCCGGGGTCACGGCGTCGGCGACGGCCCGCAAGGCCAAGGCCGAGCGGCTCGCGACGATCGCCCGGCACGGCACCGCCGCGGCCGTGCACACCCACGGGGCGGCGACCGCCTGACCGCGGCGCTCCCCGGGTCGGGGCCGCCAGCCCGCCGGCTGGCGGCCCCGACCGCTGTCCGGCCCCGCCGTCCTCGGTCCGTGCGACTTCGGGTCGTATGGATGACACGAAGTCGCACTCGGCCGGTCAGGGGCGGGGCTGGCCGACCCGGCGCATGGCGAGGACCACGCCGAGCAGGGCGAGGGCGCCGATGCCGGCCCCGGTAAAGAGCCACACCACGTTGGAGCTGCCGTTGTCGCCGCCGGCCGCGGGGCTCGCGGTCGCCGCCGGGGCCGGGCTGGTGGAGGACGGGGCGGCGCTGGACAGGGTCGGGGTGGAGGGGGCGGGCGTCGGCGCCGAGGTCTCCCGCGGCACCGGGGTCGCCCCGGGCGCCGCCGCCGCGAGCCGCAGCACCGGCGCCGGCGAGTCCGGCTCGCCCGCCCCGGCCGCCGGCACCTCGATCCAGGCGTCCTGCCGCCCGTCGCTGTAGCGCTGCACCGTCTTGAGCACCACCGTCCGGGTCGCCGGCAGCTGCCGTACGCGCAGCTCCAGCCGCAGGTCCCGGCCGACCGGCAGCGCCGGCCCGGTCACTTCCAGCACCTGCTGGGCACCGCCGACCCGCCACCCGGCCGGACCCGACGTCAATCGGAAGTCACCCGGTAGCAACCCCGCCGGCAGCTGGATCCGCAGTCCGACGATGCCGGCGGTGCCCGACTCGGCCTCGGCCAAGATGCTCACCACCGCCCCGGTGGCCAGCGCGCGGGCCGGCCGGGCCTCGGCCTCGACGTGGGCGGCCGCCGGGCCGGCGAGACCGGCGGTGAGGGCGGCCGCGGCGGCGGCTAGGACGACCGCACTGCGGCGGAGCATCGGCGTCAGCACACCGCACAGGGTCGCGCGGGCGGTGCGACCCCATCACGGCAGAGAAACTCATTCGCCCGGAGAAGGTTTACTGCTGCATTGGTTGCGGTATAGTTGTGGTGCCCACGAGGCAACCAGACGACTTCCCTGAGAGGTGGTTGACGATGCTCCTCCGGTTCGACCCGTTCCGTGACTTCGACCGCCTGACCGAGCAGCTGATGCGGGACACCCGGGCAGCCCGTCCCATGCCGATGGACGTCTACCGGTCGGGTGACCACTACGTGCTGCACTTCGACGTGCCCGGCATCGACCCCGGCAGCGTCGACCTCTCGGTCGAGGACAACGTGCTCACCGTCCGCGCCACCCGCCCGGCCCGCACCGCCGACGGCGTCGAGTTCGTGGTCGCCGAGCGGCCGACCGGCGAGTTCAGCCGGCAGCTGGTGCTCGGCAACGGGCTGGACCTGGCCGGCATCGCGGCGACGTACGACGCCGGCGTGCTGACCGTGTCCATCCCGGTGGCGGAGACGGCCAAGCCGCGCAAGATCGAGGTGACCTCGAGCGGCTCCGGCCCCAAGGTGATCGAGGGCGAGCAGGAGCGGACCGCGGTCGGCTCCGGCTGACGCCCGGGCGCCGGTGGCGCCCGTCGCCGTCGCGTCCGCGCCTCCCCGGCAGGATCAGCCGGTTCGGACGAGTGACCCAGCGAGGGACGGACGATGAGCGACCCGCGACACCGACCCACCGAGGACCCCGGCCCTCCGGCCGGGGTCCTCAGCACGTTCTCCACCGGCGAGCCGGGCGGGGCTGGGGGCTTGGCGGCGCTGGACGACGTGGACGCGGAGGTCTACACGATCGGCCAGGCCGCCGAGCTGCTCGACGTGCCGGTGGCCGCGCTGCGCCGGCTGGACGACGCCGGAGCGCTGCGCCCGGGCCGGTCGGCCGGCCGGCACCGCCGCTACAGCCGCCGCCAGCTGCGGCTGGCCCAGCGGATGCTGGCGCTCGTCGCCGAGGGCACCGCGATCGCCGCCGCCCGCCGCATCGCCGACCTGGAGGGCGAGGTGGCCGACCTGGAGGGCGAGGTGGCCGACCTGGAGGGCGAGGTGGCCGACCTGGAGGGCGAGGTCCGCGACCTGCGCGACCGCCTCGACGGACCGCCGGACGGTCAGGTCCGGTAGAGGATCCGGCCGATCCCACGTCGACGGCTCGGCCGGCGGACCCGAGCCGGGTGGTCCCGCCGTGGCATACCGTGCGGGCATGTGCAGGAACATCACCGAGCTCCGCGGCCTGGAACCGCCGGCCACCGGCGAAGAGGTCGAGGCGGCCGCCCGCCAGTTCGTCCGCAAGGTCAGCGGGCTGCGGCAGCCGCCGCCGGCCGCCCAGGACGAGTACGAGACGGCCGTCGCCGAGGTCACCGCCATCGTGCACCGGCTGCTCGGCTCGCTGCCGGCCCGCCGGCAGCCGCCGGCCACCGTGCCGCCGCTGCGCCGCCCCGAGGTCCAGGCCCGCATCGCCGCCCGCTCCGCCGGCGCCTGACCGGCGGCTGAGAGGGTCTCGCTCGGGGGCCGGCGCTGGGAGGTGGGGCGCCCGCCCCCGGTGCGGGCGCCCACCCCACCCAGCGGCGCCGTCCCCCACCCCCGAGCTGCGACCAGCTAACCGTCCGGCCGACCGGCGCCACCACCCCCGAATCCGGGGGTGTGCGCGCACCCGCCCGCTCCCGAACAATCCATGCGGCGGCGGGAGTCGACCGAGCGCGCACGGGGGGCGTTCGGTCCACCCGCCGCCCCGGTTGTACGACACTGGCACCGGTCGCCCGGCTCGGCGGGCGACCCGGCGGGCGAGGGCGGTGGGTGCCACGGCGGCGCGGGTCAGCACGGCCTTCGGTCAGGTCGTCGGCGTCCCGGACGGCGACCGGCTGGTGTTCGGGCGCGGCCCGGACGTGGACCTGGAGATCCCCGGTGACCGCGGCCTGTCCCGGCGGGCCGGGCTGGTCGCCGCCCTCCCGGACGGCGTCTGGGTGGCCAACCTCAGCCGCACCCACGCCCTGTACGCGGTCAGCGACGGCTACCGGATCCGGCTGCCCCGGATGGAGGACCGCGGCGACCCGCGGGGCGGCTGGTTCGTGCGCGCCGGGGCGGTCCAGGTCGGCTCCCGCAGCATGCTCGACGACGGCCAGCCGCTGCGGGTGGTGGTCGCCCCGCCGGCCGACGGCGGCGGGCTGCTCGACGGCGCCGGCGACCGCCCGGTCCGGCCGGACGCCGACGCCACCCTGCTGCCGCTGCACCTGGACCCGCACACCAAGCTCTTCCTCGTCGCGCTGATGTGGTGCCGGCCCTGGCTGCTCGACCTGACCCGGACCACGCCGCTGCCGCGTACGCCGGAGATCGCCCGGGCCGCCCTCGAGGTGACCGACGCGTACTACGAGCTGGACCGCTTCGACTCCGACCCGGCCTTCCGGGACCGGCTCTCGGCCCGGGTCGGCGAACACCTCAAGGTGCTCCGGCACAAGATCACCGAGCGCGGCCTGGTGCGCGGCGGGCTCCGGCTGTCCGACGAGGTGGTGGTCGAGGTGCTGCTGGAGCACGCGGTGATCACGCAGGCCGACCTGGCCCGGCTGGAGGACGCGGCGTGGTGCTCCCGGCAGGAGGACCTGTGGTGGACCCGGCGGCCGTGAGCCGGCTCAGCCGTCGACCCGGAAGCTGACCTCCTCGGTCGGGCCGCCCGGGGCGGTCACCACGACCGTGTGCGTGCCGGTGGGCAGCCAGCCGGGGAAGAACTCGTTCCCCTGGTTGACCACGTAGTGGAAGGCCCCGGCGCGGTCGACCGCCCTCGGGTACGGCGAGGTCCGGCCGGCCATCGACACGGTCACCCTGGTCCCGGGCGACCAGCCCCGGCCGTACACCACGAAGCTGGACCGGCCGTCCCCGTGCGGCTGGTTGACCTCGACCGAGGGTGGGCCGGAGGAGCCCGACCCGGGGCCGGGCGGCGGCCGCGGGTCGCCGCCCGGCCGGCCGTCCGCAGGCGGTCCGCCGGCGCTCGGGCCGGGCGGCGGCGGGTCACCCCGGACCAGCCACCCGCCGAACGCGCCCGCCACCAGCAGCGCCGCCGCCGCGGCCACCGCCACCAGCGCCAGCACGAACCGCCCCCGCCACCCACCCCCGTGCTGCGCGGCTTCCCCGCCAGCCACCGCCGGCGCGGCGGGCCGATCCACCCACCCACCGTCCACGGCCCGCCCCACCGGACCCACCCACACACCCTCGTCAGCGAAGCCGGACGACCCGGAGGAGCCGGCAGACCCGGACGAGCCGGCAGACCCCGAGGACCCCGAGGAGCCGGAGCCGGAGCCGGTGGTGCCGGGGCGGGACCCGAGGGTCTGCTCGGCGGGGTCGATCCGCACCGGCTCCCGCGGCCGCTGCCGCGAGTCCTCCATCAGCGCCAGCGCCGCCGCCGGCAGTGCCGGCGGCCCGTCGGTGTCCAGGTGCACGGACGGCGCCAGCACCCTCAGCAGCTCGGCCGGGCTCGGCCGGTCCGCCGGGTCGGTGGCCAGGCACCCGGACACCACCTCCGCCAGCTCCGCCGGCAGCCCGCTCAGGTCGGGCGGCTGGGTCGCCAGCCGGACCAGGATGTCCGTCACCGTCTCGCCGTGATACGGCGGATGCCCCGTCGCCGCGTACACCAGCGTGGAGCCGAGCGAGAAGACGTCGCTGGCCGGGCTGGCCCGCCGGGTGTCCCGGGCCTGCTCGGGCGCCATGTACGCCGGCGTGCCGAGCGAGCCCCGGGTGGTCGTCAGCGCTACCCGCTCGACCACCCGCGCGACCCCGAAGTCGATCACCCGCGGCCCGTCCTGCGAGACCAGCACGTTGGACGGCTTGAGGTCGCGGTGCACCAGCCCGGCGGCGTGGATCGAGTCGAGCGCCTCCGCGCAGCCGGCGGCCAGCCAGCGCACCGCCGCCACCGGCAGCGGCCCGCTGACCGCGACCAGCCGGGACAGCGAGGGCGCCGGCACGTACGCGGTCGCCAGCCACGGCACCGGCGCGTCCGGGTCGGCCGCCACCACGGAGGCGGTGAAGACGCCGCTCACCCGCCGCGCGGCGGCCACCTCCTGGGCGAACCGCGACCGGAAGTCGGCCTCCTCGGCGTACTCCAGCCGGATGGTCTTGACCGCGACCAGCCGCCCGGCCGCCGACCGGCCCAGGTAGACCCGGCCCATCGCGCCGGCGCCGAGCCGGCTGAGCAGCAGGTACGGCCCGACGCGGTCGGGGTCGGGCCGGCGCAGCGGCTCCAGCTGGGGGCGCCGGGCCTGGTCACCCGGATTCGCGGACACGCGACAATGATGCCCATCCGGCGCGTGCAGGACCGGCCGTTGCCATAAGTCGGACGCTCAGTCCGGCTCCGGGGCCGCCCGGGAGGCGTACTGGGTGACCTCGTCGGCGCGGATCAGCCCGTCCTCGATCGCCCGGGCGAGCAGCTGGGTACGGGTCGGCGCCGGCCGGCCCGCGTTCGCATACTTGATCCGGGCCCGCTGGATGTACTGCCGGACGGTCGACTCGGCGATCCCCATCCGGGCCGCCACCGCGGCCTTGGACATGGACTGGAACCACAGCAGCAGCGCGGTCCGCTCCTGCTCGGACAGCACCGGCCGCTCCGCCCGCTCGTCCGCGGCCATGGTGCCGGCGGCCAGCGGCGGCACGTACGGCCGGTCCTCGACCGCGGCCAGGATCGTCGCCACGCAGTGCTCGCGGGCCTCCCGCTTGGCCAGGAACGCGTACGCCCCCCGCTCCAGCACCTCGAGCACGGTGGCGTCGTCGGAGTGCTCGGAGTAGACGACCACCCGCCGTCCGGCGCCGGCCAGCCGGGCGACCTGGTCCACGGCCATCCGCCCGTCCAGGTGCAGGTCGAGCAGCACCACGTCGGCGTCCCGGCCCGGCCCGGCCAGCAGCCCGGCCACGCTGTCGGTCGCGGCGACCAGCTCGACCCGCCGCTCCGGGTCCTGCTCCAGCCAGGACCGCATCCCCTCGTGCACGACCGGGTGGTCGTCCACCAGGGCGACCGTCACCCTCGCCACCGCGCCTCCACCCACCGCCGACCTGCCGCGTCCAGCAAGGTGACGGTCACCGCGGAATCCATGACGGCGGGCGGCGCGGCCGGGGTGGTGGCCGGGGCGTCCACCAGCACGCTCACCGCCACCTCGTCGGACCAGCCGACGACGGTGACCCGGGCGTGCCGCTCGGCCCCGGCGAGGGCGAGAAGCGGCGCCTCGGTGAGCGCCCGGCGGGTCGACCGGTCCAGGCCCGGCAGCCGGCCCAGCACCTGCAGGTCGACCAGCACCCCGCGCTGGTCGGCGATGTAGCTGCAGGCCCACAGCTCGTGCAGCAGCGGGTCGGGCACGTCGTCGGTCTCCGCGAAGAGCCGGCGCAGCCGGCTGGCGGCCACCGCCGCCCGGTGCCGGACCTCCCGGTCGGCCGGGTCCAGGTCGCCGCCGGCCAGCCCGGACAGCAGCGGTGCGACCGAGGAGTGCACCGCCCGGTAGCGCTCTCGGCGGCTGGCGTGCAGCTGGTCGGCGACCTGCCGGGCGCGGCGGACCGCCGCCTCGGCCGCCGCGGTCCCGGCCGCCCGCCGGGCCGTGGCGGCCAGCGCGCGGGCGGCGAGCAGCAAGGTGACCTGGAGCGCGGCGGTGCCGTAGACCACCGTGGCGAAGCGGGCCAGCCCGGCCCGGTCCAGCACCCCGTCGTACGCCAGCACCCCCAGCGTGGCCGTGGAGTTGACAGCCAGGAACGCGGCCAGCTCGACCGGCGGCCGCCGCAGCAGCACCAGCGCGCCGAACCAGCCGGCCGCCCCCCAGGTCCACGTCGCGGTGGTGAAGACCGCGCCGCCGGGCACCGCCGCGGTGCCGGCGACGCTCGCGACCAGCGCCACCCCGGCCAGCCCCCAGGCGCCGGAGCGGTCGGTGCGGTCCCGCAACAGCCGGCACGCCCCGACGGCGAAGACCGCGGCCAGCGTCAGCCAGGCCGCCACCACCAGCCCGTCCGACCGGTACGCCCCCGCGTTGGTCACCGTGGCGACCAGGTCGTTGCCCACGTGCCAGGCGCCGACCAGCCACACCATGGCGAGGTCGAAGCCGTGCCGGTACCGGGCCGCGATCTCCTCGCCCAGCCTCGGCGACCCGACCTCCCCGCCCGAGGCGGTGGTGCCCGCCGGGTCGGGCCAGCTCAGCACCACCCGGGTGCCGAGCCCCGGCACCGAGGCCACCGCCGCCGACCCGCCCACCGCGACCATCCGGCCGACCAGCGACTCGCGGACGCCGCGCCGGGACACCGGCACCGCGGCCGGGTCGAAGCCGGCGCCCTCGTCGGCCACCTCCACGGTCACCCCGCCGCCGCCGGCCGGGCCGGCGTGCACCCGGGCGCGGGCCGGCCCGGCGTGCCGGGCGACGTTGGCGAGCGCCTCGGTCAGCGCGGCGGCCAGCGCCGCGCCCACCTCGGGCGGCACCGGCGCGTCGACGACGGTCGCCTCGGCGACCACCGCCGGGCCGGCCGCGGCCAGCACCGGGTCCAGCCAGCGGGCCAGGTCGCCATGCCGGAGGTGGTGGAGTGGCGCCGGCGCCTGCAGCCGCTCCACCACCCGCAGGTCCCGGCCGGCCTGCCGGCGCAGCACCGGCGAGCCGGCCGGCAGCCCGCCGGCGGCGACCACGGTCAGCGTCGCCGAGACGCTGTCGTGCAGCAGCCGGTGGTGCTCGCGCTCCTCCGCCCGCCGGGCCGCGTGCACCGCGGCCTGCCGCTCGGCCAGCTCGCGCGCGATCACGGCCAGGTCGGCGGCCCGCACCGCCCGGCGGACCACCGCCATCAGCGCGGCCGACAGCGCCCCCTGCCCGACCAGCAGCAGTGCCGACCCGGGCGGGGCGGCAGCGGGGGCGAGCGCCAGCCCGCCCGCGTACGCCGCCGGCACCAGCACCGTGGTCAGCCCGCCGAGCGCCGGCCAGGGCGACAGCTGGGCCACGATCACGGTCGTGCTGGCGACCAGGAAGACCCAGCTGGTGGCGTCGGCCTGCACCGCGGCCGGGGCGAGCCAGCCGTGCCCGAGGCACAGCGCGGCGGCCACTCCGGCGTCGACGACGACCGGCCACGGGCGCCAGCCCCGCAGCAGGACGCTCGCGTGCACCGCGGCCCAGCCGGCGCCGAGCAGCACCGCCGGCAGCACCCAGCCGGCGGCGGCCGGCGGGGCCAGCCCGGCGAGCGCGGCCACCCCGCCGGCGACGGCGGCCCCGGTCCGCAGTCCGACCGCGCACCGGGCGAGCAGCCGCTCGAACGCCCGGCGGGCGGCGCGGCTGCCGGTGGCCGGCATGGGCGGTCCCTCCTGGCGGGGTGACGGGAGGCAAACCTACCGGAAACAGTCACAACTGTGCTCCAGACGGAGCACTGAGGGTTACGTCGTCGGGAGGTGCTGGCGTACCGATGTCGCCGTCTGTGACCACCGATTGACCGTCATGACCGATCGAGCCGATCCCCTTACGGTCAGCTACCGAGCGGCCCGCGCGGAACCGGGGGGTCTGCCTGAACACGGGGATCAGGTGGGCTTTTCGCGCGGGCCGCCTGTCATAGTCCGGTATCGACTGTCCGGAAACCGCCCGCGCCGGCCCCGGATCGGGTATTCCTTGTGTGCCACCCCGTCTCCGCGGTTCCCCGTGCTGCGGGGGCGGGGTGGTTCGCGCTGCCGGCCACTTCCGCGAGCTGGCCGAGGCCGGCGTCGCCGAGGTGATGATCCGGCTGGCCGACCTGACCGACCCGGGTCCGCTGGAGCGGGCGGCCGCGGTGATCGCCGCCTTCCGCTGAGATCATGGCCGGGTGTTCGAGCACCCGATGCGGGTCCGCTACATGGAGGCCGACGCCCAGGGCGTCGTCTTCAACGCCTGGTATCTCACGTACTTCGACGAGGCGATGGCCGCTTTCCTGGCCCACGGCGGGCTGCCGTACCCGACCATGCTGGCGGCCGGCTTCGACGTCCAGCTGGTCCGCTCGGAGATCGACTGGCGGTCCGGCCTGAGCTGGCAGGACGACTTCCGGATCGCCGTCGCGACCGCGCGGCTGGGCCGGACGAGCTTCGCGCTCGACTTCGAGGTCCGGCGCGGCGACGAGGTGACCTGCACCGGGCGGACCGTGTACGTCGTCGTCGGCACCGACGGCTCCGGCAAGCGCGAGATCCCCCCGCCCCTGGCCGCCGCCCTCGGTCCCGCCCGCTCCTAGCCGGCGCGCGGCCGCGGGACCGTGCGGTCGGCCAACCCGCCGCTGACCTCGGCCAGCTCGGCCGCCAGCGCCCGGCAGTCGGCGCACCGGCCAAGGTGCGCCTCCACCCGCTCCCGCTGCCCCACCGCCAGCCCGCCGCGCACCCAGGCGCCGAGCCGGTCGACGCACGCCCCGTGCGCGTACGGCCGCGCGACGTGTTCCTGGAGATAGGCCTGCCGCAGCCCCTCCCGCGCCCGGTACGCCAGCGCGGCCACCCCGTTCGGCGTCAGCCCGAAGTGCGGCGCGACCTCCGCCGGGCTGGCCCCCTCGACGGTCGTGCGCCACAGCACCCGCTGCCACCGCTCCGGCAACGAGGTGAACGCCCGCGCCGCCAGCCCGGCCTCCAGGCCCGCCACCGCGGTGTCCTCCCACGGCTCGCCCCGGTCGTGCCGGGTCATGTCCGCGGTCAGCTCGATCCGGTGGTCCGCCCGCGCCCGGTCGCGGCACGTGTTGCGCAGCGTCGTCAGCAGGTACGACCGGAACCCCCCGTCCGGCCCGCCACCCCCGCGCAACGCGGCCAGCACCCTGACGAACGCCTCCGCGACCAGGTCGTCCGCCTCCGCCGCCGAGCAGGCCAGCTGCCGCGCGACCCCCCGGGCGACCCGGCGGTGCCGGTCGAACAGCATCCCGTACGCCTCCATGTCCCCGGCTCGTACGGCGGCGACGAGCTCACCGTCCTCCGGCCCGGACTCGACGCTCTGCGGTGCGGACATCGGCTCACTCCCCGGTGCGGATGTTCCGACGCAACCACCCCTGAGGTGGGTCCACCACACCCCTTGGGAGGTTTACCGTTCGGGGGTGACCGCAGCCCCGATCTCAGTAGCCCTCGTGAACGACTACGACGTCGTGCTCCAGGGCCTGGCCCGGATGCTGGACCACTACCGCGACCGCATCCTCATCGTCGAGATCGACGCCAACCGGCCGGTCCACGACACCGCCGACATCGTCCTGTACGACAACTTCGCCCAGCCCGAGTCCGACCACGACGAGCTGAGCACCCTGGTCGCCAACCCCCGCGCCCGCCGCGTCGTCGTCTACACCTGGAACTTCGCCCCCGAGCTGATCGCCAGCGCCCACCGGCAGGGCGTCTCCGGCTACCTCTCCAAGACCCTCTCCGCCCGCGACCTCGTCGCCGCCCTGGAAGCCGTGCACTCCGGCGAGCATGTCGTCAGCGACGCCCCGCAACGCGCCCGCAGCACCCCCGGCCTGGACTGGCCGGGCCGCGCCGAGGGCCTCACCGACCGCGAGTCGGAGATCCTCGCCCTGATCACGCAGGGCATGAGCAACGCCGACGTGGCCCGGCTGACCTTCCTCAGCCCCAACACGGTGAAGTCCTACATCCGCAGCCTCTACCGCAAGATCGGCGTCGCCAGCCGTACCCAGGCCGTCCTCTGGGGTGTCGCCCACGGCTTCAGCCCCGACCACAACCGCATCGAGCACTGGCGCGGCGGCCCCTGACGCTCAGTCCTGCTCGCAGCCGATCCCGTCGCCGTCCCGGTCGAGGTCGAAGACGTCCGGCCCGACCACGGTGACCCGCCCGGTGTACTTGGGCCCGTTGCCCGACCCGCCCACGCAGTCGTAGTCGGACGCGGTCGGGTCGAGGCAGGCGCCGGCGTACGACGGGTGGCAGTCTCCGCCCGGCTCCGGCTCCGGTTCCGGGATGGGCGTCGGCTTGGGCTTCGGTGGCGGGGCCTGGGCGACCGTGAGCGTCACCAGGCTGCCCGGCCGGCCCAGCCGGTCCCCGCCCGGCGACTGGGCGATGACCGTGCCGGGCGCGGCGGTGCTGGTCCGGCGGACCGTGGTGCGCCACCGCAGGCCCGCCGCGGACAGGGTCGCCCGCGCCTGCGCCACCGTCACGCCGACCACGTCCGGCACCGCCACGCTCGGCGGCGTGGTCGGCGCCGCGCTGGTCGGCGGTGCCGTGGTGGCCGGCGCCGTCGTCGGTGGCGCCGTGCTGGCCTTCGTTGTCGGCGCCCCGGTCATCGCGACCGGCTCCACCGCACGGTCGGCCGCGCCGCAGCCGGCCACCAGCACCACCGCGCCCACCGCCGCTGCCACCCGGACAGCACTGACCAGCCGGACCCGCGGTCCGGCGACTGCTCGCCCCATGCCGAGTTGCTCCCCACTGAGCCCCGTCCGGCCTCCCGGGCCGGCGATCCCCCCGGATCAGCGCGGAGCCTAAGTCCGCGCTCCACCCCGCCGCCGGACTATCACAAAAGTCAGACCACTCCGCGGTGACCAACCGGGGTAGCCCCGCCGCCGGAATCGGTGGCCGCTGCCGATCCGCCTGCCGCCGACTTCGGCACGCCCCGACCCCAGTCCTGACCGGCCCCGTCCGTACCGGACGGACGCAGCACACATGATGGAGCCGCCTGTCGGAATCGAACCGACGACCTATTCATTACGAGTGAATCGCTCTGCCGACTGAGCTAAGGCGGCGCACGGCTCGCAGGGCGGACCGGGCGCGGACAGTGTACCGGCGGCTGGGCGGTGCCTGCTCAGGAGGGCAACCGCTCAGGTGGGTGGGCGATCGAGCGGGACGTCGAGGTCGCAGAGCGGGCAGTCGGTGATGGTCCAGAGGGCGTTCGGGAGAGCGGAGAGGTGCTCGACGGGGACGCCGAGGTCCGGCGGGTCGCCGAGGAGCAGCAGCGAGCCGACGGCGGTCACCTGCCCGCCTGCGGCCCGGACCGCAAGAGCGGTGCCGGTGACGGCAGAGCCGGCGTTGATGGCGTCGTCGACGATCGCGACGTGCCGGCCGGCGACGACAGGCGAGAAGGCGTCCGGCAGCTCGTACGACTCCGCGGTGGTCCAGCAGAAGTCGATGTCGAGCTCGGTGGCGACCGCTTGCGCGACGAAGGCGCCGCCGGTCAGCGGGCCGCAGACGACCTCCAGCCCGTGCGTGGTCAGCTGGCTGGCCAGCTCGGCGACGTACGGCTGGAGGCGACGCGGCGAGACGAAGAGCGTGTCGAGGTCGAGCCAGAGGTCACCGTGGTGCCCGGACCCGTACGCGAAGTGGCCGCGCTGCGCCGGCACCAGGTCCAGCAGGCCGGTCAGCCCTCCTCCCAGCGCCGGTCCTCCTCGTCCATCCGCTTGTTGCGTTCGTGCAGCTCGTTCAGACCGCGCTCGGCCTCCTCGCGGGTCTCGTACGGGCCGAGCCGGCTCTCCAGGAAGCCGCGCTTGGCCGGGCCGCGCTCGGCCCGCCCGGTGTCCACGTTGAAGTACCAGCGGTCGTCCAGTTCCTTCGCCACGGGGCCCTCCTCCGGCTTGCCGCCTTCGCACCCCACTCCTTCCCAGTGGCGTCGAGCGGCACTCCGACCGGATCATCGTCCTCCCGGCGGCAGCCTCAGCGGCGTGACCCGGCCCGCCCGGCGCCGGTCGAGGCGGCCGCCGCGACGCCGAGCAGCAGGCCCGGCAACACGAAGTACAGGCCGGGGCCGAGGCCGAGCAGCAGGCCCCAACCCAGCATGAGCGCCGCACAGACGGCGGTGACCGGACCGGCGCGCCGGCCGGTGACGTCGACCAGCACCGGCAGCACGGCGAGGACGACCGGCACGCCCAGCAGCACCGCCGCGAACCACGACGCATCCGAGACGGCATCCGGGGCCAGCACGGCGGCCAGGACCACGGTGAGAGCCAAGGTCAGCCACCGGAGCACGGTGGCTGACCTGGCCGCTCGCGCGTCGCCGCGCTGCCGCACGATCACCGCCAGCCCCACCAGCACGGCGACACCGATGGCCATGAGCGTCGCCACCATCGCGCCTCCCTTCCGGGGGCCGTCAGGGCCCGACCGTGTCCAGCCGCTCCTCGTACACGCGCACCGGCCACTCCTGCCGGAGCGACCGGGCCAGCCGGTCGAGCTGATCTTGCTGATGCTGCCATGCCATCGCCGCGCGCACCCGATCGGCCAGCGTGGTGTCCCACCGGGTCCGTTCGAAGGCGACCGCGTCGACCCGGACCAGCCACCAGCGGGTGATGCCGCGCTCCTCCGCCAGGACCCCGCTCTCCTCGGCCAGCCCGACGCCGCCGGCCGTCCGGATGGCGAACGCCGCGCGGGTCACCAGCCCCGGGACGCCGCGGCCCTCGTGGTCGACCCGCCCGGCGCCGGACCGGACGACCCCGGCGCGGCCCCGGACGAGCCGCAGGAACCCGAGTTCGTCGAGGCCCGGGGCGCGCTCGAAGAGGTCCAGCGCGGCCTTCTCGTCGGAGACCTCCGCCCAGGCGACGTCGGCGTGGTCGACCGCGTCGAAGGTCTGCCGGTGCGCCGCGTACCAGGCCCGGGCGGCCGCGTCGCTGATCCGGTCGCCGGCTCCTACTTGACCCGTCTCCTGCCGGACCAGCGCCGCGATGCGGTCCGCCCGGCCGCCGGTGAGACCACGCCGGGTCGCTTCCCGAGCGAGCAGCTCGTCGCGGACGGCCCGATCGAGCGCGTCGCGGGCGGGCGACGGCGCCGGTCGCCCGGCGACCCGCACCAGCGGACCGCCGTCGACGGCCGGCAACAGCGCCCGGACGTGGTCCACCGTGATCGCGCTGTCCGCCACTGTCGCGAGGACCTCCGGCCGGCCCGCCGCCTCGGCGGCGGCGGAGGCTGCGGGAGACGACGCGGCGGACCCGGTGCAGGCGGACGCGGCCAGCGCCGCCGCAGCCAGTGCGGCGGCGGCGCCGGCCCGGCGGTGCGCTAGCAATTCGGCCAGCCGTAGAGGAAGTCGTCGTCCGCCTCCCAGTACTCGTCGCCGCACTCGCTGTCCCACGGGTTCAGCGACCCGCCATGGTCGCGACCGCACTTGTCATGGTCGCCGCAGTCGTAGGTGTAGATGTTGAGACCGTTGCAGCCGGGACCGCACTCGCCCATGCAGTCGGACGACCCCGGCCCGGAGGTCACGCTCCCGCAGAGGAAGCAGTGGTTGTTCGAGTCGTGGCAGATCCACCGGCCGGTGGTCGAGCAGCTGCCGAAGTAGAGGACGCCGTCCTCGTTGGACTGCTGGCAGGCCATGACGGCCGCGCTGCGCTCGGCCGTGTCCGGGTCGGTGGTGGCGATGACGTCGGTGACGCACGCCTCCGCCTTGGGCGTGCCCGCCGGCAGGTAGCGCTGGTCGGTCCTGCGCTCCACCGGGCGCTCGACCTGCTGCGTACCGATCTTGAGGCCCACCGGCGCCTCGGCGAGCAGCATCGACAGCCGCAGCACCAGGTCGCGCTGGCCGGGCAGGGTCGCGGTGGTGCCCTTCAGCGGGGCCACCCACTTCTCGTTGAAGGCGGCGGAGAGCCCGATGAAGGCGAGGTGCTCGTCCGGATCGAGGGCGGCGCCGGAGCCGGACCAGGTGGCGGTGCCCTCGGCCAGGTCCCGGGTGGCGGTGAAGGTCTTGCCGCTGCTGAGCCGGATGGTCGCGGCCGCGCGTACGGGGGTCTCGGCGACGCCTTCGTAGCGGATCACGGTGGCGGAGCGGGTGAAGGTCCCGGCCTCACTGCGGCCGGCGGAGTCGACCCTGAGGCCGCCGCTGTCGGCGGGCACCTCCGGGACGGCGACGGCGGCGTGCTCCAGCGCCGAGGTGAAGACCCCGGCGAACACGAGGACGATGAAGCCGGACAGGATCGTGCGGGACCTCCGCATCGCGACCTCCACGGTCAGAGGTGCGGGTCAGGGCACGGAGTAGTGGTCGCTCCAGAGCACCACTGTGACAGGGACGGGTCAATCCCCGGGACGGGTCGATGCCGGGCCGGCCTCCGCGGTCAGCCGTCCGAGGTCGCGCCCGCGCCGTACCGCTCGTCGTGAGCCTGCCGCGGCGCGCAGACCGACGCGAACGAGCAGGAGCAGGTCCGGCCGCCGTCGCGCAGCCGCACCTTGACGGTCTCGCTGGGCACGTTGACGTCGATGACCCGGCCCGGTCCCTCGGGGGTGTCCACCTCGGTGCCGCGGGGTGGCACCGTCTCCTGGGCCTTGACGTACAGCGGGTGCTCGTACTTCAGGCAGCACAGCAGCCGCCCGCACGCCCCGGAGATGCGCAGCGGGTTGAGCGGCAGGTCCTGGTCCTTGGCCATCCGGATGGAGACCGGCTCGAAGTCCTTGAGGAACGTCGCGCAGCACAGGTCCCGCCCGCACGACCCGATGCCGCCCTGCACCCGCGCCTCGTCCCGCGGGGACAGCTGACGGAGCTCCACCCGGCAGGTGAGCGTGGCGCCCAGGTCGCGGACCAGGCTGCGGAAGTCGACCCGGTGCGGCGCGGAGAAGTAGATCGTGGTCCGGTTGGTGGCGGGTACGTGGTCGACGCCGACGATCTTCATCGGCAGCTTGTGCTCGCGGACCAGGCGCTTGGCGGCGACCCGGGCGTCGGCCTTGCGGCGACGGATCAGCGCGTCCCGCTCCAGGTCCTCGGCGCCGGCCAGGCCGACCAGCGCCGGCATGCCCACGGTCTCCTCGCTGACCCACTGCGGCGCCC
Organism: uncultured Actinomycetota bacterium; assembly: GCA_963766325.1. GTDB lineage: Bacteria > Actinomycetota > Actinomycetes > Mycobacteriales > CADCTP01 > CADCTP01. The sequence continues at coordinate 325,679 of CAVXZF010000012.1, read as the reverse complement.
AGACGCACTCGGCCACCTCGGGACCGTCGTCGGTGGGCACGAGGACCTTGTCGCCGATGGCCGGCGCGTACGGTCCCGGGTCGAAGTAGTAGAGCCGGCCGTACCGCTCGAAGCTCACCGCGCAGACCATCCCCACGCCCAGAGCGTACGGCCCTCGGGTCAGGGCAGCCGGAGCGCGACCGTCATGGCCTCCACGGCGATGCGGGGCTTGACGTTGAGCTCCAGGGCCTCGCGGCAGTGGAGCACCGCGTCCAGGCGCTGCAACACGCCCTCGGGCGTGAGGGCCCTGGCCAGCTGGCGCACGTCGGCGGTCAGGTCGGGGTGAGCGGGCCGCACGGCGGCGCCGCACTGGGCGAGCAGGACGTCCCGGTAGAACGCGGCCAGGTCGACCAGGGCCCGGTCCAGCGCGTCCCGCTGGGCCCGGGTCGCGCGGGAGCGCTGCCGGCGCTCGAGCTCCTTGATCGCGCCGGCGCTGCCGCGGGTGGCGGCCGCGGCACCCTTGCCGGTCCCGCCGGCGCCGAGGGCCTGCTTGAGCGCCTCGGTCTCCGGGCCGTCCAGCTCCGCGGCCAGCGCAGCAGCCTCCTGCTCGGCCGCACTCACCAGCTGGTCGGCCGCCGCGAAGCAGGCGCCGAGACCGGTCAGCGACGCGGGCACCGACAGCACCGCCCTGCGCCGGTCGCGGGCCTCCGGGTCGCGGGCCAACCGCCGGGCGCGACCGACGTGGCCCTGGGCCGCCTGTGCGGCCCACTCGGCCGTGGTCGGGTCGATCCCGTCGCGGCGCACCAGCACGTCGGCGACCGCCTCCGGAGCCGGCGCCCGCAACGGCACCACGCGGCAGCGGGACCGGATGGTGATCGACACGTCGTCCGGGTGGGTGGACGGCGCGCAGAGCAGGAACACCGTCCGGCTGGGCGGCTCCTCGACCGCCTTGAGCAGCGCGTTGGACGCGGCCTCGGTGAGCCGGTCCGCGTCCTCGACCAGCACCACCTGCCAGCGGCCGAGCACCGGCAGCCGGGCGGCGGTGAGCACGATCGCGCGCATCTCCTGGACCGCGATCGACAGCCCCTCGGGCACCACCAGGTGCACGTCGGGGTGTGTGCGGGCACGCACGGTGTGGCAGCCGGCGCACTCGCCGCAGCCGACGCCGCCGCGCTCGCACTGCAGCGCCGCGGCGAACGCCCGGGCCGCAACCGACCGGCCCGAGCCCGGCGGCCCGGTGAACAGCCAGGCGTGGGTCATCGATCCGGGGGCCGTCGCGCCGCCGGCCACCACCTGCGCGGCCGCCGCGGCGGCGTCCTGCAGGACCGCGACCGCCTGGGGCTGGCCGACCACCTCGTCCCAGGCGGTCATCGGCGCAGCCCGCCCTGGGCGTCGTCCCGCTGCCCGGCCGCGCCGCCGCCAGGCGGGGCGGGCTCCGTGCGGTACGTGCGCCGCAACCAGCTGGGCCGGCGCTCGGTCCTGGACACCGGCTGCCGCGCCATCCGGGCGGTCAGCCGCTTGGCCGCCGCCGTGCGGATGATCGCCGCCACCGCCTCGGGATGCCGGCTGGCGTCCACCACGAGATAGCGGTCCGGCGCCGCGTCCGCCAACGCCCGGAAGGCCCGCCGCACCCGGTCGTGGAAGTCGAGCGACTCGCGCTCGAGCCGGTCGGCGCCCTTGTCCGTCCGGGCCCGCTGCAGCCCCAGGTCCGGGTCGACGTCGAGCAGCACGGTCAGGTCCGGCCGCAGCCCGTTGGTCGCCCAGCGGGACAGCCGGCGGATGTCCTCCACCGACAGCGCCCGCCCGGCGCCCTGGTAGGCCAGCGAGGAGTCCACATACCGATCCGTGATCACCACGTCACCCCGGTCCAGCGCGGGCCGGATCACGGTGTCGACGTGGTGGGCCCGGTCCGCAGCGAAGAGCAGCGCCTCGGCCCGCGGGGTCAGCGAGCCGTCCGGCGAGTCGAGCAGGATGCTGCGCACCCGCAGCCCGAAGTCGGTCGCGCCCGGCTCGTGCGTCGACGTCACCGCGACACCCCGCTCGGTGAGCCACTCGGCGAGCCGGCCCGCCTGCGTCGACTTGCCGGACCCCTCGCCGCCCTCGAAGGCGATCAGCATGCCGCCCCGGGACAACCGCCGCCGCGTCGTGGTGTCGCCGCGCAGGGCGCTCAGCACGTCGGGCACCACCGGCACGCCGCCCCGGTCGTCCATCTGCCGGTAGGCCGCGATGCCACCCGCCACGGCCAGCAGGCCGGCGAAGGCGAGCAGAATGCGGGCACCGTCCACGGTGAACTCGACGAAACCGAGGTCGACCTCGCGCTGCCGCAGCAGCCCGACCAGAAACGGCGCGGCCGCCAGGGTGAGGATCAGGTCGACCCGGACCAGTGACTGCACGAAGGCGAAGGTGCGCCCGCGGACCTCGTCGGCGACCTCGCGGCCGAGCAGGGTGGCCCCGGAGAGGTAAGCCGTGCCGGCGCCGAAGCCGACCCCGATCACGCAGATCAGGCTGAGCGCGAGGTGCGGCATCAGCGAGACCAGCACCAGGCAGGCGCCGGCGAAGACGATCGACAGGCCGAACAGCCGCCGCCGGGACAGGTCGCGGGCCACCTTGGGACCCAGCCCCATGCCGAGGCCGAGGCCGACGAAGACCGCACCGAAGAGGAGCCCGTACGTCGCGTCGCCGCCACCGAGGCTGGCGGCGTACGTCTTGCTGGTGCCGATCACCGCCCCGCCCGCGGCGAACGCGCCGAGGATGCCGATGACCAGCCCCCGCACCAGCGGCGTCTGTCCGATGAAGGCCCCGCCCTCGCGCAGCAGTCGCAGCACACCCGGCGACGGCCCGGCCGCCGAACTCGCCGTCCGGCCGCTGATCCCGCGGATGCGCAGCACCGTCAGCGCGGCGAACAGGAAGGTCAGCGCGTTGATGTAGAGCGCGAGGTCGACCCGGTTGGCGTCGAAGAAGTCGACCGTCTCCGCCAGGCCCCGGGTCAGCAGCGCGAGCAGGGAGAAGACGAGCGCCGCCGCGATCGGGGTGATCCCGTACGTCGTGATGAGGCTGACCTGGTTGGCCTCCTCCAGCTGGTCCCGGCGGACCAGGTTGGGGACCGAGGCATCCTTGGCCGGGATCCAGAACAGGCTCACACACTCGATCAGGAACGAGGCGACGAAGAGCCACCACAGCGTGCCGACCAGCGGGATCGTCGCGAAGAGCACGAACCGGATCAGGTCGGCGACGACCATCATCTTGCGGCGGTCGAAGCGGTCGGCGAACGCGCCGGCCAGCGGTCCGAAGATGACGGCCGGCAGCAGCCGGACGACAAGCACCCCGCCGAGGGCGAAGTTGGCCGCCGCGTAGCCGTCGGCAAGCTCGGCCGCGAGCGCGGTGGTGGCGAGCAGGCCGAGCCAGTCGCCGAAGCTGGAGAACGACATGACCAGCCACAGCCGGCGGAAGTCCCGGATCCGGAGCACCGCCCGGATCCGCTGGGTGGACGAGACCAGCTCCGGCCGCTGAGCGTCCTCCTCCGGGCCGGCGACGGCCGGCCGGTCCTCCGCCGCCCCGGCGATCCGGCCCGCCGGACCGCCCAGCGGCTCCTCCTCGCGCGCCGGCCGGGCGTCGCCGCTGTCCGCGGCGCCGCTGCCGGCACGGTCGGCGTCGATGGCTGCTCTCCTTGGCTAGGTCGTCACTGTGGGGCCGACTGTATCCGGCGTCTCCGACAGAACCGGGGCGCGCGGCCGGGCGGTGGGCGGCCCGTCACCGGGCGTTCACCCAGGCCGCGCCGGCCCCTCGAAGTGCAGCAGCACTGCCCGCAGCAGGCCCGCCAGCCGGTCGCGGTCGGCGTCCGGCAGCGCGGCTAGCAGCGCCTTCTCGCGCGCCAGCAGGTCCGTGACCGCCGCGTCCACGTGGGTCCGGCCCCGGGCGGTGAGCCGGACGCGGATCCCGCGACCGTCCTCCGGGTCGGGCCGGCGAACGACCAGGCCGCGGGACTCCAGCCGGTCCAGTCGGTTGGTCATCGTGCCGGAGCCGACCAGCGTCTGGCGGAGCAGCTGGCCCGGCGACAGCTCGTACGGCGAGCCGGCCCGGCGCAACGCGGCCAGGACGTCGAACTCGTACGCCTCCAGGTCATGCTCGGCGAAGGCGGCCCGCCGGGCCCGGTCGAGGTGCCGGGCGAGCCGGCTGACCCGGCTGAGGACCGCCAGCGGGGCGACGTCGAGGTCCGGCCGCTCGCGCTGCCAGGCGGCCAGCAGGCCGTCCACCTCGTCGGACACCGGTCGAGAGTAGCGAGGTCTCTCGATGTCGAGCTAAAATCTCTCGATATCGAGAGGAGTGAGGATGTGGGATCCGGTTCAGTACGGGCGGTACGCGGACGAGCGCGGGCGGCCGTTCCACGAGCTGGTGGCGCGGGTCGGCGCCGACCGGCCGGGGTCAGTGGTCGACCTCGGATGTGGTGACGGCTCGCTCACCGAGTGGCTGGCCCAGCGCTGGCCGGACGCCACCGTGGTCGGCGTCGACTCCTCCGCGGACATGCTGGCCAAGGCCGTCGAGCGGGCCACGTCGCGGCTCACCTTCCGGGCCGGCCGGATCGAGGACTGGCGACCGGGGCGACCGGTCGACGTGCTCGTCTCGAACGCGGCGCTGCACTGGGTGCCGGACCACCGCTCGCACCTCCCCCGGCTGGTCGACATGCTCGCCCCCGGCGGCTGGCTGGCCGTGCAGATGCCCGGCAACGGCGACGCCCCGTCGCACCGGCTGCTCACCGACCTGCGCCGGTCCGCCCGTTGGCGGGACCGGCTGGCGCCCGGCCCGGACCGCTGGCCGGACGTCGACGCGCCGACCGACTACGCCCGCCAGCTGCACGACCTCGGGTGCCGGGTCGATGCCTGGGAGACCACGTACGTGCACGTGCTCCCAGGCTCCGACCCCGTGCTCGAGTGGACCCGCGGCACCGCGCTGCGCCCGGTGCTGGCCCAGCTGCCGGCGGCGGATGCCGCCGCCTTCGAGTCCGACTACGGCGCTGCCCTCCGGTCGGCCTACCCGGCGGAGCCGTACGGCACGCTGGTGCCGTTCCGCCGGGTCTTCCTCGTCGCGCAGCGCGCCTAGGACGTCGTCTTCGCCGGTGCCTTCTTGGCGGGCGTCTTCTTGGCCGGCGTCTTCCTGGCGGCCGTCTTCGCGGTCGCCTTGGCCGCCGACTTCACGGCGGTCGCCTTCTTCGCCGATGCCTTCTTGGCCGCCTTCTTCGCCGGCGCCTTCTTCACCGGCCCGCGCTCGCGCCGGTCGGCGAGCAGCTCGGCGGCCCGCTCGATGGTGATCTCCTCGACCGCGTCGCCCTTGCGGAGGCTGGCGTTGGTCTCGCCATCGGTCACGTACGGCCCGAAGCGACCCTCCCGGACCACCACCGGCTTGCCGCTGGCCGGGTCGTCGCCGAGCTCGCGCAGCGGCGCCGCCGGGGTGGCCGAGCGCCGTCCGCGGGTCTTGGGCTGGGCGAGCAGTGCCTGCGCCTCAGCCAGCGACACCGTGAAGAGCTGGTCCTCCGACTCCAGCGAGCGGGACTCCTTGCCCTGCTTGATGTACGGCCCGTAGCGCCCGTTTTGCGCGGTGACCTCCTCGCCGTCCGCCCCGGTGCCCAGCACCCGCGGCAGCGTCAGCAGCCGCAGCGCGTCATCGAGCCCGACCGTCTCCGGCGACATCGAGGCGAAGAGGCTCGACGTCCGGTCCCCGGAGGACACGTACGGTCCGTAGCGGCCCGCCCGGACCACCACGTCGAGCCCGGTCTCCGGATCGACGCCGAGCTCCCGCTCGCCCGACGGCGCGGAGAAGAGCTCGTCCACCTTCTCCGCGGTCAGCTCGTCCGGGGGCAGGTCCTCGGGCACGTTGGCCCGCTCACCCTCGCCCCGCTCCAGGTACGGCCCGTAGCGGCCGACCCGGACGACCGCGCTGCCGTTGACGGGGATCGAGTTGATCCCGCGGGCATCGATGTCCCCGAGCCGCTCCGCGACCAGCCGCTTCAGCCCGCCGGCGCGGGCGATCCCGCCCTCCTTGCCGGCGTCCGAGCCGAAGTAGAAGCGGGTCAGCCAGTCGACCGACTGCATGCCGCCGCCGGCGATGCTGTCCAGGTCCTCCTCGACCGACGCGGTGAAGCCGTAGTCGACCAGCCGGGTGAAGTGCTGCTCCAGCAGGTTGACCACCGCGAAGGCGATCCAGGACGGGACGAGGGCGCTGCCCTTCTTCCAGACGTACCCGCGGTCCTGGATGGTGTGCAGGATCGACGCGTACGTCGACGGGCGGCCGATGCCGAGCTCCTCCATCGCCTTGACCAGGCTGGGCTCGGTGTAGCGGGCCGGCGGGGACGTGGTGTGGCCCTGGGGGGTGAGCTCCCGCGCGTCGAGCGGCTGGTCCCGGCGCAGCCGCGGCAGCCGCCGCTCGCTGTCGTCCCGGTCGCCGTCGGCCGCGCCCTCGTCCAGGCTCTCCACGTACGCGCGGAGGAAGCCCGGGAAGGTGATCGTCTTGCCGCTGGCCGCGAACTCGGCGCGCTCGCCCGTGCTGCTCGTCCCGGAGAGGCGGACCGACACGCTCGTCCCGACCGCGTCGGCCATCTGGGAGGCCAGCGTCCGCTGCCAGACCAGCTCATACAGCCGGAACTCGTCCGCGGACAGCTCGTCGGCCACCGCGCCGGGCGTCCGGAAGCTGTCGCCGGCCGGCCGGATGGCCTCGTGCGCCTCCTGGGCGTTCTTCACCTTGCGGACGTAGCGGCGGGGCTCCGGCGGCACGAACTCGTCGCCGTACAGCTCGCGGGCCTGCTGCCGGGCGGCGGTCAGCGCCGTCTCGGACAGGTTCGTCGAGTCGGTCCGCATGTAGGTGATGTAGCCGTTCTCGTACAGCCGCTGGGCGGTGCGCATGGTCCGCTCGACCGAGAAGCGCAGCTTGCGCCCGGCCTCCTGCTGCAGCGTGCTGGTCATGAACGGCGGGTACGGCCGGCGCCGGTACGGCTTCTCCTCGACCCGGGTGACCGCGAAGTCGGCGCTCTGCAGCCGGGCGGCCAGCCCGCGGGCGCCCGGCTCGTCCAGGTGCACCACGTTGCTGCGGGTCTTGCCGGTCTCGGGGTCGAAGTCCCGACCGGTCGCGATCCGGTCGTCGTCCAGCGCCACCAGCGTCGCCGAGAACGTGGACGGGTCGCCGTCGGCCGCCTTCTCACGCAGCGCGAAGAGACCCTCAATGTCCCAGTATTCGGCCGAGCGGAACTTGACCCGGGCCCGCTCTCGCTCCACCACCAACCGGGTTGCCACGGACTGCACGCGGCCCGCCGACAGCCTCGGCATGACCTTTTTCCAGAGCACCGGGCTGACCTCGTAGCCGTACAGCCGGTCGAGGATGCGGCGGGTCTCCTGCGCGTCGACCAGGTCGGCGTCGATCTCCCGCGGGTTGGCCACCGCCCGGCGGATCGCCTCCGGGGTGATCTCGTGGAAGACCATCCGCCGGATCGGCACCCGCGGCTTCAGCGTCTGGACCAGGTGCCAGGCGATCGCCTCGCCCTCGCGGTCCTCATCCGTGGCCAGGTAGAGCTCGGTGGCGTCCTTGAGCAGGTCCTTCAGCTTGGTGACCTGCTGCCGGTGGTCCGGGCTGACCACGTAGAGCGGCTCGAAGCCGTTGTCGACGTCCACCCCGAGCCGGGCCCAGGACTCGCCCTTGTACTTCGCCGGCACGTCCGCGGCGTTGCGCGGCAGGTCGCGGATGTGGCCGATGCTCGACTCGACCACGTAGCCGTCGCCCAGGTAGCCGGAGATCATCCGCGCCTTCCTCGGCGACTCGACGATCACCAGGCGAAGGCCCTGCTTGGCGGTCGTGCTGGACCGCCCGCGCCGGGTTGGCGTCGCGGGGGCGTCGGTGTCGATCGTGGCCACGGTGCTCCAGGTCTGCGTCGTACTCAAGGGGTGAGGGTCGCCGGGACGCCCCGCGCGCAGTGTGCGGGGTCCCCCCGCCACTCTGTCAAACCGACGAAACGGTCCGCCTCGTCCCGCCGTTCCCGGCTCGCTGCTGTCCATCCTTATCACCTCGCGGCCGGAGGACCAGGATCGGCCACCGCCAGGGCCTCCAGCAGCAGGACCGCCGACAGGTGGGTGGACAGGCTCCGCTCACCCTCTGCGGGCCGGCGCCAGTCGGCCCCGACCGGCTGATCGGCCGCCGTGGCGACGGCCTCGCCGTTGCGCCGCAGGGTGGCGAGGACCGACTCCGTGATCTGGTCCCCCTCGGGCCCCACCGCCCGGACCAGTTCGCCCAGATACCGGGCCAGGATGCCCTTGAACAGGCCACCGTCCCCGGCTCCCTCCGCCGGCAACAGACCGCTCGGCGGGTCGACGAACCGGGCGATCGCGGCGGCGGCCGTCCGCTCGGCCCGCTCCCGATGCCCGGCGTCCCCGGTCGCGCGCCACAGCTCCACCTCGGCGCCGACGACCGTGCCCTGGTTGTACGTGTACAGCTCGCGGCTCGGTCCCGGGTCGGTCTCCGGGTGGATGCCGTCCCAGACCACGCCGCTGTCCGGGTCGACCAGGGTCTCCTGCTGCCAGTCGGCGATGCGCCGCGCCCAGTCGAGGTCGGCCGCGGCACCGTGCCGGCGGTGCAGCCGGGCGGCGAGGATCGCCGACGGCGCGTTGGCGGGGGTGTTGGTGTACGTGTCCTTGCGCCGCCACACCACCCCACCGTGCCGCTCGTCCCACCCCTGCTGGATGTCCGACCAGAGCTCCGCCACCAGGCCGGCCGTGTCCACGCCGGCGACCTCGTCGGCGCGGAGCAGGGCGAGCGCCATCCAGGCCATGTCGTCGTAGTAGTCGTTGGGTATGCGACCGCCGTTTCGCCGGACGACACCGACCACGTGCGCCCGGACCCGACCCCGCGCGCCGGCATCACCCGTCCGGGCGACTGCATCCACCGCGGCGTCCAGCGCGTGCGCCTGCCACCAGTAGTGCCACTGCGGTGTCGGGAAGAACCGCCGCCCGGGGGTCACCCGGTAGAGGCCACGGCGACCGTCCCAGAACTGCCCCGCCAGCACGCCCTGCGCCGCATCCGCGCGCTCGGCCCAGCTCATCGCTCCCCCTCGGTGCCAGCCAGCGTCACGTCGGCTCCCCGACCCACGACGACGCGAGCGACGTTGCGCAGGGAATCGGAGCCGGTGTCGAAGTAGTGCGAGTGGTCCCCGCCGGAGACCCGCTCGGTCCAGGGCACCTCCCCACCCGGGTCGGCCCGGATGCGGGTGGCCCCGAAACGGGCGTCGCCCGGATCGGCACCGAAGGCTCCCAGGTCGGCCACCAGGTCGTACCGGGCCTCGCCGACGAAAACGCGTCCTCGTCCCCGGCCGAGCTGGTCGACCTGCTCGGCCATCGCCCCCGGGCTGCCTAACAGCACGAGGTCGTCGGCGGTCAGCAGCTGCGTGGTCGCCGCGGCACCGACGACCGTGCTGCCGTAGCTGTGGCCGACCACGGTCAGGTGCGGTGGGTTGCCGCCGTCGGCGGTCCGCCCGGCGGCCAGCGCATGGAGATCAGCCGCCAACCCACGCCCGCCGGCCAGCGCCTGGGCCGGGAAGGGCACCTGGGCCCAGCCGGGCGCCGCGTAACCCACCCAGGCGACCACCGCCGTGCCGTCCGGCGACTCCCGGCCCGCCTCACGGCGCAGGCGCTCCGCGTTGGCGACCGTACGCTCGACGCCGCGCCGGGCGTCCTGGCCCATCCCGGGGACGACAACCGCCACGTGCCGGGCGCGATCCACATCACCGAGACCGATGGCCACCCGGCCGGCGCCCTCCAGGTCAAGGGTCAACAGCCGGGCCACCGGCTCGCCCCGCTCGTGGGCGGCGAGGACCCTGGCCACCGTCTCGGCGACGGCCAGCTGGTGACGCACCCGCTCGGCCACCCACCGGAACTCGACGGGGACGGCCCCGAAGCCGGCCGCCCACATGCGGTCGCGCTCGGCCCGGAGCGAACGCAGCAGTCGGGCCAGCCGGAACCGGTTGGCCGCGTCCCGGACGGCGGCGGGCAGGCCGGCCAGCGCACCGAGGAGCGCCGGCCGCTCGGCGAGGGCAAGCCGGCGCTGATCGGGTGGCAGGGCCGTCCACCACGCCGCGACCTCCGCCGGCGTCCAGCCGGCGGTCGGCATCGCGACGCCGTCCGCCGACGCGGAGGCGAGCGCCGCGGCCACCCGCCGGTCAACCGCGTCCGCCGACGCCAGGGCCTCCGTCAGCTCGGCCGGAGACTGCGCGACCGCCCGGGCGAGCCGGACCGCCTCGGCGAATCCGGCCAGCCCGCCCCGCCCCGCCTGGGCGACCCGGCGGACTTTCCCGGCCAGCGCGCTGACCGTCAGGACTGCTCGCCGGACCCGAGGGAGCGCCTGATCCGCCGCCGGGCCCCGCCAGCCGGCCAGCCGGGACTCGACGCCGTGCAGCCGCTCGTACGCGGCCTCGAGATCGTCCGCGATGCCGAAGAGGCGTCGCACTCCAGACTCGCAGGCCGGCACGTCCCACCGCACCAGCTCCACGCCGCTGCTCATGATGGCCGCCGACCGGCTCGATCGAGTCCCTCGGCCGCCTGCTGGTCGACCTGGACGTAGTGCGTCGCCGCCGCACCGAGGGCGGTGGCGAGGGCCGCCAGCTCGGCCGCGGCGGCTCGGATCGCCGCCGCCGTCTCGACTGCGGTCGACTCGGCCTCGCTCGCAGTCAGCGAGCCGGGGAGTGCAGTCGCGATGCCGTCCGCCGCCGAGCCCACGGCCGGTGCGGTCCGACCCACCAGGTCCTGCTCGGACCGCAGCAGCTCGGCCGCCTGGGCCAGCGCCTCGGGGATGACCTGCAACTGCGACATGCCGGCGACAGTAGGGCGCTGACCCGACCGGGGGCGAGCGGCCTTCCACAGCGGACGGTTCCGTCCACAGATGATCGACGCGAGCTTGCGCTCAGGCCGGCCAGTCCGTCGGCACGGCGCCGGTCGGCAGCTCCCCGACGTACTCCCGGAGCCGGACCGTCCGCCGCCGCCCGGTGATCCGGTAGGCCGGGCCGCCGGCGCGCGGCCCCACGAAGGCACCGGCGATGCCCAGGCCGGCCAGCGCCGACCCGGCCGACTCCCAGACCGCCGGGTCGTGCGGGCCGAGCCGGAGGAGGTAGCCGTGCTCGTCACGCCGGCCGGCCCCGACCGCCCACAGGCGCAGCCGCGAGCCGTCCAGCGCGAAGCCGGGAGGCACCGACTTGACCGCGCCCCGCACCCAGCGCTCGGCGACCGGCAGCAGCGCCCGGCTGAACGGGGTGCGGACCGACAGGGCGCCCTCCTCGCCCGGGACCGCCTCCCCGCGCAGGCCGCGCTCGGCGAAGGAGGACAGCACGCTGGCGACGCGCCACGACGGCTCCACCAGCACCGACAGCCGCGCCGTACCCCCCAGGCGGACCACCTGAGCGGCCCCCAGCAGCAGGCCCTCCAGGTCGTCCACCGCCGGCGGTCGCACCCCGGCGGTGAGGAAGGAGAGCTGCCCCGGCACACCGGGAGCCTAGGCGGTCGAGGCCCACCGGCGGGACAGCCGGTCGGCCCGGAAACAGACCGGAGGCCGCCGATCGTCGATCGGCGGCCTCCGGGTCGTACGGGTCAGACCCCGGTGGTCGTCGCCGGCTCCGCGCCCACCACGACGGAGCGCCGCTTGGACACCACGATGGCGGCGACGATGATCAGCGCGGCGAGGATGCTGAGGCCCACGCGGAGCGCGTCGTTCTCGTCCGCGCCCACGCTGAGCTGCACCACTGCCGGAGCCACCAGCAGCGACACCAGGTTCATCACCTTGATCAGCGGGTTGAGCGCCGGGCCGGCGGTGTCCTTGAACGGGTCGCCCACCGTGTCGCCGATGACCGTGGCGGCGTGCGCGTCACTGCCCTTCCCGCCGTACGCGCCGTCCTCGATCATCTTCTTGGCGTTGTCCCACGCCCCGCCGGAGTTCGACAGCAGCACCGCCATCAGCACGCCCGTGCCGATCGCGCCGGCCAGGTAGCTGCCGAGCGCGCCGGCGCCGAGGCCGAAGCCGACCGCGATCGGCGCCAGCACCGCGAGCAGACCCGGAGTGGCCAGCTCGCGCAGCGAGTCCCGGGTGCAGATGTCCACGACGCGGCTGTAGTCCGGCCGCTCCGTGTAGTCCATGATCCCGGGCTTGGTCCGGAACTGCTCCCGCACCTCGAAGACCACCCGGCCGGCGGCCCGGGACACCGCACTGATCGCCAGGCCGGAGAAGAGGAACACCACGGACGCGCCGATGATGAGACCGACCAGGTTGGTGGGGTCGGCGATGTTGAGGATGCCGAGGTACTGCAGGGCCTCGTAGTCGGTGAGCCCCTCGCTCGGACCGGCACCCGACTTGGCGACGGCACCGATCACCGCATCGGTGAAGGAGCCGAAGAGCGCGGTCGCGGCCAGCACGGCGGTCGCGATCGCGATGCCCTTGGTGATCGCCTTGGTCGAGTTGCCGACGGCGTCCAGGTCGGTGAGGACGCGGGCGCCCTTCTCGTCGATGTCCCCGGACATCTCCGCGATGCCCTGCGCGTTGTCGGTGACCGGTCCGAACGTGTCCATCGACACGATGACGCCGACCGTGGTCAGCAGACCGGTGCCCGCCAGGGCGACCGCGAAAAGCGAGACCACGACGGATCCGCCGCCGAGCAGCGCCGCGCCGTACACCGCTCCGCCGATCAGGAGCGCCGAGTAGACGGCCGACTCGAGGCCGACCGAGAAGCCGGCCAGGATCACCGTCGCCGGACCGGTGAGCGACGTGCGACCGATGTCCTGCACCGGTCGCCGGCTCGTCTCCGTGAAGTAGCCGGTCAGCAGCTGGATCGCGGCGGCCAGCACGAGCCCGATCAGCACGGCGACGATCGCGATCACGCGGGGATCGCGGTCGCCGACCGCGTCGATGACCGGCTGGCCGACGCCCTCCAGCTCGGAGATGCGGCCGGGCAGGAAGATGAAGGCCGCGAGCACGACGAGGACCGCGGAGATGATCGCCGAGGCGAAGAAGCCGCGGTTGATCGTCACCAGGGCGTTGCGGTCGCTGGGCCGCGGGTCGGTGAGGAAGATCCCGATCACCGCGGTGAGCACGCCGATGGCCGGGACCACCAGGGGGAAGATCAGGCCCTCGGAGCCGAAGGCCGCCTTGCCGAGGATCAGGGCCGCGACCAGCGTCACCGCGTACGACTCGAAGAGGTCGGCCGCCATCCCGGCGCAGTCACCGACGTTGTCGCCCACGTTGTCGGCGATGGTCGCCGCGTTGCGCGCGTCGTCCTCCGGGATCCCGGCCTCGACCTTGCCGACCAGGTCGGCGCCGACATCGGCGGCCTTGGTGAAGATGCCGCCGCCCACCCGCATGAACATCGCGAGCAGCGCCGCACCGAACCCGAAGCCCTCGAGGACGGTGGGGGCGTTGTCGTTGTAGGCCAGCAGCACGACCGAGGCACCGAGCAGACCCAGCCCGACCGTGAGCATCCCGCAGAAGCCGCCGGTGCGGAACGCGATGCGCATGGCCGCAGGACCCGACGTGCGGGCAGCGGCGGCGACCCGGACGTTGCCCCGGGTCGCGAGCGTCATCCCGAAGTATCCGACCAGCGCCGAGAACGAGGCGCCGATGACGAAGAAGATCGACCGGCCGATCCGTACGCCCGCGCCCCCCTCGTTGACCGGGAGCAGCAGCAGGAGCACGAAGACGATCAGCACGAACGCACCGAGCGTCTTGAACTGCCGGTTGAGGTACGCGCTCGCGCCCTCCTGCACCGCCCGGGCGATCTCCTGCATCCTCGGGGTGCCGGCGTCCGCGCGCATGACCTGCATCCACAGGAAGTACGCGAAGACCAGGGCGCCGACGGCGATCGCGGCGATCACGACGACCACGAAGTAGTCGGCGCCGGCTATCTCCGGGGTCTCCGCCACGGAAAGGGGGAGCATGCGTCCTCCTGTTAGACGACATTGGCGAACAGCCACAGGACGCCGGACGGCGGGTGGAGCTGGTCGTTACTTCATGCGCAGACCGGGATACACGCGGTCCCGCGCAGGTCGCGCGGAGTTTACGGGAGCATGGCCGGCGTCCCAACATCGGGTGCGCCGGCTGCGAGCCGAATCACACGTAGCAGCCGGCTCACACCGGTGGGCGCGTCTGCGCCTGCCTCAGCCGAGCGGCCAGGACATGGTCACCCTGGTGCCCCCGGTCGCCGGATCCGGGACCACCGCGAGGTCCTGGACGACCGCTCCGAGCAGGGCGAGCCCGAGGGCGTCCCCACTCGGATCGGCCCATGGCGCCCGGCCGGTGACCATGCCGGGCGAGTGGCCGTTGCCCTCCGGCACGACCTCCGCCCCGTCGACCACCGACACCCGGAAGCGGTCACCCTCGGTGAACTCGACCGTGACCGCCGCGGGCATCCCGTGCCGCTCGTGCTGCCGGACGGCCCGGGCGCACGCCTCGCCGACCGCGAGCCGGACCTCGTCCAACAGCTCCTCCGCCACGCCGCTGCGCCGGGCCACCGCCGCGGCGATCAGGCGTGCGGTCCGCACGTGCGCCGCGCTCGGCGGCAACCGCAGGGTGACGGTGGCGTCGGTATCGGCGCTGACTCCGACCACCGCGTCAGCCCGCCGAGCTGCTGGCGAGCGCCTCGTCGACCGTGGCGTGCACGGTGAAGACCTCATCCAGGCCGGTGATCCGGAACAGCTTCAGCACCCGCTCCTGCGGGCAGACCAGCGAGAGGCTGCCGCCCACCTCGCGGGCCCGGTTGAGGCCGGCGACGAGCACGCCGAGCCCGGTCGAGTCGAGGAACTCCACTCCGCCGAGGTCGATCACGAGCTGGTGCTTCCCTGAGTCGAGCAGGTCGGCGATCCGGTCCCGGAGTGCGGGGGCGGTGTACACGTCGACCTCCCCCGACACGGCGAGCACAGTGTGCTCACCTTCGGTCCGGGTGTTCAACGTGAGGTCCACGGTGCACCTCCGCGTAGGTGACGAGTGTGATGGTCGAGGCCGGCGGGCTCGCCGGATCTCCTGCTTGCCCCCGATCTAACCAAAGACGCTCGTGCAAGAGTGAGTGGCGTGGTCCGCACCAGCTCGCCGGACGTCGCCATCCGGCGGGGACACGAGCTGCTCGACCGCATCCTCGAAGGGACCCGGTCCAGCCCGGTGACCCATGTCGAGGATGTGCCGGCCCGGGCGGGCCGGACCGCGGACTGGCCGGACTGGGCCCCCGAGCTGCTCGTGGACCGGCTGCAGGCCCGGGGGATCACGCGACCGTGGGAGCACCAGGCAGCCGCGGCCTCGCTCGCCTGGTCCGGTCGATCGGTGATCGTGGCGACCGGCACCGCGTCCGGCAAGTCGCTGGCCTACCAGCTGCCCGTTCTGGCCGCCCTGCTCGAGGACGACAAGGCGACCGCGCTCTACCTCGCGCCGACCAAGGCCCTGGCCGCCGACCAGCTGCGCTCGCTCCGCTCCCTGGTCCTGTCGAGCGTCCGGGCGGCGGCCTTCGACGGCGACACCGAGCCGCTCGAGCGGGACTGGGTGCGGGCGCACTCCCGGCTGGTCCTGACCAACCCTGACATGCTGCACCGCGGCATCCTGCCGTCCCACGGCCGGTGGACCTCCTTCCTGCGCCGGCTCCGGTACGTCGTCGTCGACGAGTGCCACACCTACCGCGGTGTCTTCGGCTCGCACGTCGCCCACGTCCTGCGCCGGCTCCGGCGGATCTGCGCCTCGTACGGCGCCGATCCCGTCTTCGTGCTCGCGTCGGCGACGGTCGCGAAGCCGGCGGAGTCCGCGAGCCGGCTGACCGGCCTCGCGGTCGAGGAAGTCACCGAGGACACGTCGCCGCGCGGTGCGACCGCCTTCGCGCTCTGGGAGCCTCCGCTCACCGCTGCACGGGGCGAGCACGGTGCGCCGGTACGCCGGTCGGCCGGCGGCGAGGCGGCTCGCCTCCTCGCTGATCTCGTGGTCGAGGACGCCCGGGCGCTGGCATTCGTGCGCTCCCGACGGGGTGCCGAGGTGGTCGCGCTGACCGCGCGCCGCCACCTGGTGGACAGCGCGCCGGAGCTGGCCGACCGGGTCGCCGCGTACCGGGCCGGCTACCTGCCGGAGGAGCGCCGGGCGCTGGAATCGGCGCTCGCCAACGGCACGCTGCTCGGGGTGGCGGCCACCAACGCGCTGGAGCTCGGGGTCGACATCGCCGGGCTCGACGCGGTCGTGCTGGCCGGCTTCCCCGGCACGCTGGCCTCGCTGTGGCAGCAGGCCGGCCGGGCCGGACGCGAGGGACTCGGCGCTTTGGTCGTCTTCGTGGCCCGGGACGACCCGCTCGACACGTACCTCGTCCACCATCCGGAGGCCGTCTTCGGCCGGCCGGTCGAGGCGACGGTGCTCGATCCGGAGAACCCGTACGTGCTGGGGCCGCAGCTGTGCTGCGCCGCCGCCGAACTGGCCCTGACCGAGGCAGACCTCCCGCTCTTCGGCGGGCCGGTTGCCGAGGCCGTGCTGCCCGACCTGGTACGCCGCGGGCTGCTGCGGCACCGCCCGACCGGCTGGTACTGGACCGACCGCCGGCGGCCCGACCTGGACATCCGCGGGACCGGCGGGGAACCGGTCCGGGTGGTGGAAGGCGCAACCGGCCGCGTGCTCGGCACAGTCGACGCCTGGGCCGCTCACTCCACCGTGCACCAGGGCGCCGTCTACCTCCACCAGGGGGTCTCCTACCTGGTGGACGAGCTGGAGCTGGCCGACGGGGTCGCGCTGGTGCACGAGGACACCCCCGACTGGTCCACATCCGCCCGGGACACCACCGACATCCGCATCGTGTCGACGCTCCGCGAGCGGGACCTGGGTGAGCTGACCCTGCATCACGGCACCGTGGACGTCACCAACCAGGTCGTGTCCTACCTGCGGCGGCGGCACCTCACCGGAGAGGTGCTGGATGAGACACCGCTGGACCTGCCGGTGCGCGAGCTCCGTACCCGGGCGGTCTGGTACACGCTCTCGGACGTCGCGCTCGCCGAGGCGGGCCTGGAGCCGGCCGACGTGCCGGGCGCCGCCCACGCCGCCGAGCACGCGGCGATCGGGCTGTTGCCGCTCTTCGCCACCTGCGACCGCTGGGACATCGGTGGCGTCTCCACCGCGCTGCACCCGGACACCGGACGGATGACCGTCTTCGTCTACGACGGTCAGCCGGGCGGGGCCGGCTTCGCCGCCCGCGGTTACGACACCGCCGAGACCTGGCTGCGAGCCACCCGGGAGGCGGTCGCCGCCTGCGAGTGCGAGTCCGGTTGCCCGTCGTGCGTGCAATCGCCCAAGTGCGGAAACGGGAACGAGCCGCTGGACAAGACCGGTGCGGTCCGGCTGCTCGATGTCGTCCTGGGTCACCTGGACCGCTGAGTCGGACATACCAGGCCTTACCGCCGGCACTCGGGCGGGTCCGGTGCTTGCAGCATGCGCGCTGCGGGTAAGCCACTGCCACGGACGCGGGATGAACCCGCCCACTGTCGGAAAGGAGCTGATCAACGTGGCGGTCTTGGGGCTCATCCTGCTCGCCGCCGCCGGCGTGCTCACCGCCGCGGTCGTCACCAGCAACACGGACTCGCTGGCGGTCGATCTGTGGGGCGCCTCGGTCACCAATGTCACCCTCGGCGTCGTTTTCGTCGCCGGCATGATCACCACCGTCCTTGCCGTCGTTGGTCTGGGCCTGCTGATGGGTGGCATGCGCCGCAGCCGTCGGCTGCGCCAGGAGCGGCGGTCGCTGCGCCGGGAGAACGAGCAACTCGCCCAGCGCGTCGACGCCACCGATCCGGTCACTCGCCACGACGACCACGTCGTCCGCGACGACCGCCCGCCGGTTCCGCCCGCTGAGCGAACCCAGGTGCTGCACGACGAGCGGGCGGGAAGCGACGAGCGGGTGCACGGCGACGCCGACGCGCACCGGGTCGACCGGACGCCGACCACCGACGAGACACCGGCCGAGGACCACGCCCGCCCGCCGCTCCAGCCGCGCCGCGAGGACCGGGTGCCCACCGACTCGGGGCCGCGCACCAGCTGACGGGATGAGGTGAGGGTGGGCGACCCAGGCGGGCCGCCCACCCTTCTCTATTGCGTCGCCGCGGCCCGGTCCGCCGGGCCTGCCCGAGCTCGCGCCCGCGCGGTCCACGAGCCGAGCCCTCCGAGAATCAGCGGGCAGGCTACTTCCACCTCGACGTCTTCGCCCGACACCGCGCACCGGGCGAGCGACCCACCATTGCGCGCCGCGATGTCCCCCGCCGTCGCGCAGGCCACCGCCGGTCCATCGAGCACCCGCACCGCACCGGCCAGCGCAGCCAGGTCAGCAGCCATCGCTGCGTGGTGCCGCGCGAGGACGGCACTTCCCGGCAGCACCGCCGCCATCGCAGCCAGCACGACGAGAGCCGTGAACCCGGCCAACCAGATGGTCGCGCTGCCCTGGTCACGCCTCATCCGCCGGCTCCGGCTCGCGCAGCGCCACCGCAGTCGCATGCACCTCGATGGACGGCAGCAGTCCACCGATGGGATCCGCCACGGCGGACACCGTCACCTGGACCTCCCGATCACCCAGCGCTACTTGGACGGCTGATCCTTCTGGCCCCGATCGCTCGGCCAGGGCGTGCACGACTGCAGCGCTCTCCCCCCGGGCGGCGGCCCGCGCCGCCTCTCGGGCGGCGTCGACGCACCGGAGCTGGGCGGTCAGCATCGAGATCGCGGTCATGGCGGCGGCGACCAGCAGCACCAGGACCGGCAACGCGACCGCCAGCTCAGCGGTCGCCATCCCGCGGTCCTGCTGCCGCCCGGCGCCGGTCACCCGGACAGAGCGCGCTTCACGAGCGTGGTGAGCGCGGACGTTACGACGCCACTGGTCACGACCTTGTACAAGATTCCGGCGAACGCGACGGCGGCGACCAGGCCGACCGCGTACTCGGCCGTCGTCATTCCGTCGTCCCGCCGCCAGAGCTTCCGCAGCTTCCCCATTTGACCTGCTCCCTTCCTCCGACGCCACCTCGTGCGGCGTACGGAACGAGAGTTGCTGTCCGGGAACCGCGACGACAGCCCTCGAGTCGATGCTGTGGACAGATCTCTCCATTGTGGATGGAGAGTGGGTTTCTGTCGGTGCTGTCTGCTAGTGCGCCGCAGCTTCTCTCCAGTTGTCCACAAGCACTGGCGTCATCCACAGATGTCGCATCGACGCTTTCCGGCGCTTGGTCTGCGCGCTTCGCTGTGGCAGGCGGAGACTCAGAGGAGGAACCATGACCGGACAGCGTCGACCCCTTGTGGTGACGGCGGACGCCGAGTTGCTCGACGACGTGCTCGGCGTTGCCGCAGCCGTGGGGGTGGCCGTGGATGTGGCCGTCGAGCCCGGCTCCTGCGGTCTGCACTGGAGGACGGCACCGCTGGTCGTGCTCGGTAGCGATCTCGTAGCCACCTTCGGCTCGCCGGCCGCCAGACCTCGGCCGGATGTGCTGATCGTCGGTCGAGGAGCATCCGACGACGAGGACGAGACCGGAGCGACGGGGTCGGACGCTGAGGCCGTCCTGCACCTTCCCGCCGACGAGGCCGTTCTGGCTGAGCGCCTGGCGGACGTCGCGGAGCCGCCTGGCCACGGCCGGATCGTCGGCGTGCTAGCCGGCCGGGGCGGCGCGGGCGGCAGCGTGCTCACGGCGGCGACTGCTTTGATCGCAGCCGATCGCGGAGACGAGTCTTGGCTGGTTGACCTCGATCCTCTCGGCGGTGGCGCCGATGCGGTACTGGGTGCGGAGCTCGCACCGGGCGCTCGATGGGACGAGCTCGGCGGGCTGACCGGTCGCGTCTCGGGGCGGGCGCTACGCGCTGCGCTCCCCGCGATCGGTGGAGTCGCGGTCTTGTCCTGCGGACGCCGCGCCGACGACCCGGATCAGGAAGCCGTCCGTGCGGTGCTGACCGCGGCTCGGCGCAGCGGAGGCACGGTGGTGATCGACCTCCCGCGCCACCCCGCTGCCGGGCTCGCCGAGGCGCTGGCGGTCGCGGATGACGTGTTGCTGGTCGTGCCAGCCGAGGTCCGCGCCGTGCTGGCGGCTCGCCAGCTGATGGGTCGCCTCCCCCGGTCGCAGGCGTCCTTGCGGGTGGTGGTCCGCAGGACATCGGAGGGCCTGCCGCCGCACCAGGTCGCCGGCAGTCTGGATGCGGAGCTGGCCGGCGACTACGGCGACGAGCCCTCGGTACGCGCCGCCCTGCTCAACGGCGATCCTCGCGGTCTCGTCCACCACACCGAGCTGGGTTCGCTCTGCCACCGGCTGCTGGACGGCTCTGCGCTGCGTGCGGAGGCGTCGTGAACCCCGAAGTGCTCAGTCGGGTCCGCAAGCGCCTGGTGGACACCGGCACGCCGCCGCAGCGACCGGCGCTGGCGGCGATGGTGCGTGAGGACGCAGGCGGTCTGGGCGGACCGGGCCAGCTCCTCGGTCTGGCCCGCGAGGCCGAGTGGGAGCTGTCGGGCGCCGGGCCTCTGGAGCCGCTGCTGCGAGCCACGGACACCACCGACGTGCTGGTCAACGCCCCGGACAGCATCTGGGTCGACCGGGGTGCCGGACTGTGCCGGGTGCCGGTGAGCTTCCCCGACGAGGCGGCCGTCCGCAGCCTCGCCCAGCGGCTGGCCGCGCAGGCCGGCCGGAGGCTGGACGATGCCTCTCCTTGGGTCGACGCGGCACTGCCTGACGGCACACGCCTCCACGCGGTGCTGCCTCCGGTGGCCGTCGGCGGCACCTGCCTGTCCCTGCGCACCTTCCGCGTCCGCGGCTTCAGCGTCGCCGAGCTCGACCGGGCCGGCACCCTGCCGCGCGGAGCCGCCGGTCTGGTCGAGCAGGTGGTCCGGGCTCGGGTGGCTTTCCTGGTCAGTGGAGGCACCGGATCCGGCAAGACGACGCTGCTCGGCGCGATGCTCGGCCTCGTCAGTCCGGCCGAGCGGCTCGTCCTGGTCGAGGACGCCACCGAGTTGCGCACCGCCCACCCGCACGTCGTCCGGCTCACCGCGAGGCCGCCGAACGTCGAAGGAGCGGGTGAGGTGTCGCTGCGGGACCTGGTCCGCCAGGCGCTGCGGATGCGACCGGACCGACTGGTGGTCGGAGAGGTGCGCGGCGCCGAGGTGGTCGAGTTGCTGACCGCCCTGAACACCGGCCACGCTGGCAGCGCCGGCACCGTGCACGCCAACAGCGCGCGGGAGCTGCCGGCCCGATTGGAGGCGCTGGGCGCCCTGGGCCACCTCGGGCGTTTCGCGCTGCACAGCCAGGTCGCGGCTGCGCTCCAGGTGGCTCTGCACCTCGATCGGTTTGCGGACGGGCGGCGGGTGCTGGCCGAGGTCGCCATCTTCGACCGGAAAGGCGAGCGGGTGCGGGTCCTGCCGGCCTGGCGGCACGACGAAGGACCGGTCGAGGGTTGGCCGCAACTGAGGCGCCTGCTCGACCCGAGCGGGAGGCGGCAATGACGGCCCTTGCTCTCGCCCTTCTTGCGCTCGCTGTCGCAGTAGCTGTCCGTCCGGCGGCGGCCCGGGCCCGCCTCCGCGCCCTCGACGACGACCCCAGTGACACATTCCGCCGGCGGTGGTCCATGACCCGGCTTCGCCGGGGCGGTGGTGTGGCGGCCGGCCTAGGCGGCATGGTCCTCGGCGGCGTCGCCTACTTCGGCTTCGGCGATCCCTTGCCGGTGCTGCCGGTCCTCGCCGGGATGCTGGCCGGTGGTGCTGGCGGCTCACTGCTGGCCAGCGCCACCGATGCGCGCGAGCGCGGGAAGCAGGATGCCGCGCTGGTCGAGTGGGTCGGCGCCCTCGCGGCCGACCTGCGCGCCGGCCGTCAGCCGGTCGAGTTGATCGCCGACCGGGACGCCGCGCACCTACAGTCCCCGGCAGTCGCTGCGGTGTGGACGGTGTCCGAACGCAGCGGCGCCCCGGCCGCTGCCGTCCTGGACCGGGTCGAGCAGGACCTGCGCACCGGAGTGCGACATCGGCAGGAGATCTCGGCCCAGCTCGCCGGCGCACGGTCCACCGCCGCTCTGCTGGCCGTGCTGCCACTGCTGGGCATCGGCCTCGGCATGGCGATGGGCGCGCGCCCGCTGCACGCGCTCCTCGGTACGGGCCGCGGCCAGGTGGCCCTGCTCGTGGGCACCGGACTCGACGCCCTCGGCCTACTTTGGACCGCCCGGATCGTCGCCGCCGCCGGAGGTCGGCGATGAGCGAGCCGCTCGCCCTCGGCTGCCTCGGGTTGGCGGTCATGCTCACCGGCCGAGGCCGGTCGCGACCGCAGCCCGAACAGGCCGCCCGGCGCACCGGACGGCAGCTGTCGCCGATCCTCGTCGCCTCCACCGCGCTGGGCCTGGCGACGACTCTCCTCATCGGTGGAGCCCTGGGCGCCGGCCTGGGAGTCGCCGCCTTCCTGGGCACCCAGCGCGCGATCCGGTCCCTGGAGCCAGCGGCCGCGCGCAGCCGGAGGGAGCAGCGGGCGGCGGAGCTGCCGCTCGTTCTGGACCTGCTCGCCGTGTGCCTCCGAGCCGGTACGCCGCTGGTGATCGCGCTCGAGACGGTCAGGGAAGCGCTGCCCAGCCGGTTCGGCGACGATCTAGCTCTCGTCGCCGGGCTTCAGCGCCTCGGCTGCAGCGCAACCGAAGCCTGGGCAGACCGGGACGATGACCCGGACCTCGGACCGGTGGCCCGGGCGGTGGCCCGCTCGGCGGAGAGCGGCGCCCGGCTGGCAGCAGCCTTCGAGCGGCTGGCCGCGGACCGCCGATCGACGCTGGCCGCGGCCGGCGAGGCGAGGGCGCGCCGCGCCGGCGTGCTGGCCATGGCGCCTCTCGGCCTCTGCTTCCTGCCGGCCTTCGTGAGCCTCGGGATCGTCCCGATCGTGCTCTCGCTCGCCGAGGAGGTCCTGCCGTGATCCGGCTGGTGTATGCGGCGACGAGGCGGGCACCAGCCCCTCCCCGGGAAAGGGGACGGCCCCCGCTTGGGGGGATAGCGGGGGCCGTCGAGGCCCGGCTCCGGGGGGTTGAGCCGGACGTCTTGCGTGGAGGCGGCCGGTGCCGACCCCACCTCCTGCTGGTGTACCCGATCCGGGCCCGGCTCACACAGGGCCGTCCGCGTGATTCTGCCCGGATTCTGCGCCAGCGATACTTCTATGCTCTCCAGTGTGCACCGCTCCGCGGCATTCTTCGACCTCGACAAGACAATCATCGCGAGGTCCAGCGCTCTGGCCTTCGGACGGCCCTTCCGGGCCGGTGGCCTGATCAACCGCCGCGCCTCGCTGAAGGCCGCGTACGCACAGCTGGTCTACCTGGTCGCCGGGGCGGACGAGGACCAGATGACCCGGATGCGCGATTACATCACCGAGATGTGCACCGGCTGGGACGTGCAGCAGGTGAAGGACATCGTGGCCGAGACGTTGATCGAGATCGTGGACCCGCTGATCTACGACGAGGCCGCGGGCCTGATCGAGGACCACAAGGCGAGCGGTCGGGAGGTGGTGATCGTCTCCAGCAGCGGCGAGGAGGTGGTCGGCCCGATCGGCGAGCTGGTCGGCGCGGATCGGGTGATCGCCACCCGGATGGTGGTCGCAGGCGGGCGCTACACCGGTCAGATCGAGCACTATGCGTACGGACCGGCGAAGGCGGCGGCGATGCGGGAGCTGGCCGAGGCGGCCGGCTACGACCTGGCGGACTGCTACGCCTACAGCGACTCGATCACCGACCTGCCGATGCTCGAGGCGGTCGGTCACCCCGCAGCCGTCAATCCGGACCGGGCACTGCGCCGGGCCGCCCGCGAGCGGGGCTGGCCGATCCTGGTCTTCACCCGGCCGGTGTCGCTGCGGAGCCGGCTGTCCGGGCTACGCGGCCAGCGCAAGCCGGTGGTCGGTACGGCGGTCGGTGTCGGCGCTGCGGTCGCCGGCATCGCCTGGTACGCCAGCCGGCGGCGCACCGCTGCGCCGCCCCCGCTGATCGCCGAGGACATGCCGCTGGCGCGGCGCGGTGCAAACGCTTTCTTGACGCGGTGGTCTTCCACCCACCGGTGAGGGGGCGTACAACAGAGGCACGGACGAAGACCCGCAGGTGGACGAGCTCCCCTCGGTCGGAGTCCGCACACGGACGCCGGGCACCCACGCGCGACCAGCCGCGGGAGGCACGTCGGGATCGACTTCGGTCGTTGCCCGTCGAGAGAGGTGCACGCCTGGTAACCCGGGTCCGCCCGTGGGCGACGGCGCTCCCTCGAAGGGGCGCCGTTCGCATGTGGACGGTGCTGCGCACCCGGTCGGGCCCTGCGGGGTCCAGCTCAGCCGCGCAGCACCGCCTCGCAGATCGCCAGCCCTTCCTGGGCGCCCATCTCGGCCGCCGCAGCGCAGTGGCGCAGCCAGCCGGCGACGCCGTCGGCCGAGCCGGTCGCGTAGCCGGCGAGCGCCGCCCGGTAGTCCTCGGCGCGCTCCCAGTGGCCCACCTCGGGGACGCTGACCGCCTTCGGGTCGACCCCGCGGGTGACCAGGGTGAGCCGCTCCGCAGCCCGGGCGACCAGGTCGTCGGCACCACCGAAGGGGGCGAGCGAGGCGATCTCACCGTGCACGACCGCGGCGAGCAGCGTGCCCGGCACCCGGGTGCCGCCGGCGAGCAGCTCGGCGAGCGAGCGGAGGCGACCCGCGGTGGCCGGGGAGCCGGTGGGGCGACCGAGCC
Organism: uncultured Actinomycetota bacterium; assembly: GCA_963766325.1. Taxonomy (GTDB): domain Bacteria; phylum Actinomycetota; class Actinomycetes; order Mycobacteriales; family CADCTP01; genus CADCTP01. The sequence continues at coordinate 301,013 of CAVXZF010000012.1, read as the reverse complement.
GGTCGGCCGGCACAGCGCCGGCACCCGCGAGCACGTGCAGCCGGGCCAGGGCTTGCAAGGGCGCCTGCTCCCAGACGGTGACCAGTGGCCCGAGGCCGGCGACGACCCGCAGAGCACCTTGCAGGGTGGGGTCACCGGTCGCTCCGGCCCGCAGGTCGGCCAGGGAGACTTCGCTGCCGGCCAGAGCCGCCGAGGCTCGAGCGCCGCGGAGGGCGGACTCGCTGCTGACGGCGGCGCTCTGCCGGCGCAGCACCCGGTGGCCGAGCAGGCGGTCGACCGCCTCCCGTGCCCCGGCGAGCGCCTCCCCGACGCCGGGCAGGTCGAGCAGCGGCCCGAGCGGGTCCACCCGACCCGGCGAGGCCGCGCGGGCGAGCGGTGGGGTCACCCGGCCAGGCTAGCTGCCACGACCGCGCAGCCCGGCGCCGCGCCGTCGACGCGTCGGGGCGGGGCGGGATGGTGATCCCGCCCGTCCCGGATGTGGAGGCAGGACCGACGCCGACGTCCCTCCCCGCATGCGCACCCCGCAGTGCACGCGAACGCCGACGCCGGTCCTGCGTTGTGGGGCCGGACGGCGACCCCCAACGGACGCCCCTCGGAAAGGGCTAGGTCTCTCGTGGGCGTTCGGCGATGCGACCTGCTCTGATGTCACCGGCGGAGCAGCGCTGCTTCGCCGGCGACCGCATCCGGTCACTCGGACCGGTGCGCCTCCCCGCCATCGGGCGCGGGAACCGCGGTCCGGTGACCAACTCGAGGCCGGGCCGGTCCAGCGGTCGCGGACGACCCGGACGGCGGCCCTGGGCGCCCGGCCGGCCGGGGCGCTGTCCCCCGCTGCCTCGGTGCGGCGCGATCCCGGGTCCAGGCGGCGCGCCGCGCCGGAGGACCGTCGGGTCTCGCCGCCCGGTCGGCGCGCGGGATCCGGCGAGCCGGACTCCGGTCGGCATGCGGTCCGGCGAGCCCGACTCCGGCCCGCGGGTCGGTGTGGTCTCGGATTCCCGGCCCGAGATCACTGCGTTCCCACGCGAGGCGCCGTCGGCGCGCCGCGTCATCCGCTCCGACCCGCGGACCGGCCCGGCCTCGGCCCCTGGTCCGAAACCGTCTCCGATCGCCGCGGCGGGCCGTCCGGCCACCACGGCACCGCTCGCGACCGCCGGGCCAGCCCCCGGGAACGGCCGCACGGCGGCGTCACGGCAGGCGTGCACGATCGGTCCGAGCACGTCCTCCATCCATGGCAGCGGGTGCCGCCGCGGTGTCGGTGGCACCAGCCAGCGGGTCACGCTGGGTGGCTCCGGGCCCAGCAGAGGCGCAACCAGCAGGCGGTGCGGCGCACGATCACGCCCGGGGCGTCCGGCACCCCACCGCCGACCCAGCTCGACGTCTCCGGGCGGCATCCGGCCGCGGAAGCGAGCCAGGTCGAGGACACCGGCCACGCCTCGAGCTCCCGCACCGCCGCGCGGGCGGCCGCCGCATCCCGGACGGCCTCCTCCCGGTCTGCCCGGCTCCGGCTCGTCCAGTCGCGGATCCCGACCGACCGGGTCGTCCCCGGACCGGTCATGGCTCGCCGCGGCCGCGGCGGGGCAGTCGGGCCGCCGGCCTCGCCTCCCGGCCGCGCCATGTCCCCATCGGCGAAAGCGCCCGGCACGACCGGCCAGGCCCCACTCGTCGACCAGCAGGGCGCAGTGTCCGTGCCACCCGCACCCGGCTGGCCGACAGCCGCCCGCGTCCCCGGGCCCCCGTTCCCGTCACGTCGGAACTCCGACGTGCCTCCTCCCAGGGCCGCGGTCCTCTGCGGCCGCCTCTTTCGTGCCGGACTTCACCTCCACCCGTCGGTCTCGAAACTGCCCCGTCCGCATACCCGCGGCTGCGCCACAGTTGCGCCCTCCTCGACCCGCTGTGTGGTGACTCACCGTGTCAGAGCACCCACAGTCGCGCACGTCCCGCAGCGGTTGCGTTCTCCACACCCAAAGCGCAGGGTTGACCTGCACAAACACCACTCCGGCAGAGCAAACCCACCAGGCCCGATCCCCGCGAAGGGCCGTTCGGACGAAACCACGAACGAGAGTCCATCTCGGACGCTCCGGCGTCCACGAAAAGTCAGGGGATTGACGGTGCCTCGACCGGCCAAGGCGGGGTCCAAGGCGGAGCGCGACGCGCTCCGACAAGAGATGCTGGTCGGGGGTTGCTCGCTGGAGCTCATCGCCACGGAGATGGAGCGGCGCTGGGGATTCCGTCCCCGGGAGGCCTACCGGCACGCCCACGGGTGGAGCCAGGACGAGGTGGCTGCTCGGTTCACCGAGGTCGCGGACCGGTTGGGCGGCGACCGGCCCTCCGACGGCCGGCCGGCGCTGCCGGCGGCACCGATGATCGGGACCCGGATCGGCGAGTACGAACGGTGGCCGGCCGGCGGCCGGCGGCCGTCACCGTACGTGCTCACCGTGCTGGCGACCGTCCTCGGCACAACGGTTGAGCGGCTGCTCGACTACGAAGACCACCGCAGGATGCCGGACCAGGAGCGCACGGTGCTCGCCGCGGTGCGAGCCGCCGCCACGCCACCGGTGCCGGCGGTCGCCACGACGCCGACCACCCAGCGGCTCCGCCCGTCAGCCGCGCAGGGACGACCGGACAGCCCCGAGCGCCCTGAGCCGAGCGGCCGGGCCGGGCTCCGCCCGGTGACCGCGCTGCCGGTCCGACCGGTCCCGTCCGAGGAGGACCCGGACGAGCCGTACGACGCCGAGCCGAGCCTGCCCCGCCGCGTCCCCGGCCCCGTGCCCCCACCGCTGGCGGACCAGCCGCTCATCGCGGTGGCGATCGACCCGGCCGCTCCCGACGCGGCGCTGGCCGCGAGACGACACCGTCGGGACCGCATGATCACGGGCCCGCCCGCGCCCGCGCCGACGGACGAGGAGGTCATCGTGGAGGCAGCCGGCCAGTCGGCCGAGTTCGGCGAGTGGGCCGAGGCGACCAACATCGGATCGACGACGCTCGAGCAGTTCGACGAAGACGTCCGCCGGCTCGCCCGCGACTACCTGAACAACCCGCCCCTGCCGCTGATGCTGGCCACCCTGCGGGTCCGCAACCGGGTCTTCACCCTGCTCGAGGGGCGGCAGCACCCCAACCAGACCCGCCACCTCTACCTCATCGCCGGCCGGCTGTGCGGTCTGCTGGCCTGGATGGCCGGCGACGTCGGCCGCCACTCGGAGGCGGAGACCCAGGCCCGGACCGGCTGGCTGTGCGCCGAGCTGGCGGGTGCGGACGGGCTGCGGACGTGGATCCGGGCGACCCAGAGCAAGGTGGCGTACTGGGACGGCCGCATCCAGGAGTCCGCCCGGCTGGCCGACGACGGGCTGCGCTTCGCGGCGTCGGACAGCGCCCGGGTGCTGCTCGCCAGCCTCGGCGCCCGCGCCTGGGCCCGGGTCGGCAACACCGAGGAGGCACACGCCTCGCTGGCCCAGGCGGAGGAGGAGCGCGAGCACGCGGGCGAGGACGAGGTCGGCGGGCTTTACGGCTTCAGCGAGGCGCAGCAGAGCTACCTCGCCGGGACGACGTACCTGTGGCTGCGCGAGCCGGAGCAGGCGCTGCGGGCCGCCGACCGGGCGATCTGGCTGTACGAGGTCGGCAACCAGGCCGACCGCTTCTACGGCGCCGAGACGCTCGCGCTGATCGACGCCGCCACGGCCCACCTCCAGGCGAACGAGCTGGACGGTGCGGCGGAGAAGCTCCAGCCGGTGCTGGCGCTGCCGCAGGAGCAGCGGTTGGAGACCTTCACGCTCCGGCTGGGGGAGATGCGGGACTCGCTGCGACGCAGCCGGCACGCGATCAGCCGGCCGGCGGTGGACATGCAAAGACAGATCGAGGTCTTCCGCGCGGAGGCGATCGGCCGCCTACTCTCCCGCTGAGCGCACGCCGGCCACCGCTCGACCCGGCGATCGGCAACCGGGGCGTGAAACTGTCGGTCCCACCGAATAGGGTCGCCCCCACACCGGCCCAGCGCAGGGTCGCCCGCCCGGAGGAGCGCCGTGACCGAGACGAGCAGCGACGCGACACTCTCCAACCTGCTGCACGAGAGCCGGCGCTTCGAGCCGCCGGAGGACCTCGCCGCCGCGGCCAACGTGCAGGCCGAGGCGTACGAGCGGGCGCAGGCCGACCGGCTCGCCTTCTGGGAGGAGCAGGCCCGCCGGCTGGACTGGGCCACTCCGTGGGAGACGGTGCTGGACTGGCAGTTGCCGTTCGCGAAGTGGTTCGTGGGCGGCCAGCTCAACGCGGCGTACAACTGCGTCGACCGGCACGTCGAGGCCGGCAGGGGGGACAAGGTCGCCTTCCACTGGGAGGGCGAGCCCGGCGACACCCGCACGATCACGTACGCGGACCTGCTGCGCGATGTCTGCCGAGCCACCAACGCGCTGGTCGAGCTGGGCATCCAGAAGGGCGACCGGGTCGCCATCTACATGGCCATGATCCCGGAGACCGTGGTCACCATGCTGGCCTGCGCCCGGCTGGGCGCGCCGCACACGGTCGTTTTCGGCGGCTTCTCCGCCGACGCGCTGCGCAGCCGCATCCAGGACTGCGACGCCAAGCTCGTGGTGACCCAGGACGGCGGCTACCGGCGCGGGGCGGCGAGCTCGCTCAAGCCGGCCGTCGACGAGGCGGTCACCCAGTGCCCCGGCGTCGAGAAGGTGCTGGTGGTCCGGCGGACCGGCCAGGACGTCGAGTGGACCGACGGCCGGGACGTCTGGTGGCACGACCTGGTCGACGGGCAGTCCGACCAGCACGCCGCCGAGCCGCACGACTCCGAGCACCCGCTCTACGTGATGTACACGTCAGGCACCACCGCCAAACCCAAGGGCATCCTGCACACCACCGGCGGCTATCTGACCGGCGTGTCGTACACGCACAACGCGGTCTTCGACCACAAGCCGGAGACGGACATCTTCTGGACCGCGGCCGACATCGGGTGGGTCACCGGCCACTCGTACATCGTGTACGGGCCGCTGGCCAACGGTGCGACCAGCGTGATGTACGAGGGCCTGCCGGACACCCCGCACAAGGGCCGCTGGTGGGAGATCATCCAGAAGTACGGCGTGACGATCCTCTACTGCGCGCCCACCGCGATCCGGACGTTCATGAAGTGGGGCGAGGAGCACCCGGCCAAGCACGACCTGTCCACGCTCCGGCTGCTCGGCAGCGTGGGCGAGCCGATCAACCCCGAGGCCTGGATCTGGTATCGGAAGAACATCGGCGGTGACCGCACGCCGGTCGTCGACACCTGGTGGCAGACCGAGACCGGCTCGATCATGATCAGCCCGCTGCCGGGCGTGACCGCGGCCAAGCCGGGCGCGGCGATGCGGCCGCTGCCGGGCGTCAGCGGCGACGTGGTCGATGACGCCGGCAAGCCGGTGCCGGACGGGGGCGGCGGCTACCTGGTGCTCAGCGAGCCGTGGCCGTCGATGCTGCGCGGGATCTGGGGCGACGACCAGCGCTACAGGGACACCTACTGGTCCCGCTTCGAGGGCGTCTACTTCGCCGGCGACGGCGCGAAGAAGGACGACGACGGCGACATCTGGCTGCTCGGCCGCGTGGACGACGTGATGAACGTGTCCGGTCACCGCATCTCCACCACCGAGGTGGAGTCGGCGCTGGTCTCGCACCCGAAGGTGGCCGAGGCGGCCGTGGTGGGCGCGACCGACCCGACGACCGGGCAGGGCATCGTCGCCTTCGTGATCGTGCGCGGGTCGGTGGCGGAGGACGAGGCCGCCGGGGAGGCGCTGGTCAAGGAGCTGCGCGAGCACGTCTCCAAGGAGATCGGCAAGATCGCCCGGCCGCGGCAGATCATGGTGGTGCCGGAGCTGCCGAAGACGCGGTCCGGCAAGATCATGCGCCGGTTGCTCCGCGATGTCGCCGAAAACCGGGCGCTCGGCGACGTGACGACGCTGACCGACTCCTCGGTGATGGACCTCATCTCGGACAAGCTGCCGGCGGCCAGCTCGGAGGAGTGATCACGGTCCGATCACGGTAAGTCCGGGCCGTGGACTTCCTCGGTCCGGGCCCTGGGCGCGACGACGCGTCCGGCTTCGGGTCCGGGAAGGCTGATCGGCGGCCCTATCGGGACGGGTTCCGCTACGGGCCGCCGCCGGAGGCGAAGGCAGCCGAGCCCGCCGACGGGACGTGGTACCGAGGGCCGCGAATCGTTCCCGAGCGCCAGGCTAGCGAAGCCGCCGGGCACGACGGGAGCGGGCGCGCTGGACGCGGCGGGGCCGGCGGGAGTGGCGGGACCGGCGGGAGTGGGCGCGGCAGGACCGAGGGCGCCGGGCACGGCGAGCCCGCCGGCCACGGGGGCCATGTCGACATGCTGGGCGCGGCCAGCCCCGGCTGGTCCGCCGGTGACATGCTCGAGTCCCGGCCGGAGCGCCCGCCGGCGGAGAGCGGGCTACAACGTGTGGTTCGGCAGGCGCGGCGTCGGTGGCGCGCCGCCGCCACCACCGGGCCATGGCGCCGCCGGGCCGTCGCGGCCACTGCGGCCGTCGCCGCGGCCGGAGCTGTCGTCGCCCTGCGCGCCGGCGCCCCCGCGGTCCCGATCGAGCAGGCGCAGGCCGCGGCCGGGTCGACATCCGGCCCGGTGATCATCTACGGCCGTGCCCGGATGCAGCCGCCGCCCTTCGACCGGCTGCCCGGTCGGACCCCGATCCCGATGCCGTCCCCGATCGGCCGGCCGGCCGAGGCGGTCCGCGGCACCCTGCCGGCCACTGGTCCGGGGCCGGCCGAGGAGGCCGCTCGGGACGCCGCCCGGCTGGTCCTCGGGCGCTACTGCCGCTACCCGCGGGCATACCAGGTGACGCTGACCGCTCGGCAGGGCTGGCGCGAGGTGACCGCGACAGTGGACCGCCGGGCGTGGGCCGGCGAGCGCCGGCTCACCACCCTCCGGCTGCGCTGGACCGGCGCCGTCTACGCCTGGCAGGGCCGGCCGGCCGAACTGGCGCGCTGCAGCTGACCGCCCGGTACCCTGGCTGTCGGTGTGCCGGGAAGCCTGGTCGGCGATCCCCCTCCTGCGACCCCGGAGCTGCCATGACCGGCGCCCCCGCCCAGCCGCCACCCGGCCCCACCCGGCCGGCCCACCACACAGGCCGGCCCCAGCCAGGCCGGCCCCAGCCAGGCCGGCCCCAGCCAGGCCGGCCCCAGCCAGGCCGATCCGCCGCGGCCCGGTCCGGCGAGCCGCCTGCCGCGGCCGGCGGTCACCGTGCCGCTGCGCCGCTTCCTCGCCACCGAGGTCGGCTCCGGACTGCTGCTCGTCGTCGCCACCGTGGTCGCCCTGGTCTGGGCCAACTCCCCCTTCGGCGACAGCTACGAGCGGCTGTGGGCGACCGAGGCCGGCATCCGGGTCGGCGGCTTCGAGCTGGTGATGGACCTGCGGCACTGGGTGGACGACGGCCTGATGGCGCTCTTCTTCCTGGTGGTCGGCCTGGAGGTGACGCGCGAGGTCACGGTCGGCGAGCTGCGGGACCGCCGCACGATCGGGGTGCCGGTGCTCGCCGCGCTCGGCGGGATGATCCTGCCGGCGCTGATCTTCGTCGCGATCAACGCCGGCGGCGCGGGCGTGCGCGGCTGGGGCATCGCGATGGCCACCGACATCGCCTTCGTGCTCGGGGCGCTGGCCCTGCTCGGCCCCCGCTGCCCGGACCAGCTACGGCTGTTCCTGCTCACCGTGGCGATCGTCGACGACATCGGCGCCATCCTGGTGATCGCCGTCTTCTACTCCGAGGACATCGCGCTGGGACCGCTGCTGGTGGCGACGGTGCTGGTCGGCGCCCTGCTCGCGCTGCGCTACCTCCGGATCTGGCGCAGCCCCGCGTACATCGCCGTCGGGTTGGCGCTGTGGCTGGCCGTCCACGAGTCGGGCGTGCACGCCACCATCGCCGGCGTGCTGTTCGGGCTGCTGATCGCCACCCGTGCCCCGGCGCCCTCGACCGAGGTCGACATGTACGCGCGGGCGCTCGCGGAGGACCCGGCCACGCCCGAGCAGGCCCGGCTGACCCGGCTCGCCGCCACCGCGACGATCTCCCCCAACGAGCGGATCCAGTACGCGCTGCACCCGTGGACCTCGCGCCTCATCGTGCCGGTCTTCGCACTCGCCAACGCCGGCGTCCGGCTGGACGGCGACACGCTGCGGCAGGCGGCCACCTCGCCGGTGACGATCGGCATCGTGGTCGCCCTGGTGGTCGGCAAGAGCGTCGGCATCACCGGCAGCACGCTGCTGGCGCTCCGGCTGCGCGTCGGGGTGCTGGCCGGGGACATCCGCCGCGGCCAGCTGGTCGGCGGGGCCACTCTTGCCGGCATCGGCTTCACGGTGGCGCTCTTTATCGCCGACCTCGCCTTCGACGACCCGGCGCTGCGGGAGCAGGCGGTCGTCGGCGTGCTCGCCGGATCGCTGCTGGCCGCCGGGCTGGGCGCCACGGTCTTCCGCTTCCTCGGCGACCGGGGCGGGGTCTGCGCCCCGCCCGGGGCGGCCGCCGAGGTGCCGACGCTGCCGCCGCGGCCCTGGTACGAGCCGGCGCCTTAGCCGGCGGCGGTGCGGGCGGCCCGGGCGACCGCCCCGCGAAGCCCGCGCAGGTCGACCGGTCCGGAGTGGACCCGGCCGTTGACGAAGAGGGTCGGCGTGCCCGTCACCCCGCTGTCCACGCCAGACCGGAAGTCGGCCTCGACCTTGTCCCCGTGGGGCTGCGCCCCGTCCCCGACCGCCTCCGCGACCGGCACCCCGAGCTGCCAGGCGTAGCCGGCGAGGTCGACGTCCCGCAGCCGCGTCTGGTTGGTCAGCAGCAGATCGTGCATCTCCCAGAATCGGCCGTGTGCAGCCGCCGCCTCGGCCGCGAGCGCGGCGGTCAGCGCGTACGGGTGGACGTCAGCGAGCGGGAAGTTGCGGAATACCAGCCGCACCCCGCCGTCCTCGACCAGCGCGGCCAGCACCGGCCGGGCGGCCGCGCAGTAGGGGCACTCGAAGTCCCCGTACTCCACGATCGTCACCGGCGCGTCGACGGGGCCGCGGGCGTGGTCGGCCTGCGAGACCGGCCGGCTGAGCCTCGCGGAGGGCGCGGACCGCACCCGGCCAGGATAGGGTCCGGGCCAGGTGAGCCGGGAAGTCTGGTCGGCGGGTCCCAGTGTCCGCACGCCCGGAGGTGGCACCGTGCTCGCTCGTGACCTCGCCGACCCGGACTTCCCCACCATCGGTCTCGACCACGACGCCGCCGCGGCGGCCCGGCTGCTGGCCGAGCGCGGGCTGCCCGGTCTGGTGGTGGTCGACGAGCAGGGGCAGCCGCACTCCGTGCTGCCCGGCTCCCAGGTGCTCCGCTTCGCCATCCCCGGCTACGTGCAGGACGACCCGATGCTCGCCCGGGTGTACGACGAGCGGCATGCCGATCTGCTGACCGCCAAGCTGGCCGGCACCCCGGTGCGCACCCTGCTGCGGGCCGAGCGCACCGAGCCGCCGATGGTGGACGGCAAGGCGACCGCGGTGGAGATCGCCGCGGTCATGGCCCGGCTGCACAGCCCGCTGGTCGCCGTCTCGGACCGGGGTCGCTTCGTGGGCGTGGTCACGGTCGGCCGGCTGCTGGAGCGGATGCTGCCGTGACGGCCGTCCTCGCGACGGCGGTCTTCGTCGTCACGTACGTCCTCATCGCCACCGAGCGGGTCCACCGGGTAGCGGCCGCGCTCGGCGGCGCCGCCGCGATGGTGGTCATCGGCGTGGTGGACGCCGAGACGGCGTTCTTCCAGCGGGAGACCGCGGTCGACTGGAACGTCATCTTCCTGCTGCTGGGCATGATGATCCTCGTCGGCGTCATCCGGCAGACCGGCCTGTTCGAGTTCCTGGCCATCTGGTCGGCGAAGAAGGCCCAGGGCCGGCCGTTCCGGATCATGGCCAGCTTCGTGGTCCTCACCGCGGTCGCCTCGGCGCTGCTGGACAACGTGACCACCGTGCTGCTGGTGGCACCTGTCACCATCCTGGTCTGCGAGCGGCTGGAGCTGAACCCGGTCCCGTTCCTCATCGCCGAGGTCTTCGCCTCCAACATCGGCGGCACGGCCACGCTGATCGGCGACCCGCCCAACATCATCATCGCCGGCCGGTCCGGGCTGTCGTTCAACGACTTCGTGGTGAACCTGGCCCCGCTGGTGGTCGTGCTGGTCGGCGTGCTGCTGGTGCTCTGCCGGGTGCTCTTCCGGTCGGCGCTGACCCTGCACCCGGAGCGGGTGGCCGAGATCATGGAGCTGGACGAGCGGGAGGCGATCCGGGACCGCAAGCTGCTCTGGCAGAGCCTGGCCGTGCTCGCGCTGACGATCGTCGGCTTCGTCCTGCACACCGCGCTGCACCTGGAGCCCTCGATCGTGGCGCTGCTCGGCGCCGGCCTGCTCGTCTTCGTGTCCCGGGTGCGGATCGAGACCGCGTTGCAGGAGGTGGAGTGGCCCACGCTGGTCTTCTTCATGGGCCTGTTCGTCGTGGTGGGCGCCCTCATCGAGGCCGGGGTGATCGAGACCCTCGCGGAGGCGGCCGGGGACGCGACCGACGGTGACCTCTTCCGCGGCTCGATGCTGCTGCTCGGCGTGTCCGCGGTCCTGTCCGGCATCGTGGACAACATCCCGTACGTGGCGACGATGAGCCCCGTGGTGGCCGAGCTGGTCGCCAACGCGGAGCAGGGCGGCGCCGACCCGAACGTGCTGTGGTGGGCGCTGGCGCTCGGCGCCGACCTGGGTGGCAACGCGACCGCGGTCGGGGCGAGCGCCAACGTGGTCGTGCTCGGCATCGCCGAGCGGGCCGGCCACCGGATCTCGTTCTGGCGCTTCACCAAGTACGGCCTGGTGGTCACCGTGATCACGGTCGCGCTCGCGGTGCCGTACGTCTGGCTGCGCTACTTCGTGCTGGGGACCTGAGTCCTGCTGGACCCGGGGCGGCCGCACCCGGGATGATCGGCGCGGCCAGACCACGAGGAGGCGCCGAGTGAGCACGGTCAGACCCCCGGACGAGCAGCCATCGGTGGGCGAGCTGGTCCGCCAGGCGTCCGAGCACGTCTCCACCCTGGTGCGGGGGGAGATCGAGCTGGCCAAGACCGAGCTGACCGGGTCGGTCAAGCGGGCCGGCCTCGGCGGCGGGCTGTTCGCGGCGGCGGCTGCGGTGCTGGTCCTCTCGGTGCCGTTCCTGTTCGTCGTGCTGGCCGAGGTGCTGGTCGCGATCGGGCTCTGGCGCTGGTTGTCCTACCTGATCATCTGGGTGCTCTTCCTGCTCGTCGCCGGCGTGCTGGCGCTGATCGGGCGCAGCCAGCTGAAGAAGGTGCGCAAGCCGGAGCGCACCCTGGAGACGGTCAAGGACACCGCCGCCTGGGCGCGGCACCCGACCTCGACGGATGCCTAGCGGCCGGGGCATCGACAGCTCCGTCGTCCTGGTCGACGGCCCGTGGACGCACCGGGACGTCAGCGCCAACGGCATCCGCCTGCACGTCGCAGAGGCCGGCACCGGTCCGCTGGTGCTGCTGCTGCACGGGTTCCCGGAGTTCTGGTGGAGCTGGCGGCACCAGCTGGTCGGGCTGGCCGACGCCGGGTTCCGGGTGGTCGCACCGGACCTGCGCGGCTACGGAGCCAGCGACAAGCCGCCGCGCGGGTACGACCCGGTGACGCTGGCCGCGGACGTGGCCGGGCTGGTCCGCGCGCTCGGCGAGCGGGACGCGATGGTCGTCGGGCACGGCTGGGGCGGGATGCTCGCCTGGACCATCGGCACCCTGCACCCCCGGGTCGTACGGCGGCTTGCGGTGCTGGACGCGCCGCACCCGCTGCGGCTGCGTTCCGCGCTCGTCACGGACCCGCGCGGGCAGCTGCGGGCCAGCCGGTACGTGTTCGGCTTCCAGGCCCCGCGGGTCGCCGAGTCGCTGCTGACCCGGGACGACGCCCGGTACGTCGGCGAGCTCCTCGCCCGCTGGTCCGGGCCGGCCTGGCGGCGCACCGCCGACCACGCCGAGGCGGTGCGGCGCTGCCGGGAGGCCATGCGGATCCAGAACACCGCGCACCTCGCCCTGGAGTACTACCGCTGGATGCTCCGGTCCCAGCTGCGCCCGGACGGCTTCCGGTACGCGAAGTCGCTGTCCGAGCCGGTGACCGCGCCGACCCTGCAGCTGCACGGCAGCCTGGACAGCTGCCTGCTGCCGCGGACCGCGCTGGGCTCGGGACGGTACGTCGCCGCCGCGTACGAGTGGCGCCTGCTCGACGGGGTCGGGCACTTCGCCCACGAGGAGGCTCCCGAGCGAGTGACCGGCGAGCTGGTGCGATGGGGTAAAGACTGACCTCTAGTGCCTGACCGTCCGGATCCCTCCGTGAGGCACCAATGTTGCCCCACCGGGAGGCGATCAGGCGCAGTCGCCGGTCGGCACCGCCGCGGTGGCAGTCCGGCCGGCGCTCGCGTCGCGGGCCACCTCGGCCGCGGTGAGCACGAAGCCGGTCCGCTGCTGGTCGACCGCGGCGGCGAAGATCACGCCGTAGACGCTGCCGTCCGGGGCCAGCAGCGGGCCGCCGGAGTTGCCGCTGCGGACGTCGCCGCGGATCGAGTAGACCTCGCGGGTGACCGTACGGTCGTCGTAGATGTCCGGCCCGCGGATCTCCAGCCGGTCCCGGATCCGGGCCGGTCCGACGAAGAACGGGCCGTCCTCCGGGTAGCCGACCACGATCGCGTCGTCGTTGGTGTCCGCCTCCCGGCTGGAGAACGGCAGCGCCCGCAGCCCCAGCCCGGGCACCCGCAGCACCGCGACGTCGAGGGCCGAGTCGTAGAGCACCACCGTGGCCGGCCGCTGCCGGCCGTCCACCTCGACCTGGGGACGGGTGACGCCCGCGACGACGTGCGCGTTGGTCATCACCCGCTCGGGCGCGTACACGAAGCCGGAGCCCTCCACCCGCCGGGCGCAGGAGTCGGCCACCCCGGTGATCTTGAGCACGGACGGCCGGGCCCGGGTCACCGCGGCCGAGCCGGCCAGCCGCGCGTCGGGCGCCGGCACCTCGCGCACCCGGGTCGGCACCAGCGGGCCGAAGACCTCGGGGAAGTCGTACCCCCGGACCACGTCGCGCAGCGACGAGTAGAGCGTGCGGACCGGGCGCGGCACCACCTCGTCGATGGCCCGCACCACCTGGCTGTCCCGCACCGCCGCCGCCAGCCGCGGGTACGGCGCCGCGGCCAGCGGGGTGGCGACCATCCAGACGACCAGCAGCACGGCGACCGCGGAAACCAGCGCGCCGAGCACCGCGTCCACCCGCTGGGCCGGTCGCCAGGTCAGCCGGCTGCGCAGCTCGCGACCCAGCCACACCGCGGCCACCTGGCCGCCGAGGGCGAAGCCGAGCACCACCGCGACCGCCACGGCGACCCGCCAGGACGAGTCGTCCGCGAACCGGGACGCCACCGGGTCGGCGACCTGCGCCCCCAGCACCGCGCCGCCGAAGAAGCCCAGGAAGGACAGCGCCGCGGTGAGGAAGCCCTGCCGGAAACCGCTCACCGCGAAGGCCAGCGCCAGCACCAGGACGAGCGCGTCGAGCCAGCTCACGTCGCCGCCCGGGGCGCGACCGGGATCCTCACCGCTCGACAGTACCGGGCCGGTCGGGGTCGGCGGCGGACGGGCAGACCCCGGCCGGCAGCACGTCGTCGGCGGCCGGGCCGTCGTCCTCCGGGTCGTCCTCCGGCTCCTCCACCAGCCCTGTGCACGAGCCCGCGGCCAACCCCCCGCACGGATCGGCGGCCGCACCCGCGGCCGGGTCCGGGCCGGGAGCCGGCGTCCGGAAGCCCGGCGGCGCCCCCCGCGCGGCCAGGTCGAGCGTCCGCTGCGGCAGCTCGCGGACCACGCCCGGGTCCCAGGGCCTGGCCCAGCCGGCCAGCTCGAGCAGCCGGTCCAGCACCGCGCCGGTGAAGCCCCAGACCAGCATGCCGCGCACGCTGAAGGCCGGCCCGATGTAGCCCGACGGGTGCCGCACCCGGCACCGGTTGGCCGGGTCGACCAGCTCCGCCACCGGCACCCGCTCGACCAGGGACACCTCGGCCGGGTCCATCACGCCGACCGGGTGCGGGCGCTGCCACCAGGCCAGCACCGGGGTGACGGCGAAGCCGGAGGGCACCACGTACAGCTCCGGCAGCAGCGCCACCACCCGCACGCCGGCCCGGTCGAGCCCGACCTCCTCGGCGGCCTCCCGCAGCGCGGTGTCGGCCGGCCCGCGATCGTCCGGGTCGGCCGCCCCGCCGGGGAACGCCGGCTGCCCGGCGTGCTTGCGCAGCTGGTCGGACCGCTGGATGAGCAGCACCTCGGGTCCGGCGGCACCGTCGGCCAGCAGGATGAGCACTGCGGACCGGCGGCCGCCGCCGGGCGGGGCGGTCGGCGCCTGCCGGAGGAAGTCACCGGCCTCGGCCGCCCGCACCGACCGGACCAGTGGGATCAGCCAGCCGGGCAGCGCGGCCGGCGCCGCGTCAGCCGACATCGACACCCAGCTCGTCCCGCACCAGGGCGCGCAGCGTCGCGTCGGTCAGCGGCGGTCCCCGGTAGACCTCCGCGATGGCACCGTCCGCGGCGAGGAACACCGTCGCCGGCAGCGTCGGCTGGCGCAGCGCCCGGCGCAGCCGGCCGTCCCGGTCCTCCAGCGAGGGGAACGGCAGGCGCTCGTCCGCCGCGTACGCCAGCGCCGCGCCGGCCCGGTCCTCGGTGGCCACGCCGAGCACCTTGACCTTGCCGGCGGCCGCGCTGTGCAGCCGGGCCAGCACGGGCAGCTCGTCCCGGCACGGCGCGCACCAGGTGGCCCACAGGTTGAGCACCACCGGGGTGCCGGTCAGCCGGCGCAGCGGCAGCGGCGGCGTGCCGCCCTCCGCGCTGCCGAGGCAAAGCAGCTCCAGGTCGGGCAGGGCGGTCGCCGCGGTGGACTGGACGCCGAGCTGCGGGCAACCCGGACCGACCACCGCCCGGGACTCGCCGGTCGGCGCCGGCGCGGGTGCCGGGTCGGCGCTGCCGCAGCCGGCCAGCAGCAGCGCCGTCAGGGCGGCGCCGGCCCCGAGCCGCCTCATTGCGAATCCGCGACTTGGGGTCCGCTCTTCACCAGCTTGGCCGCGACCTGCGGGTCGACCGGGCCGGTCCCGTACGCCGGGCAGTCCGCCGCCAGCAGGCACGCACCGCAGGCCGGCTTGCGGGCGTGGCAGACCCGCCGGCCGTGCCAGATCGTCCGCTGGGACAGGTCGGTCCACTCCCGCTTGGGGATCATCGCGGCGATCGCGAACTCGACCTTGACCGGGTCGGTCTCCTCGGTCCACTGCCAGCGCCGGACCAGCCGGCCGAAGTGGGTGTCGACCGTGATCCCGGGCACCCCGAAGGCGTTGCCGAGGATCACGTTGGCCGTCTTGCGGCCGATCCCAGGCAGCGAGATCAGGTCCTCCAGCCGGCCCGGCAGCACCCCGTCGTACCGCTCCACCAGCGCCTGGCCGAGCCCGATCAGCGACGAGGTCTTGTTGCGGAAGAAGCCGGTCGGCTTGAGCAGCTGCTCCAGCTCGCCACGGTCGGCCGCGGCGTAGTCGGCCGCGGTCGGGAACTTCGCGAAGACCGCCGGAGTGACCGTGTTGACCATCCGGTCGGTCGACTGGGCGGACAGGATGGTCGCCACCGCCAGCTCCAGCGGCGTGGTGAAGTCCAGCTCGCAGACCGCGTCCGGCCACCGCTCGGCCAGCGCGCGGGTCATCCGGCGGGCGCGCCGGGTCCGGGCCAGCGCGGTCTCGGCGGCGAAGCGCCGGGCTCGGGCCGGGGTGGTCACGGCGGCCAGCGTACGGCCCGGGTACGACAGTCCGCCGAGCCACTGGCCGACTCGTGATCGCCCGGCGACTACGGACAGTGATTCCTGTCCTGCCACGCGTGGCCGGCGTGTGACGTTCCTCGGCATGGGGCAGGATGTGGGCACTATGGCTGGCTTGCTCGTGGTCTTCTTCCCCTTCGTCCTGCTCGCATTCATGATCCTCATGGAGCGGGTCGAGAGCCCGCTGCGACGGGTCGCGGTGGAGAGCCGGGTGGAGGAGTTCCTCGACGAGGCCCGGCCGGCGGAGATGGACACCTTCGTCCGGGAGGGCTTCCCGGCCGCGCTGTCCCAGCTCAAGCGCCGCCGCCGGCTGCCCCGGCTGCTCAACCGCCGCCCGGTGCGCCGGGGCCGCCACGCGGCCTGATCCCCCGGCGCGGCGGCGGCCCGACCGGGGACGCGCCTGCACCGCGTGACTCCTAGACTTCGGCTCGGCGTCCCGTGCGATCATCGAGCGCGGAGCCGGCGGGAGGATGCGCATGGACGAGGTGCTGGCGAAGGCCGGCTTGTTCCAGGGGGTGTCGGCCGAGGACGCCGAGGTCATCGCCGGGCAGTTCGACTTCCTCGAGGTGCCGCGCGGGGCCGTCATCTTCCACGAGGGCGAGCCGGGCGACAGCCTCTACATCGTGCTCGCCGGCAAGATCAAGCTCGGCCGGCGCACCGCCGACGGCCGGGAAAACCTGGTCGCCGTGATGGGCCCGTCCGATCAGTTCGGCGAGCTGTCGCTCTTCGACCCCGGCCCGCGGACGTCGACCGCGGTCGCGGTCACCGACGCCCGGCTGGCCCGGATGTCCAAGCAGGCGCTGCGCAAGTGGATCACCGAGCGGCCGCAGATCGCCGAGCAGCTGCTCCGGGTCGTCGCCCGCCGGCTGCGCCGCACCAACGCGATGCTCGGTGACCTGATCTTCACCGACGTGCCGGGCCGGGTGGCCAAGCAGCTGCTGCAGCTCTCCCAGCGCTTCGGCACGATGGAAAACGGCCAGCTCCGGGTCACCCACGACCTCACCCAGGAGGAGCTGGCCCAGCTGGTCGGCGCCTCCCGGGAGACGGTCAACAAGGCGCTCGCCGACTTCGCGCACCGCGGCTGGGTCCGCCTGGAGGGCAAGACCGTCGTCATCCTCGACCGGGAGCGCCTGGTCCGCCGCGCCCGCTAACCCCGCAGATACTCCAGCTGGGCACGGACCGACCACTCGGCGTAACGCCACAGCGCGCGGTCCACGTCGGCGTAGACGACCCGGACGACGTCGGCGGCCGTCGCGTCCGGGCCGAGCTCGTCCAGCGCGGCGCGGACCTGCGCCAGCCGCTCCTCGCGGTGCCGGAGGTAGTACGCGGCCACCTCGCCCAGGTCGGGCAGCTCCGGCCCGTGCCCGGGCAGCACCGTGCGGGTGCCGAGGTCCTGCAGCCGCCGCAGCGAGTCGAGGTAGTCGGCCAGCCGGCCGTCCGGGTGCGCCACCACGGTGGTGCCGCGACCGAGCACGGTGTCCCCGGTCAGCACCGCGTCGCCCACCGCGAAGCACAGCGAGTCCGAGGTGTGCCCGGGCGTGCCCAGCACCCGCACCTCGACGCCGGCCGCGGCGACCACGTCGCCCTCGCCCAGCCCCTCGCCGCCGAGCCGGTGCGCCGGGTCCAGCGCCCGGACCGGCGCGCCGGTGCGCTCGCGCAGCGCCGCCGCGCCCTCGGCGTGGTCCGCGTGCCCGTGGGTCAGCAGGATCTCGGTGACCGGCCCGGCGGCGGCGACCGCATCCAGGTGCGCCGGGTCGTCCGGCCCCGGGTCGACCACCAGGCAGGCCGCCTCCCCGGCCGCGCGCAGCAGCCAGGTGTTCGTCCCGTCCAGCGTCATCGGGCTCGGGTTGCGGGCCAGCAGCACGCTCGCGTACGGCGTCACCGCCCGGATCTCCCCGTACGCCGGATGGCTCACGGCAGCGACCCGAGCCGCACGGCCCGCCCGTCCGGCAGCGTGACCACCGGGATCCCGTCGACCAGCGACAGCACCGGCTCGATCCGGCCCGGGCTGCGGTCGGCGGCCAGCACGTCCGCGACCGAGCCGAAGACGACGATCTCCTCCAGCGTGATGATCGTCGGCGGCATCATCGGCCGCTCGCCGCGGCGGTGCTGGTCCAGGGCGTCCGCCGGCCGGACCCACTCGACCACCTCGGCCTCGGAGGTCACGTCCCGGGTGGCCTGCCCGGGCGGCAGCCCGGCGACCAGGAAGCGGGTGTCGTACCGCCGGCGGACGCTCTCCTGCGGCGGGGTGATCCAGTGCGCCCACGGCCGCAGCAGGTCCGCCCGCAGCGACAGCCCGCGCCGGGACAGCAGCTCGGCCAGCGAGAAGTCGCGCCGCTCCAGGCCGGCCCGGTCGGCCTCCCAGTCCGCCCCGGCCGGGTCGCAGACCTCCGCCGGCGACGGCCCGGCCAGCAGCACCCCCGACTCCTCGAAGGTCTCCCGTACGGCCGCGCACAGCAAGGCCCGCGCCAGCCCCTCGTCCGCGTCGAACGGCGCGGTCCACGCCGCCGCCGGCGGCCCGACCCAGGCCACGTCGGCCTCGGCGTCGCGGGGGTCGACCGCGCCGCCGGGGAAGACCGTCATGCCGGCCGCGAACGCCATCCCGCTGACCCGCCGCAGCAGGAAGGCCTCCGGGCCTCCGGGCCCGTCGCGCAGCAGCACGACGGTGGCGGCGTCCCGCACCGGCACAGCGCCCGCGGTCATCGCACCTCGACGATCAGCTCCACCTCGACCGGCACTCCGAGCGGCAGCTCCGCCACCCCGACCGCGGACCGGGCGTGCGCACCGGCCTCGCCGAAGACCTCGCCGAGCAGATCGCTGGCGCCGTTGATCACGCCGGGCTGGCCGGTGAAGCCGGGCGCGCTGGCCACGAAGCCGACCACCTTGACGATCCGGACGATCGAGTCGAGCCCGACCAGCCCATCCACCGCGGCGAGCGCCTGCAGCGCGCACACCCGGGCCGCCGCCTGCGCGTCGTCGGCGGACACTTCGGCGCCGACCTTGCCGCGGGGCGCGTCAAGGGGCACCTGGCCGGCGGTGTAGACGAGGTTGCCGGTGCGGACCGCCGGCACGTAGGACCCCGCCGGCGTCGCCACCGGCGGCAGCTCGATGCCCAGCTCGGCCAGGCGTGCCGTGGCGCTCACGCCCGCTCCTCGGACAGGGCGCCGGGCACGAGCGCCAGGCGCCCGGCCCTCGTCGCTCCCGGCGTGCCCTGCGGGCACTCGGGCGCGCTCATGCCAGCGGCCGCTTCAGGTAGGCGACCAGTTGCTCGGGGTTGGGCCCCGGGATCACCGCGACCAGCTCCCACCCGTCCTGGCCCCAGGTGTCGAGGATCTGCTTCGTCGCGTGCACCAGCAGCGGAACGGTCGCGTACTCCCACTTCTGCATACCGCGCACCGTACCGCCGGGCGGTCCCGACGAGCCGCCGGCCCGGCGCGGCCCTACCCTGGGGGAAGTGAACTCGAGTCCCTGGCCGGAGGCCCGGCTGCACGTCGTGACCGGCAAGGGCGGCACCGGCAAGACGACGGTGGCGGCCGCGCTGGCGCTGGCCCTGGCCGCCGGCGGCCGGCGCACGCTGCTGGCGGAGGTGGAGGGCCGGCAGGGGATCGCGCAGCTCTTCGACACGCCCCCGCTGCCGTACGAGGAGCGCCGGATCGCCGCGGCCGCCGGCGGCGGCGAGGTGCGCGCGCTCGCGGTGGACGTCGAGGAGGCCCTCCTCGAGTACCTGGAGATGTTCTACAACCTGCGCCGCGCCGGCCGGGCGCTCAACAAGGTGGGCGCGATCGACTTCGCCACCACGATCGCGCCGGGCATGCGCGACGTGCTGCTCACCGGCAAGGTCAAGGAGTCGGTCACCCGCACCGACAAGGGCCGCCGGGTGTACGACGCGGTGGTCCTGGACGCGCCGCCGACCGGCCGGATCACCCGCTTCCTCAACGTCACCGCCGAGGTCGCCGGGCTGGCGCGGGTCGGCCCGATCAAGTCGCAGAGCGACGGGGTGATGGCGGTGCTCCGGTCACCGCAGACCGCGGTGCACGTGGTCACCCTGCTGGAGGAGATGCCGGTGCAGGAGACCGTGGACGCGGTCGACGAGCTGCGCGAGAGCGGCCTGCCGGTCGGTGCGGTGATCGTCAACATGACCCGCCCGCCGCTGCTGCCCGAGCCGGCGCTGGCCGCCGCCGCGGCCGGCACCGTCGACCTGGACGAGCTCGGCACCGGGCTGGCCGCGGCCGGCCTGGACCGCCGGCTGGCCCCCGCGCTGGCCGCCGAGGCGGTCGAGCACGCCGAGCGGTGGGACCTGGAGGACCGCAACCGGGGCACCATCGCCAGTCTCGGACTGCCGACGTACGAGCTGCCCTTCCTGCCGGACACCATGGACCTGGGCGGCCTGTACGAGCTGGCCGAGCGGCTCCGCGAGGCCGGGATCGGCGCCCCGTGAGCGCCGCCCGCAAGGCGCCCGTGCTCGACCTGGACGCGGTGGTGCTGGACCCGGCGACCCGGGTCGTCGTCTGCTGCGGCAGCGGCGGGGTCGGCAAGACCACCACCGCGGCAGCCGTCGCGCTGTGCGCCGCCGAGCAGGGCCGCAAGGTCGTCGTGCTCACCATCGACCCGGCCCGCCGGCTGGCCCAGTCCATGGGACTGTCCGAGCTGGACAACACCCCCCGCCAGGTGTCCGGAGTGGACACCGCCAAGGGCGGCGAGCTGCACGCGATGATGCTGGACATGAAGCGGACCTTCGACGAGATCGTGTCCGCGCACTCGACGCCCGAGCGGGCCGAGCAGATCTTCGAGAACCCGTTCTACCAGTCGCTGTCGTCCTCCTTCGCCGGCACCCAGGAGTACATGGCGATGGAGAAGCTCGGCCAGCTGCGCGCGCTGGACGAGTGGGAGCTGATCGTCGTCGACACCCCACCGTCCCGGTCCGCGCTGGACTTCCTGGACGCGCCGCAGCGGCTGGGCCGCTTCCTGGACGGCAAGATGCTGCGGCTGCTGCTGGCGCCGGCACGGGCCGGCGGCCGGGCGTACCTCAAGGTGGTGACCGCGTCCTTCTCCCTCTTCACCAAGGTGCTGACCCGGATCATCGGGACCGAGGTGCTGCGCGACCTGTCCGCGTTCGTCGGCGCGCTGGAGACCATGTTCGGCGGCTTCCGCGAGCGCGCTCAGAAGACGTACGAGCTGCTGAAGACGCCAGGCACCGCCTTCGTCGTGGTCGCCACGCCGGAGCCGGACGCGCTGCGCGAGGCGTCCTACTTCGTGGACCGGTTGTCCGTAGAGGGCATGCCGCTGGCCGGGCTCGTGCTCAACCGCGTCCGGACCAACGCCGCGCCCCGGTTGTCCGCCGAGCGGGCCGAAGTGGCGGCCGACGCGCTGGCCGAGGAGGGCCGGCACGAGCTGGCCGAAGCGGTGCTCCGGGTGCACGCGGCCCGCACCCACCTGGCGGTGCGGGACCGCCGGATGCGGGACCGCTTCACCAGCGCCCATCCGGAGGTGCCGCTCGTCGAGGTGCCGGCACTGGCCAGCGACGTGCACGACCTGGACGGCCTGCGCCTCGTGGCCGCACGGCTGGCCGGCGTCGACTGAGCATTTGGGCCGCCCGGTACGGCGGGCGCGAGCCGACCGTACCGGGCGAACGACGCCGTCCGGCCGACGCGACCGGGCAGCGGCCCGCACCCCGGCGGTGCGGGCCGCTCCCCGGCCGCGGGTGTCAGCCGGCGGCCTGCAGCTGCGTGTGCTCCTTGCGCGCGGTCTCCAGCAGCGTCCGCCAGGACATGACGTTGGGCCGGCGCTTGAGCAGTGCGCGCCGCTCCCGCTCGGTCATGCCGCCCCAGACGCCGAACTCCACCCGGTTGTCCAGTGCATCGGCCAGGCACTCGGTCCGCACGGGGCAGCCCATGCACACCGCCTTGGCCCGGTTCTGCGCCGCCCCCTGCACGAAGAGCTGGTCCGGATCGGTCGCCCGGCACCGTGCACTCCTCGACCAATCCACTGCCCACTCAGCGATCATCGCTCGTCCCCTAGGTCCAGCGCCCCCCACCAGAACGCTGCGCACACAGTAGAAAAGTGGACACCATGTCCGACAGACCCCGATCGGATCATTGGTAGTGACCCGCTCTGACTAAGCCTTGCGTCCGGTTGACTACGAATCGGGGTTACTCCGCCCTACTCCGATCGGAGTAGTCGAGCGCTGCGCCGGAACCGAATGACGTTTCTGTCAGGATCTCCCCGTACCCTGCACCGCATGGCTGGCTCCGTCCCACGCAAGCTCCTGGGTGTCGCACAGCTCATCGCCGCGGTGGCCGTGGCGGGGGTCCTGGTCGCAGCGGTCCTCCTCCCCTTCACCGGCGGGCTCGGCCTGGCCGCCCGCAACAGTGTGCAGGCCTTCGACGACCAGCCCTGCGACGTCGACCCGGGCACACCCGCGCAGGCCTCGGTGATGCTCGCCGCCGGCGGCGGCCAGGTGGCCAAGTTCTACTCGCAAAATCGGCAGATCATCGACATCAAGAAGATCCCGCTGGTGATGCGCCGGGCGATCATCGCCATCGAGGACCGCCGCTTCCTCGAGCACCACGGCGTCGACGCCGAGGCACTCGCCCGCGCGGTCGTGAAAAACAGCCAGTCCGGCGAGGTCGTGCAGGGCGGTTCCACGCTGACGATGCAGTACGTGAAGAACGTCCGGCTCTACTCGGCGAAGACGGACACCGAGCAGCGCGAGGCGGTTGCCGTGAGCCCGGCCCGCAAACTGATCGAGGCGCGCTGCGCGCTCGAGCTAGAGAACAAGTGGAGCAAGGACAAGATCCTCGGCGCGTACCTCAACATCGCCTACTTCGGCGCGGGGGCGTACGGGGTGCAGATCGCGGCGAAGACGTACTTCAACAAGAACGCCGAGAAGCTCAGCCTGCCCGAGGCCGCGCTGCTCGCCGGCCTGGTGCAGAGCCCGACCCGCTTCGACCCGTACCGGGCGCCCAAGGAAGCCAAGGCGCGCCGGGACATGGTGCTCAACGACATGGAGAGCCTGGGCTACATCACCGCCAAGCAGGCCGCGCAGGCCAAGGCCGCCCCGGTCAAGGTGATCGCCAAGCCCAAGTCCAGCCTCAAGGGCTGCGCCAACACCACCAGCACCCTGCGCAACGCCGGCTTCTTCTGCGACTACGCGAAGGCGTACCTCAAGGGCATCGGCTTCCCGGAGGAGCGGCTGGAGACCGGTGGCTACAAGGTCTACACCACGCTCAGCCCGACGGTGCAGAACAACGTGCAGAAGGCGCTGCCCTTCAGCCGGTGGCGCAACAAGAAGTCCATCGCCGTGATGGACGTGATCGACCCGCGCGACGGTCGGGTGCTCGCGCTCGGCGTGAGCAAGCGCTACGGCGTCAACCAGAAGAACCGCAACGAGACCTCCGACCCGGTCAACATCAAGCCGGCGGCCGGCGCGGGCTCGACGTACAAGGTCTTCACCCTGGTCTCGGCCCTGCAGAACAAGGTGCCCCTGCGCGACTTCACGCTCGACGTGGAAAATTCGTACACCTCGCAAAACTGCGTCAGCTACGGCGCCAACGGCCGCGAGCCGTACAAGATGGGCAACGCCAGCGACGGCTACCGCGCCGGCGCCTGGAACCTCGAAGAGGCGACGTACGCGTCGATCAACACCTTCTTCGTGGCACTGATCGACCAGCGCTTCAACTGCGACCTGAGCGGCCCGGTCAAGGCGGCGATCTCGCTGGGTGTCGACCACCTCAACGACCCCAACCCGAAGGCCGACAACAGGCCGTTCAAGCAGGCCTTCATCGACGGCAAGCAGGCCTCGTTCACCCTCGGCCCGCTGGAGACCAGCCCGCTGGAGATGGCCTCGGCGTACGGGACGCTGGCCAACAGCGGCGTCTACTGCCCGCCCAACCCGATCGTGCGGATCGTCGGCCCGGACGGCAAGGAAGTGAAGTACGACAAGCCCAAGTGCCAGCGGCGGATCGACAAGGGCATCGCGGACACCGTGACCCGGGTCCTGGAGAAGGACACCACCGTCCCTGGCGCGACCGCGGTGAGCGCGTTCAGCGGGCTGGCCGGCCCGGCCCGGCCGATCGCCGGCAAGACCGGCACCACGCAGAACAACGCTGCCGCCTGGTTCATCGGCTACACGCCGGAGTTCTCCGCCTCGGTCGCGGTCTTCAACCAGAAGGAGAGCTCCACGCAGCTCACCGACGTGCCGGACCGGGAGGGCCGGGACGTCTTCGGTGCGTACTCGGCCGCGATCTGGCGCAATGCGCTGGAGCCGATCCTGCGTGAGCGGACCTGGAGCATCCCGCCGGAGGATCCCGAGGTCGTCAACGGTGACAGCATCCCGGTGCCGTCGGTGACCGGCCTGGACGTCGGCGCGGCGACCGCGCTGCTGCAGGGCGCCGGCTTCCAGGTGAAGGTGTCCGACGAGCGCCGGGACAGCGAATTCCCGGAGGGCGCCGTCGCCGAGCAATCGCCGAAGGGGCGCGGGGCACCCGGCATGACCATCACGCTCTACCTGAGCAACGGGAAGAAGCCGCAGAGCCAGCCGGGCCGCCCGGGCCGCGGCGGCGGCGGACTCCCCATCCCCATCCCCGGACCCGGCGGATAAGCCGAGCATGAGGAGGGGCCGCGATCACCGATCGCGGCCCCTCCTTCGTTCGTCCTCGCAGCGCCGCACTCGGGCCTGGCGCATCGGGCGGCGGCGTGGGCGGGCTGGTCGGCGCGCTCGGCTGATCCGCCGTCGGGCGGCGGCGGGCTGTGGTTCAGCCCGCGAGCTGGCGGCGTACCTCGGTGGACAACCGTCGCCCGTCGACCCGGCCGGCCGCCTGCGCCTGGGCCGCCTTCATCACGGCGCCCATCTGCGGCATCCCGGTCGCACCGGTCTCCGCGATCGCGGCCCGGACCAGCTCGGCGACCTCGTCATCACCCAGCTGGCTGGGCAGGTAGCGGTCCAGCACCGCCCCCTCCGCCCGCTCCCGCTCGGCCAGCTCGGCCCGGTCCGCGGAACGGAACGCCTCGGCCGCCTCCCGCCGCTTCTTCGCCTCCCGGGCCAGCACCTTGAGCACCTCGTCGTCGGACAGCTCGCGTGCGCTGGTCCCGGCGACCTCCTCGGTGGTGATCGCCGCCAGCGCCATCCGCAGTGTCGCGATCGTCAGCTCGTCCCGCCCGCGGATGGCAGCGGTCAGGTCGGCCTGCAGGCGGTCCTTGAGGTCGCTCACGCCGGAAATCTACCCCCGTGCGGCGGGGCCGTGTCCCCCGCCAGCTGGCGACGCGGGCGGTGTCCAGACGCTGCCCGCATCCACCGAAAGCGGGAGACACCGCCTAGTGTGACGGTGTGCAGACCCGCTCGATCGTCGCGCCCGTGGCCGGCCTGGTGGGTGCCGGCGTGGCGACGCTGGCGTACGCGGGCCTGGTCGAGCGCAACATCTTCCGACTGCGCCGCTTCGACGTGCCGGTGCTGGCCCCGGACGCTGCACCGCTGACCATCCTGCACCTGTCCGATCTGCATCTCACCTCCGGCCAGCGCCGCAAGGCCCGCTGGATCAGCGACCTGGACCGGCTGGAGCCCGACTTCGTCGCCGTCACCGGCGACTTCCTCGCCGGCGCCGACACCGTCGGCCCGGTGCTCGACGCGCTGGAGCCGCTGCTGGCCCGCCCGGGCGCTTTCGTCCCTGGCAACAACGACTACTACGCGCCCCGCCCGAAGAACCCGCTGCGCTACTTCGTCCCGGAGAAGACCAAGATCTTCGGCGATCCGCTCCCCTGGCCGGAGCTCGCCACCGAGCTGACCCGCGCCGGCTGGATCGACGCCACCCACCGCCGCGCCGCGGTCAAGGTCGGCGACCGCACCATCGCGCTCGCCGGCACCGACGACCCCCACCTGGGCCGCGACAGCTACCAGCAGGTCGCCGGCCCGCCCGACCTGGCCGCCGACCTCCGCCTCGGCCTCACCCACTCCCCCGAGCCCCGGGTGCTGGAGTGCTTCGCCGCCGACGGCTACGACCTGGTCCTCGCCGGCCACACCCACGGCGGCCAGCTCCGCGTCCCCTTCTACGGCGCCCTGGTGACCAACTGCGGCATCGACCGCGGCCGCGCCCGCTGGCTCCACCACTGGGACGACTTCACCTGGCTGCACGTCTCGGCCGGCCTCGGCACCTCGCCGTACGCCCCGGTCCGCTTCGCCTGCCCCCCCGAGGCGACCCTCCTCACCCTCGTCCCCCGCGACACCTGACCGGCTGCGAAACCCGACCTCTCAGTCCTATACACTCGGTCGGCACCATCGGGGTGTGGCGCAGCTTGGTAGCGCGCTTCGTTCGGGACGAAGAGGCCGCAGGTTCAAATCCTGTCACCCCGACCAGATCAGAGGCCGTGCCCGAGGATCAGGCACGGCCTCTGAGTGTCTAACTGCGTGACTACGCTTCCTTGATCTTGAAGATCCGGTCCATGGCGACCGCCCCGGTCTGCACAACCGGCCGGATCTGCTTCCGGTAGACCTCCTCCGTGACGGCCGTGCTGCTGTGCCCGACCAACCGGGAGATCTCCTCCAACGGAACCCCGTCGTCGGAGAGCAGGGAGACGAAGCTGTGCCGCAGCTCGCGAGGCGTCCACTCGGCCGGCTCCACACCCTCGGCGTCCCGGATGGCCGCGCGGAAGTCGCGCCGGACGTGGGATGGGTCGAGCGGCGTGCCGACCTTCGACGTGAACACCAACCCGTGCTCCGTCCACCGCTTCCCCGCCGCAGCACGCTCCACCGCCTGCGCCTCCCGCTGCTGCGCCAGGGCCTCAACGCATCGCAGCGGGAGCGCCAGGGTCCGCCGGGACTTCCGGGTCTTCGTGTCCCCTCCGGCCCGCACCGACCGCCACACCGCGACGTGCGGCGGCACCGACGGTTCCGCATCCGGCTGCCCGGTCAGGAACACGTGGTCCCACGTGAGCGCGCGCAGCTCCTCCGTGCGCGCGCCGGTCAGCAGCGACAGCACCACGTAAGCCCGCATCCGGCTGCCCTCGGCCGCCGAGAGCACCGCCTCAGCCTGCGCGAGCGTGAGCGACTTCGACGGTCGGCCCGCCCGGCCCTGCGGGATCGAGCAGAGCGCGACGACGTTCCGCTTCACCTTGTCCCGGGCCATCGCCCGCCGGACCGAGCGGTTCAGGCACGAGTGGATCGCCTGCAAACTGCGGGTGCTGAGGCTGCCCGCCTTGTCGCTGAGCCACCGGTCTACGTCCTCGGCGCTGAGGTCGCGCAGCTTGCGTGCGCCGAGAGCCGGTAGGACGTGCGTCCGACACAGGATCTCGGCCGTCTTGAGCGTGCCGGAGTCCCGTCCGCTGAGCCCGTACGCCAACCAGTCATTCACAGCACGGGCTACCGTGTAATCGGCCGGTGCGATTGCCAGGCCGTCTTCGTAATCGCGGAGGACTTCCCTGAGCTTCGCTTTCGCTTCGGTCTTCGTCCTGCCGCTGCCGCGCCTCACGATGCGCTTTCCGGCCGGATCAAATCCGAGGCTTGCGGTCGCTATCCACCGCTGCCGCTGATCGTCCCAGTGAAGACCACCGTCACCCCGGCTCCGTCTCTTGGGCATCAGGCCGCCTCCTGTTCGAGTAGCGCGACGTAGTCTGCGATTGCTGCGGCCGGGATGAGTCGGACCCGTCCCTCCTTGACCGAGCGGAGTCGGCCCACGCGCATGAGGTCGAAGATCGTGCTTCGGCTGAGGTTCAACAGACGCGCGGCATCTGCCGGGCGGTACAGAATTGGCGGGTCATTCGGCGGAACCGGGTTGTTCAATGGGCTCTCCAGATGGGGCACGGCGAGGCTGAGACCGCCCGCTAAGCGGCGGGAACGACGGGTGTGGAGCGCGGACCGGGCCATCGCTCCGACCGTGGCGGCGCTCTGGGGGATCCGTGAACCGGCCGCTGAGCGACGAACGGGGTGCGGTCGGTGTCCCTGCATGGGCGATCGAGAGAGGCCATCTCAGGGCCTCCCCGACCCGGGGACAGCGGGGACACCCTCCCGCGCCGGGTGTCTCCCATGATCGAGTGTGTTTGCGCTGGTCAGGTGCGGTGCGGGGACACCGGGGACAGCGGGGACACCTGTGGGACCGGGGTGTCCCCAGGCGCCGATGCTGTAGCGGCCGGCTGGGTCGGCGGTCAGTTGTCCGTCGGTGTTCATGCGCTGGCAGGTCTTCTTGACCGAGGCGTGCGCGAGGCCGGTTGCGTCGGCGATGGCCTTGGGGCCGGTGCCGGGGTGCTCGCGCAGGTGTCGGAGGATCGTGGCCCGGGTGTCGTGCATGGCGTGCTCGATGGCGGGTCCGTCGAGGAGGTCCCATGCGCCGGTCGCGGGTTGGAAGGTCAGAGCGTGTTCGGCTTCCTCCACATCGCGGCCGGTGATGTGCAATACCGCGTCGGCGTCGCCCCGGGCGCGTTTGAGCACAAGCGTCGCGTCGGCGGCTCCGGCAAGCCCGTTGGTGCCGGAAACCTCCGCAAGGAAGTCATCCGCACCGGCTTTCCGGACGTGGTGAACGAGGACGAGTGCCACGCCGTATTCGTCGGCGACCCGCTTTGCCCGGCCGACTGCTGCGTAGTCCGCGTCATAGGCGGACAGCCCCGGAGGGGCCGTTCCCCGCATTTTCGCGAACACGTCCAGAACGACCATGCGCGCGTCAGAATGCCGGTCCAGCCATGAGGCGATAGCGTCGTCCCCGCCTTGCGGAAGCGGCGGGCAGGCGGTAGCGAGAGTCAGCCCGGCCGGTGCGGATCGGCCGTCCAGCAGCTTGCCCATGCGGTTCTTCAACCGGCGGGGTGTGTCTTCCAGCGCGAGGTAGAGCACCGGTCCGGGGTCGACGTCGATGCGGCCGAACGCCGGCCGCCCAGCCGCAATGTCGAGGCCGAGGCCCAGTGCCATCCACGACTTGCCGACCTTCGGTGGTCCGGCCAGCAGGGACACGCCCTCGGCGAGCACGCCGGGCACGGCCCACCGGGGCGCGGGGAACTCGGTCGCCATCAGCTCAGCGGCGGACCAGGACACGCGGATACCCGGTGCCCGGCGCGGGCCAGCCGGGGTCGTCTGGTCCGGCTCCACGACGCGCAGTTGCGGGGCGTGCGGCGGGGGTGTCATGCCGCGACCTGTCGGGGACGCCGCGCTCCGGCGCGCAGGCCGGAGGTGATGGTGCGCTCGATCGTCCCGGGTGTGCAGTCGCATCCGGCGGTGTTCGCGAGCCCGGCGGCGGCGGACCGCAGGGCGTCGCGTACGTCGTGTTCGGCGATCGCGCCTCCGGCGACGAGTTCACCGAGGATGCGGGCGGCGGCGTACAGCTCGGCGTTGTGCGCCCCGCCCGGCGCGTTGGTGACCCGCGCGACCTCAGCGGCCAGCGCGGCACCGATCCACCGGCCGGCGCGGCTGTCGGGAAGGCGCGGGATCACGGCCGGAGCGGGCATCGGCTTGGGCCGCAGCGCATCAGTGAGCCAGTCGGGTAGCGGCGCCGGGTCGAGGTCGAGGACGGTCGTGTACGGGTTCCCGGCGACGACCGACCCGGCGGCGACGACCAGCCCGCCCTGCCCCCGGGTGTCGATCTTCCAACCGAGCCCAGTCGTGGTGCCGCCGGAGGTGTTCCCGAGCGCCGGTCCGTGCTCGGGTTGCCGGAAGTACAGATGGGTGCCGCCCCGGCCGGTGCGCACGGTGTAGGTCTCGCCCGGGTACGGCTGACCGGCGCGCTCGCACAACACCGCCAGGGCGTCCGCGCCGTCGGTCACTCCGGGCAGGTCCCACTCCGGCGGACGTGGCGGGTCCTCGGGCTTCGGGGTGTCGAGGTCGACCACGAGGAGCCCGGACGGTCCACAGGCGACACCGATGCCGTAGGGGCGGGCGGTCCAGGCGCGGCGGATGCGGTCGGGGTCGGTGGTCGCTCGTGCTTCCCACCCGGTGTGCCCGTCGCGGCAGCGCGGGTCGCGTCCGGTGCAGTGGGCGGCGCCGTGGTCGGGGAACGCCGGGACCTTCGTTCCGGGGCGCAGCGGGAACACGTGCCAGCCCCGGGCCGCTGCCGCGAGCGCGGCGGACAGCAGCCGGCCACCGGGCGCGGGTGGCGGCTGCGGGTGGGTGTGCCGGTCGGTGGGGATGCCGGCCGCCTCGGCGGTGGCGGCGCAGTGTGAGGCACCTGGGGAGGCGTCCCGGATGAACGCCAGGCACCGGGCCGGTCCGGTGGCGACCATCGCGGTGTTGCGGGCCATCCCGGCGCCCCGCCCAGCCCGCCAGTCGGCGGGCCAGCGCTCGGTGTCGGTGCCGGTGCGGACGGTCCAGTCATCGGCGATCGCGTCGGCTCCCCGGGGGCAGGCGCCGTGTACGACGGTGAGCCGGTCGCCGTGCTCGGCGCGCAGCGCTTCCAGTGCGGCGGTGATGGTGGCGGTGTCGGTCCAGGTGCGTGAGCCGGTGACGAGGACCCGGAAGCGGGCCGGGCCGGTCGCGGTGTCGAGGTCTGGCATAGGTCTCTCCTCTGTGGACACGTGCGGGTCAGCGGGTGGTGATGGGGAGGTGGATCAGGGCGTAGGTGCGGAACCGGCCGCGGTCGGCTCCGGCGAGGGGGAACCGGTCGGCGACGTGGGCGACCCGGCCGACGGTGTGCAGGGCGGCCAGCGCGGCGTTGCACTCGTCCGGGGTGCCGGTGATCCACACTTCGAGGCCGAACGTGGACGTGGAGCCGGGGCCGGGCCGGTTGGTGCTCACCGGGTGCTGCCCCGCCAGTGCCGGGTCGCGTTCCACGCCCGGCGCCCGAGGCGCAGCCGGAGCCCGGTGCCGTCGCAGTGCCGGCAGAACCGGTAGGCCCGGCCGGTCGCGGAGCGGCGCTTGCCGGTGCCGTCGCACCAGCCGCACGCCCGGAACGGCCAGCACAGGCACCGCAGTGCGTAGCCGAGAGTGACCAGCACGGCAGCGAGGACGAGCACTGCGACGGGGAGACCGGGGACGTCGGTGGGTGCGGTGGCGGTAGCGGCGAGGATGGGCACGGGGAGCCTCCGGGGGCTGTTTTTGGGCGTGCGGGACCGGCCCCGCTACCCGCTACCAGGACTTATGCGTCCTGGTAGCGGCGGTAGCGGGCCGGGTAGCGGTGGCGCTACTGGTAGCGGGCGGGTCGCTACCAGTCAGGGGTTGGTCAGTCGGTGGCGCGGCGGGCGGTGGCGGTGTCGATGTCGGCGGTACGGGCGCCCTTGAGGACCCGCCCGTCCTCCTTGATGTTCACGCTCGGTACACCGAGGTCCCGCAGTTGCGCGGAGATCGCGGCGGCGGTGATGTCGGCGTAGTGCTCGGGGATGCGCTCGGCGAGGCGGGCGGCGAGCCGGTCCCAGCTCGTCCCGGTCTCCCCCGCGCGCAGCACGCCCCGGGCGTCGGCGAGGACGTCCCGCACGTCGCGGGTGACGGTCTCCCCGCCGCCATCCCGGACAGGGTGCCGGCGGCCTGCCGGTGCTTGCGGGCGGCGTGCAGGATCTTCTCCGCGTCCTCGTGGTCGGCGAGGTACGTCCGCACGGTCGGGGTGGCGTCGGTGATCCCGTACAGGTAGCCCACGCCCCGGTACTCCGGTCCGGCCGGCAGTGCGGAGGCGTCGAACCCCTCGGCGTAGGCGTCCCCGCCGAGCACGGCCTCCGACACGATCCGGTTGCCGCACTTGAGCGCGAACCGGGCGGTGTGGTTGTCGCGGTACCGGTTGAACAGCCGCGCGACGTTCTGCCCCGCACCGATCCCGGACGGCTTCTGACTGGAGGACAGCAGCACCACACCCGAGGACGGGCCGACGGCCATGATGAACGACAGCAGCTCGGCGACCTCAGCGGAGGCGTCCTTGTCGTCCAGCTCGTAGTAGACCTGGAACTCCTCCATCACCAGCACCCACACCCGCAGCTCCGGGAAGCGCCGGTCCCGCGCCAGCTCCCGGGTGAGCTTGCCCTCCGGGCACTGATCGACCGGCAAGCCGGACAGGATCTCGTTCACCGCCACGATGTGCGCCTTCACCCGGCGCAGCAGGTCCAGCAGCCGGACGACAGGGTCGCCGTCGCGGGTTGGGTGGGTGCCGAACACCATGTCCTCGGCGACCAGGGCGAACTTCCGCCAGTCCGGGGAGTTCTTCCCGTCCACCACGAACACCTTCGTCCACGGGTCCAGCGCGCAGAACAACGCCAGCGCCCGCGCGGCGAACGTCTTGCCCTTGCGCGGCTGCGCCCCGATCAGCACCGACAGCCACATCAGCGCGACGGTGACCAGGTTGCCGCGCTCGTCCAGCCCGAACGGCGCCGGAGTCCAGATGTCACGCGGCCGGCAGTCCAGCAGCGGTGTCCGCCCGGCCGGGATCGCCAGCGCATCCTTATCGGCGACCCACAGCACGTGCCGGCGGTGCGAGGACCGCTCCGGGGTCAGGAACACCTGATTGATCGACACGTCCAGCCCGGACGCGATCGCACCCCGGGCCTTGACCACGTCATCGAAGCCCTTGCCGTAGGGCAGGTCGACCAGCACCCGCGACCCGTCGCCGTCGCGGGCCATCGGCGAGCCGAACGTGACCTCCTGACCGGGCTTGTCCGGCCGGCCCAGCCCGGCCGAGTAGTACGCCCGCAGCACGATGTCCGGGTTCAGCCGCCGGAACCGCGCGGTGGTCATCGCCCGGGCCAGGATCGGCCGGTCCGCCGGACGCCCGAGCCGGGCCAGGCCGGACACGACGCCGATGACGGCCAGCAGCCGCAGCCACCACGGAGCCAGCACCCAGGCCACCGGCCCACCGACCCCCAGAACGATCGCCTGCCCGGCCAGGACGACACCGCGCCACGCCCGGGTCGCCTTGGCCTCCCGGTGCAGCCGCAGCCACGCCATCGGGTCGTTGTCGTTGGCGGCCTGCTGCCGCAGCCCCCACTGCTCGGTCACCCACCACCACCGCAGCTGCCGGTTCACCAGCCGGAACACCCCGACCACCGCCCAGAACAGCGCCACCACCGCGTACTGCGGCGTACGGACCGCGTGGAAGCCGGCCCGGTACGCCGTCACCCCGGCGTGGTGCCGGACGCTGGACTTGATGTTCGCCCAGCCCGCCCACTCCGACGGCAC
Source organism: uncultured Actinomycetota bacterium (assembly GCA_963766325.1). GTDB lineage: Bacteria > Actinomycetota > Actinomycetes > Mycobacteriales > CADCTP01 > CADCTP01. The sequence continues at coordinate 268,123 of CAVXZF010000012.1, read as the reverse complement.
GATCGGACGCCGGGTGTCGGACTGCACCTGCACCGCCGGCAACTCCCGGTCCAGCACCGGCACCGGCACGGACGGCTCCTCATCCAACGTCACCTCGTAGTGCGACGCGGACGACCGGACACGACTGTCCGCACCGCTGTCCGCACCCGTGTCCGGGCGGGTGTCCGCACCCGTGTCCGGGTCAGTGTCCGCCCCGGGCCATCGGCGCTCGCGTACCTCGTCCAGGTCCACCACCGCACGCGGCGCACCGCGGCTGATGCCGTTGACCGCAGGATTGGTCATCGTCGTCTCCTCTCGCTCAGGCCGCGACCGGCGCCGCGTCGGCGGCCGGGTCGGTGCGGATATCGGTCGGGGTCGCGTCGCTGCTCTCGGCGCGGGTGGCGGCCAGGTGCCGCCGGACCGTGCGGTCACTCACGCCGAGGCGGCGCGCGATCTCCACCGACGGCAGGTCGGGGTGCCGGCGGCGCAGCCGCGCCACCGCCTCCGCCGTGCCCGGCCGGACCGGCACCCGGGCCGGACGGGTCGCCGGTCGGGGCGTGACCGGGGCGCTGTCTGTGTCCGGCTCCGGGGTCGGTGCCGTGACCTGATTGGCCACCGGGACGGCCGGGGCAACCTCCGGCGGGGCGGCCTGCGCGGCGCTGCCGGAGACAGCCGGGGAACCGCGCCGGGCGGCAGAGGCGATCAGCGCCCCGGATGCCATCACCATCAGTCCGTCCACCGCGAGCGGACCGACCCGGGACGTGATGACGTCTTCGCCGTAGAACGCCAGCAGCCCGGACAGGTGCCGGTAGGACACCATCGCGGCCACCACCGCGACCGGCAGCAGACCGGCGAACCGCAGCACCAGCCACCACCGACCGGACGGCCACGCCGTGCGGGCCAGGATCTCCACCGCGACGACCACCGCGACCGGCCAGAACACCGCACCGATCACCGCACCCGGCTCCGGCGACCACCCGGCCGGCGCACCAACCGGAGGCACGTAGGAGTGCGCGATGTTCGCCGCGATCGACACGACACCACCGAGCACCGCCCCCGCGTACGCCCACCCACGACCAGCCGGAGACGGAGAGACGAGACGGGCGGGGTTGGGGTCAGGCAGCATGGGAGTCCTCCTCGGACACCTGCAAGGGGTTGGGGAGAGCGGAGGCCCGGCGGGTTGTCGAGGCCGGGCCGGGCCTCCGCGCGATCTCCATCTGTTCGGCGTAGGCGTCCGCGCAGTCGACGCACTCACCCAGCGAGCGCGGGATGACGTAGGGCCGGACCTCACCGCACGTCCGGCAGGTCCGCCGCGCCTGGTCCGCCTTCGCCAGCGCGATCAACTGCGCCTGCGTCGGCTCCCGGCGGGGTGCGGCGAGGTCGGCCCGGTACAGCACCGCGAACCGCACCTGAGGCTGACGCCGGCGCGAGTACCGCCGCGAGGACCACAGCAGCAGCCCGGCGACCGGCTGACCGTTCGGCCGCAACCCCGCCTCGGCGAGCTGCCGGCGCGTGAACAGGTCGGCCGGCGCCATCCGCCACGGCCAGGACGGCACACCATGCTCGGTGCCTTCGGGGTCGTAGAACCGGTCGATGCTCATGCCGGCCACATCCAGGCCACCACCCGGTACGCGGCCACTCCGAACACCGCCGCGATCAGCACCACCGCGATGCAGACCGCGAGTGCGGCCACCGCGTACGCCACCACCACCACGTCGCCCGAGTGCTGCCGGACCCGGGGCGTCGCGTACCCGGTCAGCCCGACCCCGTGCACGGGCCGCACGGGCGGCGGGACGTACTGCGGGACCTGGGGCAACGGCCGTGCCGTCACCCGCCGCACCCCCGGGACCGGCCCGAACGACTCGCCCCCGAGGTCCAGCGGCACCAGCCCGTTGTCGTACTCGCCGTGCCTGTCGTCGTTCACGACGCCACCGCCCGGCCGGGGCGACGCCCCCGCCTCGGCCGCGACGCGAGCGCCGTGGTCTCCCGCAGCACCCGCTGCTCGGCCCGGCGCAACCGCCGCCAGTCCAGCGCCGAACCGCCACCCTCGGCGTTCAGCAACGCCGCCTGCGCGTCCACCACGGCCAGCTCAGCGTCGATCAGCGGCCACTCCCGCTCGATCGCCGCTAGGTCAGCCGCAGACGGCCCCCGGTCCTGCCACGGCGCTCTCTGCCTTGCCATCGTTTGCTCCGATCCACTCGTTGGCAGTCCTCAGCTCCTCATGAGGACCTGAGATGTTGAGGAGACCGTACGGCGGATGCGACTACTCGTCAAGTCCTCTTGAGGAGTAGTCTGGGCACGATCTTGAGGAGGGACGTAGTGACGTCATCCATGGCACGAGCGCCCAAGTACCACCGCGTCGCGGATGCTCTGCGTCAGCAGATCGGGACCGGTGATCTGAGCCCCGGGGAGCGGCTACCGGCCGAGACAGCGCTGGCGGACCAGTTCCGGGTCAGCGTCCCCACGGTCCGGCAGGCTGTCGGCGTGCTGCGCGCTGAAGGACTTCTAGAGTCACGGCAGGGCATTGGAACCTTCGTTAAGGAGAACCGACGCCTTCAGCGGCGCTCTCGGCGCCGGTACGGCCGGGCGCGGGGGGATCAGCAGCTCCTGACCTCCCATCTTCGCCACGACATCACCTTCGCTGGTCGATCGACTGTGCCCCCGCATATTGCGGAGTTGATGGGTGTCGAACCCGACACAGAGGTCATCACCCGTCGCCGACACCTATTCGACCAGGCAACCGGGCGGCCGGAGGAAGTTGGTGCGAGCTACATCCCTCTTGAATTCGGAGGAGGGACATTCCTCGAAGAGCGGAAGGTGGTGCCTAAGGCACTCTTCCTGTGTGTTGAGGACTTCTCTGGGAAACGGTACGACCATGCGCACGACCAGTGGACGGCGCGGATGCCTTCAGCCGAAGAAGCAGATGCGCTAGACCTGCCGGTCGGTGCGCCAGTCGTTCACGTAATCCACATAGCCCGCGCTGACGACGGGACGTTGTTGGAAGTATCCGAGTCGGTGTGGCCAGCAGATCGGGTTGTCGTCATTGACGACTATTCGATCGAGTCGGAAGCCCTGTCACCTACCGCGCCGTCCGAGGTTTGAGGAGTTGAGAAGGTGAGCACGCAGCCCGTGCTGGTCGATGCGGACGAGGTGCACGACCACTGGTGGTGGCGTCCTGGCTGGGAGGTGGGCCAACGCGGGTACGCGTGGCATCTAACTTTCGCAGGACAGACTGAGCTTCATCGTCTCGCCATGGACTACCAGGCTGCTCTTGCTGCCTTACCCCAGGTCGACCCTGTGCCGGTTGAATGGCTGCACCTGACGATGCAGGGCATGGGGTTCACAAGCGACGTTTCGGAGTCCGAACACCATCAATTAGTGGAGGCGGTCAGGCCCCGTTTGGCTGCTATTTCCGCTCCGACGCTCACCTTCAGTCGGTCGGTCCTCTTGCCCGAAGCGGTCGCCCTGATACCTGAGCCGGCGGAACCGGTGCACGCGATTCGCGGGGCGATACGCGCCGGAGTCGCTGCCGTCTGGGGTGAAGACCGAGTGCCGGACCCGGATCAGGGCTTCCGGGCACACCTCAGCGTCGGCTACGTCAACGCACCCGGTCCGGCCGAACCGATCCTCACGGCCATGCACTCGGTGAGTAGCGCGCCAGCGATAGTGCCTATTCGGGCCGCCTCCCTGATCGAGCTGCACCGTGACCACCGCGTGTACCAGTGGCAGGTCGTCACCGAGGTTCCGCTCGGCAGCTGACGCGCGTGACCGCCAAGAGGGGCGCTGAAGTGGTGGGAGTGACATAAAGGACGTACTAAATGCCCTCAATCGCGCCAAGCGCATCCCGCACGTAGCCGGTCACGAAGTCCATCGCGGAACGGTACCGCAAGAGGTCACCATGTGTGCGACATCAGGCGTGTTCCCCCGCTGGGCGACTTCTCGGCTATACAGCGTCGTCTGCAAACTTAAGGGTGACCTTAAGCCCGTGGCCCCATCCGTAGTCGCCAGTCTCGCGATGAATCCGGCCAATCACAATTCCGGGGGCAACACCTATCGCGGCGGCGAACTCTTTTACCGCCGCAATGTTGCGAGTCCTTGGCAGTCGATACAACGTACTACTCGGGATCAGCAGATCGCTGGCAAAGGCGTCTGCCTCCTTCTCCGCGGGATCGTCCTCTACTTGATCTTCATCCAAATTCTCGCCGTCAATGAAGACTTGACTCTGTGGATGTAAGATCACGTGGCCGAGCTCGTGAAACAGCGTGAACCAAAACTGGTCATTTTTCTTCCCGCGGAGCGACAGTTGCACTATCGGCCGACTACGCACCCACCGTGTAGCGCCGAAGCACCGCGTCCCAGGTATATCCGGAACGAAAACCACTGCCACGCCTGCGGACCCGGCGAGTTCTACCAACTTGGGCTGAAACTTGTCAACACTTTCGACAGTTAAAGATCGAATCTCGGGGAGAAGGGCCCTGAGTCGCGATTGGCTAAAATCGACGACGGTAAGCGACTCCGCTTGCAACTCACCCAAACGTAACCACGTTGCAAGCGCACTCCTCGACGCGGTATACGCGCGAGACTGCCTATAAGCGGCCTGCGGCGAACCCCAAACCTTATCCCAGGCGCTAAAATCGGCGACTCCGAAGAACCGGAGTATCTGATCCAATACAGCTTCGGGAGCAGAATTTGGTGCAGAGATCCAACCCCTCCTACGCAACGCTTCGACCGGAAAGAGTGAAATTTGGTCAACGTGCTTAATTAGTGCCGAAGTTGCCCGGAGTCGAGCGCGATCCTCCTGGTAAAGAGACTCCTGATTGTTCCAAATCCTCGCTGGGATTCCGGTGACTCTCTCAAGGCGCAAAGACATGTCGTGCGAGAGCGGGGCGAGGCCGTTGATGAGCAGACTCACATGCTTACCGCTCACTCCCATTCGCTCGGCAAGCTGAGCCTGACTAATTCCGTTCTCATCTAGCCACTCGCGGATGAAGTCACCCGTCGGTACTGCGTAGTCAGTACGACCGACCTCAACTTCCGTCACAAGACTCACCCCCTGCCTCTAGTGGTAGTTGACCACTTCCACCACGCGAACGGCAGCAGCCGACGCGTCTCTACCCGTGACGCCAACAAGGTCGACAACGATCCGAAGCTTGTCGTCCAGACGCGCGGCCAGTTGTTCCTTGCGGTTGCCCGTTAGCCAATGCCATCGCCCCACACCCGCCAAGAGATCCGCCACGGTGTCGGCCGCTTCCATCTGCTTCACCCGACGCTGAAGCACCTTGGCGACCCCCTCGCCGTATCGCGCAGTTGCGACCTTGGCTGACGTACAAGCGGTCTCTACCGCATCGTCAGCGTAGTCGACTTTCACGCGGAGAACCTTACCAATCTGGTAACGCGCGTCACGCACGGGACCATCGAAGCGAGCGCACAGGTCAGTTCGGATACTCTATGCGATCGAACGAGGACCTTCCGGACACACGCCGTGTACACCTAGAGGACGACTGCCTCTTTCCGGTCATGAGCCGCCGATTGGCCTGAAGGGTGTCCCTACCGGCAACTCTCGCGCTCTCGCGCCTAGGCAGCCCCCACGCGTCGTCAGGCGATCTTGGCCAGGATGCCGTGAAGGTCGCGGCGCCAGGTGCGGCCGGTGGCGTCGGTGAACTGCAAGCCGATGGAATAGACCTCCCAGGGCAAACCATCTGCTCCCGCCCACTGGGGTTGGTCCGGCCGCGGGTACAGCACCCGGCCGGAGAGCAGCCATCGGCCGGGCGGGATGATTTCGAGCACCACATTGACCTGGCCTCGGTTGCGCTGAACCGGCGAGAACTCGACGTGCACTTGGTACAGCGGGAGGCCGCTCCCGTTGTCGAGTGCGACACCCCAGGTTCTTGGGGAGTCGGGATCGTTTGGGTCGCTCGGGACTGGCTCGTGCCAGGCAACGACCCGCTCGACGTGCTCCCGTTCCCGCGCGACTTCCCGGTTCCGGTCGCGGTTCTGTTCGACGCGGAGCAGCTTCGTCGCCGCGACTCCGGCGACAACAGCGGCAACGAGCGCGCCCACAGTGCTGACGCCACTGATCCAGGTCGGGACGTCCCCCCAGTCGATCACCTAGCTAGTGTCCCCGGTGTCCCCGGTGTCCCCGCACAGGTTCTGACCTGCATTAACAATAATGATCTTGAGGGACACTGCTGCTTCCAGGGCGTCCCCGCTGTCCCCGATAGCAACTACGGCTGCAACACCTGGGGGGCCTGGCCCCAGCCCCACGCTCGTGCCCCGAGGGTGTTGCAGCCGTACTGATCTCGCGGTCGGCGCTGAGTGACGTTCTGCGTGACAACCAACCCGACTTCGCCTGGACTGTCGTGGACTGACGCGGACGGCAGACAGCCGTGCATCGTGCATGGCGGCCAGGCCAAGGAGTCGCCGGGCTCGCTTCGGGACGAAGAGGCCGCAGGTTCAAATCCTGTCACCCCGACCAGGTCAGAGGCCGTATCCGGCCGATCAGACCGCGCTCACCAGGGCGAGTACAGCAGCCGAGTACAGCAGCTTCCTGACGCTCGTCCCAGCTCAGCTGCGCGATGACAACAGCGGTAGGTACGCATCGGAGGCGGCCCGGAATCGCTTGTCGGCCGCGATCAACCGGCGCTGCGCTGCGTCCTGCTCCGGCGTGAAGCCGGGGCCCTGGCCGCTGGCGGAGAGCGGCTCGATCGGCAGGAACAGGCGATTCCACTCCTCGGTCGCCTGCCCGTGCTCCCGCGAGGCCGCGACGAACTCGCGATGCAACGACTCCAGGTCCGGGCGCTCCAGTTCGGTCACGATCATGAGCGTAGGCGTCCGCATCATGATGCTTCCGGGCAGGGTCTCTGTGCCGAGCCTGCGCCCTACGAGACCACCTCATCGAGCAAGGCTTTCGCCGAGGCGCTTGAGCGCGTCCCGGGTCTGCTGGGACGAGACCTTCGTGTAGATCTCCATGGTCACCGCGAAGTCGGCGTGCCGGAGGATCTCCATCGCGACCCGGGGGTGCACGTCCAGGTCGGCGAGCAGCGAGGCACAGGTCCGCCGCGCGTCGTGCACCGTGATCCGCCGAACACCCGCCTTCCGGCACCGGGACGTGAAGACCCGGTTGACCGTGCGCGGGTCGACCGGCGTTCCCAGCCTTCCGGTGAAGACCAAGCCGTCGCCCTGCCATGCTGCGCCGGCCGCGTCCCGGTCCGCCGCCTGCCGCTCGGCCCGGAGCCGCAGGGCGATGACGCAGAGCCCGGGCAGCGGGAGCGTCGCGTCCGACGCCTCAGTCTTGGTCTCCCGGCGGAGCAGCTCGCGGCGGACACGCTGGACCTGCCAGCGGATCGCCAGCTCGCCGCCGTCGAGGTCGACGTCCTCCCAGGCCAGGCCGAGCGCCTCACCCTTACGCAACCCGAGCACCAGGACCAGGACGTACAGCGCGTAGAGCGGGTCGCCGTCCGACCGCGCCGATTCGAGGAACGCCCGCGCCTCGTCGCTGGTCCAGGCTTGAGTCTTCCGCGTGCGGCCAGTCGGGACGGTGACCAACGCCGCCGCGTTCCTGGCGACCAGCTCCTCCCGCCGCGCCGTCGAGAGCGCCGAGCGCAGCACGGTCCGCAGATCCCGGATCGTGCGAGCCGAGGGCACCTGTCGGCAGCACTTCCCCACCGCGCAGCAACGCCGCCGGCCCGTCGGACGCCGCGCGTCCTTGCCCTGCGCGCAGCACTGGCAGGCGGTCCGCAGGCCGTTCATCCACGTCTGCACGTCCCGGACCGACAGCCGGTCGAGCCGCTTCCCTCCGATGCCAGGCACGAGGTAGAGCCGGACAAGGCTCTCGTACGTCGCGACCGTCAGCGGCGCCCGGTTCGGCTCGATGATCTCTCGTAGCCAGTAGCCGAGGAAGTCGCCGACGGTCGGGCTCGCCGTGGCCACCGGACGATGCTGGGCCTCCCGCTGCAACGCGATCCACTTGCGGTGCACGGTCTCCCGGTCGGGGCCGTAGACGTACTTGCGGGTCCGCTTGCCGGCCGGTGTGGTGACCCAGGCGTACGCGGCGAAGCCGTTGCGGTGCGGGTAGATCGAGCCCTCGCCGTTGGCTCTGCTCCGGCCAGTCATGCTGCCTCGCTGGCGCGCCGGGCGACGTACTCGTCCACCCACTCTGGGAGAACCCGCCGGTGCCGACCGTCTTTGAGGGAGCGCAGCTCACCGGAGGCGACGAGCATCTTGGTCTTGGTCAGGCCGTAGCCGAGCATCTCGGCGACCTGGCCGACGGTGTACCACTTGGCGACGAGCGTCTGAGTGTCCACTGTGGCCCCTCCCTTCATGCGGCGCTCGCAGTTGCCGAGCACTCGGGCGGGTCGAGGCCGGCTCGGCGCTTGGCGTCGTCGAGCGCTTGCCGCCAGACGGTGCGTTGCGCGATGGCCAGCAGGAGCCGGCGGTCGAGCGAGCGCTGGTCGGGGTCGCCGGTGCGGACCGGTTCCCAGGCGTACCGGTTGGGGTCGGCCGGCTCTGTCCCGGTCCCGAGCAGATTGAGGACCCAGTCGCGGCGGTCGGCACGGTGGTCGCCGAGGGTCTTGCCGGACCACTTGCGCGAGACCAGGACCCGGCGGCCGGCATAGCCAAGATGCTCGGCCCGGTGTGCCTTGCCCCGGCAAGAGCCCGGCCGTAGCCCGTCGCGGGCGTTGCGCGGCTGGACGCCGTAGCGGAGCCAGTTGGCGCACCGGTCGGAGCAGGGCTCCCACCGCAGGACGTCCAGGAGCCGGGCGACGTGGCGCGCTGCCGGTCGGTCTCGGGCTGGTGGCAGTCGGCGATGGACTTGGTCAGGTACTTGGCCAGGTAGCCCATCGCCCGGTTCGCGTCCGGGGAGCCGGCGAGCACGCCGCGGGCGTCGACCTGGACGCCGAAGCGGGCGACGTGCGCCGGCTCGTCGAGGTCGTCGACCGCTTCTTCCCAGCTCGGCAGCGGGTCGCCGGTCTCCGGGTCGACGTAGGTCTCCCGGTCCGGGTCCCAGGCCGGCAGGACGCTGACGTAGACGACCTGATCGCACTGCGGCCACCACACCTGGTGGTACGTCGCGGCAGCGACCTGCCGCAGCTCGACCCGGGACACGGTCCCTCGCATGGCCAGGTGCAGATGCGGCGCGAGCCGGCGTTGTGGTTCGACGGCGGCGAAGTACTGGACGTCCCAGCCGACGAACCGGCGGAGGTTCTGCACGAACCGGTCCACCAGACGGGAGAAGTGGATCGCGTCCCGCGCGGCGCGGACGTAGTCGTACCGGTCCGGGTCGACCGGTGTCCCGTCGCTACGGACTGGCCCGTACGAGTCCAGGGTCGCGGTGACGAACAGCGAGGGCCGGAACCGCTCTCCGTAGACCCGGCCCACGGTCCGCGCCTCAACCCGGCGCCGCGGGAGGTCGGCGACGTCCTGCCGCCGGCGAGTCGACCGCACCCGCCGAGGTGCTGGCGCCGGCCCCGATCCGACCGCGGACTCCGGCCTCGGCCACCAGCTCGTCGACCTGGCCGATGACGGCCTCGACCTCCGCCGGATCCTCGCCGGCATCCTCGGTGTCGACCCGCGCCGGTTCGAGGTCGGCCCGGACGGTCGCCAGCGTCCGCTGCTCGGCCGTCGCCGGCTCGGCGTCCTGGATCGGCTCCGCGTCGAGGTGCCAGCCCTCCCGGCACTGCGCGATCCGCAGCCGCCGCGCCCGCTCAGCGCAGGACGGGCACTTGCTGGCCAGCGTCGCCCCGCAGGGCAGGTCGACCAGCTCGGCCGCGCCCGTGGTTCGGTCGACCTTGCGCACCGACACCGGCCGGATGCACACCCCGTTCTCGATCGCCGCCTGCCGGACCACCTCCCGCGCCAGCGGCATCCGGGCCCGTTCAGCCCTGGTCGCGTGCGTCGGCATGAAGCCTCCCTTCGAAGTCGGTGACCACCTGCTGCGGGTTGGCGGCGAGTCGGGCGCGTCCGCTGCGGACGAGGTGGTGCGCGTACTGGCAGGTCGGTGCGGAGACGGGCCCGGGGTAGGCCAGCAGCAGCCGGCCGATGTTCTCGGCGAGCTGGACCAGGCGGCGGCCGAGCGCGTCCGAGCGCGGCTCGATCAGCACGACTCCCGCGGCGAGGGCGGCGGCGAGCTGGGCTTGCCGGACCGCGGCCGTCCTGCTCGCGATCGACCCGGGTTCGGCCTCACTGAGCAGAAGCCCGTCCCGAGCGACCCTGCCGAACAGCGCGCCGGTGCCCGATCGGGGTGACGGTGGGTCAGCGGCGCCGGCGGAAGGACCAGCACCGGCCCGCCCGCAGCGAGCGCTCCGCGGATGACGCTGCCGCTGATACCGAAGCCGCCGGAGGTGATGACGGTCCAGCCGTGGGCAGCGAGGTTCCCGCCGAGGTCGAACGCTGCCCGCTCCCCGTACGGGGTGGAGTTGCCGGTGCCGGCGACGCAGACGGCGCGGGCTGTGAGCTGGTCCAGTCGGGCGGTGCCGCGGACCCACAGGCCCAGTGGCGGCGCGGTGCCGATGCCTCGGCCGTCGGTCGGCAGCACCTTCGGCATCGCCGCCGGCCAGTCGTCGTCCTCCGGGGTGAGCAGCCGCACCCCAGCCGCCTCGGCCGTCGCCAACAGCACTTCTGCCCGCCGCCAGTCAACACCGGCCGCCGCCGCGATGTGCTGGGCCGCCAGCACCGGCCCGGCCTCGGCGACCAGGACAGCGACGTTCTCGTCCCCGGGCGTGCGGATGCCCATCAGGAAGGCGCGGGCGACCCGGTCCGGCTCCCACCGGCTCATGCCGCCACCCCGCGCGGTCCGAGCCGCCGGCCCCGCAGCAGCGCGGCGCGGGCGGCGATGGCGTGGATGGTGTCGTCGTCGAGGTAGTACGACTTGCACCGCACCGGCGTCCCGCCCTCGGCGAGCAGGTAGCCGACCCCGCGGGCCTCGGCCGGGACGTCGGTGGCGGTGACGCCGTTGGTGGCCCAGCCGCGGCCGAGGATGGTGTCCGACGCGTCCGGGGTCGAGCAGCGCAGCGCCCACCGGAACCCGAACAGGTCCCGCAGCGAGGTCGGCACCACGTCCGAGGACGGCCGCTGGGTCGCGGCCAGGACGATGATCCCGGCGGCGCGGCCGCGGGCGACCAGGTCCCGGAGCCGGTCGGCGAACTCGGTCCGCTGCTTGCGGTCGCCGGTGGCGGTGTAGAAGGCCAGCTCGTTGACCGCCACCACGATCAGCCGCAGCCCGTCCCCCGGGGCGATCTTCCGCCGGCCCTCCCCCAGCAGCACCGCATAGCGGGCGTCCATCTCGGTCGCCAGCTCGCCCAGCACGGCGACCGCCTGGCCCATGTCCGGGCCGACCGTCCGGGTGGCGCAGGCCGCCCAGGGGGCGAACTCGACCTGGTTGCCGTCGAACAGGTACAGCTCGACGTCCGGGTCCAGCGCCGCCGCCGCGACCGGCAACGACTGCGCGACCGACTTCCCGGCGCCCGGCTCGCCACCGAAGATGACGTTCCGCTCCGGCAGCCGGACAGTGACCGGCTGACCGTCCTCGTCGACCGCGACCGGGATCGGCTCCCACAGCGAGCACCGCTCCACCTCGGCCAGCGGCCAGGCCAGCGCCCCCATCGCCGCCAGCGGGTCCCGGCGGACCACCGCGACCGTGGACCGGGCCGCGTTGTCCGGGTCGCGCCTGACCCGCACGTCCCGGACCTCCAGGCAGACCGCGAGCGCCTCGGCCCGGTCCTCCAGGTCGACCGCGGTCAGACCCGGGCGGGACCCGGACGTCGAGCAGCTGCCCGGCCGGCACGTCCCGCACCCGGCCGACCGTCGGCGACCGGTCGAAGTCACTGCACCAGCGCCAGCCGCCGCACCGCGACCAGGAACCGCCGACGCGTCCACCACCGGACCGCCGTCCGGCCGAGGCAGCCCCGCGACGCCGGCCACGCCACCAGCCCGACCGCCGCGGCCAGCGACCAGCAGGCGAGCGACCGTGGCGCCGGCCGCGGACGACACCAGCCGGTAGACGACGAAGGCGACCAGGGCGACGGCCAGCTCGGCCCGCCACCGCGACAGCCACCGGCTGACCGCCCGCGACCACCGCAGATAGGGCGACTCGACCTCCAGCCCCTCCACCCGCAGGACGTGCCGCCGCCTCACCGCGACCACCCCTGCCGCCGGACCCGGACCACGGTCACCCCGCGCGCCGGCAGCCGACCGGTGATCAGCGACCACAGCACTCGCCGGACCGTCACAACCGGCCCGACCTGGACGACCTCCCAGCCGGCGGACCGCAGCCGCCGGACGTCACGCCTGGATAGGCTCATGACTGTCTCCTCACTCCTTGCAGGGGTTGGGGACAGACGCCCGGCCGGCTGGGCGCCAACCTGCACCGGCCGGGCGTCCTCGTCGCTCAGGCCGCTCCGCTGTCCGGGACCGGCTCGTCCTCGTACGGCCGCCGCGCCACCCGCACGTACGCGGCGTTGAGCTTGTCGATCAGCCGCTCCAGCTCGGCGGCGCCGACGTACATGTCGACCGCGCCGCTCCAGCGCTGGCCGAGTCGCAGCACCACCCGCTGCTCCGCCGGGTACTCCAGGACATGCATCCCGGTGCTCGGGTGGATATGCGCCGACAGCCGGCGTGATCCGCGACCCGTCCGCGTCGAGGTAGACCCCGCAGGCGTCGTCCCCGGTCGCGGTATCGAGCGCGGTCACTGCTGCGCTCCGGACTTGGCCGCCGGCCGCTGACCGACCGGCCGCATGCCAGCCGCGCGCAGGCTGAAGGCGACCCGGCCCCGGCACTCCCGGTCGTCGTGCCGTCGGCTCTTGCACCGCTGCCCGTCGACCCAGGGCATGACCGTCAGCCCGTCGAACTCGACCTGAGGGAACGGCGAGCCCGGCGCCGGCGACGGTGGGACCGGCTGCACCGGCGCGGCGATGCGGACCTTCACCTCCGCCGTCCGCGCCTCCGGGTCGCCGTCCAGCACGGTGACGGTCCACAGCCGCTCGCCGGTCTCCTTGTCCCGCTTCTGCGGGTCCGACGCCTTCGACCGGACGAGGTCGAAGTCGTTGTCCGGCTCGATCGTGCGGAAGTACGCGCCGTGCGAGAACACCCCGGCCATGTCGACGCCGAATCGCTGTGCCCAATCCGATAGCCATTGCTTGTTCCTGTTCTCTCGGCGATTCCCGCGCTCTCGGCGGGACGAGAAGAACACTAGGAACGTTTATGCTTGAATCGGACTGACCGGCAGTACGAGTGCTCCGCCAGGGAGGAATTCGGGTGGCATCGCCGCGACGGAGCCCGTCGTCATCCGGGCTGACCGCCAGTCAGCCCAGCCCCGACAGCGGCTCCCGCGGCCTCATCACCGGCGCCGTCTTCAAGGTCGCGCGCGAGTCCGCCGGCCTCACGCAACAGGACCTCGCCGAGGCCCTCGGTGCGGACAAGACCACCGTCCAGGGCTGGGAGACCGGCCGCCGGCCGCTGACCTCCGCCCGCGCCGGCAACGTCGTCGCGCTGCGCACCGAGTTGCTCGAGCTCGGCGCCGACCCGGCCCTCGTCGACTCCCTCGACACGGCCGCCCAGGCCGACTACATCCTTGATCGCTTGCTGGACGGCGACCCCGCCGACGGCCGACATCCGCTCGCCGTACGCGTGCTGCCGCAGCCGCTGTCCGAGCTGCTCGCCTGGCCGCTGAAGGACACCCCGCCGCGGGTCGTGCTCACTGCTCGTCGCCCGGCTCGACGCGGTCCGGTCGCCAGTGGCCCTCTGCTCGCAGCCATCGACCGGCGGCGCCTGGTCGCCAACCTCCGCCGCGCCGCCGAGAACCCGCCCGGCCCGGCCGACAAGGGCTCTCTGGTACGCCGCCAGGTCGCCTACCTCGCGTCATTCGACCGCAGCCCGGGCACCGCCGGATGGCTCGCCGAACTGCGCGGATCACTCACCCGCGCCGGCGGCGCCCGTATCTCCCCGAGCTGGGCCGAAGCCCGCTCCATCGCCATCGCCCTCGACCGTCAGGGCGATGCCGACTCCCTCGCCCGCTTCATCCGCGCTGGCCGCGACGATGACGCGTGGGAGAACGCCAACCTCAACTACTGGGCCTACTGGGTCGGCGAGACCCGCACCATCGAGCGCGACGACACCTTCATGACCGCCGGCCTCGGCCGCTGGCGCGGACTCATCCTCCTCGACCACCTCACCACCCGCCTCGGCCCCGACCGCCGACGACCTCCCCCTCAACGTCCACACCGTCTGGGCCCTGCTCATCGCTCGCCGTGGACTCCTCGACGACGATCCCGCCGTCTCCCGCGCCCTCGCCGACCGCGTCCGCGAACTGCTCGACACCGTCGGGCTGCCCGCCAGCGTCCGAAGCGAGGTCGAGTCGATCCGCGCCGCACTTAGACTCGGCGGGATCGCAGCCTGACCAGCCACCGAGGAGCGCCACCCGCATGACCGAGCAGCCCAACCCGGCCGAGCCCGACGACGGCCAGGTCGCCGCGGTCGTCGACTACCTCTTCGAAGCCGGCACCCTCAAGCGACTCCCCCGCACCGGCTGGCTCAACGCCGGCATCAAACACCCCGAGACCATCGCCGAGCACTCCCACCGCACCGCCCTCATCGGCGCCATCCTCGCCATCATGGAAGGCGCCGACCCCGCCAAGGTCGCCCTCATGGGAGTCGTCCACGACACCCAAGAAACCCGTGTCGGCGACATCGCCTACATCGGCCGCCGCTACCTCAAAGCAGCCGACAACCGCGACGTCACCGCCGACCAGACCGCCGGCGCACCCCCCGCCGTCCGCGAAGCACTCGCCGCCATCGTCGACGAGATCGAGAACTACGAGACCCGCGAAGCGATCATCCACCGCGACGCCGACAAACTCGAATGCCTCTTCCAAGCCATCGAATACCGCGAGACCGGCAACGCCAACATGCAGCCCTTCTACGACAGCATGCTAGCCGCGCTTTGCACGGCTGCCGCCAAGAAGCTGGCCCAGGAAGCAGTCGAGAGCAACTCGCAACGTTGGCATGTCTGACCCTTTGCCGCATGCCGCTAGCATTGTTGTCGCCCCAACCGTGCCATCACTTGCCGTCCTAAGGACGGTCACTTTGGACTGCTTCTAACTCAGCCGAACGGAATCCGTCGCGGTCGACGTATGGCTGGTCCACGGTTCGGCGTGGGGACAAAGTAGTCATGCCAGAAGGCGTATATTCGAACATGATCCTCATACACCACGTGCAGCTGATTCAGGTACCTCTCCGAACGCGGGAAAGACCGCCAGCTTACCGGCTCTCGGAATCTCTGTGTTGTTCCATCCGTGGCGAGAAGGACCAGGGAGTTCTCAAGCTCAATCAGGATCCCGTACACAGTAGCAGCGCCGTCCAAGACGGCCTCATTCAATCGCCGACGCCATCTTACTTGGCTGCTCCGGGTTAGAGAGCGGTCTAAGTCCACACCGTATTTCTCTCGCCGTCGATAAGGGCTCCAACGGTCGAGAACTAGATCGGGGCCTGAGATCAGAACAAGCGCATCAGCAGCCCCGAACATAAGACCATCGGACCTATCGAATAGGACCTCAGCGTCAACGATACCAACTAGTTGACGCTCAGTTACAAGACTACGGTCGTCCGTGCGTTCGGGCTTTGAATAGGCAGCGATGAAGCCAGCACTGTCGATTACCGACGAAGCCACCACATCGAATGAAGCCCAGCTGCAGGCCGTACAGTTCCGATCTGATACCTGGTGGGGCTCGTACAAATCTGGCCAGTACCGGGGCATTGCTGCCCGCTGTTCGAATAGGCCCTCGCTCCCCGCAGCCATTGCTACCGAGCCATAGCTAGCGGATAGTCGGAGAATAGGGGCGTCAAAAGAGCGTGGGAATCCTTCACCTAATACCGACAGGGCGGTGGCGTAGACGCCTGATGGCGATCCAATGTACATTACGTCGTAGAATGCCTCAACGTCTGTGTGCGGATATGCAGGAGACTCTACGGTCGCGAGGTGGCTGAGATTGAGAGCCTTCTTCGGAATCCGGATTGGCAAGGAGCTGAGCCGCGTGGCCACGTCCTGCATCACGCCGAGAAGTTCAGGATTGGTTAACAGGTCTTGAACCTCCGGTGCGTACCAAGACTTGCCGCGACCCGTTAGATGCCGCAGCGCCCTATGGTCGCCATCACGCACTGCTATCGAAGAAACTAGGCGATCCCATCCATATTGCTCAATTGTTCCGTGCCTAGTAAATAGGTAAAGACGGTCGTCATACAAGAATGAATCCCAGTAGGACCCCTCGATCCTTATCTCTACAGCTTGCATGATAAGCCCCTTGCCAGCTTTCGCGCGGCCGCCGGCCGGATATGTTGCTGGTCCATCCAGTCGCGCAGTACTTCATGCGGAGGTATCTCTCGAGTGGCTCGCCGAGGGTCAGAAGGGTAGCCGTGACAGACCGCAGAGATAACGAAGAATGCAACGAATAGCCGCCTTGGAGCACCTAACTTCGTAGCGGAGACACCAAGGTACGCCGTTGCATTGTCCTTCGTGTGAAGACCCCAACCTGAGTGTCCCTGAATCCAGCCGTTTCCGACCGTGTTCGCGAAGCACGCTATCTCCTGGTCAGCCGAGATCGTCCACTGGGACTTTGCGGCTGTACCGTCTCGGTGATCCGCCTTGAGAACGTAGACGCGGCCAGCTACTTGCTCAGCCCTTCCCAACGCGACCTCCGCCCGTCGTGTAGCCGCCAGACTTGCCCCACAACCCTTGCGCGCTGCCATCCTGCCGCAGGTCCTAGCAGTTGGCCAGCAACGTAAAGCGACGCTGCCGAGTTGACCTGTTGAGAATCAAGACGCGAGCTCTAGCGAGTACGGCCGGCCGCCGCGACACTGCGGGCGGCGCTTCGCGCCGTCCTCGGTCGCGCGGCCGGCGTCGGCCTCACCCCGCCGGACCAGCCTCGATCTCGTACAGGGCCAGCTCCCGTGTCGGCTCACTGGCGTACCAGGCGAAGGTGCCGACCGCGAGATCCTTCAGCCGTCTCTTCGCCACGGTCTCGTTTCGGTC
The DNA here is from genome assembly GCA_963766325.1 of uncultured Actinomycetota bacterium. Lineage (GTDB taxonomy): Bacteria > Actinomycetota > Actinomycetes > Mycobacteriales > CADCTP01 > CADCTP01. The sequence continues at coordinate 251,124 of CAVXZF010000012.1, read as the reverse complement.
CAGGAATGCGGAGAGGAAGCGGCACGCGTCGGGAGGGATGCGCTGCTCCTCGGCCCAGCGGAGCAGCTGGTGCCTTCGGTCCTCAGTCACGGGTCCATCGGTGGCGACAGCCTCGATTACCCAGAACGTGGGTCGTGGCACGCCGATGTCGACAATCACGGCGTCCGGCAAGAGGCTCCCTGCGTCCATTGTCAAGCCGAGCGCACGCAAGCGGGCAGCGTCGGCTAGGTAGACCTTGTCACCAGGCTCCGAGATCGACAGGACGACGGAGTCGCGAAGGCGTCGAGGAGCCCACTCCTCGACAACTCCTTTGATGATCAGAGAGGCGTCTCCCGGTTCCAGCAGTCGAACCGTTCCGCCTGGCAGCATGACCTCGACTGCATGCGCCACCCGCTCCCGATCCCGAAGCGTCGCTATCCGCAGCCGGTCACCGGGACTCATCCGCGTCGCCTGCCATCTCTCGACCGCTGCGGTCAGATCGTCGCCCGACAGGGAGGGATCGAAGAGATTGGCGAAGCTCGCGGCGAGCGCCCACCGTGGCCGGCTGCTCGTGGTTGGCACGCCTGGCCGGAGTCGGATGGCGCCGTGGTCCAGCCACGCTGGAAAGGTTTCGTCCCGGAGAGTTTCGCGACTATTGTCCCTATACAAGGAGACCGCGTGTCCAAGGCTCCAGGCGATCTGAAGCTCCTCGACGGCTTGGCGGCCGCCAGCGCCGAGCGCGGCGTCCCGCCAGGCCGCCCGGCTGTCCGGTGCGTCATGCTGGTAGACCTCGTTGCTCATCCACAGACACAGGCTCGGACGTGCCCAGGTAGCGTCGGTCGAGACCTCGCCCTCATCCGGGACAACGGCGTCGATGTAGAGCATAGCGGCGAGAGCAGCTGCGGCTAGCGGGTTGGAGAGGACTGGATCGAACGCGGTGCGCGGGAAGATCAGGCTCAGGCGGCCATGTATCTCGTCGCGGGCTGGTAACGGTCGCATTGATCAGTGAGGGCGATAGGCGTTAGCAACGGCGTGTTCCAAGTCTTCCCCCCTGAGCTGGTCCCATGCACGGAGCGTCATGGCGTCAGGGAACCGTAGCGCCTCCAGCTCATACGCGCTAACTGCGACTGAGCCAGAAAGCGAGCGCATCACGCGGTCAAGTGGCCTCGTTCCAAGTACGACTGCGAGAGTCCGCCGGGATAGCAGCGGCTCGGGCAGGACGGGCAGCAGGACATTGACGTGATTCTCCACAACCACGCGGCCGCCCCACCTCTCAAGCGCTTGAGGCGACAGTTCGGCTGCGACAATGCGGCGGGCCTGCTCCGGCGCTGTAGTTCGCTGTATGAGGATCGCCGGATCAGAGAGAACAAGGACGTCCTCATCGCCTTCGCGGAGCCGTAGGTACCTGAGGGAATCCCGGGCCTTATCCCGGTGAAGCGTTCCGCCATCGATGTCCGCAGCCCACAGGACAGGGGCAGTACCCGGCTCCCAGTCAGGGGTGAGGTCGCGGGCTCGTCGGTTCCAAACGAGGGGCCCGGTCGAGCATCGGTAGCCGACGTCAACCAGGCGGAGGGGGAGCGCGACGGCAGCAGCCGCCGTCGGAGCATCGTCGGCGCTACGCGGAAGAAGCCAGGGACCATTCCCGCGGGGGGATTTCACGCGGGCGACTTGCTCAATCCGGCTGTTAAGGCTCGCCAGTGCAGTCCATCGTGCTCGCCGTCGGCTGAAGACTGCGAGACAGGTCTCCTGGAGTACGTCGTCGAAGACGCCATCGCGGTTCGCCACGAAGCCAACCGATTGGAGGGGAGCCTTCTCCGAAAGCGTCTGGCGCAGACGAGAGAAGTAGAGACCACTAGTGAAGCTGGTAGGAACAAGGGCCGAGAGCACTCCTTCGTCGTCCAGGTCCTCCAAGGCTGCGGCCATAAAGAGACCGTAGAGGTTGGCGTGCCCGTAGAGGACATGGCGCCAGCGGTTCCTCTCCTCCGCGGTCATCCGGACTCGGCCGTAGGGCGGATTCTGCAGCTCAACCCGCGCCGGGCGGCTCCCAGTTAGTAACCCATCGCCGCATCTCGCCAGCGCCGGCAGGCGTCGGCGCCGAGACGACGGCACAGCGGCCAAGAGCGGAAGCACCTCCGCACCAAGGATGACGCTGGCTAGCCATGCCGCGTTCGGATCAGCGTCGGTACCTTCGACGACGCTCGGCAGGCCGACAAGAGCGACTTGAGGGTCCGTACGCACCGAGGCGCGGACGTGCTCTCGAAGCGGAGGAAGGAGTAGAGCACCTGCGCCACACGCCCTATCGCGCACGAGCCCTGGGAGCCGCGTCGCGCTCACTGGCAGACTCAACGCGGCTCGGGTCATGCGCCATAGATGGTCCGCCAGACTGGAAGGCGTGTAGTGCCTCCCATGCCGGGCCCGCACTTCGGGCGGCAACGCTTTGGCGTAGGCAGCTCCTAGTACTTCCGCACTGGTCTGAGGTGAAATTGAGGCCTCGGGAGCTACTGAGAGGGCCTGCCCAGGCGTCGGCGAGTCGATCGCGAAGGAGAGATCCAGCCACCGCCCGGAGAGCCCGGCCTCGCGCGCCCGTCCCTCCCACCATGTAGGCACCGCCGCCAAGACGGCCGCAGCCCGAGCGGGGACAGGGCCGGCAGGATCGGGGCCACCAACCTTCGCCCTGGAGCCGCGAGCGCCGAGGTCGCGAGCGGGAAGAGCGAAGAGGGGCTCGGTCACGGTCAGAGTGTTCCGCATTGCGTCCGGCACGGCGTGATCTGGACCGGAGTGGTTGGAAGTTCCTCGTTGGCGTCAGGCGCCGAGCGCCAACGCTGCAGCGGCGATGTCGGGCCGGAGAGCCGCCGGACCGGCGGACTGGTCATCCTGTTGCTCCTCGTTGGTGGCTATGGGTGGGCCGGCTCCACGGAGGCGGTCATTGTCCTCGGAGGGTGGCCGGGTCGCGTCAAGGGTGCCTACGGTATCGCTGGCGCGACGGCGCGAGCGCCGCCCTTGACCCGGCCCGGCCACCCGAGGGGATCAGCGCCTACGGGGAGCAGGCCCGGAGTGTGAGCCAGCCGCGCGGGGGACAACCCGGTCCTCGTCGACCAGCTCGGGCAGCGGTGCACCCACCGCCCAAGCCAGCCGCCGCACCCGGGTCATTTCGACGGCGATAGCCCCTCTCTCCGTGGCCAGGACGACGACGCGGTCGACACCAGCGAGGTCCGCAAGTTGCTGCTGGGTCAGCCGGCGCATCACCCGCCAGCCCCGCAGCCGGCGGCCGACCTCCGCCGCATACGCCTGGTCCTCCTCAGCCGGCCACCTCATGAGTTCACCCGGTCCGCCAGGTCAGCCGCCGCCACCAGCGCACCGCCGATCCTCCGCGCCTGATGTGCCAAGATCCGGTGCGGCAGACCACCCGGGCCAACCTCCAACAGCACCCCGGCCGGACCGCCCTCGACGAGGAACGTCATCACTGTCACTGGAGGCCACGGCACTCCGTCCGCCAGCTCGGCCGCGTCGAGGTCGAGCGTGTGCCGGCTATACGCCCGCCGGCCGGCCGGGTCGACGATGCCCGCCTCCGCCCACGACGGCAGCTCATCGCGCGGCGCGTCGACCGCCGCCATGAACACCTCACGCACCTGCTCGGCGAGCTGCTCGTCCGCTGAACCCATCCGACCGAGCAGCGCCGACAGCACCCGCTCCGCCGTCAGCTCATCCGCCACCCGCGCCAGCAGGACACGCGGCGCATCCTCCTGACCGTCCTCCACCATTAGCGCCAGCGCATCCGCCCACATCGACGCCTCCGCCAGCGACAACCGCGCCCGATCCGCCAGAGCCGCCGCCGCGACCACGCGCTGGCCGGACGTCACACGCCTACCACTACCGTTCGCCATGGGTCCTGCCCCTTCACCGGAGGGATGGGATCAAGGGGCCGCTCGGTGTTCCAGCACCGGGCGGTCCCGCCTACGACTGGAGAGCGCGTCTACAGCCGCAGGTCAGGCGGAGCGCGAGCCGCCGGCAGTACAGCAGCGGAGTACAGCAACCGCACCGGCTCAGCTCGGCCGCCGGCGACCGGTGCCGACGCTCTGACCTCGCTATCGGCTCTCGCCGACCGCGCCGCGTCGAGTTCGGGACGAAGAGGCCGCAGGTTCAAATCCTGTCACCCCGACCACGTGTGATGTCTCGGGACATGGTTCACACCTGTCTCGGGACATCGTTCACGTTCTGGCTTGGGGTTGGTAGTCCCGGGTGGGGTCGAGGGTGAGTTCGCGGACCGGTTCGCCGTCTTCGGTGATGATCCGGATGTGGCGTTCACGGACGAGCAGCAGGACTTGGGTGCCGGCGTGGGGGCGGCCGACACCGATGTGGTGGAGGCGTAGTCGACCGGGACGTCGGTAGAGATGCTCAGCGTCGTCGTCACGTCCTCGTGCCCCATGATCCGCTGGACGATGTTCGGCGGCACCCCATCCGACACAAGCCACGTGGCATAAGAGTGCCTCAGGTCGTGGAACCGCAGCCACTCCGGGAGGCCGGCGCGGCCGATCGCCGGCTTCCAGACCCGGGTCCGAAAGCTTGTCCGGCACGGCGACCACCTCCCCCTGATCACGGACACCGTCGTCGCGTGCACCGTCGCGAAGGCCATCGTCGACCGCTACGGACTGTTCCTGCTGCCGCCGGTCACTATTTCATGCTCACATGAACATGCCGCGTTCTCTGGAACGGTCAGCATCCGGACGAGCACCCTCTCCACTTTGATCAACAACATCACCGAGTCGCTGGCGAGATCTGGGATCCCGAAGCTCGTAATCGTCAACGGTCACGGCGGCAACTATGTCCTGGGCAACGTCGTTCAGGAGCTGAACGAGTGGGGCCGCACGCAATTCTCTATCCCGGCCCGTCCAATTGGGCCAGCGCGCGCACGGAGGCGGGGATGCAAACCCCTCGCAGGAGGATATGCACGGCGGCGAGTTGGAGACCTCCCTCCTGCTGCACGCGACGCCCTCGCTCGTCGGCGATGCGTACGCCGACAAGGATCATGTCGCCGACGAGCGAGCGCTGCTGCTCACCTTGGGTATGTCCGCATACACATCCACGGGGATCGTCGGCCGACCCTCTCTGACCGACAGCCAGAAAGGCAGGCGGCTGATCGGCAGCCTGGTCGACCAGGCAGAGGCCCCGCTCTCCGCGCTAGCCCCGAGCTGAGGCAGGACTCAGCGGCCGGCGGTACCCCGTCATCACCCGATCCGGTGTCGCCGCCTGACTGCGCTGGTCGCGCTTCTGCCGGCCGTCGAGGTCGGTCGTTGGCTCCGGCTTGCGGGTGGCAAGGAACTGCACCCGCTCGGTCCTGATTTCGAATCGTACCGTGGGCTCCATTGCCGATTCGGCCATTCAGTCCGTCGGCCGGGTGCATCTACTGTGGCCGTCATGGACGGTGCCAATGGATAGGCATAGCCAACATCGTGTAGCCATGCGGCGGCAATTAGCACCGACGGCCTGGCGCCGCCATTGAGCGACCGCGCCGCTCGTGCTGCACGAGCCGCTACAGCCCGCAGGTACGGCCACCTACGCGGTTGCTCACCCCTGAGCCACCATCGAGGTAAGCGCCGGGAGCCACCAATTGAGCCCATCGCGAAGGCGCCACCGATGTTCTGCATTGCCCCACGACCTCGAGCTCTTTCGCTGAGGCAGCAATCCAAGCGGACCACAGTGGCAAAGTTAGAGCATACCCTGTTTACCACTATAGCGTCAACGGTGAGCACCGATGCTAACGCTTCCTACTACTACTTCTTCTTCTTCCTCTTCCTCTTTGACTTGCCCTTATTCTCTACATTGACGGTGCGTGCATCTGATGACACTGACTTCCGTAGCCACACTGCAGCATCCCGGCCTCGTCCCTCGTTCACATAGTGCCGATGCAGGACTGTAGCCGCGTGTAAATGGCCCCCGTCGTATGCCGACCTCAGACTGACTTCGGCCTCTTGCTTCCTCCCCATCGCGAACAGCAGCCGCCCTAGATGGCATCCGGCATGTGCATGGCCTAGGTCGAGGGACGTTCGCCACCACTTCTCTGCCGACTTGAGTTTGCCCAGCGTTCTGTAAGCACTCGCCAAATCGCAGGAAGCGTATTCGTCACGACCTTCGGCGGCAAGCTTGAGCCATGGCTCTGCCTTGCTGGGCTCACCGCGATCGAACAACAGTAAATGACCGAGCTCGTAAGAGGACCCTAGGTCGCCGGACTCGGCACCCTCTCGCCATACCTGCTCGGCCTCATCGGCCCGGTCTAGTTCACACAACAACTTCCCAAGCCTGAAGAAGTCTTCACGGTCTCCCTTGGACACGGCCAATCGTGCCCATGGTTCAGCGTCTACTCGCCTGTCGCCTCGGGCCAGGATAACCACCAGATTGCGTACTGATATGATGTCGCCCTTCTCCGCCGCCTCGCGCAAGTAGGGCTCAGCTTCGGCATCCCTATTCTGAGTCGCGAGGCATGCGCCGAGTCCTCCGAGAGCCTTAGGTGTTCCTGCTTCTACCGCCTTGCGCCAGTACACCTCGGCCTCCCTGAGACGACCCTTCCGGGCATAAAACATCCCAAGGTTCTCAAAGGCGCTAGCCCGGATCTTTCGTCCGGCTGTCGGTGAGCGTGGGGACACGACTTGCTGGGCCGCTGGGGTCTGATTGTGGTGTCGGGGTGTGACGGTTCGGCCGAGGTCGCTCGGGTGGGCGCCGGTTCCACGGTCCGGGTGGTGCGGGTCGTCGGGATGGCGGGAGCTGTGTCAGGCGGGCGCGGCGAGGAGGCCGCGGAGCCGGGCGGCGGCGTCGTGGACGACGGTGGCCCAGGGATGGTGGTCGGCCAGGTGCAGCAGCTGGCGGCGGCCGGTGCGGGCGAGGGTGGCCGGGACGGTGAACAGCCGGGTCCGGAGCCGTTTCGGTTCCCACCGTCGGGCCTGGTGACCGTGCAGGGCGAGGGTCTGCATCCAGGCGACCAGGTCGCAGGCGAGGGCGACGATGGCGCACCAGATCTGGTTCTGGGTGAAGTCGTGCAGGGGCAGGTTGGTCAGCCCGGTGTCCTTCGCGCAGCGGATCCGGTCCTCGGCGCGGGCCCGGCGGCGGTGCCGTAGTTCCAGGGCGGGCAGCTGCCCGCGGGTGGTGTTGGTGGCGAAGGCGGTGACCCGCATGCCGTCGGCGTCGGTGATCCGTAGCTGCGCGCCGGGATGGGGGCGTTCCTTGCGGGCGATGACCCGCATGCCGGGCGGCCAGCCGGAGAGGTCGAGCAGTTCGGTCAGTTCGGCGACCCAGGCGCCGTCGCGGATGGCGTCGTTCGCGTCGTAGGCCGGTGTCCACACCTCGGCGGGGATCGTGGCCAGCAGATCCGGGGTGTTCTCGGGGAGACCGAAGCCGATCGAGTAGGACAACCGGCGGCGGTGCAGCCAGTTCAGGAAGTCGTGGCTGGCGCCCGCACCGTCGGTGCGGATCAACACCCGCCGCCCGGGACGACTGCTGGACCGCTGCCCGCTCCGGCGGCCGGGCCGGTGCGACGGCAACTGCGCCAGCGCTTGGCGGGCGACGGCGATGTGGTCGGCGGCGGTGTTGGAGCCGGCGTTCCCGGCCCGCAGCAGCACCGCCAGGGGCTCCCCGCCGCCGGCCGGCCCGTGATCGACGAATGTCCATAAAGGATGGAACCCGAACCCGCGTTTGAACGTGGGCGTCGCGGACTCTTTCTCCGAGTGCGCGGTGACCAGGGTGGCGTCGATGTCGATGACCAGCGGCACCGCCGCGTCGACCGCGTGGTCGGGGGCGTGCTCACCGGCCAACGCCCACACCCGGGCGCGGGCCGCCGCCCGAGCCGTGTCCAGCGCCTTCAACGCCGCCGGCGCGTCAGCGGCCAGCGCATCGATCGTCCGGGAGACCGTCGGGTCCGAGGCGACCCGGCCATAGACGCCGGGCTCCGAGCGCAGCAACGCGATGTCGGCCAGGCAGTCCCCGCCCAACACCAGCGACACGGCCAGATCCAGGACGACCTTGCCGGGGTCGTGGACCGCGAGCGGCTTCCGCCACGCCGCCAGCGCCGCGGACAGCGTCGCGTCCAGACCGGCGACGGCCACCGTGTCGATCAACAGCACCCCACCGGCCTGCCCCACCGCCGCGGAGCTGCTCGTGTCGACCCGGACCTGGGGATAGAACCGACTACGCTTCTTCACCTGGAAGGTGCTCCTCGAACAGCTCGGACAGGTCCCTCGACAAGACCCATCCTCGCTGGTCAGGAGCACCTTTCAGTCGATCAACACCCGATCATCGGCCCCCGCGTGAAAGCCCCGGGCTAGATTCGCCCGCCTCGGCCGCTTGAATCCACCAACGCTCGCCTTCACTCTCTCGGTCTGACTCAATGAGGAGGACACCGAGACCCAGAGCAGCGTACATCCGGCCGTCGGCAATCGCGGCCCGGTAGTGTTCTTCTGCTTCCGCGAGGCGGCCCGTTTCTTTAAGGACACCCGCAAGATTGATGTCTGCCCCACTCGCTGTTCGCAGTTCCGACGCTCGCCGCCACCACTTCTCCGCCGCAGCAAGATCACCCTTTAGCTGCAACATCTGCGCCAAGTGGAAAGCGCCATGCCACTCATCGCTATTCGCCGCTTTGCCGTACTCCTCTTCAGCCTCTTCTATCCGCCCCGCCCGTTCCAGGAACAGGCCGAGTCGAGTTACAGCATCTGAGTAATTGCTACCTGCCGCAAGCCGATACCGACGTTCAGCCTCTTCCTTACGATCCGAATTCTCTAGGATCGACGCCAGTGAGATGGATGCACCCGCATCACCTGCGTCCGCGAGGACTGTCCAAACCTGTTCTGCAATTGCTAGGTTTCTATGTGCTGACGCCGCCAGGGCGACTCCGTGTAGTCGCGCATGGTCCGCCATCCAATAGTCGATGGCTGTTCGCCAGGTTTCCTCTGGTATGGGCCGTCTCTCTTGGTCTTGCTCAACGTAATCGGTCAGATAGTCAAAGATGCGCCAACTGTCAGCGTCGGCCCCCGGCAGCAGAAAACTCGTAACTCCATACCTTTGCCGAGTCGCCCATTCTAGAGCATCGTGCCATGGCTCCGGACGGAGAAGTTCCCCCCCTTCCTTCTGCAAGTAGTCTTCATGCAGTTCTTCAATCAACGCGATGGGTACCGAAACGCCTATTCCGATTCGCGCCAGATCGATTGCTGCAGAAACGATTGCCGCACCTCTTGCTTGGCCGATAGAGTCTCTCGCTAGTTCCCACTGAGTCTTAAGTAATGGTCCTGCCGCGAGGTACTCGGCGATCCCGTAAACTGCGCCGTGGCTAGCTGCTTCTTGAATTCGAGGATCGGCGGACTTCGAAGCACGCTGCATCTCCTCACGGCTCCACCGCCTCGCGATGGAAATTATTGATCCCTGCTCAACGAGATGCTGGAATTCGGAGCCTTCGGAATCGTGTCCGTGGCTATCAACCCGGACTTGAGGCTCGCCGGCGTGGGCAAGTCGCCGATACTGCTCGGTTCGAAGCGTCCCTACCATCGCTACGCCGGATAGCTTGAGTTTGCGCAACAGCCCTGACGTTAATCCATTGGAGCCGGCGTAGAGTTCCAAGTCATCTAGCCACACTACGTACTTATCTGGACCACCGATGAGGTCCAGTATCGAATTGCGCAACTCCGGCCCACTGTTTGGAATGAAAAGTCTCCTGTTAGGCAGTTCTGCGCGCATCGCCTCGTACGCCGCGCGGCTCTTTCCGGCGGTCGAGCTACCAACTAGAAGCACTAGACCGCCGTCTCGAGCGGCCAGAGCAACGGCCAATCGAACCTGCTCATCGTGATCCCGAGAAATGTACGGAGGAACGACGCCTCCGTCTTGATTTCGCGCCGGATGGACACCGATTCCTACTGGCTCCACGTCCCGTACCAACGGCCACTGCAAAGGATCGACGCTCCAAGGCAGCGACTCGTCGATCAGGCCTATATACGACCTATCGATATTGAGCTGAGTTCCATCACCGACCTGGTACAGCTTTGAATGATCGGACGCCCTACCGGTGGTCGGATTTCGTCGGTTGCGGCGGGCGGCACGTGAAGTCTTCATCGGTCTTGATTGATCTGGACTCCTCGGCCTACTTGGTATACTTTCGAATGACCTCTCGCTTTCGCTTTAATGCTGATACCATGGTCGACCTTACTCAATTTGAGCATGTTCCTAATGTCGCCAGCGCAATCTGGATGCTCGGTCAGCAACCGGCGGAATTTGCCCTGCCATTGCGTCACCAGTTCGGGTCCGGTCTCGTCATCGCCACTCGCGAGACTACGGACCAGGTCGTCACGCGAGGCGTCGAGTTCTCGAAGGATCCCTACCTCGCCTCCTGGTCGTGCGCGGCCGAGAATTGAAGCGACGGCTCTCTTACTTTGCTCCCAGGCATCAGTTGCCATCAGTGAAACGAGAGTCGATCCTGCGGAAGCGGCGAGCGCCACAAGTTCCCCGTCCAACTGATCCTCCAATGGGTCGGTGAGATGGATCGCGGCTGCGATATGGCAAGGCTAGTCGCGGCCGCAAGCAGTTGCTACCTGTACGCAGTGCCGGCTGGGCCGGACAGGTCTGTCACGCATCAAGCGGAGTCGGACATGGGCCGGACAGCTCGGTGTGAGGAGTTTCTGTACGGGTTCGAGGCCGGCGGCTGACGCCGCCGGCGCGCTCGCCGGGCCGGTCCGGTCCTCGCTGCGCTGCGGGCGGCCGGCCCGGCGGCGCGCATGACGAAGCCCCGGCCGTACCGGCAGAAGCTCCACCAGCACGACCGGGGCGACCGGCTCAGCGCGTCAGTTCGTCAGCAGCGTCAGGCCCTCGTGCTCGACCAGGTCGACGTAGTCCTTCACGTTCAGCGTCGCCAGCGGCAGCTCGCGGGCGAGGCAGCACGCCGCGATCCACGAGTCGTTGACCGGCAGCGTCCGGCCTCGCCGCTGCGCCGCCGCCGCGATCTGTCCCCACGTGCGGGACACCTGCGAGTTGTACGGCAGGACCACGACGCGGCTCAGCCAGGTGTCCAGCCGGCTCCGGGACCGCGGCCCCCAGCTGCGCAGCTCCGCCCACTTCCACAGCTCGCCGACGGTCACGAACGTCACCGCCCACACCGGACCAGCCAGCCGGCCCACCAGCGGACCGGTCAGCCGTTCTCGGATGATCTGCGAGGCAACGTCGGTGTCGAGTACGACGTGCTCCACCGGCTACGCCATGTCGCGGCGCCGGGCCGCGTAGGTGTAGGCGATGAACTCGTCCAGCTCCTCGTCGGACTCGAAGACACCCGGACAGGCCATGTCCTCGACCGACTTCACCGGCTTGACGCCCTGAAGGCGCGCCAGCTCCTCGATCGACAGGGAGTCGTAGTCCGGCGGCTCGACCGGCCGCCCGTCGCTGCTCGTGCTCACCGCCGCCACCTCCCTCGCCTGCTCACTCAATGCTCTCACCTCTCGTCTCTCCTGGTCCTGTTCCGACTTCGTCTCACCACCGGGGCGGCCCTCTCCGCCACCGATCCTCTTGACGGCCGCCCGGCACCGGTCAAGCCCAAGCCGCTGCGCGGTGGCGCAAGCGCCAGGCTTGACCGGCACCGACCGTCCGAAGGACCGGCAGCTACGAGGGCAGCCCCTCCCTCCGATCGGCCCGGGCACGACGAGCGACAGCCACGCGCTGCCGCACCTCGACCGCCTGATGCGCCTCCCGGATCGCCCTGGCCGTCTCCTCGTACGCCACGTCAGCCAGCGCCACCCACGGCACCCGCAACGCCGCAGTGACCCGCAGCAACACGATGATCGACGGCGCCCGCTGCCCGGTCTCCACCGCATGCACCATCGCCTTCGACAGGCCAGCCAGCTCCGCGAGCTGCTGGAGGCTCAGCCCGCGCATCTGCCGCAGCAGCCGAACTCGCCGGCCGAGCACCACCGCGAACTGCCGCTCTGCCCGCGCCCTCACCGCCCACCGCCGGTGCCGACCAGCTCGGCGTAGGCGCGGAGCTGCGTCTGCCCGTCGGTGACCGCACCGAGCAGCGCCCACGCGTACTCATCGCCGGCCGGCTCGTCCAGCCAGCGGGCCGCCGCGTCGACCACCGCGATCAGCGTCACGCCGTCGAAGTCCTCGGTCCCCTGCAGCACCGCCGCCGTAGCCATCCGCCGGCCTGAGGTCACGCGACCCGGCGGCTGCGAGCTCGGCTCGACATGGCCGGCCGCCGCAGCAGCCCGGGACAGTGCCCACGCCGGCCCCGACTCCGCCGCGTCCAGCTCGACGCCGGCCAGCCGGCACACCCGCGTGTACGAGTCCAGCACCCGGCCGAACCACGCCGCCCGGTGTCGCGGCATTCGCAGCACCACCGCCGGCACCGCAGCCTCCGCCACCGGATCGAACACGGCCGACCCGTCCACCTCCACGCCCTCGCCGAACTCCAAGACCAGCCGCACCAGCTCGACCGGCCCCTCACTACGCTCGCCCATGGGTCCTCGCCCTCTCGCCAGGGTTGGGGATCAAGGGCCCGTCAGGTGCTCCAACACCGGGCGGGCCCGCCTATGATGACAGGTGACATCAAGCGGTCGGGCGGAGCCCGCGGCCGAGTCAACACAGAGTCATCACGAGCAGGCGTGGAAGGCCTCAGGGGACCCGCACCGAAGCCGTCCCCCGAACTCGTTCTTGCCGTGTGAATGACGTTGCTACCCTGCCCGGGCCGGCCAAACGCAACACCGCCCAACACCGTCGTGTTCACCATCGCCCCGGTCATCGTCCGCAACGGGAAGATCGCCGAAATGGACTTCCTCGCCGACCCGGACCGGCTCGCCGGCCTCGACCTGACGATTCTCGACGGCCGCGACTGACAGTGAGTCAGGCCGCGGCCGAGGCGACTGCGTGCTGTAGGGAGGTGACGGTGCGGCGCAGGCCCTCGCTGAGGCCGATCACCGGTTCCCAGCCGAGGTGACGGCGGGCCAGGGTGATGTCCGGCTGACGGACGCACGGGTCGTCCTCGGGGCGCGGCACGAAGGTGATCGGCGATGAGGAGCCGGTGACGTCGCGGACCCGGTGGGCCAGCTCCAGGACGGACAGCTCGTGCGGGTTGCCGATGTTGACCGGGCCGGCCAGCGGCGAGCGGGTCAGCCGGACGATGCCCTCGACCAGGTCGTCGACGTAGCACACCGACCGGGTCTGCGAGCCGTCCCCGGCCACGGTCAGCGGCTGTCCGGTCAGCGCCTGCCGGATGAAGGTGGGGATGGCCCGCCCGTCGCCGGGGCGCATCCGCGGCCCGTAGGTGTTGAAGATCCGCACGATCCCCGTGTCGACCCCGTGGGTGCGCCGGTAGGCCATCGTCATCGCCTCGGCGAACCGCTTGGCCTCGTCGTACACCCCCCGCGGGCCGACCGGGTTGACGTGCCCCCAGTACGACTCCGGCTGCGGGTGCACCTGCGGGTCCCCGTACGCCTCCGACGTGGACGCCAGGATGAAGCGGGCGCCCTTCTCCCGGGCCAGGCCGAGGGTGTGCAGGGTGCCGATGGCACCGACCTTGAGCGTGTGGATCGGCAGCCGCAGGTAATCCACCGGGGACGCCGGCGAGGCGAAGTGCAGCACCAGGTCGACCTCGCCGGCGACATACACGTGCTCGGTCACGTCCGAGCGGACCAGCCGGAACGGGCCGGTCTCGGCCAGGTGGGCCACGTTCGCCGGGGTGCCGGTCACGAAGTTGTCGAGGCAGATCACCTCGTAGCCGTCGGCCACCAGCCGCTCGCACAGGTGCGAGCCGAGGAACCCGGCCCCGCCGGTGACCACTGCACGCAACCGGTTCATCTGACCTCCATGGTGTGTAGGGAGAGAGGGCTAGGGCGTGTGGCGGACGGCCCGCACGGCGAGGAAGACCAGCACTGCGGCGACCGGCAGCACGACGGTGACCATCGCGGCTCCGACGCTCAGCGTGGACGTGCCGGCGAGCGAGCCGACCGCGACCGGCGTGAGCAGCCCGGCGAGCCGGTTGCCGACGAACAGCGCGCGGAAGCCGGCCCCGCCCGGTACCCGGCCAGCTGCCTCGGTGAGCAGCGGCGAGATCGCCGCGACGCCGAGCCCGGCGACGAGGAACCCGGCGAACGCCGTGGCCCGGTCCGGCACGGTGGCGGCGACGACGAGCCCGCCGGCGGAGACCACCGGCCCGAGTCCGGCCAGCCTCGCCCGACCGATGGTGACCGCCGCCCAGTCGGCCCCGAGCCGGCCGGCGGCCATCCCGACCGCGAAGGCGAAGTACGCCGCCGCCGCGGCGGCCGTGCCGGTCCCGAGGTCGTCGTGCATCCGGAAGGTCGCCCACTCGCCGGGCACGATGTCCAGCGGCACGGCGAGCGCGCTGGCGAGGCCGAGGACGAGCACGGCCCGTCCGAGGCGCAGGCGGGGCCGGAGCCGGAGCCGGGACCCGGACCGCTCGGTCGGCTCCGGCGTCCCCTCCGGGTGCTCGTCGACCGGCAGCAGGCCCGGGCCGACGAAGACCAGCGCCGCCGCCAGCAGCACGGCGAGCACCAGCAGGTGCATCGAGACGTCGAAGCCGGCCGCGGCGATCGAGGACGCCGCGAGGCCGCCGCCGACGGTCCCCAGGCTGTAGAGCCCGGACATCCGGCCCATCACCGTGCGGCCGCGCTGGGCGCTGAACTGCGTGGACTGCATGGCGACGGCCACGTCGACGAAGACGTTCATCAGCATCATCCCGATCACGGCGGTGACCAGCACCGCGGCCGAGGACGACGAGCCGATGACCGGCAGCGCGAAGACGTACAGGACGCCGCCGATGATCATCATCCACTTGCTCCCGAGCCGGCGCACCGCCGAGGTGGCGAAGAAGCTGCCGGCGAAGCCGGCCAGGTTGCCGATCGTCATCACCGCGCCGAGCGTGCTGATGGAGATGCCGGTCTGGTCCCGGATGTCCGGCAGCCGGGCCAGGTAGGTGGAGTAGACGAAGGCATTGACGATGCTCTGCAGGGCCAGCGAGACGAATGTGCGCCGATCGGACGGCAGGGTCGCGCCGCGCATGCCCTGCCACCACCGGGAGCCGAAGCGCGCCGGCTCGGCCGCCGGTGCCGGTGGGGCCAGCACGGTGCCCCGGTCGGTCGGGATCGCCACGGGTCCTCCTCGCTCGATCGGCCGGAGCGGCTAGTCGAAGTACCGGCGGACCATGCGGGTGAAGTTCGTGTCGACGTCGCGGATGTACTCCGGCGTCAGGTCCTTGAGGTAGTCGTCCCAGGCGTGCGAGGCCCACAGGTGGTGGCAGTACGCGTTCGGGAACTCGTCGCCGTCCCCGCAGAAGAGCCACTCCAGGTGCTGCGCCCGCCACGTCGGCCAGTGGAAGGCGTCGTACGGCGCGATGGTGATCTGCTCGGGGAACAGCGTCGCCAGGTAAGCCGGGTACTTCACCGACATCTCCGGCCAGTACTGGTCCCGGCCGGTGGAGCGGAAGCCCTCCCACCGGGACGTCGCCGGGTCGAAGCCGCGCCGCCACTCCCGCACGAACGGGGCGTCCGGCTCGGAGAGGATGACCCCGTTGCAGAGCCCGTCCTCCCCGTCCTCGCCCTCCTGGCCGAGGACGCAGTCCGCGGTACGGAACGGGGTCAGCGGCCGTACGGACAGCACGTCCATGTCCAGGTAGACGCCGCCGTCGCGGAGGAGCACGTCGAGCCGGACGAGGTCGGCCTGGTGCGCCGGGTGCACCACCGGCCGGCCGCCGACGGAGGCCGGCGGGTCGATCAGCGCCACGTCCGTGACGTACTTGCTGGCCGCATCCCACCAGCGGCCGGACGGACGCCGGTCGCAGTAGAGGACCAACTCGTCCGGGGAGTTCACGTCGGACGCCGACCGGATCGCGAGGTAGCTGGTCAGCGAGAACTCCATCGGCTGCAGGCAGACGAAGAAGCAGCGGTTGGGGATCACTCGATGTCCTCTCCTGTCGGTGCCGCTCAGCCGGCGGCGATCCGCATGGGCAGGGTCTCCGGGCCGCCGACGGCCATCGACCGGACCCGGTGCACCGGACCCGCCAGCTCCAGCCGGGCCTGCCGGTCCAGCAGCTCACCGAGCAGGATCCGAAGCTGGGCCCGGGCGAGGGTGCCCCCGACGCAGACGTGCTCGCCGGTGCCGAGAGCCAGGTGCCGGTTCGGGGAGCGGCCCGCGTCGAACCGGAACGGGTCGCCGAAGACCATCTCGTCCCGGTTCGCCGACGGCAGCCACAGCACGACCCGGTCCCCGGCGCGGATCTGCCGGCCGCCGACCGGGCAGTCCCGGGTCGCGGTACGCATGCTGTGGGTCGCGCTGGAGGTCCAGCGCAGCACCTCCTCGACCGCGGTCGGCAGCAGGCCGCGGTCCTCGGCCAGCCGGCACCACTCGTCCGGGCGCTCGGCGAAGGCGAGCAGCCCGCCGGCGATCGCCAGCCGGCCGTTCTCGGTGGCGCCGACGATGTTCTCGCAGTTGAGCAGGACCTCCTCCTCGGACAGCAGGTCGCCGCCCGCCTCCCCGCCGAGCAGCGCGCTGACCAAGTCGTCGGCCGGCTCGGCGGTACGCCGCCGCATGAGGTCGGCGAAGTAGCGCATCAGCTCGGGGTGAGCGGCGAGCGAGATCCCCGCCTCGAAGGCCTCGTCCGTCCACCGGAACAGGTCCTCGAGGTCCGGCTCGGGCACGCCCATGATCAAGCCGATCAGGTACATCGACAGCCGCCCGGCCACGTCGTGTACGGCCTCGACCTGCCGGTGCCGGACCGCGCGGTCCAGCACGGTGCCGACGACCGCCCGTACCGACCCCTCGAGTGAGCGGACGGCGCGGGTGTCGAACCAGTCGGCGACCACCGAGCGCAGCTCCCGGTGCCGCGGCGGATCGGTCAGCGCGAGCGTCATGCCGCCGCCCGGGTCCTCGCCGGCTTCGGTCGGGCGCAGCAGCACGCCGCGGGCCGAGCTGAACGTCGCCGGGTCCCGGTAGACGGCCCGGACGTCCTCGTACCGGGTGACCGACCAGAAGCCGGGCAGCGCGGTCCGCGGCTGCCAGCGGACCGGGTCGTACCGGCGCAGCCAGCTCCACAGGGCGTGCGGGTCGCCGGTGGCGTGCAGCTCCGGGTCGAGGAGCGCGGCCAGGTCCACCGGCGCGGCGGGCGCGCTGGCGGTGGGCGTGGTCACGGCCGGCCTCCCGCCGCGGCCCGCTCCAGCCGGTCGGTGAACCGCTTCGCGACGTCGGCCGCGACCGGGGCCGGGACGGCCTCGGGTCGGGCGGAAACGGCCAGCCGCAGTCCGCCGCCGTCCTCCGGCCAGAGCTCGGCGTGCAGCTCCACCGGCAGCTGCAGGTACGGCTGGCGGACGAAGTCCGCCGGCAGGCCGTCGAGGTCCAGCGTCGGGACCGCGTTGTCCTGCAGCGCGAACAGGGTCTGGAAGACCGGCGACCGGTGGTGGGCCCGCGGATCGGCGGCCAGCACGTCCGGGAGCGGCACGTCCTGCCTGGCGAATGCGCGGCGGGCGATCTCGCCGGCTGCCTGCACCGCGCCGGTCCCGTCGCCCAGCGCCGGCCTGCGCAGCCGAAGGCAGAGCATCGTCAGGTGGCAGCCCAGCGCGTCCTCCAGCCCGGGCGCGTCCCGCTGCGCCACCGGTACGCCGATGGCGAAGTCGTCCTGGCCGGTGACCTCGGCGAGGGCGGCGCCGTAATGCTGCAGCAGCGCCACGAACCGGCTGACCCCGGCGGCGGCGGCCTGCCGGTCGACGCCGGCGACGACCGCGTGCGGGAGCGGGATCTCGACCAGGACGGGCTCGTCCCCGGCCGCCCCGACCGGTCCGTCCGGCCAGTGCAGCGCCGGGACGCCGGCCAGCTCGGCGCGCACCTCCTCGCGGCGCCGGACGCCGCGGCGCAGCCGGTCCGTGCCGAGCCGGTGGACCGCGCGCAGCGACGGCGGCGCCGGCCGCCGGGCCGGTGAACAGCCCCGTGCCGCCCGGTAGGCGTCGGCGAGATCGCGGGCCAGCAGGGACTCCGACCAGCCGTCGAAGGCGATGTGATGCACCGCACAGCCGAGCACGCTGGCCTCGCCGGCCGGCGCGAGCGCGACCCGCCAGACGTCCGCCTCCTCGGGCAGCAGCTCCTCCGACAGCAACTCCCGCACGGCGCCGAGGGCCGCTGGTACGGACGGCTGCTCGGGCAGCACCTCCAGCGGGGGCGGCGGCACGTCGACGAGCCGGGCGACCGGCCGCGGGTCGGCCAGGTACGCCGCGCGCAGCGGCTCGTGCCGCGCGTGCACCGACGCGACCGCCGCGGTCAGCGCCGCCCGGTCCGGCTCGCCCCGGACGACCCAGGTCAGCAGGCAGTGCCCGGTGAGGTCGGCCGGGTCGAGCAGGCGCCGGGTCAGGTACACCAGCTGCATCGGGGAGAGCGGTACGGCATCGTCGGCCACCGGGTCGGCCACCGGGTCGGTTACCGGGTCGGCCGAGCGGAGCCGGTCGGCGAGCCCGGTGGGTGTGGGGTGCTCGTAGAGCAGTGACACCGGGACCGGCCGGCCCAGTCGGGCGGCCAGTCGGGCGCACACCCGGCCGGCGGCCAACGAGCTGCCGCCCAGGTCGACGAACGGCACGTCCAGCGGGACCCGGTCGCGGCCCAGCACCTGGGCGACGACCTCGGCCACCAGCCGCGCGGTCCGGTCGACCGGCGGGGCGCCGGCGGGTGCCGCGGCCGGCGCGAGCGCGAGCAGCGCCCGCTCGTCCAGCTTGCCCTGCGCCGTCCGCGGGAACCCGGCGACCGGCAGCACGGCCGCCGGCCGGTGGTACGGGGCCAGCGCGCCGGCAAGAGTGCCGGCGGCTTCGTCCAGCGGGTCGCCGGGCTCGCTGGGGACGCAGAAGGCGAGCAGGTCGGTCACGGCGCCGCCGGCGTCCCGGCGGGCCAGCACCCGGCAGGCCCGTACCGGCAGCAGCGCCTCGATCTGCCGCTCGACCTCGGCCGGCTCCACCCGGTGCCCGCGAAGCTTGACCTGCCGGTCGGCCCGGCCGAGATAGTGCAGCAGCCCGTCGGAGTCCCAGCGGCCGAGGTCGCCGGTCCGGTAGAGGCGCACCGCCCGCCCGCCGAGCCAGACCTCGGGGAACTTCGCCGCGGTGAGCTCCGGGTCGTCCAGGTAGCGCAGCGCCAGCCCGGCGCCGGCGACGCAGATCTCGCCGGTCTCGCCGACCTCGCACGGGCGGTATCCGGCCAGCACGTGCACCTCGGTCCCGGACACCGGCCGGCCCAGCGGGATGCCGCCGTCGCGGTCGCAGTCGGCCGGGACGATCCGGTGGGTGGTGGCGAAGACGGTGCTCTCCACCGGGCCGTACCCGTTGAGCAGCGTGACGTCCGGATGCCGCCGGAGGAACCGGCGGACGTGCCCGGCGGAGAGCCGCTCGCCGCCGATCATGAGCTGGCGCAGGCCACGGAAGGCGTCCGGGTCCTCGTCGACGACCATGTCGAAGAGACTGCTGGTCAGCCAGGCGGTCTCCACCCCGTGCTCGTCGATGCCGCGGCGAAGCTCGTCGGCGGTGAGGTACGGCTCGGTGACCAGCACGCACCGCCCGCCGGACAGCAGCCCGGCCCACAGCTCGAGGGAGAACGCGTCCCAGCCGACCGCGGCGGCCACCGGGACGGTGGTGCCGGTGTCGAAGCGGGCGAAGCTCCCGGCGCCGAACAGCCGGGCGGTGGCCCGGTGCGGGGACAGCACGCCCTTCGGCCGGCCGGTGGTGCCGGAGGTGAAGAAGACGCAGCACGGCGCGCCGCCGTCCACCTCGACCGGGCGGAAGCCGGCCCGGACCGGCCGGCGCGGCGGCGTCCAGACCGGCAGACCGAGCGGCTCTGCGGCCCGGGTGTCCCGGACGAGCAGCGGCGCGTCGAGCTGGTCGAGGATCGCGGCCAGTCGGGGCCGCGGCCAGGACGGGTCCAGCAAGGCGTACGCAGCGCCGGTCTTGAGCACAGCCAGCAGCGCGACGACCAGGTCGGTGCCGCGGGGCAGCAGGATCGGCACCAGGTCGCCGGCTTCCACTCCGGCCCCGGCCAGGTCGGCCGCCCAGCCGTCGGCGGTCCGGTCGAGCTCGCCGTAGCTGACCGTGCGCGCTCCCGCGACCAGGGCGGTCGCGTCGGGGTGGGCCGCCGCGATCCGGGCCACGGTCTGGTGCAGGCCCTCGTCCGGCAGGCTGGCCGGTCGACCGGCGGTCCATCGGGGGTCTGGCCGCACGTCGTCCTCCCCTCGGAGGCTGGCTCGTACGCTATGTTGCCAACCTCCAGGCAAGGTTGTCATGAACTTGCCGGATCTGGCAATCTGGTGTCCGGGCCTTTGACCGAACGCCGCCTCCGGAGGTGCTGGGTGACCCGCGACCGCTCGCTGGACATCGCCGTCACCGGGGTGTCCGCCCGCTTCCCGGGAACGGCCGATCTGGAGGACTGGTGGTCGGCGCTCGTCGCCGGCCGGGTCCTCACCACGTCGCTCGACCCCGCCGACCTGATCGCCGCGGGAGTACCGCAGGACCTGGTGGACGACCCGGACTACGTGCCGACCCGGGGCTACCTCGACGGTGCCGACCGGTTCGACGCCGCGCTGTTCCGGATCAGCGGCCGGGACGCCGAGCTGATGGACCCGCAGCACCGGCTGATGCTGGAGGCCGCCTGGGCCGCGCTGGAGGACGCCGGCAGCGCGCCGCTGTCCGGCCGGCCGACCACCGGCGTGTACGCCTCCGGCAGCGGCAGCGGCTACCTGCGCAGCATGCTCGCCAACGGGCCGCTGGACCCGCAGGTGCTCGACCAGGCCCTGCACGGCACCGAGCCGGACTTCCTGGCCAGCCTCATCTCCTACAAGCTGGGCCTGACCGGGCCGGCCATCGGCGTGCAGACGGCGTGCTCCTCGTCGCTCGTCGGCCTGCACCTCGCGATCCAGGCGCTGCTCGACGGCGACTGCGACCAGGCGCTGGTCGTCGCCGCCGGGATCGACTTCCCGCAGGCCGGGCACCTGCACGTACCGGGCGGGATCGCCTCCGCCTCGGGCGCGTGCCGGCCGTTCGACGCCCACGCCGACGGCGTGGTCGCCGGCTCCGGCGTGGCCTGCGTGGTGCTGCGCCGGCTCGCTGACGCGCTGACCGACGGGCCGGACCCGTACGGCGTGGTGCTGGGCACCGCGATCAACAACGACGGCGGGCAGAAGGCCGGCTACTACGCCCCGTCCGTCACCGGGCAGGAGGCGGTGATCCGGGCCGCCCTGGACGCCGCGGAGGTGCCCGCCGGGTCGATCGGCTACCTCGAGGCGCACGGGACCGGCACCCGGGTCGGCGACCCGATCGAGTGGGCGGCCGCCTCGGCGGCGCTCGCGGACGCCACCCCCGGCCAGGTCGCGGTGGGCGCGCTCAAGGCCAACATCGGCCACCTCGACGCCGCCTCCGGGCTGGCCGGGCTGGTCAAGGCGATGCGGGTGGTGCGGGACGGCGTGATCCCGCCGGTGGCCGGCTTCACCGAACTCAACCCGCTGGTCGACGCCGGCGGCTCGCCGCTGCGGGTGCCGACGGAGGCGACGGCGTGGAGCGGGCCGCTCCCCCGGCGGGCCGGGGTCAGCTCCTTCGGCATCGGCGGGACGAACGCGCACGTGGTGATCGAGCAGCCGCCGCAGCGCGCGGCGGCTACCGGCCTGGCGCCGGACCGGCACCGGCTCGTCGTGCTGTCCGCTGCCGACGGCGGCACGCTCGACCGCACCGGGACCCGGCTCGCCGACCACCTCACCGGCAGCGACGCCGCCCTGGCCGACGTGTCCCGGACACTGGCCACCGGCCGGGCGGCGCTGCCCGAGCGACTGGCCGTGGTCGGCCGGGACACCGCCACGGTGGCCGACCGGCTCGCCGGTGGCGAGGTGGTCCGCGGGTCCGTGCCGGTGGCCGGTCCGGCTCCGGTGCTGCTCGCATTCCCCGGGCAGGGGACGCAGCATCCCGGGATGGCCGCACCGCTGGTCGCGCGCCTGCCGGGCTTCGCGGCCGCGCTCGACGACTGCCTCGCCGACCTGGAGCCGGCCCTGGCCGACCGGGTGCGGCGCGCGGTGCTCGACCCGGCCTACCCGGCCGTCGAGCTGGCCGAGACCGAGCTGGCGCAGCCGGCGCTCTTCGCCGTCGAGCACGCCGCCGCGACCGCCCTCGCCGGGCTCGGCGTCACCCCGGCCGCGGTGCTGGGGCACAGCCTCGGCGAGATCACCGCCGCCACCATCGCCGGCGCGCTGTCCCGCGCGGACGCGGCCCGGTTCGTCGCCGCCCGCGGCCGGGCGATGCAGGCCACTCCGACCGGCGCGATGCTCGCCGTCGGCTGCGACCCGGACACGGCCGCGCAACTCGTCGCCGACGCCGGCGGCGAGCTGGAGCTGGCCGCGGTCAACGGCCCGGACAGCTGCGTGCTCGCCGGCTCCGTGGAGGCGGTGGAGACGATCCGGGCCCGGCTGGACGGGCAGGTCTTCGCCCGGGTGTTGCGGACCAGCCGCGCCTTCCACTCGGCGCTGGTGGAGCCGGCCCTGCCGGAGCTGCGGCGTGCGGTGGCCGGCGTCGGACCGCGGCCGGCCACGGTGCCGCTCGCCACCGCGCGGACCGGCACGGTGCTGCCCGCCGGCGCGCCGCTGCCCCGGGAGGAGCTGGTGGAGCAGGCCCGCCGGCCGGTCCGCTTCGCCGCCGCGCTCGCCGCGCTCGCCGCGCAGCACCCCGGCGCGGTGCTGGTCGAGGCCGGTCCGGGCCGGGTGCTCTCGGCGCTGGCCGAGGCGACCGGGCTCACCGCGGTGCCGCTCTGGCCCTCCGCCGGCGCGCGGGACCGCGAGGTGCTCACCGCGCTCGGCCGGCTGTGGACCCTGGGCCAGCCCGTCGACCTGGAGCAGCTCGGCGCCGGCGACGGCCGGCTGGTGCACCTGCCCGGGTACCCGTTCGGCGGGCCGCGGTGGTTGGCGCCCGAGGTGGCGGGCGTGCCGGCTGCCGGGGCCGGCCGGCCGGCCCCGGCGCTCGCCGACCCCGGACCTGCTGGTGCCGCCGATCCTGGTGGCGCCGGAGGCGGGGCGGATCCCGACCGGCTCGTCCCGATGCTGTGGGCCGAGGTGCTCCGCTGTGCCGAGCCCGACCCCGACGCCGACTTCTTCGAGCTGGGCGGCGACTCGCTGCTCGTCACCCAGCTGGCCCGCCGGCTCTCCGCCGAGCTGGGCGTCCGGGTCCCGCTGCGCGACCTGCTCGCCGCCCGGACCCCGGGCCGGCAGGCCGGCGTCGTCCGTGACCTGCTCGACCGATCCCCGGTGCCCGTACCCGCCGGCGCCGGCCGCTGACCCGCCCGAACCCGGACCCGGTCGCCACCTCGCGACCGGAGCCGGCACCCCTGGAGGAGACCGGTGCTACCCACCCCGACGTCCGGAACGGCCGTCCCCGGCCGCCCGACCGACCGCGTCCCCGACCATCCGCCGGCCGCCGGCATCGGCGACCCGCTCCCGGACGGCGACCGCCGCCCGGTTACCGAGCTGGTTGCCGAGCACGCGCGCACCCGGCCCGGCCATCCGGCCGTACGCAGCGGCGGATCCACGCTCGGCTACGCCGAGCTGGACGCCTGGGCCCGGCGCATCGCCGCCCAGCTCGCCGCGGCCGGCGCCGGACCCGGTGAGCGGGTGGCGGTGCTGGTCAGCCCGTCCACGGCGATGGTCGCCGCGGCGCTCGGGGTGCTCCGGTCCGGTGCCGCCTACGTACCGCTGGACCGGTCCTGGCCGGACCGGCGGCTGGCCGACGTGCTGGCAGATGCCCGGGTCAGGTGCGCCGTGGTCGACGGCCAGACCGGCGACCGGCTGACCGGCTCCGGGATGCCGGTGATCCGCGCGGACGGCGACCCGGCCACCCGGGGCGAGGGGCCGGACGGGGACCGCCGCCCGCTCCCCCCGATCGCGGCCGGCGACCCCGCGTACCTGATCTACACGTCCGGGAGCACGGGCGAGCCGAAGGGCGTGCTCGTCGAGCACGGCCAGCTCGCCGCGTCCACCCTGGCCCGCCGGCTCGTCTACCCCGGCGCGGCGGTGTTCCTGCTGCTCTCCCCGCTCGCGTTCGACTCCTCGGTGGCCGGGCTGTGGGGCACGCTCACCTCGGGTGGCACCCTGGTCGTGGCCACCGCCGAGCAGGTCCGCGACCCGGAGCGGCTGGTCGAGCTGGTGGACCGGGAGCGGGTCACCGCCACCCTCTGCGTCCCCTCCCTGTACGGCGTGCTGCTGGACGCGGCCGAACGCCTCGGCCGGCAGCGGCTGTCGTCGCTGGACACCGTGGTGGTGGCCGGCGAGCCGCTGCCCGAGCCGCTGCTGCACCGGCACGTCGGGTGGCACGGCCGCCGGGTGGCACTGGTCAACGAGTACGGCCCGACCGAGACCACCGTCTGGGCCAGCTACCGCCGGTACGACACCGCCGGCCCGGTGACGATCGGCGGCCCGATCCCCGGCGCCCGGCTGTACGTCCTCGACGAGGACGGGCGGCCCGTCCCGCCCGGCACGGAAGGCGAGCTGCACGTCGGCGGCGCGGGCGTGTCCGCCGGCTACTTCGGCCGGCCGGAGGCGACCGCCGCGGCGTTCCGGCCCGACCCGTGGACCGAGGGCGGGCGGATGTACCGCACCGGCGACCGGGCCCGGTGGACCGCCGAGGGCACCCTGGAGTTCCTGGGCCGGCGCGACCACCAGGTCAAGATCCGCGGCCACCGCGTCGAGCTCGGCGCGGTCGAGGCGGCGCTGCGGACGGTGCCCGGCGTGCGGGACGCGGCCGTGGTGCCGGACGCCGCCGGCGCCGCGCTCACCGGCTTCCTCCTCGCCGAGGAGGGCACCGCGGCGGACGCGGTCCGGGGCGAGCTGGCCGAGCAGGTGCCGGCTGCGATGGTGCCGGCCCGGCTCCGGGTGGTGGAGCACTTCCCGCTCACCTTCTCCGGCAAGGTGGACCGCGGGCAGCTCGCGGCCGCCGCCGAGGAGGAGCAGCGGCCCGACTCCCGCGGCTCCGCCGACCCAGCCGCACCCAGCCGACCCAGCCGACCCAGCCGGCGGTGCCGGCGATGCCGGCGGCGACCCGTCGGATGGTGTCGCCGCGGCCTGGTCCGAGGTGCTCTCGGTCCCCGAGGTGCCGGCCGACGCGAGCTTTTTCGACGTGGGCGGCCACTCGCTGACCATGTTCCGGCTGCAGGACGCGCTGGAGCGGCACACCGGCGTCCGACCGTCGGTGGTGACGCTGTTCGAGCACACCACCGTCTCCGCACAGGCCCGGTACATCCGGACGTGCGGCTCGGGCGCCCAGCGGCGGCTGCCCGATCGCAGCCGGGCGGTGGCCCGGCGGGCGCAGGCGGTGCGGGCCCGGCGGCAGCGGGCCGGCCGGGGGCTGTCGTGACCCCGGGACCGGACCGCTGGCTGGACCGGCCGGTAACCGACCCGGACGCCCGCCGGCGGCTGGCCTGCCTCCCGCACGCCGGCGGCTCCGCCGCGTTCTTCCGGGACTGGGGTGGGCGGCTGCCCGGCACCGAGGTGCTCGCGGTGCGCTATCCCGGCCGCGCCGAGCGGATCGACGAGCCGTCCCCGACCGACCTGCGGCGGCTCGGCCGGCAGGTCGCCGCCGTGCTGGCCGAGCTGGCCGACCTGCCGCTGACGCTGTTCGGCCACAGCATGGGCGCGGTGGTTGCGCTGGAGGCCGCCCGGAGCCTGCAGGAGCGGGGCCGGCCGCCGGCGCATCTCGTCGCCTCGGGCTCCCGCAACGCGCCGCTGCCGCCGGCGGAACCGCCCGGCGAGCAGGCCGACGCCGATCTCCTCGCGCAGCTCGCCGCCATGGGCGGGACCGACCCCGAGCTGCTCGCCGACCCGTCCTTCCAGGAGCTGGTACTGCCATACGTCCGCAGCGACGGCGAGATGTTCCACCGCTACGAGCACCGCCGCGAGCCGATCCTGCGCTGCGGGGTGACCACGGTTGTCGGCGCCGACGACCCGGACGCCGACCGGCGCCCGTGGGCGGAGCTGACCGACGGCGGGTTCGCCGAGCACGTGGTCCCCGGCGACCACTTCTATCTGGTCGACCGGCCCCCGTACGCGGTGCTCGACCAGGTGCTCGGCGCCGTGGCGGAGGTGGCGAGGTGAGCGGCGCGGGGGTCCGGCTCGGGCCGCCGCCGCCGCTGGACGACGAGCTGGCCGAGCCGCTGCGGGCGATCCTGGCCGAGCTGGCCGGCCCGCTGTGCCCGGAGCTGGTCGCGGACCGGCGGGCCCGCACCGAGGCCGGTCGGCTGCCGGACGAGGAGATCCGCCGCGGCGGCGCGTTCGAGCTGGCCGAGCTGACCGCGCCGGGCCCGCCGGGCGCCCCGGACCTGCCCCTGCTGGTCTGCCGGCCCACCGGCACGCCGGGACCGCACCCGGTCGTCTACAACACCCACGGCGGCGGGATGGTCGCCGGCGGCCCCCGCAGCGCGGAGCTCGCCGACGAGCTCGACCGGGCCGAGGAGCTGCAGCTCGCCGTTGTCGCGGTCGACTACCGGCTGGCGCCCGAGCACCCGCACCCGGCGCCGGTGGAGGACTGCTACGCCGGCCTGGTCTGGCTGGCCGGCCATGCCGCCGAGCTGGGCGTGGACCCGGACCGGGTCGTGGTCAGCGGCAACAGCGCGGGCGGCTGCCTGGCGGCCGGGATCGCGCTGCTCGCCCGGGACCGCGGCGGCCCGCCGCTGCTCGGCCAGATGCTGCAGTGCCCGATGCTCGACGACCGCTGCGACACGCCGTCCGCCGCGCAGCTGGACGCGGCCGGGCTGTGGGACGGCCGGTCCAACCGGGCCGGCTGGACCGCCCTGCTCGGCGACCGGCGCGGCACCAAGGACGTGTCCGGCCACGCCGCGCCGGCCCGCGCCGCGGACCTGTCCGGGTTGCCGCCGGCCTTCCTCGACGTCGGCTCGGTGGAGGCGCTGCGCGACGACGCGATCGGCTACGCCACCCGGATCTGGCAGGCCGGCGGCGAAGCCGAGCTGCACGTCTGGTCCGGCGCCTTCCACAGCTTCGACGAGTGGGTGCCCGGCGCCGTGGTCTCCGGCACGGCCCGGCGCGCCCGGGCGGACTGGCTGCGCCGGCTGCTGGACCGCGGCCGGCGGTAGCCGGGACCCGGCTCAGCCGCCGACCGCCGCCCGCGCGGCCGGCTCCCCCTCGGCAAGCGCCTCCGCCAGCGCCCGCCAGATCTCCGCGGCCAGGTCGACGTTGCGGGCCAGCTGAGCCTGCCCGGCCAGGTCCTGCAACATCCGGATGCCCTGGTCCCGGTCCCCGCCGAGGATCTGCAGCCGGCCGCGCAGCGTCTCGAGCCGGATCCGGTCCCGGAACGAGAGCAGCAGCTCCTGGCCGTCCAGCTCCGCGGCGATCTGCCGGGCCTCGTCCAGCCGGCGCTCCTCGAACGCCAGGTACGCCCGCAGGGTCAGCATCTGCTGCTGGAGCAGGTCGGCGCCGACGAGCCCGACCAGCGGCGCGACCTCGTCCAGCCGGGACCGGGCCGGCTCGGTGCGCGGCGGGCTCACCTGGAGGGAGAGGGACGCGGCGGCGAGCCGCAGCCGGATCCACAGGACCAGGTCGTCCCGGCTGTCCAGCAGCTGCAGCGCCCGGTCGAGCAGCCGCTGCGCGTCGAGGTATTCGCCCTGCCGGATCCGCACGGTCGCCGCCGACCACAGCGCCTCGACCAGCGGCCGGCCGGCTGCCGGCTCGGCCAGCTCGACCAGCTCGTCCGCGTGGGTGCGGGCCTCACCGAGCAGGCCGGTCTCGGCCTCGGCGGCGACCAGCGCCTGGAGGATGTCGGCCTGGTCGGCCACGGACAGGCCGGCGGCCACGCCGTGGGCCTCCACGGCGTGCCGGCGGGCCCGGGCGTAGTCGCCGAGCATGCCGACGCAGCGGGACAGCGTGGTGCGGGCTCGGGCCAGCAGCGCCGGTGACCCCAGCTCCTCGCTGAGCTGCACGAGCTCGATGAGCAGCTCGTACTCCTCCTGGTGCCGACCCTCGCCCCGGCGCATCCGGGCCAGCAGCCACAGCGCCTGCCAGCGCAGCGCGGGGTCCCAAGGGTCCTCCGCCCGCAGCGCCTCGGCGAGCGTCTCGCCGAGCTCCTCGCTGCCGGTGGAGGAGATGACCGCCGCCAGGATCTGGGAGAGCGACGACGTCTGTGCCGTCCCCGGTGTCAACCGGCGCTCCGGGGTGACCGGGGTGTCGAACGTGGCCAGCGGCACGCCGAGCCGGTCGGCGAGCAGCTCGAGCACCCGGGTGGTCGGCCGGCGCGCTCCGGACTCCAGCCGGGACAGGTAGCCGGTGGACATGCTGTCCCGGGCAAGGGCGGCCTGCGACAGCCCGCGCTCGACCCGCAGCGCCCGCAGACGTTGACCGAAAGCCGGTTGTTCGAGCACTCCGCCCCTCGCCGGATAGGCAACCGAGATGGCACACCGGCATCCGCCGGTCCTGCGTAGATGACCATGATAGCGCGTTCGTCGGACGTCATGGCGAACGAGTTGGCAGATTTTTTGGCAAACAACTTGACTGATGTTGACACTCGGTTGTTACAGTCGGTTCGGTAGGTCGACCCCGCGGTGGTCCGTCTGAGTCGACGACGTCCAGCCGGCCGCGCCGCAGCCCGGCGCCGCTCCCCGCCCGAGGTCCGGGCCGGGCGCCGGGGGCCCGACGAGCTCAGGAGACGGTCCGCCATGCGCACCAGCCCGCCGGAATCCCGCCCGGCCACCGATCCGGCCCAGGCCAGGGAGCGCGACCGCCGGTACGTCTGGCACACCTGGACGCCGCTGTCGGTGGACCGGTCGGAGCTGATGCTCTCGCACGGCCGCGGCCACCGGGTGTGGGACGTGGACGGCCGGGAGTACCTCGAGGCCTGCGCGCTCAACTCCACCTGCGGGTACGCGCACCCGGACGTCGTTTCGGCGGTCGCCGAGCAGGCCGGCCGCCTGCACCACACCGACATGTCGCTGGGCAGCCAGGAGCTCGCCGGGCTGCTCGCCGAGCGGATCGACGCGTACCTGCCGGGGCCGCCGACCCGGACCCTGTTCGTCAACAGCGGCTCGGAGGGGTTCGAGGCGGCCGTGCAGATAGCCGTGTCCAGCTGGACCCACCGCAGCCGCCCCCGGTCCCGGATCGTCGCGTTCGCCCGCGGCTACCAGGGCGCGACGCTGCTGAGCCGGAGCATGTCCAGCCTGCCGCGAACCCGGCACCTGCTGTCCGCGCCGGTACCGGTGACCCTGGTCGACCTGCCGGTCCCACCGGTCGAGCTGCGGCGGCCGGCGGCGCTCGGCCCGCTGCTGGCCGCCTTCGAGCGGGCCGTGCTGGGTAACCCGGGCGACCTGCCGGCCGCGGTGGTGGTCGAGCCCCTCCTGAACGTCGGCGGCGGCGTCGTGCTGCCGCCGGGCTTTCTCTCCGGGCTGCGCGAGCTCTGCGACGCCACCGGCACGCTGCTCGTCCTGGACGAGGTGTTCACCGCGTACGGCCGGTGCGGGCGGATGTTCGCCTGCGAGCGCGAGGGGATCTCGCCGGACCTCCTGGTCTCCAGCAAGGGGCTGGCCGGCGGCTACGTCCCGATCGCGGCGGTCACCGTCCGGGAGGAGGTGCGCGCCACCTTCGCCGCGGATCCGGTGATCGGCGGCTTGCGGTACGGCCACACCACATCCGGGCACCCGCTCGGGTGTGCCGCGGCGCTGGCCACCCTCGACGTCATCGAGAAGGAGGGCCTGCTCGACCGGGCGGAGCACCTCGGCGGGATGCTGCGCGACCGGTTGGCTCCGCTGGCGGCCGTCGGCGGCGTCGCGGACGTGCGCGGGATCGGCCTGCTCGCCGTCGTCGAGCTGGGATCGGTGGAGGCGGCCGCCCGGGTGCTCCGGCAGGCCCGGCGGCACGGGCTGCTGCTGCGCCAGCAGAGCGAGGCCGTGCTGGTCGTGCCTCCCCTGGTGGTGGATGACGAGGGACTCGCCGCGATCGCGGACCGCACGATGCGAGCCGTCACCGAGGCCGCGGCGGGCTGAGGCCCGGGCCGGCCGGAGGCCGCCGGGGCATCCGGTCGGACGGAAAATCCTGTACGCAGGGTTGCGACTCGGCAGCGGGGAGAGACAATCAACGTTGGTGCGCCTAACGGACAAGGAGACTGAATCGATCATGGTTGCACTCCGGGCGCCTGCGGCAGCCCCGATCGGCACGGCGCCCGCCACCGTTGCAGTGGCCGGTGGCGGCTCGGACATCGACTGGCCCTGACCCGGCGGGTGGGCCCGGCGTTCCGAGTGGGCGCGAGCCGCCCGCCGATCCCGACCGACGACCAACGCGACCCCTGCCCGGCTCCTCGACCGCGACCCCGCGGGAGATGAGCCGGGCTTTCTCCTTCCTGCGACCGGAGACGGGCGCCGATCGGTTGGCAACTAACATTGCCAATGTTGGCACTTCATGTGACAGTATTGCCAAGACGCTGCCCAAGACGGCCTCCTCGGCCACCCACCGAAGGGACGCAGAGTGCCGCAGCGACCGCTGGTCTCCATCGTGATCCCGAACTACAACTACGCCGACGTCGTGGGCCGCTGCCTGGCCGCGGCGACCGCGCAGACGTACCCGAACGTCGAGGTTCTGCTCGTCGACGACTGCAGCACGGATGACTCCGCCGCGGTGGCCTCCCGCTACCCGTGCCGGGTGCTGCGCACGCCGGCGAACGGCGGCGAGGCCGGCGCGCGCAACTTGGGTGTCGCGCACAGCCGGGGCGACGTGCTGTTCTTCCTCGACTCCGACCTGGTGCCGCGGCCGGATGCGGTGGAGAAGGCGGTCGACCTGCTCGACGCCGACCCGTCGGTCGGCTGCGTGTACGGCATCTATGAGAAGACTCCGCTCACCAAGGCCGGCCTGGTCAAGGACTACCGCACCCTGCAGGCCCACTACTGGCGGGTCAGCTCGCTGGGCGAGGCCGACGCCGGGTTCTTCTCCATCGCCGCGCTCCGCCGGGAGGTCTGGGACCGGGTCGGGCCGTTCAAGCCGATCCGGGTGGGCGAGGAGATGGACTACGGTGCCCGGGTCGCCCGGGTGACCCGCGCGGTCCTCACCGACGAGGTGCGCGGGCTGCACGACGACGAGGAGGCGCTGCCCCGGCTGCTGCGCAAGCTCTTCCTCCGCGCCCGGGTCCGCATCCCGTTCGGGTTCGAGCAGGGCGGGTTCGCGCACGCGGACGAGACCGGCAGCCGCATCCTCGCCGCGCTGCTCGGCACCGGCGCCGTGGCCGCCGCGCCGCTCGGGCTGCGCCGGCCGCGGCTGCTCGGCCTCGCTCTCGGCCAGCTCGCCGGCTTCGTCCTCCTCGACCGGGGCATGTACGCGTTCGCCTGGCGGGAGCGCCGCTCGGCGCCGTTCCTCGCCTCGTTCGTCGCCCTCCACCTGTGCTGCAGCGCGGTCACCGTTGCCGGCGGCGCGGTCGGGTTCGCCCAGTGGCTGGTCAGCCCGCGCTACCGCCGGATGTTCGCGACCCCGGACCGGCCGGCGGCCGGCCGCACCGCGGTGGACGGCTAGATGGTGGCCACCCTCGGCTGGCTGCTGCTGGCCGGGTGGGCGGTCTTCGTGGCCCTGCACACCCTGCTCAGCGGGCACACCTGGGTCTGGGCGGTGCCGGAGATGGTGCCGCCGATCGCGTTCGCCGCGGTGCCGGTCGCCGCGGCCGGGGTCGCGCTGGCGGCGCCCGGGCCGGGCCGCGGCTGGGCCGCGCTCCTCGGGCTGGCGCTGCTGGCCGCCGGCACCCGGTGGAACGGCCTCACCCTGCCCACGGCGGGCCGCCAGCCGGCCGCGCCCACCGAGCCGGCCGCCGCGGACGGGCAGCTGGTGCTCTTCGTCTGGAACACCCACTACTGGGACCAGGGCGAGGACGCCGCGTCGTTCCTGGCGTTCCTGCGCGCCCAGGACGCCGACGCGTACCTGCTGCAGGAGCACGTCTACTGGCGCGACGGCCACGAGATGCCCGCCGTCGGGCTCGACGACCTGGCCGCCGCGCTGCCCGACCACGCCGTCATCGCCGACGGCGAGCTGGTGACGGCGGTCCGCCGGCGCTACGCGCCGCGGCGGCGGCCGGGGGTGCCGGGGACCGCCCTGCGCACCGACGTCTCCGTCGCCGGCACCACGGTCGCGCTCTACAACGTCCACATGCCGGTCCAGGTCGACCTGGACCGCAGCCCGCTGAGCGCCGAGTTCTACCGCGTGCTGCGGCAGCGCTCCGAGCGGCAGCGCCGGGCGTTCCGGGCGGTCGGGGAGTTGCTCCGCCAGGCGCCGCCGGCGTTCGTGGTCGGCGGCGACTTCAACAGCTCGCCGGCGATGCGGCTGATGCGCCGGCTGCGCGCCGGGCGGGTCGACGTCATGCGCGCGGCCGGCCGGCCCTACCTGGCGACCTGGCCGGCCGGCCGGCGCCGGCTGTGGCGAATCGACTGGGTCCTGGCGTCCGGGCAGCTCCGCGCGGACTGGGCCCGGCTGGTCGACCCGGCCGGCCGCTCCGACCACGACGGCCAGCTCTGCGCGCTGTGCGCCGGACCGGCACCCACCGCCCGAGGAAGGGGAATCCGATGACCGCCGTCACCACCGCTCCGGTCCCGACCCGCACCGGCCTGCGCACCGTCGAGGACGCCGAGCAGCTGACCCCAGAGGAGGTCCGCGACCTGTACGGCCGGTACGTCAACCGCAGCCAGGCCTCGCTGCTCGGCGCGTTCGGCTTCGGGCAGGACGTCGCGGTGCGCGCCGAGGGATGCTGGATCGAGCTGTCCAGCGGGCGCCGGATCTTCGACGCCACCGGCGGCCTCGGCGTCCTCAACCACGGCCACAACCACCCGCGGATCCTCGCCGCCCGGCAGCGCTTCGCGCGCCGGCAGCGGATGGAGGTGCACAAGAGCTTCCTGTCCCCGTACGTCGCCACGCTGAGCGCGAACGTGGCCAGCCTGCTGCCCGGCGACCTCGACGTCTCGTACTTCCCGAACTCGGGGGCCGAGGCGGTCGAGGGGGCGCTCAAGCTCGCGTACAAGTACCATGGCGGCCGCCGGCGGACCGTGCTGCACGCCGACATCTCCTTCCACGGCAAGCTGTTCACCGCGGGCAGCGTCACCGGCTCCCCGGAGAACCACTTCGCTTTCCCCGGGCTACCGCACACCGACTCGTTCCGGTACGGCGACCTCGCCTCGGTGCGGCAGGCGCTGCACCGGCACCGCGACGGCGGCCGGTCCGACGTCTACGCGGTGATCGTGGAGCCGTACAGCGCCTCGATGTTCCAGGCCTGCTCGGCGGAGTTCCTGCACGGGCTGCGGGAGCTGTGCACCGCCGAGGACGTCGTGCTCGTCTTCGACGAGGTCTACACCGGCTGGGGCAAGACCGGCTCGCTGTTCCACTTCATGCACCATCCCGGCCTGGTCCCGGATGTGCTGGTGATGTCGAAGTCGTTCGGCGGGGGGAAGGCGTCGATCTCCGGCTACGTCGCCCGCGGCCCGATCTTCGGCCGGGCGTACGACTCGATGCGGGACGCGACGCTGCACAGCAGTACGTACAACGGCTTCGGCGAGGAGACCGTCACGGCCCTCGAGGCGGTGTCGGTCGTCGTCGAGGACGACTACCCGACCCGCGCCCGGGCCGTCGGGGAGCTGCTCGGCCGCGGCCTGGACGGGGTGCGCCGCCGGCACCCGTCGCTGGTCCGGGACGTCCGCGGCGCCGGGGCGCTGTACGGCGTGGGGTTCCGGGACGGCCCGGCGCTGCCGCGGCGGCTGGTCCGGGCGCTGCCGCTGCCGCTCGCCCGCGACGGTCACCTGGTGGAGAAGGTGCTGATCGGCGCCGTCATGGATGCCCTCTACGTCGACCACGGCGTGCTGACGTTCGTCGCCACGAACCGCGAGCCGATGCTCATGCTGGCCCCGTCGCTGGTGGTGACCGACGCGGAGGTGGAGCGGATGGTCGCCGCGCTGGACGACGTCCTCGCGCTGGGCAGGCCGCGGCTGCTGGCCCGGTTCGCCCGCCGCCGGCTCGGCCGGAGGTGAGCTGATGCGGACCCCGGGGATCGGCGGGCGCTGGACGGCTGTAGCCACCCGGGCGGCCACCTGGGCGGCGGCCCGGGTGGCCCGCGCCCGGGCCGTCCGGGCCCTGCCCCGCGCCCTCCCCGACGTCACCGACCGCGAGCTGCGGCTCGCCGGCGACAGCGTCGAGGCCGGCGTGCGGGCGATGCCGGACCTACTGCGGACCGGCTTCGCGGCCACACTGCTGCTCGCGCTGCCGCCCCGGGACCCGCGGCTGTTCGCCGTCGCGGAGACCGAGCGGTTCGGCCGCGGGCTCGCCCTGGCCGCGGTGTTCGAGGCCAGGGCCGGGGAGGCGGGATGAGCCGGGCGGACTACGACGCCGTCGTGGTCGGCTCCGGACCCGGCGGGGCGGTGACCGCGCGCACGCTGGGTGAGGCGGGACTGCGGGTGCTCGTCGTGGAGGAGGGCGACTGGGTCCCACCCGGCACGCACGACCAGTTCTCGCTGGCACAGATGGGCTCCCAGTACCGCAACCGCGGACTCACCGTCGCGCTCGGCCGCCCCTCCGTCGCGTACACGGAGGGCTGCGGCGTCGGCGGCGGCAGCGAGATCAACTCCGGCCTCTACCACCGGCCGCCGGCCTCGCTGCTGGCCGGGTGGAGCGAGCGGTGGGCAGTGGAGGGGCTGTCTGCGGCCGATCTCGGGCCGCACTGCCGCGCGGTCGAGGACGAGCTCCTGGTCCGGGAGGCTGCGGGTGCCGATCCGCCGTCGTCCGTGGCGCTGCGGCGCGGCGCGCAGCGCCTCGGCTGGCGGTGCGAGCGGGTGCCCCGCTGGGTGTCCGGGTGGACCGGGCCGACGCCGGTCGAGCGGCGGACGATGTCCGCGACGTACTGGCCGGCGGCCCTGGCGGCCGGCGTGCAGCTGCGCACGGGCGTGCGGGCCAGCCGCCTGGAGCTGGCCGGCGGCCGGGTCACCGGGGTCCGGCTCGAGGACGTGCGGACCGGCCGGTCCAGCACGGTCCGGGTCGGGCACGTCGTCGTCTGCGGCGGCGCGGTGCAGACCCCGGCCCTGCTGCAGCGCTCCGGCCTGCGCCGCAACATCGGCCGCCGGTTGGCGCTGCACCCCACGGTGAAGGTCGTCGCCGAGTTCCCGGACGAGGTGAACCCACCGCACGACGTGCCGGCCGAGCAGGTGCGCGAGTTCGCGCCCCGGTTCACCCTCGGCGGCTCGGCCTCCACCCCCGGGCTGGTCGCGCTCGCGCTGTCGGAGAACTGGCCGGCCTTCGACGCCGCTGCCCGCCGCTGGCGGCGCTGCTTCGTGTACTACGCCGCGGTGCTGGGCCACGGGCGGGGGCGGGTCCGGGCCGTCCCGGGGTTCGCCGCGCCGCTGGTGACCTACCGGCTCACCGGGGCCGAGCTGACCCTGCTCCGCGAGGGCCTGGCGCGGCTGCTCGAGGTGCTCCGGCACGCCGGCGCCCGGTCGCTCTACCCGAGCGTCACCGGCGCGCCGCACGTCCGCACCGCCGAGGACGACGCGGCGGCCGTACGGGCCCTGACCCGGTCCACCGCCAACCTGATGACCGTGCACCTGTGCGGCTCGGTGCCGATGGGCGAGGACAGGTCCCGCTGCGGGGCGGACTCCTTCGGCCGGGTGCACGGGACCGCGAACCTCCGCGTCGCCGACGCGTCGTTGCTGCCGACCGCACCCGGGATCAACCCACAGGGCACGGTCATGGCGATCGCGGCGCGGAACGCAGCGCACTTCCTCGCCGCCGGCTGACGCCCCGGCCGCGCCCGGCCCGGCAACGATCGGGAGTTGATGCAACGTGTTGGGCTCGAACACCACCGGCTCGCTCGTCGAGCCGCCCCGGTCGGCGACCGGCGCGGTGCGCACCTGGCGGGTCCTGTCCCAGCTGCGGCTACTGGCGACCGCCGCCCGGCCCCGGCAGATGGTCAAGAACGTGCTGGTGCTCGCCGCGCCGTTCGCCGCCGGCGCGCTGCTGGACCCGGGCGTGCTCGGCCCGGCCGCGGTGGCGGTGCTCGCCTTCGCCGCCGCGTCGGCCGGGGTCTACCTGCTCAACGACGTGCTCGACGTCGAGGCGGACCGCCGGCACCCGACCAAGCGGCACCGGCCCGTCGCGGCCGGGACGCTGTCCGCCCCCGTCGCGCTGGGCGCCTCCGCCGCGCTGCTGCTGGCCGGCCTGCTCGGCGCGCTGCTGGCGACCCCGCTGCTGGCCCTGGTGCTGGGCGTCTACGCGCAGCTGCAGCTCGCGTACTGCCTCTGGCTGCGCCGCCAGCCGGTCCTTGACATCTGCGTGGTCGCGGCCGGGTTCGTGCTCCGGGTCGTCGCCGGAGCGGCCGCGACCGGCGTGCCGCTGTCACCCTGGTTCCTATCCGCCACCGCCTTCGGCTCGCTGTTCATGGTCAGCGGCCGCCGGTACGCGGAGATGAAGATCCGCGACCGGACCGGCGGCGCAACGCGGGCGAGTCTGGACGGCTACTCGTCGTCGTACCTGCGCTTCGTCTGGTCCAGCTCGGCGACCATGGCGATACTGGCCTACCTGTCCTGGGCCTACCAGACGTCGCTGCGGACGGAGTCGCCGTACGCCGGCCTGGCGGCGGCGCCGTTCGTCCTCGCCGTCCTGGTGTACGCGCTCGACGTGGACCGGGGTACCGCGGGCGCCCCGGAGGACATCGCCTTCGGCAACCGGGCGCTCCAGATCCTTGCGGTCATCTGGCTGGTCGCGATGGCCGTGACGGCCTATCTCTGAACCAGGGTTTGCCAATCTTGGCAATATGTGTCAATCTGTTGCCAACCGCAGGAACGAGGAGGCACGGTGAGCTCGGCGACGGTGGCCCTCGTCACCGGCGGGAGCCGCGGGCTGGGCCGGGAAACGGCCCGCCAGCTGACCCGTCGTGGCGTGACCGTGCTGCTCGGCAGCAGGGATCCCGGCCGCGGACGGGAGGTCGCGGCCGAGCTGGCCGCCGAGGGTGCCCCGGTGACGCCGGTCCGGCTGGACGTGACCGATCCCGCCGGCGTGCGGGCGGTCGCCGACCGGGTGGACCGCGAGCACGGCCGGCTGGACGCCCTGGTCAACAACGCCGGGGTGTTCGTCGGGGCACCGACCGCGGACACCACCGCCGCCTCGATGCGGGACATGTTCGAGGTCAACGTCCTCGGCGTGGCGACCGTGACCGCCACCCTGCTGCCGCTGCTGGCGCGGTCGGCCGCGCCACGGGTGGTGAACGTGTCCAGCACCACCGGCTCGCTCGGCCTGACCGGCGCCGGCGCCGACCTGCCCGGGGACGCCTCCCGTCGGCTCGGCTACGCGAGCTCCAAGGCCGCGCTCAACATGCTCACCGTGCAGTACGCCCGCGGGTTCGCGCGGGACCCCAGGCTGGCCCGGATCAAGGTCAACTCGGCCACCCCCGGCTACACGGCCACGGACATGAACGACTTCCAGGGCGACCGCAGCGTGGCGGATGGCGCCCGCATCGTCGTCGACCTCGCCCTGCTCCCGGACGACGGGCCGACCGGGGGCTTCTTCGACGACCGGGGCCCGGTGCCCTGGTAGCCCCCCGCAGTTCCCGAGCACCGCTGAGAGGAGAGCCATGCTCGCCGCCCCGACCGCGACCCTCGAGGTCACCAAGCTGGCCGGCAACATCGGCGCCGAGATTTGCGGCGTCCAGGCCGGCGGCCCGCTCGACGACGACGTGATCGCCGACGTCCGCCGTGCGCTGCTGGAACACAAGGTGGTGTTCCTCCGCGACCAGGACCTCGACTACGCCCGGCAGGTGGAGCTCGCCCGGCGGTTCGGCGAGCTGACCCCGGGCCACCCGATCTTCGCGCCGCCGGCGGACCGGCCGTACCTGCGGGAGATCGACTCCCGGCAGGGCACCCGGGCCAACCACTGGCACACCGACCTCACGTTCCTGGACCGGCCGCCGGCGGTGGCGCTGCTGCACGCCGTGGTGATCCCGCCGGTGGGCGGCGACACGATGTGGGCCAACGCGGTGACCGCCTACCAGGGCCTGCCCGCGGAGCTGCGCGAGCTCGCCGACCGGCTGCGCATCGTGCACAGCAACGACTGCGACTACACCGACGCGACGGTGACCGGCAACCGGCTCGACTACATCTCCACCGTGTACGAGACCGAGCACCCCGCGGTCCGGGTGCACCCGGAGACAGGCGAGCGGGCGCTCGTGCTCGGCGGGTTCGCCGCCCGGGTGGCCGGGCTGAGCCCGCAGGCGTCCCGGGACGTTCTCCGGGCGTTGCAGGACCACGCCACCGCACCGGAGCAGACCGTGCGGTGGAAGTGGCGGGTCGGCGACCTCGTGATGTGGGACAACCGCGCCACCCAGCACTACGCGATCTACGACTACGGCACCGCGCACCGGCGGGCCGAGCGGGTCACCGTGGCCGGCGACGTCCCGGTCGGCGTGGACGGCCGGCACAGCGTGGTGCTGCGCGGCGACCCGTCGACCGCGCCGGGCGACCTGCACTGAGCCGGTGGCCGCCAGCATCGGCGTGCTGACCCTGACCCGGCGGCGGCCCGATCTGCTCCGCCGCCGGGCGCTGGCGTCGGTGTACGCCCAGGACCACCCCGGCGAGATCGTGCACGTGGTGATCGTGGACGACGACCCGGCCACGGTCCCGGTGGTCCGCGCCGCGCCGACCCGGCCGGGCCTGCGGGTGGTGCCGTTCCCGGTGCCCCGCCCGCCCGCCGAGGCGGACGAGCGGCCCGGCGACCGGCGCGGCTCGTACCCGCGGCTGAGCCGGCTGCTCAACCTGGCCGCGCGGGCCTGCCGGACGGACTGGCTCGCCGTCCTCGACGACGACAACGAGTACGAGCCGGACCACCTGAGCAGCCTGCTGGCGTGCGCCGAGGCGCACTCCGCGCCGGCCGTCCACTCCGGCCGGCAGCTGTTCACCGCGGACGGCGAGCCATACACCGCGCCGCTGTGGCACACGGTCGCCGACCCGGCCGAGGCCGCTCGGATCCACCGGCTGATGTGCGAGCGCGGGGTCCGGGTGCCGGGCACCAACGTACTGCTGGACCGGGCCGACCCGGTGCGGTCGGTGACGCTGCGGCCCAGCAGCGTGATCCGGCCCGAGGACCCGGTCCAGCTGGTCGACCAGAACGTCTGGCTGGTCCGCCGGGGGCTGATGCTGG
Source organism: uncultured Actinomycetota bacterium (assembly GCA_963766325.1). Taxonomy (GTDB): domain Bacteria; phylum Actinomycetota; class Actinomycetes; order Mycobacteriales; family CADCTP01; genus CADCTP01. The sequence continues at coordinate 212,000 of CAVXZF010000012.1, read as the reverse complement.
CCTGCCCGTGGCCGGAGACCTTCAGCGAGGAGGACCACGCGTCCAATGCCGCACCGGACGACAAGTTCCTGCTCGCGCTGCTGGTCCGCGGCGTGCGGCTGGTCTCTACCGGCCGGCCCACGGTCCGGTACTACCTCGGCGGCATGTCCAACGGCTACCGGCCCCGGCCGGCCGCGCAGCCGGCGCAGGCCACCGGCTGAGCGACCCGCCGGCGGCTCCGGCTTCAGCCGACCCGGCGGCAGTCGTCGACCAGCTCCGCGATACGGCGCCGCGCCGCCGATCCGCGCTCCGGGTGGGCCAGCTCGGCCCGGGACGGCACCACCTCGATCAGCCCCCAGCCCCGGCCGCGGGCCCAGGTGTCGTCGTCCACCCCGAGCTTGGCGCGGAACGTTTCCCGGCTGCCGGCGTCGAGCAGCGTCCAGGCGACGATCAGATCGCAGGCGGGGTCGCCGACGGCGAGCGTGCCGAAGTCGATCACGGCGCAGACCCGCCCGTCCCGGGTCAGCAGGTTCGTCGGCGCCGGATCGCCGTGCACCCAGACCGGCGGTCCGAGCCACTCCGGCGCCGCCCGGGCCGCCTCGTACACCGCGGTCAGCCCGACGGTGTCGGCCAGCCCGTCGAGCTCGGCGATCATCGCCCGGATCCGGCGCTCGACCACCGGGGAGTCGCGCTCGTCGGCGAAAGACGTGCCGCGAAAGCCGTTGCTCGACTCCGGCGGCGGACCGCCGGTCGCGTCGATCCCCTGCAGCGCGGCGAAGAACCGGGCGAGCTCCACCGCGGCGGCGGACTGGTCGGCGACCGGCGCCCGGTCGGCCGTCTCGCCCTCGATCCACCCGTACACCGACCACGGAAACGGGTAGCCTTCGCCGGGCCCGCCCTGCGCCAGCGGGGTCGGCACGGGCAGCGGCAGCTGCGGCGCGAGCCGCGGCAGCCAGCGCTGCTCCCGGGCGACCTGGCCGACCCAGCGCGGCAGTCGCGGCAGCCGGACGGCCAGGTCCGCACCGAGCCGGTAGGTCGCATTGTCCCAGCCGGACCGGGCGACCGGGGTGACCGGCAGCGCGGACCACTGCGGAAACTGGGCGGCGACCAGCCGCCGGACGGTGTCGGTGTCGATGGGGACCTCGTCGGGCCGCAACCCGCCGCTCGGCATCGGTCAGCTCCTTCCCGTGGCGATCATCCGCATCAGGGTGAAGGCAGACAGGTAGAACACGGTCATCGCCAGCGCCATCGGCAGTAGCGAGGTGTAACCCAGCACGCCGGTCAGCGGGGTGACCAGCGCGCCGACGAAGAAGCCCATGCCGCCCTGCAGCGACGCGGCCGTCCCGGCGGCCCGCCGGCCCGCCTCCTGGGTGAGCGCGGTGGTCGCCGGCACGGTCAGGCCAGTCCCGGCCACGACCACGCCGAGCAGCACCCACGGCAGGACGACGGAGCCGGTCGCGGCGCGGTCGGCGAGCGCCAACCCGAGCAGGCTCACCGCGGCGGCGGTGGAGGCGGTCACCCCCGCGGTGCGCAGCCGGCTGGGTCCCACCGTGCCGACCAGCGCCCGGAACAGCACGGCGGTGCCCGCCATCGCCGCCGCGTTGGTGGCGAAGAGCAGCGCGTACCGGGACGGGCCGAGGTCGTACGCGGACTGCAGCACGAACGCCGAGCCGCCGATGTAGGTGAAGAACCCGGCCGCGGACAGGCAGTAGACCGTGACGTGCTGCATGAACTGCCTGTCGCGAAGGAGGTCGGTCATCCTGGCGGCGGTGTCTCGCAGCCCGGGGGCGTGCCGGCGCTCCGGCAGCAGCGTCTCCGGCAGCCCGAGCAGCACGGCGACGGTCATCAGCACCCCGATCGCGGTGAGGAAGGCGAACACGGTCCGCCAGCTGCCGACAGCGAGGATCACGCCGCCGAGCGCGGGCGCCACGATGGGGCCGAGGAACGTGATCGACGCCAGCGTGCCGAACCTCGCGGCCGCCTCCGGCCCCCGGTAGGTGTCGGTCACCACGGCGCGGCCGACCACCACCCCGCCCCCGGCCGCGACGCCCTGGCCGAACCGGGCCGCCAGCAGCGCGGCGCCGTTCGGCGCGAGCGCGCAGACCGCGGACAGCACGGTGAACACCACCGCGCCGACCAGCAGCAGCCGGCGGCGACCGGTCGCGTCGCTGATCGCGCCGAGCAGGAGCTGCCCCACCGCCAGCCCGACGATGAACGTGGTGAACGTGAGCTGAGCCACGGTCGCGCTGATTCCGAGCGAGCTGCGCAGCTCGGGCAGGCCGGCGATGTAGGTGTCGGTCCCGAGCGGCCCCACACCGGTGACCAGGACCAGCGCCGCCGTGGACGGCACTGCGACGGCGCGCCCACGGGTGCTCACCCAAAGCATCCTAGGGCTGCTGGCACAGAGTTGCCAAGCGGGCAAGAACCTAGGAAACTAGTTGGCAACTCACCTGCGGAGGAGCAGTCATGCCCCGACGGCACGCCGATGTCGTCCTCGCGATCGACAGCCGGTACGTCGACCCGGCGATCGTCGTCGGCCACTCGATCCGGGCCAACCTGCGCGACCGGCGCACGGTGGCACGGTTCCACGTCCTCGACGGCGGGCTTGACCCGGCCGGCCGCCGCCGCCTCGTCGCCGCGCTGGGACGGGCCGGCGAGGTCGAGGTCTACGCCGTGCCCGACCACATGCTGCTGCCGCACCAGGTCAAGCACTGGACCTCGGCCGCGCTCGGTCGGCTGCATGTCGGCGACGTGCTCCCCCCGGACGTCAGCCGCACGGTCTACCTGGACGCGGACACCCTCGTGCTCGACGACCTCACCGAGCTGCTGGACGTCGACCTCGGGGGCCGGACGATCGGCGCGGTCCTCAACGAGGTGGGCGGCGACCGCTCCTGGACGCTCGGCGAAACGGCGGTCTTCAGCCACCGCGGAGCTGAGCCACCGGGCTACTTCAACTCTGGCGTGCTGCTCATCGACATGGACCGGTGGCGCGCGGCCGGCATGACCGAGCGGGCCATCGCTCTCTACCGCCGGTATGGGCACCAGTTCCGCACCCACGACCAGGACATCCTCAACATCCTGTGCTCCGGGGCGTGGACGCCGATTCCCGAGAAGTGGAACAAGCTGGTCGAGCACTCCGTGCACGGCCGCTTCGGTGCCGGCCGGCTGCCCTACCTCACCCAGCACGAGGGCATAGTCCACTTCATCGGCGAGATCAAGCCGTGGAGCAGCGACTTCCCGGCGAACTCGCTCCGCCGGCTCTACCAGCGGTATGCCGTCGCAGTCGGCGTCAACCGCGCAAGCTAGGGCGTGATCGAGGCTCGATGGTGGCGGCAGCGCGGCCGGACCATCCCGGCGCGCGCGATGCCAGGCGGGGCGTCGGCGATACTTTGTGGGCGTGGAGTACGTGTCCAGAGTGCCGGGACCGCCGCTGGACGGGCTGATCGACGACCTCTACTACCTGGAGGGTGCGTCGCCGTACGCCCGGCTGACGCTGCCGCCGGCGCCGTCGGCGTTGCTCATCGTCAACCTCGGGTCGCCGTTCCGCATCCGCGGCGGCACTGACATCGAGATGGCCCAGTACGCCGACGGCTGCGTGGTCACCATGCCCACCCGCGCGTGGGAGTTCGGCTATCCACTTCGGACCCGGTCCGTCGGCGTCCACTTCAAGCCGTGGGGGCTGGCGCCGTTCCTGCCGATGCCTGCGGCCGAGCTGTGCGACCGGCCGGTGGCGGTAGAGCAGGTTTGGGGCCGGCCGGCCGTTGCTGAGCTGCGAGACCGGCTGGCCACGGCGGACGGACCGCACGAGATGCTGATGCTGCTCGAGGAGGAGCTGATGCGACGGCTGAGCGAGACCGCCGGCCTGGGGCTGGTCCGCCATGCGAGCAGGGTCATCGCGGCGACCAGCGGGGCGGTGGCGATCGGCGACCTCAGGGTGGCGGCCGGTGTCAGCAGCACGCATCTGGCCCAGCGGTTCAAGGAGCTCATCGGCGTCACGCCGAAGCGGCTGGCCCGCACCTACCGCTTTACCGCCACCGTGTTCGCGATCGACCCTGCCGGACCGATCGACTGGGCCGACCTCGCCCACGGTGCGGGCTACTTCGACCAGGCCCACTTCGGCCACGAGTTCCGGGCGTTCACCGGGCTCACGCCGACCCGGTACGTCGAAGTCCGGCAGCGGTTCCTGCGCGAACATCCCGGCCACGCGATAGACGGCTGGCCGCTGCCGGCCGATTGATTCCTTACAAGAGCGGCCGCTCACGACACCCTAGTTTTGGGGTCACCCCAGAGCAGAGGAGGCACCCCGTGGGCAAGTTGGTCATGAACGCAACGGTGTCGGTGGATGGCTTCATCGCGGACGAGAAGGACGATCCCGGTCCACTGTTCGAGTGGCTCACCAGCGGTGATGTCGCGTTAGACGACAGCGGCTTCTTGAAGGTGTCGCAGACGTCCTACGACTACATCCGGCCGTACTGGGACCAGATCGGGGCGACGATCGCCGGCCGCCACGTCTTCGACATGACGGACGGCTGGGACGGGAAGCCTCCGAGCGGGATCGACCACGTGGTCGTCGTGACGCACCGGCCGCAGCCCGAGGGCTGGGACCCCGAGGCGCCGTTTCACTTCGTCGACGGCGTCGAGGCAGCCGTGGCGAAGGCGCAGGAGCTTGCGGGTGACCGCATCGTCGAGGTCGCCGCTGGTGACGTCGGTGGCCAGGTGCTTGCCGCGGGCCTGGTCGACGAGGTGCGCATGGACGTCGTACCCGTCGTGTTCGGGTCAGGCAAGCGCTACTTCGGGTCGGTCGACGCGCAGCACCTGTTGGAGGATCCCGACGTGGTGATTCAGGGCAACCGGGTGCTTCACCTGCGCTATCGGGTGCGCCGTTGACCGATTGAGCGGGTACGCGAAGAAGTCCACTGCGGACGGTGACACAAGATCGGGCTAAGGGGTGAGGTTGTCGGAGCGGCCGGCGGCGAGGCGGGACCATTGGGAGATCGGCCGGCCGTCGAGGCGGAACTGGCCCGACATCGGCTCGCCGGATCCGAAGCGGCGCGGCCAGCCGTCGGGAGAGTCCTCCCACGGCTCCTGTCGGCCGTACACGGTCATGTCGAGCATGCCCAGGCTGCTGCCCATCACCTCGCAGCCGCGGGCGGTGGTCCAGTACGTCTCGAAGACGCGGTCGCCGTCGCGCAGATAGCAGACCTTCATGCCGAAGTGGCGCCCGGCGAGCAGCGTGCCGGCCGATGCCTCGGGCACGGAGTACCAGGGCATGTCCCACGCCATGAAGTCGCGGTAGCGGGAGGACTCGTCGTACGGGCCCTGGCAGAAGACCGCGTACGTGACGTCGCGCGAGTGCAGGTAGCCCAGCTCGAGCACGTGGCCGCTGTTGTGGGTGCAGCCCTCGCACTGGTCGGCGGCCGGGCGGCCGGTGTGCCACATGTGGTACGACGCGAACAGCTGGGACCGGCCCTCGAAGGTGTCGAGGAGCGTGACCTCGCCGGCCGCGCCGACGAGCGGAGTCGTCGGGTCGACCTCGACCATCGGCAGCCGCCGTCGGGCCGCGGCGATCGCGTCGCCCTCGCGGGTGTGCGCCTTTTCCCGTACCAGGAGCTCGTCCACCTGCGCCTGCCAGGTCTCGCGGTCGACGATCGGCGGCGTCGCGGTCATGGCGACCTCCCTCGGTACGGACCGTCGGAACCTACCCGGGACGGGCGCCGGTTGGGGAGGATCGCAGTCGGCGCGGAGGGGGAGGCCGTGGGACGGGTGACCGTGTTCGGGCTCGGCGGGACCATCGCGATGACCGGTGCCGGCGGGGTGACGCCGTCGTTGTCGGCCGCCGACCTGGTGGGGGCGGTGCCGGGACTGGCGGAGACCGGCATCGCGGTGGCGGTGGAGGACTTCCGGCGGCTGCCGGGGGCGTCGCTCGGATTCGCCGACCTCGCCGAGCTGGCCGAGGCGATCCGGCACTGCCTGAGCGAAGCGAGCGACGGGATCGTGGTCGTCCAGGGCACCGACACGATCGAGGAGACCGCGTACCTGCTCGACCTCGCCCACGCCGGACCGCAGCCGATCGTGGTGACCGGCGCGATGCGGAACCCCACGCTCGCCGGCGCGGACGGGCCGGCCAACCTGCTCGCCGCCATCCAGACCGCCGCGAGCCCGGCCGCCCGCGGCCACGGGGTGCTGGTCGTGCTGGCGGACGAGATCCACGCCGCTCGCCGGGTCCGCAAGATGCACAGCACCAGCGTCGCCGCGTTCCGGTCACCGAACGGCGGGCCACTCGGCCAGGTCGTCGAGGGTCGGCCCCTCCTGCCGGCTGGTCCCGGACGCCGCTTCCTCGTCCCACCGCCGCGCCGCGATCCCCGGGTCGCCCTGGTGCCCATGGCCTTCGGCGACGACGGCGTCCTGCTCGCCGGGCTCGGTGACCGGGTGGACGGGGTCGTGCTCGCCGCGTTCGGCGCGGGGCATGTCCCGGCGGCGCTGGTGCCCGAGCTCGCCGAGCTGGCCGCCCGAGTCCCGGTCGTCCTCGCCTCCCGGACCGGCGCCGGCAGCACTTTGCGGCACACGTACGCCTTCCCCGGCTCCGAGAGCGACCTGCTCGGCCGCGGGCTCGTCGCCGCCGGGCACCTGGACGCGCTGAAGGCCCGGCTGCTGCTGCGCGCGCTGCTGGCCGTCGATGCCGATCGCGACACGATCGCCGCCGCGTTCGCCGCCGCCGGCGGCAGCGACCCGACCGCCTGGCCGTACCGGGAGCGGACCGGCTGATCCGGACAGCGGGCGGGTCCGGCACCTGATCCGGCGCGTACGTCCGTTTCCTTCCAGTCACGGTCGATCTTGGGTTTCTTGACCCGTTAGCGCACCGAATGGCAGGATGCTTCGGACGGTGCTGCCGAGTGGGACGTTCTCTTCCTCCCACGGCGTCCGGCTGGCCTGAGTCGGTCGCGACCACAACCGGTTCTCGATGACGACGGCGGGTGAGCAAGTGTCTGCTGCAGAAGACCAGGCCGGGGTCGGGGATCCCATCGCGGTCGTCGGCATCGCCTGCCGGTTGCCGGGCGCCGCCGACCCGGACGCGTTCTGGCAGCTGCTGCGGTCCGGCGGCGACGCGGTGACCGACGTGCCGGCGGACCGCTGGCCGGATGCGGACCTGGGCGACTTCCGCCGCGGCGGCTTCCTCCCCGAGGTGGACCGGTTCGACGCCGCCTTCTTCGGCATCTCCCGGGCCGAGGCGGCCGCCCTGGACCCGCAGCAGCGGCTGGCGCTGGAGCTGGCCTGGGAGGCGCTGGAGCGGGCCCGAATCGCGCCGACCGCGCTGCGGGAGAGCAACACGGCGGTCGTCGTGGGCGCGATCAACGACGATTACGCGACGCTGCACGACCGGGTCGGCCCGGGGCCGTACACGATGACCGGGGTCCATCGCAGCCTGCTCGCCAACCGGGTGTCCTACCTGCTCGGCCTGCGCGGCCCGAGCCTGACCGTCGACGCCGGACAGTGCTCGTCGCTGCTGGCCGTGCAGCTGGCCTGCGAGCAGCTGCGGTCCGGCCAGGCCGGGCTCGCGCTCGCCGGCGGGGTCAACCTGATGCTGGTGCCGGAGACCACCGAGACGATCGGCAGCTTCGGCGCGCTGTCGCCGGACGGCCGTTGCTGGACCTTCGACCGCCGGGCCAACGGCTACGTGCGCGGCGAGGGCGGCGCGGTCGTCGTCCTCAAGCGACTGTCGGCCGCGCTCGCCGACGGCGACCCGGTGCACTGCGTGGTGCTCGGCGGCGCCGTGAACAACGACGGCGGCGGCGACGCCCTCACCGTGCCGAGCCGGCCGGCCCAGGAGGAGCTGCTGCGGGAGGCCTGCCGGCGGGCGGGTGTGGCGCCGGCCGAGGTCCAGTACGTCGAGCTGCACGGCCCCGGCACCCCCGTCGGCGACCCGGTGGAGGCAGCCGCGCTCGGCGCCGCGCTCGGAGCCGACCGACCGGCCGATGCGCCGCTGCTGGTCGGTTCGGTGAAGACGAACATCGGCCACCTGGAGGGCGCGGCAGGCATCGCCGGCTTCGTCAAGGCGGCGCTGGCCGTCGCGCACCGCGAGCTGCCGGCGAGCCTGAACTTCGAGGAGCCCCGGCCCGACGTCCCGCTGACCGAGCTGCACCTCGAGGTCGTACGGTCCACACGCGACTGGCCCGGCGGCGACGGCCGGCTGGTGGCCGGGGTCAGCTCGTTCGGCATGGGCGGGACGAACTGCCACCTGGTGCTCGCCTCCCCGCCCGTGCGACCCGCGGTGGAGCGGACCGCGCCGCCGGCCGGCTCGCCCTGGGTGCTGTCCGCCCGGAGCCTGCCGGCGCTGCGGGCCCAGGCGGCGGCGCTGGCCGGGCACCTCGGCCCCGACACCGAGCCCGCCGACGTCGCGCTGTCCCTGCTGCGCACGCGGGCCCGGTTGGAGCACCGGGCGGTGCTGCTCGGTGCCGACCGACCGGCCGGCCTGGCCGCGCTGGCGGCCGGCCGTCCGGACGAGACGGTCGTGACCGGCCGCGCGGTGGACGGCCGGACGGTGCTGGTCTTCCCCGGCCAGGGCTCGCAGTGGCCGGGGATGGCCCGCGACCTGCTCGACGCCGAGCCGGCGTTCGCCGAGCAGGTCGCCGCCTGCGCGGCCGCGCTGGCGCCGTACGTGGACTTCGACATGCTCGACGTGCTGCGGCAGGAGCCCGGCGCGCCCGGGCTCGACCGGGTGGACGTCGTCCAGCCGGCACTGTGGACGGTCATGGTCTCGCTGGCCGCGCTGTGGCGGCGCCGCGGCCTGGTGCCGGAGCTGGTCGTCGGCCACTCTCAGGGCGAGATCGCCGCGGCGACCGCGATCGGCGCGCTCACGCTGGACGACGGCGCCCGGGTGGTGGCGCTGCGCAGCCGCGCCATCCGTGGCCTGCCCGGCGGTGGCATGCTCTCCGTCGGTGCGCCTGCCGACGCGGTCACCGCCCGGATGGGGCCCGAGGTCACCCTGGCCGCGGAGAACGGTCCCGGCTCGGTCGTGGTCTCCGGCCCGACCGAGGCGCTGGCCGCGCTCCAGGCGGAGCTGGACGCCGACGGGTTGCGGACCAAGCTGCTGCCGGTCGACTACGCCTCCCACTCGGTGGCGGTGGACGGCCTGCGGGACCGGCTGCGCGCCGAGCTGGCCGGGATCCGGCCGGCGAGCACGGACGCGGTCCTCGTGTCCACATTGACCGGTGCGGAGCTGGACACCGCCGGGCTGGACGCCGACTACTGGTTCCACAGCCTGCGGCAGCCGGTTCAGTTCGCCACCGCGACCCGGCGAGCGCTGGAGCTGGGCGGCGGCCTCGTCGTCGAGTGCAGCCCGCACCCGGTGCTGGTGGGCAGCATCGAGGAGACCGCCGAGGACGCCGCAGTCGAGGCGGCGGTGGTGGGCACGCTGCGGCGGGACGAGGGCGGGCCGGAGCGGTTCGCGCGGAGCCTGGCCGAGGCGTGGGTCGGCGGTGCCGAGGTCGACCTCGGACCGGACGAGAGGGCGCGGCTGATCGACCTGCCGACGTACGCCTTCCAGCGCGAGCGGCACTGGCTGACCGGCACCCCGGTGGACCGGGCGGTGCCGACTGCGCCGGCCGACGGTGCCGCGTCATCCACTGTGGACCCGGAGGCGCTGCGGGAGCTGGTGCTGGAGGTCACCGGCGCCGTGCTGGACGGCGGATCGGTCGACCCGGCGCGCTCGTTCAAGGACCTCGGCCTCGGCTCGGTCGGAGCGATCGAGCTGCGCAGCCGGCTGCGGCAGGCGACCGGGCTGCGGCTGCAGAGCTCGGTCGTGTACGACTTCCCGACCCCGGAGCGACTGGCCGACCACCTGGTCTCGCTGGCCGGCGCCACCGATCAGCCCGTCCCGGTCGTGACCGCGCCGACCTCGGCCGGTGCGCCCACCCCGGCCGCGGCCGGCAACGAGCCGATCGCCATTGTCGCGATGGGCTGCCGCTACCCGGGCGGCGCCAGCTCGCCCGAGCGGCTGTGGGAGCTGCTGGCCGCCGGCACCGACGCGATCTCGCCGTTCCCGACCAACCGCGGATGGGACCTGGACGCCCTGCTCGGCGGGCCGGACCAGGCCGGCACCTGCCGATCGCCGTACGGCGGCTTCCTGCACGACGCGGACGAGTTCGACGCGGCGTTCTTCGGGCTGAGCCCGCGCGAGGCGCTCGCCATGGACCCGCAGCAGCGGCTGCTGCTGGAGACGAGCTGGGAGGCGCTGGAGCGGGCCGGCATCGATCCCGCGTCGCTGGCCGGCTCGCCGACCGGCGTCTTCGTCGGGGCGATGCCGACGGACTACGGCCCGCGGCTGCACCAGCCGACCGGGACGGTGGACGGCCACCTGCTCACCGGCACCGAGACGAGCGTGGCCTCGGGCCGGATCGCGTACACCTTCGGGCTGCAGGGTCCCGCGCTGACGGTGAACACGGCCTGCTCCTCGTCGCTGGTCGCGCTGCAGCTGGCCACCGAGGCGCTGCGGCACGGCGACTGCACGCTCGCGCTGGCCGGCGGCGTCACGCTGATGGCCAACCCGGGCATCCTGGTCGAGTTCACCCGGCAGGACGGGCTGTCCGCGGACGGGCGGGCCAAGGCGTTCTCCGCCGCCGCCGACGGGACGTCTTTCGCCGAGGGCGCCGGCATGCTGGTGCTGGAGCGGCTGTCCGACGCCCGCCGCCACGGCCACCCGGTGCTCGCGGTGATCCGCGGCGCCGCGGTCAACTCCGACGGCGCCAGCAACGGGCTGTCCGCACCCAACGGTCAGGCCCAGCAGCAGGTGATCCGGCGCGCCCTCGCCGACGCCGGCCTGGCACCGTCCGATGTGGACGCCATCGAGGCGCACGGGACCGGGACGGCGCTGGGCGACCCGATCGAGGCGCACGCGCTGCTGGCCACGTACGGGCAGGACCGGCCGGCCGACCAGCCGGTGTGGCTGGGCTCGGTGAAGTCCAACCTCGGGCACACCCAGGCCGCGGCCGGGGTGGCCGGCGTGATCAAGATGGTGCTGGCGATGCGGCACGGGACGTTGCCGCGCACCCTGCACGCGGACGAGCCGTCACCGCACGTCGAGTGGAGCGCCGGCGAGCTGCGGCTGCTCACCGAGCCGCAGGACTGGCCGGCCGGCGACCGGCCGCGGCGGGCCGCGGTGTCCAGCTTCGGGATCAGCGGCACGAACGCCCACGTGATCCTCGAAGCCGTCCCCGAGCCGGAAGCGGAGGCGGAGCCGACCGACCTGCTCGTGTGGCCGCTGTCCGCCCGCTCGACCGCGGCCCTGCAGGCCAACGCCGGGCAGCTGCGGGCGTACGCGGAGCAGGCGTCCGATGTGGACCTGACCGCCGCAGGTCCGGCACTGGGGCGGCGTCCGGCCTTCGCCCGACGCGCGGTGGCGGTCGCGGCCGACCGGACCGAGCTGGCCGCGGCGCTGGCGGCGGTGGCCGCCGGCGAGCCGGTCGACGCCGCGCGCACCGGCACCGCGGCGACGCAGCCCAAGGCGGTGTTCGTGTTCCCGGGTCAGGGGGCGCAGTGGGCGGGGATGGCGGTGGGGTTGTTGGAGTCCTCGCCGGTGTTCGCGGGGGAGTTGGCGGCGTGTGATGAGGCGTTGGCGGCGTTTGTGGACTGGCGGGTTGAGGATGTGTTGCGGCTGGCGCCGGGGGCGCCGTCGTTGGAGCGGGTGGATGTGGTCCAGCCGGTCTTGTTCGCGGTGATGGTGTCGTTGGCTGCGTTGTGGCGGTCGTACGGGGTGGAGCCGGCCGCGGTGGTGGGTCATTCGCAGGGTGAGATCGCGGCCGCGTATGTGGCGGGTGGGTTGTCGTTGGTGGATGCCGCGCGGGTGGTGGCGTTGCGCAGCCGGGTGGTGCGCGAGCGGCTCGCCGGCCGGGGCGGGATGGTCTCGGTCAGCCTGCCCGTCGATCAGGTCGAGAAGCGCATCGCCGGTTACACCGGCCGGGTCTCGGTGGCCACCGTCAACAGCCCGGGCTCCGTGGTCGTCGCCGGCGAGCCCGAGCTGCTGGACGACCTGCTCGCCGGCTGCGACCGGGACGGGGTGTGGGCTCGTCGGGTGCCGGTGGACTACGCCTCCCACTCGGCCTATGTCGAGGCGATCGAGGCCGAGCTGGCCGAGGCCCTGGGGCCGATCGCGCCGAAGTCCGGGCAGATCCCCTTCTACTCCACGGTGGAGGGTGGCTTCCTGGACACCGCCGCGCTGGACGCCGGCTACTGGTACCGCAACCTCCGCGGCCGCGTCGGCTTCCAACCCGCCGTCGACGCGCTGGTCGAGGACGGCGCGACCTGCTTCGTGGAGATGTCCCCGCACCCGGTGCTCACCATCGCCGTCCAGGAGACGGTCGAGGCCACCGGCGCCGAGGTGGCGGTCGTCGGCTCGCTCCGCCGGGACGAGGGCGGACCGGAGCGCTTCGCGCTGTCGCTGGGCGAGGCCTGGGTGGCCGGACTGCCGGTGCGGTGGCCCCACGGCCCGGCCACCCGACCGGCGGACCTGCCCACGTACGCGTTCGACCGCCGCCGCTACTGGCTGGACGGCACGGCCGGCGGGCCGGCGCACCCGCTGCTGGAGGCGACCACCGAGGTCGCCGACTCCGGCGGCCTGCTCCTGACCGGGCGGCTGTCCCGCGCCCGGACCCGCTGGCTGGCCGACCACGCGGTGACCGCGACCGTGCTGCTGCCCGGCACCGGGTTCGTCGAGCTGGCCCTGCAGGCCGCCGCCGCGGCCGGCGCCGACGGCATCGACGACCTGACCCTGCAGGCGCCGCTGGTGGTGCCGGAGTCCGGCACGGTCCAGCTGCAGCTCGCGGTCGGGGCGGCCGACGAGCAGGACCGGCGGTCGCTGGTGGTGCACGCCCGGCCGACCGGCGACCCGGACGCGGGGTGGACCCGGCACGCCACCGGGACGCTCGGCCCGGTCCCGCCGGCACCGGCCGGGCCGGCGAGCTGGCCGCCGGCCGGCGCCGAGCCCGTCGACCTGACTGGCGCGTACGAGCGGCTGGCGGAGACCGGCTACGGCTACGGGCCGGCCTTCCAGGGGCTGGTCGCGGCCTGGTCGTCCGGGGCCGACCGGTATGCCGAGGTGCGGCTGCCGGCCGGACTGTCGACCGACGGCTTCGCGGTGCACCCGGCGCTGCTCGACGCCGCCCTGCACGTGCTGGTGCTCGACGCCACGGACGCCGGCGAGGGGCTGCTGCTGCCGTTCTCCTGGTCCGGCGTACGGCTGGCCGCGGACGGCACCGACACCCTCCGGGTGCACCTTCAGCGCTCGGTCGACGGGGACGTCGCCATCGCGGTGGCGGACGGCACCGGCAGGTCGCTGGGCGGTGTCGCCGCGCTCACCCTGCGGCCGCCGACGGCTGCCGCCACGGCGAAGTCGGGGCTGCAGCGGCTGGACTGGGTCCGCACCCCGCTCACCCCCGCCGACCCTGCCGGTCGCCGGTGGACGGTCGTCGGCATCGACCCGCGGGCGGCCGGCATCGCCGAGGCGGTGCGGGCCGACGGCATCTCCGCGCCGCTGGTCGACGCGCTCACCGAGGTCCAGGCACCGGACGTGGTGCTGCTGCCGTACCTGCCGGACGAGGACGACCTGGCCGACGACCCGCCGTACGCGGTACGCGAGGCGCTGGCCGAGCTGCTCGACACCGTGCAGTCGTGGCTGGCGACCGACCACGGCGCCGCCCGCCTGGTCGTGCTGGCCGACCCGGAGGCGCTCGGCTCGGCGCCGGCCTGGGGCCTGCTGCGGTCGGCGATCGCCGAGCACCCGGACCGGTTCGCGCTGGCCGACCCCGGCGACGGCGGCGAAGGCAGCTGGCGGCTGCTGGCCGCCGCGCTGGACGCCGGCGAGCCGCAGTGCATGGTCCGGGACGGCGCGGTGCTGGTGCCGCGGGTCGCCGCCGCGCCGGACCTCGACGGCCCGACCCCGGATCTGACCGGCGGCACGGTGCTGGTCACCGGCGGCACCAGCGGGCTCGGCGCGCTGGTGGCCGGGCACCTGGTCGAGCGGCACGGCGTACGCGACCTGCTGCTCACCTCCCGCCGCGGTCCCGACGCCGACGGGGTGGCCGAGCTGGTCGCGGGCCTGGGAAAGCAGGGTGCGACCGTCCGGGTCGCCGCCTGCGACGTCGCCGACCGACGCGCGCTCACCGCGCTGCTGGCCTCGATGCCGGCCGACCGGCCGCTGGTCGGGGTGGTGCACTCGGCCGGCGTGCTCGAGGACTCCACTGTGGAGGGACTGACCCCGGAGCGGCTGGACGCGGTCCTGCGGCCCAAGGTCGAGGCAGGCTGGCTGCTGCACGAGCTGACCGCGGACCGGCCGCTGGCCGCGTTCGTGCTCTTCTCCTCGGTCGCCGGCGTGCTCGGCACGCTGGGCCAGTCCGGGTACGCCGCGGCGAACGCGTTCCTGGACGCGCTGGCCCGGCACCGGATCGACCGCGGGCAGCCCGCCGTGTCCGTCGACTGGGGACTGTGGGCGCTGCCCACCGGGCTGACCGGCGGGCTGTCCACGACGGACCGGTCCCGGCTGTCCGGCAGCGGGCTGGCCGAGCTGCCCGTGACCGACGGGCTCGCCCTGCTGGACCAGGCGCTGACCGCCACCGGCCCGGTGCTGGCCGCCCGGTGGGACCTCGCCGGCGTACGGACCCGGGCCGAGTCCGGCGGCGAGGTGCCGGCGGTGCTGCGCGGCCTGGTCCGGCCCCGACGCCAGGCGGCGGCCGCGCCGGTCCCGGCGGCCGACAACACCCCCGCCCCGGACGGGTTCGCCGTCCGGCTGGCCGGGCTGCGGCGGTCCGACGCCGCCGCGGCCGTCCGGGACCTGGTCCGCTCCCAGGTCGCGGCCGCACTCGGGCACGGCTCGGTGGCGGCGGTCGAGGTGGACACCCCGTTCAGCGAGATGGGCCTGGACTCGCTGACCGCGGTGGAGCTGCGCACCCGGCTCAGCCGGGAGACCGGCCTGCGGCTGCCGACCACGCTCGTCTTCAGCCAGCCCACCGTGGTCGGGCTGTCGGACTACCTGCTGCGGGAGCTGCTGCCGGCCCCGGCGGCGCCGGACGAGCTGCTCCGGCGGACGCTGGAGCAGGTGACCGCGCAGGTGAGCGGCGGCGAGGACCGGGACCGCGTGCTGGCCGTGCTGCAGGCAGCGGTGGCCGCGCTCGACGGGCGGGACGGTGCCGCCGGCGGCGGCCGGGCGAGGCCGCCGCGGCGCGAGGCCGGCGGCGGCCGGGACCAGGCCGGCCCGGAGGAGGTCGGCGACGAGCTGGCCGCGCTGTCCGACGACGAGATGTTCCAGTTCATCGACACCCAGCTGTGACGCGGAGCGGGGCGGGCCGCTGTCGCCCCGCCCCGCTCCCCGCTCAGGCCGGCTGCGGCGACCGGACCCGCAGCACCAGACGGGCGCCCTTCGACGGCACGGTGACGATGCTCTTGCTCCGGCTGGTCTCCGGCTCCGGGTCGTCGCGGCGCAGCTCGTACCGGGCCAGCACCTCGCGCAGCACGACCTTCATCTCCATGATGCCGATCTTGTCGCCGAGGCAGCGGGTGCGGCCGCCGCCGAACGGGATCCAGGTGTACATGCCGGGCTTGGTGCCGAGGAACCGCTCCGGGCGGAACCGGTACGGGTCCGGGTACGTGGCCGGGTCATGGTGCAGCAGGTACGCGCTCGCCATCAGCGCCATCCCGGGCTCGTACCGGACCCCGCCGATGGTGATCGGCTTCATCACCTCGCGCGGGATGATCTGCGACACCGGTGGGCGCAGCCGGAGGATCTCGTAGACGGTGGCGGTGAGGTAGTCGTCGGTCTCGCCGGCGTCGATCTCGGCGACCAGCCGCTCCCGGATCGCGTCCTCGCGGCTGAGGTTCTCCAGCGCCCAGGCGATGCCGGAGGCGGTCGACTCGGTGCCGGCGAGGAACATCGTCATCATCTCGTCGCGCAGCTCGGTCTGGCTGAGCGGCGAGCCGTCCTCGTGGGTGGTGGCAAGCAGCACGGACAGCATGTCGTCGCCCATGTAGCCGGACCGGCGGCGCTCCTCGACCGCCTCGGCGATGAGCTCGTCGGCCCGCTCCCGCCGCTTGAGGAAGCGGTGCAGCCCCAGCGGCCGGAGCGCGGTCAGCACCCGCACCGTCCGCGGCGACATCTTGTGGATCATCAGCGTCGACGCGACCCGGTAGTTGAAGTGCATCATCTTGAGCAGCACCTCGATGAGCTCGTCCCACACCTTCGGCGGTTGCTTCCCGAAGATCACCTCGTTGATCACGTTGAGCGTGATCCGGTGGATGTGCGGGTGCAGCTTGGTGACCCGGTCCTGCGGCCAGCCGGCCACCTCGCGCGCGGCCATCTCGTTGACCGACGCCTCGATGCGCTCGAACGCCTTGCCGTGCATGCTCGGCATGAGGACCTTGCGCCGGTTCTTGTGGTCGTTCTCGTCCAGCCAGGCGAGGCCGGACTGGCCGGTGAACTTCTCCAGCGTGGCCGAGCCGTTGCCGGTGTGCAGCACGTCCGCCGGCGCCAGGAACATCTGCCGCATGTCGTCGGGGTCGGTGATCACGTACAGCGGCTTCGGGGGAATCCGGATGGTGATGGCGAAGCGGCTGCCGTACTGCTCGCGGCACTCCTTCATGAACTCCTGCTGCCGCCGCCAGTACGTGATGATCTGCTTGACCACGTGCGTGGTCGGCCCGGGCAGCTCGGTGGCCGGGATGGGAGCCGGGTCCGCCGCGGCCGGTTCGGCCGGCGGCGCCGCGGCCAGCGCCGTGTGGTCGACCGGGCACCGCTCGGCAGTGGTCTCCCCCGGCGTGGTCTTCGGTGCGTCCATCGGTGTCACCTTTCTCGGCGGTTCCTTGTCACGGTCGGACTCGGTATGCGTGCGAGTGCGGCGGTGGGCCGGCGTACGCCGACCCGTGACCGGTGGTCGGCGCGGACGGCGAGCCGCCCCCGGGCCGGGGGGTGGCGGTGCCGGCCGGTCCGCCGGCTCTCCGTCGCGACGGCGTCACCCGCTGAGCCACCTCTCGGTCACGTCGGCGGTGGTCCGCGCCGCCGCCTCGACCAGCGCGAAGTGGTCGGCGGCGACCTCGACCTCGGCATCGGCGACCTGCCAGGCCGGCCAGGCGGCGCCGCTTCCGTCGAGCGGCACGCCGGCCCGCACCAGCAGAGTCCGCGCGGCGACCGGCTCCGGCCGGTGCTCGGCCATCAGCCGCAGGTACGTCCCCATGGCCAGCCAGCTGCCGTCGTCGACCGGTACGGCTCCGGGCTGCCGCCCCAGCACCTGGGTCATCACCAGCGTGAAGACCCGCCGGGTCGCCTCGTCGTCGTCCGGCATCGGGGTGTCGAGGAGAACGACGCCGGCCGGCGCGGCGCCGGCGACCTCCAGCCGGGCCGCGACCGAGCGTGCCAGCACCCCGCCGGTCGAGTAGCCGACCAGCACGACCGTGGCGTCGCCGACCGCCCGCCGGATCGACGCGGTCAGCACGTCCGCGGCCGCGTCCCAGGACGCCGGGACCGGCTCGGTGCCGCGGAAGCCGGGCAGCGAGCAGGCGTACACGTCCCGCTCACCGGCGAACCGGTCGGCGAAACGCATGAACTGGTGCGGGCCGGAGCCGACCACGAAGGACGGCACGCAGACGATCGCGGGGGCGGTGCCGCCGGAGGCCAGGCGCACGACGTACTCGTCGCCGTCGGGCAGGTCGGCCGCCGCCGCGAAGGCGGGCCGGAACCGCGAGGCCCCGGTGAGCAGCGGCAGCGCGTCGGCGACCGCCCCCTGCCGGTGTGCCTGCCGCAGCAGCTCGCCGAGCGTCCCGTCCCGGGCCGGCGCGGCCGGTTGCTCGGCCGGGCCGACCTGGTCGTCGCCCAGCTCGGCGGCGACCAGCCGGGCCACCGCGGCGGCGGTCGGGTGGTCGAAGACCAGCGTCGTGGGCAGCACCAGCCCGGTCTGCTGGGTGAGCCGGTTGCGCAGCTCGACCGCGGCCAGGGAGTCGAACCCGAGCTCCTTGAAGTCCTGCTCAATGTCGACGGCGGCCGCGGAGGCGTGCCCGAGCACGGCGGCGACCTCGGCGCGGACGAAGTCCAGCACCGCCCGCTCCCGGTCGTCTCTGGCGACCGCGGCCAGCCGCTGCCGGAGGGACTCGCCGGTGGCCGCCGCCGTACGGACCGGCGCGCGGACGAGACCGCGGAGCAGCGCCGGCAGGGTGCCGGCACGGGCCCGGGCCCGGAGTGCCGCGTGGTCGAGCTGGACCGGGACGAGCAGGGCGTCGTCGTGCCGGCGGGCCTGGTCGGCGAGCCGGAGACCGACGTCGGTGGGCAGCGCGCCGATGCCGGAGCGTTCCAGGCGGGCCAGGTCGGCCTCGCTGAGCCCGCCGGCCATCCCGCCGGTCTCCGCCCACAGCCCCCAGGCCAGCGAGACCGCGGGCTGGCCGCGGGACCGGCGGTGGGCGGCCAGGGCGTCCAGAGCCGCGTTGGCGGCGGCGTAGTTGCCCTGCCCCGGGCTGCCGATCAGCGCGGCGACCGAGGAGAAGAGCACCAGCTCCGCGTCGGGGACCAGCTCGTGCAGGTGCATCGCGGCGTCCAGCTTGGGCCGCAGCACCCGCTCCAGGCGCTCGGGGCTGAGTGAGGAGATTGTGCCGTCGTCGAGGACACCGGCGGCGTGGACGACCGTGGACACCGGGTGCGGCAGTGACCCGATCAGCTCGGCCAGCTGCTCGCGGTCGCCCACGTCGCAGGCCTCGACCCGGGCGTCGGCGCCGAGCCGGGCCAGCTCCGCCACCAGCTCCATGGCACCGTCCGCGGTCGGGCCGCGCCGGCTCAGCAGCACCAGCTCCCGCGCGCCGCTCCCGGCCAGGTGGCGGGCGAAGGCCGCGCCGAGCCCGCCGGTGCCACCGGTGACCAGCACGGTCCCGTCCGGGTCCAGCGGCGGCGGGACGGTGAGCACGACCTTGCCGGTGTTGCGGCCCTCCCGCAGGAAGCGGAACGCTTCGGCGCCCCGGCGGACGTCCCAGGTCCGGATGGGCGAGTGGGTCAGCACGCCGTGCTCGAAGAGCGCGACGACCTCGCGGAGGAGCTGCTGGATCCGTTCGGGGCCGGCCTCGAAGAGGTCGTACGCCTGGTAGCGCACCCCGGCGTACTCCGCCGCGACCTCGTCCGGGTCGCGGACGTCCGCCTTGCCCATCTCGACGAACCGCCCGCCCCGCGGCAGCAGGTCCAGCGAGGCGTCCACGAACTCCCCGGCCAGCGCGTCCAGCACGACGTCCACACCGGACCCGCCGGTGGCGGACAGGAACGCGTCCCGGAAACCGAGGTCCCGCGAGGACGCGATCCGCCCCTCGTCGACCCCGAGGGCCCGTACGGCGTCCCACTTGGCCGGGCTGGCCGTCGCGTACACCTCGGCGCCGAAGTGCCGGGCGATCTGCACCGCGGCCATCCCGACCCCGCCGGCGGCCGCATGCACCAGCAGCCGCTCCCCCGGCTTCAGGCCAGCCAGGTCGACCAGCCCGTAGTACGCGGTGAGGAAGGCCACCGGCACCGACGCCGCCTCGGCGTCCGACCAGCCGGCCGGGACCGGGACGACCATCCGCCTGTCGGCCACCGCGACCGACCCGAACGCGTCGACCACCAGGCCCGCCACCCGGTCACCGGGCGCGAGGTCGTCCACAGCGGACCCGACCTCGAGGACCACGCCGGCGGCCTCGCTGCCCAGCGGCGCCTCGCCCGGGTAGAGGCCCAGGGCGATCAGCACGTCGCGGAAGTTGAGACCCGCGGCCCGTACGCCGATGCGGACCTCGCCGGCGGCCAGCGGCCGGTCCGCATCGGACTCGACGATGCCCAGCCCGTCCAGCGATCCTCTGCGCTCGACGCCCAGCCGCCACGGGCCGTCCGGCAGCGCCGGCACGGCGGCCAGCCGGGGCGCGAGCGGCGTGCCCCGCCGTACGGCCAGCTGTGGCTCGTCGAGCCCGACGAGCGCGGCCCAGTCGGGCTCGGTGTCGTCCCGGTCCACCAGGACGAACCGGCCCGGGTGCTCGGACTGCGCGCTGCGCACCAGCCCCCACACCGGCGCCTGGCCCAGGTCGGGGTCCTCGTCGCCCACCGCGACGCCGCCGCGGGTCGCGACCACCAGCCGCGTCCCGGTCAGCTCCTCGCGGGCCAGCCACTGCTGCAGCAGGCTCAGAGTCTGCTCGGTCGCCCGTCCGGCACTGTCCACAGGGAACACCACGACGTCGGGTGCGCTCTGTGCCAGGGCGTCCAGGTCCTGGTCGTCGCCCAGCACCGTCACCCGGGTCGACCCGCCGACCGCCGTGGCCGGGACGGGCACCCAGTCGACGCGGTAGAGCGATCGCTCGCCGGGTCCGGCCGCCAGCTGGGCCGGGTCGACCGGGCGGACGGCGAGCGCAGCCACCGAGGCCAGCACCGCGCCGGTCTCGTCGACCAGGTCGACGTGCCGGGCCGACTCGCCGGCCGGCGAAACCCGCACCCGGGCCGTGACCGCCCCGCCGTGCCCGACCCGGACCCCGGTCCAGGAGAACGGCAGCTCGGCCGGGCCGCCCGCCGGCCGGTCCAGCAGGCCGGCGTGCAGCGCCGCGTCCAGCAGCGCCGGGTGGATCCCGAAGCTCTCCGCGCGGGCGCCGTCGGGCAGCGCGACCTCGGCGAAGAGCTCGTCACCGTGCCGCCAGGCGGCCCGCAGCCCCTGGAACACCGGCCCGTAGTCGTAGCCGGCCTCGGCCAGCCGGTCGTAGAACCCGTCGACCGGCACCGGCGTCGCACCGGCCGGCGGCCACTCGACCGGGAACGGCACCACCGCCGGCGCTTCCGCGCTGAGCATGCCGCGGGCGTGCCGGGTCGCCGGCTCCGCGCCCGCCTCCGGGCGGGAGTAGATCGCGACCGGCCGGCGGCCGGCCTCGTCCGGCTCCCCGACCGTGACCTGCACCCGCACTGCCGCGTCGGTGAGCACCAGCGGCGCCTCCAGCACCAGCTCGTCCACCACCGGGGTGTCGGCCTGCCGGCCGGCGGCGAGCGCCAGCTCGACCAAGGCGGCGCCCGGCACGACGATCGTCCCGAAGACCGCGTGGTCCCGGGTCCAGGGCTGGCCGTCCGCGGAGAGCCGGCCGGTGAGCACCCACTCGTCCCGGTCGGCGATCTGGAGCCCGCCGGCGAGCACCGGGTGGGTCAGCCGGCCGAGCCCGGTGGTCGGCGCGTCGCCGGTGCCGAGCGCGGGCGGCAGCCAGTAGCGCTGGCGCTGGAAGGCGTACGTCGGCAACTCGACGGTCGGCACGCCGCCGAAGAGGGCCGGCCAGTCGACCGTGGCGCCGGCGGCGTGCGCCTGGCCGAGGAAGCCGGCGAAGGTGTCGGCCTCGGGCTTGCGGGTGCGCAGTGCGGCGGCGAAGACCGCGTCCTCCTCGACGGCCTGGCGGGCCAGCGCGGTGAGCACACCGTCCGGGCCCAGCTCGAAGAAGCGGCGGACGCCCTCACGCTCCAGGGTCCGTACGCCGTCGAAGAAGCGGACCGGCTGCCGGACGTGGTCGACCCAGTAGCCGGGGTCGGTCAGCTCGTCGGAGACGACCTGTCCGGTCACGTTGGACACCACCGGGATCCGCGGCACAGCGAAAGTCAGCCCCTCGGCCACCGACCGGAACTCGGCCAGCATCGGCTCCATCCGATGCGAGTGGAACGCGTGCGACACCCGCAACCGGGTCGTCTTGCGGTGCTCCCACCGCGGCAACCACCCATCCAACGCATCCGAATCACCAGACACCACAGTCGCCTGAGGACCGTTGACCGCGCCGATCGACAACCGACCCGCGAAGCCGGCCAGCGACTCGGCCACCTCGGCCTCAGCCGCCTGCACGGCCACCATCCCGCCACCCGCCGGAAGCGCACCCATCAACCGACCGCGCGCAGCGACCAGCGCGCAAGCATCCGACAGCGACAACACCCCGGCGACATGCGCGGCCGCGATCTCGCCCACGGAGTGACCGATCAGGAAGTCCGGCCGCAACCCCAGCGACTCCACCAACCGGTACAGCGCCACCTCCACCGCGAACAGCGCCGCCTGCGTGAACTCGGTCCGATCAACCGACTCCGCGTCCAGCTCCCGCACCGACCGACCGACCCGCGGCTCCAGCTCCGCGCAGACCTCCTCCCAGGCCTCCCGGAAGACCGGGTACGCCGCGGCCAGCTCCACACCCATCCCGGCCCGCTGCGCACCCTGACCGGTAAACAGGAACGCCGTCCGCCCCTCCACCACCCTGCCCTCGACCACGCCCGCCGCCGGCGACCCGGCCGCCAGCGCCGCCAGCCCCGCCAGCAAGGCGTCCCGGTCGCCCGCGATCACGGCGGCCCGCCGGTCGAAGTGCGCCCGGGTCGTCGCGGCCGACCGGCCGACCTCGGCCGGCGTCAGCTCGGGCCGGGTCAGCAGGTGTGACCGCAGCCGCTCGGCCTGCGCCCGCAGCGCCGCCTCGCCCTTGCCGGACACCAGCACCGGCACCACCGGCGGCGCCGACCGCGGCCCGGCGGGTGGCTCCTCGGCCGTCGGCGCCTCCTCGATGATCAGGTGCGCGTTGGTGCCGCTCACGCCGAACGAGGACACCCCGGCCCGGCGCGGCCGCCCGTTCGCGGCCCACTCCTCCGCCTCGGTCAGCAGCCGGATCCGCCCGGCCTCCCAGTCCACGTGCGGCGACGCCTCGCCAGCGTGCAGGGTCCGCGGAAGGACCCCGTGCCGCATCGCCTGCACCATCTTGATCACGCCCGCCACCCCGGCCGCCGCCGAGGTGTGGCCGATGTTCGACTTGATCGACCCCAGCCGCAGCGGCCCGTCCACCCGCTCCTGGCCATACGTCGCCAACAGGGCCCGGGCCTCGATCGGGTCACCCAGCATCGTGCCGGTCCCGTGACCCTCCACGGCGTCCACATCGGACGGCGACAGGCCCGCGTTGGCCAGCGCCGCGCGGATGACCCGCTCCTGCGAGGGACCGTTGGGCGCGGTCAGCCCGTTCGAGGCGCCGTCCTGGTTGACCGCGCTGCCCCGGAGCAGGCCGAGCACCCGGTGGCCGTTGCGCCGAGCGTCGGACAGCCGCTCCAGCACGACCAGCCCTAGCCCGTCGGCGAAGCCGGTCCCGTCGGCGTCGGCCGCGTACGACTTGCAGCGCCCGTCCGGCGCGAGCCCGCGCTGCCGGCTGAACTCCATGAGCAGGAACGGCCCGGACATCACGGTGACGCCGCCGGCCAGCGCGAGGGAGCACTCGCCGGACCGCAGCGCCTGGGACGCCAGGTGCAGCGCCACCGCCGACGACGAGCAGGCGGTGTCCACCGAGACGGCCGGACCCTCCAGGCCCAGGCTGTACGCGACCCGACCGGACACCACGCTGGCCGTGGTCCCGGTCAGCCGGAAGCCCTCCAGCTCCGGCGTCACCATCGGCCCGTAGTGCGAGGTGACCACGCCGCAGAAGACGCCGGTGTCGCTGCCCCGCAGCGAGGACGGGTCCATGCCCGCGTCCTCGAACGCCTCCCAGGCGCGCCTCCAGCACCAGCCGCTGCTGCGGGTCCATCGCCAGCGCCTCGCGCGGGCTCACCCCGAAGAAGCCGGCGTCGAAGTCGCCCACACCGTCGACGAACCCGCCGCCGCTGGAGGACACCGTGCCGGCCCGGTCCGGGTCGGGGTCGTACAGCTGCTCCAGGTCCCAGCCGCGGTCGGTGGGCAACCCGGAGATCGCGTCCCGACCGGACGCGACCAGCTCCCACAGCTCGGCCGGCGAGGAGACCCCGCCCGGATAGCGGCAGCTCATCCCGACGATCGCCAGCGGCTCGTCCGCCGGAGCGGGCCGGGTCCGGACGACCGGCCGGGCCGCCGTCTCCTCGACCGCGCCGACCTCGGCGAGCACGAACCGCGCGATCGCGGTGGCGCTCGGGTGGTCGAAGACCAGCGTGGTCGGCAGCCGCAGGTCGGTGGCCTGGCTGAGCCGGTTGCGCAGCTCGACGGCGGCGAGGGAGTCGACGCCCAGCTCCTTGAAGGCCCGGTCGGGATCGACCGCGCCGGCGGAGGCGTGCCCGAGCACGGCGGCGACCTGGGCCTGGACGAGCTCCAGCACGACCCGCTCGCGGTCCGTGGCCGGGACACCGGCCAGCCGCTGCGCGAGCGACCCCCCGCCGGCCCGGGTACGGACCGGGGTCCGGACGAGGCCGCGCAGCAGCGGCGGCAGCATCCCGGCGCGGGCCTGCCCGCGCAGCGCGGCCGGGTCGAGCCGGACCGGGACGAGCAGGGCGTCGTCGTGCCGGCGGGCCTGGTCGAAGAGCTGCAGGCCCAGCTCGGTGGACAGGGCGCCGACGCCGGAGCGTTCCAGCCGGGCCAGGTCGGCCTCGCTGAGAGTGCCGGCCATGCCGGCGGCGTCCGCCCACAGTCCCCAGGCCAGCGACGTCGCCGGCAGGCCGGCGGCGCGGCGGTGCGCGGCCAGGGCGTCGAGGAACGCATTCGCGGCGGCGTAGTTGCCCTGCCCCGGGCTGCCGATCAGCGCGGCGACCGAGGAGAAGAGCACCAGCTCCGCGTCGGGGACCAGCTCGTGCAGGTGCACCGCGGCGTCCAGCTTCGGACGCAGCACCCGATCCAGCTGCCCGGGGCTGAGCGAGGAGATCGTGCCGTCATCGAGCAGACCCGCCGCATGGATCACCGCGGCCAGCGGGCCGACCGAGCCGACGATCCCGGCGATCTGGTCGCGGTCGGCGACGTCGCACGCCTCAACCCGTACGGCCGCACCGAGCCCCTCCAGCTCCTCGACCAGCGCCCCGGCACCCGGAGCGTCCACACCACGCCGGCTCACCAGAACCAGCCGGCGGATCCCGTACACGGACACCAGGTGCCGGGCGAACACCGCACCCAGCCCACCGGTGCCACCGGTGACCAGCACGGTCCCGTCCGGGTCCAGCGGCGGCGGGACGGTGAGCACGACCTTGCCGACGTTGCGGCCCTCCCGCAGGAAGCGGAACGCCTCGACCCCGCGCCGCACGTCCCAGGTCCGGATCGGGGCGTGGTCCAGCACGCCCTGCTCGAAGAGCGCGAGCACCTCGGTCAGCATCTGCTGGATCCGCGCCGGCCCGGCCTCGAAGAGGTCGTACGCCTGATACCGGACCCCGGCGTGCTCCGCCGCGACCTCGTCCGGGTCGCGGACGTCCGCCTTGCCCATCTCGACGAACCGCCCGCCCCGCGGCAGCAGGTCCAGCGAGGCGTCCACGAACTCCCCGGCCAGCGCGTCCAGCACGACGTCCACACCGGACCCGCCGGTGGCGGACAGGAACGCGTCCCGGAAACCGAGGTCCCGCGAGGACGCGATCCGGTCGGCCGGCACGCCGAGCGCCTCCACCGCCGCCCACTTCGGCGGGCTGGCGGTGGCGTAGACCTCGGCACCCAGGTGCCGGGCGATCTGCACCGCGGCCATCCCGACCCCGCCGGCCGCCGCGTGCACCAGCACCCGCTCCCCCGGCTTCAGGCCAGCCAGGTCGACCAGCCCGTAGTACGCGGTCAGGAACACCACCGGCACCGACGCCGCCTGCGCGAACGACCAGCCCGCCGGCATCCGCGCCACCATCGCCCGGTCGGTCACCGCGACCGGCCCGAACGGGTCGGCCATCAGACCGAGCACCCGGTCCCCGACCGCGAGGTCGTCCACAGCGGACCCGACCTCGAGGACCACGCCGGCGGCCTCGCTGCCCAGCGGCGCCTCACCCGGGTACATGCCCAGGGCGATCAGCACGTCGCGGAAGTTCAGGCCCGCGGCCCGTACGCCGATGCGGACCTCGCCGGCCGCGAGCGGCCGGTCCGCATCGGAGGCGATGATCCCGAGGCCCTCCAGCGACCCCTTCTGCTCGATGCCCAGCCGCCACGGGCCGTCCGGCAGCGCCGGCACGGCGGCCAGCCGGGGCGCCAGCACCCGGCCCTGCCGTACGGCCAGCTGCGGCTCGTCCAGCCCGGCCAGCGCGGCCCAGTCCGGCTCGGCGTCGTCGACGTCGACCAGCTGGAAGCGGCCCGGGTGCTCGGACTGCGCGCTGCGCACCAGCCCCCAGACCGGCGCCAGCGCGAGGTCGGGCGCCTCGTCACCCACGGCGACACCGCCGCGGGTGGCCACGACCAGCCGAGCACCGGCCGCGCCGGTCAGCCACCGCTGCAGCAGCGCGAGCGTGCTGCCGGCGACGTGCCGGGCGGCCTCCGCCGGGCCGCCGGCGTCCACTGCGGACACCCCGGCCACGACGACGTCCGGAGCCGTCGCCCCGTCGGCCAGCGCCCGCTGCAGCGCGTCGAGGTCGGCGAACCGCTCACCCGCGGTCAGGTCACCGAGCACGGCGACCCGCGCCGAGACGGTGCCCTCGACCGCAACCTCGGCCCACTCGACCCGGTGCAGCGGGGTGGCTCCTGCCTTCGCGCCGCGGTCGAGCTGCGCCGGGTCGACCGGCCGGGAGGTGAACCGCTCGACGCTCGCGACCGGGCGGCCGTCCTCGTCGACGAGATCGATGCGCGACGCCGACCCGCCGACCGGGGCGAGCCGCGCCCGGACGCGGCTGACCGCGGACCGTCCCAGCTGGACACCGGACCAGGAGAACGGCAGCTCCACCGCCGCCTGCCGGTCCCGGTCCACCAGCCCGCCGTGCAGCGCGGCATCCAGCAGCGCCGGATGGATCCCGAACCGGCCGGCGCCGGTGTCGTCGGGCAGCGCGACCTCGGCGTACACCTCGTCGCCGGATCGCCAGGCGGCCCGCAGGCCCTGGAAGACCGGCCCGTACTCGTAGCCGGCGTCGGCCAGCCGGTCGTAGAGCCCGTCGACCGGCACCGGCTCGGCCCCGGTCGGCGGCCACTCCGCCGGGAAGGGTGCGACCGCCGGCGCCGTCGCGGTGAGCGTGCCGTGGGCGTGCCGGGTCGCCGGCTCGGTGCCCGCCTCGGGCCGGGTGTAGATCGCCACCTCGCGGCGGCCGTCCTCGGCCGGACCCACCGTCACCTGCACCGCCACCGCACCCTCGGCCGGCAGCACCAGCGGGGCCTCCAGCACCAGCTCGTCCACCACCGGGGTGTCGGCCTGCCGGCCGGCGGCCAGCGCCAGCTCGACCAGGGCGGCGCCGGGCAGCACGGTGAGGCCGAGCACGACGTGGTCCTCGGTCCAGGGGTGGGTCTCCGCGGCCAGCCGCCCGGTCAGCACCCACTCGTCCCGGTCAGCGAGCGGCAGCGCGGCGGCGAGCACCGGGTGCTCGACCCGGCGCTGCCCGGCCGCACTCGGATCGCCCGCGTTCGGGCCGGCGGTGAGCCAGTAGCGCTCGCGCTGGAAGGCGTACGTCGGCAGCTCGATCCGGCGCGCGCCGGTGCCGGCGTAGTACGCCGACCAGTCGACTGTGGCGCCGGCGGCGTGCGCCTGGCCGAGGAAGCCGGCGAAGGTGTCGGCCTCGGGCTTGCGGGCCCGCAGCGCGGCGGCGAAGACCGCGTCCTCCTCGACGGCCTGGCGGGCCAGCGCGGTGAGCACACCGTCCGGGCCCAGCTCGAAGAAGCGGCGGACGCCCTCACGCTCCAGGGTCCGTACGCCGTCGAAGAAGCGGACCGGCTGCCGGACGTGGTCGACCCAGTAGCCCGGGTCGGTCAGCTCGGCGGAGACGACCTGTCCGGTCACGTTGGACACCACCGGGATCCGCGGCACAGCGAAGGTCAGCCCCTCGGCGACCGACCGGAACTCGGCCAGCATCGGCTCCATCCGATGCGAGTGGAACGCGTGCGACACCCGCAACCGGGTCGTCTTGCGGTGCTCCCACCGCGGCAGCCACTCGTCGAGGGCGTCTGAGTCGCCGGAGACGACGGTCGCCTGAGGACCGTTGACCGCGCCGATCGACAACCGACCCGCGAAGCCGGCCAGCGACTCGGCCACCTCGGCCTCAGTGGCCTGCACGGCCACCATCCCGCCGCCGGCCGGCAGCGCACCCATCAACCGACCCCGAGCCGCGACCAGCGCGCAAGCATCCGACAGCGACAACACCCCGGCGACATGCGCGGCCGCGATCTCGCCCGACCGAGTGACCGATCAGGAAGTCCGGCCGCAACCCCAGCGACTCCACCAGCCGGTAGAGCGCCACCTCGACCGCGAACAGCGCCGCCTGCGTGAACTCGGTCCGATCGACCGACTCCGCGTCCAGGTCCCGCAGCGACCGACCGACCCGGGGCTCCAGCTCGGCGCAGACCTCGTCCCACGCCTCCCGGAACACCGGGTACGACGCCGCCAGCTCGACACCCATCCCGGCCCGCTGCGCACCCTGACCGGTGAACAGGAACGCGGTCCGCCCACCCACCATGCCCGCCACCGGCGATCCCGCAGCCAGCGCCGCCAGCCCGGCCAGCAGCGAGTCCCGGTCGGTCGCGACCACCGCGGCCCGCCGGTCGAGTTGCCCCCGCGTCGTCGCCGCCGAGAACGCCACGTCGAGCAGACCCAGCTCCGGCCGCGCCGCCAGGGTGCCCCGGAGCCGATCGGCCTGGGCCCGGAGGGCGACGTCGCTCTTGCCGGACACCAGCACCGGCAGCGCGGCCGGCGGCTGCCCGCCCGGCTCCGGCGCGGCGCCGGCCGGCGCCTCCTCCAGGATCACGTGCGCGTTGGTCCCGCTGACCCCGAAGGAGGACACGCCCGCCCGGCGGGGCCGGTCGCCGGCCGGCCACTCCTCGGGCTCGGCCAGCAGCCGGATCTCGCCGGCCTCCCAGTCCACGTGCGGCGAGGGAGCGTCCACGTGCAGGGTGCGGGGCAGCACGCCGTGCCGCATCGCCTGGACCATCTTGATGATCCCGGCGACGCCGGCGGCGGCGGAGGTGTGGCCGATGTTCGACTTGATCGAGCCCAGCCGCAGCGGCCCGTCCACCCGCTCCTGGCCGTACGTCGCCAGCAGCGCCTGGGCCTCGATCGGGTCACCGAGCCGGGTGCCCGTGCCGTGGCCCTCGACCGCGTCCACATCGGACGCAGCCACGCCGGCGTTGGCCAGCGCGGCCCGGATGACCCGCTCCTGGGAGGGGCCGTTGGGGGCGGTGAGCCCGTTTGACGCGCCGTCCTGGTTGATCGCGCTGCCCCGGACGACACCGAGGATCCGCCGGCCGTTGCGGCGGGCGTCCGAGAGCCGCTCCAGCACCAGCATGCCGAGCCCGTCCGAGAAGCCGGTCCCGTCCGCACCGGCGGCGTACGACTTGCAGCGCCCGTCCGGCGCCAGCCCCCGCTGCCGGCTGAACTCCATGAGCAGGAAAGGGCCCGCCATGACCGTCACGCCGGCCACGAGCGCCATCGAGCACTCCCCGGACCGCAGCGCCTGGGACGCGACGTGCAGCGCGACCAGGGACGAGGAGCAGGCGGTGTCCACCGAGACCGCCGGGCCCTCCAGCCCGAAGGTGTACGCCACCCGCCCCGAGACCACGCTCGTGGTCGCGCCGGTCAGCCGGAAGCCCTCGAGCTCGGGCACCGCGCCGGCCGTCATCGCGCCGTAGTCGGACGGGCCGACACCGCAGAAGACGCCGGTGTCCGAGCCGTGCAGCGACGCCGGGTCGATGCCGGCGTCCTCGAACGCCTCCCAGGCGCCCTCCAGCACCAGCCGCTGCTGCGGGTCCATCGCCAGCGCCTCGCGCGGGCTCACCCCGAAGAAGCCGGCGTCGAAGTCCCCGACCCGGTCCACGAAACCGCCGCCGCGGGTGGACACCGTCCCCGGCTGCTCCGGGTCCGGGTCGTACAGCCGCTCCAGGTCCCAGCCGCGGTCGGTGGGCAGCTCGGAGATCGCGTCCCGCCCGGACGCGACCAGCTCCCACAGCTCGGCCGGGGAGGACACCCCGCCCGGATAGCGGCAGGCCATCCCGACGATCGCCAGCGGCTCGTCCGCCGCGGGCCGGCGGGTGCGCACCACCGGCCGGGCGGTCTCCACCGCTCCGGCCACCTCGCTCAACAGCAGCCGCGCCACCGCGGCGGACGTGGGGTGGTCGAAGACCAAAGTGGACGGCAGCCGTACGCCGGTCGCCTGGGTCAGCCGGTTGCGCAGCTCCACCGCACCCAGCGAGTCGACGCCGAGCTCCTTGAACGCCCGGCCCGGCTCGACCGCCGCCGCCGAGGCGTGCCCGAGCACGGCGGCGACCTGGGCCTGGACCAGCTCCACGACCGCCCGCTCGCGCTCCGCGCCGGCCAGCCCGGCCAGCCGCTGGGCGAGGGAGCCGCCGGCGGTGTCGACCCGCCGGGCCGGCACCCGGACCAGCCCGCGCAGCAGGGGCGGCAGCAGCCCGGCGCGGGCCTGCGTCCGCAACGCCGCCAGGTCGAGCCGCACCGGCACCACCAGCGCCCGATCCAGCGCGCGGCTGCGGTCGAAGAAGGCCAGGCCCAGCTCGGTCGGCAGCGGCTGGGTGCCCATCCGCTCCAGCCGGGCCAGGTCGGCCTCGCTGAGAGTGCCGGCCATGCCGGCGGCGTCCGCCCACAGTCCCCACGCCAATGACGTCGCCGGCAGGCCGGCGGCGCGGCGGTGCGCGGCCAGGGCGTCGAGGAACGCATTCGCGGCGGCGTAGTTGCCCTGCCCCGGGCTGCCGATCAGCGCGGCGACCGAGGAGAAGAGCACCAGCTCCGCGTCGGGGACCAGCTCGTGCAGGTGCACCGCGGCGTCCAGCTTCGGACGCAGCACCCGATCCAGCTGCCCGGGGCTGAGCGAGGAGATCGTGCCGTCATCGAGCAGACCCGCCGCATGGATCACCGCGGCCAGCGGGCCGACCGAGCCGACGATCCCGGCGATCTGGTCGCGGTCGGCGACGTCGCACGCCTCAACCCGTACGGCCGCACCGAGCCCCTCCAGCTCCTCGACCAGCGCCCCGGCACCCGGAGCGTCCACACCACGCCGGCTCACCAGAACCAGCCGGCGGATCCCGTACACGGACACCAGGTGCCGGGCGAACACCGCACCCAGCCCACCGGTGCCACCGGTGACCAGCACGGTCCCGTCCGGGTCCAGCGGCGGCGCGGCCTCGGCCGGCTCGGCGGCGGGGACGAGCCGGGGCGCCAGCAGCCGGCCGTCCCGTACGGCGATCTGCGGCTCGTCCAGAGCGGTGACGGCCGACCAGTCGGCGTCGCCGTCGACCAGCACGAACCGGCCCGGGTGCTCGGACTGCGCGCTGCGCACCAGCCCCCACACCGGCGCGACCGCCAGGTCGGGCGCCTCGTCCCCCACCGCGACACCGCCGCGGGTGGCCACCACCAGCCGGGTGTCCGCGAGAGCCGGACTGGCCAGCCACCGCTGGAGCAGCGACAACGTGTCCGTGGTGACCGCCCGGGCCGCCTCGGCCGGACCGGCAGCGTCCACAGGCGACACCGCGGTGACCACGACATCCGGGGCCGCCGCCCCGCCGGCGAGCGCCCGCTCCAGCGCGTCCAGGTCCGCGAATCGCTCCCCGTCGCCCACGATCTCACCGAGCAGCGCCAGTCGCACCGGCGCGGCGTCGGCGCCCGCGACCTCGACCCAGTCGAGCTGGTGCAGCGAGCTCCCCGGCCGCGAGGCGCTCTCGATCCGCGCCTGGTCGACCGGCCGGGCCACGATGGACCGGACCGACACGACCGGCGCGCCGTCCTGGTCGACCGCCTGCAGCCGGACTGCGGACTCGCCGGTCGCCGCCACCCGGACCCGCAGCCGCGAGCTGCCGGTGCGGTCCAGGCGCGCGCCGGCCCAGCTGAACGGCATCTTGTGCCGGCTGCCGTCGCTGAGCAGGGTCACGCCGCTCTGCAGCGCGGCGTCGAAGAGCGCCGGGTGGATGCCGAATCCGACCTCGCTGACGCCCTCGGGCAGGGCGACCTCGGCGTAGACCTCGTCGCCGTCCCGCCAGGCCGCCCGGACGCCCTGGAAGGCCGGGCCGTAGTCGTAGCCGATGTCGACCGTGTGGGCGTAGAGCGCGTCGACGTCCAGCGGCTCGGCGCCCGCCGGCGGCCACTCGGCCGGCCAGGCGGTGGCGGGCTCGGCGTCCGGTGCGAGCAGCCCGCGGGCGTGCCGGGTCGCCTCGGCGTCCCCGGCCTCGGGCCGGGAGAAGACGGCGACCTCGCGGCGGCCGTCGGCGTCGGCCTCGCCGACCGTCACCTGCAGCTGGACCGGCTCGGTGCCGGCCAGCAGCAGCGGCGCCTCCAGGACGAGCTCGTCCACCACCGGGGTGCCGGCGTGCCGGCCGGCCGTCAGGGCCAGCTCGACCAGCGCGGTGCCCGGGGCGACCACGGTGCCGAGCAGCACGTGGTCGGCGACCCAGGGCTGCGTCTCGATCGACAGCCGGCCGGTCAGCAGCCACTCGTCCCGGTCGCCGACCCGGACGGCGGCGGCCAGCAGCGGGTGACCGAGCCCGCGCAGCCCGGCGGCGGCCGGATCACCCGGCCGCGCCTGCGGCAGCAGCCAGTAGTGCTCCCGCTGGAACGCGTACGTCGGCAGGTCGACCCGGCGCGCGCCGGCGAAGAAGGCGGGCCAGTCGACGGTCCCGCCGGTGGCGTGGACCCGGCCGAGGAAGCCGCCGAAGGTCGCCGCCTCGGGCTTGCGCGCCCGCAGCGCCGGGGCGAGGACGGCGTCCTCCTCGACCGCCTGGCGGGCCAGCGCGGTGAGCACCCCGTCCGGACCCAGCTCGAGGAACCGGCGGACGCCCTCACGCTCCAGGGTCCGTACGCCGTCGAGGAACCGCACCGCGCCGCGAACGTGGTCGACCCAGTAGCCGGGGTCGGTCAGCTCGGCGGAGACGACCTCGCCGGTCAGGTTGGACACGACCGGGATGGCCGGCTCCCGGAAGGACAGTCGTTCGGCGACCGTACGGAACTCGGCCAGCATCGGCTCCATGCGGTGGGAGTGGAACGCGTGCGACACCCGCAGCTTGGTCGTCTTGCGGTGCTCCCACCGCGGCAGCCACTCCTCCACCGCGTCCAGGTCACCCGACACCACAGTCGCCTGAGGACTGTTCACCGCCGCGATCGACAACCGACCCCCGAAGCCGGCCAACGACTCAGCCACCTCGGATTCAGCGCCCTGCACGGCCACCATCCCGCCGCCCGCGGGCAGCGCACCCATCAGGCGGCCGCGAGCCGCGACCAGCGCGCAGGCATCCGCCAGCGACAACACCCCGGCCACGTGCGCAGCCGCGATCTCCCCGACCGAGTGACCGATCAAGAAGTCCGCCCGCAGGCCGACGGACTCCACCAGCCGGAAGAGCGCGACCTCGATCGCGAACAGCGCGGCCTGCGTGTGCTGTGTCTGGTCCAGCAGCTCAGCGTCGAGGTCGCGCAGCGACCGGCCCACGAGGGGCTCCAGCTCGGCGAGGACCTCGTCCCAGGCTTCCCGGAAGACCGGGTACGCCGCCGCCAGCTCGACACCCATCCCGGCGCGCTGGGCACCCTGACCGGTGAAGAGGAACGCCGTCTTGCCGCCGACCACCGACCCCTCGACCACCCCGGCCGCCGGCTTGCCGGCCGCCAGCGCCGCCAGCCCGGCCAGCAGCGCATCGCGGTCACCCGCCACCACCGCGGCCCGCTCGTCCAGCTGAGCCCGCGTGGTGGCCGCGGAGAAGGCGACGTCGGCCAGCGCCAGCTCGGGGCGGTCGGCCAGGTGCGACCGCAGCCGTGCCGCCTGCGCCCGCAGCGCCGGCTGGCTCTTGGCCGACAGCAGCACCGGCACCGGCACCGCGACCGGGCCGGCGTCGCCGGCCGGCTCGGCAGCCAGCACCGCGGCCGGCTCGGTCGGAGCCTCCTCGAGGACGACGTGCGCGTTGGTCCCGCTGACACCGAACGAGGACACCCCGGCCCGGCGCGGCCGCCCGTTCGCGGCCCACTCCTCCGCCTCGGTCAGCAGCCGGATCCGCCCGGCCTCCCAGTCCACGTGCGGCGACGCCTCGCCAGCGTGCAGGGTCCGCGGAAGGACCCCGTGCCGCATCGCCTGCACCATCTTGATCACGCCCGCCACCCCGGCCGCCGCCGAGGTGTGGCCGATGTTCGACTTGATCGACCCCAGCCGCAGCGGCCCGTCCACCCGCTCCTGGCCGTACGTCGCCAGCAGGGCCCGGGCCTCGATCGGGTCACCCAGCATCGTGCCGGTCCCGTGACCCTCGACCGCGTCCACATCGGACGCGGTCAGCCCGGAGTTGGCCAGCGCCGCGCGGATGACCCGCTCCTGCGAGGGACCGTTCGGGCGCGGTCAACCCGTTCGACGCGCCGTCCTGGTTCACCGCGGTGCCGCGGACGACCCCGAGGACGCGGTGACCGTTGCGACGTGCATCCGACAGCCGCTCGACCACCAGCAGGCCCAGTCCGTCGCCGAAGCCGGTCCCGTCGGCGTCGGCCGCGTACGACTTGCAGCGCCCGTCCGGCGCGAGCCCGCGCTGCCGGCTGAACTCGACCAGCAGGAACGGGTTCGCCATCACCGTGACGCCGCCCACCAGCGCGAGCGAGCACTCGCCGGACCGCAGCGCCTGGGTGGCCATGTGCAGCGCGACCAGCGACGAGGAGCAGGCGGTGTCGACGGAGACCGCCGGGCCCTCCAGGCCGAAGGTGTACGCGACCCGGCCGGACACCACGCTCGCCGTGGTCCCGGTGAGGCGGAAGCCCTCCAGCTCGGGCGGCCCGCCCTGGCCATAGTCGGTGGCGACCACGCCGCAGAAGACCCCGGTGTCGGTCCCGCGCAGCGAGGTGGGGTCGATGCCGGCGTCCTCGAACGCCTCCCACGCCGCCTCCAGCACCAGCCGCTGCTGCGGGTCCATGGCCAGCGCCTCGCGCGGGCCGACCCCGAAGAAGCCGGCGTCGAACTCGCCGGGCCGCTCCAGGAACCCGCCGCCCCGGGTGGAGACGGTCCCGAGGTGCTCGGGGTCCGGGTCGTACAGGCGCTCGACGTCCCAGCCGCGGTCGGTGGGCAGCCCGGAGATCGCGTCCCGGCCGGACGCGACCAGCTCCCACAGCTCGGCCGGCGAGGAGACCCCGCCCGGATAGCGGCAGCTCATGCCGACGATCGCGAGCGGCTCGTCCGCCTTCGCCCGGCGGGGGCGGGGCGCCGGGCGGGCGGTCTCGGCCGAGCCGGCGACCTCGGTCAGCAGCAGCCGGGCCACCGCGGCCGAGGTGGGGTGGTCGAAGACCAGAGTGGACGGCAGCCGTACGCCGGTCGCCTCGGCGAGCCGGTTGCGCAGCTCGACCGCGGCGAGCGAGTCGAAGCCCAGCTCCTTGAAGGCGCGCGCCGGGTCGACCGCCGCCGCCGAGGCGTGCCCCAGCACCGCGGCGACCTGCGCCTGCACCACCTCCAGCACGATCTGCTCGCGGTCCGCCTCGGGTGCGGCGGCCAGCCGCTGGGCCAGCGAGCCACCCGCGCCGGCGCGGCGCACCGGTGCCGGCACCAGCCCGCGCAGCAGCGGCGGGAGCTGGCCGTCCCGCGATCGCGCCCGCAGCGTGGCGAGATCGAGCCGGACCGGGACCACCAGCGCGCGGTCGACCTGCTGCGCCTGGTCGAAGAGCTCCACGCCCAGCTCGGCGGACAGGGCGCCGACGCCGGTCCGCTCGAGGCGGACCAGGTCGGCCTCGCCCAGCTCGCCGGCCATGCCGGTGGCCTCCGCCCACAGCCCCCAGGCCAGCGAGGTCGCCGGCAGGCCGGCGGCCCGGCGGGTGGCGGCGAGGGCGTCCAGCGCGGCGTTCGCGGCGGCATAGTTGCCCTGGCCGGGGCTGCCCAGCAGCGCGGCGACCGAGGAGAAGAGCACCAGCTCGGCGTCGGGCGCCAGCTCGTGCAGGTGCAGCGCGGCGTCGACCTTGGGCCGCAGCACCCGGTCCAGCTGCTCCGGGGTGAGCGACTCCACCACCCCGTCGGCCAGCACCCCGGCCGCATGCACCACGGCGGTCAGCGGCTCGTCCAGCGACCCGATCAGCGCGGCCAGCTGGTCGCGGTCGGCGACGTCGGCGGCCACCACCCGGGTCCGGCAGCCGAACCCGCCCAGCTCCTCGACCAGCTCGCCCGCCCCCGGCGCGTCCGGGCCGCGGCGGCTGACCAGCAGCAGCTGCCGCACGCCGTGGGCCGCAACCAGGTGCCGGGCGAACACCGCGCCGAGACCGCCGGTGCCGCCGGTGACCAGCACCGTGCCGGCGGGGTCGAGCGGCATCGGCTCGCGCGACGGCGGGCCGGCACGGCCGAGCCGGGGTGCCAGCAGGCGCTCCCCGCGTACGGCGAGCTGCGGCTCGTCCAGGCCGGCCAGCGCGGCCCAGTGCGGCTGGCCGTCGTCGACGTCCACCAGCAGGAAGCGGCCGGGATGCTCGGCCTGGGCGCTGCGCACCAGGCCCCACACCGGCGCCTGGGTGACGTCCGGCGACTCCTGGCCGGTGTCGACGGCGCCCTGCGTCACCACCACCAGCCGGGTGGCGGCGACGGGCTCGCTCGCCAGCCAGCGCTGCAGCAGGGCCAAGGTCTCCCTGGTGACCGCCCGCGCCGCGGCGGCCGTCCCGGTGGCGTCCACAGGGGACACCGCCGCGACCACGAGGTCCGGGATCACCGCGCCCTCGGCCAGCGCGCTCTCCAGCGCGTCCAGGTCGGCGTAGCGGTCACCCGTGCCCGGCAGGTCGCCGAGCAGGGCGATCCGGCCCGGCACCCCCGTGCCGTCGACCGCCACCGGGGCCCAGTCGAGCTGGAACAGCGCGCTGCTGCCCGCCCGGCGGGCACCGTCCAGCTGGGACTGGTCGACCGGGCGTACGGCGACCGTCCGCACCGACACGACCGCGGCGCCGGACTCGTCGACCGCGTCCAGCCGGACCGACGACTCGCCCGTCGCGATCACCCGGACCCGCAGCCGGGCGGCACCCGGCTGGTCCAGCCGCGCCCCGGACCAGCTGAACGGCATCTTGTGCTGGCCCTCGCCGCCGCTGACCACGGCCGCGCAGCTCTGCAGGGCGGCGTCGAACAGCGCCGGGTGGATGCCGAAGCCGTCGACGCCGGCGCCGTCCGGCAACGCGACCTCGGCGTACACCTCGTCGCCGTCCCGCCAGGCCGCGCGCAGTCCCTGGAAGACCGGACCGTAGTCGTAGCCGATCTCGGCGAGGTCGGTGTAGAGGTCGTCGACCGGCAGCGGCTCGGCGCCGGTCGGCGGCCACTCCGCGGGCCACTCCGCGGGCGCCTCCGCGTCCGGCACGAGCACTCCGCGGGCGTGCCGGGTAGCCACCTCGTCACCCGTCTCCGGTCGGGAGTAGACAGCGACCTCGCGCCGGCCCTCCTCGTCCGGCTCGGCCACGGTGACCTGCAGCTGGACCGCGGCGTCGCCGTCCAGCAGCAGCGGGGCCTCCAGGACCAGCTCGTCCACCACCGGGGCGCCGGCGTGCCGGCCGGCCGTCAGGGCCAGCTCGACGATCGCGGTGCCGGGCACGACCACGCTGCCCAGCAGCACGTGCTGGGCCACCCACGGCTGCGTCTGCGCGGACAGCCGTCCGGTGAACAGCCACTCGCCGCGGTTGCCGACCGGCACCGCGGCGGCCAGCAGCGGGTGACCGAGCCGACCGAGCCCGGCCGCGGCCGGGTCGCCGACCCCGGTGTCCGGCGGCAGCCAGAAGCGCTCGCGCTGGAACGCGTACGTCGGCAGCTCCACCCGCCGCGCCCCGGCGTGGTACGCGACCCAGTCGACCCGCGCCCCGGCGACGTGCGCCCGGCCGAGGAAGCCGGCGAAGGTCGCCGCCTCGGGCTTGGCGAGCCCGCAGCGCGGCGGCGAAGACGGCGTCGTCCTGCTCCACCGCCTGGCGGGCCAGCGCGGTGAGCACGCCGTCCGGGCCCAGCTCCAGGAACCGGCTGACCTCCTCGGCGGCCAGGGTGCGGATCCCGTCGAGGAAGCGGACCGGCTGCCGGACGTGGTCAACCCAGTAGCCGGGGTCGGTCAGCTCGGCGGAGACGACCTGTCCGGTCACGTTGGACACCACCGGGATCCGCGGCACAGCGAAAGTCAGCCCCTCGGCCACCGACCGGAACTCGGCCAGCATCGGCTCCATCCGATGCGAGTGGAACGCGTGCGACACCCGCAACCGGGTCGTCTTGCGGTGCTCCCACCGCGGCAACCACTCATCCAACGCATCCGAATCACCAGACACCACAGTCGCCTGAGGACCGTTGACCGCGCCGATCGACAACCGACCCGCGAAGCCGGCCAGCGACTCCACCACCTCGGCCTCAGCCGCCTGCACGGCCACCATCCCGCCACCGGCCGGCAGCGCACCCATCAACCGGCCGCGCGCAGCGACCAGCGCGCAGGCATCCGACAGCGACAGCACCCCGGCGACATGCGCGGCCGCGATCTCGCCCACGGAGTGGCCGATCAGGAAGTCCGGCCGCAGCCCCAGCGACTCCACCAGCCGGTACAGCGCCACCTCGACCGCGAACAGCGCCGCCTGCGTGAACTCGGTCCGATCAACCGACTCCGCGTCCAGGTCCCGCAGCGACCGACCGACCCGCGGCTCCAGCTCCGCGCAGACCTCGTCCCAGGCCTCCCGGAAGACCGGGTACGACGCGGCCAGCTCCACACCCATCCCGGCCCGCTGCGCACCCTGACCGGTGAACAGGAACGCCGTCCGCCCCTCCACCACCCTGCCCTCGACCACGCCCGCCGCCGGCGACCCGGCCGCCAGCGCCGCCAGCCCGGCGCGCAGCGGGCCGGGATCCCCCGCCACCACGGCCGCCCGCCACTCCAGCTGGGCCCGCGTCGTGGCGGCCGAGAAGGCGACGTCGGCCAGCTCCAGCTCGGGCCGGTCGGCCAGGAACGCCCCCAGCCGCGCGGCCTGCGCCCGCAGCGCGGCCTCGGTGCGGCCGGACACCAGCACCGGCAGCGCCGGCGGCACCGCGGCCGGCTGGGCGACCGGTGCCGGGTCGACCGCCGGCGCCTCCTCCAGGATCACGTGCGCGTTGGTCCCGCTGATCCCGAACGAGGAGACCCCCGCCCGGCGCGGCCGGTTGCCGGTGGCCGTCCACTCCTCCGGCCCGGTCAGCAGCCGGACCTGCCCGGCCTCCCAGTCCACGTGCGGGGTGGGCGCGTCCACGTGCAGGGTCGGCGGGAGCAGCTGCTGCCGCATCGCCTGGACCATCTTGATCACGCCCGCCACCCCGGCCGCCGCCGAGGTGTGGCCGATGTTCGACTTGATCGATCCCAGCCGCAGCGGGCCGTCGGTCCGCCCCTGGCCGTACGTCGCCAGCAGGGCCTGCGCCTCCACCGGGTCACCGAGCATCGTGCCGGTGCCGTGCCCCTCGACCGCGTCCACATCGGACGGCGACAGGCCGGCGCTGGCCAGCGCGGCCCGGATCACCCGCTCCTGGGAGGGACCGTTGGGGGCGGTCAGCCCGTTCGACGCGCCGTCCTGGTTGACGGCGCTGCCCCGCACCACGGCCAGCACCCGGTGCCCGCGGCGCCGGGCGTCGGACAGCCGCTCGACCACGAGCAGGCCGAGCCCGTCGGCGAAGCCGGTCCCGTCCGCGCCGGCGGCGTACGCCTTGCAGCGCCCGTCCGGCGCCAGCCCGCGCTGCCGGCTGAACTCGACCAGCAGGTACGGCCCGGCGAGCACCGTCACCCCGCCGACCAGCGCCAGCGAGCAGTCGCCCGACCGCAGCGCCTGCGCGGCCATGTGCAGCGCCACCAGCGACGACGAGCAGGCGGTGTCCACCGTCACCGCCGGCCCCTCCAGGCCGAAGCTGTACGCGATCCGGCCCGACACCACGCTGGAGGTCTTGCCGGCGAGCCGGAAGCCCTCCAGGTCCGCGGTCATCCGGCCGCCGTAGTCGGAGGACACCGCCCCGCAGAAGACGCCGGTGTCGCTGCCGCGCAGCGAGGTCGCGTCGATGCCGGCGTCCTCGAACGCCTCCCAGGCCGCCTCCAGCATGAGCCGCTGCGGCGGGTCGATCGCCAGCGCCTCGCGCGGGCTGATGCCGAAGAAGTCGGCGTCGAAGTCGGCGACGCCGTCGGCGAACCCGCCCCCGCTCGCGTACACGGTCCCGGGCCGGTCCGGGTCCGGGTCGTACAGCCGCTCCAGGTCCCAGCCGCGGTCGGTGGGCAGGCCGGTGATCGCGTCCCGGCCGGAGGCGACCAGCTCCCACAGCTCGGCCGGCGACGACGCCCCGGGATACCGGCAGCTCATCCCGACGATCGCCAGCGGCTCGGTGGACCGGGCGAGCAGCAGGCGGTTCTGCTGGCGGAGCCGCTCGGTCTCCTTGATTGACTTGCGCAGGGCCGCGACGAGCTGGGCCTGGTCGGCGGCCATCGTCACGCCCGCCCGCTGGTGCGGTGCCGGACCGTCCTCACGCGACGTCCCCCTCGGTCATCCGGATCAGCGCCTCGGCGTCCAGCTCGTCGATCGAGTCGAGAGCGCTGGCCGGGCCGGTCGATCCGGTGTCGGCGCCGCCGCCGTCCCCGTCGCCCCTGGCCAGCTCGACCAGCGGGTCGAGCAGCCCCGACCGGCGCAGCCGTCCGATCGGGATGGACGCGAGCAGGTCGCGGATCTCCTCCTCGTCCGACGGCCGGTGGCCGTTGGTCGTGCCGCCCGGCGCGGCCAGCGGGACGAGGTAGCGGGCCACCGCCGCCGAGGTGGGGTGGTCGAAGACCAGCGTGGTGGGCAGCTTCAGGCCGGTCGCCTGGGTGAGCCGGTTGCGCAGCTCGACCGCGGCGAGCGAGTCGAAGCCCAGCTCCTTGAACGCGCGCTCCGGCCCGACCGCGCTCCCCGATGCATGCCCGAGCACCGCGGCGACCTGGGTGCGGACCAGGTCGAGCGTGACCCGCTCGCGGTCGGCCTCCGGGACCGCGGCCAGCCGCTCGGACAGCGAGCCGCCGGCGGTCCCGGCCCGCCGGGTCGGCGTACGGACGAGGCCGCGCAGCAGCGCCGGCAGCAGGCCCGCCCGGGCCTGGCCGCGCAGCGCCGCCTGGTCGAGCAGGACCGGCGCCAGCAGCGCCCGGTCGACCTGCCGCGCCTGGTCGAAGAGCGCCAGCCCCAGCTCGGTCGGCAGGGCACCGAAGCCCATCCGCTCCAGCCGGGCCATCTCGGCGTCGCCCAGCTCGCCGGTCATCCCGGTCGCGTCCGCCCACAGCCCCCAGGCCAGCGAGGTCGCCGGCAGGCCGGCCGCGCGGCGCCGGGCGGCCAGCGCGTCCAGGAACGCGTTCGCCGCCGCGTAGTTGCCCTGCCCCGGACCGCCGACCAGCGCGGCGACCGAGGAGAAGAGCACGAACGCGGCCAGCTCGCGGTCCGCGGTCAGCTCGTGCAGGTGTGCCGCCGCGTCCAGCTTGGGCCGCAGCACGCGGTCCACCTGGGACGGGGTCAGCGACTCGATCACCCCGTCGTCGAGCACGCCGGCGGAGTGCACCACCGCGGTGAGCGGCCGGTCCAGCGACTCCAGCAGCCCGGCGAGCTGGTCGCGGTCGGCGACGTCGCACGCGGCCACCCGCACGTCCGCGCCGAGCGCGGTCAGCTCCTCGACCAGGTCCCGGGCGCCCGGGGCGTCCGGGCCGCGCCGGCTGACCAGCAGCAGCCGGCCGGCGTCCCCGGTGGTGACCAGATGGCGGGCGACCAGCGCGCCGAGCCCGCCGGTGCCGCCGGTGATCAGCACGGTCCCGTCCGGGTCGAGCGGCGCCGGGACGGTGAGCACGACCTTGCCGACGTTGCGGCCCTCGCGCAGGAAGCGGAAGGCCTCGACGCCGCGACGGACGTCCCACGTCCGGATCGGCGCATGCTCCAGCACGCCCTGCTCGAAGAGCGCGACGACCTCGGTCAGCATCTCCTGGATGCGGTCCGGACCGGCCTCGATCATGTCGTACGACCGGTACGTCACGCCCGCGCGCTCGCGGGCCACGACCTCCGGGTCGCGGATGTCGGCCTTGCCCATCTCGATGAACCGGCCGCCCCGCGGCAGCAGGTCCAGCGAGGCGTCCACGAACTCGCCGGCCAGCGCGTCCAGCACGACGTCCACACCGGACCCGCCGGTGGCGGACAGGAACGCGTCCCGGAAACCGAGGTCCCGCGAGGACGCGATCCGCCCCTCGTCGACCCCGAGGGCCCGTACGGCGTCCCACTTGGCCGGGCTGGCCGTCGCGTACACCTCGGCGCCGAAGTGGCGTCCCAGCTGGACCGCGGCCATCCCGACCCCGCCGGCGGCCGCGTGCACCAGCAGCCGCTCGCCCGGCTTAAGGCCGGCCAGGTCGACCAGCCCGTACAGCGCGGTCAGGTAGACCACCGGGACGGCGGCGCCCTGCGCGTACGTCCACTCGGCCGGCAGGGGGACGACCATCCGCCGGTCGGCCACCGCCACCGGCCCGAAGGCGTCGGTGACCAGGCCGAAGACGCGGTCGCCAGGCGCGAGGTCGGTAACCCCGGACCCGACCTCGAGCACCACGCCGGCGGCCTCGCTGCCCAGCGGCGCCGAGCCTGGGTAGCGCCCGAGCGCGATGAGCACGTCGCGGAAGTTGAGGCCGGCGGCCCGGATGCCGATGCGGACCTCGGTGACGCCGAGGGCCCGCTCGCCACCGGACGGGAGGAGTGCGAGGTCCTCCAGCGACCCCTTGCGCTCGATGCCCAGCCGCCAGGCGCGGCCGGTCGGCGGGGCCGGCGCCCGCTCCAGCCGCGGCGCCAGCAGCCGGCCGTCCCGGACCGCGAGCTGCGGCTCGTCCAGGCCGGCGAGCGCGGCCCAGTCCGGCTCGTCGACCGTCCCGTCGAGGTCCACCAGCTGGAAGCGGCCGGGATGCTCGGACTGGGCACTGCGGACCAGGCCCCAGGCCGGCGCCTGCGCCAGGTCCGCGGGCTCGTCGCCGACCGCGACCCCGCCGCGGGTGAGGAGCACCAGCCGCGTGTCGGTCAGCT
The DNA here is from genome assembly GCA_963766325.1 of uncultured Actinomycetota bacterium. Classification (GTDB taxonomy): domain Bacteria; phylum Actinomycetota; class Actinomycetes; order Mycobacteriales; family CADCTP01; genus CADCTP01. The sequence goes on along the minus strand of CAVXZF010000012.1, from coordinate 169,229 downwards.
CCTCCCGGCCCAGCCAGCGCTGCAGCAGCACCAGGGTCTGCTCGGTGACCGCGCGGGCGGCCGCGGCGACCCCGCCCGCTCCATCCACAGGCGACACCGCAACCACCGCGACGTCCGGCGCCGGGCCTCCGCCGTCGAGCGCCCGCTCCAGCGCGGCCAGGTCGGCAAGGTCGGCAAGGTCGGTAAGGTCGCCGCCCCCGTCGCCGGTCCCCGGCACGTCGCCGAGCCGGACGACCCGAGCCTCGCCCGCCTCGCCCGCCTCGATCTCGACCCAGTCGAGCTGGAAGAGCGAGCTGGCCCGGCCGCGCGTCACGGCCTCCAGCTGGGCCGGGTCCACCGGCCGGACGGCGAGCGCGCCGACCGACACGACGGCCACGCCGGTCTCGTCCACCGCGTCCACCCGCAACGCCGAGTCGCCGGCCGGCCCGATCCGGACCCGCAGGCGGGACCGGTCCCCGGGGCCGAGCCGCACCGCGGACCACGAGAACGGCAGGTCCGTCGGCGACCCCGCCGGCTTGTCCACCAGCCCGCCGTGCAGGGCGGCGTCGAGCAGGGCCGGGTGGATCCCGAAGCCGTCCGCGCCGGCATCCTCCGGCAGCGCCACCTCGGCGTAGATGACCGCGCCGGCCCGCCAGGCGGCCCGCAGGCCCTGGAAGATCGGCCCGTAGTCGTAGCCGGACTCGGCCAGCCGGGGATAGAGCGAGTCGATCGCGACCGGCGCCGCGCCGGCCGGTGGCCACGCGGCCGGGAAGGGCGCCGCCGGGTCGGCCTCGGCCGCGAGCATCCCGCGGGCGTGGCAGGTCGCCTCCGGAGCGCTGCCCTCGCCGTCCTCGACGAGCTCGCGCTCGGCGCGGGAGTAGAGCGCCACCGACCGGCGGCCGTCGTCCTCCGGCTCGCCCACCGTGACCTGCACCTGCACGGCGCCCTCGGCCGGCAGGACCAGCGGCGCGGCCAGCACCAGCTCGTCCACCACCGGGTAGCCGAGCCGGCTCCCGGCGGCCAGCGCCAGCTCCACCAGCGCGGCGCCCGGCACCAGGACGGTCCCGAAGACGGCGTGGTCCTGCGTCCACGGCGCGCCCTCGGTCGACAGCCGGCCGGTGAAGACCCACTCGTCCCGGTCGGCGACCGGGACCGCCCCGGCCAGCACCGGATGGTCCAGCGGGGCCAGGCCGGCCGCGGTCAGGTCCCCGGCCGCGGCGCCGGGCAGCAACCAGTATCGCTCGCGCTGGAACGCGTACGTCGGCAGCGGCACCGACCGCGCCCCGGTGCCGGCGTAGAACGCGGGCCATTCCACCGCCAGCCCGGCGACGTGCGCCTCCGCGAGCGCGGCGGCGAAGCGCTCCGGTCCGCCCTCGTCCCGGCGGAGCGAGCCGACGACCGCCACCTCGGCGCCGGTGGCCTCGACGGTCTCCTGGACGGCGATGGTGAGCACCGGGTGCGGGGACGCCTCGACGAAGCAGGTCGCGCCGTCCTCGACCAGCGCGTCGACGGCGGGTTGGAAGCCGACGCGGCCGCGGAGGTTGCGGTACCAGTAGCCGGCGTCCAGCGCGGCGGTGTCCAGGAAGCCACCGTCCACCGTGGAGTAGAAGGGGATCTGCCCGGACTTCGGCGCGATCGGCCCCAGGGCCTCGGCCAGCTCGGCCTCGATCGCCTCGACGTACGCCGAGTGGGAGGCGTAGTCCACCGGCACCCGACGAGCCCACACCCCGTCCCGGTCATACCCGGCCAGCAGTTCGTCGAGGACCTCGACCTCGCCGGCGACGACCACCGAACCCGGGCTGTTCACCGCCGCGACCGACACCCGGCCCTCGTACGCGGCGATGCGCTCCTCCACCGCGGAGACCGGCTGGCTGATCGACATCATCCCGCCCCGGCCGGCGAGCCGCTCGCGCACCACCCGGCTGCGCAACGCCACCACCCGCGCGGCATCCTCCAACGACAACCCACCCGCCACATACGCGGCCGCGATCTCACCCTGCGAATGACCCACCACCGCGGCCGGCTCCACCCCGTACGACCGCCACAACGCAGCCAACGACACCATCACCGCGAACAAGACCGGCTGGACCACATCCACCCGCTCCAACGACGGCGCCCCCGGCGCCAGCCGCAACACATCCTCAACCCGCCAGTCCACAAACGCCGCCAACGCCTCATCACACGCCGCCAACTCCCCCGCGAACACCGGCGAGGACTCCAACAACCCCACCGCCATCCCCGCCCACTGCGCACCCTGACCCGGGAACACGAACACCGCCTTGCCGCCCACGGCCTGGCCCTCGACCACGTCGTCGGCCGGCTCGGCGACGCCGAGCGCCTTGAGGCCGGTCAGCAGCGCGCCCCGGTCGGTGGCCAGGACCGCCGCACGCTGGTCCAGGTGGGCCCGGGCGGTCGCCAGCGTGAAGGCGGCGTCGAGCGTGCTGAGGTCGGGGTGGGCGATCAGGTGGGCGCGCAGCCGGTCGGCCTGCGCCCGCAGGGCGGCCTCGCTCCGGGCCGAGAGCAGGACCGGCAGCACCGGCGGCGCGACCGGCTCGGCGGACCCGACGTCCTCGACCGCGGGTGCCTCTTCGAGCACGACGTGGGCGTTGGTGCCGCTGACGCCGAAGGACGACACCCCGGCCCGGCGCGGGCGGTCGCCGGCCGGCCAGGGCTCGGCCTCGGTGAGCAGCCGCAGCTCGCCGGCGCTCCAGTCGACGTGCGGCGACGGCTGGTCGACGTGCAGCGTGGGCGGCAGCGTCCCGTGCCGCATCGCCAGCACCATCTTCATGATCCCGGCCACCCCGGCGGCGGCCTGGGTGTGGCCGATGTTCGACTTGACCGAGCCAAGCCGCAGCGGCTCCCCGGCACGGTCCTGCCCGTACGTGGCCAGCAGCGCGTGCGCCTCGATCGGGTCGCCCAACGGCGTGCCGGTGCCGTGCCCCTCGACGACGTCCACATCGGACGGGGTCAGCCCGGCGTTGGCCAGCGCGGCCCGGATCACCCGCTCCTGGGAGGGACCGTTGGGGGCGGTCAGCCCGTTCGACGCGCCGTCCTGGTTGATCGCGCTGCCCCGCACGACGGCGAGCACGCGATGGCCGTTGCGGCGGGCGTCCGACAGCCGCTCCAGCACCAGCAGGCCGACGCCCTCGGCCCAGCCGACCCCGTCCGCGGCGGCGGCGTACGCCTTGCAGCGCCCGTCCGGCGAGACCCCACGCTGCCGGCTGAACTCGACGAACGCGTTCGGCCGGGCCAGCACGGTCACGCCGCCGACCAGCGCGAGCGAGCAGTCCTGCGCCCGCAGGGACTTGCTGGCCAGGTCGACCGCGACCAGCGACGACGAGCAGGCTGTGTCCACCGAGACGGCCGGCCCCTCGAGGCCGAACGTGTAGCTGATCCGGCCGGAGGCGACGCTGGCCGCGGAGGCGATGGTCAGGTAGCCCTCGATCTCCGGGCGGAGGTCGCTGGTGCCGGCGACGAACCCGTAGTCCTGGTACATGACGCCACAGAAGACGCCGGTGTCGCTGCCGTGCAGGGAGGTCGGCGGGATGCCGGCGTCCTCGAGCGCCTCCCACGCCGCCTCCAGCAGCAGCCGCTGCTGCGGGTCCATCGCCAGCGCCTCGCGCGGGCTGACCCCGAAGAAGCCAGCGTCGAAGTCCCCGACCCGGTCCACGAAACCACCGCGCCGGGTGTACGAGGTGCCCGCGTGGTCGGGGTCGGGGTCGTACAGGCGCTCGACGTCCCACCCGCGGTCGGTGGGGAAGTCGGAGGTCGCGTGCCGGCCCTCGGCGACCAGCTCCCACAGCTCGTCCGGCGAGGTCACCCCGCCCGGGTAGCGGCAGCTCATGCCGACGATGGCGACCGGCTCGCTGGCCCGGTCCTCCAGCTCGCGCAGCCGGGCGCGGGTCTCGTTGAGATCGACGGCGACGCGCTTCAGGTACTGGACGAGCTTCTCCTGCTGCGCCTCGGTGCCTTCACCGGTCATGACTGTCCCCTGTGGTCCAGGTGCGGGTGCATGCGTCAGGCCTCGCCGAACTCGGCGTCGATGAGCTGGAAGACCTCGTCGGCGGTGGTCGCCGCCTCGATCCGCTCGGTGGTCTGCTGCTCGCCCCCGGCGCCGACGCCGGCGAGCAGCTTGCGCAGGCGCCCGGCGACACGCTGCTTCTCGCCGGCCGCCAGGGTGTCGAACAGGCTCTCCAGCTTGGCCAGCTCCCGGTCGACGGCCGGCTCGGCGGGCCCGCCGGCGACCTGGGCGAGCAGCAGCTGGGCGACCGCCGCGGAGGTCGGGTGGTCGAAGACGAGCGTCGAGGGCAGCCGGGCGCCGCTGGCCCGGCTGAGCCGGTTGCGCAGCTCCACCGCGGCCAGCGAGTCGAAGCCCAGCTCGGTGAAGGCGCGGGCGGGGTCGACCGCGGCCGGCGACGAGTGCCCGAGCACGGCGGCGACCTCGGTCAGCACGACCTGGAGCACGATCCGCTCCTGGTCGGCCGGCGCGGCGCCGGCGAGCCGGTCGACCAGCGGGTCGGCGGTCTCGGCCGGGCGGGCCGGCGTGCTGACGAGACCCCGCAGCAGCGGCGGCAGGGTGCCTGCCCGCGCGCTCGCCCGTACGGCGCGCAGGTCCAGCCGGACCGGTGCCAGCAGCGCCGCGTCCCGCTGCCGGGCCTCGTCGAAGAGCCCCAGGCCCTGCTCGGTCGACAGCGGCTGCAGCCCCAGCCGCTCCAGCCGGGCCAGGTCGGCCCCGGCGAGGTCGCCGGCCATGCCGGCGTCTCCCCACAGTCCCCAGGCGAGCGAGCTGCCGGGCCGGCCGGCGGCCCGGCGCTGCTGGGCGAGCGCGTCGAGGGCGGCGTTGGCCGCGGCGTAGTTGGCCTGTCCCGGGCTGCCGATCAGCGCCGCGACCGAGGAGAAGAGCACCAGCTCCGCGTCCGGGACCAGCTCGTGCAGGTGCAGCGCGGCATCCACCTTGGGCCGCAGCACCCGCTCGACCCGCTCGGCGGTCAGCGACCCGACCACGCCGTCGTCCAGCACGCCGGCAGCGTGTACGACCGCGGTGAGCGGGTGCGCCAGCCCGGCGAGGAGGCCGGCCAGCTGCTCCCGGTCGGCCACGTCGGCGGCCGCGACCTGCGCCTCGCAGCCGAGCGCGGCCAGGTCGGCGACCAGCTCGGCGGCACCCGGCGCGGCCGGGCCGCGGCGGCTGACCAGCAGCAGGCGGCGCACCCCGTGCGGTCCGGCCAGGTGCCGGGCCACGACCGCGCCCAGCCCGCCGGTCCCGCCGGTGACCAGCACCGTCCCGTCCGGATCGAACGGCGCCGGCGCGGCGGCGGGCGAGGTCGCCCGGACCAGCCGCGGGGCCAGCGGTCGACCGTCCCGGACCGCCAGCTGCGGCTCGTCCAGCCCGACCAGCGCCGCCCAGTCCGGCGCGTCGCCCTCGCCGTCGAGGTCCACCAGCACGAAGCGGTCCGGGTGCTCGGACTGCGCGCTGCGCACCAGCCCCCAGACGGCGGCCGCGGCCAGCTCGGGCACCTCGTCGCCGACCGCGACGCCGCGGCGGGTGGCCAGCACCAGGCGGGTGTCGGCCAGCTGGTCGACGGCCAGCCACTCCTGCAGCAGCGCGAGCGCGCCGGTGGCCGCGGCCGAGACGGCGGAGGCTCCGGACATCTCGGCGACCACGGCGGCCGGTGCGGTCGCGCCGTCGGCGAGGGCGGCCCGCAACGCCTCCAGGTCGGCGAAACGCTCCGGCCCGACCAGCCCGCCGAGCACGGCGACCCGGCTCGACCGGGTCCCGGCCGGCGGCGCCGGGCGCCACTCGACCGTGTAGAGGGAGCCGGACCCGCGCCCGGCGGCGCCGAGCTGGGCCGGGTCGACGGGCCGTACGGCGAGCGCGCCGACCGACACCACCGGCGCTCCGGCCTCGTCCACCACGTCGGCCCGGAACGCCGACTCCCCGGCCGGGCCGATGCGGACCCGGACCCGCGGGCCGCCACCGGCGGCCAGCCGCACCCCCGACCAGGAGAACGGCAGCTCGACCGCGGCGGCCTCGTCCCGCTCCAGCAGGACGGCGTGCAGTGCGGCATCGAGCAGCGCCGGGTGGACACCGAAGCCGGCGGCGGCGGCCTTTTCCGGCAGCGCCACCTCGGCGTACACCTCGTCGCCGAGCCGCCAGGCCGCCCGCAGCCCGCGGAACAGCGGGCCGTAGTCGTAGCCGGCCTCGGCCAGCCCCGGGTAGAACGAGTCGACCGCGAGCGGCTCGGCGCCGTCCGGCGGCCACGACGCCGGGAACGGCTCCGCCGGCTCGGCATCGGCGGTCAGGGTCCCGCGGCCGTGGCAGGTCGCCTCGCCCGAGCCGTCCTCCGGTCGGGAGTAGACCGCCACCTCGCGGCGGCCGTCGGCGGCGGCCGCGGCGACCGTGACCTGCACCAGCGCGGCGCCGTCACCCAGCACCAGTGGTGCCTCCAGCACCAGCTCGTCGAGCACCGGCGTCCCGGCGTGCCGGCCGGCGGTCACCGCCAGCTCGACCAGCGCGGCGCCGGGCACCAGCACGGTCCCGAAGAGGGCGTGGTCGGCGGTCCACGGGTGGCTCTCCGGGGCGAGCCGGCCGGTGAACAGCCACTCGTCGCGGTCGCCGACCGGCACCACGGCGGTCAGCACCGGGTGGTCGACCCGCCCGAGCCCGGCCGCGACCGCGTCGCCCGTCGCGGTGGCCGGGGTCGCCCAGAAGCGCTCGCGCTGGAACGCGTACGTCGGCAGGTCCACCGGCTGCCCACCGGCGAGGTACGCCGGCCAGTCGACGCCCGCGCCGGCGAGGTGCGCCCGGGCGAGGAAGCCGGCGAAGGTCTCGGCCTCGGGCTTGCCGGCCCGCAGCGCCGGCGCGAACGCCGACTCCTCCTCGACCGCGATCCGGGCCAGCGCGGTCAGCACGCCGTCCGGGCCCAGCTCGAAGAACCGGCGGACCCCCTCGCGCTCCAGGGTCCGTACGCCGTCGAGGAAGCGGACCGGCTGCCGGACGTGGTCGACCCAGTAGCCGGGGTCGGTCAGCTCGCCGTTGACCAGCCGGCCGGTCAGGTTGGACACCACCGGGATCCGCGGCTTCTCGAAGCGGAGCCGCTCGGTGACGGCCCGGAAGTCGGCCAGCATCGGCTCCATCCGGTGCGAGTGGAACGCGTGCGACACCCGCAACCGGGTCGTCTTGCGGTGGGCCCACCGCGGCAACCACTCGTCCAGGGCGTCCTGGTCGCCGGAGACGACGGTCGCCTGAGGACCGTTGACGACGGCGACCGACAGCCGGCCGGCGAAGTCGGCCAGCGATTCCACGACCTCGTCCTCGGTCGCCTGCACCGCGGCCATCCCGCCCCCGGCGGGCAGCGCGCCCATCAGCCGGCCGCGGGCGGCGACCAGCGCGCAGGCGTCCGGGAGGGACAGCACGCCGGCCACGTGCGCGGCCGCCAGCTCGCCCACCGAGTGTCCGATGAGGAAGTCCGCCTGCAGGCCGAAGGACTCGACCAGCCGGTGCAGCGCGACCTCGATCGCGAAGAGCGCGGCCTGCGTGTGCTGCGTCTGGTCCAGCAGGTCGGCGCCGAGGTCGCGCAGCGACCGGCCGACCTGCGGCTCCAGCTCGGCGAGGACCTCGTCCCAGGCCTCCCGGAAGACCGGGTACGCCGCCGCCAGCTCGACACCCATCCCGGCCCGCTGCGCGCCCTGCCCGGTGAACAGGAACGCGGTCCGCCCCTCCACCACCGTGCCCGTCACCACCCCCGTCGCCGGTGTCCCGGCCGCCAGCGCGGAGAGCCCGCTCAGCAGCGAGCCACGATCGGTGGCGACGACCGCGGCCCGGCCGGCCAGGTGGGCCCGCGTCGCCGCCGCCGAGTACGCGACGTCGAGCAGGTCGAGCTCGGGCCGGTCGGCCAGGTGGGACCCCAGCCGCGCGGCCTGCGCCCGCAGCGCCGACTCCCCGCGGGCCGAGACGAGCACCGGCAGCGCCGGCGGCACGGCGGCCGGGCGCTCGACCGGCGCCGGCTCGACCGCCGGCGCCTCCTCCAGGATCACGTGCGCGTTGGTCCCGCTGATCCCGAACGAGGACACCCCCGCCCGGCGCGACCGCTCGCCGGCCGGCCACTCCCGCGCCTCGGTGAGCAGCTCGACCTGACCGGACTCCCAGTCCACGTGCGGGGACGGTGCGTCCACGTGCAGGCTGCGCGGCAGCACCCCGTGCCGCATCGCCTGCACCATCTTGATCACCCCCGCGACGCCGGCCGCGGCGGAGGTGTGGCCGATGTTCGACTTGATGGACCCGAGCCGCAGCGGTCCGTCCGCGCGCTCCTGCCCGTACGTGGCCAGCAGGGCCTGGGCCTCGATCGGGTCGCCCAGCATGGTGCCGGTGCCGTGCCCCTCGACGGCGTCCACATCGGACGCTCTGAGGCCGGCGTCGGCGAGCGCGGCCCGGATCACCCGCTCCTGCGAGGAGCCGTTAGGCGCGGTCAGCCCGTTCGACGCGCCGTCCTGGTTGATCGCCGTGCCGCGGACGACGGCCAGCACCCGGTGCCCGAGCCGCCGGGCGTCGGACAGCCGCTCCAGCACGAGCACGCCGACCCCGTCGGCGAAGCCGGTCCCGTCGGCACCGGCTGCGTACGACTTGCAGCGCCCGTCCGGCGCCAGCCCGCGCTGCCGGCTGAACTCGACCAGCACGAACGGGCCGGACATCACGGTGACGCCGCCGGCCAGCGCCAGCGAGGACTCGCCCGACCGCAGGGACCGGACCGCGAGGTGCAGCGCGACCAGTGACGAGGAGCACGCCGTGTCCAGCGTCACCGCCGGGCCCTCGAGTCCCAGCGTGTACGCGACCCGGCCGGAGGCGACGCTGGTGGCGGTGCCGGCGAGCCGGAAGCCCTCCAGCTCCGGCTGGGTGGACCACCCGTACTCGTCGGTCGACATGACGCCGCAGAAGACGCCGGTGTCGGTGCCGCGCAGCGAGAGCGGGTCGATGCGGGCGTCCTCGAGCGCCTCCCAGGCGCTCTCCAGCACCCAGCGCTGCTGCGGGTCGAGCGCTGTCGCCTCGCGCGGGCTGATGCCGAAGAAGCCGGCGTCGAAGTCACCGGCACCGGTGACGAACCCGCCGGACCGGGAGGACAGCGTCCCGACCCGCTCGGGATCCGGGTCGTAGAGCCGGTCGAGGTCCCAGCCGCGGTCGGTGGGCAGCCCGGTCACCGCGTCGCGCCCCGCGGCGACCAGCTCCCACAGCTCGGCCGGCGAGCTCACCCCGCCCGGGTAGCGGCAGCTCATCCCGACGATCGCAACCGGCTCGGCGTCCTTGGCCTCCAGCTCGCGGACCCGTCGGTTGGCGGTGACCAGGTCCGCGGTGACCTTGCGGAGGTAGGCCCGGAGCTTCTGCTCGTCGGTCGCCGGACCGCCGCGCGCATCCGTGCCCTCAGTCATCGGGATCGGGTCTCCTTGTCGAGCAGCGCGCATGGCGTCGTGACGCCGCCGCCGCCCCCGGACGGTTCGAAAAGGATCTGGTGGGAGGGCCACCTGAGCGGCGAAGTATGCCCGTCTCTGCACCACATCGCCGGGTCGTCACCTTATCAGCCCACTCGGCGTTGAATGCAAGTCCGTGCTTTGTTCTGATCTTTGATGACGATCTTCTTACCCAAGTTCTCGTCTTCGACATCATGAGTCGTCTGTCCGGTTCGCGGGACATGATCATTCCGCACCGGGCCGCCCCTCCCGGTCCCCGCGGTCCGACGGCCGGACGCCGCCCGGCACGCCTCGGCGGCGGACGGTCCGAGTGCCGCCGAGCGGGCTCCGCCGACGCCCCGCGAATCGTCAGGACAATCGGGGGACCAGCAATTCGGCAGCGTGCCGGCCGGTATTCGGCACGCGTCGACAGGGGTCCCTTCGCCTTGCGCCGCAGGTCCGGTCGGGCTAGCTTTCCCGGAATGGGCACAGAGCCGACGAGCGGGGCATGTTTATGACAGATCAGGCAGCTGACGTCACGTCACCGGCCGCTGAATCCCTTTCGGCGGCCAGTTCGCTGCGCCCCGGCGCGGGGCCCGGCGCGTTCGAGGCCGAGGTCAGCGCCGCGTGGACCATCGGTGGTCGGCCGAGTGGCGGATACCTGCTTGCCCTGCTCGCCCGGGCGGCCACCACGCTCACCGGCAACCCCCATGTCGTCGCGGCCAGCGCCCACTACCTGCGGTCCCCCGATCCGGGAGCCGTCGAGGTCAGCGGCGAGGTGCTGCGCCAGGGACGGTCGGTCAGCCAGGCCCGGGTGCGGATGAGCCAGGGCGGCCGGCCCTGTGTCGAGGCGCTGCTGAGCACCGGCGAGCTCGACCCGGCGGCAGCCCCGCGCTGGGACGGTGGCGCGGCCGACAGCCCACCGCCGCCGTACGAGGAGGGGTTCCGGCTCCCCCCGCACACACCGGAGGGAATCCCGGTGGAAATGCTCAATCACGTCGACCTGCGTTTCGACCAGGATTCGACCGGGATGATCGAGGGCCGGCCGAGCGGCCGCGGGCAATTGACCGGATGGCTCCGGCTGCTCACCGAAGATTTCGACCCGATTTCCCTGCTGTACGCGATCGACGCATTTCCGCCGGCCACTTTCGACACCGCGGCCGGCTGCTGGATGTCGACGATCGAGATGTCGGCGTACGTGCGGGGCGTCCCCGCGCCGGGGCCGGTCCGGGTGGTGAGCCGGACCCGGCTGATCGACCCGCCGTGGGTCGACCAGACCTGCGAGGTCCGGGACGCGGCCGGCCGGGTGGTCGCGCAGGCCACCCAGCTGGCCAAGATCCTTGGCTGAGCCGGCGGTGACCGGTCGGCGGCGGGGTGATCCGCGCCACCGACCGGCCCGACCCGGCCGGGCTCGACGGTCATCGGGACAGGGTCAGCGGGAGTAGAGCAGCCGGTTGGGGCTGCCGAGGCCCGGGTTGATCACCACGTTGGGCGTCGCCGAGGCGATGACCGCGGCGTGGACCTGGGCCGAGGTGAGCGTCGGGTCGACGGCCAGCTTCAGCGCGGCGACGCCGGCCACGTGCGGCGACGCCATCGACGTGCCGGTGAGCACCGCGGTCGCGGTGTTGCTGGTGTTCCAGGCGCTGGTGATGCCGACGCCGGGGGCGAACAGGTCGAGGCAGGTCCCGTAGTTGGACGAGCTGGACCGGGTGTCGGTGCGGTCGACGGACCCGACGGTGAGGGCGGTCGGGACCCGCGCCGGGGAGAAGTTGCAGGCGTTCGAGGCGGAGCCGCCGGCGCCGACCGCGTACGGCACGCCGGAGGCGATCGAGCCGGACACCGCGGCGTCCAGCGCCGGCTGCGCGCCGCCGCCGAGGCTCATGTTGGCCACCGAGGGGCCCGGGCTGTTGGCGGTCACCCAGTCGACGCCGGCGATGACGCCGGCGGTGGTGCCGGAGCCGGCGCACCCGAGCACCTTGACCGCGACCAGGCGGACCCGCTTGGCGACCCCGTACGCGGTGCCGCCGATGGTGCCGGCCACGTGGGTGCCGTGCCCGTTGCAGTCGGTGTTGATGCCGTCCCCGGTGGTGTTGGTGCCCCAGCTGGCCCGGGTGCCGAAGTCGGTGTGCGTCGTCCGGATGCCGGTGTCGATCACGAACGCGGTCACCGTCGACGCCGTGGTGTCGTAGTGGTACTCGTTGTTGAGCGGGAGGCGGCGCTGGTCGATGCGGTCCAGCCCCCAGGACGGGACCGGGGTCTGCACGGCGGTCGCCCGGACCTCGACGTCCTGCTGGACGAAGGCGACCCGCGGGTCGCCGGCCACCTTGGCCGCGGTGGCCGCGTCGGCCCGCAGCGCGTAGCCCCGCAGCGCGTGCCGCCAGACCGAGCGGACCTCGCCGCCGTGCCGGGCGGACAGTGCCGCGGCCGTGTCGACGGCCGCGCCGGGCTTCAGCACGACCACGTAACTGCCCGGAACCGCGGCGGCGCCGGGCACCGACAGCACGGTGCCGACCGGCTCGGCCGCGGCCGGCGTGCCGGCGAGCGGCCCGGCCGCGAGGGCGAGCATGGCGGCACCGGCGAGCAGCGCCCGGCGCCGAATGGGATGACCAGACATGACCCGGCCTTTCTGTGATGTTCCGACCACACAACGTTACAGTTGTGTTACCTGGTGGGAAATCACTCGAACGGTCAGCGTGGGCTGGGCGCGAGCGCGGTCGCCGGCAGCGCGGCCAGCAGCGCCCGCGCCTTGACCCGGGTCTCCTCGATCTCGGCGGCCGGGTCGGCCAGCGCGGTGATCGCGCCGCCCACCCCGATCCGCACCTCCCGCGAGGTCACCACCAGCGTGCGGATGACGATGCTGAGGTCGGCCCGGCCGGTCAGCGACAGGTAGCCGAGCGCACCGGTGTAGATCCCGCGCGGACCGCCCTCCAGCCGGTCCAGGATCTCCAGCGTGCGCAGCTTCGGCGCCCCGGTCACCGAGCCGCCCGGGAACGCCGCCCGCACGCAGTCCACCGCCGAACGACCGGGCGCCAGCCGGGCGGTGACCGTGCTGACCAGCTGGTGCACGGTCTCGTACGACTCCACCGCGAAGATCCTGGGCACCGCGACGCTGCCGGGCTCGGCGACCCGACCGAGGTCGTTGCGGACCAGGTCGACGATCATGAGGTTCTCGGCCCGCTCCTTCTCGTCGCCACGCAGCTCGGCGGCGAGAGCGCGGTCCTCGGCCGGCGTACGACCCCGCGGGCGGGTGCCCTTGATCGGCGCCGACTCGACCCGGCCGCCGGCACCGACCCGCAGGAAGCGCTCCGGCGACGAGCTGAGCACCGCGCAGTCCGGCAGCCGGAGGAAGGCGGCGTACGGCGCCGGGTTGGTGCGCCGCAGCACCCGGTACGTCCCCCACGGGTCGGCCGCCACCGGCACCGAGAGCTCGTTGGTGAGGCAGATCTCGTACGACTCGCCGGCCGCGATCTCCTCCTGGCAGCGGGCGATCAGCGCGGCGTAGTCCTCCCGGCCGTGCCGGGCGAGCACCGGCGGCGCCGCGTCCGGGTCCGGCGGCACCGGCTCGGGCAGCGGCGCCAGCCCGGCGAGCGTCGCGGCCGCGGTGTCCAGCCAGCCGGTGGCCGGGTGCTCCGGGGTGGCCAGGGCGAGCAGCCAGGCCCGGCGCTCGCGGGTGTCGACGACCAGGGCGCGGTCGGTGAAGAGCAGCTGCGCGTCCGGCTCGGCCGGCCGGTGCCCGGCGGTCCCGCCGCAGTCGGCCTTGAGCTCGTAGCCGAGGTAGCCGACGTAGCCGAGGGCGAAGTCGGTCGGCAGCCCCGGGTCCGGCAGCCGGCGCGCGGCGAGCATCCGGTCCAGGTGATCGAAGACCGTCTCCCGGTGGCGACGCACCTCGCCGCCGCGGGTGACCTCCACCTCACCGTCGGCCACCCGGTAGCGGACCAGCTCGCCCAGCGGGCCGAGCCCGCCGGCGATCGCGACGCGGCCGCCGGCCGCGCTGTCCAGCCAGCACGCCACCTCGTCGGCGCCGAAGAGGGCGGCGAAGGCGGCCTCCGGGTCCGGCGCCGCCGGCAGCTCGCGGACCACCAGCTCGTACGGCCGCCGCGCGACCGCCGCCGCCGGAGCTGGTGACGGCGCCGGCGGACGGAGGGACCCCCGGGGCACCCCGGCGAGGTCGAGGAAGTTGGCCAGCAGCCGCTCGCCGTGCTCGGTGGCGATCGACTCGGGGTGGAACTGCACGCCCCACCGCGGCCGGTCCCGGTGCCGCGCCGCCATCAGCAGCCCGTCCGGGGTGTACGCCAGCGGCTCGATCGCGGCCGGCAGGTCGTACACCAGCAGCGAGTGGTAGCGGACCACCCGGAACGGCGACGGGATCCCGGCGAACAGGCCGGTCCCGTCGTGCCGGACCGGGCTGAGCCGGCCGTGCACCGGGGCCGGCGCCCGCTCCACCCGCGCCCCGGCGGCCTGGCACAGCAGCTGGTGGCCGAGGCAGACGCCGAGCACCGGCACCCGGTCCTGGGTCACGGCCCAGCGGCTGAGCCCGACGTCACGGGCCCGGTCCGGCCGCCCCGGCCCGGGCGAGACCACGATGGCGTCCAGAGTGGACGCGTCCAGCGCGGCCAGGCCGGCGGTGTCGTCGTTGTGCAACACCAGCGGCCAGCTCCCGGTCACCCGGGCCAGGGCGTGCGCCAGGTTGTAGGTGAACGAGTCGTAGTTGTCGACCAGCAGGATGCGCGCCGGGCCGCGGTCCACCGTGGAAGGGCGCAGCGGGGGTGGCACGGGGGCTCAGCCTACCGACCCGGGCCGGCCGGAGCGGGTCGTAGCATCGCGGGAGCCCGGCGGCGGAGGGACCGAGATGGCCGAGTGGACCGACGAGGTGTTCGCCGAGGAGGACTGGTACGGCCGGGATCTGGCCGGGGACGTCTTCCTGCGCTGCACCTTCTCCGATGTCGACCTGGTCGAGGCGACCAGCGCCGGCGCCCGCTTCGAGGAGTGCCGGTTCGGCAGCACCCGGCTCAACGCGTCGCGCCACCAGGACACCGCGTTCCTGCAGTGCGTCTTCGAGCACTGCAGCCTCTTCGGCGCCGAGCTGGACGACTGCAAGCTGACCGGCAGCACGTTCACCGACTGCACCCTGCGGCCGCTGACCGTACGCGGCGGCGACCTGTCCTTCGTCGGGCTGCGGGGCGCCGACCTGCGCGGCGTCTCGGTGACCGGGGCGCGGATGCGGGAGGTCGACCTCAGCGGGGCCGACTGCACCGGCGCCGCACTGGCCCGGGTGGACCTCAGCGCGGCCACCCTGGACAAGACCGTGCTGGTCCGGGCCGACCTGCGCGGCAGCGACCTGACCGGGCTGGACCCGCGGGCGGTCGACCTCACCGGCGCAGTCGTGCACGCCGAGCAGGCCGTCCAGCTGGCCCGCGCGCTCGGCCTCGAGGTCCGCTGACGCCCGGCCACAGCAGATCAGGCACGGCCGATCCAGCTGACCAGCGCCGACGCCGCCACCACGCTGGCCGACCTCCGCCTGCTGGCCGACTTGTGCCTGCTGGCCGACTTGTGCCTGCTGGCCGACTTCTGCCTGCTGGCCGACGGCATCCGCTGGACCGGCTGACCTGGACGGATCAGGCCGATCCGCGTCACGGAACGCGTGCTGTCGACTCCCCTCGGCAGGGGTGGTCCGGGGCCCGACCCCCGGACCACCCCGCTACCGGCTGGACCAGCCGGATGACCTCGCGTGGCTGGAGACGTTCGGGGTGAGCTGACCGGCCCGCGAAGCGGGAGGGGCCCGGCCGTGACGGCCGGGCCCCTTCTCGCGTTCCTGGCTCAGATGATGGGGAGCAGCGCGACGCGCTTGCCGTTCTCCCCGCTGATCGTGCCGCTGTCGCCGCCGACCCACAGCCCGGCAGCGTGCCGGGAGTCGCCGGTCGTGACGAGCATCGCGCCCCAGCCGGAGGCGCGGCCGGTGGTGGCCCCGTCGTTCCAGCCGGAGATCGACATCCCGCTGGTCAACGTCGCGGCGATCACGCCGAGCCCGTAGTGCTCGCGCGCGGGCCCGGAGTAGACCTTCACCCCGTTGCGGTAGACGGTCGCGTCCAGCGCCTTGAAGTGGCCGCCGACGTACACGTGGGCACCGGTGACCCGCACGCTGAGGAAGGTGTCGCCGCCGCTGTAGTTCACCCAGACCGGGATGGCGTGGCCGTCGTCGTTGTTGGTCCACCGGCTGACCGAGTCGCACAGCGCCGGGTACGGCCGGAGGCCACCGGTGCCGGCGAGGGCGAACCAGGTGCCGTCCGGCGCCCAGTCGATGTCCCGGGTCCAGGCGGCCAGGCCGTCCGCGCACGGGTTGGCGCCGAGGCCGGGCTGGCTGGCCCGCAGCGACTCGAGGCCGTACCACTTGGCGAGGGTGGCGACCCCGGTGGTGGACACGTTGAGCATGGCCACCTGGTAGCGCTCGACGCCGGCGACCTTGGTGAAGTTGCCGGTGATGACCACGCGCTTGCAGTTGGGGCTCGGGGCGATCTTGTAGACCCGGGTCGGGCCGGCGGTCGCCGACGCGGTGCCGGTGATGTTGAGGTTGACCTGGCTGGTCGCGGCGCCGGTGTCCGGGTTGAGGCTGACCAGCGCGGTGCGGGTGACCCCGCCGGCGCTGGTGAAGTCGCCGGCCACCCAGAGGTTGCCGCAGAAGTGCTTGACGTCGTAGACCTTCGACGCCTTGAGGTCCGCGCCGATGTTGGGCTTGAACGCGGAGTAGAGCGAGTTGGACGCCACGTCCCAGCGGACCAGGCCGCGGGCGGCCACGCCGTTGACCTTCTTGAACTCGCCGCCGAACCAGACCGCGCTGCCGCCGGAGCTGCGCTCGACCGCGTTGATCTGGCCATCGTGGATCTGGTTGGACGCACCGGTGAAGATCGGCTTGAACCCCGTCTTCACCGCGCCGGTCAGCGCGTCGAAGGACAGGGCGTTGCCGTACGTCCCGGCCGAGCTGCCGTTGGGGTTGCGGACGGTGTCGATCACACCGCCGGCCCAGATCGTGTTGCCGATGCGGGCGATGTCGTTGACCCGGCGGCAGAGCAGCGGGTCGGTGCCGGTGTAGCAGTCGCTGCCGACGATGTTGGGCGTGTAGTCGACCGGGTTGGCGCTGACCAGCTTGGGCAGCGCGGCGGCCGCCCCGCCGCTCGAGGGCAGCAGGCTGACCCCCAGGGTCACGGCGGCGCCGGCCGCGGCGGCGGCTAGGGCAATGCGGGATCGCTTCACGAACGGACGCTTCCTGTCCTGTCGGGTACGGGCCGGTCAGGCACGAGTCGGTGGAAACTTGCGGTTATCCCCGAGGCCGGGCAGCTTACTCGCAGTTGGCCGCCCTGCCGTCACGCGGATTCGGTCACCCGGATGCGGACCGCGCGAAACAGTGCCGGCGTGCCCTGCAGGATCTTCAGGCGGGGATCGGGCACGTCGAGCCGGGCCGCCACCGCCAGCGGGCGCAGCGGGGCGAGCCGGGGGTCGGTCAGCACCCCGTCGACCGCCCGCCGGTCGCCGCCGAGCACCACCGCGTCCAGGGTCGGCGCGGCCGGGACCAGC
The DNA here is from genome assembly GCA_963766325.1 of uncultured Actinomycetota bacterium. Lineage (GTDB taxonomy): Bacteria > Actinomycetota > Actinomycetes > Mycobacteriales > CADCTP01 > CADCTP01. Next base: position 152,243 of record CAVXZF010000012.1, on the reverse strand, counting down.
ACGGCGGCGGCGACGTCGGCCGCGGCGGCCAGCGCCACCCGGGCCTGGCCCTCCCGGCGGCGGGCGAAGCGCTGCTGGGACTGCCCGCCGGCGGCGCTGCGGCCGTGCACCAGCCGGGACCCGACCTTGGAGGCGACCAGCCGCTCCCCCGCGAAGACCCCGGCGGCGTGACCGCCCAGCCGGACCAGCAGGACGCCGACCCGCCGCTCGGCCAGCCCGTGCGCGACCAGCCCGGCGGCGGCCGGCTCCCCGGGCAGCGGCGGGAACGGCACCCGGCACTCCGCCACCGCCCCGTCCGCGGCGGTCAGCACGACCGTCTCCGCGTCCCCGGCCGACCCGGCGATCCCGCCGTGCCGCTCGGCGAAGCGGTCCAGCCACCCGGCCAGCCGCTCCGGTGACACCGCCACCTCCCGCCCGGTCACCGCGTCAGCCCATCTCGGCGTACGGGTAGCGCGGCTTGATGTGGTCGGTGACGTAGCGGCCGATGCTGCCCGCCTCCAGCAGCTGCTCGACCCGGGAGGCCGGGACGCCGTAGTAGCGGTAGACCCCGCCGCCGGCGAACTCGATCTCCAGCTCGTTGGTCGCCGGGTCGTACCCGACCGAGAGGACCGCGCTGGACTCCACCGGGACCCGGCGCACCGCCTCAGCCGTCCAGGCGGTCGACGGCGACCACGTGCACGGCGGCCCGGCCGGCCGCGTCCGACCCGGCCAGGTCCACCTCGGCGCTGATGCCCCAGTCGTGGTCGCCGGCCGGGTCGTCGAAGATCTGCCGGACCACCCAGCGGTCCGGCCGCTCGTCGACCGCCAGCAGCGCCGGGCCGCGGGCGTCGGCGCCGGTGAGCAGCGCGTCGTGCTCGGCGAAGTACGGCGCCATGGCGTCCGCCCAGGCCTGGGCGTCCCAGCCGTCCTCGCCGTCCAGCTCGCCGAGCTCGGCCCAGCGGCGCCGGGCGGCCAGCTCGACCCGGCGGAACAGCGCGTTGCGGACCAGCACCCGGAACGCCCGCCGGTTGGCGGTCACCGCCGGCGGCGCCGCCTCGATCTCGCTGTCCTGCCCCGCGCGGGAGCGCGACGATGCCGGCAGCCCGGGGTCCGGGTTGGCCAGCTGCTCCCACTCGTCCAGCAGGCTGGAGTCGACCTGGCGGACCAGCTCGCCGAGCCAGGAGGTGATGTCGAGCAGCTCGTCGGTCTTCGCCTCGGCCGGCACCGTGTGCAGCAGCGCCTTGTACGCCCCCGCCAGGTAGCGCAGCACGATCCCCTCGGACCGGGCGAGCTGGTAGTGCTGGACGAAGTCGGCGAAGGTCATCGCCTGCTCCCACAGGTCCCGCACCACTGACTTCGGCGCCAGCTCGTGGTCGGCCACCCACGGGTGCCCGCGGCGGTAGGTCTCGTACGCGGCGTCCAGCAGCTCGACCAGCGGCTTGGGATACGTGACCTCCTGCAGCCGCTCCATCCGCTCGTCGTACTCGATGCCCTCGGCCTTCATGGCCCCGATCGCCTCGCCGCGGGCCTTGTGCTCCTGGGCCGAGAGCACCTGCCGCGGCTGGTCCAGCGTGGACTCGATCACCGAGACGACGTCCAGCGCGTACGACTCCGACTCCCGGTCCAGCAGCTCGATCGCGGCCAGCGCGAAGGTGGACAGCGGCTGGTTGAGCGCGAAGTCGTCCTGCAGGTCAACGGTGAGCCGCACCGACCGCCCCTCGGCATCCGGTGTGGACAGCCGCTCGACCACGCCGGCGGCCAGCAGCGACCGATAGATCGCGATCGCCTGGCGGATGAGCCGGCGCTGGGTGGGCCGGTCGGAGTGGTTGTCCTCCAGCAGGTGCCGCATCGCGGCGAAGGCGTCGCCGGGTCGGGCGATGACGTTGAGCAGCATCGCGTGCGACACCTGGAACTGGGAGGTGAGCGGTTCCGGCTCGGCCTCCCGCAGCCGGTCGAAGGTCGGCTCGCCCCAGCCGATCGCGCCCTCCGGCGGCTTCTTGCGCACCACCTTGCGGCGCTTCTTGGGGTCGTCGCCGGCCTTGGCGAGGGCCTTCTCGTTCTCGATCACGTGCTCGGGGGCCTGGGCGACCACCGAGCCGGCGGTGTCGAAGCCGGCCCGGCCGGCCCGGCCGGCGATCTGGTGGAACTCCCGGGCGGTGAGCAGCCGGGTCCGCTGACCGTCGTACTTGGACAGGCCGGTGAACAGCACGGTCCGGATCGGCACGTTGACCCCGACGCCGAGGGTGTCGGTGCCGCAGACCACCTTGAGCAGCCCGGCCTGGGCGAGCCGCTCCACCAGCCGGCGGTACTTGGGCAGCATCCCGGCGTGGTGCACGCCGATGCCGTGCCGGACCAGCCGGGACAGCGTCTTGCCGAAGCCGGTGGTGAAGCGGAAGCTGCCGATGAGGTCGGCGATCTGGTCCTTCTCGGCCCGGGTGGAGACGTTGACGCTCATCAGCGCCTGGGCCCGCTCCACCGCGGCGGCCTGGGTGAAGTGCACGACGTAGACCGGGGCCTGCCGGGTGTCCAGCAGGTCCTGCAGGGTCTCGTGCATCGGCGTGGTCCGGTACGCGTAGAACAGCGGCACCGGGCGCACCGCCGAGCGCACCACCGCGGTCGGCCGGCCGGTGCGCCGGGTCAGGTCGTCCTCGAAGCGGGCGACGTCGCCGAGCGTCGCCGACATGAGCAGGAACTGCGCCCGCGGCAGTTCGAGCAGCGGCACCTGCCAGGCCCAGCCGCGGTCCGGGTCGGCGTAGAAGTGGAACTCGTCCATGACGACCTGCTCGGCGGCGGAGCTCGGCCCGTCCCGCAGCGCGATGTTGGCGAGCACCTCGGCGGTGCAGCAGACGATCGGCGCGTCCGCGTTGACCGACGCGTCGCCGGTCATCATCCCGACGTTGGCGGTGCCGAACGTCTCGCACAGGTCGAAGAACTTCTCCGACACCAGCGCCTTGATCGGCGCGGTGTAGAAGGTGCGCCGGCCCTCGGCCAGCGCCGCGAAGTGGGCACCGGCCGCGACCAGCGACTTCCCGGAGCCGGTGGGGGTGGCGAGGATGACGTTGGCGCCGGAGACGACCTCGATCAGCGCCTCCTCCTGGGCGGGGTAGAGCACCAGTCCGCGGTCCTTGGCCCAGAGCGCGAAGCCCTCGAAGAGGGCATCCGGCTCGGGCTCGGCGGGCAGCAGCTCCAGCAGGTCCACGTGCCCATCCTGCCCGTCGCCGGCCGGTGCGGTCAGCCGGCGCCGGCCGCCGTGGCCCCACCGCTGGCCGCCGCCGCGCTGCCCGCGGCGCTGGACTCCCGCCGCCGGAGCGTGAGCACCACCGCGACCACGAAGACCTGCACCGCCGGCGGCAGCTCGGCCGGCAGGTCCACGACGGCCTTGCTGCCCAAGCCCTTCGGGTGCACCGCCCCGACGACCTGGTCGCCGCGGCGCAGCTCGACGGACCGGGACAGCCAGGAGCTCCTGGCCAGCTCGTACGCCTGGCCGCCGGCGTGCACCACCCACCGCCCGGACCACATGCTCGGCTTGTCCGCGGCGGCCAGCTCCCCGGCACGGCCGTCGAGCACGAAGCGGCGGCCGCCGTCCCGGCGGAAGCCGGCCAGCTCGCCGCCGGCGGTGACCTCCCCGTGCTCCCGCCAGGCCGAGCCCTGAAACGACCCCAGCTCGCGACCGGCGTCGTCGACCAGGTCGAAGCCGTTCCTGAACGTCCCGTGCGGACGGACCGTCGCCATGCGTCGCACCCTACGCTCGGGCCGTAAGCGCGATGATCCGGGTCGATGACCGCGGCGGACTGGCCGGCCGTCGAGGCGGCCTACGCCGCCGGGATCGCGACCGGCGACGCCACCTTCGAGACCGAGATCCCGTCCTGGGCTCGCTGGGACGCCGGCCACCTTCCCGGGCACCGGCTGGTCGCGGTGGACGGCGGCGCGGCGCTGGGCTGGTCGTCTAGGCCGGGGGCACCGAGCCGTAGACATCGTCGGCCTTGCCGGCCGGCTCCGGCGGAGCGCCGAGCGCGCCGTCCGCGGGCTCCGGTGCGGCCGGACCAGCGTCCGGGTCGCCGCCGGGCACCGGGGTCACGGGTGCCGCCAGCGTCCGCGGAGCCCCGCGTTGACCGCACGCTCCGCGCGCGAGGGCGACCGACGGCCACGAGCTGGGCCGGACAAGTCAGCGGCGCTTGTTCCGCCGGAACTGGACGACTCCCGCGACGACGAGCAGTACCGGAAGAATCAAACCCCACATCAGCCAGCCATTCATGCCGCACAGCTTCCGCCGCCGGACAGGCCGGGCAATCACCCCGCACGGATGAGGTCGGCTGGCCTGCGCACGCTCTGTCACGCCGGAGGGTCTGGCCGCCGCCTCGGTCCCGTCGAGCGTGCGGCGGCGGCGTTCCGGGTAGCAGATCCCCGTGCGATCCCGGGAGCGGTACGCGGTCGCCACGGCCGCACCCGGGCCGTACGCCGGGTTCACCAGCCGGTGGACGACGGTCGACGGGGTGCCGCTGCACGCCCGCTGCGGCCCGGCCGACCGGCCCGGACCGCCGGTCGTGCTGGTGCACGGCCTGGCCGTGTCGCACCGCTACCTCATGCCGGTCGCGACGCTGCTGGCCCGGCGGCACCCGGTCGCGGCGGTCGACCTGCCCGGCTTCGGCCTGTCCGGGGACCCGGGCGCCGCGCTGGACACCCGGCGGCTGGCCGACGCGCTCGGCGGCTGGCTGGGCGCCACCGGCAGCGGTCCGGCGGTGCTGCTCGGCAACTCGTACGGCTGCCAGGTGGTCGTCGATCTCGTCGTCCGGGAGCCGGCGGCGGTGGCGCTGGTGCTGGTCGGCCCGACCGTCGACCCGGCCGCCCGTGGCGCGGTCCGGCAGGCGATGCGCTGGCTGCGCGACGTGCGGCACGAGGACGTGCGGCAGGTCGGGGTGATCGCCCGCGACGTGCGGGACGCCGGCCTCCCCCGCGTCCTGGCGACGCTCCGGCACATGATCACCGACCGCATCGACGCCAAGCTGCCGGCGGTCACCGTGCCGGCCCTGGTCACCCGGGGCGGCGTCGAGCCGGTCGTCCCCGAGCGGTGGGCCCGGCAGGCGGCCGGCCTGCTGCCGCGCGGCGAGCTGGCGGTGCTGCCCGGTGCGCCGCACAACGCCAACTACACCGCCGCGGACGCGCTGGCGAGCGTCACCGAGGCGTTCCTCGATCGGGTGCTCGGGACCGGTCGGGCGCTCGGGACCGGCTGACCAGCACCGCCCACGAGCCGAGCACCAGCACCGCCACCAGCGCCCGCACCAGCGGGGTCAGGCTGGCCGGGTAGAGCACGTCCTCGACGTACCGGTCGATGAAGCCGCCGGGCAGCGGCGCCCGCCCGCCGAGCCCGCGCAGCTCGTCCTCCACGGTGGTCAGCGGGCAGCGCAACGAGGCGGCGATCACCAGCAGCCCCCACAGCGCCGCAGCGACGTGCAGCGGCAGCGTGCGCGGCCAGCGGAGCGCGACCAGCCCACCGGCCACCACGTACGTGAGGAACGCGCCGTGCAGGAGCGCGACGCCGTCGGCGAGCAGCCGCCAGCCCACCGGCTCAGCCGCAGCCGCAGGCCCCGCCGCAGCAGCCCCCGGCCCGCGGGGCGACGGCGCCACCGGACCCGGTCAGCGCGACCGCGGACAGCAGCCGGACCACGTCGGCGTGGCCGGCCGGGCAGGTGGCCGGCAGCGCCGAGTCGGCCATCGGGCGGGACACCTCGAAGGTGGCGGTGCACTCCCGGCAGCGGAACTCGTAGCGCGGCACCTGGCCAGGATAGGCGCGGATTCGCGGGTGAGGGCGTCGGGTAAAGCCACCGCAGGATTACGGGGGTTGACGGAGGAGGTACATGGTGGCACCCGGGTCACAGTCGGCTGCCCGCGCGACGGACAGCAAGCCGATCGAGCTGCTCGGCCGGGTCGGGCTGGCCGCCTACGGTCTGGTGCACCTGCTCATCGCCTGGCTCGCCACGCGGGTCGCCCTCGGCTCCGGCTCGGAGGGCGAGGGCGAGGGCGGCAAGGAGGGCGCGCTCAAGCAGATCGCCGCCGAGTCGTGGGGCACGGCACTGCTCTGGGTGATCGCCGTGGGGCTGTTCGCGCTGGCGATCTGGCAACTGGGCGAGGCGATCTGGGGCCGCAACTCCGTCGGCAGCCCGGGGCGCCGCATCGCCCACGTGGTCGAGGCGCTGGTGTGGGGCTTCCTCGGCTACAGCGCGGCGAAGGTCGCCTCGGGCGGGAAGAGCCAGTCCGACTCCGACCAGGCGGACCTCACGGCCAAGGCCCTGGACGCCCCGGCCGGGCAGGTGCTCGTCGCCGCGGTCGGCCTCCTGGTGATCGGCGCGGCCGCCTATCTGGTGCACAAGGGCGCGAAGAAGACGTTTTACAAGGACCTCGACCTCATGGGAGCGTCGCCCACCACCCGGCGGGTGACCGAGCGGCTCGGTCAGGTCGGCTACATCGCCCAGGGCAGCGCCTACAGCATCGTCGGGCTGCTGATCGTGATCGCGGCGATCCAGCATGAGCCGGACAAGGCCACCGGGCTGGACACCGCACTGGCCACCCTGGCCGAGCAGCCGTACGGCACCGCGCTGCTGCTCATCGTGGCCGCCGGGCTCGCCTGCTTCGGCGTCTACTGCTTCCTCGACGCCCGCTTCCGCAAGCCGTGACCGTCCGGTCCGGCTGGCCGGCTGAGGTGACTCAGCCGGCCAGCTCGGCCGCGACCAGCTCGGCGATCTCCGCGGTGTTGAGGGCGGCGCCCTTGCGGAGGTTGTCGCCGACCACGAAGAAGTCCAGCGAGTCGGGGAAGTCCAGCGACTGCCGGAGCCGGCCGACATAGGTCGGGTCGGTGCCGACCACGTCGGCCGGGGTCGGCATGATCCCTGCCGGCGGGTCGTCCAGCACCACGATCGACGGCTGCTCCGCCAGCACCGCCCGGGCCTCGTCCACCGTGACCGGCCCGGCGAAGCGGGCGTGCACGGCCAGCGAGTGGGTGGTGACGACCGGGACCCGCACGCAGGTCGCGGAGACCGGCAGGTCCGCGACACCGAGGATCTTGCGCGACTCGTTGCGGACCTTGAGCTCCTCGGACGACCAGCCGGCGTCACGCACCGAGCCGGCCCAGGGCACCACGTTGAGCGCCAGCGGCGCGGGGAACGGTGAGGACTCCGGCAGCCCGGCCAGCGCCTTGCGCACGTCCCCGGCCTCGGTGCCGAGCGTGCGGTCGCCGCCGACCGCGGCCAGCTCGTCGTACAGCCGCTCGATGCCGTCCTGGCCGGCGCCGGAGGCGGCCTGGTACGACGCCACCACCAGCTCGCGCAGGCCCCAGCGCCGGTGCAGCGCGCCCATCGCGGCCATCATGGTCAGCGTCGTGCAGTTGGGGTTGGCGATGATCCCGCGCGGCCGCACCCGGGCCGCGTCCGCGTTGACCTCCGGCACCACCAGCGGCACGTTCGGGTCCATCCGGAAGGCGCCGGAGTTGTCCACCACGACCGCACCCCGGGCCGCCGCGATCGGCGCCCACTCCGCGGACACCGCGTCGGGCACGTCGAACATGGCCACGTCGACCCCGTCGAAGACCTCCGGCGCCAGCGCCAGCACCTCGACCTCCCCGCCACGCACCCGCAGCCGCCGACCGGCCGAGCGGGCCGAGGCGACCAGCCGGATCTCCCCCCACGGGAAGGGCCGCTCGGTGAGGATCTCCAGCATCACGGTGCCGACCGCGCCGGTCGCGCCGACCAGCGCCAGCGTCGGCCGCCGACCGTCGCCCCCGGCCGGCCCGCCAGCCGGTCCGGCCGCCGGCGCCGAGAGGTCGCCGAGGGCCGGGGCGTCGACCGGCACCGGCAGGTCCATCGCGCTGCTCACCGGCCGGTCCCCGCGTACACGGTGGCCTGCTCGGTCCCGCCGAGCTCGAAGGCGTCGTGCACCGAGCGCACCGCCACGTCCAGGTCGGTGTCCCGGACCAGGACCGAGATCCGGATCTCGGAGGTGGAGATCAGCTCCACGTTGACCCCGGAGTCGGCCAGCGCGCCGAAGAACTTGGCCGAGACGCCCGGATGCGAGCGCATCCCGGCGCCGATCAGCGACACCTTGCCGACGTGGTCGTCGTACAGCAGCGACTCGAAGCCGACCGCCGGCTGGATCTTCTGCAGCGCGGCCATCGCGGTCGGGCCGTCCGTCTTGGGCAGCGTGAATGAGATGTCGGTGCGGCCGCTCGCGGCCACCGACACGTTTTGCACGATCATGTCGATGTTGATCTCGGCGTCCGCGACCGCGCGGAAGATCGCCGCCGCCTGGCCGGGCTTGTCCGGCACCGCCACCACGGTGATCTTGGCCTCGCTGCGGTCGTGCGCGACGCCGGTGATGATCGCCTGCTCCATGCTCAGGTCTCCTATCGAGCCGGTGACCAGCGTCCCCGGCAGCTGCGAGAACGACGACCGGACCCGGACCGGGATGCCGTAGCGCCTCGCGTACTCCACCGACCGCAGGTGCAGCACCTTCGCGCCGCAGGCGGCCATCTCCAGCATCTCCTCGTACGTGATCGTCTCCAGCCGGCGGGCCCGCGGCACGATCCGCGGGTCGGCGGAGAAGACCCCGTCGACGTCGGTGTAGATCTCGCACACGTCGGCCCGCAGCGCCGCCGCCAGCGCGACCGCGGTGGTGTCGGTGCCGCCGCGGCCGAGCGTGGTGATGTCCTTGGTGTCCTGGGAGACGCCCTGGAAGCCGGCCACGATCGCGACCGCGCCGGCGGCCAGCGCGTCGGCGATCCGGCCCGGGGTGACGTCGATGATCCGCGCCTTGCCGTGCACGCTGTCGGTGATCACGCCGGCCTGGGAGCCGGTGAAGGACCGCGCGTCCACCCCGGCGCCGTGGATCGCCATGGCCAGCAGCGCCATGCTGATCCGCTCGCCCGCGGTGAGCAGCATGTCCAGCTCGCGGCCGGGCGGCAGCGGCGTCACCTGCTGGGCGAGGTCGAGCAGCTCGTCGGTCGAGTCCCCCATGGCGGAGACCGCGACCACCACGTCGTGGCCGGCTCGCCGGGTGGCGACGATGCGCTCCGCCACCCGCTTGATGCGCTCGGCATCGGCGACCGAGGAGCCGCCGTACTTCTGCACGACGAGCCCCACGATTGTGTGCACCCCCTGGCGACGAACGGGCTGTCCGGCGCGTCCACACTACGGCAGGCGTTCGGCGCTGTGAGCCGAGTCGCCGGTGTGAGAGGGGAGCCGATGACCGGACCCGAGACGCCGGGTGGACCGCCACCGGCCGGGGCTATGCCCTTCGAAGCGCCGACGCCGGGCGTGCACGCCCGGGGCATCCGCCGCTCCTTCGGCCCGGTGCGCGCGGTCCAGGGCATCGACCTGGACGCCCCGCCCGGTCAGGTGACCGCGCTGGTCGGACCCAACGGCGCCGGCAAGACCACGCTGATGCTGGTGCTGGCCACGCTGCTCAAGCCCGACGCCGGCGCGGTCCGGGTGGCCGGCTTCGACCCGGTCACCCAGGCCGCCGAGGTCCGGGCCCGGATGGGCTGGTCGCCGGACGTCTTCGGGCTGTACGACAACCTCAGCTGCGTCGAGTACCTCGAGGTGATGGCGGCGGCGTACGACGTGCCCCGGCACGCCCGCGCCGACCGGGCCCGCCAGCTGCTGGAGCTGGCCCGGCTGCCGGAGAAGGCGGCCGATCCGGTGCACAGCCTGTCCCGCGGGCAGAAGCAGCGGCTCGGGCTGGTCCGGGCGCTGGTGCACGACCCGGCGGTCCTGCTGCTGGACGAGCCGGCCTCCGGGCTGGACCCGCGCAGCCGGGTGGAGCTGCGCGACCTGCTGCGCCGATTCGCCGGCGAGGGCCGCGCGGTGGTGGTCTCCAGCCACATCCTGTCCGACCTGGAGGAGGTGGCCGACCGGGTCGTCTTCGTCGACGCCGGCCGTACGGTCGGCCAGCACAAGGTCGGCGAGCTGCCGGCCGCGCAGTCGATGCGGACGTACCGGCTGCGCTCGCTCGACCCGGACGCGCTGCACCGGGCGCTGCAGAGGGCCAACGTGGCCTGGGCCAGCGCCGGCTCTGATGGCTCGGCCGGGCTGGACGTCGAGGTGCTCGGCGGCGAGCGGATGGCCGCCAAGCTGCTGTCCGAGCTGGTCTCGGCCGGGGTGCCGATCAGCGCGTTCGCCCCGCTCGGCGGCGCCCTCGAGGCGACATACCTGGACCTCGTGGAAGGACAGCGATGAGCGGGTTCTCCGTTCCCCCCGGCACAGCCGGGGAGAACACCACGTGTGGAGGGGCTGCGCTGTCATGAGGCTCTCCGGGATCCTGACGGTCGCCCAGCTGGAGTTCCGGCTGCGGATCCGGGCCGGGCGGTGGCGCTGGCTGGTCGGCGCCTGGTTCGTGGTCCTGCTGCTGATCACCGTGCTGGTCCGGGCCGCGGCCGGCCAGCAGAACATCGCCGGCGACGAGCCGGCGCTCGGCGCGGTCATGTTCGGCGTCGTCGTGCTGGTCGTGCTCGCGCTCGCGCTGCTGGTCGCGCCGGCGCTGGCGGCCCAGTCGGTGAACGGCGACCGCGAGCGCGGCACCCTGGCCACCCTGCAGGTGACCCGGCTGTCCGCCGCCGAGATCGCGTTCGGCAAGCTGCTCGCCTCCTGGGGCACCGCGCTGGTCTTCCTGGCCGTGACGCTGCCGCTGGCACTGTGGTGCTTCGCCGAGGGCGGGCTGTCGGTGCTCCGGATCGCCGGGGTCTACCTGGTCACCGCGCTGCTGCTCGGGGTGGTCTGCGCGATCTCGCTGGCGCTGTCCGCGCTGCTGGCCCGCAGCACCACGTCCGGCGTGCTGGCGTACCTAACTGTCTTCGCCCTCACCGTCGGCACGCTGATCACCTGGGGCCTGGTCACCGCGGCCACCCAGGAGACCGTGCGGGTGACCAGCCGGTCCTGCACCGAGACCGGGGTGTGCGAGGAGTACCCGTACGAGACGACCATCGCCCGGACCGACCGGACCTGGTGGCTGCTGGCGCCGAACCCGTTCGCGGTGCTGGCCGACTCCGCCCCCGCCGGACCGGTCCGCGAGGTCCGGCTGCCGGACGGGCGGGTCGTCGAGGAGCCGCTCGACGTCGACGTCCTCGGCTCGATGTCCCGCGGGCTGCACGAGATGCGGATCCGGCGGGAGCTGGTGCAGACCGAGTACGGCACCTCGTACGAGACCCGGGAGGACAGCGAGGGCGGACCGGTGTGGCCGGCCGGGCTGGCCATCGACCTGCTGCTGGCCGCGGGCGCGGTCTGGGTGACGGTCAGACGGCTGCGGACGCCGAGCGACCGGCTGGCCCGCGGGCAGCGGATCGCATAGCCATCGGGTTGGCAGCACCTCGTCACCATCGGCCGACGAGACTACGGCTGCCGGGATGTCAGTGTGTATAGTATGCGCATGAGTCGGGTCAACATCACGATTCCCGACGAGCTCCTGCAACGCGCCAGGGCTGCGGGACTCAACGTGTCGGGTCTCGCCGCTGCGGCACTGCTCAACGAGCTCGATCGCCGCGCCAAGCTCGTCGAGCTCGAGGCATATCTGCGCCAGCTCGACACCGAGCTGGGTCCGGTGCCCGAGGACGAGCGCCGGGCCGCCCAGGCATGGGGGGATCGACTGGAGAGCGCCCACACCGGCGCCGAGCGGCCCGACGCCCGTCCGGCATGACGCTCGTCCTCGACAGCGGGGGTCTCAGTGCGCTCGCCGGTCAACGAGCACGCCTCGATGAACTCCGGCGGAGGGATCTTTGGCCTGCTCAAGTACCGATCGTGGTACTCACGGAAGCGCTCACCGGCGACCACCGGAGAGATTTCCACGTCAATCGCCTCCTGCGGGCCTGCCAGCTCCGTCCGATTGACGAGGCGCAGGCCCGCGAGGCGGCGCGGTTGAGGACTGCCACCGGAAGAGCCGGGACCATCTCGGCTGTCGATGCGGTGGTCGCCGCGTTCGCGACCGCGCAGCCGGATGTGCTCGTGCTGACGAGCGACCCTGAAGACCTGACAGCGCTTGTCGCACACGGGACTTGGCCAGTCACTGTCGTACCGGTGTGAGCTCGGCTGGTCCGCGGGCAGCGGATCGTCTGACCCGGCTGGCCGGCACCACCAGCGGGGTGCCGGTCTGCGGGTCGTGAAGCACCGCAACCAGCGTCCGGCAAGGCGGCTGAGGCGGACAAGCTGGGTGACTGACTCCGAGGCCCGGATCCGCCAGGTGCAGGCGATCGACGGGCACCCGGCGACTGCGGTCACGCTCGTCTCCTGACCCCGGCTGATAGGGTGCCCGACGTGGCGCACCTGCTCCTTGGCTGCCGCGGCGAGGCCCTCTAGCGGCCGACTTCCTCGCCGCGGGTGTCGGTGCGCGTCGGCTGACCGGCCCGACACCCCAGCCAGGAGCTCCCGCGATGTCGTTCCACTACCAGCCGCCCGTGCAGCGCCCGTCGGGCATGCCGCACCACCGGTACGTCCCGTTCACCCCGGTCGACCTCCCCGACCGGACCTGGCCGACGCGCGCGATCGCCGCCGCCCCGCTGTGGTGCTCGGTCGACCTGCGGGACGGCAACCAGGCGCTGATCGACCCGATGACCCCCGCCCGCAAGCGACGCATGTTCGAGCTGCTCGTACGGATGGGCTACAAGGAGATCGAGGTCGGCTTCCCGTCGGCGTCGCAGACCGACTTCGACTTCGTCCGCGAGATCATCGAGCAGGACCTCGTCCCGGACGACGTCACCATCCAGGTGCTGACCCAGGCGCGCGAGCCGCTCATCGAGCGGACGTTCGAGTCGATCGCGGGCTCGTCGCGGGCCATCGTGCACCTCTACAACTCGACCTCCACGCTGCAGCGCCGGGTGGTCTTCGGGCTGGACCGGGACGGGATCACCGCGATCGCCACCGACGGCGCCCGGCTGTGCCTCAAGCTCGCCGAGGCGATGGGCGACACCGAGGTCCGCTTCGAGTACTCGCCGGAGTCGTACACCGGGACCGAGCTGGACTACGCGCTGGAGGTCTGCTCGGCGGTGCTGGACGTCTGGCAGCCCACCCCGTCCTGGCCGGCGGTCATCAACCTGCCGGCGACCGTCGAGATGGCCACCCCCAACGTGTACGCCGACTCCATCGAGTGGATGTCGCGCAACCTGCCGCGGCGGGACGCGGTGGTGCTGTCCCTGCACCCGCACAACGACCGCGGCACCGCGGTGGCCGCCGCCGAGCTGGGCGTGCTGGCCGGCGCCGACCGGGTCGAGGGCACCCTCTTCGGCAACGGCGAGCGCACCGGCAACGTCGACCTGGTCAGCCTGGGCCTGAACCTCTTCTCCCAGGGCGTCGACCCGATGATCGACTTCTCCGACATCGACGAGATCCGCCGCACGGTCGAGTACTGCAACCAGCTGCCGGTGCACGAGCGCCACCCGTACGGCGGGGACCTCGTCTACACCGCCTTCTCCGGCTCCCACCAGGACGCGATCAAGAAGGGCCTGGAGGCGCTCGACCGGGACGCCGCGGCCGCCGGGGTGTCCACTTCGGACCACCCGTGGGGCGTGCCGTACCTGCCGATCGACCCGAAGGACGTCGGGCGGACGTACGAGGCGGTCATCCGGGTCAACTCGCAGTCCGGCAAGGGTGGCGTGGCGTACCTGATGAAGACCGAGCACGCGCTCGACCTGCCGCGCCGGCTGCAGATCGAGTTCTCCCAGGTGGTGCAGCGGGTCACGGACACCGCCGGCGGCGAGATCGGCCCGGAGCAGCTGTGGGAGATCTTCTCCTCGGAGTACCTGGCGCCCGGGCCGGTGCGGCTGACCCGGCACGACTCGTCCACTGTGGATGGCGTGGTGACGGTGACGGCGGAGCTGGCGGTGGACGGCGCGCCGGTGACGGTGCACGGGCAGGGCAACGGGCCGATCGCGGCGTTCGTGGCCGGGCTGGCCACGGCCGGCTGGGAGGTCCGGGTGCTGGACTACGCCGAGCACGCGCTGTCCGCTGGCGGCGACGCCCGGGCCGCTGCGTACCTCGAGGTCGCTATCGGCGACCGGGTGCTGTGGGGGGTGGCGGTGGACGCCAACATCGTCACCGCGTCCCTGCACGCGGTCCTGTCCGGGCTCGCCCGCAGCAACCGCGCCGGCTGAGCCCGTCGCGTTCGGGTCGGACCGGTCACCGCCAGGTCAGGGGGTGGTAACGATCCGCGCGACCGGCGCCGGGGCGGCCGTATTGTCGGACTCGTGTCCGGCCCCGACGTCCTCGGCTGGGGGCCGGATGAGCCCACCGGACCCCCGCGGCCCCGACGTCCCGGCTGGCCGGAGCGGGTGCGGCAGGCGTCGTCGGCGGTCCGGCGGCGGCGCTGGACCGGGCTGGCCGGCACCGTGCTGCTCGGTGCGGCCGCCGCGGTGCTCGCCGTCCGGGCCGGCGCCGACCCGGAGGCACCGCCACCGCCGCAGCCGACCCGGACCTTCGCCCTCGGGCCGCCGATCCAGCTCGTCAGCGAGGTCGCCTTCGGCCCCGACCGGGCGTACGCGCTGGTGGCAGGGTGCGTGGGGCCGGAGGAGACCAGGCAGTGCCGCTACCGGCTGATGCAGCGCGGTCTCGGCCGCGCCGACTGGACCGTCACCGCGGTCCAGAGCGGACCGGTGGCCGGCGCGGCCGGGTCGGCCCGGCTCTTCGTCGACGGCGACCGGCTCACGGTGGTGGACCAGCCCACCGTCGGCAACGTCCTCACCAGCCCGGACCGCGGCCGGACGATGACCGTGCAGGGCCTGTCCTCCGCTCCGCCGGTGCCCGCCGTGCTCAAGGACGACATCGTCGACCTGGGCCTGTGCGACGCCTGCATCAACCAGCTCACCGTGCTGGAGCCGCGGACCGGCCGGCTCCGGCCGCTGGCAGTGCAGCCACCGCTCGGCCCGGCGATCACGGTCCGCCTGTTCGCCGAGTCCGCCGGGGCGCTCTGGACGGTCGGCGACGACGGCCCCCGGCTGGTGAGCTCGGTCAGCGTGGACGGCGGCCGGAGCTGGCGAACGCTGCCGATCGGGGGTGGTCCGGGCACCGCGGAGACCGCGGTGCTGGCTCCCGACGGTCGCCGGGGAGCCTGGCTGCTGGTCAGCCGGGACGCCGACGTGCACACGCCGAACGAGTTCTCCGAGCTGTGGCGGGTCGGCGACCCGACCCGGCCGGGCGCGGCCTGGAAGCTGGTCACCCCGGCGCAACGACCGAAGTCGGTCAACGGCCTGCTCGTGTCCGGGGGCACGGCGCTGATCCGGGACGAGAACGGGCAACTGCAGCGGCTCGGGCCCGGCGGCGTCCTGCGGGCGCTGCCGCCGTTCCAGCTCGACGGGGCACCCCTCGGACCCGACACGATGGTCGCCGGCCCCGGGCGGCTGTTGCTCGGGATCGTCAACCGCCCGGAGTCCACCGAGCCGCCGCGCGTCGCGCTCTCCCGCGACGGCGGCGAGAGCTGGCAGGTGGAGCAGCTCCCGCCCTGACGGAACCCGGGCGGTCCGTCGCGCCTCGCCCGGGCGGCCCGCTCTACGTGACCGCCGACGACCAGGTCACCGTCGTGGACGCGCCGACCGCCGGCCAGGTGAGCAGGGCAAGGACCTGCTCACCGCGACCAGCGCGGACCGCGGGCGGACCTGGCGGACCCTGCCGGTCCCCGGCTCCGCGACGAGCTGGGAGTCGATGCGCATCTTCTCCGACGGCGAGCGGGGGGCGTACGTCCGGCTGGGTCGGGACCGGCGACCGGACGTGCTCAACGAGTTCACCGAGCTGTGGCGGATCGAGGACGCCACCGCCGGCTGGCGGCGGATCACCCCGGCCGGGCACCCGGCGTCGGCGGTCACGCTGATCGCCGGCGAGCGCGGCGTGCTGATCGGCACCGAGGACGGCGAGGCGTGGCGGCTGGAGGCCGACGGCACGCTGCGGCTGCTGCGGCGGGTGGACTACGGCGGCGTGTCGATCGCGCCCGGCACCGTGGCCACCGGACCGGGCCGGGCCTTCCTCGGGATGTCGCTCATCCAGTCCGACCTGCCGCGGCCGACGCTGGTGGTGTCCTTCGACGAGGGCGAGTCCTGGCGCGCCGAGGAGATCGCCGGCTGACGCTCGATAGCGGGCGCTCAGATGGCGGGCGCTCAGACGGCGGGCGCTCAGACGGCGGGCGCTCAGACGTCGAGCAGCCGGCGGCCGGAGAAGGCGCGGCCGAGGGTGACCTCGTCCGCGTACTCGAGGTCGCCACCCACCGGCAGGCCGCTGGCCAGCCGGGTCACCCTGAGCCCCATCGGCTTGATCAGGCGGGCCAGGTACGTCGCCGTCGCCTCGCCCTCGAGGTTGGGATCGGTGGCCAGGATCAGCTCGGTGACCGTGCCGTCCTGCAGCCGCCGCAGCAGCTCGCGCACCCGCAGGTCGTCCGGGCCGATGCCCTCGATCGGACTGATCGCCCCGCCGAGCACGTGGTAGCGCCCGCGGAACTCGCGGGTCCGCTCGATCGCGACGACGTCCTTGGGCTCCTCGACCACGCAGATCACCGACAGGTCGCGGCGGGCGTCCTTGCAGATGCGGCACTCGTCCGCCTCGGCCACGTTGCCGCAGGTCTTGCAAAACTTGACCTCGTCCTTGACCCGCTGCAGGGCGGCGGCCAGCCGGCTCACGTCCGCCGGCTCCGCGGCCAGCAGGTGGAACGCGATGCGCTGCGCGCTCTTCGGTCCGACGCCCGGCAACCGGCCGAGCTCGTCGATCAGGTCCTGGACGGCCCCCTCGTACATCGCCGTCCCTACATCCCCGGCAGGCCCAGCCCGCCGCCCATGCCGCCGAGGCCCTGGGTGAGCGGACCCATCCGCTGCCCGGCCAGCTCCTGGGCCGCCCGGTTGGCGTCGCGGACCGCCGCGACCACCAGGTCCTGCAGGGTCTCCACATCCTCGGGGTCGACCACGGACGGGTCGATCGTCACCGACCGCAGCTCGCCGCCGCCCGTGACGGTCGCGCTCACCAGGCCGCCACCGGCGGTCCCGGTCACCTCGGTCGCAGCCAGCTCCTCCTGCGCGGCGAGCAGCTCCTGCTGCATCTTCTGCGCCTGCTTCATCAGCTGCTGCATGTTGGGCTGGCCACCGGGTCGCATGGGCCGAGCCTATCCGTCCCGTACGACAGAACCCGCCGCGGCGCCGCCGCGCTGGCCGCCTGGGCCGACCGACCCGACCTCGAGGTGCCGCTGCGGGCGTTGCTGCGCCGCCGTGGTCCCGCAGCCGGGGTGATCCCGGAGCTGGTCGCAGTGCTGGTCCTTCCGGCCGCTTCACCGGCCTCATGACCTGGCTGGCGGCCCGGCGCTATCGCCGCCTCCGGCGGTGACCGGCCGGTCAGTTGTCCATGCGCTTGGCGCCGAGGGTCGACTGGAGGAGCGAGATCGCTGCCTCCTCCGGGTCGGTGCGGGCGGCCGGCCCGGCGTTTCCGCCCGGCGGGCTGGGCTCGTCGTCGCGCGGGTCCTCCTCCGGCGGCGGCCCGGCCGGGCCGGTGGGGCCGGGGTCGGCCCCGCCCACCGGCGGGCCGCCGTCCACCCGGACGACCACCCGCCAGTTGACGCCGAGCACGTCGCCGATCGCGCCGCGGACGACGTCGGTGTTGACGTCCTGGGCGAGGATCCGGGACAGCGGCTCGGAGTTGATGACCAAAGTCAGCACGCCGTTGTCGACCGACTGGACCGACACGTTCATCAGCAGGGCGTGGGTGGTGCGGCGGCGGCGCTTGGCCGCGTCGAGCACCTCGGGCCAGATCCGGCGCACCGCGGCGGCGTCGACCACGCCCACCGCCGGGGTCTCGGCACCCCCGGCGGCCGGCGCCCCGCCGGCGCGCTCCGCGCCCGCCGCCGGTGCTCGTCCCGCCGGCGCTTCCCCACCCGGCTGCGCAGCCGGCGCGCTGTCGGCCGATCGCCCCGCCGGTGCTTCCCCTGCCGGCCGCCCGCCCGACGCGTCCCCGGTCGACCGCTCGGCCGGCGCCTCGCCGGCACGCCGCCCGGCGGAGGCATCCGCGGCCGGCGCCTGTCCCACAGACCCAGCCGCTGCCTTGCCCGCAGGCCGCCCAGTCGAGGCATCCCCGGCCGTCCGTCCGACCGGCGCCTCGCCCGCGGGCCGCCCGGGCGCGTTCCGCCCGGCCGACGCCTCTCCACCGGGCCGCCCGACCGACACGTCCCCGGTCGACCGGCCAGCCGCTGGCGCGTCTCCCGTGGCCCCACCTGCCGGTCGGTCACCCGGCGGACCACTCCGCTGCCGACCCGGTCCCGCTTCGGCGGCGGGCCGGTCCGTACCGGTGTTCCGGCGGACGGACGTCGGCTCCCGACCGGACCCGGCCTCGTCCACCGCCGGTTGCCGGGCCGGCCTGCCCTGCTGACCCGTCCCCGTACCGCCAGGACCCGGCGGGCCGAGCTCCTCGCCGACCGGGGTGCTCGTCACCGAGAGGCGACGCTCCATCCGCTCCAGCCGCTGCAGCAGCGCGGTCCCGTCGGTGGACGCGGCCGGCAGCAGCATCCGCGCCGACACCAGCTCGAGCAGCAGCCGCGGCGAGGTCGTCCCGCGCATCTCGACCAGCCCGGTGTGCACGATGTCGGCCAGCCGGGACAGCGTCGCCGTGCCCAGCCGGGCGGCCTGGTCGGTCATCCGGTCGACCAGGTCCGGTGGGCAGTCCAGGAGGCCCTTGGCGATCGCGTCCGGCACCGCGTCGAGCACCACCAGGTCGCGCAGCCGCTCCAGCAGGTCGACCGCGAACCGGCGCGGGTCGTGCCCGGCCTCCACCACCCGGTCGACCGTCTCGTACACCGCCGCCGAGTCCCCCGCCGCCAGCGCGTCGACGATCTCGTCGAGCAGCGCACCGTCGGTGACGCCGAGCAGGCCGACCGCCGTCGCGTACTTCACGCCGTCGGCCCCGGACCCGGCGATCAGCTGGTCGAGCACGGACAGCGCGTCCCGTGCGGACCCTCCGCCGGCGCGCACGACGAGCGGCAGGACGGTCGGCTCGTACGAGATGCCCTCCGCCGTGCAGATCGTCGACAGCAGCCCGCGCATCACCCCCGGCGGGATCAACCGGAACGGGTAGTGGTGGGTCCGCGACCGGATCGTGGGCAGCACCTTGTCCGGCTCGGTGGTGGCGAAGACGAAGACCAGGAACTCCGGCGGCTCCTCGACCAGCTTGAGCAGTGCGTTGAAGCCCTGGGTGCTGACCATGTGGGCCTCGTCGACGATGTAGACCTTGTAGCGCGAGCTGACCGGCGCGAAGAACGCCCGCTCCCGCAGGTCACGAGCGTCGTCGACGCCGCCGTGCGACGCCGCGTCGATCTCGATGACGTCGAGGCTGCCCGGCCCGTCCGGGGCGAGCGCCACGCACGAGTCGCACTTGCCGCACGGGTCGGGCGTCGGCCCGCGGGTCTCGCAGTTGAGCGAGCGGGCGAGGATGCGCGCGCTGGAGGTCTTGCCGCAGCCGCGGGGACCGGAGAAGAGATAGGCGTGGTTGATCCGGCCGCTCGACAACGCCTGCATGAGCGGCTCGGTCACGTGCTCCTGACCGACCACCTCCGAGAAGGTGGCCGGGCGGTGCTTCCGGTAGAGCGCGAGAGCCACGGGGCGACCCTAGTCCTCCGGTACGACAAGAACTCCTCGCGCGTCCGGCCTCCCGGCTGCCAGGCTGATCGCGTGGCCGCTACCGCGGCGCTCAGCGTGCTGGGCGCTCTCCTCGGGATCGTGACGCTGCTCGGCGGGTTCGCGTCGGGCCGCCTGCACGGGGCTTACCGGGAGGCCCTGCGCGACCTCCGCGAGTCCGAACGCCGCCTGGACGCCCGGGAGGCCGGCCACGTCGACGGCCGGCTGGAGCCGGAGCTGCGCTGGCTCGCCGAGGTCCGCGACGCGGCGCGGGACGCCCGGTGGCGGGAGTCCGCGCTGGTCATGGCGCTGATCTCCGCGGTGTCCGTGACGGTCGCGATCTGGTTCCTGACCTCGGGCGTACGGGCCGCGGAGGCGTTCGCCGCCCTCGCGCTCGGTGGTGCGACGGTCCTGGTCACGCTCCTGCTGGCGCTGGACGGCCGGCGCGTCGAGCGCACGCTGACGGCGACCACGCGGCGGTCCCGGCTCTGGGGCCTGCTGCGGCTGGAGAACGCGCTCGCCGGCGCCCAGCGCGCGACGGTCCGCTGGCACGGTGCACACCGGGCCTGGCTGCGGGCGCGGGCGGCCGGCCATCCGCTCGCCGGGCTGGCGGCGCGGTGGCGGGAACGCGGGTTCCGGCGGGCCGAGTCGCGCCGGCAGCGTTCGGTCGAGCGGCTGCCGGGCTCCGCGATCGCCGTGCTCGACGAGCTGCGGGGAGCGGGGGTACGGGCGCCGGACGGGTACGCGGTCGGGGTGCGCGGGCTGGTTCCGCTGATCGGCCGGAATGCGCCGGAGCTGGACGACGACGCCGACTGGGACGCCGCCCTGGCCGACCTGACCCGGGCGGTCGAGCAGGACGCCGGGCGCCGGCGGCGCTGGCTGTCCGCGCTGGCGGCCTGCGCCGAGCTCCGCGACGACCCGGTCGCCCGGGAGTCGGCGGCGCGCTGGACCCTCGATATGGCCGCGCTGGGACCGGCCGACGCGGGGGTCGCCGCCGACCGGTACGACCCGCTGCCGGACGTCGCGCTGGTGGAGCCGATCCGGCCGACCACCTGGTCCGGGGCGTTGCGCCGGGCCCGGGAGGCCGGGGCGCCGGCATCGCTGCTCGCTGCGGTGCTGGTGCGCTGGGCGTACGCGCTGGTGCTTGACCGGGCGGACGATCGCGACGTGGACGGGGCGATCGCTCCGGCGGTCGACTCCGCGGTCGAGATCATGGAGGCGCTGCCGGAGCGGGAGGTGGACCGCTACCTGCGGCTGGTCCGGGCCGGGCTGGCGGACCTGGGCGCCTCCGGAGCGCAGATGGGCCGCCTGGTGCCGCCGCGGGTGCTGCCTCCCGCCGCTGCGGTGCCTGCGTCCACTCCCGTGTCCACCGCCGGTGACGCACCGGCGGCCGCCACCGCTCCGGCTCCCGCATCCACCGCTCCTCCTGCCGTGCGGAGGACGGGCGGCGCCACCGAGGCCGATCGGGTGGTCGGCGGCGCGACAGCTGGCGTCACCACGGGCGAACCGGCTGAGCGGAGCGACCGCAGGCGGTCCTGACCCGGGCACGAGGGGACCCCTCGTGCACCCGTCAGAGCTCGCTTATCCTTGCTGCCTTCCGGCCCTGGGGAGGTTCACGAGGTGGACGCCGCACGAGGGGTCGACGCCCAGCCTACCCGCCCACCCGGACCACCCCGCCCGACCCCTGCCCGGTAGACTCCGCCGCGGAGGATTCGCCTAGTGGCCTAGGGCGCACGCTTGGAAAGCGTGTTGGGGGCAACCCCTCAAGGGTTCGAATCCCTTATCCTCCGCCCCCTGACCCGCCCCGCGATCTTCGGCGCCGACCGCCTCGAACCCGCCCCCCAATGAACACGCCGCCGTCAACCTGAACACGGTCAGCGTGCAGCGCGGGCCCGGACTCGTTCCGCAGGGTCGCACCGACAAAGTGCAGATCGCCGCTGATGCGGGCGCCGGGCAGCTCGACTGTCGGTGTGGCTGGTGCTGGCCACGCGGCAGCGCTGGAGGTCGAGTGTGGAGAGGTGGGCACTGTTGGCGTCGACGCCGTCGTCGATCAGGCAGTCGGGCAGATTGATCGGCAGGTTGCTGGTGACGTTGGCCAGGTCGAGGCGGCCGGTGATGCGAACTCCTCGCAGGCGCAGCCCGCGGGGATCCGGATCGGCAGCCAGTCGTCCCAGGACGATGTCACGGACCACGCTGGCCCGGACCGTGCGGTTGTGGCCTCGTTCACTGGCGTACGGCGGGGTCCGAGACGATGCGGGAGCTGCCGCGCTGGTCGGGCTCATGAAGACCTCCATGACTGCCGAGGCGTACCAGTCTGGAGCCAGCCCGATTGGGAGACTGCGGCATGCGCTTCGCGAGCCTGACCGCAACGGTGAACCGGGTCTTCGGCTGGGCGGACGGCGTGCAGCGCCGGCACGGGGTGCTGGGATTTCCCTACGCGGTGGTCAAGAAGTACGGGGATGACGACGGTGGGCGCGAGGCCGCGCTCATCACCTACTACGGGTTTCTCAGCATCTTCCCGCTACTGCTGCTCGGGGTGGCGATCCTCTCGCGGGTGCTGACGGCGAACCCTGAACTGCAGCAGCGCCTCTTCGACGAGATCGTGCCGCCAGTGCTGCGGTCCACGGTTGAGCAGGCGGTGTCCAGCCTGCCGACGTCGACCGTTCCGTTCGTCGCCGGCCTGATCGGTTTGCTGTTCGCGGGAACCGGCGTCGTGTTCTCGGCCTACCAGACGCTGAACAACGTCGCCGCGGTCCCGCGACGGGTGCGTGCCGGGTTCTTCCCCCGCTACATCCGGGTGTTCGTGATGCTGACCACGCTGCTGCTCGGCGCGCTGGCGGTCGGCGCGCTCACGGTGGCGGTCACGGCACTGCCCGGCCTGCCGGGAAGGGGACGCGCCCTCGCGGCGCTCGGATCGGCGCTGATCATCTTCGCCGTCCTGCTGCTCGGCGCCAAGCTGCTGCTGTCGCGACCGGCGCCGTTGCGTGCCCTCTGGCCGAGCGCCGCGCTAGGCGCCGCGGCGGTGACCCTGGTACTCAGCGTCGGGCCGCCGTTGCTAGCGAAGCTGGTCAGCAGGTCCGGGCCTGTCTACGGCAGCTTTGCCACGGTGGCGGGCATGTTCGCCCTGCTCTACCTGGTCAGCCAGGCTCTGGTCTACTCGGCCGAGGTCGCCGCAGTCCGGTATGCCGGCCTGTGGCCGCGTGCCCTGGACCAGAGTCGGCCCACCGCTGCCGACGTCCGCGTCATGACCCTCCTTGCCCGCGAGCAAGAGCGCATCCCGGCCGCCCGGGTCGACCTCCGTCTTGTCTCCCAGGATCTGCCCCCCGCCAACGGCGACCCGCCGGAACCGCACCACCCATAGCGGCTCCACAACCCCAGGGATCGACCCACATCTCCCGTCTCAGTTGTTGTCTCGTTCATCTGCGTCCGTCGGCGGTCGGATGGTGCCAGCACCAGCCGGCCCAGCCACGACAGCGAATCCCTTATCCTCCGCTCCCCTGATCGGCGCGGTTGTCGAGCCGTGTCAGGCGCCGTCGAGGAGCATGCGGGCGGCGATTTCAGCGCCGTCGGTGCGGATGGTGGGGGCGACGGCGCGGGCCCGGGTGAGGGTCTCGGGGGTCAGGGCGGTGGCGAGCGCGGCCGACAGGGAGTCGACGGTCGGAGTCGGGCCGTCGTGCGCGGCGCCGATGCCCAGGGAGGCGACGCGGGCGGCCCAGCTCGGCTGGTCGGCGAACTGCGGCACCACGAGTTGGGGCGCGCCGCCGACCGCGGCAGTCGTGGTGGTGCCGGCGCCGCCGTGGTGCACGACGGCCGCCATCCGGGGGAACAGCGCCTGCTGGTTGACCTCGCCGACGACGAAGCAGTCGTCCCGGTCGTCAGTGAGGTCGAGTCCGGCCCAGCCGCGGGCGAGAACCACGCGACGACCGTGGGCGCGGATCGCCTCGACGGCGATGCGGCCGAGGTCCGGGTTCGCGTGCAGCCCGGCGCTGCCGAAGCCGACGTAGACCGGCGGCGCCCCGCCGTCCAGGAACTCTTCGAGCCCGTCCGGGAGCCGGCGTTCGTCGGGCAGGATCCACGCCCCGGTCTGCACGAGGTCGAGGTGCGTCCGGCCCTTCTCCCACGGGACCAGGACCGGATCGGCCGCCAGCCAGTTTTCCCCGCCGGAGACGTGGTCCCGCACGTTGTCCACCGGCTCCAGCCCGAGCGCCGTGCGGTGGCTGTTGAGCGCCGGGCCGTACAGCGCGTTGACGCGCTCGGCGTCCTGCTTCCACAGCACCTCGAGGTCGGTCTCGCCCTCGGGGGACGGCGTGCCCGGCCGCCGGCCCGGGGCGAAGTGGCGCGACGGCGTGCCGTAGATCTGGAACCTGGCGAGGACGTACCGGAGGCCGAGCAGCTCGGCCACGTCCGGGGCGCCGGCCGGCAGCAGACCGGTCGCCACCAGTGCGTCGCAGCCCTCGGCCGCCGTGCCGAGCGTCTCGAACCGCGCGGCGACCAGCTCGGCCGCGAGCCGGAACGCGTCCTCCTGCGTCGGTGCCCGCGTCCCGGCCGCCACCGAGCGCACCGACGGGCCGAGCGGCACGTGCTCGACCCCGGCACGGGCCAGCAGCGCGACGAAGTCCTCGTCCGGTGGCGCGCACACCCGCACCTCCGCACCGAGTTCCCGCAGCTGCACCGCGAGTCCTGCCAGCGGCTCGACGTCCCCGCGCGATCCCCAGCTCGTCAGCACCACACGCACGATGTGAGTCTCCGTTTCCGCAGGTCATGGCTTCGGCCGACGATCCTGCGGTACGACCGGGGTCTTGCCGCAAGACCCCCGCCGCGCTATACGTTGAACACGGCAGGGAGGATCACCTCCCTGCTTTCGTCTTTGTCCGGGCACGCGCGGCGGGTCCGCGACTGTCCACACCGGATGGATACCGGCGCGGCAGGTGGGGGTGCTCGGCGACGGCGACCGACGCGGTGCGAGTGATCCGGAAGAGCAGTCCAGAGAGTTTCTTGGGTGATCCGCGTCACAGAGCTCACTGTCGACCGTCAACGGCCCGCAAGCACGGGGGACGCGACAGACGAAGCTCCCCCTGCATCCAGCACCCTGAGGGGGGAGCATGTCCCGTTTTCGTGCTGTCGGGCTGGCGTTGACCGCCGCCGCGGCGGTCCTGACCCTGGGCGTCATCGTGGCGCCCGCCGGCGCCTCGGACACCGTCCAGCCCGCCACGGCCTCGGCGACCGCGACGCCGACCAGCCCGGCGCCGAGCACCACGCCTCCGCCGCCGCCCGGCGAGGGCTGCACGCCCGGCTTCTGGAAGAGCCACCCGGACGCCTGGGGTGGGACCGCCTACAGCCCGACGGCGACGCTGGGCTCGGTCTTCACCGGCCTGCCCGCGGCGTACGCCAACGTCACGTTGCTGCAGGCGCTGAGCTTCAAGGGCGGTGGCCTCGAGGCGCTGCTCCGGCACGCCGTCGCGGCCCTGCTCAACTCGACGAACGCCGAGGTCAGCTACCCGCTGACCGCCGACCAGATCATCGCCCTGGTCAACGCGGCCCTCGTCAGCGGTGACTACGAGTCGCTGAAGGACCAGCTCGACGCCGCCAACAACCTGGGCGCGCCCGGCTTCTGCGACTAGGTCCGCGCGACGGCGAGCCGCGAACAGCCAGGGACCGACCGCGGCTCGCCGTCGTTCCGGCCGTGTTCCCGCCGGGCCGCGGCCGGGGCGCTGGCCGGCCGCGGCACGGCCGGCCAGCGCCCCGGGCTTCGGGGCATCGGCCGGGGTCGGGGGTGCCGTCCTGGACGGCCACGCTGCAGCCCGGTCAGCGGATCTGCTCCAGCTCGACCTGCTGCTGCTCGGCCTCCAGCGCCGACGGCGTGAACAGCCGCCACGCCACCGCGGTGAGCCCGACCATGAGACCGAAGGCGGTCCAGAACGGGGCGGTGAGCCCGAAGGTCCGGGCGATCAGCCCACCGGACAGCGCCCCGAGCGCGGCGCCGCCGATGCTGAAGAGGTAGTAGACGCTGTTGACCCGGCCGAGCAGCCGCGCCGGCACCACCCGCTGCCGGATCGACAGCGTGACCACGCCCCAGACGATCGCGTGCAGGCCGAAGACCAGGTACGTGACGCCGGCGACCCAGGGGCTGCGGGTCAGCGCGAAGACCAGGTGGGTGGCGGTCTCGATGACCAGCCCGACCCGCAGCAGCAGCGACGCGCCGAAGCGGCGCTCCAGCGGGCCGGCCACCACCGAGCCGGCCAGCCCGCCGACCGCGCTGCAGGCCAGCAGCAGCCCGTACCCGATCTCGGGCAGCCCGAGCCGGTCCCGCGCGTACAGGACCAGGATCGAGAACGCGCCGAACAGCGTGAGGTTCATCAGGGACAGCGAGACCGCGAGCATCCGCAGCACCCGGTGGTGCCAGAGCCAGCGCACGCCCTCGGCGATCTCGACCCGCAGCCGGCGGCGCTCGACCGGCTCGCTGGACCGGCCGACCTGCCGGGGCAGCAGGCTGAGCAGCGCCGCCGCGGCCAGGAAGGTGGCCGCGTTGGCGCCGAAGGGCAGCGCGGCCGCGACGACGAAGAGCCAGGCCCCCAGCGGCGGCCCGACCAGCTGGTTGGCCAGGATCTGGGTGCCCATCAGCCGGGCGTTCGCCGACGGCAGCGCCTTCGCCGGGACCACCGAGGGCAGCAGCGTGACGGAGGCGTTGTCGGCGAGCGTCTCGGCCGTGCCGAGCACGAAGAAGGCCAGGTAGACGAGCAGCACATTGTGGGCGCCGGCGGCCACCGCCGCGGCCAGCAAGGTCAGCACGGTGGCGCGCACCAGGTTGACCGACACCACCAGGAGGCGCCGGTCCAGGCGGTCGACGTACGCGCCGCTGATCAGCGAGAAGAGCAGCCACGGCAGCTGCTGGGCGAACGCCGCCCCGGCGATCAGGGCCGGGTCGTCGGTGAGCGAGGCGACCAGCAGCGGGCCTGCGGCCAGGGAGATGCCGTCCCCGACGTTGGAGACCGCGCTCGCCGACCAGAGCGGGACGAAGCCACGCCCGAGCCGTGGTGCGTCGGCCCTCCGCCACGGCAGCATCGCCGCGACGGTAACCGGATCACCCCCCGGGAGCCGGAGGACTTCCCTCCTGGCGATCGAGGTGCCGGCGTACGGCGTCCGCCACCGGTCCCATGTCCTCCGCAGTGACCACGGCGTCGGCCCGGTACGGCACCGTGGTCAGCCGGTCGACGCCGAGCGCCCAGACGGTGCGGTCCTGCGGGGCGGGCGCGTGCAGCAGGGTCCGCTCGCCGCAGCCGGCGCAGGTCAGATACGCCATGTTCTCCACACCGCCGAGCAGCGGGACGCCGGCCTGCCGGAGCACCGCGACCGCCCGGCCGGTGTCCAGGTGGGAGATCTCCGCCGGCGTCACCACCAGCAGCACCGCCACGTCCTTCGCCTGCGCGAGCAGTCCCTGCTGGATCTCGCCGGTGCCCGGCGGCAGGTCGACCACCAGCACGTCCAGCTCGCCCCACGTGGTCTGGTGCAGCAGCCGGCCGAGCATGAGGTGCGCGAACGGCCCGGCCATCGTCAGGCCCTGGTCCCCGCCGAGCAGGAACCCGACCGAAGCGACCTTGAGGCCGTCGACGTCGACGGCCTCCAGCTCCGCGTTCGGGCCGCCGCCGAACGCGGTGATCGTCACCGAGGTCGCCTTGACGTCCCGGCGGATGCCGAGCATGCGCGGCACGTCCGGCCCGTGCAGGTCGGCGTCGAGCAGCCCGACCCGGACGCCCTGCCGGACCAGCTCCCGGGCCAGGCCGACGGCGACGCTGGTCTTGCCGACGCCGCCCTTTCCGCTGGCGACGGCGACGACCGGAGGCACCCACGGAGCTTAGGCGCCCGGCGCGGCTCCGGCGCCGGGCGCCGCCTGCTGGACGACCTCGAACTGCCAGACCTCCCCCGCGGTCGACGCCGGCCGCTCGGCGCCGCGGTCGCGGGCCGCCTGCGCGTGCCCCTTGGCGAAGTCGCGCGAGGACTGCCAGGCCTGGAAGTCGGCCTCGCTGCGCCACCGGGTGTAGACGAGGTAGCGGTCGGTGCCCTCCACCGGCCGCAGCAGCTCGAAGCCCTCGAAGCCCTCGGCCTTGTCGACCAGCCCGGCCCGTCCGGCGAACCGCTCCTCCAGCACCCGCCCGTCCCCGCCCGGCACGCTCAGCACGTTGATCACCACGACGCTCATGCGTCCATCCTCACAGTGCGCCCGCGGCGGCCGTACGGGACTCCGGCGCCTTGCCGGCGCGGTGCTGCTGCGGGGTGGTGCCGTGGACGCGCTTGAAGGCGACCGCGAAGGCGAAGGGGTTGGCATAGCCGACCCGCCGGGCGACGGAGGTGACGGTCGCGTCGGTGTCGCGGAGGGCCTCGGCGGCCAGGTCGAGCCGCCAGCAGGTGAGGTACGTCATCGGCGGCTGCCCGACGAGGGCGGTGAACCGGCGGGCGAACGCCGCCCGGGACGCTCCGGTCGCGGCCGCGAGGCTCGCCACCGTCCAGCCGCGGGCCGGGTCCGCGTGGATCAGGCGCAGGGCCGGGCCGATCAGCGGATCGCCGTGCGCGCGGTACCAGCCCGGGGCGTCCGCCCCCGGCCGGGCGAACCACGCCCGCAGGGCCGCGATCAGGGCCAGGTCCAGCAGCCGGTCGAGGAGCACCTGCTGGCCCGGCTCGTCCCGCGCGACCTCCACGGACAGCAGGTCCATGATCGGGGAGCGGACGTCCTCGCGCGGCACCCGCACCACACCGGGCAGCGCGGCCAGCAGCCGGCCGCCGACATGGCTGGACACCTGGTAGGTGCCGCTGGCCAGGACGGCGCAGTCCGGGCCGACGGTGGTGGGCAGGCCGATGCGCGCCTTGTCGGTGATGTCGACCCCGTCGGCGGTGGTGAGCCGGTTGTCCGGCCCGACGACGATGGTCGGCCGGGTGCCCGGCTCGTCGGCGACCGTGTACGGCTCCGGGCCCTGGACGACGGCCACGTCGCCGGTGCGCAGCAGGGTGGGCGCGCCGACGTCGGGCACGATCCAGGCCTCGCCGTACACCGTGCTGGCCAGTGCGAGCGGAGCCCCGTCGTCGATCCGCAGCGCCCACGGCCGCTGCAGGACGGTCTGGCAGAACGAGGCGCTGCGCGCCCGTACGCCGTCGAGCAGGTCTCCCAGCGGGTCCATGTCTCGACATCGTAGACGAACACGAAGGTGATTGAGCCTTCCGAACATGGATCGTCTCGCCTACTGCGGCTTTGCTGGACGGCGACGGTCCACCACAGCCAAGGAGGCTGACATGTACGCGATCACCGGAATCACGGGTCACGTCGGCGGCGCCACCGCCGAGCGGCTCCTCGCCGCCGGCGCCCCCGTACGCGCTGTCGTCCGCGACCCGGCGAAGGGCCGGGACTGGTCGGAGCGGGGTGCCGACGTCGCGGTGGCCGATCTCGGCGACACCGCGGCGCTGACCGCCGCGTTCACCGGCTGCGACGGGGCATTCGTCCTGCTCCCCACGCTGCCGACCGGCGGCGACGCCGAGCACCACGGCCTGGCCGACTCGGTCGCCGCCGCGGTCGCCGCCAGCGGCGTCCCGCACGTGGTGATGCTGTCGTCGATCGGCGCGGACCTGCCCGCGGGCAACGGTCCGGTCCGCTGGCTGCACCACCTGGAGCAGCGGCTGCGCGGGACCGGGGTGCGGGTGACCGCGCTGCGCGCGCCGCACTTCCAGGAGAAGGTCGAGGAGGTGCTCGGCGCGGTGCTCGATGCCGGCCTCTACCCGGTCTTCGCCGACTCCGCCGACATCCCGACGCCGATGGTGGCGACCCGGGACATCGGTGCCGCCGCCGCGGAGGCCCTGCTCTCGGCGCCCGCGGCCAGCGAGGTCGTCGACCTGGACGCGCCGGCGTACACCGAGCGGCAGGTGGCAGAGGCGCTCGGACGCCTGCTCGGACGCTCGCTCGACGTGGTGCCGATCCCCCGGCCCGGCTGGTTCGACACGCTGACCGGAGCCGGTGTCCCGCCGCAGCTCGCCACCGAGCTCATCGACCTGTACGACGCCGCCAACAGCGGGATCCTGCAGCCGCGCGGCGACCGGCAGCGGGCGTGCCGTACGCCGCTCGACGAGACCCTGCGCAACGTCCTCCCGGATGTCGGCGTCCCCCAGCGGGCCGTCATGGACCTCGTGGACTGGGCGACAGGCGACGTGGCGGAGCGCTACCCAGCACCTCACCGATGAGCGCGGACCGATATCGCCCAGCGCGCCGGCGGCTTGACATGGCCGCAGGAGGGCCCTCAGTCACGGCGGTGAAGAGGACATAGCCCCTAGCCAATGTTGCTCCACAGGCGATTCACTGTAGCCACTGTCCACGCGCGCCCGGGGGGATCCATGACAACGCAAACAGTATTGAATGAGGCCGTCCACAACGATCTCTCGGCCTACGCCGACGCAGTCAACAGCCTGCCAACGACAGCGGCCAAGAAGGAGGCAGCGACAGCAGTACTCGAGACGCTAGATGAAAAGGCTGCTAAAGACGTCGCACGTAAGTTCGCGCTGCCTCCACCACCGAACGGCATCTGGTACCTCATCATCACTGGCCTGCTCGCAATGGCTCTTGTGTTCGGCTGGATATCCTTCAGCTTGATCGACAATGGCAAGAGCGCCGAGGCGATCATCGGCCTCGCAACGGCCGCGCTGGGCGGCGTGATCGGACTGATCGCGCCCAGCCCCGTGTCAAAGGCCTGAGCTGGGACCCCAACTGAGACCACAAGCGCCGAAGACGGGGACGCCGGGTCACGCGGCGGTGCGCGGCCCGGCGTCTGGCCTGGTCAGGTGGCGGTGGAGGTGGGATTTGAACCCACGGAGGCTTTCACCTCACACGCTTTCGAGGCGTGCGCCCTCGGCCACTAGGCGACTCCACCGGGGAGGAGTGTACGGGACGTCAGGGAGTGGGCCGGCGGCGGTGGCCGGCGAAGAAGGTGCGGAGGAGGTCGGCGGACTCGGTGGCGAGGACGCCGGGGACGACCTCGGGGCGGGAGTTGAGGCGGCGGTCGCGTACGACGTCCCAGAGGGAGCCGACGGCGCCGGCCTTGGGGTCGTCGGCGCCGTAGACCAGGCGGGCGACGCGGGCGAGGACCAGGGCGCCGGCGCACATGGTGCACGGCTCGAGGGTGACGACGAGCGTGCAGCCGGTCAGGCGCCAGGAGCCGAGCGCGCGGGCGGCTTCGCGCAGGGCGAGCAGCTCGGCGTGGGCGGTGGGATCGGCGTCGCGCTCCCGGGCGTTGGCCGCGGTCGCGAGGACGGCGCCGGTCGGATCGATGACCAGAGCGCCGACCGGCACGTCGCCGGTGTCCAAGGCGCCTGACGCGACGGTCAGCGCCTGCCGCATCAGGTCGTCGTACGGACCCGCCGCCTGGCCGCCGGCGCGGCCGGCACCGCCCCGACCGTCGGTGGCGCCGGCGGGATCGGGGGTCATGGGCCGCGGAGGGCTTCCAGCTCGTCGACGCAGCCGGCGCGTTCGCAGACCTCGGTGATGACGTCGGCGGGGAGGGTGCCCTCGTGCTGGACGAGGGCGATCAGCTCGCGGCGTGAGGTGCCCAGGTCGGCGAGCAGGGCGGCGTCGCCGAGGGGCTCGGAGTCGCGGTCGGGTGCCTCCTCGGAGGAGTCGACCGGGTCCTCGATCGCGCCGGCGAAGATCTCCGCCATCGGGTAGGTGTCCACGGCGCCCGCGTCGGACAGGAAGACGCGCGGCTCGTCGGCGTCAGCGTCCAGCCGGAGGATCGCCAGGTACTCGTCGTCCTCCTCCACGAAGAGCAGCATGGCGTCCGCCTGGCCGTCGAGGTCGCGTACGCGGTCGGCGACCTCGTCCACGTCGGACGCGCCGCCGAGGTCGAGCTCGCGGGCGGTCCAGCCGTCGGGGGTGCGGGCCAAGGCGGCGGCGAAGTACGACACGTCGTCCTCCGGGCTGACGATCGGCGGGGTCGGGGGGAGTTGTGCGCGGGACGGGTTCGGGCAAACGTCAGGGCAGACGGGGGTCGGGATGGTCAGTCGACGGCGGTCTCCTGGAGGCTGACCAGCACCCGCCCGAACGGCTCGCCCACGCCGATCCGGGCGGTGACCGCGGCGAGCAGCTCGTCCGCCCACAGGTCGACGTCGGCCAGGATCGCGCCGAGCTCACGCTCGTCCAGGCCGAGGTCGCGGAACATGCCCAGGTCGCCGGCCGGCCACACCTCGTCGGTGGCCTCCGGCACCGGCGGCTCGCCCGGGCGGACCAGGTCGAGCGCCTGCCGGGCCAGGTCCCACTCCTCGGCCGCGGTCACGTCGGACAGCAGCACCCGCAGGTCGCCGGACGGAGTCAGCCGCAGCGCGACGAAGAACTCGTCGGCGACGTCGACCAGCGCGAGCGGCCCACCCTCGGGGGGTTGCTGGCGAAGCGCCGCGACGCAGGCGCCGAGGTCGGACAGCACCGCCGGGGGCAGCAGCGCGCAGTCCCACCGCCCGCCGTCGCGGTAGACCGCCACCGCGAAGCCGTCCTCCACCACACCGGCCTCCTTGCCGTCCCCGTGGCCCGGATCGTGGCAGAACCGCGCCCGGTCGGAAAGACCATCCCCCGGGCCGGAACAGCGCATTCGCCGCCGGTCCACTACCGGCGCCGCAACGTCGTGCCGTCGCCGTGGCCGTCGTCGGCATGCCCGACGCCCGCAGCGACCGGTGGAACGCCGACGCCGACAACCGGGAGCCACCGCCCAAGGCGGGCACGCTGGGCGTGAGGTCGTCGCCCAGGAGAAGGCCCGCGGCACCCGGGCCCCCTGAGCTGTGGACACCCCACCGCTCGGTGGCTCATCCTGACCGCATGGGCGCCGTACGGCCGATCCCCCAGCTCGGGGGCGTGGTGCGGGACGCCCGCGGCGGCGGCCGGGCGCTGCGGGTGAGCTGGCACCCCGAGGACGAACTCGTCGTGCTGTCGCTGTGGGACGGTCCGCGCTGCACCGGCACGGTCCGACTGGCCGCCGCCGACGTGCCGGCGCTGCTCGAGGCGCTCCAGGTCGGCCTGCCCCAGGAGACCGGCCCGGCGCCGGACCCTCGCCCCGACCCACCGGTCGGCCTCGACCTGCTGGAGAGCTGACCCGCCGGGGCGGGATCATGGCCCGGTGCGGGTGGGGGTGGTCGGGCTCGGGCTGATCGGCGGCTCGGTCGCGCGCCGGCTCGCCCGGGACCACGACGTGACCGGCTGGGACATCGACCCGGCCACTCGCGAGCTGGCCGCGGCGGCGGGGCTGGCAGTCGCCGCCGGTCCCGAGGACGCCGCGACCGGTGCCGAGGTCACCGTGCTGGCCACCCCCCCGGCCGCCCTGGCCGCCCTCCTGCCCGCGCTCACCCGCACCGACTGCCCGGTGCTCACCGACGTCGGCTCGGTCAAGGCGCCGGTGCTGGCGGCCGTCCGGGCGGCCGGGATCGGGCACCGCTTCGTCGGCGGCCACCCGATGGCCGGCACCGAGCGGACCGGCTTCGCGGCCGCCGACCCTGCGCTGCTCGACGGCGCCGCCTGGGTGCTCTGCGTCGAGGACGACACCGACCTGGACGCGTGGCTCCGGGTGGCCGGCCTGGTCACCGGCGCCGGCTGCCGGGTCGTGCCGTGCCCGGCCGCCGAGCACGACGACGCCCAGGCCCGGATCAGCGGGCTGCCGCACCTGCTCGCCCTCACCCTCGCGGTGGCCGGCGCGGAGGGCGGCCCGCTGGCCGGCTCGCTGGCGGCCGGCTCGTTCCGGGACGGCACCCGGGTCGCCGGCAGCCGGCCGGAGCTGATCGCCGCGCTCTGCGACGGCAACGCCGCGGCCCTGTCCCGGGTGCTGGACGGCGCGCTGGCCCGGCTGGGCGGGGCCGGCGAGGCGTTGCGCACCGGCGGCAGCGTGCACCCGCTCGCCACCGCCGGCCACGCCGCCCGGCGCGCCTGGGCCGATCCGGTGCCCGCCGTCGCTGTCACGCTGGCCGCGCGGGCCACGGACCTCCTGGAACTCGGGGCCGCCGGCGGGACGGTGCACGCGGTCGACCTGGACGGCACGCTGCACTGCCGCCGCCCGCCGGCCTGATGGGTGTCACGGCGGCGCTGGGCGGGAATGTCCCGGTCGTGACCTTCAACGACGATGCGAGCCTCGACACCTCACAAGCCGGCGGTGGCGGGCGCGGCCTGGGCGGCCTGGCGGTGGGGGGTGGCGGACTCGGCATCGTCGGGGTCATCGTCTACCTGCTCATCAGCGCGCTCGGCGGCGATCCGAGCGGTGGTGGCGCGGGCCTGCCCAGCCAGCTCCAACCGGGGCAGAACGGGTCGGTCTCCGGCGACGAGATCGCCAGCGAGTGCCGGACCGGCGCGGACGCCAACGAGCGGATCGACTGCCGCATCGTCGGCTACACCAACAGCGTCCAGGACTACTGGAAGAAGGCCTTCGGCAGCCGCAACGGCGGCTACCAGGTGACGAAGACGATCATCTTCCAGGGCGGCGTGCAGACCGGCTGCGGCAACGCGACCTCGGCGGTCGGCCCGTTCTACTGCCCGGCCGACGGGCAGGTCTACATGGACGTCGGCTTCTTCGACGAGCTGAGCAGCCGGTTCGGGGCGGAGGGCGGCCCGCTGGCGCAGGCGTACGTGGTCGCCCACGAGTACGGCCACCACGTGCAGAACCTGCTCGGCACCTCCGACCGGGTCGGCCGCGACCAGTCCACCGGTCCGGAGAGCGGGTCGGTCCGGCTGGAGCTGCAGGCGGACTGCTACGCCGGCGTCTGGACCAAGAACGCCAGCAGCACCACCGACGCCCAGGGCCGGGCGCTGATCAAGGCGCCGACCGAGGAGCAGATCAAGGTCGCGCTGGACGCCGCCGCGGCGGTCGGCGACGACCGGATCCAGGAGCGCACCCAGGGCCGGGTCAGCCCCGAGGGCTGGACGCACGGCTCGTCCGAGCAGCGGCAGCGCTGGTTCCTGACCGGCTACCGGTCCGGCAACCCCAACTCCTGCGACACCTTCTCCGGCGACATCTGACCCTCTCCGGTACGCGATGGCGAAATCGCGGAGACGACGCAAGAATGCGACAGCATTCTGGCAAGCTCAGCCGCTGGTCGGTGCTGGGCCCTCGGAGCCATCTCGAATACTGCGGAGTCTGATCTGACGCCGACTGAGCAGTTCGCGATCGACTGAGCAGCTGTTGCTGCTCAGTCGATCGCCGAACTGCTCAGTCGGTGGGGTGGCGGCGGCGGGTGGCGATCCAGTGGTCCATGCGGGTCCACCAGTCGAAGAGCCAGTCGACCTGGGCGTCGTGGGGGGCGGCGCGGGGGAGGTCGGCGGACGGGACGTGCCACCAGCGAACGTCGACCACGTCGTCCATCGGCAGCTTGGTCCACAGGTCGCCGAGGGTGGACAGGTCCTCCAGGCCCTCGTGCGCGACGAGGAGGACGTCGGCGTCGGGGGCGGCGGCGAGCGCGGCCAAGGTGCCGCCGGGCTTGGGCGCCATCAGGTGCCGCATCCGCTCGGCCTTGGCCGCCTTGTCGGCGTACCCGAGGGAGCGCAGCCGCTCGATCGCCCGGATCCGGCGCCGTTCGGAGAAGTTGCCACCCTCCGGGAAGATCACCACCGCGTCCCCGGGGCCGGCGTCGGCGGCCAGTGAGGCGATCGCCGCCTCGACGTCCTCGGCAACCCCGGGCCGCGGCGTGATGAAGCGGTTGGGCAGTCGGTTGAGCAAGATGTCCACGGTCGGGTCGAGCTGCAGCGCGTCCTTCAGCACGATCCGCGGGCGGCGCTCGGCCAGCGTGACCAGCGCGCGGATCAGCAGGACGGAGTCGCCGGGGCCGGCGTGCCGGCAGAGCACGAGCAGCGGGCGGTCCCGGGGCAGCGGCTCGCCCGGGCCGGAGCCGACCACCCGCAGCCGGAAGGTGCGGCGCGCGGTGGCATAGACCAGCCCCAGGATCCAGCGGAGCAGGCGCAGGTGCGCGTCCTGCGACTCCGGCGAGCCCAGCCGCCGGCCGAAGCCGGCCCGCAGCCACAGCCCGGCGAGCCGGGCCAGCGCGACCCACTCGATGGCGAACCACACCACGCCGAACCAGAGCAGCCGCAGCGGCCGCTGCCGGCCGGGGAAGAACGGCTCGCTGATCAGGCCCGCCAGCAGCCAGAGCGGGGCGGTGGCGATGAGCAGGGGCAGGGCCGCCAGCACCAGCGGCACGCTGAGCACCCGCCGTACCAGCGGCGGCGGGAGCGGCCGGCTCACCGGCCCGACCCCGGACGCCGGCCCTGCCGCGGACGCCGGCCCCACCCCGGACGCCGGCCCGACCCCGGACGCCGGCCCAGCCGCGGACGCCGGCCCCATCCCGGCGGGAGCGGGCTGGTCAACGGAGGCGGTCCAGGTACGCCGCCGAGGCCGCGTACGCGCTGTCCATCCGCCCGCCGATCCCGGCGGTGTCGCGGTAGCGCAGCTGGCTGCGCAGGTCGGCCGGCGTCTCTCCCAGCCCGGTGGGCAGCACGTGCGCGGTCACGTCCGGTGGCAGCGCGGCCATGTCGGCGGCGAACCGGTGCCGCCGGGCCACCTCGAAGGCGACCAGCCCGACCTCCCACGGCCGGCGCGGCGGCCGCAGCGGCTGCTCGATCCGGCCGACCTGCAGCACGTACACCACCCGGGCGCCGAGGGTGACCGCCCGACCGACCGGGATGCTGTGCACCAGCCCGCCGTCGAGGAACGTCTCGCCGCCGACCTCGACCGGCGGCAGCAGCCCGGGCACCGCGCAGGACGCCAGCACCGCGTCGGTCAGCGGCCCGCTGTCGAACCAGTGCTCGGCCGCCCGCTCCACGCTCGCCGCCACGCACTGGAACGGCACCTTGAGCTCCGCGAACGTGCGCACCGGCAGGTGCCGGTCGAGCAGCTCCCGCAGCGGCTCGTCGGTGTGCAGGCTGGTCCGGGTCCGGGCCAGCGTGCGCAGCCGGCCGAGCACCGAGCCGGCGAACAGGCCGCTGGAGTCGAGCTCCCGCCACAGCGCGGACAGCCGGTCGACCGCCTCGAGCGAGGGCGCCGCGGCGACCACCACCCCGTTGAGCGCGCCGACCGAGGTGCCGACCACCAGGTCCGGCCGGATCCCCGCCTCCAGCAGCGCCCGCAGCATGCCGACCTCGTGGGCGCCGAGCAGACCGCCACCGCCGAGCACGAACGCGACGGGGCCGGTCACGGTCGCGACGTTAGCTGAGCGAGGTGCCCGGGCCGGGCTCGGTCGGCGCCTCCCGCCGGGCCACCGCGTGCTCGTCGGCGATGCGGAGGAAGCCGGCGCCCTCCCGGAGCGCGGACTCCAGCTGCTCGGCGTTGTCCTGCGGCAGCGGCTCGGCGGCCGTCTCCGAGCCGCGTACGGCCGGGTCCAGGTGACCGGGCGGGGTCGGCCGGTCCGGGCCGCCGGTGCCCCGGGTCTCCTGGATGGTCGTCTCCTGCGCGCGCTCGGCCAGCTCGTCGGAGTCGCTGAGGTTGCTCATGGGGCCGGCGTACCCGGGCTGCGCGGCGACGATGCGTCATGCGATGGTTCGGGTCCCAGCGGCGACGGCGGCAGGAGGCGGCAGCGTGGCGGTCGAGGTGCGTGGTGTGGTGTCCCGGGGCCGGGGCCAGCCGGTCACCGTGGAGACGGTCGTGGTGCCCGAGCCGGGCCCGGGCGAGGCGGTGGTGGACATCCAGGCGTGTGGCGTCTGCCACACC
This sequence comes from uncultured Actinomycetota bacterium, assembly GCA_963766325.1. GTDB lineage: Bacteria > Actinomycetota > Actinomycetes > Mycobacteriales > CADCTP01 > CADCTP01. The sequence continues at coordinate 114,968 of CAVXZF010000012.1, read as the reverse complement.
GACCTGCACTACCGCGAGGGCGGGATCTCCGACGACTACCCGTTCCTGCTCGGGCACGAGGCCGCCGGCACGGTCAGCGCGGTCGGCGAGGGGGTGACCGACGTGGCGCCCGGCGACTACGTGATCCTCAACTGGCGGGCCGTCTGCGGCGCCTGCCGGGCCTGCTCCCGCGGCCGCCCGTGGTATTGCTTCAACACCGCCAACGCGACCCAGAAGATGACGCTCACCGACGGCACGGTGCTCAGCCCGGCGCTCGGCATCGGCGCGCTGGTGGAGAAGACGCTGGTCGCGGCCGGCCAGTGCACCAAGGTGGACCCGGAGGCGCCGGCGACGGCGGCCGGGCTGCTCGGCTGCGGGGTGATGGCCGGCCTCGGCGCGGCGATCAACACCGGCGGGGTCGGCCGCGGCGACACGGTGGCCGTCTTCGGCTGCGGCGGCGTAGGCACGGCCGCGATCGCGGGCGCCCACCTCGCGGGCGCCCGGACGATCATCGCGGTCGACATCGACTCCCGGAAGCTGGGCGCGGCACGCCGCTTCGGCGCCACCCACGCGGTGAACGCGCGCGAGGAGGACCCGGTCGAGGCGATCAAGGCGGCGACCGGCGGCTTCGGGGCCGACGTGTGCATCGAGGCGGTCGGCCGCCCGGAGACGTACCAGCAGGCGTTCTACGCTCGCGACCTGGCCGGCACCGTGGTGCTGGTGGGGGTGCCGACGCCGGAGATGCGGCTGGAGATGCCGCTGCTGGACTTCTTCAGCCACGGCGGCTCGCTCAAGTCGTCCTGGTACGGCGACTGCCTGCCGTCGCGCGACTTCCCCATGCTCATCGACCTCTACCGGCAGGGCCGGCTGGACCTGGACGGCTTCGTGTCCGAGACGATCGGTCTGGACCAGGTCGAGGAGGCCTTCGCCGCGATGGGCCGCGGCGACGTGCTCCGCTCCGTGGTCGTGTTCTGACTCCCAGCGGTTTACTGACTCCCATCAGTATGCAATTGCCCCTTCGGGCCGAGTAATCCTCGGAATGGCATCGCCGCAGGTCACACGGTCATACCATGGGCATCGGGATCGTGCGGTGGGGTGCGGTCCGGACCCGTGGGGGGCCGTGGGATGAGGGTGAGTCAAGGCATTTTCCGCAGCGTTGTCGCGACCGGTGCGGCGGCGGTGCTTGCTCTGGTGGGGAGCGGGACCGCGGACGCGGCGATCGCGCTCGGGGTGGTGGTGAGCACCAACCCGGTCAACTACACGCCCAACATCAACAACGGCGCCGTCTACAAGATGGCCGAGGTCAACGGGATCCTGTACGCGGGGGGCGAGTTCAGCTCGGTCACGCCGGCACCCGGCGTCGGCGGCGGCACGGTCAGCCGGTCCAACATCGTCGCGTTCGACGCGGCCACCGGCGTGCTCCAGTCGTTCAACCCGAGCATCAACGGCCAGGTGTGGGCGATCGTCGCCAGTGGCGGCTCGCTCTACGTCGGCGGCACCTTCACCAGCGTCAACGGCGTCGCCCGGCGGGGCCTGGTCAAGCTCAACCCGACCACCGGCGCGGTCGACACCGCCTTCAACGCCGGCCTCACCAGCGGCGTCGTCCGCGAGGCTGCGGTCGTCAACGGCCGGCTGATCGTCAGCGGCACCTTCCCCGGCAAGCTGCGGGCGGTCAACCTGGCGAACGGCGCCAACACCGGCTACATCAACATCGCGTTCGCCGGGACGGTGGCGGACAACGCCGGCCCGACCGAGGTCTACCGGTTCGCCGTGGACCCGGCCGGCACCCGGCTGGTCGGCGTCGGCAACTTCACCAGCGTCGGCGGCCAGACCCGCTACCGGGCCTTCATGCTGACGCTCGGCACGACGGCCGCGAGCGTCAACGCCTGGGACTACCTGCCGAACCGCAAGATGTGCGCCGCGTCCAGCATCCCGGACTACATGCGGGACGTGGACTTCTCGCCGGACGGCAGCTGGTTCGTCCTGGTCTCCACCGGCTTCGTGCCGCGCACCGGGGAGATCGGCGAGACGCTCTGCGACGCGACGGCGCGCTTCGAGACCGGGATCGCGAACCCGTTCCGGCCGACCTGGATCAACTACACCGGCGGTGACACGCTGCACTCCGGCGCGGTCACCGACGTCGCCGTGTACGTGCAGGGTCACCAGCGCTGGCTGGACAACGCGAACGGGCGGGACTTCGCCGCTCCGGGCGCGGTGAGCCGGCCGGGCATCGGCGCGATCCACCCGGTGACCGGCAAGGCGCTGTCCTGGAACCCGACCAAGGACCGCGGGGTCGGCGGCAAGGACCTGCTGGTGACACCGCGTGGCCTGTGGGTCGGCAGCGACACGGACCACATCGGTCACGAGTTCCACGCCCGCATCGCGCTGATGCCGGTGCCGTAGGTCCCCGAGGCGGCCCGGAGCTCCGGCTCCGGGCCGCTCGCGGGTGCCGGCGCACAAGAAGTGGGACCAGCAGGAGTCGATCCGGCTCCACCGGGGGATGCTTGATGCTGCAACAGCATTCCCTCGCTGAAGGAGTCGAGACCTCATGGGTCTGCCGGTCAAGATCGCGGACATCGCCCCCCGGGTGGCCACCGGAGCGTTCATCCTCAACTCGGGGCTGGCCAAGCGCACCGCGGACGAGGGCACCGCCAAGGGGCTGCACGGCATGGCCGCGGGGGCGTACCCGATCCTCGGCAGGATCGAGCCGCAGCAGTTCGCCAAGCTGCTGGCCGCCGGGGAGATCACGCTCGGCGCCGCGCTGCTGGCGCCGGTGGTGCCGACCGCGCTGGCCGGGGCCGCGCTGACCGCCTTCGCCGGCGGCCTGCTGGGGATGTACCTGCGCACCCCCGGCCTGCGCCAGGAGGGCAGCCTGGCGCCGACCCAGCAGGGCATCGCGATCGCCAAGGACGTCTGGATGCTCGGCATCGGGGTGGGCTTCGTCGCCGACGCGGTCGCCCGCCGCCGCGCGAAGTAGGCCGCGCCCTGGGTGCCGCGAGCGGCGGCACCCAGGCGCGGGCTAGCGCACCGGCCAGGTGTGCACCGGCTCGTTGGTGTGCATGTTCTCCGTGTACTCCTTGGTCATCCGGCGGAGCACGTCCTGCCGGTCCAGGGTGGTCTCGTCGTAGAGCCGGTGGAAGGTGCGGGCCTGCCAGGAGGCGCCGTTCTGCCCGGACAGGCAGCGCTGCTCGATGATGCCGAGCAGCCGGTCCCGGACCGCCCGGTCGACCTCCCACTTGTCCAGGCCCTCGGCAGCCAGCGGCAGCAGCCGGCGCAGCACCAGCTCGGTCACCGGCACCTGTCCGGCGCCGGGCCAGTAGACCTCCGCGTCCAGGCCCTGCCGGGCGCAGGTCTGGAAGTTCTCCTCCGCCGCGGAAAAGGACATCCGGCTCCACAGCGGGCGGTCGTCGTCGGCCAGCGCCCGTACGACGCCGTAGTAGAAGGCGCCGTTGGCCATGACGTCGGCGACCGTCGGGCCGGCCGGGAGCACCCGGTTCTCCACCCGCAGGTGCGGCTTGCCGCGGACCACCGCGTAGACCGGCCGGTTCCACCGGTAGACGGTGCCGTTGTGCAGGGTCAGCTCGGCCAGCGTCGGCACGTCGCCGCGCTCGAAGACCTCCAGCGGGTCCTCGGGGTCGCACAGCGGCAGCAGGGCCGGGAAGTAGCGGACGTTCTCCTCGAAGAGGTCGAAGATCGAGTTGATCCACCGCTCGCCGAACCAGACCCGCGGCCGTACGCCCTGGGCCTTGAGCTCCTCCGGCCGGGTGTCGGTGGCCTGCTCGAAGAGCGGGATCCGGGTCTCCCGCCACAGCTCCTTGCCGAGGAAGAACGGCGAGTTGGCGCCGAGTGCGACCTGCACCCCGGCGATGGACTGGGCGGCGTTCCAGTACCGGGGGAACGCCGACGGGCTGACCTGCAGGTGGAACTGCACGCTGGTGCAGGCCGCCTCCGGCGCAATGGTGTCGACGGTGGTGGCCAGCCGCTGCACGCCGTCGATGGCGATGTGCAGGTCCTCCCCGCGGGCGGCGAAGATCTGCTCGTTGAGCAGCGCGTACCGCGGGTTGGCGGACATGCTCTCCGCGTTGAGCTGCTTCTCGGTCAGCGTCGGCAGGATGCCGATCATCACCATGTGGCTGCCGGTGGCGGCCGCCTTTTCCTCGGCCGAGTTGAGCGTGTCCCGGATGCTCTGCTCCAGGCCGACCGCGGAGTCCCCGGCCAGGATCCGGGGGGCGACGTTGATCTCGACGTTGAACTGGCCGAGCTCGGTCTGGAAGTCCGCGTGCGACACCGCGTCCAGCACCTCGGCGTTGCGCAGCGCCGGGTCGCCGTGGTCGTCGACCAGGTTGAGCTCGATCTCCACCCCGGTCATCGGCCGCTCGAAGTCGAACTGCGACTGCGCCAGCATCCGCTCGAAGACGTCGAGGCTCCGACGGACCTTCTGCCGGTAGCGCGTCCGGTCCTCGCGGCTGAACTCGGTGTGGGCGACGTCCTTGCCCATCCCCGCCTCCCGGTCTCCGGTGGGACTCCGCTCGTCACTTACCCAACCGGGGCGGCGCTGCCCCCTTTCACCGACCCGCGCGCTCCACGAACCGGGTCAGCTCCCGGCCACCTCGACCGGGCGCGGCGTGGTGGTCACCTCCGCGGACGCGGCCACCGGCACCCACTGCTCGTCCACGCCCCCACGCTAGCCCCTGGCCACCGGCGCGGCCGGCACCAGCTGATTTCCGCGCGACTGCATCCGCGGCGGCACCGGCGGGCGTAGTGCAGGACGGGAGAGTGCCGGATCGACGTCCGTACGGAAGGAATCGCCGTGAAGAGGATCGTCGCCGCCGCCGGGATCGTCGCCGCCGCACTGGCGGGCACCGTCGCCGCCGCGGGGCCGGCGTCGGCCGCCCCGGCCGACGGAGCCGCCTGCACCCAGGCCGGCATCGGCACGCTGAAGAGCCTGGGCCTGCTCCAGGCTGCCGCGCAGCAGCAGATCGACTACGCCACGCTGGCCGACCCGGTGGCGGGGCCGATCTACGCCGACCTGCCGGCCGGCTCGTACCTGTCGCTCGGCCAGGTGGTGAAGCTGCACCACACCAACCCGGAGCTGTTCGCCTGGTGCCGGTGACCTGACCGCGGCGGGGGACCACCGGTCCCCCGCCGCGTCACTTGTGCAGCTGGGGACGCAGGCCCGGCGGGGAGGCCGGGACCGGCAGCCCGCGCTCCCGCAGCCCGGACTCGATCGCGGCGATGACCGTCTCGGCCACCTTGACCCGGGCCCACCGCTTGCTGTCACCCTCGACCAGCACCCAGGGCGCATGCGCGGTGTCGGTGCGCTCCAGCATCTCCTCGACCGCGACCTCGTACGCGGCCCGCTTGTCCCGGTTGCGCCAGTCCTCGTCGGTGAGCTTCCACTGCTTGAGCGGGTCCCGGGACCGCCGCTCGAAGCGGTCCAGCTGCTCCTCCTCGGACAGGTGCAGCCAGAATTTGACCAGGATCATCCCCTCGGCGACCAGCGTCCGCTCGTACTCGCAGATCTCGTCGTACGCCCGCAGCCACTGCTCGTCGGTGGCGAAGCCCTCCACCCGCTCGACCAGGACCCGCCCGTACCAGGACCGGTCCAGCACGGCCATCCCGCCCCAGCCGGGCAGCGCCGGCCAGAAGCGCCACAGGAAGTGGTGCCGCTTCTCGTCGTAGGTCGGGGCCGCGTACGACTTCACCCGGACGTGCCGCGGGTCCAGCGGCGCGGTCAGCCGCTTGATGCAGCCGCCCTTGCCGGAGGCGTCCCAGCCCTCGAAGACCACGCACAGCGGCGGGCCGAGCGCCGGCGCGGCGCCGTTCGCGGCGACCTGGCCGCCGAGCGACAGCCTCAGCCAGACCAGCCGGGTCTGGGCGACCGCGAGCCGCTCGGCCTCCTCCGCCCGGCTCAGCCGCAGCGACAGATCCAGCGTGTCCAGCCGTCCCGCCACGCCGCCAGCCTCGCCTGCCGGGCCCCGCGCTGGCAAGCGTCAGGCGCCGGGCACCCGCACGTCGACCCAGACGAGCTTGTGGTCCGAGGTCGGGAACGGGAAGACGCCGACCAGCCGGAAGAGCGGGTCGTCGGTGGTCGGCCAGAAGACGCCGGCCGCGGCGATCCGCAGCGACTTGCGGGGCAGCACATAGTCCACCCGGAGGTTCCCCGGCGGCTCGGCGAAGTCCGCGGTGTCGAAGCGGGCCGGCGTCCGGTGGGTCAGGTTGACCCCGCCCTGCAGCGCCGCCTGCTCGACCGCACCGGCACTGCTCGGGGTGACCGACGTGTTGACCAGCGGGTGCTCGAGCAGCTGCTGGGCCGCGCCGGGGATGCTGTCGCCGTCGTTGGGGTCGGAGTTCTGGTCGCCGGCGATGACGAAGAGCGAGCCGGGCTTCAGGCCGCCGCGCTGCCCCTGGTCGTCGTAGAGGTAGCCGGCCCGGCCGGGGCTGACGTAGTCGGCCCAGAGCCGGATCTCGTCGAAGTTGCGGCGGCCGTTGCGGTCCTCGGGCCCGTCGAAGACCGGCGGGGTCGGGTGGCTGACCAGGAAGTGCACGGTCTTGCGCCCGATCTCGATCGGCACGTCCCAGTGCGACTTGCTGGACAGCCGGACCGCGGCCAGCTCCTCCGGGCTGAACCAGCCCGGCGGGATCAGCGCCCCCGGCATGTCCGCCCACCGGAAGAGCTGGAAGGTGCGGATCGCGTCGTAGTCGATCGGGTAGCGCGAGTAGACCGCCATCCCGAACTGCCCCGGGAAGAAGCCGAAGCCGTACGCGTCGTCCGGCCCGCCCACGGTGCCGTCGTTGTTGAGGTCGAGGCCGGACGGGATGCCGGTGTTGGACGGCGCCGTGTACGCGTACGGGTAGTGGATCGGGGTCGACCCGTTGCGGGACACCGACAGGTAGTTGTCCTGGAAGAGCCGCAGCGCGACGTGCCCGGCGTCGTAGTCGAACTCGTTGACCAGCAGGACGTCCGGCCGGGTCCGCTGGACGACCTCGGCGACCGCGCCGGCCTGCGCGTTGGCCGGGGTGGACAGGTCGGTGACCAGCTGCCCGGCGGCGCCCCGGTTGAGCGACGCGTTGTACGTGGCGAAGCGGACCGGGTCGGCCCGGCCGGTGTCACCGGTCGGGGCGGCGGCCGCCGCCCCGGGCAGGACGGTCACGGCCAGCGCGGCGGCCAGGGCGAGCGGGACGGCGAAGCGGCGCATCGGGACCTCGCGGGGGGCTCGGGGACGGGGCTCATCCTGCTGGCCGGAGCCGGTCCGGACAAGGTGTCCGACCCGGCCGGTGCCGGCCGGTCACCCGCCGGCAGGCCGGCCGCCGACCGGGTCGGGGGGCGGGCGGTCACCGGCCGGCCGCGTGCCGGGCGATCAGCTCGGCCCGGTTCGCGCAGCCGAGCTTGGCCAGGATGCTGCGGACGTGGCTCTCCACGGTCCGCTCGGAGAGCACCAGCTCGGCGGCGATGTCCCGGTTGGACAGCGCCCGGACGACCAGGTCGCGCACCTCACGCTCGCGGCCGCTGAGCGGGTCGGCGTCCCGGCGGGCCGCGGCCAGCGCGGCGGCCAGCCGGTCGGCCCGGGCCAGCGGTCCCGGCATCTCCAGCCGGCGGAAGTCGTCCGCGGCCTGCCGGGTCAGGCCCGCCGCCTCGGTGAGCGCGCCCTGCCGGTGCAGCACGTCGGCGAGCTCCAGCCGGGACAGCGCCACGAACGGCCGGGCGCGGACCGCGAGGTTGCGCTCGACGGCCTCGGTCAGCAGCTCGGTGGCCTCGTCCAGCCGGCCCCGGACCCGGGCCAGCCGGCCCAGGTCGCGCAGCGGCGAGCCGCCGAAGTAGGCGGTGTGGATGCCCACCGCGCCCGGGCAGCTCCGCCAAGCATCCAGCCGGGCTGCCAGCGCGGCCGCCGCCAGGGCGTCGTCGAAGGCCACCGCCAACTCGGCCAGGTTGAGCAGTGTCGGCGCCCAGCGGAGGTCCTCGACCATCGACGCGAGCTCGGTCCGGAGCACCTCGTAGATCCCGTACGCCTCGTCCGGCCGGTCGAGCAGGTGCAGCAGGCACGCCTGCTGCGTCCGGATCAGCGGCATCGGCGGCGCGGCGGCGATCGTCTCCAGCGTCCCGTCGAGCAGCTCGCCGGGATCGCCGCGGAGCATCGCGACGCAGATGGCGTGGGCGTAGCTCATACCCACCACCGAGGCGTCCGCGAAGCCGGCGGCCAGCGCGGTCGCCGCCGCGTTGCACTCCCGCGCGTACGGGAAGCGGCCCTCCTGCGCGGCCCGCGACGCCAGCGCGCGCAGGTGGTGCCAGCGGGCCAGCGGCTGGCCGGACCGCTCGGCCAGCCGCTCCAGCACCCCGTACGCCTCGTCGACCAGCTCCATCCGGCCGAGCTCGTAGCCGGCCCGGAGCTGCCAGCCGGCGCCCAGCACGGCCGGCAGCGGCTGCCCGACCCGCTCGCCCAGCCGCATCGCCAGCCCGCCGAGGCGCAGCCGCTCGGCCGCGTCGTCGGAGTGCAGCAGCGTCATCTCCCGGGCCCGGGCCGCGTCGAGCTGGGCCGCCGGGTCGCCCGCCGCCTCGGCCACCCGCAGCGCCTCGACGGCGAGGGCGGCGGCCTCGTCCGGCCGGCTGGCGTCGGCCACCGCGGCGGCCAGCTGGGCGAGCAGCCGGGCCCGGACGCCGGCCGGCTGCTCGGTGGCCAGCGCGGTCCGGCTCAGCCGCTCGACCACGGCGCCGACCTGCGGGTTGGTCACCCCGCGCAGCACCAGCGCGGCCGCCGCGACCAGGTCCGGCCGCCCGGCCCGCTCGGCGGCGCCCGCGGCGGCCTCGCACCGGGCCAGGCTCTCCCCCAACCGCCCGGCCAGGTACTCCGCGGTGGCCAGCCGGACCAGCAGCTCGGCGAGCTCGCCCTCGTCGCCGCCGGCGGCGCGCAGCGAGTCCACCGCGTCCCGCCGGTGCCGGACCGCGTCGTCCAGCGCCAGCGCCCGCTCGGCCTGCTCGGCGGCCAGCCCGGCGAAGTGCGCGGCCCGCCGGGCGGCATCCGGCCCGCCGGCCCGCCGCCAGTGCGCCGCCACCTCGCCGGCCAGCCGGGGGTCGCCGGCGGCGATGACCTCCGCGGCCCGCCGGTGCCGGGCCGCCGCGGTCGCCGGGTCGACCGCGCGGCGCACCCCGTCCTGCAGCAGCGCGTGCGCGAACGGCACCCCGTCCTCGCCGGGCGACCCGAGCAACCCAGCCCGCCGGCCGGCGGCCAGCCCGGCCGCGACTGTGTCGATGTCCACTTCGGACACCTGAGCGAGCGCGGCCGGGTCGGCCGGCGCACCGAGCAGCGCGAGCGCCTCGACCACCGCGCGCTCGGACGGGGCCAGCCGGGCCAGCAGGCCGGCCACCACCAGCCGCAGGTCGCCCTCCGCGGCACCGTCCACACCGGACGCCGCCGCGGCCAGCAGCAGCGGCAGGCCACCGGTGCGGCGGTGCACCTCCGGCGCGTCGACGGCCGCGGCGCCCGCGGCCCGCAGGTAGTCGCCCACGTCCGCGCGGGACAGCGGGCCGAGCGGCAAGGCCGCCGTGGCCGGTGCCCGCCGCACGTCCGCCACCGCCGCGGCCGCACCGTCCGGCAGCGCGTCCCGCAGGGTGCCGAGCACCAGCAGCGGCGCGGTCCCGGCCTCGGTCGCCACCCGGCGCAGCAGCTCCAGCGACTCCGCGTCCGCCCAGTGCAGGTCCTCCAGCACCAGCACCACCGGGCGGTCGGCGGCGGCCTGCAGCAGCGCGTCGGTCGCCGCCGTGAGCAGCCGGAACCGGTCCGCGGCGACCACCGCCGGCTCCGCGCCCGCGACCGGGCTCGCCGGCGGCTGCAGCGCCGCGGCGAGGTCGGACCCGGTGGACCGGCCGACCGCCCGCAGCGCCCGCGCCCACGGCCACAGCGGCGGCGCGCCCCGGTCGTCCGAGCACACGCCGCGGCCGACCGCGGCCGCCCCGCCGTACCGGCCGAGCACCTCCTCGACCAGCCGGGTCTTGCCGATCCCGGCCGGGCCGGAGACCAGCACCACCCCGCCCCGGCCGCCGTCAGCGGCCGCCAGCCGGTGGAGCAGCAGCTCGACCTCGGCCCGCCGGCCGACGAAGGGCTGGGTGGCGCTCACGAGCCGCAGTATCGCGCTTCCGTAGCCGGCTCAGTGCCAGTACGGATGGCCGCGGCGCCGCCGGGCCCGATCGTCGGACCAGGCAACCGGACCCGACGAGAGGAACCACCATGCACGCCACCGTCCACCCGATCGAGGGGATCCCCGGACCGCAGGACACCTCCTGGGTCGACGAGGTGCTCGCCGCCCTGCGCTCCCGCGGTGTCCCGGCCGGCGCGCTGGTCGCCGCGCCGCTGGGCATGGGGCCGGGCACGGTCGTCGCACTCTGGGACGACGAAGCCGACGCCGCCACCGCGCCGGCCGGCCCGGTCGGCAGGGTCACGCTCGGTCCCGGTCGTGCGTACGGGGTCGACGTCCGCAAGGCCGGTGCCGGCACCGGTCCGGCCCGCTACCTGCAGCTGACCACCTTCGACGGCCCTCGGGACGCGGGCTGGTCGGCCGCGTACGAGCGGGCCGGCGAGCACCGCATCTGGCCGGCGGTTCGGGAGCTGCCCGGCATCGTCGAGGTCCTCGGCGCGCAGGCCGCCGACGGCGCCCGGATCGCCGCGACCGCGGCGGAGTCGGCCGAGGCACTGGAGGCCGCCGCCGCGGCGATCATGTCCACCGAGCTGCTGCCCGGGGAAGATCCGGCCCAGCTGACCGGCCCGGACGGCCTCACAGTCCTGCGGCTGCTGCACGCCGACCTCCCCGTCGGCGCGGGGCGGTGACGCGGCGATGACCACCTCCTTCGAGACCGGCCTGCGCGACGGCACCTGGACGGTGCTGCCGGAGGACACCGTCGCCACCTTCGTCGTCCGCAAGCTCGGCCTGATCCGGGTCCGCGGCGGGCTCACCGTCACCGACGGCAGCGTGACCGTCGCCGGCGGGCAGCCGGTCGCGGCCACCGCGACCCTGGACGCCGCCTCGGTCCGGACCGGCATCGGCAAGCGGGACCTCGACCTGCACGGCAAGAGCTTCTTCCACACCGAGCGGCACCCCTCGATCGGCGTGCGCACCACCGCGGTGGCGCCGGACGGCGACGGCTGGTCGGCGGCCGCCGTGCTCACCGTCGCCGGCGGCGAGACACCGCTGGACCTGCGGGTCGTCACCCTGCCGGGACGCGAGCCCGGCACCGTCCGGATCACCGTCAACGGCGTCCTGGACCGGGCAGCAACCGCGATCCACGCCCCGCGCTGGCTGATCGGGCGGTGGGTGACCGTGGAGGCGCACGCGACGCTCCAGCCCCCGGGCTGACCCACGCGCGACCCGATCGCCGGCCGGAGGCGCACAGCAGGGCGGTGGCCGCCACGGCCACCGCCCTGCTCCGCCGTCAGCGCATCCGCACCTCGCGGGCCGCCGCGGCCGGGGCGAGGAAGGCGACCAGGGCGGTGGCCTCGTCGGCCACCGCCTCCTGCTCCGCGGTGACCAGACCGGGAGCCCGCACGTGCAGGGTCGCCGCCCGGCGGCCGTCCCGGGCCACCCGCCACACGCCGCGCAGCATCCCGTCCACCAGCAGCGGCGACCAGTGGAACTCCTCGTCGTACAGCCCGGCCGCGTCCGGCGGCGCGATCCGGCTCCGGTCGGCGTGCCCGAGCAGCACGTTGTCGAACTGCGGCAGGAAGCGCACCGGCGCCGGCACGTCCTCCCCCGGCCGCGGCGCGTCCGGCAGGTCGTGCAGCACCCGGCCGTCCGCGGCCCGGAAGGTCACCAGCTCCGGCGCCAGCCGCTCCACCACCTCGGCCAGCCGGGTCAGGCCGGACCAGTTCTGCACGTCGGCGACGGTCGCCGGGCCGAAGGCGGCGAGGTAGCGCAGCACCAGCGCGTCCGGCGTCGCATCGGTGCCGACTGGCCGGCCCAGCCAGGACTCCACGGTGACGTGCCGCGCCCGCCCGCCGCGGCCCCACAGGCCGCGCGGCGGGATCTGCACCAGCGCCAGCAGGCAGCGGGCGGTCTGGGCCAGCGCCAGCGGCTCCCAGTCGGGCCACCGCTCGGTCAGCCGCTGGCCGAGCTCGCCAAAGGTCAGCGGCTCGGCGTCGACCAGCTCGCGGGCCGCGGAGGCCAGCTCGCCGAGGTCCACGCCGGCCAGCTGACGTCCGAACTGCCCGCGGGCCATCCGCTCCCCGACCCCTTGCACCACCGGGCGGAGCGCCAGGCAGTCCCCGGCGGTGACCAGGTGGACGGTCGAGCGCAGCAGTGCGATCCGCACCGCGGCCCGCTGCTCGAGCGCGGTGGACAGCTCCGCCGGGTCGAAGCCGGCCAGCCGGGTCCACAGCCCGACGTACGGGTCCTGCGGCTCCTGGGCCTGGAGCGCGACCAGGTGCTCGACGGTGTCCAGCGCGGGCCGGTCGACCCGGTCCAGCAGCAGCTGGCGGTGCAGCAGGGCCCGGTTGAGCGCGCGGTCGCTGAGCACGGGAGGGGTCATGCCGGAACGGTAGGCCTGCTTGCGGTCGGATCCTGGCCACATCGGGCGCTACCAGGGCTCCTCGTGGTCGACCCCCAATCCCGTCCTCGGTACGAGCACGGCGCTGGGCCACGACGCGGTCCCGCCGGCCACGGACAACGTCGGCCGCCGTGGTCGTGACCCTGCGGGTACGGAGCAGGACGACGTCCAGACTGCAGTGACGCCAATCGCAGCGAGTCAGGTCGCCGCGGCCGGCCAGGTCGGGCAGCAAGATCTGTCGAAACTGTCAGGGATACTTGGTAGACATGCGCCGACCGTGCCCACCTGAAGCTTTTCAGAGGCCCTGACATCATGATCAAGTTTGACTCGGTGATCAAGCGCTACCCGGACGGCACCAACGCGGTCAACGGCCTCGACCTAGTAGCGCCGTCCGGGCGGATCACGGTCCTCGTCGGTCCCTCGGGCTGCGGCAAGACGACCTCGCTGCGGATGGTCAACCGCATGGTCGAGCCGAGTTCCGGCACAGTTTGGCTCGATCAGCGGGACACCGCGACCGTCGACCCGGTCGAGCTACGCCGCGGCATCGGCTATGTCATCCAGCAGGCCGGCCTGTTCCCCCACCGCACGATCGCTGACAACGTGGCGACCGTTCCGCTGCTGCTGGGCTGGGACAAGCGCAAGGCCAGGCAACGGGCGCTGGAACTGATGGAGCGGGTCGGGCTGCCAGCCGAGCTCGCCGGGCGCTACCCGGCGCAGCTTTCCGGAGGTCAGCAGCAGCGGGTCGGCGTCGCCCGGGCACTGGCGGCCGATCCGCCGGTGATGCTGATGGACGAGCCGTTCAGCGCGGTCGACCCGGTGGTCCGGCAGGAGCTGCAGAACGAGTTCCTCCGGTTGCAGTCGGAAATCGGCAAGACGATCCTGTTCGTCACTCACGACATCGACGAGGCGGTGAAGCTGGGTGACGAGGTCGGCGTCATGCGGGTCGGCGGCACGCTGGCCCAGCTGGCGACGCCGGCGACGCTGCTCGCCGACCCGGTCGACGACTTCGTCGCCGGCTTCGTCGGACGGGACCGCGGCTACCGCTCGCTCGGCTTCCGCCCGGCCGGCGGCCTGCCGCTGACAGATGAGCCGACCGTCCTGATCGGCGCCGACGGGGCCGAGGCAGCGCGGATCGCCGCGGACGGCTGGGTGCTCGCCGTCGACGCCGACGCCCGCCCGCAGGGCTGGCTCCAGGCGGACCAGCTGGTCGCGGGCTCTGCCGTGCAGCCGGCGATGCTGCACCGGAGCGGCACCATGGCCCGCGCCGACGACACGCTGCGGGCCGCCCTCGACGCGGCGCTGTCCGCACCCTCCGGCCGCGGTGTCATCGTGGACGCGGACGGCCGGCTGCTTGGCACCATTTCGGTGCGGAAGGTCATCGAGCGGATCGACGCCGACCGGGCCGACCGCCAGGCCGCTACCGGCCCAGGAGCCGCCAGCTGTCAGCTGGAGAACGCGGCCCGGGAGGACGAGTGATCGCCTACCTCCTGGACCACTTCGGGGAGACCGTCGACCGGTTCCTGACCCATGCCTGGCTCGCGGTGCTGCCGCTGGTGATCGGGCTGATCGTCGCCATCCCGCTGGGCTGGCTGGCCAGCCGCTACCGCTGGCTCTACCCGGGCGTCGTCAACCTCGCCGGCCTGCTCTACACGCTGCCGTCGGTGGCGCTGTTCGTGATCATGCCGTCGATAATCCACACCAAGATCCTGTCGCCGGTCAACGTGGTGGTCGCGCTGGCGATCTATACGGTCGCGCTGCTGGTCCGAGTGATCGCGGACGCGCTGATTGCCGTGCCGGACGATGTCCGCGCCGCCGCGGTCGCGATGGGCTTCACCGGCACCGGCCGGTTCCTGCGCGTCGACCTGCCGATCGCGGTGCCGGTCATCGTCGCCGGCCTGCGCGTCGCCGCGGCCTCCAACGTGGGGCTGGTGTCCGTCGGCGCGCTGATCGGCGTCAATCAGCTGGGCTCGCTGTTCACCGAGGGCTTCACGCTCGACACCAGCAGCACCGTGCTCCTGGGCATCCTGCTGTGCGTGCTGCTCGCGCTGATCCTGGATGGCGCGATCGTGTTCACCGGCCATCGACTCACGACGTGGCAGCGGGCGGTGGGCTGAGATGGGTGTGATCGTCGACTTCCTCGGCAACGGCGCAAACTGGTCCGGCCCCGAAGGCGTCCCGGCGCGCGTCCTCGAGCACCTGCAGTACACGTTCCTGGCGCTGACACTCGCCTGCCTGATCGCCCTCCCCCTCGGCCTGTACGTCGGCCACACCGGCCGCGGCTCGATCGCCATCGCCGGCACCGCGAACGCGCTGCGGGCGCTGCCGGACTTCGGCCTGCTGGTCTACGTCGTCCTGCTGATCTCGGGCAACCTGCCGGCGGCGCTGGCGTACCTGCTGCCGGCGGTGATCGTGCTGGTGATCCTCGGCATCCCGGCGGTTCTCTCGGCGACGTACGCGGGGATCCAGAACGTCGACCCGGCCGCCCGGGACGCGGCCAGGGGCATGGGAATGAGCGGTACGCAGGTGCTCTGGCGGGTCGAGGTGCCCAATGCGCTACCACTGATCATCTCGGGCGTCCGGTCCTCCATGCTGCAGATCGTGGCGACCGCGACGATCGCCGCGTATGTCTCGCTCGGCGGACTGGGCCGGTTCATCATCGACGGGCAGTCGCAGCGGGACTACTCGCAGATGGCTGCCGGAGCCGTCCTGGTCGGTGTGCTAGCGATCCTGTTGGATCTGCTCGCGGCGGGGATCCAGCGGCTCGCGGTGTCGCCCGGCGTGACAGGCCGCTACCCCTCCGCGCTGGCGAGCCGGCGTACGGCAGTGATCTCACAAACCGCGGAAGGGACCGTGGTCTCCACCACTTGACAGAGAACGTGCGCGTACCGAACCGCCATGCACCGGCCGATCCCGGCCGCGTCCCATCAACAGGAGACAGCCGAATGAAACGGACCAGAGTCATCCTGGCCTCAGCCGCAACGGTCGCCGCGCTGGCCCTCACGGCCTGTGGCGGTGGCGGGGACGACCCGCTGAGCGGCGGCGACTCCTCGCCGGCCGCGTCCGACACGATCGTCGTCGGCTCGGCGAACTTCGCGGAGAGCGCCCTGTTGGCCCAGATCTACGCGGGCGCGCTGACCGCCAAGGGCGTCAAGGTGACGACCAAGCTCAACATCGGCAGCCGGGAGACCTACATTCCCGGCCTGCAGGACGGCTCGATCGACCTGATCCCCGAGTACAGCGGCGTGCTCCTGCAGTACTTCGACAAGAATGCCACCCAAGTCAGCTCCGACGAGGTGTATGCGGCGCTGAAGACCAAGCTGCCGGCCAACCTCACAGTGCTGGAGCAGTCGACGGCGGAGGACAAGGACTCGATCACGGTCACGAAGGAGACCGCCGACAAGTACAACCTCAAGTCCATCGCCGACCTCCAGCCGGTAGCCGGCCAGCTCACGCTAGGCGCCCCGCCCGAGTTCAAGACCCGGAACGCGGGACGGCTGAAGGAGCTATACAACGTCGAGTTCAAGGAGATCAAGTCGCTCGACGCGGGCGGCCCGCTGACCATCAACGCGCTGAAAAACGGCAGCGTCCAAGCCGGCGACGTGTTCACCACCGACCCGAACATCGTCGCCAACGGCTGGGTCGCGCTGGAGGACCCGAAGAACCTCTTCGCCGCGCAGAACGTGCTGCCGCTGATCAACAAGGCCAAGGCGAGCCAGCAGGTCACCGACACGCTCAACGCTGTCTCGGCCAAGCTGACCACCCAGGTGCTGCTCGATCTCGACAAGCAGGTCATCATCGACAAGAGGGATCCGGCCGCGGTGGCGAAGGACTTCCTGTCCACCACGGGGCTGGGTTAGTCCGAACGGTCGGTGGATGTCGCCGATCCCTTGCGGGTCGGCCTCCTCCGCCGCGTCCGGGTCAGGCCGAACCGTGACCCTGTCGGTTCTCGGGGCACCGACTACCCGCCGCAGTCGCGGCGGGTAGTCGGTCAGGAGGTGGGCTCGTCGGTGGGGAGGGCGAGCCGGCCGCCGGCGTCGCGCTCCACCGGGGTCACCGCGACCACCGCGTCGGCCGGAAGCGGACCGTAGATGTGCGGGAAGTCCGGCCCCTCGTAGCGGATCGGCGCCGGCACCCGCTCGGCGTCGATGGTGAGCAGCACGAGGTCGTCCGCACCGCCGAAGACGGCGTCCGCGACCCCGCGGACCTGGTGCCGCTGCGAGCAGTGGATGAAGCCCACCTCCGCCAGCGTCTTGCCGCGAGTGGAGACCTCGTACCGGCCGGCGGTGCGGGCCGCCTCCCACTGCTGCCGGTCGGCCAGGTGGAAGATCTCGATCATGCCGGCACCCTACGGCTCCCGCGTCTCGGCCCGGATCCAGGCCAGGTAGCCCGGGTTGCCGCCGGCCACCGGCAGCGCCAGCACGCACGGCACCTCGTACGGGTGCTCGGCGTCGGCCCTGGCCACGATCTCCGGCACCAGCGCGGTCCGGGTGTGCAGCGCGACCCGGGCCTCGGCCTCGTCCTCGATCGCGCCCTGCCAGCGGTAGACCGACCGGATCGCCGGGATCACGTGCCCGCAGGCGGCCAGCCGGTCCTCGACCAGCCGGCGGGTGAACCTGGCCAGCCAGTCGGCGTCCGCGGCGGTGACCACGACCTCGCAGCAGTCCTCGCTCATGCCCGGCAGCATTCCCTGCCGTCGACCGGCGGGCGACCCGCCCCCGGACGGTCAGCCCCGGACGGTCAGCCCGGACTGGTCAGCCCGGACGGGCCAGCCGGACGGGCCAGCCGACCGGTCGGCCGGCAGAGACTGCGGCTACCAGCTGGGCCGCGATCACCCGGACCTTCACGTGGCGCTCCCGGCTCTGCTGCACCAACGCGGCGAAGGCCGCGTCCGAGTCGCAGCCCAGCCGGCCCATGATGATCCCCTTCGCCTGGTCGATGACCGCGCGCGAGGCCAGCGCCTCCCGCAGCTGCGCCTCGAGCGCGCGCAGCTCGGCCACCACCCCGTACTCCCGGTGCACAGCGGCGGCCGCGTCGGCGAACATGGCCGCGCGGGCGACCGGACCCCCGTCGGCGGCGGCGAGCGCCTCCGACCCGTAGAGCGCCAGCACCCCGACCGGCCGCGAGCCGACCTCGGGGCCCGGCACCGGCACGGCGAGCGCGCCGCCGAGCGACCGGCCCACGACCCCGGCCAGCCGGAGCCAGCGACGGTCCTGGCCGAGCCGGCTGGTCGCCGCGGCGGCGCCGCACCGGTACGCCTCCCACACCGGTCCCTGCCGGGCCCGGTGCTGCAGGCCGTCCGCGAGCTGCGCGGCCTGGTCGGTGGCGACGAGGACCTCCGGAGCGGCGGGGTCGCCGATGGTGAGGCTGGCGGCACGGGCACCGATGACCCCGCGCAGGGTCAGCGCCGCGACCCGGTCGAGCGCGCTGCGCAGGCCGGTGGTCCCGACCGTGAGCGAGGCCAGCTCCGCCAACGCCTCCAGCACCACCGGCTGCGCGGCGGCGGGGTCGCGGTCCTGCGCCGCCACCACCCAGCGGGCGGCGATCGGCCGGGCCGGCGACGGGTCGGGCAGGTGCTCCCCGGGCACGGGGACGATGGCGAGGTCGGCCAGCAGGAGGGCCGCCCGGCGCGGCCGCAGGCGGGCGTTGAGGTGCTGGGCGCCGCGACCGGCGAGCGCCTGGGACAGCGCCGACCGCACGGTGCGGCGGTCCTCAACGGCGACGAACGCCAGGATCGGCTTGCCCGTCAGGGTGGTCGGCCGGAGCTGGAGCAGCTCCCCGGCCGCCGGGTTGGCCTCGGTCACGACCCCGGCGGCGTCGGTGTCGAGCACCGGGACCGGCAGCGCGGAGGCCAGCTGGGACATCGCGACCCGGTCGGCGGTGCGGCGGCGCACCAGCTCGTCGATGAGCTCGCGCTGGCTGCGCAGCTGCTCGCCGGCGATCCGGAGCTCCTCGTCGGCCGCCGCCAGCCGCTGGTGCACCGTTTCGGGCTCCATCTCGATCATCTCCCTCGACCGAGCAGCGCGACTGGACTGCGCTGTCTTCTCCACTGCGCCTGCGTGCGGGGGCGCGACACCCCCGGGACACAGCCGAGCGGACATGGCGCGGGCGGGCGCTGCTGCCTCGGGCGCTCCTCGTCGTCTCGAGCAGCTCGACGCGCCGACCGTCCGGATCGTACGCCTGAACCTGCCGGTCGCACCGGCCGTCGGACGCATTCGCGGGCGGTGGGGCGGCCGTCGGAGGTCACGATTGCCTGTCGGTTCCGTGCCGGTTGGGGCTCGATCCGGCTCCCGTGACCCGGAGCGGCGGATCGCGCGTACGGTCCGGGACCGTGGAGTTCCGGCTGCTCGGGCCGATCGAGGTGTGGGACGGCGGGCGGCGGGTCCCGCTCGGCGGCCCGCAGCCGGAGAAGGTGCTGGCCGCGCTGCTGCTGGCCGGCGGGCTGGTGGTGCCCGTGACCGAGCTGGTCGACGCGCTCTGGGACGCCGACCCGCCGGCGACCGCGACCCACCAGGTGCACAAGCTCATCGCCGGCCTGCGCCGGCGTCTGCCCGGGGTGATCGCGACCGACGGTCCCGGCTACCGGGTCCGGCTGGCCGGGTCGACCCTCGACGCCGCCGCCTTCGCCGAGTTCGCCGCGGCCGGCACCGCGCCGGCGCTGGCCGCCGCGCTGGCGCTGTGGCGCGGCCCCGCGCTGGCCGGCCTCGACAGCCGGGTGCTGCGGGCCCGGGCGGTGCCGCTGGACGAGCGCCGGCTGGCGGCCACCGAGGCGCTGGCCGACCTGCGGTTGGCCGCCGGCCGGGCCGCCGAGGTGGCGGCCGAGCTGCCGGCGCTGGTGGCGGCGCACCCGCTGCGGGAGACCCTGCGCGCCCGGCTGATGCTGGCGCTGCACCGCTCGGGCCGGCCGGCCGAGGCGCTCGCCGTCTACGCGCAGACCCGCGCCCTGCTCGCGGCGGAGCTCGGGGTCGAGCCCGGCGCCGAGCTGGGCCGGCTGCACCAGCAGATGCTGCGTGGCGACCCGGCGCTGGACCCGGCGCCGCCGCGGACGCCGTGCACGCTGCCGTACGACCTGCCGGACTTCGCCGGCCGGGCGGCGGACCTGGACCGGCTGGCCACCGCCGGCGCCGCGGTGGTGATCACCGCGATCGACGGGATGGCCGGGATCGGCAAGACCGCGCTGGCCGTGCACGCGGCGCACCGGCTGGCGCCGGACTACCCGGATGGCCGGCTGTTCTGCGACCTGCACGGGCACACGCCGGGCGCGGCGCCGGTGCCGCCCGAGGTCGCGCTGGAGCGGCTGCTGCGGATGCTCGGGGTGCCGCCCGACTCGGTCCCGGACGCGCTGGACGAGCGGGCCGCCCGCTGGCGGGCCGAGCTGGCCGGCCGGCGGGTGCTGGTCGTGCTGGACAACGCCGCGTCGGCGGCCCAGGTCCGGCCGCTGCTGCCCGGTTCGCCGACCTGCCGGGCGCTGGTCACCAGCCGGCGCCGGCTCGGCGTGCTGGAGGGCGCCACCGTGCTGTCGCTCGACGTGCTGCCGCCGGCCGAGGCGACGGCCCTGTTCGCCGCGGTGGCCGGGCCGGCCCGGGCAGCCGCCGAGCCGGCCGCCACCGCGGAGGTGGTCGCGTTGTGCGGGCACCTGCCGCTGGCGCTCCGGATCGCCGCCACCCGGCTCGCCCACCGTCCGCAGTGGACGGTCGCGGCGCTGGCCGGGCGGCTGCGGGCGGAGAGCGACCGGCTGGCCGAGCTCACCCTCGACGACCGGGGCGTCGGCTCGGCCCTCGCGCTGTCGTACGCGCAGCTGACCGCCGCGCAGCAGCGGCTGTTCCGGCTGCTGGGCCGGCACCCCGGCGCGGACTTCGACCGCTGGTCGGCGGCGGCGCTGGCCGACCGCACCCCGGACCGGGCCGAGGCGGTGCTGGAGGCGCTGGTCGACGCGCACCTGCTGCAGTGCACGGCCGCCGGCCGCTACACCTTCCACGACCTGATCCGCGAGTACGCCCGGCGGCTGGCCGTGCCGGAGCCGGCGCTCGGCCGGGCCCGGCGGCGGCTGCACGACCACTACCTGGCCGCCGCCACCGCCGCCACCGACCTCATCGCCCGGGAGGCCCGCCGCTTCGAGCCGGCGCCGGCCCGCCCGGCCCGCCGGCTGCCGCCGCTGCCGGACCCGGACGCCGCGCTGGCCTGGCTCACCGCGGAGCACGCCACCCTGGTCGCGGTGGCCGCCGGCACCGACGACTGGCAGCTGGCCTGCGTGCTGCGGGCGTACTTCGAGCTCCGCGGGCACTTCACCGACTGGCGGGCCACCGCCGAGCGGGCGCTGACCCTGGCCGCGGGTGACCCACGGGCCACCGCGCTGCTGCGCTTCTCGCTCGGCGGGCTGGCGATGTGGACGGGCCGGCTGGCCGAGAGCATCGAGCACCTGCGGCTCGCGGCGGCGTACGGCGGCGACCGCCAGCTGCAGGCGACCGCGCTGACCAGCCTCGGCATGGTCGAGCACCTGGCCGGCCGGGACACCGACGCGGCCCGGGACCTGCGCCGGGCGCTCGCGCTGGACCGGAGCAACCCGCGGACGACCGCGCTGGGCTGGAACAACCTGGCCCTCGCCGAGGCCCGGCTGGGCCGGCCCGGCGCTGCGGTCACCCACCACGGGCAGGCACTGGCGCTGGCCCGGCGGCTCGGCAGCGCCTCCGCGCTGCGGCCCATCCTGCTCGGCGTCGGCGAGACGTCGCTGCGGCTGGGCCGGCCGGCGGTCGAGCCGTTCCGCCAGGCGCTGGCGCTGGCCCGGGCCGGCCGCTTCCGGATGCAGGAGGCGCTGGCGCTGGACGGGCTGGCGCACGCGACCGGCGACCGGTCCCGCTGGCGGGAGGCGCTGGCGATCTACGCCGACCTCGGGGTCGCCGACCGGGCCGAGCTGGTCCGCCGCCACCTGGACGACCCGGGCCGCCGGTGGTGCGACCTGTGCCGGGCGGTCCCGGTGCCGGTGGGCACCGGGACCGCCCGACCCGCCTGATCGGCGCCTGACCGCCCCTCAGCCCTGGGTCGGCGGGGTCCGCGAGAGCACGTGCACGGTGTCCATCGCGGTCGTCCACCGGCCGTGCTCGCACACCATCGCCATCGTCGCCGAGGCGGTCAGGCCGGACCCGTCCACCCGGTCCACCCGGATCTCGATGACCGCGGCGCCGGCGTGGCAGCTGAAGAGCGTCTCCGACTTGATCGTCGACGTCCAGGTCCAGCCCGGGGTGGCGAAGGCGGCCCGGGCGGCGGCCATGACCGCGTCCCGGCCGTACGTGGCGTTGCCGTCGACGACGGAGATCACCTGCGGGTTGAGGGCGGCCTCGTACCGGACCGCATCCCGGGTCGCGTACGCGGTGTTGTCCTCGACGACGGCCGCGTGCATGGCCGCCGCGCAGTGCCGGGTGCCGCCGTGCCCGTCGGCCGCCGGGGCCGCCGATGCGGCCGGGGCGACGGCCCCACCGACGAGCGCCAGACCGGCCAGGACGGTGACGTACTTGGTGCGCAAGCGCATCGGAGCTCCTCCACTCGATGACGTGATCGCCGCCACCGTGCCGGCCCCCGCTCCCCGACCGCTCCCCACTCGGTCCCTGACCGCATCTGCTGCTCATCAGCGACAATGACGCCGCAGGAGCGGCGACTTCCGGTGCTACGGTCAGCACATGCCGAATTATCGGATCAGCGAGGCAGCCGCCTTGCTGGGCGTCAGCGACGACACGGTGCGCCGCTGGGCAGACAGCGGCAAGCTGCCCACGATCCGGGAACCCGGCGCCCGGGTGGTGGTCGAGGGCCGGGCGCTGGCCGAGTTCGCGGTCGAGGCGGCCGCGGACATCGCCCGGGTCGCCGACGGCCCGATCGTCGCCCAGTCGGCCCGCAACCGCTTCCCCGGGATCGTCACCCGGGTCCTCCGGGACGGCGTGATGGCCCAGGTGGAGATCCTCGCCGGCACCTTCCGGGTGGTGTCGCTGATGAGCCGCGAAGCCGCCGACGAGCTGCGGCTGGAGCCCGGCGTGCTCGCGGTCGCCTCGGTGAAGTCGACCAACGTCGTGGTCGAGGTGTCCGAGCGATGAGGGCGTCGACGAAGCTGGCGGCCCTGCTGGCCGCGGCCGGGCTGGTCCTGTCGGGGTGCGGTGACGACCCGGCGCCCGACACCGGCTCCGGCGGTGCCGGCGGGACGGGCAGCGGCCTTTCCGGCACGGTCACAGTCTTCGCCGCCGCGTCGCTGACCGGGTCCTTCGGCGCTCTGGGCACACAGTTCGAGGCGGCCAACCCGGGCGTCACCGTGCGGTTCAACTTCGCGGCCAGCTCGGCGCTGGCCGAGTCGATCGCGCAGGGCGCGCCTGCCGACGTCTTCGCCTCGGCCAGCGCGAAGAACATGGACTCCGTGGTGCGGGCCGGCGACGCGGCCGACCCGAGGACGTTCGCCAGGAACGTCCTGCAGGTCGCGGTGCCGCCGGACAACCCGGCCGGCGTGACCGGGCTGGCCGACCTGGCCAGGGCCGGCGTCAAGGTGGCGCTGTGCCAGGAGCAGGTGCCCTGCGGGACGGTCGCCGAGCAGGTCTTCGACAAGGCCAAGGTGACCGTCACGCCGGTGACCCTCGGAGCCGACGTCAAGGCGGTGCTGACCGCGGTGCAGCTCGGCGAGGTCGACGCCGGCATGGTCTACCGGACCGACGTGCAGGCGGCCGGGGACAAGGTCAAGGGCATCGAGATCCCGGCGGAGCAGAACGCGTCGACGTCGTACCCGATCGCGGTGCTCAGCGAGGCCCCCAACGCGGCCGCCGCCCGGGCGTTCGTCGACCACGTGCTGTCCGCGGACGGCGCGAAGGTGCTCACCGAAGCGGGCTTCGCCTCCCCGTGACCCGGGTCCGCGCGGGGGCGCCGTGGCCGCTGGCGGCGCCGGCGATGCTGGCCGCCGCCTTCCTGCTGCTGCCGCTGGCCGGGCTGCTGCTGCGGGCCCCGTGGCGGTCGCTGCCCGAGCTGGTGACCGACCCGCTGGTCCGCGAGGCGCTGCGGCTCTCGCTGGTCAGCGCCACCCTCGCCACCGGGCTGTCGCTGCTGCTCGGCGTACCGCTGGCCTGGGTGCTGGCCCGCACCCGGCTGCCCGGGCGGACCCTGTTGCGGGCGCTGGTGACGTTGCCGCTGGTGCTGCCGCCGGTGGTCGGCGGGGTCGCGCTGCTGCTCGCCTTCGGCCGCCGCGGCGTGGTCGGCCAGCACCTGAACACCTGGTTCGGCATCACCATCCCGTTCACCACCACCGCGGTCGTGCTGGCCGAGACGTTCGTGGCCATGCCGTTCCTGGTGATCACCGTCGAGGGCGGGCTGCGGGCCGCCGACGCCCGCTTCGAGGAGGCGTCGGCGTCGCTCGGCGCCGGCCGGTGGACCACCTTCCGCCGGGTGACGCTGCCGCTGATCGCGCCGTCCGTGCTGGCCGGCGCCGTGCTGTGCTGGGCCCGGGCGCTCGGCGAGTTCGGCGCCACGATCACCTTCGCCGGCAACTTCCCGGGCACCACCCAGACGATGCCGATCGCCGTCTACATCGCGCTGGAGACCGACCCGGACGCGGCCATCGCGCTGTCCCTGGTGCTGCTGCTGGTGTCGGTCGGCATCCTGGTCGCCCTGCGCGACCGCATCGTCCGCCCCGGCGGCCTGTCCGAGAAGCGGACACGATGAGCGCGCCCGAGAGCCCGCAGGGCGCGCGGGGAGCGACGAGGGCCGGCCGCCTGGCGCTCGCGCCCGGCGGCCTGTCCGAGGAGCGGGCACGGTGAGCGGGCTGGAGGCCCGCGTACGGGTCCGGCGCGGCACCTTCGAGCTTGACGCCGGGCTGCGGGCGGTGCCGGGCGAGGTGCTCGCCGTGCTGGGCCCCAACGGCGCCGGCAAGACCACCCTGATGCGCGCGCTGGCCGGGCTCGCCCCGCTGGCCGGCGGGCACGTCCGGCTCGGCGACCGGGTGCTCGACGACGTCGCCGCCGGCGTACGCACCCCGCCCGAGCACCGCCGGATCGGCGTCGTCTTCCAGGAGTACCTGCTCTTCCCGCACCTGTCCGCGCTGGACAACGTCGCGTACGGCCTGCGCGCCCGCGGCCTGCGCCGGGCCGCCGCCCGCCGGGCCGCGGCACCCTGGCTGGAACGGGTCGGGCTGGCCGACCGGGCCGGGCTGCGCCCGGGCCAGCTGTCCGGCGGGCAGTCCCAGCGGGTGGCGCTGGCCCGGGCGCTGGTGCTCGCGCCGGAGCTGCTGCTGCTCGACGAGCCGCTGGCCGCGCTGGACGCCGGCACCCGGCTGAGCCTGCGCACCGACCTGCGCCGGCACCTGACCTCGTACGGCGGGCCGGCGGTGGTGGTGACGCACGACCCGGTGGAGGCGATGGTGCTGGCCGACCGGCTGGTGGTGCTGGAGCGTGGCCGGGTGGCCCAGGAGGGCGAACCGGCGGAGGTGGCCCGGCACCCGCGGACGGACTACGTGGCGAGCCTGGTGGGGGTGAACCTCTACCGCGGCACCGCCCGCGACGGCCGGGTCGAGGTGGCCGGCGGCGGCACCCTGGTCTGCGCCGACCGGTCCGCGGCCGGCGCGGTGCACGTGGCGCTGCGGCCGTCCGCGGTCGCGCTGCATCGGCAGCCGCCCACCCCGGGCAGCCCGCGCAACACCTGGGCCGGCCGGGTGGCCGGGCTGGAGTCGGTCGGCGACCGGGTCCGGGTGTCGGTCGCCGCCGACCCGCCGGTCTTCGCCGACGTCACCCCGGCGGCGGCGGCCGAGCTCGGGCTGGCAGCCGACGCCGAGGTGTGGGTGACCGTGAAGGCCGCCGAGCTGGCCGTCTATCCGGCCGGCTGAGAGATGTTGACCATCCAGGCGATCCCGAAGCGGTCGGTCACCATGCCGAACTCGTCACCCCACATCTGCTTCTCCAGCGGCATGGTCACGGTGCCGCCGGCGGAGAGCTTCTCCCAGTAGCCACGGAGCTGCTCGGCGTCGTCGCCGCTGATGCTGACCGACATGGCGCCGCCGCGGGTGTCGACCTCCATGCCGGGCGGCGCGTCGGAGGCCATCAGCGTGTAGCCAGCCGGGGTCTCGAGCTGGGCATGCATGACCCCGTCCGGGGCCGCCTGGCCGGCGCCGAATTCGGCGAACGTGTTGATGACCAGTTCGCCGCCGAGGGCGTCGCGGTAGAACTCCATCGCCTCGCGAGCGGTGCCGTCGAAGTTCAGGTACGGGTTGAGCCGGGATGCCATCTGGTGCCCCCTGGTACGAGCGGATTCGGACGGTCCGCACCCTAGACCCGGGCTCCGACAATCCGAGCGGGTCCAGGCGGCGTCCGATCGCGGCAGCCGGGTAAGTGCGGTGGCGCCCGCGGATCCCGTACGCGAGAGGACGAACGATGAGCCAGCCCGCCCAGCAGCAGGACACCCCCGGCCTGCAGTCCGCGATGAACCCGGTCCCCGACTGCGGGGAGCAGTCCTACCGCGGCACCGGGAAGCTGACCGGCAAGGCCGCCGTCATCACCGGTGCCGACAGCGGGATCGGCCGGGCGGTCGCGATCGCGTACGCGCGCGAGGGTGCCGACGTGCTGATCTCCTACCTCAGCGAGGACTCCGACGCCCGCGAGGTCGCCAAGTACGTCGAGGAGGCCGGCCGCAAGGCGGTCCTGGTCCGCGGCGACGTCTCCGAGCCGCAGCACTGCCGGGACATCGTCGCCAAGGCGGTCGAGGAGTTCGGCAAGCTGGACGTCCTGGTCAGCAACGCCGCGTTCCAGATGAGCCACGAGTCCCTGGACGAGATCCCGGACGACGAGTGGGGCTACACCTTCCGGACCAACGTGGAGGCCATGTTCCACCTGGTCAAGGCGGCGGTGCCGCACATGGCGCCGGGCTCGTCGATCATCGGCAGCTCCTCGGTCAACTCCGACATGCCCTCGCCCACGCTGGCCCCGTACGCGGCCACCAAGGCGGCGATCGCGAACTTCACCGCCAGCCTGGCCCAGCTGCTCGGGGAGAAGGGGATCCGGGTCAACAGCGTCGCCCCCGGCCCGATCTGGACGCCGCTGATCCCGGCCACCATGCCGCCGGAGAAGGTGGAGAGCTTCGGCCAGGACACCCCGCTCGGCCGGCCGGGGCAGCCGGCGGAGCTCGCCCCGGTGTACGTGCTGCTCGCCTCGGACGACGGCAGCTACATCTCCGGCGCCCGCATCGCGGTCACCGGCGGCCGCCCGATCCTCTGACGGCCGGGCCCGCCGGCGGCGCCGGGGAACCGGGCGGCCCGGCCGGACGGCGTCCTGCGCCGTCCGGCCGGGCCGCCGGAGAAGGTCAGAAGATGGTCACGCCATAGGCGTTGGCCGCCTCGCGCACCGGCTGGAAGAACGTCGTGCCGCCGGTGCGGCAGTCGCCGCTGCCGCCGGAGGTCAGGCCGAGCGCCCTGCTGCCGTCGTAGAGCGGGCCGCCGGAGTCGCCGGGCTCGGCGCACACCGTGGTCTGGATCAGGCCACGGACCGTCCCGCCGCCCTGCCCGCGGTAGCGGACCGTGACGTTGAGCGCGGTGACCGTGCCGCTGTGCACACCGGTGGTCGACCCGTCGCGGGTGACCCGCTCCCCGACGAAAGCGTCCGCGACGGCGTAGCCGCCCGGGTGGGCGAGCGAAGTGTTGTCGTAGCGGACCAGGCCGTAGTCGTTGCCCGGGTAGCTGGAGCCGACGGTCGGGCCGATCACCGTGGTGCGACTGGAGCTCGTCCACCAGGTCGACTCGGAGCCGGTGCAGTGCCCGGCGGTGAGGAAGTAGTAGGTGCTGCCGCTGACCACGTTGAAGCCCAGCGAGCAGCGGTACCGGGCGCCGTAGATGGCGTCGCCGGGGGAAACCAGCCGGGTGAAGACGCCGGCCGCGCGCTCGATCCGGACCGCGCCGCTGGCCGCACCGGCGGCCCGCCGCAGCGAGGCGACCTCGGCGCCGGTGACGGCGCTGTCGGCGGTGACGACGACGCGGTTGGTCGCGGCGTCGACATACCAGGCCGTGCCCGGCACGGCCGCCTTGCCGACGGCCTGGTGGACGCCGGCCAGCTGGCTGGCGGTGTAGTGCTGGGGCGCCGCCGCCGAGTGGGCGGGCAGGCCGACCGCACCGAGCGCGACCGCGCCGACGGTGGCGGCGAGCAGTCGGCCAAGCCGGCTGCGGGAGGGGGCTGTGATCCGCACGGGGCTCCTCCTCGGAGTCAAAGGGACCAGGGATGGCAGTCCCTTGCCGCAGTCAGGAGACCCCGGCCGGGCCTGTGTCCCTTGCTCCTGACAGCCGAGCCCAGTATCAGCTCACCGCCGTACGCCCACAATCGGCCAGTCAGCGTACTGCCGGCGGTACGCGGGCCGAGGCGGTCGGCTACCTGCTCGAGGACCTGCCCTCCGACCGGCCGACGGCGTGGTCGCCTGGCCCCGCACCCGCTCCTGATCCCACCGCAGCGCAAACCTGGTTGTCGGCAGGCGGGACGATGGCGGGGTGGAGCCCTCCCCGAGCCGGTTCCGAGCGCTCGCCCGGTCGTCGCCGTGGCGGTGGCGGTCGGTGCGGTTCGCGGTCTTCTGGAGCGGCTGGGGCGGGCAGTCGCGGGAGCCGGTCCGCGCCTGGGTCCGGCGACCGGGCCGGCTGCGGGTGGAGACGCTGGACGGTCGCTGCCTGGCCGCCGAGACGACCACCCCGCCGGTGACCATGGTCGAGATGACCAGCGACGGCCGCGGCCGTCCGGTCGCGGTGCCGTGGGCCTCCGCGGCCGAGCCCGTGCTCGACGCCGACGGCCTGGTCGCGGACCGCCCCGCACGCTGGGACCAGCCGTACTCGGATCCGATGTTCCAGGACTACCGCTGGATCGCCATGCTCGACCCGCTCGAGCTCGCCGTCGGCTCACCCGACGAGCCGGGCGACCCGATGGCCATCGACGAGGTCCGTGCCGTCTCCCACTTCGGCCGGCCCGCGTGGGAGGCCGTGCTGCGGCCGCTCCCGGCGTACGACCCGACCTGCTCGTGCTGCCCCCTGCTCCCCTCGGCCGAGAGCGAGCGCTGGGAAGCCGGCGACTCCGGCATCGGCCCGGCGCTCCGCCAGGACCCCCTGCTCGTGTACGCGACCGCCCACCGGGTCCGCCTCGACCTCGGCACCGGCATCTGCGTCTTGACCGAGGAGATCGGCGGCTCCCGCGCCGGCACCGGCCACGACCTCCACATCGAGACCGTCGACGACCCGATGCCCGACACCCTCTTCCAGGATCGGCGGCGCTGACCAGCGCCGCGCACGTGCAGGAACGGACATCCGCGCCGCTCAGCTCACGCTGATGACGGGGTCGGCAGGAGGCGATCCGTCGTCCTCCATCTCTTCGGCGAGGCGCATGGCTTCTTCGATCAGGGTCTCGACGATCTGTGCCTCGGGGACGGTCTTGATCACCTTGCCGCGGACGAAGATCTGGCCCTTGCCGTTGCCGGAGGCGACCCCGAGGTCGGCCTCGCGGGCCTCGCCCGGGCCGTTGACGACGCAGCCCATGACCGCCACCCGCAGCGGCACACTCAGCCCGTCCAGCCCGGCGGTCACCTTCTCGGCGAGGGTGTAGACATCGACCTGGGCGCGGCCGCAGGACGGGCAGGACACGATCTCCAACCCCCGCTGACGCAGGTTCAGCGACTCCAGGATCTGGATGCCGACCTTCACCTCCTCCACCGGCGGCGCCGACAGCGACACCCGGATGGTGTCCCCGATCCCCTTCGACAACAACGACCCGAACGCCACCGCCGACTTGATCGTGCCCTGGAACGCCGGCCCCGCCTCAGTCACCCCCAGATGCAGCGGATAGTCACACGACTCGGCCAGCAACTCATACGCCCGCACCATGACCACCGGGTCGTTGTGCTTCACCGAGATCTTGAAATCCCCGAAACCGTGCTCCTCGAACAGCGACGCCTCCCACAGCGCCGACTCCACCAGCGCCTCCGGAGTCGCCTTCCCGTGCTTGGCCAACAACCGCTTGTCCAACGACCCGGCGTTCACCCCGATCCGCAGCGACACCCCCGCATCCCCGGCCGCACGGGCGATCTCCCCCACCCGGTCATCGAACGCCTTGATGTTGCCCGGGTTCACCCGCACCGCCGCACAACCCGCGTCGATCGCCGCGAACACATACTTCGGCTGGAAATGAATATCCGCGATCACCGGGATCTGCGACTTCCGCGCGATCGCCGGCAACGCCTCCGCATCATCCTGCGACGGCACCGCCACCCGCACAATGTCACAACCCGACGCCGTCAACTCCGCGATCTGCTGCAACGTCGCGTTGATGTCCGCAGTCAACGTCGTCGTCATCGACTGCACCGACACCGGCGCATCCCCACCCACCAACACCGACCCCACCCGAATCTGCCGCGACCCACGCCGCGCCGCCAACACCGGCGGCGGCAACTCCTCCCCCCGACGGCCGGGCATGCCCAGGGCGACACCGGTGGCGCTCATCGAGCGTTCCCGGCGACAGTCACGGCCCTTGTCCCCAGCGCCCGCAGCGCCGTGGCGGCCACCGCGGTCGGGTTCACCCCGGCCGCGGACCGCACGTCGGCCGCCTTGCCGTGGTCCAGGAACCGCCGGGGCACCCCGACGGTCCGCACCAGCACGTCCACATCGGCGTCCTCCAGGGCCTGCGCCAGCCCGGAGCCCGCGCCACCGACCCGGCTGGAGTCCTCGACGGTGACGACCAGCCGGTGCCGGGCCGCCAGCTCGGCCAGCGCCGGGTCCACCGGACTCACCCAGCGCGGGTCGACCACGGTCACCCCGACCTCCTGCTCCCCGAGCAGAGCGGCGGCGCCCAGGCACACTCCGGCCACCGATCCGTACGACACGAGCAGCACGTCCTCCGGGCCCGCGCGGTGCAGCACGTCGCAGCCGCCCTCCCGGTCGACCGCCTCGATCGGGTCGGGGATCGCGCCCTTCGGGTAGCGCACCGCGGTGGGCCCGTCGGACACCGCGACCGCCTCCCGGAACAGCTCCCGGAACCGGTCGCCGTCCCGTGGCGCGGCGATCCGCAGCCCCGGCACCAGCCGCAGCAGGGTCAGATCCCAGACACCGTTGTGGGACGGGCCGTCGTCGCCGGTCACCCCCGCCCGATCCAGCACGAAGGTCGCCGCCTGCCGGTGCAGGGCCACGTCCATCAGCACCTGGTCGAAGGCCCGGTTGAGGAACGTCGCGTAGATCGCCACCACCGGGTGCAGCCCGCCGAAGGACAGCCCGGCGGCCGAGGCGACCGCGTGCTGCTCGGCGATCCCGACGTCGTACACCCGGTCCGGGTACGCCTTCGCGAACGGCCCCAGCCCGGCCGGCTCCAGCATCGAGGCGGTCACCGCCACCACCTCCGGCCGGGCGGCCGCCGCGGCGCACAGCTCCTGGCTGAACACCGACGTCCACGTCCGGCCCGTACGCGGCTTGCCGGGCGTCGGCGCGGGGCTGATGGCATGCAACCGGTCGAGCTCGTGCGACTCCGCCGCCGGGTAGCCCCGGCCCTTGACGGTCGTGCAGTGCACGACCACCGGGCCGCCGAATCTCCTGGCCGCGACGAGCGCCTGCTCCACCGCGGCCACGTCGTGCCCGTCCACCGGGCCGACGTACTTCAGCCCCAGGTCCTCGAACAGCCCCTGCGAGGCGCAACCCCGGCCGGCCCGCAGCGTGGCCAGGTGGTCCGCGATCCCGCCCGTGGTCGGCGCGTACGACCGGGTGTTGTCGTTGACCACCACCACGACCGGCCGGTCCTTGGCCGCGGCGATGTTGTTCAGCGCCTCCCAGCACATCCCCCCGGTCAACGCGCCGTCACCCACCACGGCCACCACGGCCCGGTCCTGACCGGACAGCTGGTGCGCCTTCGCCAACCCGTCCGCCCAGCTCAGCGCCGTCGAGGCGTGCGAGCTCTCATTGATGTCGTGCACGGACTCGGCCCGGCACGGGTAGCCGGACAGCCCGCCGGCCTGCTTGAGCCGGGCGAAGCCGGCGCACCGGCCGGTGACCATCTTGTGGACGTACGCCTGGTGGCCGGTGTCCCAGACGATCCGGTCGCGCGGCGAGTCGAAGACCCGGTGCAGCGCCAGCGTCAGCTCCACCACGCCCAGGTTGGGACCGAGGTGACCGCCGGTGCGGGTGACCTCGGTGACCAGGAAGTCCCGGATCTCCCCGGCCAGCGCGTCCAGCTCGTCCCGGGACAACCGGCGCAGGTCAGCCGGCTCCTTGATCGAGTCCAGCAGGCTCATTCGCTCCTCCTCGTCCGGTCGGTCGTCGCGTCAACGGCTCCGCTGGGTGGCCCGGAACGCCATGGCGGCGAGCCGGTTCTTCGCGTAGCGGGTGGCCTCACTGGTCTCCAGCGCGGCAACGGCCCGGTCCGTACGGCGGGCGATGTCCCGCTCGACCTGGTCCACCGCACCGAGCTCGGTGAGGAGGCCCCGGATCGCGGCGAGCTCGTCGTCGCTGACGGCGGTGCCGGTCCTCGCCCGCAGGAACGCCGCGGCGGCCGGGTCGCGCTCGTCGGCCGCCGCCAGCGCCGCCGCGAGCAGCACCGTCCGCTTGCCCTCCCGCAGGTCGTCCCCCGCGGGCTTGCCGGTCGTCGCCGGATCGCCGAACACGCCGAGCAGGTCGTCCCGCAGCTGATAGGCGATCCCGATCTCGACGCCGAACTCCCGGTACGCGGCGACCAGGGCGGCGTCCGCGCCGGCGATCGCGGCCCCGATCCGCAGCGGATGCTCCACCGTGTAGGAGGCTGTCTTGTACCGGTCGATCCGCAGCGCGGTGTCGGCGTCCTCGTCGCCGCTCGCCTCCGCGGTCAGGTCGAGCAGCTGCCCGGCCAGGACCTCCGTGCGCATCACCGACCAGATCGGGCCGATCCGCGCCTGCGTGCCCGCCGGGAGCCTGGCCGTGCGGATCATGTCGTCGGCCCAGGCCTGGGCCACGTCGCCGACCAGGATGGCGGCGCCGGCGCCGAAGGACGCCGGGTCGCCGGACCAGCCCCGAGCCCGGTGCTGCTCGGCGAACGTGACGTGCGCGGCGGGGAAGCCACGGCGGGTCAGGGACGCGTCGAGGATGTCGTCGTGGATGAGGACCGAGGCGTGGAGCAGCTCCAGCGCGGCGCAGGCGCGCAGCGCCTCCCCGGCGGTCGGACCGGTCTCGTCGCCGCCGGCGCCGATCCAGCCGAGGTACGCGAACGTCGGCCGTACCCGCTTGCCGCCGCGGAGCACGTACGTCTCCAGCTCGGCGACCGCGGCCGCGAATCCCGGCCCGATCAGGTCGGCCTCGGCCCGGCGGTCGGCGAGGAACCGCCGGAGCGCCGCGTCGACCGCCTCCGTCACGACCTTGGGCCGCGTGACCGCCACAGCTGATGCAGAGGGGCTCATGTCCTGTCCTGTCAGGCGATCCGGTCCGGCGTCGGTTCGGTGCCGGTCACGCCGACCCCCGTCCGTGGGGGCGGGCATGGATCCGGAGCGCGGTGCGCACGGCGGCCGCCACCCGCTCGACCTGGTCCGTGGTGAGCTCGGCATGCATGGGGATGGCGAGGTTGCGGTCGAAGAGGTCCGCCGAGACCGGACAGGACCGCGTGGACCCGTAGACCGGCTGCCGGTGGCTCGCCCAGGTGCCGTGCCCGGCGCCGATGCCCTGCGCCCGGAGGTCGGTTGCCACCGCGGCGCGGTCCACCGCCGGGTCCAGGGTCACCATGTAGGTCTGCCAGGCGTGGGTACGGTCCGGGGGCACCTGCGGCAGCGCGACCAGGTCCTCGTCGGCGAGCAGCTCGGCGTATCCCGCCGCGACCGCCCGCCGGCGGTCCAGCAGCTCCTCGATCCGCCCCAGCTGGACGAGCAGGATCGCGGCCGCGATGTCGGACAGCTTGTAGTTGTGGCCGATCTCGGTGAACACCGGGATCGGCAGGCCGACGACCTGCGCCTGCTCGAAGATGCTCCCGATCCCGAAGGACGACCGCACCCGGGCGTCCGCGGCCAGTGCCGGGTCCGCGGTGAGCAGCGCGCCGCCCTCGCCGCTGGTGGCGCCCTTGCGGCCGTGGAAGGACAGGCAGGCCACCGGCGCCAGCGCGCCCGCCGGCATCCCCCGGTAGGTGGCGCCGACCGCGCAGGCGGCGTCCTCGACCAGGAACAGCCCGTGCTGGTGGGTGATCGCCGTCAGCTCCGCGTAGTCCGCGGGCAGGCCGACCGTGTCCACCGCGATGACCCCCACCGTGCGCGGGCCGACCAGGGCGGTCACCGCCTGCGGGTCCACGGTGCCGGTGTCGGCCCGGACGTCGGCGAACACCGGCACCGCGCCGACGTAGCGCACCGCGTGGCCCGGGGCCGGGAAGGTGAAGTCGGCCACGATGACCTCGTCGCCCGGCTGGACGCCGAGGGCCAGCAGGGCCAGGTGCAGCGCGGCGCCGCAGTTGCTCAGTGCGACCGCACCGCCGACCCCGTACCGCGCGGCCAGCTCGGCCTCCAGGGCCTTGCCCTGCGGACCCTGGCCGGCCGGCCAGCCCGAGGCGAACACCTCCGCGACCGCGGCGAGCTCCCGCTCGCCCAGGCTCGCGTGCACCAGCGGGATGCGGTCCACCGCCGCTACCCCGCCCACTGGGAGTCGCCGGGGGGGTCGAAGCGCAGCGGCGTGATCTGCCGGACGTCGTAGCGCTCGCGCAGCTGCGCAACGGCCTCCGGATCGGCCCAGATCTCGGCGATCTCCTCGAAGTAGCGCTCGTGGTCGGGTGCCGGATAGCTCTGGAAGAGCATGCGCGCCGGCCGGTCGGTGGCGTTCCGAAAGGCATGCGGGCACCGGGGCGGGACGAACATGCAGCTCCCCGCGCCGGCACGGACGACCTTGCGCCCGTCCTCGGACTCCCAGTCCTGCCATCCCTGCGCGGTGCGCCGGGTCGGCTCGAACGCCAGCAGGTCCAGCTCCCCCTCCAGGACGTAGAAGAACTCCTGCGCGTGGCTGTGGGTGTGCGCCCCGACGTCGAACCCGGGCGGGACCACCACCTCGAAGTACGAGACGAGGGCGCCGTCGTCCGCGGTGACCTTGAAGGTGATCTCCTGCGCCTTGGTCGTCAGCTTCCGACCCTGACCCGGTGGGACGATGAGGCCGCTCATGGTGTCCGCTCCCTTGTCGCCGGGGTGAGCTCCGGCCCGGTGCGTCGCGCCGCGTCCGCGGTCCACCTGCCCAGCGCCATCTCGGCGGTGATGCCGGGACCGAAGCCCGCGAGGATGCCGGTGGCACCGGGCTTCTGCATGTCTTCGTCGAAGAGCCGGCGCAGCGCGTCGAGCACGACCGCGCTGGCGATGTTGCCGTACTCGGTCAACGTCGCCCAGCTGTGGCGGAACATGGTGGGGTCGACGTCGAGGAACTTGCTGAGGTCATCGAGGATCCGCGGGCCGCCGGCGTGGATGATGTAGAAGTCGAGCTCGCTGATGTCCCAGCCGTGGTCGCCGGCGAGGCCCCGCAGCACCGGGGCCAGCGGTTGCATCGTCCCGGGCACCCGGCGGTCCAGCTGGAAGTGGAAGCCGGTCGCCCGTACGGCGTAGGAGATCCACTCCTCGGTGTGCGGGATGAGGTACGAGCCGTTGCGCTCCAGCGCCACGCCGGCACCCCCGTGGCCGCGCACCACGGCGGCCGCCACCGCGTCCCCGAACAGCCCGTCCGACAGCAGCGAGCCGACCCCGTCGTCGCCGGGCTGGTAGCACAGCGAGCACAGCTCGCACGAGACGATCAGCACGTTGTTCCGGGGGTACGCGGTGCAGAAGTCGTGGGCGCGGTTGATCGCTGCGCCACCGGCCGCGCAGCCCAGTTGGGCGATCGGAATCTGCCGGGTGTCGGACCGGAACCCCATCGTGTTGATCAACCAGGCGGTCAATGACGGCATGAGGAAGCCGGTGCACGAGACGTAGATGATCGCGTCGACGTCACGGGCCGCCAGGCCGGCGTTCGCCAGGGCCTCCGCGATGACCTCGGGGCACCGCTTCTTGGACTGGAGCTCGTAGATGCGGTTGCGCTCCTCGAAGCCCGGGTGGCGCAGCGTTTCCTCGATGGGCTGGACAATATGTCGCTTCCGCACCCCGGTGTGCTCGATCAATCGGAGCGCCAGCGGCAGCTGCGGCTTCCCGGCGTGCGCTCTCCTGCCGAATTCCAGGGTCTCTTCCATCGTGATGACGTATTCCGGCACGCGCACCGACGGCTTGCATAACGTTGCCATATCAGGAATCCTCTGACGGATTGTCGGGGCGCCGGCCGCAAGCGGGCACCAAGTCGACGCCAAGCGGGTCGCAAGCGGACTCAGCCACGATTTCGGGAATGGTGACAGGACAAG
This sequence comes from uncultured Actinomycetota bacterium, assembly GCA_963766325.1. GTDB lineage: Bacteria > Actinomycetota > Actinomycetes > Mycobacteriales > CADCTP01 > CADCTP01. The sequence continues at coordinate 79,139 of CAVXZF010000012.1, read as the reverse complement.
GGCTCTGTCGAGCCGCGACGTGTCGCAGCGCACGAAAGGGAAGCGCCGGGCAAGGCCCGGGCGTGACCTCGGGCGGAGAATACTTGTGCGGGGCGTGCCAGGACCGCCTGCTGAAAAATCTGCTGCAGCTGCCGGCGCTCTACTCCGACTGCAACAGAGGGGGCAGCCCGGCGGTCGTGCGGGTCATACGCAAGGTGCCCAGGAAGAGCGCCACCGCCGACTCGATGGATCCGGCCGCCGCCGAGATGCGGTCCGCCATCCGTACGGTCCTGGCCTCCTGGGCCGGCCTGGTCGCGGACGAACGCCGGCTGGGCCCCCCGGCCCGCGATCTCCCGGCACTCGCCCGGTTCCTGTGCCGACACGGGAGGTGGCTGGCCCGCCATCCCGCCGCCGGCGACATGGCGGACGAGGTCCAGGAGCTCACCCGGGCGGCCCGCAACTTCGCCTATCCGGACAGCATCCGGCGAGTGCACCTCGGATGCTGCCCGGACGACGAGTGCGCCGGTGACCTGGTCGCTCTCATCCGCCCGCGGGAGGATCCTCTTTCCTCGGAGATCGTCTGCACCCTGTCCGCCGGCCACTCGTGGCCGGTCACCTGGTGGGCGAGACTCGCCCGCGAGATCAGCAGCAGGGAGAGAGCTCGTGAGTGAAAGCGGGCCGGCTGGGCTGGCCATCGAGGACATCGCCGATATCTGGCGGATCCCCCGCGGCCGGATCTACCGCTATGCCCATCTCCATCGGTGGCGCCGTTACACCGACGCCGGTCGCGTCTATTACCACCCCGACGACGTCACGGCCACCTTCGACCGGCTCACCCAGGACGAGGACGATGCTCATCCGGCCTGACGCCCTATAGGGTCAGGCCGCCATCCAGGACGGTCAATGCGCGGTCGATCGTCTTCGGCAACTCGCCTTTCCGACCGTGGTCACCCCAGGCGAACAGCGCCTGGGTGAGGGCGCCCATCAGCGCGCCCACCACGACCCGGACCTCGGGGTCCTCCTGCGACCGCCCGGTCCGCCTCGCCAGGACCACGGCCAGGTCCTCGACCAATCTGCCCTGGGCCTCGTACATCTGCCTCCGCAGCGTGGGGACCTCGCGCGCCAGCTCGAGCCGCCGCCGGTACTCGGCCTCGAACTCCTCGTTGACGAGGCTCGTCGCCGCGGCCATCGCCTTGCGCAGCGCGACCAGCGGCGGCTCGTCGGCCGGGCGGGCATCGAGCAGCTCGATGATGGGAGCGGCGAAGTCGTCCGTGACGATGATGTGTTCCTTGCTGGGGAAATACCGGAAGACGGTGCTGGGCGAGACCTCCGCGGCCGCGGCGATCTGCTCGATGGTCGTGTTGTCGTATCCCCGTTCCTCGATCAGCCGATACGCCGCCTCCCGGATCGCCTGCCGGGTGCGCGCCTTCTTGCGGGCACGCAGGCCGAGGCCGGCGTGGACGGCCGCGGTCGCCGGCGCCGTGGGTCCCGTCGGCGTGGTGGGCGTGGTCGGCATACGACTCACATTCGCACACCATCGTCCCGGCCGGGTACGGGCTCCGCCCGGTCCCGATCGGGTGTCGTCGGCCGCGTGTTCGGCAGGACGAAGGCAGTGAGCAGGGCCGTGGCGAGGGCGGCGATGCCGCAGACCACCAGGACGAGCCCCATCCCGTGGACGAAGGCGGCGTCGGCCGACTCCGCCAGCTGCGGCAGGCCCAGCCGGTCGGCCACCACGTGCGCGGCCACCACGGACTCCTCGGCGGCGGCGGCCGCCGGCTCGGGCAGCCCCCCGGTGTCGAGCCGGCTGGTGAACGCCCCGCTCAGCAGGCTGCCCAGGATGGCGATGCCGATGGCGCCGCCGACCTGCCGCAGGGTGGTCAGCAGGCCGGTGCCGCTGCCCTCCTGGGAGTCGGGCAGCGCACCGAGGGCGGCGTCGGTGGTCGGCACGAGGGAGAAGCCGAGACCGAACCCGATGATGGTCAGCCACAGCGCGATGAAGCCGTAACCGCTGTCGGCGTCCGTGGTGCTCCCGAGCAGGAGCGCGAACGCGAAGACGACCAGTCCCCCGGCGACCACGATGCGCGTGCCCAGGCGCGCCAGCAGCAGCGGCGCGGCGCGGGCGACGAAGATCAGGCCGATCATCAGCGGCATCAGCCGCAGCCCGGTGCCGAAGGCGTCGTAGCCCTGCACGGACTGCAGGAACTGGGGCAGCACGAAGAGCAGGCCAAGCATCACGAAGCTGGCCAGCACGGCGACCACGGTGTTCCACCGGAAGACGGGGTTCGCCAGCAGCTGCAGGTCCAGCAGCGGCCGGACCACGCGACGCTCGCGGGCGACCAGCGCGACGAGCGCGAGCGCGCCGCCGACCAGCGCGGCGAGGATGACGGGGTCGCTCCATCCCGCGTCAGGTCCCTCGATCACCCCGTAGACCAGCGCGCCGAGACCGGCGACGGTCAGCGCCACGCTCACCGGATCGACGGCCGGAGCCGACGGATCGCGGGTCTCGGGGATCAGCAGGACACAGGCGATGATGGCGATGGCGACCAACGGGACGTTGAGGACGAAGACCGAGCCCCACCAGTAGTTGTCGAGCAGCCAGCCGCCCAGCAGCGGTCCGAACGGCGTGCCGATCGCGAACGCCGCGGTGACGGCGCCGACCGCCTTGGTGCGATCCTCGCCCTTGAAGAGGGACGGGATGATGGCCAGCGCGAGCGGCATGATCAGCGCGGCGCCGATGCCCATGATCGTGCGGGCCACGATGACCGGGCCCGGGGAGGACGCCATCGCTCCGACGACGGAGCCGGCCAGGAAGATCGCCAGCCCGGTGACCAGCATCCGGCGGCGTCCGAAGCGGTCGCCGATCAGCCCGGCGGGGAGCATGCCCGCCGCGAACACCACGATGTACGAGTCGACGATCCACTGCAGATCACCGGTGTCGGCGCCGATGTCGGCGGCCATGGTCGGCAGCGCGACGTTGAGGATCGTCAGGTCGAACCCGATCGCGAGCATGCTGATGGCAAGGGCGACCAGTGCCAGCCAACGCTTTTTGGTAGCCATCGTCAAATGATAGACTCTCCTATTCGAGGGCACCAGGTGCCGCCGCCGCCGGGCGTCAGCGCGGCCGGGGGGTCATGACCAGCTCCTGCGGGTGGAGCGTCGTCTCGGCCGCGGCGTGGACCCGGTCGCCGGGCCGGAGGCTCAGCCGCCAGTCCGGCAGCACGGCGCCGAGGATGATCTCCATCTCCTGCCAGGCGAAGGGTTCGCCGATGCACCCCTTCGGGCCGATGCCGAAGGGGATGTAGAGCGGGCCGGCCGCGATCCCGGGCCGTACGGACAGCCACCGGTCGGGCTCGAACCGGCTCGGGTCGGGGTAGCTGCCGGGCTCCCGGTGCAGCAGGTACGAGCTGAAGATGACGTTGACGCCCGCCGCCAGCCGGAGATCGCCGAGGGTGACGCTCGCGCGCGTCTTCCGGCAGGAGATCCACACCGGCGGGTAGAGCCGCAGGACCTCCATGAGGAACCGGACGGTGTAGTGCGAGCTCTCGATGCCCCGCGCCGCACCTCGGTCGCCGGTCCTGGCCAGGTCCTCCAGGAGTTCCTTCTCGACCAGCGGCTCCTCGGCGACCACCGCCAGCGCCCACGACAGGACCGAGGCGGTGGTGACGGCCGCCGCGATCAGCATCATGACGGCCTCGTCGCAGACCTGGTCGACGGTGAGGAGGCGATCGCCGTTCTCGTCGGTGTCCGCGAGCAGTCCCGACAGGTAGCCGGCCGCGGGGTCCGGAGGGCGCCGCTGCTCCGCGATGGAAGCCCGGAGCAGGCTCAGGACGTCGTCGCGGGCCCGGACCAGCCGGGCCGAGGACGGCGCGGCCGGATCCGCCGCGGTCCCGTAGAGCGGCTTGCGGATGGTCTCCCAGGCCAGCACCGCCAGCCGCTCGCGCAGCGCGGCCGCGGTCTCCGGCACCCGGCTGGGGAACAGGGCACCGAGGGCGATCGCGCCGGCGACCCAGCACATCTCGGTCTGGACGTCGACCGCCCGCCCGGCTCGCCAGGACGCCACCGCCTCGCGCGCGATGCCGCGCATGAGCGGGGCGTAGTCCTCGACCTTGGCCGCCCGCAGATACGGGTTCGCCAGCCGCCGGTAGTGCCGGTGCGCGGCCTCGTCCTCCAGCAGGAGCCCGGCGCGGCTGAGGTTCCTGCCCTTCTGGAAGAGGTCGCCCCGCACGTAGCTCCGGTTGTCCCGCACCAGGATCGTCCGGACCAGCGCCGGGTCGTTGACGAGCACGGCCTCGACGCCGTCCACCGCCACCCGGCGGACCGGGCGATCCCCGAGCACCTCCATCCGACCGAACCGGAACTCCGGACTGCGTCGTTCGACGGTCACACCCGGTCCGCGGCGATGAGGAGGTACTGGAAGCTGCCGCTGCGGTAGGCGTCCAGGAACGCCTCCTCGATGCCGGTGGCCACCGGGGACTTCGCCCGCAGCTCCCAGTACGGGATCGTCGCCGCGGTGAGGTCGACGACGGACACGGGCACGAGGCGGTGGGCCGCCATCTCCCGGAAGTACGTCGAGCGCGGGTGGATGCTGCAGATGTAGTGCGCGTTGATCTGGCTGACGGCCCGGGACGGCAGGCCGTACGTGTCGTTGTAGCAGCCGGTGATGCAGACGTATCGGCCGCCGCGGCCCAGCAGCCGCGAGTGCTCGGCGAACAGCAGGGACAGCTCGACGTACATAGTGGACTCGTTGTTCCAGATCCCGGTGAAGCGTCCCCGCTCGAAGCCGGTGTCGAGCATGTTCTTCAGGTGGAAGCACACGTCGTCGGCGACGCCGCGCCGGTGGGCCTGCTCGTTGGCGAAGGCCACCTGCTCCCGCGAGATCGAGATGCCGTCCACCCCGCAGCCGAACCGCTCGTGCGCCATGAAGCTCGTGCCGCCCCGGCCGCAGCCGGCGTCCAGCACCCGGTCCTGCCGGCCCGGCGCGCCGAGGTGGTCGAGCAGGACGGACGCCTGGATCGACTCCAGGCGGTGCATCTCCTCGATGACGCGCTTCTCCCAGGTCTCCTCGGGCCCGGAGAACACGGCCGGGTCGACGTCGCCGATCCCGTAGTGGTGGTGGTACGTGCCGTCCACGTCCCCCAGCTTGAGGTTGACCGGGTCCTTCTCGTGGTTCCAGTAGTCGGCGACCGACCGCTGGTACGGGCTGCTGAGGACAACGGACTCTGCCGCCATCGTCGTTCTCCTTGGTCGAGTGGTGGACTCGGCCGACCGGGGTCGATCCGGTCAGACGCGACCGCTGACGTGTCGCTGCACGAACTCGTAGGCGAGGTCGCCGAACTGCTCGCCGAAGGTGATGGATCTCTCCTGCGTCCGCATGAAGTGCACGCCGCCCCACACCCGGCTGTTCCGGGCGTCGTCCATGAGGTCGGTCCAGGTGGCCCAGTGCACCTCGATGTCGGTCGCCGGGGTGATCCCCGGCTCCACCAGCGTCCTGCCGGCCGGGACGGCCCATCGCCAGCCCAGCACGTCGTCGCCGAAGAAGCGGCGCAACGACTGGGCCTGCGCGGCGTTGAGCGTCGCGGTGGCCGACGGGTACTCGGCGTGGTTGCCCGTGCCCAGGTAGCTGGTCCACTCGTCGGCCGGGATGTCGTCGACCGCCCCCCGGCCGACCCCGCCCCAGGCGGTCACCCGGCGGCGGCCGTACACGTGCCGGACCGCGCTGTAGGGCCGCACCGCGTCGTAGAAGACCTTGTAGTGCCAGGTGGCGATCCCGACGTCCACGATCGCCGTCAAGGCCGTCAGGAACATCTCCGCCCAGCCGTGCACGCCCATCTCGGGGTGGTGCAGCGCCGCCTCCACCGGCGTACGACCGACGCCGATCAGAGTCTTGTTGTCGAAGACCTCGGCCTTCACCTTCTGCACGTCGGTGAGCGCGGCCGACGCCGCCAGGATCTCGTCCACCGACCGCCGGTACGCCCGGGGCCGGTGGTGGTCGCTGAAGTCGGGCGGGGGCAGCCGGAACCGGCGCGGGTCCGCGTAGCTGAGCGGCTTGGTCAGCCGCAGCTGCGGGGTCTGGAAGTGCTGGACGGTGAAGATGCCCTTGTCGCCGCCCCGCCCGCCGAGGCGGCGGGCGTGCGGGGTCAGCAGCGGCTGCCACCTCGAGGGATCGACCAGGTCGTACGCGGAGTTCACCGGCCGGTAGCCGGTGTAGTCCGCGTACGGCCGGCGGTTGTACCGGCGGCCGTCCTCGTCTCCGCGCAGGTTCATGCCGTCCCGCGCGGCGGCCTCGACCGCTCCCTTCCCGGCCAGGTTACCGATGCCCACCGGGCTGGTCGGGTCCTCCGACTCGTCCCCGGGCTCCAGGCCGAACGACGCCAGCAGCTGCCCGATGACCGGCGCCACCTCCGGGAAGGTGCCCTTGGTCATCTGGTACATGGCGTGGAAGACCGCGATGTTCATGTTCCGGTTGGTGGCCGACTCGCGGGCGGGGCGGCGGCCGATCCGGGTGTGCACGCCGACCGCGGTCGGGTGGTAGGGCGCCACCGCGTCGAACCACGCGATCGCCTCCACCTGGCCCAGATAGAGTCCGGGGAACGGGTCCGCGGCGTTGAATGCCGCCGCGGCGGCCGCCTGCCCGGCGTCCGCCGCGTCCGCGGTGGAGGTGGCGAGGAACTCGATGGCGTTGCCGCTGTCGAGGTCGAAGTCGGGCAGCGGGGGAAGGTCGGCGGCGGCCGTCCCGGCGCGTCCGAGCGCGGCCAGCGCCGCGGCGCCGCCGACGCCGAGCAGCAGCGTCCTGCGCGGCAGCGACACGCCCGCCAGCGGGTGGTCTCCAAGCGCCGTCATCTGATCTGCGTCCTCTCCGTTGGTAGTCGCGTCAGTCCCTGACGTCGCCGCGGACGTGCCGCTGCACGAACTCGTAGGCGAGGTCGCCGAACTGCTCGCCGAACGGGACGGATCTCTGCTGCGTCGTCGGGAAGTGCACCCCGCCCCAGACCCGGCTGTGGGCGCAGTCGGTCACGAAGTCGGTCCAGGTGGGCCAGTGCAGCTCGATGTCGCGGGCCGGCGTGATCCCCGGCTCCACCAGCGTCGCCCCGGCCGGGAAGGCCAACCTCCAGTCCAGGACGTCGTCGCCGAAGAAGCGGCGCAGCGACTGCGCCTCGGCCGAGCACATCGTCGCCGAGCCCGACGGGTACTCCGGATGGTCGGCCGTGTTCAGGTAGCCGGCCCACTCGTCGGCGGGCAGGTCGTCGACCGTCCCCCGGCCGACCCCGCCCCAGGCGGTCACCCGGCGGCTGCCGTACACGTGCTCGATCGCGCTGACCGGCCGGACCGAGTCGAACCTGGCCTTCTGGTGCCAGGCGGCGATCAGCGAGTCGACGATGGCCACCAGGTGCGTCACGAACATCTGAGCCCAGCCCTGCACCCCGAGCTCGGGACGACGCCGCGCTGCCATGATCGGTGCCCGGCCGATGGCCTGCCGCTTGTTGTCGAAGGCCTCGGCCTGCGCTTTCTGCTCGTCGGTGAGCGCCGCTGACGCCTCCAGGACCGCATCCACCGACCGCCGGTACGCGCTGCGGCGATGGTGGTCGCTGAAGTCGGGCGGGGCGAGCCGGAACTGGTGCGGGTCCCGGTAGGTGTAGGGCTTGACCAGCCCCAGCTGCGGGGTGACGAAGTGCTGGATGGCGAAGATGCCCTTGTCGCCGGCCCCGGCACCGGCACCGAGCCGGCGGCGGTGCGGCGTCAGCCGCGGCTGCCACCGCGACGGGGCGGTCAGCCGGTAGGCGGTGTTCACCGGCCGATAGCCCGTGTAGTCGGCGAAGGGCCGGGGGTTGTACCGGCGACCCTCGTCACCGAGCAGGTTCATGCCGTCCCGGGCCCGGGCCGCGATCACACCCTTGCCGGCCCGATTGCCGATGCCGACCGGGCTGGTCGGATCCGCCGACTCGTCGTCCGGGTCCAGTCCGAGCGCTGTCATCACCTGCGCGAAGAGCGGCACCTGCTCCACGTTCACGGCTCTGACCCACTGGTTCATGGCGTGGAAGATGGCGACGTTCATGTTCCGGTTGGTGGCCGACTCGCTGGCCGGGCGGCGGCCGATCCGGGTGTACATGCCGACCGCGGTCGGGTGGTAGGGCGCCACCGCGTCGAACCACGCGATCGTGTTGAGGTGTTGGAGGTAGATGTTCACGGTCGCGTCCATGGGAGCGATCAAGGCGCCCGTGGGCGCCCCCCCGACGCTCTCGGCGGTGGCGAAGAAGAAGTCGATGGCGTTGCCGGTGTCCAGGTCGAGGTCGACCTCGATCGCCGCCGGCGCCGGGCGGGCGGGCGGGCCGGCGGCGGCCGGCCCGACCGGACCGAGGGTGGCGGCCAGCGCCGTGGTCGAGGCGACGCCGAGCCCACCGGCCAGCAGCGACCGGCGGGAGATGCCTGGGACAGCAGGAGGTCCGGACGTCTGCATGGCTCAGTCCTGTCTTGCTGGAGGATGTCGGCACGGCGGGAGTACGTCTCGGGCGCGGCCGCCGCCCCGCACGGGCCCGGCGGCGGGCCCGGTGTCGGGGCCCCGCCGCCGCGGTGGGGTCAGTCCCTGACGTCGCCGCGGACCTGCCGCTGCACGAACTCGTAGGCCAGGTCGCCGAACTGCTCGCCGAAGCCGACGGTCCGCTGGACCGTCTTGCGGAAGTGCACGCCGCCCCACACGCGGCTGCTGGCGCAGTCCTCCACGAAGGCGGTCCAGGTGGGCCAGTGCAGCTCGACGTCGCGGGCCGGGGAGATCCCCGGCTCCACCAGCGTCGAGCCGGCGCGGACGGTGAAGCGCCAGTCCAGGACGTCGTCGCCGAAGAAGCGCCGGGTCGACTGCGCCTCCGCCGAGCACAGCGTCGTGGAGCCCGAGGGGTATTCGGGGTGGTCACCCACGTTGAGGTAGCTGGCCCACTCGTCGGCCGGCATGTCGTGGACCGTGCCCATGCCGGGTCCACCCCAGGAGGTCACCCGGCGGTGGCCGTACACGTGCCGGATCGCGCTGAACGGCCGGACGGCGTCGTACTTCGTCTTCTGGTGCCAGACGGCGGGCAGCGGGTCGTACGTCGCCATCAGGTGCGTCAGGAACAGGTGGGCCCACCCGTGCACGTCCAGGTCGCGCCGCCGGGCATTGAAGATCGTCGAGTGGCCGATGCCCCACACCTTGTTGTCGAAGACCTCCGCCATCACCTTCTGCTTGTCGGTCAGCGCGGCCGAGGCGTCCAGGATCTCGTCCACCGAGCGCTTGTAGTCCCGGGGCCGGGTGTGGTCGGTGTGGTCGGGCGGGGCGATGTGGAACCGGCGCACGTCCCGGTAGGTGTAGGGCTTGGTCACCCGCATCTGCGGGCTGACGAAGTGCTGGACGGCGAAGATGCCCTTGTCCCCGACCCCGGCACCGAGGCGGCGGCGGTGCGGCGTCAGCTGCGGCTGCCAGCGCGAGGGGTGGACCAGCTCGTAGGCGGTGTTCACCGGCTGGTAGCCGGTGTGGTCCGTGAACGGCCGGAAGTTGTACCGGCGACCCTCGTCGCCGAGCAGGTTCATGCCGTCGTGCGCCCGGGCCCGGATGACGGCCTTGCCGGCCCGGTTGCCGATGCCGACCGGGCTGGTCGGGTCCGTCGACTCGTCGTCGGGGTTCAGGCCGAGCGCGGTCAGCAGTTGCCGGACCGCCGGCAGCCGCTCGGGCACCGCGCCCTTGACCACCTGGTACGAGGAGTGGATGAGGGCGATGTTCATGTTGCGGTTGGTGGCCGACTCGCTGGAGGGGCGGCGGCGGACCCGGGAGTACACGCCGACCGCGGTCGGGTGGTACGGCGCCACCGCGTCGAACCAGCCGATCGTCGTCAGGTGGTTGATGTAGAGGAAGATGGTCACGTCCATCGGGGCGAACAGCGCCGCCGACGGCGACACCCCGGCGTTCTCGTCGCTGGGCTGCAGGAACTCGATGAAGTTGTCGGTGTCGAAGTCGAAGTCGAGCTGCGGCGGCTCGGCCCGCGGGGCGGCGGTGGCCGTGCCGGCGTGACCCAGGACCAGCGCCGCGGCCCCGGCGGCCCCGCCGAGCAGCACGGAGCGGCGCGAGAGGTCCGAGACGGGCGAAACCTCGGATGTCGTCATGGTGTGCTTCCCCTTCTGGAGGGAGCTGGCTTCTGCGGACAGGGCTCGGCGCGGGAGGTCAGTCCACGTCGCCCCGGACGTGCCGCTGCACGAACTCGTAGGCCAGGTCGCCGAACTGCTCGCCGAACTCGACGGACCGCTCGATCGTCTTGCGGAAGTGCACGCCGCCCCACACCCGGCTGATCGCGCAGTCCCGCACGAAGTCGGTCCAGGTGGGGAAGTAGAGCTCGACGTCGCGGGCCGGGCTGATCCCCGGCTCCACCAGCGTCGAGCCGGCCGGCACGCGGTACCGCCAGTCCAGGAGATCGTCGCCGAGGAAGCGCCGGGTCGCCTGTGCCTCCGCCGAGCACAGCGTCGTGGAGCCCGACGGGTACTCCGGGTGGTCACCCACGTTGAGGTAGCTGGCCCACTCGTCGGCCGGCATGTCGTGGACCGTGCCCCGGCCCGGCCCGCCCCAGGCCGTCACCCGGCGCCGGCCGTACACGTGCTGGACCGCGCTGAACGGCCGGACCGCGTCGTACTTGGTCTTCTGGTGCCAGACGGCGATCGTCGCGTCGAAGATCGCCGTCGAGTTCGACAGGAACAGGTGGACCCAGCCGTCCAGGTCCAGCTCGTGGGCGTTGGCCGCGGCGAGCCCGGACATGCCGATGCCCAGCAGCTTGTTGTCGAAGAACTCGGCGGTCACCTTCTGCTTGTCGGTCAGCCCGGCCGAGGCGTCCAGGATCTCGTCCACCGACCGCTTGTAGTCCCGGGGGCGGGTGTGGTCGGTGTGGTCGGGCGGGGCGACGTGGAACCGGCGCGGGTCCCGGAACGTGTGTGCCTTGGTCAGCCGCATCTGCGGGGTGACGAAGTGCTGGATGATGAAGATGCCCTTGTCCCCCACCCCGGCGCCGAGGCGGCGGCGGTGCGGCGTCATCTGCGGCTGCCAGCGGGAGGGGTGGGACAGCCGGAAGGCGGTGTTGACGGGCCGGTAGCCGGTGTAGTCCATGTAGGGGCGGGGGTTGTACCGGCGGCGCTCGGTGCCGAGCTGGTTCATGCCGTCGTGCAGGCGGCCCGCGACGACGGCCTTGCCGGCCAGGTTGCCGATGCCGACCGGGCTGGTCGGGTCCTCCGAGTTGTCGTCGGGGTTGAGCCCGACCGCGATCATCAGCTGCCGGAAGGCCGGCTCCCGCTCCCTCACCACCCCTCTGATCACCTGGTTGGTCGCGTGCAGGGCGGCGATGTTCTTGTTGCGGTTGGTGGCCGACTCGCCGGCGGGGCGACGGCCGATCCGGGAGTACACGCCGACCGCGGTCGGGTGGTACGGCGCCACCGCGTCGAACCACGAGGTCGTCGCCATGTGGGTGACCCGCTCCAGGATGGTCACGTCCATGGGGGCGACGATGTCCTCGAACGACCCCGGGTTGGTCTTGGAGACCAGGTCCCGGATGAAGTTGCCGGTGTCGAAGTCGAAGTCGATCGGGGGCGGGTCGGCCTGTGGCGCAGGGGCTGGCGCGGCGGCGGCCGTTCCGACCGGGCCGAAGGTGGCCAGCGCCGCGGTCGAGGCGACCCCGAAGCCGCCGACCAGCACCGACCGGCGCGAGAGCGAGAAGTCCGAGACGGGAGAGCCCTCGGCTGTCGTCATGGACCTTTGTCCTTCCTTCGAGGAGGGGCATAGACGGCTGAGGCGTGGTCCGCAGCTGCGGACCACGCCTCGGGAATCGATCGGAAGTGTGAGTGGCCGGGGACGTCACACCTCTTCGCCGTGCATCGCCATCCACATCCTCCGCTGCATCGGGGAGAGCTGGTGGTAGGCGGCGAATTCGAGGACCTCCTCGTCGCGTGTCCACTTGAGACCGAGCAGGGTGATGAGCCCACCGGCGTACCGGTGCGGCGTGTCTCTCAGGAACCGCTCGAATCTCGGCTCGATCCGGGCGGAGAGCACCGACGGGTCCAGGTCGCGGCCGGGAAACCGGGCCAGGGCGATCCGCACGATCTCGGCGGAGTCCCAGCTGAGGGTGACGTTGACCCGGAACGCCCGCTCGGCGAACTCCAGCGCCCGCTCGCTCGGTTCCGCCAGGCCGGGCTCGCGGGTCATCGACAGGACGGTCTTCTGGTCGAGGGGTTCCGGCGGCCGGTGGAAGTAGAGGTTCATCGTCCTGCGCCCGTAGTCGATCGCGATCATCGCCACGTCGTGCAGGCCATGGCGGGCGAAGAAGTCGGCGTTCCCGGCCACGGCCGGCGGCATGGAGGGGATATCGGCGAGCTTCGGCACCTCCTGCCGGTGCTGCGGGAAGTGCGCGTAGATCTTCTTGAAGCCGCCGACGACGCCGGCGTCGACGAGGTGTTCGCTGATCGGCAGCCGCTTGCGGAGGTCCGCGAGCAGGGTGCCGACGGGATGGTCCGTCTCCGCGACGAAGCCGTGCGACCTCGCGACCGCGTGGGGATCGTCGATCCCCGGCGGGACCGTGATCGTGTAGTCGAGCTCGCCCGCATTCTGCTCGCCGCTCAGCACCGCGAAGACGATCCCGGCCTCCGGGAGCGCGTCCCCGTACGCGGTCAGGATCGGGAGGACCCTCGCCCGCGAGCAGGGAGCACCCACCAGCCGGGCCGTCTCCTCGAATGCCGAATACACAGCGTCCAGCTCAGCGACTCCGGACATCCATCCCTCCACATGGCTGGTCGTCACGCCCGCTTCTCCAGCTGGTCGTGGAGCCGGCGGGCCAGCTCGATCCGCTGCACCTTCAACGTGGCGGTCCGAGGCAGCTCGGCTTGGGAGATCTGGAGCGGGTCGGCCAGCTGGGGGAACTCGGCGACGGCCGCCCGCCAGCGGGCCCGGTCCAGCGGCTGGTCGCCGTTGGTGCACAGCACCGGCACCGGCTCCGCCTTCGGACCCCGCACCACCACCAGCTCGCTCAGCTCTCCCAGCCTGCTCAGCACGACGTCCTCGACCTCCAGGGCGCTGCGCACGCCGGGGATCATGTCGACCTCCCGGTCGAAGACGTGCAGGCAGCCGAACCTGGTGCGGTAGCCGACGTCCCCGGTCCGCCACCAGTCGCCGTAGCGGGCGGCGTCGTACCGCTCCTGCTCCGCGAAGTAGGTCTTCGCCAGACCCGGCCAGGCGACTTCGATGAAGCCGGGGTCCTTTTCGGACGGTCGTCGGCCGTCCCGGGCGGTCACGCGGACCTTCGCGCAGCCCGGCATCGCCCAGCCGACGCAACGGCCGTTCGCGCGGTGGGCGGACCTGCGGAAGTACGGCCGGCCGACGGCCGGGCCGACCTCGCTCTGCCCGTAGATCTGGAAGAACATCGCCCCGCGCCGGGCGGACGAGCTGACGAGCCGGCTCATCGTCCGGGGGTGCATGGCATCGAACGTGCTGCTGAAGTACTTCACGGAGGCGAACGGCCGGCGCGGGTCCTCGGTGAGCCCCTCCCACTCCATGAACGAGTTGGGCAGCGCCTCGATGAACCCCGGCCGGTTCTCCAGGAAGAACTCGGCGACCACGTCGGGAGCGGACTCGTTCATCAGCAGCACCGGCATCCCCATGAGCAGCGCCAGCGCCATCGCCGCGGACATCCGCGAGTGCACGAACGAGATGTGGATCGCGACGGTCTCCCGCTTCGGCATCAGCGACAGCAGACGCCACTGCGGTCGGAGCCGCTCGCCGATGGTCCGCGACGTGTGCACGACCAGCTTGGGCAGCCCGGTGGTGCCGGAGGTGTGAGTGATCATCGCGGGCTCGTCCTGCGGCCGGATCACTGCCTCGACCCGCGGAGCACCGGCGAGCTCGCCGAGCGAGACCGCGCCCGGTCCACTCCCGGTGACCACGACCACCCGTCTGGCCAGGTCGGCCAGCGGCACGCCGGCCAGCCCGTCGAGCTTGCGCAGGTCCGTGACCAGCATCGGCCGGTCCAGCCGCCGGAGCAGAGCGCCGACGGTCGCGGCATCCAGGGCCGGCGACAGCATCACCGGAACCGCTCCGAGCCGCGACGCCGCGGTCATCAGGATCCAGACGTCGAAGTTCGCGGTCTTGTGGATCACGACGTGATTCCCGGGACGGGCCCCGGCCGCCCACAGCCGGCCGGCCAGGTCGTCCACGTGCTCGGCGAGCTCGGCCACCGTGAGGCGCCGTCCCGCCCCGGGCAGGACGTCCAGGTCGTGGTCGAGGGTGAGCGTCGTCGAGCCGTGCCGGGCCGCGGCCAGCTCCGGCACCATCCCGAGCGTGCAACCGCTCCTCAGGATCGACCGGGGGAACATCAGGTCCTGCATGCCGGCTGCCTCCTTGCGGATCGAGGGACGTGCGAGTTGCCGGCGCGGGGGCGGATCAGTTCATGGACCGCGATCGCGGGTACCCGCGGCCCGCACGGCGCCCGTGCGGCTGCCACCGGTAGTACGACTGGAGCTTGTAGTACTCCTCGCCGGTCGAGGTCATGGCGGCATAGACCAGCTTCGGGTCGTCGACGCCGTACCGAACGTTCTTCACGAAGTGCTCGATCTTCGGGCCGAGTCGGACGGGAAGCGCCATCGGATCCTGCGCCTTCGCGCCGAAAGAGATCCGCTCGATCTTCGGCGCATCCCAGCTCAAGGTGATGTAGAACCCGAACGCCTGCCCCGAGAACCGCATCATCTGGTCGCTCGGTTCCGGCAGTCCGATGTCGCGATGCAACGATCGGCTGGTCTCCGGTTCGGGTCGCTCGGGGAAATACAGGTTCACGGTCCGGTGGTGGTAGTTGATGCCGAGCACGTCCACCCTGTCGTCCAGACCGTGGCGGGCGAAAATGTCGACGCTCTCGGCCAGGCCAGGGGGGACCGACGGGATGTCGACGAGCCTCGACAGCCTCTGGAAGTCGCCTGCGGGGAAGTAGACCCAGATCTTCCTGAATCCGCCGACGACTCCGAAGTCAAGACCGCTGCTGTCGATGGGGCATCGCTCCTGGATCTCCGCGAGCAGGGCCCCGACGGGATGGTCGGTCTTCGCGGCGAGGCCCTCCGCGAGCGCGACGGCGTACGGATCCACGCCCTCCGGGAGCGAGAAGCGGCAGTTGAAGTCCCCCTCGTGGCGCGCGTCAGTCGACACCCGGAAAGCAATGATGTCCTGCCGTGCGGCGTCGTACGCGGTCAGGATCGGCCAGGTGTTGTCCCGCGAGCAGGCGACGTCGATCAGCCTGGCCGACTCTTCGATGGCTGAATAGAGATCTGCCAACTCGGCAGCTGCCGACATTGTTCCTCCAGGGGCCAATCTCGGCATCTTCTCGGTCCGCCACGCCCCGCTCGGCCACCAGCCGGCGGGCGATCACGTTAACCGGTCCCCAGTCGAACTGGGTCTTGCCAAGAGGCGGAGTCCAGACTGGCATCATATTTATAGGTTCTTCGCCGCTTGACTGTCAAGGCCCCGCAGTCGTCAACTCCTATTGATCACGCGGGCCGCAGGGAATTGATCACCTTTGCGAGCGCGGTCTCGGAAGACATCGACGAGTCGTTCATCGACTTCACTTGTCCCGACGGCATCTTCCCTGTCGAGGACGGATGCCTGAAGGCCGTCGTGGGGGCACCGTGCCGCCGCGGCACCGATCCGTCGATGCAGGCGGGCCCGGCGCAGCCGTCCGGTGGACTCGTAGAGTACGTCGGCGGCCATGACGTGGGTGAAGCGGAACCAGCCCAGTCGCTGTTGGTCCTCCACGATCAGGCCCGCGGCGACCGCGGTGTCGAGGTCCTCCAGCGCGGTCTCGATCTCGACGGAGGCAGCATCGGCGACGACCTCGATGTCGAAGTGTCGGCCGGCGACGGCAGCCACGGACAACATCTCGGCCGTGGTGCGGGGGAGCCGAGCGATGCGCCGCAATACCACCTCGCGCACCGGCGCCGGCACCGGCGCGGATGCCGTCCGGGGTTGGTCCAGGCGCTGCTCACCGGTCAACGGCTTGACCAGCTCCCGCAGGAAGAACGGGTTGCCCTCGGTGCGGGCCCACAGCCCTTCCGCGGCGGACCTGCTGACCTCACGGTGGAGGACGGCGCTCGCCAGACTCCGAGTGTCCTCCGGGTCCAGGCCACCCAGCTCGATCCGCGTCATCCCCGAGCGGGCCAACGCCGCCAACGTCTCGGCCAGCGTCGCCGCCTCGGTCGACTGGTAGGACATGAGAAGCAGCAGCCGACTCGCCGGCACCGACTCGGCCAGGTGCGCGAGCAGTCGCAGTGAGCCGGGGTCCGCCCGGTGCAGGTGATCGAGCAGCACCACCAGCGGTTCGGTGTGGGATGCGTCGGTGAGGTAGTGGGTGATCGCCTCGAACCGTCGCAAGGTGGCGCCGGCGACGTCCAAGCCGTCCGGCGACGGCCGGGTGCCGCCATCCAGCAGCTCGGCCACCGGTCCCGGTATCCAACGCTGTGGGAAGTGACTGCCTACCGCACGCAGCACCTGCTCCCAGGGCCACAGTGGCGGGGAGGCGACGTGCTCGGGGCAGGCACCCCAGAGCACCGGGACGCCCGCCAGCTCGGCGAAACGCCGGAGCAGGCTGGTCTTGCCGATCCCGGGCTCCCCGGACACCGCCACCACCTGCCCCCGGCCGGCCGCCGCCGCGGCCAGTGCCCCGCCCAGTTGCCGCAGCGCCACCTCACGACCGACGAAGACCTCCCCGTCCGCAGCGGGCGGGAGCGGCGGACCGGCCGTGCCGACCGGTGGAGAGGCCGTGCGCATGCCCGCCACCGTCACGGTCGGGACGGCCGGAGTCGGGTGCCAGTCCAGGGTCGGAACCTGGTTCAGGATCTCGCGCTCGAGGTGTTGCAGCGCCGGCCTGGGGTCGATGCCCAGCTCCTCCGCCAGTCGCGCCTGGACGGTCCGCAGCGCTCCCAGCGCGTCGGCCTGTCGCCCGGCCCTGTACAGCGCCAGGCTCAGCAGCTCACAGCCGTACTCGCGCAGCGGATGGTCCTGGATGAATGCCTCCAGCTCGGCTACGGCCACCTCATGGGCGCCCACGGCCAGCAGCGCCGCGCAGCGCGCCTCGACAACCGACAGCTGCAACTCCTCCAGTCGCGCTACCTCCGGCACCACGCAGGAGATGCCGGCCACCTCCGCGTACGCCGGCCCCCGCCACAACGCCAACCCCGCCTCGAAGTGGGTCAACGCCTGCCGCGGATCTCCTCTGTCCCACGCCCGCCACCCCGCCGTGGCGTGCTCACGGAACCGGCGGACATCGACGTCCACCACGCGGCTGTCCAGCAGATAGCCCCCGGAGCAGGTGCGCAACACCGTCGCCGGCGTCCGGGGAGCCCGATGCGGTTCCAGCACCCTCCGCAGATTGGCCACGTACGCCTGCAGGGAGGTCATCGCCGATGGCGGCGGATGCCCCGCCCACAGCGCTTCCAGCATCACCTCGACCGCCACCCGCTGGCCCACCCGACTCACCAACAACGCGAGCAATGCACGCTGCTTGGGCGCTCCCAGATTGACCAGCCGGCCGGCGACCACCGCTTCCACGGGACCCAACGCACCGAACTCCACCAGGACCTGGGCAGCACCTTGCGTCTCTGGCAGCGGCGCCTCGGTCCATCGGAAGGAGACCGGCAGCCTCCGACGCGCGGTACCGACGACGAGCTCGTCGGTCATCCGTCTGCTGTTCCGGCGCCGACGCCGCCCACCTCGACGGCAGCGGGGCCATCCCCGCGGGGATCGACCACGGCGATTTTGTCGGGTCGTTGCGTCACGTTGACCGCCACAGACGACGTCCGGGTGGGACGACGGTCGTCCCACCTGCGGGCACAGGTGTCAGGGTGCCGCCAGCACCACCCGTACCGACCCGTCCGACGAGAATGTCGAGTCTCAAAGGTGCGATGCCGAGGTCAAGGTAGTCTCTCTCAGAAGGGGTGTCCAGTCTTATGCATCGGGCTCTCTTTCTGGACGATCTACGGCTTCCAAAGCCGATCACACCACCTCTGCTTTGAAGCCCTGGCGCCAGGAGGGATAGCGCAGCTCCCAGCCGAGCTCCCGCTTGGCCTTGGCGTTGGAGAAGGCGCGGCCCTCGGTCATCATCGTCACCACCAGCTCCCCGGCCAGCAGCCGGGCCAGCCACGTGGGGATTCGCAGCGGCCGCTTCGCCCCCGCGCACGCAGCCAGATACGGCAGCCACTCGCTGACCGGGGCCGGCTCGTCGTCGACGATGTTGAACAGGCCCTTCGCCCCTTGCTCCACCGCCAGGACGGTCGCGCTCGTCGCGTCGTCGAGATGCACCCACGAGAAATAGCCGGTGCCGCCCCCGACGAGCGGGATCCACCGCTTGCGTACGAGCTCGACCTGGTCGTCGGTGGCGCCCGGGCCGTAGAACCCGCCGTATCGCAGGACGGCGCCACCCGCCGCGACGACCACGTCCTCGAGGTGACGCATCGCCGCCGTCCCCTCGCGCGCCTTCGGTCCCGTCTCCGGGGCCAACGGGTCCTCCTCGGTCTTCACCCATCCGCCCTCGCGAACTCCGTTCCAGCTGGCGAAGCCCTGCGCGACGAGATGGGCGACGCCGGTCGCGCGGGCGGCGGCCAGCAGGTGGTCCGTCCCCTCGGTCCGCAGCCGGTTGGTGGTGGCGAACAGGCGGTCGACGTTTCTCATGTCGGGCTTCTTGCCGGCGAATGCGGTCATCTGGTGCACGATCGCGTCCGGCCGGGCCGCGGTCACCGCCTCACCCACCGACGCCGCGTCCAACCCGTCCATCACCACGGCAGCCGCGCCCAGCTCCTCCAGCAGGCCCACCTTGCCCGGGACCGTCGTCGTTGCCGTCACCTGGTGGCCCCGGGCCAGGAGCTGCGGCACCAGCCGCCGCCCGATGACCCCGGTCCCGCCTGCCACGAACACCCGCACGGCGATCACCCTCCAGATGCCGGAGTCTGTGTCTGAAACTTGAGACGAGAAGCCCGGCCGTTCCGTGACAGGGAGGGGTCGTCGTGGCCGGGGCACGGTTCAGCGCTGGACTTCGGCAGCCCGGTCCGGCCCCCGCCGGCGTTGCGGCCGGAGGGTTGGCCCGCCGGGCAAGATGGTCCCGACGGCCGGCCGGAGGGAGTGCTGCGTGGCTTTCGTGGAAGTGGAAGGCGTCCGGTTCGCGTACGACGAGGCCGGGTCGGGACCGGTGGTCGTGCTCTGCCACGCCGGCATCGCCGATCGGCGAATGTGGACCGGGCCTTTCGACGCGCTGACCGCCGGTTGCCGGGTGGTCCGGTTCGACTGGCGCGGCTACGGCGGGTCCGACCCCGCGACTGCCGACCACCAGTTGCACGCCGACCTGCTCGGGATCATGGACGCGCTCGGCATCGACCGGGCCGTGCTGGCCGGTTGCTCGGTCGGCGGCGCCGCCGCACTCGACGCCGCGCTGTCCGCACCGGACCGGGTCGCCGGCCTGGTGCTGGTCAGCCCGGGACTGTCCGGCCACACCTGGCCCGACGACATGGCCGGCCCGCTGCTGGACCGGATCGCCGCGGCCGTCCCTGGAGAGCGGCGGCAAGCGTACCGGGACGGCACCAACGACACCGTCCTCGATGCGGACGTCGAGGCGGTCGCCGACGCCCACGCCAGGTTCTGGATCGCCGGTCCCGGCCGCGAGCCCGGCGCGGTCGACCCGCGCGTCTGGGGCGCCGGGATGACCATGCTGCGGCAAGTCTTCCGGCGCGAGTGGAGCGAACACCCCGTCGAGCCCGCCGAGCCGGAGCCGGCGGCGAGCGGCCACCTGTCCGAGGTGGGCGTCCCGACAGTGGTCGTCAACGGACTGGACGACGTACCCGCCCTGCAGCAGATCGCCGACCTGCTCACCGCGGGCATCCCTGGCGCCCACCGCATCGACCTGCCCGACACCGGCCACCTCGCACCCCTCGAACGCCCCCAGCAGGTCACCGCCGCCATCGAGGGTCTCCTCCGCCGTCTCGGCTCCTGACCGACGACGGCGCGCGTTCGACCCCGCAGGGACCTCACTCAGCTGGCGAGCACCGCTCGCCGCCGTCGCCGACCGGCTGGTCGACCTCGATCTCCTGCCCGGCACGCGGATGCGGAAGCGGTCCGCCCCGGTGTGCCACGGTCAGCCGAGTCGCCGGGTCGCCGTCCCTGCCGTCCATCGTCATCGCAGTGTTCCGTCGGGGTCAGATGAACAGCAGTTGGGCGCCCTCGGTCTTGTCGATGAAGTCAGCGGCGCTGATGATCCCCTCGACGGGCTCGAAGAGATCAGCCTCGTCCAGGTGCATCATGTCGGCCGACATCCGGCACGCCCACAGGTGACCGCCGGAGTCGACGATCTGCTGCAGGAACTCCGGCACCTCTGGCACGCCGACATCCGCGATCTGCTTCTTCATCCGGGCGGTTGCCAGCGCGGTCATCCCGGGCAGGCCGCCCAGGCCCTGTGGCAGGTGGGTGGCCGTGTTGCCGAGCATGGTGAACTTGAGCGCACCCATCCGGGACTTGGTGATCATGTCGAAGCCCCAGAAGGTGAAGAACAGATGGGTCTCGACTCCCTCGCCGAGCGCGGCGTTGGCGAGGACCAGACCCGGGTACGCCATGTCGAGCGTGCCCTTCGAACAGATGATCGCCAGCTTCCGCCCGGTCGGCTCCTCGTCGAACGAAGGGACGATCGGCGCGGCGTCGGGTGTCCCGCCGGCGTCGATCTGGGTTGTGGTCATGGTCGTCGCCTCTCACACGCAGCCGTGCGGCTTGGGCAGGCCGGCGACGTAGGCCATCTTCTTCGCCGGCTTCTTGGGAAACAGCTCGAACAGCCTCTTCGTCGGGATCCCGCCTACGACGCTGACGCGCCGGATCGTGGCGGTCTCGCCGCGGCCGGCGTAGTCCTCGCGCAGGAAGCGGATCGCCTTCCAGTGCTCGTCGGTGAGCTCGATCCCGACCTGCGCGGCCAGCGCGCGCCCGAGATCGTCGTCCCACTCCGTGTACTCGGTCAGGAAGCCTTCCGGGTCGACGTGGACCTGGCGCTCGGCGATGGTGGTGACAGGCATGTGGTCTACCTCCCTGTGGTGACCGGCTCGTCGGCGGCCCCGCGGTCCTTGCCGGCCATGGACATCCGCGCGGACACCGGCATCGGCCGCCCACGCAGCAGCAGGTTCCAGTACGCCCAGCGGAACCCGAGTTTGCCGAGGTGGTTGGCCCGGCTCTCGGCGAGCAGGCTGAAGGGGCCCAATTTCGGCACGGGGTACTTCCCGGGCAGCGGCTGGGTGTCGTAGTTGAAGTCGAGGAGCAGGCCCTTGCCGTGGCCGGATTCGACGAAGCAGTTTGCGTGCCCGTCGAAGGACGCGTCCAGCGGTCGGCCGTCGATCGCGCTGAGCAGGTTCTCGACGACGACGTCGGCCGAGAAGTGCGCGACCGATCCGGCCTTCGACGTCGGGAGGTCGGTTGCGTCCCCGATGGCGAAGATCTCCGGGTGCGTGGGGGATCGCAGGGTGTGCCGATCGACCGGGACGTAGTTCATCTCGTCGCCCAGACCGGAGCGGGCCACGTACTCGGCGCCCATGTTCAGCGGGACGGTGACCAGCAGGTCGAACGGGATCTCCCGTTCGTCGTAGGAGACGAGCGTGCGGTCACGGACCTGCTCGACCATGAAGTCGGTCTCCAGCCCGATACCGCGCTCGTCCAGCATGCCGCTCAGGTGCGCGGCGGCGACCGGCTGGGTGAACGCGTCCGGCAACGGCGTCACGTAGGTCAGCTCGACCCGGTCCCGCCGGCCTCGGTCGGTGAGGAAGGCGTCGGCGAGGAAGGCGAACTCCAGCGGTGCGACCGGGCACTTGATCGGCATGTCCACGATGTGTACGACCAGCCGGCCGCTGTCGAACCTGGCGAGCACGTCGGCCAGCGCCAGGGCGCCCTCGTACGTGTAGAACTCGTGGATGCCGCGCCGCCAGTCGTCGCCGAGCAGTCCTGGAGTCTGGTCGGGCCGCGGCTGCACCCCGGTCGCCACCACCAGGTAGTCGTAGTCGAGGCTGCTGCCGTCGGCGAGGAGCACGCTGTGCCGCTCGGGCACGATGCGCTCGACGTCGGCGAGCACGAGCCGTACCCCGTCCGGGATGTACGCGTGCCGCGACCGAGCCACATCGGCGGGCCGGTAGCGGCCGAACGGCAGGAAGAGGTACCCCGGCTGATAGCGGTGGATGTCGTCGCGGTCCACCACCGCGATCTCCCACTGCGCCGGGTCCAGCCTGCGGCGCAGCTTGCTCACCATGATCGTCCCGGCGGTCCCACCGCCGAGCACCACTATCCGGCGCATCTCCCGCACCTCCATCCCCGGCAGCTGCCGGCACTCCCGACGCTAGACGGGACGTCATGGCCAGGGCAGAGCCCTTCGTCCCGCCCTCGGCGTCGTCCGTTCCCGACGGGAGGTGGCACGGTCGCCGCGGGCCGTAGCGGACGGGCCCCGACCCTGAAGGCGCCGGCCAGGTCCCGGCGCTGGACGACGGTGAGCCCGAACAGGGTCGCGGCGACCGCGCTCATGAGGCGCACGAGCCGGCCGTGCCCGGCGCGGCGCCGAGCACGGTCCCTGTCGGGGTCGACCGACCCTGGTGGCCGGGCGGATGGGGTCAGGCGCGGATGCGGGAGTGGGCTCCGGGGGTCATCAGGGCGGCGCCGAAGAGGACCAGCCACAGCAGCACCGGGTAGGCGATCCAGCGCTCGATGCCGCCGATGCCGATCGCCGTCTGAGGACCGAAGTCGGCGAAAAGGTCCAGTCCCAGCACGGTGGCCGCGAGCGCGACGGACCCGAGGGTGACCGCGAATGCACGCAGCGGCCGGTCGAGCAGGGTCCGGGACAGGATCGCGGCGACCGAGCCGCCGACGAAGCAGGCCAGCGCGAAGAGCGGGTGCCAGGTGGCCACGTCGCCCGGGAACACCGCGATGCCGATCAGGCCGGCGCCGAACACGGCGAGGGCGATCACCAGCCGCCGCCGCGCGACGCGCCGGAGCAGGGCGGTCGCCGCCAGCACGAGGACGCCGGCCAGAGCCATCGTGAGGATGAAGATCAGCCGGTTCGGTTGGACGGTGTAGCTGTCCGGCGGCTCGGTGCCGCTCAGGCTGCTGATCGTGTCGGCGAATGTGCTGTAGTGCCGCTCGGCGGGGTAGAGCGCCTCGTTCGTGATCGTCGACAGGACGATTCCGATGCCGGTCGCGGCGAGCAGCGCGCCTGCGAGGGTCACCGCCCGGTCCCCGCCCGGCTCTGCCCGCTCCGGTGCCACGGTCGTGCTCCTGCGGTCGACGGTGGTGTCCACGGCGCGCCTCCTCGGGGCTCGTCCCCGCTTCCGACGCTAGGCCCGGGCGGGACACCCCGATACGGCCGGCCGACCTCTCCGGCCGGGACCTTCGACCCCGGGCACGGCGCCCGCGTCCACCGCGTCCCACGGCCGAGGTGTCAGACGTTCACCGACGCCGCCCGGGAGCGCCGCGTAGACCGTCGAGCTGAGGGTCCCGCTCGACCAGCGCCATAGGACATCAGCACAACAGCACGGCGCCCACCGGTCAACGCCGCCCGGTGTCCCCGTTCTGCCGGACGGCCGCACGGCTCGGGCGGCTCGGGCGGCTCGACCCGGATCGGCGCCGCCGGACCGCTGCCAGCGCGAGCGCGGCCGCGGTGGGGAGCCCCCCGGCGGCCGCGGCCCGCCGCGGGCGCCGGACGACGCGCTCGGCGGTGTCTACCAGCGGCCCCGCGACCCGGCCCGTACGCGCGCTGACCGCGGCCGTCACGGCCCGGGCGCGCAGGGCGATCCGCTCGGCCCGGGTGAGCCGCCGCCGGGCCCGCCGCCGACGCACCGCCAGCGCCGTACCCGCGACCGCCCCGGCCGCGGCCAGCCCGCTGGCCACCGGCCCCGCCCACCGGCGACCCTCGGTCGGCTGCGCCGGCTCGCCGGCCGCGTCGGGGACCGCGGCCACGGGCCTCGTCGCTGCCGTCCCGGCCGGGCCGGGCAGGGCGTCCTCGGTCGACATCTCCTCGGTCGGCGGCGTCTCGGTCGGCAGCAGCGTCGGCGAGGCGTCCCGGGAGTGCGGGAGCCCGTAGTGCCGGTAGAGGACGGCCTCCTCGTCCTCGGAGATGCGCCGGTCTCCGCCGACCGACGGCGCGCCGGAGACCTTCGTCCGGCTCACGGTCACCCGTACCTGGTCACCGGACTCGGCGGCCCCGACCGCCGGGATGAAGACGGCCGCTCCGTCGAGCTCGGAGCAGACCCACTCCGTCAGTCCGGTCGCATCGTCGGAGAACACCGCCGTGCAGGCGCCGATCTCGGCGCCGTCGCGGTCTATCAGCGTCCGGCCCACCCACGCCAGCGCCGCATCCCGGTCCGGGAAGTCCATGGCTACCTCCACCCTCGGGCCCGCTCGACCACGAGCCTCGGTCCGCATCGTCGTCGGGCGGCCTACCCTCCAGCCGACCGGCCAACCTGGTCCGGCCGTCCGCTCCTCGAGCTGTCCGAGGACGCCAGCCCTACCAGCGGACCGCCGCCGACATCGCGGCGCCATCGACCGCGGCGTCCTCGCCGAGGGACGAGCCGACCCCGACCCTCACCGCCATCCCTCTCCTCCGCCATGGATGACGCGAGGCGTCGGGCTCGCGGGCGAGACTCGTGGCCCGGAGTTCCTGCCGCGGCTGCGCGCTCGCCGTCCCGCGGAGGGGGAGGCAGTGATGAGCACGGTGCTGCAGGTGCTGGCGTCGGCCCTGACCTCCGCCGTCGTCGTGGCGACCGTCGTCTCGAGGTGTCACCGCCGCCGCCTGAGGCTGGCCGGCGCGACCTTCCCGTGCCGGGTCTGGCCGCTGACCGGCTCCCGCCTGGGTCCCGACCGGTCGAGCCTCCGCAAGGCGCGAGCCGTCTGGGTCCACGACGTCCTGCTCGTCCAGCACGGCTGGCTGTTCTCGCGGCTGCTGGCGTTGCCTGTACGGCTCCCCGAGGACTCCATACGCTTCGCGGCACCCGGAGAGGCGACCGGCCTGGGACGGGTACCACTGGTCATGGAGCTGCGGCTGGACGATGGCGCCTTGGTGGCGGTCGCGGCGGCGAACCGGGACCGCACTCTGCTCGCTGGCCCCTTCCTGACCGCCGCCATCGCGACGTTGACGCCGCGCCGCGACTAGACGTGGGCCGGGGTCGGCAGCGTCGCCGGCCTCGGCTCCGGGTCATCCTGCGGTGATGACGCACCGTCGGCCCGGCCGGTGGACGGTGGGCTGGTAGACGAGGCGGCCACCACCGGCCGGCACAGTCGGGCGCAGGCAAGAACACTCGAAGGGAACGGCTATGGCAGATGACCGCTATCCCGGTCAGGCGGCCCAGCTGGATGAGCTGGATGACATGGGGCCGATCGACTTTCTGATCATCGAGTTTCCCGAACGCCACCCCATCGGGGAGAACCTTCCCCTGCTGGTCGACCTCGCCGACCGGGGAATCATCCGGATCCTCGACCTGGCACTCGTGAAGCGGGAGTTCGACGGATCGGTGTCGGTGCTCGCGCTCGCCGACGCCGACGGTGACGGGGAGTGGGACTTCTCCGTGTTCGAGGGCGCCGCCTCCGGCCTGCTCGGCGAGGACGACGTCGACGATGCCGGGCAGGCCCTGGAACCCGGTCGGTCGGCCGCCGTGCTGGTCTATGAGAACCGGTGGGCGGCACCGCTGGCAGTCGCGCTGCGCCGCAGCGGAGCGCAGCTCATCTCCAGCGGACGCATCCCGGTACAGGCCATTCTCGCGTCACTCGACGCCACTGAGACCAGCTCGGCCCCTGCCGGGGCACGCTGAGAGAGGATCCGATCATGCCGAGACTCCTTCGGGGCATCGCCCGGACGGCTGCAGTCGCCGGCACGGCGACCGCCGTCTCGAACCGCGTCTCCCGCCGGCAGGGGGGCCGGTGGGCGGCTCAGGACCCGCAGCCCGAGCCGGCGCCGGCTGCCGCCGATCCCGGGCCGGACAAGTTCGCGCAGCTCAAGCAGCTGGGTGAGCTCAAGGAGCAGGGGGTGTTGACCCAAGCCGAGTTCGAGCAGCAGAAGGCGATGATCCTGAACTCCTGAAGCGATCGGGCCGGGGCAGGATCCGCCGCTGCCCGCGGCCTCGTCCACCGCGGATGACGCCGATCGCTCGAGACGGCGGCCAGCATGCCGTGACGACGGCTTCGGGTTTCCCGGATTGGAGCACCGCATGCGGACGGACCTCGATCGAGCGTCGACGGACGCCGGAGTGCACGTCGGCCTGTTGGTCGCCTCGGCGACCGCTCCCGGGACGTTCGCTCCCTCCTTGGCCGCGCGCAGCGCGCGCGACCAGGGCCTCGTCACCGCACTGTCCACCGGGTTGCACTACCTGCTGACGCTCGGAGCCCAGGACGCCCTGCAGGCGCTGGCCGCCGAGCTGGCCGCGGGATCGGGACGGAGCCCGGCACAGCAGGCCGTCCGCCAGCAGGCCCTGACCGTGCTGGCGGATCTCACCTCCGTCCCGCTCGGCTTCGCCGTCGCTCGCGCGCTTCCGCCGCGGACCGGGGAGCCGGTGCTGCGGGGCCTCATCAGGCAGGCGGGCTGGCGGTTCGCGGTGACGGGGCTCGGCGGCTGCCTGCTGACGGTGGCCCGGTCCGCTGCGGCGACGGCGGACGCGCGGCTCGGTGCGAACGGGCGGATCGCCACCTTCCCGCTCGCCGTGCCGGTGGGTCTCGCGGTTGCGTACGCCCTGGAGCGGCGACGGATTCGCGACGGGGAGTCGGTTGCGGCTGCGCCCGGACCCCCGTCTCCGGTGCGGTCGCTGGCGCTGGCCGGCGCGGCGGTCGGCGGGCTCGCGGGAGTCGCGTACGCGGAACATGTGCTGGCGACCACGCTCGGGCGGCGGCTGGCCACGGTGCTTCCCGGTGGGACGGCGGTATGGCGGCTCGCCGGTCACGGTGCCTGCCTCGGCGCCGTCGCCGTGGTTGCGTCGTCCGTCTGGGGACGGGCGATGCGGCGGCTCGAGGCCGGCACCGCGCACGACGCGCCGGTGTTCGGCACCGACGAGGACGTGCGGCTGACCGGCCCCACGATGAGCGGCGGGCCCGGGAGCCTGGTGCCGTGGTCGACGCTCGGGCGGGAGGGGCGCCGGCACGTCCTGGCCCACGTCCGCCCCCAGCCGGTGCCGGACCGGCCTCCCGGTGTGCCCGATCTGTCGATCGAGACGGTGATGGGCGAGCCGGCCCGGGCGACCCCCATCCAGGTCTACGTCGGGCTGGACAGCGCGCCGAGCCCGCGGGAGCGGGTCGACCTGGCGCTGGCAGAGCTGGAACGGACCGGCGCCTTCGACCGGTCGCTGCTCATGCTCGTCTCCCCGACCGGCACCGGGTACGTGAACTACGTGGCCGTCGCCGCCGCCGAGTACCTGTCCCGCGGCGACATCGCCACCGTGACCCTCCAGTACTCGAAGCGGCCCTCTCCGCTGTCCCTGGGCATGGTCAAGGATGCCCGCGACCAGAACCGGCTGCTGTGGCTGCGGATACTCGACCGGCTGCGCGACCCGGCCGCGCCGCGTCCCCGGGTGGTCCTGTTCGGCGAGAGCCTGGGTGCGCACACCAGCCAGGACGTCTTCCTGCACTGGGGCACCTTGGGCCCGCGGACCCTCGGCATCGACCGCGCGCTGTGGATCGGCACGCCGTACGGCAGCGGCTGGATGCACCAGCTCACCCAACCGGGCCGGCTCGACGTCGAGGACGACCTCGTCGCCGTCGTCAACGACTACGGGCAGCTGCGGGACCGGGTGGCCGAACGCGGGTCGGCACCGCCCTACGTCCTGGTCAGCCACGACAACGACGGGGTGACCAAGTTCGGTCTCGACCTGCTCGCCACCGCGCCGGCCTGGCTCGGGAAGGACCGACCGCCGGTCGAGGCGGTGGACGGCGGGAGCCCGCGCGGGATCCCGGCCGGCATGCGGTGGCGACCGCTCACCACGTTCTTCCAGTCCCTCGTGGACATGAAGAACGCGCAGGCCCCCGGCCCTTACCGGTCCTGGGCCCACGACTACCGGGCCGACCTGCCCCGGTTCGTCAGCGAGGTCTTCGAGCTCCCGGCGAGCCCGGAGCAGATGGCGGCCGTCGAGACCGCGGTGCGGCGGCGGGAGACCGCGCGCGAGGAGCTGTTCAGCCAGCCCGTCCAGACCGCCGGCTGAGCGCCCACACGCCGGCGGATCCGAGCACGCCGGCCGCGTTCGTCGCCCAGTGCAGCAGTGCCGGCGCGAGCAGGCTTCCGCTCCGGCGGCGCAGTTCGGCGAACAGGACGCCGGCGGCCGCGGTGAACACCACCGTGCCGACGACGGCCAGCGCAAGCCGGGCCCGGCGGCCGGACCCGGCGATCGCGGGGTTGGTCCGGGCCAGGTCAAGTGCCGGCAGCACGTGCCACAAACCGAACAGCAGCGACGTGCCGGCGGTTGCCCAGGCGACCCCGGCCACCTCCTCGAGCAGGCCCCACAGGACGCCGCGGAAGGCCACCTCCTCGAACACCACCGTCCCGAGCGGGACGGCCAGGAACGCCGTGGCCAGCGCCGGCCCGGCCCCCAGCCGGTAGCGGGTGTCCCGGAACAGCCGGTGGGTGGCCGGCACCGCCAGCGCCACCGCGTACCCGGCGGCGACCAGGGCGGCGCAGCTGCCGCCCCAGCGCAGGCCCCGCGCCAGCGACCCGGCGCCGAGGCCGAGCGCGTCCCAGGACAGCCCGGCCGCGCGCCCCACGCCCAGCAGGAACAGCGCGGCCAGCGGCCCGGTCAACAGGTGCGCGCGGCGCGGGCCCACGTGCACCCAGACGTTGACCACGATGAGAGTCAGCAGGACCGCCGCGAAGGCGGCGGCGGTCACCGCGGCGCCCGGGGCCGGCCACCGGCGCCGGCCAGCAGGCGGCCGACCGGAGCCGCGTCCCGAGCGATCACGGCGCCGACTGCCGTGCTGGCGACGAGCGCCACCATGAGCACGAAGAGCCAGGTCACGTACGTGAAGGAGACGCCGAGCGCCCCGTACTGGGCGGTCGCCGACGACAGGGCGCGCGGGAGGTAGATCCCCCCGACGACGCTGAGCACGGCCATGGCCAGCGCCATCAGGACGCCGCCGGGCAGGAGCATCCGCGCGGGGACCCGCCGCGCCATCAGCAGCCACGGCACCCAGGTCCACACCAGACCACTGAGCACGAAGGTGACGAACCCCTCGGTGAGACCGGACAGCGGCGCACCCTGCAGCACCCGCCGGACGGAGGTGAGCAGCACCAGCAGCAGCACCAGCCCGAGCAGCACGGCGACCAGCCGCCACAGCGAGCGGAGGCGGGCCGGGCGCGGGGCATCCCAGACCCGCGCGTACATCCGTGCCAGCGCCCGGGAGAAGCTGGTCGCGGACAGCAGGACGACGAGGGCTCCGAGCACGCCGAACGCGTTGGCAGCCGTGCCGGCGGACGGCAGCGCCGCCTCCAGCGCGTCCCGGGCTTGCGGGTTCAGGCCGAGGCTGTCGGCGAGCGCCTGGCCGATCTGGTCGTCGCGCGACCTGGGCCGCAGCGTCGCGATGAGGATGAGCAGCGGGAAGACCGACGTGAACGCCTGGGCGGCGAGCGTCATCGACCGGTCGAAGACCTCGGCCCGGACGAGGGCGTGCAGGCTCCGCTCGAGGATCCGGCCGGGCCAGCTGTCCCCCAGCCGGGCCAGCAGCGACCGGGCCGACGCGGGGACGCGCGGCCCGATCACGGCCACGATCCGGCTCCCGGGATCAGGACGATCCGATGGCATGTCCGCCTCCCGCCGTTGACGCCGGCCCGGCCGGCACTCCGGTCGCCCGGTCGCAGCTCACCAGCCCATGAAGCGGCCCCACTTGCGCCCGAGGTGCCAGCCGCTGGCGAACGCCACGGTCACCAGCACCACGACGACGGCCCCGACCCCGACCCAGGGCGGGTCGGTGCCGGCCCGGCCCGCGACATCGGGACGCTCGGGGACGTCCACCGTCAGGCCCGGTCGGGGTAGACCGTCCGCGACATCGGGACGCTCGGGGACGTCCATCGTCAGGCCCGGTCGGCGTAGAAGTGGGTGCCGGTACGGTCGCCGTGCACGGTGATCCCGTAGATGGCCAGCACGTTGAGGATGATGATCGTGGCGGCGGTGAACGGCCGCACGGGCAGGAAGGCGAGGTTGCTCGCCGCGCTGAGGACGGCGAGGCAGATTCCGACGATGCGGGCCCACGGCAGGCGCCGGTGCACTCCCACCGCCGCCGCCAGCGCGACCGCGCCGAGGACGAGGTAGAGCCAGCCCCACGCCGCGTAGTCCACCTCGAGGAGTAGGCGATCCTCGGGGACGAGGAAGGTCTCTCGCCGGGTGAGCGCGCTGAGGCCGGTCACGATCTGGAACACACCGATCAGCGCCAGCACCAGGCTGGCGAAGCGGACCCAGCCGGCATTCCGCTCGCGGGCGCGGGCCCGCGCCTGAGTGTCGGTCAGCTGCTCTTCCGCACGGGTCTCCGCGGACGCGTGCCAGCCGTACTGGTCGGTAGGGGGTACGTCGGTCATGGCCTTCTCCTCACGAGCGGCCCGACCCTCGGGGCGGAGCCGCCGGACCGGGTCAGCGCCAAGGCGACGGTACGAGCCCGCCGGGTCGCGCGGATCGTCCGCGGTGAATGAGCGGGCGGGTCGGGGCGCAGGTGTCATCCGGCGCGGACGGTGTGCCGGGGCGACCCCGGCGGCACGGTCGGGCCGGACCCGCCATCCGGCCCGGGTCCGGCGGACCGGACCGTACGGAGGCAGTTATGACCGCTCTCCCGCATGTCGCGGCGCAGCCGGCGGCACCGCCGGACTTCACCGCGGAGGACTATGCGCTGCGCATGGACAGGGCGACCGCGGCGGCGGTCGACGCCGGCCTCGCCGGCGTCCTCGTCGCCCCCGGACCCGACCTGGTCTGGCTCACCGGATACCACCCGACCGCGATCACCGAGCGGGTCACCCTGCTCGTGCTGTCCCGGGAACGCGAGCCGATCCTGATGGTGCCGGCGCTGGAGCGGCCCGACGCGGAGGCGGCGGCCGGCGCCGCGGCCATGTCACTGGTGGAGTGGCAGGACGGCAGCGACCCCTATCCGGTGATCGGGCGCTACCTGCGCCCCGACGGCCGCTACGGCATCTCGGACTCCACCTGGGCGCTGCACCTGCTCGGGCTGGCCGAGCAGCTTCCGGACAGCCGCTACACCGCGCTGACGACCAGCCTGCCGATGCTCCGCGCGGTCAAGGACCCGCCCGAGCTGGAGCGCCTGGCGGCCGCAGGGGCGGCCGCGGACGCGGCGTACGCCGAGATCGTCGAGGTCGACTTCGCCGGCCGCCGGGAGACCGAGGTCGCCGCGGACCTCGCCGGGCTGCTCCGGCGCTTCGGGCACGAGGAGGTCGACTTCACCGTGGTCGGCTCCGGGCCCAACGGGGCCAACCCGCACCACGAGGCGGGTGACCGGGTGATCCAGCGCGGCGACGCGGTGGTGCTGGACTTCGGCGGCCTGCGGTACGGCTACGGCTCGGACACCACCCGCACCGTGGTCGTCGGGACGCCCAGCGCGGAGATGCGGTCGGTGCACGAGGTCGTCCGGCAGGCGCAGCAGGCGGCGTACGAGGCGGTCCGCCCCGGGGTGACCTGCCAGGAGATCGACCGGGTGGCCCGGGCGGTCATCACCGACGCGGGCTACGGCGAGCAGTTCCTGCACCGGACCGGGCACGGGATCGGCGTGACGACCCACGAGCCGCCCTACCTGGTGGAGGGCGAGGAGCAGCCGCTGGTGCCGGGCATGTGCTTCTCGATCGAGCCGGGCATCTACCTCGCCGGCCGCTTCGGCGTCCGGATCGAGGACATCGTGACGGTCACCGAGGACGGCGGACGCCGGCTCAACAACACCGACCGGGAACTGCGCACGGTGCGGTGAGGACGGGCGGACCGGCGCCGGGGCCGATCGTCGCCACCTCATCCGCGGCCGACGACGAGAGTCCGGTGCGCAGCGGCGACGATCGTGGTGCTCGACCTCGTCCGCGGGCGGTGGCGCCCGCCGGTGGCCCTGAGGAGCGGGACGGTGGCGGAACAGAGCGGCGGTGCCTCGCTGGCTTTCCTCGACCTGGCGCTCGGGGTGACCGTCGCCGGCTCGACCCGGCTCGCCCGGACGGTGGCTGCGGCGTCCCGGGTGCTCGTCCCGACAGCAAGCCTGTCCGCTGAGCTGGCCCGGTTGCTGACCACCGAGCTCCGCCGCGGCGTCCCCGGCCGGCTGGTCGCCGAGGGTCAGGCCGCGCGCGCGGCGGCGGCGTCCGGGGGCAAGGACCTGCTCGGCTCGGCGATCCGCCGGCTGTTCGACGCGGTGCTGGACCGGCTGGACCTCACCGAGCTCGTGGAACGCCGCGTCGACCTCGACCGACTCGCCGGCCGCCTCGACATCGACGCCATCATCGACCGACTCGACCTCACCGAGCTCGTGGAACGCCGCGTCGACCTCGACCGACTCGCCGGCCGCCTCGACATCGACGCCATCATCGACCGACTCGACCTCACCGAGCTCGTCGAACGCCGCGTCGACCTCGACCGACTCGCCGGCCGCCTGGACATCGACGCCATCATCGACCGGCTCGACCTCGACGCCATCGCCGCCCGGCTCGACGTCGACCGCATCGTCGACCGGCTGGACCTCATCGAGCTGGCGCACGAGGTCGTCGAGGGCATCGACCTGCCCCGGATCATCCGGGAGTCGACCGGGTCGGTGGCCTCCGAAGGGATCTCCAGCGTGCGCATCCGGAGCATGGAGGCCGACCGGGCCGTGACCCACTTCGTCGACCGGGTGCTGTTCCGGCGGACCCGCCCGGTGGGGCCGGAGCCGTCGGCGGACGGGTCCGGGCCGCCGGGCCCGGTCCCGCACTGGGACGGCGACTCGCCTGTGGACGGTGGCCGGCCATGACCGGGCCGGCCGACGGGCAGGACCGCCGGACCGGGTCGCCGGCGGGGGCCCGGCGGATCTCGACGGTCCCTCTGGCCGCACAGCCCCAGCAGGGCCAGCCAGCCGGTCTGGTGAGCCGGGTGCTCGCCGGCACGGCCGACTTCTGCGTCGTCGTCGTCGTGATCGTGGCCGGCTACCTCGGCGTCGCGGCGCTGCGGTTCCTCTGGAACAGCAGGACGTTCACGTTCCCGACCGCCTCCTTCGCCGTCCTGGTGGTCGTCTACAGCGGGCTGCTGGGGCTGTACCTGGCCGCCAGCTGGGCGATCGCCGGGCGCACGTACGGCGGTCACCTGCTCGGCCTGCGTGTGGTCACCCGGCGCGGCCGGCCGCTGCGGCCCGGGTCGGCCATGCTGCGGGCGGTCCTGTGCGTCATCTTTCCCGTCGGGCTCGGCTGGGTCGCGCTGAGCCGGCGCAACCTGTCGGTCCAGGACCTGCTGGTGGGCACCGCGGTCGTCTACGACTGGGCCCCGGCCCCGCCGGTGCCCTGACGGCAGCGGCGGGGGCGGGTCCGGGCGCCTAGTGCGCCTTGCCGTAGTGCTGCAGGAACAGCGCCTCCGCCAGGGCCATCGAGGCGATCTCGGTGGGGTCCACGCTCTCGTTCGGCGCGTGGATGAGCGCCTGCGGCTCCTCGACGCCCATCATGATGATCTCGGCTTCGGGATAGGTGTCGGCGAGGACGTTGCAGAGCGGGATCGAGCCGCCCTGGCCGAGGTGGGTGGCCGGAGTGCCGTACGCCTCCGTCAGCGCTGCGGAGATCGTGGCGTAGGCGGGACCGCTCCGGTCGGCGAGGAACGGCGCGCCGGTCGCCTCGCGCTCGACCGTGACCCGCACGTCCCACGGCGCGGCCGCGCGCAGCTGTGCCGCCAGGGCGTCCTGGGCGGCCACCGGGTCGGTCCCCGGCGGGACGCGCAGGTTGAGCCGGGCCGCCGCCCGCGGCTGGATCGCCGCGGCGGACCCGACCACCGGCGGGCAGTCGATGCCCAGGACGGTGACCGCCGGGCGGGCCCACAGCAGGTCCGGGACCGACCCTGAGCCCAGCAGAGACACCCCATTGAGGACCGTGGCGTCGGACCGGAACGCCTCGTCCGGGTAGTCGACCCCGGTCCAGGTCCCGGTGGCGTCGAGCCCGGCGATCGTGGTGTTGCCGTCCGCGTCGCGCAACGTCGCCAGCATGCGGACGAGGGCGGCCAGCGCGTCGGGGGCGGGGCCGCCGTACATCCCGGAGTGCACCTCCGACCCAAGCGCCTCGACGGTGACCACGACATTCGCCAGCCCGCGCAGGCTGACGGTCAGCGCCGGCACGCCGACGGCCGCGTTGCCGGTGTCGCAGACGAGGATGGCGTCGGCCCGCAGCCGGTCCGCGTGCCGAGGCACATAGTCCTCCAGGCCCCCGGTGCCCTGCTCCTCGGAGCCCTCGACGACGAGCTTGAGGTTGACCGGTATGTCGGGGCCAAGCGCCCGCAGGGCGGTCAGGTGCATGACGATGTTGCCCTTGCAGTCGGCCGCCCCCCGGCCGTACCAGCGCCCGTCCCGCTGGGTCAGCGCGAACGGCGGGGTCCGCCAGGCCTGGTCGTCCAGCGGCGGCTGGACGTCGTAGTGGGCGTACAGCAGGACGGTCGGCGCGTCGGGGTCGGTGCCGGGCCGGCTGCCGATGACCGCTCGGCTCCCGTCCGCCGTCGGGGCCAGCTCGAGGTCGGTGAAGCCGACGCCGGCGAAGCGGTCGCGCACCCACTCGGCGGCACGCTGGCACTCCTCCGGAGGGAACTGGCGCGGGTCGGCGACCGACTTGATCGCGACCAGCTCGGCGAGCTCCGCGTATGCCCTTCCCATGAGGCCGGAGACCCGGCTCCGCAGCTCGCCCGCCTTCACCCGGCCACCTCGGCCGTGTCCAGCGAGTCCTTGTACTCCTGGATCTCCTCCAGGCGGTCGGGGCAGTAGACGCTGACGATCGCGAGCTCGCCCTGGAGGATCCGGGTGTCCGCGATGACCGGCCTGGTGCCCGGTCCGCCGGCGCCGTTGACGAGCTGGGCCGCCAGCGCCGCCTTGGTCAGCGCGTTGTCGGGGTTGGCGCAGACGGCCCCGCCGTCGTCCCCGAGCACCTGGACGATCACGTCCTTGCTCGGTGTGCGCAGCCCGAACTCCTGCAGCTGAGCGATCAGCTGGTCGGCCTTGGCGTCGGCGTCGCGCGAGGCCTCGCCCGACTGGAAGATGAGCAGCCCGGTGAGCATCAGCAGGAGGACGCCGATGCCGAGCAGCCCGTAGGTGATCATGCGAGTGGTCCGGGACGGGCCGATGGTGTCCGTCTTCCGGTGGCTGGCGTGGGTCATGCGACCGTCACCTCCTCCGCGTCCGCGGTGCGCCAGGACGGCTTGCGCGACCGGTAGAACAGGTAGGGCACCAGCAGGCCGAGACCGAGCGCTCCGCCGGCGACGATGGCGAAGTAGACGCCCGCGTTGCCGGACTCGAACTGGGACGGCGGGATGAAGCCGATCAGCAGCGCCGCGAGCGAGGCGGTGAAGCCGACGCCGCAGAGGCCGACGATCATCGGCGCGCGGTAGCCGCGGGGCTGGTCGGGATACTTGCGGCGCAGCCGGACGGCCGCGACGAACATCAGCAGGTACATGATGAGGTAGACCTGCGTGGTGATCACCGAGAAGATCCAGTAGGCGCTGGACACGTCCGGGATGAAGGCGTAGGCGAGCGCGATCACCGAGGTGACGATGCCCTGGGTCACCAGGATGTTCTGCTGGACGCCGTGCTTGTTCAGCCGCTGCAGGAACGGCGGCAGGTAGCCCTCCTGCCGGGAGATGAGCAGCAGCCCCTTCGACGGGCCGGCCAGCCAGGTGAGCATGCCGCCGAGCGACGCGGTGACCAGCATGATGCCGACGAGCGGGGTCAGCCACTGGACGCTGAACTCGGCGAAGATGATGTCGAAGGCCTGCATGATGCCGGCGGTCAGGGACAGCTGCTCGGCCGGGACGATCCAGCTGATCGCCAGTGCGGGCAGGATGAAGATGACCAGGACGAGGCCCATCGCGAGGAATATCGACTTCGGGAACTCCTTGCGCGGGTTGCGCAGCGAGCCGACGTGGACCGCGTTCATCTCCATGCCGGAGTAGGACAGGAAGTTGTTCACGATGAGCACCAGGCTCGCCAGGCCCGCCCACGCCGGCAGCAGGTGATCGGCGTCCATCGGCGCGGCCGACTCGTTGCCCTGGCCGAGGAAGACGATCCCGAGCAGGACGAGCACGGCGCCCGGGATCAGGGTGCCGATGATCAGGCCGCTGCTGGCCAGCCCCGCCACCCCCTTGGTGCCCCGGCAGGACACCCACACACCGGTCCAGAAGCAGACCATGATCACCAGGGCCGTCCACACCCCGCTGGAGGCCAGCTCCGGGTTGAAGACGTAGGCGAGCGTGCTGGCCACGAAGGCGAGCAGGCTCGGGTAGTAGAAGATCGTCATGGCGAACTGGCACCACACCGCCAGGAAGCCCATCGGCTTGGAGATGCCGAGGCTGACCCAGTTGTAGACGCCGCCCTTCCAGCCGGACGCCAGCTCGGCGGAGACGAGCGACGTCGGCAGCAGGAACACGATCGCCGGGACCAGGTAGAGGAAGACTGCCGCTAGGCCGTAGACCGCCATCGTCGGGGAGGGCCGCAGGCTGGCCACCGACGACGTCGTCATCAGCGCCAGGGCCACCCAGGAGATGAACGGCACTGCCCGTGCCCTGCTTTGCGCCGCTTCGGCCGGTGACGCCGCTGCCGGCGGCGCCGCCCCCGCGGGGCGGTCGATCGGCGCGTCCATCGCGCTCATGGGCTCCTCCTGGACTGCGCATCCGGTTGTCCCGTCCGGAGCGTGCGGCGGACCGGCCGGTCCGGCCTCACCCCTCTTGGATGAAGCGCACCCCGGCCGGACGAGGCGCCGGCCTCAGCCGTCGCCGGCCGGGACGTCCGCGCCAGCACCCGACGCGGGCGGATGCCGGCGGCCCGGCCGCGCCTGGCCGAACATGGCCACCAGCCGGGCCACCAGCGTCACCAGGAAGATCTGCCCCAGCAGCGCCTCCAGCACGGCCAGCGACCGGGAGCCGTTGCCTGCCGGGGTGAAGTCCCCGTAGCCGGTCGTGGTCATCGTGACGAAGCTGAAGTACTGCAGCGTCGAGGAGTTCACCGGCTGACCCCCGGCGAAGAAGTCCCCCGGCCCGAGATGGGCGACGGCGCTGTAGAGCCCGGTGAACAGGAAGCCGATCAGGAGGTAGGCGCACAGGCCGCCGAAGACGGTCTGCATCGTCACCGCCGGATGGGCCAGCACCCGCCGAAGGATGGCCCAGATCGTCATGGCGACCACGACGGCCAGCCACAGCCCCAGCACGGCTGCGGCCGCGTCGCCCGGCGCCGCCACCACGACCGAGGCGGCGCCGAGCGAGATCACGGCCAGGCCCGCCCGCAGCCTCGACGACGGGCCTGGACCGCCGGGGGTCACCCGCAGCACCAGCAACAACGCCGCCAGGCAGGCGAGCAGCACCGCGGCCTGGCCGCGCGGGTTGGTGACGACCGCGCCGAGCACGAAGGTCGAGACGAGCAGCACGAACACCAGCCCGAAGCGGTCCCCCGACGGGTCCGCCCGCAGGCCGGTCACCCGGCCGGCGCCGGGATCTCGCCCGCCCTCGTGCCTGTCGGCGCGGGCCGCCGCGGCGGCTCGGGCACGGCGAGGACGGCGATCACGAACAGCACGGCGAGCAGCGCGACCACCACCCAGGCCACGATCGCGGGGGTCAGGTACGCCGGGACGATGAGGGCGACCACGGCGACGGCCACGGCGACCGCCCGCAGGGTGCGCGCCTGCGGGCCGACCCAGCGGCTCACCGCCGGCATGCGCAGCCCGAGCCGGCTGAGGCCGGACCGGGTCGCCGCGGCGGCCCTGGACAGGAGCCCGCGCGTCGCGGTGGCGGTGACCGAGGGACCGGTGAGGAACGCGCCCGCGGCGAGGACGATGCCGACCAGGGCGATCGCCCGCAGCGCCTCGCGCAGGAAGCGGATGACGGTGTCGAAGAGCACCGCGGCGGCGTCGTTCGGCAGCCGGTCGGCCGGCACTGCGTTGAGGTAGCGCTGTCGCGCCAGGGCGAGCAGGACGGCCACGAGCAGCATCCCGGCGAAGAGGGCGAGACCGGCCACGATGACCGCGCGCCGGTGCCGGGGTACGACGTACACCCCGATCACGCCCAGGCCCAGGACGATGAACGGCATCCAGACGCCCAGGTTGTCCAGCAGCCGGTAGCCCTGCTGCACCTTGGGCAGGTCGGCCGACTCGAAGACGGTGAACTGGGCGTTGACCGGCGGGATCCGCTCGGCCAGGGTGAAGCCCCGGTCGAGCAGCCGCTGCTTGACCGCGGTGATCACCGTGGCAAGCTCCACGGACACGGTCTCGCCTTCGACCTGCAGCGCTCCGTCGGTCTCACCACGGAGGGCCGCGACCAGCGAGTCGTGCGCGGTCCGGTTGGCGGAGGCCCAGGCGTCGGCGAAGGCCTGGCTGCGGACGAAGTTGCCGACCTGGTCCTCGGTGAAGGTGTAGACACCGTTGGTGATCGGGTCCACCAGGGCGTCCAGCCGGTCCGCGATCCGCGGCGGCAGCCGGCCCGACGTGGCCAGTGCGTCGATCGCCTCCTGGGTAAGCCCGCGCACGTCCAAGTACTGGAACACCAGGGTGGTGACGTTGGTCGTCACGGCCTGTTGCACGGCGGGATCGCTCGCGAGCGGCGCGACGGTCTCCACGTAGCGGTCGGTGTCGGACACCTGCCCCCGTGCCCAGACGGAGACCACCGCGAGTGGGGCCAGCAGCGCCGCCAGTCCGATGAGGACGTATCCGATGAGTGTCCGCGGCCAGGTCCGGCGACTCCGGACGGGTGCCGGTCGATCCGCCTCGACACCGTCCACTCGGGACGCCCCGTCGCGCCACTGCGCGACCTCGAGCCGGAGGCGCTCCAGCTCGGCCCGCTCAGCCTCGGCCAGAGCGGTGGCTTGTTGATCATCGGTCATGGCGCCTCCTTCCGACGGCGCGGGCCGGCAATGTGGATCTCATCTCGACCGGCCGGGTGTCCCGCCGGGGTCGGCGTGCGGAGCCGCGGACCCCACCCAGCGGGCCGCGCGCCGCTTCCCCCGCCAGGCCCACCATCCGTAGCCGACCCCGGCCAGCAGCACGCCCTGCAGGAACACCTCGCCGGCGCCGACCACGAGCCCGCTCAGCGCGATCAGCAGGCCGACGGCGATGGCGGCCCGTACGACTCCTCGGCGCAGGTACGGCGGAGGCCTGCGCCGGTCCCGGAACGAGGCCGCGAGTCGGTCGTCGTCCCGCAGGCCCTCCTCGATGAGAGCCAGCTCCTGCCGTTCCCGGTCGGTGAGCATCGTCCGTTCCTTCCTGCCGCGCCATTCCCGCAAGGACAACCCGCCGGACCGGCCGGCACCTCATCCGAGCAGGGTGAGGTGGCTCCATTCCGGCGTCCCGCACGATGGCGATCATCACCGTCTGCCCCGGAGGGCACGCCATGGCCGGGTCGGGAGAGCCGACGAGAGGTCCGAGGAGTGGCACGGCGCCCGGCCGAGCGGCCGGGGCCGGTGTGCTGGCAGCCGCCTGCGTGTCGGCACTGGTGGTCAACGCCAACACCTCGGCGGTCACGATCCTGCTCCCGGCCATCAGCGAGGACCTGGACGCGTCCCTCGACCTGCTGCAGTGGGCCGTGACCGGGTACATGCTGGTGGGCGCCGCGGTGATCGTGACGAGCGGCGTGCTGGGCGACGTGTTCGGTCGCCGGCGGGTGTTCCTCGCGGGCCTCGTCCTGTTCGTCGCCTCCTGCGCGCTCATCGCCCTGTCCGGCAGCGGCGCCGGCGTCGTCGCCGGCCGCATGATCCAGGGTGCGGCGGGCTCCACCCTGCTGGCCTGCGGGATGAGCCTGCTGTCGGTCGCCTCGGCCGGCGCGGGGCAGATGCGGGCGATCACGATCTGGGGGGCCGCGTCGGCCGGCGGCGCTGCCCTCGGTCCGCTCCTGGGCGGCGTCCTGGTCGAGCTGACGGGCTGGCAGGGACTGTTCTGGATCGACGCCGCCATCGCCGCCGCGTGCATCCCGCTCACCCTGGCCACCGTCCAGGAGTCCCGCGACCCGAGTCGGCCTCGCTCCATCGACCTGGCCGGCACGGCGCTGATCGCGGTGATCCTGGTGCCCCTGGTGCTGGCTCTCAGCGAGGGATCCGACTGGGGATGGGGCTCGGCCGCGACGCTGGGCTGCCTGGTCGTCGCCGTGCTAGGGACCGTGAGCTTCGTCGCCGTTGAGAAGCGGGTCCGTGCACCCCTGGTCGACCTGCGACTGCTGCGCAACGCAATCCTGGTCGGCTCGACACTAGCCATCCTGCTCGTGGCGGGCGCGATCAACGCGCTCATGTACGTACTGAGCCTCTACTTCCAGGACCCGGCCGGGTTCGGCCTTACCGCGCTCCAAGCGGGCCTGGCCACCCTTCCCGCGGCGGCGGCGATGATCGCGGTGACGCCGCTCATCACGCCGCTCGCGGTCCGGATCGGCGCCCGCCGGGCGGTGGCGGTGGGGTTCGGCCTCGCCGCGGTGGCGCTGCTCGGACTGGCCTTCGTGCAGGCCACCTGGTCGTACGCGGCCTTCGTGGCCCCGCTGGCGGGCGCGGCCGTGGGCCTCGGCCTGGCCAACGGCCCGGCGTCGTCGGCGTCGACGTCCTCGGTGCCGCCGGAGGAGGTCGGGCAGGCGTCCGGCATCTCGAACATGGCCCGGTACATCGGCGGCTCGCTCGCGGTGGCCGCCGTCGGGACCATCTACTCGACCGTCATCGACACCCGGCAGGCCGCGGGCGCCGCCCCGGCGGACGCGCTCGCGGCGGCCCTGTCCCGCTCGGCGATCCTGCTGGCGATCATGGCCGCCGCCGGCGTCGCGCTGGGCGTGCTGCTGCGGCGGCACCGGGGTGGGACGCTGCCGATCCACCGGGCGGCCGCGGCGGCCGTCACGGCGCACACGATCCCGACACCGGCCGGGTCGGCGGAGGCCGCCTGACCGCCGCCGTCGTCAGCTCCCGTCGGCCGTCCCAGCGCTCGCGCGGTGCCAGAGCGGCACCACGAACCAGAGCGTGGCGAACAGCGCGGCCATGACCGCGGCCAGCAGCGCTGCCCACTGCCCGATGAGCAGGCTGGCCGCCAACCACACACCGCCGACGAGCGTGAGCAGCAGCAGGACGAACCCGGCCATGGCGAACCGGTGGCCGGTCCGCACCAGGCGCCCCTTGAGTCGCTGGCGGAAGACGGTCCGGTGGTAGGTGACCGGTGCGATGAGCAGGGCCGCGGCGTCCCTCTGCGTGACCCGTTGCATCCTCTCGGAGTGCCCGCG
Source organism: uncultured Actinomycetota bacterium (assembly GCA_963766325.1). Taxonomy (GTDB): domain Bacteria; phylum Actinomycetota; class Actinomycetes; order Mycobacteriales; family CADCTP01; genus CADCTP01. The sequence continues at coordinate 37,763 of CAVXZF010000012.1, read as the reverse complement.
ACGGCCGCGGTCATGCCTCGCCGGCGCACCTATCTGTCACGACCGGCCGGCGATCCGGCGCCGTGCGACCAGTTGCTGGTGGCCGAGAGCATGTGCGAGAACGCTATTCGCCTGGCTCGCTCGTCGGCCATGCTCCCGTCCTCGCTCCACGGCTCATCGGACCGCTACCGCTTCCTGCTGCAGCAGCACAGCGGCGCCGGACCCGGCGTACTCGCACCGGAGCCGTCTCGCGTCGGTCACAGACCCTCGCAGGATCCAGATCCCCGCCATCTCCATCGGGTCGGCTGCCCCGGCGACCGCGGAGCACCCACCCGCCAGGCACCACCCGAACAGCAACTGCAGCGTCTCCCGGTGGGTGCACAGGACGGACGACTCCGTCTCCGGATCGGCCAGCAGGGTGAGCACGGCCTCCGGCCCGACTTGCGGGCCGAGCGCCGGGCACGGCTCCGGCTCCAGTTCCTGCACACGCGCAAGCGGCACCACCGTCTGCCGGCACCGCAGCGACGGGCTCGAGAGGATGCGGCGGATCGCAAGATCTCCGAGCATCCCGGCGACCGCCTGGGCCTGCTGATGCCCGATGCCGGTGAGACCGCGCCACTCATCCGGCCCGTGCCACTCCGATCGGAGGCCGGCGTCGGCGTGCCGGACCAGCAACCGGAACGGCTCCACGGACTGCAGCTTCTTCCGCCGCATCGTCGCTCCTACGAAGTGTCTCGAGTGGTTCGGCAGTGCCCCCGGATCTCCAGGAATCAAGAGTCGACGTCCTCGAGCTCCCCGCCGTGCACCGCGATGGCGTAGATCACGAGGATGTCGGTCGCGATCACCACGAGGCCGAGCGCCGGGAAGGCCGGCAGGAAGGCCAGGTAGGTGATCGCACTGAGCACTGCGAGGGTCACGCCCAGGATCCGGGCCCAGAGGTGGCCGCGCAGCAGGCCCAGGCCGGCGATCCCCGCCAGGAGCCCGAGGCCGAGGTGGACCCATCCCCAGGTCGTGTAGTCGAACTCCACGACGAGGCCGCTCGGTCCGACCAGGTAGGTCTCACTGCGGAGCAGGCCGACCAGACCATTGATGACCTGGAAGCAGCCGGCCATGACGAGCATCGTCACGGCGAAGAGGGCCCAGCCGCTCTGTCGGCGTTCCCAGCGCTCTCGCGCCTCCGCGTTCTCGGTGGAACGCAGCTCCTCGGCCCGCTCCTCCTCGGACATGTGCCAGCCGTGAGGTCCGGGCGCGGTCCCGTCCTCCGCGACACCACCCCTCGGAGGTGAGGCCTGCTGGATCTTGATCTCGGGAGTGTCGGACATGGTGCTCCTCCTTACCGGCGTTCCGCCTGGCTACCGGCCCCCGGGCTCGGTACCGGCGGCCAGAGACACGTCGACGCCGGCGGGGCTGTCGACTCCGTACATCCCGTTCCGCCTCTCGTGAGGGCCGATGCTCACGGGCGCGACGGCGCAATCGCATCGTCCGGCGCGGATGACTGTCACACGCCTGTCCGGGCGTCGAACCTGCCCTGTTGGACGGCGCGGACCAGCGCGGCGTGGTCCCGCTCGGTGCGGTCGGCGTAGGCCTCCGAGAACCCCACCAGCGCGCGGTCGAAGACGTCGGACGAGCCCAGGTAGGCCGCGATGGCGATGCGGTCACCGGAGCGCGCGTGGGCCCTCGCCAGCGTCGAGCCCTGCCTCATCCCCTGCGGTCGAGTCGGCCGATCACCCACCGTGGATGACGACCCGAGCCGGTCGGACGGACACCATCCCGGTGATGTAGGCCGACCGGCAGGGTCTCTGCCGGCGTTCCCGATCCGGGGAGGAACCATGGACGATCAGGCGAACGAGCGTGCGGCCGGAGTGGACCGCGGACTGCTGGTTCGCGGGATCGCTCTGATGTCGGCAGGTGGTGTACTCCTGACCCTCGGCGCGCTCGTCACCGGCGCCGTCGCGGTGCGCGCCACCCGCCAGTGGGTCAGCCTGTGGGAGCAGCCACCCCGGGTGGTGGCGCGGCAGCGGTTGGCCCAGGCCCGTTCGGCCGTCGTCGCAGGATCGCGTGGCTGGCGGGAGAACGGTGGGTCGACGCCGGCCTTCGTCGCCGACGACAGCTGACCCGGTCGTCAAGGAACGAGGGACCGCAGGAGGGCTGGTCGCCGGCCGCGCCGGCGTCCCGGGAGCGCTTCGGCGGGTCGGCCGGTGGGCCCTCCTCCTCGCCGCCGCCGGGTCGGTGGCGGTCGTGCCGGCCATCCCCGGCGAGGACTCGCCTCTGGTGGCGGAGGTCCCGGCATCGACGGCTCGCTCCCCGGTCGCCGGGGCCGGCGGCGGGCCGGCTGCCGGCTCGCCGGACCCGGAGAGCCAGCCGGCGGCCGCGGTCGGGGACCAGCGGCCCGTCGCTCCTGCTGCAGCGGCCCGGTCGGCCGTCCCCGTCCTCCCGCTGGCAATCGCCCTGGTGGTGATCGGCCTGGCGGCCGCCGCCATCCCGCGAGTCATGCTGACGGGCTCGCGGGACCGGAGGTGGCGCCGCCCGGCATCGTCGCGGCGTGCCGGCCGCCGGCCGGACGGAAGTGGGACCGGCGGGCGGCCGCTGGGCAGCTCGACGGCGTTCCTGGTCGCACTGGGACGGGCCATGCTGGACTCGGGCGCCTCGGTCACCCAGGTAGGCGCGAGCCTGCAGCGGGTCGCCGACGTGTACGGCCTGGAGCAGGCGGGGATCGTCGTCCTTCCCACGGCGCTGTTCGTCTCGGTGCCGGGCCGGCAGGACGTGCACACGTCCATCGCGCCCGCCGGTCGGGGGCTTCGGCTCGACCAGATCGACGCCGTGTTCCGGATCGTGGACGCCGCTGAGCACGGTGAGATCGGCGTCCGCAGCGGCCTGCGCGGTCTGGCCGCGGCCCGACGGATGCCGCCGCCGTTCCCGCCGCGGGTCCGCTTGCTCGGCTACCCGCTGCTCAGCTGTGGGCTCGTCCTGATCCTGCATGGGACTGCGGCCGAGCTGCTGGTCGCCATGGTCCTCGCGATCGTGGTCGGAGCGCTGCAGCTCCTCGGCAGCCGGGTCGCAGACCCGTACCTGGTGTTCCTGCCGGTCCTATCGTCGTTCGCGGTGTCCGTCGCCGTGTTCGCGCTCGCGCGGGCCGGAGCTCCGGTCGGGTCGTACATCCCGCTCGTCGCTGCGCTGATCACCTTCCTCCCAGGCGCGCTGCTTACGACCGCCGTGATCGAGCTGGCCACCGGGCAAATGCTGTCCGGCGCCGGCCGGCTGGCCCAGGGCGCGACCCAACTCGTCCTGCTGGCGATCGGCATCATCGCGGCGGGACAGCTCGTCGGTCTGCCCGCTACGACGCTGGGTCGTCCGACCGGCGCGGCCGGGGATGTCCTCCCCTGGTTCGGGCTGGCGGTCTTCGGGATCGGCGTCGTCCTCGCGAACGACGCCCGGCCCTCGTCGCTCCGCTGGATCCTGGCGGTCCTCTATGTCGCGTACGCCGGTCAGCTGATTGGCGCCGTCCTCTTCGGTGCGGAGCTGTCGGCGTTCGTCGGCGCGTTGCTCATGACGCCGGTAGCGATGCTGGCCGCCAGCATGCGTTCCGGACCGCCGACCCTGGTGACGTTCCTGCCGGCGTTCTGGCTCCTCGTACCGGGGGCGGCGAGCCTGGCGGCAGTCACGAGCTATCTCTCCGACGACCGTTTCGACGGCACGGACTCGCTCGTCATCGCCGGCTCGGCGATGCTGGCCATCACCTTCGGAGTGTTGCTCGGTCTCGCTCTCGGATCGCTCGTCGGTCTCGGGTCCGGGGTCGGCCTGAGCGCCCACCCGCCGTCCCGGGACTCCCGCATGGACGATCCCGTGCCGTGACTCGGCAGGGGCGACCTGCGGCTCCTCCGGGGTGGGTGAGGCCGGACGTCGCCACGCAGGCGGACCATGTCCGTACGACTCGCCGAGTCGAGGTCCGGCCGTCGCCGCCTGATCCGGTGTGGTGACAGGCCTCCCTGAGAGAAGTTCAGGCCGCAGGGGGCGAGAGACAGGTGCTCACGACGGCTGGTCGCCGGACCCCGGCTAGAGTTCGTCGGCGCCGGACCGCCCACGCCGGGGCACGACCCGCCCGTCCAGCCGGCTCGGGACGACTTGCCCGATTGCCCGGTCGCCGGTGGGACAGGTGAAGGCCCCACCAGCTCAGGCCAGGCGGGAGACCGTACGACGGTGGAGCCTGCTGGCCCGGCTCGCCCGGGTCAGCCGCGACGTGCGGTTGGCCCTGCTGGTCGCGCCTCGCGGGTACGGGAAGACGACCGCGTTGGCGCAGTGGGCGGAGGTCGATGACCGGCGCTTCAGCTGGGTGCAGCTCGGCGGCCCCGACCACGAGCCGGCAACGATCGTCGAGCAGGTGGCGGCGGCGTCGGGCGCCGAGCTGCGCCCCGAGGCACTGGCCCCTGTGCTCGCCGCGGTACGGAAGGGCCAGACCAAGGAAGCGGCCGCCGAGCTGGCACGGCTGCTCAGCACCGTCGAGCCGGAAGTACTGGTGTTCGACGACCTCCACACCATCCGGCGCGGCGCCTCGCTGCAGTTGATCGTGGCGCTGGCGGCGGCGCTGCCGCCGGGGTGGATGATCGCCGCCGCGAGCCAGTGGCGGCCCAGGATGCGGATCGGCCGGATGCGCAGCCAAGGACAGGTGGTGGAGTTGGGTCCGGCGGACCTGGCCTTCGACCAGGGCGAGGCGGGCGAGCTGCTGCGGAGATTCGACGTCAACCTCGCCGACGTCGACCTGCGGAGAGTCCTGGCGCCGACTGAAGGCTGGCCGACGGGGGTCTACCTGGCCGGCCTGTCGCTGACGGGCCGCGCCGATCCGGCCGCTGCCCTGGAGGAGATCACCGGCGACAACCAGTACATCGCGGACTACTTCCTGGACGAGGTGCTGGCCCGCCAGTCGGCCCAGACCATCCGCTGTCTGCTGCGGACGTCGGTGCTGGATCGGATCTCCGGCTCGCTGTGCGACGCTGTGCTGGACACCACGGGCTCCGCCGCCTGGCTGACCGAGATCCAGGCGCTCAACCTGTTCATCGTCCCGGAGGACGACCGGGGGGAGTGGTATCGATACCACCGGCTGTTCGCCGAGATGCTCCGTTCGGAGCTGCGCCGGCGTGAGCCCGGTGAGGACCTCCGGATCTGCCGGCGCGCCGCCGACTGGTTCGAGCAGCACGGACAACCCGACGAAGCCATCCGGTACGCGCTGGCCGGCCGTGACGAGTCCAACGCCGGCCGCCTGCTCACCGCCTACGCGCAGCGGTTCCACAGCGAGGGCCGCATCGGGCTGGTCCGCCAGTGGCTCGACGCCCTCGACGAGCACGTCCTGACGACATACCCCCCGCTCACCGCCATGGCGGCCTGGATCTGGGCGCTGAGCGGAGACGCCCCGCGCGCCTTGTGGGCGCTGCATCTTGCGGAGTCCGCGAGCTACGACGGCTCGATGCCCGACGGCAGTGCGTCGCTGGAGTCGGCTGTCCGGCGCGCCCGGGCAGGCCTCGCCCCCCGTGGACTGGAGCGCATGCGGGAGGACGCCGCGCAGGCGGTGCGCCTCGAGCCGCCCGGCAGTCCCTGGCACACGATGGCGGCGCTGCTGCACGGCTCTGCCTGCATGCTCCTCGGCCAGCGCGACGAGGCGGTCCGGGAGTTCGAGCGCGCCGGACAGCTGGGGCGGCAGTCCGCCGGACCGGAGGTCTCCTTCGCCTCCGCCCAACGTGCGCTGCTGGCCGCGGACGAAGCCGATTGGTCCACCACGGCTGCCTGGGCGCAGGACGCCCGGGCCCTGGTGGAGTCGGCGGGCTTGCAGACGTCCCTGACGAGCCTGCCGACGTACGTCGCTTGCGCCTTGGTCGCCCTGCACCAGGGCAACGTCCAGACCGCGAGCATCGACACGGCCATCGCGATACGGCTCTACCGGCGGCCGTCGCCGGCGGCCCTCCCGTGGCTCGGGGCGCAGGTGGCCATCCGCATCGGCGGACTCCTCCTCGACCTCGGCGACCACGCCGGCGCGCGGCTCAAGGCGACCGAGGCGGGCCGCTACCTCTCCGTCCTCGGCAGCGGGACCGTGCTGCTGGATCAGCACCGGAAGCTGCTCGCCGACCTCGACCGCATGCAGGGCCGGAGACAGGACGTCGGTGTCCTGACCGCTGCCGAGCTCCGCATCCTCCACCTGCTGCCGACCCACCTCTCCCTCACCGAGATCGCCGCGCAGCTCGTCGTGTCCCGCAACACCGTCAAGACCCAGGTCGCCGCGATCTACCGCAAGCTGGGCGCCGGCAGCCGCACGGAAGCCGTGCGCAGAGCAACCGATCTCGGCCTGCTCCACTACTAGGGACACTCGCCGATGCCGGCCGCCGGTCCTCCTCTCGCGCGGAGGAGGACAACTGCATCCGGCCGGTGTCCACTGGCGTGGTGACTACCGTCGTCGCCGTCGCCTTCCCGGACGAGAGCACGGCCAGCGCGGCTGCCGAGGACGTGCGGTGGGTGGCGCTCGACGTGACCACGGACCCGGACGCCCTCGCCGTGGTGAGCCGGGACCGCGTCGGCGGCTTCCACCTGACCACCAGCCACGGTGGGCCCGGCGCGACCCGGTGGGGCGTCTTCTGGGTCCTGCTCGTCGAGGCCCTGTTCCGGCCCCACCCGCACGACCGGCCGGCCCGGCGGGTTCACAGCCGCTCGCCGCGCCGGGGCGACGCTGCCCTCGACGACACTTTCCGACGACATCTGCGGGACATGCTCGCGCCGGGGACCTCAGTGCTGTTCCTCGCGGTCGATGACGTCGTCTCCGACGAGGCCGTCCGCGAGCTCACCCGGCTCGGCGGGGTGCTCGTGACCTGGGGGCTGACGGTCGACGCCGGGAGCGTCGTGCGGGCCGCGCTGCGCGGCACGACCGCCTCCGATGGAGGCGGTCGGCTGTGGCCGGCGGACGGCGGCAGATCCTCCGTCGACGGCAGGCACCCGTCGTCGAGCCTGCTGGTCTCCCCGGGCGAGAGCTGCGGATCCGCCTGACGCGTTGAGGGCGTGTCCCGGGATCTTGGCGGTTGCGGACGGCGTCCAGGCGTCGACCTGTGCCCCTCGCGGGACAGGCGAGAGTGTGTGGGGCCGGGGAGGAGTCCGATTCCGTCGTTGTATCGGCGACGACGAGAACGCCGCCGGCCGGCGTCTGGGCGTCGGCCCGCGCCGCCGAAGATCTCCGGGACACGCCCTGGTGCGCCGTCGGTCGACGGCCCGCCTGGCGCCAGCGGGGGCGGACAGGGCGACCGGAGGCCGGGGCGCCGTGCGGCGCCCCGGCCTCCGGTCCCCCCGAGATTGCGTCAGGACGACGTCGAGGAAGGCACCTGCTCACCGTGCAGTGCCGCCTGCAGCTCCGCCTCCTGCTCCTTGCTGAGCGAGGACTTCAGGACCGTGCCTCCGAAGCGGGAGAGCCCCTCGACGGCCTTGTCCGGAGTCACCTTCTCGACGATGAGGAACAGCGCCGACGTGCCCGGCTGCACCATGTCGCGGACCTGCTCCTGGAACCGCTTGTCGATGCCGCTCTTGGTGATCTTCCCCATGAGAGCGCCCATCCCGGCTCCCAGCGCCATACCGAAGACCGGGATGAAGAACAGCAACCCGAAGAGCAGGCCCCAGAACATCCCCCAGGTCGCGCCGGCGCCCACCGCATGGTGGTTGGTCGTGACGTGGTACTTGCCCTCGACATCGCGACGGATCACGGCGATCGCGTCCGGCTGGATGATCAGGTCGCTGGCGAGTCGCTCGGCCTCGTCAGCCGCCTCGGTCGCCGTCGTCTCGTCGGGATATCCAATCGCGATCAGCGTTGCCATCTGCGGTGTCCCTTCCGTGGACCGTCAGTACGGTCCGGCGCTTTTCCACCGCCGGTCCGGCTTGCCGCTCTACTGCACGCCACATCGGGAAGGGCCGCCTCATCCCGCGTGGATGAGCGCCGGTCGCACGGCGAAGATCGGTACGAGGGCGACGAAGGCGGCCGAGCGGACTCTCCGGCCGAAGTACGATAGGCCCCCGCCGTCAGCACTTTCCGGGCTCGGTCAATCACCTGATGTGGGTGATGCCTGCTGGGGTAACGCAGGCGACACCCAATTGGGGCCCTCCTGGGCACGGGCTGGGTGGTGATTGCGTGCAGGATGCGGTCGCCCGCGGCGCTGCGGCGAGCGCGGTTGCTGGAGCGGATCACGAGCGGAGTGCTCGCGCGCTTCCGGAATCGGACCGGCTAGCGGCCACGCACCTGCTGGTGCTGGCTCAGACCGCCCGGGCGCTGCTGGACTCCGGCCGGCTGGACGCCGCCATCGCCATGCTCGAGGAGACCCGGCACCTCCGGCCGCGAGACTGCGACGCAGTCCTCCGCAAGCTGGCGGCGAACCGCCGCAACGATGCGATCCGGCACGCCCGCGGCCTCCGGATCATCTGACCAGGACGTCTCATCCGACGCTGACGATGTCACTGACCCGCACTGCTTCCTAGCCTTCGGCGTGGGCCCGGTCGCCGACCACCAGCCGGGCGGCGACCGGAAGCAGGTGACCGATGTGACCAACGCTCCGGAGTTCGGTGACGGCGCCGAGGCTCCCCGGGTGTACCCCTCCTATTCTGCCGAGCCGAGGGTCGGGCACCGGACGGTCGATGAGAGCCGGCTCTGGATCGGTGGCCTCATGGCGGCGGTCGTGGCGGCCCTCATGGCGGCGGTCGGGTTGCTGCTGGTCCGCGGGATCGCCGACGTGCCGGTGCTCGTGCAGCGGGACGGGCAGCTCGTCAACGCCACGACCTGGTGGTACGCCGGCGCAGCGGCGCTCGGCGCCATCATCGCCACCGGCCTGCTCAACGTGCTGCTGCTATGGGCGCCCAAGCCGTACCTGTTCTTCGGCTGGATCCTCGGGCTGGCCGTCGTGATCGCGACCCTGATGCCGTACACGTTCGATGCCGAGCGCGGCTCCAAGATCGCGACCTCCGCGATCAACCTGGCGATCGGAGTGTGCATCAGCTCCATCCTGGTGGGTGTCGGTCGGAGCGCGGCCCAGCTCCGGGACCGGTCGATCGGGTACTGACGGTGGTCCGTCCTCCACGGCCGCTCGCCTTCCTGGTAGGGAGCCGATCCTCGGAGGAGGACACGGCGGCCGGCATCTACGGGATCATCGTCGGCGCGGCGGTGATGGCGGCCTCACACGCCTTGTCGTCCGTCGCCGTGATCGTCGCGGTGCTGGTCACCCTGGTCGTCTACTGGGGAGCGGAACGGTACGCCTGGATCGTCGCCGCGCGGATCCACGCCGGGCGCCGGCCCCACCCGCACGACCTGCGGCCCGCGCTCACGACGGGCTGGGCCATGGTGTCCGCCTCCTTCCTGCCGCTGGCGGTGCTGGTCGCCGCCCGGTTGCTGGGCGCCGAGCTGAGCACCGCCGTGCTGTGGGCGCTGGGCTGCAGCACGGTCCTGCTCGGGCTCGCGGGATGGGAGGTCGGTCGGGACGGAAGACTGAGCCCCGGGGAACGGTGGGCGTCCGCGGCCACCGCGGCCGCCTTCGGCGGCGCTCTCATCGTTCTGAAGATGCTGCTGCACTGAGGCCGTTCGTCCCCGGCGGGTGATCCGCGCGGGCCGGCGGAGAGCGAAGCTATCGGCGTGCGACCACGGACGGCGGAGAAGTGATGCCCGGGCTCTCGGCCGTGCCCGGGCTGCGGACGCTCGCCTCCTACCGGCGCGAGTGGCTCGCCAAGGACGTCGTCGCCGGGATCGTGCTCACGACGCTGCTCGTCCCGCAGGGCATGGCGTACGCGGAGCTGGCCGGGCTGCCCGCGATCACCGGGCTCTACACGTCGATCCTCTGCCTGCTCGGCTACGCCGTCTTCGGCCCGTCCCGGATCCTCGTGCTCGGCCCGGACTCCTCGCTGGGACCGATGATCGCGGCGACGATCCTCCCGCTGGTCGCCGCGGGCGGAGATCCGGAGCGCGCGGTCGCGCTGGCGTCGATGCTCGCCCTCATGACCGGGGCGATCATGGTCCTGGCGGGCGTGGCGAAGCTCGGCTTCATCGCCGAGCTGCTTTCCAAGCCGACCATGATCGGATACATGAACGGTCTCGCGCTGACCATCCTCATCGGACAGCTGCCGAAGCTGCTCGGGTTCTCGGTGGACGCGGAGGGCCCGGTGGCGGAGCTGGTGGCCACGGTCGAGGGCGTGGCGAACGGCGAGGTAGTCCCCGCGGCGGCCGCTCTCGGGATCGGCGGCGTCGTGCTCATCCTCGCCCTGCGGCGCTGGCTCCGGGCGGTGCCTGGCGTGCTGGTGATGGTCGTGGCCGCGATCGCGGCGGCCGTGGCCTTCGACCTCGGCGACCGCGGCGTCGACCTGATCGGCGAGCTCCCCCGGGGCTTCCCGCCGCTGACCGTACCCGACGTGGGGATCTCCGACCTCGGCCTGCTCCTGGCCGGAGCGCTGGGTATCGCGCTGGTGTCGCTCGCCGACACGATCTCCACGGCGTCGTCGTTCGCGGCCAGGACGCGCCAGGAGGTCCACGGCAACCAGGAGATGGTCGGGATCGGCGCCGCCAACCTGGCCGCAGGCTTGTTCCAGGGCTTCCCGGTCAGCACCAGCGCGTCCCGCTCCGCCGTGGCGGAGCGGGCCGGAGCCAAGAGCCAGCTCACCGGAGTAATCGGCGCCGCCCTGATCATCCTCATGCTCGTGCTGCTGCCCGGCCTGTTCCGCAACCTGCCGCAGCCCGCGCTCGCGGCGATCGTCATCACCGCAGCCCTCTCGCTGGCCGACATCCCCGGGACGGCAAGGCTCTGGCGGCAGCGCCGCACGGAGTTCGCGCTATCGATCGCAGCGTTCCTGGGCGTGGCCCTGCTCGGCGTGCTGCCGGGGATCGCGGTCGCCGTCGGACTGTCCATCCTCAACGTGTTCCGCCGGGCCTGGTGGCCGTACGAGACCGTGCTGGGGTTGGTGGACGGGATGCCCGGATACCACGACGTCCAGTCGTATCCCGACGCCCGCCGGCTGCCCGGCCTGGTCATCCTGCGGTTCGACGCACCGCTGATCTTCGCCAACGCCAAGACCTTCCGGAACGAGGTCAGGAAGCTGGCCGAGGTCGAGCCGCCGCCGCGGTGGATCGTGATCGCCGCCGAACCGATCACCGACGTCGACACGACCGCCTCGGACATGCTCGAGGAACTCGACGAGGCGCTCAACGCCCAGGGCATCAGCCTCATCCTCGCCGAGCTCAAGGACCCGGTGCGGCGGAAGATCGAGGCGTACGGCCTCGACCACACCATCGACCCGGCCCACTACTTCCCCACGGTCGAGGCGGCCGTCGACGCCTACCGCCGCGAGACCGGGATGGAGTGGGCGGACGCGGGCGGCCAGCCGGGGCGGACCCCGGCGGACAGAGGGATCGCCGCCCTGCCCGCGGATCCGGCCGCTCGGCCCCTGGACACCTAGCGCGGGAGGTCACGGCGATGTCGACGTCGATCCAGCACCGGCCGGTCGCGGCGGAACGGTGGCTCGCCCGGCTGGCGCTCGGGGCGGTCCTGGTGGCGGCCCTGCTCCCCCTGGCGGCCGCCGGATGGCGCGGCATCCTCCTTCCGATCGTGGTCGGCGGCCAGCTGGTGTTCATCGTGATCGGGGTCTGGCTCGCGCTGGCTCACCGCGGCCTCGTACGGGGGATCGGAGTCCTGCTCGCCGTCGCGGCCGTCGTGGTCGTGACCGTGCTCGAGATCAGGGCGAACCTGCTCTGGGTGGTGGTCGTGGCGGGGGCCCTACTCGTCTGCGCCGCGGTCGCCGGCCGGGCGGCGCTGCGGCGCGAGCTCACCCCGTACCGCGCCCCGGAGCTGGCCGTCCCTCCGCCGACCCGGCCGTTCCTCATCATGAACCCGCGGTCGGGGGGCGGGAAGGTGGCCCGCTTCGGGCTGCGGGAGAAGGCCGAGGCGCTCGGCGCCGAGGTCGCCCTCCTGGACGGATCCCGGATCGTCGACGTCACGGCGCTCGCCACGGACGCCGTCGCGCGGGGCGCCGACCTGCTCGGCGTCGCCGGCGGGGACGGGACGCAGGCGCTCGTGGCCGCCGTCGCGGCCAAGCACCAGGTGCCGCTGCTGGTCATCTCCGCCGGCACCCGCAACCACTTCGCGCTCGATCTCGGGCTCGACCGGGAGGATCCGGCACGCTGCCTGGACGCGCTCCGCGACGGCGTGGAGCTGCGCGTCGACCTGGGCGACGTGAACGGCCGGCCCTTCGTCAACAACGTCTCCTTCGGCGCGTACGCCGCCATCGTGGAGCGGCCGGAGTACCGCGAGGAGAAGGTGCGGACCACCCTCAACCTCCTACCCGACCTGCTCACCTCGGCGAAGGGCCCTCGACTGGTCGCGCACGCGAACGGCGTCACGGTGCAGGAGCCGCAGGCCCTGCTGGTCAGCAACAACCCCTACAACACCGGCGACATCGCCGGCCTCGGCCGACGGCCGCGGGCCGACACCGGCGTGCTCGGCGTCATCGGCGTCCGGGCGGGCAACGCCGTGCAGGCCGCGCGCATGCTGCGGGGTCGGAAGGCGGCCGGCCTGACCGTCATCGTCACGGAGGAGGTGGTGGTCGACTCGGACGCCGAGCGCATCCCGGCGGGCGTCGACGGCGAGAGCGTGCAGCTGACGACCCCGGTGCGGTGCCGGGTCCGGCCCGGTGCCCTGCGCGTCCTGGTTCCCCGCGACCGGCCCGGCGTCCCGCCGGCCGGGCCCGCCGTGCATCTGTCCGCCTTGCTGCGGCTCGCCGTGCCGGCCTACGGCCGCGATCCCGCGGTCCTGTGACGGCCGGGCGAGTCACCCGGCACCGCACCGCCGGCCGATCTTCAGCGTTCGTCCGGGCCGGAGGAGGCGGACCGAGCCCGGCGGTCCGATCATCCGGACCGGCAGCAGGCCGTACGCGGAAGGACCCGCCATGAACCTCGACCGGATGAACCGCTCCGGGAAGTCCGGTCTCGGACCGGTGCCCGGGGGGCTGGTCCTGCTGCTGGCCGGCGCCGGAGCGGTGATCGCGATCGCCGGGCTCCGGGCGACCGCCGACATCGTCGCCCCGGTGCTCCTCGCCCTCGTGCTCACCGTCGCGGTGCACCCGCTGCATGGTTTGCTGCGCCGCTGGGGCGTGGCGCCGTGGGCGGCAATGCTCGGCACGCTGGTCGCGGTCTACGTGATCCTGCTCAGTCTGGCCGGAGCGACGGTGCTCGCGATCGCGCGGCTGGTGGCCCTGCTGCCGACCTACCAGGACCGAGCCCGGGAAGTGGTCGACGGGATAGGCCAGGCGCTGGGCGATCTCGGCATCGGCGACGAGCAGGTGCAGGCAGCGCTCAGCGGCATCGACCTGGACGCGGTGCTGAGCGCGCTGGGCGGCGTCCTGGACGGCCTGCTCGGGATCACCTCGGCCCTGCTGCTCGTCGTCACCGTGGTGCTGTTCATGGCCGTCGACGCCGCCGGCTTCACCGCGCGTCTGCAGCTGACCGGCGGCCGGCGCCCCGAACTCACCGCCGCGCTGGCCGGCTTCGCCAGCGGCACCCGCCGCTATCTGGTGGTCGCGACGGTCTTCGGGCTCATCGTCGCCGTTCTCGACACGATCGCGCTGGCCCTTCTCGGCATACCGCTGGCGCTGGTCTGGGGCCTGTTCTCATTCATCACGAACTACATTCCCAACATCGGCTTCGTCCTCGGGCTGGTGCCGCCGGCGTTGCTCGGGCTGCTCGAGGGCGGCCCCTGGACGATGGTGGCGGTGATCGGCGTCTACTGCGTGATCAACGTGATCATCCAGTCCGTCATCCAACCGAAGGTCGTCGGCGACGTGGTGGGACTGTCGGCCACCGTCTCGTTCGTCTCACTGGTCTTCTGGGCCTGGGTGCTGGGGCCGCTGGGGGCCCTGCTCGCCGTCCCGCTGACCGTCCTGGCACGAGCGATGCTGCTGGACGCCGACCCGCGCACCCGCTGGCTGTCGGACCTGATCTCGGGCGGCCCGGCCCCGGCGGGACGGCGGACCACGCGGGCTCGCGGTTCGGCGCCGGCTCCGACCGTCCGACCGTCAGGGCCTGATTTCGTCCCAGTGCACGGTGAGGGCGTAGATCACGATGATGTCGAACGCGATGATGAGCGTTGACCACAGTGGGTAGGCGGCCAGGAAGCCGAGGTTCACCAGAGCGCTGAGCACGGCGAGGCCGATCACCGCGACCCGACCCCAGCTGCGGCGCTGCATGAGCCCAACCCCGCCGGCGACCGCGGCCAGGCCGAGGATCAGGTGCACCCATCCCCAGACCGTGTAGTCCACGGATACCACCAGGCCGCTCGACCCCACCAGGTAGTACTCGTCGTTGAAGATCGCGACCAGTCCCTCGATCGCCCAGAAGACGCCCATGGTGATCGCGACGATCGCTGCGAAGGCCACCCAACCCACCCAGCCGCTGGCGTCATCGCGCCACACGGACCTTGCGTGCCGCCCATCCGCGCTGGTCTTCGGTATCTCCGAGGTGCTCATGTCGACCCCTCCACAGGGCTACGGTTCGCGGGCCGCCGCTGCGGCCCCAGCCGCCGGCTTCCCGGACGGCTCGGGGCGGACGCTAGGCGCGGGCGAGGAACCATCGCCTCACCAGCCGCGGATGAGGTGTCAGCGGCGGGCGCGTGGCCTGACCGCCAGCAGTGGCGGCGCAGCTGGACGACGGGTTCCCGGTCATGCCCATGCCCCGCCCGGTCGAGGAAGCCGGTGGTCTGCGCAAGGGCCGGTGGCCACGGCCTGCCCGCTCAGGCCGGCCCCGTGGCGCCGGCGATCGTCAGGTCGAGGACGTCCTCGGGCGTGACCGGCGGTCCGGGTCGGACGAGCCGGACCCCAGCGAGGACAGCGGGGTCGAGGCCGAGCCACCGCGCCGCACCGTCGGTCGCCGCCGACAGCGCCGTCCGCGCATCGACACCGGCGAAGACCAGCACGGCGATCTCCTCCCGCAGGCCGTAGCCGGGCACGACGGCGAGCTGCGGGGCCTTGCTCCCCGGTAGCAGCGGGACGCCGGCGGCGGCCGCCCGCGCCGCCGTCTCCAGCAACACCGCCCAGCCTCGCTCCGCCTGCCGCATGACGGACCCGGACGGCTCGGCCAGGCCGGAGTACCGGGCGAGCGCCCGCTTGCCGGCGAGGTATCCGCCGCTGCGGCGCATCTGCATCATGTACCGGACGTGCGGCAGGATCGGGATGAGGTCGTCCAGGTACGGGGCGGAGAGCGACTCCTTCACGAATGCGGCGCGCCGCAGCGCGACGAGCTCGGTGACCACGGCGGCTCCGGCGGCGGCGGCACGGAGAAGGCGGTCCGACAGCAGCCCGGGGTCGCTGTCCGCCAGCCGGGTCAGCGCTTCCACGGGTCTGCGCCCCACCTCGCTGCCGGCCAGCGCGACCAGGCCCTCGACCAGGTCGACCTGCCCGGAGCATGCTCCGGCCAGAGCGGTGCCGCCGCGCGCTGCGACCCGCAGCCCGCGCTCCCGCGCTGCCCTGGACACGTCCGCGAGGAACTCCGGCTGCGCCGCACGCACGGTCACCCAGCCGACCTCCTCGGCGACCAGGCCGTCCAGAGCGCGGCGGACCTGGTCGGCGTCCCGGACCGGCCGGTCGCCCTCGGCGCGTGGCGCTGCGTCCACCAGCACCGGACCCCCACCGACGACCGCGACCCGGCCCTTCGCGTGCGCAGCGAAACGACCGCTCGCGTCCAGACCGCTGCCGAGATCCCGTACCGCCGCCACGCCGTGGCGCAGGAGCAGCTCGGCGATGGCCCGGGCCGAGTCGCCGGGATCGTCGAGCGGGGACTCCCGGTAGCCCGTGACCGCGCAGCTGCAGTCGACGAGCCCGGACACGGCGAAGCCGTCGGCGCGCTCCTCCTCGGCCGACCCGGCCGGCAGCCTCATCGGACGCCGCCGCCGGCGGCCGCCGCCCGGGCCGGGAACTGCCGGTAGACGAGCAGCTGGTAGGCCGCGTGCCCGAGCAGCGCCGGCACCACCCCGCCCCACACCGCGGCGACCCCGAGGGCGGCGCCGAGGAGGGTCTTGCCGAGCAGCGCCGGGAGGCCGAACGCGACGTGGTTGAGCCCGTACCAGGCGGCCTGGCTCGGCAGCAGCACCGCCAGCGGGACGATGCCGGCGAAGCCGAGCAGGAAGACCCCCCGGTAGAAGTACTCCTCCATCGCGGCCGACCAGCCGGACAGCCCGAAGAAGACCCGCGGCCGCCCGGCGACGGCCGCCACCTCCCGCATCGACTCGCTGCGCCCCGGCAGGTCCACCCCGAGGAAGCTCGGGGCTCCGGCGGACAGCCGCCGGGCCGCCCTGACCCGCGCCCACCATCCGGTCAGCCGGCCCTCGGCCCGGAACAGGACCGCCGCCGCGGCGACCGCCGCCGCCGTCGCCGCGGCCGTGCGCAGCGGTGCAGGTGTCCCGGGCAGCCCGAACAGCAGCCGGTCGGCCAGGTCGGGATGGGCGGCCGAGACCGCGAGCACCGTGCCCACGACCGCGCACGCCGCGCCGAGGACGAGCGGCATGACCACGGCCAGCCGAGGCCGCCAGCGGGCACTGGTCCCCAGCACCAGGCCGGTGCCGGTGAGGACGAGCAGCACCACCGCGGCGGCGTTCATCGGCGACCGCATGTCACTCCTGCTGGCTCAGCAGCGGGGTGGCCGGCTCCCCCATCGCGACCACCAGGGAGACGTAGTCGTCGATCCCGTCGTACCCCAGCAGGGTGTTGATCGCCTCGTCGAAGAAGCCCGCCACGGCGCAGGTGCCGACCCTCGACGCCCAGGCCGAGAGGTAGAGGTTCTGCAGGGCCGCCCCCATGTCCAGGTGCGCCATGCGGTACCCGCGGGTGTGGTATTTCCACTCGAACTTGCGGGCCCGGTGGACCAGGACGAGGACCACGGGGGCGTACAGCAGCCATTCCGACTCGAACGTGACGTCCTGCAGGGCCAGCCGCAGGTCGCCCCGTATCCGGGGCACCAGCTGGTACCCGATCTGGTCGTAGAGGTAGTACCCGGGCTCCAGACCGTCGACCCGCTGCGCCAGGACGCCGACCTCGAAGGCGGACAGGCCGCCCGTCGACGGGTACGGGAACAGCGGCAGCGCCCGCACCCCGTACCCGTCCTCCTCCCCCACCTTCCCGACGGCCGCCCGGAGCACCGAGGCGAGAGTGGCGAGCTCCATCGGCTCCTTCGCGTAGTCGCGGATGGAGCGGCGGGCCCGGAGCACGTCGTCGAGGAGCGCTTCCCGCTCCGGGAAGTCCCCGCCGAGCGCGACGGCGTCGTCCCCGGCGGCCGGCCGGGTGTGCCCCAGGAACTCCCGGGGGAGCTGCATGCTCCCCGTCCTGGTGGTGAAGAACTCGTTGACCGAGCGGACGAAGACCCGCTGCAGGACCTGGCGCAGGGTCGGGCCGGGCTCGCCCGCGGTGGCGATGTCCTCCGCGGCGGCGAGGAACTCCTCCACCGCGGCCTTCGCGTCCGGTCCGAGCGCGGCCACGCGCCCGTCGAGGCCGCCGTCCGGCCCGGTGGCGGCGGTGGCGAGGGGCAGGCTGCCCCGGTCGGTGAGCGTCATGTGGCGGACCTGTCCTCGCTGGGCGGCTGGGCTTGCAGGCGCAGGACGGCGACGATCCCCCGGTCGACACCGTCGTTCGCGAGCGCGACGTTGAGGCGGTGGTCGACGAACTGGTCGACCAGCCCCGCCCGGACCCCGACGGCGCCGGCCGCGCGGGTCAGGGACCCCAGGACCAGACCGGCGCTCATCGCCACGGCCCGGTAGCTGCGTTTGCCGTAGAGGTAGCCGGCTCTCGCGAACGCCCCGACCGCGAACACGGTGAGGTCGAGGTCGACCGGCGTCGAGCTCGCCGGCACCGCGTCCATGAGGTCCTGCCGGCGCGCCGGGTCGAGCCGCTGGTCGAACAGCGCCCCGTCGCGGCCCGGGACCTGCCGCCAGAGGACACCGTCGCGGACGAGGAGCAGGTCGACCGCGAACAGCGCGCCCACGGCGACCGCCTCGGACCAGGCCGGCTCCAGGACCCGCCGCAGCACTCCGTCCGGGTGCCGGCCGGCCCACCGCGAACCCTTGCCGACCAGCCGGTCGTAGCCCTCCGCGGTGTTCGTGAAGTAGTACTGCCGCAGCGTCGTCGCCTCGCCCGGGGTCGGCAGGCGTCCCATCTCGGCGTCGGTGAGCATGGAGTCGAGCTGGTAGCGCTCGGAGGCGTTGCCGACGACGTCCCCCAGCCGGGCGGTCGCCGCGTGGATGGTGTCGGGATCGAGCTCGCGGACCGTCGTCGGCGGAATCAGGCTCTGCTCGACCATCCGGTAGAGGTGCTCGGCCTCGAGCACGGCGCGGGTGCTCATGCGCTGCTCCTCACAGGAAGGGGTGGCGGAGGTCCGGGCGGCCTTCGGTACACGCCGGGCACCGGGCCAGTCGGGACAGCTGCTGCCGGATCACTTCCAGCCGGTCCAGATCGAGCCGCAGCAGGTGTCCCTCCAGGTAGCTGCCCAGCCCGAAGACGTCCTGCACGAGCGACGCGACGAGGTAGGACCCGGCCATGGCGGCGGCGTAGAGCGGGATGCGCCCGCGCGCCGGCGTGCGGTTGAGCTTGCCGAACACGTGCTCGACCCGCATGGACCGCCCGGCCTCGTCCAGCACGTCGAAGTCGTGGAAGCAGCCCGTCATGCCGGGCACGTAGAGCGGCCCCACGACCGCCTCCAGGCCGTCGGCGTAGGCGGCGTGCCAGCGGACGTTCGAGGAGAGCGCGAACTCGTTGGCGTCGAAGAAGAACGGCGCGTCGTAGGTGTCACTCACGCAGACCAGGAGCTCGACGTCCTCCCCTTCCTGCACGGTCCGGAGGTCGCCGTGCCGACGCACGGCCACGGAGTCCGGCAGGGCGTCCCGGATCATGTCCCCGGCCGCCTCGGCCAGGCGTCCGCCGCCGACCACGTCCACGCTGCCCACGGTGCAGGCGGCCGGATCGACGTTCAGCCCGGCGGTGAGGAACGCGAACGACGCGGCCGCCTCGTCGATGAGGATCCGGCGCTCCAGCAGCCCGCCGACCAGCTCACGGCCGGCCGGGTCCGGCAGGGCCTCGAGGACGTCCCCCAGGCGCGCGCCGTCGGCGAAGGCCAGCGCGAGGTCCGCCAGCACGCCGCGCCGGGAACCGTCGCTGACCCGCTGGGAGGAGCGGCCACGACTGCCTTGCCGCACGACCAGCTCGTCGTCCGAGCCGCGGATGACGCGCAGTGCCGGGTTGAGCAGGAGCCGCCGGTCGTCGGTGACATCGAGCATCCGTCAGAGTTCCTTTGCTGAGTCGGTCGGTGGGTGCGCCGGAGCGGCGCCTTCGGCCGCCTGGATCCCGCGCCACAGCGGCAGGGCGGAGGCGAGCAACGCCGCGCTGGTGAGCAGCGCGACGGTGAACCAGACCACGTCCCGGCCATCGAGGAGGTTGGCCACGGCGCTGACGAGCGACAGCACCGCCAGACACAGCGTCGACAGCACTCCGAGCCGGGTCCGCAGCAGCACCAGCACGAGGCTCGACCCCACGAAGCCGAGCCCGACGACCCGGGCCGTCCAGCTCGTCTCCGGGACGCCGGGCAGCGACACCGCTCCGGAGAGCACCGAGATGAGCACCAGGACCAGCTTCACCGCCAGCAGGGCGACGGTCGTCCGCAGGAAGCCGTTCCTGGACGTCGACACGTTCCCTCTCACCGCACCGCGGTCGCTTCGTGTGGTCACGGGTAGGGCAACGGCTCGGCGGTGAGGTCGGCGTACCGCAGCGGTCCGGAGCTCAGCCCGAGCCGCATCGGGAACTCGAAGTAGCGCCGGTGGCCCAGCATCTTGAGGTTCGGCGGGAAGGCGGGGACGAGCTCGGGGATGAACACCTTCTGGAGGCTGACGTGGTTGAAGGTCTCCGGGGTGAAGTCGAAGACGACGGGCGTCAGGCCGGCCCGGTGGCAGATGTCCCGGACGAACTCGAGCTCCGCCGCCGGGTCCGCGAAGCGGTGGGCCGGCAGCTCGCTCATCCGCACCACGGGCTGGTCGGCCGCCCGGAAGTACCAGTCCAACCTGGACTGGTTCGCCGCGTACCCGTAGTAGGGCACCACCTGGATGAAGTTCTGGAAGTCGGCCTCGGAGGCGTCCCGGTCGATCCCGAACATGCGCTCGAAGCCCTGCACGAGCCGCCAGCCGGGGGCGAGATCGGGGGTCCGGACCATGCGCTCGGACTGGATGAGCTCGGCGACGGCGCTGCGCATCGCCGACTCGACGTGCAGGCCCACCCCGCCGCCGGCGAGGTAGCAGTATTCGTCGAGCCCTGCCTCCACCGCGATGGCGGTGACGACGCAGACGTCCGGGACGTCCGTCCGGTGCACGTAGAAAGTGACGTCGGTGCCCGACCGAGCGGCGCTGTCCAGCCACCGGAGCAGCTTCGGGTCCTCGAGCGGCGCGTCGATCTCCAGGCGCTGCGGCAGCACGCGGCAGAACCAGCTGAGGTTCGCGGCGTCCCGCTCGACCAGCTCCAGCGTGCCGTGCCGGATGGCCCGGGTGGCGTCCAGGTGGGCCGCCAGCCCGCCGGAGCTGGACACTCCGATACGGGCCTCGCCACGGTCCCGGATGTAGAACATATGGACCAGCTGCGACGGGACCCACCACGGCTCGCCGGTCACCAGGTTGGTCCCGCGGATCCACTTCATCCGGGACTCGGCGGTCCACGGCTCGCAGAGGAAGCCGTCCTCGCCGAACTGCTCCGGCGCGAAGATCTGGAGGTCCTTGGGACCGACGTGCGCCCGCCCGAGCCGGGCCAGCTCGGCCGAGGTCCCGTGCCACTCGGCGGCTTCCGTCGCCTTGCTGAGCCCCGAGAAGGACCCGAGCATGCGCTCGATGGCCTCACCGAGCGAGGACATGGCCGAGTCGTGCAGGGTGAGCCCCTTGCCGCCCCCGTAGATGTCCCGGTCCAGACCCGTGCTGAGACCGGGCAGCCCGATGATCCGCCGGAACACATGGTCGAGGGACATCGGGCTGGCCGATCCCTGGTATCCGTTGACGCCGAGGCCGGCCCGCAGGGCCGTCAGGACGGTGCGGATCTCGCCGAACGGGCTGTAGACGTCGAGCATCTCCTGGATGGAGAGGTACTCGTCCTCCGGGATCCGCGCGTTCAGCCACGGCACGTCGCGGTTGTAGTGGGTGACCTGGAGTCCGGCGGACCCGGCCGCGGTCGGTTCGTTCACGGCACCCGCTTCCAATTTCGGAGGCCACCCGCGAGCGCGAGGGCGGAGACGACGACCGTCAGCCCGGTCCTGAGCCAGAGGGAGAGCTCGACGCCGCGATCGACGTAGACGGTGACGAGCAGGTCGAACCAGATCTTCAGCGGGTTCCACTCGAGGACGGCCCGGAACGGACCGGGCAGCCCTTCGAGAGGGGCCGCGGCCCCGGACCCGAAGAACAACACGAAGAAGACCGCCGCGGTCAACGCCTGGATGGTGCGCGCGCTGAACGCCAGGGTCCCGAGGAAGAAACCGATCGGGCACAGCATCGCGACGAAGGCGAGGTTGAGCAGGACGAACAGCGGGTCGAGCACCTCGGCACGCAGCCCGCTGCCCACGGCGACCATCGCCACGATGACGGCGCTGGCGGCGGCGACCAGGGTCAGCATCGCGATGACGACGGCGGCGCCGAAGACCCCGGGGGGCAGCGGCATCGCCCGGTAGCGCTTGTCCACCTCCCGGCCCCGCAGCTCGGCGACGTAGATGGGCAGGCCCATGAGCAGCAGGTTCGCGGCTACGGTGCCGACCAGCGCCGGGAAGACGACGTCGATGAACCGCAAGCCGTCGTCGACGACCTCGTCGGCGTACGGGATGCCTATGAACACGTAGATCACGGCCGGGAAGGCCAGGCTGAAGAAGACGGCGACGGGCTCGCGCAGCAACAGCAGGATCTCCTGGCGGATCCAGACCCGGAGCATCCGTCCCAGCGGGGCGGCGCGCGCGCCACCCAGCTCCGGCTCGCTCAGCGGCTCCCCCTCGGGCTCGCCCTCGGCGCCCGGGACCGCGCGGACGGGCGAGCGGTGTCCGGCCATCCCCGCCGCCTCCGCCGACGAACCCGTCATGGCGAGGGCACCTTCCGCTGCGCGGTCAGCAGGAACACGTCCTCCAGGCGGATCCGGCCGGTGAGCACCTCCGGCGCCTGCTCCCCGTGCTCCAGCAACTGCTCCTGGAGCCGGGCGTGCAGCGCGTCGACGTCCTCCTTGCTGCCGACCACGATCGTGATTGCGCCCGCGGTGCAGGAGGTCAGGCCGCTCGCGGCAACCGCGGACCGGCCGCGCGGGGAGAGGTCGGTGATCCGCATCCGCCACTGCCCGCCGGCGGAGGCGATCACCTCGTCCGGCGTACCGGAGAGGCGGATGCGTCCCGAGTCCATCACGAGGAGGCGATCGGCGAACGCCTCGGCCTCGGCGAGGTCGTGGGTGGAGGCGAGCACCGCGGTGCCGGCCCTGGCCTGGTCCCGCAGGAACTTCCAGACCTCGGCCCGACCCTCGGCGTCGATCCCGCTGGTCGGCTCGTCCAGGACGAGCAGCGGCGGTCGTCCCATGCACGCCGCGGCGATGTCGAGCCGCCGCCGCAGGCCGCCCGACAGCTTGTCGACGGAGACGTTCCAGTGCCCGGCCAGACCCAACGTGTCGGCGAGCCCCCGGGCATCGGTCGGCTCCGCGTGGAGGCTGCCCGCCGCGGCCAGCACCTCGTGCACCCGGATGCGCGAGGGCAGACCGGACTGCTGCAGCTGGACTCCCACGTACCGCCGGTGACCGCCACCGGGTCGCACCGGGATGCCGCACACCGCGGCTTCGCCGGACGTGAAGCGCCGGAGACCGACCAGCATCTCCATGGTCGTCGTCTTCCCGCACCCGTTCGGCCCGACGAGCATGGTGATCTCGCCACCGCGGACCTCCACGGTCACCCCGTCGACCGCCGTGCGCGCGCCGTAGACCCTGACCGCGTCGCGGATGCTCGCCACGGGTCGGGGTGGACAGCCGAGCTGGGTGGACGGCGACATCGGGCTCCAACAGGCGGATGGCAGGTTGTGGGGCTGGGCACTCCCAGCCCCACAACCGACGCTGGGCGGACGAGACGGAGCGCGACTCGAGAGCCGCGCAGGCGCCTCTAGAAGAAGATGTTGGCCCAGCACCAGCAGCAGCAGCTGCAGCACCATCCGCCCGGAGCGACTGCGGACTCGGCACTGAAGTGCTTCTCCTCCGCAGTGGGAAGTGCGTTCATGTTTCCCTCCTCTCGCGGCCACCGTGCCGACCGGAGGCTCCTGCGGCGGCGCGCCACCGCCATCTCCGGGACTCCGCGGCAGGAGTCGGGCAGATCGTAACGGGCGAGCCGGACAATAACGGAAGACCAGCCGTTACTGGTTTGATCGGTGGGAGTACGGAGAAGCCGGCCCTTCCTTACTGAAGTGGGATAAGTGTGCTCCACTTCGTCATTGGCGTGCGTCCGGCATGGACGGACCTTCGATCGCGTCAAGGATGACGCTCGCCGTCGAGGGCTCAGTCGCCCGGCCCGCCGTCGATGTCGCGTAGGGCCGCGGCAAGCTCGGCCCGGGTGTGCACCCCGAGCTTGCGGTAGGCGTGCCCCAGGTGGGAGTCCACGGTTCGGACCGAGAGGTGCAGGTCCTCGGCCACCTGGCGGCTGGAACGGCCGTCGGCCACCAGCCGGGCGACCTCCCTCTCCCGCCGGGTCAGCGAAGGCAGTCCGGGCGGCGGGTCGAGCCAGGGCGCGAGCACGCCCTCCCGGTCGAGCAGCCGCCGGCCATGGGCGGCCAGCCGGGCCGCGGCCACCGGTCCGCCGACCCTTTCCGCGTCGCCGGCGGCGGCCACGGCCGCCTCCGCGGCCAGCAGGCAATGGCCGGCCCCCTCCAGCTCCGACACCGCCGCGGCGGCGTCCCCGAGCAGACCGGCGGCGTAGGCCGCCCACAGCCGGGGCAGCCGTCCCTGCAGCCGGGATCCGGTGCGGGCCAGCTCGGCCGCCGCCTCCGGGTCGCCGAGCCGGGAGAGATCGAGCAGCGCCCGCCCGGCGGCGAACCGGTTGCCGAGCCGCTCGGCGTCATCGACGGTGTCCCGCAACAGCGCCCGGGCGCGGTCCCGCTCGCCCCGCGCGGCCAGCGTCCAGGCCCGGCCGGTCTCCAGCGCGGTGGAGGTGCAGTCCCCGACCGGCACCAGCTCGACCTCGGCCAGCGCGCGATCGGCCCCCACCACGTCGCCGAGCAGTGCGCGCGCCTCCGCCAGGTTGCCCAGGCAGTGCATGTGGGCGGCCGGGCCCAGGCCGGTGGGTCGCTCTGCCATGGTCGTGGCCGCCTCGGCGAGCAGCGGCGCCGCCTCGGACGGCCGTCCCCACCACAGCAGCAGGTGTCCGAGGGCGAAGGCCCACATCGCCCGGGCGCCGAGGTCGGGCCGGCCGAGGGCCTCGGTGTAGCTCTGCCGGGCCCGCGCCTCCACCTCGCCGAGACCCTCGCTCACGGCCAGCGCGGTGCAAGCGGTGGCGTCCAACACCTGCTCCGGTGCGCCGTCGACCGGGTCCAGCCGCTCGGAGACGGTCGCCGCGGCGACCGCGTCCGCGCTCCGCCCGGACCAGGTCAGCGCGCTGACCCGCACCGCGGCGACGGAACGTTCGTCGTCCGCGACCGCGTCGCAAGCCGCCAAGGCCTCCGCGATCCGGCCGGCGCTGATCAAGAAAAGTGCGCGGAGTGCCGCGACGGCGCCGGGCGGCGCACCGGCCCGGCTCGCCTCCGCCAGCATCCGGTCGGCCGCACTCACCCGGCCGGCGCCGAGGAACAGGTTGAACGCCCGGCCCAACAACACCGCACCCCGCGCCGCCGCCGGTGCCGCGGCCACCGCGCGGCCGAAGTAGCTGTCCGAGTCAGCGGTCCGGCCCAGCCACAGGGCGGATCCGGCGCAGGCGGTGGCCAGGCGGTACTCCGCCTCCGGGTCCGGATGGTCGTCATACGCCTCGGCCAGCGCGGCGAGCTCGAGGGTCTGCGGATGGTCGCCCTGCCCGTGGGCGGTCACGGCCGCGTCCACCAGGGCCGGCCGGTCCGGCAGCAGTCCCGCGGCGAGCTGCCAGCGGGCGAGCCGCGCCAGGTCGCCGCGCCGGCGCAACCCGGTCGCGTTCAGGATCTCGGAGAGCGCGGCGTGCAGGTCCTGTGCGCGCAGGCGCGGCTGGCCGGCGCTCAGCACCTCGGCGTAGAGGGGGTGGCTGAGCTCGACGACGCGCCGCCGGCCGTCCGTCAGCACCCGGACCAAGCCGGCGGCCTCGGCCTCGGCGACGGCGTCCCGGCCGGCGTGCCGGACAAGCAGGTCCAGCGCCAGCGGCCCGACCAGCGCCAGCGCGTCGACCGCCAGCCTGGCCCCCGGGCCGACTCCGCGCACCTGCTCCTCGACGATCTGCTCCAACCGGAGCGACCGCGGCAGCGCCTCGGCCAGCCGCCAGAGCCCGTCCACGTCCCGGACCAGCCCTCCGGACCGCTGCGCGGCGCGGACGATCTCGCGCACCAGAAGCGGATTTCCCCCGCTGATCGCGGTCACCCGGTGCGCCGACCGGCCCTCGACCGGGCCGCCCAGCGCGCGGGTCAGGAGCGCCGCCACCTCTGCGTCGGACAGCGGGCCTAGCTCGACCCGATCGGCGTCGAAGTCCTTCCAGAGCGCCGCGACCGCATCAGGCGCGCGCGCACCAGCCCTGACCACCGCCACCACGAGCGGACCGCCGCCCGCGCAGAGCGCGTGCACGAGCGTGGCTGAGGCGTCATCGAGCAGGTGGGCGTCGTCGACGGTGACCAGCAGCCGGCCCGCCCCCCGCTCGTGCCGCCGCCGCAGCGCCGACACCGCCGCGGCCAGCAGCTCCCGGTGCGAGGCGTGCCCGCCCTCGTCCGGCAGCAGAGCCTGGACGGCGGCGAGCGGCATGCTCGCCGCCGACGCGGTCGCGCGCACCCGGACGACGCCGTGGCCCGCGCCTTCCGCCCACCCGGCCACCTCGTCCAGCAACCGGGTCTTGCCGATCCCCGCGGGTCCGGTGATCACCACCGCCCGGACGGCCGGGTCGGCCACGGCCGCCGCGATTCCTCCCAGCTCGCCACAACGCCCCACCAGGGGCCAGGTCCGCACGGCGGGGACGCTAGCCGGCATCAGGGTGGAGGGACCACCCTCTGAACGGTCCACCGGGAGTCTTTACCGTACGCGAACACCGTAGTGCAAAATACGACATAAGCATCTCGGCCTCACCGAACCGCCGATGGCGCTCGTGCAGCCGTTGGCCACGCTCAATGACCCATCCGCCGGCACCTGGCCTGCGATGCCACCGACGAGCATCTACGACGAGGTCCCGCCGACGATCCAGTCGCCGACGGGCCGGTCTTCGACGCGGTCCGGGTCAGGCTCATCGAGATCGGCGAAGCGGCCAAGGACCTGCCCGCCGACCTCACCGCCGCCCGTCACCCGCGGCGGAGCACCACCCGCAGCGGGCGCCGGCGTCGTCGTCAGCTGGGACGCGGCGTGGACGGACCTACCGTTCGCGCGCACGGGCCGTTGACTCCGGTACTGCGCGCTCCGCACCGAACGCTGGCGCCATCGCTGGAGGGCAGCTGCCGCGACGGCTGCGGCGGCAAGCCCGGCTGCACCGAGCATCCGGGGGTCGGTCCGCAGCCCGGTCGGGAGCTGTTGGCCAAGAACGAACAGGGCCATGGCGACCACGAACCAGCCGAAGGACTTGCGCAGGACGTCTTCCCGGATGCGGCCGGCCAGCCGGCCTCCGGCGAGGCTGCCCAGGGCGGCGGCCGCGGCGACCGCGCCGGCGGGTCCCCAGGGGATGTCCACAGTGGAGAGATATCCGGCGAGGCCGGCGAAGGACTTCATCGCGATCACGACGAGCGAGGTGCCGACCGCCACCGGCATGGGCAAGCCGCCCAGCAGCGCCAGGGCGGCTACGACCAGGAAGCCGCCGCCGGCGCCGACAAGGCCGGTGACGAGGCCCACGACCACTCCCTCGGCGATGACCCGCAGCACCGGCAGCTCGCCCGGCACCGCCTCCAGTTCGGACCGGCGGCGGCCCCGGATCATCGCGGCGGCGGTGGCGAGCATCATCACCGCGAACGCGGTCATCAGGACCGCGGCCGGGACGTACGCCGCGAGCCGACCCCCGGCGTAGGCCCCGGCCATGCCGGCGAGCCCGAAGATCGACCCGGTGCGCCAGCGCACCCGGCCGGCGCGGGCATGCGGGAGGACGGCGACGGCGCTGGTGGCGCCGACGACGAGCAGCGAGGTGGCGATGGCTTCCTTGGTGGGCAGGTCCGCCACGTAGACCAGCAGGGGCACGGCGAGGATGGAGCCGCCCCCACCAAGCAGGCCGAGGCTGACGCCGATCATCGCGGCAAGGGCGACGGTGAGCGCCAAGGCGGTCATCACGCGCTCCGTGCAGGGTCCGCCTCGCGGAGCTGGTTGACGACCGCGTCCAGGTCGCACCGGCCGCCCCGATTGAAGGGCAGCCTGGCCAGCATCGTGCCCATCACGCAGCTGTCGGTGAGCGCGGCGACGGTGAGCCCGGCGCCGACCAGTGCGGCAGCCCACTTCAGGCCGGGCAGGAGCACGGATGCGAGGACGCTGGCGAGCACGATGACGCCGGCAACGAGCCGGACCTGGCGTTCGATGTCCCAGCGACAGCGGCCGTGGTTCGTCGGTGCGCCGGCTGCCTGCCAGGCGAGCATGCCGCCGGCGAGGACGCACAGGTTCGGCAGTCCGGCCCGGGCGAGGGACTGCTCGGCCTCAGCGGCGCGGGCGTCATCAGCCGACGAGGGTGTCGAGAGCCGCGCGTAGGCGGGCGGTGGCCTGGTCGGCGACGTCCTTCAGCTCAGGCTTGCCGGTCATCTGGACCATCACCTGCGGGTCGAGGGCCTGGACCAGGGTGGTGCCCGGGCCGTCGGCGCGGACGACGACGTTGCAGGGCAGCAGCAGGCCGATGTCCCGGTCCGCGTCGAGCGCGCGGTGGGCCAGGGATGGGTTGCAGGCGCCGAGGATCAGGTAGTCCTCCATCGGCACGCCGAGCTTCTCCCGCAGCGTGGCCTGCACGTCGATCTCGGTAAGCACGCCGAAGCCCTGGTCGGCCAGGGCTGCGCGCACGCGCTCGACGGTGGGCGCGAACGGGGCGGACAGGCGAACTGTGATGCCGTGAGTCATGGCGGGTGGCCCTCCTGGGTCGGTGGGTGGATCAGTCGCAGGCAGGCTGGTCGGGATGTCGCGGGCGACGAGTTCGGAGAGGACGGCGCCGAGGCCGGACGACTCGTCGTCCGGATGGGCGGCCACGGCCCGCACCCGGGTGATGCGCCCGAGCGGCTCGGGACTGCTGTCTGGTGTCATCAGGCCTACCTCGCCTTCAGTATACCGCGGGGGGTATCGTTGAGGCGGCGGCCGGTGCGGTCGCCGCCCCTTGTGCGTGATCCGGTCAGCGAGTCGACCAGTACTCGAAGGCGATCAGGTGATGCTGCGAGGCGGTGAGCAGGCGGGTGTAGACCTGCTGCACATCGGCAGCGGTCAGCCCGCTCAGCGCCGACCGCAGCTCGGCGATGTCGGCCTTCTCGACCCGCTGCCCGACCTGCAGTGCCGCGACCTGATTGGCCCGCCCCTCGGCAAGCAGCTTGTCGTAGCTCGCCTGCAGGGCCGGGTCACTGAACTGGCCGGCCGGCTTGCCCGCGGTCGGGTCCGCCAGCCCGTACCGGTCGAGCAGGGCGCGCACCGCGGTCAGGTGCCGGGTCTCGGAGGCCGCGATCCGGTCGAACACCACGGCCGGGTACTCGGCGGCGAAGGCCGCGTACAGGTCGTGGGCGAGCTTCTCCTCCTGCGCCATCGCCGCCAGCGTCGTCTTCTGCCGCTCGGTCAGGGTGCCCTGAGCTGCGATCACGCCGGCGCAGCTGCCGTCCCGAGCAGCGCGCCCCATCCCCGAGGAGTCGTGAGCAGCGCCCATGCCGTTGCCCGGGCCCATGCCGGGGCCGCCCTGCCATCCCGGGCCGGGGTCGGATCCGGCCACCGACGGACCTGCACCGGCCACGGCGGGCGCCGCCACGGCCAGGCCGCCGAGCCCGAGCGCGCCTACCGCGAGCAGAGCCGCCGCCCGACGCGTCCTCGCGTTCATGGTTCCTCCCTCATCGATTCCCTGTGGCCTGACACCCTCAGCGTCGCGCCGGAGCGTGCGCGCGGGATGGAACCGGTGTGGAGACGGCATGGAGAGTGAAGTCGCGCCTCGGTCCAGACAACCGACGTCCCAACCGATACCCCAAGGGGTACGCTGACAGAAGCGATGGCGATCAGGAGACCCGGCATGCAGGTAGACGAGGATGCGACCGCTCTGGTGATCAAGCGGTTGCGCCGTGCGGAGGGGCAGATCCGCGGGGTGATCTCGATGCTGGAGGAAGGCCGGGACTGCGCCGACGTGGTCATGCAACTCGCCGCCGTCTCCAAAGCCCTCGACCGCGCCGGTTTCAAGGTCATCGCCAGCGGGTTGCAGCAGTGCATGACTGCCGCAGACGACGGTGCGGACCAGGCGGCGAACCTGGCCCAGATGGAGAAGCTGTTCCTGTCCCTGGCCTGACTTCCCGGGCACCGAAGCCGGGCGGGGAGGGCCCGACTGGTCGTCGGCCGGCGGATCCTGCTCACCGGACGGGTTAGGTCCTGCCTGGCCGGTGCCAAGGCCCTACGGACCCGGGCGACCGTGAACACACTCCGGTTCGGCAGTCCGCGCGAGCAGCGGCCAGTGGTGTTCGGCACCCGACATTCGACGCTGCCCACTCCCACGCCTACCAGGACGAGGGAATGTCACGTGACCCCTGACGTTCAATACCGTAGGGGGTATCTTCGATGGTGGCGAGTGAGGATGAGATGACGACAGTCAACCTGACGAAGGACTCGTTCGAGACCAGGGTCACCCGCGACGGCATCACTCTCGTGGACTGGTGGGCATCCTGGTGCGGGCCGTGCCGGATGTTTGCGCCCGTGTACGACGCGGCGAGCCAGCAGCACCCGGACATCACGTTCGGCAAGGTAGACACCCAGGACCAGCCGGAGCTGTCCGCCGCGGCGGGGATCAGGAGCATCCCGACGCTGATGGCGTTCCGCGACGGCATCCTTGTGTTCTCACAGGCCGGCGCCCTGCCGGCAGCGGCGCTGCAGCAGGTCATCCAGGCGGTGCGCGACCTCGACATGGATCAGCTGCGCCGTCAGGTGGCCTCTCTTGACCCCGATCTCATGAGGAATTCCTGATGGCCCGTGATTACCGATTCCCCGTCGACGTCTGGGACGGCGACCGTCGCACCACCGCCACGGTCGAGGGCAAGCAACCGCTCGACATCGCGACCCCGCCGGTGTTCCGGGGCACCGACCCCGACGTGTGGAGCCCGGAGGACACGTTCGTCGCCGCGGCCGCGTCCTGCCTTGCCGTCACCATCGCGGCGCCGGCTCTCTCACCCGCACCACCGCCGGCACCTACGCCCTCGACACACCCCCATAGATCATGTCCTTCGTGACGATGGGCGAGCTGTGGCAGTGGGCGGACGCCCGCAGCTGGGGCCGGCGGTCCCGCGACGAGCTGGACGCCTTCCTGGCCCGGATGGTGGTCATCGAGTCGGACGAGCTGGTGTCCCGTGAGTGGGGCCGGTCCGCGGCGGCAGCTCGGCTCCGTGGTCGGCCGCGGCCGACGAACGATTCGTGGACCGCGGCGTGCTGCGTGGCTCGCGGGCTGCCGCTGGCGACGCTGAACGTGAAGGACTTCGAGGACCACGCAGAGCACGACGGCCTGGTCATCGTCGGCGAGTAGAGCGGCACGGGCGCCGCCGGCGACCGGTGGGACTTATCCCGCTGGTCGCCGGACCGTCGGCGCACGCGGCGGTAGGCCGCGCTGGCCGTGCTCGCGGGCCGGCCGGTGACCGAGGTCGCCGCCAAGGTCGGGGTGTCCCGGCAGACCCTGCACACGCGGCTGGCCCGGTATCGGAACGGCGGGTTGGGTGGGCTGGTGAGAACTTGATCGTCCCGAGCCCGGCCCTGGACAGCACACAGGGCCCTGACCTGCGAGGTCGGGCCCTGTGGACTGTCTCAACCAGACGCGCGCTCGGCAGGACTCGAACCTGCAACCTCTTGATCCGTAGTCAAGTGCTCTATCCGTTGAGCTACGAGCGCTCGGGCGGGCGGGGCCGCTCCGACCGGGACAGGATACCCGCCGGCCGGGGTGGGGGCGAACCGCCCCCGGCCGGTCGGTCAGCCACCCGTTCCTAGGATCCGAGGTGTGACACAACCGATCAGGACGACCTGTGTGATCGGGGGGTGTGGACCGGCCGGGGCGATGCTGGGGCTGCTGCTCGCGCGGGCCGGGATCGACGTGGTGGTGCTGGAGAAGCACGGCGACTTCCTGCGGGACTTCCGGGGCGACACGATCCACGCGTCGACGCTGACCCTGCTCGACGAGCTGGGGCTCGGCGCGGACTTCGCGCGGCTGCCGCACCAGCGGGTGGCGACCCTGTCGGTGGCCACCGACGAGCGGGAGCACACGCTCGCGGACTTCCGCCGGCTGCCGGGGCGGCACCGGGAGATCGCCTTCCTGCCGCAGTGGGACTTCCTCGACTTCGTCACCGCGCACGCGGTCGAGCTGCCGACCTTCCGGCTGCTGCTGGAGGCGGAGGCGACCGGGCTGCTGGTCGAGGACGGGCAGGTGGTCGGCCTGACCTACCGGGACGACCACGGGCACGAGCACGAGGCCCGGGCCGACCTGACGGTGGCCGCGGACGGGCGCCGGTCGGTGCTGCGGGCGGCGGCCGGGCTGCGGGCGCGGCGGTACGGGGCGCCGATGGACGTGCTGTGGTTCCGGCTCTCCCGGCGGGAGACGGACGAGCAGCGTACGGCCGGCCGGTTGTCCCCCGGCCGCCTGATGATCCGGATCGACCGCGGTGGCTACTGGCAGACCGCGTACGTCATCCGCAAGGGCGGCTACCAGGAGCTCCGGAGCCGCGGGCTGCAGGAGTTCCGGGACGACCTGGCCCGGCTGGAGCCGTTCCTCGCCGACCGGGTGGACGAGCTGCGCAGCTGGGACGACGTACGGGTGCTGGACGTGCAGGTGGACCGGCTGCGCCGCTGGCACCGCCCGGGCTTCCTCTGCCTCGGCGACGCCGCGCACGCGATGTCGCCGATCGGCGGGGTGGGCATCAACCTGGCCGTGCAGGACGCGGTCGCCGCGGCCAACCTGCTGATCGATCCACTGTGGAGCGGCGGGCTGACCGAGCGGGACCTGGCCCGGGTGCAGCGCCGGCGGATGCCGCCGACGGTGGGCACCCAGCTCGGACAGCGGCTGATCCAGGACCGCTTCCTGGAGCCGCTGCTGGCCGGCGGGTCAGCCGGCGGCGCTCCGCTCCCGCTCCGGCTGGTCGACCGCTTCCCGGTGCTGCAGGGCGTCACCGCCTATCTGATCGGCATCGGCGTACGGCCCGAGCACGTCCGGTGCGAGCCCCGGCCCGGCCGCTGACCGCGGCGTCAGCGGCCGCCACGATGCGGGCGGTCGGCAGCGGTCCCGGGTCAGCGCCCGGGCCACGCCGAGCGCTCGGGACACCGCCTGGTCCACCGCGCGACATACACCCGCCATCGGTCGGACAGTCCGTGACCGATCCCGATCGGAGTCGACCGGGATCGGTCACGACTCGGTCAGCCGCCGCCTTCCTTGAGCTCGACCGTCACCGGCTTGAACGACGTGCCGGTGACGTCGACGTTGCGGGTCGCCAGCTTGTCGAGCGCCTTCTGCATGTACTCGTTGGTGTACGCCAGCCCCTGGGGTTGCTCGCTGAGCACGGTCTTGCCCTCGGCGTTGCGGGTCTTCAGCGCGATGTCGACGGTCTTGCCCCAGGCCACCTCGTCGACGATGCCGATCTTGTTCGGGGACGGCCAGATCAGCTTGTTGATCTCGTTCATCTGCCAGAGCTGGTGGCTGCCGCCGAGCTTGGAGCCCTTGGCCACCACGATGTCCCGGCACTTCTCCGCGTTGTCCCGGCAGAAAGCCCAGCCCCGGGCCGCCCCGGCCAGGAACTTCACCGTGGTGTCCTGGTACTCCGTATCGCTCTCCAGGCGCTCGGTATTGGCCCAGACCGCGTCCTGGAGCATGGCGGTGCCGACCTGGTTCCAGTCCAGCACGGTGAAGTCCGAGGGCTGGTAGAGCTTGCCGGTGGCCGGGTTCTTGGCCTCCAGCACCTGGGCGTACTCGTTGTACGTCATCGCCTGGGCCGCGTCGATGTCGCCCTTGAGCAGCGCGAGCATGTCGAACTGCTGCTGCACCAGGGTGACGTCCTTGGCCGGGTCGAGCCCGGCCTGGGTCATGCCGGCGAACAGCTCGTACTCGTTGCCGAAGCCCCAGTTGCCGACCTTCTTGCCGCGCAGGTCGCCCGGGGCGCTGATGCCCTTGTCCTTCAAGGACACCTGCAGCGTGCCGGACCGCTGGAAGATCTGGCCGACGTCGGTGATCTGGGCGCCCTGCTCGCGGGAGGCGAGCGCCTTGGGCACCCAGGCGATGGCGAAGTCCGCCTGGCCCTGGGCCAGCACGGTCTGCGGCACGATGTCCACGCCGCCCTCGAGGATCTCCACGTCGAGGCCCTCCTCGCGGAAGAACCCCTGCTCGACGGCGGCGAAGTAGCCGGCGAACTGGGCCTGGGTGACCCACTGCAGCTGCAGCTTGACCTTGACCGGACCGTCGCCGCCGGCGGCATCACCGCCGTCGTCGGAGCCGCCGCACGCGGTGGCGAGCAGGGTCAGCGCGGCGCCGATGGCCAGCATGCGGGCTGATCGTCTCATCGCAGCTCCTCGGGGGTACGGACGTACGCGAGCGCTCAGGTGGACAGGGCGGCCCGCCAGGGGGTGGCGAGTCGTTCGAGCAGGGTCGCGGTGAGGTAGAAGACGAGGCCGAGCGCGCAGGCACCGGCGACGTACGCCCAGGCCCGCGGGTAGGCGGTGTTGGAGGCGGCCGAGGTGATCCGGGAGCCGAGTCCTCTCTGGAGACCGCCGAAGTACTCGGCGACCACGGCGGCGATGACCGCGAGCGAGGAGGCCAGCCGCAGCCCGGTGAAGACGAACGGCAGCGCGTCGGGGAGCCGCACCAGCCGGGCGAAGGTCCAGCCGCCGGCCGCATAGCTGTCCATCAGCTCGCGGTGGATCGGGTGCACCTGGCGCAGCCCGCGCAGCGTGTTGACGAAGACCGGGAAGAACACGACGAGCGTGACCACCAGCCGGCGCGGCACCGAGCTGGTGGTGGAGAACATGGTGTTGAGGATCGGCGCCAGCGCGATGATCGGCATCGCGTTGACCGCGGCGGCGAGCGGCACCAGCAGCGAGTCGACCACCCGGAAGCGGCTGGCCACCAGCGCGGCGAGGATGCCGAGGACGGCGCCGGCCAGCAGCCCGACCAGCGCGTTGGCGCCGGTGGCCCGGCCGAGTCGAAGATCACGACCGGTTGTCGGCGATCTGCTCGCCGATGGCCGAGGGCGCCGGCAGCACGAACGGCGGGACCCGCCGAGCCGCACCAGCGCCTCCCAGCCGGCCAGGAACGCGAGGCCGGCGAGCACCGGCGGCAGCACCCGGGCGGCCCGCCCGGTCACCGCTCCTCCGCGGCCCGCACGGTCGCGCGCCCCCGCAGCGCCTCGCGCACCTCGGTCACCTGGCGAAGAACTCCGGCGACTGCCGGGTCTCCTCGGTCCGCTCGCCCAGCCGTACGTCGACCACGTCGGTCATCCGGCCCGGCCGGGCGGACATCACCACCACCCGGTCGGAGAGGAACACCGCCTCCGGGATCGAGTGGGTGACGAAGACGACCGTGCCTGGTCTCCCGGGCGATCCGGACCAGCTCGGCCTGCAGCCGCTCGCGGGTCATCTCGTCCAGCGCGCCGAACGGCTCGTCCATCAGCAGCAGCTCGCGCCGGTGGCGAGCGCCCGGGCGATCGCCACCCGCTGCTGCATGCCGCCGGACAGCTGGGCCGGATAGGCCGCGGCGAAGTCGGTCAGCCCGACCAGCTCCAGCATCTCCTCGGCCCGCGCCGGCGCCGCGCCCGGTCCCAGCCGCGCAGCTCCAGCGGCAGCTCGACGTTGCGCCGCACCGTCCGCCAGTCGAACAGGCCGGCCTGCTGGAAGGCGATCCCGTACTCCTGGTCGAGCCGGGCCTGCCGGGCGGGCTTGCCGGACCCGTACCGTCCCCGCGGTCGGCTGGATCAGGTCGGCGATCAGCCGCAGCAGCGTGCTCTTGCCGCAGCCGGACGGGCCGATCAGGGAGACGAAGTCCCCGGCCGCGATGGCCAGGTCGACCCCGGCCAGCGCCGTCACCTCGGCCCGGCCGCGGCCGCCGGGAAAGACCTTGTCGACACCGGACAGCTCGACGGCCGGCTCGGTCATGCGCGGCCTCCCGCCGGCTGGTGGCGGGTCAGCGCGAGTTCGAGCAGCGCCACCACGCCGGCGACGGCCAGCCCGAGCAGCGCCGCGCCGAGCATCGCCGTGTAGACCTTCGCCGGGTCGGTGGTCGCCTCCCGGGAGTACTCGATGACCAGCCGGCCGATCCCGCCGCGGGTGCCGGTGGAGATCTCGCCGACCACCGCGCCGACCACCGCGGCCGCGCCGGCCAGCCGCAGCGCCGGGAACAGGTACGGCGTCGAGGCCGGCAGCCGCAGCCGCAGCAGCGTCTGCCACCAGCCGCCGCGTAGCTGCGCATCAGCTCCACCGCGTGCTCCGGCGGCGACTGCAGCCCGCGCAGCATGCCCACCGCGACCGGGAAGAACGCCAGGTACGCCGCGATCACCGCCACCGACATCCAGGGCTGCCAGGTAGCAGCCGAGGTGCAGCCGGCCGCCCCAGCCGGCCATCAGCGGGGCCAGCGCGATCAGCGGCACGGTCTGGGACAGGATCACGTACGGCAGCAGGCCGCGCTCGGCGACCGCGAACCGCTGCATGAGCACGCCAGCAGCAGCCCGACCAGGGCGCCGAGGAACAGGCCGATCATCGCCACCCAGAAGGTGAACCAGACCGCCTCGAGCACCCCGACCACCACCGGGCTGCCGCCGGCCGCGGAGCTCTCCGGCTGGCCGAAGCGGCGCAGCATGTCCAGACGTGCGGCATCGCCGCGTCGTCGGCCCGGGGCAGCACCCGGACCCCGAACACCGACCCGCCGTCCGGCTCGCCGACCGCCTTGTACGCCTCCCACAGCGCGGCCACCAGCACCACCGACGCGGCGAACCAGCCCGCCCGCCGCACCGCCCGCCCCCAGCTGCGCCCCCGCCGACGGCCCGGCGCGGCACCTCGGCGGCGGGGACCGGCGCCGCCGGCCCCAGCTCGCCGATCGCACCCGTCACCGGGGTCAGGCCTTCGCGGGGAGGTGCTCGGTGACCGCGGGGATGACGTGCTCGCCGTACGCCGCCAGCGTCTCCTCCTTGTCGTCGTGCTGGAGGTAGACGGCGAACTGGTCCACCCCGAGGTCCCCAGCTCCCGCAGCCGCGCGATGTGGTCCGCACCGGGCCGAGCACGCAGAACCGGTCCACGATCTCGTCCGGCACGAACTCGGCGTGGGTGTTGCCGGCCCGGCCGTGCTCGTTGTAGTCGTACCCCTTGCGCCCGGCGATGTAGTCGGTCAGCGCCTTCGGCACCCCGCCGCCGAGATCCGCCCCATAGCGCGCCACGATGTCGGCGACGTGGTTGCCCACCATGCCGCCGAACCAGCGGCTCTGCTCCCGCTGGTGGGCCAGGTCGTCACCGACGTACGCCGGCGCCGCCACGCAGAACTTCATGGCGGCCGGGTCGCGCCCGGCCTCCGCGGCCGCGTCCCGCACCGACTTGATCATCCACGCCGCGATGTCCGGGTCGGCCAGCTGCAGGATGTAGCCGTCGCCGACCTCCCCGGTCAGCGCCAGCGCCTTCGGGCCGTACGCCGCGACCCACACCTCCAGCCGGGCCGTCCCGCCCACGGCAACGCAACGTCCCGCCGGTACTCGAGGCCCGCCCGTTGGCCAGCTCCCGCATCACGTTGACGCACTCGCGCAGCTCGCCAGCGTCGTCGGCTTGCCGCGGTGCCCGCACGGCGGAGTCGCCCCGGCCGATCCCGCAGACCGTGCGGTTGCCGTACATCTCGTTCAGCGTGGCGAACGGCGACGCCGTGACCGTCCAGTCGCGGGTGCCCGGGTTGGTCACCATCGGCCCGACCATCACCCGGGTGGCGGCGAGGATCTGGCTGTAGATGACGTACGGCTCCTGCCACAGCAGGTGGGAGTCGAACGTCCACACGTGGCTGAACCCGGCGTCTCCGCCCGCCGGGAGAGCTCCACGACCCGCGACGCCGGCGGGTCCAGCAGCAAGACACCGACGTCCATTGGGGAACCCCCTCGTTCCTAGGTGAGCTAGCTCAGCAGGTCGGACAGGCCGCGCTTGACGAACCGGCCGTGCCCGGCGCGGCCGTGGTACTCCCCGCCGTCGACGACGACCGTCCCCCGGGACAGCACGGTGTCGACGTGACCGGCGACCTCGTAGCCCTCGTACGCCCAGTAGTCCATGTTCATGTGGTGGGTCTCGACGCTGATGCGGGTCCGGCCGCCCGGGTCGTACACGACGATGTCGGCGTCCGAGCCGGGCGCGATGACGCCCTTGCGCGGGTACATGCCGAACAGCCGGGCCGGGGTGGTCGAGCAGGTCTCCACCCACCGCGCCGCCGACAGGTGCCCGTCCACCACACCCTGGTAGATCAG
>CAVXZF010000011.1:0-547464 GCA_963766325.1 uncultured Actinomycetota bacterium | reverse complement strand
TACGCCGTCGCGCCGGCGAACGGGTTGGCGACGTGCCCGCCCGGCGGGGTGGTCGGCGTCGCCGTCGGTGAGGGCGTGGGACACCGTCGGCGACACGGTCGGGGACACCGTCGGCGAGGTGGTGCCGCCGGTGCAGGTGACCCCGTTGAGCGAGAACGACGCCGGCGCCGGGTTGCTCCCGGACCAGCTGGCGTTGAAGCCCGGCCGCACCGTGGCGCCGGTGCCCAGGGCCCCGTTGTACGGCGCGTTGGTCACCGTCACCTGGGCACCGGACTGGCTGAAGACGCCGTCCCAGCCCGAGTCCACCCGCTGGCCGGCGGTGAAGGACCACCGCAGCGTCCAGGAGCCGAGCGGGTCGCCGAGGTTGGTCACCGCGACCGTGGCGCCGAAGCCGACGTTCCACTGGTCGTCACCGTGTAGGTGACCCGGCAGCCGGCCGCGGCGCCGGCGGGCCCGGCGGTGCCGACGGCCAGCGCGAGCGGCACGGCCAGCAGGGCGGCTCCGGCGGCGGCGAGACCGGCGCGCAACCGGTGCCGTGGGACGGGTGGGCGGGGGACGGGCATGGGGATCTCCTCCCGGCGGGGGTCCGGACGTCCAGACCGCCCCGGCGCACGCCCGCACGCGGACCCACGCCGTCGCCGCACGGCCGCCTCTGGGGCGCTGGTGTGAGCGCTCCCACAGGCACCGCCCACGGTACCGGGCGACACGCGGTTGCAACAGACCGCGCCCGGGTGGCGGTGGGGGAGGTCACGGCCGCCCGCCGAGCCGTACTGCCCGGCGCCGATACCATGGGGCCTGCGCCGGCGCAGGCCGGCGCTTCGCGTGCGCGCGCCCGCGCGCCCGTCCGGTGCAGCCAGAGGAGCAGCAGCAGTGGCCCAGCCCGACCGCCGTCCGGTCGTCCTCGTCGCCGAGGAGCTCGCCCCGTCCGCGCTCGAGGTGCTGGCCTCCGACTTCGAGGTGCGCCACGTCGACGGCGCCGACCGCTCCGCGCTGCTGCCCGCCCTCGCCGGCGTGGACGCCGTGCTGGTCCGCAGCGCCACCCGGATCGACGCCGAGGCGCTGGCCACCGCCGACCGGCTCGCCGTCGTCGCCCGCGCCGGCATCGGGCTGGACAACGTCGACGTCCCGGCCGCCACCGCCCGCGGCGTGCTGGTGGTCAACGCGCCGACCTCCAACATCGTCAGCGCCGCCGAGCACGCCGTCGCGCTGCTGCTCGCGGTCGCCCGCAACGTGCCGGCCGCGGATGCCAGCCTGCAGGCCGGCGAGTGGAAGCGGTCGAAGTTCACCGGCGTCGAGGTCGCCGACAAGACCGTCGGCGTGGTCGGCCTGGGCCGGATCGGGCTGCTGGTCGCCCAGCGGCTGTCCGCCTTCGGTGTCCGCCTGCTCGCCTACGACCCGTATGTGCAGCCCGCCCGCGCCGCCCAGCTCGGGGTCCGGCTGGTCGGGCTGGAGGAGCTGCTCGCCGAGAGCGACTTCATCACCATCCACCTGCCGAAGACGGCCGAGACGCTCGGTCTCATCGGCGCCCGCGAGCTGGCGCTGACCAAGCCCGGGGTGCGGATCGTCAACGCCGCCCGCGGCGGGTTGGTCGACGAGCAGGCGCTGGCCGACGCGCTCCGGTCCGGGCACGTGGCCGGCGCCGGCATCGACGTCTTCGCCACCGAGCCGACCACCGACAGCCCGCTGTTCGGGCTGCCCGGCGTGGTGGTCACCCCGCACCTCGGCGCGTCCACCGTGGAGGCCCAGGACAAGGCCGGGCTCGCGGTGGCCCGCTCGGTCCGGCTGGCGCTGCAGGGCGAGTTCGTGCCGGACGCCGTCAACGTGCAGGCCGGCGGGCCGGTCGCCGAGGAGGTGCGGCCCGGGCTGCCGCTGGCCGAGCGGCTCGGCCGGGTCTTCACCGCGGTCGCCGGCGGGGTGGCGCAGAGCATCACCGTCGAGATCCGCGGCGACATCGCGGCGTACGACGTGAGCGTGCTCCAGCTGGCCGCGCTCAAGGGCGTCTTCGCCGACGTGGTGTCCGAGCAGGTCACGTTCGTCAACGCGCCGCTGCTGGCCAAGGACCGCGGCGTGGACGTCGGCCTGGCGACGTACGCGGACGCCGAGGACTACCGCAACCTGGTGACCGTGCGCGGGGTGCTGGCCACCGGCGAGGCAGTGAGCGTGTCCGGCACGCTGACCGGCCCCAAGCAGGTGGAGAAGCTCACCGAGGTCGACGGCTTCGACGTGGACCTGCGGCTGGAGGGCCACCTGCTGTTCTTCCGCTACGCCGACCGGCCGGGCGTGGTCGGGGCCGTCGGTGCCCGGCTGGGCGACGCCGGGATCAACATCGCCGGCGCCCAGGTGTCCCGCGCCCGCCGCGGCGGCGAGGCCCTGATGACGCTGGCGGTGGACAACGCGGTGCCCGCCGACGTGCTCGGCGGCATCGCTGCGGCGATCGGCGCGACCACCGCTCGCACCGCGGACATCCCCACCGACTAGCCACGCACCTGCAGGCGGGGTGCCAGCGCGGTCGTCTACCCTCCACGGCCATGAGGCTCGCAGTGATCCCCGGGGACGGCATCGGCCCCGAGGTGGTGGCGGAGGGCCTCAAGGTCCTGCGCGAGGTGGTGTCCGGTGTCGAGCCGACGACGTACGACCTGGGTGCGGGCCGGTGGCACCGGACCGGCGAGCTGGTCCCCGACTCGGTGATCGGGGAGCTGCACGAGCAGGACGCGATCCTGCTCGGCGCCGTCGGCGACCCGAGCGTCCCGCCGGGTGTGCTGGAGCGCGGGCTGCTGCTGCGGCTGCGCTTCGAGCTCGACCACCACGTCAACCTCCGGCCGGTGCGGCTCTTCCCGGGCGTGCGCTGCCCGCTCGCCGGCTCGCCGGAGATCGACATGGTGGTGGTCCGCGAGGGCACCGAGGGGCCCTACTCGGGGGCCGGTGGCGCGCTGCGCAAGGACTCCCCGCACGAGGTCGCCACCGAGCTGAGCGTCAACACGGCGTACGGGGTGGAGCGGGTCGTGCGCGACGCCTTCGCCCGCGCCGCGGCCCGGCCGCGCCGGCACCTGACGCTGGTGCACAAGACCAACGTGCTGACCCACGCCGGCTCGCTGTGGTCACGCAAGGTCGAGGAGGTCTCCCGGGAGCACCCCGACGTCACGGTGGCCTACCAGCACGTCGACGCGGCCTCCATGTTCTTCGTCACCGACCCGGGCCGGTTCGACGTCGTGGTGACCGACAACCTCTTCGGCGACATCCTCACCGATCTCGGCGCGGCCGTCACCGGCGGCATCGGGCTCGCCGCCAGCGGCAACCTCGACGTCAGCCGGACCAACCCGAGCATGTTCGAGCCGGTGCACGGCAGCGCCCCGGACATCGCCGGGACCGGGCGGGCCGACCCGACGGCGACCGTCCTGTCGATCGCGCTGCTGCTGGACCACCTGGGCCACGGCGACCAGGCCCGGCGGGTGGAGGCGGCGGTTGCGTTCGACCTCGCCACCCGCGACCACGGCGACCCCGGCCGGACCGAGTCGATCGGCGACCGGCTGGCCGCCCTGACCAGCCAGCACACGCCGGTCTAGCGGCCGCGACCCCGCCGGGTGTGGGATGGTAGGACGTCCTACCAGCGCCCGGGAAGAAGGAGTCGCCGTGCCGATCACGCCGACCAAGAAGATCTGGATGAGCGGCACCCTCGTCGACTGGGACGACGCCAAGGTGCACATCCTCAACCCGACGCTGCACTACGGCTGGGGTGTCTTCGAGGGCATCCGGGCGTACAGGACGGACCGCGGCCCGGCCGTCTTCCGGCTGACCGAGCACATCGACCGGCTCTTCCGGTCGGCCAAGATCTACCTGATGGACCCGGGCTTCACCCCGGCCGAGATCGTCGCCGCGGTCAAGGAGACCGTCCGGGTCAACGAGGTCGAGTCGTGCTACATCCGCCCGCTGGTCTACCTCGGCTACGGCGAGATGGGGCTCAACCCGCTGCCGAGCCACGTGGAGACCTCGATCGCGG
This sequence comes from uncultured Actinomycetota bacterium, assembly GCA_963766325.1. Classification (GTDB taxonomy): domain Bacteria; phylum Actinomycetota; class Actinomycetes; order Mycobacteriales; family CADCTP01; genus CADCTP01. The sequence continues at coordinate 543,467 of CAVXZF010000011.1, read as the reverse complement.
TGTGGCCGTGGGGGCTCTACCTCGGTCCCGAGGCGCTGGAGGCCGGCTGCCGGGCGATGACCTCGAGCTGGCAGCACATCAACCAGAATTCGATCGCCCCGCAGGGCAAGGGCACGGGGCAGTACATGAACTCGTCGCTGTCCAAGGTGGCCGCGCTCAAGGCCGGCTACGACGAGGCGATCCTGCTCAGCCCGGCCGGCAACGTGGTCCAGGGCACGGGGGAGAACATCTTCGTCGTCAACGGCCGCAAGGTGATCACCCCGCCGGTCCAGGAGGGCCTGCTGCAGGGCATCACCCGCGACTCGGCGATGCAGATCGCCCGCGACCTCGGCTACGAGGTGGTCGAGCACGCGCTGGTGCGCACCGACCTCTACCTGGCCGACGAGGCGTTCTTCACCGGCACCGCGGCCGAGGTGGTGCCGATCGCCGAGGTCGACGACCGCAAGGTCGGCGCCGGCAAGCCGGGCCCGATCACCCGGGAGATCATGGAGATCTTCAGTGCGGCCACCCGCGGCGAGGTCGACCGCTACAAGGAGTGGAACCAGTACGTCCTCGACTGAGCGCACCGAGGGCGCCTCGCCCGCCCGCGCCGCCACCCGAGCCGGCCCGGCCGATCGCGGCCGGACCGGAGGATGTCGGACTCACCGTCCTGCTCGAACGCATGTTCGATCTTGTCGTGCAGCCGGCTGTACGGAAACCGGCTGACAGCACCACGACACTGGAGGCGTGCTGACCGACGTCTGGCCCCTGTTCGGGCTCGTGCTGCGGACCCCGCGGCTGGAGCTGCGGCTGCCCTCGCTGGAGCAGCTGGCCGAGCTGGGGGAGCTGGCCGCCGAGGGCGTGCACGACCCGGCCGTGATGCCGTTCTTCGTCGCCTGGACCGACCGGCCGCCGGCCGAGCGGGCCCGGTCGGTGCTGCAGCACCAGTGGGCGCAGTGGGGCCGGCTGGCGCCGGAGCGGTGGTCGATGGAGTTCGTCGTGCTGGCCGGTGGCACGGCCGTCGGCCTGCAGGGCATCGGGGCCACCGACTTCGCGCTGACCCGCGAGGTCGACTCCGGCTCCTGGCTCGGCCGGCGTCACCAGGGGCAGGGCTACGGCACCGAGATGCGGGCCGCGGTGCTGGACCTCGCCTTCGCCGGTCTGGGCGCCGATCGGGCCCGGTCCGCTGCGTTCACCGACAACGCCGCCTCGCTCGGGGTGTCGCGCCGGCTCGGCTACGTCGCCGACGGCACCGCCTGCCAGGTGGTCCGGGACCGGCCGGTGACCGAGCAGCGGCTGCTGCTGGACCGGGACCGCTGGGCGGCGCACCGGACCGTGCCGGTGGAGATCGAGGGGCTGGCGCCCTGCCTGCCGCTGCTCGGCGCCGATGCCACCGTCGGCGCGGGTGCGGGCGCACCGGCTTGAGCCCGGCCGGTCGTCCCGCCCGTACCCTCGGTGGGGTGGTGCCGCTGATCGGGATCTCCGCGTATGTCGAGCAGGCCCGGTGGGGGGTGTGGGACCGCGAGGTGGTCCTGCTGCCGCAGGTCTACGTCACCGCGGTGCACGCGGCCGGCGGCCGGGCGGTGGTGGTCCCGCCGGCCGCGGAGGGCGTGGACGCCGTCGTCGCCCGGCTGGACGGGCTCGTCCTGGCGGGCGGCAGCGACCTCGACCCGGCGCTGTACGGCGCCGAGCCGGACCCGCGCACCATCGGCGTCCGCCCGGTCCGCGACGCCGGCGAGGCGGCGCTGGTGCGCGCCGCGGTCGAGGCCGACCTGCCGACGCTCGGTATCTGCCGCGGCATGCAGCTGATGACCGCCTGCGCCGGCGGCACGCTGGTCCAGCACCTGGAGTCCGAGGACCACCGCGGCGGCCCCGGTGTCTACGTGCGACACTCCGTGCGCACCGTCCCCGGCACCCGGCTGGCGAGCATCCTCGGTCCCGAGGTCGACGTGCCCAGCTACCACCACCAGGGCGTCGTCGACCCCGGCACGCTGACGGTCAGCGCGCACGCGCCCGACGGCGGCATCGAGGGCGTCGAAGACCCGGGCGCCCGCTTCCGCGTCGGCGTCCTGTGGCACCCGGAGCAGGGCACCGATCCGCGCCTGTTCCAGGCACTCGTCGCCGCCGCCTGACCCAGACCTCGGTCGCGTCCGACCAGGCCCGCAGGGCGGCAATCCGCTCGGGTCGAGGATGGCAGCCCCCAGCCGCCCGGCGTCGCACCGGCGCGCCCGCGCGGAACGCCCAGGACTCCCACAATGTGGGATGCGTTTCCAAAAGCGCGGACGGCGTTCTACGCTCGGCGGCGTGCAGCACCTGAGCATGATCATTATCACCTAGCGCGCCGGCGACCACCGCCAGCGCGCAGACCTCCCGCACCCGCGGGAGGTCTTCTTGTTTGTGGGGAAGGGTTCCCGATGCTCGACGACTCGTTCCACGTCTACGACACCACCCTGCGCGACGGCGCGCAGGGCGAGGGCATGTCGTTCTCGGTCGGCGACAAGCTCGCGGTGGCGCGGCTGCTCGACGAGCTCGGCGTCGGCTTCGTCGAGGGTGGCTGGCCGGGCGCGCTGCCCAAGGACACCGAGTTCTTCGCCCGCGCCCGCACCGAGCTTTCGCTGCGGCACGCCCAGCTGGTCGCCTTCGGCGCCACCCGCAAGGCCGGCGCCCGGGCTGCCACCGACCCGCAGGTGCTGGCGCTGCGGGACGCGCGGACCCCGGTGGTCTGCCTGGTCGCCAAGTCCGACCTGCGGCACGTGCACCAGGCACTGCGCACCACCCCGGAGGAGAACCTCGCGATGGTCGCCGACACCGTCGGCTTCCTCGTCGCCGAGGGCCGCCGGGTCTTCCTGGACTGCGAGCACTTCTTCGACGGCTACGCGTACGACCGGGACTACGGGCTGCGGGTGCTGGAGGCCGCGTTCAGCGCCGGCGCCGATGTCGGCGTGCTGTGCGACACCAACGGCGGCATGCTGCCGATGGGCATCGGCCGGGTGGTGCGCGAGGTGGTCGACCGGACCGGCTTCCGGGTCGGCATGCACGCGCAGAACGACACCTCCTGCGCGGTCGCCAACTCCCTCGCCGCGGTGGACGCGGGCGCCACCCACGTCCAGGGCACCGCCAACGGCTACGGCGAGCGGCCCGGCAACGCCGACCTGTTTGCGGTGATCGGCAACCTGGAGTTGAAGCTCGGCCGGCGGGTCCTGCCCGATGGGTGCCTGCCGGAGATGGTGCGCGTCGCGCATGCCGTCGCGGAGATCGCCAACAAGGCGCCCAACCCGCAGCAGGCGTACGTCGGGGTGTCGGCCTTCGCCCACAAGGCGGGCCTGCACGCCAGCGCGATCAAGGTCAGCCCGGACCTCTACAACCACGTGGACCCGGTGCTGGTCGGCAACGACATGCGCATCCTCGTCACCGAGATGGCCGGGCGGGCCTCCGTCGAGCTCAAGGGCAGGGAGCTCGGCGTGGACCTGTCCGCCCGGCCGGACGCGGTCGGCCGCGTCGTCGAGCGGGTCAAGGACCTGGAGGCCGACGGCTGGTCCTTCGAGGCGGCCGACGCGTCCTTCGAGCTGCTGCTGCGGTCCGAGCTGGGCGAGGCGGTGGACACCCACTTCCGGCTGGAGTCGTACCGGGTCATCGTGGACCGCCGCGAGGACGGCCGGGTGGTCAGCGAGGCGACCGTCAAGGTGCACGCCAAGGGGGAGCGGATCGTCGCCACCGGCGAGGGCAACGGGCCGGTGAACGCGCTCGACCGGGCGCTGCGCAGCGCACTGGAGGCGTACCACCCGTCGCTGGCCCAGCTGTCCCTGACGGACTACAAGGTGCGCATCCTGGACGGTCGACACGGGACGGACGCGGTCACCCGGGTGCTGGTGGAGACCGGCGACGGCCGTCGTGAGTGGACGACCGTCGGGGTGCACTCCAACGTCATCGAGGCGTCCTGGCTGGCGCTGTCCGACGCGGTCCGCTACGGCCTGCTCGCCGCCGCCACCACCTGACGGAGCGGCCGGCCCCGGGCCGGCGGCCGGGCCGGCACACGGGGCGACCGCGAGGGTGTGGCGGTGGGCAGGCAGTGGTCGTGCTCGCGGTCGGTGACGTTGAAGTCGCCTCGGCCGTCAGGACGCGTCAGCCCGCACGTCACCCCGCGCCCCGCCGCCGGCCCCGGCGGTGCCGTCCGTGGTGGCGGTGGTGGCGGTGGTGGCGTCGGTGGTGCAGCCGCCGGCGCTCAGGCCGCAGACACACCCGTCGCAGCCGCGCTCGACCGGCGTCACCGGCGTCGGCCGGCGCGCCACCGCGAACCGGATCGCCAGCCCTGTCACCATCAGCCCGGCCAGCAGCAGCGGCAGCGCCAGGAACCGGATCGTCGAGTCCCCGCCGGTCACCCAGGGCAGCAGCCCGGCCAGCACCAGCACCCCTGCGAGCGTCCCGACCAGCAGCAGCGCCCGCCGCCGCACCCGGTCCCGGCCCGCGTCCCGCACCGTCACCCCCTCAGTATCCCTCGCCGCCCGGGCGGCGCCCAGCCGCCACCGCCCGGACGCCGGCGGGCGACCGGGCGCGGGTAGCCTGCCTGGCGTGCGGATCGCCCGTTTCACCACCCCGGCCGGGCAGCGGATGTTCGGCGTGGTGGAGGGCCGTCCGGAGGCGCCCACCGTGGCCGCGCTGACCGAGTTCCCGTGGGGGTCGGCGTCGTTCACCGGCGAGCGCTGGGCCGTGGAGGACGTCCGGCTGCTCGCCCCGATCCTGCCGACCAAGATCGTCGGCATCGGGAAGAACTACGCCGAGCACGCTGCCGAGATGGGCGGACCCGCCCCCGACGCGCCGCTGCTGTTCCTCAAGCCCAACACGGCCGTGATCGGCCCGTCCGACGCCATCCGGCTGCCGGTGGACTCCCAGCAGGTCGAGCACGAGGGCGAGCTCGCCGTCGTCATCGGTCCCCTCGGCGCCAGCCAGCTGCCCCGGGAGCGCGCCCTGGACGCCGTCTTCGGCTACACCGTGGCCAACGACGTCACCGCCCGCGACCTGCAGCGCGCCGACGGGCAGTGGACGCGGGCCAAGGGCTTCGACTCGTTCTGCCCGCTCGGGCCGTGGATCGAGACCGTGCTCGACCCGGGCGACCTGGCCGTCCGGACCGAGGTCGACGGGCAGGTCCGGCAGGACTCCCGCACCTCCAAGCTGATCCACGACGTGGCGACCCTGATCTCGTACGTGTCCCACGTGATGACCCTGCTCCCCAACGACGTGGTGCTGACCGGCACGCCGGCCGGGGTGGGCCCGCTGCGGGCCGGGCAGACCGTGTCCGTGACCGTCGAGGGCATCGGCACGCTGACCAACCCGGTGCGGGCCCGATGAGCGAGTGGGCGGAGAGCGGGGTGCGGGCGCGGTTCGCCCCGTCGCCCACCGGCGACCTGCACGTCGGCAACGTCCGCAGCGCGCTGTTCAACTGGGCGTTCGCCCGCCACCACGGCGGGGTCTTCGTGCTGCGGATCGAGGACACCGACGCCGCCCGCAGCACCGAGGCGTCGTACCGGGGCGTGGTCGAGCAGCTGCGCTGGCTCGGCCTGGACTGGGACGAGGGCCCGGAGATCGGCGGGCCGTACGGGCCGTACGTGCAGTCCCAGCGGCTGGACGGCTACCGCGAGGTGGTGGCGAAGCTCCTCGCCGCCGGCCACGCGTACGAGTCGTACTCGACCGAGCCCGAGTGGACCGCCCGCCGGGCCGAGCGCGGCGACAAGACCCAGGGCTACGACAACCACGACCGGGAGCTGACCGCCGCGCAGATCGCCGCGTTCCAGGCGGAGGGGCGCCGGCCGGTGGTGCGGTTCCGGATGCCGGACGAGGCGGTCGTGTTCACCGACCTGGTCCGCGGCGAGGTCCGGTTCGAGCCGGACAACGTGCCCGACTACGTGCTCGCCCGTGCCGACGGCAGCCCGCTCTATCCGCTCACCAACCCCGTCGACGACGCGGTGATGGGCATCACCCACGTGCTGCGCGGCGAGGACCTGCTGCCGTCCACGCCGCGGCAGGTCCCGCTGCACGCCGCGCTGCGCGAGTTGGGCATCGCGTCCGGGCCGATGCCCCGCTTCGGGCACCTGCCGATCGTGCTGGGGGAGGGCCGGCAGCGGCTGTCCAAGCGCAAGACGCCGGAGGCGTCGCTGATCGCGATGCGGTCCGCCGGCTATCTGCCCGAGGGCATCCTCAACTACCTCGCGCTGCTCGGCTGGTCGCTCGGCGGCGACCGCGAGCTGTTCACGCTCGACGAGATGGTCGCCGCGTTCGCGGTCGACAAGATCAGCCGCAACCCGGCAACCTTCGACGTGAAAAAGCTCACTGCCATCAACGGGGTGAAGATCCGCGAGTTGCCGCCGGGCGAGCTGGCCAAGCGGCTGCTGCCGTTCCTGGTCCGCGCCGGGATGCTGCCCTCGCCGGTACGGGACGAGCAGCTCGAGCTGCTCTCCGCCGCCGCGCCGCTGGTCCAGGAGCGCGCCGGCACGCTGGTCGAGGCGGCCGGGCTGCTCGGCTTCCTGCTCGTCCCGGACCACCACTTCGAGATCGAGCCGGCCGCCGCCGCCAAGGCGCTGACGCCGGCCGCCGAGCCGGTGCTGGACGCCGCCATCTCCGTCCTGGAGGGCCTGGACTCCTGGGTGACCGAGGACATCCAGGAGGCGCTCCAGGCCGCCCTGGTGGACACGCTGGGGCTCAAGCCGCGGCTCGCGTACGGGCCGGTGCGCGTCGCCGTGACCGGACGCACCGTCTCGCCGCCGCTCTTCGAGTCCCTCGAGCTGCTCGGCCGCCGGCGGACCCTGGCCCGGCTGCGCGCCGCCCGTACCGGTTTGGGGACCGCCGCCGGCATGGGCTAACATCGTCACCCGGCGCGCTGAGCAGGCGGGCGCGTCGATTGGGGTATGGGGTAATTGGCAGCCCGGCTGATTCTGGTTCAGCTAGTCTAGGTTCGAGTCCTGGTACCCCAGCGCTCAACGCGACACCGCAGGTCAGCACCACCGCACGGCCCCGTCGTCTAGAGGCCCAGGACGCCGCCCTCTCAAGGCGGTAGCGCCGGTTCGAATCCGGTCGGGGCTACACCTTCTGACCTGCCCTCGGGCAGGTCAGAACCTTTTGGGCCACCATTCGTGCAAGGGTTCGTGCATGGAGCGGTGTTGACGTCCCATCCGTGGCACAACGTCGTCGCCGTGCGCGCCGACACATCCCCGAGCTCCCGGCGGGGAGCTTCCGGGCGATCGTGTAGGCCGGGACGGACCCGCTCACGGGGCAGTCGCCGGCAACCGCGTGAGGAGACGGCCACGGCCGGCGCAGGCCGGCCCTGCACTCGACCGGAGCCGGATGCCCGGCCGCGCAACGGCTCCTCCAGCACGTCCGCCGCAGCTGGTGGGCCGTGAGCTGGCCATGCGCCTTCCCGCTCGGCGTCTGCGGTCAGCCGGGCAGGGCATAGACCACCACGTTGTCGCGGTAGCGACCGGAGTCCTCGTCGAACGGACCGCCGCAGGTGATCAGGACGAGCCGAGCCCGTCCGGCGACCTTGAACATGTCCTCGGGCAGGCCGTACTTGGGGTAGAGGCGGCGGGCGGCGACCCGGTAGCTGTGCTGGACGCCGAAGGTGTCGGTGAGGACCACCCGGCTGCCGATGTCGATTTCCCGGAGGGCCCCGAGGACGCCCACGCCTTCCTTCGCGGAGTCGACGTGGCCGCCGATGAGGGTCGAGTCGCGCCGGTCCCCGGCCGGGGCACTGCGGACCCACCAGCTGACCACCTGCGGCGAGCGGGGCAGCCTCAGCTCGCCGTTGGGTCGGGTGCCGGCCGGCACGATCGACGCGACAACCCGTTCGGTCGGCAGCGCCAGCTTGACGGGCACCCCGGGCAGGGGTCGGGGGCTGACCGGCGACGCGGCCCGCGACGGAGACCGGGTGGCCGTCCCCGTGGCTGTCGTCGCCCCGCCGGTCGGCATTGCTGCCGGCACGTCGCCCGTCTCCGGGGACCGCTCCACCCGGATGCCACCGAGGAGCCGCACCCCCGCCAGCCCACTGACGGCCGCCAGCGCCACCAGCGCGAGAACGGTCAGCACCCGCGCGAGCCGCGCAGCCCCCGACGGCCGCCGGCGGTGCCGGCCACCGCGCCGCCTCCAGCCGGTCAAGCCTTCCTCCGCCGCCCGACGACGAACACCGCGCCCGCCCCCAGCAGCATCGCCAGCCCGATCAGGCCGAGCCCGAGCGGTGCCATCCGCGTCGGCTCGCCGTTCGATTCCCCGCTGGAGCCACCCTCGACGGCCCGGAGCGGGCGGTCGGCCAGGGTCTCCTGAAGTATCGCCAGGTGGGCCTGCAGGACCGGGGCCGTCCGCCGGGCCAGCGCGACCACGGCGGGGTCCGATCCAGCGCTGGCCTGCTGGCGGCCGAGCTGCGCGCTCTGCCGGTGCAGCTTGACCTGCCCGTCCAGCCAGGCCGCGTCGAAGCCGGCTTCCGATCTCCGGGACAGCTGGGCCACCTCCTGCTGCTGAGCCCGGCTCGGCGTTGCCGGCAGCGGCACCGCCAACCGCTTCGCCACCGTGCGGATCTCGGAGTCGAGCCGCTGGTGGTCGGCCAGGAACAGCTGGGCGTGTCGCCGGATCTCATCCGTCCCGGACCTGCGCAGGGCCAACCGGGCGGACGAGATCTCCGCCAGGTGAAGCTCGTGTGCGGCCCGCAGGAACGACCGGTCCTGCGCCGACGGCGCCGCCACCGCCGTGCCGAACCCCAGCCAGGCGACCATCGCGGCGACCGACAAGATCAGCATGACCACGCGCCTCAGCGACTTCATCGAACCCCCCGGTGCAACGTCAGCAGCCGCTCCGGTACCGATACCCGCGCTCACCGGAGATCTACCGCCGCGGTCGCTCCGCCAGGAAGCGGAGTAGAGCCAACGAACTGGTCCTCGGACGCCTGCCGTACTAGCTGGAGCAGGGAGGGCGGTAGGGCAGGCCGGGAACGTGGCGGCGCCACTCCTCGGGGGTGATGGGGTCGCCTACCAGCTGGCAGATCTGGCGGGCGGCCCGGTCGGGGTCTGTGGACCACAGCCGGACAGTTCTGTCGGCGCTACCGGTGGCGAGGAGGGAGCCGGTGCTGTCGACGCCGGCGGTGTAGGTCTGGCCGGAGATCAGCGACAGCGTGGCCAGCTCCCGGGGGCGGTCGGGGTCGGACAGGTCCCACAGCCACACCGTGCCGTCGCCGCTGGTGGCAACCAGATGCCGGCTGCGGGGTTTGAAGGTGACCCAGAGGACGTAGTTGCTCGGCCCGGTCAGGGGCTCGCCGATGGGCCGCGGGTGGCGGACGTCGGTGGTGTCCCAGAGCCAGATGCGGTTGTCGCCGCCGCCGGCGGCGAGGAGGCGGCCGTCGGGGCTGAAGGCGACGCCGAAGACGTAGCTGGTCGGGCCGGTGAGCGGGTCGAGTGGAGCCGGGTCTGAGGGGTTGGAGATGTCCCAGAGCCGGACGCGCTTGCCGGCCTCGCCGGCGGCCAGGGTTCGGCCGTCCGGGCTGAAGGTGACGGAGTAGAGGTAGTTCTGGGCTCGTAGCGGTCGGCCGAGCGGTTTGGGGCGGCGTGGGTCGCGGAGGTCCCACAGCCGGGCGGTGTGGTCGTCGCCTGCTGCGGCGAGGACGGCACCGTCGGGGCTGAACGAGATGGACTCCACCATGGCGCTGAGAGCTCGTGGCGGTCGCGGCAGCGGAGTTGGGCGGGCCGGATCGCGGATGTCCCAGAGGAGGACGGTTCCGTCCGCGGCGCCGGCAGCGAGGGTGGCGCCGTCAGGGCTGACCGCGGTGGCCCCGGTGAAGGCGGCGTTGTCGGGCGGCGGGATCCTTCCGATTCTCACGGGCTTGGTGGGGTCGGTGATCTTCCAGAAGCCGATCCACTCCGAACCGCCGGTTACCAGCACCTGGTCGTCCTTGATGAACGACGCGGTGAAGACGCGACCGCCGGCGTCGGGCATCACCGCTCCGGGCAGGTGCCAGAGCCGCACGGCTCCGTCCGCGGCGCTGGTGGTCAGCGTCCCGTCCGGGAGGAAGGCCACGGCGGTGACCGGTGCCGGGTGCGGCAGGGTCAGAAGCGCCCGCCCGGTGCTGCGGTCCCAGAGCCAAACCTTGCCGTCTGAGCTGCCGCCGGCGACCGTCCGGTTGTCCGGGCTGATCGCGAGTCCGTTCACCCAGCTCGTCGGCCCGGTCAGGGACGTGCGGGCGGGAGCGGGAGCGTGCGGGTCGGACAGGTCCCACAGCCGGACAGTGCCGTCGCCGTTGCCGGCGGCGAGGGTCTTGCCGTCTGAGGTGAAGGCGAGGGAGTAGATCGTCTTCGTGCCGCCGGTGAGTGGCTGAGTGAGCGGTGTCGGTCGGGTGCGGCGGCGGAGGTCCCAAAGCCGGACGTGTCGGTCGGCGCCGGCGGCCGCCAAGGTCTGGCCGTCGGGGCTGAAGGTCACCGCCTGGACCGGCTGGGGACTCCCGGCCGAGAGAGGGGCGAGAAGATGGGGGTGCTCCCGGTCGGCGACCTCCCACAGGCCGATCGTTCCGTCGGCCCGGGCAGCGGCGAGCGTCTCACCGTCCGGGCTGAAAGTCAGCGAGTACACCGTGGCGGTGGCCCGGCCGGGGATCTTCCAGGAGCGGGCCAGCGGTTGCGGGCCGTCGAGGTTCCACAGCTGGACTACACCGTCGCCGCCGCCGCTGGCCGCCGTACGCCCGTCGGGGCTCACCGCGACGGCGTAGGTCGGCTCGTCCCGAGTCGCAGGGCGGTCACCGCTCGGGCGCCAGCGCTCGCCCGTGCGGCGCCAGAACCGAAGGATCCCGTCGGCGCCGGCGGCGAGGACAGCGGTGCCGTCGGGTGTTGGCGCCACGGCCTGCACGACCATGCCGGCGGAAGCGAGCAGCCTTGTCGGCGCCGGCCCGGGAAACGAGCCCAGCAGGCTCGCGCGGGCCTCAGGTGTCGGCGCGGTCCGGTAGGCCACCAGCGACAGCTGCATGGCCAGCGACACGTCCCGAGTGCGGAGATCGTTCGCGGCGGTGGCGACCTGGCGGGACAACGCGAGGTTCTTCTCCCGGGTCGCGGTCTGCCGCTGCTGGAACGAGACCGCGGCCAATGCGCCCACGGCCACCAGCGCCGCGGTAAGAGCGGCCAGCAGGCGACGGAGGCGCCGGGTCCGGATGCGGGCGCCGCGCAGTTCAGCCTGCTCCTGCTCGGTGGCGGCGCTGAGGAATTCGATTTCCGTCGGGTTGAGCCGCACCGGCTCGGCTGGGTCGAGCAGGTGTTCACGGGCGGCGGCGAGACGTCCGCCGCGCAGCAGCGACGCGGGATCACGGCCGTTGGCACACCAGGTGTCGGCCGCCTCGGTCAGCTGCCGGTGGGCCCGGAGCCGGTCCTGGTCGGCGTCGATCCAGGCCCGCAGCCGGGGCCAGGCGTCCAGCAGGGCTTCGTGGGTGATCTCCACGTGCTCGGCGTCCGCCGTGATCAGCCGCTCTTCCACGAACCGGGCCAGCACCTCACCGAGGTCGGTCGCCCTTCCATCCGGGTCGAGGAGCGGGAGCTCACCTCGGGCGACCTGACGTCGGGTGGCCCTGCCGCTGCCGGTGACCTGCACGAGTCGCCCGAAGAGCTGGCGGGCAAGAACCCGGCCTGCGGTGTCGAGGTCGCCGTAGACCGATTCGGCGGTGGCCGCGACGGCGCCGCGGATGCCCCCGATCTGGCGGTAGTCGGCGATCGTGAGTCTCCGGCCGCCCCGCGACCACAACGTCAACAGGGTGTGCGACAGCAGCGGCAGGGCGCCCGCGTCGTGCGCAGCTCCGTTGCCGGAGGGAGGACGCAGGTCCCGCAGGAGCAGCTCGACCAGACCTTCCTCGACCTCGAGGCGGGCCATCCGCGCCGGCTCCACGATCGCCCGGCGCAGCTCCTCCTCACTCATCGGGCCGACAACGACCTGGTTCGCCTGCAGAGCACGGGCCAACCGCGGGTGCCGGAGAGCATCGGGGTAGAAGTCTGCCCGCAGACCAAGGACGACCAGCGCCCCGCCGTCGGCAGCGGCCTGCAGTACATCGAGGACGTCCTCGCGATCCTGCTCGTCCGGCACCGCGGAGAAGATCTCCTCGGCCTGGTCCACAACGAGCAGGGACCGCGCCCCGGGATGCAGCCCGGCGAGTTCGACGGGGAGCGTCCTGGTCGGCTCCCGCCCCGGGGTGAGGACGAGGACCGGCCATTCGGCGGAGCCGGGCACCGCCAGCCGTCCGGCCCGGAGGGCCGGGACCAGCCCGGCCCGCAGCAGCGAGGACTTCCCGGAACCGGACGGACCTACCACCATCACCGGCCCGGCGGTGATCTGCTGCCGCCGAACGTGGTCCAGCAACGTCGCGGTCAGGCCCTCGCGGCCATGGAACCAGTCCGCGTGCTCAGGCTGGAAACTAGCCAACCCGCGGTACGGCACCGGCGCTCCCGCAGGCCGCCGGCCGGGGACCCGGCGTACGCGGTTCAACGCCTCGCTCCACGAACGGACCAGGCTCGGATCGGTGACTCCGCACGCAGCGAGGATGTCGGGCAGCATCGACGAGGTCTTGACCGGCGGCAGGTGGCGACCACCGAAGTAGCCACCGATGGTGCTGTCGGGGACCCCGACCGCCTTCGCGACGTCTCGCACGGTCAGCCCGGCTCGCTCGCGGATCTCCGTCAGTCTGTGGGCGAAGTCCTGCCGCGTCTCGATCAACTCCGGATCGGGCAGTGGGGGGATCGGTCGGCCGCGCTCGTCCATGCACCCTCCTCCGCCTGGAACGACCCAGGTGCAGAGACAAGAGTGTGACGTGAAGTAGCGGGGTCCGTACAGGCAGCACCTGTACGGACCTGTACGGACCTGCCCGGACATCGCGGTAGACCCTTCCCGAACCCGGGACGACCGACTTGGCTGAGCCTCCCGCAACCGGCACCACGAAAGGAGCACCACATGACCGGTCGACCCCAGCGGCGGATCCGAGGCCTGATCGGCACCTCGGCCGTCGCGGCCGGCCTGGCCGGAGTAGGTGTCCTGGCTGCGGCGTCGCCCGCGGCGGCGGCGTCCCTGGTAGAGAACCAGACCTCCGTGGGCCACTGCTGACCCATCGGAGCCGGGGCTCCACCGACCACGGGGCGGTGGAGCCCCAAACCAGACAGTGCGGCGCGACAGGTCAGCACGCTCTGCAGGACGCGCAGGGTGGTGGTGTGTCGAGGGCGTCGGCGCCGCCGCCGACGGCGCGCAGCATGTTCCGGTTCGGCGCGGTCGGCGCCACGGATCGTCTGCTCCTGGTGGGGGCGTCAAGGAACGCCGCCCACTGCCGGTCAGTCACCGTCGTCGCGGTCAGCTCCGCGACCTGCGCGGCGAAGTCGTCCGCGATCGTGTGCACCACGGCGAGGGCCGGCCGGGCCTCACCGAGCCTCATCTTCGAGTGGCGGGAGTGGCGGACCTTGACCAGCTCGGTCGCGGAGTAGCGCCGCATCCGGCACCGGCGCACCAGTGACCTCGACCCGCTGCGCCCAGACGACTTCCCGCGCGGCTGCCCGCGCCGCAGCCACGCCGGCAAGCTGCCGCTCGTCGGGCTGGTCGAGCAGCGCCACACCGCCGAGTCCGAGGCACGCCGCCCCGAACAGGCCCGGCTGATCGGCCAGCACGCCGATATCGGAGATGCACTCCCGCCCCGTCGACGACCGCGACCGCGAAATCACCAGCACCCGCCCCGGATCATGCGCCGCCCGCGGTCGACCCAGCGCAGCCAAGGCCACCGACAGGCGCCCGGTCAACGTGCTCCGCTCAGCCAGATCGGCCAGCAGCCGCGACCCGGCATGCGAGACGACACCCGGCTGTCAGCGGACACAACCAGCGGCGAGCGGGCGGTAGTCTGCACGCGGAAAGTGCCTCTCCATGCGGTGGATGCGGTCCCTCAGCAAGGCCAGCATCCCTTACAGGACAGGCACTTTCCTCATCTCCAGGGCGCCCAGCACCCAAGATCATGAAGAGCCCGGGCTGGCCGGAGTGAGCGACGCATTCCGTACTCCATATCGGTGATCGCTGCAGTGGGCAGCAAGGACGAGGCCGATCGGCCTGATTGAGGCGCTTCAACTCGCTGTGTGCGTCGGCCAGTCGGCAACTCGGACGAGAACGGCGGCCGACCGGCAACGGCAGGTGTCCCTGGGGCAGCGGTAGCCTCCGCTGGTGGCGGCTACGGACAGCGCTTCGGCCAGCTCGGCGCCATCGAGGCTGGTGCTCTGGAATCCACCGAACACCTCCGCCACCCGCGCGGCGTCTTCCAACAAGTGGGCCAAGCTGTCCGCGACGTAGTCAGGCATGGTTACCACGACGCGGGTGACCGTTCTCTCGGTGACGTCATCGTCCAGGTGCAGTATTCCGTCTGCGCTCACGATGAGGTCGTCAGTGAGGACGCGTCGAAACCGAGACGACATAGGTTAACCCTCCGATCTGGTTGCTCGACGCTTGTAACGAGGTGCCGCCGGGGTCACGGACGGCAGGTCCGAGGCAGAGCAGAGATCCCGTGATCGCCTCCGCTGCGCCCATCGGTCCGATCGCGGCCGGACCGACGAGCAGGGCCACGCGCGGCTCCGGCCGCCAGCCAGCGCTCCAGGTCAAACGGACACGCGCGCAAGCCGCTGAATCCCCACGGCGCAGCCGCCTCAATTCAGCGCGAATGCTCACAAACGCCGCATGAGAGCGAGACCAGGGCAGAGGCTGATTTTCTGACTAGCTGTATAGGCAGGGAGGCCCAATCGGGATGTCGGTATTGGTCGGCGCCGGGCCAGGGGCGCCGACCGAGCCGAGGATGACCAGTCACAGCGAATGTCCGGTCGTACTGGTCCCCCGCCTACGAAGATCGCTAGACAGCCGTGTTCCGGAGTGACTTGGCGATCCGAAGACCCAGGTTCCTGCTTTGCTGCAGCATCAGTGAGACTCCATCGATTTTGTCCGTCAAGTTCTTGTCTAGACCGTAAGGGGGCTGGGCGATAGTTGCGGCCGTACGGTCTGAAGTTGCCGCGAAACTGCATGAGCAGTGCCGTTCCGGCGACACGGGGCGGGAGTCGGAGGTGTGACAGCGAACGCCCTCTGTCGGAGCAGGCGCTGGCGCACCTACGGCCAGCATCGGTACACGACAGTCAGCCGGTTGTAGACTTCCCTCATCCTCAAGCGGTCAGAGCAGGACGGCGGGAGACACTTGCCGTAATCTGGACCAATGCACGGTAAGGCGCGGCTGCGGTGTCGTGGTCGATGTGGTTAGCATCCGGCACGCGTGGCAGGGCCATTCAGGAGGAAGGAGGGCTGCAGGAGGATCCGGCTTCGTCTGTCTCGGTGGCCTATACGGAGGCCCTGCCTAGGTGGTTTGCGGGAGATCCGATGACGGCGCGTGATCAGGACAACGTCGGTGGCGCCATACTGGGTGGTTGGCCGGACGGGTTCGGGATGTTGCTGCGGAGTCACCGGGAGCGTCGCTGGTTGTCTCGGCCGGAGTTAGCGGAGCGGTGTGGCCTGAGTGTTCGGGCCATCTTCAATCTTGAGCAGGGCAAGGTCCGTCGGCCTCGGGGGGACTCGGTCCGGCTGCTTGCTGAGGCGCTGGAGTTGCGCGGGGATGAGCGGGCTCGGTTCGAGGACGCCGCCCGCGGGGCCCCCCGCTCGGCTGAGGCGGCATTGCCCCGGACCACAGTGGACTCGGCCACGCAGACCGAGCCTGGCTCATCGGCAGTCGGGCCGATTCCCCCACGCCAGTTGCCTGCGGCCGTCGGTGACTTCACCGGGCGTGCTTCAGAAGCGACGACGCTGCAAGCTCGATTGACGGCTCTCGGGACCGCGCCAGTGGTCTTGACGCTCGCCGGCAAACCCGGGGTGGGTAAGACGGCGCTGGCGGTACATGTAGGACACGGGGTGGCCGGCGAGTTCCCGGACGGGCAATTGTACGTGAACCTACGGGGAGCGGGGCGGTCGCCGCTGGAGCCCGCTGTGGTACTCGACCGGTTCCTGCTGGCGCTGGGTGTGCACAGTGCCGCGATTCCGAAGGACGTCGAAGAAAGGGCTGCGCTGTACCGAGCCCGGCTGGCGGACCGGCGTGTGTTGGTACTGCTCGACGACGCGGCTGCTGAGGCGCAGGTACGGCCGCTGCTGCCGGGCACGCGGGGCTGTGCGGTCCTGGTAACCAGCAGGATGCGGCTTGCCGGGCTTGAGGGTGCTGTCCCGCTGCCCCTGGACGTGCTGCCTACCGCCGATGCGGTCGACCTGCTCGCGCGGATTGCTGGACCGGACCGCGTGGCCGGGCAGGCTGCAACCGCCGGGCTGCTAATCGAGCGGTGCGGTGCGTTGCCGCTGGCGGTCCGGGTCGTCGGCGCTCGGTTGGCTACTCGCCCGCAGTGGTCGCTGCGTCGGTTGGCCGACCTACTCGCCAACGAGCGGCAGAGGCTGGACCAGCTGACCGCCGGTGACCTTGAGGTACGCGCCAGCCTAGCCCTGAGCTACCAGGGTCTTAGCGACCTCCAGCGGCGGGCGTTCCGCCTGCTCGGCCTGCTCGACGTCGGGACGTTCGCCGGCTGGCTCGCCGCCCCACTGCTGAATGTGTCGATCGAAGAAGCTGAACGCGTGGTCGATGACCTGGCCGAGGCGTCGCTGCTGGACCTGGCCGGCCTGGACGGCGGCGGTGACCGATACCGGTTCCACGACGTCGTACGGGTCTACGCCCGAGAACAGGCGCTCACCGAGGAAACCCCCGACGAGATCCGGCAGGCAGTCCATCGCGTAACCGCCGGATGGCTGACCCTCGCTGAGGAGGCCGACCGCCGGCTGCCCGACACCTCCAACGCGGTCGCAGTCAGCACCACACCCCGCTGGCCGATGCCTCCCGGACTTGTCGACAGGCTGCTGGCTGACCCGCTTGCCTGGTTCGACACGGAGCAGGCCAACCTTGTCGCAGCGGTCGAAGCAGCCGCAGCAGCCGAGGCGGACGAGGCCGCCTGGGGTCTTGCCAGCCAGCTGAACACCTTCTTCTGGATCCGTAGCCGCGCCCAATCGCTACACGGAGTCCAGACCGCTTCCCTCGCCGCCTGCGTCCGAGCCGGCAATCGCCGCGGCGAGGCGGCGATGCTGGCCCTGCTGGGACTTCCCAACAGCCAAGAGATGCTCGTCCGCGCCCTGAAAATCTTCCGCGAACTCGACGACCAGCGCGGCCGGGCCGCGGTGCACAATATGCTCGCTGAACAGCTCTACTTCGCCGGCCTGCGTCGGGGGCCGGATGCGGTCTTGACTGAATCTCTGAACCACAGCCAGGAGGCGCTACGGCTGGCGCGGTCGTTCGGCGACCGGATGCTGAAGTTGGACGCGCTGGTCAACATCGGCAGCGTTCTCCGGCATCTGGGCGCGCAGGTGGATGCCGAGGCGGTGCTGAATGAGGCTCTTCAGCTAGCCGTCGCGTTAGGAACGAGTCGCGCCCAAGCAGTGACGCTATGGCACCTCAGTCAGGTCAACCGACAGACCGACCAGTACGACCGGGCGGCCGTGCAGGCGAAACAGAGCCTGGCCATCGTCCGGCGGCTCGGCGACCGCCGCGGTGAGGCCCAGGTCCTGTGTGCACTCACCGACATCTACATCGACCAGGGCCATTTTGACGAAGCCGCCGCCGCGTTGGACGCGGCCCGATCGATCGCTATCCGCCTGGAAGGTCCCCGCTTTCACGCAGGCCACCTTCACATCCTCGCCAGACTCCGACTTCGTCAGCACCGGCTCTCCGAGGCGGTCGACTTCGCCACCGCGGCCGCTCAAGCGCGGGGCCAACTCGGCGACACTGCCCTCCAAGCCAGTAGCCTCCTTCTGCTTGGCGACGCGCTCGACGCAACCGGATCCGCTGACGACGCCCGCCGAGCGCGCCAGCGCGCCCTCGACCTCGACGCCGATTGCCTACAGCCCCGAACCAGCTGAGCGGCCAGGACTCCTGTGTTCGCTTAGCGTGGATCTTGCCGTTGGGTCTGCTGCACGACCTGGTAACAGTTCCGGTTGAAGGTGAACGTATAGCCGGGGCGATCCGGCAACCGACCGCGTCGGCGGCCGAAGCCGGTCCGGCCTGGACCGCGAAGACGAGTAGCAGGCCGGCGAGCATGGCGCCGGACCGGATGAGGTTACGCAACACTAAACGCCTCCATGTGTCGGCATTGACACTCAGAGTCACTCACGACTGGGGAACCGGACAATCCACGCGGTCCGGATGGGAGTCCGGAACCGCGAGTGGGTCGAGCTCGCGCGCATGCACTGCTTGAACATGGAGTTCGTCCCCAGCGGGGGCCGAGACATGGCGGAAGAAGCCACCGGGCTGGAGCGGTGCTGTCATCACATTCGTGACACAACGCCCTCGCCGCCCCGCGGACAAACCCGCGAGGACAGATCAGGCCGCTGAGATCCTGCTCACCACCGATGTGAGTGAGTCGCTTCGCCTCATGCGTCCTCCGCCGAGACTTTTGCTCAGCCGTTGTCCGTCCGCGGTGGTCCTCTGCGGACGGGTTGGAGATCAGCAGGGCCGTTCGTCGGTCCAGGCACGGATCATCGGGGGTTCAGAGGCAAGCACCCTCGCCTGCGGCGTCGATGAAGAATGTGATCTGGTCTTGGTCCTGCCAGTCCGGCCCAACCGCGGTGAAGGAGAGAGAGTGGCTGCCGACGGCCAGCTCATCCGGAGCCATCACCCGGCCTTCTTGGAAGAAGTACGCCTCCTCCCAGCCCTGGACGAAATGTTCGGGATCGCCGAAGCGCTTGATCGCCTTCCGCTCGGTCCCGAGCAGGGGAGCTCCGTCGAGCTCGAAGGTCACGGTGATCGGGTCCAGCTCCTCACCGGCTCGCTGCCGGGTGAAGCTTCGATCCCCACCGGCGATTTCCGCCACGAGGATGGCGTGCCAGTCCTCCGCGCAGTAGTGCCTCCCGTCGAAGGGCATGTTCGGATTGGAGAACGGTCGTATCGCCGCCTTGATGTCCATGTCCGCGGGGGCACCGAACTGGCTGACATCCTGTCTGCGGATGATCCTGCCGGCCCCGCCGAACGCATTGAGGACAGCTAGCGCCCTGCCCTGGGTAACCCGATGATCGGCCATCGCACACCCCCGGAAGATGCACCGACGCGGACTCGCACTGTATCCCCACGCCGGACGGGTGAGAAGCTGTCGATCTGCAATCCCGTGCGGGGATCGCCGGAGCGGTTGCGCGACTGGAACTCCCCCTGCACCCCGCCCCCATCCCGGGGCTGACATCCCGGCGTCCCGCGGCCCCTCCCTTCGCGCCGTTGCGAAGAGGGGCCGCGGGCGCCTTCTCCCCGGAGCAGAGATGAGACGGCTTACCGCGGCAGTCATGATGCGCGAGCCGTAGCGGCCTACGGCCTGAAGACGGATCAGGCGCCTACGGCCCTGTCAGGGCGACACGGGAGTACGTTCCGCGGCCGAGCTGTCGGCTCACGTGGCGGGCTGATCTTCCGGGAGCGCTGGGTCGAGAATGAAGGCCGTCTCCAGGCGGGTCTCCCGGAGCAGCTCGAGGACCGGCTGTGGGACCGCTTCCAGTCGCAGCGTGCCACCGCGACTCTCGGCCTCCTGCTTCGCCCGCAGCAGCGTCGCCAGGCCTTGGGAGTCCATGGAGGTCACGGCGGCCAGATCGACGGTGACCCGTGGGTCGACCTCGACCGCGCCGAGGAGTGCTGTGAGCAGGTCCGGCGCGGCGTGCGCGTCGACGTCGCCGACCACCGTCACGCAGGATCGAACCGAGCCCACCGTCTGCTCCACCGCGAAGTCCATCCGACCGCCTCACAGTCCGCGTCCCTACCAGCGCGACCTGCTGACCGACAGCGGATGACCCCGGCGTCCAGGCCGCACACGCCGATGTCCTTCTCTACTGGTGGGGACCTTTCGGATTCGGCGGGATGACGTCGCGGGAGGTCGTTCGATTACGGACAGGGGTCGACCGGCCGCGTTGCTGGCACGGCGGGACCGACCGGCAGGTCGCCTCGGGAGGCCATGAACAGGCCCCGTGCTGGCCACCGCCGCAGCGGGGTGGAGCGGCGCGGGGTGCCTGGAGTGCGGCCCGTGCCCGCCGACCGCGCTGGCGGGAGGCACGGCCCGCTGTAGTGGGCAGTCCTGAGTGCCGGTCTCATGACGGCGGGTTCGGGACGCTGGGCGGTCGTCGCGGCCGCGCCGCGGGCCCAGCGGGTAGGGACCTTGGTCCCTGACAAAGCGATCTCCTGGTTGCGACAATCGTCCTCGTCCTCGTCCTCGACCAGGGAGTTGTGGCTTGGTGAGGGATGCCGCAAGAGACGGTAGGGATGTGCGCGCGCGGCCCGCTCTGATGCTGGGGCTGGCCACCCTGGGGTTCGCGGTGAACTTCTGGGCATGGGCGCTGCTGAGCCCGCTCGGGCCGCGATTCCGGGAGTCGCTGGGGCTGTCGACGTTCCAGCAGGCGCTGCTGGTGGCCGTCCCGGTGGTGGTCGGGTCGGTCGGCCGCATCCCGGTCGGTGCGCTGACCGACCGGTTCGGCGGGCGGCTCATGTTCCCGCTGGTGTCGCTGGCGACGATCGTGCCGGTGCTGTTCCTCGGCCTGTTCGGGCAGGACTCGCTGGCGGCGCTGCTGGTCGGCGGGTTCTTCCTCGGCGTCGGCGGGACGGCCTTCGCCGTCGGCGTCCCGTTCGTCAACGCCTGGTTCCCGCCGCAGCGGCGCGGGCTGGCGATCGGCGTCTTCGGTGCCGGGATGGGCGGGACCGCGATCAGCGCGCTGACGACGGTCCGGCTGGTGGACGCGGGTGACGCGGCGACGCCGTTCCTGATCACCGCCGCGGCGCTGGCGGCCTACGCGGTGGCGGCCTGGCTGCTGCTGCGGGACGCGCCCGGGCGCACCGTGCCGACCGAGCGGCTCGCGGCGCGGCTGGTGGCGACCGCGCGGCTGCCGATCACCTGGCAGGCCAGCATCCTCTACGCCGTCGCGTTCGGCGGGTACGTGGCCTTCTCCGTCTACCTGCCGACCTACCTGCGCACGGCGTACGGGTTGACCCTGGCCGACGCGTCCAACCGGATGGCCGGCTTCGTGCTGCTGGCCGTCCTCATGCGTCCGGTCGGTGGCTGGCTGTCCGACCGGTTCGGACCGGTCTCGGTCCTCGCGGCCGCCTTCGCCGTGGTCGTGACCGGCGCCGCCGTGCAGGCGACCACGCCGCCGCTGATGCCGCTGGGCACGATCGCGTTCCTGTCGATGGCCGCGGCTCTGGGCGCGGGCAGCGGCGCCACCTTCGCGCTGGTGTCGCGGGCGGCGCCGGCGAGCAAGGTCGGCTCCGTTACCGGCGTGGTCGGTGCGGCCGGCGGGCTCGGCGGCTTCGTGCCGCCGTTGATCATGGGCTCGGTCTACGGCAGCACCGGCTCGTACGGGATCGGGCTGGTCCTGCTGGCCGTCGTCGCCGCCGGCACGCTGCTGCTCACGCTCACCGTGGTCCGGTCCGCGGTGGCATCCCGCCCGCAGATCCCGTCAGGAGCGCGCCCGTGACGACCGATCCCCGCTCCGGCCGCCCGGGTGGCGGCCTCGACAGCGGCCTGGTGGATGCGCTGGTCGGCACCCGCCGGTTCTTCACCCGGGCGGAGGTGTCCCCGGACCGGCGCACGCTGCACAAGATCGGCGGCCGGCAGGCGGACGACTTCTACCGGGACCGGTGGTCGCACGACAAGGTGGTCCGATCCACCCACGGGGTCAACTGCACCGGGTCGTGCTCGTGGAAGGTGTATGTCAAGGACGGGATCATCACCTGGGAGGCGCAGCAGACCGACTACCCGTCGGTCGGGCCGGACCGTCCGGAGTACGAGCCCCGCGGCTGTCCCCGTGGGGCGGCCTTCTCCTGGTACACCTACTCGCCCACCCGGGTCCGCTACCCGTACGTCCGCGGCGTTCTGCTGGAGCTCTACCGGGAGGCAAAGGCGCGCCTCGGCGACCCGGTGCTGGCCTGGGCGGATGTCGTCGAGGACCCGGAGCGGGCGCGGCGCTACAAGGCCGCCCGCGGCAAGGGCGGCCTGGTCCGCGCGTCCTGGGACGAGGCCGCGGAGCTGGTCGCGGCGGCGCACGTGCACACGATCGAGCGCTACGGCCCGGACCGGGTCGCCGGCTTCTCACCGATTCCGGCGATGTCGATGGTCTCGCACGCGGCGGGCGCCCGGTTCGTGTCGCTGATCGGCGGCACGATGCTGTCCTTCTACGACTGGTACGCCGACCTGCCGGTGGCCTCGCCGCAGGTCTTCGGCGACCAGACCGACGTGCCGGAGTCGGGGGACTGGTGGGACGCCTCCTACCTGATCCTCTGGGGATCGAACGTGCCGGTCACGCGGACGCCGGACGCGCACTGGATGACCGAGGCCCGCTACCGGGGCCAGAAGGTCGTCGTCATGTCGCCCGACTACTCCGACGCGACGAAGTTCGCCGACGACTGGCTGGCGCCGCACCCGGGCACCGACGGGGCGCTGGCGATGGCGATGGGTCACGTGGTGCTGCGGGAGTTCTTCGTGGACCGGCAGGTGCCGCGGTTCGTCGACTACGTCAAGCGCTTCACCGACCTGCCGTTCCTGGTCCGGCTGGACCGCCGCGGGGACGCCTGGGCGCCGGGCAAGTTCCTCACCGCGGCCGACCTCGGCGCGGACGGCGAGGACGCGCACTTCCGGACCGTGCTCGTCGATGCGACCACCGGGCAGCCCACGGTGCCGAACGGGACGCTCGGTGACCGCTTCTCCGCCGAGGGCAAGGGCAGGTGGAACCTCGAGCTCGGCGACGTCGACCCGCAGCTGTCCCTGTACGGCGAGGGGGAGGTGGCCGAGGTCCACCTGCCCCGCTTCGACTCCGCCGCCGGCGAGGCGCGGGTGCTGCGCCGCGGCGTTCCGGTGTGGACAGTCGGTGGGCACCGGGTCACCACGGTCTTCGACCTGCTGCTGGCCCAGTACGGCGTCGGCCGGCCCGGGCTGCCCGGCGGCTGGCCGTCGTCCTATGAGGACGGCGCGGAGCCGTACACCCCGGCCTGGCAGGAGCAGTTCACCGGGGTGCCGGCGGCCGCGGCGGCGCGGATCGGGCGGGAGTTCGCCGCCAACGCGGAGGAGTCCGGCGGCCGCTCCATGATCATCATGGGGGCGGGGACGAACCACTGGTTCCACTCCGACACGATCTACCGCGCGTTCCTGACACTGACGACGCTGACCGGTTGCCAGGGCGTCAACGGCGGCGGCTGGGCGCACTACGTCGGCCAGGAGAAGTGCCGGCCGCAGGTCGGCTGGTCCACGATGGCCGCGGCGTCCGACTGGCAGCGCCCGCCGCGGCAGATGATCCAGACGGCGTACTGGTACCTGCACACCGACCAGTTCCGGTACGACTCCTTCGGCGCGGACACGCTGGCCGCCGGCACGGCCGGTGGGCGCTTCGCCGGGCGGGCCACCGCGGACGTGATCGCGCAGTCCGCCCGGATGGGCTGGATGCCCTCCTACCCGACCTTCGACCGCAACCCGCTGCTGCTGGCCGAGGAGGCGGACGCGGCCGGCCTGCCGGTGCCGGACTACGTGGTGCGGGAGCTGCGGGAGGGCCGGCTGCGCTTCGCCTGCGAGGATCCGGACTCGCCGGAGAACTTCCCCCGGATCCTGACCGTGTGGCGGGCCAACCTGCTGGGCTCCTCGGCCAAGGGCAACGAGTACTTCCTCAAGCACCTGCTGGGCACCGACTCCTCGGTCCGCGCGACCGAGGCGCCGCCGGAGGTCCGCCCCCGCGACGTGGTGTGGCACGACGAGGCGCCGGAGGGCAAGCTGGACCTGCTGCTGTCGCTGGACTTCCGGATGACCAGCACGACGGTGTTCTCCGACGTCGTCCTGCCGGCGGCGACCTGGTATGAGAAGCACGACCTCAACACCACCGACATGCACCCGTTCGTGCACTCGTTCAACCCGGCCATCGCGCCGCCCTGGCAGACCCGGACGGACTTCGACGCGTTCCACACCATCGCCCGGGCGTTCAGCGCACTCGCGGCGGACCGTCTCGGCGTCCGCCGGGACCTGGTGGCGGCGCCGCTGCTGCACGACACCCCGGACGAGCTGGCGACCCCGCACGGTGTGGTCCGCGACTGGAAGGCCGGCGAGTGCGAGCCGGTGCCCGGCCGGACGATGCCGAAGCTGGTCGTGGTCGAGCGCGACTACGGCGCCGTGGCCGCGAAGATGGCCGCGCTCGGCCCGCTGGTCGACACTCTCGGCACCACCGTGAAGGGCGTGACCTGGGTGCCCGACCGGGAGGTCGAGTATCTCCGGCGCAAGAACGGGACGGTCCGCGGCGGGCCCGCGGCCGGCCGGCCCTCGCTGGCCCGCGACGTCGACATGTGCGAGACGATCCTGGCGCTGTCCGGCACCACCAACGGCCGGCTGGCCACGCTCGGCTTCCGGCAGGCCGAGGAGCGCACCGGCGTCCGGCTGGCCGACCTCGCCGCCGAGCACGAGGGCAAGATGATCACCTTCGCCGACACCCAGTCCCGGCCGGTGCCGGTGATCACCTCGCCCGAGTGGTCGGGCAGCGAGCACGGCGGCCGGCGCTACTCGCCCTTCACCATCAACGTGGAGCGGCTCAAGCCCTGGCACACGCTGACCGGCCGGCAGCACTTCTTCCTCGACCACGACTGGATGGCGGAGCTCGGTGAGGGGCTGCCGGTCTTCCGGCCGCCGCTGAACATGTCCGCGCTCTTCGGCGAGCCGGCGATCGGCGCGCAAGGAGATCTCGGCATCACGGTGCGGTATCTCACCCCGCACAACAAGTGGTCCATCCACTCCGAGTACCAGGACAACCTCTTCATGCTCAGCTTGTCCCGCGGCGGCCCGACCATCTGGATGAGCAAGGAGGACGCGGCGAAGGTCGGGGTCGCGGACAACGACTGGATCGAGGCGGTGAACCGCAACGGCGTCGTGGTCGCGCGGGCGATCGTGTCGCACCGGATGCCGGAAGGCACCGTCTACATGCACCACGCGCAGGATCGGCTCATCGACGTCCCCCGCGCCGAGACCTCCGGCAAGCGGGGCGGCATCCACAACTCGCTGACCCGGCTGCTGATCAAACCCAGCCATCTCATCGGCGGCTACGCCCAGCTGTCCTTCGCGTTCAACTACCTCGGCCCCACCGGCAACCAGCGGGACGAGGTCACCGTCATCCGGCGCCGCTCGCAGGACGTGGAGTACTGACATGCGGGTCATGGCACAGATGGCGATGGTGATGAACCTCGACAAGTGCATCGGCTGCCACACCTGCTCGGTGACCTGCAAGCAGGCCTGGACCAACCGCAGCGGCGTCGAGTACGTCTGGTTCAACAACGTGGAGACCCGGCCCGGGCAGGGCTACCCCCGCCGGTACGAGGACCAGGAGCGGTGGCGGGGCGGCTGGGAGCTCAACCGCCGCGGCCGGCTGGCGCTCAAGGGGGGTGGCCGGCTGCGCAAGCTGCTCACCATCTTCGCCAACCCGGTGATGCCCTCGATCGACGACTACTACGAGCCCTGGACGTACGACTACGACACGCTGACCAACGCCCCGGCCCAGGAGCACACCCCGGTCGCCCGGCCGAAGTCGCTGCTGTCCGGGCAGGACATGAAGATCTCCTGGTCCGCCAACTGGGACGACGACCTCGGCGGCTCGCCCGACCACGGCGACAAGGACGTGCTGCTCAAGGACATCGCCGCCAAGGTCAAGCTCGAGTTCGAGCAGACCTTCATGTTCTACCTGCCGCGGATCTGCGAGCACTGCCTCAACCCTTCCTGCGCCGCGTCCTGCCCGTCCGGGGCGATCTACAAGCGGTCCGAGGATGGCATCGTGCTGGTCGACCAGGACCGCTGCCGCGGCTGGCGGATGTGCGTCACCGGCTGCCCGTACAAGAAGGTCTACTTCAACCACCGCACCGGCAAGGCGGAGAAGTGCACCTTCTGCTTCCCGCGGGTCGAGGTCGGCATCCCCACCGTCTGCTCCGAGACCTGTGTCGGCCGGCTGCGCTACATCGGGCTCGTGCTCTACGACGCCGACCGCGTGCTGGCGGCCGCGTCCACACCGGACGACCAGGACCTCTACGAGGCGCAGCGGAAGGTCTTCCTCGACCCGCACGACCCGGCGGTGGTCCGGGAGGCCGAGCGCGCCGGCATCCCGCACGACTGGATCCAGGCCGCCCAGCGCTCCCCGGTGTACCGGCTGATCAACGACTACCAGGTCGCGCTGCCGCTGCACCCGGAATACCGCACGCTGCCGATGGTCTGGTACATCCCGCCGCTGTCGCCGGTGGTCGACATCGTCCGCGACACCGGCCACGACGCCGAGGACCGGGGCAACCTCTTCGCCGCGATCGACGCGCTGCGCATCCCGGTCGAGTATCTTGCCCAGCTCTTCACCGCCGGCGACGCCGCCCCGGTCGACGCCGTGCTGCGCCGGCTGGCCGCGATGCGGTCGTACCTGCGCGACCTCAACCTCGGCCGCGAACCGGACGAGTCGATCCCCGCCAAGGTCGGGATGACCGGGGAGCAGCTCTACGACATGTACCGGCTGCTGGCCATCGCCAAGTACGAGGAGCGGTACGTCATCCCGCCGGCACACGCCGAGCAGGCGCACCAGCTCGAGGAGCTGGCGACCGAATGCAGCCTCGACTACGACGGCGGGCCGGGGATGGGCGGCTGGGGACCGTTCGGGGAGAGCTCCGGCGGGGTCACCCCGATCGCGGTGGAGAACTTCCACATGCTCAAGGACCGGCAGACCGCCGACTCGCCGACCGCGCCGGCCGACCCGGGGCGGGTCAACCTGCTCAACTGGGACGGCAAGGGCGCGCCCAGCGGGCTCTTCCCGCCGCGCCGGGGGACACCGGAGCCGGCGGCCGGCGCCGACCCGGCCGCGGAGACGGAGCCGAAGCCGTGAAGACCGCCGACGCCGCCGTGACCTGGCAGGCCGCCTCGTTGCTGGTCGGCTATCCCGACCAGCGACTGCTCGACACCCGGCCGCTGCTGCGGTCGCTCGCCGGGTCGCTGCCCGCGCCGGCCGCGCGGCCGCTGGGTCGCTTCCTCGACCACCTCGACGCGACGCCGCCGGGCGCGCTGGAGGCGTCCTACGTGGACACCTTCGACCACAAGCGACGGTGCTGCCTCTACCTGACCTACTACGCGTACGGCGACACCCGGAAGCGAGGGATGGCGTTGCTGCGGATCAAGCAGGCCTACCGGGCCGCCGGGCTGGAGCTGCGCGCCGACGAGCTGCCCGACCACCTCGCCGTCGTGCTGGAGTTCGCGGCCACCGGAGACGCCGACGGCGGTCGCCGGATCCTGCTCGAGCACCGCGCCGGCCTGGAGGTGCTGCGCCTGGCACTGGCCGACACCGGCTCGCCCTACGCCGACGTGCTGCGCGCGGTCTGCTCGACGCTGCCGCCGCTGGCCGGCGACGACCGGGACGCCGTCGCCCGGCTGGTCGCCCAGGGGCCGCCGGCGGAGGAGGTCGGGCTGCAGCCGTTCGCTCCGCCCGAGTACATGCCGGCGTCGGGAGGCCGCCCATGACCATCGCACTCGCCACCGACGCCCCACCAGCCGCGGAGGTCGGTGCCGCCGACACCCTGCTGTGGACGGTCATCCCGTACGTCTGCCTGGCCGTCTTCGTGGTCGGGCACTGGTGGCGCTACCGCTACGACAAGTTCGGCTGGACCACCCGGTCCTCGCAGCTGTACGAGCGGCGGCTGCTGCGGTGGGGCAGCCCGCTGTTCCACTTCGGCATCCTGTTCGTCCTGCTGGGCCACGTCTTCGGTCTCGGCGTGCCGAAGAGCTGGACCGAGGCCTTCGGGGTCTCCGACGGCCTCTACCACGCGTTCGCCGTCGGGGTGGGCACGGTGGCCGGGGTCTGCACGGTCACCGGGATGGCGCTGCTGATCTACCGGCGACGCACCGTCGGCCCGGTCTTCTCGGCCACCACGAAGATGGACAAGTTCATGTATGTCGTGCTCGCCACGGTCATCCTGCTCGGCCTCTGGAACACGGCCGCCGGCTCGATCCTCAACCTCACCGGACACTACGACTACCGGGACGGAGTCTCGGTGTGGTTCCGGGACATCTTCCGGCTCTCCCCGCACCCCGAGCTGATGGCCGCCGCGCCGCTCGGCTTCCAGCTGCACGGGCTGGCCGCGTTCCTGCTCTTCGCGCTGTGGCCGTTCACCCGGCTGGTGCACGTCTTCAGCGCGCCGGTGGGCTACCTGACCCGGCCCTACATCGTCTACCGCAGCCGCGACACCGCACTCGGCTCCCGGACACCCCGCCGCGGCTGGGAACGGGTCGGCTGACCACGACCCTTGTCAGTGCGGCGCTGCCGTCGACGCCAGGCGCGAGTCCACCACGGCTGACGGGTCTCCCAGCACGGCGGCGACGGCGGCCAGGGAGTCGGCGCGGGCTCGGTAGTACGCCCAGATGCCGCGCTTCTCGCGGTCGAGCAGGCCGGCGTCGTGGAGCACCTTGAGGTGGTGGCTGACGGTCGGCTGGCTGAGGTTCACCGCGGCCTGAAGGTCACACACGCAGGCTTCGCTGTTCGGCTGGGCGAGGATCAGGCTGAGCAGCCGCAGCCGGGCGGGGTCGGCGATGGCCTTGAGCACCCGGGCCAGGTCCGCCGCCTGAGCCTCGCTGAGCGGCTCGCGCGCCAGCGGCTGGCAGCAGGCGACCGGACCGGCGAGCGGCAAGGACTTCGACACCCGTCGATATTGACATCCGCCGATGTCTGAGGCAACCTCGCAGACATCGACGTACGTCGATGTCTAGACGTGAGGAGATCGAGATGAGTGAGCTGCGGGAGACGATCCGGGACCGGTACGCGGCCAGTGCCCGGGCGGTGAGCGCGGGTCAGCGGGGATCGTGTTGCGACGGCGCCGGCGCCGTCGCGGTGGAGGAGGGGTTCGGCTCGGCGCTGTACGCCGACGCCGACCGGGAGCAGCTCCCGGCGGCGGCGGTCGCCGCGTCGCTGGGCTGCGGCAACCCGACCGCGGTGGCCGAGCTGCGGACGGGTGAGCGGGTGCTCGACCTCGGCTCCGGCGGCGGCATCGACGTGCTGCTGTCCGCGCGCCGCGTCGGTCCCACCGGCAGGGCGTACGGGCTGGACATGACCGAGGAGATGCTCGCGCTGGCCCGGGCCAACGCCGAGCAGGCCGGCGCGGGGAACGTCGAGTTCCTCAAGGGCACGATCGAGCAGATCCCGCTGCCGGCCGACACGGTCGACGTGGTGATCTCCAACTGCGTGATCAACCTGTCCGTCGACAAGCCCGCGGTCTTCGCCGAGATGTTCCGCGTGCTCGCTCCCGGCGGCCGGATCGGGATCTCCGACGTGGTCGCCGACGACGCGCTGACCGCCGCCGAGCGGGCCGAACGGGGGGAGTGGGTCGGCTGCATCGCCGGAGCGCTGTCGTTCGCCGAATACCGGGAGGGCCTGACCGCGGCCGGGTTCGCCGACGTGACGATCACCGCGACCCATCCGGTCGCGGACGGCATGCACTCGGCGATCGTCCGGGCGACCAAGCCGGCCGAGGGCCGCGCAGGGCTGGTCGAGGCGGCCGAGGCCGCAGGCTCTTGCTGCGGCACTGTCGGGTGCTGCACGCCGACCGAGCGGGCGGTGGATCCCGGTCGGACGGCGGCCGAGGCGAAGGCCGCGTCGGGCTGCGGTTGCGCCAGCTGAGCAGAGCGTGGCTGATCCGGTGATCGTCTGATCATCGGCGGTGGCCAGCCCGGGCTGGCCACCGCCGCGGTCGCTCGCCGGATGCTTCGGCACCTTGACGGATCCAGATAGCTCAACAAACATTGACTCAATGAATGACGAGCTAGTACGGCGGGCGGCGGTGCACGCCGCGTTGGGCGAGCCGAGCCGGCTCGCCGTCGTCGACGCTCTGTTGCTGGGCGATCGGTCCTCGGGGGAGCTGGCGGCCGCGCTCGAGCTGCCGTCCAACCTGCTGGCCCATCACCTGCGGGTGCTGGAGGAGGCGGGCGTGGTGCAGCGGGGGCGGTCCGAAGCGGACCGGCGGCGCAGCTATGTACGGCTGGTGCCGGGCGCGCTGGGCGCGGTGTGGCCGGCGCCGGTGGTCGTTGCCCCCCGGATCGTCTTCGTCTGCACCCACAACTCTGCTCGCTCCCAGCTGGCCGCCGCCCTGTGGGCGAGGCGGAGCCCCGTGCCGGCCGCCTCGGCAGGAACGCGGCCGGCGGCCCGGGTGCACCCCGGAGCCGTCGCGGCGGGCCGGCGGCACGGGCTGCGGCTGGGCCGGGCCCGGACCGCATCGGTCGAGACGGTGCTGGTGCCGGACGACCTGGTCGTGGCGGTGTGCGACAGCGCGTACGAGGAACTTGGCGCCCGCTACGACCAGATGCACTGGTCCGTGCCGGACCCCGTGCCGGACGGCACCGACGTTGCGTTCGAGCGCGCGTACGCCGACCTGGACGCCCGTGTCCACCGCCTCGCCGCCGCCGTCGTGCCCCAGGAGGTGCGGTGAGCGGTCCGCTGCTGATGTTCCCGCCCGAGCCGGGGGACCGGGCGACGTGGCGCGCCCCGCTGCTCAGCAATGAGTCGATGCTGCACCGGATCGCCGACGAGCTCGCGCTGTCGTACACCGGCGTGTTCTCGCCGGAGACCGTCGAGCGCTACGTCTGCGAGTCCTACCACCTGCTCACCCGGCAGGCCCGCATCAAGACCCACGTGGTCGGCATGACCAAGCGGTTCGCGGACGAGCGGCTCCGGGCGCTCGGGCAAGCCGAGGGATTGCTGGCGAAGCCCACTCCGGGAGTGTTGTTCGTCTGCGTGCACAACGCCGGCCGGTCGCAGATGGCTGCCTCCCTGCTGCAGCGGCGAGCTGCCGGGCGGGTCCAGGTCCGATCGGCCGGATCTGCCCCCGCGGCTGCCTTCGAGCTCGCCGTCGTCGAGGCCATGGCGGAGCTCGGCTTGGATCTGTCCAGCGAGTTCCCGAAGCCGCTGACCGACGAGATCGTTCGCGCCGCCGATGTCGTGATCACCATGGGCTGCGGCGACGCCTGCCCGGTCTACCCCGGCAAGCACTATCTCGACTGGGACCTGCCGGACCCGGCCGGCGAGTCGTTGCCGACGGTCCGGGCGATCCGCGACGAGATCGACCGCCGAGTAGCGGTCCTGGTCGACGACGTCCTGACGACTGCTGAATGAGTCCCGAGCTGAGGAGAAGGCCATGACCGACGTCCCCGAGGTGCTCTTCGTCTGCGTCCACAACGCGGGCCGGTCGCAGATGGCCGCCGCCCTGCTCGCCCACCACGCAGCCGGCAAGGTCGGGGTCACCAGCGCCGGCTCGGCGCCGGCGGACCAGGTGAACCCGGCCGTCGTCGAGGTGATGCGCGAGGTCGGGCTGGATCTCACCCGGGAGCTGCCCAAGCGGCTGAGCACCGACGCGGTGCGCACCGCCGACGTGGTGGTGACCATGGGCTGCGGCGATGCCTGCCCGGTGTTCCCGGGCAAGCGCTACCTGGACTGGCAGCTGGATGACCCGGCCGGCAAGGACGCCGCCGCCATCCGACCGATCCGCGACGAGATCGACCGCCGCGTCCGCGCCCTCCTCGCCGAGTTGGCCCCCGTATCGCCGGTATAGGAACGCCAGTTGGTCGTACGTGCAGCCGCTCACTGGTCCTCGGCGGCAGCTTCCGTGCTGTCGGGGCGGAGCAGGGCGTCGAAGGTGGCGAGGGTCCAGGGGTCGACGGTGAAGCGGCGTCCGGGGCCGGTGCGGCGGATGAGGCCGACGGCTTCGAGGTGGTCGAGAGCACCGCGGACGATCCTGCGGTCGCCGTCGGGGGCGAGCAGCTCGCGCAGGGACGCGCCGGCGGGGCCGGCTTCGCGGATGGCGTGGAAGGCCTGCAGGCGGACCGGGTCGGCAAGGGCGGCCAGGACGGCGGCCATCGCGACTGCTCGGGCCCGGTCCAGCGGCGGTGGCGTGTGCAGGGCGGCGCCGGCGATCGCGGCCAGGGCGTGGTGGATCACCGGAGCACCTCCGCCAGAGCCGCCAGGCCGTCGGGAACGAGGGCGTACCAGGCCCAGAGGCCTCGCTTCTCCCGGGTGAGCAGTCCGGCGTCGACGAGCACCTTGAGGTGGTAGCTGACGGTCGGTTGGGTGAGGCCCAGCGGAGCGGTGAGGTCGGCGACACAGGCCTCGCCGGCGGGGCTGGCCTTGACCAGACTGAGCAACTGGAGCCGGGTGGGGTCGGAGACGACGTGCAAGAGCGCCGCCAGTCGCTCGGCGTCGTGGCGGGACAGCGACCCGGTCACGTGGCCGTGCTCGCCGGCCTGCCCGGCACCGCTGCGCGGACCTCCGCTCACGGACGAAGTGTAGGGATCGACCTCCCAGGCGGGCTCACTCATCGCAGCGGAGCCGGTAGCCGACGCCGCGCAAGGTCTGGATGAGGTCCGGGGGAGCGCCGGCCCCGCCGAGCCGGTTGCGGATCCGCTTGATGTGGACGATGAGCGTGCTGGGGTCGCCTTTGTGGCCGACTCCCCATATCTGGTCGAGCAGCTCGCGATGGCTGATGACCCGGTTCCGGTAACGCATGAGGTAGCGGAGGACCTCGAACTCACGGCGCGGCAAGACCATCGGTGTGCACCCGTAACGGACCTCGTAGCTCGCGTCGTCGAGCACCAGCGCGCCGGAGCGCAGGACGGTGGGCGTGGTGACCATCAGCTCGGGGCGGGTGGCCTGGAGCAGCGGCAGGATCTCGGTCAGGCGGTACGGCTTGCGGACGCAGGCGGTGGCGCCGGCGGTCAGCGCCCGCGCCGCGTCCGGCGCGTCGGCGTCGCCGATCCCCACGATCACCGGCATGGCACACCGGCGGCGCAGGACGGCGACCACGGTGGCTCCGTCCACGACCGGCAGGGAAGCACTGACCAGCAGTACGTCGGGGCGGGTCAGTCCGGTCTGCAGCAGCGCTTCGGCGCCGTCGGGGCAGACGGTCACCCGGACGTTGTGTTCCAGCAGGGCCATGGCGAGTTGCTGGGCGGAGCCTTCGTCCGCATCGGCTATGAGCGCGGCCAGGGAAGCCGCCCGGACCCGTCCCACGTCGATGGGCGCACTGGCCATTCCGGTGAGCTCGCTGACGTTCATGCCCGGTCCCCGGCACTCATCCGAAACGTCCGGTGATGTAGTCCTCGGTCCGGCGGTCGCCAGGCTTGCTGAACAGGGTGGAGGTCAGGTCGAACTCGACGAGCCGGCCGTGCCGCACACCCTTGTCGTCGACCTCGGCGGTGAAGAACGCGGTGCGGTCGGAGACCCGGGCCGCCTGCTGCATGTTGTGGGTGACGATCACGATCGTGTACTGCTCGGCCAGGTCGTGCATGAGGTCTTCGATCTTCGCGGTGGCGATCGGGTCGAGGGCCGAGCAGGGCTCGTCCATGAGGATCACCTCGGGCTTGACCGCGATGGTGCGGGCGATGCAGAGCCGTTGCTGCTGGCCGCCGGACAGGGCGAGCCCGCTGGTCTTGAGCTTGTCCTTGACCTCGTCCCACAGCGCGGCGCCGACCAGGGCCTCCTCGACCAGGTCGTCGAGGTTGCCCTTCATCTTGTTGACCCGGATCCCGTAGGCCACGTTGTCGTAGATCGACTTGGGGAACGGGTTCGGTTTCTGGAACACCATGCCGATCCGCCGGCGGACCTCGATCGCGTCGATGTCCGGTCCGTAGAGGTCCTCCTCGTGGTACTCGATCCGCCCGGAGACGCGGGCCCCGGGGATCATGTCGTTCATCCGGTTGAAGCACCGCAGCACGGTGCTCTTCCCGCAGCCGGACGGTCCGATCATCGCGGTGATCTGATAGCGGCGGATGAGCAGGTCGACCTCGCGGACGGCCTGGTAGTCGCCGTAGAAGACGCTCATGTCCTTGACCGTGAACACCGGCTCGGTGTCCTCGACCACCCGGCTGCGGCCGAATGCGCCGAGGGCGATGGCGCCGCGGTCGGGGCCGGGTCGAGGCTGGTCGTCGACCGGTCCGGGTACGGATTCGTTCATGTCTCCCGCCGAGTGGGTGTTGCGCGCGTAGGACACGGGATCACCAGCGCTTCTGGTAGCGGTTGCGGATGTAGATCGCGATCGAGTTCATGAGCAGCAGGATCACCAGCAGGACGACGATCGCGGCGGACGCCAGGACGGCGAACTCCTCCCGGGACTGGCGGATCCAGTCGTAGATCTGGATCGGCAGCACCGTGTACGCGCTGGTGGGACCGTCGGGGTTGAACGCGACGAAGGTGACGGCGCCGAGCAGCAGCAGCGGGGCTGCCTCCCCGATGGCACGGGACAGCGCGAGGATCGAGCCGGTGGCGATCCCGGGCACCGCGGACGGCAGGACCTGCTTCCAGGTGGTTTGCCACTTGGTGGCGCCCAGGGCCATGGAGGCGTCGCGGATGGAGCTGGGCACGGCCCGGATCGCCTCGCGGGAGGCGATGATGACGACCGGCAGGACCAGCAGCGCGAGGGTGATGGCGGCGGTGATGACGCTGCTGCCGAGGCCGAACTGGCGGGCCACGATGCCCAGGCCGAGGATGCCGTAGACGATCGACGGCACCGCGGCGAGGTTCTGCAGGTTGAGCTCGATGAGCCGGTTCCACCACTTGGTGTTGTCGGCGTACTCCTCCATGTGGATCGCGGCGAGGATGCCGGTCGGCATGGCGATCAGCGCGGTCAGCGCCATCACCCAGAGCGTGCCGAAGATGGCGGCCTGGGCGCCGGCGCGCTCGGGTCTGCGGATGGAGTTGAAGTTCTCCCAGAGCCGGGAGTCCAGCCGCGGCCAGCCCTTCTGCACCACGTAGACCAGCAGCACGACAAGGAACAGGACGCTGACGACCAGGCTGCCGAGCAGGAGCCCGTGGAACAGCAACTCCGCGGGCCGGCGACGTGGGGTGCCGATCCGGCTCGGGCGGCTATCGCGGGTCGGGATACCGAGCTGCGCGGGGGTCGCGGTCACTCGTACACCTCCCGGTACTTGCGGACCAAGCGGATGGCGACCGCATTGATCGCGAACGTGAGGACGAAGAGCACCGTGGCGACCGCGAAGACGGTCTTGTAGTCGAACGACGAGGTCGGGATGTCACCCTGGCCGGCCTGGGCGATGAACGCGGTCATCGTCTGCATCGCGTTCAGCGGGTTGACGTTCACGCTGGAGGTGATGCCGGCCGCGATCGTGACGATCATCGTCTCACCGATCGCCCGGGAGACGCCGAGCACGAAGGCGGCGACGATGCCGGACAGCGCCGCCGGGACGACCACCCGGATGGACACGAGCATGCGGGAGGAGCCGAGCGCGTACGCGGCGTCCCGGAGGCTCTGCGGGACGGCCGACATCGCGTCCTCGGACAGCGACGCGACGGTCGGGATGATCATGACGCCCATGACGATCCCGGCGGCGAGGCCGTTGAAGATGTCCGGTCCGTCACCGACCGGCCAGACGGCGCGGAGCACCGGGGTGATGAAGGTCAGGGCGAAGAAGCCGTAGACGACCGTCGGGATGCCGGCGAGCACCTCGAGGACCGGCTTGAAGAACTTCCGCACCCGGGGCCGGGCGTACTCGGACAGGTAGATCGCCGCCAGCACCCCGAGCGGGACGGCGACCAGGACCGCGATCGCTGTGATCACCAGCGTCCCGGCCAGCAGCGGCACCACCCCGTACGACGGGGGGTTGAACAGCGGTGCCCAGTTGGTCCCGCCGAAGAACTCCGTGAAGGAGACCTGCCGGAAGAACTCCACGGCGGGCGGGATCAGTGAGACGACGATGCCGACGGTGGTGGCGATGGAGACGAGCGCGGCGAGCAGCAGGACAGCCTGGATCGCCAGCTCGCCGTAGCGCGGGCGGGACCGCCGCAGAGACCGGTTGCCGGACTCCGCGGCGGTCCCCACCGTCTCGGTGTGGACGGTCACTTACCAGCCTTGGACTTCAGGTCCTCCAATGCCTTCTTCAGCTCCGCCGCCTGCGTGTCGTTCAGCGGCACGAACTTGGCGTCCTCGGCGATCTTGCCGGCGTTCTCGACGTAGTACTCGACGAAGTCGAGCACCTCGGGCCGGGTCAGCGACGTCGCCGCGGGATAGATGAACAGCGGCCGGGCCAGCGGCGTGTAGGTGCCGTTCTGGGCGGTGGCGACGCTCGGCTCCACGCAGCCCTTGCCGCCGTCGATCTTGACGGCCTTGAGCTTGTCCTGGTTCTCCTCGAAGTAGGAGAAGCCGAAGTAGCCGAGGCCGCCCTTGGAGCCCTCGACGCCGGTCACGATGACGTTGTCGTCCTCGGACGGCTGGTAGTCGGTCCGGCTCTTGCCCTCGTCACCGTTGATCTCGGCGGTGAAGTAGTCGAACGTCCCGGAGTCGGTGCCCGGCCCGAAGAGCTTGAGCGGCTCGCTCGGGAACTTCGGGTCCACCTGGTTCCAGTTGGTGACCTTGGAACCCGGTGCCCACATCGTCTGCAGCTGGTCGACGGTGAGGCACTCGGCCCAGTCATTGTCCTTGTTGACGACGACGGTCAGCGCGTCGTTGGCGACCTGGAACTCCTGGAACTCGACGCCCTTCGCCGCGCAGGCCTTCTTCTCGTCGTCCTCGATCGGCCGGGAGGCATCGGAGATGTCGGTCTCGCCGTTGCAGAACTTCTCGAAGCCGCCGCCGGTCCCGGAGGTGCCGACGGTCACCCGGACCTTCGGCTGCTCCTCGGCGTAGAACTCGGCCGCCGCGGTGGACAGCGGAGCCACCGTGCTGGACCCGTCGATCTTCACCTGCCCGCTCAGCTCCTCGGCGGCGCCGTTGCCCCCGCCGGAGCCCGCGTCGTCGCCGCCGCAGGCGGTCAGTGCCAGCGCGGTCACGGCCAGCAGGACGCCGAGGCGTCCTCGTACGGAGGTGGTCACGATGCGATGCCTCTGCTTCTTCCAGGGGCCGTCTACATAGACGGCCATCTACGTACTGGATAGAAGCGGCTCTATGTGAACAGCAGGGGAACCGTCGATGTCGCCCAGCCGAAACGCCGGCAGCCACCGTGCTGGCTATGGTGTCGGCCAGGGCTTGATGCCCGGCTTGAGACCCTTGTCTGCGTCGCGATCCCGGCCCCGGCCGGTCCCTCAGGTGGCCAGCGCCGGGATCGGTCCGGCGAGGTGAAGGGCGAGACGCTGCAGCGCCTCGCGGCGGACCCAGTAGTAGACCCAGGTGCC
The DNA here is from genome assembly GCA_963766325.1 of uncultured Actinomycetota bacterium. GTDB lineage: Bacteria > Actinomycetota > Actinomycetes > Mycobacteriales > CADCTP01 > CADCTP01. The sequence goes on along the minus strand of CAVXZF010000011.1, from coordinate 506,303 downwards.
GCGGCGCTCGCAGTCGACGAGGCCGGCCTCCCGCAGCACCTTGAGGTGGTGGGAGATCGTCGGCCCGCTGACCTCGAACGAGCCGGTGAGATCGCAGACGCAGACCTCACCGCCGGTGGCCGCGATCATCGACAGCAAGCGCAGCCGGACCGGATCCCCGAGCGCCTTGAACGCCGGTGCCAGGTCGGCCGCCGCCGCGGCGCTGAGGGGCGCGCAGGCCAGCGGGTCACACCCGGCATTGTCGGGCTGATTCGACATCCGCCTATCTTGACAGCGATCTAATCAGGGTGCAAGGTGAGCGCTGATTCGATAGTCGTCTAGATAGGGAGACTTGCAATGACCACCTCCGCGCTTCCCGTCGCCGTACTCGGCGCTGGACCGGTCGGCCTGGCCGCGGCGGCGCACCTCGCCGACCGTGGCATCCCCTTCGTCCTCCTCGAGGCCGGGGACGGCCCCGGCGCCGCGGTGCGCGAGTGGGCGCACGTGCGCGTCTTCAGCCCCTGGGACCTGAACATCGACCCCGTCGGTCGCCGCCTGCTGGAGTCGGGCGGCTGGACCGCTCCGCCCGGCGACGGGATGCCGACCGGCGGCCAGCTGGTCGAGCGCTACCTCGCGCCGCTCGCCGTCCTGCCGCAGATCGCCCCGCACGTCCGCTACCGCACCCGCGTGCTGGCGCTGGCCCGCGACGGCGTGGACCGCGTCCGCACCCGCGGCCGGGACGACCGGCCGTTCCTGCTCCGGACCGACGCCGGGTCGGACCTCCTGGCCCGGGCCGTGATCGACGCGACCGGCACCTGGGCCACGCCGAACGTCCTCGGCGCGACCGGCCTGCCCGCGTACGGCGAGGCGGAGGCGGTGGCGGCCGGCCGGGTGACCGGTGGCCTGCCGGACGTCCTGGGCGCCGACCGGCCGCTGTTTGCCGGCCAGCACGCCGTCGTCGTCGGCGCCGGCCACTCCGCGGCCAACACCCTGCTGGCCCTGGTCGAGCTGGCCGAGCAGGAGCCCGGGACCACGGTCACCTGGGCGATCCGCGCCGACGAGGCCGGCCGCGCGTACGGCGGCGAGCGGGCCGACGCGCTCCCCGCCCGCGGCGAGCTCGGCGCCGACCTGCGCAAGCTGGCCGACTCCGGCAGCATCCGGCTGGTGACCGGCTTCCGCGCCCACGCCGTCCGGCCCACTGCCGACGGCCGGGTCGAGCTGGTCGGCCGCGGCCTCGACGGCACCGAGCAGATCCTCGCCGCCGACCGCGTGGTCAGCGCCACCGGCTTCCGCCCCGACCACACCATCGCCGCGGAGCTCCGCCTCGACCTCGACCCGATCCTGGGCTGCACCCGACAGCTCGCCCCGCTCATCGACCCCAACGAGCACTCCTGCGGCACCGTCCCGCCGCACGGCGTGGCCGAGCTCAGCCACCCGGAGACGGGCTACTGGGCGGTGGGGATGAAGAGCTACGGCCGCGCGCCCACCTTCCTCATGGCCACCGGCTACGAGCAGGTCCGCTCGGTCGTCGCCGCGCTGGCCGGCGACTGGGGGGCCGCCCGGCAGGTCGAGCTCACCCTGCCCGAGACCGGGGTCTGCACCGTCGGGAGCGCACGGACGCTGACCGTGTGAAACACACCTTTTACCCGCGGGCGGCGTGATGGCGGGCGGAGCAGGTTCTCTCTAAGGGTGAGTGGGTATCCACCGCGTCGCCGCTGTCGGGTGTCGTGGGACCCGCAGCGGGCTGCGGCGTGGGAGAGACCGTCGCAGGGGAAGGCAGCTCGCCGTTGGCGGGCGCCGCCCGGAGAGACACATCCGTGCAGCAGAGTTGCGGGTGCCGCACGCCAATGAGGAGAAGACGCTGCTATCCGCAACCCGGTCCCCGTTCGTCCGCCGCGAGCTCGCTGTGTTCATGCTGGTCGGCGCGTCCGTCGCGGTCGCGGGTCACCAGCTGCTGCTCGGCCTGCTGGCCTTGGGCCTGCTGCCGGCTGTCGCCAACGCGGTGCAGGCCGTCCTCACACTGCAGCTGAATTTCGCCGCGAACTCGCTGCTGACCTGGCGGCGCCGCATTGTGGGGTCGGCGGTGCGGTGGCGGTCCCGGTGGCTGCGCTTCCAGGTGGCGCGGCTGTCCAGCCTGCTGCTGTCGGTGCTCCTCTTCCCGGTGCTGGCGCCGCGGATCGGCACGTCACCGGCGTACTGGCTGATCCTGGCGGTGGGGGCGGCGGCGAACTTCTGCTCCGACCGGTTCTGGTCGTTCCGCCCCGACCGGCAGCAGCGGCATCGCAGCCGGACCGGAGCCGCCCTGCCGACCCCGATGGGCCGACGCCGGCTCGCCGTGGGGATCGTCGCCGCGGTCGTCGCCATCGTCGCGCTCGCCCTGCTGTGGCTGGACGGCTTCCTGGTGCTGATCTCGGCCTTCATGGTCGTGGTCGCCAGCACGACGCTGGTGTTCCAGCTCTACAAGTGGTGGCGGCCGGAGCACAACGACCCGCACCGCTACGGCACGCCCGGACCGCCGCGGCTGCCCGGGGCGATCCTCGTCCCGATGCGGGACGAGGAGGCGGTCGCCGGCCCGACGCTGCGCCGGCTCGCCCACCTCGACCACCCGCGCTACTGGGTGGTGCCGATCGTCGACCACGGCGACGACATGGCCACCGCGCGGATCGCGCACGCCGCGGCCCGCCGCGACCCGGACCGGGTGCTGGTCTGCCCGTATCCGGAGGACACCGAGGTGCACAACAAGCCGATCGGGCTGAACCGGGCGGTCCGGATGCTGCACGACCTCGGCGTCCCGTACGAGTGGGTGGGCATCGCCGACGCCGAGGACCTCTTCCACCCCGCGCTGCTGCGGATGGTGGACCACCGCTTCCGCACCACCGGCGCCGGCATCGTGCAGTGCGGCGTGCAGTTGATGAACGCCACGAGCGACCCGGCCGGGCTGCCGTTGCCAGCCGGTCGGCTCGGCCGGGTCCGGCGCTGGTGGCAGGCACACAGCTCCGGGTGGTGGCGGGCGGCGAACGTGCTCGAGTACTTCAAGTGGTTCCAGTCCCGGCTGAAGCTGCAGGCCGCGGCCGGTGTCATGCCGCTGGGCGGCAACACCGTCTTCTTCCGCCGGGAGTTCCTGGAGGCGCTGCGCGACCGGTACGGCGACTACTGGGACGAGGAGTGCCTGACCGAGGACTGCAAGATCGGGATGGTCGCGTCGGTGCTCGGCTACCAGGTCGACGTCGTGTACGTCGACGAGCTGGTGACGCGGGAGGAGACGCCGGGGACGCTGCGCGGGTTCCTGCGCCAGCGGGTGCGCTGGATGCAGGGCTTCATCCAGGTCTTCGCCGAGCGGGAGTGGACCCAGCTGCCGACGCTGGGCAAGCGGGTGCTGGCACTCTACGTGCTCGGCTTCCAGTTTCTCCAGGCGCTCACCGGGCTGCTCGCGCCGGTCGGGCTGGCGCTCGCGCTGGCCCACAAGGCGCCGGTGGCGATCACCCTGCTGGCCACGATCCCGCTCGGGATCAGCCTGCTCAACGTGCTGCTCGACGTGCTGATGCTGGCCCAGTTCGGCCGCACCTTCGGCGTCCGGGTGCGGCTGCGCGACCACGTCGGGCTGGTGCTCGGCGCGTACCCGTTCCAGCTGGTGCTGTCCACGGCAGCGGTGTGGGCGGTAGCCCGGTTCGCGCTCGGCCGGAACAACTGGGTGAAGACCGCACACCGCGGCGCGCACCTGGGCGGGGCGGACGTGGACGACCTCGTGACCCGGCCGCGGACGATGGAGGCGGCGTGACCGCGACGACGACCGTCCGTGACGCGGTCGGCCTGCGGGAGGTCTTCCCGCTGCGCCGGCAGGTCCGCATCGCCGCCGAGGAGTGGCTGCGCCGGCACGCACTGAGCCTGGCGCTCCTCGTCCCGCTGCTCGCCGTGGTCGGGATCGTGCACGCCCGCGGGATGGCCGGCTTCCCGCGCTGGGTGGACGACCCGGGGACCTACCTGTCCCAGGCCTGGTCCTTCCAGTACGAGCGGGCGCTGTCGCCGTACTCGTACTTCTACGACCACGCCCCGGCCGGCTGGATCCAGCTCGGGCTGTGGTCGATGCTGACCGGCGGCTTCGACCGGCACGACACCGCGATCGGCTTCGGCAACGAGTGCATGCTGATCGCCAAGGTGGTCAGCGCCGCCCTGCTCTACGCGCTCGGACGGCGGCTGGGGATGTCCCGGCCCGGGTCGTCGGTGGTGGTGCTGCTGTTCGGCCTGTGCCCGTTGGAGCTGCTCTACAGCCGGTGGACCTTCCTCGACAACCTGGTCACGCCGTGGCTGCTGCTGGCCTTCGTGCTGGCGTACTCGCCGCGGCGCAGCATCGGCGCGGCGACCGGCGCCACCCTGGCGTTCGGGATGGCCGCGCTGACCAAGGAGACCGCGCTGCTGTTGCTGCCGGCCTTCGCCTGGGCGCTCGGACAGAACCTGGACCGGCGCAACCGCGCCCAGGTGATCACGGTGGCCGCCTTCTGCGGGTCGCTGCTCATGGCGCTCTACCCGCTGTACGCGCTGTACAAGGGCGAGCTGTTCGAGGCGCCGGACCGCAACTCGCTGCTCGGCACGGCCCAGTGGCAGCTGCTGGAGCGGCAGGCCAGCGGGTCGTTCTTCGACCCGCGCAGCGCGACCTCGATCACCTTCACCGGGTGGCTGAGCTACGACCGGATCCTCCTGCTGGCCGGCGCGGCGGCCATGACGCCGGCCATGCTGGTGCGCCGGCTGCGGCCGGTCACGCTGGCGCTGCTGATCGGCTGGCTGGCCGTGCTGCGCGGCGGATACCTGCCGTTCATGCACGTCCTGACGTTGTTGCCGTGGAGCGCGCTGATCGTGGTGGGGGTGGCCGAGCGGGCGGCCGGCAACTGGCGGCTGTCCGGGCGGCGCCGCCCGTACGGCGGCTGGCGGGTCCGGCTGCCCGGCGCCGTGCTGCGGGGGGTCGTCGTCGGGACGGCGGTGGTCGGCCTGACCGCGACCGTCGTCAGCTGGACGCCGTCGCTGCAGCGGATGACCAGCGTGCAAGCCGAGCCGCCGTTGCGGTCGGCGACCCGCTGGGTCGCCGACAACGTCCCCCGGGACAAGGTCCTCGTCGTCCACGACGCGATCTGGACCGACCTCGTCCACAAGTACGGCTACGACCCGCGGCCGATCATCGTCTACAAGCTTGACACGGACCCCGCGGTCCGCGACTCGCTGGACCGCATCGACTACCTCGTCCTGCCGAACTGGTACTTCAAGACGCCGGACAGTGCGTCCAAGTACCCCACGGCCGTGGAGGCCCGCAAGCACGCCGTCACCGTGGCCACGTTCGGCACCGGGGACGACGGGGTGACCGTCTACCGGGTCAGCTCCCGCTGGCGGCCGACGTGACCGGCCGGCGGGCTGCGGCCGGCCTGCTGGCGGCGGTCCTCGCCGCCGCCGCGACCGCCTGTGGCAGCGAGCCGGACCGGACCCTGGACCCGGATCCGCCGGCGGTCTCGTACGCACCGCTGAAGCAGTCGCTCCGAGACGCACGGCTCGCGGTGGACCCCGACAGCGAGGCCGCCCGCTGGCAGCGCCGGCACGGTGCCGGCTGGCTGGACCCGATCGCCGGCGCGCCGCAGGCCCGCTGGGTGAACAGCCCGCAGGACGTCGCCACGCTGCCGGTCTACCTGGCCGCGGCCCGCCGGCAGGGCGCGGTGCCGGTGGTGGTCGCGTACTGGATCGTCAACCGTGGGTGCGCCCGCAACCGGGAGGGCGCACCCACCGCGGCCGACTACGACCGGTGGACCGGCGAGCTGGCCCGCGTCCTGACCGGCACCCGGGCCGTGATCGTCTTCGAGCCCGACGCGATCCCGGCCGACTGCTTCGACGCGGCCCGCGCCGAGCTGATTGCCCGCAGCGTGCGCCGCCTGTCGTCGGCCGGCCTGGCGGTCTACCTCGACGCCGGGCACTCGCGGTGGAAGCCCAGCGGGGAGACCGCCGACCGGCTGATCGCCGCCGGCATCGCCGACGCCGAGGGCTTCGCGGTCAACGTCTCCAACCGACAGACCACGAAGGACAGCGTGGCCTGGGCCCGGGAGCTGTCCGACCTCGTCGGCGGCCGGCCCTTCGTCGTCGACGTCTCCCGGAACGGGATCGGTGCGCCACCTGAGGACCCCGGCCGTGACGACGAGTGGTGCAACCCGGACCACCAGGCGCTCGGCACCCCGCCCACCACCCGGACCGGTCAGCCCGGTGTCGACGCGCTGCTGTGGGTGAAGCGGCCGGGGGAGTCCGACGGCCTCTGCGGCGGCGAGAAGTCCTACTTCTTCTCCCCGCGGCAGGCGCGGGCGCTCATCGCCCGCAGCCCGGCGGTGCCGGCGGCCGCCCGCAGCGCCGCTGCGGCCGCCGAGGCGCCGCCGGCCGCCTCCACCCCCAGCACCTGACCGGCCCGCTCAGCGCCCGGTCCAGGTGACGACCACAGTGCTGCGCAGGACGTCCGGGTCGCCGGCACGCCGCCCCGGCGGGACCGGGTGGAGTGCGATCCGGTCGGTGAGCCGCTGCAGGGCGGTCCGCTGGCGGTCGAGGCCGAGCCGGTCCCAGGCCAGCTCGACGGGGTCGGCTCCGGTGAGTGACGTGGGCAGGTCCTGGGTGGTGTGGTGCGTCATGTCGATCTCCACCGCGGTGAGCTCGCCGGCCGCCAGCTCGCTGCCCACGGCGGCGGCCGACCGGTCCACCGCCCCCGCGGTGGCCGCCTCCGTCAGCTGGCCGGGTCGGGCGCGCAGCCCAGCGGAATGGGCCCGCAGCGCGTAGAGGTCGGGCACGTCGGCGTCGGCGAGCGCCGCCGGGGAACCGTCCCGTCCGAGCTGCTCGAGGACCGTCATCCGGATCCAGGCGTCCACCGGCGGCGCACTGCGCACCAGGTGCGACCGCTGGCCGGCGACCCGGCACCGGTAGGCGGCCTGGCCGCCCGGTCGCCGCTCGGTCTGCACCGGCAGTCCGCAGAAGCCGCAGACGGCCAGGTCGGCAAGTAGTGTCGCGTGCACCTGGGCAGCGCCGGGGTCCGGCCGCATCAGCATCGGCACCTCCATGGCAGCGGACCGGGGCGCGGATCACCCCCAACGAGGCCGGCGGTATCCCGTCACGAACCGCCAGCCTCCCACTCCAGTTAACTAGGGACCCGGGGCGACATCACGTCGCGCGGCGGTCGCGGATGTCGGGGGGAGGGGTCGATGGGCGAGGTCGGCGCTGTCCCCGAGAGCGGGGACGACGCGATCCTCGACCTCGTGCCCGTCGTCCGGCGGGTGGTGGCCGCCCGCATCCGGGACCCGCACCTGGTCGAGGACCTGGTGCAGGAGACGCTCGCCCGGATGACGGCCAACCAGGCCCGGCTCGACCCGGAAGCGCTGGTTCCGTACGCCATCGTCACCGCCCGGAACCTGATCGCCTCACACGTGCAGCGCGCCGACCTCGAGCGCCGCAAGGCGCACCTGGTCGCCGATGCCGTACCGCCGCCGTCGCCCGAGGACGAGGCGCTCGGCGAGGAGCGCCGGCAGATTGTCGGGCAGGCGCTGGACCGGTTGCCCCGCCGCGAGCGCGAGCTGCTGGTCGCGCACGAGGTGCAGGGCACCGACACCGCCACGCTGGCGGCCGGCCGGAGCTCCACCCCGGGCGCGATCGCGGCCCAGCTCAACCGGAGCCGGGCGAAGCTCCGGGTGGAGGTGCTGCTCGCCCAGGACGGCCGCGAACCGCCGACCGACCGGTGCCGACCGGTGCTGATCGCGCTGTCCGGAGGAGAGCGGCGCCGGCAGCGCCAGCTGGACGCCGCCGGACACCTCCTCGAGTGCGAGTTCTGCGCGGTGCTCGCTCCAGCGTTGCTCGACCGCCGGGCCAGCAGCGCGGACGGCGAGGTCCGGGTGCCGGTGACCCGCGACGCCGACGTGGTCACCGCGCGGCTCAAGGGCCGGGAGACCGCCGCGAGAGTGGGCTTCTCCCGGACCGACGCCACCCTGGTCGCCACCGTGATCTCCGAGGTGGCGCGCAACATCGTCCAGTTCGCCCACCGGGGCGAGATCCTGGTGTGTCCGGTGGAGCAGGGCCACCGGGAGGGCATCATGATCGTGGCCCGGGACGTCGGCCCCGGCATCCCGGACGTCAGCCAGGCCCTGCAGGACGGTTACACCACATACGGGGGTGGTTTGGGCCTGGGCCTGCCGGGCTCCCGGCGACTGATGGACGAGTTCGACATCGTGTCCGAGCCGGGTCGGGGCACGACGGTGACGATGACCAAGTGGCTCCGGAGCTGAACGCCTGACATGCGCGGACGAGGGAGGACAGCACGATGACGTCGACCACATCGGACAGCCGGCGGGACAACGCGCACCCGGACCGCAGCGACGACTCCCTGCTGCCCGAGCTCGTCGCGCACCTCCGCGAGAACCGGACCCAGCTGCGCCGCGAGTGGGCCAACCGCATCACCGGGGCCGACCTGCTGAGCTCGATGACCCAGCAGGAGATCTTCTCCGAGGCCACGTCGGTCTACGACAACTACGTCGGAGTGCTGGAGACGGGCAGCGTGGAAGCACTGCAGGACTACGCACGCGACCTCTCCGAGCGGATCATCCCGCGGGGTGTGGAGACCCACGAGGTGGTCGGGATCGTCCTGCTGCTCCGGGACGTCCTCGCCCGATCCCTCTTCGAGAAGTACCACCAGGACTTCGGCCTGCTCAACCGGGTGCTCGACGCGTACGAGCCGGCCGCGAACCGGATCGCCAACACCGTCGCGGTGAGCTTCGTGCAGGAGCGGGAGCGGATCATCCGCCAGCAGCAGGACAGCCTGCGGGAGCTGTCCACGCCGGTCCTGCAGGTCCGTGAGCGGCTGCTGATCCTGCCCATCATCGGCGTGCTCGACGACCAGCGCGCGCACCAGCTGACCGAGCAACTGCTCGGCGGGATCCGCCGGCACCGGGCGAAGGTCGTCGTCATCGACATCACCGGCGTGCCGGACCTGGACGCCGAGGTGGCCAACCACCTGGTCCAGACCGTCGACGCCTCCCGGCTCATGGGCGCCGGTGTCATCATCACCGGCCTTTCCCCCGAGATCGCCCAGACACTGGTGACCATCGGGGTCGACCTGACCAAGATGAACACCGTCGGCGACCTGCAGGGCGGGATCGAGGAGGCCGAGCGCCAGCTGGGGTTCAGGGTGAGCAGGACACCGGACGACGATGGCTGACCCCGAGCCGCACTTCGAGCCACTGCGGGTGTCCATCCTCACGCAGGGGCCGTACCTCATCGCGTCCGTCCACACGGCACTCGATGACGGCCAGCTGACCCGCTTCCAGCACAACCTCATCAAGCGGATCGGCGCCGAGCGGTCGCGTGGGGTCATCATCGACGTCGCCGCCCTCGACGTGCTGGACTCGTTCGGCTCGCGGACGCTGCGCGACATCGCCCGGATGAGCCGGCTGCGCGGCGCGGAGACGGTGATCGTCGGGATCGCGCCCGATCTCGCCATCAGCATGGTCCGGCTCGGGCTGCATCTGGACCTGCCCACCGCGCTGGACCTCGAGGAAGGTCTGGCCTACCTGCGCTCCAAGACCGGCGCGTCGATCCTGCCATGAGCGACGAGCTGTCCCGCCTGCGGCTGGACTACCGGTCCGCGTTCGTCGGCTACCTCTCCCAGCGCGGCGAGCCTCAGCTGAGCTCCGCCTACGAGATCGGCCGGCGGGCGATCGTCGCCGGCCTCGGTCTGCTCGACGTGGTTCAGGTCCACAACGTGGTCACCCTGGACCTGCTGGAGGCCACGCCGGAAGGGGACGAGCGACTCGAGGTCGCCAAGGCCGGCGCGGCCTTCCTGGTCGAGGTGCTGGCATCCGCGGAGATGGCCCACCGCGGCTTCCTGGAGCGCACCCGGGACCCGACCGCCGACCCCGGCTGATCGGGGCCGCCGATCGCCGACCGCGGTCGCCCGGGGCCGGCCAACGGGTCAGTACGGCAGGAAGCAGATGCCGGGGTGATACTCCCGGCCACACTGGGTGGCGGCGTTCTTGTTGTCACTGGCGACCCAGAGCCCACCGAAGGCGATGACCAGGTCGTCGGCGCCGGCGCCGCGGGAGCGGGTCGGGTTCCAGCTCGTGGCCCGGCCGGTGGCCGGATCGACCGCCCCGAGGCCGGGGCGGGAGACTGCGCCGGGACCGGCCGCGTCGCAGCCGTTCTCGTTGTTCAGCCAGCGCTGGTGTCCGCCGACGTAGACCGCGCTGTCGTCGGCCACGACGGACAGCAGCGAGTCGCAGCCGGTGTAGTTGACCCACGTCCGCCGCACCTTGCCCGCCACGTTCGGGTACGCGGCCGCGGCGTCGCACACCCCCGTGTGCAGCGGGTCGGACGGTCGCTTGTAGCCGGTGGTGGCGATGTACATGGTCCTGTCGTCCGGGGCGTACGTGGCGTCCTGGATGTAGAACGGCAGCGCGTCCGCACAGTGGACGAAGAAGTCGTCAGAGGTCCAGCCGTCGAGCGTCGCGCTGGTCGCACCCAGGTTGAGCTGGAAGACCTGCTCCCTGCGGGCCCCGCCGACGGCGGTGAAGACGCCGGTCACCAGCATCTGGTCGCCGCTGTGGCTGAGGGTGAAGTTGTAGGCCCGGGTGGCGTTGATGGTGCCCGGGTAGCTGCCGGTCAGGCCGAGGGTCAGATAGCTGTCCGGCACGCCGGTGGTCGGGTTGAGGCTGGCCAGCTTGGCCCGGGACGCCCCGTTGATCGTGCCGAAGTAGCCGCCCACCAGGACCCGGCCGTGCGTGTGCACCAGCGCGTTGACCTGGCCGTTGGCGCTGCGCCGGAAGCCGGTCTTGAGCGCGCCGGTGGCGGTGTCGACGGCGGCGAGGTTGGTCGCGGTCTGGCCGCCGACGGTGGTGAACTTGCCGCCGATCCAGGCGGTGCCGCAGTCGGCCGGGTCCAGCGCGATGCTGTTGACGATGCCGTTGGTGTTGGGGTCGAACGCGGTCATCTTGCCGGTCGTCGCGTTGAACGACAGGGCGTTGTTGCGGGTGAAGAGCGCGCCGCCGTCCGCCGGGCTCTTGAACTGGCTGAACGTGCCGACCGCGTACATGTTGGGCCCGCACGGGGTGAGTTGCCGGACGTAGCCGGTGCCGGTCGGCGCCACCATCTGCGGGGTCCAGTTGGCCGGATCCGTCCGCACCGGCGCCGCTGCCGCCGGAACCGCCCCGGCCACGACGACCGCTGCCGTGACCGCGGCCACCATTCCCGATCGTCGTGCTGTCCCCATCGATCCCCCTGCTCGCTTTGCGTCCGCAGAGGGAACTCGGCCGGGGGCCCGGCATGACGACGACTGCGCGGGGGTTGGTTGACCTTGGGCGGAGGATGGGGCGGTCGTCGGTGTGGGGGGGTGAGCGGTGAGTGCGGCGCGGGTGGAGCGGACGTACCTGGGGCTGGTGTTGCTCACCACGTTGTCGGCGTCGCTGATCTGGGGGATCAACACGCTCTTCCTGCTGGACGCGGGCCTGTCGAACCTGGAGGCGTTCGGGGCCAACGCGTTCTTCACGGTGGGCATGGTGTTGTTCGAGGTGCCGACCGGCGTCGTTGCCGATCTGCGGGGGCGCCGGGTGTCGTTCCTGGTCGGGGCGTTGACGTTGGCGGCGTCGACGCTGCTCTACGTGCTGATGTGGCGGGTGGAGGCGCCGTTCTGGGCGTGGGCGGTGGCGTCGGTGCTGCTGGGTCTGGGGTTCACGTTCTTCTCCGGGGCCATGGAGGCGTGGCTGGTCGATGCGCTGACGCACACCGGCTACACCGGGGAGCTGGACACCGTCTTCGGTCGGGGGCAGGCGGTCGAGGGGGTCGCCATGCTGGGTGGGTCGGTGGCGGGCGGGTTCATCGCGCAGGCGACCAACCTGGGGGTCCCGTTCGTGGTGCGGGCGGCGCTGCTGGTGGTGACGTTCGGGTTGGCGGCCTTCTTCATGCACGACATCGGGTTCACGCCGGCTCGGGGCAAGCGGCCGGGGCCGGAGATCAAGCGGATCCTCGACGACTCGCTGCGGTACGGGCTGGGCCGGCCGGCGACCCGCTGGATCATGCTGACGTCGCCGTTCATCGGCGGGGTCAGCATCTACGCCTTCTACGCGATGCAGCCGTACCTGCTGGAGCTGTACGGCGACGAGCGGGCGTACGGCGTCGCCGGCCTCGCCGCGGCGATCGTGGCCGGGGCGCAGATCGCCGGCGGCCTGCTCGCGCCGCGGCTGCGCGGGCTCTTCAGACGGCGGACCTCGCTGCTGTTCGTCACCACCGCGGTCGGCGTCGTGGCGCTGCTGCTGATCAGCCTGATCCCGAGCTTCGTGGTCGTGATCGGCCTGCTCGTGCTGTGGAGCGTCGCCTTCGCGGCCGCGATGCCGGTGCGGCAGGCGTACCTCAACGGTCTGATCCCGTCCCAGCAGCGCGCCACCGTGCTCTCGTTCGACTCGCTGCTGTCCTCGGGCGGTGGGGTCGTCATCCAGCCGGCGTTCGGGCGGGTCGCGGACGTCTCGGGCTACCCGGCCACGTTCGCGCTCAGCGCCGCCGTCCAGGCCGGCGCGCTGCCGTTCATCCGGCTCGCCCAGCGCGAGCGGGCGACGGCCGACCTGGTCACCAGCGAGCCGTCCCCGCCGGCCGACGGGCCGGGCGCCGACCGTACGGCCTGACGTCGGTGCGGAGGCGGGGGAGGCCGGGCAGGATGGTCGCCGTGACGGGAACCCTGGAGCTGGTGCCGGCGCTGACCCGGCCGGACCTGCTGGCCGAGCCGGTGCTGGCCGCGCTTCGCGGCTGGGCCGGCGAGCAGCCGGTGGCGGACATCGCGGTCGCCGAGATCGATCCCGAGCTGGCCGACACGGCGGCGTTCTGCGAGCGCTACGGGGTCGCGCCGGACGCGTCGGCGAACTGCGTGGTGGTGACCGGCAAGCGGGGCGGTGAGACCCGCTACGCGGCCTGCGTGGTCCTCGCCACGACCCGCGCGGACGTCAACGGCGCCGCCCGGCGGCACCTGGACGTGCGCAAGGCGTCCTTCGCGGCGACCGACGCGGCGGTGGCGGAGACCGCGATGGAGTACGGCGGGATCACCCCGATCGGGTTGCCGCCCGGGTGGCCGGTGCTGGTCGACGCGGCGGTCGCCGAGCACCCGAACGTGGTCATCGGCAGCGGCGTCCGGCGCTCCAAGCTGTGGCTGCCCGGCGCCGTGCTCGCCGGGCTCCCCGGCATCGAGGTCGTCCCCGGCCTCGCCCGCCCGGCCGCCGGATGACGACATGACCGCGGGCGGGGCCACGGTCGGGCGACCGCGGTGTGGGCCGGACGCTGGACGAGATGGCGAGACCGCGCCGGACTCCGAGCACCCTGCTCGAACGGCCCCGGACAGCACGGAGGGCCGGCGCGTCGGCGTCGGCCCTCCGTACTTCCCCTCAGCTCAGGAGTCCGACAGTAAGGGGTTCGCGGCACGGAAACGGCGCGTCGATCGGGTGAATCACGTCCAGTGACGCAGGGGTCGCGCTGAGTTCATTACCGCAGGTCAGGCCAGGCGAACCTGAAAGAGATCAACTCTCGAAGAACCCTTACAAGCGCGCGCTCAGGGCGGCCGCGGCGGCGGTCACCAGAGGGGCGTAGCGAGGGCCGGGGCGGCGGGTGAGCCGCTCGACGGGCCCGGAGACCGAGATCGCGGCGACCACCAGGCCGGTGCCGTCGCGGACCGGCGCGGACACCGACGCGACGCCGGCCTCGCGCTGGGCGACGCTGAAGGCCCAGCCGCGGCGGCGCACCTCGACGAGCGTGCGAGGGCCGAAGCGGGCGCCGGTCGGCAGGTCCTCGTCGCCGGACCAGGCGGTCAGCACCTGGGCGCCGGAGCCGGCCGACATCGGCAGCCGGTCGCCCACCGCGACCGCGGTCCGCAGCCCGCTGGTCCGCTCCGCCGCGGCCACGCACACCCGCTCGTCGCCGTCGCGCCGGTAGAGCTGGGCGCTCTCGCCACTGCGGTCGCGCAGCCGGGTCAGCACCGGCCCGGCCGCGGCCACCAGCGGGTCGGGCGCGCTGCGGGCCAGCTCGCCCAGCCGCGGGCCGGGCACCCAGCGACCGGCCGGGTCGCGCACCAGCAGGCGGTGCGCCTCCAGCGCCACCGCCAGCCGGTGCGCGGTCGCCCGCGGCAGCCCGGTCGCGGTCACCAGCTCGCCGAGGCCGACCGGTCCGCGGGCCGCCGCCTCCAGCACCGCCACCGACTTGTCCAACACGCCGACTCCGCTAGGCTGTCCCATGTCACAAGACAATAGTCCCAAAATATGAGACGAGGCGAGATCAGCATGGCCGGCACCCTGGCGGAGAAGCTGTGGGAGGCGCACGTCGTCCGGCGCGCCGAGGGGGAGCCGGACCTGCTCTACATCGACCTGCACCTGGTGCACGAGGTGACCAGCCCGCAGGCGTTCGACGGGCTGCGGCTGGCCGGCCGCCGGGTGCGCCGGCCCGACCTCACCATCGCCACCGAGGACCACAACGTGCCGACGGTCGGCATCGACCTGCCCATCGCCGACGAGGTGTCCGCGACCCAGGTGGCGACGCTGCGGCGCAACTGCGCCGAGTTCGGCGTGCGGCTGCACCGGATGGGCGACCGCGAGCAGGGCATCGTGCACGTCATCGGCCCGCAGCTCGGGCTCACCCAACCCGGCATGACCATCGTCTGCGGCGACTCGCACACCAGCACCCACGGCGCCTTCGGCGCGCTCGCCTTCGGCATCGGCACCAGCGAGGTGGAGCACGTGCTGGCCACCCAGACGCTGGCCCTGCGTCCTCAGAGGACGATGGCGGTCACCGTGGACGGCGCGCTGCCGGACGGGGTCACCGCCAAGGACGTGATCCTGGCGCTGATCGCCCGGATCGGCACCGGCGGCGGCCAGGGCCACGTCGTGGAATACCGGGGCGAGGCCGTCGAGGCCATGTCGATGGAAGCCCGCATGACGATGTGCAACATGTCCATCGAGGCCGGCGCCCGGGCCGGCATGGTGGCACCGGACGAGACCACGTTCGCCTACCTCAAGGGCCGCCCGCACGCGCCGGCCGACGCCGACTGGGACGCCGCGCTGGCGTACTGGCGGACGCTTCGGACCGAGCCGGGTGCCACCTTCGACCGGGAGGTGGTGCTGGACGCGGCGGCGCTCAGCCCGTTCGTCACCTGGGGCACCAACCCCGGGCAGGGGGTGCCGCTGTCCGGCCGGGTGCCGGACCCAGCCGCGCTGGCCGACCCCAACCAGCGGGTGGCGGCCGAGCGGGCGCTGGCGTACATGGGGCTGGCCGCCGGCACGCCGATGCGGGACGTTGCCGTGGACACCGTCTTCCTCGGCTCCTGCACCAACGGCCGGATCGAGGACCTGCGTGCCGCGGCCGCGGTCATCGCCGGGCGCACGGTGGCGCCGGGCGTCCGGATGCTCGTCGTCCCGGGCTCGATGCGGGTCAAGGAGCAGGCCGAGCTGGAAGGGCTGCACGAGGTCTTCCTCGCCGCCGGCGCCGAGTGGCGGGCTGCCGGCTGCTCGATGTGCCTGGGCATGAACCCGGACCAGCTCGCCCCCGGCGAGCGCTCGGCCAGCACCAGCAACCGCAACTTCGAGGGCCGGCAGGGCAAGGGCGGCCGGACCCACCTGGTCTCGCCCCCGGTCGCCGCCGCCACCGCCGTCACCGGCCGGCTGGCCGCGCCCGCCGACCTCTAGACCCCAGGAGCCAGTGCAGTGGAGAAGTTCACCGTCCACACGGGTCGCGTCGCCCCGCTGCGGCGCAGCGACGTGGACACCGACCAGATCATCCCGGCGGTGTGGCTCAAGCAGGTCAGCCGGACCGGCTTCGGCGCCGGCCTGTTCTCGGCCTGGCGGGAGGCCGACCGGGGCTTCGTGCTCAACCGCCCGGAGTACGCAGGCGTCTCGGTGCTCGTCGCCGGGCCCGACTTCGGCACCGGCTCGTCCCGCGAGCACGCCGTCTGGGCGCTGCAGGATTTCGGCTTCCGGGTGGTGCTGGCGCCCCGCTTCGGCGACATCTTCCGCGGCAACTCGCTCAAGGCCGGGCTGCTCACCGTCGTGGTCGCCGAGGAGCTGGTCGAGCAGCTGTGGGCACGGGCCGAGGCCGACCCGCGCTCCGAGCTGACCGTCGACCTCCAGGCGCGGGAGCTGCGCTTCGACGACCGTACGGTGCCCTTCGAGCTCGACGACTTCAGCCGCCGCCGGCTGCTCGACGGGCTCGACGACATCGGCCTGACGCTGCGGCACACCGACGCCGTGGGCGCGTACGAGGCGCGCCGGCCGGCCTTCCTGCCCGCAACGCTGCCGGTCGGCTGAGCCGCCGAACGGCGCCCGACCGGCCCCGGACCTGCGGATCTTCCGGCCCGGATCAGCAAACTGCCTGCCCCACAGGGGTTTCCCGGCCGCCAGGACAGGGAACCGCTTGCGACACAGGCGTTCTGTGGGCACTCCGGTCGTTGCCCCGCACCGGATCCGCGCCTACCGTTCGCCGAAGATCGGCCGCCCGGCCGAGAGATGTCCTGGGGAGGACACAGTGAACAAGGCCCAGCTGGTCGAGGCGCTGTCCACACGACTCGGCGAGGACAAGAAGCGCATGGCCGCCACGGTCGACGCCCTGCTCGACACCGTGTATCGCGCGGTGCAGAAGGGGGAGAGGGTCGCCCTGACCGGCTTCGGCGTGTTCGAGAAGCGGGAGCGCGCGGCCCGCACCGCCCGCAACCCCGCGACCGGGGAGAAGGTCAAGGTCAAGAAGACCTCCGTGCCCGCATTCCGCGCCGGGCAGGAGTTCAAGAACGTGGTGAACGGCTCGAAGAAGCTGCCGAAGGTCGCCCCGGCGGCCGCGGCGAAGGGCACGAGCACCCGCACCGCGGCCTCCGGCACTGCGACCAAGGCGACGAGCAGCCGCTCCGCCGCGGCGAAGTCGACGGCCGCCAAGGCGCCGGCGAAGAGCACCGCGACCAGGACGGCGGTGAAGAGCACGGCGGCGAAGTCGACCGCGACCAAGGCGGCGGCGAAGTCGACCGCGACGAAGGCGCCGGCGAAGAGCACCGCGAGCAAGGCGCCGGCGAAGAAGGCCCCGGCGGCCAAGACGCTGGCGACCAAGTCGGCGCCGGCCGCGAAGAAGGCGTCGGCGGCCAAGACGCTGGCGAGCAAGGCGCCGGCGAAGAAGGCGCCGGCGAAGTCCACCGCCCGCAAGTCCACCCGGTAGCGCACCACCAGGTCCCCCGGGCGCCGGCCGGTGCCCGGGGGAGTGCGCGTGTCACGACGCCGGCGCCGCGCTCGCCAGGTCGTGGTAATAGTCCGCCGCCACCAGCACGGTGTCCCGGAAGGACAGTGCCCAGACGCTGGCCTTGCGGGCCGGCAGCTTCGGCTTCGCCAGCCGCACCCGGTGCTCGGCCGCGAGCGTGCCGACCAGGTCCGGGATCACCCCGCCCTGGCTGCACGCCACCGCGACGCGGCCGTCGGTCGCCATCGCCAGCAGCCGCTCCAACGCCCGCTGCGGATGCTTCTCGTACGCCTCCTCGGCCAGCGCCGGCTCCGGCTCGACCGGCAGGTCGAGGTCGGCGGCCAGCCCCTCCACGGTCTGCTGGCAGCGCAGCGACTCCGCCGAGAGCACCCGCCCGGGGCCGAACCAGCGCAGCGACCGGCGCAGCCCGGCCGCCTGCTCGCGGCCGTTGCGGTCCAGCGGGCGGAGCAGGTCGTCGCCGTGCCAGGCCTTGCGGCTGCCCGCCTTGGCGTGCCGGACCAGCAGCACGGTGCCGGTCACCGGCGGCTCGGCGGCGAAGGCGCGCACCAACTCGCGGTCGCGCCGGTACGTCAGCCGCTCCACCGCCGCGCCCGCCGGCAGCCAGTGCACCTCGTCCACCTCGGCGGTGGCGGTGAAGTCGGTGCCCGCGCCGGGCGTCATCACCCAGTAGTCGACCGTCTTGCGGTCCGGACCCAGCGTGTACTCCTGGGTCGGCAGCCGGCGGCCCACCACTGCGGACACCCCGGTCTCCTCGGCCACCTCGCGGACGCCGGCGTGCAGCGGGTGCTCGCCCTTGTCCAGCTTGCCCTTGGGCATCGACCAGTCGTCGTACCGGGGCCGGTGCACCAGTGCCACCTCCAGGCCGCCGGCCGCCGGCCGCCACAGCAGCCCGCCGGCGGCGCGGATGCGCACCCCGGTGCCCGGTCCCTGCTCGTCCTGCATCGCCCGGCCTACTCGCTGCGGCTCGCGTGCCGGCGCATCAGGACCTCCTGGTAGTCGCGCAGCGGCCGGCCCGGCTGCCCGGGGTTGCGCCGCCACTGGCCGTCCGGGTGCAGCTCCCAGGCCATCGCGTCCTCGGCGAACGCGCGGTCCAGCACGTCCCGCAGGTGCGTCCGCGCGGTCGCGTCCCGGACCCGCACCATGGCCTCCACCCGGCGGTCGAGGTTGCGGTGCATGAGGTCGGCGCTGCCGATCAGGTACTCCGGCTCGCCGTCGTTCTCCACGCACACGATCCGGCTGTGCTCCAGGAAGCGGCCGAGGATCGAGCGGACCCGGATGTTCTCCGACAGTCCCGGCACCCCGGCCCGGATCGCGCAGAACGTGCGGACCAGCAGGTCGATCCGCACCCCGGCCCGGGACGCGCGGTAGAGCGCGTCGATGGTCTCCTCGTCGACCAGGTGGTTGGTCTTGATCTGCACGTGCGCGGATCGGCCGGCGCGGGCGTGCTCGCACTCCCGCTCGATCCGCTCCACGATCCCGGACCGGATGCCGTGCGGGGCCACCAGCAGCGACCGGTACGACGTCTGTCGCGAGTAGCCGGTCAGCACGTTGAACAGGTCGGTGAGGTCGGCGCCGACGTCCGGGTCGGCGGTGAACAGCCCGAGGTCCTCGTACATCCGGGCGGTCTTCGGGTTGTAGTTGCCGGTGCCGATGTGGCAATAGCGGCGGATCGAGCCGCCCTCCTGGCGGACGACCAGCGAGGTCTTGCAGTGGGTCTTCAGGCCCACCACCCCGTAGACGACGTGGCAGCCGGCCCGCTCCAGCGCCTTGGCCCACTTGATGTTGGCGTGCTCGTCGAACCGCGCCTTGATCTCGACCAGCACCACCACCTGCTTGCCGGCCTCGGCCGCGTCGATGAGCGCTTCCACGATGGGGGAGTCACCGGAGGTGCGGTAGAGCGTCTGCTTGATGGCGAGCACGTTGGGGTCGGCCGCGGACTGCTCGATGAAGCGCTGCACGCTGGTCGCGAACGACTCGTACGGGTGGTGCACCAGCACGTCGCCCTCGCGCAGGGTGGCGAAGACGCTCTTGGCCGTCTCGTTCTCGGCGAACCGGGGCGGCGTCCTCGGCACGAACGGCTGATCCTTGAGGTCCGGCCGGTCGGCGTCGTACATCTGCCAGAGCGAGGCGAGGTCGAGCAGCCCGGGCACCTGGAGCACGTCCTCGTCGGGGACGTCGATCTCCTCGGTGAGCAGGTCCAGCACCCGCGGGGTGATGGTGTCGGTGACCTCGAGCCGGACCGCGGGGCCGAAGCGGCGCCGGGTCAGCGTCCGCTCCAGCGCCTGCAGGAGGTCCTCGTCCCGGTCCTCCGCGACCTCGAGGTCGGTGTTGCGGGTGACCCGGAAGACGTGGTGCTCGACCACCTCCATGCCGGGGAAGAGCAGGCCGAGGTGGGCGGCGATGAGCTCCTCCAGCGGCAGGAAGGCGTAGTCCGCGCGCTGGTCCTTGACGCTGACGAAGCGCTGCACGTTGTTGGGCACCTTGACCCGGGCGAAGCGCTCCACCCCGGCCGGGCCGTCCGGGTCCGCGTCGTCCCGCACCAGCACGGCCAGGTTGAGCGAGAGACCGCTGATGTACGGGAACGGGTGCGCCGGGTCGACCGCGAGCGGGGTCAGCACCGGGAAGACCTGAGCGTGGAAGTAGTGGCCGAGCCGGTCCCGCTCGGTCCGGTCCAGCTCGTCCCAGCGCAGCACCCGGATGCCGGCATCGGCGAGCGCGGGCTCGACGTCGTCCCGCCAGCACCGCGCGTGCCGCTGCACCAGCTGCTGGCTCTGCGCGGCGACCCGGGCCAGCGTCTCCCGCGGGGTCAGGCCGTCCGCCGAGCGCACCGCGATGCCCATGTCCTGCCGGCGCTTCAGCCCGGCCACCCGGACCATGTAGAACTCGTCGAGGTTGCTGGCGAAGATCGCGAGGAACTTCAGCCGCTCCAGCAGCGGCAGCCGGCGGTCCTCGGCCTGGGCCAGCACCCGGGCGTTGAAGTCGAGCCAGGACAGCTCCCGGTTGCTGAAGCGGTCGGCCGGCAGGTCGGGGGCGATCGGCACGTCGTCCTCGAAGTCGGCCGGCACCGACGTCCCCCCGCCGTCCCGCAGCGGCTGACCCACCCCGTCGCTCTCCACGCTCATGGGTTCATGATTGCGCAGCGGGGCGAACGTCGCTGCCTCGTCAGGGCATGGTCGCGATCGTGATCCGGACGATGCGCCCCTCCGCGTACTCCAGCCGGACCCGCTGGCCCAGCCGGAGCAGCCGCAGGCCGCCGGCGGCGAACGCGACGCCGTCGAACGACTCCGCCCGGCCGTCGTCGAGCAGAACGGTCCCGGCCCCGCTGTCCGGCTCGAAGGTGGCCACCGTTGCCTGCGCGGTGATCATGGCCGGAGCGTACCCGCGCTCAGGCGACCGGGGCGTGCGCCGCGGTCCACGCCCGGGTGGCCGGGCCGAGGCCGAGCCCGGCCGCGGCGAGCAGGTCGGCCGCGGTGTCCACGTCCCGGCGCAGCGACGGCCAGTCGCCGGCCAGCCCGACCGCGCCGGAGGCGAGGTGGGCGGCAGCCGAGCCGGCGCCGTAGCGCGGGTCCACCGCGACCCCCGGCCGGGTCGCCAGCAGCGTGGTGCCGTCGCCGGCCGCGTCCGGCACGAACGAGCGCGGGTGCCCGGCCGCGGCGGCCAGCGCGGCGCTGAGCTCGGCCGGGCGCAGCGCCGGCAGGTCGGCCGACAGCAGCGCCACCCCGGCGGCGGGGTCGGCCCCGAGGGCCCGGGTCGCGCCGTACGCCAGCGCGGGGTTGAGCCCCGCGTCCGGCTCGTCCCGGACCACGACCGCGCCGGCGGCGCGGACCGCGGCGGCCGCGGTCGGGTCGTCGGTCACGACCAGCACCCGCGCCACCGCCCCGGCCGCGACGGCAGCGGCGACGGTGTCCACGGCGAGCGCGAGCACGAGGGCGGCGTGATCCGGTCGGGGGCGGCCCGGCGCGTCCAGGCGGGTCTTCGCGACCTGCAGCCGCTTGACCGGCACCACCACGGACCACCGCACGCCGAGCCAGGCTAGCCTGCGACCGGGACCGGCGCCCCGGCCGGCCCCGGCGCGGGAGGGGATGGTCGGCGTGGCGCGCTCGCGGCGGGGACCCGTCGGGTTCTGGATCAGGGTGGCCTGGGTGGTGATCTGGCCGCTCGTCCCGGTCTTCTTCAAGGTCCGCTGGCGCAACCTGGAGCGGATGCCGGCCACCGGCGGTGTGATCATCGCCACCAACCACGTGTCGTACGCGGACCCGCTGGTCTTCGCCCGGTTCGTGTGGGACGCCCGCCGGGTGCCCCGGTTCCTCATCAAGGAGAGCCTGTTCAAGGTCTTCTTCGTCGGGCAGCTGCTGCGCGGGGCCAAGCAGATCCCGGTCAGCCGCGACAGCGCGGAGGCCGGGCAGTCGCTGCGCAAGGCGGTCGAGGCGCTGGGGCGCGGCGAATGCGTCTGCATCTACCCGGAGGGCACCGTCACCCGGGAGCCGGACTTCTGGCCGATGGTGGGGCACACCGGGGTGGCCCGGCTGGCGCTGAGCACCGACGTGCCGGTGGTCCCGGTCGCGCAGTGGGGGCCGCAGCACGCCGTGGACGTCTACAACAAGCGCTTCCGGCTCCTCCCCCCGCGCAAGGAGGCCTGGTGCGTGGTCGGCGAGCCGGTCGACCTGTCGGCGTACCGGGGGCGCCCGCTCACCGCCGAGCTGCTGCGCGAGGTGACCGACGTCATCATGGTCGCCATCCGCGACCAGCTCGCCGAGGTCCGCGGCGAGACCCCGCCGACCGAGTTCTACCGCCGGCCGCCGGCCGCCCGGGAAGCCTCCTGATGGTCCGGGCGGCGGTCCTCGGCGCCGGCTCGTGGGGCACCACCTTCGCGAAGGTGCTCGTCGACGCCGGCGGCGAGGTGACCCTGTGGGCCCGCCGCCCGGAGGTGGTGCGGTCGGTCGCCGACCGGCACGAGAACGTGGACTACCTGCCCGGGATCGCGCTGCCGCCGGCGCTGCGGGCGACCACCGACGCGGCCGAGGCGCTGGCCGGCGCCGACATCGTGGTGCTCGCGCTGCCGGCCCAGACGGTGCGGGCCAACCTCGGCAGCTGGGCGCCGGCGGTGGACCGGCGGGCCACCCTGGTCAGCCTGGTCAAGGGCATCGAGCTGGGCACCGCCAAGCGGATGAGCGAGGTGATCGGCGAGGCGGTCGGCTGCGGTCCCGAGCGGGTCGCCGTGGTCACCGGGCCCAACCTGGCCCGGGAGATCGCCGAGGAGCAGCCGTCGGCCACCGTGGTCGCCTGCGCCGACCCGGACCGGGCCGAGGCGGTGCAGCGGGCGTGCTTCACGCCGTACCTGCGGGCGTACACGAACACCGACGTGGTCGGCTGCGAGCTCGGCGGCACGGTGAAGAACGTGATCGCGCTGGCCTGCGGGATCGCCGAGGGGATGGGCTTCGGCGACAACACCCGGGCCACGCTGATCACCCGCGGGCTGGCCGAGACGGCCCGGCTGGGCGCCGCGCTGGGCGCCGACCCGATGACCTTCGCCGGGCTGGCCGGGCTGGGCGACCTGGTCGCGACGTGCGGCTCCCGGCTGTCCCGCAACCGGACCGTCGGCGAGCGGCTCGGCCGCGGCGAGACGCTGGCCGCGGCCCAGGCCGCGGTCCGGACCACCGCGGAGGGGGTCAAGTCCTGCTGGTCGGTGCTGGAGCTGGCCGGCCGGGTCGGGGTGGCGGTGCCGATCACCGAGGGCGTGGTCGGCGTCTGCCACCGCGGCGTACGGGCCCGCGACCTGGTCCCGGCGCTGATGGGCCGGGAGATGAAGGCGGAGCACGCACCGTGAGCTGGGGTCCCGGCACCCGCGCGGTGCACGCCGGCCGCGAGCCGGCCCGCCGCGGCGAGCCGCTGGTGCCCGGGCCGGTGCTGTCCTCGGCGTTCCACCTCGGTGGGCCGGGGGAGGGGGCCGACGGCTACGGGCGGGTCGACAACCCGACCTGGCGGCGGTACGAGGCCGCGCTGGGTTCGCTGGAGGGCGGCGAGGTCGTGCTCTTCGGCTCCGGGCTGGCCGCGCTGAGCGCGGTGCTGCTCGACACCCTGCGTCCCGGGGACACCGTGGTGCTGCCGTCGGACGGCTACTACCTGGCCCGCCGGTTCGTCCACGAGCGACTGTCCGGGATGGACGTCCGGGCCCGCGAGGTGCCGACCGCCCGGCCGCTGGCCGACGCCGACGTGGCCGGGGCTGCGCTGGTCCTGCTGGAGTCGCCGAGCAACCCGGGGCTGGACGTCTGCGACCTGGCCGCGGCGGCCGCTGTCGCGCACCGGGCCGGCGCCGCGGTCGCGGTGGACAACACCACCGCGACGCCGCTCGGGCAGACCCCGCTGGCGCTCGGCGCCGACTACTCGATCGCCAGCGACACAAAGGCCACCACCGGCCACGGCGATCTGGTCCTCGGGCACGTCGCAGTGACCGACCCGGACCGGCTGGCCGCGCTGCGGGCCTGGCGCACCGAGACCGGCGCGATCGCCGGCCCCTGGGAGACCTGGCTGGCCCACCGCTCGCTGTCCACTCTGGATCTGCGGCTGACCCGCCAGTCGGACAACGCGCTGGCGCTGGCCCGGCTGCTGGCCGACCACCCGGCCGCGGCCGCGGTCCGCCACCCCGGGCTGCCCGACCACCCCGGGCATGAGGTCGCCGCCCGGCAGATGCACCGCTTCGGCGGACTGGTCACCTTCGAGCTGCCGTCCCCGGCCGCGGTGGCCGCGTTCTTCGGCGCCAGCCGGCTGGTGACCGAGGCGACCAGCTTCGGCGGGCTGCACACCACCGCGGACCGGCGGGCCCGCTGGGGCGACACCGTGCCGGCCGGGCTGGTCCGGCTGTCCGCCGGCTGCGAGGACACCGCCGACCTGGTCGCCGACGTCACCGCCGGCCTGGATGCGGCCGGCCCGGCCTGAGCACGGAGCGTGGCGGCGGGTCGCCCGACCGCGCCCGGGTAGGGTGCCGCGCATGTCTGCACGCAAGGTGCGGGTGGCGGTCGTCTTCGGCGGCCGCAGCACCGAGCACGCTATCTCGTGCGTGTCCGCCGGCAGCGTGATCGCCGCGCTGGACCCGGACGCGTACGAGGTGGTCCCGGTCGGCATCACCCGCAAGGGCGCCTGGGTGCTGCCCCGCGACCTGGATGGGATGGCGCTGACCGGGCGCGACCTGCCCGCGGTCGACTCCGGCACCGCGGTGGTGCTGCCCGGCGACCCGACCGCCGGCGGGCTGGTCGTGGTCGAGCCGGGCGCCGGCGCGGGCGTGCTTCAGGGCGTGGACGTGGTCTTCCCGGTCCTGCACGGGCCGTACGGCGAGGACGGCACCCTGCAGGGCCTGCTGGAG
Source organism: uncultured Actinomycetota bacterium (assembly GCA_963766325.1). Lineage (GTDB taxonomy): Bacteria > Actinomycetota > Actinomycetes > Mycobacteriales > CADCTP01 > CADCTP01. The sequence goes on along the minus strand of CAVXZF010000011.1, from coordinate 481,714 downwards.
CTGGCCGGGGTGCCGTACGTCGGCTCCGGCGTGCTGGGCAGCGCCGTGGCCATGGACAAGGAGTTCACCAAGAAGCTGCTGGGCGCCGAGGGGCTGCCGGTGGGGCCGTACGCGGTCCTCCGGCCCGGCGGGACCCTGCCGGCGGCCGAGCGGGAGCGACTCGGGCTGCCGGTATTCGTCAAGCCGGCCCGGGGCGGGTCCAGCATCGGCATCACCCGGGTCACCGACTGGGCTGACCTGGAGGCGGCGGTCGCCGCGGCCCGCGAGGTCGACCCGAAGGTGCTGATCGAGGCCGCGGTGCCGGGCCGCGAGGTGGAGTGCGGGGTGCTGGAGGGGCCGGCCGGCGGTCCGCCCGAGGCCAGCGTGCCGGCGGAGATCCGGGTCGTGCGCGGGCACGAGTGGTACGACTTCGAGGCCAAGTACCTCGACGACGCCTGCGAGTTCGACGTGCCGGCCGACCTGCCGGCCGGGGTCGCGGCCGCGCTGCGGGAGATGGCCTGCCGGGCGTTCGTCGCGCTCGACTGCGCCGGGCTGGCCCGGGTCGACTTCTTCGTCGGGCCGGGCGGCGAGCTGACCGTCAACGAGGTCAACACGATGCCCGGCTTCACGCCGATCTCGATGTTCCCCCGGATGTGGGCCGCCTCCGGCCTCGACTACCCGGCCCTCCTGGACCGCCTCCTGCGCACCGCCCTCGCCCGCGGCACCGGCCTCCGCTGACCCGCTCCCACCCCGGCCCCGCCACCCCGCCACTTCGCCGACTGAGCAGTTCGGCGCCGACTGAGCAGCAGTAGGTGCTCAGTCGGCGACGGGACCGCTCAGTCGGCGGGGGGTCTGCTCAGTCGGCGGGGTCGAGGGGGCGGGCGGGGAGGGCACGGGAGAAGGCGGTGGAGAGGCGGGCGGGGGGATCGGAGGCGGCGTCGGCGGGGGCGAGGACCTCGACGTACACCGGGCGGTCGACGGCGGTCCAGGCCGTGGTGGCGCCGCGCCGCTCGGCGAACCAGGTGACCCCGCTGATCACCAGCGTCTCCGCGGTGGCGAGGAACCCGGCCGGCCGCGGCACCCCGCAGCGCAGCACCACCGGCGGCTCGCCCCAGGCGACGACGTACGGCGAGCTCGAGTCGACCGGGCGCGCCGGACGGTCGCCGAGGGTGGTCGGCAGCGCGGAGATCAGCTCGCGGCAGTCGCGCTGGCCGGCCGCGGACGGCTCGGGCGGCGCCTCCACCCTGATCGCGGGCAGCGCGGCCGGGGCGGTCGGCGACGGGCTCGGCGCCGGCTCCGGGTCGGTGTCGGGCCGGGCCAGCAGCAGCGCCAGCAGCACGGTCAGCGGCACCGCGACCGCCGTCGCCACCGCGGCGGCGCGCCGGCGGACCCGGTCGGCCGGTGGCCGCGACGGTGACTCCACGGCCACCTAGCGGCCGGCGCCGGGATCAGGCCGCCCGGTGGGCCGGGCGGCGGGCCGGACGCAGGGCACTACAGGTGCACCACCGGGCAGGTGAGGGTGCGGGTGATGCCGTCGACCGCCTGGACCTTGGCGACCACGAGCTTGCCGAGCTCGTCGACGTTGCGTGCCTCGGCGCGGACGATCACGTCGTACGGACCCGTGACGTCCTCCGCCTGGGTGACGCCCTTGATCTCCGATATCGAGGTGGCGACCGCTGCGGCCTTGCCGACCTCGGTCTGGATGAGGATGTAGGCCTGGACCACGGCGAGCCCCTCCGTCGTTTGGTGCGGGGTGAGAGTAGAAACCTACCTCAGCGCCGACGGTCTAGGGATCACTGAGAGGATGCGTGCCATCACTGTCGCTGACGTGGGCGAGTTCGGCGTCGTCGAGCGGCTGACCGCGCGGTTCGCGGCGGGCGCCGACCGGCCGACCGGGGTGGTGCTCGGCCCGGGCGACGACGCGGCCGTGCTGGCCGCACCGGACGGCCGGGTGGTGGCCACCACCGACCTGCTGGTCGACTCCCGGCACTTCCGCCGGGACTGGTCCGCCCCCGACGACGTCGGGCGCAAGGCCGCCGCCCAGAACCTGGCCGACATCGCCGCCATGGGCGCGGTGCCGACCGGGCTGCTGGTCGGCCTGGCGGTGCCGCCGGACCTCCCGGTCGACTGGCTGGAGGGCCTCGCGGACGGGATGCGCGCCGAGTGCGCGGAGGTCGGCGCGACCGTGGTCGGCGGCGACGTGGTCCGCTCCGACGTCCTGTGCATCGCGGTCACCGCGCTCGGCGACCTGCAGGGCCGGGAGCCGCTGACCCGCTCGGGGGCCCGGCCCGGCGACGTGGTCGCGGTGACCGGCCGGCTCGGCTGGGCCGCGGCCGGTCTGGCCGTGCTCGGCCGGGGCTTCCGCTCGCCGGTGTCGGTGGTGGCGGCGCACCGCCGGCCCGAGCCGCCGTACGGGGAGGGCCCGAAGGCGGCCGGGCTGGGCGCCAGCGCGATGGTGGACGTGAGCGACGGGCTGGTCGCCGACCTGACCCACGTCGCGCTGGCCAGCGGCGTCGGGATCGAGCTGGACACCGCCAAGCTGGCGGTGCCGGCCAAGCTGCGCGACGTCGGCGGCGCGCTCGGGGTGGACCCGATGGACTGGATCCTGTCCGGCGGCGACGACCACGCGCTGGCGGCCACCTTCCCGGGCACCGCGCCGCCGCCGGCGCCGTGGACGGTGATCGGCCGGGTCGCCCGCGGGCGCGGGGTGCTCGTGGACGGCAGCGCGTACGACGCCCCCGGCGGCTGGGACCACTTCCGCTAGAGCGTTTCGTCCGGTCGTCGGTGGCCCGCGCCGCCAGATGGCCGGACGAGACGCTCCATTAACGTGGGGGAGTGGCTGCTCCTCCCCGGGTGTTGACCGTGGCCGGCTCGGACTCCGGCGGCGGCGCCGGCATCCAGGCGGACCTCAAGACGATGCTCGCGCACGGCGTGCACGGGATGAGCGTGCTGGCCGCGGTCACCGCGCAGAACTCAGTGGGCGTCCAGGGCTACTGGGAGCTGCCCGCGGCGGCGGTCCGGGCCCAGCTGGACAGCGTGCTCGGCGACATCGGCGTGGACGCGGTGAAGACCGGCATGCTCGCCTCCACCGAGCTGGTGGAGACGGTGGCCGAGGTGCTGGCCACCGTGCCGGCGCCGGTCGTGGTCGACCCGGTCGGGGTGAGCAAGCACGGGGATTCGCTGCTGGCCGCGGACGCGGTGGCCGCGGTGCGGGACCGGCTGCTGCCGGTCGCCGACCTGGTGACGCCCAACCTCTACGAGGTGCAGCAGCTGACGGGGGTCAAGGTGACCGAGGAGAGCGGGCTGCGCCGGGCCGCCGACGCGGTGCTCGCGCTCGGCCCGCGGGCGGTGCTGGTCAAGGGCGGGCACCTGTCCGGGGACGCCGTCGACCTGCTGGTCACCCGGGACGGGGAGGTGCGCGAGTTCCGCGCCGGTCGGCTGGACAACCGGCACACCCACGGCACCGGCTGCACGCTGGCCAGCGCGATCGCCTCCCGGCTGGCCCTGGGCGACCCGCTGCCGGACGCGGTCGCGGCGGCCAAGCACTATGTCACCGGGGCCATCGGGGCCGGCTTCGCGCTGGGCGCCGGCATCGGGCCGGTCGACCACGGGTGGCTCTGGCGGTGAGCCTGGCGTTCCGCGCGGCGTCGTACGACGACGAGGTCGCCGCCGACCTGATCGAGCAGGTCCAGCAGGAGTACGTGGTCCGCTACGGCGGCCGGGACGACGCGCCCGTCGACCCGGCCGAGTTCAGCCCGCCGCAGGGGCTGTTCCTGGTCGCCGTCCTCGACGGCGTCCCGGTCGGCTGCGGGGGCTGGCGCGACCTCGGCGACGGCCGGGTCGAGGTCAAGCGGATGTTCACCGCGCCGGCCGCCCGCGGCCGCGGCGTCGCCCGGGCGCTGCTGGCCGAGCTGGAGCGGACCGCGGCGGCGTCCGGACACGCCCGGGTGGTGCTGGAGACCGGGCTCGCCCAGCCGGAGGCGATGACCCTGTACGGGTCGGCCGGATACGACCCGATCGAGGGCTTCGGTCACTATGCCGGCCGGCCGCTGTCCCGCGCGTTCGGCAAGGACCTCGGCCGCTGACGCTCCGCGGTCTGCCATGCTCTGCGGCCGTGGGGGTGGTGACCGTCTCGGCCGCGTACGGCGCCGGCGGCAGCGAGATCGGTCCGGCGGTGGCGGAGGCGCTCGGGCTGCCGTTCGTCGACCGCGCCATCCCGGTCGAGGTCGCCCGCAAGCTGGACGTGCCGCTGGACGAGGCGGAGCGCCAGGACGACGCGGTCGACACCGGGCTGTGGCGGGCGATCTCGTCGATGGCGCTGGTGCCCGAGCTGGCCAGCGCCGGGCCGCTGGCGTACCGGAGCTTCGCCGACGAGCACGCCTTCCGGGAGAAGACCGAGGAGGTGCTGCGGGAGATCGCGACCCGGGGCGGTGTGGTGCTCGGCCGGGCCGCCGCCTTCGTCCTCGCCGACCGGCCCGCGGCGCTGCACGTCCGGCTGGACGGGCCGGTGGACGCCCGGGTCGCGGCGGTCGTCGCGCGCACCGGCCGGTCCGAGGCGGACGTGCGGGCCGAGCTGCGCACCAACGACGCCGCCCGGGCCGGCTACGTCCGGCACTTCTACCGCCGCGACGCCACCCAGGCCCGGTACTACCACCTCGTCCTCGACACCACCGCGTTCCCGTGGGACACCGCGGCGGAGATCGTCGTCACCGCCGCCCGTGCCCGCGGGCTGTGACCCGACCAAGGAAGGCAGACCCAGCATGAGCGAGCCCAGCTACGGCTCCGGCCAGGCGTACGACCCGCAGCAGGGCTACGGCGGCACGCCCGGCTACGGCCAGCAGTACGGCGGCGGCCAGGCCGCGGCGCCGGGGCAGCCCGGCCAGGGGCAGTCCGGCCAGCCGGGGCAGTCCGGCCAGCCGTACGGCAGCGGCCAGCAGCCCCAGCAGCCCCAGCAGTCGCCGCCCTCGCAGTACGGGTCGTACGGGCAGCAGCCGGGGCCGGGCGGCTACCAGTCGGGCTCGTACCAGGCGGCCTCGTCCGGGCAGGCCCCGTACCCGGGCCCGCCGCGGACCCCGGCGGACCGGCTCGGGCTGGCCGCGACCGTGGTGACGATCGTGGGCTACGTGTGCGCCGGGGCCGGCCTGCTGGGCTTCATCCTGTGGCTGACCGTCGACGGCGACGGGACGTACCGGTTCGCCACCGCGCTGGAGACGCTGGTGATCGGGATCGGGCTGGGCGGCGTCAACTACGCACTCGGCACCTGGCTGGCCGGGCGCTCCGACCGCTGACCCGGCCGCCCGCCGACGGCGCGAGGCCCGCTCCCGGTCGGGAGCGGGCCTCGACTGCTGAGCGGGCCTGAAGTCAGGCCCGGGCGACCTTGCCGGCCTTGATGCAGGACGTGCACACGGTCACCCGACGCACGGTGCCCGGGGACACCAGCGCGCGGACGGTCTGCACGTTGGGGTTCCACCGGCGGGAGGTGCGCCGGTGGGAGTGGGACACCGACTTGCCGAAGCCGGGCCGCTTGCCGCAGACGTCGCACACGCTGGCCACGGGACTGCTCCTAAGCTCGAGATCCGGATCTGCCCGGCGGGCGGCACGCCTGCGCCGGGCAACCGCGCCAGTGTAGCCAGCGGCACGGGCGGCACCAAACCTCTACCCTCCGACCCGGCGGTGGACGGACCGGGAGGTGGCGGCGATCGACGTGCTGGACCCGTCGGCGGTGCGGCGCTGGTGCACCGGCGCGGTGGCGGCGCTGGCGGCCTGCCGGGCGGAGATCGACGACCTCAACGTCTTCCCGGTCCCGGACGGGGACACCGGGACCAACCTGCTGCTGACCCTGCGCTCGGCCGACGACGCGGTGCGCTCGGACCCGCCCGGCGACCTGGCGGTGACGGTCACCTCGATGGCCCGCGGCGCGGTGCTGGGCGCGCGCGGCAACTCCGGGGTGATCGCCAGCCAGGTGCTGCGCGGGGTGGCCGAGGTGCTGGCCCGCAGCGGCGACGGCCGGCCGGCGACCGGCCCGGCGGTGGCGGCGGCGCTCGCCCGGGGCGCCGAGCTGGCCTGGGCGTCGGTCGGCGAGCCGGTGGAGGGCACCATGCTGTCGGTGGCCAGCGCCGCCGCGGAGGCGGCCGGCCGCGCCGGGGACGGGCTGGCCGACGTGGTCGGCGCCGCGGTCGGCGGGGCGGCGGCCGCGCTGGAGCGGACGCCGGCCCAGCTGCCGGTGCTGGCCGAGGCCGGGGTGGTCGACGCCGGCGGGCGCGGGCTACTCGTCCTGCTCCAGGCGCTCGCCGCCGTGGTGACCGCCGCGCCCACCGGCGCCGCCCCGGCACCCCCGCTGGCCCGCCCGGCCCGCGTCCCGCGTGACCGCGGCCGGCTGGAGGCGGTCCGGGAGAGCGGCTCGGACGCGTACGGCTACGAGGTGCAGTACCTGCTCGCCGCGCCGGCCGCCGCGGTCGGCGGGCTGCGGGCCGAGCTGGCCGGGCTGGGCGACTCGCTGGTGGTGGTCGGCACCGGCGACGGCACCTGGACAGTGCACGTGCATGTCAACGACATCGGCGCCGCGGTGGAGGCCGGGGTACGGGCCGGGCGGCCGCACCGGATCACGGTGACCCGGTTCGCCGACGCGGTGGCGGTCCCGGAGCGCCGGGAGGGGGTCGCGGTGGTGGCGGTCGCACCGGCCGGCGGGGTGGCCGAGCTCTTCGCGGCCGAGGGTGTCGTGGTGGTGGCCGGGCCGCCGGAGCCGGGGCTGCGCGACGGCGGGCCGCCGGCGGGCGTACCGGTCCCGGGGATGCCGACCGCGGACCAGGTGCTCGCCGCGGTGCTGGCCACGGTCGCCGCGGCGGTGGTCGTGCTGCCCGGCTGCGCCGAGGTCGCCGGGACCTGCGACGCCGCCGCCGAGCAGGCCCGGGCGGCCGGGGTGGACGTGGCGGTGGTGCCGATCCGCGCCGCCGTGCAGGGCCTGGCCGCGGTCGCCGTGCACGACGAGACTCGCCGTTTCGGCGACGACGTGATCGCGATGGCCGAGGCGGCCGCGGCGACCCGCTTCGCCGAGGTGCTGGTGGCCGCTCGGGACGGGCTGACCATGGCCGGGCCGTGCCGGGCCGGCGACGTGCTCGGGCTGGTCGACGGCGACGTGGTGGTGATCGGCGGGTCGCCGCCCGAGGTGGCCGCGGAGGTGCTGGCCCGGATGCTCAACGGCGGCGGCGAGCTGGTCACCCTGGTGCTCGGCGCCGGCGCCGAGCAGGAGCGGATGGCCCGGGTGCTGGAGCGGCAGGTGGCCGCGACCCACCCGGGCGTGGAGGTGGCGGTGCACACGGTGGCCCGGCCGGACGCGCCGGTCCTGATCGGGGTGGAGTGATGGCCGGCCTGGACACGCCGCTGGACGGGGTGCTCGGCGGCAAGACCGCGAAGCCGATGGACAAGGCCCTCGGCCTGCGGACCGTCGGCGACCTGCTCCGGCACTACCCCCGCCGGTACGTCGAGCGCGGCGAGCTGACCGACCTGCGCGACCTGCGCCCCGGCGAGGACGTCACCGTCCTGGCGAAGGTGAGCAAGGTGAGCCGCCGCCCGATGCGGCAGCGCCGCGGCTCGATCATCGAGGCGGTGGTCACCGACGACCGGGGCACGCTGACGCTGACGTTCTTCAACCAGCCCTGGCGGGAGAAGGACCTGCAGGTGGGCCGGCGCGGCCTGTTCGCCGGCAAGGTCACCGTCTTCAACGGCAAGCGGCAGCTCAACAGCCCCGACTTCCGGATCCTCGACGACGGGGGAGCCGACGGGGAGTCCGGCGGGGACGTCGAGGAGTTCGCCGGCGCGCTGATCCCGGTCTACCCGGCCACCGCCCAGCTGCCGACCTGGACGATCGCCCGGTGCGTACGGCTGGCGCTGGACGTGCTCGACCCGCTGCCCGACCCGCTGCCGGCCGATCTGCGCGCCCGGCACCGGCTGGCGGACCTGGACACCGCGCTGCGCTCGGTGCACCGGCCCGCCGACCGGGGCGCGCTGGAGCGGGCGAGGAAGCGGCTCAAGTGGGACGAGGCGCTGCCGCTGCAGGCGGTGCTGGCCCAGCGCCGGCTGGCCGCCGCGCTGCGGCCCGGCACCGCCCGCAAGGCCCGCGGGGACGGCCTGCTGGCCGCCTTCGACGAGCGCCTGCCGTTCGAGCTCACCGCCGGGCAGCAGGAGGTCGGCGCGGTGCTGGCGGCCGAGCTGGACTCGCCGCACCCGATGCACCGGCTGCTGCAGGGCGAGGTCGGCTCGGGCAAGACGGTCTGCGCGCTGCGGGCGATGCTGCAGGTGGTGGACGCCGGCGGGCAGGCCGCGCTGCTGGCCCCGACCGAGGTGCTGGCCGCCCAGCACGCCCGCTCGCTGCGCGCCCTGCTCGGCCCGCTGGCCCGGGCCGGCGAGCTGGACGCGGCCGAGCAGGCCACCCGGGTCGCGCTGCTGACCGGCTCGCTGCCGGCCGCCGCCCGCCGCACCGCACGGGCCGAGGCCGCCTCCGGCGAGGCCGGGATCGTGGTCGGCACCCACGCGCTGCTGTCCGAGGGGGTCGAGTTCGCCGACCTCGGGCTGGTGGTGGTGGACGAGCAGCACCGCTTCGGGGTCGAGCAGCGGGACGCGCTGCGGTCCAAGGGCGACAGTCCACACGTGCTCGTGATGACCGCCACGCCGATCCCGCGCACGGTCGCCATCACCGTGTACGGCGACCTCGAGGTGTCCGCGCTGCGCGAGCTGCCCCGCGGCCGGTCGCCGATCGCCACCAGCGTGGTGCCGGCGGGGGAGAAGCCGGCCTGGCTGGACCGGGCCTGGGAGCGGATCCGGGAGGAGGTCGGCGCCGGCCACCAGGCGTACGTGGTCTGCCCGCGGATCGGTGGCTCCGAGGGCGACGACGACGGCGAGGAGCCGCCGCCGGAGGACGAGGACGGCGCCGGCCGGCGGGCGCCGCTGGCGGTGCTGGAGGTCGGGCCGCTGCTGGCCGAGGGCCCCCTGTCCGGGCTGCGGCTGGCGGTGCTGCACGGCCGGTTGCCCACCGACGACAAGGACCGGGTGATGCGGGGCTTCGCCGCCGGCGAGGTCGACGTGCTGGTGGCGACCACGGTGGTCGAGGTCGGCGTGGACGTGCCGAACGCGACGGTGATGGCGGTGCTGGACGCCGACCGCTTCGGCATCTCCCAGCTGCACCAGCTGCGTGGCCGGGTCGGCCGGGGCAGCGCGCCCGGCCTGTGCCTGCTGGTCACCGAGTCCGCGGCCGACACCCCGGCCCGGGAGCGGCTGGCCGCGGTAGCGTCCACACTGGACGGCTTCGAGCTGGCCGAGCTGGACCTGGAGCAGCGCAAGGAGGGGCAGGTGCTGGGGGAGGCCCAGTCCGGGCGGTCCTCGTTCAAGCTGCTGTCGCTGGTCAAGGACCGGGAGCTGATCACCACCGCCCGGGCCGAGGCGACCGCGCTGGTCGAGGCCGACCCCGAGCTGGCCGGGCACCCCGGCCTGGCCGCCGCCGTCGCCGACCTCCTCGACCGCGAGCGCGCCGACTTCCTCGAGAAGGCCTGACCCCTCCCGCGACTGACGGCGCCTCCCGCGACTGACGGCGCCGGCCCGCGACTGACGGCGCCGGCCGCGACTGACGGCGCCGGCCCGCGACTGCCGGCAGTCGGTTCGCGAGTCCGTCAGCCGGCCCCGAGAGTCCGTCAGTCGGTTCGGTAGTCCGTCAGTGGGGTGGGGAGTCCGTCAGTGGGCTGGGGGGTCCGTCAGTGGGGTGGGGGGTCGGTCAGTGGGGTGGGGAGTCCGTCGGTCGCGGGAGGGAGGCGTCGGTCGCCGGGGGAGGGGGCAGTCGCGGGAGGGGCATCGGTTGCGGGGAGGGCGTCGGTTGCGGGAGGGGTCAGTCGCGGGTGGAGGCGGCGCGGCGGTAGATGCGGCCGACCACGTCCTCGATGTCGGGCTCAGCGATGGTGAGGTCGCGCAGCGGCGCGCGGGCGGAGACGGCGGCGACCGCGGCCGCGGCCGAGCCGGTCAGCGCCAGGTGCTGGCGCAGCCCGCCCGCCTCGACCTGGAGCAGCCGGGTGCCGGGCACCCCCTCCAGCGGCGGCGCCGGCTCGGTCAGGTCGACGACCAGCACCCGCTGGGCGCCCACCTCCCGGGCCAGCCCGGCCAGGTCGCCGGTGTAGACGGCCCGCCCGGCGTCGACCACCACGACCCGGTCGGAGAGCCGCTCGATGTCGGGCAGGTCGTGGGTGGTGAGCAGGATCGTGGTGCCGGCGTCGCGGCGCTCCTCGGCGAGGAACAGCCGCAGCGCCTCCTTGCTGACGATGTCCAGCCCGACCGTCGGCTCGTCCAGCAGCAGCAGCTCGGGGGAGTGCAGCAGCGCGGCGGTCACCTCGCCGCGCATCCGCTGCCCGAGCGAGAGCTGCCGCACCGGGGTGGCCAGGAACGGCCCCAGGTCGAGCAGCTCCACGCACCGGTCCAGCCGGTCCCGGGCCCGGTCGGCCGGCAGCCGGTGGATCGCGGCCAGCAGCCGGAACGACTCGCCCAGCGGCAGGTCCCACCACAGCTGGCTGCGCTGGCCGAAGACGACGCCGATCCGCCGGGCCAGCTCGCGCCGCTGCCGCACCGGCTCCAGCCCGCACACCCGGACGTACCCGGCGGTGGGCACGAGGATCCCGGTGAGCATCTTGATGGTGGTCGACTTGCCGGCCCCGTTGGCGCCGATGTAGCCGACGCACTCGCCGGCGCCGACGGTGAAGGAGATCCCGTCGACCGCGTGCACGACCCGCTTCTCCCGGCGCAGCCGGCCCGTCGACCGGCGCACCACGAAGTCCCGGCGCAGCTCCCGGATGTCGATGAGTTCGCTCATCCGCCCGCTCCCACGTAGTGCCGGACGCCGGCCCGCCAGACCCAGCGGGTCACCAGGACCGACCAGGCGGCGGCCAGCGGGGTCAGCCAGGGCAGCCAGGCCGGCAGGCCGAGCGGCTCCTCCCGGCCGAGGATCGCGACCACCGGCAGGTACGCGGTGAAGGCGGCCGGCACCACGAAGGTGAAGAACCGCCCGAGCACCGGCCCGAGCACCGCGATCGGCCACTGCGAGAGGTAGCCTGACCCGTACGACAGCGCGTTGCCGACCTCGCTGCCGTCGACGAGCCAGAACGCGGACGACCCGCTCAGCACGAAGAACGAGCCGAACAGCACCGCGCCGGACAGCGGAGCCAGCACCAGCAGCCCGACCCGGGCCGGCGTCCAGTCGACGTCCACATGCCACAGTCCGATGGCGAGGGAGCCGACGGCGACGGTGAGCCGGCCGAGCCGGCGCAGCTGGATCTCGCCCACCGCGAGCTGAGCCAGCGGCGACAGCGGCCGCAGCAGCAGCACCTCGAACCGGCCCTGCCGGACGTGCCGGTCCAGCCCGTCGACGGCGCCGACGGCGAAGTCGGCCAGCGAGAAGCCGACCGAGGCCAGCCCGAACAGCAGGAACACCTCGGCGAAGGAGAAGCCGGCGATCGAGGGCACCTGTGTGAAGACCGCCAGCACCTCGAAGAAGTCCACCGCGATGACCAGCCCGGAGCCGACCAGCTCCAGCCCGAAGGAGGTCCGGTAGGCCGTCTGCCCGGCGACGGTCGCGCGCAGCAGCGTCCAGTAGACGCCGACGGTCCCGGTCACCCGCCCTGCACCACCAGCCGCCGGGTGCCGCGGCGCAGGGCCAGCGTGGCCAGCGCCAGCAGCGCCGCGGCCCAGCCGGCCTGGGTCGCGAGCAGCAGCAGCGCCTCGGTGCCGGTGGCCCGCTCGACCGCGATGTCCACCGGCGCCTGCAGCATCGACGGGAACGGGGTCGCGTACGCGGCTGCCTTGAGCCAGCCGGGGAAGAACGCGAGCGGCACGATGATTCCACTGAGGACGGTCGAGCCGACCATGTAGAGGGTCAGCAGCCCGCGCACGTCGAGGATCCAGAAGGCGGCCAGGTTGACCAGCAGCCGGGCGCCGAAGCTGACCACGACCGCGAGCAGTCCGGACAGCACGAACAGCGGCCCGGTGGCCGGGTGCTCGGGCACCCGCAGCCCGAACAGCAGCCCGCCGACCGCGAGCGGGGCCAGGAAGCGGATCAGGCACGCCTGCCCGGCCCGGCCGACGTCCTCCGCCAGCCAGGTGGTCACCGGGTGCACCGGCCGGCCCAGGTCGATCGCGATGTCGCCGGAGCGGACCCGATCGGCGACGTCCCCGCGGGGGAAGGCGAGGATGACCGCGAGCATCCCCTGCGAGATCCAGGCGTACGTGGACAGCGCGGCCCGGTCGTAGCCGGCGATCACGCCGCCGGCCGCGTCCGCCGCGGCGAAGAGGATCGCGACCTTGACGACGCCGAAGAAGGTGTTGGTGAACGCCCCGGCGTAGGTCGCGGCCCGGTAGGTCGCGTAGCGGCGGAAGCCCGCCGAGACCAGTGCGCCGGCCGCGCGGAGCGAGGGGAGACCGGCGGCAGACACGAATCGGAGACCTTACCGCCGGAGCGGCCGGGGCGTCTACGTTGTTCCGGTGACCAGGATCGTGGCCGGGGTGGCCGGCGGCCGCCGGCTCGCGGTGCCGCCGGGCGAGCGCACCCGGCCGACCTCCGACCGGACCCGGGAGGCGCTGTTCGGCACGCTGGCCGGGCTGCTCGACCTGGCCGGCGCCCGGGTGCTGGACCTGTTCGCCGGGTCCGGGGCGGTCGGGCTGGAGGCGGTGTCCCGGGGTGCGGCCGAGGCGGTGCTGGTCGACGCCGACGGCCGGGCCGCCGCGACCGCCCGGGCCAACGCGACCGCACTCGGCCTGGCCGAGCAGGTCACCGTGCGCCGGGACCGGGTCGAGCGGGTGATCGCCACGGCGCCGCCGGAGCCGTACGACCTCGTGTTCGCCGACCCGCCGTACGCGCTGCCGGACGCCGAGCTCGACGTGATCCTCGCCACCCTGGCGGACAAAGCCTGGCTTTCCCCGGACGCTGTACTCGTGGTGGAACGGTCCTCGCGCGGCGCCGGCCCGGCCTGGCCTGCGTCGATCCGTCCGGTGAAGGCCCGCCGGTACGGCGAAGGCACCCTTTGGTACGGTCGGTCCTCGTGAGCGCCGGAGCGGCGGAGACCCGCGCGGGCAACCCCTCCGGCGCCGTGCGCCGGGCCGTCTGCCCGGGCTCGTTCGACCCCGTGACGCTCGGCCACCTCGACATCATCGGCCGCTCCAGCGGGCTGTACGACGAGGTCGTCGTCGCCGTGCTGGTCAACAAGAGCAAGTCCGGCCTCTTCTCGGTCGAGGAGCGGATGGAGATGCTCGCCGCGGTGACGGAGGAGTACGGCAACGTCCGGATCGACTCGTTCCACGGCCTGCTGGTGCACTACTGCCAGGCCCACGACATCCCGGTCATCGTCAAGGGCATCCGGGCGGTCAGCGACTTCGACTACGAGCTGAAGATGGCTCAGATGAACCACGGGCTCACCGGGGTCGAGACGGTCTTCATGCCGACCAACCCGGAGTTCAGCTTCCTTTCCTCCAGCCTGGTCAAGGAGATCGCCACCTGGGACGGCGACGTCAGCCGGCTGGTCCCGCCGCTGGTGCGCGAGCGCCTCGCGGCGCGCCTGGACGAGCGCCGCTGACCCTGCTCCTAGGCTGAGCGGGTGCGAGCCCACGAGGCGATGCGCCGGGTCCCGGACGCGCTGGACGAGCTGGTCGCGCTGGTCGAGTCGGCCCGCGCGGTGCCGCTGTCCGCGTCCTGCGTGGTGCCCCGCGAGGAGGTGCTCGACTTGCTGGACGAGCTGCGGGCGGCGCTGCCGGACGCGCTGGAGGACGCCCGCGGCGTGGTCGCCACCCGCGAGGAGCTGCTCGGCCAGGCCCGGGACCGGCGGGACCGGGCGATCGAGGACGCCCGGTCCGAGGCGGACCGGCTGGTCGGCGGCGCCCGCGCCGAGGCCGACCGGCTGCTGTGCGCCGCCCGCGCCGACGCGGAGCGGATGGTGTCCGCGGACGGGGTCCGGCGCGCCGCCGAGGCCGAGGCCCGCGGCGTGCTGGAGGCGGCCCGGGAGCGGTCCGACCGGCTGCGCGCGGACGCGGACGCGTACGCGGACGAGAGGCTGGCCGTGCTGGCCGACACCCTGACCCGGCTGCTCGGCACCGTCGACCGCGGCCGTGACCTGCTCCGCCGGGCCGCCGACGACCGGGCCGGTGACGAGGACGGGGCCGGCGGGTGGTCCGTCCTGCCGCACCCGGACCACCCGGCCGACGACGGCGGACGGGTTTCGACGGCACCCGGGTCCCTCCGGTAACCTGGGCGGCCGGCCCGGAGACGGGTCCTGTCCTGCCTGCCTGCGAGAAGTGATCATGCCTGCGAAGACGTCCGCCCGGCTCGACCCGCGCCGGCCCCTCGTGCTCGACGTGCGCGAGCTGGGCCGCCGTCCGGGGTCGATGCGGGCCGTCGCGACCAGCGTCCCGGCGCCCGACGGGCTCGGCATCGACCTCGCCCGGGTGCCGACCGGCCAGCCGCTCGAGCTGGACCTGCGGATGGAGTCCGTGGTCGAGGGCGTGCTGGTGTCCGGCACGGTGACCGCCGCGGTCGCCGGCGACTGCGCCCGCTGCCTCGGCCCGTTCGCCGACCGGCTGACCGTCGACGTGCAGGAGCTGTTCGCGTACGCGGACTCCGCCACCGAGGCGACCACCGAGGACGACGAGGTCAGCCACCTGGTCGGCGACCACCTCGACCTGGAGCCGGTGGTGCGCGACGCGCTCGTGCTCGCGCTGCCGCTCTCGCCGCTGTGCCGGGAGGATTGCCGTGGGCTCTGCCCGGACTGCGGCGAGGCCCTCGACCAGCTGCCCGCGGACCACGCGCACACCGCCCCCGTCGACCCCCGCTGGGCCGCGCTCGCCGAGCGCACCGGCACCATAAGCAGCACCACCGAGAGTCAGGAGTAGACAGTGGCAGTCCCGAAGCGCCGGATGTCCCGGAGCAACACCCGGTCCCGCCGGTCGCAGTGGAAGACGTCTGCCCCGACGCTGGTCAAGTGCGAGAACCGGGCGTGCCGCCGGCCCAAGCTGCCGCACACCGCGTGCGGCCACTGCGGGACCTATGACAACAAGCAGGTCCTCTCGGTCTGACCCGTGACCGGAGGTCCGCGACCGTTCCCGCACCCGTCCTCGCTGGAGGACGCGCTCGGCGTCACCCTGGATGCCGAGCTGCTGGCGCGTGCGCTGACCCACCGGTCGTACGCGTACGAGAATGGCGGGCTGCCGACCAACGAGCGGCTGGAGTTCCTCGGCGACGCCGTGCTCGGGCTGATCATCACCGACGCCCTCTACTCCGGGCACCCGGACCTGCCCGAGGGGCAGCTGGCCAAGCTGCGCGCCTCGGTGGTCAACATGCGCGCGCTCGCCGACGTCGCCCGGCGGCTCGGCCCGGCCGGCCTCGGCACGTACGTCCGGCTCGGCCGCGGCGAGGAGGTCACCGGCGGCCGGGACAAGGCCAGCATCCTCGCCGACACGCTGGAGGCGCTGCTCGGCGCCGTCTACGTCCAGCACGGTCTGGACGTGGCCGACACCGTGGTGCACAAGCTCTTCGACCCGGTGCTCGCCGACGCCGCCCAGCGCGGCGCCGGGCTGGACTGGAAGACGTCGCTGCAGGAGCTGACCGCGGCGCTGTCCCTCGGCGTGCCCGAGTACGCGGTCAGCGAGGAGGGCCCGGACCACGCGAAGTCCTTCACCGCGGTGGCCCGGGTGGGCGGCGAGTCGTTCGGCAGCGGTGCCGGTCGCAGCAAGAAGGAGGCCGAGCAGAAGGCGGCCGAGGCGGCCTGGACCGCGCTGCAGGACCGGCTGCCCCGCGCGCCGGCCTAGCCGCCGGCCGCCCGCGCCGCCGGCCGCCCGCACCGCCCGCGCGTTAGGCGCCGGTGACCGCTTGCTCCAGGCGCTCCAGCGCCTCCCGCATGCCCTGGCCCATCTGCTCGGCGTCCGCCCCCTCGTGCGCCGGCATCCGCCGGCTCTGCTCGTACTCCATGCCCCCCGGCGTACCCGGGCGACCGGCCGCATACCGTGTGCGGGTGCCGGAGTTGCCGGAGGTCGAGGTGGTCCGCCGCGGGCTGGAGCGGTGGGTGGTGGGGCGGGCGGTCGCGACCGCGGAGGTGCTGCACCCGCGGGCTACCCGGCGGCACCTGGCCGGGCCGGACGACGTGGTCGCGCGGTTGCTCGGGCGGACCGTGCTGGCCGCCTGCCGGCGCGGGAAGTACCTGTGGCTGCCGCTCAGCGACGGCGCGGACGCCCTGCTCGGCCACCTCGGGATGAGCGGGCAGCTGCTGGTGCTGCCACCGGACGAGCCGCCCGGGCCGCACCTGCGGGCCCGGCTCGCGTTCGCCGACGGCGGGCGGGAGCTGCGCTACGTCGACCAGCGCACCTTCGGCGGGCTGTCGGTGGAGCCGCTGGTCGGCGGCGTGCCCGCGGTGATCGCGCACATCGCCCGCGACCCGGTCGACCCGGACTTCGACGTGCCCGCGCTGGCCGCCGCGCTGCGCCGCCGGCGGACCGGGGTCAAGCGGGCGCTGCTGGACCAGTCGCTGGTCTCCGGCATCGGCAACATCTACGCCGACGAGGCGCTGTGGCGGGCCCGGCTGCACTACGCGCGGCCGACCGAGACGCTCACCCGACCGGTGGTCGCCCGGCTGGTCGAGGAGGTGCGGGCGGTGATGGCCGCGGCGCTGGACGCCGGCGGCACGTCCTTCGACTCGCTGTACGTCAACGTCAACGGCGAGAGCGGCTACTTCGACCGCTCGCTGGACGTCTACGGCCGGCGGGACGAGCCGTGCCGGCGGTGCGGGACGCCGATCCGGCGGGAGGCGTTCATGAACCGGTCGTCCTTCTTCTGCCCGACCTGCCAGCCGCGCCCGCGCCGGGGCCGCTGGTGAGCGTCGACGAGCCGGTCCGGCTGACCGCCTGGGTGCACGGGCGCGTACAGGGGGTCGGATTTCGCTGGTGGGTCCGGTCCCGTGCGCGCGAGCTCGGTCTGGTCGGCTCGGCGGCCAACCTGGAGGACGGCCGGGTCGAGGTCGTCGCGGAGGGACCGAAGGACGCCTGCCAGGCGTTGCTGGACGCCCTGAATGGACCAGGAACGCCCGGTCGGGTACGCACCGTAGTCGAGAGATGGGGCCAGACGCGCGGTGGTCTCGCCGGTTTCGTCGAACGGTGACCCTCGGTGGACACACCGTGCGACGACAGGCCGTTGACCGAAGTCCCGGCGCATGCGACCCTTGATGTGTTGCACGCACCGGACTCGTCCGCGGTCTGCGTGCCCTTCCTAAGACCCACCGAAGCGTCTGGTGTGGAGGCCCACGAGATGGCGAAGGCCCTTCTCGGCTACGTAGGTGCAGTCCCCGACCGTCGCCTTGTCGACGAGGTCACGTTCCTGCGATCGCGGGTCCGGGATCTTGAGGCTGAGGTCGCCCGCCTGCAGGCGGATCGGGACATGGAGCAGGGGCTGCGGCAGCTGTCGCAGTTGCCCGAGCCCGTCCTGGCGTAACGCCGCGGTTCGCGCCGGTCCTCTGTGGACCGGCGTTGGTCCGCCGCGCCCGTACGCGACCCACCGGTCGCTCGGGCGAGGCTGACCCGCGCCGCCGGGCGGACCGGGTACCGTCTGCGCGAGGGCCCCTTCCCCGTGCCGGCCCACCGCCGTCCGCCACCGGAGAGTCGTGCACCTCAAGAGCCTCACGCTGAAGGGCTTCAAGTCCTTCGCCTCGGCCACCAGCCTGCGCTTCGAGCCCGGCATCACCTGCGTGGTGGGGCCAAACGGGTCGGGCAAGTCCAACGTCGTCGACGCCATCTCCTGGGTGCTCGGCGAGCAGGGCGCCAAGGCGCTGCGCGGCGGCAAGATGGAGGACGTCATCTTCGCCGGCACCGCCGGCCGTCCGCCGCTGGGCCGGGCCGAGGTGACGCTGACGATCGACAACACCGACGGCGCGCTGCCGATCGACTACACCGAGGTGTCGATCACCCGCCGGATGTTCCGGGACGGCGCCAGCGAGTACGAGATCAACAGCTCGTCCTGCCGCCTGCTGGACATCCAGGAGCTGCTCAGCGACTCCGGCATCGGCCGCGAGATGCACGTCATCGTCGGGCAGGGCCAGCTCGACTCCGTGCTGCAGGCCAAACCGGAGGACCGGCGCGGCTTCATCGAGGAGGCGGCCGGCGTCCTCAAGCACCGCAAGCGCAAGGAGAAGGCGCTGCGGAAGCTGGACGCGATGCAGGCCAACCTCACCCGGCTGACCGACCTGACCGCCGAGCTGCGCCGCCAGCTCAAGCCGCTGGGCCGGCAGGCCGAGGTGGCCCGCCGGGCCGCCACCGTGCAGTCCGACCTGCGCGACGCCCGGCTCCGGCTGCTCGCCGACGACCTGGTCGGGCTGCGGACCGCGCTGGCCCGCGAGGTCGCCGACGAGAGCGCGGTCCGCGAGCGCCGCGCGGTGGTCGAGCGCGACCTGGCCGCCGCGCAGGCCCGGGAGGGCGAGCTGGAGGCGGCGCTGGCCGCCGACGCGCCGGCCCTGGCCCGGACCCAGGAGACCTGGTATCGGCTGTCCGCGCTGGAGGAGCGCTTCCGCGGCACGGCCCGGCTGGCCGCCGAGCGCGGCCGGCATCTGTCCGCCGACCAGGACGAGTCCCGGACCGGGCGGGACCCGGCCGCGCTGGAGGCTGAGGCGGCCGAGGTGCGCGGCCAGGAGGAGGCGCTGCGCGAGGCGCTGGAGGACGACCGCGGCCGGCTGGCCGACGCGGTGTCCGAGCGGCAGGCGCTGGAGCAGCGGCTGGCCGCGGCCGAGCGGGCGCTGGTCGCCGCGGTGCGCGCGGTGGCCGACCGCCGGGAGGGGCTCGCCAAGCTCGGCGGCCAGGTGGAGGCCGTACGGAACCGGCTGGGCGCCAAGGCCGAGGAGATCGACCGGCTGGCCGCCGCGGCCGCCGAGGCGCGGGACCGGGCCGCGGCCGCGCAGGCCGAGTTCGACGCCCTGCAGGGCGAGGTCGGCGCGCTGGACGAGGGCGAGCTCGGGCTGGACGCCCGGCACGAGACCGCGGTGGCGGCGTACGACGAGGCGAAGGCCCGGGTGCGCGAGCTCGGCGAGGCCGAGCGCGAGGCCGAGCAGGACCGGGCCACCTGGGCGGCCCGCAAGGACGCGCTGTCGCTCGGCCTCACCCGCAAGGACGGCGCGGGCGCGCTGCTCGCCGCCGGCGGCCGGCTGCCCGGCCTGCTCGGCTCGGTGGCCGCGCTGCTCACCGTCCGGCCCGGGCACGAGGCCGCGCTGGCGGCCGCGCTGGGCGGGATCGCCGACGCCGTCGCGGTCACCTCGCCGGACGACGCGGCCGCCGCGCTGGAGCTGCTCAAGACCGACGACGCCGGCCGCGCCGGCCTCCTCATCGGCTCTCCCACCCCTCTTCCTCGCGGGCCGGCCGGCGAGGGGTCGGCTCCCGCAGCCGTCCCACCGGACAGTCAGCGGGTGGGACTGCCGGCGGGGGCACGGTGGGCGGCCGAGCTGGTCGACAGCCCGGCGGCGCTGCGGCCGGCGCTGGACCGGGCGCTGGACGGGGTGGCGGTGGTCGCCGACCTCGACGCCGCCCGGGCGCTGGTGGCGGCCCGGCCGGAGGTGCGCGCGGTCACCGCGGCCGGCGACCTGCTCGGCGCCGACTGGGCGGTGGGCGGCTCGGCCAGCGCGCCGAGCGTCATCGAGGTGCAGGCCGCGGTGGACGAGGCGGACCAGCGGCTGACCGAGGCCGAGGCCCGGCGGACCGAGCTGGCCGCCGAGCTGGCCGCCGCGAAGCCGGCCGCGGACGCGGCCCGGGTCGCGGTCGACCGCGCGCTGGCCGCGCTGAACGAGTCCGACGCCAAGCTCAACGCGGTGGCCGAGCAGCTCGGCCGGCTCGGCGCCGGGGCCCGCTCGGCCGGCGCCGAGGCGGACCGGCTGGACAAGGCGCGGGCGGCCGCGGCCGAGGCCCGGGAGCGGGACCTGGCCGGCCTGGCCGACCTGGAGGCGCGGCTGGCCGCGGCCGAGGACGCCGGGGTGGACGAGGAGCCGGACACCGCCGAGCGGGACGCGCTGCAGGCCGAGGCGCCAGCGGCCCGGCAGGCCGAGATGGAGGCCCGGCTCGCGGTCCGTACCGGCGAGGAGCGGGTCCGGGCGCTGGCCGGCCGGGCCGACGCGCTGCTGCGCGCCGCGGCCACCGAGCGCGCCGCCCGCGCCCGGCAGGAGGAGCGCCGGCGCGCCCGCGCCCGCGGGGCCGCCGTCGCCGCGGCGGTGACCGGGGCGGCCGAGGCGGCGCTGGTCCGGATCGCGGCCTCGCTGCAGGTGGCCGCGGTCGAGCGGGACGCCGCCCAGCAGGCCCGGGTGGTCCGCGAGGGCGAGCTGCTCGCGCTGCGCTCGTCCAGCCGGGAGCTGTCCACCGAGCTGGAGCGGCTCACCGACGTGGTGCACCGGGACGAGGTGGCCCGGGCCGAGCAGCGGCTGCGCATCGAGCAGCTGGAGACCGTCGCGGTCGAGCAGTTCGGCGTGGACCTGGACGCGCTGGTCGCCGAGTACGGCCCCGACCAGCCGATGCCGCCGGCCGCCGCCGAGGTCGCCAAAGCCGAGGCGGACGGGGCGGAGCCGCCCGGGCCGATGCCGTACGAGCGCGCCGTGCAGGAGAAGCGCGCCGCCCGGGCCGAGCGCGACCTGGCCCTGCTCGGCAAGGTCAACCCGCTGGCGCTGGAGGAGTTCGCGGCGCTGGAGGAGCGGCACGCCTTCCTGTCCACCCAGCTGGAGGACCTCAAGGCGACCCGCCGCGACCTGCTCACCGTGGTGCGCGAGGTGGACGAGCGGATCCACGAGGTCTTCGCGTCCGCGTTCGCCGACACCGCCCGCGAGTTCGAGATCGTCTTCCGCACGCTCTTCCCGGGCGGCGAGGGCAAGCTGATCCTCACCGAGCCGGACGACCTGCTCGCCACCGGCGTCGAGGTCGAGGCCCGGCCGCCGGGCAAGAAGATCAAACGGTTGTCGCTGCTGTCCGGCGGGGAGCGGTCGCTGACCGCGGTGGCCCTGCTGGTGGCGATCTTCCGGGCCCGGCCGTCACCGTTCTACGTGATGGACGAGGTCGAGGCCGCGCTCGACGACGTCAACCTGGGCCGGCTGCTGGCGCTGGTCGAGGAGCTGCGCTCGACCAGCCAGCTGATCGTCATCACCCACCAGAAGCGGACGATGGAGATCGCCGACGCCCTCTACGGCGTGACCATGCGCGGCGACGGGATCACCACGGTGATCAGCCAGCGGATGCGGGAGTCGGCGTGACCGCGGACTTCACCTCCGCGAAACCTGTGCATGCGTCACGCATGCTAGCGTCGGGCACCGTGCCCGCGATTCAGGTGCGTGATGTGCCGCCCGACCTGCACCGCCGGCTCCGGGAGCGAGCCGCGGAGGAGCGGGTGACTTTGTCCACCTATGTGCTGCGCCTGCTGGAGCGCGACGTCGGTCGCCCGTCCACGCGGGAGTGGCTGGCCTCGCTCAGCACCCGTGAGCCGGTGCAGGAGGCGGACGTCACGGGGGCGGTCGGCCGGTCGCGGGCCGACCGCGACTCCCGGGCCCGTCGTGTTCTGCGTCATTGACGCCGGCGCCCTCGTCGAGCTGCTGCTCCGCACGCTGCGGGCGGAGGCCGTGCAGGCCGCCGTCGACGACCGCCGTCTCGTCGCCCCCGCGGTGATCGATGCCGAGATCCTGTCGGCGCTGCGCGGGCTGGAGCGCAACCGGACCGTCACGCCCGGCCGGGCCGCCGAGGCCGTCGAGGACCTGCGGACGGCGCCGGTGGACCGGTACGCGCTGGAGCCGCTGCTGGCGCGGGCCTGGTCGCTGCGCGACCACCTGCACGCGTACGACGCGCTCTACGTCGCGCTCGCGGTGGAGCTGGACTGCCCGCTGATCACCACCGACGACCGGATCCTGTCCCGGCGCCTCCCGGCGGACGTCATCCACGCGTGAGCGCGCCCGGCGCCGCTGTCATCCAGCGGAGTGATGGCCTCTCTGTAACGGAGCTGCTACCGTCAGTAGCGCGTCACCACTGATACTCATCCCTGAGCCCCGGACCGGTGACCACCACCGATCACCCCACCGGGAAGGGGCGACCACCCATGCATTCCTGCACCCGTCGCTGGCTGGTGCTGGCCAGCGTCACGGCGACCACCGCCGCTCTGCTCGCGACCGGGGCGCCGGCCGTGGCCGCGCCGGCCGGCGCGGTGCTGTCGCCCGACACGCCGACCGCGAGCAGCGGCAAGGCACCAGGGGCCGCGGGCGCCACCGCCGGCGCGACCACCGCGCCGAGCTACGCCGGCACCGGCAAGGTGCCGAGCCCGGACGGGGTCGCCACGTCCGGCCACCGGCTCGACGCCACGCCCGAGTCGATCTGGGGTCCCACCGACGACCGCATCCAGATCACCGCCACCACCACCTTCCCGGCCAGCGCGACCGTGATGATCACCCGCAACGGCAACGCGCACTGCTCGGGCTGGATGATCAGCGCGAACACGGTCGCCACCGCCGGGCACTGCGTGCACAGCGGCGGCTCGGCCGGCACCTGGTACACCGGGCTCGCGGCCTGGCCGGGCCGCAACGGCTCCAGCGCCCCGTACGGGTCCTGCACGGTCCGCCAGTCATACTCGGTGACCGGCTGGACCAGCAGCGGCAACGAGGCGTACGACTACGGCGCGCTCAAGCTCAACTGCACGGTCGGCAACTCCACCGGCTGGTACGGCTTCTGGTGGCAGGCGGCCACCCTGGCCGGCTTCTCCACGCTGGTCCAGGGCTACCCGGGTGAGAAGCCGCTCGGCCAGCAGTGGCGCGGCGACAACGTCGCCCGCACCGTCGCGGTCGCCCAGACCGAGCAGGTCTTCTACTCCAACGACACCACCGGCGGCATGTCCGGCAGCCCGATCCACCAGAACCGGGTCGGCTGCGGCATCTGCTCGATGGGCATCCACGCGTACGGCTTCCCGCACGGCTCGGCACCGCACAACCAGTACAACCACGGGACGCGGATCACCCAGGCGAAGTTCACCAACCTCGTCGCCTGGAAGGACGCGCCCTGACCTGACCTGACCTGAACCGGGAGCGGCGGTCCCCGGGCGCGCGGCGCCCGGGGATCGTCGCTGTCCGGCCCCGCGCAGGTGTGAGCCCGCCCCACCCTGGGAGACTGGCCGCATGGAGTTCGTGATCCTCGGGATCGTCCTCGTCGTGGTGCTGCTGGTCGCGGTCGTCGCGCTGGTGGTGCCGCGGCGGCGCGGCACCACGCTGCCGCCCGAGGCCGCCCGGCCGACCGGCGAGCCAGCGACCCTGCCGCCGATCGCCGAGGAGGACGTGGCCCCGCCGCGGCCCACCGGCATCCCGGGCCCGTCCGAGGTAGACGTGCCCGAGGCCGCCGCCCGCCGGCTGGTCCGGCTGCGCTCCCGGCTGGCCCGGTCCCAGTCCACCCTCGGCCGCGGGCTGCTCGGCCTGCTGTCCCGGGAGCGGCTGGACGAGGACGCCTGGGAGGAGATCGAGGACGCGTTGCTCGCCGCGGACGTCGGCGTCGGCCCGACCCAGGAGATCGTGGCGCGGCTGCGGACCCGGACCAAGGTGCTCGGCACCCGCTCCGAGGGGGAGCTGCGCGCGCTGCTCGCCGACGAGCTGGTCACCGCGCTGCAGCCCGACCTCGACCGGACCCTCAGGACGATCCCGCACCCGGACGGCCGGCCCGCGGTCCTGCTCGTGGTCGGGGTCAACGGCACCGGCAAGACCACCACCTGCGGCAAGATCGCCCGGCTGCTGGTCGCCGACGGGCGGACCGTGCTGCTCGGCGCGGCCGACACGTTCCGGGCCGCCGCGGCCGACCAGCTGGAGACCTGGGCGTCCCGGGTCGGCGCCCGGGTGGTCCGCGGGCCGGAGGGCGGCGACCCGGCGTCGGTCGCCTTCGACGCGGTCAAGCAGGGCACCGAGCAGGGCGAGCAGATCGGCGTCGACACCGTGCTCATCGACACCGCCGGCCGGCTGCACACCAAGACCGGGCTGATGGACGAGCTGGGCAAGATCAAGCGGGTGGTGGAGAAGCAGGGGCCGGTGGACGAGACGCTGCTCGTGCTCGACGCCACCACGGGGCAGAACGGCGTGGTCCAGGCCCGGGTCTTCACCGAGGCGGTGGAGATCACCGGCGTGGTGCTGACCAAGCTGGACGGCACCGCCAAGGGCGGGATCATCATCGCGGTGCAGCGCGAGCTCGGGGTGCCGGTCAAGCTCATCGGGCTGGGGGAGGGGCCGGACGACCTGGCCCCGTTCGAGCCCGAGGCGTTCGTGGACGCCCTGTTGGGTGAGACTGTCTAGGTCCCGGCCGGTCCGGGCTCGCACATCGTGTTAGCTGTGCCGGACAACCACGGAGAAACCCGGGGGATGCCGATGTCCGATCACCTCGCCCGCCGCCGATTCCTCACCGTCGCGGCGTCCGGGGCCGCCGTGCTGGCCTTCGACCCGGTCCGGGGCGCCTGGGTCAGCGCCGCCGAGCCGCTGCCGCGCGGCGCGGTCGCGGTGCCCGACCTCGACGGCGAGCTGACCACGGACCCGGCCGCGCTGGCCGAGGCGGCCGACGACTACGGCCACATCGTGCACCGCACCCCGCGGGCGGTGCTGCGACCCGGCTCGGTCGGCGACGTGGTCACGATGGTGCGCTACGCCAAGAAGCACCGGATCGGCGTCTCGGTCCGCGGCCGCGGGCACAGCACCGACGGCCAGTCGCAGGTCCGGGCCGGCGTGGTGATCGACTCCCGGACGCTGGCCCGCATCCACGAGATCCGGGCCGACCGGGCCGTCGTCGACCCCGGGGTCACCTGGCTCGAGCTCGCCGTCGCCACGGTCGCCCGCGGGCTCACCCCGCCGGTGTTCACCGACTACGTCGAGCTGTCCGTCGGCGGCACGCTGATGGCCGGCGGCATCGGCGGCACCACTCAGACGTACGGGATGCAGGTCGACACCGTGCTGGAGCTGGAGGTGGTGACCGGCGCGGGCGACCTGGTGCGCTGCTCGCCGACCCGGCACCCGGCGCTGTTCTGGGCGGTGCTGGGCAGTGTGGGCCAGTTCGCGATCGTGGTCCGGGCGACGATCAAGCTGATACCGGCGCCGGCCGCGGCCCGCGGCTACCAGCTCTACTACTCCGACCTGGACACCTACCTGGGCGACCAGCGGCGGCTGCTGGCCGGGCGCCGGTTCAGCGCGCTGGAGGGCCAGGCGGTCCGGGACGCCGCCGACACCCGGTGGGACTACCTGGTCGACGCGGCGGCGTACCACGACGGGACCCCGCCGGACGACGCGGTGATCACCCGCGGGCTGCGCTTCGACCCGGCCCGCACCCAGGTGACCGACTACACGTACCTGGAGTGGGTCAACCGGCTGGCGCCGACGGTCGAGTTCCTCAAGCAGATCGGCGCCTGGTATCTGCCGCACCCGTGGCTGGACGTCTTCCTGCCCGACGGCGGGGTCCGCCGGGTGGTGTCGGCCACCCTGGACGGGCTCACCCTGGCCGGCACCGGGCAGGGTCCGGTGCTGCTCTACCCGTTCCGGCCGCGGCTGGTCCGCCCGCCGTTCGTCGAGGTGCCCAAGCAGGACCCGGTGGCGTGGCTGTTCTCCCTGCTGCGGACCGCGGTGCCGCCGGCCGACCCGCTGGCGCTGCGGGCGGACAACCGGGTGGTGTACGAGCGGGCCCGCGACGCCGGCGGCAAGCGCTACCCGATCGGCTCGCTGCCCTGGACGACCCGGGACTGGCGGGACCACTTCGGCCGCGACTGGCCGGCCTTCGCCGCCGCCAAGGGGACCTGGGACCCACGCCGGGTGCTGTCCCCGGGGCAGGGCGTCTTCCCGCCGCCGCAGTAGCCGGACCCGGATGCGCGGGGTGACCATGGTCACCCGGCGTGCCTGCCGAAACACGCCCGACGCCGACCGGCCCGCGAGTTCACCACCTCGAAACGGACGGGAACCGGCGGGGAAACAGCGGCTCGCAATCCTTCCCTCGACAAGGAGGGGAGGACCATGGAAATCGACACCGGCGATACCGCCTGGATTCTCGTCGCCAGCGCGCTCGTGCTGCTGATGACCCCGGGCCTGGCGTTCTTCTACGGCGGGTTGGGGCGCACCAAGAGCGTGCTCAACATGATGATGATGAGCTTCGTCTCCATCGGCGTCGTCACCATCCTGTGGCTGCTGTACGGCTACTCGCTCGCGTTCAGCACCGACGCGGGCTCCGGGCTGATCGGCAACCTGGACAAGATCGGCCTCAAGGGCACGCTCGACCAGGTGAGCGGAACGCTGCCGGAGCTCACGTTCGCCTCGTTCCAGGTCATGTTCGCGATCATCACGGTGGCGCTGATCAGCGGGGCCATCGCCGACCGGGCCAAATTCGGCGGGTGGGTGCTGTTCACCATCCTGTGGGCGACGGTCGTGTACTTCCCGGTCGCGCACTGGGTCTTCTTCTTCGACGACGGCAACGGCGGCTGGATCGCCGACCGGCTGGGCGCGCTCGACTTCGCCGGTGGCACCGCGGTGCACATCAACGCCGGGGCTGCCGCGCTCGCGCTCACCTTCGTCCTGGGCAAGCGGGTCAACTGGCCGAAGGACCCCGGCCGGCCGCACAACGTGCCGTTCGTGCTGCTCGGCGCGGCGTTGCTGTGGTTCGGCTGGTTCGGCTTCAACGCCGGGTCCGCGGTCGCCGCGAACGGGCTGTCCGCCATCGCGTTCATGAACACCCAGGTGGCCACGGCCGCGGCGGCAATCGCCTGGATCGGCGTGGAGAAGCTGCGCAACGGCCACGCCACCGCGGTCGGCTTCGCCTCCGGCGCGGTCGCCGGCCTGGTCGCGATCACCCCGGCCTGTGCCGCGGTCAACCCGATGGGCGCGCTCATCGTCGGCCTGGTCGCCGGCGGCGCCTGTGCCTTCGCCGTGTCCTTCAAGTACCGGTTCGGCTTCGACGACTCGCTCGACGTGGTCGGCGTGCACCTGGTCGGCGGCGTGGTCGGCTCGCTGATCATCGGCCTGCTCGCCACTGCCACGGTGACCGGCGAGGCCGAGGGGCTGTTCTTCGGCGGCGGGCTGGAGCTGCTCGGCAAGCAGGCGGTCGCGGTGGTCGCCGTCGGCGGCTACTCCTTCGTGGTGACGCTGGTGCTCGGTTTCCTCGTCGACAAGACGATCGGGTTCCGGATCAGCCGGGACGAGGAGGTGCAGGGCGTCGACGAGACGACCCACGCCGAGACGGCGTACGACACCAGCACGTACGGCGGGGGCGGCAGCGGCGGCGTGTTCGCCGGTCCGGCCGGCAGCGCGGTCAAGGAGGAGGTGCCGGCATGAGGCTGGTGACCGGCATCATCAAGCCGTTCAAGCTGGACGACGTGAAGTCGGCGCTGGAGACGCTCGGCGTGCTCGGGCTGACCGTCAGCGAGGTCCGCGGCTACGGCCGGCAGAAGGGTCACACCGAGGTCTACCGGGGCGCGGAGTACACCGTGGACCTGGTGCCCAAGGTGCGGGTCGAGGTGCTGGTCGACGACCTGGACGCGGAGAAGGTGGTGGACACCATCGCCGAGGCCGCCCGCACCGGCAAGATCGGCGACGGCAAGGTGTGGATCACGCCGGTGGACGCGGTCGTGCGGGTCCGCACCGGCGAGCGCGGGGCCGACGCGCTCTGAGCACCGGACAGCCCGACCCGGCCCGGCGGAGTCCCCCCGCCGGGCCGGGTCGCGGTGCGCCCGCAGCCGGCCGGTCACGGAGTCCGGCCGGCTCCGGCGGTCCCGCCACCGGTGCCGGCGCCGGGGCGGGTGGCGGAGTGCGGGAGGCGCGGGCGGGGCTGCTGGCCGGCCCGCTGACCGGGGCGGCGCTGCGGGCCGCACTGGTCTCGCTGTACGACGGCTGGCTCGCCACCCTGCTCGGCGGCGCCCCCGACGTGGCGCTGGTCGCGGTCGGCGGCCTCGGCCGCGGCGAGCCGGCGCCGTACGCCGACCTCGACCTGGTCCTGCTCCACCGCGGCCGGGGCGACGTGCAGCAGGTGGCGGACGCGGTCTGGTACCCGGTCTGGGACGCCGGCGTCGGCCTGGACCACTCGGTCCGTACGGTCGCCGAGGCGGTCTCGGTGGCCGGCGGAGACCTGCGGGCCGCGCTCGGCCTGCTCGAGCTGCGGCACCTGGCCGGTGACCCGGCGCTGTCCACCGCGCTGCGGGAGGCCGCGTACGCGACCTGGCGCGGCCGGCGGCACCAGCGGCTGCCCGAGCTGCGCGCGGCCGCCGTCGACCGCTGGCGGTCGGCCGGCGAGCTGGCGTTCCTGCTGGAGCCCGACCTCAAGGACGCCCGTGGCGGGCTGCGCGACCTGCACGCGCTGCACGCGCTGGCCGCCGCCCAGCTGGTCGACCCGCCCGGTGCCCAGGTCGCCGCCGCGCGCGAGGTCCTGCTGGACGCCCGCGGCGAGCTGCAGCGGCGGGCCGGCCGCCCGCTGGACCGGCTGGTGCAGCAGGAGCAGGCCGGGGTGGCCGCGGCGCTGGGCCGGGCCGATGCCGACGACCTGCTCCGGACGGTCAGCGAGGCCGGCCGGACGGTCGCGTACGCCGCGGACCTGGCCTGGCGGCGGGTCGAGGCCGAGCTGGCCGGCCGGCGCGGCCCGCTGGCCCGGATCGTCCGCCCCGGCCGGCCGGCGGCCCAGTCGCGCCGGCCGCTGGCCGACGGCGTCGTCGAGCAGGGCGGCGAGGTGGTGCTGGCCCGCGACGCCGACCCGTGGGCCGACCCGGCGCTGGTGCTGCGGGCGGCCACCGCGGCCGCCCGGGCCGGCTTGCCGCTGGCCCCGCACGCGCTGGACCGGCTGGCCACCGAGTCCGCCCCGCTGCCGACCCCGTGGCCGGCCGCCGCCCGGGACGCCTTCGTCGACCTGCTCGGCACCGGGCCGGCCGCGGTGCCGGTGCTGGAGGCGCTGGACCAGGCCGGGCTGCTGGTCCGGCTGCTGCCGGAGTGGGCCCGGGTCCGGTCCAAGCCGCAGCGCAACCCGGTGCACCGCTTCACCGTGGACCGGCACCTGGTGGAGGCGGCGGCCGAGGCGGCCGCGCTGACCCGTACGGTCGCCCGCCCCGACCTGCTGCTGCTCGGCGCGCTGCTGCACGACATCGGCAAGGGCTGGCCCGGCGACCACACCGACGCCGGGGTCGCGGTGGTGCGCGAGCTGGCCCCGCGGCTCGGCCTGCCGTACGGCGACTCCGCCACCCTGGTCGCGATGGTCCGCCACCACCTCCTCCTGCCGGACACCGCGACCCGGCGCGACCTCGCCGACCCGGTCACCGTCGGCTCGGTGGTGTCCGCAGTCGACTCCTCCGCCGACCTGCTGGACCTGCTGCACGCACTGTCCATCGCGGACGGCCGGGCCACCGGGCCGGCGGCCTGGACGGACTGGAAGGCCGACCTGGTCGCCGAGCTGGTCCGCTCGGCCCGGGCGGCGCTGGCCGGCACGCGGCCGCCGGCCCCGCCGCCGCTCACCGACGCGCAGCGCGAGCTGGCCGTCGGCGCCGGCGCCGGCGAGGTGGCGGTCCGGGTGGACGGCGGGACGGTGACGGTGGCCGCGCCGGACGCGCCCGGCCTGCTGTCCCGCACCGCCGGCGTGCTGGCCCTGCACCAGCTCGACGTCCGGTCGGCCACGGTGGCGACCGTCGGGCGTACCGCGGTGGACGTCTTCACCGTCGCCCCGCGCTTCGGCCGCGGGCCGGAGCCGGCGCTGCTGCGGGCCGACGTGGCCCGGGCGCTGGCCGGCTCGCTGCCGCTGGCGGAGAAGCTGGCGGCCAAGGAGCGTGCGTACGGGCACCGCCAGGGTCAGCCGCCGCGGGTGCTGTGGTTCGACGGGGCGGCCACCGGCGCGACCGTGCTCGAGCTGCGGGCGGCGGACGCGGCCGGCCTGCTGCACCGGGTCACCGCGGCGCTGGAGCGCTGCGGGCTGGACGTCCGCGGGGCGCGGGTCAGCACGCTCGGCGGCGCCGTGGTGGACGCCTTCTACGTGGTCGGCGCGGACGGCGGGCCGGTCACCGACGCCGGGCTGCGCCGCCGGGTGACCGGCGCCGTCCTCGCCGCCGCGGCGGGCTAGCCGGTGACCTGGTAGGTCGCGGTCAGGCTGGCCCGGGCCAGGGTGTGGAAGACCAGGTTGAAGGCGACGACGGCCGGGCTGGCGTCCGGGTCCACCCCGAGGTGCTCCTGGTCGACGGCGTGCACGACGAAGATGTAGCGGTGCGGCCGGTCGCCCTCGGGCGGCGCGGCGCCCATGTAGCCGCGGCCGCCGCCGTCGTTGCGGACGTGGAAGGCGCCCTCGGGCAGGTGGTCGTCGTCCTCGCCGGCGCCGGCGGCCAGCTCGGTCACCCCGGCCGGGATGTCGACGGCCGTCCAGTGCCAGAAGCCCGACGGGGTCGGCGCATCCGGGTCGAAGCAGCTCACCGCGTAGCTGAGGGTGCCCTCCGGGGCGCCGCTCCAGCTCAGCTGCGGCGAGACATTGTCGCCGCCGGCGGCGTGCCGGTCCGGCTTCGGTGCCCCGTCGGTGAGGTCCGCGCTGGTGACCGTGAAGGATGGGACCGCGGGCAGCTTGTCGTACGGGTGCTCGGCGACCGGGCGGTCGAGCGTCATCGACTCCTCCTCGTGGGTGAGCATTCCTGCTCAGGCCGGACAGCGTAGTCCGGCGCTGCCGCCCCGCCCGCCGCCGCGCGAGGCTCCAGACCATGCCTCCCCACCTCGCCGCCCGGTCCGGGTTCACCGTCGTCGACGAGCTGCCGCCGGGTGGCCGGCAGGTCCGGCTGGCACCGGTCCCGGCCCGGGCGCCCGCCCGGGTGCCGGCCCAGGATCTGGCGCCGGTCTCGGCCCGGCAGCCGGTGCCGGTCCCGGTGCCGGTCCGGTGCCGGTCCCGGCCCGGATGCCCGCCCGAGAGCCGGCGCCGGTCAAGGTCCGGACGCTGGCGCCGGTCTCGGCCCGGTGCGGCCCGGCGCCGGCGGGACGGCGGTCACCGCGGCGGGGCTGGCCGCCGCCACCCTGTCCGTGCTCGGGCTGTCGGCGGTCGGGCTGTCCGGTGTCCTCTCCGGACACTCGGTGACGCTTGTCGGGTTGCCGCTGACCGCGCCGGCCGCGCTCGTCCTGCTCGGGGCCGGGCTGGCCGCGCTGCGCCGCTGAGCCTTTGCGCCGCTGAGCCTTTGCGCCGCTGAGCCTCACCAGCCGCGCAGGTCCACCGGCCAGGTTTCGACGACCTCGTCACCGTCCACCACGTGCATCCGCTCGTGCAGCGCGACGGTCGGGTCGACGTGGGCCGGCAGCACCCGGACCCGGTCGCCGACCCGCAGCGAGCGCGGCTCGTCCGGGCCGAAGGTGGTGTGCTCGTCGGAGCAGAACCACACCGTCGAGCCGGGGATCGCCGGGTTGCCGTGGTCCATGCCGAGCGACTTGAGCCCCACGTCCGCGACCACCCAGGGCGGCTGGATCTCGCTGCTCGGCGGGGCCGCGGACACCACAGTCGCCAGCACCGTCAGCGCCGGGCGGAACGGCAGGCCGACGGCGCCGTACGCGGTGTCCATCAGCGCGTACGAGCCGGCCTGGATCTCGGTGGCCACGGTGTTGTCCGCGTACGTCCCGGTGCCGCCGGCAGAGATCACGTCGCCGCCGACGTCGGCGGCGGCCCGGGCCAGCAGCGCCATGCAGTCGGCGGTGAGCCGGGACCGCTCGGCCTCGTCCGCGACCAGCATCAGGTGGCCCTCGTAGCCCATCACCCCGCGTACGGCCAGCCCGCGGGACCGGGCCTCGTCGGCGATCCGGCCGGCGTCCTCGGGCGCGCAGCCGCAGCGGGGAAGGCCGACGTTGACGTCGACGATCACCTCCCGGACGCCGCCGGCGGCCGCGGCGGCCACCGTCTCGGCCGAGTCGACCGCGACGGTGACCCGGGCGGTGTCGCCGAGCGCGCCCAGCCGCCGGGCGTCCAGCACCTCGTTGGCCAGCAGCAGGTCCTCGTGGAGCCCGGCGGCGGCCATGCCCTCGACCTCGCGGATGGTGGCGCAGGTGAAGCCGCGGTGCCCGGCGGCGGCCTGCCGCCGGGCCAGCTCCGTGCACTTGTGCGCCTTGACGTGCGGCCGCAGCCGCGGACCGGGCAGCGCCCGCGCCATGGTGGCCAGGTTGTGGTCCAGGTCGTGCACGTCCACCAGCAGCGCCGGGGTCTGCAGCTCCGCGATCCGCACCCCCGCACCCTAAGCCGCCGCCCCCGTCCGCCCGGCCCCCGCGACTGACGTCCCGCCTCCGCGACTGACGTCCCGCCTCCGCGACTGACGTCCTGGCTCCGCGACTGACGTCCCGCCTTCGCGACGTCCCGCCTTCGCGACTGACGTCCCGCCTTCGCGACTGACGTCCCGCCTCCGCGACTGACGGTTGGCGGCCGCGAGTGATGGCGCCAAGGCCGTCAGTCGCGTGTCCGCGCCGTCAGTCGCGCGTCCGCGCCGTCAGTGGGGGCGGCCGTCAGTGGGGGCGGCCCGCTCGGCCGCCGAGGCGAACGCGATCTCGGTGTCCAGACCGAGGGTGGCCAGCTGCCGGCCCCGGGCGTCGGCCCGGCGGGCCAGCTCGCCGACCTCGGTGACCAGGCGGGCGGCCAGCGCGACCAGGGAGCGCGCGGGCAGCCGGCCGGCGGACCGGGCCGGGTCGGGGTCGAGGGCGCCGAGGGCGGCGGGGGACACCACGTACGACAGCGCGGTGGCGACCAGCCGGCGCTCGGTCAGCCCGCCCCACCGGCGCTCGCCGGCCAGCCGGACCAGCCCG
The DNA here is from genome assembly GCA_963766325.1 of uncultured Actinomycetota bacterium. Lineage (GTDB taxonomy): Bacteria > Actinomycetota > Actinomycetes > Mycobacteriales > CADCTP01 > CADCTP01. The sequence goes on along the minus strand of CAVXZF010000011.1, from coordinate 448,955 downwards.
TGCGCCTCCAGCGCGCGGGGGTGGTAGTTGACCTTCTGCCGGGGTGATCCCGACCCGGGCGGCCGGCTCCGCCGCCGACGCCGGCTCGCCCAGGGCGGCCAGTGCCGGTGTCATACGGTGACCCGGTGACGGAGTGGCGCAACTGGGCCGGCGACCAGGTCGCCCGGCCGGCGCGGACCGGCTCCCCGCGGGACGCCGGCGAGGTCGCCGACGAAGTGCGGGCGGCGGTCCGGGACGGGCTGCAGGTGCGGATGGCCGGCTCCGGGCACTCGTTCACCGGCGCCGCGCTGACCGACGGGGTGCTGCTGCGCCCGGACCGGCTGACCGGCCTGCTCTCGATGGCCGGCACCGAGGTCACCGTGCGGGCGGGCACCCGGCTGCGCGAGCTGTCCGGCCTGCTGGCCGACCACGGGCTGGCCCTGGACAACCTCGGCGACATCGACGCGCAGACCGTCGCCGGCGCGATCACCACCGGCACCCACGGCACCGGCGCCGGCTACGGCGGGCTGGCCACCCAGGTGACCGGGCTCGAGCTGGTGACCGCCGACGGGTCGTGCGTCCGGGCCGAGGGCGACCTGCTCGCGGCCGCGACCGTCGGGCTTGGGGCGTACGGGATCGTCACCGCGGTGACGCTGCGCTGCGTGCCGGCCTTCGGGCTGCGCGCGGTGGAGACCGCGGAGAAGCTGGACGACCTGCTGGCGCGCTGGGACACGCTGCCGGCCGAGGCCGACCACGTCGAGTTCTACTGGTGGCCGCACACCCGGGACTGCCAGCTCAAGCGCAACACCCGGGTGCCGGTGTCCGAGTCCGACCCGCTGCCCCGGTGGAAGGCGCTGGTCGACGACGAGCTGCTCGCCAACGCCGTCTTCGGCGCGGTCTGCCGGGCCGGCGTGCGGGCGCCCCGGCTGGTGCCCCCGGCCAACCGGCTCGCCACCCGCCTGCTCGGCAGCCGGACGTACGCCGACCGCTCGGACCGGGTCTTCACCGCCCGCCGCCGGGTCCGCTTCCACGAGACCGAGTGGGCGGTCCCGCGGGCGGCGGTGCCGGACGTGCTGCGCGAGCTGGACGCCGCGATCGAGCGGCGGGGCTGGCGGATCTCGTTCCCGGTCGAGGTGCGGGTCGCGGCCGCCGACGACCGGTGGCTGTCGACGGCGTACGAGCGGGAGACCGGCTACATCGCGGCGCACCGGTACGTGCGGGAGCCGTACGCGGACTACTTCGCCGCCCTGGCCGACATCGTCGACTCGGTGACCGGTGACGCGGGCCGGCCGCACTGGGGCAAGCTGCACGAGCTCACCGCGGCCGAGCTGGCCCCGCGCTACCCCCGCTTCGCCGACGCCGTGGCGCTGCGGGACCGGCTCGACCCCGCCGGCGTCTTCGCGAACGCGTACACCGACAGAGTCCTGGGTCGTCCCGGCTAGGCCGTGTCACCTCACCGTCAGTGGATGTGGGCGGGGTCCAGGCGTCGTCCGGCAAGGCCGAGGAGGAGTCGATACCGGCGTTGTATCGGCGACGACGAGAACGCCGCCGGCCGGCGTCTGGGCGCCGTCCACGCCGCCGGACGGTGAGGTGACATGGCCTAGGGTGGACGGGTGTTCGACACGCTCTCCGACCGGCTCGCCGCCGTCTTCACGACGCTGCGCGGCAAGGGCCGGCTGTCCGACGCCGACATCGACGCGACGGCGCGGGAGATCCGCATCGCGCTGCTCGAGGCGGACGTGGCGCTGCCGGTGGTCAAGGCGTTCGTGGGGGCGGTCAAGGAGCGGGCCCGCGGCGAGGAGGTCTCCCGCGCGCTGAACCCGGCCCAGCAGGTCATCCAGATCGTCAACGAGGAGCTGGTCGCGGTCCTCGGCGGGGAGACCCGCCGGCTGCGGTTCGCCAAGCAGCCGCCGACCGTGATCATGCTCGCCGGCCTGCAGGGCTCCGGCAAGACGACGCTGGCCGGCAAGCTGGGCCGCTGGCTGCGTACCCAGGGGCACACCCCGCTGCTGGTGGCGGCCGACCTGCAGCGGCCCAACGCGGTCACCCAGCTGCAGGTGGTCGGCCGGCAGGCCGAGGTGGACGTCTTCGCCCCGGAGCCGGGCAACGGGGTCGGCGACCCGGTGGACGTGGCCCGCCGGGCCATGACCGAGGCGGCCCGCACCCAGCACGACGTGGTCGTGGTCGACACCGCCGGCCGGCTTGGCATCGACGCCGAGCTGATGACGCAGGCGGCGGCGATCCGGGACGCGGTGCAGCCGGACGAGACCCTCTTCGTGGTCGACGCGATGATCGGCCAGGACGCGGTGACCACCGCGCAGGCCTTCCGGGACGGCGTCGGCTTCAGCGGCGTGGTGCTGACCAAGCTCGACGGCGACGCCCGCGGTGGCGCCGCGCTGTCGGTGCGGTACGTGACCGGCCAGCCGATCCTGTTCGCCTCCACCGGCGAGAAGCTGGCCGACTTCGACGTCTTCCACCCCGAGCGGATGGCCTCGCGCATCCTCGGCATGGGCGACATGCTCACCCTCATCGAGCAGGCCCAGCAGGCCTTCGACGAGGACGAGGCCGAGCGGATGGCGGGCAAGCTCGCCTCCGGGAACAATTTCACCCTCGAGGACTTCCTCGAGCAGATGATGGCCATCCGCAAGATGGGCCCGCTGTCCAACCTGCTCGGCATGCTGCCCGGGATGGGCCAGATGAAGGACCAGATCGAGTCGATCGACGACCGCGACCTGGACCGGACGGCGGCGATCATCCGGTCCATGACGCCGGCCGAGCGGCACGACCCGAAGATCATCAACGGGTCCCGCCGGGCCCGGATCGCGAAGGGCTCCGGCGTCCAGATCAGCGACGTCAACGGGCTGGTCGACCGGTTCTTCGAGGCCCGCAAGATGATGCAGCAGATGGCTGGCGGGATGGGCCTGCCGGGGATGCGGCGCAACGTCTCGAAGACCCGCGGCAAGAAGGGCAAGAAGGGCAAGGGCCGTGGGCCGACGCCGCCGAAGGTGCGCGGCGGGATGCCGATGCTGCCGCCCGGTGGCATGCCCAACGTGGGCCCGGGCGGGCTCAACCAGCTGCCGCCCGGCATGAAGATGCCGGACCTGTCCAAGCTCAACCTCCCCAAGGGGAGGTAGCGCTCAGCCCCGGTGCAGCTCGGTGCGCAGCTCGTGCGCGCCGTCGGCCCGGGTGACCTCGTAGTAGAGCCGGGTCGAGCCGTCCGGCAGCGGCACCGCGGACAGGTAGCGGACGCCGCCGCCGGCGTACGGGGAGCGGACCGGCTCCCGGCCGTCCGCGGCCAGCCGGCCGAAGCGGCCGTCCGCGGTGCGGCCGGCGGTGGCGGTGCCGGTCATCTCCTCCCAGTTCTGCTCGGCGGTGGCCCGTCCGTCGTAGCTGGCGACCAGCCCCTCGGGCGTCTCCAGCACGCTGCTCACCCGCACCCCGCGGGCGTCCCAGCGGTCCGGCCGGCCGGCCAGCACGGTGCCGTGCCAGGTCCAGTCGACCCCGTCCGGGCTGGTCGCGTAGTCGGTGGTCATCCGGTCCGCGTCGTCCCAGCCTTGCAGCGGGTGCACCGAGGCCCACAGGTGCCAGCGGCCGGCGGCGTGCAGCAGCACCGGGTCCTTGACCCCGGCGGCGTCGCTGCCCGGCAGCACGGTCCGGGCCGGCGCGGTGGTCAGCGCCTCCGGCGAGCCGGCCTCGACCAGGTCGACCCGCCAGTGCTTGGTGCCGGGGGTGGCGCAGCTGACGTACACCCGCCAGCGGCCGTCCGCGGTGACCGCCAGCGCCGGCCGCTCCAGCGACTCGGCCCCGAAGCGGTCCCGGTCCAGCCAGGCGACCTCCTCGAAGCGCACCCCGTCGGAGGAGGCGGCCAGCACGTTGCGGAAGCCGCGGCCCTCGCCGATGGGCCGGCGTAACCGGTACGCCAGCCAGATCGTCTGCCCGACGAGGAGCGCGCTGGGTGCACCGGACCAGGCGCCGGCCCCGTCCCCGGGAGGCGGCACGACCAGCTCGGACGCGCGCAGGCTGGGCACGGGCAAGGCGGCGGCGGGGTTCCGGGTGCTGGCCACAGGCTCACCGTGCCACACGTACACCTGCAACGACCGCGCTCCACGTCGCCCTGGCCCGCCGCCCCGTCTGATGCCCGCCGGACCCCGGGCATAGTGGTGGGGTGCGGGTGGCGGAGGAGGTCGCGGCGGCGCTGGCGGCCGGGCGGGCCGTGGTGGCGCTGGAGAGCACGCTGCTGGCGCACGGGCTGCCGCCGGGGCGCAACCGGGACGTCGCGGGTCGGCTGGAGGCGGCGGTACGGGCCGCGGGCGCCGTACCGGCGACGATCGCCGTGCTCGGCGGCACCCCGCTGGTCGGGCTGTCCGGCGCCGAGCTGGACCGGGTCTGCGACCCGGCGGCCGGGCTGGTCAAGCTGTCCCGCCGCGACCTCGGGCCGGCGTACGCGCTGGGCCGCGATGGGGCCACCACGGTGGCCGCGACGGCGGCGCTGGCGGCCGCGGCCGGGATCGGGGTCTTCGCGACCGGCGGGCTCGGCGGGGTCCACCGTTCGTTCGGGGAGGCGGCGACGTCGTGGGACGTGTCCGCCGACCTGGACGTGCTGGCCACCACCCCGGTGCTGGTCGTCTGCTCGGGGGTGAAGTCGGTGCTCGACATGGCGGCCACGCTGGAGGCGCTGGAGACCCGGTCGGTGCCGGTGCTGGGTTACCGGACCGACCGCTTCCCGGCCTTCTACCTGCGCGAGTCCGAGCACCTGGTGCCCTGGCGGGTGGACTCGCCGGCGGAGGCGGCGGCGGTGGTAGCGGCGCACCGTACGGTGCCGGGCACCGCCGGGGTGCTGCTGGCCAACCCGGTGCCGGCCGGGGCCGAGCTGCCGGCCGAGCTGCACGAGCGGCTGCTGACCGGTGGGCTGGCCCGGCTCGCCGAGCGCGGCGTCACCGGCAAGGACGTCACCCCGGCGCTGCTCGAGCACTTCCACACCGAGAGCGGCGGCGCCAGCCTGGCCGCGAACGAGGCGCTCGTCCTCGCCAACGCCACCCTCGCCGCCGAGGTCGCCGTCGCGCTCGCCGCGGACTGAGCCTGTTGCGCGTGTCCTCGTTACGACACGCCGCCCGGAGCGCGCTCCTGAACGAGCCGCCGCCCAAACGTGATCGACTCGACGGGTGTCAGGACCGCGGGTGGTGGTGGTCGGGGACGCCGGGCTGGACGTGGTCGTACGGACCGACGCGCTGCCGGCGCCGGGGGGCGACGCCCGGGCCCGGATCACCCTGGGGCCGGGCGGGGCGGGCGCCAACACCGCGGCGTGGCTGGCCGCCTGCGGCGCCCGCCCCATCCTGGTCGCCCGGGTCGGCGCCGACGCCGCCGCCGACCGGCTGCGGGCCGAGCTGACCGCCGCCGGGGTGGACTGCCGCTTCGCCGTCGACCCCGGGCCGACCTGCCAGGTGGTGGTCGTGGTGGACGCGGCCGGCCAGCGCACCATGCTCGCCGACCGGGGGGCCGCGGGCAGGCTCGCCCCGGCCGACCTGCCCGACCTGGCGGCGCTCGGGGGCGCCGCGCACCTGCACCTGTCCGGCTACGTGCTGCTCGACCCGTCGTCCCGCGCGGCCGGGCGGGCCGCGCTGGCCTCCGCCCGGGCCGCCGGCCTCAGCACGTCGGTCGACCCGCAGGCGGCCGCGCTGCTGGCCGACCCGCGCGACTTCCTCGCCGACGTTGCCGGCACCGACCTGCTGCTGCCCAATGCGGCCGAGCTGGCCGCGCTCGGCGGGCCTTCCGCGGTCGCCGCAGGGGCGGTCGTGGTCACCGCCGGCGCGGACGGCGCCACCTGGATCCAGGGCGCGACCCGGGTCCACGTGCCGGCCGAGCCGGTCGCGGTGGCGGACAGCACCGGGGCCGGCGACGCGTTCGACGCCGGCCTGCTCGCCGCCTGGCTGGCCGGCGCCGGCCCGGAGGACGCGCTGCGGGCCGGCGTCGCCGCCGCCACCCGGGCGGTCACCCGCGCGGGCGCCCGGCCGTGACCCGCGCGCGCCGGCCGTGACCCGCGCGGGCGCCCGACGGTGACCCGGTAGCGTCCCGCTCCATGGCGGGACCGGCGCTGCACGTACGCGGAGTGGTGCTGCCCGAGGGCGAGGAGCGCGACCTCTGGGCGGTCGACGGCCGGCTGACGTACGAGCCGGTGCCCGGGGCGCAGACGGTGGCCGACCGCGGCTGGCTGGTCCCCGGGCTGGTCGACTGCCACTGCCACGTCGGTCTGGCCCCGCAGGGTGCGGTGCACGACGAGGACGAGCTGATGCGGCAGGCCGCCCAGGACCGGGACGCCGGCGCGCTGCTGCTGCGCGACGCCGGCTCGCCGGTGGACAACCGGGTGGTGCAGCGGCGCGAGGACATGCCGCGGCTCGTCCGGGCCGGGCAGCACATCGCGCGGCCGAAGCGCTACCTGCGCGACATCGCCGTCGAGGTGGAGCCGGCCGGGCTGGTCGCCGCGGTGGAGGAGCAGGCGCGGGCCGGCGACGGCTGGGTCAAGCTGGTCGGCGACTGGATCGACCGCGCGGCCGGCGACCTGGTGCCGCTGTGGCCGGACGACGCGCTCGCCGCAGCGGTGGACCGGGCCCACGAGCTGGGCGTCCGGGTCGCGGTGCACACCTTCGCCGAGGACAGCCTGCCCGGGCTGGTCGCCGCCGGCGTGGACAGCATCGAGCACGCCCCCGGGCTCGCCGGCTGGCTGGTCGACGAGATGGCCCGGCGCGGCCTCCGGCTCACCCCGACGCTGATCAACATCGACACGTTCCCGGCCATCGCGGACCAGGCGGCGGCGAAATACCCGGCGTACGCGGCGCACATGCGGGCCCTGCACCGGTCGGTGCGGGAGCGGGTGCGGGACGCGTACGAGGCCGGGGTGCGGATCCTGGTCGGCTCCGACGCCGGCGGCACGCTCGGGCACGGGCTGGTGGTGGAGGAGATCCGGGCGCTGCACGCGGCGGGGCTGCCGGCCGAGGCCGCGCTGGCGGCCGGCTCCTGGGAGGCGCGGGACTACCTGGGTCTGCCGGGGCTGGTCGAGGGCGCGCCGGCGGACCTGATCGTGTACGCCGAGGACCCGCGGGCCGACCTCGGCACGCTGTCCGCGCCGGCTCGGATCGTGCTGCGCGGCCGCGTCGTCGCCTGAGCCGGGCCGGGCCGACCCGGGCGCCCGCGGTGGGGCGCCACCCGTACCCTCTGTGCGCATGGCACGTGTGCTCACCCCGCAGGCGGACGACTTCCCCCGGTGGTACCAGGACGTCCTGGCCAAGGCCGAGCTGGCCGAGAACGGGCCGGTCCGCGGGACCATGGTCATCCGGCCGGACGGCTACGCGCTGTGGGAGCGGATGCAGGCCGAGGTCGACGACCGGATCAAAGCGGCCGGCGCGCGCAACGCGTACTTCCCGCTGTTCATCCCGGAGTCCTACCTCAAGCGCGAGGCCGAGCACGTCGAGGGCTTCAGCCCTGAGCTGGCCGTGGTCACCATCGGCGGCGGCAAGACGCTGGAGGAGCCGGTGATCGTCCGGCCGACCAGCGAGACGATCGTCAACGCCTCGTTCGCCAAGTGGGTGCAGAGCTACCGCGACCTGCCGCTGCTGATCAACCAGTGGGCCAACGTGGTGCGCTGGGAGCTGCGGCCGCGGCTGTTCCTGCGGACCAGCGAGTTCCTCTGGCAGGAGGGGCACACCGCGCACGCCACCGAGGCCGAGGCGCGCGACTACGCGGTCCGGATCCTCCGCGACGTGTACGAGGACTTCATGGTCGACGTCCTCGCGCTGCCGGTGGTGGTGGGCCGCAAGACCGCCCGCGAGCGCTTCGCCGGCGCGACCAACACGATGACGCTGGAGCTGATGACCGGCGACGGCAAGGCGTTGCAGATGGGCACCTCGCACGAGCTGGGGCAGAATTTCGCCCGCGCCTTCGGGATCGAGTTCCTGGCCCCGCACGGGTCCCGCGAGCACGTCTGGCAGACGTCGTGGGGTTCGTCCACCCGGATGCTCGGCGGCCTGATCATGGCGCACGGCGACGACGACGGGCTGCGGGTGCCGCCCCGGCTGGCGCCGGTGCAGGTCGCGGTGCTGGTGGTCAAGGAGGCGGCCACCGCGGCCGCCGAGGCGCTGGCCGACGACCTGCGGGCGGCCGGCGTCCGGGTCGCCGTGGACGCGGCGACCGACGTGCCGTTCGGCCGGCGGGCGGTGGACTGGGAGCTCAAGGGCGTGCCGCTGCGGGTCGAGGTCGGCCCGCGCGACCTGGCCGCTTCCCAGGTCACCCTGGTGCGGCGGATCCCCGGTGGAAAGGCGGCGGTGCCGCTCGGCGGGCTGGTCGACGCGGTCCGGACCGCGCTGGTCGAGGACCAGGTCGCGCTGTTCGCGTCTGCGGAGCAGCGGCGGGACGAGCGCATCGCCGACGTGAAGACGCTCGACGACGCGGTCGAGGCGGCCGCCGGGGGCTGGGCCCGGATGCCGTGGGCCGAGCTCGGCACCGAGGGCGAGGCCCGGCTGGCCGAGCGGTCGGTGAGCGTGCGCTGCCTGACCCGCGCGGACGGTTCGCTGCCGCAGTCGGGCGACGAGCCCGACCTGCTGGCGTACTGCGCCCGCGCGTACTGACCCGCTCCCGCGATCTGGCATGATGGTCGACTGAGCGTGAGCGCTCGGCGGGTCCCTCTCAACCTGCCGGGGGTTCGCCCCTCCCGGCGATCGGACCCGTGAGCCCCACCGCGGTCCCGGCCGCCCACCCGTCGAGCACCTGGAGCACGTACACCCGTGGCCACCAAGATCAAGCTCATGCGCATCGGCAAGATGCGCGAGCCGCACTACCGCATCGTCGTCGCCGACGCCCGCACCAAGCGGGACGGCCGGTCGATCGAGGCGGTGGGTGAGTACCACCCCAAGGATGAGCCGTCGACGATCAAGGTCGACTCCGACCGCGTGCAGTACTGGCTCGGCGTCGGCGCCCAGCCGACCGAGTCGGTCGCCGCGATCCTGCGGGTCACCGGCGACTGGCAGAAGTTCAAGGGTCTGCCGGCGCCCGAGCCGATGAAGGTCGCCGCGCCGCGGCCGGACCGCCGGGCCGCGTTCGAGGAGGCCGCGCGCGAGGGTCTGGCCGGCTCCGGCGGTGGCGAGGCGACGACGCCGCGCAAGCGCGCGCCGAAGTCCGCGCCGAAGGCCGAGGCCGCGCCCAAGACCGAGCCCAAGGCCGAGACGGCTGCCGAGGAGGCGCCGGCCGCCCCCGCGGAGTCCTGAGTGCTCGAGGCGGCGCTCGAGCACCTGGTCCGCGGCATCGTCGAGCACCCGGACGACGTCCGCGTCGACCTCGTCACCTCCCGTCGCGGCAAGCGCCTGGAGGTGCGGGTCAACCCGGAGGACCTCGGCAAGGTGATCGGCCGCAGCGGCCGCACCGCCAAGGCGCTGCGCCAGGTGGTCGCCGGCATCGGCGGCCGCGGCGTGCGCGTCGACGTGGTCGACACCGACTGAGGCCGGCTCGCTGATGACCGGGCCGCAGACTCTCGTGGTCGGGCGGGTCGGCCGGCCGCAGGGCGTGCGCGGCGAGGTGACCGTCGAGGTCCGTACGGACGACCCCGACGCCCGCTTCGCGGCCGGCTCGGTGCTGATCACCGAGCCGGCCGAGCGCGGCCCGCTCACCGTGACCGCCATGCGGCCGCGGTCCGGCGGCGTCGTGGTGGCCTTCGACGGCGTGGCCGACCGGGCCGGCGCCGAGGCGCTGCGCGGCACCGTGCTGCTGGTCGACGCGGCGTCGCTGCCGGCGATCGAGGACCCGGACGAGTTCTACGACCACCAGCTGGTCGGGCTGGCCGCGGTGGACGCGGCCGGCACCGCCCTGGGCACGGTGGCGGACGTCGTGCACTCGCCGGCCTCCGATCTGCTCGTGATCCGGGACGCCGACGGCCGCGAGCACCTGGTCCCGTTCGTCCGGGACATGGTGCCCTCGGTGGACGTCGGCGCCGGCCGGGTCGTGGTGGCGGCGCCGGAGGGGCTGTTCGACCTGTGAGGGTCGACGTCGTCTCGATCTTCCCGGACTACCTGGCCGGGCCGCTGCGGGTGTCGCTGCTGGGCAAGGCGGTCGAGCGCGGCCTGCTCGACGTACGGCTGCACGACCTGCGGCAGTGGACCTCCGACCGGCACCGGACGGTGGACGACACCCCGTACGGCGGGGGAGCCGGCATGGTGATGCGCCCCGAGCCGTGGGGCCTCGCCCTCGACACCCTCGTCCCCCCGGGCGACGTCGTCCCGCGGTTGGTGGTGCCGACGCCGGCCGGGCGGCCGTTCACCCAGGCCGTCGCCGCGGCGCTCGCCGCCGAGCCGTGGCTGGTCTTCGCCTGCGGCCGGTACGAGGGCATCGACCAGCGGGTGGCCGAGCACGCGGCGACCCGGATGCCGGTCGACGAGGTCTCGCTGGGCGACTACGTGCTGGCCGGCGGCGAGGCGGCGGTGCTGGTCATGATCGAGGCGGTAGCCCGGCTGCTGCCCGGCTTCCTCGGCAACCCCGAGTCCCTGGCCGAGGAGTCGCACGCCGGCGGCCTGCTCGAATACCCCGTCTACACCCGGCCGCCGGTGTGGCGCTCGCTGGCCGTCCCCGACGTCCTGCTGTCCGGCGACCACGGCGCGGTGGCCCGCTGGCGCCGGGACGTGGCGCTGCGCCGCACCGCCGCCGCCCGCCCCGACCTGCTCGCCGCCGCCGACCTCACCGACCGCGACCGCGCCGCCCTCGACTGACCCCCCTTTTCGCAATGGCCGTGCGGGTGTGGCACCCTGGACGGGTTGTCGCGGGCCGTTGTGAGCCCCGATCGTCCCTGGACCGAGAGCCCGGCGCCGCCGTGCGCCCGCCCGTACGACGTAAGGAAGCGCCGAGATGAACACGCTGGACGCCCTGGACGCCGAGTCGTTGCGTTCCGACATCCCGGACTTCCGCCCCGGCGACACGCTCAAGGTGCACGTCCGCGTCGTGGAGGGCTCCCGGGAGCGGGTGCAGCTCTTCCAGGGCGTCGTGATCCGCCGGCAGGGCGGGGGCGTGCGGGAGACCTTCACCGTCCGCAAGGTGAGCTTCGGCGTCGGCGTCGAGCGCACGTTCCCGGTGCACACCCCGATCATCGCCAAGATCGAGGTCGTCACCCGCGGTGACGTGCGCCGCGCGAAGCTCTACTACCTGCGCGACCTGCGCGGCAAGGCGGCGAAGATCAAGGAGAAGCGGGACCCGGTCACCCGCTGACGTCCCGCCGCGCGACGTAGGCTGTCCGGGATGTCCGACGAGACCCCGGTGGGCCCGCCCGCCCACGCCGCCAACCCTGATCCGGACGACTCCGAGCCGGCCCGCGCCGAGGGTGGCCGCGCCGAGCCCGGCCGCAGGCGGGCCAAGCCCGCGAAGGGCTCGTTCCTCCGCGAGCTGCCGGTGCTGCTGGTCATCGCGGTGGTGCTCGCGCTGCTCATCAACACCTTCCTGGTCAAGGCGTTCTTCATCCCGTCCGGGTCGATGGAGCGCACCCTGCACGGCTGCCCGGGCTGCTCCGGCGACCGGGTGCTGGTCAACAAGGTGGTCTACCGGCTGCACGAGCCGCGGCCGGGCGACATCGTGGTGTTTGCCGGCCCGGAGTCGTGGGCGCCGGAGACGGCGGTGGCCGAGCCGTCCAACCCGGTGCAGCGGCTGGTGCGCGGCGTCGCCAGCACCTTCGGGGTCGCCACCCCGGGGGAAAAGGACTTCATCAAGCGGGTGATCGCGGTGGGCGGCCAGACCGTCCAGTGCTGCGACGCCGAGGGCCGGGTGACCGTCGACGGGCGGCCGCTGGACGAGCCGTACACGTACGTCAGCGACCCGGACTACCAGTCGACCCCGTTCGGCCCGGTCACCGTGCCGGCCGGCCGGCTGTGGATGATGGGCGACCACCGCGACCAGTCGGCGGACTCGCGCGCCCACATCACCGACCCGGACCAGGGCACGATCGCGGTCGACGACGTGATCGGCCGGGCGTTCGTGATCATCTGGCCGGTGTCGCGGTGGTCGACGCTGGGCACCCCCTCGACGTTCGGCGGGGGCGGGTCGGGGTGGACCGGGCCGCTGCTGATCGGGGTGCCGCTCGCCATCCTGCTGCTGGCCGTCGGGTTGTCACTGCGACGGCGCCGTGCTCGTTGACCGCGAGATCCCGACGGAGCACCCGCCCCGACCGTGGCGGCTGTCCTCCCGACTGCTCGTGGTGCACGACTCCCGACTGCTGCTGATCCGCGCGTACGACCCGACCGAGCCGTCGGCGGGGGAGTGGTACGAGATCCCCGGCGGCGGCGTGGAGACCGGTGAGGACACCGTGACCGCGGCGGTGCGGGAGACCGCGGAGGAGACCGGCTACGTGGTGCCGACCGGGTGCGTGGGCGAGGCCTGCTGGCGCGGCGAGATCACGTACCTGTGGCTGGGCCGGCGGCACTGGGCCGAGACGGTCATGCACGTCGCCCGGGTGGCCCGGCCGCTGGACCGGCGGGACACCGACTGGCGCTCCGACGAGCAGGTCAGCTTCCTGGAGCCGTGCTGGCTGCCGGTGGCCGACGTGCTCGCCGGGCGGGGCCGCTTCTTCCCCGGCACGCTGCCGGCCGACCTGCCCCGGCTGCTGGCCGGCGAGCGGCTGGACACCGGCTTCACGGTGTGGAGCTGACGGGGACGTACCCTTCCGTACGCCATGACTGACCCCGCCCCGCTCCGCGCCCGCCCGACCGCGCGGGTCCTGGTGCTGGACCCCGCCGGCCGGGTGCTGCTGATGGCGCACAGCGACAAGCACCGGGCCTGGATCAGTCCCGGCGGGGCGGTCGAGGCCGGCGAGTCGCTGCCCGAGGCCGCCGTGCGCGAGCTGGCGGAGGAGACCGGGCTGGTCGCGGACCCGGCCGAGCTGGTCGGTCCGGTGCTGCGGCTGCGGGTGGTCTGGAGCGCGGGACGGGGCGTCTGGTACGACGGCGACGACAACTTCTTCGTGCTGCGGGCCTCGCGCTTCGAGATCTCCGGCGCCGGGCGGACCGAGCTGGAGCAGCGGATCATCGACGAGGCCCGGTGGTGGTCGGCGGCGGAGGTGCGGGCCGCGACCGAGCCGGTTTTCCCGGAGTGCCTGGCCGACCTGCTCGACGCGCTCGCGGTGCATCCGGCCTGGGTGGACGCCGTCGCCGTGGGCCGCGTGCGGGAGGCGACGTGATCCGGCCGCCGCGGGCGATCGTCCGCCGGGACGCGGGCCTCTGGGGCTGCGAGGGCGCGCTGCACCGGCGCGGCTTCGAGCTGGTCGCCGGCGCGGACGAGGCCGGCCGCGGGGCCTGCGCCGGGCCGCTGGTGATCGGCGCCTGCATCCTGCCCGACGGCAAGCGCGGCCAGGTGCCGGGGCTCAACGACTCGAAGATGCTCTCCGCGACCGTCCGCGAGGAGGTCTACGCCGAGGTCGTACGGCGGGCGGTGGCCTGGTCGGTGGTGATCATCCCGGCCGGCGAGGTGGACCGGCGCGGGCTGCACGTGATGAACATCGAGGGCATGCGGCGGGCGGTGGCCCGGCTCGACCCCGCGCCGGCGTACGCGCTGACCGACGGCTTCCCGGTCCGCGGCTTGACCATGCCGACCCTCGCGGTGCCCAAGGGCGACGCCACCGTGGCCTGCATCGCCGCCGCGTCGGTGCTGGCCAAGGTCACCCGGGACCGGATCATGGTCGAGATGCACGCACGCTGGCCCGAGTACGAGTTCGCGACCCACAAGGGCTATGTCACGCCCGCCCACGCCGCAGCGCTGACCCGGCACGGGCCCTGCCCGGAGCACCGCTTCTCGTACGTCAACGTGCGGCGCGTCGGGGGGCGCGCGGTGCTGGTGGAGCAGGTGCGGGAGGATGTCGGTGTGGAAGGCGTCACGGCATGAGACGGACCGGGGCTGATCGAGGGTCGAGCGCATGAGCGCCGAGGACCTCGAGAAGTACGAGACCGACATGGAGCTGCAGCTGTACCGGGAGTACCGGGACATCGTGCGGCAGTTCGCCTACGTCGTGGAGACCGAGCGCCGGTTCTATCTGGCCAACGCGGTCGACCTGCAGGTCCGCAACGCCGACGGCGAGGTCTACTTCGAGCTGCGGATGAGCGACGCCTGGGTCTGGGACATGTACCGGCCGGCCCGCTTCGTCAAGAACGTGCGCGTGGTGACCTTCAAGGACGTCAACGTCGAGGAGCTGGAGAAGCCCGACCTCGAAGTCCCCGGCGGCGCCTGACCCCGCTCGTGGGATAGCGGTGGGCGGTGCCCTGGTCGCGGGGTGGCGGTGGGCCGGATCGTGGGTAGGTCGGTCCCATGACGCGCCAGTCGCCCGAGCCGGACCCGGACCCGGACCAGCCCCACATCCCCGCCGCGCCGGCGGACGTGCCGCCGGGCACCACGCCGCCGGTGCGGTCCCAGGACGGCACCTCGGAGACCATGGCGCCGGCGGAGGGCATCCGCACCCCGGAGCCGGACGACCCGGAGTGACCCCCGCTCACGCGTCGGCGCTGCCCTCCCGGTAGATCCGGGCCCGGACGATCCGGCCGCCGGCGAGCTCGTAGAAGCCGGCGATCGGCACCGCCCGGGTGCCGCCGAAGGTCTCGGTCAGCTCCGCCGCGGCGATCCGACCGTCGGTCACCAGCGAGCGCACCGCGAGGCTGGCGTCCAGCCCGGCGAGCGCGCCCGCGAAGAAGGCGGCGAGGTCGGCCCGCCCGCGGACGGTGGTCCGCCCCGTGGTCCAGACGGCGTCGTCGGCCAGGGTGCGCAGGAGCCCATCCAGGTCCCGCTCGTCGAACGCTCGAACGTGTGCCCGAACGAGCTCGGCGGCTTGCGTCTGATCCACATGCTCATAGTGGGTAGTCGGCCATCCGCCCGGCGCCAAACTGCAATCCACAGGCCCGATCGTCGTCCACAGATCGCGCCGGCCCCCTCGTCCTCGGGGTCGTCGCTCGTGAGGCTCGCCCCCGACGAGGGGAGGACTCGTGGGACGGGTCAAGGGGGCGGTCGGGCGCTTCGGTGAGGAGCTCGCCGCGCGGCACCTGGAGGCCGCCGGGCTGCGGATCCTGGACCGCAACTGGCGCTGCGCCGAGGGCGAGATCGACATCGTGGCCGCGGACGGCGACACGCTGGTCGTCTGCGAGGTCAAGACCAGGTCCGGGACCGGCTTCGGCGACCCGGCCGAGGCGGTGGTCGGGGCCAAGGCGGCCCGGCTGCGCCGGCTGGCCCTGCGCTGGCTCGCCGCCCGCGGGCTCGGCTGGCGGGAGCTGCGCTTCGACGTGGTGACCGTGCTGCGCCGCCCGGACGGCGACCCGGTCGTGCGGCACCTGCGCGGGGCGTTCTGATGACGCTGGCCAGGACGTCGTCGGTCGCCGTGATGGGTGTCGAGGGGCAGCTGGTGGAGATCCAGGCCGACCTCGCCGACGGCCTGCCCGGGGTCACGATGATCGGGCTCCCGGACGCCGCGCTGCAGGAGGCGCGGGACCGGATCCGGGCCGCGATCGTCAACTCCGGCGAGGCCTGGCCGACCCGCCGGATGACCCTCGCCCTGCTGCCCGCGACGTTGCCCAAGCGCGGCTCGATGTTCGACGTCGCGCTCGCGGTGGGGGTGCTCGCCGCTGCCGGAGCGGTCCCCGTGGAGCCGCTGGCCGACGCGGTGCTGCTCGGCGAGCTGGGCCTGGACGGCCGGCTCCGGCCGACCCGGGGCACGCTGCCCGCCGTCGTGGCCGCCGCCCGGGCCGGCATGCGCCGGGTCGTCGTCCCGGCGGCCAACCTCGCCGAGGCGGCGCTGGTCCCCGGGGTGGACGTGCGCGGCGTCGCGACGCTGGCCGACGTCATCGGCTTCCTGCGGGGCGAGCCGGACCGGACGGCCAGCCAGCCGCCACCAGCCCACCGGCGCCGCGAGCGCCTGGTCCCGGACCTGCGGGACGTGGTCGGCCAGGCGGTCGGCCGCCGCGCGGTCGAGATCGCCGCGGCCGGCGGTCACCACCTGCTCTTCGCCGGACCGCCCGGTTCCGGCAAGACGATGCTGGCCGAGCGGCTGCCCGGCGTGCTGCCGCCGCTGGAGCTCGACGAGGCACTCGAGGTCAGCGCCGTCCACTCGGTCGCCGGGCTGCTGCCGGCGGACTCACCGCTGGTCCGCCACCCGCCCTACCAGGCACCGCACCACACCGCCTCGGCCGCCGCGCTGGTGGGCGGCGGCTCGGTGCACGCCCGCCCCGGCGCCGCTTCGCTGTCGCACCGCGGGGTGCTGTTCCTGGACGAGGCGCCGGAGTTCCAGTCCGGCGTGCTGGACGCGCTGCGCCAGCCGCTGGAGAGCGGCGAGGTCGCGATCGCCCGGTCCGGTGGGGTGGCGCGCTACCCGGCCCGGTTCCAGCTGGTGCTCGCGGCCAACCCGTGTCCCTGCGCGGCCCCGGCCGGCGAGGCCGACTGCCGGTGCACGTCCACGGCCAAGCGCCGCTACTTCGGCCGGATCTCGGGACCGCTGCTCGACCGGGTGGACCTTCAGGTCTGGCTGCACCCGGTGACGCCGGGCGACCTGCTCGACGAGCGGCTCGCGCCCGAGCCGAGCGCCGTCGTGGCCGCGCGGGTCGTCGCGGCCCGCGCCGCGGCCGCCGAGCGGTTCCAGGGCACCGGCTGGCGGATCAACGCCGACGTCCCGGGTCCGGTGCTGCGCACCCGATGGCGACTCCCCGCGGGCGTCACCTCCGGTGCCGACCTGCGGCTGGATCGCGGCGAGCTGAGCGCCCGCGGCTACGACCGGGTGCTCCGGATCGCCTGGACCATCGCCGACCTGGCCGGCGCGGACCGGCCCAGCGCGACCGACGTGGACGAGGCCGTGTCCCTGCGCAGCCGCTGGATCGCGGCATGAGCCGGCCGTCGCCGGCCGAGGTGAGGCTGGCCCGGGCCTGGCTGAGCCGGGCCGTCGAGCCGGGCCGCGGTGCCGTCTTCGACCTGGTCACCGAGGTCGGTCCGGTCGAGGCCGCGCGGCTGGTGCGTGGCGGCGAGGCCGGGGCCGCCGTCGGCGCCCTGGCCGAGGCGCGGCGCCAGGAGGACCGAGCCGCCCAGGACCTCGCCGAGGCCGCCCGCCTCGGCGCCCGGTTGGTCACCCCGGAGGACAGCGAGTGGCCGGACGAGGCCCTCCACCCCATGGAAATCGCCTACCTCCAGGAACGAGCCTTCCGCCGCACCCGCCGCCCCCGGTCCGGTGGTGTTGTCGATGGCGGGTCCCGCCAAGCCTCAGCGGGCCAGGAGGACGGCGTGCCCTGGCGGTCAGGCGAGAGTGCCTGCGGCGGGTCGTGCCGGTCGTCCGGGGCGCGGGCTGATGGCGCCTCACATCGGGCGTCCGGGGAGTCGACCCATGGTGAGCGGTGTCGGGCGTCGGGGGAGTCGGCCGGCGGTGAGGGTTGTCGGGCGGCCGGGAGGCGGGTCGAGAGTGGGCCTCGGCGGGCGATGGGGGACCAGGACCGGGTGGAGATGACGCCGCCCCTGGCGTTGTGGGTGGTCGGCCCGGGCCGGTTGGACGAGACGCTGTCCCGGGCGGTGTCGATCGTCGGCTCCCGGGCCGCCACGCCGTACGGCGAGCACGTCGCGGCCGAGTTGGGGCACGGGCTGGCCCGCCGGAGCTGGGTCGTCGTGTCCGGCGGCGCCTTCGGCATCGACGGCGCGGTGCACCGCGGGGTGCTGGCGGCTGACGGGGTGACCGTGGCGATCGTGGGCAGTGGGCTGCGCGACCCCTACCCGCGCGGCCACTCGGGGCTCTTCCGCCGGATCGCCCGTGACGGTCTGCTGGTCAGCGAGCTGCCGCCCGACGCGACGCCGCAGCGGCACCGGTTCCTGGTGCGCAACCGGCTGATCGCCGGGCTGACCGCCGGCACCGTGCTGGTCGAGGCCGGCATCCGCAGCGGCGGCCTGGCCACCGCCCGGCAGGCGATGCGGATGGGACGCATCGTGATGGCGGTTCCCGGGCCGGTCACGTCGGCGGAGTCGGCCGGCGTGCACGAGCTGCTCCGCAGCCGGCCGGAGGTGACGCTGGTGACCCGCACCGCCGAGGTGGTCGAGCTGATCGGCGCGATCGGTGCCGACCTTGCGCCGCGGCCGGAAGAGCCGGCCACGGTGCGGGACGGGCTGGCGCCGCTGGCCCGCCAGGTGCTCGACGGCCTGCCGGCCACCGGCGCCGTCTCGCCTGACCTGATCGCGGTCAAGGCCGGCGTCCCGCCGCTCGAGGTCATCCGCTGCCTGCCCGGCCTGGAGGTGCAGGGCTTGGTCGAGGACACCCCGGCCGGCTGGCAGCTCACCGCCCTCGGCCGCGGCACCCCACGCCGGCCACCGGGCTGAGGTGGTCAGTCGTCGTAGAGCTGGATCAGGCCGGCGGGGGTGGGTCGGAAGCCGCAGTCCGCGTAGAAGGGGGCGAGGTCCTCGTCGTAGTCGACGTGCAGCCAGTCGCCGCCGCGTTGCCGGGACAGGTCGACCGCATCGGCCACCAGCCGCCGGCCGATGCCGCGGTGGCGGTGGGACGGCGCGACGGTGGTGTCGAGCAGGAAGAAGTGGGTGCCGCCGTCCCAGGCGACGTTGACGAAGCCGACCAGCCGCTCGCCGTCGTACGCGCAGACCCAGCCGGCGGAGTGGCGCTCCAGCACCGTGGGGTCCAGCGGGGCGTGGTCCGGCCAGGACTCCTCCAGGAGCGCCGCCAGCGCCGGCCCGGAGATCGGCTCGCTGGTCCGGTAGTCGATCGGGGATGCCGCGCCGTCCATGGACTCCCTGCCCGGTTGCCGGGCCGGCGGCTGCCGCCCGCGGAGGCGACTCTCCCAGTCGCGCCAAGCGATTTCCGGCGGCCGGGTCCGCATGATCTTGACGGGGTGGCGGGTGAGGAGGACTTTCGGGACGTGGCGGGTGAGGAGACCGAGAACGACACCCCGGACACCGCCGCACACCCCGGTGTGCAGGAGGGTGTCACCTCGAAGCCGACCCGCCGGAGGCGGCAGGTCGCGGAGCTGACCGCGGTGCGCCGGGCCGGGTTGCCGGCTGGCATCGGCGCGGTGGTGGACCGCTTCGAGCGGCACCTCGCGCTGGAGCGCAACCTGTCGCCGCACTCGGTCCGCGCGTACGTGACGGACGTGGTCGGGCTGCTCGACCACTTCGTCCGCATGGGGCGGACGGACCTCGCCGAGCTGGACGTCCGGACGCTGCGCAGCTGGCTCGCCCGGCTCCGCAGCACCGGCGCCGCCCGCAGCACCTTGGCGCGGCGGGCGGCCGCGGCCCGGACGTTCACCGCGTTCGCGCACAGGGCTGGGCTCACCGACACGGACGCGGGCACCCAGCTGGTCAGCCCGCGGCCGCACCGGACGCTGCCGGCGGTGCTCCGGACCGATCAGGCGTTGGCGCTGGTCGACCAGCCGCCGGCCGACGACAGCCCACTCGGCCGGCGGGACCGGCTGGTGCTCGAGCTGCTCTACGCGACCGGCATCCGGGTCGGTGAGCTGGTCGGGCTGGACGTGGACGACGTCGACCGGCACCGGCGGGTGGTCCGGGTCATCGGCAAGGGGGACAAGGAGCGCACCGTGCCGTATGGCGCGCCGGCCGAGCGGGCTGTGGACGACTGGCTGCAGATCGGCCGGCCCGAGCTGGCCACCGCGGAGAGCGGGCCCGCGTTGGTGCTCGGCGCGAAGGGCCGGCGGGTGGACCCGAGGACGGTGCGCCGGCTCGTGCACGACCACCTGGCCCAGCTGCCCGGCGCGCCCGACCTCGGCCCGCACGGACTGCGGCACAGTGCGGCGACCCACCTGCTGGAGGGGGGCGCCGACCTGCGCAGCGTGCAGGAGATCCTCGGTCACGCCAGCCTCGCCACCACGCAGATCTACACCCACGTGTCGGTCGAGCGACTCCGCACCGCCTACCGGCAGGCTCACCCCCGCGCTTGAGTCGTCCCGCCAGGAGTTCAAGTCAGGCCGGCCGGCGCCGGTGGGCCGTGCAGGGGGAGGAGGCGGACGGGGCCGCGGCGGACCAGGGACAGGGGGTCGAGGTAGACCTCGCCGCGGCGCAGACCCCAGTGCAGGCAGGCCGGCCAGGGGCAGCCGGCGTGGCCGCCGGCGAGCCGGCCGAGCAGGGTGCCACGGCTGACCGTGGCGCCCCGCTTCACGGTGACGGCGAGCGGCTCGTAGGTAGTGCGCAGGCCGGCGGCGTGCTGGACCGAGACCACGCCGCGGCCGGCGAGGACGCCGGCGTGGACGACGACGCCCGGACCGGCGGCGAGCACCTGGTCGCCCGGTGCGCCGCCGAGGTCGACACCGCGGTGCCCGGGGCCGTACGGCGAGGACGGCGGGTCGAAGCGGCGCAGGACCGGCGGCCGTCCGGGCAGCGGCCACTGCCAGGAGCGCACGCCGGGCCGTGGCTGCCCCAAACCCGGCCCCCGCTGCCCCCCGCCGAGGCCCGGCTGCTCCACACCGGGACCCGGCTGCCCCAAGCCGGGGCCCGGCTCGCCGCTCCAAGCCGGGGCCCGGCTGCTCCACGCCTGGATCCGGCGCAGCGCCCACCGCGGCGGCGGCACCACCGGCGAAGCCCGACAAGACGAGCGTGAGCACCACCAGCAACGCCAGCCACGGACGGCGGTCACCGCCCCGCTGAGCGCCGCAAAGGACACGCGTGCCGCCGACCGGTCGGCCGGCGGAGAGCGGGCGGCGGTCGAGCCGGAGTAGCGGGAGGTGGCTTCGGCGGGCTGGGAGTGAGGGGTGCGGAGTCATGGTGAGGACCCTCGGCGAAGAGGCGGTCGAGGGGGAGAGGGCGGCGGGGATCTGTGGATGAGGTGGAGGGCTGTGGATGGGCGGTTGGCAGGGCGGGGCCCGGCGGCCGTACACTGCCGGTGCGGCCCGCTCAGGTGGGTCGACTTCGCGTGTCCTCCTCCCACGGGATGGGAGGTGGCGGCCCTCCTCGGTCCCTCCGGCGAGCCCGGAGAGCACGGCTCGGTCGCGACACCGGACACCAGGGCGGCGGCCACCCGGCCGTCGCGACAACCGAGGACGGGCCGGTTCGCCGGCCCACGCAGGGCCGGGCTGCGACAGCCCGGCGGAGGAGGCGCGACGCATGGCCGTCGTCACCATGAAGCAGCTGCTCGACAGCGGCGTCCACTTCGGGCACCAGACCCGCCGGTGGAACCCGAAGATGAAGCGCTTCATCTTCAGCGAGCGCAACGGCATCTACATCATCGACCTGCAGCAGACGCTGACGTACATCGACAAGGCGTACGAGTTCATCAAAGAGACCGTCGCGCACGGTGGCACGATCCTCTTCGTCGGCACCAAGAAGCAGGCCCAGGAGGTCGTCGCCGAGCAGGCGCAGCGGGTCGGGATGCCGTTCGTCAACCAGCGCTGGCTGGGCGGCATGCTCACCAACTTCTCCACCGTCTACAAGCGACTCCAGCGGCTCAAGGAGCTGGAGGTCATGGAGCAGACGGGCAGCCACGCGTCGCTCACGAAGAAGGAGCAGCTGATCCTCTCCCGGGAGAAGGACAAGCTGGAGCGCACGCTCGGCGGGATCCGGGACATGTCCCGGGTGCCGAGCGCGATCTGGGTGATCGACACCAAGAAGGAGCACATCGCGGTCGGCGAGGCCCGCAAGCTGGGCATCCCGGTGGTGGCGATCCTGGACACCAACTGCGACCCGGACGAGGTCGACTACAAGATCCCGGGCAACGACGACGCGATCCGCAGCGCCGCCCTGCTGACCCGGGTGGTCGCCGACGCGGTCGCCGAGGGGCTGATGAGCCGGGCGTCCGCGAGCGCCAATGCGGGCCGGGGCGACGCTGACGGCGGCGACAAGCCGGAGCCGACCGGGCAGCTGGGCGCGGACGAGCCGCTGCCCGAGTGGGAGCGGGAGCTGCTCACCAGCAGCAGCCAGCCGGCCGCCGAGGCCGGCGCCGGCGCGGTGCAGAACGGCGCGTCCGCCGCGCCGAGCACCCAGCCCACCGCCTGACCGCGGCGGGGCCCACCGGCCCCGCCGCACCCGCCGGTCTCCGGTGTGTACTTCGAGCGTGTCCTGCGACGGGCGCGCGGGAACGACGAGAGCAGGAAGCGAGCAATGGCGAACATCACCGCAGCGGACGTGAAGAAGCTCCGCGACCTCACCGGCGCGGGCATGATGGACAGCAAGAAGGCGCTGACCGAGGCCGAGGGCGACTTCGACAAGGCGATCGAGGCGCTCCGGGTCAAGACGAACGCGCGGATCGACAAGCGGGCGGCCAGCCGGGAGGCCACCAACGGCCTCGTCGCCGCCGCCGAGGGCGCGATGATCCAGCTGGCCTGCGAGACCGACTTCGTGGCCAAGAACGAGCAGTTCCAGCAGCTGGCGGCCGACATCGTGGCGCACGCGTCGGCGAGCAAGCCGGCCGACGTGCCGACCTTGCTGGACGAGAAGCTGGCCGACGGCAAGACCGTCCGGGAGAACATCGAGTCGGTCGCCGGCGTCATCGGCGAGAAGCTCGAGCTCGCCAAGCTGGCGGTCTTCGACGGCACCGTGGCGACCTACCTGCACCGGCGCAACCCGGATCTGCCGCCGCAGGTCGGCGTGCTGGTCGAGTTCACCGGCGACGACCTGGCCGCCGCCCGTGCCGCGGCCATGCAGGTGGCCGCCCTCCGCCCGACGTACGTCACCCGCGACGAGGTCCCGGCCGACGTGGTGGAGAGCGAGCGCCGCATCGCCGAGGCGACCGCCCGCGAGGAGGGCAAGCCGGAGCAGGCGCTGCCGCGGATCGTCGAGGGCCGGCTCAACGGCTTCTTCAAGGACGCGGTGCTGACCGAGCAGTCCTCGGTGCACGACTCCAAGAAGACCGTCCGGCAGGTGCTGGCGGACGCGGGCGTTACCGTGAGCCGGTTCGCTCGCTTCGAGGTCGGGCAGGCCTGAGCACGGGCGGACGGCACGACCGGGACGCAGGGAGGGCCGCCAGTGACTGACTCCGGCAGGACGGCTCCACCGCCGAACCCCGGCTTCGACGACCCTCGGATCGAGGCGGCGTACGACAGCGGCGAGCCCGCGTTCGACCCGGGTGCGGCCGGCCGCTACGCGGACGGTCGCGCCCGGCCGGGAGTGCCCCCGGTCGCGGTGGAGCAGTTGGCGGAGGGTTCCCACTCGCCGCCCGGCGGCTGGCGGCGGGTGCTGCTCAAGCTGTCCGGCGAGGCGCTGGCCGGCGGCGGCGCGCTCGGCGTCGACCCCGACGTGGTGGCGCGCATCGCCGCGGAGATCGCCGCGGCGGTACGTGTCGGCGCCCAGGTCGGGGTCGTCGTCGGCGGCGGCAACTACTTCCGCGGCCAGGAGCTGTCCGAGCGCGGGATGGAGCGGGCCCGGGCCGACTACATGGGCATCCTCGGCACGGTGATGAACTGCCTGGCCCTCCAGGACTTCCTGGAGAAGCAGGGCGTGGAGACCCGGGTCCAGACCGCGATCACGATGGGCCAGGTCGCCGAGCCGTACATCCCGCGCCGCGCCATCCGCCACCTGGAGAAGGGCCGCGTGGTCATCTTCGGCGGCGGGCTCGGGGTGCCGTTCTTCTCCACCGACACCTGCGGTGCGCAGCGGGCGCTGGAGATCGGCTGCCAGGTGCTGCTGATGGGCAAGAACGGCGTGCGCGGCGTCTTCGACGCCGACCCCAAGCTGGTCCCGGACGCCGCCTTCTTCGAGACGGTGCAGTACGACGAGGTGCTCAAGCGCGGCCTGCGGGTCGCCGACGCGACAGCGGTGAGCCTCTGCATGGACAACCACCTGCCGATCGTCGTCTTCGACGTTCTCACGGACGGGAACATCACCCGGGCCGTCGCGGGTGAGAGGATCGGCACGCTGGTCAGTTCCGCCGGCTAGCTCGCCGGTTCCCCGCCGGCCGACTCCGGGAGGTTCCCTTGATCGACGACACGCTCCTCGAGGCCGAGGAGAAGATGGACAAGGCCGTGTCGGTGGCCCGTGAGGACCTCGGCACGTTGCGGACCGGCCGCGCCAGCCCGCAGATGTTCGCCCGGTTGCAGGTCGACTACTACGGCTCGCCGACGCCGATCCCGCAGATGGCGAGCATCACCGTGTCCGAGGCAAGGATGGCGGTGATCAAGCCGTACGACCCGAGCCAGCTCACCGCGATCGAGCGCGCCATCCGGGACAGCGACCTCGGCGTCAACCCGACCAACGACGGCATGGTCATCCGGGTGATCTTCCCGCAGCTGACCGAGGAGCGCCGCCGCGAGCTCGGCAAGGTCGCCCGGCACAAGGGCGAGGAGGCCAAGGTCTCCATCCGCAACGTCCGCCGGCACGCCAAGGACGCGCTGGACAAGCTGGCGCGCGACGGCGAGGTCGGCGAGGACGACGTTCGGCGGGCCGAGAAGGAGCTCGACGAGACGACCCAGCGCTACGTCCACACGGTGGACGAGGTGGTCAAGCACAAGGAAGCCGAGCTGCTCGAGGTCTGAGCCCGGCTCCCCGCGCCCCGCCGGTCCGGCCGGCGCGATGAGACCTGGGCGGACGCGGCGGGTGGGCAAGGGCGCCGGGCGGGGTCGGCCGGCGTGGACGGCGGGAGGAGGCGGCGCGGTGGCGACGGAGGCGGTGGAGTCGCAGCGGCGCCGGCGCGGGGCGGGGCGCAACCTGCCGGCCGCGATCGGCGTCAGCATCGTGCTCGGCGGGCTGGTGATCGGCACGCTGTTCACGTACCGGCTGGGTTTCGTCATCCTGCTCACGGTCGTGATCGCCGGCGCGGTGTGGGAGATGGTCCGGGCGCTGGGCAAGGCGGGGGTCCACCCGCCGCTGGTCCCGCTGCTCGCCGGCGTGCTGGCAATGGAGCTGCTCGGCTGGTTCCGCGGCGGCGGCGCGCTGGCCGTGGCGTTCCTGCTCACCGCGCTCGGCTGCGTGGTCTGGCGGCTCGCCGAGGGGCCGGCCGGCTACCTGCGGGACGCGTCCGCGTCGGTCTTCGTCGCCATGTACGTGCCCTTCCTGGCCGGGTACGCGGTCCTGCTCGCGGTGCCGGACGACGGCGCCCGCCGGGTGGTCACCTTCATCGCCACGGTGGTGTGCAGCGACGTCGGCGGGTACGCGGCCGGCGTGCTGTTCGGCCGGCACCCGATGGCCCCGACGGTCAGCCCGGCCAAGTCCTGGGAGGGCTTCGTCGGGTCGACGCTGGCCTGCGTGGCCGGGGGGATCGTCTTCCTCACCGTGTTCTTCGACGCCGCGTGGTGGCAGGGCGCGCTGTTCGGGCTGGCGATCGTGGTCACCGCGACCCTCGGCGACCTGGCCGAGTCGATGATCAAGCGCGACCTCGGCATCAAGGACATGGGCACGATCCTGCCGGGGCACGGCGGGATCATGGACCGGCTCGACTCGCTGCTCCCGGCCGCCGCGGTGTCCTGGCTGCTGCTCTCCGCCTTCGTCCCGGTCGCCTGACTCAGGCGGAGCGGGCCGGCTCCCGGGACAGCGGCAGCACCGGCACGTCCGGCGGGGTGAAGCCGAAGACCTGCCCGTAGAAGGACAGCTCCGCCTCCAGCACGGCGATCACCGTCCCGGCCCGGCGGAAGCCGTGCTGCTCGCCCTCGAACGCCAGGTACGCGTACGGGATCCCCTTGCGCTCGAGCGCGGCGACGAACAGCTCCGCCTGCGCCGGCGGCACCACCTTGTCCTCCAGGCCCTGGGTGAGCAGCACCGGGCAGGACAGCCGGTCCACGTGCGAGAGCGGCGCCCGCTCGAGGTAGACGTCCCGGTCCTGCGGCAGCGTGCCGACCAGGCCGTCGATGTAGCGGGACTCGAAGTCGTGCGTCGAGGTGGCGAAGCCGATCAGCTCGGCCACCCCGTAGTTCGAGGTGCCGGCGGCGAAGACATCGGTGCCGGTGAGCGCGGCCAGCGTGGTCCAGCCGCCGGCGGACCCGCCGCGGATGGCAAGCCTTGCCCCGTCGGCGGCGCCGGCGCGGACCAGCGCCTGCACGGCGGCGACGCAGTCCTCGACGTCGACGATGCCCCACTGCCGCCGCAGCCGCTCCCGGTACGCCCGCCCGTAGCCGGTCGAGCCGCCGTAGTTGACGTCCACCACGCCGATGCCGCGGGAGGTGAAGTACGCCTTCTCCAGGTCCAGCACGCCCGCGGAGAAGCTCGTCGGCCCGCCGTGCACGAAGACCACGTACGGCGGCCGCTCCGCCTCCGGGCCGACGAAGTCCGGCGACCGCGGCGGGTAGACCCAGGCGTGCACGTCCCGCTCGCCCGGGCCGGGCACGGTGACCGCCTCCGGCACCGGCAGGTACGCCGGGTCCGGCGGCTCGGCCAGCGAGGACCGCAGCACCGACGAGGTGCCGGCGGTCAGGTCGACGAGCACGACCGCGGCGGCGCTCGCCGGCCCGGACGCCACCCCGACGGCCCGGTCGCCGCCCACCGCGAGCGCCGGCGCCCAGGACGTCCACGGCAGGTCGAGGTCGGTGAGCGTGCCGGTGGCCGGGTCGAGCACGCCGAGGGCGTCGGTGTCCGTGCCGTGCCGGACCAGCAGCCGGCCGTCGCCGAGGATCCCGTACGTACGCTGGCCGAGCTGCCACAGCGGGCCGCCGAACTCCTCCGCCCGCGCGCAGAGCGGCTCGGGGTCCCCGGAGCCGGTCACTGGCACGCGGTGCAGGTTCCACCAGCCGGTCCGGTCGGTGACCGCGTAGAGCGTGCCGGCGTCCGCCCACTCCGGCTGCAACACCGACTCGGCCCCACCGCCGAGCACGGTCCGCACGTCGGTGACCCCGTCCGGGCCCAGCGTGCCGACCCGCAGCTCGGTGCCGTCCCAGGGCATCCGCGGGTGGTCCCAGGCCAGCCAGGCGACCCGGGTGCCGTCCGGGGACGGCCGCGGCGCGGCCAGGAAGTCGCTGCCGCCGACGAGCTCGCGCACCGCCAGGCTGCCGTCCAGCGGCACCGTCACCAGGGCGCGGGTGACCGCGCCGGCGTCGTCGTGCGCCTCCCGCACCCACCACACCGCGGCGCTGTCCGGGGCGAGCACCGGGTCGGCGTACCGCCACGCGGACGGCGTGGGCGGCTCCGGGGTCAGCGGCTCCGGCTCGCCGCCGGCGGGAGCGATCCGGTAGACCCGCTGGTCGGCCCAGTTGGCGAAGACCAGCGCGCCGGCTACCGGCAGCCAGGAGACCCCGCCGTACTCGTGCACGCGGCTGCGCGCGCTCCAGCCAGCCGGCAGCAGCTCGTGCACCGTGCCGGCGGCGTCCCGGCGGACCACGACCGAGCGGCCGCCCTCGGCCGGGCGGCTCTCGCCCCACCAGATCTCGTCGCCGACGAGCCGCGGCGCGGACGGCCGCACGCCGCCCCGCGCGACGTCGGCGGCGGTCAGCGGGGACGGCCAGGCGCCGTACGGGACCGGGGTGGGGAAGGCCATGCGTCCATCCTGGCGCACGCCCCGGACCGGTCCGCGGCTGGTTGCCCGCAGTGACGACTGGTCGTACGGCTCCGCGGTGGTCGCCCCGGTCGGCGGCCGCCGGCTCACCGACGTGGTCGGCGGGGTGCCGGTCGGCTTCGGCCGGCTGCGCGAGGCCGCCGGGCCGCCGGTGATCCCGGCCGGGCCGCGGTCTGGCAGGATTGGCGCCATGGCCGAGCGAGGCGCCCCGGTGCCGCACGGGGACACCGCCCCGGTGCCGCACGGGCACACCGGGACCCACCCGCACGAGCGCCCGGAGGACTGGGGCTGGCACGCGTCCATGGGCAAGTGGGCGCGCATCGCCGGCTGGATCTCCGTCGCGTTCCTGCTGGTCAACAACGTGACGACGTTCTACAACACCGCGCACGCGCCGTGGCTCTTCGGCACCACCGCGGTCCTGGTCGCGATCCTGATCCGCGACCACTTCCGCCGCAAGAACGCCTGGCGGCAGTAGCTACTCCTGGGCGGCCAGCTGGCCGCAGGCGCCGGCGATCTCGCGGCCGCGGGTGTCCCGCACGGTGGTGGACACGCCGGTCGCGCGGATCCGCCGGACGAACTCGCGCTGCACCGGCAGCGGCGAGGCGTCCCACTCCGAGCCCGGCGTCGGATTGAGCGGGATCAGGTTGACGTGCGCCCGGGCCGTCCCGAGGCGCGCAGCCAGCAGCCGGCCGAGCAGGTCGGCCCGCTCCGGCTGGTCGTTGACGTCCCGGATCAGCGCGTACTCGATCGACACGCGGCGGCCGGTGGCGGTCGCGTACGCCCGCGCCGCGTCGATGACCTCGCCGACCGGCCACCGGGTGTTGACCGGGACCAGCGTGTCGCGCAGCTCGTCGTCCGGCGCGTGCAGGCTGACCGCGAGCGTGACCTGCAGGCCCTCGCCGGCCAGCCGGTGGATCGCCGGCACCAGGCCGACCGTGGACACCACCACCGAGCGCTGCGACAGGCCGAGCCCGTCCGGCGCCGGGTCGGTCAGCCGGCGCAGGGCGCCGAGCACCCGGGCGTAGTTGGCCAGGGGCTCACCCATGCCCATGAACACCACGTTGGACAGCCGGCCGCGCGGGCCGACCGCCCCGTCCCGGACCGCCCGGGCCGCCGCGACCGCCTGCTCGACGATCTCCGCGGTGGACAGGTTGCGGGTCAGCCCGGCCTGCCCGGTCGCGCAGAACGGGCAGGCCATCCCGCATCCGGCCTGGCTGGACAGGCACACCGTGGTCCGGTCGGGGTAGCGCATCAGCACGCTCTCGACCAGGGCCCCGTCGAAGCCGCGCCACAGCGTCTTGCGGGTGTCGCCGGCGTCGCAGCCGACGTGGCGGACCACGTCGAGCAGCGGCGGCAGCAGCGCGCCGGTCAGCCGCTCGCGGACCGCGGCCGGCAGGTCGGTCATCGCGGCCGGGTCGGCGGTCAGCCGGCCGAAGTAGTGGGCGGAGAGCTGGCCGGCCCGGTACGCCGGCTCGCCCAGCTCGACCGCCGCCGCCCGCCGCTCGGCGGGGGCGAGGTCGGCGAGGTGCCGCGGCGGCTTGCGGGCGCGGCGGGGAGCATCGAAGACAAGGGGGAGCGAGGTCATCTCGCGACCCAGTGTCCCACCTGCGGGGCCGTGCGATCTCACGTCGTACGGGCGACGCGAGATCGCACGGCCCCGGAACTTCAGCTGCGGGCGATGCGGACGTCGTCGACGGCGGCCTCGACCAGGCTGGCGGTGGAGGCGTCGGCGACCGAGACCCGGATCCGGACGGTCTGGCCCGCGTACGCCGACAGCGGCACCGATGCCTGCTGCCAGGCCGCGGCCCGGTCGGTGGCCGCGCCCAGTTGCTGGAACACGGTGGTCACCGTGGATCCGCTGACGACCGCGACCCGGAAGTAGTCCGCGCTGCTCGAGTTCGACAGGTGCGCCAGGTACCAGGAGAAGGTCAGCGTCAGCGTCCCGCCGGTGGGCAGCGCGACCAGCGGCGACTGGCTCGTGGTGACGCCGCCGTCCACGTCGTACGAGCCCGCGCCGGAGCCCGCGGCGGCGCCGGTGACGAGGTCGAAGGTGCCGCTCACGGTAGTGCCGAGCTGGGTGGCGACGCCGGAGCTGGTCGAGGCCGGGTCGCCCCGCTCCAGCTGCCCGAGGGTGGCGGTGTCGCCGCCGGCCGAGGCCCAGCCGGTCGCCGTCTCGAAGGTGTCCGACCAGACCGTGGTGCTCGGCGGCGGCGCCGTCGACAGCGCCCACACCGTCTCCGCGATCACGTCGGCGTTGCGGTCCAGCGCGGTGTCGCTGATGTTCGAGGTGGTGTCGCAGGAGCGGTGGTAGCACGGGTCGAACGCGGACCCGGCGGTGCCGCCCCACAGCTGGGCCTGGGTGCTGGTCTTGATCCCCTCTGCCCCGGTGAACGTGCCGCCGGCCGGGATCCCGGCCGAGATGAACGGGCCATAGTCGCTGCGGCCGTCGAAGTCGGTCCCTCGCGTCGGCACCCCGCGGGCGGTGAAGCCGGCGATGATCTGCGCCTCGATCGCGGCCGAGCCGGCCGGGCCAGGACCGGCGCCGACGCCGTCGGAGTTGTCGCCGTCATACACGAAGTAGCCCGGGTTGATCGAGCCGACCATGTCGAAGTTCAGGTAGCCCTTGATCTTGGTCCGCTCGGTGGACGGCAGCGAGTTGACGTAGAAGATGGACCCGCGCAGGCCCAGCTCCTCGGCGCCCCACCAGGCGAAGCGCAGGTGCTTGCCGGGCTGGTAGCCGGTGGCCGACACGGCCAGCGCGGTCTCCAGGATCGCGGCCGAGCCGGAGCCGTTGTCGTTGATGCCGGGGCCGGCGGTGACGCTGTCGAGGTGGGCGCCGGTCATCAGCACCTGGTTGGGGTCGCCGCCCGGCCAGTCGGCGATCAGGTTGTAGCCGGTGGCGCTGTTGTACGTGAACGACTGGACCGTCGTGGTGTAGCCGGCGGCGTCCAGCCGGCCGCGCAGGTAGTTCACCGAGGCCAGGTAGCCCGGGCGGCCGTGCGCGCGGTTGCCGCCGTTGGCGGTGGCGATCGACTGGAGCTGGGTGAGGTCGGCCTTGACTGCGGCCAGCGAGATGTCCGGCGCGGCCAGGGTGGTCGGTGGGGCGGCGGTGGTCGGTGGGGCCGCCGAGGCGGGGATGGCGGTGACCAGCCCGGCGACGAGCGCGGTGGCGGCGAGCAGGGGGAAGCGGAGCGACACGGTCCCTCCCGGGGGACGGCGCGAGACCCGGCCGGTACGCCGGGAAATCGGACACTACGGCAGCAACGGCGCCCCCGCCGACCGCCGTTCGAGCGACCCCGCCGCGGCCGCCCGCGACTGACGGCGTACGCCCCCGAGCTGACGGCACAAGCGCCGTCACTCGCGGGCGGGTCCCGTCACTCGCGGCCCCACGCCGTCACTCGCGGCCCCATGCCGTCAGTCGTGGGTGGCGGCGTCGGTCGGGGTGGGGCGCGGGGGCGGATACGGTGCGGGGGTGGGTGTGGTGGGGCGGGTGGCGGTCGGGGTCGTGGTCGCCGTGCTGGCGGCAGCGTGCAGTGGCGGCTCGCCCGCCGAAGCCCCGGCGCCGGCCCCGGCGCCCACCACCGCCGCGCCGGCAGGCAAGATCGCCCACCCGACGGTCTGGCTGTGCCGCCCAGGGATGGCCGCCAACCCCTGCGACGGCGACCTGGACGCCACCGTGGTCAGCCCGACCGGCACCACCCGGGAGGTGTTCCGGCCGGCCGCCGACCCGCCGGTCGACTGCTTCTACGTCTACCCGACTGTGTCGCCGGCGCCGACCACCAACGCCCCGCTGCGGGCCGGCCCGGCCGAGGTCGCCACGGTCCGCGCCCAGGCGGCCCGGTTCGCCGCGGTGTGCCGGGTGTTCGCGCCGGTCTACCGGCAGATCACCTCCCGCGGGCTGACCACCGGCGGCCTCACCGACCGCGCGGCGCGGGCGCTCGCCCACGGCGACGTGGTCTCGGCCTGGCACGACTACCTGGCCCACCACTCGGCCGGCCGCCGCTTCGTCCTCATCGGACACTCGCAGGGCACCTTCGAGCTCACCCAGCTGCTGCAGGAGGAGATCGACGGCCGTCCGGAGCTGCGGGCCCGGCTGGTCTCGGCGCTGCTCATCGGCGGGTACGTCGGCGTCAAGCCCGGGCAGGACACCGGCGACCTCACCAACGTGCCGGCCTGCCGGCGGCCGGGCCAGACCGGCTGCGTGGTCGCGTACAACAGCTATGCGGGGGTGCCGCCGGCCGGCGCCCTGTTCGGCCGGCCGTCCTCGGGGCGGGAGATCCTCTGCACCAACCCGGCCGCGCTGACCGGCGGGGCGGCGCCGCTGCGGCCGTACCTGCCGGCGAGCGAGCTGGGGCGGCCCGGCCAGGGGTTCGTCACCATCCCCGGGGCGCTGCGGGCGGAGTGCCGCAAGCGAGCCGGGGTGAGCTGGCTGGACGTCAGCGGCACCACCGCGCAGGCGCGGCAGCTGCTCGGCGCCGCGTCCAACCGGCCGGCCTGGGGCCTGCACCGGGCCGACGTGTCGCTGGCCCTCGGCGACCTGGTCGCACTGGTGCGTACCCAGAGCGGCTAACGTGCCGCCGGTGACGAGCGCTGAGCTGTTGGCGGACGGTTTCGACCGGATCCACGGGCTGGTCCACTCGGTGGTCGAGGGTCTGGACACCGAGCAGCTGGCTGCGCGGATCGACCCGGCGGCCAACACGATCGGCTGGCTGGTCTGGCACCTGACCCGGATCCAGGACGACCACGTGGCCGGTGTGGCCGGCACCGAGCAGGTGTGGACCGCGGACGGCTGGACGGAGCGCTTCGGGCTGCCGTTCGACCCGGCCGACCACGGCTACGGGCACGACGCCGAGCAGGTCGGCCTGGTGCGGGTGGCCGGCGAGCTGCTCACCGGCTACCACGACGCGGTGCACCGGCGGACGCTCGATTTCGTCCGCACGGTCACCGACGCGGACCTGCCGCGGGTGGTGGACGCCGCGTGGGACCCGCCGGTGACCCTGTCGGTGCGGCTGGTCAGCGTGCTGTCGGACGGCCTGCAGCACGCCGGGCAGGCCGCGTTCGTCAAGGGCCTCTTCGCGCGCCGCCGCTAATCGCCCACCGGCACCGACCGCGCCAGGGTTGTCGGTGGTTCGTGGTCAGCTGCGCGCCCTGCTGGAGGCGGCCCGGTAGGGAGTCCCGGAGCGGGGACCCCGGGCCGGCCGCCGGCTGGGGGAGCGTGACGAGCTCGTCGACGCGTACGCCGCCGCGGCGGACAGCTGCGCGCGCCGACCTCGGTCCCGGAGCGGTGCGCCGCGGCGGGCTCGGCGCTACAGCCGGGACCAGGCTTCGGTGAGGACGGCGCGGAGGATCTGCTCCATCTCGTCGAAGTGGGACTGGTCGCAGACCAGCGGCGGCGCCAGCTGGACGACCGGGTCGCCGCGGTCGTCGGCCCGGCAGTAGAGGCCGGCCTCGAACAGCGCCCGGGACAGGAAGCCGCGCAGCAGCCGCTCCGACTCGTCGTCGTCGAACGTCTCCCGGGTCGCCTTGTCCTTGACCAGCTCGATCCCGTAGAAGAACCCGTCCCCGCGTACCTCGCCGACGATCGGCAGGTCGGTCAGCTTCTCCAGGGTGGCCCGGAACGCGCCCTCGGTACGGAGCACGTGCCCAGGCAGGTCCTCCCGCTCGAGGAGGTCGAGGTTGGCCAGCGCGACCGCGGCCGACACCGGGTGCCCGGCGAAGGTGAAGCCGTGCAGGAACGACGTGGCCCCGTGCCGGAACGGCTCCACGATCCGGTCCGACACCAGCATCGCGCCGATGGGGGAGTAGCCGGAGGTCATGCCCTTGGCGCAGGTGATGATGTCGGGCTGGTAGCCGTACCGGTCGGCGGCGAAGATGTGCCCGAGCCGGCCGAAGGCGCAGATCACCTCGTCGGAGACGAGCAGCACGCCGTGGCGGTCGCAGATCTCCCGGACCCGCTGGAAGTAGCCGGGCGGCGGCGGGAAGCAGCCGCCGGAGTTCTGCACCGGCTCCAGGAAGACCGCGGCGACCGTCTCCGGGCCCTCGTACTCGATCGCCCGGGCGATCTCGTCGGCCGCCCACCGGCCGAACGCCTCGTAGTCGTCGCCGTGCTCGGGGGCCCGGTAGAAGTTGGTGTTGGCGACCTTGATCGCGCCCGGCACCAGCGGCTCGAAGTCCTGCCGGGCGGCCGGGATGCCGGTGATCGACAGCGCCCCCATCGTGGTCCCGTGGTACGCCACCGCGCGCGAGATCACCTTGTGCCGCAGCGGCTGCCCGACCAGCTTGAAATACTGCCGGGCCACCTTCCAGGCCGACTCCACCGCCTCGCCGCCGCCGGTGGTGAAGAAGACCCGGTTGATGTCGCCCGGGGCCAGCGCCGCCAGCCGCTCGGCCAGCTCGACCGCCTTGGGATGCGCGTACGACCACAGCGGGAAGAAGGCGAGCTCGCCGGCCTGCTTGTACGCGGCCTCGGCCAGCTCCTGCCGGCCGTGCCCGGCCTGCACGACGAAGAGCCCGGACAGCCCGTCGAGGTATCGGCGGCCGTCGGCGTCCCAGATGTACGGCCCCTCGCCGCGCACGATCACCGGCACCGGCGCCTTCTCGTACGCCGAGAGCCGGGTGAAGTGCATCCAGAGGTGGTCGCGTGCCGACTCGGACAGTCGCGTCGACGGAGCGCCCGGGTGTGGACCCCCGCCACCGGTCGCGGCGAAGTCGGTCGAGGTCATCGGGTCCCCCATGCGTAGGTTTCCTTGATCGTCTTCAGGTAGACGAACGTCTCGGTCTCGCGCACGCCGGGCAGCACCCGGACCTGCTCGGACAGCACCCGCAGCAGGTGGTCGTCGTCCTCGCAGACCAGCTCCAGCAGGATGTCGAACGACCCCGCGGTGATCACCACGTACTCGACCTCGTCGATCTTGCCGAGCTCCTGGGCGA
This sequence comes from uncultured Actinomycetota bacterium, assembly GCA_963766325.1. GTDB lineage: Bacteria > Actinomycetota > Actinomycetes > Mycobacteriales > CADCTP01 > CADCTP01. The sequence goes on along the minus strand of CAVXZF010000011.1, from coordinate 414,661 downwards.
CCCGGACCATGTCGCCGTCGGCGCGCACGCCGACCATCGCCTGCCGGGTGAAGCCGATCTGCAGCGGGTCGGTGACGGCGACGACCTGCATCACGCCGGAGTCGATGAGCCGCTGCACCCGCTGCCGGACGGCGGCCTCGGACAGGCCGACGGTCTTGGCCAGGGCCGCGTACGACCGGCGGCCGTCGCGCTGCAGCTCCTCGATCAGCCGCTTGCCGACGTCGTCGATCGCGCCGCCAGCGGCGGTTTGTCCTCGCACCTCACGGTTATCGCAGCAGAACAATGGCCACGCAAGTGTTTCCGTTCCGTGACTTGCTTGCCGCCTCGGATTCATGCGTAAGCTGCGCGCAGATCGGTCAGGGGGTGGCGAGTTGCGGATCCTGGTGGTGGGTGCCGGCGGGGTGGGAGCGGCCGTGGCCCGCATCGCGTCCCGGCGGGCCTTCCCGAGCGCGGTGGTGCTGGCCGACCTCGACCAGGACCGGGCCGCCCGGGCCGCGGCCGCAACCGGCGACGAGCGGGTGACCGCGGTCGCGGTGGACGCCTCCGACCTGGCCGCGCTGCGCGAGCTGATCACCGCCACCCGGGCCGACGCGGTGCTCAACGCCACCGACCCGCGGTTCGTCATGCCGGTCTTCACCGCCTGCCTGCACGCCGGCGTGACCTACCTGGACATGGCGATGTCGCTGTCCCGGCCGCACCCGGACCGGCCGTACGAGCTGACCGGGGTCAAGCTCGGCGACGAGCAGTTCGCCCGGGCCGCCGACTGGGAGGCCCGCGGCGCGCTGGCGCTGGTCGGCATGGGGGTGGAGCCGGGCCTGTCCGACGTCTTCGCCCGCTACGCGGCCGACCACCTCTTCGACACCGTGGACGCCGTCGACGTGCGGGACGGCGCCGACATCACCGTCGACGGCTACGACTTCGCGCCCACCTTCTCGATCTGGACCACGATCGAGGAGTGCCTCAACCCGCCGGTGGTGTGGGAGCGGGAGCGGGGCTGGTTCACCACCGCCCCGTTCGCCGAGCCGGAGGTCTTCGACTTCCCGGAGGGCATCGGCCCGGTCGAGTGCGTGCACGTCGAGCACGAGGAGGTGCTGCTGGTGCCGCGCTGGGTGGACGCCCGGCGGGTCACCTTCAAGTACGGTCTCGGCGCCGAGTTCGTCGACGTGCTGCGCACCCTGCACAAGCTCGGCCTGGACGGCACCGGGCCGGTCGAGGTCCGCGGCGGCCGGGTGGCGCCGCGGGACGTGGTCGCCGCCTGCCTGCCCGACCCGGCCACGCTCGGCGAGCGGATGCGCGGGCGGACCTGTGCCGGGACCCGCGTCACCGGGACCGGCCCGGACGGTCGCCCCCGGGAGGTCTACCTCCACCAGGTGACGGACAACGAGGAGTCGATGAGCCGGGACGGCGCCCAGGCGGTGGTCTGGCAGACCGCGGTCAACCCGGTGGCCGCGCTGGAGCTGATCGCCGAGGGCGCCTGGTCCGGCGCCGGCGTGCTCGGCCCCGAGGCGCTCGACCCGGTGCCGTTCCTGGACCTGCTGCCCGAGCTCGGGGCACCGTGGGCAGTCCAGGAGCGCACCCCGACCGACCCGGCGGACGGGTTCCGCGCCGGCGCCCGGCCGGCACCCGCGCACGCAGAAGGAGGCCAGCGATGAGCAGCGGCGACGGAAAGGTCGCGGTGTCCAACGTGATCGGCGGCCGGGACGTCCCGGCCGCCGACGGCCGGACGATGGACCTGGTCGACCCGTCCACCGGGGAGGTCTTCGGCACCGCGCCGCTGTCCGGCCCCGAGGACGTCGACGCCGCGGTACGGGCGGCCGCCGAGGCGTTCGAGGGCTGGCGGGACAGCACGCCGAGCGAGCGGCAGCGCGCGCTGCTGCGGATCGCCGACGCCATCGAGGAGCGGGCCGAGGAGCTGGTCGCGGCCGAGTGCCGCAACACCGGCAAGCCGGTGCAGCTGACCATGGACGAGGAGCTGCCGCCCTCGGTCGACCAGATCCGGTTCTTCGCCGGCGCGGCCCGGCTGCTGGAGGGCCGCTCGGCGGGCGAGTACCTGAAGGACCACACGTCCTACGTGCGGCGCGAGCCGGTCGGCGTCTGCGCCCAGGTGACCCCGTGGAACTACCCGCTGATGATGGCGGTCTGGAAGTTCGCCCCCGCGCTGGCGGCCGGCAACACGGTGGTGCTCAAGCCTTCCGACACCACCCCGGTGAGCACCGTGCTGATGGCCCGGATCATGCAGGAGTTCCTGCCGCCCGGGGTGCTCAACGTGATCTGCGGCGACCGGGACAGCGGCCGGGCACTGGTCGGCCACCCGACCCCGCAGATGGTGTCGATCACCGGCAGCATCCGGGCCGGCCGGGAGGTGGCCGAGGCGGCCGGCGGCCAGCTCAAGCGGACCCACCTCGAGCTCGGCGGCAAGGCGCCGGTGATCGTCTTCGACGACGCCGACCTGGCGCTGGCCGCCGAGGGCATCGCCGGCGCGGGCTACTTCAACGCCGGCCAGGACTGCACCGCCGCCACCCGGGTGCTGGCCGCGCCGCGCATCCACGACGACTTCGTCGCCGCGCTGGCCGAGCAGGCCCGGGGCACGAAGACGGCGCCGCCGGACGACGCGGACGCGGCGTTCGGCCCGCTCAACAACCCGGCCCAGCTGGACCGGGTGACCGGCTTCTTCGACCGCCTGCCCGACCACGCCGAGGTCGTGGCCGGCGGGCACCGGACCGGCGACCGGGGCTACTTCCACGAACCCACCGTGGTGTCGGGACTGCGGCAGGACGACGAGATGAGCCAGGTCGAGGTCTTCGGACCGGTGATCTCCGTGCAGCGCTTCACCGACGAGGACGAGGCGCTGCGCTGGGCGAACGGCGTCGAGTACGGTCTCGCGTCGAGCGTCTGGACCCGGGACCACGGCCGGGCGATGCGGGCGGCCCGGCAGCTCGACTTCGGGTGCGTGTGGATCAACACCCACATCCCCATCGTGGCCGAGATGCCGCACGGCGGCTTCAAGTCCTCCGGCCACGGCAAGGACCTGTCCGTCTACGGGCTCGAGGACTACACCCGTGTCAAGCACGTCATGAGCTTCATCGGCCGCTGACCCCGAAAGACCGGAGGCCCCCCGATGCCCCGTCCTCATCGCCCACTCGACCCGCGCGTCCGTGCCCTGGTCGAGGCGCGCCTGTCCCGCCGGTCGGTGCTGCTCGGCGCTGCCGGCCTGGGCGCCCTCGCCGCCTGCGGCACCGGCGGCGACTCCAACCCGTCCGGCGGCGGCGCCACCGCCACCGGCCCGGCCAAGCCCAGCCCGGCCGCCGACCGGTCCGACCAGGAGAAGGTCGTCAACTGGGCCAACTGGACGCTCTACCTCGACTACGACGAGGAGACCAAGAAGTACCCGACCCTGGAGGCCTTCCAGAAGAAGTCGGGCCTCAAGGCTACGTACGCCGAGGACATCGACGACAACGACACGTACTACGGCAAGATCCAGGGCCAGCTCAAGAACGGCCAGGACATCGGCAAGGACGTCATCGTCTTCACCGACTGGATGGCCGCGCGGCTGATCCGGTCCGGTTACGCGCAGGAGTTCAACCAGGCCAACCTGCCCAACGCCAAGAACGTCCTGGCCAACCTGCAGAACGTCGACTTCGACCCGGGCCGCAAGCAGAGCCTGCCCTGGCAGGGCGGCTTCGGCGTGCTGGCCTGGAACAAGGAGAAGGTCCCCGGCGGCCTCAAGACCGTCGCCGACCTGTGGAAGCCCGAGCTCAAGGGCCGCGTCGAGGTGCTCTCCGAGATGCGGGACACGATGGGGCTGATCATGCTCGAGCAGGGCGTCGACATCTCCGGCAACTTCACCGCCGACCAGTTCCAGACCGCGATCGACGAGCTGGACAAGCACATCTCGTCCGGCCAGATCCGCCAGGTGAAGGGCAACTCCTACAAGGAGGACCTGATCAGCGGCGACGCCCTGGCGGTGATCGGCTGGTCCGGCGACATCTTCCAGATCAACTACGAGAACGACGACAAGTGGGGCTACGCCCTGCCGGAGGCCGGCGGCACGATCTGGACCGACAACATGCTGGTGCCGGTCGGGTCGCCGCACAAGACGAACGCCGAGAAGCTCATGAACCACTACTACGACCCGGCGGTCGCGGCCGAGGTCGCGGCGTACGTGAACTACATCTGCCCGGTGCAGGGCGCCAAGGCGGAGATGGAGAAGATCGACCCTGAGCTGGCGGCCAGCCCGTGGATCTTCCCGGACGAGCAGACCCTCGCCAAGGCCAAGTCCTTCCGCACGCTGACCGCGGACGAGGAGACCCAGTACTCGGAGGCCTTCCAGAAGGTGATAGGCAACTGATGACGGGGCGGGACCTGCGCCTGGACCAGATCACCAAGGTGTTCGGGACCGCGGTGGCGGTCGACGGGGTGAGCCTGACCGTGCCGGCGGGCTCGTTCTTCGCGCTGCTCGGGCCCTCCGGCTGCGGAAAGACCACCACGCTGCGGATGGTCGCCGGGCTGGAGCGGCCCACCCGGGGTCGGGTCCTGCTCGGCGACCAGGACGTCACCGGCACCCGGCCGTACAAGCGGCCGGTGAACACGGTGTTCCAGAGCTACGCGCTCTTCCCGCACCTCGACGTCTTCGAGAACGTGGCCTTCGGGCTGCGCCGGCGGCGGGCCGGCGAGGTGCGGCAGCGGGTCACCGAGGCGCTCGACCTGGTCGAGCTCGGGCACCTGGCCAAGCGCAAGCCGGCCCAGCTGTCCGGCGGCCAGCAGCAGCGGGTGGCACTGGCCCGGGCCGTGGTCAACCGGCCGGACGTGCTGCTGCTGGACGAGCCGCTCGGCGCGCTCGACCTCAAGCTGCGCCGGCAGATGCAGGTCGAGCTCAAGCGGATCCAGGACGAGGTCGGCATCACGTTCGTGCACGTCACCCACGACCAGGAAGAGGCCATGACGATGGCCGACACCATCGCGGTGATGAACGCCGGCCGGATCGAGCAGCTCGGCTCGCCGGTGGAGCTCTACGAGTCGCCGGCGAGCGCGTACGTGGCGAACTTCCTCGGCCAGTCCAACCTGCTGCCCGGCACGGTCCGGGAGCGGTCCGGCGGGACCGTGGTGGTGGAGGCCGCGGGCGCCCGGCTGGCGCTGGCCGAGTCGCGGTGCCGGGCCGCGGCCGCGGTGGGCGGGGCGGTGCTGGTCGGCGTCCGGCCGGAGAAGGTGCACCTGACCGCGGACGACGCCGTCCCGCCGCAGCTGGTCGCGCTGCCCGGCGGGGTGATCGTGGACGCCAGCTTCACCGGGGTGAGCACGCAGTACCTGGTGCGGCTGCCGGACGGGCACCAGCTCACCGCGTTCGCGCAGAACACCGGGCTCGGCGGGGTGCTGCCGGTCGGGGAGCGGGTGACCGCGTCCTGGGACCCGGCGCACGCCTTCGGCCTGGACGGCGACCAGGACGCCGCCGCCGGGGTGGAGACGCTCGACCGCGCCCCGACCGCCGCGGCCGGGCCCGCGGCGGTGCCCGGGCTGGCCGGCTTCACCGGCTCGCCCGAGCCGCCGGGGTCGCCGGAGCCTCCGGTGCCGCCCGCCGCGGCCGCCGCCGACGGGCGGGCGCGGTGAGCTTCGCGCCGGTCGCGGCGGGGACCCGGGTGGCCGGGCCGCCGGAGGGCGTGCCGCCGGCCGACGTGGCCCGGCGCGGCCGGCGCACGACGCCGTACCTGTTGCTGCTGCCGGGGATCGCCTGGCTGGTGCTGTTCTTCGCGGTGCCGGTCTTCGCGCTCGGCTCGACCTCGCTGCAGACCCGGGTGCCGGGCGCCGAGGTCGGCACGTACGAGCAGACCTTCCGGTGGGCGAACTACTCCGACGCGCTGGCCGACTACGGCCCGCAGTTCGCCCGGTCGTTCCTCTACGCCGGGATGGCCACCGTGCTCGCGCTGCTGATCGGCTACCCGCTGGCGTACGCGATCGCGCTCAAGGCCGGCCGCTGGCGCAACCTCATGCTGGTCCTGGTCATCGCGCCGTTCTTCACCTCGTTCATCCTGCGCACCATCGCCTGGAAGCAGGTGCTGGCCGACGAGGGGCCGGTGGTCGGCACGCTGCGCGGGATCGGCGTGCTCGGCGCCACCGACTCGCTCACCGCGTCTGCCACCGCGGTGGTGGCCGGGCTGACGTACAACTTCCTGCCGTTCATGGTGTTGCCGCTCTACGCCTCGCTGGAGCGGCTCGACCCGCGGCTGCTGGAGGCCGCCGGGGACCTCTACGCATCCGCGCCGGTCGGCTTCCGCCGGGTCACGCTCCCGCTGTCCATGCCCGGCGTGGTGGCCGGCACGCTGCTCACCTTCATCCCGGCGGCCGGCGACTACGTGAACGCGGCGCTGCTGGGCAACCCGTCCACCAGCATGATCGGCAACGTGGTGGACAGCCGCTTCTTCCGGGTCGTCGACTACCCGACCGCGGCGGCGCTGTCCTTCGTGCTCATGGCCGCGATCCTGGTGCTGGTCAGCATCTACATCCGCCGTGCCGGCACCGAGGAGCTGGTGTGAGCGAGCGCGAGGGCTCGCAGCGCGAGCGGGGAGCGGCGAGGGCCGGTCGGCTGGCGCTCGCGCCCGGCCTGTCCGAGGAGCGGGCACAGTGAGCTGGCTGCGGCGGCACGCCGTGATGCTCTACGCGCTGCTGGCGCTGGGCTACCTCTTCGTGCCGATCGCGTACACGGTCGCCTTCTCCTTCAACCAGGCCGGCCGGTCCAACCTCACCTGGCAGGGCTTCACCCTGGACAACTGGCGCAACCCGTGCGGCGCGCCCGAGGTCTGCACCGCGCTGGGCAACAGCCTCAAGATCGGCCTGCTGGCCACCCTCGGGGCCACGCTGCTCGGCACCATGATCGCCTTCGCGCTGGCCCGGCACCGGTTCCGCGGCCGGACCGCGACCAACCTGCTGATCTTCCTCCCGATGGCCACCCCGGAGGTGGTGCTCGGCGCCTCGCTGCTGACCATGTTCCTCAACCTGCGGGTCAACCCGGGCTTCTGGACGGTCGTGATCGCGCACGTGATGTTCTGCGTGTCCTTCGTGGTGGTCACCGTCAAAGCCCGGCTGGCCAGCCTGGACCCGCGGCTGGAGCAGGCCGCGATGGACCTCTACGCCGACGAGTGGCAGACCTTCCGCCGGGTGACGCTGCCGCTGGCGGCGCCGGGAATCCTGGCCGCCGCGCTGCTCGCCTTCGCGCTGAGCTTCGACGACTTCATCATCACGAACTTCAACTCCGGCAACGTGACCACGTTCCCCAAGTTCGTGTACGTCTCGGCCACCCGCGGCATCCCGCCGCAGGCGAACGTGATCGGCACCGCGATGCTCGTGGTCGCGCTGCTCATCGTCGTCGCCGGCCAGCTGACCGCCCGCCGCCGCGCCGCCCGCTGACCGGAGGACGCATCGACCGGGCCCCGGGGCCGCCGGCGACGGCCCCGGGCCGGGATCAGCCGGTGCGGACCCAGCCGGTCAGCCGGACTGCTGAACCAGCGCGCTCGGCTCCCCGCGGGCCACGTCGAGCACCAGGACCGCCGGAGAGGCGATGACGCGTCCCGAGCTCGCGAACTTCACCGGGTCTGCCCCTGGTGCGGGCCCGATGGTCGTATCAGGCTGACCGCATGCGACGGATGATTCCGATAGTGGCCACAGCCGCCGCGGTGCTCACCGCGATGGCCGCACCGGCGGGCGCCGCCCCGCAGACGGTCCCCAACGGGCCATGGGTCCAGGACCGCCAGCACGTCAGCCTCGAGCGCCTGCACGACTACGAGGAGATGGTGGCCAAGCTCCGCCAGATCAGCGCCTCGACGCAGGGCCGGGTCGCGCTGGAGGTGGTCGGCCGGTCCAACGAGGGCCGCGACCTCTACCTGGCCAAGGTCGGCACCGGCGCCACCAAGGTGCTCTACGTCACCCAGCAGCACGGCAACGAGCCGCTGGGCACCGAGGCGGCGCTGCAGCTGCTGCAGCGCGCCGGGAAGGGTGGCGCCGGCTGGGAGGCGATCCTGAGCCGGATCACGTTGCTCGTGGTGCCGAAGGTGAACCCGGACGGCGCCGAGCGCTTCCAGCGGGAGAACCACGACCCGGACTGCTCGGGCGCGTTCTGCACGCCCGGCGTCGGCTTCGACGTCAACCGCTGGCACGACCCGGCCGTCGCGCCCGAGGCCAACCCCGTCCCGGAGTCCGCGGCGGTGCAGCGGGTGTTCGCGCGGTACCAGCCGTCCTTCGTCGTCGACTACCACCACCAGGGCTCCTACGTCACCGACGATGGCGACCTGATCACCGGGTCCATCTTCTGGCCCAACGCGCCCGGCGTGCCCGCGTCGGCGGTCGCGCTGTCCCGGCAGGTGTGCGTGGTCATCTGGGACACCATGAGCCACTACGGCTTCGCCGAGATCAGCCAGTACCCCGGCACCCTGCCACGGGGCATCTCGCGCAACGCGTACGGGCTGCTCGGCGCGGCCAGCGTGCTCGTCGAGCTGCGCGGCGACATCGGGCAGAAGAGCGCGGGCATGCTGATCCGGACCGCGTACACGATCATGGGTGCGGTCGCCGAGTCGATCGCCGAGGGCACTGTCTACCAGCAGGACCCGGCCCGGGCCGACCTCATCCCGCGGCGTGGCGAGTTCGTGGACAACCCGCACGAGTAGCCGAGGGCGGTCCTGCCCGCCACCGCGGTGGGCCGCGCCTGCTCGGACGGGGCCGCGCCGCGGTCGCGGCAGCAGGCGCTGCTCGTCGTCGTCGTCGCCGGACGGCTGGCGGCGCGTCACCGCGCCGCCAGCCGCTGAGGCCGCTCAGACCTCCAGCCGCCAGACCTGGCCGCTGCTGTCCACGTCCGGCACGCCGAGGCCGGTGTCGGGTGCGATCGAGTACGCCGAGACGTACAGTCGGTCGCCGTCGACGGCCAGCCCGGACGGGAAGGGCACCGGGATGGTGGTGCGGGTGCCGTCCGGGTGAATGCGGACCACGCTGCCGGCGAACAGCTGGCTGGCGTAGAGGGAGCCGTCCGGCCCGGTCGCGACGCCCATCACCCCGCTCAGCCCGGTCCAGGTCTGCAGGATCGTCCCGGTCTGGCCGTCCAGGCGGACGATGCGGGCCGCACCCGGGACCAGGTTGCTCAGCGAGCCGACGTAGACCGAGCCGCCGGGCCCGGCGGCCAGCGCGGTCGGCACGAAGTCGCAGCCGGTGGTGCCGCCCTGGTTGGGCACGCCGGCGCAGTTGCCGTCCTGCACGTTCGGCAGCACGGCGAAGGTGCTGAGCAGGCCGTCCTTCCACTGCAGGATCGTGTTGGCGGCGGCGTCGGCGATCAGTACCCGCCCGGGCAGCGCGAGCAGGCCGTTGGGGTTGGTGTCCGGACCCTGCCCGTCCGGGTCGTTGGCCAGCTCGTACGCCGTCGTGTCGGCGACCACCTGCGGGCTGCCCACGGTGACGCGCAGCAGCTTGCCGGTCCGGCTCAGGTCCGGCCCACCGGGCACCGGCGGCGTGGGCGCCACCGCGACGAAGAAGTCGGCCAGCGTCGGCCCGGTCACCGCGTGCGGGCCGGTCGCCGCGCTGCCGTCCCGGTTGGCGCGGGACACCAGGCCGGTGACCAGCCGGTGGGACAGCGGCCCGGTCTGCAGGGACGGGACCGGAATCCAGCTGATCGCCCCGGTGGTGCCGAGGCAGATCTCGGTCGGACCGGCCGGGCCCGTCACCGTGCCGCAGGCGTTCCCGCCGCGCCCGGCCTCGCCGACCAGCAGGCCGCGGGTCGGGGTGAGGGAGAGCTGGCGCGGGTTGTTCAGGCCGCGGGCGACCACGGTCGGACCGGCCGTCTGGGCGGCCTGATGCTGGCGGGCGATGTCCGTGACCGACACCGTCCGCACGGCCGCCGCGAGGCCGGGCGCGCCCGCGCCGGCCGGGGCCGGCGCCGCCTGCGCCGTGCCGCCGGCGGCCACGAGCAGGCCGGCGGTCGCCACGGCGGTCATTGCCGCAACTCTGCGCACTACACCCTCCAGGAGTATCTCCTGGTCCGTGCCGATGACGGACGGACCATGCCGGTACGTACCGTGGCGGACTGTAGTTCATGTTTCACGGAATTAGGGGAGGCTTGCAGCTTCCGGAGTCGGCGCCGAGGTCGGCCGGCCGGTAGCCGACCGGGTAGCCGGGATAGCTGCGGTTGCCCGGGTCGGCCGTGGCGCGGGAGCGGGGCCGCGGCGGCAGCAGCAGCCGGACCGCGGCGGCCCGGGTCCGCAGCCCGGCCCGCACGCCGGTGGCCGCCCACCGCGGCGCCGGGGCGAAGCCGAAGGCGGCCAGCGCCGGCGGGTCGAGCAGGCCGCGGACGGCGAGGTCGACCGCCGGCCGCAGCGGCCGCGGGTACCAGCCGCGCATCAGGTCCAGGGTGGCAGTGCCGACCCGCCGGTTGCTGTCGGCGTACCGGTACGCGCGGGCCTCGTAGTCGGCCTTGAATCGGCGGAAGGCGGCGTAGTCGGCCGGGACGCCGCGGATGCCCATCCGGGCGCCGACCGCCCGGTAGAAGTGGAACGCGGCCAGCCGCTCGTGCTCCGACAGCGGCCGCCAGCCGAAGCGGTCCAGCCAGTCGACCGGCTCGTAGACGAAGGTGGCCAGCACGTACCGCATGTCTTCGGCGGCGATGGGGTGCCGGCCGTGCAGCCGGTTGACCACCCGCAGCGCCTCCCGGCCGCGCGCGGAGTCGTAGCCGTGCTCGGCCAACTCGGCCATGAGCAGCGCGGTGTCGTCGTACCGGCGCTGCGGCCGGTCCCGGAACTCGCCGGTGGCGTCCAGCAGGCCGGAGATGGCCGGCACGCAGAAGGTCCGGAACAGGGCCAGCTCCAGCGCCCGCTGGTAGTCCCAGGGGAACTCGTGCCCGGCGGAGATCCGGTAGATCTCCTGGTGGTCGCGCACCGGGTCGAGCGCCTCGATCCGCCGCAGCCACCGGTAGCGGTCGCGCACCGCGGTCACCTCCCGCCTGCTCACAGGGTAGGTCCGGGCCCCGGGCCGGGGTCCTGTGCCGCTGCCGGGCGGCGTGAGGGAAGATGCAGGGATGAGCACGGCGACCTTCGCCGCACCGACGCGGTGGGAGGACGCGCTGGCCGAGATGGCCGCGCGCCCCGGATCCGTGCCGATCGCGGGCGGCACCGACCTGATGGTGGCGGTCAACCGCGGGCACGCCCGGCCGGAGGCGCTGCTGGACCTCACCCGCGTCGAGGGGCTGGCCGACTGGTCCCGGGACGGCGGCACGCTGCGGATCGGCGCCGCGGTGCCGTACGCGCGGCTGGTCCGGGAGCTGGCCGCGCTGGCGCCCGGGCTGGCGGCGGCGGCCCGCACGGTCGGCTCCCCGCAGATCCGCAACCGCGGCACGGTCGGCGGCAACCTGGCCTCGGCGTCGCCGGCCGGCGACTGCCACCCGCCGCTGCTGGCCGCCGGCGCGGTGGTCGAGCTGGCCTCGGTGCGCGGCGTCCGGCGGCTGCCGGTCGGCGAGCTGTTCACCGGCGTCAAGCGGACCGCGCTGGCCCCGGACGAGCTGATCGCCGCGGTCGAGCTGCCGGTGGCCCGCGGGCCGCAGGAGTTCGCCAAGGTCGGCACCCGCAACGCGATGGTGATCGCGGTCTGTTCGGTCGCGGTCGGGCTCGACCCGGCCGCCGGCACGGTCGGCACCGGCCTCGGCTCGGTCGCGCCGACGCCGCGCCGGGCCGTCGAGGCGGAGGTGTACGTGAGCGGCGAGCTCGCCGGGCATGGCCTGTGGGACTCCCGCGAGGAGCTGCCCGACCCGGTCGTGGCCCGTTTCGGCGAGCTGGTCGCCGCGGCGGCCGCGCCCATCGACGACGTCCGCGGCACGGCGGCGTACCGGCGGCACGCGCTCGGCGTGCTCGGCCGGCGGGTGCTGCAGCGGGCCTGGCACGGCTACCGGACGGGAGCGGCATGAGGCTGACCTGCACGGTCAACGGGACCCGGCGCACGGTCGAGGGGGTGCCGCCCGGGGAGAGCCTGCTGCTCACGCTGCGGGAGCGCCTCGGCCTGCCGGGCAGCAAGAACGCCTGCGAGGAGGGCGAGTGCGGCTCCTGCACCGTCTACCTCGACGACGTGCCGGTGTGCGCCTGCCTGGTCGCCGCCGGGCAGGTCGATGGCCGCGCGGTGCGAACCGTGGAGGGGCTGGCCGCCGGGCCGGACCTGGACCCGGTGCAGCAGGCGTTCCTGGACGCCGGCGCGGTGCAGTGCGGCTTCTGCACGCCCGGGCTGGTGGTCGCCGTGCACGACCTGCTGCGCCGCTCGCCCGACCCGGCCGCGCTCGCCGACGCCGAGATCCGGGAGGCGCTGGCCGGCAACCTGTGCCGGTGCACCGGCTACCAGATGATCCTCGACGCGGTCCACCGGGCCGCGCGGGCGGCGGCCCCGGCGGGGGCTCCGGCGGTGGAGTCGTGACCGCCACCCGGCCGGAGACCGGCACCCGGCTGCCCGGCGGAGTCGGCGACAGCCCCCTGCGCCCCGACGGCGTGCCCAAGGTGACCGGCGAGTTCGCGTACTCCTCGGACCTGTGGGTGGAGGGCATGCTCTGGGGCGCCACCGCCCGCAGCCCGCATCCGCGGGCCCGCATCCGCGGCCTGGACCTGACCGCCGCCCGGGCGGTGCGCGGGGTGCGGGCCGTGCTCACCGCCGCCGACGTGCCCGGCGAGCCGCTCTACGGGCTCGAGCACGCCGACCAGCCGGTGCTCGCCGCCGACCAGGTCCGCTACCACGGCGAGCCGGTCGCGGTGGTGGCCGCGGACGACCCGGACACCGCCCGCCGGGCCGCCGCGCTGGTCGAGGTCGACTGGGAGGAGCTGCCCGCGGTCACCGACATGCGCCGCGCGCTCGACCCGGACGCCGAGCCGGTGCACCCGGGCGGCAACCTGGTCCGCCAGGTGCTGGTCCGCCGCGGCGACGCCGACGCGCCCGCCGAGGTCGTGGTCACCGGCGAGTACGAGGTCGGCATGCAGGACCAGGCCTTCCTCGGCCCGGAGTCCGGGCTCGCGGTGCCGGCCGAGGACGGCGGCGTCGAGCTGCACGTGGCCACCCAGTGGCTGCACGCCGACCGGCGCCAGATGGCCGTCTGCCTAGGGCTGCCCGAGGACAAGGTGCGGCTGCTGGTCGCCGGGGTCGGCGGCGCCTTCGGCGGCCGCGAGGACCTGTCCATGCAGGTGCACGCGTGCCTGCTGGCGCTGCACACCGGCCGGCCGGTGAAGATGGTCTACACCCGGGACGAGTCGTTCCTCGGCCACGTGCACCGGCACCCGGCGGTGCTGCGCTACGAGCACCGCGCCACCGCGGACGGCAGGCTGGTCGCGGTGCGGGCCGACATCCTGCTCGACGGCGGCGCCTACGCGTCCACCTCCGCGGCGGTCGCGGCCAACGCGGCGACGCTGGGCGCGGGGCCCTACGACGTGCCCGCGGTGGACATCGACTGCCGGGCCGTCTTCACCAACAACCCGCCGTGCGGGGCGATGCGCGGCTTCGGCGCCGTGCAGGCCTGCTTCGCGTACGAGTCGCAGATGGACAAGCTGGCCGCCGCCTGCGGGCTGGACCCGGTCGAGGTCCGGGTGCGCAACGCGATGCGGGAGGGCACCGTCGCGGCCAGCGGCCAGGTGGTGGACAGCGCCGCGCCGGTCGCCGAGCTGCTGCGCCGGGTGCAGGCCGCGCCGCTGCCGGACGCGCTGCCGGACGCGCCGGACCCGCGCGAGCTGCCCGGCGGCATCTCCGGCACCACCCGCGGCGAGGGCGTGGTGCGCGGCGTCGGCTACGGCGTCGGGATCAAGAACGTCGGCTTCTCCGAGGGTTTCGACGACTTCTCCACCGCCCGGGTCCGGCTCGAGGTGGTCGCCGGCCAGCCGTCGGTGCTCGTGCACACGGCCGCGGCGGAGGTCGGCCAGGGACTGATCACGGTGCTGGCGCAGATCGCCCGGACCGAGCTCGGCGTGCCCACGGTGGCGATCCACCCGGCCGACACCCGGATCGGCAGCGGCGGCTCCTCCTCGGCCTCCCGGCAGACGTACGTCACCGGCGGCGCGGTCCAGGCGGCCTGCCTGAGGGTCCGCGACGACGTGCTGGCGCGGGCCGCCGCCCGGCTCGGCACCGACCCGGACCGGCTGCGGCTGGACGAGGGCACCGTGGTGTCCGATGTGGACGGTGCCCGGCTCGGGCTGGCCGAGGTGCTCGGCGCGGACGCGGTCGAGCACACGGTGGAGTGGCGGCACCGCCCGACCTGGCCGCTGGACCCGCGCACCGGGCAGGTCACCGGCGACGGGCAGCGGGTGCACGTGCAGTACGCGTTCGCCGCGCACCGCGCGGTCGTCGACGTCGACGTGGACCTCGGCCTGGTCCGGGTGGTCGAGGTGGCCACCGCCCAGGACGTCGGCAAGGCGATGCACCCGCAGGCGCTGCTCGGCCAGATCCACGGCGGCACCACCCAGGGTCTCGGGCTGGCCGTGATGGAGGAGATCCAGGTGGTCGACGGGGTGGTCCGCAACCCCTCGTTCACCGACTACCTGATCCCCACCATCCTGGACACCCCGCCGATGCGGGTCGAGGTGCTGGAGCTGGCCGACCCGCACGCGCCGTACGGGCTGCGCGGGGTGGGCGAGCCACCGACGATCTCGATCACGCCCGCGGTGGTGGCCGCGATCCGGGCCGCCACCGGCCGACCGCTCACCCGCGTCCCGGTCCGCCCGGAGCACATCGCCGTCACCGACTGAGCCCGGCACGCCGTGGGCGGGCCGCCCGGAGGTCCCGGCACGCCGTGGGGCGGGGCGTCGTGGGGCGGGCGCGCCGTGGGACGGGCGTCCGGTGGTCCCGGACACCCGCCCCGGCGGACGGCGGTGGGTCGGTCAGGCGGGCGGGGCGCCGGTCGGCGGGCCGCCGGCCGGCGGCGCGGGCAGCACCTGGCGGATCTCGGCGACGCCCTGCCAGCCGGGCCAGAGGTCGCGGTGCAGGGTGAGGAAGCGGGTGGCCCACTCCACCGCCTCCTCCCGCGAGGCCAGCTCGTACACGGCGTAGCTGACGAACTCGCGGATGTCGGTGACCGGCCCGTCGGCGGTGCTGATGTCGCCGCCGGACAGCGTGACGCGGGCGCCGGCCGCGCTGGGCGCGAGCCGGGCGTTGTCGACCAGGGCGCCGGAGCGGGCGGCCTCCTGGCCCAGCTCCATGAGCGCCTGCATCAGCGGTGGCGGCGGCGGGGCGGGCGGCTGGTCACTGGTCAGCAGGATGACGAAGCGCATTGCCGGAGTATCGCAGTATTGGGTGCCGGTGCCCGATCCGCACCCCCGGTACCGCCCCGGGCCGGGAGCGGCCCCGGTAATCTGCCGGTCGGCGGCGAGCGGGAGGCGAGTCCGGTGGACCCGGTCGGAACGGGGCGACCGCCGGCGCTGGCCGGCTTCGCCGCCGCGCTGCGGGAGCTGTGGCTGGCCGCCGGCAAGCCGTCGTACCGGGAGATCTCCGGCCGGCTGCACGCCGGCACCGGCCGCTTCTACAGCAAGTCGGTGATCGGCGACGTGCTCGCCGGCCGGCGGGCGCCCAAGCAGGCGCTGCTGGTCGACCTGGTCTCCCACCTCGGCGGCGACCCGGCGCTGTGGTCGGCCCGGCTGATGGAGGTGCTGCGGCCGGTGGTCGGCGGGCCGGCCACCTCGCCGGCGCCGGCGCTCGCCCAGATTCCCCACGACATCCGGGACTTCACCGGCCGCGAGGCGGAGGTGGCGCGGGCGCGGGCGCTGCTGGCGGCCGAGGACGGGCCGGCGACCGGGTTGCCGATCGTGGTGATCGAGGGGATGGCCGGGACGGGCAAGACCCGGCTGGCGATCCACGTGGCGCACGCCGAGAAGCGGCGGTTCGACGAGCTGCAGCTGCACGCGAACCTGCGGGGGTTCTCGGGGGCGGGAGACCCGGCGGACCCGGCGGTGGTGCTGGAGGGGTTCCTGCGCCAGCTCGGGGTGTCCGGGGCGGAGCTGCCGGCCGGGCTGGAGGACCGGGCGGCGCTGTACCGGGCCCGGCTGGACGGGCGCCGGGCGATCGTGCTGCTGGACGACGCGGCGACAGAGGAGCAGGTCCGGCCGCTGCTGCCGGGCAGCGGCAGCTGCGGGGTGCTGGTGACCAGCCGCCGGGCGCTGAACGGGCTGGACGGCGCCCAGCCGCTGCCGCTGGGGGTGTTCACGCCGGCCGAGTCGGTGGCCCTGCTGGAGCGGGTGGCCGGGGCCGAGCGGGTCGGCGCGGAGCCGGCGGCGGCCGGCCGGATCGCCGAGCTGTGCGGGCAGCTGCCGCTGGCGGTGGCGCTGGCCGCGCGCCGGCTGCGCTCGCGGCCGGCCTGGCGGCTGGCCGACCTGGTGGCCCGGCTGGAGGCGGAGGGGCGGCGGCTGGCCGAGCTGGCGGTCAGCGACGTCGCGGTACGGGCGGTCTTCGAGCTGTCGTACGGCCAGCTGGACCCGGCCCAGCGGCGGCTGTTCCGGCTGCTGGCGCTGCACCCCGGCCAGGACTTCTGCGGGTACGCGGCAGCCGCGCTGACCGGCGGCGCGGTCCCGGCGGTCGCGGCGATGCTGGAGACGCTGCTGGACGAGCACCTGCTGGAGCAGACCGTCCCCGGCCGCTACCGCTTCCACGACCTGCTGCGCGTCTACGCCCGGGACCTGCTCGACCGGGAGGAGGACGAGGCCGCCCGCACCGCCGCCGTCCGGGCGCTGCTCGACTGGTTCCTGGGCACCGCGGTCGCGGCGAACCAGCTGCTCGCGCCGCACCGCCGCAAGGTGCCGCACCGGCGGGACGCGCGGGTCGAGCCCGCCCCGATGCGCAGCTACGACGACGCGCTGGCCTGGTGCGAGAGCGAGCGGACCGCCCTGCTGGCCGCGGTGCCGCTGGCCGTCGAGCACGGGCGGCGCGACGTGGCCTGGCAGCTGCCGATCACGCTCTACGCCTTCTTCGAGACCCGGCGCACCTGGCTGCCGTTCCGGTCCGTGCTGCTGGTCGCGCGGGCGGCCGCCGTCGAGGCCGGCGACGCGGTCGGCGAGGCCTGGGTCGACAACGCCCTGGGCATCGTGCACTCGGTCCTCGGCGACCACCCCGTCGCCCGACGGTACTTCGCCGGCTCGCTGGCGCTGCGGGAGCAGTTGGGCGATGAGGCAGGCGTGGCGCAGATCCTCAACAACCTCGGCGAGTCGCACCGGATGGTCGGCAGCTTCGCCGCCGCCCTCGACTGCTACCGCCGCGACCTGGCGATCTGCCGCCGCACGAAGGACCGGCGGGCGGAGAGCATCAGCCTCAACAACATGGGCAAGGCCCAGCACGCGCTCGGCCGGCTCACCGAGGCGATGGCGACCCAGCAGGAGGCGCTGGCCGCCGCCCGCGCCGTTGGCGACCGGCACTGCGAGGCCGAGATCCTCGGCGACCTGGCCGAGGTCCGCCGGTCGCTCGGCGACCACGCCGGTGCGGCCCGCGACCACGAGGAGTGCGGCCGGCTGCACGACCAGCTCGGCGACTCCGTCGGCGCGCTCACCGCGCTGATCGCCCAGGCCGCGCTCGCCGCCGGCGGCGGGGACCCGGCCGCCGCCGACCGGCTGGCCCGGCAGGCCGAGCGGCGCCTCGACGGGGTCGAGGAGCCGGCCGCGACCGAGCTGCGCGAGCGGCTGGCCGCGCTGCACGGCTGACCGACTTCGTCCCGGAGTGTCCGCGCCCCTGCCGGACACCGCCGTCCGGCGCTGTGCTGGTGCGGCCCGGCCATCCCCGGGCCTCCCGGACGAGAGGACACCGCATGTCCCGACGCAGGCTCGGTGCGGCCCTGATCAGCTGCGCGCTCGCCCTGGGCGCCGCCGTGGTGCCGCTGCTCACCGCCGCCCCGGCCGCCGCGGCGACCGCGGCCGCGCTGCCCGACGGCACCGCCGTCCGGGAGGAGAACAGCTTCGCGATCTACCAGATGGTCGGCGGGGCGAAGGTCTCGCTGGTCAACGCGGACGAGTTCTACGCCCTCGGCTACACCCTCGACCGGGTCGTGGTCGTCCCGGCCGGCGGGCTGGCCGGGGTGCCGAACGCCCCGGCCGACGGCACGCTGCTGCGTGACCGGCTCAGCTTCGCCGTCTTCCTGATGGACGGCGGCAAGGCCCGGTGGATCACCAACCGGGAGATCTTCGATGCCGCCGGCTTCACCCTCGACCAGGTCCACGTCGTCGCCAACGGGGCGGTCGGGACGCTGGACCGCGGGCCGGACCTGGGCGGCAACGCGCTGGAGGTGATCGGCTCGGCGGCCAGCACCCGCTGCGGCGCCAACAGCCGGCTCTTCGGCTACGCCGCGCCGCGGCGGGACGGCAACTCCGCCTGGATCCCCGGCGAGGGCACGCGCACCTGGTACGTCAGCGTGGAGTCGAAGCTGTGGACCTGCGGCTCCGACGTCTACGCCTCCCACTACATCTTCGTGGACAGCCGCTACCTGCCGCTCGGCTTCAAGCTCGACATCCGGGTCAGCACCCGGCGCAGCGACGGGCAGTGGGTCGGCAAGGACTACCGGATCACCACCGCCAAGCGGTACCAGATGTTCATCACGCACCAGTACCGCAACGTCAGCGGCGGCCGCCGGCTGACCGACGTGCACGTCCGGCACTACCCCTCGCCCGGCGAGGCCGGGGTCTTCGGCCCGTCCACCGCCAAGTCGGTGTACGGCCCGTGGAACGGCCCGGAGGCCAGCCCGCGCGACTGACCCCCGCTGTCGCGGCGGGCCGACCCCGCCGTACGGGACCCCCGGGTCTCGTGCGGCGGGGTCACTTGGTGGCACGCTGGCGGCATGAGCGACGATCTCCTCGCCCGGCACCGCGCCGTCCTGCCGTCCTGGCTGACCCTCTACTACGACGACCCGCTGGAGATCGTCTCCGGGTCGGGCCGGCGGGTCACCGGCGCGGACGGCCGCGACTACCTCGACTTCTTCGCCGGCATCCTCACCAACATGCTCGGCTACCAGGTCCCGGAGGTGCGGGCCGCGGTGGACCGGGTGCTCGACCGCGGGGTGGTGCACACCTCGACGCTCTACCTCATCCGCGAGCAGGTGGAGCTGGCCGAGCAGATCGCCGAGCTGTCCGGCATCCCGGACGCGAAGGTCTTCTTCACCTCCTCCGGCACCGAGGCCAACGAGATGGCGCTGCTGCTGGCCACCCAGGCCCGGCGCTCCGCCCAGGTGCTGGCGATCCGCAACAGCTACCACGGCCGGTCGTTCGCGGCCATGGGCATCACCGGCATCCGCGGCTGGTCGGCGTCCGCGCTGTCCCCGGTCCAGGTGTCCTACGTCTACGGCGGCTACCGCTACCGCTCGCCCTGGCGGGACCTGTCGGACGCCGACTACATCGAGGCCTGCGTGCGGGACCTGCGCGACGTCATCGACTCGACCACGTCCGGGGACGTGGCCTGCCTGATCGCCGAGCCGATCCAGGGCGTCGGCGGCTTCGCGGTGCCGCCGGACGGGTTCTTCGGCGCCCTGAAGGAGGTCCTCGACGAGTACGGCATCCTGCTGATCTCGGACGAGGTGCAGACCGGCTGGGGCCGGACCGGCGACCACTTCTGGGGGATCGGCGCGCACGGCGCGACTCCGGACATCATGACCTTCGCCAAGGGGCTGGGCAACGGGCTGGCCATCGGCGGCGTGGTGGCCCGCGGCGAGCTGATGGACAACCTGCCGGCCAACTCGATCTCCACCTTCGGCGGCAACCCGCTGGCCACCGCCGGCGCGAAGGCGACGCTGGACTACGTGATCGAGCACGACCTGCAGGCCAACGCGCTCAAGGTGGGCAGCCGGCTGTTGACCGGGCTGCGCGACCTCGGTGCCGAGCACGAGGCGGTCGGCGACGTCCGCGGCAAGGGGCTGATGGCCGCGCTGGAGCTGGTCGTGCCGGGCGGGGACACCCCGGACGCGAAGGCGGCGGCCAAGCTGATGGAGGAGACCCGGGCCCGCGGGCTGCTGGTCGGCAAGGGCGGCCGCTTCGGCAACGTGCTGCGGATGGCGCCCCCGCTCACCCTCACCGAGGCCGAGGCCGACGAGGGCCTGGGCATCCTGCGGGAGTCGCTCGGCGCGCTCTGAGCGCCCTCGTCCCTCGGCGGCGGATCGACATCATCGTGGTCGACCCGCTTCACGCGCTGCTGACCAGGGGAAAGCGGAGCGAGCGGGGGACCGAAAAAGATCGCCGGTCTTTTCGGGAGAAGCCGCGTCATGGGCCGCCGCGACCGCCGTCAAGTTGCCGCCAGTAGGGGAGCGTCGATCCGCGGCCGTCATCGGTCACCTCCGCCGGACTCCGGCGGGCGGCCTCGGGGAGCACAGGGTGAGACCGGCCCCGGTCCGTCTCTGTTGTGGGGGGTCTTGTCGGGTGTCCCGACTCCGTACCGCACTACTGTCCCTGTCCGCGGCGACCGCTTTCGGGTCGCTCGTCCTCGTCGTCGCCCCGGCCGGGGCCACGTCGGACACGACTCCGGTCTCCGGTGATGTCCGCGCCGTCGCGTACGCCGGCAACATCAAGATGGGGGACTGCGCCGGTGCCGGCCTCGCCGGCACCGCCGTCGAGGTGAACTACACCATCGACGCCTCGGGCACGTACATCACCGTCACCGGTGTCCCCGAGGGGACGACACTGACCGGCGTCGTGGTGAAGGGCGGATCGGCGTACAACGTCTACGCCGGGGACATCCGTACGGACCTGCATGCCCCGCTGGTGAGCAGCGGCAAGCCGGCGCAGGTCAGCCACTGGTTCGCCTGCGGGACCAGCACCATGCCGACCACGCCGCCGGTCTCGCCGACGACTCCGCCGGTCTCGCCGACGACTCCGCCGGTCTCGCCGACGACTCCGCCGGTGACGCCGACGACTCCGCCGGTCTCGCCGACGACTCCGCCGGTCTCGCCGACGACTCCGCCGGTCTCGCCGACCACTCCGCCGGTCTCGCCGACCACTCCGCCGGTGACGCCGACGACCCCGCCGGTCACGCCGACCGAGGCGCCGACCACCCCGGCGGAGACGAGCAGCGCGCCCGGGCTCGCTCCGACCGTCCCCGGCGACGGCGCCGATGAGCAGCCCTCGGCGCCGCCGAGCCTGCCGGACACCGGCTCGTCCACGGCCCTGCCCATCGCCGGCTTCGGCCTGGCGCTGCTGCTGGCCGGGTTGGCGCTCGCTCTCGGCCCGCTCGGCCGCCGGTCCCGGCCGCAACGCTGACAGCCGACCGGCCGGGTCGGGCGGTAAGCCGCCCGACCCGGCCGGTCACCTCCGCCGGGCGCAGATGCCCGACAGCGCCTCCAGCACCACCCGGTTGGCCAGGAACGCGGTGACCTCGGCGTGGTCGTACGCGGGGGCGACCTCGACCACGTCGATCCCGACCAGTGGCAGCTCCAGCGCGCACCGGCGGACCGCGTCGAGCAGCTGCCGGGAGGTCAGCCCGCCCGGCTCGGGCGTGCCGGTGCCCGGGGCCATCCCCGGGTCGACCACGTCGACGTCGACGGACAGGAAGACCCCGTCGCAGTCGTCGGTGGCGATCGCGAACGCCTCGGTCAGGCACTCGTCCAGCCCGCGGGCGACGACCTCGGTCATCTCGTACGACCGGAAGCCCTGCTCGTCCATCCAGGCCAGCGTCTCCGGCCCGGGCCAGTAGCCGCGCAGCCCGACCTGCAGGAAGCGGTCGCCGCGGACCGCGCCCGACTCGACCAGCCGGCGCATCGGCTGGCCGTGCCCGTACAGCGAGCCGAACTCGACGTCGCCGGTGTCGGCGTGCGCGTCGAAGTGCACCACCGACACCCGGCCCCAGCCGACGTGCTCGGCGACGCCCTGCACGTCCGGCAGCGCGATCGAGTGGTCGCCGCCGAGCACCACCGGGACCGCGCCGGCGCCGGCCACGGTCGACACCGCCGCGCGCAGGGCGCCCAGCGACCGCTCGATGTCGCCCGGCGGCATCTCCACGTCGCCGGCGTCGAGCACCCGCAGCTCGCGCAGCGGGTCCACCCGCAGCGCCAGGTGCGGCCGGGAGCCGTCGTGCGGCAGGTAGTCGGTGGCCCGGATCGCCTGCGGGCCGAAGCGGGCGCCCGGCCGGTGCGAGGTGCCGCCGTCGAACGGGGCGCCGACGACGACCACGTCCGCGCCCGCGTACGACCCCGGCTCGCCCAGGTCACACGGGGCCACCCCGAGGAACGTCACGTCCGGGCCGAACATCGCCCCGTACCTCGCCATCGGCACCTCCCGTGCCGGCAGCCTCCCACCGGGACAGCCGGCTCGGCCACCGGAAGCGCCGGCCCAGCAGCGTCGCCAGCGCCGGCACCAGCACGCTGCGGACCAGCAGGGTGTCCAGCAGCACGCCGAGCGCGACGATCACGCCGATCTGGGTCAGCAGCACCACCGGGAGCACGCCGAGGACGGTGAAGACCGCGGCGAGCAGCACGCCCGCGCGGTGATCACCCCGCCGGTCGCCGCCAGCGCGACCACCACCCCGGGCCGGTCCGTGCGACCATCCGCCGCAGGGGAGGTCGGATGCGCTTGTCCACCAGGGAGCGGGTGGTCGCGGCCTACCGGCTCGCGATCGGGGCGCCCGGCAACCGGCTGCGCGCGCGGGCGGTCCGGTGAGCGGCCACGCCGGGCTGAGCCTGTGGCTGGAGACGGCCGGGGACGACCTCACCCCGCGGCCCGGGCTGGCCGGTGACACCGAGGTGGAGGTCGCGATCGTGGGGGCCGGCTACACCGGGCTGTGGACGGCGTACTACCTCGCCGTGGCCGAGCCGACGCTGCGGATCGCGGTGCTGGAGCGGGAGATCGCCGGCTTCGGCGCGTCCGGGCGCAACGGCGGCTGGTGCTCGGCGCTGTTCGCCGCCTCCCGGGAGACGGTGGCCAAGGCGGCCGGCCGGGCGGCCGCGCTCGACCTGCAGGCGGCGATGGTGGAGACGGTCGACGAGGTCGGGCGGGTCGCCGCCGCCGAGGGCATCGACTGCGGCTACCGCAAGGGCGGCACGCTCGCACTGGCCACCTCGCCGGCGCACGTGGCCCGGCTGCGGGACCATGTCGCCGCCGACCGCGCCTGGGGGCGGGCCGACAGTCGCTGGCTGGCGCCGGCCGAGGTTGCCGGGCGGGTGGCCGCGGCCGGCGTGCTGGGGGCTGCGTACACGCCGCACTGCGCCCGGATCCAGCCGGCCGCGCTGGTCCGCGGGCTGGCCCGGGCGGTCGAGGCGCGCGGGGTGCGGATCCACGAGCAGACCGCGGTGACCGGGATCCGGCCGGGCGCGGTGGAGACCGACCACGGCACCGTCCGGGCCGGCGTGGTGGTCCGGGCCACCGAGGCGTACACCGCCGGGCTGCCCGGGCTGCGCCGGGCGCTGCTGCCGATCTACTCGCTCATCGTGGCGACCGCGCCGCTGCCGGCCCCGACCTGGGCCGCGCTCGGCTGGGACGGGGCGGAGACGCTGACCGACGGGCGGCACCTGCTGGTGTACGCGCAGCGCACCGCGGACGGGCGGATCGCCTTCGGCGGGCGGGGCGCGCCGTACCACGCCGGGTCGCGGATCGAGCCGGCGTACGACCGCGACGAGCGGGTCTTCGCCGCGCTGGAGCAGGCGCTGCGCACGCTGCTGCCGGTGGTCGCCGACGTGCCGGTCACCCACCGCTGGGGCGGGCCGCTGGCCGCGCCGCGGGACTGGTTCCCCTCCGTCGGGCTGGACCGGGGGACCGGGCTGGCCTGGGCCGGTGGGTACGCCGGCGACGGGGTCGG
The DNA here is from genome assembly GCA_963766325.1 of uncultured Actinomycetota bacterium. Lineage (GTDB taxonomy): Bacteria > Actinomycetota > Actinomycetes > Mycobacteriales > CADCTP01 > CADCTP01. The sequence goes on along the minus strand of CAVXZF010000011.1, from coordinate 390,940 downwards.
CACCGCCAACCTCGCCGGCCGCACGCTGGCGGACCTGGTCCTGCGCCGGGACACCGCGCTGACCCGGCTGCCCTGGGTCGGGCACCGGTCCCGGCGCTGGGAGCCGGAGCCGCTGCGCTGGCTCGGCGCCACCGCGGTCCGCCGGCTGGCCGCCTCCGCGGACGCGGCCGAGGCCCGCACCGGCCGCCCGGCCCGCCGCGCCGCCCTGCTCGACCGCTTCCTCGGCTGAGCGGCCCGCAGCACCCGGCGGGCGGGTTGGTAGCATCCGGCACCCGAAGATCGCCAGCGGCGCCGCTCAGGAGGTCGCCCGTGACCGACATCTGGACGAAGGGCCGGCCCCGCGGCCAGCACCGGGAGGGCCAGCCGGGCCAGCCGGGGTCGGCGGACGCGCCGGGTGGGATGCCGGCCGCGCCGCCGCCGGCCGCCGGCCACACCGCCGGCCAGGTCGCCAGCCACGCCGCCGGCGACGTGCAGGAGGCCCTGCAGATGCTCACGCTGGCCCAGCGGACCGCCGAGGAGCACGTCGCCTCGGCCCGCCTGCAGGCCGAGCAGATCAACGCCGAGGCCCGGGCGGCGGCGGAGCGGATCGTCCGCGACGCGCAGGCCCAGGCAGACAAGGTCCGCGGCGACGCCGGCCGGGCGCTGTCCGACGCGCGGGCGCAGGCGGCGAAGGCGGCGCAGGACGCGGAGGCGCACACCGCCGGCGCCCGCCAGGACGGCGAGAAGATCGTCTCCGACGCCCGCGCGCAGGCGGCCGAGATCGTCCGCACCGCCGAGGAGAGCGCCGACGACCTCGGCCGGCAGGCGAAGCGGCGCTACGACGAGATGGTCGGCACGCTGGCCGCCAAGCGGGAGTCGCTGCAGGGGCAGATCGAGGCGCTGCAGGACTTCGACCGCAACTACCGCACCCGGCTGCTCGCCTTCCTGCAGGCCCAGGTCCGCGCCCTCTGGGTGGAGGAGCCGCATGTCAACGGCGAGGTCGAGCCGTCCGGTGCCCCGGCGCCGGCCGGGCGGGTGTCGGCTCCCCGGCCCGCCGCGGAGCCGACGTCCGGATCTCCCGCGGCGCGGACGGAGCCTCCGGCCCCCACCTCAGGATGAGCAGCCCGTGACCCGAGCCGGGCGGACCCGGGGGCTGGTCCTCGGAGCTACTTGTTCGTGGTCGTCCGCACCTTGAAGTCATCGAAGCTCGCGATGGCGCCCTGACCGAAGGCCCGTTCGCTGACCGGAATGGAGACGCTGAGCTCCGGGGCCTCGGGGTGCTGGAAGGGGAAGGCGTCGAGCAGGCTGAACAGGCCATGGCCGATCACCAGGTTGTCGATCTTCGACCCGAGCTCCTCCCCGGCGCCGAGCGCCGGGTAGATGCCGGTGTACGGCCGGCCCTGCACGTCCAGCGGGACACCGACGCGGTCGACGTGCGCGACCGGGCTCCCGTCCAGGAAGTAGTCGACGGACGAGCCGGCGGCGTTGCGGGAGAAGCGGATGGACACGCGGTGCGCGACGCCCGGCGCCACCGGCACCTCCCGGATGATCTGCGTATACATCTTCTCCCGACCGACGTAGTCGGGGGAGGAGGGGTCGCTGGTGTTGCCCGTGACGTTGCTCGGCAGCCGCTCGATGAGCGCGAAGGCCGTGCTCCCGGAGACGAACCAGTCGAAGAGCTGGCCGGTGGCGAAGTCGATGACGTTCATCACCGCGCCGGCCTGCTGCCCCTCCAGCGTCGGCTGCGCGTACGGCGCGCCGGTCGCGGTGTAGGTGCCGTGGATGACGCGGCCCGGTTGCGTACCGGGCGTCGAGGCCTTGATGACCGAGGAGATCTCGACGGCGCCGTCGGTCGGCACGGCGAACGCGCGGTTGCTGATGGCGATGTACTTGAGGTGATCGAAGACGCTGAAGTCGTAGGCCGTCCGGAACGGCGCGGCCGAGATCTGGAACCGGCTGCCGGCGAAGTTGCGGGTGTCCGCGAGCGCCATCTCTCCCGGGCCGTACGGGTTGCTCCACTTCGCGGCGTAGTCCGCGAGCGTGTAGCCGCCCGGCTTGCTGAAGCTGTCGTAGACGACCACCGTCGACGTCGCCCGGTCGCCCGTGCTGGCGGACGCCCCGCCGGCGTGGGACACCAGCGGTGCCGCCGCCAGCGCGGTGGCGGCCAGGGCGGTCGTGACGCGGCGCCGGATCGAGTGAGACATCGGACCTTCCCTCCGCCGGCCCGCGACCGGAGCAGCGGGCGGGAACGCCGCCGGACCGTCCTTACCGGACCCGACGGGGACGATCGTGAAATCAGGTGCCGACCGGGCCGTCGTCGAGGCAGAGGATGTTTCCCTCGCTGTCTCTGAACCAGGCGGCCTTGCCCATTCCCGGCACCGAGGCGACGCCGTCGTTCCAGTCGACGCCGGGCATGTCGTACTGCTCGAAGACGATCCCCTTGGCCTTGAGGTCGCGGACCTCGGCGTCGACGTCGGCGACGTGCCACTGGGCGATGGTGTGGCCGGCCTGGCCGGCGTACTCGGTCTCGTAGACGCTGAAGGGGCTCCCGCCGGCGGTCCGGTAGAGCAGCATCCCGTCGAACTCGGCGGCGGGAGTCAGGCCCAGCGTGTCCGCGTAGAAGCTCCGGGCCCGCGTCAGATCCGACGCGGGGATGTTGGCGGTGACGGTGCCGGTGTCGAGCATGGTTCCTCCCCCGAGGTGGACCTGCTCCGAAGCAGTTGATCCGGACCGTAGGACCGGCCCCTCCGGGGCGACAAGGGCCTCTCGGCCCATCTAGTGCCGGCTCCTGCCGGCGGCGGCCCGGTCGGCTCCTCGGCTCGTAGGGAAGGAATGTGCTCCTTCGGGTGGTGCCGCGGGTGCCGGAGGGCAGCGACCTGCCGCCGGATGGGCGATCGTCCCGGGCGATCGCCGCAGGGCGGCCGGGCGGGGCCGGTGCGGGCCGAGGTCGCAGCGCAGCCCGCGGGTCAGCCGAGCAGGTCGGCGACGGCCTCGCCGAACGCCGCGGTGTGCCGGTCGACGTCCGCGGCCGTGGTGGCCGGGCACATCAGCGCCATGTTGTGGAACGGGGTGAGCAGCAGGTCGCGGTTCAGCGCGTGCAGGTGCAGGAAGGTCTGCAGGGCGAAGTCGTCCGCCGCCGCCGCCTCGGCGCCGTGCCGCGGGGGCACCGGCGCGAAGCCGTACTCGGCCCGGCAGCCCAGCCGGGTCACGTGCCACGGGACGCCGCTGCCGGCGAGCACGGACGCGACGCCGTCGGCCCACCGCGCGCCCAGCGGCAGCATCCGGGTGAACGCCTCGCCGGTGAGCACCTCGGTCAGCGTCGCCCGGGCGGCCGCCAGGGACAGCGCGTTGCCGGCCAGCGTGCCGCCGATCCCGCCCAGGTCGACGTCCTCCAGCTCCACCGACGCCAGGATCCGGTCGGCCAGCTCGGCGGTCATCCCGAAGGCGGCGGCCGGCACCCCGCCGGCGATCGCCTTGCCCACCACCAGCAGGTCGGGCGCCAGCCCGTCCGCGGCGGTCGAGCCGCCGGGCCCGGCGCACAGTGTGTGGGTCTCGTCCAGGACCAGCAGCGTGCCGTGCTCCCGGGTGAGCGCCCGGGCGGCGTCGTGCCAGCCGGGCTCGGGCAGCACGATGCCGATGTTGGTCATCGCCGGCTCGGCCAGGACGCAGGCCACGTCCCGGCGGTCGAGCGCCGCCGCCAGTGCCGGCACGTCGTTGAACGGCACCACCACGGTGGTCCCGTCCGGCGGGACCGGCGGGCCGAGGTTGCCCCGCCGGGCGACGACCCGGCCGGCACCGTCCAGGGTGGCGAAGGTCTCGTCCACCGACCCGTGGTAGCAGTAGTCGACCACCAGCACCTTGGGCCGCCCGGTCAGGTGCCGGGCGTACCGGATCGCGTGCCGGTTGGCGTCGGTCGCGGTGAGGGTGAACTGCCAGGCGGGCAGGCCGAAGCGGCGACCCAGCTCCTCGGCGACCACCGCGGCGTCCTCGGTCGGCAGCATCAGCGTCACGCCCCGGGCGATCCGCTCGGCGACCGCGCGGACGGTCGGCGCAGGGGAGTGCCCGGCCATCGCGCCGGTGTCGCCGAGGCAGAGGTCGACGTGGTCGATCCCGTCCAGGCAGCGCACGTGCGCGCCGGCCGCGTCGGCCGCGGTGACCGGGAAGCCGCCGGCCCACTTCGTCATCCAGCTCATCGGCACGCCGCCGACCATGGAGCGCCGGCCCCGCTCGTGCGCGGCCCGGCAGCGGGGATGCCGGTCGGCGAACGCGGCCGCCTCCCGCCGGGTCAGCTCGGCCACCCGGGCCGGGTCGACGCCGGTCGGCGCGGTCACCGCAGTGCGGCGTCGAACGCCGCGTCGAGCACGTCGAGCGCGTCGAGCAGCAGCTCCTCCGGCATCACCAGGGGCGGCAGCAGCCGCAGGACGTTCCCGTACGTGCCCGCGGTCAGCACGACCACGCCCTCGGCCGCGCACCGCCGGACGACGTCGGCGAGCAGCGCCGGGTGCGGGGTCAGGTCGTCCCGGCCGCGGACCAGCTCGACGGCCAGCATCGCGCCGCGCCCGCGCACGTCGCCGACCTCCGGGTGCCGCTCGGCCAGCGCGTGCAGCCGGGGCAGCGCCAGCTCGCCGATCCGCCGGGCCCGCCCGACCAGGTCCTCGGCCTCGATCGTCTCGATCGCGCCGAGCGCGGCCGCGCAGGCGACCGGGTTGCCGCCGAAGGTGCCGCCCAGCCCGGACACGTGCACCGCGTCCATCACCTCCGCCCGCCCGGTCACCCCGCCCAGCGGCAGCCCGCCGGCGATCCCCTTCGCGGTCGTGACCAGGTCCGGCTCCAGGTCCTCGTACGACGAGGCGAACCAGTCCCCGGTCCGCCCGAACCCGGTCTGCACCTCGTCGGCAACGAGCAGGATCCCGTGCTCGGCGCAGAAGTCGGCGACCCGGCGCAGGAAGCCCGGCGCCGGCACCACGAAGCCGCCCTCGCCCTGGATCGGCTCGACCACCACGCAGGCCACCTGGTCGGCCCCGACCTGGACGCTGACGATGTCGGCGAAGGCGGCGAACGCCTCGTCGGCGCACCGCTCCGCCCCGCCCGGCCAGCGGAACGGGTACGCCATCGGCGCCCGGTAGACCTCCGGCGCGTACGGCCCGAAGCCGGCCTTGTACGGCCGGAGCTTCGCGGTCAGCGTCATGGTGAGCAGCGTCCGCCCGTGGTAGCCGTGGTCGAAGGCGACCACCGCGGGCCGGCCGGTGGCCACGCGGGCGATCTTCACCGCGTTCTCCACCGCCTCGGCGCCGGAGTTGACCAGCATCGACCGCTTGGCGAACGAGCCCGGGGTCAGCTCGTTGAGCCGCTCGCAGACCGCGACGTACCCCTCGTACGGCGTGATCATGAAGCAGGTGTGGGTGAAGCGGGCCGCCTGCTCGGCGACCGCGGCGACCACCCGTGGCGCGGCGTTGCCGACGCTGGTGACCGCGATGCCGGAGCCGAGGTCGATCAGCGAGTTGCCGTCGACGTCGACCAGCACCCCGCCGCCGGCGCGCTCGACGAAGACCGGCAGCGCGGTCCCGATCCCCGGCGGCACCGCCGACGTGCGCCGGGCCATCAGCTCCCGGGACCGCGGGCCGGGCACCTCGGTCACCAGGTGCCGCCGCTGGGTGATCGCGTCCGGCGCGGCCGGCGGAGTAGCGTCAGGCAGGGTCTGCACCATGGCCGAGACTCCTTCCGGAAACCGTTTCCACGGTCTGGGACGAGACTATCGGCTCCGATCCGTCGTGACACCGTGCGTCGGCGAGGGAATCCGTGGAGGTGGGAGATGACCGACATCCGGCCCTTCTGGCTGGCCGGCCAGGCCGCGACCGGTGACGACGCGGTCGAGGTGACCAGCCCGCAGGACGGGTCGGTGGTCGCCCGGGTGGCCGTGCCGACGCCGGACCAGGTCGAGCAGGCGGTCGCCGCCGCGGCCGGGGTGGCGGCCGAGGCCGCGGCGCTGCCGGCGCACGCGCGGGCGGCCGCGCTGACCCACCTGTCCACCCGGATCGGCGAGCGGGCCGACGAGATCGCCGCGCTGATCACCGCGGAAAACGGCAAGCCCGCCAAGTGGGCCGCGCTCGAGGTGACCCGGGCCGTCTCCACGCTGCGCTGGTCCGCCGAGGAGGCCCGCCGGTTCGGCGGCGAGGTGCAGCGGCTGGACACCGACCCGACCGCGACCGGGCGGGTGGCGGTGGTCCGCCGCTTCCCGCGCGGGCCGGTGCTCGGGATCGCGCCGTTCAACTTCCCGCTCAATCTGGTGGTGCACAAGCTCGGCCCGGCGCTCGCGGTGGGCGCGCCGATCATCGTCAAGCCGGCGCCGGCCACCCCGCTGTCGGCGCTGCTGCTCGGCGAGCTGGTCGCGGAGACGGACCTGCCGGCCGGCATGGTCTCGGTGCTGCCGGTGCCCAACGACCGGGTCGGCCAGCTGGTCGACGACCCGCGGCTGCCGGTGGTGTCGTTCACCGGCTCCGGTCCGGTCGGCTGGTCGCTCAAGGAGCGGCTGCCGCGCAAGCACGTGGTGCTCGAGCTCGGCGGCAACGGGGCGGTGGTCGTCGCCGCCGACTACCCCGACCTGGACTGGGCGGCGTCCCGGATCGCCACCTTCTCCAACTACCAGGCCGGGCAGTCCTGCATCGCGGTCCAGCGGGTGTACGTCGAGCGCCCGGCGTACGAGCCGCTGGTGGACAAGCTGGTCGCCGCGGTCCGGGCGCTGGACGCCTCGGGTGACGTGGGTCCGATGATCAGCGAGGACGCGGCCCGCCGGGTCGAGGAGTGGGTCGGCGAGGCCCGCGACGCCGGGGCGAAGGTGCTGGTCGGCGGCGAGCGGCGGGGCACCGCGTACCCGCCGACCGTGCTGGCCGGCGTGCCCCGGGGGACCAGGGTGCTGGACGAGGAGGTCTTCGGGCCGGTGCTCGCGGTGGCCGGGGTCGACTCGCTGGACGAGGCCTTCGCCGCGGTCAACGACTCGCGGTACGGGCTGCAGGCCGGCGTCTTCACCCGGGACATCGCCACCGCGTTCCGCGCCCAGCGCGAGCTGGTCGTCGGCGGGGTGATCGTCGGCGACGTGCCGAGCTACCGGGCCGACCAGATGCCGTACGGCGGGACGAAGGAGTCCGGCACCGGCCGGGAGGGCGTCCGGTCGGCGATGGACGACCTGACCGAGCCGCGGGTGCTGGTGCTCACCGGCCTGCCGCTGTAGGCGGGGGCGGCGGCTCGTCGAGGCCGAGCGCCCGGGCCGCCTCGGCCAGCTCGGCCTCGAAGACCGGCTCGGCGTCGGCCACCGCGAACTTGAGGTGGCCGAAGATCTCCATGGTCACCGAGCCGTACAGGCGGATCCAGCAGGACAGGAAGACCTGCATGACGCCGAGCGGGAGCGGCACCGGGAAGGTCTCGCACCAGTCCTGCAGCTGCCGCCGCAGGGCCGGGTCGAGGTCCTCCTCGGCCGGCACCGGGAAAGGCCGGGTCAGGTAGAGCCGGGCGACCAGCTCGCCGAAGACCTGGCCGAAGCGGGTGCCGGCGGCGTGCGCGCGGGTGGCCTGGTGGCCGTCGTGGGCGCCGCCGGCCGGGCCGGGCGGCGGGCTGCCGAAGAGCAGGCCGAACTCGCGCGGGTGCCCGATCGACCAGCGGCGGAAGGTCCGGCTGACCGCGGTCAGCCGGCCGCTCAGGTCGTCCTCTCCCAAGGCGTCCCGGGCGGCGGCCATCTCGCCGGTGAGCTCGTCGTAGAGGTCGGCGATCAGGTCGACCAGCAGCTCCTCCCGGCTGGCGAAGTAGCGGTAGAGAGCCGGCGCGGTCATCCCCATGTCGCGGGCGATCGCCCGCAGGGACAGCCCGTCGGTGCCCTCGGCGACCAGGATCCGCCGGGCGGTGTCCTTGATCTCGGCCACGGTGGCCGCGCGGACCCGGTCCCGCCGGGTCAGCGGCGCGGTCCCCGCCTCGGTCTGGGCCACGGTGCCCTCCCTGCTCGTACGCCCTTGACTCTAGTGAACGGTGTATGCGAAGTTGTCGGCGTTAACGCTAACACCGTTCACCATCGTGAAGCGAGCCTAGTCGAGGGAGTGCTCATGTTCGAGACACTGGGCCGGGTGGCGTACCGGCGCCGCTGGTGGGTCATCACGGCCGCGATCGCGTTCCTGGCTTTCGCCGGGGTCTGGGGGACCGGGGTCTTCGGCAGCCTGACCGGCGCCGGCTTCGACGACCCGGCCAGCGACAGCGCCCGCGCCGCCCAGCGGGCCGCGGCCGAGCTGGGCCGGGATGACGCCGACGTGGTCGTGCTCTACCGCAGCGAGGACCGGACGGTGGACGACCCGGCCTTCCGGCAGGCGGTCACCGGCACGCTCGGCGCGCTGCCGGCGACGGTGGTCGAGCGGGCGACGACGTACTACTCGACCGGTGCGCCGGCGCTGGTCAGCGCGGACCGGCACGCGACGTACGCAGTGCTGGTGCTGCGCGGCGACGAGGAGCAGCGGACCGAGGGCCTGGAGTCGATCGAGGGCGCGCTGTCCGCGCCCGGGATGGAGACGCAGGTCGGCGGTCAGGTGACGGTCGGCCGGGACATCGAGGAGCGGATCGGCGCGGACATCGCCCGGGCCGAGATGCTCTCCATGCCGGTGCTGCTGGTGCTGCTCGTGATCATCTTCGGCAGCGTGGTCGCGGCCGGTTTGCCGCTGGCCATCGGGGTCCTCGCGATCCTCGGCGCGTTCACCGCGCTGCGGCTGTTCACCCTGGTCACCGACGTGTCGGTGTTCGCGGTCAACGTGATCACGATCCTCGGGCTCGGGCTGGCCATCGACTACGGCCTGTTCGTGGTCGGCCGGTTCCGGGAGGAGCTGCGGCGCGGGCTGAGCACCGAGGAGGCGGTCGTCCGGACGATGGCGACCGCGGGCCGTACGGTCGCGGTCTCCGGCCTGACCGTGGCGATCGCGCTGGCCGGGCTGCTGATCTTCCCGCAGGTGTTCCTGCGCTCGATGGGCTTCGGCGGGATGGCCGCGGTGCTGGTCGCGATGGTGGCCGCGCTGACCCTGCTGCCGGCGCTGCTGTCGGTGCTCGGCCCGCGGGTCGACGCGCTGTCGGTGCGGCGACCCCGCCCGGCGCGGGCGGACGGTGAGGGCCCCTGGGCCCGCATCGCCCGCAGCGTGATGCGCCGCCCGGTGGTGTACGCGGTGTCGGTGGTCGCGGTGCTGCTCGCCCTGGGCCTGCCGTTCCTCCGGGTCGCCTTCGGCGGGATCGACGCCCGCGCGCTGCCGGCCGGCACCGAGAGCCGGGTGGTCGGCGAGACGCTGGCCCGCGACTTCCCGGGCGCGGACACCAGCCCGGTCGAGGCGGTGGTCACGCTGCCGGCGGGCGCCGGCCCGGCCGCGCTGCGCACCTGGGTCGACGCGGCCGGCGCGGTCGACGGGGTCACCGCCGCCACGGTCACCGGGCAGGCCGGGACGACCGCCCGGGTGCGGCTGGACCTGGCCGGCGACCCGATCTCGACCGGCTCCCGCGAGGTGGTGCGCACGCTGCGCGCGCTGCCGCCGCCGCCCGGCGGTGAGGTGCTGGTCGGCGGGCGGACCGCCGAGCTGGTCGACCTGCTGGCCAGCATCGGCTCGCTGCTGCCGTGGATGGCGCTGATCGTCGGCGGGACCACGTTCGTGCTGCTCTTCCTCGCCTTCGGCTCGGTGGTGCTGCCGGTCAAGGCGCTGCTGATGAACGTGCTCTCGCTGTCCGCCTCGTTCGGTGCGATCGTGTGGATCTTCCAGGACGGCAACCTGTCCGGGCTGCTCGACTTCACCCCGACCGGCACGCTGGAGGCGACCCAGCCGATCCTGGTGCTGGCCATCGTCTTCGGGCTGTCCATGGACTACGAGGTCTTCCTGATGTCCCGGATCAAGGAGCAGTACGACCGGAGCGGGGACAACACCGCCGCGGTGGCCACCGGCCTGCAGCGCACCGGCGGGCTGGTCACCAGCGCGGCGCTGCTGCTGATCGTGGTCATCGGCGCCTTCTCGCTGTCCGGCATCACGTTCATCAAGCTGATCGGGGTCGCGATGATCATCGCGATCGTGATCGACGCCACGGTCGTGCGGGCGCTGCTGGTGCCGGCCACCATGCGGCTGCTCGGCCGGGCCAACTGGTGGGCGCCCGCGCCGTTGCGCCGGCTGCACGCCCGGGTCGGCTTCGCCGAGCCGGCCGACCCGCCGCCGGCGGCCGAGCCGGCCCGGGAGCCGGCCGCGGTCTGACCGATGCGGACGCGGCGGCGCGCGGGACCCGGGACTGCGACACTGGACCCGGGAACCTCCGCCGCCGTGCGGAGGTTGTCGAGTCCAGGAGTGGCGGCGGAGGGGTGCTGGATGAGCTTCACGGTCGGGGTCGTGCTGTTCGCGATCGGCATCGGGGTGTCGATCGCGCTGCACGAGTTCGGGCACCTGCTGACCGCCAAGGCGTTCGGGATGCGGGCGACCCGCTACTTCATCGGCTTCGGGCCCACGCTGTTCTCGTTCCGCCGCGGCGAGACGGAATACGGGCTCAAGGCGGTCCCGGCCGGCGGCTTCGTGTCGATCACCGGGATGACCCGCGCCGAGGAGATCCCCGAGGACCACCAGCACCGGGCCTTCTGGCGCTACCCGGCCTGGAAGCGGACCGTGGTGCTCTCCGCCGGGTCGCTCACCCACTTCCTGCTCGCCATCCTGGCCGTGTACGGCGCGGCGGTCACCGCCGGGCTGCCGACCAGCAAGGCCGTGGTCGCCTCGGTGCAGCCGTGCGTGGTGCCGTCCGCGGACGCCAACGGCGCCGTGCGGGACTGCGCGGCCGGCGACCCGTCCGCCCCGGCGGCCGCGCTCGGTCTGCGCGCCCGCGACCAGATCGTCGCGGTCGCCGGCCAGCCGGTGTCGACGTACGAGGACCTGCTCCTCCAGCTGCGCTCCCGGCCGGGCCAGACGGTGCCGCTGACCTACCGCCGCGACGGCGAGGAGCGGACCGGCGACATCACCGTGGCGGCGGTCCAGCGGCGGCCGCTGGCGGGCGAGCAGGCCGGGTCCGATGGGCTGCTCACCGTCGGCGCCATCGGCGTCGCGCCGTCCTTCACCGAGCACTTCGGGCCGGTCGCCGCGGTGGGGGAGACGTTCCGCTTCACCGGCTCCATGTTCAAGGCGACCGGCACCGCGATCGCCAACTTCCCGGAGAAGGTCCCGGCGTTGTTCCGCGCGCTCGGCGGCGAGGAGCGCGACCCGGAGGGCCCGATCAGCGTGGTCGGCGCGTCCCGGGTGGGCGGCCAGGCCATCGAGGCCGGGTTCGTGCTGCTGTTCGTGCTGCTGTTCGCCGGCTTCAACATCTTCATCGGGGTGTTCAACCTCTTCCCGCTGCTGCCGCTGGACGGCGGCCACATCGCGGTGCTGTGGTTCGAGCGGGCGCGGTCCCGGCTGGCCCGGGCCTTCGGCCGCCGCGACCCCGGCCCGGTCGACCTCAACAAGCTGGTCCCGCTGACCGTGCTGGTCATCGTGGTCTTCGGCGGGATCTCGGTGATGGCGATCCTGGCCGACATCGTCAACCCGATCGCCAACCCGTTCCGGTGACCGGGGCGCCGCCCGGGCCGGCCGGCGGCCGGTGCCTCAAGATCGGCGGAGCGGGTCAGCGCGCGGCGGCGAGGAAGGCGCGGGCGACCGGGACGGCGGTGGTGCGGCTGGACTGGCCGTCCTGGACGAAGACGGCGAACGCGAGGTCGCCGCGGTAGCCGGCGAACCAGGCGTGCGAGCGCGGCGGCACCGCGGTCCCGTACTCGGCCGTGCCGGTCTTGCCGGCCGTCCCGCCGGGCAGCGCCGCCAGCGCGGACCCGGTGCCCTCGGTGACCACCGCCCGCATCATGTCCCGCAGCGCCGGCAGCACCGCGGCCGGCGGCCCGGCCGGGGCCTCGCCGGCCGCCGGCGCGCCGTCCACCAGCGACGGCACCACGCCGCCGCCCTTGGCCACCGACGCCGCGACCAGCGCCATCGTCAGCGGGCTCACCTCGACCCGGCCCTGGCCGATCGCGTCCGCCGCCTTCTCGGTGTCGTCCTTGGGCACCGGCACCGAGCCACCGAACGACGGCACCGGCAGCTCCCACGTCGAGCCGACCCCGTACGGCGCCGCCGCCCCGGCCAGCGCGCCGTCGTCCAGCCGCTGGGAGAGCTGGGTGAAGGTGGTGTTGCAGGACTCGGCGAAGGCGGTCCGCAGCGGCACCCGGCCCAGGTCGAAGCGGTCGGAGTTCTGGAAGCGCTTGCCGTAGACGACCGTGGTGGCCGGGCAGTCGACCGCCGAGGTCGGCTGCACCACGCCGGCGGTGAGCAGCGCGCTGGCGGTGACGATCTTGAAGGTCGAGCCGGGCGGGAAGCGCCCGGCCAGCGCGATGTCGTACGGCGCCTGCTCGTTGTTGGCGACGGCCACGATCGCGCCGGTGGACGGCTTGACCGCGACCAGCGCGGCCGGCGTGCTGGAGGCCGCCACCGCGGTGTCGGCGGCCTGCTGCACCGCCCGGTCCAGGGTGGTCCGCACCGGGGTGCCGGGCTTGCCCTCGACCTGCCCGAGCACGGTCGGCTCCGACCCCTCGGTGACCGCCTCGACCCGGGCCCCGGCGGAGCCGGTGAGCTGGCCGTTGAGCGCCCGCTGCAGGCCGGAGACGCCGAGCTGGTCGCCGGTCCGGTACGCGTCGCCGGCCTCCTTGAGCACCTCGGCGGTGGCGTCGCCGACCCGGCCGAGCAGCGGCTGGGCGAACCGGGCGGTCGGCCCGAGCTCGCGCTCCCCGGCCTGGAAGACCGTGCCGACCAGGTCGTAGATCCGCGGCTTGACCCGCTCGTAGTCGGCCCGGCGCAGCGTGATCACCGGCACGAAGGCGGTCGGCCTGGCCGCCCGGACGTCGGCGATCACGTCGGCGGGGTCGATCTCCAGGGCGGCGGCCAGGGCGGTGGCCAGCGCCGGCAGGTCGGTGACCCGGCGCGGCTCGACCCCGACGGTCACCACCGGCTGCCGGCTGAACAGCGGCTGCCCGGCCGCGTCCTGCAGCGCGGCCCGCTCGGGCAGCTCGCGGACCACCCGGACGGTCTGGCCGGCCTTGAGCTGCGGGTGCAGGTCGGTCGGGCCCCACTGCACGGTCCAGGCGTCCTCGGCGCGGACCAGCGGCAGCGTGCCGTCGTACCGCCAGGGCGCCGCGACCGCCGGCAGCATCCACTCGGCGGTGTAGCGGGCGGTCGCGGTGTCCTCGCCCTCGCTGGTCACCTCGCCGAGCGTGACCGTGCCGCGGGTCGCGCCGAGGCCCTTGCGCAGCGCGTCCAGCCCGGCCTGCGCACCCGCCGGGTCGTCGGTCTGGGCCGCCGCGGTCGCGGCGTCGCCGCGCGCCCACGCCGCCACGAACGCGCGGGCCGGCGCCTCCGGTCCCGGCTCGTCCCGGAACAGTGAGCAGCCGCCGGTGGCGAGCACGGCGGCGAGGGTGACGGCGAGGGCACGGGCGGGCCGGGGACGCACGGCGTCGGGCTCCTGACGGGTCGGGAGAGGGGCTGGCTCAGAACAGGACGCTGCTGAACGTCCCCACGTTGTCGAACCCGACCCGCTCGTACGCCCGGCGGGCCGGCTGGTTGAAGTCGTTGACGTACAGGCTCACCACCGGGGCGACCGACCGGAGCGCCTCCACGACCACCGCGGCGGTGCCGGCGGTGCCGAGCCCGCGGCCGCGGTACGCCGGCGCCACCCAGACACCCTGCACCTGGCAGGCCCGCGCGCTCACCGCGCCCAGCTCGGCCTTGAACAGCACCTCGCCGCCCTCGATCCGGGCGAACGCCCGGCCGCCGAGCACCAGGTCGCGGACCCGGGCCCGGTACGCCGCGCCGTTGTCGTTGCCGAGCGGGGAGGTGCCGACCTCCTCGGTGAACATGGCCACGCAGGCCGGCATGAGCAGGTCCAGCTCGGCCACCCCCACCCGGCGCACCCGCGGGTCCGTCGCCACCGCCGGCGGCCGGGTGGTGGACAGCAGCGGTTGGCTGGCCCGCACCTCGCGGGCCGGGCCCCAGTGCGGCGCCAGCCGCTCCCACATCGCGGCCACCGCCGGCGCCGGGCCGACGATCGACGAGCAGCGCCGGCCCTGCCGGCGGGCCCGGTCGGCGAACGCGGCCAGCGCGGCCGGCGCGTCCCCGACCGGCACCAGGTTGGCCCCGGCGAAGCAGGCCGCCTCCAGCCGGCCGCCGCCGAATCCCCACAGCTCGGCGCCGAGCCGCCACGGGTCCAGGCCGGCCGCCTCGACCCGGGAGGCGACGAAGCAGTTGGCGACCGGGTCGCGGTCCAGCAGCGGGCGCAGCGCAGGCAGGTCGGCGCCGGTCAGCACCCGGGCCGCACCACCCAGCCTCAGCACGCGACCAGCCTACGACCGCCGGGCCCGCCGGGACGTTCCGACCCGACCGAGCAGCAGCGGACCGTCGGGGACCGAAGTGCTCGGTCGGCCGCGGGATCGCGCGCGAGCGGGCAGGATGCGGGGCCGGGGGTGACGGGGATGACGTTGAGGGTCCGGGCCCGGACGGCGGCCGACGAGCCGGCGGTCGCCGCGCTGCTGGCCGCGACCGCTGACCGGGTCGCCGCCGCCGACCCGCGGGCCCGGCTGCCCCGCCGGCCGGGACCCGGGGACGGCGCCATGGTGGCCGTCGACGCGGCCGGCGTCGTGCACGGGCATGTCCGGCCCGAGCCGCGCGAGCTGGCCGAGGACGACGAGGGCCGGATGTACGCCCCGGACCGCTCGATCGGCTGGGTGGACGCCGCCGCCGACGGCCCGGCCGCGGTGGACGCGCTGGCCGCCGCCCTCCGCCGGGCCGGCACCGCCGGCGAGGAGGCGGACGGCGTGCTCTGGCCGGCCGCGGACGAGCTGGCCGCCGGCTGGTGGGCGGCGGCCGGCCTGGAGCCGGCCGCGCACTACGCGCTGCGCCCACCGGACCCGCTGCCCGGGACCGTGCCGGCCGGGGTGGCGGTGCGCCCGGCCGGGCCGGCGGACACCGAGGCCGTGCTCGCCCTGCACCAGGGCGCGGTGGTCTTCCAGGCCGCGGTGAGCCCGTACGTCCGCGCCGTCGCGGCCGGCGAGACCGGCTTCCGCCGCCGGCTGCAGGAGGGCCGCTCCAGCACCCAGGTCGCCACCGCCGGCGGCGAGGTGCTCGGCGTGTGCGAGTGGTGGCTGCTGCCGGAGGATCCGGGCAGCGACGACCGGCCCGGGCTGCTGCCGCCGGGGCGGTACGCGTACCTCAACTCGGTCGCCGTCCGCTTCGCCGCCCGCGGCTCCGGCCTGGGCCGCGCGCTGGTCGGAGCCGCGCTGGCCGCGGCCGGGCCGGACCTGGCCGGCAGCGTGCTGTGGTTCACCGAGCACAACCCGATCGCCAGCCGGGTCTGGCCGCACCTCGGCTGGCGGCCGCTGTGGACCCTGTGGGAGCGGCGCGCGTAACCGGTTGGGGCGCTCCGCCTAGGGTTGGGGTGTGCTCGATCTGATGTCCGCGACGTTCGTCCGCACCCTCCGCGAGGACCCGGCCGACGCCGAGGTGCCCAGCCACCGGCTCCTGCTGCGGGCCGGCTACATCCGCCGGGTCAGCTCCGGCGGCTACGCCTGGCTGCCGCTCGGCCTCAAGGTGCTCCGCAACGTCGAGCGCGTCGTCCGGGAGGAGATGGACCGGATCGGCGCGCAGGAGCTGCTGCTGCCGGCGCTGCTGCCCCGCGAGCCGTACGAGACGACCGGCCGGTGGGCCGAGTACGGGCCGGACATCTTCCGGTTGCAGGACCGGCGCGGCGCCGACCACCTGCTGGCGCCGACCCACGAGGAGATCTTCACGCTCATCGCCCGGGCCGAGCTGAGCTCGTACCGGGACCTGCCGGTCTCGCTCTACCAGGTGCAGACGAAGTTCCGGGACGAGCCGCGGCCGCGCTCCGGGCTGCTGCGCACCCGCGAGTTCCTGATGAAGGACTCGTACTCGTTCGACCTCGACGAGGCCGGCCTGGAGAAGTCGTACGCGGCCCACCGGGAGGCCTACCAGCGGATCTTCACCCGGCTCGGGGTCGAGCACCGGGTCGTCGCCGCGATCTCCGGGGCGATGGGCGGCTCGGCGTCCGAGGAGTTCCTCGCCCCGACCCCGGTCGGCGAGGACACCTACGTCGAGTGTGGACAGTGCGGGTACGCGGCCAACACCGAGGCGGTGCCGAGCGTGCCGGGCCCGGTGCCCGCGGTCGTGCCCGGCCCGGTGGAGGTGCTGGACACCCCGGACACGCCGACCATCGAGACGCTGGCCGCGCACCTCGGCGTGCCGGCCTCGGCGACCCTGAAGAACCTGCTGGTCCTGGTCGGCGACGAGCTGGTCGCGGTCGGCGTGCCGGGGGACCGGGACGTCGACCTGCGCCGGCTGGAGGCGCACGTCGCGCCGCGCCCGGTTCGGCTGCTGGAGGCCGAGGACTTCACCACCCGGCCCGAGCTGGCCCGCGGCTACGTCGGGCCGCAGGGCTGGGCCGACCGGCCGTTCCGCTACCTGGCCGACCCGCGGGTGGCGGCGGGCACCCCCTGGGTCACCGGCGCCAACGAGCCGGGCCGGCACGCCCGCAACGTCACGGTCAACCGCGACTTCGCCGTGGACGAGTACGCCGACGTGGTCGTGGTGCTCGAGGGCGACCCGTGCCCGAAGTGCGGCGGGCGGCTGGCGCTGGCCCGCGGCGTCGAGGTCGGCCACGTCTTCCAGCTCGGCCGCAAGTACACCGACGCCTTCGGCCTCGACGTGCCCGGCCCGGACGACGCGCCGATCCGGCTGACCATGGGCTCGTACGGGATCGGGGTCAGCCGGGCCGTCGCGGTCATCGCCGAGCAGCACCACGACGAGCGCGGGCTGGTCTGGCCGCGGGAGGTCTCGCCGTACGACGTGCACGTGGTGCCGGTGGGCCGCGGCGACCAGCCGGCGCATGCCCGCGACCTGGCCGAGCGGCTGGAGCTGACCGGGCTGCGGGTGCTGCTGGACGACCGGCCGGACGCCTCGGCCGGGGTGAAGCTCACCGACGCCGAGCTGCTCGGCGTGCCGACCGTGGTGGTGGTCGGCCGGCGGGTCGGCGACGGCGTGGTCGAGGTGCGGGACCGGCGCACCGGGGACGCGACCGAGGTGAGCCTGGACGACGTCGTGCACGCGGTGACCAGGTGAGCGTCCCCGGGACGGGCAGGGCGGGTGGTGTCTCAGCGGTCCTGTTCGACTGGGGCGGCACGCTCACCCCCTGGCACACCATCGAGCTGGGCGACGCCTGGCTCGCCTGCGGCTACGGCCGGGACGCGGCGCGCCGGCTGGTCGAGGCGGAGCACGCGGTCTGGCAGCGGGCCCGGGAGACCCAGCACAGCGGCACCATCGACGAGGTCTTCACCACCGCCGGGGTCGAGCCGACTCCGGCGGAGATGGCGGCGTACTACGCCTGGTGGGAGGAGCACACGTACACCGACCCGGAGGTGAAACCCCTGCTCGCCGCGCTGCGCGAGCGCGGGATCAAGGTCGGGGTGCTGTCCAACACGCTGTGGCCGCGGACCGAGCACGAGCGGGTGTTCCGCCGGGACGGGGTGGCCGACCTCATCGACGCCGCCGTCTACACCAGCGAGATCGAGTGGACCAAGCCGCACCCGGAGGCGTTCCGGGCCGCCCGGGAGGCGGTCGGGGTGGCCGACCCCGCGGCCTGCGTCTTCGTCGGGGACCGGCCGTGGGACGACATCCACGGGGCCCGGTCGGCCGGCATGCGGGCCGTGCTGGTCCCGCACAGCGACATCCCCGCCTTCCAGATCGGCGGCACCGAGGGCGAGCCCGACGCCGTCGTGTCCCGCCTCGCCGACCTGCTCACCCTCGTCGACCGCTGGAGCTGAGCTCCCGGGGCTCAGCCGTCCCCGGGGAAGGGCACGGTGGGGGTGGTGGGCGGCAGCAGCAGGCGCCAGCCGGTGGCCCGGACGGCGGCGTCGGTGAGCCCGGCCAGCGCGGCCCGGCGGACCGTGGCGTCCTCGGTGGCCGCGACCGCGTAGCGCCAGGCCGCCGCGGCGCCCTCCTCCAGGTGCACGGCCAGCCGGAGCGCGGCCTTGCGGTCGGGCACCGGGAAGGGCAGCGCGTACGCCGCCTCGGTCGGCACCGGGTCGCCGCCGTACCGGCGGACCAGCGCGGCGGTGCCGTCCCGCCGCGCCCGGTGCACCGAGTCGGCGTCGCGGACCTTCGGGCGCAGCGCGTCGTCGGCCCGCCCGCCGACCACCCCGTAGCCCCAGACCACCGCGTGCTCGGCCGCCAGCGCCGTCTGCAGCGCCTCCACCGCGCCGGCAGCGGTGCCGGTGGGGCCAGCGGTGCCGGTGGGGGTGCCGGTGGGGGCGTCGGTCACCGGAGCACCTGCTGGTGGCTGGCCTCGCATGCGGCCACGCTGGCCAGCAGCCCGGCCCGGTGTCCGGGCGCGGTCAGCGCGGCGGCCCCGCGGGCGGCGGCCGCGGCCCGCTCGGCCGCCCGCAGCCCGGCCAGCGCGGCCGCCGGCGAGGCCGGCACCGCGCGCGGCGCCGCGCTGCTCGCCGGGCCGGTGGGCGCCGGCGAGCCGGCGTCGTCCAGCGCCCGGGTCAGCGCCTCCACGTGGTCGGCGTGGTCGGCCGCCGGGCCGCGCAGCCGCTCCGCCAGCGCCGGGTGCCGGGCCGCGGTGGCCGCGTACAGCGCGACCAGCCGCCGCTCGTCGGCCAGCTCGGCCAGCAGCGGGTCGGGCGGCGGCGCCACCGTCGGCGTCGGGGTCGCGCCCGGCCCGCCGGTCCCCGTGCAGCCGGCGGCGAGCGCGCCGGCACCCGCGCCGGCGAGCCCCAGCACGGTCCGGCGGCGGAGGACGACCACGGTCCGGAAGTGTTACAGAGCACGCCGCGTCCCCGTGGACCACCCGGACGGGCCGCCGCGCCGCCGCGCCGTTCACTGCCCGTGTCCGCTTCTTCGTGTTGACTCGACCGAACCGCTACCCTCGTGAGGTTCGCCACCCCCGGCCGAGGAGGCTTTCTCATGGCGTCCGCAGCGGCCCAGCGAGAGCGCCTGGCGAGCGTGATCGAGCCGGCGGTGACCGCGGCGGGCTTCGACCTCGAGGAGATCGCGGTGAGCCCGGCGGGCCGCCGCAAGGTGGTGCGCGTGGTGGTGGACGCGGACGGCGGC
Organism: uncultured Actinomycetota bacterium; assembly: GCA_963766325.1. Taxonomy (GTDB): domain Bacteria; phylum Actinomycetota; class Actinomycetes; order Mycobacteriales; family CADCTP01; genus CADCTP01. The sequence continues at coordinate 371,789 of CAVXZF010000011.1, read as the reverse complement.
GTCTCGCTGGACGGCGTGGCCGAGGTGAGCCGGGCGGTCTCCGGCGTGCTCGACGCGAACGACGACCTGTTGGGCAGCTCGCCGTACGTGCTGGAGGTCACCTCCCCGGGGGTGGACCGGCCGCTGACCGAGCCGCGGCACTGGCGGCGCGCGGTCGGCCGGCTGGTCGAGGTGCCGGTGGCCGGCCGGCCGGTGCGGGCCCGGGTGGTCGACGCGGACGACGAGTCGGTGGAGCTGGAGCCCGGCGCCCGGGTGCCGTACGGGGAGCTGGGCCGGGGTCGGGTGCAGGTGGAGTTCGGACGGGCCGGGGACGGCGAAGGGGAGGAGGACTCGTGAACGTCGACATCGCGGCGCTGCGCCTGATCGAGCGGGAGAAGGAGATCTCCTTCGACACCGTGGTCGAGGCGATCGAGACCGCCCTGCTCACGGCGTACAAGCACACCGAGGGCCCGCAGCCGGAGGCCCGGGTCGAGGTCGACCGCAAGAGCGGCACCGTCACCGTCTGGGCGCAGGAGCTGGCCGAGGACGGCACGGTGGCGCGGGAGTGGGACGACACCCCGCAGGACTTCGGCCGGATCGCGGCGATGACCGCCAAGCAGGTCATCCTGCAGCGGCTGCGCGATGCCGAGCACGACATCACCTACGGGGAGTGGTCCGGCCGCGAGGGCGACGTGGTCGGCGGCGTGGTGCAGCACCACGAGAGCCGCGCCGAGCGCGGGATCGTGCTGGTCAGCCTCGGCAAGGTGGAGGCGGTGCTGCCGCCGGCCGAGCAGGTCCCGGGTGAGGTCTACACGCACGGCATGCGCCTGAAGGCGTACGTGGTCGGCGTCAACAAGGGCGCCCGCGGGCCGTCGATCACGCTCAGCCGGACCCACCCCAACCTGGTCCGCAAGCTCTTCGCGCTGGAGGTGCCCGAGGTCGCCGACGGCACCGTGGAGATCCCGGCGGTGGCCCGCGAGGCCGGCCACCGGTCCAAGATCGCGGTCCGTGCGACCGTGTCCGGGGTCAACCCCAAGGGCGCGTGCATCGGCCCGGTCGGGGCCCGGGTCCGCAACGTGGTGGCCGAGCTGCACGGCGAGAAGATCGACATCGTGGACTGGTCGGACGACCCGGCCGCGTTCATCGCGCACGCGCTGTCCCCGGCTGAGGTGATCTCGGTCGAGGTGGTCGACGCGACCGCCCGGTCCGCCCGGGTGGTGGTCCCGGACTACCAGCTGTCGCTGGCGATCGGCCGGGAGGGGCAGAATGCGCGGCTGGCCGCCCGGCTGACCGGGTGGCGGATCGACATCCGCAGCGACGCCGCGCCGCCCGCGCCGCCCGCGGCGCCTGCCCCCGCGGGGTCGGCCAGGCCGGCCGGAGCGGGTGCTCCGGCGGGTCGCGCGGGCGCGGCCGGGGGTGGCTCGACCGCCCGCCCCCGCGACACGCCGTCGTCGGGGTAGACTGAGCGTGGTCCGTCGGACGTCGTCGGTGCCCGTGCGCACCTGCGTCGGTTGCCGTCAGCGCTCGCCGGCCTCCGAGCTGCTGCGTGTCGTGGTGGTCGAGGGTCCGTCCGGTCTCCGGATCGTTCCCGATCCCCTTCGTCGCTCGCCTGGTCGTGGTGCGTCCCTGCATCCCGCCCCGGCGTGCCTCGTGCTCGCGGAGCGGCGCCGGGCGTTCGGGCGCGCCTTGCGCGTGACCGCCGCGCTCGACGTCGCGCCCCTCCGTGAGTACGTTGCGCAGCACAGCCCGGATGCACCCCAGGGGACGGGTACGGTGCCCGTTCCCTCGACCCGAGGCAGGTCAGAAACCCGATGAGCACTCGATGAAGCGCCAGCGATGAGCGTGTTCCATCACTAGCTGAGCCGAGCGGGCCGCCGCCCGGCTCCGGACGAGGAGACCAGTGGCAGGCAAGGCCCGCGTGCACGAGCTCGCGAAGGAGCTCGGAGTCGAGAGCAAGGTCGTTCTGGCCAAGCTCAAGGAGATGGGCGAGTTCGTCAAGAGCGCGTCCTCGACCATCGAGCCGCCGGTCGCCCGGCGGCTGAAGGAAGCGTTCCCGGCCGCCGGCGGCGGCCCCACCCCCGGCCCGCGGCCCGGCCGCCGGCCGACCGGCGGCGCGCCCACCCCGGGCCCGGCCCGCCCGACCGCGCCCGGTGGCGCGACCCGTCCCGGCCCGGGCCAGCCCGGACAGCCCGGCCCGAGCGGTCCGGGCGGTCAGCCCACCCCGGCCGGTCAGCCCAGCCAGCCCGGCCAGCTGCCCGGCCCGCGTCCCGCGGCCGCTCCGCAGGCCCCGGCCGCCTCGGCCGGCGCCCGCACCCCGGCCCCGCCGCGGCCCGGCACCGCGCCCGGCCCGCGCCCGGCCTCGGCCCCCGGCCCGCGTCCCGCCGGTGACGGCCCCGCGGCCGGCGCGCCCGCCGCGGGCGGCGCCGCGACCCCGGGCCTGCCGCCGCGGCCGGCCCCGCGTCCCGGCAACAACCCCTTCGGCGTCAACCAGGGCGCCACGCCCGGCCTGCCGCCGCGTCCCCCGGCGCCGCGTCCCGGGGCCGGCGGCCCGCGCCCCGGCCCGGGCGGTCCCCGTCCGGGTGCCGCCGGCCCCGGCGGCCCGCGCCCCGGCCCGGGTGGCCCGCGTCAGGGTGCTCCCGGCCCGGGTGGCCCGCGTCCGGGCCCGGGTGGCCCGCGTCCGGGCCCCGGCCCGGGCGGCCCGCGCCCCAACCCGGGCATGATGCCCGGCCGCGCTCCCGGCGGCCCGGGCGGCGGTCGTCCGGGCGGCGGTCCCGGCGGTCGTCCCGGCGGCCCGGGCGGTCGTCCCGGCGGCGGTGCCGGCGGCGGCTTCCGCGGCGGTGCCGGCGGCGGCGGTGCCGGCCGTCCCGGCGGTCCGGGTGGCGGCGGTGCCGGCGGTGGCTACCGCGGCGGTCCCGGCGGCGGCGGTGGCGGCGGTGCCGGCGGCGGCTTCCGCGGCGGCCCGGGCGGTCGTCCCGGCGGCGGTGGCCGCGGTCGCGGCGGCGGCACGGCCGGCGCGTTCGGCCGCGGTGGCGGCCGGGGCCCGGTCCGCGGCCGCAAGAGCAAGAAGCAGCGGCGTCAGGAGTTCGACAACATGTCGGCGCCGTCGCTGGGCGGCGTGCAGGTCCCCCGGGGCAACGGCGACGTCGTCAAGCTGCCCCGCGGCGCCTCGCTGGCCGACTTCGCCGACCGGATCAACGCCAACCCGGCCTCGCTGGTGACGGTGATGTTCCACCTCGGCGAGATGGTCACCGCGACCCAGTCGGTCAGCGACGAAACGCTGCAGCTGCTCGGCGCCGAGCTCGGCTACACGATCCAGGTGGTCAGCCCGGAGGACGAGGACCGCGAGCTGCTCGACGCCTTCGACCTCACCTTCGGCGAAGACGAGGGCGACGACACCGACCTGGTGGCGCGGCCCCCGGTGGTCACCGTCATGGGTCACGTCGACCACGGCAAGACCCGCCTGCTGGACGCCATCCGGCGTACGCAGGTGATGGAGGGCGAGGCCGGCGGCATCACCCAGGCCATCGGTGCCTACCAGGTCATCGCGCACACCACGGAGGGCGAGGAGCGCCCGATCACGTTCATCGACACCCCGGGTCACGAGGCGTTCACCGCCATGCGGGCCCGCGGTGCCAACGTGACGGACATCGTCATCCTGGTGGTCGCCGCCGACGACGGCGTCATGCCGCAGACGGTGGAGGCGCTCAACCACGCCCAGGCGGCCGACGTGCCGATCGTGGTCGCGGTCAACAAGATCGACAAGGAAGGCGCCAACCCGGCCAAGATCCGCCAGCAGCTGACGGAGTACGGCCTGGTCGCCGAGGAGTACGGCGGCGAGACCATGTTCGTGGACGTGTCCGCGAAGCAGGGGCTCGGCATCGACGACGTGCTCGAGGCGGTGCTGCTGACCGCGGACGCGTCGCTGGACCTGCGGGCCAACCCGGACCAGGACGCGCAGGGTGTCGCCATCGAGGCGCACCTCGACCGCGGCCGCGGCCCGGTCGCGACCGTGCTGGTCCAGCGGGGCACGCTGCACGTCGGCGACTCGATCGTCTCCGGCGACGCCTTCGGGCGGGTCCGGGCGATGCTCGACGAGACCGGCCAGCAGCTCACCCAGGCGGGCCCGGCCCGTCCGGTCCAGGTGCTCGGCTTCACCTCGGTCCCCGGGGCCGGCGACAGCTTCCTGGTCGTCGACGAGGACCGGGTGGCCCGGCAGATCGCCGAGCGCCGGCAGGCCCGGGAGCGCAACGCGCAGCTGGCGAAGTCGCGGCGGCGCATCTCGCTGGACGACCTGGACCGGGTGCTCAAGGAGGGCCAGGTCGAGCAGCTCAACCTGATCCTCAAGGGCGACGGCTCCGGCTCGGTCGAGGCGCTCGAGGACGCACTGATGAAGATCGAGGTCGGCGAGGGCGAGGAAGTGTCGCTGCGGGTCATCCACCGCGGCGTCGGCGGCATCACCGAGGACGACGTCAACCTGGCGACCGCCTCGGACGCGATCATCATCGGCTTCAACGTCCGGCCGGTCGGCCGGGCGCGGGAGGCGGCGGACCGCGAGGGCGTGGAGATCCGGTACTACACCGTGATCTACCAGGCCATCGAGGAGATCGAGGCCGCGCTCAAGGGCATGCTCAAGCCGGAGTTCGAGGAGGCCCAGCTCGGCACGGCGGAGGTCCGCGAGGTCTTCCGGGTGCCGCGGATCGGCAACATCGCCGGCTGCCTGGTCCGCTCGGGCGAGATCCGGCGCAACACCAAGGCGCGCCTGATCCGGGACGGCTCGGTGGTCGCCGACAACCTGTCGGTCACCTCGCTGAAGCGGTTCAAGGAGGACGCGACCGAGGTCCGTGAGGGCTACGAGTGCGGCATCGGGCTCGGCTCGTTCAACGACATCAAGATCGATGACGTGATCGAGACGTTCGAGCTGCGCGAGAAGCCGCGGGGGTAGGACGCTGTTCACCGGCTCGCTGGTGGCCGACCTCCTGCTGGGCGACGTCCACTCGCTCAAGGAGAAGCGGTCCGTGGTCCGGCCGGTGGTGGCCGAGCTGCGCCGCCGCTACTCCGTGGCGGCGGCCGAGGTCGGCGACGCCGACCTGCACCGCAGGGTGCAGGTCGGCGTCGCGGCCGTGGCCGGCGATGCGCAGCAGGTCACCGAGGTGCTGGATGCGTGCGAACGGCTGATCGCGGGAAGGCCCGAGGTCGAGCTGCTGTCGGTGCGCCGGCAGCTGTTCCGCGACACCGACGACTGAGGACGAAGGGGCGAGGGGTTCCCAAGTGGTCGACCAGGCGCGTGCGCGGCGGCTCGCGGTGCGCATCCGCGAGATCGTCGCCAACACGCTGGAGATGCAGGTCAAGGACCCGCGGTTGGGCATGGTGACGATCACCGACGCGCGGGTCACCCCTGACCTGCGCGACGCCACGCTCTACTACACGGTGTACGGCGACGACACGGCCCGGGCCGAGTCGGCGGCGGCGCTGGAGAGCGCCCGGGGCGTGCTGCGCAGCCAGGTCGGGCGGCAGACCGGGATCAAGTTCACCCCCACGATCGCGTTCGTGCCGGACGCCGTGCCCGACCAGGCCGGCCGCATCGACGAGCTGCTGGCCGTGGCCCGGGACGCCGACGCCGGGCTGGTCCAGGTCCGGCAGGGCGCGACGTACGCGGGTGACCCGGACCCGTACAAGCACGACCGCGACGACGAGTCCGACGACTCCGGAGACGGCACCGACGGTGCCCCCGGCGTGACCGAGGTGGACGCCGGCCCGCCGGCCGGGCACCCTTCGGACTCGTGACCGGGCCGATGCCGCCGATGCCGCGATGCCGCACCCCTGACAGGGGCGCACTGGGACAAGGCGGTCGCGCTGCTCCGGGACTGCCCGGAGGCGGCGATGGCCTGCCACCTCAACCCGGACGCGGACGCGCTGGGCAGCATGCTCGGGCTCGCCCAGGTGCTGCACCGGCGCGGCTGCCGGGTGTGGCCGTCGTTCAGCGAGCCGTTCGACCTGCCCGACTCGCTGGCCGGGCTGCCCGGCACCGGGCTGCTGGTCCGGCCCGGGGAGGTGCCGGCCACGCCGGCGCTGCTGGTCACCTTCGACACCGGCAGCGCCGACCGGCTGGGCTCGCTGGCCGGGCTGGTCGACACCGCAGCCGAGGTGCTGGTCGTCGACCACCACGCGTCCAACACCGGCTTCGGCTCGGTGCACCTGGTCGACCCGGCCGCGGCCGCGACCGCGGTGCTGGTCGAGGAGCTGGTCCGCCGGCTGGACGAGCCGGTGGACGCGGACGTCGCCGCCTGCCTGTACGCCGGGCTGGTCACCGACACCGGCGCGTTCAAGTTCGCCGCCACCACGGCGGAGACGCACGAGCTGGCCGCCCGGCTGCTGCGCACCGGCATCCGGCACGACGTGCTGGCCCGCCGGCTGCTGGACACCCACCCGGCCGGCTGGCTCGGCATGGTCGGGGCCGCGCTGGCCCGGGCCCGGCTGGAGCCCGACGCGGCCGGCGGCCTCGGCCTGGTCTGGACCGAGACCCGGGCGGCCGAGCTGGCCGCGTCCGGGCTGGCCCCGGACCAGGCGGAGAGCGTCATCGACCTGGTCCGCACCGCGGCCGAGGCCGAGGTGGCGGCGGTGTGCAAGGAGCAGCCCGGGGTCGGCTGGTCGGTGTCGCTGCGGTCCAAGGGCCGGGTGGACGTCAGCGCGGTCGCGGTGTCGCTGGGCGGCGGCGGGCACCGCTTCGCCGCCGGCTTCACCTCGACCGACGACCTCGACGCGACCGTGGGCGCGATCCGCGCCGCGCTCGCGTCCGCCCCCCGCCTGTCCGGATGACGGGGCCGCCGGCGGCCGGTCCCGGCGTCCGCCGGACCCGGCCGGAGCCCGGGGTGGGCGGGCTGGTCGTGGTCGACAAGCCGGCCGGCTGGACCTCGCACGACGTGGTCGGCCGGGTGCGCCGGATCGCCCGCACCCGCCGGGTCGGGCACGCCGGCACGCTCGACCCGATGGCCACCGGCGTGCTGGTGCTCGGCGTCGAGCGGGCCACCAAGCTGCTCGGCCACCTGGCGCTGACCGACAAGTCGTACGCGGCCACCGTCCGGCTCGGGCAGTCGACGGTCACCGACGACGCCGAGGGCGAGGTGACCGGCGGGGCGTCCGCGGCCGGCGTCGGGACCGCCGCGGTCGAAGCCGGGCTGGCCGCGCTGACCGGCGCGATCGCCCAGGTCCCGTCGGCGGTGTCCGCGATCAAGGTGGACGGGCAGCGGGCGTACGCGCGGGTCCGGGCGGGGGAGCCGGTCGAGCTGGCCGCCCGGCCCGTCACGGTGTCCCGGCTGGCGCTGGTCGGGTCCCGGCGGCCGGCGCCGGAGCTGCTCGACCTGGATGTCGAGGTGGACTGCTCGTCGGGGACGTACGTGCGGGCGCTGGCCCGCGACCTCGGCGCCGGGCTGGGCGTCGGCGGGCACCTGACCGCGCTGCGGCGGACCCGGGTCGGGCCGTTCACGCTCGCCGACGCGCTGACGCTGGAGCAGCTGGCCGAGCGGGCCGACCCGGTGCCGGTGCCGCTGGACGCGGCGGTGGCGGCCGCGTTCCCGCGCCGCGACCTGGACGAGGCGGCGGCCGGGCGGCTCGCCCACGGGGGCAAGCTGGAGCCGGTCGGCCGGCCCGGGCCGTACGGCGCCTTCGACCCCACCGGCGCGGTGGTCGCGCTGGTCGCCGAGCGGGACGGCGCCGCCCGGCCGCTCGTCGTCTTCCGTCCCGCTGGCACCTCCGCCGACTGAGAAGTTCCGGCGCGACTGAGACGCAATAGCTGCTCAGTCGCCGGGGAACTTCTCAGTCGGCGAAGTGGGGTGAGGGGCGGGGGCCGGGGAGGGGGGCCGGTAGGGTGGGCGGGTGCTGCGCTGGCGAGGGCTCGACAGCACGCCGTCGGGGTGGGGGCGCTGTGTCGTGACGATCGGCGTCTTCGACGGCGTCCACCGCGGGCACCAGCAGATCATCGGCCGGGCGGTGCAGCGGGCCAGGGACACCGACCAGCCCGCGGTCGTGCTCACCTTCGACCCGCATCCGAGCGAGGTGGTCCGGCCGGGGTCGCACCCGCCGGTGCTCACCCCCCTGCGGCGCAAGGCGGAGCTGCTCGACCAGCTCGGCATCGACGTGGTCTGCGTGATGCCGTTCAGCACCGAGTTCAGCCGGCTCGACCCGGGCGAGTTCGTGCACCTGGTGCTGGTCGAGCACCTGCACGCGGCCGCGGTGGTGGTGGGGGAAAACTTCCGCTTCGGCCACAAGGCCGCCGGTCACCTCGGCACGCTGCGTACGCTGGGCCGTACGTTCGGCTTCTCGACCGAGGAGGTCCCCCTGCTCCGCGACGACGACGTGACGCTGTCCTCGACGTACGTGCGCTCCAGCATCGACGCGGGCGAGGTCGACCAGGCGGCGCGGGCGCTGGGCCGGCCGCACCGGATCGACGGCATCGTGGTGCGCGGCGCCGGCCGCGGTCGGCAGCTCGGCTACCCGACCGCCAACGTGCGGTCCGACCGGCACACGGCGGTGCCCGCCGACGGCATCTACGCCGGCTGGGCGGTGCTGCGCGGGGAGCGGCTGCCGGCGGCGATCTCGGTCGGCACCAACCCCACCTTCGAGGGCAAGGACCGCACGGTCGAGGCATACATTCTCGACTTCGACGAGGACATCTACGGCGTCGAGCTGGGCGTCGAGTTCGTCCAGCGGATCCGCGGGATGGAGAAGTTCGACCGGGTCGAGGACCTGGTCGAGCAGATGGGCCGGGACGTGGAGAAGGCGCGCCGGATCCTGCACTGACCGGCCCCGCCCACCCGCCTGGTATCCTGGGTGTCACGCACCATCAGGTGCGGTGTGAAGTCTGCCTCCGTGACGACGACCGGCGGCGCACACCAGAGCTAGAGCGAGGGAGACGGCGTGGCGCTGGCCAGCGACGTGAAGACGCAGATCCTGTCCGAGTACGCGACCGCGGACGGCGACACGGGATCCCCCGAGGTCCAGGTGGCGATGCTGTCGCGCCGGATCTCGGACCTGACCGAGCACCTGCGCACGCATAAGCACGACCATCACAGCCGGCGCGGCCTGCTGCTGCTGGTCGGCCGGCGGCGCCGGCTGCTGAAGTACCTCGCGAAGACCGACATCACCCGCTACCGGTCGTTGATCGAGCGACTCGGCCTGCGCCGATAGCGCCAAGAAGGGAGCGGCCGACCGGCCGCTCCCTTCCTCGTACGGCACCCCGCCGTACGGGACCAGGGCTCCGAGCCGGAGCGCCTGGCGCCGGGAGGACGTCCGCCCGCCGCCGGTCCTCGGTAGTGGCCCCCGGGACGACGAGCCCCGGGCGCTCCCATCGAAGACCGGCCCGCCGGACCCGCTCCTGACGCCGTCCCCGGCACGGACGACGGAAGGAAGGGCACCAAGAGTGTCAGAAAGCACAGTCCACGAGGCCGTGGCGACGATCGACAACGGCCGCTTCGGCACCCGCACGATCCGCTTCGAGACCGGCCGGCTGGCCCGGCAGGCGGCCGGCTCCGCGGTCGCGTACCTCGACGACGAGACCATGCTGCTGTCGGCCACCACGGCCGGCAAGCACCCCAAGGAGCAGTTCGACTTCTTCCCGCTCACGATCGACGTCGAGGAGCGGATGTACGCCGCGGGCCGGATCCCCGGCTCGTTCTTCCGCCGCGAGGGCCGGCCGAGCGAGGACGCGATCCTCACCTGCCGGCTGACCGACCGGCCGCTGCGGCCGTCCTTCGTCAAGGGCCTGCGCAACGAGGTCCAGGTCGTCATCACGGTCATGTCGCTGCACCCCGACCACCTCTACGACGTGCTCGCCATCAACGCGGCGTCCATGTCCACCCAGCTGTCCGGGCTGCCGTTCTCCGGCCCGATCGGAGCCACCCGGGTGGCGCTGGTCGAGGGCCAGTGGGTCGGCTTCCCGACCCACTCCGAGCTGGAGACCGCGACCTTCGACATGGTCGTCGCCGGTCGGGTCACCGAGGGTGACGAGGTCGCGATCATGATGGTCGAGGCCGAGGCCACCGAGCACGCGATCCGGCTGGTCGGCGAGGGCGCGACCGCGCCGACCGAGGAGATCGTGGCCGCGGGGCTGGAGGCGGCCAAGCCGTTCATCCGCACGCTGGTCGCCGCGCAGGCCGAGCTCGCCGGGGTGGCCGCCAAGCCGACCGCCGAGTTCCCGACCTTCCCGGAGTACGGCGACGACGTGTTCGCCGCCGTCGAGGCCGCGGTGTCCGACCAGCTCGCGCAGGCGCTGACCATCGGCGCCAAGCAGGAGCGCGAGGCCCGCCTCGACCAGATCAAGGCCGTCGCCGTCCAGGAGCTGGAGACCTTCGCGGGCCGGGAGAAGGAGATCTCCGGCGCGTTCCGGTCGCTGACCAAGAAGCTGGTCCGCCAGCGCATCCTGCGCGAGCAGGTCCGCATCGACGGCCGCGGCCCGACCGACATCCGGCAGCTGTCCGCCGAGGTGGAGATCCTGCCGCGCACCCACGGCTCGGCGCTGTTCGAGCGGGGCGAGACGCAGATCCTCGGCGTCACCACGCTCAACATGCTCGGGATGGAGCAGAAGCTCGACACGCTCTCGCCGGTCAAGCACCGCCGCTACATGCACAACTACAACTTCCCGCCGTACTCGACCGGGGAGACCGGCCGGGTCGGCTCGCCGAAGCGCCGCGAGATCGGGCACGGCGCGCTGGCGGAGCGGGCGCTGATCCCGGTGCTGCCCTCGCGCGAGGAGTTCCCGTACGCGATCCGCCAGGTCTCCGAGGCGCTCGGCTCCAACGGGTCGACCTCGATGGGCTCGGTCTGCGCGTCCACCCTGTCGCTGCTCAACGCCGGCGTGCCGCTGCGAGCCCCGGTCGCCGGCATCGCCATGGGCCTGATCTCCGACGAGGTCGAGGGCAAGACGGAGTACGTCGCGCTGACCGACATCCTCGGCGCCGAGGACGCGTACGGCGACATGGACTTCAAGGTGGCCGGCACCCGGCAGTTCGTCACCGCGCTGCAGCTGGACACCAAGCTCGACGGCATCCCGTCCGACGTGCTCGCCCAGGCGCTCACCCAGGCCCGCGACGCCCGGCTGCACATCCTCGACGTGATGACCGAGGCGATCGACGAGCCGGACGAGATGTCGCCGTACGCGCCCCGCGTGACCACGGTGAAGATCCCGGTCGACAAGATCGGCGAGGTGATCGGGCCGAAGGGCAAGATCATCAACGCCATCCAGGACGAGACCGGCGCCGAGATCTCGATCGAGGACGACGGCACGATCTACGTCGGTGCCGCCGACGGCCCGTCCGCGCAGGCCGCGGTGGACCGGATCAACGCGATCGCCAACCCGCAGCTGCCGAAGATCGGCGAGCGCTTCCTCGGCACGGTCGTCAAGACCGCCGCCTTCGGCGCGTTCGTCTCGCTGCTGCCGGGCCGGGACGGGCTGGTGCACATCAGCAAGCTCGGCAACGGCAAGCGCATCGGCAAGGTCGAGGACGTCGTCAAGGTCGGCGACAAGCTCCAGGTGGAGATCACCGACATCGACAACCGCGGCAAGATCAGCCTGGTCCCGGTGCGCGAGGAGACGGCCGCCGCGCCGGCGCCCGCCGCGGAGCCGGCACCCACCGCCTGATGACGGTCCTGGTCCCCGCTCCGGCCTCCGGGCCGGAGCGGGCCCGGCCGTCCGCCGTGCCTCCGGCCGGGCCCGTCCCGGTCGCCACGCGGCCGGTCGGGTCCACTCCGGTCGCCATGGGGCCGGTCGGGTCGGCCCCGGTCGCCATGCGGCCGGTCGGATCCGTCCCGGGCACGCCGATCCCGGCGGCCGGGGGCGGCGCGTGAGCGGGCGGGTGCGTACGACGCTGCTGTCCGGCGCGGCCGGCGAGGCGATCCGGCGGACCGTGCTGCCCGGCGGCCTCCGGGTGGTGACCGAGCAGGTGCCCGGCGCCCGCTCGGCCGCGGTCGGGGTCTGGGTCGGCGTCGGTTCCCGGGACGAGACGCCGCCGCTGTCCGGCGCCTCGCACTTCCTCGAGCACCTGCTCTTCAAGGGCACCGCCACCCGCTCGGCGCTGGACATCGCGGTCGCGGTCGACGCGGTCGGCGGCGACCTCAACGCGTTCACCGCGAAGGAGCACACCTGCTACTACGCGCACGTCCTGTACACCGACCTGCCGATGGCGGTGGACCTGGTCTGCGACGTGGTGACCGCGGCGACGATCGCGCCGGCCGACGTCGAGGTGGAGCGCGGGGTGATCCTCGAGGAGATCGCCATGCGTGACGACGACCCGGGCGACCTCGTGCACGACCTCTTCGGCGAGGCGCTGTTCGGCGACACCCCGCTGGGCCGGCCGGTGATCGGCGCGATCGAGACCATCGAGGCGCTGCGGCGGGACCAGATCGCCGGCTACTACCGGCGCCGCTACCGGCCGGAGACCATGGTCGTCGCGGCCGCCGGCCGGCTGGAGCACGCCGACGTGGTGCGCCGGGTCCGGCGCGCCTTCGACTCGCGACTGGACACCGGCGCGACCCCGCTGCCGCCGCGGGCCGGCCGCCGCCCCGGCCGCGGCCCGGTCCGCCGGCTGGCCGTCCTGGACCGGCCGACCGAGCAGGCCAACGTCGTGCTCGGCAGCACCGGGATGGCCCGCGGGGACGACCGCCGGTTCGCCCTCGGCGTGCTCAACAGCGCGCTCGGCGGCGGGACCAGCTCGCGGCTGTTCCAGGAGATCCGGGAGAAGCGCGGGCTGGCGTACTCGGTCTACTCGTTCGCCTCCCAGTACGCCGACGCCGGCCAGTTCGGCGTGTCGGTCGGCTGCCACCCGGCGAAGGTGCCGGACGTGCTGTCGCTGGTCCGCGAGCAGCTGGCCGAGGTCGCCGAGCACGGCATCACCGACGCCGAGGTCGCCCGTGGCAAGGGCCAGGCCCGCGGCGGGATGGTGCTCGGACTGGAGGACAGCGGCTCCCGGATGAGCCGGATCGGCAAGGGCGAGCTCGCGTACGGCGAGGTCCTCTCGGTCGACGAGCTGCTCGACCGGGTCGACGCGGTGACCGTCGACGAGGTGCGCGAGGTGGCTGCGGACGTGCTGCGCCGACCGCAGTGCCTGGCGGTCGTCGGACCGTTCGCGGAGTCGGACTTCTCCGGCGCACTGGACTGAACCGGCGCCGGCGACTCGACTAGGGTGCCGACATGACCCATCCTCCTGGGCCGACCGCGTCGGCGGAGACAGCGTCGGCGGGCACCGACGAGCCGGTGCGGGTCGGGGTGCTCGGCGCCCGCGGCCGGATGGGCAGCGAGACCTGCCGGGCCGTGGACGCGGCCGAGGACCTCGACCTGGTGGCCATGGTCGACGCCGGGGACTGGCTGTTCAGCGTGGCCGACGCAGGCGCGCAGGTGGTGGTCGACTTCACCCACCCGGACGTGGTGCTGGACAACATCCGCTGGTGCATCGACGAGGGCATCCACTGCGTGGTCGGCACCACCGGCTTCGACGCGGACAAGATCGCCACCGTCCGCGGCTGGGTCGAGGAGGCGCCCGGGGTGGGGGTGGTGATCGCGCCCAACTTCGCCATCGGCGCGGTGCTGACGATGAAGTTCGCCCAGGAGGCGGCGCGCTTCTTCGAGTCGGTCGAGGTGATCGAGCTGCACCACCCGGGCAAGGCGGACGCGCCGAGCGGCACCGCGGTCCGGACGGCCGAGCTGGTGTCGGCGGCCCGGACCGAGGCCAAGGTCGGGCCGGCCCCGGACGCCACCACGGTGGCGCGGGACGGCGCGCGCGGCGCTACGGTGGCCGGGGTGCCGGTGCACTCGGTCCGGCTGGCCGGGCTGGTCGCCCACCAGGAGGTGCTGCTCGGCACCGTGGGGGAGACGCTGACCATCCGGCACGACTCGTTCGACCGGGTCTCGTTCATGCCGGGCGTGCTGCTGGCGGTCCGGTCGGTGGCGTCCCGGCCCGGGCTCACCGTGGGGCTGGAGTCCCTGCTCGGGCTGTAGCTGCCCGGGGGTCGCCCGTTCGGCGGTGCGGTGTGGCTGTCGACGTTGATGACGCAGAGCGATACGCTCATCTCTCACTGTGCTCGACCGCTCCGGTTCCGGGGAAATCCGGGAGCGGGTGTCCGGTTCGGTGCCTGCCGGACCGGCGTGGACCGGCGCCCGTCGCGTCCTCGGCGCTCCCCCCGTGCGCTGAGGCCGGCGGGCGCCCTCCGTGGCCAGGACGCCCGTCGTGATCGGCCGGCCGGGGTAGGCTGCGATGCCGGGTGGTCACCTGGCGTGCCGAGGGAGCGTCGGGAGGTGGTCCGGTGGCCGACACCACGGCGCCCAGCGGGCAGCGGCACGCCCTGCTCGTCGATGCCGGCTACCTCTACGCCTCGGTCGGACAGCTCGTCCTCGGCACCACCTCGCGGCGCGACTTCCGGGTCGCGACCGAGCCGCTGATCAGCGCGTTGATCGCGCGGGCGGCCGGCGTGGTGCCCGGGGAGCTGCTCCGGATGTACTGGTACGACGCGGCCCGCGACCGGGTGCCGACCGTCGAGCAGCGCCAGATCGCCGCCCTGCCGCACGTCAAGGTCCGGCTCGGCAACCTCAACTCGGCCGGCCAGCAAAAGGGCGTGGACGCCCAGGTGCGCCAGGACCTCGAGGTGCTGGCCCGGCACCGCGCGGTGTCCGACGTGGTCCTGATCGCCGGTGACGAGGACATGGTGCCGGCGGTCGAGGCGGCCCAGGCGTACGGCGTGCGCGTCCACGTCTGGGGAGTCGAGCCACCGTACGGCGTGAACCAGGCCGAGCGGCTGATCTGGGAGGCCGACACCGTCGAGCAGCTGGACGCCGTGTTCTGGCGGCCGTTCCTGGCCGGGGAGCCGGAGCCGGAGCCGCCGACGGCGCCGGCGGCGGTGGCGGTCGAGGCCGCCGAGCCAGCCGGGACCTCGGCCGAGGCGGAGCGGTCGGTGCCGACGCCGGCGGACGTCTTCGCCGGGCGGCGGCCCGCGCCGGTCCCGGCGCCGGCGGGCGCGCGGCTGGGGCCGGACCGGCCCGAGATGGAGGACATCGGCGCCCGGATCGCGGCGCGGTGGCTGCTCACCCGCGGGCGGGAAAACGTGGCGGACCTGCTGCCCGGGCCGGTGCTGCCGACCGTCATCGACAAGGAGCTGTTGGTCGAGGCGGAGGAGGAGATCAGCCGCTCGCTGCGGCCGTACGAGGACGCGCGCCGGGCGCTGCGCGACGGGTTCTGGGCCCGCCTTCACCGCGAGTTCGGCATCACCGCCGAAGGTGATCCCCCCGCGCCCACCCCTCCCGCCGACCCTCCCGCTCCGCCGGACACCCCAACCCCCGGCCACACCACCCCCGCCGGCCACACCGCATCGACCAGGCACGGCGCACCGTCCGGCCACGCCTCGCCCTCCGGCCACACCTCACTGGCCAGCCACGGTGCATCCGCCGGCCACGGTGCATCCGCCGGCCACGCCCCGCCCATCGCCCTCCCGGCCGCCCCACCCGTCCCTGCACCCCCTCCCGCCGGCCACGCCCTCACCCCCTGACCCACCCCGGGCCGGCGCCGCCTGGACTGCGCCGTTGTCCCGTCCCCGCCGCCTCGGCCCGCCCTCTGCCGCCGCTCCGCTCCTGGGCCGCCGCTCCGCTCCCGCGACTGACGTCCTCCGCCCCCGACTGACGTGGTCCTCCGGCGACTGACGTCCTCCGCCCCCGACTGACGTCGCTGACGCCGTCAGTCGCGATCCGACGCCGTCACTCGCGGGCGCGGGCGCGGACGCGGGCGCGGGTGCGGGTGCGGGTGCGGGAGGGCGGCGTCGGTCAGGGCGCAGAATGATCGGGTGAGCGCGGAGACGACGGAGGCGGTGGCGCTGCGCCGGCTGCTCGACGTCACCCTCGCGCTGGCCGCGGAGCGGCGGACCGAGCCGGTGCTGCGGGTCATCCTGGACGCTGCCCGCGACCTGGCCGGCGCCCGGTACGCGGCGCTCGGCGTCCCGGACGGCGCCGGCGGCTACTCGCTGTTCCTGACCGCTGGGGTGGACGCGCAGACCTGGGCCCGGATCGGCGCGCTGCCCCGTACGCATGGCCTGCTCGGGGCGCTGCTGGACTGCCCGCGCACCATCCGGCTGGACGACATCCGCGCCGACCCGCGGTTCCGCGGCTGGCCGGTCGCGCACCCGGACATGCGGTCCTTCCTCGGGGTGCCGATCGTGGCCGGCGGCGAGGTGCTGGCCGAGCTGTTCCTGGCCGACCGCCGGGGCGGTCCGTTCACCGACTCCGACCAGCAGCTGATCGAGACGCTGTCCGCGCACGCCGCGCTCGCGGTGGTCAACGCGCAGCGCACGGAGCGGGCCCGCGAGCTGTCGGTGGCCGAGGAGCGGGCCCGGCTGGCCCGGGAGCTGCACGACTCGGTCACCCAGACGCTGTTCAGCCTGACCCTGGCGGCGGAGAGCGCGGCCGCGTTGGCCGGGCCGGGCGACCCGGCGGTGGAGCAGCTGGACCGGGTACGCGAGCTGGCCCGGGCCGGGCTGACCGAGATGCGGGCCATGGTGGACACGCTGCGGCCGGTCGACCCCGGCACCGACGGGCTGGCCGGGGCGCTGCGCAAGCGGGTCGAGCTGCTCCGGCGGGTGCACGACGTGCGGCTCTCGCTGCGGGCGCGCGGACCGGCCCGGCTCCAGGACCGTACGGTCGAGCGCGAGGTCCTGCTGGTCGCCAGCGAGGCGCTGGCTAACGCGCTGCAGCACGCCGGCGCAGCCTCGATCGAGATCGACCTCGACACCGGCGGCGACACGGTCCGGCTCACCGTCGCCGACGACGGCGCCGGCTTCGACCTGGCCCGTACGCTGCGCGAGTCCCGCCGGCTCGGGCTGACGTCAATGCGGGAGCGGGCCGAGGCGCTCGGCGGCAGCGTGCACGTGGACACCGCGCCCGGCGCCGGCACCCGGATCACGCTGGTGGTGCCCGGTGCCTGCTGACCCGCCGGTGCCTGCTGACGCGCCTGCGGGCGGGCCGACGCCCGCTGGCCCGCCGGCGCGAGTGGACGGGTCGGCGGCCGCTGACCCGCCGGCGAGTGGGCCGGTGCGGCTGCTGCTGGTGGACGACCACGAGATGGTCCGGGCCGGGCTGCGGACCTTCCTCGGGCTGCAGCCGGACATGGACGTGGTCGGCGAGGCCGGCACCGCCGAGCAGGCACTCGCGCTGGTGCCCAGACTGCAGCCGGACATCGTGCTGCTCGACCTGGTGCTGCCGGGGATGTCCGGGCTGGAGGCGGTGCGCCGGCTGCGGTCGGCCCATCCGGAGGTCAAGATCGTCGTGTTGACCAGCTACGCGGGGCAGGAGTCGGTGCTGCCGGCGATCCGGGCGGGGGTGTCCGGCTACCTGCTCAAGGACGTCGGGCCGCGGGAGCTGGCCGACGCGCTGCGGGCGGTGCACGCCGGGGGAGCGTCGCTGGACCCGGCGGTGGCGGCGACCGTGGTCCAGAGCGTCGCCGAGCCCGTACGGGACCCGCTGACGCCGCGCGAGCACGAGGTGCTGCGGCTGGTCGCCCGGGGGCTGTCCAACCGGCTGATCGCCCGCGAGCTGGCGCTGTCCGAGAAGACGGTCAAGGCGCACGTCAGCGCGGTGCTGGCCAAGCTCGGGGTGGCGGACCGGACGCAGGCGGCCCTGCACGCCGTACGTCACGGTATGACCGACGAGGCCTGACGGGCCGGGTCGGTCCGGCAGCATGGCCGGATGGCCGACTGGATCTACTTCATCCACGCCCCGCGGGAGAACTTCGCCGCGACCATGACCGAGCACGAGCAGGAGGTGTGGGGCGTCCACTTCGAGCGGCTGCAGCGGCTGCTCGCCGAGGGCGTGATGATCCTCGTCGGCCCGACGCTGGGCCCGGTCAACACCGGCATCGCGATCTTCGAGGCCGAGGACGAGGCCGCCGCCCGCAGGATCATGGACGAGGACCCGGCCATCGCCAGCGGGATCGCCCGCGGCGAGCTCCGGCCCTTCGCCGTCTCCCTCCTCCGCGGCCGCGATTGATGTGCCCGGAGCGGTACCGCGGTGGTACCATCGTCGCGTGGCCATGAACCTGCGGCTCACCGAAGCGGAGACCGACGCCCTGCGCCGCAAGGCAGAGCAGGAGGGCCGCTCCATGCAGGAGGTGGCCCGCGCGGCCATCGCGGCGTACGTCAGCGACCGCCCGCAGCGGCTGCGCGCCGCCATCGAGCGGGTCCGCGACGAGGATGCCGAGCTGATCGAGCGCCTGGGCCGGTGAGCGGGCTCGCGCCCGTCGACCACCTGTCCGTCGAGGACCTCGTCGAGATCGCCGCCGGTGTCGTGGGCGAGGTGCTGCTGCGCGACCCGGGCGCGCTGGCCGCTGCAGCGGGCCGACCCCGGATGACCGTCTTCGGGGCGGATGCGTACCCGACCTTCGCGGAGAAGGCCGCCGCGCTGATGCACGCACTGGCCCGCAACCACCCGCTGGTCGACGGCAACAAGCGGCTGGCGTGGGCGGCGACCCGGGTCTTCTGCCTGCTCAACGGCCGCGACCTGCGGCTGCCGGTGGACGACGCCGAGCAGCTGGTCCTCGCGGTGGCCGCCGGCACGCTCGACGTCCCGGCCCTCGCCCCACTCCTGGCGCGGGGGATGGGACCGGGGGAGTAGGACCGGGGTCGGGGGTGGGGGTGGGCCCGCGGCCGATGTGCGGGTGGGGGCCGCGGGAGCAGCGTGGAGGCATGCGCACCGCACTCATCACCGGAGCGTCCCGCGGCCTCGGCCGGGCGCTCGCCCGCAGTCTCGCCGCCGACGGTTGGCGGCTCGTCCTCGATGCCCGTACGGCGGCCGACCTCGACGCGGTCGCGGCCCGGTTGGCGCCGGCGGAGGTGGTCGCCGTGGCCGGCGACGTCACCGACGCCGGCCACCGCCGCGAGCTCGCCGCCGCGGCCGGCGACCGGCTCGACCTGCTCGTCCTCAACGCCTCCACGCTCGGCCCGTCGCCGCTGCCGCCGCTGGCCCGCTACGACCTGGCCGCGCTGCGGGCGGTGCTGGAGACCAACACGGTCGCCCCGCTCGCGCTGACCCAGCTGGTGTTGCCGGCGCTGCGGGCGGCGCGCGGCCGGGTGCTGGCGGTCTCCAGCGACGCCGCCGGCGGCGCGTACGAGGGCTGGGGCGGCTACGGCGCCAGCAAGGCCGCGCTCGACCAGCTCGCCAACGTGCTCGGCGCCGAGGAGCCGGACCTGCGCGTGTATGCGGTCGACCCCGGCGACATGCGCACCGCGATGCACCAGGAGGCCTTCCCGGGCGAGGACATCTCCGACCGGCCGGAGCCGGAGTCGGTGGTGCCCGCGCTGCGGCGGCTGGTCGACGGGGACCTGCCGGGCGGGCGGTACGTCGCCGCCGACCTGGTCGGGGTGCCCGCATGAGCGCGCCCACCCTGCCCCTGCTGGAGGGGGCGGTCGCCACCGCCCCGCCGGAGGCCCGCGGCCTGCCCCGCGACGGGGTCCGGATGCTGGTCGCCTCCGCCACCGAGGGCCTGGCCCACCGCCGCGCGTACCACCTGCCGGCCGTCCTGCGCCCCGGCGACCTGCTGGTGATCAACACCTCGGACACCCTGCCGGCCGCGCTGACCGGCGTCACCGCCGCCGGCGAGCGGGTCCAGGTGCACCTGTCTACTGTGGATCCGAGTGCCGGCCGGGACCCCGCCGCTGCGCTGCGGGCCACCGCCTCCCCGTGGGTGGTCGAGCTGCGCACGCCGGCCGGCCGGCCGGGCGGGGAGCCGTCCACCGCGGACCGGTCCGGCACTGCCGTGGCGCTGGCGGGCGGTGGTCGGCTCGCAATCCGCGACCCGTACCCGGACGAGACCACCCGCCGTCGCCTGTGGACGGCCGGACTGACCACCACGGCCCCGCTGGGCCGGTGGCTCGCCGACCACGGGGAGCCGGTGCGCTACGGCTACACGTCGGCCCGCTGGCCGCTGTCGGCGTACCGCACCGGGCACGCCGACACCCCCGGCAGCGCCGAGATGCCGAGCGCCGGGCGGCCGCTCACCGCCCGCACGTTCCGCCGGCTGCGGCTGCGCGGGGTCCGCACCGCCGCGGTCGTGCTGCACTGCGGGCTGTCCTCCCCGGAGGCGGACGAGGCCCCGTACGCCGAGTGGTTCGCGGTCCCACCGTCCACCCTGGACGCGGTGGCGGAGACCCGGGCGGCCGGTGGGCGGGTGATCGCGGTCGGCACCACAGTGGTCCGCGCGCTGGAGTCCGCGGCCCGCGGCCCCGCCCGGGGGTGGACCGACCTGGTCGTCACCCCGGACGACCGACCGTCCACCGTGGACGGCCTGCTCACAGGCTGGCACCCGCCGGAGGCGTCCCACCTGCGCCTGCTCGCCGCCGTCGCCGACCCGGCCCTGCTCGCCGAGTCGTACCGCGCCGCGCTGGCCGCCGGCTACCTCTGGCACGAGTTCGGCGACGTCCACCTGCTCCTGCCCTGACAGGGTCAGCGGCGGTCGCGGGGGCGGGTGGTGGGGCCGACGTTGGTGTCGAGCCAGTCGGTGAGCGGGGTGAGGGCGCGCCAGGCGCGGCGGATGCGGGTGAGCGCGTCGCGGGTGTGCAGCCAGGGCTCCGGCTCCCAGTGCCGGTGCAGGGTGAGCGTCTTGTGCCGGAGCAGGTCGGCCCGCGGGTGGTCGGCTGGGTGGCCGGCCGGCAGCCGGGTGAGCCGCTCGCCGTGCACCTCGAAGCCGGCCCTGCGGCCGGCGGCGAGCAGCCGCTCCAGCGCCGGGCCCTGCACGTCGTCGGCCACCGCCCGGCGCAGCCGCTCCACCTGGTCGGTGGCGGCGTGGTGATAGCCGCCGCCGACGAACAGCCCGTCCGCGCCGAGCGACAGGTAGCGCCCGGCGCCGTGCCCGTCCCCGACGGTGACCGCGGCGTTGGTCTTGTACGGCGTCTTGTCCTTGCTGAACCGGACGTCCCGGTACGGCCGGAAGAGCTTGCCGGCGCCGAACTCCGGCTCCAGCTCGGCCAGCAGCGCCAGCATCGGCGCCCGCACGCACTCCTCGTACACGTCCTTGTGGTCGGTCCAGTACGGCTTGGAGTTGTCCGCTTCCAGGCCTTCGTAGAAGATCAGCCCCCGCTCGGGGAACCCTTCAAACCGTGCCCGCTCCGCGGACGGACCGGCAGGCGCCGGCGCCGGCCGGTCGGCCCTCGTCGCTCCCCGCTCGCGCTGCGAGCCCTCGCGCTCGCTCACTCGGTGTCCTCCCCGTCGAGGGCCGTGTGCCAGCGGGCCTCGCGCACCGCCCCGCCGTCCGCCTCCAGCGTCCGCGCGACGCCGTCGAGCTCCCAGCCGGCCGAGGTGTAGAACGCGGCCGAGGCCCGGTCGCCCTCCGGCACCCAGGCGACCAGCCGGGTGATCCCGTCGGCGCGCAGGTGGTCGACGGCCGCGGCCAGCAGCCGGCTGCCGTGCCCGCGCCGGCCCCAGCGCGGCTCCACCAGCAGCGCCGCGACCGCCGCCTCGCCGGGCCCGGCATCCTCCTCGCCGGACGGGCCGACCGCGGTGAAGCCGACCGTCCAGTCCTGCTCGTACGCCACCAGCACGTGGTACGGCGCCGGCGCCCCGACCGCGGCCGCCCACGCGCCGGCGGCCCGCTCCTCGGTCAGCTCGGCCAGCACGGCCGCCGGCAGGAACTGCCGGTACGCCGTCGTCCACGTCAGCACCTGGATCCGGGCGATCTCCGGCACGTCGTCCGCCCCGGCGGCGCGGACCCCCACATCTGCCACGGCCCCACCCTAGGGTGTGCCTGCCGGACATCTGGCGGCGCGGGCGACGCCCAGACGACGACCGGCGGCGTTGTCGTCGTCGCCGATACAACAGCGGTATCGGACTCCTCCTCCGCCTTGCCGGACGCCGCCTGGACGCCGCCCGCATCCACCGACATCCGGCAGACACACCCTAGGCGGGGTGCCGGTAGCGCACCTCGGGGACCTCCGCCCCGCCCACCGAGAAGGTCTGGGTGGCGCCGTCGGCGCGGAAGCCCTGCCGCTCGTAGAACCCGCGGGCGGCCGCGTTGTCCCGGGCCACCCAGAGCAGCACCGGGCGCAGGTCGCCGAGCTGCTCCAGCGCGTGGGCGAGCAGGGCCCGGCCGATGCCGGCGCCCTGGTGCCCGGGCAGCACGTAGATGGCCACGACCTCGCCGCAGCCGGGCTGCGGCGCCGGCACGTCCTCCTCCCGGTACGGCCCCACCGCGGCGAAGCCGACCACCGCGCCGTCGAGCTCGGCGACCGAGGTGCCCGTGCCCAGGCCGCGGCGGCGGAGCCGCTCCGTCTCCGCGGCCGGGGTCAGCGCGTCCAGGTAGCCCTGCGGCATGATCCCCCGGTACGCGTCCTGCCAGGTCCGGATCCGGACGGTGGCGATCCCGCCCAGGTCGGCCTCGGTCGCGGGCCGGCAGACGACGCTCATGCCTCAGATGGTGCCCATCTCGTCCAGCACGTTTCCGAGCACCCGGCAGCCGGCGAGCAGCCGCTCCGGGGGCTCGGCGGCGAACGAGAGCCGCAGGTGGCCGGCCGGCGGGTCGCCGGCGTGGTACGGCGTGCCGGCGCCGACCCGCACCCCGCGCCGGCCGCACCGGTCGGCCACCTCGACGTCGCCGAGGCCGTCGGGCAACCGGGTCCACAGGTGCAGCCCGCCGGCCGGCACCTGCGGCACCCGCAGCTGCGGGGCGTGCTCGGCCAGCCCGGCCAGCAGCGCGTCCCGCCGGCCGGCGAGCGCGCGGCGCAGCGCGGTCAGGTGCCGGCGCCAGCCGCCGGCGGCGAGCAGCTCGACCGCGGCCTCCTGCAGCGGCACCGGCACGAAGAAGTCGTCCAGCACCCGCAGCGTGCGCAGCCGGGCGGCGACCGGCCCGCGGGCGACCAGCGCGCCGACCCGCATGCTCGGCGCGGTCGGTTTGGTCAGCGAGGTCAGGTGGACCACGTGCCCGTGCGGGTCGTCGAGCACCAGCGGCGGCGGCGGGTCGCCGGCGAGGCCGAGCAGCCGGGCGTAGTCGTCCTCGATCAGGAACGCGCCCGCGTCCTGCACGGCGGCCAGCACCGCGGCCCGGCGCTCGGGCGGCATCACCGAGCCGGTCGGGTTCGCGTACGACGGCTGGCAGTAGACGAGCCGGGCGCCGGAGCGGGCCAGCGCCTCGGCCAGCAGGTCCGGCCGCAGCCCGTCGCCGTCGGCCGGCACCGGCACCGGGCGCAGGCCGGCCGAGCGGGCCAGCATCAGCACCCCGAGGTACGTCGGGGACTCCACCACGATCGGCGACCCGGGCGGCGCCAGCGCCCGCAGCGCGGTGGACAGCCCGGCCTGCCCGCCCGGCACCACCAGCACGTCGGCCGCGTCCACACCGGACAGCCCGGCCAGGGCGGCCCGCAGCTCCGGCACCCCGGACAGCGGCGGCCGGCTCCACGCGCCGGGCCGGCGGGCGGCCCGGGCCAGCGCGTCGGCCAGCAGGCGGGTCGGCTGCAGCTCGGTGTCCAGGTAGCCGGTGGCGAGCACGACGTCGCCCGGCCGCGGCGGGGCGAGCAGCTCGAGCAGCTCGTCGGCGCGGACCGCGCGGTCGGCGAGCGCGACGGTCTGCCAGCCGGGGTCGGCCGGCTCGGCCGGCGCGCCCGGCCGCGGCGGCGCCACGAACGTGCCTCGCCCGGGCTCGGACACCAGCACGCCCTCGGCGGCCAGGCGGGCCACCGCCCGGGACACCGTGACCGGCCCGACGCCGAGCCGGGCGACCATGTCGCGGGTGGACGGCAGCAGGTCGCCGGGGCGGCCGGCGGCCGCGTGCCGCCGGAGGTCGGCGAGCACCCGCTCGGTACTGCTACCGTTGCTCATGAGAGGACAGAGTAGCGCTTTCGTGCCGGATCGGGTGCCGCTCCCGGCCCTGGCCTGGGGCGGGCTCGGCGTGCTGGCCTTCAGCCTCACCCTGCCGGCCACCCGCGGGGCGCTGCCCGCCTTCGGCCCGCTGACGGTGGGCATCGGCCGCGCCGCGCCGGCCGCGCTGCTGGCCGTGGCCGCCCTGCTGATCGCGCGGGCGCCGCGGCCGTCCGGCCGGCAGGTCCGCCGGCTGCTGCTCGTCTCGGCCGGCGCGGTCGCCGGCTTCCCGGTCTTCACCGCGCTGGCGCTGCGCGGGGTCGGCGCCGCGCACGGCGCGGTGCTGATCGGGCTGCTGCCGGCGGCCACCGCGGTGGTGGCGGTGCTGCGGGCGGGGGAGCGGCCCCGGCTCGGCTTCTGGCTCACCGCCGGCGCCGGCGCGGTGTCCGTGCTGGTCTTCGCGGCGGTGCAGGGCGCCGGCGCGCCCCGGCCGGCGGACCTGCTGCTGCTCGCCGCGGTCGCGTCGGCCGCGGTGGCGTACGCCGAGGGCGGCGCGCTGGCCCGGGAGATGCCGGGATGGCAGGTGATCGCCTGGGCGTTGGTGCTCGGTATGCCGATCGTGCTGCCGGTGGCCGTCGCCGGGGTCCTGCTGCACCCGCCCGCGGCGCCGTCCGCCGGCGCCTGGCTGGGGCTGGCGTACGTCAGCGTGGTGAGCGCCTTCGCCGGCTTCGTGGCCTGGTACCGCGGGCTCGCCCGGGGCGGGGTCGCCCGCATCGGCCAGCTGCAGCTGGCCCAGCCGGTGCTGTCGGTGGGCTGGGCCGCGCTGCTGCTCGGCGAGCAGGTCGGCGCGGCCACGGTGGTCGCGGCGCTGGTCGTGCTGGTGCTGACCGCGGCGACCCAGCGCACCCGCGGCCGGCCGGTGCCGGCCCGGACCGGTCCGGTCCCGCTCGGGGCGGCCGCATGACCGCGGGGATCGGCGGGCGGGTGTGGGGAGCGCTCGCGATCGTGTACGTGGTGTGGGGCTCGACGTACCTGGCGATCCGGTACGCGGTCGAGACCATGCCGCCGCTGCTGTCCGCCTCGGCTCGCTTCCTCGCCGCCGGGCTGATCCTGCTCGCCTACGTGGCCGCCGTCCGCGGCCGGTCGGCGCTGCGGGTCACCCGCCCGCAGGCGACCACCGCCGCGGTGTCCGGGGTGCTGCTGCTCTGCGGCGGCAACGGGCTGGTCAGCGTCGCCGAGCAGCGGGTCGACTCGGGGCTGGCCGCGCTGCTGGTGGCCTGCATCCCGCTGTGGATCGTGGTGCTGCGGGCCGGCCTCGGCGACCGGCCCGGGCTGGCCACCTCGGGCGGGGTGCTGCTCGGCTTCGCCGGGGTGGCGTTGATCTTCGTGCCCGGCGACTCCGGCGACACCGACCTGGGCTACGCGGCGCTGTGCGTGATCGCCTCGCTGTCCTGGGCGGCCGGCTCGCTGCTGGTCACCCGCCGGCCGGTGCCGGCCGACCCGCTGACCCTGACCACGATCGAGATGCTGGCCGGCGGGCTGGCGCTGCTGGTGCTCTCGCCGGCGGTCGGCGAGCTGCGCGGCTTCTCCATCGCCGAGGTGTCCGGGACGTCCTGGCTGGCGATGGCGTACCTGATCGTCTTCGGCTCGCTGGTCGCCTTCACCGCGTACGTGTGGCTGCTCGGCAACGCGCCGGTGTCGCTGGTGTCGACGTACGCGTACGTCAACCCGGCGGTGGCCGTGCTGCTCGGGGTGCTGATCGCGGACGAGGTGCTGACCGGGGCGACGCTGCTCGGCGGGCTGATCGTGCTGGCCGCGATCGCCGTCGTGGTGACCGCGGAGAGCCGGCGCAAGCGGCGGGCCGCGGCCGCGGTCGCCGCCCGGGACGGAGCCCCGGTCCCGGGCTGACTTTTTTGTCGGTGGGCTCTGGCAGAGTCCCGGCCCGTGACAGCTCGCGAGACGCTCTCCGCCGACCAGGCCCGCCGGGTCGCGCTGGCCGCGCAGGGCCTGGCCGACCCGCGGCCGGCCGGGCGGGTCGACGCCCGGCACCTGCGCCGCGTGCTCGACCGGCTCGGCCAGCTCCAGATCGACTCGGTCAACGTGCTGAGCCGCTCGCACTACCTGCCGGTCTTCGCCCGCCTCGGGCCCTACCCGCGCGACCTGCTGGACCGGCTGTGCTGGGGGCCGCGGGCCGAGCTGTTCGAATACTGGGGCCACGCGGCGTCGCTGATCTCGCTGCGGCTGCACCCGGCGCTGCGCTGGCGGATGGCGGCCGAGCGGAGCCCCACCAGCGGGTGGTGGCGGCAGCTGGCCGAGCGGCCCGGGCTGCTGGAGGAGGTGCGCGCGCTGGTCGAGGCCAAGGGGCCGATCGGCGGCGGCGACACCGGGCAGGTCCGGCCCAACACGCCCGGCCAGATGTGGAACTGGTCGGCCGGCAAGACGGCGCTGGAGTTCCTCTTCGCCTCCGGCGAGGTGGCGACCGCGGGCCGGCCGCACTTCGAGCGGCTCTACGACCTGCCCGAGCGGGTGATCCCGGCGGAGGTGCTCGCGCTGCCGACCCCGCCGGAGGACGACGCCCGGCGCGAGCTGGTGCGGACGGCGGCGCGGGCGCTCGGGGTGGCGACGGTCAAGGACCTCGCCGACTACTTCCGGCTCCGGACCGACAGCACCAAGCTGCGGGTGGCCGAGCTGGTCGAGGCGGGGGAGCTGGTGCCGGTCCGGGTCGAGGGCTGGGCCGACCCGGCCTACCTGTGGGCCGAGGCGCGGATCCCGCGGCGGGTGGCGGCCCGGGCGTTGCTGTCCCCGTTCGACTCGCTGATCTGGGAGCGAGCGCGGACGGAGCGGCTGTTCGACTTCCACTACCGCCTCGAGATCTACACCCCGGCCGCGAAGCGGGTGTATGGGTACTACGTCCTCCCCTTCCTGCTGGGGGAGTCGCTGGTCGGCCGGGTCGACCTCAAGGCCGATCGGGCCGGCGGCCGGCTGCTGGTCCGCGGTGCGTATGCGGAGCACCCGGCGCCGCCGCCCGACGTGGCGGGGGAGCTGGCCGAGGAGCTCGTGCTGATGGCCGGCTGGCTGGGGCTGGACGCCGTGGTGGTCGAGCCCCGCGGCGACCTGGCGCCCGCGCTCGCCGCCGCCCTGCCCTGAGCCGCGCCGGACGGGGGCCGGCGGGCGCCCGGTGACGCGGGCGCCCGCCGGCGGTCGGTGCCGGGTGGCTCAGCGGGCGCCGGCGGCGGCGACGAGCAGGTCGCCACTGACCGTACGGGCCCGGATCTCCAGCGGCGCCCCGTCGGCCGGCCGGCTGTCCTCCACCGGCAGCTCGGACCGGACCCGGCCGCTGATCGTGTTGAGGTCGAGGTGGGCGACCACCCCGGCCCGTACGCCCACCCGCAGGTCCCCGGACGCGGCGTTGAGCTCGATCGTGCCGCTGCCGGCCTCGTCGATGGTCACCCGCCCGGACGCGGTCTTGACCCGGACGGACGCCTCGGCCACGCCGATGCGGACCTCGCCGCTGGCCGCGTGCACCTCGACGTCGCCGGTGGCGGTGCCGATCTCCACCTTGCCGGAGGCGGTGTGCGCGGTGACCCGGCCGCCGCCGGAGCGCAGCCGCAGCCGGCCGCTGGCCGCGTGCACCTCGACGTCGCCGTCCACGTCGTCGATGGTGGTGTCGCCGCTGGCCGTGTTCACCGTCGCCGCGGCGAAGCGGCCGGCGCAGGTGATGCCCGCCGACGCAGCCTTGGTGGTGACCGCCGAGCCGGTGGGCACGGTGACCCGGACGTCCACCCGCGCCGACCGGAAGTTGAGCAGCCCGCGCCGCTCGGGCACCTCGACGCGCAGCCGCCGGCCGTCGTCGGTCAGCTCGACCCGGGTCCGCTCGGCCAGCTCGGCCGCCTCGCCGGAGGAGTCGTGCGGGGTCACCTCGACGGTGCTGGTGTCGGTGTCGGCGGCGGTGACGTGGATGGAGCCGGCGGCGACGCGCACGAGCAGGTCCACCGGGGCAGGGGTCGAGAAGGTCTTGTTCATGGCAGGTCTCCTGTCGGGAGGGCGGGGCGGCGTCAGCCGCGGGCGTAGCCGGTGAGCCGGCGGCCGGCGCGGGCCGACCCGGAGCGGGGCGAGTCGAGCGCCTGCATGACGGCGCGCACCAACCAGGTGTTGACCGACACGCCCTCGCGGGCGGCGGCGTCCTCGGTGCGGGACTTGACCGACTCGGGCAGCCGCAGGGTGACCCGGGCGGTGCCGTCGGCCTCCTCGCCCGGCGGTGGCGGCGCGGCCGGCTCCGGGTCGACCGTGTCGACCGCGATGCGCGGCTCGCGGCCGTGCATCCGCAGCTCCACGGTGACGTCGGTCAGCGCCGCGGTGACGTCAGCCGCGGCCGCGCTGAGCGCGTCCAGGATCGCCATCCGGGCCGCCGGATCCAGCGCGGCGCCGAGCAGCTCCGCCGTCCGCCGGGTTTCGTCGGTGCCGGCCGCGGCCGCCGCCATCAGGTCCCGACGGAGCGCGTCGACGTACGGGGTGAGGTCCATGACGTCACTATGACGTCATCATCGACATCAGTCAAGCACCACCTCCCAGTCTCCACTTGACCCGGTGCCGGTGAGTTTTCGGGCCGCGGCGGCGGCGTGTCGCTCACCGACGCGGGGTCAGGTGGGGATGCCGCAGGGCCGGCGCCCTGGTGGGGGTGCCGGCCCTGGGGAGGGTGCGGGGGGTGCGGGGGGGTGCGGGGGGTGTGGGGGGCGGCCGGGGGGGGGGGGGGGTTAGTCGGTGAGGCGGTCGCCGGTTTCGGGGTGGAAGAGGTGGACGGCGGAGGGGTCGACGACCAGGTGCATGGTGTCGCCGAGGGAGGGGACCTGCTTGCCGTCGACGCGGACGACCATCTGCTCGCCGCCGTCGTCGCCGTCGCCGCGCAGGGGGGAGGTGCCGTAGACGTAGGCGTCGGCGCCGAGTTCTTCGGCGAGGTCGACCCGCAGCGGCAGTCCTTGCTGGCCGTCGCCGGCGACGGAGAACGCTTCGGGGCGGACGCCGAGGGTGACCTGGGACAGGCCTTCGGCGGTGCCGCGGGGCAGGGGGACGGACAGCGGGCCGAGTTTCGCGGCGCCGTCGGCGACCGGGACGGTCTTCAAGTTCATGGCGGGGGAGCCGATGAACCCGGCGACGAACGCGTTGCCGGGCTTGTCGTAGAGGGAGCGGGGGGTGTTGACCTGCTGCAGCACCCCGTCCTTGAGCACGGCGACCCGGTGCCCCATGGTCATGGCCTCGACCTGGTCGTGGGTCACGTAGATCGTCGTGGTCCCCAACCTCGCTTGCAGGGCGGCGATGTTCGCCCGCGTTTCGACCCGCAGCTTCGCGTCCAGGTTCGACAGCGGCTCATCCATCAGGAACACCGCGGGCGACCGGACGATCGCGCGGCCCATCGCGACCCGCTGCCGCTGCCCACCCGAGAGAGCCTTCGGTTTGCGGTCGAGGTAGCGCTCCAGGTCCAGCAGCTTCGCCGCCTCCCGCACCTTCTGCTCCCGCTCGGTCTTGCTCACCCCGGCGAGCTTCAACGCGAACCCCATGTTGTCCGCCACCGACATATGCGGATACAAGGCATAGTTCTGGAACACCATCGCGATGTCCCGGTCCTTCGGCGGACGACGCGACACATCCTTACCCGAAATACGGATCTCGCCCTCGTCCACATCTTCCAAACCGGCGAGCATCCGCAACGCCGTCGACTTCCCACACCCCGACGGACCCACCAACACCAGGAACTCGCCATCCGCGACATCCAAATTCAGGTTCTTCACCGCCTTCACCGGCGGGTTCCCCGGATAGATCCTCGACGCCTCGACGTACTGCACCTCAGCCATGCCGCTGCTCCTCACCCGGGTCTGACCTCTGGGCGCACACTCTGCGCACCCTCTACCTGTTCGTCAACCAGCTGAAACCCCAGGGCGGCAGGTGCAGGCGACCCTCGCCCACGTCCAGCCGCCCCCGGGTCGAGTGCACGTGCTCGGGCTCCGCGATGCCGGCCCCGGCGACCAGACCGAGGTCCACCGACTGCCAGCCGTCGCTGAAGTTGGCCAGCGCGAGCAGCGGGGCGCTGCGTTCGTGCTGGCGCCGGTACGCCAGGACGTGCGGGTCGTCCGGGGCGTAGACCACCGTCTTACCACCGGCCCGCAGCGCCAGCTGGGACCGGCGGGCGTCGACCAGCCGGCGGACCAGCCCGAAGACCCGGCCCTCCAGCGCGCCGGGGGCGTGCCGCCGCCCGGCCGCCGCCCAGTCCATCGCCGGGCGGTGCAGCCACCGGTTGTCGCCGGTGTGCGCCGGGTCCGCCGCCCAGGCGCGGTCGTCCCGCAGCGCCAGCTCGTCGCCCATCCACAGCAGCGGGATCCCGCCGAAGGAGAAGACGACGGCGTACAGCGTCTCCAGCCGGCGCACCGCCGCCTCCAGCTCCACCTCGTCCCCGGCGTCGAGGGCCGCCTCGATGCCGCACAGGGTGGCCGCCATCCCCGACGTGCGCGCCTCGCCCCACGGCGTCTCCTGGAACTTCGCGCCCCGGGCGAAGGAGCCGGAGAACTCACCGGCGAAGTAGCGGGCCAGGAAGACCCGGTGATCGAAGCCGGCCAGCCCGACCGCACCGGCGTCGGTGTCCGACACCGCCCAGCCGATGTCGTCGTGGCAGCGCAGGTAGGTCACCCAGCCGGTCCGGCCTGGCGCCGGCCGCAGCCGGGCCAGCGCGGTCGCCGCGAGCCGGGCGTCCCGGGCCGCCAGCGACGACCAGAGCAGCACCATGAGCTGGTTGTTGTACGCGAGGTCGCACTCGGGCCGGTAGCGCTCGTGCGCGCCCAGATACTGCACCAGCATCTCCGGTGCCACGATCGCCTCAGCCTTGAACAGCAGGCCGGGCGCGGCCACCCGGGTCAGCCCCCGCCACGCCTGCACCAGCAGGTGGGCCTCGGGCTGGTTCTGGCAGTCGGTGCCCAGCCGCTTCCACAGGAAGGGCACCGCATCCAGCCGGAGCACGTCCACCCCGTGGTTGGCCAGCGACAGCATGGTGGCGAGCATCGCCCGGAACACCGCCGGGTTGGCGTGGTCGAGGTCCCACTGGAAGTCGTTGAACGTGGTCCACACCCAGCCGCCCATCTCCGGGACGTGGGTGAAGCTGCCTGGCGCGATGTCCGGGAAGACCTCCGGCAGCGTCCGCTCGTACGCGTCCGGCTCGGTCCGGTCCGGGAAGACCAGGTAGAAGTCCCGGTACGCCGGGTCGCCGGCCATCGCCCGGCGGGCCCAGTCGTGCTCCCGGGCGGTGTGGTTGAGCACCAGGTCCACGCACAGCGCGACGCCGCGCCGGTGCAGCTCGGCGGCCAGCTCCTCGAGGTCGGCCATGGTGCCCAGCCGCGGGTCGACCGCGTCGTAGTCGGCGACCGCGTACCCGCCGTCGTTGGGTCCCTCCCGCGGCGCCAGCAGCGGCATCAGGTGCAGGTACGTCACGCCGAGCTCGGCCAGGTAGTCCAGCCGCTCCCGGACCCCGGCCAGCGTGCCGCCGAAGCGGTCGGCATAGCAGGCGTACCCGACCATCCGGGAGCGCTGGAACCAGCCCCGGTCGACCTCCCGCCGCCGGTCCAGCAGCCGCAGCGGCAGCGGCCGGGCGGCGGCCGCGTCCAGCACCACCCCGACCAGGTCGGCGACCAGCGCGGCCAGGTCGGTGCGGTGGCCGAAGAGCTGGTCCAGCGGCTCGACCACGTCCAGGTGCACCTGCTCCAGCCGGGCGACGAAGGCCTCGCCCTCCAGCTCGCCCAGCCGCTCCCGGGCCCGCTCCCGCAGCCCGGGCAGCAGCGCGGCCAGCAGCCCGGCCGCACGCTCCCGCCGCTGCGGGTGCGAGCGGAGGTCGGCCACGTCCGGAAGCTAGCGAAAACGCTGTCAGTCGGCCACGCCGGCGGCGCCCGGCGGGCCGGTGCTGCCGCGGACCACGAGCCGGGTCGGCAGCAGCACCTCGCCGTCGTCCGGGGTGCCGCCGCCGAGCACCTCGATCAGGAGCCGGGCGGCCACCTCGCCCTGCTCGCGCACCGGCTGGGCCACCGTGGTGAGGTCGGCGGCGACCGCCATCTCGTGGTCGTCGAAGCCGATCAGCGACACCCGGCCGGGCACCGGCAGCCGGGCCCGGCGCAGCGTCTGCAGCGCCCCGAGGGCCATCTCGTCGGACTCGGCGAAGACCGCGGTGGGCAGCCGGCGGCGGGCCAGCAGTTGCTCCATCGCCCGCCGGCCGCCGGCCACCCCCCACGGCTCGGAGACCACCCGGTCCGGCCCGGCCGGCACGCCGGCCTCCGCCAGCGCGGCCGCGAAGCCGGCCCGGCGGGCCGAGGTGGTGGCCCGGCCGAAGGCGTCCTGCGGGTCGGCGGAGATCATCACCACGTCCCGGTGGCCGAGCAGCAGCAGGTGCCGGACCGCCGTACGGGCGCCCGCCGCGTCGTCGATGCCGACCCGGGGGAAGCCCGGCACGTGGCCGCCGACCACGGCGAGCGGCACGCCGAGCCCATGCAGCGCCTCCCGCTCGGCCGGGCTGAAGGCCGAGGCGACCGCGATCACCGCGTCCACCCGCCGGCGCACCGGCATGGTCTCGAAGAACTCGGCCCGCCGGTCCGGGTCGCCGACGTTGTAGAGCAGCACGTCGTATCCGGCCTGCTGGAGCGGGCACTCCAGCCCGGTCAGCACCTCGGTGAAGAACCACCGGAACGCGAACGGGACCACCACGCCCACCGCGCCGGTCCGGCCCGAGGCCAGCCGGGAGGCCGCCGGGGAGGGGACGTAGCGCAGTTCGGCGGCCGCCTTCAGCACCCGGTCCCGGGTCTGCGCGGACACCTTGGCCGAGCCGCGCAGCGACCGGGAGACCGTCGACGGGGACACGCCGGCCCGCCGGGCGACATCGATGATGCCCGCCTGGCCGCGCCTCGCTGCGCCGGTGCCCACCACGCCTCCCGCGGTCCGCTTTTTCTCGCCAGGTCACGGCGTGAAAACGGTGCCATGACGAATGTGGCCTGGAGCACACCGGTGTGCAAGGGTGAGCCGCACGCTGGTGACCGGGAGATGCCGCCAGGATGACCGCGGAGCGGGGAGGGTCCATGCTGATCGGCATGCGGGGCGGAGTCATCAGCCCACCCGCGGTGGCCGCAGCGGCGCGACCCGCCGGGTCGGTGGTTGCCCGGACGGCCCGGGGGTGCATGATCATGTGCCCGAACGGGCAGAGGGCATTCGTTTCGGCCGCGTTGCCGCGGCTGCGACGCAGTGCGGCAGCGTTGCCGGTACCCGCTCGCCAGCGGAGCACCGGAGCGCGGGAGTCGTAGCACGGACGACGAACGAACAGGAGCGGGTATGGGCAGGTCCAGGTCCCTTCGACGGGTCTCGGTGGCGGCGGCGGTGCTGGCGCTCGCGGCCACGTCGTGCCTCAGCGAGGACGGCGGCGGGGAAGGCGGCGGTGGCGGGACCACTTCCGGCGACAAGAACGTCGAGATCGTCTTCGGCTTCGGCGGTGACCAGTCGAAGGGCTTCCAGCAGTCGCTGGAGAAGTTCCAGCAGGACTCCGGCATCAAGATCAAGTTTACCGAGGCATCGCAGTCGTTCGACACCCTGATCCGCACCCGGGTCCGGGCCAACAACCTGCCCGACATCGCGCTGTTCCCGCAGCCGGGCATCCTCAAGGACTTCGTCAAGCAGGGCAAGATGACCGAACTCGGCACCCAGCTCGACGTCGAGAAGCTGAGGGCCGACTACGTCCCCGGCACGCTGGACGCCGGCCTGGTGGACGGGAAGATCTACGGCGCCCCGATCTCGTACAACCTCAAGAGCCTGGTCTTCTACCCCAAGGGGCAGTTCGAGGCCAAGGGCTACAAGGCGCCGACCACGCAGCAGGAGCTGCAGGACCTCAGCAACAAGGTCAAGGCCGGCGGCACCACCCCGTGGTGCATGGGCATGGAGTCCTCGGCCGCGACCGGCTGGGTGGCCACCGACTGGCTGGAGAACAACGTCCTCGTCGAGAGCGGCGCCGAGACGTACGACAAGTGGGTCAACCACGAGATCCCGTTCGACGACCAGAGCGTCAAGACCGCAGCGACCGCGTTCGAGAACCTCGTGCTCGCGGAGGGCAACATCTTCGGCGGCCGGAAGCAGTCGGTGAGCACGGCGTTCTCCACCTCGGCCAACCCGATGTTCAACAGCCCGCCGCGCTGCTTCCTGCACCGGCAGGGCAACTTCATCACCCAGAGCGGCTTCTTCCCGAAGAACATCGTGGCCGACATCGACAACCAGGTCGGCGTCTTCCAGTACCCGGGCAAGACGGCCGAGGAGAAGCCGATGCTCGGCGGTGGTGACCTGGCCGCGGTCTTCAACGGCAAGGACGACGACACCAAGCAGGTGATGGCCTTCCTGACCGGCGCGGACTACCAGGGCTGGAGCGAGTCGGCCGGGTTCCTGTCGCCGCGCAAGGACTTCGAGATCACCAACTACAAGTCCAAGCTGACCCAGCAGATCGCGGAGCTCGGCGCGAACTCGACCGTGTTCCGGTTCGACGGGTCCGACCAGATGCCGGGCGCGGTCGGCTCCGGCAGCTTCTGGAAGGGCATGGTCGCGTGGGTCAGCGGCCAGAAGGACCTGGATACCGCCCTGTCCGAGATCGAGGAGAGCTGGCCGAGCTGACGTCCTGAGACCCCCGGGCCGCGCGGCCACCTGACCGCGCGGCCCGGGGCCGGGGCCCACCCGGCTTCCTCCGGGAGCCAGAAAGGAGCGGCTCAGTGGTCAGAGTGATCAACGCGCTGCTGGCGATCGTCGGCGGCGTGCTCGGCGCCCTCGCGCTCTACTGGGTGCTCAACTTCCTCGCCGAGCGGCTGCCGGGGAAGTGGGAGGACCGGCTGAAGCCGTACTTCTACATCCTGCCGGCGATCGCGGCGATCGGCCTGTTCCTCATCTATCCGGCTATCCAGACGGTCATCTACAGCTTCGCCAACCAGACCAGCACCGCGTGGGTGGGACTGGAGAACTACACCGACCTGCTGTCCCAGCGGGACTTCCAGATCACGCTTGTCAACACGCTGTTGTGGATCATCATCGTGCCGACCTTCGTGGTCATCCTGGGTCTGGCCGTGGCGGTGCTCGCCGACCGGCTCAGCGCCGGCGGCGAGAAGGTCTCGAAGACGATCATCTTCCTGCCGATGGCGATCAGCGGCGTGGCGATGGCCGCCATCTGGCGCTTCGTCTACGAGGTGCGGCCGCAGGGGGAGACCCAGATCGGCCTGCAGAACGCCGTCTGGACGGCGATCGGCGGCAACCCGGTCGCCTGGCTGCAGGAGGACACCGCCAAGCTCAACACGATCCTCCTCATGATCATCCTGATCTGGGGGCAGACCGGCTTCTCCATGGTGTTGCTGTCCGCGGCGATCAAGGGGGTGCCGGAGGACACGCTCGAGGCGGCCCGGATCGACGGGGCGAACGAGCGACAGGTCTTCTTCCGGGTGGTGGTGCCGCAGATCTGGGGCTCCATCGTCACGGTGTTCATCACGGTGCTGATCGGCGTCATGAAGATCTTCGACGTCGTGTACGTGATGACCGGCGGCAACTTCAACACGAACGTCATTGCGGTGCGCTTCTTCAACGAGCTCATCACCAACGGTGACGCCGGCAAGGCGGCGGCGATCGTGGTCATGCTCATGATCGCGGTGATCCCGGTCATGATCTACCAGGTGCGCAACTTCCGGGCCGAGGAGGCAGCGCGATGACGAGCACGGGAACCGTCCAGCCCGGTGGCGCTGCCGCCACCGAGGAGCGCCGCCTCGGCCGCGCCTTCCCGCGGGCCGGGAGGACCGCTCCCCGGCGCCGGGGAGGCTGGTTCGCCTGGATCACGCTCACGATCGTGTGCTTCCTCTGGCTGGTCCCGTCGATCGGCCTGCTGGTGACGTCGTTCCGCACGCCGGAGGCGGCGCTGACCACCGGCTGGTGGACGGTGATCACCAAGCCGTTCAGCGACTGGACGTTCGCCAACTACACGCAGGTGTTGGACGAGGGCGGCCGCAACGCATTCGTCAACAGCCTGGTGGTGAGCCTGCCGGCGACGGTCATCCCGATCATGATCGCGGCCTTCGCGGCGTACGCGTTCACCTTCATGCAGTTCCCCGGCCGGGACTTCTTCTTCATCCTGATCGTGGGCCTGCTGGTCGTGCCGCTGCAGGTCGCGCTCGTCCCGATGCTGAAGATCTACGGTGACGTCGGCCTGCAGGGCACCTTCGCCTCGGTCTGGCTGGCGCACGCGGCCTTCGGCATGCCGCTGGCGATCTTCATCCTGCGCGGATACATGGCGACGCTGCCGCGCGGGGTGATCGAGTCGGCGAAGATCGACGGCGCCAGCCACTTCCAGACGTTCTGGCGACTGATCGTGCCGATGTCGGTGCCGGCGCTGGCGTCGTTCGCGATCTTCCAGTTCCTGTGGACCTGGAACGACCTGCTGGTGGCGCTGATCTTCCTCGGTCCCGGGGAGAAGGAGGTCCTCACCGTCCAGGTCGCGGGTCTCGTCGGCGCCCAGCAGCAGGGCTGGCAGCTTGTCACCGCCGGTGCCTTCCTGTCCATGATCGTGCCGCTGATCGTGTTCCTCTCGCTGCAGCGGTTCTTCGTCCGCGGCCTGACCGCGGGCGCGGTCAAGGGCTGACGCCGGTCCGGGTGCCCCACCCGTCGCGGTGGGGCACCCTGGACCGGTGGACGTGCTGAGCTCGGGACCGGAGCCGGCGCCGCCGGCTCCGCCCGGGTCGCTGCGCCGGCTGCTGGCCCGGGTCCGGGCGGCCGTCCGGCGCGGGCCGGCGGCGCGCCGGCTGGTGGTCGCGGTGGCGGTGCTCGCCGCGCTCGGCGGGCTGGCCGCGCTGCGGTCCGGCGCCGGACCGCCCGCCGGCGGGCCGGACGACGACCGGCCGGTCGCCGGACCGGTGGGCGGTGGGGTGGCCGGGGAGCCGGACCGGGCCGACCTCCCGGGCGCGCCGCGGCCGCCGTACGACCGGCTGCCGGGTCGGGTGCCGATCCCGCCGCCCACGCACGCCGGCTGGTTCGTCCGCGGCACGTTGCCGCCGACCGGCCAGCTCGGTCGACCCGCCGCGCTGCGCGCCGCCCAGCTGGTGCTCGGCCGCTACTGCGCCCGGCCGGACCGCTACACGATCACCTTCGACCCCGCCGCCGACTGGCGGCGGGTCGACGCGCTCGTCTTCGGCCTGGACCGCAGCGGTGACCCGCCCGCGGTCCAGCTGCAGCTGACCTGGACCGGCCGGTCCTTCGCCTGGTCCGGCACCGCGGTCCAGCTCAACGCCTGCTGAGTCAGCGGGGCAGCCAGCTGACGCCCTTGATCCCGCGATAGCTGCAGTACGCCGCGCCGCCGAAGCCGACCAGCAGGCCCAGCCCGGTCACCGCCGTGTAGCGCCCCTGGCTGCTGGACACCAGCACGCAGGTCAGCGCGATCGCCAGGAAGGCGAGGGTGAGCAGCCCCCAGCGCATGCCGCCACGGCCCGGCCGCCGCGGGCTGTCGACCTCGTCCTCGTCCATGCTGTCCTCCCGCGCGCAGGGTACCCGGCTGTGACAGCCTGCCCCGGTGAGTACGCAGAGCCGGACCGAGCTGGCTGAGGTCGAGATCGACGCGGCCCGGGCCGTCGTGCACGAGGAGGGCTGGCAGTCCTGGTCGCCCACCTCGGCGTACGGGGTGGGCGAGGCGCCGGTGCGCGGCTGGGACCCGGCCTTCTTCGCGATGAACTACAAGGACCCGGCCGGGCTGCACCGGGGCTTCGCCGGTGAGGGGCTGCTCGCGGTGGACCCCGGCACCGGCGACCCGGTGCGGGTGTGGTCGGCGGCCGACCCGGCCACCGCGGTGCCGGAGATCCGGGCCGAGCGGCGCGGCGACCGGCTGGTCGTCAGCGCCGACGGCCCGGTGGTGGAGAGCTCGTACGAGGGCGGGCTGGACGCCGCGCTGGCCGCCTGGGCGGACGGCGTCGCGGCGGTCGCCGGGGTCGGCCCGCTGCGCCCGGCGCCGACCATCTGGTGCTCCTGGTACCACTACTTCACCCGGGTCACCGAAGCCGACATGGTGGAGAACCTGGACGCCATGGACCGGCTCGACCTGCCGGTGGACGTGGTCCAGCTCGACGACGGCTACCAGGCCGAGCTGGGGGACTGGCTGACCCTGTCCGACCGGTTCGCCTCGCTGCCCGACCTGGTCGGGCGGATCCGGGACCAGGGTCGGCGGGCCGGCATCTGGGTCGCCCCGTTCCTCGTCGGCGCCCGCTCCGAGGTCGCCCGCCGGCACCCGGAGTGGCTGGTCCGCGGCGGCGATCCGGACGGCCCGCCGGCCGGCGCCGGGCACAACTGGGACCAGGACCTGTACGCCCTGGACACCACCCACCCCGGCGCCCTGGACTGGCTGACCGAGGTCTTCGGCACGCTGGCCGGCCACGGCTTCGACTTCTTCAAGATCGACTTCGTGTACGCCGCCGCGGTGCCCGGCCGCCGGCACGTCGACTGGCCGGGCGTGACCGCGTACGCGGACGGGGTGCGGGCGATCCGGGCCGCGATCGGCGACGCGTACCTGCTCGGCTGCGGCGCGCCGATCCTGCCCTCGGTCGGGCTGGTGGACGCGATGCGGGTCAGCCCGGACATCGCCACCCACTACGAGCCCGCGGGCGGCGACCTGACCCAGCCCTCGCAGCGGACCGCGGTGCGCAACGGGGTGGCCCGGGCGTACCAGCACGGCCGCTTCTGGGTGAACGACCCGGACTGCCTGGTCGCCCGGCCGGAGGTGGAGCGGCGCGAGGAGTGGGCCGAGCACGTGCGCCGCTTCGGCGGGCTGCGCGGGTCCAGCGACCGGCTGGCCGCGCTGGACGGCTGGGGTCTGGCGACGACCCGGGAGCTGCTGTCCACCGTGCCGCCGCCAACCCCGTTCCCCACCGGCCCGACCGTCCCGCCGGCCTGAGTCGGCCGGCGGCGGCGCGGTCCGGACGGGTCAGCCGCGCAGCTCCGCGGTCCGGCTCCGGCGGAAGAACGCGTTCGCGTCCGACCGGTAGAGCAGGACGACGATCCCCAGGGCGAGCAGGCCGGCGGCGATCCCGAAGAGCTTGTACCAGACCGGCGCCGGCTGGCCGACCACCACGGCCAGGCCGAGCACGTTGAAGGCGGCGATGACCGTCGCCACGATGCGCGCCCAGCCAGCGGCCTTGGGCACGAAGAGCGCGGCGAGCAGCAGCAGGCCGCCGAAGACCACCAGCGAGATCAGGGCGATCGCGGTGTACGCCGGCGCGCCGTTCTCGGTGGCCAGCTTTCCGAACTCGCTGTCCCGGTTGTAGCCGCGGTCCTTCGCGAAGCTGTCCAGCAGCGCGTCGTGGGCGGCGATCGTCACGATCGTCCGCAGCACGATGACGGCGAGCAGCCCGTACATCAGCAGGACCGCGGTGCGCACCGAGGGCGGCGCCGTGGTGGCCGGCAGGGCACCGTGCGGCGCGCCGGGCATGGTCGGGTAGGTCACGTCACTGAACCTCTCGCGGGGGTGTCAGATGCCGTCCGGCTGGACGCGCCGCGCAAGCTATCCGAAATGTCCGTAGGTGCCAAATTGATCCCCATTCGGCAGGCGGGGGGCCTGTGGCCGTCCAGCGCTGCGCGCGCTCGGCCCGGAGACCCCGGGTTAGGCTCGCCGCCATGTCGGGGATCGAGCCGCTGCGGGTCCGGGCCATCGCGTGGACACACTTCGAGGCGCCGGAGGACGTGCCCTGGTCGACCGACGCGGGCGGCGGCGAGGCGCTGGCGGAGTTCGCCGGGCGGGCCTGCTACCAGTCCTGGTCCAAGCCCAACCCGCGGACCGCGACCAACGCCGGCTACCTGCGGCACATCCTCGAGGTCGGGCACCTGTCCGTGCTGGAGCACGGCTCGGTGACCTTCTACCTCACCGGCGTGTCCCGCTCGCTCACCCACGAACTGATCCGGCACCGGCACTTCTCCTACAGCCAGCTCTCCCAGCGCTACGTCCCCGAGCGGGATGCCGGGATGGTCGAGCCGGCCGTCATCGCGGGCGACCCGGAGCTGCACGCGAAGTTCGTCGAGGCGACGGAGGCGTCGCTGGCGGCGTACACGGAGCTGCTGGAGGGGCTGGAGAAGCGCTTCGCGGACGTGGGCAACGCCACCCTGCGCCGCAAGCAGGCCCGCCAGGCGGCCCGCTCGGTGCTGCCCAACGCGACCGAGACCCGGATCGTGGTGACCGGCAACTACCGGGCCTGGCGGCACTTCGTCGCGATGCGCGCCACCGAGCACGCCGACGTGGAGATCCGCGAGCTGGCCGTGGCCTGCCTGCGGGAGCTGCAGCGGATCGCGCCCAACGCGTTCGCCGACTTCGCGGTGGCCACGCTGGACGACGGCACCGAGGTCGCCTCCAGCCCTCTGGTCACCGAAGGGTGACCCGGGCCGGGCGGGTAGTTTGAGCGCCATGACCCAGGACCGGACCCCCTTCGGGCGGCTGCTCACCGCCATGGTCACGCCGTTCACGGCGGCCGGCGACCTCGACCTGGCCGGCGCCCGGCGGCTGGCCGCGCACCTTGTCGACGTCGAGCGCAACGACGGGCTGGTGATCAGCGGCACCACCGGCGAGTCGCCGACGACCACCGACGAGGAGAAGGACCGGCTGCTGCGGGCGGTGGTCGAGACCGTCGGCGACCGCGCCCACGTGGTGGCCGGCGTGGGCACCAACGACACCGCGCACACCGTGCACCTCGCCCAGGCCGCGGAAAAGGCGGGCGCCACCGGCGTGCTGCTGGTGACGCCGTACTACAACCGCCCCCCGCAGGCCGGCCTGCTCGCCCATTTCCGGGCCGCGGCCGACGCGACCGGGCTGCCGGCGATGCTCTACGACATCCCGGTCCGCACCGGGACCCCGATCGAGACCGAGACGCTGGTCCGGCTCGCCGAGCACCCCCGGATCGTCGCGGTCAAGGACGCCAAGGGCGACCTGGAGGCGAGCGCCTGGGTGCTCGCCCGCACCGACCTGGCGTATTACTCCGGCGACGACAAGATGACCCTGCCGCTGCTGTCCATCGGCGGCGTCGGTGTCGTCGGCGTGCCCACCCACCTGGTCGGGTCGCGGTCCAAGGACATGATCCTGGCGTACGAGCAGGGCGACGTCGCCGGCGCGCTCGCCGGGCACCGGGCGCT
Organism: uncultured Actinomycetota bacterium; assembly: GCA_963766325.1. GTDB lineage: Bacteria > Actinomycetota > Actinomycetes > Mycobacteriales > CADCTP01 > CADCTP01. Next base: position 330,820 of record CAVXZF010000011.1, on the reverse strand, counting down.
GCTGCCGGCCTTCAGCGGTTTCTTCCGGACCCAGGGGGCCATCCTGGCCAAGGCCGCGCTGCGGCTCGCCGGGCTGCCCGGCGGGCCGGTCCGCCCGCCGCTGGTGGACGCGACCGACGAGCAGATCGAGACGTTGCGGGCCGACCTGGCCGCCGCCGGCGTGACGCTGCCCGCCGACGCATGAGCGAGCGCGAGGGCTCGCAGCGCGAGCGGGGAGCGACGAGGGCCGGCCGCCTGGCTGCCCCGCGCGGAGGCGCGGGCATGGGTGGAGCGCCCGGCGGCCTGTCCGAGGAGGGGGCACTGTGAGCCGGCACAACCCGGAGCTGGGGCCACCGCCTCCGCTCCCGGACGGGGGGCTGCGGGTCGTCGCGCTCGGCGGGCTGGGCGAGATCGGCCGCAACATGACGGTCCTCGAACACGCCGGCCGGCTGCTGATCGTGGACTGCGGGGTGCTCTTCCCGGAGGAGGAGCAGCCCGGCGTCGACCTGATCCTGCCGGACTTCAGCTGGATCCGGGACCGGCTGGACCTGGTCGAGGCGGTCGTGCTCACCCACGGCCACGAGGACCACATCGGCGGCGTGCCGTACCTGCTGCGGGAGAAGCGCGACCTGCCGCTGGTCGGCTCCCGCTTCACCCTCGCGCTGGTCGAGGCCAAGCTGCGCGAGCACCGCATCGAGCCGTACTCGCTGACCGTGCAGGCCGGGCAGCAGGAGCGGCTGGGCCCGTTCGACTGCGAGTTCTTCGCGGTCAACCACAGCATCCCGGACTCGCTCGCGGTCGCCGTACGGTCCGGGGCCGGCCTGCTGCTGCACACCGGCGACTTCAAGATGGACCAGCTGCCGCTGGACGGCCGGCTGACCGACCTCGGCGGCTTCGCCCGGCTCGGCACCGAGGGCGTCGACCTGCTGCTGGCCGACTCCACCAACGCCGAGGTGCCCGGCTTCGTCACCCCGGAGCGCAACATCGGCCCGGTGCTCGACTCGGTGATCGCCAAGGCGACCCGGCGGGTGATCGTGGCCTGCTTCGCCTCGCACGTGCATCGGGTGCAGCAGGTGCTCGACTCGGCCGCCGCGCACGGCCGGTCGGTCGCCTTCGTCGGCCGCTCGATGGTCCGCAACATGGGGGTCGCCCGCGACCTCGGCCTGCTGCACATCCCGCCCGGGCTGATGGTGTCGCTGGACGAGGCGGCCTCGATGCCGCCGGAGCGGGTGGTGCTGATCTCCACCGGTTCCCAGGGCGAGCCGCTGTCCGCGCTGGCCCGGATGGCCAACCGGGAGCACCAGCAGGTCCGGATCGAGCCCGAGGACACCGTGATCCTCGCCTCCTCGCTGGTCCCGGGCAACGAGACCGCCGTCTACCGGGTGATCAACGGGCTGGCCCGGGAGGGCGCCACCGTCGTGCACAAGGAAGTGGCGATGGTGCACGTCTCCGGGCACGCCCCGGCCGGCGAGCTGCTCTACCTGCTCAACGCGACCAAGCCGCGCAATGTGATGCCGGTGCACGGCGAGTGGCGGCACCTGCGGGCCCACGCCAAGCTCGCTGAGCTGACCGGGGTGCCGACGGACCGGATCATGCTCGCCGACGACGGCGTGGTGGTCGACCTGGTCGACGGCGTCGCCTCGATCACCGGCAAGGTCGACTGCGGCTTCGTGTACGTCGACGGCCTGGCCGTCGGCGACGTCGGCGAGGAGTCGCTGAAGGACCGGCGGATCCTCGGGGACGAGGGCTTCATCGCGATCACCGTGGTGGTCGACTCGGTCACCGGCAAGGTGCTGGGCCGGCCGGTGATCTCCGGCCGCGGCTTCTCCGACGACCCCGTCGCCTTCGAGCCGGTGCTCGAGCTGATCACCGCGGAGCTGGAGCGGGTCACCGGGGAGGGCTCGGTCGAGCCGCACCGGCTGGCGCAGGCGGTGCGCCGGGTGGTCGGACGCTGGGTGTCCGACCGCTACCGGCGCCGCCCGATGATCGTGCCGACCGTCGTCGAGGTCTGAGTCAGCCCGCCTCGCGGAGCACCGGGTCGGCGACCACCCGGCCGCCGGCGACGGTGGCCAGGAAGTCGGCGGCCGCCTGGTCCAGCACCAGCACCTCGGCCTGCACCCGGTCGTTGAGGACGTCCGGGAACGGCCGGCCGATGCCGGCCCGGCGCGCCTCGGGGGTGCTCAGCGCCCGCTCGGCCGCCGCCATGTCCGCCTTGCTCCAGCGGACCTCGATCACGCACAGGTGCTCGGCCGGGAAGACCGCGGCCAGCTCCTGGCGGGCGGCGTCGAGGTCGCCGGTGGTGCCGACGACGATGACCTCGGTGCCCTTGCGGTCGGAGTCGTCCTGGAGGTGCCACCCGTACGGGTAGCGGACCTGCGGGTCGGTGTAGACCGCCGGCCGGCGGCCGATCGCGGCGCTCAGCCGCCGCATGGCCGACTCGATGCCGGCCGGCTGCCGGGTCCAGCCGCCGCTCGGCTCCGCGCAGCCCACCTCGTCGGGCGCGGAGGCGTCGGGCTTCGGGGGGTTCTGGTACGCCTCCTGGCGGGTGACGGCGAGCGTCCGGTCCCGGTAGGTCCCCTCCACCCGCGCCGTCCCCCAGACCGTGCCCCCCCGGGCCTGCCGACCGGAGAGCCGGTCGAGGTCGAGACCGGTCACCGTGACGGCGACCTCGCAGGGCTGCGGCACCGGCGGGGGATAGATGGCCACCGAGACGCCGCCGCTGGGCGCGCACAGCTGGACCGGCCGGCCGGGCGGCGCGACCACGATGCCCTGGCCGACGACCCGGTCGCCGTCCTGGACGATGCCGTCGGCCGGCGTGACGGTCTGGCCGGCGACCCGGCCGGCGGGCGCCGAGTCGGCGCCGCGGCGGGACACGGCGACGCCGGCGACCCCGCCCGCGGCGACCGCGACCACCGCGGCCGCGGCCGCCAGCGGCTGCCAGCGGGACCGGCGGGGCGCGGTGAGCCGGGCCGGGTCGGGTGCGGGCGCGGCCGGCTGGGTGGCGCGCCAGCGGGCGCCGTCGGCGGCGAGCAGCGCGTCGACCTGCCCGTCGGCGTCGGGGGTCTCGGTCGGGTGGCCGGGTTCGGTCATGGCGAAACCTCCAGGAGCGGGCGGAGGCGGGCCCGGGCGTCGGCGAGGGTGGACTTGACGGTGCCCTCGGCGCAGCCCATCACCGCGGCCGTCTCGGCCACGGTCAGGTCCGCGTAGTAGAAGCAGTCGACGGCCAGCCGCTGCCGCGGGGGCAGCGCGGCGACGGCCCGGGCCAGGTCGGGGTCCGGGGCGGGCCCGGGTGACCGCGGCGCGGGGGCGACCAGCTGGATCGCCGCGGCGGCCCGGCGGCGGGCCTTGCCGGCCTGGTCCGCGGTGATGGCGAGCAGCCAGGCGGCCGGGGTGCCCCGGGTCGGGTCGTAGAGCTTGCGCTTGGTCCAGGCCCGGACCAGCGCCTCCTGCACGACGTCGTCCCGGTCCGCGGCGGGCGCCAGCCGGGCGGCGAGCCGGGCCATGGCCGGCAGGTGCGGCCGCACCCATCCGGCGAAGCCGGCCGGGTCGGCCGTCGGTGCGGCGGCCGGCTCCGGTCCGTCCGGGTCGGCGACCCGGTCCGCGCGCCGGCTCATGGACGTCATGCTCCTACTACCCCGCCAGGTCGGGTTCCGGTTGGGTCCGCACCGCCGTCAACCTCGCGGGGTCCGCATCGTCGGTACGGGCGACGGGAGGGAGGCGCCGGTGGACGAGGCGAGCGGGCGGTCGTTCGAGCAGTTCGTACGGCCGGGGGCACGGCGCTGCTGTGGTTCCCACCGGCTTCGTCGACCTGGCAGTCCGCACCGGGATGGCCAGCCGGGTGCTGGACGCTGCGACGGGCCCGGGCCGGCCCGGATCTCGGTGTCCCGCGGCGACCAGCAGCCCTACGCGGGGCCGGTGGACAGCACGCGTCCGGGCGGCGGAGTCCGGCGCTGACCGCGACACCGCCGGCCGCCCGGGCTCGGTTGGGCCGGATCGTCGGACCCCGCGGCTAGTCTCGACGCCGTGCCCGCGCGATCTCCGACCCGCCCGCGCGGCGGCGCCACCCGGGCCACCGGCCGCCGCCGCGGTCGCGCCCGTGCCCGTGCCGGTGGGCCGATCGCCCCGGTCGGGCGAGCGGTCTCGGCCGGCTGGCTGCTGCTCGCCCGCGGGGCCGGCGGCGCCGCCCGCGCGGTCGGCCGCCAGGCGGCCACCGCCCGGCTCGACCCGGCGCACCGCCGCGACGGGGTCGGCCTGGCCGTGCTCGGGCTGGCCGTCGTGGTCGCGATGGGTGTCTGGTTCGCCGGCGGCGGCCCGGTCGGGCAGGCGGTCGACGACGTGCTCCGCGGCGCGGTCGGGACGGCCGCGGCGGCGCTGCCGGTGCTGCTCGCCGCGGCCGGCGTGCACCTGCTGCGCCAGCTGCCGCGGCCGGAGGAGCGCGGCCGGGTCGGCATCGGCTGGGTCGCGCTGACCCTGGCCGTGACCGGGCTGTTCCACCTCGGCGGCGGCTCGCCGGACGGGCCGGCCCGGTCCGGCGCCGGCGGCCGCCTCGGCTCGTGGGCGGGCGGTCCGCTGGAGCGGGGCGTCGGCGCCGCGCTGGCCGTGCTGCTGCTCGTCCTGCTCGGCACGTTCGGCCTGCTGGTGGTGACCAAGACCCCCGTCAACCGGGTGCCGGCCCGGCTGCGCGAGGTGCGCGACCGGCTGCTGCGCCGGCCGCCGCCGGCCGCTGAGGAGGAGCCGGTCGAGGACGAGCCGCCCACCGAGGAGATCCCGCCGGCCCGGCTGCGCCGCCCGTCCCGGCGCCGGCAGGGGTCGCTGGCCGACCCCGACCCGTTCGACGTGGACGCGGTCGAGGCCGCTCAGGCCGGCGACGAGCCGACCGGTCCGGCGGCCGAGGAGGAGCCGGCCAAGCCGCACCGCCGCCCGGCCGTGCCCAAGCCGCGGGCCGAGCCGGAGCCGGAGGCACCGGTCACCCGGCCGGTGCAGCTCGCGCTCTCCGGCCAGACCGACTACACGCTGCCGGCCTCCACGCTGCTGGCCGGCGGCACCCCGCCCAAGGCCAAGACCAAGGCCAACGACGTGGTCATCGCCGCCCTGCAGCAGGTCTTCGTCGAGTTCGGGGTGGACGCGGCGGTCACCGGCTTCACCCGCGGGCCGACCGTCACCCGCTACGAGGTCGAGCTCGGCCCGGCGGTCAAGGTCGAGCGGATCACCCAGCTGTCCCGCAACATCGCGTATGCGGTGAAGAGCGCGGACGTGCGCATCCTCAGCCCGATCCCCGGCAAGAGCGCGGTCGGGGTGGAGATCCCCAACACCGACCGCGAGCACGTGTCGCTCGGCGACGTGCTGCGCAGCACCACGGCGACCCGAGACCAGCACCCGATGATCGTCGGGCTGGGCAAGGACATCGAGGGCGGCTACGTGGTGGCCAACCTCGCCAAGATGCCGCACATCCTCATCGCCGGCGCCACCGGCGCCGGCAAGTCCAGCTGCATCAACACGCTGATCGTCTCGATCCTGGTCCGGTCCACCCCGGACGAGGTGCGGATGGTGCTGATCGACCCCAAGCGCGTCGAGCTGACGTCGTACGAGGGCGTCCCCCACCTGGTCACGCCGATCATCACCAACGCGAAAAAGGCCGCCGACGCCCTGCAGTGGGTGGTCCGCGAGATGGACATGCGCTACGAGGACCTCGCCGCCAGCGGGGTCCGGCACGTCGACGACTTCAACCGCAAGGTCCGCAGCGGCGAGATCACCGCGCCGCCGGGCAGCGAGCGGGTCTACCGCCCGTACCCGTACCTGCTGGTCATCGTCGACGAGCTGGCCGACCTGATGATGGTCGCGCCGCGCGACGTGGAGGATTCGGTCGTCCGGATCACCCAGCTGGCCCGGGCCGCCGGCATCCACCTGGTGCTGGCCACCCAGCGGCCGTCGGTGGACGTGGTCACCGGCCTGATCAAGGCCAACGTGCCGTCCCGGCTGGCGTTCTCCACCTCCTCGCTCGCGGACTCCCGGGTCATCCTCGATCAGCCGGGCGCGGAGAAGCTGATCGGCCAGGGCGACGGGCTCTTCCTGCCGATGGGCGCGAGCAAGACGCAGCGGATCCAGGGCGCGTTCGTGCCGGAGTCGGAGATCACCGAGGTCGTCGAGCACTGCAAGCGCCAGCTGCAGCCGGAATACCGGGACGACGTGCTGGTCCCGGTGGCGGCGAAGAAGGAGGTCGACGAGGACATCGGCGACGACCTCGACCTGCTGGTGCAGGCGGTCGAGCTGGTGGTCTCCACCCAGTTCGGGTCGACCTCGATGCTGCAGCGCAAGCTCCGGGTCGGCTTCGCCAAGGCGGGCCGGCTGATGGACCTGATGGAGAGCCGCGGCGTGGTCGGCCCGTCCGAGGGCTCCAAGGCGCGCGACGTGCTGGTCAAGCCGGACGAGCTGGACGGCCTGCTGGTGACGCTGCGCGGCGAATGACGCCACCCGTGGCCGGAGCGGGTGACGCCGAGCTGGGCTGGCTGGACCCGGCCGCCCCGCCGGCGCCGGAACAGGTGCACCGGGTGCTGGCCGCGGTCGTCGGCGACGGCGGCGCGGTCGGCTGGGTGACCGTGCCGGACCTGGCGGAGTCCGAGCGCTGGCTGGCCGAGCGGGGCGCCGAGGTGGCGGCCGGCCGGTCCCGGGTCGCGCTGGTCTCGGCCGGCGGCCGGCTGGCCGGCGTGGGCCGGTGGAGCTGGTACGCCTCGCCCACGGTCGCCGTCAACGCCGACGTCCGCCAGGTGATGGTGCACCCGGGGGAGCGCGGGCGGGGACTGGCCCGGCTGCTGGTCGGCGCGCTGGTCGACGACGCCCGGGCGTACGGGGTGGAGACCTTCACCCTCGACGTGCGCGGCAACAACCACGCCGCGATGGCGCTGTACGAGGCCTTCGGCTTCGAGGTCGTGGGTCGGCTGCCGGACTTCGTCGCGGTCGGGGAGGAACGCTGGGATCGGGTGCTCTACCGGCTCGATCTGCGCAATGCGGACGCCCCCGTCCGGCGGCACGGCGGTCGTCCGGTCGGCCTCGGGGCGTCCACCCGGCATACTCACACCCGACATACCGCGTATCCCGACCAGGCTTTGGCCGGACCGGCCGGACCCGCCTAGACTGGGACCGGATCGCCCCGTACGACTGGCCCCGCCCACCTGTTACGGCCCTATTCCGGGAAGGTCCGTTCCTCATGGCCGACGACGACGCCCGCCCGCTCGGAGCGGCGCTCGCCGCTTCGCGCGAGCAGCGGGGGCTCTCGGTTGAGGACGTCGCGGCCTCGACCCGGATCCGGGCGACGATCATCCGCGCGATCGAGGCCGACGACTTCGCCGCCTGCGGCGGCGCCGTCTACGCCCGCGGCCACCTCCGGTCCATCGCCCAGGTCGTCGGTGCCGACCCCAAGCCGCTGGTCGCCGAGTTCGACCGGCGGTTCCACCAGCCGGTGCCGGCGCTGACCACGAGCAACCTCGCCTCGTTCGACCCGCCGCGGGACGCCGGCCGGTCCGGCCGGCAGTCGCCGGGCTGGGCGTCGGTGGCCGCCGGCGTGGTCGTGGTGGCGGTGCTGCTGCTCGGCGGCAGCTGGCTGCTCGGCCGCGGCGACGACGGCGCCCAGGTCGGTGCGATCCCCGCGCCCGGCACCTCCTCGGCCACCACCGGGCCGGGCCCGACCACCGCGATGCCGCCGCGGACGACGGCGCCGCCGGTGCCGGGGGTCACGCTGCGGCTGCGGGCGACCGGCGGGTCCAGCTGGGTGTCGGTGACCAGCAGCAACGGCTCACAGCTCTACCAGGGCATCCTCGCCGAGGGGCAGGCCAAGGAGTTCCGGGACGCCCGGCAGCTCTCGGTCCGGTTCGGCAACTCGCCCGCCGTCCGGGTCATGCAGAACGGGCAGGACGTCGGGGCGCCCCGCTGTGACACCCAGGTCTGCACGGTCGCTTTCGGGCCGGCCGCCGCCGGCTGACCCGCCCGCGGGGACGGGCGGGCGGCCGGGCCGTCATACGGGTCCGCGCGGGTAGTCTTCGTCGCGTGCCCAGCTCACCGCGTCGAGCCGCTCTGGTGACCCTGGGCTGCGCCCGCAACGAGGTCGACTCGGAGGAGCTGGCCGGCCGGCTGGCCGCCGGCGGCTGGGAGATCGACGCCGACGACGCCGACGTCGTCCTGGTCAACACCTGCGCCTTCGTCGCGAGCGCGAAGAAGGACTCGATCGACACGCTGCTGGCCGCGGCCGACGGCGGCAAGCCGGTGGTGGCGGTGGGCTGCCTGGCGGAGCGCTACGGTGCCGAGCTCGCCGACAGCCTGCCGGAGGCGAGCGCGGTGCTCGGCTTCGACTCGTACGCGGAGATCGGCGAGCGGCTCGACGATGTGCTGGCCGGCCGCCCGCTGGTGCCGCACACCCCGCGGGACCGGCGCACCCTGCTGCCGATCTCCCCGGTCGAGCGGCACGCCGCCGCCGGGACCGTCGCCGTGCCCGGCCACGGCGTGGGCGGCTCCGGCGTGGGCGGCCCGGGCGGCGGCGGCTCCGGCGTGGGCGGCCCGGGCGCGGGCGGGCCGGACGGGTGGGCGCCACCGGTGCTGCGCCGCCGGCTGGAGGACTCCCCGGTGGCCCCGCTCAAGCTCGCCTCCGGCTGCGACCGGCGGTGCTCGTTCTGCGCGATCCCGGCCTTCCGCGGCGCGTTCGTGTCCCGCCCGGCCGAGGAGCTGCTGGCCGAGGCGCGCTGGTTGGCCGAGCGCGGCGTCCGCGAGCTGGTGCTGGTGAGCGAGAACTCGACGTCGTACGGCAAGGACCTCGGCGACCTGCGCCTGCTGGAGGCGCTGCTGCCCGAGCTGGCCGCGGTGCCCGGCATCGTCCGGGTCAGGGTGTCGTACCTGCAGCCCGCCGAGACCCGACCCTCGCTGGTCGAGGCGATCGCCAGCACGCCGGGCGTGGCGGCGTACTACGACCTGTCCTTCCAGCATGCCAGCGAGGAGGTGCTGCGCCGGATGCGCCGCTTCGGCGGCCGCGAGCGCTTCCTCGCCCTGCTCGACCAGGTGCGCGCGGTCGCGCCGGCGGCCGGGGTCCGGTCCAACGTGATCGTCGGCTTCCCGGGGGAGACCCGGGCCGACGTGGCCGAGCTGACCCGCTTCCTGACCGCGGCCCGGCTGGACGCGGTCGGCGTCTTCGGCTACTCGGACGAGGACGGCACGGAGGCGTACGGGCTGACCGGCAAGCTGCGCCGGGAGGTGGTCGACCGGCGGGTGGCCCGGCTCGGCGGGCTGGTCGAGGAGCTGATGGCCCAGCGGGCCGAGGAGCGGCTCGGCGAGACCGTCGAGGTGCTCGTCGAGTCCGTCACCGGGGCCGAGGCCGAGGGCCGGGCGGCGCACCAGGCGCCCGAGGTGGACGGCACCACCACGCTGGTCGACCTGCCGGCCGGCGTCGCGGTCGGCGACCTGGTCCGGGCCCGGGTGCTGGGCAGCGCGGGTGTCGACCTCACCGCCAGCTATGTGGACACCGTCGACGCCACCGTCCCGGCGGAGGCCGGCGCCGCCGCGGGCGTGCCATGAGCGCGGTGGTCCCGGACCCGGCGGCCACCCCGCCGCAGACGGCCCGGGTGGTCAACATCGCCAACGGGCTGACCCTGCTGCGGCTGCTGCTGGTGCCGGTGTTCGCGTACGCGCTGGTGCAGGAGGACGGGCAGGACACCGGCTGGCGGGTGGCCGCGTGCGTGGTCTTCGCGATCGCCTCGCTGACCGACCGGCTGGACGGCGACCTGGCCCGGCGGTGGGGCCAGGTCACCGAGCTGGGCAAGCTCGCCGACCCGATCGCGGACAAGGCGCTGACCGGGACCGCGCTGGTCGGGCTGTCCGCGCTGGGCCTGCTGCCGTGGTGGGTGACCGTGGTCATCCTGATCCGCGAGGTCGGGGTGACGCTGCTGCGCTTCTGGGTGATCCGGCACGGGGTGATCCCGGCCAGCCGCGGCGGCAAGCTCAAGACGCTGCTGCAGTCGGTGGCGATCGGGCTCTACCTGCTCCCGCTGGAGGACTCGCTGGCCACGGTGGCCGCGGTGGTCATGGGTGCCGCGGTGGTGGTCACCGTGGTCACCGGCGCGGACTACGTGGCCCGCGCGGTCGCGCTGCGCCGTGCCGGCGCCGGCTCATGACCGCCGCGGAGGTCGCGGCCGGCGTGGTGGCCGGGCTGCGGGCCCGAGGAGAGACGGTGGCGGTCGCGGAGTCGCTGACCGGCGGGTTGCTCGCGGCGGCGCTGACCGCGCCGGCCGGGGCGAGCGCCGCCGTGCGCGGCGGCCTGGTCGTCTACGCCACCGACCTCAAGGCCACCCTGGCCGGCGTGCCGGTGCCGCTGCTGGGCGCCGAGGGTCCGGTGAGCCCGGACGTCGCCGGCGCGCTGGCGGCCGGCGCGCGGGACCGGCTCGGGGCCACGTACGGGCTGTCGCTGACCGGGGAGGCCGGCCCCGACCCGCAGGGCGACACGCCGGTGGGCACCGTCTTCGCCGGCCTCGCCGGGCCGGGCGGCGGCGAGGTCAGGCGGCTGTCGCTGACCGGCGACCGGGCCGCGATCCGGGCCGCCGCGGTGCTCGCCGCGCTCGAGCTGCTGGCCGATCGGCTGTCCGGCCAGGCCTGACCCGCGCCCCGGCGCGGAATCCCGGGGGTGATTACATCGTTTCGCTGTTGGCGTACAGCACGTCCGGCCGCCGGTGCGGCCGCAGACCTAGAGGTACGGTGGCGACACGAAGACGACCACGGGAGGGGTGCGCCGATGACCCTGCTCCGCCGCGTGCTGGGGGACACGCTGCGCGGCCGCCGGCTGCGCCAGCGACGCACCCTCCGAGAAGTGTCCGGCTCGGCCCGGGTGAGCCTGGGCTACCTGTCCGAGGTCGAGCGCGGGCAGAAGGAAGCATCCTCCGAGCTGCTCGCCGCCATCTGCGAGGCGCTCGACGTGAAGCTGTCCGACCTCCTGCGGGAGGTCTCCGACACGATGCGGCGGTCCGAGCGGGCCGCCGAGGTCCGGCGGGTGCCGGGCCGGGTGATCCTGCCGGCGCCCAGCCGCCGGCCGGTGCCGGCCGGGGTCGGCGGTCCGCCGCCGGCCGACGGCTTCGAGGAGGACTTCGACGCGGACGCGCTGGTGGAGGCGTTCGAGGAGGACTTCCGCGCCGAGCCGGAGCCGGAGCCGGCCGCGATCGCCGACAGCCTGCCGGCGCCGTCCCCGGCCCCCGAGGACGCCCCGGCCCGACCGGTCGAGGAGGGCGGGCTGGACGGGGTGGACCTGGCCGAGCTGGAGACCGGTGACGGTCTCGGCGAGCTGGAGGTCCTGCTCGGGCTGACCGACCTGCCCGGCCGTCCCGACGGGCCGTACGGGGCCCGCTGCCTCGCCGCCGCCTGACCCGCTCCCACCCACGGCCGCCGGACCCGGGCGGCGACTGAGCATTTCGGGTGGCGGCTGAGCAGCTACAGGTGCTCAGCCGCGGTGGAACTGCTCAGTCGGTGGAGGGGGCGGGGGACACGCCAGCGGGGGCGCTTGCTTTCGGGGCGGGCGGGTGGGATCAAGGCAGGGTGCCGGACCCGCTCGACCACCTGATCCGCTCGACCGTGCCGACCACGGTGGCCTCGGCGCTGCCGCGGCGCGCCGGCGGCACCCGGTCGCGCGCCGGCAACGCGATGGCCCGCACCCGGGCCGGCCTGCTCGAGGGCGCCCGCCGCGCGGTCGCCGGCCAGGGCACCCGCCGTACGACGATGAACGACATCGCCGCCGAGGCCGGGGTCGCCAAGGCGACGCTCTACAACCACTTCCGGACCAAGGACGACGTCTGGGCAGCGCTGGTCGAGGCGGAGGTGCGCGCGGTCGGGGCCGAGTGCGCCGACCTCGACCTGGTCGACGCGCTCGCGCACGCGGGCCGCCGGCTCAGCGAGCACGCCGCGCTGCGCCGGGTGGCCGAGACCGAGCCGGCCGCGCTGGCCGGGCTGCTCACCCGCCGGCCGCCGTCGGCCGGGTGGCGCGCGGCCGAGGAGCTGGTCCGCTCCCGGCTGGCCACCGCCGGGCTGGCCGGCGACGACCTGGTGCTGCGCTGGCTCGGCTCGCACCTGGCCACCCCGGCCACCCCGCCGGCGATCCGGACCGCCGCCGAGGCGCTCGCCCGCGGCCTGCCCCCCGACCCCGCCGCCGACCGGAAGGTCCCCGCATGACCCCCGACTCCCTGCAGACCTGGCTGGACGCGTACGTCGCGGCCTGGCGCAGCTACGACCCGGACGCGATCCGGGCGCTGTTCACCGAGGACGCGACGTACGCGTACCACCCCTGGGACGCCGACGGTGAGATCGTCCGCGGCCGGGACGCGATCGCGGCCAGCTGGCTGGAGGAGCCGGACGAGCCGGGTTCCTGGGAGGCGGCGTACCGGCCGGGCCTGATCGACCGCGACCGGGCGACCGCGGTCGGCGTGACCCGCTACCCGAAGGACGGCAGCGTCTTCGACAACCTGTGGGAGCTGCGCTTCGCCGGGGACCGGTGCGCCGAGTTCGTGGAGTGGTACATGGAGCGGCCGAAGCCTGGGGCGGGCGCCTGACAGACTCCTCCCCGGAACCAGCCGCCCCGGCGGCTCGTTGGCCGGGCACCGGAGGAGGCAGAAGGTGACGTACGGGGCGCAGGCCGGCAGGTCGGGCGGGCGGCGGGTCATCCCGCTGGTGCTGGCCGCGGTGGTCGGGCTGGTGCTGGTGCTGGTCGTCCGCGCCGTGGTCTCCGGCGGCGACGACGGTGGTGGCGGCAGCGGGACCCAGGCCGATGGCAGCGGCGAGCGCACCGGCTGCCAGTCCCTGCGGGTGACCGCCAGCTCGGAGAAGGCGGCGCTGCTGTCCCAGATCGCGACCGACTACAACCGGTCGGACCGGCGCGTCGAGGGCGCCTGCGTCGACGTCGAGGTCACCTCCAAGGCCTCCGGCGGCGCCGCCGAGGCGCTCGCCCGCGGCTGGGACGAGCGGGTCGACGGCCCCCGCCCGGACGTGTGGAGCCCGGCCTCGTCGTCCTGGCTCGCGCTGCTCCGGCAGCGCACCGCCGCCCAGGACAAGGGTGACCTGGTGCCGCCCGAGACCCCCTCGATCGCGCAGACCCCGCTGGTGATCGCGATGCCGCAGCCGATGGCCGAGGCGCTCGGCTGGCCGGCCAAGGAGCTCGGCTGGGGCGACATCCTGTCCCTGTCCCGCGACCCGAGCGGCTGGGGCGGCAAGGGCCGGGCCGAGTGGGGCGCGTTCAAGCTCGGCAAGACCAACCCGGACTTCTCCACCTCGGGGCTGCACGCGACGATCGCGGGCTACTTCGCCGCCACCGGCCGGTCCAGCGACCTGACCGCCAAGGACGTCGCCGACCCCAAGGTGACGGCGTACGTCAAGGGGCTGGAGAGCTCGGTCGTGCACTACGGCGACACCACGCTCACCTTCCTGGAAAACCTGTACGCCGCCTCCGAGGCCGGCCGCCCGCTGACGTACATCAGCGCGGTGACGGTGGAGGAGAAGTCGGTCTGGGACTACAACCAGGGCAACCCGTCCGGGGACCCGGCCACCCTGGGCAAGCGCGGCAAGCCGCGGGTGCCCCTGGTGGCGGTGTACCCCAAGGAGGGCACGCTGCTGTCCGACAACCCGTACGTGGTGCTGGCCGCGGAGTGGGTGGACAGCCGCAAGCAGGCCGCGGCGGCGGACTTCCTCGCCTTCGTCAAGGAGGCGCCGCAGCAGAAGCGCTTCACCGACGCGGCGTTCCGGTCCGCCGACGGCAAGCCGGGCGGGCCGATCAGCCGGGCCAACGGCCTGCTCCCGGAGACCCGGCTGTCGCTGATCGACCCGCCGGCCCCGGCCGTGCTCGACCAGGTGTCGAAGTCGTGGAGCGCGCTGCGCAAGCGCGCCCGGGTGCTGATGGTGATCGACGTGTCCGGCTCGATGAGCGGGGTGGTGCCGGGCGGCGGCGGGTCCAAGCTGGACCTGGCCAAGAAGGCGGCGCTGGGCGCGGTCGGCAAGCTCGCCCCGGACGACGAGCTCGGGCTGTGGACCTTCTCCACGCCGGGCACCGACGGGGCCACCCCGTGGACGGACCTGGTGCCGACGGCGCCGGTGCGCACGGTGCTGCCCACCTTCCGGGCCAAGGTGGAGGCGCTGCAGCCGCAGGGCGGGACCGCGCTCTACGCGACCACCCGCGCGGCCGTCGAGCAGGTGGAAAAGTCCTTCGACCGCAACCGGATCAACGCGGTGGTGCTGCTCACCGACGGGAAGAACGAGTACCCGCCGGACAACAACCTCCAGCAGCTGATCGGCGACCTCGGCGGCGAGGAGACCGACACCTCGGTCCGGGTCTTCCCGATCGCGTACGGCGACGCGGCCGACCTCGGGGTGCTGCGGGAGATCGCCAAGGCGTCGCGGGCGGCGGCGTACGACGCCACCGACCCGGCCACCATCGAGCGCGTGCTCGTGGCCGTGCTGTCCAACTTCTAGAGTCCCGTCCATGGGCCGTATGCGGGAGGAGCTGCTCGACCCCTGGGGCGGCCTGGTCGCCGGGGTCGCCGGCGGGTTGGCGTGGGCGGTGGTCCCGGTCGGGGCGGCCGCGCTGCCGCTCGGCCTGGGCGTGGCCGCGATCGTGTACGGGGTCAAGGTCGGCGTCAGCCTGCTCACCCACCGGGCCGGCGAGGACGCCGACCGGGAGCCCGCGCTCGCCGACGTGCCGCTGCGCCGACCGCGCCGCGGCAGCCCGGCCGAGCAGTGGCTGACCCGGGCCGAGCATGCCGAGCGGTCGCTGGCCGACCTGGCCGCCGCCCCGGGCAGCGGGATGGCCCGCGCGCAGCTCGGCCCGGTCCGGGAGGGCGCCGCCGAGGCCGTCGGCACCCTGCGCCGGCTCGCCGGCCAGGTGGCCGCGGTGGAGGACGCCCTGGACCGGGTGCAGGTCGGCCGGCTGGAGGCGGAGCGGCACCGGCTGGCCGACGGGGTGGCGGCCGCCGGGGGCGAGCGGCTGCGGGCCGAGCGGCAGCGCTCGCTGGACAGCGTGACCGAGCAGCTCGCGGTCGCCGCCCGGCTGGCCGACGCGCGGGACACCCTGCTGGCCCGGATGCAGGCCACCGTCTTCACCGTCGAGGGGCTGGTTGCGCGGACCGCCGAGGTGCTGGCGATGTCGGCCACCGGCGGGCTCGACCTGACCGAGGACCGGCTGGCCCAGCTCAGCGGCGACCTGGACGGCCTGCGGGCCGGGCTGGCCGAGGCCGACGAGGTGTCCCGTCGGGTGCTCGACGGCTGAGCTGACCTGACACGATGACCACAGCACCGGCGTACTGTGGGGTGCGCCGAGGACAGGAGGATCCCGACCGATGGCAGCCAACCCGTTCGTGAAGGCGTGGAAATACTTCATGTCCTGGTTCGGCGCGCAGGTGGACGAGCGGGCCGACCCCAAGATCCAGATCCAGCAGGCGATCGAGGAGGCGCAGCGCCAGCACGAGGGGCTGTCCCGGCAGGCCGCCGCGGTGATCGGCAACCAGCGCCAGCTGGAGATGAAGCTGTCCCGGCACATGTCCGACGTGGAGCGGCTGCAGGCCTCGGCCCGGCAGGCGCTCACCCTGGCCGACCAGGCCCGGGCCAAGGGCGACGAGGCCAAGGCCCAGGAGTACGAGCAGACCGCGCAGGTCTTCGCCACCCAGCTGGTGTCGGCGGAGAGCTCGATGGAGGACCTCAAGGGGCTGCACGACCAGGCCCTGCAGGCGGCCGAGCAGGCCAAGAAGGCCGTCGAGCAGAATGCGATGCTCCTCCAGCAGAAGCTGGCCGAGCGCACCCAGCTGCTGTCCCAGCTGGAGCAGGCCAAGATGCAGGAGACCGTCTCGGCGTCGCTGCGGCAGATGTCCGAGCTGGCCGCGCCGGGCACCACCCCGTCGCTGGCCGAGGTCCGGGAGAAGATCGAGCGGCGGTACGCGAACGCGCTCGGCCAGGCCGAGCTCGCGCAAAACTCGGTCGAGGGCCGGATGCTCGAGGTGCAGAAGTCCACGCTGGACATGGCCGGCAACGCTCGGCTGGACCAGATCCGGGCCAGCATGTCCGGCGGCCAGCTCGCCTCCGCGCCGCCCACCCCGGCGGTGGAGGCCGGTTCGGCGGCGCCGGCTGAGCCGGTCGCCGACCCGGCCACCCAGGCCCGCCTCGACCAGCTGCGCGCCGACCAGGGCTAGCCGTGGCCACCCACCCCGAGCCGCCGCGGTCGCGGTGGTGGTCGGGGTGGGCGCCGACCGCCACCCCGCCGACCGTGCCGTGGGCGCCCGCCTCCCGGGCGTTCGGCGGGATCGGGGCGGAGGTGGAGCGGCTGGTCCGGTCGGGCGTCCGAGTTGGGCTCGAGGCCGGCGCCCAGGGCGTGCGGGACGCCATGGCGGCCTGGGGCGACCCGGTCCGCCGGCACGCCAAGCAGGTCCGCCGGGTCCGGCGCAAGGTGGCGGCCGAGACCACGGTGGCCGGTGGGCTGGGCGCGCTGGCCCTGACCGCCGGCATCGGGCCCGGCCTCGACGTGGTGGAGGTCGGCCTCGGCGGGGCGGCGGCCGTGGTCGGGATGGCCGCGCTCGGCGCCGCCGGGCGGCTGCGCGAGCTGCGTCGCAACCCGCCGGCTGCGCGGTCCGCCGCCCGCCCGGCCCGGCTGCCCCGCCCGCCGCGGGACTGCCCGTCCCGCGGCCCGCTGGATCGGCTGGCCGAGCGGGAGCGGGCGCTGGCCGGGCTGCTGGCCCACCTCGGCCCGGCCGGAGACGAGTCCCGGGCGGTGGCGGCGTCCGCGGCGGTGGCGCTGCGGGACCTCGGCGCCCGGACCAGCGCGGTGCACCAGGCCCGGCGGGGTGCCGGTCCGGCGGCCGCGGGCGGGCTGGACACCGCGGTGGCGGCGCTGGTCGAGCGGCTGGAGGCCGGCGTGGCGGCGTACGACGCGCTGGTGGTCGCGGCGGCGGACGCGGTGGCCGCCGCGGCGACCCTGCAGGCCGGCGACCCGGTGCTGCTGCTCCGGCTCACCGAGGCGACCGACTCGCTCGCCGGGCTGGCCGCCGGCCTGCGCGAGGTCTCCCGCTGACGCGGCTGGTCAGCGCAGCGGCCGGGTCGGCAGTGGCGGCGTGGCCGGCAGCGGCGGCGGGCCGGCAGTGGCGGTGGGCCGGCAGTGGCGGTGGCTGACCGCCTTCGCGTCGCCGGTGACCAGGCGCAGGAAGGCCCGCCTCCCCGGACAGGAACACGAGCCGCCCCTCGCCGGCCCCGATCACCCCGCGCAGCCGGCCGACCAGGTCGCCCCGCCCGACGATCGCCACGGCCGACGCTAGCGCCCGGCACCGGCCCGCCGGTCAGGATCGGTGGAGGCCGGCCAGCCGGCGGGTGAGGAAGTCCCGGTCGGCGGCGTTGCCGGCCAGCTCGAGCGCCGCCGCGTACGCGACCCGCGCCTCCGCCGCCCGCCCCAGCCGGCGCAGCAGGTCCGCCCGCGTCGCCGGCAGCAGGTGGAAGCCGGGCAGCTCCAGCCCGTCGAGCAGGGCCAGCCCGGCCGCCGGCCCGTCCACCTCCGCCACCGCGACCGCCCGGTTGAGCCGGACCACCGGCGAGCCGGTCAGCTCCTCCAGCGCGGCGTACAGCCCGGCGATCCGGGCCCAGTCGGTGTCCGCCGCGGTCGGCGCCCGGGCGTGCTCAGCCGCGATGGCGGCCTGCAGCAGGTACGGCCCGGCCGGCCCCCGCCCGGCAGCCGCCCGTAGCAACGCCTGCCCCTCGGCGATCTGCCCGGCGTCCCACCGGGACCGGTCCTGGTCGGGCAGCAGCACCAGCCGCCCGGCCGCGTCCACCCGGGCGTCCCGCCGCGCGTGCTGGAGCAGCACCAGCGCGAGCAGCCCGGTCGCCTCCGGCTCGTCCGGCATCAGCGCGACCAGCACCCGGGCCAGCCGGATCGCCTCGTCGCACAGCTCGGCCCGGACCGGCCGGTCGCCCGAGGTCGCCGCGTGCCCCTCGGTGAAGACGAGGTAGAGCACCGCCAGCACGCCGGCCAGCCGGTCCGGCAGCTCGGCGTCCGGGGGCACCCGGTACGGGATCGCGGCGGCCGCGATCTTCTTCTTGGCCCGGGTGATCCGGGCCGCCATCGTCGCCTCCGGCACCAGGAACGCGTGCCCGATCTGCGCCGTGGTCAGCCCGCCGAGCAGCCGCAGCGTCAGCGCGACCCGCGCCTCGACCGCGAGCGCGGGGTGGCAACAGGTGAAGAGCAGCCGCAGCCGCTCGTCCGGGATCGTCGACATCTCGTCATCACCGGCCTCGGGACCCTCGGCGACCTCCGGGCCGACCAGCAACGGCAGCTTGCGGGCCAGCGTCGCCTCCCGGCGGAACCGGTCCCGCGCCCGGTGCCGGGCCGCGGTCAGCAGCCACGCGTCCGGGCGGTCCGGCACGCCGTCGCGCTCCCACGTGGTCAGCGCGGTCGCGTAGGCGTCCTGCAGCGCCTCCTCGGCCGCGTCCAGGCTGCCGAGCAGGCGGGTGAGCAGGGCGAGCAGGCGCCCCCAGTGCTCCCGGTGCGCCTGCTCGACCGCTGCCGCCGCCGTCACTTCCCGGGACGCACCTCGATGGCGTCGGTGGGCAGCATCGGGATCTTCGCCGCCCACGCCACCGCCTCGTCGATGGACGGCACGTCCAGCACGTAGAACCCGCCGAGCTGCTCCTTCGCCTCCGCGAACGGCCCGTCGGTGACCAGCCCGCCCGGCCGCACCACCCGCGCGGTCCCGGCCGTGTCCAGCTCCGCGCTGTACGCGATCGCCACCCCCGCCGCCTTCGCCTCGTCCATGAAGGCGAAGTGCTCGGCGTACAGCTTCTTGCCCGTCTCCTCGTCCAGCGCCGCGTAAGCGGCCTCGTCGATCTGGATCAGCAGCACGTACTCCACGTCAGACCTCCTGCACCGCTCGGATCTCCACCACGAGCCCCGGGCTGCGCGGCATCCGGCCGGCCAGCGCGACCGCCTCGTCGGCGTCGGCGCAGTCCACCAGGTACACGCTGCCCAGCTGCTCCTTCGTCTCCGCGTACGGCCCGTCGGTGACGATGCCGTCCGCGCGCAGCACCCGCACGTCCGCGCCGAGCGCCTCGGCGGCGTGCAGCCGCCGGGCCGAGCCCAGCTCGCGGCCCAGCTCGATGTGCCCGGCCACCACCTCGCGGCGCTGCTCCGGCGTCAGCGCGGCCTCGCCGGCCGGGTCGCCGTACAGCAGGAAGAGGAAGCGCACCGCTCAGCCCACCGGCTGGACCGGGCGGACCTCGACCGCGCCGCCGGGCAGCAGCGGCATCCGCCGCGCCCGGCGCAGCGCCTCGTCCAGGTCGGCGGCCTCGATCTCGTAGTAGCCGGCGATGTGCTCGGTCGCCACGATGAGCAGGACATACTCCATCCCGATCTCCCGTCCCCGGCGGCCCGTCGGCCGCCGACACCCCATGACGAACGGGCCCGGCCCGGATCGACAGCCCTCAGTCGGCGATCCGGATCCGGACGCGCCGGTTCTGCCGGCCCTTGTTCTCCACCTTGACGACCTGCAGCCGGCCGATCTGCCGGGTCGACGCGACGTGGGTGCCGCCGTCGGCCTGCACGTCGAGCCCGGTGATGTCGACGATCCGCACCTCGGTCTCGTCCGGCGGGATCAGGTTGGTCTGCGTGCGGATGATGTCCGGGATGGCCAGCGCCTGGTCGCGGGGGAGGACCTGGATCTGCACCGCGCGGTCCGCGGTCACCTCGGCGTTGACCGCCTCCTCGACCTTGGCCTTGAAGCCCTCCGGCAGCTCCGGCAGGTTGAAGTCCATCCGGGCCTCGCCCGGCTCCATGTTGCCGCCGGTGACCAGCGCGCCGTAGTCGCGGAAGACCACCCCGCAGAGCACGTGCAGCCCGGAGTGGGTGCGCATGAGCATCGTCCGCCGGTCGTCCTCGACCGCGCCGGTCACCGCCGTGCCCGGCTCGGGGACCGGGTCGCCGTCGGCGGGCACCAGGTAGAGGTCGTCGCCCTTCTGAGTGCCGACGATGCGGGTCTGGATGCCCTGCCAGAGCAGCACGCCGTGGTCCGGCGGCTGGCCGCCACCGCCCGGGTAGAACGCCGACCGGTCCAGCACGATGCCGCGCTCCGGGTCGACGCCGACCACCGTGCACTCCCACTCGCGCAGGGTCGGGTCGGCGAGGTCGAGCCGCTCGGTGCGGCCGTGGTGCGTGATCCCCATGGCGGCACCCTAGTGCGGAGGACCGACAGTTCCGGCCGCCGGCCCGGGCCGGCGGCCGGCGGGTCAGGCGGTGGGGCCGGGCTGGCAGCGGGGGCACCAGTAGGTGACCCGCGCGTACTCGGGCCGGTCGGGCGGACCCTGCTCGCCGACCCGGATCTTGGTGCCGCACCGCCGGCACGCCCGCCCGGCGCGCCCGTACACCCAGTGGGTCTCGTCCCGGCGCAGGCTGCCGGTGGTCGACTGCTCGGGGTGGTCCCGGTTGGCCCGCATCAACCGGTACGCCGTCGCCACCACCTTGGGCACGTCCGGCACCTCTCGGACCCGCGTCCACGGCGACAGCCCGGTGAGGAAGAGCGTCTCGCCCTTGTAGAGGTTGCCCACCCCGGCCAGCACCCGCTGGTCGAGCAGCACCTCGCCGATCTCCCGGTCCGGCTCCGCGGCGATCCGGCGGGCCACCTCGGCCGGGTCCCAGTCCGGCCCGAGGACGTCCGGCCCGAGGTGCCCGACCAGCGTGTCCTCCTCCGCGGTGGGCAGCAGCCGCACGTCGTGCAGCCGGTAACCCACCGCCTCCCACTCGGCGTTGGCCAGCACCGCCCGAACCTGGTGCGCCGGCCCGCCCCGCCACCGCGCGCCCGGCCGCTGCAGGTGCCAGGTGCCGTCCATCCGGAAGTGGGTGTGCAGGCTCAGCCCGCCGTCGACGCGGGTCAGCATGTGCTTGCCGCGGGCGATCACCTCCGTCACCGCCCGGCCGGTCAGGTCCGCCGTCGCCAGCCGGGGCACCCGCAGGTCGAAGCGGGTCAGCTCCCGCCCGGCGAGCGCGTCGTGCATGCGCTTGCTCGCCAGCCACACGGTGTCTCCCTCGGGCACCGGCCCATCCTGCCGTGCCTCAGGACTCCGTGCCTGCCAGCAGGGCCCGGGCCAGCCCGGTCTGCACGGCCACGCAGCCCCGGACCACCAGTGGCAGGGTGACCAGCGCGAACAGGCCGATGCCGGTGGTGAGCAGGATGTCCGGCGCGCGGCCGTCGCCGAGACCGATCAGCTCGGCGAGCGAGGTGTTGTCCGGGTCGTCGCGCGGCAGCGCCCACTCCCACAGCACGTAGCCGGTGCCGCCCAGCGCGGTCGACCACCAGACGGTGGCGAGCACGAAGGTGGCGAGGGCCACAGGGAAGGCGACGATGCCGTGCACCAGGTCGAGCCAGCGGCGCGGATCGGCGCCGGCGGACAGGACGCCGCCCAGGGCGCCGCCGCGCAGCGGCCGGTAGGTCGGGCGGGGGAGCCGGCGGCCCAGCGCCAGGTCGACCCGGGACCGCTCCAGCGCGGCGAACCCGCCGGCGATGGCCAGCGTGAGGGCGAGCACGGCGAGGCCCAGGACGATCACCAGCGTGCCGAGGCCGAGCGCGGTGCCGGTGACGAGCAGCGCGAACGCGATGACCGCGAGCGGGAAGCCGGTCAGCACGTACGCCGAGCCGGCGAGCAGGTCGGCCACCAGCGGCCGGCGGCGGGTCGCCACCGGCGCGGCGGGGGGCGACGTCAGCGTCTGGCTCATGGCGTCGACGCTAGGCGTGTGCCGGGCCGGGGGACACCGGGCTGACCGCCCGGTCCGGGGTGCGGTTATCCCCACCCCACCGCTCGGGCCGGCCGTGGGCCCGGGCGCTCACTTCAGCTGCTTGGTGAAGTGGTGCGAGGCGATGACCATCCGCTCCCGCAGGTAGAACCGGTGCGCGTCGAAGCGCTGCACGCCGGAGTCCAGGTCGAGCACCAGGCAGCCGGCGGCCCGGGCCTTGGCCTCCAGCTCGGCCAGCAGCGCGCGCCCGACCCCGGCGGACCGTTCGTCCGCGGTGGTCACCAGGTCGTCGACATAGAGCTTGCGCATCGCGTGCGCGGTCGCGATCACCCGCCAGCCGGCCACCCCGACACACCGGTCGCCGGCGTACGCCGCGGTGAAGCGGTAGCCCTGCGGGTGCCCCTCCGCGTACAGCGCGGCGAAGGACTCCTCGTCCAGGTGCGGCCGCAGCTCCACCAGCACCGGCAGCACCTCGGCGGCCAGCCGCGGGTCACCCGGCTCCAGATCCACCAGCGTCACGTCCATCTCGGCATCATCCCGTCATCCCGCCACCCTCCTGACCCCCGCCCACCGCGCCCCTCGTGGCTGTGCTCAGGCGCGTAGGCGGAGACCGCGGGGGGTGGGGCGGAATCCGGCCGCCTCGAGGGCGTCGGAGAGCGCGGACGGGGCGTGCACGGACTCGCCGTCGGCGCGCTCGACGGCGAGGCGGCCGAGGCCGCCCTCGCGGACGGCGAGGGCGAGCGCGTCGGCGGCGGCCTGCAGCGGGACGGCCTCGGCGGTCCAGGACAGCAGGGTGCGCCCGCCACGCTCCACGTAGAGCGTCAGGTGGCCGTCGACCAGCACGACCAGCGCGCCGGCCTTGCGCCCGGGCCGGTGTCCGCGACCGCCCTCACCGTCCGTGTCGGAGGGACGGTCCGGCCACGGCAGCGCGGCGCCGAAGGGCTGGGCAGGGTCGGTCGCGGCCAGCACCACCGCCGGCGCCGGCTCCCGCCGGCCCCGCCCGCCCCGGCCCGGCTCCGGGTCCGGCGGGCCGGCCGGCGCCTCGAAGCGGTCGGTCGCGTACGTCCGGAGGCGGTCCACCGCGCCGGGCGTGGCGAACTGCGCCGCCCCGAGCGACTCGACGAAGTAGCCCCGGCGGGCCCGCCCGGAGTCCTCCGCCGCTCGCAGCACCGGATACACCGCCTGGAACCCGCCCGGAGTCCGCTCCGCCGCCACCGCCCCCCGGGTGAGCACGCCGTGCCGGTCGAGCAGCACCTCGGCCTGGGCGTGCGCCCGCCGGGTGGTGTCCGCCTCCCGCTCGGGCAGCCGGGACCACCGCCCGGCCGCGCTCGGCGGCCCGCTGCGCGACGGCAGCGGGGCCCGTCCGGGCCGCCCGTATCGCGCCCGGGTCGGTGCTCGCCGCCGCCCGGCCGCCGGTCGGCCGGATGAGCCGAGGGCGACGCGCAGCGGCGCGAGGGTGTCGTTGGTGAGCCGGCCGGCCCAGACCAGGTCCCACATCGCGGCGAGCAGGGCCGCGTCGTCGGTCGAGCCGACCCGGTCGGACAGCGAGCGGAAGAACAGCGCCTGGTCGCCGTCCAGCGCGTCGAGCACCGCGGTGTGCAGGTCGGTGGTCTCCACCGCGCCGGGCTCGGGCAGCAGCAGGTCGGCCACGTCGGCCGGGGCCAGCGCGACCCAGCCGTCGCCGCCGGGCAGCGAGCCGGACCCGGCCCACAGCACCTCGCCGGCCGCGGTCAGCTCGTCGAGCAGGGCGGGGGAGTAGCCGGCCAGCCGGGACGGCAGCACCGTCGTCTCCAGCGCCGACGCCGGCACCACCGCACCGGCCAGCTGCTCGACCACCCGCAGCAGGCCCTCGGTGCCGCGGGCCCGTGACCCGACGCCCTGCCAGACCGGCAGGAAGCGCGCCATCGCCACGGTCGGGACCGGCTCGACCTCCTTGCGCAGCCGGGCCAGCGACCGCCGGCGCAGCGAGCGCAGCACCTCGGCGTCGCACCACTCCTGCCCGGCGCCGCCGGGCCGGAACTCGCCGGAGACCACCCGACCGGCGGTGGCCAGCCGCTCCAGTGCGCCGGCGACGACGGCCACGCCGAGTCCGAGCCGGGTCGCGCAGTCCGCGGCGCGGAACGGCCCGTGGGTCCGCGCGTACCGCCCGACCAGGTCGCCGAGCGGGTCCCGCACCGGCTCGGTGAAGGTCTCCGGCACCCCGACCGGCAGCGGCGCCCCGAGCGCGTCCCGCACCCGGCCGGCGTCCTCGATCGCGACCCACCGCTCCTCGCCGGCCACCCGGACCCGGATGGCCCGCCGGGCCGCCTCCAGCTCGGCCAGCCACGGCGCGGTCGCGCCGCGGGCCAGCGCCTCGGCGGTGGCCAGGTCACCGAGCAGGCGGAGCAGGTCGGCGGTGGAGTCCAGGTCGTACGCCTGCCGCTCCGGCGTCAGCCGCTGCAGCTGCAGCTCCACCTCGGCCACCGCGTCGGCGTCGAGCAGCTCCCGCAGCTCCGCCTGGCCGAGCAGCTCGGCCAGCAGCGCGCTGTCCAACGACAGCGCCTGCGCCCGGCGCTCGGCCAGCGGCGCGTCGCCCTCGTACAGGAACATGCCGACGTAGCCGAACAGCAGCGACCGCGCGAACGGCGACGGCTGCGGGGTCTCGACCTCGACCATCCGGACCGTCCGGGCGCGCAGGTCGCTCATCAGGCCGACCAGCCCGGGCACGTCGAAGACGTCCTGCAGGCACTCCCGCATCGTCTCCAGTACCACCGGGAACGAGCCGTAGCCGCTGGCCACCTGCAGCAGGTGCGCCGCCCGCTGCCGCTGCTGCCACAGCGGGGTCCGCCGCCGCGGGTCCCGCTTGGGCAGCAGCAGCGCCCGGGCCGCGCACTCCCGGAACCGGGAGGCGAACAGCGCCGAGCCGCCGACCTCGGCGGTGACCAGCGGCTCGATCTCCTCCGGCTCGAACACGGCGACATCGCCGGAGGGCGGCTCGCCGTCGGTCTCCGGCAGCCGCAGCACGATGCCGTCGTCGGAGTGCATCGACTGCACCTCCACCCCGTAGCGCTCGCGGAGGCGAGCCACGATGGCCAGCGCCCAGGGCGCGTTGACCTGCGCGCCGAACGGCGAGTGCACCACCAGCCGCCAGTCGCCCAGCTCGTCGCGGAAGCGCTCCACCAGCAGCGTCCGGTCGTCCGGCAGGTGCCGGGTCGCCTCCCGCTGCTCGGCCAGGTAGGCCAGCAGGTTGCTGGTGCCCCACTCGTCCAGCCCCGCGGCCCGCGCACGCTCCTCGGCGCGCTCGGTCGGCAGGCTGCCCAGCTCGCGCAGGAAGGCGCCCAGCGCCCGCCCCAGCTCGACCGGCCGACCCGGCGCGTCCCCGTGCCAGAACGGCATCTTGCCCGGCTGGCCGGGCGCCGGGGTGACCAGCACCCGGTCGTGGGTGATCTCCTCGACGCGCCACGACGTCGAGCCGAGCAGGAAGACGTCGCCGACGCGCGACTCGTACACCATCTCCTCGTCGAGCTCGCCGACCCGCCGGCCGGTCGCGCCGGCGCCGGCGACCAGGAACACCCCGAACAGCCCGCGGTCCGGGATGGTGCCGCCGCTGGTCACCGCGAGCCGCTGGGCCCCCGGCCGGCCGGTCAACGTCCCGCCGACCCGGTCCCAGACCAGCCGCGGCCGCAGCTCGGCGAACTCGTCGGACGGGTAGCGCCCGGACAGCATGTCCAGCACCGACTCCAGCGCCGAGGTCGGCAGCGTGGCGAACGGCGCCGCCCGCCGCACCAGCGCACCCAGCTCCTCGACCGACCACGCCTCCATCGCCACCATCGCGACCACCTGTTGGGCCAGCACGTCCAGCGGGTTGCGCGGGTAGCGCATCGACTCGATCAGCCCGGCCTGCATCCGCTCGGCCACCACCGCCGACTCGACCAGGTCGCCGCGGTACTTCGGGAACATCACGCCGCGGCTGACCGCGCCGACCTGGTGGCCGGCCCGGCCCACCCGCTGCAGACCGGCCGCCACCGACGGCGGTGCCTCCACCTGGATCACCAGGTCGACCGCGCCCATGTCGATGCCGAGCTCCAGTGACGAGGTGGCCACCACCGCCGGCAGCCGGCCGGACTTGAGCTCCTCCTCGACGAGCGCGCGCTGCTCCCGGGACACCGAGCCGTGGTGCGCCCGCGCGACCACCACCGGCGCACCCTCGCCCTGCCCCGCCTGCGCCATCAGCTCGGCCGCCGCCCGCCGCGGCGGACCCCCGTCGAACTCGGACAGGTCCTGGGCCTCGGGCGGGTTGGCCCGCTCGTACGCCAGCTCGTTGAGCCGCGCGGTCAGGCGCTCGGCCAGCCGCCGCGAGTTGGCGAACACGATGGTCGAGCGGTGCTGCTCGACCAGGTCGAGCACCCGCTCCTCGACCGCCGGCCAGATCGAGGTCCGCCGCTCCGACCCGGCCGCCGACCCGTGCACCTCGCCGGTCGGCTCGCCCAGCTGGGACATGTCCTCGACCGGCACGACGACCTGCAGCTCGATCGTCTTGGCCGCCGGCGGCTGGACCACGGTGACGTCCCGGCCGCCGGTCAGGAACCGGGCCACCTCCTCGGCCGGCCGGACCGTCGCGGACAGCCCGACCCGCTGCGCCGGCTTCGGCAGAAGCTCGTCCAGCCGCTCCAGGGTGAGCGCAAGATGGGCGCCGCGCTTGGTCGAGCAGACCGCGTGCACCTCGTCGACGATCACCGTCTCGACCCCGCGCAGCGACTCCCGGGCCGCGCTGGTCAGCAGGAGGAACAGCGACTCCGGGGTGGTGATGAGGATGTCCGGCGGCCGCCGGGCGAGCAGCCGGCGCTCCTCCACCGACGTGTCCCCGGATCTCAGACCGACCTGCACGTCCGGCTGCGGGTGCCCGAGCCGCACCGCGGCCTGCCGGATGCCGGCCAGCGGGGACCGCAGGTTGCGCTCCACGTCCACCGCCAGCGCCTTGAGGGGGCTGACGTAGAGCACCCGGCAGCGCAGCAGCGGGTCCTCCGGCAGCGGCTCGGCGGCCAGCCGGTCCAGTGACCACAGGAACGCGGCCAGCGTCTTGCCGGACCCGGTCGGCGCCACGACCAGCGTGTGCTCGCCGCGGCCGATCGCCGCCCAGGCCCCCAGCTGAGCCCCGGTCGCCGCCGCGAAGGCACCGGTGAACCAGGCCCGGGTCGCGGGCGAGAAGCGGTCGACTGGATCCGTCACGCGACCCAGTCTGCGCCGGGGGTACGACAATTTCCGCTCGGCCTCGGCGCGGGCGGCTCTCTGCCAGGATGGACACATGGCGTGGCGGCGGCGGAGGGCCCTCCGCGGGCTGCTCGGGCTCGCCGTGCTGGTCCTGCTGTCCGGCTGCCTGAAGCTGGACGCCGACCTGACCATCGCCCCCGACGACACGGTCACCGGCCGCTACGTGGTGGCGTACCTGAAGAACCCGGACCGTCCGGCCGGGCTGGCGCCGGCCCGCGAGCTGCTGGTCAGCCGGGGCTCCGCCGAGTCCCGCCGGTACGACGACGGCACCTACCTCGGCACCGAGTACGAGCTGCGCGGCGTCTCCTTCGCCGACCTGGCCGCCTTTGCCGCGGTCCAGCAGCAGCAGCGGGAGACTGGGACGCTGCGGCTGGCCCGCGTCGGCGACGAGGTCACGGTGGCGGGGACATTCGACTTCCGGGAGTCGCGGCCGGTCGCCCGGACGCCGGAGGAGCGGGCGTCGGCCGGGCGCGGGTTCGCGGTACGGGTCCGGCTCACCTTCCCCGGCGAGGTCCACGCCGCGAACGGCAAGGTCGAGGGCCGGTCCGTCACCTGGGACGTCCGGCCGTTCGAGCTCAGCACGCTGACCGCCCGGGCGAGCGCGCTGCCTCCCGCACCGCCCGCGGAGAGCAGCGGCGCCGCGACCCGGGCGATGGTCGGTGCGGGCATCGGCGGGCTGGTGGTCCTGCTGGTCGCCGTCCTGCTGCTGCGCCGGCGGCGCCGACCGGCCGCGGTCGCCCCCGACCCGGCGGACGCGACCGACTTCGCCTGGGTGCTCGGCGAGCGGGCCCGGCCGCCGGGCGACCCGCCGCGCCCGCCGCCGTACCGACCCTGACGGGGGCGGAAACTGTCGGTGTCCGCTGCCAGACTGGCCTCATGCAGCGCACCCTCACCGAGCCCGAGCACGAGGCCTTCCGGGACACCGTCCGGACCTTCCTGGAGCGGCACGTGACGCCGCGCCATGCCGACTGGGAAAGGGCCGGCATCGTCGACCGGGACGTCTGGATCGAGGCCGGCAAGCAGGGGCTGCTCGGCATGGACGTGCCGGAGGAGTTCGGCGGCGGGGGCGTCGCCGACTTCCGCTACAACGTGGTGCTGGACGAGGAAGTGACCAGGTCCGGGGCGAGTGGCCTCGGCTTCGGCCTGCACAACGACATCATCGCGCCCTATCTGCTCGGCCTGTGCACCGACGAGCAGAAGGCGCGCTGGCTGCCGAGGTTCTGCGCCGGCGAGATGATCACCGCGATCGCGATGAGCGAGCCGGGCGCGGGCAGCGACCTCCAGGCCATCCGGACGCACGCCCGCCGCGACGGCGGCGACTGGGTGCTCTCCGGCGCCAAGACCTTCATCACCAACGGCATCAACGCCGACCTGGTGCTGGTGGTGACCAAGACCGACCCGGACGCGGACGGCGCCCGCGGGCTCAGCCTGCTCGCGGTGGAGCGCGGCATGGCCGGCTTCGAGCGCGGCCGCAACCTGGACAAGATCGGCCTCAAGGCCCAGGACACCGCCGAGCTCTTCTTCGACGAGGTGCGCGTGCCGGCCGAAAACCTGGTCGGCGGGGAAAACAAGGGCTTCGTCCACCTGATGGAAAACCTGCCCCAGGAGCGGCTGTCCATCGCGGTGGCGGCCGTCGCCGCCTGTGAGGTGGTGCTGGAGATGACCCTCGACTACGTCAAGGGTCGCAAGGCGTTCGGCCGGCCGGTCGGCTCGTTCCAGCACAACCGCTTCGTGCTCGCCGAGATCGCCACCCAGACCACGGTCGCGAGGACTTACGTGGACGAGTGCATCCGCCACCACCTGCGCGGCGAGCTGACCGTCTCCGACGCCGCGATGGCCAAGTGGTGGACCACCGACCTGCAGAACAAGGTGGCCGACGCCTGCCTGCAGCTGCACGGCGGCTACGGCTACATGTCGGAGTACGGCGTGTCCAAGGCCTGGCTGGACGGCCGGGTCCAGGCGATCTACGGAGGCACCAACGAGATCATGAAGGAGATCGTCGGCCGCGGGCTGGGCCTCTAGCTCAGGGCAGCGCGGCCGCCATCCGCTCCACCGCCTCCCGCAGCACCGGCCGCGGGGTGGCGAAGTTGACCCGGGCGAAGCCGCGCCCGGCCTCCCCGCACTGCGCCCCGTCGATCAGCGCGACGCCCGCCTTCTCCAGGAAGTGCGTCCCGGGCTCGGCGATCCCGGTGTCGCGGAGGTCGAGCCAGGCCAGATAGGTGCCCTCCGGCGGGGTGTAGCGCACGCCCGGCAGCAGCTCGGCCACCCAGTCGGCCAGCAGCCGCCGGGTGCCGTCGAGGTGGTCGAGCAGCGCGGCCAGCCACGGCCCGCCGCCGGCGTACGCGGCCGTGTGGGCGATGACACCGAGGGTGGACGCGCCGTGCCCGGCCAGCAGGCCGAGCCGGGTCCAGGTCTCCCGGTCGGTGTCGTTGCTCAGCACCACCTGCGCGCACTTGAGCCCGGGCAGGTCCCATGCCTTGGACGCCGACGTGGCGGTGACCGCGTGGCCGGCGGTTTCCGGCGACAGCGACGCGTACGGCACGTGCCGGTGCCCCGGGTGGACCAGCGGCCCGTGGATCTCGTCGGCGAAGACCCGCGCCCCGCGCCGCTGCACCACCTCGGCGATGGCGAGCAGTTCGGCCGGCTCGAGCACCCGGCCGACCGGGTTGTGCGGGTTGCAGAGCACCAGCAGCCCGCCGTCGGCGAGCGCCTCGTCCAGGGCGGCGAGGTCGTAGCCGTACCGCCCGCCGGCCTGCACCAGCGGCACCTGCCGGATCTCCCGGCCGAAGGTCGCCGGCATGCTGACGAACGGCATGTACGCCGGGGTGGGCAGCACCACCGGCCCGCCCGGCGCGCAGAAGTCCAGGGCCAGCCGCAGCGCCTCCAGCACGTCACCGACCGGGCGGACATCGGCCGGGTCGATCGCCCAGCCGTACCGGTCCCGGCTGTACGCCGCGTACGCCTCCGCCAGCGCGTCCCGCCGCGCCCCCGGCAGGTAGCCGAACGTCCCGGCCTCGACCGCCTCCCGCAGCGCGGCCGTGACCGCCGGCGCGGTGCCGAAGTCCATCTCCGCGACGAACGTGCCGATCGCGTCCGGGAACATCGTCCACTTCAGCCCGCCCAGCCGGCGCAGCGTCGCGAGGTCACGGTCCAGGGGAAGCGGCTCCACCCGGCCATTCTGCGCCGCCGCCGGGATTGTCGGACCCCGCCCCTACGATGGCGGCACACCGCGAGGGAGGGGTGACATGGGGCGTTACGCCGAGGAGTTCCGCCGGAGCCTCGAGGACCCGGAGGGTTTCTGGCGCGACGCCGCCGCGGACATCGACTGGGTGCGCCCGCCGGAGCGGGTTCTCGACGCCGGTGCCGCCCCGCTCTACCGCTGGTTCCCCGACGCCGAGCTCAACACCTGCCACAACGCTGTGGACCGGCACGTCGCCGCCGGGCGCGGCGACCAGCTCGCGCTCGTCCACGACAGCCCGGTGACCGGGTCGGTCACCACGTTCACCTATTCCGAGCTCCGGGACGGGGTGGCCCGCGCGGCCGGGGCGCTGCGCGCGCTCGGGGTGGAGCGGGGCGACCGGGTGGTGATCTATCTGCCGATGGTGCCCGAGGCGGTGATCGCGATGCTGGCCTGCGCCCGGCTGGGCGCGGTCCACTCGGTCGTCTTCGGCGGCTTCGCGGCGGCCGAGCTGGCCACCCGGATCGCCGACGCCCGGCCGCGGGTGGTCGTGTCCGCGTCCTGCGGCATCGAGGGCACCCGGGTGATCGAGTACAAGCCGCTGCTCGACCGGGCGATCGAGCTGGCCGGGCACACCCCGGACCACTGCCTGGTCCTGCAGCGCCCGCAGGCCCGGGCGTCCCTGGTGGACGGTCGCGACCTGGACTGGGAGTCGGCGGTCGCCGCGGCCGATCCGGTGGACTGCGTGCCGGTCCGGGCGACCGACCCGCTCTACGTGCTCTACACCTCCGGCACCACCGGCCGGCCCAAAGGCGTGGTCCGGGACAACGGCGGGCACGCGGTTGCGCTGCGCTGGTCGATGCCGGCGGTCTACGGGGTTGGCCCGGGTGACGTCTTCTGGGCGGCCAGCGACGTCGGCTGGGTCGTCGGCCACTCCTACATCGTCTATGCGCCGCTCCTCACCGGCTGCACCACGATCCTGTACGAGGGCAAGCCGGTCGGGACGCCCGACGCCGGCGCGTTCTGGCGGGTGGTCGCCCAGCACGGGGTGGACGTGCTGTTCACCGCGCCGACCGCGTTCCGGGCGATCCGCAAGGAGGACCCGTCCGGCGAGCTGCTGCGGGCGCACGACGTGTCCTCGCTGCGCGCGCTCTACCTGGCCGGCGAGCGGCTGGACCCGGAGACGTACCGGTGGGCCGGCGAGCTGCTCGGCATCCCGGTGGTGGATCACTGGTGGCAGACCGAGACGGGCTGGCCGGTCGCCGCCGACCCGCTCGGGCTGGAGGACCTGCCGCGCAAGGCCGGTTCGCCCACGGTGCCGGTGCCCGGCTGGGACGTCCGGGTGCTGGACTCCGCCGGCTCGCCGGCGCCGCCGGACGTGGACGGGGCGCTGGCCATCAAGCTGCCGCTGCCGCCGGGGGCGCTGCCCACGCTGTGGCGGGACGACGAGCGCTATGTCGAGTCCTACCTGTCGCGCTACCCGGGCTACTACCTGACCGGCGACGGCGGGCACGTCGACGCCGACGGCTACCTGTTCGTCATGGGCCGGACCGACGACGTGATCAACGTGGCCGGCCACCGGCTGTCCACCGGGTCCATGGAGGAGGTCCTGGCCGCCCACCCCGCGGTGGCCGAGTGCGCGGTGATCGGCGTGGCCGACGCGCTCAAGGGCCAGGTGCCGCGCGGCTTCGTGGTGCTCAAGGCCGGCGTGACGACCGAGCCGGAGGTCGTCGCGGCGGAGCTGGTGCAGCGGGTCCGGGACGAGATCGGCGCGGTGGCCGCGCTGCGCCGCGTGGACGTGGTGACCGGGCTGCCCAAGACCCGGTCCGGCAAGATCCTGCGCGCCTCCATGCGGGCCATCGCCGACGGCGTGGACCAGCCGGTCCCGTCCACCATCGAGGATCCGGCGGTGCTGGACGCCCTGCGGCCGGCGCTCACCAGCCGGGCGGCGCCGGCCGGCTGACCCGGCTGGCTGCTCAGCGGCTCCAGCCGGCGGCCGGCGTGGTCGGCCGGGCGTCGGCCGGCGGCGGCTCGACCGGTCGCCCTTCGTACTGGGTGGAGAGCACCACGTGCGAGTTCATCTCGCCGTGCCGGCCCAGCCGCTCCAGCAGGCCCTCGAGGTGCTGCATGGAGGCCACCCGGACCTTCAGCATGGTGCACCAGTTGCCGCTGAGCTTGTGCACCTCCGCGACCTCCGGGAAGTCGTCGGCGGTCGTCGTGCGGAGCAGGCAGCGGCCCAGCTCGCAGCGCATCTGGACGAAGGTGGTGAGCGGTAGGCCGGCCCTGGCCGGGTCGATCCTGGCCTGGTAGCCGGCGATCACGCCGGCCTCCTCCAGCCGGCGGACCCGCTCCCCGACCGCCGGCGGGGACAGGCTGACCCGCCGGCTCAGCTCGTTGAAGGAGAGCCGGCCGTCCTGCTGGAGCTCGGCGAGGATCCGCCAGTCGGTGCGGTCGAGCGGCCGGTCCATGCGTAAAGCCTTCCACGGATCGGACCTTCCGCGCAGCAGCCGGAAGGGCCGCCTCACCGTTCGTCGACCGTTCAGCTCGGGCCCGAGCCTTCCTAGCGTAGAGACATGGTCTCCACGCCGGTCCGCCCCGCCGCCGCCCGCACCCGGCCGATGGCCGGGCTCTTCGCCGGCGCGGCGCTGATGAGCGCCGCGATGGCGACGGCCAGCACGGTGAGCACGATCATGGTCGCGGACCGCCTCGGCACCGGCTGGGGCGGGATCGCGAACACCGCCGGCGTCGCCGGCACCGGAATCGGCGCGCTGCTGCTGACCCGCCTCGCCGCGCGCCGCGGCCGGGCGGCCTCGCTAGCGTCCGGCTACCTCGCCGCCACCGTGGGCGGCGCCGTCGCCGCCGTCGCCGTGGCGGCCGGCGATGTGGCCGGGCTGGTGGTGGGGATGCTGCTGCTCGGGCTCGGCAACGCGGCGGCCCAGCTGTCCCGGTACGCGGCGGCGGACCTGCACCCCGCCGACCGCCGCGGCCGGGCCCTCGGGGTGATTGTCTGGGCCGGCACCCTCGGCGCCGTCGGTGGCCCGCTGCTGCTGGCGCCGGCCGAAACCCTGGCCCAGCGGCTCGGCTGGCCCGGACTGACCGGCCCGTATGCCTTCGCGCTGGCCGCGACGGCGCTCGCGGCGACCGCGGCCACCTGGACCGCGCCCCGGTGGGTGCCGGGGGAGCCCGCGCCGACCCCGGCCCGCGGGCTCCTCAGGGCGCCGTCCGCACGCGGCGCGCTGGCCGTCATGACGACAGGCCAGGTCGTCATGGTGGCCGTGATGACGGCGGCGCCGCTCGACATGCACCGCCACGGCCACGGGCTGGGCCCGATCGGCCTCGCGCTGTCCGCGCACACGCTCGGCATGTTCGCGCTCTCCCCGCTGACCGGGCGGCTGGTCGACCGGCTGGGGTCCGGGCCGGTGATGGTGACCGGCCTGGTTGCCCTCGTGGCCGCGTGCGCGGCGGCCGCGAGCGCCCCCCAGGATCACGCGGCCGCGCGGGCGGCCGCCCTCTTCCTGCTCGGCTACGCCTGGAACCTCTGCTTCGTCGGCGGCAGCGGGGCGCTGGCCCGGGACCTCCCGGCCGGTGACCGCGTCCGGGTGGAGGGCACGGTCGACGCGGCCGTGTGGGGAGCCGCCGCGGTCGCCAGCCTCGGCTCGACGGCGGTGCTGGCCGCCGGCGGATACGGGCTGCTGGCCGCCGGGTCCGGGCTGCTGGTGCTGCTGCCGGTGGTGGTCCTGCTCGGTGGCCGGGTCGGCGATCGGCGGCAGGCGCGCCGGGTCGAGTAACCCTCGCCGCTGCCGCTGGCTCCATCACACCCTCACCGGCCCAACGGCTTCACCATGAGCAGGCAGGGGTTGCCGGGCCAGAGGTCGAGCAGCTCCTCTACCGGCTGGTAGCCCAGCGCGGCGTAGAAGAGCCGGGTGAGTGCGTAGCCGGGGTCCGGGTGGGAGGGGCCGAGCGTCTTCACGCTCATCAGCGTGACCCCGTCGGCCGCCATCTCCGCCTCGGCCGCCGCGACCAGCGCCCGGCCGACGCCGGCGCGGTGCCGGGACCGCTCCACCGCCATCAGGTGGATCTCGGCCGCGGTCGGGAAGTGCCGCTCCAGCACCAGCACGCCGACCACCTCGTCGCCGTCGTATGCGAGGAGGCCGGGCAGCCGGCCGGCCGCCTCGACGTACTCCACGATCGACGACTCGATCCCGAACCACTCCGGCAGCCCCCGCAGCAGCCGCTCCACCGCGGCCGGGTCGCGGCCGGGCCGCACCGGGACGGTGACCGTCACCGGGCGGCTCCACGGGGCGGCCAGCCGCTCAGTCGCCCCGCCTGTTCCGCCGGTACTGCTGGATCAGCAGCACCAGCAGCGCGATCCCGCACGCCACGAAACCGAGCTCCACCAGCAGCCCGAGCGGGCCGTCCAGGCTCATCGCCGCTCACCTCTTCCGGGCCGGCACGTCGAACTCCTGGCACACCGCGCGCCAGACCTGCTTGGCGTCCGTGCCGGAGGCCAGCGCCTGGTGCACGGTCCGGCCGCCCAGGGCGCCGAGCACGTGGTCGTGGGCGACCGACTCGGCGTACCCCTCGCCGAAGTGGTCGCGCATCCGGGTCCAGAAGTCCGACAGCCGCACGGCGTCAAGAGTAGGTCGTGCCGTCCGGACCGGCGTGTCGGTGCCATGGTCGAACACCTGTTCGGCTAGCTTGTCCCCAGCACGGGTCGAGATCCACAGATCGGCCTGCGCTGGCTGAAAATTGTCGGTGCCTGGGCCTAGCGTCAACGCCGACAACGACGACCGTTCGAGGCGAAGGTGGAGACCCGATGCCAGCACTGGACCGCGACAAGGCGCTCGACGTCGCGCTCGCCCAGATCGACAAGCAGTACGGCAAGGGTTCGGTGATGCGCCTCGGCGACGAGACCCGCGTGCCGATCCAGGTGATCCCTACCGGGTCCATCTCCCTCGACCTCGCGCTCGGCATCGGGGGTCTGCCCCGCGGTCGCGTGATCGAGATCTACGGCCCGGAGTCCTCCGGCAAGACCACCGTCGCGCTGCATGCGGTGGCCAACGCGCAGGCGGCTGGTGGCATCGCCGCGTTCATCGACGCGGAGCACGCGCTCGACCCGGACTACGCCAAGGCGCTGGGCGTCGACACCGACGCGCTGCTGGTGTCGCAGCCGGACACCGGCGAGCAGGCGCTGGAGATCGCCGACATGCTGATCCGGTCCGGCGCGCTCGACATCATCGTCATCGACTCGGTGGCCGCGCTGGTGCCCCGGGCCGAGATCGAGGGCGAGATGGGCGACAGCCACGTCGGCCTGCAGGCCCGGCTGATGAGCCAGGCGCTGCGCAAGATCACCGGCGCGCTGAGCAACTCCGGCACCACGGCGATCTTCATCAACCAGCTCCGGGAGAAGATCGGCGTCATGTTCGGCTCGCCGGAGACCACCACCGGCGGCAAGGCGCTGAAGTTCTACGCGTCGGTCCGGATCGACGTCCGCCGCATCGAGACGCTCAAGGACGGCTCCGAGGCGGTCGGCAACCGGACCCGCGCCAAGGTCGTGAAGAACAAGGTGGCCCCGCCGTTCAAGCAGGCCGAGTTCGACATCGTGTACGGGCAGGGCATCAGCCGCGAGGGCTCGCTGCTCGACGTGGGTGTCGACCAGTCGATCATCCGCAAGTCCGGCGCGTGGTACACGTACGACGGCGACCAGCTCGGCCAGGGCAAGGAAAACGCGCGGTCCTTCCTCCGCGACAACCCCGACCTCGCCGACGAGATCGAGAAGAAGATCAAGGAAAAGCTCGGCATCGGCGCCAAGCTGGATGAGGACTCGGCGGTGCCGGCCCCGGTCGACTTCTAGACCGGTGTACGACGACGCGGTGGGCGCCGCCTCCCCGGCGTCGCCCACGACGCCGACCGGCGCCGCCTGGAGCGGCGCCGGCGGCGGTCGGTTCGACAGCGACGAACCGGCGGCCGGCGTCACCTGGGGCAGTGCCGGCGGCGGTCGCTCCGATAGCGATGAGCCGGCGGCGGGCACCGCCTGGCGCGCCGGCGTCCGCCGGTTCGTTGGGGACGAGCCGGGCCGTGACGAGTCGGGCCGTGACGCGGCGGCCGGCAGGTCCCGCGGCGGCCGGGGAGAGCGGCGGGCGCGGGCGGCATCGTCTCGCGGCGGACGCGCAGATGGGTCGGCGCGACGTGGGCAGGGTGGGAATCCTCCCCGTCATCCCGAGGACGGGCCGGGCGATCCGGAGTCGGTGGCGCGGGCGATCTGCCTGCGACTGCTGACCATTCAGCCGCGGACCCGGGCCGAGCTCGCCGCGGCGCTGGCCCGCCGGGCGATCCCGGACGATGCGGCGGCCGCCGTCCTGAGCCGCTTCGCCGAGGTCGGTCTCATCGACGACCACGCGTTCGCGGAGGCCTGGGTCGGTTCCCGGCACACCGGCCGGGGATTGGCCCGCCGCGCCCTCGCCGCCGAGCTGCGGCGCCGGGGGGTCGACGGCGAGACCGTCGGCGAGGCGGTCGCCACGCTGGCTCCGGAGACGGAGGAGCGGACCGCCCGACAACTGGTCGCCAAGCGGCTCCCGGGCACGCGCCGGCTGGAGCCGGCGGTCCGGGTCCGGCGGCTCGTCGGGATGCTCGCCCGCAAGGGGTACCCGCCGGCCCTGGCGATCCGGGTGGTCCGCGAGGAGCTCGCGGCGGAGGGCGTCGACCCCGGTGACCTCGACGGTCTCGACGACGCCGGCCCGGATGACTGACCCTGGTCGACCCTCCAGCTCACGTTGAGACGGATGGCGTCCGTTCGCTGATCGGGTTCCTTGACCACCTGGTAGGGCGGACATAGCCTCAGCGACACGAGGAGTCCACCTCGCGCCCGGGCCGGTCGGTCTCGGACGCGACAGACATAGAGCAGACAGAACCACGCGCCCGCTTGCGGGCGGGATATCAGCGCCGGCAGGAGATCACCGTCCTGCCGGGACGGAGCGGCGGCATCCGGTCGTCGCGCCGTGCCGCCGTGCCCGGCGGCTCCGAGCCGAGGTCCTCCTCACCGTGTCCATGCCGCGTGCCCAGCCGCACTCGGCCCGCCGGACGGGAGGTGGGTGCGGTGTCCCTGCTCGCTGAGGTGTTCCTGGTCGTCGCGGTCTTGGTGCTGCTGGGTGCGGTCGGGGTGCTGGTCCACCGGCTCCAGGCGGCGGAGAAGCGCGCCGCGGGCGCTGGAGGCGTCGACCGCCCCGCTGGCCGGCCGACCGGCCCGGGGACGACCGGCGCCATCGCGGCCGACGGGTCGCGGTCCGGCGCCACGGTGGCCGACGGATCGCGGGCCGGCGCCACGGGGACCAGCGGATCGCGGACCGGTGGGTCGGACCCGGCGACCGGCCGCACCGCCGACTCCCCGGCCGGCGAGTCTACCGAGGACGCCCGCCGCTCGATGGAGGGCGAGCTGTCCGCCCTCCGGCTGGAGGCGATCCAGTCAGCCGCCGCCACCCGGGCCGAGGCCGACACCACCGCGGCGACCACCCGGCGGCTCGCCGAGGCCGAGGCGGAAGCGGTCCGTCGCGGCGCTCGGTCCGAGGCCGAGGCCATCCGGGCCGCCGTGCAGGCCGAGTCCGAGAAGTCCCGCCGCCAGGTGGAGCTGGAGGTCTCGACCGCCCTGCTGGACGCCCGCCGGCAGGCAGAGCGGGACGCCGCGGAGATCACCGAGAACGCGCGGGCGCTCAAGCAGGACATCGAGCGCCGCGAGACCCGCCTCGCCGAGCGCGAGGAGCGGCTGGACGCGGAGAACCGCCGGGTCGAGCAGCGCGACCGCGAGCTCGCCACCGCGGAGCAGGAGTTGGCGGAGCGGACCGCCGAGCTGGACGCCCGGGCCGCCGAGCACGAGCGGGAGCTGGAGAGGGTGGCCGGCCTCACCGCCGCCGACGCCCGGACCGAGCTGCTCCGCGCGGTCGAGGAGCGCACCCGCCGGGAGGCCGCGATCCTCATCCGCGACCTAGAGGCCGAAGCCCAGGCCGAGGGGGAGCAGCGGGCCCGGCGGATCGTCGTCGACTCCATCCAGCGGGTGGCCAGCGAGCAGACCGCCGAGAGCGTCGTCAGCGTGCTGCACCTGCCGGCCGACGACATGAAGGGCCGGATCATCGGCCGCGAGGGCCGCAACATTCGGGCCTTCGAGTCGGTCACCGGCGTCAACCTCATCATCGACGACACCCCCGAGGCCGTGCTGCTGTCCTGCTTCGACCCGGTCCGCCGGGAGATCGGCCGCATCACGCTGGAGAAGCTGGTGCTCGACGGCCGAATCCACCCGCACCGGATCGAGGAGGTGTACGAGCGCAGCAAGGAGGAGGTCGACGGTCTCTGCCTCCGCGCCGGCGAGGACGCCCTGGTCGAGGTCGGCATCTCGGGGCTGCACCCGGAGCTGGTGCAGGTGCTAGGCCGGCTGCGCTACCGCACCTCGTACGGGCAGAACGTGCTCAAGCACCTGGTCGAGACCGCGCACATCGCCGGAATCATGGCGGCCGAGCTGGGCATCGAGCCGGCAGTGATCAAGCGCGGCGCGTTCCTGCACGACATCGGCAAGGCGCTCACCCACGAGGTGGAGGGCAGCCACGCGCTGATTGGCGCCGAGCTGGCCCGCAAGTACGGGGAGAGCGAGGACGTCGCCCACGCGATCGAGGCGCACCACAACGAGGTTGCGCCGCGGACCGTCGCGGCCGTGCTGACGCAGGCCGCCGACGCCTGCTCGGGCGGCCGGCCGGGCGCCCGCCGGGAGAGCCTGGAGTCCTACGTCAAGCGGCTGGAGCGGATCGAGGAGATCGCCTCCGCCAAGGCCGGGGTGGAGCGGGTCTTCGCCATGCAGGCCGGCCGCGAGGTGCGGGTCATGGTGCAGCC
The DNA here is from genome assembly GCA_963766325.1 of uncultured Actinomycetota bacterium. Taxonomy (GTDB): domain Bacteria; phylum Actinomycetota; class Actinomycetes; order Mycobacteriales; family CADCTP01; genus CADCTP01. Next base: position 291,785 of record CAVXZF010000011.1, on the reverse strand, counting down.
GGACCGGGTCGACGATCTGACCGCGCAGATGCTGGCGCGGGAGGTGGCCCAGCAGATCGAGGATGAGCTGACGTACCCGGGCCAGATCCGCGTCACCGTGGTCCGGGAGTCCCGCGCGACCGAGATCGCCCGCTGATCGGCACGGCGCCGTCACCGAACGCGCACACACTGACAAACCCCGGCGATTTCGTCAGACCAACCCCCAATGCTGCGCCGCGATGACACGGGTGGAGCAGCGTCGCGGCCTGGTCATGGGCTGTGGCCGGGTAGCGGGTCGAGGGCCGGCGTCGGCTCGCGGGTGGGGGGCAGGCCGCGAGCGAGCTGTACGTAGTGGTTGGCAGCGTGCTGGCGGCTGGGGTAGCGGGCTGCGGCGGTGAGGACGGTGGGTCGTCGCTGCCGAGGGCGGCGGCGGGCCGGTGCCCACCAGCGCGCCGGGCACCGCCGCCAGCGGCCGGCCCGCGGCAACCGGGCGGGGAGACCCAGCTGACCAGCGGGTCGGTCCGGCTCACCACCCGACTGCGGGATGCCGCCCAGCGCCCGGTGCTCGACGCGAACCTCGGCTTCTTCCTCGCCTACGCGGACGCGCTGGGCAAGGCCGACGCCCGCTCCGCGCAACTGCGCCGGCGGAGCACGCCGGACGCGTTCGCCGGACTTCTCCCGCGGGCTGGCCGCCAACGCCCGGGAGGGCGTCACGCTCCGCGGCCCGGTCACGCCTCGGCCGGTGCTGCGGCCGCGCCCGGGACGACCGGCTGTGCGGGCCACGGTCGGGCCGGTGTGGGCGGAGGTCGAGGCGACGCCGGAGCGGATCTCGGTGCGGGCCAGCGGGCCGGTCGGTCGGAGCGTCGACTGGCCCGACCTCGGCGCCGACGGGAGCGGGACGCGGGCGGGACGGCGAGCTCCTGCTCGATCACCCTCACCAGGGCCGGGCAGTAGGGCTCTCCGCCACGACGTCGTACGGCGCGCTGTGGCGGGGAGCGACGGCGGCGGCGGGCCGCTGGCCGACAAGGTCGGCCCCACCTGGACCCCCGTCCGCGCCGTCCGCCGCCCCCGGCACCAACTAACCCACCCACCCGAGCCGGTCCCGCACTCTGACTGAGCAGTTCCCGAGCCGACTGAGCAGCAGTAGCTGCTCAGTCACCGTCCCAACTGCTCAGTCGCCGCGGCATCTCAGTCGGCTCGGGCCTGGCCGTCCGGTCAGGTGGTGGCGCCTCGGGCCAGAGTGCCGGCGGCCATCGGGTGGGGTCGGCCAGGAGTCGCCGCGCCAGGTGGGCCGCGGCGGGCGGGTCAGCCGCCGACGCGGGAGGGAACGGGGTCGGCGGGTTCGGGGGCGGCTCCGCCGCCGCCCATCTCGGCCGCGGGGCCGAGGGCCGGCGCCCGCTGGCCGGCCTGACCGAGCCGCCGCTCCAGCCGGTTGGCGAACCAGCCGAGGATCAGGTTGATCACGATGTAGATGGCGGCGACGAGGATCGTCGCCTGCACCAGGTTGCCGAACTCGGTGCCGATCTGGTTGGCCTGCCGGAGCAGCTCGACGTAGCCGACCACGTAACCGAGGGCCGAGTCCTTGAGCAGCACCACGAGCTGCGCGATCAGCACCGGCAGCATGAAGCGGATCGCCTGCGGCAGCTCGATTATGCGCGTCACGTCGCCCTTGCGCAGACCCAGCGCGTACGCCGCCTCGACCTGGCCGCGGGGCACCGCCTGGACGCCGGCGCGGACGATCTCCGCGATCACCGAGCCGTTGTAGAGCGTCAGCCCGACGACGACCGCGGTGAAGGCGCTGACCGCCACTCCGAAGACCGCGAACGAGCCGAAGAACACGAAGAAGATGAGGATCAGCAGCGGGATCGCCCGGAAGAACTCGACGATCGTGCCGGCCGGCACCCGGATCCACCAGTGGTTGGACATCCGGCCGAGACCGAGCAGGGTGCCCATTGCCAGCGCGAGCACGCCGGCCGTCGCGGCGGCCTTCAGCGTGCCTTTCAGGCCGGGGAGGATGATGTTGCGCCAGACGTCTCCACGGGTCAGCGGCTCCCACTTCTCCGCCGCCCACTGGCCCTTCTGGTCGAACTTGACGTAGATGAACCAGGCCAGCGCGAGCAGCACCAGTCCGAAAAGGACGCTGAGCAGCCGGTAGCGCCGCCGGGCCCGCGGTCCGGGAAAGTCGTAGAGGACCGAGCTCACCGCTGCACCGCCACGCGTCGCGCCAGCCAGCCGAAGGCCAGTCCCATCGGCAGGGTCAACACGATGAAGCCGAAGGCGACTCCGGCGAAGACCCAGATGACTTCACCCTCGTTTTCGATGAGCTCCCGCATTACCCCGGCCGCCTCGGTGACGCCGATCGTCACCGCGATAGTCGTGTTCTTGGTCAGCGCGATGAAGACGCTGCCCAGCGGCGCGATGACCGACCGGAACGCCTGCGGCAGCACCACCAGCCGCAGCGTCTGGGCGAAGGTCAGCCCGATGGCGCGGGCCGCCTCGGCCTGCCCGACCTGGACCGTGTTGATCCCTGAGCGGATGGCTTCGCAGACGAAGGCCGACGTGTACGCGACCAGCCCGAGCACCGCCAGCCAGAAGGCGTTGGTGACGATGATGTCGGAGAAGCTCAGCCCCAGGTTGGCACCCAGGGCGAAGAAGGAAAAGAAGATCACCAGGGTGAGCGGCGTGTTGCGCATGGTGGTGACGTAGAGGCCACCTGCCCCCCGCAGCACCGGGATCGGTGACACCCGCATCCCGGCCAGCAGCGTGCCGAAGAGCAGCGAGCCGAGAGCGCTGGCCAGCGTCAGCTTGATGGTCAGCCAGAAGCCGGCGAGCAGGACCTCACGGTTGTCGAGCAGGACGTCCATGCCACCTCCTTCCCCGGTGAGCACAGGCACCCGCGGCGCGCTCAGAGCGCGCCGCGGGTGCCTGGTCGGTCAGTACTTCTCGAGCGTCGGCGGGGTCGCCGGTGCCGGGTAGCCCGAAGGGCCGACGGCCTTGTCGAACGCGGCCTTCCAGGCCCCGTCGGCGATGGCCTTCTCGATCGCGGCGTTGACCGCGTCACGGCCGGCCTTGTCGTCCTTCTTCAGGCCGACGCCGTACTTCTCCGTGCTGAACGGCTTGCCGACCACCTTGAGCTTGCCGGGGTTGGCGGCCGCGAAGCCGGCCAGAATGATGTCGTCGGTGGTGACCGCGTCCACCTGGCCGCCGAGCAGGGCGTCGACGCACTTGGAGTAGCTGTCGAACTCCTGGAGCTGCACGTCCTTCGCGTACTCCTCCTTGATTTTCTTCGCCGGCGTGGAGCCGCTGACCGAGCACAGCTTCTTGTTGTTGTTCAGCGACTCGGGGCCAGTGATGTCGGACGAGTCGCTGCGGACCAGCAGGCTCTGGCCGGCCACGAAGTACGGACCCGCGAAGGACACCTTCTCCTTGCGAGCGTCGGTGATCGAGTAGGTGGCGACCACCATGTCGACCTGGCCCTGCTGGATGAACGGCTCCCGGTTGGCGGAGACGGTCTCCTTCCACTCGATGCCCGACTCCTCGACACCGAGCTCCTTGGCGATGTACTTCGCCATCTCGACGTCGAAGCCGGAGAACGAGCCGTCCGCGCTGCGCAGGCCCAGCCCGGGCTGGTCGTACTTGATCCCGATGACCAGCTTCTTGTCGTTCTTCGCCTTGTCGACGATGGAGGAGGCGGAGCCGCCACCACCACCGTCGCCGTCGCTGTCGTCGCCGCAGGCGGTGAGGGCCAGTGCGAGCACGGCCATCCCCGCTGCGAGGGTGCGCAGACGCATCTGGGGTTCCTTTCGGGCGTCAGTGGGTGAGGATCTTGGACAGGAAGTCCTGGGCGCGCTCGCTCTTGGGGGAGCTGAAGAACTCGTCCGGTGGCGCCTGCTCGACCAGCTTGCCGTCCGCCATGAAGATCACGCGGTCGGCGGCCCGGCGGGCGAAGCCCATCTCGTGGGTCACCACCATCATCGTCATGCCCTCGCGCGCGAGGGAGGTCATGACGTCGAGCACCTCGTTGATCATCTCCGGGTCGAGCGCCGAGGTGGGCTCGTCGAAGAGCATCAGCTTGGGTTCCATCGCCAGCGCACGGGCGATCGCCGCCCGCTGCTGCTGGCCGCCGGACAGCTGCGCCGGCAGCTTGCGGGCCTGGTTGGCGATGCCGACCCGCTCCAGCAGCTCCATCGCCCGGCGCTCGGCGTCCGCCTTGGACTTGCGGCGGACCCGCATCGGCCCGAGCGTCACGTTCTGCAGGATCGTCTTGTGCGCGAAGAGGTTGAACGACTGGAAGACCATCCCGACGTCCGCGCGCAGCCGGGCCAGTCCCTTGCCCTCCGCCGGCAGCGGCTGGCCGTCCACGGTGATCCGGCCCGAGTCGATCGGCTCCAGCCGGTTGATCGTGCGGCAGAGGGTGGACTTGCCCGACCCGGACGGGCCGATGACCACCACCACCTCGCCGCGGCCGACCGTGGTGGACACGTCCTGCAGCACGTGAAGAGGTCCGAAGTGCTTGTTGACGTCCTCCAGCACGACGAGCGGGTCGGCGCCCGGAGCGCCCCGGGACGTCCCGGTCGCGGTGCCGTCGTCTGTCATGGGGCGCACCATAGCGGGGCCGGACGACGGATCGTTCGCTGCTCCGGCCCGCGCGGGCAGTCGTAGCCGGACCGATACCTTCCGGTGCCGGCCGACACCGGGGCGCGCGGCCGTCTGACCTGCGCAATCGTCTCGGAGGCGGGACTGGCCGGGACCGGTGTCCCAGGCCTTCCGGGCAGGTCGCCCGGGTCCGCGGGACCCCAGCTCCCAGGTGGGTGAGATCGTGGACCGATGCACGCCCGCACGTACGAGGTCCGCACCTACGGCTGCCAGATGAACGTGCACGATTCCGAGCGGCTGGCCGGCCTGCTCGAGGACGCGGGCTACCGGCGCGCCGCCGACGGCGCCAGCCCGGATGTCGTCGTGCTCAACACCTGCGCGGTCCGGGAGAACGCGGACAACCGGCTGTACGGAAACCTCGGCCACCTGCGCCCGGTCAAGGCCGGCCACCCGGGAATGCAGATCGCGGTCGGCGGCTGCCTGGCGCAGAAGGACCGCGGCGAGATCACCCGCCGCGCCCCCTGGGTCGACGTCGTCTTCGGCACCCACAACATCGGCTCGCTGCCGGTGCTGCTGGAGCGCGCCCGGGTCGAGGACGAGGCGCAGGTCGAGATCAAGGAGTCGCTGGAGACCTTCCCGTCGGTGCTGCCATCCCGGCGCGACTCGGCGTACTCGGCCTGGGTGTCGATCTCGGTCGGCTGCGACAACACCTGCACCTTCTGCATCGTCCCGTCGTTGCGGGGCAAGGAGCGGGACCGGCGGCCCGGTGACGTCCTGGCCGAGGTGGGCGCGTTGGTCGAGCAGGGCGTGCTCGAGGTGACCCTGCTCGGGCAGAACGTGAACTCGTACGGGCGGGAGTTCGGCGACCGGTACGCCTTCGGCGCGCTGCTGCGGGCGGTCGGTGCGGTGGACGGGCTGGAGCGGGTGCGCTTCACCTCGCCGCACCCGCGGGACTTCACCGACGACGTGATCGCCGCCATGGCCCAGACGCCGGCGGTCTGCCACTCGCTGCACATGCCGCTGCAGTCCGGCTCGGACGCGGTGCTGCGGGCGATGCGCCGGTCCTACCGGCGGGACCGGTACCTCGGGATCCTGTCCCGGGTCCGGGACGCGATGCCGGACGCGGCGATCACCACCGACGTCATCGTCGGCTTCCCGGGCGAGACGGACGCCGACTTCGAGGACACGCTCTCGCTGGTCGCGGAGGCGCGGTTCGCCGGCGCGTTCACCTTCCAGTACTCGCCGCGCCCCGGCACCCCCGCCGCCACGATGGCCGGGCAGGTGTCGCGGGAGGTCGTGCGGGAGCGGTACGAGCGGCTGGTCGCGCTGCAGGACGAGGTCTCGCTGGCGGCCAACCGGGACCTGGTCGGGTCGACCGTCGAGGTGCTGGTCGCGGAGGGGGAGGGACGCAAGGACACCGCCACCGGGCGGCGGTCCGGGCGGGCCCGGGACGGTCGGCTGGTCCACGTCGCCTGCCCTGAGGACGTGCGCCCGGGTGACGTGGTGACCACGGTGGTCACGTACGGCGCGCCGCACCACCTGGTCGCCGACGGGCCCCCGCTGGCGCACCGGCGGACCCGCGCAGGGGACGCCTGGGCGGCCGGGCGGACCCCGACGACGCCGGGAGTGCTGCTCGGCATGCCGACCGTACGGCGCTGAGCTGCGGCGTCGGAATTCTGTCGGTGGCGGTCGCTAACGTCCCCGCCATGACGACGACGTCCTCGGCCCCACCCGACGACCGCACCGACCCGCCTTACGAGGGCGACGAGCGCGCCACCCTCGAGGGCTTCCTGGACTTCCACCGGGAGACGCTGCTGTGGAAGTGCGCCGGGCTGACGCCGGACCAGCTGCGATTGCGCCCGATCCCCAGCACCAACCTCTCGTTGCTCGGCCTGGTGCGGCACCTGGCCGCGGTGGAGCGCAGCTGGTTCCGCGAGGACGTGGCCGGCGAGGACGTGCCACCGCTCTACTACACGCGCGAGGAGCCGGACCGGGACATCGATCCGCCGTCGGACGCCGACCCGGAGGCCGACTTCGCCGCGTTCCGGGCCGAGCTGGAGATCTGCCGGGCCATCGCCCGGGACCGCGACCTGGACTCCACCTTCGTCACCTCGCGGGGCCGGACCATCTCGCTGCGCTGGCTCTACGTGCACATGATCGAGGAGTACGCGCGGCACAACGGGCACGCCGACCTGATCCGGCAGGCGATCGACGGCGCCACGGGGGAGTGAGATGCCGCCGCCGACCGACGACCGCATCCGCCCGCCCGGCGCCGGGGACGAGCGGGGCCAGCTCGAGGGCTTCCTCGACTTCCAGCGGCAGACGCTGCTGTGGAAGTGCGCCGGGCTGACGCCAGACCAGCTGCGGGAGCGCCCGCTGCCGCCGTCGATGCTCTCCCTCCACGGCCTCGTCCGGCACCTCGCGGACGTGGAGCGCAGCTGGTTCCGGGAGCGGTTCCTCGGCGAGGACGTCCCGGACTTGTACGGCGTGGCCGAGCGGCCGGGCGCCGACTTCCTGGAGACGGCCGAGGCCGACCCGGAGGCGGATCTGGCCGCGCTGCGCGGGGAGATCCAGGCAGTCCGCGAGGCGGTGCGCGACCGCGCCCTGGACAACACGATGACCGGCCCGGGCGGCCAGGTCTATTCGCTGCGCTGGGTCTACCTGCACATGATCGAGGAGTACGCGCGGCACCTCGGCCACGCCGACCTGATCCGCGAGCGGATCGACGGTGTGACCGGCGCGTGACGCTGCTGACCGTCGGCCACGGCACGGCCTCCCAGGAGGAGCTGACCGCGCTGCTGACCGGCGCCGGCGTCGAGCTTCTGGTGGACGTGCGGACGGCGCCCGGGAGCCGGCGACACCCGCACGTCGCCCGGACCGAGCTGGAGCGGTGGCTGCCGGACGCCGGGATCGGCTACCGGTGGGCGCCGGACCTCGGCGGGTTCCGGCGGCCGGCGGCCGATTCGCCGGACGTGGCGTGGCGGGAGCCGGCGTTTCGCGGCTACGCGGGCTGGATGCGGACGGCGCCGTTCCGGGCGGCGCTGGAGGCGGTGCTCGCGTCGGCGGCGGAGCGGCGGACGGCGGTGCTGTGCAGCGAGGCGATGTGGTGGCGGTGCCACCGGCGGCTCATCGCGGACGCGGTGGTGCTGCTGCACGGGGTGCCGGTGGAGCACCTGCTGCCCGGCGGCCGGCGGGCGCCGCACCCGCCGTCGGAGGCGGCCCGGGTGGCCGGCGGGCAGCTGGTCTACGACGCCGGCGCGCTGCCCGGGTGAGCGCCGACCAGCTTGACGTTGAAATTGTTGTGGCCGGTCGCCGCCCACACCGCGACCCAGAAGAGCAGATAGGACTCCAGGCCGCGGGCGGCGACCAGCCCGCCGAGGTCGACCACCGAGCGGGCCGGCCAGCCGAGGTCGCCGAGCAGCCCGGCCACCGTGGCCTTGGCGTCGGCGTCGTCGCCGGCCACGAAGATGTCGTGCTCGCCGGCGACCGTCTCGGGGTGGGCCATCACCGCGGCGTTGACGGTGTTGAGCGTCTTCACCACCCGGGCCCGGGGGTGGGCCCGCTGGATCTGCTCGGCCAGGCTGTCGCCCGGTGGGGTGGTCAGCCGCGGCGGCATCCCGTGGGAGGTGTCCAGCGGGTTGGAGACGTCCGCGATCACCGTGCCGGCGAGGTCGCCGGCAGCGGCCAGCGCGGCCAGGGAGCCGGAACCGGCGGTGGCGTTGACGACGACCTCCGCCCCGGCGGCCGCCGGGGCGAAGGCCCCGTGGTCGGCCCGCTCGCCGGCCGCCGCGGCCCACTCCCGGGCCCGCGGATTGTCCGGGTCGCGGGCCCCCATCGTCACCTCGTGTCCGGCCTCGACCAGCCGGGTCGCCAGCGCTTGCCCCACCGTCCCGGTGCCCAGCACGCCGATCCGCATGGGCGGTAGTAGACGGACCGCGGGAACGCCCGGTCAACCGGACTTCGCCGTGAGCGGACAGCCGGTCCGGCCCGCTCCGGCCGCCGCCCCGGCGAGGGTGCGCGGTGGGGCGGGTCCGTCGGCGAGAATGCCGGTCGGGTGGGCCGGTCAGCGGAAGTCGGCGGTGACCTGCAGCGGGGTGCCCACTGACACCCGGCAGGTGGTCGACGTGCCGGCGCTGGCACATGCGCCGCCCCAGCGGGCCGGCCCGGACGCGGTGAGGGTGAGGGTGGCGCCCTGCGCCACCCGCGACATGCAGGAGCCCGAGCAGGACAGGCCGGCCTGGTCGCCGGTCACCGAGCCGGCGCCGAGCACGGTCACCCAGACCGCGTAGGACAGCGGCACGGTCGCCGACAGCGGCACGGCCAGTGTCCCGCCCGCGTACGGGAGCACCAGCCGGGCGGCGACGTCGCCGGAGGCGCGGGCGAGCACGGTCACCTCCAGCCGGCAGCCGTCGGCGTCGGGGGCGAGCACGCGGCCGGAGCAGGTGTCCGCGGTCAACTCGTAGGCGGGACCGCCCCGCAGCTCGGTGCGGCCGAGCCGGATCGGCCGCCGCGCGGGCCGCACCGTGACCGAGGCGGTCGCCGGACGGGCGAAGTCGATCCGGCCGAAGTCGAGCTCGGCCGGCTCGGCGACCGGCACCGCCGAGGTCGGGGTGGGCCGCGGGATCGCGGTGGACGACACGGTCGCCGGTGGCTCGGTGGTGCGGACGATCCGCGGCCCGCCCGCCCCGCACCCGGCCAGTGCGGCGGCGACCAGCCCGACACCCACCGCCCGACCCGCCCGGATCACCGCGGCATCCTGTCACGCCCGCGCCCCACCGGCGCCGACGATCACGTGGGCGCTGCTCCGCCGGGCCGCGGGCCGCCGGACTCCGGTCGGGGTCGGGGCCGCGGTCAGCGGCGGACCGAACGCTCGGGCCGCGGTCAGCGGCGGACCGAACGCTCCGCCTCGGCCAGCCACTCGCGTCGCGCCGCCACCGCCGCCTCGGCCTCGGCGACCCGGGCGGCGTCGCCGCTGGCCCGCGCCTTGGCCAGCTGGGCCTCCGCCTTGGCCACGGTCTCCCGCAGCTGGTCCAGCAGCGGGTTGCTGCTGACCGAGCCGCGCCGCCACTCGGTGTCCACCGCCTCGCGTACCCGCTGCTCGGCCGCCCGCATCCGGTTGTCCAGCGTGCGCATCGAGTCCCGCGGCACGTGCCCGACCGCGTCGAACCGCTCCTGGATGTCCCGCAGCCGCGCCTGCGCGCCCTTGAGGTCCGCGCCCGGGTCGAGCGCCTCGGCCTCGGCGATCAGCGCCTCCTTGGTGCGCTGGTTGGCCAGCTGCTCGGCGTCCCGCTCGCTGAACGTCTCGGCCCGGCGCGCGAAGAACCGGTCCTGCGCGGCCCGGAAGCGCGTCCACAGCTGCTCCTCGGCCTCCTTCGAGGCGCGCCCGGCCGCCTTCCACTCCGTCATCAGGCTCTTGAGCCGGCTCGCGGTCGGGCCCCACTCGGTCGACTCGGCCAGCTGCTCGGCCTCGCGGACCAGCTGCTCCTTGCGGACCCGGGCCGAGCCGCGCTGCTCGTCCAGCGCCGCGAAGTGGCTGCCCCGCCGCCGGGTGAAGGCGTCCCGGGCGGCCGCGAACCGCTTCCACAGCTGCTCGTCGGCCTTGCGGTCGACGCCGCGGATGGCCTTCCACTCCTCGACGATGGCGCGGAACCGGTCGCCGGTCGCCTTCCACTGCGAGCTCTGGGCCAGTTCCTCGGCCTCGAGGACCAGCTTCTCCTTCGCCGCCGCGGCGGCTGCCCGGGCGGCCGCCTTGGCGACGCCGGCCTGCTCGACCTTGCCCTGGGCGGCCTCGGCCAGCGTCCCGAGCCGGGCGTCCAGCGCGGCCAGGTCGCCGACCACGGCGGCCGACTCCAGCGAGCCGCGCAGCGTCGCGGCCTGGGCCAGCGTCGCCTTCGGGTCGCCGGCGCCGGACTGCAGCCGGCTCTCCAGCAGGGACACCTCGGTCGCCAGGTCCTCGTACCGCCGGGCGTAGTGGGCGAGCCCGTCCTCGGGAGTGCCCGCGTACCAGGAGCCGATCGCCCGCTCACCCGCAGCGGTGCGGACGTACACCGTGCCATCGGTGTCGACCCGCCCCCACTCGTTGCTGGCAGTCATCGCCTCGCTCCTCCTCGCGCGTGTGCGCCGCAAGCATCCTCTCAGCCCCGCGGCGGCGCCCGGCACCCCCTCCGGTCGCGGAGGCGTCCTACCCTCCCGGAGTGCTCATCGCGCTCGCCTTCTGCCCGGCTCCGCCGCTGCTGGTGCCGGCGGTCGCGGCCGGCGCGGCAGGCGAGCTGGACGGGCTGCGGCAGGCGTGCCGGGACGCGGTCGGGCGGCTGCTCGACGCCGGACCCGACCGGATCGTCGTGCTCGGGCCCGGTCCCGTGACCTCCGCGTACGGGCCGGGGTCGGGCGGCACGCTCGCCGGCTTCGGCGTGTCGGTGGTCGCCGCCTTCGGTGCGCCGGTCGGCCCGGCCTCCCTTCCCCCGGCCCTCACCCTCGGCGCCTGGCTCCTCGACAGCGCCCCGCCTCCGGCCGTGCCGCCCTCAACCGGGGCGGCGGGCGTGCCGACCGCGGACGTCCGGGCCGCGCCGGTGCCGGCCTCGGGTGCGCCGGTCTCGGGTGCGCCGGTGGCGGGCGTGCCGGTGGCGGGTGGCCGGGTGGCCGGTCGTAGGGCGGCGGGGAGACCGGTCACGGGGGTGGCGGTGGGGCCGGAGGCGGATCCGGCGGCCGTTGCGGCGGGGCTGGTCAGCGTCGACCGGGTCGGGCTGCTGGTGATGGGGGACGGGTCGGCGCGCCGGTCGGAGTGCGCCCCCGGGTACGTCGACCCGCGGGCGGACGGCTTCGACGCGGCCGTTGCGGCGGCGCTCGCCGGCGGGGACGCCGCCGCGCTGCGGGACCTGAACCCCGTCCTCGGCGCCGAGCTGCTCGCCGCCGGCGTACCGCCCTGGCGCGTCGTCGGCCACGCCGCCGCCGGGACCGACTTCGCCGCCGAGCTGCTGTACGACGAGGCCCCGTACGGCGTCGGCTACCTGGTCGCAACCTGGACCGCCCGGTGAGCCGGGTCCTCGCCGTGGTCGGCCCGACCGCCACCGGCAAGTCCGAGCTCGCGGTCGCGCTGGCCGAGCGGCTCGGCGGCGAGGTGGTCAACGCCGACTCGATGCAGCTCTACCGCGGCATGGACGTCGGCACCGCCAAGCTCGGGCCGGCCGAGTGGCGCGGCGTGCCGCACCACCTGCTCGACGTGTGGGACGTGACCGAGCGGGCCAGCGTCGCCGAGTACCAGCGGCTGGCCCGGGCCGCGATCGACGCCGTGCTGGCCCGGCGGCGGCTGCCGGTGCTGGTCGGCGGCTCCGGCCTGTACGTCCGCGCCGCGCTCGACGACCTCGACTTCCCCGGCACCGACCCCGCCATCCGGGCCCGGCTGGAGGCGGAGCTGGCCGCCGCCGGCCCCGCCACGCTCCACGCGCGACTGTCCGAGGTGGACCCGGCGGCGGCCCGCGGGATCCTGCCGTCGAACGGCCGACGGCTGGTCCGCGCGCTCGAGGTGGTGGAGCTGACCGGCCGGCCGTTCGCGGCGACGCTGCCGGACCCGGCCCCGGTGTACGACGCGGTGCAGGTCGGGCTGGACCGGTCCGACCTCGACGACCGGGTGGCGACCCGGGTGGACCGGATGTGGGCGGCCGGCCTGGTGGCCGAGGTGCGGGCGCTGGCGGACCGCGGCCTGCGGGACGGGCCGACGGCGAGCCGGGCGCTCGGCTACCAGCAGGTGCTGGCCGCGCTGGACGGCCGCTGGGACGAGGCGACGGCGCGGGCGGAGACCGTACGGGCGACGCGCCGGTTCGTCCGCCGGCAACGGTCCTGGTTCCGCCGGGACCCGCGGGTCGGGTGGGTCGACGCCGGCCGGCCGGACCTCGCCGACACCGTGCTCGGGCGACTGGGCCGTACCCTGCCCGGGTGAGCCGGCTCCGCTTCGTCAAGGGCCACGGCACCGAGAACGACTTCGTGCTGCTGCCCGACCCCGACGTGCCGCTGACCGCGGAGCTGGTCCGCGCGCTGTGCGACCGGCGGGCCGGGATCGGCGGCGACGGGGTGCTGCGGGTGGAGCGGCGGCCGGACGGCTGGTTCATGGACTACCGCAACGCCGACGGATCGATCGCGGAGATGTGCGGCAACGGGATCCGGGTCTTCGCCCGGCACCTGGTCGACGCCGGCCTGGCCGAGCCGGGTCCGCTGCCGGTGCTGACCCGGGCCGGCGTACGGACCGTCGAGGTCCCGCCGGACGGGGACGTGACCGTGGAGATGGGCGTGCCGACCGCGCTGGAGGCGGCCCCGTCGGTCGACGGCCGGCCTGGCACCGCGGTCAGCATGGGCAACCCGCACGTGGTGGTCGAGCTCGCCGACCTCGAGGAGCTCGCCGCGCTCGACCTGACCCGGCCCCCGGACGTACGGCCGTCGCTGCCGGACGGGCAGAACGTGGAGTTCGTCGTGCGGCGCGGGGAGCGGTCGCTGGCGCTGCGGGTGCACGAGCGCGGAGTGGGGGAGACCCGGTCGTGCGGGACCGGTGTGTGCGCGGCGGTGGTCGCCGCGGTCGCATGGTCCGGCGGCACCGGGCTAAACGAGGCGTGGACGGTCGACGTGCCCGGCGGCCGGCTGTCCGTCACCTGGCTGTCCGCCGGTCCGGTGCTGCTGTCCGGGCCGGCCGTGCTGGTCGCCGAGGGCGAGGTGGACCTGGCGGCGTTGCCGGTCAGGTCTGGTTGAGCTTCCAGCTCTGGTTGCCGAAGCCGGCCTCGGTGGCCGCGTCCCGGCACTCGAACTGCTGGATCGCCCCGCCGTCCTCCCGCGACTGCCCGGCCACGTCCAGGCACTTGCCGCTGTGCTCGGCGACCAGCTGCACGAAACCCGTGCCCGGCAGCTCGCGCAGCACGAAGAGCTGGTTGTCGCCGCCGTGGCAGGTCCACTGCACCGCCGGGACACCGTCCGCCGGCGACCCGCCGTAGACGTCCACGCACTTGCCGGTGTCCACGACGACCAGGGAGAACGCGTCGTCCCTGCCCTCCTTGGCGACCAGCCGGAACGTCATCGCCGGGCCGGCGCCGCACGGTCGCTGCACCAGCGGGGCGCCCTCGTCGGTGCGGTCGGCGGTGACGGCCAGGCAGTAGCCGGTGTGCTGCGCCGTGAACTGTCCGCCGGTCGGCACCGCCGGGGTGGCCGACGCGGTCGGGCTCGGCTTGGCCGGCCGGGAGGTCGCCGGGGGCGGCGGCGGGGCCGCCGCGGTCTTGGGATCCTCGGCGGTGAGGCGGACCACGATCACCGCGGCCACGATGATCAGCACCACCAGCCCGAGCACCGCCCCGATCGCCAGCATCGCGGTCCGCTCGTCGCCCCGCAGCGCGCTGATCCGGCCGGCGAGCCGGCGGGTGGCGGCGACGGCGCGCTGCATCGCGGTGGTTGGCGCGGGCGGCGGTGCCAGCTGGTGCGGGGCGGGCGGCAGCTCGGCCTCGCCGCCGAGACCGGTGAGCAGGACCCGGGTGAACGTGCCGGTCGAGTCGTCGAGCCCCTGGTGGACCGGCACGTCGTACGGCACCGGCGCCCCGTACGGCACCGCTCCCGCCTGACCACCGCCCGGCCCGGTCTGCGGCCCATACCCACCGACACCCGGCGTCGGCCGCAGCCGATTGCCACCGCCGCCCGGCGCAGCCTGCGGTCCATACCCACTGGCACCCAGCGTGGGCTGCGGTCCAGGGGCGCCGCCGCCCCGTGCTGACTGTGGTCCAGGGGCGCCGCCGCCCGGCGCTGGCTGCGGTCCGTACCCGCTGACGCCCGGCGCAGCATGGGGCCCACGCGCGCTTGCACCCGGCCCGTACCCGTTGGCGCCCGGCCCGTACGCGCCGGCGCCCGGCCCGGGCTGCGGCACATGCGCGCTGGCGCCTGGCGTGGACGCTGACCCGTACCCGATGACACCCGGCGCTGGCTGCGGTCCGTACGCGCTGGCGCCCGGGGTGGGCTGCGGTCCGTAGACTCCACTCCCGTTCGCCATCGGCCCGTCGCCGTAGCCGCCACCAGACTGCGGTGCGGCGCCGTAGCCGCTGCCCGCCGGCCCGCCATGGGCGGCGGGGTCCGCGTAGGCGCCCAGCGGTGGGTGGGTGGGTGCCCCGCGGTGGCCGATCCCCGGCTGGGTACCCGACCCGTGGTGGGGTGGCGGGCCGAAGGACGACCGGTCCGGCGCATGCGTCGGCGGTCCCGCGTCCGCCGCGCGCCGTACCGCCCGATCCGGCAGCTGATAGGTCGCCGGCGCGACCGACCACGGCTGATCGACGTGCTGCGCCGGCTGCTCCACGGATCCGGGGGTGTCCCTCTCGGCGGGGTCGTCCCCCACGGTGTCGGATGCCCGGTGCCGTGCCACGAGGGACCATGGTGCCCCATGCCCGGCCGGGACCCAAAGGCCGCGGCTCAGCCCGGGCGGACCGCCGTCTCCACGTCGTACGTCGTCGGCAGCTCCCGCATCGACCGCAGCGGCGACAGGAAGGCAGGCAGGAACGCGAGCGCCATCCCGATCGCACCGACCCACATCGTGGCCCGCACCCCGATAGTCGAGCCGAGGACGCCGCCGATAAGGCCGCCGAGCGGCATGGTGCCCCACACCAGGAACCGGATGGTCGCGTTCATCCGCCCGAGCAGCCGCTCCGGGCACAGCCCCTGCCGGAACGAGACCTGGGTGATGTTGTAGATCACCACGAAGAACCCGATCACCGCCCAGCAGACCGCGACCACCCACAGCGACCAGTCCCCCTGCGCCAGCGGCGTGGCCAGCGCGAACGGCGCGCTGACCAGGATCGACAGCCAGATCGTCGGCCCCTGGCCGACCCGCCGCGCCACCGGCTCCGCGACGACCGCGCCGAGCAGCCCGCCGACGCTGCCGATGGTGAAGACCACGCCGATGGTGCCGGCGCTGAGGTCGAGCTGTGCCTGGTCGGCCAGCAGCACGATGAACGCGGTGTTGAGGATCGTGGAGAAGAGGTTGGAGGTGCCGGTGGTGGCGGTGATCGCGCGCAGCAGCCGGTGCCGCAGCACGAAGCTCAGTCCCTCCCGGATCTCCCGCACCAGGTGCCGGTCGGGTGCTCGCTCCGGCCGCTCCTCCCGGGTCGAGATCGCGCCGAGCCAGACCGCGGACCACAGGTAGGACAGTGCGTCGACCACGATCGCGTACGGCGCCGTGAGCCATTGGACCAGCCAGCCGCCGACGCTCGGGCCGGCGATCTGGGAGACCGCGCGGCTCGCCTCCAGCTTCGCGTTGCCCTCCACCAGGTGGTCCCGGCCGACCAGGCTGGGCAGGTACGACTGGTAGGCGACGTCGAAGAAGACCGTGAGCACGCCGGTCAGCAGCGCCACCACATACAGCTGGAGGAGCGTCAGGGCGTCGAAGTACCAGGCCAGGGGCAGGGAGCCGAGCAGCGTGGCCCGGCCGATGTCGGCGATGATCAGGACGTTGCGCCGGCGCACCCGGTCCACCCAGGCGCCGGCGGGCAGGCCGACCAGCAGGAACGCGGCCGTCTCGAAGGCGGTGAGCAGCCCGACCTCGAAGGGCGAGGCGTCCAGCACCTTGATGGCCAGCAGCGGCAGCGCGATGAAGCTGACCGCGGTCCCGATCTGGCTGATCGAGTCGCCGGCCCAGAGCCGGAGGAAGTCGCGGTGGTGCCAGAGCGTCCGCCGTGCTGCGGTCATGCGCGGAAGGGTGCGGCAGTGATTGGGAATTGTCAATCGCTATGCTGACCGGGTGGAAGTCGAGCGACGCGGGGCCACCCTGCAGGAGGCGCGAGCCATCGCGTCGCCCCTCCGGCTGCGGATCCTCCGGCTGTGTCTGGACACGCCGCTGACCAACAAGCAGATCGCGGAGGCGCTGGGCCGCGACCCGGCGAGCGTGCTCTATCACGTCCGGCTCCTGGTCCGGACCGGCTTCCTGCGCGCCGAGCAGGAGCGGCGCGGAGCCCGCGGGGCCCGCGAGGTGCCGTACCGGGCGACCGGCAAGTCCTGGAACATGGACATCATCGACGAGCGGCAGGGTCGTGCCACCAGCGCCGCGCTGGTCGAGGCGTTCATCGAGGATGCCCGCCGGGTCGGCGTGGAGAAGGTGGAGGCCTCCCGGCTGGGGTTGCGGCTGACCCCGGCGGAGTACGAGGAGCTGAAGCAGCGGCTCTTCGACGTGCTGCAGGACTTCGCCAACCGCGAGTCGGACGGGGAGCCGTGGTCGCTCTTCGTGGGAGTGCACCGCGATGATCGACCGACCGGGCCGGCGTAAACCGGCTGCCGCCCGCGACCGTCCGTGACACCATCGGAGGACGATGACGACCCCATTCCCGCACCTCTCCGATCTCGACGCCGACGAGCGCCTCCGGGCGACGGCCCCCGAACAGTCGTACGACCTCGAGGACCGCCAGGCGCTCCGCCGGGTCCCCGGTCTCGCGACCGAGCTCACCGACGTCACCGAGGTCGAATACCGCCAGCTCCGCTTGGAGCGCGTCGTGCTCGTCGGCGTCTGGACCTCGGGCACCGTCGCCGACGCGGACAATTCGCTGGCCGAGCTCGCCCGCCTCGCCGAGACCGCCGGATCCCAGGTGCTCGACGCCGTCATGCAGCGGCGTGACCGGCCCGACCCGGCCACCTACCTCGGCTCCGGCAAGGCCAAGGAGCTGCGCGACCTGGTGGTGTCCACCGGCGCCGACACGGTCGTCTGCGACGGCGAGCTGACGCCAGGCCAGCTGCGCAAGCTCGAGGAGATCGTCAAGGTCAAGGTCATCGACCGGACCGCGTTGATCCTCGACATCTTCGCCCAGCACGCCCGCAGCCGGGAGGGCAAGGCTCAGGTCGAGCTGGCGCAGCTGCAATACATGCTGCCCCGGCTGCGCGGCTGGGGTGAGTCGATGTCCCGGCAGGCCGGCGGTCGCGTCGCCGGCGGTGGTGGCATCGGCACCCGCGGCCCGGGCGAGACCAAGATCGAGACCGACCGGCGCCGGATCAACACCCGGATCGCCAAGCTGCGCCGGCAGCTGAGCGGGCTCGGCGCCACCCGCAGCACCCAGCGGCAGGAGCGGGTGCGCCAGGAGGTGCCGTCGGTGGTGCTCGCCGGCTACACCAACGCCGGCAAGTCGTCCCTGCTCAACAGGCTGACCGGGGCCGGGGTGCTGGTCGAGGACGCTCTCTTCGCCACACTCGACCCGACCGTGCGGCGCTCGCGCACGCCGGAGGGCCGCGAATACACGCTCGCCGACACGGTCGGCTTCGTCCGTCACCTGCCGCACCAGCTGATCGAGGCCTTCCGCTCGACGCTGGAGGAGGTCGCCGACGCCGACCTGGTGCTGCACGTGGTGGACGGCTCGGACGCCGACCCCGAGGGGCAGATCGCGGCGGTCCGCGAGGTGCTCGGCGAGATCGACGCGCTGCACGTGCCGGAGCTGCTGGTCGTCAACAAGTGCGACACAGCCGACGCCGAGACGCTCACCCGGCTGCGTCGGCTGGCACCCGACGCGGTCTTCGTCTCCGCGCGCACCGGCCACGGGGTGGACCAGCTCGCCGCCGCGATCGAGACCCGGTTGCCGCGGCTGTCGATCGAGGTGCACGTGCTGGTGCCGTACGAGCGGGGGGACCTGGTCTCCCGCGTGCACAGCGCCGGCGAGGTGCTGGCCGAGGAGCACACCGGGGACGGCACGCTGCTCGCCGCCCGGGTCTCCGGCGACCTGGCCGGCCAGCTGGCCGAGTACGCGGTGCCGAGCGGCTGACGCATGGCTCGCCGCCCGACGGGGGATCGGGGCAGGGCGTCGCCGAAGCTGCTCACCGCGGCTCTGGCGGTCTTCGCCGTGGTCACATTCGACGTGCTGCTCGGCGGGCCGCTCAGCGCGCTGGACGAGGTGCTCTCCCGCTGGGTTCGCGGCACCGGGTTGCCCGGCCAGGGCTGGCGCCGGCCCTGGCAGCGCGAGCTCGACCAGCTGGTCAACTTCGGCGACGTCGAGGTCGTCGTCGCCATCCTGGTCGTGGTGCTGGCCGTGGTCTGCTGGCGGGCGCGCACGCTGGAGCCCCTCGTCCGGCTCGCGGTGCTCGGCGGGCTCACCATCCTCATGATCTGGAGCCTCAAGGTCGGCTTCGCCCGGCCGGCGCCGTCCGGGGTGCGGGTCGAGGACGCGCTGCGCTCCTATCCCTCCGGGCACACCGCCACCTCGGTCGTGTTGTGGGGCTTCCTGGCAACGGTCGTCGCCGAACACCGCCCGCGGAGCGTGTCGCGGTCGGTCGTCGAGGTGCTCAGCTGGCTCGGTCCGCTGCTGACCATGACCGGGCTGCTGCTGCGGGACTATCACTGGCTCTCCGATCTCTTCGCGGGGGCTGCGGTCGGCGTGGTGCTGGTGCAGGTGGAGCGGCTGGCATTGCGACACTGGCGCGATGCGCGAGGACGGAGCAGGCCAGCCGCCCACCCCGATCCCGCCGTCGCCGTCCGTGCCGCGGGTCCGGGCGGCGCGGTGCCGGGTGCTGGGTCGAACGGCGCGAGTCCTGCTCGCGACCTCGCTGGTCGTGGCCGTGCCGACGCCCGCCGCGGCGGGAGCTGAGCAGTCGGCGCCGCGGACGCTCTGCACCATCCGGGACTCCCGGATCGCCGAGTCCAGCGGGCTCGCCGCGGCCGGCAGCTCTCTTTACACGGTCAACGACGGCGGCTCGCGCCTGCGGGTCTTCGTCCTCGACCGGACCTGCCGGGTGCGCCGCACCGTCGAGGCCCCGCTCGACCCGTACGACGTCGAGGACCTGGCCCGGACTCCCGACGGCACCCTGTGGCTCGCCGACACCGGCGACAACAGCCTCGCCCGGTCGACGGTCGCCCTGGAGCGCATCCGTCCGGACGGGACCGCCACGCTCTTCCGGCTGGCCTACCCGGACGGGCCGCACGATGCCGAGGCCCTGCTCGTCGACCGCTCGGGTCGCCCCTACATCGTCACCAAGGAACCGCTGAGCAGCGGCGTCTACACGCCCGACGGGCCCCTGTCCGCCCAGCGACCGACCGCGCTGCGGAAGGTGCGGACGCTCACCTTCGGACCCACCGGCACCGCCGGCGGGCCGGTCGGCACCGCCTCCCAGGTCCTCGTCACCGGCGGGGCCGTGTCCGCCGACGGCCGGCTGCTGGTGCTCCGCACCTACACCGACGCCTACGTCTGGTCCGCGCCCGACGGCGACCTGGAAGCCGCTCTGCGCTCGCAGAGCCTGCGCCGGATCCCGCTGCCGGCGACCGAGCAGGGCGAGGGGATCGCCGTGTCACCGGACGGCCGCTCCCTGCTCACCAGCACCGAGGGCCTGCCCGGGCCGGTGCACGAGGTCCCGCTCGGGGATGCCGCCGCTTTGGCCACGCCGGCCGCCGGGACGGGCGACCCTGCCGGTCCGGCCGCGGCGGAGGAGGAGGACCGGACCTGGGCCGACCGCCTCGGCCGGCCGGGTGTCCCGGTCCTTGCCGGTGCCGCCCTCGTCGGCCTGCTGGTCTGGGTGGTCCGCCGGTCCCGCCGGCCGGCCACCCGGCGCTGAGTCCCGCTCAGACCTTGCGCAGCACGGTGACCACCCGGCCCAGCACCGTGGCCTCGTCACCGGGAATCGGAGCGTACGCCGGGTTGTGCGGCAGCAGCCACACGTGCCCGTCCCGGCGGCGGTAGGTCTTGACGGTCGCCTCGCCATCGATCATCGCCGCGACGATGTCGCCGTTGTCGGCCACCGGCTGCTGCCGGACCACCACCCAGTCGCCGTCGGCGATCGCGGCGTCGATCATCGAGTCGCCGACCACGCGGAGCAGGAACAGCGTCCCCTCGCCGACGAGCTCCCGCGGCAGCGGGAAGACGTCCTCCACGTACTGCTCCGCCAGCACCGGACCACCGGCCGCGATGCGACCGACCACCGGCACGTACGTCGGGGCGGGGTGGGCGAACCGCTCCGTCTCCTCGTCCACCGCCGCAGCCGGCGTGCGCGGCGCGTCCGGCGGCCGCACGTCGACGGCACGGGGCCGGTTGGGGTCGCGGCGGATGTAGCCCTTGCGCTCCAGCGTGGTCAGCTGGTGGGCGACGCTCGAGGTCGAGGTGAGCCCGACCGCCTGGCCGATCTCCCGCACGCTGGGCGGGTAGCCCTGCCGGTCCACCGTCTCGCGGATGACCTCGAGGATGCGGCGCTGCCGATGGGTGAGGCCGGCACCGTCCACCGGTCCGTCCGGGAAGTCCCGGACCACCGCCGGCTCCGCAGTGCCCGGCGGCTTGGTGCCCGCCGTCCCGCGACTGCCCGCGCCGCCCGCTCGTCTCCTGCCGCCCGACCCTGCCGTCATGACCCCTCCTCCTCGGCCCGCCGTGATCGCCAAGCTAGCCGTCGGCACCGACAGTTCTCAAACATCTGTTCGAAGACACGCCGAAGGATCTCGATTTCGTCGTACCCCGGTGCTAGAAAGTCGCACAGAGGTTCGATCGAACTGACGTTCGACTGCAGGGAGGGATCCGCATGACCGTCGCCCCGGAGCTGCCGCCGGCGTCCGCGCCCCGTCGCCGCACTGCCGAGCTTCAGGTCGTGCCGCCGGTGATGCCACTGGTCGTGCCGCCCGCCCGGGCGGCGCGGCGGCACCCGTTCGGTGCGGCGGCGCATGCGACCACGCGGACCGCGACGCGGCCGCGCCTCCGGCCGGTGCCGCGGCGGTCGCCGGAGCAGCCGGGACGGGGCGTCCCGACCGACCGCGAGCTGGCCGCGCTGGTCGGCCTGCCGGATCTCGACCGCGGTCCCCGGGCCGGCGGGGACACAGAGCTGCCGGGCGAGGGGGCGGGCCGGGAGCGCCGCCCGGCCGCCCCCGTCCGGCTCCGGCCCGTCGACTCCCGCCCGGTCGACTCCCGCCCGGTCGGGCCCCGGGTGGTCCGGCCGGCCCGGCCGCGCCTGCGGCTCACCCGCCGAGGGCGTGCGCTGGCTGCTGCGGTGGCGGTGCTGGCGACGTTGACCATGTCCCTTGCCGTCACCGAGCGGATGCAGGCCCTGCACGAGCCGGCGTCCGTGGTGCCGGCCACCGCGCCGGTCGAGGTCGTCGTGGCGCCGGGGGAGACGCTGTGGAGCATCGCCGAGCGCGTGGCTCCGGGTCGTGACCCGCGGGGTGTGGTCGACCAGATCCGTCGGGTCAACGACCTCCGCGGCGGTGAGGTGCAGGCCGGGCAGACGCTCCGGCTCCGCACGCCCTGACCCTCCTAAGCTGACGGACGTGGCAGATGGAGACGGCCTGCCGGCCGGGATCGGCAGACCCGCGACCCAGGCATTGACCTCGGCGGGTTACACGCGGCTCGCACAGCTGACGGAGGTCACCGAGCGCGAGCTGCTCAAGCTGCACGGCGTCGGACCCAAGGCGGTCCGCATCCTCCGGGAGAGGCTGGGCGAGCGGGGACTCGCCTTCCGTGACAGCTGACAAGCGGTCGGTACGGACTCGGGCCGATCGGTCGGCGGAGTGGGCGGCGAGCTCGCCTCGGAGCCTGACCGAGTGTTGTCGATGGCGGGCTCCGCTGCGCCTGTGAGTGAGCCGACCCACGTGGGGAGCCGCGTCGGGCCTGGTTGGTGCCAAACGTCGGACTGCCGCGACTGGCGTGGGAACGGCCGTCGTGACGGGGCCGGGCATGAGCAGCGGGCGGGCCATGGTGGCGCAATGCCGCGGCGAGCCGGCAGTGGCTTCCTGGCCATGGGGCTGGGTGGCATGGCACGGGTGTGGCGGTGGGCCGGAGAGCCGGTGGACACGCCCGGTCCGGTGCCTTCGACACGCCGGGCGGTGCTTGCGTCGCCCTAGTCGTCGTCCTACGGTCTTCCACTACATCTGGTAGTTACACTGGTGTAAGTCATCCACAGGTTGGGGTCTCCGGTCCACAGGTGGTCCACAAGAAGTCCCCAGCACTGTCCACAGCAAGCGACGCGCAGGCGTCACGGGGAGGAGGTCGGTCCGGTGCGGTGTCCTTACTGCCGGCATGCCGACTCGCGTGTCGTCGACTCGCGCGAGGTCGACGAGGGCCAGGTCATCCGTCGGCGGCGGTCCTGCCAGGCCTGTAGCCGGCGGTTCACCACCGTCGAGGAGGCCACGCTCGCGGTGATCAAGCGCAGCGGCGTCACCGAGCCGTTCAGCCGGACCAAGGTGGTCACCGGGGTCCGCCGGGCCTGCCAGGGCCGGCCGGTGGACGAGGACGCGCTCGCCCTGCTCGCCCAGCGGGTCGAGGAGGCGGTCCGGGCGACCGGCTGCGCGGAGATTCCCAGCAACGAGGTCGGCCTGGCCATCCTCGGTCCGCTGCGGGAGCTCGACGAGGTGGCGTACCTGCGCTTCGCCAGCGTCTACCGCTCGTTCGAGTCCATCGAGGACTTCGAGGCGGAGATCCAGGCGCTGCGCCGGCACGACGGCGCGGACGGGGCCCGGGCGGCGCCGACCGCGATCCCGCCGCCGACGGCGGCGATCCCGGTGCCCGAGCGGCGTGACGCCGCCCGCACCGGCCGGGAGCTGGAGCCGGCGCCGTGACGGCCCGGACCGGCCGTCGGCGGCGCGACCGCGGCGGGCAGCGCACCGGGACCGAGGCACCCGAGCACGGCGGCGAGCCCGCGGGCGCCCACACGACCAGCACGTCCGCACTACCGGCCGCGACCAGGGGGGCGCTGCCGGACACCGAGAGCCAGGGAAGGGACCAGGTCATGACGGAGACCGTCGGCACCCGGCGCGACGGCGGCGACACGCCGCGGCCGCGCCAGGGTGGGGGGCTGCGGGTCGAGCGCGTCTACACGACTCCTGGGGTGCACCCGTACGACGAGATCACCTGGCAGCGGCGCGACGTCATCATGACCAACTGGCGTGACGGCTCGATCAACTTCGAGCAGCGCGGCGTCGAGTTCCCCGACTTCTGGTCGATCAACGCGACCAACATCGTGACGTCGAAGTACTTCCGCGGCGCGGTCGGCAACGACCAGCGCGAGTCGAGCCTGCGCCAGCTGGTCGACCGGGTGGTGCGCTCCTACCGTCGGGCCGGCGAGGAGCACGGCTACTTCGCCACCGGGGAGGACGCCGAGATCTTCGAGCACGAGCTGACCTGGATGCTGGTCCACCAGGTCTTCAGCTTCAACTCGCCGGTCTGGTTCAACGTCGGCACGCCGGCGCCGCAGCAGGTCAGCGCCTGCTTCATCCTCGCCGTCGACGACACCATGGACTCGATCCTCAACTGGTACCGCGAGGAGGGCCTGATCTTCAAGGGCGGCTCCGGTGCCGGCCTCAACCTCTCCCGCATCCGCAGCTCCAAGGAACTGCTCTCCAGCGGCGGCACCGCGTCCGGGCCGGTCAGCTTCATGCGCGGCGCCGACGCCAGCGCCGGGACGATCAAGTCCGGCGGCGCCACCCGGCGTGCGGCGAAGATGGTCGTCCTCGACGTCGACCACCCGGACGTCGAGGAGTTCATCGAGACCAAGCGGTCCGAGGAGGAGAAGATCCGGGTCCTTCGCGACGCCGGCTTCGACATGGACCTGGGCGGCAAGGACATCACCAGCGTCCAGTACCAGAACGCCAACAACTCGATCCGCGTCTCCGACGAGTTCATGCGGGCGGTGGCCGACGGGCGGCAGTTCGGGCTGCGGGCGCGGCTGACCCACGAGGTCATCGACACCGTCGACGCGCGCGAGCTGTTCCGCAAGATGGCGCAGGCGGCGTGGGAGTGCGCCGACCCCGGCATCCAGTACGACGACACGATCAACGACTGGCACACCAACCCGGAGACCGGCCGGATCACCGCCAGCAACCCGTGCTCGGAGTACATGAGCCTGGACAACTCGTCCTGCAACCTCGCGTCGCTCAACCTCATGCGGTTCCTGCGCGAGGACGGCACGTTCGACGGGCCGACCTTCGTCAAGGCGGTCGAGCTGGTCATCACCGCGATGGACATCTCCATCTGCTTCGCCGACTTCCCGACCGAGGCGATCGGCGACACGACGAGGGCGTACCGGCAGCTCGGCATCGGCTACGCCAACCTCGGCGCGCTGCTGATGGCGACCGGCCACGCGTACGACTCCGACGGCGGCCGGGCGCTCGCCGCGGCGATCACCTCGCTGATGACCGGCACGGCCTACCGGCGGTCGGCCGAGCTGGCCGGCGTGGTCGGCCCGTACGACGGCTACGCCCGCAACGCCACCGCGCACCAGCGGGTGATGCGCAAGCACGCGGCGGCCAGCGACTCGGTCCGCCCGGTCGGCGCCGACGACGCCGACGTCCTCCGGCTGGCCACCGAGCAGTGGCAGCGCGGCATCGGGATCGGCGCGGACAACGGCTGGCGCAACGCGCAGGCCTCGGTGCTCGCGCCCACCGGCACCATCGGCTTCATGATGGACTGCGACACCACGGGGATCGAGCCCGACTTCTCGCTGGTGAAGTTCAAGAAGCTGGTCGGTGGCGGCTCCATGCAGATCGTCAACCAGACGGTGCCGCGGGCGCTGCGGTCGCTCGGCTACCAGGAGGAGCAGGTCGAGGCGATCGTCGAGTTCGTCGCCGAGCACGGCCACGTGGTCGACGCGCCTGGGCTGCGGCCCGAGCACTACGAGGTCTTCGACTGCGCGATGGGCAAGCGGTCGATCTCCCCGCTGGGGCACGTGCGGATGATGGCCGCGGTGCAGCCGTTCATCTCCGGCGCGATCTCCAAGACCGTCAACATGCCGGAGTCGGCGACGGTCGAGGAGATCGAGGAGATCTACCGGGCCGGCTGGGAGCTCGGGCTCAAGGCGCTGGCCATCTACCGGGACAACTGCAAGGTCGGCCAACCGCTGTCCACGCAGAAGAAGCCGGCCGCCGCGGCGGACGCGCCGGCGCCGGTGGTGGAATACCGGCCGACCCGCAAGCGGCTGCCCAAGAAGCGCCCGTCCCAGACGGTGTCCTTCTCGGTCGCCGGCGCCGAGGGCTACGCGACCTCCTCGTCGTACCCGGACGATGGCCTCGGCGAGCTGTTCGTGAAGATGTCCAAGCAGGGCTCCACGCTGGCCGGCGTGATGGATGCCTTCTCCATCGCCATCTCCATCGCCCTGCAGTACGGGGTGCCGCTGGAGACGTACGTGTCGAAGTTCGTCAACATGCGTTTCGACCCGGCCGGCATGACCGACGACCCGGACATCCGCATCGCGTCGTCGGTGATGGACTACCTGTTCCGCCGGCTGGCGCTGGACTACCTGCCGTTCGAGAAGCGGGCCGACCTCGGGATCTTCACCGCCGAGGAGCGGGCGGCGACGGTCGCCGGGTCGTACGGGGCCGGCGACGCCGCCGACGAGGCCGAGGTGGACGTCGAGGCGCTGCGGTCCTCGGCGCCGGTGGAGAAGCACCACGACACCGACGCGCCGGAGGTCGCCACGGCCAAGCCGGCCGCGGTCGAGGCGCACTCGTCGACCGAGCTGCTGGAGCTGCAGCAAGGCACAGTCGCCGACGCGCCGCTCTGCTTCACCTGCGGGACGAAGATGCGGCCGGCTGGCTCCTGCTACGTCTGCGAGGGCTGCGGGTCCACCTCCGGCTGCAGCTGATCAGCGACGGCGAGGGGCGTCCCGGGAGGGCCGCCCCTCGCCGCCCCGGCCGACGGGAGTGTTGCGGTGCGCAAGCTGGTGCTCTATCAGCTGCTGTCGCTGGACGGGATCGCCGAGGAGCCGGGCGACTGGTTCGCCGACGGCGGTCCGGAGGTGTTCGCGAACCTGGGCCAGGTGATCGCCACGCAGGACGCGGTGCTCCTCGGCCGCGGGACGTACGACTACTGGGTGGGCTACTGGCCCACCGCCGAGGTCGAGCCGTTCGCGAGCTTCATCAACGGCACCCCCAAGCACGTGGTCACCTCGACGGCGCCGGACCGCCATTGGGCCAACTCGACGCTGGTCACCGGTGCGCTGGAGAGCTACGTCCGGCACCTGAAGCAGCAGGCCGGCGGGGACATCGGTGTCCACGGGAGCATCCGGCTCGCCCGCTCGCTGCTGCGGGCCCGGCTGGTGGACGAGCTCCGGCTGGTCGTCGCCCCTGCCATCGCCGGTCGCGGTGAGCGCCTTTTCACCGGCGACGACCAGCTGCAGCAGCTCACGCTGATCGACTCCGAGCGCACACCGGCCGGCACACTCCTCCTGGGCTACCGAGCACCGGCAAGCTGACAGTCGGAGCCGCGGTTGGCGGCGCGGTCCCGCCTGCCCATGTCGGTTCGGGAGGCTGGTGGAGCGGAAGGTACGGCCGGGTCGGACGGCGCGGGCGTGACGGTCCTTGACGCAGGCCGGTCGACGCTTGAGCTGGCGAATCGGCGCCGCGACCTTGTCGAGGTGGGTCGCGAGGAGGTGGCACCGGCCGCAGCTGACGGCGGCGAGCTTATATACTTAGACCCTCGACTTGTATATCGGAGGTGGGTGTGACGAAGCGGCTCGTGGACGTGGAGGACGCGGACCTCGAAGCGGCTCGCGAGGCGCTGCACACCAAGACCATCCGGGAGACGGTCACCGCGGCGCTGCGGCTGGCGGCGGCGCAGGCGGCGCGCCGACGTGAGATCGAGCGGCTCACGTCCGGGGCGCTCCCGGACCTCGGCGCCGCCGACGTGCGGGATGCCGCTTGGCGGTCGTAGCCCGCTACCTGGTCGACACCAGTGCGCTGGCTCGTATGCGTCACGCCGCCGTCGCCGACCAGCTGGTCCCGCTCATCGAGGCCGGCCTGGTCGCCACCTGTCCGGTGATCGACCTGGAGGTGCTCTTCAGCACCCGTACGCCGGACGAGTATGTCCAGGTCAGGGAGGACCGGTCGCGAGCGTACGAGTATCTGCCGGTCGATGACCGGGTGTGGCGCCGGGCCGAGGCGGTCCAGGCGGTGCTCGCCCAGCGCTCTCGACTGCGTGCCGTCGGGATCCCCGATCTCCTCATTGCGGCGGTTGCGGACCTGCATCGCATCCCCGTGGTGCACTACGACGCGGACTTCGAGCACGTCGCGGCGGTGACCGAGCAGGATGTGCGGTGGGTGGTGCCGCGGGGCTCGGTGCCGTGAGAAGGCCGGGGAGGGTCGGTGGGGGTGCGGCAGTTGCGGTTGGTGGTGGCGGCCGAGGACTACGAGGAGGCCGTCGCCTTCTACCGGGACGTGCTGGGGTTGGTGGAGCGGGAGTCGATCGCCGGGCCGGGCGGCGCGCACGTGACGCTCCTCGATGCGGGGCGGGCGACGCTGGAGCTGGCGAACCCGGCGCAGCGGGCGTTCATCGACCGGGTCGAGGTGGGCCGGGAGGGCGTCGCGCCGCGGCTGCGGGTCGCGTTCCAGGTGGACGACGGGTGGGCGCGGACCGCGGAGCTGGCCGCGGCGGGGGCGAGGGAGATCGCGCCGCCGACCGAGACGCCGTGGCGGTCGCTCAACTCGCGGCTGGCGGCACCGGCCGATCTGCAGATCACGCTCTTCGAGGAGCTCGGGCCGGCGCCCAAACGGTCGGGAGCGGACGGTCCGGTCACCGTGCGGGAGGCGACCGACGCCGACTGGCCCGGGATCTGGTCCTTCCTGCGGGGCATCGTCGCGGCGGGGGACACGTACACCTGGGACCGCGACACGACCGAGGCCACCGCCCGGGCGAAGTGGATGCGCCAGCCACCGGGCCGCACCGTGGTCGCGGTGGACGGGGGCGGCACGGTGGTCGGCACCGCCGAGTCCCACCCCAACCAGGCCGGGGCCGGTGCGCACGTCGCCAACGCCGGCTTCATGGTCGAGCCGGCCTACGGCGGCCGCGGTATCGGCCGACTGCTCGCGGAGCACGTGCTCGACCGGGCGCGAGCGGACGGCTATCGGGCCATGCAGTTCAACGCGGTCGTGGAGACCAACACCGGGGCGATCGCCCTCTGGCGCTCGCTCGGCTTCGACATCGTCGGCACGGTGCCGGGCGCCTTCGACCACCCCACCCGCGGCCCCGTTGGCCTCCACGTCATGCATCGCTTCCTCTGACCAGTAGGATCTGGTCTGTCTAGACAGACCAGGAGGCGCGATGAACGGCTATTGGCAGGTCCAGGAGGCCAAGCAGCGCTTCAGCGAGGTGGTGCGGTCGGCGCGTTCGGACGGGCCGCAGTTCGTCACCAGGCATGGAGACGAGGTCGCCGTCGTCCTGGACATCCGGGAATACCGGCGCCTCCAGGGCGGCACCCGGGACTTCAAGGACTTCCTGCGGTCGGGCCCGGACCTGGACGTCCTCGACATCCACCGGTCCCGCGACGTTGCCCGGGCTGTCGATCTGGACGGGGACGAGTGAGCTTCCTGCTGGACACCAACGTCGTCTCCGAGGTGCGCCGGCGGGAGCCGGATCGGCGGGTCGCGTCGTGGTTCTCGTCAGTCCGGGCCACCGACGTGTATCTCAGCGTTCTCGTCGTCGGCGAGATCCGGCACGGCATCGAGCGGCTGGCGCGGCGCGACCGAGCGCAGGCGGCGGCGTACGACAAGTGGCTGGCCGACCTGCTCGACCTCTACGGCGACCGCGTCGTCCCGGTCACGGCCGAGGTCGTGGAGACATGGGGCCGGCTCAACGTGCCCGACCCGCTGCCCGTCGTCGATGGTCTGCTGGCCGCGACCGCCCTCGTCCACGACTGGACGCTCGTCACCCGCAACACGGCCGACGTCATACGCACCGGTGCGCGCCTGCTCAACCCCTTCGAGGGCGGCTGAGGTCAGGCGGCGCCGTTGAGCGGGCGGAGGGCGGCGAGGGCGCGCAGGGCGTCGGCGCGGGAGATGGGCTGGTCCTGCTCGAGGGCGGCGAGCTCGAGCTCGATCCACTCGCGGACCAGGGTCGACATGGGGACGCCGCGGGTGCGGGCGGCCGCCTTGAGGCGCTGGTCGAGCTCGACCGGGAGCCGCAGCGAGCGGACCACCATCACCGGCTCCGTCGGTGGCGGCGGGAGCTCCGCGGACTCCTCGCTGAACGTGAGTCCGTCCATGAACGACCGGACGTCCTCGGGTCGCTCGGGCAGGTCAGTCACGGGTTGCCTCCTCCCATCGGGCGAACTCGATCGCCTCGACTGGGGTCACGTCGCGCGCGCCGACGATGAGCCAGTCCCAGTCGCCCGAGCGGCGGACGGCCACGATCAGCGGTCGTCCGGCTCGGGTGCGGGCCCATACCGTCAGCACGTCGACTCCGTTCGGCGCCTTGGCCGGTCGTGGCCACCGCTGTCCGGCGCCGAGCGCCTGGATCACCTCGTACGGCGCGATGCCGCGGAGGCCGTCCAAGGCCCAGCCGGGCCAGAGGTAGACCACCTGCGGATACTACGCGCGTAGTACGCGGTACGGCCACCGATCGAGTGGGAGGGTGTGGCGGTGGATCGGGTGGAGTGGGAGCGGCGGATGGCCGCGGTGTGGGCGGCGCGGGACGAGGTGGGCGGGGACGAGCTCGTCGCGGCGGTGACCGAGCTGGTCGGTGAGCTGCCGGCGGACGATCCGGTGGGGGCGTTCGAGCTGGGATCCGTGCACGACTCGACCGGCGATCCGGAGCGGGCTGTGGTCGGTTACCGCCGGGCGCTGGACGGCGGCCTCCAGGACCCGCGGCGGCGGCGGGCGGTGATCCAGCTGGCCAGCTCGTTGCGCAACCTCGGGCAGGTCGAGGAGAGCGTGGCGCTGCTGACCGCCGAGCGGGACGCCGGCGCGGACGAGCTCGACGACGCCGTCCGCGCCTTCCTGGCGCTCGCTCTCGCGACCGCCGGCCGGGAGCGGGAGGCCACCGGGATCGCGCTGGCGGCGCTGGCGCCGCACCTGCCGCGCTACACCCGGGCGCTCACCGCGTACGCCGACGAGCTGCGCGAGCCGGCCCCGCCGCGTCCCGCGGACCCCGAGCGGGAGCCGGGTGCCGCCGAGACCGTGCGGCCGGTCGGGCGGGTCGAGTCGCCGCTGACCGACCGGGGCAGTGCGCCGCGGCAGGGGGACGAGGGTGCGCCGGACGCGACCATCGTCCTCGAGCCCGCCCTCGCGCCCGCCTCCGCGGACATCGCGGCCGGGGACGAGCTGGTCGTGCTGACGTGGTTGGACCGGGCCGACCGGACGGTGGTGGCGGTGCACCCGCGCGGCGACACCGACCGCCCGCTGACCGGCGTCTTCTCCACCCGCGCGCCGGACCGGCCCAACCCCATCGGCCTGCATCGGGTCACCGTGCTCGCCGTGGACGGTACGCGGCTGCGGGTCGCCGGCCTGGAGGCGCTGGACGGCACGCCCGTCCTCGACCTCAAGCCGGTGCTCGGCCGCGTCGAGGAGCGGTGATGACGGACCTGGCGGCGCTGCGGGCGGGGATGCGGGCGTTCGTCGAGGAGCGGGACTGGGCCCGGTTCCACGATCCCAAGTCGGTGCTGCTCGCGCTGGTCGGCGAGGTGGGGGAGCTGGCCGAGCTGGTGCAGTGGCTGCCGGCCGACGAGGTACGCGCCCGCGCGGCCGAGGAGCCGCTGCGGACCCGGCTGGGCGAGGAGCTGGGCGACGTCCAGCTCTACCTGGTGCTGCTGGCCGACGTGCTCGGCATCGACCTCGGCGCGGCCGCGCAGGCGAAGCTGGTCGCCGCCGGCACCCGCTACCCGGCCGTCGAGGTGACCGGGCAGGCGCCGGAGCGTCCGTAGAAAAAACCTGGGGGATGCTGTCGATCCCGGCGGGAGCTGTTCGTCGGGAGGAGCATCGAGGCCCGGCAGGCGGGCCCGGAGCAAGGGGGAGGAGACCACCATGGGGCAGTACGTGGTCCTGATCTACGAGACCGAGAAGAGCTGGTTCGAGGGCGACCCGGCCGAGATCGAGGCCGGCATGAAGGCGCACGGCGACTTCCTGCAGTCGGCGGGGGAGCGGCTGGGCGGCGGCAAGGCGCTGCAGGCGACCACGACCGCGACCACCATCCGCAAGGACGGTGCCGGCGGGTTCACCGTCACCGACGGGCCGTTCGTGGAGAGCAAGGAGGCGCTGGGCGGCTTCTACATCATCGAGGCGGCCGACCTGGACGAGGCGATCGAGCTGGCCAAGCAGGTGCCGGCGCCGTTCGGCGGGGTCGAGCTCCGGCCGGTCCAGGTGTGGGGCTGACCGGTCCGTCCGGTGTGGACGCGGCGGCCACCCCGGCCGCCGCGCCCCCCACAGACATGACCACCCCGGCCGCGTCCACCGCCGACCCGGCCGGCGCGGCCGCCGCGGTCGCCGACGCGCACCGTCGCGAGTGGGCCTTCGTGCTCGCCGCGACGGTGCGCGTCACCCGCGACTTCGACCTGGCCGAGGAGTGCGTGCAGGACGCGTACGCCCAGGCCCTCGCCACCTGGGCCGACCGCGGCGTTCCGACCAGGCCGGGCGCCTGGCTGACCACGGTGGCCCGGCGCCGGGCGCTGGACCTGCTCCGCCGGGAGGCGACCCTGCGGCGGGCGTTGCCACTGCTGGTCGAGGACGCCGAGCAGGAGACCAGCCAGTTCCCGGACGACCGGCTGCGGCTGGTCTTCACCTGCTGCCACCCGGCGCTGGCGGTCGAGGCGCAGGTGGCGCTGACGCTGCGGTTGCTCTGCGGGCTGAGCACCGCCGAGGTGGCCCGCGCGTTCCTGGTCAGCGAGCCGACGATGGCGGCCCGGATCACCCGGGCGAAGAAGAAGATCGCCGGCGCCCGCATCCCGTACCGGGTGCCCGACGCCGCGGAGCTGCCGGCCCGGGTGGACGCGGTGCTCGCGGTGGTGCACCTGCTCTTCACCACCGGGCACGCCGCGCCGGAGGGGGCCGATCTGGTCCGCCGGGACCTGGTCGAGCGCGCCCTGGACCTGGCCCGGATGCTGCGCGGGCTGCTGCCGGGCGACGCCGACGTGGCCGCCGTGCTCGGGCTGATCCTGCTCACCGACGCCCGGCGGGAGACCCGGGTCGGGCCGGACGGGCGGTTGCTGCTGCTGGCCGAGCAGGACCGCGACCGCTGGGACCGGGCCGGGATCGCCGAGGGCCTGGCGCTGGTACGGGAGGGGGTCCGCGGCCGCCCGCCCAGCCGGTACGGCCTGCAGGCCGCCATCGCCGCGGTGCACGCGGAGGCGCCGAGCTGGGACGAGACCGACTGGGCCGAGGTGGTCGAGCTGTACGACCTGCTCGCCACCGTGTGGCCCTCGCCGGTGGTCGCGCTCAACCGGGCGATCGCGGTCGGCTTCGCCCGCGGGCCGGCGGCCGGGCTGGCCGAGCTGGCGCCGCTGGCGACCGAGCCGCAGCTGGCCGGCTACGGCTACCTGCCCGCCGCCCGGGCCGCCTTCCTGGCCGATCTCGGGCTGACCGAGCAGGCGCGGACCGCGTACGAGGAGGCGATCCTGCTCACCGGCAACGCGGTCGAGCGCGAGTTCCTCGTCGACCGGCTGGCCGCGCTCGGGCCGGCATAGCTCCGGCCGGGCCGGGTACGCGACGGGCGTCCCCATCCGCACCACACCCCAGGAGGGCTCCGATGGCGACCGGTGAGACCGGCTTCGACGACGTCACCTTCGACCTGATCTCGGTCCAGTACCACTCGCTCAAGGCGGGCCACGACTACGGTCAGTACGTCCGCGACGCCCGCAACGCCGGCCGGGAGGACATCGCCTCCTTCTTCGAGCAGGTAATGAAGGAGGACTCCGACCGCGCGCACCAGTGCCACCGCTTCCTGCGCGAGCTCGGCGGCACCGACAACACCAGCCCGCGGTCCTGACCCGGCGGGGGTCCCGCGCCCGGGCGGGACCTCCCGCTACAGGTCGAAGAGGGCGACGCAGTCGCCGGTCAGGCTGCCCAGGTGGACGGTGCCGTGGTGCTCCCGGACGCCGGTGACGAAGTGGAACCGCCCGCCCGGCGCCTGCAGGTCGTGCACCACCTCCCCGTCCGGGGACAGCGCGTACGCCCACACCGAGGTGGCCGGGCGGGGCTGCACCCGGTCCGGCAACCGCCACGCCACCTGGCGCAGCAGCGGGTGCCGCGGCAGCAGCCGGTCGAGCATCGCGTCCCGCGGGCTGCCCATGGCGACCCAGAACAGCCCGTCGGTGCCGGTGGACACGTTGTCCGGGAAGCCGGGCAGGTTGTCCACGAACACCTCGACCTCGCCGGCGCGGGGACCGGTGATCCAGACGCGGCGCAGCTGGTAGGCCGCCGACTCGGCGACCACCAGGAACGAGCCGTCCGGCGCCAGCGCCACCCCGTTGGCGAACTGCAGCCCGTCGGCGAGCAGCGTCAGCTCGGCGGACAGCCCGCGGCGGAACAGCCGGCCGGTGCCGGTGTGCTCGAGCAGGTCGGCCTTCCAGTGGTCGACGCCGAAGCGCCGGGACGAGTCGGAGAAGTAGACCGTCCCGTCCGGCGCCACCGCGGCGTTGTTGCAGAAGCGCATCGCCTCGCCGTCCACCTCGGACACCAGCTCGTCAACCGCGCCGGAGTCGGGGTCGACCCGGAGCAGCCCGCGGCGGGCGTCGCAGACCAGCACCGCGCCGTCCGGCAGCCACTCCAGCCCGAGCGGCCGGCCGCCGGTGTCGGCCAGCACCTCGACCCGGCGGTTGTCCGGGGCCAGCCGCAGCACCCGCCCGTCGGCCACCCCGGTGAGCACCCGGCCGGCGTCGTCGACGAGCACGTCCTCCGGACCGCGACCCACGACGTCGAGCAGCCGCAGCGGCGGCAGCGGGCGCTCGCTGCGCGGCTGGAGCGACCGCGGCGGGGCGGGCGGCGGCTGCCAGCGGACGGGGGAGATCGGTGGCCGGGCCATGCGCCCATCCTCCCCCCTCCGCGGCGGTCCGAACGATGCACCTAACGTGGCGCTCTGGTGGTGCCGCGCTCCGGGGACCCCGAGCGCACCGTCTGACCGGCGGAGTGACGTAGTCGACCCGGCCCGGGCGGGCGGTCGGGCGGGGGCACGGAGGACCATGGTCAGGTGACCTTGGTACGCCCCATCGGGCTCGGGCTGGCTTCCCGCGGCGACCTCCGCGATACGGTCGGCTACGCCGAGCAGGCCCGCGCGGCGGGCTGCGAGTCGGTCTGGTTCCACGAGAGCTACTTCGAGCGGGACGCGGTGACGTACGCGACCGCGGTCGCCGCGGCGGTGCCCGAGATCGGGGTCGCGCTGGGCGCGCTGAGCACGTACGCGCGGCCGGCGGCGCTGACCGCGATGACGGTGAGCGCGCTGGACGACCTGGCGCCCGGGCGGATCACGGTCGCGCTCGGCTCCGCTCTGCCGCTGCGGCTCGCCCAGATGGGCATCGCGTACGATCCGGATCTCGCCATCGCGGCGGCCGAGACGCAGATCGGGCAGCTGCGGGCGCTGTGGCGGGGCGAGCGGCTGCCGACCGCCGGGCCGATCCCGGACCTGGAGCCGATGTTCCCGCCGGTGCACCGGGTGCCGCTGTGGGTGGCCGGCTACCGTCGCGCCTTTCACGAGCTCGCCGGGCGGGCCGCCGACGGCTACCTGGCCCGGCCGGCGGAGTCGGTGCCGGCGGTGGCGCTGGCGTCCCGGCGGATCGCCGCCGCCGCTGTCTCGGCGGGACGGTCGCCGGCCGACATCGCCATCGGCGGCTATCTGCTGGCGCTGGTCGACTCGTCGCGGCGGGCCGCGCTGGACCGGGCCAAGCGGGAGCCGTTCGTCATCTACATGCTCTCCGTGCAGTCGGACACGGCGATGCGCCGGGTCGGCCTGGAGCCGGAGCTGCGGCACCGGATCGCGGCGGCGTGGCGGGCCGAGGACTACCACGGCGCGGCCGGGCTGGTGCCCGACGAGCTGGTCGACGCGTTCCTGCTGTGCGGGACGGCGGACGAGGTGGCGGTGCGGGTCGAGGAGTACGTCGAGGCCGGGATGACGCTGCCGATCCTGCAGCCGGTGCTGCAGACCGACGCGCAGGTCACCGCCGTCCTCGACGCCGCCGTCCGCTACGGCTCCGCCCGCACCCCCGCCCGCACCGCTTCTGGTCGCACCGATCCTGCCCGCACCGCTTCTGGCCGCGCCGCTTCTGCCCTGCCCGCGCCCTGCCCGCCGCTCCTGCCTCGTCGCGCGCGGAGGTCGAGCCCGTCGGGGTGGCGGCGCGGTCGTCGGGGGGTGTCACGGACCGGGTGCCGCTGGGGCGGCGGGTGCGGGCGATGGTGGAGATCACCCGCCCGTTCAGCCTGACCGCGTCGATCGTGCCGATCGCCGCGGCCGGCGCGCTCGCGCTGGTGGACGGGCGGATGGACTGGCCGCTGTTCGCGCTGGCGCTGCTCGCCGGGATCCTGCTGCAGGTCGGCACCAACGTCGTCAACGAGGTGTACGACGTGCGCAAGGGCGTCGACTCGATCACCTCGCCCCGCGCGTCGCAGGCGCTGGTCACCGGGCGGGTGACCGAGCGGGCCGCGTTCGGGCTCGCCGGCACCGCGTTCGCGCTCTGCGCCGCGCTCGGGCTGGTGATGGTCACCGTCCGCGGCTGGCCGCTGGCCGCCATCGGCGTGGCCGGCCTGATCGGCGGCTGGGGCTACACGGCGCCCCCGCTGCAGTACAAGTACCGCGCGCTCGGCCTGCCGCTGGTCTTCCTGCTGATGGGCCCGCTGATGGTCCTGGGGGCGTATTTCACCGTCACCGGGCACTGGTCGGTCGACGCCGCGGTGGCCAGCGTGCCGATCGGGCTGCTGGTGACCGCGATCCTGCACGGCAACGAGTGGCGGGACATCGGCGAGGACGCCCGCGCCGGCATCCGCACCATCTCGATCAGCGCCGGCCGCGGCGTCGCGCACTGGCTGTACGTGGTGCTGCTGGTGGGTGCGTACGTCACGCTCGCCCTCGGCGTCGCCTTCGACCTGCTGCCCCGGCTGTCGCTGCTGGCCGTGCTGTCCATGCCGCTGCTGGTGCAGGCGCTGCGGGCGTCCGAGCTGGGCGCCATCGGCCAGCAGCGGGCCATCGCCATGATCGACCGCAACACGGCGCGGCTGCACGCCACCTTCGGTGCGCTGTTCGTGCTCGGCCTGGCCGTCGCCGCCTGACGCGACTTCCGGTCGCCCTGGCGGTCTGAAGTCGCCCCTATTCAGAGGAGAAGAGTGAAGCTGCCCGAGCGACCCCATCCGGCCCTGACCGTGGCGAGCGTGGCGGGGGCGTACGCCGCCTTCGGCGCGGTCTTCCGCGGGCCGCGGTCCCGCTTCTGGCAGCGGATGACCCGCACCGGGCTCGGCCTGGGCGCGCTCGCGCTCGCCACCCAGGGCGAGCTGCGCCGGGCCAGGCCGCGACCGGTCGACGTGGCGACCGGGCTGGGC
Organism: uncultured Actinomycetota bacterium; assembly: GCA_963766325.1. GTDB lineage: Bacteria > Actinomycetota > Actinomycetes > Mycobacteriales > CADCTP01 > CADCTP01. The sequence continues at coordinate 255,040 of CAVXZF010000011.1, read as the reverse complement.
ATCGCGGCCGCGCTGTACGGCGTCTTCCAGGTCGGTGACCGGGCCGCCCGGGTGATCATGCCGTCCGGGGCCGAGGACATCGGCGACATCTACCAGCTGCGCACGCTGCGGCCGAAGGGCGAGATCGCGGCCCGGCTGGGCACCGTGATCGGGCCGGCCGAGGAGCTGTTCTGGCGCGGCCTGGTGCAGGCCGAGCTGGCCCGCCGGCTCGGGCCGGTGCGCGGGGCGGCGGCCGCGGCGGCGATCTACGGCGGCGCCCACATCGTGACCGGCAACCCGACGCTGGTCGGCGCCGCGACGGTGGCCGGGGCCGGCTGGTCCGGGCTGGCCGCGCTCGGCGTGCCGATGCCCGCGCTGGTGGTGAGCCACGTGGTCTGGGACATCTGGATCTTCCTGGTCCGCCCCACCGAGGTGCTCGACGACTGAGCGGCGCCCGGGAGTCTGCCCGTACGGGCATCAACCCCCGCGGTGAGTCCCGCGTCTCCTCCACAGCGACCGAACGGTCGACTCATCACAGGGGGACGCACCATGAGCCTGCAGACACCACCCACCCCGGCGCCGTCGCGGCGCCCGCCGATCAGCCGGCGCGCCGCGCTCGGCATCGCCGCGGCGCTCGCCGCGACGACGGCCGCCGCCGCGCTGATGGCATCCGCGCTGGACGGGCCGGATCGGGAGCCCGCGCGCGGGGCGGCCGCCGCTGCATCGCCGAGCGCCGCCGGCACGGCGGTCACCGCGCCGGCCACGCCGGCGGGACGGCTGGCGCCGGTGCCGGGGACACCGCCCGGAACGCTGCCGCACAGGCCTTCGGACACGCCGCCGGGGACGCCGCGGGCGCCGGCGCCCGACGACGTGGACGGTGACGGCCGCTCGGACGCGCTGTCCGTCCAGGCGCCCGGGACGCTGCAGATCCGCTACGCCGACGGCCGGACGGACACGGTCACCTTCGATGCGGCCGCCGAGCCGCGGCTGCTCGGCACCGCGGACGCCGACGGCGACGGCCGCGCCGAGGTCTTCGTCCACGTCGGCTCCGCCGCGTCCAACGACCAGACCTCCCTCTTCCGGTACACCGGCGGCGAGTTGCGGCTGGTCACCCTGGACGGTCGCCAGATGTGGCTGGTCGCCGGGGCGTCCGTCCGGCACGCCGAGTCCTGGGCCTGCCGGCCGCGCCTGGCCCCCACGGCCGCGATCGTGCAGTGGCAGGGGCAGAGCGACGACGGCGTGAGCTACCGGGGCACCCTCGACACGTACCGCTTCTCCGGCGCCACCCTGGTCCACCTGGGCAGCCGGCCGCTCACCGTGGACGAGCACCGGCAGCCGCCCCGCGGCTGCGGCACCCTCACCAGCTGACCTCGGACCCACCCCCACCCGCCGCGCGTGCCGGTGTGCGGGCCGGCGGCTGGCGGGCGGTGGGTGGGCGGGTCGGGGGCCGGGCTGGCGGCCGGGTCGGCAGCGGGCCGGCGGTCGGCTCGCGGTCGGCTCGCGGTCGGGCCGGCGGTCGGTCGGCGGGCGGTCGGCTGGCGGTCGGCTGGCGGTCGGCTGGCGGAGCAGGGGGTGGGGTCAGCCGGTGGGGTCGGCGGCGGGGGTGGTGCCGTCGAGCACGCCGGACCAGCCGCTGCGGTCCGGCGGCTCCTCGATCACCTGCGGGTCGGCCTCGACGCCGCCGAGGCCGACGTCGACCACCGGCGCCCGGCGCACCACGGAGATCGCCGACACGTGCCGCAGCCGAGGCCCGACCGTCACCGACACCACGTCGCGCTCCAGCAGCGCGATCATCCGCTTGGGCACCACCGACCAGGCCCGCACCCGGTCGCTCTTCCCGTCGTCGAGCGCGACCTGGTAGTCGATGATCTTGTCGTCGTTGCGCCGCTCCCGGACCCGCAGCACCTCGGCCTCGAAGGTCCGCCGCCCGGCCAGGTCGAGCACCGCCCGGATCACCGTCCAGATCCCCCAGCCGATCGCGGCCAGCAGCAGCACCAGCAGGACGAGCAGCACCAGCCGGGTCCAGTCGTTGTCGAGCTGCTGGTCGACGTCCGGGGTCAGGCCGAGCCCGGTCTCGCTGTCCAGCGACCGCCGCAGGCCGCGGACGCCGCGCACCCCGTACCACCCCGCCACCGTGACCGCCGCGCCGATCAGCGCGGCCGCGACCGGGTGCCGCCCCTCGGCCACCCGGTTGCCCGGGTAGCGGATGCGCACCCGGTGCCAGCTCCCGCCGTACGCCGACCAGGCGAGCCGCTCGCTCTGCGCCCCGAAGCTGAGCACCCGGCTGGCGGTGCCGGCCACTCCGGTCGCCGCGCCGTAGCCCAGGTAGCGGTCCCAGATCGCCACCGCGGCCGGCGGCAGGGTGTCGAAGACCTCGTTGCGCCCGAGGTGGTCGCGCACGCCGAGCCAGCGTGCCGCCACCTCGCGGCCGGCGGGGGTGTCGCGCTGCCGGTTGCGGGAGGCCGCGTACGCCGACAGCACCAGCCAGGTGCCGAAGCCGGAGCCCCATACCCCGTCGCCGTCGTCGCCGGAGACGCCGACGGCCAGCGCCACCGCGGCGGCCGGCACCAGCGAGGCGACGGTGAACAGCGTCTTGATCCCGCGGCCCCAGCGGTTGCGGGACAGCCCGCGCCGCTGGGCGTCGACGATCACCTCGCGGCGGAAGGTGCGCCACCACCGGCCGGCCTCGGACCGGCTGCCGCGGGAGAGCGCGGCCACCGGCACCACGCCGCCGGAGGCGAGCCCGGCGACCCGGTCGTACACGCGCCGCTCGTACGGGGTCAGGTGCGGCGGTGCCGCCTCCCGGATCCGGACGACGGTCTGCTCCGCCTCGGGCCCGGCCTGCGCCAGGTCGACGATGTCGCGGGCGGCCAGGTCGAGCAGGGTGGCCGACAGCGCGTCCTCGGTCATCCGCCAGCCGCCGGTGAGCAGGTTGACCAGTGCCGGCGGCTCGTCGCCGAGGTCGAGGGTGGCCGGCCCGGGCGGGACCGGGCGCGGCCGGGTCGCCGTGGTCACCACGGCGAGCAGCAGCAGCCAGGCGCCGGCCGCGACGGCCAGCACCAGCAGCGCCCACAGCGGGACGCCGAGCAGGTCGGACACGGCGACGGCCGGTCAGAACCGGACGGTGACGGGGCCCTGCTGGCCGCCCTCGGCCCGGAAGAACTCGCGCTGCCGGAAGCCGAGCGGCCCGGCGATGAACACGGTCGGAATGGTGTGGACGGCGTTGTTGTACGACAGCACGGCGTCGTTGTAATACTGCCGGGCGTAGGCGGTGCGGTCCTCGGTGTTGGCCAGCTCCTCCTGCAGCTCGCGGAAGTTGGTGCTGGCCTTGAGGTCCGGATAGGCCTCGCTGACCGCGAAGAGGCTCTTCAGCGCGCCGGTCAGCGCGTTGTCGGCGGCCGCCTGCTCGGCCGGCCCCTGCGCGGACAGCGCCTGCGCGCGGGCCCGGGTCACCTGCTCCAGGGTGGACTGCTCGTGCCGGGCGTAACCCTTGACCGTCTCGACCAGGTTGGGGATCAGCTCATAGCGCCGGGTGAGCTGCACGTCGACCTGCCCCCAGGCGTTGTCCACCTGGTTGCGCCGACGGACGAGCCCGTTGTACGCGATCACCACGAAGACCAGCAGCAGCACGACGAGCACGACCCCGCCCAGGATCCACAGCACGACCCCGACCCCCCCTCCGACCCCCGCTCTGGAGATCGACTCGCACGATAGGGGGTGGCACCGACAGTTCGGCAGGATTCACCGTGAATGCTGCCCGACCGGGCACCGCCTCGGCCGGGGTCGGCCCTCAGCCAGGTCGCCCGGCGGACCGGCCCGCGCGGGTCGTCGGCGAGGAGACGCAGGCCGGTCACCTCGCCGTCCCGGAAGGGAGAGCGGACAGCGCAGTGAAGTCACCTCAGGATGTCGAGGACCACGACGGGGATCTCGCGGTCGGTCCGGCGCTGGTAGTCGTCGTACGGCGGCCAGATCTTCGCCATGTCGCGCCACAGCCGGTCCCGCTCCTCGCCGGTGGCGGTACGCGCCCGGGCGGGGAAGACGTCCGCCCACACCTGCACCTCGACCTCGGGGTCGGCGTCGAGGTTGAGATACCAGGCCGGGTGATTGGGGTCACCGCCCTGGGAGGCGACGACGACGTACGCGTCGCCGGCGCGGCCGTAGATGAGCGCGGTCCGGCGGAGCCGCCCGGAGCGGCGGCCGCGGGTGGTGAGCAGCAGCGTCGGCACGCCGGGCTTCCAGTCGTGGCCGTCCGCGCCCCCGGTGTCGACGTAGCGCTGGATGTGCTCGTTGACCCAGTCCCGCGGGCTGTCGACCACCGGTGGTTCGGTCACCCTCGCTCCTCCGCTCAGACCGCGCAGCTGTCGTCCGTGCGGGCCTGCCCGGTGGCCGGCCCGGTAACCATGGCCAGTGGGTCCGCGTCGGCCCAGGCCCGCTCCAGCAGCTCCAGCAGCACGTCCGACCAGATCTCGACCTGCACGGACCCTGTAACCCCCCACCCCACCCCCCTCTTCCACCGACCCACACCAGGTGGCGCCATCGGGCCGGGCCGGGGCGCGCCGGATGGGCCGGAGTGGGCCCGGCCGGGCCGGGGTGAGCGGGTCAGGGTGGGCGAGGCGGGCCGGGGCGGGCGAAGGGGGCCGCGCCGCGGCCGCCGCCCCGGTCCGGGTGGGACGCGGGGCGGCGGGTGGGGGAGTCGCTCAGGGGCGGGGCGGCAGCTCCGGGGGCCGGCGGGACGGCCGGGTGGCCGGGTCCGGCGGCCGGGCGGCCGGCTCCCGATCGAGCGCCTCGAGCACCATCCGCACCGCGGTGTCCAGCTGCGGGTCCCGCCCGGCCGCCCAGTCCTGCGGCGGGATCGGCACCTCCACGTCCGGGTCGACCCCATAGTTTTCCACGCCCCAGCCGGCGTCCCTGAACCAGAACGAGTAGCGCGGCTGGGTCACCGACGTGCCGTCGACCAGCGTGTAGCGCCCGTCGATCCCGATCACGCCGCCCCAGGTCCGCATCCCGACCACCGGGCCGAGCCCGAGCTGCTTGAACCCGGCGGTGACGATGTCTCCGTCGGACCCGGCGTGCTCGTTGGCCACCAGGACCATCGGCCCGCGCGGGGCGTTGGACGGGTACGTGATCGGCGGGCCGTGGCGCGGGGTGTCCCAGCCCTGCACCCGGCGGGCCAGCTTCTCCAGCACCAGCTCGGAGACGTGCCCGCCGTTGTTGTCCCGGACGTCGACCACCAGGCCCTCGCGAGCGACCTCCAGCACCAGGTCGCGGTGCAGCTGCGCCCAGCCGTTGGCGACCATGTCCGGGATGTGCAGGTAGCCCACCCGGCCGCCGGATGCCTCGTGCACCGCGGCCCGCCGGTCGGCCACCCAGGCCTGGTAACGCAGGGTGCGCTCGTCCTCCAGCGGCAGCACGACCACCCGGCGCACGTCGCCGCCGTCGGCCGGCTGCACGGTCAGCTCGACCGGCACCCCGGCGGCGCCGGCCAGCAGCGGCGCCGGCCCGACCGCCGGGTCCACCGGCCGGCCGTCCACGGCCAGGATCGCGTCGCCGGCGCGTACGGCCACCCCGGGTGAGCTGAGCGGCGAGCGGGCCCCGCGCACCGACGACTCGCCCGGCAGCACCCGGCGCACCACCCAGCGATCGCCCTCCCGGGCCAGGTCGGCGCCGAGGTGGCCGAGCGCGCGGCCCGGCGGCACCGGTCGCGGCGGGGGCGTCTCGTACGCGTGCGAGCTGCCCAGCTCGCCGACGACCTCCCAGAACAGCTCGGACAGGTCGTCCCGGGTGGCCACCCGGTCCAGCACCGGCCGGTAGCGCGCCAGCACGCCGTCCCAGTCCACGCCGGCCATGTCGGCGATCCAGAAGTGGTCGCGCATCAGCCGGCCGGCCTCGTCGTACATCTGCTTCCACTGCGCGGCCGGGTCCACCTGGACCCGCAGCCGGCGCAGGTCCACCTCGACGACGGCGTCGCGGTCTCCCTCCTCGTCCGGGTCGACCCGCCGGTCCACCGGCACCACCCGCAGCGACTTGTCGTCGCGCAGCAGCAGCCGCTTGCCGTCGCCGCTGACCCGGAACCCGTCGACCTCGTCGGCCAGCGTCACGGACCGCCGCTTGGCGAAGTCGTACCGCAGCAGGCGGGGCCTGGCCGGCTCGCCGTCCGCGGCCGCGCGGTCCTCGCCGAGCAGCCCGCGCTGCGGCTCCTCCAACCAGACCACCCCGCCCTGCACGGCGCGCAGCGAGCGGGCCCGCGCGGTCGCCACCGGCACCGCGATCACCCGCTGCTCGATCGCCTCGGGGTCCAGGGTCACCGGCTGCGGCGGCGCGTCCTCGTCGCTGTCGCCGGAGCCGCCCCCGCCCGGGCCACCCGGCCCGCCGGCGCCGCCGCCGGTCGGCCGCCCGCCCGGCTCCGGGTGGAACGGCGAGGGCGTGGTGGCGGCCAGGGGCACCACGTACGGCCGGGTCGCGCCCGGGAAGGACAGGTCGAAGACCAGCTCGTCGTAGACCGGGTCGAACGTCCGGGTGGACAGGAAGGCCAGGTGCTGGCCGTCCAGGGTGAAGACCGGGCTGGTGTCCCGGAAACGCAGCCGGGTGATCTCCACCGTCGCCGCGCCGGCACCGTCGGCCACCCGGGCGGCCCGGATCTGGGACAGCTCCTCGGCCCCAGGGTGGGACCAGGCCAGCCAGGCCGAGTCGGGGGAGAAGGTCAGGCCGGTGGCGTCGGCATGGTCGGTCCGGGCGACCTCCCGCACCTCACCGGAGGCCACGTCGACCACCAGCACCCGGCCGTCCTGGCTGGCCGCGGCCAGCGACCGGCCGTCCGGCGCGGCGACGAGCTCGAGCACCCGCCCGAGCTGCCCGCCGGCCATCCGCCGCGGCGGTGCGCTGCCGTCGGCCGGGCCGACCTCGATGGCGTCGTCACCGTCGGCGTCGGTCACCCAGGCGACGTCCGGCACCGCCGCCCCGGACCCGACCGCCGGGCCGAGCACCCGGGGCAGCCGGGCCCGCACGCCGGGCTGGTCGGCCAGCGCCGGCGCCGGCCCGTCCCGGCTGGTCAGCCAGTGCACGGTGCCGAGCACCTCGAGCGCGGTCGCCCGCCCGGTCCGGTCCATCGCCATATCGCCGAGCCAGTCGCGGGCCGGCACCGGGTGCGGCTGCCGGCCGGTCCGCGGGCCGGCCAGGTCGATCTCCAGCCGGCGCGGCTGCGAGGCCGCGTCGAGGTCGTCGAGCAGCCAGACCTCGCCGAGCCGCTGGTAGACCGCGCGGGTGCCGTCGGTGCGCAGCGCCCGCGCGTAGCTCTCCCCGTGGTCGGTGTGCCGGTGCAGGTCGGAGCCGTCCGGGAGGGCCGAGTAGACATTCGCCCAGCCCTCGTGGTCGGACAGCAGGACCACCCGCTCGCCCAGCCAGCCCGGGTCCTCCAGCTGCCCGTCCAGCTCGCGCAGGAAGCGGCTGAACTCCCCGGACCCGTCCGGGTCGATCCACAGCTTGGGCGCGGTGCCGCCGCGGTAGCGCTTCCAGGTCGCGCCGGCCCGGCGCTGGTCCACGCCCAGCACGGTGCCGCCGTCGGCCCGGGTCGACACCACCGTGGCCGGGCCGAGCGGCAGCCGCTCCGGCACGCCGCCGTCCAGCGGCAGCGCCCACGCCCACACCCGGCTGCGGAACGGCTCGCCGAACGCCGTGCTCGCCACCACCCGCCCGTCCGGCAGCCAGCCGGCGACCTTGGTGAACGGGTCGCCCCAGTGGCTCAGCCGGCGGGCCGCGCCGCCGTCCACCGACACCACGTGCACCTCGGGGGCGCCGTCGCGGGTGCTCGTATACGCCACCGTCGCGCCGTCCGGGGACAGCCGGGCGTGGGCCACCGGCACCGCGTCCGCAGTGAGCCGCCAGGCCCGGCCGCCATCCGTCGAGCCGAGCCAGACGTCGTCCTCGGCGACGAAGGCGAGCCGGTCGCCGTGGATGCTCGGGAAGCGCAGGTAGGCCGTGTCGGCACTGGGGGAGCTCACGGCCGACAACTTAACCGGGAGGACCGACAGAATCGGTACGGGTTTCCGGGCCGGCCGGCGACCCGATCAGGTGATCTCGTCGGTCGGCGGCCAGGGCGCGCCGATCGGGTTGGGCAGCGGCACCCCGCCGCCGGCCACCACCCGGGCGGCCGGGCCGTCCAGCGCGGCCAGCAGCTCGGCGCAGCGGTCCTCGCCCAGCGCCGCGTACGGGCCCAGCGCGAGCCGGTCGGTGTGCCGCTCGATCTCCAGCCGGGCGGCACGGCCGGCGGCGGTGAGCTCGCCGGCGGCGGTCACCCAGCCGCGCACCGCCAGCGCGTCGACCGCCTCGGCCCACTCCGCCTCGCTCCACTTGCGGGCCTGCCGCAGCACCTCGGCCGGGGCGCGGCCGGCCGCGGCGGCGAGCACCTGCGACTGGCACGGCTCCACGCCAGCCGCGACCAGCGCGGTCACGTGCCCGTCGCCGCGGTGCTCGCGCAGCACGGTGGCCGTCTGCCAGAGCGCCAGGTGGGGCTCGTCCGGCAGGGCGAGCGCCGCGTTCGCCGCCGCCAGCGGGCGGCCCGCGGTCGACGCCTCGCCCGCCGCCATGGCCGCCAGATCCGCGGCGCGCCGTACGTCCAGCGCGTCCTCGCCCAGCATCCGCCGGTACGCCGCGTCGACCGCGCCGAGCCGGGCGTCGAGCAGCTGCTCGGGGCTGGCCGCCCGCCAGGCGTCCGGGATGGCCCGGGCCACCATCGCCGGGTGGAAGCCGTGGAAGACCGCGGTGACCAGCGCGGCCGGCGCCGGTCCGAGCGGCGCGGCCCGGCAGCCGAAGTAGCTCATCCAGCCGCCCTTGAGCCCGAGCGCGTCGGTCGCGGCCCGCGTCTCCGGCGCGAAGTAGGTCACGGCGTGCAGCGGCTCGATCCGCTGCCACGCCCGGCGTGCCACGACGCTGTCCACTCGTCTCCCTCCGACGGCCCGGCGGGCCCCATGCTCGCCCGGCGGGCCGCTGCGATCAACCGGCGCGCCCGCGGGTACGACGGTGCCATGAAGACCACCTGGAAGGCGCCGGAGGGAGCCGGGCACGGCACGCTCGACGCCGAGGACCGCAAGGAGCTGCCCGACAGCGCGTACGCGTTCCCGGAGCAGCGCAAGGCGCCGCTCACCGACGCCAAGCACGTGCAGAACGCGCTGGCCCGCTTCGACCAGGTCCAGGACGTCACCGACGCCGACCGCGACCTGGCCTTCGCCAACATCGTCAAGGCGGCGAAGCACTTCGACGTCGAGGTCGCCGAGGACGACTGGCGGCAGCTGGGCAAGCGGCCGCACACCCGCAACTCCGCGCACTGACCGGCCGGTGCCGGCGACCGGCGCCCGCCCGCCGGGCTCAGCAGCCGGCCCAGACCGCCGGGCGTCGATCGCCGTGTCGGTGGGACGCGCTCAACGTACCCGTCAGTGCCCGCCTGTTCGATTCAGTTTCTCAGTCGGCGGAACGCCGTGGTCGCAGCGGCCGGAGCAGCCCGCCGCCGCGCCGGTGCCCGGTCGGGTCCGGGTGGTGGGCCGGCGCCCGCCGCCCGCTGTCGGCCGGCCGGACCGGGGCCGCGCCGGCGTCGCCGACGCCGATCACGCTGCGGGACGACAGCCCGGCCAGGTAGTACGTCTCCGGGACCGAGGCTGGCCCGACCAGCACCACCACGTCGAAGTCGGCCCGCGGCAGCCGCCGCAGGTAGGCCGTGCGGACGGTGGTGGCCACCACCCGGCAGTGCCGGCGCAGCATGCGGCCGATGTCGCCACCGGCCCCGCGCAGCTCCTCGCGGGCGGCGGCCAGCTGCTTGAGCCGGTCGCCGGGGCTCCCGCTGCCGGCCCCGAGCACCTCTTCGGCGTGCGGCACCCGCTCGCCGCTGCCGGCCAGCTCGTGCGCGATCCGCTCGGCGGTGAGGCGTGCCGTCCGCCGCTGCGCGCGCAGCTCGTGCTGCCGGATGACCAGCGTGTCCGGGTCGGCACCGCGGCGACCCAGCCGGGAGCCGACGGTGCGCTCCATCAGGTCGTCCACCTCGGCCGCGTGCCGGTCCAGCTCGTCGGCCCGCCGCTCCGCCTCGTCGTAGCGCAGCCGGCCCTCCAGCCGGTCCAGCTCGGCGAGCCGGTCGGCCAGCCGGGTGCGCAGGTCGGCGGCGATGGTCAGCGGGTCGACGTACGGCGCCCAGCGATCCCGGACCGCGCCCGGGCCGATCTGGCCGACCCGCTGGACCAGCCCGGACCGCAGCCGGCCCGCGCGGGACAGCCGGTCACAGAGCAGGCCGACCGTACGGTCGACCATGTGCCCGGTCGCGCCGGCGACCAGCACCCGGGCGTCCAGCTCGACCAGCCGGTCGAGCAGCCGCGCGACCAGGCCGCCGGCGTCGGTGCCGGGTGGTGCCTGCACGGTCGCCCAGCGCTGCCGCATCGCGGCCGACAGCACCTCGGCGGCCCGGTCGTCCAGCCGCCAGCCGGCGGTCGAGTCGGCCGCGTCGGCGATCCGGTCCCGCAGCCGGCCGGCCGGCGCGCCGAGAGCCAGCTCGGCCTGGTCGAACCGGAACGTCGCCGGGTCCGGCTTGTCGCCGGCCAGCGCGTCCAGGCGGTCCAGCAGGCCCTGCAGCGGGGCCAGGTTGTCGACCACGAGCCGACCGCCGAGGACCCGCGGGCCCAGGTCGAGCTCAGTCTCGACCAGGCAGCTCTCGTCCGCGACGGGACCGAGCCGGCCGTCGCTGGCCCGCTCGCCGGCGGACAGCCGGGCCGGCGCGTCCTCGACCAGCGGGACGCCCGGTGGCGGGTCCGTGCGATAGAGGCAGCTGCTCGGTCCGCGGGCCACCCGGGTGGCGTCGACGGCGAACCCGACGCTGCGCGCGCCACTGCCGCCGCCTTCGGCGGCAGTGATCATCTCCTCGACGGCGGTGCGGACCCGGAAGAGGGTCCGCCGCTGGTCCGGCGTGGTCATTGCTCACCTCCGACCCCCGTGCGTCACACCTAGGGTAATCAACAGGGCACGAATTGCGACAGCCAGCCTCTGGGTGACGCCGTCTGCTCAGCCGTCCACCAGGCCGATCAGCCAGGACGGCCCGACCACCCGGGCGCCGACCTGGTCCAGTCGGGCGCGGAGGCCGCGGTCCGCGGTGACCACCACCGTAGTCGCCCCCTTCGCGGCTTTCGTCGCCACCTCGACCAGCGTGTCGTCGCCGGAGCCGGGCGCGGCCACCACCTCGACGGAGGTCGGCGGGTCCTCCGCGGCCACCGCACGGGCCGCGCCCTCGACCACCACGGTGACCCGGGGGAGCAGCGCGTCCAGCCCGCCGGCGTCCACCCCGGGCGGGAGCGCGGCCGGGGCGAGCCGGCCCAGTGGTCCCAGTGCGGCCAGCAGCCGGCGGGTCGCGCCGGCTCGGTCGCGCCACCAGCCGTCGCCGGCCCCGCGGGCGCCGACCACGTTCGCCGCGTCCACCACCACGACGAGCGGCGGAGGCGCGGCCCGCAGCCGCGGCCACCCCTGGGCGAAGCCGGGGTGCAGCGGCAGCGCGGTCACTGCGTCGGTGTCCACCCAGCGGACGTCGGTGCTCTCCCCGCCGGTCGGCCGCGGCACCACCGGTGCCGCCGGGTCGGCCGGCTCGGCCAGCACGGTCGCGTACGCCCAGCCGCCGTGGTCATCGATCAGCAGCCCGGTCGGCCGGACCGCGGCCGGCACGATGCCGGCCTCCTCACCGGTCTCCCGCAGCGCCGCCGCGACCTCGTCCTCGTCGCTGTCGCGGGCGCCGCCCGGCACGCCCCAGGTGTTGCCCTGGTGGCTCCACCAGGCCCGCAGTTGCAGGACCACCCGGTCCGGGCCGCCGCTCGGGCCGCCGTCCGGGCCGCCGGCGCGGTCGCGCAGCAGCAGGCCGGCGGCGCCGTGCCTGCCCCAGTGCCGGTGGCCGGCCGCGCACCGCACCCAGCCGTCGCCGTCACCGTGCACCACCCGCCCAGCCTGCCAGCCGGTCCGGGCCGCATCCGCCCGGGTCAGCCGGGACGCGCCCGGCCGCGCCGGCCGCGGACCAGGAACGCCACCACGATGCCGGTCACCAGGCCGCCGATGTGCGCCTGCCAGCTGATCCCCGGCACCAGGAACGAGATGACCAGGTTGAGCGCGATCAGCGTGACCACCCCGCCGGTCTCCGCGCCGATCCGGTCCCGCAGCACGACCAGCGCGCCGAAGAGCCCGAAGACCGCCCCGGAGGCACCCACCCCGAGCGTGTCGGGCGGGCTGAGCAGCAGTGCCAGCAGCGAGCCGCCGAGCGCCGAGGCCAGGTAGATCGTCAGGTAGCGCCCGGTGCCGAGCACCCGCTCCAGCGGCGCGCCGACGATGTAGAGCGCCAGCATGTTGGACGCCAGGTGCAGCAGGCCGCCGTGCAGGAAGGCCGAGGTGAGCAGCCGCTCGTACTGGCCGGCCTCGACCGCCAGCGGCAGCAGGCCGTAGCGGTACGTCAGGCTCGGGTCGACCGCCTGCAGCAGGTAGACGAACACGTTGACGGCGATCAGGCCGCGCGTGATGAAGGTGCCGCCGCGGGTCACCAGCGAGCGGCGCGGGCTCGGGCGGGCTGTCGGCCGATCGGGTCCGGGCGGTCCGCCGCCCAGTCGCCCGTACGCGGCGTCGCCCACCACCCACGGCACGCCCGCCGACTGCTGGCTCGGCTGGTCGGCCGGAGCTGCCCCGCCCCACGGTGCCGGCGGGGTCGGCTGGCCGGGGTGGCTCGGCGGGGGAGTGGGCGGCAGGGAGGCGGGAAACTGAGCCGGCTGGCCGGCCGCACCGCCGGACGTGCCGGGCGCGCCGGACGTGCTGCCCGGCTCGTACCGGCGCTGCTCCGGTCCGGGCGGCGGCCACCCGCCGGTCTCCGCGTACCGCTCGGTGCCGTCGCCCTCCGGCCACGACCCCGCTCGCCCCTCGCTCACCCGTCCTCCTGCCGGCGGGAGCGTCCGCGCCCGCCACATCCCACCCAACGCCCGACGGGCCCCGGGGACTCCCGTTCCGCTCAAGGCCGAGCCGACCGGCCGCTTACCATGGAACGGACGCGGCCGGGGGAGCCGCGGCCCCCGACACCGCGTCACGAGGAGATCAGGCGTGCCCGACCCCGACCATCGGCGTACGCGCCCGCTGCCGCTGTCGCCCGCCGACATCGAGGCGCTGTCGGCCGCGGTGCAGGCGGAGGAGCCGTTCGCGCGGCTCGACCTGGCGCACGCGACCGCGGCCGCTCTCGTGGACGCCGGCCGCGGCGAGGGCGGCCCGGACACGTCCCGGCTGGTCGACCTGGCCGAGACCGTCGGCCTGGACACGCTGTCCGAGCTATGGCGGGACGCGCCGGCCGACTCGCTACCGGGTGCGCTCTGGGCGCTCTACCTGCTGCGCACCTGGACCGAGCGGCAGGGCGACGCGCTGGCGAGGATGTACCGTGCCGGCCGCGCGTACGCCCCCGTGGACGAGGTGGTCGCCGGCGTCGCCGACGACGCCGACCCGCCCGCGATCCGGACGCTGGCGGAGTCGGTGCTGACGGGGGCCTATCAGGGGGACTTCGACGTGGCCCTGGAGCGGGCGGCGTCGTTCTTCCGGGTGGTCGCCACCGGCCGGCGTGAGCTGGCCGCGTCCGGTCCGGACGGCCCGGCGGAGCTGGAGCTCGCCGACCGCAACGAGCGCTGCGCCGAGGCGCTGCAGCGGGCCGCCGAGGCCTGGCGGGACGGCACGCTGCGCTGACCGCTGGGAAATTGTCGTACCCGGCGGGTAGGCAGGACCCATGGGGAAGATCCGGGTCGGCACCGCCTCGTGGACGGACAAGACGCTGCTCGCCAGCGGGTGGTATCCGGAGGACGCCAAGTCCGCCGAGGAGCGGCTCGGGTTCTACGCGTCCCGGTTCCCGATCGTCGAGGTCGACTCGACCTATTACACCCCGCCCAACGAGCGCAACAGCGAGCTGTGGGCGCAGCGCACGCCGGACGGGTTCACCTTCAACATCAAGGCGTTCTCGCTGCTCACCCAGCATCCGACCCGGGTCGCGGCGCTCTACAAGGACCTCCGACCGGAGGGCACCAAGGCCAACGTCTACGCCAAGGACCTCGACCCCGCGGTGGTCGACCAGGTCTGGGAGCGCTTCCTGTCCGCGCTCGACCCGCTGCACCAGGCCGGCAAGCTCGGCGCGCTGCTCTTCCAGTTCCCGCAGTGGTTCCCGATCGGCCGCCGCAACAAGGAATACGTGCTGGAGTGCAAGCGCCGGGCCGACCCGGTGCCGATCTGCGTGGAGTTCCGCAACAGGACCTGGATGTCTGAGGACAACGCCAAGGAGACCCTCGACTTCCTGACCTCGTACGCAGTGCCCTACGTCTGCGTCGACATGCCGCAGGGCCACACCTCCTCGGTCCCGCCTGTCGTCGCAGCCACCGCCGACCTCGCCGTGATCCGCTTCCACGGCCACAGCGACAAGTGGACCAGCAAGGACATCTACGACCGCTTCGGCTACCACTACTCCCCGGCCGAGCTGCAGGAGTGGGCCCCCAAGGTCGCCAACCTGGCCGAGCAAGCCCAGGAGACGCACGTCTTCATGAACAACTGCTATTCCGACTATGCCCAGACTAACGCGCAAGACTTGATGGCCCTCCTGACCAGCATCGATGCCGACGTCGAGGCTCCGCACGGCGACCAGGATGCGGCGCACAGCGCTCCGACGCCGGCGAAGCCGGCCGGCTCGCCGAGCTGATCTCCATCGGGCCGACTCCCGCCCGCCGGTACGGATCCTGCAGCGAGTCGACCCGGCGGGTGCTGCGCGTGCGCGGTGCGCGGTGGTTGGTCAAGGGCAGTCGCTGGATCAGGTGGTTCGGCATGCCTGGGTACGACCGGAACCGGTCATCGTTGTTGCTCTGCCGCTGCGGGCGCTGTGAGTATTCGGTCGTCTCCAATCTGGTGACGTGACCGTGCGCCTTTGCCCCGGCTGCCGTTCGCGGTGAGGTGTCGGGAGTGTGGCTGTGCCGCGTCGTGGTTCTCGCCTGTTGTCGTCCGCCCGGTTCGGGAGGGTGGTACGTGCGGTCGCGGTGGTGACTGTCGCCGGGTTGCTGGTGTCCGGGGCGGAGGCGCTGCTGGTGACGTCCCCGGCGGTGGCTGCTCCGGCGGCTTCGGCGGCGGTGGAGC
Source organism: uncultured Actinomycetota bacterium (assembly GCA_963766325.1). Lineage (GTDB taxonomy): Bacteria > Actinomycetota > Actinomycetes > Mycobacteriales > CADCTP01 > CADCTP01. The sequence goes on along the minus strand of CAVXZF010000011.1, from coordinate 239,917 downwards.
GGGTGGGGTCGCGGCCGGATCGGGTGTCGGCGGCGTTGGCGGCGCGGGCGCAGGGCTCGCGCGTGAAGGTGGACGGCGAGGGGTCGCTGCAGTCGGAGACGTTCGCGAATCCGGATGGGTCGTTGACGACGGAGGCGTACGCGCAGCCGTCGTTCCGGCGGGCGGGGACGGCCCGCGACGGCCGGTCGTGGGTGCCGGTGACGGCGGCGCTGTCGGGGACGGGGTCGGCGGCGGATCCGTTCGTGGCGGACGGTCTGGCGCGGAAGGTGACGGTGGGCCGGGCGGCGTCGGGTCTGCTGTCGGTCGACGTGCCGGGTGGCGCGGTGTCGTTGTCGGCCGCAGGGTTGCGGTTGGGGTCGCCGGTCCGGTCGGGGTCGACGGTGTCGTTCGCGGATGCGGCGACGGACACGGATCTGCAGCTGGTGGTGGGCGCGAACGGGGTGAAGACGAACCTGGTGTTGCGCTCGCCGGCGGCGCCGCGGTCGTTCCGGTTCCACCTGTCGGACCCGCGGGGTCTGGTCGGGGGCGTGCGGGAGCAGCCGGACGGGTCGTTCCGGTTCGACCGTGACCTGGGTGACGGGTGGCGACTGGGGTTGGCGCCGGCGACGGCGTACGTGCCGGCGGAGGTCGACCCGCAGCTGGGGCCGGGCGTCGACCGCCGGAGCGCGTCGCAGACGGTGGTGCGGGCCGGCGATGGGTGGGACATCACGCTGGCGGTGGACCCGGGCTGGGTGGCGGGCAAGGCGTTCCCGGTGGTGTTGGACCCGTCGCCGGTGTTCGTGGCGGGTGGGCCGGGGACGCAGGGGGTCGACTGCCACCTGGCGTCGGGGAGTCATGCAAACAACAACTACTGCGGTCAGCAGACCCGGGACGTGGGCCTGGCGGGCGGGGTGGTGCGCCGGACGATCGTGATGTTCGGCCTGACCAGCATCCCGGCGTCGGCGGTGGTGTCGTCGGCGGATCTGGACCTGTACGAGTTCGGCCACGAGCAGGGGACCGGGTCCTACGTGGTGAAGGCGCACCGGATGACGCAGGGCTGGAACCAGGGCGCCACCTGGAACTCGCACGGTGCCGGCAGCTGGTCGACGCCGGGCGGGACCCACGACGCCAGCGTCGCGTTGGCGACGACGACGGTGCCGGTGGTGCCGGGGCACTACCACTGGGCGCTGTCCCCGCCGGCGGTGCAGAACTGGGTGTCCGGGGCGGCGCCGAACTACGGGGTGATCCTGCGGTCGTCGTCGGAGACGACGACGGGGGTGCTGCGGTTCCGGTCGGCGTTCTGGACCGATCCGACGCAGCGGCCGCGGTTGACGGTCACCTACAGCATGCCGCCGACAAGACCGGCGGGCCGCGGGGTGCAGCCGTGCGCGGCGCAGTGCGCGTCGCCGGTGTTGACGTCGTCGTTGACGCCGACGCTGACCGCCCAGTCCTCGGACCCTGACAGCGGCACCCTGCGGTACGACTTCGAGGTGTGGTACGGCAGCAGCTCGACGCCGACGACGTTGGTGACGTCGGGGTCGGTGCCGAACGCGCCGCCGGGCACACCGGTGCGGTGGCAGGTCCCAGCGGGGGCGGTGACGTCGACCGGCACGTACGAGTACCGGGTCCGGGCCCATGACGGGGCGTTGTTCTCCCCGTGGTCGGAGTGGATGGTGTTCTACTCGGACCCCTTCCCGCCGGCGGTGCCGACGGTGGAGTCGCCCGACTGGACCAACGGTGGCTGGGGCGGTCCGGCCGCGGGCGTGTTCCGCTTCTTCTCGGACGGCTCGACCTCCGGCTACTCGACGCAGCTGGACGAGCAGGAGTGGACGGACGTCGAACCGGAGACCACCAGGTGGCTGGCTGGGCTGACGGCGGGCCGGCACACGTTCTCGGTCCGGGCACATGACCGGGCCGGGAACGTCTCGCCGACCTTGACGTGGACGATCGGGGTGAACGTCGGCGGGATCGACTCCCCGGCGGTCGAGGCGCGGACCGCGGCCCGGGTGACGGTGGCGGCGTCGGCTCAGACCGGCCGGGACTGGCTGACGTGGAAGTACCAGCTGGGTTCGACCGGCGGGTTCGCCCCGGTGCCGCTTGCGGACGTGACGGTGCCGGGTACGTCGACGCATCCTTCGGCGTGGCCGGTGCAGCGTTCGGGCGGGGTGTTGCCGCCGCTGGTGTGGGACGTGGCCACGACGGCCGGCGCGGACGGGCTGGTGCAGCTGCAGGCCTGCCTGGGGACTTCGGCGAGCGACCCGGCGCCGGTGTGCACCGCTGGCCGCACCATCCAGCTGTCCCGGGCGGGCGGCGCGTACGCGACGACGTCGGCCGGTCCGGGCACCGTGTCGCTGCTGACCGGGGATGTGTCGGTGTCGGAGTCCGATGTGGACGTTCCGGCCTACACCGGGTCGCTGTCGATCGGCCGGACGCTGACCACGCTGTCGCCGTCGATGGTGACCACGGGTGCGACGGGGGTGTTCGGTCCGGCGTGGACGGCGTCGCTGCCCGGCCCGGACGCCGGCGCGGCGGCCGTGACCGTGCTTGACAAGTCCGCGAACGGCTACCTGGCGCTGGTCGGTGAGGACGGGACGCAGGACATCTACGACCGCCTCTCGGCCTCCGGCACCACCACCACGTACGTGGGGATCGGAGAGGCCGGCACCGACGGCGCCACCCTGGTCATGGACACCGCGCCCACCCCGGACACCCTGACGCTCACCGACCTCGACGGCACCCGGACCATGTGGTCGCTGTCGGGGAGCACCTGGGGCATCACCTCGGTCACCGAGGCCGGCGCCGCCGGTACGGCGACCACGACGTACACCCGCGACGGCGGCGGCCGGGTCACCCAGATCCTCGCGCCGGTCCCGGCCGGGGTCAGCTGCGGCAGCCCGCTGACCACCGCCGGCTGCCGCACCCTGACGTTGACCTACGCCACGACCACGACCGCCACCGGCACCGCCCCGGCGCAGTGGGGCTCCTACACCGGTCGACTGTCCACAGTGGGCTTCACCGCGTATGACCCGGCGACCTCAGCCATGGCGACGATCCAGGTCGCCGCCTATGCCTACGACTCCACCGGCATGCTGCGCGCCGCGTGGGACCCGCGGATCACCCCGGAACTGAAGACCACCTACTCCTACGACGCCGCCAACCGGCTGACCTCGCTCACCCCGCCCGGACTGTCGGCCTGGTCGTTCGGCTACGACGGCACCAACCGGTTGACCACCGTCACCCGGCCCGACCCCAGCGGCGGCACCCAGACCACCACCGTCCGCTACGGCGTGCCGTTCACCGGCGCCGGCGCGCCGCTCGAGCTCGGCGGCACCGAGACGGCCAAGTGGGGCCAGGCCGACCTGCCCACCACCGCCACCGCGGTCTGGGGACCCGATCGGGTCCCGGCCGCCACCCCCACGGCGACGGACTGGCTGTACGCCGACCTGTCCTATCTCGACGTCAACGGCCGCACCGTGAACACCGCCGCCTGGGGCGCGAACGCCTGGCAGGTGTCGACCACCGAGTACGACAAGCGTGGCAACACCGTCCGGACGCTGTCCGCCGGCAACCGCAACGACGCCCTCACCCCGGCGGCGAATCCGAACCTCGACCCCTACGTCGCCTCCGTGCCGACCTCGGCGGCGCGGGCGGACCTGCTGTCGCAGGTCAGCGTCTACTCCGACGACGGAGTCGACGAACTCGCCTCCGTCGGCCCGACCCACCCGGTCGTCCTCGACGACGGCACCACCGTCCCGGCCCGGGAGCACACCACGACCACCTACGACCAGGGCGCCCCCGGCGCCGGATACCGGCTGCCCACCACCTCGGTGACCGCCGCGCAAACCCTCGACGGCGTCGACAAGGATCCCCGCACCACCCTCACCGGCTACGCCCCCGTCGTCGCCGGCGACCCGTCCGGCTGGGACCTGCGCCAGGCCACCACCACGACCACCGACATGCCCGGCGCCACCCCCGACATCGTGAAGAAGACCCGCTACAACAGCGCCGGGCAGACCATCGAGACCCGCATGCCATCCGACCCCACCGGCGTCGGCGCGGGCACCAGCCGCACCACCTACTACACCGCCGGCGGTGCCGCCCCCTGCGGCGGCAAGCCGCACTGGGCCGGGCTGACCTGCCAGACCTTCCCCGCCGCGCAACCCGGCACCGGCCCGGCACTGCCGGTCACCACCACCACCTACACCCTCTGGGACGCACCGGCCACCGTCACCGAGGTCGCCGGCACCACCACCCGCACGACCACCACCAGCTTCGACGGCGCCGGCCGCTCCACCGGCCAGTCGGTCACCGTCACCCCGGCCGGCGCCGGCGGCACCGACATCCCGGCGGTGACCACCGGCTACAGCGCCAGCACCGGGCTGCTCACCACGACCACCACCTCCGCCGGGGTCATCACCATCGGCTATGACCCGGTCGGGCAAGCCACCTCCTACACCCAGACCAGCGGCGGCACCACCATCACCACCGCCACACGGACGTACGACATCGCCGGCCGGGTGGCGACCGTCACCGACGGCAAGGGCACCACCACCTACACCTACGACTCCGCCACCGACCACCGCGGCAACGCCGTGGCGGCTGACGACACCCTCGCCGGGACGGTGTCCGCGACCTACGACGCCGACGGCGGCGCCGACACCGTCACCTATCCCGGCGGCCTCACCGCCACCACGATCGACGACAACGCCGGCAACAACACCCGCCTCACCTACACCAAAGCCGGCACCACCTGGCTGACCTTCACCCAGACCGAGTCCGTCCACGGCCAGGTCCGCACCACCGCCGGACCCCTCGCCCGACAGCTGAACACCTACGACGCCGCCGCCCGGCTCACCCGCGTCGACGACCTCGCCTACGCCGGCACCGCCTGCATCCGCCGCGGCTACGCCTTCGACGCCAACACCAACCGCACCAGCCTCACCACCACACCCGGCACCGTGCTCGCGTCCCCGACGGCGACGGCGCTGTGCGACCTCACCGGAGCGACGCCGGTGACGGTCACCAGCACCTACGACACCGCCGACCGGGCCACCGGCACCGGGTACACCTACGACACCCTCGCCCGCACCACCGCACTGCCCGCCACCGCCGTCAGCGGCGGGAACCCGCTGACGGTCGGGTACGCGACCAACGACATGGTCGCCACCCTCACCCAGGCCGGCCGCACCCGCACCTACACCCTCGACCCGGCCCGGCGGATCCTCACCACCGCCGACACCGCCGGCCCGACCCTGACCAACCACTACACCGCCGGCGACGACAACCCCGCCTGGATCGGCTCCTCCGACGGCACCTGGACCCGCTACCTCAACGCCCCCGCCGGCGGCCTCGCGGTGACCGTCGACAACACCGGCGCGGTCGTGCTCAACCTCGCCAACCTGCACGGCGACATCGTCGCCACCGCCGCCCCCACCGACACCGCCCCGGCGACGTACTCCGAGACCACTGAATATGGCCTGCCCCGCGACCCCACCGCGCCCGCACGGCGCTACGGCTGGCTGGGCTCCCACCACCGCAACACCGGCGACACCCTCGCCCAGATCACCCTCATGGGGGTCCGCCTCTACAACCCCACCACCGGCCGCTTCCTGTCCGTCGACCCCATCACCGGCGGCTCCTGCAACGACTACGACTACACCTGCGCCGACCCCGTCAACGCCCTCGACCTCGACGGCAAACGCTGCTGGAGCATTCGCTGCGGAGCCCGATGGGCCTGGCGACACAAGGCTGACATCGCCGGTGCCGCCGTCACCTTCGTTCCCATGGCTGGACAGGTAGCCTGGGCCTACCGGGGTTACCGGCTCTACCAATCATACCGGGCCTACAAGACGTATCGAGTTGGCACCCGTTCGCTCTCGCGAATACCCAGTGGCTATAGCTATCGAGGGAAGAAGTATGGTGCGTCAGTGAGATACGACCGTCAACCACACCGGTTCAAGAGACTCGGCAGGCGCAGTCACCTGCAGGTCGACTCGTACCGAGTCGGCGTGAAAGGAAGTCACACATCTTATCGGCTGCCGCTTCCGTGGTCGCGGGGTGCCAGATGAATGACGCCGGTGGGGATGAACGAGAAGGACTGAGGGTGGTGTGGGCCGGCGCAGGCATGGATGCGGCGGTGATCCTTGACCAGTTACTGCGTCAGGCCGCCTTCAACGAGTCGGATGTTGATATCTCCCCTGAAGATCTAGGACTGACGCTGGTGGTCGCGGTGCCTGAGTATGAGGAGCGACGGCCTCTCCGACAAGGCAGTCGATGGTTCAGGAAGGCCGACGAGGTTCCACTCTACCGCTGTGTTATCCAAGTGCTGAACGCTGGACACATCGAGATCTGCGACGAGTCAGGTACATACGAGCATCGGTTGTTTTCCGTTCGGTACGAAGACGAGCGCGACCGACTTGTCTTCGAGGCGAATCCGCCGTTCACTATCCGGGTCGAACGCGCAGGAAACGCAGTAGTAGAAGTCTTGCGAAGCTCAAGGCCGGTTGCGGTCAGCATCGTGCGAACGTTGGGCCCGGTGGAAATCGAGTGAAACGCCGAGTCTCGCGGGACATCGGCAAGTATCGAGAGTGAAAACTGCAAACATTGCTGGGTCCTCCCTCGTCCTGGCAGCGCCTCAGAGTGTTCCGAGGGTTGGGACATCTGGGTGGACGAAGAGGATGATTTCGCAGAATGGTTCGGCAAGCCGGAATTTCAAGTGAGGTGGATAGACCCGCCCATATTCTCACCACCATCAATTTGAGCGGCTGCCCGCACGGCCGCGTCCATCGGGACAGATTCTGGATACAGCCGGTGTTGTCTACCATGCGCGAGGGTGCCGGTGGGGCGTGGAGATAGCCGCGATTGTCCTCGATGTACCCACACCCATCCAGCCGCTCACCCTCGACAGCCTCACGGCTACATCGTCGCCACCGCCGCGCTGCTCGCACGACCGCCCCTCGCCGTACAGCCGAACTGCTGCTACCCGATGAACCCTCGCCCACATAGCGTTCGATCCGATGTGGTCCAGTTGAGTCGCGATAACATGGCGCACAGCGCTTGCGGGTGGCCAGGGCAGATGCGGGTTGGCACAGCGCATAGCGGCGGGGCAGACAACTGCTATTCCGACTATGCCCAGACTAACGCGCAAGACTTGATGGCCCTCCTGACCAGCATCGATGCCGACGTCGAGGCTCCGCACGGCGACCAGGATGCGGCGCACAGCGCTCCGACGCCGGCGAAGCCGGCCGGCTCGCCGAGCTGATCTCCATCGGGCCGACTCCCGCCCGCCGGTACGGATCCTGCAGCGAGTCGACCCGCCGGGTGCTGCGCGTGCGCGGGTGCGCGGTGGTTGGTCAAGGGCAGTCGCTGGATCAGGTGGTTCGTCATTCCTGGGTACGGCCGGAACGACGCCAACACCAACCGCACCAGCCTCGTCACCACCGCCGGGGCGGCACTCGCGTCGCCGACGGCGACGGCGCTGTGCGACCTGACCGGAGCGACGCCGGTGACCGTCACCAGCACGTACGACGCCGCCGACCGGGCCACCGGCACGGGCTACACCTACGACACCCTGGGCCGGACCACCGCACTGCCCGCCGCCGCCGTCAGCGGCGGAAACCCGCTGACCGTCGGGTACGCGACCAACGACATGGTCGCCACCCTCACCCAAGCCGGCCGCACCAAGACCTACACCCTCGACCCGGCCCGGCGGATCCTCACCACCACCGACACCGCCGGACCCACACTCACCAACCACTACACCGCCGGCGACGACAACCCCGCCTGGATCGGCTCCTCCGACGGCACCTGGACCCGCTACCTCAACGCACCCTCCGGCGGCCTCGCGCTCACCGTCGACAACACCGGCGCGGTCCTGCTCAACCTCGCCAACCTCCACGGCGACATCGTCGCCACCGCCGCCCCCACCGACACCGCCCCCGCCACCTACACCGAAACCACCGAATACGGCCTGCCCCGCGACCCCACCGCCCCCGGCCGCCGCTACGGCTGGCTCGGCACCCACCACCGCAACACCGGCGACACCCTCGCCCACCTCACCCTCATGGGCGTCCGCCTCTACAACCCCACCACCGGCCGCTTCCTCACCGTCGACCCCATCACCGGCGGCTCCTGCAACGACTACGACTACACCTGCGCCGACCCCATCAACAAGCAAGACCTCGACGGACGTTTCTGGGGAGTCCTCATCAGAGGCGGCGCACAAGCATGTAAACGATGGTGTGGTCACGGTGCCCGTAAGCTGGCCTCGTATGCAAAGAGTGGTAGGAGCTGGGCCCGCCGTCAAGCAGTCAGGAGTTGGGTAAACTTCGGAGCAGGGCTTCAGAGAAGTCGATGGTTCGGAGATCGAAGTTTGCTCTTCGGTAGTAGTGGTGCAGGTCCAGGCGTAAGGCAGGGTCTGCTGAATAGATCCGACAGGGCGTGGCGTATAGGCTGGAGTACCAAAGGGTACGGCAAGACCAAGAAGAGTAGGCGCGTCAGGTGGACCTTTCGTATTCGATATCCGAGCGGGCAGCACAAAGATGTATTTTATGGGCGTTGGAATTACAAGAAGGGATCGTAGTGGCAAAGTGAACAACATCGAACTCGAAGAGCAGATCCGGCAGATCGTCGACCCACTCAGCCCGGCGGCCCACCTCGAGTGGGAGATTGACCTCGCAACCGTGTCATCTGTGAATGTTCTGCCGTATCGCGATGACGCGTGTGATTTCATGGTCATGTGGAGCAGTCAGAACATCGTCATCTCAATGAGCAACCGCGCATCTTGGGAGCTCACGGCTGACTCTGCCGGCACTACGCAACTACGACGGATCGTCGATGCTGTCGCTGCGGGCCGTGTTCGAAAGCGTGGTGCGCCGAATTCGGAAGTCTTCGCTTTGGAGCTACGCGAGGACGATGAAGTTGTGGAAGAACTCGTCGTCAACTCGAGCTGGAAGTCCTGGAACCGCTACAAGAAGACCGAGGTTCGATGTGCTCCCTACGGAGACATCCCGAGTTGAATGTCTGCTGGATATCGGCTCCCTACAACGATGTCCGCCATCGAGGACCTGGCAGGAGCCCTGGCAAACGCGCTACTCCGCCATGCCCACCTACTGGCTACCAGCGCCCACGACAGCGACGCGGCCGCGGCGGGGTCGGCGGTCGGTGAGGCGGCTCGGCAGTACGCGCTGCTGGTGAGCGAGCAGTACGGCTGGTCCAGCCCGTTTCCGGCCGGCGAGGACGAGGGCGACGACGAGGAAGTCAACGCCGAGAACGCGCGATTGGTCGAGGCGATGGATGTCACCGCCGTTGTGGTGACTCCTGCGCTGGCCGCGGACTTCGATGGCGCCGCGAGGAATCTCCACAGGATGCTCGAGGCGTTCTTCGACACCCAACTGCCGGATGGCTACCGAGCCACCGAAGTGGGTGTGTTCCCGCGGCCCGGACCGGCACCCGCGGAGCCCGGCCGTGCCGGGCGGCCCCTGTAGATACAGGACGGTGGCGAGCCTCCCGTTGCCGCCGCCCACTCGCGCTGCTGCCCGACGTGATCGAATCTAGTCGCGATAGCAGGGCGCACAGCGCTCGCGGCTGGCCTGGGCGGATGTGGGTTGGCACAGCGCATAGCGGCGGGGCAGACAACTGCTATTCCGATTATGCGCAGACCAATGCCCAGGACCTGATGGCCCTGTTGATCAGCATCGATGCCGACGTCGAGGCCCCGCACGGCGACTGATCGGCTGGGCACAGCGCTCGTGGCCGCGATAACACGATCGGCTCCGTGGACGTTGCGGCTCCGGAACGCCCGGCGGGACAGGGGCCTGGGTGGCCGACTTCACCGGACACGGGCTGAGGTCGATGAGCGCTACCGGCAGCTCCGACGCCGCGGCTGGGCGGATGACGACTGGATTCACTCAGGTGGTGGTGAGGGGCGGGTTGCGCGGCGGGTCGTACATCCGGCCGATGAGGGCGGCTTGCCCCGCGGCGACCGAGTGGGAGTGGCGCGTGAGATCCAGAACAGGGTTCGCCCCGGACGGGTGGGCGCAGCCGTCGGCGGTCCGGTTCACGCTCAGCCGAGTGTCCTGCAGACCCACCCGCAGAAGTGCTCTACAGAACGGAACCTCCCGTGGACATGCATCAGGACTTCGGTAAGTACCCCGTCTCATAGGCCCACGCGAACAGGCTCTGCCCGGAGCTGATGGGTAGGTACATGTCGGTGCCGATCAGGGCGTCCACGACCTCGATCGTGCGGTTTCGATCGAACTGGAACACGGTCGTGTACGCCTCGACCACGAGCCACAGGGTGGTGTGGTTGGGAACAGCCCGCGCATCGGCTTGGACGATCGCGGCCTGGTCGTCGAGCAGCGCGACGTGTCCGCGATGCTGCGCGCACGCGATGACCGCGCACTCGCCCAGATGCTGGAAGGGGCCGCCACCCAGTGCTGCCTTGACTTCAAGCTGGGTGTCGACCTCGTCGTCGGTCAGGACAGTCACTTGAGCCCACGTCGTTGTGGCGGGGTCGGTGATCCCGGTGTGGCGGTCCCTGCCGGCTTGAATTTCCTTGTTGACGTCGTCAGGGACGACGATGACTCCCCCCGGCGCGACCTCGTGGAGCAAATCGAGATGGCCGGCCCGGGACAAGTGCGTGTAGACGCTGGTGTCGGTCACCCAGGTCGATGGTTCGGTCATCTCAGGGCTGCAGCGCGGCGTGGCCCTCGAAGGCGCGACGAAGCGGGGAGTCGTCGGACGTTTGGTCGGGCAGGTCCTCGAAGGTGAGCAGGCCGTGCAGGAGCTCAAGCGTGCGGGCCGCGGTGAGGAAACCGCTCGCGTAGCCCGTCAGGCAGGCCGCGATGAAGCCGGGCGACAGGTACGGGGCTTGGAGCTCGTCGGTCCATGACAGTCCGAGCCGCAGGTAGTCACCCTTCCGAGGTTCCTGCGACGCGAGGCGGTGACGCTCCTGGTGCGAGATCAGGTCGAGGTTGCGGAGTTGGGAGATCGTCGCCGACCACGACAGCCGGAATGCGACGCCGACCGCGAGTGCTCGATCACGCTCGGACCAGTCGATACGGTCTGCCCAGACGCGGGTGACCCCGGCCCGGGGAGCGAGGAAGTGGATCGCGAACGAGTTGATCATCTGCTCGCTGTCGCCGCCAGCCTGGGTGTCGTAGGCGTCCCCGAACAGCCAATGCCCGAGCTCGTGCGCCACCGTCATCCGGCGGCGGCCGGAGTCCGCGTCACCGTTGACGACCGTCGCCGCTGCAGTGTGCCCCGCGGCTGAGGAGACTTCGACACAGGCCCCGTCCGGGCCCGTCTGACCCAGGGATGCCGCGAACGTGAACAGCCCAAGGTGCTCGCACACTCGCCCCAGATCCTGTATCGGACCCCCGTCGAGTCCGGCCTTGATGCGGAAGTGTCCGGCAGTACGCTCTGCCTCGGCGTGGCCTCGAGGGACGCGGGCGGCGGGGTCACGATCAGCGGGAGCCAGCAAGCCCAGATTCAGGAGTGTCCGCACGTCCGCAGCGAACTGGTCGATTTCGACATCCAAAGCGCGGGTCGAGGCGTGGTCGGCGTGCGGCGTTGCTCGTCGGCTGACGGCCGCTGGCACAGGTGGATCGACAAAGTATGACAACGGGCGGCCGAGGATTTCAGCGAGCGCGACCAGCTCGGGAACTCGCAGGTTCCGATCACCGCGTTCCAGGTTGGAGATCGCTGCCCGATCAAGGCCGAGGTGTCGCGCGACGCTGTCCTGGGTCATCCCTGCGAGCTCGCGCGCTTCCGCGAGCCGCTGACCCAGGAGCTCCTTGTCCATGCGTGAGATTTTCGCACATGAGGCGAGGCGACTCGAGCCTGAGCGCGACAGTCGCCCGATCAATGCCGTGGGGCGCGTCCGAGACCGCGCACGCCGACTGGATCGACCTGCCCGTCTTGCGGCATATGGTCCGGAACGCTGCACGAGCGCCTTGCTCTGGGCCTCCCCGGGGAACGCACTCAGCCGCGGAGCGCGCTCGCGCGCGGCCATCAGCGGGAGGTGTTCTGGGTCAAGCTCGGGTGGGTGCCCGGTCCGTCCGGGCTAACCACCTCATCCAGACAGGAGGGGCGGACCTAGCTGGAGCCCGGCTGACCGGCGGCGCCGCCACCACGCGCGACAGTGTGGGCATGGTGGACGGTCCCGAGGGTACCGTCGCGTTCCGGCTCTGGCCGCCGGTCGCGATCGGCGCGCCGTTGCTCGCCGGCTGGCTGGCGACGTCGCTGTGGGGTGACCCGGTCGACCTCGGCGGGTGGCGGGTTCCGCTCGGCTGGGTGCTGGTGCTGCTGTTCGTCGGGTGGAACGGCTGGTCGCTGTGGCTGTTCGGCCGGCACCGGACCGGGCTGCTCCCGGGGCAGGCGACGCAGGCGATCATCGAGCACGGGCCGTACCGGCTCTCCCGCAACCCGCTGTACGTCGGCCTGCTCGCGCTCTACCTCGCGCTGGCGTTGCTGGCACCCACGTTCTGGGGGCTCGTGCTGTTCCCGGCCGCGGTGCTGCTCGTCCTGTGGGGCGCGATCCGCCCCGAGGAGCGGTTCCTGCACGAGCGGTTCGGCGCGTCGTACGACGACTACACGCGGCGGGTGCGTCGCTGGCTGTGACTGGACCGGCGGAGTCGCCGGTCGGTGCGCGCGCCTCCTAGGGCTCGGAACTACAGGAGCGGAACGGCGTATCGGCTCTCCCGGCGGCGCGGCACTGACTCGCCGCCGAGCGAACATCTATGCGCGCGGCACGCGCGCTCGGCCGGGCTGCGCGCGGGACTCGCGCTCGGGCGCTCGGCGCTACGAGCCTGACTGCAGCGTGCACCGGGAGACCTCGGGCTACGTTGGTGGCCGTGGCGGACGGTGCCGGCCAGGATGCGGGGGAGCTCGCGGGTCTGGCGGAGGAGGAGTTGGCCGGGCTGCGGGCGCAGGTGGGTCGGCTGGAGGCGGAGAATGCCCGGCTGTTGCGGTTGTTGGCGTTGTCGCCGGTGGAGGCACGGCCGCCTGGTCCGGCGCAGTTGGGGTGGTTTGAGGCGGCGCCTGGTCCGGTGTGGGCGAGGTCGTCCGCGGAGGAGAAGGTCGGGTTCTTCGCTGCTCTGTTTGGCGCGCGACCGGATGTCTACGCGGTGCGGTGGGAGAACTCGAGAACTGGCCGGTCGGGGTGGTTGCCGGCGGTTCGGGGTGGGTGGCGGAAGGGAGTCCGGCATGAGGACCGGGACTATCTGCCGCTGACCGGCGATGTTGTCACCGCGCACTTGTCGGGCGAGTTGGACTTGGGGCTGTATCCATTGCTCGACGGGGACCGGTGCTGGTGGCTGGCGGCGGACTTCGACGGACCCGCGGCGATGTTGGATGCGCTGGCGTACTTGAAAGCGGCCCGGGCGGTGGGGGCGCCGGCGGGTCTGGAGGTGTCGCGGTCGGGGGTCGGCGCGCACGTCTGGGTGTTTTTCACCGCGCCGGTGGCGGCCGAGACCGCCCGGCGTATGGGGAGTGGGTTGTTGCGGGAAGCGATCACCCTGCGTGGGCGGATGGACCTGTCCGGCTACGACCGGCTATTTCCATCGCAGGATGTGCTGCCGGCTGGTGGAGTGGGCAATCTCATCGCGGCGCCGCTGCAGGGCCGGCTGCGCCGGGACGGCGCGTCGGTGTTTCTCGATACCGCGACGATGGAGCCGCACGAGGATCAGTGGGCGTACCTGTCCAGCCTGCCGCGGATGACACCGCGGGAGGTGACCCGCCTCGCCGACCGCACGGGGACGGTGGAGGTCGGCACGAAGGCCACCCGGCTGAAGTTACCGTCATCGTCACGGATCCGTCCGGCCGTGGCAGCGGTAGTGCCGGCCCGGCTCGGGGCCGGAGTCCGGCTAGAGGTCAATGACTTGACTCCGGCCTTACTGGCGGCGATCAAGCACGCGGCGAGCATGGCTAACCCGGTGTTCTACGAACGGCAGCGTCGCCGGATGTCCACGTGGGACACCCCTCGGTTCCTGCGCAGCTATGACGAGACCCTCGATGGTGGGCTGATCGTGCCGCGTGGCCTCGCCGACACGGTCGCAGGCCTGGTGGAACAGGCAGGCAGCCGCCTCGAGCTGGCTGACGAGCGGGTCGCCGGCATCGAGCAGCAATTTTCCTTCACCGCCGTGCTCACCGAAGTTCAACGGTCGGCGGTGGAAGCGATGGCCGGGCATGACTTGGGAGTGCTGGTCGCTCCACCCGGAGCCGGCAAGACGGTCATGGCCTGCGCTCTGATCGCCGCGCACCGCACGTCAACGCTGGTCCTGCTCGATCGGAAGGCACTGGCCGACCAGTGGCGATCCCAGCTCGAGCAGCTGCTCGGCGTGCGGGCCGGGCAAGTGGGCGGCGGCCGAGCCCGCCGCCGAGGCAGCGTGGACGTGATGACCCTGCAGACCCTCACGCGCCGTCAGGACGTGCCCGACCTGACCGCCGGATACGGTCTGGTCGTCGTCGACGAGTGCCACCACGTGCCGGCTGCGGCGTTCGAGCATGCGTCAAGCAGATCCCCGCCCGCCGATGCTGCTGACGGCCACCCCCTACCGCCGAGACAAGCTCGACGACCTCATCGCCCTGCAGCTTGGCCCGATCCGGCACACCGTCGACCACAACGAGAGCACTGACCGGGCCTTCCGCCGCACCGCCGACAGCGGATCGACGCCGGAAATCGACTTCGCGCCGACGGGCGAACGAGAACAGCGGCCACGGCCGGTGCTGCACATTCATCCCACGCGCTTTTCCTACACCGGCGACGCGGATCCCTCGGCTCCCGGCGGGATCGCCGCCGTCTACCGGCAGCTCGTCGCCGACGACACCCGGATCCGGCAAGTGATCGCCGACGTAACCGCCGCCCTTCACCGGGGCCGGCACTGCCTACTGCTGACCCAATGGACCGCCCACGTGGAGCGGCTGACCGACGCCCTCCGGGGCGCCGGATTCGACCCAGTGGTGCTCCGGGGCGGAATGGGCGCCCGAGCCCGCCGGGACGCGATGGACCGGCTCACCCAGTTCGACGTCGGCACTCCGCTGCTCGTCGTCGCGACCGGCCCCTACGTCGGCGAGGGCTTCGACTGCCCTCGACTGGACACCCTATTCCTCGCCGCGCCGATCGCATTCAAGGGCCGAGTCGTCCAGTACGTCGGCCGAATTCTGCGTCCCTATCCCGGAAAGGACACTGCCGAAGTGCACGACTACCACGACATCCCCACCGGCGTGCTCGCCTCATCGCTAAGTAAACGCGCCCCCGGCTACACCAGCCTCGGCTTTCCCGACCCCCGCACCCAACTCCGGTCGACATTGAAACGCGAGCCGCCACCGGCTCCCTCCATCGCAAGCGAACAAGATCCTTGAGCCGCCCGGCGACCCCGGCGCGTGGACGCGCGACCCTAGCCCTGGCTCTTCATGATCTTGGCGGGGTGTCCGGCGTGGAGATGAGGAAAGTGCCTGTCCTGTAGGGGATTCTGGGCTTGCTGAAGGACCGGATCCACCGCACGGGAGAGGCACTTTCCAGGTGCAGGCTACCGTTCGTCCGTCGATGCTGGTGTCCGCGGATGGCCGGGGTGTCGTCTCGCATGCCGGGTCGCGGCTGCTGGCCGATCTGGCGGACCGCACGACGCTGACCGGTGAGTTGTCCGCGGTGCTGGCGCGGTCTGGGCCGGCCGCGGGCGGTGCATGATCCGGGGCGGGTGCTGGTGGATCTGGCGGTCGCGGTCGCCGACGGTGCGGAGTGCATCTCCGATATCGCCGTGCTGGCCGATCAGCCGGGTCTGTTCGGGCCGGTGGCGTCGGACTCGACGGTGTGGCGGCTGCTGGCCCAGCTCGGTGCGGCGGAGCTGGCCGCGGTCGCCGCGGCGCGGGCGGCGGCCCGGGAGGTGGCCTGGGCGCAGCGGGCGGAGGTCACCGGCGCCGCCGGTGCCGGCGGCGAGGCGCCGCCGGGGTCGAGCTGCCCGGGCTGGTGATCGACGTCGACGCCTCGATCGTGGTCTGCCACTCGGAGAAGGAGCAGGCGGCGGCGACGTTCAAGTCCACCTTCGGCTACCACCCCATCCTGGCCTTCTGGACAACACCGGGGAGTTCCTGGCCGGGCTGCTGCGGCCGGGCAACGCCGGCGCGAACACCGCCGCCGACCACATCACCGTCCTGGACGCCGCGCTCGCGCAGATCCCGGACGCGCACCGGCACGGCGTCCCGGTGCTGGTCCGCGCGGACGGCGCCGGCTGCTCGAAGGCGTTCCTGGCCCACATCCGCGGCCTGCGCCAGCAGCACGTCGCTGACCGAGTTCTCGCGTCGGCTGGGCGGTCACCGACCGGGAACGCGACGCCATCGGCCGAGCTGCCCGCCACGGGCCTGGACCGACGCCCTCGACGCCGACGGCCGGCACCGCGACGGCGCCGCCGTGGCCGAGCTGACCGGCCTGCTCCCGGCCGGCACCCTGGCCGACTACCCGCCCGGCACCCGGATCCTCATCCGCCGGGAACGCCCGCACCCCGGCGCCCAACTCGACGCCTTCGAAGAACGCGACGGCTGGCGCTACCAGTGCATCGCCACCGACACCGCCGCCGGGCAGCTGGCGTTCCTCGACGCCCGCCACCGCGCCCACGCCCGGGTCGAGGACCGCATCCGCTGCGGCAAAGACACCGGCCTGGGCCGCTTCCCCTCCCGCACCTTCGCCATCAACGCCGCCTGGCTGACCGCCGTCATGCTCGCCGTCGACCTGCTCGCCTGGACCCAGACGATCCTCCTGCACGACCAGCCCGCCGCTGGCCAAAGCCGAACCGAAGACGCTGCGCTACCGGCTCCTGCACGTCGCCGCCCGCCTCGTCCGCGGCGGCCGCCGGCTCCGGCTCCGCCTCGACCAGCACTGGCCCTGGGCCACCCACCTCGCCGCCGCCTTCACCCGCTGCGCCGCCCTGCCCCAACCCGCCCGCTGAACCACCACCCCGACCCGACCACCGGAGCAGGAGAACCCGGCGAACCCAGGCCGGGCAACCAGCCACGGCCACCCCCGACCACCACCACAAACAAGATCCACAACCGGCACCGCAGATCACTCGTGAATGACCGGGGCTAGCCGCCGCGCGCGGGACACACGTAGGCCGCTGGTCGGGCGGTCGTGAGGTCAAGCGACCGAGGGCCGAGCGCTCGACCGGCTCGGGACCGACCTGGGCAAGCTGCTCGACGCGCCAGGGATTGGAAGCACGCCGGTGCGTGCCGGGTCCTCGTGAGAGCCTCGTGGACACAGAGCGTGGCAGGGATCAGACGTGATCGGTTCTAGTCGCGATAGCAGGGCGCACAGCGCTCGCGGTTGGCCTGGGCGGATGCGCGTTGGCACAGCGCATAGCGGCGGGGCAGACAACTGCTATTCCGATTATGCGCAGACCAATGCGCAGGACCTGATGGCCCTTCTGACCAGCATCGATGCTGAAGTCGAGGCTCCTCACCGGGACTGATCGGCTGGGCGCACAGCGCTCGTGGCCGCGATAACACCGTCAGCTCCGTGACGTTGCGGCTCCGGAACGCCCGGCGGGGACAGAGCCTGGTGGCCGACTTCACCGGACGCGGGCTGGGCTCAGTGGATGCGGGGGAGGATGAGGTCTCGGATGATCTCGGCGTAGCGGTCGGCGTCGGCGGTGCCGGTGTCGGGGCTCTCGACGGTGAGGTCGGTCGGCGAGGTGGACTGGATCACGACGACGAGGTCGAGGTCGGGTACGACCTGGACGAGTTGGCCGCCGCCGCCGTGGGCGGAGAAGGCGCGGTGCCCGCCGGGGGTGGAGGTCCAGAAGCCGTAGCTGTAGCCGTAGTCGGTGCCGCGGACTGACCCGACGGGGACTTGCGGGGTGGTGGCGCGGGTGAGGTAGTCGGCCGGGACGAGTTGCCGGCCGTTCCAGCGGCCGCCGGCGAGCCACAGTTGGCCGAATTTGGCCAGGTCGGTGGCGGTGAGTTTCTGCCCGCCGCCGCCGAGGTGGATGCCTTGCGGGTCGGTCGGCCAGGAGAACCGGGCGGCGTCGTAGGCCGGGATGTTCTCCGGGCGGGCGACTCCGTCGGCGGCCGGGGTGGTGTCGATACCCAGCGGGTCGAACAGCGTCCGGCGGGCGTAGTCCAGCAGCGGCCCGACCGCGCCCTGCAGGGCGGCGGCGATCAGGTGCATGCCGCCGTTGGAGTACTCGAACCGGCCGGCCGGCTGCTGCTGCCCCGCGGCCAGGATGGTGCGGACCCAGTCCACGTCGTGGGGGACGTCGGGACCGAAGACCTGCGGGTAGAAGGTGAACGGCAGCCCTGAGCTCATGCTCAACAACTGGCCCAGGGTGACCGCCCGCAGCCCCGGGCTCATCACCGCCCGGTACGCCGGCAACAGCTCACCCAGCCGGGCGTCCAGGCGCAGCCGGCCCTCGCCGACGGCGACCCCGACCAGCGTGGCCAGGATGCTCTTGCCGACCGACTGCACGTTGTACGTCGACGCGGGAGTGCTGCCGGCGTCGTGCCGCTCCATCAGCGTCTGCCCGCCCACGGTCACCAGCAGCGAACGCCGGTTCCGGTACGAACCACCCAGGTCATCAGCGAAGAACGCATCCACCGCCGCGATCAGCCCGGCATCGATCTGATGCCCACCCAGGGCGGTCACCGTCGGAGCGGGTGGCGGCGCCGAAGGCGCCGGCTCCGAGCCGGTGCACCCGACCGGAGCCGTAAGCAGCACCACCAAACTGAGCACTAGCCGAAGTGAACGACGCATTCGTACTCCATATCGGTGGTCATTGCCGTGGACGAGAGCGATCGGCCTGGTTGAGGCGCTTCAGGCATGGTTACCACGACGCGGGTTACCGTTCTCTTGGTGACGTCATCGTCCAGGTGCAGTATCCCGTCTAGGCTCACGATGAGGTCGTCGGTGAGGACGCGTCGAAACCGAGACGACATAGGTAAAAGCCTCCGATCTGGTAGCTCGACGTTTGCAACGAGGTGCCGCCGGGGTCACGGGCGGCAGGCGGCAGGCTCGATGTCGAGCAGAGGTCCCGTGAGGGCCTCCGCTGCGACCATCGGTCGGAGCCACAGTTGGACGCCATGACGAACGGCTTGATGTTCTGCTCGTACGGGTGATCGCGGACGGCAGGACCCCCGAGATGGAATCAGGCTGGCCTATTCAGGCCGTGGTGAGTCGATTCTGTCGCGGTGCCCCGCTCAGACGTATGGCGATATGCCGAGGTCTACACGGTTGGCGATCCCTACTGAGTTCACCGGGCTGCTTTGGGAGAGGGACCGTCCGAAGCACACTGACCACGAGTTCGCCCCAACCCCTGACGACGGACATGCCCAGATGCCGAGGACAGTGCCGGACGAGAGGTCCATCGCTGCTGCGACGGAGTAGGGGCTGGATCGGTTGTTGCGCACGATCACTGCCCCCTGCACGGTGCTCCCGCCTGCTGACCGAAGCGCGCAGACCTGCGCGCCCACATTGGTACCGATCGGCTTGGTGCCACCGCATTTCCACGTGGCGGAGCTGGAGGTGATCGGATTTGTGTTGCCGTAAGCGCTCCAGGTGCCGCTCTCAATAGCGGCGGCAGGGCCGGCGGTCACCAGACTTAACCCGAGGAAAGCAGTGACGATGGCTGCTAATCCAGTGATCATCTGTGCAACTCGCATGTTGATCCTCTCATACTTCCTTTGGAGAGATCGGCGATGATCCAGCAAAAGCCTCCCGGCTGTCGCAAGTATCGTCACTCCCTCGCGGTGATATGTCAATTCTGATCTCGGGACCGATGGGTGGTGGGCGGCGCCCGTTTGCCTGCGGCGTCCAGGTCGCTACCGTCTCGTTGGCGTCCTGCTGCCGCGCTGGTCCAGCCGTCTCCTGATGTCCAGCGGAGGACGTGTGCTACCGGTAGCGCCCTCCGCCGCTAGCGCTAGCACCTCTGCTAGCGGCCCATTCCCCCTCTGACCAGGACGCTAGCGGGCTAGCACCTCTCCGGCGCGAGGCCCCCAGACCGCCGTAGACCCACTTTGGCAGTGGCCACGGTCACCAACTACCGCAAGCGGGCGCAGATGCCTGCCCCAGACTTGACGGTCGGCCGTACGCACATCAGCGTGAGTCGTTTTGCGTCAAGCTGCGGGTCGGGTGCCCTGGTCCGTCGTCTGTCCCTTTATAGCTGAATGGGGTTGGTCCCGGCAGCGTGTGATCGGGTTGGTCAGGTGACGGGCGGGGCTGCCCATGATGTGCGTCGAGATCAGCATGTGTCTCTATGCCGCGTAGGGCTTCGCCCCGACCGGCTGGACTCCTGAGTAGCGGTCAAGTCCGCTGGCGTGGTGTGTGACGGCTGGCGCGTGATCTTCTGGTTGGTCAGGCGCTGAGCGCCGGGAAGGTCACCTCCTGGTTGTCGACGATGGTTTCGGCTGGCAGGAGCCGGCAGCGGGTCAGGACGTCGAGTTCGAGGTAGCGGCGGCCTTCGGTCCATTCGTCGTGTTGTCCGGCGAGGACGGCGCCGACGAGCCGGATGAGGGCGTCGCGGTCGGGGAAGATCCCGACGATGTCGGTGCGGCGGCGGATCTCCCGGTTCAGCCGTTCGCTCGGGTTGTTCGAC
Organism: uncultured Actinomycetota bacterium; assembly: GCA_963766325.1. GTDB lineage: Bacteria > Actinomycetota > Actinomycetes > Mycobacteriales > CADCTP01 > CADCTP01. The sequence goes on along the minus strand of CAVXZF010000011.1, from coordinate 219,359 downwards.
CAGATCTGCCGCCAGACCTCTTTCGGGAATGCGGTGAAGGCCAGCACATCGGCCCGGGCTGCGTCGAGGTGCTCGGCGACGGCCGGGAGTTTGTCGGTCAGGGCATCGAGGACGCGGTCGAACTGGGCCTGCACGGCCGCGGCGTCGGGTTGGTCGTAGACGGAGTGCAGCAGCGCCCGCACCCACGGCCAAGACGCCTTCGGGGTCGCGGCCATCAGGTTCGCCGCGTAGTGGGTTCTGCACCGTTGCCAGCTGGAGCCGGGCAGGGTCGCGCCGACCGCCTCGACCAGGCCGCGGTGGGCGTCGGAGGTGACCAGCGCGACGCCGGTCAGGCCGCGGGCGGTCAGGTCACGGAAGAACCCGAGCCAGCCGGCGCCGTCCTCCGCCGAGGACACCTGCAGGCCGAGGATCTCCCGATGCCCGTCGCCGTTCACGCCGGTGGCGACCAGCGCGTGCACGTTGACCACTCGCCCACCCTCACGGACCTTCAGCACCAGCGCATCGGCGGCCACGAACGTGTAGGGACCAGCGTCCAACGGCCGGTGCCGAAAGTCCGCGACCGCCGCATCCAGGTCGCGGGCCATCTCCGAGACCTGCGACTTCGACAGCCGGGTGATCCCCAGCGACTCGACGAGCTTCTCCATCCTTCGGGTGCTGACGCCGAGCAGGTAGCAGGTGGCCACCACCGTGGTCAGCGCCCGCTCCGCCCGCCGGCGGCGCTCCAGCAGCCAGTCCGGAAAGTACGACCCCGAGCGCAGCTTCGGGATCGCGACGTCCAGGGTGCCGGCGCGAGTGTCGAAGTCCCGGTGCCGGTAGCCGTTGCGGGTGTTGGTCCGCTCGGGGCTTCGAGTCCCGTACTCGGCGCCGCAGACCGCGTCGGCCTCCGCCGACACCAGCGTGTTGATGAAGGTGGTCAGCATCTGCCGCAGCAGATCCGGTGAGGCCTGGGCCAGCTGCTCGGACAGGGCGTCTGCCGAGGCGACCCGTGCTCGGGTTCCTGCCCAGTGGTCCCTGCACCTGCGAACATCCAAGTCCTCACCGACCCCGCCGGTCGACTTGTCTGGGCCAGTCCAGCGCTACCGGGATCGGTGCATGACGTGAAGGCCGCCCGCCGGCACGGCTGGTCCACGCTCTGACCGGCTACGACATCCCGGCGCTGGCGACCGCGGCTACCAAGGCGCGGCCGGCACCATCCGGGTGCCGTTCCGGGGACGGGAGCTGCTCGACGTACCCGGCGGCGTCGGCGGCTGCGAGGAGGAACGGTTGCACCGTAGCGGCGTTCATCCCACGCTGGCATGGACGCTGGAGACGTCAGAGAACGTGCATCTCAAGGGTGATGCCCCCAACGGGATTCGAACCCGTGCCACCGCCTTGAAAGACCGGTCGGCCTCGCCGCCGCCACCCGTCCCAGGCGTGCTCCGCCGGCCGTGAACCGGCCGGAGAGATCGATCTCCCCGGAGCGGTCGCTGGAGGGTGCCCCTGCGGGTCATGCGGCTCGCGCCGGGGGCGGGACCGCCCTGACGGTGGATCTCTGCCGGGCAATAGGCGCTCTGTGTTACTAAACCCCACGGTTTGACTGATTAGACATTGGATCTCTGGTTGACGAGGAGTTGGTTCGACCGGTATCAACTCCAGTGCGAGGACGACCGCGCCACCCTCGGGAACCGATCAGTCATCCAATGTCCGCGCGGACGCGGTGCGGGCGGTCCACGGTGAGCCGGCCGTCCTCGCCGGACGCCACGGTGGAGGGAGAACAGCAGATGAGTGCCACGAAGCGGTGGCGGTGCAGGCCGGCGATCCTCGCGGCGATCGGCGCCGCAGTGCTCGCCGCCGGCTGCGCGAAGAGCGCCGACAACGAGAGCGGGGCCCCGGCCGGTGCCGGTGGCCAGCAGAGCGTCAAGACGGTCGGACCGGGCGAGCCCTGCACCTACGACAAGTACAACGGTGGCGTGCCCAAGATCGACCTCAAGGTGGACACCGTCGGGTTCGCCCAGTCGGAGAAGGAGGCCAACCCGTTCCGGATCGCCGAGACGCAGTCGATCAAGGACGAGGCGGCCAAGCGCGGGATCAAGCTCATCACCACCAACGCGCAGTCGGACCTCAACAAGGAGATCTCCGACATCCAGAGCATGGTGGACCAGGGCGCCAAGGCGCTGATCATCTCCCCGCTCAACTCCGAGGGCCTCGACCCGGCGCTGAAGTACGCGCAGGACAAGAAGGTCCCGATCATGACGATCGATCGGCTGCTGACCACGAAGAAGGCCTGCACCGACTACATCGGCTGGGTCGGCTCCGACTTCGTCGAGCAGGGCAAGCGCGCGGCGGACGCGATGGTGCGGGAGACCGGGGGCAAGGCGAAGCTGGCCATCCTGCTCGGGGCGGCCGGGGTCAACGTCACCACCGACCGCAACAAGGGCTTCAAGGACCAGATCGCGGCGGCGACCGGCATCGAGATCGTCGCCGAGCAGGCCGCGGACTACGAGCGGGAAAAGGGCCAGAAGGTCACCGAGCAGCTGATCCAGGCCAACCCGGGCATCACCGCGATCTACGCGCACAACGACGAGATGGCGCTCGGCGCGGTGGCGGCGCTGAAGGCCGCCGGGAAGAAGCCCGGCGACGTGAAGATCATCACGATCGACGGCACCAAGGGTGCGGTGCAGGGCCTGGTGGACGGCTGGATCAGCGGGGTCATCGAGTCCAACCCGCGCTTCGGTCCACTGGCCTTCTCCGCGCTGGAGAAGTTCTACGACGGCGCCGGCGTGCCGCCGGTGACCCTCATCTCCGACAAGGAGTACACGAAGCAGAACGCCCGGGCCGAGCTGGCGAACGCGTACTAGGCGGCTGGGGGAGGGGCGGTGACTCCGGTGGAAGCGCGCGTACCCGTGCTGGAGGCGGACCAGGTCTCCAAGCGCTTCCCCGGGGTCATCGCCCTCGACGCCGTCTCGCTGGAGTTGCACGCGGGCGAGGCACACGCCCTGGTGGGGGAGAACGGCGCCGGCAAGTCGACGCTGATCAAGCTGCTGACCGGCGTCCACCGGCCGGACGCCGGCACGGTGCGGTGCGCCGGCCGGCCGGTCTCCTTCGCCTCCCCGCGGGACGCCTGGCAGGCCGGCATCGGCACCATCTACCAGGAGATCAACCTGGTCCCGCAGCTGAGCGTCGCTCGCAACCTCTACCTCGGCCGGGAGCCGCGGACGCGGCTGGGGCTGGTCGACGTCAAGCGGATGAACCGGGACGCCGCCGAGCTGCTCGCCCGGTACGGCGTGCGGGTCGACGTCCGCCGGCCGGTGGGCAGCCTCGGCGTGGCTGTCCAGCAGATGGCGGCGATCGTCCGGGCGGTCTCCACCGACGCCCGGGTGATCGTCATGGACGAGGCGACCTCCTCGCTGGAGCCGCGCGAGGTCGACAACCTCTTCGGCATCATCGACCTGCTCCGCTCGCACGGCGTCGCGCTGCTGTACGTCACCCACAAGCTGGACGAGGTCTTCCGGATCTGCGAACGGGTGACGGTGCTGCGCAACGGCCGGCTGGTGCACACCGGCGCGCTGGCCGAGCTGTCCCGGCTGCGGCTGGTCGCCACCATGCTGGGCCGCGACGTCGCGGACGTGCGCGCGCACGGCTCGACCAGCTTCGGCGAGAGCTCCCGGGACGCGGACGCGGTGCCGGTGCTGCGCGCGGAGGGGCTGACCCGCCGGCACCTGCTCGACGACATCTCCTTCGACATCCGCGCGGGGGAGGTGCTGGGGCTCGCCGGGTTGCTGGGCTCCGGTCGCAGCGAGACCGCCCGCGCGGTATTCGGGGCGCAGCCGGTCGACTCCGGCACGGTCAGCGTCGGCGGGACGGAGCTGACCGCGCGGAACCCGGCCGCATCGATCCGCGGCGGTATCGCGCTGCTGCCGGAGGACCGCAAGGCGGAGGGCATCATCCCGACGCTCTCGGTCCGGGAGAACATCGTGCTCGCCGCCCTGCCGGCCCTGCGCCGGGGCGGCTTCGTCTCCGCCCGGGCCGAGGACGAGGTGGTGCGGACCTTCATGACCCGGCTGGGGATCAGGGCCGCCGGGCCCGAGCAGAAGGTCTCCGAGCTCTCCGGCGGCAACCAGCAGAAGGTCCTGCTCGCGCGGATGCTCTGCCTGCACCCCGCGGTGCTGATCCTGGACGAGCCGACCCGGGGCGTCGACGTGGGCGCCAAGGCCGAGGTGCAGAAGCTGATCGACGAGCTGGCCGCGGAGGGGCTGGCCGTGCTGCTCATCTCCGCCGAGCTCAACGAGGTGGTGGAGGGATCCGATCGGGTCCTGGTGCTGCGGGAGGGGGCGGTCGTGGGCGCCCTGGCCGGCGAGGAGGTCGCCGAGTCACGGGTGATGGACCTGATCGCCCACTCCGGTCCGGGCGCGGTGGGAGGCGCCGGTGACTGAGACGACGCTGTCGCGGACCCGGCCGGCCGGCGCCGGGATCCGGCCCTGGCTGCGCGACCGCGGCGTCTACGTCGCGCTCGCCGTGCTGGTGCTCTTCAACGCCGCGTTCACCGACAACTTCCTCACCGTGGACAGCGCGCGGCTTCAGCTGGTCCAGGTCGCCCCCATCCTGGTCGTCGCGCTCGGGATGGCGCTGGTCATCGGGACCGAGGGCATCGACCTGTCGGTGGGGGCGGTGATGGCCATCTCGGCGGCGACCCTGCCGGCCTACCTGGGGTACGGCGCCGGTCCGGCCATCGTTGTCGCCGTCGCCGCGGGCAGCGTCGTCGGGCTGGTGAACGGCGGGCTGGTCGCCTTCGTCGGCATCCAGCCGATCGTCGCCACCCTCGGCCTGCTGGTGGCCGGACGGGGCATCGCGCTGGTGATCGCGGACGGCCGGCTGACCGAGGTCTTCGACCCCACCGTGACCGGGCTCGGCACCGGCAGCGTCGCCGGCCTGCCGTACCCGGTACTGGTGGCCTTCCTGCTCACCGTGCTGGTCGCCGGGCTGGTGCGGCGGACCATGTTCGGTCGCCGGCTGGTGGCGATCGGCGGCAACCGGGACGCGGCCGTGCTGGCCGGCCTGCCGGTCCGCCGCACCCTGGTCCTGGTGTACGTGCTGGCGGCGACGCTCGCCGCCGTCGCCGGGGTGATGGAGACGGCCCGGGTGGGGGCGAGCAACCCGTCGTTCGTCGGCCTGCTGATCGAGCTCAGCGCGATCACCGCGGTCGTCGTCGGCGGCACCCCGCTCACCGGCGGCCGGGTCCGCATCCTCGGCACGGTGGCCGGCGCGCTGCTCATGCAGCTGATCACCGCGACGCTGATCCGGCACGACCTGCCGGACTCGTCGGCGCGGATGATCCAGGCCGCGATCATCGTCGCCGCCGTGTACGTGCAGCGCGACCGGGGTGCGGCGTGACCAGCGAGCCGGTGGCGCCGCCGCTCCGGGACGATCCGGTGGTGGTCGCCGACGACCGGACGGCGGCGGCCGTGGAGACCCGGATGCGGCTCGCGCTGGTGCTGCAGCGCGGCGCCGGGATCGTCGTGCTGCTCGCCGTGCTCGCCGGCGGCTCGGCCGCCTTCGGGACCCGCTTCGCCAGCTCGCAGAACCTGCTCAACATCGCGTTGGCCAGCTCGTTCCTCGCCATCGTCGCGGTCGGGATGACGTTCGTGATTCTGAGCGGCGGCATCGACCTGTCGGTCGGCTCGGTGCTCGCGCTGTCCGCCGTGCTGACCGCGTACGCGTCCAGGTGGGGCTCGGTGACCGCGGTGGCCGTGCCGCTGGCCGTGTGCGGGCTGATCGGGCTGACCAACGGCTGGCTGGTCGGCAAGGCCCGGATGGCGCCGTTCATCGTCACGCTGGCGGCCCTGCTCTTCGCCCGTGGGCTGGCCTTCGCCGTCTCCGACGAGGGCAACGAGACCTACCTCATCGAGCCGGGGACGGCGCTGCTGGCGCTCGGCCAGGGCCGCGTCCTCGGCGTCGGGGTGCCGGTCCTGCTGGCGCTCGGCACGTACGCGGTGGGGCTGGTCGTGCTCAACCGGACCCGCTTCGGCCAGGCGGTGTACGCCGTCGGCGGGTCGCAGGAGGCCGCGGAGCTGACCGGCCTGCCGGTGGCCCGGGTGAAGATCGCGCTCTACACGGCGAGCTCGCTGCTGGCGGCGTTCGCGGGGATCCTGGTCGCCGCCCGCTCCTCCTCCGGGCTGAGCTCCATCGGTGTCGGGCTGGAGCTGGAGGCGATCGCCGCCGTCGTGATCGGCGGCACGCTGCTGACCGGCGGCGCCGGCTCGCTGCTCGGCACCGTGGCCGGCGTGCTCCTGCTCGGGGTCATCCAGAACCTGATCAACCAGGTGGGCACCCTCACCTCCTATTACCAGCAGGTCGTCAGCGGGGTGTTCCTCATCGTCGTGGTGGCCGTCCAGACGCTGCTCAACCGCGTCCGGCGCCGCTAGCAGGAGGGAGCCGTGATGAGAGTCGCCGTGGTGGGGACCGGGGCGTGGTGGGGCCGGGAGCACGCCCGCGTCTTCGCGTCCCGGCCGGACACCGAGCTGTGCGGGATTCTGGGCCGGACGCCGGAGCGGACCGAGCGGCGGGCCCGCGAGTTCGGCACGACGCCGTACACGGACCTGGAGGAGATGCTGGCGAAGGAGCGGCCGGACCTGGTCTCCCTCTGCCTGCCCAACGAGGCGCACTTCGAGCCGACGCTGGCGGTGATCCGGGCCGGCTTCGCGCTGCTGGTGGAGAAGCCGCTGGTCTTCTCGGTCGAACAGGCGGACACCCTGCTGGCGGAGGCGGCCGGACGCGGGCTCTTCTTCGCCATCAACTTCAACCACCGGTACGCGCGGCCGGTGCAGATGGCCCGGGCGGCGGTCGAGTCCGGCTCGCTGGGGCTGCCAGTCTTCGCCACCTGGCGGTTCGGCGGCGAGCCGGGAACCAGCACCGACCCGTACGCCAACCTGGTGGAGACCCAGTGCCACGGCCTGGACATGCTGGAGTGGCTGTGCGGGCCGGTGGACGCGGTGTCCGCGGAGATGACCGACCTGACCGGGCGCGGCCTCTCCACCCTCGCGGTGGCGCTGCACTTCGCGGGCGGCGCGGTCGGCACGCTGCTGGGCAGCTACGACTCCTCGTACGCGTACCCGGACACGCACCGGCTGGAGCTCAACGGCACCCGCGGGCGGCTGCTGGTGGAGGACACGGTCCGCCGCTACGTCTTCACCCGGGCGGGCAGCGAGACGAGCAGCGTCTGGCAGGCCGGCTACTTCAACGACCCGGACCGGCAGTTCCACGTCATGTTCGAGCGGCACCTCGACGAGCTGGTCCCGGCGCTGCGGGCCGGGGCCGAGCCGCCGATCCACGCGCGGGCGGGCCGGCGGGCGCTGGTGCTGGCGCAGGCGGCGATCCGCTCGTACGAGTCGGGCTGCCGGGTGCGGGTGTCACCGGACTGAGTCCCGTCGCTGCGGACACCGACCAGCGGAAGCGGCGCAGGTCGTCAGTCGCCGGACGCGGGGGCCGGCGGGGGGCGCAGCCGCAGGCCGGCCATGCCGCCGTCGACGGCGAGGGCGGTCCCGGTGGTGGAGCCGGCGGCCGGCGAGGCCAGGTAGAGGATCGCCGCCGCGACCTCGTCCGCACTGACCAGCCGACCAGTCGGCTGGCGGGCCTCCAGCGCCCGGCGCTCGGCCGCCGGGTCGGCCGCCCGTTCCAGCAGCCGCTGCACCCACGGGGTGTCCGCGGTGCCCGGGTTGACGCAGTTGACCCGGATCCCCTCGGCCAGGTGGTCGGCGGCCATCGCGAGCGTGAGCGACAGCACGGCGCCCTTGCTGGCGCTGTAGACGGCCCGCTGCGGCAGCCCGGCGGTGGCGGCGATGGAGCAGGTGTTCACCACGGCGGCGTGCCCGGACCGGCGCAGGTGCGGCAGCGCGGCCCGGGTGACCCGGACCAGGCCGAGCAGGTTGACCTCCAGCACCGCGCGCCACTCGTCCAGCGGGTTGTCCTCGACGGTGCCCGCGGCGCCGATCCCGGCGTTGTTCACCAGCACGTCGAGGCCGTCGAGGTCGGTGGCGGCGGCGTCCACGGCGCCGGCCACGGCGTCGTCGGCGATGTCGGCCCGGTAGCCGGTGACCCCGGCGGGCAGGCCGGCGGGCGCACGGTCGAGCACCGCGACCCGGGCGCCCCGGCGGACCGCGGCGCGCACCACCGCGAGCCCGATCCCGGACGCGCCTCCGGTGACCAGCATCCGCATCCCGGCCAGGTCGCCCAGCACACCGTCCACTCACGCCTCCCCGAGGACCTGCCGCTGCCGGCCCAGGCCGTCGATCTCCAGCTCCACCACGTCACCGGCCCGCAGGTACGGCGTGCCCGGGCGGCCCAGCGCGACGCCGGCGGGGGTGCCGGTGTTGATGATGTCGCCCGGTCGCAGCACCATGAACTGGCTGACGTACCAGACCAGGTGGTGCACGCCGAAGACCATGTCCGAAGTGGACCCCTCCTGGCGCGGCGAGCTGTTGACCCAGAGCCGCAGGCGCAGCGCCTGCGGGTGCGGGACCTCGTCCGCGGTCACCAGCCAGGGGCCCAGCGGGTTGAAGGTCTCGCAGCTCTTCCCCTTGTCCCACTGGCCGCCGCGGTGCAGCTGGAAGTCGCGTTCGGACACGTCGTGGGAGATCGCGTAGCCGGCGATGCACCGCGCCGCGTCGGCCGGCGCGGCCAGATAGCGGGCGGTCCGGCCGATCACCACGGCCAGCTCCACCTCCCAGTCGGTGCGGACGCTGCCCCGGGGCACCAGCACCTCGTCGTACGGGCCGACGACCGTGTCCGGGGCCTTGAGGAAGAGCACCGGCTCGGCCGGGACCGCGGCGCCGGTCTCGGCCGCGTGGTCGGCGTAGTTGAGCCCGACGCAGACGATCTTGCCGATGCCGGTGAGCGGCGGGCCGACCCGGGCCGTGGGATCCACCACCGGCGGCAGCCGCCCGGCGTCCGCGGCCGCCCGCAGCGCGTCCAGCCGGCCGCCGGCCAGCGCGCCGCCGTCGAGATCCGGCAGCACGCCGGAGGCGTCCAGCAGGGTGCCGTCCCTGGCCAGCACGGCTGGCTGCTCGGCGCCCGGCGGACCGAGCCGCAGCAGCTTCACGCCGCCCGCCCCGGCACGTACGGGATCGTCTGCGGGCCCTCGGGCAGGACGCAGAGCCGGGCCGCGGGTCCGGCCGCGGCGAGGGCCGCCCGGACGGTGCCGGCCACGTCCGCGGTGTGGCCCAGGTGCGCCTCCGCCAGTTCCTGCGGGGCCAGCCCGGCGGTGTGCACGATCACTTGCGCCCGGCTCTGCACCCGCGCCTGCACCTGCACCTGCCACTGGTCCGGGACGGTCCGCCGGCGGCCGCCGATCCGGTCGAGCAGCGCCTGCGGGGACGGCGCGGAGGCGAGCACCTGCCGGTACGAGCCGTGGTCGGGGAAGCCGTCCCGGCACTCCGCCGCGCAGACGATGACCCCGCCCGGGCGGACGACGGTGGCGGCCGCCGACATCCCCTTGACCGCACTGGTACAGGTTCTGGTCCAGCGGGAAGCCGGCGTTGGTGGTGACCACCACGTCGAAGAGGCCGGGGACGGCGCGCATCGCCAGCCCGCGGGCCGCCGCGCACGCCGCGGCGTGCTCGGCGAGCAGGTCGCCGCCGAACGCTGTCACGATCTGCTGGTCGCGGTTGAGGACGACGTCGACGCCGAAGTCGACCCCCGTCGCGGCCGCGATCGCCCGGACGTCGTCGTGCACCGGGTTGCCCTCGGTCACCCCCCAGGTCGCCCGCGGGTCGCCGATGCGGGCGGCGTCGTGCAGCACCAGGACCGTCTCCAGCCCGGCGAGGCCCGGCGCGACGAGCTTCGGGCCGCCGCTGAAGCCGGCGAAGAAGTGCGGCTCGACGAAGCCGGTGGTGATCCGCACGTCCGCGTCCAGCCACTCCCGGTTCAGCCACACCGGCACGTCCCGGCCGTGCCGGCCCAGGTAGCGCAGCGTGCTCCGGGCGCGCGCGTCGTGGTTGACCACCCGCACCGTGGCCGGCACGTCCGGACCGAGCATCGCGGCCAGCTCGGCCGGGGTGTTGCCGCGGTGGGTGCCGGTCGCCACCAGCAGGACCACGTCGGCCGGGCGCACCAGGCCGTCCAGCTCGGCCAGCAGCGCAGGGATCATCACGTGCCGGGGCTGCGGCCGGGTGCCGTCGCACATGGAGATCGCGACGGTCTGACCGCGCCGCACCCGGTCCCGCAGCGGCGGCCCGGCGACCGGCCGGCGCAGCGCCCGGTGGACCGCCGCGGCGGGGTCCGGCACACCGGCGACGTGCCGTGGTGCCACCACCGTGGTCCGCTCGTCCGGCAGGTCGACCACCAGACCGGTCTCACCGTAGGCCAGGCGCACCCGCATCGGCCCTCCGCTCCGTCGCCGGCCGCAGCCGGTACACCCGCTCGGCGGTTCCGCCGAAGACCGCGGCCCGCCCGGCCGCGTCCAGCCCGGCGGTGAGCTCTTCGGCCGCCGCCGCCACCTGCGCGTACGAGGCGGCCAGCGTGCACACCGGCCAGTCCGAGCCGAACATCGTCCGGTCCGGACCGAAGCAGTCGAGCGCATGCTCGGCGTACGGCCGCAGCTGCGCCACCGTCCAGCCGGTCCAGTCGGCCTCGGTGACCAGCCCCGACAGCTTGCAGCTGACGTTCGGCAGAGCGGCCAGGTCGGCCAGGTCGGCCGCCCACGGCTCCCACTGTCCGCCTCGGACGTCCGGCTTGGACAGGTGATCGAGCACGAAGGACAGCTCAGGCAGCGCGGCGGCCGCCCGCCGGGCGGCCGGCAGCTGCACCGGCAGGGTGAGCAGGTCGTAGCCGAGCCCAGCCGCGGCCACCTGGCGCAGGCCGGCGAGCACGTCCGGCCGGGTCAGCCAGTCCGGGTCCGGCTCGGCCTGGACCAGGTGCCGGACACCGACCAGGGTGTCACCGCCGGGCCCGGCGCGCAGCTCGGCGAGCCGGTCCGCGACGTCCGGTCGGGTCAGGTCGAGCCAGCCGACCACGCCGGCGACCAGCGGTTGCCCGGCGGCGAGGGCGAGCAGCTCGGCGGTCTCGGCGGCGCTGGGCAGCGCCTGCACCAGGACGGTGGCGGCGACCCCGGCGGCCCGGGCCTGACCGGCCAGCTCGAGCAGCCCGAAGCCGCGCCGCAGCGGCTGCATCGCCGGGCCGGAGATCCACGGCTGGTCGCGGACGGAGAGGTCCCACACGTGCAGGTGGGCGTCCACCCGGCCGACCGCGCTCATCGCCCGTTCCCCCGGCCCGTCCACACCGGACCGTCCGGGTAGGAGTACGCGTGCAGCGAGTCGGTCAGCAGCTGCGCGCCGCCGCCGGGCCCGGTGGGCGCCCGGTAGCGACCGCCGGTCACCACCGCCGGCTGCACGAAGTGCTCGTGCAGGTGGTCGACCCACTCCACGTACCGGTCCTGCTGGGTCCCGCTGACCGCCACGTAGTCGAACATCGCCAGGTGCTGCACCATCTCGCACAGCCCGACCCCGCCGGCGTGCGGGCAGACCGGCACGCCGAACTTCGCGGCGAGCAGCAGGATGGCGAGATTCTCGTTGACCCCGCCGACCCGGCAGGCGTCGATCTGCACCACGTCGACGGCTCCGGCCTGCAGCAGCTGCTTGAAGATCACCCGGTTCTGCACGTGCTCGCCGGTCGCCACCCGGACCGGGGCGATGCCGGCCCGGATCGTCCGGTGGCCCAGCACGTCGTCCGGCGAGGTGGGCTCCTCCACCCAGTACGGCTCGAACTCGGCGAGCCGGCGCATCCACCCGACCGCCTCGGTCACCCCCCAGCGCTGGTTGGCGTCGACTGCGATGTGGACCCCCGGCCCGGCCGCGGCCCGGGCGATCTTCATCCGGCGGACGTCGTCCTCGATGTCGGAGCCGACCTTGAGTTTCAGCATCCGGAAGCCGTCGGCGACCGCCGCCCGCACCAGCCGCTCCACCTTGCCGTCGGCGTAGCCGAGCCAGCCGGCCGAGGTGGTGTACGCCGGCAGCCCGCCGGCCAGCAGGGCGGCGGTGCGCTCGGGCCGGCCGGCGATCCGCGCGTGCAGCAGCTCCAGCGCCTCGCCGGGCGTCAGCGCGTCCTCGATGTAGGCGAAGTCGACCACCTGCACCACCTGCTCCGGCGGCAGCTCGGTGAGCAGCTGCCACAGCGGCAGGCCGGCCCGCCGGGCCCGCAGGTCCCAGGCCGCGTTGACCAGCGCCCCGACCGCCATGTGGATGACGCCCTTCTCCGGGCCGAGCCAGCGCAGCTGGCCGTCGGTGGTCAGCTCCCGGGAGAAGCCCCCGAGGTCGCCGAGCAGGCTGTCCACGTCCCGGCCCAGCACGTATGGGCGGAGCGAGCGCAGCGCGGCGCAGACGATCTCGTTCCCACGGCCGGTGGTGAACACCAGCGAGTAGCCCGCCAGGTCCCGCTCGTCGGTCCGCAGCACGACGTACGCGGCCGAGTAGTCGGGGTCCGGGTTCATCGCGTCCGAGCCGTCCCGGTGCGCGGACGTCGGGAAGCGGACGTCGGCCACGTCCATTGCGCAGATGCGGGTCATCACGGTCCCCTGGGGCGGAGGCGGGGCCGGAGCGCGTCCTGGCCCCGCCGTGCGGCGCCCGCCGGCCGGAGCCGGCAGGCGCCCGCGGCTACTGGAACTTGGAGGCGTTGTCCTTGGTGACCATCTCGGTGCCGGTGTCGATGGAGGCCTCGACGGTCTCGCCGCGGGCTGCCTTCACCGCGGTCTCGATCCCCAGCGAGCCCATCTTCGCCGGGAACTGGGCGACCGACGCGGCCTGGTCGCCGGCCACGATCGCGGCCACCTCGCCAGGCGCCGCGTCGAAGCCCACCACGGTCACGTCGCCCGCCTTCTTGCCGGCGGCCTTGAGGGCCTGCAGGGCACCCAGGATCGGCGGTCCGCAGGCGCCGTAGATGGCGGTGATGTCGGGATGCTTGGTCAGGATGTCCTGGGCCGCGTTGAGCCCCTTGGTCTGGTCGCAGTCGGTCGGCAGCTTCGCCACCACCTGTGCGGCGTCGCCGAGGCCGGTCGTCATCCCGTCCACCCGGGCATCCAGCGACGGGGCGCCGAGGACACCCTGCAGGACCGCGAGCTTGGCACCCGGGTCGAGGTTCTGCGCCAGCCATTCGCCAGCCAGCCTGCCCCCGGCCAGGTTGTCCGTGGCCACCAGCGAGGTCTTGCCGTCCCAGCCGGGGATGTCGTTGTCGACGAGCACCACCTTGATGCCCTTGTCGACCGCCTTCTGCAGCTCGCCCTTGACGTTCGGGCTGGTCGGGGTGATCGCGATGGCCTTGACGCCCTGGGTGACCATCGACTGGATGGCGGCGATCTCGCCCTCGTCGTCGGTGCCGCTCTTGCCCTGCGCGTAGATGACCTCCACGTCCTGATGGGACTTGTTCCAGTCCTTCACCGCGGTGACCATCGTGTCGTAGAAGTCGACGGGGAACTTGGTGATGAAGCCGACCTTGATCTTGTCCGGCGACGTGCCGGCCGACCCGGTGTCGCCGGAGTCGTCACCACAGCCGGCTGCCAGCACAGTCAGCAGCGCCAGTGCGGCCACGCTCGCAGCCAGACGCCTTTTCGCGTTCATGACTTCTCATCTCTCTCGACGCTGTGTGCTTCCGGATGAGGCCCCGCTCCGCCGCTGCTCAGCCGTCACCTCCCACGATCAGGGCGACGATCCGTTGCTGGCTCTGCCGCGTCGGGATCTCCTCGCCGACCTTGCGTCCCCGGCGCAGGACGACCGCCCGGTCGGCGATCTCCATGACGTGGTCCATCGCGTGCGAGACGACCACCACCGCCTGGCCGTCGTCGCGGAGGCGGGTGATGAGGTCCAGCACCCGCCGGGACTCGCGCAGCCCGAGCGCCGCGGTGGGCTCGTCGAGGATCACCACCCGCGACGCGAACGCGGCTGCCCGGGCGACCGCGATGGCCTGCCGCTGCCCGCCGGACATCAACCCGACCGCGGCCCGCGCGTCCGGCAGGTCGACCTGCAGCCGGCGCAGCAGGTCCCGGGTGCCGTCGGTCATCGAGCCGCGGCGCAACACCCGCAGCCCGCGTGGCAGCCAGCGGGGGCCAGCCAGCTCCCGACCGGCGTAGAAGTTCGCCGCCGGGTCGAGGTTGTCGAAGAGCGCGAGGTCCTGATAGACGGTCTCGATCCCGAGCGCCCGGGCGGCGGCCGGGGAGGAGATCGCCGCCGGCTGCCCGTCCAGCTCGATCTCACCGCTGTCCAGCCGGTGCACCCCGCTGATGCACTTGATCAGCGTCGACTTCCCGGCGCCGTTGTCGCCCAGGAGCGCGACCACCTCGCCGCGGCGCACGTCGAGGTCGACGCCGTCGAGCGCGAGCACGGCGCCGAACCGCTTGGTCGCCCCGCGCACCACCAGCGCGGGCGGGCCCCCGGCGGCCGCGGTCATGACCGCGCCGCCCGCAGCACCCGGAACCGGCCCTCCAGCCAGCCCCGCAGCACGTCCAGCTCGACCGCCAGCACGATCACCACGCCGATGACGATCGGCTGCAGGAAGGCGTCGACGTTGAGCAGGTTCATCCCGTTCCGGATGACGCCGATCATGAGCGCGCCGACCAGCGCGTTGACCACGGTGCCGCGGCCGCCGAGGAAGCTGGCGCCGCCGATCACCACCGCGGCGATGCAGTCCAGCTCGGCGAGCTGGCCGAATGTCGGCGACCCGGCGTCCAGCCGGCCGGCGGTCACGATGGCGGCGAAGCCCGCGGTCAGTCCACTGAGGACGTACACGGAGATGAGCACCGCGTTGACCGGGATGCCGGTGCGCCGTGCCGCCTCCGGGTTGCCGCCGACCGCGTAGATCCAGCGGCCCCAGACCACCCGGGCGCAGCCGACGGCGACCAGCAGCCCGACCGCCAATACCAGGAACGTCGAGTACGGCAGCCAGCCGAGCGACTTGCCGCCGACGTCCTGCACGACCTCCGGCATGCCCTGCTTGGGCTGCCCGCCGGAGAGCCAGAGGGCCAGTCCGCGGGCGATGCTGAGCGTCGCCAGTGTCACGATGAACGGGTGCGGCAGCCGGCCCCAGACGTAGACGACGCCGTTGACCGCGCCGACCACGATGCCGGTGCCCAGCATGGCGGCGACCACGGCCCAGCCGGACGGCACCTCCGCGAAGACAAGCGCTCCGACCACGGCCGCCAGCGCGAGCGTCGAGCCGACCGAGAGGTCGATGCCACGGGTCAGGATCACCAGCAGCTGGCCGACGGCCAGCAGGGCGATCACCGCGGACTGGGCCAGCACGTTGCCGGCGTTGCCGGTGGTGAGGAAGACCGGCGACAGCAGCGACATCACCCCGATCAGCGCGAGCAGGATGAGCGCCGGCCCGGCCCGGATGAGCAGCAGGGCGGCCCACAGCAGCTGGTAGCGTGCATCCGCGGCGGACCCGTCCGCCGCCGGCTCCGGTGCGCCGGGGGAGTTCGGCTCGGGTCCGGCCGGGCCGCTCGGCCTCAGCTCAGCGGCCGGCGGGTCGGCGGAGGCCGTACGGTCCACGATCGACGCACCCGGCGGGCGGGCCGGGTCGACGCTGGCCATCGGTCCACCCCCTCCTCGGAGTGCGGTTCCCCGATACCCGGCGGACGGTCGCGGCGGAGGCGGGGACGTGTGGCGCACGGTAGACCGCACAGACATCCGATGTCTAGACTGACTTTCTGGGGTGGGTCGTCGATCCGCCGCCGCCGCCGCACGCCCCGCAGGAGGTTCCCTTGCCCGCACCGCTGACCGAGGCGGCGATCCGCCGGATGCGCGACATGATCGCCTCCGGGCGACTGGTGCCCGGCCAGCGGCTGCCGCCGGAAGCGGAGCTGGCCGCCGCGCTGGGCGCCTCCCGCAACACCGTCCGCGAGGCCGTTCGAGGGCTGGTCACCGCTCGCGTGCTGGACGTCCGGTGGGGCGACGGCACCTACGTCACCAGCCTGCGCCCGGAGCTGCTGCTGGAGGGGATCGGCGCTGCCGCGGAGCTGATGCAGGACGGGTTCGTGCTGGAGTTCATCCAGGTGCGGCGGATCCTGGAGTCGGCCGCGACCGGCATCGCCGCCCGCCGGATCGACGAGGCCACCTTGGAGTCATTGGACCTCTCGCTCCAAAAAATGCGGGATGCTCGGTCGGACGAGGAGCTGGTCCAGTACGACGAGGAGTTCCACGCCACCGTGGCCGCCGCCGCGGGCAACGAGACGCTGGCGTCCATGCTGACCGGCGTCTCCAACCGGACCAGCCGGGCGCGGGTGTGGCGGGGCATCGTCGAGGAGGACGCCAAGGCGCGCACGATCACCCAGCACGCCGACATCCTGCGGGCGCTCCGGGACCGCGACCCGGCCCTCGCCGAGGCGGCCGCCGCGGTGCACGTCGCCACCACCGAGGCCTGGCTGCGGCGCGTCCTGGAGGAGCGCCCGGGCGAGGACGCCGAGCTCGACGGCGGGGTGGTCGCCGGATAGAGCCGGCCAGCCGGGCGGCGGGCCGCTGGCGGCGGGTCGAGTGGGCGAGGGCGGCCAGGGCGAGCACCGGGATGCGGTCAGCGGGTCCAAGCCCGCGTACACCGTCGCTCGGTCATGACCTGCGGGTCGCGGCGGTCGAGGCTTCCTCGGAGAGCACCTGTGGCCGACACTCATCCGGGCGGGAGGACGGCGGCCGGCGCCCGCGGCGGGACGCTTGGCGGCATGATGCCGTTGCGTAGATCTGCCTGGAGGGTCGCCCCCGTTATCGCGGCCGCGGTCGTCGTCGCCTCGTGTAGCAGCAGCGGGTCCACGTCCGCGGTCTGCGACCAGGCCGACCAGGTGAGAGTCACCGTGCAGCACCTGAAGGACATCCAGCTCTCCGAGAACGGGATGGTCGCTCTCACCAGTGGCCTCACCCAGCTGCGCGACCAGATCAACCAGCTCAAGTCGGTCGCGGCCGATCAGTACGGGCCCGAGATCACCGGGGTCCAGACGGCCATCGATGATCTCGCCACCAAGGCGCAGGCGGCGAGGAACGACCCGACCGCGGCCTCCCTCAGCGCGGTCGGGACCTCGGTAGCCGCCGCGCAGACGGCGATGCAGAGCCTGGCGAGCAGCGTCGGCAACTGCTGACCTACTAAGCGCCCGGGCAGTTTAGCGTTCCTGGGCATCATCCGGCGCGGGCGAGGCCCAGCGCCCTCACCGCGTAGCGGCTCCGACACGACCAGCACTCAATGCCGCTCGCTTCGGGGATCTCTCATCCACGGCGGATGGCGCAGAGGATGGGGAGTTGTGAACGGCGGAGGCCGAATGCCACGCTGCCGTGACCGATAGATTAACGGAGGTCGCCCTTGGGGTGAAGATTCCGCGACCTCCGGTACGGAATTGTCCAGCCGGTTAGGGAGAGGCGGACCACAGGCCGGAAGCTCGCGCTACGGGCGCGATGCCGCCTCGGCGACCACATTGGTGCCGGCACGACCGGCGACGATCCCGGTGATGTCTGCGAGCGCGCCGATCGCGGCACGCCGGCCGGTCTTGCTGGCGAACCGGGACGCGGCGTCGACCTTCGGGCCCATCGACCCGGCGGCGAAGTCGTAGCGGGACAGCTCTTCGGGCGTCGCCACGTCCAGCCGTCGCTGCTCCGGCGTACCCCAGCCGAGGTAGACCCCGTCCACGTCGGTGGCCATGACGAACAGGTCCGCGCCCACGTCCTCGGCCACCAGCTCGCTGGCGAAATCCTTGTCGATCACCGCCTCGACGCCGACCAGCTCACCCGGCCCGGTCGAGGGGTACATCGTCGGGATGCCGCCACCGCCGGCGCAGATGACGACGGCGCCCCGGTCGAGGAGCCAGGTGATCGGCTCGATCTCCAGGACGCGGCGGGGTTCGGGCGAGGGCACGACCCGACGCCAGGCCTGACCGTCCTGCCGGAATGTCCAGCCCTTGTCCGCTGCCAGCGCCTCCGCGGTCTCCTGCGGATAGACGGGTCCGACGAACTTGGTCGGGACGGTGAACGCGGCATCGGCCGGATCCACGACGATCATGGTGAGCAGGGTGACGACTTGGAGCCGCGGTGGGAGCAGGCTCCTGAGCTCCTGCTGGATCAGGTACCCGATCATGCCCTGGGTGCCGGCGTCGAGGACGTCCATCGGATATGGCTCGGCGCCCTGGTAGGCGTCCGCCTGCAGCGAGAGCAACCCCACCTGCGGCCCGTTGCCGTGGACGACCACGATGCTGTGCTGCTCGGCGAGCGGCGCGATGGCCGAGGCCGCGACTCGTACGTTGCGGCGTTGCACCTCGGTGGTCATCGGGTCCGAACGGCGCAGCAGCGCGTTGCCGCCCAGCGCGATCACGATCCGCACAGCCGACCCCCTACACGCCGGTGACCTGCGACCTCCGTGACAGCGGAGGTCGTCAGGTCGGGTCCCCGGCCCGCCGGAGGGCACTCCCGGGGCCGCGGAGCCGACGCTACGCCGGCCGGCGGTCCTCCAGTTCATCCGCCGGAGACGAGGAGTCCGCCCAGCCATCGGCGGAGAGTCTCGGATGCGGCCCGGCTCTCCTGCACCGGGACGAACAGACGCCATGTCACGAGGTGATTCGACATGTCATTCGGCGTGCAGTCCGAGGTCGGCAAGCTGCGGAAGGTGTTGGTGCACCGCCCGGGCCTGGAGCACACCCGCCTCACTCCGTCCAACGCCGAGGAGCTGCTCTTCGACGACGTCCTGTGGGTCGAGCGGGCCCAGGCAGAGCACGACGGGTTCTGCGCGGCGATGCGGGAGCGGGGCGTGGAGGTGTACGAGGTCGAGCGGCTGTTCGCCGAGGCCTTGGTCGAGCCGGGCGCGAAGGAGTGGATCTGCTCGCACGTCCTCAACGAGCGCGAGGTCGGCGTCACGGCCTCGCAGCGGGCCCGGGAGTGGGTCGACGAGGCCGAGCCGGCGCTCGTGGCGGACTTCCTCATCGGCGGGATCACCAAGGCGGACGTGGCTCGGGACCTGGGGCTGGTGTGGGAGTCGGCCTCGTCGACGACGATGCTGCTGCCGCCGTTGCCCAACTTCCTGTTCCAGCGCGACCCGTCGTGCTGGATCTACGACGGCGTCACGCTCAACCCGATGACCAAGCCGGCCCGCAAGCC
The DNA here is from genome assembly GCA_963766325.1 of uncultured Actinomycetota bacterium. GTDB lineage: Bacteria > Actinomycetota > Actinomycetes > Mycobacteriales > CADCTP01 > CADCTP01. The sequence goes on along the minus strand of CAVXZF010000011.1, from coordinate 200,280 downwards.
GGAGACCATGATCATGGAGGCGGTCTACCGCTTCCACCCGATGTTCACCGCGGAAAAGCTCCCGATCTGGCTGGGCGGCGCCGACGAGGACTGGGGACGCAGCCACGTCGAGGGCGGCGACGTGCAGCCGATCGGCAACGGCGCGGTGATGATCGGGATGGGTGAGCGCACCACGCCGCAGGCGGTGCTGTGGATCGCCCGCTCGCTGTTCCGGGCGGGATCGGCACGCGTCGTCCTGGCCGTGCTGCTGCCGAAGTCGCGCAGCTACATGCACCTCGACACGGTGATCACGATGTGTGACCGAGACCTGGTGACCGCGTTCCCGCAGGTGGTCGCCGGTGCGCGGATCTGGACCGTCCGGCCCGGGGACGACGCCGACGACCTCGTGGTCGAGGAGTCGTTCGGGTCGCTGCCGCAGCTCATGGGCGGCGTCCTCGGCGTGGGCGACATGCGGATCGTCGAGACCGGCGGCGACAGCTTCGGCGCCGAGCGCGAGCAGTGGGACGACGGCAACAACGTGGTCGCCCTCGAGCCCGGTGTCGTCGTCGCGTACGAGCGCAACACGAGCACCAACGCGGCGCTGCGCAAGGCGGGCATCGAGGTGATCACGATCGAGGGCTTCGAGCTCGGTCGTGGTCGTGGTGGCTCGCACTGCATGACCTGCCCGGTGCAACGCGACCCCGCCTTCTGAGCCGGAATCGGAGCCCGTCATGGCGTTCAACCTCAGGAACCGAAGCTTCCTCAAGGAGATCGACTTCGAGCCGCGCGAGCTCAGTCACCTGCTGCGGCTCGCCGAGGCGCTGAAGCTCGCGAAGTATGCCGGCACCGAGGTCAAGCACCTGGATGGCAAGGAGATCGCGCTCATCTTCGAGAAGACGTCGACCCGGACCCGCTCCGCCTTCGAGGTCGCCGCCTACGACCAGGGCGCGCACGTGACCTACCTCGACCCGTCCGGCTCCCAGCTGGGCCACAAGGAGTCGGTCGCGGACACCGCCGCCGTCCTCGGCCGCATGTACGACGCGATCGAGTTCCGCGGCAACGAGCAGGCCGACGTGGAGGCCCTCGCGGCGCACGCGGGCGTGCCGGTCTACAACGGACTGACCAACGAGTGGCATCCCACCCAGATGCTGGCCGACTTCCTCACCATGCACGAGGACAGCAACAAGCCCTACGACCGGCTCTGCTACGCGTACGTCGGCGACTGCCGGTTCAACATGGGCCGGTCGCTGCTGGTCATGGGCGCGCTGATGGGCAGCGACGTCCGGCTCGCCGGCCCCGCGGAGCTGCACCCGCCCAAGGAGGTCGTCCAGATCGCCGAGGACATCGCCGGCCGCACCGGTGCCCGCGTCACGGTCACCGACAACCCGGCGGACGCGGTCGCCGGGGCGGACTTCATCCACACCGACGTCTGGGTCTCCATGGGCGAGGCCAAGGACGTCTGGACCGACCGGGTCCGGCTGCTCGCGCCGTACCAGGTCAACGCCGGGCTATTGGAGAAGACCGGGAACCCGAGGGTCAAGTTCATGCACTGCCTGCCCGCCTTCCACGACTCCAACACGGTCGTCGGCCGGGAGATCATGGAACAGACGGGCATGACCTCCGGCGTCGAAGTGACGAACGACGTCTTCGAGTCGGCGGCCAGCATCGTCTTCGACCAGGCCGAGAACCGGCTCCACACCATCAAGGCGATTCTCGTCGCCACGCTGGCCTGACGGCGTCTCCGGTGCCGAGCGTCGGTCCGGGTGCCGTCCCGACTCAGGGAGTCGGTCATGACTGATCGAGTTGACATCCCGCCGGGCGCTGCCGCTCCTCCCACCGGAGAACGGCCTGCCGGGGAAGCCCGGAACCAATTCGGCCTGCCGGCTGCGATGGCGCTGATCGTCGGCAGCATCATCGGAGTCGGAATCTTCAACCTGCCGACGTCGCTGGCCTTCTACGGTCCGATCACGCTGGCGTCGATGGCGCTGACGACCGTGGGCGCCATCGCGCTCGCGCTGCTGTTCGCCGCGCTGTCGCGGCGCCTGCCGGCCGACGGCGGTCCCTACGCGTACGCACGGGTCGCGTTCGGCAACCCGCTCGGGTTCGCGAACGCCTGGTCCTACTGGATCACCGCCTGGGCCGGCAACGCCGCGATCGCGGTCGGCTGGGTCCTGTACGTCGAGGTCTTCATCAACACCGACCACAACAGGCTGTTCTCCGTGCTGCTGGTGCTGGTCGGACTGTGGATCCCGGCGGCCATCAACCTGTCCGGCGTGAAGAACATGGGATCGGTGCAGATAGTCACCACGGTCGTGAAGTTCGTGGTCCTGGCGTTCATGTCGACTGTCGGCCTGTTCTACATCTCGAGCGCCAACTTCACGCCCTGGAACATCAGTGGGGAGAGCACGGTCGCCGCGATCGGCGGCGGCATGGCCATCGCGCTGTTCAGCTACCTGGGGGTCGAGTGCGCGGCCGTTGCCGCGGCCAAGGTGCGCGACCCGGACCGCAACGTCCCCCGGGCGACCATCCTGGGCACGATCGCCACCGCGGTTGTCTACATGCTCTCGCTCACGGCCGTGTTCGGCATCCTGCCCAGCTCGGAACTCGCCGAGTCGAGCGCGCCGTTCTCCGACGCGGTCAACTCCATGTTCGGCGGCACGTGGGCCGGCTACGTCATGGCCATCGCCGTCATCATCTCCGGCTTCGGGGCCCTCAACGGCTGGACCATGATCTGTGCCGAGATGCCCCTCGCCGCGGCGAAGGACGGCCTGTTCCCCGAACGGTTCAAGCGAATCTCGAAGAACGGCGTGCCGGCCTTCGGCATCGTGGCGTCCACCGTGCTCGCCTCGGTCGCCATGATCATCAACTATCTCGGCTCCGGTGGCGCCACGGTGTTCACCACGCTCGTCCTGATGACCGGCATCACCGCCGCCATCCCGTACGCGTTCTCCGCGCTGGCCCAGTTGAAGTGGCGCTTGGTCGACCACCGGACGATGCAGACGCCACGCTTCGCCCGGGACATGATCGTCGCCGCGCTGTCGCTGGTGTTCTCCATCCTGTTCATCTGGTACTCGCGCAACACCGGCAACAGCTTCTGGGTCTACTGGGCCCCGTTCCTGCTCGCCGCCGGCGCCTTGCTGCTCGGCATTCCCGTCTACCTGGCCCAGCGCAGACACCTGACGCCGGCACCTCCGGTGCCGCCGTACCGGTGACGCGGGCACGGCATCGAATCAGAGGGGCGGCGGGGATGACGACAACCCCTGAGGCCAGGTACCTGTCGGTGCGGCAGGCCGCGTTCATCGGTGTCGGGGCCATGGTGGGCGCGGGGATCTTCGCGCTGCTCGGGGCGGCGGGCGAGGTGGCCGGGGCGGCCGTCTGGGTGTCCTTCCTGCTGGCCGGCGTGATCGCGGCCCTGCAGGGCTACTCCTTCGCCAAGCTGGGCGCCCGCTACCCGTCGGCGGGCGGCCTGCTCGAGTACGTCGCGAAGGGATTCGGCAACGGCCACATCACCGGCATCACCGCCTGGCTGACGTTCGCGGCCAACGCCATCGTTACCGCGATGGTGGCCGTCTCGTTCGGCAGCTACGCCAGCGCCGTCTTCGCGGACGAGAACGCGGCCTGGGCCAAGTTCTTCGCCGCGCTGGTCATCGTCGTCATGACCGGGGTGAACATCGTGGGGTCGAGGCTCGTCGCGAGCGCCCAGACCGTGATCGTGTACGTGGTGGTAGGGATCCTCGTCGTCTTCGCGGTGGTCACCCTCGTCAACATGGACCCGTCGCTGCTGGCGCCGTCGGGCTATCCGCCGCTGCGCGACATCGTCTCCAGCGTCGCGCTCACCTTCTTCGCCTTCCTGGGCTTCGGCATCATCACCTTCACGGCCAAGGACCTGGCGAATCCGTCGCGCCAGCTGCCCAGGGCGATGTTCCTCGCGCTCTCGATCGCCAGCGTGATCTACATCGCCATCGCGCTGGGTGTCTTCGGCACGCTGACAGTCGATGAGGTGATCTCCTCGGGTGACACCGCACTGGCCGTCGCCGCGGAGCCGTCGCTCGGCCGAGCGGGCTACTACCTGATGGCGGTCACGGCGCTGTTCGCGACCGCGGGCGCCACCAACGCCGGGCTGTACCCGGCGGCCGGGCTGTCCGAGCGACTGGCCGAGACGGGACAGTTCCCCGGCCTCATGGCGCGCCGGTTCGGCGGGCGGGTGTCGGCTGGGCTCCTGATCGCGGCCGTGGCGTGCATTCTGCTCGCCCTGTTCTTCAACCTGGACGCGATCGCATCCATCGGCAGCGCGGTTGCCCTGCTGATCTTCACCTTCATCACCGCGGCACATTTCCGCGTCCGGGCCGAGACCGGCGCGAGCGCCGCCGTGCTCACGATCGCCATCGCCTCGGCCGGCATCGTGCTGGTGACCTTCGTCCTCACGACCCTCATCCACGAGACCGCCTCGGTCATCACGCTGCTGGCCATTCTCGTGCTCAGCGTCGCCCTCGACTTCGGCTGGAAACGAACCGAAGCCGCCCGCGCCAGGCCGATGCGACCAGCGCACTGACCGCGTCAGCCGCCCGGCCGCACGCGGACATCGGCGACGTCCCGCCCACGATGTCGGAGAACAGAGATGACACTCGTCAAGCCTCCTGCGGAGCCGGTCTCCTGGTATGCGACGCCGGCGGAGGCGGCGGCCGAGCGGCTGGGGGTCAGCCCGGACCACGGGCTGGACGCCGCCGAGGTGACCCGGCGACTGGCCGAGTACGGCCCCAACGAGCTGGCGAGCGAGCCGCCGCCGAGCCGCTGGGTGGTGGCCCGGGGGCAGCTGTCCAACCCGATGAACATCATGCTGCTGATCGTCTGTGTGGCCAGCTTCGCGATCGGCCAGGTGGCGACGGCCCTGGTCGTGCTGGGGCTGGTGACCTTCAACGTCGTGATGGGCTCGAGTCAGGAGTTGAAGGCGCGGGCCAGCGTGGAGGCGCTGGCCCAGCTCCAGGTCCCGCGCGCCCGGGTACGGCGCTCCGGTGCGGTGGAGGAGATCGAGTCCACCAGGCTGGTGCCGGGGGACGTCGTGCTGCTCGAGGCCGGCGACGTCGTGCCGGCGGACGGCAGGATCCTGTCCTCCGCGTCGCTCGAGGTGCAGGAAGCCTCCCTCACCGGCGAGAGCGCGCCGGTGACCAAGGACCGCACGACCCTGCCCGAGGGTGAGGTAGCCCTCGGCGACCGTACGAACCTGGTCTTCCAGAACACGCAGATCACCCGCGGCGCGGCGCTGTTCGTGGTCACCGCGACCGGTCAGGCGACCCAGATGGGTCAGATCGCCGACATGGTGACCGCCACCAAGCGGACCCGCTCGCCGCTGCAGCGGGAGCTCGACGGCATGACCAAGGTCTTCGGCCTGGTCGCCTGGCTGGCGGTCGCCGTGATCGCCGTCTTCGGCATCGTGCGGGGCCAGGACATCGAGACCCTGCTGCTGCTGTGCGTGTCGACCGCGATCGCGTCGATCCCGACCGGCCTGCCGACGTTCGTCCAGGCCATGCTGTCGTCCGGGGCGCGGCGCCTGGCCGAGTCGAAGGCCGTGGTCAAGTCGCTCACCGACGTCGAGACCCTGGGCGGGACGACGCTCATCAACAGCGACAAGACCGGCACGCTGACCATGAACGCGATGACGGCCACCACGATGCTGGCCGCCGGCGACTGGTACACCATCGACGGCGTCGGCTACCGCAAGACCGGCGCGATCCTGGGCGTGGCCGGAGGGAAGCCGCCGGACTTCAGCCGCCTGGCCCTCGGCCTGAGCCTCTGTACGGACGCGACGGTCGCCGACGACGAGACCGTCATCGGCGATCCCACCGAGGCGGCGTTCGTCGTGCTCGCCGCGAAGCTGGGCACCGACGCCGTGCAGACGCGCGCAACCCTGCCCCGCCGGGCCGAGGTGCCGTTCGACTCCGAGTACAAGTTCATGGCGACGTTCCACGACCGTCCCGACTGGATGGGCCCCCGGATCCTGCACGAGCCGCACTTCGCCTGTGTCAAGGGCGCTCCCGACGTGGTCGTGCAGCGCTGCAGTCAGGCCCTGTGGCATGGCGAGCTCGTGCCCATCGACATAGTCCGCGACCAGATCCTGGCCGCCAACCGACAGCTGTCCGAGCGCGGACTGCGCGTGCTGGCGTTCGCCGTCCGGGACCTCGACGACGCGGCGATGTCGGCGGCGCTCGCCGACCCGATGACCGCGGTGACCGGCCTGGTGCTGGTCGCGCTGGTCGGCATCATGGACCCGCTGCGCACCGAGGCCAGGGACGCCGTCCACGTCGCCCTCAAGGCGGGGATCGACGTGCGGATGATCACCGGTGACCACACGGTGACCGCCCGGGCCATCGCGGACGAGCTCGGGCTCGGGCCGGGCGTGATCACCGGGACCGAGCTCGGCCACCTGACCGATGCCGAGCTGACCGACGAGCTCCCCCGACTCCACGTCTTCGGGCGGGTGGCACCGGAGGACAAGCTGCGGTTGGCGCGGGTCATGCAGGAGTCGGGTCAGGTGGTCGCCATGACCGGCGACGCGGTGAACGATGCGGCCGCCCTGAAGCAGGCCGACATCGGCGTCGCCATGGGAAGCGGCTCGGAGGTGACCAAGCAGGCGGCGAAGATCGTGCTGACCGACGACAACTTCGCAACCCTGGTGCGCGCCGTGGACCTGGGCCGCGACATCTACCGACGCATCACCTCGTACGTCAAGCTGCAGCTGACGATCCTGTCCTCGGTGCTGCAACTGATGGTCTTCGCCACGATCCTCAACATCAACAGCGGTGTTGCGCTCTTCCCACTCCAGCTGCTGTTCGCCAAGTTCTTCGTCGTCATCACCGTGGTGATCGGGTTCATCGCCGACGTTCCCGACCCCGGGGTAATGCAGCGGCCGCCGCGGAAGCCGGGCACGAAGATCGTCAACCCGCCGCAGATCATTCGCTGGGTCGTCACCGGGTTCATCGTCGCCGCCACCGCGCTGTCCGTGCTCGCCTGGGGGCCTGACGAGCCGAGCACCGAGCAGCCGTCCGCGGCCATGACCATGGCCTTCGCCATCGTCTCGCTCAGCGCGGTCAACATCGGCCTGGTGATGCGGCGAGAGCGGCAGGCGCCGTGGTCGGCGCCGCTGTTCCCGTACCTCGGCTGGATCATCCTCGGCTGGACCCTCACCTGGGCCGCCGTGGAGCTGGGCATGCTCCAGCGCCTGCTCGACACCACCTCGCTCACCGGAGGGCAATGGCTGACCGTCCTCGGCCTCTCGCTCATCGCGCCGGCGGTCGTCGCGGTCGACAAGGCCATCCAGCTCTCGCGCTATCCCGAAGCCCGCGCCGGGTCGAACCCGGAGGCGGCGACCCACCCCGCTGTTCCCGCCAGCACCTGAAGGCCGCCCCAAGAGTCGAGGCAGGCTCCTGCCGATGTGCGTGCATCCGTCTGTCGGACGCCACCGACTGACAGACCGTCGAGATCCGCGGGTCCGCGAGGAGAGAGCTATTAGCGGTCGGCGATAGGGCTCGTGCCTACAAGGCATCCTGGGGACGAACCGGGGTCCGACCATCCACGCAGGATGAAGTGCAGCCATTCGAGCGCCGATAACTTGGGCCGTGTGCGGGGGCGTCCCTGCGACGCGAGCGAGACGGAGCGGCGATGGATACACCGAGGGTGCCGGGACCGGAAGTGCAGAGCGCGGCCGCCCCGTCCCCGTTCCCACCGATCGCCGACTACGGGTTCCTGTCCGACTGCCACACCGGCGCGCTGGTCTCGCCGGACGGCGGGATCGGCTGGCTGTGCGTGCCCCGGTTCGACTCGCCCAGCGTGTGCGGCAGCCTGCTGGACCGGCAGGCCGGCTACTTCCGCGTCGGGCCGTTCGGGATCCAGCACCCGACGGCACGGACGTACGAGCCGGGCACGAACATCCTGGCCACGACGTGGAAGACGCCGACCGGCTGGATCCTGGTGCGGGACGCGCTGACCATGGGTCCGCGGGAACACGAGGACGAGGTCACGCCGCACACCCGGCCACCGGCCGACGACGACGCCGACCACCTGCTCGTGCGCACGGTCCGGTGCCTCGAAGGCACCGTCGAGGTCGAGTTGGTGTGCGAGCCGGTGTTCGACTACGGGCGGGTGCCGGCGCGGTGGGCCCTGGTCGACGGCAGCCGGCACACCGCCGACGCCACCGGGGGCGAGCTGACGATCAGGCTGCAGACCGACCTGCAGCTCGGCGTGGAAGGCGACCGGGTCCGGGCCAGGCATGTCCTGCGCGCGGGCGAGGAGATCTACTGCTCGCTGTCCTGGGCGCACGACTTGGACTCCGTAGGCGACGTCGAGGAGGCCAACCGGCGGCTGGACGCCACCACCCGCTTCTGGCGTAGCTGGCTGGGCCGGGCCCGGTTGCCCGACCACCGCTGGTTCGAGCCGATCCAGCGCTCCGCCCTGGCGATCAAGGGCCTGACCTACATGCCGACCGGCGCGACGATCGCGGCGCTGACAACGTCGCTACCCGAAACTCCGGGCGGTGAGCGCAACTGGGACTACCGCTACACCTGGATGCGCGACTCGACCTTCACCCTGCAGGCGCTGCACTTCCTGAACCTGGACTGGGAGGCCGACGAGTTCATGCAGTTCGTCGCCGACCTGGAGCCCAACGATGACGGCTCCATGCAGATCATGTATGGGATCGACGGCCGTCGGGACCTCACCGAGTCGATCGTCGACGAGCTGTCCGGCTACGCCGGGGCCCGTCCTGTACGGGTCGGCAACGGGGCCTTCGACCAGCGCCAGAACGACGTCTTCGGCGCGGTGCTGGACTCGGTCCTGCTGCACACGCGGCGCAGCCAGCGGCTGCCGCGGCGGCTGTGGGGACTCGTCCAGTCGCAGGCCGGGTGCGCGCAGGCCGTCTGGCGGGAACCGGACCAGGGCATCTGGGAGGCCCGCGGCAAGCCCCAGCACTACGTGTCGTCCAAGCTCATGTGTTGGGTGGCGCTCGACCGTGCCGCCAAGCTGGCCGAGATCCGCGGAGACGCCGACCTGGGCGACGGCTGGCGCGCCACCGCGGACGAGATCAAGCAGGACATCCTGGACCACGGCCTCACCGCCGCCGGCGTCCTGCGCCAGCACTACGAGACCGACTCGCTCGACGCCTCGACGTTGCTCGCCGCGATGTTCGGGTTCCTGCCGCCGGACGACGAACGCCTGCACAGCAGCGTGCTGGCCATCGCCGAGCAGCTGACCGAGGACGGCTTCGTGCTGCGCTACCGGACCGACGAGACCGACGACGGCCTGTCCGGCAAGGAGGGATCGTTCCTCATCTGCTCGTTCTGGCTCGTCTCGGCGCTGGCGATCGTCGGTGAACACCAGCGCGCCCGGGACCTGATGGAGCGCCTCCTGCGGGTCGCCTCACCGCTCGGGCTGTACGCCGAGGAGTTCGACGTCGGCACCGGACGGCACCTGGGCAACTTCCCGCAGGCGTTCTCCCACCTCGCGCTGATCGAGGCGGCGGGTCGGATCATCGTCTCGGAGCGGCTGGAAGAATTCTCCTGACCGGTCGCCGAGCACCGATCGCAGACCGCTGGCCCGTCCGGCTCAACGGTCCTGACCTCGACGCCCCGGCTGCCCGGCGTACGCAACAGACCGGCCAAAGTCCACAGTGGGCGATCGGGAGCCTTGCTCACTCACCGAGGATGAGGTGACCGCGTCCGGCGGCGGCCATGCTGGGCCAGTCGCGGGGTGGGCCAGCAGTAGGGGGCGCCGCGGCGGTACGTCGTGCGCCGCGGCGCGCGGGAGGTAAGCGGGCTCGACTCAGGGTTGAGTGATGGCTGACGGCATCGTGGCCACCCAGCCGCGGCGATGTTCCTCCCGGGCCGGCGGGCGCCGGTGGCTCCCGGCCCCGCCCAGCACGTAGGTGGACCTCCCGAACCCGTGACCCGCCCGGGGGAGCGCCACCGGCGGCAGGCGTTGCCTCAAAGGGCAGCACTTGGATCGGAACATGGCGCCGGTGCTGCCGGCATCGCTAACGTCCCGCCCGGCCGGCCCCAGGGTGCGCGTGGTGGGGGCGTCTCCCTTGTGGTTGCGACGAAAGGGCCCAGATGCAGCTGCGTGGGCGGGAGCTCCGGACGGGCGTCGATGGCGAGGACGTCGCTGAGCTGCACCGGGAGCTGGCGGCGCTGGGGTACGAGATCCCGGAGTCCGAACGTGACGGACGCCGGTTCGGCGAGGGCACCGGCGCCGCGGTCGCCCGGTTCCAGCGGGTCAGCGGGCTGCGGGACCTCGGCACGGTGGACGGCAGGACGGCGGCCGCGCTGACCGCTGCGCTGGCCGCGGCCCGATCCGGGCGCCCGGCACCAGCTGATCAGCCGGAAGCCGACGGGCCGGCGCCAGCCGTCGGCGATGCGGAGCGCGGCGTCTCGGCCGAGGACATCCGGGTCCTGCACCGCGCTTTCGAGGCCATCGGACTGGATGTCGTCGACGAGGAGCGGGACGCCGCCGAGTTCGGACCCAGCACCCAGGCGGCGGTCGCCCGGCTCCGCCAGCTCATGGGCCTGGCCGCCGACGGCGGCGGGGACCAGGGGGCGCTCACCGCGATGCGGGACGTGCTGGGCCGCCTCGACCCGCCATCCAACAACGCCGGCCGCGACCTGGCCGCCAACCGGACCGGCCTGCTGGAGGGTCTGGTCACCGACCCGAACGGGCTCCCGATGCGGGGAGCGGTCGTCGTGGTCAACCGCCGGGCGCTGCGGGAGTCGGCCGAGATCGGCCGGACGACCAGCGACGAGAACGGGCGGTACCGGGTCGAGTATCCCCTGGAGCCGGACGGCCTCTCCAACGACCTGGAGCTCACCGTCCTCGGCGCCAACGGCGCGCCCGCGTTCACCTCCCCGGTGCAGCACAACGTCGAGCCGACGGCGACCGTCGCCGTCGCGCTGGGCGGGCCGGCGCGCACGTCGGCCGCGCAGTTCGTCGAGACCCAGCTGGCGGTCGCGCCCCGGCTGGGCCGGCTCCGCCCGCAGGAGCTCGTCGAGGACGACCGGTTCCAGGACCTGACGTTCCTGTCCGCCGACACCGGGCTCTCCCGCTCGCGGATCGCGTCGTACTCGGTGGCGGCCCGGCTGGCCGAGAAGAGCGACCTGCCGTCCGAGCTGTTCTACGCGCTCCTCGACCGCAACGTCCCGACCGACACCTCGACCGCCGTGCTGGCCTCGGGGAGCGCCGGTGTCGACCTCGACGGCAACGCCGACCGAGTCCTCGACGCGATCCTGGCCGCCTCGCCCAGGGTGCGTCGGCAGTCGGTGGAGGCCGCGCTGGCCGACGGGGTCGTCTCGCCCGACTACGCCCGGCGCGCCGAGGAGGACCTGGCCCGGCTCGATCAGCTCGCGGTCGACCGGGCCCTGACCGCGACGCACGGCCTGGGCAAGACACCGATCGGCGCGGTGCTGTCCGCGGTCGAGCTGCCCCGGGACAAGCAGCGGGCCTTCATGTCCCGGCTGCAGGAGCTCGGCGGCTCCACCACCCGCTTCTGGCAGGACCTGCGCACCAAGGAGAACTTCACGGCGCCCGAGATCGGGGCCCTGCGCTTCGCCGTCGACCTCGGCCGCGACACCCGCGGGCACCTGCCGCTCATCGCCGCGCTCGCCGGCCGGCGGAACCGGGGCGAGATCCGGGGCACCCGGGACCTGGCGAAGCTCACCGCGGCCGACTGGAAGTCGATCATCCTGTCCGGCGCCGACGGCGGCGACCCGGTGGGCATCCCGAAGAACTTCAGCGGCCAGGACCAGGCGCACGCGGTCGACGCGTACGCGTACATCCTGGAGCGCAACTTCGAGCGGCGGCACCCGACCGCCGCGTTCGCGGCCCGGATGGCGGCGGACGCCGCGCCGCCGCTGCCTGCCGCCGAGCACGTCGCCGCGTTCCTCGACGCCAACCCGTCGTTCAACCTGATGCGCACCAACGTGGACCGGTACCTCCGGGCGAGGGGCGACCGGGTCTCCGGCGACGCCGGCGTGGCGGTCCGCGAGTCGCTGCTGGCCGGCCAGCGCATGCTGAAGCTGACCCAGCGCTACGCCGTGGCCCGGCCGCTGCTCACCGACAAGATCCGCTCGGCGGGGCAGGTCTACGCGATGGGCCGGTCCCGGTTCCTGACCGCGTACGCCGACCACGCCGAGATCGGCGCGACGCAGGCGGCGCGGGTCTACTCGGTCGCCGAGCAGACGTACGCCATGTCGATGGCGCTGGTCATGAACGTCAACGCCGGCTTCGTCGCGGCGGGGCCGCGGGCCGTTCCGGCCCGGCCGGAGCTGCCGGCGGACATCGTCGTCCCCGGGCCGGTGGCGCCGGCCCCGGTCGACCCGCTCGCTGATCCGCTGGCCGACCCGGCGGCCGACCCGGTGGTGCCCCTGGCCGACGCGGCCACCGAGACGCTGCACGCCGATGAGTTCCCCAACCTCCAGACGCTCTTCGGCTCGCTGGACCTCTGCGCCTGCAAGCACTGCCGGTCGGTGCTGAGCCCGGCCGCCTACTTCGTGGACCTGCTGCACTTCCTGTCCTACCGGAACACCGCCGGCAAGAGCGCCCAGCAGGTGCTGCTGCAGCGCCGGCCAGACCTCGCCCACATCCAGCTCACCTGCGCGAACACGACCACGGTCCTGCCGTACCTGGATCTGGTCAACGAGCTGCTCGAGGACGCGGTGGCGCCGCCGGCCGACCCGGTCGCGGCGGCTCGGTCGCGGCAGACGACGCTGACCACCGAGGAGCTGAACGCCAACCCGCAGTACGTCAACACCGCCGCCTACGCCAAGCTCGCCGCGCAGGTGTTCCCGTGGCACCTGCCGTTCGACCTCCCGCTCGCCGAGGTGCGGACCTACCTCGGCGTGCTCGGCACCGACCGGGCGGCGCTGAGCCGGGTCTTCACCCCGGCGCCGGCCCCAAGCTCGGCCGGGTCCGTCGCGCTCGCCGTCGAGGGGCTCGGCCTCTCCCCGACCGAGGCGGACATCATCGTCGGCGGGCCGGGGACCACCGCCCGCCCGCCGTGGAGCTTCTGGGGTCTGGCCGAGACCGGCAACACCGTCCAGGACCCGGTCGACCGCACGATCACGGTGACCGGTGGCTGGCTCGACGTGCTCAGCCGGGTCCGCATCCTGCTCGACCGGTCGGGGCTGCCGTACGAGGAGTTCCGCCGGCTGCTCAACACCCGCTTCGTCAACCCCGGCAACGCGGTCACCACGCACTGCGACCCCGACACCTCGTGCGACCTGGCCACCATGACGGCGCAGGGCCTGACCGCGGACTTCCTGGCCCGGCTGCACCGCTTCGTCCGGCTCCAGCGCCGGCTCGGCTGGGACGCCTACGACCTCGACGCGGCCATCGCGAACCTGCAGCCGACCATCCCCGCCGGGCTCGGCCGGCTCAACGCGACGCTGCTGCGGCAGCTCTCCGTGGTCAGCACGATGATGGCGCGGTTCCGCCTGGAGCCGGCGCCGGCGGTGGCCCTCGTCGGCGCCCTCGACACCCTCCTGGTCCCGCCGCTGCCCGGAGACGAGACCGTCCGCAGCCCGCTCTACGACGACCTGTTCCAGAACCGGCGGGTCCGCAACCCGGTCAACGCCGCGTTCGCCCTCGACGACGCCCGCACCGAGATCCGCGGCGTCGCCACCGGCCCGAAGCTGGCCGACCACCACCCGACCCTGGCCGGCGCGTTCGAGCTGTCCGACGCCGACATCGCGGTCGCCGTCCGCGAGCTCACCGACGGCAAGCTCACCCTGGCCAACCTCTCCACGCTGTACCGCAACGTCCTGCTGGCCCGGGTGCTCAAGGTCCCGGTCGCCGAGCTGCTGGCCCTGCGCGGCCTGGTCGAGGCCGAGATCCCGGCCGCGCCGTTCCACCAGCGGCTCGATCCGTTCGACCGGGCGAACCCGGAGGCGCTGCTGTCCTTCTGCGCGGAGGTCGACCGGGTGCGCCGGTCGCCGTTCTCGACGGCGCAGCTGGACTACCTGCTGCGGCACCGCACCGACGGCAGCGCCGGCGCGGTCGGGGACGACGTCGCGGTCGGCACGCTGCTGAAGTCCCTGCGGGACAAGCTCAGGAAGGTGGCGGCGGAGAATCCGGGGGCACCGGCGGCCGTCGCCGAGCAGGGCCGGAGCATCGTCGTGCACGGCCTCGCCGAGGCGCTCGGGCTGCCCACCAGCACCGTCTCCGACCTGGTGACCACGTGGTTCCGGGGGCAGGGCGACTCGACCCGGCCGCTGCTCGACGAGCTGCTCGCGCTCGGCGGCGTCGCCCGCGACCCCGCCCGGGAGCAGGCGCCGGTCGGGCGCGGCGAGGCCGGCTTCGCCGTCTACTTCCGCGACTACGCCGCGCTGGACAAGGCGGCGCAGCTGATCGCCGGACTGCGGCTGACCGAGGACGACGCCCGCTGGCTGCGGGCGAACGGCATCGCCGCCGGCTGGCTCGACCCGGCCGGCCTGCCCGCCGCCGCGGTCGGCGACCCCGCCGGCCGGTACGTCGGTTGGCGGCGGCTGACCGAGGCGGCCGCCGTGAAGGCCGGCCTGCCGGCGGCCGGCGGCCCTGTCACCGCCCTGCTGGACCTGGCCCGCTCCGGCGCGTCCAAGGCCGCCTTCATGACCGCGCTCGCGGCGCGCACCCAATGGCCGGCGGACGATCTCGCCGCGCTGACCGGCGACCCGGCCGACCTCGCGGACACCGGCCTGCTCGGCCTGGCGTACCCGGCCGACTACCGGTCGGAGCGGGCGCTCGCCCGGCTCGTGCCCGCGTTCGAGCACCTGCGCCGGCTCGGCCTGCCGGCCCGGCTGGGCAGCTGGCTGGCACCAACGGTGACCGCCGCGGCGGCCGACGCGGTCAAGCAGACGGTCAAGGCCAAGTACCCCGCGGACCAGTGGGCCGCGGTGGCCAAGCCGCTGCGGGACGTGCTGCGGGAGCGGCAGCGCGACGCCCTGGTCGGCTACCTGCTCGCCCACCCGCCGGCCGGCGTCGGGCGCTGGCGCGACGCCGCCGACGTCTACGCGCACTACCTGATCGACGTCGAGATGGGCGCCTGCCAGTCGACCTCTCGGCTGGTCCAGGCGAACGCGGCGGTGCAACTGTTCGTGCAGCGCAGCATCCTCAACCTCGAGCCCGAGGTGGTGGTCGACGCCGCGGTCGACGCCGACTGGCTGCAGTGGAAGTGGCTCAGCCGCTACCGGGTCTGGGAGGCGAACCGCAAGGTCTTCCTCTACCCGGAGAACTGGGTGGAGCCGACCCTCCGCCGGGACAAGTCGCCGTTCTTCCAGGAGCTGGAGAGCGACCTGCTGCAGAACGAGGTCACCCGGGACACCGCCGAGGAGGCGTTCCGGTCGTACCTGGAGAAGCTCGACGGCGTCGGGCGGCTCGACGTGGTCGGCATGTTCCACGAGTCGTCCGACCCGACCGTGCTGCACGTGATCGGCCGGAAGCCGGGCCAGCCGCCCACGTACTACCACCGGCAGTGGATCGACTCCTGGCGCTGGACGGCGTGGACCAAGATCGACCTCGACATCACCGGCGACCACGTCCTCCCGGTGGTGTGGAACCGCCGGCTGCACCTGTTCTGGACCACCGCGGCGCCCAAGCCGGACCGGTCCCAGACCCAGCCGGCCATGCAGCTGTCCAGCGCGGTCCCGCCGGCCGCCAAGACCCACCTGGAGATCCAGCTCTGCTGGAGCGAGCTGCGGGCACAGAAGTGGACCCCCACCCGGACCGCCCCGCAGACGCTGGTCGTGACCGGCGACGTCGAGCCGCACGCGGTCACGCTCAAGTCCTCAGTGGACGACGCGCTGCTGCGGGTGGACCTGTTCGTCTCGTCCGGCGGGTCGGCGCCTGCGCACTTCGCCGAGTTCGTGCTCGGCGGGGTGGGCAACGGGGTCGAGGCCTACACCGTCTCCGCCTCGGGCCTGAGCGCGGCCGGCCCGCACACCCGCGGCATCGGGGCGCTCCCCGCCGAACTGCAGCTCGGCAACCTGGCGCTGCCCACGAGCAGCGGCTACGACGGCATGGCCATCGGCCCGACCACCACGGCGAAGCACTCGCCGCAGCGGCCGCGGGTGGCGACCTGCTACACCGCGTACGACCTCTACGGCGTGTCCACCTCGGCCGCGGTGCTCGACCGGGCCGACCGGTACCGGCTGGTCGTCCCGCACCAGCACCTCAGCTTCGACTCCTCGCTGCCGTTCTTCTACGCCGACCGGCAGCGGTCGTTCTTCGTCGTGCCCACCCGGTACTACCAGCACGGTCACTACTTCACGATCGACGCGCCGGCGTACGCCTACAAGCCGTTCTACCGGGCGCAGTACACGTTCTCGTCCTTCTACCACCCGTGGGTGCAGCTGTTCGCCCGGGAGCTGAACCGGGGCGGCGTCGACCGGCTCTTCGCCCGGCGGCTGCAGCTCGACCCGGCCGGCGTGCAGGGCGTGCCGCCGTTCTCCTTCAAGAACTACTACAAGCCGACCGGGCTGGTGCTCGGGCCGTACCCGGACGAGGGCGTCGACTTCGGGCACAACGCCGGGTACGCGCTCTACAACTGGGAGCTCTTCTTCCACGCCCCGTTCCAGATCGCGGACTCGCTGAGCCGCAACCAGCGCTTCGAGGAGGCCAAGCGCTGGTACGAGTACATCTTCGACCCGACCAACGCCGCGGCGGAGCCGGTGCCGCAGAAGTACTGGGTGACCAAGCCGTTCTTCCAGGCCACCGCCGCGGACTACTGGCGGCAGCGGATCCAGAACCTGCTCGCCCAGGTGCACCGCGGCGACCCCGAGGTCGAGCACCAGGTGGCGCAGTGGCGGGCCAACCCGTTCGACCCGCACGTCCTGGCCGCCCTCCGGCCGGTGGCCTACCAGCGGGCCATCGTGATGCGCTACCTGGACAACCTCATCGCCTGGGGTGACCAGTTGTTCCGGCAGGACAGCCTGGAGTCGGTAAACGAGGCCACCCAGCTCTACGTGCTGGCCGCCGAGCTGCTCGGCCCGCGGCCGGAGATCGTGCCGCCGCGGTCGGAGGCGGTGCCGATGACGTACGCGGAGCTGGCCGGGTCGCTGGACGACTTCTCCAACGCGGTGGCCGCCGCGGAGAACCAGCTCGCGCCGGCGCACGTCAACGTGGCGACGGACCCGGCAACCCCGAAGCTGCCGGTCCTGCCGCCGCTGTACTTCGCCGTGCCGCCGAACGAGAAGCTGCTCGGGTACTGGGACCTGGTCGAGGACCGGCTGTTCAAGGTCCGGCACTGCATGAACATCGAGGGCGCGGTCCGGCAGCTGGCGCTGTTCGCCCCGCCGATCGACCCGGGGCTGCTGGTCAAGGCCGCCGCCGCCGGGCTGGACCTGGGCAGCGTGCTGGCCGACACCAGCGCCGCGCTGCCGCCGTACCGGTTCCGGGTGATGATCCGCACCGCCGTCGAGCTCGCCGAGACCGTGCGCATGCTGGGCAACGAGCTGCTCGCCGCGCTCGACCGCCGGGACGCGGCCAAGCTGGAGCTGGTCCGCGGCACTGCCGAGCACCGGCTGCAGGAGCAGGTCCGGCTGGTGCACGCCAGGTCGCTGGAGGAGGCCGAGCAGCAGCTCGAGGTGCTGGCCGGCAACCGCGCGGTCGTGGCGGCCCGGGAGGAGTACTTCGCCGGCCTGAAGAACGACACGATGAACACCTGGGAGGCGCTGGCGCTGGCCGCCACCGCCGGCAGCGCCCTGGCCCAGGCGATCTCCATCGCGCTCGACACCACCTCCGGCGCCGCGCACGCCGTGCCCGACGCGCAGTTCGGCGCGTCCGGTGCCGGCGGCTCGCCGCACGTCACTGCCAAGTACGGCGGCGAGAACGTGGGCAAGTCCTCCGGCGCCTTCGCCCGGGTGGCGCGGGTGGCCGCGGCGATCCTGCAGACCGGCGCGCAGATGGCGCAGACCATGGGCGCCTACGACCGGCGGCAGAAGGAGAACGAGTTCCAGCACCGGGTGGCCGACCGGGAGCTGGAGCTCATCGGGGCCCAGCAGACCGCCGCGGAGATCCGCCGGGAGCTGGTGCGGCAGGAGCAGCGCAACCACGAGATCGTGGTGCGCACGGCGGCCGACGTCGAGGAGCACCTGCGCGACCGGTTCTCCAACGACGAGCTGTACGAGTGGATGGTGGGCCAGACCAGCGCCACCTACTTCCAGTCGTACCAGCTGGCGTACAGCGTGGCGAAGCGGGCCGAACAGTGCTTCCGGCGCGAGCTGGGGCTCACCGACTCCTCCTACGTCCAGTTCGGCTACTGGGACAGCCTGCGCAAGGGCCTGCTGGCGGCGGACAAGCTCCGCTACGACCTGCAGCGGCTGGAGACCGCGTACCTCACCCAGCACACTCGAGAGCTGGAGCTGACCAAGCACGTCTCGCTCGCCCAGCTCGACCCGGCGGCGCTGCTGCGGCTGCGGACCACCGGCGAGTGCGTGGTGCACCTGCCCGAGCTGCTGTTCGACCTGGACACCCCGGGCCACTACTTCCGGCGGATCAAGACGGTGAGCGTCAGCGTGCCGTGCGTGGTCGGGCCGTACGCCGGCGTGTCCCTGGCCCTGCGGCTGATGAGCAACCAGGTGCGGGTCAGCACGGCGACCGGGCCGGGGTACGCCAGGGCGACCACCGGCGACGACCCGCGCTTCGTGGACGACCCGGGCGGGACCAGCGCGGTCGTCACCAGCAGCGGCCAGAACGACAGCGGCCTGTTCGAGCTGCGGCTGGAGGACGAGCGGTACCTGCCGTTCGAGGCTGCCGGCGCGGTGGGCAGCTGGCAGCTGAAGCTGACCCCGGTATTCCCCCGGTTCGACTACTCGACCGTGAGCGACGTCGTCCTGCACCTGCACTACACGGCGCGGGACGGGGGCGCCGCCTTCGCCGCCGCGGCCGCCGCCGAGGTGCGCGCGTCGGTCAACCGGACGGTGCTGGCGGAGAGCCGCAAGGGCCTCTACCTGCTGGTCCGCCCGCGCGAGGAGGACCCGACCGGGTGGGCCGCGGCGTTCCGCGCGCCGCCGCCAGCGGGGGAGGACCAGGCGCTGCGGGTGGAGACGCCGGCCGACCGGTTCCCGTTCTTCACCACCGGGCTGGGCATCAAGGTGACCGGCGTCGACGTGGTCGCCCGGCTCGCCGACCCGGGGCCGTACACCCTGGTGGTGAGCCGGCCCGGCGGCCCGGAGCTCACCGTCGCCCTGGCGTCGGACCCCGCCTTCGGCGGCCTGCACAGCGGCGGCGCGCAGGGCCTGACCCCGGCGTCCCCGATCGGGCGGGCGCCGGTGCCGGCCGGGGCGCCCGTCCCCGCCTGGAGCGTCAAGCTCCGGCGCGGCGGCGCGGCCGACTTCCGCTCGCTCGCTCCGGACGAGGTGGCGGACCTCGCCCTGGTGTTCCGGTACGAGGTGGCGCCGTGATCGGCGAGCAGGACGTGGAGCGGGTGGTGGGCCGGATCGTGGCCCTGTACGACCCGACCGAGGTCTGGGTCTTCGGCTCCTACGCCAAGGGCACCATGACCGAGGGCAGCGACCTCGACCTGGTCGTGGTCAAGGCCACCGAGCTGCCCCGGCACCTGCGGGGGCGGAACGTAGTCAGCGTGCTGAAGGGCACCTCGCCGTTCGGGCTCGACGTGCTCTTCCTCACCCCGGAGGAGGTGGCCGACGAGCTCCGGCAGCCGTATTCGCTGCTGTCCACGGTGCTGCCGACGGCCAAGCGGGTCCACCCGCGACAGCGGTGAGCCCGCTGCCGCGGGGTCCCGGCGGGCCGGCCGGGACCGCCCCGCTGCCCGGTCCTGCCCCGGCGCCGGCCGGGCCGGGCGGCCCGAGGCCGCCGTCGCCCGGCCCGCCGGCCGTCTCGCTCCCGCGGGGCGGCGGCGCCTTCCGCGGGGTCGGCGAGAAGCTGGCCGCCAACCCGGTCACCGGCGCCGCGTCGGTGACGCTGCCGGTCGAGCTGCCGGCGGGACGGGACGGCTTCGGTCCGGAGCTGGAGCTGGCGTACGACTCGACCGCCGGCAACGGGCCGTTCGGCTTCGGCTGGCAGCTGGCCGTCCCGGCGGTGACCCGGCGGACCGACCGCGGCGTGCCCCGCTACGCCGACGACGACATCTTCGTCCTGTCCGGCGCGGAGGACCTGGTGCCCGCGCCCGGGCCGGACACCGTGCGCGGCGACCACCTGGTCCGCCGCTACCAGCCTCGCATCGAGGGGCTCTTCACCCGGGTCGAGCGCTGGACGCACCGGTCCGGCGCGGTGCACTGGCGCACGATCTCCCGGGACAACGTGCTCAGCGTCTTCGGCACCACCGTCGGGTCCACAGTGGCCGATCCCGCGGACCCGGCCCGGGTCTTCTCCTGGCTGTTGCGCGCCCGCTACGACGGCAAGGGCAACGCCGTCGTCTACGACTACGCGGGCGAGAACGCCGACGGCGTCGACACCGGCGCGGTCGGCGAGCGGAACCGGTCCCGGACGGCGAACCGCTACCTCAAGCGCATCCGGTACGGCAACGGCGTCCCGCTGCTCGTCGATCCGGCCGCGGACGGGTTCCGGCCGTCCCACCTGTCCGCGCCGGACCCGGACGGCGTGGACTGGATGTTCGAGGTCGTCCTGGACTACGGCGAGGGCCACTACCGCGCGGCGCCCCCGGACGCCGACGGCCGGGTGCTCGCCTCGCTGTCGCCGACCGCCCCGGCCGGCCGGAGCTGGCCGGCCCGGCGCGACCCGTTCTCGCGCTATCGGTCCGGCTTCGAGGTCCGCACCTATCGGCTGTGCCGCCGGCTGATCGTGTTCCACCGCTTCCCGGCGGAGCTCGGCGTCGCCCATCACCCGGCGCGCGCCATCCACCTGGGCTACGACGAGCGGCCCACTGGCTCCTTCCTCACCGACGTGGTCGTCGCCGGGTACGCCCGGCGGCCCGACGGCTCCTTCCTGGAGCGGTCCATGCCGCCGGTGCGCTGCGAGTACTCGGGCAGCCCACTCCTCGATGGCGGTGCCGGCGGCGGTGGCGGTGGCGGCGGTGGCGGGGTACCGGATCGACACCCTGGCCGGCACCGAGAACCTCCCGGCCGGCGTCGATGGGGCCGCCCACCAGTGGGTCGACCTCGACGGCGAGGGCGTGGCCGGCGCGCTGGCGAGGCTGCCCGGCGAGTGGCTGTACAAGCCGAACCTGGGCGGCGGCCGGCTCGGCCCCGCCACGCCGGTGGCGCGGGTGCCCGCGCTGGCCGCCCGGCCCGGCGCGGGCCGGCAGCTGGTGGACCTGGACGGGGACGGGCGGCTGGACCTGGTCGACCTGACCGATGGCGCCGGCAGCCAGGAGCGCGGCCCGGACGGGGACTGGGGCCCGTTCCGGCCGTTCCGGTCCTGGCCCACCCTCTGGTGGGGCGACGGCACCGCCCGCTTCGCGGACGTCACCGGGGACGGCCGGCCGGACATCCTGCACTGCACGGCCGACGCGCTGAGCTGGTACCGGTCGCTGGGCCAGGACGGCTTCGCCGCCGGCGGGCGGGTGCCCTGGGCAGGGGACGAGGAGCGCGGCCCGCGGGTCCTGGTCGCCGACGGCGAGCATGCCCTCCACCTGGCCGACGTCAGCGGCGACGGCCTGCCTGACCTGGTGCGCATCGGCAACGGCGAGGTCTGCTACTGGCCCAACCTCGGCTACGGGCGCTTCGGCGCCAAGGTCGAGATGGCCAACGCCCCCCGGTTCGACCGCCCGGACTGCTTCGACGCCGCGCGGCTGCGGCTGGCCGATACCGACGGCTCGGGCACGACCGACCTCGTCTACCTCGGCACCGACGGCGTGCGGGTCTACCTCAACGAGGCGGGGAACGCCTGGTCCGATGCCCGGGCGGTGCCCGCGCCGGGGCCGCCCGGCCGGGACGTCTCGGTCGACGTCACCGACCTGCTCGGCCGCGGCACCGCCTGCCTGGTGTGGTCCTCGCGGCGCCCGGCCGACGCCCGCCGGCCGGTGCGCTACCTCGACCTGGCCGCCGGCCGGAAGCCGCACCTGCTGACCCGGCTGCACAACGGGCTCGGCAGCGAGACCGTGCTCGGCTACGCGTCGTCGACCGAGCTCTACCTGGCCGACAAGGCGGCCGGCCGGCCGTGGCTCACCCGGCTGCCGTTCCCGGTGCACGTGGTCCGCCAGGTCGAGACGTACGACCACGTCGGGCGCAACCGGTTCGTCA
Organism: uncultured Actinomycetota bacterium; assembly: GCA_963766325.1. Lineage (GTDB taxonomy): Bacteria > Actinomycetota > Actinomycetes > Mycobacteriales > CADCTP01 > CADCTP01. Next base: position 178,129 of record CAVXZF010000011.1, on the reverse strand, counting down.
CCCGGTACTCCTACCGGCACGGCTACTTCGACGGCGAGGAGCGGGAGTTCCGCGGCTTCGCCCGGGTGGACCAGCAGGACACCGCGGAGTTCGGCGTGCTGACCGCGACCGGCGCGCTGCCGGCGGGGGCGAATGTGGACGAGGCGTCGCACGTCCCGCCGGTGCTGACCCGCACCTGGCACCACACCGGGGCGTTCGTGGGCGGCGAGGACCTGTCCCGGCGGCTGGCCGAGGAGTACCACCGCGAGCCGGGCGACGGCGCCGTCCTCGACGGCGCGGTGCTGCCGCCCGGGCTGACCCCGGTCGAGTGCCGGGAGGCGGCGCGGGCGCTGAAGGGGTCCGTGCTGCGCCGGGAGGTCTACGCCGCCGACGGCGGCCCGGCCGCGGACCGGCCGTACCTGGTCACCCAGCGCAGCTATACGGTCCGCAAGCTCGCGCCCGGGGTGTTCCTGCCGCATCCGCGGGAGACGGTGGAGGCGCACTACGAGCGCCGCCGCTACGCGGTCGGCGGCCAGCAGACGGCCGACCCGCGGACCGGCCACGAGCTGATCCTGGACGTCGACGACTTCGGCACCGTCCTGCTCTCCGCGTCGGTCGCCTACGGCCGCCGGTTCGGCGACCCGGACCCGCGGCTGACCGACCGGGACCGCGACCTGCAGGCCCGGACGACCGTCGTCGTCAGCGAGCGGACCCCCACCGCGCCGGTGTCCGCGCCGCACGCCTGGCGGGGGCCGATGCCCGCACGCACCAGCACGTACGAGCTGCTGAACGTCGCGCCGGCCGGCCGCCGCTTCGCCCCGGCGGAGCTTCGCGCGCTGATCGGGACCGCGGCCGACCTGCCCGTCGAGGACGTCGAGGGCAGCGGGGTAACCGGAGCGGGGGCGTTCCGCCGGCTGCTCGGCCGGGAGCGGACCACGTACCGCCGCAACGACCTGTCCGGACCGCTCGCCTCCGGCAGCGCCGACACGCTCTGCCTGCCCGACGCCACCCACCGGCTGGCGCTGACGCCGGGACTGATGACCGCGGTCTTCCCCGACCTCCCGGCGACCGACGTGGCCGGCGTGCTGACCGGACCCGGCGGCTTCGTGCAGCTGGCGGGCGAGGACGGGTGGTGGGCCCCGTCCGCGCGGGTGTCGTACTCGACCGGCGCGGGCGACGACGCCGCCACCGAGCTGGCCGAGGCGGTCGCGCACTTCTTCCGCGGCCGCCGGTGGGTGGACCCCTTCGGGAGTCCCACGACGGTCGGCTACGACGACCACGACCTGCTGGTGACCGAGACCGAGGACGCGCTGGGCAACGTGGCGCGGGCCGCCAACGACTACCGGGTGCTGCAACCGGCGACGGTCACCGACGCCAACGGCAACCGCCGCGCCGCGGCCTTCGACGCCCTGGGCCACGTCGTGGCGACCGCGGCCATGGGCAAGCCGGCCGAGGCGGTGGGCGACTCGCTGGCCGGCGTGGTCGCCGACCTCACCGACGCCGCGGTCGCCGCGCACCTGGCCGACCCGCTCACCGGCGGGCTCGGCCTGCTCGGGCAGGCCACCAGCCGGCTGGTCTACGACCTGCACGCGTTCGTCCGTGCGGGGCAGCCGGCGGTGGTGAGCACGCTGACCCGCCGCCTGCACGCCCGCGACGCGGGCGGTGGCACCTCCGAGGTGTACGCCAGCCTGTCCTACCGGGACGGCAGCGGCGAGGAGATCCAGCGCCGGGAGCAGGCCGAGGACGGCGCCTGGGCGGTCACCGGCTGGACGATCCTCGACAACAAGCGCAACGTCGTGCGCCGGTACGAGCCGTTCCTCGACCCGGACCCGGGATTCGCCTTCGGCGTGGCGGTCGGCGTCGGGACCACCCTCTGCCACGACCCGCTGGGGCGGGTGGTGGCGGCCGTCCAGCCGGACCACTCCTGGCGCAAGGTCGTCTTCGACGCCTGGCGGCAGGAGACGTGGGACGGCAACGACACGGTGCTGGTCGCCGACCCCGCCGCCGACCCTGACGTCGGCGGCTGGTTCCGTCGGCTGCCGGCCGCGCTATACCTGCCGACCTGGCACGCCGCCCGGGCCGGCGGGGGCATCGGCGACGCCGAGCGGGACGCGGCGGTCAAGGCGGCCGCGCACGCGGCCACGCCCGCGCTGGCCGCCGTGGACCCGCGCGGGCGGGTCTTCCTCGGGGTCGTGCACGACCGCGCCGCCGGGGTCGACCGGTTCTGCCGAACCCGGCTGCTCCTCGACGTCTCCGGCGTGGTCCGCGGGGAGGTGGACGCCCGCGACCGGCTGGTCGCCCGGACCGAGCTGGACCTGCTCGGCACCCGGCTGGCGGTGTCCAGCATGGACGCCGGCCGCCGCCGCTGGCTGTGCGACGTGGCCGGCAACCCGGTCCAGCTGCGCGACGGCCGCGGCCACGTGCTGACCTGGACCTACGACGCGTTGCGCCGGCCGCTGCTGCGGACCGTCCGCGGCACCGACCCGGCCCGGTCCGACCCGCTCACGCTGGCCCGGGACGTCGTCTACGAGCGCGTCGAGTACGGCGAGGGCCGCCCGGACGCGAGCGAGAAGAACCTGCGCACCCGGATCGCGGCGCACCGGGACGGCGCCGGCGTGGAGTCGTTCGAGTACGACTTCAAGGGCAACGTGGTGGCCGCCACCCGGCGGTTCACCGCGGACCACCGCGGCATCCCGGACTGGGCGGGCAGCCCCGCGCTGGAGCCCGACGCCTGGCGGCACGGGGCCACCTTCGACGCGCTGGACCGGGTGACCGCCCGCACCTTCCCGGACGGCAGCGCCACCAGCGTGACGTACTCGCCGCGCGGGCTGGTGGTCGGCGTCGAGGTGGACGTGCGCGGCGCCGGCACGGCCACGCCCTTCGCCGGCCCGGTCGAGTACGACGCCCGCGGCGCCTGCAGGCTGCTGGAGCTCGGCAACGGTGCCCGCACCGAGTACGACTACGACCCGCTGACGTTCCGCACCGCCGGCGTGATCACCACCCGGCCCCCGAGCGGCACCGGGGTGTCGGGCCAGCTGTTCGCGGACGCCACCCGGGTGCAGGACCTGCGATACACCTACGACCCGGGCGGCAACGTCACCCGGGTCGCCGACGCCGCCCTGCGCCCGGTCTTCTTCCAGAACGCGCAGGTGCTGCCGGTCACCTCCTACACCTACGACGCGGCGTACCGGCTGGTGGAGGCGCAGGGCCGGGAGCACGCCGGGCAGACCGCGTTCGCCGCCGCCGGCCCGGGCGGGCACCACCGGGACCACCCGTTCGCCGGCGTCGCCGCGCTCGGCGACCCGGGCGCCGTCCGGACCTACGTGGAGACGTTCGGCTACGACGCCGTCGGTAACCTGGAGTCGGTCGGGCACGCGGCCGGCGCCGGCAGCTGGACCCGCACGTACGCCTACGGGGAGCCGAGCCGGCTGGACTCCACGGTGTCCGGCAACCGGCTCAGCAGCACCTCCACCGGTGCGGGCACCGAGTCCTACGGCTACGACGGGCACGGCTCGGTGACCGCGATGCCGCACCTGCCGGTGCTGGAGTGGGACTTTCGCGGCCGGCTGCGGACGTCGTCCCGCCAGGTCGTCACCGGCCCGGCCGGCCGGGAGCAGACGTTCTACCAGTACGCCGCCGCCGGCGAGCGGGTGCGGGTGGTGACCGAGCGGGCCGCCGGGTCCCGGCTCGCCGAACGCCGGTCCGTTCGGGGCAACGAGGTCCACCGCGAGTACGGCGGGGACGGCGTCACTGTCACCGCTGCCCGGGACACGCTGCACGTGGAGATCGGCGACCGGCGGCTCGCGTTGGTGGAGACGACGCCGGGCGCCCCCGCGGGCCCGGTCTCGGTCACCCGCTACCAGTTCGGCGACCAGCTCGGCTCCGCCACCGTCGAGCTGGACGCCGCCGGGCAGCTCATCTCCTACGAGCAGTTCACCGCCTACGGCAGCCCGGCCTACCAGGCGGGCCGCAGCGCGGCGGAGGTGAGCCTCAAGCGCTACCGGTACACCGGCCGGGAACGCGACGACGAGACCGGCCTCGCCTGCCACGGGGCCCGGTACTACGCGCCGTGGCTCGGCCGGTGGACCGCCTGCGACCCCGCCGGCACGGCGGACGGCCCCAACCTCTACCAGTACGCCCAGTCCAACCCGGTCCGAATGCGCGACCCGGGCGGGCGGCAGGCCGAGGACGAGGGCGGCCGCACGCCGACCCCGCCGTCGGCCCGGGCGCAGGCGGACGGGGTACCGGGAGAGCCGGCCGCTCCGGCACCCGCCGGGGCCGGCGCGGACCGGCCGGGGGCAGGGCCGAACGCCCCACCGGCCGGAGCCGGCGCCGACGGCGGGGCGCCGGAGCGGCCGGGGGAGCCGCGCCCCGCCGACCGGCCCGCCGCGCACCTGCACGTCGGCCGGGGGCTGTCCGGCGTGACCAAGGTGGAGTACGCCAACTGGCCCGGGGGACCGCGGGGATGGCTGACCATCCTCGTCGCCGCGGCCCTGATCGTGCCCGCCGCGCTGTTCATCGCGTTCCGGGCGGGCCGGCGGACCGGCGGCGACCCCGGCTGGTACAACGCGCTGAAGATCGGGGCGACCGTCGCGCTCGGCGTGTGGGTGGGCACCCAGCTCGCGCTGGAGCACTTCAAGGTGGTCACTGATGACCAGTCCAGCCACAACGACGCGAGCCCGGTCGACCCGTACTGGACCCCGATCCACACCTTCACCGGCGTGGTGATGGGGCTCTGGCACGTGCCGTTCCCGGTCGTCGCGGCCGCCACGCTGCTGTGGGAGGTGGTGGAGATCGTCGCCCCCGGCTTCGGGGACAAGGAGATCAACGCCAACCGGATGACCGACATCGGGGTCGCCTGGGCCGGCTGGGCGGTGGCGAGCGGGATCACCTCGTACCTGCTCGGGGTGGACTGGGCGCTCGGCTTCCGCGGCCGCGACTACGGCCCCGACCGGAGCCGGGCGAGACCGCGGGTCTAGTCGCGACAGCAGGGCGCGCAGCGCTCGCGGCTGGCCTGGGCGGATGCGGGTTGGCACAGCGCACAGCGGCGGGGCAGACAACTGTCAAACTTGTTCGAGTGCCTGATGCGGAGGTGTGGGAAGGCCCACCTCGACCCGGTCGCCTGGCCGGACTGGTCCTCCGTGGAGGACGACGCCCATGACGCCGGCCTTGCGCACGAGCTCGCCGTCCTCGTCCCGTCCCAGGACCGCCTTCAGCAAGCCAGACCGGAACGTGTTGATCTGGGCGCAGGGGTTGCGTAGGCCGGTGATCTCAACCACCGCCTCCGTCCCCAGGTGCAGCTGGGTCCCGCGTGGCAGGCCCAGGAGTTCGACTCCGCTGGTGGTCACGTTCTCCCCGAGCTGGCCAGGAGCGACGTCGAAGCCCTTCTCGCGCAGCTCGGCGAGGAGCTCGGCATGGAGGAGGTGGACCTGCCGCAGGTTCGGCTGGGTCGGGTCAGCGGCCACGCGGGACCGATGCTGCACCGTGACCCCGGCGTGGGCGTCGCCTTGCACGCCCAGACCACTCAGCAGAGTGATCTGCTCAACGGTGGCCTTGCTGAACCTGTGTTCGCCGTCGCGGCTCACGGCCGCCACCGCGGGCTGCCCGTTACTCACGCCACCATCCTGGTCCACCCGACCCTCGGCGGCCCGGGCAGGCCCGCATCGAACCGTCGAGCCATCATCCTCCGGCCGGTCCGCTTCCAGCGACGCATCCGCTACGTTGAGGAAGCAACATGCTACTGTGTGTGCACCGGCTTGGCATCTCGTGGGAACGAGAGGTGCAGGATGGCACTCGACAGCTATCGGGCGGGCGGCCGGTTCCGCCGCCGTATCGTGCTCGGCGGCGCGGTGCTGCCGTTGTGTGCCGGTCTGCTGGTCGTCGCCGCACCGGCTCCGCCCGCCCAGGCCGCCGGGTGCGCCTCGACGGCCGACTGCCTGTCGCAGATGACCCTGGCCGAGAAGGCGGGCCAGATGACGCAGGTCGCGAACACCTACCTCACCAACAGCCAGGACATCGCCACCTACGGGCTGGGCTCCGTCCTCAGCGGCGGGGGCGGCGGCCCGAACGGCGCGGGCGGCACCGCGACGCAGTGGGCGGACATGGTCGACGGCTACCAGAGCCGCGCGCTCGCCAGCCGCCTCGGCATCCCGCTGATCTACGGCGTCGACGCCGTTCACGGCCACAACAACGTCCAGGGCGCCACCCTCTTCCCGCACCACATCGGCATGGGCGCCTCCCGCAACGCCACCCTGGTCCAGCGGGTCGAGGACATCACCCGGCGGGAGGTCCTCGGCACCGGCATCCGCTGGACCTTCGGCCCATGCGTGTGCGTTCCCCGGGACGATCGCTGGGGCCGCACCTACGAGGGATACGGCGAGGATCCGGGCATCGTCTCCCCGCTGGGCGACGCGGCGGTCCTCGGTCTCCAGGGCAGCGCGGTCGGTCCCAGCTCGGTGCTCGCCACTGCCAAGCACTACCTGGGCGACGGCGGCACCACCTTCGGCACCGGCGACAGCGGCTACCTCATCGACCAGGGCGACATCCGGCTCAGCGAGGCGGATCTGCGCGCCGTCCACCTGCCGCCGTACCGGAGCGCCATCAGCGCCGGGGTGGGCTCGGTGATGGTGTCGTACAGCAGCTGGAACGGCCTGAAGACGCACGGCGACAGGTACCTCATCACCGACGTGCTCAAGGGCGAGCTCGGGTTCACCGGCTTCGTCGTCAGCGACTGGGCCGGGGTCAAGCAGCTCCCCGACTCGACCTATGCCGGTCAGGTCGCGCGCGCCGTCAACGCCGGCATCGACATGATCATGGTGCCGGACAAGTACGTGGACACCATCAACGCCATCGTCAACGGTGTCAACGCCGGCACGATCCCGCAGGCGCGGGTCGACGACGCGGTCAGCCGCATCCTCGACGCCAAGTTCGCCCTCGGCCTGTTCGACCAGCCCTACACCGACCGCAGCTACACCACCCAGGTCGGCTCGGCCGCCCACCGCGACGTCGCCCGGCAGGCCGTACGCGAGTCGCTGACCCTGCTGAAGAACGCCGCCGGCGCACTGCCGCTGTCGAAGACCGGGGCCTACAAGATCGTGGTCGGCGGCAAATCCGCCGCCGACCTCGGCAACCAGACCGGGGGCTGGTCCATCTCCTGGCAGGGCGCCAGCGGCACCCACACCACCGGCACCACCTTCTGGCAGGCGCTCCAGCAGGCCACCGCGGGCACCGGCATCACCCTGCAGAACGTCGGCACCCGCACCAAGGGCAGCTACCGGGCGGACGTCGGCATCTGGGTGGGCGGCGAGACCCCGTACGCGGAGGGCCGAGGCGACTCGTCCACCCTCGCCTTCGGCCGGGACAACTCCAGCCAGCTCAGCGACCTCTGTTCCCGGGTCACGACCTGCATCGCGCTGCTCTACTCGGGACGCCCGCTCATCATCGGCGACGAGTTGCCGAAGGCCGACGCCTTCGTGGCGGCCTGGCTGCCCGGGACGGAGGGCGCCGGCATCACCGACGTCCTCTTCGGCGCCGGCTTCACCGGCACGCTGCCGGTCAGCTGGCCCAAGGCCGTCACCGACGAGCCGATCAACCACGGCGACGGAAAGATCCCGCTCTTCCCCCTCGGCTACGGCATCACTCCGTACTGACCGGCACTCTCCCCAACCCCGGACAGCGGGACCCGGATGGTGCCGGCGGCGCCTTGGTAGCCGCGGTCGGTCAGGAGGGCGAGGGCCGGTGGGGCGCCGCCGGACGAGACCGGTTCGAACCAGTGTCTGCTGGAAGGTATGGGACATTAAGGCAGAACTTGCCCCAAGTCGATGGATGACCGGTCGGCGGGCGCAGAACCACAATGGACAGCGGTCGCAGGTACGGCTACAACGCCCTGGAAGGCACCTTCTCGGCGACTGCATCCGCTCCGGGCGCGCCGCCGGCCGGGCCCTCGCCGCCCGACTCTGGCCCGTCACGACTGGAGCGACACGATGGACTCTGCACTGCTGAGCGTGGGCTTGCCCGTCGCCCTGATCGTGGTCATGTTCGGTCTCGGGCTCACGCTGACGGTCGGTGACTTCGCGCGAATCGCCCGGGAGCCCCGCGCGGTCTTCGGCGCGCTGGTGGCGCAGATGCTCCTGCTGCCGGCCGTGTGCTTCGCGCTGGTGACGCTGTTCGACCTGAACCCGATCCTGGCGGTGGGGATGATGCTGCTGGCGGCCTCCCCGGGTGGCACGTCGGCGAACTTGTTCAGCCATCTGTTCAAGGGGGATGTGGCCCTCAACATCACGCTGACGGCGGTGAACTCGGTCCTGTCCGCGATCACCTTGCCGATCGTGCTGACGCTGGCCATCGCACACTTCGATCCTGCCGTGGGTGCCGACTCGCTGGGCCTGCAGTTCGACAAGGTCGTCCAGGTCTTCGCCATCGTCCTGGTCCCCGTCGCCCTCGGCATGCTCCTGCGTCGCAGGTCCGAGGGGTTTGCCACTCGCGCCGACCGTCCGGTGCGGATCCTGTCGGCCGTGGTGCTGGCGGGCGTGATCGCCGCGGCGCTGCTCGCCGAGCGGGAGAACGTCGGCGAGTACTTCGCAGATGTCGGCCTGGTGGCCGCGCTGTTCTGCGTCTGCGGTCTGTCGATCGGCTACGCCGTTCCCCGCCTGCTCCGCGTCGGCCACCCCCAGGCGGTCGCCTCGGCGTTCGAGGTCGGGGTCCACAACAGCACCGTGGCGATCACCATCGCGGTCAGCGTGCTCGGCAGCGAGGAGCTCGCCATCCCGGCCGCTGTCTACGCCATCGTCATGTTCCCCCTGGCCGCGCTCGCCGGCCAGCTGCTGGCCCGCTGGGCCCCGGAGGTGCCGCCGCCGCCCGCAGCTCGTACGCCTCGGGCCGACAGCCCGCCACCGTCAACCCTCGGCGTGGACCCGAAGTGACGGCACACCTGCCCGACCCGCCGCATCACCGCCCGCCACGGTGCTTGGGGTCGCTCAGCACCATGCATGCCTAGTGGCCACGCGATGAAGCACGGCGTACGCCGCGGAGCAGGCGCCCGGCGCGTGCGGCGGCGCGGCGCCGTCGCCCCGAGCCCACCCGGCGGACGGGGTCCTGGCGGTGAGGGCGGCTCAGCGGGCGGTGCTGGGCCATCCGTCGCCGTACCGCGCGGATCCGTCGGACCCGGCCCAGTGATCGACGGCCGCGTAGCCGAGGGTGCCGGACGGCCGCCGCGGCGGCGAAGACGGACGGGAAGCGCATGGTGCTGATCATGAGCGTGCTGAGCAGCACGCCGCCTGCCAGCGCCAGCCACGGCGGCGCCCAGGATGCGAGAAGGAGCAGCGCCCCGGCCGCCGGCGTCGGCAGCCCGATGAAGTGGCCCTGCTGCTGCACCAGGGGGAAGCGCGCCAGGCGCCAGGCGCCGGCGAGGACGAACCCGGTCGCCACCACCGCTGCGGGCACCGCCGCTCCATCGGCCATCGTCACGGCCAGTGCGTACGCCGGCACGACGCAGAAGCAGAGCAGGTCGGCGAGAGAGTCGAGCTGAGCGCCGAAGGCGGTGCCGCCGGCCCGGCGCGCGAGCGCACCGTCGACCACGTCCAGCACGGCGGCCAGCAGGACCAGCCCCGCAGCCAGCGGTCGGTGGTCTGGTATGGCGAGCAGTGCGGCGAAACCGGCCGCCAGGTTCACGCTGGTGACGAGGTTGGCTCCCCGCACGTGCTCACGCACGCCTACCCACGCTCCCGCAGCCGCGCCAGGGGTGTGACGCCCGCGCGAACCCGGGTGCCGCGGGAGACCAGCACCTCGGCGCGGCCTCGCGGCAGAAGCACATCGGTGCGCGAGCCAAAGTGGATGAGCCCGAGCCGCTCGCCGGCGGCGACACGATCCCCGACCTGGACCCAGCTGGTGATCGTCCGTGCCAACGCACCCGCCACCTGCACGACCACCACCGGGCCGACGGGTCCGTCCAGCGCGATCCGGTTGCGACGATTGTCCTTCGCGCCGCGGAACAGCGCCGGGGCGAAGCCGTCGCCGAGCTGCTCCTGGCGTGTGACCCGCCCCGCGACGGGGCTGCGGTTGACGTGCACGTCGGTGAGGGACAGGAAGACGGTGACCCGCGTGGCCCGGCCGCCGGGCAGCCAGGGCTCCTCGACGTCCTCGTCCACTGCGGTGACGAAGCCGTCCGAGGCGGCGACCACCAGCGACGCGTCCTGCGGCAGCGGGCGCTCGGGGTCGCGGAAGAACGCGACGAGGGCCGCACCCAGGCCCAGTGCCGCCCAGCCGCTGCGGCGCCCGGCGAGCGCGAGCGCAGCGCCGACGGCGAGCGGTCCAGCGGCGTACCGCCGCGCCAGCGGCCACGTCCGGCGGCTCACTGCGGACCGGCCGCGGCGTCGAGGTCCCGGGGATCCCGACAGGCGTAGAGGAACGCCGGCGGCACGTTCAGCAGGCAGACCTTGCGCGACACCCTGGCGAACAGCCGTGACAGCTCGCGGGCGATGAGCGGGGAGTACTGCAGGACGAGCAACGTCCCGGTGGTCGCGAGCACGCTCGCCGTGCCCTCCAGGATGGTTCGCCTCACCCCCGAAGGCAGCGAGGTGAACGGCAGGGCGGAGATGACGACGTCCGGGCGCTGCCCGTCGAGCACCCCGACCACATCCTCGGCCGAGCCGGTGACGACGCTCAGCCGGGGGTCGGGCAGCTTCGCCCGCAGCGCCTCGGCCATCCCGGGGTCGATCTCGAAGGCCACCAGCCGCGCCTGCGGTCCCAACCGCTGCAGGATCGGACCTGTGTGCGAGCCGGTGCCCGCTCCGAGCTCCACCGCCAGCCGTGCTCGGCGGAGGTCCGCCATGTCAAGCATGTCGCCTACCGCCCGTGCTGACGTCGGCAGCACGGCTCCCACCCGGCGCGGATGGGCTAGGAAGGCACGTAGGAACAGCAATCTTTCGGACAGGTTCGACCGCACGCAGCGTCCTTTCGGAGGGCCCGTGCAGGCAGATTAGGCGGAACAGCCCGTTGGCCGAGCGGCACGGTATCGATGTTGCCGCTGTCAGGCACAGTCGCACCCTGTGCGTTGCTCCATCCGGGTTACCTCGTCGCGTACGGGGTCCTGCCGCAACCGGGAGCCGGGTCAGACGCTCAAGCAGATGGCCCGCCCGCGCTCAGGCGGCTGCGGGCGCGATCCGGCGGGCCGGCGGGGCCACCGCGGTCGCCGCGGCCGGCGCCCGGTTCGGGAGGGACAGCCGGATCACCGTCCACCAGGCGGAGGCGACCTGGCGGGGGAGCGGTCCGGTGTTGTAGCGCAGGCCGTACTTCTCGAACAGGGCGTGCACCTTCGGCGCGATCTCCTGGTAGCGGTTGCTCGGCAGGTCGGGGAACAGGTGGTGCTCGACCTGGTACGACAGGTTGCCGGTCATCAGGTGCAGGAACGGGGTGCCGGTGATGTTGGCCGCGCCGAGCATCTGCCGCAGGTACCACTCGCCCCGCGTCTCGCCCTCGATCGAGGTCTTGGTGAACGTCTCGACGCCGGCCGGGAAGTGCCCGCACATGATGACCGAGTGGGTCCAGAGGTTGCGGACGACGTTGGCGGTCACGTTCGCGCCGAGGGTCGCCAGCGCCGACGGGCCGGACAGCAGCGGGTGCACGACGTAGTCCCGGGTGACCTGCTTGCGGACCTTGCGCAGCACCGCCCGGGCCTTCCGGCGGAAGACGTCCTTGTCCATGCGGCCCTGGAGGTACTTGCCGACCTCCAGGTCGTACGCCGCGATGCCGTACTCGAAGACGACCGCGTTGAGCGCGTTCCACAGCGGCTGCAGGAGATAGGCCGGCACCCAGCGCTGGTCGGAGTCGACGCGCATGATGCCGTAGCCGAGGTCGTTGTCCTTGCCGAGCACGTTCGTGTACGTGTGGTGCAGCTCGTTGTGGCTGTGTTTCCACAGCTCTGCCGGCGAGGCGTTGTCCCACTCCCAGGTGGTGGAGTGGATCGCCGGGTCGCGCATCCAGTCCCACTGGCCGTGCATGACGTTGTGGCCGATCTCCATGTTCTCGAGGATCTTGGCGATCGACAGGCCGACGGTGCCGGCCAGCCAGGCCGGCGGGAACCCGGACGCGAGCAGCACCGCCCGGCTGGACAGCTCCAGCGCCCGCTGGGTCTTGATGATCCGCCGGATGTACGCGGCGTCGGCCGCGCCGCGGCTGTCGACGACCTCCTGGCGGATGGCGTCCAGCTCGCGGCCGAGCGTCTCGATGTCGGCCGGGGTCAGGTGCGCGATCGGGTTGTCCGGCTTGTGCTGCAGGGCGGTCACGGTGCTCCTCGATCAGGTGGGTCAGGGTCAGGTGGGTCAGCGTCAGATGGGTCAGCGCCAGGTGGGTGAGGTCAGGCGGGTCAGAGGTCGACGACGCAGTCGCCGGCGGCCGCGGACACGCAGGTCTGCACCTTCACGCCGTCGCCGGGGACGGCGGTGGTGAGCTCGCCGGTGCGCAGGTCGCGGACGGCGCCCTCGCGCAGCGGCAGCACGCAGCCGAAGCAGATGCCCATCCGGCAGCCGGAGGGCATGAGCACCCCGGCGCCCTCGCCGGCGTCCAGCAGCGGGGTGGCGCCGTCGGCGGGGACCGACGGGCCGGCACCGAACGTCACGGTGCCGCCGTCGCCGGCGACGACCAGGGTGGGGCGGAACCGCTCGGTGTGCAGCCGCTCCGGGACGCCGGCCGCCGCCCAGTGCGCCTCCAGCGCGTCGAGCAGTCCGACCGGACCGCAGGCCCAGGTCTCCCGCTCGCCCAGGTCGGGCACCGCGTGCGCCAGTGCCTCCGGGGTGAGGAAGCCGGCGGTCGCGCTGCGCCACTCGACGAGCCGGAGCCGCCCGGCGGCGGCCAGCGCGCGCAGCTCGCCGGCGAAGATCACGTCGGCCGCGGTGGGCGCGCTGTGCACGAGCACCGCGTCGCGGAGATCACCGGCCGAGTGCCGCAGCATGCCCATCACCGGGGTGATGCCGCTGCCGGCGGTGACGAACAGGGCGCGCGGCGGCGCCGGCCGCGGCAGCACGAAGTCCCCGGTCGCCTGGTCCAGCTGCAGCACGGTGCCGGGACGGGTCCGGCGGACGAGGTGGTTGCTGACCACGCCGCCCTCGATCGCCTTCACCGTGACCGCGAGGGGGCCGCCGGGCGGGGACGTCACCGAGTACGCGCGCCACCGCCGGACGCCGGCGACGTCGACGCCGAGCCGCACGTACTGCCCGGGCACGTGGCCGGCCCAGCCACGACCGGGGCGCAGCACGAGCGTCGCCGCGTCCGCGGTCTCCCGGCGGACGGCCAGCACCTTCGCGCGCAGCCGCGTCGGTGAGCGCAGCGGGTCGAGCAGGTCCAGGTAGTCGGCGGGCACCAGCGGCGTGGCGACCAGGCCGGCCACCCGCGAGACCGTCCCGCGGAACCGGGCCGTGAGCGGGGCGGCCGGGGCAGTTGCCGTCATGACTCCAGCCTGCTGTCTCCTGCGCGCAGTCGCTTACCTGACTAGAGTGAACTTTTCGCCACTTGTTGTTCGGAGGAGACAGTGCAGCCTGACCGGCCGATGCTCACCGGCATGGCGCTGGATGCCTCCGTCGCCGCCGCACTGCGCGAGCACCTGCCGGCCGTGTCCGCGCGGACGGTCGCGACGCTGACCGCGGAGGTCGCCGAGTACGCCGACCCGCTGCGCGGCGAGCTGGGCGCCAACATCACCCGGGCCGTCGAACACGCGCTCGCCACGTTCCTGCGCCTCGCCGAGGAGCCGGTGGAGGAGGACCCGGGCGCGCGGCTGCTGCCGGCGCTGGAGGCCGCGTACGCGCTCGGCCGCGGCGAGGCCCGCAGCGGCCGGACGATGGACGCGCTGCTGGCCGCATACCGGGTCGGTGCCCGGATCGCCTGGCAGGAGTGGGGCACCGCGGCCCTGGCCGCAGGGCTGCCGCCGCCGGCGCTGGTGACGTTCGCGGCGCTGGTCTTCGCCTACATCGACCAGCTGTCCGCCGCCAGCGTCAGCGGGCACGCCGACGAGCGGGCCACCACCGGACGGGTCCGCGAGCAGTACCTGGAACGGCTCGCCGTGGCCTTGCTCACCGGCGCCCCGGCGGAGGAGGTCGAGCGCCGCGCCGAGCGCGCCGGGTGGACCGCCCCGCAGACCCTCACCTGCCTGATCGGAGCGTCGGCGTACGCGACCCGGCCCGACCGGGCGGTCCTCTCCATCGCCGCCGACGCGCTGGACCCGACGCTGCCCGCCGACCTCGCCGTGAGCCTGCTGCCCGACATCGGCGCCCGCCGCCCCGCGCTGCTGCGCACGCTGGACGCCAGCGCCCGGGTGCTCGGGCCGGAGAAGCCCTGGGCCGAGGCCACGGCGTCGTACCGGCGGGCCCGGCGGGCGCTCGACCGGTACGGCCCGGGCCTGGTCGACACCGAGGCGCACCTCGCCGAGCTGGTGCTGACCGCGGACCCGACCGCGCTGGCCGATCTGCGGGCCCAGGCGCTGCAGCCGCTGGCCGCGCTGCGGCCGGACGTCGCCGGCCGGCTCGCCGAGACCCTGCGGTCCTGGCTGCTGCACCAGGGGCGGCGGGACGACGTCGCCGGCCACCTGCACGTCCATCCGCAGACCGTGCGCTACCGGATGACCCAGATCCGCGAGCTGTTCGGAGACCGGCTGCGCGACCCGGCCGCCGTACGCGACCTGGTCGTCGCCCTCGGCGTCAACCCGGCTCTACAGTGCCGGGCATGACAGAGCTCGGAACGGATTGGCGGGTGGTCGATGGCGTTGCGACGGCATGGTTCCACGCGCCTTCGCTGGTCGAGGGGGCTGCGCTGGCCGGGCGCATCGTGGAGCTGCCGGCCGGGATCGTGGTCGACCTGCGCGCGACAGGCGTGCGGGTGCGCCTCGACTCGGGCGAGCACGCCGAGGCGGTGTCCGCGGCCGCGCGGGATCTCGGGCTGGCCGCGGACCCTGCCGTCTTGCAGCAGCTGAGCGTCGTGTTCGAATCCGGCGACCCGTCCGTGGTGAGGCCGTTCTGGCAGCGCGTGCTCGACTACGCGCCTGGGGAGGACGGCGGTCTGGCGGATCCGTTGCGGCGCGACCCCGCGGTACGGATCCGGCAGTCGAGCGAGCCCCGGCCGTTGCGCAACCGCATCCACCTCGACGTGGTGCGGCCGGCCGCGGTGGTCGAGCAGGCGAGTCCTGGTGAGGCGTCGGGACCGTACGGGGTCCGCCACGCCGACCCCGACGGCAACGAGGTCGACCTGGTGCCGGGCGCGGCGCTCGGCGAGGGGATCGGGACGGCCGACTGGCAGGCGGTGTTCAGCGCGATGGCGTGCTACCGCGTCAGCTCGCCGGCGCAGCAGCGTGACCTGGCCGCCGCGGCAGCGGCGCTGGCCGACGACGCCGGCTTCCCGCTGCTGATCGACCTGCGACCCGGGCTCGTGATCGTCGACAGCGGCAAGGACCAGTCGGAGGGCGACGCCCACGGCCTCGAGCTCGACTTCACCGACCTCGCCGGAAACGTCCAGACCGCTGCCCGCGAGCTCGGCGCCACTGCGGATCCTGGGCTGCCGCGCTTCGCTCAGCTCTTCCTCGACGCCGCCGACGTCGCCGCGGTCCGTGCGTTCTGGGTCGCGGCACTCGGATACACCGAGGACCGGCGAGCCGGGCTCAGCGACATCCACGATCCGCGGCGGCTGAACCCGGTGCTGGTGTTCCAGGAGATCGACGCGTCGGAGACGGAGCGGCGCCGGCAGCGCAACCGCATCCACTTCGAGCTCGCCGTGCCGCCGGACCTCGCGCGGGCGCGCCTCGCCGCGACCGTCGCGGCCGGTGGCCGGCTCCTCGACGAGTCGGAGGGTCGCTGGCGGGTCGCCGACCCCGAAGGCAACGAGATGGTGATCGTCAGTGGGGCGTGAGCTCGGTCCCCCGGGGGTCAGGCCGTGCTCTGCTGGTTGGGCTGGAAGAGCTCGATGAGGTTGCCGGCGGTGTCGGCGAGCAGGATCTGCCGGCCGCCGGGGCCGGAGATCGGCTCGCTGCGGAACGACAGCCCGGCGCTGCGGAGCCGGTCGATCTCGGCGTCCAGGCTCTCGACGACGAGGTGGATGCGGTTGCGCCCGGGTGCGGCGGCGTCGGCCGGGGTCGCGCGGGCGCCGGAGCTGGCCGGTCCCGACAGCAACAGCCGCAGCGGCCCGCGGACGACGTCGGCGAAGGCGGGGGCGGCGCTGGAGCGGACCGTGAACCCGAGATGGCCGGTGTAGAAGTCGACGGCCGCCTGGACGTCGTCGACGAGGTACCGGACGGCGGCGTACTGGTCGGATGTGGTCATGGCGATGCCTCTCTGGGAGCGCTGCCGGTCAGGACCGGCAGCAGGTGCCGGATGCGGGTGTCGAGGTCGGCCGCGGTACGGGCGAAGGCCGGGTAAGCGGCCTGACCGGTGCCGCCGGCGGTCGCGGGGTCGGGGACGCTCCAGTGGATCCGCCGGGAGTGGTCCACCCGCTCCGGACCCAGCTCCCGGGCCTTGTCGCAGATCGTGACCAGGTAGTCGAACCGGCGGCCGGCCAGGGTGTCCACGTGCCGAGGCGCGCCGGAGGCGTCGATGCCGTACTCGTCCCGCAGGACCCGGACGGTGTCCGGATGCAGGTGTGGCTTGGGGGCGGTGCCGGCACTGGCGGCCTGGATCCCGGCGGCCGCGCGGTGGCGGAGCAGCGCCGCGGCCATCGGCGAGCGGGAGCTGTTCCCGGTGCAGACGAACAGCACCGTCACCGTCTCGGCCGGACGGGACGTCGGCCGCGCCGGGGTCAGGCGCAGCGCCGGGTGCACCGCGGCGCCGGTGGCGGCCAGCGCGTCCGCGAAGCGGTCGAGACCCAGGTGGTAGTAGCTGTCCCGGCCGTCGAAGCTGCTCCGCCGGGCGCTGACCAGGCCCCCGTCCCGCAGCCGCCGCAGGTGGTAGGAGACCAGGTTCTGCGGCTGTCCGGTCAGCGAGACCAGCTCCCGCACCCGCAGGTCGCTGCGGGCGAGCTCGGTCAGCAGCTGCCAGCGCACCGGGTGGCCGGCCAGGCGCAGGAACGCCGGGACGGTGTGACGCGTCGGGCCCACGTCTCCAAGGCTACATCAAACCAGTTTGATAGAACCTTCCCCCATGGCGACTGTCACCGCGGGCCTTAACTGGTGGAGGTGCGACCGCAAACTACGGAGTCGGGTTTCGTCGGACCGTTCGGCCCGGTGGGTAGCGCTCTTGGCGTCCCTGCGATGTTCGCCCCTCGGGAGGAGCTCGATGAAGACCGGCGCAGCACGAGCCCGGCGGTCCGCCATGGTGGCCGCGGCCGGAATCCTGGCCGTCCTGCTGACGGCATGCACGGGCCGTGGCGGCGGCCAGCTGCCCCCGCAGAGCCCTGCGTTCAACGGCGCGGCGTCGTTCGGCTTCCAGTTCAGCTGCGAGGACAAGGGCGGCACCAACCCGTCGACCGGCCGGCTGGCCATCCAGCTGTCGTACACCGAGCGCAGCACCGGCCTGCTGACCACGCCGTTCGGCATCCACGGGACCGTCGACATGCTCGACCCGGTCCTGGAGTCGGCGATCTGCATCGGTCAGAACCCGCCGCCCGGCGGCAACGAGCTCATCTTCCTGGGCCGCTACCGGACGACGTCCGCGGCCCCGTCGATCTTCCCGAGGACGTGCACCTCGAGCACGTCGGCGTGCCGCTTCGAGGTCATCGTCCGGGACAACGACGGGAACCTCGCGCCGTCGGCCGGTGACTTCTTCCAGATCTCGCTGTCGAGCACGACCGCCGTCGTCAGCGAGCTCGACCCGACCACGGTCTTCTACACCCGGGCCGGCCTGCTCTCCAGCGGCAACCTGACGGTGAGCTAGCCATGGGAGCTCCGGACCGCTGGTACGACAGGCCCGTCGTCCGCCGCCGGTTCCTCGCCGGCGCCGCCGCGCTCTCCGCCGGCGTGCTCGTCGGTGGCCGGCTGCGCGGCGGCGCGGCGTACGCCGCCGAAGCCGGCGAGGGACTGCACGGCGTGCCGCTGCGGGGCATGTACCTGACGAGCAAGGACCGGCTGGCCGAGGGACGCTTCGGCGCGATGTTCAAGCGGCTCCCGGCGTACGCGCCGCGCGACGACCTCCTCGACGGCCTGGCCCGCACGATGATCGAGCCGGACACCGGCGACGCGTTTCTCGCCACGGGACCGCTCCTGTTCGCCGGGTTCACGTTCATCGGCCAGTTCATCGACCACGACATCACCTTCGACAACACGCCGCTGGAGCAGCAGCAGGCGGACCCGTACGCGACCACCAACTTCCGGACACCGCGCTACGACCTCGACTCCGTGTACGGGCGGGGGCCGGCGACCGACCCGCAGTTCTACGACCCGGCGGACCTGGACAAGCTGCTGGTGCGGCTGAACGCGCACGGGGTCGAGGACCTGGCGCGCGACGCCGCCGGGCACGCGGTCATCCCGGAGCCGCGCAACGACGAGAATGTGATCATCTCCCAGCTGCACCGGGCCGTCGCACGGTTCCACAACCGGATCGTCGACCACGTCCGGTCCCAGGGGGTCCGCCGCGAGTGGGTGTTCGAGACCGCCCGGCGGCTGACCCGCTGGCACTACCAGTGGGCGGTGACCCACGACTTCCTGCCGCGCTTCGTGGGTGACGAGCTCGTCGGCCCGGCCGGGACGGTCTACAAGGAGGTCGCCGGGAAGTCACCGGTGATCACCCTCAACCACTACAAGCCCACCAACCGGGACGGCCGACCGTTCATGCCGGTCGAGTTCGCGGTGGCCGCGTACCGGTTCGGCCACAGCCTCATCCGGCCGTTCTACGTCATCAACCAGACGACGCTGGACCGTGGCGGCGTCCCGGTGTTCGGCCCGGACGGCGGCTTCAACCTCAACGGCGGCCGCCCGATCCCGCCCGAGCTGGTCCTGGAGTGGAAGAACATCCTGCCGGTCGACCCCGCCTTCCCGGCCCGCAAGCCGCGCAAGATCGACACCAAGCTGTCGATACCGCTCGCCGAGCTCCCCGGCTCCGTCGTCCCGCCGCCCGACCCGACGGTCCACCTGGCCGTCCGCAACACCCTCCGTGGCAAGCACGTCGGGTTGCCCTCCGGGCAGCAGGTCGCCCGGGCGATGCGGGTCCCCGTCCTGTCCAACGCGACGCTCGGGATGAGCGGCGACCCGGGCTGGGGCGGCGAGGCGCCGCTCTGGTTCTACGTCCTCAAGGAGGCCGAGCTGGCGCCGTACCACGGTGAGCGGCTCGGGCCGGTGGGAGGCCGCATCGTCGCCGAGGTCCTGGTCGGGCTCCTGCAGCGGGACCCGAACTCCTACCTCTACCTCGACCCGGCCTGGAAGCCCGCGCCACCCATCGCCCCGGCGACCGGCCAGTTCGCCTTCACCGACCTGCTGCGCTTCGCCGGCGTCGCCTGACCGCGTCGGCGGCAGCGCCCGGGCTCGGGCGTCCTGGCGCCGGTTGTGATCCCGGCCACGTTCGGTACGGTCGTGGGGACTTTGGACTCTGACGCGGTCGCCGACCTCGGACGAGGCTGTGGATCGGCCGAGTGCGGAGGAGGCGGCGGTGGCTGGGGTGACGACGGGCGACCTGCGATCGGACGCCGTGGAGCTGGTCGCGGCGGCCGGTGCGGCACCGTCGCTGCACAACGCGCAGCCGTGGGCATTCGGGGTCGGCCGGGACAGCGTCGAGGTGCACTTCGACGACCGGCGGATGCTGCCGGTGGCGGACCCGGTCGGCCGGCAGGCGTACCTGGGCGTGGGTGCCGCGGTGTTCCTGCTCCGGTTGGCGCTGGCCGTCCGGCATCGGACGGCCCGGGTCGAGCTGCGGCCGGATCCGGCCCGTACGGACCTCCTCGCCCTGGTCACGGTGACCGGCGAGCGGCAGCCGACCGCCGAGGAGCTGCGGCTGGCGGCGGCGGTGTCGCGGCGGCGTACGGTCCGCACACCGTTCCAGGAGGGTGACGTGCCGGTCCCGCTCCGGGTGGCCTGGCGGGAGCATGCCGAGGCCGAGGGCGCCGTCATGCACTGGGTCGAGCGGATCGGCGCCCGCAGCGGGGTCGCCCGGCTGGTCGCGCAAGCCGACCGGCAGCAGATGCGCGACCCGGCGTACCGGGCCGAGCTGCGCGGCTGGACGGCACCCGAGCAGGTCGCCGCGGGCGCCGGGGTCCCTGAGTCGGCCTTCGGTGTCGGCCCGGTGGTCGCGCAGGCGGCGGAGTTCTCGCTGCGGGACTTCGGCGCGGGTGGGCGGCCGGAGCAGCCGCGACATCCTGGGCCGCTCGAGGAACACCCCGTGGTCGCCGTCCTGGCCACCGCCACCGACACCGCCGACGACTGGCTGCGCGGTGGCCAGGCGCTGATGCGGGTCCTGCTCGCCGCCGCCGCCGACGGCTACGCCGCCTCGTACCTCAACCAGCCGATCGAGATCCCGGCTCTGCGGCAGCAGCTGCGCGACGAGCTCCGGCTCGACGGCCGGCCCCAGCTCGTCCTGCGGCTCGGCCGCCCGTCGGGACCCCTGCCGCCGGCGACACCGCGGCGACCGCCGGCCGAGCTCCTGCTGTCCGACCAGACATGACCCCCAACGGCCGTCTTCCCGGCCGCTGAACAAGGAGGAAATCGTGGCACGCTCACTCGCGGGTACCAAGCCCCTCGCCATCCTGGTGGGGCTGATCGGGGCACTGATGATCGTCGCCGGTGCGGTGACCTGGTTCATGGTCCAGGACCAGCTCTCGGATGCGCGGATCACCGTCGCCAAGGACGCCGACATGCTCGCCGGTGACGAGGTCAACGGCCCCTTCTCCGCCTATGCGGAGGCGCAGGTGATCGACAAGCACGCCCTCGAGGCCACCGGCGGCAAGACCTACGCCGAGCTGGACCGGGAGGACCCCCTGCGGGACACCGCGATGTCGGCGTCCTTCCTGCGCGCCTCGCTGTTCACCTCGGTGGTCGCGTTCGGGGTGGCCGCGATGGCGGTCGGAGTGGGGCTGGCGCTGGTCCTGATCGCGCTGGCGCTCATGTCGGTCGCGAAGGCGGCCGAGCACACCAACGCGGTGGTGAGGACCTAGTACGCCGTGGCGTCGGCGCCGGTCGCCGCGATGTTCAGCAGCGGCCGGCGCCGCCGCCCCCGGTCCGGACCGGGGCGGCCACACCACCGCTGACCACCCGCCGCTGGGCGCGGTGGTCAGCGGGGGGTGGCGAAGGTGACGAGGGTTGCTGACCTGAGCTCGACCCAGGGGACGCCGACCTCGAAGACCGCGACGCCGCTGGTGCGGTATCGGCTGGTCAGCTCGGCGCGGGCGGCGCCGTCCCCGCGCCCGTCATCGAGGGTGATGGCGAGGTCCTGGATGCCGGGGTTGTGCCCGACGATCGCGAGGGTGGTGATCTCGGCCGGGGTCTCGCGGAGGATGTCCAGCAGATCGTCGACGGTGTTGTCGTAGACCCGCCCGTCGACCACCGGCTCCGGCGCCGCATCGAGCTCCGCCGCCGCCAGCTCCCAGGTCTGCCGCGCCCGACGGGCCGGCGAGACGACCACCCGGTCCGGGCTGATTCCCCGGTCGGTCAGCCATCGGCCGATGGCCGGGGCCTCGGCGATGCCGCGGTCGGCGAGCGGTCGGTCCCGGTCGATGGCACCCTCGCCGGCCTTGGCGTGCCGGATGAGAACGAGCTGTCGCGCAGTCACCCACGCGAGTCTGTCAGGTCGTCGCCGCTGCCGGGGCCGGGTGTGCCGCCCGGGCGGCCGGATCGGGCTCGTCAGCTGGACGCCCGGGCGGAGTCAGTCGTAGGTGTGGAAGCCGCGGCCGGTCTTGCGGCCGAGCTCGCCGGCGGCGACCTTGTCGCGGAGCAGCTGGGGTGGGGCGAACCGGTCGCCGAGGGTGCGGTGCAGGTATTCGGCGATGGCCAGCCGGACGTCCAGCCCGACGAGGTCGGTCGAGCGCAGCGGGCCCATCGGGTGGCGGTAGCCGAGCTCCATCGCGGTGTCGATGGCCTCGGCGTCGGCGACGCCCTCCTCCAGCATGCGGATGGCCTCCAGGCCGAGCAGGACGCCGAGCCGGGAGGAGGCGAACCCGGGGGAGTCGTTGACCACTACGGCGGTCTTGCCGAGCGCCTCGACCCAGCCGCTGACCGTACGGACGAGCGCGGGGTCGGTGTCCGCCGCGGTGACGACCTCGACCAGCTTGGATGCCGGGACGGGGTTGAAGAAGTGCATGCCGAGGAACCGGCCCGGCCGCTCCAGCGCGGCGGCCAGCTCGGTCACCGACAGCGAGCTGGTGTTGGTGGCGAGCACCGCATCGGGGCCGACGGCCGACTCGGCGGCGCGCAGCACCTCCACCTTCAGGTCCGCCCGCTCCGGGACCGCCTCGACGACGAGGTCGGTGTCCCGGTCGAGATCCCCCGCGGCCCGGAGCGGGGTGAGCCGGCCGAGGGCGGCGTCGACGGACCCGGCGAGCTTGCCACGGCGGGCCGCCTCCGCCAGGCCGTCGGCCACCCGGCCATGCGCGGCGGTCGCTGCCTCATCCCCGGCCTCCACCACGGCGACCCGGGCACCGGCGGCCAGGAAGACCTGGGCGATCCCGGCGCCCATCCGCCCGCCGCCGACGACCGCCACCCGCGCCGGCACCGCGGCGCTCACCTCTTCTCCAGGAAGCATGGCGACACCCTGCCCGACGCCGGCGCCCCGCGTCGCCGGGCCGCGCCGCCGGACCAGCGCGGGCCGCTCGGGACAACTCTTGACCCGAAGGCTATTTCTGACCCGGCGCGGCGCTCTACTCAGTGCGGACCGTGTCATACGGGGTGGCGGTCGCGTCGGTGGAGGGCGGTGGCGCGGTGGGCGGGGTGAGGCTGGGGCGGGTCCTGCTCGTGGCCGGGTTGCTCAACGTGCTCGGTCTGGCCGCCAACTCCGCGGCCTCGTTCGTCACCGACCGGGCCGACGGCGCGCTGCGCTGGATCCTGCCGCCGGCCATCGGGCTCGCGGCCGCCCTGCTCGCGGCGGGGGTGCAGGCCGTGAGCGCGGCGGAGCCGCAGCAGCCCGCGTACCGGTCGCCCTACTACCCGCGGCAGACGCGGCCGCGCGGGGTGTCGATGCCGGTCGCGGTCCTGCTGGTCGTGCTCATCTGCGGGGTGGGTGCGGTGGGCATCACCGTCGGGGTCCGCTACGTGGTCGGCTACGTGTCCGGCAGCGAGTCCGGTGAGGACCGGCTGGTCCGGCCGGTGTCGGCCCGGGCGGGCACCCTCACCCTTCGGGTCGACAAAGTGGAGGACACCTCACACTTCACCCGGGTCGAGCTGGTCGCCCGCAACGCCGGACGCAGCCCGGTGTCGCTGCCGCTGTTCGGGAACTGCGTGCTGACCGCCCAGGACGGGACGACCCTGCAGGCCGACAGCTTCCGCAGCCGGTGGTCCACCACCATCGCGGCCGGCGCCACGCAGCGCGGCACCGTCACCTTCCCCGGTCACCTGCCCGACGGGGTCACCAAGGCGTCGCTGAGCTTCAGCACCGTCTTCACCATGGGCGGCGGGTCCATCACCGTGCCGAACCTCCGGCTCCGCCCCGGCTGACCGGGCCCGCTGGGCCCAGAGGCTCAGACCGCGACGCCCCGGTCCTCGAGCCAGCCGACGGGCTCCAGCTGGGCGCCGCTCAGCCCGGTCCGCACCTCGAAGTGAAGGTGGTTGCCGGTGCTGTAGCCGGTCGAGCCGACCAGCGCGACGAGCTGGCCGGCCTTGACCTTCTCGCCCGGCTCGACGAGCAGCTTGGAGGCATGGGCGTACATCGTGATCGTGCCGTCGGCGTGCTCGATCACGACTACGTTGCCGTAGCCGCTCATCCCGACCGGGGCGACCACGATCCCGTCGCCGGCGGCGAAGATCGGCGTCCCGTACGGCGCCGCCATGTCCAGGCCGCCGTGGGTGGTGCCCCAGCGGGGACCGTACGAGGAGGAGATCCGGTAGCTGCCCTTGGGCAGCGGTGGCAGCCACTTGGGCCGGGCGGCCTCGATGAGGGCGATCTGGCGGGCGCGGGCGGCGCGGGTGGCTTGGATGGTGGCGACGCGGCTCTTGGCCGCGGTGGCGGCGAGCAGGGTGCGTCCGTTCATGGGGACTTCGGCGGCGACGTCGGCTGGCAGCGGTTCCGGTCCGCCCATGCCGAGGGCGGTGTCGGGGACGGGGGCTTGCAGGGCGGTGACGCTGGCGGCCATGGCCTGGAGGCCGTCGCCGGAGGCGGCGGCGGTGGACAGGGCGGCGGCGGTGGCGCCGACGACGGCGGAGGCGAGGACGGCGGGGGCCTTGTTGTGCGGGGGCTTGTGCGCGCGGTGTCGACCCTCGGGTCGGCGGTGACGCGTCAACGAGGCAACCCTTCATCCGAGGACCTGGCCGGTGACGCGGTGTGCGGATCTTGATCCGGCCCAGCGCCGGATCGGACCGTAATCGGGAGGTGTGGGGAAGGCAAACATCCGTAAGGGTTGTCACCCGAACGGACCCATTCGACGGGCCGTCCTGCTGACGCTGCGGAATCGACGCTGTGCGATCAGTGGTGGCGATGGCCGGGACCGGACATGGCGCGCGGATCACCCGATCGGGCCGTTTCGGGTGGGAGTGGGGCGAACTAACGTCGGTCCCGCAGAGCGGAACCGGTAACGGGGGCGACCGAGAGGGGCCCCGTGCGCGTACGCCGACTCGCCGGACTGTTGATCGTCGCGCTCGTCGGGGCGGTGCCGGTGGCGGCACCGGCCGGGGCGGCGCTGCCGGACGCGGACATGGAGGCGGTCGTGCTGGCCGCGCAGCTCGACCCGGTCAAGACGGGCACCGGGATCACCCCGGGCGCGGGGCCGAGCGTGCTGCTGGTCGAGCGGGCGCTGGCGGCCCACGGCCTGCTGGCGAGCCAGTACGTCGACGGCCACTTCGGCACGTCGACGGTGTCGGCGTACGCGGCGTACCAGCGCTCGCTCGGCTTCACCGGGCTGGACGCGAACGGGCTGCCCGGCCGGACGTCGCTGACCCGGCTCGGCACCGACCGCTTCCGGGTGGTGCGGCCGATCGGTCCCGGCGACCGGGTCACCTACCTTGGCTGGACCGTGAACACCCGGACCCGGGCGATGCTGCAGGAGGCGCAGCGCCTGGCCGGCCGGAGCATCGCGCTCACCCAGGGGTCGTACAACCCGGGCGGCGACCCCAGCTCGGCCGGCACCCACGACGGCGGCGGGGTGGTGGACATCTCGGTCAGCGGAATGTCGTCCACGACCCGCACCGGGGTGGTGCGGCGGCTGCGCGAGGTGGGCTTCGCGGCCTGGTACCGCACGGCGATCCCCGGGCTGTGGGGACCGCACATCCACGCCGTGGCGGTCAGCGACACCGACCTGTCCCGGCCCGCGCAGGAGCAGGTGGGGGACTACTACCTGGGCCGCGACGGGCTGGCCGGGGACGGCCCGGACACCGGGCCGGCGGTCACGAAGCGCACCTGGGAGGACTACCAGCGCTCCCGGACCGCGACCGCGGTCAACGCGGCGGCGGACCGGACCGGGCTCACCTTCTGAGCCGCCCCGCGTCGCCGGCGGCCCGCTCGGCGTCGTAGGCGGCGGTGGCGCGCTTGCCGGCGCGCAGCCGCCAGGCCTGCTCCAGCAGGGCGGCGACGGCGTCCCAGTCCGGGTCGACGCCGTGCAGGTGGACGC
This sequence comes from uncultured Actinomycetota bacterium, assembly GCA_963766325.1. Classification (GTDB taxonomy): domain Bacteria; phylum Actinomycetota; class Actinomycetes; order Mycobacteriales; family CADCTP01; genus CADCTP01. The sequence continues at coordinate 152,509 of CAVXZF010000011.1, read as the reverse complement.
CGACCCAGGTCGGCACGTACGGCGGGCGGTAGTAGCGGTCCGGCTCGGCGGCGAGCAGCGTCTCCAGCTCGCCGGGCGGCGCCTTGACGCACAGTCCGAGCCGGCCGTCGCCGTGGTGGTCGATGAACAGCCACGCCAGCCGCCGACCCTTGAGGTGGTAGCCGACGTGCCCGAAGGACTCCTCGACCTCGACCCCGGGCAGGTCCCGGACCAGCTCTTCGAGCCGGTCCTGCACGCGGGCGACGTCCGCGTCGGTCCAGTCGCGCCCGCTCACCCGGGCAGCGTACGGCGGCCGTCAGAAGGTGCGGCGGCGGCGGAGCGGGCGGGGGCGGCCGTCGGGGTCGTAGACCGCGCGGTAGAGCGGGGTGGCCCACAGCCCGGTCCGCCGCGACAGCGGCTGGTCGGCCAGCGGCCGCAGCCGGCCGGGCGGCCGCGGCCCGGACCGCCCGCGGTCGTGCCAGTCCTGCAGCGCCCGCGCCGCGTCCCGGAAGGCGTCGAAGGCCGCCCGCGGGTCGACGAGGCCGTCGTCCCCGTCCCGGTCCAGGTGCTCCCGGGCGAGCGCCAGCCGCAGGTCGCGGGCGTACCGGCGGGGCTGCTCGTCGCCCGGCGCCGGCGGCCGCGGGTCGATGGTCTCGTCCAGCACGGCCGCGCTCAGCTCGGAGTCGTGGGTCCACGACCGGCGGTTGAAGTTGTCCGACCCGACCGAGGCCCAGACGTCGTCGACCACGCAGACCTTGGCGTGCACGTACACCGGGGTACCGGCATGGTTCTCCGGGCCGTAGAACGCGACCCGGTCGCCGCCGGCGGCCCGGATCAGCCCCAGCGCCCGCTCCCGGCCGACCAGGTTCGGCGGCTGGGAGGTGCGCCCGTCCTGGTCCGGGAAGTGCGGCAGCACGGCGATGAGCAGCAGCTCCGGGTACGCCCGCAACGACTCGGCGAAGGTGGCGGCGACCTCCGTCGACCACAGGTACTGGTCCTCCAGGTAGACCAGCCGCCGGGCCCGCCGCAGCGCCTTCGCGTAGCCGCGGGCCACGCTGCGCTCCCCGTCCGGCGCGAACGGGTAGCGGCCCAGCCGGCGCGGATAGGTCCGCAGCAGCTGCACGGTGTGCGGGCCGGCCGGCGCCGGGTCGGGCAGCGGCGGCGGCAGCCGGCGGGCGGCCGGGTTGTCGTGCCGGATCAGGTCCATGACCAGGTTGACCGGGCTGCGGCTGAGCGGCCGGTGGTCCTCCCAGCGCTCCCGGAACACGGTCTCCACGTCCCCCACGGCCGGCCCGCGGATGGCCAGCTGCACGTCGTGCCACGGCGGTGTCGGCCCGTACACGGCCGCCATCGTCTGCGGCTGCGGGTCGCCGGCGTGCCGGGCGTCGTCCCGGCGGCTGTGGCACAGGTCGATCCCGCCGACGAACGCGACGTCCAGCTCCGGGCGGCCCGGGTGCCGCAGCACGACGAACTTCTGGTGGTGGGAGCCGCCGACCCGTACCCGCATGTCGAGCAGGCCTTGCGCGCCGGACCGGTCCAGCGCCTCGCCGAGGTGCCGGTTTTCCTCCGCGGAGAACTGGAGCCTGTCCAGGTGCGACCGCCAGATCAGGCCGCGGACGTCGACCCCGCGCTCGGCGGCGCCGCACAGCACGCTGCCGACCTCGCTGTCCGGGTCGTCGGTGAGCCGCTCGTCCGGGTCGCCCCGCCAGTCCGTGAAGACCAGCAGGTCGCCGCGCCGCATCTGCTCCACGCAGCGGTGCAGCTCGGCGAAGTACGTCGCGCCGTCGATCAGCGGGCGGACCAGGTTGCCGCTGGTCCAGGCGGCGCCGTCGGCGTGCCGCGAATCCAGCCGCGTGGCGGGGTTGTCCCGCTCCGCCGGCGTGAGCAGCCAGTCGGTGAGCCGCATCCCGGGTCCGGTCTACGGCCGCGCCGCCGGCGGGTCGTCCCCGGGGCGCTCGGGCGGGACCGGGCGGATGGGCGGCTCGGGCTCCGGCCGTTCGGGCGGGACCGGGCGGATCGGCGGCTCCGGCTCCGGGCGCGGCCGGTCCGGGTCGGACCAGCGGGGGGAGCGCGTGTTCTGCCGGAGCTGGGAGCCGAGCTCCTCGACGGTACGGCTGACCGCGTCGCCGAGCGAGCGGGCGGCGCGGGCGGCGGACTCCCGCACGGCCGGGTCGCGGACGGCCTCGCCGGCCTGGGCGGCGAGCAGCTGGGCGGACCGGCCGAGGCGGCGTACGGCGTCGCGGGTGTCCGCCCACCGGTCGTCCCGCCAGTCCTCCCGCCAGTCCTGCTGGCCGGCAGCTCCTGGCCCGCCAGCTCCTGGCCCGCCAGCTCCTGGCCCGCCAGCTCCTGGCCCGCTGGTCGGGTGGCTGATCGGGGAGGGGGTCGGGGAGGGCGGCGGCGTCTCGGGTGGCGGCGACCAGGTGGCGGCGTCGGGGGACTCGGGCTCCAGGTGGCTGCGCACGGCGCGGCCCAGGTCCTGGAAGCGCTGTCCCACCTCGGCCCAGGTCTCCCGGGGCGGCCGCGGGTCCTCCGCTCCGCTGGACCCGCCGGTGGTGCTCATCGGTTTCTCCCTCCGCTGGTCGGCGCCGGCACCGTCTCCCTACCCCGTGCGGGGGCCGGTCAGCGCCTAATCGCCGGCGAGCAGCGCGCGGCCCTGGGTGAAGAAGGCGAGCACGTCGGCCTCGCCGCCGAGCGCGGCCAGCGGCTGGGCGGCGCCGAAGGGCGCGTTCCAGAAGGCGCCGGCGCGCGGCGTCGGCGGCCCGACGTACGCGTACGGCGAGTCCTGGTAGCCGTCGCCGGGGGAGACCCCGTAGTTGACCCCGTCCAGGGTGACCGCGACGTCGAAGTGCTCCGGCCACAGCACCGGCTCCGGCCCGCCGTCGCCGACCAGCGCCCGCAGCGCCGCGTCGCCGGTCGCCCACGCCGCCGCCAGCAGCGCCGCGGCCTCCCGGTCCACCGCCAGCGGCTCGTCCACCGTCACCCCGGAGGAGTCCGCGTACAGCCCCTGCAGCCCGCCGGGCTCCAGCCCGGCCGCCTCGCCCAGCTCGGCGCAGGTGCCGGCCAGCGGGATCCGCCGGGTGGTCGCCCCGCGCGCCACCACCAGCTCGGTGCCGTCGACCGCGACCAGCTCCACCTCGCCGTACGTCCGGGTGGTGCCGAATCCGCCGGGCCGCACCGCGAGCCGCATGGTGCCGGTCCCGCGGTGCTGCGGGCCGGCGACCACCAGCTCGGCCACCCCGTGCAGCGACCTGCGGGTCCGGGCCAACTCAGTCACGCCAGCACCGTACTCAGGCCGCTCCGAAGGCGTTGAACGCGCACCAGCTGACGAACGACCGCGGGTCCTCCCGGTCCAGCCCGGCGCGGGCCCGGTGCAGCCCCTCGGCCAGGGTGGCGCCGGCGCGGACCGCGCGGTGCAGCGCGCCCATCAGCGGCACCACGTCCGCGTCCGGCACCACCACCGCGCTGGCCACCAGCCCGGCGCTGCCGCGGGCCAGCAGCGAGCTGACGAAGCCGAGCGTCTCGTTGCCCTCGTACGCGACCTCGGAGCCGGACTCGCAGGCGGCCAGCACGATCCGGTACGGGGCCGCGCCGGAGCCGCGCAGCTCCAGCTCGTGCACGGTCAGCGGCCCGTCGGAGAGCAGCAGCGCGGAGAAGATCGGGTTGTCGGCCCGGACCCGGCCGTGGCAGGCCAGGTGGGCGAGGTCGGCGCCGGCCAGCGCGGCGGTGACCGCGTCGGCGGTGCTGGCCGGCGGGCGCAGCACCGCGGCGTCCGGGTAGAGCCCGGCCAGCAGCTCGATCTCCCGCACCCCGCCGGGCACGTCCGGGCCGGCCACCAGCACCGGCCGCCCGCCCGCCGGCGGCCGCTGCCGGGCCGAGCGTTCCCACATCGCCGCGGCCGGCGCGATCGACACCGGCGCGTCGTGCAGCGCCGACCACGGCACCCGCTGCAGGTCACCGACCGGCACCACGACCAGCCCGGAGTGCTCGGGCAGCCGCAGCGAGCCGAGCAGCAGGCCGGCCAGCCGGTCCAGGCTGACCCGGGCGGCCCGCAGCGCGGCGGTGGTGCCCGGCCCGGGCGCCGGCCGCCAGGCCAGCCGGCGCAGTGCGAACAGCAGCGAGCTGGTCTCGAAGCGCACCGCCGCCACCGGGCCGAGCCGCTCCAGCCGGGTCCGCCGCGGCTCGACCACGGCGGCCAGCAGCTCGCCGTCCAGGACGTCGTACTCGACCAGCACCTGGCCGCCGAGCCGCTCGCGCAGCAGCGCGGGGGACAGCCGGGGCGGCCCAGCCGTGGCGGTGGCCGCCTCCCGGGTCCACGAGCTCTGCCGGATCCGGGCCTCCAGCTCGGCCTGCCGGGCGACCAGCTCGGCCCGGCGGCCGGTCGCCGCCCGCGACCCGGCCTCGTGCTCGCGCAGCTCGGTCTGCACGGCCCGCATGGCGGCCAGCTCGGCGCCCTCCACCGCGGCCGCGTCGGCCGGCTCGACCGCGGCCACGGCGGCCGCCCGGGTCCGCTCCATCCACTCCAGCACCTGGGCCGGCGAGCCGCTGCGGACCAGCGCGGCCAGCCCGAGCCGGCCCAGCTCGACGCCCTGCCCGGAGGCGAGGACCCGCAGCTCGTGCGAGGCCAGCGCGGCCCGGTGCCGGGCCAGGTCGGCCAGCCCGGCCCGGCTGTGCCGGAGCACCTCGGCGTCGTCGCCGGTGAGCCGGCCGGCCAGCGCGCCGGCCACCCGGCCGCGCAGCCGGACCAGCACCGGCGCGCCGCGGGAGCGGTCCCGGGCCTGCGTCCAGGCGGCCAGTGCCGGTCCCCTCCGCCCGGTCGCCGCGGCCACCCGGCCGGCGACCAGGCCGGCCTGCACGGCGGCGGCCGACATCCCGCTGCGGTGCAGGGTTCCCGCCGCCCGGCAGGCGACCGCACCGTCCACCGGCCGGCTGGCCCCGGCCCGCAGCCGCGCCTCGACGGCGACCAGGTCGGCTCGGGCCGCCCAGCTGGCCCGCCGCTGCCGCCGGAACCGCCCGGCGACCTGCTCGGCCTGCTCGGCGGCAGCCGCCGGCTCGCCCAGCAGCACGGTGAGCTGGGCGGCCCGCAGCTGCGCCTCGGCCGCCATCAGCGGCACGCCCTCGCTGTCCAGCAGCCGCACCGCGAGCCTGGTCTGCTCCTGCGCCTCGGGCAGCAGGCGCAGCTCGACCAGCGCGTCGGCCTGCTCGACGTGCAGCTCGCCGAGCGGCAGCCCGGCCGCCTCCCAGCGCCGGGCCGCCTCGGCGAACAGCGCCAGCCCCTCGGTGAGCCGGCCGGCCTGCACGGTCGCCGCCGCCCGGGACTCGGCGATGATCGCCGCGTACGTCGGCACCACCCCGGCCGCGGCCTCCGCCGCCTGGTCCAGCCAGCCGAGCGCCACCTGGGGCCGGCCGCGCTGGGACTCGATCACGCCCAGGTTGTTGGCGATCTTGGCCCGGATGTCCGGGGGCACCCCCGGGGTGGCCAGCACCCGCCGGTAGAGCCGGGCCGCCGCGGTCAGCCGGCCCTGGTTCTGGTGCAGCGCGCCCTGCTGGGCGGCCAGCTCGGCGGCCATGCCGTCGTCGATGAGCTCGCCGGCCCGGTCGAAGTCGCGCTGCGCGGACGCCGGCCGGCCGAGCTCGTGGTTCACCGCGCCGCGGGTGACCAGCACCTCGCCGAGGCGGGCCGACAGCCGGTGCCGGCGGGCCAGCCGGGCGGCCTCGTCCAGCAGCCGCTTGGCCCGCACCTCGTCGAGCCGGGTGCGGTGGAACCAGGCCTCGGCCCGCAGCGCGGCGACCAGCGCCTCCGGCGGGCCGTGCCGGCGCGCCTCGGCGACCAGCGCGACCGCCTCCGGACCGCCCACCGCGGGGTTAGCGACGACCTTGACATACGCAGTCTGGGCGCGTATCAGGATGTCCGGGCTGCGCTCATCCATCCGGGCCGGTCCGTCCTGTCGACGGCATCCGGCCCAGCGTAGAAGCCCACCCACCACAGGGGGTAGCGAGACATGATCGAACGCCCGGAGCACCTCGACGCCAAGGCCGTGCAGCGGCACGACAAGGTCGTCGGTGAGTCCTGGCAGGATACCGCCCGCCGGCGCCAGCTCTTCGAGCGGGCCGTCCGGCTGCGCCGGCAGGACCCCGAGCTGCCCGACTTCCAGGTCGTCGACGACGAGCGGGACGGCGCCGGGCTCCTGGTCAGCAGCGAGGAGCTGCTGGTCCGGCGCGAGGATCTCGTCGACCGCGACGACGTGATCCGCCGCAACGGGCTGGTGACCGAGCCGGTCGAGGCGCTCGGCGGCCGGCTGGTCCGGCTGGTGGCGGCGCCCGGCGTGGCGCCGGTCGACCTGGTCGACCGGACCGCCGACCTGCGCCGGGACAAGGTGCCGGCCGAGCTCAGCTACATCACCGCGATGGCGGTGGTGATCAAGAGCCTGGGCGGCGCCGAGCCGGCCGCCCGGAGCTGGGAGCCGCTGACCCCGGTCACGACCGCCGGCGCGACCGTCCGGGTGGCGGTCGTGGACACCGGGGTGACCCGGCAGTCGCGCACCGACGGCTGGCTGGACGGCCTGGCACACGACCCGGGCAACATCGACGAGCTGGACATGAGCCCGCGCAACGGCAAGCTGGACGCGGCCGCCGGCCACGGCAGCGCGGTCGCCGGGCTGGTGCAGCAGGAGGCGCCGGCGGTGGGGCTGGCCGTCTACAACCCGGTCCCGCCTGACGGCGCGGCCACCGAGACCGCGGTCGGCGTGGCGATGGTGACCGCGGTGCGGGAGGCCTTCGCGGCCGGCCAGTCGGTGGTGCTCAACCTGTCGCTGGGCACCACCACGCTGGACGACAGGCCGCCGGCGGCGCTGGCGGCCGCGCTGGCCGAGATCGAGGCGCTGGCCGCGGCCTCGGCGCACGAGGTGCTGGTGGTGGCCGCGGCCGGCAACTACGGCGACGACCGGCTGGTGTTCCCGGGCGCGCTGCCCGGCGTGGTCGCGGTCGGCGCGCTGAAGCAGGACCTGACCCGGGCGCCGTGGTCCAGCTACGGCGACTGGGTGACCTGCTCGGTGATCGGCGACGGCGTGCTGTCGACGTACGTCGAGGGCGCCGAGGACCCGGACTTCGACCCGGTGTGCGCGGACACCTTCGGGCCCAACCCGTTCGCGCTGCACTTCGGCACGTCGTTCGCCGCGCCGCAGGTGGCTGCGCGGGTGGCCCGGGTCGCCCAGGAGGACGGCATCGGCCTGCGGGACGCGCTCGACCGGGTCCTCGACGGTGCGCCGACGCTGCCCGGCCTCGGCCGGGTCCTCACCGTGCAGCCGCCGATCGGCAGCTAGCTCCGGGCGGTGATCTGCTGCACCGCCCAGCCGTTGCCGTCCGGGTCGGAGAAGAAGCAGAAGCCGACGTTGTTGAGCTCGTCGCCCTCGTGGTACGGCCGGAGCCCCTCCCGGGCGTAGACCTGCACCGGGCTGACCCCGACCCCCCGCTCGACCAGCTGGTCGTGCGCGGCCAGCACGTCGCGCACGACCAGCTGCAGCCCCTGCTGCGAGCCGGGGGCCATCTCGGTGTGGGCGTTGCCGATGACGACCGAGCAGCCGGAGCCGGGCGGGGTCAGCTGCACGATCCGGGCGTCCGGCCCGACCACGGTGTCGTGGTCGACCGCGAAGCCCAGCTGGTCGGCGTAGAAGGCCTTGGCGCGCTCGACGTCGGTGACCGGCACGCACACCACTTCCAGGGTCCAGTCCACGGCAGGCATCCTGCCCGACCGCGGGCCGCCGTGTGGTGCGATCGGGCCGGGGCCGGGCACGATGGGGGGCGTGACGCCGCTCGAGCTCGCCCGCCGGCTCGTCGACGCCGGCCTGCGCTGGGACCCGGCGCCGGGGGACCGGTTCGCCATCCCGGACAAGGAGATGGACGACGAGGTCTTCGTGCTCAGCACGATGACGATCGAGGTGCACGACCTGCCCGGCCGCACGGTGATCGGCTTCAACGGCACCACCGAGTGGGCGCTGGACGACGTGGACATGGACGCGACGATCTGGCTGCCCCGGGAGGACCAGCTGCGCGAGCTGCTCGGCGACGCGTTCCACCGGCTGGAGCGGGCCGGTGACCGCTTCCGGGTGGTGGCGACCGTGTGGGACGAGGTGGTCGAGTTCACCGCCGACGACCCCTGCGGGGCGTACGGGGAGGCCCTGCTGCACCTGCTGGCCGGCGGCCGGAGCGTACCCGGCGCCTGGGGCTCGCCGCCGGCCTGACCTGAACCCCGGCCCCGGTCTGGCGCGGTCCGGCCGCAGCCGGTTGGCTGTCGGCGTGGACGTCTCCGCGGAACAGTCCGTGCAGGTCGAGCGCAATGCGCCGCCGGCCGTGCTGGTGATCTTCGGTGCCTCCGGTGACCTGACCCGGCGCAAGCTGGTCCCGGCGCTGGAGAGCCTGGCCCGGGCCAAGCGGCTGCCGGCGCAGTGCGCGGTCGTCGGGGTGGCGCGGACGCCGATGAGCGATGAGGAGTTCCGGGCCAAGGTGCTCGACGGTGGCGTCTCGGTGCAGCCGGCGCTGACCACCGGCTACCGCTACCTCGCCGGCGGCTACGACGACCCGGAGACGTACCGGCGGCTGTCCGCGCTGCTGGACGAGATCGACGCCGAGCGCGGCACCGGCGGCACCCGGGTCTTCTACCTCTCCACCCCGCCGGAGGCGTTCGGGCCGATCGTCACCGGGCTCGGCGCGGCCGGGCTCAACCGGGTGCGCGGCGGGGTCGCCCGGGTGGTGATCGAGAAGCCGTACGGGACCGACGAGCGCAGCGCGATGCAGCTGGACCGGACCGTGCACGCCGCCTTCGACGAGCAGCAGGTCTTCCGGATCGACCACTACCTGGGCAAGGACACGGTGCAGAACGTGCTGGCGCTGCGCTTCGCCAACGCGGTCTTCGAGCCGATCTGGAACCGGACCTGGGTCGACCACGTGCAGATCACGGTGGCCGAGACGCTCGGCGTCGGCACCCGGGGCAGCTTCTACGAGGGCGCCGGCGCGACCCGTGACATCCTGCAGAACCACGTGCTCCAGGTGCTCGCGCTGGCGCTGATGGAGCCGCCGACCTCGTTCGCGGCCGAGGCGGTCCGCAACGAGAAGGTCAAGCTGCTGCAGGCGATCCGGCTGCCGACCACGCCGGCGATCGACCGGATCGCGGTCCGCGGGCAGTACACCCGCGGTGGCACCCGCGACGAGCTGATGCCCGGCTACCGGGACGAGCCCGGGGTGGACCCGCTGTCCCGCACGGAGACGTACGCGGCGCTGCGGCTCGACGTGGACAACTGGCGCTGGGCCGGGGTGCCGTTCTACCTGCGCACCGGCAAGCGGCTGCCGCGGCGGGTGACCGAGGTGGCGCTGCAGTTCCAGCGGCCGCCGCACCTGCCGATCGCGGCCGGGCAGGCGTCCGAGCTGGACGCGGACGCGCTGGTGCTGCGGATCCAGCCGGACGAGGGGATCACGCTGCGCTTCGGCGCCAAGGTGCCCGGGCACAGCTTCCGGGTCCGGTCCGCGTCGATGGACTTCTCCTACGGCGAGTCGTTCCCGGAGGAGTCGCCGGAGGCGTACGAGCGGCTGCTGCTGGACGCGCTGCTCGGCGACCCGACGCTGTTCATCCGGGCGGACGAGGTGCGGCAGTGCTGGCGGATCGTCGACCCGGTGATCGAGCACTGGGCCGACGACGCCAAGCGGATCCCGACGTACGAGGCCGGCTCCTGGGGCCCCGACGAGGCCGAGCGCCTCCTCCAGCGCGACGACCGCGCCTGGCGCAGCTAGCCTCGATGTTTCACCTGGTCGGTGGTGATGCCGGGTGGTGGGTTGGTTGATGGCTTCGGACTGGTGGGCAGGGTGTTCGGCCGGCGCTGTGGTCGCCGGTTCTCCGTGTTTCTCGTGGGGCTGGGGGCTCGGTTCAGGGGGTGTGCAGGGCAGTCCAGCCGGTGTGGATGAGGTGGTTCCAGGGCCAGTCGCGGGGTAGTCGGAGTCGGCGGCGGCGGCCGGTGGTGATGATCCGTCCGGCGACGGCCAGGACCCGGAATCGCAGTTGTTTCGGTTCCCACCGGCGGGCTGCTTGGTCGGGGTGCCAGGCCAGGATCTGGGTCCAGGTGAGCAGGTCGGCGGCGAGGGAGACGATCTCGACCCAGATCTGGTTCTGGGCGTAGCCGTGGAAGGGCAGGTTGCGCAGGCCGGTGTCCTTCAGGCCGCGGATCCGGTCCTCGGCGCGGGCGCGGAGCCGGTGGCGGACCTCCAGCGCCGGCAGTGTCCAGCCCAGTCCGCGGGTGTTGGTGGCGAAGCAGGTGATCCGCCAGCCGTTGTGGTCGGTCAGGCGCAGTTGGGCGCCGGGGTGGGGTTGTTCACGGCGGGCGATGACCCGCATCCCGGGCGGCCATTCCTGCGGCCCGAACCGGGCCGGGGATCGGGTCGGTGTGACCGGGGCCGGCATCCACGCGGTCAGGTCGGCGACCTGCGCCCCCTCGCGCGGCTGCCCGTCACTGTCGAGGGCGGCCCGCCAGGCCTGTTCGGGGATGGTCTGGATCGCGGCCTGGACCGGGCCGGTCGCGGAGAACCCGATCGAGTACTCCAGGCCGGCGTCGGTGATGTGGTGCAGGAACGCCTTGGAACAGCCGCCGGTGTCGGCCCGGACCAGCACCTGGCCGCGTTCTGCCTCGGGCACCTGGTCGAGCGCATCCTGCAGGACGGTGATGTGGTCGGCGCCGGCCCACGGCGATGCCTTACCCGGCCGCAGGTTCACCGTCAGCGTCTCGCCGGTGCCGTGCTCGCCGTGATCGACGAATGCGCACATCGGAGCGAACCCGAAGCCCCGCTTGAACGTCGGCTCGGCGCGTTCCTTGTCCGAGTGCGCGGTGACCAAGGTCGTGTCGATGTCCACGATCACCTGCCCGCCGTCGCGGCGCCCCGCAATCCCGGCCAGCGGCCGCTGCCGGGACCAGACCCGCGCCCGTGCCAGGGATCGGGCGGCGCGGATCGCGGTAACCGCGGCCCCGACGTCACCCGCCAACGCCGCGACCACGCGAGAGATCGTCGGGTCCGAAGCCACCGGACCGAACAACGCCGGCTGAGCCCGCAGCGCGGCGACGTCGGAGACGCAGTCACCGCCCAGAGCCAGCGTCGTCGCCAGATCGAGCAGCACCTTGCCCGGATCATGACGGGCTCGGGCCGGCCGCCACGGCCTCACAGCCGCCGACAAGCCCCTGCCCAAGCCCGTGAGCACGACCGCCTGCCGAATCAGCAGCGCACCAGAAGACGAGATCAGCGACTCGCAGTCGGCATCCAGGACCAGGCCAGCTGTCGGACTACGCTTCACCTACGGAGTGCCCTTCATCCGGGGACCTTGAGACATCAGCAATCCCAAGTCTCCCCAGGTGAAGAGGCACTTCCGTGCATTTGCCGCCTGTGTCGACCCCCAGCTCGTGAAACGTCGAGGCTAGGGCGTCGGGGCGGTCTGCGGCAGGTCGGCGCACTCGACGTCGACCGGGGCCGGGGCCGGGGCCGGGGTCGGGGTGGGGCGGGCGCGGCTGGTGGCGAGGATCGAGCCGAGCAGGATGAGCGCGAAGCCGGCCGCGGTGGCGAGGGTGAACGACTCGTCCAGCACCAGCACGCCGAGCAGCACGGCGACCGCCGGGTTGACGTACGTGATCACCGTCGCCCGGACCGCCCCCACCTCCGCGATCAGCGCGAAGAAGAGCAGGAAGGCGACCGCCGTGCACACCACGGCGAGGACGACCACGGCGAGCGTGGCCGACCCGGACGGCCAGGCCGGCGGCGCCTGCAGCACCCCGGCGGGGATGTACGCGACCGCGGACAGCGCCAGGGACACCGCCACCACCCCGAGCGCGGGCAGGTCGGACAGCGTCCGGGCCAGCACGAACGGGCCGACCGCGTAGCAGACCACCACCACGGTGATCGCCACCAGCGCGCCGGCGTCCCCGACGCCGACCTCGAAGCCGACCAGCGCGCCCACGCCGGCCAGCCCGACCAGCAGGCCGAGCAGGCGGCGGCCGCCGAGCCGCTCCCGGTCCGGGCCGAGCCGGGCCAGCAGGGCGCCGACCAGCGGGACGCCGGCCACCAGCAGGCCGGCCAGCGAGCTGGACAGCCGCTGCTCGGCGTACGCCAGCAGCAGCCACGGCACGCAGATCTCCACCACGGTGTAGACCAGCAGCGGCCGCCACCGCGGCAGCAGCGGCCGCACCAGCCCGCGGGCCAGCGCGAGCGGCATCAGCAGCAGCGCGGCCAGCCCGGTGCGCGCCAGCACCAGGGTGGCCGGGGACACCTCGTCCACGGCCACCTTGATCAGCAGGTACGGGATGCCCCAGATGACCGCCATCGCCGCGAACAACACCCAGCCCCGGCGGCTCACCCGCGCCCCACCGTCCTCTCCGTCGAGGTCCCGCCTGTCCTCGACCGCCGGCGGCGGCCGGTTGTTCCCGCCGGCGGGTCTGGACAGGACGAGAAGTCCGAATCATGCTTTGCCCATACCGTTCGACTGATTCCGGGAGGGTGTCGACGATGCTGCCTGACCACCACGGACCGGGACTCAGCCGGCGGACGCTGCTGCGCGGCGGCGCGGTCCTGGCCGGCACCGCCGTGCTCGGGACCGGCCTGGCCGGCACTGCCCACGCCGGGTCCTACAGCCGGATCGGCACCGGCGGCTACGCGGTGCCGACGACGCTGCGCACCGGCTTCAGGCCGTACGGCGGCGGCAGCATCGGCACTCACAGCGGCGAGTGGGCGTTCGTGTACGACGACTGGTTCCACGTGCTGTGCGACCTCTGGATCGAGACGTACCACTCGATCCTGCGCTGGCAGACCGCCGGCGCGGTGGGGCTGTGGTTCGTCGGCTGCGCCGGGGTGACGGTGAACAAGCCCGGCAGCAACCACCAGACCGGCAACGCCTTCGACCTGACCGCCGTGTACCACTCCGACGGCGGCTTCGTGGACTGCAACTACTCGCACCTCGGCCTGGCCGGCGTGGCCGCCAACCGGCGGTACGCCGCACTGGCCTGGTCCGGGCGCAAGCACCTGCCGGAGGTCGGCATCGTGGGCACCGGCGCGGCGCACGCCAACCACGTGCACCTGGGCCGCTACAAGAACGGGTCGGACTCGCTGCTGCTGTCCCACTGGGGCCGCAGCTGGGACGCCTGGCTGGTGCAGTACAGCTGCCGGGCCTTCCTCGGCGTGCCGATCGCGCTGGATGGCGACTGGGGGAGCCAGACGGAGGGCTACTTCGCCGAGCTCATGCGGCGGCTGGGGCTGGGCGGGCGCAACCCGTTCGGCTCGGTGGCCGACCTGCAGGAGCTGGCGCACCGGCTGACCGCGTATGGCGTGGTCGGCGCCACGCCCTGACGGCTCGGCGGCGTCGGCATTGCTCTCCGGGGCAGCGCAGGAGGGATCCGGGCCGCGGCCGGGTAGGAGGAGGGCAGGAGCCGAACCCCGCCGGAGGTCCGATGGTCCCCGCCCGTGCCCGGGCCGCACTGCTGGTCGCCGCGCTGCTGCTGTCCGTCCCGCTCGCCGGCTGCGGCGTCGGCCTCGATACCGGCGGCGGCTCGTCCCAGCCCGTCGACGAGGTGGACGGCGACTCGCTGGCCGGCGACGAGCAGACCGCCGTGCGGGTGACCGAGGCCTTCTGGCGGGAGGAGTTCCCGGCGGTCTTCGGCCGGTCGTACCGGCCGCCCAGGGTCGAGGGCGGCTACCGCGGCGAGGACGGGCCGACCTGCGGCGGGCAGGCCTCGGTGCCGTTCAACGCGTTCTACTGCCCGTCCGAGGACTTCCTGGCCTGGGACGACAACCTGATGGCGGCCGGCTACCGGCAGATCGGGGACGCCTGGGTCTACCTGATCATCGCGCACGAGTGGGGGCACGCCGTCCAGGCCCGGCTGCAGCGCGACCAGGTCTCCGTGCAGGCCGAGCTGCAGGCGGACTGCCTGGCCGGGGCGACGCTGTTCGGCGCCGCCGAGCGCGGGCTGGTCCGGCTCGAGCCGGGCGACACCGAGGAGCTGGCCGCGACGCTGCGGGCGGTGGCCGACGAGTTCCCGTGGACGGACGAGCGCGACCACGGCGACGCGCGGGAGCGGGCCGCCAACTTCAGCCGGGGCGCCCGCGACGGCGTACGGGCCTGCCTGCCCGGCTGAGTGGCCCTCAGGGGGTGCCGGTGGGCGTGGGCTCGGTCGGGGTGGTGGGCGCCGGCGAGGTCGGCGGGGGCGTGCTCTCCGGGGTGCTCTCCGGGGTGGTGGGCTCCGGCGCCGGCTCGGTGGGTGCCGGCTCGGTGGGTGCCGGCGTGGTCGGCTCCGGGGTGGTCGGCTCCGGGGTGACCGACGGCGACTCCTCGGGCGGCGTGCTCGGCGGCATCGTGCCCGGCGGGCTCACCGAGGGCGACGGGCTCGGCGGCGGGGTCGTCCCCGGCGGCGTGGTCCCCGGCGGCGTGGTCCCCGGCGGTGTGGTCCCGGGCGGTGTGGTGCCCGGCGGGCTCACCGAGGGCGACGGGCTCGGCGGCGGTGTCGTGCCCGGCGCTGTGGTCCCCGGCGAGGTCGTGCCCGGCGGGGTCGTGCCGGGTGGCGTGGTCCCGGGTGGCGTGGTGCCGGGCGGTGTGGTGCCGGGTGGAGTGGTGCCCGGCGGGGTCGGGCCCGGGATGGTGCCGGGCGGCACCACCGTGCCCGGCGGCCCCGGCGGCACCGTGCCGGCGGGCAGTCCCGGCAGGGTGGCGGTGGCCGGTCCGCCCGCCACCCGCACCGCCCCGGCGTAGCCCCCCAGCCACAGCGGCGCCACCCGGACCACGTCGCCGGTCTGCGGCGCGTGCACCACCAGCCCGCCGCCGAGGTAGAGCGCCACGTGGTGGACGGTGCTCAGGTCACCCGGCACGTACGCCCAGAAGAGCAGGTCACCCGGCAGCAGGTCGGCCAGCTCGACCTGCCGGCCCACCTGCGCCTGCAGCACCGAGGTGCGCGGCAGCAGCACGCCGGCGGCCGCGTACGCGCTCATCGTCAGCCCGGAGCAGTCGTAGAAGTCAGGCCCCTCGGCGCCCCACACGTACGGCTTGCCGAGCTGGTCCAGGGCGAACCTCAGCGCGGTCGCGACCGCCTCGGGCCCGACCAGCACGGCCCCGTCGCCGACCATCGGCGCCGGGGCGGCGGAGGCCGGCGCGGGGGCCGGCCCGGGGGCCGGCGGGGCAGCCGGGGCGGGCGCGGTGGTGGTCGCCGCGACGGCCGGCGGGGCCACCACCTGCCGCTCCCGCAGCAGCAGCGTGGCCAGCGCCCGCTGCTGCTCGTCCGGGTCCTGGACCGTCCAGCCCGGCCAGCTGGACAGCCCGGTGCCGTCCGGGGCGACCAGCGCGGCGGTCGCGAGCGCGGTGGGCGGCGCGGCGCCGCCGGTGGACAGCACCGCGACCGCGGCGACGGTGGCGGCGGCGGCCAGCCGGCGGGCGAGCGCCCAGCCTCCGGATCCCGGCCTGCCGTCGGTGCGCACCACCCGCGAGCCTCCCGCCGCCGTCCAAAGACCGTCCCGCCGATGGTGCAACACGATCGGCCGCCGCGCGAGTGCCTTCGCCACAGTGGTGGGCAGACATCCGCCTGGTCCCAGTTGTGGGTGATGCGAACGTTTTCGGCGGCGCCACCCCGGCGTCAGCATCGGAGCCCGGCCCACCCACCACCGCGGAGGCGAGCGATGAGGCTTGGACGGATCCGGACGGGGGCGCTCCTGGTCGCCGGCGCGCTGGCGGTGACGGCGGTGCCCGGGGCGGCGGCCCAGGCGGCCCAGGCGGCCCCGGCGGCGCCCGCCGGCACCGCGGCGAGCTGCCCGGGCCTGGCCCGGGCCTGGGTGCCCGGCGCCGAGCGGCAGGAGCGGGCCTGCCTGGCCGACCTGACCACCGCCGGGACGGTGGCCACCGGCCACACCGTGCCGGCCGACTACGCGGGCCTGACCGCCGCCGGCACGGTGAACCCGACCGGCGTGCCCGGCATCCAGGTCGACGGCTACTTCCCGGACACCTCGACCACCAACGCCAACCGCGGCTGGAACCACGACTCCCAGTTCGTGCTGCGGATGCCGGAGCGGTGGAACGGCGGGCTGGTCATCACCGGCGCCCCCGGCGTCCGCCGGCAGTACGCCAACGACCTCGCCATCTCCGACTGGGTGCTGGCCCGCGGCTACGCCTTCGCCGCCACCGACAAGGGCAACACCGGCGCCGCCTTCTACGCCGACGGCCGCCGGCCCGGCGACGCGGTGGTCGAGTGGAACCACCGGGTGACCCAGCTCGCCGTCGCGGCCAAGGCCGCGGTGACGCTGCGCTACGGCAAGCTGCCGCGGCGGACGTACGTGACCGGCCTGTCCAACGGCGGCTACCTGACCCGCTGGCAGCTGGAGAACGTGCCCTGGCTGTACGACGGCGGCGTGGACTGGGAGGGCACGCTCTTCCGGCCCGAGGGCCCCAACCTGTTCACCTACCTGCCGACCGCGCTGCGGGAGTACCCGAAGTACGTCGCCGGCGACGACGCCGCCCGGCAGCGGATGATCGCGGCCGGCTTCTCGCCCGGCTCGGAGCCGCTGTGGGCGTTCCACTACCAGGTCTACTGGGACCTCACCCAGCGGATCTACCGCGAGGAGTTCGACCCGGCGTACGACGGTGACCTGCAGGCCGGGGTCCCCTTCTGTGCCAGCGGCACGCCGAACTGCGACGCCGACTACGACTACGCCTCCCGCCCGGCCGAGGTGAAGCAGGCGGTCGCCCGGGTGTCGCTGACCGGCCGGATCGGCAAGCCGATGCTCACCCTGCACGGCACCAAGGACACCCTGCTGCCGCGCGAGCTGCACTCGGACGTGTACACCCGGCTGATCGCCGGCCAGGGCCGGGCCGGCCTGCACCGCTACTACGTGGTCGAGGACGCCAACCACGTCGACAGCCTGTACGGCCTGCTGCCGCAGGTGACCCGGCCGCTGCTGCCGTGCTACCGGGACGCCTTCGCCGCGCTGGAGGCGTGGGTGGACCGCGGCGTCGCGCCGCCGCCGAACCGGACGATCCCGCGCCCGGCCGGCGACGTCGTGAACACCTGCTGAGGACACACCGCCATGGCTCCCGATGTGTCCGCGACACCCATGCCCAGCGGGCGTGCCCCTGGTTACCGTCCGGACATGGACGCCGCCGTCGACCTGCGCGGGCGGACCGCGGTGGTCACCGGCGGGGCCAGCGGCATCGGCCGGGCCTGCGCCCGCCGGCTGGCCGCGGCCGGTGCCCGGGTGGTGGTCCTCGACCTCGACGGCGCCGCCGCCAAGGAGGCCGCCGGCGAGGTCGGGGGCGAGGCGGTCGCCCTCGACCTGTCGGACCTCGACGCGGTGGACCGCCTCGACTGGACCGGCCGGCTGCCCGACGTGCTGGTCAACAACGCCGGCCTGCAGCACGTGGCGCCGCTGCCGGAGTTCCCGCCGGAGCGCTTCTCGCTGATCCTGCGGGTCATGCTGGAGGCGCCGTTCCGGCTGCTGCGGGCGGTCCTCCCGCACATGTACGCGCAGGGCTGGGGCCGGGTGGTCAACATCTCCTCCGTGCACGGGCTGCGCGCGTCGCCGTACAAGGCGGCGTACGTGGCGGCCAAGCACGGGCTGGAGGGCCTGTCCAAGGTGGTCGCGCTGGAGGGCGCCGAGCACGGCGTCACCTCCAACTGCGTCAACCCGGCGTACGTGCGGACCCCGCTGGTGGAGCGGCAGATCGACGCCCAGGCGGCGGCGCACGGGATGTCCGCGGACGAGGTGGTGCGGCGGGTGATGCTGGAGCCGGCCGCGCTCAAGCGGCTGATCGAGCCGGACGAGGTGGCCGAGGCGGTCGCCTACCTGTGCTCGCCGGCGGCCTCGTTCGTGACCGGCTCGTCGTTCGTGCTCGACGGCGGCTGGACCGCCCGCTGACCCCGGAGGTCCCTCAGTGTCCCCCGTCAAAGGCCCTCGCACCGTGTCCCGGCGCCCGGACGACGACCGGCAGCGTTGTCGTCGCGGCCGATACAACCCCGGTATCGGCCACTCCTCCGCCTTGCCGGACGCCGCCCGGATCACCGGGACACGGCACGAAGCCTCTGACGCGGGACACTAGATGTCAGCGGTCGCGGCGAACGGGACGAAGATGGCGGACATGGGCGCCGCCGTCTTCCTCGAGCTGCTGGCCCGGGACGCCGCCGTGGTCGAGTACGAGCGACCGCTGGTCGAGGCGCGGGCGCGCCGCGCGCCGGCCGAGGAGATCGACGAGCTGGAGGTGGCCAAGCGGCACGCGCTGCAGGTCCGGGCCACCCTGGAGCGCCGCCGCCGGCGGGAGGCGGAGCTGGTGGCGCTGTTCGACACCGCCGGCGAGATCGCCGCCCTGCAGGACCTGGACGCGGTGCTGCAGGCGATCGTCCGGCGGGCCCGGCGGCTGCTCGGCACCGACGTGGCGTACCTGACGCTCAAGGACCCGGACGTCGGCGACACGTACATGCGGGTCACCGACGGCAGCGTGGCGGCCAGCTTCCAGCGGGTCCGGATCCCGCTCGGCGCCGGGCTGGGCGGGCTGGTCGCGCAGACGGCGACGCCGTACTCGACCCCCAACTACCCGAAGGACCAGCAGTTCCGGCACACCACCGAGATCGACAGCGCGGTCGGCGACGAGGGGCTGATCGCCATCCTCGGCGTGCCGCTGCGGCTCGGCTCCACCGTGATCGGGGTGCTGATGGCGGCCAACCGCAGCGAGCGGCCGTTCGCCCGCGACGAGGTGACCCTGCTCGCGTCGCTGGCCGCGCACGCCGCGGTGGCGATCGACAACGCCCGGCTGCTGCACGAGACCCGGGCCGCGCTGGAGGAGCTGGCCTCCGCCAACCAGCTGGTCCGCGCGCACAGCGAGTCGGTCGAGCGGGCGGCGGCCGCGCACGACCGGCTGGCCGACCTGGTGCTGCGCGGCGGGGGAGTGGAGGACGTGGCCGCCGCGGTCAGCGACGTGCTCGGCGGGGCGCTGCTGGTGCTGGACACCGACGGCCGGGTGCTGGCCCGGACCGGCCCCGCGCCCGCCGCCACCGCCTCGACCGGTGTGCCTGCCGCCACCGCCTCGACCGGGGTGGCCGGCTGCCCGGAGCCGGCCACGCTGGCCGAGGCGGTGACGGCGTCCCGCGCCACCGGCCGGGCCGTCCAGGTCGGCGACTGCGTGGTCGCCGCGGTCGCCGCCGGCTCGGAGCAGCTGGGCGCGCTGGTGCTGTCCGGGGTGCCCGAGCTGGCCGGCGCCGACCAGCGCATCCTGGAGCGGGCCGCGCTGGTCACCGCGCTGCTGCTGCTGTTCCGCCGGTCGGCCGCCGACGCCGAGGAGCGGGTCCGCGGCGAGCTGCTCGGCGACCTGCTGGCCGCGCCGCGGCGGGACCCGGACGGGCTGCGGGAGCGGGCCCGCCGGCTCGGCGTCGACCTGGACGCCCCGCACACCGTGGTGGTGCTGGACGCCGGCGACCTGCCCCGGCAGCGGGTCGCGTCCTTCGCCACCACGCTGGCCGCCGAGCGCAAGGGCCTGGCCGGCTCGCACTCCGGGCGGGTGCTGCTGATGCTGCCGCAGCGCGACCCGGCGGTCGCCGCCCGGGCGGTGGCGCAGGCGGTCGAGCACGGCCTCGGCCGCCCGGTCACGGCCGGCGCCGGCGGCCCCGGCGTGGGCCCGGAGGGGGTGGCGGCCGCGCACACCGAGGCCGGCCACTGCCTGGAGGCGATGCTCGCGCTGGGCCGGCGGGGCACCGGCGGGGCGATGAGCGACCTCGGCTTCCTCGGCCTGGTGCTCGGCGAGAGCCGGGACGCCGGCGGGTTCGTCCGGCGCACGCTGGGCCCGCTGCTCGACTACGACGCCCGGCGGGGGACCGAGCTGGTCACCACCCTGGAGCAGTACTTCGCCCACGGCGGCAGCCTCGCCCGCACCCGCGAGGTGCTGCACGTGCACGTCAACACCGTCGCCCAGCGGCTGGAGCGGATCGGCCGGCTGCTCGGCGAGGACTGGAACGCCCCCGACCGGGCGCTGGAGGTCCAGCTCGCCCTCAAGCTGCACAAGGCCAGCCGGTAGCGGCGCCGGTCGACCGCCTCATAACGAATTGTCGAAGTCCGTTGCGCGGACAGTCATCGGATGCCATGAAGGGAGCGCTCACCGCCGCAACGCTCGAAGGGCTGCCGCTCGACAGCCAGTACGCGTACGCCTTCGACGGCACCGGTGTGCACGCGTACGTGATCGACACCGGCATCGACAGCAGCCCCGAGCTGTAGCCGGCGCCCGGCCGTACGCCCGACGGCCCCGCTTCGCCGAGGCGAGGCGAGGCGGGGCCGTCGCGGCCGTACCGGCTGATCAGTCCAGGAACTGCAGGATGAAGTCGTAGCTGTCCTGGGTGTCGACCCGCCACGAGTAGTCGGCGCCGTGGCAGGTGCCGCTGTAGCCGAAGGACACGACGGCGACCACCAGGTTGGTGTTGTTGACCAGCACCGGCCCGCCCGAGTCGCCGAAGCAGGTGCCGCCGCGGCCGCCCACCTCGCTGGGGTTGTTCAGGGTGTGCAGGTTGCCGCCCTGCGCGATGTTGCCGTTGACCTCCACGATGCGGGAGGTCGACTTGTACCGCGTGGACTCGTCCATCGGGTTGGGCTGGATCGACTGGATGCCGTAGCCCACGTTCTCCACCAGGGCGTCGTTGCGGTCCCGGCCGGTCGCACCGGCCAGCTCCTCGGCGGTGCCCAGCGGCGCGAGCTCGCCGTACGTGGTGACCGGAGCGGCCTCGTCCAGCTCGACGACGCCCACGTCGTAGTTCACCGGGAAGCCGGAGAAGTTGTCGTAGTCCGGGTGCGGGTACGCGGTGCCCGAGACGTAGTCCGGGTTGGCGTCCAGCCACGCGCTGCGGGCCTCGTAGAGCGCCTCCTCCGTCGGGTAGTCCGCCCGGGCCGGCCAGCCGGCCAGCACGTCGGTCTCCTCGAAGGTGACCCAGACGTCGGTGCCGCCGCTGGGACCGGGCGCCACCTCGCCGTCGATACCGATGCCGTACGTGCAGTGGCCGGCGGTGAGGAACGTGTCCTCGTCGAGCAGCGTGCCCGAGCAGCTGAACCAGCCCGGCTCGTTCGGGTCGAAGTAGATCATGAAGCCCACGTACGGATGCTCACCCGCGTCCGGTTCGCCGTAGGTGATCGCGGCGGCGGGACTGGCCGCCAGCACCATGACGGCCAGCGCGGTGGCCAGCGTCAACAGCAGTTTCCTCATCGAGCTCCTCCCGGTGCGCGTGCGAGCGTGGCACCCGACACGCGAGCACTGGCGGCTCGTACCCCCACCCGCGCAGTGGTCGGAGTATGTGACGACCGGCCGGGAGCTGTCGAGCGGGCGGGTCAGCCCTGCTGCATCGCCGCGGCCAGCTCCCGGTGCCGGGCCAGGACGTCGTCGAGACCCGGGCGGACGGGGGCGCCGTCCTCGACCACCGGCACGCCCGCCACCACCGTGTGCCGGGCCGCTGTCGGGCCGCAGCGCAGCCAGGCCTCCACCGGGTCGGTCAGCGCGCCGGCGTACGGCACCCCGGTCAGCGGCCAGACCGCCAGGTCGCCGCAGGCGCCGACGGACAGCTCGCCGATCTCGCCGACCCGGCCGAGGCAGCCGGCGCCGCCGCGGGTGGCGATCTCCAGCGCGTCCCGGGCCGAGGTCGAGCCCGGCCCGCCGCGCAGCTTGCCGAGCAGCATCGCGGTGCGGGCCTCCAGCCACAGCGAGGCCGAGTCGGCCGACGCGGAGCCGTCGCAGCCCAGCCCGACCGGCACGCCGGCCGCCCGGAACTCGCGCACCGGGGCCAGCCCGGCGCCGAGGATCATGTTGCTGCTCGGGCAGTGCGCCACCCCGGTGCCGGCCCGGCCCAGCCGCTCCACCTCGGCCGGGTTCGGCTGCACGCAGTGCGCCACCCAGGTCCGGTCGGTGGCCCAGCCGACGTCCTCGAAGTGCTCGACCGGCCGTCGCCCGTACGTGGCCAGGCAGAAGTCGTCCTCGTCGACGTCCTCGGCCAGGTGGGTGTGCAGCCGGACGTCGAGCCGCTCGGCCAGCTCGGCGGTCGCCCGCATCAGCTCCGCCGTGACCGAGAAGGGCGAGCACGGCGCCAGCGCGATCCGCACCATCGCGCCGGGGGAGGGGTCGTGGTGCCGGGCGACCAGCCGCTCGGAGTCGGCCAGGATCTCGTCCTCGTCCTGCACCACCTCGTCCGGCGGCAGCCCGCCGTCCTTGACCGACAGCGACATCGAGCCGCGGGTCGGGTGGAAGCGCATCCCGAGGTCGCGGGCGGCGGCGATCTCGGCCGAGATCAGGTCGCCGGCGCCACGGGGGTGCACGTAGAGGTGGTCGGTCGAGGTGGTGCAGCCGCCGAGCGCGAGCTCGGTCAGCCCGACGTACGCGGAGACGTACGCCGCCTCCTCGTCCAGTCGCGTCCACAGCGGATACAGCGTCGTCAGCCAGTCGAAGAGGCTGCCGGCCAGCGCCGGGGCGTACGCGCGGGTGAGGTTCTGGTAGAGGTGGTGGTGGGTGTTGACCAGCCCCGGGGTGACCAGGCACCCGTCCGCCCGCAGGGTCCGCGCCGCCGGCGGCTCCTCGCCCGGCCCGCCGAGCGCGCTCACCCGCCCCCCGGTCAGCGCGACCCAGCCACCGGCGATCTCCCGCCGGTCGGCGTCCATCGTGACGACGTGCTCGGCTCCGGTGACCAGCAGGTCGGCCGGCTGCGGTGCGGACATCCCGGCATTGTGCCCGGCCCCCGGGCGGTGGTGGACTGCCCCCCGGGGGTCGGGCTCCGTACGTCAGCGCGGACACGGAAGGAGCACCATGCACAAGACCTTGCGCATGCTGGCCGCCACCGGCCTGCTCGCCGCTGGGGTGGTGACCGCGGCGCCGGCCGCGGCCGACCCGGCGCACGTACCGGGCGGCCCCTGCCTCCAGCCCGGCCAGACCGTGAGCCTGTCCAGCGTCGCCAACTACGCGGACGTCGTCCAGGCGCTGGACCGCATCGAGCGGACCAGCCAGGGGCTGGTCACGGTCGACTCGGCCGGCACCTCCGGGGAGGGTCGCCAGCTGCTGTACGCGACCGTCGGCTCCGGCCCGACGACGTTCTGGCTGCAGGCCCGGATCCACGGCAACGAGCTGCACAGCACCGAGGCGGTGCTGCAGATCCTCGACTACCTGACCGGCGGCTCGCCCACGGCGCGGCTGATCCGGGAGAACCTCACGGTGATCGTCATCCCGATGTACAACCCGGACGGCGCCGAGGCCAACATCCGGGGCAGCGTCACCCCCAACCAGATCGACCTCAACCGCGACTGGGAGAACTTCGCCCAGCCGGAGTCGGTCGCGTTCTGGCGGCTGTGGCGGGAGGTCGCGCCGCAGCTCGCGCTCGACCTGCACCACATGGGGCAGGCGCCGGTGGTCAACGGCACCCACGACCTCAACCAGTTCCAGATCGGCGCCCGGTCCATCGACCCGTCCCGGATGACCGCCGAGCAGTGGCTCACCAACCGGCAGATGGCCATGGTCAGCGTCGACGCGCTGGACCGCTACGGCCTGGCCAACGTCGCGCACTACCCGCTCATCGACATCACCAACGCCGCGCTCAGCCGCATGCTCATGGGCGGCACCGCACCGGCCGGCGAGACGCCGGTGGCCCAGAGCCCGACGCGGGGCGCCATCTTCTACGAGGTGCGCTCCGTCGGGCAGAAGAGCAACGGCCAGCTGGAGAACCTGTTCCGGATCCCGACCATGGCGGTCCTCACCGCCGCGGCGGACGGCTCGCTCGCGACGTACGACGTCTCCGGGTACGCCGACCTGCCCTTCGCCACCCAGGGACCGTGCGGTCAGGTCTAGCGTGACCCGCCCGGGTGGGCGCCGGTCGCCGGCGCCCACCCGGGAAGTCCGGGCGGATCAGCGGGGCGGGCCGTCGAGCAGGGTGGCGGCCGCCGGCGGCAGCGGCCCGCCGCCGAGGGCGGGCCGGGCCGCGACCAGGGCGGCGGCATCGGCGGCGGCGACGCCGGCGGTCCGGAGGACCTCGGCGGCGGCGGCGGCCGGCAGGGCGTCGAACCAGGTGCGGCCGAGGCGCGCCCGCCCGGCCGGGGTGGGGGTGCCCCAGAGGCGGAGCCGCGCCATCCCGCCGTCCGGGTACGCGTCCAGCCGCGCGTCGGTCACCGCCGGCCCGTCCGGCAGCACGAACCGGTGCCGGGTGTCCGGCTGCAGCCGGGTCCGCGGCAGCAGCTCCACCCGACCCCCGTCCTCGGACCGGCCGGTCAGCCGGGCCTCACCCGGCGCGTTGTGCAGGAACCAGCTGGTGTCCAGCTCGGCCAGCCGCACCACTCCGGTGGTGGCCAGTCGCACCTCGACCCAGTCGTTGCCGCCGTCCCGGCGCCGCGCGGTCTCCCAGCCCTCGCCCATGTGCCGGGCCAGCCCGGGCGCGATGAGCTGGGTCGGCCGGCCGTAGAACTCGTTGCTGCAGCCGGTGACGAGCCCGCCGTTCTCCAGCGCCGCGAGGTCGACCGGGCCGGCGTCCAGCGGCCGCGGGTCCGGCACCGGGACGCCGTGCACTCGCAGCCGGGCCACCCCGCCGTCCGGGTCGATGGTCAGCCGCACGTGGGTGACGAGCTGCCCACCCTCGACCGGGTACGCGTTCGCGGTGTCGCCGCGCAGGTCGACCGGGCCGAGCAGCGGGGTCCAGTCGGCGGCGGCCAGCTCGGCCGGCGACGGGTAGCCCTCGACCGCCAGCCCGTGCAGCTGCGCCCGCGGCGGGAAGTTGCCGGTGAAGAAGCTGGTGTCGACGACGACGCCGCCCACCAGCCCCGGGATCCCGAGCCGGACGATGACCCAGTCGGTGCCGGGCTCGCGGCGGCGGCGGGTCTCCCAGCCGTCGTACACCTTGCCCTTGTGCCCGAAGTCGTCCCGCCGCTCCGCCGGGCCGGGACGCAGCAGGTTCTCCCGCTCGGCGAAGGCCTCGTCGCTGGCCATCACCGCGGCCCCGCCGACCGCCCGCGACGCCAGGTCCGGCAGGTCCGTGAAGCTCACGCCCACCCCCTCGGGATCTCCGCGGGACGGTGCTGCCCGCACCGCAGTCTCCCGCACGATCCTGGGCTCACAAGAGCCGCCCGCGCGGCACCGCGCCGGTGACCTCGCCGCGCAGCCAGGTGGTGCGGACGGCGCCCTGCAGGACCCGGCCGCCGTACGGGCTCACCGGGTGCCGGTGCCGCAGCCCGGCCGGGTCGACCACGAACGTCTCGTCCGGGGCGAAGGCGACCAGGTCGGCGTCCGCGCCGACCGCGATCCGGCCCTTGCCGGCCAGCCCGGCCAGCGCGGCCGGCCCCGACGCCATCCACCCCACCACGTCCGGCAGCGTGGCGCCCCGCGCCCGGGCGCCGGTCCACACCAGCGGCAGTGCCAGCTGCAGCGAGGCGATCCCTCCCCAGGCGGCGCCGAAGTCGCCGCTGTCGAGGTGCTTGAGCGCCGGCGGGCTGGGCGAGTGGTCGGAGACCACGCAGGACAGCGTGCCGGCCTGCAGGCCGCCCCAGAGCGCCTCCCGGTTAGCCCGGCCGCGCACCGGCGGGCAGCACTTCACCGCGGTGGCGCCCGCCGGCACGTCCTCGGCGGCGAGCGTGAGGTAATGCGGGCAGGTCTCCGCGGTCACCCGCACCCCCTCCGCGACCGCGCCGGCCAACAGCGGCAGCACCTCGGCGGCGGACACGTGCACCACGTGCACCCGGGCGCCGGTCGCCCGGGCGGCGTCGATCAGGGTGGCGACGGCCCGCGTCTCCGCCGCCGGCGGCCGGGACCGCAGGAACGCGCCGTAGTCCGGTCCGGCGGGCGCCTCGGTCACCGAGCCCGGGTCCTCGCAGTGCGCGATCAGCAGCCCGTCGTACGCGGCCACCTCGGCCAGCGCCGCCCGCAGCTGGTCCGGGTCCAGCGGCGGGAACTCCGGCACCCCGGAGTCGAGCAGGAAGCACTTCACCCCGACCACGCCGGCCTCGTGCAGCGCCCGCAGGCCGCCGAGGGACGCGGGCACCGCGCCGCCCCAGAAGGCGACGTCGACGTGCACACGGCCCCGGGCGGCGGCCCGCTTGGCCGCCAGCGCCGGCGGGTCGATGGTCGGGGGGAGGCTGTTCAGCGGCATGTCGACGATCGTGGTGACGCCGCCGGCCGCGGCGGCCGCGGTCGCGGTGGCGAAGCCCTCCCAGTCGGTACGGCCCGGCTCGTTCACGTGCACGTGCGAGTCGACCAGCCCCGGCAGCAGGACGAGGTCGTCCTCGAGGGTCACCGCCCCGGCCGGGGCGTCCTCGTACGCCCCGAGGGTGGCGATCCGCCCGTCCCGCACCCCGACCGTGGCGGCGACCTCGCCGGTCGGGAGCACGACCCGGCGGGCCCGCACCACCAGGTCCAGCCCGGTCATCGGGGCGCCCCGGTCCGGCCGGCCAGCCGGTCCAGGGTGGCCCGGTCCAGCCGGCCGAGCTCGCCGTCGTCGAGCGCGCCGCAGTCCACCGCCCGGACCAGCACCGCGGCCAGCGCCCGGGCCGTGGCCGGCTCGTCCAGCACCGCGCCGCCGGCGCCGTCGAGATATGCCGTCAGCCGATCCAGCGCGGCCGGCGCCGCGGCCCGGAAGAAGCAGTAGGTGGCCAGGTAGCGGGTCGGGAGCTGGGCCGGGTGCAGGTCCCAGCCCTGGTAGAAGCCGCGGTGCAGCGCCCGGGTGACCAGCCCGGCATGCCGCCGCCAGGCCGCGTCCCGGTCCGGGCCGACCGGCAGCCAGTTGGACGAGCCGTCCACCGCCCGGGCGCCGGTGCCGGCCACCGCGACCTGCATGACCGCCTTGGCGAAGTCCGCCGCCGGGTGGTCGCAGGCCTGGTCGGCGGCGGCGATGCCGAGCGCCGCGCTGTAGTCGTACGTGCCGTAGTGGAGCCCGCGGCACCGCCCGCCGGCCGCGTGCACCATCGCCGCCGCGGTCGCA
Organism: uncultured Actinomycetota bacterium; assembly: GCA_963766325.1. GTDB lineage: Bacteria > Actinomycetota > Actinomycetes > Mycobacteriales > CADCTP01 > CADCTP01. The sequence goes on along the minus strand of CAVXZF010000011.1, from coordinate 125,576 downwards.
GTCCCGCCCGCACTGAGCACCGCCGGCGGCGTCTCCACCTGCAGCTCCAGACCGAGCCGGACGCCGTGGGCGTCCTCCAGCGCGGCCAGCAGCCCGACCATCGCCCCGACCTGGGCGGTGTCGCTCACCTTGGGCAGCGTGACCAGCACCTCGCGGTCGACTCCGGCCAGCGCGCCCAGGAAGAGGTCCAGCGTGCGGACGGCGCGCCGCCGGGTGGCCGGCTCCAGCGACTTGGCCCGGATGCCGAGGAACGCCGGCGGGTCGGCGGCCAGCGCCCCGGCCGCGGCGACGACGTCCCCGTCCTCGTCGGTGCCGCGGTAGCCGTCCTCCGCGTCCACCCGCAGGTCCTCGACCGGCTCGGCCGCCAGCTTGGCCAGCACCCGCGGCAGCACCGCCGGGTCCAGCCCGGTCACCGCCGGCAGGTCGACCCCCTCCAGCGCGGCCAGCGCGGCCGCGCCCCACTCCGCGGTGACGCCGGGCCGCACCCGGTCCGCCGGGACGTACACCGTGTGCACCGGCTGCCGCCCCACCGGCTCGCCCGGGTACGCCGCCGCCCGCGCGGCGTCCGCGGCCGCCAGCCGCCGGTCCAGGTCGGCGAGCACGGAGTCCGGCAGCACCCGCCCATCGTGACATCCCGCCCGGCCCTCGAGGGTGCCACGATGAGGCTGCCGGTGACGATGCCGAGGAGGCCGCCCCATGACCGAGGACGGGACCCGGACCAGGCGGCTGCCCAAGGCCGTGTACGAGGCCGAGCTCTTCCGGCTGCAGAGCGAGCTCGTCGTCATGCAGGAGTGGGTGCGCCAGCACGGCGCCCGGGTGGTGGTCGTCTTCGAGGGCCGGGACGCCGCCGGCAAGGGCAGCGCCATCAAGCGGGTCACCGAGTACCTCAACCCGCGCGCGGCCCGGATCGCGGCGCTGCCGGCGCCGACCGAGCGGCAGCGCACCCAGTGGTACTTCCAGCGCTACGTCGAGCAGATGCCCGCCGCCGGCGAGATCGTGCTGTTCGACCGGTCCTGGTACAACCGGGCCGGCGTCGAGCGGGTGATGGGCTTCTGCACCAAGCAGGAGCACCAGCGGTTCCTGCGGCAGTGCCCGATCTTCGAGCGGCTGCTGGTCGAGGACGGGATCCTGCTGCGGAAATACTGGTTCTCGGTCAGCGACGCCGAGCAGCAGCGCCGGTTCGCGTCCCGGCTGGAGGACCCGATGCGGCAGTGGAAGCTGTCGCCGATGGACCTCGAGTCGATCACCCGGTGGGAGGACTACTCCCGGGCCAAGGACGAGATGTTCGTGCACACCGACCTGCCCGAGGCGCCGTGGCGCGTGGTCGAGGCCGACGACAAGCGGCGGGCCCGGATCAACATGATCGCCGACCTGCTGTCCACGGTGCCGTACGCGAAGGTCGTCAAGCCGCCGCTGGACCTGCCGGCGCGCCCGCCGTCCAAGGGGTACGAGCGGACGCCGCGCGACATGCAGACCTACGTCCCCGACCACGCCGCCGACCTCCCCACCGAACCCACCCCCAAGCCGACCAAGCCCAAGCCCGCCGAGGCCGCCAAGCCCTTTACGCCACCGAAGGTCGCCAAGCGCGCCAAACCCGGTAAGCCCCCCAAGCCGTCCCCCAACGGCAAGACACCGACCCACCGCAAGCCCGCCCGCCCTCGCTGACGCCGCCCCGGTGACGCCGCCCCGTTGACCCCGCCTTCCGGCGAGTGGCGCCGTCGCCGGCGAGTGGCGCCGTCTCCCGCGAGTGACGGCGTCTCCCGCCAGTGACGGCGTCCGTCGGTGAGTGACGGCAGCCGTCGGCGAGTGACGGTGCCACGGCCGTCACTCGCGTGCCACGGCCGTCACTCGCGGCCGGGTGCCGTCACTCGCGGCTGGGGGCCGGGGGCCGGGGGCCGGGGCGCCGGGAGACGGCCGGGAAGGGGGGAGGAGGGCAGGGGGCGGTGGGTGGGCGGTAGCGTGCCGGGGGTGGGGAGCGTCGGGGAGTTCAACGCGCTGCCGGCCGCGCAGGCCGAGCGCGCGCTGCGGGCCTGCAACGCGGCGCCCCGGTTCGCCGCCGAGGTCGCCGCCGCCCGGCCGTACGCGGACCCCGGCGCCGCCGCGGACGCGGCCGAGCGGGTCGCGCTGAGCCTGACCTGGCCGGAGGTCGAGCAGGCGCTGGCCGCGCACCCCCGGATCGGCGAGCGGGCCGCCGGCGACTCGGCCGAGGCGGCCGCGTCCCGCCGCGAGCAGGCCGCCGTCGACACCGCCGACGCCGCGGTCAAGGCCGAGCTGGCCGCGGCCAACCGGGCGTACGAGGACCGCTTCGGGCACGTCTTCCTCATCCGCGCCGCCGGCCGCGGGCCGGCCGAGATACTGGCCGAGTTGCGCCGCCGGCTGACCAGCGGGCCGGCGGAGGAGCGGGCCGAGACCACCCGCCAGCTCGCCCAGATCACCCGCCTGCGCGTCGAGACCCTGGTGGCCGGGTGAGCGGCCCGGCCGGCCCGGGTCACCGGCGCTGGCGGCCGAGCGGTGGTGTCCGGGTGAGCGCCGCGGCGCCCGGGCGGGCCGGGGTCACCGGCGCTGGCGGCCGAGCGGTGGTGTCCGGGTGAGCTTGTCGACGCACGTGCTGGACGCGACCACCGGGCGCCCGGCCGCCGGCATCCGGGTCGAGCTGCGCGGCGGCGTCGACGGGGTGACCGACGCCGACGGCCGCTGCCGCCTGGTCGACGGCGACCTGCCGCCTGGCGACCACGAGCTCACCTTCCACACCGGCGGCTACTTCGCGGAGACCTTCTACCCCCGGGTCACCGTCACCTTCACCGTCGCCGACGGAAGTGCCCACCACCACGTCCCGCTGCTGCTCTCGCCGTGGGCGTACACGACCTATCGCGGGAGCTGAGATGGCGATCGTGCTGGGCCCCAACCAGTACGGCAAGGCCGAGATCCGGGTGGTGGCCGTCGACCGGTCCACCGAGCAGCACCAGCTCAAGGACCTGACCGTCAGCACCGCGCTGCGCGGCGACTTCGCCGCCGCCCACCTGGCCGGCGACAACGCGCACGTGCTGGCTACCGATACCCAGAAGAACACCGTCTTCGCCTTCGCCCGGGACGGGGTGGGGGAGATCGAGGACTTCGGGCTGCGGCTGGCCCGGCACCTGGCCGGGGCGTACCCGTGGATCACCGGCGCCCGGGTCGAGGTCGCCGAGCACCCGTGGGAGCGGGTCGACGGCCACGCCTTCGCCCGGTCCGGCACCGGCGAGACCCGCACCACCACCGTCACCGTCGACAATGGACAGGAGCACGTCCTGTCCGGACTGGACGGGCTGGTGCTGCTGAAGACGACCGGCTCCGGCTTCGCCGGCTTCCCGCGGGACCGCTACACCACGCTGGCCGAGACCGACGACCGCATCCTGGCCACCGCGGTCACCGCCCGCTGGCGGCACGCCGACCCGGCCGACCGGGCTCCACACGCCGCGGTCCGGACCGCCCTGGTGGAGACCTTCGCCGCGCTGGACAGTCGGGCCCTGCAGCAGACCCTGTACGCGATGGGGGAGGCCGCGCTGGCCCGGCACCCCGGGATCGCCGAGATCCGGCTGTCGCTGCCCAACAAGCACCATTTCCTGCAGGACCTGGGCCCGTTCGGGCTGGACAACCCCAAGGTCGTCTACCACGCCGACGACCGGCCGTACGGGCTGATCGAGGGCACCGTCACCCGCGACGACGCTGCGCCGGCCCCGGTCGCCTGGAGCTAGAGCCCTAGGGTGTCTGCCGGATGTCGGTGGATGCCCGCGCCGCCAGATGTCCGGCAGACGCCCTAGATCTCCCGGAGGACCGCGGCGAGGCGGGCGGCCCGCTCGGAGGCGAGCACGTCCTCGAGCAGCAGCGGCCGCCCGTCCGGGCCGGTCAGCGGCACCCGCCAGTTGGGGTACTCGTCGATCGTGCCGGGCTGGTTCTGGGTGCGCCGGTCGCCGACCGCGTCGGTCAGCGCGACGCTGAGCAGCCGGGACGGCGTCCAGGTGAGGTAGCGGTGCAGGGCCGCCACCGTCTCCTCCTCGCTGGCGTCCGGGCCCAGCGCCCACCGCCAGCGCAGCTCCTGCAGCCAGGCGCCGAGCTCGACCCCGGCCGCGGCCAGCTCCTCGGCCAGCGGGCGGGTGAGCAGCCCGAGCGACTCCCGCAGCCGGATGTGGTCGCCGGCCAGGTAGCCGGCCGTGGGCGGCAGGTCGTGCGTGGTCACCGAGGCCAGGCACAGCTCCCGCCACCGCTCGGGCCGCAGCGGCCGCCCGTCGGCGTCGAACTCGAACTCGAACCACAGCACCGAGGTGCCGAGGATGCCGCGCTCGGCCAGGTACGACCGCGCGGACGGCTGCACCACCCCGAGGTCCTCGCCGACCACCACGGCGCCGGCCCGGTGCGCCTCCAACGCGAGGATGCCGACCAGCGCCTCGTGGTCGTAGTACACGTACGTGCCGGCGACCGGCGGCGCCCCGGCCGGCACCCACCACAGCCGGAACAGCCCGATGACGTGGTCCACCCGCAGCCCGCCGGCGTGCCGCAGCACGGTGGAGACCATGGCCCGGAACGGCGCGTACCCGGCCTCGGCCAGCCGGTCCGGCCGCCACGGCGGCTGCATCCAGTCCTGGCCGAGCTGGTTGAACGGGTCCGGCGGCGCCCCGACCGTGACCCCCTGGGCAAAGACGTCCTGCAGCACCCAGGCGTCCGCGCCGCCCGGGTCGACCCCGACCGCGAGGTCGTGCACCACCCCGAGCGCCATCCCGGCCCGCCGCGCCGCGTCCTGGGTCGCCGCCAGCTGCTCGTCGGTCAGCCACTGCAGCCAGCGGTGGAAGTCGACCTCGGTCTCGTGCCCGGCCCGGAAGTCCGAGACCGCCGCCGAGCGCGGGTGCCGCAGCTGCTCCGGCCACTCCCGCCAGTCGCCGCCGTGCTGCTCGGCCAGCGCGCACCAGGTGGCGAAGTCGGTCAGCCCCGACCCCTCGCGCTCCCGGTACGCCGCGTACGCCGCCTCCCGCTCCGCCGACCGGGGCACCGCGTGCAGCCGCGCCAGCGCGGCCCGCTTGGCCGCCCAGCTCGCGTCCCGGTCGATCGCGTCGCCGCCGGCCAGCCGCTCCCGCAGCGCGGCCCGCAGCCCGTCCACCTCGACCCGGTCGGCCGCCGGCAGGGCGCCGTGCTCGGGCACGTCCTCGACCCGCAGGTAGAGCGGGTTGGCGAAGCGCCGGCTGGTCGGCAGGTACGGCGAGGGCTCCATCGGCGCCACCGGGGCCGCCGCGTGCAGCGGGTTGACCTGGACGAAGCCGGCGCCCAGCCCGGCCGACCAGGTGGCCAGCCGGGCGAGGTCGGCCAGGTCGCCGACGCCCCAGGACCGCCGGGACCGGAGGCTGTAGAGCTGGGTCGCCAGCCCCCAGGCGCGGCGGTCGCCGAGGCGGTCCGGCAGGCCCAGCCAGGCCGGGGTGACGATCAGCGGCGCGGCCGCCTCGTCGTCGCCGGAGCGGGCCCGCAGCGTGTGGTAGCCCAGCGGCAGCCCGGCCGGCACGGTGAAGCTCGCCTCGCCGATCAGCCGGCCACCGGCCTCCCGCGGCGGCTCCCAGTTGTCCACCTGCGGCACGTCGTCCCAGCGCCCGCCGTCCTCCAGCTCGACCCAGACCTCGACCGGCTCGCCGTGCCGGACGTGCACCGGGAAGGCCGGCGTGTGGCCGGCCCGGACGACCAGGCAGGGCGGCAGCATCCGGGCCCACCGGGCGGCCCGCCGCTCGGCGAGGGCGGCCGCGGCCGCCTCCGGTGTGCCGGCGTCCAGGCCGAGCGCGGCCAGCACCGGCACGAGCGTCTCCGCCGGCACCGGCACGTGCCGCCCGTGCCAGTCCCAGTAGTCGACGGCCACGCCGCACTCGGCGGCCAGCTCGCGCAGCTCGGGGCTCAGCTCGGTCACGCGCGCCACCCTAGGGCGTGTCTCCCAACCCGCTGGCGGCGCGGGCCGACGCCCAGACGACGACCGGCGGCGTTGTCGTCGTCGCCGATACGACAGAGGTATCGGACTCCTCCTCCGCCTTGCCGGACGCCGCCTGGACGCCGTCCGCATCCACCGCGGATTGAGAGACACGCCCTGGGGCGCCGCCATCAGCGGGCCGGCTCGACCTCCGACACCGAGGCCGGCTCGACCCCCGGCTCGGGGTCGGTGAGCGCCGCGCCGGCGCGGCCGGACCGCCGTACGGCGAGCCAGTGCCGCACCGTGCCGAGGATCCCGCGCCGGAACAGCAGCACCACGACCACGAAGACCAGGCCGGTGACCAGGTTGATCCCGTCGAAGCCGGCGGTGGCCAGCTGGTCCTCCAGCAGCACCAGCAGCGCGGCGCCGATGACCGCGCCCCACAGCGTGCCGATGCCGCCGAGCACGGTCATGATCACGACCTTGCCGGAGGTGGTCCAGTAGACCTCCTGCAGGGAGGCGAAGCCGTGGCTCACGGCGAAGAGCCCGCCCGCGATGCCGGCCAGCCCGGCCGACAGCACGATGGCCAGCACCTCGTACCGCTCGACCGGGTAGCCCAGCGCCCGCACCCGGGCCGGGTTGTCCCGGATCGCCACCAGCACCCGGCCGAACGGGGACCGCACCACCCGCCAGGCGCAGAACATGCCGAGCAGGATCATCGGCAGCGCCGCGTAGTAGAAGTAGAACGGCTCGGACAGGTCCAGCCCGCCCAGCTCGCGCGGCACGCCCTGCAGGCCGTTTTCCCCGCCGGTGACCGAGCCCCACTGGTTGACGATGAAGTAGATGGTCTGGGCGAAGGCCAGCGTCACCATGGCGAAGTAGATGCCGGTCCGCCGCACCGACAGCCAGCCGATGGGCAGCGCCAGCGCCATCGCGACCAGCGCACCGGCGAGCACCGCCACCGGGAAGGGCAGTCCGGTGTGGATCGCCACCAGTCCGGTCGCGTACGCCGAGGCCCCCCAGAACGCGGCGTGCCCGAAGGACAGCAGCCCGCAGAAGCCGAGCAGCAGGTCCAGCGCGACCGCGAACAGCGCCCAGCAGGCGATGTCGAGCGCGACCGGCGGGTAGACGATCCACGGCAGCGCGAGCGCCACCAGCAGTCCGAGGGCGACCCAGAGCGGGCCCAGTCGTCGGGTGATCACGCGACCCGCTCCTCCCGGCCGAAGAGGCCGGCGGGCCGCCACAGCAGCACCACCGCCATCAGGACGAAGACCAGCACCTGGGACAGGGCCGGCACGTACAGGTTGGCCACCGCCTGCAGCATGCCGACCAGGAAGCCGGCGACCACCGAGCCGAAGATCGAGCCGAGGCCGCCGATCACCACCACGGCGAAGACCACGATGATGAGGTCGGCTCCCATCAGCGGGGTGATCGCCCGCATGGGGGCGGCGAGCACTCCGGCCAGCCCGGCCAGCGCGATGCCGAAGCCGAAGACCGGGGTGACCCAGCGCCCCACGTTGACCCCGAGCGCCCGGGTCAGCTCGGACCGCTCGGTGGCCGCCCGGACCACCGCGCCGATCCGGGTCCGGGTGAACAGCAGCCACACCAGCACGCAGGTGACCACCGAGAAGGCCAGCACGAAGACCTGGTACGCCGGGTAGTCGAACAGGCCGAGGTTGACCGACCCGTCCAGCGCGCCGGGCGGCTGGTACGGCTGGGACTGCGAGCCGTACTCACGGCGGACCAGGTCCTGCAGGATAAGGGTGAGGCCGAAGGTGAGCAGGAAGCCGTACAGCGGGTCCAGCTCGCGCAGCCGGTGCACCAGGCTCCGCTCCAGCGCCAGCCCGAGCACGAACAGCACCAGCGGCACCACCAGCAGCGCCGCCCAGAAGTTCACGTCGTACCGGTCGAGCAGGATGTACGTCCCGAACGCGCCGAGCATGTAGAACGCGCCGTGGGCGAAGTTGACCACCCCGAGCATGCCGAAGATGACCGCCAGCCCGAGCGCCAGCAGCGCGTAGAAGCTGCCGCTGACCAGCCCGTTGAAGACCTGCTGGAGGAGGTCGACCACTGTGCCTCCCGGCGGTGGAGTCGTCGCCTGCCGGCGGCGGGGCGACCGGGGTCCGGCCGCCCCGCCGGCGGTGGGGTGTCAGCTGCCGAGCGTGCAGCCGGCCGCCTTGCTCTGCTCGGCCGTACGGAAGGCCTCGGCGGCCGGGATGGTCTTCACGATCTTCTCGTAGTCCCAGGGCTCCTTGACCTCGGCCTTGGACTTCACCTGGGCCAGGTACGCGTCGTGCACGACCCGGTGGTCCGCGGCCCGGAACTCGCCGTTGCGGGCGAAGAAGTCGGTGAACTTGTGACCCTCGAGCGCCTTGACGACCTCGTCGGAGGCGTCGGTGCCGGCGCGCTGCACGGCCTCCAGGTACTGCATCGCGGCCGAGTAGTTGCCGGCGTGCGCGAACGACGGCCGGGTGTTGGTCTTCGCCTGGAACTTGTCCGCCCAGGCGCGGTTCTGCTCGTCGTGGTTCCAGTACCAGGCGTCGGTGAAGGTGGTGCCGGCGAAGGCGTCCGGGCCGAGCGAGTGGATGTCGGTGATGAACATCAGCCCGACGGCGAGCTCGACGCCCTTGTCCCGCAGCTTGAACTCGTTGTACTGCTTCACGAGGTTGACCAGGTCGCCGCCGGCCTGCATGGTGCCGAGCACCGACGGCTTCGGGTTCAGCGTCGGAGCCTTGAGCAGGAAGGTGGAGAAGTTGTCGTTCGGGAACGGCGTCGCGTCCGCGGCCACCACCGAGCCGCCGGCCGCCTCGACCGCGGCGGTGAAGCTGTCCTTCATGTCCTGCCCGAAGGCGTAGTCCGGGTAGACGATGTACCAGCTCTTGCCGCCGTTCTCGGTCACCGTGGTGCCGGTGCCGTTGGCCAGCATGTAGGTGTCGTACGCGTAGTGGAACGTGTACTTGTTGCACTGCTTTCCGGTCAGCTCGGTGGTGGCCGCCCCGACGTTGAAGTAGAGCTTCTGCTTCGCCTTGGCCTGGGTCGCCACCGCGAGCGCGGCCGACGAGGTCGGCACGTCGAAGATCGCGTCGGCCTCCTGCCGGTCGTAGAACTCCTGGGCCTTGGAGTTGGCGATCTCGGGCTTGTTCTGGTGGTCGGCGGTGACCACCTCGATGTTGCTGGTCACCGCCTCGTCGCCGTACTTGGCCTTGAAGTCGTCGATGGCCATCTGGACCGCGGTCACGCTGTTCTTCCCGGACAGCTCGGCGTAGATGCCGGACTGGTCGTTGAGCACGGCCAGCACGATCTTGTCGCCGCTGACCTTTTCGTCGTCCCCGCCTCCAGGACCGCCGCGGCCACAGGCCGTCAGAGCCACCGCCAGCAGGGCGGTGACGGCGATGGTGCCCTTGCGCATGCCGTGCCTCCTTAGATCCCGAGATGGGTGAGCAGCTCCTGCTCGCGGGAGCGGACCTGCGCGCTGTCGAGCGTCTCCACGACCCGGCCCTGCGCCAGCAGGTAGTGCCGGTCGGCGATCGTGCTGGCGAAGCGCACGTTCTGCTCGATCAGCAGGACGGTGCCGCCGCGCTCCTTGACCTCGCGCAGGGCCGCGCCGATCTGCTCGATGATGACCGGCGCGAGGCCCTCGGTGGGCTCGTCGCAGAGCAGCAGCTTGGCCCCGCTGCGCAGGGCCCGGGCGATCGCCAGGATCTGCTGCTCGCCGCCGGAGAGCTGGGTGCCCGAGGACCGGCGGCGGGCCTTGAGCATGGGGAAGGTCTCGTACACCTGCTCCAGCGGCCAGCCGGCGTCGCCGAGCCGCGGCGGCAGGGTGAGGTGCTCCTCCACGCTGAGCGTCGCGTACGTCCCGCGGTCGTCCGGCACCCAGCCCAGCCCGAGCCGGGCCCGCTTGTGCGCGGCCAGCCCGGACAGCTCGGTGCCGGCCAGCGTGACCGAGCCGCGCTGCTGCTTGTGCAGCCCCATCAGGCAGCGCAGCAGGGTGGTCTTGCCGGCCCCGTTGCGGCCCACGATGGTGACCACCTCGCCCGAGCTGACCTGCAGGGACACCTCCCGCAGGGCCTGGGCGGCGCCGTACCAGGCGGACAGTCCGTCAACCGTGAGCATCGGCACCCGCTCCCAGGTAGGCCTCGACCACCCGCGGGTCCTCGCGGACCTCCGCGTACGGCCCCTCGACCAGCACCTTGCCGGCCTGCAGCACGGTGACCCGGTCGGCCAGGTCGGCGACCACGGACATGTTGTGCTCGACCAGCACCACCGTCCGTCCGGCCCGGACCTGCCGGACCAGCTCGACGGTGCGGGCGACGTCCTCGGCGCCCATCCCGGCGGTCGGCTCGTCCAGCAGCAGCACCTTCGGGTCCAGCGCGAGCGCCAGGGCCAGCTCCAGCGCGCGCTTGCGCCCGTACGGCAGCGTGCCGGCCGGCTCGTCGGCGGCGTCGGCCAGCCGGACCCGGTCCAGCAGCTCCAGCGCGTCCGCCCGGTGCCTGCCGAGCAGCCGGTCGGACCGCCAGAACCGCCAGCCCAGCCCGCCGCCGCTGGCCAGCGCGAGCTCGACGTGCTCGCGCAGCGAGAGCTGGTCGAACAGGCTGGTGATCTGGAACGACCGGGCCACCCCGGCCCGGGCGACCCGGTCCGGCGGGTTGCCGGTGACGTCCCGGCCGGCCACCTCGATGCGGCCCTCGGTGGGCCGCAGGAAGCCGGTCAGCAGGTTGAACAGGGTGGTCTTGCCGGCCCCGTTCGGCCCGACCAGGGCGTGCACGGCGCCCTCGGCCACCTCCAGGTCCACCGAGTCCACGGCCCGGAAGCCGCGGAAGTCCTTGCACAGCCCACGCGTCTGCAAGGCGGGTGGCGGCATGGGCTCCTCGCACGGGGTGACGGGGGTGTTGCCGGCAGGTTAGGAACCGGCGGATGGGTGTCTCCAGGGCCGGAGCCCCCACAACTCGGGCGGACCGTGTGGTGTGCTGCCACACAGACACCGCTCCGCTAGGTTTTCCGGGTGCACGACGCGCGCCCCACCAGCAGCGGCCCGGGCCGGCTGCTGGTGCTGGTGTACGGGGTCTTCGCGCTGTCCGCGAGCGCCCGCGCGGGCTACCAGCTGGCCACGTCCTTCTCCGACGCGGCGGTGGCGTACTCGCTCTCGGCCTTCGCGGCGCTGGTCTACATCGTGGCCACGGTGAGCCTGGCCCGGTCCGGGCCGACCGCCCGCCGGGTCGCCCTGGCCGCCTGCTCGGTCGAGCTGCTCGGCGTGCTCACCGTCGGCACCATCAGCCTGCTGGTGCCTTCCGAGTTCCCCGACGCCACCGTCTGGTCCGGATACGGCGAGGGCTACGGCTTCGTGCCGCTGGTGCTGCCCGTGCTCGGCCTGCTCTGGCTCCGGCACACGGCGGGCCGCGACCGGGGGACCGGGTGAACGACGCCCTCGCCGCGGTGGTGATCGCGATCTCGGTCGGCGTCGGGCTGGCGATCGTGGTGCTCGCGATGCTCGACCGGCGCCCGCTCACCGCCCTGCTCGGCGGGCTGGCGCTGGTCGAGGCGGCGGCCCTGGTGCAGGTGCTCTGGGTGGTCGTCGCGGTGCTCCGCGGCGAGCGGCCGGACTCCGCCGGCATCTTCGCCGGGTACGCGCTCGCGTCGCTGTTGGTCCCGCCGCTGGGCGCGTTCTGGGCGCTGGCGGAGAAGAGCCGGTGGGGGACCGCCGCGGCCGGGGCCAGCTGCCTCGTGCTCGCCGTGGCGACCATCCGCCTGCAACAGATCTGGGGCTAGGGCGTGCCTGCCGGACATCTGGCGGCGCGGGCGACGCCCAGACGACGACCGGCGGCGTTGTCGTCGTCGCCGATACAACAGCGGTATCGGACTCCTCCTCCGCCTTGCCGGACGCCGCCTGGACGCCGCCCGCATCCACCGACATCCGGCAGACACACCCTAGGGTGGCGTGATGGCGACGGTGACGGTGCGCGGGGAGGCCGCGGCGGACGTGCCGCCGGACCGGGTGCGGCTGCAGGTCGCCGTGCAGGCCGAGGCGGCCACCGCGGCGGAGGCGCTGGCCGGGCTCACCGCCCACGCCGCCGAGCTGGACCGGCTGCTCACCGCGGCCGGCGAGCTGGTCCGGCTGCGCCGGCCGTCGACGGTCACCGTGCAGCCGGCCTGGACGCCGGCGGGTGTGATCACCGGGCAGGCGGCCCGCCAGACCACGGTGGTGGAGGTGACACCCGGCGACGAGCTGGGTGCCCTGCTCGGCCGGCTCACCGCGGTGCCGGGCGTGACCCTGGACGGCACGGGCTGGGTGGTCGACCCGGACAACCCGGCGCACGGCCGGCTGCGGGCCGCCGCGGTGGCCGACGCCCGGGCGCGGGCGGCCGACTACGCGCGGGCCGCCGGGATGCGGCTCGGCGCGGTGGAGTGGATCGCCGAGCCCGGGGCGGTCCGGCCGCCGGAGCCGCTGTGGGAGGGCAAGGCGAGGATGATGGCGGCCGACGTCGGCGGCGGGCAGGCGCTGGTGCTGCGGCCGGAGCCGGTCTCGATCGTCACGGCGGTCGACGTCCGGTACGCACTGCTGGCCGGCGAACCCACCTGATCGACGGTCTGACCAGGGGCTTGAGCAGCCGGTGATCCGCCCGGTTCGGAGCGAAACGCTACAAGAGTAGTCAGATCTGGTGATGACCACCACCCGCGCGGCGTCGGTTGCCTTATGGTGGACGGCGCCGAGTGGTCGGCTTGCTCCTGACAGCCGGCCCATCGCGCTCCTTCGGGGGGTGGCATGACAACCGAAGCGCTGTCCGCGGCGGAGGGTCCGCCGCGGGTGGTTCCGGACCGTGACGCCGTGGATCTGGCCGTCGCGCGTCAGTCCGTGATGGACGTCGTCGCGGCCCGCCTGGTCCATGCGCCACCCGCGGACGACAACCCACCACACGGCAACGGCTCGGCCCCACCTGACCCCGACCGCCCCCGCGCCGAGGACGACGGCCAGGCGGTCGAGCTCGCCGGCCGCGACGGCGACCTGGCCGTCCCCGCCGCCGAGCCGACCTGGTCCGAGGCGGACATGGCCGAGGACGAGCCGGCCGGGCCGGACGCCGAGCTGGTCGGCCGTGCGGCCGAGCTGTCCCGTCCGGAGGCTGAGCCGGGCTGGGCTGGGACCGGGGTGGGCGAAGCTGAGCGGGTCGGGGGCGAGGTCGAGCCGGTCGGGGACGAGCTGGTGGACGCCGAGCCGGCCGAGCTGGTGGACGTCGAGCCGGGAGACGGCGAGCTGGGTGAGGCCGGCGAGCCGCCCGGGCTGGCTGGGCAGGCCGCTCCGGACGTGGCACCGGGGGATCCGGTGGGGGTGGTGGCGGAGGCGCTGGACACGGAGGAACCGGCCGAGTCCGGCGACCCGTCGCGGTTCGCCGCCAGCGCGGTGCTCGACGTGCTGCGCGCGACCGGCTGGGCCGACGCCGAGGAGGCGCGCGGCCTGCGCGCCGAGGCCGACCGCCTGCGCGAGCTGCTCGATCTCGTGGTCCGCGACCACCGCGCCCGGGAGGCGACCGCCGCCGGCCTGGAGACCCAGCAGCACTACTGGCTGATCCCGCTGCTGCGCGCCGCCCACGGCGTCGCCTTCGGCAGCCTCGGCGCCAAGGTCGCGCTGCGCACCGCGGTGCAGGAGGTGCCCGAGCACATCCTGGCCACCGCCGGCCTGCGCATCGACTACGGCGTCGAGCCGCAGGAGTCGTACGACCAGCACTAGGCTGTCTCTCCGAACTGCCTGGCGGCGCCGGCCTCATCCGCCGCCAATTCGGAGACACCCCCTGGCTACTACTGTGGGAGGCGTGACCGACGTCTTCCTCGTCGATGGGGTGCGGACGCCGCAGGGCCGCTACGGCGGGGCCCTCGCCGGGGTGCGCCCGGATGACCTGGCCGCGCTGGTGGTGCGCGAGGTGGTGCGCCGGGCCGGCGTGCCCGCCGACGCGGTGGACGAGGTCGTCCTCGGCGCCGCCAACCAGGCCGGCGAGGACAACCGCAACGTGGCCCGGATGGCCGCCCTGCTGGCCGGCCTGCCGGAGACCACCCCCGGCTACACGGTCAACCGGCTGTGCGCCAGCGGGCTGACCGCGGTGGCGTCCGCCGCCCAGGCGGTCCGCTGCGGCGAGGCCGACGTGATGGTGGCCGGCGGGGTGGAGTCGATGACCCGCGCGCCGTGGGTGATGGCCAAGCCCGGCACCCCGTGGGCGCGCCCCGGCGAGGTCGTGGACACCTCGCTGGGCTGGCGATTCACCAACCCGGCGTTCGCCGCCGCGGACCCGCCGGTGACGCTGTCGATGGGGGAGACGGCCGAGGAGGTCGCCGCGCTCGACGGCATCGGCCGGGCCGACAGCGACGCCTTCGCGCTGCGCAGCCACCAGCGGGCGATCGCCGCGACCGACGCCGGCCGGTTCGCCGCCGAGCTGGTGCCGGTGCCGACCCGGGACGGCGAGGTCACCGTGGACGAGGGCCCGCGCCGGTCCACCACCGCCGACAAGCTGGCGAGCCTCAAGCCGGTCTTCCGCGCCGGCGGCATCGTGACCGCCGGCTCGTCCTCGCCGCTGTCCGACGGGGCGGCCGCGATCGTGGTGGCCAGCGAGGCGGCGGTCCGCCGGCACGGGCTGACCCCGCGGGCCCGGGTGGTCGGCAGTGCCAGCGCCGGCGTGGCGCCCCGGCTGATGGGCCTCGGCCCGGTGCCGGCGACCGAAAAGCTGCTGGCCCGCACCGGGCTCACCCTCGCCGACGTCGACGCGGTCGAGCTCAACGAGGCCTTCGCCGCGCAGAGCCTGGCGGTGATCCGCCGGCTCAAGCTGGACGAGGACCGGGTCAACGCCGACGGCGGCGCGATCGCGCTCGGCCACCCGCTCGGCTGCTCCGGCGCCCGGCTGCTGGTCACCCTGCTCGGTCGGCTGGAGCGCGAGGGCGGCCGCCGTGGTCTGGCCACCCTGTGCGTGGGCGTCGGCCAGGGTGTCTCCCTGCTGGTCGAGCGCCTCTGAGCGGAGTCAGCCGGGGGACTGGGTGAAGCGGTCGCGGGGCACGTTCTGCAGGCGGACCTGACCGCGGGCGACCAGCCGGTCGTCGTCGTCCCGAATCTCCACCAGCCACAGCTGCTGCATCCGCCCGCGGTGGATCGGCGTGCCGGTCGCCGTCAGCCGACCGGTCCGTACGGCCCGGAGGAAGTCGGTCGAATTGTTCACCCCGACCACCTGGCCGCGGTCGCCGAACCACTCCGCGCCGCCCACGCTGGCGACGGTCTCAACGATCGAGCTGTGCACGCCGCCGTGCACGATCCCGTACGGCTGGTGGTGGTCGGGTCGCAGCTCGACGGTGCCCACGACCCGGTCGCCGCTGATCTCGCGCAGCTCCAGCCCGAGCCAGTCGATGTAGTTGTCGGCCACGCCCGCAGCTTAGGGCGCCGGATCCTCCGGCATGCAGACTGTCAGCGCGCCGGGCACCACCTTGGCCTTGACCTTGGTGACCTGCTCGCGGGAGCCGCCGTCGAGCTCGTACATGGTCGGGTGCTCCAGCGTGATGCGGACCTTGCGGGCCCGGGTGATGCGGACGAACGGTGACTTGTCCGACCGGCCGACCGCCATCCGGCCGAGCGTGCGCGCCCACTGCAGGGCGCCGGCTGCGGTGGCGACGCCGACCTCCAGCCAGCCGTCGTCCGGCCGGGCGTCGTCGAAGGCGGGGATGCCGCCGGTGATCCGGCCGACGTTGCCGAGCAGCACGCAGCTGGCGTCGCCTTCGAACCACGCCGTGCCGTCCACCTCGATGCACACCGGCGTCGCCTCGGTGCGGACGTGGTGCAGCCCGGCGCGGACGTACGCGAGCCGGCCCAGCTTGTCCTTCGCGCCGCGGTCGGCGTCGTCGATCATGTCGGCGTCGAAGCCGACCCCGGCCATCACCGCGAAGTGCTCGCCGTTGAGCTTGCCGAGGTCGAGCGCGTGGTGCCGGCCGTGGAAGGCGATCCGCACCGCCTCCTCCAGGTCCTCGGGGATGCCGAGGTTGTGGGCCAGCAGGTTCGCGGTGCCGGCCGGGATGATGCCGACCGGCACCCCGGAGCCGGCGAGCGCGTCCACCGACCGCTGCACCATGCCGTCGCCGCCCCAGACCAGCACCAGCTCCGCGCCCTCGTCCAGCGCCTTGCGGGCCTGCTTCGGCGCCTTCTTGCTCTTGGGCACCTCGTACCAGAGCACGTCGGAGACGTCCTGGTCGGCGACCCGCCGCCGCAGCTCGTCGAGACCGCCGCCGAGGGTCTTCTTCCGGTGCGCCAGCACCGCGACCTTGATGCTCATGGTCCGGATCTGCCCACCGGACGGCGATCTCACCCGCGCAGGCCGTGGAAGGCGGTCGTCACCACCGCGTCGGCCAGCTGGGTCGGGGTCAGCCCACCGTCCGGCCGATACCACTCCGTCAGCGAGTTGACCAGGCCGAACAGCAGCCGGCTGGCCAGCGCCGGGTCCACATCGGGCCGTACGTCGCCGGCCCTCTCGGCCTCGGCGACCAGCTCGGAGACGATCCGGTCGAAGCCCCGCCGGCGGTGCAGCACGGCCCGCTCGACCGGGGTGTTGCCGCGCACCCGGAGCAGCAGCGTCACGTACGGCAGCTCCGCGACGAGGACCTCGACGCTGCGCCGGACCACGTGCTCGAGCCGGTCGATGGCCGGGCCGGTGGTCGCGGCCGGCTCGGCGGTGACCGCGAACAGCGCGTCCAGCGCCCGGTCCACCGCGAGCCGGAGCAGCTCGGCCTTGCCGGGGACGTGGTGGTAGATGCTCGACTTGGTGATGCCGAGCCGGGCGGCCAGGTCCTCCATGCTGGTGCCGTCGTAGCCGCGCTCGTTGAAGACCTCGACGGCCACCCGCAGCAGACCCTCGCGGTCGTAGCCCGGGCGGCCGCGGCGCGGGGCCGGCTCTGCCATGGCCGCGACTATAACCGACCGATCGTTCGGGTAAGATGGAGGCATGACCGCCGTCGCCTCCCCGCCCCCCGCGCTGGAGGAGTATTTCGAGGCCACCGTGGCGGCCGACCAGCGGGTCGAGCCGCGGGACTGGATGCCGGAGGCCTACCGCAAGACGCTCATCCGGCAGATCGCCCAGCACGCGCACTCCGAGATCATCGGCATGCAGCCGGAGGGCAACTGGCTGACCCGGGCGCCGTCGCTGCGGCGCAAGGCGATCCTGCTGGCCAAGGTGCAGGACGAGGCCGGGCACGGGCTCTATCTCTACTCCGCGGCCGAGACGCTCGGCGCCGACCGGGACGAGCTGACCGAGCTGCTCATCGACGGCCGGCAAAAATACTCCTCGATCTTCAACTACCCCACGTTGACCTACGCGGACGTGGGCACGATCGGCTGGCTGGTCGACGGCGCAGCGATCTGCAACCAGGTGCCGCTGTGCCGCTCCTCCTACGGGCCGTACGCGCGGGGCATGGTCCGGATCTGCAAGGAGGAGTCCTTCCACCAGCGGCAGGGCTTCGAGCTGCTGCTCACCATGATGCGCGGCACCGACGCCCAGCGGGCGATGGTGCAGGAGTCGGTGGACCGGTGGTGGTGGCCGTCGCTGATGATGTTCGGCCCGCCGGACGCCGAGTCGCCCAACACCGAGCAGTCCATGCGGTGGCGGGTCAAGCGGCACACCAACGATGAGCTGCGGCAGCGCTTCGTCGACATGACGGTGCCGCAGGCCGCGGCGCTCGGGGTGAGCCTGCCCGACCCCGACCTCCGGTGGAACTCCGAGCGCGGGCACCACGACTTCGGCCAGCCGGACTGGGTCGAGTTCAAGGAGGTCGTCGGCGGGCGCGGGCCGTGCAACGCCGAGCGGCTGATCAACCGGCGGGCCGCGCACGAGGGTGGCGCCTGGGTCCGCGAGGCCGCCGCCGTGCACGCCGCGAAGGTCTCCGGCCGTGGCTGAGCAGACCACCGGCGCCGGGTTCACGGCGGAGGGCGGGCACGGAGCGGTGCCGACGGCCGGTGTGCCCGTCGAGGCGGGGCGTGCGCCGTCGCGGCGGAGCTGGCCGCTGTACGAGGTCTTCGTCCGCGGAAAGCGCGGGCTCAACCACGTGCACGTCGGCTCCCTGCGCGCCGCGGACGAGCGGATGGCCCTGGAGAATGCGCGCGACGTCTACACGCGACGCAACGAGGGCGTGAGCCTGTGGGTGGTCCGGTCGGACGCGATCACCGCGTCCAGCCCGGCCGAGAAGGACCCGTTCTTCGCCCCCAGCGGGGACAAGGTCTATCGCCACCCGACGTTCTACACCGTCCCCGACGACGTCCCGCACCTGTGATGCACCCCGAGGACGAGAGCGCGTACGCGGCGCTGGCCGAGGTGCACGAGGACGCCCGCTGGGCGTTCGGCACCGGCTTCGACGACCCGCTGTCCGGTGTGGACACCAGCGTGCCGTCCGGAGTGGACCGTGCGGCGCTGGCGGCGTACTGCCTCATGCTCGGCGATGACGCGCTGGTCTCCGCGCAGCGGCTGACCGAGTGGGTGGCCCGCGCGCCGGAGCTGGAGGAGGACGTCGCGCTCGCCAACATCGGGCTGGACCTGCTCGGCCAGGCCCGGCTGCTGCTGTCCCGGGCGGCGCAGGCCGACCCGGCGGTGGTGCCGGCCGGCGGGACGGCCGTGCCCGAGGACGCGCTGGCGTACTGGCGGGAGCAGCACGACTACCGCAACGTCCGGCTGTGCGAGCTGGACAACGGCGACTTCGCCTTCTCCGTCGTACGGCTGCTGGTGCTGTCCGCCTGGCGGCTGGCCGTCCTCGACCGGCTCGCCGCCTCGGCCGACCCGGTGCTCGCCGCCATCGCGGCCAAGGGGGTCAAGGAGCTGACGTACCACCGCGACCACGCCGCCCGCTGGGTGGTCCGGCTCGGCGACAGCACGCCGGTGGCCCGGGCCCGGGTGGAGGCGGCGCTGGCGGCGGTGTGGCCGTGGCTGCCGGAGCTGTTCCGCACCTCGGCGGTGGAGGCGGCGCTGCCCGGGGTGGCGGTCGACCCGGCGGAGGTGCGGGCCGAGGTGTCCGCGGTGCTCGAGGAGGTGCTGGCCGCCGCGACGCTGACCGCGCCGGACGTGCCGCCGGCCGCGCTGGTGGCCGGCCGGGCCGGGCGGGACGGGGTGCACACCGAGGCTTTGTCCTACCTGCTGGCCGAGATGCAGTCGGTCGCCCGCGCCGACCCCGGAGCGACCTGGTGAGGCGGCTCGTGGCGGGTGCCGCCGTTGTCGGCGTCGTGGGGCCGGTCGCCTGTGTCGATGCCGGAGCGATCTGGTGAGGCCCGACGCCCGTGACGTGGCCGCCGGGGTCATGGACCCCGAGCTGCCGGTGCTGTCGCTGGCCGACCTCGGCGTGCTGCGGGAGGTGGCGGTCGAGGGGGAGCGGGTGGTGGTGACGATCACCCCGACGTACTCTGGCTGCCCCGCGATGGCGGCGATGCGGGCCGACCTGACCGCGCGGCTTCGCGCCGCCGGCTATCCCGACGTCGAGGTGCGGACCGTGCTCGACCCGCCGTGGAGCACCGACTGGATCAGCCCGGCCGGCCGCCGCGCGCTGGCCGAGCACGGGGTGGCGCCGCCCGGCCCGGCGCCGCGCCGCGCGGCCGGCCCGGTGCCGCTGACGCTGGTCCGGCGGACCGCGGTGGCCTGCCCGCGGTGCGGCTCGGTGGACACCGAGGAGACCTCCGAGTTCGGCTCGACCGCGTGCAAGGCACTGCGCCGCTGCCGGTCCTGCGCCGAGCCCTTCGAGCACGTGAAGGAGATCTAGTGCCCCGCGTCAGAGGTCCTCGCACCACTTCCCGGCACGAAACCTCCGACGCGGGGCACTGGTGACCGCCCTGCAGGAGGCGCCGGTGCGCCGGCGGCGGGGGTTCGAGCCGCTGCGGGTGTCGCAGGTGGAGCGGCTGACCGACGACGCGGTCGCCGTCACCTTCGCGGTGCCGCCCGAGCTGGCCGCGGACTACGCGTTCAAGGCCGGGCAGTCGATCACCCTGCGCCGCGGCGACGAACGCCGGTCGTACTCGATCTGCGCCGCCCCCGGCACTCCGCTGCGGGTGGCGGTCCGGGAGGTGGCCGGCGGGGCGGTGTCGTCCTGGCTGGTGCACGAGGTGCGGCCGGGTGACGAGATCGAGGTGGCGCCGCCGACCGGCCGCTTCACCCCGGCCGACACCGCCGGGCACCACGTGCTGGTCGCGGCCGGCTCCGGCATCACCCCGGTGCTGTCCATCGCGCACGCCGTGCTGGGCGACCCGGCCGGCAGCGTGACCTTGCTGTACGGCAACCGCCGCGCGGAGACGGTGATGTTCGCCGACGAGCTGGCCGACCTGAAGGACGTGCACACCGCCCGGTTGGAGCTGGTGCACGTGCTGTCCCGGGAGGCGCGCGAGGTCGAGCTGCACACCGGCCGGCTGGACGCCGACAAGCTGCGCGCGCTGCTGGCGAGCGTGCTCGACGCCGGCTCGATCGACCACTGGTGGCTGTGCGGGCCGTACGAGATGGTGGTCGGGCTGCGCGAGGTGCTCACCGCGGCCGGGGTGCCGGCCGACCGGGTGCACGCCGAGCTGTTCTTCGTCGAGGACACGCCGCCGGAGCAGGCGCGACACGACGAGCCGGTGCCGACCGGGGCGACCAGCGCGGTCACCGTGGTGCTGGACGGCCGGTCCGCCGAGCTGGCGCTGCCCCGGGACGTGCCGGTGCTGGATGCCGCCCAGCGGCACCGCCCGGACCTGCCGTTCGCCTGCAAGGGCGGGGTGTGCGGCACCTGCCGGGCCAAGGTCACCGCCGGGGAGGTGCGGATGCGCCGCAACTTCGCCCTGGAGCAGTCCGAACTGGATGCCGGCTTCGTGCTGACCTGCCAGTCGCTGCCGGTGACCGACGCGGTGACCGTCGACTACGACGCCTGACCCGCGAGTCCCGCCGGCGCGGGACTATCACCACCCGGACGGGGGCTGTGGACAACCACGTCGGCTCCGTCCTGAACCATTAGAATCGAACGCGTGTTCGACGCCCTCGTCCGCTCCGCCGCGGCCGCTCCCGATCCGTCCGAAGTGGACGACGCGGAGCTGGTCGAGCTGATCCAGGCCTGGGAGCGGCTGGCGTGCTGGGCCGCGGCGGGGCAGCTGGCGGCCATCGCCGAGCTCGCCCGGCGCCGGCCGCGGGACCTGGCCGACCGGCCTCCCGGCCCGACCGGTCCGCCGAGCGCCGGTGGTCCGGCCGCCGGCGACGCCGGCCATCCGGGGCTGCCGCAGGTGAGCGAGTTCGCCGTGGACGAGGTCGCGGCGGCGCTGCGGCTGTCCCGCCCCGCGGCCGGGGTGCGGCTGCACACGGCCGTCGAGCTGACCCGGCTGCCCGGGACGGCGGCGGCGCTGCGGGACGGGGTGCTCGACCCGCCCAAGGTCCGGGCCGTGGTTGACGCCGTCGCGGTGCTGGACGATCCGACCGCCGGTGCCGTCGAGGCCCGCGTGCTGCTCCGCGCCGGCCGCCAGACGGTCGGTCAGCTGCGGGCGTCGCTGGCCCGGGCGGTGCTGGCCGTCGACCCAGGGGTCGCTGAGGCGCGCCACCAGCGCGCGGTGGCCGGCCGGGAGGTGACTGTGCGGCCGCTGGGCGAGGGGATGGCGGAGCTGTGGGCGGTGCTGCCGGCCGACGCGGCGGTCGCGGTCTACGACCGGCTGGACCGCCTGGCCCGCCGGGTGCCGGCCGATGATCCCCGACCGGTGGACGCCCGCCGCGCCGATGCGCTTGTCTGCGCCGTCCTGGCCGACTCCGCCGGAGACGGGGTGGGGGTGAGGTCCGCGGTGGTGGCGACGGTGCACGTGACCGTTCCCGCGGAGACCGCGGTGGGATCGGGGGAGGAGCCGGGCGAGCTGGCCGGCTACGGTCCGGTGCCGGCGTCGATCGCGCGGCGGCTGGCCGGCAGCGGCACCTGGCGCAAGGTCACCATCGACCCGGAGACCGGGGTGGTGCTGGACGTCGGTCGGACCGCCTACACGCCGTCGGCGGCGCTGGCCGATCTGGTCCGGGCCCGGGACCGGACCTGCCGCTTCCCGGGTTGCCGGCAGCCGGCCCGCCGCTGCGACCTGGACCATGTGGTCCGCTGGCCCGACGGGCCGACCACCGCGGACAACCTGGCCGCGTTGTGCCGGCACCACCACCGGCTCAAGCACCGCACCCGCTGGACCGTCCGCGCCGGCCCCGGCGCCGACCTGGAGTGGACCGCCCCGACCGGCCACCGCTACCGCACCTCACCCGCGCCATGACCGCCTTCTGGCGTCCGCGGGCGTCGGGACGGGTCGACGGGCGCCGCCGCTCAGGCGGCGCGACCAGCGGCGCCAGCGCGGCCAGGTCGGTGGACAGGTCCACGTCCATGTACGCGAGCACCGGCGCGTTCGAGGCGGACCAGACCGCCCGCAGCGCCCGTCCGCGGCCCTTCTCGGCCAGGTGCACGGCGCACCTCGGGCAGCTCGGCCGCCAGCCGCTCGGCCACCGCCAGGGTGCCGTCGGTGGAGGCGCCGTCGGCGATCGTGATCCGCAAGCGGTACGGGAAGCCGCCGGTCAGGTGCGCGTGCAGCCGGCGCACGGACGCCGCCAGCCCGGCCTCCTCGTTGTGCACCGGCACCACGACGTCCAGCGCCGGCGGCGCGCACGCCCCGGCCGCCGACCGGTCGGGCACCGCCTCCGGCGGCACGCTCGTCGTCGTCACGGCCTCGACCCTGGCGGCGCCGCCTGAGCGTGCCGCCGGAGCCCGCTGTGCGCCGGCTGTGATCCCGGCCGACCACCGGGCCGGGGGACGGTCAGCCGCCCGGTCCGCGGGGCGGCTTGGTCGGGCGGGGCGTCGGGCTCGGGCGGGGCGTCGGGCTCGGGCGGGGCCGGTCCGTGCGGTCGGGCCGCCCGGCGGCGCCGGGGCTCCCCGCACCGCTGCGCCGTCCCGGCGTCGCCCCGGACGGTCGCGGCAGGGCCGGTGCGGCGGGGCCGGCCAGCCGGGCGGCGAAGCCCGCCGCGGCGGCCATCCCGGGGGCCGCGGCCGCGGAGAGCGAGGGATACGGCCCCGCCGGGGTGGGCCCGGCCAGCGGCGTCCCGGCCGGTTGCTGGACCCCGGTCACCGAGAGCAGGCCGGCCAGCGTGACGGCGGCAGCGGCACCGGCGGCGGCGAGCGTGCGCCGCGGTGTCCCGGTCCGGGTCCGGTGCCGCGCCCGCCCCCGGCTGGCACTGTCCGGGCTGGCGGCGGTCGGGCTGGCGGCGTCCAGGCTGGCACCGTCCGGGCCGGCGGCGGCCGGAACGTGCGAGCCCCGCGCGTGCCGGCGGCCGGCGCGTCCCACCTCGTCCCCCATGGCTCCCCCGGTTCCGGATTCTGGGGATGCTGCCACACCGCGGTCGCGGGCGGTCGGCGACCCGGGAGGCCGGCACCCCGCCGGATCCTCCCGCTCACTTGCTCGGAGGCCGCCTGAATTCACTCCCCATGTTGTCGAATCTTTCCCGAAGGACTGCGCGGAGCCGCGCGGCCGGGACCGCGGCAGCGCCGCCGGGCCCGGGCGGGGTAGCACATCCGCGCCGCTCGGCCGGGACCCGCGGGAGCCGGGTCAGCGCAGGCGGGTGAGCTCGACGGTGACGCCGAGCGCCTGTGCCGGCGGTCCGGAGTAGATCCCGGCCAGCGGGCGTACGTCGGCGTAGTCGCGCCCGCGGGCGACCAGCACGTGCCGCTCCGCCACCTCGGACAGGTTCGACGGGTCCAGCGCCAGCCACGTCCCGGCCCAGAACTCGACCCAGGCATGGCTCTCCGCGGCGACCGGCTTGCCCAGCTCGGCGGCGCGCTGGGGCATCAGGTAGCCGGAGACGTACCGGGCCGGCAGCCCGGCCGCCCGCAGCACCGCCAGCGCGAGGTGGGAGAAGTCCTGGCAGACCCCCTGCCCGCCGGCCCGCGCCTCGGCCGAGGTGGTGCCGACGAGGGTGGCGCCGCGGACGTACTCCAGCGTGTCGTGCACCCAGCCCACCGCCCGCCGGCCGGCCTCGATCGGCGGGTGCGCGGCCCGCAGGCCGGCCGCCACCTCGGTCACCTCGGGCTCGGCGACGACGTAGCGGGACGGGGTGAGCAGCTCGGCGTACTGGTCCCGCGCGATCGGGTCGTCGAGCACGTCCCAGCCCACCGGCTCCGGCTCGGGCGCCGGCCCGGCCGTCTCCACCACCGACGACGCGGTGACCACCAGCTCGGTGTGCGGCACGTGCACGTCGAAGGCGTGCACCACGGTGCCCCAGTAGTCGACGTAGCGCAGCGGGCGGCAGTCCGGCCGGGTCTCGATCCGGGTGGCCAGCGTGTGCTGGTCGCCCGAGGAGGCCGGCGTCATCCGGACCTCGTTGTACGACGCCCGCGCCGGCGAGCCGTACTGGTAGCCGGTCCGGTGCCGCACCGAAATCCGCCAGCTCACCGTGCCCGCTCCTCGGACAGGACGGCAGGCGCTCCACCCATGCCCGCGCCTCCGCGCGGGGCAGCCGGCCGTCCGGCCCTCGTCGCTCCCCGCCCGCGCGCCGGAGGACGCACGCGCTCCCGCGCGCTCATCGCTCGGCCTCCTCGAGGGTCCAGCCGAGCACCGCCGAGGTGGCGAAGTAGCGTCTCGCCACCGCCTCGCTGACCTCCGACATGCCGCGCTGGATCCGGTGCAGCCGCTCCGGCAGCCCCTCCAGCAGCTGGCTGAGCGGCAGGAACTCCAGGTCGGTGCGTACCCGGCCGATGATCCGGCGGGCGTCGTCGCCGAGCCCGCCGGTCCGCCCGGACGACGGGTCGATCCGGGCGAGCGCCTCCTCGCCGACGGTGAGCGCGTGCAGCACCGAACGAGGGAAGAGCCGGTCCAGCAGCAGGAACTCCAGCGCCAGCCGGCTGGTGATGCCCCGCTGGTACGACCGCAGGTACGCCTCGTGCGCCGAGCACGCCCGCAGCGTGGTGACCCAGTCGTCCTCGCGCAGCGGCGTGCTCACCGCCGCGGCGAGCAGCCGGGCGGTCATGTCGGCCCGCTCCAGCGACCGGCCGAGGGCGAGGAAGTCGTAGCCGGCGTCCCGGCTGATGGTGGACGTGACGTAGCCGGACAGCATTGCCGCGCGCTGCCGTACGTAGGTGAAGAACGGCGCCGGGCCGAACTGCCGGGCCGCCGCCACCCGCCGCGGCAGCTCCAGGTGGGTGGCGTTGAGGCACTCCCAGATCTCCCCGGACAGCGCCTCGCGGACGCCGCGGGCATTTTCCCGGGCCGCGCACAGCGAGCCGGCGATCGAGCTCGGGTTGGCCTGGTCGAAAGCGAGCAGGTCGAGCACCTCGCGGGCGGTGGTCGGGGTGCGGTCGTGCAGTCCCATCACGGTGGCGACCACCCGGCAGGTCTGCCCCTCGTCCACCGACGGGTCGACGATGATCTGGTGGAAGTGCACGTCGAGCAGCCGGGCGGTGTCCTCGGCCCGCTCGGCGTACCGGCCGATCCAGAACAGCGCCTCCGCGGCCCGGCTCAGCACGGCCCGGCCTGCTGCTGCTGCGGCTGCTGCTCGGTGACCGGCCCGGGATCCGGCGCGTCGGCCGGCACCGCCATGGGCAGCAGCCCCAAGGGGGACTCCGGCGAGACCGGCCGGGCCGGCCGCGAGGTGAGCACCCAGGTGTCCTTGGACCCGCCGCCCTGCGAGGAGTTGACCACCAGGCTGCCCTCGCGCAGCGCCACCCGGGTCAGCCCGCCCGGCAGCACCCGCACCTGGTCGCCGTCGTGGGTGGCGAACGGCCGCAGGTCCACGTGCCGCGGCCGCAGCCGGTCGCCGTCCTGGGACGGCACCGTGGAGAGCACGACCAGCTCCTGGGCGATCCAGGCCCGCGGGTCGGCCCGCACCTTGCCGGACACCTCGGCCAGCTCCTCGTCCGAGGCCTGCGGGCCGATCACGATCCCGTGCCCGCCGGACCCGTCCACCGGCTTGAACACCAGCTGGTCGGCCCGGGCCAGGCAGTCGGCCCGCACGTCCGGCTCGTCCAGCCGGAAGGTCGGCACGTTGGGCAGCAGCGGCTGCTCGCCCAGGTAGTACTCGATCAGGGCCGGGACGTAG
The DNA here is from genome assembly GCA_963766325.1 of uncultured Actinomycetota bacterium. GTDB lineage: Bacteria > Actinomycetota > Actinomycetes > Mycobacteriales > CADCTP01 > CADCTP01. The sequence goes on along the minus strand of CAVXZF010000011.1, from coordinate 99,617 downwards.
GTGTAGGTCAGCTTGTCGTCGGCGACCCCGTTGCCGAGCGCGTTCGCGATCGTGACGTTGCCGGCCCGGGCCGCGTTGACCAGCCCCGGGCAGCCGATCACCGACTCGGGCCGGAACTGCAGCGGGTCCAGCCAGTCGTCGTCCACCCGCCGGTAGACCACGTCCACCCGGCGCTGGCCGCGGGTGGTCCGCATCGACAGCACGTTGTCCCGGCAGACCAGGTCGCGGCCCTCGACCAGCTCGATGCCCATCTTGCGGGCCAGGAACGCGTGCTCGAAGTACGCCGAGTTGTGCACGCCCGGGGTCAGCAGCACCACGGTCGGGTCGTCCACCCCGGCCGGCGCGGCCGCCCGCAGCGCGTCCAGGATGGTCGCCACGTAGCCGGCCACCGGCTGCACCTGCTGCTCCAGGAAGAGCCCGGGGAAGACCCGGGTGAGCGCCTCCCGGTTCTCCACCACGTACGAGATCCCGGACGGCACCCGCAGGTTGTCCTCCAGCACCCGCATCACGCCGTCCGAGCCTCGGACCAGGTCGATGCCGGCCAGGTGCACCCGCACCCCGTTGGCCGGGCGGATGCCGGCGGCCGCGCGCTGGAAGTTGGCGCTCGTCACCACCAGCGAGTGCGGCACCACGCGGTCGGCGAGCACCTGGCGCTCGCCGTACAGGTCGGCCAGGAACGCCTCCAGCGCCCGCACCCGCTGCACCACGCCGGCCTCGATGTGCTCCCACTCCTGCTCCGGGATCAGCCGGGGGATCAGGTCGAGCGGGAAGACCCACTCCCGGCCGGAGGACGAGAACGTGATGCCCTGCTCCAGGAAGCTGCGGGCCCGGGCCGCGCCGCGCTCGGTCAGGTCGGACGGGGCCAGCAGCTGGAGCGCCTCGTAGAGCGACTTGGTGTGCGGCCACGGGTTGCCGGCCGCGTCGACCATCTCATCGACCGCGGTGCTGAGGTAGCCCTGCAGCAGCCCGTCCATGGTGCCTTCCTACCCCGCTGGTGTTACGACGATTTTGCGTAACGTTCCAGTAACCGACATGGGTAAGCATCTGACCATGCCAGACACGCGCTCGGTCCGGGTCGGTTGCGAGTTCCGCTACTCCGCGGCCGTGCCCACCCCGGCGATCGTCCAGGTCCAGCCCTACGATGCCGGCCCGGCGGTGGTGCAGCGGCAGGAGTGGGCGAGCGACCCGGACATCGGCCGGCACGGCTACACCGACCTCTACGGCAACCCCTGCCAGCGGCTGACCCTGCCGGCCGGGTCGTCCACGGTCCGCTTCGAGGCGGTGGCCAGGGTGCCCGACGCGACCGAGGAGGTCGACCCGGACGCGCCCGAGACGCCGGTCGCCGAGCTGCCCGACGACACGCTCGTCTACACGATGCCCAGCCGGTACGTGCTGTCCGACGTGCTCGGCGACGAGGCCTGGCGGCTGTTCGGCTCGACGGCGCCCGGCTACCGGCGGGTGGCCGCGATCTGCGACCACGTCAACTCCCACCTCACCTTCGGCTACGGCAGCAGCACCCCGCTCACGACCAGCGCGGACGCGTACGCGGCCGGCCAGGGGGTGTGCCGCGACTTCGCCCACCTGGCGCTGTCCTTCTGCCGGGCGCTGAACATCCCGGCCCGGTACGTCTTCGGCTACCTGCCGGACATGGACGTCGAGCCACTGCCCGAGCCGATGGACTTCGCCGCCTGGATCGAGGTGTACCTCGGCGGCACCTGGTACACGTTCGACCCCCGCAACAACGAGGCCCGCAAGGGTCGGGTCCTCATCGGCCGGGGTAGGGACGCCCTCGACGTGGCCATGGTGACGACGTACGGAGGGCCGGTGCTGGAGCACATGGAGGTGTGGGCGGAGGAGGTGACCGCCGAGTGACGGGCTGGCTGCACCAGCACCTGCTCGACCTCGACGCCGTCGACCTGGACGGGCCCGGCCCGGTGCGCTACCTGCTGCACCAGACGTTCCGGTACGCCTACGACGGCCCGGTGCACGACCTGAAGCAGCGGCTGGTGGTGGTGCCGCGGGAGCGGCACGGGAGGTTCCGGCGGCAGGCCCACCTGGTCTCGGTGTCGCAGCCGGAGGCCCGGTCCAGCGCGCGGCCGGACCGGGACGGCAACCTCGTGGTGCGCGTACGGCTGCCGCGGGTCGAGGAGGCCGTCGAGTTCACCGCGGCGGCGGTGGTCGAGCGGTCCGGGCCGCCCGGGGACGCGGCGCTGCCGGCGGGGGCGCTGGCCGAGCCCCGGCACCGCCGGTCCACCCGGCTGACCCGGCCGGACGCGGCGCTGCGGGCGCTGGCCGCCGAGCTGCGCGCGGACGCCCCGGACGACGCCGACTTCGCGCTCGCCGCCGGCGCCCGGCTGCGCGCCGAGCTGGAGTTCGCCTTCGAGGCGACCTCGGTGGCGACGACGGCGGCGGAGGCGTGGGCCGCCCGCCGCGGCGTCTGCCAGGACTTCGCCCACGTCATGCTGGCCGTCTGCCGCTCCGTCGGGGTCCCGGCCCGGTACGTCTCCGGCCACCTGCTCGGCCAGTCGGGCGGCAGCCACGCCTGGGTGGAGGTGCTGGTCGCCGACGGGCCGCGGGCGCGCGCGGTCGGGGTCGACCCGACGAACGGCTGCCGGGCCGGGTCCCGGCACCTGCCGGTCGCGGTGGGGCGCGACTACGCGGACGTGGCGCCGACCTCCGGGGTCTACACGGGAGCGGCACGCGGCCGGCTCACCTGGTCCAAGCGGGCCGGCGTCACCGCGGCGCCCGCCCTGGAAGTCCGCACCGGCTGATCCCTGGGCCGGCCGGGCCTCAGCGGGCGGTGTCGAACGCGTCCCGCGCGGCGATGGCGGCGCCCCGCGCGCCGGCCATGTCCCGGTCGGGGACCAGCGCGAACGTCGCCACCCGCTCCTGCTCCTGGCGCAGCTGGGTGTGCCGGCGCACCTCGGCGAGGAACCACTCCCGGAACTCCGGCTCGGTCTCCACCACCCCGCCGCCGAGGAAGTACGCGTGCGGGTCGGTGAAGTTGGCCGCCACGGTGAACAGCCGGCCCAGCGCCGCCGCCTGCTGGGCGAAGACCCGGCGGGCCAGCTCGTCGCCGGTCTCGGCCAGCGTGCGCACCTGCAGCGCGGCCGCGTGCGGGGAGTCGGCCCGGGCAAGCTCGTGGCCGGGGTAGCGGGTCAGCCAGTAGGGGAGCAGGTTGCGCTCGATGCCGGTCAGCGAGGCGACGCTCTCCGCGTCGCCCACGAAGCCGCAGTTGCACCGCGGGATCGGCTGGCCGTCCTCCAGCAGCCCGTGCATGGGGATCTGCACGTGGCCCAGCTCGCCGGCCATCCCGGCCGCGCCCTGCACCACCCGGCCGCTCTCCACCACGCCGCCGCCGAGCCCGGTGCCGACGATCGCGGCCACCGAGGACCGCCGGTCGGCGTCCGCGCCGAAGTGCACATGGTGCGCGTACAGCGCGGCCGCGTTGGCATCGTTGGTGTAGACCACCGGCAGTCCGAGCCGGGTGGCGAGCGCGCCGCGAACGTCGAAGCCGTGCCACCCGGGCTGGTTGAAGTTGGTGCCGCCCTTGGATGAGATCACCCCGTCCGCGCTGGCCGGCCCGGGGGTGTCCAGGCCGACCGCGCGCACCGCCGCCCGCGGCAGCCCGGTGCCGGCCAGCACCCCGTCCAGCGCGCCGGCCAGCGCCTCGACCGCCACCGCCGGGCCTTCCCGCACCCGGCTGGGCGTCTCCTGCAGGGCCTCCACCAGGAACGTGCCGAAGCCGTCCAGCACGGTCGCGTTGATGCTGGTGCCGCCGACGTCCAGGCCGACGACCACCCCGGGGCTGACAGACGGCATGGCCCACCTCGCTGCGGTTGCCGGACCGCCTGCGGCTGCGGCCTGCCCGCAGTCTTCCAGGCCGAGCCCGGCATGCGTACGGCCCGGCCCCAAGATCGTGGGACCGGGCCGGATGGGAAACGCTGATACTCTTGGCGGACGTTGTTGCGGTAGGCCGTTCGGCTCCCTAGTCTTGCAACGCCGCGTCGGGCCTGGCGCGGGTCACGTCACCGCTGGACGATCCCGGGCGGCCAGCACCCCGCGCAGTCGGCGCCATCGGTAGCGCTGGCGCTGGGCGATGCGAGCTGAAGGGCGAGAGCGGCGGCGACCGTTGCCACCGCGGTGACGAGGACACGGACCAGCTTCACGGATACTCCCGGTATGTCGCGCTGAGGGGCCACCGCGGAGATTGCGGCGGACGTGCAGCCTGCCACGGCGTGTGTCTCGGCGGGTAGTCCGTCCCGGTCGCCCTGAGTCGGCAGGCCGGACCTTAATGCCGGCCTTCGTTCGTTCATGCCTATATGCGAATTTCCGTGTCCGGAACCGGACACGGATGTCATGTCACAGGCTCGGGTCGTACGTCGTCCAGGGTGCCCGACGGCCAACATCGGTCAGGGCGCGTGCCGGGTCTTGAGTGTCGGGCCGCGACACGAGAACGTTCTGTTCGCCCGGGCAAGCGATCCCGGCGGCGGGTCCCGTCCCGGTCGGGACCCCGGCGCCGGAAGCTCGGGCTGCCGGTCGGGGCTCTCGGGTCCCGATCGGCGCCCGGGCCGGGCCTGGCCGAGCGCGTCCCCGCTCGGCCGGCCCGGCCGTCGGCATGCCCCTTTTCCGCCCGATGTCGGCCGGCCGAATTGTGACTCCGAGTTGTCCCGGTTAGGGTCGGTCCCGTCATCTGAGCGGGGAGCGGCGAGCCCGTGGCGTTGGAGATCTTGGGCCTGGACGGGCTGTCGGAGTCGGTCTACCGAGCACTGCTCGCCGACCCGGACGCCGACCTGACCGCGCTGGCCGACCGGCTGGGCGTCCCCCCGGCCGACGTCGGCCGGGCGATGAGTCGGCTGACCGAGCTCGCGCTGGTGCGGCGCCGGCCCGGCGGGCGCGTGTTCGTGCCGGGAAACCCCGAGGTCACCTTGGACGCGATGCTCTCGCTGGAGCAGGCCGAGCTGTCCCGCCGGGAGCGGCAGCTGCTCGAGGCGCGGGCCGAGCTGTCCCGGCTCGTCCACTCCGGCGACGTCCAGCGCGGGCCGGTCCGCGAGGTGCGGCGCCTGGACGACGTCCAGCAGATCATCGAGGCGCTGCATGAGCTGACCGACCGCTGCTACCAGGAGCTGCTCAACGTCCTACCCGGCGACCCGATCCCGGAGTCGCAGCTGCCGGCCGCGTTGCGGCACGAGCTGGGCCTGATCGAGCGAGGGGTCAGCATCCGGATGCTGTACGCCCGCGAGCAGCTCGAGAGCCGGCCGATGCGGCAGTACATGCGCACGCTGGACCGGCACGGTGCCGCGGTGCGGATCGCCGACACACTGCCGCATCGGCTGGTCGTCTTCGACCGGGCGGTCGCCTTCCTCCCGGTGGACCCGCGCCGGCCGGGTGTGGGGGCACTGGTGGTCCGCGAGCCGGCCATTGTCGCCAACCTCGCGATGTTCTTCGAGTCGCTGTGGACCTCCGCGGTCGACCTGGACCAGGCGATCGACAGCGGGGCGCCCGGCGCATCGGATTTCGACCGGTCGGTGCTCATGCTGATGAGCAGCGGGGTCAAGGACGAGGCGGCGGCCCGCCAGCTCAACGTGTCCGACCGGACGTACCGGCGGCACGTCGCGGACATCCTGACCCGGCTCGGCGCGTCCAGCCGGTTCCAGGCCGGCGTCGAGGCGGTCCGCCGCGGCTGGCTCTGACGCCGCGACGGACCGCCTCCGGGTCCGGGTCGATCAGGTGGCCACGCCGCGCAGCATCGGCAGGTAGCCGAGCGAGTAGCCGGACCGGTTGGGGTGGTACGAGTCGCCGATCGGCCAGGTGGTGCCGTTCAACCAGGGTGAGGAGCTGCACACCTCGTGGCCGGACCACGGGCCGCGGGCGTCCACGAAGGTGGCGCCGGCCGCCGCCGCCCGCTGCGCGGTCACGGTGGCGAGCAGGTCGGCCACCGCGTTGATCCGGGTGCGCCGGGTGTCGCTGATCTCGAACCAGCAGAAGCCGGTCCGGTACATCCGCGGGTAGCCGAGCACCACCAGTCGGGCGTTCGGCGCCCGGCCGCGGATGTCCGCGTACGTGGCGTCGAGCCGGCCGGGCAGCGTGGTCTGGATGAACGTGCTCGCGCTGTTGAGCCGGTTGAAGCAGTCGGTCTCCGAGCCCAGCCGGCAGGCGGTGATCGTGTCGGCGAAGCCGGCGTCGTTGCCGCCGATGGTGACGCTGACCAGGTCGGTGGCCGCGGACAGCCCGCCGAGCTGGCCGCTGCGGAGCGAGGACGTGGTGGCGCCGGCGCAGGCGGCGAAGGTGAAGCTGGCGGCGCCCTGCTGGGCGACCCACAGCGCCGGATAGGCCAGCGAGGACCGCTGGCAGGAGCTGGACAGGTCGTACGAGCCGGTGCCGGTGCCGGAGGAATAGGAGTCGCCGAGCGCGACGTAGTCGGTGCTCGGGTCGGCGGACGCGGTGCCCGGCAGGATGGCCAGGCCGGCGCCGATGGCGAGGACGAAGGTGAGGGCGGCGCGGAGGAGTGTTCGCACGGGTGGGACCTCCCGGAGGACGGTCGAAGTCCCTGAGGCCGAGGTGGCCACCCTCCGCGGCGGGGTCGCGCTTCTCGTCAGGTGGGCGAACCGTATCCGGGCCTACTGCTCAGTAGGAATACTCCGAACGGGCGTAACTGTGGCGCGCGCCACTCTATGTCGACGCTTGTGAGCCGACCCACGTGGCGGAAGCGGCCCGGTCACCGGCGGGTTGGCCCCGGTGTGGGGGTGGTGAGCCGGCGGGCCTGGGCGGTGTGGGGGCTCGGCGTCCTCGCGTACACGGTGGCCGTCTTCCACCGGTCCTCGCTCGGCGTGGCCGGGCTGGACGCGCAGGAGCGCTTCGGCACCAGCGCGGCCGTGCTCTCGCTCTTCGGCGTGCTGCAGCTCGGGGTGTACGCGTCGCTGCAGATCCCGGTCGGGGTGCTGCTGGACCGGGTCGGCCCGCGCCGGCTGCTGGTCGCCGGCGGGCTGCTCATGGCCGCCGGCCAGCTGGCGCTCGCGCTCGCCGGCGGGGTGCCGGTCGGGCTGGCCGCCCGGGTGCTGGTCGGCGCCGGTGACGCGCTGACCTTCATCAGTGTGCTGCGGCTGGTGCCGGCCTGGTTCCCGGCCCGGCGGGCGCCGGTGGTCACCCAGATGACCGGGCTGATCGGCCAGGCCGGCCAGGTGGTCGCCGCCTTCCCGCTGGTCGCCGGGCTGCACGGGCCCGGCTGGACGCCCACCTTCCTGGCCGCCGCCGCGGTCGGCACGCTGGTCACCCTGCTGGTCGCGGTGGCGCTGCGGGACGCGCCGCCCGGGGTGACGATGGTGGCCGCGGCCACGGGGCCGGGCGAGCGCCGCCGCGCGCTCGGCGCCGCCTGGCGGGAGCCCGGCACCCGGCTCGGGCTGTGGACCCACTTCGTCGCGCAGTTCTCCGGCACCGTCTTCGCGCTTTTCTGGGGCTACCCGTTCCTGGTCGACGGCCAGGGACTGAGCCCGGCCGCGGCCGGCGGGCTGCTCACCGTGCTGGTGGTGGCCGGGATGGCGATCGGGCCGGCGATCGGCTGGCTGGCCGGGCGGTGGCCGCTGCGCCGCTCGGCGATGGTGCTCGGCCTGGTCGGCGCCAGCGCGCTGGCCTGGGCGGTGGTGCTGGCCTGGCCCGGCCGGGCGCCGCTGCCGCTGCTGGTGCTGCTCGTCCTGGTGCTCGCCTCCAACGGACCCGGCTCGATGGTCGGCTTCGACTTCGCCCGCACCGAGAACCCGCCGGCCCGCCTCGGCAGCGCCACCGGCATCGTCAACGTCGGCGGCTTCCTCGCCTCGCTGAGCACGATCCTCGCCGTCGGCGTGCTGCTGGACCTGACCGGGTCGTGGCGGGTGGCCATGGCGGTGCAGTACGCGGTGTGGGCGGTCGGGCTGACCGGGCTGCTGCACACCCGGAGGGTGCTCCGCCGCAGCCGCGGGATCCGGCTCGACCCGCTGCCGCGGGCGATGGTCCGCCGGCTGGCCGCCAGCCGCGGCTGAGTCGCCTTAAGGTGAGCAGGACGTCCGCACTCGACGAGGAGTGATATGACTGCCGCCCACTTCGTTGACGCCCACCGGGACACGCTGCAGCAGGCGCTGACGGCGATCTCCGAGCGGGGCTACTGGTCGGCCTACCCCGAGTCGCCCAGCCCGAGGGTCTACGGCGAGGGTGCGGCAGAGGCCGGCAAGGCGGCGTACGAGGCGCACCTGGGCAAGCGGTTCGAGCTGGAACAGGCCGGCACGGTCGGCTGGGTCGGCGCCGAGGTGTCGCCGTACGGGCCGGAGCTGGGGGTCACCTACCCGCAGGCCGACCTGGACGAGCTGCTCGCCGCGGCCCGGGCCGCGATGCCGGCCTGGCGCGACGCCGGCGCGGAGCTGCGCGCCGCGGTCTGCATCGAGATCATCGACCGGATCAACAAGCGCAGCTTCGAGATCGCCAACGCGGTGCAGCACACCAGCGGGCAGGCTTTCGTGATGGCCTTCCAGGCCGGCGGGCCGCACGCGCAGGACCGGGCGCTGGAGGCGGTGGCGTACGCGTACGCCGAGCAGACCCGGGTGCCCGCGACCGCCCGCTGGGAGAAGCCGCAGGGCAAGCGCCCCCCGCTGATCATGGAGAAGACGTACACCGTGGTGCCGCGGGGGATCGGGCTGGTCGTCGCGCCGAAGACATTCCCGACCTGGAACTCGTACCCCGGGCTGTTCGCCTCGCTGGCCACCGGCAACGCGGTGGTGGTCAAGCCGCACCCGGGGGCGATCCTGCCGCTGGCGATCACGGTGGCGATCGCCCGTGACGTGCTGGCCGAGGCCGGCTTCGCCCGCGACCTGGTGACGCTCGTCGCCGAGGCGCCGGGCGGGCGGGTGGCGGCCGAGCTGGCGGTCCGCCCGGAGGTGCGGGTCGTCGACTTCACCGGGTCCACCGCATTCGGCGAGTGGCTGGAGGACAACGCCCGGCAGGCCCAGGTCTACACGGAGAAGGCCGGCGTCAACACCGTCGTCATCGACTCCACCGACGACTACGCCGGCATGCTGGGCAACCTCGCCTTCTCCCTGTGCCTCTACAGCGGGCAGATGTGCACCACCCCGCAGGACCTGCTGGTCCCGGCCGACGGTATCGCCACCGAGGCGGGTCGCAAGAGCGTCGACGAGCTGGCCGCCGACCTCGGCGCCGCCGTCGACCGGCTGCTCGGCGAGGACGCCCAGGCGGTCGAGCTGCTCGGCGCGATCACCAGCGACGACGTGCTGTCGCGTGTGGACGGCGCGGGGTCGCTCGGTCGGGTGGTGGTGCCGTCCCGGACGGTGACCCACCCGGCGTACCCGGACGCCCGGGTGCGGACGCCGGCCGTCGTGCAGGTCGGCGCCGACGAGCCGGAGGTGTGGGGCTCGGAGTGCTTCGGACCGGTGGCGTTCCTGGTCACCACCGAGTCGACCGAGTTCGGGCTGGAGCTCTTCCGCCGGACGGTGACCGCGCGCGGCGCGCTGACCGCGGCGGTCTACTCCACCGACGACAAGGTGGTGGCCGCGGCCCGGGAGGCGGCGCTGGACGCCGGCGTCGCGCTGTCGGAGAACCTGACCGGCGGCGTGTACGTCAACCAGAGCGCGGCGTACTCGGACTTCCACGCGACCGGGGCCAACCCGGCGGCGAACGCGGCGTACACCGACGCCCACTTCGTCGCCGGCCGGTTCCGGGTGGTGCAGTCGCGCCGGCACCTGCCCGGCTGAGCCGCCGGGGGGACTGTGGGCCCGGCTGCCGAGTGCGCTGCGCCGCCGGCTGCGCAACTCGCCCCCCCGGCGGTCGCCTGATTGACTCGGTCGGTGGCCCGGCTGCCGAGTGCGCTGCGCCGCCGGCTGCGCGGCGTGCTCTTCCGGCGTGGCCGCACCCCCGGGCTGCGGACGGCGAAGACGACGCTGGCCGCGGTGCTGTCCTTCGTCGTCGCCGACCTGCTCGGCACCAGCGCGACGCCGGTGCTGGCGCCGCTGACCGCGCTGCTGGTCGTGCAGCTGACCATGTACGAGACCGTGCAGCAGGGCTGGGAGCGGATCCTTTCCGTGGTCGCCGGCGTGCTGGTCGCCGTCGGGCTGGCCTCGATGGTCGGGCTGACCTGGTGGAGCCTCGGCGCGGTGGTCGCGCTGTCGCTGATCGTCGGCCGGCTGCTGCGGCTCGGCCCGCAGCTGCTCGAGGTGCCGATCAGCGCGATGCTGGTGCTCGCCGTCACCAACGCCGAGGACCTCGCCATCGAGCGGGTCTACGAGACGCTGATCGGGTCCGCGGTCGGGATCCTGGTCAACCTCGTGATCGCACCCCCGCTGTACGTCCAGCCGGCCGGGGACGCGATCGCCGAGCTGGCCGACCGGACCGCCGACGTGCTGCGCGGGCTGGCCGGCGAGCTGCGGGGCGGCTGGTCCCGGGCCGCCGCCGACCGCTGGCTGGACGAGGCCCGGGCGCTCGGCGCCGAGGTCGCCCGGGCCGACGAGACGCTGGCCCGGGCCGAGCAGAGCGCCCGGCTCAACCCGCGCGGCCGGGCGGTGCGGCGCGGGCAGCCGCGGCTGCGGGTCGCGCTGACCGGGCTGGAGCACGTGCACGTGTCGCTGCGCGGGCTGGCCCGCGGGCTGCTCGACCGGGCCTACTTCGTGCCGGCCGACGAGCCGGACGCGGCCTATTCACCGGAGACCCGGCTCGCGCTCGCCGACGTGCTGTCGACCGCCGCGGATGCGGTCTGGGAGATCGGGGAGGTGAGCCGGTCCGACCGGCCGGACGGCGCGCGGCGGCGGGTGGAGCGGCTGCTCGGCACGCTGGAGCGGCAGCAGGCCCGGCTGTCCCGGCTGCTGGTCGTCGACCCGGCCGCCGACCGGGGCGCCTGGCAGCAGCACGGGGCGGTGCTGGCCGGGGCGGACCGGCTGCGGGTGGAGGTGGCGGCGGCGGTACGGCCGGTCGAGCGGGAGTGGCGCCCGCCGCCGCTCACCGCCGGTCGGGGATGGCGCCGCCGGCGGGGCGGGGGCGGTGTCAGCGGGCGCGGCCGGCGCGGTGGGGTCAGCGGGTGAGGGCGCCGGGGGCGAGGACCTGGCGGGCGTGCTGCCGGCCAGCTCCTCGCTGATCGCCGGGACCGAGGCCCGAGCGGTTCCGTCATGGGACGTGCTCGGCGCGGACGGCCGCCCGGACCGCGGCCACCGCGGCCTCGTCGAGCAGGCCGAGCGAGGCCGCGTGCTCGGCGATCCGGGTGCTGTCGTCGACCGCGAGCATCGGCACCCCGGTCGCGCTGACCCGGGCCGCGAGCGCGTCCACCTCGGCGGCCCGGGCGGCGCCGATGCCGGCCGTCCGCCGCACGTAGACCGCCCGCACCCGGTCCGGCGCCTCGGTCGCCACCGCCGCGTAGATCTCCGGGTCGATCTGCCCGGTGTCGCCGACCAGCACCACGGCCACCCCGGGATGGTCGGCCAGGACCTGCCGGATCAGCGTCCGCTTGTGCTCCTCGGCGGCGATCCGCAGGAAGCCGGCCCGCCCCGGGCCCCAGTCGGTGAGCAGCAGCGGCCCGCGCGGGAAGCCGCGCAGCGCGATGAACCGGGTCAGCAGGTCGTGCAGGTTCCACGGGCTGGTGGACAGGTAGAAGACCGGCGCGCCGGCGGCCGCGGCGAGCCGGCGGTAGAGCTCGGCCGCGCCCGGCAGCGGCACCCGCTCGGTCACCTCGGTCAGCAGGGTCAGCCGGAGCAGCTCCAGGCCGCGCGTCACGCCGGTTTCGACCACCGTGTCGTCCACGTCGCTGACCAGCACGTACGGCGCGTCGGGGGCGACCACGAGGACCGGTGCCGGGACGGTCGCGGTGTGCCCGCGCCAGGTCGCGACCAGGGTCAGCTCGTGCCAGCCGGGGGTGAGCCCGGGCCGGTCGAGGACCACCTCGAGGTAGCCCTCGCGGTCGGTCCGGGCCTCGGTGCGCCCGCCGGGATGCTCGACCGTGACCGGGCAGCGCGGCAACTCGACGGTGAGGAACTGGGCCAGCGAGCCGCGCAGGGTGCGCCACGGGAACCGCCGCCACGCGGTCCACGGCACCGGCTCGGCCCGGGGGACCGGCTGGGCCCCGGGGAGCGGCTGGGTCTCGGGCACCGGCTGGGCCCCGGGCTCGGGCTCGGGCCGGGTCTCGGGCACCGGCTGGGCTTCGGGCGCGGGGAGCGCCTGGCTGCCGAGCACGACCCGGGCCCGCACGTGCACGCGGTCCGGCGACCCGTGCCCGACGAACGGCAGCACGCTCACCCGGCGCCGGCCGAGCAGGCCCAGCACCACCACCGCGGCGGCCTGCAGCGCGTCCTCGACCGCCACCACCAGCCGCAGCCCCAGCCGACCCGCCAGCCGCTGCGCCAGCCGGGCCGTCGGCCGGGCCGCCTGCCGCAGCGTGCGGCGGGGCCGGGGCGGGGTCAGCCGCGGACCCGTTCGAACGTGACCAGCAGCCCCTCCACCCCGCCCGGGCCGACCCGGCCCTTGACCTCGGTCGAGGTGATCGCCCTGAGCTGCCAGCCCTCGCGGGCGTGCTCGTTGAGCACCTTCTCCAGCTTGTCCCCGGACATCTTGCCGCCGATCATGCCCTCGCGGAGCTCGACGACGCGGTACTCGTACGCAGTCATGGCGGAACGCTACCGGCCCGGCCCGGCCCGCGCTCGGTGAGGCCGGCGTCCGCGGCGCCGGCGGTCAGCGCCGCCAGCCCGAACGCGTCCACCGGCCCGAGCGTGCCGACGCCGGTCAGCCCGCCGTCCCGGGCCCGGGTCGCGGCCCAGGCGAGCAGGTCGCCGGTCAGCGTGTACGGGTTCGGGCCGTCCAGCTCGACCCGGGCCAGCTCCCGCCCGTCGGCCCCGGAGGCCACCGCCTGCACGTGTGAGCCGACCCGCCGCCGGGTCGCGTCGTCCGGGCCGCCGGTCGAGCCGGGCACCAGCCGGGCACCGGCCGCCCGGACCAGCTCGGGCACCCCGGGCAGCCGGGTCAGCTGGGACAGCAGCTGCATCGGCCGGGCCGCCGGCCCGAACCAGCCCAGGTGCACGTGCACGTCCCGCAGCCCGGGCGCCAGCCGGGGCAGCGCCAGGTGCTCGGAGCCGGCCACGCTGAGCCCGGACCGCGCCGCGCCGTGCACCCGGTAGCTCCGGTAGTGCCGGGCCGGCATCTCGTCCACCAGCCGGCCGCCGCGCCAGGCGTAGCCGGGGGCGCCGAACACGCCGGCCGCCGAGGCCCGGGTGCCGCCGCTGAGCGCACCGAGCCCGGCAGGCCCGGTGACGAAGTAGCCGACGTCCAGCCGGGTCACCGCGTCCCCGCCCGCCTCCAGGGCGAGCGCGCCGGCCAGGTTGCCGGGCACCCAGTCGTACCCGAACGCGGGCACCAGCGCGCAGCCGGCGTCCGCGGCCCGCGGCCCCCACTGCTCGAAGACCTCGCGGATGAAGCCGGGCTCGCCGGTGGAGTCGAGGTAGTGCGCGCCCGCGTCGACCGCCGCCGCCAGCGCCGCCGACCCCCAGCGGGTGAACGGCCCGACGGTGCTGACCAGCACGTCGCCCCGGTCGACCAGCGCCCGTACGGTCTCCGGCCGGTGCACGTCGGCCTCGGCCACCGCCGGGCGCGGCCCGTCGCCGGCCAGCTCGCCGGCCAGCGCCTCGGCCCGGCCCCGGTGCCGGGCGGCCAGCACCGCCTCGGCGCCGCGGGCGACCAGTGCCGCCGCGACCAGCCGGCCGGTGTAACCGGTGGCCCCGAACAGGACGATGCGTGACACGCCCGAACCCTAGCCCGGTCGGTGCGCGGGCGGCCGCTCCCCGTCCGCGCCGAACATCCCGCTCTCCTCCAGCCGGATCACGTGCATCACGGCGTTGATCAGCGCGAGGTGGGTGAACGCCTGCGGAAAGTTGCCGAGCTGCCGGCCGGTGCGCGGGTCGAGCTCCTCGGCGTACAGCAGCAGCGGGCTGGCGTACCCGAGCAGCTTCTCGCACAGCGCCCGCGCCCGCGCGTGCTCGCCGATCTCGCAGAGCGCCGAGACCAGCCAGAACGAGCAGATCGTGAACGTGCCCTCCTCGCCGGCGAACCCGTCGTCGGTCTCCTTGGTGCGGTAGCGCAGCACCAGGCCCTCGTCGGTCAGCTCGTCGGCGATGGCCAGCACGGTCGACCGCACCCGCGGGTCGTCCGCCGGCAGGAAGCGCAGCAGCGGCACCAGCAGCATCGACGCGTCCAGCGCGTCGGTGTCGTAGTGCTGGGTCAGCACGCCGCGCTCGTCCACCGCGTTGGCCAGCACGTCCGTGCGGATCTCCGCGGCCGCCGCCTGCCAGGTCGCGGCCAGGTCCCACTCCTCCCGCAGCCGGGCCAGCCGGCTGCCCCGGTCCAGCGCCACCCAGCACATGACCTTGGACGAGGTGAAGTGCTTGGGCTCGCCGCGCACCTCCCAGATGCCGCGGTCGGGCTCCCGCCAGTGCTCCAGCGCGCTCTCCACCTGCCGGCGCAGCACCGGCCAGACCCGGTCGTCGAGCCGGTCCCGGGACCGGGTGTGCAGGTAGACCGAGTCGAGCACGGCGCCCCAGACGTCGTTCTGGCGCTGCCGGTACGCCTCGTTGCCGACCCGGACCGGGCGGGCGCCCTCGTAGCCGTCCAGGTGGGTCAGCTCGGTCTCGGTGAGGTCGGCGCGGCCGTCGATGCCGTACACGATCTGCAGCTCGCCGTCGCGCTCGGCGATGTCGGTGATGAAGTGGTAGAAGTCGGTGGCCTCCCAGTCGAAGTTGAGCGTGTAGAGGCCCCACAGCGCGAAGGTCGAGTCGCGGATCCAGCTGTAGCGGTAGTCGTAGTTGCGCTCGCCGCCGGGGGTCTCCGGCAGCGAGGTGGTCGCCGCGGCCGCGATGGCGCCGGTGGGGGCGTAGCTGAGCCCCTTGAGGGTGAGCGCGCTGCGGGCCAGGTGCGACTTCCACGGGTGGTCGGGGATGCGGCCGCCGGCCAGCCAGTGCTGCCAGTGGTGCGCGGTCCAGGTGAGCCGCTTGAACGCCTGCTTGGCCGTACGGGGCGGCCGGGCATCGCCCCAGGACAGCACGCAGAAGCGGACGTCGCCCTCCTTGAGCAGCGACCGGGCGACCGCCCGCGGGCCCTCGAAGCCCAGCCGCAGGTCGGTGGTCAGGGTCAGCCGCAGGTCGCCGTCGTCCTCGGCGTGCGCGATGGCCTGGTGGTAGCCGGCGGCGGTGTGCTCCCAGGTGGCGTGGTGCAGGCCGTACTCGAACGCCGGCTCGCACTCCATCAGCAGCTGGACCTCGCCGTTCACGCACCGGACGGTGCGGACCAGCATGTGCGCGGCGGCATAGTCCGTCGGCGGCCGCTGGTACGTCGAGCGGCTCGGGTCCTTGAGCTTCCACGGGCCGACGACCAGCGCGTCGCGGACGATGATCCAGCCCTCGCCGACGTTCCAGCTCGTCTCCAACACCAGCGTGCCGGGCAGGTAGCGGCGATCGTGCGGCACTTCCGCCTCGGCCGCGCCGAACCGGAAGGAGCCGGCGCCGCGGTCGAGCATCGCGGAGAAGACGCTGGGGGAGTCCATCCGGGGCGCGCACATCCACTCGACGGCGCCGTTCGGCGCCACCAGGGCGGTCGACTCGCAGTCGGAGAGGAAGGCGTAGTCGCCGATCGGCGGGAACGCCGTCGGTGTGGTCGACGGGATGATCCCCTGCCCCGGCTGCCCGGGGCGGCCGGCCGGGTTGGCCCGGACTGGGTCGGCCGGGGGACGGGCGGCTGGCGGCTGCTGCGCGGGGCCCGGGGCCGCCGCCTCCACCGGGAGCGCCGGCCGCCCGGCCTTGGTGTCGTCGGTCACGCCGCGAATGATCCCGGCGGACCCCCGGGCGCGAAACCCCGCGCGCCGGTGGGCGGGACCGCACGTCCCACCCACCGGCGCATGGCAGCGCTGGGGTCAGCCGCCGGACGGTGCCTGCTGGCGGACCTGCTGGCCGGCGTCCTGGGCCTCGCCCTTGACCGAGCCGGCCTGGTACCTGGCCTCGTCCTGCACCGTGCCCGCCGCGTCGGCCGCGGTGTCCTTGACCGACTGGGCTGCCTGCTGTGCCGGCTCGCGGAGGTTTTCCTTGACCTCCTGCAGCGCCTGCCCGGCCTGCTGCGCGACCGGCTCGAGCGCCGGCTGCGCCTGCTCCCTGACCCGGTCGGCGACCTGGCGCTCCTTCTGAGAGGCCGGCAGCAGCGACGACACCAGCCAGCCGAGGCCGAATGCGACCACCGCGGCAGCCAGCGGGTTGCCCTCCGCGCCGCGGCGGGCCGCCTGCGCGGTCGACGTCGCGGTGTCGGCGACCGCCGACGCGGCCGAGCCGGCCGCGTCCTGCACCGTGCCGGCCGCACTCTGCACGCCGCTCTGCACGCTGCCGGCGGCGCTCTGCACGGTCCCGGCGGCACTCTGCGCGCCGTCGTGCACGCTGCCGGTGGCGTCCGAGGTGGTGCCCATGACCTTCTCCTTCAGGCTGCCGATCGCGTCCTTGGTCTTGTCCACGCGGCGGCCGACGACCCGCTTGGGGGAGACCTTCTCGGTCAGCGCGTCGACGTCCGAGCCCAGCTCGCGGCGGGTCTGCTCGATCTCGCGCCTCAACTGTTCCGACTCTTGGCCCACTGGACGTCCTCCTTCAGCGTCTCGACGGTCTGCTCGGGCTTGGGGTTGACCTGCTTGAACTTGTTGCGGCCGACCACGAAGAGGATGGCCGCGATGACGCCGAGGATCGCGGCGGTCAGCAGCGCCGCCCAGCCCATCGGCATGACCTCGTCGAGCGCGAACATGAGCGCCAGCGAGAGGAACACCAGCACCAGGTAGCCGACCGCGCCGGCCCCGCCGAGCAGCCCGCCGGCCTTGCCGGCCTTGGTCGCCTCCTCCTTGAGCTCGACCTTGGCGAGGGCGACCTCCTGCCGCATCAGCTTGGACAGGTCGTCGGTCACCTCGCCCAGCAGCTCGCCGACCGATCGGCCCTCCACGTCCGGGGGACCGGCGGCGTACGGGCTGCCGTAGCTGCTGCCGTCGGTCACGGGTTCCACCCCCGGGCCGGCGGCTGGTCCGCCTGCGCCGGCGGGTAGCCGGGCTCGCCCTCGGGCGGGATGTCGCCGTCGGCGCGGTAGCCGGCGCTGCCGTAGTCCTCGGCCGGCGCCGTCCCGTAGCCCTCCGCGGCGCCCCCGGTGCCCTCGGGGGGGTAGCCCGCACCGGCCTCGTAGCCGGTGCCGCCCTGATAGCCGGCCCCGGTCGAGTAGCCCCCGCTGCCGGTGGTGTAGCCGCCGTCCGCGCCGGTGGCGTAGCCGCTCTCCGTGCCGGTGCCGGTGACATAGCCGCCGTTGGTGCCGGCGGCGGTGGCATAGCCGGCCTCGGTGCCGCCCTGATAGCCGGCGCCGGTGGCGTAGGGGGCGTCCGTGCCGGGGCCGGTGGTGTAGGCGCTGCCGGTGGCGTAGGCCGGGGTGGGGTAGCCGGGGTCGGCGCCGCTCTGGTAGCCGGCGCTCGGGTAGTCCGGGCTCGCGTACCCGCCGGCCAGCGGCGCCGGCCGGTAGCCGTCGCCGGTCAGGGCGCGCGACCCGTCGTCCGGCGCGCCGGCGGCCAGGCTCTTGGTCAGCCGGCCGGCGATCACCCCGGCCAGCGTCGCGCCGGCCAGGAACACGACCGGCCGCCGCCGCGCGTACGCCCGCACCTGCTCGAGCAGGTCGCTGGGCTCGTGCCGTTCGAGATGGCCGGCCAGCTCCCGGGTCCGGCCGGACAGCTGTCGGGCCACCTCGGTGGCCAGGCCGGACTGACCACCCTGCTGGGTCATCTGGTCCAGCTCGTCGCTCAGGCTGCGCAGACCCTGGACCGCCCGGTCCCGCTGCGATCCGGCCTGCGCGCTGACCTGCGTCCGGGCCTCGCCGACCAGGTCGCGGGCCTGCTGCTTCGCCTCGCCGACGACCTGCTGGGCCTGCTCCTTGGTGGTCTGCGCGACCTGGCCGCCGGCCTCGGTCGCCTTCTGGCCGACCCGGCCCGCCTGCTCCTTGGCGACGTCGGTCGTGCTGCCGTCGCTCGTCGTCGTCGATCCCGATCCGGGATCCTGATTCACCATCTGGTCCGCCTCCTCATCGGCGGCGTCAACCCCACGACGCCGCCAGGTGAGGGGTCGGATACCCGGGTCCGACCGTGCCTAACGGACCGCGGCGGGATCGGTGTCGGCGCTGGCCGGCCGGCGGCCGCCCAGCGCCACCACGAGCGCACCGGCGACCGGCAGGACGGCCACCGCGAGGAGGGCGGCCGGCGCGCCGATGCCGTCGGCCAGCCCGCCGACCGCGGCCGAGCCGAGGCTGCCGCCGACCAGGAAGACGAGCGACGCTATGCCGAGCGCGATGCCGCGCACCGCAGCCGGCACGGCGGTGCCCACCGCCGACACCATCGCCGGCTGGCCGATGCCGAAGGAGACGGTGAGCGCCACCACGGTGGCGGCCATCACCACCGGCCAGCCGGCACCCACCGCGGCCGCCGCGGCCGCCAGCGAGCCGGCGGCGATCACGGCGGCCGTGGTCAGCGTGCGGCGCGGACCTAGTCGATCGAGCACCGGGCCGGACACCCGGCCGCCGAGCACAGCGACCACCGCGCTGGGCACCATGGCGAGGCCGACTTGCAGCGTCGACCAGCCGCGAGCGTCCAGCGCGACCGGGATCGCGATCAGCACCGCGAACCAGGCCGCCGGGATCGACGCGCCGGCCAGCGCGGCCCGCAGCACCGGGCCGCGGGTGACCACCGCGCGCGGCAGGAAGCCGTCCGGGCGGCGGCGCACGTGCCGGACGATGAGCGGCAGGCCCGCCAGGACCAGCGCGGCGCCCAGCCCGGCGGCGGCCGCGCCCGCCGACACCGACTGGAGCAGCAGCACCAGGCCGATGGCGGTGACCGCGACCAGCGCCGCCCCCGGCAGGTCCACACGCCCGCCGCCCCCGTGGCTGGGCGCCGCCCGGGCGACCATCGGCAGCAGCAGGAGCCCGGCCAGCGGCAGGGCGACCACCGCGTGCCAGCCGCCCACCTCGGCGACCACCCCGCCGAGCAGCGGGCCGAGCGCGGAGACCGTCGCGGAGGCGCCGGCCACGCGGCCGAGCGCGGCGCTGCGGGTGACACCGGTGAACCGGGCCGAGATCAGCGCGGTGGCGAGCACCGGCACCGACCCGGCGCCGGCCCCCTGCAGCGCGCGGCCGACCAGCAGCACCGGCAGCGATGGCGCGGTCGCGGCCAGGATGGCGCCCACCGCCATCACCAGCATCCCGACGACCAGCGGCCTGCGGATGCCGACCACGTCGGCGATCCGGCCGTAGACCGCGGTGGTGACGGCCAGCGAGAGCACGTAGATGCTGAGCACCCAGGCGACGGCCGGGTGGCTGAGCTCGAGGTCGTCCTGGATCGCCGGCAGCGCGACCGCGACCGCCGACGTGCCGGTCGCGACCAGCCCGAACAGCACGCCCAAGATGACCGCCAGCCGCCGCGCCTCCCGCCCCGCCGGCTCGGCCAGAGCCGCCGGCTCGGTCGGGGCCGCCGGCTCGGTCGGGTCGGGTGGGGGAGTGGGTATGGAGGTCGGCGGGGTGGGACGCAGCACGTCCGGAATCATGTCGTCCGTGTCCACCGTCGCCGCCTTGTCGTCGTCGCGCACCGCCGGCACAAGTCGCTGAGCACCGCTCCGGCTTCCCGCCGACCGCTCCCGGGCCGGCGTGTCGCGGTCGTCCCGGGTTGAATTCTTGAGCCGCTGGGTAGCGAAAGGTTCTGGTGACGGACAGACCTGCGGGGGGACGACATCGACGAGGACTCGGAACTGGCCGCATCGCTGCACCGGGTGCTCGCGACCCTGATCAACACACGGCAGGACCGCCGTCCGCTGCCGCCGGAGCGGCTCCAGGAGCGGCTCGAGCTCGTGCAGTGGCTGCGCGGTGAGCTCGCCGCGATCGAGACCCTGCTGACCACCGAGCACGACAAGGCGCGCAACGCCGCTCCGGTGGCCGGAGGCGCGCCGACCCGCTGACTCAGCCACGGGTCCACAGCATCCCGGCGAGCAGGGCGCTCGGTCGGTGACCGGGCTCCTGGAGCCGGGCCGAGCCGACCGCGGCCCGGGCCGCCGGCACGTCGCCGCGACGCCATGCCGTCCAGGCGAGCAGGAAGAGCGGCTCGGTCCGGTAGGGCGGGAGCGTGCGATCGGCCAGGTGCCACCAGAGCGCCAGCCAGCGGCGGTCGGGGTCGGCGTCGACGAGCCGGCAGCACCGGTCCCGGACCACGCCGTCCACCAGCGCGACGGCGAGGGCGGCGGACTCCGCCCGGGACACGCCGGAGCGGTCCAGCGCGTCCCGGGCGACCCGGAAGCGGCCCTCGACCCGCCGCCGCCAGGGCTCGATGCCGCCGTCGGTGACCACCGCGGCGACGAAGTCGGTCTCGGCCCGCTCCAGCGCACGGCGCAGCCGGTCGACCCCGGCGGCGCCGGGGGCGAGGTCGGGGGCGAGGTCGGGGGCACGGACCGGTCGGGTCAGCTCGGGCATGCGGCCACCGTGCCGGCAGCGGGCGGTCCGGGGCAGCGGGCGGCGGCGATCTGTGGACGGCGGGCCGGCCTGTGGACGGCGGGTTGACCGGGCGGGCGGGGTGTCCCAGCCTCTCGCCGGGGGTACCCGAACCCGGACCCGATCGAGGAGGGAGCGCGATGAGCGAGCCGACGGAGCTGCAGGCCGACCCTGACGCGGCCGAGGAGTTCGCCGAGGAGGTCGGGGTCGACCCGACCCAGGAGGAGATCGACCATTACCGGCAGCTGGAGGGCGAGCCCCCGGCGGCCGAGCCGATCACCCCGGACGCGGAGCTCCCGGACCCCTCGGTCAGCTGAGCCCGACGCCGGGCTGCCCGACGCCCCGGCAGGGAGGACCCCGTGAGCGCCGTCGACACCGCCCTCGCCAGCGGGCCAGCCCGGTGCGGCGGTCAGGGCGGTGGGGGACGGGCTGCCATCGCCTCGGGCGGGCCGGCCCGGCCGGCGGCCAGGGCGGCACCAGGGCGGCGGGGACTGGCTGCGCGTCGCCCCCTGGCGCGGGCCGGCCCCGTGCGGCGGCCCCGGCGGGGGCCAGGCGGCGGGGCCGGGGCTACTTGGCGTCGGCGTAGCAGCGCACGGCGGCGAGGCCGAGGGGAAAGCGGACCGGGGTGGGACCGAAGACGAGCCGGCTCGCCTCCTCGGCGGCCTCGGTGAGCACCGCGGCCGCCGCGGGGGCGGCGGCCTCCGGGCAGTGCAGCACCACCTCGTCGTGCTGGAAGAAGACCAGCTCGGCGCCGGGCGCGCCGCCCTCGGCCAGCCGGCGGCGCAGCGCCGCCAGCAGCACCGCGGCCCAGTCCGCGGCCGACGCCTGGACCACGAAGTTGCGAGTGAAGCGGCCCCGGTCGCGGGCGGTCTGCCGGGCCCGCGCCTGCTCCGGCTCGCCCGCCCCGGGCCGGGCGGCCCGCTCCTGGGCCTCGCGCCAGCGCGCGGACGGCGGCGGGCAGGTGCGGCCGAGCCGGGACCGCACCAGCCGGCCCGCCTCGCCGTCCCGGGCCGCCGCCTCGACGTAGCCGACGGCGGTCGGGAAGCGCCGCCGCAGCACCGCCAGCACCGGCGCCGCGTCCCCGCCGGTGGCGCCGTAGAGCGTGCCGAGCAGCGCGACCTTGGCCCGGGCCCGGTCGCCGCCGAAGGAGTCCGCGGCGAGCGCCGTGTAGAGGTCCGAGGCGGCCGCGGCCTCGGCCAGCCGCAGGTCGCCGGCCAGCGCGGCCAGCACCCGCGGCTCCAGCTGGGCGGCGTCGGCCACCACCAGCAGGTGGTTGGGATCGGCGACCACCGCCCGCCGCACCGCATGCGGGATCTGCAGGGCGCCGCCGCCGCGGCTGGCCCAGCGGCCGGACACCACCCCGCCGACCACCCAGTCCGGCCGGAACCGCCCGTCCCGCACCCAGGTGTCCAGCCAGGCCCAGCCGTGCGCGGCGTGCAGCCGGGCCAGCTCCTTGTACTCCAGCAGCGGGCCCACCGCCGGGTGGTCGAGCCGGCGCAGCTCCGACGAGCGGGCCGACTGCACCGGCACGCCGGCCCGGGCCAAGGCCTGCACCACGTCGGCCGGCGAGTCCGGGTTGACCCGCAGCCCGCCGAAGGCCGCCGCCACCCGGTCGGCCAGCTCGCTCAGCCGCCGCGGCGGCAGCCCGGCCGCCGGCCGCGGACCGAGGGCGGCGGCGAGCAGCGCGTCGTGGGCGTCGGCCCGCCACGGCATCCCGGCCGCGGTCATCTCGGTCGCGACCAGCGCGCACGCCGACTCGGCGGCCACCAGCAGCGCCAGCCGGTCCGGCGCCGGGTCGCCGGCGACCCGCCGCAGCTGGTCGGCGTGCACCGCGACCGCGGCGTCCAGGGCGGCCGCGCCGCCGGGCAGCGCGTCCGGCTCGGTGTCGAAGAGCGCCTGCTGGGCGGCCTCCCGCGCCCGCGGCGGCGGGTCGGCCGGGACCGGCAGGTCCGCCAGCCGGGCCCAGGCGGCGCCGAGCGAGCGCGGCTCGCCCCAGCGGCCGGCCGCCCCGAGCAGGATCCCCTCGGTCAGCGCCAGATCGAGGCAGCGGCCGACGGGGCCGCAGGCGGCGAGCAGCTCCGGGTAGACGTCGTCGGTGGCCGGCCACACCCAGCGCGGGTGCTCGGTCCGCTCGCGGGCGACGACCGCGGCGGCGAGCGAGTCGACCTGCTCGGCCGGCCCGGTCGGCTCGCCGCGGTCGTCGACCGGGCGCAGGGCGCCGTCGCCCGCCGGACCGGCCACCACGACGTACCGCACGACGCCATTCAAGCCGCTCGGTACGACAGAAACGGTGGCTCAGAGCGGGCGCGCGCCGGGACGGACTGGGGCGGGCAGCTCGGTCCGGCCGCTCAGCGCGGTGTCGACCGCGGCGGCGCAGGCCCGCCCCTCGGCGATCGCCCAGACCACCAGGCTGGCCCCGCGGGTCGCGTCGCCGCAGGCGAAGACGCCGGGCGCCGAGGTCTCCCACTCGCCGGGCAGCGCCAGCGTGCCGCGGTCCGGGTCGACCGCGACGCCGAGGCGGTCCAGCAGCGAGCCGCGCTCGCTGCCGACGAAGCCGGCCGCGACCAGCACCAGCTCGCACGGCACCTCCTCCCGGCTGCCCGGCACCGGCCGGAACACCCGGCGGCCGTCCACCCGGAGGATCTGCACCTCCTCGGTGATCACGGCCCGTACGGCGCCGTCCGGGCCGGGGAGGAACTCGACCGCCTCCCGCGCCCAGGACTCGACCACGCCCTCCTCGTGCGCGGGGGAGCTGCGGTGGATCTTCGGCCACTGCGGCCACGGGTTCGCGACCAGGTCGCGGCCCTGGGGCGGGCGCTGGTTGTGGTCGAGCTGGGTCACGCTGAGCGCGCCCTGCCGGTTGGCGGTGCCCAGGCAGTCGGCCGCGGTGTCGCCGCCGCCGATGATGACCACCCGCTTGCCGGCGGCGTCCACCGGCGGGGTGGCCAGCTCGCCGGTGCGCACCCGGTTGGCCTGCGGCAGGTAGTCCATCGCCTGGTGCACGCCGGCCAGCTCCCGCCCGGGCACCGCGAGGTCGCGCGGCTGCAGCGCGCCGGTGGCCAGCACGACCGCGTCCACCCCGGCTCGCAGCTCGACCGGGTCGGGCCCGCCCGGGCCGCCGATGTCCACCCCCGCGAGCAGCTCGGTGCCCTCGGCGGCCAGCTGGGCCAGCCGCGCTTCGATCAGGCCCTTGGGCATCTTGAAGTCCGGGATGCCGTAGCGGAGCAGGCCGCCGAGACGGTCGGACCGCTCGTACACGGTCACGTCGTGGCCGGCCCGGGTGAGCTGCTGGGCGCAGGCGAGCCCGGCCGGTCCGGAGCCGATCACCGCGACCCGCCGGCCGGTCCGCCCGGCGGCCGGCCGCGGCGGCACCCAGCCCTCGTCGTACGCGCGGTCGATGATCGCCAGCTCGACCTGCTTGATGGCGACAGGCTCGGCGTTGATGGCGAGCACGCAGGACGCCTCGCACGGCGCCGGGCACAGCCAGCCGGTGAACTCGGGGAAGTTGTTGGTCGCGTGCAGCCGCTCGATCGCGGCGCGCCAGTCGTCGTCGGCGACCAGCTCGTTCCACTCCGGGATCAGGTTGCCCAGCGGGCAGCCGGCGTGGCAGAACGCGACCCCGCAGTCCATGCACCGGCTGGCCTGCACCCGGACGTCGTCGGGGGCGGGCCGGCCGTACACCGGGTCCCAGTCGCGCAGCCGGATGGCGACCGGGCGCTTGGGCGCGTCCGTGCGGGGATGCCGGAGAAACCCCCAGGGGTTGGCGACCACGGTGGACCTCCCGTAGGACGATGGTCGGCTCGCTCGGTGGCGAGACGGCATCGGCTCGCGGGATCCCCCCGATGGTACGGCGCGCCCGGGGGTCCGGGGGCCGCCCCGGAGTGACGGAGCCCGCGGGCTACAGGAGCTCGGGGCGGCGCCACTCCTGGCCGAGGACGTGGTGGGCGAGGAAGGCGTGGACCGTCTCGTACCAGACCTTGGCGTGCCCGGGGGTGAGGACCCAGTGGTTCTCGTCCGGGAAGTAGAGGAACTTCGCCGGCACCGAGAAGCGACCCAGGTCGTGCCACAGCCGGAGCGCCTCGCCGATCGGCACCCGGTAGTCCTTGTCGCCGTGGATGACCAGCATCGGCGTCCGGATGCCCGCCACCCGCAGGTGGGGCGAATTTTCCAGGTAGCGCTCCTGCTTCTCCAGCGGGTCACCGAACTCGCGGTACCAGTACGACGGCTCGTCGGTGGTGCCGGCGAACGCGTCGAGGTGCCACAGGCTGGCGTGGGTGACGATGGCCCGGAAGCGGTCGGTCTGGCTGGCCACCCAGTTGGCCATGTAGCCGCCGAACGAGCCGCCCATGGCCGCCGTCCGGTCGCCGTCGATCTCCGGCCGGGCGACGGCCGCGTCGGTCACGGCCATCAGATCGGTGAACGGCCGCCCGCCCCAGCTGCCCCAGCCGCGCTGGATGAACTCGTCGCCGTAGCCGGTGGACAGCGCCGGGTCGGGCAGCAGCACCGCGTAGCCGCGGGCCGCCATCAGCCACGGGTTCCATCGCCAGGACCACGCGTTCCAGCTGCTCAGCGGGCCGCCGTGGATCCACAGCAGCAGTGGGGCGGGCCGGTCCGCGGATGCGCCGGTCGGCAGCACCAGCCAGGCGCGCAGCGGGGTGCCGTCGTCCGCGGCGGTGGTCACCTCGGTCAGCGTGCCGGGCACCCGCGGCGCCGGGGCCGGGCCGAGCAGCCGCACCGGCTCCTGGTCGGCCCGCGCGGGGTCGATCCGGACCGGCGCCGGCGGGGAGTCCACCGCGGAGCGCAGCGCATACACCGAGTGGTCGTCGGGGCTGACCACGACGTCCGTGTACGCCCCCGTGGCGGTCAGCCGGGTCACGGTGCCGCTGGCCAGGTCGAGCTTGAAGACCGGCGCCCGGCCCTGCTCGTCGGCGACGAAGAAGAGCGTGTCGCCGGCCGTCGAGAAGACCGGCCCGGACGGCCAGAGCGCGGTGCCGGGCAGCAGGTCGCGGTGCTCGCCGGTGTCGAGGTCGATCAGCACGAGCGTGCGGTGCGGGATGGTGTCCCAGTCGCCCGCGCCCTCCCGTACGCAGACCAGCCGGCGGCCGTCCGGGGCGAACGCGGGCTCGACGAAGAACTGGTCCGGCGCCTCGACCAGCGTCCGCTCGCCGGCCGCGGTGACCAGCGCGAGCGCGTGCCGGGTGGCCGCCGCGCCGTTGTCCACCTTCCAGCCGACCGCGACGGTGCCGCCGTCCGGGGAGACGGCCAGGCCCTCCTGCACCAACCCGTCCGGGGTCGGGATGAGGTCGCGCACCGAGGTCAGCCGGCCGTCGCCGAGCGGCACCGGGCCGCCGGCCAGCAGGTGCAGCTCGTCCGGGCCGACGTCCTGGTCCCAGTGCCGCACCGGGTGGCCCTCGTGCAGGATCGCGGTGACCCCGGCGTCCTTGCGGGCCTGCCGGCGGCGCTCGTCGTCCTCGACGGTGGCAGTGCCGGGCAGCGCGGAGGCCAGGAAGACCACGTCACCGGAGTCGCGGGCCACCGCCAGGCCGGCGACGTCGCCGCCACGGCGGGCCACCAGCGACGCCTCGCCGGCCTCCGGCAACAGCCAGAGCGCGGTCCGGTCCTCGGTCTCGTCCTCCGGCTTGGCGCTCACGTCCGGACGCCGGGAGGAGAACAGCAGCCGGCCGTCGGGCAGGAACGCCGGCTGGGCCTCGCCCGGCGCCGACCGGGTCAGCCGGCGGGCCGGCCGCTGGCCCCGCGGGTCCAGCTCCCACAGCGCCGAGGAGTAGCGCTTGCCGTCCACGGCCCGCTCGGCCACCGCGGTGACCAGCCGGACCCCGTCCGGGGACAGCGCGAGCCCGCTGAGCCGGGGGAGGGACACGTAGTCGTCGAGGTCCTCGAACGGGGTCGGGGCGGGGTCCTGCTCGATCATGAACGCGACTCCTCCTCTGCGCCCGGCGGCCGGCGGCGGCGCCGGGTGGCGGGCGACCGGACCGGCCCTTCCGACACTAGCTCGCAGGCCTTACCGCCCGGCGGCTCCGGAAGGGCCTGGCGGTGGGTGCATCCGCGGCGGGCCCGGCCGACGTAGTGGGGGCGACAGATGTTCCCACTTCAGGAGGATCGATGAAGCGCTTCGCCGCCGTCGCGGTGATCGCCGCCGCCGCCGGCCTGTCGGTGTTCGGCACCGGCGGGGTCGCCGCCGCTGCTGACAACGCGTCCGTCAGCGTCGTGCACGGCATCCCCGACACCCCCGTCAACGTGTTCGTCAATGGTGACCTCACTCTGCGCAACTTCCGGCCGGGCACCGTGGCCGGCCCGCTGTCGCTGCCGGCCGGCAGCTACGAGGTCAAGGTCTTCCCGGCGGCCAACACCGCCGGCACCGGCACCCCGGTCATCCAGGCCACCGCCCAGGTCCCGGCCGGCGCGAACGTCACGCTCGCGGCGCACCTGACCGCGGCCGGCCAGCCGGCCATCACGCCGTTCGTCAACGACGTGTCCAAGCTGGCCGCCGGGCAGGCGCGGCTGATCGTCCGGCACACCGCGGCCGCCCCGGCTGTCGACGTGCGCGCCGGCGGCACCCCGGTCATCCGCAACCTGACCAACCCGAAGCAGCAGGTGCTCAACCTGCCGGCCGCGACCGTGAAGGCCGACGTCGTGCTCGCCGGCACCAGCACGGTGGTGATCGGCCCGGCGGACGTGGCGCTCAAGGAGGGCACCGCGACGATCGTGTACGCGATCGGCTCGGCCGAGGACGACACCCTCGGCCTGGTCGTGCAGACGATCACCGGGCTGCACTCCTCGCCGTCCGGCGTCCCGGCCGGCTCCGGCGGCGGCGCCGGCGACACCGGCGTGCCGGCGTGGCTGGTCGTCACCTCCGGTCTCGGCCTGCTGCTGGCCACCGGCGGCGTCGCCCGAGTGGCGGCCGCGCGCCGCTGACCGCAAGCTGACGCTCGACTAGCGGGGAGGGACGGGATGGCTCGCCGGCAACGGCTCTGGGCAGTGTTGGCCGCTGCCGGCGTGCTCATCTCGGTCGGGGTGCCGCTGGTCTGGTACGCCCAGCGGTCCCCGGCCACCGTCGGCACGGTCGGGGCGGACACCGCCGAGGCGCTCGCCTCGGCCGCGCCGGCCCGGCCTGCCCCGGCCATCCCGAGCCGGCCCGGCCGGGCGACCCCACCGCCCGCCGGGCCGGCGGTGCCCACCACGGACGGCCGGCTCGGCCGGGGCGGCACCCGCGAGGCGCCCACCCCGGTCGAGGTCCGGCTGCCGACCCTCGGCGTCACCGCCCCGGTGGGGCCGATCGGGGTGGAGCGGGACGGCGAGCTGGAGATCCCCGAGGACGTCGGGACCGTCGGGTGGTACCGGTACGGTCCCCGCCCCGGCGACGCCCGCGGCTCCACCTTGTTCAGCGGCCACGTCGACTCCGCTGAGCAGGGCCAGGGCGCGTTCTACCGGCTCGGCCGCCTCGACCCGGGCGACCCGGTGCTGGTCCGGCTGTCCGACCGCAGCACGGTGCGCTACCGGGTGGTCGCCCGCGAGGAGTGGCCGAAGACGGCCACCCCGCTGGACCGGCTCTTCGCCCGGTCCGGCGCCCCGCGGCTGACGCTGGTCACCTGCGGCGGCGGCTTCCGCGAGGACATCAGCTCGTACACCGACAACATCGCGGTGACCGCGGTGCCGGAGGGCGGGGGATGACCGGCGCCGCACGTCCGGACGAGGACCGGGAGCTCGCCGAGCGGTTCCGGCGGGGGGACGAGTCCGTGCTGCGCCCGGTGTACGACCGCTACGGCGGCCTGGTCTACCGGCTCGGCCTGTCCTGCCTGTCCTCCCACCACGACGCCGAGGAGATCACCCAGGCGACCTTCGTGGCGGCCTGGCGGGGCCGGCACACGTACGACCCGGGCCGCGGCACCCTCGCCGGCTGGCTGCTCGGCATCGGCCGCCGCCAGGTGCTGGACCGGCTGCGGGCCCTGCAGCGGGACCGTGACGTGGCCACCGCCGTGCGCCGGGTCGAGCCGGGATACTCGGAGGCGCCGGCCCCGGAGCGGGTGGTGGACCGGCTCGTCGTCGCCGACGAGCTGCGCCGCCTGTCCCCGGAGCAGCGCCGGGTGCTGGAGCTGGCGTTCTTCGACGACCTGACCCACGTGCAGATCGCCGGCCTGACCGGACTGCCGCTGGGCACGGTGAAGAGCCACCTCAGACGGGGGCTCGACCGGTTGCGGAGCAGATGGGAGGTGGACGGTGCAGCACCTGGACCCCGATCGACTGGCGCTTCTCGCGCTCGGTGAGCGGCTCGGCGGCGCGGACGAGCAGGAGCTGACCGGCCACCTCGCCGGCTGCGCCACCTGCCAGCAGGAAGTGCGCACGCTCCAGCACACCGCCCAGCTGGCCCGGGAGGCGGCGGTCGAGCGCGACGAGGAGGCGCTGCGACCCGGCGAGGGGGTGTGGGACGGGATCCTCGCCGAGCTGCGGCTCGACGCGGGCGGACCGGCCGTCCCCCGGCCGGTGGCCCCGGCAGGCCCGGCAGGCCCGGCCGAGCCGCCGGACTGGTTCCGCCCCGCCGCCCGCCCGGCCCCGGTCCCCCCGCCCGAGCGCCGGCTCCAGCCCGTGCCCGCCCGCTCGGCACCGCGCCGGCGGTGGGTCCGCACCGCGGCCGCCCTGGTCGCCGCCGCCGCGATCGGCGTGCTCGGCACCCTCGCCGCCGTACGGCCCTGGCAGGATCGCGCCGGCACCCCGCCGCCCGCCGCCAGCCCGGCCGCGAGGCTCGCGCCGGTGCCCGGCGGCCCGGGAGGGGTGAGCGGCCGGGCGATCGTCGTCGCCGGCGCCGCCGGCCCGGAGCTGCGGCTGACGACCGCCGGCCTACCGGCGCTCAACCAGGGCTACTACGAGGTGTGGGTCTTCGACGGCGGGACGAACATGGTCGCCGTCGGGGTGCTCGGCCCCGGCCCGACGGCGACGCTGCCGCTGCCGCCGACCCTGGACCTGCGCACCTTCGCGGTCGTCGACATCTCCCAGGAGAAGTACGACGGCGACCAGACGCACTCCGAGACGAGCGTCCTGCGCGGGACGCTCACCGGCTGACCGGCGGGCTCAGGCGACCGACACGAAGACGTGCTTGGCGACCATCCCGGTGACCAGCGTCTCGCCGGTGTCGGTGCTCACCAGCAGGCCGCGGCCGGTCGGCGCGGCCGCCACGGTGACCGTCCGGCCCGGCTGCACCCCGGCCGAGCGCAGCTCGCGCATGATGTCGGCGTCCGGCTGGATCTGCTCGCTGATGCGGCGGACCACGGCCCTGGGCGAGCCCTGCTGCAGCGCCTGCTCCAGGGTGAGCAGGTGGGCGTCGAGGACCCCGGCGAGCGGGCCGTCCGGCGGGGCCGGCAGCGCGCCGAGCTCCTCCAGGCCGGGGATCGGGTTGCCGTGCGGGCAGGTGGTCGGGCCGCCGAGCAGGGCGGCGATCCGCCGCTCGACCGAGTCGGACATCACGTGCTCCCAGCGGCAGGCCTCGATGTGCACCTCCTCCCACTCCATGCCGATCACGTCGACCAGCAGGCACTCGGCGAGGCGGTGCTTGCGCATCACGGAGGTCGCGTGCCGGCGACCCTCCGCGGTCAGCTCCAGGTGGCGGTCACCCTCGACGGTGAGCAACCCGTCGCGCTCCATCCGGGCGACGGTCTGGCTGACGGTGGGACCGCTCTGCTTGAGCCGCTCGGCGATGCGGGCGCGAAGGGGCGTGACCCCCTCCTCCTCCAGCTCATACACCGTGCGGAGGTACATCTCGGTGGTGTCGATCAGGTCGCTGTGATGACTCAACGGTCCTCCGGCTCATCCACCGTGATCGTACGTCCGTCGAAACGTCCACGGTGCCACCAGGGTCGGTGCGCCGCCAACCTGACCGGGCGTCCTGTCAGGGAAGATGGCCGGATGAGCGATTCCGGTCCGCTGGTCGGCGTGGACGATCTCGCGGTCGAGCTCGGTCTCGGCCCCGCCGCCGGTCCGGCCGGGCCGCCGCCGGTGCTGCTCGACGTCCGCTGGCGGCTGCTCGGCCCGCCGCCGGCCGAGCTGTACGCGGCCGGCCACCTCCCCGGCGCGGTCGCGGTCGACCTCGACGCCGACCTGGCCGGGCCGCCCGGGGCCGGCGGCCGGCACCCGTTGCCGGACCCGGCCGACCTGCAGGCGGCGCTGCGCCGCTTCGGGGTGCGTGCGGACAGCGCCGTGGTCGCGTACGACGACGGCGACGGCAGCAGCGCCGCCCGCGCCTGGTGGCTGCTGCGCTGGGCCGGGCACGGCGGCGTCCGGGTGCTGGACGGCGGCTTCGCCGCCTGGACCGCGGCCGGCCTGCCGACCACGACCGAGGTGCCGGCGGCGGCGCCCGGCGACGTGGTGGTCCGCCCGGGCGGCATGCCGGTGCTCGACGCGGCCGGCGCCGCCGCGGTGGCCGCCCGCGGGGTGCTGCTGGACGCGCGGGCGGCCGAGCGGTTCCGCGGCGAGGTGGAGCCGGTCGACCCGGTGGCCGGGCACGTCCCCGGCGCCCGCAGCGCCCCGCTGAGCGGCAACGTCGGGCCGGACGGCCGGTTCCGGTCGCCGCAGGAGCTGCGCCGCCGGTTCGCCGAGCTGGGCGTGACCGGGGACGCCGAGGTGGGGGCGTACTGCGGGTCCGGGGTGACCGCGGCCCAGCAGGTGCTCGCGCTGGAGCTGGCCGGCTTCCGGGCCGCGCTCTACGCGGGCTCGTGGAGCGAGTGGATCACCGACCCGGCCCGGCCGGTCGCGACCGGGCCGGGGTCGGCGCCTTAGTCCTTCTTGTACTTCGGGAGCAGCAGCTCGAGCACCTTGGACGCGATCGGGTCGCCGCCCTCGCGCAGGCCGCTGAAGTACGCCGCCAGCAGGCCGGCCGCGTCCGGGTCGCCCTTGGTGCGGCCGACGTAGAGGATCGTCGAGCTGGTGCGCACGCCCGGGTAGCCGCCGACCTTGACCGGGGTGGCGCCGGAGCGGCTCGCGTAGTCGCTGAGCTTGAGGTAGTCGAAGACCGCCACGATCATCGACCGGCCGTCGTCGGCCCGGATCTGGCAGCCGCTGCTCTGCGACCGGGCGAAGGTCACCTTGGTGCCGATCGCGTCCTCGACCGCGGACTGGTCCAGCGCCTGGCAGACCGGGCTGGTCCCCCCGCCGCCCGAGCCGGACGGCGACGGCGACGGCATCGAGGAGGACGAGGACTCGGTCGAGGTCGGCTCCTCGGTGGGCGACGGCCCGGACGAGCCGGTCGGCCCGCCGCCGGTCTGCGCGTCCGCGGCGAGGGTGCCGGTGCCGGGCACGGCCTGCGCGCAGGCGGCCGCGGTCGGGACGGCGAGCAGCAGGGCGAGCCCTGCCAGGAGGCGTCGGGCCGTCATCGAGCGGTCCTTTCCTTCGTAGCGGTGTCCCGCGCGACCAGGGGTCGCCACGACCACGGGGTCGTCGTCACGGAATGCAGTGGGGGCTAAGCCTACGGGGTGAACTGGGGCGGACCGTACATCCGACACAGAACGGATTTCGCTACCGCCCGTGCCGGTGTCCCCGAACGGTACGTTCGGCGGGTGAGTGACTCGGTCACCGTGGTCTGGGACGACGGCTACCTCGCGTACGACCTCGGCGGGGACCATCCGCTGCACCCGGTCCGGCTGGCGCTGACCGTGTCGCTGGCCCGCCGGCTCGGCGTGCTGGACGCGCCCAACGTCACCGTCGTCCCCCCGACCCCGGCCGGCGAGGACCTGCTCACCCTGGTCCACGACCCGCAATATCTCGAGGTCGTCCGGCTGGCGCCCCGGATCGGCCCGGCCGCCGGGCACGGCTTCGACTCCGCCGACAACCCGGTCTTCCCGGATATGTACGAGGCGTCCGCGCTGATCACCGGCGGCAGCGTGCTGGCCGCCGAGCGGGTCTGGTCGGGGCAGAGCCAGCACGCGGTGAACATCGCCGGCGGCCTGCACCACGCGATGCGCTCCCGCGCGTCGGGCTTCTGCGTCTTCAACGACCCGGCGGTCGCCATCGCCCGGCTGCTGCAGCTCGGTGCCGAGCGGGTCGCGTACATCGACGTGGACGTGCACCACGGCGACGGGGTGCAGGCGGCGTTCTACGGCGATCCCCGGGTGCTCACGGTCAGCCTTCATCAGAGCCCACTGACGCTGTTCCCGGGCACGGGGTTCCCGGACGAGGTCGGCCGGGGTGACGCGACCGGCACCTCGGTCAACGTGGCGCTGCCGGCCGGCACCACCGACGACGGCTGGCACCGGGCGTTCCACGCGGTGGTGCCGGGCGTGCTGCGGGCCTTCCGGCCGCAGGTGCTGGTCACCCAGGCCGGCTGCGACACCCACCACGAGGACCCGCTGGCCGAGCTGGCGCTCACCATCGACGGCCAGCGCAGCTCGTACATGGTGCTGCACGAGCTGGCCCACGAGCTGTGCGAGGGGCGGTGGCTGTCGCTCGGCGGCGGCGGCTACGGGTTGGTCCGGTGCGTGCCGCGGGCCTGGACCCACCTGCTGGCCGAGGCGGTCGGGCAGCGGGTCGCGCCCGGCACCCCGGTGCCGGCGGAGTGGGCCGAGGAGGTCCGGGAGCGCGGGCTGCGCACGCGCCCGCCGGAGGCGATGACCGAGCTGGTCCCGCCCGCGCAGGGGACCGCCTGGCTCGGCTGGCAGCCGGGGGATGCGGGTGACCCGCTGGACCGGGCGATCACCGCCACCCGGCGAGCGGTCTACCCGCTGCACGGGCTCGACCCGGACGACCCCCGTGACTGACCCGCCCGACCCCGACCCCGCTCCCGACCCGGGGGGCGGTTACCCGGCCGGCTGGGAGGCCGACGTCGCGGTCTCCGACGGCGGCGTCGTGCACCTGCGGCCGATCCGGCCGGACGACCGGGACCGGCTGGCCGAGTTCCACTCCCGGCTGAGCGAGCGCACCGTCTACCTGCGCTACTTCGCCCCGCACCCGACGCTGTCCGAGCGCGACCTGGACCGGCTGACCCGGGTCGACCACACCGACCGGGTGGCGCTGGTCGCGCTGGTCGGCGACCAGCTGATCGGGGTGGGCCGGTACGACCGGATCGACGGCGGCCGGGACGCCGAGGTCGCCTTCGTGGTGGACGACGCCCAGCAGGGCCGCGGCATCGGCTCGCTGCTGCTCGAGCACCTGGCCGCAGCCGCCCGGGAGCGCGGCATCGAGCGCTTCGTCGCCGAGGTGCTGGCCGAGAACAACCGGATGGTCCGGGTGTTCAAGGACGCCGGCTACCAGGCCGACTACTCCTACGACTCCGGCGTGGTCGAGCTGAGCTTCCCGATCGCGCCGACCGAGCAGTCCCGTGCGGTCGCGTACGAGCGGGAGCGGCGGGCCGAGGCCCGGTCGCTGGAGCGGCTGCTCACCCCCCGCTCGGTCGCCGTGGTCGGGGCCAGCACCGACCCCGGCAAGGTCGGGCACGTCGTCTTCGGCAACCTGATGGCGTACGGCTTCCAGGGCCCGATCTACCCGGTGCACCCGCAGGCGCGGCACATCGGCGGCGTGCGGGCGTACCCGAGCGTGCTGGACATCCCGGACGACGTGGACCTGGCCGTGGTGGCGGTGCCCGCGGCGGCCGTGGCCGGGGTGGTCGAGCAGTGCGCCCGCAAGCGGGTGCGCGGGCTGGTGGTGCTCTCCGGCGGCTTCGGCGAGCGCGGTCCCGAGGGCCGGGAGCTGGAGCGGGAGCTGGTCGCCGAGGCCCGCGCGCAGGGCATGCGGGTGGTCGGGCCCAACTGCCTCGGGGTGGTCAACGCCGACCCCGCGATCCGGCTCAACGCGACCATCGCGCCGCTGGTGCCGGGCCGGGGCCGGGTCGGCTTCTTCTGCCAGTCCGGCGCGCTCGGCACCGCGATCCTCGCCTCGGCGGTGCGCTGGGGGCTGGGGCTGTCGTCCTTCGTGTCGGCCGGCAACCGGGCCGACGTCAGCGGCAACGACCTGCTCCAGTTCTGGGCGACCGACCCGCACACCGACGTGGTCCTGCTCTACCTGGAGAGCTTCGGCAACCCGCGCAAGTTCGCCCGGCTGGCCCGGCGGGTTGCCCGGACCAAGCCGGTGGTCGCGGTGAAGACGGGCCGGCACGCCGCCGCCACCCCGGAGCTGGCGGCCCGCGCGGTGGCGCTGCCGGAGGAGCGGGTGCAGGCGCTCTTCGAGGGCTCCGGGGTGATCCGGGTGGAGACGCTGACCGAGCTGTTCGACGTGGCCCAGCTGCTGGCGTACCAGCCGCTCCCGGGCGGTCGCCGGGTGGCGACGGTGACGAACTCGTCGGCACTGGCCGTGCTGGTCGCGGACGCCTGCGTGGCCGCCGGGCTGGAGCCGTCGGTGGCCTCGACCGACCTGGGCCCGGACGTCGACGTCGCCGGGTTCACCGCCGGTCTGCGGGCCGCGGTCGGCGGTGCGGACGCGGTGGTGGCGGTGTTCGCGCCGGTGCTGGCCACCCCGGGCGAGGATTTCGCCCGGGCGCTGGCCGAGGTGGCGGTGGCCGCGGCGGTGCCGGTGGTGAGCACGTTCCTCGGGGTGGAGGGGGTGCCGGCGGCACTGCGCCGGCTCGACGCGGACGGGGCCGCGCTGCCGGGCTCGGTGCCGTCGTACCCGACCCCGGAGCGGGCGGTGCGGGCGCTGGCGGCCGCGGTCCGGTACGCCGACTGGCGCCGCCGGCCGGTGGGCACGGTGCCCGACCTGCCCGGCCTCGACACGGACGCGGCCCGGGAGCTGGTCGCCGGCGTGCTCGCCGGAGCGCCGGCCGGGCGGGAGCTGACCGGCCCGGAGGCGACCCGGCTGCTGGCCGCGTACGGGCTGGCCATCGCGGCGCGCCGGTTCGTGGCCGGACCGGCCGAGGCGGTCGCCGCGGCGGAGGAGCTGGGCTATCCGGTCGCGGTGAAGGCGACCGCGGAGGGGCTGCGGCACCGGCCCGACCTCGGCGCGGTCCGGCTGGACCTCGCCTCCGCGGACGCGGTCTCGGCCGCGGCCGAGGCACTGGCCGAGCTGGGCGGCGGGGCCCCGGTGGTGGTGCAGCGGATGGCGCGGGCCGGGGTGGCGACGGTGGTCGAGGTGCTCGACGACCCGTCCTTCGGCGCGCTGGTGTCCTTCGGGGTCGGCGGGATCGCGACCGAGCTGCTCGGCGACCGCGCGTACGCGCCGGTGCCGCTGTCCGACCTGGACGCGGCCGCGCTGGTCCGGGCGCCGCGGGCGGCGCCGCTGCTGTCCGGGCACCGCGGTGCCGAGCCGGTCGACACCGCGGCGCTGACCGACCTGCTGCTGCGGGTGTCCCGGCTGGCCGAGGACCTGCCGGAGGTGCTCGGGCTGGCGCTCAACCCGGTGCTGGTCGGCCGGGACGGGCTGGAGATCCTGACCGCCCGGGTCGCCGTCGGGCCGCCGACGGCCCGGGCCGAGCCCGGCCCCCGCCGCCTCGCCGTGGACTACTCGACGTAGTCGCGCAGGGCGTTGGAGCGGCTGGGGTGCCGCAGCTTGGCCATGGTGTCGCGCTCGATCTGCCGGATCCGCTCCCGGCTCAGGCCGAAGGCCTTGCCGATCTCGTCCAGCGTGCGCGGCCGGCCGTCGTCCAGCCCGTACCGCATCCGCAGCACCTGGCGCTCCCGGCTCTCCAGCGTGTCGAGCACGGCGTTGAGCTGGTCGCGCATGAAGCCGAACTCGACCGCGTCCTGGGCGTCCGCGGCGTCGGTGTCCTCGATGAAGTCGCCGAGCTGGGCGTCCTCGTCGTCGCCGACGGTCTGGTCGAGGCTGACGAGGTCCCGCCCGTGCTGGAACAGCTCGATCACCCGCTGCGGGGTGATGTCGAGCTCCAGTCCGAGCTCCTCCTCGGTCGCGTCCCGGCCGAGCTGCTGGTGCAGGAGCCGGCGGGTCCGCTCCAGCTTGTTGACCTGCTCGACCAGGTGGACCGGGAGCCGGATGGTCCGGCCCTGGTCGGCCATCGCACGGGTGATGGCCTGGCGGATCCACCACGTCGCGTACGTCGAGAACTTGAAGCCCTTGGTGTAGTCGAACTTTTCCACCGCGCGGACCAG
The DNA here is from genome assembly GCA_963766325.1 of uncultured Actinomycetota bacterium. Lineage (GTDB taxonomy): Bacteria > Actinomycetota > Actinomycetes > Mycobacteriales > CADCTP01 > CADCTP01. The sequence continues at coordinate 63,054 of CAVXZF010000011.1, read as the reverse complement.
CCCGAGGTTGCCCTCCTGGATCAGGTCCAGGAACGGCAGGCCGTGGCCGGTGTAGCGCTTGGCCAGCGAGACGACCAGCCGCAGGTTGGCCTGCAGCAGGTGCTCCTTGGCCCGGCGGCCGTCGGTGGCCAGCGCCTGGAAGTCGCGCCGCTTGGCCGCGGTCAGCTTGGTGCCGGGGTCGGCCAGCAGGTGGTCGGCGTAGAGCCCGGCCTCGATCCGCTTGGACAGCTCCACCTCCTGCTCGGCGTTGAGCAGGGCGACCTTGCCGATCTCGTTGAGGTAGACCCGGACCAGGTCGGCGGACAGCGCCGCGCTCTGCTCGTCCAGGTCGGGGAGCCGCTCGTCGACCTCCTCGGCAGCGGCGGCGGTGCCGGTCGCGGCCGCGTCGGGCCGCACCGACGGCCGCTGGGTGCGGTGCGGCCGCGACATGATGCGCGGCTCCACCGACGCGCGGCGGCGCGGTGTGGCAGAGTCGGTGCGAGGAAGTGTCACTGAACGGTCTCCCGGGTGGGCGTCGTCGTACGTCTGTCTAACGTTCTGTACGACGCGGTGTTCCCGTCCGGCGTTCACTGCTGCCCTGGTCCGGACGCTCACAGCGGGATACCCGCCAGGTCCGCCTCCACCACCTCCCGCTCCTCGGGATCCGCCACCTCGCGCAGAGCGGTGTGAGCGAAATCACGGTGCTCGCGGGCCTTGTCCTTGTCGCCGGCGACCGCGTACGCCCGTGCCAGCGCCTCGTGCCCGGACGCGACCAGCCAGCCCGGGACCTCGTGCGAGGCCGCCAGCTCGGCGCACCGGCGGGCGTGGTGCAGGGCCGGCTCGGCCCGGCCCAGGACCGCGTACACCCGGGCGCACTGCCACTCGCCGATCGTCCACTGCTCGGGCCCGCCGACCTCGCCCCAGTGGAACCGGGACGCGTGCGCCGCGTGCACCATCCGGTCGTCGTCCTCGACCGTCCGGCCGGGGCGCTCCAGCAGCTCCCAGACCAGGTTGAACAGGTCGGCGGCGAGCTGCCGCTCCCGGTCGGTGCCGGTCATTCCGTCCCCCTCCAGCAGATGGCTCAGACCGTACGACCCAACCCTCGACTGAGCAGTTGCGGAACCCGCTGAGCACCTGTAGCTGCCCAGTCGGCGGGCGGAGTGCTCAGTCGACGTCGACCAGGATGGTGATGGGGCCGTCGTTGACGAGGGCGACCTGCATCCTCGCGCCGAAGACGCCGGTCGCCACCGTGGCGCCGCGCGAGCGGAGCGCGGCGACCACGGCGTCCACCAGCGGCTCGGCCACCGGGCCGGGGGCGGCGGCCGACCAGCTGGGCCGGCGGCCCTTGCGGGTGTCGGCGTAGAGGGTGAACTGGCTGACCACCAGCAGCGGCGCGCCGACCTCGGCGGCCGACCGCTCGCCGGCCAGGATGCGCAGCTCGTGCACCTTGCGGGCCAGCGCGACGGCGGTGCCGGCGTCGTCGGTGTGGGTGACCCCGACCAGCACCAGCAGCCCGGGCCCGATCTCGCCGACCACCTCGCCGTCGACCGTGACGCCGGCCGACGAGACCCGCTGCACCACCGCCCGCACGGGCGGGGACGTTACGGGACCGCGAGGGAGGGGCCGGGCGCGGTGGGCAGCCCGGCCGCCCGCCAGGCCCGGAACCCGCCGACCATGTCGGTGGCCCGGTGCACGCCCAGCCGGCGCAGCGCGTGCGCGGCCAGGCTGGAGCAATAGCCGTCATTGCAGACCACGAGGAGGTGCACGTCCGGCCCGGCCTGCGGCACCCGCCAGGCGCTGTCCGGGGCGAAGCGCCACTCCAGCACGTTGCGCTCGCACACGATCGCGCCGGGCAGCTCGCCTTCGGCGGCCCGGAACGCGGCCGCCCGGATGTCGACCAGCAGCGCGCCGTCCGAGGCCGCCCGCGCCGCCTCGGCCGGGTCGAGCCGGCGCATCCCGGCCCGGGCCTCGGCCAGCAGCTCGTCGAGGGTGAGCGTCACGTCAGCTCCACGTCGGTGCCCAGCGGCAGCAGCGGGGGCGAGTAGGCGTGCACGCTGGTCGCGTCCTCCAGGCCGTCGTTGGCCACCCGGTGCACCCGCTGCGGCCCGAAGGCCGACCCTAGTCCGGGTCCGCGGGCGGCCAGCCGGGTGCGTACCGGCCCGTCCCGCCAGGTCTCGGTCAGCTCCCCGTCCAGCACCGTGTACGCCCCGGACGCGCCGCCGTGGTGGTGCGGCAGCGTCGCCTGCCCGGGCGACCAGGTCAGCAGCCAGACCTCGACCTGCTCGGTGAGGGCGAGCCGGAGGTACCAGCGCTCGGCCGGGTCGTGCACGGCCTCGAAACGCAGCGCGTCCTGGGCGCCGTCGGCGATCAGCCGGGTGAGCCGGGCCAGGTCGGCCAGGCTCCAGGTGGGTCGGTCGGCGACCAGCGAGCGGAACGGGCGGATGGCCGGGTGGACGTGCGGCAGCGTGAGAAGCGTCGCGGTCATGCTGGGCTCCGGAGAGGGTGGGACCCGGGCGGTGGGCCCGGGTGCGGGTGTGCGGGGTCGGCGGGGTTCAGCCGACCTGACACGCGCAGGCCGTGACCCGGAGCAGGTCGACGGTGCGGTCCCGCCACAGCGTCGGGCTCATCGCGGGCCCGGCTCCACGGCGACGGCGTGCACGCTGATCGCGGGCAGCACGCCGAGGTTCTGCAGGGTGTGCAGGTGACCGGCGCCGGCGGCGCCGCCGCGCCCGGGCCGGCGCCGGGCCGAGCGGGTGCCGGCGCGGCCGTGCGGGCGGGTCTCGGTCAGCTCGCCGTCGAGCACCGTGTACGCCGACGGCGCGTCGTGCTCGTGCCAGCTGCTGGACTGCCCGGGCGCCCAGGTCACCAGCCAGACCTCGACCTCGCCGGAGTGCGCCAGCAGCAGCCGCCAGCGGGTCGCCGGGTCGAAGCGGGCGGCCCGGTGCAGCTCGGCGGTGGCCCGGCCGGCGAAGGCCCGGGTCAGCCGGCGCAGGTCGGCCCGCGACCAGTGCGACCGGGGGGCCAGCACCCCGGCCAGCGGGGAGAGGTCGGCGACGACGGGATGAGCGAACGGCGCCCCGAGGTCCCGCCGCAGTCCCGCCGTCGCCACACCACTTACTCTACTAACTTAGTAGGGAATCAGGAAGCCCGATCTGCGAGTCCGGTCGCGAGGGTGCGCACCTCCTCCGGGTCGACGCCGAAGGCCAGCCGCAGCACCGCGGCCAGCTCGCCCAGCGGGCGCTCGCCGTCGCAGCCGGCGACCAGCGCCGCCACCACCTCGTCCACCGCCGCCGTACGGCGCAGCCCGGCCGGCTGGCGCAGCCGCCGGTGGTCGCGCGCAGCGCCGGCACCCGCTCGCCGCGGGCCAGCGCCCCGGCCGCCTCCTCGCCGAGCACCTCGACCACCGTCTCGGCGGTGTAGCCGGCCGCCCGCAGCGCATCGGCCAGCTCATCGGCCTCGGAGTCCGTCAGCACCCGCGCACTCTGCCCGCCGGGAAGCGGGTCAGGCGGCGTGCCAGGCCGCGACGAGGGCGGGGATGCCGGGGTGGCGATCGGCCGGGTCCGCCTGGACCGCCCGGTCCACCACCGCCCGCTGGGCCGGCGTGCCGCGCCAACCGGCGGGGGAGTCGAGCAGCTCGTGCAGCGTGCGGCCCAGCGCGTGCACGCCGGTGCGCTGGTCGATCAGCGCGCCGCGGACGTACTCCTCCGGCGCCATGTAGCGCCCCGACCCCGGCAGCCGGTCGGAGTCGAGCACGAACGGCCCCGGCCGGTACTCGTCCAGGTCGACCAGGCGCATCCGGTGGGCGGCGAAGTCGTACAGGAAGCAGCCGTCGTAGAGGTCGACCGGCACCCAGCCGGCGGCCGCGACCGCCGCGTGCGCGTCCAGGATCGCGGTCAGCGCGGCCTCCACCTCGGCCACCGGCAGCCGGCGGAAGCGGTCCAGCCCGGTCCGGTCGGAGGCGTGCGTGGTGGCCGCGTTGAGGATCCGGCCGTCGCACCACGGGTAGACCAGCGTCGGCCCGTCGGTGCCGTCCAGCACCCGCTCCGGCCGGACCACCGCCTCGTGCCGGACCGCGGCGTGCAGCGCCGCCGCCCGGGCCAGCGACGCCCGCCCCTCCGGCCGCACCGCCCGCTTGACGAACCAGCGCCGCCCGGCCGCCTCCACGCCGTACGACCGGCAGCCCGAGTCCTGCCGCTCGAAGACGGTGAACGCGCGGGCCGGATCCAGGTCCAGGTCGAGCATGCTTCGACGCTAGCCTGCGTCCATGGGTCTCATGCTCAGCCAGCAGCCCGAGGCGGACGCCCTGCTCGACCGGGACCCGCTGGCGCTGGTGATCGGGATGGTGCTGGACCAGCAGATCCCGCTGGAGAAGGCGTTCTCCAGCCCGTGGGTGCTGGCTGAGCGGCTCGGGCACGTGCCGGACGCGGCCGAGATCGCCGGGATGGACGAGGACACGCTGGTGGCGGTCTTCTCCAAGCCGCCGGCGCTGCACCGCTTCCCGGGGTCGATGGGCAAGCGGGTGCAGGCCATGTGCCGGGTGGTGGTGGAGCGCTACGACAACGACGTGACCCGGGTCTGGACCGGCGCGGCCGACGGCAAAGACCTGCTCAAGCGGGTGGCGGCGCTGCCCGGCTTCGGGGCCCAGAAGGCGCAGATCTTCGTGGCGCTGCTCGGCAAGCAGTACGGGGTGGACGTGCCGGGCTGGCGGGAGGCCGCGGGCGACTTCGGGCCGGAGGGGACGTACAAGTCGGTCGCCGACATCCGGGACGCGGAGTCCCTGGGGCGGGTCCGGGAGTACAAGAAGCAGCTCAAAGCCGCCGCCAAGGCCGGCGCCTGACCCAGGCCGGCCCGGGGCGCCGCGCCCGGCCGGGTGACGGGGCGTGCACGGTCGCGGACCGGGTGGAAGACTGGGCCGGGCCGGGTGCCTGGCGACGGTGCCGGCATGGGAGGCGCAGCGTCGTGAGCTCCACGAGCGGTCAGGACGACCGCGATCCCGTCCTCATCACCGAGGCGGAGCCCAGCCTGGACGACCAGCAGGCGGCCCGCCGCCGCAAGTACGGGATCATGATGGCGACCCGGGCGCTCTGCCTGGTGCTGGCGGCGGTGTTCTACCGGACCTGGTGGCTGCTGGCGATCTTCGTGGTCGGCGCGGTGGTGCTGCCCTGGGCGGCGGTGCTCATCGCCAACGACCGGCCGCCGAAGAAGGCGCAGAAGATCAACCGGTACGGCGGGCACCCGGACCCGGGCCGGGCGATCGCCGCGCCGCCGGGGGAGGGGCGCGTCATCGAGGGGTGAGCGGGGCGGCCGGCCGCCGTGGCCGTCGGTACCCGAGTGACCTCCGGTGTCCGGTTCGGGTGGGTTCGGATACCGGCGTTGATCGCGGGCGGCACTGTTTTGGCACACGTTGATTCAGCTATGATACAGACGGGGCCCTAATAGTCTGAGGAAACTCAGCGGGTGCCGCCTTCTCCGAATGCTTCCGTCCAGAGGCGACGACTGGCTTTCGGCTCGGTGGTCCGCGCGAAGCGCAAGTCACTGGGTCTGTCCCAGGAGAAGCTCGCCGAACGGGCGGGCTGTGACCGACAGTCGATCAACCGGGTCGAGAACGCGGCGTACTCGCCGTCTCTCGACCGGGTGTTCAAGCTCGCCGACGCCCTCGGCATGAGCCTGTCGGACCTCTTCGACGAGTTCGACCGCGTGGACTCTCCGGCCGTCGCCGCGACCAGCCCCGACCGCCGCGATTCTCCGCGATCAGGTCAGCCGCCGGGCGATCGGGCGGCGGCCAGTTGACGAGACCGTGACGACGATCCGGAGCGCCCGACCCTAGGACGCGTCCGCATGCAGGGCCTCGGCCGCGCGTGCCGCCTCGTGCAGCACGCCGGCCAGGTCCCGCTCGTCCGTGCCCCGGGCCGACTCCAGGATCCGCCCGATGGTGGTCCAGTCGTCCAGCACGCACGCCAGGTGCCGGGCGATGTGGGCCGGCATGCGCAGCACCACTGCGGGCACCGGCACGGCTTCCTCCGGATCCCACACGTGCCCGCCGTCGACCTCGACATCCACCACGTCCTCGACCCGCCACCGCCGGGGCTTGCCCGGGCCCGGAAGCGGGACGACGCCAGCCGGGAAAAGGTGCTCGACCGTCACGCTGAGCGAGCATGCCGGTGCAGGGCGCATTCTGTCCAGTGTTTGTTCGGCTGGCGTACAAGGCTGGGACAGCATCGGGACACCGCGGGTGCCGGTCGGGCCGGTCGGGATGGCACCATCGACGGGTGACGACGACGCCTGCGCCCGGCCCCGGCACCGCGGTCGAGGAGCGCACCGACTCGACCCCCGACCTGCGCCCGGAGGCCGGTGACTCCGAGCGGTTCTCGCACTACGTGCCACGGGACAAGCTCATGGAGGCCATGGTCAACGGCACCCCGGTGCGGGCGCTGTGCGGCAAAGTATGGACCCCGTCCCGCGACCCGAAGAAGTACCCGGTCTGCCCCGAGTGCAAAGAGCTGTTCGAGCAGCTGCCGCCGGGCGAGGACCGCGACCCGGACCGCTGAGCCGACCCGGACGCTGAGCCGGCTCAGGTCGGGCCGGCTCAGGTCGGGCCGGCGCGCCGCTCCTGCCCGTCGGGCGACCGCCCATCCGGGGACCGCCCGTCCGGGTCCGGGGACGGCGGCGGGTCCGCCGGGGCGCCGGCGGCCGGCCGGCTCGGCCAGGTCTGCTCGATGGTCGCGTTCAGCTCGGCGCCGAGCAGCACCGCCAGCGCGAGCAGGTAGAAGAACAGCAGCGCGCCGATCGGCGCGGCCAGCGCGCCGTACGTGATGCCCTGCCCGACCACGAAGCCGATGTAGAGCCGCAGCCCGATGCTGCCGCCGAGGAAGACGATGCCGGCCAACACCGCTCCGGGGCAGCCACGCAGCCACGGCAGCCGGCGCGGCGGGGCGAGGTGGTAGAAGGTGACCAGGCCGAGCAGCAGCAGCACGCCCACGATCGGCCAGTAGGCCGCGTTCACCACCGTGTCGACATCGCCGCGCGCCGACTCCGGGAAGAACGCCACCAGCCGGCCGGGTCCGAGCACCATCACCGGCAGCAGCACGATGCCGATGACCACGGTGAGCAGGTAGAGGAAGAGCGCCAGCAGCCGGCTGCGGACCGCGCCGCGCAGGTCGCGCATCCCGTACGCGATCGTCACCGTGTTCACGAAGGTCGAGGTCGCCGACGACCCGGCCCACAGCGCGATGGCGAAGCCGACGCTGATCACCGCGACCCGCCCCTCCCGCAGGACCTGGTTGACCGTCGGGGCGATGACCTCGTCCACCACGGTCGGTGTGAAGGCCCGGGAGAAGAAGTCCAGCAGCTGCTGCTCGATCTGGTCGACCGTCTCCGAGCCCAGCAGCCCGGACAGGTAGCCCAGGCTGCCCAGCAGCGCCAGGAACAGCGGCGGCAGCGACAGCAGCTGCCAGAAGGCGGCCTCCGCGGACAGGCCGAGGATGCGGTCGTCCCAGGCCTTGGCCAGGGTGCGCCGCAACACGCTCACGTGCCGCTGCCGCACCACCGGCCTTGCCACCTCCCGGACCGCGGCGGCGGCGCGCCCCGGGGCACTGAGCCCGCGGTGGGGTGCGCGCCGCACCGCCGGAGCACCCGGGCCCGGCGGCCGGCCCACCGGGTCACGGGTGGCGGTCATCCCCCGAAGTGTGCCGGTCGTTTCCCCGGCGGACACGCCGGGGACCCCGGCGCGCCGGCACCGGGGGTCCCCGGAGGGCTTGGGTAAGGTGCTGGAGGCCCTCGCCGGGGACGTCCCCGTCGGGGGTGCTCGCTGTCTCGGGCCGCCCGCACACCGTCCGGAGAAGGGGATCGTGACCGCCGCGCAGAGCGTGCCACCCACCCCGCCGCTGCGGACCTGGCAGCGCCGCGCGCTGTCGGCCTACCTGCTGCGCCGGCCGGCCGACTTCCTCGCGGTGGCGACGCCGGGCGCCGGCAAGACCACCTTCGCGCTGCGGGTGGCGGCGGAGCTGCTCGCCGACCGCACCGTGGCCGGCGTGACCGTGGTCACCCCGACCGAGCACCTCAAGACGCAGTGGGCCGGCGCCGCGGCCGCGCTCGGCATCCCGCTGGACCCGACCTTCCGCAACGCCGACGGGGCGACCGCGCGCGACTTCCGCGGCGCGGTGGTGACGTACGCGCAGGTGGCCGCCGCGCCGGCGCTGCACCGGGCGCGCACCTCGGCCCGCCGCACGCTGGTGGTGCTGGACGAGGTGCACCACGCCGGCGACGCGCTGTCCTGGGGGGACGCGGTGCGGGAGTCGTTCGCGCCGGCCACCCGCCGGCTCGCGCTGACCGGCACCCCGTTCCGGTCGGACGAGAACGCGATCCCCTTCGTCCGGTACGAGCCCGAGCCGGACGGGGCGCTGCGCTCGCTGGCCGACCACGCGTACGGCTACGGCGAGGCGCTGCGGGACGGCGTGGTCCGGCCGGTGATCTTCCTGGCGTACTCGGGCGAGGCCCGGTGGCGCACCCGCGCCGGCGAGGAGCTGTCCGCGCGGCTGGGCGAGCCGGGCACCGCCGAACACGTCGGCCGGGCCTGGCGGACCGCGCTCGACCCGGCCGGCGACTGGGTGCCGGCCGTGCTGCGGGCCGCCGACCAGCGGCTGTCCCAGGTCCGGGCGGGCGGGATGCCGGACGCCGGGGGGCTGGTGATCGCCTCCGACCAGGCGGCGGCGCGGGCGTACGCGGCCCGGCTGCGCGAGATCGCCGGCGAGCCGCCGGTGGTGGTGCTCTCCGACGACCGCGGCGCCTCGGCCCGGATCGCGCAGTTCGCCGCGTCCACCGAGCGCTGGATGGTCGCGGTGCGGATGGTGAGCGAGGGCGTCGACGTGCCGCGGCTGGCGGTCGGCGTCTACGCCACCAGCGCGGCCACCCCGCTGTTCTTCGCCCAGGCGGTCGGCCGGTTCGTCCGGGCGCGGCGGCCGGGGGAGACCGCGTCGGTGTTCCTGCCGTCGGTGCCGCCGCTGCTGCGGCTGGCCGGCGAGCTGGAGGCCGTGCGCGACCACGTGCTCGGCCGGCGCAAGTCCGACGGCGAGGAGGGCCGCTGGGACGACGACCTGCTGGCCGCCGCGCAGGGCCGCCGGGACGAGCCGGGCACCGACGACGAGCGGGCGTTCACCGCGCTGAGCGCGTCCGCGCACCTGGACCAGGTGATCTTCGACGGGGCCTCGTTCGGCACCGGTGCGACGCCGGGCACCGCCGAGGAGGAGGAATACCTCGGCCTTCCCGGGCTGCTGGCGCCGGACCAGGTGGCGCTGCTGCTGCGGGAGCGGCAGGCGAAGCAGGTCGCGCAGGAGCGGCGGCGCGGGCCGGCGGCGGCACCCGCCCCGGCCGCGCCCAGCGGGCCGGTGCCCGCGCACGAGCGGCGGTCCGCGCTCCGCCGCCAGCTCAACGCGCTGGTCGCCGCCCATCACCACCGCACCGGCAAGCCGCACGGCAGCATCCACAGCGAGCTCCGCCGCGCCTGCGGCGGGCCGCCGACCGCGGTGGCCAGCGTCGAGCAGCTCGAGCAGCGGATCGCCACCCTGCAGTCCTGGTAACCCCGCCCCGCTCGCCCGCGACTGACGTCTCCCGCCCGCGACTGACGTCTCCCGCCCGCGACTGACGCCGGCAGCGACGTCACTCGCCGGCCCACGCCGTCAGTCGCGGGTGCCGGCCGTCAGTGGGGGACGGATGCGCCCGGTACGGCAGTACGGTCGTGGACCAGCCGGGCCGGACGCTATAGAGTTCGCGACCGGTAAGCGAGTATTGACCGATTCGTGGGGATTAGTAGCCATGAGCGACGGGTTCTCGGTCGAGGTCGGCACGCTGCGGGCGCTGTCCGGTCAGCTCACCTCGATCGGCGAGCGGGTGTCCGGGGCGCAGGACGGGCTCGACGGGCTCGGCGACGGCCAGACCGGGGACGGCGAGCTGTCCTCGGCGGTCCACCACTTCCGCGACAAGTGGGAGTACTCGCTGAAGAAGATCGGCGAGACCGCCCAGGCGGTGGCGGAAAAGGCGACCGCGGCCGCCGACGGCTACGAGCAGGTCGACCTCGCCGTCGCGGACGCCGCCGCGGGCCGGACGTGACCGGGCCGGGTGCCGTCGGGATCGGGGTCGATCCGGCGGCGCCGCGGCCGGCGATCGGCTTCCGGCTGGACGTGCCGGACGAGTTCACCTCGCTCGACCTCGACCCGGCCACCGCGGACGCGGCGATCGAGCGGCTGCTCGACGAGCGGTCGGCGGCGGTGCCCGGGGCGGCCCGGCACCGGGTGCGGGCCCGCCAGCTGCTGCAGCGGATGGTCGCCGAGCACCGGGCCGCCGGTGTCTTCCTGGGCGCCTTCCTGGCCCGGCCGGGGCCGTCGGCGGGGGAGATGGTCGGGGCCGGCCTCACCCTGGCCTGGCGCCGGTTCGCCGGCGGCATCGACCTGGACGGGCTGGAGACATTCTTCCGCGAGGACGACCCGGCGCCGGGGGAGGACCCCGCGCAGCGCGAGGTGGTCCGGCTCCCGCTGCCGTACGGCGACGCCGTCCGGGTGGTCAACCGGCAGCAGGTGCCGCTGCCGCTGACCTCGCGCCGCCAGGAGGTGGTGCTGGTGCAGCACCTGGTGCCGGCGCCGCCGCCCGCAGCCGAGTGGCTGGCCGTGCTGACCCTGTCCACCCCGGACGTGGCCGGCCAGGCCGAGTTCACCGAGCTCGCCGGGCGGGTGGCCGCGACGCTGGAGTTCCTCGACGCGGGCGGCGCCGTGCTGCCGCCGCCCGGGCCGCCGACCGGCAAGATCGGCTTCGTGCCGGCCCGCTGACCGACCCGCAGCCGATCCGCTGACCGACCCGCAGCCGATCCGCGGACCGGTCGGCGACCCGATCCGCGGACCGATCCGCTGACCGGCATGCGGGCCGGGCCCCTGACCGGTCCGCGGCGGGGCTGAGCGGGCGCTGGGCGCCCGGGACGGGGCGGGTCAGGCGGAGGTGACGACCTCCACCGCGACGGCCCGCAGCGCCTCGTCGTACCGCCGCGAGTGGTGCCCGCAGAAGACCAGGTCGTGGCCACCGGCCAGGATGACCCGGGTGCAAGCGCGGGCGCCACAGCGGTCGCAGCGGTCGGCGGAGGTCAGGAAGGCGACAGTGTCCGGGATCAGGGTCGGAGTCATGGCGGGCTCTCCCCTCTCGAACGGCGCCCGTCCCTGACGGGCTCCCTAGAAGCATTGCTTCGTGGTTCCCACGATGCCTGCTCATTGTTCCCCCAGTGTTACACCCCGATACCAATCCGTGGACATAAGGAACAAAGCGGAGAAGTTGCGCTAGGCTCCCCGGCCAGCGGGCCGACCGGCGAGCCGGAGGTGGGCGGTGGCAAGGCGGGAGTTCCCGGCGCTGGGTTTCGACCCGGCCCCGGGGAACGCGGGGGCGGTGGCCTCGGCGGCGGGGGACGTGGACGGCGCGGCGCGGGTCTTCACCGACGCCTCGGCCAACGTCTCCCGGCTGAACTCGTCCGGCTGGACCGGTGAGGCCGCGGAGGCGTTCCGCGGCCAGCTCAAGGACCTGCCCCGGGACCTGGACCTGGCGGCGCGGTCGCACACGACCGCGGCGCGGACCCTGTCGACGTACGGCACCGGCCTGCAGGAGCGGCAGCGCCGAGCGGACACGCTGGAGACCCGGGCGGCCGAGCTGCGCCGCCAGCAGCAGGCCGCGGTGGCCGAGGTCAACCGGCTGGCCGGTCAGACCGCGCCGGAGGGCTCGGCCGCGCTGGACCGGCTGCGCGGGCAGTACGACTCCGCCCGCTCGCGGGCCGACGGGCTGGGCTCCGACGTGGAGTCGGTGATCCGGGAGGCACGGCTGCTGCTGGACGAGCACCGGGGCGCCGCCGCGGACGCCGCCCGGGCCATCCGGGACGTGGCCGACGCGCCGTACAAGGAGCCCGGCTGGCTGTCCCGGGCCTGGGACTCGGTCAAGTCCTGGATCTCCGAGCACGCCGACGTCCTCACCCAGATCTCCTCGGTGCTCAAGGGCATCTCGGCCGTGCTCGGCGTGCTGTCGCTGGTCCCCGGGCTGCAGTTCCTCGCGCCGTTCGCGCTGGCCGCGGCCGGCATCGCGCTGGCCATCGACGTGGCGGTCAAGCTGGCCACCGGCCGCGGGTCGTGGGCCGCGATCGGCCTGGACGCCGCGCTCACCTTCATCCCGGGCGGCCGGATCATGTCCGGGCTGCGGGGGGCGCGGGCCGCGCGGGCCGGCACCGTGGTCGACGACCTGGCGCGGGCGCCCGGCATGGCGATGCGCGGCAATCCGGTCCGCGGGCTCGGCTCGACCGCCGTGCACAGCGGCAACGCCGGCAACGGCGTGGTCCGGCGGCTGTTCCCGGAGCTGGCCGACACCAACCCGCTGTTCCGGAACAACCCGGTCACCTCGCGCTTCCCCAATGCGGGCACCGCCGGCTTCCGGAACAACTGCCAGAGCTGCGTCACCGCCGTCGACAACCAGCTCGCCGGGGCCCCGACCTCGGCGATCCGCCGCAACCTCGGCGCCGCGGACGACATCATGGCCAGCCCGAACTGGCGGCAGAACATCGCCACCGCCACCGGCACGAGCAACACGTTCCAGTCGGTCGGCAGCTACGACGACATCGTCCGGCAGCTGCACAATGCCGGCGACGGCTCGCGCGGGATCATCCACGGCATGCGGACCGGTCCCGGCGGGATGTCGGTGCCCGGCCACGTGTTCAATGTCGTGAACCGCAACGGCCGGGTCTACTTCCTCGACGGGCAGACCGGCACGCTGGCGCGGCTGGAGAACTACAGCGGCGGCATGGAGTTCCTGCGGACGTTCTGACCACACCGAGCGGAGGACGGACCACGATGGAGCTGGCGGAGGCCCGCGGGGCCGCCCAGGCGGAGCTGGACCGGATGTCCTCGGCGGCGCACCCGCTGCGGCTGGTCGACGACACCGACGTCGCCGACATCGGCTGGGGCTGGGTCTGGGCGTGGAACACGGCCCGCTGGTTCGAGACCCGCGACCCGGCCGACCTGGCGGGCCCGGGCGCCGGCCCGGTGGTGGTGGTCAAGGACTCCGGAGAGACCTTCCACCTCGGCTCGACCCCGGGGTACGACGAGCAGCTGGCCGGCTACGCGGCCACCCACGGGCTGCCGGCGCCGGCCCCGCTCGGCTGGGGCTGAGCCCGGCCCCGCTCGGCCGGGGCTGAGCAGACGGCGAGGCCGCCCGGGTGACCCGGGCGGCCTCGGCAGGGCTGTCTATGCAGTCAGTCGCCGGCCTTGACGACCTCGACCGCCACCTCGCGGATACGCGTCTCGTACTCCCGGGCGTGGTGGCCGCAGAAGACCAGGTCGCCGCCGCCCGCGAGGACGACGCGGACCTTGGCCTGGGCGCGGCACCGGTCGCACCGGTCGCCGGCGGACGGGGGCGCGGGGGAGGTCGTGGGCGTCAGAGTCGGCGTCACGGCGTTCCCTTCTGGTTGTCTCTCACGTCGGGTCAACTACCCCGCTACCGGTCACGTTCCCCTGTCCGCTGGCCGCGAACAGGGGAAGTAGTGAATCTCACTCGACGTGCCTAGCCGGTCTGACCCACGGTGACCAGCGCGACGCGCCGGTGGCGCCGCCCCGGGGATGGACGATCAGTGGGTGATCGGGTAGCGGATGTCGAGCGGGACGGTCTCCAGGGCGTGCTCGGCCAGGAACGCGCGGACCTCCGGCTCGATCTCCGGCCGGGCCACGGTGGTGAAGCGCTGGGTCATGCAGGCGATCGCGCAGCTGACGACCAGCTCGATCAGCTCCCGGTCGTCGTACTGCGCCACCAGTGGCTCGACGAACCGCCGGGGCGTGATCAGCGGGATCGACGCCGACAGCCAGGCCAGCCGCAGCGCGCTCTGCTCCCGCTCGTCGAACAGTGCCGCCGACTCCGGCCGCCCGAGCGCGGCCTGGTACGCGTGCCGCACCCGCTCGACCGCCCGGTCCCGGTCCGCGGCGGCGTGGACGGCCATGAAGCCCTCGACGGCGGCCAGGTACGCGTGGTCGCTGGCGACCGCGGACACCCGCGCCATCAGGTGCTTCAGCTCCGCGCCGATCACCGCGTCGCCGCCGTCACCCATGAGCGTGACGTACATGTACGCGTGCAGCTTGCGGGCCGCCTCCGGCCACGCCTGCATCCAGGCCGGCGTCAGCCCCAGGTGCTCGGAGGTGAAGGCGGCGAGGTCGCCGACCGCGGCCTCGTACCGGGCGACCATGTCCGGGATGCTGGGGCCGCCCTCGGGCAGCTCGTGGGAGAGGTTGTCGGGGTTCTTGTCCTCGACGGCGTGCCGCCCGCTCTCGATCCCCTTGGACAGCGCCGTACGGGCCATGTCGCCCTCGGTGGCCAGCCCCACCAGGTCGTTGAAGACGTTGAAGAACCCCATGGAGGAGCTCATCTGGGTGACGGCCCGCACCGCCCCGGCGGGGTCGGGGTTCGGCTCGCCGAAGCGGGCCTGCGGCGTGGTGGCCCGGACGGCCTCGACCGCCTCGTCGGTGACGGTGTTGCGGGCGATCCGCGCGGACAGCTCGACGACCGCCACCTCGAACGGCCCGAACGGGTTGGCGGGATCGGTGTCGCCCTCGCGGGCCGCCTCCAAGGCCTTCACGTCGACGTCCAGGCCCTCGAAGAGCGTGATGGCGTGCGTCGTGCAGTACGAGCAGCCGTGGGCCCTCGACGATCCGTAGCCGATCAGCGAGACCATCGGCGTGCCGAGGATCTGCTTGGCCATCGGCACCGTCGGGATGTTCTGGCAGTAGACGAACAGCTTGTACGCGGTCGGCCAGCGGTAGAGGTAGGCCATCGTGTTCGGCCAGAAGCCGAACAGTTTCCGGTAGAAGTGCAGCAGCGCCCAGGACTCCGGGTCGGGGTCGTGCGTCCCGTCGAGCTTGGGCAGGTGGTCGGCCAGCTTCATGTCCTCGGCGCCGCGGGCCAGCTCGTCCGCCGGCACCGAGTCCACCGGCAGCTCACCCGGTGCGGACTCGACCACCTCCCGCAGCCGGCCGGCCGCCGCCAGCCGCTCCAGGTCGCCGGGCGCGTCGATCCACAGCCCGCCGGCGAACACCTGCGGCACGGTCAGCCGGCCCGAGAAGTACACCGCGGAGTCGGCCAGCCGCGCCGCGCTCGCCGTGTCGAGGTCGTGGTGGTCGATGCCGGCGTCGGCGAGCACCCGTTTCGAGGCCTGGCAGAACACGCAGTCCGGCTTGGTGAAGATCTGGACGGTCGGTGCCTTACTCATCCCTGCACTCCTCCCGAGCAACACGCCCATGGCGACGCGATGCTATGCAGGGAGGTCGGGTCAGGGGCGAAACGTGCAAGTGAGGAAGTTTGCGCGGGCCTCAGTCCAGGTAGTCGCGCAGCACCTGGGACCGGGACGGGTGCCGGAGCTTCGACATCGTCTTGGACTCGATCTGCCGGATCCGCTCCCGGGTCACCCCGTAGACCTGGCCGATCTCGTCCAGCGTGCGCGGCTGGCCGTCGGTGAGCCCGAAGCGCAGCCGGACCACGCCGGCCTCCCGCTCGGACAGCGTCTGCAGCACCGACTGCAGCTGGTCCTGCAGCAGGGTGAAGCTCACCGCGTCGACCGCGACGACCGCCTCGGAGTCCTCGATGAAGTCGCCGAGCTGGCTGTCGCCCTCGTCGCCGATGGTCTGGTCCAGCGAGATCGGCTCCCGGGCGTACTGCTGGATCTCCAGCACCTTTTCCGGGGTGATGTCCATCTCCTTGGCCAGCTCCTCCGGGGTGGGCTCGCGGCCCAGGTCCTGGAGCAGCTCGCGCTGGATGCGGCCGAGCTTGTTGATGACCTCGACCATGTGCACCGGTATCCGGATGGTCCGGGCCTGGTCGGCCATCGCCCGGGTGATCGCCTGCCGGATCCACCAGGTCGCGTACGTGGAGAACTTGTAGCCCTTGGTGTAGTCGAACTTCTCGACCGCCCGGATCAGGCCCAGGTTGCCCTCCTGGATCAGGTCCAGGAACGCCATCCCGCGGCCGGTGTAGCGCTTGGCCAGCGAGACCACCAGCCGCAGGTTGGCCTCGAGCAGGTGGTTCTTCGCGCGCTCGCCGTCGCGGACGATCCAGCGCAGGTCGCGGGCCAGCTGCGGGGAGACCTGCTCGCCCTTCTTGCCGCTGATCCGGGCGTCCTCGGCCCGGCGGACCCGCTCCGCGGCGTAGAGCCCGGCCTCGATCCGCTTGGCGAGGTCGACCTCCTCCTCCGCGTTGAGCAGGGCGACCTTGCCGATCTGCTTGAGGTAGGCCCGGACGGAGTCGGCGGAGGCGGTGAGCTCGGCGTCCTTGCGGGCCTGCCGCAGCGCCTCGGACTCCTCGTCCTCCTCGTCCCAGGTGAACTCCTCGGAGGACTCCTCCTCGGTGGTGGTCGAGGAGGCCGCGGTCAGCTCGACCGGCTCGTCGATGGCCAGCCCGTCCGGACCGCCCTCCGGGGCCGCGCCGCCGGCCGGCGGCGCGGCGGGGGCGGCGCCGTCCGGCGCGGGCGCGCCGGCCTTGCGCCGGCTCCGCTTGGCCGGGGCGGGCCCGGCGGCTCCGGTGACCACGCCACCCGATGACGCGGCCCCGGCACCGGCCGCGGCGGTCGCGGGCTCGGGCACCGCGGCCAGCGCGCCGTCGGCCGCCCGGGCCCGGGCCGGGGCGGCGTCCGCGGCTCCCTTGGCCCGCGCCGGGCCGCTCTTGGCCGGCGCGGTGCTCTTGGTGACCGTGCTGCGGGTGGAGGCCGTGGCGGCCGCGGTGCGGCCGGCGGCCGGCCGGGTGCCGCGCCCCGGCGCGGGCCGGGGGGTGGGCGAGTCGAGCATGACCGTCACTCCCGAGTCGCTGAGCGTGCGCAGCACGCGCTTGCCGTGTGAGGCCGGCAGGCCCGCCTCGGCGAAGGCCGCACTGATCTCGTTCGCATGCAGGTAGCCCTGGTGCCGACCCCGGGAGACCAGGTGCTCGGCGACGTCGCGGGTCCGGTCGGACGCTCCAGCGGTGCTGTCGGTGCGGGGATCGGAGGCCACGAACGCCCTTTCACGAACGGTGCCTCTCCACTGCTGGAGAGGACGCACGACGGGAACTGCCCGGGTGGGCAGGGGGTTGGGGGGGCGGGGCGGTCGTCCGGTCCGTCTGCATCCGGTGCCGGCCGGCCGTGCCCGTGCCCGTGCCAGTGTAACTTCGCTCCGGCCGGCCGTGTCACCGCGCTCGCGGGACGGACCGCGCGGACCTGCGGGAACGCCGGCCCGACGGAACGGAGCGGCGTGACCGACACGTTGAGTGATCAACCGGACGCGGGTCCGCTGTCCGGCTTGCTGGTCGTCGACCTCACCCGCGTGCTGGCCGGGCCGTTCGCCACGATGATGATGGCCGACCTCGGCGCCCGGGTGGTCAAGGTGGAGCGGCCCGGGACCGGCGACGACTCGCGGGCGTACGGGCCGTTCGTCGACGGCGGCTCGACGTACTTCGCCCGGGTCAACCGGGGCAAGCAGTCGATCGCGCTGGACCTCAAGGACGACGCCGACCGGGCCGTGCTGGTCGCGCTGGCCGGGCGCGCCGACGTGCTGGTGGAGAACTTCCGCCCCGGGGTGATGGACCGGCTCGGGCTCGGCCGGGCGGCGCTGTCGGCCCGCAACCCGCGGCTGGTGTACGCGTCGGTGTCCGGCTTCGGGCAGACCGGGCCGTGGCGGCAGCGGCCGGCATACGACACCGTGGTCCAGGCCGCGGCCGGGATGTTCGCGATCACCGGGCCGGTCGAGGGACCGCCGACCAAGATGGGCACCTCGATCGCCGACCTCTCCGCCGGGCTGTACGTCTTCGGCGCCGTGCTGGCCGCGCTGCGCGGCCGGGAGCTGACCGGGCGGGGCGCCCAGGTGGACGTGGCCATGTTCGACTCCGCGCTGTCGCTGCTGGAGGGCGCCGCACTGCACTACCTGGCCCGCGGTACCGAGCCGCCCCGGTTGGGCAACATGCACCACTCGATCTCGCCGTTCGGCACGTTCCGGTGCGCGGACGAGCCGATCGTGGTGTGCGCCGCGAACGACGGCCTGTTCGGCGTGCTGTGCACCGTGCTCGGCCGCCCGCAGCTGGTCGGCGATCCGCGCTTCGCCGACAACGGCGGCCGCTCCACGCACCGCGACGAGCTGGCCGCCGCGCTGGAGGCGGCGCTGGCCGCCGCGCCGGCCGCGCACTGGCTGGAGCGGCTGGCCGCGGCCGGGGTGCCCTGCAACCCGGTCGGCACGGTCGGCGCCGCGCTGGACTCCGAGCAGGCCGCGGCCCGCCGGATGGTGGTCAGCGCCGGCGGGCTGCCGATGCCGGGCAACCCGATGAAGATCGCGCCGTGGGCGGACCCGGCCGAGCGGCCCGGCCCGCCCGGGCTGGACGAGCACGGCGCCGCGATCCGGGCCGAGCTGGGACTGGCCCCCTGACCGGGTCCGTCAGCCGACGAACTTTTCCCGGGCGGCCAGCGCGGCGCCGACGATGCCGGCGTTGTTGAGCAGCTCGGCCGGTTTGACCGGGGCGCGCAGGTCCAGCAGCGGCAGCCACTTGTCCGAGTTCTTGCTGATGCCGCCGCCGACCACGAACAGGTCCGGGGTGAACAGCCGCTCCACGTGCGCCATGTACTTCTGCACCCGCTTGGCCCACTGCTTGTACGACAGGCCCTCGTTGTCCTTGGCCGCCGAGGACGCCCGCTTCTCCGCGTCGTGCCCGTCCAGCTCGAGGTGGCCGAGCTCGGTGTTGGGCACCAGCTTGCCGTCCAGCAGCAGCGCGCTGCCGATCCCGGTGCCGAAGGTGAGCAGGATGACCACGCCGTCCACGCCCTGGGCGGCGCCGTAGCGGGCCTCGGCCAGCCCGGCCGCGTCGGCGTCGTTGAGCACGGTGACGTCCAGCCCGGTGATGTCGGTGAAGACCTTGTCGACATCGGTGCCGATCCAGCTCGTGTCCACGTTGGCGGCGCTCTGCGCCACCCCGTGGTTGATCACGGCCGGGAAGGTGCAGCCCAGCTCGCCGCTCCAGCCGGCCTCCCGGACCAGCCGGGCGACCACGTCCGCGACCGCCTCGGGCGTCGACGGGTGGGGGGTCAGGTACTTCACCCGCTCGGTCGCCAGGCCGCCCCGGTCGAGGTCCACCATGGCGCCCTTGATCCCGCTGCCGCCGATGTCCACGCCGAACGCGGTGGACGCCTTCCTCCTCGGCACCGTGCCTCCCCTCGCCGCAACCGACCCCGACCGGACCGGTTCGCAAGGTCCATGCCCACTTTTGCGGCCGCGCTCTCACCTTCAGCCGTGGCGGGCCCGCAGCGCGACCGGGAGGGCCAGCGGGCCGTGGATCCCCAGCGACGGCCGCCACCGGACCGGGCCGAGCAGCTCCGGCGGCTCGAAGCGCTGGGTGAGCGCCAGCGCCGCCTCCTGCAGCTCGATCCGGGCCAGAGCGTAGCCGAGGCAGGTGTGGATCCCACCGCCGAAGGCGAGCGCGGGCGGGCGGGCGACGTCGATCCGGAACGTCGACGCCTCCGACCCGAAGGCCAGCGGGTCGCGGTTGGCGGTCGCCACCAGGACGCCGGTGAAGGTCCCGCCGGCCAGCGGCAGGTCCTCGAACACCAGGTCCTCCTTCGGCGTCCGCGCCACCAGCGGGACCGCCGGGACCAACCGCATGGCCTCCTCCACGGCGGCCGGGGCGAGGTCGGGACGGTGGGCGAGCAGCTCCCATTGCCCGGGGTCGCGCGCGAGCAGGTAGATGAGGCTGGACAGCTGGTTGCGGCTGGTGTCGTGCCCGCCGAAGAGCACCCCGACCACCATCGAGCGCAGCTCCTGCGGGCTGAGCCGGTCGCCCTCGTCGCCGGCCGCGATGAGGTCGGCGAGCAGGCCGTCCTCGGGGTGGGCGCGGCGGTGCTCGATGAGATCGTCGATGATCCCGAACAGCCGGACGATGACCTCATCGACCACGTCCTTGTGCTCGGCGACGTGCACCCCGAAGCCGAGCGCGAGCGTAGCGGTCCACTCCTCCACCTGGTGGCGCCACCGGTCGGGCACCTGGAGCAGGTCGCACAGCACGATCATCGGGTACGAGTCGGACATCTCGGCGACGAGGTCGACCTCGGTCCGGCCCGCGACCTTGTCGAGCAGGCCGTCCACGAGCCGGCGGCAGCCGGCCCGGGTCTGCTCCATCCGGGCCGGCCGGAAGGACGGCGCGACCAGGCGGCTGAGCCGGGCGTGCCGGTCGTCCTCGGCGCCGACGAGGGAGCTCTGCCACCACTCCACGAACGGCCCCTCGGTGACGCCCTGGATCGCGTGGTAAACGGTGGTGGACTGGGCGAAGCGCGGGTCCCGCAGCATCGCGCGGGCCTGCTCGTAGCGGATCGTCACCAGACCGCCCGGCATCGCCGCATACCAAGACCGGGCCTGGGCGTCGAGGGCCTCCGGCCCGACCGGGTCGAAGTCAGGGGCGAACAGGTCCAGCGTCGGCGGGGCGGCAGTGGACAAGAGTCATCACGTCCTCGCGATCGGGACCGGCGGCCGCCGTCCCGAGTCGTCCCTGCCGGCACGCCAGTCAAATATGTCTGTTTTATGTTTGACACATACTCGTTGACCGACCCTAGGAAGTTCCTGAGGCAGTGTCAACACTGCTTCACAAAGCGGGACACTTCCGCCGAAGCCACTCCGGCCCGCGGTGTCCCCGCACCGGAGTGGTCGAATGACCGCGTGCCGACGTCCCCTGGAGGTGACCCCCGGGCCCTGCTGGCGGTGGCCGAGCAGCTGGCCCGGGGTGCCGGCGAGCTGGTCGCCCGGGCCCGCGGGACCGGTCCGGTGGCGGCCAAGAGCACCCCCACCGACCTGGTCACCGAGGTGGACCGGGAGTGTGAGCGGTGGCTGACGGCCCGGCTGGCCGAGCTTCGCCCGGACGACGGCCTGCTGGGTGAGGAGGGCGCCGAGCGGGCCGGCGGCAGCGGGGTGCGCTGGCTGCTCGACCCGATCGACGGCACCGTCAACTTCGCGTACGGCCTGCGCCCGTACGCGGTCTCGGTGGCGGCCGAGCAGGACGGCCGGGTGGTCGCCGGCTGCGTGCACGACCCGACGTCGGGGGAGACCTTCAGCGCCGCCCTCGGCGGCGGGGCCCGGCTGGACGGCGTGCCCATCGGCGGGCGGTGGGTGGCGGGCGGGCTGGCCACCGCGGTCGTCGCGACCGGCTTCGGCTACGAGGCCGGGCTGCGCGGCGCGCAGGGCCGGGTGCTGGCCGGCGTGCTGCCCCGGGTGGGCAACGTGCGCCGGCTCGGCTCGGCCGCGCTGGACCTCTGCTATGTCGCCGCCGGCCGGCTGGACGCGTACTACGAGCAC
The DNA here is from genome assembly GCA_963766325.1 of uncultured Actinomycetota bacterium. GTDB lineage: Bacteria > Actinomycetota > Actinomycetes > Mycobacteriales > CADCTP01 > CADCTP01. The sequence goes on along the minus strand of CAVXZF010000011.1, from coordinate 41,734 downwards.
GGCCTCAAGCCGTGGGACCGGGCCGCCGGTGAGCTCGTCGCCGCGGAGGCCGGCGCCCGGGTGACCGGTCTGCTCGGCCGGCCCCCGGGCGCCGTCACGGTCGCCGCCTCGCCGGCGGTGGCCGACGAGCTGGGGAGGCTGCTGGAGGAGCTGGGCGCGGCCGAGCTCGGGTGAGACCGGCGTCCCGGGTCAGCGGCAGGCGTCCGCCATTGCCGCGAAGAACAGCTCGTACGTCCGGATCGCCGACTCGGCGGTCTGCTGCTGCAGCTTCTCGTCACCCTCGGTGAGCTCGGCCAGCAGCTCGCGGGAGATCCGGCTGTGCTCGACGTCGCCCTCCTGGTGCACGGCGACCCAGCGGCCGCCGTCGTCGCCCAGCCGCTCGGCGAAGCCCGGGGTGTAGGCCCCGGTCATGACCGCGGCGCCGGTCTCGATGCAGTAGTTGACCGCGGCGATCGCGATCGGCATCGGCGCGTTGCGGCTGACGTCGTCGAGGTGGTCGGAGAGCTCCTGCATGGCCGGGCGAAGGCTGACGCCCTCGAAGTCCTGCTCGGTCAGCCCATATGCCTTGCCCATGTCGATCCACCAGGCCCAGTGCGCGGCCTCCTCCTCTTCGTTCTCGTTGAGGAAGTGGTGCGCCTTGGAACCCGGCTCGGCCCGCTCCTTCATGGCGGCCAGATAGAAGGGGAACGGCTTGACGATGCCGATGCCCGCCTGCACCATCGAGCGCCGCATCGTCTCGGGGTCCCGCTCGACCTTTTGCGGGAACTCCAGCATCGCCTTCAGGTAAGGCTCGCAGCGCTCGTCGAGCGCGCGCAGCCACGCCGGGGTCGTCGTGTCGATCATCGCGGAGTCGGTCATGTCACGTCCTCGGGGTGTCGGGGGCGTGGTGGCTCCGGGGTGGACGTGCACCCCGGCAGCTGCCCGATTTTCCAGATGTGTGATTTACACAGCCGGTGTGTCCGATTCTACGGAAGCACCTTACAGAGTCAATTCACGACCCGCGCATTAAAGGTCGCTCTCTGTAAAAGTCAGACCGCAATCGTGCGCGGGGTCAACCCGAGCGGCAGGTGGTTCGGGCCGGCCGGAAGGCCGGCACGACCAGCCGGTGCAGCCGGGCGTGGATCCGGTGGTGGCGCCCGGCGCGATAGCGTCGGCGGGTGCCGACCCCCGCCCCGGGCGCCGACCCCGCTGTCGTCGGGCCATACCTGGCCCGGGTCCTGTCCGATCCCGGGTGGCGGGACTGCTCGGTCGAGCTGATCGCCGGGGGCCGGTCCAACCTGACGTACGCGGTGACCGCGCCCGCCGGCACCCTGGTCCTGCGCCGGCCGCCGCTGCGCGCGGTTCGCCCGAGCGCACACGACGTCGCCCGCGAGCACCGGGTGCTGTCCGCGCTGGCCGGCACCGCGGTGCCGGTGCCGACACCGGTGCACCTGTGCACCGACCCGGAGGTGCTGGGCGCGCCGTTCTACCTCATGCAGCGGGTCGAGGGCGTGGTCGCGCGGGAGTCGTTTCCGCCCGGGTACGCGCAGACCCCGGCCGAGCGGGTGGCGGCGACCCACGCGCTGGTCGACGTCCTCGCCGACCTGCACGCGGTGGACCCGGCCGCGGTCGGGCTGACCGGCTTCGGCCGGCCGGACGGCTACCTGGCCCGGCAGCTGCGCCGCTGGCTGGGGGAGTGGGAGGCGCTGCGGGAGGCCGACCTGCCGGTGGTGGACGCGCTCGCCGCCGAGCTGGCCCGCGGGCTGCCGGCCGGGGCGCCGTCCGGCCCGGTGGTGCACGGCGACTACCGGCTGGACAACGTGCTGCTCGACCCGGCCGACCCGGGCCGGGTGGCCGCCGTGCTCGACTGGGAGATGTCCACCCTCGGCGACCCGCTCGCCGACGTCGGCCTGCTGCTCGTCTACTGGCAGCAGGGCCGCCCGGCGGACGCGCCCGCGGTGACCCGGTCGGTGACGGGGCTGCCCGGCTTCCCGACCCGCGACGAGGTGGTGCAGCGGTACGCGGCCCGCACCGGCCGGGACGTCTCCGCCCTGCCCTGGTACGTCGGGCTCGGCTTCTTCAAGCTCGCCGTGGTGGTCGTCGGCATCGTGGCCCGGGCCCGGGCCGGCGCGATGGCCGACGACACCGGCGCCGCGCTGGCCGACGTCATCGAGCCGCTGGCCGAGTACGGCCGGGAGGCGCTGGCGGGTCCGTAACGATCCGACGAAGATCACCCGTCTGGGTTATCGGGAGCTACCCTCAGTTCTATGGGGAGCGCTCTCAGTGCGGGGGGCGGTGCCTCGCGTTCCCGGTTCCGGCCGCGCTACCGGTCCCGGCTGCGCCGGGCGCTGCCGGCGCTGGTGCTGCTGCTCGCGCTGTCCCTGCTGGCCGGCGGCGTCTGGCTGCGGGTGCTGGAGCGGGTCGAGGCGGGCGCCTCCCCGGCGGCGGCCGGCGCCTGCACAGCCGGGAAGACGGCCAGGGCGCTCCGGGTCGAGGTCCGGGTCTACAACTCCACCGTGCGCGAGGGGCTGGCCCGCGCGGTCGCCGACCAGCTGCGCGGGCGCGGCTTCGTCGTCGTCGCGACCGCCAACGACCCGCTGATCGACATCCGCGACGTCCGCGTCGCCGCCGAGGTCCGGTACGGCGCGCTCGGCGCCAAGCAGGCCGAGCAGGTCCGCAGGCAGGTGCCGGGCGCCAAGCTGTTCAACGACGCCCGCGAGGACGCCGTGGTCGACCTCGCGCTGGGCGCCGCGTTCAGGCGGCTGGCCACCGAGGCGGAGCTGGCCAAGGGCCGGCAGGGGCTGGTCGGCGCGCCGCTCGCGGCCGCCCCCGCCTGCTGAGGTGGACCTCGGCTTCCGGCCGAGCCGGGACGGCTTCCGGTTCGGCAACTCCTGGCCGCGCGGTGCCCCGGTGAAGCTGGCCGGGATGCCGTTCGGCCGGGTGCGCGGCGGCCTGTGCGGCGGGATGTCGTACGCGGCCCGCGAGGCCTGGCTGGCCGGCCGCCCGCTGCCGGCGGACCGGGCGGCCCCGGCCCGCGGCCCGCTCGCCGACCGGCTCTGGCGGGCCCAGCTGGCCAGCCTCGACCTGCCGCTCGGGCCGCTGCGCTACGTGTGGTTCCAGCTGCCGCCGGGGGAGGGCCGGCGGCGCCGGCTGACGCGCACCCGGGGGCTGCCGCGGCTGCGGGCCGCCCTCGCCGCCGGCACGCCCGCGCTGGTCGGCCTGGTCCGGGTGGTGTCCTGGGACCCGCGGCAGGTGGTGCAGCACCACGTGGTGCTCGGCTACGGGCTGACCGAGACGGCGGCCGGCGCCGAGGTGGCGGTCTACGACCCCAACCACCCGGGCGACGACACCGTCCGGCTGCTGGTCGCCCCGGACGGGACGGTCACCCACACCGGCGGAAGCCGGGTGGTCGCGTTCACCGTGGTCGGCCGCGGGTCGCCCGGGCCGCACGCCGGCCGGACCTGACCGCCCGGGACAGCTCCCGCCAGCGGCGGCGCTGCTCGGCCCGCAGGCGGGCGTCGTACCGGTCCCGCAGCCAGGCCGCCTCCCGCTCCAGCCGGGCGTGGCTGGCCACCCGGCGGGCGGGCAGCGTGCCGGCGGCCACCGCGGCGGCCACCGCGCAGCCCGGCTCGCCGGCGTGCCGGCAGTCCCGGAACCGGCACTGCTCGGCCAGCGCGACCACGTCGGCGAAGGCGGCAGCGACGCCGCCGCCGGTCTCCCACAGCCGCACGCCGCGCAAGCCAGGGGTGTCCACCACCGCGCCCAGCCCGGGCAGCACGGTCAGCTCGCGGGCGGTGGTGGTGTGCCGGCCCTTGCCGGCCGCGCCGAGCGGCGCGACCCGGGCCACCTCGGTGCCGGCCAGCGCGTTGAGCAGGCTCGACTTGCCCGCCCCGGACACGCCGAGCAGCGCGGCGGTGCGGCCCTCGCCCAGGTGGCCGCGCAGGTCGGCCAGCCCGCGGCCGTCCACCGTGCTGGTCAGCAGCACCGGGGCGGCCAGCGCGGCCTCGGCCACCTCGTCCCGCTCCGAGTCCGCGGTGCGGGACAGGTCGGCCTTGGTCAGCACCACCACCGGCTGGGCGCCGGAGTCCCAGGCCACCGCGAGCAGCCGGTCCAGCCGGGCCGGGCTCGGCGCGGCCGCCAGCGAGACCAGGACCAGCACCACGTCCACGTTCGCGACCAGCGCCTGCCGGGTCGCGGCCCGACCGGCCGCGCCGCGGGCAAGCTCGGTCCGCCGGGGCAGCCGGGCGGTGACCGCGCCGCCGTCGACCAGCACCCAGTCGCCGGTCACCAGCGGGACGGTCGCGGTGCCGCGCAGCTCGCCGGCCGCGGTCGCCAGCAACGGGCGCCGGGGGTCCGAGCGCACCACCCGGGCCGGCGCTCCGCCCAGCCCGGTGGTCGCGTTCGTCACAGCGGTCGCGGTGGCTGCGTCGGCGGCGGTGGCCGCCCAGTCGTCGTCCCAGCCGAGCAGCCGCAGCTGCTCCTCCTGCCCGTACGCGCGCACGGTCCACCCTCCCCACCCAGCTCCTGGTTTGGCACCCCGCCACTGGTCCGCCGGTGGCGCGGTGATCATCCGCGCGCCGCTGCGCGGGACCTCTTGACCGGCACGGTAACGTTCCGCGGCCAGTGCGCCGAAGGGGTTTCCGGTCGGTCCGGCCGGGCCCCGCTCGCCGGGCACAAAACCGCGCCCCGGGGCGTTGCCCGCACGCCACCCGCACGATCTCAGGAGAGACCACACAATGGCTACCGACTACGACGCGCCTCGCCGCAGCGAGGTCGACGAGCTCGGGGAGGACTCGCTCGAGGAGCTCAAGGCCCGGCGCGCCGAGGCCCAGTCCGGCTCCATCGACGTCGACGAGGCCGAGCTCAACGAAAACCTCGAGCTGCCCGGGGCGGACCTGTCCGGTGAGGAGCTCACCGTCCGGGTCCTGCCCAAGCAGGAGGACGAGTTCACCTGCTCGAGCTGCTTCCTGGTGCACCACCGCAGCCGGCTCGCCGGCCAACGCAACGGACAGCCCGTCTGCCGCGACTGCGCGGCCTGACCGGGCCGACCCGGCCCGGCCGTGGTGCGCCTGCCCCGGCTGCCGGGCCGCCGGACTTCCCGGCGGTCCGGTGCCGACGCGCGCCCGGATCCCGCCGGCCCGGACGCCGGCGGTCCTGACCCCGCCGGCCGGGGCCAGCACCGCCGCGTCCGGCTCGGCGCGCTGGCCGCGGTCGAGTTCGCCGCGCCGCCCGCCTACCTGGCCGCCCCGGTCCAGCTCGCCGCCGAGACCCTCGCGGTCGCCGGGGCCGCGGTCAACCGGCGGGCCACCCGCGGGCTGGGCGACAAGGTGGTCGCCGAGCTGCGGGGCCGACACCCCACAGCGCTGCCCGGGTAGCCGGGTAGCGTGCCCCCGTGCTCCCTGTGCCACCCGTGCAGCCGGCCGACCCGGCATCGCCCACTCCCGTCGAGGTCCTGGTCCAGCGGCTCGACCCCGGCGTGCCCCTGCCGGCGTACGCGCTGCCCGGCGACGCCGGTGCCGACGTGGTGACGACCGTCGACGCCGAGCTCGCCCCCGGCGAGCGTGCGGTGCTGCCGACCGGTCTGGCGCTCGCGCTGCCCGAGGGCTACGCCGCGTTCGTGCACCCGCGCTCGGGGCTGGCCGCCCGGTGCGGGATGTCGCTGGTCAACGCACCCGGCACGGTCGACTCCGGCTACCGCGGCGAGGTGAAGGTGATCGTCATCAACCACGACCCGGTCCGGCCGCTGCGGCTGGCCCGCGGCGACCGGATCGCCCAGCTGGTGCTGCAGCGGGTCGAGCGGGCGGTGTTCCGGGCGGTGGACGCGCTGCCGGACTCGGCGCGCGGCGCCGGCGGGCACGGCTCCACCGGTGGGCACGCCCGGCTGGTCGACGCCACCACCGGGGAGGCGTGATGGCGCTGGGGCGGCGGGCCCGCCGGTCCGAGCGGGCCAAGCTCGACGCGACCCCGCCGTGGGCGACCGAGAAGGAGCGGGACACCGACCTCACCACGGGGCCGTACGACGAGAACGACAGCCCCGAGGACGAGCTGGAGCGGCTCGACCTCGGCGCGCTGCGGATCCCGGTGGTCGCCGGGGTCGAGGTGCGCGTCGACGTCAACCCGGAGGGCCAGGTCATCGCGGCCACGCTGTCGTACGGGGGGAGCGAGGCCCAGGTCGGCGCGTTCGCGGCCCCGCGCACGGCCGGCATCTGGGACGAGATCCGGGCCGAGATCCGCGGCTCGATCACCGCGCAGGGCGGCACCACCCAGGAGGCCAAGGGCCGCTTCGGCACCGAGCTGACCGGGAAGGTGCCGGTGCAGGGCGGCTTCCAGTCGGTGCGGTTCGTCGGGGTGGACGGGCCGCGGTGGTTCCTGCGGGCGCTGTTCACCGGGCCGGCGGCGACCGACCCGGCGCGGGCCGGCACGCTGGAGGACGCGGTCCGCAACATCGTGGTGGTGCGCGGGACGTCGCCGATGCCGGTGCGCGACCCGCTGCCGCTGACACTGCCCAAGGAGATCGCCGACCAGGCCGAGCAGAGCCACGGCGCCCACGCCGCGCCCGACCACCCCGCCGACCTCCCGGCTGACGAGGACGCCCCGGACGCCCCTTCCACCCCACCCCCCTCCGGCCGCCGCCGCGCCGACCGCCGCCGCCGCTGACCCCCGCAGGAGCACACCCCGCCCCGCGCCGCCGACTGGGCAGTTCCCCGGCCGACTGAGCAGCTCTGAGTGCTCAGTCGGTGGGCGGTGTGCTCAGTGGGCGGGCGGTGTGCTCAGTGGCGGCGCCGAGGGCGGCGCGGGCGGCGTGGCCGAGCAGGGCGCGGTCGGGGGCGAGGTCGGCGAGGTGCAGGCGGGTCAGGGCGGCCCGGGGGAGCAGGGCCGCCCACCGCTCGGCGACGGCCAGCGGGTGCAGCGGGTCGTCGCCGCAGGCGACCAGCCCCACCGGCAGGTCCAGCGCGGCCAGCTCGGCCGCCGACGGTCCCGGCGACGCCGCGGCCGCGCGCAGCGTCGGGGCGAGCAGGTCGCCGTACGCCGGCCACGCGGCGGCCAGCTCGTCCGCCACCCACTCCACCCCGCCCGAGCGGGCCGCCGCCAGCGCGCCGGCCACCCCGAGCCGCTCCACCTGCGCGGCGGCCGCCCCGGTCGCCGCCGCCACGTCACCCGGCGCCCCGGTCCACGCCGGGAACGCCACCATCACCCCTGCCAACCCACCGCCTGCCCCTCCCGCGGGACGGTCCGCCGACCTCGCCGCGGCCGACCCGGTGCGGGTGGGGGTGCCCGCCGGCCGGGCCAAGCGCTGGGCGGCCCAGCGGGTGGCGATGTGGGCGCCCAGGGAGACGCCGCCGACCAGCCGCAGGCGCGGGCCGTAGCGGCGCGCGGCGGCGTCCAGCGCGGCCCACGCCTGCGAGACGACGGCCGCGCCCGGCACCGGCGGCGCCGCCACCACCTCGTGGTCGGCCAGCGCCGGCCCGAACGCCCGTCGCACGAAGTCGGCGGACGAGCCCGCGCCGGCCAGCAGCACCGCCACCGGCCGGGTCACCGGGCCATCCTCGGGCACCGGCCCGACCACGGGGGCGGCGGGGCGGGATGCCTTACGCTGGTGGGGTGAGGGAGACGCCCGCGCCGGCACGCCGCGGCTGGCTGGGCCGGGTGGTCCGGCGGCTGACCGTGGACGAGGCCGCGCTCGACGCCGAGGACCTCCTCGACGACGTCGAGCAGCGCGGCGCCAAGCCGGTCGCCACCTGCGCCCAGGGCCAGCCGGTGACCGTGACCGGCCGGCTCCGGTCGGTCGTCTACACCCCGCGCGACACCGTGCCGACCGTGGACGCCGAGCTCTACGACGGCTCCGGCTCGGTGCACCTGGTCTGGCTGGGCCGCAGCCGGATCGCCGGCATCGAGCCCGGCCGGGGGCTGGTCGCCCGCGGCCGGGTCGCGGAGCAGGACGGGCTCAAGGTGATCTTCAATCCGTGGTACGAGCTGAAGCCGGTGGGTGTATGAGCGCGGCGCAGGAGCAACCGGAGCCGGCCGGGTCCCGACCCAAGCCGCTGCTGGTCGAGTCGATCGGCGGCTGGCGCGGGCTGGTGGACAGCGGGCTGCCGGTGGTCGTCTTCGTCGCCGCCAACGCGCTGGCCGGGCTGACCGCGGCGATCTGGGCCGCGGTGGCGGCCGGGGCGGTGCTGTTCGTGCTCCGGCTGGTCCGCCGGGAGACCGTGCAGCAGGCGGTCAGCGGCTTCCTCGGGGTCGCGGTGGCGGCGTACATCGCCTCGAGGACCGGGGAGGCAAAGGGCTTCTTCCTGCTCGGCATCTGGGCGAGCTTCGTCTACGCGGGGATCTTCGCCGTCTCGGTGCTGGCGCGGTGGCCGCTGGTCGGCGTGATCTGGGAGTACGTCGACGGCGCCGGCGCCGACTGGCGCCGCAGCCGGCCGCTGATGCGGGTCTACACCTGGACCACGCTGGTCTGGGTCGGTGTCTTCCTGTCCCGCGGGCTGGTGCAGCGCTTCCTGTACGAGGAGGACCGCACCGGGTGGCTGGCCGTCGCCCGGCTGGCGATGGGCTATCCGCTCACCGTCGCCGCGCTCGCCATCTCGGTCCTGGCCGTCCGCCGAGTCCGCCGGCTGACGGCGCTGCCGACCGCCCCCGAGGACTTCGACCTCGTCCCGGACATCGCCCCGCACCGGACCGAGCGGCCGGGGGACTAACAGCTGCCGTCGCCGCTGCCGTCGCCGCAGACGAGCTGGCGCAGGCGGATCTCGACGTCGGCGACGGCGACGAAGAGCAGCTCGTCGCCGCCCTCCAGCGGCTCGTCCGGCTCGGGCACCACCACCCGGTTGCCGCGCACGATCGCGACCAGGGCGGCGTCGCGGGGCAGCGCCATGTCCCGGACCGCGCGCCCGACCACCGGCGCGGTCTCCGGCAGGGTGATCTCCACCAGGTTGGCCTGCCCCTGCCGGAAGGTCATCAGCCGCACCAGGTCGCCGACCGACACCGCCTCCTCGACCAGCGCGACAAGCACCCGCGGGGTGGACACCGCGACGTCCACCCCCCACGCCTCGGTAAACAGCCACTCGTTGTCCGGGTTGTTGATCCGCGCCACCACCCGGCGTACCGCGAACTCGGTCTTGGCCAGCAGCGAGACGACGAGGTTGACCTTGTCGTCGCCGGTGGCGGAGATGACCACGTCGCAGTCCTGCAGCCGGGCCTCCTCCAGCGAGGCCAGCTCGGCCGCGTCCGCGGTGAGCCACTCCGCCTGGGCGACCCGGGCCGGCTCGACCTTGTCCGGGTCGCGCTCGATGAGCATCACCGAGTGCCCGTTCTCGATCAGCTCGCCGGCGATGGACCGGCCGACGGCGCCGGCGCCGGCGATGGCGACCCGCATCAGGAGACCTCCGCCCGCGGCGCAGTGGCGGCGATCTCCTCGACCGCGTCCGCGATCTCGTCGGTCACCAGCACGTGCACCTGGTCGCCATCCTGCAGCACCGTCGACGCGGTCGGCAGGACGCCCTTGCCGAAGCGGGTGACGAACGCCACCCGCGCCCCGCTGGCTGTCTCCAGCGCGCCGACCGGGTGCCCGATCCAGCCCTCGTGCAGGGCCACCTGGACCAGGGCGACCGCGCCGGACGGGTCCCGCCAGTCGACGACGTGCTTGTCGCCGAGGATCACCGCCAGCAGCCGGTGGGTGGTCCACGGCACGGTGGCCACCGTCGGGATCCCGAGCCGCTCGTACACCTCCGCCCGCTTGGGGTCGTAGATCCGGGCCACCACGTGCGCGACGCCGAAGGTCTCGCGGGCCACCCGGGCGGCGATGATGTTGGAGTTGTCGCCGCTGCTCACGGCGGCGAACGCGCCGGCCCGGCCGATCCCGGCCCGGCGCATCGTGTCCTGGTCGAAGCCGATGCCGGTGACCTGGTCGCCGTCGAAGTCGGGACCGAGCCGGCGGAACGCGGCCGGGTTCTGGTCGATGATCGACACGGTGTGTCCGGTGCGCTCCAGGTTGCGGGCCAGGCTGGAGCCGACCCGGCCGCAGCCCATCACCACGATGTGCACGAGCGCCGACGCTACCGCCTCCCCGAAGCACCGGCGACGGCGCGGGGGGACGGTCATCTGCCCGGTCGTACGATCGCAGCGTGTCGCTGCTGACGAGGTTCACCAAGCGGCTGGTGATCGGGCGGCCGGTCAGCAGTGACCGCCTCGGGGAGACCGCGCTGTCCAAGCGGATCGCGCTGCCCATCTTCGCCAGCGACGCGCTGTCCTCGGTGACGTACGCGACGCAGGAGATCCTGCTCGTGCTGACCGTCGCGGGGACCGCGTTCCTGTTCGTGACGCCGTGGGTCGCCGGGGCCATCGCGCTGCTGTTCGCGATCGTGGTGGCGTCGTACCGGCAGGTGGTGCGGGCTTACCCGTCCGGCGGCGGGGACTACGAGGTGGCGACGAAGAACCTGGGCCGCTTCGCCGGGCTGACCGTGGCCAGCGCGCTGCTGGTCGACTACGTGCTCACCGTCGCGGTGTCGGTCTCGGCCGGGGTGGACAACATCATCTCCGCCTTCCCGGGCCTCAACCCGCAGCGGGTGACGATCGCGCTGGTCCTGGTCGCGCTGCTGGCGGCCATGAACCTGCGCGGCGTGCGGGAGTCGGGCAAGGCGTTCGCGGTCCCGACGTACGCGTTCACCGCCGGGGTGCTGGTGCTCATCGCGACCGGCCTGCTGCGGGTCCTCCTCGGCGACGCGCCGCAGGCGGAGAGCGCGGCCTGGGCGATCGAGGCCGAGCCCGGGCACGAGGACCTGGCCGGCTTCGCGCTGCTCTTCTTCGCGCTGCGGGCCTTCTCCTCCGGCTGCACCGCGCTGACCGGGATCGAGGCGATCGCCAACGGAGTGCCCGCGTTCCGCCCGCCGAAGAGCCGCAACGCGGCTGCCACGCTGGCGATGCTCGGGCTGCTGGCGATCACCATGTTCAGCGGGATCACCGCGCTGGCGCTGATCGCGGATGTGCACGTCGCGGAAAACACCTGCGACCTGGTCGGCTTCCCCGGCGACTGCACCACCGACCCGCAGCGCACGGTGATCGCCCAGCTGGGCGCGGCCGTCTTCGGTGGCGACTCGTCGATCGGCTTCTTCTACATCCAGGCGGTGGCCGCGCTGATCCTGGTGCTGGCCGCGAACACCGCCTTCAACGGCTTCCCGCTGCTCGGGTCGGTGCTGGCCCAGGACCGCTACCTGCCCCGGCAGCTGCACACCCGCGGCGACCGGCTGGTCTTCTCCAACGGCATCATCGTGCTGGCCGGCTTCGCGATGCTGCTGATCTGGGCCTTCGACGCGTCGGTGACGCGGCTGATCCAGCTCTACATCATCGGCGTGTTCACGGCCTTCACCCTCGGGCAGTGGGGGATGGTCCGGCACTGGAACCGGGCGCTGCGCACCGAGCGCGACCCCAGCGAGCGGCGCCGGATCGCGCGGTCCCGGGCCATCAACGCGACCGGCGGCACCTTCACCGGCGTGGTGCTGGTGATCGTGACGGTGGAGAAGTTCCTGCTCGGGGCGTGGATCGTGGTGATCGCGATGCCGGTCATCTTCTGGACCATGAAGTCGATCAACCGGCACTACACCCGGGTCTCCGAGGAGCTCGTGCCGGACGAGCAGGGCGGCATGCTGCTGCCCAGCCGGGTGCATGCGGTCGTGCTCGTCTCCAAGCTGCACAAGCCGACCCTGCGGGCGCTGGCGTACGCGCGGGCGACCCGGCCGGACACGCTGACCGCGCTGACCGTGCAGGTCGACGTGCAGGACACCCGCGCGCTGCAGGAGGAGTGGGACGAGCGGCGGATCCCGATCCCGCTGACCGTGGTCGACTCGCCGTACCGGGAGATCACCCGGCCGGTGCTCGACCACGTCAAGCGGATGCGCGGGGAAAGCCCGCGGGACGTGGTCGCGGTCTTCGTCCCGGAGTACGTGGTCGGGCGCTGGTGGGAGCACCTGCTGCACAACCAGAGCGCGCTGCGGCTCAAGGGGCGGCTGCTGTTCACCCCGGGCGTGATGATGACCTCGGTGCCGTGGCAGCTGGCGTCCTCGGCGCGGGCGGCGAAGCGGCCGGAGCGGGCCGGAGTCGGCTCGGCCCGTCGCGGCGTCGGGGATCTCTCACCGCGGCCCGGGCCGGCAGGCCCCCCGCCACCGGGGCCGATCGACGGCCCGGCGCCCCGGCCGGTGGGCGGCGAGCCGGCGCCGCCGGTCGGTGCCGGCCGCGACCAGGGCCCGTGAGCGCCCCCCAGCGCCGCCGCCCGGGCGCCCCGTCCGGCCGCGGCCGGACGGCCCGCTCCGGCGCCCGGACCGCCGCGCGGGTCGGGCCGTGGCTGGGGCGGGAGCTCGAGCTGGACGTGGGTCCGGTGGCGCACGGCGGGCACTGCGTCGCCCGGGTCGAGGGCCGGGTCGTCTTCGTCCGGCACGCGCTGCCCGGCGAGCGGGTGGTGGCCCGGGTGACCGAGGACGGCGGCGGGTCGTTCTGCCGGGCCGACGCGGTCCGGGTGCTCGCCGCCGTGCCGGACCGGGTCGAGCCGCCCTGCCCGCACGCCGGCCCGGGCCGCTGCGGCGGCTGCGACTGGCAGCATGCCACCGGGGAGGCGCAGCGGGCCGGCAAGGCGGCGGTGGTCCGCGAGCAGCTGGCCCGGCTGGCCGGCCTGCCGGACGTGCCGGTCACCGTGGAGCCGCTGCCCGGCGGGCTGCTGGGCTGGCGGACCCGGGTCCGGTACGCGGTCGGCCCGGACGGGCGCACCGGCCTGCGCCGGCACCGCTCGCACGAGCTGGAGCCGGTCCGCGACTGTCCACTCGGGACACCGGCGGTGGCCGCGGTCGCGGTCGGGGAGCAGGTCTGGCCGGCCGGTGCCGAGGTCGAGGTGATCGCGTCCACCGCCGGTGACACCGCGGTCGTCGTCGGCGACACCCCGCAGGGGCCGGAGGCGGTGCGGGAGCGGGCCGGCGGGCGGGAGTGGCGGGTCGCCGCGACCGGCTTCTGGCAGGTGCACCCGGCCGCCGCGGACACGCTGGCCGCCTGCGTGCTGGACTTCCTGCGCCCGCGGCCGGGCGAGTCCGTGCTGGACCTGTACGCCGGGGCCGGCCTGTTCGCCGGGCTGCTCGCCGCCGCGGTCGGACCCACCGGCCGGGTGGTCGCGGTCGAGGCCGACCGGCGCGCCGCCGCGGACGCGGCCATCAACGTGCCCGGCCTGGAGGTGCGTGCCGCCCGGGTCAGCCCCGGCCTGCTCGGCGGGTTGGGGCTGCGGCCGGACCTGGTCGTGCTCGACCCGCCGCGGTCCGGGGCCGGCCGCGACGTGCTCGCCGCCGTGCTGGCGCTGCGCCCGCGGGCGGTCGCCTACGTCGCCTGCGACCCGGCCGCGCTGGCGCGCGACCTCCGGGTCGCCGTCGACGCCGGCTGGGCGCTGCCCCGGCTGCGCGCCTTCGACCTCTTCCCGATGACCCAGCACGTGGAGGCGGTGGCCCTGCTGTGCCCGCCGAGCTGACCGGCGGCGTCCCGCCGTGGTGGCCGGGCCCGGTGCACCGCCCCGGCACTCCGGAGTGGGAGCGCAGCGCGGTGGGCTGGCTGCTCGACCAGGTGCCGGGGGAGTGGCGGGCGCACGAGGTCCTGCGCCGGCACCCGGTGCTGCTGGCCCGGCTGGCGGCCGGCCAGGCCGCCGCGGCGCTGGAGGCCACCCGGGACGGCTGGCGGACGCTGCGCCGCGACGTCGGCCGGGAGCTGCCGCCGGAGGTGGTGGAGGCGGCGATGGCCGCGTACGAGCACGAGGGGGTCCGGCTGCGCGAGCTGGTCCGGCAGGTGGACGCGGTACGGGAGGCGCTGCGGGGCCGGCGCTGGGTGCCGGGCGCCGGCCGCTGGGCCGACCCGCCCCGCGACCAGCGCCGGGACCCGCCCGGGGAGCCCGGGGACCGGCGGCCCGGGGAGGCCGGCGAGCCCGGCGACTAGCGGGCCGCGACCCAGGCGAGGCCGGCGACTAGCGGGCCGCGGCCCAGGCGAGCGTGCCCAGCGGGTCGCCCAGCAGCGGGGCGAACGCCAGCTCGGCCGCGCCGACCAGGCTGGAGTCGGCGCCGAGCCCGGGCAGCGCCAGCCGCACCTGCTCGCGCGGTGCGGTCAGCGCGGCCGCCAGCTCGGCCCGCACGTGCGGCTCCATGGCCGGGAAGGTGGCCCGGGTCAGCCCGCCGAAGACGATCACCTCGGGGTTGAACACGTTGACCAGGTTGGCCAGCCCGATGCCGAGCCAGCCGCCGACCGTACGCAGGCCGGCCACGGCCTCCGGGTCCCCGGCCGCGTGCGCGGCCAGCACGTCGTCCAGGTCGCCGCCGGCCGCCCCGCAGGCGCGCAGCAGCGCGTCCAGCCCGACCTCGGTCTCCCAGCAGCCGCGCCGGCCGCACCGGCAGCGCCGTCCGGCCGGGTTGACGGTCATGTGCCCGATCTCACCGGCGTACCCGCCGGCGCCGGTCAGCGGCCGACCGCCGAGGATGAGCCCGCCGCCGATGCCGACCTCGCCGGAGAGGTAGATCGCGTCCGAGGCGCCGGCTGCCACGCCGCGCAGGTGCTCGGCGACCACGCCGAGGTCTCCCTCGTTGCCCACCGCCACCGGCACCGCGGTGCCGAGCTCGGCAGCCACCAGGGCGCCCAGCGGGATGTCGACCCAGCCCAGGTTCGGCGCCATCCGGACGGTGCCGTCCGCGGCCCCGACGATGCCGGGCACCGCGACGCCGACCCCGACCGGCGGGGTGCCGGCCGCGGCCAGCAGCGGGGCGGCCAGCGCGTGCAGCCGGGCCAGCACCGCGGCGACCGACCCGTCGCCGCGGGCCAGCGGCTGGTGCCGGCGGTCCAGCACCACCCCGCCGAGCCCTATCCGGGCGGCCGCCATGTGCTCGACGCCGATGTCCACGGCGAGCACCCAGACGTGCTCGGAGCGCGGCTCGACCAGGATCGACGGTCGGCCGGCGCCGCCCCGGCCGACCGTGGCCGCCTCCCGGACCAGGCCGGCCTCGGCCAGCTCGGTGGTCAGCGCGCGGACCGTGCTGCGGTTGAGCCCGATCGCCGCGGTCAGGTCCGACCGCGAGGTCGCGCCCCGCACGTGCAGCAGCCGGAGCAGGACACCCAGGTTGTGCCGGCGGACCTCCTGCGTCGCCGCCGCCCGCGCCGGCACCCCCACCCCCCTGGTCGGGGGATGCAGGCGCGGCGCGGGCACGGCAGCACGCTCGGCCGGAACCGGGTCCCGGGTCAGACCCGGCCGGACGCGGCCGCCCGCCGCCGGGACAGCGCGTCCACGCTGGCGGCGACGAGCAGGACGAGGCCGGTCACCATGTAGATCACGCTGGACGGCTGGTTGAGCAGACCCATGCCGTTGATGATGATCGCGATCACCAGGCCGCCGAGCACCGCGTCGAGGATCTTGCCCTTGCCGCCGAAGAGGCTGGTGCCGCCGATCACCGCCGCGCCCACCGCGTACAGCAGGGTCTCCGCGCCGCCGGTGCTCGGCGAGATGGAGTTGTCCCGGCTGGCCAGCAGGATGCCGCCGACCGCGGCCAGCGTGGAGCCGATGATGAAGCAGAAGAGCTTGACCTGCTTGACGTTGATGCCGGCCCGGCGGGCCGCCTCGGCGTTGCCGCCCACCGCGTACACGTGCCGGCCGAATGCCGTCCGGCTGAGGACGAAGGTGAGCCCGACGACCAGGAGCACCAGCAGCAGCACGACCTCGGGCACGCCCTTGATGGACGACACCGCCGGGTTGCGGCTGCGCTCGGTGGACAGGTAGGCGGTCAGCGCGCCGAGCAGCACGGCCAGCACAACCACCTTGGCCACCACCAGCGAGGTGGCCTCCGACTGCAGGCCGCCGGCCCGGCGGCTGGCGGCGCGGCGCAGCGAGACCGCCGCGTACGCCGCGACGATCACCGCGGTGACCGTCCAGCCGAGCCACACCGGCATGGTGTTGTTGTTGATCGCCAGCAGCACGCTGTCCCGGATCGCGATCGTGCCGCCCACGCCGATGAGCTTGAGCAGCACGCCCTGCAGAGCGAGGAACGCGGCCAGCGTCACCACGAAGGAGGGGATGCCGAGCCGGGCGACCAGCAGGCCGATGGCGGCGCCGATCACGGCGCCGGTCAGCAGGCAGACCACGATGGCCAGCCACCACGGCCAGCCGTTCCGGGTGACGGCGATCCCCATGATCGCGGCCGCGACGCCGGCGGTCCAGCCGGCCGACAGGTCGATCTCGCCGAGCAGCAGGACGAAGACCAGGCCCATCGCGATGACCATCACCGCGGCGGACTGGTTGATCAGGTTGGCGAGGTTGAACGCGTTGGTGAACGTGTTCGGCCGCAGGATGGAGAAGACGATCACGAGCACGACCACGCCGAGGACGGCCGGCAGCGAGCCGACGTCGCCGCCGCGGACCCGGGCGACGTAGTCGCTGACCGCGGTGCGCAGCTCACGCGGGGCGGGCGTGGGCAGCTGCGGGGCGTCCTCGGCGACCGTGGTGGCGGTCATGGCGTGGCCTCCTTGGACGACGCGGCGATGACTTCGGCCTCGGCCCGCTCCGCGACGACGTCCTCGGGCTCGGCGCCGGGGGCCAGCCCGATCGACCCGGAGCGGCCGGTGGTGATCAGCTCGACCACCTGGTTGGAGCTGACCTCGGTCGCCTTCACCTGGGCCGCCATCCGGCCCAGGTAGAGCACCGAGATGCGGTCGGCGACCTCGAAGACGTCGTTGAGGTTGTGGCTGATCAGCACCACCGCGAGGCCGTTGTCGGCGAGCCGGCGGACCAGTTTGAGCACCTGCTCGGTCTGGGCGACGCCGAGCGCGGCGGTCGGCTCGTCGAGGATGACGAGCTTGGAGTTCCAGATCACCGAGCGGGCGATGGCGACGGTCTGCCGCTGGCCGCCGGACAGGCTGGCCACCTGCTGCCGGATGCTGCGCACGGTCCGTACGGACAACCCGGCCAGCGTCTCGGTCGCCCGGCGCTCCATGGTCGCCTCGTCGAGCACGCCACGCTTGGTGATCTCCCGGCCGAGGAAGAGGTTGTGCACGATGTCGAGGTTGTCGCACAGGGCGAGGTCCTGGTAGACGACCTCGATGCCGAGCGCGTTCGCGTGCTTGGGGTTGTGGACGGTGACCGGCTGATCCTCGAAGCGGTAGTCCCCGGCCTCGAACGGATAGATGCCCGCCACACCCTTGATGAGGGTGCTCTTGCCGGCCCCGTTGTCGCCGACCAGGGCGGTGACCTCGCCGGGGTAGGCGTCGAAGTCGACGTCCTGGAGGACGTGGATCGCGCCGAAGCTCTTGTTGATCTTGCGCAGCGACAGCAGCGGCGTGCCGGTCCCGGACCGGGACGCGCCGGCGGTCGTGCTCGGCATCGTCATGCCGGACCTCATTCGCTCTGGGGTGCTGGTAGATGAGGGGCGGCGGGCCGGCCGGCGGCCCCGAGGGGTGCCGGCCGGCCCGCCGCGTCAGGTCAGGAGATGCCGGCGCTGCTGCACGCGGCGGCGTACTCGGCGGTGCAGATGTCGCTGGCCTTCCAGAAGCCGTCGTCGATCACGTCCTTGACGTTGGCCTTGGTGATCGACTGCGGGGTCTGCAGCGCGGACGGGACGTCCTTGTTCAGGACGGTGTCCTTGACCGTGCCGGAGGCGATGCTGCTGGCGTCCGAGTTCTTGATCAGCGCGATGGCCAGCTGGGAGGCGGCGTCCGCCTCCTTCTTGATCGCCTTGTAGACGGTCATGCACTGGTCGCCGGCGAGGATCGCCTGCAGGCCCGCGACGCTGGCGTCCTGGCCGGTCACCGGCACCTTGCCGTTGAGGTTGTTCGCCTTGAGCCGGGCGATGATGCCGCCGGCCATGGTGTCGTTAGCGGACACCACGCCGTCGATCTTGCCGCCGTTCTGGGTGTAGATCTGCTCGAACGCGGTGCCGGCCTTGGTCGCGTCCCAGTTGCCGGTCTGGTCGCCGACCAGCTTGTACTTGCCGCTGTCGATGTCGGGCTTGAGCGCCTCGGCGTAGCCCTGCTTGAAGAGCGCGGCGTTGTTGTCGGTCGGGTCACCGTTGATGAAGACGATGTTGCCGGCCGTCTTGCCCGAGTCGGTCAGGCACTTCTTCAGGCCCTCGCCCATCAGCTTGCCGACCTCGACGTTGTCGAACGAGACGTAGTACGTCGCGCCGCCGCCGAGCGTGAGCCGGTCGTAGTCGATGGTCTTGATGCCGGCGGTCTGTGCCTTCTTCAGGCAGGCGGTGCCGGACTCGGAGTCGAGGTTGACGATGAGCAGCACGTTCACGCCGGCGTTGATCATGCCGTCGCAAAGCGTGCCGAACTTCGACTTGTCGCCGTTCGCGTTCTGGATGTCGGACTGGATGCCGGCGGCGTCGAACGCGGCCTTGAGCAGCGGCCGGTCGTTGGCCTCCCAGCGCGGCGAGGTGGCCGCGTCCGGCAGGATCACGCCGACCTTGCCGGCGGCGTTGTCCCCGCCCCCGCCACCGTCGTCGCCGCCGTCGTCGCCACAGGCGGACAGCAACAGGGCGGCGGTGGCGAGGGTCGCCACCCCCCAGATGTGACGCTTGCGCATGGATGCGGTCCTTTCCTGGCTGCTGATGGTCTGCTGCTGCGGGAGAGCGAGCCCAGCAGGGGGTCTCACCGAGCCGGCCACCGCGCCTGCCTGCAATTGTTGTGGGCGACAACATATCCAGGGGTGGTACGCCCGGCAAGCACTGTGGCGCCGTTGGCGGTCATGTGGCGTAACGATCGAGTAACGCGGATGCTTGCGGCGGACGTACGCCCGGTGGGGCATGCTGGGAGCCGTGCGGGTGCTGGTGGTCGAGGACGAGGCGCCGCTCGCCGACGCGGTCGCCCGCGGGCTGCGGCGGGAGGGCCTGGCCGTCGACGTGGCGTACGACGGGGTGGACGGGCACGAGAAGGCGACCGTGACCAGGTACGACGTCGTGGTCCTGGACCGCGACCTGCCCGGCATGTCCGGCGACGAGCTGTGCCGCCGGCTGGCCGCCGAGGCCGCGCTGACCCGGGTGCTCATGCTCACCGCCAGCGGCACCGTCGCCGACCGGGTCGAGGGCCTGTCCCTGGGGGCGGACGACTACCTGGCCAAGCCGTTCGCGTTCGAGGAGCTGGTCGCCCGGGTGCGGGCGCTCGGGCGGCGGTCCACCCCGCCCGCGCCGCCGGTGCTCACCGCCGGCGACCTCGCGCTCGACCCGGCCCGCCGTACGGTCCGCCGGTCCGGCCGGCCGGTCGAGCTGACCCGCAAGGAGTTCGGCGTGCTGGAGGTGCTGCTGGCCGCCCGCGGCGCGGTGGTGTCCAGCGAGGAGCTGCTCGACCGGGTCTGGGACGAGAACGCGGACCCCTTCACCACCACGGTCCGGGTGACGGTGATGACGCTGCGCCGCAAGCTCGGCGAGCCCGGGGTGGTGGAGACGGTCGTGGGGGCCGGCTACCGGGTGCCGGTGGAGCCCGGCGCGGCCGCGGCGGGGTGACCTGGTGGCCCGGCCCGCGCTGACCCTGCGGCTGCGCCTGACCCTGCTCTACGGCGGGCTGCTCGCCGTGGTCGCCGCCACCCTGCTCGGGGCCGCGGTCGTGGTGCTGGACCGGGCGCTGCGGTCCCTGCCGCAGTTCCCGCCCGAGGTGGTGCTGCGCTTCAGCAACGGCACCTCGCTGACCGCCGCGCAGTTCTCCGAGCTGGTCCGCGACTCCGCCCGCGGCGAGCTGCTCCGCTCCGCCGGGCTGGTCTTCGCGGTCACCGTGCTGGTCGGCATCGCGGCCGCGTACGTGCTGGCCGGCCGGGCGCTGCAGCCGGTCAGCCGGGTCACCTCGACCGCTCGCCGGCTGTCGGAGGAGACGCTGGACCAGCGGATCGGGCTGGACGGGCCGCCGGACGAGCTCAAGGAGCTGGCCGACACCTTCGACGCGATGCTGGCCCGGCTGGACGCCGCCTTCGACAGCCAGCGCCGGTTCGTCGCCAACGCCAGCCACGAGCTGCGCACCCCGCTGGCGGTGATCCGGACCGAGGTGGACGTCACCCTGGGTGACCCGGCTGCGACCGTGGCCGAGCTGCGCACCATGGGGGAGGTGGTCCGGGAGGCCAGCGCCCGGGCCGACCGGCTGGTGGATGCCCTGCTGGTGCTGGCCCGGTCCGAGGGCCAGGCCCGCACCGGGCTCGCCCAGCGGGAGGCGGTCGACCTGGCCGCGCTGGTGCCGGCGGCGCTGGCCGCGGTGGCGGCCGAGGCGGCCGCCCGCGGGCTGTCGGTCAGCACGGAGACCGAGCCGGCGCCCGCCGACGGCGACCCGCACCTGCTGGAGCGGCTGGTCGGCAACCTGGTGGAGAACGCGGTCCGGCACAACGTGGACGGCGGCTGGCTGACGGTACGGACCGGGACCACGGCCGGCGCCGGGGCGTGGCTGGCGGTGGCCAACACCGGCGCCGAGGTGGCGGCCGGCGAGGTCGAGGAGCTCTTCCAGCCCTTCCGCCGCGGGGGGACCGCGCGGACCGGGTCACGCGGCGCCGGGCTGGGGCTGTCCATCGTCCGGGCGGTGGCGGCCGCGCACGGCGGGGCGGTGGTCGCGGCGCCGCGGTCCGGCGGCGGGCTCGAGGTGACGGTACGGCTGCCGGCGCCGAGCCGGCTCCCGGCACCCCCGGTCCCGGCCCGCGCCTGACGCCCGGGCGGCGCCGACGGGGCGGCTGCGGACGGGGCGGCGGGACAAGCTGCGAGAATGGCCGCCGTGCCGCCGCCGCCCGAACCCGTGTCCGGGCCGGCACCGGCCCGGCGGCCTGGCCGGTTCGCCCGGTGGGTCCGCCGCCCGGCGCTCGCGGTGGCCCTGCTCGGGGTCGCCGTCGCGGTCAGCGTGGTCGAGGGCCAGCCGCCGCCGGCCGCCCGGGACAGCGGCGTCTCGGTGGACGCGGCGGACCCGTACCCGTACCCGGTCGGCAACCTGCTGCTGGTGGTCGAGGGCAAGCTGGTGCGCTACGACAGCGCGGCCCGCAAGTCCCGGCCGGTGCGGGTGCCGGCCGGGGTGACCGCGCTGCGGGCCTGGACCCAGCCGGCCGGGGTGGTGCTGCTGGGCCGGCAGCCGACCGGCCGCACGGCGGTGTACCTGCTGCGCGCCGCCCGGCCGCCGGTGCTGCTGGGCCCGGCCGAGCTGGCGGTGCCGAGCGTCGACCGGGCCGCCGTCTGGCTGGTCTCCCGCCGCGGCGTCCCGCCGGGCGCCACCGGCTCCGGGCCGGGCGGCGGGCAGAGCGTCGCCACCCGGGTGCCGCTGACCGGCGGGGCCCCGGCCACGGTGCCGCTGCCGCGGGCGTCCCGGCTGGTCGCGGAGAGCACGGCCGGGCTGATCGTGTCGACCGGGACGGTGCCGGACCCGGTGCTGCCCGGCCGGCGGCCGACCCCGTCGCCGACCACCCGCAGCCCCACCCCGACCGCGGGGCCGGTGGCCGGGGGCACCCGGCTGGCGCCCACCCCGACGCTGAGCCCGTCGAGCGGCGCGTCGCCGTCCGGCCGGGGCACGCCGTCCGGGCTGCCGCTGACGCCGACCCCGCCGCCGTACACGACCGCCTCCCCGGTGCCGTCCACCGGGCCCAACGGGGTGCCGCTCACCACGCTGGTGGTCAACCGGGACGGCGGCGTGCGGTTCCTGGCCGCGGCCGAGGCGCTCGCCGCGTCGGGCGACGTGGTCCTGCTGCGCGACGAGCAGCGCCGGCTCGGGGTCATCTCGCCGCTGCCCGGCGTCCGCAAGCCGCGCCTGCTGCCGAAGCTCAACGCGGTGGAGGTGATCGGCCCCGGCGTGCTGGACGAGCGCGGCGAGACCTTCGCCGTGCTGGCCCGGATCAACGACTCGGCCTGGCTGATGGCCGGGCCGACCAGCGCCCGTACCGAGGGCGCGATCAACCTCGTGGCGCTGACCGGCGGGCCGCCGGTGCCCGGGGCGGCGCCGCCGGCCTTCACCGCGTCGGGGCGGGTGCTGACGGTCCGCCCGGACGGGCGGATCGTCTATTACACCCCCGGCGAGCGCGCCGGCTACACCGTCGGCGCCACCCTCCCCGCCGCCTCCGCCGTCACCCAGATCTAACTCGGGACCGACGCGAGGCCGGCGGGGAGGAAGCGGCGGCCGGTGACCCGCTCGGCCACCCCGCTGCGGTCCAGGTAAGGAGTGATGCCGCCGAGGTGGAACGGCCAGCCGGCGCCGAGCAGCAGGCACAGGTCGACGTCCTGCGGCTCGGCCACCACGCCCTCGTCGAGCAGCAGCCGCACCTCCTCGGCCAGCGCGGCCAGCGCCCGCTCCCGCACCTGCTCCTCGGTCGACGGCCGGTCGCCGACCACGAAGAGGTCCCGCACCTCCGGGTCGACCTCCGGGCCGCCGGCGCCCCAGGTGAGCAGCCCGGGCTTGCCGGCTGCGACCAGCCGGCCCAGGTTGTCGCTGATCGGGAACCGGTCCGGCCAGGTCGCGTGCAGCGTCTCCCCGGTGTGCAGCGCCACCGCCGGGCCGACCAGCGCGAGCAGCGTGAACGGCGTCATCGGCAGCCCGAGCGGCTCCAGCGCCCGGTCGGCCACCTCCACCGGCGTGCCCTCGTCCACCGCGGTGGTCACCGCGCCGAGGAAGCGGGTGAGCAATCGGTTGACCACGAACGCGGGCGCGTCCTTGACCAGCACGCAGGACTTCTTCAGCTGCTTGCCGACCGCGAACGCGGTGGCCAGCGTCGCGTCGTCGGTGCGCTCGGCCCGGACCACCTCCAGCAGCGGCAGCACCGCGACCGGGTTGAAGAAGTGCAGCCCGACCACCCGCTCCGGGTGGGCCAGCCCGGCCGCCATCTCGCTGACCGACAGCGAGGAGGTGTTGGTCGCCAGCACGCAGTCCGGCCTGACCACGGCCTCCACCTCGGCGAAGACCTGCTGCTTGACCTTCAGCTCCTCGAAGACCGCCTCGATCACCAGGTCGGCGTCGGCGAACGCGTCCTTGGTCAGCGAGCCGGTGACCAGCGCCTTGAGCCGGTTGGCCTGGTCCGGGCCGATCCGCTTCTTGCGCAGCAGGGTGTCGATCTCGTCGTGCACGTACGCGACGCCCTTGTCCAGGCGGGCCTGGTCGAGGTCGGTGAGCACCACCGGCACCTCGAGCCGCCGGGCGAACAGCAGCGCCAGCTGGCCGGCCATCAGCCCGGCGCCGACCACCCCGACCTTGGCCACCGGCCGGGCCAGCTCCGTGGCCGGTGCGCCGGCCGGCCGCTTGGCCCGCCGCTGGACCAGGTCGAACGAGTAGAGCCCGGCGCGCAGCTCGTCGCCCATGACCAGGTCGGCCAGCGCCTCGTCCTCGGCCGCGAAGCCCTCGTCGAGGTCGGCGGTGCGGGCCAGCGCGAGCAGCTCCAGCGCCCGGTACGCCGCCGGGGCGGCTCCGTGCACCTTGGCGTCGGCCAGCGCCCTGCCCCGGGCCAGCGCCTCGTCCCAGGCCGCGCCGCGGTCGACCTCCGGCCGGCTCACCGTGACCTGGCCGGACACCACGCCGGCGGCCCAGCGCAGCGACTCGGCCAGGAAGTCGGCCCCGTCCAGCAGCACGTCGGCCAGCCCCAGCGCCGCGGCCTGCGCGGGCTTGAGCATGCGGTTCTGCGCCAGCGGGTTGTCGACCATCACGGTCACCGCGGCGTCCGCGCCGACCAGCGCGGGCAGCAGCTGCGTGCCGCCCCAGCCGGGCACCAGGCCGAGGAAGACCTCGGGCAGCGCCAGTGCGGCGGCCGACCGGGACAGCGTCCGGTAGTGGCAGTGCAGCGCGATCTCCAGCCCGCCGCCCATCGCCGCACCGTTGACGAAGGCGAAGGTCGGCACCGCGCTGTCCCGCAGCCGGCGGAACACCCGGTGGCCGAGCCGGCCGACCTCGAGCGCCTGCTCGCGGGTGGTGATCCGGCCGACGCCCTTGAGGTCCGCGCCGACGGCGAAGATGAACGGCTTGCCGGTCACCGCGATCGCCGCCACCCGCGGCGAGTGCGCCTCGACCTCGTCGAGCGCGGCGTCGAGCGAGGCCAGCCCGCCCGGGCCGAACGTAGAGGGCTTCGTGTGGTCCTCGCCGTTGTCGAGCGTGACCAGGGCCAGCTCGCCGGACAGGCCGGGAACCTCCACGTACCGGACCAGGGCCCGGGTCACCAGCTCCTCGGGAAACTCCGCCGCCGTCGTCACTGTGCCTCCCCGCTCGCGCTGCGAGCCCTCGCGCTCCCGGAACGCCCCGACCAAGCCGGGTTCTCCCAGATGACCGCCCCGCCCATGCCGAAGCCCACGCACATCGCGGTCAGCCCGTACCGCACCTCGGGGTGCTCGCCGAACTGCCGGGCCAGCTGCGTCATCAGCCGCACCCCGGAGGAGGCCAGCGGGTGGCCGACCGCGATGGCCCCGCCGTACGGGTTGACCCGCGCGTCGTCGTCGGCGATGCCGAAGTGCTCGAGGAAGGCGAGCACCTGCACCGCGAACGCCTCGTTGAGCTCGAAGAGGCCGATGTCCTCGATGGACAGCCCGGTGGTCCGCAGCACGCGCTCGGTGGCCGGGATCGGGCCGACGCCCATCACCTCCGGCTCCACGCCGGTGAAGCCGTAGCCCACCAGCCGCATCCGGGCTGGCAGCCCCAGCTCGGCGGCGACCTCCTCGGCGGCGACGATGCAGCCGGTGGCGCCGTCGTTGAGCCCGGCCGCGTTGCCGGCGGTGATCCGCCCGTGCGGCCGGAACGGGGTCTTCAGCGTCGCCAGCGCCTCCACCGTGGTGCCCGGCCGCGGCGGCTCGTCCTTCGTCGCCAGGCCCCAGCCGAGCTCGGCCGACCGGGTCGCCACCGGCACCAGGTCCGGCTGGACCTTGCCGTCCGCGTACGCCTTGGCCAGCTTGGCCTGGCTGGCCGCGGCGAAGGCGTCCGACCGGGCCTTGGTGATGCCCGGGAAGCGGTCGTGCAGGTTTTCCGCGGTCGCGCCCATCACCAGCGCCGACGGGTCGACCAGCTTGTCGGACAGGAAGCGCGGGTTGGGGTCGACGCCCTGGCCCATCGGGTGGTGGCCCATGTGCTCCACCCCGCCGGCGATGGCGACGTCGTACGCCCCGAAGGCGATGCCGCTGGCCACGGTGGTCACCGCGGTCATCGCGCCGGCGCACATCCGGTCGATCGCGAACCCGGGCACCGACCTGGGCAGCCCGGCCAGCAGCGCGGCGCTGCGACCGATTGTGAGCCCCTGGTCGCCGGTCTGGGTGGTGGCCGCCACGGCGACCTCGTCCACCCGCTCGGGCGGCAGCCCCGGGTGCCGGCGGAGCAGCTCGCGGATGACGGCGACGATCATGTCGTCGGCCCTGGTCTCGGCATAGAGACCGGTCGGGCCGGCCTTGCCGAACGGCGTGCGGGCGCCGTCGACGAAGACGACCTCGCGGAGGGAGCGGCTGGGCATGACGACACTCTAGACGGAAACCTACTGGCCGGTAACAAGCCGGTGGAGTGGCCTGCGTCTCAGCGTCGGCTCAGCCCGGGGTGTCCCCGGCGGTGGTGTCGGCGGTCGCCGCCAGCGCCACCGCGAGCGGTCCGGCGGCCAGCCCGACCTGCCAGGACCGGGCGCCCCCGGCGGTCAGCGCGGCGGCGACGTCGGCCGCCGACCGGTCCGCCGGCGGCTGCCAGGCCAGCCGGCGCACCAGGTCGGGGGAGAGCAGGTTTTCCACCGGGACGGAGTGGGTCTCCGACAGGGCGCCCAGTGCGGCGCGGGCGGCGGCCAGCCGGGCGGCGGCGTCCGGGTCCCGGTCGGCCCAGCGGTTGGCCGGCGGCGGCGCGTCGGACGGGACCGCGGTCAGCGGCAGCTCGGCGTCGGGCAGCTTGCGCGCGTCGGCGACCGCGCCGTACCACCGGCGCAGCAGCCGCAGCTGCTGCCGGCCGGAGAACACCGGCAGCCGGGACAGGTCCTCGGCCGAGGCCGGGTCGGCGACCGCCGCTGCCACGATCGCGCTGTCCGGCAGCACCCGGCCGGGCGCGATGTCGCGCTGGCGGGCCAGCGCGTCCCGGGACTCCCAGAGCGCGCGCACCGCAGCCAGCGCCCGGCGGCCGCGCACCCGGTGGATGCCGGAGGTGCGCCGCCACGGCTCGGCCCGCGGCGCCGGCGGGGGAGCGGCGGCGACCGCGGCGAACTCCTCCCGGGCCCAGTCGAGCTTGCCGGTGGCGGCCAGCTCGGCCTCCAGCAGGTCGCGCAGCTCGACCAGCACCTCGACGTCCAGCGCCGCGTACGCCAGCCAGGACCGGGGCAGCGGGCGGGTGGACCAGTCGGCGGCCGAGTGCCCCTTTTCCAGGGTCAGCCCGAGCAGCCGCTCCACCATCGCGCCGAGGCCGACCTTCTCGTGGCCGAGCAGCCGGCCGGCCAGCTCGGTGTCGAAGATGGTGCGCGGCCGCATGCCGATCTCGGCCAGACAGGGCAGGTCCTGGCTGGCCGCGTGCAGCACCCACTCGGTGTCGGCCAGCGCGGCGCCCAGCTCGGACAGGTCCGGCACGCCGACCGGGTCGATCAGCACGGTGCCGGCGCCGCGGCGGCGCAGCTGCACGAGATACGCCCGCTGGCCGTAGCGGTAGCCGGAGGCCCGCTCGGCGTCCACCGCGACCGGGCCGGTGCCGGCGGCCAGCCGGGCGGTCGCCTCGGCCAGCGCGGCCGCGGTGGTGACCGGCTCGGGAACGCCCTCGCGCGGCTCGACCAGCGGCACCGCCGCGATCCCGCCCGCCGCCGTCCCGCCCGTTGCGGCCCCGCCCGTTGCGGCCCCGTCAGCCGCGGCCCCGTCAGCCGCGGCCCCGTCAGCCACCGCCCCGTCAGCCGGCGCCGCGGTGCCGGCCCGGGCGGTGGTGTCGGTCCGGGGCGGGCGTCCGGCCGAGTCGGTCGCCGGCGGCTCGGCGCCGTCGGGGGTCGGCGGCGCGGCTTCCCCGTCCCGGCCGGAGCGGTCGATGCGCCGGGTCCGGCGGGTGCGGCCGTCGGGCTCGGGACGGCCGGGGGCCATCGGTGCGGCGGCGGCCCGCGGTCCCGACGGCTCCGTCACGATGGCGTCCCGGCGGCTCGTCAGCGGATGATGCCGGCCCGCATGACCAGGGCCACCATCTCCGCCCGGTCACCGGTGCCGAGCTTGCGGGCGATCCGGGCCAGGTGGCTCTTCACGGTCAGCGCGGACAGGCTGAGCGTCTCGCCGATCTGCTTGTTGGACTTGCCGTCCGCGACCAGCCGGAGCACCTCGATCTCGCGGGCCGACAGGTCGGCCACCCCACTCTCGCTCGGGCCGCCGCGCAGCCCGGCGGCAAGCAGCGAGGCCACCGAGGGGTCCGCATAGACCCCGCCGTCGAGGACCCGGCGCACCCCGTCGGAGACCACCGACGGCGACGCCGACTTGAGCAGGTAGCCCTGCGCGCCGGCGACGAACGCGGCGCGCACCGAGTAGGGGTCGTCGGCGGCGGACAGCACGACCAGCCGCGGCCAGCCGGAGTTGCGCAGCTCGCCGAGCAGATCGAGCCCGTTGCCGTCCGGCAGGCCCAGATCGAGGATGCACAGGTCGCACGGACCGGACGCGTGCGCCCGGGCGCGGGCCTCGGCGACGCTGGCCGCCTCGTACACCTCCGTCGCGCCCATCGCCCGCAGCTTGGTCACGATGGACTCCCGCAGCAGCGGGTGGTCATCCACCACCAGCGCGGTGAAGCGCTCGGCCGTGGCCGGCCCCATGCCTTCCATGGCCCCTGCTGCCGTGGCCTGCATTGCGGTCACGTCCGCCCCTCTCGTGCCCTCCGTGGTCACGCCCGCCTCCCGTGCGCCGCCGTGCGCGGTCCCGCGCCGACGGTTCCCCCCGCCGGCAGGCCGGCACACGCGCGACAGCCTGCCGTGCGCGATACTCCGCACGCTACTCCCTTCGGGGTATTCTCCGGGCCAGCTGTCCAAGATCCGGCGCCGAGCCGTCACCAAGGCCCGGCACCGGCTACTATCTGCATGATCCGGCTTGGTCCACTGAGGTGTGACGGAAAATTGGAGTGGGATCGATGCACAAGCGGCTCATCCAAGCGCTGATCTTCACAGCGGTGGCCCTCGGGCTCGCCGTCGGCGCCGCGAGCGCCGCGGGAGCGATCAGCTCGTTCGGTGACTCGAACGATGGCATCTCATGGGGCTGGGGCGGGTCCGCCGTGGCTATGGAGATCGCACGCGCGTGAAGCGTCCCACGGGGTCGATCACCGTCGTTGCCGCGCTGAGCGCGGTGACGGCTTTGCTGCTCTTCGCGGTCATCGGATGGAACAGCCCGGCTTGGTGGGCCGCGCCGCTGCTGGCGCTCGGCGTCGGGCTGGCCGAGCGGGCGTCGGTCCGACTGGTGGTCGGACGGCAGGCGTTCGTCTTCGCGCTCAACGACGCGTTCGTCGCGGTCGGGCTGGTCATCGCCGCGGGCGCCTGGATCGCGGTGGCCTACGTGGTCGGCATCGGCCTGGCGCAGCTGCGGACGGAGTGGCTCAAGCTCCGCTTCAACCTCGCCATGCACGCGCTGAGCGTGGCTGCCGGTGCCCTGGTCACCCAGGCGCTCGGGGGCGGGCTCATGGCCGCAAGCGCCGGGCTGCTCACCATCTACGCGATCAACCACCTGCTCGTCTCGGTGCCGGTCGCGCTGACCACCGGCAAGCCGTACGGGCGGGTCCTGGTCTACAGCGGCACGCTCGGCCTCATCCACTTCGCCGGCACCGCCTCGCTCGGCCTGCTCGGCGCCTGGCTGGCGCTGCACGCGCCGCTGGGGCTGCTCGGCCTGGTCGTCCCGCTCGGCCTGCTCTGGTGGTCGTACAAGGAGCAGACCCGGCGTGCCTCGGAGGCCCGGCTGTATGCCGAGCTCGCCCGCGGCCAGGAGCGGGTCGGCGGCTCGGTCGACGCGTCCGCGCAGGTCGTGGTCACCGCCGCGGCCCGGCTGCTGGGCGGCACCCGGGTGGAGATGCTGCTGCGCCACCCGGACGGGCTGCTGCGCTACGTCGGCGACGAGACCGGGGTGTCGGCGCGGCTGCGCGCGGACGCCGACGCGCTCGACGCCGCCTGGGCGCTGCGGGCGCTGGCCGCGCGCGGCGTGCTGGTCGGCCACGACGGCGACCGGCCCTACTGCTCGACAGTGCTCGGCGACCCGGAGCGGCCGCTGGCCGTGCTGGTCACCCACCGCGCCGAGCGGGCGGCGCCCTTCACCCGCGCGGACGCCCAGCTGGCCGAGCTGCTGGCCGGCCAGGCCGAGTCCTGGCTGTCGGTGGCCGAGCTGTCCGCCCGGCACGACGCGGCGGTCGGCCGCGCGGAGGCGTACGGGGCGGCCACCCGCGTGCTCGGCGACCTCGGCGAGGAGACCGTGCCGGCGCTGGCCGTGCTGCGCGAGTCGGCGCACCGGCTGTCCCGGCTGGCCACCCGCTACGACGGCCCGGACGCGGTCGACGAGATCGTGGCCGAGCTCTACTCGGTGGAGCGCGCGGTGGCCTCGCTGCTCGGCGCGATCGCGCTGGCCAGTGACGCGCCCGCGGCGGGCCGCAAGGCCGTCACGGCCGGCCCGGCCGGTCCGTCCCGGCGCGACCCGGAGTGGACCACCACCGGTCGGCTCGAGGATGCCGTCGGGCCGTGATCCGGCGCCGGCCGAGCCTGTCGCTGGCGGCCTGGACTGCGGTCGGTGCGGGCGCCACCGTCCTGACCATCGTGCTCATCGTGGGCAGCATCCTGGCCCGCGGCGGCCTGGACCGGACCGAGGCGAGCGCGCTCGCGGCCGGGATGTTCGTCGGGATGCTCATGGCGGCGACCGGCGTGCTCTGGTCCCGCCGGGTCACCGCCGGCCTGCGCGAGCTGCACGCCGACGCGGTGCGCCGGCTGCGGGAGCCCTCGCTGCGGGTCGAGCCGTTCGCGCCGGAGTTCGTCGGGGCGGCGCGGGAGTTCTCCGAGCTGGTCCGGGTGCTGGACGCGCTGCACCTGCGCGCCCGGGTCGCCGACGAGGTCGCCGAGCAGTCCCGGCGCACCGCCGAGCACGCCAGCGCCGGCGTCTTCGAGCTGCTATCCGGGCTGGTCGCGGCCGAGGAGGCGACCCGCGGCCAGCTGTCGGCCGAGCTGCACGACACGGTGGCGCAGACCCTGGCCGCGGCCCGGGCGCTGCTGGCCGAGCGGGACCCGGCCCCGAGCCGGCTGGAGCAGGTGCGCGAGCTGGTCGAGGACGCCGAGGAGCAGGTCCGGGCGGTGATGGCCCGCACCCGGCCGGCCGAGCTGCGCGACGGTGACCTGGCGTCCGCGGTCGGCGCGCTGCGGCGCGAGTTCGCCAGCCGCTACCTGGTCACCGTGCGGCTGTCCTGGCCGGAGCAGCCGTACCCGCTGCCGCTGGTGTCGGCGGTGACGGTCTACCGGTTCTTCCAGGAGGCGCTGCTCAACGTGGTCAAGCACGCCGACGTGGACGAGGCGGAGGCGGTGCTGGCGGTGGAGGGGGAGTGGCTGGTCGCCCGGGTGCGGGACGAGGGGCCCGGGTTCGTTCCGAGCCAGGTGCAGTCCGAGGGCGGCCGGCACGTCGGGCTCGGCCTGCTGCGGGAGCGGGCCCGGCTGGCCGGCGGCTCGCTGGAGGTCGACACCGGGACCGGGCGCGGGACGCTGCTCACCCTGCGGCTGCCGCTGTCCCCCCGGACCGCGCTCGGCGGGCAGATCGCGGCCGCCGCCGAACGCGCCGCTCCGGCCGACCAGGCGATCGAGGTCGGCTGACCGGACCCGGCCGACGGTCAGGGGCGGGTGGGCAGCGCGATGACCCCGGCCGGCGGCAGCCCGGCCGCCGTGCACAGCAGGTCCGCGAACGCGCGCAGGTGCGCCGAGACGTCCTGCCCGGCCGGCGTCCAGGACGCCCGCAGCTCGAGGTCGCAGGTACGCCGTGGCCCGGCCAGGTCGCCGAACCGGGTGGAGGTGGTCTGGGTGACGGTCCCGCCGGCGGCCCGGTGCTCGGCCCCGGCCGCGTCCAGCGCCTCGATCAGCCAGCTCCAGCCGACCTCGGGCAGCAGCGGGTCGCCGGCCATCTCCGGGTCCAGCTCGGCCGACACGAAGCCGACCAGCCGCAGGGTGCCCTCCCATGCCTCGTAGCCGGCCGGGTCGTGCAGCAGCACCAGCCGGCCGGTGGCCGGCTCGTCGTCGCCGACGACGACGGTCAGCGCGAGCGCGTGCGTCCACGGGGCCAGCTTCTGCGGCGGGCGGACCTCGTCGACCCGCACCTCGGTCCGCGGCCTGGCGGTCCCCAGGCTGCGGACCGCGGCGGCGAACTCGGCGGGCGCGAGCACCCGGGCCCGCGGCCGCGGCACGCCGCGCTCGGGCACGGAGGCGGCCACTGCGTCCCCTCCTCGCCCGGTCAAGCCGCCGCGCCGAGCGCAGCGCGACGGCGGGTGCGGCGGCGGGCGACCACCAGCGGGTCGACCAGCAGCGCGGCGCCGCAGTCGCGGCAGGCAAGCTCCGCGCAGTCCGGCCCGTGGCCGTCCCCGCACGGCGGTGCCTCGAAGGCGCGCTCCTCCCGGCAGGACGGGCAGGACCTGAGCTGGCTGGGCATAGGACCTCCTCGCACGGTGGGAGACGACCGCTCTCCGGCACGGTGACACGGCGGCCGGCCCGGGCGGGGGAGGACGGACGGCGTGTCGCCTGCTGCGGGCGGCGGGCTGCCCGGGTCGTACTGTTATGTCCGGCTGGGCGCCGCCGCGCCCGGTCGACCGGGTCGTGGCAGGATGGCACCGGTGAGCGCCGCGCCGGACCCCGCCGAGTCCCTGCTGGTCCGTGCCATGCGGCGGCAGCCGGTGCCGACGACGCCGGTGTGGTTCATGCGGCAGGCCGGCCGCTCCCTGCCGGAATACCGGGAGCTCCGCCGCGGGGTCGGCATGCTCGACGCCTGCACCCGGCCCGAGCTGATCACCGAGATCACCCTGCAGCCGGTCCGCCGGCACCGGGTGGACGCGGCGATCCTCTTCTCCGACATCGTGCTGCCGCTGCGCGCGGCCGGCGTCGACCTGGACATCGTCGCCGGGGTCGGGCCGGTCGTGGCCGACCCGGTCCGGACCGCGGCCGACGTGGAGAAGCTGCCCGGCCTCGACCCGGCCCAGGTCGCGTACGTCGACGAGGCCGTCCGCACGCTGGTCCGCGAGCTGGCCGGGACGCCGCTGATCGGCTTCGCCGGGGCGCCGTTCACGCTGGCCAGCTACCTGGTCGAGGGCGGTCCGTCCAAGGACCACGCCCGCACCAAGGCCCTGATGCACGGCGAGCCGGAGCTGTGGTCGGCGCTGCTCGGCCACCTGGCCGGGGTGGCGGCCACCTTCCTGCGGGTGCAGGCGGCCGCCGGCGCGTCGGCGCTGCAGCTGTTCGACTCGTGGGCCGGCGCGCTCTCGACGGCCGACTACACCGCCCATGTGCTGCCGCACAGCCGGGCCGTGCTGGCCGCGCTGGCCGACCTGGACGTGCCCAAGGTGCACTTCGGAGTCGGCACCGGCGAGCTGCTCGGGCTCATGGGGGAGGCCGGCGCCGACGTGGTCGGGGTGGACTGGCGGGTCCCGCTGGACGAGGCGAGCCGCCGGGCCGGGCCGGCCCGGGCGGTGCAGGGCAACCTCGACCCGGCCCTGCTGCTGGCCGACTGGCCGGTGGTGGAGCGGGAGACGCGCCGGGTGCTGGCCGAGGGGCGGGCCGCCCCCGGGCACGTCTTCAACCTCGGTCACGGGGTGCTGCCGGAGACCGATCCCGGCGTGCTCACCCGCCTGGTCGAGCTGGTCCACTCCGTCCCCCGCTGACCCGCCGCCGGGCTAGCCGGCCGACGGCGCGACCGGGGCCGGCGCCGGGGCCGGGGCCACCGGGCGGCGCTGGCGCCGCAGGTACCAGCGGACCGCCATCGCGAGCGGGACCAGCACGATCAGGAACGGCAGCAGCGCGCCGATCGCGGTCAGCACCCAGCCGACGGTGTGGGTGAACGCCCGCCAGCCGTCCTCCAGCCCGCCCACGAAGCCGCCGCGGTCGGCCGGCGGGGGCGCGGTGACGTCCTGCGCGACCAGGTGCAGGCTGATGCTGGCCATCGTGACCTGGCCGGACAGCGCCCGCTGCCGGGCCTGCAGGGACTCCAGCTCGGTCACCCGGCGGGACAGCTCGCCCTCGACCGCCACCACGTCGCCGATCCGCTCGGCCCGGGACAGGATCGCCCGCACCCGGGCGATCGACGCCTGCATGGTCGCCACCCGGGAGCTGACGTCGGCGACCTCCTCGGTCACGTCCTGGGTCGAGCTGGTGCGCCGCAGCTCCTCGCCCAGCCCGCCGAGCTGGTCGAGGGTGCCGTCCAGCCGGCCCGGCGGCACCTTGAGCGTGAGGTCGGCGCGGGCCTGCTCGTCGCGGCCGGACCTGCTGTCCCCGGCGATGGTGCCGCCGGCCGCGCGGATCATCTCCTGGGCCGAGCGGGCCCGGCCGGGGACGTCCTGCACCCGTACGGTCAGCTCCGCGGTGCGGATCAGCGCCGGCTCGGCCACCTCGACCTTGGTGCCGGCCGCGCTGTTCGCGCTGGTGCCCGAGCCGGCGCTGGTGCCGCTGTCCTGGGCCGACCCGGCCTGCTCCGGCGCGGCGATCCCCGGCGCGGCCCGGTCCGGGGCCACCTCCGCCATCGAGCCGCCACCGCCGGAGTCGCCGGAGTCGCTCCCGCCCGCGCTGCACCCGACCAGCACCAGCAGCGCCGCCGCGCCGAGCGCCGCCATCCCGGCGACCGCCCGCCGGCCCGTACCCGATCCGCCCATCCCAGCCTCCTCGTCCCGACCTGGTGCTGCGACCGCCGCGGCCGGGACCGGGTTCCCACCCGAAGATCGCGATCCGGTCTCGATCCGCCGGACCCTGTTGGGCAAGATGGGCGGGTGGCGCGGGTGGTGGTGGTCGGCGGTGGCATCGCCGGGCTCGCGGCGGCGTACGCGATCTCCCGCGACGCCCCGCGCGGCACCAAGGTGACCGTGATCGACGGCGCCGCCCGGCTGGGCGGCAAGCTGCGGGTGTCCCTGGTCGGCGGCGTGCCCGTCGACGAGGGCGCCGAGACCTTCCTGGCCCGGCGCCCGGAAGGGGTCGAGCTGGCCCGGGCGGTCGGCCTCGGCGACGAGCTGGTGCACCCGGCCACCACCGCGGCGTCGGTGGTGGTGGACGGCACCGTGGCCCCGCTGCCGACCGGCACCGTGCTCGGCGTGCCCGGCGACCGGGCCGCGCTGCGGCGGTCCGGGCTGTTCACCGCCGACGGCCTGGCCGCGGTGGGCGCCGACCGGGACGAGCCGGCGCCGCTGGGCGACCCGTCGGTGGGGGAGTATGTCCGCCGCCGGCTGGGCCCCGAGGTGGTCGAGCGGCTGGTCGACCCGCTGCTCGGCGGCGTGTACGCCGGCCGCGCCGACGGCCTGTCGCTGCGGGCCACGATGCCGCAGCTGGTCGCGGCGCTGGAGGCCGCCGGCGGCGGCAAGCTGGTCGCGGCGGCCCGGTCGGTGCTGGACGCCGGCCCGGCCGGGGCGGCCGACCGGCCGGTGTTCGCGTCCCTGGACGGCGGGCTCGGGCTGCTGCCCGAGGCGGTGGCCCGGGCCTCGGGCGCGGACGTGCGGCTGCGGCTGCCGGTGCGCCGGGTGGAGCGGACCGCGGCCGGCTTCCGGCTGGTCGCCGGGCCGGTGCCGGCCCCGGTGACGATCGTCGCCGACGCGGTCGTGGTGGCGGTGCCGGCAACCAAGGCGGCCGGGCTGCTCGCCCCGCTGACCCCGTGGGCGGCGCACGAGCTGGCCGCGATGCAGTACGCGAGCATCGGCATCGTCACGCTGGCCTACCCGGCGGCCGCGCTGGCCGGGTTGCGCGGCTCCGGGCTGCTGGTCGCGGGCAGCGAGGGGCGCGCGGTCAAGGCGGTGACGTACTCCTCGCTCAAGTGGGCGCATCTGGGCGGCCGGGACGTGGCGGTGCTGCGCGCCTCGGTGGGCCGGCACCAGGAGGCCCGGGTGCTGCAGCGCGACGACCCTGACCTGGTCCGGCTGGTCGTCGGCCAGGTCGCCGCGCTCACCGGGGTGCGGGCGACGCCGGTCGCGGCCCGGGTGACCCGGTGGGGCGGGGCGCTGCCCCAGTACGCGCCCGGCCACCTGGAGCGGGTCCGCCGGATCCGGGCCGACGTGGCCCGGGTGCCCGGGCTGGCCGTGTGCGGCGCCGCCTTCGACGGGGTCGGGGTGCCGGCCTGCGTCGCGTCCGGCACGGCCGCCGCGGCGGCGGTGCTGGCCCACCTGAGAGACTGGACCGGTGGCGGACGGTCGGGTGGACGGCAAGCGGGCGCGTGAGCTCAACGAGACGATCCGATACACGGCCTGGTCGGTGTTCCGCGCCGACGACGGGCTGACCTGGCGGCGGGACCGCGCGGTCGAGGAGACCCAGGATCTCTTCGACGAGCTGGCGGCCAAGGACGTGGTGATCCGCGGGACGTACGACCTGTCTGCGCTGCGGGCGGACGCGGACGTGCTGGTCTGGTGGCACGCGCCGACCGCGGACGCGCTCCAGGACGCGTACGCGCGGTTCCGGCGGACCGGTCTCGGCGAGCACCTGGCGCCGGTGTGGTCGCAGCTGGCGCTGCACCGGCCGGCCGAGTTCAACAAGTCGCACGTCCCGGCGTTCCTGGCCGACGAGGAACCCCGCGCCTGGGTGTGCGTCTACCCGTTCGTCCGGTCGTACGAGTGGTATCTGCTGCCCGACGCGGAGCGGCGGGAGCTGCTGGCCGAGCACGGCAAGATGGCGCGGGACTACCCGGACGTGCGGGCCAACACGGTCGCGTCGTTCGCGCTCGGCGACTACGAGTGGATGCTCGCCTTCGAGGCCGACGAGCTGCACCGGATCGTGGACCTGATGCGGCACCTGCGGGCGTCGGGGGCCCGCCGGCACGTCCGCGAGGAGGTGCCGTTCTACACCGGCCGGCGCCGCGCCCTCCCCGACCTCGTCGCCGCGCTGCGGTAAGCGCTAAGGTCCCGCGGTGCACTTACGGCGGGTCGGGCTCGCGGCGCTGGCCGTCGCCGCGCTGACCGCCTGCGGGACGCCCGCGCCGCCGGCCGCCGCCCCGGCGCCCGCCGGGGCGTCGTCGCCGGCCCGGACCGCGGTCGCGGCACCCAGGCCGCCGGCCGCGCCGCCGATCCCGCCGGCCGGGCGGATCGCCGCCGCCCCGCGGTCACCGACCCCGGAGCCGCCGCCGGCCGCCCCGGTGGACCGGCGCGGCGTGGACACCTCGCGGCCGGACCGGGTCGTCGGCACCGGCACCGCGGCCAGCTGCACCTCCGCCGCGGTGGTGGCCGCGGTCGCCGCCGGCGGGATCGTCACCTTCGACTGCGGCGCGGCGCCGGTGACGATCCGGATGGCCGCCACCGCCAAGGTCGTCAACCGCAACCGGCGGACCGTGCTCGACGGCGGCGGCCGGGTCACCCTGTCCGGCGGCGGCCAGCGGCGCATCCTCTACCAGAACACCTGCGACGCCGCCCAGGTCCACACCACCTCGCACTGCCAGGACCAGGACCACCCCGAGCTGGTCCTGCAGAACCTCACCTTCGCCGACGGCAACTCGACCGGCGACCGGACCGAGGGCGGCGGCGGGGGCGCGGTCTTCGTCCGCGGCGGCAAGCTCTCGGTGATCGGGAGCCGCTTCACCGGCAACCGCTGCGACCCGACCGGGCCCGACCTGGGCGGGGCGGCGCTGCGGGTGCTCAGCCAGTACGGCGGCGGGCCGGTGCGGGTCGTCGGCAGCACGTTCACCGGCGGGGTGTGCTCCAACGGCGGCGCCGTCTCCAGCATCGGGGTGTCCTGGGACATCGCCGACAGCACGATGACCGGCAACCGGGCGATCGGCCGCGGCGCCAACCCGGCCCGCGCCGGCACCCCGGGCGGCGGCAGCGGCGGCGCGATCTACCTCGACGGCAACACGTTCACGCTGCGGGTCACCGGCTCCACGATCACCGGCAACACCGCCAACGAGGGCGGCGGCGCGATCTTCTTCGTCAGCAACGATAGGACCGGCACCGCGACCGTGCGCGGCTCGCGGATCGCCGGCAACACCAGCGCCGGGTTCGAGACGGCCGGGCTGCCGGGCTGGTTCTTCCTCGGCGCCCGGCCGCCGTCGATCAGCTAGCCGGCTCTTCCTCGAAGGTCAGCGAGATCGAGTTGATGCAGTAGCGGTCGTCGGTCGGGGTGCCGTAGCCCTCGCCGGAGAAGACGTGCCCCAGGTGCGAGTCGCAGGTCGCGCAGAGCACCTCGACGCGGACCGCGCCGAGGCTGCGGTCCTCGCGCAGGATCACCCGGTCGCCGGCCAGCGGGGACCAGAAGCTCGGCCAGCCGCAGTGCGAGTCGAACTTGGTGTCCGAGCGGAAGAGCTCCGTCTTGCAGGCGCGGCAGCGGTAGACGCCGGTGCGCTTCTCCTCGACGTACTCACCCGTCCACGGCCGCTCGGTGCCGGCCTTGCGGAGCACCTGGTACTCCGCCGGGGACAGCTCGGCCCGCCACTGCTCGTCGGACTTCTCCACCTTCGGCGCGCTCACCCTGCCACCGTACTTGCCCAGTGCGGCGGCCGCCCGAGCCCGGCCGGCAACCGGGTGGTGCCGTCACCGCGGGCCGCCGCGAGCTGCGGGCGGGTGAGGAACAGCGCGCCGGTCAGGTCGGCGCCGCCCAGGTCCGCGGCCCGCAGGTCAGCGCCGAGCAGGTCGGCCCGCCGCAGGTCCGCGCCCCGCAGGTCCGCTCCCAGCAGCAGCGCGCCCCGCAGGTCGGCGCGCCGGAGGTCCGCTCCCGGCCGGTCCCGCCCGATCAGGTCGGCCCCGGCCAGGGCCGCCCCGGCGGGGACCCGGACCAGGGTGCTGGTACGGCGGAGGAGGGCGTCGACGGCGCAGCCGTGGGCGTCGAGGTCGAGGGCGGCCAGGGCCGCCGGATCGCCGCCCGCGAGCCGCTCGGTCTCCTCGTACGCCCGCCGCAGCTCGGGGTGCAGGGGTGCCGCCGCCGGCTCGGCGAGCGCGCACCGGACGTACCAGAGCAGCTCGTGCAGCTGCCGGACCACCGGGAAGACGGTGGCCGCGGCCCGGCCCCGGCCGCCGGTCAGCAGGCTGACCCGCTGCCCGGCGCCGAAGCAGTCGTACGCGTCGCACCCCGGGAAGCCCCGCGACCGCAGCGAGTCGTGGATCCCGCACCGGTCGTCGGCCCGCAGGTTGGGGCACGGCCGCCCGGCCGGCTTGTCCAGCGCGAAGTCGGCGGACCGGGCGAAGGCCGGCAGCACGCAGCACAGCGCGGAGCAGCGCGCGCAGTCGGCCACCAGCTCGGTCACCGCACCGACTCTAGGCCGGTGCGGCGACCGAGCCGCGGACCCCTACGGCCTGATCCGCACGACCTGCGGGTCGTGGTCGCTGACCTGGTCGGCGTACTCCGAGTTGACGTGCACGATGTCGTAGTCGTACCGGCGGGAGGCGAGCCCGGGGCTGATCAGGATGTGGTCGAGCACCTGCGAGTTGCCCTCGAAGACGTAGGAGTAGCGCTGGCTGTCGGGCAGCGTGCGCGGCAGGTCGACCAGCACGCC
This sequence comes from uncultured Actinomycetota bacterium, assembly GCA_963766325.1. Taxonomy (GTDB): domain Bacteria; phylum Actinomycetota; class Actinomycetes; order Mycobacteriales; family CADCTP01; genus CADCTP01. The sequence goes on along the minus strand of CAVXZF010000011.1, from coordinate 3,218 downwards.
GCCGGCGACCAGGATATTCGCCGTCTCGGAGAACTCGAAGTCGTTGATGTCGCCGAGGACGACGACCGCCGCCTTCCGGTTCAGCCGCTCGATGTCCGCGACGAAGTCGTGCACCAGGCGGGCCTGAAGGTGCCGCTGGGTCTCGGTGATCCGGGCCGGCGGCTGGAAGCGGCCGTTGACCGGCTGGTCGCCGCCCTTGGAGTTGAAGTGGTTGGCCACCGCGAACAGCGGCTTGTCGTGCCAGCGGAACTCGCCGGCCAGCGGCTTGCGGCTGTTCGCCCACGCCGGGTCGGTGGGGGCGATCCGGCCGGGGGACAGGGACAGCTGCGGCTTGCCGTCCGGCATGGCCTGCACTTGGGTGGGAGTGGTGGCCGTCGCCGTACCACGGTCCACGAAGGACAGCCCGCGGTCGGTGCGGAACAGGAACGCGACCCTGATGTTCCCGCCGGGCTCGCCGCCGTCCTGGAGGTTCTGCGGGTCGATCTGGCGCCATTGGTACGCCGGCCCGCCGGCGGCGCGGATCGCGTCGGTGAAGCGCTGCAGCGTCTGGTCCGCCGCGACGACGCCGTCGTTCACGGGCCCGGTGTTGTCCTGCACCTCCTCCAGCGCGAGCAGGTCGGGACTGGCCAGGTTGGTGACCACCTGGGCGGCCAGCGCGTCGAACTTCGACTGCGGGTCGCCCGCGTCGAGATTCTCGACGTTGAAGGTGGCCGTGGCGAGCTCCACGTCCGTGGACCGGCGGGTGACCTCTCGGGCCAAGCCGGCGGACGCGACGGCCGGGGTCGTGGTGACCAGCAGCTTGTAGTTGGCGAAGGAGTAGTCGAGCACGCCGACGGTGGCGCCGGGCAGCGTGTCGCCGGTGTTCGCGGTCGGCACCGGGGCGAGCACGTCATCGAGCAGCACCCGCTCCGGGTTCGGGTCGGTCGCCCGCAGCAGGATGCCGCCGCGCGCGGTGCGCACGGTCGCGCCGGCCGGGACCACCGGCAGCTCGCCGAAGCTGCTGCGCGGGCCGACGACGTTCGCGTCGTCGATCCGCAGGGTCATGCCCTCCAGCGACTCCCAGAAGTCCAGCCCGTCCTCGGCCGGGTCGAACAGCACCCCGGCCGCCTCGACATTGCCAGTGGCGTCGTCCTCGACCACGGTCGACGGCGGCACCCGGCCGCCGGCGCCGACCAGCGTGGCGTCCGGGACCGCGGCGGCGCCGGTGACGGTCACGACCGGCGAGGTCAGCTCGGTGGTGGTCAGGTTGGTGCTGGTCGCGGTGTCGCCGCCGGGGCGGAACTCGGTCACCGTGCCGGTCACGGTCACCGCGCTGCCGACCGAGGGCTTCGCCGCGTTGCCGGTGAAGACGAACAGGCCCTCGCTGGTCGCCGGGTCGGAGTCCGGCGTCGGGTCCTGGAACCAGAACCCGTTGCCGGACACCGCGGTCACCACGCCGGGCACCTCGGCGACCTTGACGCCCGCACGTGGAGACCGGTGGGCGGTGCCCTGGATGTCGGCGATGCGCAGGCCGGGCACGCCCGGGTCGACGGGAGGCTCGGTGCTGCCGCTGTTGCGCGGGTTGGGCGCGCCGGCGGTGAAGTCGGCGGCGTTGTTGTCAGTGTCGGCGCCGGCGCGCAGCGCGGCCGTGGTGTTGGACAGGGTCGCCGTCGGCGCGGTCTCCGAGTCGTTGGCCGTCGAGCCGTAACCGACGAAGTCCCGGACGCCCGGCGCGGTGTCGCAGTCGGGCACCGTGCAGACCAGCGCCGCCGCCGCCGTGACCAGCGCGACCTTGCCGGCGCTCGCGCTCATCGCGATCGTGCCGGTGGCGTCCGGGGTCGGCAGCGGGGTGGTGCCGGCGGCGCCGGGGGCCTCCTGGACCAGGAAGTAGCCTCCCGGGGCGATGCTTCCGGACAGCGCGGTGATCGCCCAGGTGGTGCCGGCGGCGGAGGCATACTGCACCGACCAGCCGGTGACGTCCACCGCGGCGGCGGAGGTGTTCCGCAGCTCGATGAAGTCGTTGGTGAAGGTGGCACCGGAGTTGCCGCCACCTCCGTACACCTGGCTGATGACGACGTCCGGCGACACGGCGGCGGCCGGGGAGGCGCTGAGCGCCACCGCCCCACCGACCACCAGGGCGGACACGGAGAGCGCGGCGACGCGCGAGGAGGGACGCACCGAGCCTTCCTAACACCTTGCGGTGCGCGGCGTCCCCAAAAGTGGCCGAGGTCCCCCGGACGGCGGGGTGACACCCGCCGGCCCTCACAGGCGGTAGCGTGCTCGCCGTGGCTTCGCCGCACGTGGACGTCGAGGTGGGGGACCGGGTCGTCCGGGTGACCAACCCCGACCGGGTCTACTTCTCCGCCCGCGGAGAAACCAAGCTCGACGTCGTCAACTACTACCTGTCCGTCGGCGAGGGCATCGTCCGGGCGCTGCGCGAGCGGCCCTGCATGCTGCACCGTTTCCCGGCCGGCACCGACGGCGACAAGGTCTACCAGAAGCGGGTGCCCAAGGGCGCGCCCGAGTGGCTGGAGACCGTGCAGGTCAAGTTCCCGTCCGGGCGGACCGCGGACGAGCTGTGCGTGACCGAGCTGGCCAGCGTCGTCTGGGCGGTGCAGATGTCCACGGTGGAGTTCCACCCGTGGCACTCGCGCCGGGCCGACACCGAGAAGCCGGACGAGCTGCGCATCGACCTCGACCCGCAGCCGGGCACCGGCTACCCGGAGGCCCGGGTGGTGGCGACCGTGGTCAAGGAGGTGCTCGACGACCTCGGTGCGGTCGGCTGGCCCAAGACCTCCGGCAACCGCGGCATCCACGTCTACGTCCGGATCGAGCCGCACTGGGGCTTCACCCTGGTCCGCCGGGCCGCGCTGGCCTTCGCCCGCGAGGTGGAGCGGCGGGCGCCGCACCTGGTCACCACCGCCTGGTGGAAGGAGGAGCGCGGCGAGCAGGTCTTCGTCGACTACAACCAGAACGCGCGGGACCGCACGATCCGCTCGGCGTACTCGCTGCGCGGCGAGCCGCACGCCCCGGCCTCCACCCCGATCACCTGGGACGAGCTGCCCGACGCGGAGCCGGCCGACTTCACCATCGCGACGGTGCCGGCACGCTTCGCGGCGCTCGGCGACGTGCACGCCGGCATCGACGACGTGGCCTGGTCGATCGAGCCGCTGCTGGAGTGGGCCGACCGGGACGAGACCGACCGCGGGCTCGGCGACGCGCCCTACCCGCCCAACTTC
>CAVXZF010000010.1:0-274296 GCA_963766325.1 uncultured Actinomycetota bacterium | reverse complement strand
TGCTCGCCCTCGTCGTGTCCGGCCTGATCCGGCAGGTACACGCGCTGGCCGCCGGTCCCCGCCGGGTCGGGCCACGACCGGGGGCGACCGCGCCCGGCCTGGCCGGGCTGGCGCCGGCGGACCGGCCGCTGCTGCTGCTCTTCCTCAGCGCCGACTGCCGGACCTGCACCGAGGCGCTGGACGAGGCGGCCGCGGCCGGTCCGGTGCTCGCCCTCTACGCCGGCACCGGGCCCGACACCACGCCGGCCGGATCGGTCACCGTCCGGGCAGGGCAGGCGGCGCTCTTCGACCGGTACGACGTGGTCGCGACCCCGTACGCGGTCGCGGTCGACCGGGCGGACCGGGTCGCGGCCGCCGGGCCGGTCGGCTCCCGCGCCGCGCTGCGCGACCTCCTCGCCACCGCCGGCACTGCCGGCCCCGCCCGCACCGCCGGCACCGTCCCGGCCGGGGACCTCCGGTGACCGCCCTCGACCAGGTGCCGGAGCTCGGCGACCCGGCGGCCCGGTCCCGCCGGACCGGCACCGCCCGGTGGCCCGGCCCGTCCCGGCGCGGCGTGCTGCAGGCCGGCGCGGCGCTCGGCACCGCCGCCGGCATGGCGCTGCTCGGCGTCTTCCCGGCCGCCCGGCGCGCGTACGCCGACGGCTACGACATCTACGGCAGCTGCCCGTCGTACGCGAGCGACCACGACTGCTCACCCGGCTGCGGGCCGAGCCCCATCTTCGCCGACGCGTGCGTCACCACCGGCGCCGGCGCCGGCTTCCACAAGTCCGACGGCACCACCTGGACGCTGCGACCCAACCAGTGCTTCTCGGGCTCGTACGACGGGTGGCTCTGGCGCTATCAGGGCGCGTGCGGGTCGTGCGGCTGCCACGTGGAGCGGCGTTGCCACGACGGCTACCGGCGGACCAGCGCCGGCTGGGTGCGGTCGATCTGCCGCTGGACCACCGACTGCGGTTGCCCGGGGACGGTCGGCTGGCCCACCGTCCGGCGCGGCGCCTCGGGTCCGAACGTCACCACCGGGCAGCACCTGCTCAACGCGCGCGGCGCCACGCTGACCGCGGACGGCATCTTCGGCCCGCTCACCGAGACCGCGGTGCGCAGCTTCCAGACCCGGGCCGGGCTGCCGGTGACCGGCGTGCTCGACCCGCAGACGTGGCCGGCGCTGGTGATCACGGTGCGCCGGCCGGAGACCGGCACGGCGGTGCGGGCCGCGCAGGTGCAGCTGGACAAGTGGGGCTACGAGCTGGCCGTGGACGGCGTCTTCGGCGCCGGCACCGAGGCCGCAGTACGGGACGCCCAGCGGCTCAACGCCCTGGTCGTCGACGGCGTGGTCGGCCCGGCGACGTGGCGGGCGCTCCTCGGCGGGGCGGGCGCGTGAGGCGCCGGCTCACCGACCCGCTGCTGCCCGTCCTTCTGTTGGCCCCCGCCCTGCTGCTAGTCGCGCCGGTGCTGACCTGGGCGGTGCTCGGCGGGCTGGCCGGCTACTCGCTGTCCGGCTCGGTCTGAACGCGGAACAGCGCGGTCGCGCTGGACCCGCCCGGGCGGCGGGACTCATCCGGGCGGGACGCCGCACTGGCCTGCCTGGCCGCCGGCCTGCTGGCCGGCGGGCTCTGCTCGGCGCTGGTGCTGCACGTCGCGTCCGGGCTGGTCACGCCGGTGCCCGCCGGGGTGCGGCGGGCGGCCCTGGTCGCGGTCGCGCTGCTCGGGCTGCTGCGCGAGCTCGGGGTGGTACGCCTGCCGCTCCCGCAGAACGCCCGCCAGATCCCGCAGGACGTGCTGCACCGCGACCGGCTGCGCGGGTCGACCCAGTTCGGTTTCGAGCTCGGGACCGGCGTCCGGACGTATGTCTCCGCCACGGCGCCGTACGTGCTCGCGGTGGCGGTGCTGCTGCTCGGCCAGGACCTCGCGGCGGCCGTCGCCGCCGGGCTCGGCTTCGGCGCCGGCCGGGCCGCCACGCCGCTGCTGCGCCGGCTGTCCGGCGACCCCGTCGGCTGGGACGCGGACCTGATCGGCCGGCTCCCGGCCGTCAAGCTGGTCACCGCGGCCGCGATGCTGGCGCTCGCGATCTAGGGACGGTCGGTCGGCGCGGTGTCGGGGAGCGCGCTCGTGGTTCTACCGTGCTGGCATGGACGCGCCTGCCGAGACCCCGCTGCTGCGCCGCATCCGCGAGTCGGTGATCGGTGACGACCAGGTGGTGCCGGGCCCGTACGGGCCGCGCCGGGTGACCTACGCCGACTACACCGCGTCCGGCCGGGCGCTCGGCTTCCTGGAGGACTTCATCCGGGCCGAGGTGCTGCCCCGCTATGCGAACACGCACACCGAGTCCAGCGGCACCGGCCTGCAGACCACCCGGCTGCGGGAGGACGCCCGGGCGATCGTCCGGGACGCGGTCGGCGGCGACGAGGACACCGTCGTCATCTTCTGCGGCTCCGGCACCACCGGCGCGATCAACAAGCTGGTCGGCGTCCTCGGGCTGCGCGCCCCGGACGAGCGCTACCGGACCGGTGACCCGCTGCCGGCGGCGCGCCGCCCGGTCGTCTTCATCGGGCCGTACGAGCACCACTCCAACGAGCTGCCCTGGCGGGAGTCGGTCGCGGACGTGGTCGTCATCCCGGAGGACGCGGACGGGCACATCGACCTGGCCCGGCTGGAGGCGGAGCTGGCCGCGCACGCCGACCGGCCGCTGCGGATCGGCTCGTTCTCCGCGGCCAGCAACGTGACCGGCATCGTGAGCAACACCGAGGCGATCTCCGCGCTGCTGCACCGGCACGGGGCGCTCGCCTTCTGGGACTACGCCGCCGCCGCGCCGTACGTGGGGATCGACATGGCCGGCAAGGACGCGATCTTCCTCAGCCCGCACAAGTTCATCGGCGGCCCGTCGACGCCGGGCGTGCTGGTGGCCCGGCGGGCGCTGCTGGCCAACCGGGTGCCGGACATCCCGGGCGGCGGCACGGTCGCGTACGTCAACCCGACCGAGCACCGCTACCTCACCGACCCGGTGCTGCGGGAGGAGGGCGGCACCCCGGCGATCATCGACTCGATCCGGGCCGGGCTGGTCTTCCAGCTCAAGCAGGCGGTCGGGCTGGAGGTGATCCGGGCGCACGAGGAGCACTACCTGCGGCGGGCGGTGTCCGCCTGGCTGGCCGAGCCGGCCATCGAGATCCTCGGCAACCTGGACGCCGAGCGGCTGTCCATCGTGTCCTTCGTGGTCCGCGCGCCCAGCGGCCGCTACCTGCACCACAACTTCGTGGTCGCGCTGCTCAACGACCTGTTCGGCATCCAGGCCAGGGGCGGCTGCTCGTGCGCGGGGCCGTACGGGCACCGGCTGCTCGGCATCGACCTGGACCGGTCCCACGAGTTCGAGCGGGAGATCGCGCACGGCTGCGAGGGGATCAAGCCCGGCTGGGTCCGGGTCAACTTCAACTACTTCATCTCCGAGCCGGTCTGCGACTACCTGGTCGAGGCGGTCCGGCTGGTCGCCCGGGAGGGCTGGCGGCTGCTGCCGGACTACCGGTTCGAGCCGGCCACCGGGCTGTGGCGGCACCGGGGGGCCGCCCTCGAGCCGCCGCTGCGGCTCACCGACGTCCACTACGACGCCGACGGCGTCATGCGCTACCCGCAGCGGGCCGAGCGGGCGCCGGACAGCGTGCTGACCCGCTACCTGTCCGACGCCCGGGCCTGTTTCGCGGCCGCCGGCGCGGCGCCGGCCGGCGACCCGGGCGACCTGGTCTCGGCCGACTTCGAGCATCTGCGCTGGTTCGAGCTGCCGGCCACCTGCCTGACCTGACACCCGGGCCGCGGGCGGCCGGGTGGGATAGGTTCCACCGGCGCGGCACCACCTTGCCCCCGTGGTCCGACCTGGACGGAGCAACCGCCCGTGACCGGAGACCTGCGCCAGACCGAGGACACCGCACCCCAGTCGCCGGGCCGGCTCGGGGACCGGGCGCGGCTGGTGCTGGCCAGCTTCCTCATGCTCTTCGTCGAGCTGGCGCTGATCCGGTGGACCGCGGCCAACAACCTCTACCTGACCCACCTGACCAACTTCGTGCTGCTGGCCAGCTTCCTCGGCATCGGGCTCGGCTTCCTGCTGGCCCGGTCCCGGATCGACCTGTTCGCGCTGGCGCCGGTGGCGCTGGGTGCGCTGGTGGCCTTCGTGCTGGCGTTCCCGGTGCAGACCGTGGACGCCGACGGCGCCTGGCGGCTGGGCGGCGCGCTCGGCATGGGCCCGCTGCCGCGCTGGGTCAGCCTGCCGGTGATCTTCCTGCTCACCGTCGCGGTGCTGGCCGGGCTGGGGCAGGAGGTGGCCCGGACGTTCGCCCGCTTCGCGCCGCTGGAGGCATACCGGCTGGACGTGTTCGGCAGCCTCGCGGGCATCGTGGTCTTCGCCGGGCTGTCCTTTCTCCGGCTGCCGCCGCTGGGCTGGGCGGTGCTGGCCGCGGGCACGTACCTGCTGCTGGCCGGCGGCCGGCAGGCCCAGGTCTGGCAGCTGGCCGGCATCGGGCTGGTGGTGGCGCTGCTCGGCGCCCAGTCGCTGCTCGGCGGATTCCACTGGTCGCCGTACTACAAGATCCGCGCGGTGGCCGAGGACGACGGCAGCCTCAAGGTCGACGTCAACAACACGCCGCACCAGACCGCCCACTCGCTGGCCGAGCTCGATCGGGTCGACCCGTTCTACCGGTACCCGTACACGCACGTGGGGCAGCGGGACGACGTGCTGATCATCGGCGCCGGCACCGGCAACGACGTGGCCGTCGCGCTGGCCGAGGGTGCGCAGCGGGTGGACGCGGTCGAGATCGACCCGGTGCTGCAGGGGCTCGGCCGGGACCGGCACCCGGAGCGGCCGTACGCCGACCCCCGGGTGACCGCGCACGTGGACGACGGGCGGGCCTTCCTGGAGCGGACGGGCCGGCGCTACGACCTCATCCTGCTGGCGCTGCCTGACTCGGCCACCATCGTCACCGGGCAGGCCGCGCTGCGGCTGGAGAACTACCTCTTCACCACCGAGGCGCTGGAGCAGGCCCGGTCGCTGCTCAAGCCGGGCGGCAGCTTCGCGATGTACAACTACTACGAGCCGTGGCTGGTCGACCGCTATGCCAACACCCTGCGCGCGGTCTACGACACCGAGCCGTGTGTCCAGGTGGGACGGTCGCTCGGCCCGCGCCAGGAGGTCGTGCTCAGCATGGCCAAGGAGGGCCGGGTCGCCGGGTGCCAGACCTTCTGGCAGCCGGCCGAGGCGGGCCTGGCGCCGTCCACCGACGACTACCCGTTCCCGTACCTGGCCGAGCGCGAGATCCCGAGCTTCTACCTGTGGATGCTCGGGCTGATCCTCGCGGCCTCGCTGCTGCTGGTCCGGGTGGCGGCCGGGCCGTTGCGGACCATGCGGCCGTACGCGGACCTCTTCTTCATGGGCGGCGCGTTCCTGCTGCTGGAGACGAAGAACGTGGTCCAGTTCGCACTGCTCTTCGGCACCACCTGGATGGTCAACGCGGCGGTCTTCGCCGGCGTGCTGCTCAGCGTGCTGGCCGCGATCGAGGTGGCCCGGCGGGTGCCGCTGCCGCGGCCGGTCGTGCTCTACGGCCTGCTGCTGGCCACCCTCGCCGCCGCCTGGGTGATCCCGCCGGCCGCGCTGCTGTCGCTGCCGGTGGTGCCGCGCTTCTTCGCCGGCGTCGCGGTCGCCTTCGCGCCGATCTTCCTGGCCAACCTGGTCTTCGCCCAGCGCTTCAAGTCGATCGGCGCGTCCACCACCGCCTTCGGGGCGAACCTGCTCGGGGCGATGGTCGGCGGCGCGCTGGAGTACTTCGCGCTGATCACCGGTTTCCGCTTCCTGCTGATCCTCGTCGCCGTCCTGTACGGCCTCGCCTTCCTGGCCGGCCGCAGGCACCTGGCCCCGTCAGCCGCCTAGAGCACTCTCCGCTCGACCTTCGCCCCGGCTTCCTGGAGGGCCTCGGTCAGCGCGTCCCCGGCCGCGGCCAGGGCTGCGTCGTCCATCGGGCCCAGCGCGTCCAGCACGAAGACGGCCCGCGTGGTGCTCGTGGTCAGACGGGTGCGGGTGCACTGCCGCCAGTTCCACCGGCGGCAGGTGACGCCGGCGTCGTCCCGCCACACCACCTCACCCGGCTCCGGCGACTCGGTGACCGGCTCCCCGCCGCTCACGGTCTCGAACGGCTCGTCCCCGACCGCCCGGGTGAGCCGCATGGGACCCGCGTACGCGTCCAGGTCCTCGCCGCCGACCGGCACGCCGTGGCGCACGGAGACCGCGTTGTAGGCGTCGGTCAGCCGGTCGATCCGGGGCAGACCGTCCGTCCTCCGCAGCAGGGCGGTCAAGCTCGGCCGGGTCCGCTGCGGCTTGGCACCGAAGGCGCGGAACGCCTCCGCCCAGGCCAGCGCGTGCGGGTGGTCGACCGGCGGGGCGTCCCGCTCGGCCGCGGCGAGCAGCCCGTCGCTCCACTCGTCGCTCGGGCCGGGCCGCAGCCCTTCGGCGACCAGCAGCAGCGCCCGGTAGTCGGGCCGCAGCTCGGACACGGCGGGGTCGATGCGGGCGGCGGCGAGCCAGCCGGTCAGGTCCACGCCCTGATCCTGCCCGGGCCCGACATGGGAGTGGACGCCCGGGCCGGCTGATCCGGCGACGGATCGGCCCCCCGCACCTGACACGGCTGCGGGGGGCCGACTGCCTCAGACCGCGGTCAGCGCCGGAAGTGCGCGCCGATCCGGTCGCCGGCCGCCGCGGCGGCCTGGTCCGACGCCTGCGCCGTGCCGTTCACCGAGCTGGTGGACATGGCGTAGGTGAGGATCGCGTGCGCGGCGGCGTCCGCCATCTCCTCCAGGGCGAGCGTGTTGACGTTGGTGATGACCCCGTTGTACTCGAGCGCTCCGCCGTACGCGTCGTTGAGCGCCTGGTAGAGGCCGGCGTCGGCGCCGTCCCCGATCGGGTCCATGCTGTCGCAGGCCTGGTGGTAGCACGGGTCGTACGCCACCGGCTGCCCGTCGTAGGTGGCGAGGCCGCCGTAGAGCCCGACCTGCTCTTCGGTCTTGGTGTCCTCGGCACCGGTGAACAGGCCGCCCGCCGGGATCCCGGCGGTGATGAACGCGTCGTAGTCCGAGCGTCCGTCGAACGCCGTGGGCTCCGACGCCAGGCCCTGCGAGCCGAAGTAGTCCTCGAAGACCTGCTCGATGTTGTCGCTGCCGCTCGGACCCTTGATCCCGAACGCCGAGCCGTCACCGTCGTAGATGAACCGCGCGTAGTTCGGCGAGCCGATCATGTCGAAGTTCAGGTACAGCTCGATGTCCTTCGCCTCGCTCTTGGTCAGCGAGTCGACGTAGTGCTGCGAGCCGATCAGGCCGGCCTCCTCGGCACCCCACCAGGCGAACCGGATGGTGTTGCGCGGCTCGATACCGAGCTCGGCGACCTGCAGCGCGATCTCCAGCAGCGTGGCGGAGCCGGTGCCGTTGTCCTCGATGCCCGGGCCCTCGGGCACCGAGTCGAGGTGTGCGCCGGCCATGACGACCCGGTCGTCGCGACCGGTCGGCGTCTCGGCGATGAGGTTCTGCGTCGGGACGTCCAACTCGATGAGCGTCTCGGTCTTCAGGTGGATGACCACCTCACCCCCCTCGAGCAGGGCGGCGAGCTCGTTCCCGATCTCGAAGGAGGTGCCGACCACCGGGAGCGGGTCGGAGAACGCGTCGCCCAGCGTCGGGTTGAGCGTGTCCGTACGCCCCTCCTGGCCCTCGTTGAAGATCACCACGCCGACCGCGCCGGCGTCGTACGCGTTGGCCGCCTTGACCGAGAAGTCGCAGGTGCCGCGCTGGACGAGGGCGATGTTGCCCGCCTGGAAGTCAGCGAAGTCCTCCGGCTCGCAGCCGCTGGTGGACGTGCTGGCCACCGCACCGGGCGGCAGCACGAGGTCGACGGCCTGCAGCTGCGCGGTGACGTCACCGCTGCCGGAGTACTCCGCCGTGTAGAAGTCCTCGCCCTCCACGTACGTCTCCGGGTCCGGCGACACGCGCTCGAACACCGACGGCGAGAGCGTCCGGAACGAGTTGAACAGGAAGTCCTGCCGGGTGACCTCGTAGCCCGCCGCCTCGAGCAGGCCCTCGATGTAGTCGAGTGACCCGGCGTATCCGGGCGTCCCGCTGGCGCGGGTGCCGCCGGTGTTGTCGGCGATCTTCTGCAGCTCGGCCAGATGGTCCATGATCGCGTCGGCCGACACGGCCTCCCGGAGCGCGGAGGTGTCGGTCGGCACGCCGGCACCGGCGCCGGTGGCCGTGGCGGTGACGACTGCGGTCGTCGCCACGACCGCGAACACCGCCCTACGAATTGTGCGCAAATTGTCCTCCCACCGTTGGGTTGTCTGTCTCGGCACCCCCCAGGTCTGGGGAGAGCGCCGCCCCGACGGACCTCGTCATCCTCGGCGGTGGCGGCCACAAGTCAAGTGCTGAGCAGCAGCACACCCGCGCGCGGGCCCCGTCAGCGGCGGTGAGCGACGGTCATGTCCACGCCCCGATGCGGCCCGTCCGGGCGGACCGGCCGACCTCGCTCAGTCCCGGCTGACGTCGAGCTGGAGCCAGCGGGCCAGCTCGTCGATCTCCGCGCGTACGGCCGCGGCGGTCTTCTTGTCGAAGGGGACGTCCTCGTGGACGGCGTCGATCCGGAGCGCGCCGGCCTTGCGGTCGGCGGTGGCGTCGAGCTTGCCGACCAGCTGGTCGCCGGACAGGATCGGCAGCGCGAAGTAGCCCCAGCGCCGCGCCTTGGCCGGCTTGTACATCTCCAGCTGGTAGTCGAACTCGAAGATCTCGGCCATCCGCTTGCGGTCGTGCACCAGCCGGTCGAACGGCGACAGCAGCGCCACCCGCCCCCGGAACGGCTGCCCGAGCTGCGCCGGGTCGACCCGCCACTCGCCCTTGACGCCGTCGACCACCGCGGGCTCGCCCACCTCGCCCACGTCCCACGGCTCGACCGGGCACTCCTGCCCGCGCGACCGGGCGATGCCCAGCGCTCCGAGCCGGCGCTCGTTGCGCCGCCGCGCCGCCTCCTCCAGCGGCACGACCGGCTCGTCCGGGTAGACCCGCTCGGCCAGGTCCCACAGCCGGTCCCGCCCCTTGCGGCCGGCGATGGCGACCTCGCCGCGGCGGGCCATGCAGGCCAGCAGCTGGATGACGTTGCGGTTGTTGGTCCAGCCGGTGGACGTCCACGGCACCACGCAGGTGTCCGGCAGGTCCCGGCTCGGCAATGGACCCTGCTCGGCCAGCCGATCGAGGATGTCCCGCCGGCAGCCGTCGTTGTCCGCGATCCACTGCTGCACCGACGGCCGCCAGTCGGCCCGGTCGGTGAGTCCCCTGATCTCGATCATCTCGGCCCGGTAGAGCGCGAGGTCCTCCGCCGGCCGGACCATCGCCCGCAGCTCCAGCAGCTGCCGCTTCTCCAGCGCCTCGGCGAGCTCGTCTCTGTTGTAGGCCGAGCCCAACCGGGTCCAGGCGACCAGGTCGGCGTTCGGCGCGACCGCCGCGGTCGGGTCGAGCTGCAGCATCGTCAGGTGCCGGACCGTGTCGAGCAGGTCGGCCGGGCGGGCGGCGTCCAGGAGCTGCGCGCGCACGGCGATGCGGCGCGCATCCTGCCGGGACAGCTGGTGGGTCACGCGTCGGAGCGTAGCTCCGGCTGCTCGGTGGCCGGCTGGAAGTCCACCGAGCGGAACTCCCGGGACAGCATCTCCACGGCGACCGCCGACGGCCCGGTCAAGGGGTGACGCTCCGGTACGCTCACCGGCCGTCGGACCTGTCCGGGACACCCGTCCGGGCGGATCGGCGGCACCGACGAGGGGGAGGCCGCCGCGGCCGCGGTGGCGCGCCGCGGGGCCGGGAGGGACGCGATGTCCGCCGTGGCCGATCGCCGGACGCCGTGACCAGCACGGAGCGCGCGGAGCCCCCCGTGTCCACCGAGCCGCCGGACCGGACCCGGCCCCGGTCGTACGGCCCGGACCTGGCGTTGTGCCTCGGGTTCCTGCTGGTCGCGGTCGCCGTGACGCGCGGGCTGTGGCCGGCGCCGGGGCGACGCGAACTCGCGCTCAACGCCCAGGACCAGACGCTGTACGAGTGGTTCCTGGCCAACGACGCGCGGGTGCTGCGCGGCCACGCGGGCCTGCTCAGCGACCGGCTGAACGCGCCCGACGGGGTGAACCTGCTCGCCAACACCTCGGTCATCGTGCTCGGGGTGCTGCTCGCCCCGGTCACCCTCGGCCTCGGCGCGCCGGTGACCTTCGCCCTGATCGCGACGGTCAACCTGGCGCTCACCGCGGCCGCCTGGCATTTCCTCTACACCCGCACGCTCGGCGCGCACCGGGTCGCGGCGGCGCTCGGCGCCGGGCTGTGCGCGTTCGCGCCGGGCATGGTGTCGCAGACCAACGGCCACCTCCACATGACCGCGCAGTGGCTGGTGCCGGTGATGGTGTGGCTCGTGGTCAGGATGCTCCGGGCCGCGGACACCGGACGGACCGGCGGGCCGGACCGCCGCGGCATGGTGACGTCCGCGCTCGGGTTGGCCGCCGTGGTCACCTTGCAGATCTTCATCGGCGAGGAGGTGCTCTTCCTCGCCGCCATCACCCTCCTGCTGGTGGCGGCCGGGTACGCGGCCGTCCGGCCGGAGCTGGTCCGCCGGGCCGGCACGGGGTTCGGGGCCGGCCTGGCGATCACCGCCGGGGTGGCGCTGGTCGTGCTGGCCTACCCGCTGTGGTTCCAGTTCGCCGGGCCGCATGGCGTACGCGGCGATCCATTCGACGCCCGCTTCTTCTCCGCCGACCTGGCCGGCTGGGTGGCGTTCTCGCCGGGGTCGCTGGCCGGGAGCGCGGGCGCGGCCCGGCTCGGCGCCGGCGCGGCGGAGCAGACCACGTTCCTCGGCTGGCCGCTGCTGCTCCTCGCCGCCGGCTGCACGATCTGGCTGGCCCGGCACCCGCTGGCGGTCGTGTGCGCAGCGGCGGCGGTGCCGCTGGCGGCGCTCGCGGCCGGCCCTGAGCTGGTGGTGAACGGCTCGCGCACCGGCATTCCCGGCCCGTACGCGCTGCTGGACGGGCTGCCGGTGGTGGAGGCGGCGCTGCCCACCCGGTTCGCGCTCCCGGTCGCGCCGCTGCTGGCCACCGTGCTGGTGCTCGCCGTCGACCGGGCGCTGCGCAGTGAGCGGCCGGCGGTCCGGCTGCTCGTCCCCGGCCTCGTCGCCGCCGCGCTGCTGCCGCTCTACCCGCGGCCGCTGGCGACCGCCGAGCGGCCGGCGCTGCCGGAATTCGTGACCACCGGTGCCTGGCGGGAGTGCGTCGAACCCGGCGGCGTGCTCGTCCCGGTCCCGCTGCCCACGCCGCAGCAGCCGTGGGCGATGCGCTGGGGCGCCGCCGCCGACGCCGGCTTCGCGCTGCCCGAGGGCTTCTTCATCGGCCCGTACGGGCCGGGCGGGACCGGGACCATCGGCACCGCCCGGCGGCCGACCGCGGTGCTGCTCGCCGAAGTGGCCGAGACCGGGACGGCCGCGCGGATCCGAGGCGTGGACCGCCAGCGCGCGCTGCTCGACCTCGACTTCTGGCGGGCCTCCTGCGTGGTGCTCGACCCCGCCGCGGCGAACACCGCAGCGCTGCGTACCACGCTCGACGCCCTCTTCGGCCCGTCCACCAGGATCGCCGACGTCCAGGTCTGGAAGGTGCGCTGAGCTCGGCGCCGGTACGGGGCGGAGGGCGTGGGATTCGAACCCACGAGGAGCAAGCTCCTAGCGGTTTTCAAGACCGCCGCCATCGGCCACTAGGCGAGCCCTCCCGGGGGTCAGTGTCCCATGGGGCGGGCGGCCGATGTCGGCGACGGTGTGCCGTCAGGCGGGCTTCGACTCGAGGGTGTCGAGGTCGCGGAGGGCGAAGCGGAGGTGTTCCCACTCCTCTTCGAGGATGACGTGCAGGCAGGAGCGGACGGTCTCCGGGTGGTCGGGGTCGTGCGGGTTCTTGCGGGGGGCGGCGAGGTCGTCGGTGGTGACGGTGACGAGGAAGTCGCGGACCATGGCGACGCGGTCGGCGCGGGCGGCGAGGACGTCGGCGTACGGCGGGGTGTCCGCGGTGAGGGTGGGCGCACCCGAGTCGCTCGCCGTGCCGGCGTCGAGCTGGCCGAGGGGGTGGAACGGCTCGTCGAGCTCCAGGATGCCGCGGCCCAGCCAGATGTCGGTGGCGAAGACGAGGTGACGCAGGGTCTGCGCAAAAGACCACTCGCCGGCCACTGACACGTCGACCGTGCCGGGCGGCATGGCGGCGGCGTGGTCGAGGGCGGCGGCCCAGGCGCGTTCGAGGGCGGACCAGGCGGCGCGCAGGGAGTCCGGGTCCTGGGCGCGGCGCTCGGCCCGGCCGGGGAAGCGGCGGTCGAGCTCGGCCTCGACGTACGGCGCGACCTCGATGCCGTTGACGAGCAGGCCGCCGTTGACGAGCCACGGCGCGTCGATGTCCATGCCCCGAGCTTCGATCCCGCGCATCACGACGCCGGTCAGGTCGGACTCGATGAACCGGGCGCCCCGCAGGTTCGCGCCGACGAACTCCGCGCCCTGCAGGTCCTTGGACTGGGCGAACGACTCCATGGCCCCTCCTTGTCGAGCGCCGCGGGCAGGCGAGGGGACCCTAGCCGGTGGCGAAGGGAGCCCGCGTCAGCTCGGGGTGACGGTGAAGAGTGGCTGGCCGTACTCGACGATCTCGCCGTCGGTGGCGTGGATCTCGGCGAGGACGCCGTCGCGGTCGGCGACGATGTCGGTGCGCATGCGCATGGCCTCGACGTGGCCGAGCGGCTGGCCGGCGGAGACGGGCTCGCCGACATGGAGGTCCGCGGCGCGGGTGAAGACGCCGACGGCGGGGGCGAGCAGGACGGGTGCCGGCTCCGGGACGGCGGCGGACGGGACGGCGGCGGACGGGACCGCGGTGGCGGTGGTGAGCACCGGCATCGCGACCACGCCGCCCTCGATCTCCCAGCTGACGCCGCCGGTGTGCACCGACAACTTCGTCAGCTGGGCCTCGCCGGCGAGGTCGACCAGCTCGCGGGTGACCTCGACGACCCGCTGCAGGTCCGGCACCGAGGAGGCGGTCAGCCGCTCCAGCTCATCGACCGACACCGGCGGTCACCTCCGGGCGGGGTCCGAAGTGGAAACGACGCCGGGCGCCGTGGGGGATGCGGCGCCCGGCGTCGAGTCGGGGGGTGGGCCGCGCGGGCACGGCCGCGTTGGCGGAGCGGGTCTGACCGACGCCGGCGACCGAGCCGACGCCGGGGTCAAGAGGGGCCGTCAGCGGGGTGAGCAGGGCGGCCAGGAGCGCGGCCGGCGTGCCCGCCGCGGTGCTGCGGGAGTGAGCGGCGCTGCCGGAGCCGGGCGAGGAGAGGGTGGCGCCCGCGGCGGGCAGCTGGCCGGTGTCGGTCACCGATCGGCTCCCCTCGGGCGGCGCGGCAGGAACGGCGAGTCCGGTGGCCGGGCCGCCCCGGATGGTCCGGCCGCGGCTGCGGCGTGATGCCCAATTAGTCCGGGAAGCCGGCTTCGGGATGGACTGTAACCGCGCGGTACCGCGCCGGACAACACTGTGCGCAATCGGACCACCCATCCTTGCGGCCAGTATTTCTCGCTCCACTGAAGACGGACGTATGGAAAGGTAGTGCTGAACCCCGATGAGAACAACCGAGCGGCCGGGACGGTCGGTTAGCGTCGCGCTCGGGCCGGCCGATCCGGTCGATCCGAGCAGAGCGACGCGGCCGGTCAGGAGGTGCGAGCACCGACGGACGCGCCGAGCCCGCGCAACGGGCCGGCCGGGATCTGTACGGGTCACCCGGCCGGCTGAGCCGGGCCGGTCGCCATCGTCCCGGCGACCGGCCCGGCGTACGGACTCGTTTGCGGCCCTGATGTGCGGGCAGGCTTCCTCCGCAGTGCGAGACCGGAGGGAGGCCCAGCGGTGGGCGGCTTCATGGACAAGGCCAGGGACCTGGCCGACCAGCACGACGAGAAGGTCGACCAGGGTCTGGAGAAGGCCGGTGACTTCGCCGACGACAAGACCGGCGGCGGTCGCTCCGAGCACATAGACCGCGGGGTGGACTTCGCGCAGGAGCGCACGGGTGAGGGCGACCAGCAGCCCTGACCGCAGGCCGAACGGCCCCGGGTGACAACGACGTCCCCGGGGCCGTTCCATGCCCGGGCCGGGGCCGGGCCTGAGGGGCCTTAGGCGCACTCAGGGTGATGTGCGGACGGTCTAAGTGCGGGGTGGGGCGCGGACGGCGTGATCGACCGATGCCGGGGGTGGGGCCTCAGCACGAGAGTTGACCTCGTCAGCGAAGGACGAGGAGGACCCGAGATGTCGATCTACCAGTACGGCCCCGCGCTCGACTCCGAGATCGGCTACCGGCGCGAGGGTCTGCTCCGGGACGCCGCGGCCGCACGGCTGGCGCGGCAGGCGCGGTTCGCCCGCCGGCTGCGGACGGCCGACCGCAGCGGCTCCGCGCTCCGGGCGGTGCCGGCGACCAGCCCGGCCCCGACCCCGGCCGGCGGGCCGGTGACGGCCGGGGCGGCGGCCGGGGCGGCGAAGAGCGTGCCGGCCCGCGCCGCCTGACCGCCCCGCTCGCGGAGCGCGAAATGCGGCCGGAACTGTCGGACCCGCGTGCCACGATGAACGCCGTGCCGAGGTTGGGATCGGAAGCGCCGCTGGTCGGCCGGGCTGAGGAGCTCACCCGGCTGACCGCGGCGGTCGAGCGTGCCCGGACCGGCCGGCCCGCCGCGGTGCTGCTCGCCGGCGATGCCGGGGTCGGCAAGACCCGACTGCTCACCGAGCTCTGCCGCCGGGCCCGCGCCGCCGGCGCGACCGTCCTCACCGGACACTGCGTCGACCTGGGCGCGGTCGGCCTTCCCTATCTTCCCTTCGCCGAGGCCCTGCGCGAGCTGGCCAGCCGCGCCGACGACGAGGCGGTGGCCGAGGCGCTGCAGGCCCGGCCGGCGCTGAGCCGGCTGATCACCCGGCCCGGCCAGCCCGTCCCGGCCGTCGGGGCCGGCGACGACGACGCCGGCCGGCTCCAGCTCTTCGACGCGGTCGCCGGGGTGCTCGGTGACGTCGGCGAGGCCGGCGCGCCGGTGCTGCTGGTGATCGAGGACCTGCACTGGGCCGACCAGTCCACCCGCGACCTGCTGTCCTTCCTGCTGGCCCGGCTGCGCTCCGAGCGCCTGGCCGTCGTCGCGTCGTACCGGGCGGACGACCTGCACCGGCGCCACCCGCTGCGACCGCTGCTCGGCGAGCTGGTCCGGCTGCCGCCGGTCGAGCGGATCGAGCTGTCCCCGTTCACCCCGACCGAGCTGCGCGACTACCTGCACGCCCTCAGCGGCGAGCAGGTCCCCGAGCCGCTGGTCCGCGACGTGCTGGCCCGCTCCGACGGCAACGCATACTTCGCCGAGGAGCTGTACGCGGCCGGTCTCGGCTCCGGGGCGGAGAGCCAGACGCTGCCGTCCGCGCTGGCCGACGTGCTGCTCACCCGGCTGGAGCGGCTGCCGGCGGCGGTGCAGCAGATCGCCCGGGTCGCCTCGGTGGCCGGCCGGCGGGTCGGCCACCCGCTGCTGCAGGCGGCCAGCGGCCTGTCCGATGGCGAGCTGGAGGGGGCGCTTCGCGAGGCGGTCACCCACCACGTGCTGGTGGCCGAGGGCGGCGACCACTACGCGTTCCGGCACGCACTGCTGCAGGAGGCGGTGTACGGCGACCTGCTGCCCGGCGAGCGCGTCCGGCTGCACGGGACGTACGCGCGGCTGCTGGCCGACGGCGTCGAGGGCGCCGGCCCGGCCGAGCTGGCGTACCACTGCCTGCAGAGCCACGACCTGCCCGGCGCGCTGTCCGCGTCCATCCGGGCCGCCGGCGAGGCCGCCGAGCTGCACGCGCCGGTCGAGGCGCTGCGCAACCTGGAGCAGGCGCTGCAGCTGTGGCACGCGGTGCCGGACGCCGCCGAGCGGGCCGGCTGCGACCTGATCTCGGTCGGGCTGCGGGCCGCGTCCGCCGCGAGCAGTGCCGGTGAGCAGCACCGGGCGGTGGCGCTCGCGGCCGCCGCCCGCGACCTCGCCGACCGGGAGGCTCCGGGCAGCGAGCAGGCAGCGGGCGCGCGGCACAAGCTGGCCCTGCACCTGCTCGGCGCGGGCCGGCCCGACGAGGCGTACGAGTCGACCGCCGAGGGGCTGGAGATGCTGCCGGCGGAGCCGCCGACCCCGATCCGGGTGTGGCTGGCCGCGACCCGCGCCCGGAGTGCGATCAACCTGGACCGGGACGAGGAGGCCGCGTGCTGGGCGCAGGAGGCGCTGGCCGGCGCCCGGCAGCTGGACCTGGCCGACGTCGAGGCAGACGCGCTGGCCAGCCTCGCCCTGGTGGCCGAGGGCGCCGGCGACACCGAAGCCGCCCAGGCGCGACTCGGGGAGGCCCGGGACCGCGCCGCCGCGGCCGGCGACCTGGGGGTGGAGCTGCGCGCGACGTACAACCTGGCCGGCAGTCACTACTACGACGGGGACTTGCCGGTGGCGCTGGACGTGCTCGACGCCGGGGTGGCGCGGGCCGCCGCGACCGGTCTGACCTTCAGCGCCTACGGGCTGGAGATGCGGGTCCTGCAGGTGATCGCGCGGTACGTCTCCGGCGACTGGGACGGCAGCCTGGAGGCGGCCGAGCTGGCCGGCGACCGTACGCCGGACTCGGTGCTGGCCCGGCTGGCCGCCGCCGCGCTCTACGTCGAGGTCGGGCGCGGGCTGCCCGGCGCGGCCGAGCGGGTGCGGCAGCTGCGCGGCTCGTGGAGCCAGGACACCAGCCTGGCACTGGTCGCCGGCGGTTGCGAGACCGACCTGCTGCGCTGGCGCGGTGACATCGCCGGGGCGGTGACGGCGGTCGACAACGCGATCGCGTACGTGAGCCGCCGCTGGGAGAAGTGGTATCTGGGTGGCATCTGGCTGGCCGCGCTCGGCCTGGCCGCGCTGGCGGACCGGGCCGAGACCGAGCGGCTGCGCGGGGACGCGACCGCCGCCGAGGCGAGCGTGACCCGCGGCCGAGAGCTGATCGAGCACGCGCGGACGACCGCCAGCCGCGGCCGGCCGCACAGCGCCCGGATGGGGCCGGAGGGGCGGGGCTGGCTGGCCCGGGCCGAGGCCGAGTGGTCCCGGCTGGAGGGCCGGTCCGACCCGGAGCTGTGGCGGGCCGCGCTGGCGCACTTCGACTACGGCTACGTGTACGAGCAGGCCCGCTGCCGGTGGCGGCTGGCCGAGGCGCTGCTCGGCGCCGACCGGCGGGATGAGGCAGCGGCCGAGGTGGCCGAGGCGCACCGGGTCGCGGTCCAGCTCGGCGCGCGGCCGCTGCGGGAGGCGCTGGAGGCGCTGGCCCGCCGCGGTCGGCTCGACGCCGGGCTGCCGGTGCCGGTGCACACCGGGACCACCCGGCT
Organism: uncultured Actinomycetota bacterium; assembly: GCA_963766325.1. Taxonomy (GTDB): domain Bacteria; phylum Actinomycetota; class Actinomycetes; order Mycobacteriales; family CADCTP01; genus CADCTP01. The sequence continues at coordinate 256,872 of CAVXZF010000010.1, read as the reverse complement.
GACCGCCCGGGAGCGCGACGTGCTCGCCCAGCTGGCCCACGGGCGGACCAACCGGCAGATCGGCCGCGCGCTGTTCATCTCGGAGAAGACGGCGAGCGTGCACGTGTCCAACATCATCGGCAAGCTCGGCGCGTCCGGTCGGACCGAGGCGGTGGCGATCGCGCACCGGCAGGGCCTGGTGCCGATGACGGAGGAGGCGCCGGCCGGGTAGGCAGGGGACGTGACTGACGAATGGTGGCGTTCGGCCGTCTTCTACGAGGTCTACCTGCGCAGCTTCGCCGACGGCAACGGCGACGGGGTCGGTGACCTGGCCGGCCTGCGGCATCGCCTGCCGTACCTGGCCGAGCTCGGGGTGGACGCGCTCTGGCTCACCCCGTTCTACCCGTCGCCGATGGTCGACCACGGCTACGACGTGGCCGACCCGCGCGGCGTGGACCGGCTCTTCGGTGACCTGGCCGCGTTCGACGCGATGCTCGCCGACGCGCACGAGCTGGGCATCCGGGTGACGATCGACGTGGTGCCCAACCACACCTCCGACCAGCACCCGTGGTTCCGGGCCGCGCTGGCGGCGCCCCCCGGCAGCCCGGAGCGGGCCCGCTACCTCTTCCGGGACGGCCGCGGGCCGGGCGGCGCCGAGCCGCCCAACAACTGGCAGTCCGCCTTCGGCGGGCCGGCCTGGGAGCGGGTGCCGGACGGCCAGTGGTACCTGCACCACTTCGCGCCCGGCCAGCCGGACCTGAACTGGCGGCACCCCGAGGTGCACGCGGACGCCGAGGCGACGCTGCGCTTCTGGCTGGACCGGGGCGTGGACGGCTTCCGGGTCGACGTCGCCCACGGACTGGTCAAGGACGCCGAGCTGCGGGACAACCCGGGCGTGCACCGGTGGGGCACCGGGCACGGCGAGGAGACCAGGTACGCCTGGGACCAGCCGGAGACCCATGAGGTCTACCGGTCCTGGCGGCGGCTGCTGGACTCGTACGCCGGCGACCGGATGGCGATCGGCGAGGTCTACCTGGCCGAGGCGGCCGCCCGGGCCCGGTACGTCCGCCCGGACGAGCTTCACCTGGCCTTCAACTTCGCGCTGCTGTGGGCCGGCTGGGACGCGGCCGCGCTGCGGGACGCCATCGACGGGTCGCTCGCCGCCAGCGCCGAGGTCGGCGCGGCCACCACCTGGGTGCTGTCCAGCCACGACGCGACCCGGCACCTGACCCGGTACGGCGGGGGCGAGACCGGCCGGCGGCGGGCCCGGGCGGCCGCGCTGCTGCTGCTCGGGCTGCCCGGCCCGGCCTACCTCTACCAGGGCGAAGAGCTGGGCCTGCCCGAGGTGGAGCTGCCGGACGAGGTGCTGCAGGATCCGGTCTTCCGGCACACCCGGGGCGAGCGGCGCGGCCGGGACGGCTGCCGGGTGCCGCTGCCGTGGTCCGGCGAGCGGCCGCCGTACGGCTTCGGCGCCGGTCGCGACACCTGGCTGCCGCAGCCGGCCGACTGGGCGCCGCTCACGGTGGAGGCGCAGCAGGACGACCCGGCCTCGATGCTGGCGCTCTACCGCGCCGCGCTGGCCACCCGGCGGGCTGAGCCGGCGCTGCGCGGCGGCACGCTGAGCTGGCTGGAGAGCCCGGCCGGCGTGCTGGCGTTCTCCCGGGGCAAGGTGGTGGTCGCCGTCAACCTCTCCGGCCGGACCGTGCCGGCCCCGCCCGGCCGCCCGCTGCTGGTCAGCGACCCGACCGCGCCGGCCGGCGCCCTTCCGCCGGACAGCGCGACCTGGGTGCGGCCGGAGCGCTGATCTCCTGCGGTTTGGACAGTGCGTCCGGCCGGGAACAACCGTGTCAACAACAGCCACGGGGGCTCGTGCATCAGGAGGTTTCGCCGTGGTCACGCGCACCCGGTATCGCTCTCCGGGGAGCATCATCACCGCGATCGCCGGGCTCATCGCCGGCATCATCGTGGTCGGGATCATCCTCGTCCTGGTCGACGCCAACCAGCGCAACACCATCGTCGACTTCATCCTCGACATCGGCCGGTTCTTCGTCCGTCCGTTCCGGGACCTGTTCCCGCAGGACGACCCGAAGGAGAACATCGTCATCAACTGGGGCATCGCGGCGGTGACGTACCTGATCGTCGGTGCCATCATCGCGCGCATCGTCCGCCGGGCCTGACGCCCGCGTCCGGTCCGCCTGCCGGCAGCGCCCACCCGGGGCATGGTTCGCTCCGGGTGGGCGCTGCCGCAGCCGCCCAGTCTCCGTCAGCGGCGCATCAGCGTGGACCACGAGGACCTCCAACTCATCGGCGTAGATGTCGCGATCCACACCGATGCCGGAGGTCCTCACCTACATCAAGATCATCCACCCGTGTCGCCGCCCGTCAACCAACGTCCATGGGCAGGACACCTAGCTGGAGACGTCCTTGGTGGTCATGCGGGACCAGGCGAGGGAGCCGAAGATCAGCCCGTACGCGCCCGTTACGAGCAGGCCGCGGACCGGGCCGTCGGTGGCGATCGGGTCCCGCAGCAGGTCACCGAACTCCAGCCAGTAGTGGCTGAACAGCCACGGGTGCAGCCAGTCCAGCTGCGGCACGGCGTCGAGCACCTGGCTGGTCACGGCCAGCACCGCGGTGGTCGCCATCGCCGCGATCGGCGACTCGGTGAGGGTGGAGACGAACAGGCCGATCATGGCCAGCCCGGCCATCATGGTGGCCACGTACAGCGCGACGAGCAGCACCCGGACCAGCCCGGACGCGAGCGGGACCTGGGCGCCGGACAGCAGCGTCACCGGACCGACCGGGAAGAGCAGCGCGCCGATGCCGACCCCGACGGCGGCGACGAGCAGGGCGGCCGCCACCGCGTACGCCACCGCGCCGGCGAACTTGACCACGAGCAGCCGGGTCCGCGACACCGGCACGGTGAGCAGGTAGCGCAGCGTGCCCAGGGACGCCTCCCCGGCCACCGCGTCGCCGGAGACCACCGAGACCGCCAGCGGCAGGAAGAACGGCAGCACCACGGTGAGCGAGGTCAGCGCGACGAAGACGCCGTTGCCGGCCACGCCGTACAGGAAAGGTGGGCCCTCGTCCGGATTCTCCGGCGGCGCGGCCACCCGGACCGCCACCGCGATGAGCACCGGCACCGCGGCCAGCACGGCAAGGATCACCTGGTTGCGACGGCGGCGGAACACCATGCCCAGCTCGGACCGGAGGAAGCGGCCGGTGCCGCCGGCCCGGCGCGGCGCCGCGACCACCGGCTCGGCCAGGTCAACCGCTGACATCGAAGCCCTCCCCGGTGAGCGAGACGAAGACGTCCTCGAGCCCGCGCGTGTCCACTGTGAACTGTCGCACCGGGACGCCGGCGTGGACGAGGCCGGCCAGCACCGCTTCCGGCGTGACGCCGCCGAGCAGCGCGGTCACCGACCGGCCGTCGGCGTCCACCTGGGACAGCCCCAGGGAGAGCAGCGCGCGGACCGCGGCGGCCGCGTCGGCCGACTCGACCGACACGCGCGGCTCCCGGGTCTGCCGGAGCGAGTCCATCGTGCCCTGGGCGACCAGCCGGCCGGCGTGCATGACGCCGACATGCGTGCACACCTGCTCCACCTCGGACAGCAGGTGGGAGGACAGCAGCACGGTGACCCCGTCGGCGGCGAGCGCGGAGACCAGGGCGCGCACCTCGCGGGTGCCCTGCGGGTCCAGCCCGTTGGTCGGCTCGTCCAGGATCAGCAGGTCCCGCGGCTGCAGCAGCGCGGCCGCGATGCCGAGCCGCTGCCGCATGCCCAGCGAGTACGCCCGGTAGCGCTTGCCGGCGGCGGCCGACAGCCCGACCCGGTCCAGCGCGACGCCGATCCGGGCCTTGGCGGTGGCCGGGTCGGCGGTCCGGTCGGCGGCGTCCAGCCGGGCCAGGTTGGCCCGGCCGGACAGGTGCGGGTGGAACGCCGGCCCCTCGACCAGCGCGCCGACCCGCGGCAGCACCTCGGCCGCGGCGGACGGCATCGGCCGGCCGAGCAGCGTGTGCGTCCCGGCGGTCGGCACCACGAGGCCGAGCAGCATCCGGATCGTGGTGGTCTTGCCCGACCCGTTGGGGCCGAGGAAGCCGTAGACGCTCCCGTGCGGGACGTCGAGGTCGATGCCGGCCACGGCGAGCTGGCCGCCGCGGAAGCGCTTGGCCAGCCCGGACGTGGTCACCGCGGGGGCGACGTCCGGCGGTGGGGGCGCGACCTCAGCGGCCGGCGCCTCGACGGCGGTCATCGGGCGGCGGCCGCGTACAGCAGCTCGGGCGGGACCGCGCCGGCGATCATCCGGCCGTCGTCGGTGAACAGCACCGAGGTCAACCGGGAGGTGAGCAACCGCCCGCTGCCCCAGCTGCCGCTGACCCGCCGCAGCTGGTCGAGGATCGCCACCCCCGACCCATCGGGGTCGGCCGCCGGGGACATCCCGTCGACGACCACCACGGTGGTCCAGCCGGTCCCGACGGTCCGCAGCGCGCCAGCGGCCTTGTCCAGCTCGGCGCCGGACGGGCGGCCCGCCCGCGAGGGCAGGGTGCCCTCGGTCACCTCGGCGCCGGGAGGCGGGGTGAACCGGAACTGCTCTTCCCCCGGCACCTCGAAGCTGACCTTGGTGAAGCCGACCGAGAAGGCCGGACCGTCCGCGCTGGACCGGCCGAAGAGCTCCACCCGCAGCGGCACCGAGGTCTCCGCGTCCACCGCGAGGCGGACCTGACCGATCAGCGAGCGGGTGTCCTTGGGTGCCAGGACCAGCTCGTACGCATCCCGCCCGGCCACCGAGCGGGTCCCGTCGGTGCTCACCGCGGTGGTCGGGTCGATCGCGGCCAGCGCCTGCTCGGCCGCCTGCTGCGGGGTCAGCGGCGCCGGAACCGGCGGCCGCTCCGTCTCGGTCTTGCCGGCGGGCAGCGTGTAGTGGGTCGCCGAGTTGGTCCCGCTGGACCACAGCCAGACGTCGCGGCCATTGTGGATCACGTCGGTCTCGCCGAGCCGGCCGAGCAGCGCGAGCCGCTGCCGGTCCTCCCCCGCATACCAGACCCGGAGCGTGTGCGAGCCGGTCAGCAGCGACAGCGGCGACGTGCTGCTGTCCGCCCCGGGACCGCTGGTCGGCAGCGCCGGCAGGCCCAGGTCGGAGTCCTGCAGCACCGTGCCGGACAGCCCGTCGACCTCGGCGCCCTGGAGGTCGACCAGCAGTTGGGCGGCCGTCTTCGGCGGGAGCGGCGGGTCGGCCTCGGCGGTGAGCACCCCGGTCGCGGCCACGCCGACGACGGCGGCGGCCGCGACCGGGACGCCCCAGCGGAGCAGTCGGGCGCGGGACGGTGCGACAGTCATGTCGGAATCCTGCGCGGCCGGCACTGTGAGCACCCTGAGAGGACCTGACAGGCCGCTCAGGCGGGGATCACCTCGCCGGATCCCAGGTCGGGCCGGGCGTCGCGGGACACACCGGCGGCCGCGTACGCCGCCTCCGAGTCGAGCGTCTCGTGCTCCAGCAGCGCCGCGGCCAGCCGGTCGAGCTTGTCCCGGTTTTCCCGCAGCAGCTGCCGGGCCCGGTCGTAGCACTCGTCCACGATGCGGCGGGCCTCGCTGTCCACCAGCTCGCGGGTCGCCGGCGACGGGCCGGACCCGTCGGACAGGAACGGCTGCTGCTGCCCCTCGGCCGGCAGCACCGCGATCGGCCCGATCAGCTGGGACATGCCCCAGCGGCCGACCATCTGCCGGGCGATCCGGCCGACCTGGTCCAGGTCGGACTCGGCGCCGGTGCTGACGTCGCCGTACACGACCTCCTCGGCGGCCATCCCGCCGAGCGCGCCGACGATCCTTCCCCGCAGGTACGGCTCCGAGTACGAGTACTGGTCGGCGTCCGGGCTCTGGAAGGTGACGCCGAGCGCGTGCCCACGCGGGATGATCGAGATCTTGCGGACCGGGTCCGCGCCCGGCGTGAGCATGCCGAGCAGCGCGTGCCCGCCCTCGTGGTGGGCGGTCCGCTCCCGCTCCACCTTCGACATCATGATCTTGCGCGGGGTGCCGAGCACGACCTTCTCCAGGGCGTCGGTGAAGTCGGCCATGTGCACCTGGTCGTGGCCGCGGCGGGCCGCGGTGATCGCCGCCTCGTTGACCAGGTTGCGCAGGTCGGCACCGACCATGCCGGGCGTGGTGGACGCCAGCGCGGAGAGGTCGACGTCCGGCCCGACCGGCACCTTGCGGGTGTGCACCTCGAGGATCATGCGGCGGCCCTCGGAGTCGGGCGGGCTGACCGCGACCCGGCGGTCGAAGCGGCCGGGGCGCAGCAGCGCCGAGTCGAGCACGTCGGGCCGGTTGGTCGCGGCCAGCACGACGACGCCCTCGCTGCCGGTGAAGCCGTCCATCTCGGTGAGGATCTGGTTGAGCGTCTGCTCCCGCTCGTCCACGCCGCCGAAGCTGCCGCCGCCGCGGGCCCGGCCGATGGCGTCCAGCTCGTCGATGAAGATGATCGCCGGAGCCGCCTTCTTCGCCGTCTCGAAGAGGTCCCGGACCCGGGACGCGCCGACGCCGACGATCATTTCGATGAACTCGGACGCCGACATGTGGAAGAACGGCACCTTGGCCTCGCCGGCGACGGCCCGGGCCAGCAGCGTCTTGCCGGTGCCGGGCTGGCCGGACAGCAGCACGCCCTTGGGGATGGCGGCGCCGAGCCGCCGGTACTTGTCCGGGTTGCGGAGGAAGTCGACGACCTCGGAGAGCTCCTGCTCCACCTCGTCGATGCCGGCGACGTCGTCGAACGTCGTGCGCGGGCCGGCCTCGGGCTCGTAGCGCTTGGCCCGCGACCGGCCGATCCCGCCGGCCCCGCCGAGGCCGCCGCTGCGCGCCATCCGCCGGAACAGCCAGATGCCGAGCCCGATGAACAGCAGCGTCGGCCCGAAGCCGACCAGGATCTGCTGCCAGAGCGGCGCGGAGTCCGGCGGCCGGGCGTTGACCGTGACGCCCTGCGCGAGGAGCAGCTCGGTCAGCCCGTCGTCGCCGAAGGACGGCCGCTCGGTGGTGAAGTCGGTGACGTCCTCGGCGGCCCCGTCGTTGGGCGGATACTTCGCCGCCGCCCGGAAGGTGCCCTCGATGGTGTCCCCGGTCGAGGTGATCTCGCTGACGTTGCCGGCCTGCACCTGCTGCCGGAAGAACGTGTACGACACCGTCGTCCGGCTCGGCGACATCAGCGTCGAGGCGACGATCCAGTTGAGGACGAAGAGCAGCAGGACCAGCCACCAGGTGCGCCGGCCGATCCGCCGCCAGTCGGGCTTGGCCGGGCCGCCGTCCTGATTGCCCTGCGGCGCGCCCTCGACCTTCCACGGCGGCCGGTCGCCCGCCACCGGCGGCTGCTGGCCCGGGCGGGTGGGCGGTTGCTGCGGAGCGCCCGGGGTCTCCGGCCGCGGCGGCGCCTCGGTCGCCCGCCCGGCGACCGCCTGCTGCCGGCCGGGGTCGCCGCCCTGCGCTGCTGTGCCTGCCACCACGTCACCCCTCGTCGATTCCGAGAGGTTCAACGCCCCCGGGACGCCGCGTGTGCCCGGCGGGCACGCTGCGCGTGGCACCCTCGTAGCGGGTGCTCAGCACGCTCACAGGACCGGTACGGGAAGGTGCGACGGTGCGGCTGCTGGTGGTCGAGGACGAGGTGCGCCTGGCCGGCGCGCTGCGCCGCGGACTGCAGGCCGAGGGCTTCACCGTCGACCTGGCCCACGACGGTGTCTCCGGGCTGCACCTGGCCCAGGAGGGTGCGTACGCGGCCGTGGTGCTCGACATCATGCTGCCCGGGCTGTCCGGCTACCGGGTGTGCGAGCGGCTGCGGGCGGCCGGCAACTGGGTCCCGGTGCTCATGCTCTCGGCGAAGGACGGCGAGTACGACGAGGCCGATGGGCTCGACGTGGGCGCGGACGACTACCTGACCAAGCCGTTCTCGTACGTGGTGCTGGTCGCCCGGCTGCGCGCGCTGCTGCGCCGGGGCGCGCCGCCGCGGCCGGCCGCGCTGGCCGCCGGCGACCTGACGCTGGACCCGGCCCGACACCTGGTCACCCGCGGGGAGACCGAGATCGAGCTGACGCCGCGCGAGTTCTCCCTGCTCGAATACCTGCTGCGCCGGGTCGGCGAGGTCGTCCCCAAGGTGGACATCCTGCGCAACGTCTGGGACCCGCACCATGAGGGCGACCTCAACGTGGTCGAGGTCTACGTCGGCTACCTGCGGCGCAAGATCGACGTGCCGTTCGGGCGGCGGGCGGTGCAGACCGTGCGCGGCGCCGGCTACCGGCTCGCCGCGGACGGCGGCTGACCCGGGTGCTGTCCGGCTGGAGCCTGCGGGCCCGGCTGACCGTGGTGGCGACCGTGCTGCTCGGCGTCGGCATCGCGGCCGGCGCCGCGCTGCTCGCGGTGACCGTGTCGCGGACCCTGCAGGAGGCGGTCGACTCGGGCGCGCTGCAGAGCGCGCGCGAGGTCGCCGCGCTGGTGGACGCGGGCGTGCTGCCCGACGTGGTGCCGATCGGCGGCGAGGGCACGGCGGCGATCCAGGTGGTGGACCAGCAGGGCCGGGTACGGGCCGCGTCGGCCAACGCCGACCGGCTGGTCCCGGTCCTGGGACCGGCCGAGCTGGCCGCGGTCCGCGGCGGCGACCGGCTGGTGCTCGACGGCGAGCGGTTCGGCCTGGACGGCCCGTTGCGGGTGGTCGGGGTGCCGGCCGGTGCGACCGGCGACCCGCAGACCGTGCTGGTCGCGGTCGACTACGGCAGCGCCAAGTCCGGTGCCCGGCTGCTGGCCATCGGCCTGGCGGTGGGCGCGCCGCTGCTGCTGGCCGCGGTCGCGCTGGCCACCTGGCTGGTCGCCGGACGGGCGCTGGCGCCGGTGGAGGAGCTGCGCCGCGGGGCGGCCGACCTGTCCGGGTCGGCGGCCGGCCGGCGGCTGCCGGTGCCGGCGGCCCGGGACGAGGTGCACCGGCTGGCGGTGACGCTCAACGACATGCTGGCCCGGCTGGAACGGGCTGGCGCCCGGCAGCGGGCCTTCGTCTCCGACGCGGCGCACGAGCTGCGGTCGCCCATCGCGTCGGCGCGGACGCAGCTGGAGGTGGCGGCCCGGGTGGACGCCGGGACGCCGGCCGGCTCACTGGCCGAGGAGGTGCTGCTCGACGTCGAGCGGCTCGGTCGGCTGGTCGACGACCTGCTGCTGCTGGCCCGGCTGGACGAGGCCCCGGTACGGCGGCGCGTGCCGGTCGACGTCGGGGTGCTCGCGGCGGACGTGGTCGGGCGCTACCCGGCGGCGCGCGTGCCGGTCACCCTGTGCACCCCGGAGCCGGCGCTCGCGGTGGCGGGCGACCCGGTCGGGCTGGAGCGGGTGCTGGTCAACCTGGTCGACAACGCGGTCCGGTACGCGCGGTCGCAGGTCACCGTGGCCGTCGCCGATGGGGTGGGCAGGGTCACGGTGACGGTGACCGACGACGGTCCGGGCATACCCGCCACGGACCGGGAGCGCGTCTTCGACCGCTTCACCCGGGTCGGCGCCGACCGGGCCCGCGACTCCGGCGGGGCCGGTCTCGGGCTGGCCATCGTCCGGGAGCTGGTCCGGGCGCACGGCGGCACGGTGACGCTCGCCGAGGCCGACCCCGGCCTGCGGGCGGCGGTGACGCTGCCCCGGAATGGGGAGAGGGCGGGGGACGCGGTGAGGCGTCCCCCGCCCTCTGGTGGGGTCTCCGGCGCCGTGGGGGGATCGGAACCGGAGGGCTGAAGCATAGGGCACACTCCCCTGCCCGCCGCAGCCACTGAACACCGAGTTCACCCGTTCGGCCCTTACCCGACGCTCTATCGTTGCGCAAAACAAGCAGGCTTGACTGTTTGTCTCGGGCTGGCCAGGCTGTGCGCCGTGACCACGAGCGCACCGGCCCGCCGCCAGGAGGAGCGCAGCCGCTCCACCCGGCTGCGCGTCCTCGAGGCCACCGTGGAGTGCCTGGTCGAGCTCGGCTGGTCGGGCACCACGACCACGGTGGTCGCCGAGCGGGCCAGGGTGTCCCGGGGCGCCCAGCTGCACCACTACCGGACCAAGTCGGCGCTGGTGGTCGCGGCCGTCGAGCACCTGGCCGAGCGCCGGGCGGTCGAGCTGCGGGCCGAGGCGGCCGCGCTGCCGCCCGGCGGCGACCGGGTGGGCCGGACCGTCGAGCTGCTGGCCTCGCTCTTCACCGGGCCGCTGTTCGCCGCCGCGATCGAGGTGTGGGTGGCGGCCCGCAGCGACCCGGGGCTGCGAGCCACGCTGGTCCCGATCGAGGCCCGCTTCGGCCGCGAGATGCACCGGCTGACCGTCCAGCTGCTCGGCGCGGACGAGTCGCGGCCGGGCGTACGGGAGTCGGTCCAGGCCACGCTCGACCTGCTGCGCGGGCTCGGGGTGGCCAGCCTGCTCACCGACGACTCGGCCCGCCGGGAGCGGCTGCTGGCCGAGTGGAGCCGCCAGCTCACCGCCGTCGTCGGCGGCACAGGTGGTGCTCGAAGTGACTAGTGCTCTGCCCCACGACGCGAGGCACCCGACGACCCCGGCGGACGACGCTCTGGCTCACGTGGCCGGGCAGAGCACTAGTCGGTCCCGCGGGGTGCCCTCGGCTCCCGGCGCCGGGCGGCCGCCGCTGCGGGTGGCCAACGTGAGCGGCTTCTACGGCGACCGGCAGGCCGCGATGCGGGAGATGCTCGACGGCGGGCCGGTGGACGTGCTCACCGGTGACTACCTGGCCGAGCTGACCATGCTCATCCTGGCGCGGGACCGGCTGCGCGACCCGGCGCTCGGCTACGCGCGGACCTTCCTGCGCCAGCTGGAGGACTGCCTCGGCACCGCGGTCGAGCGCGGCGTCAAGATCGTCGCGAACGCCGGCGGGCTCGCCCCGGCCGCCCTCGCCGCCGCAGTTCGGGCGCTGGCCGAGCGGCTCGGGCTCACCGTCGCGGTCGGCCACGTCGAGGGCGACGCGGTGCCCGGCGGGGACGGCGTGCTGACCGCGAACGCGTACCTGGGCGGCTGGGGCATCGCGGAGTGCCTGCGCGGCGGCGCCGACGTGGTGGTGACCGGCCGGGTCACCGACGCCTCGCTCCTGGTCGGTCCGGCCGCGTGGCACCACGGCTGGGCCGTGGACGACTGGGACGCGCTGGCCGGCGCGACCGTGGCCGGGCACGTGCTGGAGTGCGGGGCGCAGGCGACCGGCGGCAACTTCAGCTTCTTCGGCGAGCTGGACCTGGGGCGGCCGGGCTTCCCGCTCGCCGAGGTGCACGCCGACGGGTCCAGCGTGATCACCAAGCACCCGGGCACCGGCGGCGCGGTCACGGTGGACACCGTCACGGCACAGCTGCTGTACGAGATCGACGGCGCCGACTACCTCGGCCCGGACGTGCGCTCCCGCTTCGACACGATCCGGCTGGCGGCCGACGGGCCGGACCGCGTGCGGATCAGCGGGGTGCTCGGGCGGCCGCCGCCGGCCGGGCTCAAGGTCGGCGCCGTGCGGCTGGCCGGGCACCGCAACGCGACCACCTTCGTCCTCACCGGGCTCGACATCGAGGCGAAGGCGGAGCTGGTCCGGACGCAGGTGGAGGACGCGCTCGGCGCGGCGCGGCCGGAGCGTCTGGTGTGGACGCTGGCCCGGACGGACCACGCCGACGCGGACACCCAGGAGGCGGCGAGCGCGCTGCTGCACCTGGTCGCGCAGGACCCGGACCCGGCGAAGGTGGGGCGGGCCTTCTCCCGGGTGCCGATCGAGCTGGCGCTGGCGTCGTACCCGGGCTTCCACGTCACCGCGCCGCCCGGGGACGGCACGCCGTACGGGGTCTTCCTGGCCGGAGTGACCAGCCGGGCGCTGGTCGAGCAGGTCGCGGTGCTGCCGGACGGGCGGCGGATCCCGGTGCCGGACCCGCCCATCTGGGACCCGCCGCCGGACCGGGACGACGCGCCCGCGGCGGTGGCACTGCCGCCGGCGGGGCCGACGCGGCGGGTGCCGCTGGGGACCGTCGCCGGGGCGCGGTCCGGGGACAAGGCGGGGGTGGCGAACATCGGGGTGTGGGTGCGCAGCGACGCCGCGTACCGGTGGCTGGTGCACCACCTGACCGTCGAGAGGCTGGCCTCACTGCTGCCGGAGATCGAGCCGTACCCGACCACCCGGGTGCTGCTGCCCAACCTGCGGGCGGTCAACTTCGTCGTGGACGGGCTGCTCGGCGAGGGGGTGGCCGCGTCCACCCGTTTCGACCCGCAGGGCAAGGCGCTCGGCGAGTGGCTGCGGTCCCGCTTTGTCGACGTGCCGGAGGAGCTGCTGTGAGCGTCGATCCCTGGCAGACCGAGGAGCGGCGGGCGCTGCGGGCGACCGTGCGGCGCTTCACCGAGCGGGAGGTCGTGCCGCACCTGGACGGCTGGGAGCGGGCCGGCGAGGTCCCGCGGTCGCTGCACGAGGCGGCCGCGACGGCCGGCCTGCTCGGCATCGGCTATCCGGAGGAGATCGGTGGCTGCGGCGGCGACCTGCTCGACGCCGTGGTGCTGACCGAGGAGCTGATCCAGGCCGGCGGGTCGAGCGGGCTGGTCGCCGCGCTGCTCACCCACGGCATCGCGCTGCCGCACCTGGTCGCGGCCGGCGACCCCGGTCAGCTGGACCGCTTCGTCCGGCCGACGCTGGCCGGGCGGCGGATCGGCGCGCTCGCGGTGACCGAGCCGGACGGCGGCTCCGACGTCGCCGCGCTGCGCACCCGAGCCGTCCGGGACGGCGACTGCTTCCGGGTGACGGGGACGAAGACGTACATCACCTCGGGCGCGCGGGCCGACTTCGTGACCACCGCGGTCCGTACCGGCGATGCCGGCCACGAGGGCATCTCGCTGCTGGTGATCGAGCGCGGCACGCCTGGCTTCACCGTGGTGCGCCGGCTGGAGAAGATGGGCTGGCACTGCTCGGACACCGCCGAGCTGTCCTTCGTGGACTGCCCGGTGCCGGTGGCCAACCTGGTCGGCGCCGAGGGCTCCGGCTTCGGCCAGACCGCGCACCACTTCCAGCGGGAGCGGATCTCGCTCGCGGTGCAGGCGTACGCGACCGCGCAGCGCTGCCTGGACCTCAGCCTGCGCTGGGCGCGGGACCGGCACACCTTCGGCCGGCCGCTGACCGGGCGGCAGCTGGTCCGGCACCGGCTGGCCGAGATGGCCCGGCTCACCGACGTGGCCCGGGTCTACACCCGCGCGGTGGCGGTCCGGCTGGCCGCCGGCGAGGAGGTGGTCCGCGAGGTGTCGATGGCCAAGAACACCGCGGTGGCCGCGTGCGACGAGGTGGTGGACGCGGCGGTGCAGCTGCACGGCGGCTTCGGGTTCCTCCGCGACGCCGAGGTCGAGCGGCACTACCGGGACGCGCGGGTGCTCGGCATCGGCGGCGGCAGCACCGAGATCCTCACCGGCCTCATCGCGAAGACCATGGGGTTGTGATGCCCGTCCTGCGGTCCACAGTGGATACCGAGGGGCCGGTGTACGCGGCGAACCGGGAGGTCTCACTGGCCCGGCTGACCGAGCTGTCCGCCGAGCTGGCCAAGTCGCGGGCCGGCGGCGGCCCCAAGTACGTCGACCGGCATCACGGCCGCGGCAAGCTGCTGCCCCGGGAGCGGATCGAGCTGCTGCTGGACCGGGACGCGCCGTTCCTGGAGCTGTCCCCGCTGGCCGCCTGGGGCAGCGACTACCCGGTGGGCGCCTCGCTGGTGACCGGCATCGGGGTGGTGTCCGGGGTGGAGTGCGCCATCAGCGCCAACGACCCGACCGTGCGCGGCGGCGCGTCCAACCCGTGGACGGTGAAGAAGTCCTTCCGGCTGCACGACATCGCCGAGGCCAACCGGCTGCCGATGGTCAGCCTGGTCGAGTCCGGCGGCGCCGACCTGCCCAGCCAGGCGGAGATCTTCATCCCCGGCGGGCGCATCTTCCGCGACCTGACCCGGCTGTCCGCGGCCGGCATCCCGACCGTCTCGCTGGTCTTCGGCAACTCGACCGCCGGCGGTGCGTACGTGCCGGGGATGAGCGACCACGTGGTGATGGTCCGGGAGCGGGCCAAGGTCTTCCTGGGCGGACCGCCGCTGGTCAAGATGGCCACCGGTGAGGACGCCGACGACGAGTCGCTCGGCGGCGCCGAGATGCACGCCCGGGTCAGCGGGCTGGCCGACCACCTGGCCGACGACGAGCGGGACGCGCTGCGGCTGGGCCGGCAGATCGTGTCCCGGCTCAACTGGCGCAAGGCCGGGCCGGGCCCGACCGGGCCGGCGGACGAGCCGGTGCACGACCCCGACGAGCTGCTCGGCATCGCCAGCGCCGACCTGCGGGTGCCCTTCGACCCGCGGGAGGTGCTCGCCCGGGTGGTGGACGGGTCGCGCTTCGACGAGCACAAGCCGGCCTACGGGACCTCGCTGGTGACCGGCTGGGCGTCGATCCACGGCTATCCGGTGGGCGTGCTGGCCAACGCCCGCGGCGTGCTCTTCGGCGAGGAGTCGCAGAAGGCGACCCAGTTCATCCAGCTGGCCAACCAGACCGACACCCCGCTGGTCTTCCTGCAGAACACCACCGGCTACATGGTCGGCGCCGCGTACGAGCAGGCCGGCATCATCCGCGACGGGGCGCTGATGATCAACGCGGTGGCCAACTCGCGGGTGCCGCACCTGACCGTCCTCATGGGAGCGTCGTACGGCGCCGGCAACTACGGGATGTGCGGCCGGGCGTACGATCCGCGCTTCCTCTTCGCCTGGCCCGGCGCCAAGTCGGCGGTGATGGGACCGGCACAGCTGGCCGGGGTGCTGTCGATCGTGGCCCGGCAGGCCGCCGCTGCCCGCGGCCAGGACTACGACGAGGCCGGCGACAAGGCGCTGCGCGAGATGGTCGAGGCGCAGGTCGAGGAACAGTCGCTGGCCTTCGCCATGTCCGGCCGGCTGTACGACGACGGGGTGATCGACCCCCGCGACACCCGGACCGTGCTCGGGCTGTGCCTGTCGAGCATCCACTCCTCGTCCTGGACCGGAACTCGCGGCTACGGGGTGTTCAGGTGAGCGAGCGCGAGGGCTCGCAGCGCGAGTGGGGAGCGACGAGGGCCGTCCGCCCGGCGCTTGCGGCTGGCGGACTGTCCGAGGAGCGGGCACAGATTCGGCGACTGCTGGTGGCCAATCGGGGAGAGATCGCGCGGCGGGTGATCCGGACCTGCCGGGAGCTGGGCATCTCGCCGGTCGCGGTCCACTCCGAAGTGGACGCCCGCGGCTCCTGGGTGGCCGAGGCGGACGCCGCGGTCGCGCTGCCCGGGGTGACCCCCTACCTGCGGGCGGACCTGCTGGTGGACGCGGCGGTGCGGACCGGCGCCGACGCCGTGCACCCCGGCTACGGCTTCCTCGCCGAGGACGCCGGCTTCGCGAAGGCCGTGCTGGCCGCCGGGCTCACCTGGGTCGGTCCCGGGCCGGACGCCATCGTCGCCATGGGGTCCAAAGTGGACGCCAAGGCGCGGGTGGCGGCGGCCGGGGTGCCGGTGCTGCCGTCCTGGGCGCCGGGCGAGGTGCCGGCCGACGCGCCGTACCCGCTGCTGGTCAAGGCGTCGTACGGCGGCGGCGGGCGCGGGATGCGGGTGGTCGCCGACCGGGCCGCGCTGGCCGAGGCCGTGGCGGCGGCGCGACGCGAGGCGGAGTCCGCGTTCGGTGACGGCACCGTCTTCGTCGAGCGGTGGCTGGAGCGGCCGCGGCACGTCGAGGTGCAGGTGCTGGCGGACGCGCACGGGACGGTGCTCGCGCTCGGCGACCGGGACTGCTCGGTGCAGCGCCGGCATCAGAAGCTCATCGAGGAGGCGCCGGCCGACCTGCCCGACGGGCTGCGGGCGCGGCTGCACGAGGCGGCGGTCGCGGCGGCGCGGTCGGTCGGCTATGTCGGCGCCGGGACGGTCGAGTTCCTGGTCGGCGCGGACGGCGAGCCGGCGTTCCTGGAGATGAACACCCGGCTGCAGGTGGAGCACCCGGTGACCGAGGCGGTGCTGGGGCTGGACCTGGTCGCCCTGCAGGTGGCGGTGGCCGAGGGTTCACCGCTGCCCTTCCCGGCGCCGCCGCCGGTGGACGGGCACGCGGTCGAGGCCCGGCTGTGCGCCGAGGACCCGGCGGCCGGGTGGCGGCCGTCGACCGGCCGGCTGCACCGGCTGGCGGTGCCGGGCGACGTCCGGGTCGACTCCGGCGTGGTCGACGGTGACGAGGTGCCGCCCCACTACGACTCGATGATCGCCAAGGTCGTCGCGCACGCGCCGACCCGGGCCGCCGCCGTCCGCAAGCTGGCCGACGCGCTGGCCCGGGCGCAGGTGCACGGGCTCACCACCAACCGGGACCTGCTGGTCCGGGTGCTGCGGTCGGCCTCGTTCGCCGCCGGCCCGGACACCGGGCTGCTGGAGCGCGAGCCGGAGCTGCGGGCGCCGCTGGCCGGGGCGGACGAGGTCCACCAGGCCGCGCTGGCGGCGGCGCTGGCCGCCACGGCCCGGCGCCGGACGGCCGCCGCGGTGCTGCCGACGCTGCCGGCCGGCTGGCGCAACAACCCGTCCCAGCCGGCCACGGCGACGTACGAGGGTCCGGACGGGACGGTGGAGGTCGCCTACCGGCCGGCGCCCTGCGAGGTGCTCGCGGCCACGCCGGACCGGGTCGTGCTGGCCCGGGACGGCCTGCGCAGCGCGTACGACGTCCATGCGGTCGACGATGTGTCCTATGTGGATGGTCCCGGATGGTCGGTGGCGCTGTCCGAGGTGGACCCGCTGCCGCCGCCGAGCGACGCGCTGCCGGCCGGCTCGCTGACCGCGCCGATGCCCGGCCTGGTGTTGACGGTCCGGGTCGCCGAGGGCGACAAGGTGGACGCCGGCCAGCCGCTGCTGGCGCTGGAGGCGATGAAGATGGAGCACCCGGTGCTGGCGCCCACCGCGGGCCGGGTCACCGAGCTGCGGGTGGCCGCCGGGTCGCAAGTGGATGCCGGGGACGTGTTGGCCGTCGTCGAACCGCTGGAGGACTGATGGACTTCGCCGAGACCGCCGAGCAGCAGCTGCTGCGCAAGTCGGTGGCCCAGCTGGCGGGCCGCTACGGGCACTCGTACTGGCTGGACAAGGCCCGCGCCGGCGAGAAGACGGACGAGCTGTGGTCCGAGGTCGGCCGGCTCGGCTACCTCGGCGTGAACGTGCCGGAGGAGTACGGCGGCGGCGGCCGCGGCATCCTCGAGCTGTCCATCGTGTGCGAGGAGCTGGCCGCGGCCGGCTGCCCGCTGCTGCTGCTCGTGGTGTCCCCGGCCATCTGCGCCAGCGTCATCGCCCGGTCCGGCACCGAGGAGCAGCGGCAGCGCTGGCTGCCCGGCATCGCCTCCGGCGAGCTGAAGATGGCCTTCGCCATCACCGAGCCGGACGCGGGCTCCAACTCCCACCAGATCACCACCACGCTCACCGCCGACGGCGACGAGGTCGTGCTGAGCGGGCGCAAGACGTACATCTCCGGGGTGGACGAGGCGCACGCGGTGCTGGTCGTCGCGCGGTCCCGGGACGCCCGGACCGGGACGCTGCGCCCGGCGCTGGTGGTGGTGCCGACCGACGCGCCCGGGTTCGACCGGTCGCTCATCCCGGTGGAGATCACCGGGCCGGAGAAGCAGTTCACGCTCTTCTTCGACCAGGTGCGGCTGCCCGCGGACGCGGTGGTGGGCGAGACCGCGGAGGCGGCGCTGGCCGCGCTCTTCGCCGGTCTCAACCCGGAGCGGATCACCGGGGCGGCGTTCGCCGTCGGGATCGGCCGGTACGCGCTGGCCCGCGGGAGCGCGTACGCGAAGGAGCGGGCGGTCTGGGGCGTCCCGATCGGCGCCCACCAGGGCCTGTCGCACCCGCTGGCGAACGCGGCGATCCAGGTCGAGCTGGCCCGGCTGATGACGCAGAAGGCGGGCTGGCTCTACGACGCCGGGCAGGACGCGGAGGCGGGCGAGGCGGCCAACATGGCCAAGTACGCGGCCGCGGAGGCGTCCATCCTCGCCCTCGACCAGGCCATCCAGGTGCACGGCGGCAACGGCTTCGCCACCGAGTACGGCCTGGCCACGCTGTGGGGGGCGGCCCGGCTGGCCCGTACGGCGCCGATCAGCCGGGAGATGATCCTCAACTTCGTGGCCACGCACACCTTGGGACTGCCGAGGTCGTACTGACTGTTTCCGGTGTATTTTGAGTCGACCGGAAAAGTAGAGATTCGGCGGACCTGACCCCGCGCCGCCGCCGCGAGGGACGGTGGACACGCATGCGGAAGCTCCTCCTGCTCGCCCTGGTCGGCCTCGGTGCGCAGCTGGTCGACGGCAGCCTCGGCATGGCGTACGGGGTGACCTCGACGACGCTGCTGCTCGCGATCGGGTCCAACCCGGCCGCCGCGTCCGCCACCGTCCACCTGGCCGAGATCGGCACCACGCTGATGTCCGGGGCGGCGCACTGGCGCTTCGGCAACGTCGACTGGGGCGTGGTCCTCAAGATCGGCGTTCCGGGTGCCGTCGGCGCCTTCGCCGGGGCCACCGTGCTGTCCGGGCTGTCCACCGAGGCCGCCGCCCCGGTGATGTCGCTGATCCTCATCAGCCTGGGCATCTACCTGCTGGTCCGGTTCACCTGGCGGGGGCTGCCGAAGCCGCGGACCGACCGACCGCTGGGCTCGCGCTTCCTCGCCCCGCTGGGTGTCTTCGCCGGCTTCGTCGACGCCAGCGGGGGCGGCGGCTGGGGGCCGGTCGGCACCCCGGCGATCCTGGCCAGCGGCCGGCTGGAGCCGCGCAAGACCATCGGCTCCATCGACGCCAGCGAGTTCCTGGTCGCGGTCGGGGCCAGCGTCGGCTTCCTGATCGGCATCGGCTCCGAGGGCATCGACGCCGGCTGGGTGCTCGCGCTGCTGGCCGGCGGCGTGATCGCGGCGCCGATCGCGGCCTGGCTGGTCCGGCACGTGCCGCCGAGAGTGCTCGGCACCGCGGTCGGCGGGGTCATCGTCCTCACCAACGCCCGCACGCTGCTGCGCTCGGACTGGATCGACGCGCCCACCGGCGCGCGGTGGGTCGTCTACGTCGCGGTCTACCTCATCTGGGCGGCCGCGCTCGCGTACGTGATCCGCGCCCACCGGACCGCCCAGCGGGAGGAGCGCGTCGCCGTCCCGGCCGGCTGAGCCGGCGGGGATACGGTGATCGCATGTCCTATCCCCCGCCTCGGTACGCCGGCGACAGCGGCGAGGTGAGCGCGGTCCTGCGCCCGCACGACCACCCGGCCGAGCTGGCCCACGCCAACGGCGGCGGCGCCGCGTACCTGGCCACCGGGGCGACGACGCACGGGCAGTTCGGCCTCTACCGCTGGGACATGGGGCCGGGGGTGTCCGGGCCGGACCCGCACTTCCACAAGACGATCTCGGAGTCGTTCTACGTCCTGAGCGGGCAGGTGCGGCTGCACGACGGGTCGGGCTGGGTGGACGCGCGGGCCGGGGACTTCCTGTACGTCCCCGAGGGTGGCATCCACGGTTTCCGCAACGAGTCCGGCGAGCCGGCGTCGATGCTCATCCTCTTCGCCCCCGGGGCGCCGCGGGAGGACTACTTCGAGACGCTCGCCGACGCGGCCCGGCGGGAGGCGATGGACGCCGACTCGAAGCGCGACTTCTACCTCCGCCACGACACCTACTGGGTCTGATCCCGGCAGACCGCCGCGAGCACCGGCACGCCGTAGTCACCCAGCTGACGGTCCGCGGTGACCAGCGTCAGGCGCTCCGCGTACGCCTGCGCGACGAGCATGCGGCCGAACGGGTCGTCGTGATGCCGCGGCAGCCGACCAGCCGCCTCGGCGTGCTGGAAGCTGACCGCCAGCGGCCGGAACCGGGTCCGCTCGACGTGCTCCAGGTAGTCCTCCGGCACCTCCAGCCGGCCCAGCGCGCGCCTGTCTAGTCCAACTTGGGCGTGGCGACGAGAGCATCCGGATTGAGGGCGGAGGGCGACCGGTGGCCGGTGAGGGCGAGGTTGATGTCGAGGTCGGCGAGCAGGCAGCGCAGCACGTGCCGGACACCGGCCTCGCCGCCGAGAGCCAGGCCGTGCACGTACGGGCGGCCGAGCAGGACGGCGGCGGCACCGAGGGCGAGCGCCTTGACGATGTCGGCGCCGGTGCGGACGCCGGAGTCGAGCAGCACCGGGACCCGGCCGTGCACGGCGTCGACCACCGCGGGCAGGCAGTCGAGCGCGGCGACCGAGCCGTCGACCTGGCGGCCGCCGTGGTTGGAGACCACGATGCCGGCCGCCCCGGCGTCGAGCGCGGCGCGGGCGTCGTCGGCGTGCAGCACGCCCTTGACCAGGACCGGCAGCGACGTCTGCTCGCGCAGCCAGGCGAGATCCGACCAGGTCAGCGTCGGGTCGGAGAAGACCTGGATCCAGCGCAGCACCGCGCCCTGCGGGTCCTCCTCCGGCGGCTTCGCCAGCCCGGCCCGGAACTCGGGGTCGGACAGGTAGTTGGCCAGCCCCTCCCCGACCAGGAACGGCAGGTAGCCGGTGGCCAGGTCGCGCGGCCGCCAGCCGAGCTGCCAGGTGTCCAGGGTGACCACGATCGCGCCGTAGCCGGCCGCCTCGGCCCGCTGGACCAGGCTGCGGGCCACGCCCCGGTCGTTGGGCCAGTAGAGCTGGAACCAGCCGGGCGCGTCGCCCAGCTCGGTCCGCACGTCCTCGATCGAGGTGGACGCCGCGCAGGAGAGCACCATCGGCAGCCCGAGCCCGGCCGCGGCCCGGGCCACCGCCCGCTCCGCCTCCGGGTGCACGATGCCGAGCACGCCGACCGGCGCGAGCAGCACCGGCGCCGGCATCGCGGTCCCGCACACGGTCGTGGACAGGTCCCGCGCGTCGACGGCGCGGAACATCCGGGGCAGCAGCCGCCAGCGGTCGAAGGCGGCGAGGTTGGCCGCCATGGTCCGCTCCGAGCCGGCCCCGCCGCCGACGTACCCCCGGGTGCGGTCCGACATCGCGGCGTGCGCGGCCCGCTCCAGCTCGCCGGCCTCGACCGGGTACGCCGGCAGCGTGCCGCCCAGCGCCTGCAGGTAGATCTCGTTCTGGAAGTCGCCGTAGTGGCCCACGGCCGGACTCTAGAGCCTCTATGCCGCAGGCTGTCGGGAGTCCACCCGGTGTCGACCCTCCTAGAGTGGGCCGGTGCACGCGATCACGATCCGTGAGCCGGGCGGTCCCGAGGTGCTCGAGTGGACCGAGGTGCCCGACCCCGAGCCGGCGCCCGGCGAGGTGCTTGTCGAGGTGGTGGCCAGCGCGGTCAACCGGGCCGACCTGCTGCAGCGCCAGGGCCACTACCCGCCGCCGCCGGGCGCGTCGCCGTACCTGGGGCTGGAGTGCGCCGGCCGGGTCGCCGCGGTCGGCCCGGGCGTGACCGGCTGGCCGGTCGGCACCGAGGTGTGCGCGCTGCTCACCGGCGGCGGATACGCGCAGCGGGTGGCGGTCCCGGCCGGGCAGCTGCTGCCGGTCCCGCACGGGCTGTCCCTGCCCGAGGCGGCGGCGCTGCCCGAGGTGGCCTGCACGGTGTGGTCCAACGTCGGCCAGCTCGCCCACCTGCGCGACGGCGAGACGTTCCTGGTCCACGGCGGCGCGTCCGGCATCGGCACGCACGCGATCCAGGTGGCGAAGCGGCTCGGCGCCCAGGTGCTGTGCACCGCCGGCACGGCGGCCAAGCGGGAGCGCTGCCTCCGGCTCGGCGCGGATGCCGCGATCGACTACCGGGAGGAGGACTTCGTCGCCCGGGCCAAGGAGGAGACCGGTGGCCGCGGGGTCGACGTCATCCTCGACAACATGGGCGCGGCCTACCTGGCCCGCAACCTCGACGCGCTGGCCGCGAACGGGCGGCTCGCGGTCATCGGCCTGCAGGGCGGCACCAAGGCGGAGCTCGACCTGGGCCGGCTGCTGCGCAAGCGGGCGACGATCATCGCCACCACGCTGCGGGCCCGCCCGGCCGGGGAGAAGGCGGCGATCGTGGCCGCGGTCCGGGAGCGGGTCTGGCCCTGGATCGAGGAGGGCGGCGTACGGCCGGTGGTCGACCGGGTGCTGCCGATGGCCGACGCCGCCGAGGCGCACCGGGTGGTGGACGCCGGCGAGCACGTCGGCAAGGTCGTGCTGGCCGTCTGACCGGCCGGGATCAGCGCAGGTCGGCCAGGGCGTCGAGGAGGCGGTCGACCTCGTGGGCGGTGTTGTAGTGGACCAGCCCGACCCGGACCGCGCCGCCCAGCTCGCCGACGCCGAGGGCCTCCATCAGCTCGTACGCGTAGTAGTTGCCGTCCCAGGCGCAGATCCCGCGCCGGGCCAGCTCCTCGGTCACCGCCCGCGGCTTCCAGCCCTCCACCGAGAAGGACACCGTCGGCGCGCGGTCGGTGGGTGAGCCCAGCACGTACACGTGCAGGAGGCTGCGCAGGCCCGAGTCGAGTCGGGAGAAGACGGACGCCTCGTAGCGCTGCACCGACCGCATCGAGTCGACGATCCGGCTGCGCCGGCTGCCGGTCGCGGTGTCGTCGAGCCCGGCCAGGTGGTCCACCGCGGCGACCGCGCCGGCCATCAGCTCGAAGGCCGGCGTCCCGGTCTCGAACCGGTCCGGCACCGAGTCCGGCGACGGCACCAGCTTGTCCGGGGACAGCGCGTCCAGCACCGCCGGCGAGGCCACCGTCGCCGACAGGTGCGGGCCTCCCCACTTGTACGCACTCGTGGCGAAGAAGTCGGCGCCCAGCGCGGCCATGTCCACCGGCCCGTGCGGGGTGGCGTGCACGCCGTCCACGTGCATCAGCGCGCCCACCGCGTGCGCCCGGTCGGCGATCCGGCGCACGTCCGGGCGGGTGCCCACCGCGTTGCTCGCCGCGGTCACCGCGACCAGCCGGGTCCGCCGGGTGATGAGCTCATCGAACTGCCACTCCGGCAGCTCGCAGGTCTCGATGTCGATCTCGGCCCAGCGCACCACCGCGCCGGCCGACTTCGCCGCGGCCAGCCATGGCCGCACGTTGGCGTCGTGGTCCAGCCGGCTGACCACGATCTCGTCGCCGACCTTCCAGCTCTTGGCGAGCGCGCGGGCCAGCCCGTACGTGATCGTGGTCATGTTGGGGCCGAGGATCACCCCGGCCGGCTGGCCGCCGACCAGGTCGGCGAACGCCCGGCGGGCCGCGTCGACCAGCGCGTCGGCCCGGGCCGAGGAGGGGAAGGGACCCCGCCGGTTGGACAGCGGCACCCGCAGCGCGGCCGACACCGCCCGGGCCACGCTCTCGGGCACCAGAGTGCCGGCCGGCCCGTCGAGGTGGATGTAGCCGTCGCCCAGCGTCGGGAACAGTCCGCGGACGCGCGCGACGTCGAAGGGCATGCGACAACCCTACGAGGGCGACCCTGCGACAGGTTGTCACACCCCCGGGGCTGACCGGACGCCGGTGGGGAAGGATGGGACACATGAGCGAGCCGCAGCAGCACCGAGTCGTCGTGGTGGGCCCGGACGGGCAGCCCATGGGAGAGGTCGAGATGCCGGCCGGCATGGCGGCGGGCGACGGCGCGGGCGCCGACGGCGAAGGCGGCGACCCGACCGGGCAGATCGCCCAGCCGGCCAAGGTGATGCGGATCGGCACCATGATCAAGCAGTTGCTGGAGGAGGTCCGGGCGGCGCCGCTGGACGAGGCCAGCCGGGCCCGGCTGCGGGAGATCCACCAGACCTCGATCAAGGAGCTGGAGGACGGCCTGTCCCCCGAGCTGCGCGAGGAGCTGGACCGGATCACGCTGCCGTTCGAGGACAACTCCACCCCGTCCGACGCGGAGCTGCGGATCGCGCAGGCCCAGCTGGTCGGCTGGCTGGAGGGGCTGTTCCACGGCATCCAGACCGCGCTGTTCGCCCAGCAGATGGCGGCGCGGGTGCAGCTGGAGGAGATGCGGCGCCGGGCGCTGCCGGGCGGCTCGCCGATGCCCGGGCTCGGGCAGCCGGGTCAGCCCGGTCCGGGCGGCACGGGGCCGTACCTCTAGCCGGACCGGTCCACCGGCCGCGCCAGGCGAGCGAGAGGGGTCATCGCGTCCATGGGGCCGCGGCGGGCTGCGCGGCGCGCCCCCGACCACCCGCCCGGGTCCGGAGTCCCGAGCAGCACGGGTCGCTACTTCTTCCCCCTGGTGCTCGCGCTGTCCGTCCCGTTCTGGCTGCTCGGCGCCGCGTTCGAGAACCGGTCGACCGGCCTGCCGGTCAACATCCCGATCAGCGCGCAGATGGCCTGCTGCCCGCTGCTGGCGGCGCTGATCCTGCTGCACCGGGACGGCCGGCTGCCCGCCGTACGCGCCGCGGTGAAGGACGCGATCGACCCCCGGACCGTGCCGCTCCGGTGGCACCTGACCACGTTCGGGCTCATGCCACTGGTCATGGTGCTCTCGTACGGCCTGCTGTGGCTGCTCGGTGAGCCGCCGCCCGGTTGGATCGCGTGGCTGGCGATTCCGGTGCTGTTCCTGGTCTTCCTCGCCGCGGCGCTGGGCGAGGAGCTGGGCTGGATGGGCTACGCCTACGAGCCGCTCGCCCGAGGCCGGACCGCCCTGGGGGCCAGCCTCCTGCTCGGCGGCTTCTGGGCCGCCTGGCACGTCGTCCCGCTGCTGCAGGCCGAGCACCCGCCGACCTGGATCGCCTGGCAGTGCGTCGGCACGGTGGCCCGCCGGGTGCTCATCGTCTGGCTCTACCTGAACGCGGGCCACCGGACGGTGGCGGCCGTGCTGCTGCACACCATGGACAACGTGAGCGTCTTCGCCTTCCCCGTGTACGGCTCGCACTACGACCCGACGGTCACCGGGCTCGTCGTGGTCGCCGGGGCCGCGCTCGTCGTCGCGCTCTGGGGGCGGACGCTGGCCCGCTTCCGGTTCGGCGACCGACCCCGTCCCCCTAGCCTCGGGTGAGCTGGCAGTCGGCCCCCGGGTCGCCGCCGGCCGCGCCGCGGTCGAAGGCGGCGACCCGCTCGGCCGGCGTGCCGTGGGTGGCCACCTCGTCGTAGCCCTCCAGCCCGCTGCCGGGCGGCGGCTTCAGCGCGCTGACGATCTCCATCTCGCGCGCATAGACGGCGCGGAACGCCGGCAGGTCGACCAGCCCGCGCCGGGCCGCGCCGGCCGCCCACACCCCGGCGAGGCAGTCGGCCTGCTGCTCGACCACCCGGCTGGCCGGGTCGCCCTCGGCGGCCAGCTTGGGCTCGTCGACGGCGAACTGCACGCGGTGGCCGGCCTCGTGCGCCACGATCGTGGCCAGCGCGTACGGCAGCCGGTCGCCGAACTCGGCCCGGTCGCGGGTCACCGCGGCGGCGGTGATGTACGCCCGCTCGTCCCGCGGGCAGTAGAACGCGGTGCCGAAGGCGAGGAAGTCGCGGCAGGACCGGTCCACCCGGTCCGGCGCCGGGTCCACCGTGATGCGCAGCTCGACCGCCTTGCCGATCCGGGCGGTCCAGTCGCGGTCGACGTCGGCGACCGCGCAGGCGACCAGCCGGGCGGCGTCCGCGCCGGCGGCCGGGCACAGCTCCGCGGGCGGCACGACCGCGGCCGTGCCGGCGCCGGCCACGGTCGGGGGACCGGCGCCCACCAGCAGCGCCGCCGCGACGGCGGCCACCGCCACCACCGCTCCCCCGGAGACCACACCCCACCGCACGCCACCCCAACGCGCCGCCGCACTCCCACGCTCCCGCGACTGACGGTTCCCACTCGCGGCTGACGGTTCCCACCGCGACTGACGGCGTGCGGTCGCGACTGACGTCGCCAGTGTCGTCACTCGCCGGCGGTCGACGTCAGTCGCCGGCGGTCGACGTCAGCCGCCGGAAGGCGACGTCAGTCGCGCGGGGTGGGAGGTCAGGCGGTGAGGAGGCGTTCGAGGACGAGGGCGACGCCGTCGTCGTCGTTGGAGGCGGTGACCTCGTCGGCGGCGGCGAGGACGGTCGGGTGCGCGTTGGCGACCGCGACCGCGCGGCCGGCCCAAGCCAGCATGGGCAGGTCATTGGGCATGTCACCGAACGCGACCACCTCGGCGGCGCCGACCCCGGCCCGCTCGGCCAGCCCGGCCAGGCCGGTCGCCTTGGTCACCCCGGCGGCGGAGATCTCCA
The DNA here is from genome assembly GCA_963766325.1 of uncultured Actinomycetota bacterium. Lineage (GTDB taxonomy): Bacteria > Actinomycetota > Actinomycetes > Mycobacteriales > CADCTP01 > CADCTP01. The sequence goes on along the minus strand of CAVXZF010000010.1, from coordinate 230,819 downwards.
GCAGCGCCTCGTGCGACGAGCAGGTCACCCCGACGTCGGCGCCGAGCAGGTCGGTCGCCAGCGCCAGCAGCTCGTCCGGGGACATCGACGGGTGCAGTGCGAGCAGCTTGGGCGCCGGCCGGTCCAGGATCGCCTCGGCGGCGCCGATCCGTACCGCCACGTTGCCGATGTCCCAGTAGTGCCGGTAGTCGGGCTCGTGGCCGAAGTCGGCGCCGTACTCCACCGCGAAGCGCAGCCCCGGCACCGCGGCCCGCAGCCGCTGCGCCACCGCCCGCAGCGTCTCCGGGTCGAGCAGCGTCGAGTCGACGATCCGCTCCTGGTGCAGGTCGTAGAGGATCGCCCCGTTGGCGCAGATGGCGACGCCGGTGTGCCCGGTGGCCTCGGCGACCGGGGAGAGCCAGCGCGGCGGCCGGCCGGTCACCAGCGCGACGACGATCCCGGCCTGCTCGGCCGCCTGCAGCGCCTCGCAGGAGCGGCGGGAGATCTCGCCGTCGCTGCGGACCAGCGTGCCGTCCAGGTCGGTGGCGACCAGCCGGACCGCCCCGCCCGGCCCGGCGGTCATCGACCGGCCGGCGCCACCGGCTCCAGGACCTCGCGACCGCCCAGCCAGGGCCGCAGCACGGCCGGCACGTGCACCGAGCCGTCCGGCTGCTGGTGCGCCTCCAGCAGGCAGGCGAGGGTCCGGGCGACCGCGCAGGCCGTGCCGTTGAGGGTCGCCGCGGTCTGCGGCTTGCCGGCGGCGTCCCGGTAGCGCACGTTGAGCCGGCGGGCCTGGTACGTCGTGCAGTTCGACGTCGAGGTCAGCTCCCGGTAGCGGCCCTGGGACGGGAACCAGGCCTCGCAGTCGTACTTGCGGGCGGCGCTGGAGCCGAGGTCGCCGGCCGCGATGTCGACCACCTGGAACGGCAGCTCCAGCGAGGTGAGGAACTGCCGCTCCCAGTCCAGCAGCCGCTGGTGCTCGGCGGCCGCGTCCTCCGGCCGGCAGAAGACGAACATCTCCACCTTGTCGAACCAGTGCACCCGGACGATGCCCTTGGTGTCCTTCCCGTACGACCCCGCCTCCCGCCGGAAGCAGGAGGAGAAGCCGGCGTAGCGGATGGGGCCGGCGGACAGGTCGAGGATCTCGTCCGAGTGGTACGCCGCCAGCGCGACCTCGGAGGTGCCGACCAGGTAGAGGTCGTCGGCCTCCACCCGGTAGACCTCCGGGGCGTGCGCGCCGAGGAAGCCGGTGCCCTCCATCGCCTCCGGCTTGACCAGCGCGGGGACGATCATCGGGACCAGCCCGGCCGCCGTCGCCTGGGCCATCGCCGCGTTGACCAGGGCCAGCTCCAGCTGCGCGCCGATCCCGGTGAGGAAGTAGAACCGGGCGCCGGACACCTTGGCCCCGCGCTCGGTGTCGATGGCGCGGTGCAGCTCGCCGAGCTCGATGTGGTCGCGCACCGGCTCCGGGTAGTCCCGGACCGTGCCGACGGTCTCCAGCACCACCGAGTCGTCCTCGCCGCCGGCCGGCACCCCGTCCTCGACCACGTTGGACACTGCCACGTGGGCGGCCCGGAACGCCTCCCCGGCCGTGGACTGCTCGGCCTCGGCCGCCCGCACGTCGTCGGCCAGCTCCTTGGCCCGGCGGAGCAGCTCCTGCCGCTCCTCGCCGGTCACCCGGGGCACCTGCTTGGAGATCGACTTCTGCTCGGCCCGCAGCGCGTCGGCGGCCGCGACCGCGGACCGGCGCCGCTCGTCCGCACTCAGCAGCACGTCAACCAGCGCGGGATCCTCCCCGCGGGCGCGCTGGGAGGCCCGGACCCGGTCGGGGTCCGCCCGCAGCAGCTTGAGGTCGATCACGCAACGAGGGTACGGGAGCCTGGTCAGAGCGCTGCGGAGCAGGCTCGTAGCGCTCCGGAGCCATGATCGTCGCTCTCAGTGGTCCGAACGAGTGAAGCGCGACCTGTAAGGGTTGACAGCAAGTCGTGACCTTCGGAACCCTCCCGGCCGGTGCCCAACGGTGCGGGCACTCAGGTCACGGTTTTCTCGCCGATCCGCGCGCACGGAGCTCTACTTTGCCGTGCGCCACGGGGGGTCGGAACGGCGACCTATTCCGCGCGCGGGCGCGGACGAAGGTGGTCGCATGGGAAGGCACTCTGGGAGCGCGTACGAGGCTGCCCCCGACGAGTGGAGACCCGAGGGCGGGGACGACTGGGATCCCGACAAGGGACACAGTCCGGTCACCCGCCGCCAGGTCCTCGGCATTCTGGGCGTCGCCGGTGCGGCGGCGGCGTGCACCGCCGGGGTCTCGGTGGTCGCGAACAAGCCGGACTCCGTCCCTGGTGACGGGTCCATGCCCGCGGGTGCGCCCGCGAAGCCGGTCGGTCTCGCCGCCGGCGCGGCCGGCGTGACGGCGCCGACCTCGGACAAGGCGACGGCCAAGGCGTACGACAAGACCGGCTACCGGTCTTCGAAGCCGCCGACCATCCAGCCGAAGCCGCTGCTGCAGCGGCCGACGATCCTCTCGCTGGACCAGGATCTGCACTGGGCCCGCCGGATCACGTACGGCGTCACCCCGGGCACGCTGACCGCCCTCAAGGGGATGGGCCGCGAGCGGTTCCTGGAGCAGCAGCTCACCGTGCGGCCGGACCCGGTGGTGGCCGAGGCGGCGGAGCGCTACCCGCTGCTCACCCGGACGCCCACCCAGCTCAAGCAGATGTACGAGGGCAACGACGACAAGCCGGAGAACGAGCGCCTCGACTACCTGGCCACCGAGGACCAGCTGGTCGAGATGAAGATCATCCGGACCGCGTGGAGCACCAACCAGCTCTTCGAGAAGGTGCACGACGTCTGGGCGTCGTTCCTGCACGTCCCGGTCGGCGACAAGACCCGGCTGATGGCCGCGGACTTCGACCGCACCGTGGTGCGCAGGCATACCTTCGGCCGCTACGTGGACATGCTGCAGGCCGGCATGTTCCACCCGGCGATGCTGGTCTACCTCGACCAGCCGGAGTCCAACGGCAACCGCAAGGGCGAGGACGGCCGGCCGCTGGTCAACGAGAACCTCGGCCGCGAGCTGCTGGAGCTGTTCAGCATCGGCTCGCTGGACCCGATCACCGGCAAGGCCAACTACGACGGCAAGGTGGACATCCGCCAGGCCGCGTACGCGCTGACCGGGCTGACCGTCGACCGCGAGACGCTGACCACCCGCTTCGACCCGGACATGCGCTACCGGGGCGCGCTCAAGGTGATGGGCTGGCGCAACGCCAACACCAGCCCGTCCCGCGGGCCGGAGGTCATCCGCAGCCTGATCAACTACGTCGCCTTCCACCCGGCCACCGCGAAGCACATCGCCGAGCAGTTCGCCCGGCACTTCGTCAGCGACACCCCGCGGCCGGAGCTGATCACCAAGCTGGCGGCCGAGTACCTCAAGGCGCGGACGGACATCAAGCCGCTGCTGCGGGCGCTGTTCAAGTCCGAGGACTTCCGCAAGTCGGTCGGCCAGAAGTACCGGACGCCGTGGGAGTACGTCGCCGCCAGCCTCCGTGCGGCGGGGGCCCAGCTCGCGCCCAACACCGAGAACGCGATCGACGAGCGCCGCGGCACCTTCAGCGGCATCCGCGACCTGCGCTACCTGATCGAGCAGAACGGTGGCCACGTCAACAACCGGGCCACCCCGGACGGCCAGCCCGACTACATGGGTGCCTGGCTGTCCGGCAAGGGCCTGCTCGACCGGTGGAACGCCAACGCGGCCTTGGCCAACAACGAGTGGCGGGGCATCCGGGTCCCGGAGGCCGCCACGCTCGCCGGCCGGGCGTCCACCCAGGCGCAGCTCGTCGCCAACCTCAACCAGCGCATCGTCGGGCAGCAGGTCCAGCCCGGCTTCACCACGGCCGTGCACCAGTTCATCGGCAGCGCGCCGACCTCGCCGGTCTCCCGGGTGCAGAACATGCCCTCGGTCGTCCGCACCGTCCTCAGCCTGCCGCACATGAACTACAGCTAAGGGGCTCCCTCCTCCATGACGAAGGACAAGTACCTCCCCGAAGGCCCGATCCCGCACGAGGACAGACCCACCGGGATGCACTCCGGCTGCGAGTGCGGCGACGAGTCGACGATCTTCGCGGACCCCTTCAAGAAGGGCTTCACCCGGCGCAAGGTCATCCAGGGCACGACGGCGATCGCCGCCGGCCTGGCGGTGCAGCCGCTGACCGCCCGGTACGCGTTCGCCGCGCCGGCCGCCGGCCCGCTCCAGCGGGTGCTCATCAACGTGGTCTGGCGGGGCGGCAACGACCAGCACACCTGGTTCCCGCTGCTGGGCGTCCCGCAGTACGCCCAGGCCCGGCCGAACATCCGGGAGACCGAGCAGACCGCCTTCCGGCTCAGCCCGCAGGTCGGCGCACTGAACGAGTGGCGGCCGCTGTACGACACGCTGGGCGCGGCCGGCTTCGGCTACGTGCCGGCGGCGGTGTCCCAGGACCGGACGCACAGCCACTTCGACGCGATGGACGTGCTCGAGGGCGGGCTGAACACGCCGTCCTCGGACGGCTGGGCGGCCCGGGCGCTGCGCAACCTGCCCAACCCGGCCGTGCTGTCCGCGGTCATGGTCGGCAACAACCTGCCCAAGTCGCTGGCCGGGTCGCAGGCCCTCACCGTCGACCGGCTGGACGCTTTCGGCCTGGCCGGCGGCGACGAGATCAGGGCGAAGTCCGAGGCCACGCTGGCCAAGTTCTTCGGCCAGTACAAGGACCCGGTGTCCAAGAGCGCGCTGGAGACGCTCAACGGGATCAAGACGATCCGCAACCTCGGCGAGCAGGAGTACCAGCCGGCCGCGCAGTATCCGGACAACAACTTCGCCAGAGCCTTCCGGACTACGGCGCAGCTGATCAAGGCCCGGGTGGGCCTGCGGTTCGTGACCATCGACATGGGCGGCTACGACACCCACACCAACTCCCGCGGCCAGCTGCACGACCACGCCACCGAGGCCGCCGCCGCCATGAACGCCTTCTACCAGGACCTCGGGGCGGCCCTGCGGCCGTACGTCTCCGTGGTGACGTCCACGGAGTTCGGGCGCAACTGGCGGGAGAACGGGTCGCAGGGCACCGACCACGGCCACGGCATGGGCATGCAGGTGCTCGGTGGCGGCTCCACCGGCGGGGTCCGCGGGCTGCCGGACGTCGCGGCCTCGATCCAGGCCAACGAGACGCGCGGCCCGGTGGACTACCGGGACGTGCTGACCGAGGGCCTGACCTGGCTCGGCGTGCGGAATGCCGCGTCGGTCTTCCCCGGTCACCGGTTCCGGCCCGTCGGAGCGTTCAAGAAGTAGCACCTCCTCCCTCCCTCCCGGACGGGGCGGGACCTCTCGGGGTCCCGCCCCGTTCGGCCTGTCCGGGGCCGTACGGGAGGATGGCCGTGTGGTCGACGTCCCCCGCCGCCGCTTCGAGGAGCTCGTCGCCGACGCTCTGGACGAGGTGCCGGAGGCGCTGACCCGGCTGATGGACAACGTGGTCGTCCTCGTCGAGGAGCGCGACCCGGAGGACCCCACCCTGCTCGGCCTGTACGAGGGGGTCGCGCTGACCGAGCGCGGCCACGACTACGGCGGCATGCTGCCGGACCGGATCACCCTCTACCGCGAGGCCATCCTCGACATCTGCGACACCGAGGACGACGTGGTCGAGGAGGTCGCGGTCACCGTGGTGCACGAGATCGCCCACCACTTCGGCATCGACGACGCCCGGCTGCACGAGCTGGGGTGGGGGTGACTAGCGTTTGAGCGTGAGGTCCACCGAGACGCTGTCCGGGCGGCTGCCGATCCGCATGCTGCACGACCGGGTGCTGGTGAAGCAGCCCGGCGAGGAGGGCGAGCGCAAGTCCGGCGGCGGCATCCTCATCCCGTCCACCGCCCAGGTCGCCGCCACCCGGCTGGTCTGGGCCGAGGTGCTCGCTGTCGGCAACCACGTGCGGGTCGTCGAGATCGGCGACCGCGTGCTCTTCAGCCCCGAGGACCGCAGCGAGGTCGAGGTGCACGGCGAGGTGTACGTCATCCTCCGCGAGCGGGACGTGCACGCGGTCGCCGCCGAGCGGATCGAGGAGGCGACCGGGCTCTACCTCTGACCGTCAGGGCTGGAGGTCGGTCGCCGCGTTGAACGACCCGTCCATGTAGAACGGCACGGACGTGTGGTCGTGCGCGATGAGCCACCGCCCGTCCGCGCGGACCAGGCAGTAGGTCGCCCGGTGCCACAGCTCGAAGCGGCCCTCCGGCGACGGGTCGTACATCTTGTTGAGGCTGTACGCGAAGGCCACATCCTCGCCGGCGGTGACCGCGAGGTCGTGCACCTCGAAGCCCACCGACCCGCCGAAGCCGTCGAACCAGACCTGCAGCGCGGCCGCGTCGTGCACCTCCTCGGCGGTGTGCCGCAGCGGCGGGGCGAGGTTGTACTGCACCGCGTCCGGGCCGTAGAGCGCCACGACCGCCTTCGCGTCGCCGGCCCGCATGGCCGTCTCCAGCTCGCCGATCACGTCGCGGATCTCCGTCGTCATCGCACTGCCCTCCTCCGGCGACCCGGGTGGCCGCCGCTCGCCCGGGACGTCGAGGCCGGGCACTCTGTCTCGACATCCCGGGTGAGAACCCGGCCCGAGGAGGCACCGTGAAGTACGTGATCCTGATCTACCGCAACGCCGAGTCCCGGCAGATGTGGGAGACCATGTCCGACACCGACCGGTCGGTCGGGCTGGAGGTCTACCACCGGCTCAACGCGGAGCTCACCGCGTCCGGCGAGCTGGTCGCGACCGAGGCGCTGAGCTACCCGGAGGACGGCCGGCAGGTGGTCCGGCGGCCGGACGGCTCGATCGCCAGCGACGGGCCGTACGCGGAGGTCAAGGAGCACCTGGCCGGCTTCTACCTGGTCGACGTCGCCGGGCCGGACCGGGCCGCCGAGATCGCCGGCCGGATCCCCGAGGCCGACATGGGCCTGGTCGAGATGCGGCCCGTCCTCGACCTCGCCTCGTTCGGATGAGCGAGCGCGAGGGCTCGCAGCGCGAGCGGGGAGCGACGAGGGCCGGCCGGCCGGCGCTTGCGCCTGGCGGCCTGTCCGAGGAGCGGGCACAGCTGGAGGACCTGCTGCGCGGGCTGGCGCCGCAGGTCCTCACCGCGCTGGTCCGCCGGTACGGCGACTTCGACAGCTGCGAGGACGCGGTGCAGGAGGCGCTGCTCGCCGCCTCGCAGCAGTGGCCGGCCGAGGGTGTGCCGGCCAACCCCAAGGGCTGGCTGATCACCACCGCGTCCCGGCGCCGCATCGAGGCGTGGCGCCGGGACTCGGCCCGCGCACTGCGGGAGCAGACCGTGGTCGCGCGCACCCCCGCCGAGCCGGCCGGAGCACCCCCCGCTCCGTCATCAGAGGACGACACGCTCACCCTGCTGCTGCTCTGCTGCCACCCGGCGCTCACCCCGGTCTCCCAGGTCGCGCTGACCCTGCGCGCGGTCGGCGGGCGCACCACCGCGGAGGTCGGGCGGGCGCTGCTGGTCCCGGAGGCGACCGTCGCCCAGCGGATCAGCCGGGCCAAGCAGCGGATCAAGGCGGCCGGCGGCCGGTTCCGGATGCCGCCCGCGGCCGAGCTGCCGGACCGGCTGGCCGCGGTCCGGCACGTGCTCTACCTCCTCTTCACGGAGGGCTCCACGGCCAGCTCAGGGGCGGCGCTGCACCGCGTGGACCTGTCCGCGGAGGCGATCCGGCTGACCCGGCAGCTGCGCGAGCGGCTGCCGTCCGACGGCGAGGTCGCCGGCCTGCTCGCGCTCATGCTGCTCACCGACGCCCGGCGACCGGCCCGCACCGGGCCGGACGGGTCCCTCGTGCCGCTGGGCGAGCAGGACCGGAGCCGGTGGGACGCCGGCCTGATCGCCGAGGGCACCGCGCTGGTGCAGTGGGCGCTGGCCTCGACCCCGATCGGGCCGTACCAGCTGCAGGCCGCCATCGCCGCTGTGCACAGCGAGGCGCGGCGGGTCGAGGACACCGACTGGCCGCAGATCCTCGTCCTGTACGACCACCTGCGCGCCCTCGCCCCGGGGCCGATGGTCACCCTCAACCGGGTGGTGGCGCTGGCCGAGGTGCACGGGCCGGCGGCCGGCCTGGCCGCGCTGGACGAGGCGGTGGCGGCCGAGCCGGCGCTGGCCGACCACCACCGGCGGCACGCCGTCCGGGCGCACCTGCTGGAGCGGGCCGGGGACGCGGCCGCGGCGCGGGCCGAGTTCGACGCCGCCGCCCGGGCGACGCTCAGCGCGCCGGAGCGCCGCTACCTGGAAGGGCGGGCGGCGCGGCGAGGCTCGCGGTCGGACCCCGGTGCGCCCTGACCGCGCACCCGGCACCCGGCGGGCGGCCGCCGGTCACCCACCAGTGCTGCGCCGCCGGTAGCGGTCCGGCGGCACCCCGACCAGCGCGGTGAAGCTGTTCACGAAGTGGGACTGGTCGGCGTACCCGAGCCGGACCGCGAGGTCGGCCCAGTCCACCGTGTCGCCGGCCTCGATCGCGGCCAGCGCGTCCTGGATCCGGCACCGGTTGAGCACCCACTTGGGGCCGACCCCGAGATGCCGGTCGAAGCGTCGCTGCAGGGTGCGCACCGGGACGTCCAGCGCCGCGGCCAGGTCGACGACCCGGGTCAGCTCGCGGTCCCGGGTCGCCAGCTCGACCGCCTCGTCCACCAGTCCGGCCCCGTCCGGCGGCCGCGGGTCGCGCGCGCCCAGCCAGCCGGCGATGGCGGCCATCCCCCGTTCGGCGTCCGGCGCCGCCGCCACCGCCCCGACCAGGCCCGAGACGTCACCGAGCACCTCACCGGCCGGCACCCGACGGTCGACGAGCGTGGCCGGCCGCACGTCCGTGAACGCGCTCAGCGCGGCCGGGCGCAGCTTCGCGCCGACCACCCGGCCGCGGCCGACCAGGCGGCGCCGGAAGCGGCGGGTGAGCACGCCCTGCACCCACGACCGGCCGGCCTCGACCGTGATGTGCGCACAGGGATGGGTGACCACCTCCTGGTGGTGCTCCGCGCCGTCCGGCAGCGACCACTCGACCGACCAGAGGTTCTCCACCACGGCGGCGAGGGAGTCCGGCGGGTCCGCGAAGTGCAGCCGGAACGGCCGGAGGTCCCACCCGTCGTACCGCAGCACGACGGGTGGGACCTCGGTCACGCCCGGACTCTAGGCCCCGGACATCAGCTCCGTCAGCAGTCGCTGCTGCTCCTCGGGCGGGACGTCCCGCAAGTGGGTCGCCAGGATCCACTTGTGCCCGTACGGGCAGCGGACACTCGCCGTCCGGTCGCCGTGGAACTGGTCGGTCGGCTCGGTCATGCTGGTCGCGCCGGCGGCGACCGCCTGCTCGTACGCGGCGTCGACGTCCGGGCCGAAGACGGTGATCGCGACCTGGACCGGCTGGTCGGGGTCGGGGGCGGCCAGGCCGTACTCCGGGATGGCGGCGCCGAGCGTGACCAGGCCGCCGTTGAGGGTCATCTCCGCGTGCGCGATCGTGCCGTCCGGCATGGCGAGGCGCAGCCGCTCCTCGGCGCCGAACGCCTTGGCGTAGAAGGCGAGCGCCGCGGCCACGTCCGTGATCGCCAGGTGCGGGGTGATCGGTGGGTAGTGGGACATGCCCTCCAGCCTCCCGCCGGGACGCCGCACGGTCTTGAAGGAATGCGTCAGTCGCCCCGGCGGAGGCGGGCCAGCCAGGCGGCGGCGTCGGCGAAGGATGCGTCGTCCCGGCCGGGCGGCAGCCGCGGTGGCTCCCCCGGTCCGCCGCGCGGGTAGGACCCCAGGTAGCGCACGTCGGCGCAGATCCGGCGCAGCGCGGCCAGCGAGTCGCCCACCCGGGCCTCCGCGACGTGCCCCTCGGCGTCGAAGTAGAAGCAGTAGCGCCCCAGCCGCTCCCCGGTCGGCCGGGACTCGATCCGGGTCAGGTTGACCCCCCGCACCGCGAACTCGGTGAGCACCTCGAGCAGCGCCCCGGTGTGGTCGTGCCGGATGAAGGCGACCAGCGAGGTCCTGTCCGCCCCGGTCGGCTCCGGCGGCGGCCCCGGCCGGGCCAGCAGCACGAAGCGGGTGACCGCGTCCTTGGTGTCGGCGATGTCCTCGGCCAGCGCGACCAGCCGGTTGCGGCTGCCGGCGATCGGGGCGGCGACGGCGGCGTCGTACTCCCCGTGGGCGACCGCGACCGCTGCCGCCGCAGTGGACGCGGTGAGCAGCACCTCGGCCTGCGGCAGGTGGTCACGCAGCCAGCGGCGGGTCTGCGCCTCGGCGTGCGGGTGGGTGGCGACGGTCTTCACCGCCTCCGCGGTGGTCCCCGGCCGGGCCAGCAGCGAGAACGTGACCGGCAGCAGCACCTCCCGGGTGATCACCAGCGGATCCCCGGAGGCCAGCTCGTCCATCGTGGACGCGACCGAGCCCTCCACCGAGTTCTCCAGCGGCACCACCGCGGCGTCGGCCTCGCCGGACCGTACGGCCTCGATCGCCGCCGGCACGCTCGGCTGCGGCAGGGCCGTCCCCCGCGCCGCCGCCGGGATCGTCCGCAGCGCCGCCTCGGCGAAGGTCCCCTCGGGACCCAGGTACGCGAACCGCGTCGGCGGCACCCCCGGCACGGTCGCTGACCTTAGCGGGCCGGTGACAACCGACCGGCCGGCTGCCGCATCTGACCTCCGGGAAGACACCGCGCACTGAGGGGGACCCATGGAGACCCACCGCCGCACCCTGCTCCGAACCGCCCTGACCACCGGAGTCCTGGCCGCCCTCCTGGCCACCGACGGCGGTGGCCCGTTCGCCGGCGACGTGGCCGGACCCGACTTCCCCACGGGATCAGCGGCGTGAGCTGACCAGCTCGCGGGCGCGGCCGGCCGCGTCACCGGCCCGATATGAGCCGTCGAGCCGCGCGGCCACCCGCATCCGCAGCGGCATCGCGCGGGGTGGCGTCGGGATGTCGGCAGCGATCCGAGCGTGCAGGCACATGTCGTGCCAGCCGTCTTCGTGCCGTTCCAAGCAGCGCTTGACCCCCTCGAAATCGAAACCGGCCGCCCTGGCCACTCCGCACGACGCCCGGTTTTTCACGGAGTGCACGAGCTCGAGTCGCACGAGCTTGAGCTCGCGTAGTGCCCACTGGGCCAAGGCGTCTGCGGCCAGGGTTGCGATCCCCTGCCGGCGGTACGGGGGCAACACCCAGTAGGACACCTCCGCCATGCCGTCTCGGCGGTAGAGCGAGCGGAACCCCACCTGTCCGAGCACCTTATCCGGTTCGGACTCTGCGACGACCGCCCAGCTCGCCGAAATGTGCCGCTTCCACCCTCGTTTCCAACCGGCGATCAATTCGCGCGCCTCGGCGGGACTGTCCAACGTCCGCAGGTTCCACTTGCTGATCGCTCCGTCGCTGAACGCGACGATGAGCTCCGGACAGTCCTCGTTCGTCCACGGGCGCAGGATCAGACCATGCCGGCGGATCACCGGTTGTGGTCCATTCAGCAGGGCTCGATTTACGACATCGTCAGCTAGAGAAGCCATGGTCATCGCCCTGTCGTATGAATGGAGTGGCTGAGGAGGTGGCTCAGCTGGTCAGCTGGAACCGGTCCGCGGAGTGGTGCAGGCCGGGCCGACGGAGTCCGCCGGCAGGCCGAGGAGGTCCAGTGCGGCGGGGAGCTCGTCGTCCGGCTCGATCCGGGTGAGGTAGTGCTGCCAGGAGTCGAGGTCCGCCCACCAGGCAGCCACGTACTCGGCGAGCATCTTGGGTGAGAGCCCCCGCCGAGCGGACTCCGCGATCTCGAGCGCCACGCCGGCCCGGGCCGCGTCCGGGTGGTCGGAGAGCCGGCAGCCGAGGGCGACCGTCTCGATGAACTCTCCCCGCCGCCGGAGGAACTCGGCCCAGTACCGCTCCGACAGCGGCGAGTGCAACGAGCCTGTGTGCAGCCAGCCGATGAGGCCCTCGCCGATGACCTCGCCGAACTCCTCGTCGCGGGCACGGGACAGGTCCTCGAACGGATCCTGGACGTCCTGCCGGACGGAACCGACCGCAGCGACCTCGCGACGGTCCAGGTACGGCGCCAGGAACAGCCAGTCCTCGTTGTAGATCGCCGGGAAGAAGGAGGCGACCCGGCTGACATCGACGGCGAGCGCCGAGCCGCTGACGAAGACTCCCTGGTCGCCGATGGCGAGCCTGCGGGCGTGGCCGACGACCGAGTTGTCCGGGAACCGGGTCGCCGGCATCCCGGCCGCGGCGTGGTGCCCGAGGGTTCCGACGGCGCGCTCGACGAGCGCGGGCGAGACCCCGCGGATGTCGTCGTCGAGAAACACGACCGTCCGCCAGCCGCACCGGCGACCCAGCACGAGACCGAGGTTGCGCTTGAGGCTGAGGTCCCCATGCCACGGGATCGGCGCTTCGGCGAAGGTCGACGTGGTGAGCTCGGGCAGGCCCTCGACCGGGACCTCGAGGTCGACGGCAGTGCAGCGGACCCCGCCGATCCCGTCGGCCAAGCGCAGCACCTGCTCGATCCGGGTGGCGCGGCTGCAGAGGACGACCACCTGGGTGCCGAGGGCGGCTGCGAGCAGGAGAGCGGACTCGAGGTTCGCGGCCGGCCGGGCCGCCGGGACGACGATCGCGTCGACGGGGAGATGGCCGGAGCGGGCCGGCTGCAGCAGGTCGGCGTGGGACGGATAGTGGCGGGCAGCCTGCTCATCGGCTCGTCGCCTTGCCTGCGTCACCGTCCGGTCGGGCCTCTCCAGGCTGCTGCCGGGGCTCCGCATCGGACCACTCGAACAGCCGCGCATCTTCGTTGAGCAGGTCAGGAGTGATCGTCTCCCCGAGGAGAACGGGCACTCTGGCCAGTATGGCGAATTGCGTAGCGTCCGCGAAACGCCGAGTAAGGTAGCCGGCGTTCTGATCCCGCAGTTCGGCGTCGGTGAGCAGCCGGACGGCGCCCAGCACACCACGCGCGAAGATGCCACTGCACCAGGTCAACGACCTGGTCGTGCTGAGCGGATTGGTGAGACGAGCAAAGAGACCCACGTCCTCCATGAGCACGGGCTTGTCGTCATCACTCAACTCTGGAAGCGCCGGCTCCTTGCCCGGGATGACGAACACCTCGCCGTCCTCGACCGCCGGATGCTTCCGCTGCCGAATCGGCAGCGGGGTCCGGCCGAGGATCTGCTGAAGGCGGGTGTTGAGGCCGGGGCCACCAACCATGACGAGATGGCGGAGCACGTTGTCGGAGGCGGTGAGCTGGTCGCCGCGGATGAAGCGGACGTCGGACTCCGGATTGCGCATCCGGATGTGCCCGTGCAGCTCGAGCAGCGCGTCGAGATCGGCGAACTTCAGCGCCCGGGTGTAGTTGGGGTGTGCCTCGTCGCCGTACGGATGGCTCATGTCCTCGAGCTCACCGACGACGAGCATGATCGGCTCGCCGGGACCGAACGTCCACAGGTCCTTCACCGGCCGCGGCTCGACTTCCGCCTCCCGGTGCGGGCGCAGCGCGAGCAGCTCGTCGAGCAGCTGCCGCCGGATCCGCGGGGTGCCTTCGGACGGCTGGCCGTCGCCCAGCCGTGCGGCGAAGAAGCCGGCGTAGTCGGCGAGCCGGGCGTCCGGCGGGATCGCGCCCTTCTCGTACATCGAGATCGACGACACGCCGAGGCCGAGCGCGGCGGCCACGTCCTTTTGCGTGGCGCCACTCTCCATGCGGAGCGCACGGAGCCGTGCACCCAGCTCGGGCGCCGACTGCGGCTGTGTCATCAGCCCCTCAGCTCACACAGACGACCTGCAGATCCTCTGAACGATAGCAGATCGCACTGAGATTCATTGCACCTTCGTGCGGTCCAGTGAATGGGGGTTCCGCATGGATGTAGCACAGCGTACACTGAAATCGATCAACTTCAGCTGCAATCCCTGAAGTGGTCGAGACGCCTCGGTCGGGGGTGACGGAGATGTGAACCCGCAGGTGACGGAGATGTGAACCCGCAGCAACGCTGAGCGGTGATCCTCCTCGCCGGCGTGAGCACCGAGCCGGCTGGTTTGCCTCCGCACGGACCACGAGCGGCGCCTCCGGAGAACGTTTGGCCGCGGACCCAGAGGCGCTCGCCCATCGCGACAGACGCCCGTCGAAGGGGCCCGTCATGTTTACGGTAACGCCCGCGCCCACTCCCGTACACGATCTCTTCGCCGCGCCGCTGCGCGACCAGCAGCTCGGTGATACCGGCATCACCGTGCTGGTGCTGCTCGTCGCAGTCGCGATCCTGCTCTTCCAAGCGCTGCGCGCCGTTCTGGTCGCGATCGTGGGGCTGCTGATGCCGGCCCTGGTGCTGTTCCGCTCGCTGGTGCTGGTCGTCGGGCTGATCGGGTTGATCGGCTGGGGGATGGCGTCCGGGACCGAGGAGCGGCCGGACCGGCCGGCGCCGGCGACGCCCACCTCGACGGTGCCCCCGACGAAGCCGGCTGCCCCGAAGGCGCCGGTGCCGGCGCCGGAGACCGCGGCGTCGCTGGCCGCGCCGGGCCGCTGACTATGCAGCGTCTATCGTCGGCGGGTGCACGGCGGCTACGAGGATCTGGGGTTCGCCCGGGTGGATGTGGACCGGGCGGCGCGTACCGGGGACCCGGAGGTCGTGTACGGGGCGGGCAAGACCGTCGAGCAGGGGCTGGCGGTGGTGGCCGCGCTGCGGGCGGCTCATCCGGAGCGGCCGGCGTTGGTGACGCGGGCGGCGGGCGAGCTGGTGGTGGCGCTGCGGGAGGCGTACGGGGACCAGGTGCTGGTCGACGACGCGGCCCGGGCGGTGGCGGTGGGGCCGCTGCCGGCCGGGCGCGGGACCGTGTGCGTGGTGTCGGCGGGGACGTCGGACGGGCCGGTGGCGGCGGAGGTGGCGTTCACCGCGCGGGTCTTCGGGGCCGGGGTGGAGCGGGTCACCGACGTGGGAGTGGCCGGCATCCACCGGCTGCTGGCCGTCCGGGGCGTGCTGGACGCGGCCGACTGCCTGGTGGTGGTGGCCGGCATGGACGGCGCGCTGCCGAGCGCGGTGGGCGGCCTGACCGGGGTGCCGCTGGTGGCGGTGCCGACGAGCGTGGGCTACGGCGCCTCGTTCGGCGGGGTGGCGGCGCTGCTGACGATGCTCAACTCCTGCGCCCCCGGCGTGGTGGTGGTCAACATCGACAACGGTTTCGGGGCCGGCGTCTTCGCCGCCCGGGTCGCCCGGCGAGCGGCCCCGCGGACGGCCCCGGGGACGGCAACGTGATCGGCTGGCTGGACTGCGCGGCCGGCGCCAGCGGCGACATGCTGCTCGGCGCGCTGGTGGACGCCGGCGTGCCGGTGGCCACCCTGCAGGCCGCGGTCGACGCGATCGGCGTCGAGCCGATCGAGCTGGCGGTGTCCGCGACCGAGCGGCACGGGATCGGGGCGACCGCGGTGACCGTACGGGCGCCGGAGTCAGCGGAGCACCGGACCTGGGCGGACGTGCGCGCGC
Organism: uncultured Actinomycetota bacterium; assembly: GCA_963766325.1. Classification (GTDB taxonomy): domain Bacteria; phylum Actinomycetota; class Actinomycetes; order Mycobacteriales; family CADCTP01; genus CADCTP01. The sequence continues at coordinate 215,380 of CAVXZF010000010.1, read as the reverse complement.
TGGTGGAGGCGGCCGACCTGGCCGGGCCGGTACGGGCGACCGCGCTGGACGCCTTCGCCCGGATGGCCCGGGCCGAGGCCGCGGTGCACCGGACCACCCCGGACGAGGTGCACTTCCACGAGGTGGGGGCGCTGGACGCGGTCGCCGACGTGGTCGGGGTGGCGGCCGGGTTGCACGCGCTGGGGCTGGAGCGGCTGGTCGCCGGACCGGTGACCGTGGGCTCCGGTGGATCCGCGAAGAGCGCGCACGGGCGGGTCCCGGTGCCGGCGCCGGCAACCCTCGGGCTGCTCGCGGAGGCCGGGGCGCCGGTGCAGGGCGGGCCGCCATACGAGATGTGCACGCCGACCGGGGCCGCTCTGCTCGCCGCGACGGTGACCGAGTGGGGGCCGCTGCCGGCGCTGACGCCGGTCCGGGTCGGGTACGGCGCCGGCGGCCGCGACCTGGCCGAGCTGCCGAACGTGCTGCGCCTGGTGCTGGGAGAGCCCACCCGGGCCGCGGGCGGCGCCGTACTGCTGGAGACGAACGTCGACGACCTCGACCCGCGGCTGTGGCCGGACGTGCTGGAGCGGCTGTTCGCCGCCGGCGCCTCGGACGCCTGGCTGACCCCGATCCTGATGAAGAAGGGTCGGCCGGCGCACAGCCTGCACGTGCTCTGCCCGCCCGGCGCGGTGGAGCTGGTACGCGCCGAGGTCTTCGCCCGGACCAGCACTCTGGGTGTGCGGGAGCTCAGCGTGGGCAAGACCGCGCTGGACCGCAGCGCCGGTGAGGTCCGGGTGCACGGTGAGCGGGTGCGCACCAAGCTGGCCCACCTGCGCGGCCGGCTGGTCAACGTGAGCGTCGAGTACGAGGACGTCCGCGCCGCCGCCGACGCGCTCGGCCTGCCGGTCAAGGAGGTCCTGCGCGCCGCGACCGCGGCGGCCTACGAGAACGGAGCGCGGTGAGCTTCGCGGTCGCCCTGACCACGCTGGCCCTGGTACTGCCGGTCGAGCTGCCGGACAAGACACTGATGGCGACGCTGGTCCTGTCGACGCGGTACCGCCCGCTGCCGGTGCTGGCCGGGGTGTCGGCGGCCTTCGCGGTGCAGTGCGCCATCGCGGTGACCGCCGGGCAGCTGCTGACCCTGCTGCCGGAACGGCTGGTCGCCGGCGTGGTCGCGGTCCTCTTCGCGATCGGCGCGGTGATCCTGCTGCGCGGGAGCGCCGCGGAAGAGGAGGACGAGGTGACGGCGGCAAGCGCCGCTCAGCGCGGCCCGGTGGCGGTCGCGGCCACTTCCTTCGGGGTGCTCTTCGCCGCCGAGTGGGGCGATGCGTCCCAGCTCGCCACCGCCGCGCTCACCGCCCGGTACGAGGACCCGGTCTCGGTCTTCGCCGGCTCGTTCGTCGCGCTGGTCGTCGTGGCCACGCTGGCGGTGCTGCTGGGCGGGATCATCACCCGGAAGGTGCCGCTCCGGCTCGTACAGCGGGTAGCCGGATTGCTCTTCACCGTGTTCGCCCTCGTCGCTCTGTGGGAGGCCGTTCACCCGTAAGGAGTCACCCGGCTTGATCCATGGTCACTGACGGGTATGGTGACCGGCGGTCCGGGGGGACATCCGCGGGAAGGCGGGAGATGGCGGGGTCCAGCAGGCGCGGCGAGCACGCACGCGGCCGACACTCGGCACGGCCGGCGCGGGAGCAGCGGCCCGCCCGCGAGCCACGGCAGGCCCGGGAGCAGCAGCGACGGCGCCGGTCCCGCGCCGCCGCCCCGGTGGCCGCGTTCGCCGCCGTGCTGATGGTGGGCGCGGGCGGCGCCTGGGCGCTGACCGGCCGGGACGGCGGCCGTCCGGCGGAGCTGGCCTCCGGCAACCGGACCGGCACCGAGCTGACCGCCGCTCCGACCGCGACCAAGGCCGCCGGCCAGGCATCGCGGGACAGGCGCGCCGCCCCGGTGCCGCCGCTCGGCACGATGGCCGCGGGCACGCCGACCCCGACGACGACCGCGCCGGCGCCGACCTCCACCGCGACGACGCGCCGCCCGTCCCGCCCCCCGACCCCGGCCCCGACCACGCCCCGGCCGACCAGCAGCGCCCCGGCGCCGTCCGGCGGCATCACCGCCGAGGTGACCCGGCTGACCAACGTCGAGCGGGCCAAGGCCGGCTGCGGCGCGCTGCGCACCGACTCCCGGCTGACCGCGGCCGCCCAGGCGCACAGCCGGGACATGGTGGACCGGGACTACTTCAGCCACACCTCGCCGGACGGCGAGGGGCCGGGCGACCGGGCCGCCGCCGCCGGCTACCCGCGCTGGTCGGGGGAGAACATCGCAGCCGGCTACCCGACCGCCGCCGCGGTGGTTCAGGGCTGGATGAACAGCCCCGGCCACAAGGCCAACATCGTCAACTGCCAGTCCAAGGCGACCGGCGTCGGCTACGACCCGCGCCGCAACATGTGGACCCAGATGTTCGGCTTCGAGTAGCCGCCAGGCGGAACAGCGGCTGACCGCCGGGCGTTGTGAGGACGTGCACGGTGCCCGGTCACGGTCCGCCCGAGCAGGCGCCGCATGGCTGCTCGGCGCGGTGCTCGCGGTGCTGGCGCTGTCCCACGTGCCGGCGGCGGCCGCCTGGACCGGCACGTCGGCCGACACGATCAGCGGCTCCAAGATCGTCGTGATGCCGGCGGCCAAGCGGCTCGCCCCGGCCTCCGACCTCGGCCGGCCGCTCGACGCGGTGCTGCCGCCGGCGCTGCTGCTCGTCCTCGCCGCCGGCGTGGTCGCCGGCGTGCTGGCCGTCCCGACCTGTCGGGCCCGGTTCGGCCCTCGGCCGCGGGCCGCGCGCGGCCCCCCACTCCCGCTCCGCTGACCAGCCACGTCCCGCGCCCGCGCCGCCTGAACCCCGTGCCGGCCGGCTGAGCCCGGACGCCGGCACGCCTCCCGCCAGGAGACCGCGATGCCCGCCCCGCCCGCCCCCGCCCCCGCCCCAACCCCACCCGACGTAGCCCGCCACCTGCCCGCGCTGCGGGCCGCGCTGCTCGAGCAGCGCGGCTTCCGGGCCGACCAGCTCGCCCAGCTCGGCGCCGAGGTGCCCGCCGACGACGCCCACGCCGAGGTCATGGCGACGCTGAGCCGGGCCGCCCAGGTCGCGCTCGCCGACATCGACGCGGCGCTCGACCGGATGCGCGCCGGCCGCTACGGCCGGTGCGTCAACTGCGAGGCGACCATCCCGCTGGAGCGGCTGGAGATCCTGCCGTACGTGGCGCTCTGCATGGCCTGCCACCGGCCTCAGCCACCGTCCCGGTGACTCAGCGGGCCGGCGCCACCGTCCCGGTGACGTCGCCGAAGGCGATCCGGCTGCCGCCCGGTCCGGGCGCGGTGGCCGAGATGGTCACCGTGTCGCCGTCCTCGAGGAAGCCGCGCGTCGTGCCGCCGGGCAGCTCCAGCGGCTCGGTCCCGTTCCAGGTCAGCTCGATCAGCGAGCCGCGCTGCTCGCGCTCGTCGCCCGAGACGGTGCCCGAGGCGTAGAGGTCACCGGTACGCAGCGAGGCGCCGTTGACAGTCATGTGCGCCAGCTGCTGCGCGGCGGTCCAGTAGAGCGCGGCCGCCGGCGGGCGGGAGACCACGTGCCCGTTGAGCCGCACCTCGATGTCCAGCGCCAGCCCGGGCCCGGCCGGGCGCAGGTAGTCCTGCGGCGCCGGGTCCTGCGCCGGCGGCTCGACGAACGCATCCTCCAGCGCGGCCAGCGGCACCACCCAGGGCGACACCGAGGTGAGGAACGACTTGCCCAGGAACGGCCCGAGCGGCTGATACTCCCAGGCCTGGATGTCCCGCGCGCTCCAGTCGTTGACCAGCACCACGCCGAAGACGTGCCGCCGCCAGTCGGCGGCCGCCACCGGGGTGCCCAGCGCGGACGGCACCCCGACCACGAAGCCGACCTCGGCCTCGATGTCCAGCCGCTCCGACGGGCCGAAGACCGGGCCGTCCGGGCGCCGGAGCTGACCATGGGGCCGTACGACGTCGGTGCCGGAGACGGCGACCGTCCCGGCCCGGCCGTGGTAGCCGATCGGCAGGTGCTTCCAGTTGGGCGGCAGCGCCGGGGAGTCGGGCCGGAAGATCCGCCCGACGTTGGTGGCGTGCTGCTCGGAGGAGTAGAAGTCGACGTAGTCGGCGACCGTGAACGGCAGCACCGGGCTGACCTGGTCCCGGGCCAGCAGCGCCGGCTCCACCGCCGCGCGGTGCTGGTCGTCGGTCAGCAGGCGCAGCAGCGCGGCCCGCACCGCCGCCCACGCATCCGGCCCGGCGGCCAGCAGCGCGTCCAGCGACGGCCCGCCGACCAGGGCGGCGAGGTCGCCGTCGGCCGGCGCCAGCGCGGCGGCGAGGTCGAGCACCTGGTCGCCGATGGGGACCGCGACCCGGCGCCGCGGGGAACCGGGCCACTCGACCACCCCGTACGGCAGGTTGGTGATCCCGAACCCCGAGTCCTCCGGCACCGGCAGCCAAGTCGTCACGGTCGCGACGCTAGCGGAGCCGGCGGGCCACGGCGGCAGCCGCCTCGACCACCGCGGGGCCGACGCGGGCGGCGTCGAGATCGGCCAGCGCGACCACGCCGACGCTGGCCTCCAGGCCGGGGACGTCCCGGACCGGGGCGGCGACGCCGTGCGCGCCGGCCTGCAGCTCGCCGGCGGTGACGGCGACGTCGCCGCCGGCGGCGGGCGCCCGGCCGAGCAGGATCGCCCGGCCGGCGGCGCCGCGGTGGACCGGGTGCCGGGTGCCGACCCGGTACGCGACGTGGAAGTCGGTCCAGGACGGCTCGACCACCGCGACGGCGAGCGCGTCGTCGCCGTCCAGAACCGTGAGGTGGGCGGTCGCACCGGCCGTCTCGGCCAGCTCGCGGAGCGGGCCGCGGGCGGCCTCCCGCAGCTCCGGCAGCACCCGGCGGGCCAGGTCGAGCAGGCCCAGCCCGAGCCGGACCCGGCCGTCGGCGGGCCGGCGCACCATCGCGTGCGCCTCCAGCGCGGTGACCAGCCGGTAGACCACCGCCCGGCTGGTGCCGAGCGCGTCGGCGAGCTCGGACACCGAGAGCCCGCGGTCCGCGGCGGCCAGCAGCGCGAGCAGCCGCAGGCCCCGGTCCAGCGCCTGCGACGACTCGACCGCCCGGGCCGGCGCCGTCACCGGCCGCACCTCCCGCGCCCGGACCAGGCAGGTGGGTGCGCTCCGCGGCGGTAGCACTCAGCGTGGTATTCAGCACTCGGCGTGATACTTGCCCGCCGGGCACCGTGCCCCGCCGCAGTCACGGCGTGGACCAGATGCCGAGGGCGGCCAGGTCGGCCAGCGGCTCGTCGATGCTGCACGAGCCGAAGGACCGGAACGCGCCGCTGGTGCCCAGCCGCCGGTATGCCCCGACCAGCCGGTCGCCCGCGGTCTCGCCCAGCACGGCCGCCACGTCCGCCACCGTCCCCCCGCGGGCCGCGGTGCCGGCGGCGACCAGCACGTTGAGGAAGCCGTGGGCGTCGCCGTGCCGGATCGCCGCGTGCAGCCCGGCGGTGCACTTGAAGGCGAGCGGCACCCCGGCGTGGCAGGCGACGACCCGCTCGGCCAGCGCGTCGACCGGCGGCACGAAGGCCCCACCGGTGCGCAGCTTGGCCAGCAGGGTCCGCGACCCACGCCAGGCGTGCAGCTCGTCGAGAGCGGCCCGGCCGGCGTCGTCCCAGGGCAGCTCGACCCACGCCGGCACGTCCGGGGGCAGCACCTCGTCCAGCGCCGCCGCCGTGGCGGCCACCCCGGCCGGATCCACCGGAAGCTCGACCCGGTCCAGCTCCAGCCGGTCGTCGGCCCCGACCGCGGCCACCGCGGCGGCCAGCCCGGCCCCGTCGGCGCCGGCGATCAGCCCGACCGCGAGCCGGCCCGTCGGCTCCGCCCTCAGCTCCTCGATCCGGCCGACCGGGCAGAGGAACGGCCCGACCAGCCCCTGGTACGCCGCCGCGCGGTGCCGCCGGTGCGCGGCCACGGCGTCCGGCATGGGTGCGTTGCCGGGCGGGAAGAGCGCGGCGTCGTCGATCAGCTGGCCGAGGCTTGACACGGTCCCGACGGTAGCGGAGTGTCCTGTCAGAGGACAGCAGCGTCCGGTGAGCGGACGCAGGGAGGCGACCGACATGCCGTACTACCGCCAGGTCGGCGAGGTGCCGCGCAAGCGGCACACCCAGTTCCGCAAGCCCGACGGCGGGCTGTACGCGGAGGAGCTGATGGGGGTCGAGGGCTTCTCGGCCGACTCGGCGCTGCTCTACCACGAGCACCTGCCGACGGCGATCGTCGACTCCCGGGTGCACGAGGACCCGCCCGTCCCGCTCACCGCCAACCACCCGCTGCTGCCCCGGCACCTGCGCACCCACAAGCTCGACGCCGGCCCGGCCGACGTGGTCACCGGCCGCCAGGTGCTGCTGGCCAACGACGACGTCCGGCTGGCGTACGCGGTCGCCGACCGGCCGTCCCCGCTCTACCGCAACGCCACCGGCGACGAGTGCGTGTACGTCGAGTCCGGGACGGCGACCGTGGAGACCGTCTTCGGCATGCTGTCCGTGGGCCCCGGCGACTACGTGCTGCTGCCCACCTCGACCACCCACCGCTGGGTGCCGACCGGCGATGGTCCACTGCGGACACTGATCACCGAGGCGCGCGGCCACATCGGGCCGCCGAAGCGCTACCTGTCGGGCAAGGGGCAGTTCCTGGAGTCCGCGCCGTACTGCGAGCGCGACCTGCGGGGGCCGACGGCGCCGCTGCAGGAGACCGGTACCGACGTGGACGTGCTGGTCCGGCATCGGACCGGGATGACCAGGCTGACGTACGCGGAGCACCCCTTCGACGTGGTCGGCTGGGACGGCTGCCTCTACCCGTACGCGTTCAACGTGGCCGACTTCGAGCCGATCACCGGCCGGGTGCACCAGCCGCCACCGGTGCACCAGACCTTCGAGGGGCCCAACTTCGTCATCTGCTCGTTCGTGCCGCGCAAGGTGGACTACCACCCGCTGGCGATCCCGGTGCCGTACAACCACGCCAACGTCGACTCGGACGAGGTGCTCTTCTACACCGGCGGCAACTACGAGGCCCGCAAGGGCTCCGGCATCGAGCAGGGCTCGATCTCGCTGCACCCCAGCGGCTTCACCCACGGGCCGCAGCCCGGTGCGGTGGAGCGGGCGCTCGGCATCGAGGCCTTCGACGAGCTGGCCGTCATGGTCGACACCTTCCGGCCGCTCGCGCTGGCCCCGGCCGGGCTCGCCTGCGAGGACCCCGGCTACGCCTGGACCTGGGCCGGCCGCCACACCACCCCCTGACCGGTCGCCGTAGCATGGCGGGGTGGTGGCGCAGGGGACCAAGGGAGTGGCGCGGCCGATCCGGCTCTTCGGGGACCCGGTGCTGCGCACGCCCACCGACGAGGTGCTCGACTTCGACGAGTCGCTGGCCCGGCTGATCGACGACATGTTCGCGTCGATGTACGCGGCCGAGGGCGTCGGGCTGGCCGCCAACCAGATCGGCGTCGGGCTCTCGGTGTTCGTCTACGACTGCTCGGACGCCTCCGGCAAGCGGCACGTCGGGCACGTGGTCAACCCGGTGCTGGTGTCCACCGGCGGCGAGCCGGACGAGGACGGCGAGGGCTGCCTGTCGGTGCCGGGGCTCTACTACGACAACGCCCGCCCGGCGTACGCGGCGGTCGAGGGCGTCGACAGGCACGGCGCGCCGGTCCGGGTGGTCGGCGACGGCCAGCTGGCCCGCTGCCTGCAGCACGAGACCGACCACCTGCACGGGCTGCTCTTCCTCGACCGGCTGAGCGGGCGGACCAAGCGGCGCGCGATGCGCGAGGTCATGTCCACCGACTGGTCCGACCGCTAGCTCCATCGCGGCCCCGGCCGCGGCGGGACCGGTCAGCCCGGGTCGGTGACGGTGTCGGCGGCCGGATCGGCTGCCGCAGCGGCCTCGACCGCGGCGGCGACCGCCTTGGGCACCTGCGGGTCGAAGACGCTGGGCACCACGTACGCCGCGTTGAGCTGCTCGTCGGTGACCACCGCGGCGAGCGCCTCGGCCGCGCGCAGCAGCATCTCGGTGGTGATGTTGCGGGCCCGGGCGTCGAGCAGCCCGCGGAAGACGCCGGGGAACGCGAGCACGTTGTTGATCTGGTTGGGGTAGTCGCTGCGACCGGTGGCGATCACCGCGGCCACCTTGCGGGCGGCGTCGACGTCGACCTCGGGGTCCGGGTTGGCCAGCGCGAAGACGATCGGCTCGGGTGTCATCAGCTCCAGCCAGGCCGGGTCGATGACGCCGGCCGCGCACACCCCGATCACCACGTCCGCGCCGGTCAGCGCCTCGGGCAGCTCGCCGGTGACGCCGCCGGGGTTGGTCGCCTCGGCCAGCCGCCGCTTCGCCCCGGTCAGCCGTCCGTCGGTCGGGCAGAGGATGCCCTCCCGGTCCCACACCCGCATCCGGCGCACCCCGGCGGCGAGCAGCAGGTCGCTGACCGCGGTCCCGGCCGCGCCGGCCCCGGCGACCACCACGGTGACGTCCTCGAGTCGCTTATGGACACAGCGGAGGGCGTTGGTCAGCGCGGCCAGCACCACGATCGCGGTGCCGTGCTGGTCGTCGTGGAAGACCGGGATGTCGAGCAGCTCGCGCAGCCGGCGCTCCACCTCGAAGCAGCGCGGCGCGGAGATGTCCTCCAGGTTGATCCCGCCGAAGCCGGGCGCGATCGCCCGGACCACCGACACGATCTCGTCCACGTCGGTGGTGTCCAGGCAGATCGGCCACGCGTCGATCCCGGCGAACCGCTTGAAGAGCACCGCCTTGCCCTCCATGACCGGCAGCGCGGCGCCCGGGCCGAGGTCGCCGAGGCCGAGCACCGCGGTCCCGTCGGTGACCACCGCGACGCTGTTGCCCTTCACGGTCAGCCGGCGCACGTCGTCCGGGTTGCGGGCCAGCGCCTGGCAGATCCGGGCCACCCCGGGCGTGTACGCCATCGACAGGTCGTCCCGGGTGCGCAGCGGCACCTTGGAGTGCGTCTCCAGCTTGCCGCCGAGGTGCAGCAGGAAGGTCCGGTCGCTGACCTTGTGCACGGTGACGCCGTCGACCTCGCGCAGGCCGGCCACGACCTCGTCGGCGTGCTCGCCGTTGACCGCGGAGCAGGTGACGTCGACGGTGATCCGGTCGTGCCGCGACTCGGCCACGTCGATCGCGGTCACCACCCCGCCGGCCGCGCCCACCGCGGTGGCGATCCGGCCGACGACCGCGGGCTCGGGGTCGGCCAGCAGCCGGACCGTGATCGAGTACGACGCGCTGGTCGGGATCGGCCGCGACGACGCGGTCACGGTGCCCCGGGCGGGGTCGGCGCTGACCATGCGGTCATCCTGCCACCGCCCGCCCCGGGGCCCCGCGGGTCAGCAGTCGCAGTTGTCCGGCACGTTGCCGATCACCTGGGTGTTGTCCAGGATCAAGCCGGCCACCGACAGGATCCCCGCGCCGTTGCCCTCAGTCACGTTGCGGGTGACCAGCGAGTCGTGCATCTCCAGCTGGTTCTCGGAGAAGATGCCGGCCCCGCCGAGCACCGCCCGGTTGTCCGCGATCGTGGCCCGGTACGTGACGATGCCCCGACCGCCGCCCGCGTTGAACATCCCGCCGCCGTCGAAGCCGGCACTGTTGTAGCGGATGCCGGTGCGGGTGACGGTCAGGTCGCCGACGTTGAGGATGCCGCCGCCGCTCCAGCCCGCGTGGTTGTCGAAGACGTACGACCTGATGAGGGTGAGCTCGCCGACGTTGGCGATGCCGGCGCCGCTGCCGCTGGGGGTGTAGCCGCGGGTGACCACCAGGTCGGTCATCCGTACGACGGCCTCGGGGTTGACGACGACGACCCGGCCGGCGCGGGCGCCGTCCAGGACGGTCTGGTTGGCCCTGTCGGGGTTGCCGTAGAGATCCAGGCTCTTGTCCACCGTGAACGAGCCGACGCACTTGCCGCGGATGTCCAGCCGGTCGCCCGGGTGGGCGCCGGCGATCGCCCGGGTGAGCGCCAGCCCGGCGACGGTGGCGAAGGAGGTGCCCTGGGTCGCGTTCGTGACCCGGCACGGCGGCGCAGCGGCACTCGCCGCCGGGCTCGCCACCACCCCGGCGACCACCAGCGCGGCTGCGGCGCAAAGCACAGTGGACAGTCGTACGCCTGCTCGCCTCATCGCGAACATCCCCCCAGCACTCGGTACGGACCCGGCCGTGCCGATGTCGACGGCACACGCCGTGCCCGGACTGTCCCAGCTCGCGGACACCGCTGGCAGAGCCGGTCGGCGGTCGAGCCGGTCAGCCGTTCGGGTCCGGCTCCCCGCCCGATGGGGAACCCGGCAGGGAACCCGGCCCCGAGTCCGGCCCTCGGCCCGACGGGGCCGGTCCGGGGTCCGGCTGCCCGCCCGGGGGAAAGCCGGTGGTGGCGTTGGCCTCCAGGGCCGCGCGGGCCCGCTGCTCCCGGAAGCGCCGGCCCAGCCAGGCCGCGCCGGCCAGCGCCGCGTACAGCACCGCCATCGGGATGGCCCACGGCGCGTCCAGGTCCCGGACCGCCCGGCCGGCGTTGAGCAGCGCGAGCACGGCCAGCCCGTATACCAGCCAGGGGTGGGCGATGCCCCGGTCCGAGGAGCGCAGGGTGGCCGCGGCCAGCGCGTGCGCCGGCACCCGCAGCGGTGGCGGCGCGGCCCGGCCGCCGCGGACCGCGGTGCGCACCGCGACCAGCTCCTCGTGCGTCATCGGATGGTCCCGGCGGACCTCCAGCTCCAGCCGGGCCAGCATCGCCCGACCCGGGTCGCGTCGCTCGGCCACCGGTCAGTCGTACCGCACCCGGGTCCGCTCAGTCGCGGCGGGCCGGGCTCACTCGTACCGCGCCTGGGTGGCGCACAGGTCGTAGAAGACCGTGGTGGCGAAGGTCTCGCCGCCGATCAGGGCGAAGCTGTGCCCGTCGACCACCCGCTGCCGCAGCGTCCGGGTGCCCGGCACGAGCGTGGCGCCGGCCGGGTCGAGCCGGACCGGGGCGACCGACGCCTCCGCCTTTTCCCGCACCAGCGCGGTCGGCACCAGCCGGACGCAGACGTCGTTGCGCAGCGAGTCGAGCAGGCCGGCGTTGTCCTTGCCGTGCTCGCACCGCTCGACCACCCGCAGCTCCAGCGGCTTGCGGTAGTAGCGCCAGGCGCTCCACGCCCGCTGGACCCGCTGCGCCGGGTTGCCGCCGGACCGGAACGCGTCCGCCACGGTGGCCCGGCAGCGCCGGCCCCACTCCTTGTCGCCCAGCGGGGCCGGCTCCGGCCGCACCCCGGCGAAGCGCAGGTCCTTGGCCAGCGCGCGGGCCTTGTCGGACAGCTCGGAGGTGCGCAGCACCTCGTCGACCACCGCGTTCCAGAAGCGGTCCAGGCCGACCTCGCGGACCCGGCGCAGCGCCGGCTCCCAGTCCAGCCGCGGCTCCGCCTCGAGCATGAGCGTGACGTCGTTGATGTCCTTGAGCCGGATCACGTAGTCGCCGGCGGCGTTGCCGAGCAGCAGCGGCAGGTTTTCCGCCGGACCCCAGGTGTGCAGCCCCTCCCCGGACACGGTGGTGGGGGCCAGCCGGCAGTGCCGCACCGAGTAGCCGGCGAAGTGCACGTCCACCCGCAGCGGCACCGGCCCGACGTACTTGCGGACCGCCACCTGCCCGTACACGGTGCCGGTGGCGGCGTCCCGCTTGAGCCAGGGCAGCTCCTCCGGATACCACTCGTAGCCGCGGTTGCGCAGCCAGCCGGCCAGCTGCCAGGCCTCGTCCACGTCGTTGACCATGACGTCGAGGTCGCCGACGTCGCGGGTGCTGCCGTCCGCGTACAGCGAGCGGGTGGCCAGGCCCTTGATGCCGGCCACCGGCACGCCCAGCTCGGTGGCGGCGGCGGCCAGCTCGTCCCAGGACTCGGCGAGCAGCGTGCGGAGCAGCCCGTAACGCCCGGCCCACTCGGTGACCCCCGGCACCTGGCCGCCCAGCCGCAGCTCGCCGGCGGTCACCACCCGGTGCCGCAGCAGCATGTCCACGGTCCGGTCGTGGTCGCCCAGCGCGGTGTCGACCGCCTGGTCCGGCGACCAGGCGGGCGCCACGTGGGCGAGCGCGAGCAGGTCGTCGTCGGCGTGCCTGGGCATCGTGTGGGGCTCCCGGTCCAGGGACGGCAGGACACCGGGGAGGATACCGGCGCGAGCGGCACCGATCCGGCCGATGCTCCGATCGGTGCCGCAACCGGGTCCTAGCGACCGACAGGGTCAGTCGCGCTCGGTCATGGTGTAGCGGAGCCTGGCCATCATGTTCTCCGAGCCGGGCTTGATGTCGGCCTCGGCGAACAGCTCGTCGACCCGGCCGGCCAGCGCCTCCGGGTCCCAGCGGGTCCCGCCGTTCTCCAGCACCGCGACGGACGTCCACGGCCGGTAGAGCTCGACCGTGTCCCCCTGCACGCCGAAGACCTTGCCGCTGATGTGCGCGGCCCGGTCGCTGAGCAGGAAGGCGACCAGCGGCGCGACGTTGTCCGGGTGCCAGAAGTCGTAGCCGCCGTCCTTGCCGCCCGGGATCGACCCGTACGCCCCCTCGGTCATCCGGGTGCGCGCACCCGGTGCGATGGCGTTGCAGGTGACCCCCATCCGGGCCGTCTCCATCGCGACGATGGTGGAGAACGCGGCGATGCCGGCCTTGGCGGCGCCGTAGTTGGCCTGGCCGAAGTTGCCGAGCAGGCCGGAGGTGGACGCGGTGCAGACGATCCGGCCGGGGCCGCCGTGCTCCTTCCAGTAGCCGATGGCGGCGTGCGTGGGCGCGTAGTGACCGCGCAGGTGGACCCGGATGACGGTGTCCCACTCCTCCGGCGTCATCTTCCGCACCGTGCGGTCGCGCAGCACGCCGGCGTTGTTGACCAGCCCGTCGAGCCGGCCGAACTCGCCGGCCGCGGTGGCGACCAGCCGGTCGGCGACCTCGACGTCGGCGACGTCGCCCTCGACCAGCACACCCGAGCCGCCGGCCTCCTGGACGGCGGCGACGACCTCGGCGCCGATGGCCGGGTCGAACTCGTTGACCACCACCGCGGCGCCCTGCCGCGCGCACTCGATCGCCTCGCCCCGGCCGATGCCGCGACCGGCACCGGTGACGATGACCACCTTGCCGTCTAGCAGACCCATGTTCGGAACCTACCCGCCGGTACGCGTCCGTGGCGCGCAGCCGTGAGCCAGGCCACGGTGGCCGGGCCGGGCCGTACCGGGAGATGGCCTAGAGTGCCGCCGTGACCGGCTATGTCGACAGCGAGGTGGGCCGGCTGCGGACGGTCCTGCTGCACCGGCCCGGCGCCGAGCTCAAGCGCCTGACCCCGCGCAACAACGACCAGCTGCTCTTCGACGGCATCCCCTGGGTGGACCGCGCCCAGGACGAGCACGACGGCTTCGCCCAGGCGCTGCGCGACCACGGCGTCGAGGTGCTCTACCTCGCCGACCTGCTGGAGCGGGCGCTGCACGAGCCGACCGCGCGAGAGCTGACCATCGAGGCGGTCCGGGACGATCCGCGGCTCGGGTCGACGCTCCGCGCGGTGGTCGGCGCCCACCTGGCCGACCTGCACCCGGCGGACCTCGCCGGGGTGCTCATGGGCGGGCTCACCCAGCGGGAGCTCAAGACCGGCCGCGGGCTGACGTACCGGCTGATGGACGAGCACGACTTCGTCGTCGACCCGCTGCCCAACCTGCTGTTCACCCGCGACTCCAGCGTGTGGATCCGCGGCGAGGTCGCGGTGACCAGCCCGTCGATGGCGGCCCGGCGCCGGGAGGCGACCGTGCTGCGGGCCATCTACCGTTTCCACCCGCGCTTCGCCGGCACCGCGACCGTGTACGAGCCGAGCGCCGAGTGGCTGGAGGGCGGCGACGTGCTGCTGCTCGGACCGGGCGTGCTCGCCGTCGGCACCGGGCAGCGGACCACCCCGGCCGGCGTCGAGCGGCTGGCCCGGCGGGTCTTCACCGAGCGGCTCGCGCACACCGTCCTGGTCGTCCCGATCGCCCAGGAGCGGGCGACCATGCACCTGGACACCATCTGCACGATGGTCGACGTCGACGCGGTGACGCTCTACCCGCCGGTCGCGGACACCCTCGCCTACCCGGTCACCGCCGCCGGCGACGACCCCGGCGAGCTGGTCGTCGGCGAGCCCGAGCCGTTCCTGGCCGCGGGCGCGCGGGCGCTCGGGCTGGACCGGATCCGGGTCATCGGCACCGGGCTGGATCCGGTGATCGCCGAGCGCGAGCAGTGGGACGACGGCAACAACACGCTGTGCGTGGCGCCGCGGCTGGCGATGGCGTACGAGCGCAACACGGAGACCAACGCCCGGCTGGAGGAGGCCGGCATCGAGGTCATCCGGATCGCCGGCAGCGAGCTGGGCAGCGGCCGGGGCGGGCCACGCTGCATGTCCTGCCCGATCGTCCGGGACCCCCTCGACGGGACCGTAGGCCCCCCAGATCCCGCCGCCGGCCCCGCGCCGATGGCCGGGTGACCTCAGGCACCACGGGGCATGGGCTGCGTCACGAGCGCAGCTTCCTGCTGCCCGCACTGCCGCGCGCGCTCGCCGAAGGCACCGCCACGCTGATCGAGGAGCACTACCTGGCCGGCACCCGGCTGGCGCTGCGCCGGGCGGTCTCGCCGATCACGCCGGCCAGCCCGGAGCTCACCCTGGGCCAGCGGATCCGGAGCGACCGGACCGCCCGGGTGACGCTGACGGAGCGGCTCCGGCCGGACGCGTACGCGGCGCTGCGCCGGCTGCCGGCCGACGTGCTGGTGTGGCGGCGCTACGAGGTGCGGCTGGCCGGCTGGCCGTGCGCGGTGGACGTCTTCGCCGGCGAGCTGTCCGGGCTGGTGCTGGCCCAGGCCGCCTTCGGCTCGGCGGCCGAGGTGGCCCGCTTCCCCGCGCCGGTGTACGCGGTCGCCGAGGTGACCGGGGACGACCGCTTCACCGAGGACGCGCTGGCCCGGACCTCGGGCGCCGCGCTCGCCCGCGCGGCCTCCGAGTACGGGATGCTGCTCCGTTAGCGGAGGGTGAGCTGGCGGCCGCGGATGCCGTCCCGGGCCCGCCGCTCCGCCGAGGTGAGCGGCCCGGTGGCGGCCAGCGCGCCGGCCAGCCGGTCGGCGAACGCGGCGGCCGCCTCCGTCCAGCTCTCCGCCGGCTCGTCCACCGGCAGGTCCCAGACGGGCACCAGCAGCCCGTGCGCCCGGAACGAGCCGGCGTAGCGGGTGCCCTCCCCCAGCGGCAGCTCGCCGGCCGCGCCGAGCCGGGCCAGCGCGTCCAGCAGCGCGTCCTCCGGCTCCGGCATCACCCAGCGCAGGTGGGCGCGCTCCCCGACGCGGCACCAGTACGCCGCGTCCACGCCGGCCAGCCGGACCGTCGGCACCACCGCGGTGTTGGCCCGCTCCAGGCTGGCCTGCACCTCGGCCGACCGGTCCGCGGCTGCACTGGCACCGTCCTCCAGCCAGAAGCCGAAGTCCTCGTGCAGCTCGGGCACCAGCGGCGCGCCCGGCTCGAGCAGGTCCTGCAGCCGCGGGCCGGGGCCGGGCAGGCCGCCGGCCTGGACCATGGTGCCCGGCTCGGCCGCCAGCGCCTGCTCCAGCGCGTGCGCCAGGTCGCGGCTGACGTCGCCGGACCGGGCGTGCACCTGCAGCCCGAGCAGCACCCGGCCGTCGGCGCGCACGATCGCCGGCAGCGCCAGCGGCAACACGGTCGCCAGGACGACCTCGCGGTCGGCGCCGGCCAGCCGCAGCGGCGCGGTCGCCGCCGGCACCAGCTCGCGCAGCGCGACCCAGTCGCACTCCCCGGCCAGCCCCTCGAACGGGCGCGCGACGGCGACGTCGCCGGCCCCGTGGCAGCTCTTGTAGCGCCGGCCGGACCCGCACGGGCACGGCTGCTTGGGCGCGATCTCCCCGCCCTCGGCACGGGCGGTCGGGCGGCGGGTGGCGGTGCGGCGGCTCACGTGCCGGAAGCCTAGAGCGTGCGCTCAGACCGCGAGCTCGGCCCACACCGTGCTGACCGGGCCGACGCCGTTCTCATACCGGTCGACGCCCCACTTGCGGGCCAGCGCGTCCACGATCGCCAGCCCGCGGCCGCGTACGTCGAACGGGCCCGCCTCCCGGAAGCGCGGCGCCTGCGGGCTGCCGCCGTCGGTCACCTTGAGCACCAGGCAGCCGGACTGGACCGCCCAGGCGACCCGCAGGACGTTGCCGGGCAGCGGCCGCCCGTACCGGACCGCGTTGCCGATCAGCTCGCTGACCACCAGCTCGGCGTCGTCGACGACGGCGGCCGGCAGCCCCCAGTCGGTCAGGTCGGCGCCGAGCTCGCGCCGGGCCGTGGCAGCGCTCGACGGCGCGTGCTCGACCGTCACCACGCGCAGCACGGCACCACTCCGCCACCTCTCGGAGGCACTCCGGACGGATGGGGTATCCCCGACCGTCCGTCCCGGTAACCATGCCCGGCTCCCCCCGTGCCCCCCGTGCGCCGGGCCGGCGGAGCGGACAGGATGGACCGGTGGGTCCCGTGGTGGTGGTCGGAGCCGGCATCGCCGGCGTGTCCTGCGCGCGCGAGCTGGTCGCCCGGGGGGTGCCGGTCCAGCTGCGCGAGCGCTCGTACGTGCCGGGCGGCCGGATGGCCACCCGCACCCTGGACGACCGCCGGGTCGACCTCGGCGCGTCGTACTTCAGCTGCCGGACGCCCGAGTTCCAGCAGGTGGTCGACTCCTGGCTGGAGCGCGGGCTGGCGCACCGGTGGACCGACCGGTTCGCGGTGCGGGACGCCTCCGGGTGGGGCGAGAGCACCGTCGGCCCGGACCGGTACGGCACCCCCGGCGGGCTGCGGTCGCTGGTGGCGGACCTCGCCACCGGGCTGGACATGGTGACCCGCACCGAGGTGAGCGACGTCGGCCCGGGGCCGACCGTGGACGGTGAGCCGGCCGCCGCGGTCGTGCTGGCCATGCCGGACCCGCAGGTCTCCGACCTGCTCGCCGACGAGCTGACAGAGGAGCTGCGGGCCGTGCGGGACCGCGAGTACAAGCCCGCGCTCGCGCTGGCCGCGGGCTGGCGGCGGCAGGTGTGGCCGGACGTGGACGGGGTCTTCGTCGACGACGACCCGGTGCTGACCTGGGTCGCCGACGACGGCCGGCGCCGCGGCGACGGGGCGCCGGTGCTGGTCGCGCACACCACCGCGGAGTTCGCCGGCCCGCACCTGGACGCGCCGCAGGCCGCCACCGAGCCGGTGCTGGCCGCGCTGATGCGGGTGATGGAGATCGGGAGCCGGCCGGAGTGGACATACCTGCACCGCTGGTCGCTGGCCCGGCCGACGCAGCGGCGGCACGAGCCCTACCACCTCGGCGACGCGATGGTCGGGCTGTGCGGGGACGGCTGGGGCGAGCCGCGGGTGGAGACCGCCTGGTCCTCCGGCCGCGCCCTCGCCCAGGCCCTCGCCGCCCGCCTCGGCAGCTAGTCCGGGCGGCGGAACTGGGCGGCGGCGATGCCGAGCATGCCGAGGCCGAGGGCGGCCACGAGCAGGATCTGCAGCCAGATCGGGACGACCCAGCCGCCCCAGGTGATCCCCGGGTCCAGCGTGGCCCGGGTGGCCGGGTCCAGGTCGAGCCGCTCGAAGACGGTGTGCCGCATCGGCTCCACCGCGTACGTCAGCGGGTTCACCGTGGTCAGCACGGCCAGCCAGGCGGGCAGTCCGGCCAGCGGGAACATCGCCCCGGACAGGAACATCATCGGCGTCAGCACCAGCTGCGTGATCGGCATGACCGCCTGGAAGCGCTTGATCCGGGCCGAGATCATCAGCCCGAACGCGGTGATCGACAGCGCGGTGAGGAAGAGCAGCAGCAGCAGGATCACGATCATCACCGGGTCGTACGGCACCCCGACCAGCCCGGCGAGCGCGAGCAGGATGCACGCCTGCGCGGTCGCCACGGTGGCGCCGCCGAGGCACTTGCCGGTCAGGATCGCGGTCCGCGGCACCGGCGCGACCAGCATCTCCCGGAGGAAGCCGAACTCGCGGTCCCAGACGATCGAGATGCCGGCGAAGATCGCTGTGAACAGCGTCGACGTGGCGAGGATGCCCGGGAAGAGGAAGGTGGTGAAGGCGACCCCGCCGGTGCCGGCGCGGACCAGCCCGGACAGCCCGGTGCCGAGCACGAAGAGCAGCAGCAGCGGCTGGGCCAGCCCGGCCGCCAGCCGGCCCTTGTCCCGGAAGAAGCGGATCATCTCCCGCTGCCAGACCACCTTGACCGCGCGCAGCGTGTGCCGCGGGCCGGAGGCGGCCAGCCGGACCGGCACGATCGGGGCGGTCGCCACGGCGGTGGCCACCCGGTCGGCGTACTCGGTGGCGAGGGGGGCCGGCGATCCGGCATCCGGCACCCGAGCGGCCGAGCGCGGTCCTGGGGTGGATGACGTCACGCTCATCGCCTCCCGGCGCGGAACATGGCGGGGATCCGGTCGGCGGTCGTGCTCTCCGCGTCCCGGATCCTGGTGCCGGTGTGGCCAAGGAAGACGTCGTCCAGGCTCGGGCTGGACACGCTGACCGAGCGGATCGACACGCCCAGCTCGGCGAACAGCCGCGGCACGAAGCGCTCCCCGTCCGCGACAGCGAAGGTGACCTCGCCGGAGTGCATGCCGGCCTCGATGCCGAAGCGGGCCCGCAGTGCCGCGATCGCGGTCTCGTCGTCCGCGGTGGTGATCTGCACCCGGTCCTTGCCGACGGCGGCCTTCAGCGCCTCCGGGGTGTCCAGGGCGACGATCCGGCCGGCGTCCATGATCGCGATCCGGTCGCAGTGCTCGGCCTCGTCCATGTAGTGGGTGGTGAGGAAGACGGTGATGTCCTCCCGCTCGCGCAGCGCCCGGATGTAGTCCCACACCGACGCCCGGCTCTGCGGGTCGAGCCCGATGGTCGGCTCGTCCAGGAACAGCACCCGCGGCGAGTGCAGCAGCCCGCGGGCGATCTCCAGCCGGCGCCGCATGCCGCCGGAGAAGGTCTGCACCACGCTGCCGCGGCGGTCGGTCAGCCCGACCATCCGGAGCATGTCGTCGATGCGCTGGTCGAGCACCGCCCGGGGCACCCCGTAGAGCTCGGCGTGGAAGCGCAGGTTCTGCTCCGCGGTGAGGTCGCTGTCCAGGGTCTGGTCCTGGAAGACCAGGCCGATCGAGCGCCGTACGGCGTCGCGCTCGGTCGCGACGTCGTGGCCGGCGACCCGGGCGCTGCCGGCGGTGGCCCGGGCGAGCGTGCAGAGGATGTTGATGGTGGTGGACTTGCCGGCCCCGTTGGGCCCGAGGAACCCGAAGGTCTCCCCCGCCTCCACCCGGAAGTCGACGCCGCGCACCGCCTCGACGTCCCCGAAGCGCTTCTCCAGCCCGACCACCTCGATGGCCGGCGGCGGTGAATCCATGGGAGCATCCCACCATTGGGCGACCCCGTGGTCAATCGTCTTATGATGACCGCATGCCCGACCGGGACGTCACCACGCTGACGCACCGGCTGGCGCAGCTGACCCGGCGCGCGATGGCCGACCGGATGGCCAACGAGACCTGGGCGATCGAGGCCGGCTTCCGGCCCGGCTGCGTCGGCGTGCTGCACACCGTGGCCGAGCTCGAGCCGGTGTCCCAGCGCGAGGTCAGCTCGGTGCTGCTGCTCGACCCGAGCGACCTGGTCACGCTGGTCGACATCCTGGAGCGGGCCGGGCTGCTGGAGCGGCGGCGGGACCCGAGCGACCGCCGGCGGTACGCGCTGGAAGTCACCGATCGGGGCCTGCTCGCGGTCGCCCGGCTGCGCCACCTCGCCCGGGAGGCCAACGAGGAGGTGCTCGCGCCGCTGGACGCGGACGAGCGGTCCGAGCTGGAGCGGCTGCTGTCCCGGATCGTGGCCCACCACGCCGGGCCCGAGGCGGGACGGGACGCGCGGGAGGCCCGGGAGGCCCGGGAGGCCCGGGAGGCCCGGGAGGTCAGCCGAGCCGAGCCAGCACGTCCTTCGGCCGGTTCGTGATCACCGCGTCCACGCCCAGCCCGAGCACCAGGTCGATGTCGTCCGGCTCGTCCACGGTCCAGACGTAGACCGGGTGCCCCCGGCCGTGCACCCGCCGGACGTACCCGGGGTGCGCGCGCAGGATCTCCACCCACGGCCCGGCCACGTCGGCCGCGGCCGAGAGCGAGCCGTCCCGGCGCAGCACCGGCATCCGCTCGTACAGCTGCACGGTCGGCAGCGCCGGGGCGAGCAGCCGCACCCGCCGTACGGCGACCGGCGAGAAGCTCATCACGGTCACCGGCGAGCGCCACCGGTCCGCCGGGGTGGCCAGCCCGAAGCGGTGCAGCAGCCGGACCAGCTGCTGCTCGACCAGCCCGGCGTACCGGGTCGGGTGCTTGGTCTCGACCAGCAGCCGGACCGGCCGGCCGGCGTCGGCGAGCGCCTCCAGCAGCCGCTCCAGGGTGAGCACCGGGGCCTCGGTGCTGTCCCGCTCCTCGATGTACGCGGTCCGGTCCAGCAGCTCGTCGGCGGAGTCGGGCAGCGCGGGATGCCAGGAGCCGAAGTCGAACCCGCGCAGGTCGTCGAGGTCGAAGTCGGACACCACCCCGCGGCCGGACGAGGTCCGGTCGACCCGGCGGTCGTGCACGCAGACGAGGTGGCCGTCCCGGGTCAGCCGGACGTCGCACTCCACCCCGTCCGCGCCTTCTTCGATGGCCCGCAGGTACGCGCCCAGGGTGTGCTCGGCCACCGCGTACGAGGAACCGCGATGGGCGATGACGAGCGGTCGGCCCCCCATGATGGCTTCTCGTCCTACCGTTCCTGGTCGTGGACTTCGATCCGGCCGCACCGACCGTGGTGGCCGACCCTTACCCCATCTTCGCCGCGGAGCGATCCCGGGCCCGGACAGCGTGGCACGACGGCATGGGCATGTGGGTGACTTACGGGCACGCCGAGGCTGACGCCGTGCTCCGGGACCGCCGGCTGGGCCGGCTCTGGACGCTGCGCTGGCCGGAGGAGTCGCTGCCGGCGTACACGCTGCTGCACGTCCACTCGATGCTGGAGAACGAGCCGCCGGTGCACACCCGGCTGCGCCGGCTGGTCGCCGCCGGCTTCTCCCGCGGACAGGTGGAGCGGCTCCGGTCGCGGGTCATGGTGGTCGCCGACGAGCTGGCGTCCGCGATGAGCGGGACGGTCGACCTGCTGCCGGCGTACGCCGAGCCGCTGCCGGTCGCGGTCATCGCCGCGCTGCTCGGGGTGCCGGACTCCGACCGCGGGCTGCTCCGGCCGTGGTCCAACGCGATCGTCAAGCTGTACGAGTACCGGGTGCTCCCCGAGACCCGGGTCGCGGCCGAGGCGGCCGCCGCCGAGTACGTGGCGTACGTGCGCTCGCTCATCGCCTACCGCCGCCGGCACCCGGGCGACGACCTGCTGTCCTCGCTGACCGGCATCCGGGACGCGGACGGGTCCCGGCTGGCCGAGGACGAGCTGGTCGCGACGGCTGTCCTGCTGCAGATGGCCGGCCACGAGGCGAGCGTCAACGTGGTCGGCAACGGGGTGCTGGCGCTGCTCCGGCACCCCGACCAGCTGGCCCGGCTGCGGGCCGACCCGTCCCTGCTGGAGTCGGCGGTCGAGGAGCTGATCCGGTACGACTCGCCGCTGCAGCTCTTCGAGCGGACCGCGAAGCAGGACGTCTCGGTGGCCGGCGTGACCGTGCGCGCCGGGCAGAAGGTCGCCGCCCTGCTCGGCGCGGCCAACCGGGACCCGGCGGTCTTCGACCTCCCCGACCGGCTGGACGTCGGCCGGACGGTCAACCCGCATCTCGGCTTCGGCGCCGGCATCCACTTCTGCCTCGGTGCCCCGCTGGCCCGGGTCGAGCTGCAGGTCTCGCTGGCCACCCTGCTGGCCCGCTTCCCCCGCATCGAGCTGGCCGGCGAGCCGGTCCGCCGCCCCGAGTTCGTCCTCCGCGGCCTCGCCACCCTCCCCGTCGCTGTCGATCCGGGCGGGGGCCGTTCGTCATGGGGTGGACGCTGACGACGAGGAGGCAGGGATGAAGTACCTGATGCTGGTGTGTGTGGACGGGTCGGCCGACCTGGGCCGGGAGGACGACCCGACGGAGTCCGGCGGGGCGGACACCGCCGAGCCCTGGGTGGCCGAGGCCGGGCCGCGCCGGCTCACCGGCGACCGGCTGCGGCCGCCGGCGGAGGCGACCACGGTCCGCATCCGGGACGGGCGGGTGCTGGTCAGCGACGGGCCGTACGCGGAGACCAAGGAGCAGATCGCCGGCTTCGACGTGCTGGAGTGCGCCGACCTCGACGAGGCGGTCGCGCTGGCGGCGAAGCACCCGGTCGCCGCGCACGGCGTGCTGGAGCTGCGCGCCTTCTGGTCCGGCTGAACCCCGGAGGTGGGGGGACGGCGATGATCTTGGGGTGACCGGTCTCTGACACACTGGGTGGACCACCGGATCGCCCTCGGAGGACCGCGTTGACCGATTCGCAGCTGGTGGTCGTCGACCCCGGGGACGCCGGGCTGGTCCGCGTGACCGGGCCGGCCGCCTTCGCCGGGTCGCCCCGGGCCCGGCAGCTGCTCACCGCGCTGCAGGAGCGGGCGTACGCGGCCACCGGCACCAGCCCGAACGTCTACCACGGCCCCTTCGGCGCCCTCGCCGCCGCGACCATGGTGGCCACCCACTTCGGCAACCGCTCACCGGACGAGCAGCGGCGCCTGCGGGAGCAGCTGGCCCGCGACGCCGAGCGCAACCGGCGGCTGGCGCCGTCGCCGTACGAGGACCCGCTGATGTACTCGATCCTGGTCGAGCTGGCCGGCCACATCGAGACCGCGACGACGCAGGTCCGGCTGCCGGTGCCGCGCCGGCCGGTGCTCGGCAGCCTGCCGCACGGCCGGGTCAACGCGGTGACCATCCTTGTCCCGGGCACGGACGAGCACCTGGTGCTCTTCGAGTCGCAGATGTTCCTGTTCGCGCTGCTGCTCAGCAAGGCGGTGGCCCGGGCCCTTCCGCTGACCAGCCGGGACGGCGAGTGGCTGGGCTTCTCGGTCGAGCAGGGCGCCATCGAGGAGCGGATCGACTCGGACGAGTCGGTGCCGCGGCGCTTCACCGAGGTCGTGCTGGCGTACGCGACGACCGGGCGGCCCGGCGACGCCCCGCGGTACGTCGAGGACGGGCCGCGCGGCGTGATCGCCGGCCACCTCCGGGAGGCGCTGGAGCTGTTCGTGCTCGGCCACGAGTACGGCCACGTCGTCGCCGGCCACCTCACCGCGGCGGCCGGGCGGACGGCGCTGCTGCCGGGCGAGGGCGTCGAGGCGCTGGAGTATTCATGGCGGCAGGAGCACGAGGCCGACATCTACGGCTCGCTGCTGTCCACCGCGGCGATGCAGACGGTCAAGCGGCTGGACGCCGGCCTCAGCTACTGGGGCAGCGACCTGTTCTTCAGCGCGATGGACGTGATGGACCGGGCGGTGTCGCTGCTGCGGACCGGGGACGAGACCCGGCAGACGATCGGCTCCCACCCGCCGGCCGGCCAGCGCCGGGCCGTGCTGCGCGACACCCTGCGCCGGCAACTCGGGGAGGAGCACGCCAACCGGGTCGTCAGCCTGGGCGAGCTGCTCGAGCGAGTGGTCGCCGCGCTCTGGGAGCGGACCCGGCCGGCCGTGCTGGCCGCCCGCGCCGCCGGCACCCGGGCCGCCCCCACCTGGCACACCTGACCCCGACCGCGCCAGAGGCCGCGACCGGACTGTGGACAGCGGCGCCGGCTGTGGACCGGGCGTGTCGGGTGTTGGGTGGGCATGGCAGGCTCCCGGCAGACGACCCGACGAGGAGGCCGCCGTGCAGGGACTGATGCAGGACTACCCATTGACCCTCCCGCCGGTCTTCGACCGGTATGAGCGGCTGTTCGGCAACAAGGAGGTCGTCTGGGGCACCGCGACCGGCCGGGAGCGGGCCACGGTCGCCGAGTGGGCCGACCGCACCCGCCGGCTGGGCGGCGTGCTCGACGCGCTCGGGGTGCCGGCGGAGGCCCGGGTGGGCACCTTCGCCTGGAACACGGCCGACCACCTCGGGCTCTACTGGGCGGCCCCGTGCACCGGGCGGATCCTGCACACGCTCAACATCCGGCTCTTCCCGGAGCAGCTGACCTACATCGCCAACCACGCCGAGGACGACGTCGTCTTCGTCGACCGGTCGCTGCTGCCGCTGTTCTGGAAGCTGGCGCCGACCTTCGAGACGGTCCGCCACTTCATCGTGATGGACGACGGCGCGCCCTGCGACATCCCGGACGACCCGCGGGTGCTGCTGCTGGACGACCTGCTCGCCGAGGCGTCCCCGGTCCGCTTCGCCGCCGACGACGAGGGCGCGGCGGCCGCGATGTGCTACACGTCCGGCACGACCGGCAACCCCAAGGGCGTCGTCTACTCGCACCGCTCGCTCTACCTGCACTCGCTGTCCTCGCTCAACGCGGCCGGCGGCCTCGGCATGACCGAGCGGGACCGGGTGCTGCCGGTGGTGCCGCTCTTCCACGCCAACGCCTGGGGCTTCGCCCACTCGCCGCTGTTCGCCGGGTCCGAGCTGGTGCTGCCCGGCCCGCAGATGACGCCGGACAAGATCGCGGCGATGCTCGCCGAGGAGCGGGTCACGATGACCGGCGGGGTGCCCACGATCTGGATGGGGATGCTGCCGCTGCTCGACCAGCACGACCTGTCCGGCCTGCGGACCATCCTGTGCGGCGGCTCGGCGGTGCCCAAGGCGCTGTCGGAGGCTTATAAGGAAAAGCTCGGCCGGCCGATCCTGCACGCCTGGGGGATGACCGAGACCAGCCCGCTCGGCTCGGTCAACAACATGGCGTCGGCGTACGACGGGCTCGGCGAGGACGAGCTGGCCGACGTCCGGGCCCGGCAAGGCATCCCGCCGGTCGGCGTGGACGCGCGGATCGTCGAGCCGGGCACGCTCAACGAGCTGCCCTGGGACGACGTGGCGACCGGCGAGCTGCAGGTGCGCGGACCGTGGATCGCGGCGGCCTACTACCGGACCGAGCCCAGCGGCGAGTCGTTCACCGAGGACGGCTGGCTGCGCACCGGCGACGTCGGCGCCATGGACGCCTACGGGAACATCCGGCTGTCCGACCGGACCAAGGACCTGGTCAAGTCCGGTGGCGAGTGGATCAGCTCGGTCGAGCTGGAAAACCACCTCATGGGCCACCCGGCGGTCGCCGAGGCCGCGGTGATCGGCGTGCCGCACCCGCGCTGGCAGGAGCGCCCGCTGGCCGCGGTGGTGCTCAAGCCCGACGCGGCGGCGACCAAGGAGGAGCTGATCGACTACCTGAAGCCGCGGGTGGCGAAGTGGTGGCTGCCGGACGACGTCGTCTTCATCGACGAGGTGCCCAAGACCTCGGTCGGCAAGTTCTCCAAGAAGACGCTTCGCGACCGCTTCGCCGACTACCAGCTGCCCACGGTGGCGGAGGACGCCACGCCGTAACTCTCAGGCGTGGGGGCCGACGGTGACGGGGCCGACGGTGAGGTCGGCGGTGCCGCCGAGGATCTCGGCGACGCGGTCGACCTGGGCGGTGAGTTCGCGGCGGCGGGCGGCCGACAGCGGTCGCAGCGGCTCGACGGTGACGGCGAGCCGCTTGCCGCTGCGCTTCTGGTGCCAGACGCCGGCGACCACGCCGTCGACGAGCAGCACCGGGAAGTTGCCGGCCTGGCTGCCGGCCAGCGCCCGGCTCGCCGCGGGGCCGGGGTAGACCCGGTCCCGCGGGTGGCTGCCGACCGCATACGCGTCGAAGTACGGCAGCAGCCGGAGCCCGCGCGGCGGATCGGCGGGCATCTCGACGTCCCCGGCGACGACCCAGCCCTCGACCCCGTCGACCACCACCTCCTGCAGCGACCCGGCGTGCTCGGCGAAGACGCGTGCGGCCCAGGCCGGCGGCGCGGACAGCCACTGGGCGAAGTCCCGCGGCCGCGCCGGCCCGTACGAGTGAAGGTACGCCCGCAGCAGCGCGCCGAGCCCGTCCGGCGCCGGCGCCAGCCCGGGCAGCCAGCGGCGCGGGCTGGTGTGGGTCACCCTGCGCCCGCGGTTGGGTCCGAAGCAGAGCAGCCCGCGGTGCGCGGCCAGCGCGGTGGCCTGCCGCCAGCGTGGCCACAGGTCCTGGAAGGCCGGCATCACCCGGTCCGCCGCCCACGGCCCGACCGTGTCGGCCAGCGCCTCGGTCAGCTCGTCCACGGTCAGCTCGGCGTCGGCGAGCACGGTGCCGATGCCGGCCACCACGGCCTCGGTCTGCTCCGGCGTCAGCCGTACGTCCTCGGAGAAGGGCGAGTGCGGCGGCAGCGCGGACAGCGCACCGGTCCACATCGGCAGGTCGGCGGTCGGCAGGAAATGCACGGTCCCCCGCGGGCCGTAGGTCTTCACCAGCGTGTGGTCGGTCCACAGCGCGGCCTGCACCTCCGCGCGGCCGGCGCCGGCGGTCCGCAGCGCCACCGACAGCTCGCCGGCCACCATCACCTGCGCATGCGCCCCGCCCATGGCCCGGACCACGTCCGCCGGCCCGGCCGCGAGCGGCTCGGCCAGCCCGTGCCGGACCAGCCGCCGCGCCCGCACCAGCTCCCAGGTCAGCTCCATGCCCCGACCCTAGAGACCCTTGCGGCCAGGTCCTGACCGCTGGTCAGACGTCGCGGCCCCGGGCGGAGGTGACGAGCCGACCGAGCCGGCCGGACCGCAGCTTCTCCATCTCGGCCACGGTGGAGACGCTCATGCTCGGACCGTACGCCGCCCACGGACCAGCGGGGTGAGCACCCCGGCGACCGCCAGCGCGACGATCGAGGCGGAGAAGCCGTTCGTCGGGGAGACGCCGAGCAGGTCCTGCGCGTCCCGCCAGAAGTTCTCCCAGCCCGGCCACTTGGCCAGGATCGTCGGCGCCGTCAGCTGGTAGGCGACGAAGCCGGCAGCCCACGGCACCACCATCCGCCACCGCGACGGCGCGTCCGCCGACGTGTCGTACGACCCGCGGGACAGCGCGAAGTCGACCACCAGCGTGCCGGCCAGCGGCACGAAGACGGCGCCGATCAGGAAGAGGAAGGGCTCGTACGCCGCGCCGTCCACCGCCAGCGCCAGCACGGTGGCCAGCCCACCGGCGCCGATCGCGAGCAGCCGCCGGTCGGCGCGGGGCACCACGTTCTGCGCGCTGGTCGCGGTCGAGTAGATGTTGGCGAACGCCTCGTCCACCTCGCAGGCGGCCAGGATGACCAGCGCGATCGCGCCCGCGGGGACCGCGAGCAGCGCGCCGACCACGTCGTTGCCCGGCCCGGTGCCGTACGCGCGCAGCGCCAGCACCCCGAGCAGGAAGAACGCGGCCGACGAGACCGCGTAGCCCAGCCCGGTGCCGAGTCCCGCGGCCCGCCCGGACCGGGAGAAGCGCGAGTAGTCCGCGACCAGCGGGATCCACGACACCGGCAGCGCGATGACCAGGTCCATGGACACCCAGAAGCCGGTCCAGCTGCCCTCGGTCAGGTCGCCGAGCGGGCGGCGGGCGGTCTCGATGAGGAAGTACGCCGAGCTGGCCACCACCGCGACCACCGCGATCCGCTTGAGCAGCCGGACCGAGCCGAGCGGGCGCAGCGCCATCAGCGTCGCCACCCCGCCGGCCAGCAGCACGTACGCCCAGCGAGGAAGACCGTCGTAGACCGCGTGGGCGGCGAAGGCGATGATCCAGATCTCGTACGTGGCCCAGCCGACGCACTGCAGCAGGTTGAAGCCGGTCGGCAGGAACGACCCGCGCCGGCCGAGCAGCCCCCGCAGCAGCACCATGGTCGGCGCCCCGGTCAGCGCGCCGGCCCGGGCGACCAGGCCGAGCAGCACGCAGCCGATGGCGGTGCCGGCGGCGATCGCGACCACGGTGGCGACGAAGGACTGGCCCGGCGCGACCAGGAAGGTCGCGGTGACCGGGATCAGCAGGCTGATCCCCAGGTTGGCCCACAGCCCGAGCTGGTCGGTGAAGCCGAGCGAGCGGGGCTGCTCCTCGGCCAGCGTCGCCGGTGCTTCCGCGGAACGGTCAGTGACGGCCATCGCACGCTCCCTACGCCGGCATGACCCGGACAGGTTCCGACGGTCGGCGGCCGCTGTGCCGCCCTCTCAGCCCGATGCGTCGGGCTCCCGTGTGTGTGGTGATGTCACCGTAGCGTCGGGGAACGCCGGTGGCCAGGTGCGGCGTTCCTTTGGCATGAACCTGCTGTGTCCCAAGTGCCACAACGTGATGCACCAGTACGAGCGCAACGGCGTCGTGGTGGACCAGTGCACCGAGTGCAAGGGCCTCTTCCTCGACCGCGGCGAGCTGGAGAAGCTGGTCAAGGCGGAGAACGGGTGGTACGGCGACGACGACCGCGAGCGTCGCAAGCCGGAGCCGCGCTACGAGGCGCTGTACGAGGCACGTCCCCGCTACGAGGAGTCCCGCTACCAGCCGCGCCCGGAGCCCCGCTACGACGAGCGCCAGCGGTACGACGACGACCACTACCGCCACTCCAAGAAGCACAAGCGCCGCTCCTTCCTCGAGGAGCTTTTCGACTGAGCCGTACGCTCCGGGCGTGTCCGTCCGATCTCGCCTCGCCGCCGCCTGGTCGACGCTGCTCCGCCGGCAGGAGGCGGACCCATCCGGTCCACCCGATGGCGCGGAGGACCCGCCGGAGGTGGTGGCGCCGGTTCGCGGGCGCGGTCGAGCGGGTAGCGAGCCGGTCGTGGCGAGCGCAGCGGTGCGGGCCGCGGCCCGTGAGGTCGTGGGCACGGACGACTTCCGGCCGGGTCAGGCCGAGGCGATCGAGGCCGTGCTGGAGCGGGACACGCTCGCGGTGCTCGCCTCCGGGACCGGCAAGACGCTGGTCTACACGATCGCCGCCAAGTTGATCGACGGCGGCACGCTGGTCGTCTCGCCGACCATCGCGCTGCAGCACGACCAGCTGCGCGCGCTCGGCCGGGCCGGGGAAAAGGCGGCGCTGCTCAACGCGACCCTGCCGGTCCGGCAGCGCCGCGCCGCGCTGGCCGACTTCGCCGCCGGCGAGCTGGAGTTCCTGCTGCTCGCGCCCGAGCAGCTGGCCAACGACGAGGTGCTGGCCGAGCTGCGCAAGGCCCCGATCTCGCTGGTCGTGGTCGACGAGGCGCACTGCATCAGCGACTGGGGCCACGACTTCCGCCCCGACTACCTCGCGCTCGGCTCGGTCGTCCGCGCGCTCGGCTCGCCGCGGCTGCTCGCGCTGACCGCCACCGCGTCCCCCCGGGTCCGCGAGGAGATCGTCCGCCGGCTGCGGATGCGCGACGCCGAGGTCGTCGTCCGGGACGCCGACCGGCCGAACATCTGGCTCGGCGTCGACCTGGTCGGCTCCGAGGGCGCCAAGCGGGACGAGCTGATCCGCCAGGTGCTGCTGTCGCTGCACGGCGAGCCGGACCACGAGGAGATCGACGGCACCACCCGGTCGGACCACCCGACGCTGCCCACCGGCTCCGGCGGCGTCGAGCCGGGCGGGCCCGGCATCGTCTACGCCGCCACCCACCGGCGGACCGAGGAGCTCGCCGCGCTGCTGCGGGACAACGGGGTGGACGCGGTCCACTACCACGGCGGGCTGTCCCGCGGCGACCGCGAGTCCGCCCAGGACGCCTTCATGTCCGGCAAGGTCGAGGTGATCGTGGCGACCAGCGCCTTCGGCATGGGGGTGGACAAGCCGGACGTGCGCTTCGTCTTCCACACCGAGCCGCCGGACTCGCTGGATGCGTACTACCAGGAGATCGGCCGGGCCGGTCGGGACCAGGAGCCGGCCCGGGCGGCGCTGTTCTACCTGCCGTCCGACCTGTCGCTGCCGCGGTTCTTCGCCGGCGGCGGCGGACCGACCGTGCCGGAGCTGACCGGCGTGCTGGAGGCCGTCCGCGCGGACGGGCCGATCTCGCGCAAGGCGCTGGCGGAGTCCACCGGGCTGTCCGCCACCCGGATCACCGCGATCCTCAACGAGCTGGAGGCCATCGGCGCGGTCCGCTCCGGCCGGGACCGGAAGGTGTCCGGCAGCCGGGCCCGCCGGGACGTGCCCGCCGTCGAGCTGGCCCAGGCCGCCACCGACCGCCGCCAGCTGCACCGGCAGTACGCGAAGTCGGCGGTCGAGATGGTCCGCACGTACGCGGACACCACCGACTGCCGCCGCCGGATCGTGCTGGAGCTGCTCGGCGAGTCCCACCCGCAGCGCTGCGGGCACTGCGACAACTGCGACCGGGGCGAGAGCGTGGACAGCGACGACCGCCCGTTCGCGCTCGGCCAGCGGGTCCGGCACCCCGAGTGGGGCGAGGGCAGCGTCCAGACGTACGAGGAGGGCGACCGGATCGTCGTGCTCTTCGACTCCGCCGGCTACAAGACCCTCGCCCTGCAGGTGGTGGAGGGCCACCACCTGCTCGAGCCCGCTTAGCCGACGGCGCCGGGGGTGCCGGCCGGGGTGACGAGGGGGCGGCCGGCTGCGGACCAGGAGAGCAGGCCGCCAGCCAGGTTGTGCGCGTCCCGGCCCTGGGCCCGCAGCCAGGCGGCGACCTGCGCGGAGCGGGCGCCGACCCGGCAGACGACGAGCAGCGGGTCGGCGGCCGGCACGTCGGCCACCCGCTGCACGATCTCGCTCATCGGCACGTGGGTGGAGCCGGCGATGTGGCCGGCCGCCCACTCGTCGTCCTCGCGGACGTCGAGGATCGTCGCTCCGTCACTCACCTGGGCCGGCTGCACGCTCGGCACCTCTCCGGGATGCACCCGCCGATCCTGCCACCCCGTGCCGTGCCCACGCCCGGCCGGCCCGGGTCACGACCTCCGCCCGGCCAGCCAGGTGCCGTGCGCCCGCCCGGGCCGCGACCCCGGGCAGCCGGTGCCATGACCCCGCGCGGGCCCGCCCGGGGTCGTGACGCCCGCTCGGGCAGCCGGTGCCGTGCCCCCGCCCGGCCGGCCGGGGCGGCGGCCCGGCCGGCCGGACGGGGAGTCCCCGGGCCAGGGCTCGGTGCCCCGGACCCGCCGCCGTCGACGTACGCGGTGACCGCTGACGCATCTGTGGGAGCGCTCCCATAGCCGTCCGCGTCATTCCTGCTCCTCAGTGAGGGAGACGAGGGACATCGCACCGGGGACCCGCCGCGCCCATCCGGCCCATCGACTCAGGCCGCGGGCCCGTGCCGCACGCGGTCTGGTCAGCCGACAGCCTCACCGCGCTGACACATCCCTGTCAACACCCGTAGAGGTGACGAAGGCCCGACATGCTAGTCGCATCGATACCAAAGTGATATGACACTGAGTGACTGAGTGACTACCGTGAAGGGAGGAAGGGCCGAATGGAGGGACCGAGTGAGGAAGGAGTTGAGCCGAACGGACCAGTCATCTCCGCCGCCGGTTGCGACCGGTCTGGGCTGGAAGGACTTCTCGCACGCCCTGCGGTCCACCGCCGTCGGGGGCAACGTGCTGCTCGCGGCCGTCTCGACCGGCCTGGCGGTGTGGGCTGACGGGGTCGGCCGCTACCTGCTCGTCACCCTGGTGGCGATCTCGATGCTGGTGTTCCTCGGTCAGCTCGCCGCGGCCGGGATCCGGATGCGGCACCAGGCCGAGCTCCAGCTCCAGCAGGCACGGCACCAGGAGGAGCTGGGCGCGGCCCGGGAGGACGTCGCCCGGGCGACCGAGCGGTCGGCCCGGTCGGCCGCCGAGGCGGCCGGCAGCCAGACGCTGCGGGCCCGGCACGCCGCGGTGCTGTCCGCGCTGCACGAGATGTGGCTCGGCTACCCGGCGCCGTACACCGACGACGTCGAGCTGACGTACCTGATCGGCACCGCCGCGGACGGGGACCGGGTGGTGGAGCACCGGCACACCTGCCCGGACGGCGGCGCCAGCCTGCCGTTCCTGCAAGGCCGGCTGACCGCGCCGACCGCGCTGGACGCCGAGACGGTGACGCTGGCCGAGGTGGACATGGTGACCCGCTCGGAGGACGACCGGACCGCGATCCGCCAGATCGCGCTCACCGAGAAGCCGGGGCTGCTGCGCTGCATGTTCGTCTTCACGCCGAGCATCGCGGAGCCCACCGGCTGGTACGCGCGCTACCGGATGCGCGGGATGTGGGACACCCTGCGGGGCACCGGGCACGACCGGCTGACCTGGACCCCGTCGCCGCGGGTGGCGGACCCGAGCCGGTCGACGCTGGCCCGGCTGACGGTGAACTTCGACTTCCCGCCCGAGGCGGGGGACGACGTCTTCGTCCGGGACCGGGACAACCACGAACTCAAGCGGCTGACCGGGCCGGACGGGTCACTGCGCTACCGGTGGACCTGCGACGAGCCGCTGCCGGAGCGCTACAGCTGGGAGCTCTGGTGGGCCCGCCCGCTGGACGGACCTCAGACCCCTGCCGCCTAGATCAGCCGCCGCCGCCGTCGCCGCCGCCGTGCAGGCCCCCGCCGCCGTCGCCGCCGTGCACCCGCATCCGACCCCTTCCGGTAACCGACGGTCCCGACGTCACCCGCCCGGGGACGCCGGCCGTCACTCTCTCGGAGGGGTCGATGCTACTGGGCGCTGCTGACCGGGGAGACAGCGGGCGTCAGCTGGACCCACCCTGCGCGCGTGCCTCGGCGCCGGTCTCCGCCTCGTACCCGAGGTCCTGACCGGCGGTCCGCCCGACGAACTCCTCGTTCTCGCCCGTGCCGGTGGTCGAGCCGGAGTCGCCGCGCTGCCCCGGGTCGCCACCGGTGGCGCGGCTGTTGGCCAGCTGGTCGTCGGTGTCCACGTCGTCCTCGCGGTCGAACCTGCTCTCGGTCATGGCACAGCGCTACCCGCGGACCGGACCCGGCACACAGCCCGGCACACGGCGCGGCGCCGATGGGGGGACCGACCACCCACCGACGCCGCGGTTCCGGGAGCCCGCCGGGCGGCGGGCCGGTTAGGGCCTAGTGCGCACCGGCTCCGGTGAGCGAGCGCACCTCCAGCTCGTTGTACTTGACGTCGTCCCGCTCCTTGGACAGCACGGTGCCGAGCCAGCCGAAGAAGAAGCCGGCCGGGATGGAGATGATCCCCGGGTTCTCCAGCGGGAACCAGGCGAAGTCCCGGTCGCTGATCATCGCGGTGGCCTTGCCGGAGACCACCGGCGAGAAGATCACCAGGAACACCGCGGTGATCAGGCCGCCGTAGATCGCCCAGACCGCGCCCTGCGTGTTGAAGCGCCGCCAGAAGAGGCTGTAGAGGATCGCCGGCAGGTTCGCCGATGCCGCGACCGCGAACGCCAGCGCCACCAGGAAGGCGACGTTGAGGTTCTGCGCGAAGATCGACAGCACGATGGCGACCGCGCCGATGACCAGCGCCGCGATCCGGGCGACCCGGACCTCGTCCTTCTCCCCGACCTCGCCCTTGCGGACCGCGTTGGCGTAGATGTCGTGCGCCACCGAGGACGAAGAGGCCAGCGTGAGCCCGGCCACCACGGCCAGGATCGTCGCGAACGCGACCGAGGCGATGAAGGCGAGGAAGATCGCGCCGCCGGTGGTGCCGACGCCACCACCCAACTCCTCGGCCAGCTGCGGGGCGGCGGTGTTGCCACCCGGGTTGGCGGCGCGGATCGCGTTCGTCCCCACCAGGGCCGCCGCGCCGAAGCCGAGCGCCAGCGTCAGCAGGTAGAAGCTGCCGATGATGCCGATCGCCCAGTTGACCGAGCGGCGCGCGTCACGCGCCGTGGGCACGGTGTAGAAGCGGATCAGGATGTGCGGCAGGCCCGCGGTGCCCAGCACCAGCGCGAGGCCCAGGCTGATCAGGTCGATCTTGGTCTTCCAGTCGCCGGCGCCGTACCGCAGCCCCGGGTTGAGGAAGGCATCGCCCTTGCCGCTCTGGTCCGCCGCCGCGCCGAGCAGGCTGGACGGGTTGAAGTTGAACTTCGCCAGCACGAACAGCGTCATGAGGATCGCGCCGGTCATCAGCAGGCCGGCCTTGACGATCTGCACCCAGGTCGTGCCGCGCATGCCGCCGACGGTGACGTAGAGGATCATCAGCGCGCCCACGATGATGATCGTGACGTTCTTCGCGGTGCCCTGCGACATGCCGAGGAAGGTCTCCCCGGACTTGATGCCGAGCAGCAGCGCGACCAGCGCGCCGGCGCCGACCATCTGCGCGATCAGGTAGAAGATCGACACGGTGATGGTGGAGACACCGGCCGCGGTCCGGACCGGGCGCTGCCGCATCCGGAAGGCGAGCACGTCGCCCATCGTGTAGCGGCCGGAGTTCCGCAGCAGCTCGGCGACCAGCAGGAGCGCGACCAGCCACGCCACCAGGAAGCCGATCGAGTAGAGGAAGCCGTCGTAGCCGTACAGCGCGATGAGCCCGGCGATGCCGAGGAACGACGCCGCCGACATGTAGTCGCCGCCGATCGCCAGCCCGTTCTGGAAGCCGGAGAACGACCGGCCGCCGGCGTAGAAGTCGGCGGCGGTCTTGTTCTGCCGGCTGGCCCAGAACGTGATGTAGAGGGTGACCGCGATGAACACCGCGAACAGGGCGATGGTCAGTCCCCGGCGGGTGTCCGCGCTCGCGGCGAGGACGGTCGTCACGCCGTTCACCGGCGGCCTCCCAGGTCGCGGTAGAGCTCGTCGGCCAGCGGGTCCAGCTTCCGGTTGGCGTACCGCGAGTAGAGGTACGCGATCAGGAAGGTGGAGACGAACTGCAGGATGCCGAAGAAGAAGGCGACGTTGAGGTTGCCGACCACCTTCGTGTCCATGAAGTCGCGGGCGTACGCGGACATCAGTACGTAGAGCAGATACCAGGCAAGGAACACGACCGTCGCCGGGAAGGAGAAGGCGCGGAACCGGCGGCGGAGCTCGATGAACCGGGCGTCCGACTCCATGCGGGCGTAGTCATCGTCGGTCGGTACGTGCCGTCCGGGGCCCACGTCCGGGCCCGGCCGGGTTTCGCTGCTTGTCATCGTTGGCCACCTCCAGGGTCGACGGCAGCTCGTCAGCGGAACCGTAGGGAGACCCAGGACCGGCCTGCGGCCCCCGGACCGGTGGTGCGCCGAGCGGTGCCGGGGCTGCGCTGAGTGACTTGGCACACACCGCTGACCGGCACTCTTCCCGATCGTGCGATCGGTGAACGGCAATCAGGTGGCGTCAGCGCAGCCGCAGCGACTCCGGGGCGTGCAGCTGGAGCATGGTCCGGCCCACATCGGCCGGCACCCGGCGCGGCGTAGCCAGCGACACCGCCACCATGACGGCGAAGGCGATGGGCACCGTCCAGGCCGCCGGCTGGGCCAGCAGCGCCCCCGGCCAGCCGTCCAGGTCCGGCCCGACCACGGTGGCCAGCACCGCGGCGCCGCACAGCCCGCCGCCGGCGAGCAGACCGCAGCCGGCCCCGACGGGGGTGAGCCGGCGCCACCAGATCCCCAGCACCAGCAGCGGGCAGAAGGTGGACGCCGCCAGCGCGAACGCCAGGCCGACCACAGTGGACAACCCCAGGGTGCCGAGCTGCAGGGTGAGCAGCAGCGGGACCACCCCGGCCACCATCGCGGAGCGGCGGAAGTCGCGCACCGAGCCGTGCCCGCCCGACCACCGGCCGAAGACGTCGGTGGACAGCACGCCGGAGACCGAGACCATCAGCCCGCTGGAGGTGGACAGGAACGCGGCGAACGCGCCGGCCGCGACCAGCCCGGCGAGCAGCTGGCCGGGCAGCCCGTCCAGGGCCGCGCCCGGCAGCACCAGCACCACCGCGTCGGCCTGCCCGGTCAGCAGCAGGTGCGGGGCGTAGACCCGGCCGAGCGCGCCGTACACGGTCGGGAAGAGGTAGAAGACGCCGAGCAGGCCGAGCACCAGCAGGGTGGTGGTGCGGGCGGCCCGGCCGTCCGGGTTCGTGTAGAACCGGACCAGCACGTGCGGCAGGCCCATGGTGCCCAGGAAGGTCGCCAGGATCAGCGAGTACGTCGCGAAGAGCGGGTGCTCGCCGGTCAGCCCGGACAGCGGCGCCGCCCAGACCGAGCCCGCCCGGGCGGCGCCGCCGATCACCTGGGGCAGCTCCGCGCCGGCCGGGAACTCCACCCGGGTGCCGGCGGCGAGCAGGTGGGGCCCCGGCTCCCAGCGGGCCGGCGTGCCGTCCACCACCACGTCGACCGGCTCGTCGACGGCGACCTCGGCGCCGGTGCGGACCTCCACCGAGGTGGCCGCGGGGAAGGTGGGCGGCGCGTCCGCGGTGAGCGCGCCCCGGCCGTCGTCCCGGGCCTGCCAGATGATCAGCAGCACCATCGCCGGCAGCGCGATCGCGGTCAGCTTCACCCAGTACTGGAAGGCCTGCACGAAGGTGATGCTGCGCATCCCGCCGACCGCGACGTTGAGCGTCACCACCACGCCGACCACCACCGCGCCCAGCCACGCCGGTGCTCCGGTGACCGTGTTGAGCGTCAGCCCGGCGCCTCGGAACTGGGGTATCAGGTAGAGCCAGCCGATCAGCACCACGAAACCGGTGGCCAGCGCCCGCAGCACGCCCGAGTGCAGCCGCGCCTCGGCGAAGTCCGCCAGCGTGTAGGCCCCGGAGCGGCGCAGCGGCGCGGCCACGAACAGCAGCATGGCCAGGTAGCCGGTGGTGAAGCCGACCGGATACCAGAGCATGTCGACGCCGTGGGTCATGACCAGCCCGGCCACGCCGAGGAAGCTCGCCGCCGACAGGTATTCGCCGCCGATCGCGCTGGCGTTCCAGCGCGGGCTGACCGTGCGGGAGGCGACCAGGAAGTCCGAGGTGTTGCGGGAGATCCGGTAGCCGAAGGCGCCGATGCCCACGGTGGCCACGGTGATGAAGACGATCGCCGGGACCGCGTACGGGGAGCTGCTCACGACCGGTTGACCAGGTCGGCGAAGTCCTGCTCGTTGCGCTCGGCGGCCCGCACGTACGTCCAGGCGACCGCGAAGACCAGCGGGTAGGCCAGCACGCCGAGCAGCAGCCAGGCCAGCTGCAGGCCGGCGACCTCGGTCCGGGCCACCCCGGGCGCCACCGCGAACAGCAGCGGCTGCGCCCCGAAGAGCACCCCGACCAGGATCGACAGCCGCAGCGCGAGCGCCAGCTGGGTCCGGATCAGGCCGCGGACCAGCACCTCGCCGACCAGCGTCTGCTCCTCGATCTCCCGCGCGGCCGCGTCCGGGCGGGCCCGGCGGCCGCCGGCCAGCACCACCCGGACCCGCTCCGGCGGCACGCTCTCGTCCACCCGGCGAGCGTGCCCCGGTCGTCCCCGTTTGCCAACCCACCCGGCTCGGCCCGGGGGGCGGCGCTAGGGTCCGGGCGTGGGTGAGGAGCTGACCCGGGGGCGGTTGCTGGGCTACGGGGTCGGCTCGGTCGGGACCGGGGTGTTCGGGGCGGTGCCCGGGCTGCTGCTGCTGTTCTTCCTCACCGACACGCTCGGGGTGGCGGCCGGCTGGGCCGGGCTGGTGCTGCTGGTCCCCAAGGCCTGGGACGTGCTGCTCAACCCGCTGGTCGGCGCCTGGTCGGACCGGGACGCCGGCCGGACCGGCTCCCGCACCCGGTGGATCCTGGCCGGCGCGGTGGCGCTGCCCCTCTGCTTCGTGGCGATGTTCGCGGTGCCGGTGGACGGGGCGCTGGCCGGCGGGCTGTGGGTGGCGGTCGCCTTCCTGCTCGCGGCGACGGCGTACTCGCCGTTCCAGGTGACGTACGTGGCGCTGCCGGCCGAGATGACCGACGACAAGCAGGCCCGGACCCGGATCGTGTCCTGGCGGATCGTCGCGCTGACCGTCGGCATCCTGCTGGCCGGCGGGCTGGGCCCGGTGCTGGTCTCGGCCGGCGGCGACGGGCGGGCCGGGCACGCGCTGATGGGCGTGGTGATCGGCGTCGTGCTGGCCGCGGCGATGCTGACCGCCGCGCTGAGCACCCGGTGGGTACGGTCCCGGCCGGCCGCGCCACTGGGGCTGCGGGAGTCGTTCGCGCTGGCCCGGGGCAACCGGTCCTTCTCGCTCCTGCTGAGCACGTACGTGCTGCAGTCGCTGGCGGTGTCGGTGATGCTGGCCGGGGCGCCGTACCTGGCGACGTACCGGCTGGACGACTACGACTGGACCTCGGTGCTGTTCGTCGCGCTGGTGGCGCCGTCGATCGTGGTGGTTCCGCTGTGGGTGCGCGCCGCTCGCCGCTTCGGCAAGGCGCCCTGCCTGGTCGCCGCCACTCTCGGCTATGCGGTGACCACCGTGTCGCTGCTGCTCACCGCGCACCCGGACCGGGCCTGGTGGGTGGTTGCGCAGTGCGCGCTGCTCGGCACCGGCTATGCGGCCATGCAGCTGCTCGCCTTCTCGCTGCTGCCGGACACGATCAGCGACGACGAGAGCCGGACCGGGCGGCGGCAGGCCGGTGCGTTCACCGGGGTGTGGACGGCCGGGGAGACGATCGGCGCGGCGGCCGGGCCGGCGCTGTACGCCGCGGTGCTCGCGGTGTCGTCCTTCGTGTCGTCGCCGGCGGACGAGCCGGTCGCGCAGCCGGCGTCCGCGGTCACCGGCGTGCTGGTCGGGATGGCGGTGCTGCCGGCGGTGCTGCTCGCGGTGTCGCTCCCGCTGCTGGCCCGCTTCGCCCGCTCCGCCCGTTCGCCGGAGGTGGTCGCCACATGAGCGAGCCCGAGCGCCCGCAGGGCGAGTGGGGATCGACGCCGGCCGGCCGGCCGGCGCTTGCGCCTGACGGCCTGTCGGAGGAGCGGGCAGAGCGCGTCGAGTCGGTGCTGGCGGAGCTGCGGGCGCTGCGGGCGGCCGACCTGCCGGTGCGCGGCGGCACCACGTGGGCGTACGTCTACGACAGCGGCTCGGACTCCGCGCACGAGGTGGCGGCGCGGGCGTACGCGGAGATGCTCGATGTCAACGGGCTGGACCCGACCGCGTTCCCGTCGGTGGTGGCGCTGGAGAACTCGGTCGTCGGCACCGCGGCAGGCCTGCTCGGCGGGGGCGCCGGCATCTTCACCTCCGGCGGCACCGAGTCCTGCCTGCTGGCGGTGAAGGCGGCGCGGGACGCGAGCGGTGGCACCGAGATCGTGCTGCCGGTGACCGCGCACCCGGCGTTCCACAAGGCGGCGGCTTACCTGGGGCTGACCGCGGTGACCACCCCGGTGGACGAGGCGTACCGGGCGGTGCCGGAGGGGGTCGCCGCCGCGATCACCGACCGGACCGCGCTGGTGGTCGCCTCGGCCCCGTCGTACCCGACCGGGACGGTCGACCCGGTGCCGGCGATCGCGGCCGCCGCGGCCGGGCGCGGCGTGCGCTGCCACGTGGACGCCTGCATCGGCGGCTGGGTGCTGCCGTACCTGCCGGACGCGCCGCCATTCGACCTGTCGGTGCCCGGGGTCACGTCGCTGTCGGTGGACCTGCACAAGTACGCGTACGCGCCGAAGGGCGCCTCGGTCGTGCTGTTCGCCGACCGGGCGCTGCGCCGGCACGCGTACTTCGCCTCGGCCGGGTGGCCCGGCTACCCGGTGATCAACCCGACCGTGCAGAGCGCGAAGTCGGCCGGGCCGGTAGCGGCGGCCTGGGCGGTGCTGCGGCACGTCGGGCCGGACGGCTACCGGTCGCTGGCGCTGGAGGCCCGGGCGGCGCTGTTACGGCTCGTGGACGGGGTCGCCGATATCGACGGGCTGTACGTCCTCGGGGTGCCGGACTCCACCCTGCTGGCCGTGGCCGGGTCCGATGTGGACGTCTTCGTGGTCGCGGACGAGCTGCGGGCGCGGGGCTTCTACGCCCAGGTGCAGCCGGGACTCGGCACCACGCCGCGCACCCTGCACTTCTCCGCCCACGGGGTCAGCTCGTCCACAGTGGATGCGCTCTGCGCCGCGCTGGCCGAGGCGGTGCCGGCGGCGCGGGCGGCCGGGCCGGTCGTGGTGCCGCCGGCGGCGACCGCCGCGGTCGCCGCCGCCGACCTGTCCACTCTGGACGAGGACGGTTTCGCCGCGCTGCTCGGCACGTCCGGCATCACCTTCACCGACGCCGCCGGCCGCCCGTCCTTCGCGGCCGTCAACGCCCTGCTGGAGACCCTGCGCCCAGCGGACCGGGAAGCCGTCCTCCGCCTCTTCCTTTCCCTCCTCTTCAGCCCGTGACGTGGTGCGGCTCCGGACTACGACTCGTCGCTGAAGGTGCCCCCGTAGATGTCCGAGTTGCCGAATGTCGCCGGGCAGTCGTTGTTGGGGCCGGGCCGCAGCGTGGTGGAGTGGCTGGCGGGCAGCTCCGCCGCGGACGCCCGGTCGCGCGGCCGGTCCGCGACGACCGGCTCGGTGGTGCCGGCGAGCACGTCCTCGACGAACGCCTGCCGGTACGTGTTGATCGCCGGGCAGACCGCGCCGTTGCGCATGTCGTTCCAGACGGCGGAGCCGAAGTCCCGGGTGGCGACGGCGTAGTTGTAGTCGCCGAGGAATTCGGACGTCAGCCCGTTCGCGCTGGATGCCCGCCCGTCGCCGACCGCGCCGCGCAGCAGCGTGGTCCACGCTCCCACTGCTCCGGTGGCGGCGTTCACCTCGGCGTGCCGGACCACGCCGAGCACCCGCCGCGGGGAGGTGGTGTCGCTCCGCCACGGGTCCAGCCAGGCGTTGTAGACCAGCCAGGCGTCGGTGCCGTCCGGCGAGATGGCGATCGCCGGGAAGTTGGCCCGGTCGGTGCCGTCGTTGGCGTTGATCGGCGCGGAGTAGGTCTGGCCGCCGTTGGTGGAGCTGATGACGTAGGCGCGTTCGTTGTTGGTGCCCGCCCGGTCATCGGACCAGGTGATGAGGATCTGGTCGGTGGCGTCGGCGCCACTGGGCGCGCCGTTGGCGATGTCGACGCTGGGGAAGGTGTTGGTCCGGGCGCCGGCGATGCCGTCGATGGTGAACCGGCCCTGCGCCGGGTCGAACTGGCCGATACCCGCCACTGTCACGATCGCACGCGGTCGCTCGAAGTTCGCGCCGCCGTCGAAGGACCGCGCCTGGTAGAACACGTCCTGCCGGGTTCGGATGTCGGTGCCGATCCAGACCACGTAGACCACGCCGGTGCTGTCGGTGCGGATTGCGCAGCCCTGGCGCCCGCCGGTCTGGGAGTTGTTCGTCGCGGGGCTGAGCTGACGGGTCCGCCAGGTGTCGCCACCGTCGGTGGACCGGGCGAACAGCACCGGCTCGGATCCGGCGGTTCCGCGGAAGCCGACGTTGCAGACGTAGGCGTTGCCGAAGTGCGGACTGGACTCGGCGTTGTCGGCCCAGATCTGCTCCTTGTCGCTGAACAGCGCCGAGTTCTGCCGGGTGACGATCACCGGGTCCATCCAGGCGTCGTTGTTCCCGGCGATGGCACCCGCGATGTCATCGGTGCGCGAGACCGCGATCGCGCCGGCGCCGGGGAAGCCCTGCCGGTTGGGGAAGTTGGTGGCGATGTTCGCGTAGTAGAGACGCTGGCCGTTGGCCCAGGAGAATTCTCCGTCCGCGCCGGGCACCGGACCGAAGACGAGCTCCGGGTCGCCGTTGGAGACCAGGTCGTTCTCGACGTAGTTCGGCAGCGTGCCGATCGGACCCGCCGGGTCCGGCACGCAACCGGTGTCGCCCGGCGGCGGGACGCCGGGGGCGAGGTCGGGCTGGCCGAGACAGCTCGGGGCCACCCGGGCCGAGTAGCCGGTGTAGGTCGGCTGCACCCAGGTGCGCCCGGAGTCGGTGGAGAACTGGACCCCGGAGACGCCCACGCCCGGGGTGAACGGGCAGGTCCGGTCGTCGGCGGCGTTGCACGCCTCCATGTCGATGTTGTCGTTGGCGCCGGCGGCCAGGATGGCGGGGTTCACCGGGTTCACCGCGAGTCCCGGCTCGTTCTGCTTGTTCTGCGAGAACAGGTTGTCGTTGCTGCCGACCGTCACCTCGGTCGAGCCGCCCGGGGTGAGCGGCGCGGCGGCCGCGGGACCCGCGGGCAGGACCGCGAGGATCGGCAGGGCAGCGGCGGCCGCGGCCACCATCCGGCTTCTTCGCATCGGCACTCCCTTGTGCGGGCCAGCTCTGCGGCTCGCCACAATCGATGTTGGCAGCCCGACTCCGCCGCGCCGGTTGGTGGCGCGTAGGGAAGGTTTCTCGCAAACCGAGCCGGAGACAAGACAGCAACGGCAATAATGCAAATCCCGATCCGGGCGAAAGACGACAAAGCCTCTTTCGCGCGGGCCTGCGACAGGCGGGAGTTGGTCAGGAGCGGGTCCATTCGGCTTTGGTGGCGCGGATGAGGCGGTCCTTGAGCTCGCGGGTGTGGCGGCGGGAGACGGGCAGTTCCCGCTCGCCGAGGCGGACGACGTAGCCGGAGCCGGTGAGGCGCAGCTCGCGTACGTCGCGCAGGGCGACCAGGTAGGAGCGGTGGATGCGGACGAAGCCGGCGTCCGCCCACCGCTCGGCCAGCACCGACAGCGGCACCCGGATCAGGTGCGAGGTGTCCGCGGTGTGCAGCCGGGCGTAGTCGCCCTGCGCCTCGACCCAGCGGACCTCGGCCCGCGGCAGCATCGTGGTCCGCCCGGCCAGCTCGACCGGGATGACCTCTTCGTCGGCGCGGTCGCCGGCCGGCGCGGGCGCGGCCTGCTCGCGCGCCGCGCTGACCCGGCGCAGCGACTCGGTCAGCCGCTCCGGCCGCAGCGGCTTGAGCAGGTAGTCGACCGCGCCCAGGTCGTACGCGTCCACCGCCCGGTCGTCGTGCGCGGTCACGAAGACCACGGTCGGCGGGGAGGCGAAGCGGCGCAGCACCCGGGCCAGCTCCAGCCCGTCCAGGCCGGGCATGCGGATGTCGAGGAAGACCGCCTCGACCTCGCCGTCACGCAGCACCCGCAGCGCCTCGGTGGCGTCCCCGGCGGCGGCCACCGAGCCGACCCGGGAGTCGGCGCCGAGCAGGTAGACCAGCTCGTCCAGGGCGGGTGCCTCGTCGTCGACGGCGAGGACGCGGAGCGGCTTCACTGGGTCACCTCGCTCATGACGCCCGCACCCCGGCGTGGAACTTCGGGATCCGCATGCTCACCTTCGTTCCCGCTCCGGGTGCGGTCTCCACCACCAGCCCGAACTCGTCGCCGAAGACGGACCGCAGCCGGTCGTCGATGTTGCCCAGCCCGACGTGCCCGCCGCTCTCCGCCCGCCGGCGCAGCACCGCCGGGTCCATCCCCACCCCGTCGTCCTCGACGCTGATCAGGCAGGCGGTGCCGGCGTCCTCGGCGACGATCGACACCGTGCCGACGCCGGTCTTGGTGGCCAGCCCGTGCCGTACCGCGTTCTCCACCAGCGGCTGCAGGCCGAGGAACGGCACCGCCACCGGCAGCACCTCGGGCGCGATCTGCAGCCGCACCTCCAGCCGGTCGCCGAACCGGGCCCGCTCCAGGGTCAGGTAGCGGTCGATCGAGCGCAGCTCCTCGGCCAGCGTGGTGAACTCGCCGTGCGAGCGGAACGAATA
The DNA here is from genome assembly GCA_963766325.1 of uncultured Actinomycetota bacterium. Lineage (GTDB taxonomy): Bacteria > Actinomycetota > Actinomycetes > Mycobacteriales > CADCTP01 > CADCTP01. The sequence continues at coordinate 172,003 of CAVXZF010000010.1, read as the reverse complement.
GCGGGTGAACTCGGCGAACTCCAGCAGCAGCTCGCGGGCCCGCTCCGGGTCGGTCCGGACGAAGGACGCGATCGTGGTCAGCGCGTTGTAGACGAAGTGCGGGCTGATCTGGGCCCGCAGCGCCCGCACCTCGGCGCGCACCAGCCGGGCCCGGGACTGGTCCAGCTCGGCCAGCTCGAGCTGCGTGGACACCCAGCGCGCGGTCTCCAGCGCGGCCTGCACCAGCCCGGGACCGGGCTCGGTCGAGGTGACCGCGGCCAGCGTGCCGGCGACCCGGTCCTCGACCACGATCGGCACCACCACGGCGGCCCGGATCTCGCACTCCAGGTTGTCGCAGCCCAGCTGGCCGGCGCGGACCACCACCGGCCGGCCGGACTCCAGCGGCCCGGCCGCGGCCGCCCACATCTGGGCGGCATGGTGGTCGCCCGGCCCCTCCCAGCTGAGCAGCCGGTCGGCGTCGGTGATCGCGATCGCCGGAGTGCCGAGCAGCGTGCGCAGGTGGCGGGCCGACTTGCCGGCGGAGGTCTCGGTCAGCCCGAGCCGCAGCGGCGGCGCGGCCAGGCTGGCGGTGTGCAGGGTCTCGAAGGTGACCCGGGCCGCGGACGTGGCGAAGCCCCGCTGCGACCGGACCCGGCCGACAGCCCACACCGTCGGACCCGCGACCAGCAGCAGCGCGGCCACCAGCCACGCGGTACGCACCCCTGCATCGTGTCCGGCGCCACGACGCCGGGCAATGGCGACGCCATACCCGACACCCATGCGTGACCCGGCGGATCAGCCCACCAGGCGTACGACCTCGTCGGCGCAGCCCCAGGACAGCGTCACGCCTGCACCGCCGTGCCCGTAGCAGTGCACCACCGCGCCCTCCCGCTCGACCCTGACCGCGGTGCGTACCGGCCGCAAGCCGATCCCGTGCCCGAGCACCGGCATGCCGGCCAGCTCGGGCACCACCTCCCGGCAGCGCTCCAGGATGGCCTCGGCCGTCTTCGGGTCGGGCTCACCGCTGTCGGCGAGGTCGTCGGTGCCGCCGCAGACCACGTCGGTGCCGCGCGGGATCACGTAGACCATGCCGGCCGGGTGGCCGTCGTCCAGCGTCCACCGGGTCAGTCCGGGGTCGGCGACGCGGACCACCTGGCCCCGCAGGCCGGTCAGCTCCGCGTCGCCGACCAGCGCCCGGGCACCCAGGCCGGTCGCGTTGACGACCACGTCGGCGGCCTTGCGGGCCGGGTCGAGGTCGGTCAGCTCGCGCTGCCGCAGCCGTACGCCGGCCGCGGCCAGCTCGTCCACCAGCCAGCGCAGGTAGGTCGGCATGTGGACCACCGGCGCGGCGAACTCGTAGCCGTCCGCGTAGCCGGGCGGCAGGTCCGCGGCCGGCACCCGGCCGAGCCGCGGCACCGCCGCCGCCCACCACGGCTCCGGCAGCGGGCCGCGGCTGAGCTCCCGGCCGCGGACCAGCCGGACCGCCGTCTCGGGGCGTACGGACAGGATCGAGAGCATGTCGTACGTCGCCGCGGCCCACCTGGTGACCGGCTCCTCCGGGAGCGCGCGGTACGGGTACCAGAGCGCGGCCGCGACCGCCGACGTCGTGTCCTCGACCGGGTCGCGCGTCCACACCTCGACGGCGTGGCCGGCGCGCACCAGCCGGTGCGCGCAGGTCAGCCCGATGACACCGCCGCCGACGACCACGATCCGCACCCGCGCATCCTCCCGCACCGGTGGGTGGGAAGCGCCGCGGTCAGGGTGGGTCGAGCGGGCTACTTGAGCAGTTTGGAGAGGCGGCGGTCGGCCAGCGGCTGGCCGTTGGTCTGGCAGGTGGGGCAGTATTGCATCGACTTGGAGGCGAAGGAGACCTCGCGGACGGTGTCCCCGCAGACGGGGCAGGGCAGGCCGGTGCGGGCGTGCACCCGCAGGCCGGACCGCTTCTCCGCCTTGAGGGTGGCGGCCTTCTGCCCGATCGAGCGGGCCACCGCGTCCTGCAGGGTGCTGACGAGCGCGGCGTGCACCCGGGCCAGCTCGGCGTCGGAGAGCCGGCCGGCCGGCTTGAACGGGGACAGCTGGGCGATGTGCAGGATCTCGTCCGAGTACGCGTTGCCGACGCCGGCGATCAACGTCTGGTCGGTGAGCGCGCCCTTGAGCTGGCCGCCGTGGGTGCGGAGCAGCTCGCCGAGCCGCTCGGCGGTGATCGCCGGGTCGAGCGCGTCCGGCCCGAGCCGGGCGATGCCGGGCACGTCGGTGACCGCGCGGACCAGGTAGAGCGCCAGCCGCTTCTGGGTGCCCTGCTCGGTGAGGTCGAAGCCGCTCTCGTCGTCGAGGTGCAGCCGGGCCGCGATCGGTCCGCGGCCGGGCTTGGGCGGGGCGGCCGGCAGCTTCTCCCGCCACTGCAGCCAGCCGGCCCGGGACAGGTGCGTCACCAGGTGCAGCGCGTCCGGCGCGCCCGGCGCGGAGCCGCCGATCTCGATGTCGAGGAACTTGCCGTGCCGGCCGGCGCCGGTGACCTCCAGCCCGGCGATGGCGGTGGGCGGCGGGTCGAAGGTCTTCAGCGCGCTGAAGGCGGGGACGTCCAGCCGGGCCACGACGTGACCCACCGCCCGCTCGCGCAGGAACGCGGCGAGCGCCTCGACCTCGGGCAGCTCGGGCACGGCGTCCAGTGTGCCCGACCGGCGGAGCCACCGGCACGGTGACTACGGATCGTCATGAAGATCGACTCGGTCGCCCGGTCCACCGGCTCAAGATCGACAGGACGCTGCCCTTGAGCAGCGCCGACTCGAAGTCGCGTGTGGACCCTGATGGTCACGCAGAGTGTTGCAAATTGTGCAGTGGGCTCATCGACCCGCGCCGCGTGCCGTGCTGTGCTCGGAGGCGAGCATTCCGGGCGGTGATCTGTCGCCGGCCGGCGCCGTGACCCCTGCGCCGGCCGGTCCCGCCGACCGGACGAAGCGTGGCCTGGTCTGCCCCCGTGGATCGGGTCCGGCGGTCCGGTCCCGCCAGGCGGCAACCCCGTGATCGCCTGGCGGGCTGGCACCGTCCCTGGCGGCGCCGGGCGTGGCGGCGGCAGCCGAGGGGTCGGCCGCCGCCCCGGGCCGTCGCCCGGGCGTTCCTGCCGACCGTCAGGGCACGTCCCAGAAGGCGACCTCGTGCCGCATCGCGGTGTCGAACGCGGCGGTGGCGGTGGCCTCGTCGACCAGCCCGGCGTCGGCCGCCTCGGCCAGCATCTGCCCGCACCGGTCGGCCAGCGCGGCGAAGCCGGGGTCCGCGTACGTCGCCACCCACCGGGCGTACCGCGGCTCCGCCGGCGGCCGCTCGGCCAGCAGCCGCCCCAGCGTCGAGTAGCCCCACATGCACGGCAGCAGCGCCGCCAGCCCGCGGCCGTAGTCGGCCGCCGCATCGAGCAGGAAGCCCGTGTACGCCACCGTGGCCGGTCCCGCGCTCGCCCCGGCCAGGTCGGCGCCGAACTCGCCGGCCAGCTCGCGGTGCAGCGACAGCTCCTCGTGCCAGGTGGAGTGGGCCAGGTCGACCAGGTCGCCGAGGTGCCCGGCGGGCGCCTGCCAGGCCAGCCGGGAGAACACCCGCACGTAGTCGAGCAGGAAGAGGTAGTCCTGCTCCAGCCAGGACCGGAACACCGCCGGGTCGAGGTCGCCGCACGCGATGCCGGCCACCGTCGGGTGCGCGAGCTGCGCGTGCACCGCCGGCAGTCCCCGCTCGGTCAGCCGCTCGGTCAGCGTCACCGGCACCACCCCACCTCGGTCAGGAAGCCGCGCAGCGCCGCGGCCAGCTCGTCCGGCGCATCCTCGGCCATGTGGTGGCCGGAGTCGATCTCCCCGCCACGCAGGTCGTCCGCCCAGGACCGCCAGACGCCGAGCACGTCGCCGTACAGGTCGGCCATGTCGTCGCGGCGGGACCAGAGCACCAGCGTCGGGCAGCCGATCCGCCGCCCGGCGGCCCGGTCGGCGTCGTCCGCGGCCCGGTCCGGACCGAGCCCGGCCCGGTAGTCCTCGCACATCGCGTGCACCACCGCCGGGTCGTGGATGGCGACCCGGTAGTCCTCGTACGCCTCCTCGCCCATGACCGCGGGGTCGCCGCCGTACCAGGCGTCGGGGTCGGCGCTGATCACCCGCTCGGCCGGCTTCGCGGTCTGGCCGAGGAAGAACCAGTGCCACCACGCGGCGGCGAAGCGGGCGTCCGCGCGGGCCAGCGCCTCCCCGATCGGCACCGAGTCGAGCACGCCCAGCGCCGCCACCGCGGCCGGGTGGTCCAGCGCGGTCCGCATCGCCACGTACGACCCCCGGTCGTGGCCGACGACGGCGAAGCGCTCGTGCCCGAGCCGGCGCATCAGCGCGACCGCGTCCGCCGCCATCGCCCGCTTCGAGTACGCGCTGTGGTCCGGATCCGACGGAGGTCCGGTCGACCGGCCGTACCCGCGCAGGTCCGGGCAGACCACGGTCCAGCCCGCGGCGAGCTGCGGAGCGACCCGGTGCCAGGTCGCGTGCGTGCGCGGGTGGCCGTGCAGCAGCAGCACCGGCGGGCCGGACCCGCCGTGCCGGACCCGCAGCACCGCGTCCCCGACGTCCACCCGGTCCAGCGCGAAGCCCTCGAACACCGGACCAGCCTAAATAGCTGGTGCATGACCGGCCGTCCGGGCGTACGGTGGTCGGGTGATCAGCTGAGGACGGCGCCTGCAGCGCCCCCGCCGTGCCCGGAGCGGACATCCCCCGGTGCGGCTCCCGGCCCCGCGGTGACACCGCCCGCCCGGCGACGCTCGTTCGGCCGCCGTCCCGGTGCTCCCGCCTCCACCCTCGCACCCCAGGAGGCTGCATTGTCTCGCTCCCGCCGTCCCGCCCCGACCAAGCCCGCCGCGCCCGCGTCGGCGGCGCCGGCCGATCCGGGCCCGCCGCCCGCCGCGGCCGAGCCGACCCCGGCGGCTCCGACGACCCCGGCGGAGGACGCCGGGCTGAGCCGGCGCGAGCGCCGCGCCGCCGCCCGCGGCGGGGCCGCCGCCAAGATCGCCGGCCCGGTGGCCGCGCGGCGGGTCCCGGTGCCCGACCGCCAGCGCAACTTCGCCACCCGCCGCCGCGGCTGACCGGTCCCGGGGTCCGTCCGGGATTGACCGGGCGGGCCCCGGGGCACCGAGGGAGGATGGACCACTTCACCATCGCCACGGTCGCGGAGAAGAGCGCGGACTTCCGCCGCGTGCTCTGGACCGGCAAGCACAGCCAGCTCGTCATCATGACCATCCCCGCCGACGGCGAGATCGGCGAGGAGGTGCACGAGGACACCGACCAGGTGCTCAGCTTCGTCAGCGGGGTCGGCGAGGCCCGGGTCGGCGGCCAGAAACGCAAGGTGCAGGCCGGCGACCTGGTTGCGGTGCCGGCCGGGACGAAGCACAACTTCGTCAACACCGGGCCCAACCCACTGGTGCTCTACACGGTCTACGGGCCGCCGGAGCACTCCGAGGGCGCCGTGCACCACACCAAGGAAGAGGCGGACGAGGCCGAGGAGTCGGGCAAGGACGAGCCGCCGCAGTCCTGACCGGCCCGGCCGCCCGACCGGCGGCCCGGCTGATCCGCTCGACCCGGCCCGGCCGGCGCGGTCCCGACCGCCGCCGTCCGGGCCGTCGTCACTCCTGGACCATCAGGTCCTCGCGCAGCCGGACCAGGGTGCGGGCCAGCAGCCGGGACACGTGCATCTGCGAGATGCCCAGCTGGGCGGCGATCTGCGACTGGGTGAGGTTGCCGTAGAAGCGCAGCTGCAGGATGCGGCGCTCCCGCTCGGGCAGCTTGGCCAGCGCCGGGGTGAGCGACTCGTGCATCTCGACGTCGACCAGCCCGCCGTCCTCGCCGCCGAGCGAGTCACCCAGGGTGAGGTCGTCCCCGGTCGGCGCGTCCAGCGAGTGGGCGGTGTGCGCGGACAGGCACTCCAGCGCCTCCAGCACCCGCTCCTCGGGCTGCCGCAGCCGGGCGGACAGCTCCGGGACGCTCGGCGCCCGGCCCAGCTCCTGGGTGAGCTCGCCGACCACGGCGCCGACCTCGCTGGTCAGCTCCTGCAGGCCGCGGGTGACGTGCACTGCCCAGGTCCGGTCCCGGAAGTGCCGGCGGATCTCGCCCAGCACGGTCGGCGACGCGTACGTGCTGAACTCCAGCCCGCGCTCGATCTCGAAGCGGTCGATCGCCTTGAGCAGCCCGAGCGAGGCGACCTGCACCAGGTCGTCCATCGGCTCGCCGCGGCCGGCGTACCGCCGGGCGAGGTAGCGGACCAGCGGGAGGTGCAGCTCGACCAACTCCGCCCGCACGCGCTGGTGCTCGGGGCCGCCCGGTGGCAGCTCGGCCAGCGTGGCGAAGAGGGATCGGGCGTGGTCCCGCCGATCGGTATCGGCGACCAGTGTCATCTCCCACAGCCTCCGTCGTCGTCGACCGTGGCTGCTGAACTCAACCCGGGACCACGCTAACCCAGCGGGCCGTCAAGCGCACCAGGGAGCAGAATGCCTTGACAGGCATATGCTCCATGCGGCATGTTCGACTGGTGCCGGTCGACACCTTCGCCGTCCTCGCCGAGCCGACCCGCCGGCGGATCCTCGACCGGCTCCGGCTCGCGGACAGCAGCGTCGGCGAGCTGGTCGGCACGCTCGCCGTCGCCCAGCCGGCGGTCTCCAAGCACCTCAAGGTGCTGCGCGAGGCCGGCTTCGTGTCCTGCCGGACCGCCGCCCAGCAGCGGATCTACCGGATCGAGCCTGCGCCGTTCGAGGCGCTGGACGCCTGGCTGACGCCGTACCGGGAGCTCTGGACCCGGCACCTCGATGCGCTCGAGCGTCACCTCGACTCCCAGGAGCAACCATGACGACCCCACCGCCCGAGCCGCTCGCCGACGTCGTCGCCGAGGCGCCCGACTCGCCCGGCGGCGACTGGACACTCGTCCTCGTCCGCGAGCTGCGGCATGCCCCGGACCGGGTGTGGGCCGCGCTCACCGAGCGGGGGCAGCTGAGGGCGTGGGCGCCGTTCGAGCCGGACCGGGACCTGGCCGGCGCCGGGCCGGCCACGCTCACCATGATCGACGGTGACGACCGCGAGGACACCCCCGCGGTGGTCCGGCGGGCGGAGCCGCCGGCCCTGCTGGAGTACACCTGGGGCGACGACCTGCTCCGCTGGGAGCTGGCTCCGACCGGGACCGGCACCCGGCTGACCCTGCGGCACCGGCTCGCCGACCGGGACTGGCTGCCCAAGGTGGCCGCCGGGTGGCACCTCTGCCTGGACGTCGCCGAGCGGCTGCTGGGCGGGCAGCCGGTGCCACCGGTCCGCGGCCAGGACGCCCGGGAGCACGGGTGGGACGAGCTCGCCGAGGGATACGCCGCCAAGCTCGGCCACCGCTGAGGCCCGGGACACCCCTCCGGGAAGGGGCCGTCAGGTGAGGGTGGGGAGGGCGGCGGCGGCGATGTCGACGGCGACGGGGGTGCCGGCGTCGAGGGAGAGGACCTCGCCGTCGAGCTGCAGCGGGATCGGCTTCACGGTGGTGAAGGCGTAGTGCCGTGCGGTCGGCTGCGGGCCGAGGCCGCGGGTGGCGGCGCGCACCGCGGTCGCGAGCACCCGCCACTTCGCGGTGTGCGCCAGCGTGACCACCTCGAAGCGGCCGTCGTCCGGCCGGCCGTCGTCGCTCAGCTCGGCGTACTTGGCCATCTGCGGGATGTTCGCGAAGACCAGGCTGTCGAAGCGGCGCCGGCCGCCGCCCTCCACCTCGATCTCGAACGGCCGGAACTTGGCGAAGGACCGCACCACCGACACGATCTCGCGCAGCGAGCCCTTGCCGCCCTTCTCCAGGTCGACCGCGACCACCGGGGTCAGCCCCAGCCCGATGTACGAGTGCGCGTACCGCACCTCGGCGTCCGGCCCCTGACCGATCGTGAGCCGGAGCAGGTCGAGCTGCCGCAGGTCGCCGGCCACGATGGCGTCGGCGAGCGGGCGCTCGCGGGTGGCGCGGCGGTGGTCGTTGGCGTTGCCGGCGGGCAGCACGGCGGCGGCCGCCCCGGTCCGGCCGGCCTGCATCAGCCCGTCGACGACCTCGTTGTAGCCGCCGTCGCCGCTGACCGACACGATCAGCGGCCGCTCGGTCGCCGCGGCCGCCTCCCGGGCCAGCTCGCGGGCGTGCCCGGCCCGCTGGGTGGGCGACAGCTCGACCCGGGTCCCGGGCAGCCGCTCGGCCAGCTCGGCGGCCAGCTCCCCGGCCCGCTCCTCGGCGTCGCCGGTGCTGTGCGGGTTGAAGATCAGCAGGATCCGGTCGAAGGCCACGGCTGCACCGTACGGGCAGGCGCCGGCCGGAAAGTCACGCCGCCGACGGCGATCGCCTCGACGCGACACCGACGTTCTGCGCCCCGGCCGGCCGGGCGGGTGCCTACTGCGGCTTGCGGAAGAGGCCGACGGGGCAGGAGACGCCGGTGCCGTGGTCGGGGCAGTAGCCGTACGGGTTCTTGACCAGGTACTGCTGGTGGTAGGCCTCGGCGTAGTAGAAGGGGCCGGCCGGCTCGACGGTAGTGGTGATGGTGCCGTAGCCGGCGCCGGACAGCCGCTGCTGGAAGGCGGCCAGCGACGCCTCGGCGGTGGTCCGCTGCTCGTCGGTGGCGTAGTAGATGGCCGAGCGGTATTGCGTGCCCACGTCGTTGCCCTGGCGCATCCCCTGGGTCGGGTCGTGCGCCTCCCAGAAGACCTGCAACAGCTGTTCGTACGACACCTTGTCGGGGTCGAAGACGACGAGCACCGCCTCGGCGTGCCCGGTGCGCCCGGAGCAGACCTCCTCGTACGTCGGGTAGGTCGTGATCCCGCCGGTGTAGCCGACGGCGGTCGACCACACCCCCGGCACCTGCCAGAACGCCTTCTCCTCGCCCCAGAAGCAGCCCAGCGCGAAGACCGCGGTGGCCAGCCCCTCGGGGAACGGGGGCACGATCGGGTTGCCGGTCACCACGTGGGTCGAGGGCACCTCGTACGGATAGTCGGCGCGGCCCGGCAGTGCCGTCTCGGGCGTCGGCAGCGCGGACTTGGAACGGGAGAAGAGCACGCGCCCACGGTACGCGCGGACCGGCGCGCGGGCATGGGACGGCCGCCAGCGGGCAACAGCACGGGGACCGCCCCGCCACACCCCGCCCGGAGTCCCAAGATGCCCCTCTTCTCCCGCAGCAAGACCAAGGACCGGGACCCGGAGGACTTCTCCGGCGGCCCGGGCACCAAGAGCTACTCCGACCAGCCCGACGAGGAGCGGCTCGCCCCGGACGACCCGCGCAAGCCGGACTCGCCGACCGACCTGGGCAAGCGCACCTGGTTCGGGGTGGCCAAGCGGGCGTTCACCGAGTTCAAGGACGACAACATCACCGACTGGGCGGCCGCGCTGACGTACTACGCGGTGCTGTCCATCTTCCCGGCGCTGATCGTCTTCGTGTCGATGCTGGGACTCTTCGGCCAGGGCCAGAGCACCGTGGACGCCCTGCTCGGCATCGTCGACGACCTCGGCGGCCCGGTGGAGGCCCTCGAAGGCCCGGTCACGCAGATCGTGGAGCAGCAGGCCGGCACCGCCGGCCTGACGCTCGTCCTCGGCGTGCTGGGCGCGCTGTGGACGGCGTCCGGCTACGTCGGCGCCTTCATCCGGGCGTCCAACGCCATCTACGAAGTCGAGGAGGGCCGCAAGTTCTACATCCTGCGGCCGCTGCAGATCCTGGTCACCATCGTCGGGGTCCTGCTGCTGACCATCATCACGCTGGCCATCGTCTCGAGCGGCAACGTCGCCCAGGCGATCGGCGACGCGATCGGCGTCGGCGACACGGTCGTCACGATCTGGAACATCGCGAAGTGGCCGATCATCATCGTCATCGTCAGCCTGATGATCGCCGGGCTCTACCACATCGCGCCGAACGTCAAGCAGCCGAAGTTCAAGTGGTTCACCCTCGGCGGCTTCCTCGCGCTGCTGCTCTGGGTGGTCGCCTCGGTGGCGTTCGGCTTCTACGTCGCGAACTTCGGCTCGTACGACAAGACGTATGGCACGCTCGCCGGGGTCATCTCGTTCCTGATCTGGATGTGGATCACCAACAACGTGATCCTCTTCGGCGCCGAGGTGAACGCGGAGCTGGAGCGCGGCCGCGAGCTGGAGGCGGGGCAGCCGGCCGAGGAGGACATCCAGCTGCCGCACCGCCGGCCGCCGAAGGACTGAGCGCGCCGATCGTCCGGACGCGGGCCGCCTGCGGGCACTAACCTGCAAGAGGTCAGCAGGAGGGACGGCAAGTGAGCGAGACCGTGGCCGTGGACACGGCCGGGCCTGGCCTGGTCGAGTTCCTCCCTCGGGTGCTGCACGAGGCGCCGGCGGCGGTGCTGCTGGTGGACCTGGCGGCCGGCGAGGTGACCTACGCCAACCGTCAGGGCCTGCAGATGGCCCCGGACGTCGAGCTGCCGGCGACGGTGAATGCCTGGTCCGACGCGGCCGGGCTGTGCGACCCGGACGGCACCCCGCTGTCCGAGACGGCGTCGCCGCTGTCCCGGGTCGCCGGCGGCCGGCCGGTGGCGGGCGAGCCGGTCACCGCGGCCCGCCGCTCCGGCGACGTGCCGGCCCGCGAGCCGATGTGGGTCACCGGCTTCCCGCTCGGCGACGTACCCGGGCTCGCCCAGCGGGCGGTCGTCGTCTTCTTCGCGGTCGGCGGCGCGCAGGCCGGCGGCCGGCAGGTGGAGTCGGTGCTGTCCGGGCTGCGCGACCGGGCCGTGCTCGCCACCGAGGTGTCGTTCACGATCAGCGATCCGGCCCGGCCGGACAACCCGCTGATCTGGGCCAACCCGGCGTTCGCCCGGATCACCGGCTACCCGCTGGAGGAGGTGGCCGGCCGCAACTGCCGCTTCCTGCAGGGCCCGGACACCGACCGCTCCGTGGTCGACCGGATGCGGCAGGCGCTGGACGCGCAGGAGTCGATCACCGTCACGGTGCTCAACTACCGCAAGGACGGCACCGCGTTCTGGAACGAGGTGTCGATGTCCCCGGTGTACGACGGCGCGGGGACGCTGACCAACTTCGTCGGCGTGCAGGCGGACGTGACCGCGCGGGTGCAGGCCGAGGCAGAGCGGGAGGCGGCGTACCAGGCGGCCGAGCGGGCCCAGGGCCGGCTGACCGTGCTGGCCGAGGTCAGCGCCGCGCTGTCCACCACGCTGGACGTGTCCGAGGCGCTGGGCAGGTTGGCCCAGCACCTGGTGCCGGCGCTGGCCGACTGGTGCGCGGTGGACATGATCAGCGCGACCGGGATCCGGCGGGTGGCGGTGGCGCACCGCGACCCGGGCAAGGCGGAGATCGTCCGGGCCATCCCGCCGATCTTCTCGGGCGACTCGACCATCCGGCGGGTGGTCGAGGCCGGCCAGTCAGTGCTGTATTCGCGGGTCGACGACGAGCTGCTGGCCCGCACCGGCGGCCCGCCGGAGCGGGTGGCGCTGCTGCGCGAGGCCGGCATCCGGTCGGTGGTGGCGGTGCCGCTGCGGGCCCGCAGCCGGGTGCTCGGCTCGCTGGTGCTGTGCCTCACCGGCGAGGACCGGGCGTACGACGAGAGCGACCTGGAGCTGGTCGCGGACATCGGCCGGCGGGCCGGGCTGGCCGCCGACAACGCCCGGCTCTACAGCAAGGAGCACGAGGTCGCGGTCGCGCTGCAGCGCAGCATGCTGCCGACGCTGCCGGAGGTGCCCGGGCTGCAGATGTCCGCGCACTACTTCGCCGGGTCGGAGCGGGCCGACGTCGGCGGCGACTGGTACGACGTGCTGCCGCTGCCCGACGGCTCGGTCGGCGTCGCTATCGGCGACGTGATGGGCCACGACCTGACCGCGGCCGCCGCGATGGGGCAGCTGCGCTCGGTGCTCCGGTCCTACGCGTGGGAGGGGCACCGCCCTGCCGAGGTGCTCGACCGGCTGGACCGGCTGGTCCAGGGCCTGGGCATGGCCCAGCTCGCCACCTGCGTGTACGGCCGGCTGGAGCCGGTCGAGGGCGGCGCGCTGCTGCACTACGCCAACGCCGGGCACCTGCCGCCGGTGGTGCAGGACCGCTCCGGCGAGGTCCGGGTCCTGGACGGCGGCAAGTCGGTGCTGATCGGGGCGCCCGAGCGCGTCGACGGCGCCGGCCGGACCGACGCCAGCGTGTTGCTGCCGTTCGGGTCGACCCTGGTCCTCTACACCGACGGGCTGGTCGAGGACCGCAACACCGACATCGACGCGGGCGTGCAGCGGCTGTGCACGCTGGTCGCCGGGCACGCCCCCGCCCTCGGGGTGAGCGCGCTGTGCGACCGGCTGCTGGACGAGCTGCTCACCGGCCCGCGGACCGACGACGCGGCGGTGCTGGCGGTACGGATCTCCGCCGCCTGGGGCGACTGAGCCCCCATCATCGGTGCGGCGGCGGGTGGGCTCAATCCGTGGTCATGCCGCCATGGTGCCCCGCGCCGGGCCGTCCCGGCCTCCGTCGGTCGGTGGATCAGCGGCCGGCGGCGTAACCCTGCATGCCGCGCGGGTTGGCTGCCGCGGACAGCACGCCGGTGGCCGGGTCGCGGGCGACCGCGGACAGCCGGCCCAGCGACCAGGCGTCCGAGACCACCACCCGGTGGCCGCGCCGGCGCAGCTCGGCGACCACCTCGGGACCGACCCGCTCCTCGACCACGAGCTCGCCGGGCACCGCCTGCCGGGGCGCGAACGAGGACGGGAACGAGTTGGTGTGCCAGGCCGGCGCGTCGATCGCCGCCTGCAGGTCGAGCCCGTGGCCGAGGTGGGCGAGCAGGAAGCACAGCTGCCACTGGTCCTGCTGGTCGCCGCCCGGGGTGCCGCAGGCGAGCACCGGCTCGCCGTCGCGCAGCACCAGCGTCGGCGACAGCGTGGTCCGGGGTCGGCGGCCCGGCCGCAGGGTGGAGGGCAGGTCGTCCTGCAGCCAGGTCATCTGGGCCCGGGTGCCGAGGCAGAAGCCGAGCTCGGGGATGGTGGGCGCGCTCTGCAGCCAGCCGCCGGACGGGGTGGCCGAGATCAGCGTCCCCCACCGGTCGACCACGTCGACGTGGCAGGTGTCGCCGCGGTCGCCCTCGCGTGCTTCGGATGAGCCGCTTGCGCGAAGACCAATCGAGACCGTCGGCTCGCCCAGGGCCGGGCTGCTCGTGCCGGCGTCGGCGCCGGCGACCTCGTAGCGCGGCAGCCGCGGCTCCCGCCCGCCCGGGGAGCCGGGCCGCAGGTCCGGGTCGGCGTCCACGCCGATCAGCGCCCGCCGGGCCGCCGCATAGTCCGGGCCGAGCAGCTCGGCCAGCGGGACGTCGGGGACGTCGCCGTACCAGGCCTCGCGATCGGCGAAGGCGAGCTTGGTCGCCTCGACCGCCCGGTGCACCAGCTCGGCGCTGCCGGCCGGCGGCAGGTCGGCCGGGTCGAGCAGCGCCAGCTGCTGCAGCAGCACCGGTCCCTGGCTCCAGGCGGCCGGCTTGGCCACGGTCCAGCCGTCCCAGTCCAAGGTGACCGCCGGCTCGTACGCCGGCCGCCAGTCTGCCAGGTCGGCCCCGGTGAGCAGGCCGGCGTGCGGGCGGCCGGAGTCGTCCATCCACTCCCGGCGGGAGAACGCGTCGACCGCGTCGGCGACGAACCCGCCGTACCAGGCCTGGTGGGCGGCCTCCAGCTGCGCCTCCCGGTCCGGTCCGGCGGCCTCGGCCTCCGCCAGCAGCCGCCGGTACGTCGCCGCCAGCGCCGGCTGCCGCCACCGCCCGCCGGCCGCCGGGGCCGGCAGCCAGCGCTCGGCCGAGGTGGGCCAGTGCCGCTCGAAGTGCCCGCCGGCGGCGGCGATCGTCGCGGCCACCCGCGGGTGCACCGGGTGACCGTCCTCGGCGTAGCCGATCGCGTACGCCAGCACGTCCCGCAGCGGCAGCCGGCCGTGGTCGCGCAGCAGCGCCAGCCAGCCACCGACGGCGCCCGGGACCACCGCGGCCAGCGGCCCGGTGCCCGGCACCAGGCCCAGCCCGAGCTCGTCCCGCAGCCGGCCGACGGTGGCGGCCGCCGGCGTCGGCCCCTGCGCGCACAGCACGGTCGGCCGCGGGTCGGCCGCGGTGGTCAGCAGCAGCGGCAGGTCGCCGCCCGGCCCGTTGAGGTGCGGCTCCACCACGTGCAGCACGAAGCCCGCGGCCGCGGCAGCGTCCGCCGCGGTGCCGCCCGCCTCCAGGGTGGCCATCCCGGCCGCGCTGGCCAGCCAGTGGGTGGAGGCGACCATGCCGAAGGTCCCCGAGAGCACGGGACGGGTGGTGAACATCAGCCGATCCTGGCACCCGTACGGCCCCCGCGCCTGGTCCGGACGGGTTCTGGGAAGGTGAGTCCCATGCGGGTGGTGGTGATTGGAAGTGTGAACCTCGACCTGGTCGCCGGCGTCGACCGGCTGCCGGCGGCGGGTGACACCGTGCGGGCCACCGGCTACCGCCGGGTTCCGGGCGGCAAGGGGGCCAACCAGGCGCTGGCCGCCCGCCGGCTGGGCGCCGAGGTCACGCTGGTCGCCGCGGTCGGCGACGACGACGCCGCGGCCGAGGCGCTCGCCCTGCTGGCCGCCGACGGGGTCGACCTGAGCCGGATCCGCCGCATCTCGGACGCTCCCACCGGGATAGCGCTGATCGCGGTCGACGCGTCCGGCGACAACACGATCGTGGTGGTGCCCGGGGCCAACGAGCGGCTCACCGTGACCGCGGCGGACCTGGCCGGCGCGGACGCGGTGCTCTGCCAGCTCGAGGTGCCGGCGGAGACGGTCGCCGCCGCGGCCGCCGCCGCCCCGGTCGATGCGCTCTTCTGCCTCAACACCGCACCGGCCGGCCCGGTGCCGACCGCCGTGCTGGACCGGGCCGACCTGGTGGTGGCCAACCGGGCCGAGCACGCCGAGGTGGACGGGCTGGACCGGGCCCGGCTGGTCGCGGTCACCGCCGGGGCCGAGGGCGCCGTGCTGCTGGAGGGCGGCCGGGAGGTGGCCCGGGCGGTGCCGCCGGTGGTCACCGCCGCGGACGGCACCGGCGCCGGCGACGCGTTCACCGGGGCGCTGGTGGTGGGCCTGCTCGGGCGGCTGGACCGCGCGGCGGCGCTGCGCCGGGCCTGCGTGGCCGGCGCGGCGGCGGCGAGCCGGCCCGGCGCCCAGCCGGCGCTGCCCCGCCCGGCCGACCTGGCCGCACTGGAGGCCCGGTGAGCGAGCCCGCGAGCCCACAGGGCGGCATCCCGCTGCTGCTCGATTGCGACCCGGGCATCGACGACGCGGTCGCGCTCCTGCTCGCCTGCGCCAGCCCGGAGCTGCGGCTGCTCGGGGTGACCACGGTGAGCGGCAACGTCGAGCTCGAGCACACCACCCGCAACGCCCGCCGGCTGCTCGCCCTGGCCGGTCGGGAGGACGTGCCGGTGGCCGCGGGGGCGTCCCGGCCGCTGGTGCGCCCGCAACCGGCGCGGGCCGCGTACGTGCACGGCGAGGACGGCGTCCGCGGGGTGGCGCTGCCGGAGCCGACCGCGCCGCTCGACCGTCGGCACGCGGTCACCCTGATCGCCGACACGGTGGCCGGCTCGCCCGAGCCGGTGACCCTGGTCGCGGTCGGCCCGCTGACCAACGTGGCCCTCTTCTACGCCCTGCGCCCGGACCTGGCCGCCCGGCTCGGCCGGCTGGTGGTGATGGGCGGGTCGATCGGGGACGGCAACGTCACCCCGGCCGCCGAGTTCAACGTCTGGGCCGACCCGGAGGCGGCGTACCGGGTGCTCACCGACCCCGGCCTCCCCCGCCCGGTGCCGACCACGCTGATCGGGCTGGAGGTGACCTTGGCGGTGCCGGTGGACGAGGCAGCGGTGCGCCAACTGGCCGCGGGCGGCGGGGCCGGGCGAGCCGCCGCGGCGATGCTGGGCGGGGCGGTCGAGTTCTACCACCGGACCCTTCGCACCACCTCCGTGGCGGTCCACGACGCGGTCGCGGTGGTGCAGGTGCTCCGGCCCGACCTGCTCCCCACCAGGCCGGGAACGGTGTCGGTGGACTGCACGGACGGGCCCGGGCGGGGCGGCACCGCGGTGGACCTCGACGCCCCGTCGTCGTGGCTCTCCGTGACCACCGGCGTCGCGGCCGATAGCGTGGCGAGCCTCGTGGTGCGCCGCGTGGCCGACTACGAGCCGTGACCCGCCCCGGCCATTCGGGTGAAACCGGTCTGCCCCAACGAACAGACATCCCCTACGCTCTTCGCTCAGATGACGATCTGCATCAGACTGGACCAACTGGAGCGGGGAGGTCGAGCGTGGCGATAGGGGGAGACAGGCGCGACGTGCCGGCCGAGCCGGCGACGTATCGTGCCCTCTTCGCCGACTCCGAGTTCCGCTCGCTGTGGCTCGCCCAGGCGATCTCGCTCACCGGCGACCAGTTGGCCCGGGTGGCGCTCGCCTCGATGGTCTACGCCGAGACCGGGTCGCCGTTCGTCACCGCGCTGGTCTACGCGCTGACCTACCTGCCCTGGCTGATCGGCGGGCCGCTGCTGTCCGGGCTGGCCGACCGCTATCCGCGGCGGGCCGTGATGGTCACCTGCCAGCTGATCAGCGCGGTGCTGGTCGCCCTGATGGCGATCCCCGGCATGCCACTGGTGCTGCTGGCCGGCCTGCTCTTCGTCGTCATCCTGGTCGAGTCGCCGTTCCTCGCCGCCCGCGCGTCGCTGCTGGTCGATGTGCTCCCCGACGACCGCTACGTGCTCGCCTCGGCCATCAACCAGCTCACCGTGCAGGGCTCCCAGGTCATCGGGTTCGCGCTCGGCGGCGCGCTGGTGCTGCTGCTGCAGCCGTCCGGGGCGCTGCTGCTCGACGCCGGCTCGTTCCTGCTGGCCGCGGTGCTGGTGCGGTTCGGGGTGACCAACCGGCCGCCGGCCGGCGACGGCGCCGACCTCGGCAACAGCTGGGAGCGGATGCGCACCGGCGCCCGGGTCGTCTTCGGCGACCCGCGGCTGCGCGGGCTGGTGCTGCTGGCCTGGCTGGCCACCTTCTGGGTGGTGCCGGAGGCGCTCGCGGCGCCGTACGGGGAGGGCCGGCCGACCGCGGTCGGGCTGCTGCTGGCGGCCCAGCCGGCCGGGTCCGCGCTGGGCGGGCTGTGGCTGAGCCGGATGGTCCGGCCGGTCACCCGGCTCGAGCTGATGGGCCCGCTGGCGGTGGTCTCCTGCGTGCCGCTGCTCTTCTTCGCCGCCACCCCGCCGCTGCCGCTCGCGGTGGTGCTGCTGGTCATCTCCGGGATCGGCACGACGTACAATCTGCCGGCCAACGCCGCCTTCATGCAGGCGCTGCCGGCCAAGCGGCGGGGCCAGGCGTTCGGGCTGGTGTCGGCCGGGCTGGTCGCCGGCCAGGGCATCGGCATCACGGTCGCCGGCGCCGTCGCCGAGGTGGTCGACCCCGGTCTGGTCATCGCTGTCGCCGGCGGGATCGGCCTGCTGGCGGCGCTGGCGCTCAGCGGCGCCGGGCGCCGTTTCCTCTCCACGCCGTCACCGGCGGTGAGCTGACCGCCGCGCTGCGATGTTCTAGATCGCTCCGGCTCACCAGTGGTTGCGCCCGTCGGCGCTGTACCGCCGAACGGGTGTAAATCTACGCTCCCAAGTAACCGTGCGGGGCGGCGCGCTCCGCGCGTCACCTCTCACTCTCTTCCCCCGAAAGGGGGTGGTTCGCATGCGCCTTGACGGCCAGCACTGGGGCTGATCCGGCCCTGTGTCGTCATCCCGTCGATGAGAGCCCACCCATCCTGGGAGGAGGAACAAGCATGCGTCTCGACGGCCAGCACTGGGGCTGAACCCAGAAACTCGTGACCGATCCGTCACTGAAGGTACGACCCAGGAGGAGGTGTTCGAGCATGCGTTTCGATGGGCAGCACTGGGGCTGAGTCCCCGCGTCGTCCCGGCGGCAAGAAACCGGGCAGACCGCCGCATTGAAAGACTATCGTTCACCCACTTCATGCCTCAGGGCGTAATGGACACGGATACCATCCGAACTACGACCGGAGGCGAGGGCGACGATGAGCCGTGCACGCGCATCGGGCAGCGGCATGCCGTTGCCCGTTGTCGCGTATGTCTGGGCACTCACCGCTGTCGCCGCAGTACCACTCGTTATCAGCGCGGTCACCGCCGCGCACAACCCGTTGCCGGCCTGGTGGAAGCTCGTCATCGCAATCGGTTCCTTCGCGGCGGTGGGCCTGGCCGAGCTCGACATCCGGTTCGGCAGCCAGCGCTTCGTCATGCTGTGGACCGAGTCCGCATTGGCCATCGCGCTGCTGCTGCTGTCGCCGGACTGGGTGGTCCTGGCCGTGACCGTGGGTTCCGTTGTGGCCGCGGTGGTGCAGCGCAAGCCGACCCCGATCAAGACCCTCTTCAACATCTCGTTGGACACCGCCGCGGCGGCCCTGGCCGTCCTGGTCGTGTCGCAGTGGCTCGGCCCGGTCGACGTGGCGGCGCCGGCAGACCTCGGTGTCGTCGTGCTGGCCGCCGCACTGTTCGGCCTTGTGACCTACGTGGCCACCGCCGTGGTGGTCGCGCTGTCGCAGGAGCGGTCGATGCTGGCAGTGTTCCGCCGGTCTCTCGCGCCGAGCCTGGTCAGCAACATCAGCAACCTCGCGGTCACCTCGGT
This sequence comes from uncultured Actinomycetota bacterium, assembly GCA_963766325.1. Taxonomy (GTDB): domain Bacteria; phylum Actinomycetota; class Actinomycetes; order Mycobacteriales; family CADCTP01; genus CADCTP01. The sequence goes on along the minus strand of CAVXZF010000010.1, from coordinate 153,404 downwards.
CGTGCTCGCCATCGCACTGGTCGACGATCGGGCGCTGCTTGCCCTGCCGGTGTTGTTGTTGTCGTTGCGGCAGGTCTACCTGGGGCGGGTGCGGGCCCGGGAGGAGCGGGAGTCCTGGCAGGGCCTGCTGGAGGCGACCCGCGCGCTGGCGGACCTGGACGAGCGGGTGGTGCTGGCCCGGGCGGCTGCCGAGGCGACCCGGCTCTTCGGCGCCGACAGCGCCGAGATCGAGCTGGCCGACGGCCGACTGGTGCGCGGCGACGAGCAGGGCGTCGGCTACGACGGCCCGGCCGCGGCGGCGCCGGAGCGGACGGCCGACACGGCGCTGGAGCGGCCGATCGGCCCGGACGCGGCGCCGCTGGGCGTGCTGCGGCTGTGCTTCGCCGACACCGTCGCGCTCAACGACCGGGAGCAGGCGATGCTCGGCGCGGTCGCCGCCGAGCTGCACTCCGCGCTGGTCAACGCCGGCCAGCACGCGACGGCCCGGCACGAGGCGACCCACGACCCGCTGACCGGCCTGCTCAACCGGGCCGGCCTCACCGGCCGTGGCCGCAACCTGCTGGCCGAGGCGGTCACCGTCGAGGTGGACGCCGCGGTGGTGCTCGTGCACATCAGCGGCTTCCGGGAGATCGTCGACACCCTCGGCCACGCGGCCGGTGACGCGGTGCTGCTGCACACCGCCCGCCGGCTCGAGGCCGCGGTGCTGCCCGGCGAGCTGGTCGCCCGGCTGGAGGGCGACGAGTTCGCCATGCTGCTGCCCAAGCTGACCGACCCGGCGCAGGCGTCGCACCGGGCCGACACGCTGCTCGGCGCGGTGGCCAGCCCGGCGCAGATCGGCGGCACCGCGCTGGCGCTGTCCGCGGTCGCCGGCATCGCCTACTCACCCCGCGGCGAGGTGGCCCTGGACGAGATGCTCCGGCAGGCCGGCGTCGCGCTGCACGCGGTGCACGGCTCGGTCGGCCGGATCGACTTCTACGCCCCCGAGCGGGACGTGCGCAGCGTCAGCCGGCTTGTGCTGGCCAGCGAGCTGCGCGCCGCGCTGCAGGACATGGCCCAGCTCGACCTGGTCTACCAGCCGGTCGTCGACCTCAACACCGGCGAGGCGCTGGCCGCCGAGGCGCTGGTCCGCTGGCACCACCCGGCCCGCGGGCCGCTGGCGCCGGAGGAGTTCATGCCGGTGGTCGAGCACGCCGGGCTGCTGCCGGACCTGACCCGGCGGGTGCTCGACATCGCGCTGACCAGCGCCGCGGACTGGACCCGGCACGGCATCGGGGTGCCGGTGGCGATCAACGTCTCGCCGCGCACGCTGCTCGACCGCGACTTCCCCGGCGAGGTCGCGGCCGCGCTGTCCCGGCACCGGGTGCCGGCCGGCCGGCTGACCCTGGAGATCACCGAGACCTCGGTGGTCAGCCACCTGGCGGTCGTCGACCGGGTGCTGGACGAGCTGCGCGACCTCGGCGTACGGCTGGCGCTGGACGACTTCGGCACCGGCTGGAGCTCGCTGTCCCACCTGGCCCGGCTGCCGGTGCACGAGGTGAAGATCGCGGCCGCGTTCACCGAGCGGCTGCTCAGCTCGCCGCAGGCGGCCGCGGTGGTCCGGGGCACGCTGGAGATCGCCCGCGCGCTCGATCTGCGGGTGGTCGCCGAGGGCGTCGTCGGCGCGATCCAGCGGGCCACGCTGCTGTCCCTGGGCTGCCACGCCGGCCAGGGCGACCACTTCTTCCCGCCGCTGCCGGCGGACCGGATCGGCCCGGCGCTGTGGAGCTCCAGCGTGCGCGCGCACGCCGTCTCCGACGGCGCCGACGTCATACCCCTGTCGCAACGGCGCCCCTCCCGCGACTAGCCGGCCGCGCTCCGGGGCCGCCCTCGGAGTGACGAAGTCCCCTGTCGCAACGGCGCCCCTCCCGCGACCAGGAGAGCCCGGCGCGGGCGGCTCCCGGTTCGACACGGCCCGGGGAGGAAGCCTGTCAGCGCACCGGGGCGGCCCGGTCCACCAGCGCGGCGGCCGGCGTGCCGGTCGGCAGCAGGCCGAAGACGGCGCCCGGCCCGTCCAGCCGGGTCGCGCAGAACGTGTCCGCCACCTCGGCCGGCGCGTGCCGCACCAGCAGCGAGCCCTGCAGCGCCAGCGCGAGCCCGGTCGCCACCCGCCGGCCGGCCGCCTCGCCGCCGGCGGCCAGGTCGACCAGGTCGGCCCGCAGCCGCTTGGCCGCCGCGTCCAGCCGGGCGTCCGCGCCGGCGGCCGCGTCCACCTCGGCCAGCACCGCCTCGCCGGCGGCCGGCTCGCGGGCCAGCGCGCGCAGCACGTCCAGCGCGATGACGTTGCCGGAACCCTCCCAGATCGAGTTGAGCGGAGCCTCCCGCAGCAGCCGGGGCAGCCCGCTGTCCTCGACGTAGCCGTTGCCGCCCAGGCACTCCAGCGCCTCACCGACGACGGCCGGCGCCCGCTTGCAGACCCAGAACTTGGCCACCGCGGTGGCCAGCCGACCGAAGTCGCCCTCGCCGGCGTCGACCGACTCGGCCAGCCGCAGCGCGAGCGCGGTGGCCGCCTCGGACTCGACCGCGAGGTCGGCCAGCACCGCGGCCATCAGCGGCTTGTCCCGCAGCGGTCCGCCGAACGCGGACCGGTGGGTCGCGTGGTGCACCGCCTGCGACACCGCGGCGCGCATCAGCCCGGTGCTGCCGAGCACGCAGTCCAGCCGGGTCATCCGGACCATCTCCAGGATCGTCCGCAGCCCGCGGCCGACCGGGCCGACCGCCCACCCGACGGTGTCCTCGAACTCGACCTCGGAGGACGCGTTGGACCGGTTGCCGAGCTTGTCCTTCAGCCGCTGCAGCCGGAACACGTTGCGGGTCCCGTCCGGCAGCACCCGCGGCACCAGGAAGCAGGTCAGCCCGCTGCCCGGCACCTGGGCCAGCACCAGGAACAGGTCGCACATCGGCGCCGAGCAGAACCACTTGTGCCCGGTCAGCCGCCACGTGCCGTCCCCGGCGTCGACCGCGCGGGTGGTGTTGGCGCGGACGTCCGAGCCGCCCTGCTTCTCGGTCATCCCCATCCCGGCCAGCAGCCCGGCCTTGGCGGAGGCCGGCCGCAGGCCCGGCTCGTACGCCGACGCGGTCAGCCCCGGCTCGTACCGCTCCGCCAGCTCCGGCGACGACCGCAGCGCCGGGATCACCGAGTACGTCATCGACACCGGGCAGCCGTGCCCGGACTCGACCTGGGACCAGACCAGGAAGCCGGCCGCCCGGGTGGTGTGCGGCATCGGCGCCTGAGGGCCAGCCGCCACCCAGGGCGTGCCGCCCAGCCCGTGCCCGACCGCCTCGGTGAGCAGCCGGTGCCAGGACGGGTGGAAGTCGACCTCGTCCAGCCGGTGCCCGTAGCGGTCGTGGGTGCGCAGCACCGGCGGCGAGGCGTTGGCCTCGGTCCCCCACCGCTGCGCGTCCGCGGTGCCCGCCAGCCGGCCCAGGTCGCGCAGCCCGGCGGTTTCGGCGCCGAGCCGGCGCACCGTCCCGGCCAGGGCGAGGTCGCCGGCGTAGACGTCGTGGTCGACCAGCGGCGGCGGCTGGTTGGTCACCTCGTGGGTCGCGAGCACGGGTCCAGTGTCCCGGTCCGGCGACGCCGGGACCATCACGAGGTCGGGGCACGCCTCAGGGCAGCACGGTCACGCTGGAGTGCTGGTAGTTGCCCGGCGGCTCGACCTCCAGCACCCGGGCCGGCTCGTCCGGCCGCCGCACGGACCACAGCGCCACGCTGGCCCGGTCGTCCCGCCACACCCCGAGGACCAGGTGATCCCGGCCCCACCAGCTCAGGTCGGCGGTGCGCTCGGCGGACGTCTCCACCCCGCCGACCTGCTGGACGGTGCCGGTGGCCAGGTCGAGCACGGCGGTGAAGCCGGGCCGGACGGCGAGCCGGCCGTTGAGGTACTGCCCCGGCACGCCGAGCGCCAGCCACCGCCCGTCCGGGGAGAACGCGCCGCGGCTGGGCAGGCCGGCGTCCGGCGTCGGGTAGTCCCGGGACCGGCCGCCGGCGAGCCGGGTGACGGTCAGCCGGCAGGCGCGGGCGCAGGCCGCGGGCACGTGCGCGACCGCGGTCGGGCCGACCGCGACGACGGTCCGCTTCGTGGCGAGCGCGCGGCGCCGTACGCCGGTCGCCGGATCCACCAGGAGCAGGTCGACCGCGGCGCTGCCGGCCACCGCGGACCGGGCCACCAGCAGGCCGGCCGCGGTGTCGACCAGCGGGGTCACCAGCCCGGGCTGGACCCAGTCCGCCCGGATGCGGCCGGTCCGGCCGGTCACCACCACCGACGTCCCGCCCGGCCCGTACGAGGAGACGATCAGGTCGCCACCGCGGCGGGCCGGCACCACCCGGACGTCGTCGCCGAGCGGCACCGGGCGGCCGCCGGGCACCAGCAGCGAGGACTTGGGCCGGACGGAGCTGGCCGAGCCGACCGAGACGACCAGCGCGCCGGGCACCACCTGCACCAGGGCGCCCTCGTCGCGGCCCAGCCGCAGCCCCGGCACCGGGCTGCTGCGCCCGCTGTGCGCGTCCACCACCTGCGGGTTCGGACCGCTCACGAGCAGCCGCAGGCCGGCCGGGCCGATCCCGCGGGGCCCGGTGACCCGGGGCAGGCCGTCGCCGATCGGCTCCTCCGGGGTGGGCGCCACGGTCCGCGGCCGGCCCTCCACCGGCTGCCGGTGGGTGCCGACGTAGCCGAACAGGAGCAGCACCGCGACGCCGAGCACCGGCAGTCCCCACCGGCGGCCCGGGGCGGTCCCGCGGCTCACCTCGTCGAGCACGGTTCCAGTGTGCTCGCCCGGAGGGCTTGTGGCGGCACTGCCGCCGGCCCGACCATGAGGGAGACCTGTTCTCTTGCGCAAGGGAGGGTCGCGATGCGTGTCCGCGACGCGATGAGCACCGCAATCCTCACGGTCGGCCCCGAGCACAACCTGCGGGATGCGGCCCGGCGGATGGCCGAGCGCGGCGTGGGCGCCGCGGTCGTGCACGACCCGGACGGCGAGGGCATCGGGATCCTGACCGAGCGCGACGTGCTCCGGGCCGTGGGCGCGGGTCTCGACGTGGACCGGGAGCGGGTCGGCTCGCACCTCACGTCCGAGCTGGTCTTCGCCACCCCGGATTGGACGATCGAGCAGGCGGCCGAGGCGATGTGCCGCGGCGGATTCCGGCACCTGGTGGTGCTGGAGGGTCCGGAGGTGGCCGGGATCGTCTCGGTCCGGGACGTGGTCCGGGCCTGGAACGCGGCCGGGATGGCGACCGCCTGACCCGGCACGGGCAGCAACGCGGGGGATCCACCGGGGGTTACGGGGTGGCCTCCGGCCGGCGCAGCGGGTCGAACAGGCCGATCGGGTGCGCCGTCGCACCGTCGAGGGCGAGGTCGGCGAGCACCTCGCCGACCACCGGGACGAACTTGAAGCCGTGCCCGGAGAAGCCGCAGGCCACGACGACGTTGTCGTGCTCCGGGTGCCGGCCGATCACGAAGTGCTCGTCCGGCGTGGTCGTGTACATGCAGACCACGGCGGTGACCGGGGGGCCGGTCAGGCCGGGGAAGATCTGCCGGGCGCGGGCCCGCAGCTCGGCCACCTCGGCGGGCCGGACGGTGCGGTCGACCGCGTCCGCGGTGGTGGCCCCGCCGGCCCGGAAGAACGCGAGCTTGACCCCGCCGGCCGGACCATCGATGGCCGGGAAGCCGTAGACCTGCTCGGCGCCGTCGCCGCAGATGTAGACCGGGTTGGCCGCGTACGGCTCGATCGGGCCGGCGGGCGCCACCCAGTGCATGACCTGCCGCTCCACCACCAGCGGCAGGCCGAGGTCGGCAAGCAGCTCCGGCGCCCAGGCGCCCGGCGTCACCACCAGCGCGCCCGCCGAGTACGTCCCGGTGGCGGTGCGCACCGCCACCCCGGACGGGCCGGCCGACCACTCCAGCGCCGGCTCGTCGAAGCGCAGCTCGGCGCCGGCGGCCGCGGCCAGCTCCAGGTGCGCGGCCACGGTCCGCTCGGGGCGGGCGAAGCCGGCCCGCTCCTCGTACAGCGCGAGCTCGTCGGCGCGCAGCACGAAGGTGGGGAACCGGGCCGCCACCTCGGCCGGGCCGAGCACCTCGTGCGCCAGCCCCCACTGCCCGGCGGCCCGCAGCGAGCCGCCGAACGTGGTGCCGTCCGGCCGGCCGACGTAGAGGCCGCCGGTGCGGACGAAGCAGTCCCGGCCCAGCTCGTGCCAGAGGTCCCAGGCCCGCAGCAGCAGCGGCACGTACGCCGGGTCCTCGAAGTAGGACTGCCGGTAGATCCGGGACCCGCCGTGGCTGGACCCGAGCGCGTGCGCCGGGCCGAAGCGCTCCAGCCCGAGCACCCGGCGGCCGCGGCGGGCCAGGTGGAAGGCGGCCGCGCTGCCCATCCCCCCGGTGCCGAGGACGATGACGTCGTAGCTCATGGGAGCCCCCGTTCAGCCCGGGCCGACCTGACGCTGGCCGGTCAGCCGGCGGGGCGGTCGGTTCGGTCGGGCCGGAGCCGCCCGGCCACGGTGGCCAGCCAGGTGGCGCCGAGCAGCAGGCCGGCGAGCACGTCGGTCGGGAAGTGCATGCCGCGGTAGAGCCGGCTGCCACCGACCAGCAGCGGCACCGCGACGGCGACCAGCACGCCCAGCCAGCGCAACCACAGGTGCCGGGTGTGCCAGGCCAGCACCAGCGCCACGGTGCCGTAGAAGGCGACAGACGCGGCGGTATGGCCGGACGGGAAGCTCGACGTCGGCGGCGCCGCGTCCAGCTGCTCCAGCCTCGGCCGCTGCCGGTCGATGAGCAGCGTGGTCAGCCAGAAGATGAGCGTCTCGCCGACCACCGCGAAGACGACGATCAGCGACTCCCGCCAGCGGTGGAAGACCAGCCGGAAGACGACCGCGGCCACCGCGGTCAGGCCGACGATCGTCGGCGTCTCGGCCAGCACGGTGAACAGGCCGGTCAGCGAGACCTCGTCCGGTTCCCGGGCGGCGGCCAGGTCGGCGCTGATCTCCCGGTCCTCGCGGAACACCCAGGTGCTGTCGAGCACCCGGGTGAGCAGCAGGCCCAGGCCGACCATGGCCGCGGCCAGCAGCACCGCGGGCAGCCAGAGCCGGCGCAGCGCGGTCGCCGCCTCGTGCCGCAGGGCGGCCGCCCCGCCGTCGTCTCGGGGCCGGGAACCGGGCATCAGCGGGGTGGGCGCCATGCCGATCGACTACCCCGCGTGCGGCTCCGGCACGCCCTCGCCCAGCTCGGGCTCGGCCTCGGTGGCCGGCGCCGGCGGCAGGCCGACCTCGCGCCGCCACCACTCGAAGATCGCCGAGGTCACCACGAGCCAGCCGAGGCCCAGCACCGCGCCGGCGGTCACGTCGCTCAGGTAGTGCACGCCGAGCCCGACCCGGGCGAAGCAGACCACGACCGGCACCAGGATCGCGAGGCCCCAGGCGACCGCCCGCCAGGCCCCCCGCAGCAGCGGCATCGCGAGCAGCAGGAGCACCCCGCAGCCGACCCAGGAGCCGAGCGAGTGCCCGGACGGGAAGGACCGGCCGGGGGCGGTGGCCACCTCGCCGACGAGGTCGGGCCGGGCGCGGCCGACAACCAGCTTGAGCCCCCAGCCCAGCAGCGCCGCACCCCAGATCGTCACCACGGCCCACAGCGCCAGCCGGCGCCGGCCGGCTCGCAGCAGCCAGAGCGCGATCAGCGTGATGGCGACCCGGAACACCATCGGGTCGAAGACGTCGCTGAGCACCTTGAGGGTGTCGACCAGCCAGTCGTTGCGCACCGCAACGCCGTTCAGGTCGACGGCGACGGAGTTGTCCAGCCGGATCAGCGGACTCCACTCCGCGCGGACCAGCATCGCCAGCAGCAGGAACGGCACACCCAGCGCGAAGGTCGCCACCAACCCCAGTGTCAGGCGCAACCCCAGCCGGCGGTCCGCCCGCTCTACCCGCGTCGTCACGAGGTTTCTGTTACCCAGCCGGGCGGGGTAGAAGTCCCCCATGCCGGAACGGTGGTACCAGCAGGGAGTCATCTACAGCCTCGACATCGAGACGTACCAGGATTCGAACGGCGACGGGGTCGGCGACCTGCCGGGCCTGGTCAGCCGGCTCGACTACCTGGCCCGGCTCGGCGTGAGCACGCTGTGGCTCAACCCGATCCACCCGACCCCGGGCCGGGACGACGGCTACGACGCGTCCGACTACTACGGCATCGATCCGCGGCTGGGCTCGCTCGGCGACTTCGTCGAGCTGGTGCACCAGTGCGAGAACCGCGGCATCCGGCTGATGCTCGACCTGGTCGTCAACCACACCTCGGACGAGCACCCCTGGTTCGTGTCCGCGCGGTCGAGCCCGGACTCGCCGTACCGGGACTGGTACGTCTGGTCCCCCACCGAGCCGCCCAACGCGGAGGAGGGCGTCGTCTTCCCCGGCTACCAGCGCGGCACGTGGTCGTACGACAAGACCGCGAAGGCCTGGTATCACCACCGCTTCTACGAGTTCCAGCCCGACCTCAACTGGTCCAACCCGGAGGTCCGGGCCGAGATGGGCCGGGTGGTCGCGTTCTGGCTGCAGCTCGGGGTCAGCGGGTTCCGGATGGACGGGGCGCCGTTCGTCATCGAGGAGGTGCACCCGGACTCGGCGGACCGGACCATGCACTACGAGTGGCTGGAGGACCTGCGCGACCACATCGGCTGGCGGCGCGGCGACGCGGCCGTGCTGGCCGAGGCGAACGTGCCGCGCGAGCAGCTGCTGGAGTTCTTCGGCGACCGCGGCAACCGGCTGCAGCTGATGTTCAACTTCGCCGAGAACCAGCGGATCTTCCTCGCGCTCGCCCGCGGCTCCGCCACCCCGGTGGTCACCGCGATCGAGTCCAGCCCGGCGCTGCCGCCGGCCTGCAGCTGGGCCACCTTCCTGCGCAACCACGACGAGATCGATCTGTCCGGGCTGCAGGAGACCGAGCGGGCGGATGTCTTCGCCCGGTTCGGCCCGGACAAGGAGATGCAGCTCTACGGCCGGGGCATCCGCCGCCGGCTCGCGCCCATGCTGGGCGGCGACCAGCGCTTCATCCGGCTCGCGTACGTGCTGCAGCTCTCGCTGCCCGGCACCCCGGTGATCCGGTACGGCGAGGAGATCGGGATGGGCGACGACCTGTCCCTGGACCAGCGCAACGCCATCCGCACCCCGATGCAGTGGGCCGACGCCCCGCAGGGGGGCTTCACCACCGCGGACGAGGCGGTCCGACCGGTGATCGGCAAGGGTGACTTCGGCTACCCCGCGGTCAACGTGCGCGACCAGCAGCAGGACCCGGAGTCGCTGCTGCGCTGGTTCCAGCGGACCATCGACGCACTGCGGGAGTGCCCGGAGATCGGCTCCGGCACCGTCACGGTGCTGGACGCGCAGTCCGAGCAGGCGCTGGCGCTGCGGTACGACGGCCCGACCGGGTGCGTGCTGGCCGTGCTCAACCTGGGCGAGGACGCCTGCGAGCTCGACCTGGCCGAGCAGGTGCAGGCGGCCGACGGCTTCCCGGTGGACGTGCTGGCCGACCGCGACTATCCGGACTCCGACCTGGACGCGATCGAGGTGGACGGCCGCGGCTACCGGTGGTTGCGGCTGGCCCGCGGGATCGGGGCGTGACCGCGTTCTACCGGCCGGTGGCGGAGGGCGTGTTCGCCGCGACCGAGCACACCGTCGGCCCCTGGGTGGACACCGACCAGCACGCCGGCCCGCCGTCCGCGCTGCTGGTCCGGGCGTTGGAGTCGGTGCTGCCGGCCGGCGGCGGCTGGCTGGCCCGGGTCTCGGTCGACCTGCTCGGCCCGATCCCGGTGACCTCACTGTCGGTGCAGGCGCGGGTGGTCCGGCCGGGCCGGTCGGTGCAGCTGGCCGAGGCCTCGCTGGCGGTCGGCGAACGCCCGGTGGCCCGGGCCGCCGGCTGGTGGCACCGGGCCGGCGACACCACCGCGGTGACGACCATCCCGGCCGCGGCGGGGGTGCCGGAGCTGCCCGCACCGCGGGGCGACGAGTCGTGGACCGGCGGCTACCTGCAGGCGATGGAGTGGCGCTGGCTGCGCGGCCACTTCACCGAGACCGGCCCGGCGACGGTGTGGACCCGGATGCGGATCCCGCTGGTGGAGGGCGAGGAGCCGACCCCGACCCAGCGCGTGCTGGTCACCGCCGACTCCGGCAACGGCGTCTCCGGCGCGCTGCCGCTGGCCTCCTGGCTGTACGTCAACACCGAGCTGACCGTGCACCTGCTGCGGCCGCCGGTCGGCGAGTGGGTGTGCCTGGACGCCGTCACCGACATCGGCCCGACCGGCGGCGGGGTCGCCACCAGCACGCTGTCCGACGCGGCCGGACCGGTCGGGCGGGGCACCCAGGCGCTGCTGGTCCGCCCCCGCTGACGCCCGGCCCCGCCGTCAGGCCCGGACCACCAGGGTGGAGAAGATCTTGTCGTCGATGGTCTGGTTGCGCTCGTCCCAGAGCGGCCACAGGTAGGTCAGCAGCGTGTAGATGCCGCCACTGACCCCGCCCAGCAGCTGGCGGACGAAGTAGCGGCCGAGTCCGGTGCCGCCGCCCGGCGGCACCCCGTCGCTGGCCCGGACCAGCTTGATCTTCATCACCTGCTTGCCCCAGGACCAGCCGATCGCGCCCATCCGCCAGGCCTGGTTCCAGATGGCGACCACCACGGCGGCCAGCACGAGCACGATGCCGATGGCGACCAGGGTGCCGGCGGTCGCGTTGAGGTCACCGTTGTCGTCGGCGGCCGCCGCGCCGGCGGTGATCACGATCATCCCGGGCAGGACCAGCAGGAACCCGAACAGGCCGTCCAGCAGGGTGGCGGCGACGCGCTGCCCATAGCTGGCCAGCTCCACGCCGGCCGGCAGGCCGGGGCCGTAGCCGGGCGGGGCACCGTACGCCGAGCTCCCGTACGGCGGGGCCGGGTACTGGCCGGGCTGCCCGTACTGGCCGCTGCCCGTACTGGCCCTGCCCGTACGGCTGCTGGCCGGGCTGGCCGCCGTACTGGGGCTGCCCGTACTGGGGCTGCTGCCCGTACTGGGGCTGCTGCCCGTACGGGGGCTGCTGCTGCCCGTGCTGGGGCTGCTGCCCGTACTGGGGCTGGCCGTACGGCTGGGCGGGCTGCTGCCCGTACGGCTGCTCGCCCCAGGGCGGGGCTGGTGGCGGCGGCGCGTGCTGCGTCCATGGCGCCTGTTGTGTCGGCTGCTCGCCGGTCTGCTCACCCTGCCGCGGTCGGTCGTCCGTGCTCCCGGAGCCGCCGGTGCCCTCGGTCATGAAGCCGACGGTACCGGGCGCGGCCCCCGAGGGGGATCACTCCGGCACCGCGACCTCGATCCGGCCGGTCCGCACGTCGTAGACGCAGCCGAGCACCGGCAGCCCCGGCGGCAGGTACGGCGAGCTGCGGATCCGCTGGACGTCCGATCCGAGCCTGGCCCGCTGGTCGGGGATGGTGCCGAAATCCAGGCTGCGGGTGTCGATCCCGGCGCCCTCCGCGATGGCCGCGTGCACCTCCTCGTCGGTGACCGAGGACATCCGGCAGTCGGTGTGCGCGACCACCATGACCCGGTCGACCGCGAGCAGGTGCACCGCGAGCACCAGGGTGCGGAGCACGTCGCCGGTGACCCGGGCACCCGCGTTGCGCAGGATCTTCGCGTCCCCGTTGGCCAGGCCCAGCATCTCCAGCGGGGCGATCCGGGAGTCCATGCAGGTGACCACCGCGAGCCCGCGGGCGGCCCGGCTGGCCCGGCCGGCGTCGGTGAAGCCGCGCGCGTAGTCGAGGTTGGCGGTCAGCACGTCGTCGAAGGCGCCCACCCCGCCATTCCACCAGCCGTGTCACCATGCCGGCCGTGCGCTCCGTCACTCTCCCCGTCGAGGAGCACGGCGACCCCACCGGGCCGGCCGTTGTCCTGCTGCACGGCTTCCCGCAGACCCCGGCCGCCTGGGACCGGGTCCGACCGGCGCTGGCCGCGGCCGGCTACCGGGTGCTGGTGCCCACCCAGCGCGGCTACGCGGCCGAGGCCCGGCCGGCGCGGCGCCGGGACTACTCGACCGGCGGGCTGGTCGCCGACGTGGTCGCGCTGCTCGACCGGCTCGGGATCGACCGGGCGCACGTGGTCGGGCACGACTGGGGCGCCGCGGTCGCCTGGGCGATGGCCGCCGGCCACCCCGACCGGCTGCTCAGCCTGACCGCGGTCTCCGTACCCCACCCGCGGGCGCTGGCGACCTCGATGGTCACCAGCACCCAGGCCCTGCGCAGCTGGTACATCCTGCTCTTCCAGCTGCCCCTGCTGCCGGAGCGGCTGCTGCTGGCCCGCGACGGCCGGCTGCTGCGCCGGGTGCTGCGCGGCACCGGGCTGGGCCGCGGACCGACGGCGGCGTACGTCGAGGCGATGCGCCGGCCGGGGGCGCTGACGGCGGCGCTGGACTGGTACCGCGGGCTGGCCTTCGGCCGCGGGCTGACCGGGGGCGGCCCGATCACGGTGCCCACCCTCTACGTCTGGGGCGAGGCCGACCGGGCGCTCGGCCCGGAGGCGGCGGCGCGGACGGCCGGTCACGTGAGCGGGCCCTACACCTTCGTGGCGGTGCCGGGCGCCTCGCACTGGATCCCCGAGGAGCACCCGGAAGCCCTGCTCACCCCGCTGCTCCGGCACCTGGGCAACCCTGACTCATAGGGGTTCGCACCGGTTGCGACGGATGTACGCCCTGGGTGGATTGCCCCTATCGTGCGCCCGTCATCAGACCTATCACGGGCAGCCGGAAGGGAGCTGGTCGTTGGCATCCACCGTGCCCGCCGCGCCGGGGCGGGGGCGCCGGCTGGTCGCCGCCGCCGGGCTGACCGCGGTCGCGCTCGCCCTGCCGGCGCTCGTCCTGGTCGACCCGGCACCCGCGCTGGGCACCTCGACCGCCGAGGTGGTCGCCTACTACCGGGACGCCGGCCGGCCCTTCCTCGTCTACAGCTGGCTGCTCGCGCTGAGCATGCCGGTCCTGCTCGCCCACCTGGCCGCGGTGTCGGAGTGGCTGCGCCGGCACGGTCACGACGGGCTGGCGACGCCGTACCTGGTCGGCGGGCTGATGGCGCACACCGTCCAGCTGGTGCTGCTGGCGGTCTTCCAGCTCGCCGGGATGGCGGCGCTGCGCGGGGACACCGAGACGACCCGCACGCTGGCCGACCTCGGCAACGTCGGCTTCTCCTTCTGCGCGGTGGCCGAGCTGGTCCGGCAGGTGGCCGGCGGGCTGGCGATCCGGCGGACCGGGGTGGTGCCCCGGTGGCTGTCCTGGCTGCCGTTCGCCAGCGCGGGGCTGTGCGTGCTGGGCAGCGTCGGGCTGATGACCCGGTCCGGGCCGCTCGCTGCCGGTAGCCCGCCGGTGATGCTGTGGGTGATGGGCTTCCTGGTCACCTTCGCGGCGGTCAACCTGGCGCTGCTCCTCCAGCGGGACGAGGTGGCCGCGGTCGGGCCGGCGGCCGCGGGCGGTGGGCGGCACCGGCGTGCCGATGACCGACCGGTCCCCGTCGCGGCACCGGACCCGGCCCCCGCTCCCGTCCCGCCACGGGAGGGGGCCCGGGACCGGCGGGAGGAGGACGAGCCCTACCCGCTCCCGCAGCGGCGCGAGCCGACCGCGCTGGCCGAGCGCCGGCCGCTGGCCCAGAGCCGGCCGCTGGCCGAGTTCGAGCAGGCCGTACGCCCGCCCGGCCCGGTCGCGCTGATCGAGCCCATCGGCCCGCCGACGCGGTCAGCGCCGCCAGGACGGCCAGCGCCACCGGGGCCACCCGGACCGCGGGCGCCGCGGGTCCCGGCGGTCCCGCCCGCGCCGGTGGACGTCGAGGACCGCGCGCCGGAGCAGCCGTTCTCGTACTGGACCTAGGGTGTGTCCGCCGGATGTCGGTGGATGCGGGCGGCGTCCAGGCGGCGTCCGGCGAGGCGGAGGAGGAGTCCGATACCGCTGTTGTATCGGCGACGACGCCAACGCCGCCGGTCGTCGTCTGGACGCCGCCCGCGCCGCCAGATGTCCGGCAGACACCCCTAGGCCGTCTCTCCCCGTCAGCGCCGCCAGCGGATCGGGGGACATGGCCCGGGGCGGGCGCGGAAACTGTCGGACCGGCATGGCACGGTGGACCCTGTGCCGGCTGACCTGGACAGCGCGGTCGTCGTCGAGCTTCCCCACCGCGGGCCACTCGACCTCGACTCGCTGCTGCGCTTCCTCGGCGCCCGTGCCGTGCCGAGGGTCGAGGACTTCACCGACGGCGTCTACGCACGCAGCCTCGTGCTGCCCGGTGGCCCGGGCGTGGTCGAGCTGTCCGCCGGCCCCGGCCACGTCCGCTGCGTGCTCCGGCTGGCCGACGAGGGCGACACCGACGAGGCCGTCCGCCGCTGCCGCGAGCTGCTCGACCTCGACGCCGACCCGGCCGCGGTCGACGCGGCGCTCGGCCCCGACCCGGTCCTCGGCCCGCTGGTCCGCGCGGCCCCCGGGCTCCGCGTCCCCGGCCACGTCGACGGCGCCGAGATGGCCGTCCGGGCCGTGCTCGGCCAGCAGATCTCGGTCGTCGCCGCGCGCACCCTGGCGGCCCGGCTGACCGACCGCTACGGGACCCCGCTGCCGGTGCCGCACGGCCCGGTCGACCGGCTCTTCCCCACCCCGGAGGCGCTGCGGGAGGTCGAGATCGGCATGCCGGCCAGCCGGTTGCGCGCGCTGCGCGGGCTGGCCGCGGCGCTCGCCGACGGCCTCGCGCTGCACCCGGCGGTGGACCGGGCCGCGACCGAGCGGCAGCTGCTCGCGCTGCCCGGCATCGGCCCGTGGACGGCGTCCTACCTGGCCATGCGCGCGCTGCGCGACCCCGACGTCTTCCTGCCCACCGACGTCGGCGTCCGGCACGCGCTGACCCGGCTCGGGCTGCCCGCCGACCCGGTCTCGGCCGCCGCGCTGGCCGAGACCTGGCGGCCCTGGCGGTCGTATGCACTGCTTCACCTGTGGCACTCGCTGTCGCGGAAGGACGTGTAGGAGATGTTCTGGACCGTGGTCGACTCCCCGATCGACCCGCTGCTGCTGGTCGGCGACGAGACCGGCCTGCACGAGCTGTGGATGGCCCCGCACGACCCGCCGCCGGACGCCGAGCGCGACGACGACGTGCTGGCCGCCGCGACCACCCAGCTGAGGGAGTATTTCGCCGGCGACCGGCTCGCCTTCGACCTGGCGCTGACGCCGAGCGGGACCGCGTTCCAGCAGCGGGTCTGGTCGGCGCTGCGCGAGATCCCGTACGGGCGGACGACGACGTACGGCGAGCTGGCCACCGGCCTGGGGCAGCCGACGGCGTCCCGCGCGGTCGGCCTGGCCAACGGCCGCAACCCGATCGCGGTGATCGTGCCCTGCCACCGGGTGATCGGGGCCAACGGGTCGCTCACCGGCTTCGGCGGCGGCCTGCCGCGCAAGCGCTGGCTGCTCGAGCACGAGCGCGCCGTGCTCGGCGCCACCGCCGGCGAGCCGGTCGCCCCGGGCCTGTGGTGACCGACCCGGTCAGTCCGGCGGTGGCGGGACGAAGAGGTGGGAGACGACCGGGGGCTCGGCGGCCAGCTCGCGGGCGACCGCCTCGGCCCGCGCATCGGTGACGGTGAGCCGCTCCTCGTGCTGGCGCAGGTGCTCGGCCCAGCTGGGCACCAGGTAGCTCTCCACGAAGCGGTCCGGCCGGGCGCCGTCCTGGAAGAGGCCCCACCGCCGGCCGCCGGTGCGCTGCCGGATCCGTGCCACCCGGGACATCGCCGCGACGAAGTCGGCCGCCCGGTCCGGCGGCACCGTCCACTCGCTGAGCACCAGCACCGGGCCGGCGTCCGGGGCCCGGTCGATCGCCAGCTCCGGCTCCGGCCAGTGTGTGGACAGGCTCGGGTCGAGGTGACTGACGTCGTGCAGGCCGAGCCGGATCACGGTCAGGCCGGTCAGGGCGAGCAGGACCGCCGCGGCCAGCAGCGCCGCCGGCACGCTGGACAGGTCCGCGACCGCGCCCCAGAGCACGCCGCCGACCGCCTGCCCCCCGAAGAAGACGACCGTGTACGTGGCCAGCGCCCGGGCCCGTACCCAGCGCGGCAGCACCAGCTGGGCCAGCGCGTTGAGGGTGGACAGCACCCCCAGCCAGCAGCCGCCGGCGAGCAGCAGCACGGCGAAGGCGAGCACCGGCCAGCGGGTCAGCGCGAGCACGACCATGGCGCCCGCGTACAGCAGGCTGCAGCCGCCCACCAGCCGGTTGGGCCGGCGGCGCAGGTCGACCCGGCCGAGGAAGAGCGCGCCGCCGATCGCGCCGACCCCGAGCGCGCCCAGCAGCAGCCCGTAGCCGCCGGAGCCGAGCCCGAGCTGGTCCGCCGCCACCACCGGCAGCAGCGCCCACAGCGCGGTCGCGGGCAGCGCCCACAGCCCGGCCCGGAGCAGGATGCGCCGCAGCACCGGCGCGAAGCGGACGTAGCCGAGCCCGGCCCGCATCGCGCCGCCGAGCCGCTCGGCCTCCCGGCGCACCGGGTCGGCCGGCTGCAGCCGGGCCGCCACCACCGCGGCGACGGCGACGAAGGACACCGCGTTCAGCCCGAAGACCCACGCCGAGCCGCCGGCCGCGACGATGAGGCCGCCGGCGGCCGGGCCGACGGCGCGGGCGATGTTCATGCTGATGCCGTTGAGGGCGGCCGCCGCCGGCAGCTCCTCCCGCGGCACCAGCTCCGGCTGGGTCGCCTGCCAGGCCGGGATCGTCAGCGCCGAGGTCACCCCGAGCAGCGCGGTGAGCCCGAGCAGGCCGGCCGAGGACAGCCGGTCGGCCGCGGTCAGCGCGGTCAAGCCGACCGCCACCACGGCGGCCGCCCCGGTGGCGCCGATCAGGACGCGGCGCCGGTCAACCAGGTCGGCGAGCACGCCGGAGGGCAGCGCCAGCAGCAGCACCGGCAGGCTGGTCGCGGTCTGCACGGCGGCCACCGCGGTCGCGGAGGCGGACCGCTCGGTGAGGAACCACTGCGCCCCCACCGTCTGCATCCAGGTGCCGAGGAAGGACACCGCCTGGGCGATCCACAGCGCCCGGAAGACCGGGCGCCGCAGCGGGGCCCATGCCCCGGGCCGGGTCACCGAGAGGGCCTCTGTCCTGTCCGCCACCGACACCTCCTGTTCGGACCCTAGACTCGCCGACGAGGAGGTGGGCATGCCCGAGGACCGGCTCGCCGAACGGCTCGCGCTGGCCCGCCAGCTGGTCAGCGAGTCGCGGCTGGACCGGCTGGACGAGCTGCTCACCGGGCTGCGGGCCGACGCCGTCACCGGCGGCGGGGTGCCGGCCGACCTCGAGGTCGAGTTCGCGGTGCTCCGGGCCATGGCGCTGATGAACGTCGAGCGTGCCAACGAGGCCTGGGACCACCTGCAGGCCGTGCAGGGCCGGCTGGGCGAGGCCAGCCCGGCCGCGCAGGCCCGGTTCCACGCGGCGACGGCCACGGCGGCGTACTGGTTCGGCGACCACGACTCCGCGGTCGACGAGGTGGTGCTGGCGCTCGCGGTGCTGGCCGACGAGCCGCCGAGCCAGGGCCGGGCGCTGGCGCTGGCCTCGGCCGGGCTGGTGCTCGCGTACACCCGGCTCTTCCCGCTGGCCGCCGAGGTGATGACGGAGGCGCTGGCGACCGCGGTGACGGCCGGGT
The DNA here is from genome assembly GCA_963766325.1 of uncultured Actinomycetota bacterium. Classification (GTDB taxonomy): domain Bacteria; phylum Actinomycetota; class Actinomycetes; order Mycobacteriales; family CADCTP01; genus CADCTP01. Next base: position 135,743 of record CAVXZF010000010.1, on the reverse strand, counting down.
TGCCGGCCGGCCGGATCCACGCCCAGGCGCAGTACGTGCAGCTCACCTGGGGCATGAGCCTGGACCACCTGGGCCTGCCGGACCAGTGCCGGCAGCGCTGGGCCGAGGTGGAGCGCCACCACCGGCTGGCCGCCGCCGACCCCGGGCTGCCGGACGTCATGCTTGCGATCTCGCACGCGGAGCGGGCGCTGCTGGCCGGCCGGCTCGGCGACCCGACCACCGCCCGTACGCACCTCGACCGGGCGCGGGAGGTCGGCGTGGCCGGCCGGTCGCCGTCGCTGCGCCGGCTGCTCGCGCACGCCGAGGGCGCGCTGCTGCTCGCCGAGGGCCGGCTGCCCGAGGCCCGCACGGTGCTGCTGGCGCTGTGGGAGTCGGTCCGGCAACGGCCGGTCCCGGCCCGGACCGAGGACGTGCCGCTGCTGCTGGCCCGGCTGGAGGAGGCGGCCGGCCGGCTGCCCGAGGCGCTCGGGTGGTACAGGGAGGTCTACGGCCGCTACGGCCGCACCCAGCAGGCGAGCTGGCAGTCCCGGGAGACCGCGGCCCGGCTGCGGATCGAGCAGGAGGCGCTGGTGCGGCGCAGCCGGGAGCTGGAGGCGGACAGCCGCACCGACCCGCTGACCGGGCTGCCCAACCGGCGCGCCTTCGACGCCGACTTCGCCTCGCTGGTGACGGCCGCGCAGGCGGTCGGCGCCCCGCTGACGCTGGTGATCCTCGACGTGGACCGGTTCAAGCGGATCAACGACGATTACGGCCACCCGGTCGGCGACGAGGTGCTGCGGCTGGTCGGCCGGACCGTCCGTGAGCGGTGCGCCGAGGGCTGCCCCTGCTCCCGGTACGGCGGCGACGAGTTCGTGCTCAGCGTGGCCCTGCCGGCGGCCGAGGCCCGGGCGCTGGCGGCCGAGCTGGCCACCGCGGTCGCCGGGCACCCCTGGTCGGCGGTCGCGCCCGGGCTGCGGGTGACGGTCAGCTTCGGCCTGGCCGAGCTCGGCCCGGCCGACACCGCGACGACCGTCTTCTACAGCGCGGACCAGGAGCTACTGGCAGCCAAGCGGGAGGTCCGGCACCCTGAGCCGGTGTCGGCCGCACCGGCCGAGTCCCGCGCCGACGGCTGACCGGTCCGGACCGGGGACGGCGGGAGGACGCGAATGCTGCAGGCACGGCCCGACCGCCGGCTGGAGCGAATCGCCGCCGCCCGCGCGCTGGGCAGCGAGGGTCGGGTGGAGGAGCTGCGGTCCGCCATCCGGGACCTGCACAACGACCCGACGCTCACCCTCACCGCGGACGACCAGGTGATCCTCGGCCACGCGCTCGCGGTCGCGCTGGCCAACTGCGAGGAGTGGGCGGCCGCCCGGGCCGAGCTGGACCGGCTCCGCCCCCTGCTGCCGGAGGCGTCCGCGCTGTCGGCGGCGATGTTCCACACGATCATGGGCTTCTCGGCCGGCCCGGACGGGTCCGGCGACGCCGCGGTGGAGAGCATCCTGCTGGCGCTGGCCTCGGTCGAGTCGGTCAGCGAGGCCGGCCGCGACCTGGCCACGGTGCTGCGCAACTGCGCGATGAAACTGGCGATGGAGCAGCTCTTCCCGCTCGCGGTGGAGACCGCCGAGCGCAGCGTCGCCGTCGCCGAGGCAGCCGGGCTGAGCCGGGGCGACTGGCAGCACGCGGTGGGCTACGCCATGCACACCTGGGCGATGCGGCTGGAGCACCTGGGGCTCGACGCCGAGGCGGCCGAGCGCTGGCGGGCCTCGGACGAGCAGTTCGCCGCCGTCCTCGAGGACCCCGGCATCCCGCTGCTGGGCCGCGCGTTCTCGTACACCAACCGCGCGGTCGCGACCGCCCGGCTGGGCGACGCGGCGACGGCCCGCGCTCTGCTCGAGCAGTCCCGGGACACGCCGGCCCGGCCGGTCACCCCGCTGCTGCGCCGGCGCCGGCTGCACGCCGAGTGCTCGGTGCTGGCCGCCGAGGGCCGGCACGCCGACGCCCGGCACCTGCTGACCGCGTACTGGCAGGAGGCGCACGAGCCGCCGAGCCCGCCGTACTCCGAGGACGGCGCGTTCCTGCTGGCCCGGGTCGCCGAGGCCGAGGGGCGGCCGGCGGACGCGCTGCGGTGGTACCGGGAGGTCCACGAGCAGTACGGCCGCGCCCAGTACGAGGTCTGGGTGAGCCGGGCGACCGCTGCCCGGCTGCGGGTCGAGCAGGAGGCGCTGCTGCGCCGGGCCCGGCAGCTGGAGTACGACGCGCTGTCCGACCCGCTGACCGGCGTGCCCAACCGGCGCGCCTTCGACGCCGACCTGCCCCGGCTGGTCGGGGACGCGCAGGCCGCCGGCTCGCCGCTCACGCTGGCGATCCTCGACGTGGACCGCTTCAAGCGGGTCAACGACACCCACGGGCACCTGGTCGGCGACGAGGTGCTGCGGACCGTGGCCAGGCTGATGCACGACCACACCACCGAGCCGGACCGGTGCGCCCGCTACGGCGGCGACGAGTTCGTGCTGGCGCTGCCGGCGGCGGGCCGCGACGCGGCCGGGACGGTGAACGAGATCGTCCGGGCCGTGGCGGCGTACCGCTGGTCCGAGGTCGCCGCCGGGCTGCGGGTGACGATCACCGCCGGCCTGGCCGAGCTGCGGCCGACCGACACCTCGACCACGCTCTTCTGGGTGGCCGACCAGAGCCTGCTGGCGGCCAAGCGGGCCCGCCCGGCGCCACCGGGCTGAGCCGGCCGCCGCCCGGGTGGGGGACGCCACCCGGGCGGCAGCAGGGATCAGCCGACGACCACCCGGACCCGCACGGTGGAGACGTCGCCGCTGCTGGTCGCGGTCAGGCCGACCGCGCGCAGCGCCCGCGCCTCCTCCGGCAGCGGCTCGCCGACGACCTCGGCCAGCCGCCGGGCGTCGACGTAGACGGCCAGCTGAGCCTTGTCGAGGTCCGGCAGCGCGGACCGGACCAGCTCGGTCGAGCCGAGCTTGCCCTCCGCAGTGAGGCGGTCCGCGTACGCGGAGGAGCTGGCGATGACCGAGCCGTCCGCGGTCGACCGCGCGGTCACCGACTGGCCGACGCCGAGCTCGCGGAAGACCTTCTCGGCCGCGACCCGGGCGCGCTCGGGGTCGCCGGTCTTCGCGACCAGGCCGACCTGGGGGTCGTCCGTCCCGCCGCCGACGGCCAGCACGGTGCTGGAGCCGACCATCGCCGCCACGTCGTCGGGCAGGTCGAGGCCGGTGTCCTCCTCCAGCCGGCGCAGCGTCCGGCCCAGGCCGGCCGCCTCGGCCTGGCGGTACGCCTGGCGGACCAGCTCGTCGCCGCCGGACACCGCGACCGCCGCGGCGGTGTCCTCGGGCAGCGTGCCGAGCCGCTTGCCGACCGCGTCGGCGCCGGCGCGGGCCGGGTTGCCGACGGTGCGCACGACCAGCTCCGCGCTGGTGTCGGTGAATCGGAGCCGGGCGGCGAGCCGGCCCTTGGCCTCGGAGCTGCCCTCCCGGCTGCTCAGCTTGCCGGCAGCGGCCAGGTCGGACCAGGCGGTCACGATCGCGTCGTCGCCGCCGACGTCCTCCATGTCGGAGGTGAAGGTGTCGCTGTCGGCCAGCGAGCCGGCGCCGGCGTCGCGGTGCGCGGTCTCGGCGATGGCCTGCGTCTCGGCGACGACCACCAGATCGCCGTCCAGCACGAAGCCCAACTTGTCGTCGGGGTCCTGCTCGGCGTTGATCCGGTCCAGGCCGGCCCGGGTGGCGGCCGCGTCGGTCGTCTCCACCAGCAGCACCGGCTGGGGCTTGCCGTCCTGCGGGTCGACGGCCATGGCGGCGTGGTCGCCCAGCCACGGCTTGATGCTCCGCACGAACTGCTGCCGGACCTCGGAGTCGGTGATCAGCGGCTCAAGCAGGCTCTCGACCAGGGTGCCCTCGTCGCCGCCGACCTTCAGGTCCGGGAAGTGGCGGAAGAAGCGGAGGGCGGCGACCTTCTGGCCGGCCGGCGGGTCGAGGTTGAGCTCGGCGTACGCCACCGCGTCGGCGGGGGCCCTCGCGGCGAGCACGGCGCCGCCGCCGGACAGCGCGGTGTACGCGTAGACGCCGCCCGCGGTGAGCGCGACCGCGGTGCCGGCGGCGATGCCGGCCCACAGCGCGCGGCCGCGGCGCCGGCGGGGCGGGGGCGCGGCGCCGATCGTGACCATGTCGCCGGGCCCGTACGCCGGCGGGCCGTACTGCGGGTCCGGGCCGGGCACGCCGTAGCCGGACACCCCGTAGCCACCGGCGCCATAGCCGCCGGGGCCGGGGCCGGGGCCGGGGCCGGTGGGCGGGCCGTAGCCGACCGGCGGGCCGGCCGGCGGCTGCTCCCAGCCGGGCACCGGACCGGACGGCGCCGGCCCCCACCCGGGCTGGCCACCGGGACCGCCGTACGGCGGCGGGGCGGAGCCCGACGGCGGGCCGTAGCCGCCGGGCGGGCCCGGCGGCCCCCACCCCGGCGGCCCGCCGGCCGGCGGACCCCAACTGGGCCGCGTGTCGTCGGTCATCCAGGCCTCCCCGCGCGAGATGCGGTCTTTGACCGCCTTGCCCGATTAATGGGGCGAGTGTAGAGGTCGACGCAAACCCGGGACGGGCGGTTCCGCCCGCCGCGGACTAGGTCGGCCGGGGCGCCGGCCGCGGCACCAGCTGGGTGATCAGCGCGGCCACCAGGCACAGCGCCGCCGCGGCCAGGAAGGCGACCAGATAGTCGCCCAGCGCGCCGCGGGCGTAGCCGGCCGCCGACGCCGCCAGCGCTGCGCCGAACTGGTGCGAGGCGAAGACCCAGCCGAAGACGACGGGCCCGCGGTCGCCGTAGACCTGGTTGCACAGCGCCACCGTGGGCGGCACGGTCGCCACCCAGTCCAGCCCGTAGACCACCACGAAGCCGAGCAGGCCGATGCCGCCGTCGGCCAGCGCGGGCGCGAGCACCAGCAGCGCGACCCCGCGCAGCCCGTAATACCAGAGCAGCAGCCGGCGCGGGTCGACCCGGTCGGTGAGCCAGCCGGAGCCGAGCGTGCCGGCGATGTCGAAGATGCCGACCAGCGCGAGCAGGCCGGCCGCGGTGGTGCCGGGGATGCCGTGGTCGTGCGCGGCCGGGATGAGGTGGGTGCCGATCAGCCCGTTGGTGGTCGCCCCGCAGATGGCGAAGCTGCCGGCCAGCAGCCAGAAGGCGCCGGTCCGGCTGGCGTCCCGGAGCGCGGCCAGCGCGGTGCCGACCGGATTGGCCCGGGACGGCGGCGGGGCGATCGGGGTGTCCTCGAGCGCCCCGTACGGCCGCAGGCCCACCGCGGCCGGCGAGTCGCGCAGGAAGGCGATCACCAGCGGCACCACCAGCAGCGCGCCGGCGGTGACCGCGACGGCCGACCAGCGCCACCCGGGCCCGTCGGCGAGCCCGGCCAGGGCGGGCAGGAAGACCAGCTGGCCGGTGGCGCCGGCGGCGGTGAGCGCGCCGACCACCAGCCCGCGCCGGTGCACGAACCAGCGGGTGGCCACGGTGGCGGCGAGCACGCCGGCCATCGCGCCGGTGCCGATGCCGACCACGACGCCCCACAGCAGCACCAGCTGCCAGGCCGCGGTCATCCACACGGTCAACCCGGAGCCGAGCGCGACCAGGCCGAGCGCGGCGAGCACCACCTGGCGCAGGCCGAAGCGGTTCATCGCGGCGGCGGCGAACGGGCCGGCCAGGCCGTACAGGACGAGGTTGACGGAGACGGCGACGGAGATGACCGTCCGGCTCCAGCCGAACTCCTCCTCCAGCGGCACGATCAGCACGCCGGGCGCGGACCGGAAGCCGGACGCACCCAGCAGCGTCACGAAGGTGACCGCGGCGACGACCCAGGCGGCGTGCACCTGCCGCAGCCGCGGCGGCCGGGCCGTGGAGACCATGCCCGGTCGAGCGCCCGCTGTGCCGCGCTTGTTCCGGCGCAGCCGCCGTCACCCGTACGGCGCAACCGGGCCACAGCACGGGAACGCTGTGACAGCGGGCCGTTACCGACCGTTCACGAGATCGAGGGACTTTTTCCCCGTACGGGCAGAAGTAATGGATCGAGAGGCCAAAGCTCCCTACTGTGATGCGCACTACATCCACCGTCGGGACAAAGGTCGGTGCCGCCATGCATCCCCGACTCCTCCGCATCCTCGCCGCGGCCGTGCTCATCACCGCCGCCACCGCGACCGCCACCACGGCAGCCGCCGAGACCGACCCCCGAACCGCGGGATCGGTCGCGGCGGTGGTGCCTGTCAACCCGGCCGACTACCAGCAGGTCACGCTCGCCACGCGGCGTCGGCCGAGGTCGGCGAGCCGATGTCGCTCGCCGTGCTGCCCGACCGGTCGGTGCTGCACACCGCCCGCAACGGCACGCTGCGCCGCACCGACGTCGACCGGCACCACCACGGTCGTCGGCACGCATCCCGGTCTACACCCACGACGAGGAGGGCCTGCAGGGCGTCGGCGGTCGACCCGGGCTTCGCCACCAACCGGTACATCTACCTCTACTACTCGCCGCCGCTGTCCACCCCGGCCGGCGACGCCCCCGGCCACCGGCCACCGACTGGTCCGCCTGGCAGGGGTCAACGCGGCTGTCCCGGTTCACCCTCAACGCCGACTGCACGCTCAACACTGGCCAGCGAGGTGATCGTCCTGCGACGTGCCCACCGACCGCGGGCATGTGCTGCCACGTCGGCGGCGACATCGACTTCGACGCGGCCGGCAACCTCTACCTGTCCACCGGCGACGACACCAACCCGTTCGAGTCCGCCGGCTACACCCCGATCGACGAGCGCACCAACCGCAACCCGCGGCTACGACGCCCAGCGCACGCTCGGCCAACACCAACGACCTGCGCGGCAAGATCCTGCGGATCAAGGTGAACGCGAACGGGACGTACACGATCCCGGCCGGCAACCTGTTCGCCGCCCGGCACCGCCAACACCCGGCCCGAGATCTACGCGATGGGCTTCCGCAACCCGTTCCGGATGAGCGTCGACAAGGCCACCGGCATCGTCTACCTCGGCGACTACGGCCCGGACGCCGGCGCCACCAACGCCAACCGCGGCCCGAGCGGGCAGGTCGAGTTCAACCGGATCACCTCGCCCGGGCAACTACGGCTGGCCGTACTGCACCGGCACGAACACCACCGACCGAGACCTACAACGAGTGCAACTTCGCCGTCCGGCGCCGGCCGGCGCCGAAGTACAACTGCGCCGGCGGCCCGACGAACAACTCGTTCCGCAACACCGGCCAGGCCACGCTGCCGGCCGCCCGGCCGGCCTGGATCCGGTACGCCGGCGACGCCGGCACCCCGCCGGAGTTCGGCAGCGGCTCGGAGTCGCCGATGGGCGGCCCGGTCTACCGCTACGACGCGCGCCGAACCCGTCGACCATCGAAGTTCCCGCAGTCGCTGGACGGGCACTTCTTCGCCGGCGAGTTCGGCCGCCGCTGGATCAAGCCGATCGCACGTCAACGCCGACGGCTCCCGCGGCGAGATCTCGAGCCTTCCCGTGGACCGGCAAGCAGGTCATGGACATGGCCTTCGGCCCGGACGGCGCGCTTACGTGCTCGACTACGGCACCGGCTACTTCAACGGCGACGCCAACTCGGCGCTCTACCGCTATCGACTACATCGGCGGCGGCAACCGGGCCCCGACCGCGGTGGCCACCGCCAACCGGACCTCCGGCCCGGCCCCGCTGACCGTCACCTTCTCCTCGGCCGGCTCGCTCCGACCCCGAGGGCGGCGCGCTGACCTACTCGTGGACCTTCGGCGACGGCACCACCTCGACCGCGGCCAACCCGACCAAGACGTACACCACCAACGGCACCTACACCGCCGACGCTGACGTGCGCGACCCGCAGGGCGCGACCGGCACGGCCAGCGTGCGTGATCACGGTCGGCAACACCGCGCCGACGGTGACCCTCAACACGCCCGGCCAACGGCCAGCTGTTCTCCTTCGGCGACACCGTCCCGTTCACCGGTCACGGTCACCGACCCGGAGGACGGCACGATCGACTGCGCCCGGGTGAAGATGACCTACGTCGCTCGGCCACGACAGCCACGGCCACCAGATCACCTCGCAGACCGGCTGCTCCGGCTCGATCACCGATCCCGGTCGACGGCGAGCACGACGCCGCGGCGAACATCTTCGGCGTCTTCGACGCCGAGTACACCGACAACGGCGGGCTGACCACGCACACGCAGCACACCGCTGCAGCCGCGGCACCGGCAGGCCGAGCACTTCACGACCTCAGTCCGGCATCGCAGGTCGTCGACCAAGGCGGCGGCCGAGGGCGGCAAGACCGTCGGCGACATCGACAACGGCGACTGGATCTCGTTCGAGCCCGTACCGGCTCGACAACGCCACCTCGTTCACCGCCCGGGTCTCCTCGGCCGGCGCCGGCGGCACGCTCGAGGTCCGCGCCGGCTCGGCCGACCGGCACCGCTGCTCGGCTCGGTCACCGTGCCGGTCACCGGCGGCTGGGAGACCTTCATCAACGTCACCGGCACCATCGCTGGCCCGCGGGCCGGCGTCCACCACCTCGCTGTACCTGGTCTTCGCCGGCGGCGCCGGCGCCTGTTCGACGTGGACGCGTTCACCTTCACCACCGGCGGCGGGACCGGCGACCGGGCCGATCGTCGGGCTCGGCGGCAAGTGCCTGGACGTCGACAACGGCGCGGCACCGCCGACGGCACGCAGATCCAGCTCTACACCTGCAACGGCACCGCCGCGCAGACCTGGACGGTGACGCCGGGCAGCACGCTGCAAGGCGCTGGGCAAGTGCCTGGACGTCTCCGGCGGCGGCACCGCCGACGGCACCAAGATCCAGCTCTGGACCTGCAACGGCACCGGCGCGCAGAACTGGGTCGCCGCAGGCCGACGGCACCGCTGCGCAACCCGCAGTCCGGCAAGTGCCTCGACGTCTCCGCCAACAACTCGGCCGACGGCACGGACGTGCACCTCTGGACCTGCCACACCGGCGCCAACCAGAAGTGGACGCCTGCCGTCCGAGCTGGCGGCAGCGAGCAGGCAGTCGTCCCGATGAGACTGTCCAGCATCGCCGCGGCCGCCCTGCTCGGCACCGGCGCTGGCCTCGCCGGCGCCGGCGGCCAGTGGCCCGCCGCCGGGCCTGCGCGGCCGACGCCCCGTACGACGTGCTGGTCTTCTCCAAGACGGCCGGCTTCCGGCACGACTCGATCGCGGTCGGCATCCAGGCCATCCGCGACCTCGGCGCGGCCAACAACTTCACCGTCACCGCCACCGAGGACGCCAACGCAGTTCACCACCGCCAACCTGGCCCAGTACGAGGCGGTGGTCTTCCTCAACACCACCGGTGACGTGCTCAACGCCACCCAGCAGACCGCGTTCGAGTCCTACATCGACGGCGGCGGCGGCTACGTCGGCGTGCACGCCGCCGCCGACACCGAGTACGGCTGGCCGTTCTACGGCAACCTGGTCGGCGCCTACTTCGCCTCGCACCCGGCGATCCAGCAGGCCACCGTCCGGGTCGAGGACCGGGCCCACGCCGCCACCGCGCACCTGCGGCCAGACCTGGACCCGCACCGACGAGTGGTACAACTACCGGACCAACGCCGCGCTCGACCGCCCAGGTGCTGGCCACCCTCGACGAGTCGACGTACTCCGGCGGCGGCGATGGGCGCCGACCACCCGATCACCTGGTGCAAGACCATCGAGCAGCGGCCGGTCCTTCTACACCGGCGTGCGGCCACACCCAGGCGTCGTACGCCGAGCCGGCCTTCCGCAGCGCATGCTGCTCGGCGGCATCCGGTACGCGGCCGGCCGGGCCAAGGCCGACTGCCGGCCGGAGACCGGCTACACCGACGCTCTACAACGGCTCGACCACCGGCTGGTCGCAGGCCGGGCCGGGCAGCTTCACCAACGCCGACGCCACGCTCACCTCGGTCGGCGGCATGGGCCTGCTCTGGTACTCGCGCCCAGCGAGTTCACGCGTCGTACTCGCTGAAGCTGGACTGGCGGCTGCCCGGCGACGACAACTCCGGCGTCTTCATCGGCTTCCCGGCCGTCGACCGACCCGTGGTCGGCGGTGAACAACGGCTACGAGATCCAGATCGACGCCACCGACGCGCCGGACCGGACCACCGGCTCGGTCTACGGCTTCAAGTCCGCCGACATCGCCGCCCGCGACGCCGCGCTCAACCCGCCGGGCGAGTGGAACACCTACGAGCTGCTCGTCGAGGGCGAGCGGCTGCAGGTCTTCCTCAACGGCGTGAAGATCAACGACTTCACCAACACCGACCCGGCCCGCTCGCTGGCCCGGGCTACATCGGCCTCCAGAACCACGGCGCCGGCGACGACGTGCGCGTTCCGCAACATCCGGATCAAGGAGCTGGGCGGCCCGCCGACCGGCACCGGGCCGATCGTCGGGCTGGCCAGCAAGTGCCTGGACGTCGACAACGCCGGCACCGCCGACGGCACCCAGATCCAGATCTGGACCTGCAACGGCACCGCGGCCCAGACCTGGACGAAGTCCGGGCAGACGCTGCGGGCGCTCGGCAAGTGCCTGGACGTCTCCGGCGGCGGCTCCGCCGACGGCACCAAGATCCAGCTGTGGACCTGCAACGGCACCGGCGCGCAGAACTGGGTGGCCCAGACCGACCAGACGGTCCGCAACCCGCAGTCCGGCAAGTGCCTGGACGTCTCCGCCAACAGCTCGACCGACGGTCAGGACGTGCACCTGTGGACCTGCCACGGCGGCGCCAACCAGCGGTGGCGGCTGCCGGCCTGAGGGTAGGAGACCGGGCATGCGGCCCGGGGTGATCGCGGCGGCGGTGCTGGCTCTGGCCGGCACCGCCGCCTGCACGTCCCCTGCGCCTCCCGCCGACCCTGGGGTGCTCGTCTTCACCCGGACCGCGGGCTTCCGGCACGACTCGATCCCGGCCGGCCTGGCGGCGATCCGGTCGGTCGCGGCGGACGAGGGCCTCACGGTCACCGCGACCGAGGACCCGGCCCAGCTGGCTTCGCTCGACCGGTACGCCGCGGTGGTCTTCCTCAACACCTCCGGCGAGGTGCTCGACCCCGACTCGCGGGCGGCGCTGGAGGCGTACGTGCGCGGCGGCGGCGGGTGGGTCGGCGTGCACGCCGCGGCCGACACCGAGTACGACTGGCCGTTCTACGGCGAGCTGGTCGGCGCCCGGTTCGCCCGGCACCCGCGGGTGCAGCCGCTGACCGTGCGGGTCGCCGACCGCGAGCACCCGGCCACCGCGCAGCTGCCGGCGGCGTGGCGGGTGACCGACGAGCCGTACGACTTCCGGTCCCGGCCGGGCGCGGGCGTGCGGGTGCTGGCGCGGCTGGACGAGTCGTCGTACTCCGGCGGCGGCATGGGCGCCGACCACCCGATCACCTGGTGCCGGTCGGTGGGCGGGGGCCGGTCGTTCTACACCGGCCTCGGCCACCCGGTCGAGCTGTACGCCGATCCCGGCTTCCGCGGGCTGCTGCGGGGCGGGCTGTCCTGGGCGGCCGGGAAAGCCGCCGGGGACTGCGGGCCGGCGTCCTGACCCTGCTCCCATGTCCCTGATCGGGATGGAGGTCGTCTCGCTTCGACGTCCGGGGGGAACAAGCCGGCCGGGAGCGGGCTTGGGCCGGGCGTGGGAGGCGCCGTGGCGGTGCAGGCCCGGCGGGTGGTGCTGGCCCGGCCGGCGGCGTTCGCCGCGATCGGGCTGGTGCTCGGCGCCGTGCTGGTCGCGGCCAGCGCGCCGACCCCGCTCTACCCGGTCTGGCAGGCCCGGTTCGGCTTCTCGCCGACCACGCTGACCCTGATCTTCGCCGTGTACGCGGCCGCTCTCCTGGCCGCCCTGCTGCTCACCGGCGCGCTGTCCGACCGGATCGGCCGGCGCCCCGTGCTGCTGGCCGCGCTGACCGCGCTCGCCGCCGCGATGGCCGTCTTCGCGCTCACCGACAGCGTGACCGGCCTGGTGGTGGCCCGGATCCTGCAGGGGATCGGCACCGGCGTCGCCACCGGCACGCTGTCGGCCACGCTGCTCGACCTGCAGCCGCGGGAGGGTTCCGGCCCGCTGGTCAGCACGGTGGCGCCGTCCTTCGGGCTGGCCGCCGGCGCGCTGCTGGCCGGCGCGCTGGTGCAGCACGGGCCGGCGCCGCGGCAGCTGGTCTTCTGGCTGCTGCTCGCGGTGTCCGCCGCGGCGGCCGCCGCCGTGCTCGCGGTGCCGGAGACGGTGCCGTACGACCCGGGCTGGCGGCGGGCGCTGCGGCCGCGGGTCGCGGTGCCGGCCGGCGCCCGGTCGACGTTCCTGCTGGTCGGGCCGCTGATCGGGGCCGCCTGGGCGCTGGCCGGGTTCTACCTCTCGCTCGGCCCGTCGCTGGTCGAGCTGCTGGCCGGCAGCAGCGACCGGCTGGTGGGCGCGCTGCCCGGCGTCGCCCTGTTCGGCGCCGGCGGGGTGGCCAGCCTGGTCACCATGGCCTGGCCGCCGCGCCGGGCACTGCTGGTCGGGGCGCCGATGCTGGTCGCCGGCGTGCTGGTCACCCTCGGTGGGCTGGCCGCCGACCAGCTCTGGCTGTATGTGCTGGGCAGCGCGGTCGCCGGTGCCGGCTTCGGCCCCGCCTTCGTCGGCGCGCTGCGCACGCTCGCCCCGCTGGTCGCCACGACCGAGCGCGCCGCCCTGCTCACCGCCGTCTACGTGCTCTCGTACGTCTGCTTCAGCGCGCCCGCCGTGCTGGCCGGCGCGGCCACCACCCGCTACGGGCTGCGGGACACCGCCGACGTGTACGCCGCCGCCGTCGCGGTGGTGGCCGCCGTCGCCGCCGGCGGCTTCGCGCTGCGCGCGCGCCGCCGCCTCCTCAGCTGAGGTGGTGCACCTCGGCCGGTCGGACCGGACGGCCAGGGTGCGCCGGCCGGCCCGCACCTCAGGCCGTCCGCGGCTCCAGCCGCCGCAGGATCTCGGTCAGCATCTCCCCGTGCTGCGTGAGCATCTCCCCGTGCTGCGTGAGCATCTCCCCGTGCTGCGCCAGCATCCCTCCGTGTCGCTCCTCCAGGCCGGAGAAGCGCTCCTCCAGGCCGGAGAAGCGCTCATCGAGTGCGGACAGGCCGCGCTCCACCCGGACCAGCCGGCCGTCCACCGTCTTCAGACCGGACCGGAGCAGCCTGACGTGCATCTCGAGCGACGTCATCCGGCCGTCCATGTGGTCGACGTGCGACTCCACCGCCGCCACCGTCGCGTCGATCCGGGCCAGCGCGGCTGTGTGCTCCTTTTGCACCTGCCCGATCTCGTCCAGGGTGTCGCCCTGCACGCGGATGTCCTCGTCGTGTTTGGTGACCTTGCGAGCGAGCGCAGGGCCCGATGAAGAAGCAGCCATGGCGGAGAACCGTAGTCGCCCCGGCGCCCCGGACGACGACGTTGTCCACAACCCGGAGCCCCGGCCCGCAACGGGTGCGGGCCGGGGCCTGAGGATGCACGAACGGGTCCGGCGACTACGCGGCCACGGGCTCCGGGTGGGACTCGTACGCCGGGGCGAGGGCCAGGGTGAGGAGGTCGGTGGCGTCGGTGACGAGGTGGATGGTGAGCTCGGCGCGCACCTCGGCGGGGACGTCGTCGAGGTCGGGGCCGTTGCGCGCCGGGAGCAGGACCTCGGTCAGCCCGGCCCGGTGGGCGGCGAGCAGCTTCTGCTTCACCCCGCCGATCGGCAGCACCCGCCCGGTCAGCGAGACCTCGCCGGTCATCCCGACCTCGGCCCGTACCGGCCGGCCGGTGAGCAGCGACGCGATCGCGGTGATCATGGTGACGCCGGCGGACGGGCCGTCCTTGGGCACCGCGCCGGCCGGCACGTGCACGTGGATCCGCTGCGAGGCCAGGTCGGCGACCGGCACGCCGAGCCGAGGCCCGTTCGCCCGCAGGTAGGACAGCGCGATCTGGGCTGACTCCTTCATCACGTCGCCCAGCTGCCCGGTCAGGGTCAGCCCCTCACCCGGCGACGCGGACGCCTCGACGAAGAGCACGTCCCCGCCGGCGCCCGTCACCGCCAGCCCGGTCGCCACCCCGGGCACCGCGGTCCGCTCCGCCGACTCCGGCGTGAACCGCGGCCGGCCCAGGTACGGCACCAGGTCGGCGGCGGTGACCGCGACCGGCCCCGACGGCGAGGTGGCCAGCGCCACCGTCACCTTCCGCAGCACCCGGGCCAGCGCCCGCTCCAGCTGCCGTACGCCGGCCTCGTGCGTGTACTCCCCCGCGATCAGGTGCAGCGCGTCGTCCCCCACCGACACCTCGTCGACCGAGAGCCCGGCGCGGTCCAGCAGCCGCGGCAGCAGGTGCTCGCGGGCGATGGCGACCTTCTCCGCCTCGGTGTAGCCGTCGAGGGTGACCAGCTCCATCCGGTCCAGCAGCGGGTCCGGGATGGTCTCCCGGACGTTCGCGGTGGCGAGGAAGACCACGTCGGACAGGTCGAGGTCGACCTCCAGGTAGTGGTCGCGGAAGGTGTGGTTCTGCGCCGGGTCGAGCACCTCGAGCAGCGCCGCCGACGGGTCGCCGCGGTAGTCGGAGCCGACCTTGTCGATCTCGTCGAGCAGGATCACCGGGTTCATCGAGCCGGCCTCGCGGATGGCCCGGACCAGCCGGCCGGGCAGCGCGCCGACGTATGTGCGCCGGTGCCCGCGGATCTCCGCCTCGTCCCGGACGCCGCCGAGCGACACCCGGACGAACTTGCGGCCGAGCGCCCGGGCGACGGACTCGCCGAGCGAGGTCTTGCCGACGCCGGGCGGGCCGACCAGGGCCAGCACCGCGCCGGAACCGCGGCCGCCGACGACCTCCAGGCCGCGGGAGGCGCGCCGGGCCCGTACGGCCAGGTGCTCGACGATGCGGTCCTTGACGTCGGACAGCCCGTGGTGGTCGGCGTCGAGCACCTCGCGGGCCGCGACCACGTCGGTGGAGTCGGTGGTCCGGACGTTCCACGGAATGTCCAGGACGGTGTCCAGCCAGGTACGGATCCAGCCGGCCTCCGGGTTCTGCTCGCTGGACCGCTCCAGCTTGCCGACCTCGCGCAGCGCGGCCGTCTTCACGGCCTCGGGCAGGTCGGCGGCCTCGACGCGAGCGCGGTAGTCCTGCTCCTCCTCGTCGGAGGACTCGCCGAGCTCCTTGCGGATGGCGGCGAGCTGCTGCCGCAGCAGGAACTCCCGCTGCGTCCGGTCCATCGACTCGCGTACGTCGTCGCGGATCTTCGCGGTGACCTCGGCCTCGGCCAGGTACGCCCGGCTCCACTCCAGCAGCAGGGTGAGCCGCTCCTCGACGTCGGCGGTCTCCAGCAGCCGGGCCTTCTGCGCCAGCTCCAGGTACGGCGCGTAGCCGGCGGTGTCGGCCAGCGCTCCGGGGTCGGTGATGCCGCGGACCGAGTCGATCAGCTGCCAGGCGCCGCGCGCCTGCAGGATCGCCTCGACCACGGTCTTGTAGTCGGCGGCCAGCTCGCGGGACTTCTCGGTCACCGGGGACGGCTCGACCGGGGTCGCCTCGACCCAGAGCGCCGCGCCCGGGCCGGTGACGCCGTGCCCGACGCGGGCCCGGACGGTGCCGCGCACCAGCGCGCCCGGCTCGCCGCTCGGCAGCCGGCCGACCTGGTCGAGCACCGCGACGGTGCCGACGGCGGCGTACTTCCCGTCGAGCCGCGGGACGACGAGGACGCGGGCCTTGCCGCTGTCCGCGATGCGGGCGGCGTCGACCGCGGCCTGTGCCTCGGAGTCCAGCTCCACCGGCACGACCATGCCCGGCAGCAGCACGCCGTCGGTCAGCGGCAGCACCGGGAGGGTGAGATTCGCCATGTCAGCTCCTGCTTGTTGAGTGCTCCCGGCTCAACGCAGGCGGCCGCCGGACCTTCCGGCCGTTCGCTGTGAGCGTGCAGCCCGAGGTCAGGAGACGCCGAGCAGCAGCGTCGTCACGGTCCCGGTGACCGTCTCGACCCCGCGGACGAAGTCGGGCGCGCCGGTCGTCATCACCGCGACCGCGTACCGCTCGCCCGGGCCGACGAAGCCGGCGGTGGCCACCGCCCAGCCGGCCCCGGTGGGCAGCCAGCCGTTCTTGCCGCCGGGCCGGCCGGTGCCGACCACCCCGAAGACCCCCCAGCGCTGCGCCGGCTCCACCGCCCGGAGCAGGGCGACGAGGGTGGTCCGGTCGGCCGGATGGGTGCGGTCGAGCACGTACCCGACCAGCCGCAGCAGGTCCTCCGGGGTGCACCGGACCTGATCCCAGTCGCCCGGGCTCGTCGCGGACACCAGCCCGTACGCGGGGAAGCGGGCGGCGATCCCCGCCCCGCCGAAGCCGGCCCAGAGCCGGTCGGTGGCCGCGTTGTCGGACCGGACGAGCATCGCGCGCAGCCCGGCCCGGTCGGCCGCGGTCAGCCTGATCGCACCGGCCCGGTCCCGGGTGAGCAGGTCGACCGCGATGGCGAGCTTCACCGTGGACGCCGCCCGGAACTCCGACCGCGCCCACCCGTTGATCCAGGTCGACCCGGTCACGCGGTCCCGTACCGCGATGCCGGTGGTGCCGCCGCGGGCCCGGGCGAAGGCGTCCGCCGCCGGACCGCGGGTGGCCAGGTCGAGCGGTCCGGCCGCGACCAGGGTCGGCGACGCGGCCGCCGTGGGAACCGGTGCGGTCGTCGGGGCTGGGGCTGGGCGCCGGCGCGGCGCAGCCGGCCAGCAGCGCGCCCACCACGAGCAGCCCGCCCACCCCGCGCACCCGGCCAGCCTGCCACCCGGGCGGCGACCGCGCCGGACGGATTCCCCGCCCGCCGGCCGTCGATCACCCACCCGTACGGTTTTGCAGGTGGGCACGCCCTTCGTCCCTGGTCGGGAGCTGAGCCGTCGGCTCTACGCCGACGCGGTGCGCCCGCTGCTGGACGAGCGGTTCGGTGAGCTGCCGCACGCGGCCGCGCTGGTCGGCGACGGCAGCGACGTGCTGGGCCGGGACACCCCGATGTCGACCGACCACGGCTGTGGGCCGGCGGTCACGCTCTTCCTGCCGGAGGCGGAGGCCGGCCGGGCGCCGGCGATCCGGGCCCTGCTCGGCGAGCGGCTGCCGCGGTCCTTCCTCGGCTACCCCACCCGGTTCAGCGAGGACCCGGACGACCCGGACACCTGGCACATGAGCCCGGGCGCGAGCGGGACCAGGGTGCTCACCACGACGGTGCGCGCCTTCGCGCGGCGGCAGCTCAACTGGGACCCGGCCGGGCCGCTGCAGCCGGCCGACTGGCTCACCTTCCCGAGCCAGCAGCTGCTGTCGCTGACCGCCGGCCCGGTCTTCCACGACGGTCCGGGCGAGCTGACCACGCTGCGGGAGCGGCTGGCCTGGTACCCGGTGGACGTCTGGCGCTACCTGCTGGCCGCCGGCTGGGCCCGGCTCGGCCAGGAGGAGCACCTGATGGGCCGGGCCGGGCAGGCCGGCGACGAGCTCGGCTCGGCCGTGATCGGCGGCCGGCTGGTCCGCGACCTGATGGCGCTGTCCTTCCTGCAGGAGCGGCGGTACGCGCCGGGTCCGAAGTGGTTCGGCACCGCGTTCCAGGAGCTGCCGGGCGCGCCAGTGCTGGCCCCCCTGCTGCAGGAGGTGCTGCGGGCGGAGAGCTGGCCGGAGCGACAGGACGCCTACGCGGCCGCGGCCGAGCGGCTGCTGCGCCGGCTGAACGAGCTGGCCCTGGCCGACCCGGTGCCGGAGCGGGCGTCGCTCTTCTGGGGCAGGCCGTTCTGGGTGGTGTCGGGCGACCGGGTCGCGGCCGCACTGGCCGGCCGCATCACCGACCCGGCGGTGCGCCGGCTGACCGCACGGCGGCTGGTCGGCGGCATCGACCAGTGGAGTGACAACACCGAGCTCAAGGCGCCGGAGTGGAGACTGATGCTGCGCCGGCTCTACGAGTGAGCACCGCGAGCGCGTGCTCGACCATCGGCAGGGCGACGCCGTGCCAGTACAGCGACCGGCCGCCGACCCGGGAGCGCAGGCCGGCCAGCCCGGCGAAGGACCTGCCGGTGGTCGCCCAGGGCCGGCGGAAGTACGGGTCGGACTCCGGCTCCAGCCAGAGGGACAGCGCGGTCGGCTCGTCGTTCGCCCACCGGTAGTGCTCGTCGCCGGCGGCCGGCCCCCACTCCAGGACGCGAGGCAGTCGACGCCGCGTCTGCGCAGCTCGACGGCCACGGCCAGACCGGCCACGCCTGCTCCGACGACAACCACGTCAGCTTCTTCCGGTAGCCCTTCTCCAGGTTCGTCCCCCGTGTCGGACATGTGACGACGCTGACACGGTCGGTGACGGTAGGTCCGGTTCGGGAGACCGCGCCGGGGCCGCCGGACGACGGTTTACGGTGTCCGGCGTGCAGCGGCCGGAGGTCGAGCGATGGCATGTCGGAGTGCCTGACCACCTGCTGCTCGGCGCCGGGGAAGGCGTCGTCGGCCTGGTCGCCGACGAGCTGGTCAGGGCATCGAGACAGGGTGCGGCGGCGGTCGGCTTCCATGAGCTGATGCTCGGTACGGCCACCGCCGAGCCGGCGGTGGAGGTGGTCGTCCACCTGCCGGCGTACCGCGGTCACCGGTTGCTGGCGGTCCTGTCCGGGCTGGTGCTCAGCCAGCTGGCGGCGCCCGGCGCGACGGTCTCCTGGCGGCTGGGGTCCAGGCAGGGCCCGGACGGGGTGCGCCGCCGGCTGGGGGAGCTGGGATGGACCCTCGGCGGGGCCCGGAGCGACGGCACGGTCGTGCTGTTCGGCCCGGCACCGGCACCGGCATCGGCACCGGCACCGCACCACCGGTGCGCGAGCTCGGGACGCAGCTCGGTGGGCGGTCGGTGTCGCTGTCCGCCGACTTCGGTGTCTTCTCGCCGGACCGGGTCGACGACGGCACCGCGATGCTGCTGGCGGCAGCGAGCCGGCTGCCCGTCACCAGCGCGGTCGCCGACATCGGGATCGGTTACGGCGTGCTGGCGCTGGGGCTGCTGGCCGCCGACCGGGCGGAGCGGGCGTTCGGCACCGACGTGGACTGCGTCGCTCTCTGGCTCGCAGGTCTCAACGCGCGCCGGCTGGAAGTGCCGCTCGAGCTGGCCGCGGATCCGGATCCGCTCGCGGTGCCGCCCACCCCGCTGACCGTCTGCAACGTACCCACCCATATCGGGGTCGAGGCGACCCGGTCCCTGATGGGCGGGCTCGTGCAGCGGGCGGCGACGGGCCGGCTGCTGGCGGTCGTGCACCGTAGCCTGGAGCAGCGATACGCCCGCTACCTCTCCGCGGCCGGCCTGACCGTGTCGACCGAACCAGGGCCGGCACACACCGTCCTGGACACCGGCCCGGACCGGCTGCCTAAAGCCGGTCGACCAGCTCGGAGGTGAGGCCGGCCGGGGTGGGTACGGTCGCGGCGGCCAGCGCGAGGGCGTCCGGCGGCGGCGGGAAGTGCGGGTTGGGTACGGCGACCACGGTCATTCCGGCGGCCACGGCGGAGCGCAGCCCGTTGGTCGAGTCCTCGATCGCCACGCACCGCGCCGGGTCGACGCCGAGCCGGTCGGCGGCGGCCAGGTAGACGTCCGGCGCCGGCTTGCCGCGCGGCACCTCCTCGCTGGACACCACCGCGCGGAACCGGTCGGCCACCCCGGCCGCGTCCAGCACGGCGCGGATCAGCTCGGGCGGGGACGAGCTGGCCACCGCCAGCGGCCACCGCCCGGCCAGCCCGGTGACCGCCGCCACCGCGCCGGGCAGCAGCGGCACCGCCGCCCGGTAGCGGTCGGCCATCGCGGCGACGACCGCCGCGGCCAGCTCCTCGGCGGTGCCGCGGGCGCCGAGCGGGCCGGACAGGTACGCCGACCACTCGGGCGTGCTCATGCCCTGCATCGCCCGGGTGGCCTCGTCGGTCCACCGCCCGCCGCGTCCGGCCACCAGCTCGCGCCGGACCTCGTCCCAGACCTGCTCGGAGTCGACCAGCACGCCGTCGAGGTCGAAGACGATCGCCGCGGGGTCCATGCGGCCATCCTGCCCGGCCGGGCTACGGTGCCGGTGTGGTGGAGCAGGTCGAGCCGGCGGAGCTGTCGGTGCTGTCGGTGCTCTCGGAGGCGGTGGCGGTGCGGCCCGGCCGGGAGCCAGGGACCTTCACCGCTCGCCTGGACCCGCGCTGGGGCATCGGCGACAAGCTCAACGGCGGCTACCTGCTGGCCGTGCTGGCCGAGGCGGCGACCGCGGTCGCCGGGCCGGACCACCCGCACCCGGAGGCGGTGAGCGCGACCTTCGTCAGCGCGCCGGAGCCGGGGCCGGTCGAGGTGTCCGTACGGCTGCTGCGGCAGGGGAAGTCGGCGGCCCAGCTGCAGACCACGCTGACCGCGGGCGGGCGGGACTGCGTCGAGGCGCTGGTGACCTGCGGCCGGCTGGAGCCGTCGACGCCGCCGCCGTACTGGTCCGGGGTGCCGCGGCCGGACGTCGACGACGAGGCGGACTGCGTGCCGGTGCCGCCGCACCCGCTGGTGCCGGTGCCGCTGTTCGAGACGATCTCGGTCCGGCTGACCCCGCGCAGCGCCGGGTTCGCGACCGGGCGGCCCAGCGGGCGGGGGGTCGTCACCGGCTGGGTGCGGATCCCGCCGGACCGCCCGGACCCGGCCGCGCTGCTGGTCGCGCTGGACGCGCTGCCGCCGGCCACTTTCGACCTCGGGCTGGTCACCTCATGGGTGCCGACGCTGGAGCTGACCGCGTACCTGCGGGCGCTGCCGGCGCCGGGGCCGCTGCTGGTGCAGCAGCGGGCCCGGCTGATCAAGGCCGACCGGGTCGACGAGACGTGCGACGTGTGGGACTCGACCGGGGCCCTGGTCGGCTCGGCGTCCCAGCTGGCGGCCATCCGGCTGCCGGCGGTCCCCTGACGGGAGGGTCCCGGTGCGGATCACCAAGTACGGCCACGCCTGCCTGCTGGTCCAGGACGGCGACGCCCGGCTGCTGCTCGACCCCGGCGCGTTCTCGGCCGGCTTCGAGGAGCTGACCGGGCTCACCGCGGTGCTGATCACCCATCAGCACCCCGACCACGTGGACCTGGACAAGCTGCCGGCGCTGCTGGAGCGCAACCCGGAGGCGGTGCTGCACACGGACGAGGACACCGCGGAGCAGCTCACCGGCCGCGGTCTGCCGGCCCGCGCGGTGCACGAGGGGGACGTGCTGGACCTGGGCACCCGGGTCCGCGTGGTCGGCCGCGACCACGCCGTGATCCACCCGGACATCCCCGGCATTCCCAACACCGGCTTCCTGGTGGCCGAGCGGTTCCTCCACCCCGGTGACGCGCTGACCGTGCCGGACGCCGAGGTCGAGGTGCTCGGGCTGCCGACCGGCGCGCCGTGGCTGAAGGCGGCGGAGGCGGTCGACTACCTCCGCGCGGTGCGGCCGCGGGTCGCGGTGCCGATCCACGAGGCGGTGCTGAGCATGCCCGGGATCGTGTACGGACTGGTCGACCAGCTCAAGCCGGAGGCGACCACGCTGCGGGTGATCGACGGCGGGGAGCCGGCCGACTTCTGACCCCGGTCGCGGGCCCCTGCTGACACCTCGGGCCGGATGTGACATCGTGTTCCGGCCAGTAAGGATCGTCGGTCGTTGAGGAGGTCGGTGGAGCGCCGCCGCCTGCCGCGCCGGTCCCACCGGTGGCGCCCGGAGTCCCGGTCGTCGCTGCTGGTCGGACTGGTTCTCGTGCTGCTCGCGACCGTGCCGGTGCTGGTGCCGATGCTGGTGACCCGCGGTGGCGACACCCCCGTCCCGGCGCCGCCGGGCCTGGCCGCCGAGCCCGGCGTGCCGGCACTGCCCCGCTCCGGCACCGGCGCCGAGCCGGCCACCACCGCCGCCCCGCCCGCCCCCGCCGGCACCCTGGTCGCCACCCCCTCGCCGACCGCGTCGTCCGCTTCCCCGCCGCTGCCTCCCGCGCCGGCGGCCGAGCCCACCCGACCCGCGCCGACGACGACTTCGTCAGCCCCGCCGCCGACCCCGCTGGCCGCCGAGCCGGACCTGGTCGTCGTCTCGGTCGCCTGGTCCCCCGAGGCCGTCGACGCCGGCCAGCCGCTCACCTTCACCGCCGTCGTCCGCAACGACGGCACCGAGCCGACCCCCGCGGTCACCCACGGCATCGGCTTCACGATCGATGGCGACCCCGTCTCCTGGTCCGCCGCCCAGTCCACCCCCCTGGCCCCCGGCGAGCAACGCACCTACACCGCCGACGGCGGCCCCACCGGCCCCCTCTGGACCGCCACCCCCGGCACCCATGAGCTCCAGGCCTACGTGGACGACGCCGAACGCATCGGCGAACTCGACGACACCAACAACACCCTGACCACAACCCTCACCATCCCCTAGGACCCACACACCCAAGGCGACCGGGGCCCGCGGCGCATCAAGGCGAACCTGCCGGCGAACCGCACCCAGGGCGAACCTGCCACGAAGGGAACCGCCACCGGAGGCACCGTGGGTCCGCGGGGCTCGGCCCCGCGGAGAAATGACGGATGACCCCTGGCTCGCGCACTCCGCGAGCAGGGGCCACCTAGGACATCCGTGGGCGAGGGGGGAGTTGAACCCCCACGTCCTTACGGACACACGGACCTGAACCGTGCGCGTCTGCCATTCCGCCACTCGCCCAGTAGCCGGGCGAGGATAGCACGCAGGCCGGGTACGACCTGGGGTCGTTATGCCGTCATGACAACGGGCACAGCGGGCGCGGATACCATCGGCGGCAGTCGCGGCGAGGAGGGTTCTGAGGTGGGTGTGCTGCAGCGGTTCGAGCGGCGCCTCGAGGGGCTCGTCGGCACGGCCTTCGCGCGTCTGTTCAAGGGTCAGGTGGAGCCGGTCGAGGTCGCCAAGGCGCTGCAGCGGGAGGCGGAGGCGCGCCGGGCGATCGTGGGTCAGGACCGGGTGCTGGTGCCCAACAGGTACGTGGTCGAGCTGGGACCGACCGACCACGACCGGCTGGCGCCCTGGGAGACCCAGCTGACCAACACCCTGGCCGAGATGGTCCAGGAGCACGTCGACGACGAGGGCTGGTCGACCTTCGGTGACATCGAGGTCACGCTCTCCCGCAACGAGGAGCTCGGCACCGGCATGTTCAACGTCTCCAGCAGCGTCGACCCCAACGCCGGCCCCCGCCGCCGGCCGTACAACTCGCTCTCCATGCCGGCGGTCGCCGCCGGCGGGGCGCTGCCCCCACCCGGGGGTGGCGGCGGCGGCTACGGCGGTGGTTACGGCGGCGGCGCGGATCAGGGCTACGGCAGCGACCAGGACTACGGCTACGGCCAGCAACCGGGCTACGGCGGCGGCTACGAGCCGGGCTACGGCGACCAGCAGGCCAACGGCTACTCCCCGCCGGCGACCGTGCCCCCGCCGGCGTACCAGCAGCAGCAGAGCCGGACCCGGCACCTGC
Organism: uncultured Actinomycetota bacterium; assembly: GCA_963766325.1. GTDB lineage: Bacteria > Actinomycetota > Actinomycetes > Mycobacteriales > CADCTP01 > CADCTP01. The sequence goes on along the minus strand of CAVXZF010000010.1, from coordinate 112,391 downwards.
TCACCGTGGACGGCAGCCAGCAGTGGCTGGAGTTGCACGTGGGCAGCAACGTGATCGGCCGCGGCCAGGACGCGGACCTGCGGCTGCCGGACACCGGGGTGTCCCGCCGGCACGTGGACGTCCGCTTCGACGGCGTGGGCGCGGTGCTGCACGACCTCGGCTCGACCAACGGGACGACGGTCAACGGCCACCGGGCGCAGAGCTGGCAGCTGCAGCACGGCGACGTGGTGCGGCTCGGGCACACCGTGCTGGTCTACCGGCAGGAGCCGGCGTGACCTCTCCGGCATCGGCTGCCGGCCGTCCGCCGGCGGGGGTTCGGACGGCTTCGAGGGGCAGCCCCGCGGCATGAACGCACCGATCGTGGTCCAGGTTCTCCGGTTCGGGTTCCTGGCGCTGCTCTGGATCTTCATCTTCGCTACGCTGCGCGTCGTTCGCGCGGACCTGGCGGGGGCTGGTCAGCCGCGGGCCACTGGCCTGCCGGCGCCCACCTCCCGGGCCGCCGGGACCAGGCCCAAGCCCAAGCGAAGGGGGAAGGCGCTCACCCACCTGCTCGTCACCGAGGGCGGGCTCGCCGGCACCCGGATCGCGCTGGCCGAGCAACCCATCATGATCGGCCGGGCGAACGACTCGACCCTGGTGCTCACCGACGACTACGCGAGCACCCGGCACGCGAGGCTCGTCAACCGGGACGGCGACTGGTACGTCGAGGACCTCGGCTCCACCAACGGCACTTACCTCGACCGGACCAAGGTCACCGGACCGATCCAGATCCCGCCCGGTGTCCCCATCCGGATCGGCAAGACGGTTCTCGAGTTGAGGTCATGACAGCTCCCCCCGCCCTCGCGGCCCGCCGATGACGGCGCTGCCCGGCGACACCCCTCGCTCCGCTCCAGTGGTGTGCTCACTCGGGAGCGTCGCCTCATGACGGCGCTGCCCGGCGACGCCCCTCGCTCCGCTCCAGTGGTGTGCTCACTCGGGAGCGTCGCCTCATGACCGTGGCCCTGCGGTACGCCGTCCGCTCGGACCGCGGACTGATGCGCACCAACAACGAGGACTCGGTGTACGCCGGGCCTCGACTGCTCGCCCTCGCCGACGGCATGGGCGGGCACGCGGCCGGCGAGGTCGCGAGCAACGTGGTCATCTCGGCGCTGGCCCACCTCGACGAGGACCGCCCGATCGACGACCTGATCTCCACCCTGCGCGACGCCACCGCGGACGCCAACAACCACCTGCGCGACCTGGTCATGCAGGACCCGAACCTCGACGGCATGGGCACGACGCTGACCGCGCTGCTGTTCGCCGGCTCGCGGGTGGGGCTGGTGCACGTCGGGGACAGCCGGGCTTACCTCGTGCGCGGCGGGCAGCTGGCTCAGATCACCCACGACGACACGTTCGTCCAGGCGCTGATCGACGAGGGCCGGCTGACCGAGGAGGAGGCGAGCTCGCACCCGCAGCGGTCGCTGATCCTGCACGCGCTCAACGGCGCGGACGTGGAGCCGGACCTGTCCATCCGGGAGGTCCGGATCGGCGACCGCTACCTGCTGTGCAGCGACGGGCTGTCCGACGTGGTGTCGCCGGACACGCTGCTGGAGGCGCTGCAGCTGCCGGACCCGCACGAGTCGGCGGACCGGCTGGTGGAGCTGGCGCTGCGGGCCGGCGGCCCGGACAACGTGACCTGCATCGTCGCCGACGTGATCGATGTCCCGTACGCGGACGATGCCCCGGTCATGGACGGTGCGGTCGGCGGCAACCGGCCGCCGCTGCGGGAGCCGGGCCCGACCACCCCGGCGTCGCGGGCGGCGACGCTCAACGCCCGGCCGGAGCCGACCGACATCCGGCCCGAGCCGGAGCCGCGGCCCCGCCGGCGGCGCTGGCGGCTCGGCCTCGTGTCGCTGGCGGTGCTTGCCCTGCTCGGTGCGGGCGCCTTCGGGCTGTGGCGCTGGACCCAGGCGCAGTACTTCGTCGGCGCCGAGGGCGGGCAGGTCGCGGTCTACCGCGGCATCAACACCGCGCTCGGCCCGGTGCACCTCTACTCGGTGGTGGACACCAGCCCGATGCGGCTGGACGACCTCACCCAGGTCGCGCAGCGCCAGGTGCAGGACGGCATCCCGGCCGACAACCGCGCCGAGGCCGAGCAGATCCTGCGCAACCTGAGCAACCAGCAGAAGCCGATCTGCCGGCCGACCCCGACGCCCGCGCCGACCCCGACGGCCACGCCGACCCCGTCGCGGACGGCCCGACCGCCGGCCGGCCGGCCGGCGACGCCGGCACCGACGACGCCGGCACCGACGCCCGCCCCGACCAGCTCGCCGACCCTGGGTCCGGGCGACGAGGGGTGCCGGAACCTTTGACCGCCGCGCCGCCCGCCGCCGGTGCCCCGCCGGGCGCCGTGAAGCCGGTGCCCACCCGACGGGGCACCGAGCTGGCCCTGCTCGTCTTCGCCGTGCTCCTGGTGGTGACGGCCGACAGCGTGGTGGACGCGGCCTTCAACGACACGATCAGCACGGACGTGCTGACGTACGGCGCCGGCTTCGCGCTCATCTACGCGGTGGCCCACGTCGCGGTCCGCTGGCTGGCGCCGTACGCGGACCCGGTCATCCTGCCCTCGATAGCCCTGCTCAACGGGCTCGGCCTGGTGCTGATCCGCCGGCTGGACCTGGCCGAGGCGGAGAACGCGCGGCAGGACGGCGTCGCGCCGCCATCCGGGGACGCCGGCGTGCAGGTGTTGTGGACCTGCGTCGGGCTGGTGCTCTTCGTGACCGTGCTGCTCATCGTGCGCGACCACCGGGCGCTGGCCCGGTACGCCTACACGCTGGCCGCCGCCGGGCTGGTCTTCCTCGCCCTGCCGGCGCTGCTGCCCAGCACGTTCAGCGAGGTCAACGGCGCGAAGATCTGGATCCGGGTGGCCGGCTTCTCCATCCAGCCGGGCGAGTTCGCCAAGATCGCGCTGATGGTCTTCTTCGCCGCATACCTGGTGCAGAAACGGGACGTGCTCTCATTGGCCAGCCGCCGGGTCGCGGGCATCGACCTGCCGCGGGGGCGGGACCTCGGGCCGGTGCTGGTGGCCTGGGGCTTCTCCCTGGTGGTGCTCGTCTTCGAGCGTGACCTGGGCACCTCGCTGCTGTTCTTCGGGATCTTCGTGGTGCTCATCTACATCGCCACCGAGCGGACCTCCTGGCTGCTCATCGGCGTCGGACTGTTCGTGTCCGGCTGCCTGGTGGCGTACCAGCTCTTCGGGCACGTCCAGGACCGGGTGTCGATCTGGCTGGACCCGTTCGAGGACCCGACCGACCAGGGCTACCAGATCGTGCAGTCGCTGTTCGGGCTCGGCACCGGCGGCCTGTTCGGCACCGGGCTGGGCGGCGGCCGGCCGGAGACGGTGCCGTTCGCCAAGACCGACTTCATCGTCGCCACCGTCGGCGAGGAGCTGGGCCTGTTCGGCCTGGTCGCCCTGCTGACCCTGTACGGCCTGGTGGTCGCCCGGGGTTTCCGGACGGCGCTGACCGTGCGGGACTCGTTCGGCAAGCTGCTGGCCGCCGGCCTGGCCTTCACGCTGGCCTTCCAGGTCTTCATCGTGGTCGGCGGCGTCACCAAGCTGATCCCGCTGACCGGCCTGACCACCCCGTTCCTGTCGTACGGCGGCTCGTCCCTGGTGGCGAACTTCGCGCTGGTCGCGCTGCTGCTGCGGATCTCGGACGCGGCCCGCCGGCCGCCGGCCCCGTCCGCGCCGAAGCCGCCGCTGTCCGACGCCCGGACGGAGGTGCTGCGGTGAACCGGCCGGTCCGCCGGGTGGCGATCGCGATGCTGGTGCTGTTCGGCCTGCTGATCGCGAACGCGAACTACGTCCAGGTCTTCCAGAGCGCGTCGCTGCGCGCGGACCCGGGGAACACCCGGGTGCTGCTCGACGAGTACGAGCGGCAGCGCGGCACGCTGGTGGTCGACGGGCGGGCGGTCGCGCAGTCCGATCCGACCGACGACAAGCTCAAGTACCTGCGGAAGTACCCGGGCAGGGCGACGTACGCGCCGGTCACCGGCTTCTACTCGCTGATCTACGGCGCGACCGGGATGGAGCAGGCGGAAAACGGCTTCCTCGCCGGCAGCGACAACCGGCTGTTCACCCAGCGGCTGTCCGCGCTGCTGACCGGGCGCGACCCGCGCGGCGGCAACATCGTGCTGACCCTCAACCGCCGCGCCCAGGAGGCCGCGGTGCGCGGCCTGGGCAACCGGCGCGGCGCCGTGGTCGCGCTGGACGCGAAGACCGGCGCCATCCTGGCCATGGCGAGCGCCCCGTCGTACGACCCGAACCCAATCTCCTCGCACGACCCGACCGCGATCCAGGCGGCGTACAAGAAGCTGGAGAACGACCCGGACGACCCGCTGCTCAACCGGGCGGTCAACCAGCGCTACCCGCCCGGGTCGACCTTCAAGGTCATCACCGCGGCTGCCGCGCTGGAGAACGGCCGGAACCCGGACTCGCAGGTGGACTGCCCGCCGACGTACGTGCCGCCGCAGACCACCCGGCCGATCCCCAACTTCGCCGGCGAGCCGTGCAGCGGTGCCCGGGTGACGCTGCAGCAGGCGCTGACCCAGTCGTACAACACGGCCTTCGCCAAGATCGGGGTCGAGCTGGGCGCCGGCGAGCTGCGCCGGGTGGCGGCCTCGTTCGGCATCGACGGGAAGACCTCGACGGTGCCGCTGCGGGTGTCGGCCAGCTCCGTCGGCGAGATGCCGGACCCGCCGGCGGTCGCGCAGTCCGCGATCGGCCAGCGGGACGTGGGGCTGACCCCGCTGCAGGCGGCCATGATCGCCTCCGCGGTGGCCAACAACGGCGTGCTGATGAAGCCGCACCTGGTCCGCGAGCTGCAGGGTCCCGACCTCAGCGCGGTGCAGACGACCAAGCCCGAGGAGCTGTCCCAGGCCGTGTCGCCCGAGGTGGCGGGCCAGCTGGCGCAGATGATGCGCAGCGTGGTGGAGAACGGCACCGGTCGCCGCGCCCAGATCGACGGGCTGCAGGTCGCCGGCAAGACCGGCACCGCGCAGAACGTGCCTGGCCAGCCGCCGCACGCCTGGTTCATCGGCTTCACCGGGCAGGGCGACCGGCAGGTGGCGGTCTCGGTGATCATCGAGAACGGCGGCAATTCCGGGTCGGAGACCACCGGCGGGGAGAAGGCGGCCCCGGTGGCGGCGGACGTCATGGCGGCCGCGCTCGGGATCGAGGGCCGCTGAGGTGGACTCGCTCGCCCAGGACACCTTGCTCGGCGACCGCTACCGGCTGGCCCGGCGCATCGCGGTCGGCGGGATGGGCGAGGTGTGGCGGGCCGAGGACGCGGTGCTGCACCGGGCGGTCGCGGTCAAGGTGCTCAAGAGCGAGTTCACCTCCGACCCGACCTTCCTGGAGCGCTTCCGGGCCGAGGCGCGCACGACCGCGTCCCTGTCCCACCCCGGCATCGCCAACGTCTTCGACTACGGCGAGGTGGCGAGCGCCGCCGACATCCCGGTGGCGTACCTGGTCATGGAGTTCGTCGACGGGGAGCCGCTGTCCGCCCAGCTCGCCCGGGACGGCCGGCTGCCGGCGGCCCGGGTGCTGGAGATCGTCCGGCAGGCCGCGCTGGCGCTGGCCGAGGCACACCGGGTCGGCATGGTGCACCGGGACGTGAAGCCGGGCAACCTGCTGGTCCGCCGGACCGACGGCGCGGTGAAGATCACCGACTTCGGGATCGCCCGCGCCGCGCACGCCGTGCCACTCACCCAGAACGGCATGGTCGTCGGCACGGCGCAGTATTTCTCCCCCGAGCAGGCCGAGGGGCGGGTGGTCGGGCCGCCCTCGGACGTCTACTCGCTGGGCGTGGTCGCGTACGAGTGCCTGGCCGGGCGGCTGCCGTTCGTCGCCGACTCGCCGGTCGCGGTGGCGATGATGCAGATCCGGGACACCCCGCCGCCGCTGCCGGTCGACGTGCCGGCAGCGGTGCGCTCGCTGGTGCTGCGGACGCTGGCCAAGGACCCGCGGCTGCGGTTCGGCACCGGCGGGGAGCTGGCCGAGGCCGTACGAGCGGTGCAGGAGGGTCGCGGCCCGGGTCCGGGTCCCGGGGTGTCGCCGGACGGGACGGGCGGGACCAACCCGGCGCTGGCGTACCCACCGCCGTGGGCGGCCCCGCCCGCCGGCCCGCCCGCCGGCCCGCCGCCGGCACCGCTGGCCGCGCACGCGCCCGCCTTCTCGCCCGGCTCGCCCTCCGGGCCGGCCGGCGCCGGCGCGGGCGGGGCGCCGTGGTCGAGCGCCGGCCCCGGCCCGGGAAGACCGACCGGACCGGGCGGGTCCAGCGGGCATGCCGGGCACACCGGGCTGACCGGTCCGGGTGGGCCGGGTGGGCCGACCGGTCCGGGTGGGCCGACCGGTCCGGGTGGGCCGACCGGTCCGGGTGGGCTGAGCGGACCGGGCGGCCCGGGCGGGCCGTCGTCCGCACCGCCGCCGGCGCACCAGCCGGCGTCAGGACCGGTCCCGCCGGGCTACGACCCCGGCTTCCCCGCCGTACCACCCTCGGCAGTCCGACACCGCCGGGGGGCCCGCTGGCCGCTCTGGATCGCCGGCGCCCTGCTGCTCGTTCTCGCGGTGGCCGGCGTGGTCACCGTCCTGCTCGACGGCGGCACCGGCGGCGACGGAAGCCCGTCCCGCTCGGCCGGCCCACCGACCGAGCACCAGCATTCGCGCACCACCGACACACTGAGGGTTCGATGACGACGCCACGCCTGTTGGGATCCCGCTACGAGATCGGCGAGACACTCGGCTACGGCGGGATGGCCGAGGTGCACCGCGGCCGCGACGTCCGGCTGGGCCGGGAGGTCGCGGTCAAGGTGCTGCGGGCCGACCTGGCGCGCGACCCCTCCTTCCAGGCCCGGTTCCGGCGGGAGGCGCAGGCCGCGGCCTCGCTCAACCACCCGGCCATCGTCGCCGTCTACGACACCGGCGAGGAGGACATGTACGGCAACCAGCCGTACATCGTGATGGAGTACGTCGAGGGCCGCACCCTGCGTGAGGTGCTCAAGACCGAGGGCCGGCTGATGCCCCGGCGCGCGATGGAGATCGTCGCCGACGTCTGCGCCGCGCTCGACTTCTCCCACCGCAACGGGATCGTCCACCGCGACGTCAAGCCCGGCAACGCGATGATCACCCGGACCGGCGCGGTCAAGGTGATGGACTTCGGCATCGCCCGGGCGGTCGCGGACAACGCCGCCACCGTCACCCAGACCGCCGCGGTGATCGGCACCGCGCAGTACCTCTCGCCGGAGCAGGCCCGCGGGGAAAGTGTCGACGCCCGCTCGGACGTCTACTCCACCGGCGTGCTGCTCTTCGAGCTGATCACCGGGAGCCCGCCGTTCACCGGCGACTCCCCGGTGGCGGTGGCGTACCAGCACGTCAGGGAAAACGCGCCGCCCCCGTCCATGCTCAACCCCGACGTGCCGGCGGAGCTGGACGCGATCGTCATGAAGGCGATGGCGAAGAACCCGGCCAACCGCTACCAGTCGGCCGGCGAGATGCGCGCTGACCTGATCCGCGCGATCAACGGCCGGCCGATCATGGCCGAGCCGGTCATGATCGAGGACGAGGCCACCACCGTGCTCGGCGGGCCGGGCGGCGGGCGCACCGGGATGTACCCGCCGGCTGGCTACGGCGCCGGCGCCGGCCGGTCCGCCCCGCCGCCCCAGCGCCGCAGCCCGTGGACCTGGGTGGCGATCGCGCTGGCGATCCTGCTGGTGCTCGGCCTTGCCGCGTTCACCACCGCCCAGCTGCTCGGCGGCGAGGGCCGCGAGGTGGCGGTCCCGACCCTGACCGGCCGTACCCAGGCCGACGCCGAGCGGCTGCTCAGCGAGGCCGGGCTGGTGGGCGACTTCACCACCTCCCCCTCGACCGCCCAGCAGAAGGGCAAGGTGCTCCGCTCCGACCCGGCGGCCGGCATCCGGCTCAAGGAGGGCACCACGGTCACGGTGGTGGTCGGCGGCGGTCCGGCGGAGATCACCCTCGACGACTACAAGGGCCTCACGTACGAGGTCGCCGAGCAGCAGCTGAGGCAGGCCAAGCTGGTGCCCGCGCGGCGGGACGTGAACAACTCGGCACCCGCCGGAACCGTGCTCGGCAGCAGCCCCAAGGCCGGCGCCCAGGTCAACGAGGGCGCCCGGATCACCCTGCAGGTGAGCAACGGCCGCAGCGAGCTGCCGGACGTGGTCGGCAAGTCCGACGAGGACGCGACCAAGATCCTCAACGAGGCCGGATGGACGACGATCCGGCGGCAGACCGCGATCCCGCCGAGCGACTTCGACGCGGGCACCGTCTTCCGGACCGACCCGACCGCCGGCTCGTTCGTCGGCAGGGACGCGACGATCACGCTCTTCATCGCCGCGGCGAAGCCGACGCCGTCCCCGACCACCCCGTCGCCGTCCCCGACCATGTCACCGGGGTCGCCGACCGGGTCGCCGACCAGCAGCGCCGGCGGCTGACGCGTCCCCCTGAGCCGCCCACCCTCCGGTGGGCGGCTCAGTTGGGGACGAAGGCGGTGCCGCGCAACGCGTCCATCTCGGCCGCGAGCGCCGGCGCCCGGTCCTGGGCCTGCTCGTCCCCGCACCGGGACAGCCAGCTGGCCAGCATGAGGTGCCCGCCCTCGGTCAGCACCGACTCGGGGTGGAACTGCACGCCCTCGACCGGCAGCGTCCGGTGCCGCATCGCCATCACGATCCCGGTGCCGGTCCAGCCGGTGACCTCGAGCTCGGCCGGCAGCGTGTCCTCGACCACCGCGAGCGAGTGGTAGCGGGTCGCCGTGAACGGGTCCGGCAGCCCCGCCAGCACCCCGACCCCCTTGTGGTGCACCTCGCTGGTCTTGCCGTGCAGCAGCTCCGGCGCCCGGGTCACGGTCGCACCGAAGGCGACCCCGATGGCCTGGTGGCCGAGGCACACCCCGAGCAGCGGCAGCTCCCGGCCGGCGCAGTCGTGCACGATCGGCACGCTCACCCCGGCCTTCTCCGGGGTGCTGGGTCCGGGGCTGGTCAGCACCCCGTCGACACCGTCGAGGTCACCCGGCCGGACCTCGTCGTTGCGCCGGACGACGGTGTCGGCGCCGAGCTGGGCCAGGAACTGGACGAGGTTGTAGACGAAGCTGTCGTAGTTGTCGATGACCAGGATGCGGAGCGCCATGGCGGCCTCCCGGGGGTATCAGTTCACGGTCACGTCGTTGAACGGCAGCCGCGGCTCGACCCAGGGGAAGACCACAAGGAAGAGCAACGCGACCACCGCGAGGATGAGCACCGTCGAGCCTACGAGCTTGCCGGGCAGCCCGCCCGGGAGCTTCCGCCAGATCCAGCCGTACACCGTCTCCGCCTCCCGGTCAGCCGCCGCCGGACCCGAGCGCGGGCGGCAGCCCCCGGCTGGCCGGCTGCGGCGAGCCCTCCAGCTGGGCGTGGATGACCAGCCGCTGCCGCGCGGAGAACTTCGGGTGGCAGGTGGTCAGGGTCAGCAGGCGCTGGGTCGGCGTGATCCCGGCCCGACCCGGCACCGGGGCGATCACCCCGGTCTCGCTCGGGTCGACCACCTGCATGCCCGGGATGCCCAGCGGACCGACCGTCCGCGGGTTGCGGCTCGCGGCGTCGCCCAGCACCCGGTACGTGTACCAGTACGTCTTCGTCCGGATCACGATCGCCGACCCGACCTTGAGCTTGTCCAGGTTGAGGAACGGCGAGCCCTTGCCGACCCGGTGCCCGGCGACCGCGAAGTTGCCGACCTGGCCGGGGAGCACCGAGTCCGGGTAGTGCCCGGGGCCCTTGTCCAGCTGGGCGGTCCCGGTGCCCTCGATGATCGTGTAGACGTAGTCGGGGCCGAAGTCCGGCACGTAGATGAGCGCGAAGCCCTCGCCGAGCGGGATCGACCGCACCTTGGCGCCCGGCTCCGCCGGCTGCTGGGCCACGATGACCGGGTCGTCGCCGGACTCCCAGCGCCGGTCCAGCGCGGACTTCAGCTGGTCCTGGGAGCGGTCGGCGAGCACGCCGGTGAACCACACCTCGTAGACGGCGAAGAGCAGCAGGACCAGGCCGAGCGTGATGAAGACCTGGGCGACGCCGTGGACGATGGTGCGTACGCGGTCGCTGCGGGTCGGCTCCTGCGGTCCGGGGCCGCCGTTGGGGTTGCCACCGCCCGCCGCGGCGACGACCGCGGCGAGCCGGGCGGCGTCCCGGTCCGTCGGCGGTCGGTCCCGCTTCTCCCGGTCGTCCGGGCCGGCCGGCGGTCGCGGTCGCCCCTGACTGCCTGGTCGATCGCCTGGTCCCTGCTGACCTGGACCACCCGGACGGTCGCCCTGCCCGTGGCGACCCGGACGGTCGCCCTGCCCGTGGCCACCCTGCCCACCCGGCTGGTCGGCACCCCCCGGACGACCAGGTCCCTGGCGACCCGCACCGGTCCACGGCTCGGCGGCGGCCCCCGCGCGGATGACGCCGGTCGAGCGGTCACCAGGCCCCTGGCGACCCGACCCGGGGCGCTCACCGCCCCACGGACGCTCGCCGGTCCCGGGACGCTCGCCGGTCCCCGGGGCGCCCGGACCCGGCGGACGCTCGCCGGTGCCGGCGCCGCCCGTACCAGGCGGCCCGTCAGCGGCCCTCGGCCGTCCCAGCCCGGAGCGGGGCGGTGCCGGCGGGCGCCCGCGCCCGCGATCCGGCGGACCGGCGGTGTCCTTTGTCCACCGCCCGATGTCGAACGGTCCCAGCACCTGGGTCGGGTCCTCGTTGTACGGCCGGCGCTGCCGGTCGAGACCCCCGGCCTCGACCGAGGCGATCACCTGGTCCCACTCCGCACCCGACCCGTTCTCACCCTTGCCCCGGCTCCGCGTCCCCGCCTGCCCGACCCCGGGTCCGGCCGCTCCCGACGTCCCCGTTGAGTCGCCGGCCCGCGTGTCCGGCGTGCGCCCGGCGGACGGACCACCGGACGTGGCCGGCGCCGGCGGCCCGCTCGGATCACCAGGCCGCCCACTCAAGCCCGCCGCCGAACCGACCGCGTGCCGCCCGCCTAAGTCAGCCTCTGGACCAGCCGGCGGGCCACCGCCGGGGCGGCCGATCGGGCGGCCACCCGGAGTGGCCGGAACGCCCCCAGAGGGCGGGCCACTGAAGTCAGCCGAGGGACCACCGCCCCGGCGGCCACCCGGCACCGCCGGAACGCCCCCAGAGGGCGGGCCGCCCAGGTCGGCCGGCGGGCCAGCGGTAGGCGGGCGGCCAGAGCCGCCGCCGGCCGGGGTGGTCGGCGGGGTGGTCGGGCGGCCGCCGAGGTCGCCCGGCAGACCGCGTGGCACCCAACCGGTGTCCCCGCTGGCCGGGGAGGAAGGGGTGGATTCGGTTCCCGGGGTCGCGGCCTGATCGGACGCTGCCGTCAGACCCCAGGAGTCGGTCCCGGTGCTCACCGGCGGCTGCTCGATCGCCCGGGACGGCCGCGGCTCCATCCGGGACCGGAGGTTCCACCGGCCGGTGGTCGAGTTGACGTCCCGCGACCGCCCACCGCCCGGCTCGAAGAGGGAGTTCCCGCCCGCGCTGATCGCGACCCCGAAAGGTGGCGGCGGTGTCTGCGGCACCCGCTTCGGCAGCGGCGGCGGTGTCTGCGGCACCCGCTTCGGCAGCGGCGGCGGTGTGCCGGCCGCGCTCTCGCCCGGACGCCCGGCCCTCGATCGGCCGGGTACGGGGTCTCCCCCTGGACCGCGCACGGCCCCTGCCGCGCTTCCGGCGTCCCCGTCTCCCGTCGTGCCGTCGCCGGCACCGCCGAGCCGCCGCTCACCACCCTGCCTGGTCGGAGCGGTGGATCGTGCCTCCGCAGCGGGCGCGGGTACGCCGGCCGGGGGCTTGCGGGGGTCGATCGCGGGCAGCATCGTCGTCGGCGGGTCGTTCTGGGCCCGGGTGACCGGTGCGGCCGGCTCGGCCGGCGGCTCCGCTCCCGGCCGGTCCGAGAACCACGACGGCCACGGATCCCGACCGTCCCCGGCCTCGACGCCCGGGCCCGGCGCCCCGATCGCCGGCCACTCCACCCCGGCCCGCGGCCCCTCGGCAGGTGCCCCGGACGCCGGCCCCCCACTCCGCCCCTCCGCAGCGGCCGCGGGCCGCGGGCCGGCCCCCCGACCCTCCGGAATCCACGGACCCAGCGCCTCGGACCGCGCCGCCCGAGCCGGCCCAGCCGGCTCACCCGCCGTCACCGCACCCGCAGGCGAGGCGGGGGGATCGCTCGGGGTGGCAGGCGCGGGGACCGGAGCGCGCCCGTCCGGCGCGGCGTCCCCGGGCTCCCGGGGCGGCGGCACCGCGTCCGCCGCATCGGGCGCACCGGAGTTCGTCCACTCCGGTGGCATCCACAGGCTCACCGCGGCACCGCCTGGGCGTAGCTCAACCGCAGCGGCCCGTCGTACCCCGGCAGCGTCACCTCGGGTTCGTCCTTAACCTCGTAGCCGAGGCCGAAATATCCCACGGCCTGCCGGTAGAGACGTACGCCGGGCTCGACATTCAGCCGTCCGCGCAGCCGATCGGGGTCGCCGACCGCGGTGATCCGGAACGGCGGCGAGTACGTCCGCCCGTACAGCAGCAGCGTGTTGCCGACGCACCGCACCGCACCGGTGGTGATCAGCCGCTGACCCATCACCGCGAGCCCGTCCGCCCCACCGGCCCAGAGCGCGTTCACCACGGACTGCACGTCCTGCTGGTGGACGATCACGTCGTCCGGTCGGGCATCCGGCGGCAGCGACCCGTCCGGTCGGCGGGGTGCGTCGTCGAGGATCACCGTGAGCCCGGCTCCGGTGATCGGCCGCAACCCGACGTACCGCTCCAGCCGGTCGCTCGCCGTCCGCACGGTGGCGATCCGGCCGTCCTCGGCCGACGCCTGCCGCTCCAGCACGTCCACCTGTCCCTGGAGCTGCACCACCTGCCGGGTGGCGTCGCCGACCGTGCGCTCCTCGGCGGCGATGAGCTGGGTCAGCTCGACCCGGCGACCGGCCCGCAGGTCGGTGCCCTTGGCGGTCTCGGCGCTGGTGGCGAAGAGCATCCCGGCGACCAGCGCGATGGCCGGGACCAGGGCCCGCCAGAGCCGGGAGCCGCGTCGGCTCCCCCCGGGGCTCATGCCCGCCGGCCGGGTCGGAACGCGGGCAAGCCGCCCGTTCTCTCGGGCTCGTTCATCGGCGACTAGGCTAGTCCCAGGCAGCATCAGGAGGAGACGAAGGTGCCCAAGTCCCGAGTACGCAAGCGCGCCGTCTACACACCGCCGGTCGACGTGCTGCCCTCGCCGTCGCGCACGTCGCGACGCAAGGGCCCGAGCCCGGCCTGGTATCCGGTGGTCATGCTCGTGCTGATGGTGCTGGGCCTGATCTACATCGCGGTCTACTACCTGGCCGGCGAGCGGGTCCCGGTGATGCAGGACCTCAACGCGTGGAACTTCGCGATCGGCTTCGGCCTGATGGTGTCCGGCCTGTTCATGGCCGTCCGCTGGCGCTGATCCGAATCACACCTGTGTGGTTCGTCCCCAGAGTTGTCCACAGGTGTGGACGTGACCGGGGACAACGAGCCCAGTAACCTCTCCGGCGTCATGTCGACATGACGTACGCCCAGGTCAGAGGGCCCGAAACCGCGCTGACGGGCGTCCTGTCGACTTCACCCCGGGCGGCTTGGTCGGCGCTCGTCCACAGCCGCTGTCCACAGGTGGATGGGGATAACTCTCCGAGATCCGGCATACCTACGGATCCCGCGCGGCTCAGACCAGCTCGAGCACCGTGGCGTTGGCCATGCCGCCGCCCTCGCACATGGTCTGCAGCCCGTAGCGGTGGTTTTCGGCGCGCATCCGGTGGATCAGCGTCGTCATGAGCCGGGCGCCGGAGCCGCCCAGCGGGTGGCCGAGCGCGATCGCGCCGCCGTGCGCGTTGAGCACCGCCGGGTCGGCGCCGGTCTCGGCCAGCCAGGCCAGCGGCACCGGGGCGAAGGCCTCGTTGACCTCGACCGCGCCGATGTCGCCGATGGACAACCCGGACCGCTTCAGCGCCTTTTCCGTCGCCGGGATCGGCGCGGTGAGCATGATCACCGGGTCGGCCGCCGCCAGCACCGCGGTGTGCACCCGGACGAGCGGGGTCAGTCCCAGCTCGCGCGCCTTGTCCGAGGTGGTGACGAGCAGCGCGGACGCACCGTCCGAGATCTGCGAGGACGAGCCGGCGGTGACCGTGCCGTCCGGCTTGAACGGGGTCTTCAGCTCGCCCAGGGCGGCCATCGTGGTGTCCCGCCGGACGCCCTCGTCGGCCGCCAGCACGGTCCCGCCCGGCAGCGTCACCGGCGCGATCTCGGCGTCGAAGGCGCCGGCGTCCTGCGCCGCGGCCGCCTTGGCGTGCGACCCCAGGCTGAACTCGTCCAGCTGCTGCCGGGTCAGGCCCCACCGCTCGACCATCATCTCGGCACCGACGCCCTGGTTGAAGACGACGCCGCCGTAGCGCTCCATCAGCAGCGGGCCGAACGGCAGCCCGACCCCGTCGCCCACCGACGAGCCCATCGGCACCCGGCTCATCACCTCGACGCCGCCGGCCACGACCACGTCGCACTGCCCGCTGACCACCGCGGCCGCGGCGAAGTGCAGCGACTGCTGGGAGGATCCGCACTGCCGGTCGATGGTGGTGCCGGGCACCGACTCGGGCCAGCCGGCGGCGAGCACCGCGTTGCGGGCGACGTTGATCGCCTGCTCGCCGACCTGGCTCACGCAGCCCCAGACGACATCGTCGACCACGGCCGGGTCGATGCCGCTGCGGTCGGCCATCGCACGCAGGACGTGCGCCGACAGGTCCACCGGATGGACCCCGGCGAGTGACCCGCGGCGCTTGCCCACCGGGGTCCGGACCGCCTCCACGATGACCGCGTCGCGCATGGGTTACTCCTCGGTAGCCGTGGACGTGATCGTACGCTGACGGGGATGGAACCGGCTGTTACCCCGACCACGCCCGCCGCCGGCCGGTGGTTCCCGCGCCCGGTGGAGACCGCCGCCGCGGCCACCGGCTCGGTCGCCGCCCTGCTGCTCGCCGCGGTCGCCGACGACCCGCCCGGCCGGGTGATGTTCGGCGTCGCCGCGGCCGGCCTGCTGCTGCTGGTCGCCGCCGACCTGCTGCTGCGGCCGCGGCTGGCCGCCGACGCGACCGGCGTGCAGGTGCGCACGCTGGCCGTGCGCCGGCGGCTGCCGTGGTCCGCGCTGCAGCGGGTCGACGTCGACGAGCGGAGCCGGTATGGGCTGGTCTCCCGGACGCTCGAGCTGGACACCGGCGACACGCTCGTGCTGCTCGGCCGGCGGGCGCTCGGCGACGACCCGCGCGACGTCGCCGACGCCCTGGCCCGGATCCGCTACACCGCCTGAGCCCCCGCCCCGGCCGGTCGGGTAGCCGGCCGGCTCAGACGTGCACGAGCAGCCGGTCGACCACCCGGTAGCCGGCCCGCGCGAACGCGGTCACCATCGCGGTGTTCGCCGCGTCCGCGGCGCCGGTGACCTCCGCCGCCCCGTCCTCGACCAGCAGCCGGGTCCCCTCGGCCAGCAGGTCGTGGACGTACCCGCGCCCGCGGTGCTCCGGCAGCACGCCGACGTACGCGATGTCCGGCGGCCACTGCCCGCCCCGGTCCGGCACCACGACGCCGACGCAGGCGCCGCCCGCGTCGTACGCGAGCCGCCACAGCTGCTCCGAGCTGCCGAAACCGTGGGCCCGGGCCCGGGCCGTGCCGCCCGCGCCGTCCCGCGAGACGTCCCACCGGATCTGGGCGTCCCGCGTGCCCGCGTATGTCGCCGAGACCACATGGAGCAGCGCCGCCCGGTCCGGCGGTGGCCGGAACTCCAGCCGGCCCGACCCGCCCGGCAGCTCCCCGGCGGCCTCCCGGAGCACCTGCACCCGCTCGGCCAGAAACGTCAGCCCGGCGGCGCGGGCGACCGCCAGCCGGTCCTCGACCGCCGCCCGGCAGTCCGCGCGCCCGGCCCAGTCGACAGGGACGAACTGGACCCACCGCGGCCGCCCGCCGGCCGCCGCATAGGCGGCGCGGACCAGCGACGTGCCGACCGCGACCCGGTCGGGTCCGGTGCCGATCTCCATGCTGCCCATGACCTCGGGCCGGTCGGCGCCGGGCGGCCCGCTGAAGGCGACCCGGGCGACCACCCGGTCGTCGCGGAGGGCGACCCAGGACCACTCGGGACGGTACGAGCGGCCGAGGCCCTCGACGTACATGCGCCGCGGCGGCTTGAGGCCGAGGACGGACGCGTCGGTGAAGGAGAGGAAGAGCTCGACCTCGTCAGGGCCGATCGGACGGACGGACAGCGTGGACACGGGCGTCTCCTGCCGGAGGCGCTCCGGGGGGACCGGAGCGCGGGGTGATGGTCATCGCTCGGCCTCCTTCCGGTCGGTGGCGCAGGTCAGGTCAGGGCCAGCAGCGCGTTGCTGCGGACCAGCACGAGGGCCGTCATCACGGCGAGCAGCCCGCCGAGGGCGAGGATCTGGATCGGGGTGCGGTTGGCCTTGGGCGCGTACACCAGCGCGAGCGCGGCCAGCCCGCCGGCGACGAAGCCGCCGAGGTGGCCGAGCAGCGAGATCCCGGGGGCGAAGCTGACCACGAAGTTGAGGCCGACCGCGAAGAGCATGAAGCGCGCGTCCAGCCCGAGGTTGCGCAGCACGATCAGGGTGGCGGCGAACAGCCCGTAGATCGCCCCGGACGCGCCCGCGACCGCCCCGTACGGCGAGTCGAACAGGTAGACCGCGACCGACCCACCGAGCGCGCCGAGCAGGTAGACCGACAGGTAGCGCCAGGCCCCGAAGACCCGCTCCAGGCTCGGCCCGACGATGGCCAGGGCCAGCATGTTGACGATCAGGTGCAGCGGGCCGATGTGCAGGAAGGCGGCCCCGAGCAGCCGCCAGTATTCGTCCTGCACGGCGACCCGGATCGGCACCAGCTCCAGCTGGTCGAACAGCCGGGACGCGATGTTGCCGGTCAGCCCGCCGGGCGAGGTGAGCGCGGTGACCGCGAAGGCGACCACGTTGAGCACGCCGAGCACGATGGTGACCAGGCCGGTCCGCCGGGCGACGCGCCCGCCGTACGGCGACGTCGGCCGGCGGACCGACTTGTTGCCCTCGGCGACGCACTGCGGGCACTGGAACCCGACCGCCGCCGGCCGCAGGCAGTCCGGGCAGATCGGCCGCTCGCACCGGGTGCAGGAGACCCAGGTCTCCCGGTCCGGGTGCCGGTAGCAGCGCGGAGCGGCCGGCGCCGATGACGCCGGGGTCTGCTCCGCGCTCACCGGCGTGCTAGACGCGCGAGATGGTGACCGAGTTGATCGAGACCTCCTGGCGCGGCCGGTCCTGCGGGCCGGTCGGCGTCTTGCCGATCCGGTCCACCACGGCGCGGCTCTCCGCGTCCGCCACCTCGCCGAAGATCGTGTGCCGGCGGTTGAGGTGCGGCGTCGGGCCCAGGGTGATGAAGAACTGCGAGCCGTTGGTGCCGGGGCCCGCGTTGGCCATCGCCAGCAGGTAAGGCCGGTCGAACTTGAGCTCCGGGTGGAACTCGTCCTTGAACTGGTAGCCGGGACCGCCGAAGCCTTGCCCGAGCGGGTCACCGCCCTGGATCATGAAGCCGTCGATCACCCGGTGGAAGATCGTGCCGTCGTAGAGCGGTGCGTTCGACTTCTGCTTGGTGCGCGGGTCGGTCCACTCCTTGGAGCCCTCGGCGAGCCCGACGAAATTCTGCACCGTCACCGGTGCGTGGTCGGGGAGGAGCTGGAGGACGATGTCCCCGGCGGACGTGTGCAGGGTCGCGGTGAGCTGGTTTGCCACCCGGCCATCCTCGCACGCGCCCGGGAGTCGACCGGAGGTGGGACGGTGGGGCGGAGAGTGACGACCCGCGGTGAGCTGCTGGCGCTGGCCGCGTTCGCGATCGGGATCTGGCTGGGGGTGACGGCGGGCCTGGCCACCCGGGCCCGGCAGGGAAAGGCGGGCTAGACCTTCGCCACGACGAGCTTGGCGATCTCCACCGCCTCCAGCGAGATCCGCTGGTTGATCCGGACCACGACCAGCGTGCGGCCCTCGCTTACCCCGAGCACGGCGCCGGTCTCGGTGATCGCCACCGCGCCGCCGTCGGCCACCTCGTCCACCGGGTTGGCGCCCGGCCCGGCCGCCGCGAGCGCCCGGGCCTGCGCGGCGCCCGGGGTGACCAGCACGGACACCGCGATGTCGGCGGCCCGCTCGCCGTTGGGCCGGTAGAAGGCGCACCCGACGTGCGGGCGGGTCGAGGTGACGGTCACCCGGGCGATCCGCTGCCCGACGGTCTCGGCGATCGTCTGGGCGTCCGCGTACGGGCACGGGGCGTCCACCGTCGACGGCTTCGGCGTCGGCCGCGGTCGGGCCGGCGTCGTGGTCGGGGCGCGGGTCGCCGGTGTCGTCGCCGTGGTCCCGGCCGCGGTCGGAGCAACGGTCGGGTCGCCACCGCAGCCGGCGACCAGGGCGAGCACCACCAGACCGAGCATCGAGGTCCGCACGGTCGCGGACCCTAACTCAACGTGGCGAGCTGCCAGCCCACCGCGGCGGCGGCGAGGCCGGCGGCGGTGCTGCCGAGCACGTACGCGACCGCGGTCCACCGCAGCGTCGTCTCCGCCAGCCGCACCGTCTCCCAGCCGAAGGTGCTGTACGTCGTCAACGCACCGCAGAAGCCGGTCCCGACCAGGGCGACCACCGTGGTCGACGCGCCGGCGCCGGCCACCGCCCCGAGGACCAGGCAGCCGACCACGTTGACGGTGAAGGTGCCCCAGGGGAACGGTGAGCAGACCCGCCGCTGCACCGCCCGGTCGGCCAGGTAGCGCAGCGGCGCGCCGACGGCCGCGCCCAGCGCGACCAGCAGCACGGTCACCGGCGCACCGCAGCCCGGGTCAGCCTCGCGCCGAGCCACACCGCGGCCAGCGCGAGCACCGGGGTGGCCGCGAGCGTCGCCACCGCGACACCGGCCCGGCCGGCGTCGAGCAGTCGCTGCGCGTCCACCGCGTACCCGGAGAAGGTGGTGTAGCCGCCGAGCACCCCGACGCCGAGGAACGGCCGCACCAGCGGCCCACCCCGGCCGGCCTCGGCGACCAGCACCATGAGCACGCCGATCAGCAAGCAGCCGGACGCGTTGACCAGCAGCGTGCCGACCGGGAAGCCGCGGCCCGGCAGCACCGCGACCAGCCCGGCCCGGGCCTCGGCGCCGAGCACCCCGCCGGCCGCGATCGCGCCCAGCACCGCGGCCGGGCGCCGGGCCAGCTCGTCCCGCTGCGCCGGGACGGTCAGGTCCACGTCCGAGTCGATGGGCTCGGTCAGGTCCACGTCCGAGTCGATGGGCTCGGTCAGGTCCACGTCCGAGTCGATGGGCTCGGTCAGGCCCACGTCCGGGTCGATCGGCTTCGGCGGCGGATTGCTCATCCGGAGCAGGCTAGGGCCGATTCTGTCGGTGCCCCGACCTAGGGTGGCCGCGTGTCCAGCACCCGCATCGGCGTCGACGAGCGGCGCGCCCGGCTGGCGGTCCGCCACCACCTGGCGCCGGCGGCCCGCGCGGCGGACGTGGTGACGGTCGCCCGGGACCTGGTCGCGCTGCACGCCACCGACCCGTCGACGGTCTACCTCTCCGCCCGGGCGCGGCTGCGGACGCCATCGGTCGAGGACGTCGCCACGGCGATGTATGACACCCGCAGCCTGGTCCGGGTCCTCGGCATGCGGCGGACCATGTTCGTGCTGCCCGTGGAGCTGATGCCGGTGGTGCAGGCCGCCTGCACCCAGGCCATCGCGGCGGTGGAGCGGCGCCGCACCGTCCAGTTCCTCGGCCTGGCCGGACTCGACGGCGACCTGGAGGCGTGGCTGGCCGAGGTGGAGGAGGCCACCGTCGCCGAGCTGGCCCGCCGCGGCGAGGCGCTGTCCACCGAGCTGTCCGCAGCCGAGCCGCGGCTGGCGCTGCAGATCCGCTTCGCCGACGGCAAGTCGTACGCGGGGAGCCAGAGCGTGGCCTCCCGAGTGCTGCCGCTGCTGGCCGCGCACGGCCGGGTGGTGCGCGGCCGCCCGCGCGGCTCCTGGACCTCCAGTCAATACCGCTGGTCCACGGTGGAGGCATGGCTGCCGGCCGGTGTGCCGGAGCTGAAGCCGGACGAGGCCCGGGTGGAGCTCGCCCGGGCCTGGCTGCGCGCCTTCGGCCCGGCGCCGGTGGCCGACCTCAAGTGGTGGTCCGGCTGGACGCTGGGCCAGACCCGGGGCGCGCTGGCCACGCTCGGCCCGGTGGAGGTCGATCTCGACGGCGAGCCCGGTGTCGCGCTGGCCGACGACCTGGAGCCGACCCCGCCGCCGGAGCCGTTCGCCGCCTTCCTGCCCGGGCTGGACCCGACGGTGATGGGCTGGCAGGCGCGGGGCTGGTTCCTCGGTGCGCACAAGGAGTCGCTGTTCGACAGCAACGGCAATGCCGGGCCGAGCGTCTGGTGGGAGGGACGGATCGTCGGCGGCTGGGCCCAGCGCAAGGACGGCGAGATCGCGGTGCGACTGCTCGAGGACGTGGGCGCGGACGCGGCCGCCGCGATCGACGCCGAGGCGGCCCGGCTGCGCGACTGGATGGGCCCCGTCCGGGTAACCCCCCGGTTCCGCACGCCGGTCGAGCGGGCTCTCACCGCATGACCGGCGGGAGCGTCGCTGTGGTCTCGCTGAGAGGCCTTCCGTACAACTGGGGCAGGGTGGGAGATACCGCCTTGACGCTCCGCTGACAGGGCTCTTAGCGTGGGATTCGCCTCTTGGTCGGGTCGCGTTGAGGGCGGGGATGGGGTGGCGATGCTCGGGAGAGACCGATCCGTCGCGGCGCCCGTGAGGAGGCCGGTCCCGGTCGTGGTCGCGGCGTAGGTGAACGGTGACCCGCCGCTGAGGCGTCGACTGCTGCGCGAGGCGATCCTGCTCGCGCTGCTCTGGGGTGCGTACAGCCTGGGTCGCTGGGTGGCCGCGCAGCACGCGGGCAACGCGTTCTTCCACGCCGACGAGGTCTGGTCGGTCGAGCGCGGCCTGCAGCTGCCCAACGAGGCGCACCTGCAGGACTGGCTGCTGCAGTGGCCGCTGGTGATCCGCGGCGCGAACTCGTACTACGCCTGGGTTCACTTCCCGGCCACGGTGGCCTGCCTGGCGTTCCTGTTCATCCGCTTCCCGCGGCACTACCTGTGGTTCCGCCGGGTGCTGGCCTCCATCACCGCGGCCGCGCTGCTGATCCACCTGGTCTATCCGTTGGCCCCGCCGCGGATGCTGTCGCAGCACGGCTTCGTCGACACCGGCGTCCACTTCGGCCAGTCCGTGTACGGCCCGGCGGCGGGCAGTAACGGACTGGCCAACCAGTTCGCAGCGATGCCGTCGATGCACGTCGGCTGGGCGATCGCGGTCGCGGTCGCGCTGGCCGCGGTGACACCGAGATGGCTGCGGGCGCTGTGGTTAGTGCACCCGGTGCTGACCTTCACGGTCGTGGTGGTCACGGCCAACCACTTCTGGCTGGACGGCGTGGTCGCCGCCGGGCTCGTCGCGGTGGCGATCGCCGTGCAGCCGTGGCCGGGCTTCGAGCGGGCGCCCGGCCTCCGCGCGCCACCGGACCGCGGTCCGCAAGTGAGCTCTGCCGGCGTGTAGCCCGGAAACCGGCTGGACGGCGCTGGCACGATCACAGGCGACCCGTCGAGGAGGCCGCCTGCGTGACCGCACGCATCAGACACGTCAACATCGCCGCCCGTGACCCGTACCGGTTGGCCGCCTTCTGGGCCGGCGTGACCGGCTGGGGTGAGGACCCGGACAACCCCAACGCGCCCGAGGACCCGGAGGCGCTGCTGGTCGGCCCGGACGGCGGGCCGGCGCTGCTCTTCATCGGCATGCCGGAGCCGCCACCGCGGCCGTCCCGGGTGCACCTGGACGTGCAGCCGACCGACCGCTCCCGGGATGAGGAGGTGGCCCGGCTGCTCACCCTCGGCGCCACCCTGGTCGCCGACCGCCGCAACCCGGACGGCACCGGCTGGGCCGTGCTCGCCGACCCCGAGGGCAACGAGTTCTGCGTGGAACGCAGCGTCGCCGAGCGCGCCTGACCCGGCCCGCCCGGGCCTCGCCGGCCGGCGGCGTCAGGCCGGCCGGCGGCGTCAGGCGAGCCGGCGGCGTCAGGCGAGCCGGCGGCGTCAGGCGAGGAAGGCGCGCAGGGCGGCCAGGTCGTTGGCCGTCGAGCGCCGCCACCACTCGGCCGCGTCGCCGTGCCGGCGGTCGATGATCCAGAACATCAGCTGCACCCGCTTCAGCTCGGCGAACGCGTCGATGCTCGCCTCCGCCGCGCCGCTGAGCGGCCGGACCTCGCGGTAGCCGGCCAGCAGGGCCGCGCGCACCGCGTCGATGTCGTCGCGGTGCCGCAGCTCGGACACCGTCACGGCCAGGTCGTACGCGTCGTGGCCGAGCCCGCAGTCGTCGAAGTCGATGGCCGCTACCCTCCCGCCGGCGGTGAAGAGGAAGTTCTCGTAGTGCAGGTCGCCGTGCAGCAGCCCGTACTCGGCCGGTCCGGTGCCGAGGCCGTCGGCGGCGGCCCGGATCCGCTGCATCGTCGCGGTCACCACCGCGCCGGCGTCCTCCCCGTACGCGTCCTGGGCCACCGCGGCCATCCGCCGTACGGACTCCGCCCCGAGCTGGTCCGGGTGCCGCCAGGACTCCTCGTCCACCCCGTACACCGGGCGGGCGCTCACGTCAGCGGGCAGGGACCACCGGCGCCGGTGCTCGTGCAGCCCGGCCAGCAGGCCGCCGACCCGGCGCAGGTGCACCGGCCGCAGCCCGTCCTCCAGGAACCGGCCGGGAGTCCAGGACAGCAGCACGCAGACCCGGCCGCCCTCGGCGCCGGCGGGCGCGCCGTCCCGGCGGTGGATCACCCTCGGCACCGGCAGCGCGGTGTCCCGGGCGAGCGCGTCCAGCCACGCCAGCTCGGCCGCGATCTGGTCGACCCCGGTGACCTCGGCCCGGTGCACCCGCAGCAGCAGCCGGCTGCCGTCGGCGGTGTCCACCCGGTACGTCGTGTTCCAGCCGTGCGCGACCAGCCTGCAGACCGGCGCCGCCAGCTCGTACGCCCCGAGGGCCCGGGTAGCGATCGTCCGCAGCCGGGCCAGCTGCCGACGCCGGTCGGGATCGCTCACGCCCGTAGCGTCGCAGTGCCGCCAACCGGGTTTCCGGCGCCCGGGTCGGGTTCCCGCCGCCTCAGCGCCCGGCGATCGTGCTCCGGCGCTCGAGGACGACCACGTCCCGCCACCGGCCGTCCAGCCGGCCGGGTCGCTCCCGCACGCCGAGCACCCGGAAGCCGGCGGCCCGGTGCAGGGCGAGGCTCGCCTCGTTCTCCGGGAACGTGCCGGACTGCAACGTCCAGATGCCGTCCCGCTCGGTCGACTCGATCAGCGTGGCCAGCAGGCGGCGCCCCACGCCCTGCCCGCGGGCGGTCCCGGCCACGTAGACGGAGTGCTCGACCACGCCGGCGTACGCGCTCCGGGTCGACACCGGCGACACCGCGGCCCACCCGGCGACCCGCCTGTCCAGCTCGGCGACCAGCCGGTGCCCGGCGAGATGCGCGGCGTCCCACTGCGGCCAGGTCGGGACCTCGGTCTCGAAGGTCGCGTTCCCGGTGGCGATGCCCTCCGCGTAGATCTCCGCCACCGCCGGCCAGTCCCCGGCCCGCATGGCCCGGACCTCGACCGCAGACTTCACGACGACAAGTCTCGCAGCCGAGCCGATCTAGTCTCCCGAGACCGACTGACAGAAGGGCATGGCGCCATGCGGAAACTGATCTACGGCATGAACCTGACCCTGGACGGCTACATCGCCGCGCCCGGCGACGACCTCGGCTGGAGCGCGCCGAGCGACGAGCTGTTTCAGTGGTGGCTCGACCAGGAGTTGGCGATCGGGCTGTTGATGTACGGGCGCAAGCTGTGGGAGGCGATGAGTTCCCACTGGCCGACCGGCGACCAGCAGACCGGCGCCACCCCGGCGCAGATCGAGTTCGCGCGGAACTGGCGGGACACGCCGAAGGTGGTGTTCTCCTCGACGATCGACAAGGTCGACTGGAACACCCGCCTGGTCACCGGCGACGCCGTAGCGGAGATCACCCGACTCAAGGCCGACGACGGCGAGCCGATGAGGGTCGGTGGCGCAACGCTCGCTGGGGCGGCCATGCGGGCCGGGCTGGTCGACGAGTACGAGATCGTCACCCATCCGGTGCTGGTGGGCGGCGGCACACCGTTCTTCACCGCGCTGGACAGCTGGGTGAACCTGAACCTGGTGGAGACGCGGACGTTTCCCGGCGGCGTGGTCCTGACCAGGTACGAGACGAGGCGGTGAGCGCTGGTGGAGACGGGGGGACTCGAACCCCCAACCCCCGCCTTGCAAAGGCGGTGCTCTGCCAGTTGAGCTACGTCCCCGGGTCGGGGACCCGGTGGTGCTAGCGCAGGTTGGGCTCGGTGGTGGCCTGGGCCCAGAGGTCGGACTCGGCCTTGGCGGTGCGGCGCTTGCGGAGCAGGAAGAGGCCGCCGGCGGTGGCAGCGGCGAGCGCGAGCAGCTTCTTCACGGGAGCTCCTGGTGGTTGGACGGCAGTGTCTTGACCCGGGAGAAGTGGGCCTGGGAGGACTTGAACCTCCGGCCTCATCCTTATCAGGGATGCGCTCTAACCGGCTGAGCTACAGGCCCCGGGCGGTGCGGGAGCCGAGGTTACACGGCCGGGCTGGGGTGGCCCAACCCGGTACCCGTGGTCCCGACAGCGCTAGTCGCGCTCGGCAAGCGTCACCTCGATGCCACCGACGAGATCCGAGCAGATGTTGTAGACGAACGCGCCGATGGTGGCGAGCGCGGTGAAGAGCACGATGTTGATCGCGCCCACCACGGTGGCCGAGCCGAGCACCAGGCCGGGCGAGAAGAGGGTGTCGCCAGCCTCGCCGGAGACCTCGTCGTACAGCCCGTTGATCTGCTCGAAGACGCCCATCCCATCCAGCACGCCGTAGAGCACGCCCACGGCGACCAGCCAGACGAAGAACATCGCCACCGACAGCACGAAGGAGAACTTCAGCGTCGACCACGGGTCGATGTGCCGGACCAGCAGCCGGGCCCGGCGCGGCGGCCGGCCGCCGCCGGCGGCCCCGCGGGCGGGCGCGGGCGGCCGGCTCCCGGTGCCCAGCGAGGAGCGGGCCGCGGCGGTCGCGCCGGCACCCAGCCCGGCACCGGCGACACCGGCACCCAGCCTGGCCCCGGACGGCCCCGCGCTGCCCGGGCCGGACACGGTGGTCGGCGCGTCCGCCACCGACGGGTACGCCGACGAGTACGCCCCCTGGTACGCCGCCGGCGAGTAGCCGGTCTGCGACCGCTCCGGGTAGCCGATCGGCGAGGACACAGGCGGCGACCCCGGGGCGCCGATCCCCGGCGAGCCACCCGCGGCCCCGGACGAGCCGGGCCTCGAGCCGTGCGAGCCGGCCGAGCCGAGACCCGAGCCGTAGGAGCCGGCCGAGCCGAGACCCGAGCCGGCCGAGCCCGCCGACGTACCGCTGCCCGACGAGCCGCCCGCCGCTCCGGGCGGGCCGAGTCCGGGCGAGCCGAGCCCGCCCGCGGCCGGCACCGAGCCGGAGCCCGGCTCGGCCCGGAAGCCCGAGGCCCCGTTGCTCCCGGCACCGCCGAACAACGGGGTCCGCGACCCCGCCGGCACCGCCGGCGAGCCGTCCGAGGGGAACCCGCTGGCGCCCGGCCGGGCCGACGACCCGTTGGCCGGCGGCGTGGCCGGCTCCGAGGGCCGCGGCACCGCCGCGGTAGCGCCGCTGGACGAGCCGTTGGTCGGCCGGCCAGCCTCGCGCGCCTTGTCCGCGTCCCGGAGGCCCTCCAGGGCCTCCTTGGGGATGCGGGTGGTCTCGTCCGGATCGCTCACCCGGGTCGGATACCGCGGTTCGCTCATCGGCTACCCCTGTTCGTCCAGCTCGTCCGCGTTGCGCGCGACCGCGACCAGGGTCACGCCCTCGGGGAGGTTCATGAGCCGGACTCCCATCGTCTGCCGCTGCGCCCGCCGGACCTCGCGTGCGCTCGTTCGGATGACCCCGCCGTTGGACGTGATCGCGTAGATCTCGTCTTCCGGACGCACGGCGAGCGCCCCGACGAGCCCACCACGAGTGGAGACAATACGCGCGGTCAGCACACCCTTGCCGCCTCGGCCCTGGAGCGGGTACTCCTCCAACCGGGTCCTCTTGGCGTACCCGCCCTCGGTGGCGACCAGGATCTCGACCCCTTCGCGGGCGACTTCCATGGCCAGGAGCTCGTCCTCCGAGCCGAAGCGCATGCCGATGACGCCGCTGGTGGCCCGGCCCATCGGCCGCAGGGACTCGTCGTCGGCGTGGAAGCGGATGGACTGCGCGCGCCGGCTGACCAGCAGCAGGTCGTCGGTCGACTCGATCAGCGAGGCGGCGATCAGCTCGTCGTCCTCGCGCAGGTTGATCGCGACGATCCCACCGGTCCGGTTGGAGTCGAAGTCGGTGAGCTTGGTCTTCTTGACCAGCCCGCGCTTGGTCGCGAGCACCAGGTACGGAGCGACGTCGTACGTCCGCAGCTGGATGACCTGCGCGATCTGCTCGTCCGGCTGGAAGGCCAGCAGGTTGGCCACGTGCTGGCCGCGGGCGGCCCGGTTGGCTTCGGGCAGCTCGTACGCCTTCGCGCGGTACACCCGCCCCTTGTTGGTGAAGAACAGGATCCAGTTGTGCGTCGAGGTGACGAAGAAGTGGGCGACGATGTCGTCCTGCTTCAGCGCCGCGCCCTGGATGCCCTTGCCGCCGCGCTTCTGCGACCGGTAGAGGTCGGTCTTGGTGCGCTTCGCGTAGCCGGTCCGGGAGATCGTGACGACCACGTCCTCCTCGGCGATCAGGTCCTCCATGGACACGTCGCCGTCGTGCGGGACCAGCCGGGTCCGCCGCTCGTTGCCGTACTTCTCCGCGATCTCGGTCAGCTCGTCGCGGACGATCTGCCGCTGCCGGGTCTCGCTGGCCAGGATCGCGTTGTACTCCGCGATCTCGGCCTCCAGCCGGGCGTACTCGTCGATCAGTCGCTGCCGCTCCAGCGCGGCCAGCCGGCGCAGCTGCATGTCCAGGATCGCGGTCGCCTGGACCTCGTCGATGTCCAGCAGCTCCATCAGACCGCCGCGCGCGGCGTCGGCCGACTCGCTGCCGCGGATCAGGGCGATCACCGCGTCCAGCTGGTCGATCGCCTTGAGCAGCGCACGCAGGATGTGGGCCCGCTCCTCGGCCTTGCGCAGCCGGAAGCGGGTCCGCCGGACGATGACCTCGATCTGGTGGACGACGTAGTGCCGGACGAACTGGTCCAGCCGCAGCGTCCGGGGCACCCCGTCGACCAGGGCCAGCATGTTGGCGCCGAACGTCGTCTGCAGCTGGGTGTGCTTGTAGAGGTTGTTCAGCACGACCTTCGCGACCGCGTCCCGGCGCAGCGTGATGACCAGCCGGCGGCCGATGCGATCAGACGACTCGTCGGCGATCTCGCTGATCCCGGCCAGCCGGCCGTCCCGGACCGCGTCGGCGATCGACTCGGCGAGGTTGTCCGGGTTGACCTGGTACGGCAGCTCGGTGACGACCAGGATGGTCCGCCCGCGGGCGTCCTCCTCGACCGTCACGACCGCGCGCATCCGGATCGAGCCGCGGCCGGTCCGGTACGCGTCCTCGATGCCGTCGCGACCGACGATCAGCCCCGCGGTCGGGAAGTCCGGGCCCTTGATCCGCTCCATCAGCGCGACCAGCAGCTCGTCGTCGGTCGCGTCCGGGTGGTCCAGCGCCCAGATCACCCCGTCGGCGACCTCGCGCAGGTTGTGCGGCGGGATGTTGGTCGCCATCCCGACCGCGATCCCCGACCCGCCGTTGACCAGCAGGTTGGGGAAACGGGCCGGGAGGACGTCCGGCTCCGTCGTGTTCCCGTCGTACGTCGGCGAGAAGTCGACGGTGTCCTCTTCGATGTCCCGCAGCATCTCCATCGCCAGCGGGGTCAGCCGGGACTCGGTGTTGTGGCTGACGAAGCCGTCGGTCACGAAAGCGTGATCGTCGCTGTCGACGCGCAGCGAGTAGACCGGCTGCACGCCGGCACCGGTCACCGACTCGACCCGGGCGTAGTAGAACCGCCCGTCGACCAGCGGCTCGACGACCGCCAACGCGTCCGTCGAGGTGACGTGGACCCGGATCTCGTCGCCGCGCCGCTCCCAACGCTCGACACGGTCGACGACGTGGCGGCGCAGCCAGTCCCGCTCCGTCCACCGGTCCGCGCCGTGCTCGCGGAGGAAGTCGGCCACGTACGGGACGTGGTCACTGCTCTTGGCCGTCGAGTCCAGCGGCACCGCGAACAGCTCGTCCTGCAGCTTGCTCTGCTTGGCGCCGCAGAAGCCGACCCGCTCGGCGAAGAGCCGGGCGTCCCGGCGATTGGTGATGACGACCTTGATCTCACCGTTGTCGTACGCGGACTGCCGCGACACGATGCCAAACTCCAGCAGCAGCTGCTGGACCTCGGCGGCCAGCCGCCGGCTGCGCGTCGAGTACGACACCTGGATCGTGGAGCGGGGCAGCAGCGAGGACGACCCGTCACCGGTGAACAGCGCCTGCAGGAAGACCCGCTTCACCGCCGGGGAGCTGCCCCAGACCAGGTCGGGCACCCGCTTGTCGGCACTGCGCAGCCCGGTCAGCTCACCGAGAACGCCCGAGCGGAGAGCCGTGACGTCCTGGATGTCGAGCTCGTACAGTCGGCTGCCCGACGCGATCACGCGGGAGGAGACGTATCGGGGCCCACCGACGGCGGCGTCGTACGCCGCCACGACCGACTCGAAGAACTCGCGGTCGGTGTTGTTGAAGCCGGCCCGGCGCGCGCTGACGAAGCCCTCGCTGACGAAGGCGCCGGCGAGGAAGGCGGCCTGCACCTCGTGCAGGGGCGGCGTCCCGATCTCGTCGGCCGGAACCCGCTGCAGGACGACATAGTCGTCCGGGCCGATCTCCTCCAGCAGCTTCCACAGCAGGGTCGGCACCCCGGCCACGCTGACCAGGCAGAGCACCGGGTGGTTGGGCGTGCCGGTCAGCTCGTAGCCCTCGCGGGTGCGCAGCCGCAGCGTCGGGTGGTCGCCGGAGTGAAAGAGCTTGCTGGCCCGGACCACATCACCGTTGCGGTCAGTGACCTTGAGGTCGATGTCGGTGTCGCTGTCCGGGGTGGCGGCCGGCACCACGTCGCCGATCCGGACAGTGCCGTGCGGGGTCCGGATCAGCGTCTCGGCGGTGACGCAGTAGCGCATGGCCGCGGCCGGGTCGTTGCCCGGGGAGCCGAAGTTGCCCTGACCGTCGACGAGCGGGGCCCGCATGGACCACGGCTGGGCCATCCGGACCAGGGTGTCGTAGATCGCGGTGTCGCCGTGGGGGTGGTAGTTGCCCATCACGTCGCCGACGACGCGGGCGCACTTCACGTACGGGCGGTCCGGCCGGAAGCCGGAGTCGAACATCCCGTAGAGGATCTTGCGATGCACCGGCTTGAGCCCGTCGCGGACGTCGGGCAGCGCGCGCCCGACGATCACCGACATGGCGTAGTCGATGTACGACCGTTGCATCTCGACCTGGATGTCGACCGGCTCGACCCGGTCACCCCCAGCCGGAGGCAGGACGTCAGTCACCTGTATTCCCTTTCCTGTCCCGGCTGGCTCAGATGTCGAGGAAGCGGACGTCCTTGGCGTTGCGGATGATGAAGCTCCGCCTCGCCTCGACGTCCTCACCCATGAGAACGCTGAAGAGCTCGTCCGCCGTTGCCGCGTCGTCCAAAGTCACCTGAAGAAGCACCCGGGTGGCCGGGTCCATCGTGGTCTCCCACAGCTCCTTCGCGTTCATCTCGCCGAGGCCCTTGTAGCGCTGGATCGAGCCTTCCTTCGGCAGTTTGCGGCCCGCTTCCAGACCGGCCGTGATGAGTCCGTCCCGCTCGCGGTCGGTGTACGCGTACTCCGGGGTCTCCCGCAGCCACTTGATCTTGTAGAGCGGGGGCTGGCCCAGGTAGACGTGGCCGGCCTCGACCAGCGGCCGCATGAACCGGAAGAGCAGCGTGAGCAGCAGTGTCCGGATGTGCTGGCCGTCGACGTCGGCGTCGGCCATCAGGATGATCTTGTGATAGCGCAGCTTGCTGATGTCGAACTCGTCGTAGATCCCGGTGCCCAGGGCGGTGATCAGCGACTGGACCTCGTTGTTCTTGAGCACCCGGTCGATCCTGGCCTTCTCGACGTTGATGATCTTGCCACGGATCGGAAGGATCGCCTGGAACATCGAGTCGCGGCCCGACTTGGCCGAGCCGCCGGCGCTGTCGCCCTCGACGATGTAGAGCTCGGACCGCGCCGGGTCGGTCGACCGGCAGTCGGCCAGCTTGCCGGGCAGTGAGCCGACGTCGAGCAGGCCCTTGCGGCGGGCCAGCTTGCGTGCCTCCTGCGCCGCCTTGCGGGCGCGGGCCGCGGACGAGGCCTTGGTGACGATCGTGCGGGCCTCGCTGGGATTGCGCTCCAGCCAGTCGGCCAGCCAGTCGTTGCAGGCCTTCTGCACGAACGTCTTGGCCTCGGTGTTCCCGAGCTTGGTCTTGGTCTGGCCCTCGAACTGGGGGTTGGCCAGCTTGACCGAGATGATCGCGGCCAGGCCCTCGCGGATGTCGTCGCCGGCGAGGTTGTCGTCCTTCTCCTTGAGCAGCTTCTTGTCCCGGGCGTACTTGTTGACCAGGCCGGTCAGCGCCGCCCGGAAGCCCTCCTCGTGGGTGCCGCCCTCGTGCGTGTTGATCGTGTTCGCGAAGGTGTAGACCGACTCGGAGTAGGTCCCGTTCCACTGCATGGCGACCTCGACGGCGATGCCGGTGCCCTCGGTCCCGAAGCCGATCACCGACTTGTGGATCGGCTCCTTGGTCGCGTTGAGGTGTCGGACGAAGTCCTCGATGCCGCCCTTGTACATGTACGTGATCTCGCGCGGCGTCTCGTCGCGCTCGTCGCAGATGGTGATCGACAGGCCGCGGTTGAGGAAGGCCATCTCCTGCAGGCGGCGGGACAGCGTCTCGAACGAGTAGGTGACCGTCTCGAAGATCGACGGGTCGGCCCAGAAGGTGACCGTGCTGCCGTGCTTGCGGGTCGGGGCACCCTTGATGAGGGGCCCGGGCCGGCTGTTCGTGTACTCCTGGCTCCACGTGAAACCATCGCGCCGGATCTCGACCGTGAGCTTGGTGGACAGCGCGTTGACCACCGCGGCGCCGACACCGTGCAGGCCGCCGGACACCGCGTACGCCTTGCCGTCGAACTTGCCGCCCGCGTGCAGGGTGGTCAACACGACCTCGACGGCCGGCCGCTTCTCGATCGGGTGCCGGTCGACCGGGATGCCGCGGCCGTTGTCGACGACCCTCACCCCGCCGTCCTGGAGCAGGGTGACCACGATGGTGTCGCAAACGCCGGCGAGCGCCTCGTCCACGGCGTTGTCGACGATCTCCTGCACGAGGTGGTGCAGGCCGCGCTCACCGGTGGACCCGATGTACATTCCAGGGCGCTTGCGGACCGCCTCGAGGCCCTCCAGGACCGTGATCGAGCTCGCGCTGTAGTCGGTGGACTGGGCCTTGGGCGCCACGCGCGCTCGCTTCCTCCCGCCAGACGGATCGGCGGGACCCTGGGGTGGGCACGCGGGCGGCGGCTCCGGCCCGGCCGGCGCTGAAGTAGCGCTGGCGGGCAGCTGAGCCGCCGCACACGGGTATGTCCACTTCAGTCTAGCGTGCTGCGGGTGCTCGAAGGGGCATCGCCGCCCTCTGACGTGTCGGGAGCCCGGCCGGCGCGGAGCGTCGATGGTCCCCCACGCGCGGATACGGCTCGACCCCGGCGATGGGCCGCTCAGCCGGTCCCGCTGACCCAGGTGCGGCCGGAGGCCCTGGCGGGGCGTTCGGTTCGGGGGTGGAACGGGGAGGAGGTGGCCATGGACGAGGCGGAGGAGCGCAGCGGGCGGGAGTCCGGCCGATCCGACGGGCCGGCGGTGGACGAGGGTGCCGAGCCGGCGGCGAGCGAGGTCGGCGGGACGCTCGGCCTGCCGGAGCCGGTCGGCCTGCCGGGCGTCACCGGCCCGGCCGGTCCTCCCCTCGGCATGCCCACCGCCGTCACCGAACCAGTCGGCCCCGCCGCCGGCATCACCACCGGCCACGCGCCTGGTCCCGGCCCCGCCGCCGGCCTCGCCACCGGCCACGCGCCTGGCCCTGGCCCCGCCGCCGGCATCAGCCCTGACGCCGGCCCCGGCCCGGCCGCCGGCCCCGGCCCGGCCGCCGGCACCGGTCTCACCCCGGGCGGCGACGCCCTGCAGCCCGCGGCCGGCGGGGAGGGTCCGCCGCGGTGGCGGACGGCGCTCCCGCGGCGAGGCACGGTGGCGCTCCTGCACGGGATGATGTCGCTCGGCGAGACCTGGTGGCGGATCGGCCCGGAGCTCGCCGCCCGGGGCTGGGATGTCCGCACCCTCGATCTCGCCGCCCACGGCACCAGCCCGCCGCTCGGCGGCCCGCTCACCATGGACGCGCTGGTCGGCAAGGTCGTCGCCGACCTCGACGGCCCGGTCGACCTGCTTATCGGGCACAGCCTCGGTGCCCGTACGGCGATCACCGCGATCTCGCAGCACCCCGGCCTGGCCCGGGCGGTCGTGCTGGAGGACCCGCCCGGCGGCGACCTCGGCCCGGCCGAGGAGCTGGCCCGCGGCGTCGAGCTGGACGGCGAGCAGGTCCACACCGACCGCGACCGCCTCCTGCGCCGGTCGGCCACCGACCACCCGGCGTGGGCCCCGCCCGACGTCGAGCACGACATCGACGGCATCGCCCGCGCCCAGGTCGCCGCCGTCGCCGGCGGGCTGCGGGCCGGCCTGCGCGACGGCGACCTCACCCCGCTGATCGCCGGCGCGCCGGTCCCGGTGCTGGTGCTCGCCGCCGCCGAGGGGGGCGACGGCGGCGCGCTCGCCCAGCCGGCCCGGGACGCGGTCCGCGCCGCGCTCCCGCCGGAGCGCTTCGTCGAGCTGCCGGGCGGGCACTGCCTGCACCGCGACCTGCCGGAGCAGTGGCTCGCCGCGGTCCTCACGTTCGCCGACGAGATCCTCCCGCCGAGCACCCCGGCCCGCTGAAGCCTCGTACCAGGACGCTCAGACCAGGCAGGCGGCTCCCGCGCAGGTCCCCATCGCGTCCAGCCGGGCGGACAGGGTGGCCAGCTCGGCCGCCGGCGGGTCGTTCGCGGCGGTGCCGTCGGCGAGCAGGTTCGTGTCCTCGCGCGGATCGGCCGTGAGGTTGTAGTACTCCCGGAAGATCACGGCACCGCTCTCGTCGTACGTGTGGATGTACTTCACCGTCGCGGTCCGGATCATCCGCCAGGTCGGCACGTTGCCGTTCGCGGAGTCCTTGAAGTACTCGGCGTACGCGGTCGTCCGCCGGGTCGCGGTGAGCAGCGACTCGCCGTCCATCGGCGGCGCGCCGGCCGGCAGCGTCACCCGCGCGGCCATCAGCATGGTCGGCAGCAGGTCGATGTACGAGACCAGCCGCGTCGTCCCGGTCCCCGGCTGGATGTGCCCGGGCCAGCGGAGATAGAGCGGGGTCCGGACCGACGGCTCGTACGGCACGAACTTCTCGGTCCGGCCGTGGTCGCTCCACATGAAGCCGTTGTCGGAGGAGAAGATCACCAGCGTGTTGGCGAGCACACCGCGGTCGGACAGCATCCGCATCGTCGCGTCGAACTCGTCGTCCGCGGTCATGATCGCCCGCAGCTGACTGGCGCACATCTCCTGGCCCTGGGCCGGGGTCTGGTTCATGTTGCGGACGTAGGCGGGCTTGTCCGACCGGTTGGTCTCCACCGGCGCCGAGCAAGTCGGCACCGGCGCGGTGGCGTACTTGGCCTCCGGGACGGCCCGGCGCGTGGTGGTGCCGTCCGGATTGGTCACGTCGACCCAGTGCGGCGCCTGCGGCGCCTCGTACAGCAGGAAGGGCTTGACCTGGGTGAGCGCCTCGGTGACGTACTCCCGGCCGCGGACGCCGAGGGCGGTGGTGGAGTAGCCGGTCAGTGTGCGGGAGACGCCGTCGACCCGGCTGGCCACGTTCTGGTAGCCGCCCCAGATCACGGTCGAGCGGTCGAAGCACGGGGGCACGGTGTCCTTCGGCCAGGTGGTGAGGAACTTGCCGGCCAGGTACGTCGAGTAGCCCGCGTTGCGCAGGTAGCACGCCATCGAGCGCGGGTGGTCGAAGAGCGGGCCCTGCGACTGCAGCCGCACCCCGTTGTTGTGGGACAGCCGGCCGGTCATCATCGCGGCCCGGGACGGGCAGCAGGACGGCTCGGTGACGAAGTGCTTCGGGAAGCGCCGGCCGTCGGCGAACCACTGCCGCGTCTTCGGCATGTACGTCGTCGGGTCGACGTTGCCGGGGACCGCGTCGCGGAGGTCGTCGAGGTTGTAGAAGAAGATGTTCGGCCGGGTCTCCGCGGCGGCGGCGGCCGGCGCGGCCGGCTGGACGGGCACCACCACCGGGACGAGCGCCAGGACCAGGATGGCGAGGACGGGACGCAGGCGCATGGCTGCTCCTCGGCTGCGGAGTCCGCCGAGCGGCGGTGCCGGGATCGTAAAGCCGAACCCCCATGCCCGGGGTCGAATCGCAGGATTGGACCAGGCAGGCGTCAAGCGCGCTGGGGAGGTCCTGCGTGTCCCCGCCCGGCGTGTCCCTGCCCGGCGTGTCCCCGCCCGGGCCTCTCCGTGACGTACCGGCTCAGCCGTACGTATCCCGGGGGCCGCGGCCGGCGACCCGGCGCGGCCCGGACCCCCAGGTCGGGGCGGTCGGGCCGTGCACCCGGATCCGGGTCACCACGCCGGGACCCAGCTCGGCCCGGATGCGGGCCATCAGGGTGGGCAGCAGCATGCCGCGCAGCTGGGTCGCCCAGGCCGTCGACTCCGCGGCCAGGGTGAGCTCGCCGTCCCGGAGGCTGACCGGCTGGCAGCGGGCCGCCACCTCGGCGCCGACGATCCCGGCCCAGTTGGACAGCACGCTGGCGTTGGCGGCGGTCGCCTCCCAGCCGCGGTCGGCGACCAGCCGGCGGACCAGCGAGCCGAAGGGCTGCGGGTCCCGCGGGTCGGGTCCGGGCCCGGTGTAGCCGCCGCTCCGCCGCTCGGCCCCCGGCCGCCGGCCGGCGATCCGGCGGGCACCGCCGCGCAGCGGGCTCCGGCGGGACGCGGCCCGGGCCGTCTCCAGCGCGGACCGGCCCATGCCCTCGCCGTCATCCACAGCTTCCACAGGTCCGTCCACAGGCTCCGCCGGCGCCGTGGGGTCCACTTCGGACCCCACCTCCGCCACCGTCCACTCCGGACGGTCGGGTCGGCCTGGGCGGGGGGCGGGCGGCGGCTCAGCGGACACGGCGGACCAGCCCGTCGGCGACGTCGTAGCGCGCGCCCAGCAGCTCGTCCGGCACATCCTCGGCGACCGCGGCGGTGACCAGCACCTGCTCGGCCTTGCCGGCGACCGCGGCGAGCCGGCCGCGCCGGGCGGTGTCCAGCTCGGCGAAGACGTCGTCGAGCACCAGCACCGGCTCGGCGCCGTCCGCGGACAGCAGCTCGTACGACGCCAGCCGCAAGGCCAGCGCGTACGACCAGCTCTCCCCCTGGCTGGCGTACCCCTTCGCCGGCCGGCCGCCCAGCGCGAGCACCAGGTCGTCCCGGTGCGGGCCGACCAGGGTGACCCCGCGCTCCACCTCCTGCGCCCGCAGCCGGGCCAGCTCGGACAGCAGCGCCGCCTCCAGCAGGTCGGCCGCCGGCTCGCCCGGGGGCAGCGCCTCCCCGAGCGAGCACGCGTACGACACCGCCGCCGGGCCGCCGCCGCGGGCCACCTCCTCGTACGCGCCGGAGACGTACGGCGTCAGCGCCCGGACCAGCGCCAGCCGGCCGGCCAGCAGCTCGGCGCCGTGCCGGGCGAGGTGGCCGTCCCAGACGTCGAGGGTGCGCAGGTCGCCGGCGCCGCCGGCGCGCCGGGCCGCCCCGGCCGTCTTCAGCAGCGCGCCGCGCTGCTTGAGCACCCGGTCGTAGTCGGCCCGGACCCCCGCGTACCGCGGGGTGCGCTGCACCAGCAGCTCGTCGAGGAAGCGGCGCCGCTCGCCGGGGTCGCCGCGCACCAGGGCGAGGTCCTCCGGGGCGAAGAGCACCGAGCGCAGCGCGCCGAGGACGTCCCGGGCCCGCGGCACCGGCGAGCGGTTGAGCCGGGCCCGGTTGGCCTTGCCCGGGTTGATCTCCAGCTCAACCAGCAGCTCGCGGCCGTCGCTGACCACCGCGGTGCGCACCACCGCCCGGGCGGCACCCTCGCGGACCAGCGGCGCGTCGGTGGCCACCCGGTGCGAGGCGAGCGTGGCGACGTAGCCGAGCGCCTCGACCAGGTTGGTCTTGCCCTGGCCGTTGGGCCCGACGAGCACGCTGGGTCCCGGCTCGAAGGCGACCTCGGCCGCCGGCCAGGACCGGAAGTCGGCGACCGACAGGTGCCGGACGTACATCAGCCGCCCGGGGCGGGCGGCGCCGGCGGGGCGGAGCCGGTGGCCTCGGGGGTGATGCCGGGAGTCGGCTCGTCCTGGGCCGCGTCGGCCTGCGCCGCGGTGGTCGCGTGCCCGCCGAACTGGTTGCGGAGCGCGGCCACGACCTTCATCGCCGGGGAGTCCTCCTGCCGGCTGGAGAAGCGGGCGAACAGCGCGGCCGCGATCACCGGCATCGGCACCGCGTACTCGATCGCCGCCTGCAGCGTCCAGCGGCCCTCGCCGGAGTCCTCGGCCCAGCCGCGGATCTTGTCCAGCTCCGGGTCCTGGTCGAGCGCCCGGACCAGCAGGTCGAGCAGCCAGGAGCGGATGACGGTGCCCTGGGTCCAGCTGCGGAACACGTCCGGCACCGCGGTGACCAGGTCGGAGGTCTCGAGCAGCTCGTAGCCCTCGCCGTACGCCTGCATGATCCCGTACTCGATGCCGTTGTGGACCATCTTGGCGAAGTGGCCGGCGCCGACCTTGCCGGCGTGCACGAAGCCGCCCTCGGAGGGCTTGAGCGTGTCGAAGGCCGGCTGAACCTTGGCCACGTGCTCGGCCGCGCCGCCGACCATCAGGGCGTAGCCGTTTTGCAGGCCCCAGACGCCGCCGGAGACGCCGGCGTCCACGTAGCCGATGCCCTTGTCGCCGAGCATCTCGGCGTGCACCTGGTCGTCGGTGTAGCGCGAGTTGCCGCCGTCGACGACCACGTCGCCGGGCTCGAGCAGCTCGCCGAGATCCCGCACGGTCGCCCGGGTCGGCTCGCCGGAGGGCACCATCACCCAGATCACCCGCGGCTTGGCGAGCTTCTGGACCAGCTCCTCGAGGCTGGCCACGTCGCGGGGCGAGGAGTCGTTGCGGTCGAAGCCGACCACCGTGTGGCCGCCGCGGCGGAGCCGCTCGGCCATGTTGCCGCCCATCTTGCCGAGCCCGATCAGACCGATCTCCACCGCGACCTCCGAGTCCTCGTCCCGTCGTGGTCAGTTGTCCCCGGTCGGACCGGTGCGCATACCGCCGCGGCGGAACCGATCAAGGGCGTCAGCCCGGGAGCCGCACCGGCATGATCAGGTAGCGGAAGTCGGTGGTCCCGTCGCCGTCGACGGCGGTCACCACGGACGGCTTGCTCGGCGTGGTGAACGACATCCGGGCGATCCCGGCGTGCACGGCGGTCAGCCCGTCGAGCAGGAAGGTCGGGTTGAACGCGATGGTCAGCGGCTCGCCGTCGAACTGCACCTCGACCTGCTCCTCGGCCCGGCCCTCGTCGTCACCGCCAGCGGCCAGCGCCAGCACGCCCTCGCTGAAGTCGAGGCGGACCGGGGTGCCGCGGTCGGCGACCAGCGCCACCCGCTTGACGGCCTCGGCCAGCGCCGCCACCGGGATGTCGGCGGTGGCCGACCACTCGGAGGGGAAGAGCGAGCGGTATTTCGGGAACTCGGCGTCGAGCAGCCGGGTCGTCGCCCGCCGCCCCGGGCCGGCGAACCCGATCATGCCCTCGCCGGCGCCGCCGCTGGCCAGCGCGAGGGTGATCTCGGAGCCGCCGGTGAGCGTCTTGGCCGACTCGGCCAGCGTCCGGGCCGGGATCAGCACCTGGGCGTTGAGGTCGGCCTGCTCCGGCTTCCACAGCAGCTCGCGGACGGCCAGCCGGTAGCGGTCGGTGGCGGCCAGCCGCAGCTGCTCGCCCTCGATCTCCAGCCGGACGCCGGTGAGCATGGGCAGCGTGTCGTCCCGGCCGGCGGCGACGGCCACCTGGCCGACCGCGGTGGCGAAGGTGGCGCTGTCCACCACGCCGGCGGTCGTCGGCATGGTCGGCAGCGTCGGGTAGTCCTCGACCGGCATCACCGGCAGCGTGAAGCGGGCGCTGCCGCAGCTGATCGTGACCCGCGGGCCGTCCATCGCCACGTCCACCGGGTGCGGCGGCAGCGCCCGGCTGATCTCCGCCAGCAGCCGGCCGCTGACCAGGGTCCGCCCGGCGGAGGCCCCGTGC
Organism: uncultured Actinomycetota bacterium; assembly: GCA_963766325.1. GTDB lineage: Bacteria > Actinomycetota > Actinomycetes > Mycobacteriales > CADCTP01 > CADCTP01. Next base: position 73,822 of record CAVXZF010000010.1, on the reverse strand, counting down.
ACGTCGACCTCCACCTGGGTGGAGACCTCGTAGTCGAAGCCGGAGACGGTGAGCGTGCTGTCGGCGACCTCGAGCAGCACCCCGCCGAGCACCGGCACCGCGGGCCGCGCGGGAAGGCTGCGTGCGGTCCAGGCGACCGCCTCGGCGAGCGGGTCGCGCTCCACCCGGAACTTCATGGTCCGCACTCCTCCGACACGGTGCTGTGGGGGCCCATCATGCCCGTCCGGTCCGACAGTCTGGCGGCCGTCCCCAGGCGACCGCCCACACCCCTGTTTCGGTCCTTCGTTCTCTGGAGAAGAAGAGTCGGAGTCGTAGTAGGTGCTGTGGATGGTGTGGATGGGGAGCGTCCGGCCAGGCCACCGGCCCGCGGCGGCTGTGGATCGGATGTGGGCTCCGGAGACGTCGAGCCGTCCGGCCGGTGGACGACGGGTGTCCGTACGCCGTCATCCACCTCTCGTCCCCAGTTGTCCACAGACTTCTCCCCAAGCTGTGCACATCGGATCAGTGATTCACCACCCGTTCGGCGGGTAGCGCGGGTCAACGCCACCGACCGCGGGGAAATCACTGCCGGGCCCGGTGCTTGATCCGGTTGGTCAGCTCGGTCACCTGGTTGAAGATCTGCCGGCGCTCGGCCATCAGCGAGCGGATCTTCCGGTCCGCGTGCATGACCGTGGTGTGGTCGCGGCCACCGAAGGTCTGCCCGATCTTGGGCAGGGAGAGGTCGGTCAGCTCGCGGCACAGGTACATCGCGATCTGCCGCGCGGTCACCAGCACCCGGCTGCGGGACTGCCCGCACAGGTCGTCGATGGTGATCCCGAAATACTCGGCGGTGGCCGCGATGATGGTCGCGGCGGTGATCTCCGGCCGGTCGTCGTCGGCGATCAGGTCCTTGAGCACGATCTCGGCCAGCGTGAGGTCGACGGCCTGCCGGTTGAGGCTGGCGAAGGCGGTGACCCGGATGAGCGCGCCCTCGAGCTCGCGGATGTTGGACTGGATCTTCGAGGCGATGAACTCGAGCACGTCCGGTGGCGCGTTCAGCCGCTCCTGGGCGGCCTTCTTCCGCAGGATCGCGATCCGGGTCTCCAGATCCGGCGGCTGCACGTCGGTGATCAGGCCCCACTCGAAGCGGGTGCGCAGCCGGTCCTCCAGCGTCGAGAGCTGCTTGGGCGGCCGGTCCGAGCTGATCACGATCTGCTTGTTCGCGTTGTGCAGCGTGTTGAACGTGTGGAAGAACTCCTCCTGGGTCCGTTCCTTGTTCTCCAGGAACTGGATGTCGTCGACCAGGAGGACGTCGTTGTCGCGGTAGCGCCGCTGGAAGGCGGACTGCTTGTCGTCGCGCAGCGAGTTGATGAAGTCGTTGGTGAACTCCTCCGAACTCACGTACTTGACCCGCGCGGTCTGGAAGAGCCGCTGGGCGTAGTGCCCGATGGCGTGCAGCAGGTGGGTCTTGCCCAGCCCGGAGTCGCCGTAGATGAACAGCGGGTTGTACGCCTTCGCCGGCGCCTCGGCCACGGCCACCGCGGCCGCGTGCGCGAACCGGTTGCCGGAGCCGATGACGAAGGTCTCGAAGGTGTACTTCGGGTTGAGCCGGGCCGGCTCGACCCGGGTGGGCGGCCGGCCGCCCACCGCGGACGGCGGCGGCCAGTGCATGCCGGGCACGGTCTCCTCGGCGACCTGGTCCCGGTCGCCACCGAGGCCGCCGCCGATCGGCAGCGGCACCACGGTCCCGCCCTCGGCCGGCGCGGGCGGCGGCTCCACCGTGACGGCCACCCGGATCTCGCGCCCGAGCAGCCGGGACAGCGCGTCGGTGATCATCGGCCGCAGCCGGGTCTCCAGCACATCCTTGGTGAACTCGTTGGGCGCGGCCAGCAGCGCGGTGCCGTCCAGCAGCCCGAGCGGCCGGGTGGTGCGCAGCCACCCTCGCTGCTGCGGCGTCACGGTGCTGTCGGTGAGCCCGTCGATGGCCTGCGACCAGAGACCGTCGAGGTTGACCGTTTCCTCCGGCACCCGCTGCTCCTCCCCGTGGACACGTCGGTGAGTATTGACCGTGGTTCCACTGTCCACATGGCTGTCCACAGGCTGTGTATCTGGCACCCACGGACCGTGTGCGCGGGTTCTCAGCGCGTCTTTCGACCTCCCCGACGTAGGGTGTCCGGTCACCGCTGAGAACCGGTGGGGGAAGGCCCGGAGGATTGGCACCGTACAGCGCGCGGCTGGCCACCCACAACCGAGTCGGGCGGTCTCGTTTGACCGGGCGTGGCGCCGTTCCGTACCGTTGGCGGGTCGTGAGTCCGCCACGCCCGGCCCCGTGTCGATGCGGGTCCTGTCGGACCACTCGCAGGATGCCGTCGAAGCCAGGAGCCCGTCCGTGAGCAAGCGCACCTTCCAGCCGAACAATCGCCGTCGGGCCAAGACTCACGGTTTCCGGTTGCGCATGCGCACCCGCGCCGGCCGCGCGATCCTCGCCGCCCGTCGCCGCAAGGGCCGCGGCGAGCTCTCCGCCTGATCGCCGCGGCGTGACGTGCTCCCGGCGCCGGCGCGGCTGAGGCGCCGCGAGGACTTCGCGCTCGCCGTCCGCCGCGGGCGGCGGGCCGGCCGGAGCACTCTGGTGACCCACTACCTCGCGCCGGACCCGGCCGCGGAGCCGCTGCCCGTCGCCCGGGTCGGCTTCGTCGTCGGTCGCGCCGTCGGTGGCTCCGTGGTCCGGCACCGGACCGTCCGCCGGCTGCGGCACCTGGTGCGCGACCGGCTCGGGCAGCTGCCCGCCGGCGCCCTGCTGGTCGTCCGGGCCCTGCCGCCGGCCGGCGCCGCCGACTCGGCGACGCTCGGCCGCGACCTCGACGGCTCCCTCGACCGCCTCGGCCTGGGCACCGCGGGAGCGCTCCGGTGACCGCCTGGCAGGTGACGCTCACCCTGCTCGCGAGCGTGCTGCTGCTGTCCGCGTACGACCTGGTGGTCCGGCTGGTGACCCGCCGGCGCCGCCGCTCGACGGTCGCCCGGCTGCTGCTCGCCGCGATCCGGGCGTACCAGCGCTGGATCTCCCCGGTGCGGCCGCCGGCCTGCCGCTTCACCCCGTCCTGCAGCGCGTACGGGGTGACCGCGGTGGAGCGGCACGGCGCCCTGCGCGGTGGCTGGCTGACCACCCGCCGGCTGCTCCGCTGCGGTCCCTGGCACCCTGGTGGGCACGACCCGGTGCCGCCCGTCGTTGGGCATCGTGGCTCCGCCACGCCGTCCGGAGGCAGCGGCGGCGTCGAACGCAGTTCGATCCGAGCCGGCGTCCCGGCGCCGACCCCGACAGGAGCCCCTCGTTGCTGAACCCCCTCTACATCGCGGTCTCCTGGGTGCTGCTGCAGTGGCACCGGCTCTTCGAGTGGATGGGCCTGGACCCCGACAGCGGCCTGACCTGGGCGCTGTCGATCGTGCTGCTGGTCGTGACGATCCGGATCCTGCTCTTCCGCTTCTTCATCAAGCAGGTGCACAGCCAGCGCAAGATGCAAGAGGTGCAGCCGAAGATCGCGGCGCTGCGCGAGAAGTACAAGAACGACCGGCAGACGCTCAGCCAGGAAATGATGAAGCTGCAGAAGGAGGAGGGCTTCAACCCGCTCGGCGGGTGCCTCCCGATCCTGCTGCAGGCGCCGGTCTTCCTGGCCCTCTTCCACGTGCTGCGGCTGGTCGGCAGCGACAAGGCACCGGCGCTCTACCAGGAGTACGGCTGGACGCAGGACCAGGCCGACAGCGCCGGCCAGGCGATGATCTTCGGCGCCCCGATCGCGTCCGCCTTCAGCGACCCGCGCGACCTGGCCAACGAGATCCCCGGCGCCAGCCCCACCGCGACCATGATCGTCGCGTTCACGCTGATCGTGCTCATGGTCGCCGCCACGTACATCACCCAGCGGCAGATCATCTCCCGCAACACCCAGGTGGTCGACGGCCAGCAGGCCATGATCCAGAAGCTCCTGCTGTACGGCATGCCCGCCAGCCTCTTCGTCTCCGGCTTCTTCTTCCCGATCGGCGTCCTGCTGTACTGGTTCACCAACAACCTGTGGACCATGGGGCAGCAGTTCTACATCATCAAGCGGATGCCGCATCCGAATGCGAAGAAGGACGCGGACAAGCCGGCCATCGACCCCAAGCTGCTGGCCCCGAAGCCGGGGCAGAAGCCGGTCCGGCCACGCAAGGGCGCCCCGCCGGCGGTGACCGGGACCGGGACGGACGGCGTGGCGCCGGCGGATGGTGCGGATGGTGCGACCGGCGCCGGTGCGGCGGGTGCGGCCGGTGGTGGCGCAGCAGGTGGTGGCGTGGACGGCAAGCCCGCCGGGAAGCGCAAGCGCGGCGCGGCCGCCGCGGACGGTGCCACCCCGCCCACCGCCAACGGCCAGTCCCCCGCTGCGGGCGCGACGCCGCCCGAGGACGCCGCGGCCGCGGACGACGGCGACGGGACCGACAAGCCGGCCGCGCCGGCCCCCCGGCCGAAGCCCGGCGGAGGCAACGCCCGGCCCGGTGGCGCGCGCCGCCCGCAGGGGCAGCGCTCCCCCACCCAGACCCGGCAGAAGAAGAAGCGACGCTGACCTCGCGCCCGCCGTTCGGGCGGGTGAGACCCACCTGTGGAGAACACGTGACCGACACGCCCGTGACCGACAGCCCCACCGCCGGTGTCGACGCCGTCGCCGAGGACGCCGACCGCCCCGAGCGGGGCGAGGCGCTGCTCGTCCAGGAGGGCGACATCGCCGGCGACTACCTGGAGCGGCTGCTCGACATCGTCGACTTCGACGGCGACATCGACCTCGACGTGGAGGGTGACCGCGCGGTCGTGGCCGTGATCGGCGAGGGCCTGCAGGGCCTGGTGGGGCCGAACGGCGCCACCCTGGACGCGTTGCAGGAGCTCACCCGGCTGGCCGTGCAGCAGCAGACCGGGCTGCGCAGCCGGCTGATGCTCGACGTCGGCGGCTACCGGGCCCGGCGGCGCACGGTGCTCGCCGACATCGCCAGGGACGCCGCGGCCGAGGTCCGCTCGTCCGGCGCGCCGGTGCGGCTGGACGCGATGAACCCGTTCGAGCGCAAGGTCGTCCACGACACCGTCGCGACGATCGAGGGCGTGCGCAGCGAGTCCGAGGGCGAGGAGCCGGACCGCCGGGTCGTCGTCCTGCCGGACAAGTGAGCCGACCGACCCCGCTTCCCCACTCCGCCACCGCTGTCCACTATGGACACTGACTCGCCCGCCGCCGGAGGCCCGGCCGCGCCGCCGGCCGCGGCGGCGGTCTTCGGTGCCGCGCTGGACCGCGCGGTCGCGTACGCGGCGATCCTCGCCACCGACGGCACCGTCCGCGGGCTGCTCGGCCCACGCGAGGTGCCGCGGCTGTGGGACCGGCACCTGCTCAACTCCGCGGTGGTCAGCGAGCTGGTCCCGCCGAACGCCCGGGTGGTCGACGCCGGCAGCGGGGCCGGGCTGCCGGGCATCCCGCTCGCGCTGGCCCGCCCGGACCTGACCGTGGTGCTGCTGGAGCCGCTGGCCCGCCGGTACGCCTTCCTGACCGAGTGCGTCGAGCGGCTCGGGCTCGCCGGCGTCACGGTCGTCCGCGGGCGGGCTGAGGAGGGACCGGTCCGCCGCGCGCTGGCCGGCGCCGACGTGGTGACCGCCCGAGCGGTGGCGCCACTGGACCGGCTCGCCGGCTGGTGCCTCCCGCTGGTGCGCGACGGCGGCCGGCTGCTCGCGGTCAAGGGCGACACCGCCGAGACCGAGCTCGCCGCCACCCGCGCCGCGCTCACCCGGGCCGGCGCGTCCGCCGCCGAGGTGGTGCGGTGCGGCGCCGGCACGGTGGATCCGCCGACCACGGTGGTCGTCGTGACCCGGGGTACCGTGCGGTCTGGCGCCAGTGGGAGGCGACGAGGAGGGCGCGTCGGGTGACGGGCACGATCCCTGGGCGGCAGGCGAGCGCGATCGGCTGGCCAGCGGAGCCTGCGCCCCCGACGCCGGACATCCACGGCGTTTCTGCACCGACCGGGTGGATCGGAGGAGACGACGTGGGCGAGTCGCCGCCCGAGGGCGGATCGAGCAGTGAGGATGACACGGTGACCCACGAGCCGACCGCGACGCTCGATGCAAGCCGGACCCGGATCAGGAGCGTCCTCGACGACGCCGTCGGCCCGCCCCGCGACGGCGAGCTGGACACCCCGATCATGCGGGAGGCGGCGCAGGCGGTCCGGGTGCTCAACCCGACCCGCGACAGCGCCTTCCCCCGCCCGGGCCGGCGCCGGGTCATGACCATCGCCAACCAGAAGGGCGGCGTCGGCAAGACGACCAGCACGGTCAACCTCGCGGTCGCCTTCGCGCTGCACGGGCTCAAGGTCCTGGTCATCGACCTCGACCCGCAGGGCAACACGAGCACCGGGCTGGGGGTCGAGCACAGCAGCGGCACCCCGTCGATCTACGAGGTGCTGGTCGAGGGGGCGTCGCTGGCGGAGACCGCGGTGCCGGTCGAGCAGGCGCCCAACCTGTGGTGCGTGCCGGCCACCATCGACCTGGCCGGCGCCGAGATCGAGCTCGTCTCGGTGGTCGCCCGGGAGCACCGGCTGCGCAAGGCGATCGAGGCGTACGGCAACGACGTCGACTACATCCTCATCGACTGCCCGCCGTCGCTCGGCCTGCTCACTGTCAACGCGCTGGTCGCCGGGGACGAGGTGCTGATCCCGATCCAGTGCGAGTACTACGCGCTCGAGGGGCTCGGTCAGCTGCTCAGCAATATCGACCTCATCCAGTCCCACCTCAACGGCGGGCTGCGGGTGTCCACCATCCTGCTGACCATGTACGACGGGCGCACCAAGCTGGCCGACCAGGTCGCCCAGGAGGTGCGCAGCCACTTCGGCGACGTGGTGCTGGACGTCGTTATCCCCAGGTCGGTCCGGGTGTCCGAAGCGCCCGGGTATGGTCAGTCGGTGATGACGTACGACCCCGGCTCCCGCGGAGCGCTGACCTATTTCGAGGCCGCGCGCGAGATCGCCGTCCGTGGCACCCAGCTGGCCGCGCCGGGGATCCGGGAGTCGGAGTGAGCCGCCGCGGCGGTCTCGGCAAGGGTCTCGGTGCGCTGATCCCGACCGGTCCGCCGGCAACGGCGACGATCGTGGAGCCGGCCGCCCCGGCGCCCGCTGCGCCCTCTCCTCATGATCCGGTTGTCGAGGCGGTGACGGCCGCCCCGGTCGAGTCTGCCGGGCCGGCGGAGGTGCCGGGCGCCTCGTTCCGCGAGCTGCCGGTCGACTCGATCCGGCCCAACCCGCGGCAGCCGCGGCAGGTCTTCGACGAGGAGTCGCAGGACGAGCTCAAGACCTCCATCAAGGAGTTCGGCCTGCTCCAGCCGGTCGTCGTGCGGCCGCTGGACCCGGAGTCGTACGAGCTGGTCATGGGCGAGCGCCGGTGGCGGGCGACCCGCGAGCTCGGGCTGGCCACCATCCCGGCGATCGTCCGGGACACCGCCGACGACGCGATGCTCCGCGACGCGCTGCTGGAAAACCTGCACCGCGTCCAGCTCAACCCGTTGGAGGAGGCGGCCGCCTACCGGCAGCTGCTGGACGAGTTCGGCACCACCCATGAGGAGCTGGCGCAGCGGATCGGCCGCAGCCGTTCCCAGGTGACCAACACCGTCCGGCTGCTCAACCTCTCGGTTCCGGTGCAGCGGCGGGTCGCGGCGGGGGTGCTCTCCGCCGGTCACGCCCGAGCCCTCCTCTCCCTCAACGACGCCGACGCGCAGGACGCGCTGGCCGCCCGGATCGTCGCCGAGGGCCTCTCCGTGCGCGCGGTCGAGGAGCTGGTCGCGCTCGCCGGCCACGACAAGCCGGAGAAGGCTCGGACCGCGCGCGGCCAGCGGGTCACGGCGCCGGCGCTGACCGACCTCGCCGACCGCCTGTCGGACAGCTTCGACACCCGGGTCAAGGTCGAGCTCGGCCGCCGCAAGGGCAAGATCGTGGTCGAGTTCGCCTCGGTCGACGACCTGGAGCGGATCGTCGGCCTGATGGCGCCGGGGATGGGGCCACGGCCCGGGTTCGACCAGGCGGGCTGACCGCTCGCGGCGGCCAGCTCGCCGGCCGCGGTCCGTCCGGCCACCAGCCGGCCGTCACCGCGGTGGCGAACGCCACCACCTGAGGTCCGCGAGCGGTGCGACACTGGGAGCAGAGCCCCGATGAGGGCTCCCGGACGAGCGGTGCCGTACCCGGTCAGCGACAAGACGGCGCCAGGGAGCATTCGATGTCCTGGCTCGTTCTCGTCGTCTCCGGTGTCTTCGAGGCAGTGTGGGCGACCGCGCTCGGCAAGTCCGACGGGTTCACTCGACCGGTGCCGGTGGTCGTCTTCCTCGTCGGGATCGTCATCAGCATGGGCGGCCTCGCCTATGCCATGCGCGACCTCCCCATCGGCACCTCGTACGCGGTCTGGGTCGGCATCGGCGCGACGCTGACCGCCGCCTACGCGATGGCGACCGGCGACGAGGTGGTGTCAGCGGCGAAGGTGCTGCTGCTCGCCGGCATCGTCGGCTGCGTGATCGGCCTCAAGGTCCTGCACTGAGGCGGAGGTACGCCGCGCCGCGCGGCGTGAGCCGGTAGCCGACCGGCAGGCTGTACGTCAGCCCGAGCGCCTTGAGCTTGCGGACGTCCAGCTTGAACGCCGGCGTCTCCCGCCCGGCCGCAGCGGCCAGGTCGCCCGCTCGCCGGCCCGGCTGGTCACGGATCGCCGCCAGCGTCTCCGCGGTCCACGGACCGTTCGGGCTGGCGCGGTCGAGCCGCGCCAACCGGCGGTCCAGCTCGGCGACGTCGGCCGGCGTGAGGTCGGCGTCCGCGGCCAGCACCTCGCGTGGGTCCGGTCCGTCCGCGGGCCGGACGGCGAGCCGGAAGACCGGGTTCTCCGGGTCGCCCCGCAGGTCCGCCCGGAGCGCCGCCACCGAGTCGTAGCCGGCCGGCGCGGCGTCGGGGTCCGTGAGCTCGGCCGGATCCACGACCTCGACCGCGTCCACCGCGATCAGTCCGGCGGCCGTTCGGTAGTTGCGTCCCGCCACCACCTGCGCCCGCCGCCACCGCCGGTACAGCACCGTCACCGAGCCCGACAGGATCCCCTCCCGCGCCCGCCGCTCCAGCAGCACGCCCGGACCCTACCTGTCACCCTTCCCCTCGCCTCCCCGACCCTGACCGTGCTGCTCCCTCTGTCACGCCGTTCCTGCTCCTTCCATCCGCCAACTAGGGATCAGCCGTCCGTGGCGGGCCGGGTGACGGACGTCCGCGACTGCGGCCCTGTGCCGCCTGCGCTGCACGCACCGGATCGTGCTGCCCCCTCCGTCGCGCCGGCCTTCTTGGCTCTGGCCGCCAGCCGAGGACGGTCGAGCACGCCGCACGCCGCGGGGGCTGAGGGCGGGCGTCCGCGACCGCGGCCCTGCACCCGCCAGCGTCGCTCGTACCGGATCTTGTTCTCCCGCCACCGGCCGAGCACGGTGGTGCACGCCCGCTGGACGCGGCGGGCCGTGCGGCGGACGTCCGTGAGCGTCGACCGGTGTCCGCTGGCGCTGCCGGGCACCGAACTGTGGGTCTCCTTCGTCACGCCGAGCCTGCTCGGCTTCCGCCGACAGCCGAGCACGGTCATCCACCCGCCGTGTGCATGGGCCCGATCGGCCGACTTCCGCGAGCACGGTCCCGCGCCCGTCGGTGCTGCCCGGCGCCGACTCGTGGTGCTTCTTCTGTCACGCCATACCCACTCGGCTCCGGCCGACGTGATCGAGCATTCCGCGGGGTGCAGTCCCATGCTCGCCGGGACCGCACGTTCTGGCCTAACGTTTGCTCGGGGTCCGAGTGCCGGCCCAGCACTCGTCGACCCGCCGGCTCAGGCGAGATGGCCGCCTGGAATGCGTCAACGAGCGGGTCTGATCATCGGCTGGCCGTCGCCCGGTGTTCCACGTGAAACATGTCGAGCCACATGTCAATTTCCGTGAACGGCGGCGCCCAGACCGCGGGCCGTGACGACGACCACGGCGTCCGCCAACAGTCCGTCGATGGAGTCCCCTTGGGCACCACGAGACGGCACCTCTCGGCGCTCCACGTGAAACAAGCGAACCAACGCCAAACGCGGGAGCTGGCTCTGGGAGGTCACTCAGCTCGGCAGGCTGCTCCTGGAGGTGGCAACCAGCTGGGTCTCGGCCGAGACGGCGACCGCACTAGCCGGCCGGTCCCACCACCGTGTAGCTCGGCCTTCATGGAGCCACGTCCGCACGACAGCGACTCGATGGTGACGGTATCCGGGCTCGGGCTTAGGAAGCGGTGGTGCGAGCACCGGAGTGGGGGCGGTGGCGTTTGCGCGTAGGCCGGCTTCGCGGAGCGGCTGCAGAGACCGAGGACGGACAGGGGGCCTGGGTGACTAGGAGAGTCGACCGCCCCAGGTGGCGGGGTCGGTGTCGGCAAGGGCATGGGAGAAGTGGTGACCGTCGGATCCTCGGCGGTGTACTGGCGCTCGCCGTACGGGTAGCTGGCGGGCTCGCTGAGGATGGCGGCGCCAGCAGCTCGGGCGCGGGTGCAGTGCGCGTCGGTGTCGTTGACGCGGACCATGAGCGATGGCCGCGGTTCGCGAGCCGATCAGAACCAGGTCGCCGCTGTGCCGGTCCTCTCCGGCGACGCACACCTGGATGCGATGTCGCCGATCATCAGCCGCGGGGTGACGCCGACGGTGACCTCAAGCCACGCGCCGGCTGAGTGGACGTCGCGGACCGGCGGCTCGGGCGTCACGATGGACGGCGGCATCCAACGATTGGCGAGCACGCTGCCCCGCTGTTTCACGTGAAACGCTGGCGGAGCCGGGCTAGGCCGCGGTGGACGCGGGAGAGCAGGAACACCACGAGAGTGAGGCCGATGCCCAGCAGAACGATGGCGATGATCGCGGCGGCCAGGGGGAACTGCCAGGCGAAGAGCGTCATGCCGATCACCGCACCGTCCTCGGCCAGGCTGGTGCCCACGTTCGAGACCGGCTCGGGCGAGGTGTTGACCGCAAGGCGGAACCCGCCCTTGGCCAAGTGACTGAGCAACGCGGTGACGCTCGACCCGGTGCCAGCGATTGCCTGGTCCAGGGTGGACGCGTCGCCGGCGATGAGCACGCCGAGGACCGCCGCGATCGTCGGCCGGATCACGGTGTGCACGCTGTCCCAGAGTGAGTCGACGTACGGGATCTTGTCGGCGACGACCTCGACGGCGAGCAGTACGAAGACGAACGCCAGAACGTCTGTCCGCTGCAGGGTCTCCGGCGTATCGGCGACGCCGGTGCGGCCGAGCATCCCGACGATGAAGACCACGCCGTACGCGCTCAGCCCGGATGCCCATCCGTTGGCGATGGCGAGCGGCAGGGTGTCCATGGCGATCAGACGCTACCCACTCGCGAGCTGCTTCAGCCGTGCGGTCCACTCCGATCGGAGCACCCCGTAGACGACGCTGTCGTACCGCTGTCCATCGACGACCCGGGCCTCCCTGAAGCGGGCCTCCAGCGTCCAACCGAGCTTCTCCCCGACCCGGCACATCCGCGCGTTGCCGGACCAGGTCGCACAGTCGAGCCGGACGACGTCGGTCGTCTCGAAGAGGTACGTCGTCCAGAGCGCGACCGCCTCGGTGCCGCGCCCACCCGACCAGACGGCCGGGTCATAGAGCACGATCCCGATCCGCCGCCAGTCGGTCTCCTGGGACTCCCAGTACCAGCCGACCGACCCGAGCAGCCGGTCGTCGGTGATGTCCGCGACCGCGAGCCGCATCCGCGGAGTCGGGAGCTCAGGCGCGGTAGCCTCCGCGGCGACGTCCCGGCACATCCGGTCGGCCTGCTCCTCGGTTGGTCGGGCGAAGTAGGGCGCATCCCAGCGGTGCCAGTCGTGGTGCGGTCGCAGCCACTCACGTAGCGCCGGCACGTCGGCTTCGCGCCAGTCGCGGAGCCGTACACGGGTGCCCTCTAGCGGAAGAGCACTCACCAGGCGCCCCGGTGCACGACGTCCTCCACCGGCCGGTGCCCGCGCCGCAGCGACGGCGACCTGCGGTCCGGCGCCCGGTAGCCGACGGAGACGGTGCCGATCGGCGTGTACTCATCCGGCACTCCGAAGGCCACCCGGAAGCCCGGGATCCGCTCCGGTGGCACGCCGAAGAAGCACGCCCCCAGCCCTTCGTCGACCACGGTGAGCAGCATGAGCAGGGCGGCGAACCCCGTGTCGATGTGCCAGTACGGCACCGGCCAGCGGGCCTCGTCCTTGTCGGTCCAGCCCTTGTCGGCGGCGGCGTACCGGTCCAGGTACGCCTGCCGGTGGGACAGCGCGACGATGAGCAGCGGGGCTCGCTGCATGTCGGTCAGCCACGGATCGGGCTCGTCGGAGCCGTCGACCGTCGCCGTCCAGTAGCGCTGACGCTCCGCCGGCGACTCGAGCACGAGGAACGCCCAGCCCTGGGAGAAGCCGGCCGAGGGCGCGCGCAGCGCATTGGCGAGGATCCGCTCCCGCACTTCGGGTGGCACCGGTCGGTCCGGGTCGTAGTTGCGGACCATGCGCCGCCGCCGGACGACTTCCTGGAAGTCCATACCGCGCAGCCTGCCGCACGTCATCGACAAGCCGGCCGGCGGGCGCGCCGGCTGAGCGTCAGCGCGCGGCGGCCCGCCGCAGCAGCGTCGCGCAGACCGACCCGAGGTCGAGACCGGCCGCCTCCACCGCCATCGGCAGCAGCGAGGTCTCGGTCATCCCGGGCGACACGTTCACCTCGAGGAACTCGACGACGCCGGCCGGCGTGACGATCGCGTCGGTCCGGGACAGGTCGCGCAGGCCCAGCACGGTGTGCGCGCGAACCGCGGTGTCCGCGACCCGCGCCGCGACGTCGACCGGCAGCCGCGCCGGCGTGTGGTACGTCGTCGTCCCGGCCGTGTAGCGGGACGCGTAGTCGAAGACGCCGCTTGATGGCTCGATCTCCACCGCCGGCAGCGCGACCGGCCCGTCGCCGAGGTCGACCACGGAGACCGCCACCTCGACGCCGGCCACGTACGGCTCGACCAGCACCGTGTCGCCGTACGACAGGCAGGAGATCATCGCGTCCGGAAGGCCGGCCGCGGACCGGACCATCTGCGCGCCGAGCGCGGAGCCGCCCTGTGCCGGCTTGACCATGAGTGGCAGCCCGAGCCGGTCGACGATCCGGTCCAGCACCGCGGCCGCGCCCAGCTCGCGGAAGGTCGAGTGCGGGAGCGCCACCCAGTCCGGGGTGGAGAGCCCGGCGGCCCGGACCGCCGCCTTCGCGTTCGGCTTGTCCCAGGCCATCCGGCAGGCCGCCGCGTCCGAGCCCGCGTACGGCACCCGGACGAGGTCGAGCACGGTGCGCAGCGCGCCGTCCTCACCGGACCCGCCGTGCAGGGCGATGAAGACCGCGTCCGGTCGATCGGTGGTCAGGGTGGCGACCAGGGCCGCGTCGGCGTCCAGCACCCGGACCGAGGCGCCGGCCGCCTTGAGCGCGTCGCACACCCGCCGCCCGGACCGGATCGACACGTCCCGCTCGTAGGCCAGCCCGCCCGCCAGCACGACCGCCGTGAGGTCCACCGCGGCACCAGCGGACACCGGCCCAACCGCCACGTCGGCTGACCGGTCGGCCGCCGCGGGTTCGGCTGCGGTCTCGGTGCTCATGCGAGCTCCGGGCCGGGCGTCGATCCCCTGCGGCTGCCCGGCGCGGCCGGGTCCTCACCGTGCGGCCCGAAGGTCGCCCGCAGCTCCAACTCCTGCTCCACCACGCCGGCAAGTCTGCGCACACCCTCGCGGATGCGCTCCGGCGGGGGGTAGCAGTACGACAACCGCATCTCCCGCCGGCCGGAGCCGTCCGCGTAGAAGCCGATGCCGGGCACGTACGCGACCCGCTCCGCGATGCCGCGCGGCTGCATGACCTTCGCGTCCAGGCCGGGCGGCAGCGTGAGCCAGACGTAGAACCCGCCGTCCGGGTGGGTCCAGGTGCAGCCCGGCGGCATCAGCGCGGACAGCGCGTCGAGCATCGCGTCCCGGCGCTCCCGGTATAACTCGCGGAAGACCTTGATCTGATCCTGCCACGGCTGGGTGTCCAGGTATTCCGCCACCGCGAGCTGGGACAGCATCGGCGGGCAGAGCACCTGCGACTCGCTCAGCAGGACCAGCTTGTCCCGGATGGCCGGCGGCGCGTACGCCCAGCCGACCCGCACCCCGGAGGCGAAGGTCTTGGAGAACGAGCCGAGGTAGACCACCCCCTCCGGCGCCAGCGACCGCAGCGCCGGCAGCGTCTGCCCGTCGAAGCCGAGCAGCCCGTACGGGTTGTCCTCGATGACGAGCACGTCGTGCCGCTCACACAACGCGAGGATCTGCGCCCGCCGCTCGACGGCGAGCGTGACGCCGGCCGGGTTGTGGAAGTTGGGCACCGTGTAGAGGAACTTGGCTCGTCGCCCGGCGGCGGCCAGCGCGTCCAGCGCTTCGGAGAGGGCCGCCGGGATCAGCCCGTCCCCGTCCAGCGGCACGTGCACCACCTCGGCCTCGGCGGCCGCGAACGTGCCGAGCGCCCCGACGTACGACGGCCCCTCGGCGAGCACGACGTCACCCGGGTCGAGGAAGACCCGGCTGATCAGGTCGAGCGCCTGCTGCGAGCCGACGGTGACCACGATGTCATCGGCGGATGCGCCGGCGATCCCCTCCAGCGCCATCACGTCGGCGATCCGCTCGCGCAGCCGCTCGTCACCCTGGCCGGCGCAGTATTGCAGTGCCGCAGCACCGTTGTGGGCGACCAGCTCGCCGAGCATGGACCCGACGGCGTCCAGCGGGAGTGCCGCCGTGTAGGGCATGCCACCGGCGAGCGAGACCACCTCCGGCCGGTTGGCGACCGAGAAGAGTGCCCGGATCTCGGAGACGGCGAGGCCGCGGGTGCGGTGGGCGTAGCGGCCGGAATAGGGGTCGAGGGTGTTGCCGGACATGCCGAGGAGCCTCCTGGCGTGGGCGTCCGGTCGAGTCTACGACCGCATCCGGGCAGGCCGGCTCGATTCAGCTGGCCCTTCCGCCGGGGCCGGTCGGCGGCGACCATGGAGGTCAGGAGGGCGCGCCGTGTCCCGCAAGCTCGCGAGCATCACCCTGGACAACCTCGACGATCTGCCGCGCAGCTGCCGGCGGTGCGTCTTCTGGGAGCTCGGGTTGGTGGAGCGCGAGCGCGCGGAGGAGGCCGGCGACACCGCGCTGGAGAAGGAGGCCTGGGTCTCCACCGTGCTGCTGGAGTGGGGCAGCTGCGGCAAGGTCGCGTACGTCGACGGGTTGGCCGCTGGCTTCGTGTTGTACGGGCCGCCGGCGTACAGCCCACGCTCGGCGGCGTTCCCGACCAGCCCGGTGAGCCCGGACGCGGTGCTGCTGATGACCGCCTTCGTCCGGCCGGAGATGGCGGGCGCGGGGCTGGGCCGGATGCTCGTGCAGGGGGTGGCCAAGGACCTCCGGCTGCGCGGGGTGCGGGCGGTGGAGGCCTTCGGCGACCGGCGCTGGGAGCGCCCGGGCTGCGTGCTGCCGGCCGAGCACCTGCTCGCGGTCGGCTTCAAGACGGTCCGGACGCACCCGCGGTTCCCGCGGCTGCGGCTGGAGCTGCGGACCACGGTGTCCTGGCGGGAGGAGGTCGAGTACGCCGTCGAGCGGCTGCTCGGCACCCGCGGCCCGGAGCCCGCCTACCGCCCCGTCCCCAGCTGACGCAGAGGAACGGTGAGTCCACTTAGGACAGCTGTAGTTCGGTCACCTTCTCCATCCGGTCCTCCTGCTGGTGGGTGGTCACCGCGCGGTGCAGGGTGAACGCGGCCGACCGGCCGTCCAGCAGCAGCGTGCCGAGCGAGTTGCCGAAGTACGGCCCCGCGATCTTGTGCCAGGACAGCGGCAGCGGCGGTACGTCGTCCCAGCGGCCGAGCGCCTTGGTCACCTTCTCCAGCAGCCGGCTCCAGCCGAGCTTGAAGACGGTCCGCTGGCTCAGCGGCACGGTGTGGTGCAGTGGCGACGCGACGATCTGATAGACCTTGCTGCCCAGCTGCTTCGGCCAGTGCGCCTCGGCGACGTACTGGTGGTGCACGTCGCCGGACAGCACGCAGACCGTCGCAGGTGCACGGTCACCGCGGCCGACCCCCTCCAGCACGCCGGCCAGCCAGTCGAACGAGGCCCGGAACGACGCCCAGTGCTCGAGGTCCGCGCCCTCGCGAATCTTCTCGCCGAAACCGGCCATCCGCGGGCCCCTGGACCCGGCGCACAGCGCCTCGTTCCACGACTCCAGGTCGTGCAGGGAGCGGGGCAGCAGCCAGGGCAGCGAGGTGGCCACCAGCAGGTGGTCCAGCTCACCGTCCACTTGCGACTCGATCCAGGCCGCCTCGGCCGTGCCGACCATGCAGCGGTTCCGGTCGTCCAGGATCCGGCCGCACCGGGAGTCGACCACGATGGCGCGCACCGGCCCGAAGTCGCGGCGGTAGCTCCACCGGTAGCCCTTCGCGCCGTCGGCCTCACGGTCGGCAGCCGCGGCGAAGTCGTGCAGCATCGGCCCCACGTCGCCGTCGGCCGCGCAGACCTTCCGGTAGATCCCGTCCTCGGCCAGCGCCGCCGGGGACAGGTTGCCGAGGTGCTGGTAGACCCAGTACGCGGCCAGCCCGCCGGTGACCCGCTCCTGCCACCAGCTGGTCTGCTTCATCCGGTCGCGCCAGACGCCCGAGGTGTTCCAGTCGTCACGGATGTCGTGGTCGTCGAAGATCATCGCGGTCGGCACGGTGGAGTAGAGCCAGCGCACCAGCGGGTCGCCCCATGACTCGTTGTAGAGCTCGGCGTACTCGGCGAAGTTCGCCACCTCCAGCCCCGGCGGCTTCGACACGTCCCGCCGGCGCCGGATCACGTCCTGGGTGATCGGGGAGGTGTCGTCCGCGTACACCTGGTCGCCGAGCAGCAGCAGCCCGTCCGGCCAATCGGTGTCCGGGGTGTCGGCGACCAGCCGCGCGTACGAGTCCAGGGCGTCGGTGCCGTACCGGCCGTCGCTGGTCACCGACAGCGGCGAGGCGTAGCGGCAGGACCCGAAGGCCAGCCGCACCGGCCGGCCGTCCTGCAGCGTCCGGATCCGCGGGGCCGGGAACTTCGTGTCCGCGGGCGGCCACTCCCGGTCTCCGTCGAGGTGCACCTCGTACGGCGTCGTGGAGCCCGGCTCCAGTCCCTCCACGCAGACCAGCGCGTAGTGCCGGTCGCCGACCTGGAAGGTGTGCTGCTCGGCGCCGAGCACCGAGACCGTGCACGGGTCGGAGGTCTCCACCCAGACCGTCGCGGAGGTCTGGTCGACGTGCCGTAACAGGGGGCCGAGCACCAAGGACGTCACCCCGCCATTTCTACCCCAGGGCGGGTCCGCAGGCCCGTCGGCGACGAACCAAGGCGGCCGGCGGTCGGGTCACGGTCGCGCCGGGTGCAGGCGGTCGTCTACGCGTGCGTCCGGGATCGTGCCGCCCGGCGCCTGAGACGGCCGGACCCCCGCCGCGGGCGCGGCGGGGGTCCTCCGGGACTGATGCCTGCTCAGCCGATGTAGTCGGCGAGGTCACGCAGCAGGGCCGACTTCGGCTTTGCGCCGACGATCGACTTCACGACCTGGCCACCGGAGAAGACCGACATCGTCGGAATCGAGAGGATCTGGTACTTCTCCGCGATCTGCGGGTTCTCGTCGATGTTGAGCTTCGCGACGGTGATCTTGTCACCGTGCTGGGCGGCGATCTCCTCGAGCACCGGGGCGACCATCTTGCACGGGCCACACCACTCCGCCCAGAAGTCGACCAGCACGGGCTTGTCGCTGCCCAGCACGTCCGCGTCGAACGTCTGGTCGGTGACCTTCTTGGTGCTGCCCACGGATTCCTCCTCGGAGATTGCCTGACCGGCGGGACAACGCCGGACGGGGACGCCGGATTCCGTTAGACGGTGACGGCGGCGGCCGCGGACGCCTCCGCGGACTGGTCCAGCGCGGCCAGGAAGCGCTCGGCGTCCAGCGCGGCCGCGCAGCCCGTGCCGGCCGCGGTGACGGCCTGCCGGTAGGTGTGGTCGACCACGTCGCCGGCGGCGAACACGCCCGCGACGTTGGTGTGCGTGGAGGGGGCGTCGACCAGCACGTAGCCCTCCTCGTCCAGCCGGACCTGGCCGCGGAAGAGGTCGGACCGGGGGTCGTGCCCGATCGCGACGAAGAAGCCGGTCGCCGGCAGCTCGCTCTCCTCGCCGGTCCGCACGTCGCGCACCCGCAGGCCGGTGACCGACTGGTCGCCGAGCACCTCGAGCACCTCGGTGTTCCAGCGGAACGAGATCTTGTCGTTGGTGAACGCGCGCTCCTGCATGATCCGGCTGGCCCGCAGCGCGTCGCGCCGGTGCACGACGGTCACCGACCTGGCGAACCGGGTGAGGAAGGTGGCCTCCTCCATCGCGGTGTCGCCGCCGCCGATCACGACGATGTCCTGGTTGCGGAAGAAGAAGCCGTCGCAGGTCGCGCACCAGGACACGCCGTGCCCGGACAGCCGCTCCTCACCCGGGACGCCGAGCTTCCGGTAGTGCGAGCCGGTGGCGATGATGACCGCGCGGGCCGCGTATTCCCGGTCGTGGGTGCGGACGATCTTGGTCTCACCGGTCAGGTCGACGCTGACCACGTCGTCGGTGACCAACTCGGCCCCGAAACGCTCGGCCTGGGTGCGGATGCTGTCCATCAGCTCGGGGCCGATCACGCCCTCGGGGAAGCCGGGGTAGTTTTCCACCTCGGTCGTCGTCATCAGGGCGCCGCCGTACTGGCTGCCCTCGAAGACCAGGGGCTTGAGCTGGGCCCGGGCGGTGTAGAGCGCCGCGGTGTAGCCGGCGGGACCGGACCCGACGATGACCACGTCGCGTACCTCGGTCGCCTCCGTCACGTCTGACCACGTCCTTCGTCAACTGGGCAGGAGCGGCGAATTGCCGCGTCCCTGCAACCGATCCTACGGGCGGAGTGTTCCCGCTCCGGCGCTGCGCCGAACGGGTCAGCGGACCGTGTCAAGCACGGTCGCGGGCACCGCCGGCACCTGCCCGCACTGGTCGCCCACCACCCACGCCGTGCGGACACCGTCGTCGACGAAGACCAGCACGTACGCCGGGCGGCCGGCGTAGCGGATCCAGCGGACCGCGGTGACCTCGCCCTCGGCACCGGGGATGGCCCGGACGCAGGCCGTCCGCTGGGCCCGGTCCGCCATCGCCCCGGCCGGGCCGGTCGGGCCGTCCTCGACGACGCGGCCGACCGCGTACGTCGCCGTCAGCGCCGGCAGCGCGGCCGCCAGGCTGGACCGGTCGAAGTTGGGCAGCGGCGGCAGGCTGGTCGGCGCCGCGGCACCGGGCGCCGCGGCGGAGTCCTCCCGCTGGGTGGTCCGCTGGTCCAGCGTCGCGCCCCCGCCGCCGCCGGCCGAGTCGTCCGACCCGCTGCCTGCCCGGATCACCGAGGTCACCGAGGCGCCGGCGACGACCAGCGCGACCGCGGCCGCGGCGGTGCCGCCCAGCACCCGCAGCCGGCGCGCGCGCCGCTCCCGGGCGGCGGCGAGATCGGCGGCCGGCGCGGGCGGCCGGGCGGTCGTCGTGGCCGGCCGGTCCGCAGCCGGCACCCGGCGGAGATCGGCGAGGGTGGCGTCCAGCCGGGCGGCCACCGCCGGCGGCAGCGGCGGGGCGGGCAGCGCACGCAGGTCGGCCCGGACGCCGCCGAGCGCGGCGAGCACCTGCCCGCAGCGGGCGCAGCCGGCGGCGTGGGTCCGGACCGGCTCCGCCTCGGTGTCGGTCAGCACGCCGGCGTCGAGGTCGGCGAGTGTGTCGAGGTCGGGGTGCGGCTGGGACGGCCCTGGTGGCCCAGCCGTCCGGTCCGCAGCCGTCATCGCCCCTCCTCCCGCGTGCCCGGTCCCGGTGTGACGGCCGCCGGGGCGTCAAGGTTCCGCAGGTGGCCGAGCAGCACCGCGAGCCTGGCCCGGCCCCGGGCGCACCGCGACTTGACGGTGCCCTCGGCGACCCCGAGGATCTGCGCGGCGTCGGCCACCGAATAGCCCTCGATGTCGACCAGCACGATCGCCGCCCGCTGCTCGGGGTTGAGCTGGCCGAGCCCCTCCTCCACCACCATCGCGGTGTCCCGCTCGGCCATCCGGTCCCGCCGCTCGGCCGGCTCGCCCGGACCGTCCTCGGGCAGCGGCACGGTCGGGCGGACCTGCCGCCGGCGGATCCGGTCCAGGCAGGCGTTGACCACGATCCGGTGCAGCCAGGTGGTCACCGCGGACTCGGCCCGGAAGGAGCCGGCCGCCCGGTACGCCGAGATCAGCGCGTCCTGCAGCGCGTCGGCCGCCTCCTCGGGCTCGCGCAGCGTGCGCAGCGCCACCGCCCACATCCGGTCCCGGTGCCGGCGGACCAGCTCCTCGAACGCGCGGGGGTCACCCTGAGCATGCGCCCGCAGCAGCTCGGCGTCCGAGCGCTCGGGAGCCGTCACGGGCCGAGAATAGTGGCCCGCTCAGCGCTTGAACGACACCTCGGACAGCGACCCGACGTAACGCCCCTCGTTGTCCGGCGCGAGCCGGGTCAGATAGACGATGTAGTAGCGGGCGTTGGTGCCGGTCTCGACGGCGATCTTGTTGTCCCCGTCGGTCTCGGCCTTGGAGCCGACCACCTTGTACGAGCTCGTGTCCCCGTCGTCCGGGCTGTCGCCGGCCAGGATCTGCAGCGACGTGCCCGGCTGGCTGGTCGCCACGGTGATCTCGCGCAGCCTGGTCGGCGAGCCGAAGTCGTACGCGATGCCCATGCCGTCCTTGAGCCCGCCGAACGCGCTGTTGCGCCGGTAGCGGTCGGTGAGCCACGACGTGGTCGGCTTGCCGTCGTAGGAAAGCCCGATGTCCTGGCCCTCGGTCTTGTCGCCGCGGGGGTCGTAGAGCGTCGCGGCCTGCGGGACGACCGCCTGCAGCGCCGCCGTGGTCGGTCCGGAGGCGCTCGGCTCGGCCGCCGCGGCCGGCGGCGTGTTGCCGTCCTGGCCCGGTAGCCCACCCAGCGCGCTGCCGACGACCCAGCCGAGCAGCGCCAGCACGGCGAGCCCGGCGGTCACCGGGAGGGCCAGCGCCCACCAGCGGGAGCGCTCGCGGCGCTCGTCGGCGAAGGCGAACACCTCGTCGGACGGCGGCCCGGACCGCTCGGAGAGCACGGTGGCCATCGCCGCGGCGCTGCGCAGGCCCTGCGGGCCGGCCGAGTCCAGCGCGCGGACGGCCAGCGTGGACAGGTCCTCGGGCACGCCGGCGCGGACCTGGCGCGGGGTGAGCAGGTGGCCGCTGCTGGTGGTGGCCGGCCGCAGCTCGGCGGCACCCCCGGTGGCGGCCAGCGGCCAGTGCGCGGTGAGCGCGCCGTAGAGCAGGGCGCCGAGCCCGCGGACGTCGTCGGTGGCCGCGGCCCGGCCGTCGCCGACCACCTGGGCCAGCTTGATCTCGCCGTCCGCGGTGACCACCACGTGGTCGGGGTGCACGCCGCCGAAGGCGACGCCGGCCGCATGCGCGGTGGCCACCCCGTCGGCGACCCGGGCGATCGTGCTGGCGGCCGCGTCCGGGTCGAGCGCGCCGTCCCGCAGCAGGGCGGTGAACGGCGTGCCGGTCACCCACTCGCTCACCACATAGGCCCGCTCGCCCTCGTCGACCGCGTCGTAGACCCGGGCCAGGGTGGGGTGCACGATCGTGCTGACCGCGTGCGCGTGACCCAGGAAGCCGCCGGCGGGCGGTCCGCCCGGGCGGACCACGGTGAGCGTGACCGGCCGGTTGAGCAGGTTGTCCCAGGCGCGCCAGGCCACGGCCGGGCCGTCCGGGTCACCGGCCACGCACTCGAGCAACCGGTAACGGTCGCCGACCGACCCTGCGGACCCCGCTGGGTTGGTGTCGACGCTCACAGGCCCTCTCCGCTCCCCCTCGACGCGGGCGCCGCGCGCCCCCTGACCGCTCCGACCGGTCCTGGGAGGGACCTGCCAGCTCTCAGCGTATGACGTCCGGCACTCCGGCGTCGTTGCCCTCCGGGGTGAACGGTGGGCAGGTTCCGGTCACACCCGGCGCGTCGCAACCCTGCGGGGGCCGGCCGGCGACGTACGGTCGCGGGGTGCTGGACCTGCTCGGCACCGGGGATGGAGCGGTCTACGCGGAGCTGCCGCCGGCCGCGGAGGCCGCCGACCTGGTCGCCCGCACGATCAACGCGGCGCTCGCCGCCGAGCGCGGCACCCAGGACCTCTCGGGCGTGTTCCGGCTGCTGCCGGTGCTGGCGACGGAGACCTCGGCGGCCGGCCGGCCGTACCGGGTGATCCGGTGGGGGGTCTTCGTGCCGGACCCGGACTACGCCGACGGACCGTACGGGGACCTGGTCGCCTACGGCGCGGTCCGGCGGCGGCGGGACGGCCAGCTCCGCTACGACCCGCGCGGGCTGCACGAGCCGCTGCCGGCCGACCAGCTCGGACCGTTGCTTGCCGCGGCCGGCGACCCGCGGGACGCCGGCGCGGTGCTGGCCGAGGTGGCGCCGCCGGTCGACACGCTCTGGTAGGCCGGGCCTGCCCTCAGCTGGCCCGGTGCCGGCCCGGCCTCGCGGTCGCGGGCCGGCCGCGCAGCGCGCCGAGCACGTCGTCCAGCTCGCTCGACCGCCACACCAGGGTGGTGCCGACCAGCACCGCGGCCGCGGTGACCGAGCCGAGCAGCACGGCCACCGCGGCGGCCAGCGGGCTCAGGCCGAGCCAGCTGGTGACCAGCGCCAGCACCCCCCAGGCGGCCAGCGTGCTCAGCGTCGACAGGACCAGGAAGCCGCCGCCGGCCCGCAGCACCCGGCCGCTGCCCAGCGGTCCGAAGCGCCGGCGCAGCAGCACCTCGCCGAGGATCGCCCCGACCACGTACGACACGCTCGTCACGACCGCGAGCCCGGCGACCAGGTGCCGGTCCGGCAGCACGGCCGCGGCGACCAGGCTCAGCACCACCTTGACCGCCACCATGCCGACGTTGATCAGCGTCGGCGTGCGGGCGTCCTTGACCGCGTAGAAGACCCGCAGCTGCAGCATGGTGACCGCGAACGGGACCAGCCCGAAGGCGGACGCCGCGAGCACCGTGCCGATCGTCCGGGCCTCCAGGACCTCGGTCCGGCCGTGCCCGAAGACGACCGTGCCGATCGCCGGGCCGAGCACCACGAACAGGCCGGTGACCGGCAGCAGCGCCAGCGCGGACAGCCGGCTGCCCAGCGAGAGGTCGGCCAGCACCCGGTCCCGGTCGCCGCGGGCGGCGGCCCGGCTCATCCGCGGCATGAGCGCGGTGAGCAGCGAGACGCCGAGGATCCCGTACGGCATCTGGAAGAGCAGGCTGGCGTTGATGAAGACCGACGTGCCGGGCTCGGAGTCCGGGATCGCGTTGGTGATCCGCAGCTGCACGAGATAGCCGACCTGGCTGACCGCCACGTAGCCGAGCACCCACAGCGCGAGCGGACCGACCTCGCCGAGCCGGGAGCCGCGCAGGTCCAGCCGCCAGCGCCAGCGGAAGCCGGTGCGGCGCAGCGCCGGCAGCAGCACCAGCGCCTGCACCACGATGCCGACCGTGGTGCCGATGCCGAGCAGCAGGACCTCGCCGGTGGTCAGCGACGCCGTGGTCCGCCGCCCGGCGCCGGCGGTGACCACCAGGAAGAGGCCGGCCACCGCGATGACCACGATGTTGTTGAGCACCGGGGCCCAGGCGGGCGGGCCGAAGACGCCACGGGTATTGAGGATCGCGCCGAGCATGGCACCGAGGCCGTAGAAGAAGATCTCCGGCAGGAGCAGGTACGCCAGCGTCGTGGTCAGCTCGGCCTGGTAGCCGCCGCCGGGGACGTACGCGGCGGTGAGCAGCGGAGCGGACAGCGTGGCCAGCACGGTCGCCACCGCCAGGGCGACGAGGGTCAGGGTGAGCAGGCGCTGGGTGTACGCCTCGCCGCGGTCCGGGTCCCGCTCCTGCGCGCCGACCAGCAGCGGCACCACCACCGAGGTGAGCACGCCGCCGAGCAGCAGCTCGTAGACGATGTTGGGCAGCGTGTTGGCGGTGTTGTACGCGTCGCCGGTCAGCTGGACGCCGATGGCGGCGACCACGGCGAGGCTGCGGACGAAGCCGGTGAGCCGGGACGCGGCGCTGGCGATCGCCATGGTGCGGCTGGACCGGCCGAGGCTCGGCTCCGCGGGCGCGCTCGCACGGGCCGGGGCCGAGCGGTCCACCCGGTCCCGGTCCGCCGGCCCGACGGTCTCGTCCTGCGGCGGCGCCGGCCGGTCCGGCGGCGGCACCCCCACCACCGCCCCCCTTGCGGGCGCCCGCCGGTCCGAGCCGCCGCTCGGGCCGCCTGGCGGCCCGCCGCCCGGGCCGCCCAGCGGCCCGCCGCCCGGGCCGCCGCCCGGGCCGCCCAGCGGGCCGCCGGCGGGCGGCGCCCATCGGCCGGGTCCCGGGCCGACCGGCGGTCCAGCGGGGGCGGGGGGCTGGGCCGGGATGCGGGGCAGCTCGCGGGTCGGCTCGTCGCCGCCGGTCACGGGCGGCTCCGGTCGGCCGGGCTGCCCGCGGCCACCGGGGTCGCGTCCGGCCGTGCCCGCAGCCGCCGCACCAGCCGCAGCAGCACCGCCCCGACCAGCACCGCGAACGCCAGCCCGGTGATGCCGAGGGCGAGCCCGCCGTACGCGGTGCTGCGCACGCTCAGCTTGACCTCCTGGCCCAGCGACAGCCCGCCCGGCGTGGTCAGCTGCCCCTGCACCGGGAATGTCCCGGTCCGCTGCACGGTCGCCGGCACCCGTACGGTCCGCTTGTCCCCGGCCGGGATGCGGACCACGCCGATGTCCGCCGGCGCGAAGCCGGGCGGCGCGGTCAGCTTGACCCGCACCGACACCGGGTAGTCGAGCCCGTTTTCCAGGGTGAGCAGCAGCGGGCTGTCCGCCGAGGCGAGCGTGTAGTCGCCGGTCGCCGGCGAGCTCATCGTGACCTTGGCGCGGACCGCGCTGATCTGCCGCAGCAGCCGGGTGGTGAACGCGGCGCCGGCCCGCGGGTCGGTCCGCCAGGCGGCCGAGCCGGCCCGGCGGAGCGCGTCCGCGTACGGCGTGAGCTCCGCGCTGGCGTCGGCGTCGGAGAGCGCGGTGCGGAAGTCGGTGACCAGCCGCTGCACGGTCGCCACCTCGCGGACCTGCTCGGCCGGCAGCTCCCGCTTGCGGGCGGCGGCCGGGTAGGTCAGCGGCCCGCGGTCGACGACCACGGTGTCGGCCGCCGCCTGCAGCGCGTCCACCGGGGCCAGCCAGGGCAGCCGGCCCAGATCGGCGGCCACGGCCCGCGCGTACGCCGCCGAGGGGTCCCAGCGCCGCGGCGGCGAGAGGACCAGCGTCCGGACGTCGCTCGGCCGCTCGGCCGTGATCATCGCCAGCTCGGCCAGCAGCCGCTGCTCGGCCAGCCGGGCGCCGCCGGGCACCGTGCGGGCGGCGCCGAGGTCGAGCAGCCGCTGCACCACCGGGTCCGACACCAGCCCGACCGCCTGGCCGCCCAGGGCGGGCAGCGGGGACGCGCCGTCGGGGGTGGGACCGGAGTCCGCCGACGGGCCGCCGGGCAGCGCCGCCGGGTCCAGCACCACCGCGCTGACCCCCTGGCTGACCGCTTCGTCCAGCAGCGCCTCGGTCAGCGCGCCGCCCGGCGGCCAGGCCACTTCGGTCGACGGCGGGCTGCCGAGCACCCGGGTGACCAGGTCGACGTGCGGCTGCAGCGGCCGGGTCGGCGCGCCCAGCCCGGCCCGCTTCAACGCCACCACGTCGGGGTCCCCGTACGGCACCGCCACCAGCAGGTGCCGCCCGGCCGCGGCCCGCAGCCGGGTCAGCCAGGCCTTCGCCGCCGGGCCGCCCCGGCCGGGCTCGCTGCGGGAGCCGGCGACCACCCGGTAGCCGGTGGTCATCCGCTCCAGCGCCTCGATCGTCTCCGGGTCGACGACCAGCGTCACCCGCACCTGCGGCGGCAGCACCTCGACCGCGGCCAGCAGCTGGTCGAGCTGCCCCCCGGCGACCGAGCGGGCCAGGCCCTCGTCGATGAAGACCTCCGGCGCCGCCGCGCCGCTGGTCACCCTGGTCGGGGCCGCGCCGGTCAGCCGGTGCGGGCGGTC
Organism: uncultured Actinomycetota bacterium; assembly: GCA_963766325.1. Lineage (GTDB taxonomy): Bacteria > Actinomycetota > Actinomycetes > Mycobacteriales > CADCTP01 > CADCTP01. The sequence continues at coordinate 47,690 of CAVXZF010000010.1, read as the reverse complement.
CAGCAGCGGCCAGAGCATCGCCACCCGGGTGCCGGCGACCTCGATGTCCGGAGGGAAGAACGGCAGCTGGGTCTGCACCCGGCCGAGCTCCTCGCCGTCCTCGGTGGACTGCACGGTGAGCGCCACCGGGTAGACGCCGATGGCCCCGAAGCTGAGCGCGGCGGCGGGGGTCCGGTAGCTCACCCGGACCGAGGCGCCGGGGTTGAGGCCCTCCTCGAGCAGCTGCGGCTCGCCGGAGGCGACCAGGGTCGGCGGCGGGTCGTCGTCGGCCGCCTGCAGCTCACCGCGGGTGTCCAGGACGAAGCCGCGGCGCAGCCGGACGCTGATCGGGCCGGTGGAGTCGGCGCCGGTGTTGCGCAGCACCGCGGTCACCCGCAGCTCGGAGTCGGCGCGGACGTCGCGCGGCTCCAGGGTCTGCAGCGTCACCGCGACCGGCAGCGGGTCCCCAGGCGCGACCGCCCGGGCGGCCCCGGCCCCGGGCGCGGCGGCCCGCGGCGCGGCGGCGCCGGGCTCGGCGGCGGCGCCGGCCGGGATGGCGATCGGCAGCGCGGCCAGCAGGAAGCCCGCCGCGGCGACCGCGGCGGCGGTGCGGCGCCCGCTCACCGGCGGCGCCCGGGCTCAGACACGGTCCAGCAGCTCCGGGGCCCGGGCCACCAGCGCCCGCTCGTCCTCGTACGCCAGCCGGGTGCTGAGCTCCTCCAGCGGCACCCAGGCGACCGCGGCCACCTCGACGTCGGAGTCCGAGAGCTCCCCGCCCTCGGCGACCAGCAGATAGTGGTGCACGGTCTTGTGCACCCGCCGGCCCTCGGCCATGAACCAGAAGTCGATCGTGCCGAGCCGGCCGACGATCCGCCCGGCGATGCCGGTCTCCTCGGCGACCTCCCGGACCGCGGCCTGCTCGGCGCTCTCGCCCTCCTCGATGTGACCCTTGGGCAGCGACCAGAGCAGCCGCCCGCGCCGGTCCCGCCGGCCGATCAGCGCAGCCACCACCGTGCCGGCGGCCTCGTCCACGACCAACCCGCCGGCGGAGGTCTCGTCGACCCGGCGCACCCGGGAGCGGCGAGGACGAGGCATGGACCGATCGTAAGCCGCGGCGGGCTCGGTACCCTCGGCGGTCGTGTCCCCGACCGTGCACAGCCCTCCCATGTCAGGGGCAGCAGCCGTGACCTCCCCCGCCGACCTCGTGCCGGTGCCGCCCGCCGCCGACCAGCTCGGCGGCGTGTTCGCGGCGGCCGGGCACGAGCTGCACCTGGTCGGCGGCTGGGTCCGGGACGCGCTGCTGGGCCGGGGCAACACCGACCTCGACTTCGCCACCGACGCCCGCCCGGACCGGGTCCTCGAGCTGGTCACCCCGGTGGCCGAGGCGACCTGGACCACCGGCATCGACTTCGGCACCGTCGGCGCCCGGGTGCGCGGGGTGCACTGCGAGGTCACCACGTTCCGGGCCGACCGCTATGACCGGGTCAGCCGCAACCCCGAGGTCCGGTACGGCGACTCGCTCGCCGACGACCTGCGCCGGCGCGACTTCACCATGAACGCGATGGCGCTCTCGGTGCCCGGCCGCGAGTTCACCGACCCGTACGGGGGGCTCCGCGACCTCGCCACCGGGGCGCTGCGGACGCCGGCCGACCCGGGCGAGTCGTTCGCCGACGACCCGCTGCGGATGCTGCGGGCGGCCCGCTTCGTCGCCCAGCTCGGGGTGACGCCGACCGCGGAGCTGACCGTGGCCATGACCCGGCAGGCCGCCGACCTGGGCCGGATCACCGCCGAGCGGGTGCAGGCCGAGCTGTCCAAGCTGCTGCTCGGCGCGCACCCCCGGCGCGGGCTGGAGTTGCTCGTCGACACCGGGCTGGCCGACGTGGTGGTGCCCGAGCTGCCGGCGCTGCGGATGGAGATCGACGAGCACCACCAGCACAAGGACGTCTACGCGCACTCGCTGACCGTGCTGGACCAGGCGATCGCGCTGGAGGACGACGGCCCGGACCTGGTGCTGCGGCTGGCCGCGCTGCTGCACGACATCGGCAAGCCGGCGACCCGGCGGCACGAGGTCGGCGGCGGGGTCTCCTTCCACCACCACGAGGTGGTCGGGGCGAAGGCCGTGCGGGCCCGGCTGCGGGCGCTGAAGTACCCGAAGGACGTGGTCGAGGACGTCGCCCGGCTGACCCTGCTGCACCTGCGCTTCCACGGCTACGGCCGCGGGGAGTGGACGGACTCCGCGGTCCGCCGCTACGTCACCGACGCCGGCCCGCTGCTGGAGCGGCTGCACAAGCTGGTCCGGTCCGACTGCACCACTCGCAACCGGCGGCGGGCGGCGGCCCTGGCGAGGTCGTACGACGCGCTGGAGGAGCGGATCGCGCGCATCCGGTCCGAGGAGGACCTGCGCGCGGTCCGGCCCGACCTGGACGGCAACGAGATCATGCGGCTGCTCGGCCTGCCGCCCGGCCCGCTGGTCGGCCAGGCCTGGCGCCACCTCAAGGAGCTCCGCCTCGACCGTGGCCCCCTCACCCACGACGAAGCCATCACCGAGCTCCACCGTTGGGCCCGTGAGCAGGGCCTGGAGGGCTAGCGGTCCTGGAGGGCGTCGAGGGCGACGGTGAAGGCCATCATGACGCGGCGGTCCAGCCAGCGCTGGGGGTCGCCGGAGAGGTCCATCAGGTAGCGGTCGCGCAGTGCCCAGCGCCGCTCGTACGTCCCCAGCAGCCGCCCGTCCGGCCCGTGGATGTCGAAGTGGAACGGGATGAAGTACGGGATGTCGCCGACGAACGGGATCAGAGCCCAGATCCGCCGCAGCACCGCGAAGAACATGCTCTTCTCCTGGGCGGTGGCGACCTCGCGGCCGTCCGGGGCGAGCACCGACCAGGACGAGCGGAGCAGCGACTTGGCGAAGTTCTTCTTCACCGAGCCGATCACCTGCCCGCCGTTGGGCAGCAGCACGTCGATCATCCCGCGGAACTCGAACACCTTCCGCGCCTGCAGCCGCATCAGCGGCACCGACTGCGACTCGTCGGCGTAGAAGTCGATCTGCTCGCGGATCTTCATCCGCTTCTGCCGGACGTAGGCGAGCGGCTCCCCGGGCCCGCCGTCCGGCCCGACCGTGGAGATCCGGTAGACGTTGGCGATCGGGGCGAACTTCTGCTGGACGAAGAAGCTGTCCAGGGCCGCCACGCGGGCGAGCGGGTCGTACGCAGGCTGCATGATCAGACTCTACGCGTGGTGAGGCGGTAGACGGCCGCGGTGAGCGCGTAGCCGACCGCGATGAGCACCACGACCGCGTACGACTTCCCGGACTCCGGCAGGATCATCGCCCCGACCACCGCGGCGGCGACGAACATGACGTTGAAGAGGGTGTCGTAGAAGGAGAAGACCCGGCCGCGATAGTCGTCCTCGACATGCTCCTGCACGAGCGTGTCCACGCTGATCTTGGAGCCCTGGGCGGCCACCGACAGCAGGAAGGCGGCCGGCAGCAGGGTCGGCATGGTGAACGGCAGGCCGAGCGCCAGCTCGGTGACCGCGGCGGCGGCGAAGAGCGCGGCGATCCAGGCCGGCTTGCCGAACCGCCGAACCACCGCGGGGGTGATCGCGGCGGCGACCAGCACGCCCAGCCCGCTGGCGGCGAAGACCTGGCCCAGGCCGGCCAGCTCGGCCTGGAAGAAGCCGTCGTCGGTGAAGTAGTTGCGGTAGAGCAGGAGCACCGAGATGGTCGACAGCCCGTAGAAGAAGCGGTGCGCGGCGATCGCGCCCAGCGCGGACGCCACCGGTCGCAGCTCGGCCACGTGCCGGGCGCCGGCGACCAGCCCGCGGGCCACGTCGCGGACGGTCTCCCGGTGCGACCGCTCGACGTCGTCCGGCCCGAGCAGGTCCTTGCCGAAGCCGGTCGCCGCCCAGGCCGAGCCGGCGTAGCCGATCGCCGAGCCGAGGGCGACGACCGCGTAGCCGGCGTTGCTGGAGCCGACCAGCTCGCGCAGGCCGAGCGCGATCCCGCCGCCGAGCAGCGCGACCACCGTGCCGCTCGTGGTGGCCAGCGCGTTGGCGGTCACCAGGGTCTCCCGGCTCACCACGTGCGGCAGCGAGGCGGACAGCGCGGCCAGGAAGAAGCGGTTGACCGAGATGACCACCAGCGCGGTGCCGTAGAACAGCGCGCCGGAGGTGCCGGTGGCGATCTCGGCGGCGACCACCGCGACGGCCAGGCAGCGGAAGAGGTTGGTCGCGACCAGCACCCGCTGCCGGCGCCAGCGGTCCAGCAGCACCCCGGCGAACGGGCCCACCACCGAGTACGGCAGCAGCAGCGTCGCGAAGCCGGCCGCGATGGCGGCCGGGTCGGCGGCCCGCTCCGGATTGAACAGCACCGCCCCGGCCAGGCTGGCCTGGAAGACGCCGTCGGCGCACTGGCTGGCCAGCCGCGTCCCGTACAGCCGGCGGAAGCCGGCGCCGCGCAGCACCGATCGCAGGGGATGCCCGGCGGGTGCCAGGGCGGGGCTCGCCGGCACCGTCGTTTGCACGAGGTGCACGCTACGGCCACCCGGGCCGGTCGACGCGACGCGGGGGGACCTCGTACGGCAGGATTGACGCGATGTGTGCGCTGCGTCCCGATGCCGGAGTTGAGCCCGGTGTCCTGCTCGTGGCCTCGCCGTTGCTGGGCGATCCCAACTTCCGCCGGACCGTCGTGTACGTGCTCGACCACCGCCGCGACGGCAGCGTCGGCGTCGTCCTCAACCGGCCCAGCGACGTGACGCTGCTCGACGTGCTGCCGCAGTGGTTCGACCTCGCGTCGACGCCGCGCACGCTGTTCGTCGGCGGGCCGGTGGAGACCAACGCGGCGCTCTGCCTGGCCGAGGCGCGGGCCGGCGCCAGCCCGTCCGGGTGGACCGAGGTGTCCGGGCCGGTCGGGCTGACCGACCTGGACACCGACCCCGGGGCGGTCGAGCGGGACCTGCACCAGGTGCGGGTCTTCGCCGGGTACGCCGGCTGGGGCGGCGGCCAGCTGGCCGGTGAGATCGCCGAGGGCGCGTGGCTGGTGGTGGCCGGGCACGCCGAGGACGTCTTCGCCGATCCGGGCGGCGACCTGTGGCGGGACGTGCTGCGGCGGCAGGGCGGGAAGGTCGCGCTGCTGGCCAGCTATCCGGACGACCCCCGGCTCAACTGACCGCTATCGCGCCGGTGCCGTGTCAAAGACCGCGGCTGGTTGTGATCAGGGGCCGGCGGGGGCGGCGCTCAGCCGGGACCGGGCGATGGCCTCCGCGGACGCCTCCGTCGTGCCGCCCCGGATCTCGGCGTGCCGGTAGATCTCGGTCAGCGTGTCGCCGATCCCGGCGATCCGGGCGGCCACCGTGGCCGCGTCCCAGCCGAGCATCTCGATGCCGATCAGGTGCAGCGCGCCACCCGAGTTGATCACGAAGTCGGGCGCGTAGAGGATGCCGGCCGCCCGCAGCCGCTCGGCGTCCGCCGGCTCGCCGAGCTGGTTGTTGGCCGCGCCGGCGACCACCGTGCAGCGCAACGCCGGGATCGTCTGCGCGGTCAGCGTGGCGCCGGTCGCGCAGGGCGCATACACGTCGCAGGCGATGCCGACCACCTCGGCCGGGTCGACCGGGTCGATCCCGTGCCGGCGCTCCAGCTCCCGCACCCGCTCGGTGGCCACGTCGGCGACCAGCACCTTGGCGCCGTCGGCGACCAGCAGCTCGACCAGCGCGCCGCCGACCCCGCCGGCGCCCTGCACCAGCACCGAGCGGCCGGCCAGGTCGGCCGTGCCGAAGGCGTGCGCGCAGGAGGCCTTGATGCCGTGCCAGACGCCGACCGCGGTGTCCGGCGCGCTGCTGCCCGAGCCGCCGCGGGCCGGGCTGCGGCCGAACGCGTGCCGGGTCACCTCGTTGAGCACGTCCATGTCGTCGGCCCCGGTGTTCATGTCCGGGCCGGTCCGGTACGACCCCTGCAGGGTGTCGATGAGCCGCCCGTAGCGGAGCAGCACCCGCCGCCGGCTCTCGCCCGTCGGCAGCGCCGGCACCGCCAGCACGGCCTTGCCGCCACCGGTGGGCAGGCCGGCGACCGCGCACTTCAGCGTCATGCCCTCAGCCAGCCGGAGCACGTCGCGGGCTGCGTCCGCGGGGGACGGGTAGACCCGCATCCGGGTCCCGCCGCACGCCGGCCCCAGCCGGGTGCTGTGGATCCCGATGAACATCCAGGTATCGGTCTCGCGGTCGTGTCGCGACACCAAAGCCTCGCCGTCCCAGTCGGCGATCAGCCGCTCCAGGGACCGGTCGGAAGAGGACATCATTGGCCTCACCCTCGTAGTCGGTGAAGTCAGTATGCCCGCTGCGGGCCGATTAACCGACCGGACGTTCGGGTGCCGCATCGGTGAGGTAGCGCTGCAGGGTCGGACCGATCCAGCCGTACAGCTCCGCCGGGTCCGCCGACGCCAGCGGCTCGACCCGCAGCACGTACCGGAGCAGGGCGGTGCCCATGAGCTGGGCGGCGCAGAGGTTGGCCCGCAGCAGGGCGTCCCCGTCGCCGACGCTGCTCGCGATCCGGAACAGGATCTCCCGGCCGACGAACTCGCGCAGCAGATCGGCCGACGGCTGGTGCGAGGTGGCGCCGCGGATCAGCCCGACCAGGGTGGGGCCCGTCGCCGGGTCGTCCCACACCTGCAGGAAGCGCGCGACCAGCCGCTCGCCGAGCCCGCCCATGTCGCCGGCCAGCACGTCGTCGACCAGCCGAGACGGGTCCAGCGGCAGCTCGACGACCGCGGCGAACAGGCCGTCCTTGGTGCCGAAGAAGTAGTGGACCAGCGCCGGGTCGACGCCGGCGGCGGTGGCCACCCCGCGGATCGTGGTGGCGCCGTAGCCGGCCCGGGAGAACGACTCCCGCGCGGCGGCCAGGATGACCTCCCGGCTGCGGGCGTCGCCCGGCCGCCGGCCGGTCCGGCGGCCCGTGCCCGCTGACTGGTCGCTCATTGGTGCTGGCTGCGCAGGAAGTGGCCGAAGTGCGGCACGGTGAAGGCGACGAGGCCGCGCTCTGCGGAGTACACGAGACCCTTCTTCAGCAGGCTGTCCCGGGCCGGGGACAGCGACGACGGCTTGCGGCCGAGCGACTCGGCGACCTCGGCGGTGCCCACCGGCCCGTCGCCGAGCCCGGCCATCGCCCGCATGTAGTCCCGCTCGGCCGGAGTGGCCCGCTCGTATCGGCTGCCGAAGAAGCCGACGGCCAGCTCGGCGTCCGCGGCCGGCGCCGCCACCAGCACGTCGTCCTTGGTGATGGGGCTGGCCGGGGCCGCGTCCCAGGTCACCTTCCCGTACGCCTGGACGAAGTACGGATAGCCGCCGGACACGGCGTAGAGCGCGTCCAGCGCGTCCGGGGTGAAGTCGACGTCCTCCCGCTCGGCCGGGGCGAGCAGCGCCCGGTCGGCCGCGTCCCGGTCCAGCCGGTCGATGCGCAGGTAGTGGAACAGCCGCTCGGAGTACGACTTCGACGCCGACAGCACCGACGGCAGGTGCGGCAGCCCGGCTCCGACCACGATCAGCGGCGCCCCGGTCTGGGACAGCTCGTGGCAGGCGGCGCACAGCGCCGACACGTCCGGCGGCGGCACGTCCTGCATCTCGTCGATGAACAGCGCGATGCCGACGGACAGGTCGGTGGCCACCGAGGCGGCGTCGGCGAACAGCTCGACCAGGTCGATCTCCAGGTCGCCGGTGTCGGCCCGGCCCATCGCGGCCGGCACGTCGATGCCCGGCTGCCAGCGCGGGCCGGAGCGGGCCGCCGTCCGGGCCCGGCCGACCGGCTCCGGCTCCCGCAGCGCGAAGGCCTTGAGCACCCCGAGCACGGAGTCGACCCGGTCCGGGTCGCGGTGCCGCCCGGCGATCTCCCGCAGCGCCATGTGCAGCGCGGCCGCGACCGGCCGGCGGATCGACTGGTCCGGCCGGGCCTCGATCTTGCCGGTGCCCCAGAGCCGGCCGATCGCCTGCGAGCGCAGCGCGTTGAGCAGCACGGTCTTGCCCACGCCACGCAGCCCGGTGAGCACCAGGCTGCGCTCGGGGCGACCGCGGGCGATCCGCTCCAGCACCACGTCGAAGCGGGCCAGCTCGCGGTCCCGCCCGGCCAGCTCCGGCGGGCGCTGGCCGGCGCCGGGCGCGTACGGGTTGCGGACCGGATCCACGATCGGACTCTATGCCGCCGTCTAGCGCCGGTCGTAGAAGCCGGTAGAAACAGCGATGGGCGTGTCGGGCCACTGCCCTGACACGCCCATCGCGTTGTCTACCGGTGTCTAGCCTCCAGCCGAGACTCCGCTAGAGAGCGGTAGCGGTGGCTCAGCTCGGCCGCCATACCTGACCGGGCGGGGACACCGCCGCGGCCGGCACCACGCGGCGGGACGCCCCGGTGGCGCCGGATCTGCCGCAGAATGCGGTCGTGGGTGACGAGCCGGGCGCGTTGGGTCGGGAGCTGGCCAGAGAGGTCCTCGACGTGACGCTGGAGGAGTTCCGGCTCACCGAGTCCCGCTTCGAGACCGACTCCCGGCTCGGCCGCGAGCTGCTCTACCTGGTCTCCAACACCGAGTGGGTGCGCCGGACCACCGAGATCCTGGACGTCTCCCGGGTCGCCGCGGTGGAGACCCGGGTGGTCGTCGACGTCGACGTCAGCTACATCGCGCACGAGGCGCTGCGGGCCGTCGACGGCCCGATCTGGCTGCCGCTGATCGCGCTGCCGCGGCCGGCCGGGACCGACCCGGCGGCCGGCACGGACACCGCGGTCAGCGTCGACGTGGTCGACGGCGGCGGGGCGCGGGTCGCCGAGGTGCCGCCGGCCGAGGTGTGGCGGCAGCTGGCCGCGGCGCTGTCCGAGGTGCTGGTGACCCGGCTGCACCGGCGTACCGGGGTGCGCGACGGAGAGGGCGGCCCGGCCACCCGGGACGCGCAGGTGCTGCTGGCCGCGGTGCTGGCGCGGGTGCTGACCCGCCCGCCCGCGGACGCGGCCGGCCCGGCCGCGGGCACCCGGGCGACCGGCGCCACCCCGCGCGGCAACCGGCTGCGGCTGGCCCAGACCCGGCTTCGGGAGCGGCTGGAGGCGGAGGTGGCCGCGGCCGTCCAGGAGGACGCCCGCCGCCGGCAGCCGGACGCCGACCTGGCGGCCGATGAGGACGCCCGGTCCACGCTGACCTCGCGCGAGGCGGAGATCGTGCAGGCGATCCGGGGCAGCACGCTGGTGGTGGTGCCGGTCGACCCGACCGGGCCGCCGACCTCGTTCACGGTGGGGATGCCGGCCCGGTCGCTGGTCCGCACCCCGCCCGGCCGGCACGCCTCGGTGGCCCGGCTGCGGGTCGCGTTGCTGGTGCCGAGCACGCATGCCGACCGGGTCCTGGAGGTGGTGGTGCCGGACGGGGTGCGCTGCCTGGGCACCGGCGAGAGCGACGGCGGCGGCCGGCCGGTGGTGGACGCGCGGATCGAGGTGCGGGCGCCGCAGCAGTTCGAGCAGCTGCGGCTGCTGCTGGACCGGATGCTGCGGCCGGAGCGCCCGCCGCACGGCTGGGTGCGCAAGCAGCTGGCCGAGCTGGCCGTGGTCAAGCTGCACGCGGCGATCCACTGCCTGCGCCACCACTACGTGCTCGACGGCGACCCGGCCCGTACGGACGAGCTGATGCAGGCGCTGCGCGACCTGCGGGAGCCGCTGGACGAGGAGGCGCACGGCCGGGTGGTCGACCTGGCCAGCGCCTGGTCGCGGGTCGCGCCGCTGCTGCCCGAGCGGCTGCTGCGCCGGCTGGAGCGCAGCACGACCAGCCCCGGGTCCGTCCGGTTCCGGGCCACCGCGATCGAGGAGTTCACGCTGCGGTCCGAGCCGACCGAGGCGTACGTCGACCTGGTCGTGGTCCCCGGCGAGTCCCCCACGCTGGGCACCGCTCGCGCCGTGAACTGGATCAACGTGCTGGTCCTGGCCGGCATCGCCGCGCTGCTCGCGCTCGCGCACGCCACCAACGGCTCCCGGGCCGAGGTGCTGGCCACCCTGCTGACGATCTTTCCGACCATCCAGGCCAGCCGGCTGCGGCAGCCGGACGCGACCCAGCTGGCCGGGCTGCTCACCATGCGCCACTTCAAGGTCGGCCTGCTCACCGCGGTGCCCGGGCTGATGCTCGCCGGCGTGCTCGCGTTCGCCCCGGAGGGCGGCTGGCTGCTCGCCGCCGCGCTGGTCGCGGTCGCCCTGCAGCTCGGCTGCCACGTGTGGATCCGGTTCCTCGGTGACCCCCCGACCGGGCGGGCGGTGCGCCGGCGCCGGCGGCCGCGGGTCGTGCTGGAGACCGTCCGGGCCGCCGACCATGCCGCGTTCGACGTGCTCCGGGCGGCCTGGTGCCGGTCGCTGACCGGGGACGTGCTGCTGCTCGGCCGGACCGCGCACCCGTACGTGGTGGTGGACCGGGATGAGCCCGGCTCGCTGGCCGACCTGCTCACCGGCGCCCAGGGCGAGCTGCCGGAGCACGGTCCGGCGCCGCGGTCCGGCTTCCGCCGGGTGCTGCTGCGCGACTTCCGGCTCGGCGAGCCGGACGCCCCCGACCCGGCGGTCTGCGAGCCGGTCAACCTGCTCGGCATGCTGCGCGGCACCGCGGTCGGCCGGTCCGCGACCTTCCTGGTCTTCCGGGACCCGCCGCAGCCGGACTGGCTGGCCGCGGCCGCCCGGATGCGCGACCCGGGCGGGCAGCCCGGCCGGGAGATCCGGCCGGTGGCGCTGGAGCGGGGCCGGCACGCGCCGCCGGAGCCGCCGGACTGGGTGCTCGACGTGATGATCGGCCTGCCCGGCGACGACACCGACGTCGACCTGCGGGCCCACCCGCTGACACGGGTCGCCGGGGCCGCCCGGCGGGCCAACTTCACCCTGCTCAACGTGCAGCTGCCGACCCCGCCGCCGCTGCAGGACGTGGCCGAGCGGCAGTGGCTGCGGCTGCGGGTCGGGGTGCCATACCGGCGGGGCGACTCGCTGCGCAAGCTGGTCCGCTTCCTGGCCGCGCTGGACACGCTGCGCACCTGGGACGGGCTGCTGGTGCACCTGCGCGAGGTGCCGCAGATGGAGACCCTGGACGCGACCCAGACCGCGCCCGAGGACTCCTTCGACGAGCTGCCCGGCGCCCGGGTCGCCTCGGTCGGCAAGACCCGGGTCGGGCGGCTGGTCACCGACGCGGACGTCCGGGTGCCGGCCCGGGCGGCGGACGACTCCTGGCGGCTGATCGCGGTGTGCGCGCCGCCGCGGTCCGCCCTGCTCGCCGAGGTGCTGGACGCGCTGTCCGAGCACGCCGGCATGCGGTCGCTGGCCGCCGCGGTGTCCGGGGTGCTCAACGGCACCGCGGTGGTCTTCCTGCTGTGCCGGCCCGAGCCGGGCACCGGCCGCGACCACTCCGGGACCGCCCGCCGGCTGAAGGAGGCGCTGCTGCCGCACCGCGCGGTCGTGCAGCTGCTGGACGGCGTCCGGCCCACCCTGCTCGGCGGCGCGCCGCGGCCGCTGCTGCGGGTGCAGATCCGTACCCCGGACCGTCCCGGCGTCATGCAGGACCTGCTGCGCGAGCTGGGCCGGCACGTGCACCGGGAGGCGCGCGCGGGCGCGCCGTCCCCACTCACCGTCCCCGAGCAGCCGTCGCCCGGCCCGCCGCCGGTGGACGTGCTCTACGCGCTCACCCCCGTGGTGGACGGCCAGGCGCTGTCCGGCCGGCTGCTGCTCCGGCTCCCGCACCACCGCCGCGGCGACGACCGCTGGGTGGACGTGGACTGGCAGAACCTCGGCCGGGTGGTGGCCCAGGCGGTCACCCGCCCGGTCCCCGGCGGCCAGACCGTCGCCGACGCCGAGCGCACCAGCCGGCTGTCCGACGACACCGTCGTCACCCTCGACCTGGTCCGCCGCCCCGCCTCCGCCCACTCCTGACCGCCTTTACCACCAGCCGAGCGGCAATGGGCCGGATCAGCTCATGATCCGCCAGTCGAGTGGATCTAGGCGCGAGTTGCGGCATTGACCCAGCGCGTGCGGCAGGCGTGCAACAGAATCCCGCACAGATTCACGCGGGGGGATCATGGACATACAGAACGTCACCAAAGCGCTGGGTGCCGAGCTGCGCAGGGAGCTGCTCGTCGTCACCCTGGAGGAGTTCCGGCTCACCGAGCTGCGCTACGTCAGCGATCTACGGCTCGGCCAGGAGCTGCTCTACCTGCTGTCCAACGCAGACTGGACCCGCCGGTCCACCGAGCTGCTGGACGTCTCCCGGGTGGCGGCGGTCGAGACCAAGCTCACCGTCGACATCGACACCAGCCACATCGTGCACGAGGCGATGAAGGCGATCGACGGACCGCTGTGGCTGCCGTTGTTCACGCTGCCGAGCAGCGTGCCGGACGCCGACGCCGACGAGCCTGACGCCGGCTCCCCGGATCTCCCCATCGGGATGGACGTCTTCGACGCGCAGGGGTGTCGGGTGGCCGGTGTGCCACAGGCCGAGGTGCGGCGGCATCTCGCCGCCGCGCTCGCGGAGGCCCTGGTGGCGCGCCTCGACCGGCTGCCCGGATCGACCGGCGAGCACTACGACCGGGCCCACCAGGTGGTGCTCGCCGCCGCGCTCGCCCGACTGCTCACCCAGCCGCCGACCCCGGATCCGCCGGCCGGGACGCAGGCGACCGTGGATCCGCCGGCCGGGAAGCGGGCGGCCCGTAAGCGGGCGGCCGGGAAGCGGGCGATCGAGAAGCAGCCGGTCGCGGAACAGGCGGACGGGGCCGCGGCCGGCGGTGTGCCGGACGACCCGGCGGACCACGGCACCCGGCTGGGTCGTGCCCGGGTCGACCTGCTGTCCTGGTTGGACGGCGAGCTGGCGTGGCTCGACCGGGAGCAGGCGCCGGCGGCGGCGGCCCGGCCGGACCCGGAGTCGGTGCTCGCCTCCCGCGAGGCGGAGATCGTGCACGCCCTGCGGGCCTGCACCCTCGTCGTGGTGCCGGTCGAGCGCGGCGGACCGTGCGCGACGTCGTTCACGCTGGTCATGCCGACCCGGCCGCTCACGCCGTCGTCGCGGCGGGCGCACGCCCGCGCGGTGGAGCTGCGGATCGCGCTGCTGGCGCCGACCACGCACGCCGACCGGGTGGTCGAGGTCGTGCTGCCCGAGGGCGTCCAGGTCCGGTCCGGCGGCAGGGGGCGGCCGGAGGCCGTCGTCGAGGTCGCCCCGCTGCCGCAGATCGAGCAGCTCTGCCGGCTGGTCGAGTGGATCGTTCTCGACGCCCGTCGCCCGATCCCGGGTGGCTGGCCGCGCAAGCAGCTCGCCGAGCTCGCCGGCACCAAGCTCGACGCGGTCGTCCAGTGCCTGCTGCACCACTACGAGGCGTTCGCCGGAGATCCGGCCACCGGCCCGCTGCGGGAGAACACGGCGGACATGATCGACGGGCTGCGCGAGCTCCGGGTGCCGCTGGCGCGGCTGGGCAGCCTCCGGGTGCCCCGGGTCGGGGTGTGGCACGACGCGGCGGTCGCGGACGACCAGGTCCGCCGGATCGCCGAGCTGTGGTCGGCACTCTGTCCGCGACTGGCGGCGATGACGCTGCGGCGGCGGCTCAACCGCAGCACCACCGCGCCGGGCTCTGTCCGGTTCCGGGCATCGGCGATCGACGAGTTCACCCAGCGGGCGCGGCCGGTCCGGGCGTACGTCCGGCTGCAGGTCGAGTCGGGGCAGTCCCCGGTGCTGGGCACGGCCCGGGCGGTGAACGCGGTCAACGTGCTCGTGCTCGCCGTCGTCGCCGCTTTCCTGCTGCTCGACCCGCTCGACGCGGAGCAGAACGGCTCCCGCGCGGAAGTGCTGGCCGCCGTCCTGACCATCTTCCCGACCATCCAGGCGTCCCGGCTGCGGCAGCCGGACGCGACCGGCCTGGACGGCGTGTTGACGATGCGGCACTTCTCCGCCGGCATCGCGACCGCTCTGCCCGGTCTGCTCCTCGCCGGCGTGCTCGCCTTCGAGCCGGATGGGGCCTGGCCGAAGACGGCGGCGGTCCTGGCGGTGCTGCTCCAGGTCGGGTGCGCACTGTGGATCCGGCGGCTGCGCCGCTTCCCGTACCCGGACCGCTGGACCAAGGTGGCGACGTGGCTCGGCCGCCGGCTCCGCGCCGCCCGGCTCGACCGGGTGCCCGGCGCGGGCCTGCTGCGGCGGGCGGTGCAGCGGCTGCGGCGGCCGCTGGTCCTGCGGACGGTCCGCTCCCCGGACCACGAGCGCCTGGACACGCTGCGCACCGCCTGGTGCCGGTCCCTCACCGGGGACGTGCTGCTGATCGGCCGCGCGGCGCACCCGTACGTCGTCGTCGACTCCGCCGGCAACGGTTCGCTGGCGGAGCTGCTCACCGACTCCCAGGGGACCAGCGGCGATCCGACCGTGCGGCCGGACCACCCGGTGGACGCGGCCGGCGATGGGTGGGTCGGGGCGCTGTGGCGGTTCATGACCACGGGACCCGGTGAGGGGGACGCGGCGCCGGTCGCGCCGCCGCCCCGCCCCGACCACCTGGTGAACATCATCGGGGCGTTGCGCGGGACCGCGGTGGACCGATCGGTGACCTTCCTGATGTTCCGCGAGCCCCCGCGCAAGCAGTGGGAGAGCGGCGGGACCGACGGCCAGGCTCCGCGCCGGCAGGTCACCCCGCTCGACCTGGAGCGGGTCCAGCCGGCGCCGATGGAGCCGCCGGACTGGGTGATCGACGTGATGCTGGGCTTCCCCCGGGACAGCACCTGGCCGGTCTGCCAGCATCCGCTGGCCCAGGTCGAGAGCGCGGCCCAGCAGGCCAACTTCACCACCATCAACGTCCAGTTCCCGGCGCCGCCGCTGCAGGGCAAGACGGCGCGGCAGTGGCTGCGGGTCCGGATCGGCGTCCCGTTCCGGACCGGCGACTCGCTGCAGGGCCTGGTCCGGTTCCTCCGCGCCCTGCAGGGGTTGCGCAACTCCGGCACCCGCGTGCACCTGCGGGAGGTCCCGCAGATGGAGTCGCTGGACGCCACCCAGACCGCGCCCGAGGACTCCTTCGACGCCCCGCCAGGGCTCCGGCTCGGCCGGGACGACGTACCGCGGCGGGCCGGGCCGGTGGTCACCGACGCTGACCTCGAGGTGACCGGTCCCGAGGGGAGCTCGTGGCGGCTGGTCGCGGTGTGCGCGCCGCCGCGGGCGGGCCTGGTCGCCGACGCCCTCAAGGCGCTGGCCGACCGGGGCGGGGTGCGGACGCTCACCGGCGCTATCTCCGGCGTGCTCAACGGCACCGTCATCATGTTCCTGCTCTGCTCCGCCGACGACGCCACCGGCGCCGACCACGAGGCGCTCAGCCGGCGGCTGACGGAGCACCCGGCGATGCTCCAGCACTCTGCCCAGGTCACCGTCCTGCCCGGGGTGCCGTCGCCGGCCCAGGCGCAGTGCGAGGCGGCGGCCCGGGCGCTCCTGCGGGTCCAGATCCGCACCCCGGATCGGCCCGGCGTGCTGCAGGACCTGCTGCGCGAGCTCGCCGCCGAGATCAAGCGGGCGGCCGGTCAGTCCGCGGACGAGTCGGAGCCGACCGTGGACGTCCTCTACACGCTGACCCCGGTCGTGGACGGGCAGGCGATCAGCGGCCGGATGATGGTGCGGCTGCCCGAACAGGAGGGCGGGCCGGAGGCCTGGACCGCAGTGGCCTGGTTCGATGTCGGCCGGCGGGTCGAGCGGGCGGTCGGCCGGAGGAACGGTGCCGGCTCGATCGAGGCGGAGCGGACGTCCCGGCGCTCCGACGACACCGTGGTCACCCTGGAGCTGGTCCGCCGGCAGTTCGTAGCGGAGCCGGACGGGCACCAGCAGCCGGCCGACGCCGGTGAGGACCAGCCGGCCGCGGCGGAGGCGGGCTAGCGTGGCCTAAACTGTGGCCATGCGTCTGCACATAAGCCTCGAGGACGAGCTCGTGGCCGAGCTCGACCGGCGGGTGCCGTCCCGGGACCGCAGCCGGTTCATCGGGCACGCGGTGCGGCGGGCGCTCGACGAGGACCGGCGGCGAGCCGCGCTGGAGCTCGCGCTCGGCTCGATCGACGACACCGGGCACGAGTGGGACGACGATCCGGCCGGGTGGGTGCGGCGGCAGCGGTCCGACGATCGGCGTACGGGCTGATGCCGCTGGTGCTGGACACGACCGTCCTGATCGACGCCCTGCGTGGCCGGCCGGCGGCCGACCGCATCCGTGGCCTGCTCGAGGGCGGGGAGCTGCTGCTCACCACGGCGGTCAACGTGGAGGAGATCGTCCGCGGCCTGCGCGAGCCGGAGCAGCCGGCCCTGGATTCGCTGCTCACCGGCCTGCGGGTGTTGCCGGTCCGGAGGCGGGAGGCCGAGCGTGCCGGGCGCTGGCGCCGCGAGCACGCGGCCCGCGGGATCACCCTGCACCAGACCGACTGCCTGATCGCGGCGGCGACGGTCGGCGTGACGGGCCGGCTCGCCACCGCGAACGTCAAGGACTTCCCGATGCCCGAGCTGACCGTCGAGGAGTGGCCCGTCGGCCGTTGACGGCGGCGGGCCGGCCCTCGGGGGAGGACCGGCCCGCCGGGGGGAGGTGCGGTCAGCGCTCGATGTCGCCGCGGATGAAGGCCTCGACGGTGGCGCGGGCGATGTCGTCGGGACGCTGCTCCGGCGGGGACTTCATGAAGTACGACGACGCGGACAGGATCGGCCCGCCGATGCCGCGGTCCATGGCGATCTTGGCGGCCCGGACGGCGTCGATGATGACGCCGGCGGAGTTGGGCGAGTCCCAGACCTCGAGCTTGTACTCCAGGTTGAGCGGGACGTCGCCGAACGCGCGGCCCTCCAGCCGGACGTACGCCCACTTGCGGTCGTCCAGCCAGGCCACGTAGTCCGACGGTCCGATGTGGACGTTGTTCTTGCCCAGGTCGTGGTCGACGTTGGAGGTGACCGCCTGGGTCTTGGAGATCTTCTTCGACTCCAGCCGCTCGCGCTCCAGCATGTTCATGAAGTCCATGTTGCCGCCGACGTTGAGCTGCATCGTGCGGTCGAGCACCACGCCGCGGTCCTCGAAGAGCTTGGCCAGGACGCGGTGCGTGATGGTCGCGCCGACCTGCGACTTGATGTCGTCGCCGATGATCGGGACGCCGGCGTCGGTGAACTTCTGCGCCCACTCCGGGGTGCCGGCGATGAAGACCGGCAGCGCGTTGACGAAGGCGACCTTCGCGTCGATCGCGGCCTGGGCGTAGAAGCGGGCCGCGTTCTCCGAGCCCACCGGCAGGTAGCAGACCAGCACGTCGGCACGGGCCTCGCGGAGCGCGGCGACCACGTCGACCGGCTCCTCGTCGGACTCCTCGACGATCTGCCGGTAGTACTTGCCGAGCCCGTCCATGGTGTGTCCACGCTGGACGGTCACCTCGAGCGGCGGCACGTCGGCGATCTTGATGGTGTTGTTCTCGCTGGCCACGATGGCCTCGGAGAGGTCGCGGCCGACCTTCTTGGCGTCCACGTCGAAGGCGGCGACGAACTCGACGTCGCGGACGTGGTAGTCGCCGAAGCGGACGTGCATCAGGCCGGGAACCTGCTCGGTCGGGTCGGCGTCCTGGTAGTACTGCACACCCTGGACGAGCGACGCGGCGCAGTTGCCGACGCCGACGATGGCCACACGGACCGACGTCATGGGGTCTCCTTCGGGGATTGCTGAGGGGATTGCAGCGGGGGTTGGTACGGGGACTCGGCGGCCTGCTCCCGCCGCTCGGTGTCGATCAGCTCGTTGAGCCAGCGGACCTCGCGCTCGACGGCGTCGAGACCGTGCTCCTGCAGCTGCAGGGTGTAGCGGTCGAGCTTCGCCCGGGTCCGGGCCAGGGCGGCCCGCAGGCCGTCCCGGCGCTCCTCGACCCGGCGGCGCCGGCCCTCCAGGATGCGCAGCCGGACCTCGGCGTCGGTCTGCGCGAAGAAGGCGAAGTGCACCCCGAAGTTCTCGTCGTCGTACGCCGTCGGGCCGGTTTCGCCGAGCAGCTCGGCGAGGCGCTCCTTGCCCTCGGCGGTCAGCCGGTAGGACACCTTGCCCCGCCGGCCGGTCAGGGCCGGCGCGGTCGACGCGGGGTCGGGTGCCTCCTCGACGATCCACCCGCGCTCGCGCATCCGCCGCAGCGTCGGGTAGAGCGACCCGTACGAGAACGCGCGGAACGCCCCGAGGACGGCCTTGAGCCGCTGGCGCAGCTCGTACCCGTGCATGGGCGCCTCGCTGAGCAGGCCCAGGAGGGCGAACTCGAGCATCTCCCGGCCTCCTCCCGGTCGTCGTGGGTCCTCTCGCCGCGATGTATCGCGCCGATACATCAGCACGATAGGCGGCGGGATGGCGAGACGCAAAGGGGCGGGGTCCGGTGTGGTGATCGTTCACTCTCGCGGCGGGCTGCGCGGGGGGCGCCACCGCGTACGCTGGCCGGGTGCGGACCCGGCGGCAGGTGGTGGACTACGCGCTTCAGCGGCGCGCCGTCCTCGCCGACCTCTACGCCGGGCGGGCCACGGTGCTGGACGTTTGCGACGCCCATCCTTACCTCCAGCGGGCCGCGCGCTACCACGGCGAGCCGTCGGAGACGACGTGCCCGGTCTGCCGCAAGGAGCGGCTGACCCACGTGCACTACGTCTACGGCGACGAGCTCAGGCAGGTCAGCGGCCAGGCGAAGTCGATCGCCGACCTGCACCGGATGGGCATGGACCACCGAGAGTTCCAGGTCTACGTCGTCGAGGTGTGCCGCACCTGCGGGTGGAATCATCTGGCGATGTCGTACGTCCTGGGGCGTGACGGACTGCCGGGTCGGGACGGTTCCGCGCGCCGGGAGGCGGCCCAGGAGTGAGCCGGGTGCCACGACTGACGACACGGCGAGCAACAGGAGAGCGCAGCAGGTGAGGCACGACGACGGCCGTCCCGACGACGACTGGTATGCCGGGCAGCGCGGCTACGAGCCGCCGGCGCCCCGCGCATCCCGCCACGACGAGCGCTCGGAGGCGCCCGCCGGTTCCGACGACGGCGGATACAGCGGTGGGTACGGCGGCGGCTACGGGCAACCGGCGTACGGCCAGCCCGCGTCCGGTCAGCCCGGATACGGGCAGCAGCCGGCCTCGGGGCGACCGGCCTTCGAGCCGGACTACGGGCCGCCGGCCTCCGGGCCACCGCCGGTCTTCACGCCGGACTACGGGCCGGACCCCGGGCAGCCCGACTACGGCCGGCCGGCCGCCCACGGCTCCGGCGGCTATGACCAGGGCGGCCACGACGGCGACCGCGCCAGCGGGCTGTACGGCGGCGACTACGGCGGCTACGGTGGCCAGCCCGGCGACGCGGCCGCGGCCCGGCGCGCGCTGGAGGCCGGCGACGACCCGTACGGCCCCGGCCCCGGCGGCCCTGGTGGTCCCGGTGGCCCTGGTGGTCCCGGTGGACCGTACGGTCCCGGTGGCCCTGGTGGTCCCGGTGGTCCGGGCCGCCGTCGCCGGCGCGCTGGCAAGCCAGGCCGCGCCAAGCGCATCGTCAAGATCGTCGGCCTGGTGGCGCTGGTCTCGATGGTGCTCGGCTTCGGCTTCATCGGTGTCGTCTACGCCCGCACCGACGTCCCGGACCCGAACGCGCTGGAGACCAACCAGGTCGCCACGATCCTGTACGCCGACGGCAAGAGCGTGCTGGCCCGGATCGGCTCGCAGAACCGCACCGACGTCTCGCTGACCAAGATCCCCGAGTACGTCCGCAACGCCGTGCTCGCCGCGGAGAACCGCAGCTTCTACTCCGACCCCGGCATCTCACCCAAGGGCATCGGCCGCGCCGCGTGGAACAACGTCCGCGGCGGCGAGCTGCAGGGCGGCTCCACGATCACCCAGCAGTACGTGAAGAACGTCTTCACCTCCGGCGACCGCACCTTCAGCCGGAAGTTCAAGGAGCTGTTCGTCACGGTCAAGCTGGACAAGCAGTACTCGAAGGACCAGATCCTCGAGTGGTACCTCAACACCATCTACTTCGGCCGCGGCGCGTACGGGATCCAGGCGGCCTCGCAGGTCTACTTCGGCAAGCCGGTCGACAAGCTGTCGGTCAGTGAGGGCGCGGTGCTCGCGTCCAGCATCCGGTCGCCCGCGCTCTACGACCCGCAGGCGCACCCGGAGGCGGCCAAGGCGCGCTGGCAGTTCGTGCTCAACGGCATGGTCACGATGGAGACGCTGACCGCCGCCGACGCCGCCAAGCAGAAGTACCCGAAGGTCAAGGAGAAGACCAACAACAGCCTCGACGACGCCAACAGGACCTGGAAGGGCCTCATCGTCCGGCAGGTCACCGAGGAGCTGGAGGCGGCCGACTTCGACGAGGCGCGGCTCAACGCCGAGGGCCTGCGGGTCGTCACCACCATCGACCGCAAGGCGCAGGGCGCCGCGGTGGCCGCGATCAGGGAGCAGTTCGACGGCGAGCCGAAGAACCTGCGGCAGGCCCTGGTCGCGGTGAGCCCGGAGACCGGCGGGGTCCTCGCCTACTACGGCGGCGCGAACGGCACCGGGTTCGACTACGCCCAGGCGTGGCGGCAGCCGGGCTCGTCCTTCAAGCCGTACACGCTGGCGACGGCGCTGCAGCAGTCGCTCAACGCGGAGACCGCCGACGAGGACAAGGTCAGCGTCTACCGCACGTACGACGGGTCCTCGCCGCGGGAGTTCCCGGACCGGGTCCAGCCGGTGCGCAACTCCGAGGGCGCGCAGTGCCCGCGCTGCTCGGTGCTGGACGCGATGCGCCGGTCGATCAACACGGTCTTCTACGAGATGGCCCTCGACGTCGGCCCGGAGAACGTGGCCAAGCTGGCGCACAGGATGGGCGTGCCGGCCAAGCGGACCGACAACGGCGCCCCCACGATGCGGGAGAAGAGCGGTGCCGTCGCCGGCGGCATCGGCATCGGCCAGTACGAGGTGCGCACGCTCGACCAGGCCGTCGGCTTCTCGGTCTTCGCCAACGGCGGCGTGCAGCACCCGGCCCACTTCGTCACCCGGGTGCTCGACCGGGACGGCAACGTCGTCTACGAGAACGGGGTGAAGAGCTTCCGGGCCCTCGACCCCAAGGTCGCCAACGACGTCACGTACGCGATGAAGCCGATCGCGGCCGCCTCGGACGACCCGCTGGAGGACGGCCGCGAGTCCGCGGCCAAGACCGGCACCCAGCAGTTGAAGGGGTCCGACCTCGACAACTCCGACGCCTGGATGGTCGGCTTCACGCCGCAGGTCAGCACCGCGGTGTGGGTCGGGACCGACAAGTACGAGAAGGTCCGCAACGCCGAGGACAGACCGGTGTACGGGCGGGGCCTGCCCGGCAAGACCTGGCAGGCGTTCATGAACGCGTACCTGGAGGGTCAGCCCGAGGTCGAGCTGACCGACGACGTCCAGGTCAACCCGGAGCTCCGGCCGGCCCCGCCGACGCCGAGCCCGACCCCGGCGGCGACGACGAGCAAGCCGGCCCCGAAGCCGACGCCGACCACCCCGGCACCGACGACCCAGCAGCCGGGGCCGAAGCCGAAGCCGACCCCGCCGACCCCGACCCCGACCCCGTCGGAGCCGACGCCGACCCCGACGCCGACGCCGAGCCCGACGCGGACCCGCCCGGGCGACGGCCTGCCGCTGCAACCATGACCGACGCGCCCCGACCGGACCGGTGGGACGCCGGTCCGCCGGCCGGCCGCGATCCGGCTGCCGCCGGCGGCCGGACCGGGGTCGCGGTGCGGGGGCCGGCGGACGCGGGACCGGACGGCCTCCCGCCGTTCCTGCCGTCGCGGGACGACCCGGTGGTGCGCGCGGCCAGCGGCGCGATCGGCGGCCCGTGGGGGCGGCACGGCGCGCTCGGGCTGCGCCGCTTCTGGACCCCGCTGCGGGTGCTGCTCGCGCTGACGATCCTCACCCTCGCGCTGGCCTGGCTGCAGAAGTCGCCCTGCCAGAGCGGCGCCTGGGCCGAGGGACGGCAGTACACCCACCTCTGCTACTCCGACGTCATCCCGCTCTACTACACCGAGCAGCTCGACAAGGGCGCGGTGCCGTACGCGGACCACCCGGTGGAGTACCCGGTCCTCACCGGCGGCTTCATGGGGCTGTCGGCCGCGCTGGCGAAGGCGTACGTGGCCTGGGCGGACGGCTCGCTGCTGCCGGACGCCACCGAGATCCGGGCGTACTTCTCGGTGACCGCGCTGCTGCTGGCCATCTGCATGCTGGTGGTCACCTGGAGCACCTTCCGCCTGGCCGGCCGGCGCCGATGGGACGCGGCCATGGTCGCGCTGTCCCCGCTGCTGGTCGTGCACGCCTTCACCAACTGGGACCTCTTCGCCGTCGCGCTGGCCGGCGCCGGCATGGTCGCCTGGCAGGGCCGGCGACCCGGGCTGGCCGGCGTGCTGCTCGGGCTCGGCACCGCGGCGAAGCTCTACCCGGTGCTCTTCTTCGTGCCGCTGCTCGCGCTGTGCTGGCGGTCCCGGCAGCTGACCCCCTTCTGGCGGGCGGCGCTGGGCGCGGCGATCGCCTGGTCGGCGGTCAACCTGCCGATCGCGGCGGTGTACCCGGAGTCGTGGCGGCGCTTCTTCGAGCTCAACCGGGAGCGGCCGGCCGACTTCGACTCGCTCTGGTACGGCGTCGACCACCTGCTCACCGGCGAGGGCGGCTCACCGCCGGAGGTCAACGGCATCGCCGCGATCGCGGTCGTGCTCGCCGTCGCGGGGGTGCTGGCGCTGGCCCTGCTCGCCCCGCGTCGGCCCCGGCTGCCGCAGCTGCTCTTCCTCGTCGTCGCGGCCTTCCTGCTGACCAACAAGGTGTGGTCGCCGCAGTACTCGCTCTGGCTGCTGCCGCTGGCCGTGCTGGCCCGGCCGTCCTGGCGGGCGCTGCTGGCCTGGCAGGTCACCGAGTGCCTGGTGTGGGTGCCGCGGCTGCTGTGGTTCCTCGGGACCGCGGAGAAGGGTGTGTCCTACGACTGGTTCCTGCGGGCGGTGCTGCTGCGCGACGTCGCCGTGCTGGTGCTGGTCGCGCTGGTGGTCCGGGACGTGCTGCGGCCGGAGCGGGACATCGTCCGCGAGCCGGACGGCACCGGCCCGGACGACCCGGCCGGCGGGGTGCTCGACGACGCCGAGGACCGTGGCCCGCTGATGCTCGCCGGGTCCTCGTACGGCTCCCGGTCCGGCTCCCGGTCCGGCTCCTGGGACGCGACCGCGGACGAGGAACGCAGGAACACCACGTAGAGCAGCGCCAGCAGCACTGCCTTGCCCCACACCCCGAGCACCGCGGCCTGCTTGGCCACCCCGAAGTCGCCGCCCTGGGTGATGTCGAAATACCACCGGAACAGGCCGACGTAGAGCAGCAGGTCGACCGCGAGGTACGCGACCCACCAGCCCCAGCGGATGCGCAGCAGCACGAAGAACGGCAGCAGCCAGAGCACGTACTGCGGGCTGTAGACCTTGTTGAAGAGCAGGAACGAGGCGAGCAGCGCGGCGCCCACCTGCAGCCACGGGTAGCGGCCGGTGCGCTGGGCGATCGCCCAGCCGACCGCGACCGCGAGCACCCAGGCGACGGCGATCAGCGCGAAGCTCCACCGGTTGACCTCGTCGCCGGTGAGCTCGGGCAACCCCCAATACCAGATCGAGTTGGTGGTCAGGTCCGCGCTCCGGCCGGCCTGGAACGAGTACGTCGCCCACCAGCCGTCCCAGTTGGCCAGCATGAACGGCACGTTGATCGCCGCCCAGGCGCCGACGGTGCCGGCGACGACCCGGGCCGCGCCGCGGTAGTCGCGCAGCGCCACCCGCTCCAGCAGCAGCGGCAGCGCGAGGAAGCCGGGATAGATCTTGGTGGCTGCGCCCAGGCCGAGCAGCATCGCCGCGGTGCCGGGCCGGCCGCGCGCCCACGCCCAGACCGCGCCCACCACGCAGGCGGTCGCCAGGAAGTCCCAGTTGTGCACGCTGTAGAGCACCAGCGCCGGCGCCGCCGCCCAGATGAACGCCCGCCAGCCAGCCAGCCGGGCCAGCAGGCCGGCGGTGAGCAGGCCGAACGGGGCCAGCAGCAGCGCGGTGATGCGCAGGTAGTCGCCGTCGGTGCTGGCGGCCAGCCCGGCCAGCCACATGAAGACGCCGGTGACGATCGGGTACTCGACCGCGCCCTCGACCAGGTTGCCCTCCGGCCGGTCGCTCGGCTCCAGCCGGCCGGTCAGGTACGGGAAGAGGTGCTCGCGGACGCCGCGGCCCACCCACAGCTGCTGGACGTCGGAGTAGCAGAGCTCGCTGTACTTGTTCGCCCCCAGGTTGGCCGAGATCCCGTACGCGTCGTAGGGCGGGCCGGTGCACGGCGCCTTGGACAGGTAGCCGAGCAGGATGCCGAACGCGGTGGTGGCGAGCACCGCCAGCAGCACCACGTCCGGCCGCCGCCACCGTGCCCGCTCGCGCTGCCAGCCCTCGCGCTCGCTCACTGGCTCACTTCGGCAGGCGGGTACGCAGGAACTCGATGTCGGCGCCCTGGCCCTCGACCAGCCCTGGCGTCTCCACCAGGATCGGCGCGCCGGCCGCGGCGCACACCGCGACGACCGCCTCCGGCTCGATGTGCCCGTCGGTCAGGTTGGCGTGCCGGTCGGCACCGGAGCCGAAGGCGTCGCGCGAGCCGTTGGCGTGGATCAGGTCGATCCGGCCGGTGATCGCCTTGACCCGGTCGACGAGGTCGAGCAGCTCCTCGCCGCCGGCGTGCGCGTGGCAGGTGTCCAGGCAGAAGCCGGGCCCGAGGTCACCGACCGCGTCCCACAGCCGGGCGATCCGGTCCAGCCGGCGGGCCATCGCGTTGTCACCGCCGGCTGTGTTCTCGATCAGGACCGGCAGCGTGAAGTCGGCCCGCTCGAAGGTCTTGCGCCAGTTGGCGAAGCCGATCTCCGGGTCGTCGTCCTTGCCGAGGTGTCCGCCGTGCACGATCAGCCCGCGGGCGCCGATCGCGGCCGCCGCCTCGGCGTGCTGGTCGAGGATCTTGCGGCTCGGGATGCGGATCTTGTTGTTGGTGGTCGCCACGTTGACCAGGTAGGGGGCGTGCACATAGAGCCCGATCCCGGCCTCCCGCAGCGGCGCCGCGTCGGCCTCCCGGTCCGGCGGCTTCTTCCAGCCCTGCGGGTCGCCGAGGAAGAACTGCACGATGTCCGCGCCGCGGGCCCGTGCCTCCTCGACCGTGACCTCGCCGTGCAGGTGGGCGCCGATGAGGACCATGCCCGCGAGCGTACGACCGGGGTCCGACAGTCCGCCGCGCGGCGTCATCGAGCGCGGGCCCGGACGTCACCCTGGTGCCTCGCTCCGGTCAGAGCGGACGCCGGACCCCGACCCGGCACTCTCCCCCGCGACGACCGGAGCGGGGCCTTCGTCCGAGCGCCGCGCGTAGGTGGCGTACCCTCGTGCGGTCCGGTGTCTCGACGGCACCGGGCTCCCTCCTGCCGCGGAGAGCCCGCGGCCGCCTGAGTCCACAGGAGGCTCGTGACCCGTGCGTCACTACGAGATCATGATCATCCTCAATCCTGACCTCGAGGAGCGGACCGTCTCCCCGCTGCTCGAGCAGTACCTCAACGTCGTGCGCACCGCCGGCGGCTCGGTCGAGAAGGTCGACGTCTGGGGCCGCCGCCGCCTGTCGTACGAGATCACCAAGAAGGTCGAGGGCATCTACGCCGTCGTCGACCTGACCTCCGAGCCGGCCGCTGTCCAGGAGCTCGACCGCCAGCTCAACCTGAACGACGAGGTGCTGCGCACCAAGGTGCTGCGCCCCGAGCTGCGATAAAGGGAGGGCCCCCGATGGCAGGCGACACGATCATCACCGTGGTCGGCAACCTCACCGCCGACCCGGAGCTGCGGTTCACCCCGAGCGGTGCCGCGGTGGCCAACTTCACGGTGGCCTCCACGCCGCGCACCTTCGACCGGCAGAGCAACGAGTGGAAGGACGGGGAAGCGCTCTTCATGCGCTGCAACGTCTGGCGGCAGGCGGCGGAGAACGTCGCCGAGTCGCTCACCCGGGGCGCCCGCGTGGTGGTGACCGGCCGGCTCAAGCAGCGCTCCTTCGAGACGAGGGAGGGCGAGAAGCGCACCGTCGTCGAGCTGGAGGTCGACGAGATCGGCCCCTCGCTGAAGTATGCGACGGCAAAGGTCAACAAGGTCTCCCGCGGCAGCGGCGGCGGGGACTTCGGCGGGGGCGGCGGCTACGGCGGCGGCGGTGGCGGGCGTGGGTCCGGTGGCGGGGACGACCCGTGGGGCTCCGCGGCGGCACCTGCCCCGACCGGCGCCGGTGGCGGCGGCGGTTCGTACGACGAGCCCCCCTTCTAGACACCTCCCCAAGATCGACTCGACGGAGCACACGACATGGCGAAGGCGCCACTCCGCAAGCCGAAGAAGAAGGTTTGCGCGTTCTGCAAGGACAAGGCCAGCTACATCGACTACAAGGACACCGCGCTGCTGCGGAAGTTCATCTCCGACCGCGGCAAGATCCGGGCCCGCCGGGTGACCGGCAACTGCAGCCAGCACCAGCGGGACGTCGCCGTCGCGGTGAAGAACAGCCGCGAGATGGCGCTGCTGCCCTACACCAGCACGGCGCGCTGAGAGGGGTCGAGATGAAGCTCATCCTGACCCAGGAGGTCGCCGGTCTCGGGTCGCCCGGGGACGTGGTCGAGGTGCGCGACGGCTACGCGCGCAACTACCTCGTCCCGCGCGGCTACGCGATCGCGTGGACCAAGGGCGGCGAGAAGCAGGTCGCCACGATCAAGCGGGCCCGGGACGCGCGCGGCGTGCGCGACCTCGGCCAGGCGCAGGAGATCAAGGCCAGCCTGGAGAAGCTGTCCGTCCGGCTGCCGGCCCGCGCCGGTGCCGGCGGCCGGCTCTTCGGCTCGGTGACCGCCGCCGACGTGGTGTCGGCGGTGCGCAAGGCCGGCGGCCCGCAGCTGGACCGCCGGCGGCTGCAGCTGGCCGGGGGCATCAAGTCCCTGGGCCGCCACGACGTGGCGGTCGTGCTGCACCCCGAGGTGACCGCGAAGATCCCGCTCGAGGTCGTCCCGGCCTGACCGTGGTGTCCGAGGCCCGGCTCCGCTCCGGCGGAGCCGGGCCTCGGCGGTCCGCGGGGATCAGCCGACGGCGCGGACCTTCTTCTCCGCGTACTCGCGGAGGCCGGACGTGCCGCTGATCAGCAGCATCTCCCGCACGATGGTCTCGGCCGGGCCGCGCATCACCTTGCCCAGCAGCTTGCCGGGGTCGGACTCGATGGCGTAGGTCGCCTTGGTGCGGCCGTTGCCCAGGTCCTCGAAGGTCCAGGACCCGGTGAGGGAGGCGGCGTCGCCCTCCTCCTGGATCCAGCGCACGGCCCGCTTCGGCTCGTACGAGTAGCGGAGGACCGCCCGGACGGTCTTCATCTTCGCGTCGGTGATCGTGTCGATCAGCACGGCGCGCTGCTGGTCGTCCCGCTCGAGCACCTTGAGGCTCTTCAGCGGCTTGGCCCACTCCGGCGTCCGCTCGACGTCGGAGACGATGTCGTAGCAGCGGTCCGCCGGCGCGTCGATCTCGATGCTGCGCTCACCCTTGATGACACCCATGGCCGGACTGTACGTCCGGTATACAGCTGTTTCGTATTGTCATTGTCAGGTGGAGCGGCATGACCATTGCATGTCTCTTGAGGACCGTGTGGTGACCTCTCTACGCTCTCTGACCCCGAACTTTCTTCCGTCCCCAGGCTGTGGAGATCGGCTGTGGAGGTGGGGGCCGGTGTCGGCGGCGACTTGTCCCGACCTTCCACAGGCCGTCCCCAGCCTGCCCACAGGCCTGACCGGGTTGTCCCCAGGTTGATCCACGGCCGCGTCCACAGGCGGGCTGGGCGCACCGCTCGACGCTTCCTAGGCTGACCCTCTAGAGTTCAGGTGTTCGAACACCTGTTCGACATCTGGGCCGAGGGGTGGGCGTGGCGGTCACGGACGACATCGGGGTGGGCCGGCAGCAGTCGCCGCCGGACTTCGACCGGCAGCCGCCGCAGGACCTGCCGGCCGAGCAGTCCGTGCTGGGCGGCATGCTGCTGTCCAAGGACGCGATCGCCGACGTGGTCGAGGTGCTCCGGTCCAACGACTTCTACCGGCCGGCCCACCAGATCCTCTACGACACGATCCTCGACCTCTACGGCCGCGGCGAGCCGGCCGACCCGGTCACCGTCTCCGCCGAGCTGACCCGGTCCGGCCAGCTGCTCCGCGTCGGCGGCACGCCTTACCTGCACACGCTGATCTCCGCGGTGCCGACCGCGGCCAACGCCGGGTTCTACGCGGAGATCGTGGCCGAGCGGGCCACCCTGCGCCGGCTGGTCGAGGCCGGCACCCGGATCGTCCAGCTCGGCTATGGCGCCGCCGCCGGCCAGGGCGGCGACGTCAACGAGGTGGTCGACCGCGCCCAGGCGGAGATCTACGACGTCACCGAGCGCCGCACGTCCGAGGACTACGTCCGGCTCGAGACCCTGCTCCAGGGCACCATGGACGAGATCGACGCGATCTCCTCCCGCGGCGGCGTGAGCGCCGGCGTCCCCACCGGCTTCTCCGAGCTCGACCAGATCACCAACGGCCTCCACGGCGGCCAGATGATCATCGTCGCCGCCCGTCCCGCCATCGGCAAGGCGCTCGCCCTCGACACCCCGCTGCCCACCCCGACCGGCTGGACCACGATGGGCGAGGTCGCCGTCGGCGACCAGCTGATCGACGCGGACGGCTGGCCGACCACGGTGGTGGCCGCGACCGACGTCATGGTCGGCCGGCCCTGCTATGAGGTCGAGTTCTCGGACGGGACGGTCATCGTCGCCGACGCCGACCACCAGTGGCGGACCACCGTGGTCTCCGCCACCCGCCGGCCCCTGGTGACCGTCGCCGTCGGTGCCGGGGTTCCGGCGATGCCGGCGAGCACCGTGCTGACCACCCGGCAGCTCCGACCGGGCCACCACTCCGTCGCGCTCGGCCAGCCGCTCGTCGACCTCAGGTTCGTGCGAGCAGGCGTCGGGGACGCGACGTCTTCTCGCAGGGACTCCGTCCTGCTGGTCGTGGACGTCCGGCCGGTGGCGAGTGTGCCGGTGCGGTGCGTGCAGGTGGACAACGACGACCACATGTATCTGGCCGGTCGCACGATGGTGCCGACCCACAACTCGACGCTCGCGTTGGACTTCTCGCGGGCGTGCTCGATCAAGAACGGGTTGACCTCGGCGATCTTCTCGCTGGAGATGAGCAAGTCCGAGATCACCATGCGACTGCTGTCGGCGGAGGCGAAGGTCCCGCTGCACCACATGCGGTCCGGGCACATGAGCGACGACGACTGGGCCCGGCTGGCGCGGCGGATGGGCGAGGTGGCGGACGCCCCGCTCTACATCGACGACTCGCCCAACCTCACGATGATGGAGATCCGGGCCAAGGCCCGGCGGCTCAAGCAGCGGCATGACCTGCGGCTCGTGGTGATCGACTACATGCAGCTGATGACCAGCGGCAAGCGGGTCGAGTCGCGGCAGATCGAGGTCTCCGAGTTCTCCCGGTCGCTCAAGCTGCTGGCCAAGGAGCTCGAGGTCCCGGTGGTCGCGATCAGCCAGCTCAACCGCGGCCCCGAGCAGCGCACCGACAAGAAGCCGATGCTCTCCGACCTGCGCGAGTCCGGCTGCATGACGGCGGACACGACGATCCTGCGTGCGGACACCGGCGCTCCGATCACTTTCGGTGAGCTGATCGAGCGTGGCGCCGACGCGATGCAGGTCTGGTCGTTGGACGACGACCGGCGGCTGGTGCCGGCGCCTCTCACGGCGGTCTTCTCCTCGGGCGTGAAGGACGTCTTCCGGCTGACCCTCGCCTCCGGTCGGACGGTGAAGGCTTCGGGCAATCATCCGTTTCTGACCTTCGGCGGCTGGACATCGCTGGAGCAGCTCACGACCGGCGATCGGATCGCCGTTCCGCGACGTGTGCCGGCCCCCCTCGCTGCCGGTTTGGGCTGGGGGGAACACCGCCTCGGCCTGCTCGCCCACCTGCTCGGAGACGGGTGCGTGCTCGGCCGTCAGCCGGTGCATTACACCTCGCAGGACGAGTCGAACCTCGCCTTCGTCGAGGCGGCCGCGGCGACCGAGTTCGGCATCCGGCCTCGGCGGGTTGCGCAGGGCAATTGGCAGCACACCTACCTGCCCTCACCACACCGGCTGACGCACGGCCGGCGCAACCCGATCGTCCAGTGGTTCCACGACCTGGGCATCGCCGACCGCCGGTCGTACGAGAAGAGACTGCCGGACGAGCTCTACCGGGCGGACGACGCCGAAATCCGGCTGTTCCTGCGGCACCTGTGGGCAACCGACGGCAGCGTCTTCGTGCCGGCTCCGGACGCCCGCAAGTCCCAGGCGCGGATCTACTACTCGTCCTCGAGCCGGCAGCTCGCCGACGGGGTGGTGCACCTGCTCGGACGGCTCGGCCTTGCCTCGCGGCTTTACCCGGTCCGGTACGCGAAGTCCGAGCGCGAGGGCTACCACGTGGTCATCGCCGGATCCCGGGACATGCGGCGGTTCTGCGCCGAGGTCGGGGTGCACGGCGCGCGCGGGGCGAAGGCGGAGGCGTACCTGATCCACTCGGCCCAGGTCGCGGCGAACACGAACGTCGACACTTTGCCGATCGAGGTCTGGGACCTGGTTCGATCCGAACGGCGGCGGGCGGGACTGTCCGAACGGGCCCTCCAGGCCGCGATCGATCTCGCCTACTGTGGGTCGAACCTGTATAAGAGTTGCCCCAGCCGGGACCGTCTCGACCGGATCGCGACCGCGCTCGACTCGGACCTGCTTCATGCGGTCGCCACCGACGACGTGCTCTGGGACCGGGTGGTGGGGATCGAGCCACTGGGGCGGCAACCGGTGTACGACGCGACCGTGAAGGGGACCCACAACTTCGTCGCGGACGGCATCTTCGCGCACAACTCGCTTGAGCAGGACGCGGACATGGTGATCCTGCTGCACCGCGAGGACGCGTACGAGCGGGAGTCCCCTCGCGCCGGTGAGGCCGACCTCATCCTCGCCAAGCACCGCAACGGCCCGACCGGGCTCGTCACCGTCGCCTTCCAGGGCCACTACTCCCGCTTCGTGGACATGGCCACCTGAGGGATGTGTCGAGATCGGGGGTTGGGGCTCGACGTCTCGGGTGCCGGGGGAGGGGCCGCCCGGGGAGGAGCGGGACGATGACGACCATGACGAGCCTGGACCACGAGTTCACCGGGACGCTGGAGCGCAGCGCCGAGCCGGGCGGCTGGACGTACCTGCGAACGGACTGGTCGGCCGCATTCTTCGGCACGCGCGGGCTGGTGAAGGTGCGGGGGACGATCGACGGGCACCCGTTCCGCAGCTCGTTCATGGCGCTCGGGGACGGGGCGACGCGCTGACCGTCAGGTCGGGTCGAGGCGGAAGGCGCCGCTGCGGAAGGCGTCGACGAACAGGCGGTGGTCGTCCCGGGTGCGGTCCGCGTACTCGTGGGCGAAGGTGCGCAGGTCGTCGACCAGCCCGTCGATGTCGTCGCCGACCGCGTCCGCGACCACCCGCTCCACGCTGGCGGTGACAAGGTCCTGGTCGGACTCGTCGTCGGCCACGCAGTGGATCTTCGCGGTCGCCTGGCCGAGCTGCCGGACCAGCACCGCGATGTCGTCCGGCTCGGTCAGCTCGGCCCAGTCGACGTCCTGCTCGTACGGCGAGTACTCGCTCACCACGAAGCCACGCCCGCGGAGCGCGGTCCAGCCGAGGAAGCGGTCGGCGTGCGCCTGCAGCGCCCGCTGGGACAGCACGGTCCGGTGCCCGTCGTGCAGGAAGAAGTCGTGCACGCGCTCGTCCCGCACCACCCGACCCGGGGCCGCGACATTGCCCTGCTTGACGGTCAGCACCACATCGTTGTCCAGGGCCTGGTTGAAGCCCTCGATGAGCACGGTGTACGCCGGCAGCCCGGCGCTGCCGATGCCGAAGCCGGACTTGCCGACCAGGTCGAGCACGTCGAAGACGACCAGGCTGCTGCGCTTGGTGTCGGGGATGGTGTCCTGATAGGCGGCGAAGGCCGCGCAGACCTCGTCCCGCTCGGCGTCCGGCAGCCGCCGCACGCCGGGCTGGTCGGCGAAGCGGCGGCGGAACGACTCGACCACGGTGACCGACTCCAGCAGCGCGAAGCGCGTGCGCAGTTTGGCGCGCTGCAGCGCGTCCAGCACCGCACCCTCGGCGTTACGCAGGGTCAGCGCCCACTCGGTGTCGTCCTCCACCTCGACGTAGTGGTGGACGTGCTCGACGTACGCCCGGACGTAGGTCTCCACCAGCGCGTCGATCGCTGGGTCGGGCAGCGCCTTCTGCCAGCACAGCAGCGCCAGGCTGGCCACGAACCGGCGCAGGTCCCAGGTCCAGGGCCCGAGGTAGGCCTCGTCGAAGTCGTTGACGTCGAAGACCAGCCGGCCGCCGGCGTCCAGGTAGGTGCCGAAATTCTCGGCGTGCAGGTCGCCCTGGATCCACACCCGGGCGCCGTCGCCGGACACCCAGCGCTCGTCGGCCGCCGCGTACGGCCCCGCGAGGTCGGCGTAGAACAGCGCCGCGCTGCCCCGGTAGAAGGCGAACGGGTCGCGCGCCATCTTGCGGAACTTGACCCGGAAGGCGGCCGGGTCCGCGTCCATCAGGTCGCTGAAGGCGTCCCGGAGCGCGGTCACGATCTGCTCGGACCGCTCGTCCCGCCCGGCATCGCCGACGTCCCGCACGAGATCAGCCTACGGCTCGGGCGCGGGACCGCGCGGCGAGCGCCGTGAGCCCCGCTAGGGTCGGCCGGACGAGGGGAGCGGCATGCTGCTGGTCCAGGTCAGCGACCTGCATCTCGACGGCGGTCCGGAGCGGCGGGACCGCGCCGCCCGCACGATGGCGTACGTCAACGGCCTCCGTGACGTCGCGGCCGTGCTGGTCACCGGCGACCTGGCCGACAACGGCCGGGAGGAGGAGTACGCGCAGGCCCGCGAGGTGCTCCACTCGCCGCACCCGCTGCTGCACTGTCCGGGCAACCACGACGTGCGGGAGCCGTACGAGCGGGTGCTGCTGGGCCGGGAGCCGACCGGCGGCCCGGTCAACTCGGTGCTCGAGCTGGACGGCCTGCTGGTCGCCATGTGCGACTCGTCCCGGCCGGGGCGCGCCGACGGCCTGCTCGAGGACGAGACGCTGGACTGGCTGGACGGTGCCCTGGCCGCCACCGACCGGCCCGCTGTGCTGTGCTTCCACCACCCGCCGGTGGTGCTGCACAGCCCGCTGCTGGACGCGATCCGGCTGGCCAACGCCGACCAGCTGTCGGTCTTCCTGGACAACCACCCGCAGGTGATGGCGGTGCTGGTCGGGCACGCCCACACGCCCGCGGTGAGCACCTTCGCCGGCCGGCCGGTGGTGGTCGCGCCGGGGGTGGTGTCGACCCTGCGGCTGCCGCCGGAGGGCCGCGACGACCTGGACCTCGAGATGCCGCCTGCGGTGGCCCTGCACATGCTCGATGGCGGCCGGCTGACCACCCACTTCCGGATGGTGGCGGGGAGCACAGTGGGGTAAGGCTCGGCCATGACCCCGTCGGCGGCGCTGATGCTCGACCACCTGCCCACGGCGGTGGTTTCGGCGCGTGCGGAAGTGAGTAAAGTCCCGCCAGGACAGGGGCGCGCCGCGCCCCGGCAGCCGGTCCGGACCCGAGGGAGACGGGTCGGCCCGCGGGGCACCCGGACAGGGGGACGAGACTGAAGCACCCTTCGCGCCCGGTGGGCAGCCGGTGAGCAGCCTGTTGCCCACGGTCGGCGAGCCGACCGCGCCCACCGACACCGTGCGGGTGCTGCTGGTCGAGGACGACGACGGCGACGCGTTCCTGGTCGGCGAGCTCCTCGACGAGGCGGTCACTCCGGTCGAGATGCTGCGTGCCCGCACGCTCGCCGAGGCCGAGGCGGCGGTGGGCCGGGTCGACTGCGTGCTGCTCGACCTCGGCCTCCCCGACGCGACCGGGCTGGACGGGCTGCGCCGGCTGGCCGCCCGCGCCGACGGGGTCGCGCTGCTGGTGCTCACCGGCCTGGCCGACGAGCACCGCGGCGCCGAGGCGGTCGCCGCGGGCGCGCAGGACTACCTGGTCAAGGGGCAGGTCGACGGGCAGCTGCTGACCCGGGCGATCCGATACGCGATCGGCCGCAGCCGGATCGAGGCGACCGAGCGGGCGCTACAGGAGCAGCAGTTGCACGCGGAGGAGAACGCCCGGCTGGAGCGCGGGCTGCTGCCCATCCCGCTGATCGCCGGGGCGGGCGTGCTGTTCGCCGCCCGCTACCAGGCCGGTGGCCGGCGGCTGCTGCTCGGCGGCGACTTCTACGATGCCGTCCGGGCCGTCGACGGCACCTTGCATGTGATGATCGGCGACGTCAGCGGGCACGGCCCGGACGAGGCCGCGCTGGGCGTACGGCTGCGGATCGCCTGGCGCGCGCTGGTGCTGGCGGCCCGGCCGGCGGCGGAGATCCTCACCACGCTGCAGCAGGTCCTGGTGCACGAGCGGCACCGGGAGCACATCTTCGCCACCGTCTGCGTGCTGATCATCGCGCCGGACCGGAAGAGCGCCCGGGTGCACCTGGTCGGCCACCCGGCCCCGCTGCTGGTCGACGACGGGGGCGTACGGCTGCTGGCCGACGCCCGGGTGGTGCCGCCGCTCGGCGTGGTGCCGCGCACCGAGTGGCCGGACACCGGCATCGAGTTGCCCCCGCACTGGGCGCTGCTGCTGCACACCGACGGGCTCATCGACGGCCGGGTCGGCCGCGGGCCGGAGCGGCTCGGCGGCGAAGGGCTGGCCGAGCTGGTGGACCGGCTGGCCCGCCGCCGGCCGGGCTGGCGGACCGGGCCGGAGTCGTTCGTCGACGCGCTGATCCAGGAGGTCGAGGCGCTCAACGGCGGCGACCTGGTGGACGACGTGGCCGTGCTGCTGGTCGGCGCCCAGCCGTCCGGCCAGCCCGCTGTCCCGCCGCCCCTCGGGCTGGTCAGTGCCTGACGCGGACGTCCGGTCGGTGCCGGCGACCATCCCACCGGCCGCACCCCCGCCGGCGGGGGTGCCGGCGCCCGGGCTCCGGCCGGCCCGCCCGGAGCGGACCGCCCGGGTCGCCGGCGCGTGGCCCCTGCGCCGGTCGCTCACCGTCCTCGGCATCGCCGCCGTCGTGGTCTCGACGCTGATGATCAGCGCCGGCGCGCTCGCGCTGAGCAGCCTCTCCGACGCCCGCAGCCGGGTGATCGACCGCATCGACCCGGCGTACCGGCAGGTCGAGCGGCTGTCGGTCGCGCTGGTTGACCAGGAGACCGGCGTCCGCGGCTACGCGCTCAGCGGCGAGCGGGTGTTCCTGCAGCCGTACGAGGCCGGCCGGCAGGCCGAGGCCGCCGCGACCGCCGAGCTGTCCGCGGTCGCCGACCGGCCCGAGCTCGCGCTGCGCGGCAACCTCGACGAGCTGGCCATCCGGGTCGAGCGGTGGCGCACCGAGTACGTGGAGCCCACCGTCGCCGCGGTCGGCGCCGGCCGGCCGGCCCCCGTCAGCGCCCAGCGCGGCAAGCAGCTCTTCGACGAGCTGCGGGTGCCGCTGCTAGCCCTGCAGACCGATCTGGACCGCGCCACCGCCACCGCCCGGACCGACCTCGCCGACGCGGCCGGCCGGCTGCAGGCGATCGGGGTGCTGATCGCCGCCGGCCTGCTGGTGCTGCTGGTGGTGCTCGCCCTCGGGCTGCGCCGGGTGGTCACCCAGCCGATCTCCGGGCTGGCCGGGAGCGTGCGCCGGGTCGCCGACGGCGACTTCGAGGCCCGGGTGGTCGGCACCGGCCCGCGCGAGGTGGTCGAGCTCGGCGACGACGTGGACACGATGCGCCGGCAGATCGTCGCCGAGCTGGGCGCGCTGCGGACCGCCACCGAGCGGCTGGACCAGCAGGCCCAGGACCTGGAGCGGTCGAACACCGAGCTGGAGCAGTTCGCGTACGTCGCCTCGCACGACCTGCAGGAGCCGCTGCGCAAGGTGGCCAGCTTCACCCAGCTGCTGGAGCGCCGGTACAAGGGCCAGCTGGACGACCGGGCCGATCAGTACATCGCCTTCGCGGTGGACGGCGCGAAGCGGATGCAGGTGCTGATCAACGACCTGCTCGCGTTCTCCCGGGTCGGCCGGCTGCTCCGCGACCACGTCGAGGTCGACGCCCGGGTCCTGGTCGACCAGGCGCTGGCCAACCTGTCGCTGGCGATCGAGGAGACCGGCGCCGAGGTCGAGGTGGACGAGCTGCCCCAGATCTCCGGCGACGCCACGCTGCTCACCGGCGTCTTCCAGAACCTGATCGGCAACGCGGTGAAGTTCCGCGGGGACGCGCCACCGCGCATCCACGTCGGGGTGGACGATGCCGGCGAGGAGTGGGAGTTCCGGATCGCCGACAACGGCATCGGGATCGAGCCCGGGTACGCCGACCGGATCTTCGTCATCTTCCAGCGGCTGCACCCGAAGGACGCGTACCCGGGCACCGGCATCGGGCTGGCCATGTGCCGCAAGATCGTCGAGTACCACGGCGGCCGGATCTGGCTGGACACCGACGTCCCGGCCGGCACCACGTTCCGCTTCACCCTGCCCAAGCCGGCCCCGCCGCCGAGCGAGGCGCCCGCTGCCACCACCGAGGAGCCGGAGACCGCCGGATGACCAACCTGAGCGACCCGACCGCCGACCCGCCCGCGATCATCGACGTGCTGCTGGTCGAGGACGACCCCGGCGACGTGCTGATGACCCGGGAGGCCTTCGAGGAGCACAAGCTCCGCAACACGCTGCACGTGGTCAACGACGGCGTCGAGGCGGTCTCCTTCCTCCGCCGCGAGGGCGAGTACGCCGACGCCCCCCGGCCCGGGCTGATCCTGCTCGACCTCAACCTGCCCAAGAAGGACGGGCGGGAGGTGCTGGCCGAGATCAAGGCCGACGAGACGCTGCGGTCCATCCCGGTCGTCGTGCTCACCACGTCCGAGGCGGAGGAGGACGTGCTGCGCAGCTACGACCTGCACGCCAACGCGTACGTGACCAAGCCGGTGGACTTCGAGCGGTTCATCCGGGTGGTCCAGCAGATCGACGACTTCTTCGTCACGGTCGTGAAGCTGCCCACCTGACGTGACCGCGCCCGGGCCCCTCGACGGGGATCCCGGGCGCGGACGGTGGTCGGCGGGCAGGTCAGGGCGTCGGTGCCGGTGTGGTCGGCGCGGGCTGGGTGGCCGGCGGCGCGGTGGTCGGGACGCCGGTCGGCTCCGCGGTCGGCGACGGCGTCGCCTCCTGCGTGCTCGGCTCGTCGGTCGGCGCCGGGCTGTCCGTCGGGTCGGCCGACTCCTCCCCGGTCACCGACGGGGCCGGCGTCGGGGTGGTGTCCTGCTGCTCGTCGGTGGTCGAGCCCGACTCCGAGCCGACCGTACGGCCGATCGTGGTGCCGCCGCCGCGCTCGTCGCCGATCAGCGCGGCCAGCGGCTTGCCGGCGGCGGACTCGATCCCGGTGATG
Organism: uncultured Actinomycetota bacterium; assembly: GCA_963766325.1. GTDB lineage: Bacteria > Actinomycetota > Actinomycetes > Mycobacteriales > CADCTP01 > CADCTP01. The sequence continues at coordinate 10,231 of CAVXZF010000010.1, read as the reverse complement.
GCGATCAGCGCGACGACGAACGCGGCGACCGCCCCGGCGGCGACCACCGCCCAGGCGGGCCGGCGGACCGGGCCGAGCCGGGTGCCGGCGAGCGCCGGCGGCTCGTCCGCCCGCCCACCGACCGCCTTGCGGTCGACGGGATCGACGCTGTGGACCGGCACGCCGGCGGCGGCCCGCTCGCTGTCGTCGAGCGCGGTCAGCCCCGGATCGACCGCGGTCGCCCCGCCGCCCATCTCCGGCCCGGTCGCGCCCTGCCGCAGCCGCGCGGTGGTCCGCAGCAGCGAGTCGTTGGTCCGTCGTACCGACGTCCGCAGCATCGACGTGCTCACCGTGCCGACCACGCTGGCCAGCGCGGCGCCGGTCAGCGTGCCCGCGGTGCCGAGGTAGGACGAGGCGAAGGCGGTGATCACCGCTGCTGCGGCCCCGACCCCCACCTCGATCGGGGTCAGCTCCTTCTTGGGTGTGGAAGTCTTCTCAGCCATCCCTTGGGGCACGCCCTACGGGCTCCGGATGTTCCCCGGTCCGGCTGTGAGTACCCGCACAGGATCGGTCAGCGGCGCGTCGTACGGTCCGCGACGCGGTGCCGCTTGGCGGTCATCCGCAGCTGGACCACCCGGGCGGTGCCGACCAGCGCCACGGTCAGCGCGCCCAGCACGGCGGCGAGCAGCAGGGCGACCCCGAGCGGCAGGTCGGGGTTCGCGCCGAAGAGGTTGACCTGGACCTGGTCGCCGTTCTGCAGGATGAAGATGAGCAGCAGCAGGATCACCACGAACGCCGCGATCGCCGCCACCCACAGGCCGCCGGTGCGGGTGCGGTCGAGGGAGTGCTGCGGCGGCAGCGGCGTCCGCTCGGATCCGGCCGGCGCGGCCGGCGCGGCCGGGTCGGCCGGGTCGGTCGGCGCGGTCGGAGCGGTCCGGTCTGGGCCGGCTGGCGACGTACCGGCGGTCGGCTCGGGACGCAGGTACGCGGGATCGCCGGTCATGGTTCGCCCCTACCCAGCGTGTCGGGCCGTCATGCGGCGGTAGGCCGCCGGCACCCGCCCCTCGGTCTAGAGGTAGTCCCGCGCCACCGCCCGGCCGCTGTCCAGGTAGCCGCCCCCAGGGAACAGCAGCGCGTGCACCAGCAGCGGGTGCAGCTGGTGCAGCGCCCGGCGTCCCTCCCAGCCCGCGGCCAGCGGCGTCACCTCCTGGTACGCCCCCAGCAGCCGGTCCAGCCGCGGCAGCCCGAAGAGCTCCAGCATGGCCAGGTCGGTCTCCCGGTGGCCGCCGTGCGCGGCCGGGTCGACCAGCCAGCCCTGCCCGCCCGACCACAGCACGTTGCCGGTCCACAGGTCGCCGTGCAGCCGGGCCGGCGGCTCCGGCGGCCCGGCCAGCGCGGGCAACCGGGCGAGCAGCCGGTCGAAGACGGCGGTGTCCGCGGCCGGCAGGCCGTCGTCGCGCAGCATCCGCACGTACGGCTCGATGCGGCGGGCGCCGTAGAACTCGGCCCAGGTGTCGCCCGGCCGGTTGTCCAGCGGGGCGGCGCCGATCCAGCCGGGCCGGGGGCCGCCGAAGGCGGGCGCGCCGGCCGCGTGCAGGGCGGCCAGCCGGCGACCCAGCTGCTCCACCGACGCGGTGGTCGCCCCGGCCGGGTCGGTGGCCAACCAGGGCAGCACGAGCAGCTCCCGGTCGTGGGCCAGCACCGCCGGCAGCGGCGGCCCGCCGGTGGCCTCGGCGAGCCAGCCCAGCCCGTCCGCCTCGGCGGCGAGGAAGCCGTCCGGGGCGCCCTCGCGGGTCTTGACGAAGACCTCGCGGCCGTCGGCCAGCCGCATCCGCCAGCGCTCGCCGGTGATGGCCCGGCCGTACGACTCGGTGGAGGTCACCCCGACGTGCAACAAGGACGTCACCCGGTCGTGAATGTCCACGAGTTGATCGTGGCGCAACGTGTCCCGAAGCGCGCACCGGATCAGCGCAGCTGGGCCCGGACCTCGGCGAGCAGGCCGCGGCAGGCCTCCTCGACGAGGTCGAGGACGTGCTCGAAGCCGTCCGGGCCGCCGTAGTACGGGTCCGGCACGTCCAGCTCGCCGGTCCCGGCCGCGTGGTCGTACGCGCGGAGCAGCCGGACCTTGTCCCGGTCAGCCCCGGTCGGGGCGAGCGCTCGCAGGTCGCGCTCGTGCCCGCCGTCGAGCGCGACGACGAGGTCCCGCTCGGCGAAGTCGGCCCGGGTGAACTGCCGGGCCCGGTGCTCCCAGGCCGGGTAGCCGCGGGCCCGCAGCGCGGCCGCCGACCGCGAGTCCGCGCCCTCGCCGACGTGCCAGTCGCCCAACCCGGCACTGTCCACCTCGACCCGGCCGGCCAGCCCGGCATCGGTGACGAGCCGGCGGAACACCGCCTCCGCGGTCGGGGACCGGCAGATGTTGCCCGAGCAGACGAAACAGACGCGGTACGGCACCGGCCAAGGCTAGGGGGTGCGCCCGCGCGGTCCCGGGCCGATCTCCGCCGACCGGGATCCGACCGGCACCGGACGGCGTCGGAGCGCGGACGCCGATGCCCGGGCCGCGGCTCGGGACGCGTGGCAGGATGCCACCGGGATCCGGCTGTACGGGGAGGGAGAAGGCGACGATGCGAGCACTCGCCGTCGACTTCGGCACCTCCAACACGGTGGCCGCGCTCGGCGTCGACGGGGGCGCTCCCCGGCTGGTCGCGATCGACGGCTCACCGCTGCTGCCCTCCTCGGTCTTCCGCACCGACGACGGCACGCTGGCCGTCGGTCGGGACGCGGACCGGCAGGCCCGGCTCGACCCGACCCGCTACGAGCCCAACCCCAAGCGGCGCATCGACGACGGGGAGCTGCTGCTCGGCGACGCCGCGGTGCCGGTGGTCAGCACGATCGCGGCGGTGCTGCGCCGGGTGGCCGGCGAGGTCGGCCGGCAGCTCGGCGGGCCGCCGGACCAGGTCCGGCTCACCCACCCGGCCCGCTGGGGCAGCCGGCGCCGGGACACCCTGCTGGCCGCGTCCCGCGAGGCCGGGCTGGCCGACGACCCGGTCCTCATCCCCGAGCCGGTCGCCGCGGCCACCCACTTCGCCACCCTGTCCGGGACGGGGCTGGCCGACGGCGCCGCGCTGGCCGTGTACGACCTGGGCGGCGGCACCTTCGACGCCGCGGTGGTGCGCCGCCGGGGCGCCGGTTACGAGGTGCTGGCCGAGGCCGGTCTGCCCGACCTCGGCGGCGTCGACTTCGACCAGGCGATCCTGGACCACATCGGCCGTACGCAGCTGGCCGGTCCGGACCGGGAGGAGTGGCAGCGGCTGCTCGCCCCGGCCGACCCGGCGTCCCGGCGGGCGGCGCGGACGATGGCGACCGACATCCGGGACGGCAAGGAGGCGCTGTCCCGGCACCCGCATGTGGACATCGCGCTGCCACCGCCGTTCGCGGACGTGCACCTGACTCGGTCCGAGCTGGACGAGCTGATCCGGGACGACCTGCAGCGGTCGGTGGACCTGGTGGCGCGGGCGATCGCCGACGCCGGGCTGGCGCCCGAGCGGCTGGCCGGGGTCTACCTGGTCGGCGGCTCGTCGCGGATCCCGCTGGTGGCGCGGCTGATCCAGGAGGGGCTCGGGGTCACCCCGACCACGCTCGACCAGCCGGAGACGTCAGTGGCGACCGGTGCGCTCTACCTCCCCGTGGGGGCCACGCCGGCCGCCCGCGGTCCGGTCGCCGGGCCGCCCGGCCGCACCGCGCCGGCCGGTCCGGTGCGCACCGCGCCGGTGCCGATGGTGCCCGCCGCCGGTGCCGGCGCGCTCGCGGCCGGGATGGCCGCGTCCGGACCGGCCTCGGGCCGGGTCCCGGGCGCGCCGCCGGCCGGCCCGACCCCTGGCGCCCACCGGGCCACGGGGTCGCAGCCGACCGGGCCGCCGGCAGGGGCGCACCCGACCCGGGCGGCGTCGGGGTCGCACTCGACCGGGCCGGTGCCGGGAGCGACCTCCGGCGCGCATCGCGCCGCGCCGGGCGGGCAGCCGACGGGGGTCCAGCGACCCGCGGCGGGGATGCAGTCCACCGGCCCGGTGCCGGGCGTGCACCGGTCCGGTCCGGCCGGTCCGGGCTCCGGCGCCCACCGCGCGGCGGGCGCGCCGGCCGGCGCCCGCCCGATGGGCGCCCCGCAGCCGACCCGCGCCGCTGCCGCCCACCCGATGGGCGCCGCCCCGGCGAGCGCCCGGCCGGCCCCGACCTTGCGCACCGGCAACCCGACCGGCCCGCCCGCGACCCGACCGGCCCCCGGTCCCACGCGCCCGACCGGCCCGGCCGCGGCGCCGATCCCGCGCCCCGCCCCCAACCCGGCCTTCTCGCCGGCACCGGGCGGCCCGCCGCCGGCCGCGCCGACGTTCCGGACCTTCACCGGCGGCCCCGGCGGGCCGGCCGGACCCGGCGCGCCGACCAAGAACAACCGGACCACGCTGCTCGTCGCCGCCGGCGGCCTCGCCGCCGTGCTGGTGCTGGTCATCTCGCTCATCGCCGTCAACCTCGGCAACGGCGACGACCCGGGCCCGACACCGATCCCGACCCAGGCCATCCCGACCCAGGCCATCCCGACCCCGACCGGCACCGGCGCCAGCTCGCCGAGCACCGAGTTCGACCGCTACTTCACCTCCACCGCGCTGCGCGACTACGCCCGGCCGTACTACGGGGAGCTCTCCTCCTGCTCCGAGGAGAGCACCCAGGGCGCCGCCGCGGCGCGGTGCGTCTTCGAGGACGGGCACGAGGTGCTGATCTTCGAGCTGCCGGCCGGCGCGTCGCTGGAGCTGTGGCGCAGCACGCTGTCGGCCACGTCCCAGCTGCAGGGCGCCACCAAGGGCACCTGGGCCGAGGGCCAGAAGTGGACGGTGGAAAAGTCCGGCGGCTCGGTGCTCTACTGGGACGTCGAGGACGACCGGCTCGGCGGCCTGGTGATCAAGGCGAGCGAGTCGCTGTCCGACCTCGACGACTGGTGGTCGGAGCGGTTCGGCAAGTAGGGCCGGGTCAGCGCCCGCGCAGCCGCGCGTAGGCGACCACGGCCTCCCGGGTGGTGGCCACGCCGAGCGCCTCGCGGGCCTCGGCCACCCGCCGGTTCGCGGTGCGCAGCGACAGGTAGCGCAACCGGGCCGCGGCGGCGATCGAGTGGCCGTCGGCGAGCAGGTCGAGGATCTCCCGCTGCTCCTGGTTGAGCGGGCCCGCCGGGTCCGCGTCCGGCGCCGCGACCGCCGGCGGGGCGAGCCGGTCCAGGTCGGCCCGCAGGTCCGCGGTCCAGGGCGCGTCCGGGTCGACGGCGATGACCAGACCGGCGCCGCGGACCGCGCACAGCAGCGCCGCCTCGGCGGCGGCCGCGTCCGCCACCGGTCCGACGGCGACCACCCGGGCCGGCTTGAGGTCCCACGGCTCGGCCGGCGGCTCCAGCCCGCGGTGCAGCCGCCAGCCGTGCCGGACCAGGTCGGCGGCCGGCCCGTCGAGGTCGGCGGCCGGCGGGAGCAGCAGGTACGGCGGGGTCGGCATGCTCACGCCCCTGCCGCGACCGGGAGCCCGGCGGCCAGCACCGCCGCCTCGGTACGGGTCCGGGCGCCGAGCTTGCCCATCCCCGCCTTCACGTACGTCTCCGCCGTGTGCCGGGTGATCCCCAGCAGCTCGGCGATCCGGCGGGTGGACAGCCCCTGGCCGACCAGGGCCAGCGCCTCCCGCTCCCGCGGCGACAGGGTGCCGCCGCCGGTGGTCGGCCGCCGGGTCACCCCGTGCCCGCGCAGCGCCCGGCGGACCCGGCCGAGCAGGGTGGCGAGGCCGGCGTCCGCGGCCAGCCGCTCGGCCGCCAGCAGCGGCTCCGCCTCGCCCGCCGCCAGCAGGCACCGCACCCGCTCCCGCACCATCACCCCCACCCACCCGTCCGCCGCCGCCGCGAAGGCGTCCGGAGTGCCGGCCGCCAACGTGCCGGCAACCGGCGCCGGGAAGCCGTTGCCGGTGACAGTACGACCCGACCAGAGCGCGGTGACGGCGGCCAGCGCGGCCGGCAGGTCGGTCCCGGTCAGCTCCGCGGCGGCGGTGCCGGCGCCGGCCGGGTCGCCGTCCAGCCAGGCGGTCTCGGCGCCGACCCAGCGGACCGTACGGTCCCCTGCGGCCGACCCGGCCCGGCCGAGCAGCGAGCGGGCGGTCGGCAGCCCGCCCGCGTCGGCGTGCGCCAGTGCCAGCGTCGCCAGCAGCAGCGCCCGGGCTTCGGCTGGCGCAGTCCGGTCGGCGAGCGTCGCCGCGGCCGCCAGCACCTCATCGAGCCCGGTGGCCAGGTGCATGGCCGCCCACAGTGCTTCGGCCCGGAAGCCGACCTCGGCGCTGTAGGCCCCCACCGCCGCCGCCCGGTCGGCCAGCTCGACCGCGGCGTCCCGGGCGTCGGCGACCCGGCAGTCGTCCCGGAGCCCGGCCACCAGCGCGGCGCCGGCCAGCCACTCGGCCGCCGCGTCGCCGGCGTGCCGGGCCGCGGTCAGCGCCTCCCGGGCGGCGGCCGCCCAGTCCGGCGAGCCGGTCGCCCGCAGCGCCGCCGCCCGGACCGCGAGCAGCTCCGGCACCGGGCCGTGCTGCGCCACCGCCGCGGCCGCCCGCGCCCGGGCCCGCGCCGGCTCCCTGGGCAGCTCGACCCGGGCGGCCACCACGGCGTACCCGACCGTGGGCTGCTCCGGCCCGAGCGCCGCCTCGGCCTCGTCCGGCCGGCCGGTGTCCAGCAGCGCGCCGGCCACCAGCACCCGGCGGTCCGGGTCGGTCGGCTCCAGCAGCCGCAGCACCTCACCGGGCCGGCCGGCCGCCGCGCACGCCGTCGCCGCCTCGACCGCCAGCCCGGGGTCGGCGGCCGCCGCGACCAGCAGCGCGTCCGCCCGCCCGCCGGCCGTGGGGGCGTCGCCGGCCGCCCGCCGGGCCCGCGCGACCGCGCCGGCCGGGTCGCCGGCCGCGGCCAGGTGCCGGGCCGCCTCCACGTCGTCGGTGAGCAGCGCGCCCAGCCGGGCGTGCATCCCGGCCCGGACCTTGGCCGGCAGCACGCCGGCCGCGACCTCGGCCACGTACGGCTCCCGTACCCGCAGCTCGTCGTCGGGTCCGGTCACCAGCCCGGCCGCGACCAGCTCGGCCGCCCCCGGTCCGAGCAGCGCGGCCGGGGCCGGCCGGCCGAGCAGGCCGAGCGCGGCCAGCGCGGTCCGCGCCGCGACCGGCAACTCGCCGACCACGGCCGCGGTCGCGTGCGCCAGCGCGGAACCGGTCAGCTCCGGGTGCCGGGCCAGCGTGACCAGGGCGAGCGGGTTGCCGCCGGTCCGCTCCAGCAGCTCGTCGGAGGCGCCCGGCACCAGCGCCCGCGCCGCCTCCGCCGGCAGCCCGGGCAGGTCGAGCCAGGTGGTCGCGGCCAGCCGCTCGGCCACCGGGGACGGTGTACGCAGCGTCACTACCACGCAGGCCCACTCGGCGACCGCGGCCAGCACCGCCAGCGTGTGGTCGTCCGCCCAGTGCACGTCGTCGACGAGCAGCACGCGGTCGCCCAGCCGGGCCCGCACCGCTTCGGCGGCCAGCGGCGCGTCGTCCACCGGCACCGGCGCCCGCAGCGCCCGGGTCAGCGGCAGCCCGGGCCGGTGCCGCAGGGTGGCCAGCGCGCCGGTGGCCAGCACCGGCCGGCGGGATACGGCGTGCGCAGCGCTGACAACGGCGGTCTTGCCGATGCCGGCCGGGCCGGCGACCACCACCAGCCCGGGTCGGTCCAGGGCGGCCGCGAGCGCGGCCACCTCGTTGTCCCGACCGACCAGCACGCGGCGAGGATAGGCAACCCGGGGAGCCCGGTTGGCACGATCTGGGGAGGAGCCGCCCGGCGGGTCTGCATAGGGTCCCCGGGACGAGGAGGTGTCGGCGTGGGCGGTGCGCTCGGCGAGGCGGTCGGCGCGGCCTGCGCCCAGCTGCGGCCGGCGCTCGAGCCGCCCACCGCGGCCCGGGTCGACCAGGTGGTCACCCGGCTGGCCGGGCCGCTCCAGCTGGCCGTCGCCGGCCGGATCAAGTCCGGCAAGTCCACCGTGGTCAACGCGCTGATCGGTCGCCGGGTGGCGCCCACCGATGTGCGGGAGTGCACCCGGCTGGTCACCCGCTTCCAGTACGGGACCGTCGACCGCGTCGAGGTCGTGCACACCGACGGCTCCCGCCGCACGGTCCCGTACGACGCCGACGGTCTGGTCCCCGCCGACCTGGGCGCGCCGGTGGAGACGATCGCGTACGTCGACGCATACCTGACCTCCGCGACGCTGCGCGCGGTGACGGTGATCGACACCCCCGGGCTGGACTCGCTGGACCAGGCCTCGTCCCGGCGTACCGAGGTGCTGCTGGGGGCGGCCGGCGGCGCGCCGGTCAGCGCGGCCGAGGTGACCCCGCGGGCCGGCGAGCCGGGCCTGGACGCCGGCTCGCAGGCCGCGATCGCCCAGGCCGAGGCGGTGCTCTACGTGCTCACCCAGGCCGCTCGGGCGGACGACGAGCAGGCGCTGGCCGGCTTCCACGCGTGCTCCACCCCCCAGGCCAGGACCCCGGTCAACGCGGTGGCCGTGCTGAGCAAGGCCGACCAGGTCGGCGGCGACGACCCGTGGGCGACCGCGACCGAGCTGGCCGCCGAGCAGGCCGGCGCGCTGCGGCACCGGGTGTGGGACGTGCTGCCGCTGGTCGGGCTGGTCGCCGAGGCGACCGGGACCGGGCACTTCACCGAGGCCGACGCGGAGGCGCTGCGCGGTGTCGCGGCGCTGCCGGCGGACGAGCGGGAGCTGCTGTTCTTCTCCGCCGACCTCTTCCTCCGGCCGGAGACGCCGGTGCCGGTCGCGGCCCGGGCGCGGCTGCTGGAGCGGCTGGACCTCTTCGGCATCCGGCACGCGGTGACCGAGCTGGCCGCCGAGCCCCGGCTGGCCACCGGCGAGCTGCGCCGCCGGCTGGCCGACGCGTCCGGCTTCCCGGCGGTCCGCGAGGTGGTCGAGTCGACCTTCCGCCGCCGGGCCGACGCGATCAAGGCCGGCGTCGCGCTGACCGCGCTGGACGCGGTGGCCGCCCGGGCCGGGCCGATGGACCGGAGCCGGATCCGGGACGCGGTCGAGGAGCTGATGCGGCAGCCGGAGGCGCACGAGCTGCGGCTGCTCGAGGCGGCTGGCGCGGTGATGGCCGGCACCGTGCCGTTGCCGCCGGAGCTCGCGGTCGAGGTGGCCCGGCTGGTCGGCAGCGACGACCCGGCGGCCCAGCTCGGCCGGCCCGGCGGGTCGCCGGACGAGCTGCGGGCGGCGGCGCTGGAGGCGGCCGGCCGCTGGCGGTCGTACGCGGCCTTCGGCTCGACCCCGGCGCAGAGCCGGGTCGCCCACGTGGTGCACCGGGCGTACTTCCTCCTCTGGCGCGGGCTGGGTGGTGGTTGAGGTGGTGTTCCGGCGCAAGCGGGAGCAGGTCGAGGAGACCACCTGGGTCGCGTACGACGAGGTGGAGCCTTACCTGGCCGAGCTGGAGGTGCTCCGCCAGGAGCGGACGGCGCTGATCGAGCTCTGCCTGTACGCCCGCGACCGGGTGAGCAGCCCGGCCGCGGCCGAGCGGCTGGACGCCGGCCTGGCCGAGCTCGGGGTGGTCGCGCTGCGGCCGGACGGGGAGGCGTTCGACCCGGCGCAGCACGAGGCGGCGGCCAGCGTGCCGACCGCGGACCCGGAGCGGCACGGCACGGTCGCCGAGACCGAGGTCCCCGGATACGCGGACCGCGGCGCGGTGGTCCGCGCGCCGGTGGTCAGCGTCTTTCGCAAGGACCCCCCGTGACCGCGCCGCCCCGGCTGCTGGAGCAGTCCCGGGAGCTCACCCGGACCGCGGTGGAGCTGCTCCGGCCGCGGCTGCCGGACGGTGCCGCCGCGGTCGAGCGGCAGCTCGCCGAGGGCGCCGGCAAGCCGACCGTGGTCGTCGTCGGGGAGACCGGCCGGGGCAAGAGCTCGCTGGTCAACGCCCTGCTCAACGTGCCCGGGCTGTCGCCGGTGGACGCCCGGGTGGCGACCGCCTGCTGGCTGGCCTTCCGGCACGCGAAGACGCCGGGGGCGCAGGCGCTGCTGCCGGGCGCGGTCGAGCCGGTCGACCTGCCGCTGGACCGGCTGGCCGACTGGGCCACCGGCCGGCTCCCGGAGGGGCAGCCGGCGCCGCGGGCGATCGAGGTCGGCTGCACGTCGCCGCTGCTGGCCAACCTCACCCTGGTCGACACCCCGGGCGTCGGCGG
>CAVXZF010000009.1:0-749157 GCA_963766325.1 uncultured Actinomycetota bacterium | reverse complement strand
GAGGCGGCCGCCGCCGATCCGCTGACCCGCCTCGGCGCCCTCCGGGCGCTGCTGCCGGCCGCCGCCGTCTTCAGCCACCGCACCGCCGCCGAGCTGCACGACCTGTGGCTGCCGAGCCGGCCCGGCCCCCCGGTCGAGGTCACCCTGCCGACGCCGCAGCCGGCCGCGACCACCGCGCCGCAGCGGCCCGAGGTCCGGGCGCACCGGCGCGGCCTGCCCGCCGAGGACGTGGCCGCCGTGGCCGGCCTGCCGGTGACCACCGCCGCCAGGACGTGGTGCGACCTCGCCGAGGTGCTGCCGCTGCCGGACCTGGTCGCGGCCGGCGACTCGGCCCTGCGCGCGGGGACGGCGCCGGCCGAGCTGGCCGCCGCGCTGGGCCGGCGGCGCTGCCCGCGGGGACGCCGGGCCGCCCGGGCAGCGTTGCCGCTGCTCTGCGGGCGGTCGCGGTCACGGCCGGAGTCGCTGCTGCGGGTCGCGCTGGTCGACGGCGGGCTGCCCGCGCCGGCGGTCAACGCGGCCGCGCTCGACCCGCACGGTCAGTGGGTCGCCGAGCCGGACCTGTCGTACGCCGACGCCCGGCTGGCGATCGAGTACCAGGGTGCCCACCACGCCGAGCCGGACCGCATGCGCAGGGACCTGGCCCGCGGGCTCGACCTGCACCGGGCCGGCTGGCTGGTGCTCAGCTACGGCGCCCCCGACCTCCGCCGCCCCGACACCGTCGCCGCCGACGTACGCCAGGCCCTCACCCACCGCGCCCCCCACCTCCTCACCACCCCCAACCGCCGTCCCCACCCCAACTGACGGCACCAGCTCACGAGTGACGGCGCCAGCCACGAGTGACGGCCCGAGCGGCGTCAGCCGCGGCCGGGCAGCGTCAGTCGCCCCCTGGCGGCGTCACTCACGGCTGGGCGCCGTCACTCACGGCCGGAGGGGTCAGTCGGGGAAGGGGGTGAGCGGGGGATGACGCGGACCAGGCCTTCCTGGACGACGGAGGCGACGTGGTGGCCGGAGCGGCTCCAGATGCGGCCGGTGGCCAGGCCGCGACCGCCGGACGCGGACGGGCTGTCGGACTCGTACAGGAGCCACTCGTCGGCGCGGAACGGGCGGTGGAACCACATCGCGTGGTCCAGGCTCGCCCCGCGCACGTCGGTCATCCAGGCCATGCCGTGGGTGACCAGCACCGAGTCGAGCAGGGTGAAGTCGCTGGCGTACGTCAGCGCGCACACGTGCACCAGCGGGTCGTCCGGCAGCGTCCCGTCGGTGCGCATCCACACCTTGACCCGCCGCTCGCCCCGCTCCCCGCTGGCCCGCCGGACGAACGGCGGGGCGTCGACGTACCGGATGTCGATCGGGCGGGGCAGCCGGGCCAGCTGGCCGAGCTGGTCGGCGTACGGCGCGTACCGCTCACCCAGCGTCGGCAGCGTCTCCGGGTCCGGCGCGGACGGCATCTGCCCCTCGTGGTCCAGCCCGTCCTCGACCCGCTGGAACGACGCCGACAGGCTGAAGATCGCCTTGCCGTGCTGCACCGCGACCACCCGCCGGGCCAGGAACGACCGGCCGTCCCGCAGCCGGTCGACCAGGTAGACGATCGGCACCGCCGGGTCGCCGGGGCGCAGGAAGTACGCGTGCAGCGAGTGCACCGGCCGGTCCGCCGGCACCGTCCGGCCGGCCGCGACCAGCGCCTGCCCGGCCACCTGCCCGCCGAAGACCCGCTGCAGCGACACCGGCGGGCTGCTGCCGCGGAAGATGTCCACCTCGACCGGCTCCAGGTCGAGCAGCCGGACCAGGCCGTCGACCACCGCCTGACCGGTCGCCACCGGGGCGGCGTCAGCGGTCTCAGCCATGCTGGCCGAGCCGGTGCACCCGCAGCATGTTCGTCGAGCCCGGGGTCGAGGGCGGGCTGCCGGCCACGATCACCACCAGGTCGCCGGTCCGGCCGCGGCCGTTGGCCAGCATGGCCTCGTCCACCGCCCGGACCATCTCGTCGGTGTGCCGCACCGTCGGGCTGACGAAGGTCTCCACGCCCCAGGAGAGTGCCAGCTGGCTGCGCACCAGCGGCTCCGGGGTGAACGCGTACAGCGGGATCCGGCAGTGGTGCCGGGCCAGCCGGCGCACGGTGTCGCCGGTCTGGGTGAACGACACCAGCGCCGTGGCGCCTAGCCGGTCGCCGATCGCGGTCGCCGCGTACGCGATCGCGCCGCCCTGGGTGGTCGGCACGTGCTGCAGCGGCGGCACCCGGGCGGCGTCGTCGCTCTCCACCGCGTCGAGGATGCGGGCCATGGTGGCCACCGCCGCCACCGGGTGCCGGCCGACGCTGGTCTCCCCGGACAGCATCACCGCGTCGGCGCCGTCGAGCACCGCGTTGGCCACGTCGGACGCCTCGGCCCGGGTCGGCCGGGAGTGCTCGATCATCGACTCCAGCATCTGGGTGGCCACGATCACCGGCTTGGCCTGCTCCCGGCAGGCCTGCACGGCCCGCTTCTGCACCAGCGGCACGTGCTCCAGCGGCATCTCCACGCCGAGGTCGCCGCGGGCCACCATCACCCCGTCGAACGCGTCGACGACCGCGGCCAGCTCGGCCACCGCCTCCGGCTTCTCCAGCTTGGCCAGCACCGGCAGCCGGCAGCCGGCCGCGGCCATCACCTCGTGCACCAGCGCCGCGTCGGACGGGGACCGGACGAAGGACAGCGCGACCAGGTCGACCCGCAACCCGAGCGCGAACCGCAGGTCCTCGGCGTCCTTGCCGCTCAGCGCCGGCTCGCTCACCGCGATCCCGGGCAGCGACAGGCCCTTGGCGTCGGACACCGGGCCGCCCTCGACCACGTCGCAGTGCACGTCCCGGCCCCGCACCGCGGCCACCACCAGCGCGACGTTGCCGTCGTCGACCAGCAGCCGGTCGCCCGGGCGCACGTCGTCGGTCAGCCCCTGGTACGTCGTCGACACCTGGTCGTGGGTGCCCTCCACGTCCTCGGTGGTGATGACCACCCGCTCGCCGGTGCGCCACTCCACCGGCCCGGCCGCGAACCGGCCCAGCCGGATCTTCGGCCCCTGCAGGTCGGCCAGCACCCCGACGGCCCGCCCGACCCGGTCGGACGCGGCGCGGACCAGCTCGTACATCCGCTCGTGGTCGGCCCGGTCGCCGTGGCTGAAGTTGAGCCGGGCGACGTCCATGCCGGCCTCGACCAGCGCGGTGACGCGCTCCTCGGTCGCCGTCGCCGGGCCGATCGTGCACACGATCTTGGCGCGCCGGGTCACGGGCGCACCCTACCCGCGGGCCGGCCCCGGGATGTCTCAGCCGCGGGCCGCCTCCATGATGGCCTCGTCGACCGGGCGGCCGTCGGCCTCGGCCCGGCGGGTGGCCTCGAGGACGCGCTTGTAGTCGCGCGGCACCACCGCGGTGAAGCGGGCGAGGGCGGCCGGCCAGTCGGCCAGCAGCGCGGCCGCCACCGGCGAGCCGGTCTCGTCCCGGTGGCAGGCAACCATCGCCTGCAGCGCGGCCGCGTCGTCCGCCGACACCGGCTCCAGGTCCACCATCGCCGGGTTCACCGCCGCCGGGTCGAGGTCGAGCGCCCAGGCCAGCCCGCCGGACATGCCGGCGGCCAGGTTGCGCCCGGTGCGGCCGAGGATGACCACCCGCCCGCCGGTCATGTACTCGCAGGCGTGGTCGCCGACGCCCTCCACCACCGCGACGGCGCCGGAGTTGCGGACCGCGAAGCGCTCGCCGGCCACGCCGCGGACGTACAGCTCGCCCGCGGTCGCCCCGTACGCGAGCACGTTGCCGGCGACCACGTTGTCCTCGGCGGCGAACGGCGCGGCCGGGTCGGGCCGGACCACGATCCGGCCGCCGGACAGGCCCTTGCCGACGTGGTCGTTGGCGTCGCCGAGCAGCCGCAGGGTCACCCCGGGCGGCAGGAACGCGCCGAAGGACTGCCCGGCCGAGCCGGTCAGCGTGAGGTCGATGGTGTCCGGCGGCAGCCCCTCGGGGCCGAAGCGGCGGGTCACCAGCGAGCCCAGCATCGTGCCGACGGTCCGGTTCACGTTGCGGACCGGCAGCTCCAGGGTGACCCGGGTGCCGTCCAGCAGCGCCCCCTCGCACAGCTGGATCAGCGTGTTGTCCAGCGCCGCCTCCAGCCCGTGGTCCTGATGCCCGGTACGCCGCCGGGCCCCCTCGACCGGCGGCACCTCCAGCAGCGGGGACAGGTCCAGCCCGGCCGCTTTCCAGGAGTCCACCGCGGCCCGGGTGTCGAGCAGCTCGGCGTGCCCGACCGCCTCGTCCAGCGACCGGAAGCCGAGCTCGGCGAGCAGCTCGCGGACCTCCTCGGCGACGTACTCGAAGAAGGTGACGACGAACTCGGGCCTGCCGGTGAAGCGCTCGCGCAGCTCCGGGTTCTGCGTCGCGACGCCGACCGGGCAGGTGTCGAGGTGGCAGACCCGCATCATCACGCAGCCGGAGACGACCAGCGGCGCGGTGGCGAAGCCGTACTCCTCCGCGCCGAGCAGCGCCGCCACCACGACGTCCCGGCCGGTCTTCATCTGCCCGTCGACCTGGACGGTGATCCGGTCGCGCAGGTCGTTGAGCAGCAGTGTCTGCTGGGTCTCGGCCAGGCCGAGCTCCCACGGCATGCCGGCGTGCTTGAGCGAGGTCAGCGGCGCGGCGCCGGTGCCGCCGTCGTGCCCGGAGATGAGCACCACGTCGGCGTGCGCCTTGGCCACCCCGGCCGCGACCGTGCCCACCCCGACCTCGGCGACCAGCTTGACGTGCACCCGGGCCTCGGAGTTGGCGTTCTTGAGGTCGTGGATCAGCTGGGCGAGGTCCTCGATCGAGTAGATGTCGTGGTGCGGCGGCGGGCTGATCAGCCCCACCCCCGGGGTGGAGTGCCGGGTCCGGGCGATCCACGGGTAGACCTTGGCGGCGGGCAGCTGGCCGCCCTCCCCCGGCTTGGCCCCCTGCGCCATCTTGATCTGGATGTCGTCCGCGGAGACCAGGTACGCGCTGGTCACCCCGAAGCGGCCGCTGGCCACCTGCTTGACCGCGCTGCGCCGGCGCGGGTCGCGCAGCCGGTCCGGGTCCTCGCCGCCCTCGCCGGAGTTGGACCGGCCGCCCAGGCTGTTCATCGCGATCGCCAGCGTCTCGTGCGCCTCGGCCGAGATCGACCCGTACGACATCGCCCCGGTGGAGAACCGGCGGACGATGGCGGAGACCGGCTCCACCTCCTCGATCGGGACCGGCGGGCGCGCCCCGCGGCGCAGCTGGAAGAGCCCGCGCAGCGTCGCCGCGCGCCGGGACAGCTCGTCCACCTCGGCGGTGTAGCGGCGGTAGACGTCGTACCGGCGGGAACGGGTGGCGTGCTGCAGCAGGAAGACCGTCTCCGGGTTGAACAGGTGCAGCTCGCCCTCGCGGCGCCACTGGTACTCCCCGCCGCCGTCGAGCCGGCGGTGCGCGCGCCCGGCCGGGTTGGCCGGGTACGCGGTGCGGTGCCGGGCGGCCACCTCGGCGGCCAGCACGTCCAGCCCGACCCCGCCGAGCCGCGAGGCGGTGCCGGTGAAGTAGTCGTCCACCACGGCCGGGCCGAGCCCGAGCGCCTCGAAGACCTGCGCCCCGGTGTACGACGCCACCGTGGAGATGCCCATCTTCGACATCACCTTGAGCACGCCCTTGCCGAGCGCCCTGACCAGGTTGGCCGCCGCGCGCTGCCGGTCCACACCGGACAGCCGGCCGTCCGCGGCCAGCTCCTCCACCGTCTCCAGCGCCAGGTACGGGTTCACCGCGGCGGCGCCGTACCCGAGCAGCAGCGCCAGGTGGTGCACCTCGCGGCAGTCCCCGGACTCCACCACCAGCCCGACCTTCGTGCGCAGCCGCTCCCGGACCAGGTGGTGGTGCACCGCCGAGGTGAGCAGCAGCGACGGGATCGGCGCGTGCCGCTCGTCGCCGCCCCGGTCGGACAGCACCACGATCCGGGCGCCGGCGTCGATCGCCGCCACCACCTCGGCGCGCACCCGCTCCAGGGCCGCGGCCAGCGCCGGCCCGCCACCGTCCACCTCGAACAGTCCGCTCACGACGGTGGCGGCCAGCCCGGGCAGGTCGCCGTCGTCGGCGATGTGCACCAGCTTGGCCAGCTCCTCGTTGTCCAGCACCGGGAACGGCAGCACCACCTTGCGGCAGGCGGCCGCCTCGTGCGCCAGCAGGTTGCGGTCCGGGCCGATGGTGGAGGCCAGCGAGGTCACCAGCTCCTCCCGGATCGCGTCCAGCGGCGGGTTGGTGACCTGGGCGAAGAGCTGGCTGAAGTAGTCGAAGAGCAGCCGCGGCCGCTCGGACAGCACCGCCACCGGGGTGTCGGTGCCCATCGAGCCGGTCGGCTCGGCACCGGTGGCCGCCATCGGCTCCAGCAGGACCCGCAGCTCCTCCTCGGTGTAGCCGAAGACCTGCTGGCGGCGGACCACGTCGTCGTGCGGGGGCAGCTCGCGGCGCCGCGGCGGCAGCGTGTCCAGGTGCAGCGAGCCGGCGTGCAGCCAGTCCGCGTACGGCTGCGCGGCGGCCAGCTCGGCCTTGATCTCGTCGTCGTCGATGATCCGGCCGGCCGCGGTGTCGACCAGGAACATCCGCCCCGGCTGCAGCCGGCCCTTGGCCACCACCCGGGCCGGGTCGAGGTCGAGCACGCCGGCCTCGCTGGCCAGCACGACCAGGTCGTCGTCGGTGCGCCACCAGCGGGCCGGGCGCAGCCCGTTGCGGTCCAGCACCGCGCCGATCACGGTGCCGTCGGAGAAGGCGACCGCGGCCGGGCCGTCCCACGGCTCCATCAGGTTGGCGTGGTACTCGTAGAAGGCCTGCCGGGCCGGGTCCATCGTGTCGTGGTTCTCCCACGCCTCCGGGATCATCATCAGCACCGCGTGCGGCAGGCTGCGCCCGCCCAGGTGCAGCAGTTCCAGCACCTCGTCGAAGGACGCCGAGTCCGACAGCCCCTCGGTGCAGACCGGCAGCAGCCGCTCCAGCCGGCCCGGCCCGAAGGCCTCGGTGGCCAGCAGCGCCTCCCGGGCCCGCATCCAGTTGCGGTTGCCCCGGATCGTGTTGATCTCGCCGTTGTGCGCGATCAGCCGGTACGGGTGGGCCAGCGGCCAGGACGGGAACGTGTTGGTGCTGAAGCGGCTGTGCACCAGCACCAGCGCCGTCCGCACCCGCTCGTCGTGCAGGTCCGGGAAGAAGGTGCTCAGCTGGTCGGTGGTGAGCATGCCCTTGTAGACCACGGTCCGGGCCGACAGCGAGGGCAGGTAGACCGGACAGCCCGCCTCCGCGGTGAGCCGCTCGGCCCGCTTGCGCAGGCAGTACGCCCGCCGCTCCAGGTCCAGCACCGGGTCGGCCCGGCCGGCCGGGTGGTTGTCGGCGGCGGCCACGAAGACCTGCCGGAACCGCGGCACCACCGACAGCGCGGTCGGGCCGAGCCCGGTCGGGTCGGTGGGCACCTCCCGCCAGCCGAGCACCCGCAGCCGCTCCTCGGCGGCCAGCCGCTCGACGAGCACCGCGGCGCGCTCGGCCTCGGCGGGATCGGTCGGGGCGAAGACCAGCCCGGTGGCGTACGCGCCGGGCCGCGGCAGCGGGAAGCCGGCGACGCCCCGGAAGAACGCGTCCGGCACCTGCATGAGCAGGCCGGCCCCGTCGCCGGAGCTCGGCTCGGCGCCGGCCGCGCCGCGGTGGCGCAGGTTGTGCAGCGCGGTCAGCGCCTGCTCCACCAGCCCGTGCGACCGGCGGCCCTGGACGTCGACGACCAGGGCGACGCCACAGGCGTCCCGCTCGGCGGCAGGGTCGTAGAGACCCTGGCGGGTGGGGACGGCGGAATAGGGCACCACGGGCTGCTCCCGTCGCTGCGCGGACTTGCTGGCAGGGACGGCGTCGGCCCGGATCTTCGGTCGAGTCTAACGGCGCGGGAGCACTTCCCGCGCCGCCGTGTGTCAGCCGGATTGCCCGGTGTGACGATCCCGACACCTCGCATCATCTGATCCGGATGAGGCCGGGCGTCGCGGATGCGCCTAGGGTCGACTTCGAGGTGTCCGGAACCGCCGCTAGGCGGGCGATCCGGCGACGACCAGGAGGCTCGCGATGACGTCGAGGACCGAGCAGCTGGTCGGCGTCCTGGTCATCCTGCTCGGTGTCGTGGTGCTCGTGTCGGCGGTCGCCGTCAGCGAGGGCACCCGCGCCTGGCTGCTCGCCAGCAGCGCGGTGGTGTTCCTCGTCTGCGGTGCCGGCCTGCTCCTCGACGCGCGGACGCGGGCCGGCCGCGGGCGCTAGTCCCCCGCCACGATCCGACGCAGCTGGTCGGTCTGCTCCGGCGTCCAGCCGGTCGGCTGGAGGATCAGGGTCCAGGCGTCCACGTGCTCGGCGTTGTACTTGTG
Source organism: uncultured Actinomycetota bacterium (assembly GCA_963766325.1). Classification (GTDB taxonomy): domain Bacteria; phylum Actinomycetota; class Actinomycetes; order Mycobacteriales; family CADCTP01; genus CADCTP01. Next base: position 740,772 of record CAVXZF010000009.1, on the reverse strand, counting down.
CCCGTGTCCGGACGGAACCTCGGTGGCCATCGGCAGGTCGGCGGTGACCTGCCAGAAGGTGACGACCGGGATCCACACCATGGCGCCCAGCACGTCCCGCCCGCGCGGCTCCTCCAGCCAGTCCGGCCGGGACAGCAGCAGGTTCCCGCTCCACCACACGATCGGGTCGGACGCGTGCTGCAGGTAGAGCACCCGGGGCGGGTTCCACGGGGTCGACGCGGGCTCGACCGGTGTCGCGGTGTCGTCCTCGAAGCGGATGATCCGCCCGTCGCGGTAGATCGGCGCGACCTCGCGGCTGCCCGGGTCGCGGCCGTCGACGAACTCCCGGTAGAGCGTGTTGAAGTTCGGCGGCCCGGCGAAGACGGCGCCGGCGGTGCGGTTGCGCAGGTCGTACTCGCCGCTGAAGGCGGTCTCGCCGCCGAAGGACCCGAGGCTCTCGCCGTACACCAGCAGCCGGGGCCGCTGCTGCGGGGGCAGGGCGGACCAGCGGCCGTAGACCGCGTCGAAGAGGGCCCGGCCGGCCTCCCGGGCCACCGCCTGGTCGACCAGGTAGGAGATCCACGACGGCAGGAAGGAGTACTGGATCGCCACCATCGCCGAGTCGCCGCCGGTCAGGTACTCGATGGTGGTCGCCGCCGCCGGCTCCACGAAGCCGCTGCCGGTGGTCGTCGTGACGACCAGGGTGCCCCGCTCGAACCCGCCGGCGCGGGCCAGGTCGGCGACCGCCAGCTCGGCCCGGTCCTCGGTGGACTCCGCCGAGTCCAGGCCGGCGTAGGCGCGGATCGGCTCCAGGGCCGGCCGTCCGGTGAGCGCCGCGATGTCGGCGGCCGTGGGCCCGCGCCCGGTGAAGACCCGGCCCTCCCGACCGAGGGTGTCCCAGTCGACCAGCGAGCCGGGCCCGCCGGACCGGGTGGCGACCGCGGGCTGGACCACGCCCTCAGGCGTGATCCCGTTGCGGACCGAGAAGGTCTCGTTGACCAGGCTCACCAGCCCGTCGGCGAGCACGCCGCTGGCGACGGCCGCCGTCGTGCCGACCACGGCGACCCAGCCCACCGCGCGGGCCGCGCGCGGACCGATCCACCGGGTCAGCTGCCGGGCCACCCAGCGGTACGCCGAGCGGAGCACCCTCCCGAAGCCGACCAGGCCGGCGAAGACCAGGGCCGCCAGCACCGGCAGCAGCAGCAGGGACGCCGGGTTCGGCGCCTCGACGCCCATCAGGTCCCGCAGCTCGGCCTGCCACCACTGCCCGAGCAGGAAGGAGCCGAGCAGCGCGGCGCCGGCCCCGACAGCGAAGATCCGCCAGGACCGCGGGCGCGCCGGGCGCGGGTCCCGGTCGGCGAACGCCCGCCAGACCCAGGCGCCGATGACGCCCACGCCGTACCCGATGGCCGCGGTGATGCCGCAGACCAGGCCCTGGACCACCGCGCCGCGCGGGAGCAGCGACGGGGTGAAGGACACGCAGGCGAAGGCGACCGCCGTCCACGCCCCGGGCAGGGTGTAGCGGAACCAGCGGCGGGACCGGGCAGGCCGCTCCTCCACCGCGGCCGCGGTCGCACCCGCGGTCTCCGTCGCGGTGCCGCCCGCGGTCTCCGTCGCGGTGCCGCCCCCGGTCTCGCCCGCGGTGTCGCCGTCTCGGCCGTCCGTCGCTAGTCCGCCGCTCACGGCGCCAGTCTGGCCGGGGCCGCGCCCGCGCCGACTCATCCGCAGCGGGTGAGCGACAGGTCACCGGACCGAGACGAGCTGGACTATCAGCACGCCGACGCTGTTCACCGCCCAATGCAGGACGATCGGTGCCAGCAGGCTACCCGAGGCGACCCGCAGCCGGCAGAAAACCAGACCGGCCAGGAAGGTGACCAGCACCGTGGCGGCGACCCGGATCGCGACACCGGCGGTCCCCTCCCCCACCGCGCCGGTGACGGTGGCGTTCGCCGGGCCGCCGCCGAGCGCCGGCAGAACGTGCCAGAGCCCGAAGACCGCGGAGGACACCACCGTCGCCACCCGCTCGCCCGCCCGGGCTCGCAGCAGCCCCCAGGTCACCCCGCGGAACGCCAACTCCTCCGGCACCGCGGTCACGAACGGCACGACCAGCAGCACGCGGACCGCGACACCGGCCCAGTCGTCCTCGACCGGCGCCACCCGGTCCCGCAGCACCGGCACGGCGAGCACCACGGTGGCCCCCGCTGCCACCACGGCCGCGGCCGCCGCACCCCACCGGAGTCCGGCTGCCCAGGTGCCGGGGGCGAGGCCCAGGTCCGCGGCGCTCAGGCCGGCCGCCCGGGCGACGAGCAGCAGTGCCACCACCAGCCCCGCGGCGACGGCCACCGGGGCACCCGGCACCACCCGGTGCGCGAGCACGTTGGCGCCGGCGAGGACACCGACCAGGACACCGAGCAGGACACCGGGCGCGGGGGGCGGCGACACGGGTCAGCAGTACCAGAACGGCGCCACCAGCCGGCGCACGAGGGATCTGGCGGAGGTCATCCCGTCACTCCGCGAACGCCTCGGACAGCTCGCCGGACAGGACGGTGGCGGTCGGCTCCACGTCGACGGCCAGGTCGGCGAACGCGTCCCGACCGGCCGGACCCAGCGCTCCAACCACCCTGATCTCGTACGGCGAGCGGGTCGTGCCGGCCTCCGCCGGGTGCGTCCGGTCCGACGGGCCGCCGCGCACGTCCAGCAGGTCCAGGCGCAGGAACCGGACCCGCTCCAGGAGCCCGTGCAGGGCCGCCTGGTCCAGCTCACCCTGCATGAACGGCACCGCGCCGTCCGTACGCACGTCGAGATCATCGAAGTGACCGGCGCAGCACGCGGCGTCGCCGGCGCGCAGCCGGATCTCGTAGTGGACGGCCACCGTGCCCTCCGGAGCCAGGTTGCTGATCCGCCCAGCATGCCGGTGACAGCCGGGGACCACGTCACCCGCCCGGCATGAGGCCCGGTCCGGAGGCGGTCAGAGCAGCTCGAGCTCGGCCGTCACGGCCGGACCGCCACTTCGACCGCCAGCCGCGGGACGGCGCCGCCGGGACGGCCGCGGCCGCGGGCCGGTGGGCCGCGCCCGGTCAGCGCCGCCGGCGCAGAACGGTGAGCACGATCGCCAGCAGCCCCAGCGCGCCGAGCAGCGGCACCAGCCGCTTGGCCACCGCGCCGCCGGCCGCCTCCATCAGATCGATCGCCTCGGCCTCCTGGCGGGGCTGGCCGGTGACGGCCGGCGCGCCGGCCGCCGCGGCCGGCGCGGCGTCCAGCACGGCGGCGGGTGCCTGCGGGCCGGGCGGGGCGCCCGCGTCCGGCGTGTCCCCCGCACCGTCCTCGGCCGGCGCGCTGCCGGCGACCTCCGCGGAGGCGGGCACCGCTCCGGCCGGCGCCGCCGCCGGCGCGCCCACCGGCTCGTCGCCGGCCAGCTGGCCGGCCAGGCAGTCGGCGAACCGCCCGATCAGCTTGTTGCCGACGTCGTTCATCACCCCGCGGCCGAACTGCGCCGGCTTGCCGGTGATCGACAGGTCGGTGTTGACGACCACCCGGCTGGACCCGCCCTGGTCGAAGAGCTGCGCGGTGATCCGCGCGGTGGCGGTGCCGCTGCCCCGGGTCTCCCGGCCGCGGGCCTCGATCACCGCGCGCCGGTCCGACTCGTCCTTCTCCAGGAAGCTGGCCGACCCGCCGTACGTCACCGTGATCGGCCCGACCTTGACCTTGACGGTGCCCTCGAAGTCGTCGCCGTCGACCTTGGTGATCGTCGCGCCCGGCATGCACGGGGCGACCCGCTCGATGTCCAGCAGCACCGGCCAGGCCTGCGCGGCGGGCACCGGCACGGTGAACTCGTGGTCGAGTTGCATCTCAGTCCTCCGGAAGATCGGCGGGCACGTCGACGTCACGGGGGTCGCCGGTACCGTCGCAGGGCACCAGGGTGACCTTCCCCGGGTTGGCCACCAGCCAACCCCGGGCACCGCGGTCCCCGGTCGCGGTGGCGGCGACCTCGGCGGCCGCCGCGCGGGAGAGCAGGACCGGATGGCCCCACTCGCCGCCGTACGTGGCGACCGCCGCCTCCCCGCCGGCCCGCACCAGCCGGCGCACCGCCTCCGGGCCGAGCAGCGGGGTGTCCACCAGGGTGACCACCACGGCGTCCGCCTCCGCGGGCAGCGCGGCCAGGCCGGCCCGCAGCGAGGAACCCATCCCGGTCGCCCAGTCCGGGTTGTGCACCGTCCGAACGCCGGGCAGCGGCGGCACCTCGGCCGCGCCGGCGCCGAGCACGATCGCGACGGGGGCGCAGCCGCCGGCGGCGAGCAGCGCGACCGCGTGCTCGGCGAGGGTGCGGCCGCGCCAGCGCACGAGCGCCTTCGGCCGGCCGAACCGCCGCCCGCCGCCCGCCGCCAGCACCAGCCCGGCCACGGTCGTCCCGCCGGCCGGGCCGGGCCCTGGCAGGTCGCCGCGGCCGGGGCCGGTCACCTGCCGCCCGCGGGCACTGCGGGCGCGTGCCGGTGGATGTCGCCCTCGGTCTCGCCGAGCGGCCGCCCGCTGCCGCCCCAGCGGCCGGCGACGATCTCGGCTGCTACCGCGACCGCGGTCTCCTCCGGCGTACGGGCACCCAGGTCCAGCCCGATCGGCGAGCGCAGCCGGGCCAGCTCGGCGTCGGTCAGGCCGACCTCGCGGAGCCGGGCCAGCCGGTCGTCGTGGGTGCGCCGCGAACCCATCGCCCCGACGTACCAGGCCGGGGTGCGCAGCGCGACCTCCAGCAGCGGCACGTCGAACTTCGGGTCGTGGGTGAGCACGCAGATCACCGTGCGGGCGTCGACCGCGGTCCGGGCCAGGTAGCGGTGCGGCCACTCCACCACCACCTCGTCCGCCTCCGGGAAGCGCCGGGCGGTGGCGAAGACGGCTCGCGCGTCGCACACGGTGACCCGGTAGCCGAGGAACTTGCCGATCCGGGCCACCGCGGCGGCGAAGTCGATCGCGCCGAAGACCAGCATCCGCGGCGGCGGCGCGAACGCCTCCACGAAGACGGTCACCTCGTCCCGGCGGCGCTCCCCGTTGGGCCCGTAGTGCCGCTGCCCGGTCGCGCCGTGCTCCAGCATCCCGCGCGCGTCGTCGGTGACGGCGGCGTCCAGCCCGGTCGCGCCGAGGCCGCCGGACACCCGGTCCGGCCACACCGCGAGCCGGGCGCCGATCTCGCCGGCGCCCTCGATGACGGTGGCCAGCGCGACCGGCTCCTGCGCGTCGACCGAGGCCAGCACCTCGCCGAGCTGCGGGTGGCCGTCCGCGGACACCGCCTGGACGAAGACGCTGACCGAGCCGCCGCAGGTCAGCCCGACCGCGAAGGCGTCGGTGTCGCTGTAGCCGTACGTGTGCAGGACCGGGTCCTCGCCGCCGAGCACGTCCTGGGCGAGGTCGTAGACGGCGCCCTCGACGCACCCGCCGGAGACGCTGCCGACCACCTCGCCGTCGGCGCTCACCGCCATCGCCGCTCCCGGCGCCCGGGGCGCGCTCTTCGAGGTGCCGACCACGGTCGCCAGCGCCAGCGGGCGGCCGCCCGCGTACCAGGACCGCAGCGAGCCGAGCACGTCACGCACTGCGCCGCCCTCCCTCCGGCCGGGCCGACCCGGCCACCGCTCCGCCGGCCACGACCTGGGCCAGACGCTGCAGGGCGGCCAGGCTGTGCCCGGAGACGAAGTCGTCCACGTACGGCAGCGCCGCGGCCAGCCCGCCGGCCAGCGGCGCGAACCCGGGCCGGGCCTTGCGCGGGTTGCACCAGACCACCCGGTGGGCCAGCAGCGACAGCCGGCGCATCTGCTCGCCGAGCTTGCGCGGGTCGTCCCGCTCCCAACCGTCGGACAGGATCACCACCACCGCGCCGCGGGCCGCGCCGCGCTGCCCCCACCGGTCCAGGAACTCGCGCAGCAGCACGCCCAGCCGGGTGCCGCCGGACCAGTCCGGCACCGCGCCGGCCACCGCGGCCAGCGCCGCGTCCGGGTCCGGGCCGGCCAGCTCGCGGGTCACCCGGGTCAGCCGGGTGCCGAGTGTGAAGACCTCGGTGGTGGTGCCGCGGCGGCGGCCGGCGGCGTGCGCGAAGCGCAGCAGCGCGTCCGCGTACGAGCTCATCGAGCCGGAGATGTCGACCAGCAGCACCACCCGGCGGGGGCGTACGGCGTGCCGCCGGTACCGCAGCCGGACCGGCTCGCCGCCGTTGTGCAGCAGCGCGCGTACGGTCCGCCGCGGGTCGACCGGCCCCGCGTGCGGGGTGGGCCGCCAGCGCCGGGACCGGCGGGCCTCGCCGGGCAGGGCCAGCGCGGCCAGCGCCCGGTTCAGGGCCGCCCTCTCCGCCGCGGACAGCGTGGTGACGTCCTTGTGCCGGAGCGTCTCCACCGTGCTCGCGGCGGCGCTCAGCGCGCCGGCCTCCTCCTCGTCGCCCTCGCCGGCGCCCGCGACGTCCTCGGCGGCCAGCGCGACCGGCAGCCCGCGGCTGACCACCTGCGGCCGGGGCCGCAGCCGGGGCACGTCCCCGGTGAGCAGCGCGGCGAAGACGGCGTCGTAGCGGGCCAGGTCCTCGGGGCCGGCGCAGAGGGTGACCCGGCCGGCCCAGTAGACGGCGTCCCGGTCGCCCGGGTCGAGCGCCGACACCGCGCGGACCGCCTCGGCGACGCGGTCCGGGCCGGCGTTCACGCCGGCCGCCCGCAGCGCCCGCCCCAGCACCACCACCAGCGCCACCGGATCGACCCCACCAGACCCACCGGACCCACCAGACCCACCGGCCCTACCGGCCCCGCCAGCCACAGGACCGGTCTCCGCCATGCCGGCTGGTTCCCCGGTCGGCAACCGTGATCCATCCGGGCCGCGGGCCGGGACCCGGCCGGGACCGCTCACGCGCCGGCCACGGCGCGGGCCACCAGCGCGCCGACGTCGAGCGCACGGACCCGCTCGACGTCCTCCCGGTACTTCACCACCGCCCCGAGGGTGGCCGCCGCCATCCCGGGGTCCAGTCCGCCGGCCCCGAGCGCGGCCAGCGCCTCGGCCCAGTCCACCGTCTCGGCGATCCCCGGCGGCTTGAGGAGGTCGGCCCGGCGCAGCGCCTGGCTGACGGCGGTGACCTGCTCCGCCAGCCGGCGGGACGCGGCCGGCACCCGCAGCCGGACGATCTGCACCTCGCGCTCGAAGTCCGGGTGGTCCAGCCAGTGGTAGTAGCAGCGCCGCTTGAGCGCGTCGTGCACGTCCCGGGTCCGGTTGGAGGTGACCACCACCGCCGGCGGGGTCTCCGCCCGCAGCGTGCCCAGCTCCGGCACGGTCACCGAGTAGTCCGACAGGACCTCGAGCAGGAACGCCTCGAACTCGTCGTCGGCCCGGTCCACCTCGTCCACCAGCAGCACCGACGGCGAGGTCTCCAGCGCGGCCAGCAGCGGGCGGGCCAGCAGGAAGCGGCGACCGTACAGCTCCCCCTCCAGCTGGTCCACGTCGGTGACGCCGGCCGCCTCGGCCGCCCGCAGGTGCAGCAGCTGGCGCGGGAAGTCCCAGTCGTAGAGCGCCTGCGCGGCGTCGATCCCCTCGTAGCACTGCAGCCGGATCAGCGGCGCGTCGAGCAGCGCGGCCAGCGCCTTGGCCAGCTCGGTCTTGCCGACCCCGGCCTCGCCCTCGCAGAACAGCGGGCGGTGCAACCGCAGGGCCAGGTACGCCGCCGTGGCCAGGCCCTCGTCGGCCAGGTAGCCGACCTCGGCCAGCCGCCCGACCAGATCGGCCGGACTCTCCACCCCCGCCGGCAGCAACCCCCGGTCGCCCTCGTCCATGACCCTCCCCGCTCGCGCGTCTCCCCCGAGTCTGCACCCCACCCCCGTCCGCCGCCCCCGCGGCTGACGGCGTTCCGCCGCGACTGACGACCCAGGCGCCGTCAGTCACTCCGCCCCGACGTCACTCACGGGCGGGAGGCGTCACTCGCGAGCGCAACGCGTCACCCGCGAGCGCAACGCGTCACCCGCGAGCGCAACGCGTCACCCGCGGGCGGGAGGCGTCACTCGCGAGCGCAACGCGTCAGTCGGAGGTTGGGGAGCGGCAGTCGCGGGTGCGGGGCGGTGGGGCGGCGGCGCCGGGAGGGTGCCGCCGCCCCGGGCGGTCAGGAGGCGACCGCGGCGGCCTGCTGGACGGCGCGGCGGGTCAGGACGCGGGCCAGGTGCTGGCGGTAGTCCGGCTGCGCGGACAAGTCACCCGGCGGGTCGGTGTCGTCCGCGGCGAGCTGGCTCGCCCGGATGATGCCGCCGTTCTGGGTGGACACGCCGACCAGCGCCTGCTCGGTCGCCGACGCCCGCACCGGGGTCGGGCCCATGTTGGTCAGCCCGACCCGGGCCTCGGCGATGGTGTCGCCGTCGCGGCGGACCAGCGCCGCCACCCCGACGATCGCCCACGCCTGGGCCACCCGCTGGAACTTCTCGTACGCGGTCCCCCACTCCGGCCCGAGCACCGGCACCCGGATCTCGGCCAGCAGCTCGCCCGGCTGCACCGCCGTCTCCAGGTAGTCGGAGAAGAACTCGGCCGCCGGCACCACCCGCCGGCCCTGCGGCCCGGCGATGACGAACTCCGCGTCCAGCGCCAGCGCCACCGCCGGCAGGTCGCCGGCCGGGTCGGCGTGCGAGAGCGCGCCGCCGAGGGTGCCGCGGTGCCGCACGGCCGGGTCCGCCACCGTGGCGGTGGCCTGCGCCAGCACCGGGCAGTGGGTGAAGACCAGCGGGTCGTGGATGACGTCGTGGTGCGTGGTCATAGCGCCGATGACCAGCTTGTCGCCGTCCTGGTGGACGCCGCGCAGCTCGCCCAGGCCGCCGAGGTCGATCAGCGCGGTCGGGTACGCCAGCCGCAGCCGCAGCAGCGGCAGCAGGCTCTGCCCGCCGGCCAGCACCTTGGCGTCCTCGCCCGCCCTGCCCAGCTCGGTGACGGCCTCGTCGACCGAGTGCGGCCGCAGGTAGTCGAACTCCGGGGGGATCACTGTGCCCCCCGCATGGCCGCCGAGCGGCCAGTCCATGCTCGGTTCGCTGCGCTCACGCTGCACCTCCGGCCGTCGTCGCGGTCTGCGGGCCGCCGTACGCGATCGTGCCCTCGGGAGCCCGGTCCCCGCCGTCCGAGCCCGAGTTGACCGCCCGCCACACCCGCTCGGGCGTGCAGGGCATCCGGATGTCGTCCACCCCGAAGTGGCGGATCGCGTCCACCACCGCGCCGACCACGGCCGGCGTGGAGGCGATGGTGCCGGCCTCGCCGACGCCCTTGACCCCGAGCGGGTTGGACGTCGATGGGGTCACGGTCCGGTCGGTGGTGAACTCCGGCAGGTCCGGCGCCGCCGGCACCAGGTAGTCGACCATCGTGCCGGTGATGAGGTTGCCCTCGGCGTCGTACACGGCCTCCTCGTAGAGCGCCTGCGCGACGCCCTGGGCGATCCCGCCGTGCACCTGGCCCTCGACGATCAGCGGGTTGATCACCGTGCCGACGTCGTCCACGGCCACGTACGACCGGATCTTCGTCTGCCCGGTCTCGGTGTCGACCTCGACCGCGCAGAGGTGGGTGCCGTGCGGGTAGGAGAAGTTGTCCGGGTCGAGCACGGCGTCGGCGTTGATCGTCGGCTCCATGCCCTCGGGCAGGTCGTGCGCGGCGAAGGTGGCCAGCGCGACCTCCTGGATGGTCTTCTTCGCGTCCGGCGAGCCGGCCACCGAGAAGGTGCCGCCGTCGAACTCGATGTCGCCCTCGGCCGCCTCCAGCAGGTGGGCGGCGACCCGCTTGGCCTTCTCGACCACCTTCTGCGCGGCCAGGTGGACGGCGACGCCGCCGACGACCAGCGAGCGGGACCCGTACGTGTCCATGCCCTGCGGCGAGGACTGGGTGTCACCCCAGATCACGGCGACGTCCTCGAACGGCACGCCCAGCGCGTCCGCGGCGATCTGGCTCCAGCTGGTCACGTGGCCCTGGCCGTGCGGCGTGGTGCCGGTGACGACCTCGACCTTGCCGGTCGGCAGCATCCGGATGGTCGCCGCCTCCCAGCCGCCGGCGCCGTACGACAGGCTGCCCAGGACCCGGGACGGGGCCAGCCCGCACATCTCGGTGAAGGTGGAGATGCCGATGCCCAGCTGCACCGGGTCCTGCCGCTCGCGCCGCTCGGCCTGCTCCCGGCGCAGCTCGTCGTAGCCGAACAGCTCCATCGCCCGGTCGGTGGCGGCCTCGTAGTTGCCGCTGTCGTAGGTGAGCCCCGCGATCGTCGTGTACGGGAACTCCTCGTGCTTGATCCAGTTCTTCCGGCGCAGCTCCATCGGGTCCATGCCCAGCTCGTGGGCGAGCTCGGTGACGATGCGCTCGACCGCGTACGTCGCCTCGGGCCGGCCGGCCCCCCGGTACGCGTCCGTCGGCGTCTTCGTGGTGAAGACGCCGGTGCAGCGGAACCGGTAGCCCTCCATCTTGTAGATGGCGTTGAACATGAACGCGCCCAGGATCGGCACGCCCGGCGTCACCAGCTGCAGGTACGCCCCCATGTCGGCCTTGAGATCGACCGACAGGCCGAGGATCTGCCCGTCCCGGGTGGCGGCGATCTCGATGTCCTGGATCTGGTCCCGGCCGTGGATGGTCGCCTGGTAGCCCTCGCTGCGCGACTCGGTCCACTTCACCGGGCGGCCCAGCTTGCGGGCCAGGATCAGCGCGATGACCTCCTCGGCGTAGACGTTGAGCTTGGAGCCGAAACCCCCGCCGACGTCCGGGGCGATGACCCGGATCCGGTGCTCCGGGATCCCGGTCACCAGGGCCAGCATCAGCCGCAGGATGTGCGGGATCTGGGTGGCGGAGTAGACCGTGTACTCATCGCCCTCGGTCAGCGGCTCGACCACCACCGCCCGCGGCTCCATCGCGGTCGGGATCAGCCGCTGCTGGATGTAGCGCCGGGAGACCACGACTCCGCCCCCGGACTGGGCCTTCGCCTTGGCCGCGTCGTAGTCGCCGCCGTCGAAGGGCCACAGGAACGACTTGTTGGTGCCCTTGTCGGAGTGCACCAGGACCTCGTCCTTGAGCGCCTCCTCCATGTCGGTCACCGCGGGCAGCGGGTCGTAGTCGACCTCGACCGCCTCCAGCGCGTCCGCCGCGGAGTAGCGGTCGCGGGCGATCACCACGGCGACCGCCTCGCCGACGTGCCGGACCTCGTCGACCGCGAGCGGGCGGTGGTCGGGGTGCACCATGTCGGCGGTCACCGGCCACGCGCACGGCAGCGTGCCCAGCTGGTCGGCCAGGTCGGCGCCGCTGAACGCGGCCACCACGCCGGGCCGGTCGAGCGCGGCGGAGACGTCGACCCGGGTGATCCGGGCGTGCGCGACCGGGCTGCGGACCATGGCGACGTGCAGCAGGCCGGGCAGGGTGATGTTGTCCGTCCAGCGGGTCCGGCCCGTGATCAGCCGGCGGTCCTCCTTGCGCCGGAGCGGCTTGCCGATGTGCTTGCTCGAGTCGGGGGCGTCGAGCTGCTCGGGGTGCTCCGCGATCTGCGCGGCCACCATGCCGGCGTCGATCTCCTCGGTCATGCGGTCACCTCCGCCGACTCCGGGGCGGGCGCCTGCGCCGGGGCGGCCATCGTCTCGGACGCCGAGCGGACCGCGCGGACGATGTTCTGGTAGCCGGTGCAGCGGCAGAGGTTGCCCTCCAGGCCGTGCCGGATCTCGTCGTCGGTCGGGCTGGGGTTGGCCTTCAGCAGGTCGACCGAGGCCAGGATCATCCCCGGCGTGCAGAAGCCGCACTGCAGCGCGTGCTCCTCGTGGAAGGCCCGCTGCACCGGGTGCAGCTCGCCGTCCGTGGCCAGGCCCTCGATCGTGGTGACCTCGGCGCCGTCGACCTGCACGGCCAGCACCGAGCAGCTCTTCGCGCTCTGCCCGTCGATCAGGACGGTGCAGGCGCCGCAGTTGGAGGTGTCGCAGCCGACCGGTGTCCCCACCTTGCCGAGTTGGTCTCGGAGGTAGTGGACGAGAAGCAGCCGCGGCTCCACCTCGTCGCGGTAGCGGACGCCGTCGACGGTGACTTCGATCCTCGCCATGGATCCCCCGATCCCGATTCCGACCCGGGCCCGATACCCGCGATGGTCGTCACCCTAGATCCACGCCCCCGCATCGGAAACCCGAACATCCGGCTCCCGGCGATGCGCCTGGTCCGGCCCGGCATCCTGCCCGGCCCGGCCGGGACCGGCGTCAGCGGCGGCGGGCGGTGTCCGGGTCGGCGGCCGGTGTGCGCTCGGCGTCCTCTGCGGCGCCCGCGGCGCCCGTGCCGGCGGTGGCGCCGGTCGCGGCACGCGGCCGGTCGGACGCCGGCTCGTCCGCATCGGGGTCGCCGGACTCGCCGGACTCGCCGGACTCGGAGCCGTCGGCCGCGTCGGGGTCGGAGTCGGCGTCGGCGTCGTCCTCGGCACGGCCGGTCTCCGCGACCTCGGCGTCCCCGCCGGCGTCATCCGAGGCGGCGGAGGCGGCGTCCGAGGCGTCGTCGGGCGCCGGCCCGGGGCGGGGCTCGACGACGGTCTCCCGCGGACCCCGGACGAGCAGGAAGTACGCCAGGCCGCCGGCGAAGACGACAATCGAGGTCCACACGTTCAGCCGCAGCCCGAGCACCTCGTTGGCGGTGTCGATGCGCAGCATCTCGATCCACACCCGCCCGGCGGTGTAGCCCATCACGTACAGCGCGAAGACCCGCCCGTGCCCGAGCTTGAACCGGCGGTCCGCCCAGATCAGCACCGCGGCCAGCGCCAGGCACCAGAGCAGCTCGTAGAGGAACGTCGGATGGTACGTCGTCGCGCCCGCCACCGTGTTGGGCTGGTCGGGGTCGATCTCCACCGCCCACGGCAGGTCGGTCGGCTTGCCGAACAGCTCCTGGTTGACGTAGTTGCCCAGCCGGCCGATCGCCTGCGCGACCGCGATCCCGGGCGCCACCGCGTCCGCGTACGGCGGGAGCTTGATCCCGGCCCGCCGGCAGCCGATCCAGGCGCCGACCCCGCCGAAGGCGATCGCGCCCCAGATGCCGAGCCCGCCCTCCCAGACGGCGAACGCGCGCCACGGGTCGCGCCCGTCGCGGAAGTAGAGCTCGTTGTCGGTGATGACGTGGTAGATCCGGCCGCCGGCGAGACCGAAGAGCACCGCCCAGACGGCCACGTCGGAGACGGTGCCGCGGCGGCCGCCGCGGGCCACCCAGCGCCGCTCGCCCATCCAGATCGCGGCGACGATGCCGGCGATGATGCACAGGGCGTATGCCCGGATGGGGACCGGGCCCAGGTGCCAGACGCTCTGCTCGGGGCTGGGGAAGGAGGCCAAAACGGTCGCGGGCACCCGACGAGTCTAGGGCGGAGGGTGCCTGTCGCCGGCCGGCGGGGGCGTTTAGGGTTCGGTCATGAGGGACGTGACACGGGCAGCGGCGGCCGTCATCTGCGACTCCGAGGGCCGGGTGCTGCTCGCGCAGCAGAGCAGTGGACGTCGGCACTGGGGCTTGCCCGGTGCGCACCTCGGCCCGCATGACCTGCCGGTGAGCGCCGTGGTGCGGGAGGTCCGGCAGGAGACCGGGATGGAGGTCCGGGTCGTCGACCTGCTCGGCCTCTACCACCTGACCGGGACGCTGGCCGGCGACGACGAGGAGCTGCCGGACGTGCTGACCTACGCCTTCCGGTGCGAGCCGGTGTCCGCCGACGAGCCGGTGCTCAACGGGCGGGGCCGGATCAGCCACCTGGGGTGGTACGGGCCGTCGGCGCTGCCGTCCGCGGTCACCGCGACCGCCCAGGCGGCCGTCGAGGACTGCGGGGCCGGCCGGTCCGGCGTGGTCCGCGACCTCAGCCGGACCGCCGCCCCCGCCCCCGCCCCCGCCTGACCGCCCGGGCCGCGCGGGACAACGCCCCGGTCAGGCCGGGACGCGGCGTCTGACGCCGGCGGCCAGCTCGGCGGCCAGCTTGCCGGCGGCGGCCGCCGCCCCGCCGTCGGGCGCGTCCAGCACCGCCCGGACGAAGGCGGAGCCGACGATGACCGCGTCGGCGTAGCCGGCCACCTCGGCCGCCTGGTCCCCGTCCGACACCCCGAGCCCGACGCCGACCGGCAGGTCGGTCGCCGCCCGGACCCGGCGGACCAGCACCGGGGCGGCCGCGCTGGTCTGCTGCCGGGCGCCGGTCACCCCCATCACCGAGGTGGCGTAGACGAAGCCGCGGCACAGCCCGGTGATCCGGGCCACCCGCTCGTCGGTGGACGACGGAGCGACCAGGAAGACCGGGTCCAGCCCGTGCGTGTCGGCCGCCGCCAGCCAGGGGCCGGCCTCCTCCGGGGTGAGGTCCGGGGTGATCATCCCCGCTCCCCCGGCCGCCGCCAGGTCGGCCGCCCACCGGTCCACGCCGTGCTGCTCGATCGGGTTCCAGTACGTCATCACCAGCACCGGCACCCCGGTCCGGGCCACCGTCTCGACCGTCCGCAGCACGTCCCGCGGGGTGGTGCCGGCGGCCAGCGCCCGGTCGACCGCCTGCTGGATGACCGGACCGTCGAGCACCGGGTCCGAGTACGGCAGGCCGACCTCGACCACGTCGACGCCCGACTCGACCATCGCGACCAGGGCGTCGTCCGGTGCCACCCCGCTCGGCAGGTAGCCGACCAGCACCCCCCGCCCCGCACCGCGCGCCGCCGCGAAGGTCTCGGCCAGGCTGGTCACGACGCCAGCCCCCGGCGGGTCGGGTGCACCTCGAAGGGGGCGCTCACAGCAGGTCGAACCAGTGGGCGGCGGTGTCCATGTCCTTGTCCCCCCGCCCGGACAGGCAGACCAGCACGATCTGGTCCGGGCCCAGCTCGCGGGCCAGCTCGACCGCGCCGTGCACCGCGTGCGCGGTCTCGATCGCGCACAGGATGCCCTCGGTGTGGGCGAGCAGCCGCAGCGCCTCCATCGCCTGCCCGTCGGTCACCGACCGGTACGTCGCCCGCCCGGTGTCGTGCAGCCACGCGTGCTCCGGCCCGACCCCCGGGTAGTCCAGCCCGGCCGACACCGAGTGCGTCGGCAGCGTCTGCCCGACCGGGTCCTGGAGCAGGTACGTCCGCATGCCGTGCAGCACACCGGGCCGCCCGCCGGCCAGCGTGGCCGCGTGCAGCGCGCCCTCGGTGCCGGCCCCGCCGGCCTCGCAGCCGATCAGCCCGACCGCGGCGTCCGGCACGAACGCGGTGAAGATGCCCATCGCGTTGGACCCGCCGCCGACGCAGGCGACCACCGCGTCCGGCAGCCGGCCGGTCAGCTCCAGCAGCTGCGCGCGGGACTCGTCCCCGATCACCCGCTGGAAGTCGCGCACCAGCGCCGGGAACGGATGCGGCCCCATCACCGAGCCGATCACGTAGTGGGTGCTGGCGACGTTGGTCACCCAGTCCCGCATCGCCTCGGTGATCGCGTCCTTGAGCGTGCGGGTGCCCGTCGTCACCGGGACCACCGAGGCGCCGAGCATCCGCATCCGGGCGACGTTGAGCGCCTGCCGGACGGTGTCCTCCTCGCCCATGTAGACCACGCACTCCAGGCCGAGGTACGCGCACGCGGTCGCCGTCGCCACCCCGTGCTGCCCGGCGCCGGTCTCGGCGATCACCCGGCTCTTGCCCATCCGCTTGGCCAGCAGCGCCTGGCCGAGCGCGTTGTTCAGCTTGTGCGAGCCGGTGTGGGCGAGGTCCTCCCGCTTGAGCAGGATCCGGGCCCCGCCGGCGTGCGCGGTCAGCCGGGCCGCGTCGGTCAGCGGCGTCGGCCGCCCGACGTATGTCCGCAGCAGCCGGTCCAGCTCGCCGGTGAAGGCCGGGTCCGCCGTCGCCGCCGCGTACGCCGCCGTCAGCTCGTCCAGCGCGGCGATGAGCGCCTCGGGAACGAAGCGCCCCCCGTACGGCCCGAAGTGCCCCTGCTCGTCGGGGACGACCTCAGCGGTCATGGGCGGGACGGGGCGTCGCCGGGTGCGACCCGGCGGTGACCAGCTCGGCGACCGCCTGCCGCGGGCTGGCCTTGGTCACGATGCCCTCGCCGACCAGCACGGCGTCCGCGCCGGCCCCCGCGTACGCGATGAGGTCGTGCGGGTCCCGCACCCCGGACTCGGCGATCTTGAGCACCTTGCTGGGCAGCCCGGGCGCGATCCGCTCGAACACGCTGCGGTCGACCTCGAGCGTCTTGAGGTTGCGGGCGTTGACCCCGATCACCCGGGCGCCGGCCTCCAGCGCCCGGTCCGCCTCGGCCTCGGTGTGCACCTCGACCAGCGGGACCATGCCCAGCGACTCGGTCCTCTCCACGAGCCCGACCAGCGCATTCTGCTCGAGCGCGGCGACCAGCAGGAGCACCATGTCGGCGCCGTGGGCGCGGGCCTCGTGCACCTGGTACGACGAGATCACGAAGTCCTTGCGCAGCACCGGCACGTCGACCGCGGCCCGCACCGAGTCCAGGTCGGCCAGCGACCCGCCGAAGCGGCGCTCCTCGGTCAGCACGCTGATCACCCGGGCGCCGCCGGACTCGTATTCCCTCGCCAGCCAGGCCGGGTCCGGGATCTTGCTCAGCTGGCCCGCGGACGGGCTGGCCCGCTTCACCTCGGCGATCACGCCCACACCGGGCGCCCGCAGCGCCGCCATCGCGTCCAGCGCCGCCGGGCGCCGCGCCGCCGCCTGCTTGAGCTCGGCGAAGGGAACGGCGGCCTCGCGAGCGGCGACGTCGGCGCGGACGCCGACGAGGATCTCGTCGAGAACGCTCACGCTGGCCCCTTCGTCGGACGGGTCCTGCCGAGTAAGGACCCTACCGACTCTCCCGGGCCGGTCCGGACCCGGCCCCGGCGGGCGGGGGCGGCAGCGGCGCGGTCGGGCCGCCCGGCACGGGTGCCGGGAGCGGCAGCCGGACGGTGAAACAGGCGCCGCCCTCGGGCGCGCGGCCGGCCTCCGCGGTGCCGCCGAGCCGGGTGGCCAGCCCGTGCACCAGGGCCAGCCCGACCCCGGTGCCGACCTGCCGGACGCCGCGGTAGCGCTCGTACAGCACCGACCGCTCGAAGGCGACCGCGCAGTCCTCCGGGGTCAGCCCGGGCCCGCCGTCGCGGACCTGGAGGACGGCGGTGCCGGGCAGCTCGTACAGGCCGAGCACGACCGGCGCGCCGGCCGGGGTGACCCGCAGCGCGTTCTCGGCCAGGCCGTCGAGGATCTGCCGGACCCGGGTCGGGTCGGTGATGCAGAGCACCGGGTGGTGCGGCAGGTCCACCCCGGCCCGGACGCCGACCGCCTCGCAGCGGGCCCGCCACACGTCGCCGGCCGCGGCGACCAGCGCGGTCAGGTCGACCGGCTGCCGGTCGATGCGGAAGTCCTGGGCACCGAGGCGGGCCAGGTCGAGCAGGTCGCTGACCAGCCGGTCCAGCCGGCGAGCCTCGCCCAGCACGGTCCGCCCGACCGGCCGTACGTCGGCGCCGGTGGTCACCCCGTCGGCCAGCGACTCGGCGAAGCCGGTGATCGCGGTCAGCGGGGTGCGCAGCTCGTGGCTGACCGAGAGCAGGAAGTCCCGCTGCCGGCCCTCGCTGGTGGCCAGCGCGCCGGACAGCCGGGTCAGCGCGTCCGCCACCTCGGCCACCTCGGCCGGGCCCTCCGGCGGCAGCGCCACGTCCCGGCGGCCGCGGGCGAGGTCGTGCGCGGCCACCGCGGCCCGCCGCAGCGGGCGGGCCAGCAGCCGGGCCAGCAGGATGCCGGCCAGCACCGCGACCGCCAGCCCGATCAGCAGCGCGGTGCCGATCCGGCCGACCGCCTCCCGGGCGAAGCTGGCGTCGGACAGCGCCTGGGCCAGCACGATCCCGCCGCCGGCGGTCTGCCGGGCCTCGACCAGCGTTCGGGTGCCGCCGATGTCGCGGGTGAACGACAGCGACTCGCCGCCGACCACGGCGGCCCGCTCGGCCTCGGTGAGCGCGCGGGCGGCCCGCCCGTCGGCCGGGCCGCCGGTGGTGCCGCCCGCCCGGGTGACGAAGGTGAAGTCGATCTTCAGCGCGTTGAGCTGGTTGCGGGTGCGCATCCGGCGGGCCGCGGCGCCGCCCAGCCGGCCGCCGCCCTCGTCCGCGCCGGCCGCGGCGTCGGCCAGCGCGGCCAGCGTGCGGCGGGCGTCGTCCTCGCCGGCCGAGCGGACCAGGCCGAGCGAGACCAGCCCGGCCACCAGCACCGCGACCACCGCGACCGCGGTGGTCACCAGCGCGATCCGGGCCGCGAGGGTGCGCACCGCTACGGCGCCTCGGCGGAGTAGCCGACCCCGCGCACGGTACGGATCGGGCTGGCGTCGCCGAGCTTGGCCCGCAGCTGGGCGACGTGCACGTCCACGGTCCGGGTGCCGGCCGCGGCGGCGTAGCCCCACACCTCGGACAGCAGGTGCTCCCGCTCGTACACCCGGCCCGGGCGGCGGAGCAGGAAGGCGAGCAGGTCGAACTCGGTGGTGGTCAGCGGCACCTCGGCGGCGCCGACGTACGCGCGGCGCCGGTCCGGGTCGAGCGTCACCCGGCCGACGGAGAGCAGCGGGCTGGCCGGCTCGGTGCCGCGGGTGCGGCGCAGCACGGTCTTCACCCGCGCCACCAGCTCCCGCGGCGAGAAGGGCTTGGTCACGTAGTCGTCCCCGCCCAGCTCCAGCCCGAGCACCCGGTCCACCTCGTCGTCGCGGGCGGTGACGAACAGCACCGGGGTCCAGTCGCCGTCGGCCCGCAGCCGGCGGCACAGCTCGGTGCCGTCCAGCGACGGCAGCCCGACGTCGAGCACGATCGCCACCGGGTGCAGCCGGCGCGCCGCGGCCAGCCCGGCGGCGCCGTCCCCCTCGACGTGCACGCCGAAGCCCTCCCGGGTCAGGTAGAGCCGGACCAGGTCGGCGATGGCGCGCTCGTCCTCGACGACGAGCACCAGGCCCTTGCTGTCCCCCACCTTGTCGTCCCCCACCGCGCTCTTCTCCTCGGCGTCACCGTACGGCGCGAGCGTGCGGCACCCGGGTACGGCGCCGGGTCAGCCGCGTGTTCGAGCCGTGTAC
Organism: uncultured Actinomycetota bacterium; assembly: GCA_963766325.1. GTDB lineage: Bacteria > Actinomycetota > Actinomycetes > Mycobacteriales > CADCTP01 > CADCTP01. Next base: position 721,806 of record CAVXZF010000009.1, on the reverse strand, counting down.
GGGCCGCTTCAGCCCGACCGCTCTCCGGTCGCGGGATGGTCGGCCGTCGGGTCGTCGCCGCGGTCGAGCGCGTCCCACAGCGCGGCGTCGGTGGGCGGGGCGGGACGGCCGGCGGCCGGGCGCTCGTACCGGGTCGACATCGTCGGCCACCGCCGCCCGCGCACCAGCACGGCGAGCCCGCCGGCGGCGAGCAGCAGCCCGCCGAGCGCGGCGAGCAGCGGCCAGGCCGGCACGGTGGTCGCGGCGACCGCGGCGTCGGCCGGCAGCGCGCCGCCGCGGCCTGAGTCGGCGAGCAGGTCGCGGGCCCGGTCGGCCCCGGGGGCGGCCAGCTTGGGCAGCGCGCCGGCCACCACGCCCAGCCCGGCCAGCGCCAGCACCGCGCCGACGGCGAGCCGACCCCAGCGCCGGGTGGCGAGCAGGCCGACCACGCCGGCCAGCCCGACCAGCCCCAGGCCGGCCACCAGCGGGGCCAGATCCCGACCGGACAGGTCGACCGCCACCGCCGGCAGCGGCGGCCGGCGCGGCGCGGACAGCCGCAGCCACGGCCGGCTCGCCGCCAGCAGCGCCAGCCCACCCCCGGCCGCGCAGGCCAGCACCGCCGCCCCCAGCTCCCGCCGCACGCTCCCCGCCCCGGTCGCCTCCCCCGTCGCCGGCGCCGCCGGCGCGCCGGTCCCCGGCTCGGTCACGGGGCGGTGGGCGGGGCGAGCGTCTCGGCGGTGGCGAGCGCGTGCAGCACCACCCGGGCCTTGTTGCGGGTCTCCTTCTCCTCCGCCACCGGGTCGCTGTCGGCGACGATCCCGGCCGACGCCTGCACGTACGCGATCCCGTCCCGCAGCACCGCGGTCCGGATGGCGATCGCCATGTCCAGCTCGCCGCTGGCGTCCAGGTAGCCGACCGCGCCGCCGTACACGCCGCGGCGGACCGGCTCCAGCTCGTCGATGAGCTCCATCGCCCGCACCTTGGGCGCGCCGGTCAGGGTGCCGGCCGGGAAGCAGGCGGTGAGCACGTCGAGCGCGTCCCGGCCCTCGGCCACCTCGCCGGTGACCGTGGAGACGATGTGCCAGACATGCGAGTAGCGCTCCAGCGCGCCGAACTCGACCACCCGCACGGTGCCCGGCGCGCAGACCCGGCCGAGGTCGTTGCGGGCCAGGTCGACCAGCATCACGTGCTCGGCCCGCTCCTTGACGTCGCTGACCAGCTCGGCGGCCAGCTCGGCGTCCCGCTCCGGGGTGTCGCCGCGCTTGCGGGTGCCGGCGATCGGGTGCAGCACGGCCCGCCCGCCGGTGACCGTGACCAGCGCCTCCGGGCTGCAGCCGGCGAGGTCGAAGCCGTCCAGGCGGAGCAGGTACATGTACGGCGACGGGTTGACCGTGCGCAGCACCCGGTAGACGTCGAGCGCGTCGGCCCCGGTCGGCGTCTCGAACCGCTGCCCGATCTGGACCTGGAACACCTCGCCGGCGTGCACGCCGTCCAGCGCGGCCTTGACCGCCGGCTGGTATTCCCCCTGCGGGGTGCGGGACACGAACTCCACCGGCGGCACCGGCCGCAGCGTGGCGATGCTCGGCGCCGCCGGGGTGGCCAGGTCCCGGGTCATCGCGTCCAGCCGGGCGACCGCGTCGTCGTACGCGGCGTCCACCGTCGCCTCGTCCGCGTCCGGCGGGACCAGCGCGTTGGCGATCAGCACGATGCCGGCGAGGTGGTGGTCGACCACGGCGAGGTCGGTGGCGACCAGCATGGTCAGCTCGGGCAGCCCGAGGTCGTCCACCGCGTGCTCGGGCAGCCGCTCCAGCCGGCGGGCCACGTCGTAGCCGAGGTAGCCGACCAGCCCGCCGGTCAGCGGCGGCAGGTCGGCGTCCGCCTGCGTGGACGGGCCGAGCAGCGCCCGCCAGGTGCGGGCCAGCACGTCCAGCGGGTCGCCCTCGGTGGGCGCGCCCGGCGGCGGGGTGCCGGTCCACACCGCCCGCCCGTCCCGCTCGGACAGGGTCGCGACCGACCGGACCCCCACGAACGACCAGCGTGACCAGGACCGCCCGTGCTCGGCCGACTCCAGCAGGAACGTGCCGACCCGGCCGCCGGCCAGCTTGCGGTAGACGCCGACCGGCGTCTCGCCGTCGGCGAGCAGCCGGCGGACCACCGGCACGAAGCGGGACGCCCGGGCCTGGGCGCGGAAGGTCAACCGGTCCGGCGCCGGCTCGCCGGTGGTCACGCCGCCCCCGCCGGCGCGCCCGGGTCGCCGGCCACCGCGGGCTCTCCGGCCACCGCCGGCAGCACGTCGGCGTCGAAGCAGGTCCGGTCGCCGGTGTGGCAGGCGGCGCCGACCTGGTCGACCCGGACCAGCACGGTGTCGCCGTCGCAGTCCAGCGCGACCGAGCGGACCCACTGCTGGTGGCCGGAGGTGTCTCCCTTCACCCAGTACTCCCCCCGGCTGCGCGACCAGTACGTGCAGCGGCCGGTGGTCAGGGTGCGGTGCAGCGCCTCGTCGTCCATCCAGCCGACCATGAGCACCTCGCCGGTGTCCCACTGCTGGGCGACCGCCGGCACCAGGCCGTGGTCGTCGCGCTTGAGCCGGGCGACGATCGCGGGGTCGAGAGCGGACGGGCGGGCGGCTCCGGGCATGCCGCCATTCTGCCCGGACGCAGGTGCGGGGTGGCGCGCGGCGCCTACCGGGCGCGGCCGCGCAGCAGCGCCCACACCGGCAGCGCGAGCAGGGCCACCGACAGCGCGACCTGGCCGAACCACCAGCCGGCGACGACATGGTGCCCGCTGGCCGGGCACATCGCGACGTTGAACGCACCGATGCCGGACACCAGGACCCCGGCGCTGAGCGCCCACCGGCGGCCCAGCAGGAAGCCGGCCGCGGCGGCGAGCAGCGCCAGCGTCTGGACCGTGTAGAGCGTCTCCAGCCACACCGGCCGGACCGGCTCGGCACCGTCCGCGGCCGGCGCCAGCAGGTCCGCCGCGATGATCAGGGCGAGCATCGCCGCGCCGACCAGCCGGATGCCGGTGGCCGTCAGCACCCGCCTGGCCCCCGGCTCCCGCGGCTCCCGCGGCTCCCGCGCCGCGGCGGCCGGAGCCGGTGCCGGGACGGGGCGGGCGGCCGGGGCGACCGCGGGAGCCGGGGCAGGTGCGGGCGCCGGGGCGGTGTCCGGCTCCAGGATCGCGGTCATACCCCGACCTTAGGCGCCCGCACCGGCTACGTCACTGCTCGTCCTGGCGAGGCAGAGACCGCTCTGCTCCGCCAGGCTGAGCAGAGGCGTAGTCGAGCGGAAGGGGTCACCTCACCCCGGCGCGGCCGGCGCCGCGGGGAGGCGGACGGTGACGGTGCTGCCGGTGGCGGGGTGGGAGCGGAAGTCGACCTGGCCGCCGTGCTCGACCACCAGCGCCTGCACGATCGACAGCCCCAGCCCGCTGCCGCCCCGGACCCGGGTCCGGGCCTGGTCCGCCCGCCAGAACCGGTCGAAGACCTGCGCGGCCTGCTCCGGCGGCAGCCCCGGCCCGCTGTCGGCGATCCGGACCACCACCTGCCCGTCCTGCCGACCGGCGGAGACGTCGATCGGCCCGTCGGCGTGCACGGCCGCGTTGGTCAGCACGTTGCCGACCACCTGGACCAGCTGGTCGCGGTCGCCCAGCACCGGCAGCGGCCCGGCGGCGTCCACCCGGACCGCGCGGTCCGGGTGCGCCGCGCGCAGCCCGGCCACCGAGTCCGCGACCACCTCGGCGACGTCCACCGGAGTGCGCTCGGCGATCGTGCCGCGATCGGCCCGGGCGAGGGTGAGCAGATCGTCGATCAGCCGGCCCATCCGGGTGCCCTCGGACTCGATCCGCCGCATCGAGTCCCCGGCCGCCTCGTCCAGCCCGCCGCGCAGCCGGACCAGCTCGGCGTACCCGCGCAGCGAGGTGAGCGGTGTCCGCAGCTCGTGCGAGGCGTCGGCCAGGAAGCGGCGCATCCGCTGCTCGCTCTCGTAGCGGGCGCCGTACTCCCGCTCGACCGCGCCCAGCATCGTGTTGACCGCCTCGGCCAGCTGGCCGACCTCGGTGTGCGGGTCGGCGTCCGGCACCCGCCGGTCCAGCCCGGACCCGTCCGGGCCCAGCTCGGCCGCGACGGTCCGAGCGGTCCGGGTCACCCGGTCCAGCGGCCGCAGCCCCAGCCGCACCCCCGCCGCCCCCAGCACGCCGGTGCCCACCACCGCGGCCGTCCCGACGATGATCTCCAGCCCGAGCAGCTCGCTGAGGATGCCCTCGGTCTCGCCCAGCGAGACACCGACCGCCACCAGCCCCTGGTCGGTCGGCACGGCGAGGGCCCGCAGCTGCTCGCCGGAGGTGGTCCGCACGGTGATCGGGTCCTCCGGCCCCGCGACCAGCCGCTCGATGTCCGCCGGCACCGGCTGGAAGGAGCCGGCCACCCGGGTGGCCGAGCACGGGATCGCCGCCAGGCTGCCGTCCGGCCCGATGACGACCGCGTCGAAGCCCTGCCGCGGCCCATCGTCGGCCTCCCGGCCCGGCTGCGGGCAGACCCGCAGCACCGGCGCCGAGGTGATGCCCCGGACCTGGTCGTCGACCCGGTCGTACAGGTAGCGGTGCAGGGCCGCGTACGTGGCGATGCCGGTCGCGACGACCGCGAAGGCGACCAGGGCGACCGCGACGGCGACCAGCCGGGTGCGCAGGGAGAGCCGGTTCATCTCACCGGGGCGCCCGCAGCACGTAGCCGACACCGCGGATCGTGTGGATCAGGTGCGGCTCGACCGCGTCGACCTTCTTGCGCAGGTAGCCGACGTACAGCTCGACGATGTTGGACCGGCCCTGGAAGTCGTACTTCCAGACCCGCTCGAGGATCTGCGACTTCGACAGCACCACCCGCTCGTTGCGCATCAGGTAGCGCAGCAGCTCGAACTCGGTCGGGGTGAGCTGCACGTCGACCCCGGCCCGGCGCACCTCGTGGCTGTCCTCGTCCAGCTCCAGGTCGGCGACCGTGAGCAGCGACGCCGGCGGGCGGTCCGGCGGCGCGGTCCGGCGCAGCACGGCGTGCACCCGGGCCAGCAGCTCCTCGATGCTGAACGGCTTGACCACGTAGTCGTCCGCGCCCGCCCGCAGCCCCTCGACCCGGTGCTCGCCGGCGTCGCGCGCGGTCAGGAACACCACCGGCACGTCCGAGCCGCCGGACCGCAGCCGGCGCAGCACCTCGACCCCGTCCAGGTCGCCGAGCATCACGTCCAGCACGACCAGGTCAGGCTGGTGCTCGGCCACCGCGGCCAGCGCCCGCGAGCCGGAGTCCGCGGTCACCGTCTCGAAGCCGTCGAAGCGCAGCGCGGAGGACACCAGGTGGGCGACGTTCTCCTCGTCGTCCACCACCAGCACCCGCCGCCGCGCCGTCCCTGCCGGACCCACTGCCATCGCCGCCCCGCCCGTCGGTAGCGCCATCGTGTCACCCACTCTGCCTCAGCCTCGATCGCGAGCCTGCCGGCGCGCGCTGTGCCGCCGCTGAGCGCTCGCTGTGCGTCCGCTGTGCGCCGCCCGCAGAGCCAATTGCGTCGCCGTACGTCCGCCCTATATTCTGCACACGTGGAGTTCTGCAAGTGGGGAATTGAGGTGGGACGCATGGACGACGCGATCCGCGTTCAGGGCCTGGTGGTCGAGCGCGGCGGCAAGCGCGTGCTGCACGGCATCGACTGCGCCGTGCCGGCCGGCCGGGTGACCGGTCTGCTGGGGCCGAGCGGCGGCGGCAAGACGACCTTCATGCGCTGCGTGGTCGGCGTGCAGCGGCTGGCCGCCGGGGAGGTGACCGTGCTCGGGCAGCCGGCCGGGACGGCGGCGCTTCGGCGCCGGGTCGGCTACGTCACCCAGGCCCCGTCCGTGTACGCCGACCTCACCGCCCGGGCCAACGCGCACTACTTCGCCGCCGTGGCCGGCATCCCGGCCTCCGCCGCCGACGCGGCGCTGGGCGAGGTCGGGCTGGACACCGACGCCGACCGGCTGGTCGGCAAGATGTCCGGTGGGCAGCGGGCCCGGATCTCGCTGGCCTGCGCGCTGCTGGCCCGGCCGGAGCTGCTGGTGCTGGACGAGCCGACCGTCGGTCTGGACCCCGTCCTGCGCCGGGACCTCTGGCAGCTCTTCCACTCCCTCGCCGCGGACGGCGCCACGCTGCTGATCTCCAGCCACGTGATGGACGAGGCCGGCCGGTGCGACGAGCTCATGCTGATCCGGGATGGCCGGCTGGTCGCCCAGGGCACCCCGGCCACGCTGCGGGAGCGGACCGGGCAGGACGACCTGGAGCAGGCGTTCCTCGCGCTGGCGGAGCGCGCGGACCTCGGGACGGGAGCGGCGGCATGACACCGACGGCGACGCTGGCCACGGCCCGGCGGGTGCTCGATCAGCTGCGGCACGACCCGCGCACGGTGGTGCTGCTGCTCGCGGTGCCCAGCCTGCTGCTGGTCCTGTTCAAGTATGTCTACGACGGCTCGCCCCAGACCTTCGACCGGGTGGGGCTGCTCATGCTGGGCATCTTCCCGTTCACCACAATGTTCCTGGTGACCTCGATCGCGATGGTGCGGGAGCGCACCTCGGGCACGCTGGAGCGGCTGCTCACCACGCCGATGGGCAAGCTCGACCTGCTCGGCGGGTACGCGCTGGCCTTCGGCGTCGTCGCGCTGCTGCAGGGCGGGCTGTCCGCCGCCATCGCGCTCGGCCCGCTCGGGCTCAGCGTCGAGGCCGGCATCGGCGTGGTGCTCACCCTGGCCGTGCTCAACGCGCTGCTCGGGATGGCGATCGGGCTGTTCCTGTCCGCGTTCGCCACCACCGAGTTCCAGGCCGTGCAGTTCATGCCGGCCGCGGTGATCCCGCAGGTGCTGCTCAGCGGGCTGCTCATCCCGCGCGACCAGATGGCCACGGTGCTGCAGTGGGCCAGCGACGTGCTGCCGCTCAGCTACGCGGTCGACGCGCTGGCCGCCGCCCGGACCACCTCGACGCTGACCGCGGGCATGACGGTCGACCTGCTCGTCATCGTCGGCTGCGTGCTGGCGGCCCTGGCCCTCGGCGCGGCGACGCTCCGCCGCCGGAGCCCGTGACGCCGCCGGAGCCCGTGACCCGGCCGCTCCCCCAGGGCCGGGCGGCGCGCCAGCGCGGCCGCCCGCCCGGCCGGTCCAACACCCGGCAGGCCGTGCTCGACGCGGCCCGCCGGGTGTTCGCCGAGCACGGCTACCAGCAGGCATCGCTGCGGACGATCGCGGCCGAGGCCGGGGTCGACGCCGGCATGGTGCGGCACTTCTTCGGCGACAAGGCCGGGCTGTTCCGGGCCGCGCTGGAGCTGCCGTTCGACCCGGCCGCGGTGCTGCCGGTGCTGCTCGCCCCGGGCGTGGACGGGCTGGGCGAGCGGGTGGTCCGCTTCTTCCTCTCGGTCTGGGACCAGCCGGCGGCGCGGGGGCCGTTCCTCGCGATCATCCGCTCGGTCAGCGGGCACGAGGAGGCGGCGACCATGTTCCGGGAGTTCATCACCGAGCAGGTGCTGGTCCGGCTGGCCGCCGCGCTGGACCGGCCCAACGCGACGCTGCGGGCGAGCCTGGTCGGCAGCCAGCTGATCGGCATGGTGATGGTCCGGTACGTGGTCCGGGTCGAGCCGCTCGCCTCCGCGTCCGTCGAGCAGGTCGTGGCCGCGGTCGCGCCGACCGTGCAGCGCTACCTGACCGGCGACCTGGAGGAGACCGGATGACCTCGCTGCCCGACGTCTTCGTCCGCAACGTGTTCGGCGTCTACGGCGAGCAGGACGGCCGGGCCTGGTTGGACGACCTGCCCCGGCTGCTCGCCGAGGTGGCGGAGCGCTGGGAGCTGACTGTCGGCGAGCCGTACGGGCTGAGCTTCAACTACGTGGCCCGCGCGGTCCGGGCGGACGGCACCCCGGCGGTGCTCAAGCTGACCCCACCGGGCGGCGACCTGCGCTTCGAGGTGGCCGCGCTGCGGCACTTCGACGGCTCCGGCGCGGTGCGGCTGCTGGCCGAGGACCCGGCCGGCGGCGCGGTGCTGCTGGAGCGGGCCGAGCCGGGCGAGCTGCTCACCGAGCTGCAGCGACGCGACGACGAGGCGGCCACCCGGGTCGCCGCCGAGGTAGGCCGCCGGCTGCACCGGCCGGCCAGCGGGCCGCTGCGGACCGTCGACGACTGGGCCCGGGCCGCCTTCGGCTGGCTGCGCGCGAAGTACGGCAGCGGCACCGGCCCCCTCCCGGCCGCGCTGATCGACCGGGCCGAGGCCGACCACGCCGAGCTCTGGGCATCCTCAGCCCCGCCGGTGGTGCTGCACGGCGACCTGCACCACGACAACATCCTCACCTCCCGCCGCGGCTGGCTGGCCATCGACCCGCACGGCGTGCTCGGCGAGCCGGCGTACGAGGCCGGCCCGCTGCTGCGCAACCCGGTCGGGCTGGGCCTGCGACCAGAGCTGGCCGCGGTGCTGGACCGGCGGGTGCCGATCCTGGCCGCGGCGTACGGCGTCGACGCCGAGCGGATCCGCGGCTGGGGCCGTGCCCACAACGCGGTCTCGCTCATCTGGGACCACGAGGACGCCGACCGCGTCGACCTCGCCACCCTCGCGGTCCTCACCCACCTCTCCCGCTGACCCCGGCCCGCCGGCCGGTCAGGCGGCGGCGGTGTCGACGGCGGGGCCCCACTGCCAGCGCCAGCCGTAGCCGCCGGGGGCCGGGTCGGTCAGCACGAGCTGGTAGCCGACGACGCCGGCCGCGGTCCGGGGCCGGCCACAGGCCTCGGCCAGGTCGCGGTGCCGCCAGCGGCACTGTCGCACCTCCTCCGGTACGGACCGGGGGTCGAAGCTCACCTTGAGGTCGAGGCGCTCGCAGGGCTGGGTCTCCATGTGCCGGAACAGCGGCAGCGTCCGCGGGCGGACGTACTCGGTGTCGTACTGGACGAGGAACGAGAAGGTGTGCCGCTCGCCGGTCGCCAGCGGGCGGTCGAGGACCAGTTCCAGCGCGCTCAGCCGCTGGTCGACCGGACGCGGGCCGGCGCCGGCCGGCTCGACCACCCGCTCCCCGACCCGGCAGCCGGAGGTCTCCAGCACGGTCGGGTCGAGCCAGGTGTCCACCGCGTCGAGGAACCAGAACCGGTCGACGCCGTCGTGCGCCGCCCGCACCTCCAGGGTGACCCAGGTGCACAGCGGGCGGCGGCTGGCGCCGAGGCGGTGGTCCTTGGTCACCGAGACCGGCAGCACCTGCTGCGGCTCGCCCCGGGTCGCGACCAGGTGCTCCAACCGGGCCCGGCGCCAGGTCAGCCCGTCCAGGCGGCCCGGCGGCCGGGGGGCGGGCACCATCGCGCCGCCCGGCATGAGCAGCGCGAGGTCGCCGGCCGGCAGGCCGAGGCAGCGCTCAAGCGCGAGCACCCGGCCGCGCCCGGTCGACGTCCGCGGCGGCGCGCTGGCGCCGGTCTGCCAGGCGCTCAGCGTGGCGACGCTGCTGGCCAGCGGGCCGTACCGGCCGAGCAGCCGGCGCTCCAGCGTGCGCAGCGACAGGCCGCTGGCCTCGATGGCGGTCCGGACGCCGGCGGCGAAGGCGTCGACCTGCGCGCGGCGCCGCAGCGGGTCCACGGTCGTCCGGTTGCGGCGGTCGCCGAGCCGGCACCGCTCGGAGCAGAAGACCCGCGGCCGGCCCCGCCGGCGCCGCCCGTCCGGGGTCCGCCGCTCCGGCACCTCCCGGCCGCACGTCGGGCAGCGGTGCTGCCCGCTGGCCGGGTCGACCGGGAGGCCCGGACCGGCCGGCGGCGCGGCTCTGACCCCGGCCGGCGCTTCCCTGTCCCCCGCGCCCGCGGCGACCTCTCCGGCGGGAGCGCCGCCGGCGCGCTCGGCGTCGGCCGGGTGCGGCAGCCGCAGCGGCCCGCCCGACCGCACCCCCGCCCGGTCCGGCCCACCCGGCCCGGGCCGGACCGGCACCGGGCGGGTGAGCAGCGCCGAGCCGCCCCTCGCGGCCACGCTGACCCTGGGCAGGCCCCCGGCGGGCGGGGCGGGCGCCGCGGTGGCGCGCTGGGTGCCGGCGGGGTCGGACGGAGGGGTCGAGGGCACGGCGGGCTCCTGCCGGGGGGTCGGCATTGCGCGGATCACGGGTCCGGTCGACACCTCGGGTGCCGCCGGGGGCGGGGACGGCGCGGTCGTTCGGCGTCCGGAGGTGGACCAGCCTCTGGACGGATGATGCAGCCTGGCGTCACACTGTCCCCTGGTGGGGCGGCAGCGGTACGCCTCCGGATGGGTGGTATAAGTGGACGATAGGTGATACGCCCTCGTGACGGCCAGTAATCGAATGGGGGACCCTGTCACCTCGAACGGGCGATGCTGGCTGCCGATGATCACTACGGGTGAGTGTCAGGACGACCCGTACGGCCGGTATCCGCCGCCGCCGCCCACTTTGCCCAGGTCAGCCTTGCGTCATAATGGCAGCTCCACGCCGCTCGGCCGAACGGCGGCGACCCGCCCTCACCCGGCCGAACCCGGCACGGCCCGGAATGACGGTGCCGGAGTCCGAACAGCCGCAGGTCAGCCGGCGCGCCGCTGGGCCGCCCAGGAGGCGTGCAGCGCCGCGTACGGGCCCTCCTGCCCGACCAGCTCGGCGTGCGGCCCGCGCTGCACGACGCGGCCGGCGTCGACCACCAGGATCTCGTCGGCCGCCTCGGCGGTGGACAGCCGGTGCGCGATGATCAGGGTGGTCCGGCCGCGGGTGAGCGAGTCCAGCGCCCGGGACAGCCGCACCTCGGTGGCCGGGTCGACCGCGGAGGTCGCCTCGTCGAGCACCAGCAGGTCGGGGTCGGCCACGTACGCCCTCGCCACCGCGACCAGCTGCCGCTCCCCCACCGACAGCGCCTCGCCCCGCTCGCCGACCGGGGTCCGGACGCCGGCCGGCAGCCCGGCCAGCCAGTCGGCCAGCCCGAGCCGGTCGAAGGCGTCCTCGATCTCCGCGTCGGTGGCCTCCAGCCGGCCGTACCGCACGTTGTCGGCGATCGACTCGTCGAACAGGAAGCCGTCCTGCGGCACCATGACCACCCGCGCGCGCAGCGAGTCGAAGCGCACCTCGTCCAGCGGGACGCCGCCGACCAGCACCCGCCCGCAGGTCGGGTCCATCAGCCGGGTCAGCAGCTTGGCGAAGGTGGTCTTGCCGGAGCCGGTCTCGCCGACCACGGCGACCCGGCGGCGGGCCGCGATCTCCAGGTCGACGTCGACCAGCGCGGCCCGGTTGGCCCCGGGATAGCGGAAGGTCACCGACTCGAAGCGGACCCCCAGCGGGCCCGGCGGCAGCTGCCGGCCGGCCGGCTGGGGATCGGACACGTCCGGCTCGGTGTCGACCACGTCGAGCACCCGGCGGAACGAGGCCAGCGCGTTCTGCGCCTCGGACAGCGCCTCGGTGGCGATCTGCACCGGCGCGATGAAGAGCGTGACCAGGAAGAGGAAGGCCACCAGCTCGCCGGCGGTCAGCCCGCCGCCGAGGCCGAGCAGTACGCCGACGACCACCACCGCGGCGTTGGCCAGCGCGGCGACCAGCTCGCCGCTGGTGAAGACCAGCGCGGTGGTCGCCTGGGCCCGAACCGCGGACCGGTAGTGCTTGTCGATCGCGGTGTCGATGCGGGCCGCGGTCCGGTCCTCCACCGCGTACGCGCGGACGGTCTGCGCGCCGACGACCGACTCGGACACCGCACCGAGCAGGTCGCCGACCCGCTCCCGGACGATCCCGTACGCCGCCGCCAGCCGGCGCTGCAGCCGCGGCAGCACCACCACCAGCGGCAGGAAGCAGGCGTAGACCAGCAGGGTCAGCTGCCAGGAGTAGACCGCCATCAGCACCGTGGCCAGCAGCAGCTGGCCGCCGGAGACCACGACGAGGATGCCGCCCCACTGCATGAAGACCGACATCTGGTCGACGTCGCTGGTCACCCGGGACACCAGCGAGCCGCGCCGCTGCGCCTGCTGGTGCAGCATCGACAGGTCGTGCACGTGCCGGAAGGCGCGCACCCGCAGCGCGGCCAGCGCGGTCTCGGTGGTGCGGAAGAGCCGCACGTTGAGCCGGTAGCCGCACAGCGCGGTGATGGCGACGGCGACCACGCAGGCGCCGACGGTGACCCACACCAGCCCGAGGTCCGGGCCCTCCTCGTCGAGCAGCCCGCGGTCCAGCGTCTGCTGCACCGCCAGCGGCACCACCACCCGGCCGGCGGTCGCGACCAGGGCGAGCAGCAGGGTCAGGCCCCAGCCGCGGCGCAGCTCGGGCACCATCCGGACGCCGCGGCGCAGGGTGCGCAGGGCACCCTCCTCGCGGGACCGGCTGACCAGCGCGAGCGGGTCGGCCGCGGCCGGGGCGCTCACGCGACCGCCCCGCCGTCGTCGCCGTCACCGTCGCCGTCATCGGGCCCGCCGACCCGGGCGGCGACCAGGCGGCGGCGGGCGGCCTCGTCGTCGTACGCGTTCGCCAGCAGCGCGTAGCCCGGGGTGCTGGCGACCAGCTCGGTGTGGCTGCCGCGGGCGAGCACCCGGCCGTGCTCGACGTAGACCACCTCGTCGGCCAGCGCGATGGTGGCCCGCCGGTACGCGACCACCACCACGGTCGAGCCGACCTGGGCCGAGCGCAGGCCGCGCAGGATGGCCGCCTCGACCGCCGGGTCGACGCTGCTGGTCGCGTCGTCGAGCACCAGCAGCCGGGGCCGGCGGACCAGCGCCCGGGCCAGCGCCAGCCGCTGCCGCTGGCCGCCGGACAGGGTGGTGCCGCGCTCCCCCACCCGGGTGTCCAGCCCGTCCGGCAGCGCCCGGACGAAGCGGTCCGCCTGGGCCAGCCGCAGCGCGTCCCAGACCTGCTCGTCGGGCAGCTCGGCGCCGAGGGTGACGTTGCCGCGGACGGTGTCGTCGAACAGGAACGTGGCCTGGCTGACCAGCGCGGCCTGCTCGGCCACCCCGCCGCGGGGCAGCGCCCGCAGGTCGGTCCCGTCCACCAGCACCGCGCCGGTGTCCGGGTCGACGAGCCGGACCAGCAGCGAGACCAGGGTGGACTTGCCGCTGCCGGTCGGCCCGACCAGCGCCACCGTGCGGCCGGGCGCCACGTCGAAGCTCACCCCGTGCAGGACCGGCGCCGGGCCGGCGTACGCGTAGCTCACCTCGTCCACGGTCAGCCCGGCCGGCCGGTCGTCGGGCTCGAGCGCGCGCTCGCCGTACGCCTGGCCGCCGCGGGCCGTGAGCACGCCCTGGATGCGGTCCCAGCCGACCACCACCCGGGGCAGGTCGGACAGCACCCAGCCGATGGCCCGGATCGGCATCGACAGCACGCTGAACAGGTATGCCACGCTCACCAGGTCGGCGACCGAGGTCTCGCCCGAGCGCAGCCGGACGCTGCCGACGACCAGCACGGCCAGCGTGCCCAGCGTGGGCACCGCCTCCATGATCGGGTCGAAGAGCCCGCGCACCCGGCCGACCGAGATCATCGCGTCCCGCAGCTCCTCCGAGCGCTGCCGGAACCGCGCGGTCTCCTCCTCCTCGCGGCCGAGCGTCTTGACCACGAGCGCGCCGTCGAAGCTCTCGTGCGCGACCTCGCTGACCTCGGCCCGCAGCTGCTGGGCGCGGGTCATCCGGGGCGCCATCCGGCGCGAGTAGACGACGTTGACCGTGAAGATCGCCGGGAACACCACGAACCCGACCACGGCCAGCACCGGGTCGGTGAGCAGCAGCGCGACCGCGGTGATGGCGAGCATGAGCAGCGTGCCGCAGGCGAACGGCAGCGGCGCCATGACGTACCAGGCCGACTCGACGTCGGCGTTCGCGTTGGACAGCAGGGTGCCGGTCGGGTGCTTCTGGTGCCAGGCCAGCGGGAGCCGCAGGTACTGCCGGACCACCCGGCGCCGGTACGCCGCCTGCAGCCGGTACTGCACGATGCCGGCGCCGATGCGCCGGGCGATGATGCCGAGCACCTTGAGCACGGCCACGCCGAGGATCGCGGCCGCGGCGGCGGCCAGCGCACCGGCCTCGGTCCGGCCCTCCTCGAAGGCGGGCACGATCACGTCGCCGGTGACCCGGCCCATGACGAACGCGCTGGCCACCGTCATCGCCCCGTAGAGCGCGCTGCCGCCGACGGCGAGCAGGAAGATCCGCCACTGCTCGCGGATGCCGATCCAGATCACCCGCAGGCCACGCACCAGCACGGCGGTGGGCGTCGCGGCCAAGCCTCTCTCCCCCCTCAGCGATCGTGCCGGTGCGGACTGCCCCGGCGCGCGCCGCAACTCCGCCAGGTGCGCAGCCACCGCGGGGGTGCCTCCTCACACCCTACGGTCGGATCCTTAGGCGCGCTAAGAGATACGTACCATCAGTGCGTGCCGAGCCCAGCTGATGCCGAACGGACCGCCCTCTGCGACCTGCTCCTCGAGCTCGGCCCGGAGGCGCCGACGCTCTGCGAGGGCTGGGACACCCGCGACCTCGCCGCGCACCTGGTGGTGCGGGACCGGCAGCCCAAGGCGTGGGCCGGGATCGTCGTGCCGCCGCTGAGCCGGCTCGCCGACGACGCGATGGCCGGGCAGCGGTCCCGGCCGTACGAGGAGCTGGTCGCCACCGTCCGCGGCGGCGCGCCGAAGTGGTCGCCGTTCGGTCTGCCAGGGCTGAAGGACGCGACCAACCTCCTGGAGTACGTGATCCACCACGAGGACGTGCGGCGGGCCCGGCCGGGCTGGGGTCCGCGGGCGGTCCCGGCGTCGCTGGCCGACCCGGTGTGGACCGCGGTCCGGCTCACCGCCCGGGCGGCCTACCGCAAGGCGCCGGACGGGGTCCGGCTGCAGCGCGCCGGCACCGGGTCGACCACCACCGCGCGGGGCGGTGAGCTGGTCGTCACCGTGACCGGTGACCCGGTCGAGCTGGCGCTGTTCCAGTCCGGGCGGCAGCAGGTGGCCCGGGTGGACCTGGCCGGGGACGACGCCGCGGTGTCCCGGCTGCGGGCGACCCCGATGGGGTTGTGAGCGCGACCGGGGCTCCGGACCGCGGTGCCGCGGACCGCGCGGCTGCGAGCGGGGCGCCCGGGGAGACCCCGGACGCCCCGCCGACCAGCCGCTGGTGGTGCCGCCGGAGACCGTGCCGAGCGCGGTCGAGCCGGTGAAGTACGAGCCGGGGCGCCCGGCGACCCGGACGCCCCGCTCGGGACGGCGGCTAGATCAGCCAGACGCCCCAGTGGTTGAGGGCCGGGACGACCTCCTGGAAGAAGCCGACGCAGGTGCCGGGCTGGTAGCCGGAGACGATGCCGAACGCGGTGTTGCCGCTCCACAGCGAGCCGCCGCTGTCGCCGGGCTGGACGCAGATGTCGGCCTGGATCGCTCCGTAGACCGGGCCGTTCGAGTAGTTGATGGTCACGTTGGTGTACCGCACGTAGCCGCAGGTGTGGCCGGTGGTGCTGCCGCTCTTGCAGGCGTAGAGGCCGGCCCAGGCCCAGGCCGCGCCGTAGATGGGCTGGATGTAGTTGGAGCCGTAGATCCACACGCCGTTGTAGAGCGCCACCCCGCCGTCGTTGCGCACCAGGCCGTGGTCCTGGCCGGGGAAGTAGGTGGCGGCCGACGGGCCGATGTAGTTGCCGGCCCAGTTGGTCCAGGTCCCGCCGAGGGCGGTGCAGTGACCGGCGGTGAGGACGAAGTTGCTCCAGCCGTTGCTGACGTTGAAGGCGGCCGAGCAGCGGCCGCCGCTGCTGTGCCACAGCGCGGTGCCGCCGGCGACCCAGTTCGCCGGAGCGAGGGTCCGGTCGGTCCGGATCACCCGGACCGCGTCGCCGTACGTGCCGGCGGCCGCGGTGAGGGCCGCGGCCGCCGCTCGCGGCGCCTTGGCCGGCACGGTGACGACGACCTTGTTGGCGGCCGGGTCCACGCCCCAGGAGGCGTTGACCACGGCCTTGCCGGCTTTGTCGAGCGCGGCCTTGATGCCGTCGAGCTTCGCGGCGCTGTGCTTGACGACGCGCACCTTGGCGCCGGCGGCGGTGACCACGGCGCCGGCCTTGGCGTCGGTAACCGCGACGACGAGCATGCCGCCGCGCTCGAAGTAGGCGCCGCCGGAGCGGGCACCGAGTTGCTTGGTGAGCTTCTCGGCGAGGGCGACACCCTTGGCCTGGGCGGCCAGCAGCCGCTTGGCCTGCGCTCGCGTGAGCCCGGACTGGCCGGCCACCATGTCGGCGGTGTCGTCAGCGGTCGCGGTCCGCGGCGTCGCGGCCGGCATGCCGGCCGGGGCCGGCGCCACGCCCGGGGCCGCCGCGGCCGGGCCGGTGACCAGGCCGCCGAGCACCAGGCCGGCGGCGGCGGTCAGCAGGAGGGCGCGGCCGGGCCGCCAGCGGCTGCGATAGGACGGTGCGGGCATGCATCTCTCCTCAGGAGTGCGGGGGTTGCTCCACCTGGAGCAGCCTTACCGTGCCTCCTGGCAGCATTCGGTCGCATCGAGGCTAGCCCGGTGCCCGCCACGTGGTAGCACTTGCGAGCGCGCCAGCCCGGCGACGGGCCACCGTGCTAGCACCGGTCCTGCTCGGCCAGGTAGACCCGCACGGCGAGCACCCGGCGGTGGTCGTCCGGGGTGGCCGGCAGCCGCAGCTTGCCGAAGATGCTGCGCACGTGGCCCTCCACTGTGCGCGGGGTGAGCCAAAGCCGGGCCGCGATCGCCGCGTTTGTCCGCCCGGCCGCGACCAGCTCCAGGACGTCCCGCTCCCGCTCGGACAGTGCGGCCAGCGGGCCGCCGGGCGGGGCCAGCAGCCGGGCCACCACCTCAGGGTCGAGCGCCGAGCCACCCGCGGCGACCTGCTCGGCCGCCTCGACCAGGGCGGCCGCGCCGTCGACCCGGGACCGGACCAGGAAGCCGAGGCCGTGCGGTCCGGCCGACGCCAGCAGCGGCCGGGCCAGCTCGACCGCCGGCTCGACCGCCAGCGCGAGCAGCGGGGTGCACGGGTGCCGCCCGCGGACCCCGGGCAGCCCCGGCCGGTCGCGGTCGGGCCGGCTGCCGCCGGTCGGGAGCTCCGCGGCGGCGACGACCAGGTCCGGGCGGTGGGCCAGGATGGCCTCGCCGAGCTCGGCCGCGGCGCCGGCGCCGGCCAGCACGGTCAAGCCGGCCCGGTCGAGCAACGCGGCCAGCTCCTCCCGCGGCAGGCGCGCGCCGTCGGCGACCACGACACGCACGGCGACTCCCAAGGCACTGAATGCGTCCGAATGGCTTCGTACAGTATCCAGCGACAGACTTATGTCAGTAGATCCCGATGTGGTGACGCGTCACCGGGGTCAGCGGACCGGCACCCCGCCGGCCCGCAGCGCCGCCTTGACGTCGCCGATCCGCAGCTGCCCGAAGTGGAAGACGCTGGCTGCGAGGACCGCGTCCGCGCCGGCCGCCACCGCCGGCGCGAAGTCGGCCAGCCGGCCGGCCCCGCCGCTGGCGATCACCGGCACGGTCACCGCGGCCCGGACCGCGTGGATCAGCGGCAGGTCGTAGCCGTCCCGGGTGCCGTCCGCGTCCATCGAGTTGAGCAGGATCTCCCCGGCGCCGAGCTGCTGGGCCCGCATCGCCCACCCGACCGCGTCCAGCCCCGTGCCGCGCCGGCCGCCGTGGGTGGTCACCTCGAAGCCGGACGGGGTCCCGGGCGCGCGCCGGGCGTCCACCGACAGCACCACGCACTGCGAGCCGAACCGCTCGGCCGCCTCCCGCAGCAGCTCCGGCCGGGCCACCGCGGCCGTGTTCATGCCGACCTTGTCCGCGCCGGCGCGCAGCAGCGCGTCCACGTCGGCGACCGAGCGCACCCCGCCGCCGACGGTGAGCGGGATGAAGACCTGCTCGGCGGTCCGCCGGACCACGTCGTACGTGGTCTCCCGGCCGGCCGCCGACGCGGTGATGTCGAGGAAGGTGAGCTCGTCGGCGCCCTCGGCGTCGTACACCCGGGCCATCTCCACCGGGTCGCCGGCGTCCCGCAGGCCGGTGAAGTTGACCCCCTTGACCACCCGGCCGCCGTCCACGTCCAGGCACGGGATCACCCGCACCGCGACCGTCACGGTGCCCGCTCACTCACGAGACGGCCTCGATCGCCTCGGGCAGGGTGAAGGCGCCGGCGTACAGCGCCTTGCCGACCACCGCCCCCTCCACCCCGAGCGGCCCCAGCCCGGCCAGCGCCCGCAGGTCGTCCAGGGTGGACACTCCCCCGCTGGCCACCACCGGCCGGTCGGTGGCCGCGCACACCTCGCGGTAGAGGTCGAGGTTGGGCCCGGTCAGGGTGCCGTCCCGGCGGATGTCGGTGACCACGTAGCGGGCGCAGCCGGCCGCGTCCAGCCGGGCCAGCGCGGCCCACAGGTCGCCGCCGTCGCGGGTCCAGCCGCGGGCGGCCAGCGTGCTGCCGCGCACGTCCAGCCCGACCGCGATCCGGTCGCCGTGCCGGTCGATCGCCCGGGCGACCCACTCCGGGTGCTCCAGCGCGGCGGTGCCGACGTTGACCCGGGCGGCGCCGCTGCCCAGCGCGGCGGCCAGCGACTCGTCGTCGCGGATGCCGCCGGACAGCTCGACCGCCACGTCCAGCGCCTTGATCACCTCGGCCAGCAGCGGCGCGTTGGAGCCGCGGCCGAAGGCGGCGTCCAGGTCGACCAGGTGCACCCACTCGGCCCCGTCCCGCTGCCAGGCGAGCGCGGCGTCCCTCGGGTCCCCGTACGCGGTCTCGCTGCCGGCCTCGCCGTGCACGAGCCGGACCGCGGTCCCGTCGGCGACGTCGACGGCCGGCAGCAGGCTGAAGCTCACCGGGTGCTCCGGTCCAGCAGCATGGTGACCACCGCGGGCGCGGCCAGCAGGGCGACCAGCCAGACCGCGATCCGCCCGCTCCACGAGTCGACCAGCACGTACGCGAAGAGCCCGATCCCGGCCAGCACCAGCACGGTGGTGGCCCGCTGGCCGCGGGTGCGCCGCGACCACCGCCGCGCCCGCCGCGGCACCACGGTCCGCACCGCCGCGCGCCGCCGGTCCCGCCGGCGGCGGGCGGCCGCCTCCCGGTCGGCCCGGGTGCGCGCGGCGGCGACCCGCTCGGCCGCCGCGGCCTCCCGCTCGGCCCGGCGCTGCGCTCGCTCGCGGCTCATCGGCCGGCCGCCCGGGTGTCGGACGGGCCGCGCCGCCGGGCCGGCGCCGGCGCGCTCACAGGGTGCCGACCCAGTTGCGGAGCAGCTCGGCGCCGGCGTCCCCGGACTTCTCCGGGTGGAACTGGGTCGCCGCCAGCGCGCCGTGCTCGACCGCGGCGACGAAGGTCTCCCCGTGCTCGGCCGTGGTGACCAGCCCGTCGGTCCCGGTCGCCGCGTACGAGTGCACGAAGTAGAAGCGCTCGCCGGCGACCCCGGCGAACAGGGCCGAGCCGGCCGGCGGGGACACCGTGTTCCAGCCCGTGTGCGGCAGCACCGGGGCGGTCAGCCGGCGGACCTCGCCGGGCAGCAGCCCGAGGCCCTTGGTCACCACGCCGTGCTCGGCCCCGGCGTCGAAGAGCACCTGCATGCCGACGCAGATGCCGAGCACCGGCCGGCCGGCGGCGACCCGGTCCGCGACCACCGGCCCGGCGCCGACCGCCTCGATCCCGGCCATGCAAGCCGCGTACGCCCCCACGCCCGGCACCACCAGCCCGTCCGCGCCCGCCGCGGCGTCGAGGTCCGCGGTCACGGTCACGTCCGCGCCCACCCGCGCCAGCGCCCGCTCCGCCGACCGCACGTTCCCCGACCCGTAGTCCAGCACGACGACCTTCACAGGACGCCCTTGGTGGAGGGGACGCCGATGACGCGCGGGTCGAGCGCGGTGGCGTCCCGCAGCGCCCGGGCCACCGCCTTGAACTGCGCCTCCACGATGTGGTGGGCGTCCCGCCCGCCCAGCACCCGCACGTGCAGCGCGACCCGCGCGTTGTGCACGAAGGACTCGAAGACGTGCCGGGTCAGCGTGGTCGCGTAGACCGCGCCGATCGTCGGCGGCATCCCGTCCGGCTCGACGTGCACCAGGTACGGCCGGCCCGACAGGTCGACCGCGACCTGGGCCAGTGCCTCGTCCAGCGGCACCAGCGCGTCGCCGAACCGGCGGATCCCAGCCTTGTCCCCGAGCGCCTGCCGGAACGCCTCGCCCAGCGCGATCGCGGTGTCCTCGACCGTGTGGTGGGCGTCGATCTCCAGGTCGCCCTTCGTCCGGATGGTGAGGTCGAAGCCCCCGTGCCTGCCCAGCTGGGCGAGCATGTGGTCGTAGAACGGCACCCCGGTGTCGACGTCGGTGCGCCCCGACCCGTCCAGGTCGACCTCCACCAGGACCGAGGACTCCTTGGTCTCCCGCTCGACCCTGCCGACGCGGCTCATCTGATCTCCTCCAGTGCGGACAGAAAGGCGTCGACCTCGGCGGTGGTGCCGGCGGTGACCCGCAGCCAGCCGGGCAGCCCGGGGTCGCGCACCAGCACGCCCCGGTCCAGCAGCGCCCGCCACGCCGCCCGGGCGTCGTCGAACCGTCCGAAGAGGACGAAGTTGGCGTCGCTGGGCACCGCGGCCAGCCCGAGCGCGGGCAGCGCGGCGACGATGCGGTCCCGCTCGGCCTTGACCGCCTCCACCGTGCCGAGCAGCTCCGGCGCGTACGCCAGCGCCACCCGCGCCACCGCCTGGGTCAGCGAGGACAGGTGGTACGGCAACCTGACCAGCTGGAGCGCGTCCACCACGGCCGGGTCGGCGGCCAGGTAGCCCAGCCGCAGCCCGGCCATCCCGAACGCCTTGGACATCGTCCGGGTCACCACCAGCCGCGGGTGCCCGGGCAGCAGGCTCAACGCCGACGGCACCCCGGGCCGGGCGAACTCCGCGTACGCCTCGTCCACCACCACCATGCCCGGCGCGACGTCGAGCACCGCCTGGACGGTCGCCAGCGGCAGCGCCGTCCCGGTGGGATTGTTCGGCGACGTCAGGAAGACGACCGCGGGCCGGTGCGCGAGCACCTGCTCGGCCGCCCGCTCCGGCGGCACGGTGAAGTCCGGCTCCCGGACGCCGGGGACCCAGCCCATGCCGGTGCCGGTCGCGATGATCTCGTGCATCGAGTACGACGGGGTGAAGCCGAGCGCGGTCCGCCCCGGCCCGCCGAAGGCCTGCAGCAGCTGCTGCAGGACCTCGTTGGACCCGTTCGCCGCCCACACGCCGCCGCCAGCGAGCCCGTGGCCCAGGTACGCCGCCAGGTCCGCCCGCAGCGCGGCCGCCTCCCGGTCCGGGTAGCGGTTGAGCCCGGCGGCCGCGTCCCGGGCCGCCTTGGCGATGTCGTCGAGCAGGGCGTCCGGGAGGGGGTGGCTGTTCTCGTTGGTGTTCAGCCGGACCGGGACGTCGAGCTGGGGCGCCCCGTACGCCGACCGCCCCCGCAGGTCGTCCCGGATCGGCAGGTCCTCCAGCCGGGTCACCGGGAGGTCCGCACTCTGTCATGGCTCCCGTCGCTCCGCGCCGTCCGCACGGTGATCGCGGCCGCGTGGGCCGGCAGGTCCTCGGCGTGCGCCAGCGCGACCACGTGGTGCGCCACGCCGGCCAGGGCGGCGGCGTCGTACTCGACCAGGCTGACCCCGCGCAGGAAGGTGGCCACCGACAGCCCGGCGGTGTGCCGGCAGCTGCCGCCGGTGGGCAGCACGTGGTTGGACCCGGCCGCGTAGTCGCCCAGGCTGACCGGTGCGTGCGGCCCGACGAAGATGCAGCCGGCGTGCCGGACCCGGCGGGCCACCGCGGCCGCGTCCCGGGTGTGGATCTCCAGGTGCTCGGCCCCGTACGCGTCGACCACCGCCAGGCCCTGCTCGACGTCGCGGACCAGCACGGTGCCCGACTGCGGGCCGGTCAGCGCCGCGGTCACCCGCTCGACGTGCTTGGTCGCGGCCACCTGGGCGGCCAGCTCGGCGTCGGCCGCGTCGGCCAGCGCCGGGTCGTCGGTGACCAGCACCGAGGCCGAGGTGGGCCCGTGCTCGGCCTGGCTGAGCAGGTCGGCCGCGACCAGCGCCGGGTCGGCGGTGCCATCGGCGAGCACCGCGACCTCGCTGGGCCCGGCCTCGGAGTCGATGCCGACCACCCCGCGCAGCAGCCGCTTGGCCGCGGTCACGTAGACGTTGCCCGGGCCGGTGACGAGGTCGACCGCCTCGACGCCGTCCACCCCGTACGCCAGCATCGCGACCGCCTGGGCGCCGCCGACCGCGTACACCTCGTCGACGCCGAGCAGCGCGCAGGCGGCCAGGATCGCCGGGTCGGGCAAGCCGCCGGCGTCCCGGCGTGGCGGGCTCACCAGCGCGATCGAGCGGACGCCGGCCACCTGGGCCGGCACCACGTTCATCACCACGCTGGACGGCAGCGGCGCCAGCCCGCCGGGGACGTAGAGCCCGACCCGGTCCACCGGCAGGTGCCGCCGGGTCACCGCGCCGCCGGGCACCACGTCGACCCGGACCTCGACCGGGCGCTGCGCCTCGTGCACCAGCCGGACCCGGCGGATCGCCTCGACCAGAGCGGCCCGCACGTCGGGGTCGAGCCGGTCCGCGGCCGCGGCCAGCGCGGCCGCCGGCACCCGCGGCTCGGCCAGCTCGACGCCGTCGAAGCGGGCGGTCAGCTCGCGGACCGCGGCGGCGCCACGCTCCCGGACCGCGGCCAGCACCGGCGCGACCGCGGTCGTGGCCGCCTCGACGTCCACCTCGGCCCGCGGCAGCAGCCCGGCCAGGCCCGGGCCGGGCGGCCGGGCGCGCAGGTCGAGGCGGGTCAGCACGCCCCCCAGTATCCCGCAGCCGGCCCGGCGCGCCCGCCGGTGCGCTCCCTAAGCTGGGTGGGTGGCCTCCGGCTCCACGGCGCTCCCGCTGTTCCCGCTCGGGCAGACCGTGCTCTTCCCCGGCATGACGCTGCCGTTGCACGTCTTCGAGGAGCGCTACCGGGAGCTGGTGCGCACGCTGGTCGCGCAGGAGGACCCGGGGCCGCGCCGGTTCGGGGTGGTCGCGATCCGGCAGGGCTGGGAGGTCGGTGCCGAGGCGGTGCAGGCGCTGCACGAGGTCGGCTGCGCGGCCGAGCTGCGCCGGGTGTCCCGCTACCCCGACGGCCGGTACGACATCGTCACCGTAGGGACCGACCGGTTCCGGCTGCTGGACGTGGACCGGGAGACCCGGCCGTACCTGGTCGGCGAGGTCGAGTGGCTGCCCGCCGACCCGCCGCCGGGCGCCGAGGCGGCGCTGCTCGGCCGGGCCGTCGGCGTGCTGTTCACCGAGTACGCGGCCGCCGCCACCTCGCTGCGCCCGTCCGGCCCCGCCGCGGACCCGCCCGAGCTGCCCGCGGACCCGGCCGAGCTGTCCCATCTGGTCGCCTCCGCCGCGGTGCTCACCCTGGAGGACCGGCAGGCGCTGCTGGCGGCGGCGACCACCCCGGCCCGGCTGCGGGCCGAGCTGCGGCTGCTCAAGCGGGAGACCACGATGGTGCGCCGGCTGCGCGCGCTGCCGGTGCCGATCTCCGAGCTGCAGGTGACGCAGAGCCTCAGCTGACCGGCCCGGCGTCCTTGTCCACGCCGAGGTCGTTATGGCCGGTGAAGCCGGCGGCGAGCAGGTAGACCACCACCGCGGCCACCGGCTCCACCACCAGCGCGGCCCGGGCCCGCAGCGCCAGCGGCTCGGTCACCGTCCGGCCGACCTCCTGCAGGTCGGCGGGCGAGTAGCCGGGCGCCAGCGCCACCCCGAGCCGCCAGGTGACCAGCGCACCGACCAGCCCGCCGAGCGCGAGCGCGGCCAGCACCACCGGGCCGCGGGTGCCGCGCAGCAGCCAGCAGACCAGGCCGGCCGCGACGCCGGCGGCCAGGGTGATCAGCACGAAGCGGCCGTCGGCGGCGACGTACTCCTCCGCCTCGGGCACCACCGGCACCGCCCGCCCGGGCTGCACGACCCGGAACTGCAGGCGCGGGGCGAGCTGCACCCACAGCACCGCCAGCGCGGCGCCGAGCAGCGCGAGGCCGGCGACGGCGGCCAGCGCCGCGGTCAGCTCGCGGCGGGTCGGCGGCCAGGACGGGCGGGTCGCCGGGCGCGGCGGCCAGCTCCCGTAGTCCCCGTACTGAGCCGGGTACGGCCCGTACGGCCCCGGGGCGGCCGGCGCGTCCGGGGCTGCCGGGTACGGCCCGGGGTGCGGCACCGGCTGCTGAGGCCCCACCGGGTACGGCCCCGTCGGGTCACCAGCCGGGTACGGCCCGGCGCCGGCCGGCACGGGTGGGGGTGCCCACGGCGGCTCAGCCGGATGGCCCGGCGGGCTCGGCGGGTCGGCCGGGTCCCAGCCGGGTCGCTGCATCTCACCGCCCACGCTCGTCGCCACCCCGCGGGCGGCCGTCAGATCCCCAGTGTGTCAGGCGCCCTCCGGCGGCTCGACGAGCCGCCCGTCGCACACCACCGCCCGGGGCCGGCGCCACAGCCCGGGCTCGACCAGCGGATCGCCGGCCAGCAGCACCGCGGCGGCCGGCTCGCCGAGCTGGAGCAGCCCGGTGCGCAGCCGCACCCCGGCCACCCGGGCCGCGCCCTCGGTCGCCGCCCGCAGCGCGCCGAGCCGGCCCAGGCCCGCGTCGGCGAGCCGGTCCAGCTCGCGCGGGTCCACCCCGGTGCGGGTGCCCACGTTGCCGAGGTCGGTGCCGTACACCAGCTCGACCCCGGCCCGGTGCAGCGCGGCCGCGTTCGCCGCCGCGGCCCGCCCGCCGCCGCCGGTGAAGAACGTCTGCAGCGTGGACACCACCGGGATGCCGGCCGCGGCGACCCGGTCGACCACCGCCTCCGGCAGCCGCTCGGCCGGGGTGTGGGCCAGCTCGTCCACCCCGGCGTCGAGCACCCGGCCGACCGCCTCGGCGGTCAGCGCGTGCGCGACCACCTTGAGCCCGGCGCCGTGCGCGGCGTCCACCACCACCCGCAGCACCTTGGTCGAGGGCGCCGGCCAGGCACCGTCCGGCCCGCGTTCGACCGCGACCTTGATCACGTCCACCCCGTCACCGGCCAGCCCGCGAACCACGATCCGGGCCTGCCCCGGGCTGGTCAGGAAGCCGGCGAAGCCGGCCGCGCCCCAGGACCGCGACGGGTAGCCGCCGGGGGCGGTGAGGATCGGCCCGGCCACCCCGACGTACGGCGACCCGGGCGGCGGCCGGCGGTGCCCGGTGCGCCGGCGCAGCGCGTCCACCCGGGGCGAGCCGAGGTCGCGGACGCCGACCACCCCGCCGGCCAGCGCCTCGGCGGCCGCGCCGAAGGCGAGGTGCACGTGCGCGTCGACCAGCCCTGGCACGACCCAGGTGTGGGCGGCGCCGATGACCCGCACCCCGACCGGGATCGGCACCGCCCGGGTCGGTCCGATCCGGGCGATCCGGCCGTCCGGGCCGACCAGCACCACCCCGTCGTACGGCTCCGCGGCCCCGCCCGGCCAGACCGTGCCGCGCAGCGCGACCCCGCGGCCGAGCCCGCCACCGGCCGGCTCGGCCGGCACCCGGCGGGCGCCCAGCCGGACCGCCCGCGCCGCGCCGCCGCGCGTCAGCTCCCGCAGCCGGCCCAGCATCCCCCCATGATCCCCTACCGGAGGCCCGCCGGCCCGCTCACCCGTCGGTGTCGAGGCCCTGCTCGATGACGAACCGGGTCAGCTCGACCCGGTTGTGCAGCTGCAGCTTGCGCAGCGTGTTCTGGACGTGGTTCTGCACCGTCCGGTGGGACAGCACCAGCCGGCCGGCGACCTGCCGCGCGGTGAGCCCCTTGGCGACCAGCCGGAGCACCTCGACCTCCCGCTCGGTGAGCTGCGAGGTCGGGTCCGGCGCCGATCCGCCGGCCGACATCCGCCGGAACTCGCCGAGCACCAGCCCGGCCAGCCCCGGTGAGAAGACCGCCTCGCCGCGAGCGACCCGCTCGACCGCGGCCAGCAGCTCGTCCCGGCCGGCCGACTTGACCAGGTAGCCGGTGGCGCCGGCCTTGACCGCGGCCAGCACGTCGGCGTCCTCGCCGCTGGCCGAGAGGACCAGCACCCGGGCGGACGGGTCGGCGGCGAGGATCTCCGCGGTCGCGGTCACGCCGGAGCCGACCGGCAGCTGCAGGTCCATCAGCACCACCTCGGGCCGGGCGGCGGCGGCGATGCGCACCGCGGCGGCGCCGTCGCCGGCGGTGGCCACCACCTGGTGCCCGGCCTCGGCCAGGTCGCGGGCGACGCCCTCCCGCCACATCGGGTGGTCGTCCACGACCATCACCCGGACCATCAGCGCCTCCCTCGCGGCACCCGCAGCTCGACGTCGGTGCCCTCGCCGGGCATGGACACCACCGCCATCGTGCCCCCCAGCTCGGTCAGCCTGCCGCGCAGGGACGCGGCCACGCCGAGCCGGCCCTCGGCGGCGGCCTGCTCGAGCCGGCCGGGCGGGATGCCGACACCGTCGTCGCGTACGCCGACCACGACCTCGGCGCCGAGGTCCTCGACCAGCACCCAGGCGCGGGCGCCCGGGCCGGCGTGCCGGTCCACGTTGTCCAGGGCGGCGCGCACCGCGGCGGCCAGCTCGGCCGCGACGGGCTCCGGCAGCGGCACCGGCTCCGCCGGCCCCGACACGGTGACGGTCGCCGACCGAACCCCCGCCAGCAACGCCCGCAGATCGACGTCCTCACCCGGCGGGGCGGGGGTGGGCGGCGGGTTGGTGATGAGCCCGCGCAGGGCGATCTCCTGCTCGCCGGCCAGCCGGGCCAGCTCGGCCGCCCCGCCGCCGAGCTCGGCGCCGCGGCGCTGGACCAGCGCGAGCACCTGCAGCACGCCGTCGTGGATGGTGCGGGCCAGCCGCTCCCGCTCCCGGGTCGCCGCCTCCCGCCGCACCGCCTCGGCCAGCCGGCGCTCCGCCCCCACCGCGAGCCGGACCACGTACCCGCTGACGGTGCCGGCGAGCAGCAGCAGCACGACGTTGCCTAGCGTGGCCAAGGTGAGGTCGCGGCGGGTGGCCACCGACGCGGCCGCCTGCACCAGCGCGCCGGCCAGGCCGCCGAGCGGCCCGCCCAGCAGCGCCGAGCCCAGCACCGGCGAGGCGGCCCAGCTGGTCGGCAGCGTCGGGGTGTTCGCCTCGATCCGCTCGCTGCCCTGCACCGGGACCGAGGCGAGCGTGGCCAGCACGCAGACCGCATGGTCGGCCATCACCACCGGCCAGACCCGGCCGCGGTCGCGGGAGTTCGCGGCCGTCATCAGCGCCGTCCAGCCGGCCATCGCGGCCAGCACGCCCAGCGCGGCGTCCGGGCGGGCGTACTCGTCGCGATTGGCCAGGATCAGCCCGCCCGCGTACGCCAGCGCGGCCAGCCGGTACGCGACCACCCCGCGCCACAGCTGGGTCTCCACCCCGACCCGGCGCGCCATCGCCGGTGTACCGGTCACCGCTCCGGCCCCCACCGCTCGGGAGGTTCACCCACCTCGTCCGGCGGGCTACGTCTCTGCTCCACCCCACGAGGCAGAGACGTAGCCACGCCGGATCGGGTGCTGGGTGGTGGAACCGGCGACCGGGCGACCCGCGCCGGCGCCCTCATCGGGTCGGGGCGGCCTCGTCGAGGATGCGCAGCGCCCGGTCCAGCTGGGCGCGGGGCAGCACCCGGTCGATCTCGATGCCGCGCAGCCGGGACCGGGACTCCGACCGGCCGCCGCCGCGGTCCATCCGGACCACCGACATCGGGATCGCCCACGGGGTGCTCGGCAGCCCGACCCGGGCCAGCTCGCTGCGCAGGTTGGCCTTGCCGGCCTCCACCGCGGCCCGCAGGTCGTCCTCGACCGGGCGGTACCGGCGCGGCAGCGACGACCGGGCCAGCATCCGGACCACGTAGATCCGGGCGGCTACCAGCAGCACCCCGAGCACGAGGACCGCCATCCCGATCCAGCGCGGCCGGACCAGCAGCAGCAGCGCCCCGACCACCGGCAGCAGGAACACCACCCGGGTCAGCTTCCGCACGTGCTCGACCGCCAGCAGGCCGAGCAGGTAGCGCAGGATCGTGCTGGTGCGCCGGCCGCTCTCGCCGCCCGGCACCACGTCACCCATCCGCCAGGTCCCGGTGTCACTCGGGTCGAAGCCGCCCTCACCCGACCGGGGGATCCCCTCGGCCTGCTCGCTACGGTGCGTCGTCACGAGCGGATTGTGCCCAGTCCGGACCATGACCGACACTGGATCGGCCCGACGCGCCGGACGAGCGGGGAGAACTGACCCCCTATCCGGCCAGGCAGGCCGGACCGAGCAGCGCCTTGAGGTCCCCCATCAGCGCCGGCGTGGCCGACACCCGGAAGCCGTCGGCGACCTTCAGCGCGGTCCGCCGCTCGCCGCTGACCAGCTGCAGGTGCACCTCGGTGGTGCCGGGGTGGGTGGCGAGCACCTCCTTGAGCCGCTCCACCACCGGCGGCGTGCACCGGGCCGCCGCCAGCGAGACCACCACCGGCCCGCGCGGGCCCTCGGACAGGTCGGGCACCGACACCTCGGACGCGATCAGCTTGGCCACGTCCTCGCGCCGGTCCAGCCGGCCCTTGACCACGAGGATCGCGTCCTCGGCGATCGAGACCGCCACCTGCGCGTACGTCTGCGGGAAGAAGAGCACCTCGATCGAGCCCTCGAGGTCCTCCAGCACCGCGGACGCCCACGGCGCGCCAGCCTTGTTGACCCGGCGCAGCACGCTGGACAGGATCCCGCCGATCGTGACGGTCTGCCCGTCGCCGATCTGGTCGCCCTGCAGCGCGCCGACCGTGCACTCGGAGTGGGCGGCCAGCACGTGCTCGACGCCGAGCAGCGGGTGGTCGGAGACGTAGAGCCCGAGCATCTCCCGCTCGAAGGCCAGCCGGGCCATCTTCTCCCACTCGCCGCCCGGCACGGTCACCGCGAAGACCGCGTCCACCGGGTCGTCCTCGGCGCCGTCGGAGCCGAACAGGTCGAACTGCCCGGTCGCCTCCACCCGCTTGGCGGCCAGGAAGCTGTCCACCGCCTGGTCGAAGACGGACATCAGCCCGCGCCGGGTGTGCTGCAGCGAGTCGAACGCGCCCGCCTTGATCAGCGACTCGACGACCTTCTTGTTGCAGGCGACCGGCTCGACCTTCTTGAGGAAGTCGGAGAAGTCGGCGAACGCCCCCTTGGCCTTGCGGGTGGCCACGATCGAGGCGACGACGTTTTCCCCGACGTTGCGCACCGCGGTGAGGCCGAAGCGGATGTCCTCGCCGACGGTGGTGAAGTTGGCGTCGGAGGAGTTGACGTCCGGCGGCAGCACCCGGATGCCGCGGCGGCGGCAGTCGTTGAGGTAGACCGCGCTCTTGTCCTTGTCGTCCTTGACCGAGGTGAGCAGCGCGGCCATGTACTCGGCCGGGTAGTTGGCCTTGAGGTACGCCGTCCAGTACGCCACCAGGCCGTATCCCGCGGTGTGGGCCCGGTTGAACGCGTAGTCGGAGAACGGGACCAGGATGTCCCACAGCGTCTTGATCGCGCCGTCGGAGTAGCCCTGGACCTTCATCCCGTCGGAGAAGGGCACGTACTCCTTGTCGAGGATCTCCTTCTTCTTCTTGCCCATCGCGCGACGCAGCAGGTCGGCCTTGCCGAGCGAGTAGCCGGCCACCTTCTGGGCGATCGCCATGACCTGCTCCTGGTAGACGATCAGCCCGTAGGTCTCGTCCAGGATGTCGGCCAGCGGCTCGGCCAGCTCGGGGTGGATGGGCACCACCGGCTTGCGGTTGTTCTTGCGGTCGGCGTATTCGTTGTGGGCGTTGGCGCCCATCGGGCCGGGGCGGTAGAGCGCGAGCACGGCGGAGATGTCGTCGAAGCCGGTCGGCCGCATCGAGCGCAGCAGCGCCCGCATCGGCCCGCCGTCGAGCTGGAAGACGCCGAGGGTGTCGCCCCGGGCCAGCAGCTCGTACGCCGCCGGGTCGTCCAGCGGCAGCGTCTCCAGGACCACGTCCTCGCCGCGGTTGGACTTGATGTTGAGCAGGCAGTCGTCGAGGACGGTCAGGTTGCGCAGCCCGAGGAAGTCCATCTTCAGCAGGCCGAGCGACTCGCAGGCACCCATGTCGAACTGGGTGATGATCGCGCCGTCCTGCTCCCGGCGCTGGATCGGGATGACGTCGAGCAGCGGCTGGCGGGACAGGATCACCCCGGCCGCGTGCACGCCCCACTGCCGCTTGAGCCCCTCCAGCCCGCGGGCGGTGTCGACGACCCGCTTGGCCTCCGGGTCCTGCTCGTACAGCGCGCGGAACTCCGCGGCCTCCTTGAAGCGCGGGTGGGCCTCGTCGAACATCCCGTGCAGCGGGACGTCCTTGCCCATCACCGGCGGCGGCATCGCCTTGGTGATCCGGTCCCCGGTGGAGAAGGGGTAGCCCAGCACCCGGGCCGAGTCCTTGATCGCCTGCTTGGCCTTGATGGTGCCGTACGTGATGATCTGCGCGACCCGCTCCTCGCCGTACTTCTCGGTGGCGTAGCGGATCATGTCGCCGCGCCGGCGCTCGTCGAAGTCCAGATCGATGTCCGGCATCGACACCCGCTCGGGGTTGAGGAAGCGCTCGAACAGCAGCCGGTGCTCGACCGGGTCCAGCTCGGTGATGCCCAGCGCGTACGCCACCAGGGCGCCGGCGGCCGACCCGCGGCCCGGGCCGACCCGGATGCCGTTGTCCCGGGCGTGCCGGCACAGGTCGGCGACGACCAGGAAGTAGCCCGGAAAGCCCATCTGGGAGATGACGCCGAGCTCGTACTCCGCCTGCTTGCGGTGGGTGTCCGGCACACCGCCGGGGAAGCGCCGGGCCAGCCCGCGCTCGACCTCCGCGACGAGCCAGCTGTCCTCCGTCTCGCCCTCGGGCACCGGGAAGCGCGGCATCAGGTCGCCGTAGGCGAAGGTGTCGCCGTAGCCGGTCACCTGCTCGGCCACGACCAGCGTGTTGTCGCAGGCCTCGGGCATGTCCCGCCAGACCCGGCGCATCAGCTCGGGGGACTTGAGGAAGTAGTCCGTCCCGTCGAACTTGAACCGCTTGGGGTCGGCCATGGTCTTGCCGGACTGCACGCACAGCAGCACGCCGTGCGCGTCGGCGTCCTTCTCGTACGTGTAGTGGAGGTCGTTGGTGGCCAGCGGCGGCAGCTTGAGGTCGTCGCGCAGCCGGACCAGCCCGTCGCGGAGCTTGGTCTCCACCTCGATGCCGTGGTCCATGATCTCGAGGTAGAACCGGTCGGCGCCGAAGATGTCCCGGAACTCGGCCGCTGACGCCCGGGCCTTGGCGTAGTCGCCGATCCGCAGCCAGGTCGGCGCCTCCCCGCCCGGGCAGCCGGTGGTGCCGATCAGGCCCTGCGAGTGGCGGGCCAGGATCTCCCGGTCGATCCGGGGCTTGTAGAAGAAGCCCTCCATCGAGGCCAGGCTGGCCAGCTTGAACAGGTTGTGCAGGCCGGTCTCGTCGGTGGCCAGCAGTGTCATGTGCGTGTAGGCCCCGCCGCCGGACACGTCCGCCTCGCCGCCCTCGGCCCAGCGGACCCGGGTGCGGTCGAAGCGGGAGGTGCCGGGCGTGACGTAGGCCTCCATGCCGATGATCGGCTTGACCCCGGCGGCCTTGGCCTGGGTGGCGAAGTCGTACGCCCCGAAGACGTTGCCGTGGTCGGTCATCGCCAGCGCCGGCATGCCCATCCGGGCGGTCTCCGCGAACAGGTCCTTGAGCCGCGCCGCCCCGTCCAACATCGAATACTCGGTGTGGACGTGGAGGTGCACGAAGGAGTCGCGCTGGGGCCCGGGCACGGCAGCGATTCTAGGTCGCCGGACCGACAGAATCGGGGTGCCGGGACTACGGCCCAGCCGAGCGGGCGTGTCGGTCGCGTACGGTTCCCCGGTGCCGCTGCCGCCCGCCGTCGAGGCCCTCGCCACCGAGCGTCTCAGCGCTGTCGACGCCGCGGCGCCGGGCCTGGTGACGGCCTTGTGGATCACCGGCTCGGCGGTCACCGGGGACTGGCGGCCGGGCCGCTCGGACGTCGACTTCGTCGCCGCCACCGCGCGCCCGGTCGGGCGCGCCGAGGTGGCCGCGCTGGCGGCGGTGCACGCCGGCGGCGGGGTCCCGCACTACGACGGGCTGTACGTGCCGGCGGCCGCGCTGGCCGACCCGCCGGTGGCCGAGGAGGCCGTCCCGCACGTGGTCGGTGGCGAGTGGGACACCGGCCCGTGTGGCGAGTGCACGCCGGTCACCTGGCTGGAGCTGCGCCGGCGCGGGGTGGCGGTGCGCGGCCCGGCGCCGGCGTCGATGGTCGCCGAGCCGGACCCGGCGGTGCTGCGGACCTGGCTGCTGGCCAACCTGCGCGGCTACTGGGCCGGCGAGGCGGAGGCGGTGGCGGCGGCGCTGGCCACCCGGCCCGCGGACCAGCCGACCGGCGCCGAGGCGGTCGCCTGGCTGGTGCTCGGCGCGGCCCGGCTGCACGCCACCCTCGGCACCGGCGAGATCCTCTCCAAGTCCGTCACCGGGCAGTACGTCGCCGAGCACTTCCCGGCGTACGCGGCCCTGGCCGCCCGCTGCGTCGTCTGGCGGGCCGGCGCGCCCGAGGCCTTCGACACGACGGACGGGCTGGCCGCGGCGGCGCTGGTCCGCGAGGTGGTCGCCTCAGCCGGCTAGCTGCAGTGCCCGGCCGTGCTGCACCAGCGCCCAGCACAGGCTGCCGAGGGCGGCGGTGCACAGCAGCGTGGTCCGCGGTTGGCGCGGGCGCGCTGAGGCGCCTCAGCCGGGGGCGCGGTGGCGGGGGCGGGTGCGGTCGACGGCGAGGACCAGGATGCGAAGGTCGACGAGCACGTGGTAGAGCACCGGCAGCAGCAGGCTGCCGGAGCCGAGGAAGAGCACCGCCAGGCTGCCGCCGAGCACGAAGGAGGTCAGCATCCCGGCCACCCCCTGGTAGGTATGCGCCACCGCGAAGGCGAGCGCGCTCACCAGCACCAGCCGCCACGGGCCGAGCCCGGGGGCGAGCGCGACCGCGACGGCGAGCAGCACCCCGCGGTAAAGCACCTCCTCGCAGACCCCGGCGGTCACCGCCAGCCCGGCGAAGGCCCGCCGCTCGACCGCGGTCCGCGGCATCAGCGCGCTGACCTCGACCGGCGCCACCACCTGCACGCCCTGGTCGACCCGCCGCCGCAGCCCGACCAGCAGCACCAGGCTGAGCAGCAGCCCGACCGCGCCCACCGCCGTGTACGCCGACGCCCGCGGCCACCGCACCCCGAGGTCGCCCAGGTCGAGACCCGGCGCGCCGGCCACCAGCGCGAGCGCGGCGGCGACGAGCGCCCACTCCAGCGCCGCGGTCCGCTGGTAGCGGCGCAGCCGCGCGCCCCGGTCGGCCGAGGCCCGGAACCGGCGGTGGCTCCACGCGCCGACCACCGGCTGGACCAGCACCAGGTAGCCGACCAGCAGCACCGCGAGCACGCGGACCGCGCCGGCCAGCGACACCCCCTCTGCGACCGCCCGCACCCCGCCGCCCCGCGCCGGCCGCTAGTCGGCGACCAGCGCGAGCGCCTGCGCGAGGTCGTCCGGGTACGGGCTGGCGAACTCCACCCACTCCCCGGACGCCGGGTGGGCGAAGCCCAGCCGGGCGGCGTGCAGCCACTGCCGGGTCAGGCCCAGGCGGGCGGCCAGCGTCGGGTCGGCCCCGTAGGTGAGGTCGCCGACCAGCGGGTGCCGGACCGCGGCCAGGTGCACCCGGATCTGGTGGGTGCGACCGGTCTCCAGCTTGACGTCGAGCAGGCTGGCCGCCCGGAACGCCTCCACGGTGTCGTAGTGGGTGACGCTGGGCCGCCCGCCGGCGACGACGGCGAACTTCCAGTCCGCGCTCGGGTGCCGGTCGATCGGCG
This sequence comes from uncultured Actinomycetota bacterium, assembly GCA_963766325.1. Taxonomy (GTDB): domain Bacteria; phylum Actinomycetota; class Actinomycetes; order Mycobacteriales; family CADCTP01; genus CADCTP01. Next base: position 688,049 of record CAVXZF010000009.1, on the reverse strand, counting down.
CGTCGATGGTGCCGCGGGACGGGTCGGGGTGGCCCTGCACCAGCGCCGCGTACCGCTTGTCCACGGTGCGCTCGCGGAAGGCGTCCTTGAGCACGCTGTACGCCCGCTCGGACTTGGCCAGCACCATCAGCCCGGTGGTGCCGACATCCAGCCGGTGCACGACGCCCTGCCGCTCGGCGGCGCCGCTGGTGGACAGGCGGTGGCCCATCGCGGCGACGCCCTGCACCACGGTCGGGCCGTCCCAGCCGGGGCTGGGGTGGGCGGCCACCCCGACCGGCTTGTCCACCACCACGATGTCGTCGTCGTCGTGGATCACCGTCAGGCCCTCGACCGGGGTCGGGGCGGCCGACGGCGGGGCCGGCGGGGTCGGCATGGCGACCTCGAGCCAGGCGCCGGCGACGACCCGGTCGGACCGGCCGGCGCAGGCGCCGTCCACGGTCACGTCGCCGGCGTCGACCAGCGACGCGGCGGTGGTCCGGGAGAAGCCGAACAGCCGGGCCAGCGCGGCGTCCAGGCGCAGGCCGTCCAGGCCGTCCGGGACCGGCAGGGTGCGGCGCTCGGTCACGGTCCCCCGCCCGGGCGGTACGCGCCCGGGGCGCGGTGCCCGGGCCCCGGCAACGGCCCCGCCGACGGCACGTACGGCTCCCCCGGCCCGCTCGGCCGGCCCGTCCCGGGAGCGCCGGCGCGCGGACCGGCGGTGCCGGCCGGGGGCGCGGTCCACGGAGCCGGGGCGGCGGACCGGACGGCCGGGTCCGGCCCGGGTCCGGGACGTCCCCGGCCGGGTGGCGGCGGACCGGGCGGCGGCGGACCGCCGGGAGGCCCACCACCCCACGGACCGGCACCTGGCGGCGGGTTGCCGGGCGGTGGGCCGGGCCCGCGGGTGGAGCGGGTGCCGTCCATCTCGTACCCGAGCAGGGCCAGCAGCACGGCCAGGATCCCGCCGCACACGATCCCCGAGTCGGCGAAGTTGAAGATCGGGAACAGCATCCGCCCGTCCGGCGTGCGCAGGCTGATCCAGTCGACCACGTGCCCGCGCAGCGGCCCGGGCGACCGGAACAGCCGGTCCACCAGGTTGCCGGCCGCCCCGCCGAGCACCAGCCCGAGGCTGACCGCCCAGGCGGCGGACCGCAGCCGGGTCGCGGTCCGGATGATGACCACCACGACGATGGCCGCGACCGCGGTGAACACCACGGTCGCGCCCTCGGCGAAGGAGAACGCCGCACCCGGGTTGCGGGCGTGGGTGAGCCACAGGAAACCGCCGGGCAGCTTGATCGGCTCCCGGCCGATCAGCTCGGCCACCACGATGATCTTGGTGACCAGGTCGGCGAGCAGCAGCCCGCCGGCGGTGAGCGCGAGGACGGCGGTGCGGCGCGGCCGGGTCGGCTCCCCCGCGCTCCCGCCGGGCTGGCCGGGGCCGGGACGGTGGGGGGCGCTCACCCCACCATCGTCCCAGGCCCCGCCCCGGCCGTCAGCGGCGCTCCTCCCGCTGCTTGCAGCGCACGCACAGCGTGGCGCTCGGGAAGGCCTGCAGCCGCGCCTTGGGGATCGGCTGCACGCAGCTCTCGCAGCGCCCGTACGTCCCCGCGTCCAGCCGCTCCATCGCCCGCTCCATCTGGACCAGCAGGTCGCGGCGGTTGTTGGCGATGGAGAGCTCCTGCTCCCGCTCGAAGGTCTTGGACCCGGCGTCGGCCTGGTCGTCCCCCGCGCCGTCGCCGCCGCTCTGCTGCAGCCGGGTGATGTCGGCCATCGCCCGGTCGTAGTCCGCGCGCCGCTCGGCGATCTCCCGGACCAGGTCGGTGCGCACCTCGGTGAGCTCCTCCACCGTCCAGTCGCCCAGCGGCAGCGGCCGCTCGGCGACCGGGGCGGGGTGCGCCGGGGCGCGGCCCCGGCTGCTGGTGCTCGTGCTGCGGGCGGTGCTGGTCCGGGTGGAGCGGCCGGTGGCGGCCTTGGCCCCGGCGCCGGTGCCGCGGGCGGCCCGTGGGGCCGGCGCGGCGGTGCCGTCCGGCTGGGTGCCCGCGCGAGGGGCACTGGTCCTGCGCCGGCTGGGGGCCGGGGTCGAGGGGGCTGTCGCTGCTGGGGGAATCACCGCGGTGGTGCTCTCGTCGAGCACCGCCTTCGCGGTCGTTGCGTTCTTCGCCACGGTCGTCCGCACCGCCTTCACCGTCGTGCTGGTCTAGCCCGGGCCTGTCAGCCACGGGCCTCGGTCATGGAGTCCTCCCGGTTCTCGTACAGGACACTCGTGATCATCAAGATCACGAGTGCGGGGCAAAGGATACGGATCGCGAGACTCCCCGACAACGGCTATCAACGGAGAGTGGCGACGGCGCCGCCGTACGAGCCGGTTCGACCCGATTTCATCCGAAACAGCGCCACTCAACGCTACGTGTGCATATTGCTACTGCTAGTCCCGGGCCCGGCCGGTCTCCCCCAGCCAGCCGGCCAGCCGCCCGGCCCGGCCGACCGCCCGCAGCCGGCGCTCCGCCTCGGCCCGGACCGGGCTGGTGGTGACCACCAGCAGCTGGTCGCCGCGGCGCAGCCGGGTGTCCGGCCCGGGCACCGAGCCCTCACCGTCGCGGACCAGCAGCGACACCGCCGCCCCGGTCGGCAGCCGCAGCTCGCGTACCAGCACCCCGTGCAGCCGGGACCGCTCCGGGATGCGGACCTGCAGCAGGTCGGCGTCCAGGTCCTCCAGCGGCGCCGAGTCGACCTCGACGTCGCGCGGCTCGGACTCCGAGCCGAGGCCGAGCACCCGGGCCAGCGGGGCCAGGGTGGTCCCCTGCAGCACGGTGAAGACCACCACCAGCACGAAGACGAGGTCGAAGAAGCCGCGCGCCTCCGGCACCCCGGCGGTCAGCGGGATGGTGGCCAGCACGATCGGCACCGCGCCGCGCAGCCCGGCCCAGCTGACGAAGACCTGCTCCGCCCACCCCACCCGGAACCAGGCGCACGAGGCCAGCACCGACAGCGGCCGGGCCAGCAGCAGCAGCGCGGCCCCGATGCCCAGCGCCGGCAGCAGCGCCTCGCCCAGCCGGGACGGGCTGACCAGCAGGCCGAGCAGCACGAACAGGCCGATCTGGGCCAGCCAGGCCAGCCCCTCGACGAAGCCGAGGGTGGCCCGCCGGTGCGGCAGCCTGACGTTGCCGAGCACCAGCCCGGTCAGGTACGCGGCCAGGAAGCCGGACGCGTGCAGGACCGCCGCCAGCGCGTACGAGCCGACCGCGACGGCGAGCACGGACAGCGGGTAGAGCCCGGCCGCCGGCAGCGCGCCGCGCCGCAGCATCCAGGCCGCGCCGAACGCGACGGCCAGCCCGATCACCGTCCCGGCGGCCAGCTCGTACGACACCAGCGCGACGATCTCGACCGGCGAGCCGGCCGCCTGGGTGGAGAGCAGGGTGACCAGGATCACCACCGGGGCGTCGTTGATCCCCGACTCCATCTCCAGCGTCGCGGTCAGCCGCGCCGGCAGGCCGAGCGAGCGCAGGGTGGAGAAGACCGCGGCCGCGTCGGTGGAGGACACGATCGCGCCGAGCAGCAGCCCGGTGCGCCAGCCGGTGTCCAGCAGCACCGTGGCGGCCAGCGCGGTGACCCCGACGCTGACCGCGACCCCGAGCGTGGACAGCACGATGGCCAGCGGCACCGCCGGCCGGACCGCGTGCCACCGGGTGGTCAGCCCGCCCTCGGTGAGGATCACGACCAGCGCGGCCAGTCCCAGCGTCTGGGACAGCGCGGCGTCGTCGAAGCGAAGCCCGAGGCCCCCCTCGCCGATCGCCACCCCGATGCCGAGGTAGAGCAACAGGCTGGGCAGGCCGAGCCGGGTCGACACCCGGACCGCGAGCACGGAGACGAGCAGCACGGCCGAGCCGGCCAGCGCGACCAGCTCGAGCGGCACGCCGGAGACCGCGGCGCCCTCCGCCGCCGCCCGCACCAGCTCCGTCACCGGAGCATGGTCCCAGGTAATGCGGTATGGGCCGGTGCGCGCCGAGCGGTACGCTGGATCCGACAGGCGTCGATGGGGACGAGTAGCGCCGGACGCAGCCACGAGCGACCCGGGGGCGGTGGGAGCCCGGGGGCCTGGCCGGCGCGAAGATCACCCCGGAGCCCCGGAAGAACCGCACCCCGGTGCGGCGTAGACCCGGCGAGCACGACCAGAGTGGAGTGTCCGCTTCGGACGCTCAAGGAGGGTGGTACCGCGGGCCCCGGGCTCGTCCCTCCATCGTCGACCGCGATGGAGAAGGGACGAGGAGTGAGCCTCAAGCCGCTGCCGGCGCACGTGGACCTGCCCGCGCTGGAGCGCGAGGTCATCGAGCGCTGGAAGGACCGCAAGGTCTTCGCCCGCAGCGTCGAGCAGACCCGGTCCGGCCCGGCCTGGGTCTTCTACGAGGGCCCGCCGACCGCCAACGGCAAGCCCGGCGTGCACCACGTCGAGGCCCGGGTCTTCAAGGACGTCTTCCCGCGCTACCGGACCATGAAGGGCTACCACGTCCCGCGCAAGGGCGGCTGGGACTGCCACGGCCTGCCGGTCGAGATCGCGGTGGAAAAAGAGCTCGGCTTCAGCGGCAAGCCCGACATCGAGCGGTACGGGATCGCCGAGTTCAACGCCCGCTGCCGGGAGTCGGTGCGCCGGCACGTGGGCGAGTTCCAGCAGATGTCCGAGCGGATGGGCTTCTGGATCGACAACGACGACGCGTACTGGACGATGGACACGTCCTATGTCGAGTCGGTGTGGTGGTCGCTGCAGCAGGTCTTCGACAAGGGGCTGCTGGTCGAGGACCACCGGGTGACGCCGTACTGCCCGCGCTGCGGCACCGGGCTGTCCGACCACGAGGTGGCCCAGGGCTACGAGACCGTCGTCGACCCGTCGGTGTACGTGCGCTTCCCGGTCACCTCCGGGCCGGCCGCGGCGCACGGCGCCGACCTGCTGGTCTGGACGACCACCCCGTGGACGCTGGTGTCCAACACCGCGGTCGCCGTCCGCGCCGACGTCACCTACGCGGTCGCCCGCAGTCCACAGGGGACCTTCGTGCTGGCGGAGGCCCTGCTCGGCAAGGTCCTCGGCGACGACGGGGTCGAGGTGCTGGAGACCTTCCCCGGCTCGGCGCTGGAGCACACCGCGTACCGGCGTCCGTTCGAGCTGGTCGACATCCCCGGCGCCCACTACGTGATCCTGGCCGACTACGTCACCACCGAGGACGGCACCGGGCTGGTGCACCTGGCGCCCGCCTTCGGCGCCGAGGACCTCGCGGTCAGCCGCGGGTACGGCCTGCCGGTGGTCAACCCGATCGAGCCGGACGGGCACTTCCGGGCCGACGTCCCCCAGGTGGGCGGCGCCTTCTTCAAGGACGCCGACGCCGCGCTGGTCGCCGACCTGCGCGAGCGGGGCCTGCTGCTGCGCCAGGAGCCGTACGAGCACGCCTATCCCTTCTGCTGGCGCTGCCACACCGCGCTGCTCTACTACGCGCTGCCGTCCTGGTACGTGCGGACCACCGCGGTCAAGGAGCAGCTGCTGGCCGAGAACGAGCGGACCAGCTGGCACCCGGAGACCGTCAAGCACGGCCGGTACGGCGACTGGCTCGACAACAACGTGGACTGGGCGCTGTCCCGGGACCGCTACTGGGGCACCCCGCTGCCGATCTGGCGCTGCCCGGACGGGCACGACACCTGCGTCGGGTCGCTGGCCGAGCTCGGCGAGCTGGCCGGCCGGGACCTGTCCACCCTGGACCCGCACCGGCCGTACGTGGACGACGTCACTGTGGACTGTCCACAGTGTGGGGCGACCGCGCGGCGGGTGCCGCAGGTGATCGACGCCTGGTACGACTCGGGTTCGATGCCCTTCGCCCAGTGGGGCGCGCCGTACCGGAACAACGCCGAGTTCCAGGCGGCCTACCCGGCGCAGTACATCTGCGAGGCGATCGACCAGACCCGCGGCTGGTTCTACTCGCTCATGGCGGTCGGCACCGTCGTGTTCGGACGGTCGTCGTACGAGACCGTGCTCTGCCTGGGCCACATCCTCGCCGACGACGGCCGCAAGATGAGCAAGCACCTGGGCAACATCCTCGAGCCGATCAGCCTGATGGACCGGCACGGGGCGGACGCGCTGCGCTGGTTCATGCTCTGCTCCGGCTCGCCCTGGTCGGCCCGCCGGATCGGGCACGGGCCGCTGGAGGAGATCGTCCGCAAGGTCCTGCTGACGTACTGGAACACCGCCTCCTTCCTCACCCTGTACGCCGGCGCGGCCGGCTGGACGCCGGGCGTGCCGGTGGCGGAGGTGGCCGACCGGCCGCTGCTGGATCGGTGGGCGCTGTCCGAGCTGCACCGCACCGTCACCGAGGTGGACGCGGCGATGGAGGCGTTCGACACCGCGCGGGCCGGGCGCCGGCTCACCGCGTTCGTCGACGACCTGTCCAACTGGTACGTCCGGCGGTCGCGGCGGCGGTTCTGGGACGGCGACCCGGCGGCGCTGGCGACGCTGCACGAGTGCCTGGAGGTGCTGACCCGGCTGCTGGCGCCGTTCATGCCCTTCACCACCGAGGCGGTGCACGAGTCGCTGGTCGGCTCGGTGTGGCCGGACCTGCCGGACTCCGTGCACCTGCGGGACTGGCCGGTGGTGCGCGACGGCGGCCTGTGGGACCCGGAGCTGGCCGGGCAGGTGGCGCTGGTGCGGCGGCTGGTCGAGCTGGGCCGGTCGGCCCGGACCGCGTCCAAGGTGCGCACCCGCCAGCCGCTGGGCCGCGCGCTGGTCGGCGCGGCCGGCTGGGCGGCGCTGCCCGAGGAGCTGCGGGCACAGCTGGCCGAGGAGCTCAACGTGCAGTCGGTCGGTGCGCTCGCCGACGCCGGCGACGAGCTGGTCGACGTCGTGGTCAAGCCCAACTTCCGGTCGCTGGGCCGGCGGTTCGGGGCCGGCACCAAGGCGGTGGCCGCCGCGGTCGCCGCCGCGGACCCGGCCGAGCTGGTCCGCACCCTGCGGGCCGACGGGGCGGTCCCGGTGACCGTCGACGGCGAGCCGGTCCCGCTGGGCGCCGACGACCTGGTGGTGACCGAGACGCCCCGCTCGGGCTGGGCGGTGGCCGCGGACGCCGGGGAGACGGTGGCGCTGGACCTCACCGTGACGCCGGAGCTGCGGCGGGCCGGGCTGGCCCGCGAGGTGGTCCGGCTGGTGCAGGACGCCCGCAAGGCCACCGGGCTGGAGGTCACCGACCGGATCGCGCTCACCTGGTCGGCGACCGACCCCGAGGTGGCCGCGGCGCTGCGGGAGCACGGGACCGCGGTGGCCGGCGAGGTGCTGGCGACCTCGTTCGCCGAGGGCACGGTGGGTGCGGATGCCCGGTCCGACGAGGAGCTGGGGCTGGCGTTCGCCCTGCGCAAGGACTGAGCCCTCCGGGTCAGCGGGTGCGGGGCCGGATGCCGATCCGGTCCCGCGCCGACGCCTCCTGGTCCGAGGTCAGGGCCCGGCGCGGCGGAGCAATCCGTCCGGGCGGGGAAAGTTGCGCCGCCCGGACGACATCGGGTCGGCTCTGCGCTGCGCCCGACGGCCTAGTCGGCGCTCGGACGGCGCCGGTCGGCGGCCCGGGCGAGCAGGGTGCGGTCCGGCCGGCACACCCCGCAGGACGTGAAGCCGGCGCGGCGGGCGGCCGAGACCGGCATCGGCACCGGGTCGGCGCCCTCCAGCGTCGGGCAGTCGTCGAGGTGGTAGCGCGGCTGGCCATCGACCACCCGGACCTCGTCGTCGAGCTGGGCCACCCGGAGCGCGTCGCGGACCGGGATGTCCTCGGCCGGCGGCTCGCCGTCCACCACCGGGAACGGCTCCCCCCACGGACGGTCCTTCGCCACCCCCAGCACCGCCCCGGCCTCGTCCGCGATCACCGTCGCCGCCGGGGTGGGGGGCTCGCTCTGGGTGGGGGGCTCGCTCTGGGTGGGGGTCGGGGTGGGACCGGTGGCGCCGGGCGCGGGAGAGTCGCTCCAGGCGCCGGGCGGGCCGACGGGGCCGGTCCAGCCGGAGCGGGGCGGGCCGGCGGCCGGCGGGGCCGGCTGGGCCGGCCACGGCCAGGTGCCGGTCCCGGGGGGCGGCGCACGCACGTCCGCCGGCGCGGGCGCCTCCGGAGCGGCGGCCACCGGCACGGACAGATCTTGCGCGGCAGGCGCAGGCACGGACGGGTCCTGCGCGGTCGGCGCCTCACCAGCAGGCGCGTGAGCGGGCGGCGCCTGAGCGGGCGGCGCCTGAGCGGGCGGCGCCTGAGCGGGCGGCGCGGTGGGCGCCGATGCGGGCGGAGCCGGGGAGGAGCTGGGCAGGGCGACGTCCGGGACCGACGGGCCCGGCGATGGAGCCGGGGACTCCACCACCCGTCGGCGCATCCGCACCACCGACCCGACCACGAGCGCCACGGCGAGCAGCCCGGCAACCAGCGAGACCCAGACGAGCTCGTCGGTCGTCGTCATGATCCCCCAGCCGAGGGCCGCCGCCGAGGCAACGACCAGCACCAGGCTGAGCAGGATCACAACGACCGGTCCCCGGGCGGCAGCCCGGGGTCCGTGGTCACCGCCACTGGAACCGGATCAGGACGGGGCTCAGTCGCCGCGGCCGTCACCGTCGCCCCGGCCGCCGTAACCGCCGGCGTAGCCCGCCACAGCCGCGACGGTGGCCGGCTCGGCGGAGCCGCGGCCGTCCAGGTCACGCAGCTGGGACTCGAGGTAGGACTTCAGGCGGGTCCGATACTCCCGCTCGAAGGTCCGCAGGCCCTCGATGCTCTTGTCCAGGGCGGCCTTGCGCTGCTCCAGCCCACCGATGATCTCGTTGTGCTTGCGCTCCGCGTCCTGGACCAGCGAGGTCGCCTTCCCCCGCGCCTCGCGCTCCACCGACGCGGCCTGGGTGCGGGCCTCGCCCACCATCGAGTCGGCCTTGCTGCGCGCCTCGCCGATCATCCGGTCGGCGGTGGACCGGGCATCGCCGATCATCCGGTCGGCCTCGGTCTTGGCGTCGGAAACGTACTTCTCGGCCGTCTCCTGGGCCATCGCCAGCACCTTGACGACCTGGCTGTTCTCGTCGATGCGCGGGGCCATCGCCTGGGGCGGCGGCGCCATCTGCATCGGCTCGGGAGGCGGCGGCGGCTGGCGCAGCTGCTGGCCACCCTGCATGGGCGGGCCGGAGCGGGCCATGTCGTCGACCTGCTGCTTGAGGTCGTTGTTCTCCTCGATGAGCCGCGCCAGCTCGGCCTCGATCAGGTCGAGGAACGCGTCCACCTCGTCTTCGTCGTAACCGCGCTTGCCTATCGGCGGTTTCTTGAACGCGACGTTGTGCACGTCGGCTGGGGTCAGGGGCATCGGATCACCTCGGGTCGACGGGACACAGGTCAGACTACGGCCTCGGTCAGAGGCTACTGGTCCGGGCTGCCTGACCGACGAAGCTCATCAGCAGGTAGACCCCGAACAGCAGGACCATGAAACCCAGGTCGATGCTGAAGTTTCCCAGACGCAGCGGCGGGATGACGCGCCGCAGCGCCTTCAGGGGCGGATCGGTGACCGAGTAGACGACCTCCAGCCCAACCGCCACTACGCCGGATGGCCGCCACGACCGCGCGAACATCATCACGTAGTCGAACACCAACCTGCCGATGAGCAGGATGAAAAAGACGAGGAGCACGAAGTACACAAGCTCCAGGACTGCGGTCACCGATCTCCTGTGTCAGCTCTGGTTGAAGAACCCGCCCTCGGCGATGCGGGCCTTGTCCTCAGCGGTGACGTGGACGTTCTGCGGGGAAAGCAGGAACACCTTGTTCGTCACCCGCTCGATGCTACCGCGCAGGCCGAAGGACAGTCCTGCGGCGAAGTCGACGAGGCGCTTGGCGTCCGCATCGTCCATCTCCGTCAGGTTCATGATGACCGGGACGCCCTCGCGGAAGTGCTCCCCGATCGTCCGGGCCTCGTTGTACGTCCTCGGGTGCAGCGTCGTGATCCGGTAGCTGGTCGGCTCCTCCGGGACCTCCCGGTAGACCGGCTCCCGGTAGGTGTCGTGATGCGGCACCGCCGACCTCGACTCCACGGACTCCTCCCACCCGCTGCGCCCGGCCGCCACCCGGCGAACGGGCACGACCTCGGCCTCCGCGTACTCGTCGTATTCCTCGTAGTCGCCGAGCTCGCGCCGGTCGTCGTCCTCGACGAGACCGAGGTAGACCCCCATCTTGCGCATGGCGCCCGCCATCGGGACCCTCCTCCTTCGCCGTGACCACCGGATACGCACGGGACCGCGGGACCCGGGCGTGGCCGACATTACCCCCGAGGGGGCGGCCGACCGCCGAGCAACGCCGTACCGATCCTGAGGTGTGTCGCGCCGTGCCGTACCGCGGCCTCGAGGTCGCCGCTCATCCCGGCCGAAAGCACCGTCGCGCCCGGGTGCGCGGCGCGCAGCCGGTCGGCCACCCGGGCCAGCTCGGCGAAGGCGGGATCGGGGTCGGCGCCGAGCGGGGCGATGGCCATCACGCCGCGGACGTGCAGCCGGCCGGTGGCCGCCGCGGCGTCGGCGAGCGACCCGACGTCGGCCACCGGCGCGCCGCCGCGGTCCGGGTCGCCGTCGAGGCTGACCTGGACCAGCACGTCGAGCTCGCGGTCGGCCCGCTCGGCGCCGCGGGCCAGCGCGCTGACCAGCTCGGGGCGGTCGACGGTGTGGACCAAGGCGGCGTACGCGGCCACCGAGCCCGCCTTGTTGCGCTGCAGCCGGCCGATGAAGTGCCAGCGCGGCCCGGTCAGCTCCGCCGCCTTGACCCGGGCCTCCTGGTCGCGGGCCTCCCCCAGGTCGGTCACGCCCAGCTCGACCAGCCGGCGGGCGTCCTCGACCGGGAACGTCTTGGTGACCGCGACCAGCGTCAGCTCCCCCGGGTCCCGCCCGGCCGCCGACGCCGCCGCCGCTATCCGCTCCCGCACCGCGGCCAGGCTCGCCGCGATCTGTCCGGTCCGCGGGTCGCTGCTCACCCCCGGATCCTGCCACCCCACCCCGTCCCCACCCCCGACCGGCTGATGGCTCCCACCCCGACTGACGTCGTACGCCCCGACTGACGGCACCCGAGCCATCAGTCACTCCCCGATGCCGTCAGTCGCGGGCCGACGCCGCCAGTCGCGAGAGGGTTCAGGGGGGTGGGTCAGCCGAGCCAGACGAGGCCGGCCTGGCGGCCGGTGGTGCCGTCGCGGCGGTGGGAGAACAGCGTCGGGTCCTCGGCGGTGCAGCGCGGGTCGAGCACCACCCGGCCCACGCCGAGGCCGGTGAGCTGGCGGGCCAGGCCGGCCCGCAGGTCGAGGCCGGGCGTGCCGCCGCGGGTGGTGGTGGCACTGCCCGGCAGCGCCGCCTCCACCTCGTCCCGCATCGCCGCCGGCACCTCATAGCACGCCCCGCACACCGCCGGGCCGACCAGCGCATCGGCGGCCCCCGGGTCGGCCCCGGCCGCCACCCAGGCCGCGACGGCGGCCGGCACCACGCCGGCGGCGGCCCCGACCCGGCCGGCGTGCACCGCGGCCACCGCGGCCGGTGAAGCGAGCAGGACCGGCACGCAGTCGGCGACCAGCACGACCAGGGCCAGCCCGGGCGTCGCGGTGACCAGCGCGTCGGTCTCCGGCACCGGCTCCGGCCGCGGGCCGTCGACGGTGGCGACCGCCGCACCGTGCACCTGCTGCATCCAGACCAGCCGGTCCGGCTTGAGCTTGGCCGCCCGGGCCAGCCGGTCGCGGTTGGCGGCCACCGCGGCCGGGTCGTCCCCGACGTGGGCGCCGAGGTTGAACGACTCGTACGGCGGGCGGCTCACCCCGCCGGCGCGGGAGGTGACGATCCGGCGGGCTCGGGTCACGGGCGGAGGTTATCCCTTGAGGAAGTCGGGGACGTCGAGGTCCTCGTCCAGCTCGACCGCGCGGCGGACGTGCCCGTTGGCGGCGGGGGCGGGACGCTGCGACGACGTGGCGGGCGGGCCGTAGCGCGAGGTCACCATCGGCGTCGCCGAGGTCGGGCCGGGCGCCGGCGTCTCGGCCCGGCGCGGCGCCTCGACCGGCTTGTGCTTGGGCGCACCGCCGTCGAAGCCGGCCGCTATCACCGTCACCCGCACCTCGTCCCCGAGCGCGTCGTCGATGATCGCGCCGAAGATGATGTTGGCCTCCGGGTGCGCGGAGTCGGCCACCATCGACGCGGCCTCGTTGATCTCGAAGATGCCGAGGTCGGAGCCGCCGGAGATGGACAGCAGCACGCCGTGCGCGCCCTCCATGGATGCCTCCAGCAGCGGAGAGGCGATCGCCAGCTCGGCCGCCGCGATCGCCCGGTTGTCGCCGCGGGCGGAGCCGATGCCCATCAGCGCGGAGCCGGCCCCGCTCATCACCGACTTCACGTCGGCGAAATCGAGGTTGATCAGGCCGGGCGTGGTGATCAGGTCGGTGATGCCCTGCACGCCGGACAGCAGCACCTGGTCGGCGCTCTTGAACGCGTCCATCACCGACACGCCGCGGTCGCTGATCTGCAGCAGCCGGTCGTTGGGGATCACGATCAGCGTGTCGCACTCGTTGCGCAGCTGCTCGATGCCGAGCTCGGCCTGACCGGCCCGCTTGCGTCCCTCGAAGGAGAACGGCCGCGTCACCACGCCGATGGTCAGCGCGCCGAGCTTGCGGGCGATGCTGGCCACCACCGGGGCACCGCCGGTGCCGGTGCCGCCGCCCTCGCCGGCGGTGACGAAGACCATGTCGGCCCCCTTGAGGACCTCCTCGATCTCCTCCCGGTGGTCCTCGGCGGCCTTGCGGCCGACCTCCGGCATCGCACCGGCGCCCAGGCCACGGGTCAGCTCCCGGCCGACGTCGAGCTTGACGTCGGCGTCGCTCATCAGCAGCGCCTGCGCGTCGGTGTTGATCGCGATGAACTCGACGCCCTTGAGGCCGACCTCGATCATCCGGTTGACGGCATTGACCCCGCCGCCGCCGATGCCGACGACCTTGATGACCGCCAGGTAGTTGTGCGGTGGTGTCATCGACAGTGCCTCTCCCGTGCAGGTGCTGTGGGCCGCTGAGCACCCGGCGGTCCGGGTCTCACCCTCAGGTCGACAGTTAACGTTATGTCAACCTCCTCGCTGCCGGCGACAGTAAGCAGCCCTATCCGGGCGGTCCAGGACCGGCGCGGCGTGTCGCGTCAATACCTGAACTCCGCGTGCGTTGTCACGTACGGTCACGCGATCGGAGCACTTGAGCACGGAGCGGAGACGGCGATGAGGTCGACCGGCGGTCGGGGTGCTGGTGGTCAGCCGGCGGTCAGCGGACGGTGACCACCGACGGGGTGCTGATGTCGTAGCGGGTGCCCGGCCGGCGCAGCAGCGCGGTCAGCACCGCCGCCTTGGCCGCCGGCTGCTCGGCGCCGCCCCACAGCACGGTCCGGCCGCGGGTCAGGGTGAGAGTGACCGACTCCGGGGTCGGCGCGCGCACGGTGGTCACCTGCTTGGCGACCTCCGCCGGCAGCGCGGTGAGCGCGGCCAGCGCCGCGACGGTGGCCGGGTCGGCCGGTCCCGCGGACGGCACCTCGAGCAGCGGCAGCGTGCGCCGGCCGGCCGGGTGCCGCTGGAAGACCACACCGGTGCCGTCGACCAGCCAGCCGGCGCCGTCCCGGCGGACCACCGCGACCCCGCGCCGCTCGGTCACGGTGATCCGGACCGTGCCCGGCCAGGACCGGCTGACCGCGACCCGGGCCACCCCGGGCAGGGCGCGCACCCGGCCGGCGACCGCGCCGGTGTCCAGCCGGGCCAGCGGCTGCCCGTCCGGGACCGCGGCCGCGGCCCGGACCTGGTCGGCGGTCAGCACCCGGCCGGCGCCGACCACGGACACGGTGCGCACGCCCAGCACGCCGGTGAAGCCGACGACCCACACCGCGACGGCCAGCACGACCACCGCGACGGCCGCCGCGGCCAGCGCGCGGGTCCGGCGGCGCCGCACCGGCGGCGCGGAGGCCGGGGCCGGCCGGGCCCGGACCCGGGTCGCCGGGCTCACCCGGATCACGCGCGCGGGCTCAATGCGGGCTCCGGCCGGTCACCGCCGGATCCGCCGCCCCCGGCGGCTTGGTCGTCCCGGCACCGGGTGGGGCGGCGGCGTCGGGAGGATCGGTGGCGAGGGCGGCGAGGATCTCGGGGCCGAGCGCGGTCACGTCGCCGGCGCCCATGGTGATCACCAGGTCCCCGGGCCGCGCCCGCCGGGCCAGCTCGCCGGCCACCGCGCCGCGGTCCGGTGCGAACAGCACCCGCTCCGCCGGCAGCGGCACCGCCTGCGCGACCAGCGCCCCGCTCACCCCGGGCACCGGGTCCTCGCGGGCCGCGAACACGTCCAGCACCACGACCTCGTCGGCCAGCCCGAGCGCGGTCCCGAAGTCGGCGGCGAAGGCGACCGTACGGCTGAACAGGTGCGGCTGGAAGACGACCAGCACCCGCCCGCCGCCGGCCACCGTGCGGGCCGCCCGCAGCTGCGCCGCCACCTCGGTCGGGTGGTGCGCGTAGTCGTCGTAGACGGTCACCCCGGCCGCGGCCCCGCGCCGCTCGAAGCGCCGCCGGACCCCGGCGTACCGGCCGAGGCCGTCGACCAGCCCGGCGGCCGGCAGGCCCAGCTCCAGACCGGTCAGCAGCGCGGCGGCCGCGTTGAGCGCCATGTGCTGTCCCGGCACCGGCACCCGCACCGGCCCGACCGGCAGCGGCGACCCGTCCAGCACGCCGCGCCAGCTCGTCCCATCCGGGGCCTCGACCAGCTCGGTCAGCCGCAGGTCGGCGTCCTCGTCGAACCCGTACGTCCGGACCCGCAGCCCCGCATCGGCCGCCGCCGCCGCGGTCCGCCGGGCCCCGGGGTCGTCCACACAGGACACCAGGAACCCGTCCGGGTCGATCCGTCGGGCAAACTGCTCGAAGACCAGCGCCACCTGCTCGGCGGTGCCGTGCTGGTCGAGGTGGTCGGCCTCCACGTTGGTGACCACGGCCGCGTACGGCGACAGCAGCAGGAAGGACCCGTCGCTCTCGTCGGCCTCGGCCACGAACAGGTCGCCGCTGCCGTCGGCGGCGTTGACACCGGATCCGGTCAGGTCGCCGCCGATCGCGTACGCCGGGTCGGCGCCGCACACCTGCGCGGCGGTGACCAGCATCGACGTGGTCGAGGTCTTGCCGTGCGTGCCGGCGATCGCGATCCCCCGCCGGCCGGCCATCACCGCGGCCAGCGCCGCGGCCCGGCGCAGCACCCGCAGCCCCCGCCGGTGCGCCTCCACCACCTCGGGGTTGGCATCGCGGATCGCGGTCGAGACCACCACAGTGTCCACCCCGGACCCGACGTTCGCCGCCTCGTGTCCGGTGTGGACGGCGGCGCCGAGGGCGCGCAGCGCCTCCGCGGTGGCCGAGCCGCGGGCGTCGCTGCCGCTGACCGGCACCCCGCGGGCGAGCAGGATCCGGGCGATGCCGCTCATCCCGGCGCCGCCGATGCCGACGAAGTGCACGCTGCCCAGCTCGGACCCGGCCCGCCGGCCCGACGCCGCGCTCACGCCGGCATCCCCGCGACCTCGAGCACCAGACCGGCCAGCACCAGGTCGGCGTCGCGGTGGCCCAGGGAGGCCGCCGCCTTGGCCATCCCGGCCAGCGCGCCCGGGTCGGCGAGCACCGGCACCAGCGTCGCCGCCACCCACTCCGGCGTGCAGGCGGCGTCGTCGACCAGCAGCCCGCCGCCGGCCGCCACCACCGGCTCGGCCAGCAGCCGCTGCTCGCCGTTGCCGTGCGGCAGCGGCACGTACGCCGCCGGCAGCCCGACCGCGGTCAGCTCGGCGCAGGTGTTCGCCCCCGAGCGGCACAGGACCAGGTCGGCGGCCGCGTACGCCAGCTCGATCCGGTCCAGGTACGGCAGCAGCACGTACGGCGGGCTGCCCGGCGGCAGCACGGGCGGCGGCACCGTGTTGCGCGGGCCGGCCGCGTGCAGCACCTGTACACCAGCCGCGGCCAGCGTGCGGGCGGCGCCGAGGGCGGCGTCGTTGAGGGTGCGGGCGCCCTGCGAACCGCCGGTGACCAGCAACGTCGGCAGGTCCGGGTGGAGACCGAAGGCGGCCCGGCCCTCCAGCCGGCGGGCGGCCCGGTCCAGGGTGGCGACCTCGTGCCGCAGCGGCAGCCCGACGGTGCGGGCGTTGGGCAGCGGGACGCCGTCGGTGGCGGTGGCCACCCGGGCGGCGAACCGGGCGCCGAGCCGGTTGGCCATGCCCGGGCGCGGGTTGGCCTCGTGCACCACGATCGGGGTGCCGCGGCGGCGGGCCGCCAGGTAGGCCGGCGCGGACACGTAGCCGCCGAAGCCCACCACCACGTCCGCGTCCACCCGGTCCAGCACGGCGGCGGCGGCCGCGACCGCGCCGCGCAGCCGGCCGGGCAGCCGCAGCAGCGCGGGGGTCGGCTTGCGCGGCATCGGCACCCGCGGCACCAGCTCCAGCGGGTAGCCGCGGGCCGGCACGAGCGAGGCCTCCAGCCCGCGGGACGTGCCCAGCGCGGTCACCATGGTGCCCGGGGCGAGGCGGCACAGCGCGTCGGCGGTGGCGAGCAGCGGCGAGACGTGCCCGGCCGAGCCGCCCCCGGCGAGCACGACGGAGACGGGGCGGGTCATCGGCGGCGGGCCTCCCGGCTGCGGGTCGGACGGGACGGACGAGACGATTGGTACCTGTGGGGCGGGTGCGGCTGGCGCCGGGCGAATCCTGCCGTCCGGGAGGTGGCCGGCGCCACCCGGTCACCCGATCGGTCGACCCGGGGACGCCGGCTCCGGCCCCCGGTCGTACGCGGCGCGGGCAGCCGGAGCAGCTTCGCCACCCGGCCGCGCCGGGCCAGCTGGGCGGCGGCCGCCGGCTCGTGCCGGGCGAACGAGGCGAGCATCCCGAGCGCGAAGAGGGTGACCACCAGCGACGTGCCGCCGGCCGAGATCAGCGGCAGCGGGACCCCGGTCACCGGCAGCAGGCCGCTCACATACCCCATGTTGAGCACGGACTGGCCGACGATCCACACCGTCACCGCGGCGGCGGCCAGCCGGGCGAACGGGTCGGCGGTGCGCCGCGCGACCCGGAGCCCGCTGTACGCCAGCGTCGCGTACAGGGCCAGCACGACCAGCCCGCCGACCAGGCCGAGCTCCTCGCCGATGACGGCGAAGATGTAGTCGGTGTGGCCCTCCGGCAGGCCGACCCACTTGGCCCGGCCCTGCCCGAGCCCGACGCCGAACCAGCCCCCGCTGGACAGCGCGGACAGCCCGAGCAGCGGCTGGAAGCCGGTGCCCAGCGGGTCGGCGGCCGGGTCGAGGAAGTGCATCACCCGGGCGAACCGGTACGGCTCGACCACCGCGAGCGCCGCCACCGCGGCGGTGGCCAGCAGCAGCAGCAGCGCGAAGATCCGGCCCGGCGCCCCGACCGTCCACAGCAGGCCGAACAGGACCATGGCGAAGCACAGCGAGGTGCCCAGGTCCGGCTCCAGCACGACCAGCCCGGCCAGCACGGCGGCCACCGGCACCAGCGGCATCACCAGGTGCCGGGCCTGGCCGAGCAGCCGGTGCTTGCGCACCAGCAGGTCCGCCCCCCACAGCGCGAGCGCGAGCTTGGCCACCTCGGCCGGCTGCATCTGGATCGGCCCGAGCGGCAGCCAGCGCTGGGCGCCGTTGAGGTTGAGCCCGACGCCGGGCACCAGCACCGCGACCAGCAGCACCAGGCTGACCAGCAGCGCCGGGTACGCCAGCCGCCGGTACGTCCGCGGGGACAGCCGCACCCCGAGCCAGAACGCCGGCACCGCCAGCGCGACGAAGGTCAGCTGGTTGGTGAAGACCGAGTAGGCGCTGCCGGTGTCCCGGTAGGACTCGACCATCGACGCGGACAGCACCATCACCAGGCCGAGCGCGAGCAGCAGCCCGGTGCTGACCAGCACCAGATGCAGCGAGGTGAGCGGCCGGTCCAGGAACGGGGTGCCCGGCTGGTCCTCGTCCGCGGACCCGGCCGGCGCCGCGGCGGGCGCGGACGTCGCCACGGTCGCGGTCACAGCGCCCGGACGGCGGCGACGAACGCGTCGCCGCGGGCCGAGTAGTCCCGGAACATGTCCATCGAGGCCGCGGCCGGCGCGAGCAGCACCGTGTCGCCGGGCCGGGCCAGCCCGGCCGCGGAGCGCACGACCTCGGCCATGGCCCCATCGTCCGTCCTGGACACGTCCACGACCGGGAGGTGCGGGGCGTGTCGGGCGATCGCGGCCCGGATCGCGTCCCGGTCCCGGCCGAGCAGCACCGCCGCCCGCAGCCGGCCGGCGACCGCGGCGACCAGGCCGTCGACGTCGGCACCCTTGAGCAGCCCGCCGGCGATCCACACCACCCCGCCGTACGCGCCCAGCGAGGCCGCCGCCGCGTGCGGGTTGGTCGCCTTGCTGTCGTCCACGTACGCGACCCCGCCGACTTCGCCGACCCGCTCGTTGCGGTGCCGGTCGGGCACGAACGCGACCAGCCCGCGGCGGACCGCGTCCGGCGGCACCCCGTGCGCGCGGGCCAGCGCGGCCGCGGCCAGCGCGTTGGCCACGTTGTGCGGGCCGGCCGGGCGGACCTCGTCCACCCGGGCCAGCTCGACGTCCCCGTCGGCCAGCACGCCGTCCCGGACGCCGAAGCGGCTCGGCCCCGGCGTGCCGAGGGTGAACGAGACCTGCGGGCCGGGCGCCTTCGCCAGCCGCCGGGCGACGTCCGGGTCGTCGGCGTTGCCGACCGCCACCGTCTCCGGGCCGACCCAGATGCGCTCCTTGGCGCGGGCGTAGTCCTCGTACGAGCCGTGCCAGTCGACGTGGTCGGGCGCCAGGTTGAGGACCGCCCCGGCGGCCGGGCGGAGCGAGGGCGACCAGTGCAGCTGGAAGCTGGACAGTTCGACCGCGAGCACGTCGTGGCCGCCCCGGACCGCCTCCACCACCGGCAGGCCGACGTTGCCGGTGGCGACCGCGTCCAGCCCGGCGGCGCGCAGGATCGACTCCAGCATCCGGACCGTGGTGGTCTTGCCGTTGGTGCCGGTGAGCGCGAGCCAGGGCGCCGGCCGGTCGCCGCGCAGCTGCCAGGCCAGCTCGACCTCGCCGATGACCGGGACGCCGGCGCTGAGCAGCGGGGTGTCCGGCCGCCAGCCCGGGCTGGTGACGACCAGCTCGGTGCCGGCCGGCGGGGCGTCCGCGCCGATCGCCAGGGCCGCGCCGGCGGCGGCCAGCTCGGCGGTGGCCGCGTTCTCGGCCCGGTCCACCACGGTGACCAGGGCGCCGAGCTCGAGCAGCACCCGCGCCGCCGGCGCGCCGGAGACCCCTGCTCCGGCGACCACGACGCGCCGCCCGGCCCAGCTCACCCCGGCAGCCCGTACGAGATGAACTCGGCGTAGAACAGCCCGAGCCCGAACGCGACGGCGAGCCCGGCGATGATCCAGAACCGGACGATCACGGTGGTCTCGGCCCAGCCGGCCAGCTCGAAGTGGTGGTGGATGGGCGCGATCTTGAACAGCCGCTTGCGGCGGGTCTTGAAGACCGCGACCTGCAGCATGACCGACAGCGTCTCGACCACGAACAGCCCGCCGAGCACGACGAGCAGCAGCTCGGTGCGGGACACGATCGCGATGCCGGCCAGCAGCCCGCCGAGGGCCAGCGAGCCGGTGTCGCCCATGAAGATCCGGGCCGGCGCGGCGTTCCACCACAGGAAGCCGAAGCAGGCGGCCATCGCCGCGGCCGCGATCAGCGCCACGTCCAGCGGGTCCCGGGCCTCGTAGCAGGCCGCCGACTGCACGGTCTCGCAGGCGTTGCGGAACTGGTAGAAGGAGATCGCGGTGTACGCCCCGAAGACCATCGCCGAGCTGCCCGCGGCCAGCCCGTCCAGCCCGTCGGTGAGGTTGACGGCGTTGGACGTGCCGCTGATCACCAGATAGGCGAACAGCACGAAGCCGACCGCGGTGAGGCTGAACTGCGGGATGTCCCGGACGAAGGACAGCTTCGTCGAGGCCGGGGTCAGCCCGGTCTCGTCCCGGAACTGCAGCGCCAGGACGGCGAACGAGATGCCCACCGTGAACTGGCCGACCAGCTTCGCCTTCCCGGACAGCCCGAGGTTGCGCTGGTTGCGGATCTTGATGAAGTCGTCGAGGAAGCCGACGATGCCGAGGCCGGCGAAGAGATAGAGCAGCAGCAGCCCGGATGCGCTTGGCCCCCGCTCGCTGGAGAAGAGGTGGGCGGCGAAGTAGCCGACCAGGGTGGACACGATGATCACCGTGCCGCCCATGGTCGGGGTGCCCCGCTTGGCCTTGTGCGACTGCGGGCCGTCGTCGCGGATCTCCTGCCCGAAGCCCTTGCGCCGGAAGATGTGGATGGCGATCGGCGTGCAGAGGATGGACATCAGCAGCGACACCAGCGCCGCCACCAGGACCGACCTCACCGGGCCGCTCCCCCGGGCGTCCCGGCGGCCACCCCGGCCGGCGGGACGGCGGGCGGGTCGGCCAGCGCGAGCGCGACCCGCTCCAGGCCGGCCGCCCGGCTCGCCTTGACCAGCACCACGTCCTCCGGCCGCAGCTCGGCCCGCAGCAGCGCCACCGCCGCGTCGACGTCCGGCACGTGCACCGCCTCCCCCGCCCACCCGGCACTGTCAACGGCCCCGGCCCCGGCCCTGGCCGGGTCCGCCCCTGCGGCGGCCGGCCGACGCGGGGCGGCGGCCGTGGCGGCCCGGTGGATGCCGGTGGCGTCCGGGCCGACGACGACGAGGCGGTCCACGCCGAGCTGGGCGGCGAGCTCGCCGACCCGGCGGTGCTCGTCGGCCGCCGCCTCGCCCAGCTCGGCCATCGCGCCGAGCACCGCCCAGGACCGCCGTCCCCGGGCCATCGTCCGCAGCGTCCGCAGCGCGGCCGCCATCGACTCCGGGTTGGCGTTGTACGCGTCGTTGACCAGCAGCACCCCGTCGGCGCGCTCGGTGACCTCCATCCGCCACCGGGACAGCGGCCGGGCCTGCGCCAGTGCCTCCGCCACCGCCGGCAGCGCCATCCCCAGCTCGAGCGCCACCGCCGCCGCGGCCAGCGAGTTGGCAACCTGGTGGGCGCCGTGCCCGGCCAGCCGGACCGGCACCGACCCGGCTGCGGTGACCAGCTCGTACCCGGGCCGGCCCTGCTCGTCCAGCAGGACGTCCACCGCGCGCACGTCGGCCTCCGGGGCCTCCCCGACCAGCACCACCCGGGCGGCGGTCCGCGCCGCCATGGCCCGGACCAGCGGGTCGTCGGCGTTGAGGACCGCGACGCCGTCGGCCGGCAGCGCCTCCACCAGCTCGCCCTTGGCCAGCGCGACCACGTCCCGGCTGCCGAACTCGCCGAGGTGCGCGCTGCCCACGTTGAGCACCACCCCGATCCGGGGCCGCGCCACCCGGGTCAGCCAGGCGATGTGCCCGAGCCCGCGCGAGCTCTTCTCCAGCACCAGGTAGCGGGTCTGCTCGGTGGCCCTGAGCACCGTGTACGGGTGGCCCAGCTCGTTGTTGAACGACCCCGGCGGCGCCACCGTCGGCCCGAGCGTGGCCAGCAGCTGGGCCATCAGGTCCTTGGTGGAGGTCTTGCCGCTGGAGCCGGTCACCCCGACGACGGTGACCTCGGGCAGCCGGGCCAGCACCGCGGTGGCCAGCGCGGCCAGCGCCGCCGGCACGTCCGGCACCACGACCGCGGGCACGCCGACCGGCCGCGCGGCCAGCACCCCGACCGCGCCGGCCGCCACCGCCCCGGCCGCGTGCTCGTGCCCGTCCACCCGCTCGCCGGCCAGCGCCACGAACAGGCCCCCGGGCGCCACCCGGCGCGAGTCCAGCTCCACGTCGCCGGTCACCCGCACGTCCGGGTCCGGCACGTCGGCCAGCGTGCCACCGACCGCGGCCGCCACCTCGGCGAGGCTGAGCGGGATCACCGGCCCCCTCCCGCGCCGGTCCCGGCCAGCTCCTCGAGCGCGTCCCGCAGCACCACCCGGTCGTCGAAGGGATGCACGACGCCGCCGATCTCCTGTCCCTGCTCGTGGCCCTTGCCGGCGACGACCACCGCGTCGCCGGGCCGGGCCCGCCGCACCGCCTCGGCCACCGCGGCCCGCCGGTCCCCCACCTCGACCACCGCGGCGGTGCCGCCGCGGGTCCCGGCCAGCACCGCGGCCCGGATCGCGGCCGGGTCCTCCGAGCGCGGGTTGTCGTCGGTGACGATCAGGACGTCCGCGCCGCCGGCGCCGGCCGCCCCCATCAGCGGCCGCTTGTCCCGGTCGCGGTCCCCGCCGGCGCCCAGCACCAGGATCAGCCGGCCCGGCACGGTCGGCCGCAGCGTGGCCAGCAGCCGCTCCACCGCGGCCGGGGTGTGCGCGTAGTCGACCACGGCGACGTACCCCTGGCCGAGGTCCACCCGCTCCATCCGCCCGGGCACTGTCCGCACCGCCACCCCCTGCACCGCGGTCAGCGGCGGGACCCCGACGGCGGCCAGCGTGGCCACCGCGAGCAGCCCGTTGGCCACGTTGAAGGCGCCCGGCATCCGGACCAGCGCGCGCAGGTCGACCCCGTCCGGGCCGAGCACCCGGAATCCGGTCGAGCCGGTCACCTCCGGGCTCACCTCGACCGCCCGCCAGTCGGCCGGCCGGGCGGCCGCGGACACGGTCACCGTGCCGGGCTTGACCAGGCGCTCCCCGTACGGGTCGTCGACCGTGACGACCTCGTGCTGGCAGCGGCCGTCGAAGAGCAGCGCCTTGGCGGCGAAGTACGCCTCCATGTCGCCGTGGAAGTCGAGGTGGTCCTGGGAGAGGTTCGTGTACGCCCCCGCGGTGAAGCGGGTGCCGTCCACCCGGCCCAGCGCGAGCGCGTGGCTGGACACCTCCATGGCGACCGCGGTGACCCCGCGCTCGGCCATCGTCGCGAATGTCGCCTGCAGGTCGGTCGCCTCCGGCGTGGTCCGGGTGCTCGGCACCGACTCCCCGGCGATGCGGGTCTCCACCGTGCCGACCAGCCCGGTCACGTGGCCGGCGGCGCGCAGGCCCTCTTCGACCAGGTACGCCGTCGTGGTCTTGCCGTTGGTCCCGGTGATCCCGATCACCAGCATGCCGGCGGTCGGGTCGCCGTACACGAGCGCGGCGACCGCGCCCAGCAGCGCCCGCGGCCGCTCGGCCACCAGCAGCGGCAGCCCGGCGCCGGCGGCCAGCTCGGCCCCGGCCGGATCGGTGAACACCGCGACGGCCCCGGCGGCGGCCGCCGCGGCGGCGAACCGGGCGCCGTGGGTGCGCGAACCGGGCAGCGCGGCGAGCAGGTCACCCGGGCGGACCGCGGCGGAGTCGTGCGTGACACCGGTCACGACCGCGTCCCGAGCCGGCGCCGGCAGCTCCAGCGCGCCGGCGAGCTCGGTCAACCGGTGCGCGGTCGGCCGGCTCGGCCGCAGCGGCGAGGTCCCGGACACGGGGGGCAACCCTAGTCCACGGTGAGCTTCTGGGTCGGCCTGGGCGTCCCGGTCGGGGGCACCTTGCGGGCCGTCAGCGCGTACGCCATCACGTCCCGGAACAGCGGCCCGGCGACCGCGCCGCCGTGCCCGCCGCCCTTGCCCTGGTCGATGACGATCGCGATCACCAGCTCCGGCTTGTCGGCCGGCGCCAGCCCGGCGAAGGTCGCCCAGTAGCCGCCGGCGTAGCAGCGGCAGGACGGGTCCGGCTTCTGCGCGGTGCCGGTCTTGCCGGCCACCCGGTAGGCGTCCAGGGCCGCGTTCGGCGCCGTGCCGCCCTCCCCGACCACCGCCTCCAGCATGGTCCGGACCGTACGCGCCGCCTGCGCGGACACCACCGTCGTGCGCTTCGGCGCCGCGGTGGCGGCCACCTCGCCGTCCGGGCCGATCACCGCCTTGACGATGCGCGGCTCGATCCGTACGCCGTCGTTGGCGACCGCCTGATACATGCTGGCCAGCTGCAGCGGCGTCATCGACACCCCCTGCCCGATCGGCAGGTTGCCGAAGGTGGTGCCCGACCAGTCCGCCGGCGCCGGCAGGATCCCGGCGCTCTCCCCCGGCAGCTCGATGCCGGTCCGCTCGCCGATGCCGAAGCGGCGCTCGTAGTCGTAGAAGGCCTGCGGTCCGAGCACGTCGTTGGCGATCATCAGGGTGCCGACGTTGCTCGACTTGGCCAGCACGCCGGTCGCGGTCCACCGGGTCGGCGCGTGCGACCAGGCGTCGCGGACCACCTTGTCCGCCACCCGGTAGCCGTCCGGCACCAGCATCGGCGTGTCCGGGCGCAGCCGGCCCCGGTCCAGGGCGGCGGCAAAGGTGACCAGCTTGTTCGCCGAGCCCGGCTCCACCGGCGCCTGGACCGCCGGGTTGGCCCGGTGCTCCGGTTTCGCCTTGCCGGGGTCCTGGGCGTCGTACGTCGGGGCGGTCGCCATCGCGAGCACCTCGGCCGTCCTCGCGGTCAGCACCACGATCTGGCCGCTGACCGCCTTCGCCTTCTTCACCGCGGCGGCGAGCGCCCGCTGCGCGGTGAACTGGAGGTCCTCGTCCAGGGTCAGCTGCACGGTCGAGCCGGGCACCGCGGCCGTCTCGGCCCGGACCCCGCCGGGGATCTGCAGGCCGTTGCTGCCGCGCTCCACCTCGAGCTTGCCCGGTGTGCCGGCCAGCACGGTGTTGAACTTCGACTCGACACCGGCCAGCCCGCCGTCGGCGTTGGTGTAGCCGACCACCGCCGCGGCCAGGTCCTTGCCCGGGTAGAGCCGCTGGGTGGTGTCCTCGGCCGCGATCCCGGGCAGGCCGGCCGCCACCACCCGGGCCGCCTCGGTCGGGGTCAGGTCCTTGACCAGCGGGACGTAGCGGGTCTTCGCCTTGGTCAGCTTGGGCAGCAGGGTCGCCGCCGGCTTGCGCAGCAGCGGGGCGAGCTGGTCGGCGGTGGCCCGCGCGTCCACGATCTTGGTCGGGTCGGCGAAGATCGTCCGGGCCGCGACGGTGTACGCCAGCTTGCGGCCGTCGCGGTCGAGGATCTGGCCGCGGGTGGCCGGGATCGTGGTCGGCACCAGGCGGGACTGCTCGGCCTTCTCGGCCAGGTGGTCGGAGTCGAAGCCCTGCAGCTGCACGAGGCGGCCGCCGAGGATGATCAGCAGGGTGCAGACGGCGGCGAAGCCGACGCCGAGGCGGCGGGCCGGATCGCCGAGCCGCAGCAGGGTGCGCCGTTTCGGGCGCCGCGGGCGTGCCGCGCGGGTCGACCGCCGCGCCGGCGCAGGGCGTGGCGCCCGCCGGCCCACCCCGCCCGAGCGGTTGCTCGTCGCCCGCGTGCCGCGGGTCGATCCGCCCGCGCCGGTACGGGAGGCGCCCGTCCGGGACCCGGCCGCACCCATGCCACGGGTCGATCCGCCCGCACGGGCGGCGCCCGTCCGGGACCCGGCCGCACCCACCCGGATCGAGCCCACCCCGGCCGTACCCGCCCGGGAACCCGCCCCCCCGCCAGACCCGGCCCCCGCCCGCGACGCACGGGCGGAGCCCGCCCCGCGGCTCGAGCCGGTCGCCGCCCGGGACGAACCGGCCGCGCGGCCGGACCCGGGCGCCCCCGCACGGGAGGAACCCGCCGCGCCGGCAGCACCGGCCGCCGTGGCGCGGGAGGAGCCCGCCCCCCGGGTGGAGCCGGGCGCCGTCCCGCGGGACGACCCCGCCGCGCGGGTGGAACCGGGTGCCGAGCCGCGCGAGGAACCCGCCCCTCGGGTGGATCCGATCTCCGCCGCCCGCGAAGAGCCCGCCGCGCGGGTGGTGCCGGTTGCCGCCGTACCGGAAGAGCCCGCCGCGCGGGTGGACGCCGGTGGCGAGGTGCGCGACGAGCCCGCCGCGCGGGTGGAGGGAGCCGCGCCCGGGCGGGGGGAAGCGGTCCGGGGTGGAGCGCCGGACTGCCCGCCCGCCGACGGCGAGGGAGTTGGGCGCGGGGCTGGCGGGGCCGGGCGGGGGACGCGCCCGGTCGGGGGGAGGTCTGGGTCCCGGCGGGACGCCGCCGGTCGCGGCGCGCGACCGGTCGCCGGGTGCGGGGTGTCCCGACCCGGCCGACCCGGCCGGCGCGGCGGCGTCACCGGTCGCCGCCGGGGGTCGGCGTCGGGCGGGGGGTCGCGCGCGGCGCCGGGGACGGGGTGGACCGGGGCCCGCCGGCGCCCGGGGTAGGCCGCGGGGCCGGGGTGGACGCGCCCGGACGGGCGGTCCCGCTCGGCGTCGCCGTGGGCTTGGGGCTGGGCTTCGGCGGGGGTGCCGGCGAGGTCGCCGGCGCCGGCGTGCCGACCACGGTGGCGCCGCCGGCCTGGTCCAGCTTGAGGAAGCCGGCGTCGGCTCCCGGGACCAGCCCGAGCTTGCGGGCCCGGTCGGCCAGCGCGCCCGGCGCCTCCAGGGCGGCGACCTGCCGGCCGAGCTCCTGCTCCTGCAGGGCGAGCGCGCGGTTCTCCTGCTGCAGGCGGCGCTGGGTGAAGGCGTCGGCCGAGGAGGCCGAGCTGAGCAGGAGCAGGGCGACCAGCCCGCCGCCGAGCAGGGAGAGCACGAGCAGGACGAACGGGGTCTTCGGCGCCTGCGGGGCGTGGTTGGCGACCAGCCGCAGCATCGGGCCGGAGCGGGTGCGCGCCGTCTCCGGGCGGGCCGCGCGCTGGCGCGTGCTCCCCACCACCGCCGCCCGCGTCGCTCCCCCGGTGCCCCCGCTCGCCGCGCCGCCCGCGCTCGCGGCCGCTTTCCGGTCCCGGGTCGGGGTGGCCGACCGGGTGCGCTCGGCCGGGGCGGTCGCGGTCCGCGACTCGGCGGACCGCTTGGTGGTGGCAGCCGGGGTGCGGCGGGGGGCCGTCGCGCGGGTGTTCGCCCGGTGCGGCGCCGCCCCGGGCCCCCGGGGCGCGGTGGAGTCGGGCGTGCGGGCCGGCGCCGGGACGGTCGAGCCGCGCGCCGCCGCGGTGCCGGAGGAAGCAGATCCCCGGGTGGTGGCACGGGCCGGGCCGCGCGACACGGCGACGGCAGAAGCAACAGAGCCTCGGGCCGCGACCGTCCCCGTACGGGTCGAGGCGCGGGACGTGGTGGCGGCGCGGCGGGCCGGGCTCGCGGACGGGCTGGAGCCCGGGGCGAGCGCGGCGTTGAGGGCGGCGCTGGCGCGGGCGGCGAGCCCGCCGAAGCCCCGGCGCGCCTCGGGCGTCCGGGCGGCGCGGTTCCCGGTCGTGGCGCCCCCGGCACGGCTCGCCCCGGCGGCGGCTCGCGGACCAGCCGCAGCCGACCCCGACCGGCCCGCACCGGCGCGCGGAGCGCCGGCGGCCGACCCGAGGCGGCCCGCACCGGCACCGGCGTGCGGACCGGCGGCGGACCCAGCGCGGCCCGCACTGGACGCGCTGCGGGAGCCAGCGCCGGCCGAGCCCGAGCGGCCCCCACCCGAGGCGGCACCGCCCGAGCGGCCGGCACCAGGCGAGCCCGAGCGGCCCGCACCGGCGGCGGTGCGGGGCGCGGCCGAGCGGTTCGGCGCCGGAGTCGTGCGGCGCCGCGGTGGGCGCGGCGGCTCCGCGGGCGCCGGCGCGCTCACGCCGCGTCCCGGATGCGCTCGGCGGCCCGCAGCCGCGCGGACGCGGCCCGCGGGTTGTCCGCGACCTCGTCCTCCGTCGGTGCCTCGGCACCGCGCGTCAGCACCCGCAGCACCGGCGCCGCCGACGGCAGCGGCACCGGCAGCCCGGGCGGCGAGGAGTCGGTGGCCCCGGCCGCGAACGCCCGCTTGACGATCCGGTCCTCCAGCGAGTGGTAGCTCAGCACCACCACCCGCCCGCCGACCCGGACCGCGTCGATCGCCGCCGGCAGCGCGCCCTGCAGCGCGTCCAGCTCGCGGTTGACCTCGATCCGCAGCGCCTGGAAGGTCCGCTTGGCCGGGTGCCCGCCGGTGCGCCGCGCCGCCGCCGGGATCGCGTCCCGGACCAGGTCGGCGAGCCGGGCCGAGGAGGTGACCGGCCGGGCCCGCACCACCGCGGCCGCGATCCGCCCGGCGAACCGCTCCTCGCCGAACTCCCGCAGCACCCGGGCCAGGTCGCCGGCCGCGTACGTGTTCACGACGTCCTCGGCGGTCATCCCGCCGGTCGGGTCCATCCGCATGTCCAGCGGCGCGTCCTGCGCGTACGCGAACCCGCGCCGCGCCTCGTCCAGCTGCAGCGAGGAGACCCCTAGGTCGAAGAGCACGCCGTCCACCCGGGGCACGCCGGCGTCGGCGAGCACGGCGGGGATCTCGTCGTACACCGCCTGGCGCAGCGACACCCGGTCGCCGAAGCCGGCCAGCCGCTCGCCGGCCAGCCGCAGCGCCTCCGGGTCCCGGTCGATGCCGATGAGGCGCAGCTCGGGGTGGGCGGTGAGCAGCGCGGACGCGTGGCCGGCGAGGCCGAGGGTGGCGTCCACGGCCACCGCACCCGGCCGGGCGAGCGCCGGCGCCAGCAGCGCCAGTACCCGGTCCCGCAGGACCGGCACGTGCGTCGGCATCCCGCCCACCTCGACCCCTCCGGATGTCGCCCCCGTGGCGACTGCGTGCCCCACCCGTCCGTACCGGTCGTGCGACCAGGTCCCCGCCCGCTCCCGGCGGCCGCCTGACACCGGGGAAGGGGCGTCAGGGGACCGACCGGAGCGGGGGGAGGCCTCGCCGCACGGGCCGTGCGCTCACAGCACCCCGGGCAGCACCTCCTCCTCGAGCTCGGCGAAGGCCTGCTCGCGGTCGGCCAGGTAGGTCTCCCACGCCGCCGCGTCCCAGACCTCGACCCGGGTGTTGGCGCCGATGACCACGCAGTCCTTGGTGAGCCCCGCGTACTCCCGCAGCGCCGGCGGGACGGTGATCCGGCCCTGCTTGTCCGGCACCTCGTCCGACGCGCTGGCGAAGAAGACCCGGCTGTAGTCGCGGACCGCCTTCTGCGTGACGGGGGCCTGCGACATCGCCTGGGTGACCCGCTGGAACTCGGCCATCGGGAACACGTAGAGGCATCGCTCCTGCCCCTTGGTGATCACGATGCCCTCCGCCAGCTCGTCCCGGAACTTGGCCGGCAGGAACAGCCGGCCCTTGTCGTCGAGGCGTGGCGAATGGGTGCCGAGGAACACGGCCCCCACCTCCGCTCGACCCGTCGCGGTGGTCTCTGGAAGGGATCAGCGCCCCCTCGTCCTCCACCGCGCGCCACCATACCCCACTTCGCCCCACTCAACCCGTGAATTCCTCCACTGCCAACCCACCGCGCGCCCCACGCCCGCGCCCCGGACATGCCGGAGCCCCGGCCGTCGGTGGACGGCCGGGGCTCCGGAGGTCTCGTGTCAGGCGCCGGTGGCGACGCCTTCCACGCTGGCGGACAGCACCGCGCCGGTGCGCTTCGCGCGTACCCGGATCGGGGTGTGCGGGTCCATCCCGGCCGCCATCGCGCGGCGCAGCAGACCGGCGAGCTCGTCGAGCGTCATGCCGTCCGGCGACTCGGTGGTCGCCGTGATCGTGCGTCGCGTCGTCACCTCGAGCCCCGCTTGGGGGTGGGGTGCGGACATGCTCCTCCTCGGTTCGAACAGGGCGGCCAGGGTGCCACGCCCGCGCAAACGCTCGGTAAACCCGCTGCTCAGGGCCGCAGGACGCCGACCACGGTGTGCCGCAGCCGCGCCGGCACCAGCCGGTCGACCACGGTGCCGTCGACGGCCCGGGCGGCCGCCTCCAGGGCCCGCCACGGGATCCGCCGGGCCAGCGTGCGGCGCCGGCCGTGCACCACGTACGAGCTGGTCAGCACGAGCGTGGAGAGCAGGTCGGCGGTGTCCAGCCGGACGTCGGTGTAGCCGGCCTCCCGGGCCTGCGCGGCCAGCCGCTCCGGGGTGAAGACGTGCAGGTTGGCCGCCATCGAGGCGAGCTCCCAGAAGTCCTCGGTCGGGGTCAGCGGCCGGCGCAGCAGCGGGAGCAGGGCGCGGACCAGCACCTCGCCGTGCCGCTCCACCGTCGGGGTCGGCTCGGAGACGACCACCACCGCGCCGCCCGGCCGCAGCACCCGGCGCCAGTCGGCCAGCGCGCCGACCACGTCCGGCAGGTGGTGCAGCACGCCCCGGGTGACGACCAGGTCGACGCTGCCGTCGGCCAGCGGCAGCCGGGTGGCGTCCGCCTGCACCAGCGGGCCGGCGCCGGCCGCGCGCGCCTTGCCGAGCATGCCGGCGGACAGGTCCACCCCGACCACGGTGACCGCGGGGGCGGCCCGGCGCAGGCCGGCCGCCTGCCAGCCGGTGCCGCAGCCGGGGTCGAGGACCACCTCGCCGGCCCGCAGCGGCCGGCCGAGCAGCCGCTCCACCTCCGTCAGCGCCTGCCGGGCCGAGCGGGCGTCGTGCTCGATCGCGAACCGCTCGTCGTAGTAGACGCACTCGTGGTCGTGGAACGTACGGTTGACCTCGACGGCGCGGTCGGTGTCGCTCTCGGTGCTCAGCTGGGGTGCTTCCCTCCCGGACGACCGGTGCGGTGCGGCACAGTTTGACAGACTGTGCGTCAACCAGGCGAGGAGGCTGCGGTGGCGGTGCAGGATTCGGTGGACGGCGCCGGGTCGATCCCGGTCGACGTGGTCGGCCAGACCGGCGGGCGGATAGCGGCGAACATCGAGCGCGTCATCGACGGCAAGCCGGAGGTCGCCCGGCTGGCCATCGTGGTGCTGCTGGCCGAGGGCCACCTGCTCATCGAGGACGTGCCCGGCGTCGGCAAGACCAAGCTGGCCAAGGCGCTGGCCCGCTCGATCGACTGCTCGGTGCGCCGGATCCAGTTCACCCCCGACCTGCTGCCCTCCGACGTCACCGGCGTCAGCGTCTACAACCAGGAGTCCCGCGACTTCGAGTTCCGGCCGGGCGCGATCTTCGCCAACCTGGTCGTCGGCGACGAGATCAACCGGGCCTCGCCCAAGACGCAGTCCGCGCTGCTGGAGTGCATGGAGGAGCGGCAGGTCACCGTCGACGGCACGACGTACGTGCTGGAGGCGCCTTTCATGGTCATCGCCACCCAGAACCCGATCGAGATGGAGGGCACCTATCCCCTCCCCGAGGCGCAGCGCGACCGCTTCACCGCCCGGGTCTCGATGGGCTACCCGGACGCCGAAGCCGAGATGGTCATGCTCGCCGACCACGCCGGCCGCGACCCGCTCGACTCGCTGCAGCCGGTCTCCACCGCCACCGAGGTCCGCCAGCTCATCGACGTGGTCCGCCGCGTCCACGTCTCCGACGCGGTCCGGCGATACGCGGTGGACATCGTCAACGCGACCCGCCGCGCTCCCGACCTGCGCCTCGGCGCGTCCCCGCGGGCCGCCCTGCAGCTGCTGCGGGCCGCCAAGGCGCAGGCCTCGCTGTCCGGCCGGGACTACGTGCTGCCCGACGACCTGCAGCGGCTGGCCCAGCCGGTGCTGGCGCACCGGGTGCTGCTCACCGCGGAGGCGCAGATCGCCCGCCGCGGCGCCGAGGCGGTGGTGGCCGACGTGCTGCGCACGGTCGCGGTGCCCCGGCCCGCGGACACGCCGCCGGTCGGCCGGAGGGTCTGACTCCCGTGCGGGCGGCGCTGTCCGGCCTGACCACCCGCGGCCGCTGCCTGCTCGCCGCGGGTGCCGCGGCCGCGCTCTGCGGCCTCGTGCTCGGCGAGCGCGACCTGCTCCGGGTGGCCGTCTTCCTCGTCGCGCTGCCGCTGGTGGCGGCCGCGGTGGTGGCGCGCACCCGGTTCCGGCTGTCCTGCTCGCGGTCGCTGGCGCCGTCCCGGGTGCCGGCCGGCCAGCCGGCCGAGGTGCGGCTGCAGCTGGAGAACGTGTCGTTCCTGCCGACCGGGCTGCTGCTGCTCGAGGACGAGGTGCCGTACACGCTGGGCGGCCGGCCCCGGTTCACGGTGGACCGGATCGGCCCGGGCCAGCACCGCACGGTGCGCTACCCGGTCCGCTCCGACGCGCGCGGGCGCTACCGGATCGGCCCGCTGCGGCTGCGGCTGGCCGACCCCTTCGGGCTGGTCGAGCTGACCCGCTCGTTCACCACCATGGACCAGCTCACCGTGGTGCCGGCGGTGCAGGCGCTGCCCGCGGTGCGCCTCGGCGGCGCCTGGGAGTCCGGCGGCGAGAGCGTCAGCCGGTCGGTCGCCATCCGCGGCGACGACGATGCCGCAACCCGGGAGTACCGCAACGGCGACGACCTGCGGAAGGTGCACTGGCGGTCCACCGCCCGGGTCGGCAAGCTCATGGTCCGGCGGGAGGAGCGGCCCTGGCAGAGCCGGGCCACCCTGATGCTGGACACCCGGTCGGCCGCGCACCGCGGCGACGGGCCCGGGTCGAGCTTCGAGTGGGCGGTCAGCGCGGTCGCCAGCGTGGGCGTGCACGCCGCCCGGCGCGGCTTCTCGGTCCGGATGATCACCGACACCGGGGCGGTCGCCGGCGGCACCGACATCGCCGCCGAGGGCGTGCTGCTCGACCACCTGGCCGAGGTGACGCAGTCGCGCAACCCCGGCCTGGAGGCGGCCGTCGGGCCGCTGCGCAGCACCGAGGGCCTCGGCACCCTGATCGCGGTGCTCGGGCTGCTGGACGCCGGGCAGGCCGCGCTGCTCGCCTCCACCCGGTCCCCGAACGACGTGTCGGTGGCCGTGCTGCTGGACGCCAGCGGCTGGGTCGGCCTGTCGCCGCGGGCACAGGCCGAGGCCGAGGCCGCGTACGACGCGACGGTGGAGATCCTGATGCGGGCGGGCTGGCGGGTGCTGCGGGCGCGGCACGGCGACACGCTGCCGCGGCTGTGGCCGAACGCGGCCCACCGGCCGGCCGGCGGCATGGTCGGCCCGCCGGCGGCGGCCGGGACGAAGGGCGGGGCAGGGTGAGGACCACCACCCGGATGACGCTGGCGGCCGGGGCCGCCGTGGCGCTCGGGGCGGCGCCGCTCGGCGCGGTCTTCGAGACGTGGAGCTGGATCTGGTACGCGTGGGCCGCGGTCGCCGCGGTGGTCGGCGCCCACCTGCTGGCCCGGTCGCTGCGGCTGCCGGCGGTGCTGGTGCCGGTGGCCGGCGCGGCCGGCCTGCTGGTCTACCTGACCGTGGTGTTCGCCGCCGAGGGCGCGCTGCTCGGGCTGATCCCCACCCCGGAGAGCCTGGACCTGCTGGGCACCGGGCTGGACCGGGGCATGACCAACGTCAACCAGCTGGCCGCCCCGGTGCCGGCCACCACCGGCCTCAAGCTGCTCACCGCGGCCGCGATCGGCGGGCTGGCGATCGTGGTGGACGTCATCGCGGTCGGCCTGCGCCGGCCGGCGGCGTCCGGCCTGGCGCTGCTCGCCCTGTACGCGGTCCCCACCGCCGTCGCCGCCAACGGCGTGCCGTGGGTGCTGTTCGCCATCGGCGCCACCGGCTACCTGCTGCTCCTGCTGGTCGAGGGCCGGGACCGGCTGCTGCACTGGGGCCGCCCGGTCGGCGCCGCCGACGCCGCCGACGCGGACGCCCCGCTGCCGCTGACCGGCCAGCGGATCGGGGCCGCGGCCATCGCCATCGCGGTGGTGCTGCCGCTGCTGGTGCCCGGGCTGACCGGCAACGCGCTGTCCCGGCTGGGCCGCACCGGCGGCAGCACCGGGACCGGCGGCGGCGGCGCGCTCAACGAGTTCGCCGCGCTGCGCGGCGAGCTGGTCCGCGGCGCCCCGCTGGAGCTGATGCGGGTGCGGTCGGACCTGGACGAGCTGCCGTACCTGCGGACGAAGGTGCTCGACGACTACCGGCCCAACGGCTTCCGCTCCACCGGCGACGACTTCGACGTCGAGCTGACCCCGCTGATGCTGGCGCCGAACGACCAGGGGCGGGCCGGCCCGGAGCAGACCTTCGACGCCCGCATCCGGCTGACCGGCAACTACCGGGACGACCACCTGCCGGTCTTCTACTGGCCGTCCACCATCACCGGCCCCGACGACTCGTGGCGGTACGACGACGAGAAGGCCGTCGTGGGCCGCCGGGACGGGCTGGACGACGGCCTGGACTACACCGTGCGCACCATCAACCCGCAGCCCACGACCTCGCAGCTGGCCGAGGTCGGCGCGCTGTCCGAGAACGACAAGGACACCCTGCCGACCCAGGTCACCCTCCGCCCGTCGAACCTGCCGGACCGGGTCAAGACGATCGTCGAGACGATCACCCGGGGCGTCGACTCGCCGTACCTGAAGGCGAGGGCGATCAACGACCACTTCACCGGTGGCGAGTTCACGTACTCGACCTCCACGCCCAGCGGCAACAGCGGCAACGCGCTGGCCGACTTCCTGGACAAGAAGCGGGGCTACTGCGAGCAGTACGCGGCCGCGATGGCGGTCATGCTCCGGCAGGTCGACATCCCGTCCCGGGTGGTGCTCGGCTACACCACCGGAAAGCGGGAGCCGGACGGCACCCGGGTGATCACCACCAACGACGCCCACGCCTGGGTGGAGGCGTACTTCTCCGGCATCGGCTGGACGTACTTCGACCCCACGCCGCTGGGCGAGGGCCGGGCCGTCGCGCCGGACTACGCGCCGCGGCCGGAGCAGTCGGCGACGCCGAGCTCGACCGCCGGCACCGGCGCGACCGGGTCGCCAGGCCCGACCGGCAACCAGCTGCCCGGGGAGGATCTGGACCCGGGCGTGGCCTCGTCCGACACGCCAGGCGAGGGCCTGGTGACCCCGCAGCGGTCGCTGGTCGCCGGCGGGGTGCTGGTCGCCATCCTGCTGCTGCTCACCCCGGCGCTGGTCCGGCTGGCCACCCGGCGCCGCCGGCTGCGGGCCGCGGCCGGCGCCGATGCGGAGGCCGCCGCCCGGGCGGCCTGGGACGAGGTGATCGGCACCGCGGCGGACTACGGGGTGCCGACGCCGCGCACCGAGACGCCCCGCGGGCTGGCCCGCCGGCTCGGCCGCGACCTGTCGCTGGACGAGGAGGCGGTCCGCGGGCTGCGGCTGGTGGCGCTGGCCGAGGAGCGCGCCCGGTACGCCGCCCGCGCCGGGGTGTCCGGTGACCTGGCCGGCGCGGTACGCGCGGTGCGGCGCGGATTGCGGGCGGGCGCCGGGCGGCGGCGCCGGTGGAGGGCCACGCTGCTGCCGCCGTCGACGGTGCGGGCCGCGCAGACCGGGTCGGCGCTGCGGGCCGCGAACGCGTCCACCGCGCTGAACCGGCTCGGCGAGACCGTCCGCCGCCCGGTCACCCCCCGCCGCCGCTAGCCCGGAACGCCAGGGCCCCGGACGCCAGGGCCCCGGAACGCCAGGGCCCCGGAACGCCAGGGCCCCGGAACGCCAGGGCCCCGGAACGCCAGGGCCCCGGAACGCCAGGGCCCCGGAACGCCAGGGCCCAGTCTCCGGCATGGGCAACGGCCCCGGAGTGGGCGACGCCCCGGTGCCGGGCACCGGGGCGTCGGGGGTGAGGCTCTAGCGGTCGTCGAAGCGGCGGCGGAAGCGCTCCTCCATCCGCTGCAGCAGCGGCAGCTTGCGCTGCTTGCCGCGGCGGGTGGCTGGCCGCTCACTGCCGGCCACCCGCAGGTCCGGGCGCCCGGAAACCTTCTTGTACTGCGACGCGGCGTAGACCAGGGCGAACAGCATCATACAGAAGCCGGCGACCCCGAGCGCGACCTCGGTCGTGGTCACACCGGCCAGCAACGCGGCCATGCCCAGGATCAGCAGGACGATCGCCCGGCGGACCCGCCGCCGGGCGTGCGTGCGCAGATCGGTCGAGCTGACGGCCGAGGCAAACTTGGGATCCTCGGCGTACAACGCCCGCTCGATCTGCTCGAGCAGGCGCTGCTCGTGGTCCGAGAGCGGCACGGCGCCCCTCCTGACAGTGCGACCGCGACGACAGGGGGCCGGCGCGGGAGACCATGGCGACGGCCGCGGGGGCCGCCACCACGAGGATACGAGCGGATGACCCGAGGGGAAAGGCGAACTGCCCTGCCGCGACCGGGTTGTTGCCCGACCACCCATTACACCCCTCCTCCGGACCGGTCGTCCGGCGCCCCGGCGGGCCGGCCACCGCCCTCCCCGGCCGGCGGCCCGGGAGGGTCGGGGCGGACCAGGGTGGCCGGGCGGACCGTGCCGGCGCCGAACCGCCGGGATGCCCGGTCCACCGCCCGGTCCGCGTCCCGCCAGCCGTGCTCCCGGGCGCCGAGCTCCAGCTGGCGGGCCCCGTCCCCGGCCGGCGCGATCCCCTCCACCCGGACCCCGACCAGCCGGATCCGGGGCCGGTCCAGCTCCAGGCCGGCGTACAGCGCCCGGGCGGTCGAGTACACCTCGTGGCCGGCGTCGGTCGGGGCCGGCAGCGTCCGCGCCCGGGTGACCGTGCTGAAGTCGGCGAACCGGATCTTGATGCTCACCGTCCGCCCGGCCAGGCCGGCCGCCCGCAGCCGGGCCGCCGTGCGCTCGGCGAGCCGCAGCAGCTCGCGGTGCACCACCTCGTGGTCGTCGACGTCGGTGTCGAAGGTCTCCTCGGCGCCGACCGACTTGTCCGGCTCGTCCGGGGTGACCCGGCGCGGGTCCCGGCCGTTGGCGAGCTCGTGCAGGTGGGTGCCGGCGGCCTCACCCAGCGCCCGGCGCAGCGCCGCGGCCGGCTGGGCGGCCAGGTCGCCCACGGTGCGCAACCCGAGCCGGCGCAGGTGCTCGGCGGTGCGCTCCCCGACGCCCCACAGCGCCTCGACCGGCAGCGGGTGCAGGAAGCCGGTGACCCCGTCGACCGGCACCACCAGCAGCCCGTCCGGCTTGGCCGCCGAGGACGCCAGCTTGGCCAGGAACTTCGTCGGTGCCACCCCGACCGAGCAGGTGATGCCCTGCTCGTCGGTGATCCGGGCGCGCAGCCACTCGCCGATCCAGGCCGGCCGGCCCAGCCGCCGCGCGGCGCCGGACACGTCCAGGAACGCCTCGTCCAGCGACAGCGGCTCCACCAGCGGGGTCACCGACCGGAAGACCGCCATCACCCCGGCGGAGGCCTGCGCGTAGTCGGCGAACCGCGGCGGCAGCACCACCGCCCGCGGGCAGAGCCGCTGGGCCCGCCGCATCGGCATCGCGCTGCGCACACCGGAGGCGCGCGCCTCGTACGTCGCCGACAGCACCACCCCGCGGGCGCCCCCGCCGACGATCACCGGCCGGCCGCGCAGCTCCGGGCGCCGGCGCAGCTCCACGCTGGCGTAGAAGGCGTCCATGTCGACGTGCAGGATCGGGCAGCCGGCGTCGTCCACCGCATCACCTCAGCGGCGGGCCAGCACGTGCAGCTGGGCGGCGACGTCCCGGTACGGCGGGCGGGCGGCGGCGGCGGCCTCCAGCTCGCGCAGCGCCTCGGCGGCGCCCGGCTCGGCGTCCAGCACGGCGCCGGGCACCAGGTCGGCGAGCACCCGCACCCCGTGCACGGCCTCCACGGTCAGCCCGGCGGCAGCCACCAGCGCGACCAGCCCGTCGGTGTCGAAGCGGCGCAGCACGCCGTCGGCGGCGCCCCACCGGCCGGCCGGGTCGGTGAGCGCGCGCAGCGCGTCGGCCGGGTGCCCGCCGAGCGCGCGGGCCAGCACCGCCGCGGCCCGGCCGGCGGCCAGCACGCTGGCGCAGCCGCCGGGGCGCAGCGCGCCGGCCACGGTGGCCAGCGTCGCGGCCGGCTCGTCCACCACCTCCAGGAGGCTGTGGCAGAGCACCAGGTCGTACGCCGATCCGGCGACCGCCGCGGGCAGCCGCTCCACGTCCCCCTGCACCGGGGTGACCAGGTCGGCCACCCCGGCCTCGGCGGCCCGGCGCTGCAGCGTGGCCAGCGCGTCCGCGCTGGCGTCGACCACCGTCACCCGGTGCCCGAGCCGGGCCAGCGGCACCGCGGACCCGCCGCTGCCGCCGCCCAGGTCGAGCACGGCCAGCGACGTCGCGCCGGCCTCCGCCGCCCGGGCCAGCTCCGCCTGCAGCACCGTCCACACGGAGGCGAGCGTAGGCGGTGTCCCCGCCGGTGCCGCCGGACGACCGGCGGACACGCCTCAGTCGGACCTACCCGGCCCGCGGCGCGCCGAGCGGGAGCGACGGCACCAGGCCGAGCGTCGTCTCCGCCAGCGCGAGGAAGGTGCCCGCGTCGCGAAGCAGGTCGTCGGCCTCACGCGCGGTCACCGCCCTGGTCACGCCGGCCTCCGCGGCGGCCCGCTTGGCCGCGCCGGCCGCGAAGAACGCCGCCCACTCCCCCAGCTCTGGCACCACCTCGGTGAGCAGCACCCAGGCGCTGGTCGGCCGGCGCCGGCGCAGCCGGGTGTCCACCGGCCCGGTCCGGGCGGCCAGCACGGCGGCCGCCGCCCGCAGCGCGGCGAGGTGAGCGGTCGCGTAGCGCTCGGCCGGCACGGACAGCCCGGCCGCCTCCTGCAGCCCGCGCCGGGCCTGGTCGAGCAGGCCGAGCGCGGACGGGAGCACCTGGCCCGGCATCCGCGCCGGACCGAGCCGGCGCACGGTCGTCGTGGTCATCGTCGCTCACTCCTCCACCAGCGTCGCGGTCCACCGCGGGGGCTCCGCCCCGGTGTCCCGGCACAGGTCGAACACCTGCGGGCGGGCGGTCATCCCGGCCGCCGCCTCCACCCGCCACAGCTCCCGGTCGGCGAGGTCGACCGGGACCGAGTGGATCACCGCCACCCCGCCGGCCGGCGACCCGACCGGCACGGGCACCACCTGCCCGGGGCCGGACCAGCGCCAGCCGCCCGGCTCGGTCCAGCGGGCCAGCACCGCCCGCACCGCATGGAGCCGGCCGTCCAGCAGGAACTGCTCGGGAGCGTCGCCGTGGCTGGCGACGTCGACCGGCTGCTCGTGGACCATGGGCATCGGGCGGCTCTCCTGTCCCTCATGCGCTCGTCAGGATGCCTGCCCGCCGGGCGGCGCGGGGGTCGAGGGCCGCACCGCCCGGCGGGAGGACTCCGTCGCTCGAACGTGTGTTCGAACGACGGGTAGAAGTAAACCGCGTGACCGGCCGGATCGCAACGTCCCGCGCCACCCGCCGCGCCCCGGATCTCAGCCGGGCGGCGAGCCGCCCCAGAGGGTGTCCCGCAGGCCCACCACGTCGCCGATGACGACGACCGCGGGCGGCCGCAGCCCGGCCGCGGTGACCTGGGCCGCGATCGTGTCCAGGGTGCCGACGAGCACCTGCTGGTCGGGCAGCGTGGCCCGGCGGACCACCGCGACCGGGGTGCCCGCCGGACGGCCCCGGGCGACCAGCTCGGCCGCCACCGCGGCCAGCCGGTCCAGCCCCATCAGCAGCACCATGGTGCCCGGCCCGTCGGCCAGCGCCTGCCAGTCCAGCGTGGAGCCGGGCCGGGTCGGGTCCAGGTGGCCGGAGACGACCGTGTAGCCGGCGGCCACCCCGCGGTGGGTGACCGGGATGCCGGCCGCCGCCGGACCGGCCAGCACCGAGCTCACCCCGGGCACCACCTCGACCGGCACGCCGGCCGCGACGCAGGCGAGCACCTCCTCGCCGCCGCGGCCGAGCACGAAGGGGTCGCCACCCTTCAGCCGTACCACCCGCAGCCCGCGCCGGGCCCGGTCGACCAGCACCGCGGAGATCTCCTCCTGGGTCGGGCCGGCGCCGTGCGGGGCCTTGCCGACGTCGACCACCTCGACCTCGGGCGGCAGCTCGGCCAGCAGCACCCGCGGCGCCAGCCGGTCGACCACCACGACGTCGGCCTCGGCCAGCAGCCGCCGGCCCCGGACGGTGATCAGCTCCGGATCGCCCGGCCCGCCCCCGACCAGGGCCACCCGCCCGGGTCCGGGCCGGTGCGCCCGCAGCGGCAGCCCGCCGGTGTCCAGCAGCAGCGCCACCGCGTCCCGCACCGCGCGGGCCCGCCCCGGGTCGGCGTCCGGCCCGTCGGTGGCCACCGCGACCACCAGCCCGCCGGCCCGGGCCGCCGCCGGCGTCCGCGCGGTGCCGCCGGCGGCCGCGTCGGCCCGTACGCACGGCACCTGGCGCCGCTCGGCCTCGGCCGCGACCGCCGCGTTCACCGCCGGGTCGTCCGTGCAGGCGTGCACCAGCCAGGCCCCGGCCAGGTCGCCGTCGGCGTACGGCCGGCGCGCCACCGCCACCGGCAGCGCCGCCAGCTCGGAGCGCACCGACGGCGCCACCACCAGCACCGTCGCCCCGGCGTCGAGCAGCCCGCGGGCCCGCCGCAGCGCGACCGCGCCCCCGCCGACCACCACCGCGCGGCGGCCGGCCAGGTCGAGGACGAGTGGATAGGACCCCATCGCCGCCATCCTGGCAGCCGGCAGGAGGTGTGGCATGCGTCACATCTCCTGTTCGTCCCTTGGAGTCCGGTTGGTAGCCCTCGCCGGGATCGTGTGGGAGGCTGGGAGCTGTGAGGTCCCTCGGAGTGACGCCCGTGTTCCTGGTGTCCCGGCGTCACATCGATCTCCAGCGGGTCGACAGCGCCGTCTGTCCGGGCTAGACCGTCCGCGCGGCATCCTCGCCCCGAGCCGGGTCGCCGCACCCGCCCCCCGGAAGGACCCCCCATGCCCCCGCAACGCGGGCAGGGCCAGTGGGCCCTGGGTCATCGCGAGCCGCTGAACCAGAACGAACGGGTCAAGCGGGACGACGACGCCCTCAACGTACGAAGACGCATCCTGGACCGGTACGCCTACACCGGGTTCGCCGGCATCGACCCGGCCGACCTGCGCAACCGGTTCCGCTGGTTCGGGCTGTACACCCAGCGCCGGCCGGGCATCCCCGGCGGCCGCACCGCCGTGCTGGAGCCGGAGGAGCTCGAGGACGAGTTCTTCATGCTCCGGGTCCGCATCGACGGCGGCACTTTGTCCAACGAGGCGCTGCGGGTGGTGGCCGGGATCGCCACCGACTTCGGCCGGGACGTCGCCGACGTCACCGACCGGCAAAATGTGCAGCTGCACTGGATCCGGATCGAGGACGTCCCGGAGATCTGGCGCCGGCTGGAGGCCGTCGGCCTGGACAGCACCGAGGCCTGCGGCGACACCCCGCGGGTCATCCTCG
Source organism: uncultured Actinomycetota bacterium (assembly GCA_963766325.1). GTDB lineage: Bacteria > Actinomycetota > Actinomycetes > Mycobacteriales > CADCTP01 > CADCTP01. The sequence continues at coordinate 647,166 of CAVXZF010000009.1, read as the reverse complement.
GCTGCCCGCTGGCCGGGGTGGCCGCCGACGAGGTGCTCGACGGCACCGCGGCGCTGCGCGCGGTCCGCGACCGCTACATCGGCGACCCGGCCTTCTCCAACCTCCCCCGCAAGTACAAGACCTCGATCTCCGGCTGCGCACGGCACTGCACCAACCACGAGATCAACGACATCTCGTTCGAGGGCGTGGTCGGGCCGGACGGCACCCCCGGCTTCGACCTGTGGGTCGGCGGCGGGCTGTCCACCAACCCGCGGTTCGCCGTCCGGCTCGGCGCGTTCGTCGAGCCGGACCGGGTCGAGGAGGTGTGGGCCGGGGTCACCTCGGTCTTCCGCGACTACGGCTACCGGCGGTCCCGCCAGCACGCCCGGCTGAAGTTCCTGCTCGCCGACTGGGGCCCGGAGCGGTTCCGCCAGGTGCTGGAGAAGGAATACCTGGCCGCGCCGCTGCCGGACGGACCGGCGACCGCCCCGCAGACCGGCCCCCGCGGCCACGTCGGGGTCACCGAGCAGCTCGACGGTCGGCACGCGGTCGGCTTCGCGCTGCGCGCCGGCCGCACCAGCGGCACCCAGCTGGCCCGGATCGCCGACCTCGCCGGCGCGTACGGCAGCGGCCGGGTCCGGACCACCGCCCAGCAGGCGCTGGTGATCCTGGACGTGCCCGCGGACCGGGTGGACGGCCTGGTCGGCGAGCTGGCCGGGGCCGACCTGCCGGCCCGGCCGAGCGCGTTCCGGGAGGGCACCATCGCCTGCACCGGCATCGAGTTCTGCAAGCTGGCGATCGTCGAGACCAAGCAGCGCGCCCAGGACCTGTACGCCGAGCTGGAGCGCCGGCTGCCGGACTTCCCGGAGCCGGTCACGGTCAACCTCAACGGCTGCCCCAACTCCTGCGCCCGCTTCCAGGTCGCCGACATCGGCTTCAAGGGCTCGGTGGCGCGCGGGCCGGACGGCGAGGACGTCGAGGTCTACCAGGTGCACCTCGGCGGCCATCTGGGCGAGCAGGCCGCGCTGGGCCGCAAGTTCCGCGGCCTCAAGGTGCCGGCGGACGACGCCGCCGACTACGTCGAGCGGGTGCTGCGCGGCTACCTGGAGCACCGGGAGCCGGCCGAGAGCTTCGCCGCGTACGCGGCCCGGGCCGAGGAGGGGTGGTTGACGTGAGCCGGCACCAGACCCCGTTCTTCTGCCCGTACTGCGGGGACGAGGCGATCCGGCCGTACGGCGAGCGCCCCGGCGAGTGGGTGTGCGAGTCGTGCCGGCGCGCGTTCGCGGTCAAGGCGGTCAAGCAGGAGGCGGACCGGTGAGCGCGCCGCGGGAGGAGTGGGAGCGGCTGGCCGACCTGGCCGCCGCGGCCGCGGGCTGGCTTGACGGCGCCCCCCCGCTGGACGTCCTGCGCTGGGGGGCGCGCGAGTTCGGCGACACGATGTGCGTCTCGTCCTCGATGACCGACGCGGTGCTGGCGCACCTGGCCTCGCGGGCCCAGCCCGGGGTGCCGGTGCTGTTCCTGGACACCGGCTACCACTTCCCGGAGACCATCGGGACCCGGGACGCGGTGGCGGCCACGCTGCCGGTCACCGTGCAGACGGTCGAGCCACTGTGGACGGTGGCCGAGCAGGACGCCGACCTGCTGCCCCGGCTGCACGACCGGGACCCGGACCGGTGCTGCTGGCTGCGCAAGGTGGAGCCGCTGGGCCGCGCGCTGGCGCCGTACACGGCCTGGGTCAGCGGGGTCCGCCGGGACGAGTCGCCGACCCGGGCCGACACCCCGGTGGTCAAGTGGGACGAGCGCCGCGCCGTGGTCAAGATCCACCCGCTGGCTACCTGGACCCAGGCCGACGTGGACGCGTACGTCGACGAGCACGACATCCTGGTCAACCCGCTGGTCGAGGAGGGTTACCCGTCCATCGGGTGCGCGCCCTGCACGGCCCGGGTCGAGCCGGGCGCCGACCCGCGGTCCGGGCGGTGGGCCGGCAGGTCCAAGACCGAGTGCGGCATCCACGTCTGAGCGGGCCGGGGACACGCCCTGGCTAGGCTCGCCGCGTGGCGGTGACGTACGACTTCGCGCAGGTGGACGCCGGCGAGGTGCCGGCGGCGGTGGCCACGCTGTGCGAGGCGCTGGAGGCGGCGCACGCCGAGGGGTCGTACGGCGCGCTCGCCGTGGAGCGGCCGTGGTCGCGGCACAACCCGGTGCTGGAGGGCGAGTTCGCCTGCCCGGCCGCGATCCGGCCGTACCTGGAGCGCGAGCTGCGCAAGCTGGCCGCCGCCGGCGCCCGGATCGCCGCCCGCGCGTCCCGGCCGGCGCTGGACCTGCACGACCCGGCGCTGCTGGCCGCGCTGGACGAGAAGACGTGGGACCTGCGGCGCAAGAAGCTGTTCCTGTTCACGCCCGAGCGGATGGCGCTGTCCATCGACCGGCTCGCGCACTACACCGGCACGCCGGCCGAGGTCTTCCAGCGGTACGTGCTGTTCACCAACTACTCCTGGCACGTGGACTCGTTCCGGGAGGTGTTCCCGGACGCCCTCGGGCCGGACCGGCCGGGGCGGCAGATGCCGGCCTGGCACGCCACCCGGCCCGGCCGGGACGGGATCACGCTGATCGACATCGGCGTCGGCCCGCCCAACGCGAAGACCATCACCGACCACGTCGCGGTGCTCCGCCCGGACCTGATGCTGATGATCGGGCACTGCGGCGGCCTGCGTAACCACCAGGACGTCGGCGACCTGGTGCTGGCGACGACGTACCACCGGGCCGACGGGGTGCTCGACCACGTGCTGCCGACCAGCGTGCCGGTCGCCTCCAACCACCGGCTCAACACGTACCTGCTGGACGCGCTGGTCCTCCGCGAGCTGCCGTTCCGGCTGGGCACCGTCTACACCACCGACAACCGCAACTGGGAGTTCGAGCAGGGCGGGGTGCTGGACCGGATGCGGCTGTCCCGGGCGGTCGCGGTGGACATGGAGTCCGGCACCGTGGCGGCCAACGGCTTCCGCTACCGGGTGCCGACCGCGACCCTGCTCGCGGTCAGCGACAAGCCGCTGCACGGGCGGCCCAAGCTGAGCGGGGCGGCGCAGGACTTCTACCGGGCCACCAAGCGCTGGCACCTCGAGGTCGCGGTCGAGGTCGTCGACCGGGTCCGCCGCGCCCACCCGGACGGCCTGCCGGCGGCCGACTTCCGCTCCCCCGACGAGCCGCTGTTCGGCGTCGACTGAAACCGGTTCCGCCCACCGCTACGGTGGCGCCGTGACCCATCCGACCGTACGCAGGGTGAGTGAGGCGCTGGTGGCGGGCGGGGTGACCGGCGAGGTGCGGGAGCTGGGCGAGGAGGCGCGGACGGCGCCGGCCGCGGCCGCGCAGCTCGGCGTCGAGGTCGGCGCGATCGCCAACTCGCTGGTCTTCGACGCCGACGGCGAGCCGCTGCTGGTGTTGACCAGCGGGGCGCACCGGGTGGACACCGCCCGGGTCGCCGCGCTGGTCGGGGTCGGCGCGCTGCGCCGGGCCACACCGGACTTCGTCCGCGCCGCCACCGGCCAGCCGATCGGCGGGGTGGCCCCGGTCGGGCACCCGCGCCCGCTGCGCACGCTGGTCGACGTCGACCTGGCCGGGCACGAGGTGGTGTGGGCGGCCGGCGGGCTCCCGCACACGGTCTTCCCGACCTCGTACGACGAGCTGGTCCGGATCACCGGCGGCACGCCCGCCGAGGTCGGCTGAGGCGGCCCCGGTGGCGTTCGAGACGCATCCGGTCACGCCCGAGCGGGTCGACGACTTCGCCACCGTGGTCAACCCCAACCGGCGGGCCAGCCACTGCTGGTGCCTGTCGCACCGGCTGACCGCCGGCGAGATCGCCGAGCTCGGCGGGGACAGCCGGGAGGAGGCGTTCCGCGCGCTGTGCCGGCGGAGGAACCCGCCGGGCGTGATCGGGTACGCCGACGGCGAGCCGGTCGGCTGGTGCAGCATCGGCCCCCGCGCGGACAACACCCGGCTGTCCCGGTCCAAGCTCATCGAGCCGCTGGACGAGCTGCCGGTGTGGAGCATCATCTGCGTGGTGATCCGCGGCGGTCACCGCAAGCGCGGCCACACCACCCCGCTGATCGAGGGCGCGGTCGCGTGGGCCGCCGGTCGCGGTGCCCCGGCGGTGGAGAGCTACCCGGTCGACCCGGGCACCGGCCGCATCGACCTGACCATGGCGTTCGTCGGGACCCGGGCGATGTTCGAGCACGCCGGCTTCGAGGTCGTCGGCCGTACGGAGGCCAAGGCCAGCGGCCTGCCCCGGCTGGTCATGCGCCGGACGATCTGAGCGGAGGTCGGCTGAGCAGGCCGGACGGCCGGCACCTACGCTCAGCCCATGCACGAGGCGGTGCCCGAGCTGGTCACGCTGCACCTGTGGCGGGTGCCGCGCCGGGCCGTGCCGGCCGCGATTGCCCGGATGGCCACCGAGCGGCGGCCGGTCCGCCGGCAGCCGGGGCTGCGGTTCGCCAAGCTGCTCGGCACCGGCGACGGGCGCACGTTCACTGTCCGCGACGCCGACGCGCGGCGCTGGGGCCTGCTGGCCACCTGGACCGACCGGGCGGCGGCGCGGGCGTTCGAGCGGTCGCCGACGGCGGCCCGCTGGCGGCGGCTGGCCGAGGAGGCGTGGCGGGTGGAGCTGCGGCCGCTGGCGGCGCGCGGGCGGTGGTCCGGGCGGGAGCCGTTCGGGGCGCCACGGGGCGGGCGGTGGGACGGGCCGGTCGCCGCGGTGACCCGGGCGCGGCTCGCCGTCACGCGGTCCGCCACCTTCTGGCGGGCGGTGCCCCCGGTCTCGCTCGACCTGGCCGGCCGCCCCGGGCTGCGGCTCGCGGTCGGCATCGGCGAGGCACCGGTCGGCCTGCAGGGCACGTTCAGCCTGTGGGAGTCGGCCGGGGCGCTGCGCGACTTCGCGTACGGGAGCGCCCCGCACCGCGAGGTGGTGGCGCGGACCGACCGCGAGCGGTGGTACGCGGAGGAGCTGTTCGCCCGCTTCGCGGTGCTGGAGGCGGCCGGCTCGGTCGACGGCCGGGACCCGCTGGCATGAAGATCACCCGGTGGACCCCGGCCGAGGCGCGGGAGCGGATGGCCGAGGCCATGTCGGTGTACGCCGAGGCGATGGGCTACCCGCCCGAGGCCGGCCAGCACCGGGCCGGGTTCGCGCTCGCACACACCCGGCGGCCGGAGTTCCGGGCGGTGGCCGCGCTCGGCGACGGGGACGGCGTCGGCCGCGCGGACGAGCTGCTCGGCTTCGGCTACGGCTACCAGACCGCCCCCGGCCAGTGGTGGCACGACCAGGTGCGGGCGGCGCTGACCGCGGCGGTGGCCGAGGACTGGCTGCGTGGCTCGTTCGAGCTGTCCGAGCTGCACGTCCGCCCGGCGTACCAGGGCCGCGGCGCCGGGCGGGCCCTGCTGGAGACGCTGGTGGAGGGCCTGCCGCACCCGGCGGTGCTGCTGTCCACGCCGGAGGGCGACACCCGGGCCTGGCAGCTCTACCGGGCGGTCGGCTTCGTCGACCTGCTCCGGCACCACCTCTTCCCCGGCGACGCGCGGCCGTTCGCGGTGCTGGGGGTGCGGCTCCCGCTGGCGGCCGCCCGTGCCTGACCGCGGCAAGCTCGCCCTGGTCGCGCCCGCGGCCGCCACGGTGCTGGCCCAGGTCGCGTACCCGCTGGTCGGCGGCGACACCCGGGACACCCTGACGGTGGCCACGGTGGTCCTGTTCGCGGCCACCTCGCTGCTGCACGCCGGGCTGACCCGCGGGCCCCGGACGGCCGGCCTGCTGCTGCTCGTCGCGGGCGGCGGCGGGCTGGTCGCCGAGGCCGTCGGGGTCGCCACCGGCTTCCCCTTCGGCCGGTACGAGTACGCCGACAGCCTCGGCCCCGCCCTGCTCGGCGTGCCGGTGGTGATCCCGCTGGCCTGGGTCATGATGGCCTGGCCGGCCCACCTGGTGGCGGCGCGGCTGGCCCGGTCGCGGGCCGGCCGGGTCGCGGTCGGTGCGCTGGCGCTGGCCTCCTGGGACCTCTTCCTGGACCCGCAGATGGTCGACGCCGGGCACTGGCGGTGGGCCGACCCGCTGCCGGCGCTGCCCGGGGTGCCGACCGTGCCGCTGACCAACTACGCCGGCTGGCTGCTGGTCGCCGCCCTGCTCATGCTGCTGCTGCCGGCCCCGGGCCCCGGCGACGACAGGGTGCCGTACGCGCTCTACCTCTGGACGTACGCGTCCTCGGTGCTGGCGCACGCGGCGTTCTTCGGGCTGCCCGCGTCGGCGCTGTGGGGCGGGCTGGGCATGGGCCTGGTCGCGGTCCCGCTCGCGCTCTCGCTGCGGCGGGCGGCCCCGGTGACCACTTGATCAGGACCCTGGTCCGGGCCGGGTCGCTGCTCGCGGTGGCCGGGACCGCGCACGCCGCGGTCAACGCGGCGCTGCTGCGCCGCCCGGACCCGGCCGCCCGGCCCGGGCCGGAGCGGGTGTCGGTGCTGCTCCCGGCGCGGGACGAGGCGCCGCGGGTGCGGGCCTGCCTGGCGGCCGTGCTGGCCCAGGACGGGGTCGCCGAGGTCCTGGTCCTCGACGACGGCTCCACGGACGGCACCGGCGACCTCGCCCGGTCGCTCGGCGTGCGGGTGCTGCCCGGCCGGCCGCTGCCCGCCGGCTGGCTCGGCAAGCCGCACGCCTGCCAGCAGCTCGCCGACGCCGCCGACCCGGGCAGCGACGTGCTGCTCTTCCTGGACGCCGACGTGGTGCTCGCCCCGGGCGCGGTCGCCGCCACCGTGGACCTGCTCCGCCGGCACCGGCTGGACCTGGTCTCCCCCTATCCCCGGCAGCGCGCCGAGACCCCGGCGGAGCGGCTGGTGCAGCCGCTGCTGCAGTGGTCCTGGCTGACCTTCCTGCCGCTGCGGCTGGCCGAGCGCTCCCCGCGGCCGTCGCTGGCCGCGGCCAACGGCCAGCTGCTCGCGGTCCGGCGGGCCGCGTACGACCGGGCCGGCGGCCACGCCGCGATCCGGGTCGAGGTGCTCGACGACGTGGCACTCCTGCGCGCGGTGAAGCGGGCCGGCGGGCGGGGCGGGGTCGCCGACGGCACCGCGCTGGCCACCTGCCGGATGTACGGCGGCTGGGCCGAGCTGCGCGACGGCTACACCAAGTCGCTGTGGTCGGCCTTCGGCTCGCGGTCGGGCGCCGCCGCGGTCGGCGGGCTGCTGCTGGTCGCGTACGTGCTGCCGGCCGCCGCCGCGCTGGGCGGGTCGCTGACGGGGCTGGCGGGCTACGCTGCGGGGGTGACCGGCCGGGTGGTGGCCGCCCGCCGCACCGGCGGGCGAGCCTGGCCCGACGCGCTGGCCCATCCCGTCTCGGTGCTCGCTCTCACCGGGCTCACCGCCCGCTCCTGGCGCGCCCGCCGCACCGGCACGCTTCGCTGGAAGGGCCGCGCCCTGCCGGTCGGGGTGGCGCCGGTCGGGGTGGCGCCGGCGGGGGTAGTGCTATGAGCCGGGTGGTGGTGATCGGGGCCGGCGTCGGCGGGCTGGCCGTCGCCGCCCGGCTGGCCGCCGCCGGGCACGCCGTCACCGTCTGCGAGCAGGCACCGGTGGTCGGGGGCAAGCTCGGTCTGGTCGAGCGGACCACCGAGGCCGGGACGTTCCGCTTCGACACCGGCCCGTCGCTGCTGACCATGCCGCACGTGTTCGCCGACCTCTTCGCCGCCACCGGCGACCCGCTGGAGGCCAGCCTGGGCCTGGAGCCGCTCGACCCGGTGATCCGGCACCGGTTCGCCGACGGCACCCGGCTGGACACCGCGCCCGAACTGGATGTCACCACCGCCCGGATGGACGCGGCGTTCGGTCCCGGCGCCGGCGGGGCGTGGCGGCGGCTGGCCGGCCGGTCGGAGCGGATCTGGCGGGCGGTGCGGGAGCCGTTCCTGGAGACCGCGGTCGGCGGCGCGGCCGACCTGGCCCGGCAGGCGGTCCGGCTCGGCGACCTGCGCGCGATCGCGCCCGGGCGGAGCCTGCGCTCGCTGGGCCGGCGCTACCTCGGCGACCCGCGGCAGCGCACCCTCTTCGAGCGGTACGCCACGTACACCGGCTCCGACCCGCGCCGGGCGCCGGCCGCGCTCGCCGTGGTGCCGTACGTGGAGCAGGCCTTCGGCGGCTGGTACCTGCGCGGCGGCCTGCGCACCCTCGCCGACGAGCTGGCCCGCCGAGTCGTCGCGCTCGGCGGGCGGATCCGCACCTCCACCGACGTGGTTGGCATCGAGACCAGCGGCGGGCGGGCCAGCGGCGTCCGGCTCGCCGACGGCGGCCGGCTGGCCGCCGACGTCGTGGTCGCCAACGCCGACGCCACCCACGTCTACCGCGACCTGCTCCCGCAGCCCGGCCAGCTGCGCCGGCTGCGGCGCAGCACGCCGTCGCTGTCCGGCTTCGTGCTGCTGCTCGGCGTCCGCGGCCGCACCCCCGGGCTGGCGCACCACAACGTGCTTTTCCCCGGCTCGTACGACGACGAGTTCGACGCCGTCTTCGGCGACCCGGCCGCGCCGGTGGCCGACCCGACCGTCTACATCAGCGTGCCGGACGACCCGGCGGTCCGCCCCGACCGGCACGAGGCCTGGTTCGTCCTGGTCAACGCGCCCCGGCACGGCACCGGGCCGGGCGCGGTCGACTGGGACTCCCACGGGCTGGCCGGGTCGTACGAGGGCCGGCTGCTCGGCATCCTGGCCCGCCGCGGCCTGCAGGTCACCGACCGGCTGCTGTTCTCCCAGGTCATCACCCCGGCCGACCTGGAGCGGGCGACCCGGGCGCCGGGCGGCGCAATCTACGGCACATCGTCCAACGGCGCCCGCTCCGCCTTCCTCCGCCCGGCCAACCGGTCCCCGCTGCCCGGCCTCTTCCTGGTCGGCGGGTCCGCCCACCCCGGCGGCGGCCTCCCGCTGGTCGCCCTCTCCGCCAAGATCGTCGCCGACCTCATCGGCCCCGCCTGAGCAGCGACAGGCCACCGGACAGGGGCTCCGCGCCGACCGCGGCCGGCCACTGGCTCAGCTCCGACCCCACCCGCGGGCCGACGATCCGGACGACACACTGCCGGCGAGTGCGGTACGCCTCTGCTCCGCGGCCCGACGCAGACACGGCCCGCCGCCTGATCCGATCCGCCAACCTCCCCGCACTCTCCTCCGTCCGCAATGTCGGCGGTCGACCTGGGCGCGGTGGTCACCCTGGTCGTCCCCTCAGACGCTGCGTCTCTGCTCCGCTCGGCGAGGCAGAGACGCAGCGGCGCAAGCACGCGTGACTGCCTCGCCTGGAGGACTCGCTAGAGGACTCGCCTAGAGGACTCGCCTAGAGGAGCAGAGACGCAGCGGAAACGGAGGGCGCGGGGGTGTCCGGAGGACGGGTTTTCCACAAGCCGATCCGGCGTCCACAGATTGCTTGCCGGCTCTGTCGAGGGAGTCGACGAACGCCGAAGCTGGCGGCATGACCGACACCCTCGATGTCAGCGGCATCCTGCGGCTGGCGCGCCGGCGCGCGGACCTCAGCCAGCGTGAGCTGGCGCGGGCAATCGGCGTCAGCCCGGCGGCGGTGGCGCGGGCCGAGTCGAGCGGCCGGGCCACTCTCGCCCTGCTGGAGCCGGCGCTCGCCACGGCCGGTCTGCGGCTGGCGGTCCTCGACGCCGACGGTGAGCCGATCCGACCGATGCGGCCCGACGGCGTCCGCGACCGCGGCCGACGACGGCTGCCGGCGCACCTCGATCCGTTCGGCCAGTGGGGGGTGGGACTGCCCTATCGGGCCGACCGGCCCTATCCCAGGCCACCCGGCTCGGCGTCCTACGTCCGTCGACGACTCCAGCGTGACCTCGCCCGGTCCGCAGTCGGCACGCCCGCAGACCACCCGAGCCGCGACGACCTGCTGCCGCGGCGATCACCGCCCGAGCCGAGGTATGTCGAGGGTCACGACTGCTCGTGCGGCCCGGAGTGCGAGCGGCACTGCTCGGCCGACTGCGAGTGCCAGTGTGAGCCGGCCAAGCGCCGGCGGTCAGTCCTGGAGGAGGCGGTGTACGACGAGGAGGAGCTGTGACAGGCCGGTCAGGCCGAGGGCGACCCAGGCGGCGACGCCGGCGGTGGCGATGAGATCGGCCGAGCCGGGCAGCAGGCCGGCGCCGAGCAGCAGGCCGGCGGTCAGGATCACCCGGGTGGGGCGCTCCCAGACGGTGATGACGCCGACCTCGCCCATGCCGGCGTTGCCGGCGCGGGCCCGGGCGTACTCCTGCAGGCCCATCAGGGCGCCCCCGGCGACACTGATCGGCCCGGGCGCGCCGAGCAGCCACAGGGCGACCAGGTAGGCGGTGTCGGACAGCCGGTCTGCGAGCGAGTCGAGCACGAAGCCCCACCGGGAGGTCCGGCCGCCCAGGATCGCCACCGCCCCGTCGAGGTTGTCCAGCAGGCCGGCCAGCACGACGACCGCGACCGCGGCGAGCGGCCAGCGCCCGCCGGCGGCCGCGATCGCCGCCACCGCGGCAGAGACCAGCACGCCCCAGGCGGTGAGCAGGTCCGGGGCGACGCCGCGGGCGGCCAGCGGGCGGGCGGCGGCGTACGCCAGCGTCAGCCAGCGGCCGGCGAGGGTGCCCGGCCGGGGCTCGTAGTTGCCGTGCAGCGGGGCCCAGCGGCGCAGGTACTCAGCCCGGTCCGGGACGGGCGCCGCCGGCCGCCGGGCGGTCGCCAGCGTGAGCACCAGCAGCAGCACGGTGGCCGCCGCGAACACCGCCGCTGTCAGGACCGCCGTCGGCACGGCCGGTGGGTCGGCTCAGGCCGAGGCGAGGTCGACCGAGCGGGCGCCGAGCCCGAGCCGGGCCCACACCTCCCGGGTCGCCGTGGACCGGTTGAGCGTGTAGAAGTGCAGCCCCGGCACGCCCTCGGCGAGCAGCCGCTCGGCCAGCGCGGTGGCGCGCTCGACCCCGATCCGGCGCACCGCCACCGGGTCGTCCTCCACCGCGTAGAGCTCGGCGGCCAGGTCCGCCGGGAAGGCGGCGCCGGACAGCTGCGCGGAGCGCTCGATGCCGCGCACGTTGGTGATCGGCATGATCCCGGCGATGATCGGCACGTCGCAGTCCAGCGCGGCCACCCGGTCGCGCATCCGCAGGTAGTCCTCGGCCCGGAAGAACATCTGGGTGATGGCGAAGTCGGCGCCGGCGCGGCACTTGGCCACGAAGTGCCGGGCGTCGGAGTCCAGGTCGGGCGAGCGCGGGTGCTTCTCCGGGAAGGCGGCCACCCCGACGCAGTAGTCGCCGTGCGTCCGGACCAGCCGGACCAGCTCCTCGGCGTACTCCAGGCCCTCCGGGTGGGCGTGCCACTCGGCCTGCGGGTCGCTGCCGGGCGGGTCGCCGCGCAGCGCCAGCACGTTGCGGACCCCGGCGCCGGCCAGCCGGCCGATCATGTGCCGCAGCTCGGCGACCGAGTGGCCGACCGCGGTCAGGTGCGCCATCGGCAGCAGCGTGGTGTCGGTGGCGATCCGCTCGGTGATCTCCACCACCCGGTCGCGGTTGCCGCCGCCGGCACCGTACGTCACCGAGACGAACGACGGCCGCAGCGGCTCCAGCTGCCGGATCGCCTGCCAGAGCTGCCGCTCGCCCTCGTCGGTCTTCGGCGGGAAGAACTCGAACGAGAAGGTGGGGCGGCCCTCCGCGAGCCGGTCCCGCACGGTGGCCGTCATGCCGGCCAGCCTAGCGGCACCGCCTCCGACGCCGACCGCGCCGGCGCGGCCACCGACGGTGACGGCCTTGATCCGCCGACAGGCGGTCCGGCGCCTGGTGCCGGATACTGCCCGCACGCGGCCCCCGACCCTGGAGCGTCAGTGACCTCGACCCGAATCCGCCCTCACCCCGTCCCCGGCGCCGCCCCGGGCGACAGCGAGGGCTCACCGCTGGAGTGCGAGAACCTGCGCAAACGGGTCTCCGCGGCGCTCGACGGCTTCCTGGACCGGCAGGACGCCCGGCTCGGCGCGGTGGCGCCGGAGGCGGGCGAGCTGGTGCTGGCACTGCGCGAGCTGGTGACGGGCGGCAAGCGGCTGCGGCCGGCGTTCGGCTACTGGGCCTGGCGGGGGGCCGGCGGCGGGGACGACGACCGGATGGTGACCGCGGCGGCGGCGCTGGAGCTGTTCCAGGCCTCGGCGATCATCCACGACGACGTGATGGACCACAGCGACACCCGGCGGGGACTGCCCGCGGTGCACCGGCGGTTCGCCGCGCTGCATCGGGAGACGGGGTGGCGCAGCGACGACGCGCAGTTCGGCGCGGGGGCCGCGATCCTGGTCGGCGACCTGTGCCTGGGCTGGTCGGACGAGATGTTCTTCGGCAGCGGGATGGAGCCCGAGCGGCTCGCCCGGGCCCGCGCGATCTTCGACGAGATGCGCACCGAGCTGATGGGCGGGCAGTACCTGGACCTGCTCGAGCAGGCGCTCGGCGGCGGGTCGGTGGCCCGCTCCCGCCGGGTGATCGAGTACAAGAGTGCCCGCTACAGCGTGCTGCGGCCGCTGCAGCTCGGCGCGGCGCTGGCCGGGGCGGGGCCGGCGCTGCGGGCCGCGTACGACGGCTACGGGCTGCCGCTGGGCGAGGCCTTCCAGCTGCGCGACGACGTGCTCGGCGTCTTCGGCGACCCGGCGGAGACCGGCAAGCCGGCCGGCGACGACCTGCGCGAGGGCAAGCGGACCGTGCTGGTGGCGCTGGCCAAGCAGTACGGCACGCCGGCCCAGCGCGCGGTGGTGGACCGGCACCTGGGCAACCCGGCGCTGGACCTGGCCGGGGTGGAGGCACTGCGCGAGGTGCTGGTCGACACCGGCGCCCTCGACGAGGTGGAGCGGATGATCGCGGCCGGTGCGGAGCGGGCGCTGGAGGCCCTCGGCACGGTCGACCTGGCCACCCCGGCGGACGGGGTGCTGCGCGAGCTCGCCGCGGCCGCCACCGCCCGCCGCTTCTGACCGGGGGTACGCCGTGCGCACCGTGACGGGGCCGACCGACCGGGTGGTCGTGGTCGGCGCGGGGCTGGGTGGGCTGTCGGCGGCGCTGCGGCTGGCCGGCGCCGGCCGCGAGGTGACGGTCCTGGAGCGGGAGGCGGTGCCGGGCGGCCGGGCCGGCCGGCTGGAGCTGGACGGCTACTGCTTCGACACCGGCCCGACCGTGCTGACGATGCCGGAGCTGATCGCGGACGCGCTGGGCGCGGTCGGCGAGCGGCTGGAGGACTGGCTGGACCTGCGGCCGGTCGACCCGCTCTACCGGGCGCACTACCCGGACGGCTCGACGCTGGACGTCCGGGCGGACGTGGACGCGATGGCCGCCGAGGTGGAGCGGGTGTGCGGGCCGCGGGAGGCGGCCGGCTACCGCCGGTTCGTCGACTTCGTGTCCGCTCTCTACCGGGCCGAGATGCGCAGCTTCATCGACCGCAACATCGACTCCCCGCTCGGCCTGGTCGGGCCGGACCTGGCCCGGCTGGTCGCGCTGCGCGGCTTCGGGCGGCTGTCCACCGCGGTGGAGCGGCACCTGAAGGACCCGCGCACGCAGCGGGTCTTCTCCTTCCAGGCGATGTACGCCGGCCTGTCGCCGTACCAGGCGCTGGCCATCTACGCGGTGATCGCGTACATGGACTCGGTGGCCGGGGTCTACTTCCCCGTCGGCGGCATGCACGCGGTGCCGCGGGCGCTGGCCGGGGCGGCGGAGAAGCACGGGGTGCGGTTCCGGTACGGCACCGAGGTCGCCCGGGTGGAGGTCGTCAACGGCCGGGCCCGGGCGGTGGTCACCACCGACGGCGACCGGGTCCCGGCCGACGTGGTGGTGCTCAACCCGGACCTGCCGACGGCGTACCGGCAGCTGCTGCCGGCGGACACGGCGCCGCGGCGGCTGGGCCGGCTGCGCTACTCGCCGTCCTGCGTGGTGCTGCACGTGGGCTCGACCGAGGCCTATCCCAAGGCCGCGCACCACAACATCCACTTCGGCCGGGCCTGGCGGCGCACCTTCACCGAGCTGATCCGGGACAAGCAGCTGATGTCCGACCCCTCGGTGCTGGTGACCAACCCGAGCCGTTCCGACCCGGCGCTGGCCCCGCCGGGGAAGCAGACGTACTACGTGCTGGCGCCGACGCCCAACCTCACCGCGGGCATCGACTGGGCCGGCACCGGCCCGCGCTACCGGGACGAGCTGCTGGCCGTGCTGGAGGCGCGCGGCTACCGCGGCTTCGGTGCCGGCATCGAGGTGGAGCGGCTGGTCACCCCGGCCGACTGGGCCGCGTCCGGGCTGGCCGCGGGCGCCCCGTTCGCGGCCGCGCACACCATCCTGCAGACCGGCCCGTTCCGGCCCCGGACGCTGGCCCGCGGGCTGGAGAACGTGGTCTTCACCGGGTCCGGCACCCAGCCGGGGGTCGGGGTACCAATGGTGCTGCTGTCCGGCCGGCTGGCCGCCGAACGGGTCACCGGTCGCGACCGGGAGTACCGGTCCAACGCCTGGCGGTGACGAGATCAAACGCCTCGGTCCGCCACGTCCCATTCGGGCAAGACGCCTGGTCGTCGAGCCGGTAACCTCGACCGCCGTGCTGTCCGCGCTGCCGTCCCGCCTGTCCCGACTCCGGGCTGTAGGTGGGCCACGCCTGCTGGACCGCTACCGCACGCTCGGGCTGGCCGGCGCGACCGCGCTCGCCCTGGGTGGGGTGGCGGCCGGCGCGCTGCCGCGCGAGGACCCGTTCACCGACATCCCGCTGATCGGCTGGCTGCGCGGCAGCGAGCCGCTCGCGCTGGCCGTCGGCTACGCCGGGCTGGCGCTACTCGTGGTCGCCTGGCTCTTCCTCGGCCGGCGGGTCGGCACCCCGGACGGCCCGAGCCGGCGGTCCCTGCTGGTCACGCTCGCGGTCTGGTCGGCGCCGCTGTGCCTGGCCCCGCCGATGTTCAGCCGGGACGTCTACAGCTACGGCGCCCAGGGCTGGATGGTGCACGTCGGCGCCAGCCCGTACTTCTGGGGACCCGGCGCCATCCCGGAAAATCCGTTCCTCATCGACGTGCCCGACCTGTGGACGCACACCCCGGCGCCGTACGGCCCGCTCTTCCTCCAGCTGGCCCGCTGGGTGGTCGACCTGGGCTCGGACGAGACGGTGCCGACCGTGCTCGGCATGCGGCTGCTCGCCCTGCTCGGGGTGGCGCTGCTGGTCCGGTACGTGCCGCGGCTGGCCGCGCACTGCGGCGTGCCGGCCGACCGGGCACTGTGGCTGGGCGTGCTCAACCCGCTGGTGCTCTTCCACTTCGTCAGCGGCGCGCACAACGACTCGCTGCTGGTCGGGCTGGTGGTCGCCGGCCTGGTCCTGGTGCTGGACCACCGCCGGGCGCTCGGCGTGGTCGTGATCTCGCTGGCGCTGCTGGTCAAGGCGCCGGCCGCGCTGGCCCTGGTCTTCGTGGTGCCGTTCTGGGCCCAGCAGCTGACCGGCCGCTTCCGGCTGGTCCGGGCCGGGGCGATGGCCGGCGCGGTCTCCGGGACGGTGGTGGCCGCCGTCTCCTGGCTGACCGGTCTCGGCTACGGCTGGATCGGCGCCCTCAACACCCCCGGCACGGTCCGCAACTGGCTGTCCGGCACCACCCTGCTCGGCGAGGCGGTCGGCCTGCTGATGACGCTGGTCGGCATCGGCGACGACCAGACCACCACCGAGGCGATCAAGGTCTTCCGTGGCGTCGGCGGGCTGGCCGCCATCGTGATCTGCCTGGTGCTGCTGGCCCGGATGGAGCGGTACGGGCTGGTCGGCTCGCTCGGTCTCGGCTTCGTCGCCGTGGTGGCGCTCGGCCCGGTCGTCCACCCGTGGTATCTGCTGTGGGGTTTCGTGCTGCTCGCGGCGGGCATCCCGACGCTCCGGGTGCGCAACGCGGTGATCACCGCGTCCGCGTTCCTGTCGGTGGTGCTGATGCCGAAGGGCGGGACGGTCGACGTGAGCGCGATCGTGCAGGCGATCCTCTCGGCCGCCGCGGTGGCCGGCTCGGCCGCGCTGTTCGAGCTGCTGCCCGGGCGGGGGCCGGCGATGGTCGCGGCCGGTCCGGTGACGCCTCCGCGGCCGCGGGCCGAGGAGGACTCCCCGCTGCCGGCCGGCGCGCCCGTCCCCCGGACGTGACGGCGACGGCGGTGCCTGTCAGCCGAGCGGCCCGCGCCCTCCGCGCCCGAATGGCGGCCCGCTGGACGGGCTGGGGCACCGAGCACGTCCGCCGGGTGGTGCTCACCGGCTTCGGCGGCTCGGCGCTGCTCGCGCTCGGCTCGCTCGGCGCCGGCGCTCCCCCGGTGTACGACCCGGTCAAGCGCACCCCGGTCATCGCGGTGCTGCGGGACGGCATCGGCGAGCGGGTCGCGCTCGCCTTCGTCTACCTCGGGCTGGCCGTGCTCGGCATGGCCTGGCTGCACCTGGGCCGGTCGCTGCGCCGCGGCGAGGCCGGCACCGACCAGCCCCGGCTGCTCCGGATCGCCGCCCTGTGGGGGGCGCCGCTGCTGGTCTGCGTGCCGCTGTTCAGCCGCGACCTGTACGCGTACGCCGCCCAGGCGCAGATCGCGCACGCCGGCCTGGACCCGTACAGCGTGGGTCCGGTGTCGCTGCCCGGACCGTTCCTGGACGAGATCTCCGGGATGTGGGTGGACACGCCCGCGCCGTACGGGCCGATCTGGCTCGGGCTGGGCCGGGCGATCGCCACCATGACCGGCGACCGGGTGGTCACCACGGTGCTGTTCATGCGGCTGCTCGCGGTGGTCGGGCTGCTGCTGGTGGCGCGCTACCTGCCCCGGTTGGCGGCCGCCTGCGGGGCCGACCCGCGGATGGCGCTGTGGCTGGGCGTGCTCAACCCGCTGGTGCTGGTGCACTTCGTGGCCGGCGGGCACAACGACGCGCTGATGGTCGGGCTGCTGGTGGCCGGGCTGACGGTGGCGGTGGAGGCGACCGAGGAACGCTGGGTGGCCGCCGGGGTGGCCCTGACCTCCGCCGGGGTGCTGGTCAAGGCGCCGGCCGCGATCGCGGTGGCGTTCCTCGCCTGGGTCTGGGCGCGGCACCTGACCGGGCGGGCGGTGCTGCTGCGGGCCAGCCTGCGCACCGCCGGGGTCGCGCTGGCCTCGGTGGTCGTGCTGACCGCGGCGACCGGGCTCGGCTTCGGCTGGATCAACCAGCTCAACGCATCCGGCCGGGTGATCACCTGGCTGTCGATCCCGACCGGGCTGGGCCTGCTGGCCAGCATCCCGACCAGCATCACCGACGTCATCACCTCGGAGAACCCGGTGATCATCGGGTTCCGCATCGGCGGTCAGGTGCTGACCGCGCTGGTGCTGCTGCGGCTGTGGCTGCGGGCCGGCCGGCTCGGCGCGGTCCGGGCGGCCGGGCTCGCGCTGCTCGTGCTGGTGCTGCTCGGCCCGGTCGTCCAGCCCTGGTACGTGCTGTGGGGACTGACCGTGGTGGCGGCCACCCCGCTGGGCCGGCGGCCGTGGCTGGTGGCGGCCGGGGCGAGCGTGTGGCTGTCGATGATGATCACCCCGCAGGGCGCCAACCTCTTCCTGGAGTGGGCGCCGGTGATCGCCACCGGGGCGGCGGCGATCGTCGCCACCTACACGGTGCTCGGCCACGAGCCCGACCAGGCGGGGACCGGGCGGGAGCCGGTAGCCTCGGGCGCGTGAGCGCGCGGGAGCTGGACGCCGCCGGCATCACCGCCCCGGCCCTGCGAGCGTCGTACGAGCAGTGCCGCCGGCTCAACGCGGCCCACGGCAAGACGTACTACCTGGCCACCCTGCTGCTGCCGCCGGCCAAGCGGCCGTACGTGCACGCCCTCTACGGCTTCGCCCGCTACGCCGACGAGATCGTCGACGACCTCGGCTCCACGCTGAGCCCGGCGGAGAAGGCCGACTGGCTGGTCGGCTGGGGCGACCGCTTCCTGACTGAGGTGGAGGCGGGCGGTTCGACGCACCCCGTGAGCCGGGCGGTGGTGGACACCGTGCGCCGGTGGGACATCCCGCTCGGGCTGTTCGCGGACTTCCTCGCCTCGATGCGGATGGACCTGACCGTCACCGAGTACGCGACGTACGACGACCTGCTGCGCTACACCTGGGGCTCGGCGGCGGTGATCGGGCTGCAGATGGTGCCGGTGCTCGAGCCGGTGGTGCCGCGGGAGCTGGCCGAGCCGTACGCGACGGACCTCGGGGTCGCCTTCCAGCTGTCGAACTTCATCCGCGACGTGGGCGAGGACCTGCGCCGGGGGCGGATCTACCTGCCGATGGAGGACCTGGCCGGGTTCGGGGTGGACCGGGAGCGGCTGGCCCGCGGGGTGGTGGACGGACCGATCCGGCGGCTGCTGGCGCACGAGGTCGCCCGCACCCGCGAGCTCTACCGGGCCGCCGAGCCGGGGGTCCGGCTGCTGCACCCGACCTCGCGGGACTGCATCCGGACCGCCCTGCGGCTGTACGGCGGGATCCTCGACGAGGTCGAGCGGGCCGACTACCAGGTGCTGGACCGCCGGGTGGCGGTGGGCGGGCCGCGCCGCCTGGCCGTCGCCGTCCCCGGCCTGGCCCGCGCCTACGCCGCCCGCCGGTGACCGCCTTCGTGCTCGTGCACGGGGGGTGGCACGGGGCGTGGTGCTGGTCCTTCCTGGTCGACGAGCTCGCCGTCCGGGGCCACTCCGCCGTCGCCGTCGACCTGCCGGCCGAGGACCCGGACGCCGGCGCCGCCGCCTGTGCCGCCCTCGTCGCCGCCGCCCTCGTCGCCGCCGCCCTCCCCCCGCAGACACCCCCCTCCGGCGGAGCTACGTCTCTGCTCCCGCAGCCGGAGCAGCGACGCACCGCCGCAGCGCCGTCTCTGCTCCGCCCCGCGGAACAGAGACGCAGTCGGCGGGATGGGGTATCCGACCGGGCAGACATCGACCGGGCAGACATCGACCGGACAGACGCCGACCGGGCAGACGCCGACCAGGGGGACGTCGTGCTGGTCGGGCACTCGCTCGGTGGGCTGACCATTCCGCTGGTCGCCGACGACCGCCGCGTCCGGCACCTGGTCTACCTGGCCGCGATGCTGCCCGAGATCGGCGGCAGCGTGGCGGCCGGCGAGCGGCAGACCGCGCGCGGCCTGGGCCGCGGGCTGGTGCAGCACGAGGACGGGTCCAGCTCGTGGGACCCGGCCGCGGCGGTGGCGCGCCTCTATCCCGACAGCCCGCCCGAGCGTGCCGCCTGGGCAGCGGCCCGCCTGCGCCGGCAGCACTGGCGGGCGATGGACGAGGTCACGCCGCTGACCGCCTGGCCGGACGTGCCGACGACGTACGTCCGGTGCGCCGACGACGCGGTGATCGACGCCGGCTGGGCCGGGCGCGCCGTCCCGGACCGGCTCGGCGTCGAGCCGGTCGTCCTGCCCGGCGACCACTCCCCCTTCCTGTCCCGCCCCGCCGACCTCGCCGACCTGCTCGCTGCCCTGTGACGCGCTGAACCGGTGGGGCGCCCGGGTCGTGTGGGGGGTGACGCCGACAGGGGGACACACGATGACGATGACGAGCGCGCGCCCGACCACCCGGCCGGCGGCGTCGCCCGCGGCCCGGGCGCGGGTGGTCCTGCTGGCGGCGGTGCTGGTCAACCTCGCGGTCGTCGAGGTGCTGTTTGTGACGGCGGGGCCGGGGCGCAACACGCTGCTGTCGGTGGGCCGGTTCTTCGGCCTGCACGTCGCGTTCGTCATGATGGTGCAACTGGTGCTGGTCGCCCGGCTGCCCTGGCTGGACCGCCGGATCGGGATGGACCGGCTCACCGTCTGGCACCGCTGGGTCGGCTTCAGCCTGCTGTGGACGGTCGTGCTGCACGGGACCTTCGTCGTGCTCGGCTTCGCCCAGCTGGACCAGGCGTCGCCGGTGGCGACGTTCGTCAGCCTGGCCGGCGTGCCCGCCTCGCTGTTGGGGATCGTCGCCGCCGCCCTCATCGTGACCGCCGCGACGCTGTCGGTGCGCGCCGCCCGGCGCCGGCTGCCGTACGAGGCCTGGCACGCCATCCACCTCGTCCTCTACGGCGCCGTCGCGCTCGGCCTGCTGCACCAGCTGGAGGAGGGCTCGGCGTTCACCTCGTCGGCGGCGGCGAAAGCGTACTGGTGGACGCTGTGGGCGCTGGTGCTCGGCGCCCTGCTGACCGGCCGGCTGCTGCTGCCGCTGTGGCGCAACGCCTACCACCGGTTCCGGGTCGCCGCGGTGGTCCCCGAGTCTGACCGGGTCGTGTCTGTGTACGTCACCGGGCGGCACCTGGACCGGCTGCCGGCACAGGCCGGGCAGTTCTTCGTCTGGCGGTTCCTGACCCGGGGCCGGTGGTGGCAGGCCAACCCGTACTCGCTGTCCGCCGCCCCGGACGGCCGGTCGCTGCGGCTGACCGCGAAGGCGGTCGGCACCGCGAGCGCGGGGCTACGGTGGCTGCCGGTCGGCATCCGGGTGTACGCCGAGGGGCCGTACGGCGCGTTCACCGGCCGGCAACGCACCCGGGCCGCGACGCTGCTCATCGCCGGCGGGGTCGGCGTCACCCCGGTCCGCGCGCTGCTGGAGGAGCTGACCGGCCCGGTCGTCGTCCTCTACCGGGTCCGGCACCCCGCCGAGGCCGTCCTGCTCGGCGAGCTGCAGGGGCTGGCCCGGGCGCGCAACGCCCGGCTGCACGTCCTGGCCGGGCGGACCGGGGCGGGCTCGCCGCCGTATGACCCTTTCGCACCGGGCGCGCTGCTCGCCGGGATGCCGGACATCGCCGAGCGGGACGTCTACGTCTGCGGGCCGGCCGCCATGACGGAGGCGGTGCTGAGCAGCCTCCGCGCGCTGGGTGTGCCGCGTTCCCAGGTCCACGCCGAGCGCTTCCGCCTGGTCTGACACGTCGAGGGCGTCGCCGTGACGCACCTGCGGTGCTCATCTGACGCACCTCGCTGACCTGCGGGATTTCGGGCCGCTCCCCCTCCTCGATCGCACAGCGGCATCATCGTGCCCTTGACTGCCTCCATGTTTGACGTCATAGTGACGTCAGAGCGCCACACCCAAGACTCAGGAGGACGTCATGACGAACCACTTCGACGCCGCGCTGCAGGCCGAGCTCGACCGCCGGCGCACCTCGTTCGTGCACGACGCCGAGCGGCACCAGCTGGCCCGGGTCGCCGGTCGGGCCCGCGCCGCCGCCGCCCGCGTCCGCTCGCTCAGGGGGTGAGAAGCAGCTTGCCGGTGGTGCGGCGCCCGGCCAGGTCCTCGTGCGCCCGGGCCGCGTCGGCCAGCGGGTAGCTGCCCCCGACCCGTACGGACAGCGAACCGTCGGCGATCCAGCCGAACAGCTCGCCGGTGCGGACCAGCAGCTCGTCCCGGTCGGCGAGGTGGTCGCCCAGCGTCGGCCGGGTCACGAAGAGCGAGCCGCCGGCCATCAGCCGGACCAGGTCCAGCGGCGGGACCGGCCCGCTGGCGGCGCCGTAGAGCACCATCAGCCCCCGCCGGCGCACCGCGCTCAGGCTGTCGTCGAAGGTCGCCCGGCCGACGCCGTCGTACACGACGTGCGCGCCGGCTCCCCCGGTAACCTCGCGGACCACCGCGACGAAGTCGTCGTAGCCGACCACGTGCTGCGCCCCGGCACCCCGGGCCAGCTCGGCCTTCTCGCCGCCGGAGGTGGTGGCGACCACCGTCCCGCCCCGCAGCCGGACGATCTGGGTGAGCAGCAGCCCGACCCCACCGGCGGCCGCGTGCACGACCGCGACGTCGCCGGCGGACACCGGCCAGGTGCTGATGGCCAGGTAGTGCGCGGTGCAGCCCTGCAGCATCACCGCGGCCGCGGTCGCCGCGTCCACCCCGGGCGGCACCGGCACGGCCCGATCGGCCGGCACCGCGACCAGCTCGGCGTAGCTGGCCGGCACCGCGGTCCACGCCACCACGTCGCCGGCGGCGATCCCGGTGACCCCGTCCCCCACCGCCCGCACGGTCCCGGCGCCCTCGGCGCCCGGCACGAAGGGGGTCGGCTGCGCGTACGGCGGGCGGCCCTCCCGGCCGTAGATGTCCATGAAGTTCACCCCGGCCGCGGCGACCTCGACCAGGACCTGGCCCGGACCGGCGACGGGGTCCTCGCGGTCGACCAGCTGGAGGACTTCGGGACCGCCCGCGGCGGTGACGACGACAGCGCGCATGGACCGATCATGCCCCGTCCGGGTGCACCGAAGGCGGGCGGTTCGGCGTCGGGCGCACCGGCGAGACCCTCGGCGCCGAGGACTCTCACCCTGAGCTGCAGAGTCAGTCGAGAGGGGCAGATCAGTCGACGGGGGCGTCGGCGAGCGGCCAGCCGCCGGCGGCCAGGCGGGCCGACACGCGGGCCACCTCCCGCGCGGCGGGCTCGTCCAGGGTGGCCTCAGAAATGAGCTTCGCGACGTCGGCGGTGGTGATCGACTCCCCGTCCTCGGCCAGGCCGGCCAGCTCGCCGGCGATCTGGCGGACCTCGTGGTCGGTGAGCTTGCGGCGGAGCAGGCCGAGCAGGGCGACGTAGTCGCCGCGCGGCACCCCGGTCGGATAGCCGGCCCGCAGCCAGTCCAGGGCGCGGACGACGAAGTTGGACCGGGTCTCGGTCATCGCGCGCCCCTATCCCTTGTCCACGATCGTCGGCAGCACGTGCTCGAAGCTGATCGTCCTGCCCATCCCGTTGGCCACGATGTAAGTGATGCCGAGCACCACCCCGAGCACCACGACGGCGAAGCAGAGCCCGGCCAGGACGCGCCCGGCGGGGTGGCCGGCCCGACCGGCGGTGCCGGGCGCGTGCTGCTCGGCGTCGCCGCCCTGGCCGTGGGCCAGCGCGCGCACGCCGGCGGCGAAGAGCGTCGGCAGGCCGGCGCCGAGCAGCGCGCTGACGAGCAGGACCTTCCAGGCGGCCTGCAGGGCCAGGGACACGGTGTGCATGGCGTCTCGTCTCCGGTCCGTCAGGCCGCGGCCGTGGTCGCGGCGGTCGGCGTGCTGTCCCAGTCGTCGTTGACGTTGCCGGGGTGGACCGGGGCGATGCGGGAGCGCACCCACAGCCCGGTCGCGATCGCGACCAGCAGGGCGACGATCACCAGGCTGCCGGCGAGCCCGCCGATCGCGTCGGCGATCCACCACATCAGCGCGCCGACCGCGCCGGCGCAGGGCAGCGTGATCAGCCAGGCGGTGACCATCCGCCCGGCCACCCGCCAGCGCACCGTGGCGCCGCGCCGGCCGACGCCGCTGCCGAGGATGGACCCGGTGGCGACGTGGGTGGTGGACAGCGCGAAGCCGAGGTGGCTGGAGGTCAGGATGACCGCCGCGGACGCGCTCTCCGCGGCCATGCCCTGCGGCGGGGAGATCTCCACCAGGCCCTTGCCGAGCGTGCGGATGATCCGCCAGCCGCCGAGGTACGTGCCGACCGCGATGGCCACCGCGCAGCTCGCCTTGACCCAGAACGGGATGCTGCCGGTGTCGCTCCAGTGCCCGGAGGCGAGCAGCGCCAGCGTGATCACGCCCATCGTCTTCTGCGCGTCGTTGGTGCCGTGGGCCAGCGACACCAGCGACGCCGAGCCGATCTGGCCCCACCGGAACCCGGCGTCGGTGGACCGGGTGGCGACCCCGGTCACCACCCGGTAGATCAGCCAGGTGCCGACCGCGGCGACCACGCCGGCGACGACCGGGGACAGCAGCGCGGGCAGGATCACCTTGCCGGTCACCCCGTCGAGCTTGCTGCCGTCGCCGTTCCAGTTGACCCCGCCCCAGCCGAGCCCGGCGACGGTCGCGCCGACCAGCCCGCCGAACAGCGCGTGCGAGGAGCTGGACGGCAGCCCGAGCAGCCAGGTCAGCAGGTTCCAGACGATGCCGCCGATCAGCCCGGCCAGCACGATCACCAGCAGCGCCATGCCGCCGTCGGCGAGCAGGTCCGAGCGCGGCGCGCCGGTGGAGTCCTGGATCTTGACCACCGCGTTGGTGACGGTCAGCGCGACCTCGACCGACAGGAACGCCCCGACGAGGTTGAGCACCGCGGACAGCAGCACCGCGGCCTTGGGCCGCAGCGCCCGGGTGGCGATCGAGGTCGCCATCGCGTTCGCGGTGTCGTGGAAGCCGTTGGTGAAGTCGAAGGTCAGTGCGGTGAGCACGACCAGCGCGAGCACAACCGAAGCCGCCGTCACGGGGTCAGCGTCGCCCCCGGCCGCCGCGAAGATCCAACGCCGGGCCGGGTGTCCACCCAGTGTTCGCCCGCCGTTAACCCGCCCGGCGGGCTGACCCCGGTGCCGGGCCGCGGTGCGCGCCGGTCAGGTGCGCAGGCCGCGACGGCCGAGCCAGACCCAGGTGGACAGCGTCAGCGTGACCATGGCGAAGCCGAAGAGCAGGTCCTCGACGGGCGCGTAGACGATGCGCAGGCCGAGGATGCTGTCCGGGTCGTAGCGGACGATGTCCAGCCCGGTGAAGATCCCGTTGGTGACGAGCTGGAAGAAGACCACGATCGCGTACGCCGTCCAGTACGTCTTGCGGCGCACCAGCCAGGTGCGCAGCAGCACGGTGTCGACCAGCACCGCGCCCACCACGCCGAGCACGGCCAGCTGGGTGTAGGTCACTCGTCCCCGACCTTCCAGCCGCGGACCGCGCGGACCGCCTCGAAGGCGAGGATCGCGCAGGTGGGCGTGACCACGAAGAACAGCAGCTCGTCCAGCGGCAGGTCGCCGGGCAGCAGCACCCCGGTCATCTGGTCGAGGTCGTACGTCCAGTGGCCGCGGGCGATCGCGTACAGGTCCCAGAGCACGAAGACGACCAGCGTGGGGGCGAGCGCGAGCAGCCAGCGGCGCCACCGCGCGTATACGCGGGTGCGCAGGAAGATCTCCAGCGGCAGCGTGCCGAGCAGGCAGCCGGCCAGCACGGCAAGGTACGTCAGGTGCCTCATCCCAGCCGCGCCCGGAACGCCCGGGCCGCGGCCTCCGGGTCGGCCGCCTCGGTGATCGCGCGGACCACCACCACCCGGGTGGCGCCGGCGGCGAGCACCTCGTCGAGCCGGTCGTGGTCGATGCCGCCGATGGCGAACCACGGCCGGGTCGCGGTGGCGGCCGCGTGCCGGGTCAGCGCGAGGCCGGGCGCCGGGCGGCCCGGCTTGGTCGGCGTCGGCCAGGTCGGCCCGACGCAGAAGTAGTCCACGTCCGGCTCGGCGTCGGCCGCGTCCACCTGGGCGCGGTCGTGGGTGGAGCGGCCGACCAGCGGACCGGCACCGATCAGGCGGCGGGCGGCCGGGACGGGCAGGTCGTCCTGGCCCAGGTGCAGCACGTCGGTGCCGGCGGTCGCGGCCAGGTCGGCGCGGTCGTTGACCGCCCACAGCGCGCCGTGCCGGCGGGCCGCGTCCGCGACCACCTCCAGCAGCGCCAGCTCCTCGCGGGCCTCCAGGCCCTTTTCCCGCAGCTGCACGATGTCGACCCCGCCGCGCAGCGCCGCCGCCAGGAAGTCGGCGAGGTCGCCGCGGTCGCGGCGCGCGTCGGTGCAGAGGTAGAGCCGGGCGTCGGCCAGCCGGGACCGCCGCCACTCCCCCGCGCCGACCCCCGGGTCCGCCGGGTCCGCCGGGTCCGCCGGGTCGACCGGCTCGACCGGGTCAGCCGGGTCAGCCGGGTCAGCCGCCGGCGACTGCACGCACCAGCTCCAGCCGGTCGCCGTCGGCCAGCACGACCCCGTCCATCGCGGACCGGGGCAGCGCCTCGCCGTTGCGCTCCACCACCACCGAGCCCGGCCGCAGCCCGAGCTGCTCGATCAGCTCGACCAGCCCGGTCCCGTCCGGCAGCTCCCGGACACGGCCGTTGAGCGTCACCGTCATCGCCCGCACCCCCTCAGAAGGCCAGCGCCTGGGCCCGCCGCTTGACCTCGCGGCCGCGGTCGGCCTGCAGCGCCGCCACCGGCGTGCCCGGCAGCGTCTCGTCCGGCGTGTGCAGCCAGCGGATCGCCGCCTCGTCGTCGTAGCCGCCGTCGTGCAGCACCGTCAGCACCCCGGCCAGCCCCTTGACCACCGCGTCGCCGGGCACGAACGCCGCCGGCACCCGCAGCACCCCGCCGTCGCGCTGCCCGGCCAGGCCGCCGTCGCGCAGCAGCTGGCGCACCCGGGTCACCGGCACGCCGAGCCGCTCGGCGACGTCCGGCACGGTCAGCCACTCGATCCCGTCCTCCACCCGTCCAAGCCTGCCACGCCGCCCCCCGGCCGGCGCACCCGGCAGCCTCTCAGGCGAGGGTGGCCTTGACCTGCAGGGCGGGGTCGGCGAGCTTGTCCGGGTCGACGACGCCGCCGGCGTCGATGACCCGGCGGGCCTGGGTGCAGTCCCGCGGCCGGTCCACCGCGAGCAGCCCGGTCAGCTTGCCGTCGGTGTCCACCCAGGCGGCCGACCAACCGGTGCCGGCCTCCGGGTCGCCGCGCCAGACCGCCGGGCCGTTGTCGGACCGCCAGCCGACCCACTGCACGTACCGGCCGAACTGCTCGGACCACACGTACGGCACCGGGTCGTAGACGGCCGCCTCGCCGAGCAGCGTGGCGGCCGCCACCGACGGCGCGTGCAGTGCGTCGTCCCAGTGCTCGGTACGCACCCGGCGGCCGGCCCGCGGCGACCAGCGGGCGGCGCAGTCACCGATCGCGACGACGCCGGCCAGCGCGGTCCGGCAGGCCTCGTCCACCACCGCGCCGCCGCTGGCCGGGTCGATGTCCACCCCGGAGCCGGCCAGCCAGCCGAGGTCCGGCCGCACCCCGACCGCCTCCACCACCACGTCCGCGTCCACCCGGCCCTCGCCGGCCAGCCCGACCCCGCGGGAGTCCACCTTGGACACCGCCGCGCCGGTGCGCAGGTCGATGCCGGCCTCGGCGTACCAGCCCGCGGTACGGGAGCCCACCACCGACCCGAGCGAGGCGGCCAGCGGCGCGGTGGCCGCCTCCAGCACGGTGACCGAGCAGCCCCGCCTGGCCGCCGCGGTGGCCACCTCGGCCCCGATCCAGCCGGCGCCGACCACGACCACCCGGGCGCCCGGCACCAGGGCCGCCCGCAGCCGGTGCGCGTCGGCCTGGGTGCGCACCACGTGCGCGCCGCCGTCCGACCCGGCGAGCCGCCGCGGCACCGCGCCGGTCGCCAGCACCAGCCCGTCCCAGGCCAGCTCGCCGGCCGCCCCGGCTCCGCCGGCCACGGGCTCGGTCGCCAGCACCCCGGGCGCGAGCCCGGTCGCCCGCACCCCCGGCCGGACGTCGACACCGCTCAGCCAGCCCGGCTCCAGCGGCTCACCGTCGACGTCGCCGAGCAGGACCGCCTTGGTCAGCGGCGGCCGGTCGTACGGGTCGACCTCCTCCGCCCCGACCAGGGTGAGCGCGCCGGCGTACCCGCGGGCGCGCAGCTCCGCGGCGGCCCGCACCCCGGCGAGCCCCGCTCCGACGACCACGATGCTGTTCAGGAGTCCTTCTCCGGCTCGAAGGTGTAGTTGCCCGCCTTGTCGGCCACGGTCACCGCCAGCGCCACCGGGGCGCCGCGGGCCGGGGTGGCCACGCACCGCAGGGTGCCCGGCGGGTCGAACACGCGCACCGCCTCGTCCCCGCAGTCCACCGCGTAGCTCTGGCCGCCCTCCTTGCCGACCGCCGGCTGCAGGGACGCCTCCAGCCGGGCGACCGGGATGACCGCCTGGTCGGTGGCCACCTTGAACCGGTCGGTGCCCTCCCGGTCGACCCGCACCCGCACCGGCACCCCCTCGACGGGCACCGAGCAGGTCCCGGGCTGGTCCGGCCGGGGGTCGACCCGGTCCGGGCAGCGGGCGGCGCCCACCCGCAGCCCGCCGAAGGTCCGCGGCAGCTCGGCGTCGATGGTGCGCTGCACGTCCGCGCCGGCGAAGACCACCGCCGGCGGCGGGCCCTTGGGCTTGGCGGAGCACCCGGTCAGGACCACCGCGGCGAGCAGCAGCACGCAGGCCTTCACGCGGTGACCTCCCGGGCGTGCCGCAGCGCGTCCGGCAGCCGCATCGCCGCCCCCTCGGCCAGCGCGGCCGCGTAGCCGGCGTCGCCGAGAGCCGCCCGCACCGCCGCGTCCATCGCCTCCACCAGCGGCCGCATGCCGGGCCAGACCGCCGCGCCGACCACGTCGCGGGCGTGCTTGGCCGCCCCGATCAGGGTGGCCGCCGGCCCGGGCCGGCCCTGCGCGAAGGCGACCGCGGCGAAGCCGCCGAGGCAGTACGCCGAGCCCTCCTGGTCCAGCAGCCCGCCGTGCACCTCGGCGGCCGCGGCGAACCGGGACCGGGCCTCGGCCAGGTCCCCGATCGCCATCGCGTCCAGCCCGAGCTGGTCGAGCAGCTGGGCGCGGAGGAAGTCGTTGCCGATCCGCTCGGCCGCGGCCAGCCCCTCCCGGTGCAGCGCGGCGGCCGCCGCGGGGTCGCCCAGCTGCAGCGCCACCTGCCCGCGGGTGGACAGCGCGAACGCCAGCCCCCACGCGTCGCCGACCCGCCGGAAGGTCGCCACCGCGTCGTCGAGCAGCTCCCGCGCCTCGTCGGTCGCGTCGGTCGCGGTGGCCAGTCCGAGCCCGGCCAGCGCGTGCGCCCGCAGCCGGACGTCCCCGAGCTCCGCCGTCGCCGCGTCCAGCCGGCGCAGCAGCGGCTCGGCCCCGGCCAGGTCGCCCCGGGCGATCCGGAACATCCCGCGCGCCCACAGCAGCAGCGCGGCCGCGGCCGGCGGCAGCCGGGACGCCGACGGCAGCGCGGCGACCTGCTCGGCCGCCTCGCTCTGCTGGGACAGCAGCCCGCGGCTCCACCAGTACGTGAACAGCGGCGAGGTCAGCTTGATCGCCAGCTCGGCGTCGTCGGCGGCCACCGCCCACCTGGTCAGCGAGCGCAGGTCGGCCAGCTCGTCGTCGACCCGGGCGGTCCAGACCCGGTTGTCCGGGCCCTCCAGCAGCGGGCCGGCCTCGACCGCGAACGCGCAGAGGTAGTCGGCCAGCCGCCGCAGCGTCGCCTCGCGCTCGCCGCGCTCGGCCAGCCTCTCCCGCGCGTACGCCCGGACGGTATCGAGCATCCGGAAGCGCGGCTCGTCGGCGGCCTGCTCGTCGGTGCTGACCAGGCTCTGCGCGACCAGCGAGGACAGGGTGTCCAGCACGGAAAGGTCACCGGCTCCGTCCTTGCCGGCCTCCGGCCGCGCAGCGCCGACCGCCTCCGCGCCCTCCAGCGTCCAGGCCCCGGCGAAGACCGACAGCCGGGCCAGCAGCGCCCGCTCGTCGTCACCGAGCAGGCTGTGGCTCCACTCCACGGTGGCCCGCAGGGTGCGCTGCCGGCCGGGCAGGTCGACCGGCCCGGCGGCCAGGTCGAGCGAGCGGTCCAGCCGGTCGCCGAGCCGGCGCAGCAGCGCCGCCGGGGTCAGCATCCGCAGCTGGGCGGCGGCCAGCTCCAGCGCCAGCGGGATGCCGTCGAGCCGGCGGACCAGCTCGGCCACCGCGGCCGCGGTCGGCCCGGTCAGCCGGAAGTCCGGCCGCACCTCCCGGGCCCGGGCC
The DNA here is from genome assembly GCA_963766325.1 of uncultured Actinomycetota bacterium. Taxonomy (GTDB): domain Bacteria; phylum Actinomycetota; class Actinomycetes; order Mycobacteriales; family CADCTP01; genus CADCTP01. Next base: position 617,728 of record CAVXZF010000009.1, on the reverse strand, counting down.
ACGAAGAGCTCGACCCCGGCCGCCTCGGCCAGCGGCGCCAGCGGCACCTCCCGCTCGCCCCGCAGCCGCAGCACGGTCCGGCTGGTGACCAGCACGGTCACCTCCGGGCAGGCGGCCAGCAGGGTGGCCAGCCCGGGCGCGGCGCCCAGCACCTGCTCGAAGTTGTCCAGCACCAGCAGCACCCGCCGGCCCTGCAGCCGGTCGGCGAGCAGGTCGAGCAGCGGCGCGGTGCCCTCGGGCCGTACGCCGAGCGCGGCCGCGACCGCCACCGGCACCTGCTCCGCGTCGGTGACCGGGGCGAGGTCGACGAACCACACCCCGTCGAAGCCCTCCGGCCGGTCGGCCAGCTCGGTCGCCACCGCCAGCGCCAGCCGGGTCTTGCCGATCCCGCCCGGGCCGACCAGCGTGACCAGCCGCACGTCGGGGTCGGCGAGCAGCTCGCCCAGCGCGGCCGCCTCCGCCGCCCGGCCCACGATCGCGGTCGGCGGCACCGGCAGCCGGGCGGAACGCAGCCCGCCCGGCGCGGCCCGGACCGGTCGGGTGAACCGCTCGGTGAGCAGCACCGCCAGGTCGTCGGCGAGCAGCTCGGCCAGCTCGTCCGGGGAGTCGAACGGCTTGTACGCCGCCCGGTCGTCGGCCTGCACCCGCTCCAGCAGCTCGTCCAGCCGCGGCTCCCGGTCGTCCGCGTTCTTGACGTAGATGAGCTTGGGCCGGTCGCCGGAGAGCAGGTACTCGTCCTCCAGGCCGGACACCCGCTCCCCCGGCGCGACCCACCCGTACCGGCGCCAGTAGATGCCGACGAAGACGTCGCTCTGCGCCAGGTACGCCCGGTAGAGCTCGCGCGGCGGGTGCGGCCGGGCGCCGAGCTCGAACATCACCGGGGTCAGCCGCAGCCGGGTGATCGCGGTGCGCACCGCCCGCCGCTCCTCGGCCAGCTCCTGCAGGGTGGAGGAGACGAAGACACGCACCCGCCGGTCCGGAGTGCTGATCTCCGGCGCGTTCTCCCCCGGCATGCCGGCAGCCTAGCCAAAGGGGAATGACAGGTGGGCGGGCGTGGGCTTCACTTGTGGACGCAAGCGGCCGGGGGGTGGAGACGTGGGTCAGCAGGGGGACGTGCGGCGGGTGACGCGCGGGACCAAGGTGCTCCTGGCCGTCTTCGTGGCGCTGACCGCGCTGGGCACCAACCAGCTCTTCGTGCTCTCCGAGCACACCGACGCCTGGTTCGCCTGGACGATCCGGCCGCCGCTGACCGCGGCCTTCCTCGGCGGCGGCTACGGCGCCGGCTTCCTCATGGTGGTGCTCGCGCTGCGCACCCACGCCTGGGCGCACGCCCGGGTGCCGGTGATCACGGTGCTGGTCTTCAGCGCGCTCACCCTGGCCGCGACGCTGATGCACCGGGACCGGTTCCACTTCGGGGCGGACGGGGCGATCGCCCGGTTCGCCGCCTGGTTCTGGCTCGGGGTCTACCTCGTGGTGCCGGTGGCGCTGGTGTTCCTGGCGGTGCACCAGCAGCGGATGCCCGGCGACGACCCGGAGCGCCGCCAGCCGCTGCCCCGCTGGCTGGCCACGGTCATGGTCGCGCAGGGCGCGATCATGCTGGTGGTCGGCCTGGTCCTGTTCGTCGACCCGGCCCGGTCGGCGACGCTGTGGCCGTGGCCGCTCACCCCGCTGACCGCCCGCGTGGTGGCCGCCTGGCTGGTCGCCTTCGGCGTCGCCGCGCTGCTCGCGCTGGCCGAGCGGGACCTGGAGCGGCTGGAGATCTCGGCGGTGGCGTACACGCTGTTCGGGCTGCTGGAGCTGGCCGCGCTGGCCCGCTACGGCGACACCGTGCGCTGGGGGTCGGCGGCCGCCACCGGCTACCTGGTGCTGCTGGTCACGATCGTGCCCACCGGCGCTTACGGCCTGTGGGCAGCGGCCCGCGGTCGACGCCGGCGGGCGGCTGGTGCCACTCCAGCGGCAGCAACCCCAGGACGTTGAGCCCGATCAGCAGCGCCAGCCCGACCCAGGGGAAGTCGTACGACAGCGCGAAGGCGACCACCGGGATGACCGGCGCCAGCATGCTGTTGCGGAGATAGAGCCGGCGCGCGTCGGCGCCGATGTCGTCGCGCAGCAGACCGGTGGCCCGCGCGTACCGCAGCAGCGCGGCGAAGACCAGCAGCGCGGCGAAGAGCAGGATCGAGAACAGCCGCACCGCGGTGCCGAGGTCGTCGTTGCTGTCCAGCGCGTGGGCCAGCACGGCCGTGCTGAACGGGGTGAGCGCGTAGATGCCGACCGCCAGCACCACCAGCAGCGTCGCGTAGTGGTCGACGCCGCGCATCCAGGCGTCCAGCCGCCGGGTCTGCAGCCAGCCGGCGATCATCTGCAGGAAGCCGATCGCGTACGCCCAGTACTCCGGGGCCATGTGCAGCAGCTCGGCGCCGAGCTCGCCCGGCGCGGCGTCGTCCGGCGGGCGCAGCTCGATGACCAGCAGGGTGGCGGCGATCGCGTACACCCCGTCGACGAACGCGCCGAGCCGGCCCCACCCGTGCGGCGCGTGGTCGGCCGGCCGGAAGCTCCACCCGTGCGCGTACCACCGCCTGTCCTGGGCCACGACCCGGAAACTAGCGGGTTGCCGTCGACGGAGTCGACTCAATCGACGCAGTCACCAGCGGGAAGGCGTCCTTCCACACCGGCTCGTAGCCGGCCGCCTCTAGCATCGCCGCCACCTCGGCCGGCGAGCGCTCGTCGGACACCGAGAACTGCTCGGTCGCCACCCCCGGCGCCGAGTAGCCGCCCGGCTCGGTGGACGAGCCGGCCGACATGGTGGTGACCGCGATCCGGACCAGCCCGTCCCGCAGCGCGGCCGGCTCCCGGGTGGACAGCACGATGCCCGCCTCCGGCTCGAAGAGCCGCAGCGCGGCCAGCGCCTGCACGTAGTCGGCGTCGGGGACCGGGACCAGTGGCTGGTAGCCGGACGCGCTCGGCTTGATCCGCGGCAGCGACACGGTGACCTCGGTCCGCCAGTAGCTGCGGACCAGGAAGGCGGCGTGCGCGGCGACCGCGAGCACGTCGGCCCGCCAGTCGGCGGCCAGGCCGAGCAGCGCGCCGATGCCGAGGCGGCGCACCCCGGCCGCGGCGGCCAGCTCGGTGGAGTTGAGCCGGCGGTCGTAGTCGCGCTTCCAGCCGGCGGTGTGGGTCTGCGCGTACCGGTCCCGGTCGTAGGTCTCCTGGTAGTGCACGACGCCCTCCAGGCCGGCCGCGACCAGCCGGGCGTACGTGTCGTCGGACCAGGTCTGGGTCTCGATGGACAGCGACGGGACCAGCGGCCGCAGCCGCTCCACGACCGCGACCAGGTAGTCCTGGGACACCTCGACCCGGTGCTCGCCGGCGACCAGCAGCAGGTGCCGGAAGCCGCGCCCGGTCAGCAGCCCGGCCTCGGCGGCCACCTCGTCGACGGTCAGCGTCCGGCGGGCGATCGGCAGGTCCTTGGCGAAGCCGCAGTACGTGCAGCTGGACAAGCAGGCGTTGGACACGTACAGCGGGGCGTAGAGCCGGACCGCCCGGCCGAACCGGCGCAGCGTGACCGCCCGGGCCGCCTGGGCCAGCTCCTCCAGCCGCGCCCCGGCCGCCGGCGACAGCAGCGCCGCCAGGTCGGTCAGGTCCCGGTCCTGGCGGCCCAGCGCCCGGGTGACGTCGGCGTCGCTGTACGCCCGGGTCGCCAGCCCGGCCAGGTCCAGCTGGTCCAGCTCGCGGGCGAACCGCCCCTTCGCCGCCGCCATCACGCCTCCAGGAACCCGGTGAGGGGCGACGACGCGGACGCGACCTCGCCGACCGCGCCGCGCCCGGCCAGGTAACCCAGCCGGCCCGCCTCGGTGGCCAGCGCGAAGGCGCGCGCCATCGCCACCGGGTCCCGCGCCACCGCGATCGCGGTGTTGACCAGCACCGCGTCCGCGCCGACCTCCATCGCCTCGGCCGCGTCCGACGGGACGCCGAGCCCGGCGTCGACCACCACCGGCACCCCGGCCTGGGCCACGATCACCTCGATCGCGTCCCGGGTGCGCAGCCCGCGGTTGGACCCGATCCAGGCGCCCAGCGGCATCACCGTCGCGCAGCCGGCCTCCTCCAGCCGCCGGCACAGCACCGGGTCGGCCGAGCAGTAGGGCAGCACGGTGAAGCCGTCGGCGACCAGCAGCTCGGCCGCCCGCAACGTCTCCACCGGGTCCGGCGCCAGCGTGCGCGGGTCCGGCGTCACCTCGAGCTTGACCCAGGACATGCCGGTGCCGGCCCGGCCGAGCCGGGCCAGCCGGACCGCCTCGGCGGCATCGACCGCACCCGACGTGTTCGGCAGCAGCCGCACCCCGGGCGGCACGAAGTCGAGGACGTCGCCCTCGCCGGCCCGGTCCAGGTCGACCCGGCGCAGCGCGACGGTGACCACCTCGGCGCCGCTGGCCAGCACGGCGTCCCGCATCACGGTGTGGGCGGCGAACTTCCCGGTGCCCACCAGCAGCCGGCTGCCCAGCCGCTCGCCGGCGACCACGAACGGGTCGTGCTCCATCCTGACTCCTCCCCTCGCGGGCATTACCCCGATCGGGTGCTGCGGGTCGCGAGCCGGTCCGCTCGCCTCTCAGCCCGCGCGGCGGGCTCCCCGGTACGTTCCGTCCATGGTACGTGGGCCCCCGGCGCGCGGACTGGCACGAAGCGGGGAGGGCGCCTTAGCGCCCGCTTGAGGCTCGCCGACCTAGACTCGCCGCGTGGGAAGTACCGCGGTGGCCGACCCGCTGGTCGGGACGCTGCTGGACGGGCGGTACCGGGTGGACCGGCTGCTCGCCCGGGGTGGCATGTCCACCGTCTACGCCGGCACCGACCTGCGGCTGGATCGCCGGGTCGCGGTCAAGGTGATGGCCCCGGCGCTGGCCCACGACCCGGCCTTCACCGACCGCTTCGTCCGGGAGGCCCGGACCGCGGCCCGGCTGTCGCACTCCAACGCGGTCGCCGTCTTCGACCAGGGCGCCCAGGACACCCCGGCCGGCCGGGTGGTCTTCCTGATCATGGAGTTGGTACCCGGCGGGACCGTGCGGGACGTGCTGCGCCAGCGCGGCCGGCTGCGCCCGGACGAGGCGGTGTCCTTGCTGGAGCCGGTGTTGGCCGGGCTCGCGGCAGCGCACCGGGCCGGGCTGGTGCACCGCGACGTCAAGCCGGAGAACGTCCTGATCACCCCGGACGGCGCGGTCAAGGTGGTCGACTTCGGGCTGGCCCGGGCGGTGGCCGCGCCGAGCACGTCCACCCAGGCCGGGATGGTGCTGGGCACGGTCGCGTACGTGGCGCCCGAGCAGGTCACCCGCGGCGCCGCCGACCCGCGCACCGACGTGTACGCGGCCGGGATCATGCTCTTCGAGCTGCTCACCGGCACGCCGCCGTACGCGGGCGACGCGGCGATCGCGGTGGCGTACCGGCACGTCCACGACGACGTGCCGCCCCCGTCGGGCCGGGTGCCGGGGATCCCGCCGGCGCTGGACGAGCTGGTGCAGCGGGCCACCCGGCGGGAGCCGGGCGCGCGGCCGGCCGACGCCGGCGCGCTGCTGGCCGAGCTGCGCCTGGTCCGCACCGACCTCGCCCTCCGCCCCGTCCCCACCGCCCAGCTCTCCCCCGCCCCCGACCACCCCATCCCCGCCACCATCACCCCCGCCACCGTTCCGCACCGCCCGCCCGCCCCCGGCGCCCCGCAGGGCCTGGGTGGGGCGACCGGGGTGGTGGAGCCGGGAGTCGGTCCGGGGCGGCAGACCACGGCACTGCCGGGGTGGGGGCCGGTTGGCCCGGTTGGCCCGGTTGGCCCGGGCGGTCCGGGCGGCGCGTGGCCGGCGGAGCGGCGGGTGCGCCGCCGCCGCGCCTGGCTCGCCCTCGCCACCGTGCTCGCCCTGACCCTGACCGTCGGCGGCGCCGCCTGGTGGTTCGGCAGCGGCCGGTTCGCCGTGGTGCCGTCGCTGGCCGACCTGACCCGGCAGGGCGCCACCGCCCGGGTGCAGGCCGCCGACCTGGAGGCCAGCTTCCTGATCGAGCCCAGCGAGTCGGTCGCCAACGGCCGGGTGATCCGCTCCGACCCCGGCCCTGGCGACCGGGTGCTGCGCGGGCGCACCGTCACCGTGGTGCTCTCCTCCGGTCCCCCGCTGGTCGCCGTGCCCCGGATCACCGGCAGGTCCCGCGCCGACGCCGAGGCCGAGCTGGGCCGCTCCGGGCTCACCGCCAAGATCACCGAACAACCCAGCGACGAGGTCGAGCGCGGCCTGGTCGTCTCCCAGCGCCCGACCGGCGGCTCGGTCCGCCGCGGCAGCACCGTCCAGCTGGTGGTGTCCACCGGCCCGGAGTTCATCCGGGTGCCGGACGTGCGCGGGCGATCGATCGACGCGGCCCGCCGGCAGCTGCAGGACGCCGGCTTCGAGGTCCGGGTGCGCTCGCTGCGCATCGGCGACGTGGTGCTCCAGCAGCCCGGACCCGGCACCGAGCGGCGGCGTGGCTCGACGGTCACCATCTGGGGGCTGTAGGGTCCGCGCCGTGCGGCGCGAGTTTCGGTATGCCGACCGGTCCGGGTCCCCCGGGTCGGGCTGGCAGCCTGCGCGCTAGCCGCCCACCCACCACGAGCCCCGGACCGCATGGTCCGGGGCTCTCGTCGTCTTCCGGGGAGAGTTCGAGAGATGGTCATCGTGATGACCGCCACCGCCGCCGACGCGGAGCTGGCCGAGGTCGTGCAGCACGTCGAGGCGGCCGGCGGCAGCGCCTTCGTCAGCCGCGGGATCACCCGCACCATCGTCGGCGTGGTCGGCGACGACGACGTGCTGGAGACCGTCGACGCCGGCCGGCTGCCCGGCGTCGTCGAGGTCGTCCGGATCACCTCGCCGTACAAGCTGGTCAGCCGGGAGCACCACCTGCGCACCAGCACGGTGTCGGTCGGCGGGGTGCCGGTCGGGCCGGACACGTTCACGCTGATCGCCGGGCCGTGCGCGGTCGAGTCGCCGGAGCAGACCCTGGCCGCGGCCATGCAGGCCCGGCGGGCCGGCGCCACCCTGCTGCGCGGCGGCGCGTACAAGCCGCGGACCTCGCCGTACGCGTTCCAGGGCCTCGGGGTGGCCGGGCTGCGGATCCTCGCCGACGTGCGGGCCGAGACCGGGCTGCCGGTGGTCACCGAGGTGCTCGACGTGGCCGACGTCGACGTGGTCGCCGAGCACGCCGACATGCTGCAGATCGGCACCCGCAACATGCAGAACTTCCCGCTGCTGCTCGCGGTCGGCGCGATCGGCAAGCCGGTCATGCTCAAGCGCGGGCTGACCGCGACGTACGAGGAGTGGCTGATGGCCGCCGAGTACGTCGCCCAGCGCGGCAACCTCGACATCGTGCTGTGCGAGCGCGGGGTGCGCTCCTTCGAGCCGGCGATCCGCAACATGCTCGACGTGTCCGCGGTGCCGATGGTGCAGGCGCTGTCCCACCTGCCGGTGATCGTCGACCCGTCACACGCGGCCGGCCGCCGGGACCTGGTGCTGCCGCTGGCCCGGGCCGCGATGGCGGTGGGCGCCGATGGCGTCATGGTGGATGTGCACCCCGAGCCGGAGCGGGCCCGCTGCGACGGCGCGCAGGCACTGTCCGGCGACCTGCTCGACGAGCTCACCATCGCGGTGGCCACCATCCCCTCCCTGCTCGGCCGCCGCAGCGCGGTCACTGCCGACCGCATCCCCGCCACCCGCTGACCGACCGCCCCGGGGGCGGGACACCCCTCCCCGCCAGCTACGCCTCTGCTTCGCCACGTGAAGCACAGACGTAGCCCGCCCCGGGGCGGGACACCCCTCCTCGCCGGCTACGCCTCTGCTTCGCCACGTGAAGCACAGACGTAGCCCTCCGGGGCGGGACACCCTCCTCGCCGGCTACGCCTCTGCTTCGCCACGTGAAGCACAGACGTAGCCCGCCCCGGGGCGGGACACCCCTCCCCGCCGGCTACGCCTCTGCTTCGCCACGTGAAGCACAGACGTAGCCCGCCCCGGCGGTACGGTCCGGGTGTGACCGGGGTGCGGCTGCCGTTCGCGGATCGGGCCGACGGCGGGCGCCGGCTCGGCGACCGGCTCGCCGCCCTGCTCGGCGAGGACCCCGGGCCGGCGGTGGTGCTCGGGCTGCCGCGCGGCGGCGTGGTGGTCGCGGCCGAGGTCGCCCGGCGGCTCGGCGCCCCGCTGGACGCGTTCGTCGTCCGCAAGCTCGGCGTCCCCGGCCAGCCGGAGCTCGCGCTGGGCGCCATCGCCACCGGCGGCGTGGTGGTGCGCAACGAGGCGGTGATCCGCGCCCGCGCGGTCACCCCGGACCAGGTCGCCGCGGTGGTCGCGGCCGAGGAGGTCGAGCTGGCGCGCCGGGAGCGGGCCTACCGCGGCGACCGGCCGCCGCCGGACCTGCGCGGCCGGCTGGTCGTGGTGGTGGACGACGGCTACGCCACCGGCGCCACCGCCCGGGCCGCGGTCCGCGCCGTACGGGCCCAGCACCCGGCCCGGCTGGTGCTGGCGGTCCCGGTGGCGCCGCGGGACGCGGTGGTGGTGGACGCGGACGAGCTGGTCACGCTGGCCCGGCCGCGGCCGTTCGGCGCGGTCGGCCAGCACTACCGGGACTTCGCCGCCACCACCGACGACGAGGTCCGGGCCCTGCTGGGCAGCTAGGCTAGCCGCGCAGCATCTCGGCGATCTCGAAGGCCAGCTCCAGCGCCTGCTGCGTGTTCAGCCGGGGGTCGCAGGCGGTCTCGTACCGCCCCGCCAGGTCGGCGTCGCCGATCTCCTGCGCGCCGCCGAGGCACTCGGTGACGTCCTCGCCGGTCAGCTCGACGTGGATGCCGCCGGGGTGGGTGCCCAGCGCCCGGTGCACCTCGAAGAAGCCGCGGACCTCGTCCACGATCCGCTCGAACTGCCGGGTCTTGTAGCCGCTCGGGCTCTCCTCGGTGTTGCCGTGCATCGGGTCGCACTGCCAGACCACCGGCCGGCCGGTGGCCGTCACCTTTTCGATCACCGGCGGCAGCAGGTCGCGCACCCGCCGGTTGCCCATCCGGCAGATCAGCGTCAGCCGGCCCGGCGAGGCGTCCGGGTCCAGCCGCTCGACCAGCGCCGCCACCTCGCCCGGGTGGGCGCCCGGGCCGACCTTCATCCCGATCGGGTTGGCCAGCCGGGCGACGAAGTCGACGTGTGCGCCGCCCGGGTCCCGGGTCCGGTCGCCGACCCAGACGAAGTGGCCGGACAGGTCGTACGCCCGGCCGTCCGGGCCCGGCCGGGTCAGCGCCCGCTCGTACTCGAGGATCAGCGCCTCGTGCGAGCAGAACAGCTCCACCCCGCGCAGCGCGTCGTCGCGCACCCCGCAGGCGCGCATGAAGTCCATCGCCCGGTCGATCTCCCGGGCCAGCTGGTCGTACCGGGTGCCGGCGCGCGAGGTGCGGACGAAGCCCCGGTTCCAGTCGTGCACGCGGTGCAGGTCGGCCTCGCCTCCGGTGGCGAACGCGCGCAGCAGGTTGAGCGTGGAGGAGGCGGTCTGGTACGCCCGCAGCAGCCGGGCCGGGTCCGCGCGGCGGGCCTCCGCCGTGGCGGCCAGGTCGTTGACCATGTCCCCGCGGTACGACGGGAGGCCTAGCGCGTCGGTCGCCGCCGACCGCGGCTTGGCGAACTGCCCGGCGATCCGGGCCACCTTCACCACCGGGACGCTCGCCGCGTACGTCAGCACCACGGCCATCTGGAGCAGCGTCTTCAGCGTGGACCGCAGCGCCGGCTCGGTCGCGCCGGCGAAGGTCTCCGCGCAGTCGCCGCCCTGCAGCAGGAACGCCTCGCCCCGCGACACCGAGGCCAGCCGGGACCGCAGGGTGTCCACCTCGTACGGCACCACGAGGGGGGGCAGCGCGGCCAGCGCAGCCGCGACCTCGCGCAGCGCCGCTGGATCGGGCCAGTCGGGCTGCTGCCCGGCCGGCAGCTCGCGCCAGTGGTCCAGCCCGGGGGCCCCGTCGCTCACCGGTCCAGGATAGAGAGCGGCCCGACCCGGCCCGGGTCCACCTCCACCATCACTGCGACGGCGTCCGCGGCGGCCAGGTCGACGGCGTCGTAGCCGCCGGTGCCGGCGCCGGTCGGCACGGTCAGCGTGGCCAGCCCGGACCGCCGCTGCACCCAGGTCTGTCGCACCGACCAGCCGACCACCCCACGGCGGGCCAGCACCACCTGCCGCCGGCGCAGCGAGCCGGACCGCACGCTCACCGCCCGCGGGTCCAGCGCGTGCCCGAGCGCGGCGTACCGGTCCAGGCCGAGCGGCACGCCCAGCCCGGCCAGCACCAGCGCGGCCGCGACGGCGGGCCAGATCCCCGCCACCGCCAGCCCGGCCGCGAGCACCAGCCACGGCCCGACGGCCCGGACCAGCCGGCGGCGCCGGGCGGCCGGCGGGTGCCGGCGCAGCGGGGTGTCGAAGTCCAGCACCGCGGCCGCCGCAACCTCCCGGGCGACCGTCACCGGGCCGAGCGGCAGCAGCTGACCGCGCCGGCCGCCCGCCCCCTCCCCGTCCTGGCCGCCGAGGCCGGTGACCAGCGCGGTGAGCCGGGCCGCGCGGGCCAGCCGGAGCGGCAGCGGCTCGTCCAGCGCGTAGCCGCGGACCCGGTCGTGCTCCAGCGACACCTGGCGGCGGGACAGCAGCCCGCGCTCGGCGACCAGCGTGCCGCCGCGGCGGGTCAGCGTGAAGCCCCAGTTGGCGACCGCGGCGGTGACCACCGCACCGGCCACCGCGAGCAGCAGCACGCCCAGCGCCAGCAGGGTGACCAGCGGCGCGCTCACCCCGTCACCGAAGAGGTCCTCGACCCGCTCGCGCACCGCCGCCGGCACGGTGACCTCGTCGGCGAACTGCGCCAGCGCGCCGACCGCGGCCAGCGGGGCGAGCAGGTGGCTGCCGACCAGCGGGGCGTACAGCAGCCAGCGCGGCCGGAACCGGGCCAGCACCTGCGCCGGCGCGGCCGCGGGCGGGCCGGCCCGCACCGGCGCGTCGGGCGGGCCGGCCGGCCCGCGCTCGCCGGGCGGGCCGTCCGGCCCGTCGACGGCCGCTCCGCCAGGCACCGCCCGCCCCTCCCGCAGCAGCACGTCCCGCAGCCCCTGCGCGTCCGGCGCGCCGACCGCGTCGAGGACCGCCTCGTCCTCCTTGCCGCCGGTGGCCGCCGCGTCCACGTGCACCGAGGCGATGCCGAGCAGCCGCTGCAGCGCCGAGGCCTGCACGTCCACCCCGCGGATGCGGTCGATCGGCACCACCGTGACCGACCGGCGCAGCAGCCCGCGCCGCACGACCAGCCGGCCCTCGTCGACCGAGTAGCTGGTGAAGAACCACTCCAGGGCGGCCGCCCCGGCGCTGACCAGCACGACGAGCAGCAGCACGCCGGCCAGCCCGAGCACCCGGAAGCCGCCCTGCAGGCCGAGCACCGCGACCAGCGGCACCACCGCCCCCCAGTGCCGGCGCAGCGCGGACAGCGTCGCGACCCGGGCGACCACCGTCCGCGGGTCGAGCCGCCTCACTCCGTCCATTGGTCGCCTCCGGGCTCGCTCCGCTCCTCGGGCGCCTGGGGCGCCCTGCGATGCTCACTCGCCCGTCGCCTCACCCCGTCCATTGGTCGCCTCCGGGCTCGCTCCGCTCCTCGGGCGCCTGGGGCGCCCTGCGATGCTCACTCGCCCGTCGCCTCACGTCGCCTCGTCGCGCACCGCGTTGGCCCGCAGGCCCAGGTCGTGGGCGACCGCCTGGGCGGTCGCCGCGTCCAGGTGCTCGATGCCGGTCGAGCCGGCGTGCGACGCGGTGCGCACGCTGATCGAGGCGAGCCCGAGCAGCTGCTGCAGCGGGCCCCGGCTGGTGTCCACGGTCTGGATGCGGCTGACCGGCACGATCCGCCAGGTCCGGTCCAGCCAGCCCACCTGGGTGTAGACCGCGTCCGCGGTCACCTCCCAGCGGTGCACCCGGTAGCGCCAGATCGGCTCGACAGCGGTGAAGACCACCGCCATCGGCACCAGCAGCCAGCGGGCGACCGCGAGCACGGCCTCCAGCGGGCCGGGCAGGTCGTCCGGCAGCGCGATCGACAGCCCGATCACGATCGCGGCCACCACCGCGGAGAAGATGGCCCCCTGGGCGATCCAGAGCACCCGTGCGTTAGGGCTCACCCGGTGCGCCGGCGGGCGCAACGGCACCGCTGCGGTCACCCGCCGATCGTAGGCGGTGCGGATCAGGCGGCGAACGCCCGGCACATCTCCCGGCAGAAGGCCGGCAGGTCACCGGGGTTGCGGCTGGTCACCAGCGTCCAGCCGCCCGCCGGGTCGACGTGCACGGTCTCGTCCACCCAGGTGGCACCGGCGTTCATCAGGTCGGTGCGCAGGCTCGGCCACGAGGTCAGCGTCTTGTCCTTGACCGCGCCGGCCTCCAGCAGCGTCCACGGCGCGTGGCAGATCGCCGCCACCGGCTTGCCGGCGTCGACGAACTCCCGGACCAGCGCGACGGCCCCCGGCTGCATGCGCAGCTGGTCCGGGTTGGCCACCCCGCCGGGCAGCACCAGCCCGACGTAGTCGTCCACCGCGGTCTCGGCCACCGTCTGGTGCACCGGGAAGACCGCGCCCCGGTCCAGGTGGTTGAACGCCTGCACCCGGCCCGGCTCCGGGGCGACCAGCACCGGCTGCCCGCCGTCCTGCTCCACCGCCTGCCAGGGATCGGTGAGCTCGATCTGCTCGACGCCCTCGTTGGCGACGAGAAACGCGATCCGCCTTCCTGCCAAGCGTCCGGCCACGCCGGCCCTCCTCCACGTCGGTACGTCGTTCCGTGGAGGCCCTACCCCGGCAGGGGCAGGCTCACCCGAAGAAGACCTCGGCCTCCGCGTACCGCTCCAGCGGCACCGTCTTCAGCTCCGCGGTCGCCTCGGCCAGCGGCACCCGGACGATGTCGGTGCCGCGCAGCGCGACCATCTTGCCGAAGTCGCCGGCCTGCACGGCGTCGATCGCGCCCAGCCCGAAGCGGGTGGCCAGCACCCGGTCGAAGGCGGTCGGGGTGCCACCGCGCTGCACGTGGCCGAGCACGACCGCGCGCGACTCCTTGCCGGTGCGCTTCGCCACCTCGTCGGCGAGCATCTGACCGATGCCGCCCAGCCGGACGTGCCCGAAGGCGTCCATCTCGCCGGTGGCCAGCGACATCGTGCCCTCCTTGGGGGTGGCCCCCTCGGCCACCACCAGGATCGGCGAGTAGTGGGTCTGGAAACGGCGCTCGACGTAGTCGCACACCGCGCCGACGTCGAAGGGCTGCTCGGGCAGCAGGATCACGTTGGCCCCGCCGGCCATCCCGGCGTGCAGCGCGATCCAGCCGGCGTGCCGACCCATCACCTCGACCACCAGCGCGCGGTGGTGCGACTCGGCCGTGGTGTGCAGCCGGTCGATCGCCTCCATCGCGATGTTGACCGCGGTGTCGAAGCCGAACGTGTAGTCGGTGGCGGCCAGGTCGTTGTCGATCGTCTTGGGCACGCCGACGACCTGCACACCGTCTTCGTACAGCTTCTTGGCCACGCCGAGGGTGTCCTCGCCGCCGATCGCGATCAGCGCGTCCAGGCCGAGCCCGGACAGCGAGGCCTCGATCTTCTGCAGGCCGCCCTCAACCTGGTACGGGTTCGTCCGCGAGGTGCCGAGGACGGTGCCGCCCCGAGGCAGGATGCCGCGGACCTGCGGGATGCCCAGCGGCACGGTCTCGCCCTGCAGCGGGCCGCGCCAGCCGTCCCGGAAGCCGAGGAACTCGTGCCCGTACTCGGACACGCCCTTGCGGACCACCGCCCGGATGACCGCGTTGAGGCCCGGGCAGTCCCCGCCGCCGGTGAGCACGCCGATCCGCATGTGGTCCGCCTCCAGGTCGAGGGTCCAGCCGTTGACGCTCGGGAGCCTAGTGGCCCCTGGACCGGTCAAGAGTCCACCCTCCGGTGGCGTGCTGCGCGTACTACCGCGCAATGCGAAGTACCGTCGTCCGCGTGGACACCACCCAACTGCTCAAGGGGGTGCTCGACCTCGCCGTGCTGGCCGTCCTGGCGGAAAAGGACGGCTACGGCTACGACGTGGTCCGGCGCCTGCGCGAGGCCGGCCTCGAGGACGTCGGCGACGCCTCGGTCTACGGGACGCTCCGCCGGCTCTTCCGCGCCGGCGCGCTGACCACCTACGTGGTCCCGTCCGAGGCGGGGCCGCACCGGAAGTACTACGCGCTCAACGACGCCGGCCGCCGCCGGCTCGCGCTCTCGACCGACGGCTGGCGGTCGTTCTCGGGCGCGGTCGACACCCTGCTCCCCGCCCTGCAGTCCCGCTGACCCCTACCGTGCACGGGTGAGATTTTTCTACGACTGCGAGTTCGTCGAGGACGGGGCGACGGTCGACCTGGTGTCGATCGGGATGGTGGACGAGGCGGGGCGGGAGTTCTACGCGGTGTCCACCGAGTTCGACGGTTCGCGGGCGATCCCGTGGGTGCGCCGGCACGTGCTGGACAAGCTGCCCTCCCCCGCGGACAAGGCGTGGAAGCCGCGAAGCCGCATTCGGGACGAGCTGCTCGCCTTCCTCACCGCGCCGGGCGAGCCGATCGAGCTCTGGGCCTGGTACGCGGCGTACGACCACGTGGCGCTGGCGCAGCTGTGGGGCGCGATGCCGGGCCTGCCGCGGGAGATCCCGCGCTTCACCCACGAGCTTGCCCAGCGCTGGGAGGACGCCGGCCGCCCACCGCTGCCCGCCGGCGCCGACCGGCACGACGCCCTCGCCGACGCTCGCCACAACCTCGCCCGCTGGCACGCCATCGAGGCCGCCCGCGCGGCCCGGTGACGCGGGCTAGCTGGCCTTCTCGGTCGGGGCGCGGGCGGGGCGGGCGACGTCGGTGATCTCGGCGGCGTCCGGCAACCCGACGGTGCCGCCGGCGGCGGCCTGCGCCTTGACCTTGGCCGCGTAGAGGTCGACGTACTCCTGGCCGCCGAGCTGCATCAGCTCGTACATGATCTCGTCGGTCATGGACCGCTCGACGAAGCGGTCGCCGGCCAGCCCGTCGTACCGGGAGAAGTCCAGCGGCGGGCCGAAGCGGACCCCGATCCGGCGGATCCGGGGCAGCTTCTTGCCGATGGGCTGCACCTCGCGGGTGCCGATCATGGCGACCGGGATCACCGGGACCCCCGCCTCCAGCGCCATCCGCGCCACCCCGGTCTTGCCGCGGTAGAGCCGGCCGTCCGGCGACCGCGTGCCCTCCGGGTAGATCCCCAGCAGCTTGCCCTCGGCCAGGATCCGCTTGCCGGTCTCCAGCGCCGCCTTCGCCGCGGTGCCGCTGGCCCGGTCGATCGGCACCTGCCCGACGCCGGTGAAGAACATCCGGCTGAGCCAGCCCTTGAGCCCGCGGCCGGTGAAGTATTCCTGCTTCGCCAGGAACGTCACCCGCCGCGGCACCGCCAGCGGCATGAAGATCGAGTCGGAGAACGACAGGTGGTTGCTCGCGATGATCGCGGCACCGTCGCTCGGGACGTGCTCCAGCCCCTCCACCCGTGGCCTGAACAGCAACTTCAACCAGGGACCGAGGAACGCGTACTTCAGCATCCAGTAGAGCACCGCGTCCTCCTTCGCTTCGCCCGGAGCCTACGGGCGCGCGACTCCGCGCGACAACGAGGTCATACCCGGACGGCCGGAGCGGCAGTCCGGGGGGACGTGCGACGATGCAGGGACGCAGGACGGGAGGTGCGGCGTGGGCGTGTTGCCCGGGGCGGAGCCGTACGCGGCGGACGGCGGGCCGGTCGGCGTGGTGCTCAGCCACGGCTTCACCGGGTCACCGCAGAGCCTGCGCCCGTGGGCCGAGCACCTGGCCGCCGCCGGGTTCACCGTGCGGCTGCCGCGGCTGCCCGGCCACGGCACCCGCTGGCAGGACCTCAACGCCACCCGCTGGACGGACTGGTACGGGGAGATCGAGCGCACCTTCGACGGCCTGCGCGGCCGGTGCGAGCAGGTCTTCGCCGGCGGGCTGTCGATGGGCGGCACGATGGTGCTCCGGCTGGCCGAGCAGCGCGGCTCCGAGGTGGCCGGGCTGGTGCTGGTCAACCCGTCGCTGGGCACCGAGCGCAAGGACCTGAAATACCTGGTCCCGGTGCTGCACCGGGTGGTCCCGTCGATGCCCGGCATCGGCTCGGACATCCGCAAGCCGGGCGTCACCGAGCTGGCGTACGACCGGACGCCGCTGCGGGCGCTGCACTCCCTGACCCAGCTGTGGAAGATCGCCGTGGCCGACCTGGGCCGGCTGACCGCGCCGACCCTGCTCTTCCGCAGCCGGGTCGACCACGTGGTGGAGGCGCTGTCCGGGCGGCTGCTGCGGGAGGGCGCGTCCGCCTGCGATGTCGAGGAGCGGATCCTCGAGGAGTCGTACCACGTGGCCACGCTGGACCACGACGCGCCGGCGATCTTCGCCGGCAGCGAGGAGTGGATCCGGCGGCACGCCGGCGCCACCGCCCCCGCGCCGACCCCGGCCCCGCCGGCGGGCGACTGAGGGGCGATCAGGGTGCCGAGCGAGGGTGGCCGACGGGGGCGCCGGGACAACGGGCTGGACGCGGCCGCGTTCGTGCCGCTGGTGGACGTCGACCCCCGGGTCGGCGAGCACCTGCTGGACGTGCTCGCCTCGGCCGGGGTGCCGGCGTTCCTGGAGCCCTCCGCGGACATCGAGCCGTACACCCGGACCCTGTCGCTGCCGTCGCCGCCGACCGACCGGCTCTGGGTGGACCGCGACCAGCGGCGGGAGGCGCGGGAGATCGTCGACGCGGAGACGCCGTACGGGACGCGCCCGGCGCCGACGCCGCGCGACGACGAGCCGTCCCGCGGGCTGAGCGACGTGGACGAGGAGCGCGCCTGGAAGGACATCGTCTCCGCCTGGGACGCCCCCGCGGTCGAGCCGACCCGCCCCACCCGCCGCTCCGGCGAGCCCGACACCGACGCCGGCGGGCGCCGCCGCGGCACCGACGGCGCGGCCGGCGGGAGCGACTCCGGCGGCCGGCGCGGCGGCCCCGGGAGCAGCGCCCCCGACGGCCCGGGTGACGAGCGGCGCGGCGGGATCAGCAGCGCCGACGACCCCGCCGGCGCGGGCAGCGCGGGCGACGGCGCTTACCCGCGGCCGGCTGGGCCGGAGCACGACGGCTCCGACGACCCGGACGGCGGCGGCGCGGACCGGACCGCCGACGCCGAGGGTCCGGGAGGCTAGCGGCGGCCGCCGACGCAGTCCGGGCGGCCTCGACGGCGGCGCTCCCGACCCGACCGGACCCGCCGACCGGCCGGGCCGGGCGGACCGCGTCGAGGGACCGGGCGGCCCGCGGGGCAAGCGCGGCAAGCACGCCGCCGACCCCCCGTCCCGCCGCCGCTGGAACCGCCGCCGGCAGGACGGCGAGCTGGCCGGCGGGATCACCGGCGCCGACCTGGACCGGGCCGCCGAGGCCCGCGCCCGGGGCGAGCAGGACGCGGCCGAGGACGCCGACGAGCTGTGGCTGGACGGCCCGCCCGTGGTGGACGAAGGTCACTACGAGCCGCCGCCGCCCCCGCCGGTCCCCCGGCTGTCCCGCCAGGCGATCACCGGCCTGCTCGTCCTCGCGTTCGGCGTCTTCCTGCTGGCCTCCCCGGGCACGCTCGGCTTCGACGACGCCACCGGCCTGACCCTCGGCGTGCTCGCCATCCTGGGCGGCGGGGCGCTGCTCGTGCTGCGGCTGCGGGAGACCCGCGCGGACGACGGGCCGGACGACGGCGCGGTGGTCTGAGGACCGGCTACCCTCCGGCGGGCAGCGTCGCCGAGGGAGGACCGTGAAGCACACCGAGACCGTCGAGATCACCGGTCACCTGCTGGACACCGGAGTGTTGGCGCGGGTCCTGGACGACGTCCTGGAGTACGGCGGCGACTACAAGGTCGACCAGCTCGACCTCGGCAAGGAGCACGACGACGAGTCGTACGCGCGGATCTGCGTCGGCGCCGACGACCGCGACGAGCTGCAGCGGATCCTCATGCGGGTGCAGACCCACGGGGTCAACCCGGTGCACGCCGTGGACGCCCGGCTGGAGCCGGCGCCCGCGGACGGGGTCTTCCCGGAGGACTTCTACTCGACCACCAACCTGGACACGTTCGTCCGGCTGGACGGCCACTGGCACCCCACCGACCGGCCGGAGATGGACTGCGGCCTGGTGGTCGAGGGCACCGCGGTGCGCACCGTGCCGGTGTCCGACGTGCGCGCCGGCGAGCAGATCGTGTGCGGGGCGACCGGGGTGCGGGTCGAGCTGCCGGCCACCGAGGAGCTGATGGCCGGCGAGGGCTTCGGCTTCATGTCCTCGGTGGTGTCCAGCGAGAAGCCGCAGGCCCTGCTGGTCCGCCAGATCGCCGCCCGGATGCGCGAGGTCAAGGCGGCCGGCAAGCGGGTGCTGTGGGTCGGCGGGCCGGCGATCGTGCACACCGGGGCCGCGCCGGCGATGGTCGCGCTGGTCCGGGCCGGGTTCGTGGACGTGCTCTTCGCCGGCAACGCGCTGGCCACCCACGACATCGAGTCCTCGCTGTACGGGACCTCGCTCGGCGTCGACCTCTCCCACGGTGCCGGGGTGCCGCACGGGCACGAGCACCACATCCGGGCGATCAACACGATCCGCCGGGCCGGCTCGATCGAGGCCGCCGTACGCACCGGGGTGCTCACCGGCGGGGTGATGCACGCCCTGGTGGAGGCGGAAAAGGACTACGTGCTGGTCGGCTCGGTCCGCGACGACGGCCCGCTGCCGGGGGTCTACACCGACGTGGTCGAGGGGCAGCGGGCGATGCGGGCCCAGCTGCCCGACGTCGGCTTCTGCATCATGGTCGCGACGATGCTGCACTCCATCGCCACCGGCAACATCCTGCCGGCGTCGGTGCCGCTGGTCTGCGTGGACATCAACCCGGCGACGGTGACCAAGCTCGCCGACCGGGGCAGCGCGCAGGCGACCGGGATCGTCACGGACACCGGGCTGTTCCTGGAGGAGCTCGCCCGCGAGCTGGCGCCCGGCTTCGGCAACGGCCGGGCCTGAGCGCCCCCGCCGGCCTCACAGGGCCCGGCGACTTCGACCGGCGGCCCCGGCGGCCTCAACCGGTGGCCCCGGCGGGGTCAGCCGGCGGTGAAGGTGGTGCCGCTGCGCCCCTGCACGACGTCGACCGCGGCGTCGAGCGCGCCGATCACCGCCCGCTCCCCGCCGCCGGCGACGAAGTCGCAGCACGCCTCGACCTTCGGCCCCATCGACCCGGCCGGGAACTCCCCGGCCGCCAGCAGCGCCCGCGCCTCGGTGACGGTGAGCTTGTCCAGCGCGCGGGCGGCCGGCGTGCCCCAGCCGACCTGCACCTGTGGCACCTCGGTGAGGATGGCCAGCACCTCGGCGCCGACCAGCTGCGCCAGCCGGGCCGCGGTGCGGTCCTTGTCCACCACCGCCTCCACCCCGCGGTGCTGGTCGCCGTCGAGCACCACCGGCACCCCGCCGCCGCCGGCTGCGACCAGCACGTGCCCGGAGCCGGCGACCAGCCGCATCGGCTCGGCCTCGACGAAGTCCACCGGCAGCGGCGAGGCGACCAGCCGGCGCCAGCGGCCGGGCGTGATCTCGCCGAAGACGTGCCCGGAGGCGGTAGCGATGCGCTGCGCGGCGGCGGCATCGTACGTCGGCCCGACCGGCTTGGTCGGCCGCCGGAACGCCGGGTCCCGCCCGTCCACCACCACCTGGGTGATGAGCGGGAAGACGCACTGCGGCAGCCCGCGGGCGCGCAGCGCGTTGCCCAGCGCCTGGGCCAGCAGATAGCCGATCTGGCCCTGCGACTCGGCCCCGCACACGTCCATCGGCATCGGCGGCACCGCCGGCGCGGCCGCCTCCTGCTGCAGCAGGATCCGGCCGACCTGGGGACCGTTGCCGTGGGTGAGCACCAGCGCGGCCCCGGCGCCGACCAGGTCGGCGAGCGCGTCGGCGGCACCGGCCAGCGCGTCCCGCATCTCCGCGGCCGACCCGGTGCCGCCGGTCGGGCTCAGCGCGTTGCCGCCGAGCGCCACCACTACCCGCACGCCCCACCTCCGCCCGGACCCGACACCGTTGTCGAGACCGCCCAGGCTAGGGCATGCGCTAGCCGGTGGGTCCGACCCGCACCGGCCGGCCGGTCCGCCAGGACCGGTCGGACGCCCGCGCGAGGTCGAAGGCGGCGAGCGCGTCGGCGCCGGTGACCGCCGGCGGCACCCCGTCGAGCACCGCCCGGGCGAAGGACTCCAGCTCGGCCGCGTACGCCTGCGGGTAGCGCTCCTCGAAGTCCCGCACGGTCTCGGTGGCGTCCTGCCCGGGCGTCAGCCAGCGGTAGTGGCGGCGCGGCGGGTTCTCGACCCGTACGGTGGCCGCGCTGCCGACCACCTCGGTGGAGCACTCGTAGCCGTAGCCGGCGGACCGGCTGTTGTCGATCACCCCGAGCGCCCCGGAGGCGAAGCGCAGCGTCACCACCGCGGTGTCGATGTCGCCGAGCTCCGCGAAGCCGGGGTCGGACAGCGCGGCGCCGTGCGCGGCGACCTCGACCACCTCCCCCACCAGCCAGCGGGCGACGTCGAGGTCGTGGATGGTGACGTCGACGAAGAAGCCGCCCGAGCCGGCCAGGAACTCCGGCCGCGGCGAGCGCATGTCCCGCAGCGAGGTGCGGAAGAGGTAGACCCGGCCGAGCTCGCCGGCGTGGATCCGGCGCGCGGCGGCGACCCAGTCGGGGTCGAAGCGGCGGTGGAAACCGACCTGCAGCGGCACCCCGGCGGCCCCGACGGCATCCAGGGTGGACACCGTCGCGGCCCGGTCCAGTGAGATCGGCTTCTCGCAGAAGACCGGCTTGCCGGCCCGAGCCGCCCGGGTCACCAGGTCGGCGTGGCTGCCGGTGGGGGTCGCGACCGCGACGGCGTCCACTTCGGACAGCAGCGCGTCGTACGAGGGCAGCACCGGCACGTCCAGCTCGGTCCCGACCGCCGCGGCGACCGCGGGATCGGCGTCGGTCACGCCGACCAGGCGGGCCGACGGGCACCGCCAGGCCAGGTTCGCGGCGTGGATGCGCCCCATCCGCCCCAGGCCGGCCAGCCCGACCCGCAGCCGCGTCCGCGCCATCACACCTCCAGGGATTAGGCAAGGCTAAGTAAGGACACCCTAAGATCTACCCCGTGACGACCCTTCTGCCGCCGGCCGTCCGGTCGGTCCCGTTCGCCCGCGAGCTGCGCTCCTGGGGTGACCGGGTCGCGCTGGTCACGCCGACCGGGCCGGTGTCCTACCGGGAGCTGGCCGACCGGGTCGACCGGCTGGCCGCCCGGCTC
Organism: uncultured Actinomycetota bacterium; assembly: GCA_963766325.1. GTDB lineage: Bacteria > Actinomycetota > Actinomycetes > Mycobacteriales > CADCTP01 > CADCTP01. The sequence continues at coordinate 596,400 of CAVXZF010000009.1, read as the reverse complement.
GGCCGGCGGCGGCTGGTGCTGGTCGAGGTGGCGGCCGCGCTCGACCCGCTGGTGGGCTACCTCGCCGCGCTGGCCGGCGGCCACCCGGTGCTGCTCGCCCCGGCCGGCGACCCGGACGCCGTCGCCGGCCTGGTGGCCGCGTACGACCCCGATGTGGTGATCCGGGCCGGCACGGTGCGGGAGCGGCGGCCGGGCACCCGCCACGACCTGCACCCCGAGCTGGCGCTGCTGCTGAGCACCTCCGGGTCGACCGGCTCGCCCAAGCTGGTCCGGCTGTCCGCCGCGGCCGTGCAGGCCAACGCGGAGGCGATCGCGGGTTACCTGGGCATCCGGGACACCGACCGGGCGGCGACCACGCTGCCCCTGCACTACTGCTACGGCCTGTCGGTGCTGCACAGCGGGCTGGTCCGGGGCGCCTCGCTGCTGCTCACCGACCGGTCGGTCGCCGACCCGGCCTTCTGGGCGCAGTTCCGGGCCCACCGCTGCACCGGCCTGGCCGGGGTGCCGTACACCTTCGACCTGCTCGACCGGGTCGGCTTCGCCGGGATGCGGCTGCCGCACCTGCGCTACGTCACCCAGGCCGGCGGCCGGCTCGCCCCGGACCGGGTCCGCCGCTACGCCGAGCTGGGCCGGGCCGGCGGCTGGGACCTGGTGGTGATGTACGGGCAGACCGAGGCGACCGCCCGGATGGCGTACCTGCCGCCGGAGCTGGCCGCCGAGCGCCCGGAGTGCATCGGCGGGCCGGTGCCCGGCGGGAGCTTCCGGCTGGAGCCGCTGGCCGACCGGCCCGAGCCGGACGTCGGCGAGCTGGTCTACACCGGCCCCAACGTCATGCTGGGCTACGCCCGGTCCCCGGCCGACCTCGGCCTCGGCCGCACGGTGTCCGAGCTGCGCACCGGCGACGTGGCCCGCCGCCACCCCGACGGCCTCTACGAGGTGGTGGGCCGGCGCAGCCGGTTCGCCAAGGTCTTCGGGCTGCGGATCGACCTGGACCGGGTGGAGGCGGTGCTGGCCGGCCGCGGGGTGACGGCGTGCTGCCTGGCCGGGGAGGAGGAGCTGGTGGTGGCGGTGGCCGGCGGGGCGGCCGCCGGCGCGGACCGGGCCGCGGCCGCCACCGCCGCCGGGCTCCCCGGGCACGCGGTTCGGGTGGTCGAGCTGCCCGAGCTCCCCCGGCTGGCCAGCGGCAAGCCGGACCTGGCCGCGGTCGCCGCCCTGGCCGGCGCTGGGCCGGCCGCCCGCCCGACCGGGCCGGCCGACCCCGTGGTCGCGCCGGCCGACCCCGTGACCGCGCCGGCGGGCCCGGCGACGGTGGACCTGCGCCGGCTCTTCGCCGAGGTCCTCGGCAGCGCCGAGGTGACCGAGGACAGCACGTTCGCCGGGCTCGGCGGCGACTCGCTGTCGTACGTGCGGATGTCGGTCCGGCTGGAGGAGCTGCTCGGCCCGCTGCCGGAGGACTGGCCCACCCGGCCGGTGCGCGACCTGCGGGCGCTGGCCGGGCGGCCGCCCCGGCGCGGCCGGTGGCTGGAGACGAGCGTGGCGCTGCGCGCGGTCGCGATCGTGCTCGTCGTCGGCACCCATGCCACCGTGGTCGACCTGCCGGGCGGGGCGCACCTGCTGCTGGCCGTCCTCGGCTTCAACCTGGCCCGCCTGCCGCTGGCCGCCGGCGACCGGCGGGAGCGGCTGCGCGGCCTCGGCCGGGTGCTGCGCCGGATCGCGGTGCCCAGCGTGCTGTGGGTGACGCTGGCCGTGCTCCTGCTCGGGCAGTACACCGTGACCCACGCCGCCATGCTGACGTACGTGCTGGGCCCGCCGGGGCACAACGACTTCTGGTTCGTGGAGACCGCGCTGTGGCTGGTGGCGGCGGTGGCCGGGCTGCTCGCCGTGCCGGCGGTGGACCAGCTGGACCGGCGCCACCCGCTGGTGCTGCCGCTCGGTCTGGCCGCCGCCGGCCTGCTCTTCCGGTACGGGCTGGTGCCCGGTCACCACCCCACCCCGCTGCGGGTGTGCTGGCTGCTCGCCCTCGGCTGGGCGGCCGCCCGGGCCACGACGGTGCCGCAGCGGCTCGGGCTGACCGCCGCCGCCGCGGTCACCATCCCGGGCTTCCACGGCGACCTGGCCCGGGAGCTGCTCATGGTCGGCGGTTGCGCGCTGCTGATCTGGGTCGCCGCGGTGCCCAGCCACCCGCTGCTCAGCCGGCTGGCCGGCGTGCTGGCCGCGTCCTCGCTGCACATCTACCTCACCCACTGGGTGGTCTACCGCCCGCTGGTCGACCTGTCGCCGGTGCTGGCCTGGGCCGCCTCGCTGCTGGCCGGGATCGGCTACGCCTGGGCCCTCGCGGCCGCGGCCCGGGCCGCCACCCGGCTCCGCCGCTGAGCTCAGCCCGCCACCGCCGGCCGGTCCCCCAGCTCCACCGGTACCCGCCCGGCGCCGGCCAGCGACCTCAGCCCGGCGTCGGCGACCGCGGTCGCGGCGTAGCCGTCCCAGCTGGACGGTCCGGTGCAGCCGCCGGCCGCGACCGCGTCGACCCAGTCCTGCAGCTCGAGGTCGTACGCGCGGGCGAACCGCTCCTGCCATCCCGGCGGCACCGGGCTGCCGCGCTGCCCGGCCCGCCGGACCTCCACCTCGCCGCCGCCGGCCAGCGCGGCGGTGCCGGTCTCGCCGACCACCTCGCCGCGGATGTCGTAGCCGTACCCGATCGACACCGAGACCTCGATGTCGACCAGCGCGCCGCGGCCGGTCTCCAGCAGCACCAGCAGCGGGTCGGCCAGCCCGGCCGGCGCCCGGCTGGAGACCCGCGGCCGCCGCACGTCGACCGCGACCACCTCGTCGCCGAGCAGCCAGCGGCTGACGTCGACGTCGTGCACTGCGGTGTCGGTGATGGACATGTCGCTGGTGTAGTGCGCCGGCACCGAGGCGTTGCGGTGCACGGAGTGGAAGAGCAGCGGCGGCCCGAGCGAGCCGCCGTCGACGACCGCCTTGAGCGCCCGGTACGCCGGGTCGTACCGGCGCATGAAGCCGACCTGGACCAGCCGCCGCCCGGCCGCCGCCTCGGCGGCCAGGATCCGCTCGCAGTCCGCCGTCGTGCTGGCCAGCGGCTTCTCGCAGAACACCGGCTTGCCGGCGGCCAGCGCGGCCAGCACGTGCTCGGCGTGCGTCGGCCCCCAGGAGGCGACCAGCACCGCGTCGACGTCGGCGGCGGCGACCAGGTCGGCGCCGGTGGGGTGCACCCGGGCCCCGCCGGCCCGGTCGGCCACCACCGCGGCCCGCGCCGCGTCCAGGTCGGACACCGCGGTGACCCGGGCGCCGGCCAGCACCCGGGTCAGCCGGCGGACGTGGTCCTCGCCGATCATCCCGACGCCGATGGCACCCACCCGGACGGTCACGCGCCGACCCCGAGGGCCAGCAGGTGGTCCCGGGTCCGGGCCGCGACCGGCATCGGCACCGCGAAGTCGACCGGGTACATGTCCTGCTCGACCACGACGAACAGGTCGGTGTCCAGGGTGGACAGCGCCGCGACCACCTCCTCGACCGCGGGGATCCCGTGCGGCGGCTCGCAGCTCACCCCGAGCGCGACCGCCTGGCCGAAGGCGAGGTCGGCGGCCCGGGCCCGGTCCAGCACCGCCCGGTCCATCTGCTTGACGTGCACGTAGCCGACCCGGTCGGGGTGCCGGCGGATCAGCTCGACGCTGTCCCCGCCCCGGTACGCGACGTGCCCGGTGTCCAGGCAGAGCCCGACCCAGCGCGGGTCGGTGTCGGCGAGGAACCGCTCGGTCTGCGCCTGGGTCTCCACGTGGCTGTCCGCGTGTGGGTGGAACTGCAGCCGCACCCCGTGCTCCTCGGCCACCAGCCGGCCCAGCTCGTCCGCGGCCCGGACCAGCGTCCGCCACTGCTCCGCGTCCAGCGACGCCGGCTCCGTGTACGCCCCCGTCGCGTCGTCCCGGTAGCCGGGCACCGGCACGAAGACCAGGTGCCGGCCGCCCAGCGCGGCGGTCAGCGCGGCCACCGCCCGTGCCTTGGCCGCGATCGCCGGCCAGTCCGCGGGCCGGTGCAGCCCGCTCGCCCCGTGCAGCGTGCCGCCGGCGACCCGCAGCCCGCGCCCGGCCAGCTCGTCGGCCAGCCGGGCCGGGTCGGTCGGCAGGTAGCCGTACGGCCCCAGCTCCAGCCACTCGTAGCCGACCGCCGCCAGCTCGTCGAGGAACCGACGCCATGGCGGCTGCCGCGGGTCGTCGGCGTACCAGACGCCCCACGAGTCCGGGCAGCTGCCGAGGCGCAGGCTCACGGCCCGGCACCCATCTCCCGGGCCACGGCCGCGGCCGACCCGCCGCCGCGCTCCAGCTCGTGGCCGAGCGCCTCCAGCTCGGCGCCGCCCGCCATCAGCCGGGTCAGCTCGGCCAGGTCGATGTCGGCCTTGGCGAAGTCGCCCAGGCTGCGGCCGCGCTTGAGCAGCAGGAACCGGTCCCCCACCGGGTACGCGTGGTGCGGGTTGTGGGTGATGAACACCACCCCCAGCCCGCGGTCGCGCGCCTGCACGATGTAGCGCAGCACCACGCCGGCCTGCTTGACCCCGAGCGCGGACGTCGGCTCGTCGAGGATGAGCAGCCGCGCTCCGAAGTGGACGGCCCGGGCGATGGCCACCGACTGCCGCTCGCCGCCGGACAGCGTGCCCACCGGCTGGTCCGGGTCGCGGATGTCGATGCCCATGCCGGCCAGCTCGCGCCGGGTGACCTGCTTGGCGGTCTCGCTGTCGAAGCGGCGGAACGGCCCCCAGCCCCTGGTCGGCTCGGAGCCGAGGAAGAAGTTCCGCCAGACCGCCATCAGCGGGATCATCGCCAGGTCCTGGTAGACGGTGGCGATGCCGGCGTCCAGGGCCTGGCGCGGGGTGCCGAAGACGACCGGCTCGCCGTCCAGCCGCAGCTCGCCCTCGTCCGGCTGGAACACCCCGGACAGGATCTTGATCAGCGTCGACTTGCCGGCACCGTTGTCGCCGAGCACGCAGGTGATCTCGCCGGCGCGGACGGTGGTGGCGATCTCCTTCAGCGCGATGACGCTGCCGAAGTACTTGCCGATGTCGCGGACCTCGAGCAGCGGCGCGGTCATGCCCTCACCTCCGGGTCTGCTCGGCGTACCGGCGGACGAACTGGTTGGCCAGCACGGCCAGCAGCAGCATCGCGCCGAGGAAGAAGCGGAACCAGTCCGCGTCCCAGCCGGCGTACACGATGCCCTGCGAGGTCATGCCGAAGATGAGCGCGCCCAGCGAGGCGCCGACGACCGAGCCGTACCCGCCGGTCAGCAGGCAGCCGCCGATCACCGCGGCCACGATGTACGTCAGCTCCAGCCCGATCCCGGTGTTGGCCTGCACCGAGGTGAGCCGGACGGCGGTGGTGGTGCCGACGAACCAGGCGGCCGCGGACACCGTCATGAACAGGATGATCTTGGTCCGCCGGGCCGGCACGCCGACGTTGCGGGCGGCCGCGGTGTCCCCGCCGATGGCGAAGGTCCAGTTGCCGAAGCGGGTCCGCAGCAGCACCCAGGACCCGATCACGGTGAACAGCAGCCACCACAGGATCGCGATCTGGAACGAGGTGCCGCCGATCGTGACCGTGCTGGCGAAGACCGCCTCGGCCGCGCCGTAGCCGGTGGTCTGCTCGATCGCGCCGACCTGGACGGTGTCGGTGATCACCTTGGTGACGCCGAGGTTGAGGCCCTGCAGCATCAGGAAGGTGCCGAGCGTGATGATGAAGCTGGGCAGCCCGGTCCGGACGACCAGGTAGCCGTTGGTGAAGCCGACGGCCAGCGCGAGCAGCAGCGACCCGGCCATCGCGGCCCACAGGTTCCAGCCGTAGTACGTCGAGAGCAGGCCGGTGGTCAGCCCGGCGGTGCCGGTCAGCACCCCGGCGGACAGGTCGAACTCGCCGCCGATCATGAGCAGCGCGACCGCGACCGCCATGATCCCGATGGTGGACGCGGGGTCGAGCCAGTTGGCCACCCCGTCGCCGCTGCGGAAGACATCGGACAGCGCGGCGAAGAAGACGAAGACGACGACCACGCCGATCAGCGCGCCGAGCTCCGGCTTGAGCAGCAGGCGGCGGAGCAGCCCGACGCGGGCGATCCGCTCGTCGATGGGCGCGTCGGCGCCGACTGCGGTCATGGAACTCCTCGCGGGAGGCGGGGCGGGCGCCGCGCGGCGCCCGCCCCGGGCGGTCAGCGGGTGCCGGCCTTGGCCAGGTCGGCGACCTTGGTCGCGTTCTCCTTGGTGACGAAGCCGGGGCCGGTGAGCACGGGGCGGCCGCCGCCGACGGTGTTGAGGTTGGACTTGTAGAGGGTGAGCATGACCACCGGCAGGTAGCCCTGCTCGTACTGCTGCTGGTCGACGGCGAACAGCACCTTGCCGTCGTTGATCGCGGTGATCACCTCGGGGTTGAGGTCGAAGGTGGCCAGCTTGGCGGAGGAGCTCGACTCGGTCACCGCCGTCACCGCGACCGCCGCCACCCCCGGGTTGAGCGTGAGCACGCCGTTCACCGACTTGTCCGACTGCAGCTTGGCCTTGATGGTGGCCTGCGCGGACTGCAGGTCCTGGCCGTTGACCTGCAGATTTTCCACCGTGCCGCCGAGGCCGGTGCGGGCGCCGGAGCACCGCTGCTCGAGCCCGACGTTGCCGGCCTCGTGCACCACGCACAGCAGCTTGGTCACGCCCTCGGCCTTGAGCCGCTCGCCGGCGCCCTGGCCGGCGACGCCCTCGTCCTGCCCGACGTGGCTGAGCGCGCCGAAGGCGGCCGACTTGTCCTGGCCGGAGTTGATGGTGATGACCGGGATGCCGGCCGCCACCGCCTTGGACACCGAGGCGCGCAGCGCGTCCGGGTTGGCCATCGACACCACCAGGCCGTCGACCTTCTGGTTCACCGCGGCGTCGATGAGCTGGGACTGCTTCTGCGGGTCGCCGTCGCTCTGGTAGCTGACCTCGTCGCCCATGTCCTTGCCGGCCTTCTCCGCGCCCGCCTTGACCACGCTCCAGAAGGCGTCGCCGGCGCCGCCGTGGGTGACCACCGCGATCTTGTAGCCGTAGCCGCCCGAGCCGGCGGCCTGCCCGCCCTCGTTCTCGGGAGGGTTGTTCTCCGTCTGCGAGCAGCCGGCCAGCACGAGCGGGACGACGAGCAGGGCGCCGAGCAGGGTCTTCTTCATCGAAGGCTCCTCAGGAGGACGTGGGGAAGTGGTAGCTGGCGCCGGAGGGGTGCTCGACCCGCGGCCAGCGCGCGGTGATCACCTTGGCCCGGGTGTAGAACGACACGCCCTCCGGCCCGTGCACGTGCTTGTCGCCGAAGAGCGAGTCCTTCCAACCGCCGAAGGAGTAGTACGCCATCGGCACCGGGATCGGCACGTTGACCCCCACCATGCCGACCTGCACGCCGCGGACGAACCGGCGGGCGGCCTCGCCACTGGCGGTGAAGACCGCGGTGCCGTTGCCGTACGGGTTCGCGTTGACCAGCGCGATCGCCTCGTCCACGGTGTCGGCCCGCAGCACCGACAGCACCGGGCCGAAGACCTCCTCGCGGTAGACCTCCATCTCCCGGGTGACCCGGTCCAGCACGGTCGGCCCGACGAAGAAGCCCTCCTCATGCCCGGACACGACCAGCCCTCGCCCGTCCACGGCGAGCCGGGCGCCCTGCTGCTCGCCCGAGCCGATCAGGCCGAGGATCCGGTCCCGGGCGGCGGCGGTGATCACCGGGCCCATCTCGCTGTCCGGGTCGCTGCCGGCGCCGACCCGGACCTTGAGCGCCTTCTCGCTGACCGCCTCGACCAGCGCGTCCCCGGCCGTGCCGACCGCCACCGTGGCCGAGACCGCCATGCAGCGCTCGCCGGCCGAGCCGAAGGCGGCCGCGACCAGGTGCTCGGAGACGAAGTCCAGGTCGGCGTCGGGCAGCACGATCGCGTGGTTCTTGGCCCCGCCGAGCGCCTGCACCCGCTTGCCGGCGGCGGTGCCCCGCTGGTGGATGTACTTCGCGATCGGGGTGGAGCCGACGAAGGAGACCGCGGCGACGTCCGGGTGGTCGAGCACCGCGTCCACCGCGACCTTGTCGCCGTGCACGACGTTGAAGACGCCGTCCGGCAGGCCGGCCTCCTGCCACAGCCGGGCGACCACGGTGGACACCGACGGGTCCCGCTCGCTCGGCTTGAGCACGAAGGTGTTGCCGCAGGCGATCGCGACCGGGTGCATCCACATCGGCACCATCGCCGGGAAGTTGAACGGGGTGATGCCGGCGACCACGCCGAGCGGCTCGCGGAAGGAGTAGACGTCCACCCCGGCCGAGACCTGGTCGGAGTAGCTGCCCTTGAGCAGGGTCGGGATGCCGCAGGCGAACTCGATCACCTCCAGCCCGCGCTGCACCTCCCCGCGGGCGTCGGAGAGCACCTTGCCGTGCTCCTCGGAGACGACCGCGGCCAGCTCGTCCTGGCGGGCGTTGACCAGCTCCCGGAAGGCGAAGAGCACCTTGCTCCGGCGGCTCAGCGAGGACTGCGACCAGTCCTCGAACGCCGCCTTCGCCACCTGCACGGCGGCGTCCACGTCGGCCGGCTCGGCCAGCAGCACCTCGGCCTGCTGGGCGCCGGTCGCCGGGTTCCAGACCGGGCCCCGCCGGGTGGACGACCCGGCCGTGGTCCGGCCGTCGATCCAGTGCTCGACCGTCCTCATCAGATTCCCCTCCGCCGTCACAGGTACGGCCGCTGGTCGCTCTTGCTCCGCTCGTACGCCTCCCGCGCCCGCCGTGCGGTGTCCACCTCGGACACCGCCGCGACCGGCACGTCCCACCAGGATCCGCTGTCCGGCGCCGGCACCAGCGGGTCGGTCTCCACCTGCACCAGCACCGGACCGCCGGTGTGCGCCCTGGCCTCGGCCAGCCTGGTCCGCAGGCCGGCCACCCCGTCCGCGCGCAGCACCCGGACGCCGAGGCTGGCCGCGTTCGCGGCGAGGTCGACCGGCAGCACGTCGCCGTCCAGCCGGCCGGTGCCGGGGTCGCGGAAACGGTACGCGGTGCCGAAGCGCTGCCCGCCGACGGACTCCGACAGCGCGCCGATCGAGGCGAAGCCGTGGTTCTGCACCAGCACCACGATCAGCCTCACCCGCTCCTGCACGGCCGTGACCAGCTCCTGCGCCATCATCAGGTACGACCCGTCGCCGACCAGCACGTACACGTCCCGGTCGGGCGCGGCCAGCGCGACCCCGAGGCCGCCGGCGATCTCGTACCCCATGCAGGAGAAGCCGTACTCGACGTGGTAGCCCTTGGGGTCCCGGGTCCGCCACAGCTTGTGCAGGTCGCCGGGCATCGAGCCGGCCGCGCAGACCACGACGTCCCGCGGCCCGGACACCTCGTTGACCACGCCGATCACCTCGGACTGGGCCGGCAGCGGGCGGTGGCCGAGGTCGTACGCGCGCTGCACGGTCCGGTCCCACTCGGCGGCCAGCCGGCGCGCGTCGTCGCGATAGGACGGCCCGGTCGACCAGCCGGCCAGCGCCCCGGTGAGCGCCTCCAGCGCGGCCCGGGCGTCCGCGACCACCGGCACCCCGGCGTGCTTGGCGGTGTCCGCCGCGGCCACGTTGACGTTGACGAAGCGCACCCCGGGCGCCGCGAAGGCGGTCCGGGAGGCGGTGGTGAAGTCGCTCCAGCGGGTGCCGACGCCGAGCACCACGTCGGCCTCGCGGGCCATCGCGTTGGCCGCGGTGGTGCCGGTGGCGCCGATCGCGCCGAGGGCGAGCGGGTGGTCGTACGGCAGCGAGCCCTTGCCGGCCTGGGTCTCCGCGACAGGGACGCCGGTCGCCTCGGCGAAGGCGCGTAGCGCGCCGGTGGCGTCGCTGTAGATCACGCCGCCGCCGGCCACCAGCAGCGGCCGCCGCGCCGCCCGCAGCACCGCCACCGCGCGGGCCAGCGCGGCCGGCTCGGGCGCCGGCCGGGGCACGTGCCAGACCCGCTCGGCGAACAGCTCCGCCGGCCAGTCCCACGCCTCCGCCTGCACGTCCTGCGGCAGCGCGACCGTCACCGCGCCGGTCTCGGCCGGGTCGGTGAGCACCCGCATCGCGCCGAGCAGCGCGGCCGGCAGCTGCTCGGGCCGCCAGACCCGGTCGAAGAACCGGGACAGCGGCCGGAACGCGTCGTTGACGCTGACGTCCCCGGCGGCCGGCGACTCCAGCTCCTGCAGCACCGGGCTCGCCACCCGGGTGGCGAAGACGTCGCCGGGCAGCAGCAGCACCGGCAGCCGGTTGACCGTCGCCAGCGCGGCGCCGGTCAGCATGTTGGTCGCGCCCGGCCCGATCGAGGTGGTGCAGGCCAGCGTGGACAGCCGGTTGCGCATCCGGGCGAAGCCGGCCGCCGCGTGCACCATGGCCTGCTCGTTGCGGGCCTGCCGGTACGGCAGCAGGCCCGGGTCGCGCAGCTCGGCCTCCAGCAGCGCCTGGCCGAGCCCGGCCACGTTGCCGTGCCCGAAGATGCCGAAGCAGCCCTCGATGAGCTGGTGGACGGCGCCGTCCCGCTCGGTCCGCTGCGCGGACAGGAACCGCACCGTCGCCTGCCCCACGGTCAGTCTCACGCTATCCCCCGCGCGGCCGCCGGGCGGCCTGGCCGCGCTCGGTTCGCGCTCCGCGCTCACGCTGCCCCCCGCGCGGCCGCCGGGCGGCCTGGCCGCGCTCACGCTGACCGCCACGGCAGCCGGGGGTCGACCGGCTGGCCGGGCCAGGTCTGCCGTATCCAGGCGTGGTCCGGGTCGTCGCTGATCCGCCAGGCCCGCTCCCCCGGGCCGGCCATCACGTTGAGGTAGTAGAGGTCGTAGCCGGGCGCGGCCATGGACGGCCCGTGCCAGCCGCGCGGGATCAGCACCACGTCGCCGGTGCGCACCTCGGCGAGCACGTCGAGGGCGCCGTACACCCGCTGGTACGCCGGCCCGCCGCGGGCGACCTCGAAGTAGTAGACCTCCTCCAGCACCGACTCCCCCGGCCGGTCCTCGTCGTGCTTGTGCGGCGGGTACGACGACCAGTTGCCGCCCGGGGTGAGCACCTCGCAGGCGATGAGGCGGTCCGCGGCCAGCGTCTCCGGGGTGCCGAAGTTGTGCACCTGCCGCGAGCAGCTGCCGGCGCCGCGCAGCTCGACCGGCACGTCCGCGGCGGCCACCACCCGGAACGGGCGCCCGGCCGCCGCCCGCGCCGACGGCAGCGCGAACCGGCCGCCGTCCACACTGGACACCTCGACCGCCTCGCCGGGCGGCAGGTAGGCGAAGTCGGTCGGCCCGGACCAGACGTCCCGCCGGCCGGCCAGCCGGGCCTCGGCGTCTCCGCAGCGGACGGTCGCGGCGCCGGCCAGCGGCAGCAGCAGCACCTCGTCCGGTCCGGTGTGGAACGAGTGCGCCCCGCCCGGCGGCAGCTCCAGCACCCGGAGCCCGCTGTACGCCCAGCCTGCGTCCTCCGGCGTCACCTCGCACGCCCACGGCCCGCGGGCCAGCTCCCCCGCGCGCCGGTGCAGCCCCGGGCTCACGCGACCACCCCGGCGAGGACCGCCTCGACCTCGGCCGTGGTGGGCATCGCGGTCGAGCACTCCAGCCGGCCGGCCACCAGCGCGCCGGCAGCGTTGGCGAAGCGCACCGTCCGCGCCAGCGGCCAGCCGGCGAGCAGGCCGGCACAGAGGGCCCCGCCGAAGGCGTCGCCGGCGCCCAGCCCGTTGACCACCTCGACCGGGACCGGCGGCACCTCGACCGTCTCGTCCCGGGTCCGGGCCAGCACGCCGGCCGGGCCCTGCTTGACCACCGCCAGCTCCAGGCCCCGGTCCAGCAGCGCGGCGGCGGCCCGGTGCGGGTCCCGCTCGCCGACCGCGGTCTCGCACTCGTCCAGGTTGCCGACCGCGACCGTCACCTGCGCCAGCGCCGGCCCGTACGCGGCCCGCGCCGCCTCCCGGTCCGGCCAGAACATCGGCCGGTAGTCGAGGTCGAGGATGGTCAGCGGCCGCCGCCCGCGGGCCGCCCAGGCGGCGTGGTGGGCCGTCCGGCTCGGCTCCCCGGACAGCGCCGACCCGGTGGTCCACAACACCCGCGCGTCCCGGAGCGCGGCCAGCGGCAGCAGGTCCGCGGTCAGCTGCATGTCCGGGGCGGCCGGGCGGCGGTAGAAGTACAGCGGGAAGTGGTCCGGCGGGAAGATCTCGCAGAACGTGACCGGCGTCGGCAGCCCGGCCACCGCGGTGACGAAGCGGTCGTCCACCCCGAGCTCGCGCAGCGCCCGGTGCACGAACCGGCCGAACGGGTCGTCCCCGGTGCGGGTGACCAGCGCGGTGCGCAGCCCGTGCCGGGCTGCCGCGACGGCCACGTTGGCCGCGGTGCCGCCCAGGAACTTGCCGAACGTGGTGACGTCCTCCAGCCCCACCCCGACCTGCAGCGGATACACGTCCACCCCGGTCCGGCCGACCGTGACGACGTCGTACGGCCCTCCAGCGGTCACCTCGGGAGCCTCGCGCAGAAGTCCGGCGACTGTCGACCCCCCGCTGGTGATCGCCTTGGAACGGTGGCCGGAGAGGGTCGCCGGGCTGGTCCGCCTCGGGGCGCGGGGCGCGACCATCGGCCGGCAGCGCTATCACCGGGAGTGGTATTTGGCACTCACGGTGATAGCGCGGCAGAGGAGTGTCCGACCGGCCAGGCCGGTGAACGCGCTCGTGTCGTCGCCCTAGACGCGGCGGCGGGCGAGGTCGGCGGCACCGACCAGGCCGGCGCCCGGGCCGAGCGCGGCCAGCCGGACCGGGGCGACCGGCCGGAAGCCCCGACCGGTCAGCGTCGCCGCGAACGCCTCCCGGGCCGGGGTGAGCAGCAGGTCGCCGGCCTCGGACACCCCGCCGCCGATCACCACCACGGACGGGTCGATGACCGCGGCCAGGTTGGCGATCCCGAGGCCCAGCCAGCGGCCCATCGCGGTGAAGATCTCCACCGCGGCCGGGTCGCCCTCCCGGGCGGCGGCGGTCACGTCGGTCCCGGTCAGCCGGGTCGGGTCGCCACCGGCCAGCTGGAGCAGCCGGTGCGCGGAGACGGGCGACACCTCGGCCAGCTCGCGGGCGTCGCGGGCCAGCGCGGTGCCGCTGGCGTACATCTCCCAGCAGCCCCGGTTGCCGCAGGCGCACCGCCGCCCGTCCGGGACCACCGCCATGTGCCCCCACTCGCAGGCCACCCCGAAGGCGCCGCGGTAGAGCACCCCGGAGACCACCAGCCCGCCGCCGATGCCGGTGCCCAGCGTCACGCAGGCGACGACCCGCTCGCCGCGGGCGGCACCGAAGCGATACTCCGCCCAGGCGGCCGCGTTGGCGTCGTTCTCCACCGTCACCGGCATCCCGATGCGCTCCACCAGCGCGTCCCGCAGCGGCTCGTCCCGCCAGGCGAGGTGCGGGGAGAAGAGCACGGTGGCCCGGTCGGTGGCGATCCAGCCGGCGGCGCCGACCCCGACGGCGATGACGTCGTACCGGTCGGCCAGCTCGGCCACCGACTCCGCGATCGCGTCCTCGGTCCCGGCCACGTCGTCGCCCGGGGTGGGCCGGCGCACCATGGCCAGCACCTGGCCGTCCTCGTCCACCACCCCGGCGGCCACCTTGGTGCCGCCGATGTCCACCCCGATCGCCAACCGCGCCATGTCAGTCCCCGTCCACGGGGATCGGCTCGACCACGCGGGGTGGCGGCGGGTCGGCGGGCTCGGGGTCGGCGGGGCGGCTGAGACCCTCCAGCACGGCGGCGAGCGCGCCCGCCGCGGTGGTCACCAGCTCGGCCAGCCGGTCGGTCACGTCCGGCCGGTCACCGCGCAGCACGGCCACCGCGCGGCACAGCGGGCACCACCCGCACTCGGGCGACCCCGCGGGGCCGTGCCCGCCCGGCCCGGGCTCGTCCGGCTCCGGGAAGGCGCGCACCGCCCACTCCCGCGCCGCCTCCACCAGCCGCCGCGCCTCGTCCCCCAGCGGCCCGGGGGCACCCGCTCCCGGCGCGGTCACCGGGCCCGCCCGGGCACCGGCAGCGCCCGCGGCCACAGCTCCGGGTCGGGCCGGAACCGCACCCGCACCGCCCCGTCCCCGGCCGCCGCGCCCACCGGCACGCACCGGCGCAGCACGCTGGGCAGCGCCACCCGCCGCCGCTGGCCGCCGACGGTGAGCACCAGCTCGTCACCGGAGCGCAGCAGCTGCACGTCCGAGCGCCGGACGAACGGCAGCGGCACCCGCAGCACGAAGTCCTCCCCGTCCTGGGTCACCGACAGCGCGGCCGCCGCCGGGGCCGGCGCCAGCGGGTCGTCGGCGCCGTACAGCTCCTCGCCGACCGCGCGCAGCGCCGGCACCCCGACCGGCTCCGCGGTCCGGTACGTCGCCGTGCGCACCGGCAGCCCCGGCACCGACTCGGCCAGCCCGGCCAGCGCCGCGCCCTGCGCCGCCCGCCAGGCCGCGCCCCACGGCGAGCCGTCCGCCTCCGGCGGGAACACCCGGTTGGCCAGCACCGAGTCCACCGCGTAGCCGTGCAGGGCCAGCGCGGTCAGCGTCCGCCGCGTCTCGGCCATCACCACCACCTCCGGGGTGAGCACCAGCCGCACGCTGGCCGTCCCCGGCGCGGTGAGCAGCCCGCGGACCTCGGCGAGGTCGGCCTGCAGCCGGTCCAGCGCGGTCAGCGCCGGCTCCGGCGGCAGCAGCGGCTCGCCGGCGATGCGGCCCAGCGCCGGCCCCAGCGTGCGCAGCATCCGCCGGTGCGCCGGCCACACCCGCTCCAGGTAGCCGGCCAGCGCCTCCGGCAGCGCCAGCAGCCGCAGCGTCTCCGCGGTCGGCGCGCAGTCCACCAGCACCGCGTCCCACGGCCCGCGGGCGAGCTGGTCGCGCACCTCCAGCAACGCGCACACCTCGGCCGCGCCCGGCGGCACCGGCAGCTCGGCGGCGGTCACCGCGTCCAGCCCGGCGCCCTGCAGCAGCCCGCCCAGCCAGTCGCGCACGCCGCCCCAGGCGGCCTCGAACCGGCGCTGGGCGTCCACCTGCATCCCGGCCAGCCCCGGCTCGACCTCGGTCGGGGTCGGCCCGAGCGGCTCGCCGAGCGCGTCGGCCAGCGAGTGCGCCGGGTCGGTGGACACCACCAGCGCCTTGCGCCCGCGGGCGGCGAGCAGCGCACCGGTCGCGGCCGCGGCGGTGGTCTTGCCGACCCCGCCCTTGCCGGTGAAGAGGACCAGTCGCACCGCCTCAGCCCTCGACGCGCTTCTTGAGCTCCTTCAGCGCGGTGTCCATGATCACCTTTTCCGCCTTGCGCTTGAACATGCCGAGCATCGGGATGGCCAGGTCGACGGCCAGCTGGTAGGTCACCTCGGTGCCGGCTCCGCGGGCGGCCAGCACATACGACCCCTGCTGGCTCTTCTGCATCTGGCCGCGGACCAGGCGCCACTCCACCTTGTCGTCGCCGGACCACTCGTACGCCAGCACGTAGTCGTCCTTGACCACCCCGGCGTCGAGCACGAACCGGACCTGCTCGGCCCGGCCGTCCGCGCCGGTGGAGAGCACCTCGGCCGCCTTCACCGAGCCGGCCCACTGCGGGTAGGCGGTGAAGTCCGCGATGACCGCCATGATCGCCGCCGGGGGCGCGTCGATGACGATCGACTGGGTGGACTGGTCGGCCATGCGGCAGAGACTACTCAGCGCTCCCAGCTCAGCGCCCACGGCCGGCCGGTGCCGCGGAAGTGGCCGACGTTCACGCACTCGGTGCGGCCGATCCGCAGCCGCTGCTGCAGCGGCTGGTGAACGTGCCCGAACAGCGCGTACCGCGGCTGGGTGTCCCGGATCGCGGCCAGCAGCGCCTCGCTGCCCCGCTCGAATCGCCGCGCCACCACGTCGTACGTCAGCTCCGGCACCGCGGGCGGGATGTGCGAGCAGAGCACGTCCACCTCGCCGACCGCGGCCACCTTGGCCGCGAAGTCCTCGTCGGAGATCTCGAACGGGGTCCGCATCGGCGTCCGCAGCCCGCCGCCGACGAAGCCGAACCGCCAGCCGTCCAGCTCGGCGGTGCTGCCGTCGTGCACGTGCACCCCGTCCCGGGCGAAGTCCGGCCACACGGTCGGCACATCGACGTTCCCGTACGTCAGGTAGGTCGGGGTCGGGAACGCGGCGAACATCTCGGCGTACTGCCGCTGGATCGCCTCGCGCACCGCGGCGTCCCGGTCGGGCACCTGTGCCCACAGCGAGCGGGTGAAGTCGCGCGCCTGGTCGAAGTGCCGCGCGGTGCGCAGCTCGACGTAGCGCCGGACCGCCTCGGCGCCGAAGAGCTCGCCCAGCACGCCGGCGCCGTGGTCGGCGTAGTCCACGAAGAGCAGCAGGTCGCCCAGGCAGACCAGCGCGTCCGCCCCGTCCTTGGCCCGGGCCAGCGCGTCAGCCCGCCCGTGCACATCGGACACCACGTGGACCCGCACCCTGCCAGCCTAGGCGCGCAGCACGCGCAGCCAGCTCCGGGCGTGGGCAGTCCGGCGGCCCGGCCGGTGACCGGGCCGCCGGACCGGCACTCAGCCGGTGAGACCCTGCAACGTCACGAACTGGTAGCCCTGCGCCCTGATCCGGTCGATGATCGTCGGGAGCGCGGCGGCGTCCAGGGTCGTGCCGTCCTGCGGGTTGGAGCCCAGGTGCATCAGCACGATCGCACCCGGCCGCAGCGCGGCCAGCACCCGGCTGACCACCTTGGCGGTGCTCATCCCGCCCGAGGTGCCCTGCCAGCCGAGCGAGTCGACCGTCCAGCGCACCGAGACGTAGCCGAGCCGGTTGACGTCGGCCAGCACCCGGCTGTTCACGTCCCCGTACGGGAACCGGAAGGCCGGCTTCCCGGTCGCGCCGGCGGCCCGGAAGATCGTCGTCTCGGCCGTGGTCACCTCGGCGGCCACCTGCGCGTCCGTCTTCTGGGTCAGGTACGGGTGGGTGTTCGAGTGGTTACCGACCATGAACCCGTCCACCACGACCTGGTTGGCCAGCGCCGGGTAGCTGCGCACCCAGCTGCCGGTCAGGAACATCGTCGCGGGCACGTTCCGGCTGGCCAGCGTCGCCCTGATCGAGGCCAGGCCGGCCGCGTTGGCGCCCGCGTCGAAGGTCAGCGCCACGACCCTCGACGTGGCCGGGATGCCGGTCCAGTCGACGCCGAGCCGGCTGGCCGGCGGCGCCGGCAGCGGGCTGGGGGTCCAGCTCAGCCCGTAGGCGGCCGACCAGGCGCCGGCGCGGTAGGTGCGGGTGCGCAGGCTGGCGTCGGTGGCGCGCACCACCACGTCGACCTGGCCGGCGGCCGGTGCCCCGGCGCCCGGCGTGTCGACCAGCACGCCGCCCATCGGCAGCCAGCCGCTCCACGTGATCGCCCCGCGGGCGGAGCGGTAGAGCTGCTGATTGGTGCCGCGGAGGAACACCAGGGTCTGCGCCTGCGCCGGGTCCCACAGCGCGACCAGGTTCGTGTAGGTCTGCCCGCCGAGGTTGGACCACCCCCGCCAGGCACCGCCGGTCAGCGTGTTCTCGTAGATCTGGTGGTTCGTGCCGGCCACGTACACCCTGACCTCGCCGGAGGCGGAGGCCGCCGCAGCCGGGCCGGTGCTGCTCCGGCCGCCGAGGCTGGTGTACGCCGTGGACCAGCCGGTCCCCGGCCGGTAGGTCTTGGACCGGGTGGTGTAGTCGGTCGCCCGGACGAACACGTCCACCCGGCCGTCGGGCGAGCCGGCCAGCGCCGGCGCGGCGGTCAGAACACCGCCCAGCCGCTCCCAGGCCGGCGACCAGGTGCTGCCTACCCGGGTGCGCACGTACAGCCCGCTGTCCGTCCCCCGGGCGGCCAGGAACAGGGCGCCGCCGGTGCGCACCGCCGCCGGTGCTCCGATGATCTGGCCGCTGATCGCCGTGGGCGCGGACCAGGCACCGCCCTGGAAGGTCCGCATGAGGATCCCGCCGCTGCGCACCCGGTAGAACACGTCGCTGCCGCCCGCGCCGTTGGGCGCCACGGCCACCGCCGACGTCGCCGCCTGGTCGTCCGCCAGCGCGACGGTGCCGGCCTGCGCCAGAGGTGCGGTCGGCACCTCCGAGCCGGCCGGCATCGCCCCCGCCGCCGATCCGAGGAGCAGGACCGAGACCGCCGCCGTCACGACGCCGGACCGACCTGGTCCGCTGCGGGCGCCGGGCGGCCGGTCAGGCCGCCGTTGCTTGCTGCCCATCTCCCCACCTCGCTCTGTCCGGGACCCGGGCCCAGCTCCGGTCCCCCCGGGGAGCAGTCGCTCCCCAGTCGAGCGTCGGTCGTTGAGCGGGCCGGGGACAGAGTCGGACGACCCCGCGTCCGGGCGTGGTCAGCCGGCCCGCCACGGGCGCCGGGCGTCGGCGAAGAATGATCGAGTCCACTCCGCGGACCCGTCAGCCGCCCAGCGGGCGGCGGGGCTGGCTGACCAGCGCCGATGAGGCGGCGGCGTCAGCCGGCCGTCTCGGGGGCCCCGGCTGGCCGGCGGGCCGGCCGGCCTCGAGCTCGTCCTTGAGCGCCCAGAACAGCCGTTTCGCGTGCCGCTGCCGGCGCCGCCGCAGCCGGGCCGCGGCGGCCGGCGACAGCGGTCGGTCGCGGGGCAGGTCGCAGCGCACGTAGTGGTGCAGGATCACCCCGTCGCCGTACGGCTCCAGCCAGACCTCCATGCTGCCGGTCAGCGCGCCGCGCACGTTCCACCGGACGCCGGCCTCGCCACGGTCCTGGAACACGCCCAGCCGCAGGTCAGGCCACCACTCGGTCCACCGCGCGGGATCGCGGACGACGGCCGCCACCCGGGCCGGCGCGGCCACCACGAAGGTCTCCTCGACAAGATCCACCTGCGGCACGGGACAACTCTCCCCCGACCGGCCCCAGGCGCGCTACGTTTGCGCTACCCACGCGTAACAACTGCCACCCGCCCGAGGAGAGGAGAACCGTGCGCGAGTTCACTGTCCCCGCGACGGTCACCGTGCCCGACGACGCCCGACTGACCGACATGGTCGTCGACAACGCGCGCGAGGCACCTGATCACGTCAGCTTCAGCCGCCGCACCGAGGCCGGCTGGACGGACGTCACCGCCGCGGCCTTCGCCGCCGAGGTCGAGGCCGTCGCCCGCGGTCTCATCGCAGCCGGCGTCGGTGCCGGCGAGCGGGTCGCGATCATGTCTGCCAACCGCTACGAGTGGACGCTGCTCGACTACGCGATCTGGACTGCCGGCGCCGCGGTCGTGCCGATCTACGAGACCTCCAGCGCCGAGCAGGTCGAGTGGATCGTCGGCGACTCCGGCGCGGTCGCGGTGATCGTGGAGACCGCCGCCCACCTCGCGGTGGTCGACGGCGTCCGCGCCGACCTGCCCGACCTGCGCCACGTCTGGACGATCGAGGCCGGCGCGATCGACACGCTGGTCGGGCTCGGCAAGGACGTCTCCGCGGCCGACCTGGAGGCCCGCCGCACCGCGGTCCACGCCGAGGACGTCGCCACGGTCATCTACACCAGCGGCACCACCGGCCGGCCCAAGGGCTGCGAGCTGACCCACCGCAACCTGCTCTTCGAGGCCAAGACGACCGCGGACGGGCTGAAGAAGATGTTCCTGGAGGACGGCTCCACGCTGCTCTTCCTGCCGCTGGCGCACATCTTCGGCCGGATGGTCCAGGTCGGCGGCGTGCTCGACCGGGTCCGGCTCGGGCACACCGCGGACGTCAAGCGACTGCTGGAGGACTTCGCCACCTTCCGGCCCACCTTCGTGGTGTCGGTGCCGCGCGTGTTCGAGAAGGTCTACAACGCCTCCAAGCAGCGCGCGCACAGCGAAGGCAAGGGCAAGATCTTCGACCTCGCCGACCGGACCGCGGTGGCGTACAGCGAAGCCCTCGACCGCGGCCGGGTGCCGCTCGGGCTCAAGCTCAAGCACCGGTTGATGGACCGGCTGGTCTACACCAAGCTGCGGGCCGCCCTCGGCGGGCAGTGCATCCGGGGCATCTCCGGCGGCGCCCCGCTCGGCGCCCGGCTCGGCCACTTCTTCCGCGGCATCGGCATCACGCTGTACGAGGGGTACGGGCTGACCGAGACCACCGCGGGCGGCACGCTCAACCTCGAGGACGCGGTGAAGATCGGCACCGTCGGCCGCCCGGTGCCCGGGGTGGCGATGCGGATCGCCGACGACGGCGAGGTGCTGCTGCGCGGCGACATCGTGATGCGCGGCCACTGGCGCAACGAGGCCGCCACCGCCGAGGTGATCGACGCCGACCGCTGGTTCCACACCGGCGACATCGGCAGCATCGACGACGAGGGCTACCTCACGATCACCGGCCGCAAGAAGGAGCTGCTCGTCACCTCCAGCGGCAAGAACGTGGCGCCGGCCGTGCTCGAGGACCGGCTGCGGGCGCACTTCCTGGTCAGCCACTGCATGGTGGTCGGCGACCAGCAGCCGTTCATCGGCTGCCTGGTCACCATCGACCAGGACGCGTTCGGTCCGTGGAAGAAGCTGAAGGGCAAGCCCGAGTCGGCCACCGTCGCCGAGATGCGGGACGACCCGGATCTGCGGGCGGAAATCCAGGCCGCGGTGGACGAGGCCAACAAGGCGGTGTCCCGGGCCGAGTCGATCCGCAGCTTCCGCATCCTGCCGGAGGACTTCACCGAGGCCGGCGGCGAGCTCACCCCGTCGCTGAAGCTCAAGCGCGCCGTGGTGATGAAGGGGTACGCCGACGAGGTGGCCGCGATCTACGCCTGAGCCGCCCGGACCGGGGTCGCGCGCAGCGTCAGCAGGATGCAGCCCGCGGCCCCGGCCAGCAGCACCGGGACCAGCAGGAACGCGGCGTGCGTGCCGACCCGGTCGGCCAGCGCGCCGAGCGCGAACGGGGCCACCCCGGAGGCGACCCCGGCGGCGAACGACAGCCGGCCGGCGCCGCGGTCCGGCCGGCCGCCGCTGGCCGTCACCGCCAGCGCGGCCCCGAGCGGGAACTGCAGCGAGATGCCGAGCCCGCAGACGGCCAGCCCGGCCAGCGCCGGCACGGTCGCGGTGCTGGCCCAGAAGACGGCGAAGCCGGCCGCGGTCAGCCCGACCGCGCCGAGCAGCAGCCGGCCGGGCCGGACCCGCAGCGCCAGCCGGCCCCCGACCAGCCGCCCGGCGAACATGCCGGCCACGATCGCGGTGACGCCGGCGGTGGCGACGGCCGGGCTCGCGCCGGTGTGCTCGCGCAGGCCGTCGCCGGCCCAGAAGGTCATGGCGAACTCGACGCCGATGCACAGCACCAGCACGGTCCAGGCGAGCCAGTAGCGGGCCGGCAGCGGGCCCGGGGCGTCCTCGGCCGCCGCCACGGCCGTGCTGATGGCCGGCCCCGGGCGGCCGGCACGGACCGACACCAGCCAGACGGTGACCGCGGCGACCGCGGCGACCAGCACCCCCGGCCGCCAGCCGAGCCCGAGCGAGACCCCGGCGCCGACCAGCAGCGGGCCGATCAGGCCGGTGCCGGCGGCGACCGCGTTCGCCTCGCTGATCGCCGCCGGCGCGGCCGGACCGTGCCGGGCGGCCAGCACGACCGTGCTGCCGGTGACCACCAGCGAGCCGAAGAAGCCGGCGGCCAGCCCGCCGGCCAGGGTGGCCGGCAGGACCGGGGCGAGGCAGTACGCGAGGACGCCCGCGGTCAGCCCGAGCAGGCCGACCCGCAGCGTCCGCGGCCGGCCCAGCCGGGCGGCCAGCACCGGCCAGCCGACCCCGGCCAGCACCGATCCGGCGGCCAGCGCGGTGCCGTGCAGCCCGGACACCGCGTTGGACACCCCGAGCTCGTCGCGGAGCAGCGGGACCGAGGGGCCGAAGCCGTACAGGAAGTAGCCGTACACCCCGAGCTGGGTGAAGGTCAGCCAGGTCAGCCGGTCATGCTCGAGGCGGGGCACGCCGCGGAGCCTCTCAGTCCCGCAGCAGGCCGCCCAGTCGGGCGGCGAGCATGTCCCACCGCCACTCCTGCTCCACCCAGGCCCGGCCCTTCTCCCCCATCACCCGGGCGGCGTCGGGGTCGGCGAGCAGGGTGGCGACCCGGCCCGCGACCGCGGTCACGTCCCGGCCGCGGACCACGTGGCCGGTCTCGCCGGGCAGCACCGCGTCCGGCGCGCCGCCCGAGTCGCCGGCGACCACCGGCAGCCCGGTCGCGGACGCCTCCAGGTAGACGATGCCGAGGCCCTCGACGTCGAGGCCGCCGCGCCGGGTCCGGCACGGCATCGCGAAGACGTGCCCGGCCGCGTAGTGCGCCGGCAGCTCCGCCCACGGCACCCCACCGGTGAAGACGACGTCCCGGGCCACCCCGTGCTCGGCCGCCAGCCGGCGCAGTCGCGGCAGGTCGCGGCCCTGGCCGACGACGAGCAGCGCCGCCCCGGCCACCCGGCGCTGGACCTCCGGCCAGGCCCGGATCAGCGTGTCCTGGCCCTTGCGCGGGACCAGCCGGGACACGCAGACCACGGTCGGGCGGTCGGACAGCCGGTGCCGGCGGCGTACCGGCTCGCCGTCCACGTCCGGGCCGAAAGTCGCGGTGTCCACTCCCGGCGGCAGCCGCCGCAGCTCGGCGCCGGGGCCGAGGGCCGGGGCGAGCCGGCTGCGGGTGTACTCGCCGAGGTAGGTGACCACGTCCACGGTCCCCCCGATCCGGCGCAGCGCCCGCCGCCCGCCGGGCACCGCCGCCCAGCCCACCTCGTGCCCGTGGGTGGCGGCGACCATCCGCTCCACCCCGGCCCGGCGCAGCCCGGGCGCGAGCAGCGCCAGCGGGGCGGCCGCGCCGAACCACACCGCCGTGCACCTCTCCGCCCGCGCCACCTCCCGGGCCCGGCGCAGCACCTCCGGGGTGGGCAGCAGCATCCCGGTCGGATGCCGGACCACCGGGAACGCCTGCTCGGCGTCGAACGCGGCGGCGCCGTCCGAGGTCGACGCGAAGACCACCATCGAGTCCGGGGGCTGCCGGCTGACCAGCGTGTGGACGTAGGCCTGGATGCCGCCGGCCCGCGGCGGGAAGTCGTTGGTGACGACCAGGGTCCGGCGGCTCACCCGAAGTCCGCTCGGACCGAGCGGCGCCACTCGGCGACGAACTGCGCCTGGCCGAGCCCGAGCGTCGCCTGCAGCTGGATGTCCAGCGCGGCGGCCGGGTCGCCGGCGGTGCCGACCGTGCGGTAGAGCCGGATCAGTGCCGCCGGGCCCGCCCGCTCGGCGATCAGCCGGCAGGCGCTCCAGGCCTCCTCGTACGCCACCGACAGGCGCGGGGAGTCGCCGTGGAAGTCCGCCTGGGTGGGCAGCCGCCCCGGCCACCGCCCGGACCGCAGCTGGGTGCGCAGCTCGTCGGCGATCATCCGCGGCGGCAGCCCGCTGTCCCGGTAGCCGATCCAGTCCGCCAGCCCCTCGACCAGCCAGATCGGGGTGCCGGGGCCGGTGATGCCGCGGGTGGCCACGTGGGTCACCTCGTGCTGCAGCACCACCCGCCGGCCGAGCGAGCCGAGGCGGTCCAGGTTGGCGGGATTGACCACCACCCGCTGGCCGCGGGCCTGGCCGGTGCCCGGGTCGACCGAGTCGGCCACCGCCACCGCGGCGATCTTGCCCAGCGCGAGCCGCTCGCCGACCAGCCGGGTCATCTCCTGCTGGTCGTCGGGGATGAGCACCGCCACCGCGGCCGGCGCTCGGCCGCCGAGCGCCTGCCCGACCCGGGGCACCGCCGCGTCCACCCCGGCGGCGAACGCGGCCAGCCGGTCGGCGTGCTTCGGGTGGGCGAGGACCAGGCTGTGCCGCCCGCGGCGGACCTCCAGCGGGCCGTGCTCCCACGGGCCCCGCCAGGTCCGGGTGCCGTCCGCGGCGACCGCGGTGTCGGCGGCGAGCAGCCAGCGGTCACCGCGGCGGGCGAAGCTCAGCATCAGCGGCCGGGTGGTCGGCGCCGGGTCGACCGCCCGCAGGGCGTAGTGCAGCGTCACCTGGACCGTCCACCGGCCGCCCGGGTCGGCGCGGCCGCGCCGGTGCTCCGGCTCGATCTGGTAGCGCCAGGCGGCCAGCGGGACGTCCGCGATGTTGGCGAGCAGGGCGGCCTGGCGGGTGCGCAGGGCGGCCGCGGCCGGGTCGACGCCGGCCAGCCAGCCGGCGCGGTCCTTCTTGAGCAGCGCGGTCGCGCGGGCGTCGAGCAGGGTGCGCACGCTCCGGAGCCGCTGCGCCTCGTCCTGGGTGGAGCGGGCGAGGCCGGCCGACGTGGCGGTGAAACCGCCCCAGGGTGCGGGACTCGACGACGTCGGCGCGGCGGCGGTGCAAACGCCGGTGATCACCGCCAACGCCACCAACGGGGCCACGGCCCGGCGCCGCCGCTCCCCCCGCCTTCCACCCGCCACCCCGGTGACCCTCACCGCGGTCGCGGCGGTCGCGGCGGTCGCGGCGGTCGCGGCGGTCGCGGCGTCGCGCGGTCGGCGGCACCGGCGTACGGGTGGACGCCGTGTCGCCCGCCACCGTCGCCAGATCCGGCGGCTCCTTCGCGTCGGCATCGACGGCGGAGAGCTCCCCCTCCACCGCCGCACCAATGCCGACCACGGGAGCGGGATCGTCCGTGTCCGGGCCGGCGCCGGGCGGCAGCGCGGCCTCGTCCGCCTCCGGGGCGGTGCCGGCTACGGGGGCGGGATCGTCCAAGTCTGGGCCGGCGGCGGGCGCAGGGGCGGGTTCGTCCGCGTCGGTGGCGATGTCGGCTGCCGGAGCGGGCTGGTCATCGCCGGGCGCGGAGCTGGGGTCGGCCGCGGGCGGGGTCGGGTGGTCCGGGGTGGGGGTCCACCAGTGGGGACCGGGGGCACCGGAGCGGGCCGGCTCGTCGGCGGGCAGAGCCGGGACCTTGCGGAACCCGGCCTGCCCGCTGAGCTCGCCCGCGTCCGGGTCGAGCGCACGCTCGGACCTACCCCCCACCACGTCTCGCATCGTAGGGGGGACGGGAACCGTGACCTCAGCCCAGCCGGGTCGCGCCGACGTACGGCGAGCTGTCGATGCTGGCGATCTGGACGGGCGAGCCGAAGGTGGGCGCGTGCACCATCTGCGTGTTGTTGATCGCGAGGCCCACGTGGTGGATCGGGCTGTAGAAGAAGACCAGGTCACCGGCCCGCACCTGGGACCGGGAGACCCGCGCGCCCACGCCGTACTGCGCGGAGCTGGAGTGCGGCAGCTGCACGCCCGCCGCGGCCCACGCGTAGGAGGTCAGCCCGGAGCAGTCGAACGAGTCGGGCCCGCTCGCGCCCCACACGTACGCGTCGCCGAGCTGCGCCAGCGCCACGTCGACGGCCTTCTTCGCCGCGGCGCTCACCGGCCCGATCGGCAGCCGCTGCACGTCCCGGCTGGCCCGCGCGGCCGCCTGCGTCGGATCGTCGCCCGCGCACAGGTCGGACAGCAGGCCGTTGAGCTTGGTGCCCCGCTCGCGCAGGTCCGACGCCTTGGCCGAGATCTGCTTCTCAACCTTGACCCGGGCCGCGAGCTTCGCCTGGGCCTCGGCCTGCGCCTTGGTCGCGGCCGCCCGCACCGTGCCGAGCTTGTCGATCTTCTCGCCCTTGCGACCGGCGACGTAGTCCATCAGCGCCATCTGGTCGGCGAAGTCCTTGGGCGACTGGCTGGAGAAGAACATGGCGAACTGCCCGGCCGGCGCCGCCTTGAGCTCGCCGCTGACGATCTTCCTGAAGTCGCCGGCGAGCTTGCCGTACTCCGCCATCACGACGCGGGCGCGCTTGTCCGCCGCCGCGAACGCCTTCTGCATCTTGACCCGGGCGACGCGGGCGTCGTTGAGCTCCTCCGCGACCTTCTCGGCGGCGTTGCCGTTGGCCACAAACTGGCGCCGGCTCTCCTCGCAGGTCGTCGGCGTGCTCGGCGCGGCCTCACCCCGCGACGCCGGCAGCCCGACGGCCGCGCTCGTCAGCGCGACGACGGTCAGCGTGCGGAAAACCTGCGTGGTGCGTCTCGGACTTGCCACAGACGCGGCTCTCCCTGTCGCTCGACCGCCGGCCAGGGAAGTGCGACCAAGGCCCGACCTGGCGGTGATCCGACGGTGCCCCGAGCAGTCCGGGGACGACGGCCGTCTGATCCGCGCGGAAGACTACGGTCGGCGGCCGGGGGAAACCACTTCCCGCAACCACGACACGACGAAGACCACCCTTCTGGCGTAATGATCTCTCACCAGTGGTTGATTACCGATCACGCCACGTGCGGACGGCCCCTCCGGCGCTTGCCGGAGGTCACCAGCCGCAGCGGCGGGACGAGCCCGCCGTCGGCCAGCGCGGCCAGCGCGGCCCGCTCGGTCTCGTCCAGCTGGACGCCCTCCGGCGGCGCCCCCAGCAGCACCGTCACCACGCAGTCGCCGCACGCCGGCCCCCTGGCCGTGCACCCGTCGCAGTCGATCACCACGGCTCCTCCTCCCGTCTCGGTTGGTGCCGCTGACGCTAGGCCGGGGGTACGACAATTTCGGCCGCCGCCGGCGCGGAGGGGGTTCAGCCGCGGTCGAGGCGGCGGAGCAGCAGGGCCGACGGCACCGCGTACGCGCCGGTCCGGGCCACGTCCGCGGCGACCTCGCGGTCGGTGCTGACCACGACGACCGGGCGGCCCACCGGCTCGGCGGCGACCAGCCGGCGGATGACGTCGTCGGCCGTCTCGCCGGGCGCGCTGAAGAGCACCCGGACGCCGCGCGGCGACGGGGGCATCGCCGGCGGCCGGGCGGCGCCGTCGAAGACGCAGGTGATCTCGGCGCCGGTGCGGGCGGCCAGCGCGCCCAGGCCGGTGCTGAGCCGGGACCGCTGGTCGGCCAGCGGCACCTCGCCGTACCCGGTCTTGGTCACGTTGTAGCCGTCCACCACGAGGTGCACCCGCGGCAGGCCGAGCAGCCGGTCGAGCAGCTCCGGGTCGTCGCCGCGCGGGGCCACCTCGTCCGGGCGCGGGGTCGCGGCCGCTACCGCGTCGGCCGGGCGCTCCTCGGTCGGGCTGAGGGCGAGCTCGCGGCGCAGGCCCTGCACGGCCCCGGCCGCGGTGTCCAGCAGCAGCCAGAGCCGGGCCTCGTCGACCTGGCGCGCCTCGCGGGCGGCGCGGCGGCCGGCCTCGACCGCGTCCTCGGCCTCGGCCAGCCGCTGGCGGAGCCGGCGGACCTCGGCCTGGGCCCGCGAGTCCTCGGCCGCGGCGCGCCGGCGCTCCTCGGCCAGCGCCTCCTCGGCTGCGGTACGGCCCCGCTCGGCGGCCCGGCGCTGGCCGGTCTGCTCCCGCAGCTGCCGGCGGAGGGCCTCGGCCTCGGCGCGCAGGGCGTCCGCGGCGGCCCGGATCCGCTGCGCCTGCCCGCGGCCGCCGGCCCGCAGGGTGGCGATCTCCTCCCGCAGCCGTTCCAGCTCCTCGTCCCGGGCCGAGTGGCGGGCGCGGGCGGCGGCGTCGTCGAGGGCGGTACGGGCGCGGGCCAGCAGGTCGGGCCAGCCGGCCGGGCGGAGCAGGTACGCGGCGGCGCCCAGCTCGACCGGGTCGGCCGCCGCCGGCACGGTGCCCGCACGGGTGGCGTCCACCGCGGCCGGTGACTCCCGCTCGATCTGCTCGGCCGTACGCAGCCGGAACGCGGCGTCAGTGGCCAGGGCGGCGGCGAGCGCGGTGCCGGCCAGGCGGGCGCGCTTGGCCGGGGTGAAGCGGGCGGCGGCCCGCAGCGCTCCCGGCACCTCCTCGACGGGCAGTCGGCCCAGCACCGTCGCGGCGAGCGCCAGCACCCGCTGCCGCACCGGCTCGGGCAACACCGGCTCGGCGCCGTCCCCCTCCCCCGCCCCGCCACCCGCACCGTCGAGCCCGCCGCCACCCGCACCCGATCCGTCGCTCAGCGCGGTGCCGTTGGTGTCGGGTTCGGAGGCGGTGAGGTCGGGGGTCGGGAACTCAGGAGCGGCCGCGGCGGGGGGGTCGAGGGTTGCGGGGTCGGGTGCGCGAGCGCGGTCGGGGTGCGCCGGATCGACCGCGGCCGGCATCCGGCCGGCCGCCGTCCCGCTCATCCCGCCGACCGGCGACCGCCGGGCCCGGCGGTCCCGCTCACGACCGGGCCGGAACCGGCGCCGCCACCGGCGACGCCGGCCCGGACGACGCCTCAGAGGACGCGGGCGGTGCGTCCGCGGCGACGCCCGGCCAGCCGGTCAGCTCGACCGAGTCGACCCGCCCGCACCACCGGCACGTCACGTGCTCGACCACCTCCGTGAGCACCTCCCGCTCCTCCACCACCGCGTCGCCGCCCAGCGACACGTGCACGTACTCCCGGGACCGCGTCGAGCGCTGCACGTCGAAGCGGGTCAGGTTGCCGCACAGCGTGCACCGCCAGCGGGTGTCCGGCGTCGGAGCGGGAACGGGCATGCGGCGAGGGTAGTCGGACCGCTCAGCCCAGCGCCGCCACCTGCTCCCGGTACGCCGGCAGCAGCGCCATGAACCGCTCGTCCCAGTCGTGCGCGGTCCCGTCGAGGTGGGCAAACAGGGAGGACAGGTACGCGTCCCAGCCGGCCCCCAGCCCCGCGTACTGCGTCAGCGGCAGCCTGGAGTGGTCCAGCACCAGGTCGGTGCCGCCCCCGGCCGGGACCAGGGAGACGGCCAGCACGGTCGGCGGCTCGCCGGCGATCGCCCACTCCCACTCCAGCCGGGTCGGCGGCTCCAGCGCGCGGACCACCAGGTCCACCCGGTTGTCCGCCCCCTCGGCCCAGACCAGCGCGAACGACCCGCCCGGCACCACCGGCCCGCCCTCCACGGCGGCGCCCAGCCAGCGGGCGATCCGGTCCGGCTCGGTCCAGGCCGACCACAGCTCCTCCGGCGGCACCGGGTAGTGCCGGGTGAAGTGCACCGCCCCGAAGTCCCCGTCCCGCCGTACCGTCCCCAGGTCCGTCATGTCGACTCCCTCTCGGTACGGCGTCCCCGCCGCACTTCCGTGTCCAACGCGTCCAGCCGCTGCGCCCAGAAGGCGCGCCACGGCGCGAGCCACTCCGCCACCTCCGCCAGCGGCTCCGGGTCCACCGAGTAGAGCCGGCGCTGTCCGTCGCCGCGGGCGCACACCAGCCCCGCCTCCCGCAGCACCCGCAGGTGCCGCGACACGCCCGGCCGGCTGATCCCGAACTCCGCCGCCAGCTCTCCCGCCGACCGCTCCCCCGTCACCAGCAACTCGAGCAGGCGGCGGCGGGTCGGATCGGCGAGGGCGGCGAAGACCGGCACCGCCAGAGCGTACCAATTGACTTATGTAACGCAACTCTTACGGATACCGGTGCGCGATTTCGTCGGTACCGGCGCCTAACGTGCGTGCCGTGCGGAGTGCGACGGCCCCGGTGTACGTGCAGGCGGCGTTCGACGAGCTCGACGAGCCGTTGCACGCGGTCACGTTCGTCGTCGTCGACCTGGAGACGACCGGCGGCGGCGCCGACACCGAGGCGATCACCGAGATCGGCGCGGTCAAGGTGCGCTCCGGGGAGGTGCTCGGCGAGTTCGACACGCTGGTCGACCCGGGCCGGGGCATCCCGCCGCTGATCTCCGTGCTCACCGGCATCACCGACCTCATGGTCGCCGCGGCGCCGCCGATCGACGGGGTGCTGGCCGCGTTCCTGGAGTTCCTCGGGGACGCCGTGCTGGTCGCCCACAACGCGCCCTTCGACGTCGGCTTCCTCAAGGCCGCCTGCGACCGGGCCGGCCGGGACTGGCCGAGGCCACGTGTGGTGGACACCGCGCTGCTGGCCCGCCGGGTGCTGACCAGCGACGAGGTGCCCGACTGCAAGCTCGCCACCCTGTCCGTGCACTTCAAGACCACCACCAAGCCGGTGCACCGGGCGCTGGCCGACGCCCGCGCCACCGTCGAGGTGCTGCACGGGCTGATCGAGCGGCTCGGCCCGCTCGGCGTGCACTCGCTGGACGAGCTGCGCTCGTTCACCGCTCAGGTCAGCGAGGCGCAGCGGCGCAAGCGGCACCTCGCCGAGCACCTGCCCCCCAGCCCGGGGGTGTACGTGTTCCGCGACCCCACCGGCCGCCCGCTCTACGTCGGGACCAGCAAGGACATCCGCACCCGGGTCCGGCACTACTTCGTGGCCAGCGAGCAGCGGTCCCGGATGGCCGAGATGGTCGCGCTGGCCGACCGGGTCGACCCGATCGTGTGCGCGCACGCGCTGGAGGCCGAGGTCCGCGAGCTGCGGATGATCGCCGAGCACAAGCCGCCGTACAACCGGCGGTCCCGCTTCCCGGAGCGGGGCACCTGGCTCAAGCTCACGTCCGAGCCGTTCCCCCGGCTCTCGCTGGTGCGGTCGGTCAAGGACGACGGCGGGACCTACCTCGGGCCGTTCGGCTCCCGGCGGTCGGTGGAGCGGGCGATGGCCGCGCTGCACGACGCGCTGCCGCTGCGCCAGTGCACCGACCGGCTGCCCGCCGAGCCCACCGGCTCGGCCTGCGCGCTGGCCGAGATGGACCGTTGCGGGGCGCCGTGCGAGGGCCGGATCAGCCAGGAGGACTACGGGGCGCACGCGGAGGTGGTCCGGCAGGCGGTCCGCGGCGACCCGCGGCCGGTGACCGAACCGCTGCTGCGCAAGGTGGAGCGGCTGGCCGCGGCCGGCCGCTTCGAGCAGGCGGCGACCGTACGGGACCGGCTGGCGACCTTCGCCCGGGCCTGCGCGCGGGTCCAGCGGATCACCGGGCTCACCTCGATCGAGCACCTGGTGGCGGCCCGGCCGGACGGGTCGGGCGGCTGGGAGCTGGCCGTGGTCCGGCGCGGGCGGCTGGTGGCGGCCGGCGTCGCCGTGCGGGGCGCGGCGGTGCATCCGTATATCGAGGCCCTGGTCGCCACCGCGGAGTCGGTGCTGCCGGGGGTGGGCCCGCTGCCGTGCGCGACCGCGGCCGAGACCGAGCGGATCCTGCGCTGGCTGGAGGAGCCGGGCACCCGGCTGGTGGAGCTGACCGGCGGCACCTGGACCTGCCCGGCCCGCGGCGCCGGCGGGCTCGGCGACCTGCTCGAGCACCGCCCCGCCCCCACCGACCCCACCGCCGACCGGCGCCGCCTGCGCCCCACCCCCCGCCCCACCCGCTGATCCTGTGGACGACGCCCCCGCCGTGCCGCCACCCGAACCGCTGAGGGTCAGGCGGAGCCGCGCACCACCAGGTGTGTGGGCAGCACGACCAGCGGTTCGTCCAGCGTCGCGCCGCCGATGCGGGCCAGCAGGAGGCGGACCATCTCGCGGCCCATCGCCTCCACCGGCTGGTGCACGGTGGTCAGCGGCGGGTCGGTGTGCGCGGCCGACGGGGAGTCCTCGAAGCCGACCACGGCGACGTCGCCCGGCACGTCCCGCCCGCGCGAGCGCAGCTCCCGCATCGCCCCGATCGCCATCGCGTCCGAGGCGGCGAAGACCGCGTCGAGGTCCGGCCGGCGGTCCAGCAGCGCGGCGGCCGCCCGGACCCCGCTGTCCAGGCTGAAGTCGCCCGCCTCGACCAGCGACTCGTCCCCCGGCAGCCCCGCGTCGGCCAGCCCGGACAGGTAGCCGGAGTAACGCTCCAGCCCGACGGTCATGTCCTGGGGGCCGGTGACCGCGGCGATCCGCCGCCGGCCCGCGGCGGCGAGGTGCGCGACCGCCTGCCGGGCACCGCCGCGGTTGTCGGCGTCCACGCAGGCGGCCGGCTGCGCGCCGAGCGGCCGCCCGCCGAGGACGGTCGGCACCCCGCGGGACTCCAGCCGGGCCGGCAGCGTGTCGATGCCGTGCAGCGAGACCAGCAGCACGCCGTCGACGTGCTGGCCGGTCAGGTAGTGCTCCAGCTGCTCCCGCTCGGCCGGCGACTGGGCGACAGCGAGCAGCAGCTGCATGCCGCTGCCGGTCAGCCCGGCGGAGATGCCGCGCACGATCGCGGCGAAGTACGGCTCCGCGAAGAACCGCTCCTCCGACTCGGACACCACCAGCGCGACCGAGTCGGTCCGCTGGGTGACCAGCGTGCGGGCGGCCCGGTTGGGCACGAAGCCGAGTTGCTCGATCGCCGCCCGCACCGCCTCCCGGGCCCGCGGGCTGACCTGGGGCGAGTCGTTGATGACCCGGGAGACGGTCCCGCGCGACACGCCGGCCAGCGCCGCCACGGCCTCCAGCGTCGGCCGGACGCCGGAGTGCGCCGGAGCCTGCCGGCCGTCCCGGACCGTCACCGCACACCTCCCGTCACTGCTGGCACCATCATGGTGCTCGGGACGACCCTAGGCGGGCGTTCGCGGCAGGTCCGGCCCGCCCGGCGCGTCGGACCCGGGCGCGGCCGGCAGCGGCGCGGGTGCGTTGCGGCGGGCACTGGCGCCGTACCAGAGCGCGCTGTCCTTGAGCACCCGGTGCTGGGTGGCGAAGTCCACGTGCACCACGCCGAAGCGCATCTCGTAGCCCCAGGCCCACTCGAAGTTGTCCAGGAACGACCACACGAAGTAGCCGCGCAGGTCCACCCCGGCCACGATGGCGTCCTGGCAGGCGGCCAGGTGCGCCGCCAGGTACGCCGTCCGGTCCGGGTCGTGCACCCGCCCGTCGGCGGACACCGTGTCGGCGAAGGCGGCGCCGTTCTCCATCACGTACAGCGGCGGGGCCGGGTAGTCCC
The DNA here is from genome assembly GCA_963766325.1 of uncultured Actinomycetota bacterium. Lineage (GTDB taxonomy): Bacteria > Actinomycetota > Actinomycetes > Mycobacteriales > CADCTP01 > CADCTP01. Next base: position 563,864 of record CAVXZF010000009.1, on the reverse strand, counting down.
GGCTGACCCGCTGCAGCACGTCGGACAGCCCGCCGGCGTCGATCTCCCAGTCCATCGCGGTCGTCGGCCGACCCTGCGGGACGAAGCCGACGTGCTCGCTGCCCGGGAACGGCGGCGGCAGCCGCCGGCGCCCGCCGGCCGGGCCGGGCTTCCCGGCCGGGTCGCCGGCGCCGGCCGCGGCGGTCAGCCGGTTGTAGTAGTTGAGCCCGAGCGCGTCCAGCGGCTGAGCGATGGCGGCCAGGTCGCCGTCGGCGACGAAGCCGAAGTCGGTCAGCGCGGCCACGTCGGTGAGCACGTCGGCCGGGTAGCGGCCGAGCAGCGTCGCGTCCAGGAAGAGCCGGTTCTGCAGGCCGTCGATGCGCCGCTGGGCGTCCCGGTCCGCCTCGGACTCCGACGCCCGGCCGACCGGGTAGACGTTGAGGCAGAGCGCCACCCGCGGGTCGCCACCGCCGGCCCGGATCGCCTGCACGGCCAGGCCGTGGCCGAGCAGCAGGTGGTGAGCCGCCCGCAGGCTGGCCGCCGGCTCCTGCCGGCCGGGTGCGTGCTCGCCGGAGGCGTAGCCCAGGAACGCCGCGCACCACGGCTCGTTGACCGTCGTCCAGTTGCGCACCCGGTCGCCGAGCGCGCCGTGCACCAGCGCGGCGTAGTCGGCGAACCGCTCGGCGGTGTCCCGGGCCGGCCAGCCGCCGTCGTCCTCCAGCGCCTGCGGCAGGTCCCAGTGGAAGAGGGTCAGCCACGGCTCGATGCCGTGCTCGAGCAGCTCGTCCACCAGCCGCCGGTAGAAGTCCAGCCCCCGCCGGTCGGCCGGCCCGCGGCCGGTCGGCTGGATGCGCGGCCAGGCCACCGAGAAGCGGTACGCCCCCAGGCCCAGCTCGGCCATCAGCCCGACGTCCTGCCGGTAGCGGTGGTAGTGGTCGGTGGCAACGTCCCCGGTGTGGTCCCCGCGCACCATCCCCGGCGTACGGCTGAAGGTGTCCCAGATGGACGGTCCGCGGCCGTCGGCCGTCGCGGCCCCCTCCACCTGGTACGCCGCCGTGGCCGCGCCCCAGCGGAAGCCGACCGGCATGGACCCCGGCGCGAGCGGCGCCTCCAGCGTCTCTCCGGTCATGCCTTCAGCGCACCTTCCATGATCCCTCCGATGATCTGCCGTCCGAACAGGACGAAGACCGCGAGCAGCGGCAGCGTGGCCAGCGCGGTGCCGGCGAAGATCTGGGCGTAGTCGGAGTAGTAGCCGCTGGACAGCGTCGCCAGCGACAGCTGCACGGTCGGCTGGTCCTGGTTGAGCACCGAGTACGGCCAGAGGAAGTCGTTCCAGGTCTGCATGAACGTGAACAGCGCCAGCACCGCGGCCGCCGGCCGGACCGCCGGCAGCACCACGTGCCAGTAGATCCGCAGGGTGCTGCAGCCGTCCACCCGCGCCGCCTCGATCAGCTCGTCGGAGATGGCCTGCGCGGCGTACTGGCGCATCATGAAGACGCCGAAGCCGGAGACCAGGAACGGCACGATGACCGACTTGAGCTCGCCCACCCAGCCGATCTTGACCATGAGGATGTAGAGCGGGATCAGCCCGAGCTGCACCGGGATGGCCATGGTCGCCACGATCACCAGCAGCAACGCGTTGCGGCCGCGGAAGCGCAGCTTGGCGAAGGCGAAGCCGGCCAGCGTGGAGAAGAGCACCACCGCGACCGTGACGCTGGCCGAGACCAGCACCGAGTTGGTCAGGCCGCGCAGGAAGTGCGCGTCCTCGTTGGCCAGCAGCCGGTCGATGTTCTCGACGAGGTTGCCGCCCGGGGTGAGCACCGGCGGCAGGCCGCCGATGGTGTCGTTGGTCCGGGTGGCTACGACGAACATGAAGTACAGCGGGAAGACCGACAGGGCGGCGCCCAGCGTGAGCACCACGTAGAGCAGCGGGCTGGCCTTGCCCACCTCGGCGCCGCTCTCCCGGCTGCGCCGGCGCCGCTGGGTGTGCTCCACCAGGACCATGGTCAGTCCCTCCCGCCGAGCCGGCGTACGGCCACGAAGTTGAGCGCCGCGGCGATCAGGATGATCAGGAAGAGCACCCAGGCGACCGCCGAGGCGTAGCCGAAGTCGAACTTCACGAAGGCGTTCTCCCAGACGTACATGGCGACGGTCTGCGACTGCCGCAGCGAGCCGCCCTGGTAGTTCGAGGAGCCGGAGTTGAACAGCAGCGGCTCGGTGAACAGCTGGAACCCGCCGATGGTGGAGATGATCACCGTGAAGATGATCGTCGGGCGCAGCAGCGGCGCGGTGACCTTGGTGAACTGCTTCCACGGCCCGGCGCCGTCCAACGCCGCCGCCTCGTACAGGTCGCGTGGGATGGCCTGCATGGCGGCCAGGTAGATCAGCGCGTTGTAACCGGTCCACCGCCAGTTGACCATCGCCGCGATCGCCGACCAGGACGACCACTTGGCCGCCTGCCACTCGATCGGCCCGACGCCAACCCCGCCGAGCAGCCAGTTGATCAGGCCGAAGTCACGGCTGAAGAGCTGGCTGAAGACGATCGACACCGCGGCCACCGAGGTGGCCATCGGCAGGATCACGCTGAGCCGGAAGAACGTCCGGCCGCGCAGCCGCCGGTTGAGCAGGCTGGCGATGAACAGGGCCAGCGTCAGCTGCGGCACCGTGGAGAGCAGGAAGATCCCGAAGGTGTTCCACAGCGCGTTCCAGAACACCGGGTCGCTGACCAGCCGGCTGTAGTTGTCCAGCCCGCTCCACGGGTGTTCGTCGCTGGCCAGCTCCCAGTCGTGCAGGGACACCCAGGCGGTGTAGACCAGCGGGTAGAGGCCGAAGATCCCGAAGAGCACGAAGAACGGGCCGATGTAGAGGTACGGCGAGACCTTGGTGTCCGCGCGGCTGAGCCACGACCGGCGGCGCTGCCGGCGGTCGCGCCGGTCGTCGACCGGCGCCCGGGTGCCCGGGCTGCCGGCGGTGCCGGCGGGCTCGACGGCGGTCACGTCGGTGCTCACTGGTCCTCCGGCAGGATCGGCGCCCGGGCGCGGCCGGGAGTGTGGACGGTGGTGTCGGTGGCGGTGCACGGTGCCGCCACCGACACCACCGGGCTCAGGTGACGGGGGCCGGCCCGACCCGGCCCCCGTCCGCTACTTCGCGGCCTGCTGGGCGTCGCGGACCGCGCGGGCCCAGGCCTCCTCCGGCTTGAGCTTGCCCTGCTGCACGGCGAGCAGGGTGTTCTCCACGGCGTCCCGGACCGACTGGTTGCGCGGTCCGAAGTAGACCGGCTGCAGCTCCTTGGCGCCGGTGCCGAAGATCTCGCCGACCGGGGCGTCGTTGAAGTACGCGTTCTTGAACGCCTTGGTCGCCGGGTCGTCGAGCGCGATCGGGGACGACGGCAGGTTGTTCACCTTCTTGAACGCCGCGATCTGGCCCTTCGGGTTGGTCAGGAAGCGGACCAGCTCGGCCGCCTCCTTGGGGTGCTTGCTCTGCTGCGGCACCCCGAGCCACGAGCCGCCCCAGTTGCCGCCGCCGCCGGGTGCCGTGGTGACGTCCCACTTGCCCTTGTTGGCCTCACCGGCCTGGCCCTGGATGTAGCCGAGCATCCAGGCCGGGCACGCGATGGTGGCGAAGGTGCCCTGCTTGAAGCCGGCGTTCCACTGGTCGGAGAAGGACTTGTAGCCCGCCGACAGGCCCTGGCCGATCATCCCGAGCATCTGGTCGTACGCCTGCTTGATCGCCGGGTTGGAGTCGACGACCAGGTTGTTGTCCCGGTCGAAGTAGGTGTAGCCGGGCGACTTGCCGGCGGTCTGCACCAGGATCGTGTTGTACGTGTTCGACGCCGCGTCGAACCACTTGGCCCCGGTGTTCTTGCCCTTGAACTGGTTGCCGACGTTGACGTACGACTGCCAGTCCGGCCAGAGCTTGGCCACGGCGTCCCGCTCGACCGGCAGGCCGGCCTTCTGGAACAGGTCCCGCCGGTAGCACATGCCCATGCTGCCGACGTCGGTGCCGAGGCCGATCAGCTTCTTGCCGTCGGAGGCCTGCCCGCCCTCGAACTTCCAGGGCAGGAAGTTGCCCCGGTCGTCGTTGCCGCCGTACTCCCCCAGGTCGACGAAGTTCTGCGCCTGCTCCTTGAACTGGATCATGATGCCCTCTTCGAGGGCCACCACGTCACCGGCGCCGGAGCCGGCGGCCAGGTTGCGGGTCAGCGCGGGGGTGTAGTTCGACAGGTCCGAGCCGGTGCCGCGCTCGACGATCTTGACGTTGGGATGGCTCGACTGGAACTCCTTGTAGAGGTCCTCGTAGCCGAAGTTGCCGAAAACGTTGACGGTCAGGGTGATCTGGTCACCCTGACCGCCGCCGGCGTCGCCGTCGTCGCCGTCGTCGCCGCCGCAAGCGGTGGCCACGACGAGGACGGCCGCCAGGCCGAGGCCGAGCGCCGCGGTGCGCCGGGGGCGCAGCCGGCGTCCTGCACGCATCATGCGGGATACCCCCTGTCTGGGAACTGCGGGAGGAGAGGGGTGCAGGCTGTGACCGTTGCCACATCCTGGGAGCGCTCCCAGCACGATCTCGGTAACACGGGTCCGGTGTCAAGGCTTGTTTGGGAGCGCTCACATCACGACTCGGTCACGGACACGCGTCCGAACCCGGGACGCTAGGGTGACCGTGTGATCACCGCGATCGTCATGGTTACCGCCGCGACCGACAGCATCCCGGAGGTCGCCCAGGCGATCGCCGACCTCGACGGGGTCAGCGAGGTCTACTCGGTGGCCGGCGACGTCGACCTGGTGGCGATCGTGCGGGTGCGCGAGTTCGACCAGGTGGCCGACGTCATCGCCGGGCGGCTCGACAAGGTGCCCGGCGTGCTGGACACCGAGACGCACATCGCCTTCCGGGCCTACTCGCGGCACGACCTCGAGGCCGCGTTCGCTATAGGCTTCTCTACAGCCGAATAGCTCTCGGTGTCCGGTTTAGGTCGAACGGGTGACCCGTCTTCTCCTGAAAGTTAGGGCAGGCTAACCTGACCAGGTGACCGCCGCCCCCGTCGCCGCCGAAGCGCCGACGCCGACCGCCGACCGGGACCGCGGATGCGCGGTCGTCACCCGCGAGCTCGGCGAGTCGCCGGAGGGCACCGCCACCCCGATGCGGTCCTGGTTGCTGATCGAGCACCCCGGGTCCTGGCCGCACGACATCGCCGACCGGGTGCTGCGCGAGGCGCTGCCGCCGGCCCGGCTGCGCGCGCTCGCCGACCTGCGCCGGCGGCAGGGGCTACGCCCGCTGCTGATCCGCCGCCCCGGCTTCCGGGCCGGCGGCGACGGGCCCCGGACCGTGCTCATCGGCGGCGCCCACGCGGGCCGGCGCTGGCTGGAGCAGCTGGAGCTGCCCGACCTGCGCGCGCTCGCCGACCTCGACCTCGAGGCGGTGGCCGCCGGCACCGGCGGGCTCGGCGAGCCGGTGACCGGCTCGGTCTTCGCGGTCTGCACGCACGGGGCCAAGGACATGTGCTGCGCCACGCTGGGCCGCCCGGTGGCCCGGGCGCTGGCCAGGTCGGCGCCCGGCCGGGTCTGGGAGACCACCCACCTCGGCGGCGACCGGTTCGCCGGCAACGTGCTGGTGTTGCCCGACGGCTTCCTGTACGGGCACGTCTCCGTGGCCAGCGCGCCGCTGGTCGCCGACGCGGCCGCGGCGGGGCGGGTGCTGCCCGACCTGCTGCGCGGGCGCACCTCGGTCGGCATGCCGGCCCAGGTGGCCGAGATCGCGGTCCGCCGGGTCACCGGGCTGCACGGGCTGGACGAGGTCGAGCCGCTGGGCGAGGACACCGCCGGCCGCCAGGTCGTCCGGGCCGGCGCGCGCCGGATCGGGGTGCGGCTGCGCCGGCACCCGCTCGGGGTGTGCGGGACCAGCCGGTGCGTGGGCTCGCTGGCGCCGTGCGCGTACTCGGTGGACGAGCTCGTCGACCTGGCCGACCAGCCGGCCTGACCGGGCTCAGGCCCGCTTCGCGGCCTCCCGGCTCACCGCCACCCAGCGGTCCAGCACGTCCGCCGCGGCCCCGCTGTCGACCGCGGCCGCCGCCCGCGCCATCCCGGCCGCGACCGCCTCCGGCAGCGGCGCGGACAGCCCGTCGTAGGCGGCCAGCGCCGCCCCCGCGTTGAGCAGCACCGTGTCCCGCACCGGCCCGCGCTCCCCGGCCAGCAGAGCCCGGGCGACACCGGCGTTGTGCGCCGCGTCCCCGCCCCGCAGCGCGGCCCGGTCCACCGCCGGCAGGCCGAGCGCGGCCGGGTCCAGCCGCTCCGTCCGCACCTCGCCGCCGCGCACCACCCAGACGTGGGAGGTCGTGGTCGTGGTCAGCTCGTCCAGCCCGTCGTCGCCGCGGAAGACCAGCGCGGTGTCCCCGCGCTCGGCCAGCACCGCCGCCATCACCGGCGCCATCCCCTCGTCCGCGCAGCCGATCGCGGCCGCGGTCGGGCGGGCCGGGTTGGTCAGCGGGCCGAGGAAGTTGAACGCGGTCGGCACTCCGATCTCCCGCCGCGGCGCCCCGGCGTGCCGGAAGCCGGGGTGGAAGACCGGCGCGAAGCAGAAGCCGATCCCGGCCTCCTCGACGCAGCGGGCCACGCCGGGGCCGGCCAGGTCGAGCGTGACCCCGAGCGCCTCCAGCAGGTCGGCGGCGCCGCAGGCGGAGCTGGCCGCCCGGTTGCCGTGCTTGGCCACCCGGGCCCCGGCGCCGGCGGCGACCAGCGCGGACATGGTGGAGATGTTGACCGTGTGGGCGCGGTCGCCGCCGGTGCCCACCACGTCGAGGGCCGGGCCGGGCACGTCGGCCGGCGCGGCGACCGCGAGCATGGTGCGCACCAGCCCGGTCAGCTCGGCCGGGGTCTCCCCCTTGGCCCGCAGCAGCAGCGCGAAGCCGGCCAGCTGCGCCGGGGTGGCCTGCCCGGCCATCACCTCGCCCATCGCCCAGGCGGTGTCCTCGGCGTCCAGCGACTCGCGCCGCAGCAGCCGGGACAGCACCGACGGCCAGGTGTGCCGCGGGTCCGTCACGGCCGGCCCCTCACCGGACGACCGGCAGCCCGCGCGCCCGGTCGCGCAGCAGCTGCGCGACCGTCTCCGCGGCGGTCACCGGGTCCAGCGGCCGGGCGATGCTGGCGTCCGAGAGCGCCCAGGTGGCCAGCCAGCGGTCGTCGCGGCGGCCCAGCAGCACGCAGATCGCCGGGCAGTCGTCGATCTCCAGCTTCATCTGCCGGCTCAGCCCCATGCCGCCGGTCGGCTGCGCCTCGCCGTCCAGGATCGCCACGTCCACCCCGCCGGCGTCGATCCGGGCCACCACCTCGGTCCCGGTGGCGCACTCGACCCACTCGATGCGGCCCAGGTCGGCGGCCGGGCGCCGTCCGACCGCCGAGCGCACCTGGTCGCGAACGGCGGGGTCGTGGCTGAAGACGATCACGGTGGCAGGCACGCCCGGAGCGGTCATGACCGCGATCCTAGGGGCTCGCTCCCGGCACCCCGGCGTCGCACGCTTTCCCGGGCCGTCCGGGACTCCGGGGGCCTGCCCCGGGTCCGGTCAGCGGCGCTGCCAGGCCTCCGGACGCCGCGAGGCACTGGTCGAGTGGACGAAGCAGTTCGGACCCGGGTTGTACGCCGACAGCCGCTCGCCGCAGACCGCGCACTCGCGCCGGGCCGTGGAGACCTTGCGCACCGCGCGCTGGGTCGCGCTGCCGGGACGGGATCCAGAGACCACGTCTCTTCCGCCTCTCCATGAGCCGCCCTGCTCGGACGGCCGGATTCGGACCGGTCGAACTGTAGGCCCGCCACCCGGGCCGGTCAACGCCGCAGGCCGACGCAGGGGTACGCCCTTCGGGCCGGCCCTGGCACCCCCCGCCGGGCTCAGTGCCGTCCGGCCACTCGGCCGCCCCGGCAGGTCCACGGGTCCGCTGGGCCGGCACAGCGTGATGACAGGCGCCAGACGGCTGCGATAATGTATCAAGTCTTCGACGGCGTCCTCGGAGGACCCATGCCGATCGCCGGCCACATCGCAGACTCGACCATCGTGAGCTGCCCGAGCACGGGCGTCACCGTGCCGACCGACTACCTCGGTCTGAGCATCGAGTGGAGCATGGTCAAGGTCTGGTGCGGCCAGGACCGGGCGTCGGTGATCACCCCGTTCGTCAACGTGCTGACCAGCCTCAAGCGCGACGCCGGCACGCCCGGCGTGCTGCGCGTGGGCGGCAACTCGCAGGACGGCCACGTCTGGGATCCGACCGGGTCCACCGCCGGCAACAGCCTGTTCGCCGGCACCATCAACACCGGCCTGGTCGACGCCCTCCTGGAGGTCGCCCGCCGCGCCGGGTGGAAGGTGATCCTCGGTCTCAACCTGCGCAGCGACGACCCCGTCGGCGCGGTCGGGCTGGCCAGGTACGCCCGGCAGCAGGACACCGACGGCCGGCTGATGACGCTCGAGATCGGCAACGAGCCCAACGGCTACCTGAGCCTGGCGGACTACCTGCCCCGCCTCAACCGCTACCTCCAGGCGCTCGACGCCGACCCGACCACCGCCGGGATGCTGATCACCGGGCCGGCGATCGGTGAGAACGCCGACGTGGGGTACGCGCGGCAGCTGTGGTCCGCCCACCGATCCCGGATGCCGTTCGCCACCTGGCACGACTACGCCAACTCGCCGAATCTCAGCTCCCTGCTCCAGACCGTCAAGATCGACGAGCTCATCGAGCGGACCACGGCGATGGACACCGCGGTCGGCGTGGGGAACTCGCGGATGGGCGAGGGCAACTCGGTGGGCAACGGCGGCCTGGACCTCGTCTCCAACGTCGCCGGGTCGGCGATGTGGCTGCTCGACGCGCTCCTGGCCGCGGCGTCGCGGCGGCAGCGCGGCTTCACCGTCCACTCGTGGGACGGCCACCACTACCCCGCCGACGGCCGGACCTGCTGGTACACGCCGTTCGTGGTCCGTGACGGGCAGGTCTCCCCGCGGCCGCCGTTCTACGCGCTGGCGCTGTTCAAGTACGCGCTGGGCCGCCGCTTCTGCGGGGTGTCGACCTCGGTCGCGTCCGGGCACGTCGTGCGCACTTGGGCGCTGCAGGACCCGGCGACCGGCCGGATCTACGCCTTCGTGCTCAACAAGGGCGGCGCCGGCAAGGCCGGCCGGGTCTCGGTGACCGTGCCCGCCGGGCACACCGGGACGGCCTTCCTCAACGAGCTCAGGAGCGGCGGATGCTCCTGGAAGGACCCGCAGATCGAGGGGACGCGGCTGCCGCCGGATGGGCTCTACTCGTGGTCCGGTCGGCCGCTCGGCGCGGTCGCCGGGACCCGCCGCTACGAGTTCGACCTGCCGGAGTGCTCGGCCGCGCTGCTGTCCCTGCCGTGATCCCGTCGCGGCTGCCCAGGGGCGGGCCGGCGCCAGCCCCGGAGCCTCGCCCACCTGCGCGAACACGCCCCCACCCCGCCGGGTTCCACGCTCGCGCGCGTGGAATGATGCTGCCGTGACGACGGCGACGTTCTCCGGCGGCAGAGCCCATTCGCTCACCCGGCCCAACATGGTGAGCGTCGGGACCATCGTGTGGCTGTCCAGCGAGCTGATGTTCTTCGCGGGCCTGTTCGCGATGTATTTCACGATCCGGGCCGCGCACCCGGACGAGTGGCCGCAGGCGCCGACCGAGCTCAACGTGCCCTACGCGCTGGTCGTGACGCTGATCCTGGTCTCCTCGTCGGTGACCTGTCAGTACGGCGTGTTCGCGGCCGAGCGCGGCGATGCGTACGGGTTGCGCCGCTGGTTCCTCTTCACCTTCGTGCTCGGGCTGGCCTTCGTGATCGGCCAGGCCAACGAATACCGCGAGCTCGTCCAGGACGGCACCACGATCTCGGCCACCGGCTACGGCTCGGTGTTCTACCTGACCACCGGCTTCCACGGGCTGCACGTGATCGGCGGTCTGGTCGCCTTCCTCTTCGTGCTCGCCCGGTCGGCCATGGGCCGCTTCACCTCCGCCCAGGCCACCAGCGCGATCGTCGTGTCGTACTACTGGCACTTCGTCGACGTGGTCTGGATCGGCCTGTTCGCGACCATCTACCTGATCCAGTGACCACGCGTCCCGCCGCCTCCCCGCCCGCCGACAGCGAAGGTGACTCGATGACCGACCGCCCCTCGACGCAGAAGGGCAAAGGGACGGACCGCCGGCGACGGCGGTTGCGTCGCCGGCTCTCCGGCGCGGCGGCGCTGGCGATCGCGCTAGGGACCGTGGGCGTGGGTTACTCGACAGTGGCCGCCGCGGCGACGCCCAAGCCGCAGTCCGCCTCGTCCGCGCCCGCCACCGAGTCGGTCGACGTCCGCAAGGGCCGCCAGCTCTACGAGCAGGGCTGCATCACCTGCCACGGCCGCAACCTGCAGGGCGTCGAGGACCGCGGCCCTACGCTGCTCGGCGTCGGCGAGGCGGCGGTCTACTTCCAGGTCGCCACCGGCCGGATGCCGGCGGTCCGCCAGGAGGCCCAGGCCGAGCGCAAGCCTCCGAAGTACTCCGAGGCCGAGACGCTGCAGATGGCGGCATATGTCCAATCCCTCGGCGGCGGGCCGCGGATCCCCCAGGGAGACCTGCGCGGGGACGACGCCAACCTGGCCGAGGGCGGCGAGCTGTTCCGGCTCAACTGCGCCTCCTGCCACAACACGACCGGCCGGGGCGGTGCGCTGTCGGCCGGTAAGTACGCGCCCAACCTCGAGGGGGCCAGCGACCTGTCCTTCTGGACGGCGATGCTGTCCGGCCCGCAGAACATGCCGGCCTTCGGCGACAACCAGCTCACCCCGGAGCAGAAGCAGGCGATCACCAACTACGTCCAGACCCTCAACGAGGAGCGGGACCCCGGCGGCTCCGGCCTCGGCAGGCTCGGCCCGCTCTCCGAAGGCCTGGTCGTCTGGGTGGTCGGCATCGGAGTTATCATGTTGATGATCCTTTGGATCGGAGCGAAGACGTGACCAGCGCGGACAAGCCGCCCGGCCACCTGCCCGACCTCACCGTCGAGGAGCTCGACCAGCTCGACACCGTCGGCCAGGCAAACGCCGGGGCCAAGCTCGACGGCGTCACGGTGCTGCACAAGCGCGAGCGCTTCCCCATCCCGGGCACCCGGGCGGAGCGCCGGGCCGAGCGGGCCGTCGCCCTGTGCTTCATCCTCTGTGCCGTCGGCGCGCTCGCCTTCACGGTCGTCTACGTCGCGGTCCCCTGGCGGTACGGTCCCGGCGCCTCCGGCTACGTCTGGTTCACCCCGCTGCTCGGTGTGACCATGGCGCTCTCGCTGCTGGGCTTCGGCCTGGGGGCGATCCTCTGGGCGAAGCTGCTCATCACCGAGGAGGAGTCGGTCCAGGAGCGGCACGGCGGCCGCTCCGAGGAGGTCGACCGGCGCACCGCGTCCGCCCTGCTCAGCGAGGGCTGGGAGATGACCGGCATCGCCCGCCGGCCGCTGCTGCAGCGGGTGCTGGGGCTCTCCGTGCTGGCGCTCGGCGGGCTGGCGATCGTCCCGCTGGGCGGCCTGATCAAGAAGGAAAACGGCACCCTCTTCCGGACCGGCTGGCGGGAGGGCGTCCGGCTGATGACCTCCGACCGGCGCCTGGTCCGGCCCGGCGACCTGCAGGCGGGCGGCATCGCGACTGTGTTCCCCGCCACTGGCGACGGGTTGACCACACAGGTCGTGGCCGACTCCGTGGTGCTCCTGATCCGGCTCCGGCCGGGTCAGGTGTCAGTGCCGCGACAGGGCCAGGAGGACTTCGGCTGGGAGGACTACCTGGCCTATTCCAAGATCTGCACCCATGCCGGTTGCCCGGCCTCGCTCTACGAGCAGCAGACCGGACGGCTGCTCTGCCCGTGCCACCAGTCCCAGTTCGACCTGCTGCAGGACGCCAAGCCGGTCTTCGGACCGGCAGCTCGTCCGTTGCCCAAGCTGGCGATCACGGTGGACGACGAAGGATACTTCGTAGCGAAGGGTGATTTCCCCGAGCCCATCGGGCCCAGCTTCTGGGAGCGGCCATGAGCCAGACCACCACCGAGCGCGGCAGTCGCAAGCTGCCCACGACCCGGCTGGGCAAGGCCGGGGACTGGGCGGATGACCGCTTCACCGGCTCGATGCTCACCCGGCGCGGCCTGAACAAGGTCTTCCCGGACAACTGGTCCTTCATGATGGGCGAGATCGCGCTCTACTCGTTCATCATCCTGTTGCTGACGGGCACCTATCTCTCGTTCTTCTACGACCCGTCGATGACCGAGGTGCACTACGACGGCAGCTATTCGCTGTTGCGCGGAGTGGAGATGTCCCGGGCGTACGACTCGACCCTGGACATCTCGTTCGACGTGCGCGGCGGGCTGCTCATGCGGCAGATCCACCACTGGTCCGCGCTGCTGTTCATCGCGGCGATGGTGGCGCACATGCTGCGCAACTTCTTCAGCGGCTCGTTCCGCAAGCCGCGCGAGGTGACGTGGCTGCTCGGCGTCACGCTGCTCACCCTGGGCATCCTCGAGGGCTTCGCCGGCTACTCGCTGCCGGACGACCTGCTCTCCGGCACCGGGCTGCGGATCGCGCACGCGATCATGCTGTCGATCCCGGTGGTCGGCACCTGGGTGGCGTACGCGGTGTTCGGCGGTGAGTTCCCCGGCCACGAGATCATCCCCAGGCTCTACATCACGCACGTTCTGCTGATCCCGGCATTGATCCTGGTGATCATCACCGTGCACATCTTCCTGGTGGTCAAGCTCAAGCACACCCAGTTCCCCGGGCCGGGCCGCCAGGAGGACAACGTCGTCGGCGAGCGGCTCTACCCGTCGTACGGGGCGAAGGGCGGCGGCTTCTTCTTCCTCGTCTTCGCCGTGGTCGCCGCGCTGAGCGGGGTCTTCCAGATCAACCCGGTCTGGCTCTGGGGTCCGTACGACCCCGCCCAGGTCAGCTCGGGCACCCAGCCCGACTGGTACATGGGCTTCCTGGACGGCTCGATCCGGCTCTTCCCGGCCTGGGAGATCAGGTTCTGGGACTACACGATCTCGCCGATCTTCTGGCCGACCGTGGTGCTGCCGGGGATCATGTTCACGCTGCTGGCGGCGTACCCGTTCATCGAAGCGAGGATGACCAAGGACCGGGCGCACCACCACCTGCTGCAGCGGCCGCGGGACGTGCCGGTCCGCACCTCGCTCGGCGCGATGGCGCTCACCTTCTACACCGTGCTGCTGATCTCGGGCGGCAACGACATCATCGCCAACAAGTTCGACATCAGCCTCAACGCGATGACCTGGTGGGGACGGATCGCGCTGGTCGTGCTGCCCCCGCTGGCGTACGTGACGTCCTACATCCTGTGCCTGGGCCTGCAGCGGCACGACCGCGAGGTCCTCGATCACGGGGTGGAGACCGGCATCATCAAGCGGCTGCCCTCCGGTGAGTTCATCGAGGTGCACCAGCCGCTCGGCCCGGTCGACGAGCACGGCCACTGCGAGCTGCAGTACGCCGGGGTCGCGGTGCCCAAGCGGATGAATCGGATCACCACCGCCGGTCGCCGGGCCAAGGGCTTCCTCTGGCCGGTGCAGGAGCCGGAGGAGCTCCGGGAGATCGAGGAGATCCAGAGCCGCCGCGAGGCCGAGCGGGTGCTGGAGATCGGCCTGGACATCGACGATCGTCACACCGCCGAGCGGCACACCGACGACCGGCAGCTGGCCGGGCGCCCCAAGGACCCGGAGCTGTAGCAGCAGGCAGAGCGAGGGGCCCGCGGTCGACGACCGCGGGCCGAGTGACCCAGGTGGCCCCCGGCCGCGGACAGCGCGGGCGGGGGCCACTCGTCATATCGCCGCGGGGCGACCCCCGCGATCCCTACGTTGCGGCAGCCGCCGGTCGCACGGTCAGGGTCAGCCGCTGGTCCAGATGAGGGTGAGGGGCAGGCCGGCATGGTCGGCCCACTGCTCGGCCTCCGCCGCGGCCGCCGCCCGCACTCCCCCGCGCAGCCGCCCGAACGGGGCCACCACCAGCTCCAGCCGGCCGCCGCGCACCTCCTGCGTCCAGGTGCCGACGATGTGGCCCCCGTCGACCAGCACCGGCGAGATCCACCCGCTGGCCCGGGACACCGCAGCCCGCCGTTCGGGTGACAGCAGCGTCCTCAGCTGCGGCAGCAGGCCCACCACGTACGGGTCGAAGCCGGCCAGCAGCCGCACCGCCCGGCTCGGCCCGGCGGCCGCGATGCCATCGGCGGCCGCCCGGGTCGCCCAACCACGGTGCCCCTGGGTGTCCAGCTCGACCAGATCGCCGGCGGCGGCCAGCGCGTCGACCGCCCGGCGCAGCACCGGCTTGTCGAACGCGGACCAGCGGACCAGGTCGTCCAGGCCGGCCGGGCCGTACGTGTCCAGGTAGTCGCGGACCACCGCGGCGACCGCCTCGTCGGGATCCTCGGCCCGCCACGGCCCCAGCCACTCCCCCGGCGCCACGAAGGTGACGTTGCGACCGTCCGACGGGCCGAAGACCAGCTGACCGCGGGCGGCCAGCGGCTTGAGCAGCGCGCCCCAGCCGGAGCGCAGGTGCTCGGCCACCTCGGTCCGGCCGGACCGCTCGACCACCTGCCGGGCCAGCTCCTCCCGGGTCACCGGGGTGCCACTGAGCACCTGCGGGACGGTCTCCTCGAGCGCGGCCATGTCCTCGGGCGTGACGCCGTGGTAGCGGTACCAGGACTCGGGGCGGGGGAAGGTGCGGGTGCCCAGCGCGGCGACCCAGCGGGGCAGGTCGGCGGCCGGCAGCAGGTGCAGGGTGCCGCGTACGGTCCAGGTCTTCACCAGCGTGCGGTGCTCGGTCAGCGCGGCCTGCACGTCGGCGGCGTCGAGCGCGCCGGCGGTGCGCAGCCGGACCGCTGCCTCGGCCGCGGACGCCAGCTGGGCGTGCACCCCGGACAACCGCCGCACCACCCCGACCAGCGCGCCGTCCCGGTCACCGGCGGGGACCGGGGCGGGGACGGTGAGGTGCTGGCGCTCCAGCCGCCAGGCGAGCACCTGGTCCCAGCGGGCCGGGATCCCCGGCCCGGCGTCGCGCCGCCGGCGCGACGGCACTAGAAGGTCGGCGAGGTGTGGCCGCGCGTGTAGTACTCGAAGAGGAGGCCGCCGACGGAGAACAGCACCAGGATGATGCCGGTCGCGACCAGCCACCACTCCACGAACGCGAGGCCCAGCCCGGCGATCGCCGCCGAGGCGGCCAGCGTGACCGGCCAGTAGCTGCCCGGGCTGAAGAAGCCCAGCTCGCCGGCACCCTCGGCGATGTCGGCGTCCCCGCGGTCCTCCGGCCGGGCGTCGATCCGCCGGGCGACGAACCCGAAGTAGCTGCCGATGATCAGCGCCAGCCCGCCGCTCAGCACCAGCGCGGTGGTGCCGATCACCTCGACCCGGCCGCTGTCACCCCAGGTCCAGAACGCGTACACGATCCCGAACAGGAAGAAGAGCCCGCACAGGAGCCCGAACAGGCGTGCCTCGACGCGCATCCCGGTCCTCCTCAGTCCTGGGTCTGCGGGCGCGGCTCGGACGGCGCCCGCTGCCGTCGGTCGGTGTCGAACGGGTACGTCGTCGTGGCCTGCGGCGCCTGGCCGATGGCGCTCAGCGCCTTGGCCTGCCGGTCGAGGTCGTCGTTGCCGAAGGTGGCCAGCGCGTTGAGGTAGCGCTGGTACTCGGCGTCGGTGACGACGCGCATCTCGAAGTTCATCTGGGAGTGGTAGGTGCCGCACAGCTCGGCGCAGCGCCCCACGTACGACCCCCGGGCGGTGGGCCGGATCTGGAACTGGTTGTTCTGGTTCTTGGTCGCCGCCGGGAAGACGTCCCGCTTGAACAGCGTGTCCGGCACCCAGAAGGAGTGGATGACGTCGTTGGAGTTGACCACGAAGCGGACGTTCTTGTTTTCCGGGACGACCAGCACCGGGATCTCCTCGGACGACCCGACCGTGTAGACGAACTCGTCGTTGCGCGGGTCCCGGCGGTCGTTGTAGTTGAACTGCCAGTTCCACTTGAAGGCGGTGACGGACACGGTGGTGTCCGGCGGCGGCTTCAGGTCGGTCACGTAGGTCTGCGTGATCGCGGTGTAGTAGAAGAGCACCGCCACGATCAGGAACGGCACCACGGTGTAAAGCGCCTCGATCGGCAGGTTGTACTTCGTCTGCCGGGGCAGGTCGCTGTCGCGGCGCCGGTAGACGATCGAGGCCCAGAAGATGAGCGCCCACACCAGCACGCCGACGATCAGGGCGGCGACGGTGGACCAGGTCCACAGCACCCGCATGCGCTCGGCCTGCTCGGTGATCCCGCGCGGCCAGCCGAAGCGGAGGTCGTCCTCGAGATCGGCGCGGGAGCAGGCACCGAGGGTCAGCACGAGCAGCACGGTGCCGGCGGACAACCGCGCGACCCGCCCGGAACGACCGCGACCCACGTGACCGCCCTCCGCTGCCGACCTGTGCAGACGTCCTGCCACCCGAGCGTTTCCCGGGCATGCGGAGACTACCCGCACGGCCGTCCGCCGGCTCTCCCGGGTGCCCGCGAGTCGCCGGCGGACGGCCCGGCCGGCGTACGGTCACGGGCGTGGCGAGCGAGGTGTACCTGGATGCCGCGACCGCGGCACCGCTGCACCCGGCTGCCCGGGAGGCGCTGCTCGCCGCGCTGACCGACGGCTGGGCCGACCCGGCGCGGCCGTACGGGGCGGGCCGGCGGTCCCGCCTGGTGCTCGACGCCGCCCGGGCCGCGGTGGCCGAGGTGCTCGGTGCCCGGCCGGACGAGGTCGCCTTCTGCGCGTCCGGCACCCAGGCGGCCCAGCTGGCCGTCCTCGGCGGGTTGGCCGGCCGGCGCCGGGCCGGCGCCCGGCTGGTGCACTCGGCGGTCGAGCACTCCGCGGTGCTGCACGCGGCCGAGCGACACGCCGCGGCGGGCGGCGAGGCGGTCGCGGTGCCGGTGGACCGGGCCGGCCGGGTGGACCCGGACGCGTTCGCGGCCGCGGTGGCGGCGCCCGGCACCGCGCTGGCCAGCCTGATGGCCGCCAACCACGAGGTCGGCACCACCCAGCCCGTTGACCTGGTCGGACACCACTGTGCACAGCAGGGTGTGCCGCTGCACACCGATGCGGCCATGGTGGTGGGCCGGGGTCCACTGCCCGGCGGCTGGTCGCTGCTGTCGGCGAGCGCGCACAAGTGGGGCGGCCCGGCCGGGGTGGGCGTGCTGGTGGTCCGCGCCGGCACCCGCTGGGTCTCGCCACTGGGCCGCGGCTCGACGGAGCGCGGGGTGCCTGGCGCCCCCGACGTGCCCGCGATCGTCGCCGCCGCGGCCGCGCTGCGGGCCGTCGCGGCCGAGACGGCCGAGCATGCCCGGCTGCGCGGCCTGGTCGACCGGATCCGGACCGCGGTGGCGGCGACCGTGCCGGACGTCGAGGTGGTCGGCGACCCGGTGGACCGGCTGCCGCACCTGGTCACGTTCTCCTGCCTTTACGCCGACGGCGAGGCCCTCCTGCGCGAGCTGGACCGGCACGGCTTCGCGGTGTCCAGCGGCTCGGCCTGCACCGCGGACACGCTCACCCCGTCGCACGTGCTCGCCGCGATGGGCGTGCTCACCCACGGCAACGTCCGGGTCTCGCTCCCCCGCGGCACCGCCGAGGCGGACGTGGACCGCTTCCTCGCGGTGCTGCCGGGCGTGGTGGCCGACCTCCGGGCCGCGGCGGGGGTCCCGTGACCGCCCTGGACTGCCGGGGCCGCCGCTGCCCGCTGCCGGTGATCGAGCTGGCCAAGCACATCGGCGACGTGCCGGTCGGCGGCACGGTCGAGCTGGCCGCGGACGACCCGGCGGCCCGGCTCGACGTGCCGGCCTGGTGCCGGCTGCGCGGGCACGACTACCTCGGCGAGAGCACCGCGCCGGACGGGGTCCCGGTTTATTCGGTACGCCGCCGCGCCTGAGCGCGGCACGCTTGGCGCATGCGCTGGATCGTCGAGCCGGGCCCGCGGGCGTACGTGGACCGGGTGCTGCCCTGGCTGGCCCGCGAGCCGGTGCTGACCACGGTGCCGGCGACGATCCTCGACAGCGTGCTGGCGGGGGTCTACCCGCAGGCCTGGCTGGCGTGGCTCGCCGACCCGGCCGGCGAGGTGGCCGGCGTGGCGCTGCGGACCCCGCCGTACGGGATGGTGCTGACGACGCTGCCGGCGGGCGCGGCGGTGAGCCTGGTCGAGGTGGCCTGCGACCGGCTGCCCGGGGCGGCCGGCCCGCGGGACGACGTCGAGGCGTTCGCGAGCGCGTACGCGCGGCGGCACGGCGCCCGCGCCGCCCGGGCCATCCGGCAGCACCTGTTCCGGCTGGTCGAGCTGGTCGCTCCCCCGCGCCCGGACGGCCGGCTGCGGCCGGCCGGCGCGGACGAGGCGGAGCTGGCCGCCCGGTGGTTCACCGACTTCTGCGCCGAGGCCGGCACCCACGGCGACCCGGATCCGCTCGCCGCGAGCCGCCGGGTCATCGGCACCGGGCGGCTGCTCTTCTGGGTCACCGGCGACCGGCCGGTCTCGATGGTCGCGCACCGGCAGACGGTGGCCGGGGTGACCCGGATCGGGCCGGTCTGGACGCCGCCGGAGCACCGCCGGCACGGGTACGCCGCCGCCGCGACCGCCGCGGTGGCCGGCCGGCTGGGTGCGTACGGCGAGGTGGTGCTGTTCGCCGACCGGGCCAACCCGACCTCGACCGGGATCTACGAGCGCATCGGCTTCCGGCCGGTGGCGGAGTGGGACGACTGGACCCTGGAATACTGAGCGGCCGGACCCCCGACGGACAGGAGAGCCTCTCGTGTGCGGCCTGCTCGGCTTCCTCAGCAACGACGGCAGCGCGAAGGCGGTCCGGGACGACCTGGCGGCCGCGCTGGACCTGGCCCGGCACCGCGGGCCGGACGAGGGCGGCACCCTGCACGACGAGGACACCGTGCTCGGGTTCCGCCGGCTGTCGATCATCGACCTCGACCACAGCCACCAGCCGCTGCCGTACGACGACGGCCGCTACTGGCTGCTGTTCAACGGCGAGATCTACAACTACCTGGAGCTGCGCGAGCGGCTGACCCGGGACTTCGGCGCCACCTTCGCCACCGAGGGCGACAGCGAGGCGATCCTGGCGGCGTACAAGTACCTCGGCGAGGACTGCGTCCGCGAGCTGCGCGGCATGTTCGCGTTCCTGCTGTGGGACTCCCAGGAGCGGGTGCTCTTCGGGGCGCGGGACTGGTTCGGGATCAAGCCGCTGTTCACCTTCGCCGACGAGCGCGGCACGTTCTTCGCCTCGGAGAAGAAGTCGCTGCTGGAGCTGGGCGGGCTGGCCGGCGACCCGGCCGAGGTGGACACCCGCTCGCTGCAGCACTACCTGACCCTGCAGTACGTGCCGGAGCCGGCGACCATGCACAAGCAGGTCCGCCGGATCGAGAGCGGCACCGCGTTCCGGCAGCGCGCCGGCGGGCCGCTGGAGACCTGGCGCTACTTCCGGCCGACCTTCCCGATCCGCGCGGTCTCCGACGAGGACCGGCTCTACCGGGAGATCCGCGAGGTGATGGAGGACTCCGTCGCCAAGCACATGCGCGCGGACGTCACGGTCGGCTCGTTCCTGTCCGGCGGCATCGACTCCACCGCGATCGCCGCGCTGGCCAAGCGGCACAACCCGGACCTGATCACGTTCACCACCGGCTTCGAGCGCGAGGGCTTCTCCGAGGTCGACGTCGCCGCCGAGTCCGCCGCGGCGATCGGCGTCCGGCACGTGATCAAGACCGTCTCCCCCGCCGAGATGATGGAGACGCTGCCGCTGATCGTGTGGTATCTGGACGATCCGGTGGCCGACCCCGCCCTGGTCCCGCTCTACTTCGTGGCCCGCGAGGCCCGCAAGCACGTCAAGGTGGTGCTGTCCGGGGAGGGCGCCGACGAGCTGTTCGGTGGCTACAACATCTACCGGGAGCCGCTGTCGCTGCGCGCGCTGACCACGCTGCCCGGCGGCGTGCGGGGCGCCCTCGGCGGCCTGTCCAAGCGGCTGCCGGAGGGGATGCGCGGCAAGGACCTGCTCCGCCGCGGGTCGATCCCGCTGGAGGACCGCTACTACGGCAACGCCCGGATCTTCCGCGACGACGAGCTCGGCTTCCTGCGGACCCGCGACCCGCGGGTCTCCTTCCGCGACGTCACCGACCCGGTGTACGCGGAGATCGCCGGCGCCGATGACGTGACGAGGATGCAGTACGTCGACCTGTTCACCTGGCTGCGCGGCGACATCCTGGTCAAGGCCGACAAGATGACGATGGCCAACTCGCTCGAGCTGCGGGTGCCGTTCCTGGACACCGAGGTCTTCCGGATCGCCTCGACGCTGCCGGTCGACCAGCGCGTCACCAAGGACCAGACCAAGCTGGCGCTGCGCCGGGCGCTCGCCTCGGTGGTGCCGCCGCACGTGCTGGAGCGCCGCAAGCTCGGCTTCCCGGTGCCGATCCGGCACTGGCTCAAGGACGAGATGTACGACTGGGCCCGCGCGATCATCGACGACAGCGGCACCGACCACCTGCTCGACCGGGCCGCCGTCCGGACCATGCTGGACGCGCACCGGGCCGGGCCGCACGACTACAGCCGCAAGCTGTGGACGCTGCTGGTCTTCATGATCTGGCACGGCATCTTCGTCGAGGACCGGATCCGCCCCGAGATCCCGGCCACCGTCTACCCCGTCAGCCTCTGACGCGGGTGGTGGCCCGCCCGGCCGGCGCCGGGCGGGCCCGCTCCTGACCGGGTGGCCGCTGGTTCCGCCGCTGCTTCCGGCGCTTGAACAGTGCGACGGCGGTCATCAGGACGAGCGGGACGAACGCGAGCAGCACGCTGTCCACGGATCCTTCAGCGCCCGTCAGGCGGGCAGGTGGGCGCGGATCTCCGCTGCGGCCTCGGCACCGTAGACGGACGCGAGCCGCTCGGTGAACTCGGGCGGCCGCACCACGTACTCCTGCGGGCCGTCGGCCTCCAGCACCAGGGTGGCGATGCCGGCGCCGACCTGGGCGGCGCGCTCCAGCGGGAGCCCCCACGAGGTGGCGGCGAGGAACCCGGCGCGGAAGCCGTCGCCGACCCCGGTCGGGTCGGTCGCGTGCGTGGCCGGAACCACCGGGACCTGCACCGGGGCGATGTCCTGGCCGTCGATCCGGATGCCCTCGGCGCCGTGCGTGGTGACCCGGACCCGGACCCGCTTGAGCACCTCGGCGTCGCTCCAGCCGGTCTTCTGCTCGAGCAGACCCTTCTCGTACTCGTTCGTGAACAGGTAGGAGGCGCCCTCGACCAGCAGCTTGATGTCCTCGCCGGACATCCGCGCCATCTGCTGGGACGGGTCGGCGGCGAACGCGTAGCCCCGCTCGCGGCACTCCTCGGTGTGCCGGAGCATCGCCTCGGGGTCGTCCGGCGCGATGCACACCAGGTCGAAGCCGCCGACCCGCTCGTGCGCCGGGGCGAGCTCGATCAGCCGGGCCTCGGCCATCGCGCCGGCGTAGAACGACGCGATCTGGCACAGGTCCTCGTCGGTGGTGCAGACGAACCGGGCGGTGTGCGCGGTCTCGCTGACGTGCACCGACTCGCAGTCGACCCCGTTGCGCTCCAGCCAGGAGCGGTGGTCGGCGAAGTCGCGGCCGGCCGCGCCGAGCAGCACCGGCCGCAGTCCGAGCTGGCCCAGCCCGAAGGCGATGTTGGCGCCGATGCCGCCGCGCCGCACCACCAGGTCGTCCACCAGGAACGACAGGGACACCTTGTGCAGGTGCTCGGGCAGCAGCAGCTCGGCGAACCGACCCGGGAAGTGCATGAGGTGGTCGGCCGCGATCGAGCCGGTGACGGCGATGGGCACGGTGCTCGGTCTCCGCTCCATGGGAAGGGCAGGTCCGGCCGCGCGCCCGCGCGACCCGGAGGTCAGGGTACCGGCAACGATGTCGAAATCCGGCACCGGGCAAGCGTCGGGGCCGCATCCGGCGTCCGGACGCGGCCCCTCGGCGGCGGTCTAGCTGAAGGAGTCGCCGCAGGCGCAGGAACTGCCCGCGTTGGGGTTGTCGATGGTGAAACCCTGGCGCTCGATGGTGTCGACGAAGTCGATCGTCGCCCCGCTCAGGTAGGGCACGCTCATCCGGTCGACCACGACCTCGACGCCGCTGAAGTCGGTGACCTCGTCGCCATCGATGGACCGCTCGTCGAAGAACAGCGAGTAGCGCAGGCCGGAGCAGCCGCCGGGCTGCACGGCGATCCGCAGCCGCAGGTCGTCCCGGCCCTCCTGGTCAAGCAGCGCCTTGACCTTGGCGGCCGCGCCGTCGGTCAGGAGCACCGACTTCGGGGCCTCGGTAGTCGCCTCGGTGGTCGCTTCCACAGACACGGTCAGTCTCCCACTCGCTCGGATCGCCTCCAGCCGGTCAACGCCCGCCGGGGCACCGGTCTTCCCCATCGTACGTCGGCGGCCCGCCGGCCGACGGGCGGCGCGGGCCTCAGCGGCTCCACTGGCCGGCGACCCGGGCGGCCAGGTCGGCCAGCCGGTCGGCCGGATGGGCCATCGCCGCCTCGATCGAGCCGGCCTGGTCGGCAACCGCGTACGCGGCCTCGATGCCGGCCGCGGCCGCCTCCCGCCGGCCGACCGACACCTGCCCGGCCAGCACCAGGCAGGGCACCCCGGCCGCGGCGGCCACCCCGGCCACCCCGCCGGTCACCTTGCCGCGCAGCGACTGGAAGTCGAACGAGCCCTCCCCGGTGAGCACCAGGTCGGCCGCCCCGACCGTGGCCGGCAGCCCGACCGCCTCGGCGACCACGTCGAGCCCGGCCCGCCGGGTGCCGCCGAGCGCGAACAGCGCCGCCCCCAGTCCGCCGGCGGCGCCCGCCCCGGGCAGCTCGGCCAGCCCGGCCGGCACGCCCGGCAGGTCGCGGGCCATCACCTCGGCCCATCGGGCCAGCGCCGCGTCCAGCCGGTCGGTGTCGGCCGGGCGCAGTCCCTTCTGCGGGCCGAAGACCGCGGTCGCGCCATGCGGCCCACACAGCGGGTTGTCCACGTCGGTGGCGGCCACCAGCCGGGCTCCGCGCAGCTGCGGCACGCCCTCGACCCGGTCCAGCCCGGCCAGCGCCAGCCCGCCGGGCGGCAGCGCGGCCCCGGCCGCGTCCAGCAGCTCGACGCCGAGCGCGGCCAGCAGCCCGGCACCGGCGTCGTTGGTGGCCGAGCCGCCGAGGCCGACCACCACGGTCCGGGCCCCGCACTCCACCGCGGCGGCCAGCAGCACGCCCAGCCCGGCGGTGCCGGTCCACAGCGGGTCGCGCTCGGCCGGGGTCAGCAGGTGCAGGCCGGTGGCCTGCGCGGACTCCACGTACGCGGTGTCGCCGACCAGCAACACCGCGCCGACCGTGGGCCGGCCCAGCGGGTCGGTGGTCGCAACCGGCACGGTCCGCCCGGGCAGCACCGAGCCGAGCACGTCGACGAAGCCGGGCCCGCCGTCGGACAGCGGCCGCAGCTCCAGCTCGTCGCCGGGCGCGGACCGGCGCCACCCGGCCGCCATCGCCTCGGCCGCCTCGACCGCGGACATCGTGCCGCCGAAGGAGTCCGGTGCCACCACCACCCGCACGTGATCAGTCTGCCGGAGCTGCACCGCCGAGCGAAGCCAGGAACCCGCGCAGCATCGGCAGGAAGCCGGGCGCGAGCTGCTCGGTCCGCGGCACCGCCGGGTCCGGGTCCGCGACGAACAGGCCGTGGTCGGCCCCCGGGTAGACGGCGAGACCGGTCAGCCGCGGAAGGCCGGCGGCGTACGCGGCGACGCTCGCGGCCACCGGCACCAGGCTGTCCTCGGCACCGAAGAGGGCCAGCACGGGGCAGCCGACCCTGGGCAGCACCCGGCCCGGCTCGAAGTCCAGCAGTCGGCCCAGGTACGCCAGCGACTCCGGCTGGTCGAACCACCGGGTGGCCAGCTGGTACCAGGGCCGTTCGGCGTACCGGGCCTGCGCGGCGAGCACCGCCTCGACGTCCTCGCCGCCGAGCAGCCGCCGGGTGCGCTCATCGATCCAGGCCAGCGCCTCGGTGACCTGGTCCGCGGGCAGCCCGGCGGCACCCAGATCGACCTCGATGCGGTGCCGGTCCTGCGCGGCCGGACCGACGCCCGGCCCGGACAGCGAGACCACGAAGTCGACCGGATGGCCGGCCGCGGCCAGCAGCCCGACCCAGGCGCCCTGGCTGAAGCCGAGGAACCCGACCGGGCCGGCGACCGCCGGGTGGGCCCGCAGCACGGCGAGCGCGGCGAGCGACTCCTCGGCCCGGTCGGCGAGCGACTGGTCCAGCCAGTTTCCGGGCGAGCCGCCGCAGCCGGGCTTGTCGTGGGTGAGCACCACCGCGCCGAGCTCCGCGATCCGCTCCGGCCAGCCGCCCCAGTCGTCGCAGGCGCCGTCGCCGGAGCCGTCCACCAGCACCACGCCTGGCAGCGGCCCGGCGCCCTCCGGCCGGTACGCCAGCGCGCGCAGCTCGCCGACGGACGTCCACTCTTCAGTCAGCACGGGTCTCCCCCTCCGGAGTGCCGCTCAGCAGGATCCGGACGGGCCGGGCCCCGGCCGGTCGGTCGGACGGGTCGGCGAGCCGCCGGACGTACGGGTCCAGCACCGCCCGCAGCTGTGTCCTGATCTGCCGCAGCTCGGCCGCGGTGACCGGCACCGTGGCGCCGCCGACGAAGGCGACGTCCCGCCACTGCGCGGGCTCGGACCGGGACCGCTCCACCCAGCCGAGCAACTTGTCGGCCTCGCGCCGTACGAAGACCCGGTCCAGCTGGTCGGCCACCGGGCCGGAGCCGGCTGACCAGCTCTGCTCCAGGTCGGTCAGCCGCCAGGTCCGCTCGCGCCGGTCGGCGCCGGCCGGCGCCTCCTCGACGAACCCGTACCGCGCGAGCTGGCGCAGGTGGAACGAGCAGCTCGCCTGGCTGACGCCGAGGTGCCGGCCGCAGCGGGCCGCAGTGGCCGGGCCGAGCGTGGTGAGCGCCTCGATGAGGTCCAGCCGGAGCGGGTGGGCCAGCGCCCGCAGCGCCGCCGGATCGGTGATCCGCATATGCCAAAGCTATCTTTGGCATCGCCGAGTGTCAAAGCTCACTTTGTCAACGCCGGGGAATCGGCGGACGGTGACCGCGTTGACATCCGTGGACAGGAGGACCGCCCATGACCACGGTCGAGGACCTCGGGGTCACCCCGGCCCCGCTGACGTTGCTGCTGCTCGGCCGCGGCGTCGACCCCGACTCCGAGCGCGGGGTGGACTGCCCCGGCGCGCTGCCGGCCGCGTCCGACCCGGGCCTGGTCGAGCGGGCGGCGGCGGCCCGGGCCGCGCTCGGCGACCGCGCCTTCGTGCTCGGCCACCACTACCAGCGCGACGAGGTCATCGCGTTCGCGGACGTGACCGGCGACTCGTTCAAGCTGGCCCGGGAGGCGGCGGCCCGGCCGGAGGCGGAGTTCGTCGTCTTCTGCGGGGTCCACTTCATGGCCGAGAGCGCGGACATCCTCACCGCGGACGCCCAGCAGGTGGTGCTGCCGGACCTGGCCGCCGGCTGCTCGATGGCCGACATGGCGACCTTCGACCAGGTCGAGGAGGCCTGGGACGTGCTCGCCGACGCCGGGGTGGCGGACGCGACGGTCCCGGTGACGTACATGAACTCGTCCGCCGCGATCAAGGGCTTCACCGGCCGGCACGGCGGCACCGTCTGCACCTCGTCCAACGCGCGCCGCGCGCTGGACTGGGCCTTCGGCGACCGCGGCGCGGACAAGGTGCTCTTCCTGCCCGACCAGCACCTGGGCCGCAACACCGCGGTGCTCGAGCTGGGCCTGGACCTGGACGACTGCGTGCTCTTCGACCCGCACAAGCCGGGCGGCGGGGTGACCGCGGACCGGCTGCGGGCCGCGCGGATGATCCTGTGGCGCGGGCACTGCTCGGTGCACGGCCGCTTCCGCCGGGAGTCGGTGGACGACGTGCGGGCCCGCATTCCCGACGTGCAGGTGCTGGTCCACCCCGAGTGCCGGCACGACGTGGTCACCGCGGCCGACCTGGTCGGGTCGACCGAGTTCATCATCCGTACGGTCGACGAGGCACCCGCCGGGGCCGCGTTCGCCGTCGCCACCGAGCTCAACCTCGTGCAACGGCTGGCCAAGCGGCACCCGGACAAGACCGTCGTCTTCCTGGACCGGACCGTCTGCTACTGCTCGACGATGAACCGGATCGACCTGCCGCACCTGGTGTGGGCGCTGGAGTCGCTGGCCGCCGGCCAGGTGGTCAACCGGATCACCGTGCCGGCCGACACCGCCCGGCACGCCCGGGCCGCGCTGGACCAGATGCTCGCGCTCCCCTGACCGGAGCCGGCCGGCCCTGCACTAGGCTTCGCGACGTGAGGCTGCTGCGCCGCCGGAGCGACCCTTCGGCCGACGTCGAGCGGGCCGCGCCGACCCCGCCGCCCGCGTCCGCGGACGCGCTCGACCCGCGCCGCACTCCCGGCAAGGGCAAGCCGACGCCGCGCCGGCGGGAGGCGCAGCGCCGCCGCACCGGGCCGGTGGCGCCGCCGCCCAAGACCCGCCGCGAGGCCTACAAGCGGATGCGCGAGCAAGGCGCCGACCGCCGTGCCGAGATGCGCGAGGGCATGCGCAGCGGCGACGAGCGCTTCCTGATGGCCCGCGACCGCGGGCCGGAGCGGCGGCTGGTCCGCGACATCGTCGACTCCCGGCGCAACGTCGGGGTGCTCTTCCTGCTGATCGCGCTGGTCTACGCGGCCAGCATCGTCATCCCCAACGTGCAGTTCCGGGCGCTGGCGACCAGCCTGTGGCTGACCGTGCTGCTGCTGCTCGTGGTCGACTCGGTGGTGCTCGGCCTGCGCATCCGCAAGCTGGTGCGCAGGCAGTTCCCGGAGACGCAGACCCGGATGCGGGCGCTGATCTTCTACGGGGTGACCCGGGCGACGATGATCCGCCGCTGGCGCCAGCCCAAGCCGCAGGTCCCGGTCGGCAACCGGATCTGAGGGCGCCTAGGGTTGCGGCGTGGAGTTTCGTCGCCTCGGCCGCAGCGGCCTGACCGTCAGCGAGATCGCGTACGGCAACTGGATCACCCACGGCTCCCAGGTGGAGGAGGACGCGGCGCAAGCCTGCGTCCGGGCCGCCCTGGATGCCGGGATCACCACCTTCGACACCGCGGACGTGTACGCGCAGACCAGGGCCGAGTCCGTGCTCGGCCGCGCGCTGCAGGGCGTCCGCCGGGAGAGCTACGAGCTGTTCACGAAGGCGTACTGGCCGACCGGCCCGGGGCCGAACGACCGCGGCCTGGGCCGCAAGCACCTGACCGAGAGCTGCGAGGCGTCGCTGCGCCGGCTCGGCACCGACCACCTCGACCTCTACCAGGCCCACCGCTACGACTCCTCGACCCCGCTCGAGGAGACGATGCTGGCGTACGCGGACCTGGTCCGGCAGGGCAAGGTGCTCTACGTCGGGGTCTCGGAGTGGACCGCGCAGCAGATCACCGACGCGGCCGGGCTGGCCCGCGAGCTGCGGGTGCCGCTGATCTCCAACCAGCCGCAGTACTCGATGCTCTGGCGGGTGATCGAGGCCGAGGTGGTGCCGGCCAGCAAGCGCGAGGGGCTCGGGCAGATCGTCTGGTCGCCGATCGCGCAGGGCGTGCTGACCGGGAAGTACAAGCCGGGCGAGGCGCCGCCGGCCGGGTCGCGGGCCACCGACGAGACCGGCGGCAAGTTCATCCAGCGGATGATGGTGGACCGGGTCCTGGAGCGGGTGCAGCGGCTCCGCCCGATCGCGGACGGCTGCGGGCTGTCGATGGCCCAGCTGGCCATCGCCTGGGTCCTGCAGAACGACAACGTCTCGGCCGCGATCATCGGCGCCACCAAGCCGGAGCAGGTGCACGAGAACGTCAAGGCCGCCGGAGTCAAGCTCGACGCCGAGGTGCTGGGCCGGATCGACGAGGTGCTCGGCGACGTCGTCGAGCGGGACCCGGCCAAGACCGGCTGACCGGCCCGGTCGGGGTCAGCCGTCGGTGGGGGTGAGCGGCATCGCGTACTCGACCCGGTCGTCCTCGAGCAGCACGACCCGCTCGACCCCGGCGGCGAGCAGGTCGCGCCAGGTCTCGCCCAGCCACGACTCGGCGTCGCCCTTGGTCGGGAACGTGTCCCCCTCGGGTGCCGACGGCACGTCCCCACCCTGCCCGTCCTGGTAGCGCCAGCTCCACGTCACGCCCGGCAGGCTACCGGCCGGCGCCGGCGGGCCGCCGTCCCGCACGGTCCGCTACCGTCCCGGCCCGACTCTCGGAGGACGCCCTGTGACCGCACCGCTCGACCTCGACGAGCTGTCCACCCGGGTGGAGCCGCCGGACGACGAGGCGGCCGCGGCGACCCGGGAGCGGCTGGCGGCGCTGGCCAAGCCGCCGGGGTCGCTGGGGCGGCTGGAGGAGCTGGCCTGCTGGCTGGCCGCGACCCAGGGCCGGTGCCCGCCGCGGGACCCGGAGCGGGTCCGGGTGGTGATCTTCGCCGGTGACCACGGGGTCGCGGCGGCCGGTGTCTCGGCGTACCCGGCCGAGGCCACCGCGCGGATGGTGGACCTGTTCCTGCAGGGCACCGCGGCGGTGTCGGTGCTGGCCGACGCGGCCGGGGCGACCGTACGGGTGGCCGACCTCGCCGTGGACGCGGACACCCCCGCCGGCGTCGGCGGGCACAAGGTCCGCCGGGGCAGCGGCCGGATCGACCGGGAGGACGCGCTCACGCTGGCCGAGGCCGAGCGGGCGGTGACGGCCGGGATGGCGCTCGCCGACGCCGAGGTGGACGGCGGCGCCGACCTGCTGGTGGTCGGCGACATGGGTATCGGCAACACCACGGTGGCCGCGGTGCTGGTCGCCGCGCTGACCGAGACCGAGCCGGTCAAGGTGATCGGCCGCGGCTCCGGGATCGACGACGCGACCTGGATGCGCAAGGTGGCCGCGATCCGGGACGCGCTGCGCCGGGCCCGGCCGTTCGCCGGCGACCCGGTCGCGCTGCTCGCGGTGGCCGGCGGCGCGGACGTGGCCGCGATGACCGGCTTCCTGCTGCAGGCCGCCGTACGCCGTACGCCGGTGCTGCTGGACGGTGTGGTGTCGGCGGCCGCGGCGCTGGTCGGCCAGGTGGCGGCGCCGTCCGCGCCGGCCTGGTGGCTGGCCGCGCACCGCTCCCCCGAGCCGGCGCACCGGATCGCGCTGGACCTGCTCGAGCTGCCGCCGCTGCTCGACCTCGGCCTGCGGCTCGGCGAGGGCACCGGCGCCCTGATCGCCCTCCCGCTCCTCCGCGGCGCCGTCCGCGCCTGCGCCGAGATGGCCACCCTCGCCGACGCCCGCATCACCCCGACCCACCCCCGCGACTGACGGATCGCGGCGCCGACTGACGGACTCCGGCGCCGACTGACGGATTGCGGCGCCGACTGACGGCACCAGCGCCGTCAGTCGCGCGCGGACGCCGTCAGTCGCGGCGAGGTCGGGCGGGTCGGGGCCGGGGCGGGGGCGGGCGAGGGCGGGGCGGGTCAGCGGACGTGGGAGGGGACGAAGGGGGGCTTGACGACGCGGACGGGCGCGGGGCGGCCGCGGACGTCGACTACGACCTCGGCGCCCTCAACGAGCCCGGCGGCGGTGTCCAGCAGGGCCAGGCCGATGCCCTTGCGCAGCGTCGGCGAGAACGTTCCGCTGGTCACCTCGCCGACCCGGGCGTCGCCGGCCAGCACCGGCAGGTGCGCCCGCGGGATGCCGCGGTCCAGCGCCGCCAGGCCCCACAGCAGCCGGGCCGGGCCGGTCTCCTTCTCCCGCAGCAGCGCCTCCCGCCCCCAGAAGGCCGGCTTCTTCCAGCCGACCGCCCAGCCGGAGCGGGCCTGCACCGGGGTGATCTCCAGGGACAGGTCCTGCCCGTGCAGCGGGTAGCCCATCTCGGTCCGCAGCGTGTCCCGGGCACCCAGCCCGCAGGGCCGTACGCCCAGGTCGGCACCGGCGTCGAGCAGCGCGTCCCAGAGCGCGCCGGCCTGCCCGGCCGGCGGGAGCAGCTCGTACCCGTGCTCGCCGGTGTAGCCGGTCCGGCACACGACCAGCTCGTCGCCCTGCCAGCGGGACACCGTGTAGCTCATGTAGTCGTGGTCGGCGGGCAGCCCGAGCCGGCCGAGCAGCTCGGCCGAGCGCGGGCCCTGGACGGCCAGCACGCCGAAGTCGCGGTGCTCGTCGGCCACCGTCACCCCGGCCGGCGCGGCCGCGGCCAGCCGGCGGACCACCTCGGCGGTGTTCGCCGCGTTCGGGATGAGGAAGACGTGGTCGTCGGCGAAGAGGTACGCGATCAGGTCGTCCACCACGCCGCCGGTGGCCTCGTCGCAGCACAGCGTGTACTGCGCCTTGCCGGGGTGGATGCGGTCGAGGTCGTTGCTCAGCGACCGGTTGACGAACTCGGCCGCGCCGGCGCCGCGGACCCTGGCCTTGCCCAGGTGCGAGACGTCGAAGACGCCGACCGCGTCCCGGACCGCCGCGTGCTCCTTGAGCACGCCGCCGCCGGCCGCGCCGTACTCGATCGGCATCAGCCAGCCGCCGAAGTCGGCCAGCTTCGCGCCGAGCGCGACGTGCCGGTCGTGCAGGGGTGAGTGCAACAGCTCGGTCATGCCCGGCAGTCTGGCAGTGCCGGTACGCGGGCCGGGGACGGCATAGCATCGGCCGGACCCCGCGAACCCGAACGGAGCACCGTGGCCGAGCTGACCTTCGCCCCTTCGACCGAGACCGGGCTGACCGCCGACGCGCTGGTCATCGGCACCTTCTCCACCCCCGACGGGGTCCGGCCGGCACCGGGCGCCGAGCTCGCCGATGCGGCCCTGGGCGGCCGGCTGGCCGCCGCGCTGGCCGCCCTGGGCGCCACCGGCGCCGAGGACGAGGTGGTCAAGGTGGCCACCGTGAGCGGCGACGTGCCGCTGGTGGTCGCGGCCGGGCTCGGCAAGGCGCCGGCCGGCGGGGCGCCGACCCCGGCCGCCGTCCGCCGGGCGGCCGGTGCCGCGGTCCGCGCGCTGACCGGCAAGGAGCGGGTGGCCAGCGCGCTCGCGCTCACCGGCGGGCAACCGGTCGCCCCGGAGACCGTCGCGGCGGCGGCCGAGGGGGCGCTGCTCGCGGCGTACTCCTTCACCGAATACCGGACCACCGGCAACGCGGCCCGCTCCGCCCCGCCGGCCGCGGTGACGCTGTTGGTCCCCGACCCGCAGGCCGACGGTCTGGCCGCGGTGGCCCGCCGGGCCGGCGCGCTGGCCGACGCGGTCTCGCTGGCCCGCGACCTGGTCAATACCCCGCCCAACGACCTGCCGCCGGCCGAGTTCGCGCGCCGGGCCGAGGTGGCCGCCCGCGCCGCCGGGCTCGAGGTCGAGGTGCTCGACGAGGACGCGCTGGCCGCGGCCGGCTTCGGCGGCGTGCTCGGCGTCGGCGGCGGCTCGGCCCGCCCGCCCCGGGTGGTCCGCATCCGGCACGCCGGCAGCGGCCCCCGGGTGGCGCTGGTCGGCAAGGGCATCACGTTCGACTCCGGCGGCATCTCGATCAAGCCGTCCGCCGGCATGGACCAGATGAAGGCGGACATGGCCGGCGCCGCCGCGGTGGTGGCCACCATGACCGCGGTCGCCGCGCTCGACCTGCCGCTGGAGGTGGTCGCCACCGTGCCGATGGCGGAGAACCTGCCCGGCGGCTCGGCGTACCGGCCGGCGGACGTGCTGACCATGTACGGCGGCAAGCGGGTCGAGGTGCTCAACACCGACGCCGAGGGCCGGATCATCCTGGCCGACGCGATCGTCCGCGCCTGCGAGGACAACCCGGCGTACCTGATCGAGACCTCCACGCTGACCGGCGCCCAGCGGGTCGCGCTCGGCGACCGCACCTCCGGGGTGATGGGCACCGAGGAGCTGCGGGCCCGGGTGGTCGCGGCCGGCGACCGGGTCGGCGAGGGCATGTGGCCGATGCCGCTGCCCGAGGAGCTGCGCTCCGGGCTGGACTCCAAGGTGGCCGACCTGGCCAACGTCAGCGGCGAGCGGACCGGCGGGATGCTGGTCGCCGGGATCTTCCTGCGCGAGTTCGTCGCCGACGGGGTGGCCTGGGTGCACGTCGACGTGGCCGGCCCGGCGATGAACACGGGCAAGCCGTGGGGCTTCACCCCGAAGGGGGCCACCGGGGTGCCGGTACGCACGCTCGTGGCCACCCTGGAGGACATCGCCGAGAAGGGCTGACCGGCCCTCCGGCCGGCGCGCCCCACCCGGCGGCGGGGACTGGCCGAGTGGAAAGATGGGGAACGTAGTGATCGGGTGGCGACCGCCCCCGGTCAGGAGAGACCAGCGAGGAGATCCCCGGTGGCTGAGACCGACGTCGACCTCGTCATCTTGGGTGGCGGCAGCGGTGGCTACGCCTGCGCGTTGCGGGCCGCGGAGCTCGGCAAGAGCGTCGTGCTGATCGACAAGGACAAGCTCGGCGGCACCTGCCTGCACCGGGGCTGCATCCCGACCAAGGCGCTGCTGCACGCCGGCGAGGTCGCCGACCTGACCCGGGAGAGCGAGCAGTTCGGCGTGCGGGCGTCGCTGGAGGGCATCGACGCCCCGGCGGTCCGGAAATACCAGGAGGGCGTGGTCAGCCGGCTCTACAAGGGCCTGCAGGGGCTGGTCAAGGGCCGGGGCATCCAGCTCATCGAGGGCGAGGGGCGGCTGACCTCGCCGACCTCGGTGCAGGTCGGCGACACGACGTACACGGGCCAGCACGTGGTGCTCGCCACCGGCTCGGTGCCGCGGACGCTGCCCGGGCTGGAGGTCGACGGCAGCCGGGTGCTCTTCAGCGACCACGCGCTGCAGCTGGACCGGGTGCCGGCGTCCGTGGTCATCCTCGGCGGCGGGGTGATCGGGGTCGAGTTCGCCAGCATCTGGCGGTCCTTCGGCGCCGAGGTGACGATCGTGGAGGCCCTGCCGCACCTGGTGCCGCTGGAGGACGAGGCGAGCTCCAAGCTGCTGGAGCGGGCCTTCCGCCGGCGCGGGATCAAGCAGGAGCTGGGCGCCCGCTTCGGCGGCGTCGAGCACACCGACGGCGGCGTCCGGGTCTCCCTGGAGAGCGGCAAGACCATCGACGCGGAGCTGCTGCTCGTCGCCGTCGGCCGCGGCCCGGTCTCCCAGGGCCTCGGTTACGAGGAGGCCGGCGTCACCCTGGACCGCGGCTTCGTCAAGGTCGACGAATACTGCCAGACCCCGGTGCCGACGATCTCCGCCGTCGGCGACCTCATCGCCTCCCCGCAGCTCGCGCACGTCGGCTTCGGCGAGGGCATCCTCGTCGCCGAGCGGCTGGCCGGGCTGTCGGTGGTGCCGATCGACTACGCCGGCGTCCCCCGGGTCACCTACTCCGAGCCCGAGGTCGCCTCGGTCGGGCTGACCGAGGCCCAGGCCACGGAGAAGCACGGCGCCGACGGGATCAAGACCTTGACTTACGACCTGGCCGGCAACGGCAAGAGCCAGATCCTCAAGACCTCCGGCGCGGTGAAGCTGGTCGCCCAGCAGGACGGGCCGGTGGTCGGCGTGCACATGGTCGGCAGCCGGGTCGGCGAGCTGCTGGCCGAGGCGCAGCTCATCTACAACTGGGAGGCCCTGCCGTCCGAGGTCGCCCAGCTCATCCACGCCCACCCGACCCAGTCCGAGGCCGTGGGCGAGGCTCACCTCGCGCTTGCCGGCAAGCCGCTGCACGCGCACGGCTGATCGGGCACAGTGACGCCCACCCGTCGACACCTGACCTCTCGACCCTGAAGGAGTCGTTGACCCATGTCGGTCTCCGTCACGATGCCGCGCCTCGGCGAGAGTGTCACCGAGGGCACGGTCACCCGCTGGCTGAAGCAGGAGGGCGAGCAGGTCGAGGCCGACGAGCCGCTGCTCGAGGTGTCCACCGACAAGGTGGACACCGAGATCCCGGCGCCCGCCTCCGGCGTCCTCGCCTCCATCCGGGTCGGTGAGGACGAGACGGTCGAGGTCGGCGTCGAGCTGGCGGTGATCGAGGACGCCGCCGGGGGCGGCGGCGACCAGGCGTCGGCCCAGCAGGAGCAGGCCCCGGCCGAGGAGGCCACGGAGGAGGCCGCCCAGCAGGAGGTCGAGCAGCGCGAGCAGGACGCCCCGCAGGAGGAGGAGCCGCAGCAGGAGGCGCCGCAGCAGCCGGCCGCCCAGCAGGCGCCCCCGCAGGAGGCGGCCCAGGAGGCGCCGCAGCAGCAGGCACCCCAGCAGCAGGAGGCGCCGCGCCAGGAGCAGCCGCGGCAGCAGGTCTCCCAGCAGCAGGCCCCGTCGGCGCAGTCGACCGCCCCGCAGCAGGGTGCCCCGCAGCAGGGCTCGGCGCAGCAGCCGGCCGCCCAGCACCCGGCGCCGGCCGGCGACCAGGGCGGCGAGGACTCGGGGGCGTACGTGACGCCCCTGGTCCGCAAGCTCGCCGCCGAGCACGGCGTCGACCTGGGCGGCATCAAGGGCACCGGCGTCGGCGGCCGCATCCGCAAGCAGGACGTGCTGGAGGCGGCCCGGTCCGCGAAGCCGGAGCCGGCGAAGGAGGAGCAGCCGGTCGGCAGCAGCGACGGCAAGCCGGTGCCGGTCACCTCGTCGGTGTCCTCGGCCCCCGGCCCGGCCAGCCCGGCCGCGGTCGAGACCCAGCCGGCGCCCCGGGTGGAGCCGTCCCCGCTGCGCGGCAAGACGGAGAAGATGTCCCGCCTGCGCACCGTCATCGCCCGCCGGATGGTCGAGTCGCTGCAGGTCAGCGCGCAGCTGACCACCGTGGTCGAGGTCGACGTGACCCGGGTGGCGCGGCTGCGCCAGCAGGCCAAGGCCGACTTCGAGCGGCGCGAGGGCGTCAAGCTGTCGTTCCTGCCGTTCTTCGCGATCGCCACCGTGGAGGCGCTCAAGCAGCACCCGGGCGTCAACGCCTCGATCGACACCGAGGCCGGCACGATCACGTACCACGAGGCCGAGCACCTGGGCATCGCGGTCGACACCGACCGCGGCCTGCTGGTGCCGGTCATCCACGACGCCGGCGACCTCAACCTCGGCGGGATGGCGCGCAAGATCGCCGACCTGGCCGAGCGCACCCGGTCCAACAAGGTGAGCCCGGACGAGCTCGGCGGCGGCACCTTCACGCTGACCAACACCGGCAGCCGGGGCGCGCTGTTCGACACCCCGATCATCAACCAGCCGCAGGTGGGCATCCTCGGCACCGGCGGGGTGGTCAAGCGCCCGGTGGTGGTGGAGGACGCCAACCTCGGCGAGGTCATCGCGGTGCGGTCGATGGTCTACTTCGCGCTGACGTACGACCACCGGATCGTCGACGGCGCGGACGCGGCCCGCTTCCTGGTCACCGTCAAGGACCGTCTCGAGGCCGGCGCCTTCGGCTCCGACCTCGGCCTCGCCTGACCGACGGGGCACCTTGCCCGGACGCGGGTATCACTCGGAGTGCTAAGTAGCACTCCGAGTGATACCCGCGTCCGGCGTAGTGCCCGGGCCGGCGGGACTGCCGACCGAGCCGCTCCGGCATACGAGCGAGTAGTTCTCGCCCGGTAAGCGGTCCACGGTTGCACGAGCGCGGCGCGATCGGTCGGCCGGGTCGCGGGCGTGGCGGGGGGACGGCAGGATCAGCGGTGTGAAGATCGCGGTGACGGGGTCGTCGGGGATGGTCGGCTCGGAGCTGGTTCCGGCGCTGCGCGGGGACGGCCACGAGGTGGTCCGGATGGTGCGCCGGGCGCCGCAGGGGTCCGGCGAGGTGCGGTGGGACCCGGCCACCCGCGAGCTGGATCCGGCGCTGCTCGCCGACGTGGACGCGGTCGTCCACCTGGCCGGCGTCAACGTCGGCAGCCGCCGCTGGACCCAGCGGCGCCGGGAGGCGATCGTCCGCAGCCGGGTGGACGGCACCGAGACGGTGGCGGCGGCCCTGGCCGCGGCGCCGCCCCGCCCGCGGGTGCTGCTGTCCGCCTCCGCGGTGGGGTGGTACGGCGACACCGGCGACCGCGAGGTGGACGAGACCGCACCGCCGGGCGGCGGCTTCCTCGCCGCGGTGTGCCGCCGCTGGGAGGCGAGCACCGCCGCGGCCGAGCGGGCCGGGGTCCGGGTCGTGCACCTGCGCTCCGGACTGGTCTGCGCCCCCAAGGGCGGCCTGCTCGGACCGCTGCTGCCGCTGGCCAAGGCCGGGCTGGCCGGCCCGATGGGCAACGGCCGCCAGTGGTGGCCGTGGATCTCGCTGGCCGACGAGGTCGGCGCGGTCCGGCACCTGCTGACCCGCGACGACGTGAGCGGCCCGGTCAACCTGACCGGTCCCGCGCCGGTGACCAACCGCGACTTCACCCAGGTGCTCGGCCGGGTGCTGCACCGGCCGGCCGTGCTCCGGGTGCCGGGCCTCGCGCTGCGGCTGGCGGTGGGCGACTTCGCCCCGGAAGGCATCCTCGCCGGGCAGCGGGCGCTGCCGCGGGTGCTGGAGCGCACCGGCTACCGCTTCGAGCACCCGACCGCCGAGCAGGCGCTGCGCTGGGTCACCGGCCGGTGACCGGTCTGCCCCGCCGGGCCGAGGTGGTCGTGGTCGGCGCCGGGCTGGCCGGGCTGGCCGCCGCCCGCCGGCTGACCACCGCCGGGGTCGAGGTGGTCGTGCTGGAGGCCGGGACCGCCGTCGGCGGCCGGGTGGCCACCGACGTGGTGGACGGCTTCCTGCTCGACCGCGGCTTCCAGGTGCACAACACGGCGTACCCGGAGGCCGCCCGGGTGCTCGACCACAAGGCGCTGGACCTGCGGGCCTTCACCCCGGGCGCGCTGGTCCGGGTCGGCGACCGGCTGCACCGGGTGGCCGACCCGCGCCGCCGGCCGCTGGCCGCGCCGGGGACGCTGCTGGCCCCGATCGGCTCCCCCGCGGACAAGGCCCGGGTGGCCCTGCTGGCGGCCCGGGACGCGCTCGCCCCGGCCGGCCGGCTCACCTCGGGACCGGAGACGACGACGTACGAGGCACTCCGCCGGCGGGGCCTGTCGGACACGGTGATCGACCGGTTCCTGCGCCCGTTCCTGGCCGGGGTGTTCCTGGAGCGGGAGCTGACCACGTCGAGCCGCTTCTTCGACCTGGTGTGGCGCACCTTCGCCCGCGGCACGGTGTGCGTGCCGGCCGGCGGCATGCGCCGGATCCCCGGCCAGCTGGCCGCCGCGCTGCCGGCCGGGGTGGTGCACACCGGCGTCCGGGTCACCGGCCTGGCCGACGGCACGGTGGACACCGACCAGGGCCCGGTCCGCGCGCCGGTCACCGTGGTGGCGACCGATCCGGTCACCGCCGCCGCCCTGCTGCCCGGGCTGCCGGAGCCGCGGATGCTCGCGGTGACGACCGTCTACCACGCCGCCCCGGAGCCGCCGGTCGGCGAGCCGACCCTGGTGCTGGACGGCGAGGGGCGCGGCCCGGTGGTCAACTCGATGGTGCTGACCAACGCGGCGCCGTCGTACTCGCCGGACGCCCGCGCGCTGGTCTCCACCTCGGTGCTGGGCACCGATCCGCCCGACGACGCGGCGCTGCGCCGGGAGCTGGAGCGGCTGTACGGCGTCGCCACCGCCGACTGGGAGCACCTGGCCACGGTCCGGGTCCCGCACGCGCTGCCGGCCGCTCCCCCGCCGCTCGGCACCCTGCGCAAGCCGGTCGACCTCGGCGGCGGGCTCTTCGTGGCCGGCGACCACCGGGACACCCCGTCGATCCAGGGCGCGCTGGTGTCCGGCCGGCGGGCCGCGGACGCGGTGCTCCGGACCCGCCATGGCAAGGTGGCCGCGTGAACATCCTGGCCACCTCCGGCGGCTTCCGCCCCGCCCGGCGCACCTGGTTCCGCCCCGGTCCGATGATCGACTTCGCGTTCGAGCTGGCTGGCTCGCCGGAGCGGCCGCGGTTCTGCTACGTGGGTACGGCCGGCGGCGACAACCCGATGTACACCGCCGCGGTGGCGCAGGCGTTCGTCGGCCGGGACGTGGTGGTGTCCAGCCTGGCCGCGTTCCCGATGCCGTCGGTCGAGGACGTCAAGGCGCACCTGCTGGCCCAGGACGTGGTCTGGGTCGGCGGCGGCAGCGTGGCCGGGCTGCTGGCGATCTGGCGGCTGCACGGGTGGGACACGATCTTCCGCGAGGTGTGGGAGGCCGGGGTCGTGCTCGGCGGGGTGTCGGCCGGCTCGCTGTGCTGGCACATCGGCGGCACCACCGACTCCTTCGGCCCCGCCCTGCGCCCGGTCACCGACGGGCTGGCCCTGATCCCGCACTCCAACGGCGTGCACTACGACTCCGAGGAGCAGCGCCGCCCGCTCTACCACCAGCTGATCGCCGACGAGGTGCTGCCGGCCGGCTGGGCCACCGACGACGGGGTCGGCCTGCACTACCGCGGCACCGAGCTGGTCGAGGCGGTCGCCGACCGCGCCGGCCCCAATGCGTACCGGGTCGAGCGCGCCTCCGACGGCCGCGCCATCGAGGAGACGATCGAGCCCCGCCTGCTCCCCGGCTCCGAATAGCCGGTGGAGCGGCCGGCGTAGCCTCGGGGCGTGGAGGTCATCCGGGCCGGGACGGTGCCGTACGAGGACGCCTGGGCCTGGCAGCGCCGGCTGCACGCCGAGCGGGTGGCCGGCTCCCGGCCGGACACCGTGCTGCTGCTGGAGCACCCGCCGGTCTACACCGCCGGCAAGCGCACCGAGCCCTGGGAGCGGCCGGCCGACGGCACCCCGGTGATCGACGTGGACCGGGGCGGGCGGATCACCTACCACGGCCCCGGCCAGCTGGTCGGCTACCCGATCGTCGCGCTGACCGAGCCTGTCGACGTGGTCGAGTATGTGCGCCGCCTGGAGTCCGTGCTGATCGACGTCTGCGCCGGCGCCGGCCTGGCCGCGACCCGGGTCGAGGGCCGCTCCGGGGTCTGGGTCGTCGGTCCCCCGGACCGCAAGGTCGCCGCCATCGGCGTACGGGTCGCGCAGGGCGTGACCATGCACGGCTTCTCGCTCAACTGCGACCCCGACATGGCCGCGTACGGCGGGATCGTCGCCTGCGGGATCGAGGACGCCGGGGTGACCTCGCTCACCCGCGAGCTGGGCCGCCAGGTCGGCGTCGAGGACGTGCTGGACCCGGTGGAGGCGGCCCTGCGCAAGGCGGACCTCAGCGCACCTGCGGCATGACCTCCGCGGCGACCAGGTCCACGTGGTCGAGGTCGTCGACGTCGAGCGTCTGCAGGTAGAGCCGGGTCGCGCCCGGCGGGTGCGGCGTACGCTCAGGGGCGTGACGGTGCAGCCCGACGGACGCCGGATGCTCCGGCTGGAAGTGCGCAACGCGGAGACCCCGATCGAGCGCAAGCCGCCGTGGATCAAGACCCGGGCCAGGATGGGCCCGGACTACACGGAGCTCAAGGGTCTGGTCCGCCGCGAGGGGCTGCACACGGTCTGCGAGGAGGCCGGCTGCCCCAACATCTACGAGTGCTGGGAGGACCGCGAGGCCACCTTCCTCATCGGCGGGGACCAGTGCACGCGGCGGTGTGACTTCTGCCAGATCGACACCGGCAAGCCGGCCGCGCTGGACACCGACGAGCCGCGCCGGGTGGCCGAGTCCGTGCAGGCGATGGGCCTGCGGTACGCGACCGTCACCGGCGTCGCCCGCGACGACCTGCCCGACGGCGGCGCCTGGCTGTACGCGGAGACCGTCCGGCAGATCCACGCGCTCAACCCGGGCACCGGGGTGGAGCTGCTGATCCCCGACTTCAACGCCGACCCGGCGCAGCTCGGCGAGGTCTTCGCCGCCGCCCCGCAGGTGCTCGCGCACAACGTGGAGACGGTGCCGCGGATCTTCAAGCGGATCCGGCCGGGCTTCCGCTACGAGCGGTCGCTGGACGTGATCCGGCAGGCCCGCGCGGCCGGGCTGGTCACCAAGTCCAACCTCATCCTCGGCATGGGCGAGGAGCGGGCCGAGGTGAGCGAGGCGATGCGCGACCTGCACGCCGCCGGCTGCGAGCTGCTCACCGTCACGCAGTACCTGCGGCCCTCCCCGCGGCACCACCCGGTGGTCCGCTGGGTGCACCCGGACGAGTTCGTCGAGCTGTCCGCGGAGGCCGAGGCGATCGGTTTCGCCGGGGTGCTGTCCGGGCCGCTGGTCCGCTCGTCGTACCGGGCCGGCCGGCTCTACCAGCAGGCGCTCGACTCCCGCCGGCTGACGCCGACCGGCTGACCGGACAGCCGTATCCTCGTCGGCATGGCGAAGGACGCGAAGGCTGCGCAACCGGGACGGGCAGGCAAGGCCGCGAAGCCCAAGCGGGTCAAGGGGCAGCGCTTCGAGAAGTGGAAGCAGATCGTCGCGGCGTACAAGATCACGCGGCAGCGCGACCGCACCCTGCCGCTGTGGATGTTGCTCGCGTTCTTCGGCACCTTCGCCGTCATCCTGCTGCTGCTGACGCTGGTCGGGCTGCCGATCTTCCTGACCATCCCGACCGCGGCGCTCTTCGGCGTGCTCGGCCTGATGGTCGTCTTCGGCCGGCGGGCGCAGAAGGCCGCGTTCGGCACGGTCGAGGGCCAGCCCGGCGCGGCGTACTGGGTGCTCCGCAACATGCGCGGCGACTGGCGGATCACCCAGGGCGTCCAGGTGACCGCGCAACTCGACGCGGTGCACCGGGTGATCGGCCGGCCCGGCGTGGTGCTGATCGGCGAGGGCCAGCCGCACCGGGTGCGCGGGCTGGTCGCGCAGGAGAAGAAGCGGGTCTCCCGGATCGCCGGCGACACCCCGATCTACGACGTGCTGGTCGGCGACGGCGAGGGCGAGGTGTCGATCCGCAAGCTCAACACCCACCTGCTCAAGCTGCCCCGCAACCTCAACCAGGCCCAGGTCAACGCCATGGAAAAGCGGCTGGCCGCGCTCGGCGGGACCAAGTCCGCCCCGCTGCCCAAGGGCCCGATGCCGACCCGCGCCCGCATGTCCGGCCTCGAGCGCACCCTCCGCCGCCGGTACCCTCTCCACTCATCGGCCTGGCGGTCAGGCGACGGCGCGTGGTCCGGACGTCCCGTCCCCTTGCGGCCCGCCGCCAGGCCCGTCGGGGCGACCCTCCGGTACGGCCGTTGGCTCGGTCGCGGCGGGCTCGGCCCGGCCCTCCACCACCCGGACGGAGTCCTCGTGCTTCTCGATGAGCTGGACGGCTGCGGCCAGCGTGGCGGCATTGCCCGGGTCGGCTCGGGCGACGACCTGGGCCAGCCGGTTGTAGCGACGCTCTCGCAAGATCGGCGGAATTCGCCGCAGGATCCGCGGCAGCACCAGCAGCGCGATGCACACCGCCGCGGGCCACGTGATGGCGCCTGGGGCCGCAGCCAAGGCGGACATCATCGCTGACCACCGGAGGACCCGGTCCAGTGGACCCGGCGCGCTTCGTGCCCCATTCCGCCTCCCGCTGAGCGGGCATGTGCAGGGTGTTGCACATGCCTGCACAGTGTGAGCCTGAGCCTCAACGCCAGTCAACACAGCTGCGTCAAGTAGGCCAGGCTCGCCTCTCCTGGCTCCGACGCCGTAGGATGTGCGACAGGTTGACCACCGCCGCACAGGAGTGCACATGAGCGAGCCGACCGGCACGACCGGCTCCGAACACACCGGCACCGCCACGTCCCGAGAGATCCAGCTGCTCCTGCGCAATGGTCGACAGTCGAAGGGGCTGACCCAGGCTCAGGTCGCCCAGCTCGTCGATAGCAGCCGCTTCACCATCAACCGCCTGGAGATGGGCAGCCTCGAACTCAACGCCTCCCTGGCCCGGCGGCTCGAGGACGCGCTCGAGCTCACGGGCCTGAGCGCCCTGGTCGCCCGACGCGAGCAGGCCCGCACGACTCCGACGGTCGAACGGGACGAGGTTGTCCGGGCCCTGCTGGGACGGCCCGAGCTGGAGCGGGTCACTATAGTCGTCGCTGACGACCTCGACGTCTACGAGATCATGTACAACGAGCGTCGGGACGCGCCACTGGCGGCCCGCGACATCCGGGTCATGTTTCCGAGCGTCGCCCGGGAGGGTGAGCTGTTCGGGTCCGGCCGGCCGCTCTACGGCTGGGTGGAGTACCAGCTCAAGCGGCTGGCAGAGCTGCAGGCCACCGAGCGCTTCCCCGGCGACTCGCTTCGGCTTTACGAGTCCGATCGGGTCATCTCGTCGTGTGTGGTCACCAGCACTCGGACCAGCACCGAGTGCGCGTACTGGTCGCCGGTCCCGGTCGACGGCCGGGTTCGCGGCGAAGGGCTCCCTGTGGTCACCAGCGCCGACCCCGCGACGACCGGTCGGATCGAGGCGTACGCGGAAGGGCTCTACCGCGATGTTGATCCGCTGCGCACCAACCGGGCTGTCTGCAAGGTCTCCGCACCCCCGGAACCGGCAGCTACGCAGCCGGCGACCGCAGGAGGCCCTTCCGCGACGTTCACCGGCTACTTCGGCCAGGGTGTCGACCAGGAGGAGGCCGTGCGCGAGAGCGAGGGGTTCGCTGTCGCGCTGGTGCTCACGGTGGCCAATTGCGACCGCCGCGACTATGAGCTGGGACGGCGGGCCGTCGTCTACAAGCGGCTCACCGCGACCCGCGACCGGCGGCGGCTGTCCCTGTTCAGCAGCAACGTCGAGGACGCCGACATCAGGGCTGCTCGGGCGGTGGTCGAGAAGCAGGAGCGGGAAACCGCCCGTTCGACCCGCAGCGCGCTGGCCGCTGGGCTGGAGATACAGGCGTTCCTGAACTCGCAGCAGAAGGTGATTCCCGACCTGGCTTTTCAGATCGCGGCCGCCCGCGAGTTCGCGATGTTCGACCTCGACATCGATCCGGAGCGTTTTCGGCCCGAGGAGCTGCCGTCGCAGCTGCAGCTGATCCGTAAGGCCGCGGCGCCCGGGCAGCCCCGGGGCCCGTCGGCCCCGCGGTTGTACGTACTGGAACTGCAGGACACCCCGCGTCCGGAGCTGGAGGCGCTCCGCTTCGCCGCCGACATAGAGGAGCTGGGAACAGCCGACATGGCCGAGAACGACCGGCTCAACGACTTCTTGCTGGCTGCTCGGGACTGCGGCTTCCTGGCTCCGCTGCTGCAGCGGCTGAAGATCGAGGAGCGGTGATGACTGCCTTCGCCGAGGTGACCACCGCTTCCGCGCCGGCCGTTGAGCCCGCCGAGCGAGGAGCCGCGGTTCTGCTCGACGGCCTGCACCGCCCGCTCGCTGACTTCGCGCCAGTGCTCGCGCTCACCCTGGTCATCTGCCAATGGCCCGACGAGCCGGAGATTCTCGTCGGGGTACGCAGTCCCGCGGCCAACCACACCCACCCGGACGTGGCCAGTGTGCCCACCCGTCGGGTGCCGTTGCTCCTGGCCGAGGCATGGTTGGCCGACGTGCGCCGGGACGGCGCGGAACCGGCCGCAGCTCGAGCGGACCTGCGCGTCGAAGTGACTAATGTGCTCGCCGCCAAGCTCGGCCTGGCCGACGCGCTCGAACTGGGCCGGATCCGCTTCCGAGTGCTTCGCCTGGAGGCGACCCAAGGGGTCAGCGTGATCGGCGAGGAGGACGGCGACCCGCTCACCGAGAACCTGACGATGTTCAACGCGTGCGTGATCCTCGAGGAAGGCCGCGACCTGGTGCCCAGGGCGACGGCGTCGTACGACCCGCTCGTCTGGGGCACAGTCGGCAACTTCCTGGCGATGAGCGCCAGCCACGACGCCGGACAGCTGGACGCGGGGCTGGAAGCCGCATTCGTCTGCGCCTATGGGCTGTGCCTTCGAACGAGCGAGCGAATGCTCGGGAGCACCGCCCTCGATCGGACGAACGGCTGACGCTCAGGCGCGGACGACGGCGGTCTGGGTGAGGCGGTCGTGCAGGGAGCGACCGTCCTGGTCACGCAGCACCGTCGGCAGCAGCAGGATCACCCCGACCGTACGCACCATCGAACGCCACAGCCCGATCGGCGCCGCCCGGTCCACCCGCACCACCCGCAGCTTGAGCAGCCGCATCCCCGGCGTCTGCTGGGCCAGCACGGTGAACCCGAAGTAGAGCACCGCGAAGACCAGCAGGCTGCGGTTGCGCGGCAGCTCGGGGGCGGTGAAGATGCCCGCGACGAGCGCGGAGAGCACGATGTCGATGAGGAAAGC
Organism: uncultured Actinomycetota bacterium; assembly: GCA_963766325.1. Taxonomy (GTDB): domain Bacteria; phylum Actinomycetota; class Actinomycetes; order Mycobacteriales; family CADCTP01; genus CADCTP01. The sequence goes on along the minus strand of CAVXZF010000009.1, from coordinate 519,796 downwards.
ACTGAGCCGCGGTCCCAGCGGCGCCACCGACCCCGGCGCGTCGCCCTCCGTCGCTCCCCGGTCCGCGGCGCCCGTCACCCGGCTGAGCTTAGGGCCGGGGCCCGGGCGGCCCGGCACCCGCCCCGGCGGGCGTACCGGGGCCGGCCGTAACGTCGTTGAAACTATCGGGACACGCCTCGGCAACTGGACGGTCATACCGTCGCCGGCAACGACACCCGAACCGGAGGCTGGATGTTCACCACCGCAGACGAGGTCTTGAGCTACATCCGGGACGAGGGCGTGCAGTTCGTCGACGTCCGCTTCTGCGACCTGCCAGGGGTCATGCAGCACTTCACCGTCCCGGCGACCTCCGTGGACGAGGACTTCTTCGAGAACGGCCAGATGTTCGACGGCTCGTCGATCCGCGGCTTCCAGGCGATCCACGAGTCGGACATGCAGCTCATCCCCGACCCGGCGACCGCCTTCGTCGACCCGTTCCGTACGGCGAAGACGCTGGCCATGAACTTCTCGATCGTGGACCCGTTCACCAAGGAGAAGTACAGCCGCGACCCGCGCAACATCGCGGCCAAAGCGGAGGCGTACCTGCGGGAGTCGAGCATCGCCGACACCGTCTACTTCGGGCCCGAGGCGGAGTTCTACGTCTTCGACGACGTCCGCTTCGAGACCAAGGCGAACGCCGGCTACTACTACATCGACTCGATCGAGGGCGCCTGGAACACCGGCCGGGTCGAGGACGGCGGCAACCGCGGCTACAAGACCCGCTACAAGGGCGGCTACTTCCCGGTCCCGCCGGTCGACCACTACGCCGACATGCGCGACGCCATGGTGCTCGCCCTCGGCGGCGTCGGCATCGAGGTCGAGCGGGCCCACCACGAGGTCGGCACCGCGGGCCAGGCCGAGATCAACTACAAGTTCGACTCGCTGCTGCACGCCGGCGACACGCTCATGCTCTTCAAGTACGTGGTGAAGAACGTCGCCTGGCAGGCCGGCAAGACCGCGACCTTCATGCCCAAGCCGCTCTTCGGCGACAACGGCTCCGGCATGCACTGCCACCAGTCGCTGTGGAAGGACGGCTCGCCGATCTTCTACGACGAGCTGGGCTACGCGGGCCTGTCCGACGCCGCCCGCTACTACATCGGCGGCCTGCTCAAGCACGCCCCGTCGCTGCTGGCCTTCACCAACCCGACGGTCAACAGCTACCACCGCCTGGTGCCCGGCTTCGAGGCCCCGGTCAACCTGGTCTACTCCCAGCGCAACCGCTCGGCCGCCGTACGGATCCCGGTCACCGGCAGCTCGCCCAAGGCCAAGCGGCTGGAGTTCCGGCTGCCGGACCCGTCCTGCAACCCGTACCTCGCCTTCTCCGCCATGCTCATGGCCGGCCTGGACGGCATCCGTACCAAGACCGAGCCGCCCACGCCCATCGACAAGGACCTGTACGAGCTGCCTCCGGATGAGCACGCCGACATCCCCACTGTCCCCGGCTCGCTCCCCGAGGTGCTCGACGCCCTGGAGGCCGACCACGGCTTCCTGCTCGAGGGCGGCGTCTTCACCCCCGACCTGATCGAGACCTGGATCGACTACAAGCGCGCCAACGAGATCGACCCGATCCGCCTGCGCCCCCACCCGCACGAGTTCGAGCTCTACTACGACATCTGATCCACCTCTCACGGCGAGCCCTGGTCAGGAGTTCCGGCACTCTCCTGACCAGGGCTCCCGCCTGTCCGGACCTGCCACCATCTGCCGCCGTCTCTCACCCTCCGACGGCCTACCGACGGCCCGGTTCGTCCACAGTGGACACCAGCTGGCGAGTGGCGTGCTCGGCGCCTGGCACAGGTTGCACTAACTCTGGTATAGACAACGGCAAATCTTTCGACGAAACAGAACAGGGCGATCGATTCACTCCATTAAGGAGAGGAGTCGGTCGCTATGTCGAATGCGGGATGGTGGCTTGTCCTCACTCGCACCGGCAGTGGTCGCGATCCTCCGTCAATGCCTCGTGATACTGCTGGCGCTAGCGGTGGTCTACAGCCGCGTCCGTGCGCGAAGACGACGATCGGAGCGGCTGCTCCGAGAGCTGCTGGCCCGACGAGCGTGGCCGCTGCATTCCGGTGAGACCTCTCCGAGCAAGAGGAATCAGCTCCCGCCGCCTTGATGACGCCCATGGCTCGTTCGCGCACCCGAACTGGCCGGACTAGAAGACACCGCACGCTTAGCGGACTAGTCAAGGGACCTTCCGACTACAGCGGACATGCGGTCGTATCAGAGGTGAAAGCAGACGGCCCCGGGTCGGTGGTTGCGCACCAACCCAGGGCCTCGATCCCCACCCTGCAAGGAGGGCGGAGACCGTATGGCTGACCCTACCGATACCGCTGCACCGCGCTTCCACATCGCTCTCGACGACGGATTCGAGGTCGCGGCGGACGGAAGCAAGGTAGACCTCGGCCCGGGTCGCGACCCGGTGCCGGCGCTCGTCCTCCGGATGCCGGCGGCGCGAGCCCACTCACTGGCACACGTCCTGGACGACTGGTCCCGCGCCTTCAGGCTGGCGCCCAACCGTGATGACCGACCGCGTGACGCCATCCTCAGCCGGGTCCTGGATGACGCGGCAGCCGCCCTCGGCGACCCGGCCGCGCTGCTCTGCGCGACTCGGCTCGCCGGCGCCGTCGCGACGGACCGACGCCTCGCCGCGGTGGAGATCCTGCAGTTCCGCGAAGCGCGGCTCTCGCCGCTGCAGCGGATCGCGGTGGTCGACGCGGCGGCTCGGTGGATGGACGAGGAGGCGGGCGACGAGCTGGCGTACGCCCTCCTCGCCGCCGTCTGCTCGACGGACGTGATCACGAGCCACGCCTACCTCGCGCTGCTGGCCTCGGCTGACGCGGACACCGACCGATGACCTCGGCGGACGCCGACGAGCGGTCGAGCACCCACACGGTGATCACGAAGCGACGTTTCGCCGTGGTGCTGTTCGACGGCCCGGGTCGGCGCGTCCGCCGAGTGGTGTCCCTGTTCGCAGACCCGCGGACTGCCGAGCTGTTCGCCGTCGAGCAGGGCTGGTCGGAGTTCGCGGTGGCGCCGGCGTCGATAGTGACGTCGCTGCGCGAGTAGACCCCCGGGCCGGCCGCGCGACCGGGGTGCTCACGGCCGGCCCGGGTTCCACGTTCTGGCGCCTCGGGCGCCACCCCTACGAGTTCGGAGGTGGCTTCGTGCTGCCCGGAAGTCGACCGGTTGAGGGTCGGCGGTTGCCTCGGCGGCGGCCGTGGGCCAGTGATCCCGGCTTGTTCTTGCCGCGGGCGGTACCGCGGCGGCGGTTGCGGCTGGCGAGGTCGTTCTACTCGCACCGGCCGCAGTCGGCCCGTCCTGCCCGGTCCCCGCGGGACGGGTTCGGCTGGTTCACCCGCATCGTGGTCTTGATCCTCGCCTTAGCCGCGCTGGCCGGTTGCTCGCCCGGCGGTGACTCCTCGGGCACGACGGCGCCGCCGGCCGGATCCGGCGACCTGATGTCGCTGGCCGGAGTGTGCCCGGCGCGGGTGGTGATCCAGGCCGGCTGGCTCCCGACCGCGGACATCGCCGTGCCGTTCCATCTGCTGGGCGCCGACCGGCGGATCGACGCCGGCCGCAAGCGGGTCTCCGGGTCACTGGTCGCCGGCGGGAAGGACACCGGCGTCGACATCGAGTTCCGCTCCGGCGGCCCGGCGACCGGCTTTCAGACGGGCCCGGCGGTGGCGTACACAGATCGGTCGGTGACGCTGGCGTTCACCAACCTCGACGAGATCATCGGGCTGTCCGCGACCCAGCCGATGACCGCGGTGATGGCTCCACTCAACGGCGATCCGCAGGTACTCATCTGGGACCCGGCGACGCATCCGGACTTCGGGATCGTGCAGGACGTCGGCCAGACCGACACCCCGGTCGTCTACTCGGCGAATGCCTCGACCGTCTTCGGCTACCTAACCGGCTCGGGCATCCTGCGCGCCTCCCAGCTGGACGCCTCTTACGACGGGTCCCCGTCGCGGTTCGTCGCCTCCCGCGGCCGGGTCGTGGTTCAGGGCTACGCCACCAACGAACCGCACATCTACGAGTCGCTGCCGGCCTGGGGACGGCCGGTCCGGTACGGGCTGATCCAGGACACCGGCTACCCCAACTACGCCAACGTCCTCGCCGTCCGCACCGGCGACCGCAACCAGCTCACCGACTGCCTGACCCGACTGGTGCCGATCCTGCAGCGTGCCCTGGTCGAGTTCATGGCCGACCCCCGCCCGGCGCTCGGACGGATCGTCGAGGCAGTCGCGGCCTTCCGGGCCGGGTTCGTCTACGACCAGAAGGCGGCCGAGTTCGGCGTCTGCCAGCTCCGGGCGCTCGGGCTGGTGTCCAACACCATCAGCGGTGTCGCGGGCGGCTTCGACTCCACCAAGCTAAAGCGCATGGTTGACATAGTTCGGCCGGTGCTCACCGCGCAACGCAAGCCCGTCCCCGCCGAGCTGGACGCAGCCGACATCGCCACCGCCGACTACCTCGACCCGGCCATCGCCCTGCCCACCTCCGCGCGCCTGAGCGGCGTCACCTGCCCGAGGAGCACCTCATGACCGACACCGCCGGTGCCGACCAGCAGCGGTGTACTTCGACGAGCTGGCCGAGTTGTTCGCCGTCTTCGCCGCCGACACCGACTGCATCTACCGGCCCTGGCTCGAATCGGTCCTGCCCGTCTCTGGGACTCCGCGGTCGACCTCGGCTGCGGCTCCGGCCGCTGGACCGGCCTGCTCGTCGACCGCTACGCCGACGTCCTCGGCGTCGACATCGCCGACCGCGAAATCACCATGGCCAAGACCTCACACCCCGACGCCCAGTTCGACGTACGCAACCTGCTCGACGTCACCCCCGAAGGCGATGGTCTGTTCGACCTCGTGCTGTCGGTCAACACCGTCCATCACCTGCGCGACCACAACCGGGTCCTGCCACACCTGCGCTCTCTTGCCGCTCCCGGCGGGTCGGTGGTGGTCATCGACATCACCGATCCGGGCGGCTGGGCCACGCGGAAGTACCAGGAGGCCGATGCCTTCCGCGACGCCGAGGAGTCCTATCGGGAGAGGTCGAAGGACTACCGTATTGCCGCCAAGGTTCTCGAACTGCACCTGCACCCCGCCTGGCTCGACCACGTCCTCAACGACGTCCCCCTCACCCGCCCCGAGTTCCACCGGCAGTACGCCGCCGCCTTCCCTCACGCCACCTTTGCCGAGCTGCACCGCGTCGTCACCGCCATGCACTGGACCCACACCGGCTAAGCGGCGCCGCCGCCATGCCTGACCTCGGCCCGACCCTCGGCTGGATGCTCGCCCTCGCCGCGGCCGTCGCCGCCTTCGGCATCGGCGTCTGGTTCGGATACATCTTCGGAAAGCGAGACCCAGGTGATCAAGGTCGTGACACCGGAGGAGCAGACCTTCCGTAACCAGCTCGGCCGCCGGCTCAACGCGCGCCGGAACTGGTTACAGCTCAGCCAAGACGACATCGCCAACAAAGCCGGCGTCACCCGCAACTTCGTCTCCGCCATCGAACGCGGCGCTCAAGGCCTCGACGCCTGGCGCCTCCACCTAGTCGCCGACGCCGTCGGGGTCACCCTCGACTGGCTGCTGTTCGGCCCCGACGAACTGCTCACCGACCCCGAACCCGGCCACGCGACCTGGCTCCGCCTCGGCCGGTCCGCGACCGACAGCATGGCTCCGCCGCCCGACTGACCGCCAACCCCGCAGGCCATCCCGGCGCCGCACCGCGGACACGGCCGGACCATCGCCGAGCGGCGCTGACGACGTCCCCGCCACCCACACCCGGCGCACCGCACCGGCACCCTGTCCGCCGGCGTCGGCCACTCGAAGGTCAACCACAACTGCAAGTACCGCGGGTCCTGGTACGTCCTGATCCTGGTGCTCAACTGGGCCTCCGCAGCCGGCGAGTCGGCGAGTCGCTCCCCGGACCGGCTCGGTGACCAGTCCGCGGCGTCCTTCTCGCTGCTGCGGCGCCTTCGGTCGGATGGCGCGGTGTCAAGGCTCGGCGAAGCCGACGGACGGAGTCCGCTTGGCCTTGATGCCGCGTCAGCCGACTGGAACCCTCCGCGGCGAGACGGACACCGCCTACGCACCGGCCGCTCGACGACTCCCCTTCTCGGTCAGTCCGGCCCGCGGTCCTCGTGGCCGCCGGCCGGGCGCGGGTGCGAGCACGGCGCGAAGCGCCGCGCGCAGTGACCCGCGACCCCGGCCGAGCGGACACCGCCGGCCCGCAGGGCCGGCTACTCGACCAGAGAAGAGAAAGTTCTCACCGGAGCGGTACGGCTGTTGAGCGATGTCCGATCCTCAACGATGACCGGATCTGACCCGAGGAGCCGTGGCGCGGTTAGTCGCTACGCCGAGCCTCACGGGCCAAAGGGGCCGGTCATGCCACGATGAGATGTGCGTGAAGCCAAGTGGACTCGGGGCGCTTACGCGCTCCCTCCTACCCTTGTCACCCGGCCGGGAGGGGAGGATCCCGAGGCGCAAGCGTATATCGAGTGCTGGCTCGGCACTGTAGACGAACTCGGCGCCGCCGCACTTGCCATGGCGGAGTCGGTCGGGGCGCTAGAACCCGAGCAACAACGAGTGAGAATTACTCGGTCTAATGGCGAGCAGGAAGTCTACCAGGGACTTGTGAGGTTTAGAGCGGGCCTCAGCAACGACGATGTGGACGACATCTTAGCGATTCGCTATGACTTTGCCGGGACCGAAGCGTCCGGCTTCCTAGTAGCACGGAAGCGGATCCCTGGACTTATAGCGTCCGTAAAAGGAGGGACTCAAAGCCTCAGACTCGGCGCCGCAGAGCTAACCTTCCGGAAGATGATGATTGGATATGTCGACCGGATGGGAGGCTTGAGGGGTCTTAGCTGGATGCTGATTTCCTTGGCACCACTACTTGTTATGTCTGTCATTATCGCACCGGGGGATGTGAACTTTGTTGTACGATTGCTGGTACTTGGAGTAGTCGCTCTTGGCTCGATTGGCACCTTCTCGTACGTCTACCCTTACCTCAAGTACTCACAGCCACTCAAGCTGTGTGTCCAACTCCAGAAGACCTCTCTCTTCAAGGGCGCGTATGTCAGAGGAGCGTCGTGGCTCAACCGTCCCTACATAAAGCCGATAATAGGAGCACTTGGCGCGATTGCCTTAGGAATCATTGGCAATAAGCTGTCGGACGCGATTCCGTTCCCATAAACTGATCCCCGGTAAGGCAAAGAGCCGACGGCGCTCGTCGCCAGAAGTGGACAATGGGTAGTTCAAGTGCCTGAGAATGAGCCTTCAAGCGGAGATCGAAGATTCCGCCTTCGGAGCCGCGATCGAACACGCCTTCGAAAGCCTCGGCACAAGGTTTCCGCTGCCCGTACGACGCACTCAAGAAGTAGACACGGGAGTAGCAAAAGGTAACGACCCCGTAGAAGCGAATCTCAAGAAGTTGGTGAGCCGCCTAGAAGAGGCTGGCTCCGATGGCTCACCTCTTAGCATCGCCATAAAGGAGCCTACGTTGCTTCTGGAGTTGACTCCAAGCCGACGCAAGGAGATCAGCCAACGAATTCAAAAGGCTATCAGCGCCCTAGAGAACGCTACGAAGGAGGTAAGAAGAGGTATATCGGAGGTAGTTGAGTCCTGCTGTCTCGGGGCACCCGCAAGCACCGAATCGAGGCTGCCATGCATGTTGACCTCGCTGCTGACGGCCTCAGGACGGCCAGGGCGGCGGAGTCGACGGGCGTTGTCGGCTGGTCAGCGGAGTCGGGACGCGTCTCTACTACGACATCTGATCCACCACTCACGGCGGCCCTGGTCAGGAGTTCCGGCACTCTCCTGACCAGGGCTTCCGCTCGCCGATTTCAGGAGAGCGCGTCGAGGGAGTGCAGGGCGTCGGCGACGAGATCGCCGGTGTCGGCGGCGAGGCGTACGAGCGCGGGGACCTGCGGTCCCCCTGCCCGGACCGCGCGGGATGATGAGCCGATGAGAGCGCTCCTGACCTCGTCCGGCGTCACCAACGGCAGCATCCAGGACGCGCTGGTCGACCTGCTGGGCAAGCCGGTCGCCGAGGCGGACGCGCTGTTCGTCCCGACCGGCCTCTATCCCTTCCCCGGTGGGCCCGGCATGGCGTGGCAGGCGATCTGCGGCGAGGCGTCGGCGCGGCTGGCCGGCCTGGGGTGGAAGTCGGTGGGGATCCTGGAGCTGACGGCGCTGCCGAGCATCGAGGAGGACGCCTGGGTGCCGGCGGTACGCGACGCCGACGCGCTGCTGGTCTGGGGCGGCGACCCGCTGTTCCTGGCCGACTGGATGCGACGCTCCGGCTTGACCGACCTGCTGCCGACGCTGCGCCCGGAGGCGGTCTACGTCGGGGTGAGCGCCGGCAGCATCGCCGCCACCAGCACCTTCGTCGAGACGTACGTCGAGCCGCCCCACGGGACCGGTGGGCCGCTGAAGACCGAGGACGTCGTCTTCGCCACCCCCGACGGCGACGTCGACCGGATCCTGGTCACCGGGCAGGGAGCGGGGCTGGTGGACTTCGCGGTGATCCCGCACCTGGAGCACCCCGACCACGCCGACGCGTCCTTGCCCAACGCGAAGAAGTGGGCGGCCCGGATCCCGGCGCCGACGTACGCCATCGATGACCAGACCGCGGTCAAGGTCGTCGACGGCGCGGTCGAGGTCGTCTCCGAGGGGCGGTGGACGCTGTTCCAGCCGTGAGATCGCCGCGGCGGTCGGGACGCTGGTGCGGTGGTCGCCATCGCGAAGCGGCGCCGGCTGCGGACGGTCGACGCCCAGCGCTGCGCGGTGCTGGTCCCGCGGCCGCCTCCTGTCCTGGCTCGGCCCGACCAGCCAGCTCTAGCGGATCAGCGCGAGGGGGCCTTCGGCCGGCGAGGGACCGACGGTCCAGCCGCCCATCAGCACGCCGGGCGCGTCCGGCACGGGGCCGGGCTGGAGTCGGCGGACGACCTCGATCTGCGCCGGAGCCGACCAGGAACGTCGGCAGTGCCCGACGGCGGTCGCGGCGCCGGGCCGGCCGCCCGGTCCGGCGGCGGCGCCGGCCGCCACCAGGGCGAGCAGCTCGCGTACCCAGACCGGGTCGGTGACCGCGTCGTAGATCCAGCGGGTCCCGAGCACGCTGTGCTCGGCGGTGGCGATGAGATCGCCGGCCGGCAGCGGCGCGCCGCGGTACGACATCGGCACCTGGTAGACCGCCGACCCGTCGCCGAGCAGGTGGGTCTCCAGGCCGACCTCGCCGTCCCGGTCCTCGAGCCGGAACGACCCGACCATCGCCAGCGCGCCGCCCGCGCCGTCGTACCAGGGCTGCCGGGAGACCCAGCCCGGCAGGAACTCGCGGAAGTGCGGAGTCAGCGTCGCGCCCACCCCGGCACGGTAGCCGGCCGAAACCCGCTGGACGCCGCCGCGGGCCGCGGGGCAGGGTCGGCCCATGCGGCAGGAGGACGTCTGGGACGCCGAGGCGGCCCGGCGGTACGACACCCCGGGCGCCGGCATGTTCGCGCCCGACGTGCTGGGACCGGCGGTCGACCGCCTGGCCGCGCTGGCCGGCACCGGACGGGCGCTGGAGCTGGCGATCGGCACCGGTCGGGTCGCGATCCCGCTGGCCGAGCGGGGCGTGCCGGTCACCGGCATCGAGCTGTCCGGCCCGATGGTCGAGCAGCTGCGGACCAAGGCCGACGAGGCGGCGATTCCGGTGGTCCTCGGCGACATGGCCACCGCCCGCGCGCCGGGCGACTTCTCGCTCGTCTACCTCGTGTACAACACGATCTCCAACCTGCTGACCCAGGCCGAGCAGGTGGCCTGCTTCCGCAACGCCGCCCGGCACCTCGGGCCCGGCGGCCGGTTCGTCATCGAGCTGTGGGTGCCGCAGCTGCGCATCCTGCCGCCCGGGCAGCAGGCCGCCGTCTTCGCGGCGGCGCCGGGCTACATCGGCCTGGACACGATCGACGTGCTGCACCAGCGGCTCGTCTCCCACCACTTCTCGTTCGGCGACGGGCGGCAGGCGGAGGTCTTCCGCAGCCCGCACCGCTACATCTGGCCGGCCGAGCTGGACCTGATGGCACAGCTCGCCGGCTTCGAGCTGGAGAGCCGGCAGGCGGACTGGGCCGGCGCCGAGTTCACCGCCGAGTCCACCTCGCATGTCTCGGTCTACCGGCTACCGGGGGGCGACCGGCCACACAATGGGCGGCATGTCTGAGCCGGAGTCCCACCAGCACCACGCCATCGACTACATCGAGCTCGCGGTCGCCGACCTGGCGGCGGCCAAGCGGTTCTACGGCAACGCGTTCGGCTGGGAGTTCAACGACTACGGACCCCAGTACGCCGGCATCCGCGGCGCCGCCGGCGGCGAGGTCGGCGGGCTGCGCCTGGACCCGCGGCCGCGGACGGGCGGCGGGCCGCTGGTCCTGCTCTACTCCGCCGACCTGGACCGGTCCGTCGAGGCGGTGCGCGCGGCCGGCGGGACCGTCGCGGTCGAGCCGTACGGATTCCCCGGCGGCCGCCGCTTCCACTTCGCCGACCCCAGCGGCAACGAGCTCGGCATCTGGTCCGAATCCTGAGCGGCCCGGGGTACGGGCGGGGCCGTACCCCGGGCACGGGCTCAGGCGAGCAGGGCGGCGAAGCGGGACAGGTAGAGCGGCCAGCCGTCGGCGCCGTCGATGCCGCGGTGGACGAACTCCCAGTTGGGACCGTGCCGGTCGAGGTGGCGATGCTCGAGCTCGACCCGGGTCCGGTCCGGCGTCTCGGCGACGAACCGGACCTCGACCTCGCTGGTCTGCTCCGGGTCGGCCTCGATCCGCCACTCCGGACTGATGTCCCAGCTGAACACGACCCGGTCCGGCGGGTCGAAGGCGAGGATCCGCGCCCACCGGCACTCGCTGCCGTCCTCGGCGCGGTCGTAGATCGCGCCGCCGACCCGCGGCTCGAAGACGGTCTCGGCGATCGGCGCGGCGAGCAGGTTGTGCTCGCGCGGCTTGAAGTCGCCGAACCGCTGGGTGAACGCCGTGAAGGCCTGGTCGACGGGCACGCCGACCACGATCTGGTGGCTGACCACCGGCGCCTCGGTCCGGGTCATGGGCTCTCCTCCTGTCCGGGGTCCTCGACCACCTCGGCGTAGCCGGCCAGCGCCCGCTGCCAGAAGGTGTCGAGCTGGTCGCGCAGGGCGGCCACCGCGACCGGGTCCAGCCGGTAGATCCGGCGGGTGCCGGCCGCGCGCTCGCTGACCAGGCCGGCGTCCTTGAGCACCTTGAGGTGCTGGGAGACCGCGGACCTGGTCACCGGCAGCCGGGCGGCGAGCTCGCCGACGGCCTGCGGCCGCTCGGCCAGGCACGCGACGATCGCGCGGCGCGTGCTGTCGGCCAGCGCGCCCCACCCGTCTCCAGCTCGGTCAGTGACCACTAACCGTTAGACTTCACTAACCGGGATCCGCCGTCAAGTAGGGTCGGAGGGTGGCTGGTGGGCGGCATCCGGTGTTCGCGCGGGTCTACGTGCGGCTCCGGCCGTCGATGGACCGGCAGGGCGCCGAGGAGCACCGGCGGCGGCTGCTGGCCGGGCTGACCGGCCGGGTGGTCGAGGTCGGCGCCGGGGACGGCGGCAACTTCGGCCACTATCCCGGCGGGGTGACCGGGGTGGTCGCGGTCGAGCCGGAGCCGTTCCTGCGGACCCGGGCGACCGAGCGGGCCGCCGCCGCGCCGGTGCCGGTCGAGGTCGTCGACGGGGTCGCCGACCGGCTCCCGCTCGGCGACGCGGCCGTGGACGCGGCCGTGGTGTCCCTGGTGCTGTGCTCGGTGCCGGACCAGGCGACCGCGCTGGCGGAGCTGCGCCGGGTGCTCCGGCCGGGCGGCGAGCTGCGGTTCTACGAGCACGTGGCGGCGGACACGGCCGGCCTGCGCCGGCTGCAGGCGGTGGCCGACCACACCCTGTGGCCGCGGCTCCTCGCCGGCTGCCACACCGGCCGGGACACCGTCGCGGCGATCGGCGCGGCCGGCTTCGTAGTCGAGGACCTGGACCGCTTCCTGTTCCCGGACGGCACGCGGGTCAGCCCCGCCGGGCCGCACGTGCTGGGCCGCGCGCGCCGCACCTGATAAATCGGCGTCTTCGCCATCGCCGGCTACTGCCGGGGCGCCGCCACCGTGCTGGCCGCCTCCCGCACCCGGCCTGCTCCGCCGCGGCTGAGAAATATCGGCCCGGGTGTCGATCCGGCGGGGTGCTCGTCGTACAGGGGGTGAACCCACGACGAGGAGGACGGCATGCGACGCATCACCGTGGTAGAGCACGTGAGCCTGGACGGCGTGTTCCAGGCGCCGGGCGGCCCGGACGAGGACACCCGCGGCGGCTTCGACCGGGGCGGCTGGGGGCACGCGTACGACGACGAGGTGCACGCCCGGAAGATGTCCGCCCGGATGTCCGCCGGGCCGGGTGCGATCCTGTTCGGCCGCCGGACGTACGAGCAGTTCGCCGGCTACTGGCCGCACCAGCACGGCAACCCGGTCAGCGAGATGCTGACGGCGGCGGAGAAGCTGGTGGTGACCACCCGGCCGGCCGGGCCGCTGCCCTGGTCCAACTCCACCGCGGTCCACCCCGGCGACCTCGCCGCGCTGGCGAACAGCGATGGGCCGGACCTCACGGTGCTCGGCAGCGGGCACGTCGTGGCCGCGCTGCGGGAGCAGGACCTCGTCGACGAGTACGTGCTGACCATCTGCCCGGTCGTGCTCGGCCGCGGGCTGCGGCTGTTCGGCGAGGGCGCCGCCCGGGAGCTGCGGCTGGTGGAGAGCCTGCCGACCACCACCGGCGCGATCATCGCGACCTATCAGGCCGTACGGTGACCAGGACCGGACAGCGCACCAGGATGCGGCCGATCGGTGGGCATGCGGATGCCCCACCCGGGTGGCCGCGCGGTCCCGGCGCCGGCGCGGTCCCGGCGCGGTCCCGGCGCCGGCGCCGGCGCTGAGGAGTCAATGGACGGCGTGCTCGGCCGCGAGGGCGGCGGCCTTGGCGGGGTCACGGCCCCAGACGGCGACCAGCTCGGCGTCCGGCGCCGCGGCCAGGCCGGGGCGGCCGCGCCGGCCCACCGCCCGGTGCCCAGCAGCCCGAATCCGAGTGTCACCGTCGACCCTCCCGCGCCTAGTGTTCTCGCATGGATCGTCCCACCGCCCCCGCCGGCAGCCCGGCGACCGTGGATCGAGCTGTCGAGGTGCGTGCCGGGCGGCCGGCGGACCTGGCGGGTGCGCTGGCCGCGTGGGAGGTGTCGGCGGCGGCCCGTGACGGGCGGCCGGTCGCGCCGGCGCGCCGGGAGCGGACCGCCCGGTCGGTGGCCGACCCGGGCAGCTTCCTGGTCGTGGCGACCGCGCCGCCCGGCGACGAGCTGGTCGGGATGGCGCTCGGCGTCCAGACCCGGGAGGACGATGGGGCCGGCCCGCCCGTCCCGGAGCACTGCCACGTGTCCGCGGTGTACGTCCGGCCGGAGTGGTGGGGCCAGCGGATCGGCGGCCGGCTGGTCGACGCGGTGCTGGCCGAGGCGGTCGCCCGCGGCTACCGCGCCGCCCAGCTGTGGACCCAGGCCGACAACGAGCGGGCGCTGCGGCTCTACGCGAGCCGCGGCTTCGTCCGCACCGGCCGGTCCAAGCTGGAGGCCGGCGAGCCGATCGTGCACCTCACGCTGGACCGGCTGGAGACAGGCCGCGACCCCGGGTCCCGATGAGGGGGCCCGGGGTCGCGGGTCGTACGCGCGCTGATCAGCCGATCGAGAGCCGCTCACCCGGGAAGATCAGGTCCGGGTTCTCGACGACGGACCGGTTGGCGGCGTAGAGCGCCTTCCAGCCGCCGTCGACGCCCTGCGCCGCGGCGATCTTGCCGAGGGTGTCGCCCGAGCGGACGACGTAGGTCTTGCCGCCGGTCGGCGCGCTGCTGCGCTCCACCCGGGTCGGCTGCTGGCGGGCCGGGGTGGACCGCCGCTCGGTGCGGGTCGCCCGCTCCGAGGAGCCGGCGGTGTTGCCGGTGTCGCCCTGCGGCTGGTAGTTCGTGGTCGAGCCGCCCCGCTTGCCGCAGGTCGGCCACGCCCCGATGCCCTGGCCGCGCAGGGTGCGCTCGGCCACCGCGATCTGCTGGGACCGGCTGGCGCGGTCGGCGGTCGGCGCGTACTGCCCGCCGCCGTACCCCAGCCAGGTGCTGCGGCTGAACTGCAGGCCGCCGTAGTAGCCGTTGCCGGTGTTGATCTTCCAGTTGCCGCCCGACTCGCACTGGGCGATCGCGTCCCAGTTCACCGAGTCGGCCTGCGCCGGTCCGGCGACGAGGAGCGGGGTCACTGCCGCCACACCGGCCGCCGCAACGACGGTGGTGGCGCGGCGGCGGAGCTTGCTCGCCGTGCTGGGCGCACGGTGGCGCCCGACATAGCTATTGCTCATTGGGGTTTTCCTCCACGCCTGCGGAGTCAGCTGTCGGGTTCGGGCTGGTCCGTCGTCGGACCGCCGGCCGCTGCATGGCGGCTTCACCCCGAGGCGCGTGTCGCGCCGTGGAACTCGGGTCCCCCGCTCCTGCCTGGAGTTCGTTTCCCGGGCCGCGGCGGCAGGATTCGGCGTACCGGTCCGGGTGTCCTCTGTGGAGGACGGCGCCGACCGTAAGCACCTTTCGGCCAAGAGACCAAACTTGATCACGGGAAAAGTGGCGATGGTCACGCCGGGTAGGGAAGGTTCGTGGCTTTTAGAGTGCTTTCACCCGACCGACTCGATTCAGAACGTCACCCGGTCAGGCGACAGCCGGCCTGGGTGCTGCGGATCGCGGCCGCCGCCTGCCGGGCCGCGACCTCGACGGTGTCCCGGTTGGCCTCTCCGACCACCGACGCGAGCTCCCGGGTGGCGACCACCACCGGCTGCAGCTCGGGCCGGGAGCCGACCTCGGCCGCGAGCTTGTCGACCGTCTGCTTGACCTGCGGCGCGAGCTCCGGGCTGAGGTCCGGCTCGGCCGCCAGCCGGTCGGCCAGGTCACCCAGCCGGGTCAGCTCGTCCTCGCTGGCCCGGCAGGCCTCCCGGGCACCGGCGCCGATCGAGGCGGCCGAGCTGGCCGCCTCCTCGACCCCGGAGCGGACGTCGTCGGCGGTCTCGCAACCGGTCACGGCAAGAGCGGCGGCGGCGAGCAGGGCGGCGGCGAGGGGGGCGCGCATGGCGGCAGCTTAGTCCGGCGTCCGGTCGACGAGCGGGGCACCCAGGGAAGTGAGGGTCCGTACGGTGCGCTTCCGGGACGCCGGCGGGGCCAACCGGACCACGTCGCTCGGCGCATCGACGAACGTCGGCACGTAGCCCATCCGCCGCACCGCGTACCGGCCGGACGGCCCCGGAGCGATGTCGACGAGCACGACGACCCCGTCCCGGTGCGGCGGCGCCGTCCCCTCCCCCGGCATCAGCGCCTGCTGGGCGAGCAGGTTGCCGAGCCCGTACACGACCCAGCGGCCGTCCCGCCGCCGCTGGATCGGCTGCACCACGTGCGCGTGGTGGCCGATCACCAGGTCGACGTCGCGGGAGCGCAGGACCTGGTCCACCACCTCCCGCTGGTACGCCGACGGCTCGGCCGCCTTCTCGGTGCCGAAGTGCAGGCTGACCACCACGAAGTCGGCTCCGGCGGCGCGCAGCCGGGCCGCGCCGGCCCGGATCCGCGCCGGGTCGATGAGGTTGACCGCCCACCGGGTCGGCGGGGCGATCCCGTTGGTGCCGTACGTGTAGGACGAGTGTCCGATCCGGACACCCTTGACGTCGTAGACGGTGAGTTTCGCCGCCTCCGCCGCGGATCGGGCGCTGCCGGTGTGCCGGAGCCCCGCCTTTTCCAGTGCATCCAAAGTGGACTTGACGCCCTCCGCGCCGCGGTCGACCGTGTGGTTGGAAGCGGTCGTGCAGGCGTCGAAGCCGGCCCGCCGCTCGGCCGCGGCCAGCTCCCGCGGCGCGTTGAAACGGGGCCAGCCGGCCAGCTCGCGGTTGTCCGCCGAGATCGGCGTCTCCTGATGGCAGACCGCCCAGTCGGCGGACCGCAGCACCGGGGCGACCTCGGCCAGCATCGGGTCGAAGTCGAAGCCCCCGGCGGAGCCCGCGTTGCGGGCCGCCTGCGCCCGCAGATCGTCGCTGACCAGCATGTCGCCGGTGAACGCGAGCGTCACGGCGGGTGGCGCCGGCTTGGTCGGCGGCGTCGCTGTCGGAGTGGTCGGAGCGGCCGGCGCGCCTGGCGCCGTCGCCACCAACGCCGCCTGCTCCACCGTCCCGCTGCCGGCCACCGTGCACCCGGCCAGCGCGACGGCCAGCACCGCCGCCACCAGGGCTCGGCTCCGCATGGCCGCACAGCCTGCCACACCAGCGCGATCACCTTTGCGCGCCGCGTCGTTCAAGACGCCCGCTGGCACGGCGAGTCGGAACGAGGACGCGCGCAACCGTGATCGGGCCCCGTCCGGTCCCCCGGTCGGCAGAGGTGATCAGCCGTAGAAGATGCGCTCGACGACCCGGCGCGCCCGCCGGGTGGCCCGGCGGTAGTCGTCGAGGAACTGGCCCGGGTCCCGCCCCGGCGGGTAGCCGACCACCCGCATCACCCCGAGCAGGTCCCGCCCGTGCCGGGGCAGCTGGTCCGACGCCCGGCCGCGGACCAGCACGACCGCGTTGCGGGCCCGGGTCGCCATCCGCCAGGCCGCCTCCAGCGCGGCCGTGTCGTCCGGGGCGAGCAGCCCGGCGTCCCGGGCCGCGGCGAGCGCCTGCAGCGTCCGGGTGGTGCGCAGCTCGGGCACCCGGGCGCCGTGCCGCAGCTGCAGCAGCTGCACCGTCCACTCCACGTCGGCCAGCCCGCCCCGGCCCAGCTTGGTGTGCGTCGCCGGATCAGCGCCGCGCGGCAGCCGCTCGGCGTCCACCCGGGCCTTGAGCCGGCGGATCTCGGTCACCGCGGCCGCCGGCAGCGCCTCCGGGTACCGATACGGATCCACTGTGGTCAGAAACGCCGCCCCGAGCTCCGGGTCGCCGGCCACCGGGACGGCGCGCAGCAGCGCCTGCGCCTCCCACGGCGAGGACCAGCGCTGGTAGTACGCCGCGTACGAGCCGAGCGTGCGGACCAGCGGCCCGTTCCGCCCCTCCGGGCGCAGCGCGGCGTCCACCTGCAGCGGCGGGTCCGGCGCGGGCGAGGCGAGCAGCCGGCGCAGCTCCTCCACCACCGCGAGCGCGGCCCGGCTGGCCTCCTCCTCACCGGCACCGGGCAGCGGGTCGTGCACGAAGAGCACGTCGGCGTCCGAGCCGTAGCCGGTCTCCCCGCCACCGAGCCGGCCCATCGCGATCACCGCCACCCGGGTCGGCAGCTCGCCGCGGGCCGTGGTGACCGTCCGGGTGGCCGCGTCCAGCGCCGCCTCCAGGGTGGCCGCCGCGACCGCGGTCAGCGCCTCCCCCACCTCGGCCGGGTCGAGCTGCCCGAGCACGTCGGCGGAGGCGACCCGGAGCAGCTCGTGCCGGCGCAGCGCCCGGGCCGCGCCAACCGCCGCGGCCGCGTCCTCGTTGCGGGCCGCGGCGCCGCGGAACGACGTCCGCAGCGCCTCGACCGGCCGCGGCCGCAGCTCGCTGTCCTCGCCCAGCAGCCGCAGCGCCTCGGGGGCCCGCTCCAGCAGCTCGGCGACGTACCGGCTGGTGCCGAGCAGCTGGCCGAGCCGCTGCACGACCTGCCCCTCGTCCCGCAGGAAGCGGAGGAACCAGGGGGTGCGGCCGAGCGCGTCGGACACCGTCCGGTACGCCAGCAGCCCGCCGTCCGGGTCGGGCGCGTCGGCCAGCTCCTGCAGCACCACCGGCAGCAGCGCCCGCTGGATCGCCGCCCGCCGGGACACCCCGGTGGTCAGCGCGGTCAGGTGCCGCAGCGCGCCGTCCGGGTCGGTGAAGCCGAGCGCCCCCAGCCGGCGGGCGGCCTGCTCGGTGGTCAGCCGGAGCTGCTCGCTCGGCACCCGGGCCACCGCGTGCAGCAGCGGCCGGTAGAAGAGCTTCTCGTGCAGCCGGCGCACCTCGCGGGCGTGCAGCGCCCACTCGGCGTCGAAGACCGCCACCGCATCCCCGCGCGCGTCCGGCCGGTAGCCGAGCGCGCGGGCCAGCCAGCGCCGCCCGGCCGGGTCGTCGGGCACCAGGTGGGTGCGGCGCAGCTGCTGCAGCTGGAGCCGGTGCTCCACGGTGCGGAGCAGCCGGTACGACGCCGTCAGCGTCGTCGCGTCGTCGCGGCCGACGTACCCGCCGTCGGACAGCCGGGCCAGCGCGGTCAGCGTCGAGCCGGTGTGCAGCGAGTCGTCCGCCCGGCCGTGCACCAGCTGCAGCAGCTGCACGGCGAACTCGACGTCCCGCAGGCCGCCCGGCCCGAGCTTGATCTCCCGGGCGGCGACCGCGGCCGGCAGCGTGTCCTCCACCCGGCGGCGCATCGCCTGCACGTCGGAGACGAAGTCCTCCCGCTCGGCCGCGGTCCACACCAGCGGGGCCAGCCGGTCGGCGTACGCGGCGCCGAGGGCCAGGTCGCCGGCCACCGGCCGGGCCTTGAGCAGCGCCTGGAACTCCCAGGTCCGGGCCCAGCGCTGGTAGTACGCCTCGTGGCTGGCCAGGGTGCGGACCAGCGGGCCCATCTTGCCCTCGGGGCGCAGCGCGGCGTCGACCGGCCAGGCGACCCGGCCGCACACCCGCATCAGCTCGCTGGCGAGCGTGGTCGCGGTGCGCAGCGCCGCCTCCTCGTCGCCCTCGCCCTCGCCGGCGCCCTCACCGGCACCGGCACCGGCGCCCGACCCGCCCGCGCCGGGCTCGCCCGGCTCGGCGACGAAGACGACGTCCACGTCGGACACGTAGTTCAGCTCGCGGCCGCCGCACTTGCCCATGCCGATCACGGCGAGCCGGACCGGCGAGGCGTGCGGGCGGTTCGCCCGCAGGGCGGCCAGCACGACCGCGAGGCCGGCCGACAGCGCCTCGGCGGCCAGGTCGGCCAGCCGGGTGACCACCTCGTCCAGCCCGACCTCGCCGGCCAGGTCGCGGGCGGCCAGCACGAGCAGGTGCCGCCGGTACGCGGTGCGCAGCTCGGCCACCACCTCGTCGCCGGCGGCCCGGGCGGCGCTGCCGGCGGTGCCGGTCGGCGGGTCGGCCGGATCGGCCCCGACCGCGGCCAGCAGGTCGGCCGGGTCGGGCGCGCCGTCCTCGAGCAGCCGCCAGTCGGCCGGGTGGGCGGCCAGGTGGTCGCCGAGCGCGGAGCTGGCGCCGAGCACGCCGAGCAGCCGGGTGCGCAGCGGGACGGCGGTCCGCAGCCGGTCGAGCAGCTCGGGCGCGGTGGCCGGGTCCGCCTCGACCAGCCGGGCCAGCCCGAGCAACGCCCGGTCCGGGTCGGCGGCACGGCCGAGCCCGGACACCACCGCGGCGGCGCCGTCGTCGGTCGGCCCGCCGTCGGCCCACAGCCCCAGCCCACCGGGCTCCGCCCCGAGCAGCCCCGCGGCCCGCGCGGCGTCCGCGAAGCCCAGCCGAGCCAACCGCAGCGCGCGCCGGTCGACCCCCTCCACGCCCCCACCCAACCACGCCCCGCACCGTGCCGGCCCGCCGCCGCACCGCCGCCCCGCGCCCGCCGCCCCGCGCCGCCTCGCCCGCGCCGCCTCGCCCGCGCCGCCCCGCCGAGGCGGCTGGGCAGGGCCGCGGTCCGCTGAGCGGTTCCGTCCTCCCCTCAGCGCCTCTTGCTGCTCAGCGGGCGCCGCGTCTGCCCAACGGCCCGCCGGACCGCCCAGCGGGCCGCCCGGGCGGGGTCAGCGGGTGGCGTGCTCGCGTTCGCGGGCCAGCTCGGCGAACCGGACCGCGAACGGCTGCCAGGAGTCGGCGACGTCCCGGTGGAACTCGTCCAGGTCCCAGCGCGCCATCGCGGCCGGCAGGTCGTAGCCGAGCTCGGCCAGCCGGAGGGTGGACTCGGCGGCCCAGCTGCGGACGAGGTCCGGCGTGGTCTCGATGTGGAACTGGAGCCCCCAGGCCCGCTCCCCCACCCGGAACGCCTGGTTGGGATAGCGGGTCGAGGTGGCCAGCTCCACCGCTCCCGGCGGCAGCTGGGTCACGACGTCGAAGTGCCACTGCAGCACGTCCGGGGTGAACGGCACCCGCCGGAAGATCCGGTCCTCGGCCGCCACGTCCCGCTTGGCCACCAGCCCGGGCCCGACCTCCGGCCCTTCCGCCCCGACCGCCACCCGACCGCCGACGGCGGCGGCGAGCAGCTGCCCGCCCAGGCAGATGCCGAGCGTCGGCACCCCGTCCCGCACCGCGTCCCGGAGCAGGTCCCGGGTCGCCGGCAGCCACGGCGCGACGTCGTCGTCGTACGCGCCCATCTCTCCACCCAGCACCAGCAGCGCGCTGTAGCCGCCCAGTCCGGGCAGCTCCTCCCCCGCGTACGGCCGGCGGACGTCGAGCAGCAGCCCGGCGTCGGCGAGCCACTGACCGAGCGGTCCGGCCGGGTCGGTCTCACTGGGCTCGACGACGAGGACGGTCGGCAGGCGCATTCGCCGAGGCTATCCGGCGAATGCGCCGGCCGGCTCAGCCGGGCAGCGTGGTCAGGAAGCGCGGCGGCCGCCGCTCCTTGGTGCCCCGCTCGAACGCGTACGCCAGCGGCAGCAGCTTGGCCTCCTGGTAGCGGCCGCCGATGAACGACACCCCGATCGGGAACTCGCCGGCGAAGCCGGCCGGCACCGTGATCGCCGGGTAGCCGCTCACCGCCGGCGGGGTGGACGAGCTGACGAACTCGTCGAAGGTGTCCCCACCGGGCAACCGGGTCAGCCAGGCCGGCCCGTTGGTCGGCGCCACGATCGCGTCCAGGTCGAGCCGCGCGATCGTCTCGTCGATGCTGCGCCGGGCCAGCGAGGTGGCGGTGCGCCGCTGCTCCCGGTAGGCCGGGTCGGTCAGGTCGCCCGAGGTGGCCTGCGCCTGCTCGAAGATCTCCTGCCCGAAGTAGCGCAGCTCGACCTCGGCCAGCCGCCGGTTGAACGCGATCAACCCGGCCAGGTCCCGCGGGTGCGGCCCGGGCCGGGCGGCCAGGTAGGCGTTGATCCCGTGCTTGAACTCGACCAGCAGCGCGGCGAACTCGGGCCCGCCGATCTGGTCCAGGTAGGGCAGCTCGGCGGGCACCACGGTGGCCCCGAGCCGGGTCAGCGCCACGGTCGTCTCGGTCATCACCCGGGCCACGGCCGGCACGTTCTCCACGCCGGTGCCGGTCAGCCAGAGCCCGATCCGCTTGCCGCGCAGCGCGCCCGGGCTGAGCTTGCGCAGGTAGTCGGCGCCGAGATAGGGCGCCGACGACGCGGTCGCCGGGTCGCGGGGGTCCACCCCGCGCAGCACCGACAGGGTCAGCGCCGCGTCGACCACGTGCCGGGCCATCGGGCCGGCGGTGTCCTGCTCGGCCGAGATCGGCACCACGCCGGACCGGCTGACCACTCCCAGCGTGGGCTTGATGCCGACCACCCCGCCCTGACCGGCCGGGCAGACGATCGAGCCGTCGGTCTCGGTGCCGATCGCCACCGTGGCCAGGTTGGCCGAGGCGCCCACCGCGGAGCCGGACGACGACCCGCACGGGTTGCGGTCCAGCACGTACGGGTTGTTGGTCTGGCCGCCGACCGCGGACCAGCCGGAGCTGGAGTTGTAGCCGCGGAAGTTGGCCCACTCGGACAGGTTGGCCTTGCCGACGACCACCGCGCCGGCCGCCCGCAGCCGGGACACCAGGAACGCGTCCCGGGCCGGCTTGGAGCGCAGCAGCGCCAGCGACCCGGCGGTGGTGGGCTGCCGGTCACGGGTGTCGATGTTGTCCTTGAGCAGCACCGGGATGCCCTCGATCGGGGACCGGACGACGCCCTTGCGGCGCAGCCGGTCGCTGGCCGCGGCGATCCGCAGCGCCTCCGGGTTGGTCGCGATGACCGCGTGCAGCCGCGGGTTGAGCGCCCGGATCCGGCGCAGGTAGAAGCCGGTCAGCTGGACCGAGGACAGCCGGCGGGAGCCCATCGCCCGCTGCAGGTCCGGGATGGTGGCCGACTCCAGGTCGATGCCGCGCAGCACCGGCCGGACCGCGGCCGGGTCGCCACCACCGCCGCCACTGGACCGGGCCGGCGCGGCTTCGGCCGGGCTGGTCAGCCCCAGCGCGACCACGGCAGCGACGCCGAGCAGGACGACCGATCGGACCTTGTGCAGCCGCATGGCGACCTCCGGGCAGGCGAGGGCGGGACCCTGCTCCGCCGATCGGCCTCGGAACGGCGCGACCGGTGCACGACATCCTGCCCCGACCGGCCGATTCGCGCATCCGTTGTCCACAGGGGACCCGTGCACGGTATTCGAAGCCGTGACCAGGGTCACCAGGCGCGGGTACGGTGCCCCGGTGGCGACGACGGGGCAGAGCGGCCGGGTGGCACCCGCCGCGGGTGGCGGGGACGGGGCGCCGCCGATCGCGTGGCGCCCGCTGCTGGCGGTGGCCGGCGCGGTCGCCGCGGTCCTGGTCGCCACCAGCGGGCGTTACGGCTACCACCGGGACGAGCTCTACTTCCTGGTCGCCGGCAAGCACCTCGACTGGGGCTACCCGGACCAGCCGCCGCTGACCCCGCTGCTGGCCCGGCTGGCCGGCTTCTCCGACTCGCTGGTCGCGCTCCGGCTGCCCAGCGCGCTCGCCGCCGCCGTGACCGTGCTGCTGGCCGGGCTGATCGCCCGCGAGATGGGCGGCGGCCGGCGCGCCCAGCTGATCGCCTCGGCCTGCGCCGCGGTGTCCGCGGTCACCCTGGTCACCGGCCACTTCGTCAGCACGACGACGTACGACGTGCTCTTCTGCACGCTGCTGTGCTGGTTGCTGGCGCGGCTGGTGCGCACCGGGCGGGACTCGCTGCTCGTCCCGGCCGGGGTGGTGCTCGGCATCGGCCTGCTCAACAAGACGCTCATCGGCTTCTTCGCCGTCGCGCTGGTCGCCGGCCTGCTGATCAGCGGGCCCCGGCGGCCGCTGCGCAGCCAGTGGCTGGCCGGCGGGATCGCCTTCGCGGTGGTGCTCGGCGCGCCGTACGTGGTGTGGCAGTCGCTCAACGGCTGGCCGCAGCTGGAGATGTCCCGGGCGATCGCGGCCGAGGGCGACCAGGGCGGCCGGCTCGGCTTCCTGCCGTTCCAGCTGCTGCTGGTCAGCCCGGTGCTGGTCCCGGTGTGGGTCGCCGGGCTGGTGCGGCTGCTGCGCAACCCGGCCGCCCGGCCGTTCCGCTTCCTCGCCGTCGGGTCGCTGCTGCTCGCGGCGTTCTACCTGGTCACCGGCGGTAAGGCCTACTATCTGGCCGGCGTCTACCCGGCGCTGCTGGCCGCCGGCGCGCTGGCCACCGACGGCTGGCTGGCCGCCGGCGCCGGCCGGCTGCGGTCCCGGCTGCTGACCGCCGCGATCGCGCTGTCCGCGGCGGTCGCCGCGGTGGTCGGGCTGGCCGTGCTGCCGGCGCGGGCGCTCGGGCCGGTGCTCGCGGTCAACCCGGAGGCCGGCGAGCAGGTGGCCTGGCCGCGGTACGTCGAGACCGTCGCCGGCGTGTGGTCCCAGCTGAGCCGGTCCGAGCAGGCGACCGGCTCGCTCGTGACCGCCAACTACGGCCAGGCCGGCGCGATCGAGCGGTACGGCCCTGCCCTCGGCCTCCCGCTGCCGTACAGCGGGCACAACGGGTTCCCCCGCTGGCGGCAGCCGAGCGGGACGGCCGGGCCGGTCGTGGTGGTCGGCTACGGGCGGGAACAGGTGGACCGCTTCTTCGGCTCCTGCCAGCAGCGGGCCACCCTGGACAACGGCCTCGGCCTGGACACCGAGGAGCAGGGCGTGGCGGTGTGGTTCTGCGGCTCCCCGGTCCGGCCCTGGGCCGAGCTGTGGCCCGAGATCACCCGCCTCGGCTGAGGGTCGGCGGCACGGCCGCACGGCGCCGGCCGTCAGCCGGGCCCGCGCGGCCGGCCACGGGTCAGCTGCCGGAGTTCGCGTCCTCGCGGCCGCGGATCCGGCCGCGGGCCCACGCGGTGGTCAGCAGGGCGGCGCCGGTGAGGACGGCGAGCACGAGGGCCACCGTCCCCGCGCCGACGTCGTCGAGCCACCGCTGCACGGCACCCTGGGCGCTGGTCGCGGCGTCCACGACCGGGTCGCGCTCGGCCCGGCCGGAGAACAGCCGGATCTCGTACCAGCCGTAGTAGGCGAGGTAGAGCCCGGCGAGCACGAGCAGCGCGCCGCCGGCCCGGGCGACCAACGGCAGGGCCCGCCGGATGCGCGCCACCACCGCGTCCCGGGCCAGCGCGGTCGCCACCGTCACGACGCCGACGACGAGCCCCATGCCGGCCGCGTAGGCGGCGAACACCCCGAGCCCGGCGACCACGCTGCCGGTACGGAAGGTCGCGGTGGTCAGCGCCAGGAACGGCCCGATCGTGCAGGACAGCGACGCCACCGCGTACGAGGCGCCGTACGCCACCGTGGACCAGGCCGAGGAGCCGACCCGGGCCGAGCCCGGCCGGGGCAGCCGCAGGTAGACCTCCCGACCGGACACCAGCCAGCCGCCCAGAGCGACCAGCAGGACACCGATCACGACAGTGACCCACGGCAGGTACCGCTCCACCGAGAGCGCCAGCGGGGTGACGATGAGCCCGAAGGTCCCGAACACCGCGACGAAACCGCCGGTCATCGCGACCGTCATCGCCGCCGCCCGGCGCAGCGCGCCGGCGCGGGAGGCGGCGCCGGAGTCGAGGACGACCAGCGACACGTACGCCGGCAGCATCGCGAAACCGCACGGGTTCACCGCGGCCAGCAGGCCGGCAGCGAGCGCCAGCGCGTAGGGGGCGTCGGGCACGGCCTATCGCACCAGCGCCTCGAGACGGGCGGCAAGCTCGGCGGCACCGAGCTTGCCCGGCACCACCTCGACGGTGCCGTCCCGCCCGGCGAAGGCGAACGCGGGCTGGGCGGCGACACCGAACCTGCTCCACACCGCGCCGTCGGCGTCGGCGACGTGCGGGAAGGCACCGAGGCTCGTCTGCGCGACGAACTCCCGCATGTCGCCCACCGGCCCGCGGCTCCCCACGCCGACGAAGCTGACCCGGTCCCCGTACCGGCGCTGCAGCGCGTCGATGTCCGGGGCCTCGCCGCGACACACCGTGCACCACGGCGCCCAGAACCAGAACACTGCCGGCTTCCCGGCCAGCGACGCGCCCTCGAACCGGCCGCCGTCCACCGTGGCGGCCGAGAAGCGGAGCTGCTCAGGGACGGGCGCATCCCCGGTCGGCGCCGGCGGCGTGGGAGCGGTCGTCGCCGCCGGGGCGGAGCTCGTGACGGCGGGCGGCGAGGCGGCGGTCGGTGGCTCCGGCGCCCCACCGCAGGCGGCGAGCACGAGCGAGACGGCGGCCAGCAACGGCGCAGCCATGCGGATCGTGGACACGGGAGGCCTCTCTCGGGGACGGGACTGCGAGGTCAGGAGCGGGCCAGCGCGTCGGCGGCGGCGGTGACGGTCACGGGGTCGGCGCCGACGACGAGCACCCGGCCGAGCACCGGGACGCACACGACGGTCAGCCCGTCGACCGGCGCTATCCAGTCGGCCCCGGGCAGCGGCCGGGCGTCGGCGGGGTGCGGGAAGCCGCGGGCCGACCCGACGACCAGCACCTCCCGGCCGGGGCCGGCCGCATACCGGTGCAGGACCACCGGCAGGTCCGCGGCCATGCCCTGCCGGCTGCCGGTCCACCGCATGCCCCGGACGGCCACGACCGGAGGCTGCGCCGCGGATGCCGACCATCCCGCCCGCTCACCGCGGTAGGCGGCGGCGATCGCCAGCAGGGACGCCGGCGCGGCGGCGGCCGGCGGGGTCGGACCGGCGGCCCCGGAGCGGGCGGGCACATCCGGGTCGCCGGAGCGCGGGGCCGGCGGCGGGGAGGCGACCGGAGCCCGGGGCGGGGCATCGCCGTCCACGCCGAGGGCGACGGCGCCCGCCGCGAGCAACACGGCCGCGCCCGCGGCGGCGACGGCCACGGCCAGGGCCCGGGGGCGGCGGGCGGTCTCCACCACCGGCGAGAGCTCGACGGTCGCGCGCACCCGGTCCCGCAGCCCCGGCGGCGCCAGCTCGCGCAGCGACTCGGCCGCCATCCGGCCCGCCCGGCCGGCAGCGACCTCAGCCCGGCAGCCGGCGCAGTCCAGCAGGTGCCGCTCGAACCGTCCCCGCCGTCGGCGGCCCAGCTCGCCGCCGAGGTAGGAGGCGGCCAGCTCCGCCGGATCGTGCCGATCAGGATCCGGCCACCTCATGCCGTTCACCTCCCCGCTGTGCCACCAGTGCCGCCAACGCGAGTCGCCCCCGGTGCACCCGCGACAGCACGGTGCCGCGCGGGCTGCCGGTCACCTCGGCCACCTCGGACGCGGTCAGCCCGCACAGGTCCATCAGCACGACCGCCACCCGCTGCGGCTCCGGCAACCCGGCCAGCGCCGCCTCGACCTGCCCGCGCAGCACCCGGCCGGTCGCCATCTCGGCCACGTCGGCGGGATCGGGCGGCTCGACCGCGTAGGCCAGCGGCGCCTCCGGCCGGCGGCCCCGCCGCCGGGCCTCGTCACGGGCCGCGTTCAGGCAGATGGTGGCGAGCCAGGGCGCGACCCGGTCCGGACGCCGATGGGCGCACCACGCCTGCCAGGCCCGCAGGTAGGTCTCCTGCACCAGGTCCTCGGCCGCAGCCCGGTCCCGGGCCAGCCGCCGGGCCAGGTTGTGCACGAGGTCGAGCGCCGGCATCGTCGCCCGCAGGAACTCCGCGTCACGCGCCACGCCGCATCCTCACACCTGTCAGGACGCCACGCTCCCACTGCTGATTGCAACCGCGCCGGTCCGGGGCGAGTGGCGCCGGTCACCCGCGCCGGCCACCCGCCCGACCAAGGCCAGCATGTGGGCCCGGTCCTGGTGCGCGGCGGCCGCGGCCGCGCTCCGGACGGCTCGAGGCTGCTCCAGGTGCGCACCAGCCCGGAGGTGTCACAGCGAGGGGAGGTAGCGGGCCAGCTCGAACGGGGTGACCTTGGCCCGGTATTCCGCCCACTCGGCCCGCTTGTTGCGCAGGAAGTAGTCGAAGACGCCCTCGCCGAGGGTCTCGGCGACCAGCTCCGAGCCCTCCATCGACCGGACCGCGTCGGCCAGGTTGTGCGGCAGGTCGTCGTAGCCCATCGCGCGCCGCTCGTCGTCGGTCAGCGCCCACACGTCGTCCTCGGCGCCCGGCGGCAGCTCGTACTCCGCCTCGATGCCGCGCAGGCCGGCGGCGAGCATGAGCGCGAAGGCCAGGTACGGATTGCAGGCCGGGTCGGGCGAGCGGACCTCGACGCGGGTCGAGTTGGCCTTGCCGGGCTTGTACATCGGCACCCGGACCAGGGCCGAGCGGTTGGCGTGCCCCCAGCAGACGTACGCCGGCGCCTCGGCCACCGTGTTGGCCAGCGGCTCACCGAACAGCCGCTTGTACGAGTTGACCCACTGGTTGGTGACCGCGGTGATCTCCCGCGCGTGCCGCAGCAGCCCGGCGATGAACGAGCGCGCCGTCTTGGACAGGTTGAGCTCGTCGGACGGGTCGTGGAAGGCGTTGCGGTCGCCCTCGAACAGGGACAGGTGCGTGTGCATGCCGGAGCCCGGCTGCGCGGTGAACGGCTTGGGCATGAACGTCGCGTAGACGCCCTGCGCCATCGCGACCTCCTTGACCACGTGCCGGAAGGTCATGATGTTGTCGGCGGTGGTGAGCGCGTCCGCGTACCGCAGATCGATCTCCTGCTGGCCGGGCGCCACCTCGTGGTGGCTGAACTCGACCGAGATGCCCATCGCCTCGAGCGCGTCCACGGCGAGCCGGCGGAAGTCGTGCGCGACGTCGTGGCTGGTGAGGTCGAAGTAGCCGCCGGTGTCCACCGGCCGCGGCTCCCGCCCCTCCTCGGGCAGCCCCTTGAGCAGGAAGAACTCGATCTCGGGGTGGGTGTAGAAGGTGAAGCCCATGTCCTTGGCCTTGGCCAGCGCGCGGCGCAGCACGAAGCGCGGGTCGGCCCAGGACGGGGAGCCGTCCGGCATCAGGATGTCGCAGAACATCCGCGCCGAGTCGCCGGGCACGCCCTCGCGCCACGGCAGGACCTGGAAGGTGCCGGGGTCGGGCTTGGCGATCATGTCGCTCTCGGACGCCCGGGCGAAGCCCTCGATGGCCGAGCCGTCGAAGCCGATGCCCTCGGCGAACGCGCCCTCCAGCTCGGCCGGGGCAACGGCGACCGACTTGAGGAAGCCGAGCACGTCGGTGAACCACAGCCGGACGAAGCGGATCTCCCGCTCCTCCAGGGTCCGGAGCACGAACTCCTGCTGCCTGTCCACGTCGCTCCCCTCGCGTCCCGCCGGCCACTCCGGGCGAGCCGCTCCGGGCAGTCTCGACCAGCACCGTTTCGCCGACGTTACCCCGAGGGGTGCTGCCCGCTGAGGATCAGCTCAGCGCGCTGCCGGCTTTCCACTGGGCCCAGGGGATGCCCCACTCGTTGTAGCCGGGGGCCTGGGGCAGCATCCGCCCGGTGTTGCGGATGTCCACGACGTCGCCGAAGGAGAAGTTGTTGTAGAACCAGCGCGCGTTGTCCGGGGAGATGTTGACGCACCCGTGCGAGACGTTGCGCCGGCCCTGGTCGGCCACCGACCACGACGCCGCGTGGACGAACTCGCCGTCCGGGGAGATCCGCACCGCGAGCGGGATCTTCTCCTCGTAGTACTCCGGGTGCTCCTTGTCGGTGACCCCGTACGACGCCGAGCTCATCGTCTTGACCGGGTACTTCTCCGCGACGATGTGCGGGCCGCTCTGGGTGAGGTAGTTGATCGTCTTGCCGCTGACCACGACCCGCTGGTCCTTGCCCATCGCGACCGGGATGGTCTTGACCACCTTGCCGTCGATCCGGACGACCATCCTCTTGGTGTTGTCGTCGATGGTGGCGATCTTGGACCGGCCGATGTTGAAGGACATGGTGACGTCCTGCTGGCCATAGATGTCGTTGCCGACGTGCACGCCGTAGACCGCCGCCTTGACGGTGACCTTGGTGCCGGGCCGCCAGTACGTCGGCGGGCGCCAGTGCGCGAGCTGGTCGGAGAACCAGTGCCACGAGCCCTGCACGGCCGGCGTGGTGGTCACGGTCAGCGTCCGCTCGGCGGCGGCCTTGTCCGCGATCGGCTCGTCGAAGCGGACGGTGATCGGCTGGCCGACGCCCACGGTCGAGCCCGGGGACGGCGACAGGTAGGGCAGGGTGAACGTCCGCGGCTCGACGGTGCTGAACTCGCTGGTCGCCGTGGTCGTCCTGCCGTCCGCGTTGGCCGCGACGGCGGACACCGAGTAGCTCCGGTCGTAGCCGAGCGGCTCGGTGGAGGTCCAGGTGGTGCGGTCGGTGTTGAGCGCGCCGTCGACCGGGTCGCCGTCAGCGTTGCGGAGCGAGACCGAGGACAGCGTGCCGGCGGCCGCGGTGACCACGACCGGCTTGACCACCGAGTAGTCCTCTGTGCCGTTGCGCGGGGAGACCGACACCCGCGCGGCCGCCGCGGCCGGCGTGGTCGTCGGCGCGGGCGCGGACGAGCCCTGCACCTGGCCCAGCAGTCCGCCGGAGCCCGACCCCGAGCCGGACCCGCCGCTGCACCCCGCCACCAGCGCGATGAGCAGGACAGCGAGGATCCCCGCGCGGACCCGGGACCGTTGCCCGCGCCCGGTCCCCCGAGCTCCACCCCGACCCATGCCCCAGCCTCCAGCTCTCCCCAGCACCGACCGCCGTCATGACGGCCCCCGACGAGCGTCCCCCCGTCCAGACGCCCGGCGGGACCTCATTGTTGCCGTCAGGACCGACAATTTCGGGTAACGGTCCGGAAACGGGCGCGTGCCCGGCCTTCGCCGTGCCCGGTGAGAAGCCACCAATCTCTGATCTTAGAGTGGTCGGATGCCTGTCGACGCTCCGACGGCTCCGACCGGACCCACCGCCGACGCCGCCGAGGTGACCTTCCGCTTCCCCGACCCGGACTCCCGGCTCGCCGGGGTCCGGCTGGCGCAGGACGTGCGGGTGCCGGGCGACCGGCTGCACTTCACCCGCACCGCCGGCGGCTGGGAGCTCACCCTGCCCCGCCCGGCCGTCTGGCGGATGGAGTACCGGTTGGAGCTGCGGCACCCGGACGGCGGGTACGAGGAGGTCTGCGACCCGGGCAACCCGCGGGTGGCACCGGGCGCGTTCGGGGACAAGTCGGTGCTCGAGTTCCCCGACTACCAGCCGCCGACCTGGCTGGGCGCGCCGGTCGTGGACGGCCGGACCACCGAGCTGACCGTCCCGTCCCGCTACCTCAAGGCCGACGTGTCGGTACGGGTCTGGGCGCCGGCCGACGCCCGGCCGACCGAGCCGCTGCCGCTGCTGGTCGCCCACGACGGCCCGGAGTACGACGCCCTCTCCGGTCTGACGGCGTACGCGGGCGCCATGATCGCCGCCGACCGGCTGCCCCGGCACCGGGTGGCGCTGCTCGGCCCGGGCGAGCGCGACGAGTGGTATTCGGCGAGCGTCAGCTACGCGAAGGCGCTGGCGCTGGCGCTGCTGCCGGCGGTGCGCCGGCAGGTCGAGGTGTCCGGGCCGGTGGTCGCGATGGGCGCAAGCCTGGGCGGGCTGGCCGCGCTGCACGCGCAGCGGCGGCACCCCGGGCTCTTCGGCGGCCTGTTCCTGCAGTCCGCGTCGTTCTTCAGCCGCCGGCTCGACCCGCAGGAGCGGGGGTTCGCGCGGTACGGCCGGATCACCCGCTTCGTCGCCGACACCAAGCGCCGGACGCTGGCCGCCGAGCCGGTCCCGACGACGCTGACCTGCGGCGTCCTGGAGGAGAACCTGGGCAACAACCGGGCGATGGCGGACGCGCTGCACGCCCAGGGCTACCGGGTCGGCTTCGTCGAGCTCCCGGACGTGCACAACTACGTCGCCTGGCGGGACGCCTTCGACCCGCACCTGACCGGCCTGCTCGCCGAGGTCTGGAAACTGCCCTGATCCTTTCGCCGGTGCCGCCGGGTACGGTTCGGACATGACCCGCCGACACCACGTCGACGTGCCCGCGCCGGCCCTCGGGGGCGCCGGTGCGGTGATCACGTACGGGCACTTCGGCCGCCCGTTCCTGGTCTTTCCGTCCGAGCAGGGCCGGGCCTGGGACTTCGAGAACAACGGGATGATCGAGGCGGTCCGGCCCCTCCTGGACGCCGGCCGCTGCAAGCTCTACTGCATCACCTCGCACGACGCGGTGTCCTGGTCCAACCGGTCGCTGTCGGTCGAGGACCGGGCCCGCCGGCACGACGAGTACGAGCAGTGGGTGGTCGAGTCGGTGGTGCCGTACATCTACGAGGACTGCGGCGGCCCGCAGGAGCTCGGCACCATCGGCTGCTCGATGGGGGCGTACCACGCGCTCACCTTCGCGCTGCGGCGCGCCGACCTCTTCCCGCTGTCGATGAGCTTCTCCGGCAACTACGACCCGGCCGCCTGGCACGGCTGGGGTGAGCAGGGCGAGGCGGCCTACTTCACCAACCCGATCCACTTCGTGCCCGGGCTCGGCGGCGACCACCTCGAGTGGCTGCGGTCCCGGCTGTCGGTGCTGCTCGTGGTCGGCCAGGGCATGTGGGAGGACACCACCGGCTCGCTGCCGTCCACCCGGCACATGGCCTGGCTGCTCAAGGAAAAGGGCATCCGCTGCGAGCTCGACATGTGGGGCCACGACATCCCGCACGACTGGCCGTCCTGGCGGCGGCAGCTCGCCCACCACCTCCCCCGGTTCTGCTAGGCGACAGGAGGCTTCCGTGCCCCGTGGTGACCGCACCGAGCACCTCGTCGGGCTGCTGCTCGGCACCGAGGAGGACTGGCCGCGCGCGTTCGAGGAGCTGGTCCGCCGGCTCGGCGCGGTCCGGTCCGCCGACGGCACGCCGCACACGCTGCGGACCGAGCGGATCACCATCGAGCCGTTCGACCTGCGGAGCACCCCGCGGTACGACCTGGTCATCGACCGCCTGGCGTACTGGTACTACCACCCGCGCGAGTGGCTGAAGAAGGCCGCGCTGATGGACGACGTGTACCTGCTGAACAGCCCGTTCACGTTCCAGTCGATGGAGAAGCACGCGGCGTACTGCGCGATGCTCCGGCTCGGGCTCAAGGTGCCGGACACCTGGCTGGTGCCGCCGAAGAAGCCGCTGGACAACGCCCGCTGGGCGTACACGTCGGCCAAGTACAACCGGTCCTTCGACCTGGACGCGATCGCCGAGCAGATCGGCTACCCGCTGTTCATGAAGCCGTTCGACGGCGGCGCCTGGGTCGGGGTCAACCGGGTGACCGACGCCGACGCGCTGCACCGGGCGTACGACGAGTCCGGCGAGCGGCTCATGCACCTGCAGGCCTCGGTGGAAGGCTACGACGCGTTCGCCCGGTCGCTGACCATCGGCGCCGAGACGATGGTGATGCGCTTCCGGCCCGAGCTGCCCATGCACGACCGGTACGCGGTGCAGCACGACTTCCTCGCCCCCGAGGCCGGGCTGGAGATCCTGGCCATCTCCAAGCTGATCAACGCGTTCTTCCGGTGGGAGTTCAACTCCTGCGAGTCGCTGGTGCGGGGCACCGAGGTGCACCCGATCGACTACGCCAACGCCTGCCCGGACATCGCGATCACCTCGCTGCACTACTACTTCCCGTGGGCGATCTCGGCGCTGCTCAAGTGGTCGGCCTTCTGCGCGGTCACCGGGCGCAAGCCGCGGCTGGACACCGACACCCGGCGCTACTTCGACGTCGCCGACTCCGACGCGCCGTACGGGGACAAGCTGGCGGCGTACGCGAAGCTGGCCGACGAGCATTTCGACACCGAGCGCTACCGCGAGTTCTGCGCCACCTCGCTGGCCTCGCTGGACGAGGTCGTCCGCGACTGGGTCGCCTCCTCCGACTTCGACACCCTGCTCGTCGACACCGTCCGCGCCACCTACCCCACCCACGAGCAGGACCACTTCGTCGACCACTTCCGCGGCCTCATAGCCCTCTGGCTCCGCGACAACGCCGCGACCTGACCCCGCTCCGAGGGCTGGGGACAACCGGACGCCGGATCTGTGGACGGCGTTGCGGGCCGTCATGGGCGGTGGTGTGATGCCCGCGTGACCAAGGTGCGCACGCTCGGGGCCGTCCTGACCGGTCTGCTGCTGGCGGGAGGGCTGACGGCGGTGCCGGCGGGAGCCGCGCCGCCCGAGGGGGCGCCGGGGGTGGAGTCGCACTTCGACCTGGCCCGCAAGGACTGCGTGGGCACCGCGCGCAACACCACGTCCAAGGTGTGGTTCACGGTGGCCAACGGCGTGCTCTCCGACGTCTACGCGCCCACCGTCGACAACACCAACGTCGAGACCCTGCAGTACGTGGTCACCGACGGGGCCACCTTCACCGACCTGCAGACCCGCGACATGACGTACACGGTGCAGGCGATCGACCCGGGCGGGCTGGCCTGCCGGGTCACCAGCACCCCGCGGCGCGGCGGCTACCGGCTGGTCACCGACTACGTCACCGACCCGGCCCGGGACGCCGTGGTGATGCAGACCCGGCTGGAGGGACCGAGCAGCCTCAAGGTCTTCGTCCGCTACGACGCCACCGTCAACGGAAACGGCGGCGGCGGGACCGGCAACGCGGGTGCGGACGACGCCACCGTCGACCCGGCCACCACCGCGCTGGTCAGCTCGGACACCAACACGGTCACCAACGCGGCCAACCGCGACTACGCCGTCCCCCTGCACGGCGCGCTGCGCGCGGACCGCCCGTTCCGGTCCGCCTCGAGCGGCTACGCCGGGACGCCCAGCGACGGGCTGGCCCAGCTCGACTCCGCCCGGGCGCTGTCCGGGCCGACCACCGCGGCCGACGGCAACGTGGTGCAGACCGCCGAGGTCGCCCGGGACACCGCCGGCCGCTTCACGCTCGCGCTCGGCTACGGCACCACCGCGGCGCAGGCGATCAGCGTCGCCGGCGCGTCCGCGCGGGCGTCCTTCGCGCTCACCTACGCGAAGTACGCCGCCGGCTGGGTCGCGTACGACGCCGGTCTCAAGCCACCCCTGGGCGCGCTGCCCGGGCTGTCCGCGGCCCAGTCGCTGCGCCTGCGCCGGGCGTACTACCTCTCCGTCAACGTGGTGAAGGCCAGCGAGGACAAGACCTTCCCCGGCGCCATCGTGGCCGGGCTCGGCGCGCCGTGGGGGCAGGCGGTCAGCGCCGGCGACCCGATCGACGGCCGCGCCCCCTACTTCGGGTCCTACCGCACGATCTTCGGCCGCGACCTGTACGAGTCGTTCACCGCGCTGCTGAGTGCCGGTGACCTGGCGACCGCGCGGGCCACGACCCGGTTCCTGTTCGAGCGGCAGCAGCAGTCCGACGGCCGGATGCCGCGCAACTCGCTGATCAACGGGCTCAAAGGTCCGGAGAGCGGCGGCGACCAGCTGGACCAGACCGCGTACCCGATCCTGATGGCCTGGCAGTCCGGGCTGGCCGGCGACGCCGCGCTGTGGCCGCGGATCCGGCTGGCGGCGGACTTCCTGGTCGCCCGCGGGCCGTCGTTCGGCGCCGAGCGGTGGGAGGAGCAGGGCGGCTACTCGCCCTCCACCATCGCGGCCGAGATCGCCGGGCTGGTCGCGGCCGGCCGGATCGCCGACCAGCAGGGCCAGCCGGCGGCCGCGCGGGTCTACCGGGCCACCGCCGACCACTTCCAGCGCTCGATCAAGGGCTGGACGGTGACGACCTCCGGGCCGTACGCCGCCCGCTACTTCATCCGGCTGTCCCGGGACGGCGACCCGAACGCGGCGACCGTCTACAACCTCGGCAACGGCGGGCCGAACGCGGACCAGCGCACGGTGGTCGACGCCGGCTTCCTGGAGCTGACCCGGCTGGGCATCCTGCCGGCGAACGACCCGGACGTGCTCGCCTCGCTGCCGGTGGTCGACGCGGTGATCAAGCGCGAGACGGCCTCCGGCCCGGGGTGGTACCGGTACGGCACCGACACCCCCGGCACCGAGGACGGCTACGGCGACTGCTGGGTCGCCGACCCGACGGGCTGCGACCCGGACGGCAAGCCGTGGCCGACCGGCGGCAACGGCTCCGGACACGTGTGGCCGGTGCTGTCCGGCGAGCGGGCCGAGCAGCAGCTGCAGACGGGGGACCGGACCGGCGCGGCCGCGCTGCTGGACTCCATGGACCGGTACGCCTCCGGCGTCGGCCTGATCCCGGAGCAGGCCTGGGAAAATCCAGACCTCGCGGCGTCGCCGTACGGGACCCCGCCGGAGACCGCGTCGATCGGCTTCGTCAACGGCGAGTCGGTCGGCTCGACCTCCCCGCTCACCTGGGCGCAGGCCCAGCTGGCGCGGCTGGTGCTGGGCGTCGGCGCGGGCCGGCCGGTGGAGCAGCCGGCGATCGTGGCCGACCGGTACGTCCGCTCCGGTCCGCCCGGCCTCGCCCCGCTGACCGTGACCGCGCCGGCCGACGGCGCCTCGGTGACCACACCGACCGTCGAGGTCACCGGCACCACCGCGCCCGGCGCCACCGTCGACGTGGTGTCCACCCCGCTGGACATCCCCGGCGAGACCGCCCGGGTGACCGTCACCGCCGGGGCGGACGGCGCCTTCACCGCCACCGTGCCGGCGCCATTCGGCAGCTCGGCGGTGACCGTCGCGACCACCACCGCCTCCGGGGCGACCGGCTACGCCCGGCGCACCGTGATCTCGGAGAACGTCACCGGCACCACCGTGCTCGACGTGACCGACCCGGACGGCGACGACAACGGCCCGGGGACGTACGCGTACCCGACCTCGTCCAACTTCCAACCCGGCGCCTTCGACCTGCAGCGCTTCCAGGTGGTCGTCGACGGCGACACCACGCTGCTGCGGGCGCGGATCCGCAACCTGGCGCCGACCTTCGGCTCGCCGCTGGGCGCGCAGCTGCTCGACGTGTACGTGCACGACCCGGCAGCGACGGCCACCTCGACCGCGGCCGCGTTCCCGGACCGCAACTACTCGATCGCGGCCGACTCGGCGTGGAGCCGGCGGATCGAGGTGGAGGGCTTCGCCGACCCGGTCTTCGTGGACGCGTCCGGCACCCCGCTGGGCACCGCGTCGGTGCTGGCCAGCCAGGCCTCCGGCTACATCACGGTCCTGGTGCCGACCGCGGCGCTCGGGACGATCGGCCCGGGCTGGCGCTTCACCGTGGTGCTGCACGGCCAGGACGGCTTCGCGCCCGGGCGGGCCCGCGGCTTCCAGCCGACCCCGCAGGACTTCCAGTTCGGCGTGTGCGCGCCGGGCGGGACGAGCCCGATCTGCGCGGTCGACCCGGCCACGGTGCCCAAGGCGATGGACGTGATCACCCCGCCCGGGGTGGATCAGGCCGCGGAGCTGAACCCGCTCGACCCACCCGTCCAGATCACCGGAGTCGCGGTCCCGGCCTGATCCGGTCCGCCCCGCAGGTCCCGCTCAGGAGTGCACGACGATGCCGAGGCACATCTCGTCCATGGTGCCGTCGCCCCACACCACATGGCGGGGCGGCAGGCCGCGCAGCTCCGCGAGGTGCGGCCGCTGCGTCGCATCGTGAGTGCAGGTCACCCGCAGGGTGTCCCCGGGGCGGACGGACACCGGCTTCGGCAGCGGGACGCTGCGCTGGTCGTGGAAGTTGTACGGGTTGACGTCGAGCAGGGTCCGGGCGCCCGGCCGGCCCGGGTTGAGCCGGACGGTGATCCGGCTGCCGAGCACGTGCATGTGCCCGGCCAGCGCGTACACCCGGCCGGCGTACCGGACCGGGTGGTCGCAGGTCTGGACGCTGCCGGCGCGGGCCTGGCCGCCCGGTGCGCAGAGCAGACCGAGCCCGGCCACCCGGGCGCCGGCCGAGGAGCCGAAGCGGCGGATGATGTCGAGCACGGCCCGCGTCCGGTCGCAGAGCGGGCCCGACTCGCCGGCGGCGCAGGGCAGCTCGACCGGCGCCGGCAGCAGCTGCGTCCGCAGCGGCACCAGCCGGGCCGTGCCCGGGGCCAGCCGGAGCCGGATGCCGGGCCGGTCGGTCGCCCCGGCCTGCGCCCGGATCAGGTTGTAGTGCACCTGCATGACCAGCCGGGCGCCCGGCTCGATCCGGTAGCCGGTGCCGGCGGGCAGCCGGTCCTCCACCGTCCCGCCGGGGGCCCAGGCGGCGATCCAGTCGCCACCCGCGGCGAGGGCTTGCGCCGGGCCGGTCCCCGCGATCCCGGTGCCGCCGAAGCAGGTCCAGCCGTCCCGGGGGTCCCGGCTGTCCAGCCGGCGGGCGACCGGGACGTCCCCGGCCGCGATCCGGTAGACGATCGCGTGGTGCACGATGGCCCCGTTGGCCGGCCGGAACTGGCTGCCGGTCAGGAACGCGGGCTCGCGCAGGCCCGGGTCGACGAGGAAGCAGCGGTATTCGTCGGTGCCGCCGGAGGGCGGCCGAGGAGCATACGCCTGGGCCACCTCGACGGTGGTGAACCGCTCGCCCGGCTGCAGCGGGCCGGCCGGGCTGTAGCTCGGCGCCGCGTGCGAGGAGTGGCCAGGGCTCGCCGGCAGGCCGGCCGATGATGCGGCCGGCTCCGCCGGGGACGCGCAGCCCGCGGCCGCGACAAGAAGGGCCAGCCCGGCCGTCAAGCGGGCGCCGCCACCGCCCAGACATCCCATAATCGACACAGTACGGCGGCTTGTGCGCGCCGCCGACCGCCCAGCCGGGTGATCACCGGACCACCGGCGGTCACCGGTCCGGCGCCGCGGTGCCGGGTGGAGTGGAGCCATGGCCCAGCTGCGGATCGCCCGCGCCGCCGCGGCCCGCGGCGGGCGCCGCGGCGGCCGGCGGCCGGCCCGGCCGGCCCCGGCTGCCTCAGTCGCGGACGACGGTGCCGAGGCACATCTCGTCGGTGGTGCCGTCGCCCCAGACGACGTATCTCGGGGCAACGCCGCGCAGCTCCTCCAGGTAGCGGCGCTGGGCGGCGTCGTGCCGGCAGGTCACCCGGTACGTGTCGCCCGGGCGGACCGCGACCGGCTCCGGCAGCGCGACCGCCGGCTGGTCGTGGAAGCTGTACGACGGCACGTCCAGCAGCGTCCGCGCCCGCGGGGTGCCCGGGTTGAGCTCGACCTTGATCGCGGTGCCGAGCAGGTGCATGTGGCCGGCGACCGCGTACAGCCGGCCGGCCTCCCGGACCGGGTGGTCGCACCGCTGGACGGAGCCGGCCACCGGCTGCCCCTTCGGCATGCAGAGCAGCCCGAGCCCGGCCACGGTTGACCCGGCCTTCGGGCCGAAGCGGCGGATCAGGTCGAGCACGGACGCGGTCCGGTCGCAGAGCGGGCCGGTCTCGCCGGCCGCGCACGGCAGCTCCACCGGCGCGGGCAGCAGGGTCGTGCGCAGCGGCTTCAGCGGCGCGGTGCCGGCGTTGAAGCGCAGCCGGATGCCGGGCCGGTCGGTCGCCCCCGGCTCGGCCCGGAGCAGGTTGTAGTGCACCTGCATGACCAGCTGCGCGCCCGGCTCCAGCAGGTAGCCGGTGCCGGCCGGCGCCCGCCGCTCGCCGCCGCCGGGCGCCCAGGCGGCCACCCAGTCCGACCCGCTGTTCAGCTGCCGGGCCGGCTCCGAGCCGCCGACGCCAGTGCCGCCGAAGCAGGTCCAGCCGTCGCCCGGGTCGGTCCGGTCCAGGTCGCGGGCCTCCGCCACATCGGCCCGGGCGACCCGGTAGAAGATCGCGTGGTGCACGAGCGCGGCGTTGCCGGGCAGGAACTGGCTGCCGGTCAGGAAGGTCGGCTGCCGCAGGCGGGGGTCGACCAGGAAGCAGCGGTACTCGTCCGTCGCACCTGGCGGCGGCGCGGGCGCGTACGCCCGCGGCACGGTCAGCGTGGTCAGCCGCTCCCCGGCCCGCAGCGGGGCCCGGGGCGGGGGCACGGTATGGGTCGGGTGCGTGGTCGCGGCGGGGCCGGTCGGCGCGGCCGGCGCCCCGGCGGCCACCGGCGCCGGCGGCGACCCGGTCGCGGCCGAGCAGCCGGCCAGCGCGGCCAGCACCGCGAACAGCCCGACCAGCCGTACCGCCCGCCCACGCATGCCCGCAGCGTAGGTGACCACCGCGGTCACCGCCGGACCGACCACGGGGTGACCGGCCGCTCCCGGCGGACCCCGTCGAGCACCACGTCGACCCGCTCGTCGAAGAAGCACACCAAGCCGGCGACCGCGGCGGCGTCGTGCAAGGGCTCCGGGTAACCCCAGACCAGGTCCGGCACCAGCTCGCCGCCGACCTCCACCGACCAGTACGACGCCTCGCCCTTGTACGCGCACCAGGTCCGGGTCGGGCTCGGGCGCAGCGCCACCCGGACGTCCGCCGGGTCGAGGTAGAAGCGGGTCGGCAGCAGCGTCTCGAACAGCAGCCGCGGCCGGCCCGACTCGGCCAGCAGCTCGCCGTCCAGCTCCAGCCGGACGTGCCGGGAGCTGGGCAGCACGTCGATCCGGTGGAACGGGTCGCGCGGGTGCGACACGATCCGCTCGTCCTCGTCGTACCAGGCGTCGAAGCCGTCGAAGTCGAGCACGACGTGGTCGGCCAGGTCGGCGTCCGCCGGCCGGAATCCGGCCGCGACGGCGCCGCCGGAGCGCAGCTCCAGCGGCTGCCCGTCCGCGCTGTGCAC
This sequence comes from uncultured Actinomycetota bacterium, assembly GCA_963766325.1. Taxonomy (GTDB): domain Bacteria; phylum Actinomycetota; class Actinomycetes; order Mycobacteriales; family CADCTP01; genus CADCTP01. The sequence goes on along the minus strand of CAVXZF010000009.1, from coordinate 480,144 downwards.
CGCGAATGGCACCGACGGGTCGAGGATCGGCCGGCTGGACACCTCGGGCAGCGACAGCCCGACGGAACCCTCCGCGACCGCCCCGCGCTCCGCCGCCACCAGCTCCGCCCGGATGTCCCCGACCGGCACTGCGTACGACGGGACGACCCGGCGGGGCTCCCACACGAGCACCGCCCGGGTGCTGTCCAGCACGGTCCGGCCGCCGAGCTCGGCGCGCACCCGCCGGGCCACCGGCTCGTGCCGCAGCTCGCCCAGCCGGCTGGTCATCACGTCACGGACCCGAGTGCTCACGGCGGCCTCCTCGCTGCCGGCATGGTCCCACCGCGGACGGGGCGACGGGTAGGACAATGGGGGCATGGCGCAGCTGCGGATCGCCCTGGCCCAGGTGGACACGACCGTCGGCGACCTCGCCGGCAACGCCACGCTGGTGCTGGAGTGGTCCCGGCGGGCCGCGGACGCCGGCGCCGACCTGGTGCTGTTCCCGGAGATGGCGCTGACCGGCTACCCGCCGGAGGACCTGGTCTTCCGGGAGTCGTTCCGGTCGGCATCGGTGCAGGCCCGGGACTCGCTCGCCGCCCGGCTGGACGAGGCCGGGCTGGGCGGGCTGGCCGTGGTGGTCGGCTACCTGGACGCCACCGGCGGCCCGCGCAACGCGTGCGCGCTGCTGCACGGCGGCCGGGTCGCGGCGACGTACTTCAAGCACCACCTGCCCAACTACGGCGTCTTCGACGAGGCGCGCTACTTCGTGCCCGGGGACCGCTTCGTGGTGGTGCGGGTGCGCGGGGTCGACGTCGCGCTGACCGTCTGCGAGGACCTGTGGCAGGACGGCGGGCCGTTCGCGATCGCCGGCCGGGCCGAGGTCGCGCTGGTCACCTGCATCAACGGCTCGCCGTACGAGCGCAACAAGGACGACGTGCGGCTCCCGCTGGCCCGCCGCCGGGCGGCCGAGGCCGGCGCCACGATCGCGTACGTGAACATGACCGGCGCCCAGGACGAGCTGGTCTACGACGGTGACTCGTTCGTGGTCGGGCCGGACGGGACGCTGCTGGCCCGCGCCGCGCAGTACGAGGAGACCCTGCTGGTCGTCGACCTCGACCTGGACGGCACCCGGGGCACGGTGACCGGGCCGGTGCTCGGCATGACGGTGGAGCGGCACGTCGTGTCCGAGCAGGCGGCGCCGGCGCGGTCGCCGGTGACGGCGGCGGTGACCGAGCGGATGGCCGACGAGGAGGAGGTGTGGCGGGCGCTGGTCGCCGGCACCCGCGACTACGTCCGGAAAAACGGCTTCCGCTCGGTGGTGCTCGGCCTGTCCGGCGGGATCGACTCCGCGGTCACCGCGGTCATCGCCGCCGACGCGATCGGCGCCGACCAGGTCTTCGGGGTGTCGATGCCCTCGTCGTACTCTTCCGACCACTCCAAGGACGACGCCGCCGAGCTGGCCCGCCGGCTGGGCTGCCACTACCGGACGGTGCCGATCGCGCCGATGGTGGAGGCGTTCCTGGCCTCGACCACGCTGACCGGGCTCGCCGAGGAAAACCTGCAGGCCCGCGTCCGCGGCACCCTCCTGATGGGACTGTCCAACCAGGAGGGTCACCTGGTGCTGGCGACCGGCAACAAGACCGAGCTGTCGGTCGGCTACTCGACGCTGTACGGGGACAGCGTCGGCGGCTACGCGCCGATCAAGGACGCACCCAAGACGCTGGTTTGGGCGCTGGCCCGGTGGCGCAACGAGGCCGCGGACAAGCGGGGCGAGACCCCGCCGATCCCGGAGTCGACGATCACGAAGCCGCCGTCGGCCGAGCTGCGGCCCGGGCAGCTGGACACCGACTCGCTCCCGCCGTACGAGGAGCTGGACGCGGTGCTGGCCGACTACGTCGACCGGGATCTCGGCTGGGCTTCGCTCGTGGCCGCCGGACACGCGCCGGAGCTGGTCGAGCGGGTGATCCGGCTGGTCGACCGGGCCGAGTACAAGCGCCGGCAGTACCCGCCGGGGCCGAAGATCTCGCTCAAGGCGTTCGGGCGGGACAGGCGGCTGCCGATCAGCTCCCGCTGGGCCGAGACCGCTCCCCCGTCTGTCCCGGACCACCCCCACCCCACCCAGCCCGGCCCCGGCGTCTCCCCCAACACCTCCCCCCGCCGGCACCAGTGACGGACTGCGGACGCGACTGACGGTTCGCCGGCGCGACTGACGGCACCGGCGCCGTCAGTCGCGGGCGGGAGCCGTCAGCCGCGGGCGGGAGCCGTCGCGGGCGAGGTAGACGAGGTCGGGCTCGCCGCGGGGGACGGGGATGCGGCGCAGGTCGACCACGGGGTAGCGGGCGCGGAGGCGGGCCTCGAAGGCGGGGGCGGCGTTGGCGCTCCAGACGGCCAGAGTGCCGCCGGGGGCGAGCCGCCGGTCGACGGCGGCGAGGCCGGCGTCGCCGTACAGGGCGGCGTTCGCGTCGGTCACTGTCCACTCCGGACCGTTGTCGACATCCAGGCAGACCGCGTCGAAGACGTCGTCCCCGGCCCGCAGCCAGGTGCTCAGGTCCGCCACCGCCACGGTGACCCGGGGATCGTCCAGCGCCGCGGTGCCGAGGTGCTCGCGGTTCCATCGGACCACCGCCGGCTCGATCTCCACCACGGTCACCGCGGCCGCCCCGAGCGCCAGCGCCTCGGCCAGCGAGAAGCCGACCCCGAGCCCGCCGATGAGCACCCGCGATCCGGGGCCGGTCACCGCGGCCCGGACCAGCTCCCGCTCCGACCGCCCGTCCCGGGTGTCCATCAGGAACACCCCGTTGCTGACGATCTCGTGGTGCGCCCCCTCCCGGCGCAGCACCAGCTCGCCGCGGGGGGTCGCCAGCCGCTCGACCGTGACCGAGACCACGCGACGAGCCTAGGCCGGCCGTGCCACGCTGGTCCCACGAGCCCGGGGACCCCGCGACGGGGCCTCGAGGAGAGGACGGTGCACGGTGACCGAGGCGAGCCTGTACGGCGGACCGGCCGGCAAGCGGGTGCGGACCCACCACCTGCGCGAGGCCAAGCAGCGCGGCGAGCGCTGGCCCATGCTGACCGCGTACGAGCAGTATGCGGCGGAGATCTTCGACGCGGCCGGCGTGCCGGTGCTGCTGGTCGGCGACTCCGCCGCCAACAACGTCTACGGCTACGAGTCGACGCTGCGCGTGTCGGTGGACGAGCTGCTGCCGCTGGCCCGGGCGGTGGTCCGGGCGACGAAGCGGGCACTCGTGGTCGCGGACCTGCCCTTCGGGTCGTACGAGGCCAGCCCGGACCAGGCGCTGGCCACGGCGGTCCGGTTCATGAAGGAGGCCGGCGCGCACGCGGTCAAGCTGGAGGGCGGCCAGGCGGTGACGCCACAGGTGGCCGCGCTGACGACGGCCGGCATCCCGGTGATGGCACACATCGGCTTCACCCCACAGAGCGAGCACGTGCTCGGCGGCTACCGGGTGCAGGGCCGCGGTGACGCCGCCGAGGGGCTGCTCACCGACGCGGTCGCGCTGCAGGAGGCGGGCGCGTTCGCGGTGGTGCTGGAGATGGTGCCGGCCGAGGTGGCGGTGCGGATCACCGGCAAGCTGGAGATCCCCACCGTCGGGATCGGCGCCGGCCCGGAGTGCGACGCCCAGGTGCTGGTCTGGCAGGACCTGGCCGGGCTGCGGGAGGGTCCGCTCCCCCGCTTCGTGAAGACGTACGCGGACCTCCGCGGGACGCTGCGCGCGGCGGTGCAGGAGTTTGCCACCGAGGTGCGGACCGGCGCCTTCCCCGGCCCCGAGCACTCGTACTAGTCAGGGCACCAGCTGCAGCCGGCCGCGGGGTGGGCTGTGGTCCGCCCCGCCGCCGGCGACCGCGGTCGGCACCAGCCGGAACAGGTGCCGGCTCAGCTCGTCCGGGTCGAGGCCGAGGTGGCCGCACAGCTCACCGACCCCGCCCCGGGGCCGCAGGCTGGCCAGCACCTTCGCCGCCACCTGGGACACCTCGGGCCGGGCGCCGCCGGGCTCGCCGCCGCGGTAGCCGTCCCGGGCCAGCGCGACGCAGGTGGTCCGGTAGCTCCAGTCGGACAGCAGCCGCAGCTCGTGCAGCCGGTGGGTCATCGCCATCGCGGACACGGTCCAGTGCCGCTTGGCGGTGAGCACCCGGTCCACGGTGGCCTCGCGCAGCCCCTGGGCGAGCACCGCCCGGCGCGGCATCAGGAACGCGGCGGCGAACCGGTTGGCCTCCGCCTCCCGGTCCCGCCCGTGCACCCGCGGCGCCCCGCCGTGCAGCAGCAGGTGACCCAGCTCGTGCGCCCCGTCGAAGCGCTGCCGCTCGGCCGACCGGTCGGTGTTGAGGAAGACGAACGGCCGGTCGTCGCGGATCAGCGAGAACGCGTCCACCTCGCGGCAGTCGTCGGCGAGCGAGAAGACCCGTACGCCGCGCGCCTCCAGCAGGTGCACCATGTTGGCCACCGGGCGCTCGCCCAGCCCCCAGCGCTGCCGGGTGATCTCGGCCGCGGTCTCCGGCTCGTGCTTCTCCAGCGTGGGCAGGTCCGGCGCCGGCAGCCGGAAGCGGGCCTCGACCCAGTCCGCGATCTCGATCGCGATCCGGCCGGCGGCGAGCGCGGCGTCCCGGCGGCCGGCGGTGGTCCGGCTCAGCTTGCGGAAGCTGACCACGTCCGGGTCGAGCAGATCGACCTCGTCGGCGGTCAGGAACTCCGGCCGCACGGCCAGCGCCGCCGCCAGCCGCTCGACCGTGGGCCGGGGTGGGGTGTGGTGGGCGTTCTCGTACGCGGAGAGGGTCCGCAGCGGGACGCCGGACAGCCGGGCGAGGGCGGTGAGCGTCATCCCCCGCCGGTGCCGCGCCAGCCGCAGCCGGGACGGGGTCACGGCAGCGGGACCACCGGCACGTCGATCGGCTCGCCGGGCTCGCCCGGCTCGCCCGGGTCGCCGAGGGCCAGCGGCGGCAGCGGGATCCGCTCGGCCCAGGAGTTGACGACCCCGTCCCGCATCCCGTCCGGCGCGGACAGCTCCAGGCGGGCCGTCCCCGGCTCGACCTTGACCAGCAGCACCCAGCAGCGCCGGCCGTCCTCCACCGGCGGCACGGCCAGCCCGAGCGCGAACTCCTCCTGCACGAAGCCCTGGTTGAGCGCGACCGCGTCGCGCATCAGCGGGCCCTTGGGGTGGGCGGTGCGGGCCTCGCCGGGCGGGTCGCCGACCGCGCCCGCGCCGGTGGAGACGATGACGGCGGTCAGCCCGTCCGGGGAGACCGTGCGCTCCTGGCCGCCGGCGAAGTCGGCGGTCCAGCCGCGCGCCTCCAGCAGCAGCCGCAGCTCCTCCACCGTGTACGAGACCAGGTCCGAGCCCTGGGCGTTGCGCGGCGCGAGGTCGGTCCGGCGGGCCCGGGCGGCCAGCCCGGCGCGGACGGCCCGGTGCAGGGTCTCCACGTCGAGGCCGAGCTCGGCGAGCCGGTCCGGCCCGGTCCCCAGCTCCAACTGCAGCGCCTGCGCCACCGGCCCCACCTCCTGCGCGAAATCCTTCCTCTTGGGAGGGACGATTTCGGGCAGGACACGCCGTCAGCAGAGGATCGAGCCGCAGAACCACCGTGCGAGTGACGGGTGGCGCTCTGCCCGTTGCGTCACCACCTAGGCTCGGGCCGTGGCGGGCCGCGCGGTGCTGGTGACGGGAGCGTCCCGCGGGGTGGGGCGGGCGGTGGCGGTCGCCTTCGCCGCGGCCGGGGACCGGGTGGCGGTGCACCACCGCGACTCCCCCGCGCTCGCCGCCGAGACGGTGGCGACCCTGGCCGGGAGCGGCCACACCGTGGTGCAGGGTGACCTGGCCGACCCGGAGGCCGTGCGGTCCTTCGTCGACGCCGCGGCGGCCTCGCTCGGCGGGCTGGATGTGCTGGTCAACAACGCGGCCGTGTTCGCGCCGCGGCACCCGCCGGCCGAGGTGTCGTACGAGGAGTGGCAGCAGGCCTGGACCCACATCGTCGGCGTCAACCTGCTCGGCACCGCCAACGTGACCTTCTGCGCGCTGCGCCACCTGCGGGCCGGCGGCCGGATCGTGAACGTCTCCTCGCGGGGGGCGTACCGGGGCGAGCCGGAGGTCCCGGCGTACGGGGCCAGCAAGGCCGCGCTCAACTCGCTCGGGCAGTCGCTGGCGCTCGCGCTGGCCGGCGCCGGGATCGCGGTGTCGACCGTCGCGCCCGGCTTCATCGAGACGGACATGAGCAACGCCGACCTCAAGGCGGCGCGCGGGGCGGAGATCCGGGCGCAGAGCCCGTTCAACCGGGTCGCGCGGCCCGAGGAGGTGGCGGCGGCGGTGCTCTATCTCGCCTCGGCGGAGGCGGAGTGGGCATCCGGGGCGGTGCTCGACCTCAACGGAGCCTCCTACCTCCGCTGACTCCGCGCGGGCGCGCTACCCGCCAGCTGCCGCTCGAGGATGTCGCGGGCCTCCCGCAGCGACGGGCCGTACCAGGTCAGGTGTCGGCCGCTGACCAGCGCCACGTCCAACCCGGCGAACTCCTCCGGGCCGTCGGCGGCGGAGAACGCGTACGGCTCGTCCGGCAGCACCACCAGGTCCGCGCCGGTAGCCCGCATCTGCTCGACCGTGGTGCGCGGGTAACGCTCGGTCGAGGTCCCGTACGCGTTGCGCACACCGAGCCGGAGCAGCACGTCCCCGGCGAACGTGCCGCCGCCGAGCACCATCCATGGCCGGCGCCAGATCGGCACCACCGCGGTCCGGGTCGGGGGCGAGCCGTCGTACGCCGACGACCACGCCCGCCGGGCCTCGTCCAACCACGACGGCGCCGGGTCGACCCCGCAGGCGGCGAGCATCCGACGCAGGCTGGGGAACGCGCCGGCCAGCGTGGTCGGCGCGGTCACCCAGACCGGGACGCCGGCCGCGCGCAGGGCCGCGACGTCGGAGAGTTGGTTCTCCTCGGCATTGGCGAGCACCAGGTCGGGGGCGAGCGCGCGGACCCGGTCGAGGTCGGGGTACTTAGACCCGCCGACCCGTTCCACCGGCAGGTCCGCGGGGTGGGCGCAGTAGTCGGTCGCGCCGACCAGCAGGCCGGGCACGCTGAGCGCGACCGACTCGGTCAGCGACGGGACCAGCGAGACGACCCGCCGCGGCCGGCGGTCCAGGACCACCTCGTCGCCCAGGTCGTCGACGGGCGGCCCCGGCTCGGGGACACCCTCCCGTGGCGACTGCGCCTCTGCTCCGCCTCGCGAGGCAGAGGCGTAGCTTGTCGGGACGGCAGTGCCGGACGGCCGCCGGGCGGGCTCAGATGTCGGTGATGCGGACACCGGCGTGCGCCTTGTAGCGGCGGTTGATCGAGATGATGTTGGCGGTCAGCGCCTCCACCTGCCGGGCGTTGCGCAGCCGGCCGCCGTACACCCCGCGGACGCCGGGGATGAGCTCGGCCAGCGCCTGCACGGTGTCGGTCGTCTCCCGGTCCTCGCCGAGCACCAGCACGTCCAGCTCGACCTGCGGAACCTCCCGGTCCAGCAGCAGCGGCGCGCTGACGTGGTGGAACGCCGCGGTCACCCGGCTGTCCGGCAGCAGCGCGGCGGCCTGCTGGGCGGCGCTGCCCTCCGGGACGTCCAGCGCGTACGCGCCCTGCTTGTCGAAGCCGAGCGGGTTGACCGCGTCCACCACGATCTTGCCCGCCAGCACCTCGGCCAGGTTCTTGAGCAGGTCGGCGTGCCCCTCGTACGGCACCGCGACGACGACGATGTCGGACTGCCGGGCGGTCTCGGCGTTGTCGCCGCCGGTGACCGACCCGCCGGGCACGTCGACGCGGATCTCCTCCGCGACCCGCTCGCCGCGGGCGGCGTCCCGGGAACCGACCAGCACGGTGACGCCGGCCGCGGCGAACCGGCGGGCCAGCCCGCCGCCGAGCGGCCCGGTCCCACCGAGCACCCCGATGGTCAGCTCGCGAACGTCGACCCCCACGGCACACCCCTCCCCGGGCGACCCGGCGTCGCTCCCTCCGGCAACCTACGGGACCACCCCGTCCCTCACCGCAGCCCGGGGGGCCGGCTCAGCGCCGGTCGGGGCCGGGGGCGCGGGCGAAGCGGACGACCCGCTTGTCCGGATCGGCGACCTCCAGCCGCACCGTGACCTCCTCGCCGACCGGCAGGTCGGCCCCCGCGCAGGTGGCGCGCACCCCCGGCTCGCGGAGCACCACGGTGCCCTTGTCCGGGCCGGCCTCCAGCACCACCGCGGCGAAGTCCCGGCCCTCCTGTCCGGCTAGCAACCACGCCTCGGTCGCGTCCACCACGGCCCGCTCCAGCGCGCCGGCCCGCCGCCCGCCGGCGGCCATCAGGTCGGGCAGCTCCGGCAGCGCGGCCCGGGCCCACTCCGGCACCTCGTCGCCGGCCGCCAGGGCCAGGCACACCTCGCTGGCGAAGCGGTCCACCAGCCGCCGGATCGGCGCGGTGACGTGCGCATACGGCAATGCCACCGCGTTGTGCAGCGGGTCGGCCGGCGGCTGGCCGTCGAAGGGCGTGTACGCCGCGCCGCGCAGCAGCACCGCGGCGTGCTCCAGGAACGCCGCCTGCTCGGGGGTGGCCCCGTCCAGCGCCGAGATCACGTCCCCGTGGTGGGCGCCGTCCGGCCAGTCCACGCCGAGCGCCGGGGCGAGCTTCCGCAGCGCGGCCACGTCCTCGGGCCGGGGCGGCGGCAGCGTGCGCAGCACGCCCACCCCGCCGTCCAGCATCAGCCGGGCCGCGCAGGCACCGGTCAGCAGGGAGACCTGCGCGTTCCACCGCTCGACCGGCAGCTGCCGGCGGAACGCGACCGTCCACCCGCCGCCCTCGCCCGGCACTACCTCCTGCTCGGGCACGTCCAGCTCGGTCGCATGGCGGTCCCGCGCCCGGGCCAGCCGCAGCTCACCGACCCGGGGCAGCAGCGCGATCGACTCCGGCGCAGTCCCGGCGTCCACCGCGACCTGCAGCTCCGGGTAGCTCACCTGAGCCCGGCTGCGGACCAGCGCCCGGCGCACGTCCACCGCGGTGACCTCGCCCGCGGCGTCCAGGTCGATCTGCCACAGCACCGCCGGGCGGACCTCGTCCGGCAGCAGGCTGGCCGCACCCTCGCCGAGCTCCGGCGGGTGCAGCGGGGTGCGAAGGTCCGGGCTGTAGAGCGTCTGCGTCCGCCGCCGCGCCTCGGCGTCGACCGCGCCGCCCGAGCGGACGAACGCGGCCACGTCCGCGATCGCGTAGCTCACCCGGTAGCCGTCGCCCCGGGCGGCCAGGTGCACCGCCTGGTCCAGATCCCGGCTGCCCGGCGGGTCGACCGTCACCAGCGGGATGTCGGTCGCGTCGGTCTCCGGCAGCGACGGAGTCGCGGCGGCCTCCGCCGCCTCGGCCAGCACCTCCGCCGGGAAGTCCGGTGGCACCTCCAGGTCGGCCCGCACCGCGTCGAAGCTCAGCGGTGCCCGCACCGTCAGTCGCCGGCTCGCCACGCCCGCTCCCTACCCCGCCGTCGCGTCCCCGACCCTCGCCGCCGCTCAGTCGGTCGCGAACCAGCCGAGGAACTGCCCGGCCAGCTCCAGCGAGCCGGTGACCTCCAGGGAGTCGAGCCCACGGCGGCGGTAGAAGGCGAGCACCAGGTCGCTCGCGCTGCCTCGCAGCACGGCGTCGCCGGACTTGTCGCCCGGCTCCAGCCGGCCGCCGTCCGGGGACAGCACCACCCGCCAGCCGCCGTCCGGCCCGTCGGTGGCGACCACGCCGACCGTCCCCGGCGCACTGGCCCAGCGGCCCGCGGCGGGCACCCCGGTGGAGAGGAACTCGTCCACCCCGTCCAGCGCCGCCGCCGCCGGCAGCGCCCCGGCCCGCCCGGCGGCGTCCTCGGCGTCCCAGGCGTGCACCGCCGCCTCCTGCACCTGGTGCCGCGCCACGGCGCTGGACCGCGCCGGCTCGCCCCACCAGGTCCACACGCCGCGATCCGGCCCGGCCGACCGCAGCGAGGCCAGCAGCGTCTCGGTGCTCCGCTCGGACCAGTCGAGCAGGTCACCCGTCGGCTCGGCCTCCGGCACGTCCTGGACCGGCCTGTCCGCCGGCCCGGCCGCCACGTTGGCCGCCCAGGCCCGCTGCACCTCCCCCACGTGCGCCACCAGGTCCCGCCCCGTCCACTCCGGACACCCCGGTATGCGCGCCTCCAGCGCCCCGGCGACCGCGGACCGCAGCACCGCGCTCCGCTCGGCGATGGCCGCCAACATCTCCTCGTACGACACCCTCGACTCCATGCCGCACTTCCTACTCCCGACCCCCGACAAGACCGGTGGGTCAGGCGGACGCCGGCAACAGATCAATCTCAGCAACGTCGCCGGCAAACAGGCATTTGTCCCCGGGGGATGGTGAGCGGGCGGGACCCGGGGTGGGGCGGACGAGTCGGGCTGTACGCCGGGTTCTGTGGCCGGGGCGAGCCCCGGCCGGCGGCCATCCATCTAGGCCTGCCGTCGCCGGCAGGCTCGTGCGGTCTACCCGCAGGCTCGGGCGGGCCGCCCTCGGACGCCTGCGCAGGGCGGCGAGCCGCCCCTCTTGACCTTGCTCCGGGTGGGGTTTACCGAGCCGCCCGGGTCACCCCGGGCGCTGGTGGTCTCTTACACCACCGTTTCACCCTTACCACCCCGAGGGGTGGCGGTCTGTTTTCTGTGGCACTGTCCCGCGGGTCACCCCGGGTTGGTGTTGCCAACCACCCTGCCCTGTGGAGCCCGGACGTTCCTCGGCGGGATGCGGAGCATCCCGACGCGGCCGCCCGCCCGGCTCGTCCGCCGTGCGATCAGAATACCTCTCGTGCAGGTCACCGACGCAGTCCTCCTCGCCGCCGCCGGTCTGCTGGCGGGCGGGGTCAACGCGGTGGCCGGCGGCGGCTCGCTGATCCTGTTCCCGGCGCTGGTGGCCAGCGGCTACGGCACGCTCGCCGCGAACGTCACCAACTCGGTCGCGCTCTGGCCCGGGTACGCCGGCGGCGTGGTCGGTTTCCGCGCCGAGCTGGCCGGCCAGCGCGGGCGGATGCTGGCGCTGTCGGGCACCGCCCTGCTCGGTGCGGTCGGCGGGTGCGTGCTGCTGCTCGCGACCCCGGCCAGCGCCTTCGACCTGGTCGTGCCGTTCCTGGTGCTCGCGGCGAGCCTGCTGCTGGCCGTCCAGCCGCGGGTGGCGACGCTGGTCGGCCCGCCGAGCGCCGACCACCGCTCGAACGGCCGGGTCCTCTACCCCGCGGTCGGCCTGGCCGCGGTGTACGGCGGCTACTTCGGCGGCGCGCTCGGGGTGATCCTGCTGGGCGTGCTCGCGCTGACCATCCGCGACTCGCTGCGCCGGCTCAACGGGCTCAAGGCCGTGCTGTCGCTGGTCGTCGCGACCGTCACGGTGGTCGTCTTCGGCCTCTTCGGCCCGGTGGACTGGGCCGCGGTGGCACTCATCGCGCCGGCATCGCTGGCTGGCGGCTACTTCGGTGCCAAGCTCGCCCGCCGGCTGAACGACCAGGTGTTGCGCCGGGCGATCGTGGCCTTCGGTGTGGTGGTCGCGGTCCTGCTCTTCATCCGGGCCCGGTGACCGACGCGGTCAGGCCACCGAGGCCGGTCAGCCGGCCATCCAGCGTGTCGCTGGGGCTGGTCGTGGGAACCTGATCGGCGTGGCCGTACTGGTATGGGTGACCGAGGTGGGCTGGGCCGCCGCGGTCGAGGGCGCGCTGTGCCACTCGGACTCCTCCGCCGAGCTGGTGCTGCTGCACGTGGTGCCGGGCGACCTGGAGCAGGTGTCGCACGGTGCCTTCGCCGGCCTGCTCGGACGGTCGCGCGGGGCGGACCCGGGCGCGGAGGTACGCCGGCTGGCCGAGCAGTCCGGCGAGGAGCTGCTGGCCGCGGCGGCCGCCCGGGCCGACAACCGGCCGACCCGCCCGCTGCGCCGGCGCGGCCGGCCCGAGCGCGAGGTGGTGGCCGCGGCCGCCGGGATGGACCTGTTGGTGCTCACCCGCGATGGCGACGACCGGCAGCTCGGTCCGCGCAGCCTGGGGCCGCAGGCCCGCTTCGTGGTCGACCACGCGCCCTGCCCGGTGCTGCTGGTGTGGCCGGGGTCCGCGCCGTCCGAGGGACCGCCCCGGCCGCCCGCGCACCTGCCGCGCTGATCAGCCGGTCAGGTGGCCGGTGTCGTTGAGCAGCCGGACCACCGCCGGGCCCTCCGCGTACCAGTCCACTATCGACAGACTGGCCGTGTCCAGGTGGATGCGGAACAGCGCGGACGCCGGCGCGCCGAGCGCGGAGCACAGCAGCAGCTTGATCGGGGTGACGTGGGAGACCACGGCGATGGTCTGCCCCGGGTACGCGGCCAGCAGCCGGTCCCGCACCTTGCGCACCCGCCGGGCCACCTGGGCGACGCTCTCGCCGCCGGGCGGGGCCACCGCGCTGTCGGTCAGCCAGGCGGCGTGCTCGGTCGGCCAGCCCTCCCGTACCTCGGCGAAGGTCAGCCCGTCCCAGCGGCCGAAGTCGGTCTCCACCAGGTCGTGGTCGATCGCCACCTCGACGCCGGCGGCGATGCCGATGGCGGTCGCGGTGGCGTACGCGCGGCGCAGCGGTGAGCTGACGACCACCGCCGGTCCGCCGGGACGGGCCAGCCGGGCGGCGACCGCCCGGGCCTGTGCCTGCCCCTCCTCGGACAGTTGGGGGTCGCCGCGGCCGCTGTAGCGCAGGCCGGACAGCGGCGTGCTGCCGTGCCGGACCAGCAGCAGGGTGGTCGGCGGCGTGGAGGTCGGACGCCACGCCAGCGAGCGCGGCGCCGCACCGGAGTCGACCGCGGTCGGGTCCGCCGACCCCGCCGGGTCGGCATCGGGCGACGGGGAAGCCGGCGACCGGGGGGCCCACTCGCGACCGGCCGCCGCCGCGTCCATCGCCTCGTTGGCCAGCCGGTCCGCGTACGCGTTGCGCTCCCGCGGGATCCACCCGAACCGCACCCGAGGCAGCCGCCGCACCAGCGCGGCCCCCTCGGCGTGCAGCGGGGCCATGTCCGGGTGCCGCACCTTCCACCGGCCGGACATCTGCTCGACCACGAGCTTGGAGTCCATCCGGACCTCGACCGCGGCCGGGTCGAGCTCGAGCGCGGCCCGCAGCCCGGCCAGCAGGCCCTGGTACTCCGCGACGTTGTTGGTCGCCCGCCCGATCGAGGCGGCCCGCTCGGCCAGCACCTCGCCGGTGTCGGCGTCCCGGACGACCGCGCCGTACCCGGCCGGGCCCGGGTTGCCCCGCGACCCCCCGTCGGCCTCCACGACCAGCCGCCGGCTCACCGCCGGGTCTCGGCGACGGCCCGGCTCACAGCCCGGCTCACAGCCCGGACTCCGCGGTCCGGACCAGGATGCGCCGGCAGTTCTCGCAGCGGAGCACCTCGTCCGGCGCCGCCGCCCGGGCCGCCCGCAGCTCGGAGCCGGCCAGCTCCAGCCGGCAGCCCTCGCACCGGCGGTGCCGCAGCTCGGCGGCGCCGACGCCGCCCGCCGCGGCCCGCACCTTCTCGTACAGCGCGAGCAGGTCGGCGGGCAGCGACCCCGCGACGGTGGCCCGGGCGGCCGTGTGGTCGGTCGCGTCGGTGTCGATCTCCGCCCAGGCGGCGTCCCGGGCCTGCACCGCGGCGTCCCGGTCGGCGGTCACCTTGTCCACGTCGGACCGCAGCGCGGACGCCCGCGACTCGGCCTGCTCGCGGCGCTCCATCACCTCGAGCTCGGCGTCCTCGAGGTCGGACTGCCGGCGGGCCAGCGACTCGACCTCGTGCTGCAGGCTCTCCAGCTCCTTGGCCGGGATCCCGCCGGCCGCCATCCGCTGCTGGTCGCGGGCCGAGCGCTGCCGGACCTGCTCGACGTCGCCGTCCAGCCGGCGCTGCTCGCGGTCCAGGTCGCCGACCTCGGTCTCGGCCCGCACCACCTCGTCGCGCAGCGCGGCCAGCCGGGTGTCGGCGTCGGTGATGGCGGCGAGCTCGGGCAGCGCGCGCCGGCGGTGCTGCAGCCGGGCCAGGGCGGCGTCCAGGCGCTGCAGCTCCAGGAGCCGCAGCTGGACGGCGGGCTCGGCCTTCACCGCGGGGCCATCCGGATCGCGCCGTCGAGCCGGATCGTCTCGCCGTTGAGCATCGGATTTTCCACGATGTGCTGCACCAGCGCCGCGTACTCCTCCGGTCGGCCGAGGCGCGACGGGTGCGGCACCTGCTGGCCGAGCGAGGCCTTGGCGTCCTCCGGCAGCGCGGCCAGCATCGGCGTCTCGAACAGGCCGGGCGCGATGGTCACCACCCGGATCTGCTTGCGGGCCAGCTCCCGGGCGATCGGCAGCGTCATGGCGACGACGCCGCCCTTGGAGGCCGCGTACGCCGCCTGGCCGATCTGCCCCTCGTACGCCGCCGCGGAGGCGGTGCAGACCAGCACCCCGCGCTCGCCGTCGACCGGGTCGAGCGCGGACATGGCCGCCGCGGCCAACCGGGTGACGTTGAAGGTGCCGATGAGGTTGACCTGCACGATCTTGACGAACGCGTCCAGCGGCATCGGGCTGCCGTCCTTGCCGACCACCCGGGCCGGCGGGCTGATGCCGGCGCAGTTGACCAGCACCCGCAGCGGGCCGAGCCCGGTCGCGGTGCGGACGGCCGCCTCGGCCGACTCCGGGTCCGTGACGTCCGCCGGCGCGAACTGGCCGCCGATCGCGGCGGCGACCGCCTCGCCGTCGGAGCCGGGCAGGTCGAGCACCACCACCCGCGCGCCGAGACCGGCCAGCCGCTCGGCGGTCGCCCGCCCGAGCCCGGAGGCCCCGCCGGTGACCAGCGCGACCGCACCCTCCACCCGCACCGTTGCTCCTCCCGCCGACGCAGCCGACCGGCCCACCTTAGGCGGTGCCGGTACGGCCCGGCGCGCGGGCGTGGTCAGTCGGTGGGGACGGCCGCGGCGGCGGGCTCGAGGGAGTCGGCGGCGGGCCGGAGCGTCCGCAGCGCGAGCCGTACGCGCAGCCGGTCGCCGTCCCGGCCGGCCACGGCCCGCCCGCCATGGGCCTCGACCAGCCGGCGCACCACGTACAGCGCGAGGGTGGCCGGCTGCCCGGTCTCGGCGGCCTCCCGCGAGCCGAAGGGCTCGAAGAGCGCGCGCAGCTCGGACTCGCTGCGGGTGGAGCCGTAGAGCACGTCGATCAGCACCTCGCCGGCCTCCCGGCGGGCCCGCAGCGTGACGGTGCGGTCCTTGCGGCCGTCGACCCGGACGTGGTCGGCCAGTGCCCGCACGACCCGGTCCAGGGACACCGGGTCCACGTACGCGGCCAGGTCCGGGTCCACTTCGGACATCACCGGCGGCCGGGCCTGGCCGAGCCGGAAGCCGGCCAGCGCGGTGGTCACGTCGGCGACCGCGCCGGTGTCCGGTGTGGACCGGGCGGACGCGGCCAGCAGCATGTCCTCCAGCAGCCGGCCCAGCCGGTCGGCGTGCTCCACGATGCCGTCCAGCAGCACCGCCCGGGCCTCCGGCGGGATCCGGTCGCCGCGGGCGGCCAGCGTTGCCGCGCTGCCCCGGATGGCGGTCAGCGGGGTGCGGAACTCGTGCGAGACCGAGGCGATCAGGTCCTCCCGGATCTGGCCGGCCTCCCGCAGCCGGGCCAGCGCGTCCAGCTCGGCGGCGAAGAGCTGCCCGCGGTAGCGCTCCTGCCGCTCGTACCCGCGCTCGGCGAAGCGCCGCGCGAAGACCAGCACGACGATCGCGGCGACCAGCATCGCCGCGCCCGACGCCACGGCGAGGGAAGCCACGCGACCACTCTGAGCACCGGGCCGGCCGGAGACCATGGCCCGATGGAGCCATCTACGCACCGTGCTCCCCCGGTGCCCGTCGACACGATCGACCGGACCGATCATCACTCTGCGTGATCATGGCGGGATGTGCCAGGGTGCAGCCATGCGCAAGTACGTGATCATGGGCGTGCAGGGCAGCGGGAAGGGCACCCAGGCGCGGCTGCTGGCGGAGCGGTACGACCTCGTCCACATCAGCGTGGGCGACATCTTCCGCTGGAACGTCAAGGAGCACACCAAGCTCGCCGCCCAGGTCCGCCGCCATGTCTCCGCCGGCCGGCTGGTGGACGACGACCTGGTCGAGTCCGTGGTCCGGGAGCGGCTGGACCGGCACGACTGGAACTACGGCTTCGTCGTCGACGGCTTTCCCCGCAACGGGCCGCAGGCCGAGTTCTTCCTCGAGTCGTACGACATCGACGGGGTGATCCACCTCGACATGCCCGACGCCGAGGTGCGCCGCCGGGTGCTGGCCCGCCGGCTGTGCTCGCGCTGCGGGCTGGACTACAACCTGATCGCGTCCCGGCCTGCGGTGGAGGACGTCTGCGACGTCTGCGGCGGCCGGCTCGTCTCCCGCGAGGACGACACGGAGGAGGCGCTGGCCGTCCGGCTGCGGGACTACCACGAGAAGACGCGACCGGTGCTGGACCTCTTCCGGCGCAAGGAGTACGTCGTCTCGGTCGACGCCACCCGTACGCCGGCCGAGGTGCACGAGGAGGTCCGCACCCGGCTCGACCTTCCCGCCTGAGCCCGGCCGGCCTGTCCCGGTCAGGGCATCAGGTCGGCGGGCCGCACCTCCAGCGCCTCGGCCAGGTCGGCCAGCGCCACCACGGTCAGGTCGTGCTGGCCGCGCTCGGCCCCGCGCACCTCGCCCGGCAGCAGCCCGGCCGCCTCGGCCAGCTGCTCCTGGCTGAGCCCGCGCTGGACCCGCAGCGCGGACAGCCGGCGCCCGAACGACTGCAGGTAGATCCGGCCCGCACCGTTGTCGACCATAGCGCCGAGCGTATCCATGGTGATGCCGGATGTCATCATCGGGTCGGTCCGCCACACTCATCCCCGTGGAGCTGCAGCAGATCGGACTGTCCCACCCGCGGATCAAGCAGGTGCTCGACATCCAGCACAACACCGCGCCCAACCGGGACCGGCTGCTGGTCGCCGAGGGCCTGTGGGCGCAGCGGCTGGTGCTGGCCGCCGGCACGCCGGTGCGGACCTTCCTGTGGTGCCCGGAGCTGGCGTACTCCGACGAGGCCCGGACCCGCGCCGAGCAGCTGGTCGAGCGGGCCGAGGCGGCGTACCGGGTGTCGGCGAAGACGCTGGAGCGGGTCTCCGAGCGCGGCCAGCCGGACGGGCTGCTCTCGGTCGCCCGGCTGCCCCCGTACGACCCGGACAGCGTCCACTTCGGCCCGTCCGCGCTGGTGCTGGTGGCCGACGCGGTCGAGATCCCGGGCAACCTCGGCACGCTGGTCCGCACGCTGGACGCGGTCCGCGCGGACTGCCTGGTGCTGACCAACCGGCGCACCCGGCTCACCCACCCGAAGGTCTTCCGCGGCAGCCAGGGCACCGTGCTCACCGTGCCGACCGTCGAGTTCGCCGAGCCGGACGACGCGGTGCGCTGGCTGCGATCGGCCGGCTTCCGGGTGCTGCTGGCCGACACCGACGAGGCGGTGCACTACCGGGCGGCCGACTACACCGGGCGGGTCGCGCTCGTCGTCGGCAGCGAGCGGTACGGGATCTCCAAGCCCTGGTACGCGCACGGCTTCGACCGGGTGGCGGTGCCGATGCTCGGCTCGGCCGACTCGCTCAACGTCTCGGTGTCCGCGTCGGTCCTGCTGTACGAGGCGCGGGCCCGGCAGGACGGCTGGTGACGATGCGGGACGCCGGGCCGCACTGCACTGCCCTGTCAGGACCGGTCGGTCGGGACGAGGAAGAGGGTGGCTCGGCGCGGCCCGGCGCCGTCGGCTGAGGAGCGTAGTCCTCGCCCGGCCGGCCCGCAGCCCTTCACGGAAGCGGGGGCGGGGCCGGTGCCCCCTCGGCCCGCCGTGTCAGCCGCGGCAAAGGGTTTGCCCGGCTGCCACCATGGGCGGGTGATCGATCCGGGACTGGCCGGTCGGGTCGCGCTGGTCACCGGGGCCAACCACGGCATCGGCGCGGCCGTCGCCACCGCGCTGGCCGCGCAGGGCGCGCGGGTGCTGCTCACCTACCGGCGGCTGCCCGCCGACGCGGTGCCCGGCCTTCCGCCCGAGTACGGCCGGCAGCGCGCGCAGACCGCCGACGCGGTGGTCGAGCGGATCGTCGCCGTAGGCGGCGAGGCGGCCGCGGTCGAGGCGGATCTGGCCGACCCGGCCGTGCCGGCCCGCCTCTTCGACCACGCCGAGCAGGTCCTCGGCCCGGTCGAGATCCTGGTCAACAACGCCAGCGGCTGGCTGGCCGACACCTTCCGGCCCGCCGACGCCGACCGCTACGGCCGCCGGCTGCGGGTCGTGGACGCGGCCGGCGTGGAGCGGCAGTTCGCCGTCGACGTGCGCGCGCCCGCGCTGCTGATCGCCGAGCTGGCCCGCCGGCACGTCGCCCGCGGCGCCACCTGGGGCCGGATCGTCGGGCTCACCTCCGAGGGACGGGCCGGCTTCCCCGAGGAGGTGTCGTACGGCGCCGCCAAGGCCGCGCAGGAGAGCTACACCTTCTCCGCGGCGCGCGAGCTGGCTCCGTACGGGATCACCGCCAACCTGGTCCAGCCGCCGGTCACCGACACCGGCTGGGTGACCTCCGAGATCAGGGCCGGTGTGACCGCCCGCGGCGGGCACGTCGCCAGCCCCGAGGACGTCGCCGACGTCGTCACGTTCCTGGCCTCCCACCAGGCCCGCCACGTCACCGCCGAGCTGATCAGGATGGGCTGATGACCGCGGCCGGCTCGCTGGCCGAGGCAGCGGACTACCCGCAGGCCGCACCGTGGTATCGCGGGGTCGACGCCGGCGACACCCCCGGCCTACGCCGCTGCCGGCCGATCGGCAGGTGAGGCGGCCCCGCCCCGGGGAAGAAATGGCGGCTGTGAGCACCGCCCTGCCCCTGATCCGGCTGGTCGTCCCGCACTTCGGCCGCCGACCGCCGTACTTCCCGCTCGTGCTGCGCAGCATGGCCCGCAACCCGGACGTGCACTGGCTGCTGTTCACCGAGGCACCGGTGCCCGGCGCGCCACCCAACGTGGACGTCGTCGTGTGCGACTTCGAGGACCTGGCCAAGCGCATCCGGGCCCACTTCGAATTCGACGTCTGCCTGGCGGACCCGTACAAGCTGTGCGACTTCCGGCCGGCCTTCGGGGAGATCTTCGCCGACGAGCTGGCCGGCTACGACTTCTGGGGCCACTGCGACCTGGACGTCCTCTTCGGCCGGATCCGCGACCACCTGCCGCCGGCGGCGTTCGAGGCCGACAAGATCCTGTTCCAGGGCAACTTCGCGCTCTACCGCAACACCCCCGAGGCGGCCCGCTGGTACCGGCACGAGGTCGGCCGGATCAGCTACCGGGACGTCATGACGACGCCGGAGCCCCGGCACTTCGACGAGTGGGGCGGCATCTACTACGTCCTGCAGAACCTCGGCGTCCGGTGCTGGGAGGAGCGGGTGATCTTCGATCTGTCGTTCGCCCGCTACCGCACCCGGGCCGAGGACCCGCCCGGCCGGGACCCGCGCCGGTACGCCTGGGAGGACGGCGAGGTCTGCGAGTACCGGCTGGAGCGCGGCCGGCCGGTCCGCCGGACCGCCCTGCTGATCCACCTGCAGAAGCGGGTCATGCGGCCGCCGGGGGCCGGCGTGCTCGCCGCCGACCGCTACTGGATCGACGCGAACGGCTTCGCCGTCCAGCGCGGAGTCACCCCGTGGGCCGTCCGCGCCGCCCGGATCCCCACCGGCCACGAGATCGTGCCCCACTACTGGCGCCGGCTGCAGCGCGCCCGCCGCCGCCGCGCCGCCCGCAGGGTCCACCGGACGCAGCTCCGGCTGAGGTCGTCGAAGTAGCCGAAGGCCCGGCCGCGCCGGCAGGCGCGGCCGGACCGGGGCTCAGCTGTCGCCGCCGGTGTTGCCGGCGCCGGCGGCGTTGACGTCGGTGAGGCGGTAGGTGTCGACCGCCTGCTGGAGCGTCTCCCGCTTGACCTCGCCGCGCCGGGCCAGCTCGGTGAGCACCGCGACCACGGTGGACTCGGCGTCGACGTGGAACCAGCGCCGCAGCGCGCCCCGGGTGTCGGACCGGCCGAAACCGTCGGTGCCCAGCGAGCTGTAGTCGCCCGGCACCCAGCGCGAGATCTGGTCCGGCACCGCCCGCATCCAGTCCGACACCGCCACCACCGGTCCGGCCGCGTCCGCCAGCGCGGCGGTCACGTACGGCGTCCGGGCCTGCTCCGAGGGGTGCAGCAGCGCCTGCTCGTCGGCGCGGATGGCGTCGCGGCGCAGCTCGTTCCACGACGTCACCGACCAGACGTCGGCGCCGACGCCCCACTGCGAGGCGAGCATCTCCTGCGCCCGCAGCGCGGCCTGCACGGCCACCCCGGAGGCGAGGATCTGCGCCCGCGGGCCATCGACCTGCGGGGCGGCCGCGTACCGGTAGATGCCGCGCCGGATGCCCTCCTCGTCGACGCCCTCGGGCATCGCGGGCTGCCGGTACGGCTCGTTGTAGACGGTCAGGTAGTAGAAGACGTCCTCGCCGGCCGGGTGCTCCTCGGTGGAGCCGTACATCCGGCGGAGCGCGTCCTCCACGATCACCGCGAGCTCGAAGGCGAACGCCGGGTCGTACGCCACGCACGCCGGGTTGGTCGACGCCAGCAGCAGCGAGTGACCGTCCTGGTGCTGCAGGCCCTCGCCGTTGAGCGTGGTGCGGCCCGCGGTGGCGCCGAGCAGGAAGCCCTTGCCCAGCTGGTCGGCGAACGCCCAGATCGCGTCACCGGTCCGCTGGAACCCGAACATCGAGTAGAAGATGTAGATCGGGATCATCGGCTCGCCGTGCGTCGCGTACGCCGTGCCGGCCGCGATCGCCGACCCCATCGCGCCGGCCTCGCTGATCCCCTCGTGCAGGATCTGGCCCTTCTTCGCCTCCCGGTAGGACAGCAGCAGCTCCCGGTCCACCGGGTCGTACTTCTGACCGAACGGGCTGTAGATCTTGGCGGTCGGGAAGAGCGAGTCCATCCCGAAGGTGCGCGCCTCGTCCGGGATGATCGGCACGAACCGCCGGCCGATCTCCTTGTCCTTCATCAGGTCCTTGAGCAGCCGGACGAAGGCCATCGTGGTCGCCACGGCCTGCTTGCCGGAGCCCTTCTTGAGGTCCCCGTACGCCTCCTTGGCCGGCAGCGTCAGCGCCTTGCCCCGCACCACCCGGCGCGGCATCGAGCCGCCGAGCGCGGCCCGCCGCTCCTTCATGTACTGGATCTCTTCGGAGTCGGGACCCGGGTGGTAGTACGGCGGGAGGCCGTCCTCCAGCGCCGAGTCCGGGATCTCCAGGTAGAGCCGGTCGCGCATCTCCTTGAGCTCGGGCTTGGTCAGCTTCTTCATCTGGTGGGTCGCGTTGCGGCCCTCGAAGTCCTTGCCCAGCGTCCAGCCCTTGATGGTGTGGGCGAGGATGACCGTCGGCTGCCCGGTGTGCTCGGTGGCGGCCTTGAACGCCGCGTAGACCTTGCGGTAGTCGTGGCCGCCGCGCGGCAGGCCGCGCAGCTGGTCGTCGGACAGGTGCTCGACCATCTTGCGCAGCCGCGGGTCGGAGCCGAAGAAGTCGTCCCGGATGAAGGCGCCGGGCGAGGTCGAGTACGTCTGGAACTGGCCGTCCGGCGTGGTGTTCATCTTGTTGACCAGCACGCCGTCGACGTCGCGGGCGAGCAGCTCGTCCCACTCGCGGCCCCAGACGACCTTGATCACGTTCCAGCCGGCACCGCGGAAGTACGACTCCAGCTCCTGGATGATCTTGCCGTTGCCGCGGACCGGGCCGTCCAGGCGCTGCAGGTTGCAGTTGACCACGAAGATCAGGTTGTCCAGCTCCTCGCGGGCGGCCACCCCGATCGCGCCCAGCGACTCCGGCTCGTCCATCTCGCCGTCGCCGAGGAACGCCCACACCCGCGAGTTGCTGGTGTCCTCGATCTCCCGGTTGAGCAGGTAGCGGTTGAACCGGGCCTGGTAGATCGCGTGGATCGGCCCGAGCCCCATGCTGACCGTCGGGAACTCCCAGAAGTCCGGCATCAGCCTGGGGTGCGGGTACGACGGGAGGCCGCCGCCGGAGTGCGACAGCTCCTGCCGGAAGCCGTCCAGCTGCCGCTCCGACAGCCGTCCCTCCAGGAACGCCCGCGCGTAGATGCCCGGCGAGCCGTGACCCTGGAAGAAGACCTGGTCACCGGACTGGCCGTGGTCCTTGCCGCGGAAGAAGTGGTTGAAGCCGACCTCGTAGAGGCTGGCCATCGACGCGTACGTCGCGATGTGGCCACCGACGCCGAGCTCCGGCCGGTTGGCCCGGGAGACCATGATCGCGGCGTTCCACCGGATGTACGCCCGGATGCGGCGCTCGACGTACTCGTCGCCGGGGAACCAGGGCTCCCGCTCCGGCGGGATGGTGTTGATGTAGTCCGTGCTGCGCAGCGCCGGCACGCCGACGTGGTGCTCCCGCGCCCGCTCCAGGAGCTTGAGCATCAGGTAGCGGGCCCGGCTGCGGCCGGCCACGTTGATCACGGCGTCCAACGACTCGAGCCACTCGCGGGTCTCGTCGGGGTCGAGGTCGGGCAACTGGCTGGGCAGGCCATCGGTGATGACGCTGAAGCGGTCCGGGGTCACGGGTTCGATTGTCCTCCTCTACCGCTCGGTAGCCGAGTCGGTGCCAGCGGTGCCCTCCGCCGGGCTGGGTTCGCCCGGTCGGCAGGACGGTAGTTTGTCCTCATGCGCGTGTCTGCACTGCCGGTCCTCCTGGCCGCCACCGTGCTGGCTGCGGGTGCCGGCTGCGCGAGCACCGTGTCGGGCACGGGCACCCTCGCCGAGGGCGTCGTCACCGGTGCGCCGAGCGGCTCGCCGACCGGTTCGGCCGCCCCGGAACCCACCGACACCGGCTCGCCCACCGAGACCTCCGCGGCCCCGTCGCCGACCAGCGACCCGGTGCTGATCCGGCAGCGGCTGCTCTGCGTTCTGGAGCGGGCCTCCATCACCAGCATCAACAGCCAGTTCAACAAGACGAAGGAGCGCACCGCCCAGATCCGGGTGCTTCGCACCGGCGCCACCACCATCACCGGCCACCTCAAGCGGTCCCAGCTCTCGACCGGGGACAAGATCCGCAAACCCGGCCAGGCCGTGGTCGACCAGCTCAACAAGCTGGTCCGCGACGCCAGCGCCGGGGGCAGCCCGAGCACCACGCCGTACAACCAGGCGACCCGGCAGTTCCAGACGGCCTGCAACGCGCTCTGACGGCCGGCTGCCGCAGCGCTGCGGCGACACGATCGCTTTCCGGCTGGCGTACTTGCGCCCGGACCTGGGAATGTGTGGACTACTGGCACGACACAACAGGCGGCCGAGCGTGGTCGCCGCCCGAGGGCAGGAGGCACGAGCGTGAGCACGACCGTGGACCAGGCGGGCGGGCGGGGCCTGGCCGAGCGACTCGGTATCGCGCCGGGCATGGTCGTGCAGGAGATCGGCTATGACGAGGACGCCGACCAGGAGCTCCGGGACGCCATCGTCGAGCGCTGCGGCAACGAGATGCTCGACGAGGACGCCGACGACGTGGTCGACGTCGTGCTGCTGTGGTGGCGGGACGACGACGGCGACCTGGTCGACACGCTGGTCGACGCGCTCCACCCGCTGGCCGACAGCGGCGTGATCTGGCTGCTCACCCCGAAGTCGGGCCGCGAGGGCCACGTCGAGCCCAGCGACATCAGCGAGGCCGCACCGACGGCCGGGCTGTCGCAGACCTCGAGCATCAGCGCCGCCCGCGACTGGGCCGGCGCCCGGCTGGTCACGCCCAAGGCCCGCTCCAAGCGCTGAGCCGCGCGCTCACCGCCCCAGGCGGAGCAGCCGACCGGCACCACCCATCCAGCGCGCCGCCGCCCGCAGGGCCGGTCCGCCGGGCAGGCCCGGCACCTCCTCCACGATCGGCGCCAGCCGCACCAGCTCGCTGACCTTGTGCAGGCGCAGCTGCCGCCCGGCCAGCAGCGCCGGCACCGCGCGCCGGCCGGCCGAAGCGTCCAGCAGCGTCGCCACCTCGCCCTCGACCGCGGCCCCCGGCGGCCGCCGGTCCACTGCCGCCGTCGTCCAGCCGCCCTCGTCGATGCGTACCTGCCAGCCGGCGCCGCCGGGGCT
Source organism: uncultured Actinomycetota bacterium (assembly GCA_963766325.1). Lineage (GTDB taxonomy): Bacteria > Actinomycetota > Actinomycetes > Mycobacteriales > CADCTP01 > CADCTP01. Next base: position 456,080 of record CAVXZF010000009.1, on the reverse strand, counting down.
GACCACCGCGAACGAGGCCCGCATCCTCCTCCGGTGCGCGAAGACGCCGGTCACGTCGACCAGCGCGGCCAGCCCGGCGTCCAGCAGCGCGGGCGGGGGCGGGGGCGCCTTCGCCGGCGCGAGGTCCAGGGCGTGCACGGCCAGCTCGTACGCGCTCGCCGCCACCACCGTGAGCAGCGGCAGCGGCCCGATCGACGATGCCGCCGGCCGCAGCCCGAGCGCCCGCGGCCCGTCCGCGGAGTCCGGGTCGTCGAACCAGTCCGCGATCCGCCGCCGCGACCGGGTCAGCGCCGCCAGCACCTCCGCCCGCGGGGTGTCCCGGTGCGCGGCCACCACCGCCGCGTTGGCCGCGTCGGTCCGGGCCGGGTCCGCGGCTCCGGCGTCACCGGCCCGGGCCGACTCGAGCAGCCGGTTGAGCGTGGTGACGCCGCGCCAGTCGCCCACGTGCACGCACACGTCGTGCCCGGTCCACCCGGGCAGCCGCGACGGCGCGGCCAGGTCGGTCCGCTCGGCCACCGCGAGGAAGGCGTCCCAGGCGGCCAGCACCCGGTCCCGCTGGACCGCGAGCGGGTGGCCGGCGAGGCCGGTGGCGGCCGGTCGTGACATGCTGCCCATCGTGCCGGACCGGGTCCGGCTGCCCCGTTCCGTCCCCCCTTGCAAGGAGAAACCATGCCGGTCGAGGTCGGCCAGGAGGCCCCCGACTTCACCCTGCGCAACCAGAACCGGGAGGACGTGACGCTCTCGTCGTACCGCGGGCGGCAGAGCGTCCTGCTGGTCTTCTACCCGTTCGCGTTCAGCGGGCTGTGCTCGACCGAGCTGTGCCAGGTGCGCGACGAGCTGCCCAGCTTCGAGGACGACAACGTGCAGGTCATCGCGATCAGCGTCGACCACCCGTACGCGCTGAAGACCTGGTCGATCCAGGAGGGCTACCTCTTCCCGATGCTGTCGGACTTCTGGCCGCACGGCGAGGTCGCCCGCAAGTACGGCGTCTTCAACGAGACCGCCGGCATGGCCAACCGGGGCACGTTCCTCATCGACAAGCAGGGCGTCGTCCGCTTCGCCGAGATCAACGAGCCGGGCGTGCAGCGCGACCAGTCGGCGTGGCACCGGGCGATGGCGGACCTGCCGGCCTGAGGTTCGTGCGGGTCACCCCGTGGCGGCCGGCTCCTTGGGCCGCTGCGGGGTCTCCCGGCGGCGCGACCGCCGGTCCAGCAGGAGCAGCAGCACCGGCCCGGCCAGCGCGAAGGCGGCGAAGAAGAACCACTGCACCACGTACGCGAGGTGCTGGCCGGTGAAGGCGCCCCCGGCCGGGTTGTCGAGATCCGGCGGCGGGAGCGCCGTCAGCCCGGACTGCGCCGGGTCGGAGCTGATCAGCTCCCCGAAGCCACCGTACGTGCTTGTGCCCAGTCGCTCGGTCAGAGCCGGCACATCGACTCGGGCGATCTGCCGGGCCGGCAGCCCGTCGCCCAGCCCGCCGCTCTCGCTGGGCAGCACCCGCGCGGTGATGCGCACCTCGCCCGCCGGCGGGGCCGGCACCGCCGGCGTGTCGGTGGCCCCCCCGGTGGCCGGCACGAAACCTCGGCTGACCAGCAAGGTGGTGCCGTTGCCGGTCAGCAGCGGGGTGACCACCAGGAAGCCCGCCCGGTCCTCCACCTGGCGCTGGCGGACCAGCACCTCGCCAGCGGCGTCGTACCGCCCCGTCGCGGTCACCGTCCGGTAGCGGTGCTCCAGGTCGACCTCCCGCCCCGGCGCCAGCACCTGCTCCACGGGCGCCGCCGGCGCGGCCGCCGCCGCCCGCAGCTCGTCGTTGTCGAACCGCTTCTCGTTGAACCGCTGCCACTGCCACACCCCGGCCGCCCCGCAGACCAACCCGAGCACCAGCCCGAGCGCGATCAGCGCGAGCACCCGACCCAGGCCGGTCGGCCGGCCCGGGCCGGCCGAGCCGCGCCGCGGACCGCTCGGCGCGGCGCGCGGCGGAGCGGACACGACGCGACACTACGTCCCTGCGCGGCCTCCCCGCCGACCGGTACCCTCCCCCTCGCCCGGGCCCTTCGTCCGGCCCCCGGGCGCGTAGCTCAGCGGAAGAGCACCCGCCTTACAAGCGGGGGGTCGCTGGTTCGAACCCAGCCGCGCCCACTCACACGATCTGACCTGCAGCAACGCTCGCCTCGCGTCGAAAGTACGCCTTGCACAGCGCTCGGGAGTGTCCGAGGAACGGCATAACGGCCGCGGGGCTAGGGCGTGTCTCCATAGTCAGCGGGTCCAGGCCACCACATCCCCGCATCGAACGCCTGTTCGACCCGCGGTCGACCGTACCCCGGCACACCAGCGCACCCCTGCCATGCCAATGGGATCCGACTCGCGCCGGTACGGCCGGAACTCCTCATCATTAGCTCTGAGGAGAGGCCACGCCGATCAGGGCGCAACCTCGAGAGCGACGCGCTCAGAACCGCGTAACCGGCGAGATCAACGTAGTTAACGCGCTGAGGAGCAGACAGCTGATGCGAGATGGGCCGGCTGGCCTAGCCCGCCGTGAGCACAGCCCGGTCTGCACTGGAGACCTCGCGGACGGCTCAGATGGAAGTCGGTGAGCCGGCGGCCAATGCCGTTCTCGAAGATCAGCGTGAGACCGTGATGGACCGCTGATGGGCGATTGCTCCTTGGCATGGACCCATCGCACGCGTACCTTCTCGCATCATTGTCCAAGCGTCCTCGATCCCTCGGGCTTGGTCAGTATCGAAATCCAATCGTTGAACCGCCGCACGTTATAGGTCAGCCCTGCCCCCCAGCGCTGAGTTTGCGCCACCACTGCGAGTCCGGCAAGTTCGGAAACTCGGATCACGTCCTGACGACTCACGTCTGAGCGCCAGCCATCTGAACGACCTGGCGCCCGCCGCATCGATAGCATGGTGTAGAGGTCCTTCTGCCAGCGGGGTCCGTGCCGCAGCCGTCGCAGTGGCAGCATGGGCGCCGCCCGACCCGCATGGTGAATAACGGCCGTACCACCGGGCGCGAGCACCCTCGCCAGTTCGCGGATGTAGCTCTCCACGACGTTGAACTCCATGTGTACAAAGGCTTCCATCGAGAACGCGAAGTCGACAGATCCATCTCCAATGTCCGGCAGCGTCCTGCCGTCATTCACGACATATCTCACGTTGTCGCGGTGAGCATAGCGCTCCCGGCAGTACTCGATGCAGGAAGGAGTAACATCGACGGCAATTAGCTGTGAAGCTAGAGCAGACAACACCCCCAGCCAGCGCCCGTGACCTGGAGCAATCTCCAGCGCGGTGTCATTAGACCGCAAGAAGGGTCGAATCAGCACATCGCGGACCGACTCGCACCATTCGTTGTAAGGTTGACCACAGTAGTCGGCATGCTCTGTCCATTCGTCGCCATCGCGGATCCATACGTAGTCGTGGTTCCAGACCTGGAGGTTGGCGGCAATACTGTTGTCCATCCCGGTTACCTTCTCCCTTGGATCGGACGTACTTATCAACCACCGCTCGACCTCTTTTACATCACCCGCGACGGCGGACGTCCAGTGCCAGGTGGGTGAACATTTGCAGGTTCGGGTGACTCTCCGCAACAGCTAGCCCCGCATGAAGTTTTTGGGCTGATGGACAGTCGCGGATCTAGACCAAGTGGCGCGAGCTTCGGCGAGCGTGTGAGCGGCAGCAGCGACAGACCCACATCGAAAGAGGGTGCACAGGCAGCCCTGGCGAACGTCCGACTTCCGGGGCGGTCGGGGGATGAGGGTCGGACACGTCCGGAGACCCGGTCAGGTTCCTTTCGCCGCAACACCGAGGAGTGTGCAGGCAGCGGACTCATCTGCAGCGCTAGTCCGGCAACAGCAGGTCCGCGTGGATCAGCACGCGGTACGGACGTTGCCAGGTGATCGCCGCCTGGTGCGCAGCGTTCCGGCCCCAGGTCAGCGCGTCCATGGTCGCGGGGGTACGAGGCGGCAGCGGCTGTCGGGCGACCGCGTGGGGGACGTCGCCGAGGGTGCCGTTGCGCGGCACCAGGTGGCCCCAGGACAGGTCGGTCCAGGTGGCGGCGCCGCCGGTGAGGTCGGCTCCGTCGTCGGCGGCGGCGTCCAGGCCGAACCGCGGGCCGGCGGACGGCTCCTCGATGGTGACGTACCAGCCGGCCGTTTCCGGGGTCCGTACGGTCGCGGTCCGGTCGCCGCGCAGGTCGGTCGCGCTGACGGCGAACCCGTAGAAGACGGACCGGCGGTCCAGCGCGCCCTGCAGCACCGGCTCGGCGACCTCCGTGTCGTCCGGGACCACTGCGCCGGTGGTCGGCCACCGGCCGCGGGTCAGGTAGACGTGGGCGTCCGGATACCTCCGGACCAGGTCGCCCCGGACCAGCACGACGGCGAGGGCGTCGGCGGCCAGCCCGGTCAGGTTGCCGCCGAGCCGGGGGTCGGTCCAGCCGGCGATCTCGCCGATGTCGTCCGGGCTGCCCGGGCCGGTGTCCCAGAACCGGTGGAAGAACGTGTACGACGGCAGGGTGGGGAACTCCCGCCAGACCAGCTCGCGGGCCATCTCGAAATTGGCGCCGACCAGGAAGGCGGCCACGAAGTCGTCGTCGGCGGCCAGCACCGCCACCCGGTTGTTGGCCAGCAGGTCCGCCCCGGGCAGCAGGTAGCGGGGGTCGAGGCGGACCAGGTCGCGGTACAGCGGGTCCGTGAACACCGGCTGCAGCAGCACCCGGCTGGGCAGCGCACCGTCCGCGGCGAGCAGGCCGGACAGCGCCGGGACCCGGGCCAGCAGTCCGGAATGGACGGTGGGCAGCGGGTCCATCCCGGCGATCACCGCGTCGGCGGCGGTGGACAGGTCAACGGCCGGCTCTCCCTCCTCCCGGGCGGCCCCGAGCCGGCGCCGGGGCCGGGCCGCGAGCAGGTCGTCCGCCAGGCCGCGGACGCCGGCCATGGTGCCGTCGAACCCGGCCCCGCCACGACCGCCGCCACGACCGCGGACACGTCCGCCGCCCGGGGCGTGGACCCCGAGCACGGTCCGGGTCAGCGCCGACACCGTCGCGGTCGGCGGCGTCCGCGCCGCGCGCAGCCGGTCCAGCGCCAGCCGGGCCGGCTCCGGGTCCAGCGCCGGGTCGTCCGTCCAGGCCCCGATCGGCAGCGCGAACGCGGCGTACTCCAGCGCCACCTGCAGGTCCGTCGCCGCAGCCGGGCTGGTCGCGGCGACGAACGCCGACGTCACGGCCGGCGCGAGGGCGACGACGGACGCCGGCGATCCCGGTGAGCCGTCGGCGGGCAGCGGGAGGTTCGCCCGCCACAGCCTGCCCAGTCCGGACCGGGGCCGGGTCGCCCGCTGGAACGGTGCGCTCACCAGGCCGCGCGGCACCTTGCTGTCCCACAGCTCCCGGGCGAGCGGCGCGGTCGAGCCGGTCACCGCGACCCAGGCCTGCACCGGCGCGGTGACCTGGACGAGCGACCCGCTGTCCAGGGTCAGCACCCGGCGGGCCACCGACCGGCCGACGGCGACGGCGAGATGTGCCCGGTCCAGCGCCCGCTCGGCGTCGCGCACCGCGCCGGCCTGGGCCCAGGCGGAGGCCAGCAGCGACTCCTGGTGGGTGCGGACCACCTCGGCGCCGAGGCCGGCGACCGCGCGCAGCTCGGGGGTGAGGCCGAGCGACCGCAGCCAGGCCCGCGGACCCGTCCCGTCCGGCACCGCCGACCGGCCGGCCTGGACCGAGCCGTACAGCGGCGGCGCGACCACCGGGTCGTCCCGGCGCGGGTCGTAGTCGGGTGGGGTGACCGCCGGCACGGTGATCCGCCGGCTGCCGCGTTCGAGCAGCCGCTCGAGCTTCGGTTCGAGCCAGTCCTGGTAGTCGGCCGGTGCGCCGCCGCGGCGCACGCCCGGCGTCTTCAGGCCGCCGACGAAGTCGGCCCGGACCGGGTCGCGGCCCGGCGGCTCCGGCAGCGGCGCCCCGGGGTGGCTCAGGTCGAGATCCACCCGGCCCAGCACGGTGTCCGCGTCGTCCGGGGCGAGCCGGCGGGCGAGGGACTCGAAGTCGCCGTCCGGTCCGGTGGTGAACGTCCAGGAGTGGTAAACCGGCAGCCGCACGGTGGCCTGATCCAGCGCCGGGTCGGCGAGGTCCCAGGCCGGACCGGCCTGCCCGGCGGCCGAGCCGTCCGCGCCGAGGCCGGCCCGCACTCCCACGTCGAAGGCCGGCACCAGGCAGGCGTGCCAGGCGGCGCGCGGCAGCAGCCGGCGCGGGCAGAGCAGGCGGGCGAGCGCCGCGACCGGGTCGACGGTGAGCGCCGCCACCAGATCGGCCGGCGCGACCGTCGACTGCACGTGCGCCCAGGCGGCGGAGTCCGCCAGGTCGGGCAGCTCGACGCTGGCGACGGCCGGTGGCTCGATCCGCAGCACCGGCAGCGACGCGCCGGCTTCCGCGCCCACCCGGACGCCCTCCTGCTGGCGGACGACTACCAGCACCACCCAGGGCCGCAGTCCGGCCGCGGTGCCCGCGGTCGCCGGAGTGTGCCGCCACGGCAGGTCGGCGGGGGCCAGCTCGACGAACGCGAAGTAGTTCGGCTCGACGTCCGCGGCGCCGGGCGTCGGCTGGACGCGCCGCACCACCTGCGCGCCCAGGCTCGCCACGTGGCCGGGTCCGTGCAGTCGGGCCGGCTGGGCGATGTCGGAGTGCCCGTCGATGCGCAGCCACGGCTGCAGCGCGGCAGCGGCGGGCAGCGGGCCGGACAGCGGGTCGGCCTGCGGGATCGAGCCAGCCGCACCGGAGCGCAACCAGGGCAGGAAGTGCAGGGTCGCGTCGGTCATCCCGGCCGCCTCTCCGCCGCGCGTGCCGGCCGGCGGACATCGGCGGCGTGACCGGGGGCGATCCGCAGCCGGTCGGTGCCGGCCGGCCGGGACCGGGCCAGCCCGCGCCGCAACGCGATCGCGTCGGCGTACGGCATGCCACCGGCCCCGGGCACGCCGAGGACGGGGTCGGCATCGAGCGGGTCCACGACGTCGTACCGGGTGGCCTGCACGGCGAACGAGTCCACCGCCACCGTGTACCGGCCGGCCGGCGCCGTGGCCGTGGCAGTCGGCGCGGCCGCGCCGGTCTGCATCCGGTCGGCCGGCAGCACCACGGTCTGCCAGTGCCCGACCCGCTCGGGCTCCAGCACCTTCTGCTCGTAGCCGAGGGTCACCGACGTGACGTTCGCGGCGGCCGTCGGCGCCGTCCAGCCGGTGCCGGTCAGGCTCACCCCCGCATCCATCAGCTCGAACGACGGCGCGGACAGCCGCTCGGCGGGACTGAGCCGGGTGAACTGGGCCGGGGCGAACCAGTCGAGCACCGGCTGCCACGCCGTACCGGTGCCGGCGACCAGGCCGGCCGCCGCCACGTCGAAGCGGTCCTCGCCGGTCGGCACCAGCGCCCCGTACGCCTCGATGTCCCGGTTGAGCGGCAGCACGCTCTGCCGCACCTCGATCCGGCTGTCCGGGGCGAGCCACAACCCCGGCTCGACGGTCGGGTCCAGCGGTCGCAGGCAGACATCGGGCATCGCGGCCAGCGACGCGGCCGCCGTCCAGTTGCCCGGGTCGGTGAGCGCGTGCTCCAGCTCCGGCCACAGCGACACGGTGTCCGCCGGGTCCCCCGCCACCTCGCCGCCGACCTCCACCCGGAACTCGCAGTCCCGGCCCAGGAAGCGGAACTCGGCGTACCCGCTGCCCGACCACGGGTCCGGCCCCTCCAGGTGCAGCCGGAGCTGGGCGGACAGCAGCGCCTCGCCCTCGGCCCGGATCGCCACCCCGGCATGCATGTCGGCGGCGATCAGGAACGGGCTGAACGTGATCTGGACGTCGAAGCCGAACGACCCGTCGGCGGAGAAGTCCACGCCCAGCGCGTGCATCCGGGCCACCGCGTACACCTCGGCGCCGAACTGCAGCGTGTTCGGGGTGACGGCGACGTAGGTGTCGATGCCGACCTCCAGCACCGGCGCCAGGTCGATCGAGGCGGCCATCCGGCGCAGGTCGTGTAGCGAGGACGGCACCGTGCTCGGCGGCGACCAGCCCGGGCTGAACCCGCCGACGCTGAACAGGAAGTACGGCGCCGCGCCGAGCGACAGGTACATGGCCATGTCCCCGGACAGGGCGACGCCGACCAGCTGCGAGTCGTAGGTCGACGCGGCGATCGTCAGGGTGGCCTCGGCCACATCGATGATCCCGATCACGCCCATGTGCAGCTCGATCAGCGCCGCCTCGGGGTCCGGCAGCACGCAGCTGAGCTCGCCGATCAGGGCCAGCCGGAAGTCCGGAACGGTGAGGATCGCGCCGACCTCGGCGGTGATCAGCGTCGGCGTGCCCCAGCCGATCTTCACCATCGCGCCGAACGCGTGGTGGTCGGCCAGGGTCGGGAAGTACGCCTCGATGTCGGCGAGGATCTGCACCGCGTCGGTCAGCGGGTCCTCGGGAAACATCAGGCTGTCCAGCCGTCCCTCCCGGACGCCCTCCACCAGCGCCACCTCGTCCAGCGTGCGGTGCAGGCCCATGAACCCACCGACGCCGTTGAGGGTGAACCCGAACCCGAGCTGGATCGGGGTGAAGTCGGCCATCACCGACAGGAAGAACGACCAGCCGTCCGGGTCGTCCGGCAGCTCGGTCTGCACGATCCCGACCGCGGTGATGCCGAGCCCGAGCATCGCCAACTGGGCGACCCCGGCGTACCGGCCGGCGTCGGAGTCCAGCGAGAGGAAGCCGCCGCCGGTGACGATCCCCTCGGCGTCCACCCCGATCCCGAGCCCGGTGGGCGGCCGGAACGCCAGCTCCACGTCGACCGGCCCGAAGCCGCCCGGACCGTCCGGCACCGGCGTGAGCGCCGCGCGGACGCCGATGTCCTGCACCACCCCGATGATCGGCCCCAGCGTGAGCGACCCGGTGGTGGTCACCTCGACGGACCCGCCCGTGTCCCCGCCGGCCAGTGCCACCCGCAGCTCATCCACCCGGACCGGTCCGAGTTGGAGGTCCAGCGGGATCGTGACGACGAACCCGACCTGACCGCCGAGCGTGAAGCCCGCCGCGGACGACCAGCGCAGCGACAGCCCCGCGGTCAGGGCCAGCGCGGCGTCGCCGAGCACCCCGGCCAGGAACGAGTCGCCCTCCCCGGGTTCGATGACCAGCGCCAGCCCGTCGGCGCCGCTGCCGGCGGACAGCACGAGGTCCGGCTCCGCCGCCGAGCCCCCCACGGCGATCTCCAGCTCCACCGCGCGCAGCTCCAGCCGGGTCCCGTCCCGGTCGCCGAGCAGCGACCACGGCTGGTCCGGCCGGCCGGTCAGCCCGACGGACACGCCGACCGTGGCCGCCCCGCCGGCCAGCGTCACTCCCGACGGGTGCACGACCAGCCCGAGCGTGCCGCTGCCGTCCGCGGTGCCGGCAAGCGCCAGCGTCCACCCACCGCCCAGGTCCACCGCGGCGTCGGCGGTGCCGGCGACCTCGTGGGTGACCAGCACGCCGTCCGGCGCGCCGCCGCCGGACTCCGGCACCGGCGCCGCCAGCAGGCCGAGCAGGAAGTACCCGAGGTCGCCGGGGACCGCGCCGTGGTGCAGCGGGACGCCGAGCTCCAGGACGTCGGCGGGCACCGGGCCGGCGTAGTGCGTCTCGGCCAGGCTGTCCCGCAGCGGGGCGAGCCGGCCGTCCGTCCCGGTGGCCCGGGCCAGGCCGTCCAGCGCGGTCAGCAGCCGGACGTGGTCGAAGGACCCGTCCCAGCGGTAGACCTCGGCCAGGTGCCCGGACGGATCGGTGAGCACGCTCCCGAGGGCGGACCAGGACAGCGCGTACGCCGGCGGCAGGTCGCCGCCCCGCTCGGTCGCCTCGACCGCACCGACCAGCACCAGCACGGCGAACGCCACCGGGTGGTGCAGCCGGACCCAGCGCAGGAACAGGTACTCCGGCAGGTCGAGCCCGATCGCCGCCCAGGTGGCCGGGTCGTCCAGCGGCGCGGCCAGACCGGCCACGCCGCCGGCCGACAGGGTCCGGAGCGAGTCGATCGCGGTGAGCACGGCCGCCGCCAGCGGGACGCCGACCTCGATGAAGTCGCCGGTCTCCAGCGTGCCGGCCTCGTGCCGGTCCAGCAGCCCGAGCAGGTCGACGACCTGGTCGCCGACCGGCAGCACGGCCGCGACCGCCGGCACCTGCTCGGCGGTGACCTCGACGGTCCAGCCGAGGTCGGCCAGCAGCACCGCCAGGTCGTCCGGGTCGCCGGCGAGCGCCACGGCCAGCGGGGCCAGCATCTCTCCGAGGGCGCCGGTGACCGCGCCGGCCAGGCTCATGGGTTCCGCCCGCTCACAGGAAGTCCAGCTTGAGCGTGATGGTCAGGTCGTCGGGCAGGTTGAGGAACGCCCGTACCGCGGGCTGCGCCAGGTAGGCGGTGAACTGGTCCTCGACCACCGGCGCCAGCTCCGCGTACAGGAACTCGTCCAGGTCGTCGAAGTCCAGGGCGTCCGGGTCGGCGCTGCGGTTGAGCATCCTCAGGTAGTAGTACCGGACGTCGATGGTGAACGTGATCTCGCCGTCGATCCGCACCAGCCCGGTGGTGCCCGGCGGGCCGGGGACATCGAAATTGGTGATGCCCAGCCGCTGCAGGTCGCTCCAGAGCTGTCGCAACACCTCCGGCCCGTGCCACTCCTGCGTGACGGTGTTTGTCCAGGACTCGTCGGCGACCAGGTCCCGCAGCCCGCTGTAGGACTTGCCCTGTCGCAGGATCGCCCGGCCGTCGGCGTAGCGGACCACGTCCGGCCCGGACCCCATCGTGTCGGTGAGCGGGGACACCCGCAGCGGCAGGCCCCAGCGCAGCATGTCCACGGTGGCGCCCTTGTTCAGCTCGTCCGCGACGATCAGGGTCTCGAACCTGGTCGAGTGCTCGAAGCCGCTGCCGGTGATCATGAGCTGGAAGTAGCCGGAGAGCCCCGCCAGCGGCGGACGGGAGCCGGTGCCCAGCGGCAGCACCTCGTCCAGCGCGCGGCCGAGCTGGCGGAGGTCATGGTCCAGCACGTCGATCGAGCCGACCAGGAGCGCGGCGAGCTCGCCCGGGTAGAGCTGCTTGTTGCCGACGATCTTCCTCAGGTCGGTGACGGTCAGGTCGTCGATGTTCCCCGTCGCGGTCAGCGAGCCGAGCAGCTTCTCCACCAGCATCGCGTACTCCACCCCCGACCGGGCGGCGACGTCGGCGTCGGCGAGGTAGATCTGGTCCGACCAGATCCGGGGCGGCGGCCGGCCGGTGGTCAGCCGGCGCACCTCGGCCAGGACCTCGTCGGTCCGCGCGAGCAGCCACTCGTGCGCCGGCGCCCCGGGCCGGAACTGGATGTGCGCGAAGGTCTTGTAGCGCTTCCCCGCGCTGGCCGCCCGCCGGGCCCGGACCCCGGTGGGGAAGATGTCGTTGCCGCAGAGCGTCTGCAGGATCACCCGGGCCCGGCCCCGCACCCCGGAACGCAGGTAGTCCTCGACGGTGGCGCTCTCCCCCGCGGCGACCCGGCGCGCCGCCCACTGCCGGAACGCGCGCTGCAGCTCGCCGTGCCGCAGGCCGTTCACCGCCTCGTTGAGCACGTCCTCCGGCCGCAGCAAGTCGCCCTCCAGCTGCGTCGCGAAGCGGTTGGCGGCCGGCCCGACCAGGGCCTTGATCTCGTCGAGGACGGCCCGGCGGTCGAACGTGCTCAGCCGCCACCAGTTCGTCGCCTTCTCGGTGGCCTCGGTCACCACCTCGTCGGTGAGCCCGGCCGGCCGCAGCGCGGCCTGGATCAGGTCGTCCGCGCTGCCGCCGACGGTCAGCCCGGCAACGTCCCGGCCCATGCTCGACGCCATGCCGGAGGTGACCAGCGGCATCAGCACCCCGACGCTCATCAGCACGATGTCGAGGTTGGTCACCGGGCGGCCCCACTTGTCGTGTCCGCTGGCCAGCGCGTTGGACAGCTCGGCCAGGCCGACCACGTCGCCGACGATCGGGATCATGCCGATGGCCAGGTCGGCGCAGAGGTGGACCCACCAGAACGTCATGATCGTCTGCACGTCCATCGGGCTGAACCGCCGCTCCGGCCGCAGGCTGTCCTCCAGCGTCCACGGCGGGTCGTCCCACCCGACCGCGAACGCGGAGAGGTGCTCGAAGCGGTCCATGTTGAACGGCAGCGGCTCGCCGAAGGCCGGCACGCTGGGATAGCTGGGCACCTCCCACACGTCGCAGGGCAGCCGCCAGTTCTCCAGCACCAGGTCGACCGGCGGCACGACCTGGCGGACCGCGACCTGGACACCGGCGGTCGCCCACACGCTGACGTACGGCACTCGGTAGTGCGGGAAGCGGAAGTCGACGTAGTAGAAGATGTCGAAGGCGTAGCGCTCGTCGCCGGAGTAGAGCGGACCGGTGTACGGCGGCCCGCCGGGCAGCGTCACCTCCACCACGAGCTGGCCCTCGTCGCCGAGCTCCGTCACCGGGTAGTTCAGCCGCACCCCGTCCGGCTTGGGCGTCACCAGCACCGCGTGCTCGGACGGCACCTCGTCCGGGTGGTCGGGGTCCGTCTCCTCGGCCAGGTCGGCGGCGGCCACCGCGTACGGCGCGAGCAGCAGGTGCGGCTGGACGGCGGTGCCCCACTCCGGGACCAGCGCCCGGTCCGGCACCCGGATGACCTCGATCCGCCAGCCGTCCGGCTCCGGCTCGGCCGGGATGTCGATCCCCACGCCGGGAGCGGCGACCAGGAAGAGGACGTCCGGCTCGAAGGCGACCTCGGAGACCACGTACTCCCAGCTGAAGTCCTCGATCGGGTCCAGCAGCGACTTGTCGTCCCCGCCCGGCTCGTCCGGCCGGACCACGGCACCGGCCTCGTCCCGGACCCGGGCGAGCGTGATCATGAACACGTCCCAGACGAACAGCGTGACCGTGTCGCTGTCGGACCGGACGGCCACCACCGGGTCGGCCAGCTCCTCGGGCGACAGCGCCCCCACCTCGAGCGCGGTCGGCGTGAACACGCCGGTGTCGACGAGCGTGACGAGCACCTCGAACCAGGGCGAGTGCCGCAGGGCGTCGATGGCGTGCTCGGGGAGCAGGTCCACCTCGTCCCGCTCGACCAGCCACCGGCCGAGCTGGCGGAAGAACTGGTCGGCGTACAGCGCGGCGACGATCCGGTTGCCGAACGCCCAGCCGAGCGAGATGAAGACCAGGTTCTCCACGCCGAACTCGGCGAGCGTCACGCCCTCCGGGTCGGCCGGCAGCAGGCTCGGCGGGACTCCGCTGACCACCTCCGCGAAGATGCCGCCGGCGTCCGGGAAGTCCACGATCGCCTTCCGGGCGTACTCGCCGACCTTCTCCACCTGCCGGCCGTGCACCGACGGATTCCGCTGACCGGTCTCCAGCTCCGGCCGCCACCAGATCGGGTCGATCAGCCAGAACAGCCCGCAGCCGGCCTCCGGGGCGAGGTTCCCGGCGACGAACCGGTCGATCCCGTGGGTCATCAGCGCCCGCACGCAGGCCTCGACGGCGACCGTCAGCCGGCTGGCCACCTCGGCGGGATCACCGGCCGCCGGGGTGGCGGCCGGGTCGTCGTAGCCGACGTAGAGGAAGTCGTCGTCCCGGTCGGCCTGCCAGCTGCTGCCGTCGAAGAACTCGATCGCCATCGACAGGCCCGGGCTGCGCGCGTCCATGATCGGCGGGATCGGCAGCGCCACCGTCGGCCCGTCCCACTGCGAGTTCCACGGCTGCCCCGCGCTGCGCGGAGCGCCGGCTCCGGGGTCGACGCCGCTCGCGCGCAGCACCCCGAGGTCGACCTGCGCCCACTGCGAGCCGCTGGACGGGTAGCGGTGGAAGAGACCGGTGACCTGGTACCCGAGCATCAGCAGCACCCGGCGCAGCGGGACGGTCGCCTCGTGCACCAGCGTCAGGTGCTCGACGGTGACGCCGCCCGCCCACGGGCCCGGGTCGTCGGCCGCCGCGGTCACGAACCCCGACCGGGCCCAGCCGAGGGTCACCCGGCACCTGCCCCGGCGCACACGTCCAGCGTCAGCTCGTCCATCGTCCGCCGGTCGGCGCGAGCCAGCCACGCCCGCACCTCGACCGGCCCGTCGTCCACGCCGGTCGGGACCGACACGATCAGCTGCGGCAGGCCGAGCGCGGCCCGCCGGCAGTCCACAGTGGAGTACGTCGGGGCCCGGCCGGGATGGGAATGGTACAGCCCGCCGAGCGACAGTCCTGCGTCCCGTAACGAGTCCTCGGCGGCGGCGAACGCACCGGGGCGGACGAGGAATCCGGTGGCGCCGAGGGCGGTGCGCTCGTTGGCCAGCGGACAGGCCCGGACCACGGTGCCGCCGGCGGTGCGACCGAGCAGCCCGACCGCCTCCCGCGGGCGGTCGGCCAGCGCGTGCGCGGTGACCGCGGCCAGCGCCTCGCTGCTGACGCGCAGCGCGGCGCTCGGATCGGCGGGCATGCCTACTCCGCCTCGGGAATCGTCAGCACGTCGTGCCGCAGCCCGGTCGCCGCCGGGCCGCGGCCGGGCCGCTTGCGACGGCCGGCCCACAGGTGCAGGCCGCCGTCCGGGCTGCGCGCCAGCTGGTAGCCGCGGGTCACCCGCAGGCCACTGGCCGGGATCTCCTCCTCGTGCAGCAGCAGCCGCCGATCCGGCTCCAGCACCAGGCCGACCGCGCCGACCGTGCCGTCCGCGGTGGCCGTCCGGCCGCGCTGCAGCCGCATCGCCGGCGCGGCCGGATCGTCGGTGCGCACCGGAACCAGCGGCACGAAGTGCGCCGGCACCGGCGTCGCCAGCCGGTACGTCCAGGCGTCCGGCGCGGGCGGCGGCCCGCTGTCGGCGACCGCGCCGGTGCCGCGGGAGACCGGGCGGCCGGCCGGGCTCTCCACCACCCGTTCCACCGCCCAGGCCAGGTTCGCGCCCTCGTCCCGGAGGAAGAGCACCTCCTCGACCGGCGTGCCGTTCTCGTGCGGCGGCAGCGCGGCCGGCACCAGCAGGTAGGGCGCGTTCCCGGCGGCCGGCGCCGGGTCGCCGGTCAGCTCGAAGAACCGCCAGGAGCGGTCCCCGTTCTCCCGGACGTGGTCCGCGGCGGCGATCGACCCGATCGGGTGGCGCCGGCCGAAGGAGTCGGTCACCTCGACGGCGACCGTCTGGGCGAGCACGCCGCGGGGCAGGTCCACCGCGACCAGCGACCAGTCGTCGGCGTACAGCGTGGCGTAGGCGGCGACCAGGTACCGGGCCAGGTCCTCCGGGCCACCCTGGATGTCTCCCCAGTAGACCGCGGCGTCCTCGAACGCCCACCATGTCGGCGCCGGCATTCCCGGGTAGGCCAGCGGGACCGGCAGCGTCGCCAGATGGCGCTCGGTCACGCCGTCGGCGAGCCGCGGCGCGGTCCCGGCCGGGAGGTCGTACGCCTGCCAGTCCAGGTGGCCGCCCGGGTAGCCGGCCGCCACCAGCCGGGTCCCGTCGGCGAACCGGGGCGCGGCGACCTCGAAGCGGTACTCCATCCGCTCCGGGTCCCAGCCGGCGGCGCTCCGCCCGTCGGTCCCGGCGTCCGGCGGCAGCACCGCGAACGTGTCCAGGCCGGCCAGCCACCGCCCGGCCACCGCCGCGATGGCCGGGTCCGGGGCCGTGCCCGCCCGCAGCGCGGCGGCCAGCGCCGTCCGCGTCGAACGACCTCGCCGCGAGCAACTCCAGCTCCAGCCGCCCGCGCGGGTCGGTCCCGTCGTCGGCGGGCAGCCGCAGCGGGTGCGCCTGCCGCAACCGGTCGCCCAGGCCGGCGGCGCCGGCCTCCCCGGCCATCCGCAGCAGCTGGAGGCCGGCCTCCGCGGCCAGCCGCAGCCGGGCCGGCCCGCGCCACACGGGCTCGCACTCCACCCGGGCTTCCAGCGGCTCCCGATCCGGGTCCACCGGCTCCGGTGCGCCACCGCCCACCCGCACCTCGCCGACTCGATGCCAGGCCACCCGCGCCCGTACGCCGACCGGGCTGGCCGCGTCCTCGCCGGAGAACTCGCCCACCTGCCACTGCCGGGCCAGCAGCCACAGCGGGTCGGCCGTCTCCGCCCGCAGCCCCGGCTCGAGGTCGGCCGGCACGGTGCTGCCCTCGACCCGGGTCCAGCCGGAGGCCGGCTCGCCGACCGGCCCGGGCTGCCCGACCGGACCGCCGGGGTCGCCGATCGGACCGCCGGGCCCGTCGGCTTCCCTGGCCGGTCGGCCAGGCCCGGGCCGCTCGCGCCGGGTCAGCTCTCCCCGCGGTCCGGTCATGCCAGCTCCTCCGGAGGGCCGGGGTCGGCGTCGGCGCCGAGGAAGACCGCCGGCAGGAACTGGCCCCAGCCGTCCACCGCCGCGGGCCCGACCGCGCGCTGGGCGACCCGCCGCATCGTCTGCCGCAGCAGCGCGAGGACGTGGTCGAAGCTCCAGTCGCCGGTCGTCGGCGGGACGGCTAGCAGGCAGGCCTGCGGTGCCCTCGCGCTCGGTGCGTCGAAGTGCACGGCCAGCCCGGTGGTGGCGCGCCGGTCCGGGATCACCTCGGTCCAGCCGTCCAGCACCAGGCCGGCGAACCGGTCCGCGGCCGGGTCCGGCCAGGCCAGCGCGAGCAGGCAGGTGCGCGGGGACCGGTCGGCCGCCGGCACGGTGGTCGCGGCCCAGCCTTCGCCGGGATGGTCGGGGAGCTGCACCAGCACCGGGTCGAACCGGACGGTGCCGGCGGCGGCGTCGACGAGGTCCACGGCGGTGGCGGCCCCGCCGACCCGATCCCGGACGCGGCCGACCTGGTGCAGCCACCGGACGGCGGCGGCCGGGCCGGCCAGCCTGGTCCTGGACCGGCCGGCCGAGGCGGTCAGGGCGGCCGGGTCGGCCGGGACGAACGGGGGAAGCACCACCGCACCGGGCAGCAACGCCTGGATCCGCGCCAGCACCGCGGTCAGGTCGGTGCCCTCGACCTCGTCGCGGGCGGCCAGCCGGGCGGCCAGCCGGGCCAGCACGTCCCGAGCCGCGGTCCGCAGCGCAGCCCGGTCCGCGGCGTCACCGCCGGGCGTGGCCACGTCCCGCAGCCCCACCGCCGGCACCGCGCCCGGCAGCCGCCAGGCGGCCAGTGCGGCCGTCGCGTCCAGCAGCTCCGCGCTCGGCGCGCCGTCCCGCAGCGTCCGCCGGAGCCTGTCGGCCACCGCCCGGGCCGCGGCGACGAGCCGGGACTCCCGGTCGGCCATCGCCGCGACGTCGGCGGTGGAGGCCGGTCGGCCGGTGTCGACGTCGGCGGCGTCGGCCGCGCGGCCGCCGTACACCAGGCCGCGCAGGCTCTGCGCCGCGGCGAGGAACAGCCGCAGCGGCAGCTGACCGGGGCCGACCTGGCCGCCCGCGGTCGGGTCGACGCGCACCTCGACGACGCGCCCTCCGGCCGCGGCCGCCCGGGCGATCGCCCACTCCAGCCGCCGGGCGAGCGGCCCGGCGCCGAGCGCGGCACCGGCCGGCAGCGCGCCGAGCAGGTCGAGCCAGCTCACGCCGGCGCCGGCCAGCGAGAGCGGCCCGTGCCAACGACGGGCGTCGCCCTCGGTCACCCAGGCGCCGTACACGACGGGGTCGAGCGGCAGCAGCGACGCCAGCCAGGCGTCCAGCACCGGCTCGGCGATGCGGCTGGG
Organism: uncultured Actinomycetota bacterium; assembly: GCA_963766325.1. Lineage (GTDB taxonomy): Bacteria > Actinomycetota > Actinomycetes > Mycobacteriales > CADCTP01 > CADCTP01. Next base: position 438,479 of record CAVXZF010000009.1, on the reverse strand, counting down.
CGAGCCTTCGGTCGGCCCGGCGGCGCCGGCCGGGCCGGCGTCGAGGACCATCAGCAGCCGGTGGCTGATCCGCTGACCGCCGCGGGTGCTGTGCATCGCGGTCAGCCGCGGGGGGCCGGCGTCACCGCTGCCGGCGCCGGTCAGCGTGGCCGACGCCTGCTCCGGGTTGCCCCGCACGACCGCGTGCACCGCCTGGACCAGGCCGGTGTCCGCGACCGCGTCCAGGTCCGCCGCGTGCGCGTCCAGCACGGTCCGCAGCGCGGCCGCATCCGTCCCGGCGGCGCCGACCACGCCGTCGACGGCCGCGGCGACCGCGGCCTCGGCCGCGGTCAACGGCGCGACCTGATCGGCACCGAGCCACCCCCGAGCCACCAGCAGCCCGTCGACGATGCCGGTGGCCGGCGCGTCCGGTCGTCCCGTGGCGTCCAGGACGGCCCGGCGCAGCGGCTCGACGTGCCGGTCCAGGTGCGCGTCGTGCAGCCGGCGTTCCAGGGCCTGGCCGAGCAGGTCGGTCAGGACCAGCCCGTCCCGCAGGCCGTCGACGATCCACTCGGCGGATCGGACCCGGGCCGAGGAGAGATCCACGCCGAGCCCGCCGCCGAGCGCGCTCCAGCCGCTCCGCAGGATCGCGGCGGTGGCGGCGTGGTCCAGCGTGGGAGCATGCACGAAGCCCTGGCTCGGCGGCCCGGCCTCCGCCGGCCGGAGGCCGACCACCCAGCCGAACGCGCCGGCCTCGAGGCCGGCCGGCCGGGCCCGGCGGACCGCCTCCAGCCGGGTCGTTGCGGCGCCGGACAGCCAGGCGTCCAGCCGGTGCATGCAGGTGCCGAGCGTCTCGCCGAGCAGCGTCTCCAGGTCGTGCACCGGGTCGGCGAGCCGGCCGTCGGCCGCCGCGTCGGCCAGCGTCCGCAGCCCGGCGCGCAGGTCGGGCTCGTCGGCGGCGGCCGCGACCGCGATCGACCGCTTCAGCAGCTGGAACAGCAACGGGGGATGCTCGCCGGGCGCCACCGCCGGCCGGGTCGGGTCGACCGCCTCGACGGCGAGCGCGTCCAACCAGGCCGCGACCTCCTCGGCGGCCGCCGGGTCGTCCGCCACCAGCGCGCCGGTCCAGGTCGACCGCTCGCTGTCCTCGCCGTACCAGCTGAAGAAGACCGGCGGGTCGGCGTCGTCGGCCATCTTCCCTGTCACCGCAGTGCGGTCCGGGCCCAGGTCGAGGAGCGGCCCGATGCGATCCCGGTGGCTGTAGAGCAGCGGCAGCATGTCCCCGACGATGAAGTCGATGGCTGCCTGTGCGGCCTCCCGGGTCTCCTCGTCGTTGTCGGTGTCGTTCGCCTCAGACCACAACGGACCGGTGCCGTGGCCGTGGGGAATCTCGATCACGTCCTCCAGCACCTCGATCTGGTCCTCCAGCGTCGCCGCCGCGCCGAGGTCCGTGCCGAGCTGGAGGGCGATGTCCGGGAAACGCGGCGACACGGCGAAGTCGAGGACGACGACGTCGAACGCCCACCGGGCCCAGTACAGGCTGGTCTGGTCCGCCACCGGCCGGGCTGCGAGCACCGACGGATTGGGCGTGGCGGCGAGCACCCGGGCGAGGGTGGCGGTCGCCCGCCCCAGGGTCGGTCGCCGCCGGGGGATGGAGCCGGCCAGGTCGGTGGCGTCCGGGTCCAGGTGCGCGACCCGGTGGGTCACCGCGTCGTCCCAGTACGAAACCAGATCGAGCAGCAGGTTCTGCAGGGTCACCGCCGGGTCCGAAGTGGACTCGCGGATCTCGTCGAGGTCTACCGGCAGCAGCCCGTACGGCAGCCGACCGACCCGCAGCGCCGGCAGCGCCCCGCCGCCGGCCACGTAGCCCATGAAGCGCTCCCGCGTCCAGTCGATGGAGGACGCGGGGACCGCGCCGGTCAGCAGCGTGCGCAGCAGGTGGCCCCAGGTCGCCGGCCAGAGCGCGGCGTTCATCGCCGAAGCGAGGATGAGCTGGGCGTCGTGCCGGCCCGGCACCCGCTCGGCGATCGTGCCCGCGGACAGGCCCAGCGCGTACCGGGTGGCGTCGCCGGAGGTCCGGCCGGACAGCGGCCCGACGGTCGCCGGCGTCGCCGGCGCCGGGGTCAGCACCGTGTCCAGCAGCGCCGCCAGGTCCGGGCCCGCCACCGAGACGCCGGACGTGGCCCGGCCGGTGTTGTTGGTCGGTGTCCCGCGACGGACGAAGTCCAGGCCGTGCGTCCAGTGCTGGGCGGCCAGCAGGTCGACGACCGTGCCGGTGACCTCATCCGGCGTGTACGCCGAGCAAACGCCCAGCACGAACAGTTCCAGGCCCTTCCCGCGCTCCCACGGGTCGAGCGGGATGCGCAAGGCCATGCCGACCTCGACGGCCGCGTCGAAGTCGCGCAGCCAGCCGAGCCCCTGGCTGTCGATCAGCGCACCGACGTCCCGGGGCGCCGCTCCGGTCGCCGCGAGATCGGGCGCGACCGCCAGGTCCCGGTCGATCGGCCCGCCGGCGACGGTGAACCGGTGCTCGTTCGCCTGGTAGGCAGCCACCACCCAGCGCTCCGGCAGCAGCCTCGCCCGAGCCGGGGTGACGGCGTCCCGCGGCGGCGGGTCGGGAAACCTCGGCAGCGTCGGCGGATGGCCGGGGACGGGCGGCGTCCAGCTCAGCGGGCGGGTCGCCTCCAGCACCCAGGCCGCACGGTACGGCCCGACCCGGGTGGCGAGCCGCGTGAAGCCCTGCAGCTGCTGATCCGGCGTGCTGCCGAACGACGCCCCCGTCCAGAAGCGCCGGCCGTGCACCACCTCACCGGGCTCCAGCCCGGCGATGTGCCCGTCAACCTGGAGGGCGTCCGGGTAGACCCGCAGCAGCAGCTCCGGTGCGGGACCGGACAGGTGGAACCGGGTCTCCAGCCGCACCGGGAAGAGCAGCAGCGGAAGTCCGGCGTCCAGGTCGGCGAACGCGGCCCGGTATCCGTGTACCGGATCCGGCGGGAAGGGCAGATCCGCACCCGGCGCCGCCCTGCCCCGCGGCACCGTCACCGGACACCCCTCTCCCAGGCGCCGAATCCTCCTCGCCCCGACAGGCCACCTCAAGGGCCGTTCGGGCAGCGGCTGACAGTGGCGTCCGGCAACCCGGCCACGGCGCGCCGGCACGCTCTCTCAGGCTCGACGCACGGCTTCGGTCTGGCCAGGCTGGGGTCGAGGTGTCCGGCGGGGTCGCTCTCATCTGTCCGGCCCTGCTGCGTCGCGCGGGCTGCGGATGGCTGCTGATCCGCGCCTCCGACAGTGGACCAGTGCGAGGGGCGGCCCCTGAAGATGCGCCGTACGTCGGTCAGGTGGCGTCCGGCGCGGGCCTGCGGGCCCGCGCTCGGCGGACCGCTTCTTCGACCGCGAGCGCCGCGGTGAGGGTGAGGCCGCCGGTGACGGGCGACAGGTCGTTTGCGGAAGGCTTCCGGGACGCTGGGATCGACACGAGGAACCGCCGGCCGGTTCGGGGGCTAATGTTGGCACCGAGCGGCCGTTGGCCGCTCGCCGGGCTGCGGCGCTGCGGCCAGTTCCGAGGTCGACATGACCAGACGTGATGACGCTGGCGGGCTCCTCGAGGGTGACGGCGCCGAGGACACGCTGCTCGACGCAGACGGCGACAACACCGGCGACGCCGGTGATCGATACCAGGGCTGCGATCGATTCGGAACCACCGCTGCCGAACAGGCACGCGGGGAGTCACTGAACCAGCGGTTGGCCGAGGAGGAGCCGGACTCCGTCGAGGACGGACGACAGCCTGCATGGAGCGACGACCGCCGGCAGCGACGGGATCTGGCCCAGGAGGTCAGTGGCCGAGACGGCTCCCACTCACGGACGGATCCTGACCTCGTCGGTCGCGGCGAGGGCGATAGGGGCCTGTCGGCCGAAGAGGCCGCTCTGCACCTGATCTAGTCGGGCCCCCGCCGCCGATCCGCCGGGACGACTGGCAGGCTGAGTGGCAGCCCGCGGGGCTCGCCATCGGCTCGGCTGCGAGGCTGTGACGACCCGCAGCGGTCCGGGCCTGGGCCGAGTCGCCGTGCATCGAGGTCAGCCAGCGTGGCCCCACACCGGACCTCGGGACGTCAGACCGCACCCGCCTCCGGCATCAGGCCGTACGCCGACATCTATGCCGCGCCGTGCCAGGCGTGCCTGGTGGTTCCCACTGGACAGGGCACGCCGGCCACTCTCGGCGCTCGTGGTGTGACCTCCGATGCGGGCCGGTGACGTCGGGGAGGTTCAGTCGGCCAGGAAGCTCGCCACCAGCTGGTTGAAGTCGTCTGGGCGCTCCAGCGGCACGACGTGTGATGAGCCGTCGCCGGTCACGATCTCGAACCGGGCTCCGGGGATTCCGCCGGCCACCTCGCGCGCGACCCACGGCGGCGTCAGCAGATCCTGCTCACCGACGATCACGAGGGTGGGCGCCTTGATACCGCCGAGCCGATCGAGGACGTCGAAACGCAGATATGCCTGAGCCTGGCGATCGTAGGCGTCCGGCTCGACCGGGTGGGGATTGCTCGCCAGCAATGCGATCGTCTCCCGCACCGCTTGCTGGTTGCGAAGGAAGGCCGAGGAGAACAGCCAGGCGAGCTGCTGGCCGCCGAATACCTCTCCGCTGGGGTCGTTGGCCTTGACCCAGTTCCAGATGGAGATCGGGTCGACGGCGCTGCGAGCGGGCGCCGCCGCCGGACCTGCGAGCACCAGCCGATCCAGACGATCCGCATGTCGCAGCGCGAACTCCATCCCGATCATGCTTCCCATCGACAAGCCCAGCAGGTGGGTGCGTTGGATGTCGAGCGCGGCGAGCAGACCGGCCACGTCGTCAGCCATGTCCGCGATGGTGTAGGGGTGGTCGGCTCGGGAGCTGCGGCCGGCGTCGCGGTTGTCGAGGAGGACGACACGGAAGCGGGTGGAGAGGACGGGGACCTGCTGCAGCGTCCACAGCGACGAGTCGTATCCGATTCCCATCAGCAGGACGAGCGGGGGGCCGTCTCCGTGAATCTCGTAGAACAGCTCCTGCCCGTTCGTGCGGACGATTCCCGATCGCGGGACCTGCTTGATGGTCGCCGGCGTGGGTTCCTGCGTCGAAGCGGCGGTTGCGGTCTGCATGGCTTCTCCTCGGGACTTCCTGGTTGATCGGGACGGGCGGTCCCTTCCGAGGTGCGTGAGAAAGGCTGTTACGGCGGTAGCCGTCACGGTTACAGTCGGCGCCGGGTGACGGAGGGACCGCCTCCTCAGCTCTCAGCGACCCGAGACGGCCTGCGGCCTCGGATGGAGGCATGCGATGGGCGGTGGCGGCGGTCTCGGTCCCGCCGAGCGCGCCCGCTCCGCGGTAGACCGGGGCGGCTGGCAGGAGGCATTCGACCTCCTCATGGAGGCGGACGCGGACGGCCACCTGCCGGCCACCGACCTGCCGCTGCTCGGCGAGGTTGCCTACGCGGCCGGTCATCTCGACGTGACCATCGAGGCGTGGGAGCGGGCCCACGCCGCGTCCATGCAGGCCGGTGACCCGGTCGCGGCTGCCGCAGCAGCCGTTCGCGTCGCGATGCACCTGCTCTTCGACACCGCCCTCATGGCACCGGTCCGCGGCTGGTTGGCCCGAGCGGAGCGGCTTCTCGAAGGCCGGGATGAGACGCCGGCGTACGGGTGGCTTGCGGTCATCCGCGCCTACGAGCGGATGCTGACCGGCGACCTGCCCGGCGCTCGGCAGTGGATCCGGCGAGCCATGGAGATGGATCCGACGGCCGACCCCGCGGCATCGGCCATCGGGCGGGTGGCCGAAGCCCGGCTGCTCATCCTGGAGGGCGATGTCCAGCAAGGTCTGGTGCTGCTCGACCAGGCCGGGGTGGCGACCGTGTCCGGGGACCTCGATCCGCTGTCAACGGGGGTCGTCTACTGCGAGCTCGTGTGCGCCCTGCAAGGCCTCGCCCAGTATGACGTGGCCGAGGAGTGGACCGAGGCGATGGAGCGGTGGTGCGAGACGAACGCCATCGGCAGCCTCCACGGACGCTGCCGCGTGCACCGCGCCGAGATACTCAGGTTGCGCGGGTCGTGCGACGAGGCGGAGAGCCAGGTGCTCATGGCCTGCGAGGAGCTGCGCCCATACCTGCGACGCGAGCTCGGATGGCCGCTGAACGAGCTCGGCCGGATCCGCCTGCACCGGGGCGACATCGCCGGCGCTGAAGAAGCCCTGCTGGCCGCTCATCGCGCCGGGTGGGATCCCCAGCCGGATCTCGCGCTGGTGCGGCTGGCCCAAGGAGATGTGTCCACCGCAGCTGCCTCGATCCGAGCAGCCCTGGAGCGCCCACTGCGGGTTCCCTCAAAGGAGCGGCCACCGAACACCGACCTACAGCGCGCGCCGCTGCTCGATGCGCAGGTCCAGATCGAGATCGCGGCCGGCGACATCGGCCGGGCGCGATCGGCCGCCGACGAGCTGGAGCTTGTGGCGTCTCGATTCGAGAACAAGGCGTTGATCGCCAGCGCCGCTCTCGCTCGCGGAAGGGTGCTGATCGCCGACGGCGACGCCACGGGCGCGGAGCAGTCCTTGTCCGAAGCGGTGCGACTCTGGAACGAGGTCGGCGCCCCGTACGAGGCGGCGTTCGCACGCATTGCCCTCGCCGAGGCCCATGCCGCCAACGGCAGCGAGCACCGCGCCGTCCTGGAACGTCAGGCAGCCCGGACGATCCTCGACCGGATCGAAGCCGCGCCGCCGGTGGCTCCTCCAGTAGACCTTGGGCACCGTGAGCCGCTCGAGCAGCCGGTTGGGAGCACCAACGTCTTTCGTCGCGAGGGCGACTACTGGTCGGTGGTCTTCGCCGGGCACACCGTGCGTGTGCGCGACCTGAAGGGCATGCGATACCTCGCGCGGCTCCTGGCCGATCCGGGCCGGGAACACCATGTCCTGGATCTCGTCGCTGCCGAAGCCGGCCCCGGTGTGCCGTTCGACAGCGGTCGGGCAGCCGACCTGCCGCGCTCGGCGGTCGGCGACGCCGGCGAGATCCTCGATCAGCGAGCCAAGGAGGCCTACCGCCGGCGTCTCGCCGAGATCGACGACGACATCGAGCAGGCGCGCGCCACCGGCGACGGCGAGCGGGCCGCGCAGGCCGACGCCGAACGCGACTTCCTCGTTCGAGAGTTGGCGCGCGCCTTCGGCCTGAGTGGCCGTGGCCGACGAGCCGCCTCCGCATCCGAACGCGCCCGAGTCGGTGTCACCCGCGCGGTCCGCCAGACGATGGCCCGGATCGGCGAGCACCATCCCCAGCTCGGCGAGCACCTCAGCCGCACCGTCCGCACCGGCACGTACTGCGCCTACTCTCCCGACCCCCACGCAGCCGCCGAATGGAGATTCTGACATCGGCCCACCGCGCTCAAGCGGCGGCTGGCGCCGGCGGTCACCGCGACCGGGTCCCGGCTGATGAGCGTCTACGGCGTCGGCCCAGCCGGCGTCGCCCGGATCCTCGCCGACGTCCGCGCTGTGAGGCTGGGTCGATCGCCGCAGCGTCGTTCAGCTCGGAGTGTGACGTGACTCGGATGCCACCGCGGCAGCGGCCTGGCACGCCGCGATTGCCGCGCCGACGGCCCTTGCGTTCGTCTCGGCGGCAGCCCGATGCGCCGTGACCGCGGTCAGGTCCCTGAGGTCATGGGCAGCGGTGGCAACCTCGGTCTCCAACGTGAAGTCCACCGCATGCCATCAGCCGGATGGGCCAGCGCACCCTCGACCGTATCCTCGCCGACGAAATATCCGCCTGAGCCCCGCAAGGCAGTCGGCAGCGCCCTCAGCCCTTGGTGGGCAAGCGCACTCCGTCATGACGGTCGCCGATTCGCGATGTCCCGGAATTGCGTCCAACCATCTAGAACCTTACGGCACGCGGCACTAGGTTGGTCCGGTCGCCTTATCCGGGTGTGCCTTATCGGCGGTTGGGTCGTGTTTGCTTCGGCGTACGTGTTGGTCCGTTTCGTCGTTGGTTCGGGTGATGGCCTCGGCGGTCTGGCGGCGTTCGTCGTTGAGGCCGCGGGCGAGCAGACGGAGCAGCTCGGCGTCTTGAGTGGTCATCCAGCCGCTGCGGATGTCGTCGTCGGATGTGCTCACAGTGCCCGCCTTTCAGGGAGCGGTGTCCGACATCGCTGGTCATGCCGCTGCGGGAATCGTCGTGACCGAGTGGTTCAGGTGGGGCGATCACATCGCGGCGCGGCGGAAGAGCGTGCCTGCGGCTCGCCGAGGCGGCGAGCCGCAGGCAGCTCCGCTGGCGGGCAGCCGCGCGCGTCGCGCACTGAACCAGTGTCAGATCCTTCGGCCGATCCGGCGACCGTCATCCCGGGTCTGGGAGCCTTCGCCGTAGCCTGGCGCAGCCGCTGATCGCCGCGGTACACCATGGACAGACGCCCGTGCCTTTCTAGAAGCCATCGGCGTTTAGGCCCCGCCGGTTTTGACCAGAGCCGGCGGGGGCTGCCCCATGAGACCAGCTGAGACCGCGCGAGATGTGCTCACGGCGGCGCCGCTGTTGCGGGTGCACGGTGCAGCTGACCCGGCCCGCCGCTGCCGCGTCAACCTTCCCCGGCGGGTCGCAGTCCCTGCGGGGCATGGTGTTGCCGTCGTGAGGGCTGGCGGGAGGCGAGCGCGCCGGTCCGGACCAGGAACTCGGCGACGTCGTACAGTTTGATGTTGGTGGTCTGGCTGGCCACGATGAGCAACCGGAACGCTTCGAGGCTGCTGATCTTGTAGCGTTCCATCAGGATGCCCTTGGCCTGGCCGATGAGGTCACGCGAGTCGACCGCGGTCTCCATCTGGTCCTGCGCCCGCGCACCGGCCATGGCGACCGCCGCGTGCGCGGCGAACATCAGGGCGACCTGCTCCGACTCGTCGCTGAACGCGTCGACCCGGCGGCTGTGCAGGTTCAGCGCGCCGAGATTGTCGCCCTCGACGTACAGCTGCACCGCCAGCATGCTGCGGACGCCGAGTTGGCCGGCGCGCGCGCAGAAGTCCGGCCAGCGCAGCTCGTTGGCGATGTCCGACAGCCGCATCGTCTGCTGCTCGTAGAGGCTGTCCAGGCACGGACCCTGGCCGGTCTCGTACTGCGCCTGATCCACCGCGCGGGCGAGCGCTCCGGTGGCGGCCGGGGTCCGCACGGCCCGGCGGCGGCGGACCTCGGAGATGCTGGCCTCGTCCGCGCCCGGCACGGTGTCCGCGGCCGACCGGACGATCGCGTCCAGCGTACCGTCGACACCCTTCTCCTCCTGCAGGGAGCGGGCCAGGTCGCTCAGCTTCTCGGCCAGCTCGTTCCACCCGGTGGCCTGTCCGGTGTAGGCCATGGACGGCTTGCCTCTGCCGGCGGACTTGCCGCTCTGCTGGTCGGCCATGGCGGCCTCCTAGGGGGATGCAGGCAACGCTAGACCCGGTCGGCTCCGGCGGCTGCATTCATAACCGCCGGAACCTAACCCGGTCGGGAAGCGCGCCCCCTTCCCAGGCTGTCAGCCAGGATGCCCGACATCGTCGTCCTGTACCGCCAGCTCGGGGCCGTCATTGCGGCCAGACCGAACCGGGCAGGGCCGCAAGGCCGACACCACCGACGCCCACTCGATCGCCGTGGTCGCGCTGCGGACCCGGCCGCTGTAGCAGGTCCGCCGCGATGACCGCACGGTTGTGGCTGCTTGCCGACCGCCGCGACGAACTCGGCGCCGCCCGCACCCTGACGATCAACCGGCTGCACCGGCTGCACCGGCTGCCTAGTCGAACTCATCCCCGGCGAGGCGAAGAAGACGCTGACCGCGCGGCAGGCCCGCGCTCTGCTCGCCGACGTGCCGGCGCAGGTTCTGACCGACAAGTCGACAGACAGGTCCGCAACGGAGCCTGCAACAGTACTCCATCTCTACTATCCATATGGAGGCGGCTGGTTCACGACTGATGCCAGCTCTTTAGAAGACTCGCCTGCCCGAGCGAGACTAGAGAGGGTACAACACGTCGTCCCGGTCGGTGGAATTGAGAAAGGCATTCAGGTGTCCGAAGTGGCCGACTGTGGGGAGGGATAGAGGCGATAGCTTGTCGCCGGCAATTCGTGGCCCGCCAATCCGGGCGGCACGAGCAGGCCCTACCGGTTCGGTGGCGAATCCCAAAGCAAATCGCCGATTTGCCCCGCGACGTCGCGGCGGATAGCGAGGGTGAGGTGCTGGTATCGAACGGTCATGGCGCTTTGGGACCAGCCCATGAGGCCCATGACGGCCCGGTCGGGGACGCCGAGCAGGAGGAGCATCGTGGCGGCGGTGTGGCGGGCGTCGTGGAGGCGGGCGTCCCGGACGCGGCCGGCGGCGAGGAGCGCCTCCACTCGTCGTGATCGGCCCGCGGATCGGTCGGGCGGCCGGTCGGCTGGGCGAATACCCAGCCGCCGGGCGACGTGTCGCCTCAACCGCCTCGGTCGAGCGGGATCACATCCACGGCGAGGGACTGTTCCTGCGGCCGGGTCGCCCCGACGCTCAGCCGGTCGGCTGGGTGGACTACGGCGACGAGCTGGGAGTCTTCGTCGGCGAGCATGGGTGATGCATCGGACGACGTCGACTTCATCCGCCTGATCTGCGATGCCACGATCGCCGGACACGGCTACGAGGTCACGGCGCCCGCGCGCTCCCTCGTAGTCCTCGAACTGGCGGACGGGCAACTGACGCGCCACATCGCGGGCGAGGGGTGCCTGCTCCAGTTCATTCCATTGCCTGGCTGGAAGCGGTGGGGCCGCCACGTCGCCTATCAGCCCTACGACTGAGCCCGCCGTCCCCGGCCGGGCAGGCACCGCATCTCCAGGCAGGCCGTCCCATCTGCCGATGTGTCCTTGCGCCGGCGGCCGCCCGTCAAGGCCGAGTCCCGACGCACCCGCCGGTTGGGAGCCCGGCGCTCGCCGGGGCGCTGCTCTACACGCCGACCGGCGCCGTGCTCGACGCTGCGACCGGCGCCCTGGTGACCCGGCTGTGGACCGGGGAGGCGAAGGGCCTCAGCGTCGGCAACGGGTACGTCGCCGCCGTTGTCGAACCGCGCATCCCCGACCTGTACAGCCTGCCGGGCCGCTGAGCCGCTGCCCGGACGAGCATCTCGCTGCCCGTCCGGGCAGGGCGGCTAACGAGTGCCGCAGCTGTGCCAGACTTCGTCGGACGTGCCATAGGTGCCACCGGTCGGCCAGGCACTGCTCGGGGGAGAGTCGAGATGAAGAAGAGCGAGCTGGACGCACGCGTCAAGGAGTTCCTGGCCTCCGAGGAGGTAGACACGGAGTTCGTCCGGAAGGTTCTGTCGGACCTGCAGGAGCGGAACGACCGCTACTCGAAGTCGATCAGCTTCGCGGTGTCCGGCATGGTGCTCCTGACGGCGCTGTTCATGTTGCTCTCGACCGAGGGAGTGGGTGAGTTCTCGCTCTTCGGGGTCAAGATCACCGAGTTCGTCGCGATCAGCTTCGTGATCCCGCCCTTGACCGCAGCGCTCTTCCTCCGCATCGGAGTGCTGGTGACGGGGAGCAGCATCACCCGGGACGTGTTCTACGCAGTCACTCAGCACGCGTTCCCCGCCTTCTGGAAGACGGACCTCGACACGATGACCTTCAGGTCGCGCATACCGTTCGTCGAGGAGCCGTCCGCCTTCTGGCACGGCTCGCGGGTCTGGCGTTGGATGAACCTGATGGCGCTCGCGCTCGTAGGCGTGCTGCTCTTGACCCCGTTCGTGGTCCTGGGATTCGAATTCTTCCACCTCTTCGGCGACCATGGCGCCGGCAATGTCTTCGTGTGGCTGACCCTCTGCCTGTCCGCCGGACTCTATGTGACGGGGTTCGCCACCGCCGCCGCCGGCGTCTGGGAGGCCGAGGCGCCGACCACCGAACCAACCACCGAACCAACCACGGAGCCGGCTGTCGCCGCGCCGGAGCCGACGATCGTTGCCGGGCCCGAGCGTCCCGGCCCGGCGGCTAGTCGGAGTCCGGCTGCTTCCTGACGGGGCGGCGGGCGGAGGGTTCGGCGAGGGAGGTGGAGCGGGTCATCCACTCGATGAGGAGCCAGACCGGGACGAACCAGAGCCACCGCTGCCAGTCGTCGTAGACGATCTGGCCGAGCAGCGCGCCCACCACGGCGATGAGCACGGCGCCGGGGATCACGCGGCGCAGCAGCCAGCGGCGGGGCGGGGTCCGGGCGTGGTAGTCGGCGTACCGGCGGTTGGTGCGCCGGTTCCAGTCCCGGACGGCCGTCAGCAGGCTCACGGCGAGCAGCGTACGGGGGTCAGAGCTGGTGGCGCGGGCACCACCAGGTGGTGCGGGTGCCGACGCTGGCGGTGACGAGCGGGGCGCCGTCGCGGGGGCAGGTGCCGCCGGGGCGGCGGTGCGGGACGAGGCGCAGGGTGTGCACCCCGCCGGCCGCGCGGGCGGCGCGGACTGCGCTGCGGACGGCGCGGTGCAGGCGGTCGACGTCCTCCGGGCTCAGGTCGCGTACGCGGCGGCGCGGGTCGACCGCCGCCTGCCAGAGGATCTGGTCGGCGAGCAGGTTGCCGACGCCGGCGATCACGTCCTGGTTGAGCAGGCGCGCCTTGACCGGCGCGGCGCTGGTGGCGAACGCGGCCCGGAACTCCGCCCGCGTCATCTCGGCGGCATCCGGCCCGAGCGCCTCCACCGGCGGATCGAGCCGGACCCGACCGAGCCGACGAGGATCGACCAGCAGCAGCCGGCCACCGTCCTCGAACGCCACCGCGAAGCGCGTGTACCGGTGGTCGCCGGCCGCCCGACCCCGGTCCCAGTAGTCGCCGCCGTCGGCTTCGGCGCCGTCCGGCGCGATCACCACGATCTTGCCGGACATGCCGAGGTGGATGCCGAGCACCGGGCCGCCGCCGGAGGTGTCGCACCACATGCTCTTGCCGCGCCGGTGCACCTCGGTCAGCCGCCGCCCGCGCAGCGCCGCCCGGATCTCCCCCGGCGCGTGCGGCCGGCAGACGAACGTGTCGGTGTCGTCCACCTCGGCGATCCGGCGGTCGAGCGCGGACCCGGCGATCACGACCCGGGCCGACTCCACCTCGGGCAACTCCGGCACCCCCGCATCCTGCCCCACCCGCACCAGCCGCACCGCGGAAACTGTCGTACCGGTGTGCCAGGGTCGTCCTAGGTCGGATCCGGTGCCGGGGAGGTCGGAGTGGCGAGGAGGCGGAAGGGCGCGCCGCCCTGGGTGGTGCCCGTGGCCGTGGCGGTGGTCGGCTGGCTGGTGCTGCTGACGACGCACCGGCTGCTGGCGTGGGTGGTCTTCGGGCTCGTGCTGCTCGGCCTGGTCGCCGTGCCGGCCTGGCGGGAGCTGGACCGGCAGGTGCGGCGGCGGACCCTCCGCAGGACCAACCCGGTCCGCGCAGCGGCGGTGCGGCCCCCGCCCCGGCGGCCGGCCGTGCGGGTCGAGACGCCGCAAGCCGCCCCGACGAAGGCGCCGCCGGGCGGCATGACCGGGCCGGAGTTCGAGCGGCTGGTCGCCGGGTTGCTGGAGCGGGACGGCTGCGAGGACGTCCGGATCAGCGGCGGAGCCGGCGACCGCGGGGCGGACCTCACCGCGATCACGCCACACGGACACCGGCTGGTCGTGCAGTGCAAGGGCTACCGGAGCCACCCGGTCGGCGACCCGGACATGCAGCGGTTCCTCGGCACCGTGCGCCAGGTGCACAACGCCGAGATCCCGCTCTTCGTCACCACGAGCCGCTTTACCCGCTCGGCGACCCAGCTCGCCCGGGACCACGGGATCGTGCTGGTCGACGGCACCACCCTCGCCGCGTGGCAGGGCGCCGCGTGGGCCCTGCCCACCGAGCCCACCGACTTCGTCGGCGACGTCCGGTGATGACCCCGGCAGCTCGCGCCTGCGAGGTGCGGACCGTCACTCGGTGTAAAATGTCCTGGTCCGAGGGAGGAGCCGCCGTGGCTGACGTCGATGACGTGGCCGGTGCGATCCTCGCCGCCGCCGGCCCGATGACGGCGAAGAAGCTCGAGAAGCTCGTCTACTACGCGCAGGCCTGGCACCTGGCGTGGCACCAGCGGCCACTCTTCACGGAGACGATCGAGGCGTGGGCGCAGGGCCCGGTGGTGCGACACCTGTACGACCAGCACCGGCGGCGCTACCAGCTGCGGGAGTGGGCATCCGGCGACGGTGCCAACTTGTCGGACGACGAACGGCGCACGGTGGACTGGGTGGTGCGGAAGTACAGCCCGTTCACGGCCGAGGCGCTGTCCCGGATGACGCACCACGAGTCCCCGTGGCGCACCGCTCGCGGAGCGCTCCCCGAGGACGCCCGTTCGAACCAGCCGATCAGTCACGAGTCGATGGCCGCGTTCTACGGTCGCCAGCAGGCGGACCCGGAGACGGCGGTGCAGCTGGCCGCCGCGAGCGCCGCCCTCGAGGGTGTGGAGCTGGACGAGGACTGGCAGGAGACCCTGCAGGACGTCGCCGCCGGCCGGGTGACGGTCGAGGAGCTTGTGCGGCAGGAGATCGCCCGCAGCGGTGACTGACGACCCGCACTGCTGGCCGGGCTCGGACTGCCTCCGTAACAAGCTCGGGATCCGCGACCTGACCTTACTGCGGCGCGCGGAGGCACGCATCGTCAGCGCCCGCGACGTCCTCGTGGCCCGCGACACCATCCCGGGCGAGTACGACCTGGAGCACCTCAAGGCCTTCCACCGCCAGCTGTTCGGTGACGTTTACGACTGGGCAGGCGAGACCCGGACAGTCGACATCGCTCTGGAGGGATCCCGGTTCGGGCACTGGCGCTTCCTCGACGATGACGTCAGCTCGGTCCTGCACCGGCTCGCCGCGGCAGACGGGCTGCTGATCGCTCTCCGTCGACCCACCTTCGTGGAGCGGCTCGCGTTCTACTACGGCGAGATCAACTCCAGGCACGCATTCCGGGACGGCAACGGCCGCACCCAGCGGTCGTTCTTCCGGCAGCTCGCCGCCGCGGCCGGCTGGCACGTCGACTGGTCGGGTCTCGACCCGGCGCAGAACGTCGAGGCATCCCGGGCCAACCTGCTCACCGGCAGCACCGAGCCGCTGGTGGCGCTGCTGGATCCGATCGTCAGCCGGATGTAGCCGGCGAGGGCCGTCAGGTGGTGAGGGCGGCGAGGGCGGTGGCTACGTGGGTGGCGACGCCGACGGCCATGGCGTCCTCGTCGAAGACGACGCGGTTGGAGTGGTTGGCGGGGGCGGTGTCGGGGTCGGTGCCGGGCGGGCAGGCGCCGAGGAAGCTCATGGCGCCGGGGACGCGCTGCAGCACGTACGACCAGTCCTCGGCGCCCATCACCGGGTCCCGCTCGAGCCGGGCGCGGTCGGGACCGAGCAGGCCGACGGTGGTGGCGTGCACCAGGTCGGCGGCGCTGTCGGCGTTGACGACCACCGGGTAGCCGTCGGAGATGGTCAGCTCCGCCTCGGCGCCGTGGGCGGCGGCGATGGCGGGCACGAGGCGGTGCAGGTTGGCCTTGACGCGGTCCCGGTTGGCCTCGGAGAGGGTCCGCATGGTGCCGGCCATCTCGGCGGTCTCCGGGATGACGTTGTCGGTGGTGCCGGCGATGATCTTGGCGATCGTGACCACGGCGGGGTCGAAGACGCTGACCTCGCGGGTGACCATCGTCTGGATGGCCTGCACGATCGCGCAGGCGACCGGGATCGGGTCGAGCGCCTCGGAGGGGTTGGAGGCGTGCCCGCCGCGGCCGGTGACCCGGATGTGCAGGGTGTCGGCGGCCGCCATCGCCGGGCCGCGGCGGACGGTGAGCACGCCGGACTCGTAGTGGGTGGTGATGTGCAGCGCGTACGCCGAGTCGACCGGCGTCCCGGCCACCTCCAGCACGCCCTCGTCGAGCATGACCCGGGCGCCGCCCCAGCCCTCCTCACCCGGCTGGAACATGAAGATCACCTTGCCGGGCAGCTCGTCCCGCCGCTCGCAGAGCAGCCGGGCCGCGCTGACGAGCATGGCGACGTGGGTGTCGTGCCCGCAGGCGTGCATCGCGCCGGGGACCTCGGAGGCGAAGTCGAGGCCGGTGTCCTCGGGCATGGGCAGCGCGTCCATGTCGCCGCGGAGCAGGACGGTGGGGCCGGGGCGACCGCCGTCGAGCACGCCGGTGACGGAGCTGACGGTGCGGCCCTCGGTGATCCGCAGCGGCAGGCCGGCGAGCGCGTCCAGGACGGTGCGCTGGGTCTCGGGGAGGGTGAGGCCGACCTCGGGCCGGCGGTGCAGCCGGCGGCGGAGCGCGACCGTGTCGGGCTGGAGGGCGGTGGCGGCGGCGAGCAGGTCGCGGGCGGGCTGCATGGTCCCTCCCTACCCGACGGACAGGCCCGCCCGCATCCCCCAGGCGATCAGCTCGGCGCCGGACGCGCTGCGCAGCTCGATCGGGTTCCCGCCGGTCATCCGCGCCGCGTCCCCGGCACCGAGCTCCTGCTCGGCCAGCGTCACCGTGCCGGTGACCACCAACACGTGGTGGTACGGCGCCGGCGGCAGGGTGGCGGATCCGCCGGGGGCCAGCTGGCCGGCGTGGAGGGTCGCGGCCGGCTGCCCCAAGGGCGACAGGCTGACCAGGCCCGGGCCCACGACGAGGGTGTCGTACGACGGCGGCGCGTCGAAGACGGCGGGCTGCAGCCACATCTGCACGTAGTGCGCCCCGTCCGGCCCGGCGTGCTCGGCGTGCCGCACCCCCGTCCCGGCGCTCATCCGCTGCACCACCCCGGGCCGCGCTTCCCCGCTGCCGCCGAGGGAGTCGGTGTGCCGCAGCGACCCCGCCACCACCCAGGTCACCACCTCGACGTCCCGATGAGGGTGCGACTCGAAGCCCGCCCCCGGGACCAGCCGGTCCTCGTTGCAGGCCAGCAGCAGCCCGAAGTGCGTGTTGGCCGGGTCGTAGTGCGACCCGTACGAGAACGAGTGCCGCGAGTCCAGCCAGTCCGTCCGCGTGACGGCCCGCGAGGCGGCCCGCCGGACCTCCATCACCGGTCGGTCCGGGCGGGAGTCACCGCTCGGTCCAGGCCAGCAGGTCCTCGGCCGAGCGCGTGTTGACCACCCGCGCGGCGGTCACGCCGCAGGCGACGGCCCGCTCGCACCCGTACGGCAGCCAGTCGAGCTGGCCGGGCGCGTGCGCGTCGGAGTCGATCGAGAAGCGGCAGCCGGCCTCGACCGCCATCCGCAGCAGCCGCTTGGGCGGGTCGAGCCGCTCCGGCCGGGAGTTGACCTCCACGGCGACGCCGGTCGAGGCGCAGGCGGCGAAGACCACCTCGGGGTCGAACTCGGACTCCGGCCGCTGGCGCGACCCGGTGACCATCCGGCCGGTGCAGTGACCGAGCACGTCGGTGTGCGGGTTGCGGATCGCGGCCAGCATCCGCTCGGTCATCGGGGCCCGCGGCATCCGCAGCTTGGAGTGCACGCTCGCCACGACCAGGTCGAGCTGGGCCAGCAGCTCGTCCTCCTGGTCCAGCGCGCCGTCCTCGAGGATGTCGACCTCGATGCCGGTGAGGATGCGGAACGGGGCCAGCTCCTCGTTGAGCAGGGCCACCTCGACCAGCTGGGCGCGCAGCCGCTCCGGGGACAGCCCGTTGGCCACCGTCAGCCGGGGCGAGTGGTCGGTGAGCACCATCCACTCGTGGCCGAGGTCGCGGGCGGCCAGCGCCATCTCCCGGATCGGCGAGCCGCCGTCGGACCAGGTGGAGTGGGTGTGGCAGTCGCCGCGCAGCGCGTGCCGCAACGCCACCCCGGCCGGGGTCGGCGCGTCCACGGTCGAGGCCCCGCCGCCGGAGAAGGCCGGCACCGGCTCGCCCGCCGTCGCCTCCAGGTTGACCAGGTAGTCCGGCACCTCCCCGGCCAGCGACTGCGCCACCACCTGGGCCGTCCTCTCCCCGATGCCGGGCAGCTGGCGCAGGGTGCCCAGCTGCACCCGGCGCGCCAGCGAGTCGACCGGGATCTCCGCCAGCGTGTCGGCGGCGCGGCGGAACGCGCGCACCCGGTACGTCGCCTCGTGCCGCCGCTCCATCAGGAACGCGATCCGCCGCAGGTCGTCCACAGGATCCCGGCTCACGGCCACCATCCTGCCCAACCCCACCGACACTTCCCGCGCCGATCTTGAGGAACGGGCGCCGGGTCACGGCGTGTCGCCGTACCGTTCCTCAAGATCGGCGGAGTGGGCGAGGATGGGCGGGTGGGACAGACTCCGCCGCCGGCGGCGACGTTGCGGCGGCTGGAGCGCGCGTCGGGGGCGCTGGCCACCCAGAGCGTGGCCCGGATGGACGAGGCGCTGCCCTGGTTCCGGTCGATGCCGGCCGACCAGCGGTCCTGGGTAATGCTCATCGCCCAGGCCGGGATCGGCTCGTTCGTCGAGTGGCTCCGCTCCCCCGGCGACGCCCCCCGGCTGACCAGCGAGGTGTTCCGGGCCGGGCCGCAGGAGCTGGCCCGCTCCGTCAGCCTCAAGCAGGCCGTCGAGCTGGTCCGGGTCACCGTCGAGGTGGTCGAGGAGCGGGTGGAGAGCTTCGCCGCACCGGGCGAGGAAATGGTGCTGCGGGAGGCGATCCTGCGCTACAGCCGGGAGATCGCCTTCGCCGCCGCCCAGGTGTACGCCGGCGTGGCCGAGATGCGCGGCGCCTGGGACGCCAGGCTGGAGGCGCTGGTCGTCGACGTGCTGCTGCGCGGCGACTTCGACGAGACGCTGATGGGCCGGGCGTCCGCGCTGGGCTGGGCGGCGATGACCCCGGTCGCGGTGGTGATCGGGGCGGCGCCGGCCGGCCACCCCGAGCAGATCCTGGACGCGGTGCAGCGGGCCGCCCGGCACGCCGGGGTGGACGTGCTCGCCGGGGTGCCGGGCGACCGGCTGGTGGTGGTGCTCGGCGGGGTCGACGACGCGGTAGCCGGGACCCGGCCGCTGCTGCCCGAGTTCGGCGCCGGCCCGGTGGTGGTCGGGTCCACGGTGGCCGACCTCGGCGCGGCCGGCGCATCCGCCCGGGCGGCGCTGGCCGGGTACCGGGCCGCCGCCGGCTGGCCGGCCGCGCCGCGCCCGGTGCCGGCCGCCGATCTGCTGCCCGAGCGGGCGCTGTCCGGCGACGAGGAGGCCCGCCGGACGCTGGTGGACGACGTCTTCCGCCCGCTCGCCGAGGCCGGCTCGGCCCTGCTCGACACCGTGACCGCGTACGCGGAGAGCGGCGGCACGCTGGAGGGCACCGCCCGGACCCTGTTCGTACACCCCAACACGGTCCGCTACCGGCTGCGCCGGGTGGCCGAGGTGTGCGGGCGCACCCCGACCGACCCGCGCGACCTGCTCACCCTCCAGCTGGCGCTCGTACTCGGCCGGCTGGAGGGATGACCGGAAGGCCCGGGCAGGAGAAAGTCCACGGCAGAACTGTGCTTCGACTCACCCGACACGCCGACAAACTGTGGAGACCCTACAAGGCACCCCGACGGCACTTCGTGACCCGCGCCCTAACGCCGGAGGCCGACACCGACGACGGTAGATGTCGTGCTGGCACTCCTCTCCCCCGGCCAGGGCTCCCAGGCACCCGGCATGCTCACCCCTTGGGTGGAGCTGCCGGGGGTGGCGGCCCGGCTGCGCTGGCTGTCCACGCTCGCCGGCCTGGACCTCGTCCGCCTCGGCACCACCGCCGACGCCGACGAGATCCAGGACACCGCGGTCACCCAGCCGCTGCTGGTCGCGACGGCGCTGGCGATCGCGCCCGAGCTGGAGCTGCCCACCTCGACCACCGGCGTGGTGGCCGCCGGGCACAGCGTCGGAGAGCTGGCCGCGGCCGCGCTGGCCGGCGTCTTCGGCCCGGAGGCGGCCGTCGCGCTGGCCCGGCTGCGCGGCCGGGAGATGGCCGCCGCGTGCGAGCTGGCCGACACCGGCATGACCGCGGTGCTGGGCGGCGACGCCGAAGCGGTGTCCGCCGGCCTGGACGCGCTCGGCCTGGTCGCCGCCAACCGCAACGGCGCCGGCCAGGTGGTCGCCGCCGGCTCGGCCGAGCAGCTGGCCGCGCTGGCCGCGGAGCCGCCCGGCGGGGCGAAGATCCGGACCCTCAAGGTGGCCGGCGCGTTCCACACGGCGTACATGGCGCGGGCCGAGGAGGCCCTGGCCGAGGTCGCCGACGGCGTCGGCCGGCGCGACCCCGAGCTGCTGCTGCTGTCCAACGCCGACGGCACCGCGGTGCCCACCGGCGACGAGGTGATCGGCCGGCTGGTCCGCCAGCTCACCCGCCCGGTCCGCTGGGACCTGTGCCAGGCGACCATGCGCGACCTCGGGGTGACCGCGCTGGTCGAGCTGCCGCCGGCCGGCACGCTGACCGCGATCGCCCGCCGCGAGCTCAAGGGCGTCGAGTACGTCGCCGTGAAGACCCCGGACGACCTCGACGCCGCCCGCGCGCTGGTGGCCAAGACCGTGCACGAGCGGCAGGCCGAGCACACCCCGGGCTGGCGGATGGTGATCGCCCCGGCGGGCGGCACGTTCGTCTCCGGCGGGGTGGCCGAGGGCACCCGGGTGGGGGCCAAGGACAACCTCGGCGCGGTCCGTACCAAGAAGGAGGACCTCCAGGTCGCCGCCGGGTACGACGGCGTGCTGGTGGAGTGGCTGCTGCAGGACGGCGACCTCGTCGACCCGGGTGAGCCGCTGGCCCGGCTCGTCCCGGGCCGGGAGCGGGAGGACGCATGAGGACCGCCGCGGGCGCCCCGGGGGCGCGCATCCTGGCGCTCGGCGAGCACCAGCCGGCCACCGTGGTCACCAACGACGACCTCGCCGCCCGGATGGACACCAGCGACGAGTGGATCCGCAGCCGGGTCGGCATCGCCAGCCGGCGGGTCGCCGGGCCGGACGAGTCCGTGGTCGACATGGCGGTGACCGCGGGCGGAAAGGCGCTGGCGGCCAGCGGCCTGACCGCCGCCGACGTCGACCTGGTCGTCGTCGCCACCTGCACGATGCCCAGCCCGATCCCGACCGCGGCGCCCCAGGTGGCGGCCCGGCTGGGCATCCGGGCGCCGGGCGCGTACGACCTCAACGCCGCCTGCGCGGGCTTCTGCTACGGGCTGTCCGCGGCCGCCGCGGCGGTGACCACCGGCGCCGCCCGGCACGTGCTGCTGGTCGGCGCCGAGAAGCTCACCGACTGGGTGGACCCGACCGACCGGTCCACCGCGATCATCTTCGCCGACGGCGCCGGCGCCGCGGTGGTCGGCCCGGCCGCCACCGCCGAGGAGAACGGCATCGGCCCGGTTGCCTGGGGCAGCGCCGGCGACAAGGTCGACACCATCCACATCAAGGACCGCAACTCCTTCCTCTGGCAGGAGGGCCAGGCGGTCTTCCGGTGGGCCACCACCGCGCTCGCCCCGGTCGCGCGGGAGGCCTGCGAGCTGGCCGGGATGGCCCCGACCGAGCTGGCCGCGTTCGTCCCGCACCAGGCCAACCTGCGCATCGTCGAGGCCATCGCGCGCAAGCTCGGTGCCCCGGACGCGCTCGTGGCCACCGACATCGTCGAGGCCGGCAACACCTCCTCCGCCTCCATCCCGCTGGCCCTGGCCCGGATGGTGGAGCGGGGCGAGCTGCCCTCCGGCGCGCCGGTGCTGCTGCTCGGCTTCGGCGCCGGGCTCACCTACGCGGGGCAGGTCGTGCTGACCCCCTGACCCGTCCCCCACCGACCGCAGGTCCCGTACCGAGAGGAAACACAGTGGCGAACGAGGAGATCCGCGCCGGACTGGCCGAGATCCTGGAGGAGGTCGCCGGCGTGCTGCCGGCCGACGTGAGCGAGGAGAAGTCGTTCACCGACGACCTCGACGTCGACTCGCTGTCGATGGTGGAGATCGCGCTGGCCGCCGAGGAGCGGTTCGGCGTGAAGATCCCGGACGACGAGCTGGCCAACCTGCGCACCGTCGGCGACGCCGTCGGCTACATCGAGAAGGCCCAGACCGCGGCATGACCGGGTGCGCCGGCTCCGCGCCGGACCGGGACCCGGTCCGGCCGGCGGTCGCGCGCGCCCGTACGGGGGTCGGCACCGGGCCGGCCGGCAGCACCGAGGAGACGCCATGACCACGCGACCGACCGTCGTCGTCACCGGGATGGGCGCGACCACGCCGCTGGGCGGGGACGTGGCCTCCACCTGGGAGGGCCTGCTGGCCGGCCGCTCCGGGGTGACCGCCCTCACCGACGATTGGGCCAAGGACTTCCCGGCCCGGATCATCGCCCGGATGGCCGTGGAGCCGACCAGCGTGCTGGAGCGGGTGGAGGCGCGCCGCCTGGACCGCTGCCAGCAGGCCGCGCTGGTGGCCGGCCGGGAGGCCTGGGCGGACGCCGGCTTCGTCACCCCCAAGCGCGGCGGCACCGGCGACACCGTCGACCAGGACCGGCTCGCCGTGGTCATCGGCAGCGGCATCGGGGGTGCGCTGACCACCCTCGGCCAGGACGACGTGCTGGAGGCCCGCGGGGTGCGGCGGGTCTCCCCGCTGACCATCCCGATGCTCATGCCCAACGGGCCGGCCGCCGCGGTCGGCCTGGAGCTCGGCGCCCGGGCCGGCGTGCACACGCCGGTCAGCGCCTGCGCCAGCGGCGCCGAGGCGATCGCGCTCGGGCTGGACCTGATCCGGGCCGGCCGCGCCGACGTGGTCGTGGTCGGCGGCACCGAGGCGGTGGTGCACCCGCTGCCGATGGCCGGCTTCGCCCAGATGCGGGCGCTGTCCACCCGCAACGACGAGCCCGAGTCGGCGTCCCGGCCGTTCGACAAGGGCCGGGACGGCTTCGTGCTCGGCGAGGGCGCCGGCGTGCTGGTGCTGGAGCGGGCCGAGCACGCCGCGGCCCGCGGCAAGAGGCCGTACGCGGTGCTGGCCGGCGCCGGCATCACCTCCGACGGCTACCACATCACCGCGCCCGACCCGGAGGGCACCGGTGCCGCCCGGGCGATCACGCTCGCGCTGCGCGACGCCGACCTGACCGCCGCGGACGTCGCGCACGTCAACGCGCACGCCACCTCCACGCCGGTCGGCGACGTCGCCGAGGCGCTGGCGGTGCGGACCGCCATCGGCGACCACCCGCTGATCACCGCGCCGAAGTCGATGCTCGGGCACCTGCTCGGCGCGGCCGGCGCGGTCGAGACGATCGCCACCGTGCTCAGCGTGCGGGACGATGTGGTGCCGGCGACCCGAAACCTGGATGATTTGGACGACGGTGTGCAGCTGGACGTCGCCCGGCTCGAGCCGCGGCGGCTGCCGGTCCCGGTGGCGGTCAACGACGCCTTCGGCTTCGGCGGCCACAACGTGGCCATCGCCGTCCGCAAGGCCTGACGCCCCCGCCCTGACCCGCCCGGGCCCCGTCCACCATCCCCCGAACCCCGACTAAGGAGCATCCGGTGGCCACCCCCCTGCTGGACCGGACGGACGAGTCGCCCGACTGGCGGGACCCGGCTGTCCGCCTCATGGCGTTGCTGGATCCCGGCTCGCTGCGCAAGCTGGCACCGTTCGACAACAGCGGCGCATACGCGGCCCAGGGCACCGTCGGGGGCTGCCGCGTGGTCGCGTACGCCTCCGACCCGCAGAAGATGGGCGGTGCGATGGGGTCGGACGGCTGCCGGCACATCGTCGACGCCATCGACACCGCGGTCCGCGAGCGGGTGCCGGTGATCGGGCTCTGGCACTCCGGCGGCGCCCGGCTGGCCGAGGGCGTCGAGGCGCTGGACGCGGTCGGCTCGGTGTTCGCCGCGATGGTGCGCGCGTCCGGGCGGGTGCCGCAGATCTCGGTCGTGCTGGGCCCGGCCGCGGGCGGGGCCGCGTACGGTCCGGCGCTCACCGACATCGTGGTGATGGGCCCGGGCGGGCGGGTCTTCGTCACCGGGCCGGACGTGGTCCGCTCGGTGACCGGCGAGGACGTCGACATGGAGCGCCTCGGCGGGCCGGACACCCACGGCCGGCGCTCCGGCGTGGTGCACGTGGTCGCCAAGAGCGACACCGACGCGCTGGCCGAGGGCCGCCGGCTGGCCGAGCTGCTGGCCCGGCCGGGCCGGGTCGACCTGGCCGCGATGGAGCCGCGCGACCTCGGGCAGCTGCTGCCGGACAACCCCAAGCGCGCGTACGACGTGAAGCCGCTGATCCTCGCCCTGCTGGACGACGAGATGGTCGAGCTGCACGTCAAGTGGGCGCCGAACATCGTCACCGCGCTGGGCCGGCTGGCCGGCCGCACGGTCGGCGTGATCGCGAACAACCCGATGCGGCTCGGCGGCTGCCTGGACTCCACCTCGGCGGAGAAGGCGGCCCGGTTCGTCCGGATGTGCGACGCCTTCGGGGTGCCGCTGGTGGTGCTGGTGGACGTGCCGGGCTACCTGCCCGGGGTCGGCCAGGAGTGGGACGGCGTGGTGCGGCGCGGGGCGAAGCTGCTGCACGCCTTCTCCGAGGCGGTGGTGCCGCGGGTCACGCTGGTGACGCGCAAGGCGTACGGCGGGGCGTACATCGCGATGAACTCCCGCTCGCTCGGCGCGACGGCGGTCTACGCCTGGCCGAACGCGGAGGTCGCGGTGATGGGCGCGTCCGCGGCGGTCGGCATCCTGCACCGCCGCAAGCTGGCCGCGGCGCCGCCCGGGGAGCGGGAGGCGCTGCACGCGCAGCTCGCCGCCGAGCACGAGAAGGTGGCCGGCGGGGTCAACCGGGCGCTGGAGATCGGCGTCGTCGACGCGGTCATCGAGCCCGCCGGGACCCGCCGCATCATCGCCGAGGCCCTCGCCGCCGCTCCCTCCGGCCGCGGCGCCCACGGCAACATACCGCTGTAGGCCACTCCCGCCGCCCGGATCGGGGCGTCCGGCCGGTTCCCCGAAAGACGACACATCGTTGTCGTCCGCTGTCACGATGGGCGGATGCGAGCCCTGGTCCGCGCGCCGGGTGGGTCCGGTCCGGCACCCCGACTGCCGGCCGGTGACCCGCGATGACCGCGCCCCCGGCCGTGCTGGTGGTCGCCGCTCATCCGGACGACGCGGAGATCGCGGCCGGCGGCACCATCGCCGGGCTGGTCGCCCGCGGGACCCGGGTGGTCGTGGCGGTCTTCGCGCTACCGGAGACCGGCGAGGGCGCCCGGTGCCGGCGCGCCGCGGCCGAGGCGTCCACGGCGGTGCTCGGCCACGAGCTGCGCTGGGTGGACGACGGCTGCCACCGCCACGTCACCGACCTCGGCGAGGTGGCCGCGGTCGCCCGGCTGGACGAGCTGGTCCGGGAGGTGCGCCCGGCGGCGGTGCTGGCGCACTGGGCCGGCGACAGCCACGCCGACCACGTGGTCGTCGCCCGGGCGGTCGCCGCGGCGGCCCGGCACGGGCGGTTCGCCGTCTACTCGTGGCGGCCCAGCGAGCTGCGCACCCCGGCGTTCGCCGCCTTCGCCCCGACCGTGTTCGTCGAGGTGACGCGCTGGTCGGGGGCGAAGGAGGCGGCGCTGGCCCGGTACGGCCGGCAGCGGCCCGGCTTCCGCGCGCTCGACATGCCGGCCATCGCGGCCGCGGACCGGCTCTACGGGGTTCTCGCCGGCTGCGAGCGGGCCGAGGGCTTCCGGGCCGAGCGCCAGCTGGGCCTGGTCGTCGGCGGGGCCGGGTGAGGGTCAGCCGACCTGGTGGAGCCAGGTGACGGGGGCGCCGTCGCCGGCGTGGCGGTACGGCTCGAGCTCGGCGTCCCAGGCGGCGCCGAGCAGGGTGTCGAGGGTGTGCGCGTAGTCCTCGGCGGACCGGGCGGTGGCGACCAGCGCGCGCAGCTGCTCCTCCCCCACCACCACGTCGCCGTTCGCGCCGGTGGAGGTACGGAAGACGCCGCGGCCGGGGACGTAGGAGATCCGCTCGCCGTCGTACCCCTCGCTGGGGTCCTCGGTGATCTCGAAGCGGACCATCGACCAGGACCGGAGCGCGGCCGCGATCTTGCTCGCGAGGCCGGGCCGGCCGGTCCAGGAACACTCGGAGCGCAGCTGGCCGGGTGCGGCCGGCTGCGCGGTCCAGGTGAGGCTCACCCGGGTGCCGAGCACGCCGGAGATCGCCCACTCGGCGTGCGGCACCACGGCAGGCGGGCACGAATGGACGTAGACGACGCCACGGGTCGGCACAGGGACCTCCTTCTCGCGTTCGAGGTGCGCCTTCCCCAGCGGCCTCTCGCGATCCGGATCCCCGGTGCGCCGATCATTCTGCACGCTACCGGCGACGACACGCCAGCGGGACACTCCGGCGGCTCGCCCCGGGCGGGCGGCTCAGCCCGGTCCGACGGTCCGGTAGCGGCGGTGGGTCCGGATCCGGGCGGCCGCCTGGGCGCCGCGGCAGGCCGCGCAGGCCGGGTGCCAGGTGCCGGTGCCGGCGTGCCGGGCCGGGTCGAGCACCGGCCCGGCCAGCCCGACCAGGTCCTCCAGCTCGTCCCAGTGCAGCCCGTCGGCCTGCACCACGATGCCGTGCCCGCGGCCGTGCTGGTCGTCCGCGACCACGGCGCGGGCCGCGTACAGCCCGGCGACGAGGTCGGCCCGGTCCACGCCGGCGGCGGCGAGCCGCTCCATCTCGGCGAGGACGGCGGCGCCGGCGGCGGTCAGCCGCGGCAGGTCCGGCTCCCGGACGATGGGCACGAACGGCTGGTCGGTCACGCGTCCCCCCGCACTGCTCGACGCTCGACCCGAACACATGTTCGCACGACCGGCCACCCACCCGCGACTGACGGCTTGCGGGCCGAGTGACGGCGGCTGCGACGTCAGTCGCGGCCGGGAGGACGTCAGTCGCGGGCGGAGGACGTCAGTCGCGGCCGGAAGACGTCAGTGGCCGGGACGTCGTCGCGGGCGAGGACGTCAGTGGGGTGGGGGAAAGGGCTGGTGGAGGGGGGTGGGGGCTGGGACGCTGGCGGGGATGGCGACCGAGAGCGGGCGCGGGGGCGCCGCACTGCGGCGGCGGGGGGTCCGGCGGCGGCTGCTGGACCTGCTGTCGCTGCTGCTGGTGGTCGCCATCTTCGGGCTCGTGCTGCCCCGCATCGCGTCGTACCGGGAGGTCGGCGACGTGCTCGGCGGCCTCGGCTGGCTGGCCGTGGTCGGCCTGGTCGCGCTGGCGATCTGGAACCTGGTGACGTACTGGCTGGTCACCGTCGCGGTGCTGCCGTCGCTGCGGCTGTCGGAGGCCGCGGTGGCCAGCCTCGGCTCCACGGCGGTGTCCAACACGCTGCCCGCCGGGGCCGCCCTGGGCATGGGCGTGACGTGGCGGATGTTCGCCAGCTGGGGCGTGCACTCGGCCGACTTCGCGCTCTACACGCTGGTCAGCGGGGTGTGGAACCAGTTCGTCAAGCTCGGCATGCCGCTGCTCGCGCTCGCCCTGCTGGTGCTGGCCGGCAACACCGACCCGGCGCTGGTCACCGCCGCGGCGGTCGGCGCCGCGGTGCTCGCCGTCGCGGTCACCGGGCTGCTCATGGTGCTGCACAGCACCCGGCTGGCCGCCCGGGTCGGCGCCGCGCTGCAGAAGCTCGTGACGCTGGCGTACCGGCCGCTCCGCCACCCGGCGCCGACCACGGTGGCCGCCGGGGTGGTCGACTTCCGGTCCCGGGCCGCGGACGTGCTGGCCGCCCGGGGCTGGTGGATCGGGATCAGCACGGTGGTCAGCCACGTCACCCTGTGGCTGGTGCTGCTGGGCTGCCTGCGCGCCTGCGGGGTCGGCGAGGACGCGGTGTCGTGGGCGGAGAGCCTGGCCGCGTTCGCGTTCGTCCGGCTGCTCACCGCGCTGCCGGTCACCCCGGGCGGGCTCGGCGTGGTCGAGCTCGGGTTGACCGGCTCGCTGGCCGCCGGGCTGGACGCGGACGGGGCGGCCCGGGTGGCGGCCGCGGTGCTGCTCTACCGCGCGCTGACGTACGCGCTGCCGATCCCGCTCGGCGCGCTCGCCCTGCTCTGGTGGCGGCTGAACCGGTCCTGGCGCAGGACGCCGGCCGAGCGGGCGGCCGGCGCGGGCCGCGGGGGGCTCGCCGATGTCCGCCCCTGAGCAGGCCCGGACCGCCCCGCCGGCGGCCGAGCCGGAGGCGGAGCGGACGGAGGTCGCCGGCGCCCCCACCCCCACGCTGCCCAGGCTGCGCCGCCCGTCCGGCTATGCCCCGCCGCTGCCGCACCGGTGGAGCCGCGGCGAGATCGCGCTCCCGGCCGGGCTGGCGCTGTGGCTGACCGGCTGGACGGTGGCGTACCTGCCGGACACCTCGCCGGTGCAGGCGCTGGACGCCGCGATGGTCGACTTCGCCGCCCGCGACCACCGCAACGACGTCTCGGTGGCCGCCGCCCGGGTGGTCGACTTCGTCGACCGGCCGCTGCTGCTCAACTGGGTGGCGCTGGCCATCGTGGTCGGCGCGGCCGCGCTGGGCCGCTTCCGGCGCGCGTTCGTGCAGCTCGGCGCGGTGCTGGTGACGCTGCAGCTGGTCGGCATGCTGGCCCTGCGGCTGGACCAGCCGCTGCCGTACGACGTGGACATCCTGGGCCGCTGGTCCGGCTACGCGGCGCCCGAGACGTCGGTGGCGTACATGGCCGCGATGCTGGTCGGCGCGGCGTACTGCTTCCTCCGCCCGGGCAGGGGCCGGACCGTGGCGCTGGTCGGGGTGGCCGTGCTGGTCGCGCTGCTGGCGGCGGCCAAGGCGGTGCTCGCGGTCAACTTCCCCACCTCGGTGCTGGCCGGCGGCGCGCTCGGCGCGCTGGTCGCGGTGCTCGGCTTCGCCGTGCTGGTGCCCGACCAGGTCTACCCGCTGGGCCGGCGCGGCACCCGGTCGGCACACCTGGACCTGGACGTGCGGCGGCCGGCGATCGAGCAGGCGCTGGCCGTCCAGCTCGGGCTCCGGCTGCGCGAGCTGAAGCCGTTCGGGCTGGCCGGCTCGGGCGGGTCCAGCCCGATGCGGCTGGTGGTGGACGGGCCGGACGGGCCGGTGCCGCTGTTCGCCAAGCTCTACTCGCGCCAGCACGTGCGCGCCGACCGGTGGTACAAGCTCGGCCGGGCGCTGCTGTACGGCCGGCTGGAGGACGAGCGCCCGTTCCGGACCGTGCGCCGGATGGTGCAGAACGAGGACTACCTGCTCCGGGTGCTGCGCGACGCCGGGCTGCCGGTGGTGACCACGTACGGGTTCGTCGAGCTCACCCCCGAGCGCGAGTACATGCTGGTCACCGAGTTCGCCGAGGGCGCCCGGGAGATCTCCGACGACGACGTGGTGGTCGACACCGCGCTGGTCGACGACGGGCTGCGGGTCGTCCGGCTGCTCTGGGACGCCGGGCTGGCCCACCGCGACATCAAGCCGTCCAACCTGCTGGTCCTCGACGGGCGGATCCTGCTCATCGACATCGCCTTCGCCGAGGTGCACCCGAGCCCGTGGCGGCAGGCGGTCGACCTGGCCAACATGATGCTGGTCCTGGCGCTGCGGGTGGACGCGGACACCGTCTACCGGCGGGCGCTGCGCTACTTCAGCCCGGACGACCTGGCCGAGGCGTTCGCGGCCGCCGGCGGGGTGACGCTGCCCAGCCAGTCCCGCTCGATGCTGGCCGCGGACGGCCGCGAGCTGCTCGCCCGGTTCCGCGGGCTGGCCCCGCCGCGACCGGCGGTGAAGGTGCAGAGGTGGAGCCCGCGCCGGGTCGGGCTGCTGACCGGCTGCCTGGTCGGCGCGCTGCTCGGCTCGATGCTGGTGGCCGGCTCGGTGCTCGGCGTCGACCCGACCGCGGTCCGCGCCGCCGACTGCCCGACCTCGACCTCGGTGCAGCTGTTCGGGCAGGCGGTGCCGACGTCCGCGTACGTGCCCTGCGTCCCCCGCGCGTACGCGCTGGGCTACCTGGACACCGCCGCGAACGTCCGGGACGGGATGGCCCGGACCGAGTCGGAGCTGCCGGCCGGCGGCCGGATCCGCAGCACCTTCACCGAGCAGTGCCGGGTGCCGATCGGGCGGCCGCTGTCCAAAGTCGGGATGCCGCTCGCCGTGGAGGTCTACGAGAGCGGAACCGGGCGGGTGCTGCTCACGTTCCCCGGAGGGTGTGTGCAGCTGGACTACCCGCCCTCGTCGCTGGGCCGGGCCGAGCTCGCGCTGCCGGTGCTGCGCGACGCGGTCCGGCTGGTGCCGCGATGGCGGCTGGACCGGTACGTCGAGCGGATCACCGACGGGCAGGAAAGGCACTTGTGAGGGAACGGGCGGAGCCGGCGGCCGGGTACGGCTGGCTCGGCCTGGACCTCGGCCACCTGGGTCCGGAGCCGCTGCCGGTGCTGCGCCGCCGGCTGCTCGTCGCCGGCCTGCTGCTGCTCGCGCTCGGGGTGGCGCTGACCGCGGTGATCGGCACGCGCGGCGGGCTGGCCGCCGTGCAGCGGGTGGACGACGGCTTCCGCGAGCTGATGGTGTCGCTGCGGTGGCCGCCGCTGGTGACCGTGTCCGAGGTGCTCAGCGTGGTCTTCGGCACCGCGGTGCTGTGGCCCGCGCGGGCGCTGGTCACGCTGGTGATCGCGGTCCGCCGGCGCTGGCTGGCGCTGACCTCCTGGGTCACCGCGGTGGTGCTCAGCGAGCTGGCCATCGGCCCGGTCAAGCTGCTGCTGGAGCGGCCACGGCCGCCCGGCGCGCTGATCGGGACGTCGGCGGCGTCGTACCCGTCCGGGCACGCCATCGCCTCCGCGGTGACCGCGATCGGGGTGGTGATGGCGCTGACCCATGGCCGGCGCCGGCTGCACTGGATGGTCGGCGCGGTCTGCATCGCGTCGGTGGTCGCGCTGAGCCGGACGTACCTGTCCGCGCACTGGCTGTCCGACGTGGTCGGCGGCTCGCTGATCGGCGCCGGGCTGGCGCTGGCGGTGCCGGAGGCCTTCGAGGTGGTCCGGGACCGCAGGCGGGCGGTCAGTCGTCGGGATCCTTGATCACCACGGACAGCACCCAGCTGACC
Source organism: uncultured Actinomycetota bacterium (assembly GCA_963766325.1). GTDB lineage: Bacteria > Actinomycetota > Actinomycetes > Mycobacteriales > CADCTP01 > CADCTP01. The sequence goes on along the minus strand of CAVXZF010000009.1, from coordinate 407,649 downwards.
AGGCCGACCACGATCGCCCCCCAGAACGCGGCCCAGAAGCCGTCCACCTCGAACGGCGCGCCCAGCCCCTCGCTCACCTCGGCGGTGAGCCAGAACAGCAGGGCGTTGACCACCAGCGCGAACAGGCCCAAGGTGAGGATGATCAGCGGCAGCGAGAGCAGCTTGGCCACCGGCTTGATCACCGCGTTGACCAGGCCGAAGATGGCCCCGACGACGAGCAGGGTGCCGATGTCGCCGGCGGTGGTGCGAGCGGTGACGTCCACCCCGCCCACGATCAGCGTGGCGATCCAGACGGCGATCGCGTTGAAGACGACGCGCAGCGCGATTCCCACGGCGTGATCATGTCATTCCGCGCCATCGCGCGGTAACGGGGTCCGGCACCGGTCGAGTGCGAGCAGGACTGCGGCGTCGGGGTCGAGGGCGGCGGCGCCGGCGGCGAGCCGGTCGGCGACCGGCTGCAGCGCCTCTTCTACGGCTTCAGCCTGCTGATCTGCCTGCCCGACTCGCTGTCCCAGCCGGGCTCGGCCGGCACCGGCACGGTGATGCGGCCGTCCACACTGGACGGGTACGCCCGCGCGGCCGGCTTCGCCGCCGCCACCCCGCTGGACGTGGACGCGGCCTGTGGCGCGCGGGTTGAGCCGCGCGCCCAGCTCCAGGTGGTCGCGGACGCTGAGCCCGGCGTAGACGGGGGTGTCCTGGGCGACGTAGCCCACCTTGGCCAGCTGCTCCGGCCCGGCCGCGGGCCGGGCGCCGCACATCTCGATGCTGCCGGTGGTCGGCGCGAGCAGGCCGGCGGCCAGGTTGAGCAGCGTGGTCTTGCCGGGCCCGTTGGGCCCGACCAGCCCGGTGACGCACCCGGCCGGCACGTCGAGCGTGCAAGCCCCGGCGGTCAGCCCTTCTCGGCCCCGCTGGTGAGCCCCTCGACCAGCTTCTTCTCGGCGAAGAAGAAGATGACCACGATCGGCACGGTGAGCACGACCGAGCCGGCCATCAGGATCGTGCTGGGCACCTCGATGCTGCCGGACAGCCGGCTCAGCCCGAGGCTGACCGTCCACTTCGACGGCTGCTCGAGCAGGAAGAGCAGCGCGAAGAGGAACTCGTTCCAGGCGATCATGAAGACGTACAGGCCGGTGGCCGTCACCGACGGCAGCGCCAGCGGCAGGCTGATCCGGCGCAGCACGCCGAGGTGGGTCAGCCCGTCCATGAGCCCGGCTTCCTCCAGGCTCTCCGGGATCGTCTCGAAGTAGTTGCGCAGCATGTAGATCGCCACCGGCACCGTCTGCGCCACGTACACCAGGGCCAGGCCGAGCAGCGAGCCGCGCAGCCCGAGCCGGGTGAACAGGACGAACAGCGGGATCGCCAGGACCATCGGCGGGAAGAGGTAGACGATCAGGAACATCCCGCTGACGAGCTTGCGGCCCCGGAAGCGCAGCCGGCTCACCGCGTACGCCCCCGGGATGGCCGCGACCAGCGTCACCGCGGTGGTCACCAGCGCGACGAAGCCGCTGTTGCGCAGGAAGCCGGTGAAGCCCTGGCCGCCGTTGTCGGTGGACTTCAGCACCGTCGCGTACGACGACGTGGTGATCTCCGCGAACGACACCCAGATCTTGCCCGGGTTGAGCACGACCTCCTGGATCGGCCGCAGCGACAGCACGACCATGTACCAGAACGGCAGCACGGTGACGAGCACCAGGACGATGATCGTGAGCACCCGCAGGACGCCCCAGACCTTCTCCTCGGTGCTGTACAGCCGGCTCCGGCGCGGCCTGACCGGCCGGTCGCCCGGCTCGGTGGCCGGCCGCGCCCCGGTCGCCGGGGCGGTCACCTCCGCGGCGCTCATCGGCCGGCCGCCCGCTCGGCCCGCGACGCGGCGCGCAGGTAGAAGAAGATCAGACCGACCAGCGCCACCGCGAGCACGACCGCCTGCGCGGCCGCGAGCCCGACGTTCTTCTGGGCGGTGAGGAACTCGTAGACCCGCACGCTGATCACCTCCGTCCCGGCGCCGCCCCCGGTCAGCAGGTAGACGTCGTCGAACTTGTTGAAGGTGAAGATGAACCGCAGCACTGCCAGCAGCGCGATGACCGGCATCAGCTGCGGCAGCGTGACGAACCGGAACCGCTGCCAGATCGTCGCGCCGTCCATCCGGGCCGCCTCGTCCAGCTCACCGGGGATCGCCTGGATCCGGGCGACCAGGAACAGGAAGGCGAAGGGGAAATAGCGCCACGTCTCGAAGAGGATGACGGTGAGCAGCGCCGTCGGGACCGGGATCCCGAACAGCGAGCTGCTCTCGGTGGACAGGAAGGCGATCGGCTCGTTCCAGCCGAGGAACTTCGTCCCCCACGCGTTGACGATGCCGTACTGCGGGTTGAGCGCGACCGTCCAGACGAAGGTCGCCGCGACCACCGGCGTGATGTACGGCAGCAGCATCACCGCCCGCACCGCGCCCCGGCCGCGGAAGGGCTTGCGCAGGGCCAGCGCCGCGATCAGCCCCACCCCGATCGAGCTGACCGTGGCGCCGACCGTGTAGAGCACGGTCGTCCACAGCGACTCCCAGAACCCGGGCGAGGTGAGCACCCGCTCGAAGTTGTCGAGCGTGTAGTTGCCGACCAGGCTGGCCCGGCGGATGTTGAGCAGCCGGATCCGCTGGAAGGCCAGCGAGACCGCCCAGATGATCGGCACGATCACCACCGCGAGCACGATCAGCACGGTCGGCGAGAGCAGCAGCCGGCCGGTCCGGGCCTCCTGCTTGCGCAGGGTCAGCCCGGACCGCCGCCGCGGGGACCGCTCCGGGGTCCGCGTTGGAGGCACAGCCTGGTCGGTGGCGGCCATGGGGTCAGTTGAGACCCTTCTGGATCTCCTCCACGGCCTTCTGCGCGGCCTGGGCCGCGGCCGCGGCGTCGCCCTTGCCGCCGATCAGGCCGGCCAGCGCCTTGGGCACCGGCAGCGGCCCGAGCGTCGCCCCGACCAGGTCGCCCTGGCCCTGGGTCAGCCCCCAGCGGCTGAAGGTCTCCGGCGACTCCTGCACGGCCTTGAGCACGTCCGGCCCGTAGAACTCGGACAGCGGCGCCTTGGTGTCCACGCCGGCCTTGAGGCCCTCCCACGCCTTCAGGTACGCCGTGTCGCCGGCGGCCGGGCCCTGCCGGACCGGGACCTTGCCCTCCGGCGCGATGGCCAGCCAGTCCACGTACCTGTCGGACATCATGTACTTGATGAACTGCTTGCTCGGGTCCTTCGCCGCGGCCGACGTGGCCGCGAAGGAGACGACCTCGCCGTAGAGCGACGGCTGCTGGCCGTCCGGCCCCTTGATCGCGGTCACCACACCGCTGTTCTTCGCCAGCCAGGCCTTGTCCGCCCGGCACTGGGCGCAGCTCGGCAACGCGTCGTTGCGCAGCCCGGCCAGCTCGTCGAGCAGGAAGGACGACCAGATCACCATCGCGGCCTTACCGGCGAAGTAGGTCGCCCGGGTGGAGTCGACGTCCTGGTTGCCCCGGACCGAGGAGTCCCGGGCCAGCTTGCCGTAGAGGTCGAAGGCCCGGACGCACTGCGGCGAGTCCAGGGTGACCTTCTCGTCGTCGCCGACCAGCTCGCAGCCGTTGGCCTGGGCGAGGTACTCGAAGCTCTGCTGGGTGAACGAGTCGCCCGGGGTGGTGGCCAGCGTGATGCCGGCGACGCCGTCCTTGTTCAGCGTCTGCGCGGCGCGCTCGATCGTCTCGTACGTCGTCGGCGGCTCCAGCCCGGCGGCCTGGAAGAGGTCCTTGCGATAGACCAGCAGCTGGGCCCAGCCGTCGCTGGGCACCGCCAGCTGGTTGTCGCCGTCCTTGGTCAGCTCGAGGCTGCGGGCGGCGAAGGTGTCGGCGCCGAGCTCGTCCACCACGTCGCCGGCGATCTCGGTGCTGAGCAGGTCGTTGGACGACAGCGAGCGGACCTGGGACAGCGGCAGCGCCGCGATCACGTCGGGCAGGTTGTCCGCCGCCGCGGAGGAGGTGATCAACTGGTCGAACTGGTCCTCGGCGACCGCGACGACCTCGACCTGGATGCCGGTCTTGGCGGAGAAGTCCGCCGCCATCTTCTTCTGCGCCGCGACCCGGTCGGCGACGTCCTCGATCGTCCAGACCTTGATCGAGCTGTCGCCGCCGCCGGCGCCCTCGTCGTCGCCGCCGCTGCACCCCGCCGCGGCGACCAGCGCCACGGCCGTCGCCAGCGTTGCTATCCGCTTGCCCGATCGCATCGGGGCCCTCGCTTCCGACGTGCCGATAGGAAAATGTCGAGCACCGGACACATCAGACGGCACACCGGAGGCGATGACAAGTAACGATCGGATACGGCGCGGCGGGGTCGCCAGTGCCCTGGCGACCCCGCCCCCGAACCCCGGCCCGGCGGCCTCAGCGCGGCCGGGAGGCCCGCCGCTGGGCGACCTGGCCGCGCACCTGGGCGATCTTGGCCTTGCCCTGCGGGCTGCGCGCGTAGTCCTTGGCCTGCTGGATCATGCGCCGGCCCTGCGGGCTGGCGGCGAACGCGGCGAGCGCCGCGAACATGCCCTTCTTGCGCATCGTCTCCTCCTGGTCCGTACGGGTGGTCCTCTCGCGTCCTACCCATCCGGCGGGGGAAATTCGCTGGCCGGGGTGATCGGGACGCTGGGACAGTCCGGCCATGGACGCGCTGACGCAGTTGGACACCCGGCTGCGGGAGCTGGCCGAGACCCGGGACTACTCCGGGGTCGCCCGCATCACCGGCCCGGACGGCGTGGTCTTCGAGGGGTGCTACGGGCTGGCCAGCCGGGCCTGGGGCGCCCCGGTCACGCCGGCCACCCGCTTCGGGCTGGCCTCGTTCAGCAAGATGTTCACCGCGGTCGCGCTGCTCGACCAGGTGCGCGCCGGCCGCGCCACCGTCGGCAGCCGGGTCGTCGACCTGCTGCCGCCGGAGCGCCGGCCGGCCACGCTGCGGCCCGAGGTGACGCTGGAGCACCTGCTCCTGCACACCTCCGGGCTGGCCGACTACGCCGAGGAGGAGGGCGACGAGGCGGTCGACTACGCCGAGCTGTGGGTGGACCGGCCGGTGCAGCGGTTCCGCCGGCCGGCCGACTTCCTGCCGATGTTCGGCGACCTCCCGCCGTACCGGCCGCCCGGCGGCGGGTGGCGCTACTGCAACGCCGGCTACGTCCTGCTCGGCCTGGTGATCGAGGAGCTCACCGGGCAGCCGTACGCCGACGTGGTCACCGAGCGGGTCTTCGGCCCGGCCGGGATGGCGGACAGCGGCTTCTTCGCCCTCGACGAGGTGCGGCCCGATCTGGCCGTCGGCCACCTGCGGCCGGCCGAGCCGGGTGGGGTGTGGCGGACCAACATCTACTCGGTGCCGATCCTCGGCGGGGCCGACGGCGGGGCCCAGTGCACCGCGGCCGACCTGGACCGGTTCCTGCGCCGGCTGGACGACGGCACGCTGCTGGGCCGGGACCTGACCGCGGAGATGCTCACTCCCCGGGTGCCGGTGGACCCGGGCCTGGACATGGGCTACGGCGTGCTCTTCTACGCCGACAAGTGGGGGCACGGCGGCGGCGACCCCGGCTTCGAGATGCTCGCCCACCGGATGCCCGGGCAGGACGCGACCGTGGTCGCCCTGTGCAACGTCACCGACCTGGCCGGCGAGGTGCGGGACCTGCTGGTCGACACCGTGCGCGCGACGCTGTAGGGGCTCAGCCCGCGTACGGGGTGCGGGTCAGGGTGGCGTGAACCATCCCGGTGAGCGTCACGATGTCGAAGACCGGCAGCCCGGGCGGACCGGGGCATGGCGACCTCCTGCGGACGCCGGCCGCCGTACTGCGTCGCGGACGACCAGGTGGGGTTGCCAGGTGGGGTTGTCAGCGCGTCCGAGGGGAGGCGGTCAGCGGCGGCCGAGCGCCAGGGTGGCCGCCACCCCGGCGTGGTCGGACGGCCAGAGCCCGTACGGCGCGCCCGGCAGCGGCGGGGTCCGGTCGCGCTGCTCCTCGCCGAGCACCTCGGCCCGCGTGGCCCGCAGCCCGACCGGCTGGTAGAGCACGTAGTCGATCCGGTGGGTCAGCCGCGACTCGGGCAGGTTGAGGTCGTCGGTCTGGCCGGAGGTGAAGCCGCCGGCCGGGCCGTGCACCTGCACCCAGGCGTCGGTCAGGCCGAGCCCGCCGGTGAGCACCCCGTACGCCCCCTGGGCGTCGTCCGGGCGGGAGTTGAGGTCGCCGACCAGCACGATCGGCAGCGGCGAGCCGGCCAGCAGCCCGGCCAGCTCCTGCGCCTGCAGGGTGCGCACCACGGCGCTGAACGCCTCCAGGTGGGTGTCCACGAACCGGAACGACTTCCCGCGCACCTTCACGTCGACCGAGGCCCAGCCGCGCACGATGGTGGCGCCGCCGAGCAGCGGGTTGGGCAGCGGGATGCGGGCGGCGAAGAGGGCGGCCTGCGGGTTGCTCACCTTGACCTCGGCGCCCCGGCCGTCGCGGACCAGGATCACGTCCCGGTCGGTGAACCGGGCCAGGCCGCCGCTGGCCAGCGGCACCGGCGGGCTGACGAAGTTGCGGGTGACCGCCACCACCCGGTAGCGCTCACCGCGGGCGGCCAGCGCGTCGAGCAGGATCTGCTGGAAGTCGTACACCGGGCTCAGCGTGTCCGGGGTGGCGCCCCGCTCCCACAGCGCGACCTCCTGCAGCCCGACCACCTCGGTGTCGGCGCGGTCGATCAGCGTGGCGATCGCCCGCGCCCGGACCCGGAAGTCGACCTGCTCGACGTGGTCCCACACCTGCTGGGCCAGCCCGGCCACGGTCTCCGGGGTGGCGGCGAACAGCGGCTGCAGGTTCGCGCCCAGATACAGGTTGTACGACGCCACGGTGACCGCGCGGTTGCCGTGGCCGCCGCCGGCGGTGGCGGCCGGCGCGGCCGCGGCGGACGTCGCCACGACGGCGACCAGGACGGCGAGCAGGCGCAGCGCGGCCCGGAACGGGCGAGCGGACGTCACGGACACGGAACCCCCCAGAGCAACCGACGGGACGGCCGGACCATACCGCGACGCGCGGGTCGGGGGCGGCGGGCCGGGAAAGCTGACCGCATGGACCTCGAGCCCCGCCCGCGGCTGCACGTCACCCCGCCGTCGGGGTGGCTCAACGACCCCGTCGGCGGGCTGGTGCACCGCGGCCGGCCGCACCTGTTCTTCCAGTACGTCCCCGGCGCGACGGTGTGGCGCGCGGGCTGCCACTGGGGGCACCTGGTCGGCGACGACCTGGTCCGCTGGCGGCACCTGCCGGTCGCGCTGGCGCCCGGTGACGGCGACGACGGGGTGTGGTCCGGCTCGGCCGCGGTGGACGAGCACGGGCCGGCGCTGCTCTACACCAGCGTGCGCGCCGACCGGCTCGACCTCGGCCGGGTGGCGCTGGCGCGCCCGGTCGACGACGGGCTGGTCCGCTGGCGCAAGCACGGCGGGCCGGTGCTGGCGGCGCCGGACGGGCTGGGCCTGACCCACTTCCGCGACCCGTTCGTGTGGGGGCGGCCCGGCGACTGGTCGATGCTGGTCGGCGCCGGGCTCGCCGGCCGCGGGGCGGTGCTCCGCTTCACCGGCCCGGACCTGGCCACGTGGCGCTTCCGCGGCGTGCTCGCCGCCGCCGGGGACGGGCTCGGCGAGGTCTGGGAGTGCCCGCAGTACGTCGACCTCGACGGCCGACGCGTGCTGGTGGTGTCGGTCTGGGACGGCGGGGTTCTCACCCAGGTGGTGGCCGCCGGCGGCACCGAGCGGGACGGCGCCTTCACCCCGGACGGCTGGGAGACACTCGGGCACGGCGGGTCGGCGTACGCGCTGACGACGTACCGGGACCCGGCCGGTCAGGTGGCCGCGACCGCCTGGCTGCGGCAGGACGACCCGCCCGAGCCGCGGGCCGGCTGGAGCGGGCTGCTCAGCCTGCCGGTGCGGCTGACCGCGCGGCCCGGCGGCGGCGTGCACGTCGCGCCGCACCCCGACGTCGACACCCTGCGCCTCGCACCCCTCCCGACTGCCGGCACCCTGGGGCCGGTCGACGGCGTGGGGCTGGTCGACGGCGTGAGGCTGGTCGACGGCGTGGGCGAGGTGGTCGCGACGCTGCCGGCGGGCGCGGAGCTGCGGCTGGACGCGGCCGCCGGCCGGCCGGTGCGGCTGGTCGCGACCGGCGCCGAGCTGGTGGCCGGGTCGGCCGCCGGCACCACCCGGGTGCCGGCCGTGGCGCCGGTCCGGCTGCGCGTCGTGGTGGACCGCGGCGCCGTCGAGGCCTGGACCGGCGACGGGCGCTGGCTGGCCCTGCGGCTGCCGTACCTGCACGTCGCCCGGGCGGTGCCGACCGGCGCGACCGACGTGGCCGCCTGGCGCCTCGACCCGGTCCAGTCCGCCTGAGCCGCCCCCGAGTGGAACCGTCCCGGGGCGAGGGGCGACCCTGGTGAGGTGGACCCGACCACCCTGCCGCCGCTGGACCTCGGCACGCTCGTCACCGAGTCCGTGCTGCGGCCCGGGGTGCTCGCGCTGGTCCTGCTCGCCGCCGCCGGATACGTGACCGGGGTGCGCCGGCTGCGCCGGCGCGGCGAGGGGTGGCCGGCCGCGCGGACCGTCGCCTTCCTGGCCGGGCTGGGCGTGGTCGTGCTCGCTACCTGCTCGGGCCTGGAGCCGTACGGCGAGGTGCTCGAGTGGGTGCACATGGTCGAGCACCTGCTGCTGATCATGGTGGCGCCGGCCCTGCTCGCCTTCGGCTCGCCGCTGCAGCTGGCCGTCGACGCGGGCGCCGGGGCGGTGCGCACCGTGCTGCACCGGCCGGTGGTCACCTGGCTCACCTCACCGGTGGCCGCGGTGATCGTCTACGCCGTCGCGGTGGTCGGCGTGCACCTCACCGGGCTGATGACGCTGGCCATGCGCGGCGAGGCGGTGCACCTGGGTGAGGAGCTGGCCTACCTCGGGTCCGGCTACCTGCTCTTCCAGCTGGTCTTCGGGGTGTCCCCAGGCCGCTGGCAGCTGACCGAACGTCGGCAAGCTCGCCCTGCTCGCCACCGTGACCCCGGTGGACACGGTGGTCGGGGTGGTGCTGCTGCAGACCGGCACGGTGTCCATCGCCGGGACCCACCACGCGGACATCGTCCGCCCGGACTGGGCGCTGGCGCCGGCGGACGACACCATCGCGGCCGGCTCGATCATGTGGGCCGGCGGCACCGGCATCATGGCGCTGTTCATGATCATCGCCGGGCTGGCCTGGCTGCACGGCCGGCAGCCGGAGCGGGCGGCGCCCAGCTGGACCGAGCAGGCCCGGCGCAGCACGCTGGGTGAGCACACCGGGGTGGAGCAGCTGCCCGACGACGTGGACGACGACGAGCGGACGCTGGCCGCGTACAACGCCTATCTGCGCAAGCTCGACGACCACAGCCGCCGGTCCGGCGGGTGAGGACGGCCCCGTCCGCGTACGGGGATCACGGACGGGACCGACACCCACCGCTTCACCGGGCGCGGCCCGGAGCTAGCCCTCCGACCGGGCCGCTGCCGGCTACCGAGCCCGAACGGCTGCCCCCCGGCTGGCCCGCTCAGCCCACCCGGTCCAGGAACGCCCGGGACCGCTCGAGCACCAGCTTCGCCGCGCCCTCGTCGTACGACGGCAGCGAGCTGTCGCTGAACAGGTGCCGGTCGCCGGGGTAGACGAACAGCTCGGCCAGCTCGGGCCCGACGATCGTGACCAGCTCGCGGGCGGCGTCGAGGTCGCCCTCCAGGCCGAAGATCGGGTCGGACTCCATGCCGTGGATCTGCACCGGCACGCCCTGCGGCCACGGCCCGAACGCCCAGTCGCCGGTGAGCGGGATGCAGCTCTCGTAGAGCAGCGCGCCGCGGGCGCCGGGCCGGGTCTGGGCGAACCGCTGCGCGGTCATGCCGCCCCAGGAGAAGCCCGCGTAGACCAGCCCGGCCGGCAGGTCGGCGACCGCCCGGCCGGCCCGCTCGCCGAGGGCCTCCTCCCCCACCTTCTGCACGTGCGCGATGCCCTCGTCGACCGTCGGGGGCAGCTCGCCCTCGAAGAGGTCCGGCGTGTGCACGGTGTGCCCGCCGGCGCGCAGCTCGTCGGCGAAGGCGCGCAGCCCTTCGGTGAGCCCCTGCACGTGGTGGAACAGCACGACCTCGGCCATCTCTACACTCCCGTACATTGGACGATGATCCTGAAACGATCCGCGATACTAGAACGGTCGAGATTTGTCGGTCAATCAGCAGATCCCCGACTACGACCTGGACGACCTGGTCGTGATCACCGCGCCCGAGCAGCTGCGGGCGCTCGCCGACCCGCTGCGCGGCACCCTGCTGGAGCTGCTGCTCGAGCGGGCCGCCACCGTGACCGAGCTGGCCCAGGCGGTCGACCGGCCCAAGAGCACGGTGGCGTACCACGTCACCCTGCTGGTCGAGGCCGGCCTGCTGCGGGTGGTGCGGACCCGGCGGGTGCGGGCGATCGAGGAGCGCTACTACGGGCGGGTCGCCCGCACGATCTACGTCGGCGCGCTCAACCGGGCCGAGGACAAGCAGATCGTGGCGTCCATGAACGGGCTCACCGAGGCCGCGGCCGAGTCGGTCGCCGCGCATGCCGCCGACGACCTGCGGTGCACGCTGGTGCACGCGCGCATCCCGCGCGAGGAGGTGCGCCGGTTCTGGGCCGAGGTGCAGGAGCTGGCCCGCCGGTTCGCGCAGATCCCCCGCTCCGGCGACCAGGTCTTCGGCTTCGTCGCCGGCCTCTACCCCACCGACGCCCCCACCCTCCCCGACGCCACCCCCGCCCCACCCACCCACGCCGCCCCGCGACTGACGCCACCCAGCCGCGACTGACGCCGTCCACCTGCGACTGACGCCGTCCACCTGCGACTGACGGCGGTAGCGCCGTCACTCGCGCGCCGAAGCCGTCACTCGCGGACCGGAACCGTCACTCGCGGGGCGGCGTGGGTGGGTGGGACTAGGGTCGTGGGGTGGGGGCGGGAGAGCTGCGGGTGGCGGGGGTGTCGCTCGACTGTGCGGATCCCGGCGAGCTCGCCGAGTTCTACCTGCGGCTGCTGGGCGGGCGGGTGCTGTGGCGCAGCGGGACCAGCGTCGGGGTCCAGGTGCCCGGGATGCTGCTCATCCCGCAGCGCGTCGCGGACTACCGCCCGCCGACCTGGCCGGGCGCCGCAGTCGTGCACCTCGATCTGACCGGCGGGGACCAGCTCGACGAGCCGGTGCGGCGGGCGCGGGCGCTCGGGGCCCGGCTCGCGGACCCGCAGCCGGACCCGCGCTGGGCGGTCCTGCTCGACCCGGCCGGCCACCCGTTCTGCATCACCACCGTGGCGCCGCCGCCGGAGCCGGTGGAGCAGTGAGCGTGCGGCCGGTGCTGTGGGCCAGGTCCTGTGCTTGGCCGCCGACCTGCACACCGTCGGGATAGCGTGCCGGGGTGGCTGCCTACGTGATCATCGAGACCGACGTCGTCGACGCGGCGCAGTACGAGCGCTACAAGGCGGCGTCGCCGGGCGCGGTCGCCGCCGGCGGCGGCCGGTTCCTGGCCCGCGGCGGCGAGCTCGCCGTCCTGGAGGGCGACTGGGAGCCGACCCGGCTCGTCGTGCTGGAGTTCCCGGACGTCGAGGCGGCCCGCCGCTGGTACGAGTCGGAGTCCTACCAGCAGGCCAAGAGCCTGCGCGAGGGCGCCGCCCGGCTGCGCATGGTCGCCGTCCAGGGCGTCGACTAGCGCGGTGGCCAGAGGGGTCCGCCGGCTCTCCCGAACGGGACACGATCGCGGGGTCGGGGCCACCAGCAGGCGGCCGGTATCGCCGTGAGTGGTAATCAGCACTCTCGGTGATACCGCGTCAGGGGGAGGTCCTCCCGGCCGAACCCGGTAGAGGTTCGTGGTCCTGGCCGGGGCGCGACGACCGGCACCGCCGGCCGCCTCAGCCGGTGTCGGTCGCGAGGCTGCGGAAGCCGCGCAGCCGCAGGCTGTTGAGCACGACGAAGACCGACGAGAACGCCATCGCGGCGCCGGCGATCATCGGGTTGAGCAGCCCGGCAACGGCCAGCGGGATCGCCGCCACGTTGTACGCGAACGCCCAGAACAGGTTGCCCTTGATGATGGCGAGCGTGCGGCGGGCGAGCCGGATCGCGTCGGCGGCGGCGCGCAGGTCGCCGCGGACCAGGGTGAGGTCGGAGGCCTCGATGGCGACGTCGGTGCCGGTGCCCATGGCCAGCCCGAGGTCGGCCGCGGCCAGCGCGGCGGCGTCGTTGACCCCGTCGCCGACCATCGCGACCACCCGGCCCTCGGCCTGCAGCCGGCGGACCGCGTCGACCTTGCCGGCCGGCAGCACCTCGGCGACCACCTCGTCGATGCCGACCGCGGCGGCGACCGACCGGGCCACCGTGGCGTTGTCGCCGGTGAGCAGCACCGGGGCGAGCCCGAGCTCGCGCAGCTGGCGCACCGCCTCGGCCGAGGTCGGCTTGACCGTGTCGGCGACCAGCAGCAGCCCGCGGACGGCGCCGTCCCAGCCGGCCAGCACGACGGTCCGGCCGGCCGCCTCGGCGGCGGCCCGGGTCGCGGCCAGCTCGGCCGGGAGGGTGAGCGACCAGTCGGCGAGCAGCGCGTCGCGGCCCACCACCACCGCCCGGCCCTCGACCACGCCGTGCACGCCCAGCCCCTCGACGGAGGCGAAGTCGGCCACCGGCGGCAGGTCGCCCAGCCGCTCCCGGGCGCCGGCGGCGACCGCCCGCGCGACCGGGTGCTCGGAGGCGGCCTCGACCGCGCCGGCCAGCCGCCGGACGTCGTCGGCGTCCTCGCCGGCCGCCGGGACGACCTCGACCAGGCTCATCCGGCCGGTGGTCACCGTGCCGGTCTTGTCCAGCAGCACGGTGTCGACCCGGCGGGTGGACTCCAGCACCTCGGGTCCCTTGATCAGGATGCCGAGCTGGGCCCCGCGCCCGGTCCCGACCAGCAGCGCGGTCGGGGTGGCCAGCCCGAGCGCGCACGGGCAGGCGATGACCAGCACCGCGACCGCGGCGGTGAAGGCGGCCGCCGCGCCGGCCCCGCTGCCCAGCCAGAAACCGAGGGCGGCCACGGCCAGCCCGATCACGATCGGGACGAAGACGGCCGAGACCCGGTCGGCCAGCCGCTGGACCGCGGCCTTGCCGTTCTGCGCCTCCTCCACCAGCCGGGCCATCTGGGCCAGCTGGGTGTCCGCGCCGACCCGGGTGGCCTCGACCACCAGCCGGCCGCCGGCGTTGACGGTCGCGCCGACCACGGTGTCGCCCGGGCCGACCTCGACCGGCACCGACTCGCCGGTGAGCATGCTCAGGTCCACCGCGGACGAGCCGTCGACGACGGTGCCGTCGGTGGCCACCTTCTCCCCCGGCCGGACCACGAAGCGGTCGCCGACGGCGAGCCGGTCGACCGGGACGCGCTCCTCCCGGCCGTCCCGCAGCACGGCGACGTCCTTGGCGCCCAGGTGCAGCAGGGCCCGCAGCGCGGCGCCGGCGCGGCGCTTGGCCCGGGCCTCGGCGTACCGGCCGGCGAGCAGGAAGACGGTCACCCCGGCGGCGGCCTCGAGGTAGATGTTGCCGGCCCCGTCGGAGCGCTCGACGGTCAGCTCGAACGGGTGGGTCATGCCGGGCACGCCGGCGGTGCCGAGGAACAGCGCGTACAGCGACCAGCCGAAGGCGGCGAGCGTGCCCAGCGAGACCAAGGTGTCCATGGTGGCGCTGCCGTGCCGGAGGTTGCGCCAGGTCGCCAGGTGGAAGGGCCAGCCGCCGTACACGACCACCGGCGCGGCCAGCGTCAGCGACAGCCACTGCCAATACTCGAACTGCAGCGTCGGCGCCATCGCCATCGCGACCACCGGCACGGTCAGCGCGAGCGAGACCAGCAGCCGCCGCCGGAGCGGGGCCACCGGGTCGTCCTCGACCACCTCGACCGCGTCCGGGGCCTTCGGCAGCGTCGCCGTGTAGCCGGCCGCCGCCACGGTGGACAGCAGCTCGTCCGGGGTCACCGAATCCGGGAAGCTGACCCGGGCCTTCTCGGTGGCGTAGTTGACCGTGGCGGTCACCCCGTCCAGCTTGTTGAGCTTGCGCTCGATCCGGGCCGCGCACGACGCGCAGGTCATCCCGCCGATCGACAGCTCCAGCTGCCGGCCGGGATCCACCGCGGACGCCATCGCCTTCTCCTCCTCAGTCCCCGTGCCCATCGTCCCCGTGCCCGCCGTCGCCGGGCCCGCCGCTCGGGGGGTCCGCGGCGCCGGCCCCGGCCGCCAGCGTGAACTCGGCGGTCCGCACGACCCCGCCGTGCCGGAACTCCAGGAACAGCCGGTACGCCCCCCGCGACGGCACCTCGACGTCGAACGCCAGCCCGTCGCCGGCCGGGTGCACGTGCAGGTAGGCCAGGTCGCCGGTGCGCAGCGCGACCAGGTGGCCGGCGGCGCCCAGGTACGGCTCCAGGCCGGTCACCGGCCGGCCGCCCCGGCTGACGGTGAAGGTCAGCCGTGACGTCGCGCCCGGGGCGAGCGAGCCGTCCAGCGCGACGGTGTAACCGTCCACCTCGGACCGCGCGGCCGGCGGCGGCAGCTGCTGCGGCCGCGCGTCGCCCGGCACGGTGAGGTCGGCGCCCAGCGTCAGCGCCGTCTCCGCCCCGGCCGGCTGGAAGTCGGCGAAGACCCGGTGCGTCCCCGGCCGCAGCTCGACCGGCGCCGACCAGGTGCCGGCGGCGTCCCGGGTCGGGTGCAGGTGCCGGTAGCCGGCCAGGTCGCGGCGCACCAGGATCAGGTGCAGCTCGCGCTCGTGCGTCACCTCGTACGCGGTCACCGGGCGCCCGTCCCCGCCGAGGATCCGGAAGGCCACTGTGGACCGTCCGGCCGCGGCGGTCGGGGCGGACAGGGCGAGCGTGTAGCCGCGCTCGGACACCTGCAGCCCGCCCGGCACCTCCACGGCCCCGGGCTCCCCGGGCTCCCCTGGCGCCGCGGCCGCCGGGTGGCCGGCGTCGTGGGCCGGCGGCGGGTCGGCCGCGACCGGACCGGCCAGCCGGCCGACCCCGACCGCCGCACCGAAGACGGCGACCAGGCCGAGGCCGAAGGCCGCCAGCCGGGTCGGTGCGTTCATGGGCTCAGCCCACCACCTGGTAGCCGGCCTCGACCACCGCGGCGTGCACCGCGGCGTCGTCCACCGGCTGATCGGCCGACACCGTCACCCGGCCGCTGGCCAGCTCGACGTCGACCGCGGTCACGCCGGGCACCTCGGACACCTCCTCGGTGACCGACCGGACGCAGTGCTCGCAGGTCATCCCCTGCACCGTGTACGTGCTCGTGCTCACCGTGCTCCTCCTCGCTGGACCGGCCGCCGCACGGCCGGCAGAAACGGCGTGGGACCTGGGAATCAGGACCGGACGAGACGGGCGATCGCCTCGGAGGCCTCGCGGACCTTCTCGTCGGCCTCCTTGCCGCCGCGGGCGGCCGCCTCGACCACGCACCCGGCCATGTGCTCGCCGAGCAGCTCGAGCGAGAACGACTGCAGCGCCCGGGTCACCGCGGAGACCTGGGTGAGGACGTCGATGCAGTACTTGTCGTCCTCGACCATCCGCTGCAGCCCCCGCACCTGCCCCTCGATCCGGCGCAGCCGCTTGAGGTGCCGGTCCTTGTTCTCGCTGTAGCCGGTCACGACCACCTCCCGCTCTCCCGGGAAACCTTATACCCCTAAGGGGTACCAAGCAACGCCGGAGGTCAGGGGCTCGTCAGCACGACGAGGCGCTGGGTGGCGCGGGTCATCGCGACGTAGCGGTCGACGGCGCCCTCGACCCCGGTGCCGAAGCGCTCGGGGTCGACCAGGACGACCAGGTCGAACTCCAGGCCCTTGGCCAGCTCCGGGGTGAGCCAGCGGACCCTGGGCCGGGGCACCGCCGGCTCGGGCGGGGCGCCGATGACGCAGGCGGTCCCGTCGGCGTGCTCGGCGAGCCAGGCGTCCAGCAGCGGGCCGAGCTCGGTGACGGAGCCGTACCGGACCGGGACGCCGCCGGTCCGGATCGAGGTCGGCACGTTGGCGTCCGGGAGCACCGCCCGGATGACCGGCTCGGCTGCGGCCATGACCTCGGCCGGCGTCCGGTAGTTGACGTTGAGGGTCGCCAGCGTGATCCGGTCCAGCCCGACCCGGGCCAGCCGGTCCGCCCACTGCTCCGGGAATCCGTGCCGGGCCTGGGCCCGGTCCCCCACCACGGTGAAGCTCCGGGCCGGGCAGCGCAGCAGCAGCATCTGCCACTCGGCGTCGGTCAGCTCCTGCGCCTCGTCGACCATCACGTGCGCGAACGGCCCGGCGAGCAGGTCGGGGGCGGGGACGGCGACCGCGTCGGAGTCGACCAGGACGCTCTGCAGGTCCTGCCCGCGCAGCATCGACATGACCAGCAGCTCGGAGTCGTCGGAGGCGATCAGGTCGTCGACCACCCGGTCCCGGTGGTCGCGCTCGGCGTCGGCGGCCGCCCGCTGCCGCTGCCGGTGCCGGGACGCCTCGGGGTCGCCCAGCCGGTGCCGGGCCGCGTCCAGCAGCGGCAGGTCGGCCACCGTCCAGGCGCGCGGGTCCGCCCGCCGCAGGGCCCGGACCTCCGCGGCGGTGAGCCAGGGCGCGCACCGCCGCAGGTACGCCGGCACCGACCACAGGTCCGCGACCAGGTCGGTCGCCTCCAGCACCGGCCACACCCGGCCGAACGCCGCGCGCAGCTCCCGGTGCTGGCGCAGCGAGCGCCGGAGCAGCTCGGGCGAGGCGTCGCCCTCGTGCTTGTCCACCAGGATGGTGAGCAGCTCCTCCCACACCTGGTCGCGCGCCTCGTTGTGCGGGGTGCCGGGGTCGGCCACCGTGAACGCCTCGGCCCAGTCGTCGGCGGTCAGCCGGATGTCCGACCAGTGCGTCGCGACCGTGGTCCCCGTCGCCGGCGGCTCCTCGTAGAACCGGACGGCGGCCTCGATCGCCCCGACCAGGTCCGCGGACGACTTGAGCCGGGCCACCTCGGGGTCCGTCTCGGGTCCGGCCGCGGCGCCCTCGGGGACGAGGTCGCGCAGCGTGCAGACCTGCACGCCCTCCTCACCCAGGCTGGGCAGCACGTCGGAGACGTACGCCAGGTACGGCCGGCTCGGCCCGACGAAGAGCACGCCGCCACTGTGACTGCCGCGGTGGCCGATCCGGAGGTCGGAGTAGAGCAGGTACGCGGCGCGGTGCAGCGCGACCACGGTCTTGCCGGTGCCGGGACCGCCGTCGACGACGAGCGCGCCGCGGGACCCGGCCCGGATGATCGCGTCCTGGTCGGACTGGATGGTGCCGAGCACGTCCCGCATCCGGTCCGACCGGGTGCCGCCCAGGCTGGCGATGAACGCCGACTGGTCGTCCAGCGCGGCGTGCCCCTCCAGCCCGTCCGGGGTGAAGACCTCGTCCCAGTAGTCGGTGACCCGGCCGAGGGTCCACCGGTACCGCCGGCGGCTCGCCAGCCCCATCGGGTTGGCGTGGGTCGCCCCGAAGAACGGCTCGGCGCCCGGCGAGCGCCAGTCCACCAGCAGCCGGCGGCCGGTGCTGTCGGTGAGGCCGAGCCGCCCGACGTACACCGCCTCGGTGCCGGGGCCGCCGTCCGCGGCGACCATGCGCCCGAGGCACAGGTCCAGCCCGAAGCGCCGCAGCGTGCGGAGCCGGGCGGTCAGCCGGTGCACCTCCAGGTCCCGGTTGAGGGCCTCCTCGCCGGAGCCGCCGGGGGCCCGGCGGGCGGCGGCGAGCCGGTCGGTCAGCTCGGCGACGGTCCGCGCCAGGCTCTCCGCGATGTCGGCGAAGTGCCGCTCGTCGGCGGCGACCATCGCCGGGTCCGCCTTGGCGTCGAGGTGGGCGGGCAGCTGGAACGCGCTGGTGGTCACAGGGTTCACAAGACTCCGATTTCCGCAGGTCGTGGCCTCGGACGGCCGATTCTGCGGTGCCACCCCGGTCTTGCCGCAAGACCCCCGCTGCGCTATACGTTGGAGTGGGAAGAGGGACGCTACTCCCCGGCCAGGCCGTCCACCCGCTCGCGGATGGGAGCGGCGCGTCCGACGCCGCGACCGGTCAGCCCGGTCGGCTTCCACCGGAACGTCTCCCGGTGGCAGTCCAGGTACGCCTGCAGCATGGTCGGCTCGTCGGCGGAGCAGTGCGGGTCCTTGCGGGCGGGAGGGTCGGCCATGGCCGGGCCCGTGGCGCCGTACGCTGATCCGGCAGACCGGGTTCTCCAGGAAGGGCGACGGGTGGGCCACGGGCACTCGCACCACCACGGCGCGGCCGGGGATGGGGCGGCCGACCGGCGGCGACTGCTGGTGGTGCTGCTGATCACCGGGGCCGTGCTGGTGGCCGAGGTGGTCGGCGCGGTGGTCTCCGGCAGCCTCGCCCTGCTGGCCGACGCCGGGCACATGCTGACCGACACCGCCGGCCTGCTGATCGCCTACCTGGCCACGGTGGTGGCCGCGCGGCCGGCCCGGGGCCGGCGGACCTGGGGCTACCAGCGGGCGGAGGTGCTGGCCGCGACCCTGCAGGCCGGCGTCCTGTTCGCGGTCGGCGTCTACGTGATCGTGGAGGGCGTGCGGCGGCTGCTCGACCCGCCCGAGGTCGGCTCCACCGCGATGGTGGTCTTCGGCGCGATCGGCCTGGCCGGCAACCTGGTCGCCATCGCCGTGCTCGCCCGCGACCGGGCCCGCAACCTGAACATGCGGGCCGCCTTCCTGGAGGTGGTCAACGACGCGCTCGGCTCGGTCGCGGTGCTCGTCGCCGCCGCGGTCATCGCCACCACCGGCTGGCTGCGCGCCGACGCGCTGGTGTCGATCCTGATCGGGCTGCTGATCCTGCCCCGCACGGTGGTGCTGCT
Organism: uncultured Actinomycetota bacterium; assembly: GCA_963766325.1. Taxonomy (GTDB): domain Bacteria; phylum Actinomycetota; class Actinomycetes; order Mycobacteriales; family CADCTP01; genus CADCTP01. The sequence goes on along the minus strand of CAVXZF010000009.1, from coordinate 388,805 downwards.
GCGGGAGGCCACCGACGTGCTGCTGGAGAGCGCGCCGCCCGGGCTCGACCTGGACGACGTCCGCGACCACCTGCTGCGCATCGAGCACGTACACGCCGTGCACGACCTGCACGCCTCCCGCATCGACAGCAACCTCCCGGTGCTGACCGCGCACGTGGTGGTGGACGACTCCTGCTTCCAGGACGGCCACGCCCCGCAGATGCTCGACCAGCTGCAGGCCTGCCTGGCCAGCCACTTCCCGGTCGCGGTGGAGCACTGCACGTTCCAGCTCGAGCCGGTCGGGCACGCCGACCACGAGCCGGCCACCCACCCCTGAGATCAGGGCGGGCGGGGGAAGGACAGGCCGGTCCGCTCGTCCAGCACGGCCCGCTCGCCGAAGGGCACCACCCAGCTGGGGCTCAGGTGGGTGAACCCGGCGTTGACCATGATCGGGAAGGCCGCGCCGGGCAGGTGGTCGGCGACGAGCTGCCGCACGGTCGCCTCCCACCGGTCGGGCGGGACGTGCACGTGCGCGCCGACGACCATGCCGGCCAGCCGGGACAGGTCCACCGCCTCGACCAGCCGGCGGAACTGCGGCTCGACCGGCCGGTCGTTGGAGGTGGCGGTGTCCCAGAACAGCACGCAGCCGTCGAGCGACAGCCCGAACCGGCGCACCAGGTCCGGCAGCAGGAAGATCTCGCCGCCGACGAAGGACCCCTCGCCGCGCCCGCCCTGGATCCAGCCGGGCTCGGCCCCCACCGCCCGCGGCCGGGCGCGCTCGTCCTCCGCCGGATCCGACCAGTCCCGGAAGACGTTGGTCAGCGGCGCCGCCGACCGGCAGCACAGCGGGTCGGCGGTCCCGACGGCGGCCGTGAAGTCCCGCGCCGTCTCCGGGAAGGCGCCGCCGGCCTCCCCGAAGTGGACCATCAGGCAGCAGCCCGCGTACGACACCAGGTCGGCGTCGTGCAGGAGCAGGTGGTTGAGGTAGACGTTGTCGCAGAAGCCGACGAACGGCTTGGGGTTGGCGGCGACGACCAGCAGGTCCAGGTGGTCCAGGACGTCCACCGTGGTGTTGCCGCCGTTGGAGCTCAGCACCGCGTCGACCGTGGGGTCCGCATACGCGTCCATCAGGTCCGCGGCCCGCTCCGCCGGGCTGCCCGCCGAGTGGCAGTCGTCGGTCGCGAAGGTGGCCCGCTCCCCGAGCGTCACCCGGTAGCCCAGCCCCTCCAGGGCGCGCCGGGCCCGCTCGGCCCGCACCGGCATCAGCCCGAGCGCCGGCGACGCCGGGCTCACCACCCGGATGTGCCCGCCCGGCGGCAGCGGCGGCGGGCGCAGCGGGCCGGGGTCGGTCACGGCGGGTCCGCGGCCGCGGCCAGGTCCGGGTGGGCGAGGAACGCCACCATCGCGGCCGCCGCCCGGCTGCCGGCATGCAGCCGGTCGAGCTCGAGGTTCTCGTCCGGGGCGTGGTTGGACTCGTCCGGGTTGGCGAACGGCATGCCGATCGACGGCAGCCCCATCACCCCGGTGAAGACGTGGTCGGGCAGGCTGCCGCCCATCGCCGGGACCAGCAGCGGGTCGCCGAGCCCGCTGGACCGGACCGCCGCCGCCAGCGGCGCCACCCAGGGCGAGTCCAGGTCCGTACGGGACGGCTCCATCCCGGCGAGGCAGCGGTAACCGATGCCGGGCGCGGTCCGGGCGACGTGCCGGCGGACGGCCTCGTCGGTGCGGGCGACGGTCATCCCGGCCACCAGCCGGACGTCGCAGCGCACGCCGGCGGTCGGCGGCACGATCGTGCGCGGGGTCCGCCCGTCGCCGAGGAAGCCGTTGATGGTCAGCGTCGGCCAGGCCGCCAGCCGCTCGTAGAACCCGCGCCCGGACGGCTCGGCCAGCCGGTCCAGGCCGACCGAGGCCAGCCGCTCGGGCACGTCGACCGGCAGCGCCGCCAGCGCCTGCCACTCCGACCCGCTCAGCGGCTGCACCGACTCCAGCAGCCCCGGCACGGTGATCCGCCCGTACGGGTCGCGCATGCTCGCCAGCAGGTGCACGAGCTCCCAGCCGGGGTCCGGCGCGACACCGCCCCAGGCACCGGAGTGCAGCGCCCGGTCGGCGCCGCGGGCGTGCAGCTCGAAGAGCAGGATGCCGCGGACACCGAAGTTGAGCGTCGCCTGGCCGTCGTCGTGCACCGGCCCGTCGGACCACACCACCAGGTCGGCGGCCAGCTCGTCGGGGTGCTGCTCGGCGACGTGCCGCAGGTGCGGGCTGCCGATCTCCTCCTCGCCGTCGAGCAGGACGACCACGTTGCACGGCACCTCGCCGGCGACGTCGAGCCAGGCCCGCAGCGCGAGCAGGTGGGCCAGGTGCTGGCCCTTGTTGTCGGACGTGCCGCGGCCGTAGATCCGGCCGTCGCGCACCTGCGCCTCGAACGGCGGCGAGGCCCACTCGGCGACGTCCCCGGCCGGCTGCACGTCGTAGTGGCCGTACACGAGGACCGTGGGGCGGTCCGGCCGCCGCTCGGTGCTGACCGTGACCATCGGCAGGCCCGGGGTGGACAGCTGGCGGGCGGTCAGCCCCCACGACTCGGCCAGCCCGCAGACGTGGTCGGCCGCGCGCCGGACCTCGGCCGGCGTCTCGGCGCTCACCGATGGGATGCGCACGTAGTCGGCCAGCTCGCGGACCGCCTCGCCCTCCCGCTCGGCGAGCAGCCGCCGGACGGTCCCCAATGCCGCGCGGATGCCGTCCGGCCGCACGCCCACCTCCTGGTTCGTTCGTACATTAACGGTCGGTCACGATGTGTTCGCGAAGTTACATGCCGGATAGGCATTAATGTACCTTGGCGTCTGGCTCAGCCGTCGGCCAACCGTCGAGCCGAGGAGTCACGGAGGATCATGCTGTCGCTCTACGACGAGTTCCGCCGGAACGTGTGGCAGGACCCCGCCGCACCGAGCATCCAGGACGCCGACGGCGTGCTGACCCGGGCCGAGGTCGAGCGGCGGGCGGGTGAGCTGGCCGCGCGGCTGCGGGCCGCCGGCGGCGCCCGGCGACTGGTCGGGGTCGCGACCGGGCGCGGGGCCGCCACCGCGGTCGCCATCCTCGGCGTCGACGCCGCCGGGTCGGCGTACCTGCCGCTGGACACCGCCCAGCCGGCCGCCCGGCTGGCCACCGTGATCGGCGACGCCGCCCCGGCGTGCGTCCTCGCCACCCGGCGGACCGCGCCGCTGCTGCCGCCGGACGTGCCCGTGCTGCTCGTCGACGACGGGGCGCCGGCCGCCGCGGACCCGCCGTGCCGGCTCGCCGACGACACCGGCGGCGAGCTGGCCTACGTCATGTACACGTCCGGCTCGACCGGGGTGCCCAAGGGCGTCGCGATCCGGCGCAGCGGGCTCGCCACCTACTTCGCGGCGCTGGACCGCGAGCTCGGCACCGCGCCCGGCCAGGTCTGGCTGTGGGTGAGCAGCATCTCCTTCGACTCCAGCGTGGCCGAGCTGGTCTGGTCGCTGGTCCGCGGCCAGCTGGTCCGGGTGGCGGACAGCAGCGCGCTCGGCCTGCTCGAGTCGCCGCTGGCGACCGGCGACGCGCCCCGGGTCACCCACGTGCAGTGCACCCCGTCGCTGGTCCGGCTGCTCGCCGCCGACCCGGGCACGCTGGCCGGCCTGCGGCGGCTGCGGGTGCTGCTGGTCGGCGGCGAGCCGTTCCCGGCCGACCTGGTCCCGCTGCTGCGGCCGGGCGGGTCCGGCCCGCGGCTGGTGAACGTGTACGGCCCGACCGAGACCACCGTCTGGGTCGCCTGCTGCGACGTCACCGAGCAGAGCCCGCGCCCGGTGCCGGTCGGCGACCCGATCCCCGGGGTGCGGCTGGCCGTGCTCGACGACCGGCTGGAGCCGGTGCCGGTCGGCCGGCCCGGCCGGCTGTTCGTCCTCGGCGGCTCGCTGGCCGCCGGCTACTGGCGGCGGCCCGACCTGACCGCGGCCTGGTTCCGCCGGCTGCCGGGCAGCGGCGAGCGGGCGTACGACACCGGCGACGTCGCCGTCCGCCTCCCGCACGGGACGGTGGTGCTGGGCCGGGCCGACGGGCAGGTCAAGGTCCGCGGCCACCGGGTCGAGCTGGGCGAGGTGGAGGCGGTGCTGCGGGCAGACCCGGAGGTGCGCGACGCCGCCTGCGTGGTGGACGACGAGCACGGCTTCGCCGCCGAGCTGACCGCCTTCGTGGTCGCCGGCGACGGCTTCGACGAGGCCGCCGTCCAGGACCGGCTGCGCGGCCAGCTCCCGCACTACATGGTGCCGACCCAGCTGCTGCCGGTGGACGGGTTGCCGCTGACCGCGGCCGGCAAGGTCGACCGGCGCCGGCTCCGGGCGCAGCTGCCCGCATCCGCCGACGTCGGGAGCCCGGCATGACCGCCGACCGGGCCGTTGCGGCCGCGGGCGGGCACCCGGGGGCGCGCCCGACCGCGGACCGGCACGCGAGGTCGGCCGGCGCCGTCGCGCCGCTGGTGGCGGGGTGGGACCGGCTGCCGGGGACGTTCGCGGTGGTGGACGGCGGGATCCGGCTCGGCGCCGACGAGCTGCGGGACCGGGCGGCCCGCGTCGCCGGGATGGTGCGGGCCTCGGTCGCGGACGGCGGCGGGATCGTCGCGGTCGCGCTGCCGTCGGGTGCCGACCTCGTCGCCACCGTGCTCGGCTGCCTGTCCGCGGGCATGCCGTTCCTCGCCCTGGACCCGGAGACGCCGCCGGCCCGGCTGCGCCGGCTGCTCGCCGACACCCGGCCCGACCTCCTGGTGACCGACCGGCCGGCGGCGGCCGCGGGCCCACTGTGGCGGCCCGGCCCGGCGCCGCTGCCCGGCACCGGGGCGAGCCTGCCGCGGGCCGGGCCGGAGCCGGACCGCGCGCCGACCGCGGAGTGGGCGTACCTGACCGCGACCTCCGGCTCGTCCGGGCAGCCGAAGGTGTGCGTGATCGGCCGGTCCTCTGTGGACGTCCACTGCCGCCGCATCGTCGACCGCTTCGGGCTCGGTCCCGGGGACACCGTGCTGCAGTGCTCGGTGCCGGGCTTCGACGTCTGGCAGGAGGAGGTGCTGCCGGCCGCGGCGGCCGGCGCGACCGTGGTCTGCCTGCCGCGGGGGCCGCGGATGGCGCCGGCCGGCTTCACCGAGCTGGTCGACCGGTGCGGCGCGACAGTGGTCAACATCCCGGTCGGCTTCTGGGCGCTCTGGCTGGACTGGCTGGCGGCCACCGGGAGCCGACCGCCGGAGCGGCTGCGGCTGGTCGTGGTCGGCAGCGAGCCGGTGCCGGCGGCGACCGCCGCCCGCTGGCAGGCCGTCGCCGGCGACCACCCGGTCCTGCTGTCGGCGTACGGGCTGTCCGAGGCCACCGTCACCAGCTTCGTCCACGACGTGACCGCGGACGGGCTCCCGGCCGGGGCGGCCACGGTGCCGCTGGGCCGCCCGCTGCCCGGGACCGCGTACGAGCTGGGCCCGGCCGGCCCGGACGGCGCCCGCGAGCTGGTGCTGACCGGCGCCGACGTCCAGCTCGGCTACCTGCGGCCCGGCGCCGGCCGGCAGCTCGACGCCACCGGCGGCCGGCTGGCCACCGGCGACCTGGTCCGGCCGCGGGGTGACCTGCTGCTGTTCGCCACCCGCAAGGACGACCTGGTCAAGGTGCGGGGCGTGCGGGTCTCGCCGCGGGAGACCGAGGCGGCGCTGCGCCGGCAGCCGGAGGTGCGCGACGCCGCGGTGCTGCCGGGGCCGGGCGCCCAGGACGGCCTGCGCGCGTACGTCGTCGGCGACCGGGCCGAGCCCGGCGAGCTGGTCGCCCGGCTGGCCGCGGAGCTGCCGGCGGCGGCGGTGCCTCAGCACGTCACCGTGCTGCCGGCGCTGCCCAGGACCCCGGCCGGCAAGCTGGACCGGGCCGCCCTGACCGGCCCGGCACCGGCGGCCGGCCGGGCCGCGGACCGTACCGTCCGCGGTCTGATGGCCGGCGTGCTGGGTCGCGACCTGGCGCCCGACGACGACTTCTTCGCCCTCGGCGGCCATTCGCTGCTGGCGATGGCGCTGCTGGGCCGGATCGAGCAGCACCACGGGGTCCGGCTCGGCATGGCGGATCTCGTCGCCGCCCGCACCGCGCGCGCGGTCGAAGGGCTGGTCGCGACCGGCGGCCGGCCGCCGCTGCCCGGCCTGCCGCCGGCGGGGCCGGGCGAGCGGTTCCCGCTCACCGCGCAGCAGGCGACGGTCTGGTTCCACCAGGCGCTCGACCCGGACGCCCGGGCGTACCACTGCCAGAGCAGCGTCGAGCTGACCGGACCGCTCGACGCCGACCGGCTGGCGGCCGTGCTGCAGGCGGTGGTCGACGCCCACCCGGTCTACCGGACCACGCTTCGGCAGCGAGCTGGGCGAGCCGTACCAGGAGGTCCACCCGGCCGCCGCGCTGGCGCTGGAGCGCACCGGGGTGCCGGCCGGCGGCACGGTCGCCGAGCTGGTCGCGGCGTTCGTCGACCGGCCTTTTGCCCTGACCGCCGCGCCGCTGATCCGGGCGCTGCTGATCGAGCAGGACCCGGCCCGGCACACCCTGGTGGTGGTCGAGCACCACCTCGTGCACGACGGCTACTCCTTCGCGCTGCTGCTGCGGGAGGTCATCGACCGCTACGCCGGCCGGGCGGTGCCGGCGCCGGACCCGGCCGGCTACGGCCGGTACGCGAAGTGGCAGCGGCAGCACCTCGCCGGCCCGCTCGGCGAGGAGCTCGGCCGTTTCTGGGCGGGCCGGCTGGCCGGCCACCGCGACCTGGAGCTGCTCAGCGGGCCAGGCAGCGAGCGGGCGGTGGCCCGCCGCATCCCGGTGGCGCAGCCGGCCGTGGACCGGGCCCGGCAGGCGGCGCGGGACGGGCTGGGCAGCCTGTTCCAGCTGTCCACCGCGGCGCTGTCGCTGACCCTCGCCGCCGCCGGCGGGCAGCGCGACTTCTGCCTCGGCATCGGGGTGGCCAACCGGCGGGTGCCCGGCACCGCGGCGATGCTCGGCATGTTCGTCACCGTGCTGCCGCTGCGGGTCACGCTCGCCGACGGCGAGCGGCTGGCGGACTGGATCCGGCGCTGGGTCGCCCACACCGTCGAGGCGCTGGACCACCAGGAGCTGCCGACCGCGGAGATCGTCCGCCGGCTGGCCCCACCGCGCCGGGACGGGGTCAACCCGCTGTTCCAGGCGATGATCGGCTTCGACGACGGCCCGGTCCCGGAGGTGCGGCTGGGCGCCGCGACCGGGCGGCTGACCGAGCTGACCAACGGCAGCCCCAAGATCCCGCTCAACCTCATCGTCGTCCCGCAGCAGGAGCAGCGGGCCGGCACCGGCACCGCGGCCGACCCGGGCGTGACGGTGATCTGGGAGGCCGACCCGGCGCTGCTCGCGCCGGAGGAGACCGAGCTGCTGGCCCGGGGGTTCGACACCGCGCTGGCCGCGGTCAGCGTCGGCGACGAGGGCCGGGTCGGCGACCTGCTGGCCCGGCTGCCCCGACTGCGACGACCGCTGGGAGGCGGGACCGGATGACCACCACCGCGCTCGAACCCGTGCTGCGGACCTGGCGGAGCGTGCTGCCGTCCGCGGACGTCGGCCCGGACACCGACTTCTTCGACGCCGGCGGGCACTCGCTGCTCGCGGTCAAGCTGGCCGCCCACCTCGCCGCCGCCCTCGGCACCCCCGTCCTGGCCAAGGACGTGTTGCGGGCCCGGACCCCCCGCAAGCTCGCCGAGTCCCTCGCGCCCCCCGGCGACTGACCGCACGGTCAGCGGTCCGGCCGGTCCAGCGACATCACCTGGTACGGCGGGCGGTCGACGGCGGCACCGCGCCGCCGGTAGCGCCCTCGGACGTCTCCAGTACCACCTTCCCCGATCCCGATCCCGATCCCGATCCCGGCCCCGGCCCCGATCCCGGCCCCGGCCCCGGCCCCGGCCCCGGCAGGAGGACGCCGGGGTTGAGGATGCCGGCCGGGTCGAGCTGCCGCTTGGCCGCGGTGAGCGCGGCGGCGAAGACGTCCGGGCGCTGGGCGTCGTACCAGGGCCGGTGGTCGCGCCCGACCGCGTGGTGGTGGGTGATGGTCCCGCCGTGCGCGGCGAGCGCGTCGGAGACCGCCGCCTTCAGCTCGTCCCACTGGCGGACCTGGCTGCCCCAGCGCCCGGGGGCGTAGATGCCGAAGTACGGCGCCGGCCCGTCCGGGTAGACGTGCGTGAAGCGGCAGGTGAGCACGCCGCCGCCGCAGACCTCCCGCAGCGCGGCGTTCGCCGCCTCGGTGACCGCGGCGTGCAGGGCGGCGAAGCGGTCCCAGGTGCAGGCGGTCTCGAAGGTCTCCGCGATCAGCCCGTGCTGCGCGAGCACGTCCCGCTGGTACGGCATCCGCAGGAACGACGACCGCCACGCCGCACCCGCCCCCTCCCCGCCCGCGCCGTCCGAGTCCGCGCCGTCCGGGTCCGGCCCGCTCGACCGCGGCGCCGACGGCAGCGTCCCGCCCCGCTCCCGGCACAGCTCGGCCGCGCGCTCCAGCGCCGCGTCCACCGGGTGGTCGGCGGACTCGAAGCCGAGCAGCAGCACTCCCCCGCCGGTGCCGACGCCGGTGTTGAGGAACGCCTCGGCCGGGTCGAGCAGCCGGCAGTTCGCCGGGTGCAGCCCGGACTGGGCCACCGCCCGGGTGGCGTCCACCGCCGCGGCGAAGTCCTCGAAGTGCACCGACGCGCTCGATCTCCACTGTGGACGGTCCTGCAGCCGCATCCACGCCTCGGTGACGACGCCGAGGATCCCTTCCGAGCCGAGGAACAGCCGGTCCGGCGACGGCCCGGCGCCGGAGCCGGGCAGCCGCCGCGACTCGCCGGTCCCGGCCGGCGTGACGACGCGCAGCGACTCGACCAGGTCGTCGACGTGGGTGTGCAGGGTGGCGAAGTGCCCGCCGGCGCGGGTGGCCAGCCAGCCGCCCAGCGAGGAGAACTCGAACGACTGCGGGAAGAACCGCAGCGTCAGCCCGTACGGCCGCAGCTGGTCCTCCAGGTGCGGACCGAGCACGCCGGCCTGGATTCGGGCCGCCCGGCTGGTGCGGTCGACCTCGACCACCCGGTCGAGCCGCCCGAGGTCCAGGCTGACGACCCCGGCGTGGTCGCCGTCCAGGCGCGGCTCGACGCCGCCGACCACCGAGCTGCCGCCCCCGTACGGGATCACCGCGACCCCGGCCCGCGAGCACCAGTCGAGCACGTCGACGACCTCCTGCTCCGCCGCCGGCCGCACCACCAGGTCGGGCACGTGCCGCAGGTCGCCCTGCAGGTTGCGGACGACGTCCCGGAACGCCTTGCCCCGGCTGTGCCCGGCCCGGTCCGCCGCCGCGGTCGAGCACAGCGGGGCCAGCGCCGCCGGCGGGCTCACCCGCACCGGCGGCAGGTCGAGCGCCGCCGCGTCCGGCGGCTCGTGCCCGGTCAGGTCTGCCCCGGGCATCGCCGCCGCCACCCGCGCCAGCAGCGCCTCCCGCTCCGGCCCGCGCACCGCGCCCTCGACCGTCCCCCAGCCCCACCACGACCGGGTCCCACCCATGCTGACTCCTCCGCTGCCGGTGCCGGCCCCCGCCGCAGGCTAGGGACTGCGGGGCGGTCGGGACCAGAGGTCGAGGTGGTGCTGCAGGGTGGGGGCGGTGCGGGCCTGGTGGACCCAGTCGGCCCGGCGGCGCAGGTCGCGCAGCCGGCGGCGGGCGGCCCGCCGGGCGACGATCCGGTGGCAGGTGACCAGCCGGGCGATGGTGCGGCGGATCGAGCGGATGTCCATGGCGTCCCCCTCGGCGGTCGCGGCTGTCCGCAGTGCAGGGGACCGCCGGCCGGCCCGGAAGCCGGTCCGGTGGGCCGGGTCTGACCGGGTCCGGACCGGGGCCGCTTCGGGGCCGGACCGGAGCCGCCGGCCGGCCGCGCGGGATGACAGGATCGACGTTGCCACGCCGGCGGGAGGTGGAGCCGAGTGACCGAGACGCCCGGAGCCGACCACGGCGGCCGGCCCGACCCGGGCGCGGCGGTCACCGTCGGCGAGTTCGTCGACGCGCTCGTACGGCTGAAGCGGTGGAGCGGCCTCGGCTACCGGCAGCTGGCGAAGCGGGCCACGGTCCTCGGCCACGCCCTGCCGCGCAGCACGCTGACCGTCGCGCTGAACCGCAACACCCTCCCCCGCGAGGACCTCGTGGTCGCCCTGGCGTCGACCTGCGGCTGCGACGAGGAGGAGGTCGCCCGCTGGGTCGGCGCCCGGCGGCGGATCGCGGCCGCCGGTCCGGACCGGCCCGGGCCGCGGTGGCTCGGCCACCGGCACCTCCCGGTCCCCGGCGCCCGCGGCCGCCGCGACCCCGCCGACGACGAGGCGGTCGAGGACGCCGCGTCGCTGGAGCTGGTCGTCCGCGAGCTGGCCGAGCGGCACGCCCGCCGGCGGGCCGTCCGCGCGGCGCTGGAGACCCGGTCCCTGCTGCTGGCCGGCTCCGTCGCGGCCGCCGCGCTCTACCTCGCCGCCCACCCCGCCGGGGCGGTGCTGCGGGCCCTCGCCCTGGCCGGGTACGCCCTCGCCTTCCTCGCCGCCGTCACGGTCCCGGCGATCGGCGCACCCGGCGAGGAGCCCGGCGAGCTGGTCGAGGAGCACGCCCGCCGCCCCACCGCCCAGGTGCTCACCGCCCTCGCCGCGGCCCACCTCGCCGCCCTGCACGCCGACACCCGCCGCCACCGCCGCCGCGCCCGCTGCTGGTGGGCCGCCCTCGCCACCGCCGCCGTGGCCACCGCCCTCGCGGTCCTGGCGCTCCTCTAGCCGGTCGCCAGGTGGCGGCGGAGGAAGGCGATCTGGTCGGCGATCGACCCGGGCCCGGACGTCGGGGCGGTAGATGTCGACGTGCCGGACCGGGTAGCGGACCACCTCGCACCGCTCGGCCCGCTCGGCGATGCGCAGGGTGTGCTCGGCGAGCGTCGCCCGGTCGTACTCGGCCAGGCAGAGCAGCACCGGCATCCGCAGCTCGCCGGCCCGGTCGCCGGGGCGGTAGCGCATCATGTCCAGCAGCACGCCCGGCGCCACCCGGTTGCGCCACAGCGAGCCCTGGCCGGACATGGCCCGCACGGTGCTCGCCGCCTCGTCGCCGGCCATCACCGCGAGCTCGCCGGTGTTGCCGACCGCGGGGATGTAGTAAGGCGGGCGGCCCAGCAGGCTGCGCAGCTGGTCGCGGACCATGGCGCCGAGCAGCCGCAGGGTGTCGCCGGTGGAGCGGCCCTCGACCTTGCGGGGGAAGCCGTTGAACGGGACCTGGCTGACCACCGCGGCGATCCGCGGGTCGTCGGCGGCGACCGCGATCACGTGCCCGCCGCCGAGCGAGCTGCCCCACAGCGCGATCCGGTCGGGGTCGATGCCCTCGGCGCCGCGCGCGTACGCCACCGCGTTGCGGAAGTCCTCGCGCTGCCCGGAGAGGCTGATCGTCTGCCGCGGCCGGCCGCCGCTGCGGCCGAAGTTGCGGTAGTCGAAGGCGAGCGCCGCGAAGCCGGCCGCGGCGTACTCCCGGGCCGCCGGCAGCAGCCGGTCGGCGGTGCCGGTGAAGCCGTGCCCGAGCACGACGCACGGCACGTCACCGGCCGCCCCGGCCGGCCGGAACAGCCACCCGGCCACCCGGTCCCCACCCGAGTCGAAGCCCACCTCGCTGCCCTCGGCCGTGCCGCCGGCGCCGCCCGCCGGACTGTCCGCGGCGCCGTCAGCCGGGCCGCCCGCCGGTGCCCGCTCGTCCATGAAACGTCCTTCCGTCAGCCGGCGGCGAGGGTGGCCCGGTGGGCCCGCCAGGCGGTCACGGTCTCCTCGAGCTTCGGCACCACGAAGAGCGCGAACTCCCGCATCTCGGCCAGCCGGGCGCCCGCCCCGGCCGGCTCGCCGGCCAGCTCGCCGATCGCCTCCTCGGCGGTGGCGGCGAAGCTCAGCAGCCAGCGGCTGCGGATGTCGAAGACCTCGGGCCACGGATCCTCGCGGACCCGGTAGACGTCGCGCCGCGAGCCCGGCACGTACTCCCGGGCGACCAGCCCGATGCCGACCAGGCTGCGCAGCGCGGTGGACACCGCGCCCGAGCTGATGGCCAGCCGCTGGCCGAGCTCGATCGCGGTGAGCGCCCCGTCCGGCGAGGCGATGAGGGCGGCGAGCACGCGGGCCCGCATCTTCGGCATGCCGGTCTCGGTGATCCGGCCGGCGAGCCGCTCGACGACCCGCGTGACCTGCTCGTCCGCGGGCGACGCCGCTGCTCCGGTGGACACGTGCACCTCCTCCTGCTGGCTGCCCGCAGCCTGCCGTACGCGCTCCTTGGAGTCTTCACAGATTCGAAAGAACACGACTAGTATGCGCACATGACGACCGCGATCGCCATCTCGGGCCTGGTCAAGACCTATGGGCCGGTCCGTGCCCTGGACGGGCTGGATCTCACCGTCCGGGCCGGCGAGGTGCACGGCTTTCTCGGGCCCAACGGCTCGGGCAAGACCACCACGATCCGGGTGCTGATGGGGATGATCCGCGCCGACGCCGGCACGGTCGAGTTCCTCGGCGGCGACCCGTGGCGGGACGCGGTCGCGCTGCACCGCCGGATGGCATACGTGCCGGGCGACGTCACCCTGTGGCCCACCCTGTCCGGCGGCGAGGTGATCGACCTGCTCGGCCGGCTGCGCGGCGGCACCGACCCGACCCGCCGCGCCGAGCTGCTGGAGCGCTTCGGGCTGGACCCGCGCAAGAAGGGCCGGGCGTACTCCAAGGGCAACCGGCAAAAGGTCGCGCTGGTCGCGGCGCTCGCCTCCGACGTCGAGCTGCTCATCCTCGACGAGCCCACGTCCGGCCTGGACCCGCTGATGGAGGCGGTCTTCCAGGACTGCATCCGCGAGGAGCGCGCCCGCGGCCGCACCGTGCTGCTGTCCAGCCACATCCTGTCCGAGGTCGAGCAGCTCTGCGACCGGGTGACCATCATCCGCGCCGGCCGCACGGTCGAGTCCGGCACGCTGTCCGAGCTGCGGCACCTGACCCGCACCTCGGTCCGTGCCGAGGTGGCCGGCTCACCGGAGCCGCTGCGCGGGCTGACCGGCGTGCACGACCTGCGGATCGACGGGCAGGTGGTCCAGTTCGAGGTCGACGCCGACGAGCTGACCCCGGCGATGGAGCGGCTCACCGCGCTGGGCCTGCGCAGCCTGGTCAGCGAGCCGCCGCGGCTGGAGGAGATCTTCCTGCGCCACTACGGCGCCCAGCCGGAGGAGCAGGAGAAGGCGGAGGCCGGCCGGTGAGCGAGCTCGCCGGCACCCGGACGCTGCTGCGCCTGGCTCTGCGGCTCGACCGGGTCCGGGCCGTGGTCTGGGTGCTCGTCCTCGGCGTGCTGACGGTCGCGTCGGCGTCGAGCAACGTCGACCTCTACGGCACCCCCGCCGAGCGCGAGCAGCTGGCCACCAGCGTCGCCACCAACCCCGCGCTGCTGGCCCTGGGCGGCCGGGCATACGACCTGACCACGGTGGGCGGCGTGACGGCGTACCAGCTGATCGCCTTCATCGCGACGCTGATCGGGCTGATGAGCATCCTGCTCACCGTCCGGCACACCCGGGCCGAGGAGGAGAGCGGGCGGGCCGAGCTGGCCGGCTCCGGCGTCGTGGGCCGGCGGGCCTGGCTGGCCAGCTCGCTGCTGCTGGTGACCGGGATCAACCTGGTGCTGGCGCTGTTCATCGGCGCCGGGCTGATCGGGGTCGGGCTGCCGGCGGCCGGGTCGTGGGCGTTCGCCGCCGGCTGCGCGGGCTGCGGGATCGTCTTCGCGGTCGTCGCCGCGCTCGCCGCCCAGCTGACCGAGAGCACCCGCACGGCCACCGGCATCGCCGGCGCGGTCCTCGGCCTGTCGTACGTCCTGCGCGCCGCCGGCGACGCCGCGACCGCCACCGACGACAACGGGCTGGCCGCGCTGACCTGGCTGTCCCCGATCGGCTGGGCGGAGCTGGCGAGGCCGTACGCGGACGAGCGCTGGGCCGTGCTGCTGCTGTTCCCGGCCGCCGCGGCCGCGCTGGTGGCCGCCGTGCTCGCGCTCGCCGCCCGCCGCGACCTCGGTGCCGGCGTGTTCCCGCAGCGGCTCGGGCCGGCGGCCGCCCCGCCCGCGCTGAGCAGCCCGCTCGCGCTGGCCTGGCGGCTGCAGCGGGGCTCGCTGCTCGGCTGGACGCTCGGCTTCCTGGTGGTCGGCGCCGCGTTCGGGGCGGTGGCCGACAGCATGGTGGCCGTCGCCGAGGACAACCCGGACGTGGCCGAGCTGATCGAGGACCTGGGCGGCACCGGCACGCTGGTCGACGTGTTCCTCGCCGCGATCGCGTCGCTGATCGGAGTGGTGGTGGGCGCGTACGCGGTGCAGGCCACGCTGCGGCTGCGCGCCGAGGAGACCGCGCACCGGGCCGAACCGGTGCTGTCCACCGCGGTGCCGCGGGCCCGCTGGGCGGTCAGCCACGTGCTGGTCGCGCTGCTCGGCTCGGTGGTGGTGCTGGCCGGCGCCGGCCTCGCCGCCGGCCTGGCGCACGGGCTGCGCACCGGCGACCTCGGCGGCGAGCTGCCCCGGGTGCTGGGCGCCACGCTGATCCAGGTGCCGGCCGTCTGGGTGCTGGTCGGGATCGGGGTGGCGCTGTTCGGGCTCGTGCCCCGGCTCAGCGTGCTCACCTGGGCGGTGCTCGGGCTGGCGCTGGTGGTCGGCCAGTTCGGCGAGGTGCTGCAGCTCGACCAGTGGGCGCTCAACCTGTCCCCGTTCACCCACATCCCGGCACTGCCGGCCGCCGACTTCAGCGCGCTGCCGCTGGTGGTGCTGCTGGTGGTGGCCGCCGTGCCGGCCGCGGTGGGGATCGCCGGCTTCCGCCGCCGCGACGTCAGCTGACCGGCTCCGCCTGCCCGGCCGCCCGCCTGCCGGTCGCCCGCCTGCCGGTCGCCCGCCTGCCGGTCGCCCGCCTGCCGGTCGCCCGCCTGCCGGTCGCGCCGCCGGCCGGCCGCCGGACCGGCCGGGCTCAGCCGGCCGGCTGGCCGGACTCGTGCCGGTGGGTCTGCGCGGCCACGAACCCGCTGACCCGCCGGTCGTGCTCGGTCTCCGCCGGCAGCGCCTGGTAGACCGCCTTGGCGCGCAGCGCGATCGGCCCGGCCATGGTGCGGTCGGTGATCAGGTAGAGCCGGCCGGCCCGGACCGCGTCGACCACCATCGGGCCGATGTCGTCCGGCGGGATGCCGAGCCTGCTCAGGTAGTGGGCGTGCGCCTCCCAGTGCTCCGCGTCGTCGTCCGCCTCGGCACCGAGCGCGGCGACGCGGGCCGCGCGGCCGGTGACGACCATGTTGGAGGCGACCGGGCCCGGGCACAGCACGGTCACCCCGATCGGGTGGCCCTCGTGCTCGAGCTGCTTGCCCAGCGCCTCGGACAGGCCGATGACGCCGGCCTTCGACGCCTCGTACAGGTAGCCGGTGGCGCCGCCCATCGGCGCCAGCCCGGCGGCCGACGCGGTGTTGACGACGTGCCCGGGCCCGCCACGGGCGATCATCCGCGGCACGAACGTCTGGATGCCGTTGACGGTGCCGCCGAGGTTCACGCCGAGGATCAGGTCCCACAACGGGTAGCTCATCTCGGCCACCGCCGAGTTGCCGCCGACGCCGGCGTTGTTGCAGAGCACCGAGACCGGACCGACCCGCTCCTCCAGCTCGTCGGCCACCTCGGCGTAGCGGGCGCGGTCACGCACGTCCAGCACCGCGGTGGCCACCTCGGTCGTCCCCGCCAGCTCGGCCGCCGCGGCGCCGAGCGCCGCCTCGTCGATGTCGACCAGCGCCAGCCGGGCACCGGCCCGCGCGAACGCCCGGGCGATGCCGAGCCCGATGCCCTGCGCCGCGCCGGTGATGAAGGCCGTACGGCCGGCCAGCTCCGTCATGCCGCTCCTCCCGCTCCGGGGGCGCCGAGCTCGGTGGTCAGCCACTCGTCGACCGCGCGGGCGGTGCTGGCCGCGCGGCCGGCCTCCATCATCGTGAAGTGGTTGCCGGGCACCTCGACCACCGTGTGCGGCAGGTGCCAGTCCGCCCGCCGGTCGGCGTCGCCGCCGAGCGGCTCGGCCGCGCGGACCAGCAGCGTCGGGGCGAGCACGTACGGGGGGGTGAAGTCCAGCGCCAGGTAGCGGGCCCGGGCGGTGACCCAGGCGTCGCCCCAGTGCTCGCCCATCCGGTCCTGCTGGCCGCTGCGCTCCAGCAGCCCGCCGGCGATGCTCGCCGACCACTCGTCGAACGTCGGCCCGGACCGCTCCTCCCACCAGTGGGTGTCGATCAGCACCAGCCCGGCCGGGCCGCAGCCCATCCCCTCCAGCTCGCTGGCCACCGCGCTCGCCACGAAGCCACCGGTCGAGTAGCCGACCAGCACGTACGGCTCCGGCCCGACGCTCTGCCGGACCGCCTCGGCCTGCACCTGGGCCAGCACCTCCGCGCCGGCCGGCAGCGGCTCGCCGGTCATGAACCCGGGCAGGCCGAGCACCGAGACCGGGCGGGTGCCCCCGAGCGCGCCGGCGAGCAGCGAGTACTGGTAGACGCTCGGCTTCCAGGCGAACGTCGGCACGCAGACCAGGTGCGGCGCGCCCGGCCCGCGGGCCAGCCGGGTCAGCTGCGGCAGCTTGGTCAGCTCGGCGGCCGAGCTGAACGACGGCCGGAAGTCCGCGGCGCGCTGCAGCATCTCGCCGACCTCCAGGAACCGCCCAGCCCGGCAGGCCTGCAGGAACAGCCCGGTCAGCGTCTCCGGCCCGGGCGGCCCGGGTTGGTCCGAGTCCACACCGGCCGGCTCCGGGCGGCCCGCGGGCTCCGGCGCGGCGGCCAGCTCCCGGCCGAGGTGCGCGGCGAGCTTCGCCGGGGTGGGGTGGTCGAAGATCAGCGTCGGCGCGAGCTCGAGCCCGGTCGCCTGCCGCAGCCGGTTGCGCAGCTCGACCGCGGTGAGCGAGTCGAAGCCCAGCGCGAGGAACTCCCGCTCGGTGTCGATGCCGGCCGGGTCCGGGTGCCCGAGGACGGTGGCGACGTGGTCGCGGACCAGCTCCCGGAGGAACCCGGCCCGCTCCGGAGCGGGCAGCGCGGCCAGCCGGTCGGTGAGGCCGCCGGCACCCGCTCCGGCATCGGCCGGGCCGCGGGCCGCGGTCCGGCGTACGGGCCGGACGAGGCCGCGCAGCAGGGGCGGGGCGCTGTCGGTGGGCCGGAGCCGGAGCTTGGCGGCGACGAAGTGCGGGTGGGTGGTGGTGAGGGCGGTGTCGAGCAGCGCGAGCCCCTCGGCGTCGGTCAGCGGGTGCAGTCCGGCGGTGGTCATCCGGGTGCGCTCGGCGCTGCCCAGCTTGGCGGTGAGCCCGCTGGTGGAGGCCCAGAGGCCCCAGGCGAGGCTGGTGGCGGGCAGTCCGGTGGCGTGCCGGTGGGCGGCGAGGGCGTCGAGGTAGGTGTTGGCGGCGGCGTAGTTGGCCTGCCCGGGTGAGCCGAAGACGCCGGCGGCGGAGGAGTAGAGCACGAACATCGCCAGGTCCTGCTCGGCGGTCAGCTCGTGCAGATGCCTCGCGGCGTCCACTTTGGCCCGCAGGACGGTCCGGAGCTGCTCCGCCGTCAGGCGGGCGACCGTCGCGTCCTCCAGCACCCCGGCCGCATGAACCACTCCGGTCAGGCTCCGCCCGTCCAGGAGGGCCGCGAGCTGGTCGCGGTCGGCGACGTCGCAGGCGACGACCTCGACCTCCGCCCCCTCGATCTCCGGGGCAGGACCGCCCGTCCGCGAGACCAGCAGCAGCCTGCGCACGCCATGGCCGGCGACCAGATGCCGGGCCAGCAGCCCACCCAGGGTGCCGGTGCCGCCCGTGATCAGCACCTGCTTGTCCGGGTCCAACCGGGCCGGCATCGTGAGGACGACCTTGCCGATGTGCTTGGCCGCCGCCATGTGCCGCAACGCCTCCCCCGCCCGCCGCACGTCCCACGTCGACACCGGCAACGGCTCGAAGTCGGCCGCCGCGCCCAGGATCTCCGCCAGCCGGCCGGGATCGACCTCGCCGACGTCGTACGGCCGGTAGACCGCTCCAGGAAACTCGGCGGCGATCTGCTCGGGGTCACGCAGGTCGGTCTTGCCCATCTCCAGGAACCGGCCGCCCTCGGCCAGCACGTCCAGCGACGCGTCGACGAACTCCCCGGCCAGCGAGTTCAGCACCACGTCGACCCCGACCCCGCCGGTCGCCTCCAGGACAGCCTCCCGGAAACCGAGATCCCGCGAGGACGCCATCCACCCGTCCTCCACGCCGAGCTCGCGCAGTGCGTCCCACTTGTGCGGGGACGCGGTGGCGAAGACGCGGGCGCCCCGCTGCCGGGCGATCCGGATCGCCGCCATGCCGACCCCGCCGGCACCGGCGTGGACCAGCACCGTCTCCCCCGCCCGGAGGTCCGCGAGATCGACCAGCCCGAAGTACGCGGTCAGGAACGCCACCGGGACGCCGGCGGCCTGCTCGTCCGACCACCCGTCCGGCACCCGCACCACGGCCCGGGCGTCGGCCACCGCGACCGGCCCCATCGCCTGCGGCACCAGCCCCATCACCCGGTCCCCTGTGGACAGACCGGTGACGCCCGGGCCGACCTCGGTGATCACACCGGCGACCTCGCTGCCGATCCGGGCCTCGCCGGGATACATCCCCAGCCCGATCAGCACGTCCCGGAAGTTCACCCCGGCGGCCCGTACGGCGACCCGCACCTGGCCCGCGGCCAGCGGCGCGCCCGCCCCGGGGTCCGGGACCAGCGCCAGTCCCTCCAGCGAGCCGGAGGAGTCGGCCTCCAGCCGCCACCGCCGCTCCGCCACCGGCGGCACCAGCCCGCCGCCGCCGGTCGCCCGGGCCAGCCGCGGGACCAGCACGCGGCCGCCTCGGAGCGCCAGCTGGGTCTCGCCGTCCGCGAGGCCGGTCGCGACCGCGGCGAGCACACCTTCGCCGTCGGTGTCCGCGTCGTCCACCCCGGACTCGAGGTCGAGCAGCAGCAGCCGGCCCGGGTGCTCCGACTGGGCCGAGCGCACCAGGCCCCACACCGGCGCGCGGTCGAGGTCGGGCACGTCCTCGTCGCCGGCCGCGACCGCGCCGCGGGTGACGACGACCAGCCTGGTCGACGCCAGCCGCTCCTCGGCCAGCCACGCCTGCAGCGTGCCGAGCACCTCCTCGGCACCACGGCCGGGCAGCAGCGCCACCTGCGGGGCCGGGACGCCGGCATCGAGCACGGCGAGCAGGGACGGCGCGTCCGGGTAGAGGTCCAGCGGGAAGCCGGCGAGGTGCAGGGCGGTGCCGAGCCCGTACGCGTCGTCGCCGAGCTGCGCCCACACCCCCCGCTCGACCGGGGCGTCGGCAGTGGACGGCTGCCAGTCGACCCGGAAGAGGGCATCGTGGACGACCGCCGCGGTGGTGAGCCCGCCGGCCGGTGCCCGGCGCAGGGTGAGCGCGTCGACCGTGGCGACCGGCCGCCCGGCGCCGTCGGCGAGGCGGATCGTGGCGGCGTCCGGCCCGGCCGGGCCCACCCGTACGCGCAGCCGGTCGGCGCCAGCCGCGTGCAGCGTCACCCCGCTCCAGGCGAAGGGCAGCAGCATCCCGTCGCCACGGGTGGCGACGTCGCCGAAGCCGTTGGCGTGCAGGGCGGCGTCGAACAGCGCGGGGTGGAGCCCGTACCGGCCCGCGTCCTCCCGCACCGCGTCGGGCAGGGCGACCTCGGCGAAGACCTCGTCGCCGCGCCGCCAGGCGGCGGTCAGCCCCCGGAAGGCCGGCCCGTAGGCGTACCCGGCCTCGGCGACCGCCTCGTAGAAGCCGGACACGTCCACCGGCTCGGCGCCCTCCGGCGGCCACGTCCCGTCCGGCTCCGGGGCCGGCGGCGCGGCCGGGGACAGCACACCCTCGGCGTGTGAGGTCCACGGCGAGTCGTCGTCCGGTCGCGAGTGGACCCGCACCTCCCGCTCGCCGGCGTCGTCGGGTCCGCCGACGGACACCTGCAGCTGCACCGCGCCGCGCTCCGGAAGCACCAGCGGCGCCTGCAGTGTCAGCTCCCGCAGGTGCGCGCAGCCGACCTCGTCACCGGCGCGGACGGCCAGCTCGACGAAGCCGGTGCCGGGGAAGAGCGCGGTGCCGGCGACGGCGTGGTCGGCCAGCCACGGCGGGCTGCCGATCGAGACCCGGCCGGTCAGCAGCGCCCCGCCGTCCGCGGCCAGGCCGACCGCCGCGCTGAGCAGCGGGTGCCCGGCCGCGCGGACGCCGGCGGCCACCGGCTCACCGTCTCCCGCCCGCAGCCAGTAGCGCCGGCGTTGGAACGCGTACGTGGGCAGCTCGACCCGGCGCGCGGGACGGCCGGCGAACAGCGCCGACCAGTCCACAGTGGCGCCGGCGGTCCACAGCGCGGCCGCCGAGGCGATCAGCCGGTCCGCGCCGCCGTCGTCCCGGCGCAGCGTCCCGGTCACCACGGCGGCATCGACGGTGTCCTCGATGCCCATGGTCAGCACCGGGTGCGCGGACACCTCGACCCAGTGCCGCAGCCCCGCCGCGTGCACGGCTTCGACGGCGTCAGTGAAGCGGATCGTCTGCCGCAGCGCGGCATACCAGTAGCCGGCATCCATCGTCCCGGTGTCGAGCAGCCCCCCGGTGACGGTGGAGTAGAGCGGCACCCGGGCGGCCGCCGGGACGATGTCGGCCAGGTCGGCCTCGAGCCGCTCCCGGATCTGCTCGACCTGCCCGCTGTGCGCGGCGTAGTCGATCGCCACCCGCCGGGCCCGCACCCCCGCCGCCGCGGCGAACGCGGCGATCTCGTCCAGCGCCGGGAGGTCGCCGGACACCACGGTCGTGCGCGGGCCGTTCACCGCCCCGACGGCCAGCCCCGGCCAGCGCGGCAGCCACTGCTCGACCTGCGCCCGCTCGGCGGCGAGCGAGAGCATGCCGCCCTTGCCGGCGATCTCGCTGATCGCGCGGGACCGCAGGGCGACCATCCGGGCCCCGTCGGCCAGCGAGAACGCGCCGGCCACCACCGCGGCGGCGACCTCCCCCTGGGAGTGCCCCACCACCGCGGCCGGCCGCACGCCCAGCGACTCCCACAGCGCCGCCAGCGACACGTGGACCGCCCACAGCGCCGGTTGCACCACCTCCACCTGCCCGAGCCAGGCGTCGTCGTCCCCGGTCAGCACATCGGTCAGCGACCGGTCCCCGTACGGGGCCAGCGCCGCCGCGCACTCGGCCATCCGGGCCGCGAACACCGGCGAGGCCTGGAGCAGCTCCCGCCCCATGCCGAGCCACTGCGACCCCTGCCCCGGGAACACGAACGCCACGTCCGCCGCGCCGGGCGCCACGGCGCCGGTGACCACGTGCTCGGACGGACTGCCCGCGGCCACCCGGGCGAGGCCGTCCCGGAGTGTCTCCGGCTCCGCGCCCCGGACGACGGCGCGGTGCTCCAGTGCCGCGCGGCCGACCAGCAGTTCCCGGCCGACGTCCACCGGGTCGGCGCCGCCTACCCCGGCCAGCCGGTCCGCCTGGGCGGCCAGGGCGGCGGCGCTGCGGCCGGACAGCAGCCACGGCACCACCGGCGTCTCCAGGACGGGAGTGCCCGGCACCACCGTCGTCGCCTCGGGAGCCGGCGGCGCCTCCTCCAACACCACATGCGCGTTCGTGCCGCTGATCCCGAACGACGACACCCCCGCCCGCCGCGGCCGGTCCGACACCGGCCACTCCCGCTCCTCGGTCAGCAGCGACACCGCCCCCACCGACCAGTCCACATGCGGCGACGGCTCATCCACATGCAACGTCCGCGGCAACCGACCGTGCCGCAACGCCAGCACCATCTTCATCACCCCGGCCGCCCCCGCCGCCGCCTGGGTATGCCCCACATTCGACTTCACCGACCCCAGCCACAGCGGACGGTCCGCCGCCCGCCCCTGCCCGTACGTCGCCAGCAACGCCTGCGCCTCGATCGGATCACCCAACCTCGTCCCGGTCCCATGCGCCTCCACCACATCCACCTCGGACGGCCGCAGGCCGGCGTTCGCCAGCGCCTGCCGGATCACCCGCTGCTGCGACGGCCCGTTGGGGGCGGTCAGCCCGTTCGACGCACCGTCCTGGTTCACCGCGGACCCGCGCACCACGGCGAGGACCCGGTGGCCATTGCGCTGCGCGTCCGAGAGCCGCTCCAGCAGCAGGATGCCGACGCCCTCGGCCGGGCCGAAGCCGTCGGCCGCCGCCGCGAACGCCTTGCACCGCCCGTCCGCGGACAGCCCGCGCTGCCGCGAGAACTCCACGAAGATGCCCGCGGTCGGCATCACCGAGACGCCGCCGGCCAGCGCCAGCGAGCACTCCCCCTGCCGCAGCGCCTGCACCGCCAGGTGCAGCGCCACCAGCGACGACGAGCAGGCCGTGTCCACCGTGACCGCCGGCCCCTCCAGCCCCAGCGCGTACGCCACCCGTCCGGACGCCACGCTGGCCGCGTTGCCGGTGCCGAGGTACCCCTCGACGCCCTCGGGCAGGCGGGCCAGCCGGGAGACGTACTCGGAGGCGGGCGTGCCGACGAAGACCCCGGTCTGGCTGCCCTTGAGCGAGAGCGGGTCGATGCCGCCACGCTCGACCGCCTCCCAGGCGGTCTCCAGCAGCAGCCGCTGCTGCGGATCCATGGCCAGGGCCTCGCGCGGCGAGATCTCGAAGAGCTCGGCGTCGAAGTCGCCGACCGCGTCGAGGAAGCCGCCGCCGCGCGCGTACGTGGTGCCCTCCACGTCTGGATCCGGGTCGTACAGCAGGTCCAGGTCCCAGTCCCGGTCGGTCGGGAACCCGGAGATCGCGTCGACCCCGTCCGCGACCAGCCGCCACAGCTCCTCGGGCGAGGTCACCCCGCCCGGGAACCGGCAGGCCATGCCGACGACCGCGACCGGAGGACGGTCCTCCAGCTCGTGGATCCGGCGGCGGGCCTGGCGGAGCTCGGCGGTCGCCCGCTTCAGGTAGTCGCGGAGCCGCTCCTCGTTGCTCATCCCTGGTTGCCCCTCCGTCGCCGGGCTCAGGTCGTCCGGTCGGGTCATCCGGCACCCAGCTCCTCGTCGAGCAGGGTGAACAGCTCGTCGTCGGTCGCGGCGGCCACGTCGTCCCGGTCGGGCGCCGGCGCGGCCGCGCGGCCGCCGTCCACCCGGGACAGCAGCGCGCGCAGACGGTCGCCGACGCGGTGGCGGGTCAGGTCGTCCGCCGAGGCCGCGGCGAGCAGGCCCTCCAGCCGGTCCAGCTCCGCGGCGACCGGGACGACCGCCGGGACGTCGTCGACCAGCACCTCCGCGCGCAGCAGCTTGGCCAGCGCCGCCGGGGTGGGATGGTCGAAGACCAGCGTGGCCGGCAGCCGCAGCCCGGTGGCGGAGTTGAGCCGGTTGCGCAGCTCGACCGCGGTGAGCGAGTCGAAGCCGAGGTCCTTGAACGGACGCTCCGCCTCGATCGCCCGGGGGTCGGCGTGGCCGAGGACGGTGGCGACGTTGTCGCGGACGACGTCGAGCAGCAACCGGTCCCGCTCGGGGGCGGTGAGCCCGGCCAGCCGGCCGGCGAGCCCGTCCGCGGTGAGCGCCGACGCGGCCCGTACGGTCCGGCGGGCCGGCCGGACCAGGCCGCGCAGCAGGGGCGGCGCGCTGTCGGCCGGCCTCAGGCGGAGCTTGGCGGCGACCAGGTGCGGGTGGGTGGTGGTGAGGGCGGTGTCGAGCAGCGCGAGCCCCTCGGCGTCGGTGAGCGCCTGCAGTCCGCCCGCGGCCATCCGGTGCTGCTCGGTCCCACCGATCTTGCTGGTGAGTCCACTGGTGGAGGCCCAGTAGCCCCAGGCGAGGCTGGTGGCGGGCAGTCCGGTGGCGTGCCGGTGGGCGGCGAGGGCGTCGAGGTAGGTGTTGGCGGCGGCGTAGTTGGCCTGCCCGGGTGAGCCGAAGACGCCGGCGGCGGAGGAGTAGAGCACGAACATCGCCAGGTCCTGCTCGGCGGTCAGCTCGTGCAGATGCCTCGCGGCGTCCACTTTGGCCCGCAGGACGGTCCGGAGCTGCTCCGGGGTCAGGCGGGCGACCGTCGCGTCCTCCAGCACCCCGGCGGCGTGGACGACCCCGGTCAGCTTTCGGTCCGCTGTGACCTCCGCCAACTGGTCCCGGTCGGCGACGTCGCAGGCGACGACCTCGACCTCCGCCCCCTCGATCTCCGGGGCAGGACCGCCCGTCCGCGAGACCAGCAGCAGCTTGCGGACGCCGTGGCTGGCGACCAGATGCCGGGCCAGCAGCCCACCCAAGGTGCCGGTACCGCCGGTGATCAGCACCTGCTTGTCCGGGTCCAACCGGGCCGGCATCGTGAGGACGACCTTGCCGATGTGCTTGGCCGCCGCCATGTGCCGCAACGCCTCCCCCGCCCGCCGCACGTCCCACGTGGACACCGGCAACGGCTCCAGCTCCGACACCGCCCGGAGGATCGCCGCCAACCGGGCCGGATCGATGTCCCCGGCGTCGTACGGCCGGTACGTCACCCCGGGGTACCCGGCGGCGATCTGCTCGGGGTCACGCAGGTCGGTCTTGCCCATCTCCAGGAACCGGCCGCCCTCGGCCAGCACGTCCAGCGACGCGTCGATGAACTCCCCGGCCAGCGAGTTGAGCACCACGTCGACCCCGACCCCGCCGGTCACCTCCAGGACAGCCTCCCGGAAACCGAGATCCCGCGACGAGGCGATCCACCCCTCCTCGACCCCGAGCTCGCGCACCGTGTCCCACTTGGAAGGCGACGCCGTCGCGAACACCCGGGCACCGCGCTGCCGGGCCAACTGGATCGCCGCCATGCCGACCCCGCCGGCACCGGCGTGGACCAGCACCGTCTCCCCCGCCCGGAGGTCCGCGAGATCGACCAGCCCGAAGTACGCGGTCAGGAACACCACCGACATCCCGGCGGCCTGCTCGAACGACCAGCCCGCCGGCACCGGCACCAGCGCCCGGGCGTCGGCCACCGCGAGCGGCCCCATCGCCTGCGGCACCAGCCCCATCACCCGGTCGCCTACGGCCAGCCCGGTCACGTCCGGGCCGACCTCGACCACGACACCGGCCGCCTCGCTGCCGATCCGGGCCTCGCCGGGATACATCCCCAGCCCGATCAGCACGTCACGGAAGTTCACCCCGGCGGCCCGTACGGCGACCCGTACCTGGCCCGCGGCCAGCGGCGCACCGGCCTCGGGACAGGGCACCAGTGCCAACCCGTCCAGCGTCCCCGGGGTGGTGTTGTCCAGCCGCCAGTACGGCTCCCCGGCCGGCGGCACCAGCGCGCCACCGCCATCGAGCCCGCGGACCAGGCGCGGCACCAGCGCCTGCCCGTCCCGCACGGCCAGCTGGGTCTCGCCCGCCGCGAGCGCGGCACCGATCGCCACCGGCAGCCCGGCCGCGTCGGTGTCGACGTCGACCAGGAGCAGGCGGTCCGGGTGCTCGGTCTGTGCCGAGCGGACCAGCCCCCACACCGGCGCCCGCACCAGGTCCGGCACGTCCGCGCGCGGTGCGGCTGCGACCGCCCCACGGGTGACGACGACGAGGCGGGTGCCGGCCAGCTGCTCGTCGGCCAGCCAGCGCTGCAGCACGTCGAGCACGGCGACCAGCTCGCCCTCGACGTCGTCGCCGTCGCCGCGGCCCAGCAGCACCACCTGCGGCGCCGGGACACCGGCGGCCAGCACCTCGGTCAGCGACGGTACGTCCGGGTAGAGGTCGACCGGCTGCCCCGCCTCCTGCACGGCGGCGGCGAGCCCGAGCGGGTCGTCGCCGAGCACCGCCCAGCCCGCCGGGACCGGCGCGCCGGCGGCCAGCGCGGTCCAGTCGACCCGGAAGAGGCCGTCCCGAACGGCGGCGCCGCGGCGCAGCTGCGCGGCGGTCACCGGGCGCAGCACCAGCGACTCGACGGTCGCGACCGGCTGCCCGGTCGGGTCCGCGGCGTGCAGCCGGACGCCGTCCTCGCCGGCGGCGGTGATCCGGACCCGCAGCGAGGTCGCGCCGGCGGCGTGCAGGGTGACGCCGGTCCAGGCGAACGGCAGCCGGAGGCCGGAACCCCGCGCGCCGAAGTCGCCGAAGGCGTTGGCGTGCAGCGCGGCGTCGAGCAGCGCGGGGTGGATCCCGTACCGGCCGGCGTCCTCCCGCACGGGCTCGGGCAGCGCGACCTCGGCGAAGACGTCGTCACCGCGGCGCCAGGCGGCGGTCAGCCCCTGGAACGCCGGCCCGTAGCCGTACCCGGCCTCCGCGGCGGCCGGGTAGAAGCCCGACAGGTCGACCGGCTCGGCGCCGGCCGGCGGCCACTGCGCTTCGAACGCCGGCGCCGGCGGCGCCTCCGCCGCGAGCACGCCGTCCGCGTGCAGGGTCCACTCCTCGTCCCCGTCCGGTCGCGAGTGGACCCGCACCTCCCGGTCATTGGTGCCGTCGGCCGCGGTGACCGACACCTGGACCTGCACCGCACCGGACTCCGGCAGGACCAGCGGGGCCTGCAGGGCCAGCTCGCGCAGGTGCACGCAGCCGACCTCGTCTCCGGCCCGTACGGCCAGCTCCACGAACCCGGTGCCCGGGAACAGCACGGTCCCGGACACCTGGTGGTCGGCCAGCCAGGACGTCGAGCGCGGCGCCAGCCGCCCGGTGAGCAGGACGCTGCCGTCGTCGGCGACGTCGACCGCGGCGGCGAGCAGCGGATGGTCGGCGGTGCCCAGCCCGGCGGCCGCGACGTCCCCGGTCGCCGCGGTCGGCCGCAGCCAGTAGCGCTGCCGCTGGAAGGCGTACGTCGGCAGGTCGACGCGGTGGACGGTCCGGCCGGCGAAGACCGCGGTCCAGTCCACAGTCGCACCGGCCACCCAAAGCGCGGCCGCCGACGCGATCAGCCGGGCGGGGCCGCCGTCGTCGCGGCGCAGCGTGCCGGTCACCACCGCGGCCTCGACGGTCTCCTCGACGGCCATGGTGAGGACGGGGTGGGCGGAGACCTCGACCCAGTGCCGGAAGCCGGCCGCGTGCATCGCGGCGACGGCGTCGGCGAAGCGGACCGTCTCGCGCAGGCCGGTGTACCAGTAGCCGGCGTCCATCCTGGTCGTGTCGAGCTGCTCACCGGTCACCGTCGAGTACAGCGGCACCCGCGACGGCACCGGCTCGATGCCGGCGAGGTCTGCCTCGATCCGCTCGCGGAGCTCCTCGACATCGACGCCGTGGGAGGCGTAGTCGACCGGCACCCGCCGGGCCCGCACGCCCCGCGCCTCCGCGTGGACGGCCAGCTCGTCCAGCGCATCCGGTGCGCCGGAGACCACGGTCGCGGCCGGACCGTTCACCGCGGCGACCGTCACGCCGGGCTTCAGCCAGCTCTCGACCTGCTCCCGCCCGGCGGCCAGCGAGAGCATCCCGCCCCGGCCGGCGATCGCCCGGATCGCCCGCGACCGCAACGCCACCACCCGCGCGCCGTCCTGGATCGACAGTCCACCCGCGACCACCGCCGCCGCGATCTCTCCCTGCGAGTGGCCGACCACCGCCGCCGGGGTGACGCCCAGCCCCTCCCACACCGCCGCGAGCGAGACGTGCACCGCCCACAACACCGGCTGCACCACGTCCACCCGACCCAGCCAGGACTCGTCGTCGCCGGTCAGGACATCGCGGACCGCCCAGTCGACGTGGGGAGCCAGCGCCGCCGCGCACTCGGCCAACCGGGCAGCGAACACCGGCGAGGCGGCCAGCAACTCCCGGCCCATCCCCAGCCACTGCGACCCCTGACCCGGGAACACGAACACCGGCCCCGCGTCAGCCGATCCGACCGCACCGGTGACCGCGTTCTCGGCCGGAGCGCCCGACGCCACCGCGTTCACCCCGGCCAGCAGCGCGTCCCGCTCGGCGCCCCACACCACCGCGCGGTGTTCCCATGCCGAGCGCGCGGAGAGCAGGCCCCAGCCGACCTCGACCGGGTCGGCGTCGCCCGCGGCTCCTGCCGCGGCCAGCCGGCCGGCCTGAGCCGCCACCGTGGCCGCGCTGCGCGCGGACAGCACCCACGGCACCACCGGCGTCTCCAGGACGGGAGTGCCCGGCACCACCGTCGTCGCCTCGGGAGCCGGCGGCGCCTCCTCCAACACCACATGCGCGTTCGTGCCGCTGATCCCGAACGACGACACCCCCGCCCGCCGCGGCCGGTCCGACACCGGCCACTCCCGCTCCTCGGTCAGCAGCGACACCGCCCCCACCGACCAGTCCACATGCGGCGACGGCTCATCCACATGCAACGTCCGCGGCAACCGACCGTGCTGCAACGCCAGCACCATCTTCATCACCCCGGCCGCCCCCGCCGCCGCCTGGGTATGCCCGAATTCGACTTCACCGACCCCAGCCACAGCGGACGGTCCGCCGCCCGCCCCTGCCCGTACGTCGCCAGCAACGCCTGCGCCTCGATCGGATCACCCAACCTCGTCCCGGTCCCATGCGCCTCCACCACATCCACCTCGGACGGCTCCACCCCGGCACTGGCCAGGGCGGCCCGGATCACCCGCTGCTGCGACGGCCCGTTGGGGGCGCTGAGACCGTTGGAGGCACCGTCCTGGTTGACCGCCGAGCCACGGACCAGGGCCAGCACCGGGTGCCCGTTGCGGCGGGCGTCGGACAGCCGCTCGACCAGCAGCATCGCCACGCCCTCGGCCGGGCCGAAGCCGTCGGCCGCCGCCGCGAACGCCTTGCACCGCCCGTCCGCGGACAGCGCCCGCTGCCGGCTCATCCCGATGAACCCGGCCGGGGTGCACATGACGGTCGCACCGCCGGCCAGCGCCAGCTCGCACTCTCCCTGCCGCAGCGCCTGGGCCGCCAGGTGCAACGCCACCAGCGACGACGAGCAGGCCGTATCCACCGTCATCGCCGGACCTTCCAGCCCCAGCGCGTACGCGACCCGTCCGGACGCGACGCTGGTCATGTTGCCGGTGCCCAGGAAGCCTTCGAGCCCCTCGGGGACGGCGGTGAGCCGGATCGCGTACTCCGACGGGAGGCAGCCGGCGAAGATGCCGGTCCGGCTGCCCCGCAGCGAGGCCGGGGCGATGCCGGCCCGCTCGACCGCCTCCCAGGACGCCTCCAGCAGCAGCCGCTGCTGCGGGTCCATCGCCAGCGCCTCCCGCGGCGAGATCCCGAACGCGGCCGCGTCGAAGTCGGCCACGTCGGGGATGAAGCCGGCGCCGCGGACGTACATGGTGCCTTCCACGTCCGGGTCGGGGTTGTAGAGACCGTCCAGGTCCCAGTCCCGGTCGGTGGGGAGCGGGATGATCGCGTCGACGCCGTCGGCGAGCACCCGCCACAGGTCCTCGGGCGACTCGATCCCGCCGGGCAGCCGGCACGCCATGCCCACGATCGCGACCGGCTCGTCCACCGCGGTGGTGCGGGTGGCCACGGCGACCACGGGCGCGGCCATGCCGGAGAGCTCGCCGGTCAGGTGGGCGGCGAGCACCGCCGGGGTGGGGTGGTCGAAGACGAGCGTGGCCGGCAGCCGCAGCCCGGTGGCGGCGTTGAGCCGGTTGCGCAGCTCGACCGCGGTCAGCGAGTCGAAGCCGATCTCCCTGAACGGCAGGTCCGCCTCGATCGCCCGGGCATCCGCGTGGCCGAGGACGGCGGCGACGTTGTCCCGGACGACCTGGAGGGCGACCCGCCGGCCCTCCTCGGCCGGCAGCCCGGCCAGCTCGCGCGCGAGCGCGGACCGCTCGCCCGCCGGGACCGCCGCCGCGGCCACCCGGCGGCCCCGGGCCTGGATGAGGCCGCGCAGCACCGGGGGGACGGCACCCGCGGCCGCCTGGGCCCGCAGCACGCCCAGGTCGAACGGGGTCGCCACCAGCAGTCCCTCGTGGACACCGAGCGCGGCGTCGAAGAGCGCCAGCCCGGCGGCGGAGTCCAGCGGGACCAGGCCGGACCGGTCGACCCGGCTGATGTCGCCGGCGTCCATGTGGCCGGTCATGCCGCTGGCCTGCGACCAGTAGCCCCAGGCGATCGAGGTGGTCGGCAGCCCGCGGGCGTGCCGGTGCTGGGCCAGCGCGTCGAGGAAGGTGTTGGCGGCGGCGTAGTTGCTCTGTCCCGGCACGCCGAACACGCCGGCGGCGGAGGAGTAGAGCACGAACAGGCCCAGCTCCTGCCCCGCCGTCAGCTCGTGCAGGTGCACCGCCGCGTCCACCTTGGACCGCAGCACCCGCTCGAACCGCTCCGTCGTGAGGGAGCCGACCAGCCCGTCGTCCAGCAGCCCGGTGGCGTGCACGACCCCGGTCAGCCGCCGCCCGGCCAGCACGGCCTCCAGCTGCTCCCGGTCGGCCGCGTCGCAGGCCACGACCTCCACCTGAGCGCCGGCCTCCTCCAGCCCGGCGACCAGGTCGGCCGCGCCGGGGGCGTCGGGTCCCGACCGGGACACCAGCAGGAGCCTGCGGGCGCCGTGCTCGGTGACCAGGTGGCGGGCGAGCAGGCCGCCGAGGGTGCCGGTGCCACCGGTGATCAGCACCTCCCGCTCCGGGTCCAGCCGGCCCGGCATCGTCAGCACGACCTTGCCGACGTGCCGGCCCGCGGCCATGAGCCGGAACGCCTCCGGCGCCCGCCGTACGTCCCAGGTGGACACCGGCAGCGGCTCCAGCACACCCCGGTCCAGCAGGTCGCGCACGGTGCGGAGGATCTCCGCGGCCCGGTCCACACCGCCGTCGCCGGGGCTGTAGGCGCGGTACCCGGCCCCGGGATGCTCGGCCGCGACCAGCTCCGGGTCGCGGATGTCGGTCTTGCCGAGCTCGAGGAACCTGCCGTCCTCGGCCAGCACGTCCAGGGAGGCGTCGACGAACTCGCCGGCCAGCGAGTTGAGCACCACCTGCACGCCGGACCCACCGGTGGCGGCGAGCACGTCCTCGCGGAAGCCGAGGTCGCGGGAGGACGCGAACCAGCCCTCCGGGATCCCCAGCTCACGCAGCGTGTCCCACTTGGACGGACTCGCCGTGGCGAACACCCGCGCCCCCAGATGGCGGGCCAGCTGGATCGCCGCCATCCCGACCCCACCCGCACCCGCGTGCACCAGGATCGTCTCACCCGGACGCACCCGCGCCAGATCCACCAACCCGTAGAACGCGGTCAGGAACACCACCGGCACCGCCGCCGCCTGGGCGAACGACCAGCCGGCCGGCACCGGCACGAGCAACCGCGCGTCCGCGACCGCGACCGGGCCGAACGCCCCGTCCACGATGCCCATCACCCGGTCGCCGGGCGCCAGCCCGGTCACGCCGGCGCCGACCTCGGTGACCACGCCGGCCATCTCGCCGCCGATGCCCTCCTGCCCCGGCACCATGCCGAGCCCGACGAGCACGTCGCGGAAGTTCACCCCGGCCGCATGCACCGCCACCCGCACCTGACCCGCGCCGAGCGGCACGCCCGCCTCCGGGCTCGGGATCAGTGAGAGCCCGTCCAGGGTTCCGTCCGCCGCGGCCTCCAGCCGCCACAGTGGACCGTCGGCGGGCGGGACGAGCGACCCGCCGGTGGCCGCTCGGGCCAGCCGGGGGGCGAGGACCTGCCCGGCCCGCACGGCTACCTGCGGCTCGCCGGCCGCGAGCGCCGCCGCGACCGCCTGCGACAGCGCGGCCCCGGACTCCCCCGGGTCGAGGTCGACCAGCAGCAGCCGGTCCGGGTTCTCGGACTGCGCCGCGCGGACCAGGCCCCAGACCGGAGCGTGCACCAGGTCGGGCACGTCGCGGTCCGGACCCGCGGCGACCGCGCCGCGGGTCACGACGACCAGCCGGGAGCCGTCGAGCCGGTCGTCGGCCAGCCAGTCCCGCAGCCGTTCCCACGTCCGGAGCGCCGCGTCGTGGGAGGCGGCGGCGAGGTCGCCGGGCTGCCCGCCGGTGCAGGCCAGCACCGTGAACGCCGGCAGGGGCGCGGCGGCCGCGAGCGACGCGACGTCCGGGTACGCCGCCGCGCCGGGCATCAGGGACACGTCGTCCCCGAGCACCGCCCAGTCGCCGTCCGTCCCTGCCTCCGCGGGCGGCAGCGCGGTCCAGTCGACCCGGAAGAGCGCCTCGGGGGCGGCGGTGGCGGCGGCCAGCTGGTCGGCCCGCACCGGGCGGAGCACGATGGACTCGACGGTCGCGACCGGCTGACCGGCGGTGTCGGCCGTGTCGAGCCGCAGCCCGTCCGCTGCCCGGCTGAGCCGCACCCGCAGCGCGGACGCTCCGGAGGCGTGCAGCGTGATGCCGGTCCAGGCGAACGGCAGCCGCAGCTCGCCGTCGCCGGTGCCGAAGTCGCCGAAGCCGTTGGCGTGCAGGGCGGCGTCGAGCAGCGCGGGGTGGATCCCGTACCGGCCGGCGTCCTCCCGCACGGGCTCGGGCAGCGCGACCTCGGCGAAGACCTCGTCACCGCGGCGCCAGGCGGCGGTCAGCCCCTGGAACGCCGGCCCGTAGCCGTACCCGGCCTCCGCGGCGGCCGGGTAGAAGCCCGACAGGTCGACCGGCTCGGCGCCGGCCGGCGGCCACTGTGGATCGAACCCCGGGACGGCCGGCGCCTCCGGGGTGAGCACGCCCTCGGCGTGCAGCGTCCAGTCGCCGTCCTCCCCGGGTCGCGAGTGGACCCGCAACTCCCGCTCGCCGGCGCCGTCGGCAGCGGTCGCGGACACCTGGACCTGCACCGCGCCGGACTCCGGCAGGACCAGCGGCGCCTGCAGGGTCAGCTCCCGCACGTGCGGGCAGCCGACCTCGTCGCCGGCCCGGACAGCCAGCTCCACGAACCCGGTGCCGGGCAGCAGGGCACTGCCGGCGACGGTGTGGTCGGGCAGCCACGGCACCGTGGCGGTGGAGATCCGACCGGTCAGCAGGACCCCGCCGTCCCCGGCGAGGCTGACCGCCGCACCCAGCAGCGGGTGCCCGGCGGCACCGAGTCCCAGCCCGGCCGGGTCCCCGGTCGCCTCCCCGCTGTCGAGCCAGTAGCGCTGCCGCTCGAACGGGTACGTGGGCAGGTCGACCCGCTCGACGGTGCGGCCGGCGAAGACGGCCGCCCAGTCCACCGCCCCACCGGCGACCCACAACGCCGCCGCCGACGCGATCAGCCGGTCAACGCCGCCCTCCTCCCGGCGCAACGTGCCGGTGACCACCGCAGGCGTCGACGGTCTCCTCGACCGCCATCGTCAGCACCGGATGCGCGGACACCTCCACCCAATGCCGCAACCCGGCCGCATGCACCGCCGCGACCGCATCAGCGAAACGCACAGTCCGCCGCAGGTTGGCGAACCAGTACGTCCCATCCATCCCCGCGGTATCCAACAGCTCACCGGTCACCGTCGAATACAGCGGCACCCGCGACCGCGTCGGAGCGATCCCGGCCAGATCGGACTCGATCCGCTCCCGGATCTCCTCCACATCCACCCCGTGGGAGGCGTAGTCCACCGGCACCCGCCGCGCCCGCACCCCCAGCCCCTCCGCGAACAGCGGCCAGCTCATCCAACGCAGCAGGCGCACCGGAGACCACCGTCGCTCCCGGACCGTTGACCACGGCCACCGTCACCCCGGTCTTCAACCAGCTCTCGACCTGCTCGCGGCCGGCCGCGAGGGAGAGCATCCCGCCCCGGCCGGCGATCACCCGGATCGCCCGCGACCGCAACGCCACCACCCGCGCGCCGTCCTCCAGCGACAACCCACCCGCCACCACCGCGGCGGCGATCTCCCCCTGCGAGTGCCCAACCACCGCCGCCGGCCGCACCCCCAACGACTCCCACACCGCCGCCAACGACACATGCACAGCCCACAACACCGGCTGCACCACATCCACCCGACCCAGCCAGGCATCATCCGCACCGGTCAGCACATCGAGCACAGACCAGTCCACATACGACGACAACGCCGCCGCGCACTCGGCCAGCCGGGCCGCGAACACCGGTGAGGCGTCCAACAACTCCCGCCCCATCCCCAGCCACTGCGACCCCTGACCCGGGAACACGAACACGACGCCGGCAGCCGCGGCCACCCCGGACACCGCGTTCTCCGCCGGAGCACCCGACGCCAGGCGGGTCAACCCGTCCCGCAAGGTCCCCGGCTCGGCCCCCCACACCACCGCCCGGTGCTCGAACACCGACCGCTGGTCGACCAGCGCCCACCCCACATCCGCCACTGCCGCATCGACCACCGCCAGCCGCCCGGCCTGCGCCGCCACCGCAGCCGCGCTGCGCGCCGACAGCACCCACGGCACTACCGCCGAGGACACGACCGGCTCCCCCGGTACGACGACGGGCCCGGGACCGTCCGGCGCCTCCTCCACGATCACGTGCGCGTTCGTGCCGCTGATCCCGAAGGACGACACCGCCGCCCGTCGCGGCCGGTCCGCGGCCACCCACTCGGCCGGCTCGGTCAGCAGCGACACCGCACCCGAGGTCCAGTCCACGTGCGGCGACGGCGAGTCCACGTGCAACGTCCGCGGCAGCCGGCGGTGCCGCAGCGCCAGCACCATCTTGAGCAGCCCGGCGATGCCGGCCGCCGCGCCGGAGTGGCCGAGGTTCGACTTGATCGACCCGAGCCGCAGCGGACGGTCCGCCGGCCGCTCCTGCCCGTACGTGGCGATCACGGCCTGGGCCTCGATCGGATCGCCCAGCGTCGTCCCGGTCCCGTGCGCCTCCACCGCGTCCACATCGGACGGGTCGAGCCCGGCGTTGGCCAGCGCGGCCCGGATCACCCGCTGCTGGGCCAGCTCGTTCGGCGCGCTGAGCCCGTTCGACGCGCCGTCCTGGTTCGCGGCCGAGCCGCGGATGACGGCCAGCACCCGGTGACCGTTGCGCTCGGCGTCCGACAGCCGCTCCAGCAGCACGACACCGACGCCTTCGGACCAGATGGTGCCGTCCGCGGCCGCGGCGAACGTCTTGCACCGCCCGTCCGCCGCCAGCCCGCGCTGCTGGCTGAAGGCGACGAATCCCGCCGGCGTCGGCATCACCGAGACCCCGCAGGCGAGCGCGAGCGTGCTCTCCCCCTGCCGCAGCGACTGCACCGCCAGGTGTACGGCGACCAGCGACGACGAGCAGGCGGTGTCCACCGTGACCGCCGGGCCCTCCAGCCCGTACAGGTAGGCGAGCCGGCCGGACAGGACGCTGGCCATGTTGCCGGTGATGAGGAAGCCCTCCGCCTCCTCCGGCACGGAGGTCAGCCGGGCGACGTAGTCGGAGGAGACCGCGCCCGCGAAGACGCCGGTCCGGGTGCCCCGCACGGACCCGGGCCGGATCCCGGCGTGCTCGAACGCCTCCCAGGACGACTCCAGCAGCAGCCGCTGCTGCGGGTCCATGGCCAGCGCCTCGCGCGGCGAGATGCCGAAGAACCGCGGGTCGAAGTCGGCGGCGTCGGGCAGGAAGCCGCCCTCGACGACGTAGCTCTTGCCGGGCTTGTCGGGGTCGGGGTCGTACAGGTCCTCGGCCCAGCCGCGGTCGGTCGGGAACGGGCCGATGCCGTCGCGTCCCTCGTCGACCAGCCGCCAGAGCCCGTCCGGGCCGGTGGCGCCACCCGGGAACCGGCACGCGACGCCGACGACCGCGATCGGCTCCCGGTTGCGCGCCTCGAGGTCGCGCAGCCGCTGCCGCACCTGGCTGAAGTCGGCGGTGACCCGCTTGAGGTACTCGCGGAGCTTCGCTTCGTTGCTCGGCATCGTCGGCACTCCTCCGGGGTCAGGCCCCGAGCTCCCGGTCGATCAGGTCGAACATCTCGTCGTCGCTCACCGAGGCGAGGGTGCTGTCGTCGAGGACCGCACCGGACTGCCCGGCGCCGGTCCACCGCCGGAGCAGGCCCTGCAGCTTGCGGCCGATGCGCGCCCGGGCGTCCGGGTCCGGGTCGAGGGAGGCGAGCGCCGCCTCCAGCCGCTCCAGGTCCTGCAGCACCGGCTCCGCGCCGACGCCGTCGGGCAGCAGCAGGGCCAGCAGGTAGTCGGCCAGCGCGGCCGGCGTCGGGTACGTGAAGACCAGCGTCGCCGGCAGCGTCAGCCCGGACTCGGCGGCGAGCCGGTTGCGCAGCCGCACCGACATCATCGAGTCGAAGCCGAGCTCCTTGAGCGGCCGGTCCGGCTCGACCTCGCCCGGCTCGGGGAAGCCGAGCACCTCGGCGGCCTGCCCGCGCACCAGCTCGGTGAGCAGCGGGAGCCGGTCGGCCGGGGCGGCCGTCGCCAGCTGCGCGCGCAGCGCCGCACCCGCCTCGTCGTCCCCGCCGGTGGCGGCCCGGCGGCGGCCGGCCGGTCCGGCCAGCTCCCGCAGCTCGGCCGGGAGGTCGCCGAGCTCGGCATGCCGGCGCAGGGCGGCCCGGTCGAGCCGCGCCGCGTACAGGACGACCTCGTCGAGCCCGGCGGCGACGGAGAATGCGTCCGCGACCGCGGCGCCCGGGTCCTCCGCCGGCCGCTGCAGCGCCGGCCAGTCGCCTCCGGACAGTGCGAGCGCGGGCCGGCCGCCGGCCCGCCGGTGCCGGCAGATCGCCTCGACGGCGGCGTCCGGCGCGACCACGCAGCCGATCAGCGCGACCGGCTGGTCGGCGGTCAGCTCGTGCAGGTGCCACAGCGTGCCGGCGTCGCCGGTGGTGTCCACCACCGCCGCGACCGGCTCGGCGGCGGTGGCCGCGGCCAGGAGCCCCACGAGCCAGTCCCGATCGGCCGGGTCGCCGTCGGCGAGCTCGACCGCGGCGTCCCCGGACCCGAGCCGGGCCACCAGGTCGGCGATCCCGTCGGTCTTCGGGCCGGCGACGGTGAGCCGCCGTACGCCGCGGTGGCCGACCAGCCGCGCCGCCACCGCCTCGGCGAGCGGTCCGGTGCCGGCGAGCAGGACCGCACCGGCAGGCGGGATGTCCGCCTCGGCCGGCGGCACCGCCCGCCGGACCCGCGGCACCAGGATCCGGCCGTCGCGTACGGCCACCCGCGGCTCATCCCCGGCCACCGCGACCGCGACCGCCGCCGGGAGCAGCTCGGCACCGGCCCCGTCGACGTCCACCAGCACGATCCGGCCGGGCACGGCGCGCTGGACGGTGCGGACCGCGTCCCAGGCCGCGGCCGGCTCCAGGCCGTCGAGGTCGTCGCCGGCGGTGGCGAGGACCGCACCCCGGGTCACCGCGACGAGCCGGATG
The DNA here is from genome assembly GCA_963766325.1 of uncultured Actinomycetota bacterium. Lineage (GTDB taxonomy): Bacteria > Actinomycetota > Actinomycetes > Mycobacteriales > CADCTP01 > CADCTP01. Next base: position 351,765 of record CAVXZF010000009.1, on the reverse strand, counting down.
CCGGTCAGCCCTTCGCCGACGACCCCGCCGTCGAGCAGCGTGGCGATCCGCTCGGCGGACGTCGGGGCGGTGAGCGGCACCAGCACGGCCGCCGGCGCCGGGGTGCCGGCGTCGACCGCGGCGACCAGCGCGGCCGGGTCCGGGTACGCGGCGACGGCGTGCCCGGCCTCCTGCATGGCGGCGGCGACGCCGAGCGGATCGTCGCCGAGCACGGCCCAGCCGGCCTCCCCGAGCTCGGCCGCGTCGGCCGGCTCGGCGGGGACCCAGTCCACCGAGTACAGCTCGACCCGGCCGGGCCGGGTGCCGTCCAGCCGGTCGAGGTCCACCGTGCGCCGGACGAGCCCGGCGACGTCGGCGACCGGGCGACCGGCCGGGTCGGCGAGGGTCACCCGCGTCCCGTCCGGACCGGACGGCGCGTGCCGGACGCGGACCTCGGTGGCGCCGGCGGCGAGCAGGGTGGCCCCGTTCCAGGCGTACGGCTGCCGCACGGCGCCGTCGGCCCCCTCGTCGTCCAGGGCGCCGACGTGCAGGGCGGCGTCGAGCAGGGCCGGATGGATGCCGTAGCGGGCCGCGTCGGCGCGCAGCGGCTCGGGCAGCACGACCTCCGCGAAGAGCTCGTCGCCGCGCCGCCACGCCGCCCGCAGGCCCTGGAAGGCCGGCCCGTAGCCGTACCCGGCGGCCTCCGCGGCGGGGTAGAAACCGGTCACGTCGATCGGCTCGGCACCGGCCGGCGGCCACTGTGCCAGGTCCGGAGCATCGCCACCCGGTGACGCGGCGGCGAGCCGGCCCTCGGCGTGGCAGGTCCACGGCTCGCCGTCGGCGGTGCCGTCGGGTCGCGAGTGGATGCTCACCCGCCGGCCGGCGCCCGGCTCGTCCGGCGGGTCGAGGACGACCTGCACGGTGACCCCGCCGCTGGCCGGCAGCGGCAGCGGCTCCTGCAGGGTCAGCTCGGTCAGCTGCCCCTGGTCGACTTCGTCGCCGGCACGGACGGCGAGTTCGACCAGGGCGGAGCCGGGCAGCAGCACCCGGTCCGCGACCGCGTGGTCGCCGAGCCACGGGTGGGAGCGCAGCGACAACCGGCCGGTCAGCACGAGCGTGTCGCCGGTGGCGACCGACACGGCCGCGCCGAGCAGCGGGTGGTCCACTTCGGACAGCCCGAGGCCGGCCGGGTCCCCGGTGGTCGCGGCGGCCCGCTCCAGCCAGTAGCGCCGGCGCTGGAACGGGTAGCCCGGCAGCTCGGCCGGGGCGACCCGGCGGCCGGCGTACAGCGTGCTCCAGTCGACCGGCGCCCCGGCCACCCACAGCCGGGCGGCGCTCGCGGTGAGCTCGTCCGGGCCGCCCGAGTGGCGGCGCAGGGTGCCGGACACCGCCGCCGGCCGGCCGGCGGCCTGCAGGGTTTCCAGCACCTGCCCGGTGATCACCGGGTGCGCGCTCACCTCGACGAAGGTGGTGTGGCCGGCCCGGGCGAGCGCCTCGACCGCGGGCTGGAAGAGCACGGTCTGCCGGAGGTTGGCGTACCAGTAGCCGGCGTCCAGCCCGCCGTCGACCAGCTCGCCGGTCACGCTCGACGCCATCGGCAGCCGAAGCGGTCGCGGGGTGACCGTGCCGAACGCGGCCAGCAGCTCGTCGCGGACCTGCTCCATCTGCGGCGAGTGCGACGCCCAGGTGTTCTTCAGCACCCGGAACCAGATGCCCTCCGCCGTCAGCACCGCCGCGAGCTCCTCCAGCGCGGTGAACTCGCCGGACACCAGGGTGGAGGTCGGGCCGTTGACCGTGCCGACGGCGAGCCGGCCGGGCCACCGCCGCAGCCACTCCTCGACCCGGTCCCGGCCGGCGGCGACCGACATCAGCATGCCCCGCAGGTCGGTCAGCGGGCGGCAGATCGCGGAGCGGGCGACGGTCACCCGGGCGGCGTCGTCCAGGCTGATCCCGCCGGCCACGACCGCGGCGGCGATCTCGCCCTGGGAGTGGCCGACAACGGCGGCCGGGACTACCCCGAGGGCCGCCCAGGCGGCGGCGAGCGACACGTGCATCGCCCACAGCACCGGCTGCACCACGTTCACCTGCTCCAGCCAGGAGTCGTCGTCCCCGGCGAGCAGGTCGCGCACGGAGACGTCGGCGTACGGCGCCAGCGCCGCGTCGCAGTCGTCGATCCGGGCCGCGAAGGCCGGCGACCGGGTGAGCAGCTCACGCCCCATGCCGTGCCACTGCGAGCCGTGGCCGGGGAAGACGAACACCACCCCGGGGCCGGCCTCGGGGACGACCGACCCGGTCACCGCGGCGCCGGCGGCGGCCTCGACCCCGTCGGCGCCCTGGACCTCCTCGGCCCCGTCGGCGACCGCGGCCAGGCCGGCCGCGAGCGCCTCGCGGTCGGCGCCCCAGGCGACGGCGCGGTGTGGCATCGCCGACCGGCCGGTCAGCAGCGCCCAGCCGGCGGCGACGGGGTCGGTGTCCGGGTCGGCGGCGAGCTCGGCCAGCCGGCCGGCCTGGGCCCGCAGCGCGGCCGGGTCGCGGGCCGACAGCACCCACGGCGGCGCCGGCGCCGACCAGGCCGGCTCGCCCGGCACCTCGGTGCCCGCCGGTGCCGGCTCGCCCTCCTCCAGGATCACGTGCGCGTTGGTGCCGCTGATCCCGAAGGACGACACCCCGCAGCGGCGGGGGTGCCCGTTCGCCGTCCAGGGCACCGGCTCGGCGAGCAGCGAGACGGCGCCGGAGGACCAGTCCACGTGCGGGGTCGGCTCGTCGATGTGCAGGCTCTGCGGCAGCGTCCCGGCCTGCATCGCCAGGATCATCTTGATCACGCCGGCGACGCCGGCGGCGGCCTGGGTGTGGCCGATGTTCGACTTCACCGAGCCGAGCCACAGTGGACGGTCCGCCGGGCGGTCCTGCCCGTACGTGGCCAGCAGCGCCTGCGCCTCGATCGGGTCGCCCAGCGTGGTCCCGGTCCCATGTGCCTCGACCGCGTCCACCTCGGACGGCCGCAGCCCGGCGCTGGCCAGCGCGGCCCGGATCACCCGCTGCTGCGACGGCCCGTTCGGGGCGGTCAGGCCGTTGGAGGCGCCGTCCTGGTTGATCGCCGAGCCGCGCAGGACCGCCAGGATCCGCCGCCCGTTGCGGCGGGCGTCGGACAGCCGCTCCAGCAGCAGCATGCCGGCGCCCTCCGCCGGTCCGAGGCCGCCCGCCGCCGCCGAGAACGCCCGGCACCGCCCGTCGACGGACAGGCCCTGCTGCCGGCTGAACTCCACGAAGACGCCCGGGTTGGGCAGCACGGTGGCACCGCCGGCCAGCGCCAGCGAGCACTCCCCCTGCCGCAGCGACTGCGCGGCCAGGTGAATCGCGACCAGCGAGGACGAGCAGGCGGTGTCCAGGGTGACCGCCGGGCCCTCCAGCCCGAGCGTGTACGCCACCCGCCCGGACGCCACGCTGGCCGCGTTGCCGGTGCCGATGAAGCCCTCCACACCCTCCGGCACGTGCCCGAACGACGGCGCGTAGTCCAGCGCCACCACGCCGGCGTAGACGGCGGTCGGGGTGCCGCGCAGGCTCGCCGGGTCGATGCCGGCGTTCTCGACCACCTGCCAGGACGTCTCCAGCAGCAACCGCTGCTGCGGGTCCATCGCGGCCGCCTCGCGTGGGCTGATGCCGAAGAACGAGGCGTCGAACTCGGCGGCGGTGCCGACGAAGCCGCCCTCCCGGCCGTACGTGCGCCCGGGGCGGCCGGGGTCCGGGTCGTACAGCTCGTCGATGTCCCAGCCGCGGTCGGCCGGGAACGGGGTGATCGCGTCGCCGCCCTCGGCCAGCAGCCGCCAGAAGTCAGCGGGCGTCTCCACGCCGCCAGGCAGCCGGCAGGCCAGCCCGACGACGGCGACCGGCTCGTCCGCCGGCACCGGGCCGGCCGCCCGCTCGTTCGCCGTCGCGTCGGCCGGGTCGAGCCGGCCGCCGAGGTAGCGGGCCAGCGCGGCGGAGCTCGGGTAGTCGAAGACCAGCGTGATCGGCAGCCGGACCTCGGTGGCGGCGCTCAGCCGGTTGCGCAGCTCGACGGCGGCGAGCGAGGTGAAGCCCAGCTCCTTGAACGGCCTGTCCGGGTCGATCGCCGTCCCGGACCGGTGCCCGAGCACGGCGGCCACCTGCTCGCGCACCAGGTCGAGCAGGGCGCGGCCGCGCTCGGCACCGGTGCGCCCGCCCAGCAACTGCCGCAGCCGCGCGGCGCCGGCCTCGGCCCGCTCCGCCCCGCCGGTGGGACCGAGGGCCTGGCGTACCGCGGGCACGTCGGCGAGCAGCGGGCTGGGCCGGCCGGCGGTGAAGGCCGGCGCGAACCGTCCCCAGTCGACATCGACCACGGCCACGGTGTCGTCGCCGTTGTCGATCGCCCGGCGGAGCGCGGACAGCGCCCGCTGCGGGTCGAGCGGGGCCAGGCCGGTGCGCTGGATGCCGAGCTGCACGGCGGCGTCGGCCGCCATGCCGGCGCCGGCCCACGGTCCCCAGGCGACGGACGTGGCCGGCAGCCCGGCGTCGCGGCGCTGCTCGGCGAGCGCGTCGAGGAAGGCGTTGGCGGCGGCGTACGCCCCCTGCCCGAGCGTCCCGACCGTGCCGGCGAAGGAGGAGAACAGCACGAACGCGGTGAGCGGCTGGTCGCGGGTCAGCTCGTGCAGGGCGCGGGCCGCGGCGACCTTCGGCCGCAGCACCCGCTGCAGCTGCTCCGGGGTGAGCGCGGCGACGACACCGTCGTCGACCACGCCGGCGGTGTGGAAGACGGCGGTGAGCGGCTCGTCCTCACCGAGCCCGCCGAGCACCTCGGCGAGCCGGTCCCGGTCGGCGGCGTCCGCCGCGACGACCGTGACGCGGGAGCCGAGCTCGCGCAGCTCGGCGGCGAGGGCGCCGGCGCCGGGCGCCTCCGGGCCGCGGCGGCTGAGCAGCAGCAGGTGCTCGGCACCGAGGCCGGCCAGCCACCGGGCCACCTCCGCCCCGAGCGCGCCCGTGCCGCCGGTCACCAGCGTCGTGCCGGTCGGGCGCCAGTCCTCCCCCGCCGGGTCCGCGGGCGCGGGGGCGAGCCGCCGGGCGAGCGCGCCGGCGGGCCGGATCGCCACCTGGTCCTCACCGGCGCCGGCGAGCAACCCGGCCAGCAGCCGGGCGCCCCGCTCGTCCACAGTGGCCGGCATGTCGACCAGCCCGCCCCACCGGTCCGGCCACTCCACCGCGACGACCCGGCCGAAGCCCCACAGCAGCGACCGGGCCGGCTCGGGCGCCGGGTCGTCCGGCACCGCCCGTACGGCACCGCTGGTCAGCGTCCACAGCGGAGCGTCCACCCCGGCGTCACCGAGCGCCTGGACGAGCGCGACGGCGGCGACCAGGCCCGGCTCGCCGTCCGACCCGGCCGGCACCGGCCCGCAGTCGAGCAGCGAGAGCACCCCGGCGGGCGGCCGGCCGAGCACCTCGACCTCCTCGCGGATCAGCTCACCCAGCTCAACCCGGGTCGCGCCGGCCGGCTGCACCGGCACCGGCACCGGCGCGGCCCCGTGCCGGGCGAGCGCGGCCAGCACGGCGTCGGCCAGCGGGTCGCCGTCCTCGGGGACCAGGGCGAGCCAGTCGCCGGACAGCCGCGCGGCCGGTACGTCCACCGGCCGCCAGCCGACCCGGTAGCGGTAGCCGTCCACGGTGACCTGCTCCCGCCGCCGGCGGCGCCAGCCCGACAGCCGCGGCAGCAGCTCGCGCAGCGGCTCGTCACCGGCCACCTGCAGCGACTCGGTCAGCTGGGCGAGGTCCTCGCGCTCGACCGCGTCCCAGAAGCGCGCCTCGTCGGGATCCGCGCCGACCGGGCCGCTGTCGACCTCGGTGGCGGGCTCCAGCCAGTAGCGCTGCCGCTGGAAGGCGTAGGTGGGCAGGTCGACCCGCGGTCCGACCGGGCGGCCGGCGAGGACGCGGTCCCAGTCGACGGGGACGCCCCGGGTCCACAGTCGACCCACCGCCCGGGTGAAGGTGTCGACCTCGTCGCGGTCCCGGCGGGAGGTGGGCACGAACTCCGGGCCACCCAGCGCCGACAGCGCCGCGTCCGGGCCGACCTCCACGAACGTCGTCACCCCGGCGCCCTGCATCCACTCGACCGCATCGCCGTAGCGGACGGTCCGCCGGACCTGACCCACCCAATAGCCCGCGGTGCCCATCCCCGGATCCGGCGCCCCGGTCACCGTCGAGACGATCCGCAGCCGCGGCTCCCCGAAGCTCACCCCGGCCGCCACCTCGGCGAACTGATCCAGCATCGGCTCCACCAGCGAGGAGTGGAACGCGTGCGACACCCTCAACCGCCGCGACTTGACCCCCCGACCGGCCAACACCGCCTCCACCCGCGCGACACCGCGCTCCGGGCCGGAGACCACCACCGCCGCCGGCCCATTCACCGCCGCCACGTCCACGCCCGCGACCAGCGCCTCGGACACCACCTCGACCCCGGCCTGCACCGAGAGCATCACCCCACCAGCCGGCAACCCCTGCATCAACGAACCCCGCGCCGCCACCAGACGACACGCATCCCGCAGATCCACCAGACCGGCCACATGCGCCGCGGTCAGCTCACCGATCGAATGCCCAGCCACGAAGTCCGGGACCACACCCCACGACTCCAGCAGCCGGAACCCAGCCACCTCCACCGCGAACAACCCGGCCTGGGTGAACACCGTCTCATCCAGCACCCCGACCGCATCGTCGGCCAGCACGTCCTCCAACGGCCGCGGCAGAAGCCCCGCGAACCCGGCACACACCTCCGCCAACGCCTCGGCGTACACCGGGAACACCGCCGCCAGACCCACACCCATCCGCCGCCGCTGCGCACCCTGACCGGTGAACACCAACCCCAACCGGCCCTCCACCACCGACCCGGCATCCAGATCCTCCAGGCCAGCCAGCAGCGCCTCCCGATCAGCGCCCCACACCACCGCCCGCCGCGACAGCGCCGCCCGCTCCCCCGCCAACGCCCGCGCCACGTCCACCGGCGGATGCCGGTCGACCACCTCGGCCAGCCGCACCGCCTGCGCCGCCAGCCCGGCCTCGCTGGCCGCCGACACCACCCACGGCACCAGCGCCGAGGCCGGCACGCCCACCGGTGGCGCCTCGACCGGAGCCGGGGCCGGTGCCTGCTCCAGCACCACGTGCGCGTTCGTCCCGCTGATCCCGAACGCCGACACCCCGGCCCGCCGCGGCCGGTCCGTCTCCGGCCACGGCACCGGCTCGGCCAGCACCCGTACCGCCCCGGCCGACCAGTCCACCTGCGGGGTCGGCTCGTCCACGTGCAGCGTCCGAGGCAGGACACCCTGCTGCAGGGCCATGACCATCTTGATGACACCGGCCACGCCGGCCGAGTACTGCGCGTGGCCGAGGTTGGACTTGACCGACCCGATCCACAGCGGACGGTCCTCGGGCCGCCCCTGCCCGTACGTGGCCAGCAGCGCCTGCGCCTCGATCGGGTCCCCGAGCGTGGTCCCCGTCCCGTGCGCTTCGACCGCGTCCACATCGGACGTCGCCAGGCCGGCGTTCGCGAGCGCCGCCCGGATCACCCGCTGCTGCGACGGCCCGTTCGGCGCGGTCAGGCCGTTGGACGCCCCGTCCTGGTTCACCGCCGACCCGCGCACCACCGCGAGCACCCGGTGCCCGTTGCGGCGTGCGTCGGACAGCCGCTCCAGCAGCAGCATGCCGGCGCCCTCGCCCCAGCCGGTCCCGTCCGCCGCGGCGGCGAAGGGCTTGCACCGCCCGTCCTGGGCCAGCCCGCGCTGCCGGCTGAACTCGACGAAGCCGGTCGGCGTGCACATCACCGCGACGCCGCCGGCGAGGGCCAGCGTGCACTCCTCCTGCCGCAGCGACTGGCAGGCCAAGTGCAGCGCCACCAGCGACGACGAGCAGGCGGTGTCCACCGTGACCGCCGGCCCCTCCAGCCCCAGCGTGTACGCGATCCGGCCCGACACCACGCTGGACGTGCTGCCGGTGAGCGAGTAGCCCTCCGCGCTCTCCGGCAGCTGCAGCCCGGCGCCGTACCCGGACGGTCCGCCACCGACGAACGTGCCGACCGGGCGGCCGCGCAGGGACGCCACGTCGATCCCGGCCCGCTCGAACGTCTCCCAGGCCACCTCGAGCAGCAGCCGCTGCTGCGGGTCCATCGCCAGCGCCTCGCGCGGCGAGATCCCGAAGAAGCCGGCGTCGAAGTCGCCCGCCTCGTAGACGAAGCCGCCCTCCCGCACGTACGACGTGCCGGGCCGGTCCGGGTCGGGGTCGTACAGGGAGTCCAGGTCCCAGCCGCGGTCGACCGGGAAGCCGGCGATCGCGTCGGTGCCGCTGTCGACCAGCCGCCACAGACCCTCCGGCGACCCCGCCCCGCCGGGGAACCGGCAGGCCATCCCCACGATCGCGATCGGCGCCCGGCTGGCCGCCAGCAGCTGCTGGTTGTGCCGGCGGAGCCGCTCGGCCTCCGTCAGGGAGGCACGCAGCGCGGCGACGACCTTGTCGTTGCCGGTGGGTGTCGTCATCAGGGTGCTCCGCGGGTCGCAGGAAGTCAGGAGTCGGTGTCGCCGAGGGCCAGCCGCACCAGGTCGTCCACCTCCATGCCGGCGATGGAGCCGGCCGGGTCGCCGTCCGGCGACGCGGCCCCGTCGTTGCCGGAGCCGTGCCCGTCGAGCAGGCGCAGCAGCGGCGCGACCAGCCCGGCGTCGCGGAGCCGGCCGATCGGGATGCTGGCCAGCGCGCTGCGGATCCGCGCCTCCTCGGGGTCGGCGGCGGCCGGCGGGGCGGCGGCGCCGTTCGTGCCGAAGTGACCGGCGATGTGCCGGGCCAGCACCGCCGGGTTCGGGTGGTCGAAGACGGCCGTGGCCGGCAGCTGCAGCCCCGTCGCCTGGTTGAGCCGGTTGCGCAGCTCGACGGCGGTCAGCGAGTCGAACCCCAGCGACTTGAACGGCTGGTGGCTCTCGACCGCGGCCGGCGAGGAGTGCCCCAGCACGGCCGCGACGTGGCTACGGACCAGGTCCAGGACGACGTGGTCGCGGTCCTGCTCGACCAGCCCGGCCAGCCGCGCGGCCAGCTCCGGGCGGGCGTCCGCGTCGGCCGTGCCGGCGGCCCGGCGCGGGCCCGTCCCGACCAGCCCCCGGAACAGCGGCGGCACGCGCTCCCCGCCCATCCCGGCCCGGGCCCGCAGCGCACCGATGTCGAGCCGGATCGGCAGCAGCAGCGGGTCACCGAGCCGGCAGGCGGCGTCGAACAGGGCCAGCCCGTCGTCCGCGCCGAGCGGCACCACCCCGGACCCGGTGAGCCGGCCGCGGTCCTCGGCGGCGAGGTGCTCGGTCATGGCGCTGGCCCGCGCCCAGTAGCCCCAGGCCAGCGAGGTGGCCGGGAGCCGCTCGGCCTGCCGGTGGTGGGCGAGCGCGTCCAGGTACGTGTTCGCGGCGGCGTAGTTGGCCTGTCCGGCGCCGCCGAGCACCCCGGCGGCGGAGGAGTAGAGCACGAACAGCGCCAGCTCCTGCCCGGCGGTCAGCTCGTGCAGGTGCGCCGCGGCATCGACCTTCACCCGCAGCACCCGGCGCACCTGCTCCGGGGTGAGGGACGTGACCAGCCCGTCGTCGAGCACCCCGGCGGCGTGCACGACGCCGGTCAGCCGCCGCCCGGCCAGCACCGCGGCCAGCTGCTCGCGGTCGGCCGCGTCGCAGGCCACGACCTCCACCGCCGCCCCGGCCTCCTCCAGCTCGGCGACCAGGGCGTCCGCGCCCGGGGCGTCCGGGCCGCTGCGGGAGGTCAGCAGCAGCCGGCGCGCGCCGTGCTCGGCGACCAGGTGGCGGGCCAGCAACCCGCCGAGGCTGCCGGTGCCGCCGGTGATCAGCACCTCCCCGTCCGGGTCCAACCGGCCGGGGACGGTGAGCACCACCTTGCCGATGTGCCGGCCGGCGGCCATGAAGCGGAACGCCTCCGCCGCCCGCCGCAGGTCCCACGTGGAGGCCGGCGGCGGGGTGAGCGTGCCGTCCCGCAGCAGACCCATGATCTCGGCGAGCATCGCGCCGATCCGCCCCGGGCCGGCCTCCCCGAGGTCGAACGCCCGGTACGCCACCCCCGGGCGGTCGCCGGGGCCGCGGATGTCGGTCTTGCCCATCTCCAGGAACCGGCCGCCGTCGGCCAGCACGTCCAGCGAGGCGTCGACGAACTCGCCGGCCAGCGAGTTGAGCACGACGTCCACTCCGGACCCGCCGGTGGCGGCGAGCGCCTGCTCGCGGAAGCCGAGGTCGCGGGAGGACGCCATCCACCCCTCCGGCACGCCCAGCTCACGAAGGGTGTCCCACTTGGACGGGCTCGCGGTCGCGAAGACCCGCGCCCCCAGGTGCCGGGCCAGCTGGACCGCGGCCATCCCGACCCCACCCGCCCCGGCGTGGACCAGCACCGTCTCCCCGGCGCGGAGGCCGGCGAGGTCGACGAGCCCGTACCAGGCGGTGAGGAACGCGACCGGGATCGCGGCGGCCCGGGTGAACGACCAGCCCTCCGGTACCGGCGCCAGCATCTGCGCGTCGGCGACCGCGACCGGGCCGAAGGCGCCGTGCACGATGCCCAGCACCCGGTCGCCGACGGCGAACCCGGTCACGCCCTCGCCGGTCTCGAGCACCACGCCGGCGGCCTCGCTGCCGATGCCGACCTGGCCGGGCACCATCCCGAGGCCGACGAGCACGTCGCGGAAGTTCACCCCGGCCGCGTGCACCGCGATCCGCACCTGGCCGGCCGCCAGCGGCGCGCCCATCTCCGGGCAGGGGATCAGGGCGAGCCCGTCCATGGTCCCGGACGCGACCGTCTCCAGCCGCCACAGCGGATCGGCCGGCGGGGTCAGCCAGGCGCCGGCCGTGGCGCGGGCGAGCCGGGCCACCGACGCGCGGCCGTCCCGCAGGGCGACCTGGGTCTCGCCCTCGGCGAGCGCGGCCGCGACCACTCCGGCCAGCGTGCCGCCGTCCGGATCGGCAGCGGGGTCGAGGTCGACGAGGAGCAGGCGGTCGGGATGCTCGGACTGGGCCGCGCGCACCAGTCCCCAGACCGGCGCGGACACCAAGTCGACCACATCCTCTCCGGCGCCGGTCGCGACCGCGCCACGGGTCAGCACGACCAGACGGGTTCCGATCAGCCGGTTTTCAGACAAACACGCCCGCAGCTTCCCCAACACCCCTGTAACCGACTCGGCGACCCCACCCCTAGCCGGCCCGTCCAGGTGGGGTACGACGAGCACCTCCGGCACCGGCGCGCCCTCGTCCAGCGCCGTGAGCAGCGCCTCGACATCGGTATGGGCGGCGGCCGGGAGCCCCGGCAGCTCCGGCCCGAGCACGGCCCAGGTGCCGGGCTCCCCCGGTCCGTACGGCAGCGGCGTCCAGTCCACCCGGAAGAGCGAGTCCCGGCCGATCCGGCTGTCCCGGGCGAGCTGGTCGGCGGAGACCGACCGGAGCACGAGCGAGGACGCGGTGAGCACCGGGCGCCCGGCCGGGTCGGAGACCGCGACCCCGATGCCGTCCTCGCCGGTGGCGGTGATCCGCACCCGCAGGACGGACGCGCCGGCCGCGTGCAGGGTCACCCCGGTCCAGGCGAACGGCAGCCGCAGCCCGCCCGGCCGGTCCGGGGTGAGCAGGCCGGCCGCGTGCAGCGCGGCGTCGAGCAGCGCCGGGTGGATCCCGTACGCCCCGGCGTCCTCACGCGCGGGCTCGGGCAGCTGGACCTCGGCGAAGACCTCCTCGCCCCGGCGCCAGGCGGCGGCGAGGCCCTGGAACGCCGGGCCGTAGCAGTACCCGGCCTCGGCGGCGGCCCGATAGAAGCCGGACACGTCCACCGGCTCGGCACCGGCCGGTGGCCACTGTGGATCGACCGGCGGCGCGGCCGGCGCCTCCGCGGCGAGCACGCCCTCGGCGTGCAGGACCCACTCGCCGTCCTCGGCCGGTCGCGAGTGGACCCGCAGCTCCCGGTCCCCCGCGCCGTCCGGCCCGGTGACCGCCACCTGCACCTGCACCGCGGTGCCCTCGGCGATGGTCAGCGGGGCCTGCAGGGTGAGCTCCCGCAGGTACGGGCAGCCGACCTCGTCGCCGGCCCGGACGGCCAGCTCGACGAACCCGGTGCCGGGCAGCAGGACCGTCCCGGCCACCGCGTGGTCGGCCAGCCACGGCACCGAGCGCGGCGACAGCCGGCCGGTCAGCAGCACCCCGCCGTCGCCAGCCACGCTCACCGCGGCGCCGAGCAGCGGGTGGTCCGCGGCGTCCAGCCCGGCGGCGGCGACGTCCCCGGCCGCGGTCGCCGGCCGGAACCAGAAGCGCTGCCGCTGGAACGGGTACGTCGGCAGGTCGACCCGCCCGACGGTGCGGCCGGCGAAGACGGCCGCCCAGTCCACGGGGCCGCCCCCGACCCACAGCTCGGCGGCCGACGCGACCAGCCGGTCGATGCCGCCGTCGTCGCGGCGCAGCGTCCCGGTGACCACGGCGGCGCCGGCGGTGTCCTCGACGCTGGGGGTGAGCACAGGATGCGCGGAGACCTCGACCCAGTGCCGCAGCCCGGCGGCGCGCAGGGCGGCGACGGTGTCGGCGAACCGTACGGTCTGCCGGAGGTTGGCGTACCAGTAGGACGCGTCCATCGTCGCGGTGTCGAGCGGCCCCGCGGTCACCGTCGAGTAGAGCGGCACCCGGGACGACCTCGGCTCGACCGTGGCCAGATCGGTCTCGATCCGCTCCCGGATCTCCTCCACCTGCGGACTGTGCGAGGCGAAGGTGGCCGGCACCAGCCGCGCCCGCACACCCTGCTCCTCGGCGTACGCGGCCAGCTCGGCGAGCGAGTCGAAGTCGCCGGAGACGACCGTCGCCTGCGGCCCGTTGACGACCGCGATCCCGACCCCGGTCCAGCGGGTCAGCCAGTCCTCCACCCGCTCCCGGCCGGCGGCCAGCGACAGCAACGAGCCCTTGCCGACGATCGCGAGCGCTGCCCGCGCCCGCAGCGCCACCACCCGCGCCCCGTCCGCCAGCGACAGTCCCCCTGCGACGACCGCGGCCGCGATCTCGCCCTGGGAGTGGCCGACCACGGCGGCCGGGACGACGCCGAGGGATTCCCAGACCGCGGCCAGCGAGACGTTGATCGCCCACAGCACGGGCTGCAGCACGTCCACCTGCTCCAGCCAGGCGTCGTCGTCGCCGGCCAGGACGTCGCGGAGCGACCAGTCGACGTACGGCGACAGCGCGGCCGCGCACTCGGCCATCCGGGCCGCGAACACCGGCGAGGTCTCCAGCAGCTCCCGGCCCATGCCGAGCCACTGCGACCCTTGCCCGGGGAAGACGAACACCACCCCGGCGCCGGGGTCGGCGGCCCCGGCCGCCACGTTGCCGGCGACGTCGCCGGCCGCCACCGCGCCGAGCCCGGCGAGCAGCTCGACCCGGTCGGCGCCCCAGACGACGGCGCGGTGCTCGAACACCGACCGGCCGGCGAACAGCGCCCAACCGAGGTCCACCGGGTCCGCCTCGGGCACCACGGCGGCCAGCTGACCGGCCTGCGCGGCCACCGCGGCCGGGCTGTGCCCTGACAGCAGCCACGGCACCACCGCCGACACCGTCACCGGCTCTCCCGGAGCCGGCACCGGGCCGGGCTCGGGGTCCGGGGACTCCTCCAGGACCACGTGCCCGTTGGTGCCGCTGATCCCGAACGACGACACCCCCGCCCGCCGCGGCCGGTCGGTGGCCGCCCACTCGACCGGTTCGGTCACCAGCGAGACCGCTCCCGAGGACCAGTCCACATGGGGCGACGGCGCGTCGACGTGCAGCGTCGGCGGCAGCACGCCGTGCCGCAGCGCCAGCACCATCTTCAGCACGCCGGCGACACCGGCGGCGGCCTGGGTGTGACCGATGTTCGACTTGATCGACCCCAGCCACAGCGGTCGGTCCTCAGCCCGATCCTGCCCGTACGTGGCCAGCAGGGCCTGGGCCTCGATCGGGTCGCCCAGGTCGGTGCCGGTGCCGTGCGCCTCCACGGCGTCCACATCGGACGGCTGCAGGCCGGCGTCGGCCAGCGCGGCGCGGATCACCCGCTGCTGCGACGGCCCGTTCGGCGCGGTCAGCCCGTTGGAGGCGCCGTCCTGGTTGACCGCCGAACCGCGGACCACCGCGAGCACCCGGTGCCCGTTGCGCCGGGCGTCGGACAGCCGCTCCAGCAGCAGCATCGCCACACCCTCGGCGGGCACGAAGCCGTCAGCCGCCGCGGCGAACGCCTTGCACCGCCCGTCCGCCGCCAGCGCCTGCTGCCGGCTCATCTCCACGAACCCGCTCGGTGTGCACATGACGGTGACCCCACCGGCCAGCGCCAGCGAGCACTCGCCCTGCCGCAGCGAGCGCACCGCCAGGTGCAGCGCGACCAGCGAGGCGGAGCACGCCGTGTCCACCGTTATGGCGGGACCCTCGACGCCGAGCACGTACGCGACCCGGCCGGAGACGACGCTCGCCGCGTTGCCGGTGCCCCAGTAGCCGACCACCTCCTCGCCGCCGCGGCCGACCCGGACCGTGTCGGCGCCGTAGTCGGACGACAGCGCCCCGGCAAAAACGCCGGTCGCGGTCCCCCGCAGCGACCCGGGGTCGATTCCGGCGCCCTCGATCGCCTCCCAGGACGCCTCCAGCAGCAGGCGCTGCTGCGGGTCCATCGCCAGCGCCTCGCGGGGCGAGATGCCGAAGAAGGCGGCGTCGAACGCGGCGAGGTCGGACAGGAAGCCGGCTCGCGGCGGAAGGGCGAGCCCGTCGAGGTCCCAGCCGCGGTCGTCGGGGAACTCGCCGATCCCCTCGGCGCCGGCGGCGAGCAGCCGCCACAGGTCCTCCGGGGTCGCCACCCCGCCGGGCAGCCGGCAGGACATGCCGACGATGGCCACCGGCTCGGTGGCCGCTCCCGGCTCGGCAGCCGGTACGGGGCCGGCGTCCCGTTCGGACGCCCCGATCACCGTGTCGGCCAGGTGCCGGGCCACCGCCGCCGGGGTGGGGTGGTCGAAGACGAGCGCCGCGGGCAGCCGCAGCCCGGTGGCGGCGTTGAGCCGGTTGCGCAGCTCGACCGCGGTGAGCGAGTCGAAGCCGAGCTCCTTGAACGCCCGGTCGGCGGCGATGCCGCCGGTGCCGGAGTGGCCGAGCACGGTGGCGGCGTGCTCGCGGACCAGGTCGGTGAGCGCGCGCTCGCGCTCCGGCCGGCTCAGCCCGCGCAGCCGTGCGGCGAGGGCCGACCCGGACCCGGCTGCGGACCGGCTGGCCGCCCGGCGGCCGGCGGGCCGGACCAGCCCGCGCAGCAGCCCCGGCACGGCGGCGCCGTCGGCCCGCAGCGCGGAGGCCGCGAGCGGCGTGGCGACGAGGTGCGCGGCGCCGTCGCGCAGCGCCTCGTCGGCGAGCGCGAGCCCGTCGGCGTCGCTGAGCGGGACGACGCCGTCGCGGGCCAGCCGGGACCGGTCGCCCTCGTCCAGGTGGCCGGTCATGCCGCTGGCCCGGGCCCAGTAGCCCCAGGCGATCGAGGTTGCCGGCAGCCCGCGGGCGTGCCGGTGCTGGGCCAGCGCGTCGAGGAAGGTGTTGGCGGCGGCGTAGTTGCCCTGCCCGGGGGCGCCGAAGACCCCGGCGGCGGAGGAGTAGAGCAGGAACAGGCCCAGCTCCTGCCCGGCCGTGAGCTCGTGCAGGTGCACCGCCGGGTCCACCTTGGACCGCAGCACCCGGCGCACCTGGTCGGCGGTGAGCGAGGTGACCAGCCCGTCGTCCAGCGCGCCGGCGGCGTGCACGACGCCGGTCAGCCGCCGCCCGGCCAGCACCGCGGCCAGCTCACCGCGGTCGGCGGCGTCGCAGGCGACCACGTCCACCTGTTGCGCACCGGCCGCCTCCAGCTCGGCGACCAGCGCATCGGCGCCGGGGGCGGCGCGGCCGGACCGGGACAGCAGCAACAGCTTGCGGGCGCCGTGCTCGGTGACCAGGTGGCGGGCGAGCAGGCCGCCGAGGGTGCCGGTGCCGCCGGTGATCAGCACCTCCCGCTCCGGGTCGAGCCGGCCGGGGATGGTGAGCACGACCTTGCCGACGTGCCGGCCGGCGGCCATGAAGCGGAACGCCTCCGCCGCCCGACGCACGTCCCAGGTGGACACCGGCAGCGGCTCCAGCACGCCGCGGGCGAAGAGGCCGAGGATCTCGGCGAGCATCTCGGCGATCCGGTCCGGGCCGGCTTCACCGAGGTCGAACGCCCGGTACGTCACCCCGGGGTGCTCGGCCGCGACCTGGCCGGGGTCGCGGATGTCGGTCTTGCCCATCTCCAGGAACCGGCCGCGCGGCCCGAGCACGTCCATCGACGCGTCGACGAACTCGCCCGCCAGCGAGTTGAGCACCACCTGCACGCCGGCCCCGCAGGTCGCCTCGCCGACGTCCTCGCGGAAGCCGAGGTCGCGGGAGGACGCGAACCAGCCCTCCGGGATCCCCAGCTCACGCAACGTGTCCCACTTGGACGGACTCGCCGTGGCGAACACCCGCGCCCCCAGATGGCGGGCCAGCTGGATCGCCGCCATCCCGACCCCACCCGCACCCGCGTGCACCAGGATCGTCTCACCCGGACGCACCCGGGCCAGATCCACCAACCCGTAGTACGCGGTCAGGAACACCACCGGCACCGCCGCCGCCTGGGCGAACGACCAGCCGGCCGGCACCGGCACGAGCAGCCGCGCGTCGGTGACCGCCGTCGGGCCGAAGCCGCCGTGGAACACGCCCAGCACGCGGTCGCCGGGCCGGAACCGGTCGACGTCCTCGCCGACCGCCAGCACGATGCCGGCGCCCTCGCTGCCCATCACCCGCTGGCTCGGCACCATGCCGAGCCCGACCAGGACGTCGCGGAAGTTCACCCCGGCCGCGTGCACCGCCACCCGTACGTCGCCGGGACCGAGCGGCGCGCCCGCCTCCGGGCACGGCAGCAGGGCGAGGTCCTCCAGGCTGCCGGAGGCGACCGTGTCGAGCCGCCACAATGGGCTGCCGGCGGGCGGCCGGAGCGCGCCGTCGGGCGCCGGCCGGGCCAGCCGGGGCACCAGCGCCTGCCCGTCGCGCAGCGCGACCTCGGTCTCGCCGGCGGCAAGCGCGGCCGCCACGGCGCCCGTGACGGCGTCCAGGTCCGGCTCGGAGCCGGGGTCGAGGTCGAGGAGCAGGAGCCGGTCCGGGTTCTCCGCCGCGGCCGACCGGACCAGGCCCCAGACCGGGGCGTGCGCCAGGTCCGGCACGTCCCGGTCCGGGCCGGCGGAGACCGCGCCGCGGGTCACCACGACCAGCCTGGAGGCGGCGAGCCGGTCGTCGGCGAGCCAGTCGCGCACGGCCGCCCAGACACCGAGCACCGCGTCGCGGGCGGCGTCCGGCAGATCCTCCGGCTGCTCCTCGGCGTACGCGGGCAGCAGCACGACCGGCGGCGGGCCGGCCGCGGCCACGCCCTCGACGTCCGGGTACGCCGGCAGCGCCCAGCCTTGTCGATCCGCGCCGAGCAGCGCCCAGCCGGTCGGCGAGCCGGCGTCAGCCGGCAGCACCGTCCAGTCCACCCGGAACAGTGCGTCCGGACCGGGGGTGAGCTGGGCGGCGGTCACCGGCCGCAGCGCCAACGCCTCGATCGAGGCGACGGGTTGGTCGTCCCCGTCGTACGCCGCCACCCGGATGCCGTCGGCCGTGTCGCGCAGCCGTACCCGCAGCGAGGTCGCACCGGCGGCGTGCAGGGTGACACCGGTCCAGGCGAACGGCAGCCGTATCCCGTCCGCGGCCCCTCCGTCGAGCAGGCCGGCCGCGTGGAGCGCGGCGTCGAGGAGGGCAGGGTGGAGGCCGTACCGGCCGGCGTCGTCGCGCGCGGGCTCGGGCAGCTGGACCTCGGCGAAGACCTCGCAGCCGCGGCGCCAGGCGGCGGTGAGGCCCTGGAACGCCGGGCCGTAGCCGTACCCGGCCTCGGCGGCGGCCGGATAGAAGCCGGACATGTCCACCGACTCGGCACCGGCCGGCGGCCACTGGCCGACCGGCGCCGGCGCGGGCGGACCGGCGGGAGCCAGGACGCCGTCGGCGTGGGTGGTCCAGGCCGCCTCCTCGCCCGGTCGCGAGTGGACCCGCACCTCCCGCTCCCCGGCGCTGTCGGGTCCGCTGACCGAGACCTGCACCTGCACCGCGCCGCCCTCCGGCAGGACCAGTGGCGCCTGCAGGGTCAGCTCGCGCACGTACGGGCAGCCGACCTCGTCGCCGGCCCGGACGGCCAGCTCGACGAAGCCGGTGCCCGGCAGCAGGACGGTCCCGGCGACCTGGTGGTCGGCCAGCCACGGCACCGTTCCGGCCGAGATGCGGCCGGTGAGCAGCACCCCGCCGTCACCGGCGAGGCTGACCGCCGCCCCCAGCAGCGGGTGCCCCGCGGCGCCGAGCCCCAGACCGGCCGGGTCGGCGGCGGATGCGGTCGGCAGCAACCAGAACCGCTTGTGCTGGAAGGGGTAGGTGGGTAGGTCGATGGGGCGTACGGTGCGGCCGGTGTAGAGGGTGGTCCAGTCCACGGTGGTGCCGGTGACCCAGAGTTGGGCGGCGGAGGCGATCAGCCGGTCCGGTCCGCCGTCGTCGCGGCGCAGGGTGCCGGTGACGACCGCGGCGTCGACGGTCTCCTCCACGGCCATGGCGAGGACCGGGTGCGCGGAGACCTCGACCCAGTGCCGGAACCCGGCCGTGTGGACGGCTTGGACGGCGTCGGCGAAGCGGACCGTTTCCCGCAGGCCGGTGTACCAGTAGCCGGCGTCCATGCCGGTGGTGTCGAGCAGGTCACCGGTCACCGTCGAGTACAGCGGCACCCGCGACCGGGTCGGGGCGATCCCGGCCAGGTCGGACTCGATCCGCTCCCGGATCTCCTCCACATCCACCCCGTGGGAGGCGTAGTCCACCGGCACCCGCCGCGCCCGCACCCCCAGCCCTTCCGCGAACACGGCGAGCTCGTCCAACACCGCCGGCGCACCGGACACCACAGTCGCCGCCGGGCCGTTCACCGCAGCCACCGTCACCCCGGGCTTCAACCAACTCTCCACCTGCTCCCGGCCAGCAGCCAACGACAGCATCCCGCCCCGGCCGGCGATGGCCCGGATCGCCCGCGACCGCAACGCCACCACCCGCGCGCCGTCCTCCAGCGACAACCCACCCGCCACCACCGCGGCGGCGATCTCCCCCTGCGAGTGACCGACCACCGCCGCCGGCCGCACCCCCAACGACTCCCACACCGCCGCCAACGACACATGCACAGCCCACAACACCGGCTGCACCACATCCACCCGACCCAGCCAGGCATCATCCGCACCGGTCAGCACACCCCGCACCGACCAGTCCACGTACGACGACAACGCCGACGCGCACTCGGTCAGCCGAGCCGCGAACACCGGCGAGGCGGCCAACAACTCCCGCCCCATCCCCCACCACTGCGACCCCTGACCCGGAAACACGAACACCGGCCCCCCACCCGCGGCGGCCACACCGGACACGGCGTTCTCGGCCGGCTTGCCGGTCGCCAGCCGGGTGAGCCCGTCCCGCAGCACCTCCGGCTCGGCCCCCCAGACCACCGCCCGGTGCTCCAGCGTCGCCCGGGTGGACAGCAGCCCCCACCCGACGTCCACCGGGTCGGCGTCCACCGCCGCCACCTGCTCCGCTTGCCCGGCCAGCGCGGCCGCGCTCCGGGCGGACAGCACCCAGGGCACCACCGGGGTGTCGAGCACGGCCGGACCCGGCGGTACCGAAGGCGCCGGCTCGCCGTCCGGGGCCTCCTCCAGCACCAGGTGTGCGTTCGTGCCGCTGACCCCGAAGGAGGACACCGCCGCCCGTCGCGGCTCGTCCCTGTCCGGCCACTCGACGGGGTCGGTGAGCAGGCGCACCGCACCCGACGACCAGTCGACGTGCGGCGACGGCTCGTCCACGTGCAGCGTCCGCGGCAGCCGGCCGTGCCGCAGGGCCATGACCATCTTGATGACCCCGGCGACCCCCGCGGCCGCCTGGGTGTGCCCGAGGTTCGACTTCACCGACCCCAGCCACAGCGGACGGTCCTCCGGCCGCCCCTGCCCGTACGTGGCCAGCAGCGCCTGCGCCTCGATCGGGTCACCCAGCGTGGTCCCGGTGCCGTGCGCCTCGACGGCGTCCACATCGGACGGGTTGAGCCGGCTGCTGGCCAGCGCCCGCTGGATCACCCGCTGCTGTGACGGCCCGTTCGGCGCGGTCAGGCCGTTCGAGGCGCCGTCCTGGTTCACCGCCGACCCGCGGACCACCGCGAGCACCCGGTGCCCGTTGCGCCTCGCATCCGACAGCCGCTCGACCAGCACCACGCCGACGCCCTCGGACCAGCCGGTGCCGTCCGCCGCCGCCGCGAACGCCTTGCACCGCCCGTCCGGGGACAGCCCGCGCTGCCGGGAGAACTCGACGAACACGCCCGGGCTCGGCATCACCGTGACCCCACCGGCCAGCGCGAGCGAGCACTCCCCCTGCCGCAGCGCCTGGATGGCGAGGTGCAGCGCCACCAGCGACGACGAGCATGCCGTGTCCACGGTGACCGCCGGGCCTTCCAGCCCGAACGCGTACGCCACCCGTCCGGTCAGCACGCTGGTCGCGTTGCCGGTCAGCGAGAAGCCCTCGACGGTCTCCGGGACGGCGAGCATGTCGGTGAGGTAGCCGAAGTGGGCCGCACCGACGAACACCCCGGTCTGGTGGCCCCGCAACGACGTCGGCGGGATCCCGGCCCGCTCGAAGACCTCCCACGCGGTCTCCAGCAGGACCCGCTGCTGCGGGTCCATCGCCAGTGCCTCCCGCGGCGAGATCCCGAACAGCTCGGCGTCGAAGCCGTCCGCGTCGTGCAGGAACCCGCCCTCCCGCGTGTACGTGGTGCCGGGGTGGTCCGGGTCCGGGTCGTACAGCCGGTCCAGGTCCCAGCCACGGCCGGTCGGGAAGCCGGAGACCCCGTCCCGTCCCTCGTCCACCAGCTGCCACAGGTCCTCCGGCGACCGCACCTTGCCCGGGAAGCGGCAGGCCATGCCGACGATCGCGATCGGCTCCCGGCTGCGCGCCTCGGTCGTCTGCAGGCGCTGCCGGGTCTCCTGCAGGTCGGCCGTGACCAGCTTGAGGTACTCGCGGAGCTTCGCTTCGTTGCCAGCCATCTATCTCGTCGCCTCCGGAGCGCGGCCTCGGTCAGGGTGCACGTCAGCTGATCCCGAGTTCCCGGTTGATCAGGGCGAACATCTCGTCGTCGGTGGCGCCGTCCAGCGCCGGTCTCGATCCGCCGTCCGCGGCCGCCGGGACGAGCTCGTCCCGGTCGAGCCGCCAGAGCAAGGCCTGCAGCCGCTTGACCATGCCGGCACGGTCGCCGTCGTCGAGCGGCTGGGCGGCGAGCGCGGCCTCCAGCCGGCCCAGCTCGCCGAAGGCGGTCGACGTCGCCACGGGTTCCGGCCCGAGCTGCGTGTCCAGGTACGCCGCGAGCGCGGCGGGCGTCGGGTAGTCGAACACCAGCGTGGCGGGCAACCGGAGCCCGGTGACGGCGCCGAGCCGGTTGCGCAGCTCCACCGCGGTGAGCGAGTCGAACCCGAGCTCGCCGAACTCCGCGGTCGGCGCCACCGACCGGCCGGTGCCGTGTCCCAGCACTGTGGACACCTGCTCGCGCACCAGCTCGAGCAGGAGGTCGGCCCGCTGCACGGCACCGAGTCCGGCGAGCCGGTCGGCGAGGTCGCCGTCGGCGCTCCCGTCCGGGACCGCCGCACGCGGGGCGCCGGCCGGGACGATGCCGCGCAGGACGGCCGGCAGGCTGCCGGCGCGGGCGCCGGCCCGCAGGGTGGCGAGCACGACCCGTACGGCGACCAGCAGCGCTCGATCGGACGTGACCGCGGCATCGAGCAGCGCCAGGCCGTGGTCCGGCGGCAGCGGCGCGATGCCGGAGCGGGCGATCCGCTCGCGGTCGGCCCGGTCCAGGCCCGCGGTCATCCCACCGCCCGGCTCCCACATGCCCCAGGCGACCGACGTCGCGGGCAACCCGAGCGACCGCCGATGGTCGGCGAGCGCGTCGAGGAACGCGTTGGCGGCGGCGTAGTTGCCCTGCCCGGGACCGCCGAAGACGCCCGCGGTCGAGGAGAACAGCACGAAGGCGGCGAGGTCGCGGTCGGCGGTCAGCTCGTGCAGGTGCAGCGCGGCGTCCACCTTCGGGCGCAGCACGCCGGCCAGCTGCTCGGGGGTGAGCGCGGTGAGCACGGCGTCGTCGAGCACGCCGGCGGTGTGCACCACCGCGGTCAGCGGCCGGTCCGGCGGGATCGCGTCGAGCAGCGCGGCGAGCTGGTCGCGGTCCGCGACGTCGCAGGCGACCACCTCCGCCTCGGCGCCGAGGCCGGTCAGGTCGGCGACCAGCTCGGCCGCGCCGGGCGCGGCCGATCCCCGCCGGCTGGTCAGCAGCAGCCGGCGGGCGCCGCGGCCCGCCAGGTGCCGGGCGACGAGCGCCCCGAGCGCGCCGGTGCCGCCGGTCACGAGCACGGTCCCGTCGCCCGCCCATGCCTCTCCAGCGCTCTGGGCGGTGGCGCGGGCGATCCGCGGCACCAGCACCTCGTCGTCGCGTACCGCCAGCTGGGTCTCGCCCTCGGCCAGCCCGTACGCGACCGCGTCCGCGACCAGGTCGGGGGCCGGCTGGCCGGGCGGGAGGTCGACGAGCAGGACCCGGTCGGGGTTCTCGGTCTGTGCGGTGCGCACCAGGCCCCAGACGGCCGCGGCGGCGAGGTCGGCGCCGGATCCCCCGGCCGGCACCGCCCCGGTAGTGACCACCACCAGCCGTGTCGAGGCCAGGCGCTCGTCGGCGAGCCAGCGCTGCAGGAAGCTCAGGACGGTCAGTGCCGCCTCGTGCACGGTGTCCGCACCGGTCGAAGTGGACGGTGGGCAGCTCAGGAACACCAACCCCGGCAGGGGTGCGCCGGTGTCCAGCAGCATGGCGAGCGCGTCCAGGTCGGCGTGGTCGGTCACGGCCACGCCGGCGTATTGCAGTGCGGCGGACACCCCGAAGGGATCCGCCCCGACGGTGGTCCAGGCGGCGTCCGCGGGGACGGCCGCATCCGCCGCGGGCACGGGCAGCCAGTCGACCTGGTAGAGGTCGTCCAGCGGACTGCGGAGGGCGGAGGTGTCCAGGGACCGGAGCGCAAGGGACTCCACGGTCAGCACCGGGCGGCCGGTCCCGTCGGCGGCGCTGACGGTGACGCTCTCCGGGCCGGCCGCGGCCAGCCGCACGCGCAGCGCCGACGCACCGGTGGCGTGCAAGGTGACGCCGCTCCAGGCGAACGGCAGCCGCACCCCCTCTTCGGCGTCGGGAGTCAGGAGCCCACACGCATGCAACGCGGCGTCGAGCAGCGCGGGGTGGATGCCGTACGCCCCGGGCTCGTCGGGCAGCCGCACCTCGGCGAAGACCTCGCCGCCCCGCCGCCAGGCCGCCGTCAGCCCCTGGAACACCGGTCCGTACGCGTAGCCGGCGTCGGCGGCCTCCGGGTAGAAGCCGGACACGTCCACCGGCTCGGCCCCGGCCGGCGGCCACTGTGGATCGAGGGCCGGCGCCGCCGGCGCATCCGGCGCCAGCAGTCCCTCCGCATGCAGGGTCCACTCGCCGTCCTCGCCCGGACGGGAGTGGATCCGGACCTGCCGGTCACCGGTGACGGCGACCTGGATGTGCACCGCGTGGGCCGGCGGAGCGACGAGCGGTGCCTGCAGGGTCAGCTCCCGCAGGTGGGGGCAGCCGACCTCAGCGCCGGCACGGAGGGCCAGCTCGACGAACCCGGTGCCCGGGAACAGCACCGCGCCGCCGACGGTGTGGTCGGCGAGCCAGGGTGCCGACAGCCGTCCGGTGAGCAGCACCCCGCCGTCGCCGGCCACGCTGACGACCGCACCGAGCAGCGGGTGGTCGGCGGGCCGCTGCCCCAGCCCGGCCGGGTCGCCGGCCCGGCCGGGGACCGCCAGCCAGTAGCGCTCGCGCTGGAAGGCGTAGGTGGGCAGGTCGACCCGCGGTCCGACCGGGCGGCCGGCGAGGACGCGGTCCCAGTCGACGGGGACGCCCCGGGTCCACAGTCGACCCACCGCCCGGGTGAAGGTGTCGACCTCGTCGCGGTCCCGGCGGGAGGTGGGCACGAACTCCGGGCCACCCAGCGCCGACAACGCCGCGTCCGGGCCGACCTCCACGAACGTCGTCACCCCGGCGGCCTGCATCCACTCGACCGCATCGCCGTAGCGGACAGTCCGCCGGACCTGACCCACCCAATAGCCCGCGGTGCCCATCCCCGGATCCGGCGCCCCGGTCACCGTCGAGACGATCCGCAGCCGCGGCTCCCCGAAGCTCACCCCGGCCGCCACCTCGGCGAACTCCGCCAGCATCGGCTCCACCAGCGAGGAGTGGAACGCGTGCGACACCCTCAACCGCCGCGTCTTGACCCCCCGACCGGCGAACACCGCCTCCACCCGCGCGACACCGCGCTCCGGGCCGGAGACCACCACCGCCGCCGGCCCATTCACCGCCGCCACGTCCACGCCCGCGACCAGCGCCTCGGACACCACGTCGACCCCGGCCTGCACCGAGAGCATCGCCCCACCAGCCGGCAACCCCTGCATCAACGAACCCCGCGCCGCCACCAGACGACACGCATCCCGCAGATCCACCAGACCCGCCACGTGCGCCGCGGTCAGCTCACCGATCGAATGCCCAGCCACGAAGTCCGGCTTGATCCCCCAGGACTCCAGCAGCCGGAACCCGGCCACCTCCACCGCGAACAACCCGGCCTGGGTGAACACCGTCTCATCCAGCACCCCGACCGTGCTCGTCCGCCAGCACCTCATCCAACGGCCGCGGCAGAAGCCCCGCGAACCCGGCACACACCTCCGCCAACGCCTCGGCGTACACCGGGAACACCGCCGCCAGACCCACACCCATCCGCGGCCGCTGCGCACCCTGACCGGTGAACACCAACCCCAACCGGCCCTCCACCACCGACCCGGCATCCAGATCCTCCAGGCCAGCCAGCAGCGCCTCCCGATCAGCGCCCCACACCACCGCCCGCCGCGACAGCGCCGCCCGCTCCCCCGCGAGCGCCCGCGCCACCGCGACCGGATCGACGTCCGCCACGGCTCCGGCCAGCCGGTCGGCCTGCGCCGCCAGCGCTTCGCCGTCCCGTGCCGACACCACCCACGGCACCACCGGCGACGCCGGCGCACCCTCCGGCAGCGGCGCGCCGACCGGAGCCGGGGCCGTCGCCTGCTCCAGCACCACGTGCGCGTTCGTCCCACTGATCCCGAAGGCGGAGATCCCGGCCCGCCGCGGCCGGTCGCTCTCCGGCCAGGCCCGGGACTCGGTGAGCACCCGTACCGCTCCGGCCGACCAGTCCACCTGCGGCGTCGGCTCGTCCACATGCAACGTCCGCGGCAGCACCCCGTGCCGGAGTGCCTGCACCATCTTGATCACCCCGGCCATGCCGGCCGCGGCCTGGGCGTGGCCGATGTTCGACTTGACCGACCCGATCCACAGCGGACGATCCTCGGGCCGCCCCTGCCCGTACGTGGCCAGCAGCGCCTGCGCCTCGATCGGGTCACCCAGCGACGTGCCGGTGCCGTGCGCCTCCACCGCATCCACATCGGACGTCGCCAGGCCGGCGTTCGCCAGGGCCGCGCGGATCACCCGCCGCTGGGCGGGACCGCTGGGCGCGGTCAGGCCGTTCGACGCGCCGTCCTGGTTCAGCGCCGAGCCGCGGACCACGGCGAGCACGCGGCGGCCGTTGCGCTCGGCGTCGGCCAGCCGCTCCAGCAGCAGCATGCCGACGCCCTCGGCAATGCCCATGCCGTCGGCGGCCGCGGAGAACGCCTTGCACCGCCCGTCCGGCGCCAACCCCCGCTGCCGGCTCCAGCCGGCGAACTCGGCCGTGGTCGACATGACCGCGACGCCGGCGGCGAGCGCGGAGGTGCACTCCTCGCGGCGCAGCGCCTGGCAGGCCAGGTGCAGCGCGACCAGCGACGAGGAGCATGCGGTGTCGATCGTGACCGCCGGACCCTCCAGCCCCAGTGCGTACGCGATCCGGCCCGACACCACGCTGGTGGCGCTGCCGGTCAGCAGGTGTCCCTCGAAGCCCTCGGGGATGTCGGCGAACCGCGACCGGTAGTCCAGCGGGTTGCAGCCGATGAACGCGCCGGTCCGGCTGCCACGCAGGCTGGTCGGGTCGATCCCGGCCCGCTCGACCGTCTCCCAGGCGAGCTCCAGCAGCAGCCGCTGCTGCGGGTCCATCGCCAGCGCCTCGCGCGGCGAGATGCCGAAGAAGTCCGCGTCGAAGTCCGGCGCGTCGTGCAGGAAGCCGCCCTCCCGCACGTACGACGTGCCGTGCCGGTCCGGGTCGGGGTCGTACAGCGCGTCGAGGTCCCAGTCCCGGTTGGTCGGCATCCCGGAGACGGCGTCGCCGCCGGCGGCGACCAGCTCCCACAGCTCCTCCGGCGAGGTCACCCCACCCGGATAGCGGCAGGCCATGCCGACGACGGCGATCGGCTCCCGCTCGCGCTCCTCGACCGCGCGCAGCCGGGTGCGGGTCTCGTGCAGGTCGGCGGTGACCCACTTGAGGTAGTCGCGGAGCGTCTCTTCAGTCGCCACGGGAAGCTCCCCGGTCGCTGGGTCGCCGGATCGTCATCGCGACCGCCCCAGCTGCTCGTTGATGAAGGCGAACACCTCGTCGTCGCTCGCGCCCTGCAGCTTGTCCGCGACCGACGGCTCCTCGACGGCGGGACCGCTCGGAGCGGCGGGTGTGGTGGTCCACCGGGACAGCAGGCCCTGCAGGTGCGAGGTCAGATCCGCCCGCTCGGCGGGGCTCGCCGCGACCGCGGCCAACGCCGCCCCGAGCCGGTCGAGCTGCGCGTGTACGGATGCGACGGTGGTCGCGCCACCGTCCTGCAGCTCGTCCCGCAGGTGCTCGGCCAGCGCGACCGGGGTCGGGTGGTCGAAGACGACCGTGGTCGGCAGCCGCAGCCCGGTGGCCGCGGTGAGCCGGTTGCGCAGCGAGACCGAGGTGAGCGAGTCGAACCCCAGCTCGCGGAAGGCCCGGGCCGGCTCGACACCGTCCGGCCCGTCGTGGCCGAGTGCCGCCGCGGCGTGGCTGCGGACCAGCTCGAGCAGCTCCCGGTCCAGCTCGTCCGGGGGGAGCCCGGCGAGCCGCTCCCGCAGCGGCGACTCGCTCCCGCCGGCCTCGGCCTCCGCCGGTCGCTGTGCCTGTGGCAGCTCGTCGAGCAGGTGGCTCGGCCGGGTGGAGAGGAAGAGCTCCACGAACCGGTCCCACTCGATGTCGGCGACCGCCACGCAGGTCTCGTCGTGGTCGAGCACCTGCTGCAGCGCGGCCAGCGCCAGCTTCGGATCGAGCAGCGGCAGCCCCTGCCGTACGGCCCGCTGGTTCAGCCGGGGCCGCTCGGTCGCGTCGCGGCTGTCGTACTCGTTGACCGCGTCCCAGACCCCCCAGGCCACCGCCGTCGCCGGCAGGCCGCGCTGGCGGCGCTGCTGGGCCCAGGCGTCCACATGCGCGTTCGCGGCCGCGTACGCGCCGTGGTCGCCGCTGCCCCACAGCGCGGCGATGGAGGAGTAGACGACGAACGCGTCCAGCTCCCGCCCGTCCAGCAGCTCTTCGAGGTGCCGTACGCCGGCCACCTTGGCCGAGACCACCGTCGCGTACTGGTCCACAGTGGTCTCCGCCAGCGCACCCAGCTCATAGCCGACCGCGGCATGGAACACCGCCGTGATCCGCTCGCCGTCGGCGTCGAGCCGGCCGACCAGCCCGGCCACCGCCGACCGGTCGGTCACGTCACAAGCGGCAATGGTGACCCGGGCACCCAACCCGGCCAGCTCCCGCTCCAGCTCCTCGGCGCCCGGCGCGGATCTCCCCCGGCGGCTGGTGAGGACGAGGTGCGGGGCACCGTTGCCGGCCAGCCAGCGCGCCAGGTGCATGCCCAGGGCGCCGGTGCCACCGGTGATCAGGACCGTGCCCTGCGGCGCCCACTGCCGGGCCGGCGTCGCGGCGAGCGGCGCGGGCACCATCCGCCGGCCGAAGCACCCCGCCGCCCGGACCGCGACCTGGTCCTCCATGTCCTCGCCGCGCTGCGCCACCACCGCCGCGACGCGGCCCGCGGCCCGGTCGTCCACCTCGGACGGCAGGTCCAGCACGCCACCCCAGCGCGCCGGCTGCTCCAGCGCCGCGACCCGACCCAGGCCCCACACCTCGGCCTGCCCCGGGCTCACGATGATGTCGTCCCGACCGGCGGAGACCGCGCCCGCGGTCACGCACCACAGCCGGCCGCCGATCCCGGCCGGCTCCAGCGCCTGCACCAACGCCAGCGTCGCCGCCACCCCACCGGCCACCCACTCGTGCCCCGGCCGCGGCTGCTCCGCCAGCGCAAGCAACGACACCACCCCGGCCACCGGCTCATCCCCGGCCGCCGAGGCCAGCTGCGCGGCCAGCCCGTCGCGATCCACCTCTGCCACGGCCACCGGCACGGGCACGACCTCCGCGCCACCGTCGATCAGCGCCGACCGCACCGCCTCGGGCCAGCCGGGGACACCGTCCGGCACCACCAGCAGCCACCGGCCCGACAGCCCGGCCGGCGGGAGGGAGACCGGCCGCCACGCCACCGCGTACCGCCACGAGGCCACCGCCGACGACTCGCGCTGCTGCCGCCGCCACGCCGCCAGGCCCGGCAGCACCGACCGCCACGACTCGTCATCGCCGTTGACCGGCACGACCGCCGACAGCGCCTCGACGTCCTCCCGCTCCACCGCCGACCAGAAGGCGCGGTCCGCCGGGTCGGACGAGGCGGCCCGGTCGGAGGACTCCACCTCCAGCCAGAAACGGCGCCGCTGGAACGGGTACGTCGGCAGGTCGACCCGCTCGACCGTACGGCCGGCGAACACCGCCGCCCAGTCCACCGTGCCGCCACCGGCCCACAGCTCGGCGGCCGACGCGATCAGCCGGCCAGCACCGCCCTCGTCCCGGCGCAGGGTGCCGGTGACCACGGCGGCCTCGACGGTCTCCTCGACGGCCATCGACAGCACCGGGTGCGCGGAGACCTCCACCCAGTGCCGGTGCCCGAGCCCGGCGGCGACCCCGACCGCCTCGGCGAAGCGGACGGTCTGCCGGAGGTTGGCGTACCAGTAGGCCGGCCCCATCCTGGTGGTGTCGAGGGTCTCCCCGGTCACCGTCGAGAGGAGAGGGACGCGGGACGGCAGTGGGGTGATCCCGGCCAGGCCGGTCTCGATATCCGACCGGATCTCCTCCACGTCCACCCCGTGGGAGGCGTAGTCCACCGGCACCCGCCGCGCCCGCACCCCCTGCTCCTCGGCGTACGCGGCCAGCTCATCCAAAGCCTCCGCAGCACCCGAGACGACCATGGCGAGCGGACCGTTGACCGCGGCGACGGTCACCCCGGGCCACCGGTCCAGCCACTGCTCGACCTGCTCCTGGCCGGTGGCGAGGGAGAGCATGCCGCCGCGGCCGGCGATCGCCCGGATCGCCCGTGACCGCAGCGCCACCACCCGGGCGCCGTCCTCGAGCGACAGTCCACCGGCGACCACGGCGGCGGCGATCTCCCCCTGGGAGTGGCCGATCACCGCCGCCGGCGCGACGCCGAGCGCCTCCCACACCGCCGCGAGCGAGACGTGGACCGCCCACAGCACCGGCTGCACCACGTCCACCTTCGACAGCCAGGCGTCGTCCGTACCGGACAGGACCGCGGTCAGCGACCAGTCCACGTGTGGTGCCAGCGCCGCCGCGCACTCCGACAACCGGGCGGCGAACACCGGCGAGCTGTCCAGCAGCTCCCGCCCCATGCCGAACCACTGCGACCCCTGGCCCGGGAAGACGAAGACCGTCCCGCCATCCCCCGTGACCACCGTCCCGGCGACGACGGCGTCGCGGGCCGCGCCGGCGGCGAGCGCGTCCAGGCCGGCCAGCAACTCCTCCCGTTCGGCGCCCCGGACCACCGCGCGGTGGGAGAGGGCGGCCCGGCCGGAGGCCAGCGCCCAACCGACGCCGGCCACTCCGGCGTCGGTGGCGCGGGCCGCGGCGGCGACGCGGGCGGCCTGCTCGGCGAGCGCGGCCGGCGTCCGGGCCGACAGCACCCACGGCAGCACCGCCGAGGACACCACCGGCTCGCCCGGCAGGGCGGCGGCCGGCTCGTCGTCCGCCGGCGCCTGCTCGACGACCACGTGCGCGTTCGTCCCGCTCATCCCGAACGCCGACACCCCGGCCCGCCGGGCCCGGCCGGTCTCCGGCCACGGCACCGGCTCGGTCAGCAGCGACACCGACCCGGCCGACCAGGCCACGTGCGGCGAGGGCTCGTCCGCGTGCAACGTCCGCGGCAGCAGCCCGTGCCGCAGCGCCAGCACCGTCTTGATCACCCCGGCCACCCCGGCCGCCGCCTGGGCGTGACCGATGTTGGACTTCACCGAGCCCAGCCACAGTGGACGGTCCGCCGACCGGCCCCGCCCGTAGGTCGCCAGCAGCGCCTGCGCCTCGATCGGGTCGCCGAGCGTCGTCCCGGTCCCATGCGCCTCGACCGCGTCCACATCGGAGGCCGCCAGACCGGCGTTCGCCAGCGCGGCCCGGATCACCCGCTGCTGCGACGGCCCGTTCGGCGCGGTCAGGCCGTTGGACGCCCCGTCCTGGTTCACCGCCGAGCCGCGCACCACCGCCAGCACCCGGCGGCCGTTGCGGCGCGCGTCGGACAGCCGTTCCACCACCAGGACGCCGACGCCCTCGGCCAGACCCATGCCGTCGGCCGCGGCGCCGAACGCCTTGCACCGCCCGTCGACCGCGAGTGCCCGCTGCCGGCTGAACCCGGTCAGCGCGTCCGGCGTCGCCATCGCGGTGACCCCGCCGGCGAGCGCGAGCGAGCACTCCCCCTGCCGCAACGCCTGCACCGCCAGGTGCAGTGCGACCAGCGACGAGGAGCAGGCGGTGTCGATGGTCACCGCCGGCCCTTCCAGCCCGAGCACGTACGCGATCCGCCCGGAGACCACGCTGGTGGCGCTACCGGTCAGCAGGTGCCCCTCGAAGCCCTCCGGGATCTCCGGGAGGCCGGAGCGGTAGTCGAGCGGGTTGCAGCCGACGTACACGCCGGTGTCGCTGCCGCGCAGGCCGGTCGGCGCGATCCCGGCGCGCTCCAGCGCCTGCCAGCTCGTCTCCAGCAGCAGCCGCTGCTGCGGGTCCATCGCCACCGCCTCCCGCGGCGAGATCCCGAACAGCTCCGGGTCGAAGCCGGCCAGGTCGTCGAGGAAGCCGCCCTCCCGCACGTACGAGGTGCCGTGGCGGTCGGGATCCGGGTCGTACAGGGTGCCGAGGTCCCAGCCGCGGTCGGCCGGCAACCCGGAGACCGCGTCGCCGCCGGCGGCGACCAGCTCCCACAGCTCCTCCGGCGAGGAGACGCCGCCCGCGTAGCGGCAGGCCATGCCGACGACGGCGATCGGCTCCCGGTCCTTCTCCTCCAGGCTGCGCAGCCGACGCTGCGCCTGCCGGAGGTCGGCGGTGACCTTCTTCAGGTATCCGAGGAGCTTCTCGTCGTTCTCTGGCATCAGGGATCTCCGGCGGGCCGTGGTCTGCGAGCTCAGGAGCCGAACTCCCGGTCGATGAGGTCGAACATCTCGTCGGCCGAAGCCGCGTCGAGGTCGGGTCCGGCCGCGTCCGTGCTCTCGCCGGCCGGCTCGTCGCCGACCTGCCAGAGCAGCGCCCGCAGCCGGCGGGCCAGCTTGGTACGGGTGTCGCTGTCCGGTCCGAGACCGGCCATCGCCTCCTCCAGCCGGGTCAGCTCGCGCAACACCGGCGGCCCGGACCCGTCGTCGCCGGCCAGGCCGAGCTCGGTACGGAGCCGGCCGGCCAGCACGACCGGGGTCGGGTGGTCGAAGACCAGAGTGGCCGGCAGCCGCAGCCCGGTGGCCGTGTTGAGCCGGTTGCGCAGCTCGACGGCGGTCAGCGAGTCGAACCCGAGCTCGCGGAAGGCGCGAGCCGGCTCGACGCCGTCCGAGCCCTCGTGCCCGAGCACCGCGGCCGCATGGGTACGGACCAGGCCGACCAGTTCCCGGTCCTGTTCGGACGGCGGGAGGGTGGCCAGCCGGTCGCGCAGTCCGGACTCCGGCTCGCCGGGCAGATCCGCCGCCGCCTCGAGCCGCCGGCGGGCGGTGGGCAGGTCGTCGAGCAGGTGGGTCGGGCGGGTGGAGGTGAAGAGCTCGACGAACCGGTCCCAGTCGATGTCGGCCACGGCGATGCAGGTCTCGTCGTGGTCGAGCACCTGCTGCAGCGCGGCCAGCGCCAGCTTCGGATCGAGCAGCGGCAGCCCCTGGCGTACGGCCCGCTGGTTGAGGACCGTGCGCTCGGCGACGTCGCGGTCGTCCCAGTCGTTGACCGCGTCCCAGACCCCCCAGGCCACCGCGGTCGCCGGCAGGCCGCGCTGGCGGCGCTGCTGGGCCCAGGCGTCGAGGTGGGCGTTGGCGGCGGCGTACGCGCCGTGGTCGCCGCTGCCCCACAGCGCGGCGATGGAGGAGTAGACGACGAACGCGTCCAGGTGCCGCCCGTCCAGCAGCTCTTCGAGGTGCTGTACGCCGGCCACCTTGGCCGAGACCACCGTCGCGTACTGGTCCACAGTGGTCTCCGCCAGCGCACCCAGCTCGTAGGCGACCGCGGCGTGGAAGACCGCGCTGATCCGCTCGCCGTCGGCGTCGAGCCGGCCGACCAGCCCGGCCACCGCCGACCGGTCGGTCACGTCGCAAGCGGCGATGGTGACCCGCGCGCCCAACCCGGCCAGCTCCCGCTCCAGCTCCTCGGCGCCGGGCGCTTCCGTCCCCCGGCGGCTGGTGAGGACGAGGTGCGGGGCACCGTTGCCGGCGAGCCACCGGGCGAGGTGGGCGCCGAGCAGGCCGGTGCCGCCGGTGACCAGCACGGTGTCGCTCGGGCTCCACCGGCGGGCCGGCGTGCTGGGAAGCGGTGCCGGGACCATGCGCCGGCCGAAGCAGCCACCGGCCCGTACGGCGACCTGGTCCTCACCGGTCTGTGCCAGCACACCGGCGATGCGGGCGACCGTCCGATCGTCCACCTCGGACGGCAGGTCGAGCACGCCACCCCAGCGTTCCGGCTGCTCCAGGGCCGCGACCCGGCCCATCCCCCATACCTCGGCCTGCACCGGGCTGACGATCGCGTCCTTCGGACCGGTCGACACCGCGCCGGTGGTGACGCACCAGAGCGGGCCGCCGATCCCGGCCTGCAGCAGCGCCAGCGTCGCCGCGACACCGTCGGCCACCCACGGACGGCCTTCCCGGGGCTGCTCGGCCAGCGCCAGCAGCGACACCACTCCCGCGACCGGCTCGTCCGCCGCGGCAGCCAGCAGGTCCGCCAGCCGGTCCCGGTCGGCCGCCGCCGCGTCGACCATGACCACCACCGGCTCGGCGCCACCGGCCAGCAGCGCCTCGCGCACCGCCTCCGACCAGGCGTCGACGCCGTCGGGGGTGACCAGGAGCCACCGACCGGAGAGCGCGGCGGGCGGAAGGGAGAGCGGCCGCCAGGACACCGCGTACCGCCACGACGCGACCGCCGCCGACTCCCGGCGTTGCCGCCGCCACGCGGCCAGGCCCGGCAGCACCGACTGCCAGGACTCGCGGTCACCGTTCAGCGGAACCGCCTGCGCCAGCGCCTCGACGTCCTCCCGCTCCACCGCCTCCCAGAAGCCGCTCTCCTGCGGATCGGCCGGGGCGGCCGGCTCCTCGGCGGTCTCCACGTCGAGCCAGAAACGACTTGCCGCTGGAAGGGGTAGGTGGGTAGGTCGATGGGGCGTACGGTGCGGCCGGTGTAGAGGGTGGTCCAGTCCACGGTGGTGCCGGTGACCCAGAGTTGGGCGGCGGAGGCGATCAGCCGGTCCGGTCCGCCGTCGTCGCGGCGCAGGGTGCCGGTGACGACCGCGGCGTCGACGGTCTCCTCCACGGCCATGGCGAGGACCGGGTGCGCGGAGACCTCGACCCAGTGCCGGAACCCGGCCGTGTGGACGGCTTGGACGGCGTCGGCGAAGCGGACCGTTTCCCGCAGGCCGGTGTACCAGTAGCCGGCGTCCATGCCGGTGGTGTCGAGCAGGTCACCGGTCACCGTCGAGTACAGCGGCACCCGCGACCGGACCGGGGCGATCCCGGCCAGGTCGGACTCGATCCGCTCCCGGATCTCCTCCACATCAACCCCGTGGGAGGCGTAGTCCACCGGCACCCGCCGCGCCCGCACCCCCAGCCCTTCCGCGAACACGGCGAGCTCGTCCAACGCCGCCGGCGCACCGGACACCACAGTCGCCGCCGGGCCGTTCACCGCGGCCACCGTCACCCCGGGCTTCAACCAACTCTCCACCTGCTCCCGGCCAGCAGCCAACGACAGCATCCCGCCCCGGCCGGCGATCACCCGGATCGCCCGCGACCGCAACGCCACCACCCGCGCGCCGTCCTCCAGCGACAACCCACCCGCCACCACCGCGGCGGCGATCTCCCCCTGCGAGTGACCGACCACCGCCGCCGGCCGCACCCCCAACGACTCCCACACCGCCGCCAACGACACATGCACAGCCCACAACACCGGCTGCACCACATCCACCCGACCCAGCCAGGCATCATCCGCACCAGTCAGCACACCCCGCACCGACCAGTCCACGTACGACGACAACGCCGACGCGCACTCGGTCAGCCGGGCCGCGAACACCGGCGAGGCGGCCAACAACTCCCGCCCCATCCCCCACCACTGCGACCCCTGACCCGGAAACACGAACACCGGCCCCGCACCGTCCGCCACGACACCGGACACCGCGTTCGCGGCGGCTCCACCGGCGGTCAGCGCCCGCAGGCCGGCCACCAGCTCGTCCCGCTCGGCCCCCCAGACCACCGCCCGGTGCTCCCAGGCCGGCCGGCCGGACACCAGGGTCCAGCCGACGTCCGCCGCCTCCCGGTCACCGACGGCCGCCGCCACGCCGGCGGCCTGCTCGACGAGCGCGGCGGCGCTGCGCCCGGACAGCACCCACGGCAGCACGGCGGTCGACACCACCGGCTCGCCGGGAACCGCGACATCCGGCTCGGCCTCCGGTGCCTCCTCGACGAGCACGTGCGCGTTCGTCCCGCTCATGCCGAACGCGGACACCCCGGCCCGCCGCGGCCGGTCCGAGGCCACCCAGTCGACCGGCTCGGTCAACAACGACACCGCACCGGCCGACCAGTCCACATGCGGCGACGGCGAGTCCACATGCAACGTGCGCGGCAGGACACCCCGCCGCATCGCCATCACCATCTTGATCACCCCGGCCACCCCAGCAGCGGCCTGGGTGTGACCGAGGTTCGACTTCACCGACCCCAACCACAACGGCTCCGACCGCTCCACCGCCCCGTACGTCGCCAACAACGCCTGCGCCTCGATCGGATCACCCAACTCGGTGCCGGTCCCGTGCGCCTCGACGGCATCCACCTCCGACGGGGCCAACCCGGCGTTGGCCAACGCCGCCCGGATCACCCGCTGCTGCGAGGGACCGTTCGGCGCGGTCAACCCGTTCGACGCCCCGTCCTGATTCACCGCGGAGCCGCGGACAACGGCCAGCACCCGGTGCCCGTTCCGGCGAGCGTCGGACAGCCGCTCCAGCACCAGCACCCCGACACCCTCGGACCAGCCGGTCCCATCGGCAGCCGCCGCGAACGGCTTGCACCGGCCGTCCGGCGCCAGGCCCCGCTGCCGGGAGAACTCCACGAACGCACCCGGGGTGGCCATCACGGTCACCCCGCCGGCCAGCGCCATCGCGCACTCGCCCTGCCGCAGCGACTGGACCGCCAGGTGCAACGCCACCAGCGACGACGAGCAGGCGGTGTCCACCGTGACCGCCGGACCTTCCAGCCCGAGCACGTACGCGATCCGTCCCGATGCGACCGCCGCCGCGATGCCGGTGGCCTGGTAGCCCTCGACCAGCTCCGGCACGCGGTTCTGCAGGTTCAGGTAGTCCTGACCGTTCGATCCGATGTAGACGCCGGTGGCGCTGCCGCGCAGGCCGGTCGGGTCGATCCCGGCCCGTTCCAGCGCCTGCCAGCTGGTCTCCAGCAGCAGCCGCTGCTGCGGGTCCATCGCCACCGCCTCGCGCGGCGACACCTCGAAGAACTCGGCGTCGAAGCCGGCCAGGTCGTCGAGGAACCCGCCCTCCCGCACGTACGAGCTGCCGACCCGCTCGCCGTCGGGGTCGTGGAGGCCGGGGTCCCAGCCGCGGTCGGTGGGGAACGGCGCGATCGCATCCCCACCCTCGGCGACGAGCCGCCACAGCTCCTCCGGGCTGCCCACCCCACCGGGGAAGCGGCAGGCCATGCCGACGATCGCGATCGGCTCGTCCGCCCGGGCGGTCCCGGTCGGCGGCCGGCCGGGGTCAGGCGCGACGGAGTGCTGCCCGTCGAGCAGCCGGTCGCGCAGATGGACGGTCAGCGCGGCCGGGTTGGGGTGGTCGAAGACCACCGTGGCCGGCAGTTGCAGCCCGGTCGCCGCGTTGAGCCGGTTGCGCAGGTCGACCGCGGTCAGCGAGTCGAAGCCGAGATCCTTGAACGCCCGGTCGGGCCGGACGCCCGCGCCCGAAGCGTGGCCGAGGGCGGCGGCCACCTCGGTCCGGACGAGGTCGGCGAGAGCCTGGTCCTGCTGGCCGGCCGGCAGACCGGCGAGGCGCCGGGCCAGCTCGGAGTCGGCCGGCATCGACCGGGCCGCCGGATCGACGACGGCCAGGTACGGCGCCGCGTCCGGCAGGTCGGCCAGCAACGGGCTCGGCCGGGCCACGGTGAACGCCGGCACGAACCGCTCCCAGTCGACGTCGGCGACCACGACGGCCGTCTCGTCCCGGTCGAGCGACTGCCGCAGCGCCTCGACGGCGCGGGCAGGCGCCATCGTCCGGATCCCGCGCCGTCGCATGCGGTCGGCCATCTCGTCGGTCGTCATGCCGCCGTCGGCCCAGGCGCCCCAGGCGACCGCGGTGGCGGTCAGGCCGCGGGCGCGGCGGTGCTCGGCGAGCGCGTCCAGGTGTGCGTTGGCGGCGGCGTACGCGGCCTGCCCGCCGCTGCCCCAGACCCCGGCGATCGAGGAGAAGAGCACGAACGCGTCCAGCGGCCGGTCGCCGAGCAGCGCGTCCAGGTGCGCGGCCCCGGCGACCTTCGCGGCCAGGACCGCGTCGACGGCGCCCGGGTCGAGATCGGTGAGCGCGTCGAAGTGACCGACGCCGGCGGCATGCACGACGGCGGTCAGGCCGGGGATGCCCGCAAGCAGCTCGGCGACCGCGCTACGGTCGGCGAGGTCGCAGGCGACGACCCGGACCCGTACGCCGAGGCCGGCAAGCTCGGCGGCCAGCTCGTCCGCGCCGGGAGCGGCCGGGCCGCGCCGACCGGCCAGCACCAGCTCCGGGGCACCGGCGCCGGCCAGCCAGCGGGCGACGTGCGCGCCGAGACTTCCCGTGCCGCCCGTGACCAGCACCGTCCCGGTCGGCCGCCACGGCTCGGACGGGGATGGGCCGAGCGGCGCCCGCATCAACCGGCGGAGGTACGTCCCGGCCGGGCGGACCGCGACCGCGTCCTCGGCGGGGGGCCCGTCGGTCAGCGCGGCGGCCTGGGTGGCGAGCAGCCGGGCGAACCGGCCGGCGGTGCGGGCGTCCACTGTGGCCGGCAGGTCGATCAGGCCGCCCCACAGCGCCGCGTGCTCCAGTCCGAACACCCGGCCGAGCCCCCACACCTGAGCCGCCGCGGGGTCGCTCAGGCGGTCCGCCGGGTCGGCCACCACTGCGCTCCGGGTCAGGCACCACAACCGGGCCGGCGCGTCCCGGTCCGCGAGCGCCTGCATCAGTGCGAGCGTCGCCCGTACGCCGCCCGGTTCCTCGTCGAGGGCGAGGAACGACAGCACCCCGGCGACGTCGGCCTCGCCCAGCCGAGCCGCGATCGTCTCCCGGTCTGCCGTCCCGGTGTCGACGGCCAGCTCGGTGACGCTGGCCCCGCCGGTCCGCAGCGCCCGCAGGACCTCGGCCACCCAGGGGTCCGCCGAGGACGCCGCCGGCAGGATGGCGAGCCAGTCCCCGGCAAGGGCAGGGGTGTCGCCGGGGTCGCCGACCGGCTTCCAGCCGACCCGGTAGCGCCAGGAGTCCAAGGTGGACCGTTCGCGCTGGTGGCGCCGCCAGGCCGCGACGACCGGCAGCACCTCGCCGAGCTGGGCCCGTCGCTCACCGGCGCCGATCGTCTCCGCGAGCGCCTCGAGGTCCTCCCGCTCGACGACGTCCCAGAAGCGGGCCTCGGCCGGGTCCGGCGCGGCGGTGTCGGCACGGGGTGTCCGGGCGGCCTCGAGCCAGTACCGCTGCCGCTGGAACGGGTAGGTCGGCAGCGGCACCGTCCGGGCCCCGGTCCCGGCGTACGTGGCGCTCCAGTCGACGGTCACGCCCCGCACGTGCAGCTGGGCGAGGCTGCGCAGCAGCGCGGCCGGCTCGGGCTGGTCGGCGCGCAGCGTCGGGCTCACCAGCGGCGGGCTCGCCATCGGCGGTTCGCCATCGGTGCCGGCGAGGCACTCCTCGACCATCGGGGTGAGCACGCCGTCCGGCCCGAGCTCCAGGAACGTCCCCACGCCCTGCCCCCGCAGCGTCCGTACGGCGTCCAGGAAGCGGACCGGCTGCCGCGCCTGCCGCACCCAGTGCTCGGGATCGCCCAGCTCCGTCGCGACAGCGCCAGTCACAGTGGACACGACCGGCAGGGTCGGCGGCCGGTACGTCAGCGTCCGCGCGACCCC
Organism: uncultured Actinomycetota bacterium; assembly: GCA_963766325.1. Lineage (GTDB taxonomy): Bacteria > Actinomycetota > Actinomycetes > Mycobacteriales > CADCTP01 > CADCTP01. The sequence continues at coordinate 312,977 of CAVXZF010000009.1, read as the reverse complement.
GGCGAAGTCGCCGAGCATCGGGTCCATGTGCGGGGAGTGGAACGCGTGGCTGACCCGCAGCCGCCGGGTCTTCCGACCCTGGGTGCGCCACCGCTCCGCCAGCTCCGTCACCGCGTCGGCGTCACCGGAGATCACCACCGACGTGGGCCCGTTCACGGCCGCGACGGCGACCTGGGCCTCGCGCCCGACCAGCGCCTCGCGGACGTCGTCCTCGGTCGCCTGGACGGACAGCATCGCGCCCCCGCCGGGCAGCGCCTGCATCAGCCGGCCCCGGGCGGCGACGAGTGCGGCGGCGTCGGGAAGGCTGAGCACGCCGGCGACGTGGGCCGCGGTCAGCTCGCCGATCGAGTGCCCGGCCACGACGTCGGCCCGCACCCCCCACTGCTCGACCAGCCGGAACAGCGCAACCTCGAGCGCGAACAGCGCGGCCTGGGTGTAGCCGGTGTGGTGCAGCAGCGCTGCCTCGGGGCTGCCGTCCGGAGCCACCATGAGATCGCGGATCGGCCGGTCCAGGTACGGGTCCAGGGCGGCGCAGACCTCGTCCAGCGCGGTCGCGAACGCCGGGTACGCGGCCCGCAGGTCCCGGCCCATGCCGGCGCGCTGGCTGCCCTGCCCGGTGAAGAGGAACGCCGTGCTGCCGCCGGCCCGGTCGCCGCGGCCGAGGACCAGCTCCGCGGCGCTGCCGCCGTCGGCGAGAGCGGCCACCCCCCGGCGCAGCCCGTCCCGGTCTCCGGCGACGAGCACGGCCCGGTGCTCCAGCGGGGCGCGGGTGGCCGCAACCGAGTAGCCGACGTCCACTGGAGACACGTCGGGATCGGCGGCGAGGGCGGCCAGCCGGCGCGCCTGGGACCGCAGCGCGGCGTCGGTCCGGCCGGCGAGCGGCCAGGCCAGGACCGCGGGAACGACAGGCTCGGGCTCCGCGGCGGCCGGCTCCGGAGCCTGCTCCAGGATGACGTGCGCGTTGGTGCCGCTGATCCCGAACGACGACACCGCCGCCCGACGGCTGCCCGCGGCCTCCCAGCGCACCGGCTCGGCGAGCAGCCGTACCGCGCCGGCCGACCAGTCCACGTGCGGGCTGGGCTCGTCGACGTGCAGCGTGCGGGGCAGGCTGCCGTGCCGGAGCGCCATCACCATCTTGATGACCCCGGCGACCCCGGCCGCGGCCTGGGTGTGCCCGATGTTGGACTTCACCGAGCCGAGCCACAGAGGACGGTCCTCCGGCCGCCCCTGCCCGTACGTGGCCAGGAGGGCCTGTGCCTCGATGGGGTCGCCGAGGGCCGTTCCGGTGCCGTGGGCCTCGACCGCGTCCACGTCGGACGGCCGCAGGCCGGCGTTGGCCAGCGCGGCCCGGATCACCCGCTGCTGGGAGGGTCCGTTGGGGGCGGTGAGACCGTTGGAGGCGCCGTCCTGGTTGGTGGCCGAGCCGCGGACCACCGCGAGGATCCGGTGTCCGTTGCGCTGCGCGTCGGACAGCCGCTCCAGCACCAGGACGCCGACGCCCTCCGACCAGGCCGTCCCGTCCGCGCCGGCGGAGAAGGCCTTGCACCGGCCGTCCGGCGCCAGCCCGCGCTGGCGGCTGAACTCGACGAACATGTAGGGCGACGGCATGACCGTGACGCCGCTGGCGACCGCCAGCGAGCACTCCCCCTGCCGCAGCGCCTGGGCGGCGAGGTGCAGCGCGACCAGCGCCGAGGAGCAGGCGGTGTCGACCGTGACCGCCGGTCCCTCCAGCCCGAAGGTGTACGCCAGCCGTCCGGACGCGACACTGGCCGCGTTGCCGGTGCCGAGATAGCCCTCGACCCCCTCGGGGATCCGGTCGAGACGGGCCGCGTAGTCGGCGGAGACGACCCCGGCGAAGACCCCGGTGCGGCTGCCGCGCAGTGCCGTCGGCGCGATGCCGGCCCGCTCGAACGCCTCCCACGTGCTCTCCAGCAGCAGCCGCTGCTGGGGATCCATGGCCAGCGCTTCCCGCGGCGAGATCCCGAACAGCTCGGGGTCGAAGTCGGCGGCGTCGTGCAGGAAGCCGCCGTGGCGGGTGTACGAGGTGCCGGGGTGGTCCGGGTCCGGGTGGTGAAGGGAGTCGAGGTCCCAACCCCGATCGGTCGGGAACCCGGAGATGACGTCGGCGCCGTCCACGACAAGCTGCCAGAGGTCCTCGGGCGACGCGACACCGCCCGGGAACCGGCACGCCATGCCGACGATCGCGACCGGCTCGTCCATTCCGGACCTGACGGCGACCGTGCTCTCCGGCCCGGCGGCGCCAGCCGGGCCGTCGAGCTCGCCGAGCAGGTACGAGACCAGGGCGGCCGGGGTGGGGTGGTCGAAGACGAGGGTGGCGGGCAGCCGGAGGTCGGTGGCGGTGGTGAGCCGGTTGCGCAGCTCGACGGCGGTGAGCGAGTCGAAGCCGAGCTCCTTGAAGCTGCGGTCGAGGTCGAGTCCGTGGCCGGATCGGTGTCCGAGGACGGTGGCGACGTGCTGGCGGACCAGGTCGGCCAGGTGGCGCGGTCGCTCGGCCGCGGGCAGGCCGGCCAACCCTGTCGCGCCGGAGGCTTCCACGGCGCGGCCCGACCTTCGCCGCGGAGCCTGCACGAGCGCTCGCCACAGTGGTGGGATCTCGGGCTGGGTGCGTAGCGCGGTGAGGTCGAGTCGGGCTGGGACGAGGTGGGGGTGGGTGGTGTCGAGGGCGGTGTCGAGGAGTGTGAGGCCGTCGGTGTCGTTCAGGGGAACGAGGCCGGTCCGGGACAGTCGCGTGTGGTCGGTGGCGGTGAGGGCTCTCGTCATGCCACTTGTCCGGGCCCAGAGTCCCCAGGCGAGGGAGGTGGCGGGTTGGCGGGTGTGGTGGCGGTGGGTGGCGAGGGCGTCGAGGAAGGTGTTGGCGGCGGCGTAGTTGGCTTGTCCGGCTGGGCCGAGGATGCCGGCGATGGAGGAGTAGAGGACGAACAGGGCCAGGTCGTGGCCGGTGGTCAGTTCGTGGAGGTTGACCGCGGCGTCGACTTTGACGCGCAGGACTCGGTGGAGTTGGTCGCCGGTGAGGGTGTCCAGCAGCCCGTCTTCGACGACGCCGGCGGCGTGGATGACGCCGGTCAGGGTGCGGCCTTCGAGTAGGGCGGCGAGTTGGTCGCGGTCGGCGACGTCGCAGGCGGCCACCTCAACCCGGGCGCCGGCGGCTTGCAGGTCGGCGATCAGGGTGTCGGTGGCGGGGGTGTCCGGGCCGGTGCGGGAGACCAGCAGCAGACTGCGGGCGCCGTGGGCGGTGACCAGGTGCCGGGCGGCCAGCGCACCCAAGGTGCCGGTGCCGCCGGTGATGAGTACCTGCCGGTCCGGGTCGAGCTGGGGCGGCATGGTGAGCACGATCTTGCCGGTGTGCTGGGCGGCGGCCATGTGCCGCAACGCCTCCACCGCCCGCCGAACATCCCACGCCGCCACCGGCAACGGCGCCAGCTGACCGGCCTGGAACAGCTGCCGCAGCTCGGTGAGCATCTGCCCGATCCGGTCCGGGCCGGCGTCGAGCATGTCGAACGGCCGATACCAGACCCCCGCCACCTGCTCGGGGTCGCGGAGATCGGTCTTGCCCATCTCCAGGAACCGGCCACCCTGCGCCAACACCCCCAACGACGCATCCACGAACTCCCCCGCCAGACGAGTTCAGCACCACATCCACCCCGGCCCCGCCGGTGGCGGCCATCACCGCGTCGCGGAACCCGAGGTCCCGCGAGGACGCCATCCACCCTTCCTCGACACCCAACGCCCGCAACGTGTCCCACTTGCGCGGGGACGCCGTCGCGAACACCCGAGCACCCAACCGGCGAGCAAGCTGGATCGCCGCCATCCCGACCCCACCGGCACCGGCATGCACCAACACCGTCTCCCCCGCCCGCAACTGGGCGAGATCGACCAGGCCGTAGAACGCGGTCAGGAACACCACCGGCACCCCAGCCGCCTGCTCCACCGACCAGCCCTCCGGCACCGGCACCACCATGCGGGCGTCGGCGACCGCGACCGGACCCATCCCCTGCGGCACCAGACCCATCACCCGATCCCCAGTGGACAGGCCAGTCACTTCTGGGCCGACCTCGGTCACCACACCGGCGACCTCACTACCGATCCGCGCCGCCCCCGGATACATCCCCAACCCGATCAGCACATCCCGGAAATTCACCCCCGCAGCCCGCACCGCCAGCCGCACCCGCCCCGCCGCCAGCGGTGCACCCACCTCCGGGCACGGCACCAGACGCAACCCGTCCAACGACCCCGACGAATCGCTGTCCAACCGCCAACACGACTCCCCCACCGGAGGCGTCAGCACGCCATCCCCGTCGACCGCCCGCACCAGCCGCGGCGCCAGCACGCGCCCGTCCCGTACGGCGACCTGCGACTCCCCCGCCGCCACCGCGGTCGCGATCGCCGTGGCGAGCGTGTCGGTGTCGCCGTCGAGGTCCACCAGCATGAACCTCTCCGGATGCTCCGACTGCGCCGAGCGCACCAACCCCCACACCGGCGCATGCACCAAGCCAGGCACGGCCTCCTCCGGCCCGACCGCAACCGCCCCCCGGGTGACAACCGCCAGCCGGACGCCGGCGGTGCGCTCGTCCGCCAGCCACCGCTGCAGGACGTCCAGGGTCACGGCGACCGCGCCGCCGGCCGCCGCCGCCAGCCCGCCCTCCTCGGCCGTCCCGCTGCCCGGCGAGTAGACGACGGCTTCCGGGAGCGGAGCCGTCTCCAGGTCCGGCGGGTACGGGACGGTGCTCGGCCGCTCAGCGCCGGCGTCCGGCAGCGGCACCCAGTCGAGCCGGTAGAGGTGGTCCGAGCGGGTGAGCTGCGCCGGATCGACCGCGCGGAGGGCGAGCGACTCGGCGGTCAGCACGGGGTTGCCGGCTGCGTCCGCGGCTTCCACCGCGATGCCGTCCTCGCCCGTACGGCTGATCCGCACGCGTAGCGCGGTGGCGCCGGCGGCGTGCAGCGTCACCCCGGACCAGGCGAACGGCAGCAACGTCCGTCCTTCATGGACGGGGATGAGAGCGTGCAAAGCGGCGTCGAGCAGAGCGGGGTGGATCCCGTACGCGCCGGCGTCCTCCTGGGCCGGTTCCGGCAGCTGGGCCTCGGCGAACACGTCGTCACCGCGATGCCAGGCAGCAGTCAGCCCCTGGAACGCCGGGCCGTAGCCGTAGCCGGCCTCGGCGGCCGCCGGGTAGAAGCCGGCGAGGTCGACCGGTTCCGCTCCGGGGGGCGGCCAGGTGGTCTCGACCGCCGGCGGGGGTGGCGCCGACGCGGACAGGACGCCCTCGGCGTGGCTCGTCCAGACGTCGGTGTCACCGGGCCGGGAGTAGATCCGCACCTCGCGGTCGCCGGCCGCGTCCGCGACGGCGACCGCCACTTGGATCTGGACGGCGCCGCCGTCGGGCAGGGCGAGCGGTGCCTGCAGGGTCAGCTCGCGGACATGGGGGCAGCCGACCTCGTCGCCGGCGCGGACGGCCAACTCGACGAACCCGGCGCCGGGGAACAACACCGTCCCGGCGACCATGTGGTCGGTCAACCACGGCACGGTCGCGGCTGACAGCCGTCCGGTGAGCAGGACCCCACCGTCACCGGCGACGCTGACCGCCGCCCCCAGCAGCGGGTGGTCGGTCGCGCCCAGCCCCAGGCCGACCGCGTCACCGGACCGCGCCGGCGCGGCGAGCCAGTAGCGCTCGCGCTGGAAGGCGTACGTCGGCAGGTCGACGCGCGGACCGGCCGGCCGGCCGGCGAGCACCCGGTCCCAGTCGACAGTGACACCGCGGGTCCACAGTCGACCCACCGCCCGGGTGAACACCTCCACCTCGTCCCGGTCCCGGCGACAGGTCGGCACGAACTCCGGACCACCCGACCGCCGACAACGCCGCATCCGGCCCGACCTCCACGACCGTGCCCACCCCGGCCGACCGCAACCAATCCACCGCGTCGCCGAACCGCACAGTCCGCCGGACCTGCCGCACCCAGTAATCCGCCGTGCCCATCTCCGGATCCGGCGCCCCGGTCACCGTCGAGACGACCCGCAGCCGCGGCTCCCGGAAGCTCACCCCAGCCGCCACCGCGGCGAACTCCGCCAGCATCGGCTCCATCAACGGCGAATGGAACGCATGCGACACCACCAGCCGCCGAGCCTTCAGCTCCTGAGCCGCACACCGGTCGGCGATCGTGGCGATGCCGGCCTCCGGTCCGGAGACGACCACCGCCGCGGGTCCGTTGACCGCGGCGATGTCGACGTCTGAGATGCCGGCGAGCACCTGCTCGACCTGGTCGAGGCCAGCCTGGATCGACAGCATCGCCCCGCCAGCGGGCAGCGCCTGCATCAACGAACCGCGAGCCGCGACCAGACGGCAGGCGTCCGGCAGGTCCAGCAGACCGGCCACGTGCGCGGCGGTCAGCTCACCGATCGAGTGCCCGGCCACGAAGTCCGGGACCACGCCCCACGACTCCAGCAACCGGAACCCGGCCACCTCGACCGCGAACAACCCGGCCTGGGTGAACACCGTCTCATCCAGCACCCCGGCCGCATCGTCCGCCAGCACCTCGTCCAACGGCCGCGGCAGCAACCCGGCGAAACCGGCACCCACCTCCGCGAGCGCCTCGGCGTACACCGGGAACGCCGCCGCAAGACCCGCACCCATCCGCGGCCGCTGCGCACCCTGGCCCGTGAACACCAACCCCAGCCGGCCATCCACGACCGACCCGGACTCCAGCTCCTCCAGGCCGGCCAGCAGCTCGGCCCGGTCGGCGCCCCACACCACCGCCCGCCGCGGCAGACCGGTCCGACCGGCCAGCGCCCGCGCCACCCCGACCGGATCGGATTCCTCGACCGCGACCGCCAGCCGCGCGGCCTGTCCCGCCAGCGCCGCCTCGTCGTGACCTGACACCATCCACGGCACCACCGGCGACGCGGGCACCGTCTCCGACAGCACGTCGACCGGAGCCGCGGCCGGTGCCTCCTCCAGGACCACGTGCGCGTTGGTGCCGCTCGCGCCGAAGGCCGAGACCCCGGCCCGGCGCGGCCGGTCGGAGGCCACCCAGTCGACCGGCTCGGTCAACAGCGACACCGCACCGGCCGACCAGTCCACCTGCGGCGTCGGCTCGTCCACATGCAACGTCCGCGGCAGCACCCCGTGCCGGAGTGCCTGCACCATCTTGATCACCCCGGCCACGCCGGCCGCGGCCTGGGTGTGCCCGAGGTTGGACTTCACCGAGCCGAGCCACAGTGGACGGTCGGCCGGCCGGTCCTGCCCGTACGTCGCCAGCAGCGCCTGGGCTTCGATCGGGTCGCCGAGGCTTGTCCCGGTGCCGTGCGCCTCGACCGCATCCACCTCGGACGGCGCCAGCCCGGCGCTGGCCAGCGCCGCCCGGATCACCCGCTGCTGCGACGGCCCGTTCGGCGCGGTCAACCCGTTCGACGCCCCGTCCTGATTCACCGCGGAGCCGCGGACGACGGCCAGGATCTGGTGACCGTTGCGCTGGGCGTCGGACAGCCGCTCCAGCAGCAGCACGCCGACGCCCTCGGACCAGCCGGTCCCATCGGCAGCCGCCGCGAACGGCTTGCACCGGCCGTCCGGCGCCAGGCCCCGCTGCCGGGAGAACTCCACGAACGTCCCCGGCGTCGACATCACCGTCACCCCACCGGCCAGGGCCATCGTGCACTCGCCCTGCCGCAGCGACTGCACCGCCAGGTGCAGCGCCACCAGCGACGACGAGCAGGCGGTGTCCACCGACACCGCCGGCCCCTCCAGCCCGAAGGCGTACGCGAGCCGGCCGGAGACCACGCTGCCGGAGTTGCCGGTGCTGACGTATCCTTCGATGTCCTCGGGCACGCTGCCGAGCCGGCTGACGTAGTCGTGGTACATGACGCCCGCGAAGACCCCGGTCCGCGAGCCACGGACCGACTCGACCGCGATCCCAGCCCGCTCGAAGACCTCCCACGACGCCTCCAGCAGCAACCGCTGCTGCGGATCCATCGCCAACGCCTCACGCGGCGAGATCCCGAACAACCCCGCATCGAAATCCGCCGCGTCATAGAGGAAACCACCCTCCCGCGCGTACGACCTCCCCGCCCGATCCGGATCATCGTCGAACAAGCGGTCGACGTCCCAACCCCGATCGGTCGGGAAGCCGGAGACCGCGTCCGCGCCGGCCGCGACCAGCTCCCACAGCTCCTCCGGCGAGGTCACCCCACCCGGATAGCGACACGCCATCCCGACCACCGCGATCGGCTCGTCCACCGCGCGAGTGGCCACTGTCGACGGTGCCGGGCCGCCGGCGCTCGACCCGGTCAGCTCACCCAGCAGCCACTCGGCCAGCACGACCGGGGTCGGGAAGTCGAACACCAGCGTCGCCGGCAACCGCAGCCCGGTCACCGCGCCGAGCCGGTTGCGCAGCTCCAGCGCGGTGAGCGAGTCGAAGCCGAGCTCCTTGAACGGTCGCTCGACGCCGACCAGGGCCGGGTCGTCGTGACCGAGCACGGCGGCCACCTGGGCGCGGACGGCGCCCAGCAACTCGGGGACGCGGTCACCGGCGGGCAGCGCGGCGATCCGGCCGGCGAGCGCCGTACGGGTGCCCGATCCTGCTTCCTGGGCGGCGGCCCGGCGCGGGGCCGCCGGCGCGAGGCCGGACAGCAGCCGAGGCAGGCTGCCGGCCCGGGTGCGCAGGGCGGAGCGGTCGAAGCGGACCGGCAGCACGAGCGGCTCGCCGACCCCGGCGGCGGCGTCGAAGCTGCGCAGCCCCTCGGCGGCGGTGAGCGGGATCATCGCCTGCCGGGACACCCGGGCCTGGTCGGCGCCGGTCATCCGCCCGGTGAGCCCGCTGGCATCGGCCCACAGTCCCCAGGCGAGCGAGGTGGCCGCCAGGCCCTCCGCCCGGCGGTGGTGCGCCAGCGCGTCGAGGAAGGCGTTGGCAGCGGCGTAGTTCGCCTGCCCGGGCGTGCCGACGACACCGGCGGCCGAGGAGAAGAGCACGAACGAGGTGAGACCGAGGTCGCGGGTCAGCTCGTGCAGGGCGACCGCGCCGTCCACCTTGGAACGGAACACCCGGTCGAAGTGCTCCGGGCTCAGCCCGGCGACGGTGGCGTCGTCCAGCGCTCCGGCGGCGTGCACCACCGCGGTGAGCGGATGGTCGGCGCCGATGCCGGCGAGGGTCGCCGCCAGGTCGTCCGTGTCGGCCACGTCGCAGGCCACCACGCGCACGCTCGCCCCGGCCAGCTCCAGCTCCGCCACCAGAGCGGGTACGCCAGCCGCGACCGGCCCCTGGCGACTGACCAGCACCAGGTGCCGCACTCCGCGGTCGGCCACGAGGTGCCGGGCCACCAGCCCACCCAGGGTCCCCGTCCCTCCGGTGATCAGCACCGTGCCGTCCAGTGCGCCACCGCCGACCTCGGTGGCCGCGGCCCGGGACAGGCGGGGGACCAGGAGTCGGTCGGCTCGTACGGCGAGTTGGGGTTCGCCAGTGGCGAGGGCGGTGCCGATGGCGCGGCGTGCCGCGTCGTCGCCGGCGTTCGCGTCGAGGTCGATGAGCAGCAGGCGGTCCGGGTGCTCGGCCTGCGCGGACCGCACCAGGCCCCAGACCGGGGCCAGCGCCAGGTCGGCCACGTCCTCGTCCGGGCCGGTCGCGACCGCGCCGCGGGTGAGGACGGCGAGCCGGGAGCCGGCGTTCCGCTCGTCGGCCAGCCAGGCCCGTACCCGCTCCCAGGTCGCGACCGTGGTGTCCCGGGCCGCGGTCGCCAGCGGGCCGGCGACGGTCTCGCAGGGCAGGAGGACCACGGGCGGCGGCTCGCCGTCCACAACGGACGGGAGACTCTCGCCCCAGAGGCCGCAGTCAGCGGCCGGCACCGCGGACGCCGGTGACGGCTCGATCCACTCCAGCCGGTACAGCTCCTCGACGGGGGCAGCGGCGAGCTGGCCCGGATCGACCGGCCGGAGAGCGAGGGCGTCGACGACGGCGACCGGCGATCCGGTGCCGTCGCGGGCGACGACCCGGATCCCGTCGGTGGTGGTCGTCAGCCGCACCCGCAGCGCCGTGGCGCCGGAGGCGTGCAGCGTCACCCCGCTCCAGGCGAACGGCAGCCGCAGCCCGTCCTCGGCGGCGAGCAGCCGCACCGGGTGCAGGGCCGCGTCCAGCAGCGCCGGGTGGAGCCCGTACGTGCCGGCCTCCTCGCGCACCGGCTCGGGCAGGGCGACCTCGGCGACCACCTCGTCGCCGACCCGCCATGCCGCAAGGAGTCCCTGGAACGCCGGCCCGTAGCCGTAGCCGTCCTCGGCGGCGGCCGGGTAGAACGCGGACACATCGAGCGGCTCGGCTCCGGCGGGCGGCCAGCTGGTCTCGGCCGCCGGCGCTGACGGCGCCGTCGGCGACAGCACGCCCTCGGCGTGGCAGGTCCAGTCCTCGCCGTCGCCGGCGCGGGCGTGCACCCGCACCGCGCGCTCGCCGGAGTCGTCCGGCCTGGTCACGGCCACCTGCAGCTGGACGGCGGCCCCGTCGGGCAGGACCAGCGGTGCCTGGAGCGTGAGCTCGCGGACGTACGGGCAGGCCACCTCGTCGCCGGCGCGGACGGCCAGCTCGACCAACCCGCTGCCGGGCAGCAGCACCGTGCCGGCGACCTGGTGGTCGGCCAGCCACGGCACGGTGCCGGCCGACAGCCGCCCGGTCAGCAGCACGCCGCCGTCGGCGACGCTCACCGCGGCGCCGAGCAGCGGGTGGTCGGTGGCGCTCAGCCCGGCCGTCGTGACGTCCCCGGTCGCCGCGGCCGGTCGCAGCCAGAAACGGCGCCGCTGGAACGGGTACGTAGGCAGGTCGACGCGCCGGACGGTCCGGCCGGCAAAGCAGGTGGCCCAGTCCACCGCCACGCCGGCCGTCCACAGCCGGGCGGCTCCCGCCAGGACGCGGTCGGCGCCACCGTCGTCCCGGCGCAGGGTCCCAATGACGGTGGCGGCGTCGACGGTCTCCTCGACAGCCATCGTCAGCACGGGGTGGGCGGACACCTCGACCCAGTGCCGCAACCCGGCCGCGTGCACGGCGGCGACGGCGTCGGCGAAGCGGACGGTGTGGCGGAGGTTGGAGTACCAGTAGGTCCCGTCCATGCCGGCGGTGTCGAGCAGCTCACCGGTCACCGTGGAGTAGAGCGGCACGGACGACGGCCGGGGCTCGATGCCCGCCAGGTCGGTCTCGATCCGCTCCCGGATCTCCTCGACGTCCACCCCGTGGGATGCGTAGTCCACCGGCACCCGACGGTTGCGCACCGCTTGCTCTTCGGCGTATGCGGCGAGCTCGTCCAGCGCCGCGGGCGCGCCGGACACGACGGTCGCGGCCGGACCGTTGACGACCGCCACGGTGACGCCCGGCCACCGCTCCAACCAGCCTTCGACCTGCTCCCGGCCGGCGCCGAGCGAGAGCATGCCGCCGCGGCCGGCGATGGCCCGGATCGCCCGCGACCGCAGCGCCACGACCCGGGCGCCGTCCTCGATCGACAGTGCACCCGCGACGACCGCGGCGGCGATCTCCCCCTGCGAGTGGCCGACCACGGCCGCCGGGCGTACGCCCAGCGACTCCCAGACGGCTGCGAGCGAGACGTGCACGGCCCACAGCACCGGCTGCACCATGTCGACCCGGTTCAGCCAGGCGTCGTCGGCACCGGTCAGCACGTCCTGGACCGACCAGTCCACGTACGACGACAACGCCGCCGCGCACTCCCCCAGACGGGCGGCGAAGACCGGCGAGACGTCCAGCAGGTCCCGGCCCATGCCGAACCACTGCGAACCCTGGCCGGGGAACACGAACACCGCGCCCGCGTCGCCCGGGACCACCGCACCGGTCACCACGTTGTCGGCCGGGGTGCCGGCCGCCAACCGGGCCAGGCCGTCCCGCAGCGTCTCCGGCTCGGCGCCCCAGACGACGGCCCGGTGTTCCAGCGCCGCCCGACCGGACAGCAGCTCCCACCCGACGTCCGCCGGATCGACGCCGTCCACCTGCTCCGCCTGCGCGGCCAGCGCGGACTCGCTCCGGGCGGACAGCAGCCACGGCACCACCGGCGTGCTCAGGACGGGTGTGCCCGGCACGGTCGCGGGCCCGGCGTCGGGCGGTGCCTGCTCGAGGATGACGTGGGCGTTGGTGCCGCTGATGCCGAACGCCGAGACGCCTGCCCGGCGGGTGGACCCGGTGGCGTCCCAGTCCACCGGCTCGCCGAGCACCCGCACCGCGCCGGCCGACCAGTCCACGTGCGGGGTGGGCTCGTCCACGTGCAGCGTGCGCGGGAGCCGGCCGTGCCGCAGCGCCATCACCATCTTGATGACGCCGGCGACTCCCGCCGCTGCCTGGGTGTGGCCGATGTTGGACTTGACCGAGCCCAACCACAGTGGACGGTCCTCGGACCGGCCCCGACCGTAGGTCTCGATCAGCGCCTGGGCCTCGATCGGGTCGCCCAGGGTGGTCCCGGTCCCGTGCGCCTCGACCGCGTCCACCTCGGACGGCCGCAGCCCGGCGCTGGCCAGCGCGGCCCGGATCACCCGCTGCTGCGACGGCCCGTTCGGGGCGGTCAGGCCGTTGGAGGCTCCGTCCTGGTTGGTGGCCGAGCCGCGGACCACCGCGAGGATCCGGTGCCCGTTGCGCTGGGCGTCGGAGAGTCGCTCGACGACGAGGAGACCGACACCCTCCGACCACCCGGTGCCGTCCGCCGCCGCCGCGAACGGCTTGCACCGGCCGTCCGCGGACAGCCCGCGCTGCCGGCTGAACTCGAGGAACAACCCCGGCCCGGGCATGACGGTGACGCCGCCGGCCAGCGCCAGCGAGCACTCGCCCTGCCGCAGCGCCTGGACGGCCAGGTGCAGCGCGACGAGCGAGGACGAGCACGCCGTGTCGACCGTCAGCGCCGGGCCTTCCAGCCCCAGCGCGTACGCGATCCGGCCGGACACCACGCTCGCCGCGTTGCCGGTCAGCGAGAAGCCCTCGACCGCCCCGGGGGCGTGCTCCAGGTCGACCAGGTAGCTGGGATAGCCGGCGCCGACGAAGACCCCGCCGTCGGTGCCCTTGAGCGCGTCGGCCCGGATCCCCGCCCGCTCCAGCGCCTGCCACGCGGTCTCCAGCAGCAGCCGCTGCTGGGGGTCCATGGCCAGCGCTTCCCGCGGCGAGATCCCGAACAGCTCGGGGTCGAAGTCGGCGGCGTCGTGCAGGAAGCCGCCGTGGCGGGTGTACGAGGTGCCGGGGTGGTCCGGGTCCGGGTGGTAGAGCGCGTCGAGGTCCCAACCCCGGTCGGTCGGGAACCCACCGATCGCGTCCATCCCGCCGTCGACCAGCTGCCACAGGTCCTCCGGCGAGGAGATGCCGCCGGGGAACCGGCACGCCATGCCGACGATCGCAACCGGCTCGTCCACTCCGGACCGGCCGGGACGGGACGGCATCCGCACCGGCTCGGCGCCGCCGTGCAGCGCCGCGTCCAGGTGGGCCGCCAACGCCGCCGGGGTCGGGTGGTCGAAGACGAGGGTGGCGGGCAGCCGGAGGTCGGTGGCGGTGGTGAGCCGGTTGCGGAGCTCGACGGCGGTGAGCGAGTCGAAGCCGAGCTCCTTGAACGTCTGATGGGTGTCGAGGGCCCGGTCGGACCGGTGTCCGAGGACGGTGGCGACGTGCTGGCGGACCAGGTCGGTCAGCTGCCGGACCCGCTGCTCGGTCGGCAGGCCGGACAACTGGCCGGCGAGCCCGCCCGGCCCGCCGGCTGCGGCGACCGCTCGCCGGGCAGGGGTACGGACCAGGGCCCGCCACAGTGGTGGGATCTCCGTCTGGGTGCGCAGCGCGGTGAGGTCGAGTCGGGCTGGGACGAGGTGGGGGTGGGTGGTGTCGAGGGCGGTGTCGAGCAGGGTGAGGGCGTGGGCGGTGGGCAGGGGGCGCAGGCCGGTGCGGGTCAGTCGGGCGTGGTCGGTGGTCGCCGAGGGCGCCGGTGATGCCGCTGGATCTGGGCCCACAGTCCCCAGGCGAGGGAGGTGGCGGGTTGGCGGGTGTGGTGGCGGTGGGTGGCGAGGGCGTCGAGGAAGGTGTTGGCGGCGGCGTAGTTGGCTTGTCCGGCTGGGCCGAGGATGCCGGCGATGGAGGAGTAGAGGACGAACAGGGCCAGGTCGTGGCCGGTGGTCAGTTCGTGGAGGTTGACCGCGGCGTCGACTTTGACGCGCAGGACTCGGTGGAGTTGGTCGCGGGTGAGGGTGTCCAGCAGCCCGTCTTCGACGACGCCGGCGGCGTGGATGACGCCGGTCAGGGTGCGGCCTTCGAGTAGGGCGGCGAGTTGGTCGCGGTCGGCGACGTCGCAGGCGGCCACCTCAACCCGGGCGCCGGCGGCTTGCAGGTCGGCGATCAGGGTGTCGGTGGCGGGGGTGTCCGGGCCGGTGCGGGAGACCAGCAGCAGGTTGCGGGCGCCGTGGGCGGTGACCAGGTGCCGGGCGGCCAGCGCACCCAAGGTGCCGGTGCCGCCGGTGATGAGTACCTGCCGGTCCGGGTCGAGCTGGGGCGGCATGGTGAGCACGATCTTGCCGGTGTGCTGGGCGGCGGCCATGTGCCGCAACGCCTCCACCGCCCGCCGAACATCCCACGCCGCCACCGGCAACGGCGCCAGCTGACCGGCCTGGAACAGCTGCCGCAGCTCGGTGAGCATCTGCCCGATCCGGTCCGGGCCGGCGTCGAGCATGTCGAACGGCCGATACCAGACCCCCGCCACCTGCTCGGGGTCGCGGAGATCGGTCTTGCCCATCTCCAGGAACCGGCCACCCTGCGCCAACACCCCCAGCGACGCATCCACGAACTCCCCCGCCAACGAGTTCAGCACAACGTCCACCCCGGCCCCGCCGGTGGCGGCCATCACCGCGTCGCGGAACCCGAGGTCCCGCGAGGACGCCATCCACCCTTCCTCGACACCCAACGCCCGCAACGTGTCCCACTTGTGCGGGGACGCCGTCGCGAACACCCGAGCACCCAACCGGCGAGCAAGCTGGATCGCCGCCATCCCGACCCCACCGGCACCGGCATGCACCAACACCGTCTCCCCCGCCCGCAACTGGGCGAGATCGACCAGGCCGTAGAACGCGGTCAGGAACACCACCGGCACCCCAGCCGCCTGCTCCACCGACCAGCCCTCCGGCACCGGCACCACCATGCGGGCGTCGGCGACCGCGACCGGACCCATCCCCTGCGGCACCAGACCCATCACCCGGTCCCCTGTGGACAGGCCAGTCACTTCTGGGCCGACCTCGGTGACCACACCGGCGACCTCACTACCGATCCGCGCCGCCCCCGGATACATCCCCAACCCGATCAGCACATCCCGGAAATTCACCCCCGCAGCCCGCACCGCCAGCCGCACCCGCCCACCAGCCAACGACGCACCGGCCTCCGGCGACGGGACCAACCGCAAGCCGTCCAACGACCCCGACGAATCGCTGTCCAACCGCCAACACGACTCCCCCACCGGAGGCGTCAGCGCGCCATCCCCATCGACCGCCCGCACCAGCCGCGGGACCAACACCCGGTCCCCCCGCAGCGCCAGCTGCGACTCCCCCGCCGCCACCGCGACGCCGATCACTCCCGGCAGGTCGACGGTGTCCCCGTCGACATCAACCAACAGCAGCCGCCCCGGGTGCTCCGACTGCGCCGAACGCACCAACCCCCACACCGGCGCATGCACCAAGCCAGGCACGTCCTCGCCCGGCCCGACCGCCACCGCCCCCCGGGTGACCACCGCCAGCCGCACACCCGCCGTCCGCTCATCCCCCAACCACCGCTGCACCACACCCAGCACGGCGGCGGTCGCCTCACCCGCCGCCGCAGCCAGCCCGCCCTCCCCCGCCGTCCGGTCCGGGACATAGACGACGACGTCCGGAGTCTCATCGAGCAGCGACGCCAGGTCCGGCGGGTACGGGACCGTGCTCGGCCGCTCGCCGCCGGACACCGCCAGCGGCACCCAGTCCAGCCGGTAGAGGTCGCCGGGGCCGGTGTCCCGGGCCAGCCGGGCCGGGTCGACCGGGCGCAGCACGAGCGAGTCCACTGTGGCCACCGGGTGCCCGCCGGCGTCGTCCGCGCGGAGGGTGACCGCGCCGGACCCGGCCGGGCTGATCCGCACCCGGAGCGCGGCGGCGCCGGCGGCGTGCAGCGTCACCCCGGACCAGGCGAACGGCAGCAGCGTCTCGCCTCCGTCGACCGGGATCAGGGCGTGCAGGGCGGCGTCGAGCAGGGCCGGGTGGATCCCGTACGACCCCGCGTCCTCGTGGGCGGGCTCCGGCAGCTGGACCTCGGCGAAGACCTCCTCGCCGCGCCGCCAGGCAGCGATCAGACCCTGGAACGCCGGGCCGTAGCCGTACCCGGCCTCCGCCAGCAGCCGGGTAGAAGCCGGACACGTCGACCGGCTCGGCACCGGCCGGCGGCCACTGTGGATCGACCGGCGGCGCGGCCGGCGCCTCCACCGCGAGCACGCCCTCGGCGTGCAGGGTCCAGACGTCGGCGTCGGTGGGTCGCGAGTGGACCGTGAGCTGCCGGCTGCCGGAGCCGTCGGGGCCGGACACGGCGACCTGGAGCTGGACGGCGCCGCCGTCGGGCAGGGCGAGCGGCGCCTGCAGGGTCAGCTCGCGGACATGGGGGCAGCCGACCTCGTCGCCGGCGCGGACCGCTAGCTCGACGAAGCCGGCGCCGGGGAACAGCACCGTCCCGCCGACGGCGTGGTCGGCCAGCCAGGGCGCTGACAGCCGTCCGGTGAGCAGCACCCCGCCGTCGCCGGCCACGCTGACGGCCGCGCCGAGCAGCGGGTGGTCGGCGGGCCGCTGCCCCAGCCCGGCCGGGTCGCCGGTCCGCGCCGGCGCGGTCGAGCCAGTAGCGCTCGCGCTGGAACGCGTACGTCGGCAGGTCGACGCGCGGACCGGCCGGCCGGCCGGCGAGCACCCGGTCCCAGTCGACAGTGACACCGCGGGTCCACAGTCGACCCACCGCCCGGGTGAACACCTCCACCTCGTCCCGGTCCCGGCGACAGGTCGGCACGAACTCCGGTCCTCCGAGCGCGGTCAACGCCGCATCCGGCCCGACCTCCACGACCGTGCCCACCCCGGCCGACCGCAACCAATCCACCGCGTCGCCGAACCGCACAGTCCGCCGGACCTGCCGCACCCAGTAATCCGCCGTGCCCATCTCCGGATCCGGCGCCCCGGTCACCGTCGAGACGACCCGCAGCCGCGGCTCCCGGAAGCTCACCCCAGCCGCCACCGCGGCGAACTCCGCCAGCATCGGCTCCATCAACGGCGAATGGAACGCATGCGACACCACCAGCCGCCGCGTCTTCAGCTCCCGAGCCGGCGCACCACGACGCCATCGGCGGCTATCCCGGCCTCGGACCCGGACACCACCACCGCATCCGGCCCGTTCACCGCGGCGATGTCGACGTCAGACCCCGACCAGCGCCTCGCCGACCACCTCGGCCCCGGCCTGGACCGACAGCATCGCCCCACCAGCCGGCAACGCCTGCATCAACGAACCGCGAGCCGCGACCAACCGGCACGCGTCCGGCAGGTCCAGCAGACCGGCCACATGCGCCGCGGTCAGCTCACCGATCGAGTGCCCGGCCACGAAGTCCGGGACCACACCCCACGACTCCAGCAACCGGAACCCGGCCACCTCGACCGCGAACAACCCGGCCTGGGTGAACACCGTCTCATCCAGCACCCCGGCCGCATCGTCCGCAAGCACCTCGTCCAACGGCCGCGGCAGCAACCCGGCGAAGCCGGCACCCACCTCCGCGAGCGCCTCGGCGTACACCGGGAACGCCGCCGCAAGACCCGCACCCATCCGCGGCCGCTGCGCACCCTGGCCCGTGAACACCAACCCCAGCCGGCCATCCACGACCGACCCGGACTCCAGCTCCTCCAGGCCGGCCAGCAGCTCGGCCCGGTCGGCGCCCCACACCACCGCCCGCCGCGGCAGACCGGCACGCCTGGCCAGCGCCCGCGCCACGTCCACCGGCGCGTGCCGGTCGACCACCTCGGCCAGCCGTCCCGCCTGCGCGGCCAGCGCCGCTTCGTCCCGGGCCGACATCACCCACGCCACCACCGGCGATGCCGGCTCGCCCGCTTCCGGCGAGATGGCGGCCGCGGCCGGAGCCTGCTCCAGCACCACGTGCGCGTTCGTCCCGCCGATCCCGAACGCGGACACCCCGGCCCGCCGCGGCCGGTCCGAGGCCACCCAGTCGACCGGCTCGGTCAACAACGACACCGCACCGGCCGACCAGTCCACATGCGGCGACGGCGAGTCCACATGCAACGTGCGCGGCAGGACACCCCGCCGCATCGCCATCACCATCTTGATCACCCCGGCCACCCCAGCAGCGGCCTGGGTGTGACCGAGGTTCGACTTCACCGACCCCAACCACAACGGCTCCGACCGCTCCACCGCCCCGTACGTCGCCAACAACGCCTGCGCCTCGATCGGATCACCCAACTCGGTGCCGGTCCCGTGCGCCTCGACGGCATCCACCTCCGACGGGGCCAACCCGGCGCTGGCCAACGCCGCCCGGATCACCCGCTGCTGGGAAGGACCGTTCGGCGCGGTCAACCCGTTCGACGCCCCGTCCTGGTTCACCGCGGAGCCGCGGACGACGGCCAGGATCTGGTGACCGTTGCGCTGGGCGTCGGACAGCCGCTCCAGCAGCAGGAGGCCGACGCCCTCGGACCAGCCGGTCCCATCGGCAGCCGCGGCGAACGGCTTGCACCGGCCGTCCGGCGCCAAGGCCCCGCTGCCGGGAGAACTCCACGAACGTGCTCGGCGTCGACATCACCGTCACCCCGCCGGCGAGCGCCATCGTGCACTCGCCCTGCCGCAGCGACTGGACCGCCAGGTGCAGCGCCACCAGCGACGACGAGCAGGCGGTGTCCACCGACACCGCGGGCCCCTCCAGGCCGTACGTGTAGGCCAACCGTCCCGACAGGACGCTCGCCCATGTGCCGGTGCCGAGATAGCCCTCGACGCCCTCGGGTACGGCAGTCAGCCGGCTCGCGTAGTCGTGGTACATGACGCCCGCGAAGACCCCGGTCCGCGAGCCACGGACCGACTCGACCGCGATCCCAGCCCGCTCGAAGACCTCCCACGACGCCTCCAGCAGCAACCGCTGCTGCGGATCCATCGCCAACGCCTCACGCGGCGAGATCCCGAACAACCCCGCATCGAAATCCGCCGCGTCATAGAGGAAACCACCCTCCCGCGCGTACGACCTCCCCGCCCGATCCGGATCATCGTCGAACAGGCGGTCGACGTCCCAACCCCGATCGGTCGGGAAGCCGGAGACCGCGTCCGCGCCGGCCGCGACCAGCTCCCACAGCTCCTCCGGCGAGGTCACCCCACCCGGATAGCGACACGCCATCGCGACCACCGCGATCGGCTCGTCCACTGCGCGTAGCGGTCGGCGCCACCGCCGCCGCGGCGCCGCCCGGACCCGACCAGCTCCTCCAGCAGCCACCCGGCCAGCGCGACCGGGGTCGGGAAGTCGAACACCAGCGTCGCCGGCAACCGCAACCCGGTCACCGCGCCGAGCCGGTTGCGCAGCTCCACCGCCACCAGCGAGTCGAACCCCAGGTCCTTGAACGGGCGGTCCACCTCGACAGTCCGGTCCGCGTCGTACCCGAGGACGACGGCGACCGTACGGGCGATCAGCCCGAGCAGCTCGTGCCGGCGGTCGCCGGGGTCGAGCGTGGCGAGCCGCTCGGCCAGGCCGGACTCCGCCGCCGCACCCCGCCCGGCGGCGGCCCGGGCGGCCCGGCGGACGCCGGTGCGGACCAGGCCGCGCAGCAGCGGCGGCACCGCCCCGCCGCCGGTGCGCATCGTGGCCGTGTCCAGGCGGACGGGCACGAGCAGCGGCTCTCCGGTCGCGGTGGCCTCGTGCAGGAGGGCCAGGCCGCGGTCCGGCGGCAGTGGCGCGACACCGCCCCGGGCCATCCGGGCGACCGCGGCGGCGTCGAGGTGCCCGGTCATGCCGCTCGTCCCGGCCCAGAGCCCCCAGGCGAGCGACGTGGCCGGCAGGCCCTCGGTCCGGCGACGGTGCGCCAGCGCGTCGAGGAACGTGTTGGCGGCCGCGTAGTTTGCCTGGCCCGGACCACCGAGGATGCCGACCACGGAGGAGAACAGCACGAACGCCGACAGGTCCCGGTCCCGGGTCAGCCGGTCGAGGTGCACGGCGGCGTCCACCTTGGACCGCAGCACCCGGTCGAACCGCTCCGGGCTCAACCCCGGCACGGTCGCGTCGTCGAGCACCCCCGCCGTGTGCACCACGCCGGTCAGCGGGTGCTCGACGCCGATGCCGGCGAGAGTGGCGGCCAGGTCGTCCGGGTCGGCGACGTCGCAGGCCACCACCCGCACGCTCGCCCCGGCCAGCTCCAGCTCCGCCACCAGAGCGGCGACTCCGTCCGCCGCCGGCCCCCGCCGGCTGACCAGCAGCAGATGCCGCACACCCTGCTCGGCGACCAGATCCCGGGCCACCAGCCCGCCCAGCGTCCCGGTGCCGCCGGTGATCAGCACCGTGCCGTCCGGGTCCCACGGTCGGGTCTGCTCCGCGGCCGGCTCGACGCGTGCCAGCCGGGGCGCCAGCACCTGGCCGGACCGTACGGCGACCTGGGACTCACCTGCCTCGGTCGCTGCCGCGACCGCGCCGGCGAGGTCGTCCGGGCCGGCCCCGGCGTCCAGGTCGACCAGCAGCAACCGGTCCGGGTACTCCGACTGGGCCGACCGCACCAGGCCCCACACCGGCGCCTGCGCCAGGTCGGCCACGTCCTCGTCGGCGCCGGTCGCCACCGCACCCCGGGTCACCACGACCAGCCGCGAGGTCACGCGGCTCTCGTCGGCCAGCCACTCCCGCAGCCGCTCCCAGACCGCGACCGCGGTGTCCCGGGCCGCCTGCGGCAGCGGTCCGGGAGGGCTCGGGCACGGAAGCAGCACGACCGGCGGCGGCGCACCGTCCACGTACGACGGCAGGTCCCAGCCGGGATCCTCGCCCCAGACCGCCCAGTCGGAACGCGGCGCGCCGGCCACGTCGGACAGCGCGGACCAGACCACCCGGTAGAGGTCACCGGGCCGGACCGCGAGCCGGTCGACGGGCCGGAGCGCGAGCGACTCGACCGAGGCGACGGGCTGGCCGGCGCTGTCGGCGACCGCGAGGCTGAGCGTGTCGGACCCGGTGGCGCCGATCCGCACCCGGGCGGCGTCCGCGCCGGCGGCGTGCAGGGTCACCCCGCCCCAGGCGAACGGCAGCAGCGTCCGGTCGCCGTCGACCGGCAGGGCGGCGTGCAGGGCGGCATCGAGGACGGCCGGGTGGATGCCGTACCGGCCGGCCTCGGCCCGCTCGGCGTCCGGCAGCGCTACCTCGGCGAAGAGGTCGGTGCCGCGCCGCCAGGCCGCGGTCACCCCCTGGAAGACCGGGCCGTACTCGTAGCCGGTGTCGCGCAGCCGTACGTAGAGGTCGGCCACGTCGACCGGCTCGGCGCCGGCCGGTGGCCACTGTGGATCGAACCCCGGGACGGCCGGTGCCTCCGGGGTGAGCACGCCCTCGGCGTGCAGGGTCCAGTCGCCGTCCTCACCCGGTCGCGAGTGGACCCGGACCTCCCGCTCGGCGGTCGACGGACACCTGCACCTGCACCGCGCCGGACTCCGGCAGGACCAGCGGCGCCTGCAGGGTCAGCTCCCGCACGTACGGGCAGCCGACCTCGTCGCCGGCCCGGATGGCCAGCTCGACGAACCCGGTGCCGGGGAACAGCACGGTGCCGGCGACCTGGTGGTCGGCCAGCCACGGCACGGTGCCGGCTGACAGCCGCCCGGTCAGCAGCACGCCGCCGTCGGCGACGCTCACCGCGGCGCCGAGCAGCGGGTGGTCGGCGTCGCTCAGGCCGGCGGCCGCCATGTCCCCGCCGGCCGGAGCGGGACGCAGCCAGTAGCGCTGCCGCTCGAACGGGTACGTGGGCAGGTCGACCCGCTCGACGCTGCGGCCGGCGAAGACGGTCGCCCAGTCGACAGTGCCGCCGGCGACCCAGAGCGCGGCGGCGGAGGCGATCAGCCGGTCAGCGCCGCCCTCGTCCCGGCGCAGGGTGCCGGTGACCACCGCGGCGTCGACGGTCTCCTCGACGGCCATGGTGAGCACCGGGTGGGCGGAGACCTCCACCCAGTGCCGCAACCCGGCGACATGCACCGCGGTGACCGCGTCGGCGAAGCGGACGGTCTGGCGCAGGTTGGTGAACCAGTACGTCCCGTCCATCCCGGCCGTGTCCAGCAACTCACCGGTGACCGTCGAATACAGCGGCAGCCGGGACGACGTCGGGGTGATGCCGGCCAGGTCGGACTCGATCCGCTCCCGGATCTCCTCCACGTCCACCCCGTGCGAGGCGTAGTCCACCGGCACCCGCCGCGCCCGCACCCCCTGCGCCTCCACGAACGAGGCCAACTCATCCAACGCAAGCGGCGCACCGGAAACCACCGTCGCGCCCGGACCGTTCACCACCGCCACCGTCAGACCCGGCCAGCGCGACAGCCACTCCGAGACCTGCTCGCGCCCGGCCGCGAGCGAGAGCATGCCGCCGCGGCCCGCGATCGCCCGGATCGCCCGCGACCGCAGGGCCACCACCCGCGCGCCGTCCTCCAGCGACAGTGCACCCGCCACCACCGCGGCGGCGATCTCCCCCTGCGAGTGACCGACCACCGCCGCCGGCCGCACCCCCAGCGACTCCCACACGGCTGCGAGCGAGACGTGCACGGCCCACAGCACCGGCTGCACCACATCGACCCGACCCAGCCAGGCATCGTCCGCGCCGGTCAGCACGTCCCGGACCGACCAGTCCACGTACGACGACAGGGCCGCCGCGCACTCGGCCAACCGGGCGGCGAACACCGGTGAGGCGTCCAACAACTCCCGCCCCATCCCCAGCCACTGCGACCCCTGACCCGGGAAGACGAACACCGGCCCCGCACCCGAGGCGACGGACCCGGTCGCCGCGTTGCCGGCGCCCTGCCCGGACGCCACCGCGCCCAGCCCGGCCAGCAGCGAGCTCCGCGAGGCTCCCCACACCACCGCCCGGTGCTCGAACACCGACCGCTGGTCGACCAGCGCCCACCCCACATCCGCCACTGCCGCATCGACCACCGCCAGCCGCCCGGCCTGCGCCGCCACCGCAGCCGCGCTGCGCGCCGACAGCACCCACGGGACCGCACCCGAGGACAGCACCGGCTCGCCGGGCACCGTGATGGCGGACGGCTCCCCGGAGGACTCCTCCACGATCACGTGCGCGTTGGTGCCGCTGATCCCGAACGACGACACCGCCGCCCGCCGGGGCCGGTCCGGCGCCACCCAGTCCACCGGCTCGGTCAGCAGCGACACCGCACCGGACGACCAGTCGATGTGCGGCGACGGCGAGTCCACGTGCAACGTCCGCGGCAACCGGCGGTGCCGCAGCGCCAGGACCATCTTGATGACCCCGGCCACACCGGCCGCGGCCTGGGTGTGACCGATGTTCGACTTCACCGAGCCGAGCCACAATGGACGGTCCTCGGCCCGGTCCCGGCCGTACGTCTCGATCAGCGCCTGGGCCTCGATCGGATCGCCGAGCGTCGTCCCGGTCCCGTGCGCCTCGACGGCGTCCACGTCGGACGGCCGGAGGCGGGCGCCGGCCAGCGCGGCCCGGATCACCCGCTGCTGGGACGGTCCGTTCGGCGCGGTCAGGCCGTTGGAGGCGCCGTCCTGGTTGACCGCCGAGCCGCGCACGACCGCGAGCACCCGGTGCCCGTTGCGGCGCGCCTCGGACAGCCGCTCCAGCACCAGCACGCCGACGCCCTCGGACCAGCCGGTGCCGTCCGCGGCCGCCGCGAAGGGCTTGCAGCGTCCGTCCGGCGCCAGCCCACGCTGCCGGGAGAACTCCACGAACATCCCCGGGGTCGGCATCACGGTGACCCCGCCGGCCAGCGCGAGCCCGCACTCGCCCTGGCGCAGCGCCTGCACCGCCAGGTGCAGCGCCACCAGCGAGGCCGAGCAGGCGGTGTCCACGGTGATCGCCGGGCCCTCCAGGCCCAGCGCGTACGCGACCCGGCCGGAGATGACGCTGGACGCGTTGCCGGTCAGGGTGTAGCCCTCGGCGCCCTCGGGCGCCTCGTGCAGCCGAGCGCCGTAGTCCTGCGCCGTGGCCCCGGCGAACACCCCGGTGCGGCTGCCCCGCAGCGACACCGGTGCGATCCCGGCCCGCTCGACCGCCTCCCACGCGGTCTCCAGCAGCAGCCGCTGCTGCGGGTCCATCGCCAGCGCCTCCCGCGGCGAGATCCCGAACAGCCCCGGGTCGAACTCGGCCGCGTCGGGCAGGAAGCCGCCCTCCCGGGCGTAGCTGGTGCCGTGCCGAGCCGGGTCGGGGTCGTAGAGCGCGTCGAGGTCCCAGCCCCGGTCCTCCGGGAACGGGGTGATGGCGTCGACCCCGTCGGAGACGATCCGCCACAGGTCCTCCGGCGAGCGGACGCCGCCCGGGTAGCGGCACGCCATCCCGACGATCGCGATGGGCTCGCCGGGCGCCATCTCCGGTGCCGGCTCGACCGGGGTGTCGGCCAGGCCGAGCAGGAGCGCGCGCAGCCGCACGGCGAGCGCGGCCGGCGTCGGGTAGTCGAACAGGACCGTGGTGGACAGGTCGACCCCGCCTGCAGCGGCGAGCCGGTCCCGCAGCTCCACGGCGGTGAGCGAGTCGAAGCCGAGGTCCTTGAACGGCCAGCTGCTGTCGATCTCGTCGTCGGCGTCGTGTCCGAGCACGGCGGCGATCTCCCGCCGCACCCGGTCGAGTACGGCGGCAAGCTGGTCCGCTTCGGACAGACCGGCCAGCCGCCCCCGCCACCTGTCCGCCACGCCGCCGTCAGCCTCGCTGGCCGGGGCAGCGACGGCGGGGGAAGCGACGGCCGGCGGAGCGACGGCCGGGGACGGCCCGGTCGCGACGGTGTCGAGCCAGTGGCGCTTGCGCTGGAAGGCGTACGTCGGCAGCGCCACCCGCCGGGCCGGCCCCGGGCCGCAGAGCCCCGGCCGGGCTGGCGCCGCTCCCCGCACGTGCAGCCCGGCCAGCGCGGTGAGGAGGCTGCGCCCCTCCGGCCGGTCCCGGCGCAGCGTGGGGACGAAGGCGGCCGGCAGGCCCCCGTCGCCGGCGACGCACTCGCGCGCCAGCGCGGACAGCACCCCGTCCGGCCCGAGCTCGAGGAACGTGACCACGCCCTGCCCGCGCAGCCACCGGACGCCGTCGGCGAACCGCACGGCCCGCCGGGCGTGCCGCACCCAGTAGTCCGGCGACCGGATCTCCCCGGCGGTCAGCGGCTCGCCGGTGACGTTCGAGATCACCGGGATGGCCGGCGCCCGTACGGTCAGCCCCGCGGCGACCGCCCGGAAGTCCGCCGCCATCGCGTCCATCCGGGCGGAGTGGAAGGCGTGGCTCACCCGCAGCCGGCGCGTCTTCCGCCCGCGCGATGCCCACTGCGCGGCCACCGCGTCGACCGCGTCGGCGTCGCCGGACACCACGGTCGACGTCGGCCCGTTCACCGCCGCGATGTCCACTCCGGAGCCGGCGAGGGTCGCGGCCACCTCGTCCTCGCCCGCCTGCAGCGCGACCATCGCGCCGCCGGCCGGCAGCGCCTGCATGAGCCGACCCCGGGCGCTGACCAGCGTGCAGGCGTCGTCGAGGGACAGCGCGCCGGCCACGTGCGCGGCAGCCAGCTCGCCGACTGAGTGGCCGAGCAAGTGGTCCGGGACCACGCCCCACGACTCCACCAACCGGTACAGGGCCACCTCGACGGCGAACAGCGCGGTCTGGGTGAACGCCGTCTGGTCCAGCCGGGCGGCGTTCTCCGGCGTGGGCTCGGCGAAGAGCAGCTCCCGTACCGCCGGGTCGAGCCGCGCGCAGACCGCGTCGAGCGCGGCGGCGAAGACCGGGTGCTGCTCGTACAGCTCGCGGCCCATGCCGAGGCGCTGGCTGCCCTGCCCGGCGAAGAGGAACGCGAGGCCGCCCGCCACGACCGTGCCCGAGACCACGTCGGACGACGGCTCCCCCTCGACCAGGGCGGTCAGCCCGCGCCGGAAGCCGTCGGCGTCACCGGCCAGCACGACCGCGCGGTGCGGGAACGACGTCCGCGTCGTCGCCAGCGCGTACGCCACCTCGGCCGGGTCACCGGAAAGATCCTCCCGCAACCGCTGCGCCTGCCCGCGCAGCGCCGCCGCCGTGCGCGCGGACACCACCCAGCCCACCAGGTCCGGCCGCGTCGGAGCGGAGTCCACTTCGGACGGGCGGGGATCCGGTTCGGACACCACGACATGGCAGTTGGTCCCGCCCATGCCGAACGAGCTGACCCCGGCGACCAGCCGCTCGCCGTCCCGCGGCCAGCGGGACAGCCCGGTCTGCACCCGCAGGCCCAGCTCGTCCAGCGGGATGTCCGGGTGCGGGCGCTCGAAGTGCAGGCTGGCGGGCAGCTCCCGGTGACGCACCGCCAGCGCGGTCTTGATCAGGCCGGTGATGCCCGCGGCGCCCTCGAGGTGGCCGACGTTGGTCTTCACCGAGCCGACGGCGAGCGGCTCCCGCGGTGCGCGGCCAGCGCCCAGCACGGTGCCGAGCGCGGCCGCCTCGACCGGGTCGCCCCGACGGGTGCCGGTGCCGTGCAGCTCGACGTACTGCACAGTCCGCGGGTCGATGCCGGCGTGGTCGTACGCCCGCCGCAGCACGTCCTCCTGCCCGGCCCGGCTGGGCACGGTGAGGCTGTCGCCGCCGCCGTCGTTGTTCACCGCGCTGCCGCGGATCACGCAGTAGATCTCGTCGCCGTCGGCGACCGCCCGGGACAGTCGCTTGAGGACGACGAGACCGGCGCCCTCGCCGCGGACGTAGCCGTTGGCCCGCTCGTCGAAGGTGTAACAGCGGCCGTCCGGCGACAGCGCCCCGAACCGCGCCGCCCCGACCGTGCTCTCCGGGGCGAGGTTGAGGTTCACCCCGCCGGCGAGGGCGAGGTCGCAGTCGCCGGAGCGCAGGCTCCCGCAGGCCAGGTGCACCGCCACCAGCGACGACGACTGCCCGGCGTCCACCGCCAGGCTGGGTCCGCGCAGCCCGAGGGTGTGCGAGAGCCGGTTGGCGATGATGCTGCGGTGCAGGCCGGTCACCGTGTGCGGGGTGATCGCCGCGGTGCCCTGCCGGTATTGCAGGGTCGCGTAGTCGTCCCAGATGGCGCCGACGAAGACGCCGGCGCGGCTGCCGGCCAGGTCGGCCGGGACGATCCCGGCGTCCTCCAGGCCCTCCCAGCCCAGCTCCAGGACCAGCCGCTGCTGCGGGTCCATCGCCGCCGCCTCGCGCGGGGAGATGCCGAAGAACCCGGCGTCGAACCGGTCGACCTCGTCGAGGAACCCACCCCGGGCCGCGGTGTCCGGATCGGACCAGCGACCGGCGGGAACCGGCCCGATCGCGTCGCGCCCCGAGCGCAGCAGCCGCCAGAACGCCGCCGGGTCGGGCGCGGCGGGCAGCCGGCAGGCCAGACCGACGACGGCCACCGGGTCGGGCGCAGCCGGGACGCCGCCCGGTCCCTTGCCCGCCACCGCCACGACGTCTCCCAATCCCGGGTGGAGGTCCGTCGCGGAGGACACCCGCCATCCGGACAGTCGGCTCGAAACCCCGGAAGTAGCTACCGACCCTAGAAAACCCCCCGTGTCCGGCCAACCCCTAAGAGTGCGGGTCGAACCGTCTCGCCGGACCGGCCCGGCGGAAGCCCCATTAGGGGGTCCTGGCCGGCGCTAGGGGTTCCCGGGGCTCACCGGCGATGTGAGGCTGGTGCCGTACGCCGGACCGCCGCCGGGAGAGGCCTTGCCTGACGAAGCGACCCTCAAGGCGCTCGCGCTCGAGCACTGCCGGCGGTTCAACGCTGCGGATGTCGACGGCCTGCTCCGGCTGTACGCGCTGAACGTCCGGTTCGAGGACCCCGTCGGCGCCGGCGAGCGGATCGGGCACGGCGCGCTGCGCTCGCACGCCACCGGCGCCGTTGCGGCCGGGGTGCGCGACGAGCCGGGCGAGCCGGTCGCCGCGCCCGACGGCCGGCACGCGGCGGTCCCGGTGACGGCCACCATGAGCTTCCTGCCCAACGGCCCGATCATGGTCCGGCACGGGGTGCTGACCCCGCCGGACGACCCGCGGACGGCGCGGATGCAGTTTCGCTGCGTGCTGGTCATCGGGGTCAACCCGGACGGGCTCATCGACGACATGCGGACGTACTGGGGGCCGACCGACGTCCGTTACCTCTGACCGGGACGGGAGGTCGAGGCGATGGTGGACGACGCGGCCGCCAAGGCCCTGGCGTTGCGCTACTGCGAGCTCATGAACGCCGGCGACCTCGACGGGGTCATGGCGCTCTTCGCCGAGGACGTGGTCTTCACCGACCCGCTCGGCACCCCGCCGCTGCGCGGCCGCCCGGCGCTGCGCGAGCATCTGGCCAAGGCGATCGCGGCCCGGATCGAGGAGGTGCCGGGGACGCCGACCGGCTCGCTGCGCGGCGGACTGGTCGCCCTGCCGGTGACCGGCACGATGGACGCCCCGGACGGCGGCGGGCGGCTGCGCTTCTCCCTGATCAGCCTGATCGAGCTGGATGCCGCCGGGCTGATCGCGGTGGTCCGGATCATCGCCGGCCGGTCGGACTACACGCTCGCCGAGGCGGGCTGAGCCCGGACGAGCGCCCACTCCTCCGCGGTCAGCGGCGGGCCGGTCAGCGGCGGCCGGCCGCCGGCGTCGCGCAGCGCGGCCACCACCGACGGGGATTCCACACTGGACACCGGCGCGGCCAGCGCGGTGACGCCGGTGGTCGCCGCACTGACCACCGGGTCGCCGAGCGACGCGGTGCCGACCAGGTCGGCGAAGCGCTGCCGGGACGCCAGCTGGTCGGTCAGCCGCGGGTCGGTGACCGACGCCCGGCACCCCGGGTAGTGCATGTCCTGGGAGACCGCCAGGATCCACGGGTCGTCGACCGCCCGGGCGATCCCGGCGAACGCGGCTCGGGCCAGCTCCGGCCGGCCCAGCTGCCGGCGCAGCGCCCGGTCGAGGGCGGCGGCGCTGCGGGCGGCGGCGCTGATCCCGTGCCCGTAGATGGGGTTGAAGGCGGCCAGCGCGTCGCCCAGCACGACCAGGTTGGCCGGCCACGGCTCGACCCGCTCCCAGTAGCAGCGGCGGTTGGCCGTGCTGTGCGAGCCGTGCGCCGGGGTCAGCGGCTCGGCGGCGTCGATCAGCTCGCCCACCACCGGGTGGCGCAGCCCGCGGGCGAAGGCCGCGAAGCCGTCGTCGTCGGTGGGCGGCTCGCCGCCGCGGGTGCCGGACAGCGTGACCAGCCACTGCCCGTCCTCGACCGGGAGCACCAGCCCACTGCGGCCCGGCCGGCGCTCGCGGAAGTCGGCGTAGACGCTCACCATCGGGAACCGCGCGGCGGCCCGCGGCGGCGCCCGGTAGATCCGGGTCGAGTACGCGATCCCGGAGTCGACCGTCTCCTCCGCCGGCGCCGGCACGCCGAGCGGCGCCAGCCACTGCCGCAGGCGGGACCCGCGGCCGGACGCGTCGACCACCACGTCGGCGTCGAGGACCTCGTCGTTCACCCGCACCCCGGTGACCGCCTCGACCGAGCCGCACAGGTCCACAATGGACACACCGGTGCGCACATCGATGCCGGGGTCGCGGACGACCTCGGCCCGGACCACCCAGTCGAGCAGCGGCCGGGTGGCGGCGAGCAGGAACTGGGTCTCCGGGAAGCGGTGCTGCCAGCCGTACGCCGACAGCGAGACCATGTCCTGGTGGACGCCGATCCGGTGCGCGCCGGCGGCCCGCAGCCGCTCGGTGGTGCCGGGCACCAGCGACTCGATCACCCGCGCACCGCCGGACCAGAGCAGGTGTGCGTGCCGGGCCTGCGGGACGCCCTTGCGCAGCCGCGGCCCGTCGGGCAGCTCGTCCCGCTCGAGCACGGTGACCCGGTCGAGGTGCCGGCGCAGCACCCGGGCCGCGAGCATGCCGGCCATGCCGCCGCCGAGGACCACGCCGTGGCTGGCTGCGCTCCTCGACACGTCCGGAGCCTAACCAGCGATATGGAAGGTCCCAACCCCTAAAGTCCCGTTCCGGCGTCGATGTGGGGGGCATTACGGGTATGCGTGCGGCCAGCCGGCCGACACGATGGGAGACACGGCCCAGACGCGAGGAGCTGTCCCATGGATGGGTGCACCGATGCCCAGACGGCGGAACTGGTGGACGTGATCCTGGAAGGCGGACCGGGGACCCTGCCGGCGACGATGCAGGTCGCCGCCACCCCGGGCACGGCCTGTCTCAAGGTGCCGAGCCTCGGCGGCTACGAGCACTTCGAGCGGGCGGACGACCGCGTGGTCGACGGCGGGCGGCACGTCACCGTCTACCGCTGGACGATGCGCACCACGATCGCCGAGTGACACCCGGCGGGACCGGGCGGCCAGCGCCGTCCGCCCGGATCCGCCGGTCAGGCGCTCTGCGACATGGTCGCGGCGAGGTCGGCGCGACTGCTCACCTTGAGCTTCCGGTACGCCCTGGTCAGGTGCTGCTCCACCGTGCTGACGGTGATGAAGAGCTTGCCGGCGATCTCCCGGTTGGTGTGCCCGACCGCGGCCAGCGCGATGACCCGGCGCTCGGCCTTGCTCAGCTCGCCCAGGCCGGTGACGGCCACCCCGGGGATCAGGCTCGGCTCGACCCGCGGCGGCTCCGGCTCGGGGTCGGCCTCCTTGCGCAGCAGCGCCGCCCGCAGCGGCTCGGCCCGGCAGTCCTCCGCCAGCCGGAGCGCGTGCCGGACCAGCGCGTCGGCGCCGCGGCTCTCCCCCGTCGCGCGGTGCGCCCGGGCGAGGTCGGCCACCGCGCCGGCCAGCTCCAGCCGGTCGCCGGCGGCCTGCAGCACATCGACCGCCTCGCGCAGCAGGGCGGCCCGGTGCCGCGGCACCCGGGCGGCGGCGAGCACCCGCAGCGTCAGGCCGCGGCTGCGCGAGCCCTCCCGGGTCAGCTCCAGCTGCCGCTCGGTCAGCTGCCGGGCCTTGACCCGCTCCCCCAGCCGCAGGTACGCCGCCGCCGCGCCGGATCGCCACGGCACCAGCGCCGGCACGTCCACGCCCCACTGCCCGGCCTGCTCACCGACGGCGAGGAAGTCGCTGAGCGCGGCGTGCAGCCGGTCGCCCTGCAGGTGGTGCTGGCCGCGGGCGTAGCCGTACTTGAGCTGGAAGCGGGTCTGCAGCATCGCCTGCGGCACCGGCTGCCGCAGCGCCTCGGCGGCCTGCCCGGTCCGGCCCATCGCGGTGCTGGCGAGCACCATTGTGGACAGTGGCGCGCCGACCGCGACCCCCCAGCCGCGCAGCGGGATCCGGCTCAGCGCGGCCTGGGCGTGCTCGAGTGCGGCGGGCAGGTCGCCCTGCCGCAGCGCGATCTCGGCCCGCAGCGCCGACAGCCGCGCCTCCCAGGTCGGGACGCGCCGGGCGACGGCCTCCTGCAGCAGCGGCTCGATCCAGCCGCAGGCCCGCTCCGGCTCGTCCGCGTACAGGAGGGTGAGCAGCGCCGACTCGACCTGCTCCAGGGTGGCGTCGGTCAGCTCGCTGCCGCGCAGGATCGCCTCGGCGGCCGGCACGACGCCGTCGTCGGCGCCGCCGGTGATGACCCGGGCCAGCAGCGAGGCGGCCACGAAGTGCCCGTCGGCGCGGATCGCGTCGGCCGCCGCCCGCTGCGCCGCCGGGAGCTCGCGCAGCTCGTTGACCAGCGGCGGGTGCCAGGACTCCAGCCACTGCCGGGTGACGCCGATGTCGACCGCGGTGACGTCGCCGCCGTCCGGGCCGGCCGCGCCGGCACCGGCCCGGTCCACCGCCTCGATCGCGTCCCGGGTGCGGCCGTGCCAGAGCAGCGAACGGACCAGCGAGGGCAGGTGCCGGCCGTGCACCCGGCCGGCGCGGGCCGCGTCGGTGAGCGGGGCCAGGTGCCGGGCCGCGGTCCACGGGTTGAGCCGCCACTCGACCTGGGCCAGCGCCGCGGTGGCCGCCACCCGGTCGGCCTCGTCGGTGCAGCCGCGCAGCGACAGGCTCAGGCAGGCGGCGGCGAACGACAGGTCGTCGGCGACCGTCGCCTGCTCGCCGGCCTCCCGCAGCAGCGGCACCGCCCACCGGTGCCCGAGGTCGTCGGCGGCGACCAGGTGGCGGGCGACCGCCACGGCGGCCGCGCCGTCCAGGTAGAGCAGCTCGGCCGCCCGCCGGTGCAGGTCCAGCCGCAGCTCGACCGGCAGGTCCGCGACGACGGCCCGGCAGGCGACCGGGTGCCGGTAGCGGACCCCGTCCAGCAGGCCGGCCGCCGCCAGGTCGGCCAGCACCGGGGACAGCTCGGGTTCCTCGACCCCGACCAGGCGGCCCAGCAGCGGCACCGTCGCCGACGCGCCCAGCACCGCCACCGCGCGGGCCACGGTGAGCGCCCGGTCGTGGCCGCGGTGCAGGCAGGCCACCACCGCGTCGCCGAAGGCGGCACCCACCGCCGGACCGGGGCCGTCGTCGGCCGCGGCCACGTCGCGCATGTCCTCCAGCAACGACCGCAGCAGCAGCGGGTTGCCGCCGGTGACCTCGTGGTAGTCCGCGGCCAGCGCCTCCGCCCGCTCCGCCCCGAGGGCGCCGGAGACGACCTCGGCGACCCCGCGCCGGGTCAGCGGCCGCAGCCGGATCCGGCGGCAGTGCTGGTGGCGCAGCAGCTCGGTCTGGAACGCGACCCGGCTGCGCTGGCAGAACTGCGCCGGGAGGGTGAACAGCAGCAGCGTACGGCTGCGGCGCAGCTGCCGGACCAGCTGCAGCAGCGCCCGCAGGGACTGCGGATCGGCGTGCTGGAGGTCGTCGACCCCGAGCACGACCGGACGCTGGCCGGCCAGGTCGGTCAGCGCCTGCGCGCAGCCGCGCAGCACCCGGGCCCGGGACGCCGCCTCCTCCGCGTCCTCGGTGGCGCCATCCGGAAGGAGGTGGTCGAGCTGGCCGGCCAGCTCGGCGGGCAGCGCGGTGCTGCGCAGGAGCTGGTCGAGCACCCCGTAGGGCACCTGACGCTCGGCCGGGACGCCGGCGGCGGGCAGGAACACCGCGCCGGCCTCGACGGCCGCCTCACCGAATGCGTACAGCAGGTCGGTCTTTCCGCTGCCGACCGGGCCGCAGACCAGTGCCAGCTGGCCCCGGCCCGCGGTGCATTCGGCGAGCTGTCCCCGCAGGACGGACGTCGCCTTTGCGCGCTCGACCAGCCGCACCGGCCATCACCGCCCAGCCGGCCGCCGGACGGCCGAGCACCCGCGTACGCGTCGCGGGGCGTTGCTCTCGTATCGCATCTCTGCGTCCCGACATCCGCATGACGATGATCAAAGGGACTCTGCAAAACTAGTTGCCCTGAAAAGGCTGTAAATGCTTTTGCCTGACGAAACGTGCTGTTAGACATGAGGACCGACCAAATGGACAATACGGTGATGAACGGTTTCGGGGCAACCCCCGGTTGGGGGTTCAGCCGTTCGGCCCGCGGTGGTGCGGCCGGCGGTCCCCGGGACGCGACGAGCGGGGTGAGGCTGGTGACCGCGGCGCGATGATCGGGCGGATCCTGCCGCCGGAGGTCGCCGCGGCGGAGTCGTTCGGGGCGCCGGAGCCGGCCGAGCTCTTCCCCGCCGAGGAGGCCGCGGTGGCCCGCGCGGTGGCCAAGCGGCGGCTGGAGTTCGGCGCCGTCCGGAGTTGCGCCCGCAGCGCGCTGGCCCGGATCGGCGTCCCGCCCGCGCCGCTGCTGCCCGGCGAGCGCGGGGCTCCCGGCTGGCCGGACGGCGTGGTCGGCAGCATGACCCACTGCGCCGGTTACCGGGCCGCCGCCGTCGCCCGCGCCCGCGCGGTCGTCACGGTCGGCATCGACGCCGAGCCGCATGCCGCGCTCCCACCGGGCGTCCTCGACGCCGTCAGCCTGCCGGCCGAGCGGACCCGGCTGCGCGCCGCCGCGGCGGCCCGGCCCGACGTGTGCTGGGACCGGCTGCTCTTCTCCGCCAAGGAGTCCGTCTACAAGGCATGGTTCCCGCTGACCCGGCTCCCGCTCGACTTCGGCGAGGCCGAGGTCACGCTCGACCTCGCCGCCGGCACGTTCACCGCCCGGCTGCTGGTGCCCGGCCCGCAGGTGGCCGGGCGGGAGCTGACCGGCTTCGCCGGCCGCTGGCTGGTCGAGCGGGGCTTGCTGGTGACCGCGATCTCGGTACCGGCAGACTGGGCCCGGTGAGCGCACCTCAGGACGACGCCGCGCGCTGGGTCCACCGCTACCACCCCGAGCCGGCGGCCCCCCGGCGGCTGATCTGCTTCCCGTACGCGGGCGGCTCGGCCAGCTTCTTCCACCCGACCTCGGTCGCGCTGCGGCCGGGGGTCGAGGTGCTCGGCGTGCAGTACCCGGGGCGGCAGGAGCGGCGCGACGAGCCCGCGGTCCCCGACCTGGGCACGCTGGCCGACCGGGCGGCGGAGGCGCTGCTGCCCTGGGCCGACCGCCCGCTCGCCTTCTTCGGGCACAGCATGGGCGCGGTGGTCGCGTACGAGGTGGCCCGCCGATGGGAGGAGCGGCACGGGATCGTGCTCCGCCACCTGTACGCCTCCGGCCGCCGCTCAC
This sequence comes from uncultured Actinomycetota bacterium, assembly GCA_963766325.1. Classification (GTDB taxonomy): domain Bacteria; phylum Actinomycetota; class Actinomycetes; order Mycobacteriales; family CADCTP01; genus CADCTP01. Next base: position 278,319 of record CAVXZF010000009.1, on the reverse strand, counting down.
CGACCCGGCACCGCGAGGAGACCGTGCACCTGCGCGACGACGCCGGCCTGCTCGCCGAGCTCACCGGGCTCGGCGGCCCCGGCTTGGACCTGCTCGTCGACCCGGAGATGCGGGCGCTGATCCTGCCGCCGCTGCGCGGGGACTACACCGCGATCGAGACGTACCGGCACTCCCCCGGGGCGCCGCTGCGCTGCCCGCTGACCGCGCTGGTCGGCGACGCGGACCCGCGTGTCGGCGTGGACGAGGCGCGGGCCTGGGGTGAGCTGACCGGCGGGCCGTTCGAGCTGCGGACCTTCCCCGGCGGGCACTTCTACCTGGTCGGCGCGCAGCGGGCGGTCCTCGATCTGCTCGCCGGCGAGCCGGCCACCGGTTCCGGGAGATAGGCAGGACCCCACTCCAGCGCCACCGGGCTTGACGCGGTGCGTTGCTGGTCTCAGCCGGCGGGGCTCGGCCGGCGGACCCGGTTCCACCACAGCGACAGCCCGGTCGCGAGCGCGACCAGCAGCCCGCCGACCCCGGCGAACCAGCTGGCGATGTCCCGGTCCTCCTTGGTCACCGAGATGGCGCGCGGCAGGTCAGCCAGCGCGCGCTGCAGCTGGGCGGCGTTCTCCGCCAGGTAGAAGCTGCCGCCGGTGGTGGTGGCGATCTGCTTGAGGGTGTCCTCGTCGGCGACCAGCGGGTTGCGCCCGCCCGGACCGCGGCCGCCGCCGAAGCCGCCGCCGCGGCCGAAGCCGTCGTCGACCTGCGAGCTGTCGCAGACGCTCGGCGCGGGGGTGGTCGTGCCGAAGCCGATCGTGTAGACCCGCAGCCGCCGGTCGGCGGCCGCCTTCGCCGCGACCTGCGGGTCGACGCCCTGGGTGTTCGCGCCGTCGGTGAGCACCACGACCGTGTGCGGCACGTACGCCGACCCGCCGCCGGGTTGCACGGCGACGCCGGTCGGGCTGACCGACGGGTCGATCTCGGCGATGGCGTCGATGGAGGTGAGGATCGCCTGCCCGATCGCGGTGCCCCGGGCGGTGGTGAGCTTGGGCAGCGCCTCCAGCAGCACCTCCGTGTCGTCGGTCGGCGGCACCACCACCCCGGCGACGCCGGCGAAGGCGACGAGCCCGATCCGGGCGCCGCTCGGCTGCGCCTTGATGAACCGGGCGGCGGCCGCCTCCGCGGCGGTGAGCCGGTTGGGCGGCACGTCGGTCGAGCACATCGAGCGGGACACATCCAGCGCCAGCAGGATCGTCGTCGAGCTGCTCGGGACCGCCACCGTGGCCTGCGGGCGGGCCGCGGCGACGCCGAGCCCGACCAGGCCGAGCAGCAGCAGGGCGGCCGGGATGCGCCGGTGCCACCGGCTGCGGCCGGGCAGCGCGGCGCGGACCAGCGCCGCCGAGGTGACCCGGACGGCGGCCCGCCGGCGGCGGCGCCGGGACCACCAGGCCACGCCGAGCACGAGCGGGACCGCCAGCAGCGCCGACAGCGCCCACGGCCAGGCGAACGCCATCAGACCAGCCTCCCCGTACGCAGGACGGTGAGCACGCCGCCGGCGGCCAGCAGCAGGACCGCGAGCCCGGCGAACGCGCCGGCCAGCGGCAGGTCCTCCTGCTGCGTGGTCAGCCGCAGGTCGATGGTCGAGGCGACCCGGTCGAGCTCGGCCGCATCGGCCGCGGGGTGGTACGCCCCGCCGGTCGTCTGCGCGAGCGCCCGCAGGGTGGCCTCGTCGAGCGCCGTACGGACCCGGTAGCCGTCCACCTCGACCGTGGTCCCGGCGGTGGTGCCGACGCCGACGGTCTGCACGTGCACCCCGGCGCCCTGGGCGGCGGTGGCCGCCGCCTCCGTCGCCGCGCCGCCGCCGCGGTCCTCGCCGTCGGAGAACACGACGATCGTCGCCGACGGCCAGTAGCCGAGGTCCGGGACGGTGCCGTCGCGGGCGACGGTCACCTTCTCGCCGGTGATGGCGGACAGCGAGGTGAGCACGGCGGCGGCCAGCGAGGTGCCGCCGGCGACGCGCAGCCGGTCGATCGCGGCCTTGGCCGCCTCGTGGTCGGCGCTGGGCTGGCTGGTGGTGAGCGCGCCGTTCTGGAAGGCCACCACCCCGATGTCCACGCTGTCCGGCTGGGCGTCGACGAACGCCTTCGCCGCCGCCTGCGCCGCCGCCAGCCGGGTGGGCGCGACGTCGGTGGCGGCCATGCTGTTGGACACGTCCAGCGCGACGACCACCGTGCCGGCCGACCGGGCGACCGGGACGGACGCCGCCGGCCCGGCGGCGGCGACCGCGACCACCGCGAGCCCGGCGAGGCTGAGCCAGAGCCCGAGCGGGCCGCGGGTCCGGCCGGCGGACACCCCCGCCGCCGCGAGCGCCGCGGCGCGCCGGCGGGCCGCCACCACCGCACCGGCGACCAGCGCGGCGAGCACCAGCGCGCCGAGGACGAGCCACCACGGCGAGGCAAGTCTCATGCCCGCTCCTCGGACAGGGCGCCAGGCGCTCCACCCATGCCCGCGCCTGCGCGCGGGGCAGCCGGGCGCCCGGCCCTCGTCGCTCCCCGCTCGCGCTGCGAGCCCTCGCGCTCGCTCATGGCCGCCGCCACCGGGTGCTGGTGACCACCTCGACGAGGGACCGCAGCAGGTCGCGGTCGGTGTCGATGCGGTGCAGCGGGACGCCGGCCCGGCCCATGGTGCCGGCGAGGGCGGCGTCGCGCTCGGCCACGCCGGCCCGCAGCCGGCTGCGGAACAGCGGGTCGCCGGAGTCGACGAGCAACTGCTCGCCGGTCTCGGCGTCCTCGACCACGATCAGCCCGATGTCGGGCAGGTCCTCGTCGGCCGCGTCGACGACCCGCAGCGCGACCACGTCGTGCCGGTGGGCGAGCCGCAGCAGCGGCTTGTCCCAGCCGCCGGCGCCGATGAAGTCGGAGACCACCACGACCAGCGACCGGCGGCGGGCGACCGACGCGGCGGCGTCGAGCATCACCGCGAAGTCGGTGGACCCGGTCGTTCCGGCGGCCGCGGCGGTGCGGTCGAGCTCGTGGCCGATGCGCAGCGCCTGCCCGCGGCCGGTGCCCGGCGGCACGATCCGGGTGGTGGCGCCGTCGTGCAGCAGCGCGCCCACCCGGTTGCCGCCCCGGCCGAAGAGCCGGGCCAGGGTCAGGGCGAGCTCGGCCAGCACGTCGTGCTTGCCGCGACCGGGGGCGCCGACCGTCATCGACGCCGACCGGTCGAGCACCAGCCAGGCGGTCAGCTCCCGGTCCTCGGTGAACTGGCGCACCTGCGGCTCGGCGAGCCGGGCGGTGGCGTTCCAGTCGATGTGCCGGGCGTCGTCGGTCTCGACGTAGTCGCGCAGGCCGGCGAAGTCGAGCCCGGCGCCCCGGTACGGCGTGCGGTAGTCGCCCTGCACCCGCCCGTCGAGACGGCGGATCACCCGCCACTCCAGCCGGAGCAGCAGCCGATCGGGCGCTTTCGTCACGAGGAGGTCCTCGGAGTGAGCATCGCAGGGTCGCTTGCGACCCGAGGAGCGGAGCGAGGAGGGCCGACGGGAGACACGGTCACGAGGAGGTCCTCGGAGTGAGCATCGCAGGGTCGCTTGCGACCCGAGGAGCGGAGCGAGGAGGGCCGACGGGATCCACAGCTCAGGGCCTCAGCGGTCCTGCAGGGCGACCTCGGGCACCGGCACCGCGCGCAGCACGCCGGCGACGACGGTGTCCGGGTCGACGTCGTCGGCCAGCGCCTCGTACGAGAGCACGATGCGGTGGCGCAGCACGTCCGGGGTGAGCTCGCGCAGGTCGGTCGGCAGCACGTACTCGCGGCCGCGCAGGAAGGCGAGCGCCCGCCCGCCGAGCACGAGGGCGATGGACGCGCGCGGGCTGGCGCCGTAGGTCACGTACTTCTCCAGCTCGCCCAGCCCGACCGTGGCCGGCGCCCGGGTGGCGGTGACCAGCCGGACCGCGTAGTCGACGATGGCCGGGTCGACGTACACCTGCCGGACGTCGGCGCGCATGCGCACGAGGTCCTCGGGGGTGAGCAGTGCCTGGGTGGTGGGGGCCGGCTGCAGCGCGCGCTCGACGACCGCGTGCTCCTCGGGGGCGGTCGGGTACGACACGACCACCTTCATCATGAAGCGGTCCACCTGGGCCTCCGGCAGCGGGTACGTGCCCTCGGACTCGATCGGGTTCTGGGTGGCCATGACGAGGAACGGGTCCGGCACCGAGAAGGTCTCCCGGCCGATGGTCACCTGGTGCTCCTGCATCACCTCCAGCAGCGCGCTCTGCACCTTCGCCGGGGCCCGGTTGATCTCGTCGGCGAGCAGCAGGTTGGTGAAGACCGGCCCGAGCGAGGTCTCGAACTCGCCGGTGTGCTGCCGGTAGACCCGGGTGCCGGTGAGGTCGGCGGGCACCAGGTCGGGGGTGAACTGGATCCGCTGGAACTGCCCGCCGACCGCGGCCGCCAGCGACTTCACCGCCAGCGTCTTGGCCAGCCCGGGGACGCCCTCGACGAGCAGGTGGCCGTCGGCGAGCAGGCCGACCGCCATCCGCTCCAGCAACACGTCCTGGCCGACGATCGTCCGCTTGACCTCGAACAGCACCTGCTCGAGCGGGTGGGTCATGCCGCCTCCCGGCCGGATCGTCACGTCTGCGTCGTCACGTCTGCGGCCCGCCGCCCTCGCCCGGGCCGATGTCGCCCAGGGCGGTGCCGATCGGCACCGCGAACGCGATGCCCGCGAAGGCCTCGTCGTCGCCCGGGTCGGCGATGGAGATCATGATGCCGACGACCGCGCCGTTGCGGTCCAGCAGCGGCCCGCCGGAGCTGCCCGGGTTCGCCGCCGCGTCGAACTGGATGAGCCCGGTGAACCGTCCCCGCTCGGTCCGGGCGGGCCGGTCCAGGCCCGAGACCACGCCCGTGGAGACGCTGTACGTCAGCCCGAGCGGGTTGCCGATCGCGACCACCGGGGCGCCGACCTCGACCCCGCCGCCGAGGGTCGCCGGCACCACGGGGTCCGGCAGCGTCGCCGGGGCGAGAGCGGCGATGTCTTTCTTCGGGTCGGCCGCCGCGACCCGGGCGGCCGAGCGGGTGCCGTCGGCGAACAGGACGCTGATCGCGCTGCCGTCGGACACGACGTGGTTGGCGGTGAGGACCGTGCCGCCGCCGGTGACGACCACCCCGGTGCCGAGCGCGCCGCGGGCCGTCCGGACGACCACGACCGACGGGCCGACCTGCCGGTAGACGTCCGCCACGCTCGGCGTCGCGCTCGGACTCGGGTTCGGGCCGGGTGCCGCCGCGGCCGGCTCGTCGGTCCCGCCGACCCGGACGACCGCCAGGGCCGTGACCAGGACGACGAGGGCCGCCACGGCCCCGGCGACCGGCCCGCGGAGCCGCCGCCGCTCCGCCCCCGCCCGCGGCCCCGAGTCCATGACGTCAGACTAAGCACCCACCCCGCGCGCCGCTCCCTGCCAGGAACTGGATCATCACGCTACGTAGCTCACCCTTGGCGGTGAAGACCGGGCCGCGCGGCCGCGGCTCCGGCCGGCCTCGGTGTGATCCTGGACGAGCGGGCCAGGTCGCGATGGCGGAGCCCGCTCCCTCGCCCTCGCCTAAGGTCGGGTGGTGCGCCTGGTCTCCCTGCTGCCCGCGGCCACCGAGATCGCGTACGCGCTCGGCCTCGGCGCGGACCTGGTCGGGGTGACCTTCGAGTGCGACGAGCCGGCGGCCGCGCGGACCGACAAGACCGTGGTCGTCGGCGGCCGGGACACCCGCGACATGAGCCCGCGGGAGATCGACGACTGGGTACGCGCCCGGGCCGCGGCCGGTGAGGACCTCTATACGCTGCACGCCGGCGCGCTGCGGGACCTGCGGCCGGACGTGATCCTCACCCAGGACCTGTGCCGGGTCTGCGCGCTGCCGGCCGGCCAGGTCGAGGCGGCCCTGGACCACCTCGGCTGCCGCGCCGAGGTCGTTTCCCTCGACCCGCGCACCCTGGACGAGGTGCTCGACTCGGTCCTGACCGTGGGCCGCCACACCGGCACGTCGGCCGCCGCCGAGGCGCTGGTCGGCCGGCTCCGGGCCCGGCTGGCCGCGGTCGCCGCCGCTACCGCGGGTGCGCCGCGTCCGCGGGTGGCCGTCGCCGAATGGGTGGACCCGCCGTTCACCGCCGGCCACTGGGTGCCCGACCTGGTCACCGCGGCCGGCGGCGTCCCGGTCACCGGTCGCCCCGGTGGCCGCTCGGTCGAGACCACCTGGGCCGAAGTCGCCGCCGCACGGCCCGACGTCGTCGTGGTCGCCCCGTGCGGCTTCCACCTCGACGGCGCCACCGAGCAGGCCCGGGTCGCCGCGGCCGAGCTGCCCGGGTTGCCGGTCTGGGCGATCGACGCCGACGGGCTCATCACCCGGCCCGGCCCCCGCGTGGTGGACGGGGTCGAGGCCCTCGCCGCGGTCCTGCACCCCGACCGCGTCCCACCGACCACCGCCACCGCCCGGGTCGCCTGACCCGCCCACGAGGCCGGCCGGCGCCCCTAGGTCCTAGGTCAGGTCGACCAGGTCGGCCGACCCGGCCGACTTCCTCACCGACTCACAGGCGCTCTTCGCGCTCTGCTTGGAAGCGTAGTTCTCCGACGTCGCCAGCACCTGACCGTTCGTGGCGACGATCCGCCACCGGTACGGCTGGGCCGCGCTCGACTTCAGGATCTCGAACTTCACCCTGACCTCCCCTGTCGGGACATGATCGCCGGGCAACCGTCGCACCCGGCACCGACTTCATCCCCACGGCATAAGGGAACGAAGCCCGTACGTCGTACCGGCCGGGCGAGCTGGGTGACTCGGTGGCCGTCCTGCCCGACCTGGCGGCCGGACCGGTAGCGGGCGGGTGGTCAGCCGGTCCGGGGGCCGGCGTCGGCGAAGGAGCTCAGTGCGGCGCGGGCGATGACGTCGCCGCTCTCCTGGGCGAAGTGACCGGCCTCGGGCAGCACCAGCAGCGGCGACGCGGACCGAAGCAGCCGGTGCAGCCACTCCATCGCCGGCACCCCGAGCACCGGGTCCTGAGCGCCGACGGCGAGGAAGCTGGGGCCGTCCCACCCGGCCCAGAAGTCCACCGCCGACCGGGACACCGCCACCCCCGGCATGTCCGGCTCGGTCATCACCAGCTGCGGGAACGCCCGGACACCCGCCTTGTACGACACGTCCGGGAACGGGGCGTCGTACGCCGCCGCCTCCGCCTCGGTCAGCCCCGGCACGGCCCGCCGCAGCAGCTCACCCACCGCCAGGTCCGGCTGCGACGCGGCGTACGCGCGCCACTGCTCGAAGCCCTTGCCCGGCGACCGGCCCAGCGCGAGCCCGGTGTTCATCGCCAGCAGCCGGGACAGCCGGGGCGCGAACCCGGCGTCCATCGGCAGCGTCAGCCCGAGCAGCCCACCCCAGTCCTGCACGACCAACGTGATCCCGGTCAGGTCCAGCCGCTCCACCAACCGCAGCAGGAATTCACGGTGGAAGTCGAAGGAGTAGACCGCGTCGTCGACCGGCTTGTCCGACCGGCCGAAGCCGAAGAAGTCCGGCGCCACCACCCGCCCGCCGGCGGCCAGGAACACCGGGATCATCTTGCGGTAGAGGTACCCCCACGTCGGCTGCCCGTGCAGCAGCAGGTACGTCTCCGCCGCGTCCCGCGGACCCAGATCCACGTAGTGCGCCCGCATACCCTCGTAGCCGGGCAGGTCGTCCACGTACGACGGCTCGTGCTCCCAACCCACCAGACCGCGGAACCGCTCGTCCGGAGTACGCACCGTCTCGACCACCGACCACTCCCCTCACGACATGAACCCGCCACACCACATGATCGCGGACCTTGGTGCCGCGGGTCAGCGATACTTGCTCGGCTGGGGCGGGAGATCCAGGATGCCGGTGTCCACCACATCGATCGCGATGTCGGCGATCTTGCGGTTGGTGTTCTGGCTGACGATGCGCAACAGGGTGAAGGCCTGATCCTGGGCGATCTTGTGAGTGGCCATCAGCACGCCCATCGCCATGCCGATCCGGCGGCTGTTGACCAGCGCCTGCTCCAGCTGGGCCGTCTGCTCGCGAGCCGTGGCCGCGGTGATGACCAGGGCGCCGTGGGTGGCGACCAGGGTTCCCACGGTCTCGGAGTCCTCGTCGAACGCTGCCGTGCTGGTGGCATAGAGGTTGAGGCCCACGATCCGCTCGTCGTCCTCCAGGAACAGCCGAAAGGACAGCATGCTGCGGACGTGGTGGCGCTCGGCGGCCAGTCGACCGAAGACCGGCCAGCGGCCGTCGGTCAGCAGGTCGTCGGCCCGGAAGACGACGTCCTTGAGGATCGCGTCGACACACGGACCGGTGCCGAGCTGATACTGGATCTCGTCGACCTCACGGGCCGCCTGGTGGGTCTCGGCCACCGTCCTGAACCCGCCCTTGCGCCCCTCGGTGATCGACGCCCACTCCGTGCCGGGCACCCGGTCGACCGCGACCCGGCTCAGCGCGGCCAGGACGGCGGCCCGATCACCGGTGGCAGCCAACTGCCGGCCGAGGTCGGCGTACAGGTCCAGGAGCCCGGTCGGGGACCGATCGAAGGTCACCACGGCGTGAGAGCGGACACAGCGAAGGACCCCTTGCCTATGGCGACGAACCCGGTCAGAGAGGAGCGAGGCTGTGTTCCCAACCTGCCGAGAATCTACCCGCTCTCGGTCCAGCCGCAATCGTGTCCCCCTTGTCCGGGGCGGAGACACCGCTGCCGTCCTAATCCGTGAGAATGGTGCTCCGGTAGCCGACCGGATGATCGCCGTCCCGCTCGAGGAAGTGCTCGTTGACGGCCTGGGCGAGAATGTCGTGCTGGAACGCGTCGAGGACCAGCAGCCCCAGTACGTACGCCTCGACCTCCAGCCGCCCGGCGCCACCACCGAGGCTGAGCTGCCGCAGCCAGAGCTCCTCGAAGCCCATCCCGGAGCGGGTCACTCCCTCAGCCAGGCTCAGTTTGGGCTCACCTGCCGTCACGAGGCGGCTTCCGTGCCGGCGCCGCCACCCACGTCCTCGGCGACGTCGTAGATACTCCGCTGCTCCTCGCGGGAGCGGCGCATCAGCAGCAACAGAGCGTCCTGCCTGCTCAGCCCGTGCTGGGCGGCCAGCGTCTCCTGGGCCCGGCGGAGCCCGCTGCCGCGGTCCAAGGCAGTCGCGAGCGCTTCCGGGGAAGCGCGCTCCGCCGACCGGCCGGCCGGCCGGAGCCTGGACACGCAGCGGGCCAGCAGCTCGGCCTCCGCCCGCGCCCTGGTCGCGCCGAAGGCTTCGGGCGTCGTGGCGTAGAAGTTCAGGGCCGCCGCACGCCGCACGCCGACCAGCGGCACCGACAGCGAGCTCGCCACCCCGTGCCGGTGCGCCGCCGCGGCGAACCCCGGATATCGGGCCAGCTCGACGGCGCCCACCACGTGATGGACCGCCCTGGTCCGAGCGGCCGCCAGGCAAGGTCCGGCGTCCTCCGCGTACTGAGCGTCATCGAGAGGTAAAGCAGCCGCGCCCGACCAGACGACCGTCCGGGGTCCCCCCTCGGCCAGCTCGGTCAGGCTGCACGCAATGGCCTCGGCACCGACCCCCAGCGCCACCGCCGCCCGCAGGACCGACTCCCGGTCCTCGACCTCGTCCGGGTCCTGCGCGGCGCGCACCACCCGCGCCCACTCCTGCGAACTCACGTCACCGAACTCCGGGGTCCTCAGTCCTCGGCCGACGCCTGGCCACGCCACATCGTACAAGCGGCCAGGACGGCGCGCGGTCTCGCGTCCTCGGCGCGCTCGGCAAGCAGAGAAGCCAGGTCGAGCCGAGCCGGTCGGGCCGGCTGGCGCGGGAGCGTCTATAGAAAGTCGATGACGCTACTTGCTTCTTACTATGACGCGGTTCCCAAGACCTAAGTTTTCGGACTGCGCGCACGGGGTGATGGGTATTTGGCTAGCGACAGTTCATGCTCTCGACTGGAGGCACCGGCATGGGTATCGGAGTGAGCATCTTCCTGCTGGCGGTGGGGGCGATCCTCACCTTTGCGACCGACGTGAGTGTGTCCGGTCTGGATCTGGACGTCGTCGGGATCATCCTCATGCTGATCGGTGCGCTCGGCCTCGTCCTCACGCTGCTGGTGTGGGCGCCGCGCCGGCGCCGGGCCGTCGCTCCCGCCGAGGCCGTCGCTCCGGCCGAGGTCGTCGAGCGGCGGGTCGCCCCGCGCCGGGAGGTCGTCGAGGAGCGCCGGGTCTACGACGATCCGCTGTAGAAAAGGCGTTTGTCTCGGCCCCCCGTCCGATCCTCGGACGAGGGGCCGAGACAGGTCCGCCGTCATGCGACGCCACCGGCCCGGGTGCGGTCTCCCGCCGGCCCGTCGCCCTCACCGCGCGGCGCGCCGGCGGCCCGGTCGAGGTGGGCGGCCCGTGCCGCCGGGTAAGGGAGGGACGTGAGCATGCCGACCGGTCCGACCGCGGGCACGGCTGTCCTCGCCGACCGGTACGAGATCGAGCGGCCTACTTGGCGTCGACGTCCACCGCCGCCGAGGGGATGACGGCGCTCAGCACGCCGGCACCGCTCACCTCGCCGTCTACCACACCCGATATCGCGTCCCGAGCGACGAAGACCTTGACCCGGACGGTGCCGCTGCTGCCGGCCGGCAGGCTCGCGATCCGGCACGTCGCGACCTGGCCGGTGCCGGTGCAGTGCCAGTCGGTCCGGCTGTTGCTGCTGCCGGCTCGCACGGTCACGCCGGCCGGCAGCGACACGGTGGCGACCAGGTCGGCGGCGGCGCCGGTGCCATCGTTGCGCAGGAGCACGCCGATCTCGCCCGGACGATCCTGACGCAAGGGTCGTACGGCGGCCGGTGCGCCGACCTCCAGCACCGGCCCGCCGGCTGCCGGCGCCGGCCGCGGTGGCGGAGTCTTGGAGCCAGTTCCGCTTCCGGGCGGGGGAACAGCTGACGTACGCCCTCCAGACTGCCGGGGAGGCACCCCGGCCTGCCGGCCGGGCACGAGCGGCGCAGCGGAGGCGTCGGGTCTGCTGGCAGCCGGGTCCGGTGCGCGGTCGGCCTGGGCGGAAGGGCCACCGGAGGCCGGTGCGCCCGGCCTGGTGGGCTCCGGGTTGCGGGAGGCGGCGGCAGGACCCGTGGCGGGCGTCACCGCGGACGGGCCGGCCGCCACCTGCCCGGCTGGTGCGGGTCCGGTGACTCCTGCGCCGACGACTGTGCCGGCCACGACGACGGCGGCGGCCGCGCCGACGGCGACCTTGCCGGCGGTCGTACCGGCGATCCATCCGACAACGGCGCTCAGCGTCGACCCACCGGCCGCTGCCGCGCCGCCAGCGCCAACGGCAGCAACCGCGCCGATGCCGCCTCCGCCGGCCGCAGCCGCCGCCCCGACACCACCGGCCGCGGCCGCTGCCTTGCCGGCCGCGGAGGACAGGTACGCAGGCGCCAGCGCGGTCCCGAGCACCGCCGGCGCGATCAGACCACGCAGGCCGCCGTTGACCTCCTGCACTTCGGCAGCCAGCGCCCGGCACCGCTCGCACTCAGCCAGGTGCTCGTCGACCTTGGCGCGGCGCCCCCGCGTCAGGCCCCCACGAGTCCAGGCACCGAGCCGCGCCACCGTCTGGCGGTGCTCTCCATGGGCCTCGGCGGACAGATGCTCACGCAGGTAGGCCTGACGCAGCCCCTCCCGCGCTCGGTAGGCCAGCGCGGCCACGGCATTCGGGGACAAGCCCAAGATCGGCGCCAGGTCGGTGGGTGAGTCCTCCTCGACCTCGGTGTGCCACAACACCGCCTGCCAGCGTTCCGGCAGCTGGGCGAACGCCCGCGCGGCCAGCGTCGACTCCAGTCCGGCCACCGCCGGGTCGACCCACGGAACAGCCGGATCCTGTTCCGTCATATCGCCACAAAGCTTGAGGCGGCGGTCCCGACGATGCCACTCGACCGAGCTGTTGCGTATCGACGTCAGCAGGTACGCGCGGAACGCGGTCGTCGGGCCGCCGCCGGCCCGGAGCGTGGCGAACACCTTCGCGAACGCGTCAGCGACAAGATCGTCGACATCCGTTGCCGACCTGCTCAGCTGCCATGCGAGACCCCGCGCGGAGCGCAGATGCCGCTGGTAGAGCAGGCTGTAGGCATCGCTGCTGCCCGCCCGTACCCGGGCGATCAGGTCGATATCGCTCGGCTCGTCGCTGTCGGCGAGCCGATCCACCCGCGGATACGGCACGGACATGGAGCTCCGATCGACAGCGGAACCAGCACCCACCGTTGACGCAAGGACGGCTACGTACTCTCCCACCCTGCGCGCCAATTAGAGAAGAGGCGCGGACGCCCTTACCGAGCTCCGCCGGGTGTCGGGTGTCCTCCGCGACGACGATGTCGACGACGGCCGCGGCACGGCGCCGTCGCCGTGCAGGTGACCAACGGACGACTGGTCCGACCCGACTCGTGACCGGATGCGCGACTCGCTCAGCCGCGGCGTTGGGTGGCGTCGCGGATCTCGCCCACGAGCTCCTCGAGGGCGTCTTCGAGCATGACGACGCCGACGGTACGGCCATTGGTGTCGAGGACTTGACCGAGATGAGCGCCGGTGGTCTGCATCTCCCGCAGCGCGGTCCACAACGGCTGGTCGGCGTCGAGCACCGGCAGCGGCCGGACGAGGCCGGCATCGAGGGGGGCGGAGCGCGCTCCGGTGCCGCTGTCGAGGACGTCCTTGATGTGGACGTAGCCGTCGAAGGCCGCTCCCCCGCCGACCGGGAACCGGGAGTAGCCGGTACGCGCGGCCAGCTGCTCGATGTCGGCGACGGTGGCGTCCGGCGGAACGGCGACGACGGTGTCGACCGGCAGGACGACGCTGTGCACGCGGCGTTCCTCGAAGGCCAGTGCCTCGCTGAGCAGGTGGTCCTGCTCAGGCTCCAGCAGGCCTTCCCGGCGCGACTGGGCGAGCAGCCCCGCCACCTCCTCCCGGTTGAAGGCGCTGGCCACCTCGTACCGCGGTTCGACCCGCAGCGCCCGCAGACCGAGGTTCGCCACCGCGTTGAGCGCGACGATGACCGGCTTGAGGACGAGCACGACCGCGGCGAGCGGCGGCGCGAGGACCAGCGCGGCGCGGTCGGGCCCGGCGAGCGTGATGTTCTTAGGGACCATCTCGCCGATGACCACGTGCAGGAACACCACGACAGCGAGCGCGAGGGCGAACGCGGCCGGGTGCAGCAGGGAGTCCGGCAGGCCCACCGCCTCGAACAGCGGCTCGACCAGGTGCGCGACCGCAGGTTCGCCGAGCGCGCCCAGACCCAGCGAGCACACGGTGATGCCGAGCTGGGCGCCGGCCATCATCACCGAGACCCGCTCCATCGCCCGCAGGGTGATCTGGGCCGACCGCGAACCTGCCTCGGCCTTCGGCTCGATCACCGTCCGGCGGGCCGAGATCAGTGCGAACTCGGCGCCGACGAAGAACGCGTTCGCGGCCAGCAGGGCCGCGGCCACCAGCAGCGCACCGGCGTCGCTCATGACCGGCCCCTCGTCCCGCCGGCCGGGCCGCCGGGTCCGACGTCGAGCCGGACCTGGTCCACCCGGAACCGGTCCATCCGCTCGACGGTCAGCCGGCGACCGGACAGCTCGAGAACGTCACCTTCGGCCGGGATCCGGTCGAGGTGGGCGGTCACCAGGCCACCCAGGGTCTCGTACCGGTCATCGCGAGGCAGGTCGACCCCGGTCAACTCGGCCACCTCATCCGGACGCAGCAGACCGGACAGGAGCCACCCGCCGTCCGGGAGCTGGTGCGCCGGGCGCTCGGCCGCGTCGTGCTCGTCCCGGACCGCGCCGACCAGCTCCTCGACCAGGTCCTCCATGGTGACGACGCCCGCCGTGCCGCCGTACTCGTCGACCACGACGGCCATCTGCAGACCGCGCAGGCGCAGCAGCCCGAGCAGCGCATCGAGCTCCAGGGACTCCGGCACGAACAGCGGCGCCTCCATGACGGACCCGACCCGGGTCTCGGCACGCCGGTCGACGGGAACCAGCGGCACGTGCTTGGCGTGCACGACGCCGACGACGTCATCCAGGCCCTCACCGAGGACAGGGAACCGCGACCGGCCGGTGCGACGAGTCGCCTCCACCACCGCCACCATGGGCTCGTCCTGCCGCAAGGTCGCCAGCCGGACCCGCGGGGTGAGCACGTCCCGCGCCCGCTTCTCCGAGAAGGACGCCGACCGAACGAACAGCGATGCGGTCTCGTGCTCCAGCGTGCCCTCGGCCGCCGAACGGCGGACCAGCGAGACCAGCTCCTCCGGCGAGCGCGCCGAGGCCAGCTCCTCCGCCGGCTCGACGCCGACCAGCCGGACGAGTCGGTTCGCGGCGCCGTTGAGCAAGGCGATCACCGGGCCGAAGGCGGTGGTGAAGCCGCGCATCAGACCCTGGACAGCGCGAGCCGTGGCCAGCGGGCGGGCGATCGCCAGGTTCTTCGGCACCAGCTCGCCGACCACCATCGTCACCGCGGTCGCGCCCACCAGCGACACGCTCACCGACACCGCCGCCGCGGCGCCGTCCGACATCCCCAGCGCCGTCAACGGTGGCCTGATCAGGCTGGCCACCGCCGGCTCGGCCAGGAAACCGATCAACAGGTTCGTGATGGTGATCCCCAGCTGCGCTCCGGACAGCTGCGTGGACAGCCGCCGCAGCGCGGTCCGGACCCCGATCGCTGCCCGGTCACCCGCCTCCGCCGCCCGGTCCACCGTGGCCCGGTCGACCGTCACGAAGGAGAACTCGGCCGCCACGAACACCCCGCAGGCCACCACCAGGACGACGCTGAGCAGGACGAGCAGCCACTCGATCAGCACCCGCCCTCCGCCGCAGCGGCCGGAGGACGCCAGCTAGGACCGGCTTCGGCATCCACCGGCGCAGGGTATCGATCTCGCGTGCCCGGGCGGCTCGTGTGGAACCGCCCGGGCCGCCGAGCACAACCCCGAGCCCCACAGGACGACCTGTCGATGTATTCGGGACGACACCGCGGGGCATGTCATAATCTGCGTATGCACGAAGGTAAGCAGGTGCGCAGGTCCAGGCCCGACCGGGATCAGGTGGACCTCACGGTCGAGGTCTTCCGGATGCTGGCCGACGGGACCCGGGTCGAGCTGCTGTGGGCGCTGCTGGACGACGAGCTGCCGGTCAACGAGCTGGCGGCCACCGTCGGCAAGCCACCGACCGGCGTCTCGCAGCACCTGGCGAAGCTGCGGATGGCCCGGCTGGTGCGCACCCGCAAGCAGGGCACCCAGGTCTTCTACCGGATCGAGAACGAGCACGTCCGCCAGCTCGTGCAGGACGCGCTCTACCACGCCGAGCATGCCGGTTCGGGGGTGCCCGAGCACCACCGCGGCGATCCGGGCCTGACCACCCTGCCGACCTCCGGGTCGGCGGCGCGGACCGGGTCCTGATGGGCCCGGCCGGTGGCCAGGCACCTCACCACGACCACGGGCATGACCACCCGCACGGCCACGACCACCTGGGAGGAGTCCGGGGCTGGCTGCTGTCGATAGTGAAGCCGCACAGCCACGATGCCGCCGACTCGGTGGACGCGGAGCTGGAGTCCAACGCCGAGGGCATCCGGGCGCTGAAGATCAGCCTGGTCGCCCTGCTGCTCACCGCGCTGGCGCAGGCGGTGGTGGTCGCGCTGACCGGGTCGGTGGCGCTGCTGGCCGACACGATCCACAACTTCTCCGACGCGCTGACCGCGGTGCCACTGTGGATCGCGTTCGTGCTGGGACGGCGCGCGGCGACCCGCCGCTACACCTACGGCTACGGTCGGGCCGAGGATCTCGCCGGTCTGTTCATCGTCGCGATGATCGCGCTGTCCGCCGTCGTCGCCGGGTACGAGTCGGTCCGCCGCCTGATCGATCCGCAGCCGATCAGCAACGCCGGTGCCGTGCTGGTGGCCGGGCTCATCGGCTTCGCCGGCAACGAGCTGGTCGCGGTCTACCGGATCCGCGTCGGCCGCAAGATCGGCTCGGCGGCGCTGGTCGCCGACGGGCTGCACGCCCGCACCGACGGGTTCACCTCGCTGGCCGTCGTCGGCGGCGCGCTGGGTGTCATGGCCGGCTACCCGCTGGCCGACCCGATCGTCGGGCTGCTGATCACCGTCGCGATCCTGGCCGTGCTCCGCACCGCCGCCCGCGACATCTACCGCCGCATCATGGACGGCGTCGACCCCGAGCTGGTCGACGCCGCCGAGACCGCGCTGCGGGCCGTGCCCGGCGTCCACCGCGTCGACGACCTGCGCCTGCGCTGGATCGGACACCGGATCCGCGCCGAGACCGGCCTCAGCGTCGCCGCCGACCTCAGCCTCGTCGACGCCCACGACATCGCCCACGAAGCCCGCCGGCGACTGCTGCACGACGTCCCCCGGCTCACCGACGCCACGGTCCACATCAGCCCCCTGGTCGCCGACCCTCGCCACACCGGGGCAGCAGCCATCCCGACGAGTCCCGCGTGACCAGGCCGCTGCCGGTCGGCGACGCTGGAGACGAGCTGGACACTGTGCTGTAACCCTGGTTGCATTTCACGGCATGAGCGGGGCGCCGGGATCACCGTCGATCGGGGAGTGGGTCCTGCTGACCTACCAGCTGCCCCGCGAGCCGTCGACGCCGCGGATCGCGTTGTGGCGGCGGTTGAAGCGGCTCGGTGTGGCGCAGCTCGGGGACGGGCTGGTGGCTCTGCCGGCGGACGCCCGCACCCGGGAGCAGCTGGAGTGGCTCGCCGACGAGGTGGTCGAGGACGGCGGGCAGGCCAGCGTGTGGCTGGCCCGTCCCGCCGGCGCCGCCCAGGAACGGGCGCTGGCCGGCGCGATGGCCGAGGCGCGGGCGAGCGAGTACGTCGCGCTCGCCGGCGAGGCCGCCCAGCTGAGCTCCGGCGGGGAGTCGGCCCGCGCGGTCGCGCGGTTACGCCGGCAGTGGCGGGAGATCACCCGGCGCGACTACTTCCCGCCGCCGGAGCGGGAGACGGCCCGCGCCGCACTGCAGGAGCTGACCGGAACGGCAACCGCCGAGGTCCGCCGGCCGTGAGGTGGGCGACCCGAGCCGGCGCGCACATAGACCGGGCGGCCTGCGCGTGGCTGATCCGCCGGTTCCTCGACCCCGAGGCGGAGTTCATCTTCGTCGGCGACCCGACTGATGTCCCGGCCGACGCCACACCATTCGACATGCGCGGCGTGGAGCTGTCGCACCATGGCGGAGACTGCACCTTCGAGACGATCCTGCGCCGGTACGACCTGGCCGACCCGGTGCTGTGGCGGATCGCGGAGGCGGTGCACGAGGCCGACCTGGATGACCAGCGCTACGACGCGCCGGAGGCCACCGGCCTCGACGTGATCCTGCGCGGCCTGTCGCTGGTCTGCTCCGACGAGCAGACCCTGGCGGTGGCCGGCCCGGTCTTCGACGGGCTGTACGAGTTCTTCCGCCGCCAGCTGCTCACCGGACGGGAGCCCGCATGAGCCGCCCCGAGCCGAGCAGCTCCGCGGCGACCCGGCCGGGCGACGAGCTGACCGTGCTGTTCGTCTGCGCGCACGGCTCGGCCCGATCGGCGATGGCCGCGGCACTGCTGCGGGCGGAGCTGCCCGACCGGGTCCGCGTGCTGGCCGCCGGGCCGGACCCGGACCCGGCGCTCAACCCGGCGGCGATGGCGGCGCTCACCGAGGCCGGGATCACGGTGCCGGCCGGTCCCCCGACCCAGCTGACCGACGCGCTCCTGGGGGACGCCGATCTCGTCGTCACGATCAACCAGCCCGGCGACCTCCCGGCCGGCGGCGAGCAGCGGCACTGGCAGGTCTCCCGGACCCCGGTGGAGACCGTCGAGGTCGCCCGCGCGGTGCGGGACGAGCTGGCCGACCATGTCCACGGCCTCGCGGCCGAGCTGGATCCGCGGACATCGGAGGCCGCCGCAACGTCGACCCGGCGGGACCTGGTGCCGTTCGGCCAGGCAGTGCGGACCTGGTTCCTGATCTCGCTGCAGACCTTCGGTGGTCCCGCCGGCCAGATCGCGGTCATGCAGCGGACTTTGGTCGATGAGAAGCGGTGGATCGGCCAGCGCCGGTTCCTGCACGCGCTGAACTACTGCATGCTGCTGCCCGGCCCGGAGGCCCAGCAGCTGGCGATCTACACCGGCTGGCTGCTCAACGGCACCCGCGGCGGCCTGGTCGCCGGCACGCTGTTCGTGCTGCCGGGCGTGGTAGCCCTGCTGGCGCTGTCCGCGGTCTACGTGGCCTTCGGGACCACCACCGTGGTCGCCGCCCTGTTCGCCGGGCTGGCCCCGGCCGTGCTGGCCATCGTCGCGCAGGCGCTCGTCCGGGTGGGCCGGCGGGCGCTCGCCGACCCGGCGCTGGTCGCCCTGGCGGCCGCGGCGTTCCTCGCGCTGGCCGTCTTCGGCGTGCCCTTCCCGGCGGTCGTCGCCGCCGCGGCGGTCGCGGGCTGGCTGCTCGGGCGCTTCGCCCCGGACCGGATCCGGGCCAGCGGGAGCCACGACACCGGCGACGGCGGGCCGCCACCGCTCATCCCGGACGACGCGCTGCACACCGAGCGCCCGACCGCCGCCCGGGCCTCCACCGTCCTGTCCGCCGGGCTGCTGCTGTGGGCGGCCCCGCTCGCCGCGGCCGCGCTGCTCACCGGCACCGACAGCGTCTTCACCGAGCAGGGGCTCTTCTTCTCCGGCACCGCACTGGTCACCTTCGGCGGCGCGTACGCCGTCCTCGCCTACGTCGCCCAGCGCGCCGTCGAGGTCTACGCCTGGCTGGCCCCCGGCGAGATGGTCCGCGGCCTCGCGCTCGCCGAGACCACCCCCGGCCCGCTGATCATGGTGGTCCAGTTCGTCGCGTTCGTCGGCGCGTACCGCGACCCCGGCGGGCTCAACCCCTGGGTCGCCGCCGTGCTGGCCGCGCTGCTGACCACCTGGGTCACCTTCGTGCCGTGCTTCCTGTTCATCCTGCTCGGCGCCCCGTACGTCGAGCGGCTGCGCGGCAACCAGGCGCTGTCCGCCGCGCTCACCGGCATCACGGCCGCCGTCGTCGGCGTCATCGCCAACCTCGCCCTCTACTTCGCCATCCACACCCTCTTCGACCGCACCGAGCAGCTCCACGCCGGCCCCCTCCGGCTGATGCTGCCCCAGCCGGGCAGCGTCGACCTGCTCGCCGTCGCGCTCACCGCAGCCGCCGCCCTCATGATCTTCGGCCTGCGCTGGTCGGTCCTGCGCACGCTGGGAGCCTCCGCGGCACTCGGCCTGGCCGCCGCCGCGATGGGCCTCCCCGTGAGCTGACCGGCGGGCCGAGCAGGAGCTGCCATGCCACCGCCAACCTGATCTTGCTGATGGAGGGTGCGTCGGCGCCCGGCTACCGCAACGGCGTGTCGCCTTTGCATTCGTTCTCATTCGCCGTGCTCACGGTCCACTCTTCGGTCTTCTGCCCTCGCGGGCCGATCGTCACGGCGTCGGCGTCGGCGTCGGCGTCGGCGTGGGGTGGTGAGCTCGCGGCGGAGGGCGGCGGTGAGATCGGGGAGGTCCGGGACGGTGTCCGGGTCGGCGACGACGGTGATCGTGAGCGTGCCGGTGTAGGACAGGACGTCGAAGCTCACGCGCACGTTCCCGGTTTCCGCCGATGCCAGCGGCACGATCGAGGTGACGGTGCTGCCGCCGATCGTGACGTGGTGGTCCGGGCCGTGGATCGAGCTGACCATGGTGTGCATCCGTCGTTGGCGGGTCATGTAGCGGCGCAGCAGTCCGAGCTGGGCGGTCCACCTCATGGCGGTGGCGATCCCGGCCGGTGGTGGTTGGGTCGCCGCGGCGCGACCGCGGCGCACTGCCGCTGCGACCTGCTCCAGCCGTTGGGTGATGGCACCGGTGACCGGGACGGGGACGAGAATCGGTGCGACCTGGTTGCCTAGCGTGGCGGCGGTGGTGGAGCGCCGCATGGACACCGGGACACCCACCGCGATGGGGTCGACAGCCTCGCCGCGGCCAGCCAGGAGATCCCGCAGCGCGGCGGACACCGCGACGAGGACCGCGTCGTTGACGGTGGCCCCGTGCCGGTGGGCCAGGGCCCGGAGCGGCGCGGTCTCGACCCGGACGACCTCGTACCGGCGCCGGCCGCCGACCGGTCCGATGAGCGTGCAGGTCGCAGCCGGGGCCGGCCGCGACCCGCCGGCGGCCCGCAGCCATCGCCGTAGCGAGCGAATGCCGCCCGGTAGTCGCCGCACGGCCTCGCGGCGCCGGGCCGCCGCATCACCGGCCAGCTCCCGTCGGGTCGGTGCCGGCCGGGCCGCTGCGCGCGCTCCCGTCGCGGGCGCGCCGTCGGCGAGGGCGGAGAGCACGGCCAGCCCGCCGACGCCGTCGGCCAGGACGTGATGCAGCACCACCAGCAGCGCCACTTCGGCCCCGGACAGTCCGGTCACCACGACCGCCGACCACAACGGGCGGGTAGGCGGCAGCGGGGTGGTCATCAGCCGCCCGCAGAGGTCGAGCAGCGCGCGCTCGTCGCCCGGCGCCGGGCACTCGATCCGGCGGACGTGCGCAGCAGGGTCGGCAGCCGGGTCGTCCACCCACACCGGCCGACCGCAGCCGAGCGGCGCTCGACGCAGCCGCTGCCGCAGCCGTGGCACCGCCC
The DNA here is from genome assembly GCA_963766325.1 of uncultured Actinomycetota bacterium. GTDB lineage: Bacteria > Actinomycetota > Actinomycetes > Mycobacteriales > CADCTP01 > CADCTP01. The sequence goes on along the minus strand of CAVXZF010000009.1, from coordinate 257,719 downwards.
CGGCCCGGTCGGCGACCAGCCGCTCCAGAGCCGCAAGGTCACCGGCGGGAATCCCCGCCAGCCGCAGGACCGCGCCCACATGCGACGGCACCGGTCCCAGATCCATGGCCAACGCGACGACGTCACCCGGCGACGCGCGCTCGACAACCCCCCGCCCGCGAACCACGCTGCGCGTGCTGATCCCGTCCATGGCCGCCTCCGGCTCGCCGGTGTCGTCCGCAGCACCAGCGTCGGACGTCGACGGCAGCGCCTCCAGGGTCAAAGGACCCCCGCGGCGGCCATCCCCGTCCAGATCCCACGGCGGGATGGACGCGAGTAACCCCCGCTACCTCGGCCTGCAACAACAGCTGCGCAGCGGAACCTACGTCCGTCCTCAATTTCACCGTCGGCGGAACGCGACCCCGGCCTGTAGCGTTGGCCGACAGCTCAAGACGGCAGCGGGGGGTTTCGGGCTGCCGCTCAACCGGAGGCGGTGCATGTCCGTCAGCGTGCCCTCAGCGTTCCCCTTCGCCGCGGCGGAGGCCAAGATCCGGCCGCCGGTCCACCGACCGGGTCTGGTGGCCCGCACCAAGCTACTGGAGGCCCTGGCCGCGACTCCCGATCACGCCTCGCTCATCCTCCTGATCGCGCCGGCAGGGTACGGGAAGACCACCGTGCTGAGCCAGTGGGCGGCCGAGGATTCTCGGGAGTTCGCCTGGGTGACGGTCGACGCGGCCGACAGCGATCCGGTCCGGCTGGCCGGGCATGTCGCCCTCGCATTACACCAGGTTGAGCCGCTGGACCCAGCGGTGTTCCGGACGCTCGCGACCGGGGATGGGTTGCGACATCTGGTCGCGCTGCCGCACCTGCTCGGTTCCCTCGGGAACTGGAAGCGGCCTGGTGTGCTGGTGCTCGACGACGTCCACGAGTTGCGCAGTGTCGTGGCCATGAATTTCATCCGCGCGCTTGCCGCCGGCCTTCCGGCGGGCTTCCGGGTCGCGGTCGGGTCCCGGGTCATGCTCGGCTTCGGCCGGCTGCGCAGCGGGGACCGCGTTGTCGAGTTCGGCCCGCAGGACCTGGCGTTCACCGAGGAGGAGGCACGAGCCGTCCTCGCCCACACCGGTAAGGGTCCCTTCAACGGCGCCGTGGGCGCGCTGGTACGACGCACCGAGGGCTGGCCGGCGGGCGTGTACCTGGCCGCGCTGGCCATCCGAAGCGCGCCGGATGCCGCCCTCGCGAGCGGGCTCACCGGGGACGACCCGTACGTCGTGGAGTACTTTCGCGACGAGCTGCTCGCCCGCGAGTCTCCGGACGCCGTACGGTTCCTGATGCGTACGGCCGCTCTCGACGAGATGTCCGGCGCCCTCTGCGACCACGCGTTGGGTATCAGCGGCTCCGCCAGCCGGCTGGCCGAGGCCGCGCGACGGAGTCTCTTCGTCGTCCCGCTGGACCGGCACGGCGAGTGGTACCGGCATCACCGCCTGGTCGCCGACATGCTCCTGTCCGAGCTCCGGAGACGTGAACCCGGGGAGGAGTTGCAGGTGCACCGGCGCGCTGCCGGCTGGTACGAGCAGCGAAACGAGCCGGAGAAGGCGATCGGGCATGCGATCGCGGGTAGAGACACCTTGGCTGCGGCCCGGCTGATCAACCGGCACGCGCAGGAATTCATGGCCGCCGGTCGGATTCGTACGGTCCGCGGATGGTTGGACGCTCTAGGCGACGACGGCCTCATCGAATATCCGCCGGTGGCGATCACCGCAGCGTGGATGCTGGCGCTTGTCGGAGACTCTCAGGGCGCGCAGCAGTGCCTCCATGCCGCTGAGCGCGGATCGTTCGATGGTCCGATGCCGGACGGCAGCAGCTCGCTGGCCTCCGCCATCACGGTCCTGCGTGCGTCCCTGGGATCGCTGGGAGTCGACCGGATGCTTCTGGACGCCAGGACGGCCACGGAGATGGAGCCACCCGGCAGCCCATGGTTCCCGGCGGCGATGGCGACGCTCGGCATCGCCCACGCGCTCAGCGGAGCTGGCGATGTGGCGGTCAAGGAGCTCGAACTGGCCGCCCGGCTCGGCCGGCGGCAGCAACTCCCGCTACCCGCTGTGGGCGCCCTGGCCGAGCTGTCACTGCTCGCGGCCGAGCGGGACGACTGGTCCGACGCGGAGGAGCAGGCCGGCCAGGCGGTCGACCTGATCGAGACCACCGGGATGGAGGCGCACCTGTTCAGCATCCTGGGCTTCGCCGCCGCCGCCCGGGTCGCCGCCCACCAGGGGAACCAGGCCGCCGCCCGGCGGCACGCCGGCACGGTCTTGCGGATGTACACCATCCCGTCACCGGCGACGATCCCGTGGTTGTCGGCCCAGGTGGCGATCGCGCTCGCCCAGACCTTCCTCGATCTGGGCGACTACACCGCCGCCCAGGAGCGGACCCAGGAGGCGCGAGGACATCTCACCGGACTGCTGACCGAAGGAGTGCTCCGCGAGCAGCTGCGGCGGGTCTCGGCCAGCCTCTCCCGGCAGGGCGGACACGTCCGCGTCCCGAGCGCGATGGCGCTGAGCACTGCGGAGATGCGCGTCTTCCAGCTGCTGCCAACCCACCTCACGCTCGGGGAGATCGGCGAGGAGTTGCACACCTCCCGTAACACCGTGAAGACCCACGTCGCCGCGATCTACCAGAAGCTCCAGTGCTCCACCCGGACCGAAGCCGTCACCCGAGGCCGCGACCTCGGCCTGCTCCACTCCTAGCGCCCGAACCAGTGCTCGCACCGGGTCCGATGGTCGATCAGCGGCTGTCCACGGGAACGGCCATCCCGGCACCGCCGGAGCTCGGCTTAGCAGGAGTCGAGGACCCTCGGCGTCGAGCCGGCCGACCTGCAGGCCGCCGAGGGCGGGCCGAATTCGGTTTGTCGATGTAGCCCAGATACGTGGTCCGGGTGGGCACCGAACCCGCGACCGACGGCGCCCGAGCGGCCCGACCGCCAACGCTGTCGTCGCGGTCGCCCGCGGTGGGGTGAATCCGCACCGGAGGTTCCGTCGGTACAACCGGTGTCCCAGCGGCAATGGCCAGGGAGGTCGCCGGATGTCTTCAGTGAGCATGACGCCGTCGGGGGGACGCACCGTCGCGGCACTCAACGGCCGCCACCACCGGGCCGCGGTCAACGCGTTCATGGTCGTCGTGCTGGCCCATTGGGCGGAGCACCTGGTGCAGGCGTACCAGGTCTGGGTGCTCGACCTTCCGCGGCCGGCGGCGCGGGGGGTGCTGGGCCAGTTCTTCCCGTGGCTGGTGACGTCGGAGTGGCTGCACTACGCGTACGCGATCGTGATGCTGGTCGGGTTGTTCCTGCTGCGGCCGGGCTTCGCCGGTCGGGCCCGGACCTGGTGGACGGTCGCGCTGGCCATCCAGTTCTGGCACCACATCGAGCACCTGCTGCTGCTCATCCAGGCGCAGACGCAGACCTCCTTCTTCGGTGGCGCGGTCCCCACCAGCCTGGCCCAGGCCATCTTCCCCCGGGTGGAGCTGCACCTGTTCTACAACTCGATCGTCTTCGTCCCGATGGTCGTCGCGATCTACCTGCACCTGCGGCCCACCGAGCGGGAGCTGCAGGACACGTCGTGCCGCTGCGCACGACGCGACCTGGTGGGGGACGGCGTGGTCGCCGCGGCCGCCTGACCATGCGGCGACTGCCCCGACTGGCCGCCGGCGCGGCCGTGGCGCTCGCTGTGGGGCCCGCGCTGGTGCTGGCGGACGGTCCGCGTGACCGCGGCCGGGCCGCGGTCACGTCCACCAGTCCGGCCGACGGCGCGACGCTCGCGCGGGCGCCCACCGAGATCGAGCTCCGGTTCACCGGGCCGGTCGACCGCAGCCGGTCACACATCTCGGTCGTCGACGGATCGGACGGGGTGTCGGCGCGCACCTCCGGCGCACTCCGCCAGACCGCGCCGGCGCGCCTCAGCCAGCCGATCGCCGTGACGGCTGCCGGCGCCGTGACGGTGGCGTACCACGTCGCCTTCACCGACGGTGCGGAACTCGCCGGCTCGCTGCGCTTCACCGCGCGGTCCGGAACCGCAGCCGGTCGCCCCGCGCCGGCGTCCGGACACCAGCACCTCGACCCGGTCAGCGCCGGGCTGCTCGTCATCGACGGGATCGCCGTGCTGGCCGCCGTCGTCCTGCTGATGCGCCGGCCGCGACGGCCCGCACCGGGCGGGAGGTGACATGGACGGGTGGTTCCCCGCGCCGGTGGTCGCCTCGCTGCTGGCGGCTCCGGACCGGCCGGCGGTGCAGGTCGGATCCCGCACGGTCACCCGTGGCGAGCTGCTCGCCATGGTGCGCCGGATCGTGACCGGCCTGCGGGAGGCCGGCCTGGGCCCGGGCAGCGGGGTGGGGATGGTGCTGTCGCTATCACCGGAGGCGTACGCCGCCCACCTCGCGGCGCACGCTCTCGGCTGCCGGGTCGCGGCGGCCCGCCCGGGATGGAGCCCGGCGCAGCTCGCGGATGCGCTGGACCGTGGCCGGTTCGACGCGGTGGTGGCCGACGTGCCCGTGGACCGGGCCGTGCTGCGCCTCGGCGAGCTGCTCGCCGGATCCGACCCGGGCGGGGCCGTCCCGATCCTCGCCCGGCCGGACGACGTCGCCCGGCTGACGTACACCAGCGGCAGCACCGGCGAACCCAAGGCGTGCGCGCATTCGTACCGGGCGATCAGCCTGGCCTATCAGCCCGATCGGTGGGCGCCGGCGCTCGCCCGGCTGCTCTCGGGATTCCAGCGGTGCCTGATCCACCAGAACCTCGCCAGCCCGGTCCACTTCACCTACCTCGGGCGCTGCCTGGTCGCCGGCGGGACGGCCGTGCTGCCGGGCGAGCTCGCCCTGGCGGAGGCCATCGAGCGGCAGCGAGTGAGCGCCGCGCTCATGCCGCCGGCGCGACTGCACGACGTGCTGCGCTCGCCGGCGGACCTGAGCAGCCTGCGCGCGGTGATGCTCGGCGGCTCCCCCGCCGGCCCGCAGCTGCTGCGCGCCGCGACCGACCGCCTCGGGCCGATCGTCTGGCAGGGGTACGGGCAGGGCGAGACCGGGGTGATCTCGATCCTCACCCCGGAGGACATCGCCGGCGGTCACGTCGCGTCGGTCGGCCGGCCGCTGCCCGGGGTGGAGGTCGCCGTCGTGGACGGCGAGATCCGCGTGCGCAGCCCGCACCGGATGGTCGGCTACTGGGACGATCCGGAGCTGACCCGCGAGGTCGTGCGCGACGGGTGGATGCGCACCCGGGATCTCGGCCATCTCGACGCCCACGGCATGCTCCACCTGACCGGGCGGGCGCGCGACGTCATCCTGGTCAACGCCGAGGTGTGCTACGCCGGCGCCATCGAACGCGTGCTCAGCGCCGATCCGGAGGTGGCTCAGGCGTACGTCGTGGGTGCGCCCGACCCGCGGACGGGCGAGGCCATCCACGCGTTCGTCGTGCCGACCGGCGACCGGGCGCCCGACCGCGACCGGCTCGTCGCGCTCGTGCGGGCGCGGCTGAGCGCGAACAGCGTTCCGCGGACCGTCACGGCCATTCGCGACGTGCCGCTGAACGCCGGCGGAAAACCCGACAAGTCGGCGCTGCTGGTTCGAACCGGAATGGTCACGGATACGTGACATGAAGTGTGGTGCCATCGGACGAAGCCGTCATCGCCGGCATGGCGTCCGGTGACGCGACCGCGGTGACGACCCTCGTGCGCCGGTACCAGGCGAGGGTCTACGGGCTGGCGCTGCGCGTCACCGAGGACTCCGGGCTGGCCGAGGAGGTGGCGCAGGATGCGTTCATGCGGGCGTGGCGGTACGCGACCACGTACGACGCACAGCGGGGACGGGTCGCCACCTGGCTGCTGACGATCGCGTACCACCTGTCGATGGACGCGGTCCGGCGCCGCCGCGACTGCCCGGTCGACCCGGAGTGGCTGGCGGTCGCCCAGGTCGGGGCGTCGCATCCGCCCGAGTACGAGGAGATCCTGCAGCTGCGGGCGGGTCTGCGCACGCTGCCGGTCGAGCAGGCGCGGCCGCTCGTGCTGGCGGCCTACGGGCTGACCGCCCGGGAGATCGCGGTGCGGGAAGGGATCCCGCTGGGCACCGCCAAGACCCGGATCCGGCGCGGGCTGATCCGGATGCGCCACGCGCTCGCCGACCCCGTCGACTGACCTGCGCTCACCGCCGGCCCCGACCGGCCGTGCTCACCGCCGCGACTCGCTGATCCGGGCCTGCACCCGGCCCCAGAACTTCGCCGGGTCGTTCAGGTGCGGGTACGGCTCCGGCCGGCACCGCGACGCCGAGGAACGAGCACAGCGGCGCCCAGCCGGCACCCGGGGCTATGGTCAGCAACCGGTCCGGGGGGATCGCGGCGCGGACGGCCGCGTTGTGCTCCTCGTAGGCCCGGATCGCGTACGCCCGGTCGGCGAACCGGCCGCCGAAGAAGCCGTCCCAGATCATCTGCCGGTGGAACGCGGTGAACGTGTCGAGTCCGGGGACGGTGCGGCGGGCCTCGGCCACCTGGTCGTCGGCCGGTCCGTCGCCGAACATCCGGTAGATGGTGTTGCCGACGCTGTCGTACCAGCCCTGCGCGTCCCGGACGGTGAGGATCACCTTCGCCGTGGGGAACGCCTGCACCAGCGGGCGCCAGAAGGCGGCCCCCGGCCAGTCCACACTGGACTGGTAGCCGTCGAACAGCGCCGTCCAGTCCACCGGTTCGCCGGCGGCGGCGGCCTGCCAAAGGGGCAGCCGGTCCGGGTGGTCGAGCACGTGCCGGCCGTGGAAGCAGGGCCCGTAGCCCAGCCGCTCCAGCGCCGCCTTGAGCGAGAGCGTCCCGGTGCGCCCGACGCCGACACCGATGACCTTCATGGCTCCACCTGGTCCCTGGTCAGCTCGGCCGGTGCCGCGACCCCGAGCAGTGTCAATGCGTTGACGAGCTCGGCGCGCAGCAGCTCCAACATGCTGACGACGCCGGCTTCCCCCGCCACGGCCAGGCCCCACAGCACCGGCCGTCCGATGGCGACCGCCCGGGCGCCCGTCGCCAGCGCCTTGGCGACGTCGGTGCCGCGCCGCACGCCGCCGTCGAGCAGCAGCGGGACCTGCCCGGCGACGGCGTCGGCGATCACCGGGAGCCGGTCGAGAGTCGCCGGGGTGGTGTCGAGCTGGCGGCCGCCGTGGTTGGACACGATGAGCCCGCCCACGCCCCGCTCGACCGCGATCCGGGCGTCGTCGGGGTGCAGCACGCCCTTGAGCAGGATCGGCAGCGTCGTGGCCTCGCGCAGCCAGTCCAGGTGTCGCCAGGAGATCTCGGGCGAGAGCACCACCTGGCGCACGTGCCCGGCCCCGCCCATGTTCGCGCAGTGGATGCCCGGGGGCAGGTCGTGGAAGTTGTTGCGGTCCCCGCGCTCGTTGCGGCCCAGCGCGGGCGAGTCCACCGTGACGACCAGTGCCCGGCACCCGGCCGCCTCGGCCCGCCGCACGAGCGACTCGGTGAAGGCCAGATCCGGCTGGATGTAGAGCTGGAACCAGAGTTTCGCCCCCGTCGCGGCGATCTCCTCGATGGTGACGGTCGACAGCATCGCCGCGATCATCGTGACGTCGGCCGCCGCCGCCGCGCGACCCGTCGCCAGCTCGCCGTCGGCACAGGCGAGCCGGTGGAAGGCCGTCGGCGCGATCAGCACCGGCATGGAGGCCTGCTGTCCCAGGATGGTCACGTCCAACCGCGGTGGCGGGCACCCGCGCAGGACCCGCGGGATCAGGGCCCGGCGGCGGAACGCGGACTCGTTGGCGGCGACCGTGATCTCGTCCTGGGCGCCGCTGGCGAAGTAGTCGTGGTAGACCGGCCCGAGCGTGGCGCGCGCCGCCGCCTCGAAGTCGCGGACGTTGACCAGGGCGGGCCCCGCGTCGACCGTCATGCGGGGTTCCCCCGGAGTCCTGAGTGGGGTGCTCATCGCAGCCACTCCTCGGCGAAGGCCTGCAGCGGCGCCCGGTAGAGCTTCTCGTCGGTCCAGTCGTTGCAGAGGTCCTCGGGCAGCCGGAGGGTCGCGACCATCTCACCGTCCCGGCGCCGGCGCACCACCGGGTGCAGGTAGCGCTCGTCGTGGGTCCGGTCGGCCTCCCACCTCCGGCCGGCTTCCACGTCGAACGGGTCGATCGTGTCGTGGCCCGCCCCGTACTCGAGGCTGATCGTGACGCAGTCGGAGAAGGGGACGTAGTCCAGCGGCATCTCCTCGTAGTAGCGCCCGTCCGGCGTGATGACGTCGCAGAGGAAGCCGAACTGCTGGAACAGCGCCGACGTCCGGTTGATCCGGGCCAGCACGGCGTCGGCGAGCTCCTCGTGCGGCACGGTCCGGCTCGGCCAGCCGACGCCGTGGTACCTCTGCTCCAGCATGCGCACCAGCGCGCGGATGCCGTAGCGAAATCCGTGCATGAACGCGCTGGTGTACTTCTTGAAGTCGCGCGACTGCGTGAGGGTCCCGGCGAAGTACAGACCGGGCACGTTGACCGACTCCCACTCGGCGGTCAGCGCCGGGAACCGGTCGTCGATGGTCAGCTCGGGGCGGCAGTCGGCGGCGAAGATCGACGGGTCCATGCGGAAGCCGGTGCAGGTGATGACCCGGTCGTACGCGAGCTGGACCACCTTGTCCCGCCGGGCGTAGGAGATGCTGGCAATGTACTCGTCCGGGCGCCGCTCGATGCGCAGGATGTCGCCGTCGAGGACCATGTTCTGCGTCTTCAGCTGGTAGGTGTCCAGGAAGTTGTTGTTGACCGCGCGCAGGTGGCCGATGAAGTGCGTCCGCCAGGCGAAGTTGATCGGCCGGGGCCCGGCGACATGGATCACGGCCGCGTGCTCGGTCAGGTTGTCCGCGGTCTCGAACGCCGAGTTGCCCTTGCCGATGATGAGCACGCGCTGATCGGTGAACTCCTCCGGGTCGACCGACACGTCCCAGTAGCGCTCCGCCGTCTCGATGCCCGGGATGGGCGGGACGTTCATCGCGCCGAAGCCGGTCGCGACGACCACCCGGTCGGCGCGGAACGTCTCTCCGTTCTCGCACCGGACGTCGAAGCCGGCCCCGACGCGGTCGACGCGGTCGACGCGGTGGCCGTACCGGACGTTCAGGCCGCGGGCGTAGTCGCCGAGGTACCGGAGGTAGTCGTCGGCGTGCGGGAAGTACCGGCCCGTGTAGCGGGTGAAGCGGAGCGCCGGATCGTCGGACAGCAGCGAGTTCCAGTCGACCCGCAGGTCCTTCTCCGGATCGTGCCAGCCGGTGTGCGGCTTGTTGATGGAGATCATGCGACGGTGCCGGGGGAACGTCCGGAAGAACGTGCCCGGCGTGGGCCCGGCCTCGAGGACGACGTAGTCACGACCCGCCCGCTGGAGGTAGTAGGCCAGCTGCAGGCCGGCCGGGCCGGCACCGATCACGACGTATTCCATGCCAGGTATACCTCGGCCGCGGCGCCGCGGGATTCGGGCGAATCTCGGCACCGGCCCGGGTCGGTATATCTGATGTGGCCCCTGTGATCGCGCTCGGTGCGTCGGCGCTGGCGCTGGCGAGCCTGCCGTACTGGCTGCCCCGGCTGGTCGTCGCGCTGCGGATGTGGTTGTTCGCCCGGATCAACGGCCCGAGCGGGATCGCCGTCCCGGGCGAGGAGGTCGACGCCTCGCAGTTCCTCGCGGTCTACGCCGACCCGGCGGCCAGCGGGCGCAGCCGCGGGGCGGCCCTGTCCGACCTGTTCTGGTACTGGCTGTCGCCCGGTGCCGAGGTGCACCAGGAGCACCTGGAGCGGGGACCGCGCTACGACGAGGTCGCCCGGTGCACCCGCCACATCCTGTCGATGCCGAGCCTGGCCGCCGAGAGCCTCGCCGCCGCCTGCGTGCGCGACGCGCTGCCGGACCGGACCGGTCTCGTCCGGCTGCGCGACCTGGTGATGCCGGTCTGGGCGGAGTTCTACCACCGGCTGGTCTTCGGCCGTCCCGGCACCGGCGAGGCCCGGCAGCTCATCGTGGACAACGCCGACGACGTCGTCACCGCCCTCAAGTGCTGCGGCCTGCGGCACATGGACCGCCGACTGCGGCTCACGGCCCACCTCGAGGGGGTGCTCGACCAGGTGCCGCACGAGCTGCCGACCCTGCTGGACCGGCGGGAACGGGCGTACTACCTGCAGGGCACGTTCTTCAACACGGCGGTGGTGCAGAGCTCCGAGGCCACGGCGCACCTGCTGATGGCGCTCGCCGCGGACCCGGCGCGGCAGCGTGCGGCGCGCGAAGACGGTGCGCTCGACGCCATCCTCACCGAGACGCTGCAGCGGTTCCCGCTGTTCGGCGTCGCCCACCGGATCACCACCGACGCCATGACGCTGCCCACCGGCTCGGTCATCCCGTCCGGGTCGGTGCTGTGCTTCGACTATCCGGAGTTCCATCGGTCCGGCGGGCACATCCCGTTCGGCGTCGCGGCCAACCGGCCCTGCCCCGCATGGCACCTCGCCCCGATCGCCGTCAAGGCGGTGACCCGGGAGCTCCTCGACCGGTTCGCCTTCGCGACCGCCGCGGCGCACACCCGCCCCCTGCCCAACCGAGGCCCCTGCCTGATGAGCCCGCGCGGTGCCCGCGTACGGCTGCGACGCCCCGCGCTGGTGTTCCTGCGGGTGCGCGACCGGTGGGAGGACGTCGGGCGCAGCCTCACCCAACTGGTCCTCGGCACCTACATGGTCTGGCACGCCCGCCGCCTGCGGCTCTGCCAGCGCTACTTCGGACCGGCGCGCGGCTGAGCGCCGGTCCCGCCGATCAGCGGCCGGGACGCTCGGGCGGCCCTGGCCCAGGAGACCACCGAGCAGCTCGCTTGGGCCGACGGGGCCGGTACCGTCGACGGGCCGACCGACTCCTACGGGACCCGCTCGACCCGTACCTCGAACGGCAAGGGTCCTCCCGTTCAACGACGCCGTACACGACGACTAGACCGCTGCGGCTGGCCAGTACGACCAGGGGTACAAGGCTCGCGTCGCAGCGATTCTGTCGACCGGATCAGCTCGTGCGCTACTCGGTGCGCAGCGCGGTCGCGGTGCGGGTCTTGGCTGCCCACCCGGCGGGCAGCAGCGCGCCCGCGGCCGCGAGCACCAGGCCACCCACCGCGAGCAGCACCAGTTGAACCGGGTGGTAAACGTTCAGCACGGCCGCCGGGAGCTCGGTACCCGCGCCGTGGCCCATCGCCGGGACCAGGATGCCGTGCAGGACCAGCCCGGCCGGGACGCCGAGCATGCCGCCGACCAACCCGATCAGGGTGACCGACGCGAGGACGGCGGTGAGGGTCTGCCGGGGCGTCATGCCGAGGGCCTTGTGGATGCCGATGTCGTGGACCCGGTCTCGGACGTCGAGGACGACCGCGTTGAGGACGCCGAGCCCGGCGACGGTGACGAGCAGCAGGGTCAGCAACCCGGCCAGCGCGTCGATGATGACCACCAGGTCGTCGGGGCCTTCACCGGGGATCACGTGGGCGGTCAGGCCGAGCGCCGTCAGGTCGGCGCTCACCGCCGTGGCGTAGGCGGCGGGGTCGGTGCCGTCGGTGACCGCGACCTGCCAGGAGGCCGGACGCGCCCCGGCGGCGGCTTGGGCCAGCACGGTGAAGTCGTTGTTTCCTGGGTCGAAGACCTCCCCGACGATCCGCAGCGTCGACGCCGTCCCGTCGTGGGTGGTGACCGTGAGCGTGTCGCCGAGCTGCCGGTCGGTGGCCCGGAGCAGCTCGGTCGGGACGACGGCTTCCCCGGGGCGGGTGAACCAGCGCCCGGAGATCAGTTCGTACCCCGACCAGGCCGGGCTCGCGGTGAACTCGGAGAGCCTGGGGTTCCCGGACACGCCGGCGACCACCGCGTCGGTCTCGGTGACGCCGTAGTAGTGCGCGGTGCCCGGCTGGTCGTCGAAGACCGCGGTGACGGCGTCCTGGTCGGCGGTCGTGGGTTGCCCCGCCTTTCCCGGAGCGGGGTTCGACGGGTCCCCGGTGAAGCCGTCGACGACCAGGTCGGCACCGGAGTGGTCGGCGGCGACCTGCACGCGGTTCAGGGTGGTCGCGAGCCCGGACGCGAGCGTCACGGCGGCCGCACCGAACGCGATGGCGACGATCATCGCCGCCGAGCGGACCGGTGCGCTGAACGGCCGGGCCAGGCCGAGGCTGACCGGCCGGGGCAGCGGGAGCCGCGCGGCGACCCGCGCGGCGAGCTGGCCACGCCCGGCGCTCGGGGTACGGCCCAGGGCGAGCGCGTCGATCGCGGACAGCCGCCCGGCCCGCCCGGCGGCCGCCGTCGCGGTGAGCGCGACCAGCGCGAGAACCCCGACGAGGACCACGACGTCGACCCAGGGTGCGATGGTGAGCGCGACGGTGCCGTACAGCTGCTCGGTCCGGGCCAGCACCGGAACCGCGAGGAGGTTCCCGGCGGCCACGCCGAGAGCCGCGCCGATCGCCGCGGGGACCAACGCCTGGGCGACGTACGCGCGGACGACCTGCGAGGGCGTGAAGCCGAGCGCCTTGAGGACGCCGATCCGGCGCAGCGTCGAGCCGACCGCACCGGCGACGACCGTGCCGACGATGAGCACCGACAGGACCAGGCTCAGCCCGCCGAAGCCCAGCAGGAACGGCACGAACACGGCGGTGCGGCCGGTGGCCTCCTGCTTGACGGTCAGCCAGGACCGGCTGCCGGTGACCGCACCGGCGGGCAAGGCCTCGGTGACGGCGTCCCGAGCCGCGGTGACCTGCGCGGCGCTGTCGGCGGCGGCGAGCCGGTAGAGCATCTGGTAGCTGGTGGTGGGCGCCTTCAGGGCGGCCAGGCCCGCCGGGGTCATCCAGGCGCCCGCGGTGTCGCTGACCGACCGGGCCACCCCGACGACGGTGGCGGTCGGCGCGCCCTGCCCCTCGCCCAGAGTCAGCGTCGATCCGAGCGGGATGTGCATGCCGCTGTCGGCCGCGATCACGATCTCGCCGGGACCGGTGGCCCAGGTGCCCGTCGTGACCGTGACCGCGTCGATGCCGTCGTGAGGTGCGTCCCGTCCGACCACGGTGAACACCGGCCCGCGCAGCGGTGTACCGGTCATGCCGGGCGACGCGGGCAGGCGCACCATGACCTGCCCGACCGGGAACGGCCCCGCGGTCTCGGCGACGCCGGCGGCGTCGCCGGACGCGGTCAGCTGCGCCGGGATGGTCTTCGACCCGTCGGCCAGCACGGTCAGGTGCGCGCCGTGCTGGACGTCGAACGCGTGGTCGAAGGGCGCGCTGGACGCGACCAGCAGCCCGGCGCCGAGCAGACCGGCACAGACCGCGGCTGCCGTGGCCAGCGTGATCACGGTCGTCTGCACCCAGCGTCGATGCACGCCGGAGCGGACGACCTTGGTCAGCGCGCTCATCGGGCCGGCTCCAGCGCGGTGTCGGCGGTGATCCGGCCGTCGACGACCTGGATGATGCGGGTGGCGCACTCCGCGGCGAGCGTCCGGTCATGCGTGACCAGCACGATCGTCTGCCCGTCGGCGTGCAGTTCGGTGAGCAGCCGCCGGACCTCGGCGCCGGAGGCGGTGTCGAGCGCGCCGGTGGGTTCGTCGGCCAGCAGTAGCGCGGGCCGGTTCATCAGCGCCCTGGCCACCGCGACCCGCTGCCGTTCCCCGCCGGAGAGCCGGCCGGGGTAGGCGCGCGCATGGCGGTCGATGCCCAAGCCGCGGAGCAGCTCGGTGGCCCGCCGGGACGTCTCGCCCCGGGCGGCGCCGGCCAGCTGGGCGGGCAACACGACGTTGTCGAACACGGTCAGGTCGTCCAGCAGGTTGAAGAACTGGAACACCAGGCCGATCCGGGCGCGCCGGTACCGGGCGGAGGCCGCCTCGCTGAGCGTGTCGATGCGGGTGCGGCCGACCGTGACGGTGCCGCTGGTCGGCTTGTCCAGGCCCGCGATCAGGTTGAGCAGCGTGGACTTGCCGCTGCCGGAGGGGCCGAGGATCGCCAGGGCTTCCCCGGGTGCCACGGTCAGCGACACGTCGTCCAGCGCGGGTGGCCCGCTGTCGTAGCGTCGGCTGACCCCGTGCAGTTCGATCAGGGGCTCGGTCACGGCACCGCTCCGTTCGGGTGATCCGATGTGGTGCGGCGAGGCTAGGAGCGCCGCCGGTGCGGACGCGTCGGCCGCGCTGCGGCTTTCCGGTCGTCCGCGGGGACCAGCCCGGGACGGGTCATCCCGGCGGCGTAGTCCACCGGCTGACGGGGGTGATCCCGGCGACCGACGCCCCGGGTGGCCACGGCGGCGGAGAATGAGCCCATGTTCCGAGGGCGGCGCGGCATCCGCGAGCGGCTGCGAGGCCTGGCTCAGGCGGTGCTGCGCCGGTCCGGCCCGAGCGCGCCCCTGTCGCGGTGGAACTGGGCCTTCGACGCCGGGCTGGCGTTCGCGCTGGGCCTGATCGCGATCCTCACCGCCGGCAACGACGACGTACCCGGGCAAGCGGGGCCGCTGCCACCCGGAACATTCCCGCCGCTCCCGCCGGAGCGGCCTCTTCCCCCCGTTCCCGAGCCGTACGTCACCGGGTCGTGGGCCGAGTGGAGCGGGCTGGCGCTGCTGCTCGTGTTCATCGCCGCACCGCTCGCCTTCCGCCGGCGGTACCCGCTGTCGATGCTGTGGGTGGTGCTGGTCACGGCGTCGTTCACAGTGGACGTGGGCGACGAGGCGCCGCTGCGGCTCTCGTTCTACGTCTGCGTCATCGCCGCGTACAGCGCCGCGGTCTACAGTCCGTACCGGATACCGGCGCTGGCGAGCCTGCCGGCGGCGGCCTTCCTGTTCCAGGAGTTCCAGAGCGACGCGAACGAGCCGGCGCTGCCCGGGGCGATCACGGCGGTGCCGCAGAACGCGGTGCCGTTCCTCATCCTGTTGCCGATCGGGGTGGCCGCGTACGGGCTGCGCAGCTGGCGGTCCCGTGCCGACGCCGAACAGGCCCGGGCGGCGGGGCTGGAGCGGGAGCGCGCCGAGGCGGTCCGCCGCGCCACCGCCCGCGAACGGGCCCGGATCGCTCGCGAGCTGCACGACGTGGTGACGCACAATGTGAGCGTCATGGTGATCCAGGCCGGTGCCGCCCGGAAGGTCCTGGACAGCGAGCCCGCACGGGCGCGGGAGGCGCTGCTGGCGGTCGAGGCCGGTGGGCGGGCGGCGATGACCGAGCTGCGCCACGTCATGGGGTTGCTGACGATCGACAGCGACGAGTCGGAGCCGGAGCTGGCGCCGCAGCCGGGACTGTCGCAGGTGGAGCCGCTGGTTGAGCGGGTGCGGGCCGCCGGGGTGCCGGTGGAGCTGGTGGTGACCGGCGCGCCGGGGCCACTGCCGGACGGCGTGGACCTGGCGGCGTACCGGGTGGTGCAGGAGGCGCTGACGAACACGGTGAAGCACGCGGCGGGTGCCCCGGCGGTGGTGCGGATCGACCACGGCGCCGACCGGCTGCGGATCGAGGTGACCGACGCCGGCGGCCCGGTGTCCGGATCGGAGCGGACGGAACCGTCGGGCCCGGGTCAGGGGCTGATCGGCCTGCACGAGCGCCTTGCCATGTATGGCGGGTCGCTGCAGGCCGGGCCGCGAGTCCGGGGCGGGTACCGGGTGGAGGCGGTCATCCCGTTCGACACCGCGGACGTATTGCCCCTGCCGGTGGAGACCCGGTGAGCGACCCCGTCCGGGTGGTGGTCGCCGACGACCAGGCGCTGGTGCGCACCGGCTTCCGGATGATCCTCACCGCGGACGGCATCGACGTGGTCGCCGAGGCGACGACCGGCACCGAGGCGGTCGACGCGGTGCGCCGGACCCGCCCGGACGTCGTGCTGATGGACATCCGGATGCCCGGGATGGACGGTCTGGAAGCGACCCGCCGGATCCTGGCCGCCGACCCGCCGGGGCCCCGGGTGCTGATGCTCACGACGTTCGACCTCGACCAGTACGTGTACGCCGCGCTGTCGGCCGGGGCGAGCGGGTTCCTGCTCAAGGACGTCACGCCGGAGCAGCTGACGGCGGCGGTGCGGCTGGTGCGCTCCGGCGACGCACTGCTCGCACCGACCATCACCCGCCGGTTGGTCGAGCGATTCGCGCGGCGGGACGAGGACGCGGCCGCGGTGCACCGGGACCTCGCCGCGCTCACCCCGCGGGAGCGCGAGGTGCTGCAGCTGCTCGCGCGTGGCCTGAGCAACGCCGAGCTCGCCGCGCAGCTGCACCTGTCGGAGGCGACCGTGAAGACACACGTGGCCCGGATCCTCGGAAAGCTGAACCTGCGGGACCGGGTGCAGGCGGTCGTCGCGGCCTACGAGACCGGCCTGGTGACGCCCGGCGAGTCCTGATCGGCGGTACCCGGGACACCCGCCGGGGGCCGATGTCCGGCCTGAAGGATGCAAGTCGTGCCGCTGACCTGGGTGGGGCGCTCGAACCCACGACCGACGGATATGAGAGAGCCACACGGCCCTCGCGGATGATCTCGCGGGTGACTGGTGGGATGTCGCCGCGCCCGAACATGAGGTAGCGGGATCCTCCGCTCTGTCAACGCTCAACATCCCTCCAGGGCCGCGACGGGTTGCTGGCTCGTGACAGCGATCTGCTAGCCGACGATCGGGCGCTCCTCGGGGAGCCGGAACAGTCGGCGGCGGTCCCGCAGGGCGAGCGCGGAGGCGACGGTGACCGGGCCGAGCCGGCCGGCGAACATCAGCGCGACGAGGACGTACTGTGCGGCTGGCGGCAGCGACGCGGTGATGCCGGTGGACAGCCCGACCGTGGCGAACGCAGAGACCGCTTCGAACAGCACCCGGTCCAGGTCCAGATCCGATAGCGCGAGCAGAGCGAGCGTCGCGGTGACGACGAGAGCCACTGACAGCAGGGCCACGGCCACCGACTGACGCAGCACGGCGGCCGGGATCTGCCGGTTGAAGACGTCTACCGTCGGGTTCCCGCGCAGTTCGGCGAGGATGGCGAACAGCAGCACGAGGAAAGTGGTGACCTTGATGCCGCCGGCGGTGCCGCCGCTGCCCCCGCCGATGAACATGAGGACGTCCGTCACCAGCAGGCTGGTCTCGTGGACGCCGGCGTAGTCGACGGAGTTGAAGCCCGCAGTGCGCGGCTGCACCCCACCGGAGAAGATCGCGACGAGCAGCTTGCCCGGCACGTCGAGCGGGCCGAGCGTCCGG
Source organism: uncultured Actinomycetota bacterium (assembly GCA_963766325.1). Classification (GTDB taxonomy): domain Bacteria; phylum Actinomycetota; class Actinomycetes; order Mycobacteriales; family CADCTP01; genus CADCTP01. Next base: position 240,575 of record CAVXZF010000009.1, on the reverse strand, counting down.
GGGTTCCGCCACTCGAAGACGGCGAAAGCCGCGGTCCCAACGGCGAGCAGCACGGCATAGCCGAGCAGGACGATCTTGGTGTGGACCGACCACAGCGACGGCGTCCCCAGCTCCCGCCGCAGCTCCAGCAGCACCGGGAAGCCGAGCCCGCCGAGGATCACCGCGGCCGAGATCGGCAGGCAGATCCACGGGTCGGTGGCGAAGCCGATCAGGTTGTCCCGGTAGAGCGCGAAGCCGGCGTTGTTGTACGCGGTGACCGCGTGGAAGACCCCCTCGTACGCGGCCCGACCGAGGCTGCGGTGGTAGCCGACCCAGAACCGCAGCGTTAACGCGGCCGCGACCGTGAACTGGACGGCGAGGCTGATCAGGGCGACGCCGCGGACCACCCGGCCGACGTCGCCGAGTCCGACCGACCCGATCTCGGCTGCGGTGAGGATCCGGGTACGCAGACCCAGCCGCCGCACGACGGTGAGCCCGAGCAGCGAGGCGGACGTCATGAACCCGAGCCCGCCGAACTGGATGCCGGCCATGATCGTGACTTCGCCGAAGGTCGACCAGTGCGACGGTGTGTCGACGACGGTCAACCCGGTCACGCACACCGCGGACGTCGCGGTGAACAGAGCCTGCCGGAAGGTCGTGTGCGCGCCGGCCTCCCCCGCGACCGGCAGCATCAGCAGCAGCGTGAAGACTCCGATGGCGATCGCGAAACCGAGTACGACGACAAGGCCGGGGCGACGGATCCAGCTGTGACCGGGGCCGTGGACCCGGCCTATCCGCCGTTCCCGGCGCCTCGTCCCCGTGGTTACCACGATGTCTCCGATCTGGTGGCGGCGCGTCCGAGTGACGGCTGGCGGTCGCGGGTCAGGGCTGGTAGCGGTAACCCATGCCGGGCTCGGTGAGCAGGTGGCGGGGACGGGTCGGGTCGGGCTCGAGCTTGCGGCGGAGGCGGTTGAGGTAGAGCCGGAGGGAGGAGGTGTCGTCGGTGTAGGCGGGACCCCAGACCTCGGTGAGCAGCTCGCGGCGGCCGACGAGCCGGCCGGGTCGACGGACCAGGGCTTCCAGGAGCCGCCACTCGGTGGGGGTGAGCCGGACGTCGGGTGGTGCCGGACCGTCGGCGGCGCGGGCGTCGACCCGCTTGGCGGCCACGTCGATGCGGTAGTCGCCGATGTCGACGGCGGCGCCGGTGGGTGCGCTGGCGCGGCGTCCGACGGCGCGGATGCGGGCGAGCAGCTCCTCCACGCCGAAAGGTTTGGTGACGTAGTCATCGGCGCCGGCGTCCAGCGCGGCCACCTTGTCACCGCCGGAAGTGCGCCCGGACAGCACGATGATCGGCACCGGGGTCCAGCCGCGCAGGCTGCGGATGACCTCGACGCCGTCGACGTCGGGCAGGCCGAGGTCGAGCACGACCAGGTCGGGGTGCTCGCTGGCCGCGGCGGCCAGCGCCTTATGGCCGGTGGTGGCGGTGAGGATGTGGTGCCCGCGGGCGCGCAGGGTGACCTCCATGGCGCGCAGCAGCTGGATGTCGTCCTCGACGAGCAGCACCCTGCTCATGGAACGATCTCCGGGTCGGGGGCGCGGGGGGACGCGGCCGGCGCTGACGGCAGGGCCAGGACCATGGCCAGGCCCCCGCCGGGAATGCGATCAGGGCGCAGGGTGCCGCCCATCGCCTCGGCGAGCCCGCGGGAGAGCGCGAGACCGAGGCCGACGCCAGCGCCGGTGGCGCGGTCGCCGAGCCGTTGGAACGGGACGAAGATCCGCTCCCACTCGGTCTCGGGCACGCCGGGCCCGGAGTCGGCGACCCGGAGTTCGACCCGGTCCCCGATGGCGGTGGCCGAGACCCGGGGCGGTCGGTCGGACGGGGAATGGCGCAGTGCATTGCTCAGCAGGTTGGCCAAGATCCGTTCGAGCAGTCCCGGGTCAGCGAGCAACTCGGGCAGGTCAGGCGGGACATCCAGCTGGACTCCCCGGCCGGCGTCGCCCAGCTCGGCGAGCACGGCGGGCAGGACGTCATCGACCCCCATCGCCGTGGGATGGACCGCCAGCGCGCCGGCCTGCAGGCGGCTCATGTCCAGCAGGTTCTCCACCAGCCGGGTGAGCCGGTCCAGCGACTCGTCGGCGGTGGCGAGCAGCTCGGCGCGCTCCTGGCGGGTCCAGGCGAGGTCGTCCGCGCTCAGCGCGGACACGGCGGTCTTCGCCGAGGCCAGCGGCGAGCGCAGGTCGTGACTGACCGCGGTCAACAGCGCCGCCCGGGTGCGGTCGGTCTCGGCGAGCAGCGCCGCGGAGGCCGCGGCGTCGGCCAGCCGGCGTTGCCGCAGGCGGACCGCACTGACCGCGACCGCGACCGCGATGAAGGCCGCCAGTGCGATCGCGTCATCCCGGTTGTCGACGGCGAAGCGGTGCAGCGGCGCGGTGAAGTAGTAGTTCAGCAGCAGCGAGCTGCCGACGGCCGCGGCGAGCGCTGGCCACAGGCCGCCGACCGAGGCGACCACGACGACGGCCAAGAGGAAGGCGAGCACGTCCGTGGTGAGGTCGACCGTGTCGCGCAAGGGGACCAGCAAAGCGGTCAAGGCGGGCAGCAGCACCGCCGCAACGATCAGGGCGGCGACCCGGCGCCCGGCGGTCAGCCCGACGCGGCCGCCCGGGGACCGGTCGCCGGGTGAGGTAGTCGCGGTCAGATCGTGCATGCGGTCAGCGTCCTACCGGCCGCCGCACGCGCGGAGCCTCAACCGTGACCCCGGACGGCGGCGCGCGCCACGGGAGTGCGGCCCGGCCGAATCAAGCTGCCACGGCACGCTGGTCACCATGACCCCGGGCCGGAACAGCAGGCTGGCCTTGATGCCGGCGCGCTGTGGCAGCAGCTGCTCCGCCGCCGATCAGTCCCGCAAAGCTGGTCCACCAGCAGCCGCTTCGCCACCTGGCCCGGACCGACACGCGCCGACGCTAGGTCGGCGCAGTGGCGACTCGCCCGGTACGCCGCCGATTCTCACAGAACGCTAACGACGCATTCCACACGCACCCCGGGGTCTGCTGCACCAAGAGGTCAGGTCAGAATCTCCGGACTCGCCGGGGCGGTTCAGCTCGGGCCGGCCCGGTTCGAGCAGGCGGTCCGCCGCGAGATCCTCCACCGGGGCGGCATGAACCGTCGCTGCGGATCCTGCGCCGGGTCTTCGACGCCCTGCTCGACTCCGCCGGCGTGACCGCCGCCCGGGCCAGGACGTTGGAGCGGTGCAGTTCCTGCTGGCTGACTGGCAGCACAGCCAGCAACGACTCGCCGAGGTCGAGACCCGGATGACCGATCTCCGGTTGGACAGGCCATCGCGGGGCAGCCGCGCGATCACCGCCTCCTGAGCAGTCAGCTCCCCCCGGTGTCGACCATGCGCCGGCGGGCGTGCTCGTCGGTGGCCCGCCGCTCGCGACGGGCGCGCGCGGCCCCAGGGTCCGCCTGAACGCCAAGCGCGCCAACGCCCGATCCTCAAGGAGGAGACTAGGCCGACCGCGGCGCCAGGGGCGAGAACGCCCTTGTCGGCGTCTGTTGACCGTTGCGGCGCGCCGCTGTTCGGAATCGAGACCGCTGCGGTGCATCGGATCATCGACCGGCTAAGCCCCCACCTGGCCCTCGCCCCGGCACGGCGGCGCTATGGGCCGGACACCGTCCTGATCGTGGACGACCCTGGTCCCCACCCGCGACCACACCGTCGCGCCTCGGCCAAGTCGACGGGGCCGCTGGTCCGCCCGGACCTGTCCAGCGGGAGCATCCGGCGCCGGCTGACTCTCGTGCGGACAACGATTGATGTCGGCGTGTCGCGGGTTCGTTACACTGGTCGGATGAGCGATATCGGCAGCTCGCGTGACCCAGCGATCGAGCTGGTTGACGTGCTTCCGATAAAGCAGCAACGACCAGTGGGGAGGGGAGGGCGCCTTCTCGTCACCTCGGTCGAGTTGTGGTCCCACGGACTGCGTTGGCACGGGAGTGAAATTCCGCAGCCCGAGAATGCGGGTCCGCATCTGGTCCACTACTGGATGAGGGACGACGTCGGCACCACCTACCATGGGGCCGGCAGTGGCGGCAGCTCCCGGTCTTGCGATGACGGCGTCTACAGCGTTGCCAATAGCGATGACATCGATCACGCGGCCCGCAGTAACGGCGGCCACCCGTGGCCAGGCGGTGAGGGCGGCAACGGATCTTCCTGGTGGACCTTCCTCCTGGACTTTGAGCCGGCGGTCCCCCTGGACGCTCGTCAGATCATCTTGGGCGGCCCACCGCTCACCCACGGTGACGAGATCGTCGTCCAACTCGCGGCCGGTACACCGGGGCAGGTCTAGCAGGCCCGAACTGGTCCCGGCGGAGAAGTGAACGCCCGGGTCGATCCGAGCCGGCCGCACCAAACCGGCCGCAGAGTGCGATGCCAGGAGCGTGACGATCACTGCGACATGTCCCGGAGCTGGCTACGCTGGCGAGGTGAGCGAGGACACCAGCGATCGACTCAACCCGGCGATCGAGCTGGTGGACGTCCGCCCCGTAAAGCAGCGTCGACCGGTAGAGGGAGGCCGCCTGTTCTTCACTTCGGTGGAGTTGTGGAGTCACACGGTGCGTTGGCTGGGGAGCCGCAGCCCGCTGCCCAAGAGACCGCGCCAAAGTCAGGTCATGCGGTGCGAGATGCGTGATGATCTCGGCACCGCGTACCGCGGCGCGGGCGGTAGCGACGGCGGAAAGCCACTGTGGGGGGACTTCTCCGTAGAGTTCAAGCCGGCGGTCCCGCCCGGTGCCCGTGAGATCCGCCTGATCGGTGGGCCCCTGACACCCGGCGACGAGATCGTCGTCCACCTCACTGCCGGCGAGCCCGGTACGGCGACCTGACGAGAGCCCGGCGCTGCGGTCGCCGGGTCGACCTACTACGGCGCCCGCATCTGGCCCCAGTCGCGGCGGATGCCGCCTAATGCGGAGCTCAAGCTGGCAAGATATCTCGGATCTCGGCAGCGCAGCGGCTCCCGCAGGGGACGGTCATCCGGGACAAGCCGAGCACCACCGCCCCGGCGAACATGCCGGTGCAGCTGCTATTGCTGACGTAGATGGACCTGGCTGCGAAGTGGAAGACGTCTGAACGACTCCCCCGTCCCGAACACAACGGCTGGCGACGACAACCACTGACGGATCGAGGGCGCGCGACCTTCACATCCGGGCTCTGAGCATGTCCACCTCGGCGCCCGGCGCGAACGGGTCGAAGCCGTGCTCGATCAGCCAGCGGATCGCCCGCAGGCTCCGCAGCGACCACCACCCGTGGATCACCTCGAGGTCGACGTCAGCGCCATAGCCGGCGACGATGTCACCGAGGTGCTCCTCGTGCCCGAGCGTGAGGACCGCGAGGTCGAACAGGGCGTCGCCCTGCCCCGCCTCGGACCAGTCGAGCACGCCGGTGACCTCGTCGACGTCGACGAACACGTGCGCCACCTGCAGGTCGCCGTGCATGAACACCGGTGTCCACGGCCGGAGCGCGGCCTCGGCGATCCGCCGGTTGTGGCTGACCAGGTCGGCGGGCAGGACGCCGGCGGCGACGAGCCACTCGCACTCGCCGTCGAGCGCGGCCGCCACGCCGTCGAGCTTCCGGCTGCGCCACGGCGGCAGCGGCGCGTCGTGCAGCGTCCGGGCGGCGGCACCGGCCGCGGCCCATGCCGTCGGCGACGCGGTCGACGGCTCACCGAGGCGCGCCAGCTCCGTCCCCCGCAGGGCGGCAAGGGCCAGCACGGGCGGCTTGCGCCACAGCACCTCGGGGGTGGGGACCGGCGCCAGCGCCATCGCCTCGACCTCGACCTCGGCGTTGGCCGGGTCCGAGTCGACCTTCAGGAACACGTCGCCGACGCGCAAGGTCGCACGCTCGGAATGGGCGACAACGACCTCCACCTTCCCCACGCCGGCCATCATCGCCGGACGGCCGCCGAGGTCGCCATCGGATTGTCGGCCGGCACACCACTCCACGTCGACCAGATCGGCCGCAAACTCAAGGCACCAGCGGCACGAGACCGCCCGCCCGACCAGCGGCAGAAGCGGATGTCTTGATGGTGAGCTCATCGACGGCACCACCGGCGAGCGAGCACCCGCTCCGGTACCGGCGTTACTAGCACTGAAGTAGCTTGCGACTGGGGCCGTCAGCCACCCCTTTCAGTAGACGATCAACATGTGGCGTGGATGCCAAGTTCACCTGTGGCGCGCCGGATCGACGGGATGGTCGACCCGGCGCCCGGGGCTCACCAGGACGTAGGCTTCTCCGGCTGGTAGAGCCAGACGTCGAAGAAGTGGTCTAGCTGCATCCCGCTGACCTGCTCGGCCAGCGCAACGAACTGGGGCGTGGTGACGTTGCCGTAGCGGTGCTCGGCGGCCCACCGGCGGAGGATCTGGAAGAAGTCGCCGTCCCCGATCTTCTCGCGGAGGGCCTGCAGGGTCATCGCGCCCCGGTAGTAGATGGTTCCGTTGAACATGAACTCCGGGCTGCCCGGATCGCCGGGCGGCGGCGTCCAGAAGGCCGTCTGCTGGGCGGGGGTGTTGTAGAGCGTCTTGAACCAGTTGTGCGCCGACTTCCGGCCGAGGTGCTCGCTCCAGATCCACTCCGACCAGGTGGCGAAGCCCTCGTGCAGCCAGATGTCCGGCCAGACGGTCAGGGTGACGGAATCGCCGTACCACATGTGCGAGAGCTCGTGGGCGAGCGTCGCCTCGTCCGGCATCCGGTAGAAGACCGGCTTGGTCTGCGTCTCCAGTGAGTAGCCCACCTCGGGGGCGTCGTCGACGATCGCGCCAACCGCCTCGAACGGGTACGGCCCGTAGATTGAGGTGTAGAACTCGACCATGTCCGGCAGCTTCCGCAGGACGTTGCCGGTCGGCAACGTGGGGTCCACCGCGACGTAGGACGGGATACCGCTGGGCAGCCTGTACTGGGTGAGGTCGAAACGACCCAGCGTCGCGGTCGACAGATACGGCGCCATCGGAGAGGTGTTCCGCCACACCCAGGTGGTCCGGCCACCGGCCGTCGTCCGGGACGCGAGCACGCCGTTCGCCAACACCGTGATCCCTGCCGGCACGGTGGCGGCGAAGTCGTAGGTCGCCTTGTCCCGGGGATTGTCGTTGACCGGGTACCAGGCCGGGGACCCCTGCGGCTCGCCGACCACGAACGCACCGTCGTCGGTGGGCACCCAGCCCTCGATCGACCCGTCCGGGTCCGTGACGACAGAGGGGATCCCGCGGTACGCCACCACCACGGTGAAGGCGGCCCCCGCGGGCAGCCCCGCCGCGGGTGTGATGATCAGTTCCTGGCCGTCGCGGGTGAAGGTCGCTGGCGCGCCGTTCACGGTCAGCTGCCCGATCTCGAAGCCACGCAGGTCGAGGTCGAAGCGGGACAGGTTCTGCGTCGCCGTGGCGCGGATGGTCGTAGTGCCGTCGAAACGGCGCGTCGCGGGGTCGTACGAGAAGACCAACGAGTAGTGCCCGACGTCGTAGCCGCCGTTGCCCGCGAGCGGGAAGTAGGGATCGCCCAGCCCGGCCGAGCCGGGAGTGAACTCCACCGCCGCGGCGGCCTGCGCCGGGACGGCGAGCACCGCGACCAGCAGCACGCCAAACCTCCTGGCGGCACGCCGAAGGCGCATCCGAATCATCCGGGCCTCCTCGACCAACAGCCCTGACCGACACGCTCCCGCCGAGACCGTACCGCCCCAACCCCCGGTCGGGGTGGTACCGACAGCCCCGTCCCGGCCCGACCCACCGGTGGGTCGGGCGCCGCTACCTGGTGCAGCGCGCGGCTAGGGCCAGTGAGTGCGAAGCATGCGGGTGTACTGCCGCCGCGCGTGGAGCGTTCGGTGGCTGTCTTGGCGCTGCGCGCTCCCACCAGTCGCGTGGCGGCTGGTTCTGGATCATGGCCGCTGCGGTCTCCACCTCGAGCGAGTGGCAGAACTTCCACAGCTCCTTCGCCGCCCGCGAGTACTGGAAGAGAACTCGATCAACGTCGAACGCGTCGAGATCCCCGGCACGGCAGCGATCGACAGCTTCCCAACGCGGGCGACAAGTTCCCCAGCTGTGCGTGGTGGTAATCCGCGACCACGGAGCGCGCCGCTCGCCGCTCCCACTTGCCGGACACGAGCGCGAGGCTACTCAGGAGTCCAGCCGGTCGGGGCGAGCCCTACGCGGCATAGAGACACATGCTGATCTCGACGCACATCATGGGCAGCCCCGCCCGTCACCTGACCAACCCGATCACACGCTGCCGGGACCAACCCCGTTCAGCTATAAAGGGACAGACGACGGACCAGGGCACCCGACCCGCAGCTTGACGCAAAACGACTCACGCTGATGAGCGAGCATTGATCGGCGCACCATGGTCGGCCTGCGGGTCACGGGTTTGGGAGGTCCAGGTGCGTGCTGGGCGGGCCGGGAGCCACTCCCGCCCGCTGGCGCGGGAGGAACATCGCGGCGCCGAGCCCGATCAGGCCGATGACGCCCAGCGTCACCATCGCCGCGCCGTACGCGCTCGCGGTGAGGCCGGCGACGAGGATGGTGCCGGCGATCGCGGTGCCGAGCGAGGAGCCGAGGTTCGACACGCTGCGGGACAGGCCGGAGATCTCGCCCTGCCGCGCCTCCTCGAAGCTGGACTGCACGAGGTTGACCGACGGGGTCAGCATGCCGCCGAGGCCGAACCCGATGAGGAACAGCCCGGGCGCGAAGGCCCACGCGGTCGGCGTGCCGGCGACCAGGGCGAGCAGGACGCCGATGCCGACGATCGTGACCACGAACCCGACCAGGATGAGGGTCCGCTGCGCGCGCCGCTTCGCGAACCGCTCGGCGGCCAGCGAGGACAGCAGCAGCCCGGCCGTGGCTGCCGTGAAGATCACGCCGGTCTGGATCGCGTCGTAGCCGCGGACGACCTGTAGGTACGCGGAGACGGTGAACGAGACCCCGAGCAGCAGCAGCCACTGCACGTTCTGCGTCACCAGGCCGAGGTTGGAGGTGCGGTTGCGGAACAGCGACGTGGACAGCAGCGGCTCCTGCCCCGCCCGCTCCTTGTGGCGCACCCACACGAAGAACCCGGCGAGCACGAGCGCACCCGCGACGAGCAGCCCGACCATCAGCCAACCGTTGTCGTCCGCGGCCAGGATGCCCAGCACGACCATGATCAGGCCGAGGGCGGACAGGACGGCGCCGACGGTGTCGAACGACCGGGTGGGGTCCGCCGGCAGCGGGTCGACGAGCCGGCGGCTCAGCAACAGGATCAGCCCGATGACCAGGGCCTGGAAGATGAAGGCCGCCCGCCAGCTGATGGCGGAGGTGATCAGCCCGCCGATCAGCGGTCCGGCCGCCGCGCCGATGCCGCCCAGCGCGCTGATCGCGCCGAATGCCTTGGCTCGGCTGGTGACCTGGGTGAACAGCAGCGTGGTGAGGATGTAGACGGGCGGGATCAGCAGTGCGGTGCCGATGCCTTCCAGGATCGAGTTGCCGAGGATGAGCACGCCCAGACCAGGGGAGGCCGCGCTGATCAAGGCACCGACGCCGTACACGACCAGGCCGACGGTGAAGCAGCGCTTGCGGCCATACCGGTCGGTCAGCTTGCCGCCCGGGATCATCAGCGCGGCCATCACCAGCAGGAAGAGCGTGATCGCGACCTGCACGCCCTGGACCGTGGTGTCCAGGTCCTCGCTGATGTCGTTGATCATCACGTTCATGTTCGAGCCGGCGAAGCTACAGATGAACTGGGCCAGGGCGAGCGGCAGGATCAGCCGCCGCGACTCGCTCCACGGTCGGGTGGCGTCGGTGCCGTCAGCCATCACTCAGCCCCTTCCGCACGGTCGAGCGCGAGGACGTGCCAGCCCCACGGCGGGAGCGAGACGAAGAGCCCCGGGTCGGTTATCTCGTCCCCTCCCCGCTCGAACGACTCTCCCGGCAGCACCGGCAACAGGCGCCAGGACCGGCCCCGGAGGTCCGACCACGGCAGCCGCACCCGGGCCTGCGCCGGCCGGTCGGACAGGTTCACCATGACCAGGTGCCGCCGGTCGCCGTCCCGCCAGCACCACGCGATGATCCCCCGATACGACGGGTTGTCCGGCCAGCCGGTGCACTCCAGCGCCTGCCACTCGCCTGCGCGCACGCTTGCGGACCCGACGGCCGCGACCAGATCCGTGTAGAAGCGGCGCAGGTCCGCGTCGAGCGGCTCGGTCGGGCGTCGGCCTAGGAACACCGGCAGCTGGACCCGGCGGCCGTCGAACTGGCCCTCGTGCCAGAGGGTGGCGCCGGGCAGGGTGGCGATCGCGACCGCAGCCGCCCGCTCCCGCTCGACCGGGCGCAGTGTCACCGCTGCCCGCGGCTCATCGTGGTTCTCCAGGAACCGGACCAGCCGCCGCTGGTAGGCGACGTCTGCCCGGAGGTGCCCGCATACGGAGACAGCGTCGTCGCTGACGAGCCGGTCGTAGAGGCGCTTGTCGTAGCAGTGGTCGAACCCCTGCTGCTGCAGCGTCCACTCCAGATCCCAGTACGCCTCGGCGACGAACAGCATGTCCGGGTGCCGCTCCCTGACCCGCCCGAGCACCTCGGGCCAGAACTCGGCGGCAGGTGGCGTGCCCATCCGGTTACCCCAGGTCTTCGCGAACACGTCGGTGAGCAGCAGCATGGCCATGTCGCAGCGGACGCCGTCGCACTGGTCGCCGATTGCCCGGAGCGTCTCCACCGATGCGTCCCGCATGCGCGCGCTGAAGGCGTCGAGCTGCACGACGTCCGGCCACGGCGGGAAGTACGGGTCCCGGCCGCGGGCGAGCACCTGCCCGTCGACGTTTACGAAGGCGTCCGGCTCGCGGGCCAGGTCGTCCGGCCCGCCGCGGACGAAGACGTCGGGACGCTCGTGCACCCACGGGTGGTCGGGAGCGACGTGGTTGGGGACGTAGTCGAGCAGCAGTCGGACGCCGCGCCGGGCGAGCTCGGCCCGGGCGGCCGCGAGCCCGGCTGGCCCGCCCAGCCGCGCGTCGACGACGTACCGGCGGACGCAGTACGGCGAGCCCACGACGTCCGCGGGTGCCACGTCGGGCAGCGCCGCACGGAAGGAGGCCAGCAGCTGCTCGTTGCGAAGGGCGATCTCCAGCCCGGCCGGGCTCCGCTCCCACACGCCCATCAGCCAGACCGCGTCCACCCCGGGGAGGGCGACTTGGTCCCAGGCGTGCGCCGGGACGTTGCCGAGGGTGCGGTACGGCCCCAGCTCGGCCAGCCACACCCAGGTGTCTACCTCGTGAATGACCGGCTGCGCCGGCCAGCGGGTCACGGCGGCACCGCCGTCCCGCGCGGCCGGAAGGCCGCCTCGACGCCACCGGCCAGCAGGTCTTGGGCGTCGATGGCATGGAACAAGGTCGCGCTGAGAGCGACAAGGCCGGTCCAGCCGGTCTGGTGGCTGGCGCCGATGCCGGCGCCGTTGTCGCCGTGGAAGTACTCGTGGAACAGCAGCAGGTCACGCCAGTGCGGGTCCCGCTGGAACTTCTCCTGCCCGCCGTGCACCGGGCGGCGGCCGTCGGCGTCCGGCAGGAAGATCCGGGTCAGCCGCGCCGAGATCTCCTCGGCGACCTGGTAGAGCGTCATCTGCCGGCCCGACCTGGTCGGGCACTCCACGGTGAACTCGTCACCGTAGAAGGCGTACAGGTTCAGCAGGGCGCGGACCAGCAGGGCATTGACGGGGAACCACACCGGGCCCCGCCAGTTCGAGTTGCCGCCGAACATGCCGGTGTCGGACTCCGCCGGCAGGTAGGACACCCGGTACTCGTGGCCGTCCACGCCGAACGTGTACGGCTGGTCGGCGTGGTAGCGGGACAGCGCACGGATACCGTGCGGGCCGAGGAACTCGTCCTCGTCGAGCATCCGGGCCAGCACCCGCCGCAGCCGATCCTCGCCGAACAGCGCGAACAGCCGCCGGCCGCCGTGGCCCACCAGGCGGGCGCCGGACACGGTCGCGAACGCGCCGGGGTGGTGGGCGATGAACTCCCGCGCCCCCGCTACCAGCCCGGGGAACCGGACGTCGACGTCGCTCGGGATCACGGTGGCCGCCGCGAGCGGCAGCAACCCGACCATCGACCGGACCTTGAGCGGGACGCCGGCACCGTCGGGCAGCCGGAGCACGTCGTAGAAGAAGCCGTCCTCCTCGTCCCACATCGACGTCCGCCCGGGACCGACCCGGTTCATGGCGACCGCGATCCAGGCGAAATGCTCGAAGAAGGTCTCGGCTTGCTCCAGGTACACTGGGTCGCGTGTGGACAGTTCGATCGCGATCGAAAGCATGACCTGCGCGTAGAGCGCCATCCAGGCGGTCCCGTCGGCCTGCTCCAGGTGGCCGCCGGTCGGCAGCGGCGCACTCCGGTCGAACACGCCGATGTTGTCCAGGCCGAGGAAGCCGCCCTGGAACACGTTGCGTCCCTCGGGGTCCTTGCGGTTCACCCACCAGGTGAAGTTCTTCACCAGCTTCTGGAACGTGGCCTCCAGCCAGCTCAGGTCGCCCTCGCCGGTACGTCCCTTCTCCAGCTGGTAGACGAAGTAGGTCGCCCAGGCATGCACCGGCGGGTTGACATCGGTGAAGTTCCACTCGTACGCCGGCACCTGGCCGTTCGGGTGCTGGTAGAACCGGCGGAGCAGGACGTCGAGCTGCTGCTTGGCGAAGGTGATGTCGACCATGGCGAGCGGGATCGTGTGGAAGGCGAGGTCCCAGGCGGCGAACCACGGGTACTCCCACTTGTCCGGCATGGACAGCACGTCGTCGGCGACCAGGTGGAACCAGTCGGCGTTGCGAACGCCCGCGTCGGGGTCCATCGGGTCGCGGCCGTGCTCGATCAGCCACCGCTCGACGTCGTACGAGTAGTACTGCTTGGTCCACAGCATGCCGGCGAGCGCCTGCCGGACGACCCGGCGCTCCTCCTCGGTCGTGCCCGGCGGTGTCACGGTCGCGTAGAACTCGTCCGCCTCGGCCCGACGCCGTTCCACCACCTCGTCGAAACCCGCCCCGACCGCGTCGCCTCCCAGGTCGGTGTCGGTCAGCCGCAGCCGCACGGTCGCGCTGCCTCCCGCCGGGACGTCGAGCACGTAGTGGGGCGCCGCCTTCGTGCCGACCCGGGCCGGGTTCACCGCGCCGGTCTCGCCGCCGACCACGCAGCGCCCGATCCCGTCCTTCACCCACGGCGAGGCGTTCGCCGTGTCGAACAGCCGCTCGGCGTTGGTCTCGTTCTCGGTGAACAGCAGCGGAACATCCCGGTCGCAGTAGAGCCGCCGCCCGCCCAGCTGGGCGTGCTCGGCGGCGACGCCGGTAACGCCGGCCGTGTCGGTGATCGCGCTCAGCCGTGGCCGGGTGTCGTCGACCCCCCACGACCAGGTGTTGCGGAACAGCAGCGTCGGCAGCAGGTGGAGCGTGGCGGCGTCCGGGCCCCGGTTGTGGACCGTGACCCGGACCAGCAGGTCCTCGGCCGACGCCTTCGCGTACTCGACAGCCACGTCGAAGTAGCGGTCGTCGTCGAACACGCCGGTGTTGAGCAGCTCGTACTCGAACTGGTCCCGCCCGCGGGCCGCGTTCGTCGCGACGAGGTCGGCGTACGGGTACTCCGCCTGTGGGTACTTGTAGAGGTAGCTGAGGTAGGAGTGGGTGGGCGTGCTGTCGAGGTAGAAGTAGTACTCCTTGACGTCCTCGCCGTGGTTGCCCTCCGAGTTGGTGAGCCCGAACAGCCGTTCCTTGAGGATCGGGTCCCGGCCGTTCCACATCGCCAGCGACAGGCACAGCCGTTGCTTGTCATCGCTGATCCCCGCGATGCCGTCCTCGCCCCACCGGTAGGCCCGGGACCGGGCGTGGTCGTGCGGGAAGAACGACCACGCGTCGCCGCCCGGGCTGTAGTCCTCGCGGACGGTGCCCCACTGCCGCTCGCTCAGATACGGCCCCCACCGGCGCCACGGCACGTCGCCGCGATCCGCCTCGTCGAGCCGCCCCGCCTCGGCGCTGTCGAGCCTGTCCAATGCGCTACCCCTCCCGGGGGCCGCGCGACACCGATAGTGCGGCCGCGGCGCCCCAACTGCGGCTCGCACCGCGACGAACATCTGCGCCCAGCATGGCCGCCGCCCGACGTGGTCACCTCATCCCCGGCGGGTGAGCAGCTCGAGAGGCAGCAGCTCGCTCAGGATCTGTCGCTCGTGCTCGCGCCGAGGGGAGTCGACCCTGTCGGCCTCGGCGGGCTGTTGACGGGGTGCGGTCAACCTCCACGCATGCGAGTTCGCCATCGAGCCGATGAGGATGGGCCGACGCTCACCGCTTCATCCGCGAGGTTTGATGTGGACCTTGGGCCACCGCGGCACACCCGCCAAGGCTTCGAGCCCGGCTCACCTGACCCACCCTGAGACCCTGCGCGAGTGAGCGGTTGAGGCGGACCCGGAATGCTCGCTCATCGGCCATGTGCGAGCATCGGTCGGCGCTGACCTCGTGGAGCGGATCGTGGGACGGACCAGGGTCGGACGATGCCGCGGGAGCAGCCGGGAGTCCCGCCTACCGCAGCCCGTGCACGCCTGAGACGGCGCCGGCAGGTCTGACGGGCCTCCGGAAGCGGACGTGCTCCCTCAGGTCCGGTGCGGCTTGCGCGACGCCCGGTGCACGTGGGAGCCGGGAGGCGACCGTGCTGGCGGCTCGGCGGTCGGCTTCCGTGACCCAGGCCGCATAGACCCGCAGCGTGGTGGCACCGCCTCCGCCGTGGCCGAGCCGGCCCGCCACCGTACGCACGTCGACGCCGGCAGCGATGAGCTCGGTGGCGTTGTAGTGGCGGAGCTTGTGCAGGGACGTGGCGATGCCGAGCCGGTCGACCAGGCGGTCGAATCGTTGGGAGACCGAATCAGGAATCAGCGGCGTTGCGCAGTCCGCGTCGAGGGAGAACAGGAACGCGTCTCGAGCTACCCGAACACCCAGCTCCTCGGCAACGGCGTCCTGTCGGCCGAGGTGGCCGCGGAGGAGCTCGACTGACTCGTCGTCCAGTGCGACGCGTCGCTTCTGGTGCGTCTTGGTGTCCTTCTGCCGGGTCGCCGACCGGCGGCCGGCCACGCTTCCCTCGATGCTGAGCACCGCGGCCTCCAGGTCGAGGTGCCGGCGGCGCAGCGCGCACAGCTCCCCTCTACGTGCGCCGACGGTCATCGCGAGCCAGAGGAACATCCCCCACTCCGGGTCACTCCAGGCTTCAGTCAGGATCCGAGCCGCTTCTGACGGCGAGGGCGGCTGGGGGTTCGGCCGCGGTGGCGCAGGCGGCTGCGCCCAGTCGGCGGGGCTGACCGCGATCCAGCGCCACCGCACGGCCCGTTCCAGCGCGCCGGACAGAATCCAGTGGATCTGCCGGACCGTCGAGGACGCCAGCGGACGGCAAGGTGCGAGGACGGCAACGTCTCATCGCAGGCGTGCTCGCGCCGGGTCCGATGGTCGATCAGCCGCTGTCCACGGGAACAGCCATCCCGGCACCGCCGCAGCTCGGCGTAGAACGAGTCGAGGACCTCGCCATCGAGCCGGCCGACCTGCAAGCTGCCGAGGACGGGCCGGATCCGGTTATCGATGTAGCCCAGATACGTGATCAGGGTCGCCTGCTCGACGTCCAGCACCTCGACGTACCGGTCCAGCAGCTGGTTGACCGTCGCCTTCGTCCGCGGGTTGCGCCGCTCGTCAACCTGGCTCAGCAGCCGCGTCCTGGCCTTCTCCGCCTCTGCGGCTGCCTTCGGCCCTGGCGGCACCAGCTCGGTCAGGTCGTGTCGCTTGCCGGTAACCGGGTCGGAGCCTGCGTACACGCGGACGCGGTACGCCCCGCTGGGCAAGCGGTCGACGGCACCGCGAGCGCGGCGGCGCCCCGTGGCAACAGCCATGACGCATAGTCTACGGCGTCTCGTGTCACGTTTCGTGTCACGAGAGTCGACTGGAAGCACCCTCAGGCGCTGACCTGGGTGGGGCGGGTGGGGCTCGAACCCACGACCGACGGATTATGAGTCCGCTGCTCTGACCGGCTGAGCTACCGCCCCGGGTGGTGGGTCGAGCGTAGTGGGTAGGGCCACGGGCACCCGGGAGGAAGGCGGCGGCGTGGTCAGTCGGATCGGGCAGTGGACGCTGGACGTGCAGGACGTCGAGCGGATGGCGCGGTTCTGGTCGGAGGCGTTGGGCTACCGGATAGTTCCGGACCAGGACAGTGAGTCGGTGCACCTGCACCCGCCGGCGGAAGCCGGGCCGAGGGCGCCGACGGTGTGGCTGCAGGCCTGCGCCGGGCCCAAGACGGGCAAGAACCGTGACCATCCCGACCTCGTCGCCGACACCGACCCCGAGTCCGAGGCGGAGCGGCTGGTCGGGCTGGGCGCGCGGCGGGTGGACCTCGGCCAGCCGGCGGACGCGAGCTTCATCGTGCTGGCCGACCCGGAGGGCAACGAGTTCTGCGTGCTGCGTGGGCGCGACTGGTAGCGGGCAGATGTGCTTCACTCGCCGACGGCCCGGAGGCGGGCGGCGGCGGGTGAGGAGGAGCGGTGGCTCGACCGGGCGGCGGCACCGTGGGGTCCGGTCCCCGTCGCTTCGGGGGGTTCGCCGGGGTGCAGGCGCGCCGGCCGGGGCTGGTGGTGCTGCTCGGCTTCGCCGCGGCGATCCTCGTGCTGACCGTGCTCCTGTTGCTGCCGGCGAGCCGGGAGCCGGGGCAGCCGGCGAGCATCGTCCAGGCCCTGTTCACCGCCACCTCGGCGATCTGCGTCACCGGGCTGGCCGTCGTCGACACCCCGTCCCACTGGTCCGGGCTCGGCGAGGTGCTGATCATCGCCGGCGTCCAGTTCGGCGGGCTGGGCTTCATGACCTTGGCGTCGCTGCTCGGCCTGGCCGCCGCCCGCCGGCTCGGCCTGCGCACCCGCATACTGGCCGCCGCCGAGACCCGCGCCCTCGGTCTCGGCGACGTGCGCCGGGTGGTCCGCGGGGTCGCCGTCACCAGCTTCACCGTGGAGGCGATCCTCGCCGTCGTGCTCTGGCTGCGGCTGTGGCTCGGGTACGACCGGAGCCCCGGGCGGGCGGCGTACGAGGGGATCTTCCACTCCGTGATGGCGTTCAACAACGCCGGCTTCGCGCTCTACCGGGACAACCTGGTCGGGTACGCCACCGACCCGTGGATCTGCCTGCCGGTGGCGGTCGCGGTGATCCTCGGCGCGCTCGGCTTCCCGGTGCTCTTCGAGCTGCGCCGGGAGCTGACGACCCCGCGGACCTGGACCCTGCACACCAAGATCACGGTCAGCGCGTACGCGCTGCTGCTCGTCGCCGGGACGGTGGCGTTCCTCGGGTTCGAGTGGCACAACCGGGACACCCTCGGGCCGTACGGCTGGGCGGACAAGCTGCTGGTCTCCTTCTTCATGGGCGGGCCGCAGGCCCGGTCGGCCGGGTTCAACACGATCGACGTCGGTGCCATGAACGAGACCAGCTGGCTGATCACCGACTGCCTGATGTTCATCGGCGGCGGCAGCGCCGGGATGGCCGGCGGGATCAAGGTGACCACCTTCATGCTGCTCTTCTTCGCCATCGTGGCCGAGGTGCGCGGCGACCCGGCGGTGACCGCGTTCGGCCGGGAGGTCTCCAGCGCGGTGATCCGGCAGGCGCTGTCGGTGGCCCTGCTCGGAGTCGCGCTGGTGGTCGCCGGCACGCTGGCGGTCCTGGCGCTGTCCGGGCTGGAGCTGGACCGGGTGCTGTTCGAGGTGATCTCCGCCTTCGCCACCACTGGGCTGTCCACCGGGATCACCGGCACGCTGCCGGCGTCCGCGCAGTACGTTCTGGTGGGGCTGATGTTCGCCGGGCGGCTGGGGCCGATCACGGTGGCGTCGGCGCTCGCCCTGCGGGAGTCGCGCAAGCTGTTCCGGCTGCCGGAGGAGCGACCGATCGTCGGCTGAGAAGGGCACGTCGAGTGGCGAAGAGCATCCACGAGGGCTCGGTGCTGGTGGTCGGGCTGGGCCGGTTCGGCAGCGCGCTGGCCGAGGACCTGCAGCGGCTCGGGCACGACGTGATGGCGGTGGACGCCAGCCCGGGGCTGGTCCAGGAGTGGTCGGACCGGCTGACCCACGTGGTGCAGGCCGACGCCACCAGCGAGGCGGCCATGCGGCAGCTCGGCGCGGACGGCTTCTCGGTGGCGGTGGTGGCCATCGGCACCGGCATCGAGGCGAGCGTGCTGAGCACCGGGGTGCTCATCGACCTCGGCGTCCGCGAGGTGTGGGCCAAGGCGATCACCGCCGCGCACGGCCGGATCCTGGAGCGGATCGGCGCCGGCCACGTCGTCTATCCCGAGCGGGACACCGGGCGGCGGGTCGCGCACCTGATCAGCGGCCGGCTGATCGACTACATCGAGTTCGACGACGGCTTCGCGATCGCCAAGCTGCGGGCGCCGCGGGAGGCGCACGGGCGGACGCTGGCCGAGACCGCGCTGCGCAGCCGGTACGGGATCACCGTGGTCGGGGTGAAGCGGCCCGGGCAGGACTTCACGTACGCGCAGCCCGACACCCGGGTCGGCGCCGGCGACCTGCTCATCGTGTCCGGCGCGACCCAGCTCGTGGAAAAGTTCGCCGCCGCGACCGGCTAGCCGACCGCGATCCCCCACCGCCCGGTCAGCTCCTCCCCCGGGGCGAGCAGCCGCAGCCCGTCCCCGCTGGCGAACGCGTTGGGCGGGCAGGTCATCGGCTCCACCGCGAGCGCCCGCCGGCGCTCCGCCGCGGGCAGCGTCTCGCCGGTGTAGACCTGCAGGTGGGTCCAGCTGCCGTCGGCCCACAGGGTGACCTCGCGGCCGTCGGAGCGGGACAGCCGCACCCGGGCCAGCCCGTCCGGGTCGCGGGCCAGGTCCGTGTACGCCGTGTCGAGCACGACCGGGCCGATCGGCCGGGCGGTGCGGAAGTCGAAGTCGGTCCCGTCCACCGGCTCGCGCCCGCGCGGGATCGACCGGTCGTCGGTGTCCAGCCAGGTGTCCGCGGGCAGCCGCAGGGTCGCGCCGTCGACCAGCCCGGGACCGGCGGCCAGGTACGGATGGGCGCCGAGGCCGACCGGCGCCGGCTCGCCCGACCGGTTGGCCACGGTCAGGGTGACCGCCAGCCCGGCGTCGTCCAGCCGGTACGCCGCCGAGCAGTCCAGCCGCCACGGGTAGCCGGGCTGCGGGTGCAGCACGCACACCGCGACCGCCTCGCCGCCGGCCGGCCGGGCCAGCCGCCACGGCAGCCACCGGGTCAGCCCGTGGACCGCGTGCCCGCGCTCCGGCTCGGTGAGCGCCAGCTGCTGCCGGCGGCCGGCGAGCTCGTACCGGCCGTCCTCGATGCGGTTGGGCCACGGGACGAGCAGCTGGCCGCGGCCGCCGCTGCACAACTCGTCCTCGGCGTAGCCGTCGAGGACGTCGACGCCGTCCACCGCGTACGCCCGGAGGCCGCCACCCACCTCGACCACGACGGCCCGCTGGGCGCCGTGCCGCAACTCGATCTGCTGTCCGGACAGCGGGGTCACGGAGCCAGCCTGGCCGTCCCGACCACCCGGGTGCAAACCGGACTCCCCCGGTCAGCCAGAATAGGGCAAACTCTGCTACACCAGCAGCCCACGGAGGATCGGGAGCTTCGATGACGGATCAGCACCGGCACGCCCGCCGGCAACCCAGGTAGGCGGCGGTGCGCAGAAGGACTGCGGCCGCCGGCAGCTCGGTCTTCTTCCTGGTCGCGCCGTGCGTGCTGACCGGCCTGCTGCCCTGGTGGCTGACCCGCTGGGAGATGCGCTGGGAGTCCGCGTGGGCGGCGCCGCTGCAGCTGGCCGGTGTGGTGATGATCGCGGCCGGGGCGGCGGTGATCGTCAGCTCGTTCGTCCGGTTCGTGCGGGAGGGGGCGGGCACGCCGGCGCCGGTGGCCCCGGCCCGGCACCTCATCGTCGGCGGGCTCTACCGGCACGTCCGCAACCCGATCTACGTCGCGCTGATCGCGGTGATCCTCGGAGAGGCGCTGCTGCTCGGCCAGCCGATCCTGGTGCCGTACGCGGCCGCGGTGCTCGCCACGGTGGCCAGCTTCGTGCGCTGGCGGGAGGAGCCGGTGCTGGCGGCCCGCTTCGGCGCGCCGTACGTGGAGTACCGGCGGGCCGTGCCGGGCTGGGTGCCGCGGCTGCGGCCGTGGCGGCCCGACGCGGAGACGATCGCCTGACCATCCCCGGCGCGCGGCCGGGACAGCGGGCAGACTCGGCGGCGTGATCGGGATCGCGGAGGTGCGGGCGGCGGCGGGGCGGCTGGCCGGGGTGGCGCACCGGACACCGGTGCTCACCTCGCGGACGGTGGACGGCCTGGCCGGCGCGACCCTGCTGGCCAAGGCCGAGTGCTTCCAACGCGGAGGTGCCTTCAAGTTCCGCGGGGCTTACAACGCCATCGCCTCACTGGACCCGGCGACCCGGGCCCGCGGCGTGCTGACGTACTCCTCCGGCAACCATGCCCAGGCGATCGCGCTGGCGGCGAGGCTGCACGGCGTCCCGGCGGTGATCGTGATGCCGCACGACGCGCCGCCGACCAAGGCGGCGGCGACCGCCGGCTACGGCGCCGAGCTGGTCCGCTACGACCGCTACACCGAGCACCGCGAGGACCTCGGGCGGGCCCTGGCGGACGAGCGCGGGCTGACGCTGATCCCGCCGTACGACCACCTGGACGTGATCGCCGGCCAGGGCACGGTCGCGCTCGAGCTGGTCGAGGACGCCGGCCCGCTGGACGTGCTGGTGGTCTGCGTCGGCGGCGGCGGGCTGCTGGCCGGCTGCGCGACGGCGGCGACCGCGGTCAGCCCCGGGGTCCGGGTCATCGGCGTGGAGCCGGCCGCCGGGGACGACGTGCGGCAGTCGCTGGCCGCCGGGCACCGGGTCACCATCCCGGTCCCGCGCACGATCGCCGACGGGCAGCAGACCACCTCGCCCGGCGAGCACAACTTCCCGATCATCCAGCGGCTGGTCGAGGACGTGGTCACGGTCACCGACGAGGAGATCGTGGCGACGATGGTGCTCGCCTTCGAGCGGATGAAGGTGGTGCTGGAGCCGAGTGGGGCCAGCGCGCTGGCCGCGGTGCTGGCCGGCCGGGTGCCGGGCGTCGCCGGCAGGCGGGTCGGGGTCACCCTGTCCGGCGGCAACGTCGGCGCGGCCCGCTTCGCCGAGCTGGTCGGGGACCGGCCGGCCGGATAGCCGTCAGGCGCGACGCGCGCGGGTCGCCCAGAGCACCGCCAGGTTGGACAGCGCGAAGACGGCCCCGATCACCACCAGGAACCACACCTCGCGCACCACGGCGAAGGCGGCCAGGGTGGCCGCGGCGACGGTCAGGATGACGAAGGCCATCCGCAGCCCGCGCGGGATCGGCCCGGATACAGCGCTCACGGCGGCCATGCTGCCATCCCGGCCGGCGCTCAGTGCAGCCGGTCCAGCGCGGCCAGCACCTTCTCCAGCCACTGGACGGTGAACGACCCGAACAGTGAGCTGGGCTCACCGGCTCCGAGGAAGAGCCCGAGGGACAGGTAGCTGACCGCCTGGTTGGCGGGGGCGAGCACCTCGACCAGCGGCCACAGCGCCCGCAGCCGGTCCACCGGGGCGAGCCCCGACCACTCGGCCAGGTACGCGTCCCGCAGCCGGTCCCGGTCGGCCCCGGCCAGGTCGATCGCGATCACGTCGAGGAACGGATGGCCGAGCGCGGAGTCGGTCCAGTCGAAGTAGACGTAGCCGTCCCGGCCGCGGGCCACGTTGCCGGGGTGCATGTCCCCGTGCATCAGCGCGGTGGGCACCCCGTACGCGGCCAGCTCGGCGCACGCCCCGACCAGCCGCGGGACCGCGGCCGCCAGCCGCCCGGCCACCTCGGGCGGCGCGAAGCGGCCCAGCAGGCCGGCGTCGAACCAGACCGGCAGCTGCCCGGACAGCCACTCCAGCGACCGGTCCCCGCAGCCGGCTGCCCGCAGGTCGGCGGCGTACGGGACCGACGCCTGCTGCAGCCGGCCGAACTCCCGGACCAGCCCCTCCCAGTCCGCCGGCGGCGCCTCCCAGCCCACCTCCTCCCCCACGTCCTCCAGGGCGAGCAGGCCTCGCTCGGGGTCCGCGGCCAGCACGGCCGGCACCCGGCCCGGGAAGAGCCGGGCCAGCGCCGGCGTGACCGCCACCTCGTCGGCGAACAGCGGCGCGCGCACCGCGGCCTTGAGATAGACCCGGCCGCCGTCGGTCAGCACCCGCAGCACGCAGGACAGGTCCCAGACCCGGACCGGCTCGACCGGACCGGTCACCGCCCGGCCGGCGGCCAGGACCGCGGCGACCAGCCAGGCCTCGGTCGCCGGCAGCCAGTCGCGGTGCCGCCACGGCTGCGTGAGATCCCGCGAGCCGGTCGCCTCGGCGAGCACCGGGGCCAGCTCCGCCGGCGGCGCGCCCCACCGCGTGCCCGCCGGCGGGTCGCCGCGGAGCACGACCACGGCGACGGCCCGGTCCCCGCCGGGCTCCGGCTGGTGGATCACCCGGAGCAGCCCCACGTCGGCGCCGAGCACCTCCCGGACCGCCGGGACCACCGCACCAGAGCCCGGCAGCCGGGCCGGGAGCTCGGCGCCGGGCAGCCCGCCGTCCGCGGTGACCAGCACCTCGACACCGGTGGGGGCGAGGACGAGCAGCCGCAGCCGGGTCCGCTCCTCGGTGTCCGCCACGGCCCAGACCCTAGGGTGGGCGGGTCGCCGCGGCACCGGGTCGCGGCCGGGAGGGAGCACCGTGCCGTACGGCTACGCCGGGACCATGCGTACCCACCCCGGTCACCGGGACGAGGTGATCGGCATCCTGCTGTCCGGAGTGGACGGCCTGCGGGAGGCCGGCTGCCAGCTGTACGTGGTGGCCGTGGACGACGCCGACGCCGACCTGGTCAGGGTGACCGAGGTCTGGGACAGCAAGGAGGCGCACGACGCCTCGCTGCAGCTGCCGGCGACCCGGGAGGCGATCAGCCGGGCGATGCCGATGCTGACCGGCGAGTTCACCAGCCAGGAGAGCACCGTGGTGGGCGGCCTCGGCGTCCTCGCCTGACCAGCCCGCGGCACCGCGGCCGGACGCCGGGCCCTGGTGAGCCGTTCGGTCGATCAATGATCAGGGTGACCACCATAGAGTGACCACAAAGCTACCTATTGTCATCCGTGACTCATCGTGCTCTACTCTGCTCGCCCGGTCCGTTCGAGTCGGTGGGAGAGCCGCCCGGCGGTGAGGACGGTACGCCGTCCGGAGCCGTCCGGTGCATCCGAGGACCGTCGCCGTCGCACGGCAGCCGAGCCACGCCGCCGCGGGGCGAGGCCGGCCTGCGCCGGCGGGCACGTCCCACTCCTCGACACGGGTAGGTCCCTGTGAAGAAGCTCCTCGCCGTCCCGCTGCTGGCCGGCGCCGTCACGGCGCTCGCCCTCGTCCCCACCGGCGCCGCCGGGGCCGCACCGGCCGCCGCCGCCGGCAAGTACGTCGTCGTGCTGACCCCCGGCGCGGCCGCCCAGGCCACCGCCGACAGCCACACCCGCGCGTACGGCGCCTCGGTCGGCCACGTCTACTCGCACGCCCTGCGCGGCTACTCGGCCACGCTCAGCGCGGACGCGGTCAAGCGGGTCGCCGCCGACCCGCGGGTCGCCGCGGTGTCGCCCGACCGCACGGTCAGCATCGCCGCCCAGACGCTGCCCACCGGCATCAACCGCATCGACGCCGAGCTGAGCCCGACCGCCCGGATCAACGGCGTCGACGAGCGGGTGAACGTCGACGTCGCGGTGATCGACACCGGCGTCGACCTCGACCACCCCGACCTCAACGTCCACACCGCCGGCGCGAAGAACTGCTCGACCGGCCGCAGCGCCGACGACGGCAACGGGCACGGCACCCACGTCGCCGGCACGATCGGCGCGCTCGACAACTCCATCGGAGTCGTCGGCGTCGCCCCCGGCGCGCGGATCTGGCCGGTGCGGGTGCTCAACAACTCCGGCTCGGGCAGCTGGTCGGACGTCGTCTGCGGGATCGACTACGTGACCGCGCACGCGGCCGAGATCGAGGTCGCCAACATGAGCCTCGGCGGCACCGGCACCGACAGCGCCTGCACCCCGGCCGACGCCCTGCACTACGCCCTCTGCAACTCCGTCGCCGCCGGCGTCACCTACGCGGTGGCCGCGGGCAACTCCTCCGACAACGCCGCCAACCACGTGCCGGCCGCGTACGACCAGGCCATCACCGTCAGCGCGCTGGCCGACTTCAACGGCCTGCCGGGCGGCGGTGCCGCGGCCACCTGCCGGGCCGACGTCGACGACACCTTCGCCGACTTCTCCAACTACGGCGCCGACGTCGACCTGATCGCCCCGGGCGTGTGCATCCTGTCCACCTGGAAGGGCGGCGGCTACAGCACCATCTCCGGCACCTCGATGGCCTCGCCGCACGTCGCCGGGGCCGCCGCGCTCTACAAGGCGACCAACCCGGCCGCCTCCCCGGCAACGGTGAAGTCGGCCCTGCAGGCCGCCGGCACGGCGAACTGGAACACCGCCACCGACCCCGACGCGACCCACGAGCCGCTGCTCAACGCCGCGGGCCTCTGACCCTCCGCCGACCCGTCCGGGCGGGCGGCCGCCACGGCGGCCGCCCGCCCCTCGGCTCGGACACGGTGCTTTGTCGTCACCGTGCCGGTCAACCGGTGGATGATCGGCCGGGGGCGCGGCCACGCGGTGGTGCACGAGTTCCACCACTGAGCTGTCGATCCGCGACCCTCCCGTTCGTACAGGGGGTGAGCCGGCGCCCGCCGGCGGAGGAGGACGGAGAGATGGCGCACTACCTGCTGAGCATCTACCAGCCCGACGGCGAGCCGCCGTCGCCGGAGGTCCTGGCGCCGATCATGGCCGAGCTGGAGCGGTTCAACGCCGACGTCCGGGCGGCCGGCGCCTGGGTGTGCACCGCCGGCCTGCACCCGCCGGCCACCGCGACCGTCGTGCACGCCAAGGGTGGCGAGGTCCTCACCACCGACGGGCCGTACCTGGAGGGCACCGAGCACATCGGCGGCTTCTGGGTGGTCGACGCGGCTGACCTGGACGCCGCGCTGGACTGGGGCCGGCGGGCCAGCACCGCCCTCACGCTGCCGATCGAGGTCCGCCCGATCGCCGGCGCCTGCGGCTGAGGCGTGCCGGACCTCGCCGACGTCGAGCGCGTCTTCCGGGCCGAGTACGGCCGCGCGGTCGCGGTGCTGGTCCGCGTCTTCGGCGACATCACCATCGCCGAGGACGCGGTCCAGGACGCGTTCGCGACCGCGGTCCAGCGCTGGCCGGCCGACGGGCTGCCGCCCGCGCCGGCCGGCTGGATCATCACCACCGCCCGCAACCGGGCCGTCGACCGGCTGCGCCGGGACGCCGCCCGGTCCGACAAGCACGCCCAGGCCGCCTTGCTGCACGCCGGCGGCGACCCCGTCGAGGAGGGCCCGGTGCGCGACGACCGGCTCCGGCTGATCTTCACCTGCTGCCACCCGGCGCTGGCCCCGGCCGCCCGGGTGGCGCTCACCCTGCGGCTGCTCGGCGGGCTGACCACCGCCGAGATCGCCCGGGCCTTCCTGGTGCCGGAGCCGACCATGGCGCAGCGGCTGGTCCGGGCCAAGGGCAAGATCCGCGACGCGCGGATCCCGTACCGGGTGCCGACCGACGCCGACCTGCCCGACCGGCTGCCGGCGGTGCTCGCGGTCGTCTACCTCGTCTTCACCGAGGGGTACGCGGCCAGCTCCGGCGACCGGCTGGTCCGCGAGGACCTGTGCGCGGAGGCGATCCGGCTCGGGCGGCTGCTGGCCGAGCTGATGCCGGACGAGCCCGAGGTGCTCGGCCTGCTCGCGCTGATGCTGCTGGTCCAGTCCCGGCGGCCGGCCCGGACCGGCCCGGCCGGCGAGCTGGTGCTGCTGGCCGACCAGGACCGCGGTCGCTGGGACGCCGCGCTGGTCGCCGAGGGCCAGGAGCTGGTCCGGCGCTGCCTGCGCCGCGGCCGCCCGGGGCCGTACCAGCTCCAGGCCGCGATCCAGGCCGTGCACAGCACCGCGCCGACGCTGGCCGACACCGACTGGGGCCAGGTGGTGGCGCTGTACGACCAGTTGCTCGCCCTCGCACCCGGCCCGGTGGTGGCGCTGAACCGGGCGGTCGCGGTGGCCGAGGTGGCCGGCCCGGCGGCCGCGCTGGCGCTGGTCGACCCGCTGCCGCTGGACACCCACCGCTGGCACGCGATCCGGGCCGACCTGCTGCGCCGGCTCGGTCGGGTGGAGGAGGCGCGGGCCGCGTACGACGCCGCGGTCGAGCGGGCCGACAACGCGACCGAGCGGGACTTCCTCGTCCGGGCCCGGGCCGGCTTGACAGCGGGGCCGCCGGGTCGCACCGTCGGCGCATGACGGGGGACCGGATCGAGCGGCGGGAGCGGCTGCTGCGCGCCGCCTACCGCTGGCGGTCGCGCATGCTCTGCCGGCTCGGCCGGCACCACTGGACGCTGCGCCGCAACCCGGAGATGGGCGGCCGGGCCGCGCTGTACGAGGACTGCCGGCGCTGCGGCCGGGAGCGGACCACGTACGACCCGCGGGACCAGGGCGCCGTCTGGGGCGCGCGCCGGCCCACCGCCTGAAAATCTTGGGGCCAGGTGTCGATCGGGTGTCGACGCGTTCGTAGCCAGGGTGAGGGACCGGCCGCCCGGCAGCGCTGACCCCCCGTCCTGGCACCATCCACGACCGAGCTAAGGAGACGACCATGAAGCAGTACATGCTGGCCGTGCACGACACCTACAGCGAGCAGCCCCCGCCGGACGTCATGCAGCAGATGTTCGACGACGTCGACAAGGTCAACCAGGAGATGCAGGCGAGCGGCGCCTGGGTGTTCGGCGGCGGCCTGACCGAGCCGTCCGACGCCACCGTCGTCCGCGTCGAGGGCGGCAAGGTGCTCACCACCGACGGGCCGTACGGGGAGACCAAGGAGCAGCTCGGCGGCTTCTGGGTGATCCGGGCCGAGAACCTGGACGAGGCGCTGGCCTGGGCCGAGAAGGCGACCGTCGCCTGCCGGGCGCCGGTGCAGGTCCGGCCGTTCCAGGACGAGCCGGACAGCTGAGTGACAGACCCGGACGGGGTGGCCCGCGTCTACCGGCAGGAGTACGGCCGGTGCGTGGCCACCCTGGTCCGCGTCCTCGGCGACATCGACCTCGCCGAGGAGGCGGTCCAGGACGCGTTCGCCGTCGCGGTGCAGCGGTGGCCGGAGACCGGCCTGCCGCCCAACCCGGGCGCCTGGATCACCACCACCGCCCGCAACCGGGCGATCGACCGGCTCCGCCGGGAGGCCGCCCGCGACGACAAGCAGGCCCAGGCGGCGCTGCTGCACCAGCCGGACGAGCCGCAGGAGGTGGGACCGGTGCGCGACGACCAGCTGCGGATGGTCTTCACCTGCTGCCACCCGGCGCTGGCGCCGGCCGCGCAGGTCGCGCTGACCCTGCGGCTGCTCGGCGGGCTGGAGACCCCGGAGATCGCCCGCGCGTTCCTGGTGCCCGAGCCGACCATGGCGCAGCGGATCGTCCGGGCCAAGCGCAAGATCAAGGACGCCCGGATCCCGTACCGGATCCCGACCGAGGCCGAGCTCCCCCGCCGGCTGCCGCCGGTCCTCGCGGTGCTCTACCTGGTCTTCAACGAGGGGTACGCCAGCGCCGGGCCCGACCTGGTCCGCGAGGAGCTGTGCGCGGAGGCGATCCGGCTGACCCGCGAGCTCGCCGCGCTGATGCCGGACGAGGGCGAGGTGGCCGGCCTGCTCGCGCTGATGCTGCTCGTGCAGTCCCGGCGGCCGGCCCGGGTGGGACCGGACGGCGAGCTGGTGCTGCTGCCCGACCAGGACCGGTCCCGCTGGGATCGGGCGCTGATCGCCGAGGGGCAGGCGCTCGTACGGGCCTGCCTGCGGCGCAACCGCCCGGGGCCGTACCAGATCCAGGCCGCCATCGCGGCCGTGCACAGCGATGCGGCCCGCGCCGCCGACACCGACTGGGGCCAGGTGCTCGCGCTGTACGACCAGCTGCTCGCGGTGGCGCCGACCGCGGTGGTGGCGCTCAACCGGGCCGTCGCGCTGGCCGAGCTGCGCGGGCCGGCGGCCGGGCTGGCCGCGGTCGACGGGCTGGACCTGCCCGGCTACCACCTCTTCCACGCCACCCGGGCCGACCTGCTGTCCCGGCTCGGGCGTACGGGCGAGGCGCGGGCGGCGTACGAGCGGGCGCTGGAGCTGGCCACGAACCCGGCCGAGCGGGCGTTCCTGACGGGCCGGCTCGCCGCGCTGGGCCCGCGGGACGGCCGCTGATCGTCCTCATCTCGCCGAGGCCCGAGGACAGCTGCCGTCCGGCCGGTGCGGTAAGCTGGGATTCGGTTGGGCCAACAGCCTCGGGATTTTCCCCCGTGTAGAACTCCAGTTCACATGAGGCGAGTGTGTCCATGTTCGTGTCCTTGTGACCGTCCACCAGTCCCCACCGGGACTGGCTCTGCTATTCGCTGACCTCGGTCGGCATCTGTCCATGTACGACAAGGCGACCTCTGCGCTGGCCGCGGTCGCCGAGACGTCGGTGGCGCGGGTGGCCGGAGCCGAGTGGGCGTCGATCACGCGCGGCCGAAACGGTTCCTTCCAGACCGTCGCCGCCACCGATCCGGCGGCGGCCCGGGTGGACGGCATCCAGTACGAGCTGGGCACCGGTCCGTGCGTGGATGCGATCGCCCAGCAGACCGTCTTCCGCATCGGGAATCTGGCCGTAGACCCTCGGTGGCCGGAGTTCGGCCGACGCGCCGTGGCGACGGCCGGGGTGCGGAGCATGCTGTCGCACCGGCTGTTCCTCGAGGACGACGACCTTGTTGCCGGGCTGAACATCTACTCGACCGAGACGGATGCCTTCGACGACGAGGCCCAGATCGTCGGAACGTTGCTGGCGACGCACGGCGCCCTGGCGGTCTCCGCGGCCGCGGCCAGGGAACGTGCCGCCCAGCTGGAGGTGGCGCTCGCCTCCAACCGCGACATCGGCGTGGCCATGGGTGTGCTGATGACCCAGTACAAGATCACCCGCAGTCAGGCGTTCGACCTGCTCCGGGTCGCCAGCCAGAACACCAACCGCAAGCTCGTCGACATCGCGGGCGAGGTCGGCGACACCGGCCGACTGGATCTCCCGGGCCTGACCGTCGGTTCCCGCCGCCGTCCGAATCAACACCGCCTCGGCACGGGGTCGCAGTGATCCGGAGGTGTCTCGGGCTCCCCGGACGGTAGGACCAGAATAGGCGCCGGCGCCGTTCCGGAAGGCACCGGCGTCCAGGTCCCGCCGGTTCAGAGGTGAGCCGGCGGGACCGCCAATTCATGCGGGCGGACATCCCGGCAGCGGTGGTGATTGCACCGACACACGTTATGCTCATGACGGTTGGGTCAACAGCCGATGTGACATGCCGGCCCGCGGTGCGGGTGCCGGTGTCCGTCCAGCGGAGACAGCGATGACCTGGACCCCGATCTGTCAGCCGTTCCCACCTCAGACCTCCGGCCAGGGGCTGCTCGTCGAGGTGGACGGGTCCGAGGCCGGACCCCGGCGGGTGCGGGTCCGTGGGGAGCTGGACCTGGCCACCTCGCCTCTGTTCGCCGGCGCGCTCGATCGTTTGGCGCAGGGCCGCTATGAGGTCACGGTCGACCTGAGCGAGCTCGCCTTCTGTGACGTCGTCGGCCTGACCGCGATCGAGCAGGCCCACCAGAGGCTCGCCGCCCGGGGCTGTCACCTGACCCTGCACGGCACCGCCCGGCTGCGTCTCCTGCTGTCCGTGCCCGGACTGTTCGACCTGCCCCCACTCGACGAACCTGACGCCGCCGCCGCCCTCTGAGTCCCCGCCCGGTTGCCCTGGTCGATCCCCATCCACAATCTCGTTGAGCGCCTCATGACCCCGGCCGGCGCAGCGACGCTGATTCTGAGCAGCGCTTCATGACGGTCTCCGGAGCCACCTGATCCCGGCCCGGGCCGGAGCCGGCCGCCTACTGTCGCGCTGTGACCGTCGCCCGCTCCGTCGCGTTGTTCCTGCTCGCCGCGCTGGCGGAGATCGGTGGCGCCTGGCTGATCTGGCAGGGGGTCCGCGAGCACCGCGGCTGGGCGTGGGTCGGCGCCGGCGTCATCGCCCTCGGGCTCTACGGCTTCGTGGCAACACTGCAACCCGACGCCAACTTCGGACGGATCCTCGCCGCGTACGGCGGCGTCTTCGTCGCCGGCTCGCTGGCCTGGGGGATGGCCCTGGACGGTTACCGCCCCGACCGCTACGACGTCGTCGGCGCCCTCATCTGCCTCATCGGCGTCGCGGTGATCATGTACTCCCCGAGGTCCCTGTAGCGCCTGCAGCGCTCAAGCCAGGTGGGACCCGACAGCCGGCTGCCGTCAGGCATCGGCTGCCCCGACAGAGCCCCCGGCAGGCGGTGCCATCACTGAACCGCCCGTACGCGGCGCCTGTCCGGCACCGATCCGGGTAAGTCGGTCCGAGGAGTCCGCCCGGCTACCGGCGAGGAGTGCCGAATGACCCGCCTTGAGCAGCGCCGGCCAGAGATCGTCGTTGGACTGGTGGCGACCCCGCCGGACTACCCGGCCCGGGTGGCTGAGCGGCTCACCGCCGAGCTGGCCGGCCGGCTCGCCGAGCGCGTGGACGCGGACGTGCGGTGGAACGTTCGGGAAGGCTGGGGTGAGGTGGCGCCGCGCCGCGATGGCGGCGTCGAGGCGTTGCTCGACGATCTCGCCCGCCGGCGCGCCGAAGCTCGGTGGGACGTCGCGATCTGCCTGACCGACCTGCCGCTGCAGGCCGAGCGGGTGCCGCTGGTCGCGCAGGCCTCCGCCCGGCGCCGAGTCGCGATGGTGTCCCTGCCCGCGCTGGGACTGCGCCAGCTGCCAGCGGTCCGCGCAGCCGTTCCGGATCTCGTGGGCCGGCTGCTCACCGACGCTTCCGACGAGCGGGTGCCGCCGGCCGGTTGGGCACCGGCGGAACTGGCAAGCCGGGTTGCCGCCGTCCGCCGGGTGGTCGGCGAGGCTGACGCCGGGGAACTGGGCTACGTCGCCTCGCGGCTGATCGGCCGGGTGCGGCTGGTGACCGGAATGATCCGGGCGAACCGCCCGGGGCGCGCCCTGCTGGGCCTGTCCAAGCTGCTGGTCGGCGCGTTCGGCACGGCCGCGTTCGCGCTGACCACGGACACCATCTGGCAGATGGGCGATGCGCTCGGCGGACTCCGCCTCGCCCTGATCATGCTGCTCGGGCTGACCGCGCTGGTGGTCTGGCTGATCGTCGCGCACGACCTGTGGGAGAAACCGGACCGGGAGACACCGGCTGAGCTGGCCCGGCTGTTCAACCTGGGCACGGTGCTCACCCTCACCCTGGCCACAGCGGTGTCCTATCTGGTGCTGTTCGCCGGAACGGTGCTCGCCGCGGCGCTGCTGATCGACACATCTGTGCTGGAGGAGACCCTGCAGCGGCCGGTCGATGTCACTGACTACCTGATACTCGCCTGGATCATCAGCTCGCTGGCCACCGTCGGCGGCGCGATCGGCTCCGGGCTGGAGGACGAGGACACGGTGCGGGCCGCCGCCTACGGCTACCACCCCGAACCCGGCGGCTGGCGGGACGAGAAGGACGCGTAGTCCCACCGCGGAGCAGGTAAGCAGGCTGCTCTACTCCACCTTGGAAGCGTCTCCTTGGTCGTCTGCGGGTGCCGCGAGTAGGGGCGTGATGGTGGATAGGGACTCCGCCGATCGCAGCCCTTTGCGGCCCCTTATCGCGTTTCGCTGAGCCGGCGATTTCTCAGGTGACGTTTGGGGGTCCTTCCGATCCATGAGGGTTCGAGAGCCCGCCATCCTAATGAGCTCGATCACCGGATTCATAACGGCGCTGTACATCCGGATAAAAGCCCTCGTTCGGACTTCCAGCCACTGTTGATCCGAAATGTGTTCGTCGTCCCGAGCGGACCTACGTCCGAACCTCACCTTCGGACCCCGCGAGAACACCAGTACAACAGTCGCGAGCAAGAGGACCACCAGGACCACGCAGACGAGCAAGAGCGCACCGCCTGCCACCGCACCAAGGACAGCTGGTGCAGCGAGCACGGCGCTCAGCGCGCGCCGCACGCGTCATCACTCCGTCTGCCCAGGAGGGTTCGCCGATGTAGCGGCGACGCCTGGTTGGCTGCTGGCGGAAGGGCTCCCGTCGGCCTCCCGGACGGGCGGGGTTCCCCTGCGTTCGGCGCGGACGAGATCCAAGTAGTTGGCAGCTATGGAGAGCGCCTCTTGATCGAAGGTCCAGGTTGTTGTTCGAAAGGCAGCAGGTACGTCACTAGCGTCCTCCGAGACCTCCAGCCGGACACTAACCAGGCCGTCGTGGTAGTCGTGCTTGAGGCGGATGCGACCCAAGAGGAGAAGATGCGTGAATGCCCCAATCGTAGGCATCTGTCCGCCTCCTTGCCCCCGAACGTCTTTGGTATAGTCCAAAGACGAGAACCGTATGGTACGTACCAAGAGACCGACGTGCAAGTGTGGAGCCAAGCAGACGTCCAAGGAGCGAAATCGTTGGATTCGCCTGATTCGTCGCGTCGCGCCGCGGTCGCGGAGGATCTTCGTCGGCGCGTCGAAGCCGGGACGCTTCAGCCCGGCGCTCGGATTCCTCCGGAACGTCAGCTAGCTCAAGAGCACGGTGTGAGTCGGGAGACAGTGCGCCGGGCGGTGGAAGAACTAGTCGGTGAGGGACTGTTGACTGTCGGTCACCGTCGCCAAGGAAGGTTCGTTCGCCGGTACGAGCCGATAGCTATCCCCTTGCACCAAGTGGAGCACGGTGAACGACGAGACAATCCGACGCTGGCCCTGGATGATTGGGGTGCAGTCGTAGCGGAGCAGGGCCGGAGGCCAAGACAGGAAGTAACGGTGCATAGGGTCTCCGCCGCACACGACGTTGCGGGTTGGCTTCAAGTCGCGCCCGGTACTACTGTCATTCTTCGAAAGCGACTGAGGTATGTTGACGACGAACCTTTTCAGATCGCCGACTCTTGGTTTCCTCTCGACATAGCAAACACCCGGTTGCCCGGCACAACGAGACGTCCCCTTATGGAGGACGGTGATGTAGTTGTGCCAGGCGGCATATTGTCCGCCATCGGATACCCGCAGGCGCGCTTCCGAGACGAGATATCTTCAAGACCTGCGTCACCGATGGAGTCGAAGATACTGCGGTTGCACCCGGGAACAGCTGCAATTCGGCTGGTACGAATTGGATATCTCGCTAACGGACGCCCCCTCCGAGTGATGGTCATCATCGCCGGCGGAGATCGGAATACCTTCTTCTACGAAATGGGCGCCGATGGTCGTTGATCCGAAGGAAGTAACACACCTATGGTACGCAGCATACGGGTCAAACCTGTTGGCGGCGCGGCTGCGCTATTACCTGCTGGGAGGGCGTCCGCCTGGCAGCGCCAGGACCTATCCTGGCGCACGGGATGCCCGCCCACCGGCCCGTACGGAGGCCATTGAACTCCCGGGCGGAGTCTATTTCGCACTCAAATCTCAGGCATGGGGCGGTGGACTGGCCCTATACGATCCTCTTCTTGAGGGCCGTGCCCCTGCACGAGCCTACCTGTTAACACGCGGCCAATTTAGCGACGTGGCAGCGCAGGAGATGTACCGGGAACCCACTACGGATCTCGAACTTACCGACGCAATTGCTACCGGAAGACACCAATTTGGCCCCGGCAGGTATGAGACACTCGTGTCCACAGGCGAGAAGGACGGCTACCCGATCCTGACGTTCACATCGCCCTGGTCAGCGGCTGAAGTTGAATGGACGCCCCCATCGTCAACCTACTTACAGATCCTCGGCGCAGGTCTTCGAGAGTCCCACGGCTGGTACTCCGACAAGATAGCCGAATACCTTTGCGGACTGCCGGGCGCAAAGGAACACTGGACCGTAACGGAGGTAGTCAAGCTCATCACCGCCGCTCCGCCGTCGCTTCTCGCTGACCCGACATGATACCGCTGCCGTGCCGCAATATGCGAAGGTAGGGCTACTACTGCGGGGCCGCGGATTAGTACTCCAGCCGTAGATCGTGATCTTCATGGTTGCAGGGCGGCTTGTCGCCGGTAGTGGCTGCTGCGGGCGCGGTGTTGGTGATGTCGTCGCCAGGCGGACCAGTGCAGTCGCTGCTCCAGAGTTTGGAGTGGACGGAGTAGTACGGCGGTGTAGAGGTGGCTGATTTCGTTACGGATCAGCGGAATTTGCCAGCTGGGTGCTGGCTTTCGGGTGTGTTCGATGGTGGCGGTGACGGTGAGGAGGGCGTGGGCGAGCAGGGTGAGGGTGGCCCAGCGGTGCCAGGAGGTCCAGGTGCGGACCTGGTGTTGGTCCAGGCCGGTGAGTTCCTTGCCGGTCTGGAAGTCCTCCTCGACGGTCCACCGGGTGCCGGCGACGCGGACGAGGGTGCTCAGCGGTACCGGGGCTGGGGAGTAGCAGCGGTAGTAGGCGCGTTTGCCGGTGCGGCGGTGCCGGCGGACCAGCAGCCAGCGGTGTCCGGTCGCCGTGGACGGGATGTCGATCAGGGCCCAGTCGTAGACGCGTATGCCCTTGGCGCCGGCGCCGGCCGAGAGCGGCTGCCAGGCCCGGCGAGGAAGGGTCAGGGTGAGCATGTCGGCGCGGATCGGGCCGGCCGCGGTCGGCACTCGGTAGTCGCGGGCGACCGCGAGGACGTAACCGAGGCCGCGGCGTTCCAGCTCGCCGCGCAGGCCGGGGTCAGCGCCGTAGACCTCGTCCGCCGTCACCCACCGGGCCGGGACGTCGGCGTCCAGCGTCCGGGTGATCATCTGCCGGGCCAGCGCAGGCTTGGTCGCGAACCCCACCTCCGCCGGAACGCCGGCCGCCGTCCGCCGGTCCGGGTCCTCGGCCCAGCAGCGGGGTAGATACAACGCCCGGTCGATCAGCCCGTGCCCCACCGCCGTGGCATAGGTCAGCCACACAGTGACCTGGGCGTTCTCGGTCCGCCCGGCGGTGCCGGTGTACTGCCGCTGCACCCCCGACGGTGGCGCTGCCCTTCTTCAGATCGCCGGTCTCATCGACCGCCAGCACGGCGTCGGCGACCTCAAGGTGCTCCACCACGTAGCCGCGGACGTCGTCGCGGACGGCGTCGGCGTCCCACACCGCCCGCGCCAGCAGATGCTGCATCCCGTCCGGGCTGGCCTCCCCGGCATGCTCGGCGATCGTCCAACAGTTCTTCCGCGGCAACTCCGCCAACAGCCCAGCCACGAACGCCCGGACCCGCCGCCGCGGCTCCACCCGGGAGAACCGGCCCGCGATCCGGCCCATCAGCTCCTCGAACATCGCCTGCCATCGGGCGGGGTCTACGCTTCCGCCCGCGGCCACCGCGGGATCGCTTGGAGTCGACACAACCCCGGATGATCAAGCGGTGGCCGCTCCACGTCCCGGACCGCCACGCCCAAGATCACGATCTACGGCTGGAGTACTAAGCCGTCGATGACGCAGGACGTCTACCTCGGCCGGAAGATCGCGAACCCGCACGCTGCGGCAGCACTTGAGGCGGCCGCGGTAACCAGGGCGGATGGGTAAACGATGAGGTTTCCTATGGGTTTGATCTTGGCCGGCGGGCTCCGCAGCGGCGGTCAGGTCGCTGACCTGGGAAGATGCTCCCCCGAGTGGACTCGAACCACTAACCCTGCGATTAACAGTCGCATGCTCTGCCAATTGAGCTACGGGGGACCGGCCGCGCGGTGGCGGCGAGGAGTGAGGGTACCCGATCGTGAGTACGGGTGCCGACCCGCGGGTAGTCAGCAGGTGACCGGCTGGCAAGCGTCGTCCATCGAAGGAGCGTGTGTCATATGCAAGGGAAGCTGACCCTGGCCGTGGGGTTCGTGGCGGGGTACGTGCTCGGCAGCAGGGCCGGCCGCCAGCGGTACGAGGAGATCGTCGCGCAGGCCCGCAAGGTCGCCGGCAGCCAGACGGTGCAGAGCACCGCCGGGGTGCTGCAGACCCAGGCCGCCGACCTGGTCAACAAGGCCAAGGACTCGGACGTGGTGACCAAGGCCAAGCAGGTGGTCGGGCGGGGCGACGACACGTCGACCTCGACCTACACGCCGCCGTCGACGTCGACGTCGACATACGCGGCGGAGACCACCCCGGGGGCCGCCAGCGGCGACCTCTTCGAGCCGAGCAAGAGCACGACGACCGACCCGCTGAGCCCGCGGAACCCGTCGAGCACCAACGGTTCCACGCCCTGACGCGCCGGGGCTGAGGCGACGCGGACATCCGGAGGGGCGGGCCACCAGGGCCCGCCCCTCCGGCGCGTCACGAGCACCGCGTCACGAGCGCAGCGTCACGAACACCGCGTCACGAGCACCGCGTCACGAGCACCGCGTCACTGGGAGGAGAAGGCGGCGTCGAAGGCCGCGGCCGGCGGCTCGATCGCGACGAGCTTGCGGACGAACGCGAGCGCCTCGGGCGCGCCGAGCAGCCGGTCCATGCCGGCGTCCTCCCACTCGATCGAGATCGGGCCGTCGTAGCCGATCGAGTTGAGCATCCGGAAGCAGTCCTCCCACGGCACGTCGCCGTGCCCGGTGGACACGAAGTCCCAGCCGCGGCGCAGGTCGGCCCAGGGCAGGTGGGAGGCGAGCCGGCCGTTGCGGCCGTTGCCGACCCGGCGCTTCGCGTCCTTGCAGTCGACGTGGTAGATCCGGTCCTTGAAGTCCCAGAGGAAGCCGACCGGGTCGAGGTCCTGCCAGACGAAGTGGGACGGGTCCCAGTTGAGGCCGAAGGCCGGGCGGTGCCCGATGGCCTCCATGGTGCGCACGGTGGTCCAGTAGTCGTACGCGATCTCCGACGGGTGCACCTCGTGTGCGAACCGGACACCCTCCGAGTCGAAGACGTCGAGGATCGGGTTCCACCGATCGGCGAAGTCCTGGTAGCCGGCGTCCACCATGGACTCCGGCACCGGCGGGAACATCGCGACCGTCTTCCAGATAGCCGAGCCGGTGAAGCCGACCACAGTGGACACGCCGAGCCGGGCCGCGGCGCGCGCCGTGTCCTGCATCTCCGAGGCGGCCCGCTGCCGCACGCCCTCCGGGGAGCCGTCGCCCCAGATGCGGGCCGGCAGGATGCCCTGGTGGCGCTGGTCGATCGGGTCGTCGCAGACGGCCTGCCCGACCAGGTGGTTGGAGATCGCGAAGACCTGGAGGTTGTGCTTGTCGAGGATCTCCCGGCGGCCGTCCACGTACGCCTGGTCGGCGACGGCCTTGTCGACCTCGAAGTGGTCGCCCCAGCAGGCGATCTCCAGGCCGTCGTAGCCCCACTCGGAGGCGAGCCGGCAGACTTCGGTGAATGAGAGGTCGGCCCACTGGCCGGTGAAGAGCGTGACAGGTCGGGGCATGGCACTGTCCTCCTAGAGGTTCTCGGGTCGGGTACGGGCGGCCGCGGGCTCCAGCTCGGCGAGCCGGAGCAGCAGGTCCTTGACGTCGGTGGCGGCCAAGCGGTCGGGCAGGGCGTCCGGAGTGGAGCAGAGCAGCACCGGCGCGTCCGCCTCGGTCGCCGGGAGCCGGCCGTGCGAGCCGCTGACCGGCGACGGGTCCAGCGGCACCACGGACATGGTGTAGCGCAGGCCGAGCTTCTTGCGCGCCAGCGCCGCACCGGCGCGCGCCTTTACCAGCCGGTCGGCCGGGTTGAGGAACAGCTCGGCCGGGTCGTAGCCGGGCTTGCGGTGGATGTCGACCCCGCGGGCGAAGTCGGGGGCGCGGCGGTCGTCCAGCCAGTAGTAGTACGTGAACCAGGCGTCCGGGTCGGCCACGCAGACGAGCTCGCCGGCGCGCGGGTGGTCGAGACCGGCCGCGGCCTTGCCCGGCCCGTCCAGCACCTGCTCGATGCCGGGCACGCCGGCCAGCAGCGACTGGACGGCGGCCACATCCGAAGGGTCACGGACGTACACGTGGGCGACCTGGTGGTCGGCGACCGCGAACGCCCGTGAGGTCCACGGGTCCAGGTATTCCATGCCGGCCTGGGCGTGCACCTCGAGCAGCCCGGCCCGGCGCAGTGCCCGGTTGACGTCGACCGGGTGGGCGACCGGGGTGATCCCGTACTCCGAGAGGACCACGACGACCGCGTCGGAGGCGAGGCAGGCGTCCAGCAGCGGGGCGAGCACGCCGTCCAGCGCGGCCGCGGCGGCCGCCGCCTCGGCGCCGGCGGGGCCGAAGCGCTGCAGGTCGTAGTCCAGGTGCGGCAGGTAGACCAGCAGCAGGTCCGGCCGGTCGGCGGCCAGCACCTGCCGGGCCGCGGCGGCGATCCAGGCCGACGAGGTGATCCCGGCGCCGGGCCCCCAGTACGAGAACAGCGGGAACTCCCCCAGCGCGCCGACCAGCCGGTCGTGCAGCGACGGCGGCCGGGTGTAGCAGTCCGGCGACTTGCGGCCGTCGGCGTGGTATATCGGCCGCGGGGTGACCAGCACGTCGGTGGCGGCCCCCATCGCGTACCACCAGCAGACGTTGGCGACCCGGTAGCCCGGGGCGGCCCGGCGGGCGGCGTCCCACACCTTCTCCCCCTGCACCAGCGCGTTGTGCTGCCGCCAGAGGTGCACCTCGCCGGTGTCCCGGAAGTACCAGCCGTTGCCGACGATCCCGTGCCCGGCCGGGGTCAGGCCGGTCAGCATCGAGGACTGCGCCGTGCAGGTGACCGCGGGGAACGCCGGGTCGAGCCGGGCCTGCGAGCCGCGGTCGGCGAAGGCGGCCAGCCGCGGCATGTGCGCGAGCGCCCTGGGGGTCAGCCCGACCACGTCGAGCACCACCACTGTCCTCATGCGACCTCCTCCAGCCCCTCGGCACGCAGCCGGTCCCGGGTCCAGGCCAGCTCGGCGGCGATGCCGGTGACCAGGTCGGCGGCGCCGGCCGGGCGGCGACCGGCCGGCAGCACCTGCCAGGTGTACGTCTCGACCTCCAGGTGCGCGGTCAGCGCCCGGGGACCGCCGACCAGCACGGCCAGCGTGGCGACCAGCGAGTCCCGGGTGCTGCCGAGCGGCCCGTCCGGCGCGGCGTGCAGCGGCACGTGGAAGTGCACCCGCCAGGGCGCCCCGTCCGGCAGCCCGCCGGCCAGCGCCTCCTCCAGGTCGTCGGTGCCGGCGGCCGGCGTGCGCACCTGGTGCAGGTAGCGCGGCTCGGCGAAGCCGGCGAGCGCGGCCCGGGTGTCCGGGCCGGCCACGGTGGCCTCCAGCGCGCAGGACACCTGCGCCTTCACCACCGGCAGGCCGGCCGCGGCCAGCCGGCCGACGGCGGCCGCCGGCTCCTCGAAGGCGACCGCGAGGTGGCAGGCGTCCAGGCAGACGCCCAGCCGGTCGGCGGGCGCGATCCGGGCGGCCGCCTCGGCGGTCGTCTCCACCACGCAGCCCGGCTCCGGCTCCAGCCCGACCCGGATCTCGCGGCCGGTCTCCAGGGCGAGCACGGCCAGCTCGCCGGCCAGCGCGGTCAGCTGCGCGGCGGCCAGCGCTCGCCGCCCGTCGTCCCACGGCGCCCGCCAGGCCAGCGGCAGGGTCGAGACGCTCCCGTACGCCGCGTCGGCCGGCAGCAGCCCGGCCAGCACCCGGGCGCAGTCCACCGTGTAGCGCAGCCGGTCGGCCGTGGTCCAGTCCGGGTGGTAGACCTCGCCCTTGACCACCTCGGCGCCGAAGGCCCGGTACGGGAACGCGTTGAGCGTCACCACCTCCAGCCGCCGCTCGGCCAGCGCCGCCGCCAGCCGCGGCACGCCGTCCGGAGTGGACAGCAGCTCGCTCACCGCGTCCCGCGCCAGCCACAGCCCGAGCCCGAGGCGGTGCACGCCCAGCGCCTCCCGTACCGGCACCGCGTAGTCGGTCCAGCGCGTCGAGCACGCCGGCCAGGGTGTCGGTCGGGTGGACGTTGGTGCAGTACGCGAGGTGGACGGTGCTGCCGTCCCGGTGCCGGAAGCGCATCACGCCCCCGGCCGGGCGCCGCGCAGCACCGAGTTGCCGGCGAACAGCGCCGCGTCGTCCGGCTCGCCGCCGACCGCGGGTAGCAGCCGGCCGCTCTGGCCGTAGAACTCGGCCGGGTTGCGCCAGAAGACGGTGTCCACGTCGGACTCGTCGAAGCCGGCGTCGCGCATGGCCGCGGCGGTGCGCGCGGTCTTCAGCGGGTCGCTGCGGCCCCAGTCGGCGGCCGAGTTGACCAACATCCGCGCGGTGCCCAGCTCGCGCAGGATCGCCACCGTGCGGCGCTCGTCCATCTTGGTGTCCGGGTAGACCGAGAAGGCCAGCCAGCAGCCGGTGTCCGCGACCAGCGGGGCGGTCAGCTCGTTGAGGTGGTCGACCAGCACCCGCCCCGGGTCGATGCCGGACTCGCGCACCACGTCGAGGGTGCGCCGGGTCCCGGCCGGCTTGTCCCGGTGCGGGGTGTGCACCAGCACCGGCAGGTCGTGCTCGACCGCCAGCGCCAGCTGCGCGGCGAAGACCTCGTCCTCCTCGGGCGTCATGCTGTCGTAGCCGACTTCGCCGACCGCGACCACCCCGTCCTTGTCCAGGTAGTCGGGCAGCACGTCGAGCACCCCACGCAGCCGCGGGTCGTTGGCCTCCTTCGGGTTGAGCGCGAGCGCGCAGTGGTGGGTGATGCCGAACTGGGCGGCCCGGAAGCGTTCCCAGCCGACCAGCGAGTCGAAGTAGTCGAGGAACGTGCCGACGCTGGTCCGCGGCTGGCCCAGCCAGAAGGCCGGCTCGCAGACCGCGCGGACCCCGGCCGCGGCCATCCGCTCGTAGTCGTCGGTGGTGCGCGAGGTCATGTGGATGTGGGGGTCGAAGATGCGCACGGCGCTCATCCCTCCCTCGAGGTGGTACGGGTGGCGAGGAACCGGGCCGCCGCGGCCCGCCGAGCCGGTTCCGGTGACTCGGCCAGGTCGGTCAGGTCGAGCGCGCCGGGCACGGCGTCCAGCAGCAGCCAGGCGTCGGCCGGGACGTCCCGGCCGGCCGCGACCCGCTCCCGCGCCAGGTCGGCCGCCATCCGGGCCGCCTCGGCCGGGATCCGCTCGGGCACCGCGGCCACCGGTCCCAGCGGCACCCCGACGAACAGGCACTTGAG
Organism: uncultured Actinomycetota bacterium; assembly: GCA_963766325.1. Classification (GTDB taxonomy): domain Bacteria; phylum Actinomycetota; class Actinomycetes; order Mycobacteriales; family CADCTP01; genus CADCTP01. The sequence goes on along the minus strand of CAVXZF010000009.1, from coordinate 199,476 downwards.
CAGGGCCTGGGCCAGCTCGGCGTCGGTCAGCGCGGTCACCGCGGCCCGGCCGCCGGCCGCGGCGGCGATCAGCCGGACGTCGTTGGTACGCACTGCGTCCCGCAGCAGCGCCGGGCCGGTGCCGCCGACGGCGGCCGCCGGCAGCACGTCCAGCGCCCGCAGCACGCCCCGGCGCTCGGCGCCGTCACCGCGGTCGTAGAGGGCTTGGAGCAGCTCGTCCAGCGGATGCGGCGGGTCGCCGGCGGCGGCCCGGAGCAGGGCGGCGCGGGCAGCGTCGTCGACGGTCCAGGCGTGCGGGTCGGCCGGGTCGGCGGCCGGGTCCAGCGGGCCGCGGCCGAGCCGGCGGCCGGCCGCGGCGAAGGACCGGCGCAGCCGGGTCGGGTCGCCGGCGGCGGCGAGCGCCTCGGCGAACCAGGCGCCGGCGGCCGGGTCGAGCCGCTGGTGCAGCCCGACGGTCGGGTCCGGGCCCGGCCACCACCCGGTCATCGCGCCACCCCCGCTCCGACGGCGGCCGCGGCGCGGAGGGCCGCCAGGGAGCGGGCGGCGAGCTCCGGGCCGGCGTGGCTGTGCCGGGGCAGCTCGACCGAGGCGAGGCCGGCGTACCCGACCTCACGCAGGGCGGCGAGCACGGCGGGGAGGTCCACCTCGCCCTCGCCGAAGGGCAGGTGCTCGTGCACCCCGCGGCGCATGTCGTCCAGCTGCACGTTGGCCAGCGCCGGCCCGGCCCGCCGGACGCAGTCCGCCTCCGGCGCCGGCTCCAGGCAGCGGCAGTGTCCGATGTCGAGGGTCAGCCCGAGGCCGTGCCCGACCCCCGCGGCCAGCCGGGACCAGTCGGCGATCGACTCGACCAGCATGCCGGGCTCCGGCTCCAGCGCCAGCCGCACGCCGGCCCGCTCGGCCAGCGGGACCAGCTCGGCGCAGGCCCGCACCAGCCGGTCCCAGCCGACCGTGGGATCCAGGGCGGACGGCAGCACGCCGGACCAGAAGGACACCGCCTCGGCGCCCAGGTCGGCGCCGACCCGGACCGCCCGGCGCAGCAGCTCCAGCCGCGGCCCGGAGTCGTCGTCGAGCAGGGTCGGCCGGTGCTTGCGCCGGGCGTCCAGCACGTAGCGGGCGCCGGTCTCCACCACGACGGCGAGCCCGAGGCGGTCCAGCCGGGCCGCGACCGCAGCGGTGCGGGCCGCCAGGTCGGGCCCGAGCGGGTCGAGGTGCATGTGGTCGAGGGTCAGCGCGACCCCGTCGTAGCCGAGGTCGGCGAGCAGGCCGAGCGCGTCGGCCAGCCGGAGGTCGGCCAGCCCGTTGGTGCCGTAGCCGAACCGCGGTCCGGTCATGTCGGGCTCACCCGGCGGGAGAGCCGGCGGGCCAGCGGCCACAGGGTCGCCACCGCGGCGGCCAGCCGGGGCGCGCCGCCGCGCGCCAGCAGCGCCGCCTCCAGCGGGATCAGGCCGAGCACGCCGGCGCCGACCGCCTGCTGCAGCCGGGCCGGCCGCGGGTCGCGGGCGGCGGCCAGCTGGGCCCCGCCGACGCTGCCCGCGTAGGCCGCCACCAGCCCGGCACCCAGCGGGCCCGCGCCCCGGGCGGCGAGCGCGGTGACCGCGGCGGTGCCGGCGAGGGCGGTCCGGGCGCGCCGCGCGCCGGCCGGTCCGCCGGTGGTCTCGGCCGCGGACAGCCCGGTGAGCACGGCGGTGTGCGCGGCCACGGTGGCCGCCACCGGCAGCGCCCGGGCCCGACCGCCGGCGCCGAGCAGCACGTCGAGCGCGCGGGCGGTGGCCATCAGCACCGGGCCGCGCCCGCCCAGGTCGTACGCCCACACGGTGCCGGCCAGCGGGACCGCGACGGCGAGCGAGCGGCGCCCGCCGGCCGCCGCGGCCACCCCGAGGCCGGCCGCGGTCAGCCCGGTGGCCAGCGCCAGCGCGGCACCGGGCCGCACCCGCCCGGACGGGATCGGCCGGTGCGGCCGCTCCTGGACGTCCACGTCCCGGTCGGCCCAGTCGTTGAGCACCATCCCGGCCCAGTAGAGGCTGACCGACGCGCCGACCAGCCCGAGGGTGCGCCGCCCGGCCGGCCAGCCGGCGGCGGCCGCGCCGACCAGCACGTCGCCCGGCACCGACAGCGCCGCCGGCAGCCGTACCAGCTCGGCCAAGTCCGAAGCCCTCACAGCGCGGCCGCCCAGTCGCGGAGGGCGGCGTACTGGGCCTCCAGCGAGTGGCCGGGCGCCCCGACCGGGTCCTTGAAGAAGAAGCCCAGCGGGGCCAGCGGCCCGGACCGCCCGGCCTGGTGCGCCCGGCCCACCAGCCGGGCCAGGTCGAGCACCAGCGGCGCGGCCAGCGCCGAGTCGCAGCCGGCCCAGGTGAACTGCAGGGTCATCCGGGCGCCGAGGAACCCCTCGAAGGACACGTGGTCCCAGGCGGTCTTCCACTCCCCCAGGTCCGGCACGTGGTCGATGTGCAGCGGGCCGGGCACCGGGTGGCCGAGCACCGAGGACACCCCGCGGGCCTTGGAGGCGAGCTTGCTGCGGGCGACCTCCGGGTCGGCCAGGTTGGCGCCGTCGCCGCCGCCGAGCAGGTTGACCCCGGCCCAGGACCGCACCCGCAGCGCCCGGGCCGCGAACATCGGCGCCAGCGCGGTCTTGACCAGCGTCTCGCCGGTCTTGCCGTCGGCGCCGGCCCACGGCACCCCGACCGAGAGCGCGAGCTCGGCCAGCGCGGGCAGGCGCGGCCCGACCGAGGGGGTGAACTCGACGAACGAGCAGCCCGCGGTGAAGGCGGCCCAGGCATAGAGCGCGCTCGGCGGGAGCGGCGCGCCGGCCGCCAGCGCACCCGGCAGGTCCGCCGCCGCGATGCCCGGGTCGGGGCACGGCGGCTCGGTGGAGGCGACGTCGACCACGACCACGCGGGCCAGCCCGTGCCGCTCGCGGAAGCCGGTCAGGTCGGCGACCAGCCGCTCGGCCGCCGCGGCCTGCGTGCCGCCGGCCGCCGGCTCGTACCCGGGCCGCACCTCGGCGTCGGCCGCCCGCAGCTCGACCCGCACCTGCGGGACCAGCCGATGCGGCAGCACCCCGCCCTCGGCGAGCAGCTCGGCCCGCTTCTCCAGCGGGGTGTCGACCACGTCGTGGCCGCCGAAGACCAGGTCCCCGTACGCCGGCAGCCCGGCGCCGGCGAAGTCGGGCCGCTCGGTCACGCAGCCCACCGGCTCGACCAGCCCGCCGGCCAGGGCGGCCGCCCCGCAGACGGTCGCGGTGGCGACCGAGCCGCGCGCCCCGACCAGCCAGACGCCGGTCGGGCCGGTCGCCGAGGACGGCGGCGGCGGTGGGCCTGGGTCCGGAGGGGCCGGGACGTCGACCATGGCAGGACTCCTCGTCGAGCGGTGCGGTAGCCCGGCGGAGTCAGGGACGGGCGCGGTCGGCTGGCCCCCGCGGTTCAGCGGGCGCCGAGCAAGTGCTCCAACGCTAGCTGGTCGAGCCGCTCGTAGTGCATGCCGCGGGCCGCGGCGGCCTCGACATCGAAGTCGGCGTCGGCGGCGCGCAGCTCCCGCCAGCCCTCCCCCGCCGCGAGCGTCGGGGCGGCCAGCTCGGGGACCCGGGCCGCGGCCAGCGCGTCGGCCACCTCCGGGTCGGCCCGGAACGCCGCCACCCGCTCCTTGAGCAGCAGGTAGGTCCGCATGCAGCCGGCCGCGGACGCCCACACGCCCTCGACGGACTCGGTCCGCGGCGGCTTGAAGTCGAAGTGCCGCGGTCCACTGTAGACAGGGCCGGTGCCCCCGGCGCCCTCCAGCAGGTCGACGGTGGCGAACGCGCTGCGCAGGTCGCCGGCGCCGAAGCGGAGGTCCTGGTCGTACTTGATGCCGTGCTGCCCGTTGAGGTCGATGTGGAACAGCTTGCCCGCCCACAGCGCCTGGGCGATGCCGTGGGTGTAGTTGAGCCCGGCCATCTGCTCGTGCCCGGTCTCCGGGTTGACCCCGACCATCTCCGGGTGCTCGAGCGTGCCGATAAAGGCCAGCGCGTGGCCCACCGTGGGCAGGAAGATGTCGCCGCGCGGCTCGTTGGGCTTGGGCTCCAGCGCGAAGCGGACGTCGTAGCCGTTGTCGAGCACGTACGCGCAGAGCGTGTCGACCGCCTCCTTGAAGCGGTCGTACGCGGCCTTGAGGTCCTTGGCCGCATCGCTCTCGGCGCCCTCCCGGCCGCCCCACATCACGTACGTCGTCGCGCCCAGCTCGACCGCGAGGTCGATGTTGCGCATGACCTTGCGCAGCGCGTACCGCCGGATGTCGCGGTCGTTGGCGGTGAACGCGCCGTCCTTGAAGACCGGGTGGGTGAAGAGGTTGGTGGTGGCCATCGGCACCACCAGCCCGGTCTCGTCCAGGGCCTCCCGGAAGCGCTGCACGATCTTGGCCCGGTCGGCGTCCGAGGAGCCGAACGGGATCAGGTCGTCGTCGTGGAAGGTGACCCCGGCCGCCCCCAGCTCGGCCAGCCGGTGCACGGTCTCCACCGGGTCCAGCGGCGACCGGGTCGCCTCGCCGAACGGGTCGCGGCCGAGCCAGCCGACCGTCCAGAGCCCGAAGGTGAACCGGTCCGCCCGGTCGGCCACCGCAGCGAGCGTCATACCGCCTCCACGTCGATCCAGCAGCCACGGTCGGCGGCGGAGCGCTGCACCGCGTCGAGCACCAGCTGCACCTGCAGTCCGTCCTCGAACGACGGTAGCGGGTCGGTCCCGGCCGCTACCGCCTCGACGAGGTCCTTGACCTCGTGGGTGAAAGACTCGGCCCAGCCGAGGGTGTGCCCCGGCGGCCACCAGGCGCCCAGGTAGGGATGGCTCGGCTCGGTCACCAGGATCCGCCGGAAGCCCTCCTCGCCCGTGGCGCCGGCCCCGCTCTCGTAGAGCTCCAGCTCGTTGAGCCGCTCCAGGTCGAAGGCGATCGAGCCGGACGAGCCGTTGACCTCGACCCGGATCGAGTTCTTCCGGCCGGTGGCGAAGCGGGTCGCCTCGTACGAGGCCAGCGCGCCGCCGTCGAGCCGGCCGAAGAACACGGCCGCGTCGTCCACCGTGACGTCGCCCATCGAGCTGCCGCCGGAGGCGGACAGCCCGGAGCTCGCCGCCGGCAGCGGCCGCTGCTTGACGAAGGTCTCCAGCATCGCGTTGACCCCGGTCAGCCGCTGCCCGGTGACGAACTGGGTGAGGTCGACGATGTGCGCCCCGATGTCACCGAGCGCACCGCTGCCGGCCTCCTCGGCCCGCAGCCGCCAGACCAGCGGGAACTCGGGGTCGACGATCCAGTCCTGCAGATACTGGGCGCGGACGTGCCGGACCGTGCCGATCCGGCCGTCCGCGACCAGCTGCCGGGCCAGCGTGGCCGCGGGCACCCGGCGGTAGTTGAATCCGACCATCGAGCGGACCCCGCCGGACCGGGCGGCCCGGGCCGCCTCCACCATGGCCCGGGCCTCGTCGACCGTGTTTGCCAGCGGCTTCTCGCACAGCACGTGCTTGCCGGCCGCCAGGGCGGCGATGGCGATGTCGGCGTGGCTGGAGCCCGGGGTGCAGATGTCGACCAGCTGCACGTCGTCCCGGGCCACCAGCGCCTTCCAGTCGGTCTCCACCGACTCCCAGCCGAGCTTGCGGGCGGCGGCCTCGGCGCCGTCCCGGCTCCGTCCACACAGGACGGTCATGCGGACGTCGCGCGGGAGGTCGAAGACCCGGCCGGCAGTGCGCCAGGCCTGGGAGTGGGCCGCGCCCATGAAGGCGTAGCCCACCATGCCGACCCCGAGCGTGGGCGCCGACGAGGCGTCCTGGACGGACATGGGGCTCCTCCTACGACTCGAAGCCGAGCGAGAGGTACTGGTCCACGTTCTCCTTCGTGATCGTCTCGGAGGCCAGCGTGATCTGCGCCGGGACCTGCTTCTCGACGAGGTCGGACATGCCCTTGTTCTGGGCGATCAACCGGGCCAGCGAGATCGCCGAGGACGCCATGCTCGGGCTGTAGGTCACCGTCGCCTTGAGGACGCTTTGGTCCTTCTGGATCTCCCGCATCGCGTTGGCCGAGCCGGCACCGCCGACCATGAAGAACTCGTCGCGGTTGGCCTGGTTGATCGCGGCCATGACGCCCACGCCCTGGTCGTCGTCGTGGTTCCACATCGCGTCGATCTTCGGCTCGGCCTGCAGGACGTTCGCGGTCACCGACTGTCCGGACTCGACGGTGAACTCCGCGGCCTGGCGTGCCTTGATCGTGTAGCCGTACTTGGCCAGCGTCTCCTTGAACCCCCGGCTGCGGTCCTGCGTGAGCTGCAGGCTGTCGATGCCGGCGATCTCCACGATCACCGGGTTGCTGACGTTCTTGGCTTTGAGCTGGTCGCCGATGTACGTCGCCGCGGCCACACCCATGCCGTAGTTGTCGCCCTTGATCAGCGTCCGGTAAGCCTGCGGGGTGTCGAACTCGCGGTCGAGGTTGACCACCGGGATGCCGGCGGTCATCGCCTTCTGGGCGACCCCCGTCAGCGCCTTACCGTCGTATGGCAGGATGACCAGCGCGCTGACCTTGTCCGCGATGAGCGTCTCGACCGACGAGATCTGCTGGGTCACCTCGTTGGTGGCCTCGACCGGCTTGTAGGTCACGTCGGAGTACTTCTTGGCCTGCGCCTCCGCGTTCTTGCTGATAGCGGCGATCCAGCCGTGGTCGGCCTGCGGGGCGGAGAAGCCGATGGTGATGGCCTGGCCCGGCGCGGCGTTGTCGTTGTTGCCGGTGCCGACCTGACCGGTGGCCGCGTCCTCCGGCTCGTCCGGCTCGTTGCTCGTGCAGGACACCAGCAGCGCGCCGGCGCCGACCGCCCCGCCCAGGGCGAGGAAGCGCCGGCGGTCCACACCGGCGGAACGGAGGTCTGACATGGGGCTCCTTCGGTCAGATGCCCGGGACGGGCGGAATCAGGGAGAGAACGGCGCGAGGTGATCGGCGGCGGGGCGGCGCCGCGCCGGGACACCGCCCCGCCGTCGGCCTAGGGTGACGCGGCCCGGCTGCGACGCTGGAGCAGCACGGCCGCGATGATGATGAGGCCCTTGGCGATGTTCTGGACCTCGGTGGGCAGGTTGTTCAGCACGAAGAGGTTGGTGATCGTGGTGAAGACCAGGACGCCCAGGATCGACCCGATCAGCGTGCCCCGGCCGCCGGTGAGCAGCGTGCCGCCGATGATCACAGCGGCGATCGCGTCCAGCTCGTAGAGGTCGCCGTGGGTGCTGGAGCCGGTGGTGGTACGCGCCATGATCATCACGGCCGCGATGCCGCAGCACAGCCCGGAGACGACGTAGAGCAGCGCGGTGTGCCGCTTGACGTTGATGCCCGCCAGCCGGGCGGCCTCGAGGTTGCCGCCGATGGCGAAGGTGCGCCGGCCGAAGGTGGTGCGGTTGAGCACGATCCAGCCCACCGCGACGACCGCGGCGAAGATGTAGACCAGCAGCGAGATGCCGAGGATCTCGGTGGTGGCGATGTCGTTGATGGCGTCGACGGTGACCAGCTGGGTGCGCCGGTCGGACATCTGCTGGGCCAAGCCACGGGCGGAGACCAGCATTGCCAGCGTCACGATGAAGGCGACGAGCCCGCCGTACGCGATGAGCACCCCGTTGACGAGTCCGGCGCCGGCGCCGACCAGCAGGGCGCAGATGACCATGACCACCGCGCCGTACTCCTGGGTGGCCAGCGTGGTCGCCCACACCGAGGCGAGCGCGACCAGCGCGCCCACCGACAGGTCGATGCCGCCGCCGATGATCACGAAGGTCATGCCGACCGTGACCACGCCGATGATCGACGCGCTGATCAGGATGTTGAGGATGTTGCCGGTGGTCAGGAAGCGGCCGTCGGTGGTGACCACGCCGACGATCGCCAGGATCACCAGCACCCCGACCAGGCCGAGGCTGCGCACCGCGGCCAGCCGGCCGGACAGCCAGGAGGGGCCGCGGGCCGTCTCGACGGTGGCTGCGGCTGCCTCTTCGACCCGCCGGTGCTCGTCGACCGGGGGAACCTCGACGGCGGCCGAGCCCGCCGCGCCGTCCCGCTGTTCGGTCATGCGACCGCCCCCTCCATCACCAGGTCGAGAACCTTCGACTCGTCGATCTCGTCGGCCGGACCCTCGTGCACGACCCGGCCCTCCCGGACCACCAGGACCCGGTCGGACAGCCCCAGCACCTCGGGGATCTCGCTGGACACCATGAGCACGCCGACGCCGGAGTCGGCCAGCGAGCGGACCAGCCGGTAGATCTCGCTGCGGGCGCCGACGTCCACGCCGCGGGTGGGCTCGTCCAGGATCAGCAGCCGGCAGCCGCGCAGCAGCCAGCGGGCCAGCACGACCTTCTGCTGGTTGCCGCCGGAGAGCGTGCGGATCACCCGGCGGGGGTCGTGCGGCCGGACGTCGAGCTGCTTGATCATGTCGGCCGCGGCGGCCAGCTCGCGGCCGCGCATGATGAAGCCGCCGCGGGTGAACCGTCCGATGCTGGACACGGACACGTTGCGGTAGACCGGCTCGAAGAGCAGCAGCCCCTGGCTCTTGCGCTCCTCCGGGGCGAGACCGAGGCCGGCGCGGATCGCGGCCGGCACCGACCCGGACCGCAGCGGCTTGCCGTCGACGACCACCCGACCGCTGTCCGCCTTGCGGGCGCCGTAGACGGTCTCCACGATCTCCGACCGGCCCGCGCCGACCAGCCCGGCCAGGCCGACGATCTCTCCACTATGGACACTGAAGGAGACGTCGGCGAACTCGCCGCGGCGGGTGAGGCCCTCCACCCGCAGGATCTCGGCGGTGTCGGCGGGCGGCGCAGACCGGCGGGGGAAGGCGTATTCGACCGCCCGGCCGGTCATCAGGCGGACCACCTCGGCGGTAGGCGTCTCGCGGGCCGGCAGGCCGACGGCGACCGTGCGGCCGTCCTTGAGCACGGTCACCCGGTCCCCGATCACCCGGATCTCGTCCAGCCGGTGGGAGATGTAGATGACCGCGACGCCGTCGGCGGTCAGCTGGCGGATGACCCGGAAGAGGTTGTCGACCTCGCCGCTGTCCAGCACCGCGGACGGCTCGTCCATGATGATCAGCCGCGCCTCGTGGGACAGCGCCCGGGCCATGCTCACCACCTGCTTGCCGGCCGCGGACAGCGAGCCGACCTCCTGGCTCGGCCGGATGTCGGAGTGGCCGAGCCGGGCCAGCAGGGCGGTGGCGGCCGCGTTCATCTCGCCACGTTTGCTGAAGCCGAGGGTGGCCGGCTCGTGGCCGAGGAAGACGTTTTCCGCGACCGACAGCCCGTCGACCAGGTCGAGCTCCTGGTAGATCGTGGCCAGGCCGGCCCGCAGCGCGGCGATGGGTGTCGGGAACGCGACCTGCTGCCCCTGCCAATGGACCTCGCCCTCGTCGGCGCGGTGCGCGCCGGAGAGGACCTTGATCAGCGTCGACTTGCCGGCACCATTTTGCCCGAGCAGGCAGTGCACCTCGCCGGCGACGACCTCGAGGTCGACGCCGTCCAGCGCGCGGACCCCCGGGAAGACCTTGACGACCCCGTTGACCTCGAGCAACGGCTCCACGGGCACACCTCCCGGTCACGCGCGCGTCATCCGCGGCGATTGCTCGAAACCTAGAACAGCAACGAGCGGACTGACAAGAGCTTCTGCGAAATGCGGGTGAACTTTCGCTCGGTGTGAGCAAAAGTAACGGTGCGGTCTCGGTCCTGATCATCTGAAGCGGTCCGATCAGCACCTTCGGTGCCGGCGGCGCTTTCCTCAGACGAATCCGGGACGACATCTTCCGGTTACGGGCAGAAGTCCGTACGGTACGCACCGAAACTTGAACGGCCTGTGCGGGGGACGCCTGTAATCACGCGTGAGGAGACCGTCCATGTGCACTGAGCACGACGCCACCGCCTCCCACGAGGAGATCGCCCAGCTGCTCAGTCGGCGCGGCTTCCTGCGCACGGCCGCCGCGGTCGGCGCCGCCGGCGTCGCGGTCGCCGGCACCGGAGCGCTCGCCACCCCAGCCGCGGCCGACCAGGGCCGCGGCTCCGGCGGCGGCTCCCACCGGGTGCCGCCGCGCAGCATCAGCATCCAGCTCTACACCGTCCGCAACGCGCTCGCGGCCGACCTCGAGGGCACGCTGGCCGCGCTCGCCGCCATCGGCTACCGGCGGGTGGAGCACGCCGGCTTCGTCGGCCGGACCGCCGCCGAGTTCAAGGCCGCGCTGGACGCCGCCGGGATCTGGGCCAGCTCGGGCCACGTGGGCATCCCGCAGCCGTTCGACGCAGCCGCCTGGCGGGCCTCGCTGGCCGACGCCCGGCTGCTGCGCTCCCGCTACGTCGTGCACCCGTTCTTCGGCATCAACTTCGGCACCGGTGAGGTGGTCCGGGACCGGGCGACCTGGACCGCATTCGCGCGCGACCTCAACCGGGCCGGCCGGATGGCCCGCGAGGCCGGCCTGCGACTGGGCTACCACAACCACAACTGGGAGTTCTTCCGCCTCGACGACGGCTCCGGGGACCGCGCGTTCGACGTGCTGGTCGAGGAGACCGACCCGCGCTACGTCCACCTGGAGCTGGATCTCTTCTGGGCCTGGCGGGGCGCCGCCGACCCGGTCGACCTGGTTCGGCGGACCAACGGCCGGGTCCGGCAGTACCACGTCAAGGACCTCAACCAGGCCGGCAGCTTCGCCGACCCCGGCCAGGGCCTGATCGACTTCGCCCGCATCTTCCGCGCCCACGCGGTCGACGAGTACATCGTCGAGCGCGACGACGCCGGCTCCCCGCCCCGCGCGCCCGAGGACGCCCTCGACACCGCCCGGGTCGGCTACGAGTTCCTCCGCTCGCTCCGCTTCTGACCTCCTGAACCTGATCGGATCGCGGCCCGGGTGCAGACGCCGGCCACCTGACACCGGGAAGGGGTGGGGGCGTCGCCGGGACGGGCGGCGCCCCCGCTCCGCGCTCGCGGTCCGGGGCCACCCCCGGGACGGCTCAGCCGGCGGAGAAGACGTGGTCGCTGATCAGCCGGGCCGCGCCGACCACGCCGGCCTCCCCGCCCAGCTCGGACAGCACGATCGGCATGTTGCCGGTGGCCAGCGGCAGCGACCGACGGTAGACCACGCCGCGGATCTCGGCCAGCAGCGCGTGCCCGATGCCGGCCACCCCGCCGCCGATGACCACCAGGCCCGGGTTGAAGAAGCTCACCAGCCCGGCCAGCACCTGGCCGACCCGGCGGCCGCCGTCGCGGATCATGCCGACCGCGACCGGGTCGCCGGCCGCGGCCGCCGCGGCCACGTCCGCCGCGGTCAGCGTGCCCTCCCGGCGCAGCAGCAGGGCCAGCTCGTCCGACCGCTCCGACCGGGCCGCGGCGAGCGCGTCCCGGGCCAGCGCGGTGCCGCCGAAGAATGCCTCCAGGCAGCCGGTGTTGCCGCAGGTGCAGATCGGTCCGTTGTCGTCGACCCGGATGTGGCCGATGTCGCCGGCGCTGCCGGACACCCCGCGGTAGACCTTGCCGCCGACCACGATCCCGCAGCCGATGCCGGTGCCGATCTTCACGAACAGGAAGTCGTCCACCGAGCGGGCGATGCCGGCGTGCCGCTCCCCCAGCGCCATGATGTTGACATCGTTGTCCACCAGCACCGGACAGCCGAGCTCGGAGGCGAACGCCTCCCGCACCGGGAAGTGGTTCCACCCCGGCATGATCGGCGGGGCCACCGGCACGCCCTCGGCGAAGCTGACCGGGCCGGGCACCCCCGCCCCCGCGCCCGCGAAGCCGGGCGCCACGTCGCCGGCCCGCAGCTTTCCGACCATCTCCAGCGCCCGGCGGATCACCACCTCGGGCCCCTGCCGGACGTCCGCCGGCTCCGACTCCCGGGACAGCACCCGCAGCTCGCCGTCGCAGACCGCGACGTCGATCGAAGTGGCGCCGATGTCGATGCCGAGGAAGCGGGTGTGCCGGGCGATCTGCACGATCGAGGACCGCCGGCCGCCGCGGGAGGCGGCCAGCCCGGCCGTCTCCACCAGCCCGACGGCGGTCAGCCGGTCCAGCTCGACAGCCAGCCGGGACCGCGACAGCTCGACCGCGTCCCCGAGCTCGGCCCGGGACCGCGGCCCGTCGTCGCGCAGGAGCCGGAGCAACCGCGCTTGTTGCGCGTTGTCCGGACGAACCACCGCCATGCACCCACGGTAGCGCCCCGCTCCTCCGGCCGGGCGGGGTCAGGTCAGTCAGGTCAGGAGGGGGCGGGCGGCGGCGAGCGTGCCGGCGTACGCGGCGCGCAGGTCGGTCGCCGGAGCGGCCTCGGGCAACGGGTCGGTGGCCACCGGCCAGGGCGGCGGCTCGGCGGTGCCGGCCAGCGTCCAGGCGGCCTGCCGGGCGGCGCCGAGCGCGACGTACTCGGCCGGTGCCGGCAGCAGCACCGGCACCCCGAGCACGGCCGGGGCGAGCGCGCGGACGGCGGCCGACCTTGCGCCGCCGCCGATCAGCAGCGCCCGCTCGATGCGTACGCCCTGGGCGCGCAGCGCGTCGACGCCGTCGGCCAGCCCGCACAGCATCCCCTCGACCGCGGCCCGGGCCAGGTGGGCCGGGGTCGCGTTGGCCCGGGTCAGCCCGTGCACCAGGCCGCGGGCGGCGGGCAGGTCCGGGGTGCGCTCACCGTCCAGGTACGGCAGCAGGACCAGCCCGCCGCTGTCCGGCACCGACAGCGCCAGCTCGTCCAGCCGGGCCAGGTCGACGCCGAGCAGGCCCGCGGTCGCGGCCAGCACCCGGGCCGCGTTCAGGGTGGCGACCAGCGGCAGGAACCGGCCGGTGGCGTCGGCGAACCCGGCCACCGCGCCGGAGCTGTCCGCGGCCGGGCTCTCGCTCACCGCGAAGGCGGTGCCGCTGGTGCCGATCGACACCACCACGTCGCCGGTCACCGCGCCCAGGCCGAGCGCGGCGGCCATGTTGTCGCCGGTGCCCGGGCCGAGCACGGCGCCGGCCGCGGTCCGGCCGACCGGCTCGGCCGGGCCGGCCACCCGGGGCAGCTCGAGGTCCCGGCCGAAGGCGAGCCGGAGCAGGTCGGGGCGGTACGCGCCGGTGGCCGGCGACCAGTAGCCGGTGCCGGAGGCGTCACCCCGATCGGTGGCCGGGTCGGCCTGCCCGGCCTCCGCGGCCAGGCCGTGGGTCAGCCAGTCGTGCGGCAGCAGGACCCGGGTCACCCGCGCGGCCCGGTCCGGCTCGTGCTCGGCCAGCCAGCGCAGCTTGGTCACCGTGAAGCTGGCCACCGGGACCAGGCCGACCGCCTGCGCCCACGCCGCCGGCCCGCCCAGCTCCGCGATGAGGTCGACGGCGGCGCCGGCCGAGCGGGTGTCGTTCCACAGCAGGGCCGGGCGGACCACCGCGCCGGCCTCGTCCAGGGTCACCATCCCGTGCTGCTGGCCGCCGACAGCGAGCGCCTCGACCCCGTCGAGCAGGCCGTTGCGGGTCGCGGTGCCGTACGCGGCCGCCCAGACGGCCGGGTCGACCTCGGTGGCGTCCGGGTGCGGCGCCGACCCCGACCGGAGCACCCGGCCGGTGTCCGCGTCGCAGACGACCACCTTCGTGGACTGGGTCGAGCAGTCGACCCCGGCGACGAGCTTCATGGGCGGATCATGCGGTACGGGGCCGCCACCCGTCACGTCGGGCGGCGGCCCTGTGGCCGGTGGGACGCGGTCAACACCCGATCGGTCACTGGCCGAAGAAGGCGCGGGACTGCTGCATCATCTCGGCGGCGGCGGTGCTCACCGCCGGGTCGTCCCGGTCCACGCCCCGGTCGAAGACCAGCTGCCAGGTGATGCCGTCCTGGCCGGGCACCCGCCGGCCCACCACGCGCACCCCGCCGCCGGAGGGCAGCCGGCAGTACCGGGTGGACGCGATCGAGCGCTCGACCCGGGAGCGGACGGTCTGCGGCAGGTCCCGCGGCACCGCGACCCGCACCGACCGTGCCGGCAGCTCGTCGAGCACGCCGTCGCCGACGTCCCGGGCGGCGACGACGCTGAGCACGCCCTCCCGCCAGGTCGCCTTGTCGACCAGGTGCCAGGAGATCCGCTCGGTGGCGCCGGGCAGCCACAGCCCGAGCGGGGTGGCCAGCACGGCGTCGCCGCCGGCGGTGCTGGCCCAGGACACCACCCGCTCGTCCCGGTCCAGCGGCGCCAGCGCCTCCGCGGGCGGGCGCTCCCGCTTGCCGAACAGCCTCATACCGTGCCCAGCGCCTGCTCACGCAGGCCGCGGCTCTGCTGCTCCAGCGCGACCAGCTCGCCGAAGAGCCGGTTGTGCTCGTCGGGCTGCTCCAGCGGGTTGAGCCGCTGCAGCCGCGAGCGGACCGCCTTGATCTGCCGGGACACCGCCAGCTCCTGGAGCCGTGACAGCTGGGCGGCGACGTACCACTCCAGCTGCTGGCTGGCCTGCTTGCGCAGCCGCTCGACGGCCAGCTCGGTCAGCGTCGAGCGGGTGAGCAGGTCGGGGCAGAACTCGGAGATCCGCTCCACCCACTCCGGCCCCGACTTCGCGGCGGACGTCCCGCCGGCGCCGGCGACGGCCCGGCGGAGCGCCGCGTACGTCGGCTCGGTGAAGGCCGCCTCGTCCAGCGCGTCGAACACCGGGCCGGCCAGCTGCGGGGCCTGCACGGCCAGCTTGAGCACCTCCCGCTCCACCGCCACCGCCGGGTCGTCCGGGCTGGGCCGGGCCTGGACCCGCCGCCCGCCGGCCGGGCGGCCGTCGCCGGCCAGCTCCATCACCCGGGCCAGCACCGGCTCGACCTCCATGCCGAGCTCGCCGGCCAGGCGGCGGGCGTACTCGGGGCGCAGCGCGCGGTCCTTGATCCGGGCCACCATCGGCGCCGCCCGCTCCAGCGCCCGCACCCGGCCCTCGGCGGTCTCCAGGTCGTAGCCGCGCAGCAGCGCCCGCAGGGCGAAGGCGACCGCGGGCTGCCGGCGGGCCACCAGGTCGCGCACCGCGGTGTCGCCCTTGCGCAGCCGCAGGTCGCACGGGTCCAGCCCGGACTCCTCGACCGCGACGAAGGTCGCCATCACGAAGCGCTGGTCCTCCTCGAAGGCACGCAGCGCGGCCCGCTGGCCGGCCTCGTCGCCGTCGAAGACGAAGACCATCTCGCCGGCGAACTCGTCCGAGTCCAGCAGCAGCCGGCGCAGCACGCCGATGTGCTCGGTGCCGAAGGCGGTCCCGCAGGTGGCCACCGCGGTCGGCACCCCGGCCAGGTGGCAGGCCATCACGTCGGTGTAGCCCTCGACCACGACCGCCTGCCGGCGCCGGCCGATCTCCTTCTTGGCCAGGTCGGCGCCGTACAGCACCTGGCCCTTGTGGTAGATCGGGGTCTCCGGGGTGTTCAGGTATTTCGCCTCGATGGGGTCGTCGTCGTGCAGCCGGCGGGCACCGAAGGCGACGACGTCGCCGGAGACGTCCCGGATCGGCCAGAGCAGCCGCCGGTGGAAGCGGTCGATGAGGCTGCCCCGGCTCGACTGCCGGGCCAGCCCGGCGGTGGTCAGCTCGGTCTGGCTGAAGCCGCGGTCGAGCAGGTGCTTGGTGAGCGCGTCCCAGCCGGCCGGGGCGTAGCCGCAGCCGTACGTCCCCGCGGCCGCCTGGTCGAAGCCGCGGGCGGTGAGGAAGTCCCGGGCGATCTGCGCCTCCGGCGTGCGCAGCTGGGCCGCGTAGAACTCGGCGGCGACCCGGTTGGCCTCCACCAGCCGGGTGCGCTGCCCCTGCGGCCGGCTCGGGGCGGCGCCGCCCTGCTCGTACCGCAGCTGGACGCCGGCCCGGTCGGCCAGCCGCTCCACCGCCTCGGCGAAGCTCAGCCCGTCCGTCTTCTGCACGAACGCGATCGCGTCCCCACCGACCCCGCAGCCGAAGCAGTGAAAAAGCCCTCGGGCCGGAGTGACGTTGAAGGACGGGGACTTCTCGTCGTGGAAGGGGCAGAGGCCCTTGAGGTTGCCGCCGCCGGCGGAGCGCAGCGCGACCCGCTCGCCCACCACGTCCTCGATCGGCGACCGCTCGCGGACCAGCGCGATGTCCTCGTCCCTGATCCGCCCCGCCACCCGGCGATCCTATGCCGGTCCTACCCTGGACCGGTGACCGAGCCGCGGACCGACGGACCGGGGCGCGTGCTGTCGGTGAACCTGGGCGGCGCCGGGCCCGACCCGAGCACGCCGGGCGGGATCAGCGGCATCGACAAGCACCCGGTGGACGGGCCGGTGCCGGTCCGGGCGCCGGGCGCGCGGGGGGTCGGCGGGCTGTCCGGCGACACCATCGCCAACAGCCGGCACCACGGCGGCGACGACCAGGCGGTCTACGCGTACGCCCGGGAGGACCTCGACGCCTGGAGCGCGGAGCTGGGCCGGCCGCTGCGGTCCGGGTGCTTCGGGGAGAACCTGACCACCGCCGGGGTCGACGTGACCGGCGCGGTGATCGGCGAGCGGTGGCGGGTCGGCGGCGTGCTGCTGCAGGTGCGGATGGTGCGCGTCCCGTGCCGGACGTTCGCCACCTGGCTGGGCGAGGAGCGCTGGATCCACCGGTTCACCGAGCGGGGCGCGCCGGGGGCGTACCTGCGGGTGCTCTCCCCCGGCCTGCTCGCCGCCGGTGACCCGGTGACGGTCGTGCACCGGCCCGCGCACGGCGTGACCATCGGCACCACCTTCCGGGCGTTGATGTCCGACGCCGACCTGCTGCCACACGTGCTCACCGCCGCGGATGACCTGCCCGAGGCGCTGCACCGGCGCATCCTGCGCCGCACCCGCGCAGCCGGCTGACGCCCCTACGCTGGTCCCGTGACCGACCCCCTGCCCGCCTTCTATCAACCGTTCCCTTCCTTTGCGGAGTGGACCGGGGTGGCGGTGGACGTCTCGACCTTCGAGGGCTACGCGTCAGTGATCGACGAGCTCCGCGCCCGTCCGGACAGCGAGGCACTGTCCCGGGCGGTGGAGTTCGCGACCAGGGCGGCGGCGATCGACACCGGTGCGATCGAAGGCCTGTACGAGGTGGACCGCGGCTTCACGATGACGGTGGCCCGTGGCGTGGCCGCCTGGGAAAAGGTCATCGCCGAGCGGGAGCCCGTCGTCCGCCGTTCTTTCGAGGACGCCTTGCGCGCGTACGACTTCGTCCTTGACCTCGCGACCACCCGCACTGAGGTGAGCGAGAAGGCGATCCGGGAGATCCACCAGCTCATCTGTGCCGGTCAGGAGACGTACCGGGTCGTCACTTCGGCCGGATGGCAGGAGCGCCCACTGCCGAAGGGTGAGTACAAGGAGACACCCAACAACCCGACCAGCCGGCGCACCGGGCAGGTCCACGCTTATGCGCCCCCCATCGACGTGCCCGCGGAGATGCGCCGTCTGGTCGAGGAGCTGCGCTCCCCGGCATTCGGGACCGCGCATCCCGTCATCCAAGCGGCATATGCGCACTATGCCTTCGTCGCCGTCCATCCGTTCGCCGACGGCAACGGCCGAGCTGCCCGGGCCCTGGCGTCGGTATACCTCTACCGGCGGCCCGGCGTGCCGCTTGTCATATTCGCCGATCAGAAGGACGACTACCTGGACGGGCTCGAGGAGGCGGACGAGGGAAGACCCGGGCGATTGGTCCGCTTCGTCCAGGACCGAGTAGAGGACGTCGTCGGTCTGGTGCAGGTGGCAGCGAGAGATCCCGGGCAGTCGGCCGCGCTCAGCATGGCGTCCCTCCGCGACGCGATGGTTGGCCAGGACGGCTTGGAGCATCGCGAGCTGGACGCCATCGCCGGCCGAGTACTGGCGGCGGCAGATGCGGAGCTCCGCCGGCGAGTGCAACTGCTCGACCTCGCCGAAGGCGTGCAGATCGCGCCACTCACAATTCGCCACAGCGTGGGTGTCGAGGATGGCTACCGCATGGCGCCGCAACTAGACACCATGCAGGGCATCGGCCTCGCCGCCGGCCCACCAGCCGGCGTCACCGCGGCCGTGGAAATCGGTGTACGAGTACGTCGACATGAGGCGCTTGGCCCGCTCCTCCGGCTGGTCAGCTTGCCTTCGAAGGCCAGCCTTCCGGTAGAACTCCGTGAAGTCTTCCCGACGCTCAGCTCGGTCCTGCAGCTGAAGATCGAGTACTGGGTGGAGAGCCTGGTGGACGGCTGGTCTCCGAACTCGACGGAGGGCCCGGCGTCGCTGGCAGCAGAAGGGCTATCGCTAGACGTCCGTCAAGGGGACGGCGGGGTCGGCGAGGCGGGTGGGGTCGACCGGACTGGTGCGGCGGATCAGGGCCTGGATGGGGTCGGTGACGTCCCAGACGTTGACGTTCATACCGGCCAGCACGCGGCCGCCGGACAGCCAGAAGGCGACGAACTCGCGGCCGGCCAGGTCGCCGCGGACGACCACCTCGTCGTACGAGCCGGCCGGCGCCCAGCCGGAGTACTCCATGCCGAGGTCGTACTGGTCGGAGAAGAAGTACGGCACGCGGTCGTAGGTGACGTCCTGGCCGAGCATGGCCTTGGCCGCGGCCGGCCCGCCGTTGAGCGCGTTGGCCCAGTGCTCGACCCGGAGCCGGCCGAAGCTCGGGGTGTCCACCCGGGCCACGTCGCCGGCGGCGTAGACGTCCGGGTCCGAGGTGCGCAGCGACGCGTCGACCAGGATGCCGTCGTCGACGGCCAGCCCGGCCTCCTCGGCCAGTCGCGTGTGCGGGCGGATGCCGACGCCGACCAGCACCGTGTCCGCGGGCACGGTCGTGCCGTCGGCCAGCACCACCTCGCCGTCCCGGATCTCCCGGACGCCGGAGCCCAGCCGCAGGTCGACCCCGTGCTCGCGGTGCAGGTCGGCGAACACCCGGCCCATCTCGTCGCCCAGCACCCGGTGCAGCGGCTGCGGGTCCGCCTCGACCAGGGTCACCTCGGCGCCGTGCTCGCGGGCCGCCGCGGCCGTCTCCAGGCCGATCCAGCCGGCGCCGACCACGACCACCCGGGCACCGCGGGTGAACGCGGCCCGCAGCCGGTCGGCGTCCGGCAGCCGGCGCAGGGTCAGCGCGGCGTCGCCGCCGGGCACGTCCAGCCGGCGGACCTCCGAGCCGGTGGCGAGCAGCAGCTTGCCGTACCGCAGCCGCTCGCCGCCGGCCAGCTCCACCTCGTGCTCGGCCGGGTGCAGCGCCTGCACCGCGGTGCCCAGGCGCAGCTCGACGTCGTGCTCGCGGTACCAGTCCGGCGCGTGCACCCGGGCCGACTCCCGCTCCTCCTTGCCGAGCAGGTAACCCTTGGACAGCGGCGGCCGCTCGTACGGGACCTCGTCCTCGTCGCCGAGCAGCACGACCGGCCCGTCGAAGCCCTCCGCGCGCAGCGTCTCGGCCGCCTTCGCGCCGGCCAGGCCGGCACCGACGATGACGTACGGGTCCACGGGGTCCTCCTCGGGTTAACGGCCGGTGAGCCGGGCGTGCCAGGCCGGGGCCGAGTGATCGGTGAGGCCGGCCACCTGGTCGACCACCACCCGCAGGCGGGCGGCGTCGTCCGGGGCGGCCAGCCAGTCCGGGCGCAGCGCGGGGTCCAGCGCGGCGGGCGCCCGGTCGGCGAGGCGAGCGACCAGCTCCACAATCATCTCGCGCTGCCGCGCCTGCAACGCGGCGGCCTCCCGCCGGCGCATCACGTACCGGGCCGCGATGGCCTTGAGCAGCGCGCACTCCGCCGCCACCCGGCGCGGCACCTCCAGGTCGGCCTCGTAGCGGGCCAGCGGGCCGTCCCCGGCGACCGCCCGGGTGGCGGTGACCGCGGCGGTGACGAACCGGCCGGTCAGCTCGCTGGTGGCCCGCTTGAGCGCGACCTGCGCGCCGCGGGTGCCGTCGTAGCGGGCCAGCTCGCGCAGCGCCGGCAGCGCCAGCAGGTCGGCCAGCACGGTGCCGAGGTCGCCCGAGCCCTCAGCCGAGTATGCCGCCGCGGCCTGCTCGCAGACCGCGGCCCGCTCGCCGCCGTCGGCCAGGTCGGCCAGCCGGACCAGCCCGCTGTGGATGCCGTCCTCGACGTCGTGCACCGAGTACGCCACGTCGTCGGCCCAGTCCATGACCTGCGCCTCCAGGCAGCGGCGGCCTGCTGGCGCGCCGGCGCGCAGCCAGTCGAAGACGGGGCGGTCGTCGGGGTACACGCCGTACTTGCGCTCGCCGGGGCGGCGCGGCCACGGGTACTTCGCGGTCGCGTCCAGCACCGCCCGGGTCAGGTTGAGCCCGGCGGGATTGCCGTCCGGGTCGAGGACCTTGGCCTCCAGCCGGGTCAGCGTGCGCAGCGTCTGCGCGTTGCCCTCGAAGCCCCCGCACGGCTGGGCGACCGCGTCCAGCGCCGCCTCCCCGTTGTGCCCGAACGGCGGGTGGCCGGTGTCGTGCGCCAGCCCGGCGGCGTCCACCACGTCCGGGTCGCAGCCGAGCGCCGCGCCCAGCGCGCGGGCGATCTGCGCGACCTCCAGCGAGTGGGTCAGCCGGGTGCGCGGGAAGTCGGCACTCCCCGCCTCGACCACCTGGGTGGTCGCGGCCAGCCGGCGCAGCGCCGACGAGTGCAGCACCCGGGCCCGGTCCCGCTCGAAGTCCGTGCGCGGCACGGTCGCCGCCGGGGCCGGCTGGGAGCGCTTGCCCGCCTCGGGCACCCGCCGCGCCCGCTCGTGCTCCCCGTACGCCGCCACCCGCCGAGCGTAGGCCCGACGCCGCAGCGGATCACGTTGCACCGCGGGGCGCCTGACCAGCAGCGGCCAGGCGCCCCGACGTGTGCCGACTTGCTACGGCGTGTACCGGAGGACGTAGAGGCCGAAGTCGCGGTCGCTGGCGAGCACATAGGTCTCGCCGTCGCGCTGGTAGGTCTCGACACCCCAGAAGTTGTTGCCGCCCTGGTCGATGAAGGCGCCGACCTGCGTCAGGCCGCCGGCGCCGTACTCCACGACCCGCAAGCCGCCCGAGTAGTACGAGAGGTACCCGATCTCACCGGCCGGATCCATCGCCACCTCGTGCACAGACAGGTCGCCGAAGTCAGTGGCGAAGGCCTCGTCCTGCGACTCCGGGATCGCGAAGGTGTCAATCTGCTGGATGGAACCGGCGCCACCGGTCTTCGGGATGTTCACGCCGAACAGCCGGACGTAGCCCCAGCCGTCGAACACGGCCCGGATCGTCGTGTCGAAGCTCTCCGCTCCCGCTGCGGGTGCTGCCGTGTGGCACGTGTTGGAGACGTCCAGCCCGAGCATCTGGAAGCCGGCGGTGCGGGTGGTGAACAGGAATGGGATGTCGCCAGCGGCCAGCATGGTGACCAACGCGTCGCAGCCCGCGGCGCTGTTGAACACGATGCCCGCGTCGTATCCCGCGGCGACGATGTTGTCCAGCTTCTGCTGGAACGGGCAGACGCCGCGCTCGATCAGCGCAGTGCCGTCACCGGCCGGCAGCGGGTCGCAGCCCAGGCCGACATAGGTCGTCGGCCCGCTGATCGTCGTGTCCGAGTCGACCGGCGGCGTGTCACCCGCCGACGCGGCAACGTACTGGGTGCCGGCGTAGGGGCCGGCGTCGATGGTCGCTGTGACGCGGAACGGGTTGAAGTCCTCGTCGGTGGCGATCATGAACTTACGGTTCGGCGACAGCTCGTTCTGGTGCGCGTTACCCTCCGGCGAGATCGCGTGTCCACGCTTGAGCCGCTCCTGGTCGAGCGCCGCGTAGTCGGTCTCCGTCACCAACGAGACCTTGCCCGGCTTCGGGTCGGTGACGTCGAGCAGCACGTAGCCGCCGTCCCAGTAGCTCATCGTCATGACGTAGCGCTTGCCGACCAGGTAGACCATCATGTCGTGGCTGAACACCGACCGCAGGTTGCTGGGGCTCGCCTGGTCGACGCCGAAGAGGGCCACCAGGTCGAGGGTGTCGTTCACCATCACCGGGTTGGCCGGGTCACTGATGTCCATGATGTCGACGTCGGCGAGTTCCTCGTTGTCGACGAGCACCACGTAGGTCTTCTGGTCGAAGACGTTCTTCCATGCGTACATCGAGTGCACGGTGTTGGCGTTGGGTCCGCCGTCGTAGTCACCTGCGTGCAGGGCGAGCGGCTGCGGGTCGGTCGGCTCGGTCACATCCCACAATGAGATGCCGCCGACCTTGCCGGGCTGCACGAGTGTCGCGTCGCACGTCTCGTTCTGATGGATCAGGACGTCCCGTTCGCCGATCGTGATGACCTGCGAACCCTCTCCGGCGTACGAGCCGGGGCTGGTGGGGATGAACGCGTCGGTGACCTCTACCGGGTTGGCCAGGTCGCTGATGTCCATGACGTGCACGCCGCCGTCCTCGCACGTCGGCTCGCGGAACGCCGTGAGATAGGCGTAGTCGCCCTTAGCAGACACGTCGGCGACGCGGCCGGTGTTGCCGGCGCCGCTGGGGTTGGTCACCGCGCCTTTGCCGACCAGCGTGACATTCTCCGAGACCGGGGCGAGGTGACCGTTGTCGCTCGGGTGCTGCTTTTCCCAGGCCACGCCTTCGCCGGGAAATGCCTCCTCGAAGCTGTACTGCGATCTGCCTCGCTCGGGATGTGCGCTGGCCGAGCCGGGCAACACGAGCGCCATACCCGCGGCGGTCAGCAGCGCCCCGAAGCGCATGAGCTTTCGATTGCGCATATGCGCGCTCCTTCGTGCGGATTCGGACCTACAGGTCCGAACAGAGGGAGGGATGGGGACACGGGCCGTCGCCCCGACGCCCAGGCCGACACATTATGCGCTCGACAGCCGTTCGGGTAGGTGTGACTACTTTCCGTAGTCGAAGGGAGGAACCGGGCAGCCGGACGGCGTGCTGCGACCACCGTGCCCCGTGTCCGACCGGCCGCCCCCGGGGTCCGGAGGCCCCGGGGTCCGGGCCTCCCGGGGTCCGGGCCCCGGCGGGTTACCTCGAGTCGGACCCGGCCGACTCCACCGCGGCCCGGCCGGCCTCGAGCCGGGCGACCGGGATGCGGAACGGCGAGCAGGACACGTAGTCGAGCCCGACCTGGTGGAAGAAGTGCACCGAGTCCGGGTCGCCGCCGTGCTCGCCGCAGACGCCGACCTTGAGGTCCGGACGGGCGGCCCGCCCCTCGTCGGTGGCGATCTGGACCAGCCGGCCGATGCCCTCGGTGTCCAGCGACTCGAACGGCGACACCCCGAAGATGCCGAGGTCGAGGTACTTGGAGAAGAACGCCGCCTCGACGTCGTCGCGGGAGAAGCCCCAGCCCATCTGGGTCAGGTCGTTGGTGCCGAAGGAGAAGAACTCGGCCGCCTCGGCGATCTCCCCGGCGGTCAGCGCGGCCCGCGGCACCTCGATCATGGTGCCGATCAGCGTGTGCACCTCGACGCCGGACTCCTCCGCCACCGACTTCAGCACGCCGAGCGCCTCGTCCTTGATGACCTCGAGCTCCTGCACCGCGCCGACCAGCGGGATCATGATCTCCGGCTTCGGGTCGCCGCCGGCCTTCTTGCGCTCGGCGGCGGCCTCCGCGATGGCCTTGACCTGCATCCCGAACAGGCCCGGGATGACCAGGCCGAGCCGGACCCCGCGCAGACCCAGCATCGGGTTGGACTCGTGCAGCCGGTGCACCGCCTCCAGCAGCGTCTTGTCCCGGCCCGGGTCCTCGCCCTTGGCCTCGGCGAGGGCGACCTTCACCGACAGCTCGGTGATGTCCGGGAGGAACTCGTGCAGCGGCGGGTCGATCAGCCGGACGGTGACCGGGAGGCCGTCCATCGCGGCGAAGATCCCGACGAAGTCCTCCTTCTGGAGCGGCTCCAGCGCGTCGAGCGCGGACTGCCGCTCGTCGTCGGTGTCGGCCAGGATGAGGTCCTCGACCAGCTGGCGCCGGTCGCCGAGGAACATGTGCTCGGTCCGGCACAGCCCGATGCCCTGGGCGCCGAAGCGGCGGGCCCGCTCGGAGTCCTCCGGCGTGTCGGAGTTGGCCCGGACGCCGAGCCGGCGCACCTCGTCGGCGTGGGTCACCAGCCGGTCGACCGCCGCGACCAGCGCGTCGGCGTCGGCGCTGAGCGTGCCTTCGAAGTACTGCACCACCGGGGACGGCTGCACCGGGACCTCGCCGAGGTAGACCCGGCCGGTGGTGCCGTCGATGGAGATGACGTCGCCCTCGCTGACCACCGTGCCGCCCGGGGCGGTGAACTTGCGGCCCTTGAGATCGACCTCGAGCTCCTCGGCGCCGCAGACACAGGTCTTGCCCATGCCGCGGGCGACCACCGCGGCGTGCGAGGTCTTGCCGCCGCGGGAGGTGAGGATGCCCTGGGCGGCGATCATGCCGACCAGGTCGTCCGGGTTGGTCTCCCGGCGCACCAGGATGACCTGCTCGCCCTTGGCGGCCAGCTCGGCGGCCCGGTGCGACTCGAAGACGGCCTTGCCGACGGCGGCGCCGGGCGAGGCGTTCATGCCCTTGGCGATCTGCTGCTTGTCCGCCTTCTCGTCGAAGGTCGGGAACATCAGCTGGGCCAGCTGCGCGCCGGTGACCCGGGTCAGCGCCTCCGAGACGTCGATGACGCCCTCGTCCACCAGCTGCGAGGCGATCACGAACGCCGCGCCCGCGGTCCGCTTGCCGACCCGGGTCTGCAGCATCCAGAGCTTGTTCTTCTCGATGGTGAACTCGATGTCGCAGAGGTCCTTGTAGTGGGCCTCCAGCGTCGCCATGTTCTGCAGGAGCTGGTCGTACGCCGGCTTGTCGATGCCCTCGAGGTCGCCGAGCGGCAGCGTGTTGCGGATGCCGGCGACGACGTCCTCGCCCTGCGCATTCTGCAGGTAGTCGCCGTAGATGCCCTGCGCGCCGGAGGCCGGGTCGCGGGTGAAGGCGACGCCGGTGCCGGAGTCCATCCCGGTGTTGCCGAAGACCATCGACTGCACGTTGACCGCGGTGCCGAGGTCGGCCGGGATGCGCTCCTGGCGGCGGTAGAGGATCGCACGGTCGGCGTTCCAGGAGTTGAAGACGGCCTGGACGGCGAGATTCATCTGCTCGCGCGGCTCCTGCGGGAACTCGCGGCCGCCGTGGTCGCGGATCACGCCCTTGAACTGCTCGACGATCTTCTGCAGGTCGGACGCGTCGAGGTCGAGGTCGTTCTTGGTGCCCTTGGCCTTCTTCGCCTCGTCGAGGATGTCCTCGAAGTGCTCGCCCTCGATGCCCAGCACGGTCTTGCCGAACATCTGGACCAGCCGCCGGTACGA
Source organism: uncultured Actinomycetota bacterium (assembly GCA_963766325.1). Taxonomy (GTDB): domain Bacteria; phylum Actinomycetota; class Actinomycetes; order Mycobacteriales; family CADCTP01; genus CADCTP01. The sequence goes on along the minus strand of CAVXZF010000009.1, from coordinate 174,351 downwards.
GTCCCAGGCGAACCGGTCGTTGCCGGCCTGCTGGGCGAGCCCCTGCACCGAGGCGTCGTTGAGGCCGATGTTGAGGACCGTCTCCATCATGCCGGGCATGGAGAACTTGGCCCCGGACCGCACGGAGACCAGCAGCGGGTCGGCCGGGTCGCCGAGCCGGCGGCCGATCGCCTTTTCCATCGCCTCCAGGTGCGAGGTCACCTCGTCGGCCAGCTCGGCCGGCTCACTGCCCGTCTGCAGCCACGCCTGGCAGGCCTCGGTGGTGATGGTGAAGCCGGGCGGGACCGGGAGGCCGAGGTTGGTCATCTCGGCCAGGTTGGCGCCCTTGCCTCCCAGCAGGTCCTTGAGGTCCTTGTTTCCCTCGGCGAAGTCGTAGACGAACTTGGGCACGGTGAACTCCTCCACGGCGGTTCTTGCGTCGAGCCTATCGGGGGGTGCGGGCGAGGCTCCCGACCACGGGGCGCCCGCCCTGCACGACCGCCCGCAGGTGCCGCTCCGGCCGGGTCAGCACGGCGAGGTCGGCGAGCGGGTCGGCGTCGAGCAGCAGCAGGTCGGCGCGGGCGCCGGGGCGGATCACGCCCAGGTCGTCCTCGCCGAGCAGGGCGGCCGCGTTGACGGTTGCGGCCCGCAGCACGTCCGCGGCGGGCTGGGCCTGCGCCCGCAGGGTGAACTCGGACAGCTGGGCGTCGTGCATGGCGCCGAGCAGGTCGGTGCCGTAGACGAGCCGGGCGCCGGCCGCCGAGACCAGCTCCAGCGACTTGAGCCCGGCGTCGCGGACCCGCTGCAGCTTGGCGAGCTGGTCGGCCGGCATGCCCTGCTCGGCGCCGCGCACGGCCAGCGCCTCGTACGTGGCCAGGGTGCCGACCACGAACATGCCCTTGTCGGCGAGCAGGTCGGCGGTGGGCGCGTCGATGAGGTTGGCGTGCTCGACCGAGCGGAAGCCGGCCTCGGCGGCGCGCCGGATCGAGGCGGCCGTGTACGCGTGGCCGGTCACGTACCGGCCCGCGTTCGTCGCCTCCTCCACCGCGGCGGCCAGCTCGGCGGTGCCGTACTGCAGGGAGTCGAGACGGTCGGTCGGCGAGCTGACCCCGCCGGAGACCATGATCTTGAGGAAGTGGGCGCCCTGGCGCAGCTCGTCCCGGCAGGCCCGGCGCAGCCCGTCGACGCCGTCGGCCACCCGGGACAGGCTGTGCCCGGCGCCGGACCAGCAGTCCTCGCCGGCCCCGCGGGTGTCGCCGTGACCGCCGGTCTGGCTGAGCGCGTGGCCGCAGTAGCGCAGGCTCGGGCCGGGGATCACGCCCTCGGCTACCGCGCGGGCCAGCCCGGCGTCGGCGCCGCCGGCGTCGCGGACGGTGGTGAAGCCGCGGCGCAGCATGCCCGCCAGCAGCTCGGCCGCCCTGATCGCCGTGTACGTCGCCGGCTGCCGCGGCACGTCGGCCAGGTCGGCCGTCCATGCCTTGACGTGCACGTGGCAGTCGATCAGCCCGGGAACGACGGTCAGCCCGGCGACGTCCGGCCGGTCGGCGGCGGGGTCGGCCGGGGCGCCGGCGTCGGTGACCGCGGCCACCCGGTCGCCGTCGAGCACCACCTGCCGGTGCGGGACCGTGCGGCCCGCCGCGACGTCGACGACGGATACGCCGTCCAGCACAGTCGGCACGCCGTGAACCCTAGGCGACGGCACCGGGCGCGGTGCCGGCACCCGCTCGCCGGCACTGCGCGCCCGGCACGCCGGGCGGTTGCGATGACCACGCCGATGTGGTCGAGTGCCGCACCGCCGGTTCAGCAGGAGCCGGCGGAGAGGACGGACATGATCGGTCCGGCGTTCGCCGAGACGCTCGCCGCCGCCCGCGACGGCGAGGAGCAGGCGTTCGCGACGCTGTGGCGCGACCTGAACCCGGCGCTGCTGCGCTACCTGCGGGTGCTGGCCCCGGCGGTGGCGGACGACGTCGCCGCCGAGGTGTGGCTCGAGGTCTGCCAGCACCTGCGGCGGTTCCGCGGCGACGAGGCCGGCTTCCGGTCCTGGGTGTTCACGGTGGCCCGGATGCGGGCGGTCGACGCCGCCCGGAAGGCGGCGCGGCGGCCGGCCCAGCCGGTCGAGCCCGGGTCACTGCCCGACCGGCCGGCTGCCGACGACCCGGCGGAGGCCGCGCTGGAGGCCGAGGCCACCCGGGACGCGCTCAGGCTGATCGCCGAGCTCCCGCCGGACCAGGCCGAGGTCGTCGCGCTGCGGGTCATCGCCGACCTGGACGTCGCCCGGGTCGCCGAGATCGTCGGCAAGCGGCCCGGCACCGTGCGGGTCCTCGCCCACCGCGGGCTGCGCCGGCTCGCCCAGCGGCTGGCCGAGCGGACGGGGGTGTAACGCGATGGGACCCGCCGACGCTCCGGATGACGAGATGCGCCGACCTTTCCGGAACCCCGTGCCGCCGCTCGACCCGATGATGGTCGACCGGATGCTGGACGGTGCCGTGGCCGCCGAGGACGTCCCGCCCGACTACCGGGACGTCCTCGCCGTGCTGGCCGCGGCCGCCGCTCCCGCCGCCCCGGCCCCGGCGGCGGAAGCGGCGGCCCTGGCCGCGTTCCGGTCGACGCGTCGACCCGTCGATCCCCCCAGGAGGACCTCCGTGTTCAGCAAGCTCCTCGGCGCGAAGGCGCTGGCCGCTGTCGTGCTCGGCACGGCGTCGGTCGGCACCGCCGCGGCCGCCGCCACCGGCACCCTGCCCGGCCCGGCGCAGGCGGCGGCCCATCGCGTCGTCCCCGCGGTGCCGGACTCGGGCCGTGCCGAGCCGGCCGCGGAGCGCGGCAACGCCGGGAAGGCGGCGGCCGGTCACGGCACGCTGCCCGGCGCCCTCGGGCTCTGCCGCGCGCACGCGTCGGGGCGGGGCGGCGAGCACGGGGCCCGGGCGGACGCGGCCGGGTTCCAGCGGCTGGCGGAGGCGGCCGGCGGACCCGCCGGCGTCGCCGCCTACTGCGCGAAGGTGCTTGCGGCCGCCCCCGCGGCCGGCGCCGAGGCGGACGCGGCCCTGCAGGGAGCGTGCCGGGCCTGGCTCGCCGCCGACCGCCAGGGCCGCACCGCCGAGCTGGGCAAGGCGACCCTGGACCGGCTGACCACCGCGGCCGGCGCGGCGGACGCGGTCGCGGCCTACTGCACCGAGCTGGTCGAGCCCGTCCCCGCCGGCCAGGCACCGCGGCCGGCGGAGAGCTCGCCGGCCAAGGCGGGGTCCCCGGGCTCGGACGCCCGGGTGGACCGCGGCGCCCCCTCGTCGCCGGCCCGCCCGACGCCGCGCGGCTGAGCCGGCGGACATAGGCGGCGCCCGCACCAGCGCCGCCTAGCAGGGCGGCACCGCCTGCATCCCCCTCCCCCGCAGGCGGTGCCGCCATCCCGTTCCGCGTGCGGACGCGCACCGGAACACCGGACCTGGATGTACCCGACCACCGCATCCAGGTCCGTCCGCGGTCCGGCCGGCGGCACCGCGCCGGCCGGACCGCCCCCTTTTCAGCAGCCCCGCAGCCGCTCGGCCAGGTAGGCCTGGACGCGGTCGAGACCGACCCGCTCCTGGCCCATGGTGTCCCGGTCCCGGACCGTGACCGCCTCGTCGGTGAGCGTGTCGAAGTCGACCGTCAGGCAGAACGGCGTGCCGATCTCGTCCTGCCGCCGGTAGCGCCGGCCGATCGCGCCCGCGTCGTCGAAGTCGATGTTCCAGCTCTGCCGCAGCTCCTTGGCCAGGTCACGGGCCTTGGGCGAGAGGTCGGCGTTGCGGGACAGCGGCAGCACCGCCGCCTTGACCGGGGCCAGCCGGCGGTCCAGCCGCAGCACGACGCGCTTGTCGACGCCGCCCTTGGCGTTGGGCGCCTCGTCCTCGGTGTACGCGTCGACCAGGAACGCCATCATCGGCCGGCCGACGCCGGCGGCCGGCTCGATCACGTACGGGATCCAGCGCTCGCCCTTGTCCTGGTCGAAATACGACAGGTCGGCGCCGGAGTGCTTGCCGTGCGTGGTCAGGTCGAAGTCGGTGCGGTTGGCGATGCCCTCCAGCTCGCCCCACTCGGAGCCGGTGAAGCGGAACCGGTACTCGATGTCGACGGTGCGCTTCGAGTAGTGGGAGAGCTTCTCCTTCGGGTGCTCGTAGTGCCGCAGGTTGTCCGGGTCGATGCCGAGATCCGTGTACCACCTCGTGCGCTCGGCGATCCAGTAGTCGTGCCACTCCTCGTCGCTGCCGGGCTCGACGAAGAACTCCATCTCCATCTGCTCGAACTCGCGGGTCCGGAAGATGAAGTTGCCCGGGGTGATCTCGTTGCGGAACGACTTGCCGATCTGGCCGATGCCGAACGGCGGCTTGCGCCGGCTCGACTGCAGCACGTTGAGGAAGTTGATGAAGATGCCCTGGGCGGTCTCCGGCCGCAGGTAGGCCAGCCCGGACTCGTCCTCGACCGGGCCGAGGTGGGTCTTGAGCAGGCCGTTGAACATCCGCGGCTCGGTGAACGCGCCGCGGGTGCCGCAGTTGGGGCAGACCACGTCGGCCAGCCCGGAGGCCGGCGGGCGGCCGTGCTTCTCCTCGTACGCCTCCTCGAGGTGGTCGGCCCGGTAGCGCTTGTGGCACGACTGGCACTCGGTCAGCGGGTCGACGAACTCGTTGACGTGACCCGAGGCCTCCCACACCTCCCGGGCCAGGATGATCGAGGAGTCCAGGCCGACGACGTCATCGCGGCCCTGCACCATGAAGCGCCACCACTGGCGCTTGATGTTGTCCTTGAGCTCGACCCCGAGCGGGCCGTAGTCCCACGCCGACCGCTGCCCGCCGTAGATCTCGCTGGACGGGTAGACGAAGCCCCGGCGCTTGGCGAGGCTGACGATGGTGTCGATGCGGTCAGCTGGCACTGCTGCACTCCCCCGGCTGGGTTGTCGCGAGGCTGCCCAGGCTACCGGGGGTGCGCGGGACGCGGCCCGCGGATATCCCCAGGGCCGGTCAGCCGCCCTTCGGGTTGAGGCTGCAGACCTTCTGCCCGCCCTCGTCCCAGACGCCGAGGTCGAGCTCGACGTCGGTGCCCTGGTCGTACGTGATCGTGACCGGGACGAGGGTCTCGTCCTTGCCCTCGCGCTCCCGCTGCCGCTCGGGGCCGAGCACGTAGGCGGTGATCGTCCGGGAGTCCAGGTCGAACCCGCGGCGCAGCTCCTCCTTGCTCTCCTTCTGCCGGCCGTCCTTGCAGAGCAGGCTGTGCGCCTTGTCGACGTCCTTGGCCTTGAGCGCGGCCATGAACTCGTCGGCGGTGTCGCGCGGGTCGCCGCGGAAGACGACGAAGACCATGAGGGCGACGAGCACGACGGCGACGGCGACGAGCGCGCCGACGAGCGCGAGCACGCGGCGACCCGAGTTCGGCGGACCCGGCTGGTGCCCCGGCGGGCCGTACCCGCCGGGCGGGCCACCCGGCGGGCGGTAGGCGCCGGGCGGGCCGTACTGGCCGGGTTGGCCGGATGGGCCCGGCGGGCCGTACGCACCCGGCGGGCCGGGTTGGCCGTACTGGCCGGGCTGGCCGAACGAACCGGGCGGGCTGTACTGGCCCGGTTGGCCGTACTGGCCGGGCGGGCTGGTTTGACCCGCGAAGTACGCGCCGGGTTGGCCGGGATCGCCCGGAGGGCCGTACGGGCCGGGGGCGGGGTGTTGGCCGGGTGGGGTGTCGGCGGGTGGCTGGTGTGGGGGTGGCTGGCGGGGCGGGGGCGGGCCGCCGAGCCCGGGTGGGCCGTCAGCGGGTGCGTCGTGGCTCGGTCGCTGCCAGGGCGACTCGTCCGGCCCGGGCGGCGGCGGGGTGCTCACGCCCGCTCCCGCGCGCGCCGCTGCGGCCCGGCGGAGTCGGCGTCAGCGGCCCGGTCGCTCGCCGCCGCCGTCACCGGCGCGCCCGGGCCGTCCGCGGTCGCCAGCACCTCGTACGCCCCCGGCTCGTCCCGGGCCTGCGCCAGCAGCGGGGTCGCGGCCATCTTCACCTCGTACGCCGACAGGGCCCGCCGGTAGGCGCCCACCCCGTCCCACTCGGTGACCAGCACCCACTCGGCCGGGTCGTCCACCGACCGGCCGACCCGGCCGCGGCGGAAACCCGGCCGGGCGGCGAGCGCGGCCAGCGCGACCCGGGCCCGCTCGGCGAAGGCGGCACCGCCCGGCTCGTCGACCGCGAAGCGCGACATCACCAGCACCCCGCACCCCCGGCGGCTGCCCCAGGACCCGCGGCCTGGGAGGATTCGGTCCGGGCCCGGACCGGGCCCGGACCGAACCGTACCGAAGGGGGCGGACGCCCGTGACTCCCCCGCTCCGCCGCGCCGTCGAGCAGCGCAGCGTGGCCCCGCTGGCCTGGCTGGCCAGCCGGCCCCGCTGGGTGCCCTTCCTGATCGTGCTCGCCCTGCTGGTCGGCGGGCTGTTCGCGCCGCCGCTGCTCGGCTCCGTGCTGCTCGTCGCGCTGCTGGTGCTGCTCGCCTGGCTGACCTTCCTGTCCTGGCCGCGGCTGCCCGGCAGCGCGCGGCTGATCCGGCTGGCCGTGCTGGCCCTGGTGCTGGCCGCGGTCGTCCAGCGGGTGCTGGAGACCTGAGCGGCCGCGGCGTGCGCCCGGACGTGGTCGCCAGCTGTCCTGATCGGGCCGTCCGGGTCACGCCTGACCATGGGGCCGGCGGCGCTCGCCAGCCCGGATCAGACGGTCGCGCTGCCGTCCAGCTCGCCGAACGGGTCCAGCGCCCCGCCGAACCGGCGGTCCCGGGCGGCGAACTGCGCGCACGCCCGCCACAGGTGCCGCCGGTCGAAGTCGGGCCACAGCGTGTCCAGGAAGACCAGCTCCGCGTACGCGGACTGCCAGAGCAGGAAGTTGCTGGTCCGCTGCTCGCCGGAGGACCGTACGAACAGGTCGACGTCGGGCAGGTCCGGCTCGTCCAGGTGCCGGGCGATCGTGCGCTCGTCGACCTTGTCCGGGTCCAGCCGGCCGGCCGCGACCTCCCGGGCGATCGCCCGGGCCGCGTCCGCGATCTCCGCCCGGCCGCCGTAGTTGACGCAGAACTGCAAGGTGATCACGTCGTTGTCGACCGTCATCCGCTCGGCGTCCTCGAGCTCGGAGATCACCGAGCGCCACAGCCGCGGCCGCCGGCCCGCCCACCGGATGCGCACGCCCATCGCGTGCAGCTCGTCGCGGCGCCGGCGGATGACCTGCCGGTTGAAGCCCATCAGGAAACGCACCTCGTCCGGGGAACGCTTCCAGTTTTCGGTGGAGAACGCGTACGCCGACAGGGTCCCGATGCCCAGCTCGATCGCGCCGTGGATGACGTCGAGCAGCGCCGCCTCGCCGGCCTCGTGGCCGCGGGTGCGGGGCAGGCCGCGCTGGTTGGCCCACCGCCCGTTGCCGTCCATCACCAGCGCGACGTGTCGCGGCACCAGATCGACCGGGATCGCCGGCGGGCGCGCGCCCGAGGGGTGCGGCGGCGGCGCCACCACCTCCCGGGTGGTGACCGCCGACCGGCGGCTCAGTCGCGTCACGCCGCCGACATCCCCGGCGACGCCACCGGCAACCCCGCCGTCCTCGCCGCGTCGACCATCCGCTGGTCATAGGTCACCAGCGCCTCCAGATCGCCCTCCATCCGACGCGCGCTGGCGACGTGGAGCGCGTCCAGCGACCGGAGCGTCAGGGGGCGGACCCACGCCGCCGCCATCGTGACGACGGTGTTCACCGCGACGAGCCCGATGTCAGCGAGGAGGTCCTCGGCGGCTTCGGCGAGGCCGGCGTGGCGGCGGGCCACGGCTCGCACGACCTCGGTCCGGGCGATCTCGCTGGAGACGATCTCCCTGCCCTCGACGTAGGCCTCCAGGTCGTCCGACTCCTTCTCCACCGCGATCAGCTTCACCAGGGCGGACGAGTCGAGATAGAGCGCCATCAGCGGTCGTCCTCGTCGCGCATCTGCTGGAGGACCTCGCTGAGCGTGGGTCCACCGTCCGGTGGCAGCGGCACCGGACGGCGCCGGCGGCTGCCGGGGCGCGGGCGGATCAGCTCTCCCCGGGCCTCCATCGCGTCGAGGACGCTGTTTTCCGTGTGGCGGAGGGGGGTCAGGAGCGCGACGGGGTGGCCGTGGTCGGTGACCCGGAGCGTCTCCCCCTTGGCGATCCGGCGCAGGTAGACGCTGAGGTTCTGGCGGAGCTCCCGGACGCCGACGTCATCCATGGTTAGCACGGTAGGCATGTAGCACACGCTAGCACAGATGAATCAATCTGTCATCATCTTTCTACCAGAGGGAGCGAGCGGAGACCGCGTTCCAGGTGCCACTGCAGGTGCGCCGCGACCAGCCCGCTCGCCTCCCGCCGCGCCTCCGGCGCGCTCGCGTCGGCGGTCACCCAGTCGCCGGACAGCAGCGCCACCATCAGCGCCACCGACGCCTCGTCCGGGGTGGCCGAGCCTGCCGGCCGGCAGTCCGCGCACACCGCTCCCCCGGCCGGCACCGAGAAGGCGCGGTGCGGTCCGGGCCGCCCGCACCGGGCGCACTCGACCAGCGCCGGCTCCCAGCCGGCCACCGACATGGCCCGCACCAGGAAGGCGTCGAGCACCAGCGACGGGTCGTGCGCGGCGGTGGCGAGCGCCCGCAGCGCGCCGACCACCAGCAGGTGCAGCCGCAGCGCCGGCTCCCGCTCCTCCGCGGTCAGCCGCTCGGCCGTCTCCAGCACCGCGGTGCCGGCCGTGTAGCGGGCGTAGTCGCCGACGATGTCCTTGCCGTACGCCTCCAGGGTCACCGCCTGGGTCACGATGTCCAGCGACCGTCCCGTGTAGAGCTGCAGGTCGACGTAGCTGAACGGCTCCAGCCGGGCGCCGAACCGGGACGTGGTCCGCCGCACGCCCTTGCCGACGGCGCGGACGCGGCCGTTGCGGCGGGTGAGCAGGGTGACGATGCGGTCGGCCTCACCGAGCTTTTGCACCCGGAGCACCACGGCCTCGTCCCGGTAGAGGCTCACCCCCCCAGTCTCGCACCGCGCCGGCGCCCCGCGCCTGGGCGGTCCCCCAGCCGACTGAGCAGTTCCGCCGCCGACTGAGCAGCTACAGGTCCTCAGCCGGCGCCCGAAGTCCTCAGTCGGCGCCCCGGAGGGCTCAGGCAGTGGAGGGGTCAGGCGGTGGGGCGGGGTCGGAGCCAGGGCGCGCCGAGGAGGACGAGGGCGGCGCTGAGGGCGCCGGCGGCGACGGTGACGAGCAGGGCGGCCCGGCCGCTGAACGCGTCCACCACCTGGCCGGTGACCGAGGAGGAGACCGCCAGCCCGACTCCGATCCCGGTGCTGAACCAGGCCAGCCCCTCGGTCCGCACCCGCTGCGGAACCAGCAGGTCGAGCAGCGCGAAGCCGGCGATCAGCCCGGGCGAGATGGCGAAGCCGCCGACGAAGACCAGCACGGCGAGCACCATCACGTTCGGCGCGAGCGGCAGTGGCAGCGTGGCGACGGCCAGCAGCAGGACGCCGAGCACGAAGCGGCGGTGCGCCGGCATCCGCCAGGCAACGGTGCCGTACCAGAGGCCGGCGCACAGGCTGCCCCCGGCCAGCAGGGCGAGCACCAGGCCGGCGGCGGCGGGCTGGCCCCGCTCGGCGGTGAACGCGACGGTGGCCACCTCGATGGAGCCGAAGATCGAGCCGAGCCCGAACGCCGCGCCGACCAGCACCGGCACCCCCGGCTGGCGCAGCGCCGACCCGGCGCGGACGCCGGTGGCCACCGGGTGCGGCGGCGGCTCGGTGCGCCGTTGCAGCGCCAGCGCGAGGCCGCCTGCGAGGGTCAAGCCGAACGCGGTCAGCAACCCGACCGCCGGCGCGATCCCGGTGGCCAGCACGGTGACCAGCACCGGGCCGAGCACGAAGACGATCTCGTCGACCACCGACTCCCAGGAGAACGCGGTCGGCAGCAGCGGCTGCCCGGCCAGCGCGTGCGACCAGCGGGCCCGCACCAGCGAGCCTGGCTGGGCGTAGCTGGCGCCGGCGAGCACCGCGGCCGGGAACAGCGTCCAGGCCGGCGCGCCGGCCAGCACCAGCGTGACCAGGCCGGCGATACCGGCGGTGTGCACGGCCAGCGCGACCAGCAGCACCCGGGCCTGACCGAGCCGGTCGACGAGCCGGCCCAGCACCGGCGCGGCCGCCGCCCCGGCCACCAGGAAGGTGGCGGACACGCCGCCGGCCAGCCCGTACGAGTCCCGCGCGGCGGCGACGAGCAGCACGATGCCGAGGCTCTGCATGGCGATCGGCAGCCGCGCCACGAACCCGGCCAGCGAGAAGGCGGCGCCGCCCGGGACCGCCAGCACCCTCCGGTACGGGCCCAGCACCCTTAGAAACCGAGGCGGCGCAGCTGGCGGGGGTCGCGCTGCCAGTCCTTGAGCACGGTGACGTGCAGGTCCAGGTAGACCCGACCGCCGAGCAGGGCCTCGATCTCCCGCCGGGCCGCGGTGCCGACCGAGCGCAGCCGGGCGCCGCCGGCACCGAGCACGATCGGCTTCTGGCTGTCCCGCTCCACGAACACGGTCGCGTGGATCACGGTGACGTCCCGCTCGACGGACATCTCCTCCACCGCGACGGCCAGCGAGTGCGGCAGCTCGTCCCGTACGCCCTCCAGCGCCGCCTCCCGGATCAGCTCGGCGATCCGGGTCTCGGTCGGCTCGTCGGTCAGCTCGGCGTCCGGGTAGAGCACCGGCCCCTCCGGCAGCCGGGCGACGAGCAGGTCGGCCAGCAGCTCGACCTGGAAGCGGGCCACCGCGGACACCGGCACGATGTCGGCGAAGGCCAGCCCGGACTGCTCGCCGAGCCGCTGCGCACCCATCAGCGTGGCCCCGACCCGGTCCCGGGGCACCAGGTCGGTCTTGGTCACCACGGCCAGCACCGGGGTGCCCTTCAGCGCGGCCAGCTCCCGCGCGATGAACCGGTCCCCCGCCCCCACCTCGGCGTCCGCGGGCAGGCACAGCGCGATGACGTCGACCTGGGCCCAGGTCTCCCGGACCACCGCGTTGAGCCGCTGGCCGAGCAGCGTGCGCGGGCGGTGCAGGCCCGGGGTGTCCACCAGCACCAGCTGGGCGTCCGGGCGGGTGAGGATGCCGCGGACGGCATGCCGGGTGGTCTGCGGGCGGCTGCTGGTGATCGCCACCTTTTCCCCGACCAGCGCGTTGGTCAGGGTGGACTTGCCCGCGTTGGGCCGGCCGACGAGGCTGGCGAAGCCGGAGCGGGTGACCACCCGGCCATCCTGCCAGTCCGCGACGGGGTGGGAATGGTCGCGGCACGGGGTACGTTGGTCCCGGCGTACCGATCTGGATCTGTGTCCCCGGGCTCCAACCTCAGTCGCCACGAGCGACCACTCGCCGAGAGGCGACCAGCCGGGTCGGTGCGATGTCGGAGAGGGCGGTTCCCCACGGGAACCGCCCTCCCGGCATGTCCGGGCCCACGCCGGGGCGAGTGCCCCGCGCCGGCGATCCGGCCGCGGCCCGCCCGCTCGGGTGCCGGCCGCGGCGGCGCTCGACCGCCTGCTCGCCGTACGGCGCTGAGTCAGGCGAGCAGGGTGCCGGCGGGGTCGGCGACGAGGACCGGGGCGGTCGGTGTCAGGTCGGCGACGGCGGCGCGGCCGGCCTGGTCGGCAGCGCCCACCTCGGTGACCACCGCGGCGGCCTCCAGCGCGGTCGCCCCGCTGGACACCGCGGCCGCCACCGCCGCCTGCAGCGCGCTCAGCACCAGCGACGGCAGGGCCACGGTGGTGCCCACGTACGTCCGGCCGTCGGTGTCGCGCACCGCGGCGCCCTCGGCCGCGCCGCTGCGGGCCCGGGCGGACCGGGCCAGGGTGAGGATCTTCGCGTCCTCCGGGTCCAGGTCGCTCACCCGCCCATCGTCGCAGGCCCGGCGATCACCTTTGCGCGCCGGCTCGCCAGGGACGCCGCCGGCACGGCGTGTCGGAACGAGGACAGGCGCAAGCCTGATCAGCGGCGGTCAGTTGTCGGCGGTCTGGTCGGCGGGCTGGCGGGAGCGGCGCTGGTCGGGGCCGGGCGCCGAGGGCGGCGGCTCCGGCGGCGGCTCGCGGTGCACCAGGACGGTGTCGATCCGGTTGCGCCGCCCGCCGACGCTCTCCGCCGTCAGCGTGAGCCCGGCCACCGTCACCGACGCCCCCGGGATCGGCACCCGCCCCAGCTCGCGGGCCAGCAGCCCGCCGACGGTCTCCACGTCGCCGAGGTCCGGCACCTCGGTGCCGAAGGTGTCGCCGAGGTCCTCGACCGCCATCCGGGCGGTCACCCGGGCGGTGTCGTCGTCCACCCACTCCACCGGCGGCCGCTCGGTGTCGTACTCGTCGGCGATCTCCCCGACGATCTCCTCGAGGATGTCCTCGATGGTGACCAGGCCGGCGGTGCCGCCGTACTCGTCGATCACCACCGCGATGTGCGTGCGCCGCGCCTGCATCTCCCGCAGCAGCTCGTCCACCGGCTTGGACTCCGGCACGAACGTCGGCGGCCGCATCAGCTCCTCGACCTTGGTGTTGCGGGCCTGCGGGTCCTGAGCCCGTGCGGCCAGGTCCTTGAGGTACGCGATGCCGACCACGTCGTCGACGTTGTCCCCGATCACCGGGATGCGGGAGAACCCGGAGCGCAGCGCCAGCGCGAGCGCCTGCCGGACGCTCTTGCCCCGCTCGATCCACACCACCTCGGTGCGCGGCACCATCACCTCGCGGGCGATGGTGTCGCCGAGCTCGAAGACCGAGTGGATCATGTTGCGCTCGCCGTGCTCGACCACGCCGCGCTGCTCCGCCAGGTCGACCAGCTCGCGCAGCTCGACCTCGGTGGCGAACGGGCCCTCCCGGAAGCCGCGGCCCGGGGTGATCGCGTTGCCGATCAGGATCAGCAGGCTGGCCAGCGGGCCAAGCAGCCGGGCCAGCGCGCGGACCGGGCCGGCGGCGGCGAGGGCCACCCGGTACGGGTGCTGCCGGCCCAGGGTGCGCGGGCCGACGCCGACCAGCACGTACGTGACCAGGACCATCACCGCGACGGTGAAGCCGACCGCGGCCCAGCCGGCGCCAAGCCAGTCGATCACCACCAGCGTGACCAGCGTCGTCGCGCCCAGCTCGCAGGCGATCCGCAGGAGCAGCAGCAGGTTGGTGTGCCGGGGGCGGTCGGCGATGACCGCGGCCAGGGTGGACGCGCCGCGCAGGCCTTCCCGCTCCATCTCCTCGACCCGGGCGGCGGACACCCGGACCAGCGCGGAGTCGACGCCGGCGAGCACGCCGGCCAGCGGCACCAGCAGGGCCGCGACCACCAACAAGACGATGTCCGGCTGGCTCACTGTGCCCGCTCCTCAGACAGGGCGCCGAGCGCAAGCGCCAGACGCCCGGCCCTCGTCGCTCCCCGCGGACGCTGCGAGCCCTCGCGCCCGCTCACTGTGCCCGCTCCTCAGACAGGGCGCCGAGCGCAAGCGCCAGACGCCCGGCCCTCGTCGCTCCCCGCGGACGCTGCGAGCCCTCGCGCCCGCTCAGGACCCACCGACCGTGCTGCGAACCTTGCGAGCTGGTGCGCCCGCCCACCGCATCCTCCCGATCCCGGACCGGGCTCGCCTGCCGACGCCCGGTCGTCGGGCCAATCCCCCGTTCGCCGCCGGGCCAACCCCCTCGGGAGCGGTCCGGCACGCGTTCACCGCTCATCAGGCTCGTGCGCTCCCCCGCCAGGATTTCAGCAGCTCGGCCTGCAGCGCGAACATCTCGTGCTCCTCCGCCGGCTCGGCGTGGTCGTACCCGAGCAGGTGCAGCACGCCGTGCGTGGTCAGCAGGTGCAGCTCGTCGGCCAGCGAGTGACCGGCCGTGCGGGCGCCGCGCCGCGCGTACTCGGGGCAGAGCACCACGTCGCCGAGCAGCGTCGGCCCCGGCTCCTCGTCGTCCGGCCCGCGGGAGGTGTCCAGCTCGTCCATCGGGAAGGCGAGCACGTCGGTCGGCCCGGGCTCGCCCATCCACCGCTCGTGCAGCGCGGACATGGTGCCGGTGTCGACCACGATGACCGACAGCTCGGCCAGCGGGTTGACCCCGAGCTTCTCCAGCGCGTGCCGGGCCACCGAGGACAGCGCGGCCTCGTCGACCTCGATGCCCGACTCGTTCGCGACCTCGACGCTCACGGCCGCTCCTCGCGCTCGCTCACCGGCGCCGCCCCCGGGCCTGGTCGCGACGACCGCCGGCGGCCGTGCGCGGCGCTGCCGCCTGCACCACCTCGGCGTCGTAGCGTGCGTACGCGTCCACGATGTCGCCGACCAGCCGGTGCCGCACCACGTCGGTGCTGCTCAGCTCGGCGAAGTGGACGTCCTCGATGCCGTCCAGGATGTCCCGCACGACCCGCAGCCCGCTGCGCTGCCCGGCCGGCAGGTCGACCTGGGTCACGTCGCCGGTGACCACGATCCGGGCGCCGAAGCCGAGCCGGGTGAGGAACATCTTCATCTGCTCGGGCGTCGTGTTCTGCGCCTCGTCCAGGATGATGAACGCGTCGTTGAGCGTGCGACCGCGCATGTAAGCCAAGGGGGCGATCTCGATCGTGCCGCCCTGGGTCAGCCGCGGGATCGACTCCGGGTCGACCATGTCGTGCAGCGCGTCCAGCAGCGGCCGCAGGTAGGGGTCGATCTTGTCCAGCAGCGTGCCCGGCAGGTAGCCCAGCCGCTCGCCCGCCTCGACCGCCGGCCGGGTCAGGATGATCCGGTTGACCTGCTTGGACTGCAGCGCCTGGACCGCCTTGGCCACGGCCAGGTAGGTCTTGCCGGTGCCGGCCGGGCCGATCCCGAAGACGATCGTGTGCCGGTCGATCGCGTCGACGTAGCGCTTCTGGTTGAGCGTCTTGGGCCGGATGGTGCGCCCGCGCCGGGACAGGATGTTGAGGTTGAGCACCTCGGCCGGGCGCTCCGCCTCGCCGGCACGCAGGATGCCGAGGGCGTGCGTCACCGAGTCGGCGGTCAGCGTCTGGCCGGCCGCGACGAGCTCCAGCAGCTCCTCGAACAGGCGGACCGCGAGCGCGTTGTCGGCCGGCTCGCCGCTGATCGTGATCTCGTTGCCGCGGACGTGGATGTCGCTGGCGAGCGCCTCTTCGATGATCCGCAGCAGCTCGTCCCGGGAGCCGAGCAGGCTCACCATGGCCTGGGAGCCGGGAACGACGATCTTCGTCTGGGTGCTGCCGGCGCCCTCACGGGTCGGTGTCGTGGGCACGGGTCGGGACGGCCCTGCTTCCTCTGGACGGGTACGTGGTAGGGCGCAGTCTACCCGGGCGGCCACCCGATTTGCCGGCCTCCGAGCACGTGCCCGTGCACGTGCGCGACCGACTGGCCGGCGTCGGCGCCGGTGTTGAAGACCAGCCGCCAGCCCGAGTCCGCGACGCCCTCCGCGGCGGCCACCGCGGCCGCGGCCCGCAGCACCGCGACCAGCGTGTCCGGCTCGGCCGCGGCGAGCGCGCCGACGTCGGCGTGGTGCGCCCGCGGGATGACCAGGACGTGCGTCGGGGCCTGCGGGTCGACGTCCCGGACGGCGACGGTCAGCTCGTCCTCGCGGACCACGGTCGCCGGGATCTCGTCGGCGACCAACCGGCAGAAGAGGCAGTCGGGCACGGCGCGGATCGTACGGGCCGGGCCGGTAAACCGTCCGGTCGGGCCGCGCGTCCGGACTGTCGTGACCGGTGTCCTGTCCCTGTCCGGAGCGGCGGCGCCGACCGGTACGGTGCCGGCCGTGACCGGCCGGTTGGACGCGGACGAAGCCGTCACCGCGCTCTACACCGCGCACTACCGTTCGCTGGTCCGGCTCGCCGCGCTGCTGCTCGACGACGTCGGTGCGAGCGAGGAGGTCGTGCAGGACGCGTACGTGAAGATGCACGGCGCCTGGCGGCGGATCCGGGAGCCGGAGGCGGCGCTGGGCTACCTGCGGACCACCGTGGTCAACCTGGCCCGGTCCCGGCTGCGGCACCGGCAGGTGGTGCAGCGGCACCCGCCGAAGCCCTCGCCGGACGCCCCGTCGGCCGAGTACGGCGCGCTGGACCGGCTGGAGCGCGACCGGGTGGTGGCGGCGCTGCGGACGCTGCCGACGCGGCAGCGGGAGTGCCTGGTGCTGCGCTACTACGGTGACCTGTCGGAAGCGCAGATCGCGGAGGCGATGGGAATCAGCCGGGGTGCGGTGAAGAGCCACGCGTCACGCGGCATGGCCGCGCTGCGGACCGTCCTGGAGGGGACGCCATGAGCCCCGACGACCGCGACCTCGAGGCGCTGCTGCGGCGCGCGCTGGCCGACGAGGCCAGCCGCGTCGAGCCGGCCGGCGACGGGCTGCGCCTGATCCGGGAGCGGACCGGCGCCCGGCGGACGCGGTGGGCCCGGTGGGGCGCGCCGGCGCTCGCGCTGGCCGGTGCGGCCGCCGTGATCCTGGCCATCGCCGTGCTGCCGCGGCTGACCCCGGACGGGCGCGGCGCGAACGTGCCGGCCGCCGACGGCACGGCCACCCCGGCGCCGACCACCTCGCCGCCCGCGCCGACGGCCGGGCCGGCGGACCTCACCGCGCCCCCGACCTCGCTGCTGCCGACGCCGCCGAGCCCGGACCCGGCGCCGTCCCCGGTGCAGATCCCCGGCGCGCGGGTGGCGGACATGGCCACGATCTGGCCGTACCCGAGCCGCGGCGTCGCGTACGCGCAGGCCGAGCGGGACATCGAGCAGGGCGTGGTCCCCGACCTGACCCGGCCGGGGGTGGCCGCGGTGGCGTTCGTGGAGTCGTATCTGGGGGCGGACCAGGACCTGACCGCGGTGTCGGCCGGTGCCTGGCAGGCCGGGCTGCGGATGGAGGTGCGCCGCGGGGACGCGCCGGTGTCGCTGGTCTACCTGGTGCGGGTGCGGGTCGGCGACGACGCGCCGTACGTGGTGGTCGACGCGGTGGCGCCCGGCTCGCTGACGCTGGTGCAGCCGGCCGGCCCGGGGCTGCTCGACCAGTACCTGACCGCCGAGGGCACCAAGCACTCGGACGGCCGGCTGGACGTCGACCTGCGCGGCCCGGGCGCGGACCGGGCGACCGCGGCGGTCAGCGGCACCGTGGGGGCCGGGACCTGGTCCGCGCGGCTCGGCCGGCAGCCGGGCACCCGCGTGGAGGTGGTCGCGGCCTGGACCACCGACGACGACGGCGACGTGATCGGCTTCGCGGCGACGCCCGTGGTGGCTAGCTAGACATCCCAGCGGCCCGTACGGGCGGAGAGGACCGCCAGCGCGGCGGCGCCGGCGGTGGAGGTGCGCAGGACGGGCTCGCCGAGGCGGACCGGCCGGGCGCCGGCGGCGGTGAAGGCGGCCAGCTCGGCCGGATCCAGCCCGCCCTCGGGGCCGACCACCAGCAGCAGGTCGCCGGCGGCGGGCAGCGCGGCCCCGGTGAGCGGCTCGGCGGCGCCCTCGTGCAGCACCAGCGCCGCCGCGCCCGCGATGCGGGCCGCGACCTGCCGGGTGCCGTGCAGGTCGCCCACCTCCGGCACCCAGGCGCGCCGCGACTGCTTGGCCGCCTCCCGGGCGGTGGACCGCCAGCGGGCCAGCGACCGCTCCCCGCGCGCGCCCTCCCAGCGGGTGACCGACCGGGCGGCCGCCCACGGCAGCACCTCGTCCACCCCCAGCTCGGTGGCCAGCTCCACCGCGAGCTCGCCGCGGTCGCCCTTGGCCAGCGCCTGGACCAGCACGAAGCGGGGGCTGGGCGGGCTCAGCCGCCGCACCGCGACCACGGCGAGCCGCAGCCCGCCGTCCGCCGGGCCGACCACCGTGCAGTCGGCCAGCCCGCCCGCGCCGTCGGCGAGCCGGAGCGCCTCGCCGGGCCGCAGGCGCCGTACCGCCGCCGCGTGGTGCCCCTCGGCACCGTCCAGGACCGTCTCGCCGCCGGCCGGCAGCGAGTCGACGAGGAAGACCGGGACCGTGGTCACCGTGTCCGCTCCTCGGCCGGCCCGGCAGGCGCGAGCGCCGGCCGGGCAGCCCTCGTCGCTCCCCGCTCGCGCTGCGAGCCCTCGCGCTCGCTCATCGTCCGTTGAACGCGTCCCGCATCTTGGAGAACAGCCCGCCCCCGCCCTGGGCGCGGGTGGAGACCGGCAGGTCCTCCCCGCGCAGCCGGGCCAGCTCGCGCAGCAGCCGCTCCTGCTCCTCGTCGAGCCGGGTCGGCGTCTTCACCGAGATGTGGATGTGCAGGTCGCCGCGGCCGACCCCGCGCAGGTGCGGCACCCCGCGGGCCCGCAGCGGCAGCACCGTGTCCGGCTGGGTGCCCGCGCGGACGTCGATCTGCTCCTCGCCGTCCAGCGTCTCCAGGGTCAGCGAGGTGCCCAGCGCGGCCGCGGTCATCGGCAGCGAGACGTGGCAGTGCAGGTCGTCGCCCTCGCGGGTGAAGATGTCGTGCGGCAGCTCGCGGATCTCGATGTAGAGGTCGCCGGCCGGGCCGCCACCCGGGCCGACTTCGCCCTGGCCGGACATCCGGATGCGCATGCCGTCCTCGACGCCGGCCGGGACCTTGACCGTCACGGTCCGCCGGGCCCGCACCCGGCCCTCGCCGCCGCAGCTGCCGCACGGGTGCGGGATGACCGTGCCGGTGCCGACGCAGGTCGGGCAGGGCCGGCTGGTCATCACCTGTCCGAGGAAGGACCGCTGCACGCTCTGGATCTCGCCCCGGCCCTGGCAGGTGTCGCAGCTGGCCGGGTGGGTGCCGGGCGCGGTGCCGGCGCCGGCGCAGGTCGAGCAGACCACCGCGGTATCCACGGCGAGGTCCCGGGTGGTGCCGAACGCGGTCTCGGCCAGCTCCAGGTCCAGCCGGATCAGCGCGTCCCCGCCCTGCCGGACCCGGCTGCGCGGGCCACGGGCGGTGGACGCGCCGAAGAAGGCGTCCATGATGTCGCCGAGGCCGCCGAAGCCGGCGCCGAACGGGCTGCCGCCGCCGCCCGGGGCCAGCGGGTCGCCGCCCAGGTCCACGACCTCGCGCTTCTGCGGGTCGGAGAGCACCTCGTACGCCGCCGTGACCTCCTTGAACCGCTCCTGCGCGGCGGGGTCCGGGTTGATGTCCGGGTGGAGGTCGCGGGCGAGCTTGCGATAGGCCCGCTTGATCTCCTCCGCCGACGCGTCCCGGCGCACCCCGAGCACGCCGTAGTAGTCCGTCGCCACGACACCCCAGCTTCCTGGCACTCGGTTGACCAGACTGCCAGTCTACGGGTCGACTCCCGGTGCTCGCCCGGGGTCGGTGCCCCGTCACCCGCCCGGGTCGGGCTGCGGCCCGGGTCGGGCTGGGGCCCGGCGATTGGCCGGGCCGCGGGGTCAGGCGGTCGCGGGGACCGAGACGCCGACGCCGCCGCGGGTGCCCCCGCCGTACCGCGACTTCTCGGCGGCGATGTCGAGCCGGCCGATGGTCTTGCGGGCCGCCAGCACCTCGTCGGTGACCAGGTCGGCAGGCAGCAGCCAGGACACCTCGAACTCGAGCCCGTCCGGGTCCTTGGCGTAGAGCGCCTTGGTGGTGCCGTGGTCGGACGCGCCGGCCAGCGCGCCGGCCTCGGCCAGCCGGGCGGCGATCCGCTCCAGCTCGTCGAGGGTGTCGACCTCCCAGGCGAGGTGGTAGAGCCCCACCGCGGTCTTGCCGGCCGGCGAGTCGCCGGCCCCGGCGCCGATCTGGAACAGCCCGAGGTCGTGGTCGTTGGCCGAGCCCTCGGCCTGCAGGAACGCGGCGCCGGGCATCCCCATCACGGTGCGGAAGCCGAGAACCTCGGAGTAGAAGGCGACGCTGCGCTCGACGTCGCGGACGTACAGGACGGCGTGGTTGAGTCGTTGCACCGGCATGACCCCACGGTATGACGATTTGATTGAGAGTTCAAGTAGTGCGCTGGCTGGACGACACCGAGCAGCGGACGTGGCGGGCGTTCCTGGCCACCACCGAGCTGCTGCACGCCGCGCTGGACCGGCAGCTCCAGCGGGACGCAGCGATGACCCACGGGACGTACGTGGTCCTCGCCATGCTCTCCGAGGCGCCCGACCGATCGCTGCGGATGACCGACCTGGCCCGGCTGGCCAACTCCACCCCGAGCCGGCTCTCGCACGCGATGGCCCGGCTGGAGGAGCGCGGCTGGGTCACCCGGTGCCGCGCCACCGCGGACGGCCGGGGCACCGTGGCCACCCTCACCGACGCCGGCTGGGACGTCGTGGTCCGCACCGCACCGGGGCACGTGGCCGCCGTACGGGAGCACCTCTTCGACCGGCTCAACCCGGACCAGGTGCGGGTGCTGGGCGAGATCTGCGACGAGGTGCTGACCGGGCTGGACCCGGACGGCACGCTGCGCCGCCGGCCCTGACGGACCGGACCGAGCAGACCGGACCGAGCAGACCGGACCTAGCGGGCCGGGCCGAGGAGCTGGCCGATGTAGCGGGCCACCGCGGCCACCGACGCCATCGTGCCGGCGTAGTCCATCCGGGTCGGCCCGAGCACGCCCAGCCCACCCAGCGCCCGGTCGCCGGAGCCATAGCCCACGCTGACCACCGAGGTGGTGCGGAGGCCCTCGTACGGGTTCTCCTCGCCGATGCGGACCAGCACCCGGCTCGGGCTCTGCACCTCGCCGATCAGCCGGAGCAGCACGACCTGCTCCTCCAGCGCCTCCAGCACCGGGCGGATCGTGCCCGGGAAGTCCAGCGCGCTGCGGGTCAGGTTGGCCGTCCCGCCGAGCACGACCCGCTCCTCCGGTCGCTCCACCAGCGCCTCCAGCAGCACGCTGGTCATCGTGGTGAGCACCGGCCGCAGCTCCGGACCGGCGCTGTCCGGCAGCGTGGTCACGATGTCCGGCGCGTCGGCCAGCCGGCGCTCCCGCAGCGCGGCGTTGAGCACGGCGCGCAGCTCGGCCACCAGCGGCTCGCCGACCGGGACCGGCAGCTCGACCACCCGCTGCTCGACCCGCCCGGTGTCGGTGATCAGCACCAGCATCAGCCGGGTCGCGGCCAGGTGCACCACCTCGAGGTGGCGGACCGCGGAGCGGGCCAGCGACGGGTATTGCACGACCGCGACCTGGCGGGTCAGCTGGGCCAGCAGCCGTACGGTCCGGTGCAGCACGTCGTCGAGGTCGACCGCACCCTCGAGGAAGCTCGCGATCGCCCGCCGCTCGGCGCTGGACAGCGGCTTGAGCGAGGCCAGCCGGTCCACGAACAGCCGGTAGCCCTTGTCCGTCGGCACCCGCCCGGCGCTGGTGTGCGGCTGGGCGATGTAGCCCTCCTCCTCCAGCGCCGCCATGTCGTTGCGGATCGTCGCCGGGGAGACACCGAGGTGGTGGCGCTCGGCCAGCGCCTTGCTGCCGACCGGCTCCTCGGTCTCGATGTAGTCCTCGATGATGGCGCGCAGCACCTCGAGCTTGCGCTCCTCGAGGGACACGGACCACCTCCTGGGTCTCGCTGCGCCGGTCGGCCGAGCGGCGGCGGCTCTGCCGGCCCCGGGCGCCTGCTGGCACTCGGCGTCCTGCAGTGCCAGCCTACCGGCCGGTTCGCGCCGGCAGCAGGGATCGTGTCCGGCCCGTGACCCACGATCGGGCCCTCCGGATACCCTCTGTCGGATCTTCGGAGGACATTCGGAGGAAGGCCGGCGGTGGGCCGGCCGGCGGGACGAGGGAGCGACGTGATCTTCAAGGCGGTGCGTGACGGCCGGCCGTACCCGGACCACGGCCTGTCCACCCGCGACTGGGCCAAGCTGCCGCCCCGCCAGGTGCGGCTGGACGAGCTGATCACCACCAAGCGGGAGCTCGAGCTGGACCGGCTGCTGGACGAGGACTCGACCTTCTACGGCGACCTCTTCCCGCACGCGGTGCAGTGGGAGGGCGACCTCTACCTCGAGGACGGGCTGCACCGGGCGCTGCGGGCCGCCCTCCAGCAGCGCAACAGCCTGCACGTCCGGGTGCTCAGCCTGGACGAGGAGGCGTCGGCACAGGCCTGACGCCGCTGTCGCCCGGGCGTCGGCCCGGGTCGGGCGGTCCGGCGGTCGGGCGGTCCGGCGGTCGGGCGGTCCGGCGGTCGGGCGGTCCGGCGGGCGGGCGGTCCGGCGGTCGGGCGGTCCGGGCGCAGGGCTGGGGCAGCGCCCGGACATCGGGGGTGGATCCGGCGTCACGTCCGGGCAGTCCCGTGGTCTTCCCCAGCGGGACGGTGGTCCGACGTGGTATCCCGGTACGGCTCCGGGGGCGGGCGGGCCTCGGGTGGACGTTCCCGCGGCGTACGTGCCGTGGTCCGGAAGGGTGGGGAGAAGCAGGATGACCGAGGGCACGGGCACGCCGCCGGACGAGGCGCGCGCCGCCGACTCGCCGGCACCCCCTTCCGACGCACCCCCCACCCAGGACGCGGGCACCGGCGACGCGTCGCCGGCTGCCGCCACCGGCGCCCCGACCGCCGGCGCGGCCACCACCGGCGACCCGTCGCCGACCAGCGACGACGCCGGCACCGCCCCGACCGGCTCCGCGCCCGGTGACGCGCAGCCCACCGCCACCGAACACCCCGCGGACGCCCCGACCGAGACCATCACCTGGACCGCCGCCACCTGGACGGCCGCCACCGACGGCTCAGCAGGCGAGCACCCCGGCGGCGCCGCAGGCTCAGCGTGGCCGGCGACCAGCGGAGCCGACTCGGCCGCCGCCGCGCCCACCGGCCACGGGGACGGGGACGGGGACGGGGACGGGGACGGGGACCATGCTGGAGCAGAGGAGCCGGCGGACGTGCCGACCGGCGCGGCGCGGACCGGCGCCCGACCTCCGGCCCTCTCGGACCGCGAGCTGGGCGCCGTCCTGGGCCGCGCCCGCTCCACCCCGGCCCGTCCGGCCGCCGAGCCGTCGGACTCCCGCCTCGGCGCCGTGCTGGGCCGCGCCGGCACTGGCACCTCCCCCCTGCTCGCCCGCGCCCGCGCCCTGCGCGACCGCGTGCGCCGCGACCCCGCCCCGGCGGACCGCCGCCTCGGCGCCGTGCTCGGCAGCACCCCCCGCCGCGACCCCGCCGGCCCGGTGCCCGAGCCGATCCGTTCGACGAGCGGCCTCGGCCTCCCGTCCACCGGCCGCCGCCGCCTCGCCGAGGCCGGCGCCGCAGCCGGCGTGGTCGTCGTGGCGCTGGCCCTGGTCGGCGCCGCGCTGGCCTTCGGCCAGTCGCAGACGCCATCGCCCGGCCCGGGCCTGCCGGCGCCGGCCGAGGAGTCGGTCGGTCCCGACTCGGCCGGCCCCACCACGGTGACCCAGCCCGACCGCGGCTCGGCCGCGACCTCCACCGCGACCCGGGTGCCGGGCCGGCCGGCGCCGACGGCGTACGAGCCGACCGTCGGCGCCACCACCCCCGACGCGCCGCCGACGACCCGCGTGTCCGCCACCGTCCGGCCGACGACCCCGCGGCCGACTACGCCGTCCCCCACGCCCTCGCCGACCCCGTCGCCGACGCCGTCGCCCACCCTGACGACACCGCCGCCGACCACCGAGCCACCACCGCCGGGAGCGCCATGACCGACGACTCCGGCTCCCTGTTCACCCCGCGCCCGCAGGGTGACTCGATCTCGTCCGACGACCCGACCCCGGCCGCCCCGGCCCGGGCGTCGGTGCGGGCAGGCACCGGCGACCTGACCGGCTGGCGCCTGGCCGGCGTGTGGGGCCTGGGATCGCTGGTGGTCGCCGCCACCGGAATGGTCGTGGCGGCCATGCTCGGCACCGGTCCGGCCGGTATGGCCGACGGCATCGAGCGGATGATCGTCTTCCCGATCAACGGCGGCCGGGACGCGGCCGAGCCGCAGCCCGCGGCCCCGGCGCGCGACGGCCCGGCGGGCACCGGATCGACCGGCTGGCCGGGCCGGATGCCGGCGACCGGCCGGCCCGCCGATCCCAGCTACCCGCCGGCGCCGGGCGTGCCGCTGCCACCTGCCCCGGTTCCCACCGGGCCGGGCCAGGTCCCGCCGGGCACCTCGCTGCCGGTCCCGGTCGAGCCCACCGGCCCGGCCGCGACGACTCCGCCCGCCGCGACGACAGGCCCCGCCGTCCCGACCGGGGAGCCGACCGAGTCCACGACCCCCACCGAGTCGACCACCGAGCCCGCGCCGCCGGACCCCACCACCGAGCCTCCCGCCGAGCCCACGACCGAGCCTCCGGTCGAGGAGCCCCCCGCCGAGGACCCCCCGCTCCCCGACACCCCCTAGGAAGCCCCCACCACCTGACCCAGCCGTAGACCCGCGGCCCACGACGGCGCCGGGGTTCCTAGTCGAGGAGGTCGCGTACGAGGGCGTCGGCCAGGAGCCGCCCGCGCAGGGTGAGCACCGCCCGCCCCTCGTCGTGCGCCCGCCGCTCCAGCAGCCCGTAGCCGACCGCCCGCCCGGCCGCGTCCCGCCCGCGGACCGACAGGTCCCCGACCGGCAGCCCCTCTCGCAGCCGCAGCCCGAGCATCGTGTGCTCCATCCGCCGGGCCGGCTCGTCGAGCACCTCCCGCCCGGCCGCCGGCGAGGTCCCGGCGTGCAGGCGGGCCGCGTACGGCGCCGGGTGCCGCACGTTCCACCACCGCACCCCGCCGACGTGGCTGTGCGCCCCCGGTCCGGCGCCCCACCAGTCGCCGCCGGTCCAGTACAGCCGGTTGTGCCGGGAGCGCGCGGCGGTGCCGCGCGCCCAGTTCGAGACCTCGTACCAGCCGAAGCCGGAGCGGGACAGCATCTCGTCGGCCTGCGCGTACCGGTCGGCCAGCACGTCGTCGTCCGGCTCCGCGAGCTCGCCCCGCTTCACCCGGCGGGCGAGTGCGGTGCCCTCCTCGACCACCAGCGCGTACGCCGAGATGTGGTCCGGCCCGGCCGCCACCGCCGCGTCCAGCGACCGCTGCCAGTCGGTCTCGGTCTCCCCCGGCGTGCCGTAGATCAGGTCGAGGTTGACGTGCCGGAACCCGGCCCGCCGTGCCTCGGCGACCACCTCCGCGGGCCGCCCCGGCGTGTGGGTGCGGTCGAGCGTGCGCAGCACGTGCGCCGCCGCGGACTGCATGCCGAACGACACCCGGGTGAAGCCGGCCTCCCGCAGCCGGGACAGGTAGGCCGGCGTCACCGACTCGGGGTTGGCCTCCGTGGTCACCTCGGCGTCCGGCGCCAGCCCGAAGAGGTCGCCGATCTCCCGCAGCACCGCGCCGAGGTGCCCGGCCGGCAGCAGCGTCGGCGTACCGCCGCCGAAGAAGACCGTCTCCACCGCCGGCACCCGGTCGCCGAGCACGTGCCGGGCCAGGCGGAGCTCCAGCATCACCGTGTCCGCGTACGCGGCCCGGGAGACGCCCGGCCCCAGCTCCTCCGCCGTGTACGTGGTGAAGTCGCAGTAGCCGCACCGCGTGGTGCAGAACGGGACGTGCACGTACACCCCGAAGGGACGCCGGCCGAGCTCGCGCAGCGAGGCGGCGGGCAGCGCGCCGTCGACGGGGGCCGGGGCGCCGTCCGGGAGACGGGAGGGCACGGCAGACCAGTGTTCCACCCGGGACGCCCTAGGGTTGTCAGACGTGACCGAGCTGGTGCATTCCACCGTCGCGGACGGTGTCGCGACACTCACCCTGGACTCGCCGCCCAACCGCAACGCGCTGTCCCCGCAGCTGATGGGCGAGCTGGCAGCCGGGTTGCGGGCGGCGCTGGCCGACGAGACGGTACGGGTCCTGGTGCTGTCGCACACAGGGCGGGTCTTCTGCTCCGGGATGGACCTCAAGGCGGCGGCGCGGGCGTCGGGGGCCGGGGACATGCCGGTCACCGACTTCCCGGAGATCCTCACCACGCTGTGGACGTCGCCGAAGCCGGTGGTCGCCCGGGTCGGTGGCCCCGCCCGGGCCGGCGGCATCGGGCTGATCGCCGCGTGCGACCTCGCGGTGGCGGCCCGGTCGGCCACCTTCGCCTTCACCGAGGTACGGATCGGCGTGGTGCCCGCGGTGATCTCGGTGCCGGTGCTGCCGCGGCTGGCGCCGCGGGCCGCGCACGAGCTCTTCCTCACCGGCGAGGTCTTCGACGCGTCGCGGGCGGCGGAGATCGGCCTGGTCAACTCGGCGGTCGACGACGCCTCGCTGGACGCGGAGGTCGACCGCTACGTCGACATGCTGGTCCGCGGCGCGCCGGGCGCCCTGGCCGCGACCAAGGAGATGCTGCGCCGGCCGGCCGCCGGGTCGATGGCCGCCGACTTCGCCGCGATGACAGCGCTGTCCGCCGAGCGCTTCGCCGGCGAGGAGGGCCGCGAAGGCATGGCCGCCTTCGCTCAGAAGCGGCCGGCCGCCTGGATCCCCCCCTCCCGCCGCTAGCACGACCACCGCCTCTCCCACGCCTCGTCCCGCTCCTCCGAGACCACGTCCCGGGCCGGCAACCCTCCCCGACCTACTAGTGCTCTGCCCCACCGCGCGAGGCAGAGCACTAGTCGCTGCGGCGGCACCCGGTCGGGCGTGGGTGGCGGTGCTCAGCCCTCGACGAGCGGGACGGTCAACCCCGAACGAGCAGAACGGTCAGCGGCCGCGCCGAGCCCGCCGAAGTCGCCGTGGCCCGCTCGAGCACCTCGACCGCGACCCGGTACGCACCGGGGTCGGCGGCACGCAACCGCTCGGGCGCCGACCAGACCAGGACCTGCGGCCCGGCCGGCAGCCACGACAGGTCGGTGAGCGCATCCGCGAGCGCATCCCAGTTGCGACCCGTCCACGCCGGGAAGTCGAGCGCGCCCGCGACCGCGTCGAGGAAGGCGGGCTTGCTGTCCACGGCCCGGACCAGGTGGGCCTGCATCCCGCGCTCACCGGCATCCAGCGCCACCTCGCCGGCGGCCCGCTGCCCGCGGACCGCACGCAGACCCGGCCGCAGCCGCCGCCGGCTCACCGGCCCTCGTCCACGATCGCGAACGACTCGTAGTGATCGGCGGTGTAGTAGCGGGTCCCGTCCCGCCCGGCCACGATCCGCCGCGCACCGCGGTCCCGCTCCCCCGGCGTGCGCACCGTGTACTCCCGGTACCACCCGCGCTCCTGCCGCGGCAGCAGCCGCTCCACGTTGCCGAAGACGGCGCCGTCCCGCTCGTACGGGAACGGACCGCCCTGGTCGATCAGCTGCAGAGTCCGGCGGGCCGCGGCCGGCAGCGCCGACGCCGCGACCGTCGCGAGCCCACCCTCCGGCGCCGCCGTCGTCCGCCCCGGACGAGCTGTGCCCGTCGCACCGGGCGACGGCGAGCCCGTCGACGCCACAGTCGAACCACTCGTAGCACTCGTCCCGGCCGCCCCGCCCGGCCCGGGATCCGACCGGACCGCGGACAGCAGGTAACCCCCCGCCAGCAGCACCACGAGCAGGACCAGCGCGAGCAGCGGCCGGCGCGTGCGGAGCACCCGCCCACCCTACGACCCGCCCGATCCCCGCCCGCGCGCACCGCACCCGACCCGGCGCGGTTGCGGGGCTCGGCGTGGGGATGCTCCCGACCGGGCGGTCGGGTGCGCACCCTAGGGTGGTTTCGTGCTCGCCGCCTTCGCCACCGCGCCGAACCCGTCCGACCCGCTGGCCGCCCTGGAGGTCGGCGACCGGCCGGAGCCGGAGGTCCCGGACGGCTGGACCACCGTCACTGTCCGCGCCGCCTCGCTCAACCACCATGACCTCTGGACACTGCGCGGCGTCGGCATCGGCAAGGACCGCTTCCCGATGATCCTCGGCTGCGACGCCGCCGGCATCGACGCCGAGGGCCGGGACGTGGTGGTGCACAGCGTCATCCCCTCCCCCGGCTGGTCCGGCGACGAGACGCTCGACCCGGGCCGCACCCTGCTGTCCGAGGTGCACCAGGGCACCCTCGCCGAGCGCGTGGCCGTCCCGGCGCGCAACGTCCTGCCCAAACCGGCGGAGCTCTCCGCCGAGGAGGCCGCCTGCCTCGGCACGGCCTGGCTCACCGCGTACCGGATGCTCTTCGTCAACTCCGGCGTCCTGCCCGGCGGGACGATCCTGGTCCAGGGCGCCAGCGGCGGCGTCGCCACGGCGCTGGTGGCGCTGGGCGCGGCCACCGGATACCGGATGTGGGTCACCGGGCGGTCGGAGGAGAAGCGGCAGGCCGCGCTGGAGCTGGGCGCGGAGGCCGCCTTCGAGCCCGGCGCCCGGCTGCCCAACCGGGTGCAGGCGGTGATGGAGACGGTCGGTGAGGCGACCTGGTCGCACTCGCTCAAGGCGCTCGCGCCCGGCGGCCGGGTCGTCGTCTCCGGCGCGACCAGCGGGCCCAACCCGCCGGCCGACCTGTCCCGGATCTTCTTCCGCCAGCTCAGCATCGTGGGCTCCACCATGGGCACCCGGGCCGAGCTGGAGAGCCTGATGGCCCTGCTGGTGAGCACCGGCGTCCGCCCGGCGATCGGCAGCACCCTGCCGCTGAGCCGGGCGGCCGACGGCCTCGCCGCGATGGCCGCCGGCGACACCGCCGGCAAGATCGTCCTCACCGTCGACTGAGCGCCCGCGCCGCCACCAGCGCACCCACGCCCGTACCGACCCACGCCCGTACCGACGGCGCGGCCGTATCGTCGACGCGCCCCGCGCCGGGCTCAGATCGCCCGGTGCCGCCGGAGCAGGTGCTCGCGGGCCCGGGCGTCCGCCGGGCCGTCCCGCTCGGCCAGCCGCCCGGCCAGCAGCTCGCGGTGGCCCGGCTCCTTGTTGCCGCCGTACTTGAACTTCGCCCGCACGCCGGTGACGGTCAGCACGATCCCCCGGATCCCGGGCAGCCGGCGCCGGAAGTGCTCGTGCCCCGGGTCGGGCTCCAGGTAGCCCCCGCCCGGCTCGTGGTGTCCCAGCTGTCCGCTGAGGATCTCCGCTTTTTCCGCCGGGTCGTCGACGATGCGGACGTCGCAGGACAGCTGGACCGTCGCGTAGTACGACGTCGGGATGCCGAGCTCCGGCGGCATGCCAGGCTCCGCACCCCAGGCCGACGGGACGTAGGTGTAGTCGTCGACCACCGTCAGCAGCGCCCGCGGCCGCTCCTGCAGCGGCGCCCACACCGGGTTGGGCCGGGCCAGGTGCAGCCGGACCGTGCGGTCCCCGTCGAAGAGGAAGTGGGTCGGCACCACGACCGGCAGGTCCCGCCCGTCGCCTGGCACGATCAGCTGACCGAAGTCGTGGCCGCCCAGCCACTCCCGCCACTCGGCGTCGTCCAGCGGCGCATCCCACGGGTGGACCAGCACGTCCCCGATCCTGCCACCACCGCCGGACCGCCGAGGCCAGCCCGCTCAGCACGGCTGCATCCCGGCGACCAGGTCCAGCGCGCTGAACCGGACCGGGAACGGCTCGACCGCGTCGAACACCTCATCGCCGAGCAGGTCGGCGACCACCCGGTAGTCCCCGTCGTCGGCCAGCTCCAGCGCGGTCAGCGCCGGCGCCTCCGGGTCGACGACCCAGAACGACGGGATCCCGTGCCGCGCATACACGACCCGGCGGAGGGCGAGGTCGAGCAGGCCGGCGCCGGGCGACCGGACCTCCACCGCGAGCAGCGGCGGCGCGGTCAGCTCGTCCCGGGTGAGGTCGACGTAGCGGGCGACGACGAGGTCGGGGCACAGCTCGGTCCGCCGCCCGAGCCGCACCGGGAACGGTGACGCCAGCACCCGCAGCCACGGCGGCGCGGCGGCCCGCAGCCGGCCGGCCAGCGCCAGCACGGCGTCCGCGTGCCCGAACCCCGGGGACGGGCTCACGAACACCGCCCCGTCGAACATCTCGGTGATCATCGGTCCTCCTCGGGTCGATTCGGACCTGAGGATCGGCAAAGGCACCGACAGAACCGGAGCCCAGTCCACAGCCCCCGCCGCCCGTCCACAATCGGCGGCAGAGGCCTTGACAGCACCGCCGGCGAGGAGGCTAGGAGCGCTTCTCGTCCGCGGTGGACAGCGCCGCGATGAAGGCCTCCTGCGGCACCTCGACCCGGCCCACCATCTTCATCCGCTTCTTGCCTTCCTTCTGCTTCTCCAGCAGCTTCCGCTTGCGGGTGATGTCCCCGCCGTAGCACTTGGCCAGCACGTCCTTGCGGATGGCGCGGATGTTCTCCCGGGCGATGACCCGGGAGCCGACCGCCGCCTGGATCGGCACCTCGAACTGCTGCCGCGGGATCAGCTCCCGCAGCTTGGAGGCCATCGAGACGCCGTAGCCGTACGCCTTGTCCTTGTGCACGATCGCGCTGAACGCGTCGACCGGCTCGCCCTGCAGCAGGATGTCGACCTTCACCAGCTCGGACCCCTGCTCGCCGGCGGCCTCGTAGTCGAGGGACGCGTACCCGCGGGTACGCGACTTCAGCGCGTCGAAGAAGTCGAAGATGATCTCCGCGAGCGGCAGCGTGTAGCGCAGCTCGACCCGCGACTCGGACAGGTAGTCCATGCCGCCCAACGCGCCGCGGCGGGCCTGGCACAGCTCCATGATGGTGCCGATGTACTCGCTCGGCGCGATGACCATCGCCTTGACCACAGGCTCGTACGTCTCGGCGATCTTGCCGCCGGGCCAGTCGCTCGGGTTGGTCACCACGTGCTCGGCGCCGTCCTCCATGACGACGCGGTAGACCACGTTGGGTGCGGTGGAGATCAGGTCGAGGCCGAACTCGCGCTCCAGCCGCTCCCGGACGATCTCCATGTGCAGCAGGCCGAGGAAGCCGATCCGGTAGCCGAAGCCGAGCGCGCCGGAGGACTCCGGCTCGAAGACCAGCGCTGCGTCGTTGAGCCGCAGCTTGTCCAGCGCGTCGCGCAGCAGCGGGTAGTCCGAGCCGTCCATCGGATAGAGGCCGGAGAAGACCATCGGCTTCGGATCCCGGTAGCCGGCGAGCGCGGTCGCCGCCGGCGCCGCGGCGTCGGT
The DNA here is from genome assembly GCA_963766325.1 of uncultured Actinomycetota bacterium. Taxonomy (GTDB): domain Bacteria; phylum Actinomycetota; class Actinomycetes; order Mycobacteriales; family CADCTP01; genus CADCTP01. The sequence continues at coordinate 143,595 of CAVXZF010000009.1, read as the reverse complement.
CACCGTGTCGCCGACCCGGGACTGCCGCACGTCCTTGACGCCGGTGATCAGGTAACCCACCTCGCCGACGCCGAGACCGGCGGTCGGCTTCGGCTCCGGCGAGATGACGCCGACCTCGAGCAGCTCGTGGGTGGCCCGGGTGGCCATCATCCGGACCCGCTGCCGCGGCGTCAGGTAGCCGTCGATCATCCGGACGTACGTCACCACGCCCCGGTACGAGTCGTACACCGAGTCGAAGATCATCGCCCGGGCCGGCGCGTCCGGGTCGCCGGTCGGCGCCGGCACCTCCGCGACGATCTTGTCGAGCAGGGTGGTGACGCCCTCCCCGGTCTTCGCGCTCACCCGCAGCACGTCGCCCGGCTCGCAGCCGAGGATGTGGGCGATCTCCGCCGCGTACTTCTCCGGCTGCGCCGCCGGCAGGTCGATCTTGTTGAGCACCGGGATGACGGTCAGGTCGTTCTCCAGCGCCATGTAGAGGTTGGCCAGCGTCTGCGCCTCGATGCCCTGCGCGGCGTCGACCAGCAGCACCGCGCCCTCGCAGGCGGCCAGCGACCTCGACACCTCGTAGCTGAAGTCCACGTGGCCCGGGGTGTCGATCAGGTCGAGGACGTGACCGGCCCACGGCAGCCGTACGTTCTGCGCCTTGATCGTGATGCCGCGCTCACGCTCGATGTCCATCCGGTCCAGGTACTGCGCGCGCATGTTGCGCTGCTCGATCACCCCGGTGACCTCGAGCATCCGGTCGGCCAGCGTCGACTTGCCATGGTCGATGTGGGCGATGATGCAGAAGTTGCGGATGCGGGCCGGGTCGGTGGCGGGGCTGGTCACTCAGGTCCGTTCGGGTCGTGGGGCCGGTCGCCACCGATCGTCCCACGGCGGCGGGCCGGCGCTGCGCGGCCGGCCGCTCGCCCCGGTACGGCGGCAGCGGTTTGAGCCGCTCGGCGCCTGACTGGTATCCTCCGTTGTCGCGTCGGAGCCTCTCGGCTGCCGCGCGTCCCGATCCCCGACGATCCTTCTGAGGCTTCCGCGTGGCGAACATCAAGTCCCAGCTCAAGCGCATCAAGACCAACGAGAAGGCGCGCCTGCGCAACAAGTCGGTGAAGTCGTCGCTGAAGACGGCCGTCCGCCGCTTCCGCGAGGCCGCCGACGCGGGCGAGCGCGAGCAGGCGATCACTGCCATGCAGCACGCGTCGCGCCAGCTGGACAAGGCCGCCAGCAAGGGCGTGATCCACGCCAACCAGGCGGCGAACAAGAAGTCCGCGATGGCGCAGCGCGCCAACGCGCTCTGAACCCAGCTCCCTCCGCACCACCCGAGCCGGCCCCCGCGGGCCGGCTCACCCATGTCCCGGCCCCGAGCCGGCCCGCGCGGTCGGCTCACCGACGTGCCACCCCGAGCCGGCCCCCGCAGGCCGGCTAACCAAGTCCCACCCCGCCGGCGCCAGGCCGAGTTGAGCCGCTCACCGGGCCGGCCGAGCCGTCGCCTGAGTCGGGTGGGGGTGAGCCCTGCTCCGCTGGCCGGACGTGATCAGGCGGCGCCGGAGCGGGCGGCGGCAACCTCCCGGATCGCCGCCTCCAGCGCGTACGACGGGTCGGCGGCGACGCCTTTGACACCCGCGTTGAGCTCCGCCACCACCTGCATCGCCCGGCTCAGCCCCTGCTCACTCCACCCCCGTGCCTGGGACTGCGCGCGCTTGACCTTCCACGGCGGCATGCCGAGCGCACCCGCCATCGCGTACGGGTTGCCGCGCCCGGCGGCGCTGACCCGGGCGATCGACCGCACCCCGTCCGCCAACGCGTCCGCGACCAGCACGTGCGCCACGCCGACCGCCAGCGCCCACCGCAGCGCCTCCAGCGCCCCAGGCACGTCGCCGATCACGGCCCGGTCCGCGACCGCGAAGCCGGTGACCTCCGCCCGACCGCGGTGGTAGCGGGCCACCGCGGCGCCGTCGACCCGGCCGCCGGTGTCGGCGACCAGCTGCGAGCAGGCGGTGGACAGCTCACGCAGGTCGTTGCCGACCGCGTCGATGAGCAGCGCCACCGCCTCCGGGGTGATGGACCCGCCCACCCGCGCCACCTCGGCGCGGACGAACGCGAGACGCTCCTCGGGCCGCGTCACCTTCTGGCACTCGACCACGACCGCCCGGGCCGCTCTCAGCGCGTCGACCAGCGCCTTGCCGCGCGCACCGCCCGGGTGCACGACGACCAGGACGACCTCGTCGGCCGGGTCCGCGACGTAGCCGCGCAGCGCCTCCGAGACGTCCTGCTTGGCCTCGTGCGCCCCGCGCACCACGACCACCCGGCGACCGCCGAAGAGCGATGGGCTGAGCAAGTCGTAGAGACCGCCGGCGGTCAGCTCGACCGCCGCGAGCTCCCGCACGTCCGCCTCGGCGTCCGCCGCCCGGGCGGCGGAGACGACCTCGGCGATCGCCCGGGAGACGAGCAGCTCCTCGTCCCCGACCACGAGCCGGAGCGGGGCATCGAGGAGGTCAGGCACGCTGCCATCCTGGCACGCCCCACCGACACTCCGGCCCTCCACCGCGCCCCACCTCCCCTCCGCTAACCGTCACGCCCGACCGCTCATCTCAGCAGATCCCTTCCGTCAGCCACCTCCGACTCCGCTATCGCCGTGCTGGGGCGGCCGCGCTACGGCGGCTCCCGGAGGCGGGTCACCACGGCGAGGCGGCCGTCGCGGTCGCACACTGCTACGTCGCCGCCGAGGTCCGTACGGGCGATCCGGGCACCTTCGTCCGCCAGCGCGGCCAGCAGGACCGCGGAAGGGTGCCCGTAGTCGTTGTCCTCGCCCACCGAAACCACCGCGACAGAGGCCTGGGTGGCCCGGAGGAAGTCGGGGTCCTGGTACGCACTGCCGTGGTGCGGCACCTTGAGCACGTCCGCCCGCAGGTCGGTGCCCGTCCGCACCATCGCTCGCTGCGCCTCCACCTCGACGTCCCCGGTCAGCAACAGCGACCAGCCCGCCGTCTGCACCCGGACGACGAGCGAGGAGTTGTTCGGATCGGAGCGCGTGCCCCGGTAGTCGTGGGTCGGGCCGAGGACCTCGAGGACCGCACCACCGACGTCCCGCCGCTCCCCCACCGCCGCTGTCCGCACCGGGATCCCCTGAGCGGCGGCGAGCCGCTCGACCGCCCGCCACGCCTCGGCCGGCTCGCGGGCGGGACCGACGGCGATCTCGCCGACCGCTCGCCCCCGCAGCACACCGGCGAGCCCGCCGACGTGGTCGGCATGCAGGTGGCTCAACGCCAGCAGCGGCACCGCCCGCACCCTGAGCCGGCGGAGGCAACCGTCGACCGCCGCCGGCTCCGGGCCGGCGTCCACCACCACGGCCGCACCGTCGCCGGTCCGTACCGCCAACGCGTCGCCCTGACCGACCGAGCAGGCGACGACGAGCCACCCGGCCGGCGGCCAGCCCGGCGCGACGACTCGCACCGGGATCAGCACGGCCGCGGCACCGACGGCGCAGGCGAGCGCCAACCGCCGCACAAGCGGGTGCCGCACTGCAGTGACGCCGACCACCAGCGCCACGGCGAGCATCAGGCCGCCCACCGCGCCGCCCGGCCAGGACACCGTCGCGCCCGGCACGTGCGCTGCCCGGGTGCCCACCGCGACCAGCCACGCCACCGGCAACCCGGCGAGCCGAACCAGCCACTCGGCGGCGCCGGCGGACACCGGGGAGACCACCGCCGCCAGCACGCCGAGCACGGTGGCCGGCGCGACCGCCGGAGCGGCGAGCAGATTGGCCGGCACCGTGACCAGGCTGATCCCGCTGCCAAGGGCGGCGATGACCGGCGCGGTCACCAACGCCGCGGCGGCCGGCACCGCGACGGCCTCGGCGGCGCCGCGCGGGATCCGCCGCGACCGCAGGCGCTCCGCCCAGGTCGGTGCCAGCACGATGAGGCCGAGCGTGGCGAGCACCGACAACGCGAAGCCGGGATCGGCGGCCAGCGTCGGAGCGAGGAGCACCAGGCCCAGCACCGCCGCTCCCAACGCCGGCAACGCCGAGCGGGGACGACCGGCGGTCAGGGCCAGCAGCCCGATGCCGCCCATCACCGCGGCCCGCAACACGCTCGGCGAGGGCCGTACCAGGATCACGAAGCCGACCAGGGCCACGCCGGCCGCCGCCGCCGACAATCGCGGCCCGAGCGTCGCGGCCCGTAGCAGCAGCAGGACGGCGCCGGTCACGATGGTGCAGTTCGTGCCACTGACAGCCGTCAGATGAGACAGCCCAGCCGTGCGGAAGTCCTCGGCCAGCGTCGGGTCGAGCGCGCTCGTGTCGCCCAGGGCGAGGCCGGGCAGCAGACCCCGCGGTCCGTCCGGCAGCACCGCGGCGGCGTCCCGCAGGCCGGCACGGATCCGGCCCGCCGCACTCTGGGTCAGCGGCGGTGGCCGCACGTCCAGCGGCGCCGAGCGGGCGGACAACACCGCCACCGTGAGGTCCCGGCGCAACGGCTCGGTCAGCCGGCCCTGCGCCCGCACCCGCTGGCCCGGCAGCAGCCCCTGCCAACCGTCCGCGGGCGCGAGGACGAGGACGCGTCCGGACGCCGACCAGCTGCCGTCGCCCGACATCACGTGCTCGACGTCCGCGGCGACGGCGATGCGCGGCGGTCCGGAGCCGGCGCGCAGCGGCGTCGGGTCGTCCTCGACCACCAGATGCACGGTGACTGCGGCACGGTCCGCGGCGAGCCGAGCCACCGGGGCCGCCTCGGCGGCGGCGAGGCGCACCGCGGTGGCCAGCACCGCTGCTCCCGCACAGCCGAGGAGCAACGCGACGGTCGGCGCCCCCGGGCGCCGGCTGACCGCCGCGACCACCGCTGCCATCGACAACAGAGCTCCGGCGGCGAGCCCGACCGACGACGGCACCGCGAACGTCGCCAGCACCGCCAGCCAGGCGGCCAAACCACCCAGCGCGAGGCGGAGGTCGGCCACCGGCCGCGACGACACCGTCCCGTCCACCGCTCACACCCGGACCAGGTCGCGCAGCTGGGCCAGTCGCGACTCCCCGATGCCAGAGACGTCGGCAAGTTGATCGACACTGGCGAACCGCCCGTGCTCGGTCCGCCAGTCGAGGATCCGCTGGGCCAGCACCGGTCCGACTCCCGGCAGGGTGTCCAGCTGCGCCAGCGTGGCAGTGTTGAGGTCGACGACCTGGGTCCCGCTGCCGGCCGGAGCGCCGCCGGGTGCACCGGGCGCAGCTGGCTCCCCACCGCCCGGCACCCCGACGACCACCAGCTCGCCGTCGGTCAGCTTGCGGGCGAGGTTGAGCAGCGCGAGATCGGCTCCCGGCAACGGACCGCCGGCCGCCCGGAGAGCGTCGATGACCCGGGCTCCGGCCGGGACGGTCACCACTCCGGGTCGTCGCACCCGTCCGGTCACCGCGACGACCAGCGAGGTCATCGCCGCCGGCCCCGCGGTGCCCGAGACCGTCGGCGCCGCGGCCCGCACCGGCGGCGCAGCGACCGGCTCGACCTGCGGCCGGCCGCGCCAGACCAGGAAAGAGACGAGCAGTGCGACGGCCAGCACCGTCGCGATCACCGCGGCAGCGCCTCGGCGTCCCGGGTCGACCCGTGCGGCCCGGAGGCCCTCTGGCGACCAGCGGTCAGCCAACCGCCGCCACCACAGCGGCACCTGTCGCGCCGGCGCCTCGAGCTCGGCACCACCCTGCCGATGCCGGCCCGAAGAGGAACCATCCGCATCGGACACATCTAGGTCCCGCTCCGGCGGACCCACACCACCGAGCACAGCCTGCAGCCGGGAGACCGCGGTGTCGCTTATGGACGGACGAGGATGCCCTCGCAGCACGGTGCGCACGCGGCGACCGTAGGAACCCCGATTCCCACGGAGGAAGGGGCCGATCCAAATCTGTGGACGAAGGAGCCGCCTGTGGACAGTCGTTCGACGGGGCCGGACGACGCTCCTACGGTCTCCGCCATGACGACCCGAGCGCCCGGCTCACCCGCCGACGTACGACACCCAGGTCGTGTGCACGTGCCGATCGCCGTGCCGCACACGCAGCCGGACGGGGCCGCAGGGCACCGGCTCGATCAGGAAACGACCGAGGTCGTCCGTCCGCACCTCGGCCAGCTCACCGCTGCCGGCCTGCAGCTCGACCGTGGTGGCGACCGCCGGCAGCAGCTGCCCGACCAGGCTGGCCCGACCAGGACCGGGTCCCGGGGTGAGCTCGACCTCGATCGCGACGTCCTCGCCGTCGACGACGGCACCGAACCCGAGCATGCGTGGCTCGGTCGTCGGGTCACCGGCGGCGCGGACGGCGAGCGCCATGTCGTGGTCCACCAGCGAGTCGAAGGACAGCTCGGCCAGCTCGCTGTCGACCGTGCGCCAGCAGTAGGCGAAGCGCGCCTGGTCGAGCAGCCGTACGTCGACCGGGTCGACGTGGGTGAAGAGGGAGCGCAGCTCTCGGAGGAGGTCGTCGTCGCCGTTGACGATGGTCACCGCGCCCCCTCCTCACTGGTCCCCGGACCGGTCGTCCGTGCCGTCATCAGACCCCTACCAGCTTTCCTGTCGACATTGCCCCGCTGGCCGCTGGACCCCGCCGACGGTCGCTGGCCACTCTTGCCTGCTAAGAGTCGGCTGGACCCGATCCTGATACCGGCGATCGGCGGTGTCCTTGCGGAGCGTCCGGGCCGGTGGGTCCGCGGGCGGTCGGACCAGTGCCGGAGGGCCGGTCGGTGGAGCGGCTCAGACCCGGACGATGACGACGCCGAGCACACCCGGTCCGACGTGGGCACCCACCACCGCGCCCACCTCCGACGAGTGGAGGTCACGCAGCCGTGGCAGCCGGGTCCGAAGTCGCTCGGTGAGCGCCGCGGCCCGGAAGGGAGCAGCCAGGTGGTGCACGGCGATGTCGACCGGCCCGTTGCCGGCCACGGCGACCGCCAGCGCCTCCAGCCGGGCGACGCCTTTGGACGCGGTGCGCACCTTCTCCAGCGGCACGATCCGCCCCTCGTGCACGTGCAGGATCGGCTTCACCGACAGGGCGGTGCCGAGCAGCGCCTCAGCGGCCCCGATCCGGCCACCACGCCGCAGGTGCTCCAGGGTGTCCACGTAGAAGAGCGTGGTGGTGCGCTCGGCGGTGTCCACGGCGGCCGCGTATACGTCCTCGAGCGACGCGCCCTCGGCGGCGGTCCCGGCCGCGGCGAGCACCGGGAAGCCCAGGCCCATGGCGGTCGAGCGCGAGTCGACGACCCGCACCCGGTCCGACCCGACCTCCTCGGCGGCGATGCGGGCGGAGTCCCAGGTGCCGGACAGCTCACGCGACAGGTGCAGCGAGACGATCCCGGTCGCGCCGCCGGCGAGCACCGAGCGATAGACCGCGGCGAGCTCGGCCGGCGTCGGCCGCGAGGTGCTGACCGGCACCCAGTCCGACAGCGCGGAGGCGATGTCGGCCGGCGTCACCTCCACGCCCTCCTCGCCGGACCGGCCGCCGAGCACCACCCGCAGTCGCACCACGCGGATCGACAGGCGGTCGGCGAGGCCGTCCGGGAGATAGGCCGTCGAGTCGGTCACCACCACGACACGCCCGGCCACGGATGCACCGTAGCGGGCGTCAGCCGGGGACGACGTTCACCAGCTTCGGCGGCCGCACCACGACGGTCCGGACCGGCCGGTCGCCCAGCGCCCGCACCACGGCCGCATCGGCCAGGGCCATCGCCTGCAGCGTCTCCGCGGTCACGTCCGGGGACACAGTCAGCCGCGCCCGCACCTTTCCGGCGACCTGGACGACGGCCGTGACGCTCTCCTCGACCAGCAGCGACTCGTCCACCGCCGGCCAGCCGGCCAGTGCGACCGTCGGGTCGTGGCCCAGGGCCGCCCACATGTCCTCGGCGCAGTACGGGGCGAACAGCGACAGCATGACCGCGACCGCCTCGGCCGCCTCGCGGACGGCCGGGTCGGCTCCGCCCGCCCCGGCGTCGATGACCTTGCGGGCGGCGTTCACCAGCTCCATCAGCCGGGCGACGGCGACGTTGAAGCGGAACGCCTCGACCAGCGACCTGACCTCGGCGACGGTCCGGTGGGTGACGGCGCGCAGCGTCGGATCGCCGGTTGTCACATCGACGCCGGCTGCCGACCGGACATCGCGCGCCAGCCGCCACGCCCGCGCCAGGAACTTGCCGGACCCCGCCGGCGAGACGTCCGCCCAGTCGATGTCCTCGTCCGGCGGGCCGGCGAAGATCATCGTCAGCCGGATCGCGTCGACCCCGTGCGCCTCCAGCTCCTCGCCCAGGTCGACGCCGTTGCCCAGGGACTTGCTCATCGACTTGCCCTGGTTGATGACCTGGCCCTGGTTCAACAGCGCCGCGAACGGCTCGCCGGTCTCGACCATGCCCAGGTCGTGCAGGACCTTGGTGACGAAGCGGCTGTACAGCAGGTGCAGGATCGCGTGCTCGACCCCGCCGACGTACTGGTCGACCGGCATCCACCGGCGCTGCTCGTCCGGGTCGAAGGGGACGTCGTCGCGATGAGGGGAGACGAAGCGCAGGAAGTACCAGGACGAGTCCACGAAGGTGTCCATGGTGTCGGTGTCGCGCGTCGCCTCGCCGCCACAGCGCGGGCACTCGGTGCGCACCCAGTCGGTCGCCGCGGCCAGCGGCGACACGCCCTTGGGCGCCAGGTCAGCGCCGCGCAGGTCGGGCAGCCGCACCGGCAGCTGGTCCTCCGGGACCGGGACCTCACCGTCCACCGGACAGTGCACGACCGGGATCGGCGGTCCCCAGTAGCGCTGCCGGGAGATCAGCCAGTCGCGCAGCCGGTAGTTCAGCGCCGCATGGCCGCCGCCGCGCTGCTCCAGGTCCTGCGTGATCGCCTCGATCGCCGCGTCCTTGCGCATCCCGTCCAGCGGCCCGGAGTTGACCAGCACGCCGTCGCCGGACGTGGCGGTCCCGGTCTCGACCGGGTCCGGCTCGCCGGTGTCGACGACCACCCGCACGGGCAGCCCGAAGGCGCGGGCGAAGTCCAGGTCGCGCTGGTCGTGGGCGGGCACCGCCATGATCGCGCCGGTGCCGTAGTCGGCCAGCACGTAGTCCGCTGCCCAGACCGGGATCCGCTCCCCGTTGACCGGGTTCACGGCGTGCGTGCCCAGCGGCACCCCGGTCTTGTCCCGGCCCTCGGACAGCCGGTCGACCTCGGTCAGCCGGCCGACCTGCTGGCGGTAGTCCTCCAGCGCCCGCCGCTGCTCCGGCGCGCACAGCTCGGCGGCCAGCGGCGAGTCGGCCGCGACGACGAAGAAGGTCGCGCCGTACAGGGTGTCCGGCCGGGTGGTGAAGACGGTCACCGGCTCGTCCCGGCCCTCCACCACGAAGTCCACCCGCGCGCCCACGGACCGGCCGATCCAGTTGCGCTGCATGGTCAGGACCCGCTCCGGCCAGCGGCCCTCCAGCTGCTCCATGTCGTCCAGCAGCCGCTCGGCGTAGTCGGTGATCCGGAAGTACCACTGGGTCAGGTCGCGCTTGACCACCTGGGTGCCGCAGCGCTCGCAGGCGCCGCCGACGACCTGCTCGTTCGCCAGCACCGTCTGGTCCTTGGGGCACCAGTTGACCTGGGAGGCCTTCCGGTACGCCAGCCCGCGCCGGTGCAGTTGCAGGAACAGCCACTGGGTCCAGCGGTAGTACTCCGGGTCGGAGGTGTGCAGCCGCCGGGACCAGTCGAAGGAGATCGCGTACCGCCGGAAGGACTCCGCCTGGGTCGCGATGTTGGCGTAGGTGTACTCCGCCGGGTTCTCGTTGCGCTTGATCGCCGCGTTCTCCGCCGGCAGACCGAAGGAGTCCCAGCCGATCGGGTGCAGCACGTCGAAGCCCTGCTGGAACCAGTAGCGCGCCACCACGTCCCCGATGGCGAACGCCTCGGCATGACCCATGTGCAGGTCACCGGAGGGGTACGGGAACATGTCCAGCACGTACTTGCGCGGGGCGTCCGGGCCGCGCTGCCCGGCGCGGAACGGGTCCAGCTTCTCCCACTCGGGCAGCCACCGCTCCTGGATCGCCCGCCAGTCGTAGCGGTCTTCACTCATCGTCGTCGCTCCTGTCGAGGCTCGATCCCGGGCTCGGGCAGAAAAAAGGCCCCCGTGACACGAGGGCTCGCCGCGCTGACGTGGCTCTTGGTCAGCGCGGCCCGGGAAGGAGCAGGCGTGCGGCGGTGCTCACGTGCCAATGGTAGCGCGTCCGATCAACTGACCACGCACCGCGGTCGCCACCGCCTGCCCGACCTCGGCGTGGCATTCCCAGCCCCAGTGCATGCCGTCCGGGTTGAGACCGCCCGCCGCCAGGTGCCGGGCCACGATCGACGCGACGTCGACCATCGTCACCCCCTCCCGGGCGCCCCATGCCCGCGCCGCGGCGAGAGCGGGCAGGTGGCCGGTTGTGACGCGGCCGTAGAAGGCGGCGGTGTGCGGCGGCGGCAGGATGCCCAGCACGGGCACACCGGGATGGAAGTAACGGATGCCACCGACGCAGCGGGTGAGGTAGGCGTCGGTGAGCGGCTGCGGCAGGGTGCGCCACCGGCCGCAGGTGAGCCGGGACCCGACCGGCTGCACCGCCCGGTACGCCGACCGCGCCGCTCGGCGCAGCGCCGGCGGCCGCAGGTACGGGATGCCCTCCCGCAGGTAGGTCGGCAGCACCGCCGGCAGGTAGTCCATCCCGCCGACCGCGAGCAGGACCGCCTCCGCCCGCGGCAGCAGCACCGAGTAGACGAGCGGGTCCTTGGTCAGCGCCCACCACGCGTCGCGGGCGGTCCAGCCGCGGCGGGCGACCAGATCGAGGGTCGTGCCGAGCGCCGCCGCGGCGACGTTGCCGTAGAGGCCCGGGTGGGTGGTGAGTTCGCCGCGCTCCGGCCCGTGGAAGGCCAGCGAGTCGGCGACGACGAGCAGGCTCACCGTGTCGGCGCGCCCGCGGGTCCGGCGTCGAGCGCCTCGACGTCGGCCGGGACCTCCGCCGACGCCCGGTCCGCCGTGGCCCGGCCGGCCGACGCCCGGCCCGACGCCCGGTCCGACGACGCCCGGTCCGGCAGGGCCGGCACGACAAGGCCGGCCGGGCCGACATTGTGCGCCCGCAGCCGCCAGCCGTGCTCGTCCAGCCGCAGCTCGCTCCAGTGGCAGTTGGCCAGCGGGCCGACCGCGCGCCAGGCGGGCACCGGCAGCCCAAGCAGCCGGCCGGTCAGCGCGATGGCGGTCGCGCTGTGGGTCACCAGCACGACCGTCTCACCGACGGTGGCCTCCAGCGCTGCGACGGCCCGGTCGCCGAGGTCCGGGCGCGGTTCGCTGCCGTGCTGGCAGTCCTCCCGGCCGGCCAGCCAGTGGCCGTACTCCGCCGGAAACCGGCGCCCGACCTCGTCCCGGGTGAGCCCCTCCCAGCGGCCGAGCGAGCGCTCCCGCAGCCGGCGATCGAGCGTGACCGGCAGCCCGAGCCGCTCGGCCAGCGGCGCGGCGGTCTCGGTCGCCCGCCGCAGGTCGGAGGAGACGATGGCGACCGGCGAGAAGGCGGCCAGCAGCGGCGTGGCGTCGGCCGCCTGGGTGCGCCCGACCTCGTCCAGCGGCGGGTCTGCCTGCCCCTGGAAGCGGTGCTCGACGTTCCATGCGGTGCGCCCGTGCCGCCACAGCAGCACCCGGCGGGCGGTCACGAGCCGGTCCGCTCCCCCGCACCGCCGCCCGACCCGGCCGGCACCGAGCGGTCCACGAAGGGGATGGCCGGGCAGTCCTTCCACAGCCGCTCGAGCGCGTAGAAGGCCCGCTCCTCGGCGTGCTGCACGTGCACCACCAAGTCGACGAAATCGAGCAGGACCCATCGGCCGTCCCGCTCGCCCTCCCGCCGGACCGGCTTGATCCCATCCCGGCGGAGCCGCTCCTCCACCGCATCGACGATCGACTCGACCTGCCGCTCGTTCGGCGCCGAGGCGATCAGGAAGACGTCGGTGATCACGAGGCGGTCGCTCACGTCGAGCAGCACCACGTTGGTGGCGAGCTTGTCGGCGGCGGCCTGCGCGGCTGCGAGTGCGATCTCGCGGGCGCGGTCCGTAGCGGTCACGAGGCAGGTCACTCCCTGTCTGCGGACCGGGCGACCCGGCCGCTGTTCTCTGCTGGCGTCCCACGGTACAGCCGGTGCTTGCCGATGTACTGCACGACGCCATCGGGCACCAGGTACCAGACCGGACGTCCGGCAAGCACCCGCTGCCGGCACGCACTGGAGGAGATGGCCATGGCAGGCACCTCGACCAGGCTCACCGCGTCCCGTGGGAGGTGGGCGTCGGAGAGCACGTACCCGGGTCGCGTGACGCCCACGAAGTGGGCCAGCTCGAAGAGCTCGTCCGCGTCCTTCCAGGACAGGATCTGCTCCAGGGCGTCGGCGCCGGTGATGAAGAAGAGCTCCGCGTCCGGCCAGTCCCGGGCCAGGTCGCGCAGCGTGTCGATGGTGTACGTCGGCCCCGGCCGGTCGATGTCCACCCGGCTCACCCAGAAGCCCGGGTTGGACGCGGTCGCGATCACGGTCATCAGATACCGGTGCTCGGCCGGGCTGACCGGGGTGCCGGCCTTCTGCCACGGCTGGCCGCTGGGCACGAAGGCGACCTGGTCGAGCGAGAAGAGGCTCTGCACCTCGCTGGCCGCCACGAGGTGGCCGTGGTGGACGGGGTCGAAGGTCCCGCCCATGATCCCGAGTCGTGTCCGAGGCACGGGGCGGACGCTAACCCGGGAGGAGCCGGCCGACGAAGTCGGCGAGCTGAGCGACCGTCCGGCACTCGACCATCTCGACCACCTCACCGTAGCGGGTGGCCGCCGAGTCGCCGCTGCCCCACTGCCGGCGCGGCTCAGGGTTGAGCCAGTAGGCGTGCCGAGCCTTCCCGACCAGGCTCTTGAGCACCGGCAGGCCGGGGTCGCGATAGTTGGTACGGGCGTCGCCGAGCACCAGCAGCGAGGTCTTCGGCCCGACCGCGTCCGGCCACCGCTCGGCGAAGACGGCCAGCGCGTTGCCGTAGTCGCTGTGCCCGTCGTACCAGACGAGGTCGGCCTCCCGGGACAGCCGGGTGACCGCGTCGGCCAGGTCGGCGCCCGGGGCGAAGAGCCGGGTCACCTCGTCGCACGTGTCGACGAAGGCGAAGGCCCGCACCCGGGCGAACTGTTCCCGCAGCGCCGCGGTCAGCATCAACGTGAAGTGGGCGAAGCCGGCCACCGAGCCGCTGACGTCGCAGAGCACGACCAGCTCGGGCTTGTGTGGCCGGCGCGGGCGGTGGTGGGTGTCCAGCGGCACGCCACCGGTGCCCAGCGACGCCCGTACGGTGCGCCGCACGTCGAGCCGGCCCTCCCGGCCGAGCCGGCGGCGGGCGGCCAGCCGAGCGGCGAGCCGGCGAGCCAGCGGGTGCACGGTCCGCCGCATCGCGGCGAGGTCCTCGCGCTGAGCCCGGAGGAAGTCGACCTGGTCGACCAGCGGCCGGAGCGCGGTCTTCGCCACCTGGTCGCGGTCGCGCTCCTCGGCCACGCGGCGGCGCACCTCGGCGTCGACGTACGCCTGCAGGGCGGCGATCCGCTCCCGGATCGTCTGCCGGGCGACCTGCTCGGCCAGCCCGCCGCGGGGCTCGCCGGCGAGCAGCGCCTCCAGCAGCGAGGCGATCAGGGTGTCGGCGGACAGCGCCCGGAGCACCCGGTACGCGAACCAGGACTGCCGGCCCGGCTGGGTCTCGGCCCGGCCGAGCAGCGCGACGGCCCGGCTGGCGAAGCGGCGCAGCTCGCCGTCGTCCCCGTCGAGCAGCAGGGCGCGCAGCTCGTCCCGCAGCTCGTCGCGGAGCTCGTCCGGCTCCGGCACCGGGCCGGACGGCGGGGCCGCGGTGGGATCGCCGACCGCCGCCGGCCACCACAGGTCGAAGAGCGTGTCGAAGGCCGGCCGGTGGGCCGACCGCTTCACCAGCGTCGCGGCCAGCCCGGCCCGCAGCTGCTCCCGGTCGAGCAGGTCGACCGCACCCAGCACCCGGGTGGCGTCGAGCACCTCGCTGGTGCCGGCCGGCACGCCGGCCTGCCGCAGGGCGCCGGCGAAGCCCTCCAGGTTGCCGAGCAGGCCGGGGCTCCCCATGTCAGTTGAGCTTCAGCTCGGCGGTGGCCCGGGCGGCGTCGCTGGCGTGCTTGAGGACGACGCCGAGGGTCGTGCGGACGGCGTCCGCGTCGAGGGTGTCCAGCCCGAGCGTCACCAGCGTGCGCGCCCAGTCGATGGTCTCCGCGATCGACGGCGCCTTCTTCAGCTCCATCGCGCGCAGCGCCCGCACGGTGCGCACCACCTGCTCGGCGAGCTGCTCGGGCGCCTCCGGCACCTTCTCCAGCACGATGGCCCGCTCGCGCTCCGCGTCCGGGTAGTCCAGGTGCAGGAAGAGGCAGCGGCGCTTGAGCGCCTCGGTCAGCTCGCGGGTCGCGTTCGAGGTCAGCACCACGAAGGGGCGGCGCGTGGCGACCAGCGTGCCGAGCTCCGGGATGGTCACCTGGAAGTCGGACAGCACCTCCAGCAGCAGCCCCTCGACCTCGACGTCGGCCTTGTCGGTCTCGTCGATCAGCAGGACGGTCGGCTCGCTCTGCCGGATGGCGGTGAGCAGCGGCCGGGACAGCAGAAACTCCTCCGAGAAGATGTGCCCCCGCTCGGTCTCCCAGCCGGTCTCGCCGGCGTCCCGGTCCACCTGCAGGCGCAGCAGCTGCTTGCGGTAGTCCCACTCGTAGAGCGCGCGGGCCTCGTCGATCCCCTCGTAGCACTGCAGCCGGACCAGCCCGGAGCCGGTCGCCGCCGCGACCGCCTTGGCGAGCTCGGTCTTGCCCACCCCGGCCGGTCCCTCGACCAGCAGCGGCTTGCCCAGCCGGTCGGCCAGGAAGACGGTGGTCGCGGTCGCGTCGTCGGCGAGGTAGCCGGCGGCGCCGAGCCGCTCGCCGACCTCCGCCGCGGTGGCGAAAAGGGGTGCCTGCACCCCTCCATCGTGCCCCACGGCGTACCGGACGTGTCAGGACACAACAGACGGGGTTCCCGCGGCGCCAACTCAGTAGGGTGCCCGCGTGACGTCGCTGCGGGCGGAGCGCGAGCGCGCGGCGGCCGAGGAGCGCCGCGGTCGGCTGCGCGTCGCGCTGGCGGTCGGCGTCGTGGTCGCCGCGGTGGCCGGGCTGCTGGTCCTGGCCGGTGGCCGGCCGGTGCCGCCGGGGCGGTCGGCGTACGACGCGGGCACCACCGATCCGGTGGCGGCGGCGGTCCCGGTGCTGGCCGGCTTCGCCGAGCAGGCCCGGGAGCTGCGCTTCGGCACGCCGCCGCGGGTGGAGGTGGTGGACGCGGCCGCGTTCGCCCGGTTGCGGGCGGAGCCGTTGCCGGCGGCCGAGGCGACCGGCGACCGGACCGCGACCGCCCGGGCGCTGGGGCTGGCCGCGGCACCGGTCGCCGAGGCGCCGCCGGCGCACTACAGCTACCCGCGGCGGACGGTCTACGTCCGCCAGGGTGCCGTCTTCGACGCGTACGCGCGGGTGGTGCTGCTGCGGGAGCTGACCCGGGCGCTGCAGGACCAGGCCTTCGACGTCGTGTCCCGGCTGCGGGCGGCGGCCACGGACCCCGACCGGCTGCGGGCGCTCACCGCGCTGGTCGAGGGCGACGCGGCGCGGGTGGAGGCGGCGTACACGACCACCCTCCCCGCCGACGACCGGACCGCGGTCGAGCGCCGGCGACCTCCAGCAGCGAGGACGTACGGCGAGCTGGAGCGCGGCTTCCCCGCGACCGTGGGCCTGGAGTTCGCGACGGCGCTGGCCGACCACGGTGGCAACGCGGCGGTGGACGGGGCGTTCGCGCGGCCGCCGGTGGCCACGGCCCAGGTGATCGACCCGCGGGACTACCTGGCCGGCACCGAGCCGCTGGGCGTGCGGCCGCCGCCGGGCGAGGGGCGTCGGGTCGACGCGGGGACGCTCGGGCAGTTCGGGTGGGCGGCGCTGGTCAGCGGGGGCCGGCGGGTGCTCAACGTCAGCGCCACGAGCACGTGGCTGGGCGACAGCTACGGCACCTTCCGGACGGCCGGCGGGCTGTGCACGTACGGCAACGTGGTCCTGGCCGACACCGAGTCGCGGGACCAGCTGCTGCGGGACCTGGCAGACTGGGTGGCTATGCGACGTGGCCGGGCCGAGGTGACCCGGAGCGCGGAGCGCGGTCTCCGCCTCCGCTCCTGCGCCTGACGGACACTTTATGTAGTCACCCGTGGGCGGCGCGCTCAGGCGCGCGGCGAGGTGGTGGGCGCCGCCCGCGAGGCCATGGTGGTGGCGTCGCTGCTCGCCGCCGCCGCGCTGACCCTGACCGCGCACGGCTCCGGCTCAGCGGTCCGGCGACGGTCGCGGTGCCGTTGCTCTTCGGGCTCGCGCCTGCCGCGGTGCTGCTGTCGATCGGCGTGCGATCCTCGCTCATCCCGCTGGTGCTCCTCCCGGGCAGCGGCGAGCTGGGCGCGCGCCGGGGGACTTCGGGCAGGCCGGCTGGCACGCCGACGGGCCGACCCCGGCGACCCCCGCTCCCTCGGTGATCGCCGGCCACGTCGACGCCCGCAGCGGGCCGGCGATCTTCTTCCGGCTGCGCGAGCTGCGGCCCGGCGACGAGGTCCGGGTGAGCCGGCCGGACAGGAGCACCGCTCGGTTCGCGGTGACCGGGGTGGAGCGCTATCCCAAGGCCGCGTTCCCCAGCCAGCGGGTGCACGGGCCGACCCCGGATTGGGCGCTGCGGCTGATCACCTGCGGCGGTTCGTTCGACTACGCCAAGCGCTCCTATCGCGACAACGTCGTGGTCTACGCGGTGGCCACGGACTAGGCGGCGAGCGCCAGCGGCTCGTCGGCGGCGACCAGCTCGGCGTACCGGCCACCCTGCGCCAGCAGCTCGTCGTGCCGGCCGAGCTCGACGACCCGGCCCTGGTCGAGGACCGCGATCCGGTCCGCGTGCCGGACGGTGGACAGCCGGTGCGCCACCGTGATCGTCGTGCGGCCGGCGCTCAGGTCGTCCAGCGCGTCCTGCACGGCGCGCTCGGTCCGGGTGTCCAGCGCGCTGGTCGCCTCGTCCAGGACGAGCACCGGCGGGTTGCGCAGCACGGTGCGCGCGATCGCGAGCCGCTGCTTCTCGCCGCCGGAGAAGCGGTAGCCCCGCTCCCCCACCACCGTGCCGTAGCCGTCCGGCAGCGAGGCGATCAGGTCGTGGATGCGGGCCGCGCGGGCGGCGGCGACCAGCTCGCCGTCGGTCGCGTCGGGCTTGGCGAAGCGGAGGTTGTCCGCGATGGACGCGTGCAGCAGGTACGCCTCCTGCGAGACCATGCCGACCGTCTCGGCGAGCGTGCCCAGGCTCAGGTCCCGCACGTCGACGCCGTCGAGGGTGATCCGGCCGCTGTCCGGGTCGTACAGCCGGGCCAGCAGGTAGCCCAGGGTGGTCTTGCCGGAGCCGGTGGCCCCGACGACGGCGAGCGTGGTGCCGGCCGGGACGTCGAGCGTCACGTCGGTCAGCGTGGGCGCGCCCGGCTCGTACGCGAACCCGACGCCCTCGAAGCGCACGTGGCCGCGGACCTCGGGCAGGTCGACCGGGTCGGCGCGCTCGCGGATGTCGACCGGGAGGTCGAGATACTCGAAGATGCGGGCGAAGAGCGCGAGCGAGCTCTGGATCTGCACCCCGGTGCGCATCAGCGCGTTGAGCGGGGCGAAGAGCGAGCCCTGCAGGGTGGTGAAGGCGACCAGGGTGCCGACGGACACCGTCGGGGCGCCGCCGGCGAGCGCGAGGCCGCCCAGCCAGTACGTCAGCGCGGGGATCGCCGCGAACCCGATCGAGATCGAGGCCTGCTGCCACTTGCCGGCCATCTGGGAGCGCACCTCGAGGTCGGCGAGGTCGCCGGACGCCCCGGTGAACTGCTCGACCAGCGCCGGTGAGCGGCCCATGCTGCGGCCGAGCAGGATGCCGCTGACCGACAGCGACTCCTGCACGTGGGAGGTCATCGCCGCGAGCTGGCGCTGCCGCTCGGTGGTCAGCCGGCGGCGCAGCTCGCCGACCCGGCGGTTGATCCACACCGTGCCGGGCAGCAGCACGAAGGACAGCAGCGCGAGCCGCCAGTCCATCGCCAGCATGGCGACCGCGCTGGCCAAGACGACGGTCGCGTTGGACACGATCGAGGTGGCGGTATTGGTGACGATCGCCTGCATGCCGCCGATGTCGTTGGCGATGCGGGACTGCACCTCGCCGGTGCGGGTGCGGGTGAAGAAGGCCAGCGACATGCGCTGGAGGTGCGAGTAGACCGCGACCCGCAGGTCGCGCATGATCCGCTGGCCGACGGTGGTGGACAGCAGCGTCTGGTAGACGCCGACGACGGTGCTCACCACCGCGACGGCGACCATGCCGAGCACGAGCACGGCGAGCAGTCCGGTGTCCCGCTGCGGGATGGCCTGGTCGATGACGGCCCGCAACAGGAACGGCGAGGCCAGCCCGACCAGCGAGGCCAGGGCGATCAGCACGCCGACGGCGGTGAGGCGCCCCGCGTACGGGCGGAAGAGGCGGAGGATCCGGCGCGGATCCACGGTGGGGTCGTCCGGGCGGACGTCGGGAAGTCGAGGCATGGGCAGCTCCTGGAGTCGTTGACAACGAGAGGTTACCTCATAGTGAGCTTGCCTCACAATAGAGTACGCTCTGCGCGTGGAACCCCTCGCTGGTCAGCTGGCCGAGCTTGTGCAGGTGCTGGGGCGCCGGCTGCGGCACGGCACCGGCGAGCGGCTGGCGCCGCTCGGGCTGACCCCCGGCCAGGGGCGGGCGCTGTCCGTGCTGTCCCGCGCCGACGGGCCGCTGCGGATGGCGGAGCTGGCCAGCCGGCTGCACGTGGTGCCTCGGTCGGCGACCGGGGTGGTGGACGCGCTCGAGGAGCGCGGCCTGGTCCGCCGCGACATCGACCCGGCCAACCGGCGCTCGATCCTGGTCGAGCTCACCGACCGCGGGCGGGGCACGCTCGGCGGCCTGGCGGAGGCGCGGCACAAGGCCGCCGAGGAGCTCTTCGCGCCGCTCGACCCGGACGAGCAGCGCAGCCTCCTCGCCCTGCTCCGCACCGCCGCCAAACCCCTCGACTGAACCCCGCCTCCCGGCCAGGAACGTCCGACCGGGCCGCACGCCGACTGGCGCCCGCGCCAGCGACCAGGACCGCGCGCCGGCGACCAGCATGGGGGGCGCGTCGGCGGCCAGGGTCGGAGGGCGACACGGACCCCCGACGCGGACGTGGGCGCCGCCGGCCAGAGATGGTCCGCGGCACCGGCCCCCTGACGCGGACGTGGGCGGCTTGGGAGCGGCGGCCGGGTGAGCCCGGCCGCCGGGTGACGAGAGCTAGTTGCGGCGGGCCTGGGCGGCGGGCCGAGCGCTGCTGGTGCGGGTCGCCGGCACCTCGTCGTCGATCGGCTCCGGCTCGGGGTCCCCGCTGGACACCGCGCCGCCGGTCAGCGTGCTCAGCATCTCGCGGACGTTGCGCAGCTGGTCGTTGATCGCATCCCGCCGCTTGGACAGCGTGGCGAGCTCCCGCTCGCTCTCCCGCCGGGTGCGGTCGGCCTGGCCGCGGGCCTCGGCGACCAGCTCGCCGGACTCCCGCTGCGCGGCCTGCAGCATCTCCTGGGAGCGCCGCTCGGCGTCGTTGCGCATCTTCTCCGCCTCGGCGCGCAGCTGGTCGGTCCGGGCGACCGTCTCGGCCAGCTCGCGCTCGGCGGCGTTGGTGCGGGAGACGTGGTCGGCCTCGGCCTTCTGCCGGCGCTTGGCGAGCGCGGTCTCGAAGTCGGCGGCGGCCTGCGCGGCCTTGGCTCGGACGGCCTCGAGGTGGCCGCTGGCCTGCTCGCGGGTGGCGGCAGCCTGCGACTCGGCGTCGGCGCGGACCCGGGCCGCCTCCTGGCGGGCCTTGTCCAGCAGCTGGCCGGCCTCCTGCTCGACCTTGCGGCGGTGCGCCATCGCGTCCTTCTCGGCCGCCTGCTGCAGCGCGCTGACCCGCTTCGCGCCCTCGGCCCGCTCGCGCTCGACCTCGGCGAGGGCCTCCTCGCGGGCGGCGGTCGCCTCCTCCTCGGCGATGCGCATGATCCGCTCGATCCGCGCGCCGAAGCCGGTCACCGCCGGGCCGGTCGGCTCGTCGTCGCCGGCCAGGTGGAGCTCCTCGACCCGGGACTCCAGGTGCTTGACCCGATCGGCCAGCCGGTCACGCTCGGCCACGGCACTGCTGAACTCGGACTCGATCGAGGCGAGGTGGGCGTCGACCTGGTCTCGGTCGTAGCCGCGCAGCGCCACGTCGAACGGAACCGGCTGGTGCGGGTCGGGCATGTGAACGCTTCCCCCTGGGCACGACCTGGGCTCTGGACCCGGGGATTGTGGCAGGGATGGGAGACGTCCTCCAAGACTCAATCTGACCATGTGCGGTACGGAGTCGCGCCGCGACTCTCCGCTGCTCAGCTGGTCCGGAGCAACACCAGATCGTCCCGGTGCACGACCTCGCGGCGGTGCTCGGGCGCCAGCTGCCGGCTGGACCGGCCGAGTAGCGGCGGCAGCTCGCCGGCGTCGTACGCGACCAGGCCCCGGGCCACCGGCGCCCCGTCCGGCCCGACCAGCTCGACCGGGTCGCCGGCGCCGAAGTCGCCCTGCACCGCGGTCACGCCGGCCGACAGCAGCGAGGTGCGGCGGCGTACGACCGCCTCCACCGCGCCGGCGTCGAGCACCAGCCGGCCGCGCGGGGTGGTGGCGTGGCGGAGCCAGAAGAGGCGGGAGGTGGTACGGCGGGCGGTGGCCGGGAAGGCGGTGCCCACCGGCTCGCCGGCCAGCGCCGGGCCGACCGCCTCGGCGGCGGCGAGCAGGACGGGCACGCCGGCGCCGGCGGCGATCCGGGCGGCGTCCAGCTTGCTGGCCATGCCACCGGTGCCGATCTTGGCCGCGCCGGCGCCCCCGGTGCCGCCGACGCGGACGCCGGCCAGGTCGGCGTCGTCGCGGACCTCGGACAGCAGCCGCACGCCGGGGCGGCGCGGGTCGCCGTCGTACAGGCCGTCCACATCGGACAGCAGGACCAGCGCGTCGGCCTGGACGAGGTGGGCCACCAGCGCGGCCAGCCGGTCGTTGTCGCCGAAGCGGATCTCCTCGGTGGCGACGGCGTCGTTCTCGTTGATCACCGGCACCACGCCGAGGGCCAGCAGCCGCTCCAGGGTGCGCGAGGCATTGCGGTAGTGCGCGCGGCGGGTCAGGTCGTCCGCGGTGAGCAGCACCTGGCCGACGGTGAGGCCGGCCCGGCCGAAGGCCGCCGCGTACTGCTCGACCAGCAGCAGCTGCCCGACGCTGGCGGCGGCCTGCTGGGTGGCGAGGTCGCGCGGGCGGGCCGGCAGGGCGAGCGGGGCCAGGCCGGCGGCGATCGCGCCGGAGGAGACGAGCACGATCTGCGCGCCGGCGTGGTGCCGGGCGGCGAGCGCGTCGACCAGCCGGTGCAGCCGGGCCGGGTCGAGCCCGCCGGCCGCAGTGGTCAGCGAGGACGAGCCGACCTTGACCACCAGCCGGGCCGCGTCCCGCACGCCCGCGCGCACCGCCGCGACGGTCCGCCCGGCGCCATGCCCCCCACCCGCGGCGGCCTGCCCGGCGGCACCCGCACCGGTCGGCCCGACGGCACGTGCCTCAGCCGTGCCGGCCTGCCCGACTGCAGGTCCGCCGTCCGCAGCGGTCCGTCCGGCGGCGCGCCCCCCGCCCGCGCCGGACGTCATCGGCGGGGTCCGCCGCGACCGGGTCGGCGGTGCCGGGGCTCCGCGGCCGGCGGCGGCTCCGCACCCTCCGGCGCCGCACCCTCCGGCGCCGAGTCGGGATCGGGCGCGGGCGTGCGCCGCGCCTGGTAGGTCGCCAGCCGGTCCGCCGACCCCCGCCGCGAGCTCGTCTCCACCCGTATGTCGGTCCCCCGGGGCCCGCTGCCGACCTGCGCCGCCGCGGCCAGCGTCGGCTCCCAGTCGAAGGTGACCTCGCCGATCGTGACCCCGGCCCCCGCCACCGCCCCGGCCGCGACCAGCGCGTCCTCGACGCCGAGCCGGGCCAGCCGGTCGGCCAGGTAGCCGACCGCCTCGTCGTTGGCGAAGTCGGTCTGCCGCACCCACCGCTCCGGCCGCGCGCCCCGTACCACGAACGCGGACGGGTCAGCCGGGTCCTGCGACACGGTGAACCCGCCGTCGTCCACCGCGACCGGCCGCAGCACGATCCGGGTCGGCTCGGGCGGCGGCAGGCTGGCGCGGTGGCGGGTCACCTCGGTCCCGAGCGCGTACGAGAGCTCGGTCAGGCCCTCCCGGGTGGCGGCGCTGATCTCGAAGATCGGCCAGCCGCGCTCGGCGAGCTCCGGCCGGACCAGCTCGGCGAGGTCGCGGCCCTCCGGCACGTCCACCTTGTTGAGCGCGACCAGCCGCGGCCGGCTCGCCAGCGAGCCGCTGTACTGCGCCAGCTCGTGCTCGATCGCGTCGATGTCGGACAGCGGGTCGCGGCCGGGCTCCTCGGTCGCGCAGTCGATGACGTGCAGCAGCACCGCGCACCGCTCGACGTGCCGGAGGAACTCCAGCCCCAGCCCCTTGCCCTGCGCCGCGCCGGGGATGAGCCCGGGCACGTCGGCGATCGTGTACGTCACCTCGCCCGCGCGGACCACGCCCAGGTTGGGCTGCAGCGTGGTGAACGGGTAGTCGGCGATCTTCGGCCGGGCCGCGGACAGCGCCGCGATCAGCGAGGACTTGCCGGCGCTGGGGAAGCCGACCAGGCCGACGTCGGCCACGCTCTTGAGCTCCAGCACCAGGTCGCGCACCTCGCCGGGCTCGCCGAGCAGCGCGAAGCCGGGCGCCTTGCGCCGCTTGGACGCCAGCGCGTGGTTGCCGAGCCCGCCGCGGCCGCCGCGGGCGGCGACGTACCGGGTGCCGGCGCCGGTCAGGTCGGCCAGCACGGCACCGTCGGAGTCCTGGACGACCGTCCCGTCCGGCACCCGCAGCTCCAGCGACTGGCCGGACGCCCCGGCGCGCAGGCTGCCCATGCCCTGCTTGCCGTTGCCGGCCCGCTGGTGCGGGTGGAAGTGGAAGTCCAGCAGCGTGTGCACCCCGGGGTCGACGACGAGCACGACGTTGCCGCCGTCCCCGCCGTTGCCGCCGTCCGGGCCGCCCAGCGGCTTGAACTTCTCCCGGTGCACGGAGGCGGCGCCGTGCCCGCCGTTGCCGGCCGAGGCGTGCAGCACCACGCGGTCGATGAAGGACGCCACGGTCCACCTCCTCTCGTACGCGAAGGGCGGGCCCGAGAGTCTCGGGCCCGCCCTCCGGAGAATCGCTCGGGGGCTGTCAGCCCTCCGTCGGCGGCAGGATGCTCACGACCTTGCGCCCGCGGCTCTGGCCGAACTTCACGTGGCCCGCGGCCAGCGCGAACAGGGTGTCGTCACCGCCGCGCCCCACCAGCTCGCCGGGGTGGAACTTGGTGCCGCGCTGCCGGACCAGGATCTCGCCGGCGTTGACCAGCTGGCCGCCGTACCGCTTGACGCCGAGCCGCTGCGCGGCGGAGTCGCGGCCGTTGCGGGAGCTGGACGCGCCCTTCTTGTGGGCCATGGCTGCCTACTTCCCGCTCTCGATGCCGGTCACCTTCAGCTGGGTCAGCGGCTGGCGGTGACCCATGCGGCGGTGGTAGCCGGTCTTGTTCTTGAAGTGGTGGATGCGGATCTTCGGGCCCTTGGTGTGCGCGACGACCTCGCCGGTCACCGCGACCTTGGCCAGCGCGTCCGCGTCGGTGGTGACGTCGTCGCCGTCGACCAGCAGGAGCGCCGGCAGCGCCACGCTGGCGCCCGGCTCGCCGACGATCTTCTCGACCTCGACGACGTCGCCGACCGCCACCTTGTACTGCTTGCCGCCGGTCTTGACGATGGCGTACATCGACGCTCGGCTCCGTTTCTTCGCTGAGTGCGTGCGACGCACGCAAGGATGGGCCCACCTCCGGCGGACCACCGGACAGGGTACGGACCGGGCGGCGGACGGGTCAAACCGCCCGGTCCCTGGGAGCTACTCCGGGGACACCGCCTGGGGCGGGCCGGCCGGGCGGCTGGCCGCGCGGCGCCGGCGCCGGGCCGGGGCCTGGCCGTTGCCGGCCGCGTCCGGCACGCCATTGGAGCCGGCCACATCCGGGATCCCGCCGGCGCCGGCCGGGTCCAGCACGTGGGAGCCGGCCGGGTCCGGCACGCCGTAGGAACCGGGCACCGGGTCCGGCGCACCGCTGGCGCCGGCCGATCCGAGCGCGCCACCGGCGCCGGCCACGTCCGGAACCCCGCGGGAGCCGGCCGGTGCGCCGTCGGAACCGGTCATCACGTCCGGAACGCCGCCAGAGCCGGCCGGTGCGCCGTCGGAACCGGCGACCGGCAGGTCGGACGCCGGCTCGGCGCCGGGCAGGTCGGCGCCGGCGGGCAGGGTGACCAGCCCGTTGGAGCCGGCGGCGACCGTACGGGACTCGTCGCCGGTCACCGTGACGTCCGCCTCCGGCTCGACCGCCTCGACGGTGTCGAGCGCCTCGTCGCCGGGCCGGTGGTCCTCCGACGCGACGTCGATCTCGTCCGCCGTCGGCCCACCCTGACCCCCCGCGGCGGCCGTGGCGGCCTCGACGGCGCCCGCGGGGGCCAGCGCTGCCGCCGCCTCCGCGGAGCCGTCCGCCGGCCCGTCGGCACCGCCCGCGGTCTCGCCGGCACCGTCCGTGGAGCCGGTCTCGGTGTCGGTGTCGGTGTCCTTCGCGGGCGGGACGCTGCCGGCCAGCAGTGCCGGCGTCGGCGGCCCCGCCTCGGCGGCCGCTCCCCGCCGCCCGCGCCGCCCGCGCCCGGACGGGGCGGCGACCGGCGCCGCGTCCCGCTTGCGCGAGTCGTCCACCGGCTCGGCGTGCACCATCAGCCCGCGCCCACCGCAAGTGGGGCACGGCTCGGAGAACGCCTCCAGCAGCCCCTGCCCGACCCGCTTGCGGGTCATCTGCACCAGCCCGAGCGAGGTCACCTCGGCGACCTGGTGCTTGGTCCGGTCCCGGCCCAGGCACTCGGTGAGCCGCCTCAGCACCAGGTCCCGGTTGGACTCCAGCACCATGTCGATGAAGTCGATGACGATGATGCCGCCGATGTCCCGCAGCCGGAGCTGCCGGACGATCTCCTCGGCCGCCTCCAGGTTGTTGCGGGTGACGGTCTGCTCGAGGTTGCCGCCCTGCCCGACGAACTTGCCGGTGTTGACGTCGATGACCGTCATCGCCTCGGTGCGGTCGATGACCAGCGAGCCGCCCGAGGGCAGCCACACCTTCCGGTCCAGCCCCTTGAGCAGCTGCTCGTCGATGCGCAGGTCGTGGAACGCGTCGCCCTCCCCCGTGTACTTCTCCAGCCGGGGCATGAGGTCGGGCGCCACGTGGTCGACGTACTGGCTGATCATGTCCCAGGCGTCGCCGCCGGACACGACGAGCTTGGTGAAGTCCTCGTTGAAGACGTCCCGGACGACCCGCAGCTCCAGGTCCGGCTCCGCGTACAGCAGCGTCGGCGCGCTCTTGGTGCCGGCCGCCTTCTGCTGGATGGTCGCCCACTGCGCCTTGAGCCGCTCGACGTCGCGGGTCAGCTCGTCCTCGCTGGCACCCTCGGCGGCGGTACGGATGATCACGCCGGCGTCCTCGGGCACGATCCGGCGGAGGATGTCCTTGAGCCGGGAGCGTTCGGTGTCCGGCAGCTTGCGGCTGATGCCGGTCATCGAGCCGTTCGGGACGTACACGAGGTAACGCCCCGGCAGGCTGACCTGGCTGGTCAGCCGGGCGCCCTTGTGCCCGATCGGGTCCTTGGTGACCTGGACGACGATGTTGTCGCCGGACTTCAGCGCGTGCTCGATCGAGCGGGCGCGGCCCTCCAGGCCGGCGACGTCCCAGTTGACCTCGCCGGCGTACAGCACCGCGTTGCGGCCCTTGCCGATGTCGACGAACGCCGCCTCCATGCTGGGCAGCACGTTCTGCACCCGGCCGAGGTAGACGTTGCCCGCGTACGAGCTGCTGCTCGCCTTGGTCACGTAGTGCTCGACCAGGATGTCGTCCTCGAGCACGGCGATCTGGGTGCGGTCGCCGCGCTGCCGGACCACCATCGTGCGGTCGACGGCCTCGCGCCGGGCCAGGAACTCCGACTCGGACAGGATCGGCGGGCGCCGCCGGCCGGTGTCGCGGCCCTCGCGCCGGCGCTGCCGCTTGGCCTCCAGCCGGGTCGAGCCGCGGACGCCACGGACCTCGTCGTCGCCGGTGCGGTCGGACCGGTCGCGCTCGCCGCGCTCCCGCTCGCCGCGGCGGGGCTCCCGGACGTGCACCACCGTGTCCGGCGGGTCGTCCTCGTGCGTCTCCTCGGAGTCGCCGCCACCACCGCGGCGGCGGCGCCGGCGCCGGCGGCGGGAGGACGGGCGGTCGCCGTCGTCCTCGCCGTCGCCGGACTCGGCCTCCTCGCCGTCCTCGGCCTCGTCGGTCGCCTCGTCGGAGTCGTCGTCGGTGGCCTCGGCGTCGCCGTTGCCCCGGCTGCGTCCGCGACCCCGGCGGCCGCGGCGGCGCCGGCGGCGGTCACCGGCCTCGTCGGAGTCGTCGTCGGCCGCCTCGCCGGCCTCCGCGGCCTCGGGCTCGGTCGTCTCGACGGTCTCAGGGACGTCGGTCGCCTCGGCGGCCTTGGCCCGGGTACGCCGGCGCCGGGCCGGCTGCTCCTCCCCGGCGGGAGCCTCGGCCGGCTCGGGCTCGGTCGCGTCGGCGGGCTTGCGGCTGCGGCGCCGGCGGGCCGGCTGCTCCTCGGCGGCCGGCGTCTCGACCGGCTCCTCGGCGGCCTTGGTACGGCGGCGGCGGGTCGGCGCCTCGACCTCGGCGTCGACCGGCGCCTCGAACGGGAGGGCGACCGGCGCGACGAACATCACCGCCGGCGCGGCCGGCGGGGAGGTCTCGGGCGCGGTGGCGCGGCGCCGGCGGGTCGGGCGCTCCGGCCCGGCGCTGAACGGGGAGGTCGCCACCGGCGCCTCGGCCTCGGCGACCAGGCCGGCGTCCGCGACCGGCTCGGCCCCGGCGTCCGGGACCAACTCGTCCTGCGGGGCCGGGACGGTCTCCGGGGCCGGCTCCAGGGCCGCGGCGGGCGCGGTGGCGCGACGCCGGCTGCGCCGGGCCGGCGGCGCCTCCGCGGTCGCCACCGCCGGGCCGGCAGCGTGGCCGGCGGCGGGCTCGGTCGAGGGGAGGCCGGCGTCGGTCGCCGGCGGCTCGGCGTCCGGGCGGACGGCCTCGGGCGAGGCAGCCGGGGCGGTGGCGCGGCGGCGACCGCGCCGCGCCGGGGCCGGGCCGGGCTCTCGGCCGCGGACGCCTCGCTCGTCACCTCGGCGGGGGCGGCCGGCGCGGCGGGCTCGCTCCAGGCCGCGGCCCCAGCGGTCAGCCCGCCCGGACCCACCGCCACGACCGGCTCGGCCGTCGCGTCCGCAGCCGGGACCGCAGCCCGGGACCGGCGCCGCCGCGCCGGCGCCGCAACCGGCTCGCTCAGGGCGTCAGGCGTACCGGCGCCGGCGGCCACATCGGCCGGCACGTCGGCCGGCACATCGGCGGCCACAACGGCCGGCATGTCGGCCGGAGCCGCGGCAGCCGCGGATCGGCGGCTGCGGGTCCGCTTCACGGGCTCAGCCGCAGCCTCGCTGCCCTCCGCGGCGGCGGCCTCGACAGCCGGCGCCACCTTCCGGGAACGCCGCCGCGGCGCCGCGACCTCGACAGCAGCGCCGCCCTCGGCGGGCGCGCCGCCGGCAGCACTGGCGCCCTCGGCGGGCGCGCCGCCAGGCGCGGCGGCCTCGACCGACGTGCCGGTGGGGGCCCCGACCTCGCTGCCGGGAGCGCCCGTCGGCGCGGCACCGGCCGGAGCCGTGGCCCGACGCCGGCGCGTACGCGCTGGTGGGACGTCTGTGTTGTCGGCGGAGCGGGGCTCGTCCCCGCTCGCGCCGGTGGGCTCGTTGTCGAGCATCCGGTTGTCTCCGTTTCGGCCCCCGGGCGCGCACGATTCGGCACGCGACCGCACGGGAGCGGTCTTCGGCGGCTCGCCCGCTCGACGATCGAGAAGCGGGCCGCAAGTCTGCGTGGTCCGGGCGCCGACCGGGCCGGCCGGTGCACCGGGGTGGTGCCGACGGACGGCGCCGCCTGTCGGCCGGGCGCGGCCCACCCACGGCCACCATGGCCGGGATGTCCGCCGCGCGGTCCAGCGCGAGCGGGCGGCACACCGCGCAGATCGTCCAGCCACTCCCCGGACGACCTCGATCTGGGGCCGACCCGGCAGCGGCGACAGACCTGCACGGCAAGCACGTCGTCGGATCACGCGGCGCCAATGACGACGCACCGTCGCCGCACGATCTCCTCCACTATGTCACAGCCCGCCAGGACCCGGCGGAGGGCACGCTCTACATGACGTTGCGGGTGTGCAGCGCGGACGGCTCCGCGGCCTCGTCGGCCGGGAAGCCGAGGTGCAGCCCGCGGCGTCCAGCAGCACCTGGTCTGGCTCCGTACGCACTCCTTCCGCCATGATCGGCACCATGGTCTCCTCGCTACGGATGTCCGGATAATGGTCCGGGTCTGAGCGAGCCGAGGAGCTGCGTGTGCACGTCGTCGCCACCGCCGGCCACGTCGACCACGGCAAGTCCACCCTGGTCCGGGCGCTGACCGGCACCGACCCGGACCGGCTGGCCGAGGAGCACCGGCGCGGCCTCACCATCGACCTCGGCTTCGCCTGGACGGCGACGCCGGACGGCGAGCCGCTCGCGTTCGTCGACGTGCCCGGGCACGAGCGCTTCATGAGCACGATGCTGGCCGGGGTCGGCCCGGTGCCGGCGACGCTGTTCGTGGTCGCCGCCGACGCCGGCTGGCGGACCCAGTCCGACGAGCATCTGGCCGCCCTGGACTCGTTCGGTGTGCGGTACGGCGTGCTGGCGGTCACCCGCAGTGACCTGGCCGACCCGGCGCCGGCCCTGGCCGACGCCCGGGCACGGCTGGCCACGACCACCCTGGGTGAGGTGGAGGCGGTCCCGGTGAGCGCCCGCACCGGCGCCGGGATGGACCGGCTGCGGACCGCGCTGCAGCGGATGGTGGACCGGCTGCCGGCGCCGGACCGGACCGCCGACGTGCGGCTCTGGGTGGATCGTGCGTTCACCGTGGCCGGGCACGGCACCGTCGTCACCGGCACCCTGGGGGCGGGCACCCTGCGCTGCGGCGACCAGCTGGAGGTCGCCTCCACCGGCGACCGGGTCCGGATCCGCGGGCTGCAGACCTTGAAGACCCAGCAGGAGTCGGTCGCGGCGGTGGCCCGGGTCGCGGTGAACCTCCGCGGCACCCCCCGCGGCACCCTCGGCCGCGGGGACGCGCTGCTCGCGCCGGGACGGTGGCTGTCCTGCGGCACCGTGGACGGCGAGCTGCTGGGGCCGTTCCCCGCGTCCGAGCTGCCGGCGGAGCTGGTGCTGCACGCGGGCTCGGCCGCGGTCCCGGTCCAGCTGCGGCCGCTGGGCGACGAGCACGCCCGGCTGACCCTCGCCCACCCGCTGCCGCTGCGGGTCGGCGACGTCACGCTGCTGCGCGACCCGGCCCAGCAGGTGGTGGTCGGCCGGCTGACCGTGCTCGACGTACGGCCGCCGCCGCTGCGGGCGCGAGGTGCGGCGGCGCGGCGCACCGTGGAGCTCGCCACCGCCGAGGGGACGGCCGAGGCCGAGCTGCGCCGCCGCGGGCTGGTGCGCCGGGGCGACCTGGTCGCCATGGGCTTCGCCCCGGCCAACCCGCCGGTGGTCGACGACTGGCTGGCCGACCCGGACTGGTGGCGGTCCCGGCGGGCGGACCTGGGCCGGGCGGTGGAGGCGTACGGCGCGGAGCACCCGCTCGACCCCGGCATGCCGCTCGAGGTGGCCCGGCAGACGCTGGACCTGCCCGACCGGCGGCTGGTGGAGGCGCTGGTACGGACCCCCGGGACCGGGCCGGTGGCCTCCCGCGGCGGCCGGCTCTACGGCAGCCGAAGCCGGCCGGCGCTGCCCGGGCCGGTCGCCGCCGCCGTGGCCGCGATCCGCGCCGACCTCGAGACGGCGCCCTTCGCCGCACCCGAGGCGGACCGGCTGGCCGAGCTCGGACTGACCCCGCCGCTGCTGGCCGCCGCGGTAGAGGCCGGCGAGCTGTTCCGGGTGGTCGACGGGATCTACCTGGCCCCCGGCGCCGACCGGGAGGCCGCGCGGCGGCTGGCCGAGCTGCCCGGGCCGTTCACGCTGAGCGAGGCCCGCCAGCTGCTCGGGACGACCCGGCGGGTCGCGGTGCCGCTGCTGGAGCTGCTGGACCGGCTCGGCTGGACCGAGCGGCTGGACGGCACCCGCCGCCGGCTCCGCTGACAGTCAGGCAGGCTCGGCGACACGATCGCGGAGGACGACGGTCGAGCCGTGCTTCGGCACCATCGTGACGTGGAAGAGCGTCGGCGTCTCCGGCTCGGAGCGGGCCGGCGCGACCTCCATCCGGCGGGCGACCTCCTGCAGCGTCACCCGCATCTCCAGCCGGGCCAGGTGCATGCCCAGGCAGCGCCGCCCGCCGGCGGCGAACGGGACGAACGCGAACCGCGGCCGCGGCTCCCCGGTCAGGAAGCGCTCCGGCCGGAAGACGTCCGGGTCGGCGTACACGTCCGGCCGCCGGTGGGCGAGCAGGATCGCGACCATCACCCAGGTGCCGGCGGGCAGCGCGTGCCCGCCGAGCTCGAACGGCCGGCTGGACTTGCGGGCGACGTGGAATATCGGCGGGTAGAGCCGCAGGGACTCGTCG
The DNA here is from genome assembly GCA_963766325.1 of uncultured Actinomycetota bacterium. Lineage (GTDB taxonomy): Bacteria > Actinomycetota > Actinomycetes > Mycobacteriales > CADCTP01 > CADCTP01. The sequence goes on along the minus strand of CAVXZF010000009.1, from coordinate 112,801 downwards.
ATGACCGCGTCCAGGTACGGCGTCTCGGCCGCGTCCAGCTCGCCCCGGATCCGCTCCACCGCCTCCGGGTGCCGGGCCAGCAGGTCCATCGACCAGGCCAGCGAGGTCGCCGTCGTCTCGTGCCCGGCCACCACCATGCTGAAGAGCTGGTCGCGGACCTCGGAGTCGGTGAAGCCATCCCCCGCCTCGTCCTCCGCGCTCAGCAGCAACGACAGGATGTCGTCCCGCGAACCCAGCCGGGGGTCGGCCCGGCGGGCGGTGATCTCCGCGTGCACCAGCTCGTCGACGGCCGCGCGGCGGCGCTCGAAGCGCGACCACGGGCTCCACCGCCCCAGGTCGCGCTGCAGCGGCGGGAACATCACGACCAGGTTGGCCTGCTCGCGCATCGCCCCCAGCCGGTCCCGGAAGGCCTGCAGCCGCTCCGGGTCCTCGACCCCGAAGACGAGCTGCAGGATGACGTCCATGGCGATCCGCTGCATCCGCGGCCGCATCGCGATCGGCTCGCCCATCGACCAGGTGTCCAGCTCGTCGTGGACGATGCGCCGTACGCGCTCGCCGTAACGGGCGACCGCGGTCCGGTGGAAGGGCTTGAACATGATCCGCCGCTTGCGGGTGTGGTCCTCACCCTCGGACACGAAGATCGACCGCGGCCCGACCAGCGGCTCCACCATCTGCTGGGCCTCGCCGCCGGGGAAGCCGTCCTCGTCCGCCAGCACCTGCTCGACGGCGTCCGGGTGGCCGGTCGCGACCACCTTGCCGACGGCCATCATGTTCAGCGTGAAGTAGTCGCCGTAACGGTCCTGCATCCCGCGCAGGAAGGTCAGCGGCTCGCGCTGCATCCGCATCGACTGGACCAGCATCGGCTGGCGGGGGCCCGGCGGGAACGTCATGGTGTGTCCACCTCTGGGTGTGGCGGTACGGGTCAGCGGCCGGGTCCGGGCGGGCCGTCCCGGCTGCGCCGGCGAGTACCCTCGACAGTCGTGACCGCCCCCGAGCACCGCACCGAGCTGCCCGTGCTGGCCGAGCCGGTGCTGGCCTGCACGCTGGACGCCGGCGGCCAGGCCGACCGGGTGACGCGCTGGCGGGAGCTGGCCCGGGCCGGGCTGCGCGACGTGGAGTCGGCGGCCGGACGGCTGCGGCTGCGGTACGAGCTGTCCCCCGTCCAGCTGGCCGAGCTGCGGGAGCTGGCCGCCGGCGAGACCCAGTGCTGCGGCTTCGCCCGCTTCACGGTCGCCGCGACCGGCCGGGACGCGGTCCTCGAGGTCACCGGCCCGGACGGCACCGAGCTCTTCTTCGACTTCATGACCGATCGGGGCTGACGGCCGCGGCCGGCGGGCCGGTCCCCGGCCCGGTGGCCTCCGCCGGCTGCCGCCGGGCCAGCCAGTGCAGCGGGACGATCAGGCTGAGCACCGCCACCCCGGTCAGCATCACCGTCCAGCCCCACTGCGGCGCCCCGCCGACCAGCAGCACCGTGTTGACCAGCAGCATCGCGACGGCGGCGAGGTTGCGCCCGCGGGCCAGGTCGCGGCCGGACCGGAGCTGGCCGGTGGACCGGCGGGCGAGCAGGTAGGTGACCGGCAGCAGGATGAAGACCACCACGTAGCCGAGGTTGGCCGAGGCGACGATGTCGACCACGCCGTCGCCGAAGATCACCAGCAGGACGAGGATCACCACCACGTCGAAGGCCAGCGACCCGACCGGCACGCCCCGCCGGCTGACCCGGCCGAAGAGCGCCGGCAGGTGCCGGTCCCGCGCCATCTGGAAGACCGTCCGCGACGAGCCGATCACGAAGGCCTGGGCGCCGAGCAGCAGCGCGGCGGCAAGCATCACCGCGACCACCCGGCTGCCGGCGGTGCCGAAGAGCTCCTCGGCCGGCTCCAGCAGCACCACCGCCGGGTCCTCGGTCAGCCCGGCCGTGCCGACCAGCGCGAAGAGCACCACCGGGATGACCGTGAAGGCGATCACGCACGTCACCGCGGCGGCCGCCAGCGCCCGGCCGACCTTGCGCACGGGGTCGGCCATCTCGGCCACCACCGTGGAGGCGATCTCCGCCCCGTAGGAGGACCAGACGGCGACGAAGGCCCACTTGAGCACGAGCGCGATCCCGGCCGCGGACAGCAGCCCTCCCGGCACGGTCAGCGGCCCGAGCGCGCCGAAGTCCAGCTCGTCCGGGTCGGCCAGCGCGCCGACGAGGATGGCCGCCAGCGGCACCACCGCCACCACGGCCACCACCACGTACAGCCTCGCGCTGGCCCGCAGGCCGGCGTAGTTGACCGCGTAGAGGCCGGCGACCAGGACCAGCGCGAGCGGCAGGGTGCCGTCCACGTCGACCGCGCTGCCCAGGTATTCCGCGGCCAGGATCGCGTTGACCGCGATGCCCGGAGTCCAGGCGAACCAGTAGCCCCAGCTGGACAGGCCGGCCAGCAGCGGCGCGTGCTGCTCCAGCTCCCGGTGCGCGTACGTCGCCGTGCCGCCGGCCTGCGCCGGCCAGCGCCGGGCCAGCTCGGCGATGAACAGGCACTGGACCGCGCCGACCATCGCGGTGATCGACCAGACCACCCAGGACAGCGGGCCCAGCTCCTCGGCCATCGGGCCGAGCGACACGACGACGAGCAGTGCGGTGCCCACCGAGAGCAGCACCGCCGTCCGCCAGGTCACCGACCGGGCCAGCGGGCTGTCCAGCTGCTCGACGTCCGCCATGTCAGGCCTCCCAGTGACTCAGCTGCCGGGCTGCCAGCCCGTAGAAGACGGCGGTCAGCGCGGCCAGCGCGACGATCCCGGGCCAGGTGCTGTCCCAGCTCGCACCGCCGGTGAAGGGCGCCTGGACGGCCTCCAGCACCCAGGTCAGCGGGTTGACGGCGGCGACCGGCTGCAGCCAGTCGGCGAGCAGGTCCCGCGGCGCGAAGGCCGGGGCCAGGCTGAGGAAGAGGATCACCGGCGCCTGCATGAGCGGGGCCGAGCCGGGGCTCCTCGTCCGCAGCGCGACGACCAGCCCCCAGCCGGCGCACACCCCGGCGAACCACAGCGTCAGCAGCACGGCCAGCAGCAGCCCGCCGGCGCCGGACACGCCGGCCCCGAGCAGGAAGCCGACCGCCAGCACGGCCAGCACCGACAGCAGCGCGCGGGCCGCGGCGGGGAGCCCGGTGGCGGCGAGCAGGGCGTACCGGGACGTCGGGGCGACCAGCAGCCGGTCGAAGAACTTCGTCTGCACGTCCCGAGCCACCGGCACCCCGGCAGCGGCACCGACCAGCCCGCCGGCCTGCAGGATGCCGAGCGCGAGCAGGAAGCTGACGTAGTCGCCCCCGCCGAAGCCGGGCAGCTCGGCCAGCCCGCCGAACATCCACGCCACCGCGAGGTAGAGGAACGTCGGGGTGATCAGCTCCGGCAGCACGCCGCCGGGCTCCCGGACCAGGTCCGCCAGCGACCGGCGGCCCAGCGACACCGTGCTGCTCACCGGCTCACCGCCCCCCGGACCGGTCGGCCAGCGAGCCGGCGCACAGCGCCGCCCCGATCGCCGCCAGCAGCGCCAGCGCGAGCACCGAGCGGCCGAAGACGGTGCCGGTGGTGCCGCCGATCCACGGCCCGTGCAGCGCGTCGGCCAGGTACGTCAGCGGGTTGACCGCCGCGATCGCGTCCATCGGGGACCGCAGCAGGTCCCGCGGGAAGAACGCGGAGGAGAACATCGTCAGCACGATCCCGAGCGGCAGGAAGATCTGGACCGCGTTGCCCTTGCGGGTACGCAGCGCCACCCCGGCCGTCACCGCGCCGAAGGCGACCGCGACCAGCCCCTGCAGCAGCACCATCCAGACGACCCCGGCCGGGCCGGCCAGATCGGCGCCGAAGACCAGCCCGACGACCGCGAAGACCACCCCGCCGAGCAGGCCGAGCAGCCCGGTGCCGGCGAGCCGGCCCAGCACGATCGTGGTCCGCGCGGCCGGCGAGAGCAGCAGCCGGTCCAGGAAGCGGAACTGGATGTCGAGCACCTGGGCGATGCCGCCGATGACGCCGGCCATCATCGCCGAGAGCAGCATCGCCCCGCCGAGCAGGTACTCGAAGACGGTCGCGCCCGGCGGGAAGCCCGGCAGCTCGGCGCCGCTGGCCGCGCCGCCGGAGTAGGCGACCAGGAAGAGCGACGGCAGCACCAGCACCGGGGCGAGGAACTGCGGCCGCCGCAGCGTCTGCCGCGCCGACCGCCGGGCCAGCGCCCCGATCCGGCTAGGCACGGGAGATCGTGCTCAGGCCGGCGGCGGCCGCGGGCTTCCGGTCGGCGCCCTCCAGCACCCGGCCGGTCTTGGCGATGAAGACGTCCTCCAGCGTCGGGCGGACCAGGTCGAAGGAGCGCACCTCGACGCCGGCCTCGTCCAGCGCCCGCGCCAGCCCGCCGAGGTCGACCGCGCCGGCCGGCAGCACCAGCGAAGCCGAGCCCGGCCCGGCCGCCGCCACCCGCCCGAACGGCGCGAGCACCTCGGCCACGTCCCGGGTCGGCGTACCGGCCAGGACCAGCTCCAGCCGCGGGTCCGCGACCGACGCCTTGAGCTGCTCGGGCGCCCCCTCGGCGACCACCCGGCCGCGGTCGATGATGCTGACCCGCGCGGCCAGCTGATCGGCCTCCTCCAGGTACTGAGTGGTCAGGAAGACCGTGGTGCCGGCGGCGCCCAGCTCGCGGACCCGGTCCCAGATCGTCAGCCGGCTGGCCGGGTCCAGCCCGGTCGTCGGCTCGTCCAGGAAGAGCACCACCGGCTCGTGCACCAGCGCCAGCGCGAGGTCCAGCCGGCGCCGCATCCCGCCCGAGTACGTCATGACCTGCCGGCCGGCCACCTCGGCCAGCCCGAGGTCGGCGATCAGCCGGTCCCCCCGCTCGACCGCGGCGCGGTCCCGGGACAGCCCGTACAGCGCGAGGTTGAGGCGCATCAGCTCGGTCGCGGTCATCAGCGGGTCGAGGGCGAGCTCCTGCAGGGTGACCCCGATCGCCCGCCGTACCGCGGCCGGGTCGGCGACCACGTCGTGCCCGGCGACCCTGGCCGTGCCGCCGGTCGGGCGCAGCAGGGTCACCAGGATGCGCACGGTGGTGGTCTTGCCGGCGCCGTTGGGCCCCAGGAAGGCGAAGATCTCGCCCTCGCCGACGTCCAGATCGATCCCGGCGACGGCCTCCACGGCGCCGAACTGGCGGCGCAGACCACGCACCTCGATAGCGGCGGCCATCAGAGCAGGATGCCCGCGACCTCGTCGACGGCCCGGACGAACCGGTGCACCTCGTCGAGGGTGTTGTAGATGTAGAAGCCCGCGCGCACGTTGCCCTTCACGCCCTCGTCCAGCGAGATGCCCTTGAAGTACGACAGCGCGCAGTGGCTGCCGGCGCGGACGGAGATCCGGTGGCGGGAGTTGAGGATGCGGCCGACCTCGTCCGGCGGCACGTCGCCGATGTTGAACGACAGGATGCTCGAGGTGTCCTCGATCTTCCGCGGCCCGAAGACCTTGACCCCCTTGATGCCGGCGAGGCCGTCCAGCGCCGCCGCCATCAGCTCCCGGTTGTGCGCGTGGATCGCGTCCAGCCCGAGGTCGTCGAGATAGTCCATGGCCCGGGCGAGCCCGATCGCCTCGGCGATCGGCGGGGTGCCGGCCTGCCACTTGTCCGGCAACGCGCTGTACTTCGAGTCCTCGATCTCGCAGCTGTCCAGCGAGGTGCAGGAGCACTCGGCGTCGGTGTTGACGGTGCCGCCGCCCAGCAGCGGCGGGGTGAGCTCCTCGGCCAGCTGGCGGCGGACGTACAGCACGCCGACGCCGGTCGGGCCGAGCATCTTGTGGCCGGAGAAGGCGAGGAAGTCGCAGCCGACCTCGCGTACGTCGACCGGCAGGTGCGGCACCGCCTGGGCGGCGTCGACCACGTAGACGATGCCGCGCTGCCGGCACAGCTCGGCGACCTGCTTGACCGGGACCACCGTGCCCAGCACGTTCGACACCCAGGTCAGCGCGACCACCTTGGTCCGCTCGGTGAGCACCGACTCGAACTCGGCAAGGTCGAACAGCCCGGTGGGACCCGGGTTGTACCACCGGATGCGGACGCCGGCCTTCTGCGCCAGCCGATACCACGGCCCCATGTTCGAGGTGTGCTCCAAAGTGGACAGCACGACCTCGTCGCCGGGCTGGAAGTCCAGCGCCAGCGCCGCCATGTTGAGGCTCATCGTCGTGTTCATCGTGAACACGATCTCCTCGGGCGAGGCGTTGATGAACGCCGCGACCCGGTGCAGCGCGGCCTCGTACTGCTCCGAGGCCCGCAGCGAGGCGTCGTAGTTGCCCCGGTGCACGTTGGCCCGGTACTTGAAGTAGTAGTCGTTCATCGCCTCGACCACCTGCACCGGCGTCAGCGAGGAGGCGACGCTGTCGACGTAGATCGAGCCGTCGGCGAGGGTCGGGAAGTCGGCCCGGATGCGCTCGACGTCCAGCGTGCGGCCGGGCGGGTCCTGGACGGCGGTCATGACTGGTCTCCTGACTGCGCCGGCGCCGGCGCGGTGCTGTCCTGCAGGTGGCGCTCGATCAGCTCCAGCGACTCGATCCAGTCGGGCAGGCTGCCCTGGCTGATCACGGTGCCGCCGACGGCGAGCACCGGGACGGCTTTGACCCCCTGCTCGGCGAGCCGCTTGAAGAGCTCCGGGGGCACCGCCTCCGGGCCGGCGGGCTGCTCCGGGTCGTAGAAGGACACCCGCACCCGGCCGGGGAACTTGCGCTCCAGGAAGGCGACGTACTTCCGGCTGGCCGCGCTGTCGTCGGGACCGCAGCAGTCCAGCACCGCAATCTCAAGCAACGACGTTCTCCTTCTCCGTGTCGGGACTGTCCGCCGGCTGGCTACGCAGCGCCTCGCAGCGCTCCAGGTCCGGCACGATCGACCGCGGCACGACGTCGTACCGCTCCGCCAGTGCCTGCACCCGGCGGGCGTACTCCACCGTCGGGCGGCCCAGCGAGTGCTCGAAGAGCCCTTGCCTCGCCAGCACGTACGTCTCCGCCAGGCAGGCGAACGTGTCCGCCGGCTCGGGGAGCAGGAAGTCCTGGGCGCAGAAGTAGCCCGGGATCCGGGCCAGCGCGCCCTTGGCCACGTGCACGCCGTGCCGGGCGAACTCCGGGACCTGCAGCCTGTCGATGTTGGCCGGGGCGGCCACGTCGATGACCACCGAGCCCGGCCGGACCAGCTCCGGCTGCAGCCTGGCCCGGGCCTCGTGGGTCAGCGTGACCACGATGTCGGCGTCCCGGACCAGGTCGAGGTCGCCGCTGAGCACCGCCCGCCCGGCCAGGTCTCCGAGCAGGTGCTCGACCCGGGCCTGGCTGCGGCCGAGCAGGACCAGCTGGTAGCCGTCGTCGGCGAGCAGCCGGGACGCGGCGCCGCCGACCGACCCGGTGCTGCCGACCACCACGACCTTCGCCCGCTCGCCGAGGCCGAGCCACTCGGCCGCCTCGGCCACGTTGGCCCGGGTCACCGCGGCGGTGTAGCCGTTGCCGTTGGTCACCTTGACCTCGGACGGCAGGTGCCGCAGCAGCCGCTCGCCGCCGCCCATCGCCGGTGCGGTCAGCGCGCCCAGGCCGATCAGCGGGGTGCCCCGGGACACGGCCAGCTTGGCCGCCTCCACCACGGCGCCCATCCCGGCGCCGGTCATGACCTCCTGCGGCAGCCGCACCGCGCAGACGACCTCACCGCGCACCGGGCTGCCGCGCAGCCGGATGTCGCCGAGCACCAGCGGCGCCAGCGTGCACGCCTTGGCGACGAAGTCCTGCTCGTCGTCGCTGTAGCGGCGCAGCAGCGAGACCGCCCGGATCGAGTAGAGGTCGGGCACGTCCCGGGGGTGGACCAGGAAGGTGAACCACGGCTTGGCATTGGTCACATACATCGAGGCGCGCGTCCTCCCCGGGCCGGATCCGCCGGACAGAGCGGGAGCCCCCGGCCGGAGACTCCCGCGCGCCCGTCCGGGCGGGTCAGGTCGTCCCCATCATCGGGATCAGGGCCATCGACCCGTGCAGGGTGATGAAGCTGTGGCCGCCGCCGAGGTGGTCGGGCCACTCGATCAGGAACGTGCTCTCGTAGAGGCTGGTGATGGTGCGCCCGTCACGGAGCGCGAGAAGCGAGTCCTCCAGACTGGAGGCGATGCGGCCGTCTCAACCACCGCTCGCGCCGGCCCATAGTGAGCCGGGTAGGAAGTCGAGCTTGCCGAGGGCCCGCCAGCCGCTGAAGTCCTCCTCGACCTGGCAGTCGTCGGTGGCGACGGCGCGGACCGGGGACAGCAGGCCGGTGTCGTGCTGGCCGCTGGTGATGAGGTCATAGAGCCCCGGGAAGACCATCTGCACGCCGTAGCGCACCCGCAGGAAGTGGCGCTCGAAGTCGATGACCCCGAGGTTGGTCTCCGGGCCGGAGTCCGGGTCGAGCATGATGGTGCACTGGCCGGACTGGATGGACTCCTCACGGTTGAGCGGCATCCGCATGCCCTCGGAGTCCGAGACGCCCCACAGGCCGGCGAGCTTGAACATCACCTGCCGGTCGGGCTCCGGGCGCTGCCGGCGGCTGCGCACGGCCTCGGGCTGGACCTCGAGCGTGCCGTCCGCTTGTCGGTCGATCGTTGTCATGAGACCCCCTGGAGCACCATCCGGCGGCGTCTGCGGCGAGATGTCTGACCTTGATGGCCAGGCTACAACCATATGGTGCCTGAAGCGAACAAGTGGGACTAGCGGAGCACGATCAGGCTGTCCCCGGCCGTGACCAGCTCACCGATCACCGGCGCGCCCGGCACCTCGCCCGCGACCAGCAGGCCGCCGGAGGTCTGGGCGTCGGCCAGCAGCAGCCGGTCCTCCTCCCCGACCGAGCCGAAGTCGGTGTGCGGAGACACCCAGTCCAGGTTGCGCTGCGTGCCGCCGCTGACGAAGCCGTCCCGGACCGCCTCCCGCGCCCCCTCCAGGTACGGCACCGCGGCCGCGTCCACCACCGCGGTCACCCCGCTGGCCCGGGCCAGCTTGAGCAGGTGGCCGAGCAGCCCGAAGCCGGTGACGTCGGTAACGCAGCGGACGCCGGCCGCGGCCGCGGCCGCCGCGGCCGCCCGGTTGAGCGCCGTCATGCTCGCCACCGCATGCGGGAACACCTCGCCGGTGGCCTTGTGCCGGTTGTTCAGCACGCCGACCCCGAGCGGCTTGGTCAGCGAGAGCGGCAGCCCCGGCCGGCCGGCGTCGTTGCGGGTCAACCGGGCGGGGTCGACCAGGCCGGTGACGGCGAGGCCGTACTTGGGCTCCGGGTCGTCGATGGTGTGCCCGCCGGCCAGGTGGCAGGCCGCCTCGCGACAGACGTCCAGGCCGCCGCGGAGCACCTCGGTGGCCAGCTCGGCCGGCAGCCGGTCCCGCGGCCAGCCGAGCAGGTTGATCGCGACGAGCGGGGTGCCGCCCATCGCGTACACGTCCGACAGCGCGTTGGCGGCCGCGATCCGGCCCCAGTCGTACGCGTCGTCGACCACCGGGGTGAAGAAGTCCGAGGTCAGGACCACCGCCCGGTCCCCGTCGAGGCGCACCACGGCGGCGTCGTCGCCGTGCTCCAGGCCGACCAGCAGCTCCGCCGACCCGGCCGGCGGGGCCGCCCCGACCAGGCCCCGGACCATCTGCTCCAGCTCGCCCGGTGGCACCTTGCAGGCGCAGCCGCCGCCGTGCGCGAGCTGCGTGAGCCGAATCCGCTCGCCGGTCTCGACCACGGACACTCCTCGACAGACGGGGACTAACGTTATTATCCCGCGTGGAGGCGTACGGGCGCCTGGTGGCCCCCACGGTCTTCAAAACCGCTGTGGCCCGCTCCGCGGGTCAGGAGGGTTCGATTCCCTTCCGCCTCCGCCAACTCCGCCAACTCCGCCAACTCCGCCAACTCCGCCAAGTGAAGCTTGGCGGAGTGTGCCCGCAGGGAGCGCGGGCCGGGGGTTCGCTTGGCATGTTGCCGCGGGGGCCGAGCCCCGCGGACCCACGGTGCGGTGGTCGCCTTCGGCGCCAGCCCGCAGGTCGGGACCAGGTCCAGCAGAGCGGCGGGTATGTGCGGCTCCGGGCGGGGCCGGCGGGCAGGGCAAAGCGGACGGGGCCGAGCGGACGGGGCCGAGCGGGACCAGCGGCGGGCCGGCGGACCGGGCGGGACCGGGCGGACCGGGCGGGACCGCGGGACCGGGCGGGACCGGAGCGGCTCCCGCCTCGGGGGTATGGCTCAGCTGGGGGTGGCGGCGGTGGGGCGGTCGGGGGTCAGGGGGTCGGTGAGGGTATTGGTGGCGGGGTCGAGGGTGCCCTGGGCGAGGCGGGTGGCCCGCGGGGGCGCCGGCAGCTGCAGGGAGCCGACAGCGCGCAGGCCAGTGAGCACGTCGTCGGGGCGGACGGCCGGCGTCACCTGACGGACCAGCAGGTCGAGGGTCGGTGGGGTCGCGCCCGGCACCACGGCGAGCCGGACCACCGGCGCCCGGGCGTCCAGCACCCGCCGGCCGTCCCGAGTCAGCCGCTCCACTGACACCTCGGCGCGGTCGAGGAACGCCGCGACCGCCTCCGCCAGGGGACCCGCCTCCGCGCCGGGCAGCTCCACCCGCCACGCGCTCGCGTCCACCCGGTCGGCCAACCCGCCGCCGCCCGGCCGCGCCTCCACGCACTCCAGCACGTCGAGCCCGGGCGGCAGCGCCGCGTCCAGCGCGTCCCGCAGCCGCTCCACGTCGACCAGCTCGGCCAGCCCGATCTCCAGGTACTCCGCCTCGCTCGCCACCCCGGTCGGCGCGGCACCGACGTACGACACCTTGGGGTGCGGGTTGAAACCGGCCGAGTACGCCATCGGGACCGCCGCCCGCCGCAGCGCCCGCTCGAACGCTCGCGCGAAGTCCCGGTGCGAGGTGAACCGCAACCGGTCCCGCTTCGCATAGCGCACCCGGACCCGCTGCACCACCGGCGGTGGCGGCGGACCCTCCGGCTGCCTGGCCAGCTCAACCCCTCCGTCTCGGGCCGACCAGCTCCGCCGGCCGCACCTCCACCACGAACGGCACCTCGACCGTCACCGACTCCCCCGCCGCGACGGTGCCCGCCTCCCGGTAGACGTCGCCGGCCAGCTCATACATGACGACCAGCGGCGCACCGGGCCCGTCCAGCTCGACCCGCCAGTACGCCGGGACGCCCGCCTCGGCCAGCACGGACGGCTTGACCAGTCGGTCCATCCGGCGGGAGGACCGTGACACGACCTCGACCGCGAGCAGCACCTGCGCCGGCCCGAGCGGCCCGGCCGACGAATAGGCTACCGCCGCCGGCAGCACGGCCACGTCGGGCTGGAAGACGTTGTCCGCCATGTCGACGTCGACTGCCTCCAGCACCTCGATGTCCACCGGGGCGGAGTCCACGAGCAGCCGGACGAGTCGGGCCGCGGCGACCTGGTGCGGGCGGCTCGGGCTGGGCGACACGTGCAGGCTCCCGTCGACGACCTCGTAGCGGCGCCCGTTGTCCTCCGGCAGCTTCTGCAGGTCCGCCCAGGTCCATTCGCGCGACAGCGGCATGCGCAGCGTCACGTCCTCCACCAGCTCGGCGGTCATCGGCACCTCCTCTCGAGGATCATCGTTGCCCATGATCGCGCTCTCCCGCTCCCGTCGTCCACAGGCAGCCTAGGCGGCCGGGTCAGTCCAGCTCGAGGAGCATCAGGTCGTTCGCCGGCCGGAACCCGGCCCGCCCGTAGAACGGCACCGACCGCTCGCTGGGCGCCAGCACCAGCCGTACGAACCTCGCTTCCCGCGCGTGCGAGACCGCGGCGTCCAGCAGCACGGCCCCGATGCCGGAGTTGCGGTGCCGGCGCAGCACGAAGGCGTTGCCCAGGTAGCCCCAGCGCGACGGCGGCCGGTCCGGTCGCGGCATCCGCTCGAAGACGGTCACGTTGAGCATCCCGACCGGATCGCCGGCCACCGTGGCGACCCAGAGCAGCCGCCGGTCGGCCCCGGCCGCCCACCACGCGGCGAAGCGTTCCTCGTAGCCCGCGTCGTCCACCGGCTCGCCGAGCTGCTCCTCGGTCCAGGCCCGCCGCAGTCCCGCGACCAGCTCCAAGTCCGCCGCCGCGACCAGCCGGACCTCCAGATCACCCACCCGACGGAGCGACCCCCGACGGAGCGACCCCGGAGGGCACGGCGCCCGACGGAGCGAGGCCGGACGCCGCGATCCCGGACGGAGCGAGCGCGGAGCGGACCGGCTGCAGGGGCAGCAGCGTGCGCCCGGTCGGGCCGATCTGGATCTCGGTGCCCATCCCGGGGCACACCCCGCAGTCGTAGCAGGGCGTCCACCGGCAGTCGTCCAGCTCGTGCTCGGCGGTCGCGTCCTCCCAGTCGGCCCAGAGCCACTCCTTGTCCAGGCCGGAGTCGAGGTGGTCCCAGGGCAGGACCTCGGCCTCACCGCGCTCACGCGTCGTGTACCAGTCCACGTCGACACCCACGGCCCGCGCGGCCTCCATCCACCGCGCGTACGAGAAGTGCTCGCTCCACCCGTCGAAGCGGCCGCCGTCCTCCCACACCCGCCGGATCACCGCGCCCACCCGCCGGTCGCCGCGGGACAGCAGGCCCTCCACGATCGACGGCTTGCCGTCGTGGTAGCGGTAGCCGATCGCGCGACCGAGCGACCGGTCGGAGTTGATCGCCTCCCGCAGCAGCCGCAGCCGCCGGTCGACCACGTCCGGACCCGCCTGCGACGCCCACTGGAACGGCGTGTGCGGCTTCGGCACGAAGGCCCCGATCGACACCGTGCAGCGCACATCCTTGGTGCCCGCCGCCGCCCGCCCGGCCCGGATCACCTCGTGCGCCATGGACGCGATCTCCAGCACGTCCTCGTCGGTCTCGGTGGGCAGGCCGCACATGAAGTAGAGCTTCACCTGGCGCCAGCCGTTCGCGTACGCCGTCGTGACCGTCCGGATCAGATCCTCGCGCGACACCATCTTGTTGATCACACGCCGGAGCCGCTCGGACCCGCCCTCCGGAGCGAAGGTCAGCCCGGACCGGCGCCCGTTGCGGGACAGCTCGTTGGCCAGGTCGACGTTGAACGCGTCCACCCGGGTCGACGGCAGCGACAGCGAGGTGTTCGTCCCCTCGTACCGGTCGGCCAGCCCCTTGGTGATCCCGGCGATCTCGCTGTGGTCCGCGGACGACAGCGACAGCAGCCCCACCTCCTGGAAGCCGGTCGCCTCCAGGCCCTTCGAGACCATCTCGCCGATCCCGGTGATCGACCGCTCCCGCACCGGCCGGGTGATCATCCCGGCCTGGCAGAAGCGGCACCCGCGGGTGCAGCCGCGGAAGATCTCCACCGACATCCGCTCGTGCACCGACTCGGCCAGCGGGACCAGCGGCTGCTTCGGGTACGGCCACTCGTCCAGGTCCATCACGGTGCGCTTGTAGACCCGGTGCGGCACGTCCGGCCGGGTGGGCACGACCCGGCGGATCCGCCCGTCGGGCAGGTAGTCGACGTCGTAGAAGCGCGGCACGTAGACGCCGCCGGCGCGGGCCAGCCGCAGCAACAGCTCGTCCCGCCCGCCCGGGCTCCCCGCGTCCTTCCAGGCGGCGATGACGGAGGTGATCTCGCCGACCGCCTGCTCGCCGTCGCCGAGCACCGCCGCGTCGAGGAACTCCGCGATCGGCTCCGGGTTGAAGGCCGCGTGCCCGCCGGCGATCACCAGCGGGTGCTCCGGGCCGCGGTCGGCCGCGGACAGCGGGATGCCGGCCAGGTCGAGCGCGGTGAGCAGGTTGGTGTAGCCGAGCTCGGTGGAGAAGGACACGCCCAGCACGTCGAAGGCGCCGACCGGGCGGTGCGCGTCGACGGTGAACTGCGGGATGCCGTGCTCGCGCATGAGCTTCTCGAGGTCCGGCCAGACCGCGTACGTCCGCTCGGCCAGCGCGTCCGGCCGCTCGTTGAGGACCTCGTACAGGATCATGACGCCCTGGTTGGGCAGCCCGACCTCGTACGCGTCCGGATACATCAGGGCCCACCGCACCGTGGCGGCGTCCCAGTCCTTGATCGTGCTGTTGAGCTCGCCGCCGACGTACTGGATCGGCTTCTGCACCAACGGCAGCAGCGGCTCCAGCTGCGGGAACACCGACTCGACGGTCACGGGACGCCAGCCTACAGCCGGTCGACCTCGCGACCGCGGGCGTGCACGTTGAGCAGCAGCCCGATGGCCATCCAGTTGGCGAACATCGACGACCCGCCGTACGACACGAACGGCAGCGGCAGCCCGGTGATCGGCATGATCCCGAGGGTCATCCCGATGTTGACGAAGATCTGGAACGCGAACCAGCAGGCCACCCCGCCGGCGACCAGCCGCCCGAAGAGGTCCGGCGACCGCCCGGACAGCCGCAGCGCCCGCCACAACAGCAGGCCGAAGAGCAGCACGATCCCGCCGGCGCCGAGCAGCCCGAGCTCCTCCCCGGCGACGGTGAAGACGAAGTCGGTCTGCTGCTCGGGTACGAACTTGCCGTTGGTCTGGGTGCCCTGGAACAACCCGGTGCCGGTCAGCCCGCCGTTGCCGATCGCGATCCGTGCCTGGGTGATGTTGTACGCCGCCCCCAGCGTGTCCGCGTCCTGGTTGGTGAACGCCCGGAACCGCTCCAGCTGGTAGTCCTCCAGCACCCCGAAACGCACCGCGCCGACCACGACCACGACGCCGAGCAGGATCAGCCCGAGCAGCCACCGGGCCGGCGCGCCGGCCAGCGCGAGCACGCCGAGCACGGTGAAGACGAAGACCATCGAGGTGCCGAGGTCGGGCTGCAGCATCACCAGCCCCAGCGGCACCGCGGCCAGCGCGAGCACCAGCGGCACGTCGCTGCCGCGGGACGCGCGTTCCTGGGTGCGCCGCTCGGCCAGCAGCACCGCCATCCCGACGACCAGCGCGACCTTCGCGAACTCGCTCGGCTGCACCTGGAAGCCGCCGCCGATGACGATCCACGAGTGGGCGCCGTTGATCGTCTGCCCGACCAGCAGCACCGCGACCAGGCCGCCGCAGGACGCGAGGTAGATCAGCGGCGCGTACGCCCGCAGCGCCCGGTAGTCGACCACCGCGAAGAACAGCCCGAGCACCAGGCCGATGGCGAGGTTGAGCAGGTGGCGCTTGAGGTACGCGTCCGGGTCGTCGCCGGCCTCGAGCAGCCGCGGGCGGGTCGCCGACCAGACCAGCAGCGCGCCGAGCAGGGACAGCACCAGCGCGCAGCCGGCGATCACCCAGTCCACCCGCCACAACACGCCGTCCCGCTCCCGCGGTCCCACCAACCCCCGGTCCAGCGGCGCCCTCCCCAACGGCGGCAACCCCCGCGATCCCCCCGGCCGCACCCGCATGGTGTTCACCGCCCCCGCCCCGCCCGTCCCGGCCCCGCCCGCCCCCGCGCCGCCCGCCCCCGCGCCGCCCCTCCCCGCGCCGCCCCTCCCCGCGCCGCCCCTCCGGCGACTGAGCACTTCCCCTCCCGACTGAACACCAATAGCTGCTCAGTCAGGGCGCGATCTGCGCAGTCGGCGCCGGATCTGCGCAGTCGGCGGCGGCGCGGGGCGCGGGTGGTCAAGGGCGGGAGCGGGGCGGCGGGGTCGGACGGGCGGGTGAAGCCGCCGGGGGTGGTGGCGCCGGGAGTCGGGGTGGCGGGGGTGGGGGTGGTGGCGCCGGGGCTGGGCGCGGGGCGGTGGTCGGAGCGCGCGGCGACGTCGCCGGTCACCCGCGGCACCGTCGCCGGCGCCGCCCCGCCCGGGAACACCGCCGGCTTGCCGGCCAGCCCGTACAGCCCCTCGTAGATGGCCCGGGCGACCGGTGCCGCCGCCTGCGCGCCCAGCCCGGCCTGCTCGATCATGGCCACCACGACGTACCGCGCCTTCCCCCCGGCCGGCGCCCAGGACGCGAACCAGGAGGTGTCCTGCTTGCCGAAGACCTCCGCGGTGCCGGTCTTGCCGCCGACCAGCACCTTGTCCAGCGGGAAGCCGGCGAACGCGGCCGACCCGGAGGCGCCGTTGGCCGGGGTGAACGCCAGCGACGAGCGGATGTAGTCGAGCACCTCGGCCCGCACCGGCACCTTGGACCGCACCTCCGGCTTGATCTCGCGGACCAGCCGGCCGTCCGGGCCGAGCACCGCCCGGCCGATCCGCGGCTCGAAGAGGCGGCCGCCGTTGACCAGCGCCGAGTACGCCACCGCCAGCTGCAGCGGGCTGACCGTGGTCTCGCCCTGCCCGATGGACAGGTCGGCGTGGTCGCCGACCCGGTAGCGCCAGCCGTCGGCGCAGTTCTCCTCGGCCAGCCGGGTGAGGAAGGTGCGGCGGGCCGCGTCGGTCTCGTCCGGGTATCCCCGGCGGGCGTCCGCGCAGTACTCCGCCTTGTTCGCGTCCCAGCGGGCCTTCTTGAACGCGCGGTCCACGATCCGGCCGCCGGTCTGCTCGCCGGCCGGCAGGTCGAGCGCCGGCTCGCGGCCGAATCCGTACGCCCTCGCCATCCGCTGCAGCTGCTCGGTCGCCTTGGACCCGTCGTCGATCCTGCCCTCGTCGGAGTACCAGTCCCGCTGGGCGAAGTCGTAGAAGATCGTGTCGCAGGACTTGGCCAGCGCGATCCGCAGGTCGATCGAGCCGGCGATGCCGCGGCCCTCGAAGTTGCGCTTCTGCCGGTTGCCGACCTGCAGCGAGCCCGGGCAGCCGTACCGGCCGGACAGCGTCGCCCGCCCGCTCATCACCGCCGACGAGGTGGACACCAGCTTGAAGGTCGACCCGGGCGCGAACTGCCCGGCCACCGCCCGCGAGATCAGCGGCACGCCGGCGTCCTCGTCGGTCAGCCGGGACAGCTCGGTGCGGGAGATGCCGCCGACGAAGACCGTCGGGTCGTACGTCGGCGTGGTCGCCAGCGCGATCACCCGGCCGGTCTGCGGGTCCATCACCACCGCGGCCCCGCTGGGCGCCGCGTAGCGATTGCCCTCCTTGTCGACCTGCTGCCGGCGCTTGGTGATCTCGGCGCTCAGCGACTGCTCCGCGATCCGCTGCACGTCCCGGTCCAGGCTGGTGACCAGCGTGTTGCCACGCTGCGCCTGGGTTTCGCGCTGCACCCCGAGCACGGTGCCGCGGTTGTCGACGGTCACGTAGCGGACGCCGTCGGCGCCGCGCAGGTCCCCGTCGTAGATCTTCTCCAGCCCGGCCCGGCCGATCTGCGCGTTGAGGTGCAGGTCGGTGCGGCCGGACTTCTCCGCCGCATCCAGCTCGCCCTGGTTGACCGGGCCGACGTAGCCGAGCGAGTGCGCGGCCAGGCTGCCGTACGGATATTGCCGCAGCGTCAGCGCGTCCGCCGACACCCCGGGGTAGTCCTCCCGCCGCTCGGCGATCTTGAGCACCACGTCGGGCGTGGTCTCGGTCAGCACCGGGACCGGCTGGTACGGCGAGCCGTTCCAGCAGGGCTTGGGCACGTCCTTGGCGCACGGGGTGATCCGCCGGGCCAGCTCCGCCGCCGGCACCTTGATCAGCGTGCTGAGCCGGGCCAGCACCGCGGCACCCTCGTCCGGCTCGGCCTGCAGCTCGCTGCGGTTGACCGACACGACCAGGCTGGTCCGGTTGGTCACCAGCGGCCGGCCGCGGTCGTCGACCACCGCGCCGCGCGGCGCCGGCAGGATCACCTCGCGGGTGTGCTGGCGGGTGGCGGTCTGCACCAGTTTGTCCTGGTCCAGCACCTGGAGGTAGTAGAGCCGCGCCCCGAGCGTGAGCACCAGCGAGAGAACCAGGATCTTCAGGACGGCCAGCCGCAGCGGGTACGGGTCGGGCATCAGCGTCTCGCCGGTGTAGAGGCGTGTCTGACGGACATCTGGCGGCGCGGGTCGACGTCCATCAGAAACGCCCTAGCCGCCGGCCGGCCGCGGCCACCAGCGGGACGACGAACGGCGTGAGCATCACGTCGTAGACGACGGTCGCCGGCAGCGCCGCGATCCCGTCCGCGGACTTGCGGCCCAGCAGCCCCAGCACGCCCAGGTACGCCAGCCCGACGGCGAGCGCGGCCGCCCCGACCACCACCATCGGCAACAGCACGGTCCGCTCCACGTCCGCCTCGAGCAGGCCCGCGACGAAGCCGGCGAGCGCGAAGCCGAGCGCGAGCAGCCCGACCGGGTGCGCGGAGAGCAGGTCGGTGAGCAACCCCCCGGCGAAGCCGGTGGCCAGCCCGGCCGACGCGCCGCCGGCCAGGCCGACCGCGACGACCAGGACCAGCACCAGGCTGGGCGGGCCGCCGGGCAGCGGCAGCCGGGCGAAGACCGACGACTGCAGCACCACCGCGGCCAGCACCGCCAGCGCCACCGCCACCCCCGGCGCCGTCCCCGTCCTCACGGCGTCCCCCCCGACGGGTTCGTGCGACCTCTCGTCGTCCGGGCAGCCGTTTCGCGCACGGGTCCCCGCCGGCCGGTGCTCACGGGGTCCCGCTCGGGGTGGGCGGTCCGGGGGTGGGCGTCGCCGGGGCCGGCGTGGTCGGCACCAGCCGGTCGCGCGGGTCGCTGCGCGGGACGCCGACCAGCACGCCGACCAGGTCCAGCGAGCCGAAGCCGACGTACGGCCGGATCGTCGCCTCCCGTGCCGGCGCGCCCGGGTCGCCGGACACCGCGATCACCTCGCCGACGGGCAGGCCGGCGGCGTACGTGGACCCGCCGTACGGCCCCGTCACCAGCCGGTCCCCCACCTTGACCCGGGTCTGCGGATCCAGCGGGGTGAACGTGAGCGGGCCGAGCCCGTTGCCGGAGGCGAGCCCGAGCTGTCGACCGCCGGCCAGCCGCACGCCCACCGACGAACCCGGGTCGACCGCCAGCACCACCATCGCGGAGGAATCGGTCACGTCCTTGACCCGCCCGACCAGCCCGTCCGCGTTCACCACCGTCATGTCCGGCCGGATCCCGTCGCGGCGGCCGGCGTCCACCGTCACCACCCACTCGAAGCCGAGCGCCGGCCCCAGCCCGGTCACGGTGGCCGGGACCACGGCGAACTGCCCCTGCCCGGCGAGCAGCTTGAGCCGGCGCAGCTCCTCGGCCCGGGCGGCGGTCAGCTCACCCTCGCGCAGCCGGCGGCGGAGCTCCGAATTCTGCGCCTCCAGCTCGTCGATCCGCCGGCGGGAGTCGTTGAGGTCACCCAGCCCGCCGAAGAACCGGCCGACCGGCGCGACGAGCGTGGTCACTCCGTCCTGGGCCGGGTCGAGCACCGACCGGGCGCCCGACCGCAGCCCGGAGAAGGAGTCACCACGGGCGTCCACGGTGATGAGGACGATCGACACCAGCGTGAGCAGGACGAGGGCGCGGCGCTGGCCGCGCGTCGGTCCCATCACCCCACTCCCTCCGCCGACTCCCCCGGGACCCGCGCACCCTCACCCGGCTCGGACACGGACCCCTCCGGCTTGGACACAGACTCCCCCGTCTGGTGACGCCGAACCCCGTCCGGCGGTTGACACCCGCCGCAACTCGGCCGCCGGTGTCCAGTGTGGACCGAGCCCGGGCTCAGTGCCGCTTCCGCTCGGAGACCAGCACCTGCTGCAGCGCATCGAAGTCCTCGACGCACCGCCCGGAGCCGATCGCGACCGAGTGCAGCGGGTTGTCCGCGATGAGGATCGGCATCCCGGTCTCGTGCCGGAGCCGCTCGTCCAGCCCGCGCAGGTTGGCGCCGCCGCCGGCGAGCACGATGCCCCGGTCCATGATGTCGCCCGACAGCTCCGGCGGGCACTTGTCCAGCGTGGTCTTGACCGCGTCGACGATCGCGTTGACCGGCTCCTCGATGGCGCGGCGGATCTCCTCCGCGGACACCACGATCGTCTTCGGCAGGCCGGTGACCAGGTCACGGCCGCGGATCTCGGCCTGGTCGTCCTCCGGCATCGGGAACGCCGACCCGATCGCGATCTTGATCTCCTCGGAGGTGCGCTCGCCGAGCATGAGCGAGTACTCCTTCTTGACGTACGAGATGATCGCCTGGTCGATCTCGTCGCCGGCGATGCGGATGCTGGTGTTGGTCACGATCCCGCCGAGCGAGATCACCGCCACCTCCGTGGTGCCGCCGCCGATGTCGACGACCATGTTGCCGGTCGGCTCGCTGACCGGCAGGCCGGAGCCGATCGCGGCCGCCATCGGCTCCTCGATGATGAAGACCTTGCTGGCGCCGGCCGCGTACGTCGACTCCTTGACCGCCCGCTGCTCCACGCCGGTGATGCCGGACGGCACGCACACCACCACCCGCGGGCCGCGCATCAGGTAGCGGCGGCGGTGCACCTTGCGGATGAAGTAGCGCAGCATCCGCTCGGTGGTGTCGAAGTCGGCGATCACGCCGTCCTTGAGCGGGCGGACCGCGACGATGTTGGCCGGGGTGCGGCCGATCATCCGCTTGGCCTCGATGCCGACCGCGAGGATCTCGCCCGTGTTGGTGTTGGTCGCCACCACCGACGGCTCGTTGAGGACGATCCCCCGGCCGCGGACGTAGACCAGCGTGTTGGCCGTGCCGAGGTCGATCGCCATGTCGCGGCCGAGGAATGACAGCGTGGTGCGGGACATGCGGTGGGGTCTCCCCTGGGGCACGAGGGCGGTCGGCCGGGCGCGTCGATGCTACCCGCGAGACCCGGCTGGCTACTTCAGCAGCAACCTCTCCAGCCGGCGTGCCGTCACGGCCAGGCCCAGCGCGGCCAGCGCGACGAAGTAGAGCGCGTGCCCGAGCAGGCCCAATCCGACGCCAGCGCCGGTGGTCAGCGGCCGCACCAGCTCGATGCCGTGGTAGAGCGGGGTGACCTGGACCACCCACTGCAGCGGCTGGGGGTAGACCGACAGCGGGAAGAACGTGGTCGAGAAGAGGAACATCGGCAGGACCGCCAGCTGCACGAACTCGAAGTCCTGCCAGCTGCGCATGAACGACGTGCAGGCCATCCCGGCGGCCGCGAAGGCGAGCCCGATGAGGATGGTCGCCGGCAGCGCGAGCAGCCCCCACCAGGACCCGATCAGGCCCATCGCGAGCATCACCAGCAGGAAGGCGGCCGAGTAGAGGGTGCCGCGCAGCTGCGCCCAGGTGATCTCGCCGACCGCGATGTCCGCCGGCTCCAGCGGCGTGGCGAGCATCGCGTCGTACGTGTGGGCGAACTTGAGCTTGAAGAAGACGTTCATCGTGGAGTCGTAGATCGCGCCGTTCATCGCCGAGGAGGCGAGCAGCGCAGGGGCCACGAACGCTGTGTAGTCGATCGGCTGCCCGTCCGGGCCGGCGACGGTGCCGACCAGCGCGCCGATCCCGATGCCGAGGGAGAACAGGTAGAACACCGGCTCGAAGAAGCCGGATACGATCAGCAGCCAGATGCGCCGGTAGACCATCAGGTTGCGCTCGACGAGCAGCCAGGCGCGGCTGCCGGCGAGCGGCAGCGGGGTGGTCCGGGTGGCCAGCGTGGCGGTCATCGTCGCCTCCTCTCAGACGGCCAGCCGGCGCTGGAAGGCACGGGCGGCCAACCAGCAGCCGACGGCGGTCCAGGCGGACAGGTAGAGGACGTGGAGCAGCACGCCACCGGCGGTGGCGGTGCCGAGGGCGAGCCCGCGCGAGAGCGCCACCCCGTGCCACAGCGGTGTCGCGTACGCCACCTGCTCCAGCACCGGGGGCAGCTGCTCGATCGGGAAGAAGACCCCGCCGAAGAGGAACAGCGGTGTCACCACGAAGCGGAAGAGCGCGGCGAAACCGGCATCGTTCTCGTTCACCGCGGCGAAGGCGACCACCGGGGCCGAGAACGCCATCCCGGTCAGCACCGCGGCCGGCACCGCGAGCAGCGCCAGCGGCGAGTCCAGCGCGCCGAAGACGCCCATCACCGCGAGGAAGATCGCCGAGCCGAACAGCACCCGGGTGGCGATGTAGAGCAGGTGGCCGACCAGCACGTCGAGCACGCCGATCGGGGTGGCCAGCATCGCGTGGTAGGTCTTGATCCACTTGATCGCGCCCATCACCGGGTACGTCGACTCGCCGACCGCCGTCTGCATGGCGGTCGCGGCAAGCAGGCCCGGCGCGAGGAAGACCAGGTAGGGCAGGCCGTCGACCCCGCCGGAGGCGGACGAGTCGACCAGCGAGCCCAGCCCGAGCCCCATCGAGGCGAGGAAGAGCACCGGGAACAGCACCGTGCTCACCACGGACCCGCGCCAGGTCCGCTTGTACTGGAAGATCCAGTATTCGTACGACCGGAGGGTCAGCGGGAGGCTGAGGGTGGTCATCGCTCAGTCCACCAGCGTCCGGCCGGTGAGCCGGAGGAAGACGTCCTCCAGCGTGGACCGGCGCACCAGCACCCCGACCGGGCGCAACCCGCGGTCGTGCACCGCGGAGGCGGCCGCGTCGCCCTCGTCGGTGTAGAGCAGGATCCGGTCGGGCAGCACCTCGACCCGGTCGGCCAGGTCGCCGACCTTGTCGGCCATTGCCTCGTGCTCGCCCGGCTGGAAGCGGACCTCCACCACCTCGCGGCTCGACCACCGGGCGATCAGCTCGGCCGGCGAGCCCTCGGCGACGATGTGCGCCTTGTCCATCACCACCAGCCGGTCGCACAGCTGCTCGGCCTCGTCCATGTAGTGCGTGGTGAGGATCAGCGTCACGCCTTGCTGCTTGAGCCGGAACAGCCGGTCCCAGAGCACGTGCCGGGCCTGCGGGTCGAGACCGGTGGTGGGCTCGTCGAGCAGCAGCAGCTCCGGCTCGCTGATCAGGCTGCGGGCGATGGTGAGCCGGCGCTTCATCCCGCCGGACAGCGACTCGACCTTCGCGTCCCGCTTGTCGTTGAGCTGAACGAAGTCGAGCAGCTGCTCCGCCCGCTCCCGGATCAGCGGCTTGGCCAGCCCGAAGTAGCGCCCGTAGACCAGCAGGTTTTCCCGGACGGTCAGCTCCATGTCCAGCGAGTCCTCCTGCGGGACCACGCCGAGCCGGGCCCGGATGCGCGAGCCGTCGGTCGCCGGGTCCATGCCGAGCACCCGCAGCGTGCCGCCGGTGATCGGTGAGACACACCCGATCATCCGCATGGTCGAGCTCTTGCCGGCCCCGTTGGGACCGAGGAAGCCGAACGCCTCGCCCCGCCGCACCTCGACGTCGATGCCGTCGACGGCGGTGAAGTCGCCGAAGCGCTTGGTCAGCCCGCGGGCGGACACCAGCGGCTCACTCGGGGTGGAGGTCGGGGTCGGCGGCTCGGTCATGGCGGCGACGCTACCGAGGGGGTCCGACAGAATCGCGCGAGTTTCCCGCCGGGCGAACGGCCCTTCCGCGTCCCACCCGCGGGTGGGGCGCGGGCGGCTCAGAGCGAGGGGAAGAAGAGGGCGATCTCGCGCTTGGCCGACTCCGGGCTGTCCGAGCCGTGGACGATGTTGTTCTGCACCTCGAGGGCGTGGTCGGCGCGGATGCTGCCGGTGGCCGCCTTGACCGGGTCGGTCGCGCCGGCCAGCTGGCGGAACGCCTCGATCGCCCGCGGGCCCTCGACGACGGCCGCGACCAGCGGCCCGGAGGTGATGAACTCGACCAGGGAACCGAAGAACGGCTTCTCCCGGTGCTCGGCGTAGTGCGTCTCGGCGGTCTCCCGGTCCAGCGTCCGCAGCTCCAGGGCGGCGAGGCGCAGGCCCTTGCGCTCCACCCGGCCGACGACGTCTCCGACCAGGCCGCGGGCGACGCCGTCGGGCTTGACGAGGACGAGGGTGCGCTCGGTCTCCACGGAACTCCTTGATGCTCGGGCTGGACGCCCTGCAGCCTAGGACCTGCTACGAAGCGGCCGGCGGCCGGGCCGGGCGGAGCAGGTCGCGGCGGGCGCGCAGCATGTAGACCCACAGCCCGGCGAAGATCGCCCCGAGCACGAACATCACGCCGATCAGGAAGCCGGTCGCGATCACCGGCAGCTGCAGGACCGTGCCGAGCCCCAGGCCGAACCGGCGCCGCTGCAGCACCGCGGCCACCAGCAGCGCCCCGGCGAGCCCGAGCAGGAACGCGAGCCCGCCGCCGGACAGGCCGCCGTCCTCGAGCGGGGCGATCGTCCGCGGCACGAAGAGCACCATCAGCGCCTCGAGGATCAGCGCCCCGGCGAGCGTGCCCCGGACCGCACGCTCCACCCGCGCCCGCCGCGCCTCCTCGTCCACCACCCCCGCCGCCTCCCCACCGGCCGACAGCACGCCAGCTTCCGGGGCCGGGACGCCGGCCGACGGCCCACCGGTGGCCAGAGCGGGGACGCCGGCCGCCGGCTCACCGACGCCCGGAGCCGGGGCGCCGGCCGCCGGCTCACCGACGCCCGGGGTCGTCCTGCCGACCGACCGCTCGACAGCGCCCGGCGCCGGAGCGCCGGCCGACGACTCACCGGTGGCCGGTGCCGGGATGCCGGCCGACTGCTCGCTGACGCCCGGGGACGGGGTGCCGGACGGCGCCTCGCCGGTGCCCGGGGGTGGGGTGGCGGGTTCGCTCATCGAGGGGTGCCGCCGCCGAGCAGTGTGCGCGCCTCCCCCGCGGTGACCACCGAGCCGGTGACCAGCACCCCGGCGCCGCCGAGCTGCTCGTCACCCTCCTCGGCGAGCCGCACCGCGGTCTCGAGCGCGTCGTCCAGCCGCGGCTCGACCGCCACCCGCTCGGCCCCGAACACCTCGACCGCGAGCGCGGCCAGGTCGTCCACCGGCAACCGCCGAGGCGACGAATTCTCCGTCACCACGATCTCGTCCAGCACCGGCTCCAGCGTGCCGAGCATGCCGGCGACGTCCTTGTCGCCGAGCACCGCGACCACCCCGATCAGCCGCCGGAACGAGAACGACTCATCCAGCGCGGCGATCGTCGCGGCCATGCCGTGCGGGTTGTGCGCCGCGTCCACCAGCACGGTCGGCGCGCTGCGCAGCGGCTCCAGCCGGCCGGGCGAGCTCACCCCGAGCAGCGCCTCGCGCACGACCGCGACGTCGATCACCCCGGTGTCCGCGCCGGCACCGAGGAACGCCTCCACCGCCGCCAGCGCGACGACGGCATTTTCCGCCTGGTGCGCCCCGTGCAGCGGCAGGAAGAGCTCGTCGTACACCCCGGCGAGGCCCTGCAGGGCCAACACCTGCCCGCCAACCGCCACCGACCGCGCCGCGACGCCGAACTCGGAGCCCTCCCGCGCCACGGTCGCGCCGACGTCGGCGACCCGCCGCAACAGCACCTCGGCCGCGGCCGGCTGCTGCGCGGCCAGCACCGTGACCGCGCCGGGCTTGATGATGCCGGCCTTCTCCCCCGCGATCTGCTCGATCGTGTCACCGAGGTACGCGGTGTGGTCGAGCGCCACCGGGGTCACCACCGACACCCGCCCGTCCGCGATGTTGGTCGAGTCCCAGGTGCCGCCCATGCCGACCTCGACCACCGCCACGTCGACCGGGGCGTCGGCGAACGCGGCGAATCCCATCGCGGTCAGCACCTCGAAGTACGACAGGGGGACCGGCTGCTCCTTGTCCACCATCGCCAGGTACGGCCGGATGTCGTCGTACGTCTCCGCGAACCGGCGGGCGCTGATCGGCTCCCCGTCCAGGCTGATCCGCTCGGTCACCGAGGACAGGTCCGGGCTGGTGAACCGGCCGACCCGCAGGCCGAAGCCGCGCAACAGCGCGTCGACGATGCGGGCGGTCGTCGTCTTGCCGTTGGTCCCGCCGATGTGGATCACCGGGTAGCTGTGCTGCGGGTCGCCGAGCAGGTCCATCAGGGCCCGGATCCGGTCGAGCGTCGGGTCCAGCCGGGACTCCGGCCAGCGCTCCCTCAGCTCGGCCTGCACCCGGGCCAGCTCGGCCCGGTCCTGGCCGGCCTGGCTGCCGCTCACGACGACGGCAGTGCGTCGAGCTGGGCGGAGATCCGCTGGATGTCCGCCTCGGCCGCGCTCAGCCGGCCGCGCACCTTGGCGACCACCGGCTGCGGCGCCTTGGCCACGAAGTCGGCGTTGCCGAGCTTGGCCGTCGCGGCCTGCAGCTCCTTGTGGGCCGCGGCCAGGTCCTTGGACAGCCGGCCGCGCTCGGCGCCGACGTCGATCGCGCCGGACAGGTCCAGCTCGACCCGCGCGCCGCGCACCGACACCGAGGCGGTCGGCGCGAACCCTGCGTCCGGCTCCTCGAGCCGGGTCAGCGACCGCACCAGCGGCTCGTGCTCCGCCAGGCCGGCCGCGTCCAGCCCGGTGAGCCGGGCCGCAACCCGCTGCGCCGGCCGCAGCCCCTGGTCGGACCGGAACCGCCGCACCTCGGTCACCACGTCCTGCAACGCGGTGAACTCGGCCTCCGCGGCCGGATCCCGCCGGGCCGCCTCGGCCGCCGGCCACGGCGCGACGACGACCGACTCGCCGCCGGTCAGCGCGGTCCACAGCGTCTCGGTCACGAACGGCACGATCGGGTGCAGCAGCCGCAGCACGGTCTCCAGCACGTGGCCGAGCACCTGCCGGGTGCGCTCAGCCGCATCCCCGCCTGCCGCGAGCGGCACCTTGGCCAGCTCGACGTACCAGTCGCAGAAGTCGTCCCAGATGAAGTGGTAGAGCGTCTCGGCGGCCTTGGCGAACTCGAAGTCCTCGTAGTCCGCGTCCACCTCGGCGACCACCGCCGACAGCCGCGACAACAGCCAGCGGTCCACAGTGGACAAGCCGGTGGCCGGCGGCGGCGTGGCCACGGTGGCGCCGTTGATCAGCGCGAAGCGGGCAGCGTTCCACAGCTTGTTGCAGAAGTTGCGGCTGCCCTGGACCCACTCCTCTCCGATCGGCACGTCGGTGCCCGGGTTGGCGCCGCGGGCGAGGGTGAAGCGCAACGCGTCCGACCCGTACGCGTCCATCCAGTCCAGCGGGTCGACCGCGTTGCCGAACGACTTCGACATTTTCTTGCCGTGCTTGTCGCGCACCATGCCGTGCAGCGCGACCACGTCGAACGGCTGCCGGCCGTCCATCGCGTACAGCCCGAAGAGCATCATCCGGGCGACCCAGAAGAACAGGATGTCGTAGCCGGTGACCAGCACGCTGGTCGGGTAGAAGCGGCGCAGGTCGGGGGTGTCGTCCGGCCAGCCGAGCGTGGAGAACGGCCACAGCCCGGAGGAGAACCAGGTGTCGAGCACGTCCGAGTCCTGGCGCCAGCCGTCGCCGGTCGGCGGCTCGTCGTCCGGGCCGACGCACACGACCTCGCCGTCCGGCCCATACCACACCGGGATGCGGTGGCCCCACCAGAGCTGGCGCGAGATGCACCAGTCGTGCATGTCGTCGACCCAGGCGAAGTAGCGCGGCTCCAGCGCCGCCGGGTGGATGCGCACCCGCCCGTCCCGCACCGCGTCGCCGGCCGCCTTGGCCAGCGACTCCACCCGCACGAACCACTGCAGGGACAGCCGCGGCTCCACCGTGGTGCGGCAGCGGGAGCAGTGGCCGACGGCATGCACGTACGGCCGCTTCTCGGCGACGATCCGCCCGTCCTCGCGCAGCGCGGCCACCACCGCCGGCCGCGCCTCGTAGCGGTCGAGCCCCTGGAACGGCCCGTGCGCGGTCACCACGCCACGCTCGTCGAGGATCGTCAGCGAGGGCAGCGAGTGCCGGCGGCCGATCTCGAAGTCGTTGGGGTCGTGCGCCGGCGTCACCTTGACCGCACCGGTCCCGAACGCCGGGTCGACGTGGTCGTCCGCCACCACCGGGATCCGCCGGCCGGTCAGCGGCAGCACGACCTCGGTGCCGATCAGGTGCCGGTAACGCTCGTCGTCGGGGTGCACCGCCACCGCGGTGTCGCCGAGCATTGTCTCGGCCCGGGTGGTCGCCACCACGATGGACGCGTCACCGTCGCCGTAGCGGATCGAGACCAGCTCGCCATCGTCGTCGGAGTGCTCCACCTCGATGTCCGACAGCGCGGTCAGGCACCGGGGGCACCAGTTGATGATGCGCTCGGCCCGGTAGATCAGGCCGTCGTCGAACATCCGCTTGAAGATCGTCTGCACCGCCCGGGACAGCCCCGGGTCCATGGTGAAGCGCTCGCGCGACCAGTCGACGCCGTCGCCGAGCCGGCGCATCTGGCCGAGGATCCGGCCGCCGGACTCCGCCTTCCACTGCCAGACCCGCTCGACGAAGGCCTCGCGGCCGAGGTCGTGCCGGGACAGGCCCTCTTTGGCCAGCTCGCGCTCCACCACGTTTTGCGTGGCGATGCCGGCGTGGTCCATGCCGGGCAGCCAGAGCGCGTCGTAGCCCTGCATGCGGCGGCGGCGGGTGAGCGCGTCCATCAGCGTGTGCTCGAACGCGTGGCCGAGGTGCAGCGAGCCGGTGACGTTGGGCGGGGGGATGACGATGCAGAACGGCGGCTTGTCGGCCGCCTCGGGACCGCCGGCCGCGAAGTAGCCCCGCTCGGTCCACCGCTCGTAGAGCGGGCCCTCTACCTGCGCCGGAACATACTGGCTGGGCAGGTCGGCACCGGGCGTCGGCCCGGCGGGGGCGCGGTGGGTGGGGTCTGTCACGGTCACGCAGGGATGGTACGGAGCCAGACGCGGGCAGTGCGAACGGCTATCCACAAGCGTGGTCGTCGTCCACAGATCGGTGCGCGGATTACCCGGACCCGGCGCCGAGCCTCTACCGTCCGGCGTCGGGTATTGGTTTCGGGAGGGAGCTCCTCGGTGCAGGTGTTCGCGTGGGCCGCGCTGCTGGTGTTCACGGTGGCGACGGGCGCGCTGATCGTGTTGCTGTCCCGCGCGTTGTTCCACGCGATCGATCGGGTCGACCGGGTGCGCGACGAGGTGTGGTCGATGGCCAAGACGGTGGAGACGATCGCGGTCCGGCTGGAGCACATCGAGTCCGGTCTCGGTGAGGGCGACCAGCGCCTCGGCGAGCTGCGGTCCGACCTGCGTTCCACAATGCGCCGCGACATGCGCGAGATCCTCGAGGGACCGGCCGGACGCTCCCGGGCCGGCGACGGATCCCCCACCGCCTGAGCCACACGCCCCGCCTGGGGGTCTGTGCCCGCAGGCACGGCTCACCGACCCGGTAGCCGGCCGAGCACTTCCAGTGCACCGCGCATGTCGCCGGCCGGCCGGTCGCGCCCATAGGCCGCCGGCTGACGACGTCGGCCGGCTGACAACGTCCGCCGGCTGACGACGTCGGGTCGGCCGTGCACCGCGCCAGCGGCGGAGCGGCGCCAGTGGCTGAGCAGAAACGGCCGTGCGGCCGACTGAGCACAACGGCCGGCCACTGAGCACAACGGCCGGCCACTGAGCAGATGCATCCTCGACTGAGCAGCTAGAACTGCTCAGTCAGCGGCAGACTGCTCAGTCGTTGTCGCAACTCATCAGTCGACGCTGCCCCGCGGTCGACGCAGGCGATCGGCGGCGCAACAGCATCGGCGGCGCAACAGCATCGGCGGCGCAGCGTCGCCCATCAGCCGCGGGCGGCCGAACCAACGCGGGCAGGCGACGCAGACCGCCAGACTCGTGGGGCGGTCGGGCCACGGCAGCTCGGCCTGCCGTCGATGCAGGCCAGCAGCGGCCCGGTCAGCGACAGGGGCGGCGGGACGGGCGCGCCGAGAGCTACGCGGACTTCTCGCGGGGCTGACGCTTGGGGGTCTCGCGCGGCACGATCGTCGGGTTGACGTGCTCGAGCACGGCCTCGCGGGTGATCACCACGCGGGCCACGTCGTCCCGGCTGGGCACCTCGTACATCACCGAGAGCAGGACCTCTTCCATGATCGCCCGCAGCCCGCGGGCGCCGGTCCCGCGCAGGATCGCCTGGTCGGCGATCGCCTCCAGCGCGTCGTCGGTGAACTCCAGCTCGACCCCGTCGAGCTCGAAGAGCTTCCCGTACTGCCGGGTCAGCGCGTTGCGCGGCTCGGTGAGGATGCTGATGAGCGCCTCGCGATCGAGGTTGCGGACGCTGGTGATCACCGGCAGCCGGCCGATGAACTCGGGGATCATCCCGAACTTCAGCAGGTCCTCCGGCATGACGTCACCGAAGACGTCGGAGGAGTCCACGTCGAACTTGCTGCGCAGCTCGGCGCCGAAGCCGATGCCCTTGCGCCCGACCCGCGCCTCGATGATCTTCTCCAGGCCGGCGAAGGCGCCGCCGACGATGAAGAGCACGTTGGTCGTGTCGATCTGGATGAACTCCTGGTGCGGGTGCTTGCGCCCGCCCTGCGGCGGCACCGACGCGGTGGTGCCCTCCAGGATCTTGAGCAGCGCCTGCTGAACGCCCTCGCCGGAGACGTCCCGGGTGATCGACGGGTTCTCCGACTTGCGGGCGATCTTGTCGACCTCGTCGATGTAGATGATGCCGGTCTCGGCCCGCTTGACGTCGTAGTCCGCGGCCTGGATCAGCTTGAGGAGGATGTTCTCGACGTCCTCGCCGACGTATCCGGCCTCGGTCAGCGCGGTGGCGTCCGCGATCGCGAACGGCACGTTGAGCATCCGCGCCAGCGTCTGGGCCAGCAGCGTCTTGCCGCAGCCGGTCGGGCCGAGCAGCAGGATGTTGGACTTCGCCAGCTCGATCTGGCCCTCGGGCGAGCGCGGACCCGCGTCGCCGCCGGCCTGGACCCGCTTGTAGTGGTTGTAGACCGCCACGGACAGCTGCTTCTTGGCGGTGTCCTGGCCCACCACGTACTGGTTGAGGAAGTCGAAGATCTCCGCCGGCTTGGGCAGCTCGTCGAACTTCAGCTCGGAGGACTCGGAGAGCTCCTCCTCGATGATCTCGTTGCAGAGGTCGATGCACTCGTCACAGATGTAGACGCCGGGGCCGGCGATCAGCTTCTTGACCTGCTTCTGCGACTTGCCACAGAAGGAGCACTTCAGCAGATCACCGCCGTCTCCGATGCGTGCCACCCTACGACCCTCTCCCTCTCGGGCACCGGGCCGCTGAGCCGGTGCATTCGTTGACGCTACCTCCTCCGAGCACGGATGCACCCCCCTTTCGGGCGCGGCGCGGCCGATCACCCGGACGGACCTGCCCGCGCCGGGTCCGTCACCCGGACGGACCCGTACGAGGCGGGCCTGTCACCCGAACGGACCAGCGGCCCGCCTGTGCTCAGGTCTTCAGCGTGTTGAGCTTGCGGGTCATGATCACGTCGTCGATGAAGCCGTATTCCTTGGCCTGCACGGCGGTGAGGATCGTGTCCCGCTCGATGTCCGCGCGGACCTGCTCCTCGGTACGCCCCGTGTGCCGGGCCAGGATCTTCTCCTCCAGCCGGCGCATCCGCAGGATCTCGTTGGCCTGGATCTCCAGGTCGCTGACCTGGCCCTGGCCCTCCGCGGACGGCTGGTGGATGAGCACCCGGGCGTGCTCCAGCGCGGCCCGCTTGCCGGGCGTGCCGGCCGCGAGCAGGACGGCGGCGGCGGACGCGGCCTGACCCATGCAGACGGTCTGGATGTCCGGCCGGACGTACATCATCGTGTCGTAGATCGCGGTCAGCGCGGTGAACGAGCCGCCCGGCGAGTTGATGTACATGATGATGTCGCGGTCCGGGTCGTTGGACTCCAGCGTGAGCAGCTGGGCCATGACGTCGTTGGCCGACGCGTCGTCGATCTGCACCCCGAGGAAGATGATCCGCTCCTCGAAGAGCTTGTTGTACGGGTTGGATTCCTTGATCCCGTAGTTGGTCCGCTCCACGAAGGACGGGAGCACGTACCGGGACTGTGGGCCGCTCATCGGCGTCTCTCCAGGGTGTCGGTGGTCGGAGGTCACGCCGGCGCGGTGCCGGCCGGGCCGGGGATCTGCTCGGCGCGGGCGAGCACCTGGTCGACGAAGCCGTAGTCCTTGGCCTGCGCGGCGGTGAACCAGCGGTCCCGGTCGGAGTCCCGCTCGACCTGCTCGACCGTCTGGCCGGTCTGCTCAGCGATGAGCTCCGCCATCTCCCGCTTGGTCAGCTTGTACTGCTCGGCCTGGATGGCGATGTCCGACGCGGTGCCGCCGATGCCGGCGGACGGCTGGTGCATGAGGATCCGCGCGTGCGGCAGCGCGTAACGCTTGCCCGGCTGGCCGGAGGACAGCAGGAACTGACCCATCGACGCGGCCAGGCCCATCGCGAACGTCGCCACGTCGCACTCGACCAGCTGCATCGTGTCGTAGATCGCCATGCCGGCCGTCACCGAGCCGCCGGGCGAGTTGATGTAGAGGTGGATGTCCCGCTTGGGGTCCTCCGCCGCCAGCAGCAGCAGCTGGGCGCTGATCTGGTTGGCGATCGGGTCGTCCACCGGCTGCCCGAGGAAGATGATCCGCTCCCGCAGCAACCGGTCGTAGACGGAGTCGTTGAGGGACATCCCCGCGCCGGGCGACCGCAGGTCGGGCAGCATGCGGATCGGCATCGCGGGATCGATGGTGCTCACGGCGCTCCTGTCATCGTACGAGGGCTGGCTGTACGCCGACACTAACTCGCGACGTCGGGGGACCCGTGTCGGTGTTCGCTGTCGGCGCAGGTGTCTCGGGGTGGGCGCGATCAGGACCCGACGGGCAGGATCGAGGTGGCCGAGGCGGGTCCGGCCGGGGCGGCCGGCGCCGCCTCCGCGGGGGCGTCCCCAGCCTCCGCGGCCTCGTCGGCGTCCGGCCGCCGGCGCAGCGCGGCCAGGTCGACCGGCCGGCCGGACGCGTCGGTCACCGCCGCCCGCTCCAGCACGCTCGCCAGCGCCTTGGACCGACGCACGTCGGCTACCAGCGCCGGCAGGTTGCCGCCCTGGGTCAGCTGCTGGGCGAAGTCCTGCGGGGACATCCCGTACCGCTGGGCCTGCGCGATGACGTGCTCGGTCAGCTCCGTGTCGGACACGCCCAGCTGCTCGGCGTCGGCGACCGCGTCCAGCACGAGCTGGCTCTTCACCGCGGTCTCGGAGTTGCGGCGGACCTCCTCGTCGAAGTCCTCGCGGCTGCGGCCCTCAGCGGACAGGTAGCTGTCCAGGTCGAGGCCGGCGCCCTGCAGCTGGTGGCCGATGTCGTGCTGGCGCCACTCCACCTCGCCCGTGACGATCGACTCCGGCAGCGGCACCTCGGTCGCGGCCAGCAGCGCCTCCAGGACCTTGTCCCGGGCCTGCGCGCCCTGCTCCAGCGCGCGCACCCGGCCCAGCCGGTCGCGCACGTCGGCGCGCAGCTCGTCGAGCGTGTCGAACTCGCTCGCCGTCTGCGCGAACTCGTCGTCCAGCTCGGGCAGCTCCTTCTCCTTCACCGAGCGGACGGTCACCGCCACGTCCGCGGTCCGCCCGGCCTGGTCGCCGCCGACCAGCTCGGTGGTGAACTGCCGCTCCTCACCCGGCGACATGCCGACCAGCGCCTCGTCCAGCCCGCCCATCAGCGAGCCGCCGCCCACCTCGTACGACAGGCCGGTGGTCGAGCCGCCCGGCACCTCCTCGCCGTCCACGGTGGCGCGCAGGTCGATCGACACGTAGTCGCCGTCGGCCACCGGCCGGTCCGCCGCCTTGAGCACCGCGAACCGGTCCCGCAGCCCGTTGACCTGCTCGTCCACCTGCTCGTCGGTCACCTCGGCGTCGTCCACCGTGACCGCGATGCCCTCGTACGACGGGAGGGTCACCTGCGGACGCACGTCCACCTCGGCGGTGAAGGCCAGCAGGTCACCGTCCTCCAGCTTGGTCAGCTCGATCTCCGGCTGGCCGAGGACGCGCACCTCGTTTTCCCGGACCGCCTCCGAGTACGCCCGCGGGACGGCGTCCTGCACCGCCTCGTCCAGCACCGCGGCCCGCCCGACCCGCTGGTCGATGATCCGCTGCGGCGCCTTGCCCGGCCGGAAGCCGGGCACCCGGACCTGCTTGGCGATGCTCGCGTACGCCTTGTCCAGGCTGGGCTTGAGCTCGTCGAAGGGCACCTCGACGGCGAGCCGGACCCGCGTGGGGCTCAGGGTCTCGACTGTGCTCTTCAACGCGCTCGTCTCCTCGATGTGGGGGCTGCCTCGTAGAACTGGTCGGGGTGGCGGGATTCGAACCCACGGCCCCTCGCTCCCAAAGCGAGTGCGCTACCAAGCTGCGCCACACCCCGGGGCCGTCCGCGAGTGTAGACGGGTGCGCTCGCGCCGGTCCCTCTGCGCACGGGTACACCCTCCCCCGCCGCCGGCCGGCCGGGTTGTACGGCACCTCTGAGCCGGGCGCTACCCTTCCTTCGTCATGCGGGTGTAGCTCAATGGCAGAGCCCCAGCCTTCCAAGCTGGCCATGCGGGTTCGATTCCCGTCACCCGCTCTCACCACTCCGCCGCAGGTCAGCGGTTGTACCGCGGCTTCTCGCATCTGCTCTGCCACCTCCTCAACAGGTCCGCGTGCCAGATCCGTGCCAGATCCCAGGACGTCAGGCGACGTCCAGCCACGCCCGCAGCGCCCGCCTGATGACCTCGCTCGCGCTGACGTCCTCGGACTTCGCCCGCGCGGCCAGCGCGGCTTTCAACTGGGGATCCAGCCGGACGGGCACCACGGAGGCCGGCCCTGAACCGAGGGATGGCCGCCCTCCGCGCCGGCGAAGCGTCCCCACGTCGTAGCCCTGCTCGGCCTCGGCGGCGAGCCGGTCCACCAGGTCGTCCGTCACCGGCACACCGCCGGAGGTCGGGACCTCTCCGTTCACGAGTCACCTCCGGTCAGCAGACCTCGGTACTTCGACCGCATCGGCATGGAATGAATGATCAGGTTCCGCCCGTCATCGAGCAGCAGCACGACCAGCTCCAGCAGGTTCCCGGCCCGATCGGGGCCGAGCCGCAGCTCCCGCGGCGGCTTCTCGTCTTCGCCCACCGGGTACGCGGTAAGCGCATGCGCAGCGGCGTGCACGGTGTCCTCCGCAGGGACGCCGTGCTTGCGCGCGGACCGATGCACCTCCCACGATCCAAACGTATTACGAAACTCCTCGTCCGACAACTGTCGAGCGCCTCTCTCGTCGTGGTTCACCGGGCTGATCAGCCGGCCTCATCGGTGTCCTCGTCGAATCCGACCGGCAGGGCGTCGGCGATGGGCCCGATCGGCACCGGGCGAGCCGTGGAGGTAGATCATCGCCGCGCGGGTGCTGTCGTGCCCCACGCGGGTCACGAGGTCCCGGATCGTCGTCCTGGGCGCCTTCTCCGGGCGACTCGGTCCGCGTCCGGCCGCTCATGACTGTCTCCTCACTCCTCGCAGGGGTTGGGGACAGACGCCCGGCCGGCTGGGCGCCAACCTGCACCGGCCGGGCGTCCTCGTCGCTCAAACCGCCCCGGCCGGCGCGCCGTCGCGGGCGATGAGCCGGGTGTGGGTGTCATTGAGCGTGTCGATCAGCCGCGCGAGGGCGGCAGTGGAGACGTACAGCTCGACGGACTCGGCGTACCGCTCGCCGAGGTGGACGACTGCGCGCCGCTCCGCCGGGTACTCGCTGACCCGCACGCCGGTGGTCGGCCGGATGTGCGCCGACAGCCGGCTGATCCGCGATCCGTCCGCGTCGAGGTAGACCCCGCAGGCGTCGGCCCCGGCCGCGGTGTCGAGCGCGGTCACTGCTGCGCCCCGGACTTCGCCGCCGAACGCTGACCCACCGGCCGCATGCCGGCCGCGCGCAGGCTGAAGGCGACCCGGCCCCGGCACTCCCGGTCGTCGTGCCGCCGGCTCTTGCACCGCTGCCCGTCGACCCACGGCATGACCGTCAGCCCGTCGAACTCGACCTGAGGGAACGGCGAGCCCGGCGCCGGCGACGGCGGGACCGGCTGCACCGGCGCCGCGATCCGAACCTTCACCTCCGCCGTCCGCGCCTCCGGGTCGCCGTCCAGCACGGTGACGGTCCACAGCCGCTCGCCGGTCTCCTTGTCCCGCTTCTGCGGGTCCGCCGCCCTCGACCGGACGAGGTCGAAGTCGTTGTCCGGCTCGATCGTGCGGAAGTACGCCCCTGCGAGAACACCCCCGCCATGTCGATGCCGAATCGCGTGCCCAATCCGATAGCCATTGTTGTTCCTGTTCTCTCGGTGATTCCCGCCGCCTCAGCGGGACGAGAAGAACACTAGGAACGTTTATGCTTGAATCGGACTGACCGGCAGTACGAGTGCTCCGCCAAGGAGGAATTCGGGTGGCATCGCCGCGACGGAGCCCGTCGTCATCCGGACTGACCGGCAGTCAGCCCAGCCTCGACAGCGGCTCCCGCGGCCTCATCACCGGCGCCCTGTTCAAGGTCGCCCGCGAGTCCGCCGGCCTCACCCAGCAGGACCTCGCCGAAGCCCTCGGCGCAGACAAGACCACCGTTCAGGGCTGGGAGACCGGCCGCCGGCCGCTGACCTCTGCCCGCGCCGGCAACGTGGTGGCGCTGCGGACCGAGCTGCTCGACCTCGGCGCCGACCCGACCCTCGTCGACTCCCTCGACACCGCGGCCCAGGCCGACCACCTCCTCGATCGCTTGCTCGACGGCGACCCCGCCGACACCCGTCACCCGCTCGCCGTCCGCGTCCTCCCGCAGCCGCTCTCCGAGCTTCTCGCCTGGCCGCTCAAGGACACCCCGCCCCGCGTCGTGCTCACCGCCCGCCGCCCAGCTCGCCGCGGTCCGGTCGCCGGCGGACCTCTCCTAGCAGCCGACGACCGCCGGCGCCTGGTCGCCAACCTCCGCCGCGCCGCCGAGGACCCGCCCGGCCCGGCCGATAAGGGCTCGCTCGTACGCCGCCAGGTTGCCTACCTCGCCTCGTTCGACCGCACGCCCGACACCGCCGGATGGCTCGCCGAGCTGCGCGCCTCACTCACCCGCGCCGGCGGCGCCCGCATCTCCCCGAGCTGGGCCGAAGCCCGCTCCATCGCCATCGCCCTCGACCGCCAGGGCGACGCCGACTCCCTCGCCCGCTTCATCCACGCCGGCCGCGACGACGACTCGTGGGAGACTGCCGAACCTCAACTACTGGGCCTACTGGGTCGGCGAGACCCGCACCATCGAGCGCGACGACAGCTTCATGACCGCCGGCCTCGGACGCTGGCGCGGACTCACTCTCCTCGACCACCTGACCGCCCGCCTCGGCCCCGACGCCGACGACCTGCCCCTCAACGTCCACACCGTCTGGCGCTGCTCCTCGCCCGCCGCGGACTCCTCGACGACGACCCCGCCGTCTCCCGCGCTCTCGCCGGCCGCGTCCGCGAGCTGCTCCACACCGCAGCCCTGCCGGCCGGCATCCGAAGCGAAGTCGAGTCCATCCGCAGCGCCCTTGCCCTCGCCAGCGTCGCCGTCTGACTACCCTCGGGTCTGCCCTAGGCCTAGGCCGTAGGACCTGCAGAGGAGCGCGCAAGTGACCGAGCAGCCTGACGAGGCCACGCCCGACGACGACCAGGTCGCCGCGGTCGTCGACTACCTCTTCGAGGCCGGCACCCTCAAGCGCCTTCCCCGCACCGGCTGGCTCAACGCCGGCATCAAGCACCCCGAGACCATCGCCGAGCACTCCCACCGCACCGCGCTCATCGGCGCCGTCCTCGCCGTCATAGAAAGCGCCGACCCCGCCAAGGTCGCCCTCATGGGAGTCGTCCACGACACCCAGGAAACCCGCGTCGGCGACATCGCCTACATCGGCCGCCGCTACCTCAAGGCCGCCGACAACCGCGATGTCACCGCCGACCAGACCGCCGGCGCACCCCCCGCCGTCCGCGAAGCCCTCGCCGCCATCGTCGACGAGATCGAAACCTACGAGACCCGCGAAGCGATCATCCACCGCGACGCCGACAAACTCGAATGCCTCTTCCAAGCCATCGAATACCGCGAAACCGGCAACACCAACATGCAGCCCTTCTATCGACAGCATGCTCGCCGCCTTACGACACGTCCGCAGCCAGATCAATTGCCTCTCGGGCCATTGTATTCAGTTTCTCAGCATTGGCACATATAGCATGTCGCAATCCCTATTCTTAGGCCTGCTGGCTCAACAGACGCCCTCAATTATCGACCGTTTCGATCCTGCGAAGCGCCGGGTAGCAAGCACCTTCGTCGGCTCGGACGCGGTCACACTGACCGGGGCGGCGGCTACAGCAGCTATGACTGCTGCCACCGAAGAAGCTCTATCTATGGCTGCCGCAGTGTCCCCGCAGCTCACTGCATTCCGCTGGCTGCAGTATCTCCGATGAACGCCGACTAACCTGTATGGCGGAGAAGACAGGTTCGAACAGCCCGGGTCCTACGTCGAAGGACGCCGGACCACGGAGACGGTCTCCGCCTTCAGCTGCATGGAGCCGGTAGAACTTATGCCAGATGGCCTTGTTGCGCAGCCGGCCCCGTCGCGCCGGGACGTCGAGGCCGTAGTTGATTTGCTGATCCTCGGTCGGCTGATCAGGCACTACAAAGTAATGTGGCGTTGCGCCGCGAAGAACGTGCCCATCCAAGCCCTACCCAGTTTACTCGCTCAGCCGGACAAGGCGAGCGATGCTTGGCGGGCCGTAACTCTGTTCGATTCCCGACGAAGGAACGCGGAGCCGTTCAATACAGCTTCGGGAACGATCCTAACATCAGTTGAGCCGTTCAAGCTGCGGTCGCCCGAGCACTTGGGGCTTCTGAGCCGAACGACCAACACGGGCCCTAGCCGCGGCCCCCAGTTCGCACTCAGCCGGACAACGTATCGGATCCCCGCGTTACTCCGAAGCTACAACTCGTACCAGCCAGATTTGCCCAAGGCCATCTTCCTGAATCAGGTTCTGCTCAATCCATTGGCCCTAGCGAGCCCGCAAGAACGAGAAGTCGTAATAGAAAATGGTTACGTCATTCTCAACATACAGCAGGTAGAAGCCCTACTGAGTGGTGAGGCCAAGAATCCTGGATGGACGTCCCTAGAGCAAACCTTCGAAGGCTTCAACTGCGCACGCGATTTGAGCTTCGACCTACTCATGCAGCTGACCTTATCCGAGGGGGCAATCGTGCCGCTGCAGACCGGCCCGATCGGAAGGAGAATTAATGCAGACTTGTTGTGCATTGACTACGACGCCATGATGCATCGCATCTACACTTTGTCCGTACCACGACCACCCAGCCGCCAAGAACCGCCGGCAATACGGGCGCGGTCTAAGGACTTCGAAGTGCAGATCCAATCACTCATCGATGGGACCGAGTGGAGGCCCCCGGCGCCCGTCAGGCAATTAGTGTCCTCCAAGCCGCGCCTCAAGAACGGCGACATCCTAACCGACCTAGACGCCATCGCGGCAAAGGGGGACACGTGCCTACTTATCAACTGCAAGAGCTTCGCCCCCGGAGACCTTAATGAGAGCGAGTTCCGCCTAGTTCGCAATGTGAGTACCCGGTTGCAGCAAGGGTTCGAGCCAATGGAAAGGTGCCGTTGGGCGTATAGCAGCGGAAGCGCGAGGCCATGCCGAGCTACGTGAGTACGAACGCATCATCCCGATGCTAGTGACTCCGACGCCCTACTTCGTGCCCTACGACCTAGCTACCGACATGGCCCTTGACGACTTGGCTTCCGTATCAAGCACGGAAGAGCTTTTGACCCTTCAAGAGCCCACTGAGTCGGGAGCCGCTCCTACTCGGACTACAGGAAGGCCGCAGGACGTTGCCGGGTCAGCCTCTATCGAATCAAGGCGCCGACTCCCGGCGGCGCGGCTCGGCGCGGGTCCGCCGCGACACCGCGGGCGGCCTTCGGCCGTCCTTGGTCGCGCAGCCCCGCGCCGCCGCGCACAGAGCGGCCCGGGGGGTTCCGCTCTGCGACGAGCCCTTCTTCACCAACTTCTGGGCGAGGCTGCTGCGCATTGATCCGCCCCCAGGAAGCGGTGTTGATACCACTCGTCCTTACTCTGGCAGGCAACGGTCGTACAATGAAGGAGAGCGGCGGAGAGAAGCGACTTGTGCGGCGGCCACCGAGGCCATGATCGAGGCGACCACTAGGCTTGGACACAACCTGCTCCCGTGACTGTAGGGCTCGACGTCGCGAGCGCCCGAGGACTGGAGGTGTGCGTCGTGCAACTGACACCAGCGTCCTACGAGTGCCGTACTCACCACGTTGATTTGACGGAGGCGGTCAAGGAACGGTTGGAGGAGGAGATCGACTTGGTCTATAGGCCGAGGACCCTGGGCACCCGGAGCAGCAGTAGGCCTTTCAAGGTCATTGTGACTTGTCCGGGCGAGGACACAGACTCGACCCATGCGGTCACCTGCACTGGCAGCCGAGACTGACCGGCGGTGGCGACCCAACCCGCCAATGCCCAAGACCTCGCCTGGCAGGCTCTAGCAGACGACTTCGCGCCGGTCAAATCGCTGACCCGGCTAGACGCCGCGACCGCACGCGTAGTCACTAACGTCACCGTGGTGGGCGCCCTGTTGACCGGGCTAACTCTCCTCGGGTCCAACTTGCCTTCCGTTACCGGAGCAGCGCGCGGTCTGGCAATCACGCAATGCTGCTGGCCGCAAGCGCGGTAATCACGGCATTGTCCGCGCAGATCCTCACCGTCACCCAAATCAGCACCGGTGACCTGCTGGCCGTGGAAGCCTGGTACCAGCGCAGGATCAACATACGCGGTCCACTGACCGTCGCGGCCACAGTCTTACTCGTCGCCGCCGCCGGCGCGAGCACTGTCGCCGCCGGCCTTGCCCTGCTAGGCATACCGGACCAGCCGCCCACCATCGCCATAACGCGGACGACGCCCCTCCAGACGAACAGCGCTACCTCGGCGCGTCCTCAGGCCGTGGGCGCAGTCACCGCCGAGGTTACCTTCCGTGGACTCGATCCGGGCGCTACCGCTACCGTCACCATCCGCTCCGGACGGGGCCTGCTCGCGCAAGCCGCGTTCACTGCCGGCCCGGACGGCACTGCAGCCCGCATTTTGACCGCCCAAAATGTTCCCGCAATAGACACAGTCATGGTCGACGCTGCCGGGGACAGTTGGACTTGCACTTCCCGCCTCGTGTCCGGGATGTCGGATATCGCATTAACGTGCGGATCACGAGGGTAGCCTCGAATCAATGAGCTAAGCACATATGATTGCACAGAACCTACTCCTGTTGTGCTAGCGAGCTGTCCCTATGTGAACTGCGATTCAAAACGCCCCAAGCTGCTATTGAGTGCACTGTTTTGTTAAAGCTATCCTCCGGGCTTCTGTCTCAATTTTTGGATGAGGTCCTGGGTCCGACGGATTTCCTGCGCGGCGCCAGGGCCGACGGCATGGTAATTAGCAAGGGCTGCGCGGGCGTAATAGAGTGCGTCTCGGGGCGGTCCGCGGCCCTTAAAAGGAGCGCGATGTTGTGGCGGACCCCGCCGGCGCCGTAGACGTCGCTACAAGCTTCCCTGTACTGGACGGCCTGCTGATAGTGGTGTAGAGCCAGGGGGACATCATGAAGTTCAGCGTACAGATTGCCGACTAGCATGTGGCTGTTGCCGAGATAGTCGCAGTGGTCGTCTGGGGTGATGGCGATAGACTGTTGGAGCCAGTCGAGGGCAGTCCGCAAGTGGCCAAGCAGGACATTGCTTGAGGCTCCGGCTTGATCACGAGCGTCGAGAAACCGGCTGTAGGCCACTGAGCCAAGGCTGCCAAGAGTGGCGGCGCGGCCGATCACATCGCGTTCCGGTGTGAGGTCGAGATCGCGTTCGAACCATTGCTCGGCTTTGTCTAGATCCCGCAAGCTGCTCACGTGCAGATAGGCGTTGCCGATAAAGGAGGCTGCCCGTGCCGCGCCGACCGCGTCGCCGATTCTGTCCATAAGATCGTAGTGAGCCTGCAGGTGGACGAGGCAGGCGGGATCGTCCTGCAGGCTGAGAAGCTGTCCGAGGTCTTGTTCGGCTACCGCCAGGCTGCGCACGCTGATGCGCTCTGCAGGGTCGAGCTGCTCGGCGGGGGTACTCAGATGGGGAGTCGCATCCTTACGGATCCAATCCGTAAGAATGGTCTGCAGGCGGGTGGCGGTGGGCCAGTCCCGCTGCGCCTGGGCGACCTCGGACCCGGTATCGGTGACGATGCTGTAGTGGTCGTCGCGGCCGGGGAGGGGTCGGTCGGTGGCGGGGTCGATGTAGTCGCCCTCGATGTCGGTCGACCAGCCGGGCCCATTCGGTGGCGCGCCCGGTCAGCCCGTAGAGCTTGCTGAGGCCCTGCAGGCAGCCGAGTTCGGCGTCGGGGAGCTGGTGGGTGCGGGCCAGGTGCAGGGCGTGCAGCAGGTTGGCTTCCTCGGCCCGCAGCACTGGCAAGCACCTCGGCGGCCCGGCCCTGCTCGAGCTGCTCGAAGTAGTAGTTGCCGAGGGCGGCGTAGGCGCGGGCGTAGGCGCGCTCGGCGGCGGCTGCGGCGGGGCTGTCGGGGGGGCCGATGTGGTGGTGAACAGGGTGGTGAAGTACCAGGGCAGGGCCGGGTGGATGCCGTAGTAGCCGCCGCCGTAGCCGGTGAGCAGCCCGATCTCGGCGGCCCGGTCGAGCAGGGCGATGCCGGCCGTCGCGGGTCAGCCCCGGCCAGCGCCGGCACCGCGTCGGTCGCCGGCGATGTCGGGGTCGCCCATGCAGCGCAGGGCGTCGACGTCGACGGTGTCGCGGAACAGGTGCAGCACCGCCAGCTGCGGCGCGTTCGCGGTCGGTGAAGGCGTGGGTGAACCCGTAGGCCAGCGACGCGGCCAGCGACCGCTCGCGGCCCAGCGCGGCGTCGTCGGCCGGTCTCCAGCGTCGCCGGCCCCGGCCTGCGAGCCGGGCGACGAACGCCGTCGAGCTGCGCGGTGGTGGTGAGGTGCTCGCGCAGCGGCCTGGCCGACCGCCACGGTGATGGTCAGCGGGTTGCCGCCGCTGAAGCGCAGCAGCGGCCGCCAGTCGCACGCTCGATCCGCGGGCGGCGTGTCCGGGGCAGGTCGGCGGCCAGGGCGTGGGCCAGCTGCAGCCGTTCCCGCATCGGCATCGGCGGCAGCCGCACCCGCGCGCGGCAGGTCGCCCAGCCAGGCGTGCTCGTCGCGGCGGGAGGTCGAGCAGCACCTTCGCCCGGGTCGCGGTCTCGAGGTCGCGCAGGAAGCTCGGCCAGCTCGGCCTGCTCGTCGTCGGTCCAGGCCGATGGGGTGCCGGCGGGGAAGCCGGTCGACCGGTTCGACGTTGTCCCACACCCACAGCACCGGCACCTGCGCCAGCATCTGCAGCGACCAGATCCCGGCGCTCGGCCGGGTCGGTCAGCGCGGCCCAGTGGATGCCGTTGGCCTCCAGCAGCGGCGCGAAGGCCGTCGCCGAGCTGGTCCAGCACCCGCGCCAGCGGCGTGTGGTGCTCGAAGGAGGTGAACAGCACCGGCCCCGGCCCCCGCTCGGGTGGTCGCAGGCCGCCGGTGCGGCGTACCAGCGGGCGAACTCGGCGGCGGTGGTGGTCTTGCCCGCCCCCGGCCAGCGCGTGCAGCAGCACGATCCGGTGGGTGTCGAACGCCCGGTCCAGCGCCAGCAGCGTCTCGTCCCGGCCGAAGAACCCGACATCCGGCGGCGCGCGGCGCACCGTCGCGGCCATCCGCGCCGGCGCGCGGCCGGGCTGCTCGGCGTGATCCGCACGCCGGCGTCCGGCCCGTCGGCCGCCCCGGCTGGCTGGGGTCGATCAGCGGTGAGCGGCGCGGCCTCGTAGACCACCGGCACCGCCCAGTCCTGCAGCGCCACCGGGGTCGGCGCCGATCTGCCGGGTCGGGTCGGCGGCCAGCGCCTTGCGGGCCGTCGGTCACGGCCTGCCCCGAGCGTGCGGCCCGGCCAGCAGGCTGCGCGTACAGGTCGGCGACGAACTGGGCGGCGGTGACGACGTAGACGTTGTAGCGCATCGCCACCACCCCGGGCACCCCGGCGTCGGTCACCTCCGCGGCCAACGACCCGTACGCCCGCACCCGCGTCATGCACCCCCGCCCCGGTCCCGCAGCCGTCACGGCCTCGGCATCGGCGTCCGGGGTCGCCGGTGCCGGGGTGGTGGGGGCCTCGGCGTAGGCGGAGCGGCAGGCGTTGAGCACCAGCACCGGCACCCCGGTCTCGACCAGCAGCCCGGCCAGCGTCGGCCCGTCCACCAGCTGCTGGTTGGACGCCCGACGCCGGGTCCTCGAACAGCAGGTACCCGTGCCGGCCCGGCCGCGCGGGCCGGCCAGGCCGACCCCGTACCGCAACGGCGACACCGCCACCCCGCCGACCCGCCGGATCCCCGCGCTGCCGCCGCTGTCACGTCCGCCGATCGGTGTCGCGGCCAGGTGGCAGCGTCCAGGTAGGTGCCGTGGCCGTCGAAGTGCACCACGTGA
Organism: uncultured Actinomycetota bacterium; assembly: GCA_963766325.1. GTDB lineage: Bacteria > Actinomycetota > Actinomycetes > Mycobacteriales > CADCTP01 > CADCTP01. The sequence continues at coordinate 68,777 of CAVXZF010000009.1, read as the reverse complement.
TACGGCCGGCCCGCCTCCGAGCCGCCGCCCGCAGCACCTGCGCCGAGCCGGGCGAACGTCGGCGGGCGCAGCACGTCCAGATCCAGACCCGTCATCCGGTCCGCGCCGCCGCGGACCAGCCGCGAGGCCACCGACCGGAACGGCACGTCCTCCTCGCCCGCCCGGCCGGCAGATCACCAACAGCACCCGCAGCCGACTCTGCCGGCTCGGCTCCGGAAGACGCACCGGACGAGCCGTCTCGCCGATGGGTCCGCACGAACTACCGCCGCACCCAACACCACCGCCCTGTCAGTAGCCGGATCCCGCAACAACTCCCACGGCAATCCCGGTACATCACCCGGATCCGCATCCACCTCAATCCGCACGCCTGCCAACCCATGCGGGGAATTGCTCGCCAAGGTCCAGGAACTCGCCGCGTCCTTCACGAAGGTCCGGGAGAACAATTCCTTACCGGTGATCGCCAAGACAGACTCCGCCGCTGCGGCAATCGCGGGACCGGGATCGGCTGGAAACTCGGCGTAGTCCTCTAAATACCAGCGGACCCGCTCCGCGTCCCGGTCATCCACCGACACATCGACGCGCACTTCGGCGTCCCGAGGGACCATTCCACTGCCCTGAAAGGACACCGTCACCCGATGCAGGCCCTCCGGCAGCCGTCGATCCACAATCCGTATAACCGCCTGTTCCGACACAACGCCCCCGTCTCACATCGGTATCGACAAACTGTCGCAGAGACTAGACCAGCGATCGTCCAGTTCAAGGACGATCCGGCTCCTCGGAGGCGGGGATTGTCCTCGGAGGGTGGCCGGGCCGCGTCAAGGGTGCCTACGGCATCGCTGCGCGACGGCGCGAGCGCCGCCCTTGACCCGGCCCGGCCACCCGAGGAGATCAGCGCCTACGGGGAGCAGGCCCGGAGTGTGAGCCGGCCGCCCGAGGCAAGACGCGGTCCTCGTCGACCAGCTCGGGCAGCGGCGCACCGACCGCCCAGGCCAGGCGGCGCAGGCGGGTCAAGTCCAGCGCCACCGCTCCCCGCTCCGCCGCCAGGACCACGACCCGGTCGACGCCGGCCAGGTCCGCGGTCTGCTGCTGCGTCAGCCGACGCATCACCCGCCAGCCGCGGAGCCGCCGGCCGACCTCCGCCGCGTACGTCCGATCCTCCTCCGCCGGCCAGGTCACGCGTTCACCTCGTCGGCCAGCTCGGCCGCGTCGACGCAGCGCGCCGCCGATCCGCCGCGCCTGCGAGGCGAAGATCCGGTGCGGGAGGCCGCCGGGGCCGACTTCCAGCAGCACGCCCGCCGGCGCGCCGGACACCTGGAAGGTCATGACCGTGATCGGCGGCCACGGCATCCCGTCCGCCAGCTCGGCCGCGTCCAGGTCGAGCGTGTGCTTGCCGAACACTCGATGACCGCCGGCCGGATCGACGATCCCGGTCTCCGCCCAGGACGGCAGCTCGCCCGCCGGCACCTCGACCGCCGTCCGGAACACCTCCTGCAGCCGCGGCGGCCAAGCGGTCCTCCGCAAGCCTCCAGATCGCCGACAAGCGCCCGGCGCACCCGTGCCGCGGTCACCTGATCGACCAGCCGGCTCAGGAGCACCTGAGGCCCGTCGTCCTGCCCGTCCTCCACCAGCAGCGCGAGCGCATCCGCCCACACCGCCGCCTCCACCACCGACAGCCGCGCGCGGTCCACCAGGACCGAAGCCGCCATCGCCCGCTGTCCCGACGTCACACGCCGGCCACTACCGTTCGCCACGGGTCTCGCCCTTTCTACGGAAGGTGCGGGATCAAGGGCCCGTTCGGTGCTCGCTACACCGGGCGGGCCCGCCTACGACGAGAGCGGATCAGCAGGCGGAGCGCGTGCCCCCGCCGTGCCCTCAGCGGCGGACAGAAGCGGTTCCGGCAGGCGTACGGCGGTCACTGGCGGACAACCGAAGCCGCAGGTCAGCCAGCTAGCAGGCCCGCCAAAGGGCGCCTTCCAAGCTGGCCATGCGGGTTCGATTCCCGTCACCCGCTCTCTCAGCCGACGCTGGCAGTCGGATGGGTACGTGACCGGGCCGATCGGGTACGGAGCGGGCGTGCGGGCGCGTCGGGACGGTCTGGTGGCGCTGGGAGTGCTGGGCGCCCTGGTCGTGGTGGGTCTGTTGGTGGTCGCGGGCGACGACGGTGGGCCGGAGGCACACGCGCCGCTGACGGCAGAGAGGACGCAGCCGCCGCATGAGGCGGCGGTGGCGCGGGACGGGCTGGACGCGGCCGAGGTCGACGTGGTGAGCGGGGCGACGGCGGTGACGGTGCGGGTCGCGGACCTGGCGCCGGAGCTGGTGCGGGCCAGCACGCCGGAGGGTGCGCAGGTGGCGCCGGTGGTCCACCGGGACGGGCCGCGGGTGCGGGTCAGCCTGGTGTCGACGGGGCTGGCCGGGCCGTCGGACGTGACCGTGCTGCTGGACCGGCAGGTGCGCTGGCGGGTGCGGCTGTCGGGCGGGGCGAACAGCGAGTTCGTCGACCTGCGGGGCGGGCGGGTCGACGCGGTCGACTTCGCGGCCGGGGCCAGCCGGATCGAGCTGAGCCTGCCCGAGCCGCGGGGTGCGGTGCCGGTGCGGATGGCCGGCGGGGCGTCGGACTTCACCGTGCATCTGCCGGCGAGGGCGGACGCGGGCGTACGGGTCAGTGGTGGGGCCGGGTCGGTGCAGGTCGACGGGGTACGCCGGACCGGGCTGTCCGGCGGGACGACGGTGCGCAGCTCGACCGCGACCGACCGGTATGACATCGACGCCGTCGCCGGCGTCTCCACGCTGACGGTCGACCGCGCCTGAAGGGGTCAGGGCCGGAGGAGGTATCCGTCCGGGATAGGACCGGCCCCAGTTGCCGCCGCCGCCGTCGGCGGAGCCGGTGTACGGCCACACGGCGCGCCCGGCGGCCACCACCGGCGACCAGCCGATGATCTCGGAGTCCGGAAGCGCCGACCACCGGGTCAACCCGGCGTCCAGAGTGGCCAGGCGGACGACCGAGGGGACGCCGGCGTCCGGGTTCGGGACGAGCTTCTTCGCCGACAGCAGCGCCCGAAAGGGGTCGAGCCGGAGACGGTCGCGGCGGCGCGGGCGGTGGCGGCGTTGCCGGCGCCCGGGACGCTGGACGAGCTGGTGGACCAGATGTGGCCGCAGCTCGCCGCCTGGGCCGCCGAAAGGCAGCGACGGCGCGGGCGCTAGGAGCGGGTGAGCGGCGCCGGTCGAGCGCTCAGACGGCACCGGTGATGGGCCGCAGGTCCGCCTCGGGGACGGTCAGCTCGTGCGGCTCTTCCCAGTCCGAGGGCCACTGGATGCGGACGAGGTGCCGACCACCGACGCCGAGCGGGCCGCGCTCCTCGATCACCTCGACCTCGACGTCGAAGCCACCGGACACGAACAACGCCCGGTCGCCGACGTGAAAGATCTGCTCGCTTGCCATGCGCATAAGGCTACGGCCCCCTGTCATCCTTGATCCACGAGAAATCGCCGACGACCTCTCCGAGCCGGTCACCGACGGCGACGTCCACCGCGCCGGCGAGGTCGTCGAGCGCCTGCCGCCAGCCCCGCAGCACCGCCGTGTCGAGCCGAAGCCGGGCAAGTCCGGACGCGTCCTGATGCGCGATCGCGTTGCGGGCAGACATGACCTCGTCGAGCGTGGTCCGGGCAGCCGCCTGAGTCGCGGGCAGCACGGACCAGATCCTGAGGTCGAAGCGGTTGAAGTCGTTCGCGAGGACCGCCGAGGTGGCGTTCTGCCGGTCGAGCCGGCGCCCGGTCAGGAAGGCCTCCCGGAGGAGCGTCCCGTAGGCGTCCGGCACGGCAGCGGCAAGCGCGTCCACTGCGGCGTCGTGGAGGTCCCGGCAGTAGCGCTGAAAGCGGGCGGCGAGCTGGACCACGAGCGCGTGGAGGATCTGCTCGGCGGCGGGCCCCCCAGCCGGGCCGAGGGCGCGGACGAAGTGGTGCGCGGCGAGCAAGTGGTCGATCTCGGTGCGGCTGGCGGAGCGCCAGTGGGCAAGGGCCGGTGAGAACCGGTGCTGCAAGGAACCTCCGATCGCCGACCAGAACACTTCCTCGGCGATCAGCGGAGCTCGTCCGCGCGCGGGTCAGAAATGTATCAGTACTCGCGCCAGAGGAGGACGACGGCCCGGTCGTCGTCGGTGCGGGTGGGGACCTGGGTCACCAGGGAGGCGGCGCCGCCGGTGTAGTCGCCGCGCGGGACCAGCCGCTCGGCCGCGCCGAGCAGGCGGTCGACGCCGACCTCGAAGTCGCGGCTGCGGTCCTCGACCACACCGTCGGAGTAGAGCAGGACCGCGTCGCCGCGGCGGAGCACGCCTGTCTCCGGCGGGTGGCCGACGTGCGGTACGACGCCGAGCAGCGGTCCGCGGCGCTGGGTGAGCCGCCAGGTGCCGCTGCCGGCGTCGAGGTGCGCGGCGGGCGGGTGGCCGGCACTCTCCAGCCGGTACTCGCCCGACCCCAGGTCCACCCGCAGGTAGACCGCGGTGGCGAAGCCCTCGCTCCAGCGCTGCTGGCGCAGGTAGCGGTTGGCCTCGATGAGGAAGCGCTCCGGCAGCACCGCGCCGAGCAGCCCGCCGAACGCGCCGGACAGCAGCAGCGCCCGGGTGCCGGCGTCGATGCCCTTGCCGGAGACGTCGACCAGGGCCAGGTCCAGCACGGTCGCCTGCAGCCGGCTGACCACGAAGTCGCCGGCCAGCCCGGAGTCGTACGCCGGGCGCAGCTCGACCTCGATGCCCCACCCGGCCGGCAGCGGCGGCACCTCGCCCTGGACCCGCAGGCGGTCGCGCAGCTCCAGGATGATCCGGTCCGGGCGGGCCTGCCGGACGCCGATCAGGTCCCGGCGGCGGGCCTGCTCGTACGACACGACGGCGACGACGACGAAGACGGCGATCGTGCCGACGTTCAGCGCGCCCCAGCCGCGGGCCGAGGTGACCAGCACGGTGAGCAGGACCGAGCCGAGGATGAGCAGCCCGACCTCGCGGCGGGGCAGCGTCAGGCCGCCGATCAGCACCGGGATGGCGAGGACGCCGACCGGACGCATTTGGTCCGGCCAGGCCAGCGAGGCGAGCGCGAGCAGGCCGGCCAGCCCGACCAGGGCGGCCGCCACCCCGGCGTCGCCCAGCCGCCGACGAAGCCGATGCAGGCTGTTGGCGGCCCGAGCCCACGCGTTCCCCACCATGTCGGCCGCACAGTAGCGATCGTGGCACCCGCCTGCGTACGGCGGCGCGGAAAGCCGTCGCATTCTGTCGGTGGCGAGGAGTAGGAAGGCGCCATGACCGACGTCGAGCTCCGTCCCATCGACCTCGCCGAGCTGCCCGGCTTCTACCGGGTGCTGGCGGAGACCTTCGGTGAGGACCCGCGTGACGACGACCGCGAGCAGTTCGCCCGGACATTCGAGGCCGACCGGAGCATCGCCGCCTTCGACGGCGGCGAGGTGGTCGCGACCGCGGGGGCTTACAGCCTGGAGATGACGCTGCCCGGCGGGCCGCGGCCGGTGGCCGGGGTGACGATCGTCGGGGTGCTGCCGACCCACCGCCGCCGCGGGCTGCTCACCGACATGATGCGGCGCCAGCTCACCGAGCTGCACGAGCGGCAGCTGGAGCCGGTGGCCGCGCTGTGGGCGTCCGAGGGCGTCATCTACGGCCGGTTCGGCTACGGGGTGGCCGCGCGACAGGTGGGCATGACCGCGGACCGGGTCCGGGTGGGGCTGCGCCCGGGCACCCCGGTCGGCTCGGGCCGGGTCGTGCTCGCTTCGCCCGAGACGGCCCGCCCGCACGAGATCGCGGTGTACGAGCAGGTCAGAGGAGGTTCGGTCGGCTTCCTGGGCCGTTCGGACGCCTGGTGGGACCAGATCTTCTGGGACCCCGAGCACATCCGCGGCGGCGCCTCCGCGCGGCGACACGCGCTCTTCACCGAGCAGGACGGCTCGGTGAGCGGCTTCGTGACGTACCGGTTCAAGGAGGAGTGGACGCCCACCCGCAACGACAGCGAGGTGCGGATCCTCGACCTCTTCGCGGTCACCCCGGAGGCGTATGCGGCGCTCTGGGGATACCTCGCCGGCCTCGACCTCTATCCCCGGTTGCGCAAGGACCGGTCACCGCTGGACGACCCGATCCAGCACCTGCTGGCCGACGTGCGGGCGTTCCGGCCGCATGTGTACGACTCGCTCTGGGTGCGGCTGGCGGACGTCGGCCGGGCGCTGGCCGACCGGACGTACTCGACGCCGATCGACCTGGTGCTCGACGTGACCGACGACTTCTGCCCGTGGAACGCGGGCCGCTGGCGGCTGTCCGGCGACGAGTCCGGGGCGACCTGCAGGCCCAGCACCGACCCGGCGGACCTGGCGCTGACCGCGGCCGAGCTCGGCGCGGTGCACCTCGGCGGGCCGACGCTGATCGGGCTGGCCGCGGCCGGCCGGGTCGAGGAGCGGACGGCCGGCGCGCTCCGGGCGGCCAGCCGGGCCTTCGCCGGGGATCGGCAGCCGTGGTGTCCCGAGGTGTTCTGAGGGGCAGCTACGACCGGGTCGCGGGGGCGTACGCGGCGCACGTGGGCGGGGAGCTGGCCGGCAAGCCGCTCGACCGCCGGCTCCTCGATGAGCTCGCGGCCGAGGTCGGGGCGGTCGCCGGTACCGGCGGCGGAACCGCCGATCGGACCGCGATCGGCGGCGGTCTGACGGGCGAGGCGGCGACCGGCGGCGGTCTGACGGGCGAGGTGCCGGCCGGCGCGGCTGGGGTGATCGGCGACCTGGGGTGCGGGCCGGGGCACGTGGCGGCGTACCTGGGCGGCCGAGGGGCCCGGGTGGTCGGGATCGACCTGTCCCCCGGCATGCTGCGGCAGGCGCCGCCCGGGCTGCCGGTGGCGGCCGGCGACCTGATGGCGCTGCCGCTCGCGGACGGCGCGCTGGCCGCCGCGGTCGCCTTCTACTCGCTGATCCACCTGCCGCCCGGCACCGAGGTGGCGGCGCTGGCCGAGGTACGGCGGGTGCTGCGGCCGGGCGGGGCCCTGCTGGTCGCGGTGCACGTCGGGGACGAGGTCCGGCACCTGGACGAGTGGTGGGGCGTGCCGGTCTCGGTGGACTTCCGGTTCTTCGGGGTCGGCGAGCTGACCGGGTGGCTGGCGGCGGCCGGCTTCGCGGTGCGGGCCGTCGAGGAGCGCGACCACTATCCCGGCGTCGAGGCGGAGACCCGCCGGGCGTACGTCACCGCTGGCAGGTAGGGCACCAGAAGAGGTTCCGGTCGACCATCACCTCGGTGCGCACCTCGGTGCCGCAGATCCGGCACGGCAGGCCGGCTCGGCGGTAGACGTAGTGCGCCTTGTCCCGGGTGAGCCGCCCGCCGGGACGGTCGGCCGGGCGGGTGGTGACGATCCGCCCGGTGCGGACGCCGGCCCGCATCAGCGTCACCAGGTCCGGCCAGAGCGCGTCCCAGGTTTCCCGGGGCAGGTCGCGGCCGGGGCGATGCGGCTCGATCCCGTGCCGGTAGAGGATCTCGGCGCGGTAGACGTTGCCGATCCCGGCGACCACGGTCTGGTCCATCAGCAGCGCGCCGATCGCCACCCGGCTGCGGGACAGCCGGGTCCAGGCGCGTTCCGGGTCGGCGTCGCGGCGCAGCGGGTCGGGGCCGAGCCGGTCCCGGATCGCGGTGACCTCCGGGCGCAGCAGCACCTCGCAGGCGGTCGGCCCGCGCAGGTCGACCCAGTGGTCGTCGGCGAGCAGACGCAGGCGGAGGGCGCCACGCGGCTCGGGCGGCGGCAGCGTGCCGGTGTCGAACTTGCCGTAGAGGCCGAGGTGGACGTGCAGCCAGAGGTCGCCGTACCGGTGGAAGAGGTGCTTGCCGTACGCGTCGGTGCGCTCCAGGACCCGCCCGTCGATGCGGGCGGCGCCGTCGGCGAAGCGGCCCTGCGGGCTGGTCGCCCGGACCGGGTGACCGACCAGCAGCCGGTTGTGCTCGCGGGCGAGCCGGTGGATCGTGTGGCCCTCAGGCACGGTGGACGTCTCTCCCGGAGGTGGTGGTGGACGAGCCCGCCCCGCGCCGGCACCGCCGGCGCGAGCGACACCGGCACCGGGCCGCCGGGACGGTGCCGCCGGCCGGGACGCCAGGCGAGTATGCGGGCCCGCCCGCCGCCCCGCCCGTCGAGGGTCCACCCGTCGACGAGGTCGACCGGCGGCACGGCCGGCGCGCACCCGGACGCACCGCGACCGACCCGCCCGGCAGCGGGACGGCGGCCCGCCGACCCGCGAGCACCGCACCGACGAGCGGTGCTTCGGCCAACAGGGGCCCGGCCGACAGCGGCGGTGGGCCGGCGAACGGGGGGCCGGCCAGCAGCGACGGTGGGCCGGCGAACGGCGGCGGGCCGGCGAACGGCGGCGCCGGCGAACGGCGGCCGCGAACGATGGGGTGGAGGGCGGGCGGGGGAAGCGGCCGGGGCGGCGGGCGGACGCGGCCGAGCGGGGGCTGCGCGGGATCGTGGGGTCCGGGCCGTCGCAGGTCGGGGTGATCGGAGCGATGCGGGCCCGGGACGCGGCCCGGCCGACCGCGGACGACCTGGCCGCGGCGGAGCGGGAGCTGGTGATCGTCCGCCGGCACTACGTCCCGCCGGACGACCCCCGCTGACCCCAAGGACCCGGGAGGTCAGTGGCTGGCCTCGTAGTCGGCGAGCAGCCGGAGCCGGCGCGCGTGCCGCTCGCCGCCGGTGAAGGCGGTGGCGAGGAAGACGTCGACGAGCCGCGCCGCGTCCTCCGGCGAGTGCATCCGTGCCCCCACGGCGACCACGTGCGCGTCGTTGTGCTCGCGCCCGAGCCGGGCCGTCTCCTCGCTCCACGCCAGCGCCGCCCGTACGCCGGGGACCTTGTTGGCCGCGATCTGCTCGCCGTTGCCCGACCCGCCGATCACCACGCCGAGGCTGCCCGGGTCGGCGAGGACCCGCTCCCCCACCGCGAAGCAGTACGGCGGGTAGTCGTCGTCCGGGTCGTACGCGGCCGGCCCGCAGTCCACCGGCTCGTGCCCGGCCGCGGCCAGGTGCGAGAGCAGGTAGGCCTTGAGCTCGAAGCCCGCGTGGTCGGAGCCGACGTAGACGCGCATGCTGCGCAGTGTGGCAGTGCTCGGAGTGGACGGGTGCCCCGGCGGCTGGGTCGCCGCCGAGGTGAGCGGCACCCGGGTCCGGTGGCACCACGCGACCGGGGTCGCCGACCTGCTCGACCGGGACGTCGAGGCCGTCGGCATCGACATGCCGATCGGCCTGCCGGACACCGGCATCCGCCGCTGTGACCGGGAGGCCCGGCAGCGGCTCGGCCCGGCCCGGTCGTCGGTCTTCTTCGCTCCCCCGCGTGCCGTCCTGGCCGTGGCGACGCACGCGGAGTCGGTGGCGACGGCCCGGGCCCTGGATGCGCCCGGGCTGTCCGTCCAGGCCTGGCACATCGTGGCGAGGATCACCGAGCTGGACCGTTGGATCAGCCCGGAACGGCAGCGGAAGGTGGTGGAGGTGCATCCCGAGCTGTCCTTCCGCCGGCTCGACCCGCGGGTGGTCGAGCCGAAACGGACCGCGCGCGGCGCCGGCCAGCGGATCCGCGCCCTCACCGGGCCGTACGACCTCGACCTGGCCGAGCTGCCGCGCGAGGTGCCGCTGGTCGACGCGCTGGACGCGCTGGCCGCGGCCTGGTCGGCGGAGCGGCACCGGGCCGGCGCCGCCGAGGTCCTCGGCGGCGACACCGACGCGCGCGGGCTGCGGATGGAGATCCGGGTGTGACGGGCGTCCCGGCGTACCGCTGGGTGGTCCTCGGTGTCGGCGTCGTCGCCCAGGCCGCGTTCGCGGCGGTGTCGCTCGGGCTGCCCGCGCTGGCCCCGGCGCTGCGCACGCACTACGGGCTGTCGATCGCCACCGTCGGGGTCGCGCTGGCCGCGGTCGGCGGCGGGATGGTCGTGACGATGCTCGGCTGGGGCGCGCTGGCCGACCGGATCGGCGAGCGCCGGGTGATGTCGGTCGGGCTGGTCGGTGCGGCCGCGGCGATGCTGGCCGCGACCCGGGCCGACGGCGCGGTGGCGCTGGTCGGCACGCTCGCGGTGGCCGGCTGCTTCGGGGCGAGCGTGAACGCGGCCAGCGGCCGGGCGGTGGCCGGCTGGTTCCCGCCGGACGAGCGCGGGCTGGCGATGGGCGTACGGCAGAGCGCGCTGCCGCTCGGCGGGGCGCTGGCCGCGGCCACGCTGCCGACCGTGGCCGGCGCGAGCGACGCGCCGCGGGCGCTCGCGGTGCTGGCCGGGGTGTGCGCGGTCGGCGCGCTGGCCGCCGGGGTCGGCATGCGGGATCCACGGCCGGCGGCCGACACCGGCCCGGTCACCGGCCCGCACCCGGTCCGCGACGCCCGGATCTGGCGGCTCACCGCGACCAGCTTCACGCTGGTGCTGCCGCAGCTGGCGCTGCTCAGCTTCGTCGCGCTCTACCTGCACGACGAGCGCGGGCTGTCCCCGGCCGCGGCCGGCGCGGTGCTGGCCGGCGCCCAGCTGGTCGGGGTGGTGGCCCGGATCGCGGTCGGGCGGGGGTCGGACCGGCTCGGCACCCGGCTGCGGCTGCTCCGCGTGCTGGTCACCGTCTTCGCCGGCACGCTGGTCGCCGGCGTCCTGCTGCTGCGGGCGCCGATCGCGGTCACCGCTGCCGGGCTGGGGCTCGCCGCCGTCCTCGCCCTGTGCTGGAACGGGCTGGCCTTCCTCAGCGTGGCCGAGGCGGCGGCACCGAGCCGCCGCGGGGTGGCGCTCGGCCTGCAGAACACCGCGGTGGTCATCGCCGGCACGGTGGCGCCGGTCGGCTTCGGGCTGGCGGTGGCCGGCGCCGGCTGGACGGTCGCGTTCGCCCTGCTGCCGCTATGCCCGCTGGTCGCGCTGGTCCTGATGGCCCCGCTGGTCCGCACCGAGCGCGTCCCGGCCGGCTGACCGGCCACGCCGACCCGGCCGGAACCCGGCCGGCCGACGGCTCAGCCGGCGATGCCGGTCACCTGGCCGGCGTCGTCGACCGAGCGCCGCAGCCGCTCCAGCAGTCCGGCCAGCGCGATCCGGTCGGTCTCGCTGAGCCCGCCGAGCAGCTGGTCCAGGTGGCGGCGGTGCTCGGGCAGGAAGTCGGCCAGGAACTGCACCCCGGCCGGGGTCGGGGTGATCAGGTACGAGCGCCGGTCGTACGGGTTGATCTGCCGCTCGACCAGCGAGCGGCGGGTGAGCCCGTCGACCACACCGGTGAGGTTCGCCGGCCGGACCGACACCGCCTGGCCGAGGTCGCCCATGGTGAGCGGTCGGTCTGCCTGGTGCAGCACGGTGAGGATGTTGAGCTGGCTGACGGTGAGCCGGTGCGGCGCCAACGCGGCCGCCTCCGCCCGGTCGAAGGCGGTCATGGCCCGGTAGAGCGCCAAGGTGAGCGCGGTCGGGTCCTCAGTCGCCATTGCGCACGGTGCCTCCCACTGTGCCCCCTGGTGGCCAGTTTCGCGTGACAGACTAGGCGCTCTTCGATCGTGGCCGGACCGCCGGGAAAGTTCACCGAGCTCACAATGCTGCAAGGGGGTGCCGGTGGCGGACGAGTGGGCCGAGCTGGCCGACCGGGTGTTCGTGCGGCGGCACCGGTCGATGGACCTCAACGTCACGCTGGTGGTCGGCGAGGGCGCCTGCCTGGTCGTGGACACCCGGGCCGACCTGGTCGAGGGCCGGGAGCTGGCGGACGCGGTCCGTACGGTGACCCCGCACCCGTGGGTGGTGGTCAACACGCACTTCCACTTCGACCACGCCTTCGGCAACGCGGCGTTCCGGCCGGCCACGATCTGGGGGCACCGGCGCTGCGCCGAGGTCCTGTCCGGACCGGACGGAGAGCGGATGCGGGCCCGGATCGCCGGGCTCTACCGGCAGGGCGGCCAGCCCGAGGGCGCCGAGCGGATCGAGGCGGTCGAGATCGTGCCGCCGGACGAGCTGGTGGACGACGTGGCCACGCTGACCGTGGGCGGCCGGCCGGTGCACCTGCGCCACCTCGGGCGCGGGCACACCGACAGCGACCTGGTCGTGCTGCTGCCGGACGCGCACCTGGTGCTGGCCGGCGACCTCGTCGAGGAGGGGGCGCCGCCGCAGTTCGGCGACGGCTTCCCGCTGGACTGGCCGGCCACCCTGGACGCGCTGCTGGAGCACGTCGGCGGCCCGGTCGTGCCCGGCCACGGCGCGGTCGTCGACCGGGCGTACGTGCAGCAGCAGCGTGCCGAGCTGGCCCGGCTGGCCGAGGCGGCCCGGGCCGGGCACGCCGACGGCCGGCCGGCCGCGGACGTGGCCCGCGACCTGCCGTACTTCGGGGAGTTCGCCGAGCAGGCGGTCGAGCGCGCCTACCTACAGCTGCAGTGACTTGACCTCGAGGAACTCCTCCAGCCCGTACCGGCCGAGCTCCCGCCCGGTGCCGGACTGCTTGTAGCCGCCGAAGGGCGCCAGCGGGTTGAACCGCCCGCCGTTGACGTCGACCTGCCCGGTCCGCAGCCGCCGGGCCACCGCGACCGCCCGGTCCTGGTCGGCCGACCAGACCGCGCCGGCCAGCCCGTACGGCGTGCCGTTGGCGATCCGGACCGCCTCGTCCTCGTCCTCGTACGGGATCACGGCGAGGACCGGGCCGAAGATCTCCTCCTGGGCGATGGTGGCGTCCGGCCGCACCCCGGCGAAGACGGTCGGCCGGACGAACCAGCCCCGGTCCAGCCCGTCCGGCGGCTCCGCCCCGCCGGCGGCCAGGGTGGCGCCTTCGGCGACGCCGCGCTCCACGTAGCCGCGGACCCGGTCCCGCTGGGCGGCGGTGACCAGCGGCCCGACCCGGGTGCCCTCGTCCAGCGGGTCGCCGACCGCGTACTTGGCGGTGCCGGCGACCGCCAGCTCGACCGCCTCGTCGTGGCGGGCCGCCGGGACCAGCATCCGGGTCCACGCGGTGCAGGTCTGGCCGGCGTTGATGAAGCAGTTGGCCAGCCCGACCTTCACCGCGGTGGGAAGGTCCGCGTCGTCGAGGATCACGTTGGCCGACTTTCCGCCAAGCTCCAGTGCGACCCGCTTGACGGTGCCGGCGGCCACCTCGCTGACCCGCCGGCCGGCCCGGGTCGAGCCGGTGAAGGAGACCATGTCGACGTCCGGGTGGGCGGCGATCGCCTCGCCCACCACCGGTCCGGTGCCCGGCACCAGGTTGAGCACGCCGGCCGGCAGCCCGGCCGCGGCGGCGACCTCGGCGAGGACGTACGCGGACAGCGGGGCCACCTCGCTCGGCTTGAGCACCACCGTGCAGCCGGCCGCCAGCGCGGCGGCGACCTTGGCGACGACCTGGTGGAGCGGGTAGTTCCACGGGGTGATGGCGCCGACCACGCCGACCGGCTCGCGCAGCACCAGCGAGTTGCCGATCCGCTCCTCGAACGCGTGGTCGGCCAGCAGCTCCGCGTACGAGCGGAGGACGGTCGGCGGGAGCCCGGCCTGCACCGAACGGGCGAACTTCAGCGGCGAGCCGACCTCGGTGGAGATCAGCGTGGCGATCTCCTCGCCGCGGGCGGTCAGCCCGTCGGCGAGCGCGCCGAGCAGGGCGGCCCGCCGCGCCGGCGGGGTGGCCGACCAGGCCGGGAAGGCGGCCCGGGCAGCGGCCACCGCGCGGTCGACGTCAACCGCCGTCCCGGCCGGGACGGCGGCCAGCTCCTCCTCGGTGGTCGGGTTGACCACCGACAGCCGCTCCGACCCGCCCGGTGCGACCCACTCGCCGCCGACGAACAGCGCGTCCAGGTGGCCGGGGAGCAGCGTCGAGGTCGTCACCGCCTCACCGTACGACGGGGTCGGGTCGGCGCTCGCCGGTGGCCCTGACCGGTCCCGCCGGCAAGCCCCGCTCCGTCCTTGACAGCAGCGGGCCGCTGTGCCATCTTCCGGTCACTGGTCTGGACCAGTACGGACCAGTGACGGCGTCGCACGAGGCTGACCAGGAGGATGACGGGATGCATCGGAACAAGCGCACGGCGGCAGTGGCCGGCGTCGTCGCGGCGCTGGTGTTGGGCGTCGCGGGCTGCGGGGACGACGACAGCAGCACCCCGGCGGCGGAGACCTCGCAGGCCAAGGACATCACGGTCTGGCTGATGAACGGCAGCGCCCCGGACGCGGTCATCAAGGCGGTCAACGACGACTTCACCGCCGCCCACCCGGGCGTGACGGTGAAGGTCGAGATCCAGCAGTGGGACGGCGTCCAGGAGAAGACGACGACCGCGCTGGCCGGCAACAACCCGCCCGACGTGCTGGAGATCGGCAACACGCTGGTGTCGAAGTTCGCCGAGTCCGGCGGCCTGGCCGACCTGACCGACAAGAAGGGCGACCTCGGCGGGGACTCCTGGCTGCAGGGCCTGACCGACGCCGGCACGCTGGACGGCAAGCTCTACGGCGTCCCCTACTACGCCGGTGACCGCGCGGTCATCTACCGCAAGGACCTGTTCGCCAAGGCCGGCATCGCCAGCCCGCCCACGGACCGCGCCTCGTTCGTCGCGGCCGCCGACAAGCTGCAGCGCACCTTCGGCTCCGACCCGAAGTTCTCCGCGCTCTACTTCCCGGGGCAGTACTGGTACGCCGCGCTGCCGTTCGTCTGGGACGACGGCGGCGACATCGCGGTCAAGGACGGCGACTCCTGGAAGGGCTCGCTCGACTCCCCCGAGTCGCAGGCCGGCCTGACCTGGCTCAAGGACGTCGTGAAGAAGTACTCCAAGGCCCCGGTCAACGGCAACGAGAACGACAACGACCCGGCCGTGCCGCTCGGCGAGGGCAAGGCCGCGATGATCATCGACCCGGGCTGGAAGGTCGGCGTCGTGCAGAAGAACAAGCCGGCGCTGAAGAGCCAGATCGGCGTCTTCCCGATCCCGGGCAAGACCGGCGACAAGACCGCCCCGGTCTTCCTCGGCGGGTCCAACCTGGCCGTGTCCGAGGGCAGCGACGCGCCCGACCTGGCGTACGACTGGGTCAAGCTGCTCGCCGGCGAGAAGGCGCAGACCCAGCTCGCCACCGTGGGTGGCGTGATCCCGAACCGGACCACCCTGCTCGACCTGCACGCGAAGGACCCGATCCTGTCGGTCTTCGACGCCGCGGCGAAGAACTCCAAGTTCACCCCGGCCACGCCGAAGTGGGCGAACGTGGAGAGCAGCACGATCCTGCAGGACATGCTGGTCGCCATCTTCAGCGACAAGAAGACGGTCGCGGACGCCACCCGCGACGCCAGTCAGGCGATCACCAAGACGCTCAACGAGTAGCACCCGCAGGCCGCTCCCCGGCCGGCCTCCCGCCGGCCGGGGAGCTTCCACGCCGCGGGCAAGCCGGGAGGAGTGCAAGTGGACACCGACGCGAGCCGGATCTCCCGGTCCGGTCCCGGGGGCGCGGGGGTCGGCGTCGTCGCGGGGGACGTCGCGGCGGCGGTGCCGCCGGCGGGGGCGGCCGGCGGCGGGCCGGTGCCCCCGGTGGCCGCCACCGCCCCGGTGCCGGGCGCCGCCCCGCTCGCCCCCCGCCGGCGCCGCCCCCGCGCAGTCGGCGCGTTCCCGTACGCGCTGGTGCTGCCGAGCGTCGGCGTGCTCGTCGCGCTGCTCGGCTATCCGCTGGTGGTGCTGGTCCGCGCCTCGTTCCAGCAGCTCAACCTGCGCCAGCTGATCCGGCGGGAGACCGTCTGGGTCGGGTTCGACAACTACGGCACCATCCTCACCGACCGCGAGTTCTGGTCCGTCACCGTACGGACGCTGGTCTTCGCCGCGGTCTGCGTCGGGCTCACCATCGCCGCCGGCACCCTGGTCGCGCTGCTGATGAAGCGGCTGAGCCGGCCCATGCGGCTGCTCGTCTCGGCCGGCATGCTGCTGGCCTGGGCGACCCCGCCGGTCAGCGCGGCCATCGTCTTCCGCTGGCTCTTCGACGAGCAGTACGGCGTCGTCAACTGGGCCGTCACCGCGCTGACGCCGCTGGACTGGTCGCAGCGCTCCTGGTTCGCCGACCAGATGTCCGCCTTCACCGTGATCGTGCTGTGCGTGGTCTGGCAGGCGATCCCCTTCGTCGCGCTGACCCTCTACGCCGGACTGGTCACCATCCCCGAGGACATCTTCGAGGCGGCCCGCATCGACGGCGCCGGCGGCTGGCGCACCTTCTGGTCGGTCACCGCCCCGATGCTCAAGCCGGTCTTCCTCATCCTTACCTCGCTGTCGGTGATCTGGGACCTCAAGGTCTTCACCCAGGTGTATGTGATCACCCGCGGCGGCCCGGACCGGCAGACCGTCCTGATGAACCTCTACACGTACAACCAAGGCTTCGGGGTGAGCCGCTTCGGGCTCGCCTCGGCCGCGGCGGTGATCATGGTGCTGCTAACCCTGTCGGTGACCCTCTGGTACGTCCGGACGATGGTCCGCGTCGGCGAGGAGGACCTGTGAGCGTCGTCACCGCGTCCCGGTCCCGTCCCCGGCGGCGCCGCCGCGGGTCCGTGCTGGCGAACGTCGCCGCCCTGCTCGTCTTCGCCTTCTTCGCGTTCCCGGTCTACTGGATGGCCTCGACGGCGCTGAAGCCGTCCGGCGAGATCCGGACCTTCGACGTCAAGCTCTTCCCGACCTCGCTGACCCTGGAGCACTTCCGCACCGCGGTGTCGACCAACGGCTTCTGGACCTTCTTCCGCAACAGCGCGGTGGTCGCGCTGTCGGTCACCGTGCTCGCCGTGCTGGTCGCACTGCTGGCGGCGGCCGCGGTCGCGCGGTTCCGCTTCCGCGGGCGCAAGGCGTATCTGGTGGCGATCCTCATCGTGCAGATGGTGCCGCTGGAGGCGCTGGTCATCCCGATGTACCTGACGCTGCGCGACGCCGACGCGCTCAACCTGCTGCCGGTGCTGGTGGCCACGTACATGGCCTTCGTGCTGCCGTTCACGATCTGGACGCTGCGCGGCTTCGTGGCAGCGCTGCCGGTGGAGCTGGAGGAGGCGGCGATGATCGACGGCGCCTCCCGGTGGGGCGCGTTCTGGCGGGTCACCTTCCCGCTGATGGCGCCCGGGCTGGTGGCGACCGCGGTGTTCGCCTTCATCCAGGCGTGGAACGAGTTCATCCTCGTGCTGACGCTGATGGAGCGGGACAACCAGACGCTGCCGGTGTGGCTGGGCACGTTCAAGACCGCGCAGGGCACCGACTGGGGCGGGCTGATGGCCGGCTCGACGCTGTTCGCGATCCCGGTGGTGATCTTCGCGGTCGTGCTGCAGGGCCGGATCGCCGGCGGCGTGGCCTCGGGCGCGGTGAAAGGATGACTCTGGAGGCGCTGGCGGATGCGGTGCTGCTGCCGGGGTTCGCCGGGACGGCGGCGCCGGACTGGGTGCGCCGGCGGGTGGCCGGCGGGCTCGGGGGGGTGGTGCTCTTCGCCCGCAACTGCGAGTCGGCCGAGCAGGTCGCGGCGCTGACCGCGGCGCTGCGGGCCGAGCGCGACGGGATCGTGGTCGCGACCGACGAGGAGGGCGGCGACGTCACCCGGCTCGACGCCACGGTCGGCTCGCCGGTGCCGGGGGCGTACGCGCTCGGCGTGGTGGACGACGTGTCGCTGACCCGGGCCGTGCACCGGGCAATGGCGGCGCGGCTGGCGGCGGCCGGCGTGACGCTCAACCTGGCCCCGGTCGCGGACGTGAACAGCGCGCCCGACAACCCGGTGATCGGCGTACGGTCCTTCGGCGCCACCGCGGACCTGGTCGCCCGGCACGTGGTCGCCGCGGTCGAGGGCACCCAGGCGGGCGGGGTCGGGGCCTGCGCCAAGCACTTCCCCGGGCACGGGGACACCACCGTCGACTCGCACGTCGGGCTGCCGACCGTGCGGTCGCTCGAGCTGGAGCCGTTCCGGGCCGCGGTGGCCGCCGGGGTGGCGGCGGTGATGACCGGTCACCTGGTGGTTCCCGGGTACGGCCCGGCGCCGGCCACGCTCAACCCGGCGCTGATCACCGGGCTGCTGCGGGACTCGCTCGGCTTCCGCGGCACCGTGGTCAGCGACGCGCTGGAGATGGGCGCGGTCGCCGGCACCGTCGGGCTGGCCGAGGCCGCGGTGCAGGCCGTCCTGGCCGGGGTGGACGCGCTCTGCCTGGGCGGTGACGAGGGCGGTGAGTCGATCGCGGACGCGGCGCGGGACGCGCTGGTGGCGGCCGTACGGTCCGGGCGGCTGACCGAGCAGCGGCTGGTCGAGGCGGCGGGCCGCACCGCCGCCCTCGGCCGGCCGACCGCAGCGACCGACCGGGGCACGGCAACCAACCGGGGCACGGCCGCCGACGGGGGCGGGCTGGAGGCGCTGGGGCTGGAGGCGCTGGGGCTGGAGGCAGCGCGGCGGGCGCTGCGGGTGGTGGGGGACGTGCGGGTCGGCCCGGCGCCGGTGCTGGTCAAGCTGGACCCGGCTCCGACGATCGCGGTCGGCCGCACCGCTTGGGGCCTGGCCGGGCTGCTGCCCGGCGCAGACGAGCGCCGGCTGGGTCCGGACGACCCGGTGCCGCCGCTCCCGGCGGACCGGCCGGTCGTGGTCGTCGCCCGGGACGCCACCCGGGTCGGCTGGGTGGGCCGCGCGGTGGCCGCGCTGCTCGCGGCCCGGCCGGACGCGGTCGTGGTGGAGATGGGCCTGCCCGGGCCGCCGCCCCCGCCGGCCCGCGGCTGGTTCGCCACCGGCGGCGCCTCCCGGGCCGGCGCGCTGGCCGCCGTCGAACTCCTCACCGGCGCCCCATGACCGGCCGCGGTTCCGGCTGCGCCTCTGCCTCGCCCGCCGGAGCAGAGGCGCAGCCGCCGCCGGGTGGTCCGGGGTGGGGGCGGACCCGGTGACCGGCTACGCCTCTGCCTCGCCCGCCCGAGCAGAGGCGCAGCCGCCGCCGGGTGGTCCGGGGTGGGGGCGGACCCGGTGACCGGCTACGCCTCTGCCTCGCCCGCCGGAGCAGAGGCGCAGCCGCCGCCGGGTGGTCGGGGGACGGTGGTGGGGGTGGACGCGGGCGGGACCGGCAGCCGGGCGGTGGTCGTCCGGGACAGGGGCGTGGTCGAGCGGCACGACCTGGGACCGCTCAACCTGATCCTGCACGCCGACGCGGTCGACCGGCTCGCCGAGCTGCTGACCCGGGTCGGCGCCACGGCCGCCGGGCTGGGGCTGGCCGGGCTACGGTCGGCCGGCGACGCCGAACGGGTGGCGGCCGAGCTGACTGCGCGTACCGGCGCCCGGGTGGCGGTCGGCGACGACACCGACGCCGCGCTGGCCGGGGCGTTCCGCGGCGCGCCCGGGGTGGTGGTGATCGCCGGCACCGGGTCGGGCGCGGCCGGGCGGGACGCCGCCGGCCATGGCGCCCGGGTCGGCGGGCACGGTTTCCTGCTCGGGGACGAGGGCGGCGGCTACTGGGTCGGCCGGGAGGCGGTCCGGGCCGCGCTGCGCGCCGCCGACGGGATCGGGCCACCGACCGCGCTGGTCGACGTGGTCGTGGCCGCCTTCGGGTCGCTGCCGGCGGCCGAGCGGCTCGTGCACGAGCGCCCCACCGACCGCGAGCTGCTGACCCGCCTCGTCCCCGCGGTCGCCGCCGCCGACGACGCGGAGGCGGGCCGGATCCTGGCCGAGGCGGCGGCGCACCTGGCCGACCTGGCGGCAGCCGTACGGGCCCGGCTCGGTGGTGACCTCCCGGTGGCCGGGGTCGGCGGCATCTTCCGGTGCGCGCCGATCCGGTCCGCCTTCGTCGCCGCCACCGGCGCCGTCGACCCCGCCGAGCCCCCCGAGCTCGGCGCCCTGCGCCTCCTGGACCGCTGAGGGTCAGTCGAAGCTCGGGCCCTCGGTGCGGGTCCGCTTGAGCTCGTAGAAGTACGGGTAGCCGGCCAGCAGCCGGGCCCCGTCCCAGATCCGGGCCGCCTCCTCACCGCGCGGGATGCGGGACATCACCGGGCCGAAGAACGCGGTGCCGTCCACATGGATGACCGGCGTGCCCACGTCGAAGCCGACCGGGTCCATGCCCTGGTGGTGCGAGACGCGCAGCGCCTCGTCGTAGTCGGTGGAGTCCGCCGCGTCGGCCAGCTCGGCCGGCAGGCCGGCCTCGGCCAGCGCCGCGACCAGCACCTCGCGGCTGCGGTCGGCCTTCTCGTGGTGGAACCGGGTGCCCAGCGCGGTGTACAGCGGGCCCAGCACCTCGTTGCCGGCCTTCTGCTCGGCCGCGATCGCGACCCGGACCGGGCCCCACCCGGTGCTCAGCAGCTCGGCGTAACGCTCGGGCAGGTCGTCCCGGCCCTCGTTGAGCACCGACAGCGACATCACATGGAAGTGCAGGTCCACCGGGCGTACCTCGGCCACCTGGAGCATCCACCGGGACGCGATCCAGGCCCAGGGGCACACCGGGTCGAACCAGAAGTCCACCCTCGTCCGCTCGTCCGCCACGCTCTCCTCCTCAGTCGACCTCGACCTACGCCCAGCACCAGCAGTGGGACGCCGGCCGGCATTCCCGCCAGGACCACATACCTGCCGTGTCAGACTCGACGGATGGGCGTCCCCAACCTGACCCGCGCCGACGCGCGCACCCGCGCCGGCCTGCTCGCCGTGAGCTCGTACGAGGTGGAGCTCGACCTCACCGACGGCGGGGGCAAGCCCGGGGAGCGGACGTTCCGGTCCCGCACCACGGTCCGCTTCACCGCGCGGGAGCCCGGCGCGGCCACGTTCGTCGACGTCATCGCGGCCGGGTTCCGCGAGGTGACCCTCAACGGCGAGGCGGTGGACACCTCGGCGTACACGCCGGAGACCGGGATCGCGCTGCCCGCCCTGGCCGCCGCCAACGTGCTGGTCGTGGACGCCACCTGCCTCTACACCAACACCGGCGAGGGGTTGCACCGCTTCGTCGACCCGGTGGACGGCGCGGTCTACCTCTACTCCCAGTTCGAGACCGCGGACGCCAAGCGGATGTTCGCCTGCTTCGACCAGCCCGATCTCAAGGCGCCGTTCACGCTCACGGTGACCGCGCCGTACGACTGGGAAGTGGTCTCCAACGGCCGCGCGGTCGAGCGGCACGAGGGCATCGGCGGCGCCCAGGTGGTCCGCTTCGCCGCCACTCCCCCGCTCTCGCCGTACGTGACCGCGCTGGTCGCGGGGCCGTACCACAAGGTCCTGGACACCCACGACGGCATCGACCTGGGCGTCTACTGCCGGGCGTCGCTGGCCGAGCACCTGGACGCGGACGAGATCCTGCTGGTCACCAAGCAGGGCTTCGACTGGTATCACCGGGCCTTCGACTACCGCTACCCGTTCGACAAGTACGACCAGCTGTTCGTCCCCGAGTTCAACGCCGGCGCGATGGAAAATGCGGCCTGCGTGACCTTCCTGGAGGACTACGTCTTCCGGTCGAAGGTGACCGACTACTCGTACGAGCGGCGCGCCGAGACGATCCTGCACGAGATGGCGCACATGTGGTTCGGCGACCTCGTCACCATGCGCTGGTGGGACGACCTCTGGCTGAACGAGTCGTTCGCCACCTTCGTCTCCGTGCTCTGCCAGTCGCAGGCGACCCGGTGGACCTCGGCCTGGACCACGTTCGCGAACATCGAGAAGACCTGGGCGTACCGGCAGGACCAGCTCTCTTCCACCCACCCGATCGCGGCCGACATCGTCGACGTGCAGGCGGTGGAGGTCAACTTCGACGGGATCACATACGCCAAGGGCGCCAGCGTGCTCAAGCAGCTGGCCGCGTACGTGGGGACCGAGGAGTTCCTGCGGGCGATGCGGGTCTACTTCCGCCGCCACGAGTACGGCAACACGACCCTCGCCGACCTGCTCCGCGCGCTCGCCGAGGAGTCCGGCCGGGACCTGTCGCACTGGTCGGCGCAGTGGCTGGAGACGGCCGGGATCAACACCCTGCGGGCCGACTTCACCCTGGACGAGCAGGGCCGGTACGCGTCCTTCGCCGTGCTGCAGGGGTCGGCCGAGCCGGGCGGCGGGCCGCTGCGCGACCACCGGCTGGCGATCGGGCTCTACAACGCCGACGGCGCCAAGGTGGTGCGCTCCGGCCAGGTCGAGATCGACGTCACCGGCGCCCGCACCGAGGTGCCCGAGCTGGTCGGCGTGCTCCAGCCGGACCTGCTGCTCATCAACGACGACGACCTGACGTACGGGAAGGTGCGGCTGGACGAGCGCTCGCTGGCCACCGTGATCGGGCGGGTCGCCGACATCGACGACCCGCTGCCGCGGGCGCTGTGCTGGGGCGCGGCCTGGGACATGACCCGCGACGGCGAGATGCCGGCGCGCGACTACGTGGCGCTGGCGCTGGCCGGCATCGAGGGCGAGACCGAGATCGGCGTCGTGCAGTCGCTGCAGACCAAGCTGCGCAGCACGCTGGCCCGCTTCGCCGACCCGGGCTGGGCGGACGAGGGCTGGGCCCGGCTGGCCGCGCTCGCCGCGGACGCGATGCGCGCGGCCGAGCCCGGCTCGGACCACCAGCTGGCCTGGACCCGCACCTTCGCCGGCGCCGCCCGGACACCCGAGCACGTGGCCGTGCTGCGCGGGCTGCTGGACGGCTCCGACACCGTGCCCGGCCTGGCGGTGGACGCCGACCTGCGCTGGACGCTGCTGCAGGCGCTGGTCGCCGTCGGCGCGGCCGGCGACGCCGAGATCGACGCCGAGCTGGAGCGGGACCCGACCGCGTCCGGGCAGCGGCGGGCCGCGACCGCGCAGGCGCTGCGGCCGACGCCGGAGGCCAAGGCGGAGGCGTGGCGGCGGGCGACCGAGGACGACGAGCTGCCCAACGCGATCAACGAGGCGATCATCGGCGGCTTCTCGCACCCGGCCCAGCGGGAGCTGACGGCGCCGTACGTGGACCGCTACTTCGCCGTCGTGCCGGAGGTGTGGGAGCGGCGGACCAGCGAGATCGCGCAGAACGTGGTGGTCGGGCTGTTCCCGGACGTGATCGACCCCGCGACGGTGGTGGCGGCGGACGCGTTCCTGGCCGACGTGTCGGTGCCGCCGGCGCTGCGCCGGCTGGTCGCCGAGGGCCGGGACGACGTGCTCCGGGCGCTGCGGGCGCGGGAGCGGGACGCCGCCGCCGGCTGACGGGCCACGGACGGGGCGGCCGCCCCGTCCGGCGCTGGTCCGTCCGGCGCTGGTCCGTCCGGCGCTGGCCGGCCCGGCGCTCGGCCGTCCGGCGCTCGGCCGTCCGGGTGAGGCGCGGTGGCGGCAGTTGCCCGACTTGTGCCATTGTGTGTCTCATGGGGTGTCAAACGGTCTGTGTGATCGGTGCCGGCAGCAGCGGGCTGACCGTGACGAAGAACCTGCTGGAGCGGGGCTTCGCGGTCGACACCTATGAGCAGGCCGGCGACGTCGGGGGCAACTGGAACTTCGGCGGCCCCACCAGCCGGGTCTACGCGAACACGTACGCGATCTCGTCCAAGCCCTTCACCCAGTATCCGGACTTCCCGATGGCGGACGAGCTGCCCGACTACCCGCACCACACCCACATCCAGGACTACCTGCGGGCGTACGCGCGGCACTTCGAGCTCGCCCCGCACCTGCACCTCGGGCACCGGGTGTCCCGGGCCGAGCCGGCCGGCGAGGGCTGGGACGTGACCGTGCAGCCGCCGGGCAGCGCCCCGGAGACCCGCCGGTACGACGCGCTGGTCGCCGCCAACGGGCACAACTGGCACCCCAAGGTCCCCGGCTACCCGGGCACGTTCACCGGCGAGGTGCTGCACTCGGCGGACTACAAGAGCGCGGACGTGCTGCGCGGCAAGCGGGTGCTGGTCGTCGGCGCCGGCAACACCGGCTGCGACATCGCCGTCGAGGGCGCGCTGCACGCGGAGCGGACGTTCCACTCCAGCCGGCGGGGCTACTGGTACATCCCCAAGTACATCGCCGGCCGCCCGGCCGACCAGATCGGTGACCTGCTGCTGGCGCTGCGGCTGCCGCTGCGGGCGCGGCAGTGGGTGATCTCGGCGGTGCTGCGCGGCTTCGTCGGCGACCTGAGCCGGTACGGCCTGCCCAAGCCGGACCACCGGCCGCTGGAGACCCACTCGATCATCAACAGCCAGCTCGTCTACCACCTCGGCCACGGCTCGATCGCCCCGAAGCCCGACGTGGCCCGCTTCGACGGCGACCAGGTCGTCTTCACCGACGGCAGCACCGAGCGGGTCGACCTGGTCGTGTACGCCACCGGCTACCTGGTCCGGTTCGACTTCCTCGACCAGGAGCACCTCAACTGGCGGGACGGCCGGCCGCACCTCTACCAGCAGATCTTCACCCCGCGGCACCCCTCGCTGGCGGTCGCCGGGCTGGTGCAGACCGACTCCGGGCAGTTCGCGGTCGCGCACTGGCAGGCGGTGGCGATCGCCGAGCTGCTCGGGTCGCGGCCGGCGGCGGCGCGGGAGTTCCTGGCCCGGGCGGACCGGCGGCTGGACCAGCGGTGGTGGACCGGCGGCACCCGGTACGCGAACTCGACCCGGCACTGGTTCGAGGTGGCCCACCAGCGCTACCTGCGCGGGCTGGAGCGGACCATCGCCGAGCTGCGGGCCGCCGCGTGAGCCGCTGGGACGGGCTGCGCCGGCAGGCCGATGTGATGCGCCGCTGGGACGGGCTGCGCCGGCAGGCCGGCGTCATGCGCCGCTGGGACTGGGCCACGCCGCCGCCCGCGGTGCGCCGCGAGCTGCTCAGCGCCGAGCCGGCCGGCGACACCCGCTGCCCGCCGCTGCTCTTCGTGCCCGGGGCCGGGGCCGGCGCGGCCGCGTACGCGCTCGCCTGGCTCCCGGCCGCGGCGGAGCGGGGCTTCCCGGCGCACGCGGTCTCGCTGCGCGGTCACGGCGGCAGCGGCGGGGCCGAGCTGCGCGCCCGGACGCTGCTGCGCGACTACGTGCACGACGTGCTGCAGGCGGCGGTGGCGCTGCCGGTCCGGCCGGTGCTGATCGGGCACGGGCTGGGTGCGCTGGTGGTGGCCCGGGCGCTGGCCCGATACCCGGCCCGGGCCGCGGTGCTGCTCACCCCGCCCGGCGCGGCCACCGCCGCGGACCCGCGCGAGCCGGTGCTGGTCCGCTGCCAGGCGGCGCTCGCCCGGACCCCGGCGCCCGCGCTGGGCGCTCCCCCGGTGCTGGTCGTCGGCGACCGCAGCGCCCCGGCCGCCCGGGTGCGGCGGGCCGCCCGCGCGTACCGCGGGGGGCCGGTCTGTGTGGACCGGCTCGACCCGGCCGACCCGGCGCCGCTGCAGCTCGTGCTCGACTGGGTGGCCCGGGCGGTCCCGCCGGTCGCCGTGGCGACCGGACCGAGTGTCTAGCGGCGCTCCAGGCGACCGGACTGGTCGGACAGCATCCGGAGCCCGTTGACGATGCCGCCGACCAGGTCACCGAGGGAGAACGAGGCGCGCATCGACAGCGCGGCCAGCGCGCAGGCCCGGTCGGGCAGCCGGCGGGCGGACAGCTCGCCGGTGACGATGTGCAGCACCCGCTGGGCGGGCGAGACCGCGAGCAGCACCCCGTTGGCCGCCTTGGCACCGAGACCGGCGTGCAGCCGCTCGGCGTGCTGCCGGGTCGGCTCGTCGAGCGCCCCCACGTACACGCTGAAGTCCAGGCCGGTCTCCCGGCTGGCCATGGTCAGCGCCTCGTCCAGCCGGGACAGCTGACGCGGCGAGAACGGGCCGGGGGTGCGGCCGACGACGGCCGCGCTGCGGTCGACCACGGCGCTGTCCGGCGAGCCGCCGCCGGCGACGCCGAGGCCGGGTGCGGCCTCGCGCGGGCCGAGCTGACCGGGCGGGCCGTTGTCCCCGCCCGGGCGCGTCACCGTGCCGTGGACGGTCTCACCACTCACCATTGGCCCCACCCCTCGCCGTGCCGGTGCGGTTGTCCAGCAGCGCCGCGGACGCGGGTGCGGGCACCCCGCCGGGCAGCTCCGGCGCCCGGCCGGCGGACGCGATCGCGGCCCGGCCGGCCGCCGAGCCGGCGGGCGCGTCGACGTCGGGACGAGCCACATACCACACCGGCTCGTGATCCCAGGGCCGGCCGACCCGGTAACGCGGCGTCCGCGAAGCGCCCGGCGCGAAGGTCAGCAGCGCCAGCACGCCCAGCCCGGCGAGCGGCAGCACGCCGAACACCAGCACGGTCTCCCACACGGTCACGGCGCTACGGTAGCGAACCCGGCCGCTCCCGGCTCCGCCGGCCCGCCGGTCACTCCGCCCAGCCCGGGGGCCGGCGCTCCAGCCACGGCCGCGCGTCCTCCAGCTGCGCGGACAGCATGATCAACGTGGCCTCCTGGGCCGGCCGACCGGCCAGCATGACGCCGACCGGGAGCACCGGGTGGTCGTCGGTCGCCTCGGTCCAGTGCAGCGGCAGCGACACCGCCGGCTGGCCGGTCACGTTGTAGACCGCGGTGAACGGGGTGAACGCCTTCTGCCGGGCGAAGTCCTCGGCCGGGTCGTCACCGGCGGTGAAGTGCCCGACCGGCACCGGGAGGCTGGCCAGCGTCGGGCTGAGCACGGCGTCGTACGCCGCCGTCCGCCCGATCCACTGCCGGGTGAGCATCTGCAGCCGCGCCATCGCCTGCACGTACTGCGGGCCGGTGACCGCCGCGCCACGCTCGCGCAGCCACCGGGTCAGCGGCTGCAGCTCGCCCTCCCGGCCGGGCTCCACCGGGGCGCCCTGCGAGGACACCGCCCACACGGTCTCGAAGAGCGAGATCACGTCCGGCGGGAACGGCGCCTCGACGTCCTCCACCTCGTGACCGAGCTCGACCAGGGTGCGGGTGGCCTCCTCGTACGCCGCCAGGCACTCCGGGTGCACGTCGGTCTGCGCCACCACCGGCGTCGCCCAGCGGCCGATGCGGAGCTTGCCCGGGTCGCGCCCCGCGTACGACAGGAAGGTCGCGCCGTCGGTCAGCGGCGGCGCCCAGTGCGGGTCGCCGGGCATCGGCACCGCCATCGCGTCGAGCAGGGCGGCGGCGTCGCGGACGTTGCGGGCCAGCGGACCGTTCCAGGCCAGGCCGGTGACGTCGCCGCCGATCGGCCCGTTGCTGATCCGGCCGCGGGAGACCTTGATGCCGACGAGGCCGCAGACGCTGGCCGGAATGCGGATCGAGCCGCCGCCGTCGCTGCCCTGGGCGAAGGGCACCAGCCCGGCCGCCACCGCCGCGCCGGCCCCGCCGCTGGACCCGCCGGCCGACCGGGTCGGGTCCCACGGGGTGCGGGCCGGCGGCGCCACCGCCGGCTCGGTGTAGCAGGGCAGGCCGAACTCCGGGGTGTTGGTCTTGCCCAGGCTGATCGTGCCGGCCCGGCGCAGCAGCTCGACCACGTGGTCGTCGACGGGCGGCACGAACTGCCCGTACACGGCCGAGCCGAGGGTGGTCCGCACCCCGGCGGTGAGGTTGAGGTCCTTGACCGCGGTCGGCACCCCGAACAGCGGCGGCAGCAGCGCCGGGTCCTCCCTGGCGATCCGGGCCTCGGCCTCCTTCGCCTGCTGGCGGGCGGCGTCCTCGGTCACCGTGACGAACGCGCCGAGCTCGTCGCTGCGCCGGTGCACCCGGTCCAGATGGGCGTCGACCAGCTCGACCGGGCTGATCTCGCGCCGGCGGACCGCGCTCGCCTGCTCCAGCGCGGTCAGATCGTGCATCTCGGCCATACCCGACTCTAGTTCGTGGTCCGGGCAGGGCAGGATGTCGGGGTGGCCGACGTACTGAGCCGGGAGTACGCGCAGGAGCTGGACCGGGCCGACCCGCTGGCCGGCTTCCGGGACCGCTTCGTGCTGCCCGAGCCCGACCTGCGCTACCTGGACGGCAACTCGCTGGGCCGGCTGCCCCGGGCCACCGTGGACCGGCTGGCCACGGTGGTGACCGAGGAGTGGGGCCGGGGGCTGATCCGGTCCTGGTCGTCCTGGATCGGGCTGTGCCACGCGGTCGGCGACGCCATCGCCGCGTCCGTGGTCGGCGCCCGGCCCGGCGAGGTGGTGGTCTCCGACTCGACGACGGTCAACCTCTACAAGCTCGCCGCGGCGGCGCTGGACGCCCGGCCGGGGCGTTCGGTCGTGGTCACGTCGGCTGACGAGTTCCCGACGGACCGATACGTGCTGCAGGGGCTGTGCGAGGCGCGCGGGCTGACGCTGCGGTCGGTGGAGTGCGACATCGACTCCGGTCTCTCGGCGTCTGCGGTGCGCTCGGCGCTGGACGACTCGGTGGCGCTGGTCTGCCTGTCCCAGGTGGCGTACCGGTCGGGCGCGCTGGCCGACCTGCCGGCGATCACCGCGGCGGCGCACTCGGTCGGCGCGCTGACGCTGTGGGACCTGTCCCACTCGGGCGGGTCGGTGCCGGTCGCCCTCTCCGCGGCCGAGGCGGACCTGGCGGTGGGCTGCACGTACAAGTACCTCAACGGCGGGCCGGGCGCGCCGGCCTACCTCTACGTCCGCTCCGACCTGCAGGAGACGCTGCGGCAGCCGGTGCAGGGGTGGTTCGGGACCGTCGACCAGTTCGGCATGGGAGCTTCCTACGAGCCCGCGCCCGGGATCGACCGCTTCCTGGTCGGCTCGCCGCCGATCCTGGCGGTGGCCGCGGTCGAGGAGGGCGTGCGGCTGACCGCGGAGGCGGGCATCGACCGGCTGCGGGCCAAGGGCATGGCGATGACGTCGCTGCTGGTGACGCTGGCCGACGAGTGGCTCGCGCCGCTCGGCTTCCGCCTCGCCTCCCCGCGCGACCCCTTGCGTCGCGGCTCGCACGTGTCGCTGCACCACCCCGAGGCGTGGCAGGTGTGCCAGGCGCTGGTCGACCGCGGTGTGGTGCCCGACTACCGCACCCCGGACCGGCTGCGGCTGGGGCCGGCGCCGCTGACCACCCGCTTCGTGGACGTGTACGACGCCGTGGCCGAGATCCACGCCATCGTCGCGGCCGGGGACCACCGCAAGTATCCCGCCGAACCCGCCCGCGTCACCTGACCTCGCCGCCGCGGGCTCACCGGCCGGCAGGCCGAGCGGAGGGCTGACCGGGCTGGCTGGCCAGGCGGGCTGGCCGGCAGGCCGGGTGGGGCGAGGCGGGGTCAGCCGGCGGCGCGGGGGCGGCGGCGCTCGAGCACGATCGCCAGCGTCGGGCACTGCTGGGCGGCGCGCTGGGCGTGCCCCTCCAGCTCGGCCGGCACCTCGGCGACCACCGGCGACGGGAAGCCCCAGTCGTCCAGCGTGAGCATCTCCGGCAACAGCTCGGCGCACAGCCCGTGGCCGTCGCACGTGATCGGGTTGACCCGCAGCCGGAGCCGGCCCGCCCGGCTCGGCCGGCTCGGCCGCGGCGCCGGGGGCTGCGGCGGCGCCGGCGGCCGGGCCTGCTGCCGCGGCGGCTTGCGCGACCGGGCGGCGCTGGGCAGCGGCGGCGCCGAGCGGCGGCTCACGGAACCGGCCAGCGGCGGCTCCGCCGGCGGTACGTACGCCGCCGGGACCGCCGGCGCCCCGTTCACCACCCCCGGCCGCTCGTACGCGGGCGCGGGCGCCTCGTAGGCCGGCGCCGGTGGGTCGTACGACGGCGCGGGTCGGTACGACGGCGGGGGCGGCTCGTACGCCGGTGCGGGCGGCTCGTATGCCGGTGCGGGTCGCTCGTACGGCGGCGGCTGGTACGCCGGTGCGGGCCTCTCGTAGGACGGCGCCGGTTGCTCGTACGCCGGCGCCGGTTGCTCGTAGGACGGGGAATGGCGGCCATACGAAGGCGCTTCGTAGGCCGGCGCCGCGGGCGGCTCGTAGGACCGTGCGGGCGGTTGGTAGGCCGGCGCCGGTGGTTCGTAGGCCGGCGCCGGCGGCGGCTCGTAGGAGTGCGCCGGCCGGAACGCCACCGGCGCCTCGTACCCGGGCGGCTCATACCCGGGCGGCTCGTACCCGGGCGGCCTGCGCTCACCTGGGCGGCTCATACGCCGGCGCCTCGTACGCGTACCGCGACGCCTCGCTCTGCGGCGGCTCGTAGACCGGCTCGTAGACCGGCGCGTACCGCGGCGCCTCCGCGTACCCGTAGTCGGCGACGTCCTCGTCGTCGTCCCGCCGGTGCCGGCTCACCGCGCGCCCACCTTGCGCCGCGCCCGCCGCTCCTCCGGCACCGGCAACACGCCGCGCAGCGGCCGCCCGCACCACCCGTTCAGGTGCCGGTCGACGTCCTCGTCGAACACCTCCAGCGCGCTCGCGACCAGCCCGGCCGTACCGTCCGGGTGGTTGCATGCCCCCCGCCCCGCCACCGACGAGCACCACCGGTGCAGCCGCTGCACGCTTGAGGGGTCGCCCTTGCCGGTGGCCAGCGCGGTCAGCGCCCCCGCGATGGCGGGCAGCCCGTTGAGGCAGGCGCCGCACTGCCCGGCCGACTGCTCGGCCAGGTAGCGCGCCAGCCGCGCCGTCTCGTCCAGCCCGCAGGCCCGGTCCGGCAGCGCGATCACGATGCCGGCACCGAGCGTGCCGCCGACCGCCGCCATCCCGGCGTGCGACAGCGGCGCCGCGAGCGCGGTCGTGGACGGCAGCCACCGCCCGGCGCACCCGCCGACCAGCACCGCCCCGACCGGCTCGGTCAGCCAGCCGACCGCGGACAGCGCCTGCTCGACGGTCGCGCCCACCGGCACCTCGACCACCGCCGGCTGCGCCACCGCGCCCCGCACGGTCAGCACCAGCGTGCCCGGCTCCTCGGGCGCGCCGACCCGCCGGAACCACCCGCTGCCGTGGCGGGCCAGCAGGCCCAGGTTGGCCAGGGTCTCGACGTTCTGCACCAGCGTCGGGCGGCCCTTCACGCCGCGCTCGGCGGTGTGCGGCGGCCGGAACACCGGCAGCGCCGGGCCGCCGGACAGTGCCTGGGCGGTCGCCGAGGACTCGCCGGTGACGTACCGGTCGGGCGCCGGGACCAGCTTCATCGGCACCTCGTCGAGCCGCGCCCGGCGGCGCTCGGCCAGCGCGCGCTCCATCACCTCGAGCACGCCCGGCCGGTCGACGACGTACACCATCACGTGGCGCGCCTCGACCGCCTCCGCCGCCACCTGGGCGCCATCCAGCACCAGGTGCGGCAGCCGGCTGACCAGGAAGGTGTCCTTCTCGCCGAGCGGGTCGCCCGCGGCGCCGTTGACGACCACCACCGCCTTGCCGCGGACGGCGCGCACCGAGCGGATCTTGGCATCCACCGGGAAGCCGGCGCCGCCGCGGCCGCGCAGCCCGCTCTCCGCGATCAGCCGGTGGGCGCCGGCGGTCCGCAGCGGCCCGTGCGCGCGCTGGTGCTCGGCCAGGCTGACCGGCCGGCCGTCCGGGCGTACGGACGCGAGCAGCCGCGGCACCCCGCTCGCCGGCGCGGCCGGCGCGGCGCCCGGGACCACCCGAGCCGGCTCGGCCGCGGCCCGGCGGCTGCTCCACACCCCGGTCGGCCACTCGCCGGTGATGTCCCCGGCCGCCGGCGCGTCGGCGGCCCGCTGCCCCGGGAACGGCTCGGCCACCCACTCGCCGGTGGCCTGCGGGTCCGGCCACGACCGTCGGTCGTGGCCAGCTGCGGACCGCCGGGTCGGGGCGGTGCTCACTTGCTGCTCGCCGGAGGCGGGGTGCCGGCGCGTTTGGACCAGCCGGGCGCCAGCGGCCCCTGTTTGGCCCAGGCGAAGACGAGCGCGACCGTGCAGGCTGTCACCACGATCGCGCCCGCCCGCAGCGCTGCCCGCTGCGGCCAGCCCTCGATGATCCGCCAGACCAGCGCGAGCAGCACCAGCGCGACGCAGGCGACCACCAGCCAGATAGCCCAGCCCTTCCGGGTGTCGGAGCCGGTGCCCAGGGTGTGCACGATCGCCAGCGGCCAGCAGAGGTACGAGGTCCAGTGGATCGCACGCCAGGTGTCGTACCCGAACCGGTGCCGCAGCTCGCTGGTCACCGCGATCGCGATGAGCAGGTCGGAGGACACGACGCCGATACCCAGCCAGAACGGCCGGTACGACCCCACGAACGGGACGAACGAGTCGAGGATCGTGATCGTGACGAAGTCGTCCAGGATCACCGTGACGATGTGGATCGCCAGGAGCACCAGGACGAAGAGCGAGACGTTGCGGTGCAGCGCCTGGGTGACGAAACGGGGCCAGCCCGACGTCGACATCCGGGTGCTGGACCCGATGCCGAGCACCATGCTCAGGGTGACCAGGACCAGGCTGGTGTAGCCGGTCGCCCGGGCCAGGAACCAGGTCAGCTGCGGATCGGTCAGCAGGTCAGTCATCCGCCGCCTCCCGTCCGCTCGGTGCCTCGCCGGGGCCGGCGTCCGGGTGCCGGTCCGGGGGCCAACCCGCCACCCGGTGCACGGTGCCCGCGGCGTCGACCAGGCGAGACGGTAACCCGAGCTCCGCCAGCCAGGTCGGGGCACCCCGGCCGCGGACCACGGCCGCGGTGCTGGCTGTGTTGGCGTCGACACAGCTCGCCGCGGTCACCGTCACCGTTCGCCACACCGGCTCGGCCGGCAGTCCGGTGCGCGGGTCGAGCACGTGGTGGTACGTCCGGCCGCCCCGTCGCCATTGGCGCACGGCGGTGCTCGAGGTGGCCAGCCCGCCGCCGTGCAGCTGGACCACCGGGCCGGCCGCGCCGGGGCGGGTGACCCCGGTGCGCTCGGTGTCGTCGGTGAGCCGGACCGGCCAGCCGCGCGCCGGCACCGGGCCGGCCGCGGCGATGTCGCCGCCGACGTTGACCAGCACGCCGGCGCCGGTCGCGGCCGCGATCGCGGCGGCCGCGCGGTCGACGGCCAGCGCCTTGGCGGTGGCGCCCAGGTCGAGCGCGGTGCCGGCCGGGATGCGCAGCGTGCCGGCGGCGTGGTCCAGCTCGATCGCCCGCCAGGCACCGGCCGGCGGCGGGGCCGGCGCGGCCTCGGGCCGGTCGGCCGGCAGCGACTCGTAGTCGCCGTCGTAACCGGCCGCGACCAGCGCCGCGCCCAGCGTGGGATCGACGTCCCCGCCGGTCTGCACGGCCGCGGTCAGCGCGACCTCGACCGCCTCGGCCAGCGCTGCCGACACCGGGACGGCGTGGCCGGCGGCGGCGTTCACCGCGGCCAGCTCGGAGTCGTCACGGAACCGGCTGCAGGCCCGGTCGATCGCGTCCAGCTCGGCCCGCAGCACCCGGACTGCGGTGCCGAGCCCGGCCGGGCGGTCGGCGAGCAGCAGCTCCCCGTACGTGCCGTACGCCTCGAACCGGCTCCGCACGATCCCCCTCGGGGGACCGGACCGGGAAGCGCCCGGCGCGAGCGGGTGCTCGCGCCGGGCGGTGGGGCTGCCGGTGTCCTGCGACACCGGGGTGGTGTCGACCGCGCTCACGACCCTCCGGTCGGGGTGGGCTTCGGCGGGGGCGGGGGCGGCTCGTACGTCGGCTCCGGCTCGGGCGGCGGCGGCGCCTCGCTGGTGGGCGGCGCGGGCGGCGGCTTCGGCGCGGCGGTGGACCGCGTCGGCTGCGGCGCGGCCGTGGTGGTCCGCGGCGCGGGCGGCGGCGCGGCGGTCGACCCGTCAGACCCGCCGGCCGGCGTCGTCGGCGCGCTCGTCGCCTTCCTCGGCGTCGCCTTGGGCGCCGACCGCGTCGAGCGTGAGGCCGGCGGCGCTTTGCGGGCGGTGGTCGCGGGCTTGACGGAGCCGGCCGGCTTGACCTCCGCGGCCGGTTTCTGGGCCGGCGTCGCGTTCGCGATCGCCGCTGCCAGGGCGCCGGTCGCGATCACCGAACCGGCGGCCACCCCCTTCGTGACCAGCGACAGCCGCCGCAAGGCACGGTCGCGGTGGTGGGTGGGGGGAGATGCCATCGAGTCCCTCTCAGCGCGTGCGTGGACAGGTGCCAAGTCCCCCCGTGACCGGCCGCGGATGCGGCCAACCCCGGCACTGCGCCCCACCCGCCGCGCCGGTCCGGACGCCCGCCTCACCACGAACTCCGGGTCCTGCAGGACCGCCCGTCGCGCGGCCCGCGGAAGTTTGTATCAAGGAAAGGTAACGATGGCGAGCAGCATCACCGTAAGGCTTCAAACAACAACGCCCCGTCGCCAAGCGACCGGGCGTCCGATTTCAGGCTGTCGCGGCTTCGCCGTCGTCCAGGTAGGCCTGCCACCGGGGATCCGGGGTGCGAAATCCGAGCACCCGCCAGGCCGTCCCGGACGGGGCTCTTGGTGGTGTCCTCAGCCGCCACCCCAGCTCGGTTATCGCCCGGTCGGCCTTGGTGTGGTTGCAGCGGGCGCACGACGCGACCACGTTGTCCCAGGTGTGGGGGCCGCCGCGGCTGCGGGGCACGACGTGGTCGAGCGAGGTCGCCGCGGCATTGCAGTAGACGCAGCGGCCGCCGTCACGGGCGAACACCGCGCGCCGCGTCAGCGGGATCTGCGCCCGGTACGGCACCCGGACGTAGCGGGTGAGCCGGACGACCGCCGGGATCCGCACCGCGGTGGTGACGCTGTGAAAGGCCCCGTCCCCGTCCTCGACCGGCACCGCCTTCTCGGTGAGCACCAGGACCACCGCGCGGCGGGAGGAGACGACGCACAACGGCTCGTACGTCGCGTTGAGCAGCAACGCGACGGAGACGTGTGCGGCCACGGGCTCACCTCCCGAAGGTGATGACCAGTCAACCCGAAGCTCGGTCTCGACGCACGCGTTTAGGGTCCTCGTCACCCCGCGTCCTGCCCGGCCGGGGCTTAGCGCAGCAGCGAGACGAGCTGCGCGACCTCCTCGTCGGTGTGACGCTCGAGCAGCGCGTTCAGCTCGGCGCGCTCGGCCGGCGTCGAGTACGACGCGAGCTCGGCCCGCAGCCGGTCGCGCCGTGCTCGCAGCACTCGGCGGGCGGCGCGGCACGCCCGCAGGTCGGCGCGCCGCCCGCCGAGCTCGCTGGTCAACTTGCTGGGCATGTGCTTCCTCTCGTACGCCCTGATCTGTCGCCTCCGAGTTTACTGGATCGATACAGATGCCTCGGCTGCCGGGGACCGTGGCCTTGCCCACTCCGGCCGGCCGTCCGCGGGTGGGGCACGGGGGTGCGCCGGACCGCGCCGGTCCGGCCTCTAACCTCGTCCGGGTGACCGCCGTGGACGCCGACCACCGACCCGCCTACCCGCCCGCCGAGCGGCTGGACCTGGTGGAGCAGCGGCACGGGCGCTCCTTCGCCGACCCATACCGGTGGCTCGAGGACCCGGCCGACCCCCGCACGGTCGCCTGGGCCGCCGCGCAGGACGAGCTGGCCCGCACCCGGCTGGACGCGCTGCCCGGCCGGGAGCGGCTCGCCGACCGGCTGACCGCCCTGCACCGGGCCGGCGCGGTCCGGGCGCCGGCCTGGCGCGGCGACCGGCGCTTCTTCACCCGCCGCGAACCCGGCCAGGAGCACGAGGCGCTGCTCGTCGCCGAGCCGGACGGCACCGAGCGGGTCCTGGTCGACCCCGGCGCGATCGACCCGGCCGGCACCACCACGCTCGACGCCGCGGTGCCCAGTTACGAGGGCGACCTGCTCGCCTACCAGCTGTCCAGTGGCGGGGACGAGGAGTCCCGCCTGCACGTGATCGACGTGACCACCGGCGAGCTGCTGGACGGACCGATCGACCGCTGCCGCTACTCCCCCGTCGCCTGGCTTCCGGGCGGCGCCGAGCTCTACTACGTCCGCCGCCTGCCGCCGGACGCGGTGCCGGCCGGGGAGGAGCAGTTCCACCGGCGGGTCTGGCGGCACCGGGTGGGCACGGACCCCGCGACGGACGTCGAGGTGCACGGCGCCGGCCTCGACCCGACGAACTACTACGACGTCTCGGTGTCCTGCGACGGCCGCTGGCTGCTGGTCACCGCGTCGGCCGGCACCGCCCCGCGGGACGACGTCTGGATCGCCGCCCTCACGTCCGCGACCGGCGACCGCGAGCTGCGCGAGATCCAGGTCGGCGTGGACGCCCGGGTGCACCCCCGGATCGGCCCGGACGGCCTGCTCTACCTGAACACCGACCGCGACGCGCCGCGCGGCCGGCTGGCCCGCGTCGACCCGGCCGACCCCGCGTACGAGCGGTGGGTGGACGTGGTGCCGGAGGCGGCCGAGGAGGTGCTGGGCGGCGTGACGCTGCTGTCCTCGGCCGACGGCGCCGGGGACGTGACCACGGTCCTGGCCGCCCACTCCCGGGACGCGGCCGACTCGCTGTCCTGGTGGGACCCGGACGGCGCCCGCCGGCTCGGCACCGTCGAGGGGGTGGGCGCCGGCTCCGTCGTCGCGCTGACCAGCCGGCCTGAGGGCGGCCGGGAGGCCTGGGTCGGCTACACCGACCACGTCACCCCGCCGATGGTCCTGCACTGGACCGCCGACACGCCCGGCACCGTGACGACCTGGGCCACCGCGCCCGGCGCCGTCGCGACGCCCACGGTCCGGGTCAGCCGGGTGCACTACTCGTCCGCGGACGGCACGCGGGTGCACATGTTCGTCGTCGCGCCCGTCGCGGAGCCGGACCGGCCGCGCCCGACCGTGCTCTACGGCTACGGCGGCTTCAACAACGCCCTCACCCCGACCTACACGCCGTCGATGCTGGCCTGGGTCGAGGCCGGTGGCGTCTGGGCGGTCGCCAACCTGCGCGGCGGCTCCGAGGGCGGCGAGGAGTGGCACCGGGCGGGCATGCGGGAGCGCAAGCAGAACGTCTTCGACGACTACATCGCCGCGGCCGAGCACCTCGTCGCGACCGGCTGGACCAGCACCGATCGGCTCGGCATCTACGGCGGCTCCAACGGCGGCCTGCTCGTCGGCGCCGCGCTCACCCAGCGGCCGGACCTCGTCTCCGCGGTCGTCTGCAGCGCCCCGCTGCTGGACATGGTCCGCTACGAGCTCTTCGGCCTCGGCCGCACCTGGAACGACGAGTACGGCACCGCCGAGCACCCGGACGAGCTGGGTTGGCTGGCCGCCTACTCGCCGTACCACCGGGTGGTGGACGGCGTGGACTACCCGGCGGTCCTGTTCACCACCTTCGACAGCGACACCCGGGTCGACCCGCTGCACGCCCGCAAGATGTGCGCAGCCCTGCAGCACGCCACCGCCGGGTCGCGGCCGGTGCTGCTGCGACGGGAACGGGACGTCGGTCACGGCGCCCGCTCCGTCAGCCGGACCGTGCAGCTGGGCGTGGACCAGCTGGCCTTCCTCGCCGACCGCCTGGGGCTGCCGCTGTGATCGAGGAGCTGCTGTCCGAGATAGCCTCCGAGAGCCGGACCTGGGGCGACTTCCTCCGGGACCACCGCGAGGTGCTCATCGTCAAGCCGCTGCGGATCCTGCTCATCATCCTGATCGCGCTGGTGACGCGCTGGCTGGTGCACCGGGCCATCAGCCGCGCCGTCCGCTCGACCGCCGACACCGACGTGCCGGTGGTGCTCAAGCCGCTCAAGGAGCGCATCGGCAACGGCCTGCTGGACACGTCCGGGCTGGTCTCCGAGCGGCGCCGGCAGCGGGCCGAGACCGTCGGCTCGCTGCTGCGCAGCATCGCCTCGCTGGTGATCGGCGTGCTGGCGCTGATGCTGGTGCTGGGCGAGATCGGCTTCCAGCTCGGGCCCTTCATCGCCGGCGCCGGCATCGTCGGCGTCGCGCTCGGCTTCGGCGCGCAGAACCTGGTGAAGGACTTCCTCTCCGGGATCTTCATGATCCTCGAGGACCAGTACGGCGTCGGGGACGTCGTCGACCTCGGACAGGGCTCCGGCACGGTGGAGGCCGTCGGGCTGCGGGTCACCCGACTGCGCGACGTCAACGGGACCGTCTGGTACGTCCGGAACGGCGAGGTGCTCCGGGTCGGCAACCGCAGCCAGGGCTACGCCCAGGTCGTCGTCGATCTGCCGGTGGCCTATGGCGCCGACCTGACCGCGGTGGGCGCGGCCATGAAGGCAGCGGCGGACCGCCTGGCCGCCGAACCGCCCTGGAAGGACGCCGTCCTGGAGGAGCCGGAGCTGGTCGGCGTCGAGCAGATCGGCGAAGACCGGGTCGTGCTGCGGCTGACCGTCAAGGTCCGCCCGGCCGACCAGTGGCAGCTCGCCCCCGAGCTCCGCCGCCGCATCGCCGAACGGCTGGATGCCGACGGCATGCCCCGCAGCCGCCCCGACGAGATGGCGGTGAGCACCCGCCCGGTCCGCGATGAGAGCGCCGCCGTCACCGGCCCCGAGACACCCCCGTCCGACCCCCGACCGAGGTAGCTCCTCACCGCCACGCGACCTACCACCGCCCAACCTGCCAGCGCCCGAGAAGCCGCCGCCCAAGACGCTGGTCGACCTGCCGCCGGTCGACCTGCCGCCGGTCGACCTGCCGCCGGTCGACCTGCCGACGCCCGGCCGGCGGGCGGTCATCGGGCGGGCGATCAATGGGCGGGCGATCGACGTGCCCGGGGCCGCGTCGGCGACCACACTGGGCGCATGGGGCGTGCCGAGCCGTACCGCGACGAGCGGACCCGCTCGGTGGCCGTCCCGCCGGCCGCGCTGTGGCGGGTCATCGAAGGCATCGGCGGCGAGCACGGCTGGCACTTCCCCGAGCTCGCCTGGACCGTCCGCGGCGCTGTCGACCGGCTGGTCGGCGGGATCGGCCGGCGCCGAGTCCGACGTGACCCGGACCGGCTGACCCCCGGGGAGCCACTCGACTTCTGGCGGGTCGAGGAGGTCCGCCGCGGCGAGCTGCTCCGGCTGCGCGCCGAAATGCGGCTGCCCGGCGTGGCATGGCTGGAATTGCGCGCCGACCGGGCCGAGGACGGCAGCACGGTCCTGCACCAGCGGACGACCTTCCGACCGCACGGACCGGCCGGCCACCTCTACTGGTGGGCCAGCCTGCCGATGCACAAGGCGGTCTTCGCCCGGATGGCGACGAACCTCGCCGCCGCGGCCTCGGGATCGTCCGGCAGCCCGCCCGAGAAGGCGCCGGAGAGCGCGCGCTACCCCGCGTAGAACCCGCACGTCCGACCCCGTCCCGCCGTCTCCGGCCGCTTGCTCGCCCCCTGGACCGCTTGTACGGTCACCCTATCGAACATGTGTTCGAATGGCTCTGCCCGGAGGGGTGAAGTTGATGGGGACCGAGGTCACGCTGGGGGCGGCCGGGCGGAGCGGCCGTGGCTACCTGAGCGAGCCGCCGCGGGCCGGGCCCGGCGTGATCGTCGTGCACGACGAGTACGGGCTGCTGCCGCACGTCCGGCG
This sequence comes from uncultured Actinomycetota bacterium, assembly GCA_963766325.1. Lineage (GTDB taxonomy): Bacteria > Actinomycetota > Actinomycetes > Mycobacteriales > CADCTP01 > CADCTP01. The sequence continues at coordinate 29,729 of CAVXZF010000009.1, read as the reverse complement.
GCGCTGTGACTGGCTGGCCGAGGCGGGGTTCGTCGCGCTCGCGGTCGACCTCTACGACGGCCGGATCGCCGAGGAGGCCGAGGAGGCGGAGCGGCTGGCCGGCCGCCTCGACGTGATGCGAGCCCGCGGGCTGCTCGCCACCGCGGCCACCCAGATGCTCGCCCGGCCCAAGGTACGGCCCCAGCGGGTGGGCGGCATCGGCTTCGGCATCGGCGGCCGGTTGGCGCTGCTGACCGCCACGACCGGCACGCTGGATGCGGTGGTCGCCATGTCCGCCGTCCTGTCGGCGCCTGAGCGGGCGCTGGTGCCGTGTCCGACCCTGCTGCACCTCACCGGCGGGCCGCGCGAGCAGGACGCGGAGGCGCGCAGCTTCATCCGGGACCTGCGCTCCAGCGGGACCGAGGTGACGGCTCGGACCTGGTCCGGTGTCGCGCCCGGCTTCGCCAACGCGGACCGCCCGGGCTACCGCGAGCAGGTGGCCGTCGCGGCATGGGTGGAGACCGCCGGCTTCCTCGCCGGTCACCTGCGGCGCTAGCCGGGAGCCGGGTCCCTGCCCTGCCGGGTGGCCGAGCAGTCCCCGCGGTGCGGGACAATCGACGGGTGACCGATGCGCAGCCCGGCCCCACCCTCTTCGACCTCGTGGGCGGCGAGGAGACCTTCCGCCGGCTGGTGGGGCGGTTCTACGCCGGGGTCGCCACCGACCCGGTCCTGCGGCCGCTCTACCCGGAGGAGGATCTGGGACCGGCCGAGGAGCGGCTGAGGATGTTCCTGGTGCAGTATTGGGGCGGCCCCCGGACGTACTCGGACCGCCGCGGTCACCCGCGCCTGCGCATGCGGCACGCGCCGTTCGCCATCGGGGACCGCGAGCGGGACGCCTGGCTCCGGCACATGCGGGAAGCGGTCGACTCGCTCGGGCTGCCACCGGATCAGGAGGCGCCGCTGTGGCGCTACCTGGAGATGGCGGCGCACAGCCTGCAGAACCGATGGGATTCCACCCGCACCGGATAATGTCCGCCGGCCTAGCCGGAGTGCCCGGCACCCGCCTGTCGGGTGCGGCCGACCAGTGAGACCGCCGAGGAGATCCGTGCACCGCTCCCCCGACAGCCGCTCGACCGCGCCCCGGACTGGGAGCCCGGGCACGCCGTGGTGGCGCTCCGCTGTCTTCTACCAGCTGTACGTGCGCAGCTTCGCCGACTCCGACGGCGACGGCGTGGGTGACCTGGGCGGCATCCGGGAGCGGCTCGACTACCTGGAGCTGCTCGGCGTGGACGCGCTGTGGCTGACACCGTTCTACCCGTCGCCGGGCGTCGACCACGGCTACGACGTGGCCGACCCGCGGGCCGTCGACCCGCTCTTCGGCGACCTGGCCGGCTTCGACGCCCTCGTCGCCGGCGCTCACGAACGCGGGCTCAAGGTGACCATCGATCTGGTCCCCAACCACGACTCCGACCAGCACGCCGACTTCGTCGCGGCGCTCGCCGACCCGTCCCGCCCGTCCCGCCGGCGGTACGTCTTCCGCGACGGCACGGGCGAGGACGGCGCCGAACCGCCGAACAACTGGCAGTCGATATTCGGCGGCCCGGCCTGGACCCGCGTGCCGGACGGCCAGTGGTACCTGCATCTGTTCGCTCCCGAGCAACCCGATCTGGACTGGACGAACCCGGAGGTCTCCGCCGACCTGGAGCGCACTCTCCGCTTCTGGCTGGACCGCGGCGTGGACGGCTTCCGCATCGACGTGGCGCACGGCATGGCCAAGGCAACGGGCCTGCCGGACATGACCCGGTCCGCGGACGCGGCCGGCGGCGTGCTCGACGACAGCGGCGAGCGGGACCCGCGCTTCGACGTGGACGGCGTCCACGACGTGCACCGGCACTTCCGGCGAGTGCTCGACTCGTACCCGGACCGAATGGCGGTCGGCGAGATCTGGGTCACCGACGACGAGCGCCTGGCCCGCTACGTCCGCCCGGACGAGTTGCACCTCGCCTTCAACTTCCGGCTTACCGGGGCGAAGTGGGACGCCGCCGACCTACGTGAGGCCATCGACCACTCGGTCCAGGCGATGACCGCGGTCGGAGCACCTACCACCTGGGTGCTGTCCAACCATGACGTCGTCCGGCACGCCACCCGCTACGCCGGTGGCGACCCGAGGACCGGCCGCCGCCGCGCCCGGGCGGCGGCGCTCGTCCAGCTCGGCCTGCCCGGCGTCGCGTGCCTCTACTACGGCGACGAGCTGGCCCTGCCGAACGTCGACCTGCCCGACGAGGCGCTGCAGGACCCGGTCTGGGAGCGCAGCGGCCACACCGAGCGCGGTCGGGACGGCGAACGGGTGCCGCTGCCGTGGGGTGGCGAGAAGCCGCCCTACGACTTCACCACCGCCTCGACCACCTGGTTGCCGATGCCCGACGACTGGACCGAGCTGACCGTCGAGAGCCAGCTGGAGGACGCGGACTCGACGCTCTCGCTCTACCGGCAGGCCCTCGAGCTGCGCCGGGAACACCCTGCGTTCTCCGGCGAGTCGCTCGAGTGGTTCAGCGCGCCGGAAGGCTGCCTGGCCTTCAGCCGGCCCGGCGGCCTGCTCTGCGCGCTCAACGCCTCCGACGCTGCGGTGCCGATGCCACCCGGCGAGGTCCTGCTCGCCAGCGGACCCCTCGCCGAGGACGGCCTCCTCCCACCCGACACCGCCGCCTGGCTGGCCTGACCCGGCCCACGCGAGGCACCCCGCGCGACGCAGGCGGGGTGGGGTGGCTGCGCCTCAGCGCGGGCTGAGGGCGAGCCCGGCGACCTGGTGGTATGCCGACCCGTACGCCGCCGCCAGCCGCACCCAGCCGCCGGCGGCGGAGACCACGACCACGTCGGCACCCGCGCCGCCGTCGGTCCCGTTGGCCGGCCCGAGGAACCCCATCCGTGCCACCGCGGTGAGCACCCGCAGGGGCACGGCGACGGTCCGCTCCGCCGAGCTGACCGTCAGCGCCTGGTGGTCCAGCAGCGACTCCCCGGCGGACGTGGCTGCACCCGCCGGCACCGCCCGCAGCGTCTCCGCACCCGCTCTCACCAGCGACCGCACCACCTCGGCCGGAACTTCGTCCAGCCGTTGCCACCCGGTCAGCGGCGGCAGCGGCGCTCGCCACTGCACATCCCGGCCCGGCGGGAGCCGGACGGGCCCAGACCCGGTGGCCCCATCCAGTGTGGACAGCAGATCGACCGCTGCGACCGTGACGTCGGCCGGCTCGACGGTGCCCGCGACCGTCCGGCTGACCACCACGCCGAACGGCAGCCACGCATATCCGGTTGCCCGGCCACCGCCGTCCCGCAGGCGCACCAGCGCCGCCCGGTCCAGTGCGGTCACCCGGCCGAGGAAGACCGCCGCATCTCCCCGGTCGGCCGGACTCTCCGGTTGGAGCCGGCCTCCGGCCGGCAGCGCACCTGCGCTGCCGGCCACCGAGGACCTGTCCGCGGACGGCTCAGACCGGGATGCCACAGTCCTAGTCGCGAGTCAGCTTGCGGTAGGTGACCCGGTGCGGCCGGGCCGCGTCGACACCGAGCCGCTCGACCTTGTTGGCCTCGTAGTCGGCGAAGTTGCCCTCGAACCAGAACCACTTGTCCGGCTCGGCCTCCGTCCCCTCCCAGGCCAGGATGTGCGTCGACACCCGGTCCAGGAACCACCGATCGTGGGAAATGACCACCGCGCACCCGGGGAACTCCAGCAGCGCGTTCTCCAGGGACTGGAGCGTCTCCACGTCGAGGTCGTTGGTCGGCTCGTCGAGCAGCAGTAGGTTGCCGCCCTGCTTGAGGGTCAACGCCAGGTTGAGCCGATTGCGCTCGCCCCCGGACAGCACACCGGTCGGCTTCTGCTGGTCCGGCCCCTTGAACCCGAACGCGCTGACGTACGCCCGCGACGGCATCTCCACGTTGCCGACCTTGATGTGGTCTAGTCCGTCGGAAACGATCTCCCATACCGACTTCTTCGGGTCCAGTCCGGACCGCCCTTGGTCGACGTAGGCCAGCCGCACGGTCTCACCGATCCGGAGCACGCCGTCGTCCGGCTTCTCCTCGCCGACCATCGTGCGGAACAGCGTCGTCTTGCCCACCCCGTTCGGCCCGATGATGCCGACGATGCCGCCGCGGGGCAGCGAGAACGACAGGTCGTTGATCAACCGCCGGTCGCCGTAGCCCTTGTCCAGGTTCTCCGCCTCGACCACCACCGAGCCGAGCCGCGGCCCGGCCGGGATCTGGATCTCCTCGAAGTCGAGCTTGCGCGCGCGCTCCGCCTCCGCCGCCAGCTCCTCGTACCGCTGCAGTCGAGCCTTGCTCTTCGCCTGCCGGGCCTTCGGGTTGCTGCGGACCCACTCGAGCTCCTGCTCCAGGATCCGCTGCCGCTTGGCGTCCTTGCGGCCCTCGACCTTGAGCCGGGCCTGCTTGGTCTCCAGGTAGGTCGAGTAGTTGCCCTCGTACGGGTACAGGTGGCCGCGGTCGATCTCGAGGATCCACCCGGCGACGTTGTCCAGGAAGTACCGATCGTGCGTCACAGCCAGGACGGCACCCGGGTACTTCGCGAGGTGCTGCTCCAGCCACTGCACGCTCTCGGCGTCGAGGTGGTTGGTCGGCTCGTCGAGCAGCAGCAGGTCGGGCTGGCTCAGCAGCAGCGCGCACAGCGCCACCCGCCGCTTCTCGCCGCCGGACAGCGTCGCCACCTCGGCCTCCGGCGGGGGGCAGCGCAGCGCGTCCATCGCCTGCTCGATGGTGCTGTCGAGCTCCCAGCCGTTGCGGTGCTCGATGAGCTCCATCAGCTCGCCCTGCTCGGTGAGCAGCGAGTCGAAGTCCGCGTCGGGCTCGCCCATCGCGGCACTGACCTCTTCGAACCGCTGCAGCGCCGAGCGGGTCTCGGCGACCGCCTCCTCCACGTTGCCCCGGACGTCCTTGCTCTCGTCCAGCTCCGGCTCCTGCAGGAGGATGCCGACCGAGTATCCCGGGGCCAGCGCCGCATCCCCGTTGGACGGGTGGTCGAGCCCGGCCATGATCTTGAGCACGCTGGACTTGCCGGCCCCATTGGGACCGACCACGCCGATCTTCGCGCCCGGCAGGAACGCGAGCGTGACGTCGTCGAGGATGACCTTGTCGCCGTGCGCCTTGCGCACCTTGCGCATCGAATAGATGTACTGCGCCATGCTGCCTGGAACTCCCGTCGCCTGATATCCCGTCCAGTGTCCCAGCCCGCGGGCCAGAGGTCACACGGCGGCTCCCGCCAGCGCCGGTGACTCGACGACCGCGCCCGCCGCCACACCGCCGGCGTCCGCGGTCACCTCATCCATGCCCGGGCCCGACGGGCGGGGCGCCCGGCGGAAGACCGCGGTGCCGCGGGCCAGGTCCGGCCCGATCGCCACCGCCTCCAGCTCGCAGGTGGAGCGGGTCTGCCCGTCCTTCTCGTAGGTCCGGGTGAAGAGGCGGCCGGTGACCACCACCGGGTCACCCTTGCGCAGCGACGCGGCGGCGTTGCCGGCCAGCCCGCGCCAGCATGTGACGCTGAGGAACAGCGACCCCGCGTCCGACCAGCGGCTGGTCGCGCGGTCCCAGCGCCGGGCGGTCGACGCGACCCGGAAGCCGGCCACGTCCACGCCGGTGTCGGTGGTCCGCAGCCGCGGATCGTCCACCACGTTGCCCACCACGGTCACGTTCGTCTCGTTCATTCATTGCCTCCTCGGCCTGCCGCCGCCCGACGCGGCGGTGCTGGCCGACACGCTGCTGCGGGCGCCACCCCGGCGGAAGGCGCCGGCAGCGATCTGTGGACGACCGATCCACTTGTGGACAACCGTTCGCGCAGAGGCGACCGCGGTTGCTAACACCTACGCCATGACCACCACGGGGCGCCCGAGCGACGAGCGGAGGCGCCGGCCGACGCCGCTGGCCGCCGCGATCAGCTGGATCATCGCAGTGGCCAGCGGCCTCCGGTGGGCGGCGAGCAGGCTTGGTCGGTCAGCCCACCGGCACCGGCTCCGGTCGCTCCGGCGGTCCGGCCCGGTCACCGGCGGGCTCGAGGTCCGGCTCCGGCAGCCGGCGATGGAGCGCCTCGGGAGCCCACCAGTTCCACCGGCCGAGAAGGGTCATAGCCGCGGGCAGCAGCACCGCGCGCACCAGGGTGGCATCCAGGAGGATCGCCGTCGCCAGGCCGACGCCCATCTGCTTGAACTCAAGCCCGGTCAGCGTCGCGAAGATGGCGAAGACCGCCACCATGACGACGGCCGCGCTGGTCACCGTCCCGGCAGACGACACAATGCCCTCACGCACCGCCTCCCGGGTCGGCAGCCCACGCAACGCCAGCTCCCTGATCCGGCTGACCACGAAGACGTGGTAGTCCATCGACAGGCCGAAGAGCACGACGAAGAGGAACATCGGCAACCAGGCCACGATGGCGCCGTTGGACCGGAAGTCGAGCAGGCCCTCCGCCCAGGTGTGCTGGAAGACCAGCACCAGCAGGCCGTACGCAGCCGCGACGGACAGCAGGTTGAGCGCGATCGCGGTGGCGGCCACCACCACGGACCGGAACGTGACCAGCACCAGCAGGAAGGTCAGCCCGAGGACGAAGGTGATCACGAGAGGCAGCCGGGAGGACAACATGGCGGAGAAGTCCACCGACGCCGCGGTGCCACCACCGACCGCCACGGATGCGCCCGCCACCCGGCCGACCGTCTCCGGGACGAGGGTGTCGCGCAGCTCGCGCAGGGACTGCTCGGCGCCGGGCGAGTCGTCGGCATCCGGGATCGCCAGCGTGAGCAGGCTGACCCGGCCGTCGGCGGACACCGCCAGGTCCGGCTCTCCCCCGGCGGCAAAGCGCGGGTTCGCCCCGGCACGGGCGTCGAGATCGAGCAGGGCGGCGCGGACCTCGGCCGACCGTTCCGCCGGAGCCTCGACCGCGACGACATGCACGGCGCCCTCGGTCGGGAAACCGTCGGTGAGTCGGTCGTAGGACTGCATCACCGGGATAGAGCGCGGCAGGTCGGCGACACCGGGCAGCGAGGTTTGCATCCCGATCGCCGGCAGGGCCAGCACCACCAGGGCGCCGGTACCCACCGCCAGCGCGGTCACCGGCCGCCGCAGCGCGGGTTGGAGCAGAGCCGACCAGGCCCGGGAGCGCCGCCCCGGGCGCAACGTGATCCGGTGGAGGAAGGGGACCCGCGGCCGGTCTACCCATCGGCCGAGCACGGCCAGGAGGGCGGGCAGCACCGTGACGGAGCCGAGCACGGCCACCGCGACGACGAGGATCGCGCCGACGGCCAGCGAGCTGAAGATCGCGCTTCCGGTGAGGAACATGCCGGCCATGGCAACTGCGACCGTGCCGCCGGAGATGACCACAGCCCGACCGGAGGTTGCCGCCGCGATCTCGACGGCATCCAGCGAGGTGCGGCCCAGGGCCCGCTCCTCCCGCGCGCGCCGGACGTAGAAGAGCGAGTAGTCGACGCCGACCGCCATCCCGATCAGCAGCACCACGCTGGCGGTCGTGTCAGTGACCGGCAGCAGGTGCGAGGCGAGCGAGCAGAGTCCCAGCGCGGCGCCGACCGACGTCAGCGCGAGCAGCACCGGCACGGCGGCGGCGAGCAGGGCGCCGAAGGTAACGATGAGGATGACCAGCGTGACTGGCAAGCTCAGCAGCTCGGCTTGCCGGAAGTCCCCCTCGTAGGCCTCGTTGAGCGCCTTGTCGATGCTCGCACCACCGACCTGTTCGACCCGCAGGTCCGGGTAGGCGGCCTGGACGGCGGCGGTTGCCGCCTGCAGCGCCCCGACCCGCTCCTCGGCATCGTCCGCGGATCCGGTCAGCTCCGCCCGGACGAGGACGGCGTCGCCGCGCGGCGAGTCGACGGGCCCGGTCAGCGTCGCCACCTCGGGCAGCGCGTCCAGGCGCCGCTGGGCGTCGCCGGCCGCCGCCGTCGCCCGGGCACGGTCGAGCCGACCGTCCGGACTAGTGATCAGGACGTTCTCCACCGCGGGGTCGGAGAAGCCACCGTCCTCGACGATCTGCTCGGCCCGACCCCACTCCCCGACCGCGGAATCCGCGTCGGACTGCGACCGCGTGCCCACCGCACCACCCACCACCACGCACAGCGCGACGAAGGCGACCCAAGCGAGCACCGCTCGCCACCGGTGCTCCGCGCTCCACCGTGCCACCCTGACCACCCGGCCGGGCCGCCTGCCGTAGCCGCTCACGACTGCCTCCTCTCGTGGCGCGGTGACAGCCGCGCCGAGCGCCGTCGAGCGTCCCGGTCCCGGGGTAGCCCCGTCTGTGCCGCGAGCACCCCGACCGGCGGTGGGGTTTGCCCCACCCCGCGGCGGCGGGCTGGCGGGATGGGCAGCGTCAATGCCTCTCCCTACGGTGGGTGTCGACGGGCTGTGGTGATGGACTCGTCCCGCTCGGGACCGCGGTACGGTCCGGCACGGACGGAGGACGCAGTGACGGCGCAGGCAGAGCGGGCGGACGGGGTGGCCGACCCCAGCTCGGCCGGGCCGCGCGTCGGGTTGCGCGAGCTGGTGAGCGCGGACGCCTGGCTGACCACCACCCACCTGCTGCTGGGGATGTGGATCGGCATCGGCGTCTTCATCCCGACGGTCGTGCTGCTGTCGTTGTCGATCGGGCTGCTGCCGCTCTTCCTGGCGGGGGTGCCGCTGCTCGGCCTCACCCTCTGGCTGACCCGCATGATGGCGCGCTTCGAGCGCGGCCGCTTCCGGTTGGTGCTCGGCATCGACATCGCCGACTCACAGCCGCGGCGACTGTCCGGCAACCTGATCACCAAGCTCCGCACCCGGATGACGTCCGGGGCCGGCTGGCGCGAGGTGGCCTACCTGCTGCTCCGGCTGCCGCTCGGAGTGCTTCAGTTCGCCCTCACCATCGTCTTCTGGTCGGTGCCGGTCGCGCTGCTCACACTGCCCATCTACAACTGGGCGCTACCGAACGGCGGAGCCGCACTCGGCTTCGGCATCACGGTCCGGTCGTGGTGGTCGACCGGCCTCGTCGGCGTTCTCGGCCTCGTGCTGCTGGTGCTGTCCCCCCGGCTGGTGCGCTGGCTCGGCGCCGTCGACATCTCCTTAGCCCGTCTCCTACTCGGCCCGCGCGGCGAGCTCGCAGCCCGGGTGGGTGAGCTGGAGCGCAGCCGGGCCCGGGTGGTCGACGCGGCCGAGCAGGAGCGTCGCCGGATCGAGCGGGACCTGCACGACGGGGCCCAGCAACGGCTGGTCGCGCTGGCGATGAACCTGGGACGGGCCAAGGCCCGCTACGACCAGGACCCGGCGGCGGCCCGCGCGCTCATCGACGAGGCGCACTCGGACGCCAAGCAGGCGCTGGCCGAGCTGCGCGACCTCGCCCGCGGGCTGCACCCGGCGGTGTTGGCCGACCGGGGCTTGGACGCCGCTCTGTCCGGCCTGGCCGCCCGGTCGCCGGTGCCGGTGACGGTCGAGGTCGATCCCGGTGGAGGCGGCGGCAGTGGCCGGCCGTCTCAGGTCGTGGAGGCGATCGCCTACTTCGTGGTCGCCGAGGCCCTGACCAACGTCGCCAAGCACTCGCGGGCCAACCGGGCCGCGGTGGTGGTGCGCCGGCTCGACGGCCTGCTCCGGATCGTGATCACCGACGACGGCGTGGGCGGTGCCAACGCCAACCGCGGCACCGGCCTGCGCGGCCTGGCCGACCGGGTGTCCGGAGTAGACGGCCGGCTGTTCGTGGACAGCCCCTCGGGGGGACCGACCGTGCTGACCGTGGAGCTGCCGTGCGCGTCGTGATCGCCGAGGACTCCGTCCTGCTGCGAGAGGGTCTAGCCCGTCTGCTGGACGAAGCCGGCTTCGAGGTGGTGGACGCCGTCGGCGACGGCGAGCAGCTGCTCCGCTCGGTGGGCGAGCACAAACCCGAGGTGGTGGTGGCCGACGTCCGGATGCCGCCGACGCACCGGGACGAAGGGGTGCGGGCTGCGCTGGTCATCCGGCAACGGTGGCCGGAGACCGCGGTGCTGGTGCTCTCCCAATACGTGGAGGAGCGGTACGCGACCGAGCTGCTGGCCGGCGACACCCGCGGCGTCGGCTACCTGCTCAAGGACCGGGTCGCCGACGTGGACGAGTTCACCGAGGCGCTGCGCCGGGTCGGCCGCGGCGGCACCGCGCTGGACCCCGAGGTGGTGTCGCAGCTGCTCGCCCGCGGTCGGCGGCGGCCGCTGGACGCGCTGACGCCCCGCGAGCAGGACGTGCTCAAGCTGATGGCCGAGGGCCGCTCCAACGGCGCGATCGCTTCCCACCTGGTCGTCACCGAAGGCGCGGTCGAGAAGCACGTGAGCAGCATCTTCACCAAGCTCGGCCTCACTCCCACGGAGGGCGACCACCGCCGGGTGCTGGCCGTCCTGTCCTACCTGGAGGGTCGATGACGACCGGTACGGCGCCGCCGCGCGCCCCGCTGACCCCGGCCCGGCGATGGGTGCTCGCCGTCGGCGTGGTGCTGTCGGTGCTGGCGATCGCCTGGGGCGTGCTGACCCTGGTCAACGTGCTGGGCCGCACGTCGGAGGACCGTACGACCACCCTGCCGGCCACCGGCGGCCAGCTGGTGGTCGCCAGCTCCGGCGGCGGCATCCGGATCGCGGTCGGCGACGTCAGCGACATCCGCGTGGTCACCCACCTCGAGTACGGGCTCTCGCGGCCCACCCTCCGCCAGGAGTCCGGGCCGGACGGCGTGCACCTCGACGCATCGTGCCGGTGGTTCAACAGCTTCTGCTCGGTGGACTACGACATCACGGTGCCCAGCGGTCTCGCGGTGAAGGCGGAGAGCTCAGGCGGATCGATCACCATCCGCGGCGTGTCCGGCGACATCGACACCAGGAGCTCTGGCGGCTCGATCACGGTCTCCGACGCCTCCGGCGATGTCCGGGCCCGCAGCTCCGGGGGCAGCGTCACGGTCAACTCCGCCACCGGCACGGTCGACCTGGACAGCTCGGGCGGCAGTGTCGAGGGGACCGAGCTGCGCGGGGACGCACGAGCGGAGTCGTCCGGCGGCAGCGTCCGGCTGTCATTCGACACGCCACCCCGGTCGGTGCGGGCCAACAGCAGCGGCGGCCGGGTGGAGGTTCGGTTGCCGCGGGTCGACGGCGGCTACCGGGTGGACGCCAGCTCCAGCGGCGGCCGGCAGGTCGTCGAGGTGCCGACCGACCCAGCCTCGAGCCGGCAGATCACGGTGCACTCCAGCGGAGGCGACGCGCGCGTCCTGCTGGCCGACGCCGCTCGGTGAGCCGAGCGTCCCGCCGCCGAGAGCCGAACGGCACGCACCGCTGAGAGCCGAGCGGACGCGCCGGCGCGAGCCGAGCGGGACGTTCGGGCGCGAGCCGAGCGGGACGTTCGGGCGCGAGCCGAGCGGGACGTTCGGGCGAAAGCCGAGCGGGAACCGCGGCCGAGAGCCGGACCCGAGGCGCGGCGAGCGGAGGAGGACGCGCCGCCGAGAACCAAGTTTCTCGCGCGGCTGAGAGCCGAAGGAGGACGGGCCGGCATGAGGGAGGTGAGTGCGGGAAGGGAAGCCGCATGGGGATCGTGCTGGTCGGGGCCAACCCGGGCGTGCTGCTGCGGGCAGGCGGCGAGGTGACCGCGTTCGCGTCGGTGTGGCAGGTGGACTGGTCGGAGCGGGGGGCCGGACCGGCGGTGGTCCTCTGGCACGCCGGGCGGGTCCGGCTGCTCGGTCCGGATTCAGCGCTGGCCGAGTGGTTGGCGGACACGTTCGTCCAGCACTTCGGTGAGGTGGCCGACCTGCCCTGGGCGCCTACGGTTGAGAAGGTGCCGGTCGAGGTGGACCTCGACCTGGAGCGGGGGCTGACGGCTAAGGCGGCCGACGTGACCGTCGAGATCAGCGGCGTACTCGACCGGCGGGTCTTCGCGGCGGGCGACCTGACGCTCGGCGGCGTCCGCTATGCGCTGTCCAACGTGTACGCGCCGTGCCGGGACGCGCGGATCACGGTGGACGGCACGCCGGTGCCGGGAGCACCGGAGATCGAGGCCGGCCGGCCGTCGTCGTCCGCGTTCCTCGCCGTCGCCGAGTCCTGGACCCGCCTGCCGTAGCCGTACCGGAACCGGAATCCGTCAGACCGGGGTGGTCACCTTGGACGGCACGAGTCCGTCCAGCAGGTCGTCGATCACCTCGAGCACGGTGGCCAGCGTTTGCGGGTTGCTGTCCCGACCGGCCAGCTGGGCCGCCTCGGTGAGCGCTCCGCGCAGCACCTGGGTGAGCAGATGCACCGGTCGGCGTCGGCGCTGCTCCTCGGTCATCGCCTTGGTGAGCCCCTCCTGCATCAGCGCGGAGAAGTGGCAGGCGTCGACCGTCCGCCACACCTCCCAGCCGAGCACGGCCGGCGCGTCCTGCAGCACGATCCGCTGCACGACCGGGTCCTGGCAGGCTATGACGAAGGTCCGAACCCCCATGCGGACTTTGGCGCGCGCGCCCGTGGCGCCCTCTGCCTCACTCGTGACCCTGTCGACGAGGCTCTGCTCGACGTCCTCGAACACGGCGAGGAAGAGCGCCTCCTTGCTCGGGAAGTGGTGGTAGAGGGCACCCTTGGTGACGCCCGCTTCCCGCACGACCTCGTCCAGCGGCGCCCCCGCGAACCCCCGCTCGCCGAAGAGACGACGGGCGGCGCGCACGAGCGCCCCGCGGGTGGCCTCAGATCGAGCAGCGTGGGTGGGCATGTCAGGACAATACGCGAATCTCGACTGCAGCGGGTCACTAAGATCACAGCGGACATCACTCCGTGGAGTGAAGCACAGAGACTGAGCGGTACCGAAGAAGCGGTACGACCCGGACCAAGAGACCAACTTGCGCGAAACGCCGTCACCCGATCAGACGATCATGGTAGCGGCGGCACTCGGTCGCCGGTTTCTGGCCTTCTCCGGCTGATTGACCCTTTCGTGGGCGGCCAATAGATTCGGACAGACCGGGGACAACTGGTCGCTAGGAGCTGCATGGCCGCGCCCGCCGATCCGCCCCCCGGGTCGACGGCGCGGGATGAGTCCGCAAGGTCGCCGGTCGAACGACCCGATCCGCCGCCGGGCGAGGAGACGGCCCGAGCTCCGCCGCCGGGCGAGGACGCCGACCCGCACTGCCTCTCCCCCGCCGACGCGGACCGCCTGCTCGCCGCGGCACCATGGCGCCGCTTCGCGGTCCTCGGCGAGGGCATGGCGGCCAAGGAGGGTGACGACGTCGCCGGCTACCAGGACACCGGCTGGGGCGAGCGGGTCGCCGCCGCCCTCGCCCGCCGCAACCCCGAGCTCGCGTACGCCGACCACAGCGAGCGGAGCCAGAGCATCGCCGACGTGTGCGCCACCCAGCTCGGACCCGCCCTCGACTTCCGCCCGGACCTCGCGCTGCTGGTCGCCGGCGGCAGCGACATCCTGCGCCGCGACTTCGAGCGCTGCACGGACGTGCTGGCCGACTACGACGCGATCGTCACCGCACTGCAGCGGGCCGGCGCGGACGTGGTGACCGCGACGATCTTCGACGTCACCCGCTCGACGCGGCTGCCGGATCCCTGGAAGCCCGCGCTCCGCCGCCGACTGGACGACCTCGCCGTACGGGTCCGACAGGTCGCCCGGGCCCGCGGGACGCTGCACCTCGAGCTGGCCGAGCACCCGGCCGCCGAGCTGGCGGACGTCTACGGCGCCGACCTGCGCTTCCTCACCCGCCGCGGACAGGCGATCGCCGCGGCCGCGCTGATCCGCCGGCTCGGCGACCACCCCACCGAGCCGAGACGCGAGATCGGGCCGCGCTGACCGACCTCAGGCGACGACCTTGCGCAGCACCAGTCGCTCGAGGTCCCCGTACGTCCGGAGGGCGGCGAGCTCGTCGTCGGTGATGCGCATCGCGAAGCGGTCCTCCAGCGCGGTCGCCAGCTCGATCCCGGCCAGCGAGTCGAGCCCGAGGTCCTCGCCCAGCGAGGTCTGCTCGGTCAGCCGCTCCCCGTCCACGTCCAGGTGCTCCGCGACCGCGGCCCGCACCTCGTCCACCCGGCTCATCGAACCCTCCTGGCGTCCGGCCGGCTCCGCTGCCCGCCCGATCCGATTCTGCCGGGTACGACGAACCGCCGCGCGGCCCGGTACACAGGCCGCCGATCCCGATCCGGCCGCCGGGAGCGGTCCAAAAGCCCGGCCCGCGGGGAGCGGTCCAAGAGCCCGGCCCGCCGGGAGCGGTCCCAAAGCCCGGCCGGCCGGGGGATCAGTCGTCAGCCGCCACCGACGGCCGGACGACCACCACCGTGCAGGAGGCGCCCTTCAGCGTCTCGTCGCTGACCGAGCCGACCAGCCAGGTCGCCAGCCGCCCGTGCGGCCGGGAGCCGACCACGAGCATGTCCGCGCTGCCGCAGAAGGACAGCAGCGCCCGCCCCGGCGGCTTGTGCAGCGCGTGCACGGTCACCTCGCAGGTCAGCCCGTCGGGCAGCTCCTCGGCGAGGATCTCCCGCACCTTGCCCTCGGCCTGCTCCTGGAAGGCGCTCAACGGCGGCGCGACCCCGCCCCACTCCCCTGGCGGCCGCGGCTCGCTCGAGATCTGCCATCCGTACACGACGTCGAGGGGGCAGCTGCGCAGCTCGGCCTCCCGGGCCGCCCAGCGGAGCGCTTCCCGGGACAATGGCGAACCGTCCACCCCGACGACGATGTGCCCGTACGCCGGCGCGCCGTCCATCGAACCTCCGTGGGAGAGACCAGCGGTGACGGGAAGGTACTACCCGCGACGCGGTAACTTCTCCGCAATCTGGGTAGATCGCGGCACGCAGTTCGTCGCCCGCACGGGCCCTGGAGAGGTGGAGCAACGATGCTTCCGGACAACTCCCGCCGGGTCGTGGTCGGCGTGGACGGCACCGCTCGGACGGTGGCCGCGCTGCGCTGGGCCGCGACGGAGGCGATGCGGCGGGATGCGGTGCTGTGCGCCGTGCATGCGTGGGGCAGCGGCCTGCGCCCGGCGTCGTACGCGCCGGTGGCCGACCACCCGACGCCGGCCGAGTGCGCCCAGCGGGCCGCCGCCCGGCTGGCCGAGACGGTGCGCGCGGCCTTCGGCGGTACGCCGCCGGTGCCGGTCCGGGAGGTGGTCGACGACCGGGCGGTGGCCCCGGCGCTGCTCGCCCATGCGCGGGACGCCGAGCTGCTGGTGATCGCCACCCGCACCGGCTCCGCCGACGGCCGGCCGGGCGAGTCCGGGCCGGGTTCGACCACGCTGTCCTGTCTGCGGCAGGCGCCCTGCCCGGTGGTGGTGGTGCCCACCGACGTGGCCCGGGTGGCGCCGGTCGGCGCCAGCGCCGGCCTGACTGCTCGCTGAGGGCGTACGACCCTGGTGCAATCCGCCCGGGGCGGGAAGGCTACGGCTGACCCGATTCCTGGAGGACTCGTGACGACAGGCTTCTCCGCCGCGCCCTCGACTGCCCGACCCGCCCCGGACGACGAGCGGCTGCGGTTGCTCGACGCCTGGTGGCGCGCGGCGAACTACCTGTCTGTCGGACAGATCTACCTGCTCGACAACCCGCTGCTGCACGAGCCGCTGCGACTGGAGCACGTCAAGCCCCGACTGCTCGGGCACTGGGGCACCACGCCCGGCCTGACCTTCCTCTGGGCGCACCTCAACCGGGCGATCGTCGACCGCGACGTGCCGATGCTGTATGTCACCGGCCCTGGCCACGGCGGCCCTGGCGTGGTCGCGACGGCGTACCTGGAGGGGACGTACAGCGAGCTGTACTCGTCGGTCACCAGGGACCTGCCGGGGATGAAGGAGCTGTTCCGGCAGTTCTCCTTCCCCGGCGGCATCCCGAGCCACGCCGCGCCGGAGACACCCGGTTCCATCCACGAGGGCGGCGAGCTCGGCTACTCGCTCATGCACGCGTACGGCGCCGCGTTCGACAATCCCGACCTGGTCGTGGCGTGCGTGATCGGGGACGGGGAGGCCGAGACCGGTCCGCTTGCGACCTCCTGGCACTCCAACAAGTTCCTCGACCCGGTGGCCGACGGCGCGGTGCTGCCGATCCTGCACCTCAACGGCTTCAAGATCGCGAACCCGACCGTGCTGGCCCGGATCCCGGAGCCGGAGCTGCTGGACCTGATGCGCGGGTACGGTTACCAGCCCTTCGTCGTGGAGGGCGGGTTCGACGGCGAGGACCCGATGGCGGTGCACCGCCGGATGGCGTCCACCCTGGACGAGATCCTGGACCGGATCGCCGCCATCCAGCGGGACGCCCGCTCGGGCGCCGGGCGCGGCCGTCCACAGTGGCCCATGCTGGTGCTGCGGACGCCGAAGGGCTGGACCGGCCCGCAGGAGGTCGACGGGATCAAGGTCGAGGGGACGTACCGGGCGCACCAGGTGCCGCTGGCGGAGCTGAAGACCCGCCCGGACCACCTTGCCCAGCTGGAGGAGTGGCTGCGGTCGTACCGGCCGGAGGAGCTCTTCGACGACGCCGGCGCGCTCCGCCCGGAGCTGGCCGCGCTGGTGCCGGCCGGGCAGCGGCGGATGAGCGACACCCCGCACGCCAACGGCGGGCTGCTGCTCAAGGACCTGCGGCTGCCCGACTTCCGCGACTACGGCGTCGACGTGCCCGCGCCCGGCCGCGGCCTGGCCGAGGCGACCAAGGTGCTCGGCACCTGGCTGCGGGACGTGATCCGGCTGAACCCGGAGACGTTCCGGATCATGGGGCCGGACGAGACCGCGTCCAACCGGCTCGGCCCGGTCTTCGAGGTCACCGACCGGGTCTGGGAGGCGGCCATCGACCCGGCCACCGATGACCACCTCGCCTCCAGCGGTCGGGTCATGGAGGTGCTGTCCGAGCACCTGTGCCAGGGCTGGCTGGAGGGTTACCTGCTGACCGGCCGGCACGGCCTGTTCAACTGCTATGAAGCGTTCATCCACATCGTGGACGCGATGTTCAACCAGCACGCCAAGTGGCTGGAGTCCACTCGCGACATCCCGTGGCGGCGGCCGATCGCCTCGCTCAACTACCTGCTGTCCAGCCACGTCTGGCGGCAGGACCACAACGGCTTCTCCCACCAGGATCCCGGCTTCATCGACCTGGTGGTGAACAAGAAGGCCGACGTGGTCCGGGTCTACCTGCCGCCGGACGCCAATACGCTGCTGTCGACGTACGACCACTGCCTCCGCAGTCGCAACTACGTGAACGTCGTGGTGGCCGGCAAGCAGCCGGCGCTGACGTACCTGTCGATGGACGAGGCCGTCGCGCACTGCACTCGCGGGGTGGGGATCTGGGAGTGGGCGTCCACTGACGACGGTGCCGAGCCCGACGTGGTGCTCGGCTGCGCGGGCGACATCCCGACGCTGGAGACGCTGGCCGCGGTGGACCTGCTCCGCCAGCACCTGCCCGAGCTCAAGGTGCGGGTCGTCAACGTGGTCGACCTGATGCGCCTGCAGGACGAGAAGGAGCACCCGCACGGGATGAGCGGGCGCGAGTTCGACACGGTCTTCACCACCGACCGGCCGATCATCTTCGCGTTCCACGGCTATCCGACGCTGATCCACCGGCTCACCTACCGGCGGACCAACCACGCCAACCTGCACGTGCGCGGCTTCAAGGAGGAGGGCACCACCACCACGCCGTTCGACATGGTGATGCTCAACGACCTGGACCGCTTCCGGCTGGTCATCGACGTCATCGACCGGGTGCCGGGGCTCGGCGCGCGGTACGCCGGTCTGCGGCAGCGGATGGCCGACGCCCGGCTGGCGGCGCGGGCGTACACCCGGGAGCACGGCGAGGACGTGCCGGAGATCAGCCAGTGGGCGTGGCCGTACGAGCCGGACGGCACCCGGCGGGACGGCGTGCGGGCCGGCGCCGGCCCGGACACCGGCGACGACAACGTGGCCGGTGGCGAGGGGACGCAGAGCGCCGGCGGTGAGGACGCGATGGCGGCCTCCGGATGAGAGTGCTGGTCGTCAACGCCGGCTCCAGCTCGGTCAAGCTGCGGCTGCTGGCCGCCGACGACGAGGTGGCCGGGCGGACCGACCTCGGTGCACCGTCCGAGCTGGACGGTGACGCGGTCCGGTCCGCGATCGGCCCGCTGGTCGAGTCCGGTGTGGACGCCGTCGGACACCGGGTGGTGCACGGCGGCGAGCGCTTCACCGGTCCGGTCGTGGTGGACGACGACGTCCGCGGCGAGCTGGAGTCGCTCGTGGACCTGGCGCCGCTGCACCAGCCGGCGTCGCTGGCCGGGATGGACGCGGTGCGGGCGGCACTGCCTGACGTGCCGACGGTCGCCTGCTTCGACACCGCGTTCCACGCGACCATGCCGGCCGAGGCGGTCACGTACGCGGTGCCGGCGGCGTGGCGGCGCGACTACGGCGTCCGGCGGTACGGCTTCCACGGGCTGTCCCACGCGTACGTGGCCCGCCGGGCAGCCGAGGTACTCGGCCGGGACGCCGCAGAGCTGCGGCTGGTGAGCTGTCACCTCGGCGCCGGCGCCTCGCTGTGCGCGGTGTCCGGCGGGCGGTCGGTGGACACCACCATGGGCTTCACCCCGCTGGAAGGCCTGGTCATGGCCACCCGCTCCGGCACCGTCGATCCCGGGCTGGTGCTGTGGCTGCAGGAGCGGCAGGGCCTGCCCGCCCGCGAGGTCGGCGACGCGCTGGAGCACCGCTCCGGGCTGGCGGGCCTCGCCGGCACCGCCGACATGCGCGAGGTGCTGTCCCGGATGGACGGTGGCGACGAGACGGCGCTCACCGCCTTCGCCGTGTACGTCCACCGGCTGCGGGCCGCCGTCGCGGCGATGACGGCCTCGCTGTCCGGTGTGGACGCCATCGCCTTCACCGGCGGGGTTGGCGAGGCGGCGCCGGCCGTACGGGAGGGCGCGGTCGCCGGGCTGGAGTACCTCGGCATCGCGGTCAACCCCGGCCAGAACGAGGCCGCCCGGGGCGACGCGAACATCTCCGCCCCCGGCTCCCCGGCCGGCGTCGCCGTGGTCACCGCCCGCGAGGACCTCGAGATCGCCGCCCAGGTCCGGTCCGTCGTCTGACATGGACGGGGTGGTGGGGCGGGATGTCCCGCCCCACCACCCCTCTGTGGGAAGCGTGCCTACTGCCGGTCGTCCGACCCGAGCGTCACCGCGACGGTCTGCTCCTCGCCGCCGCGGCGGACGGTCAGCGTGACCTTCTCCCCCGGCGCGTACGACCGGACCGCGGCGACCAGCTCATCGGAGCTGTCGACCACCCGATCGTCGATCTTCATGACCACGTCGCCGGCCTTGAGCCCGGCCGCAGCCGCCGGCCCGCCCGACTCGACCGAGGCGAGCGTCGCGCCGGAGCCCGGCGTCGTCCTGGTGCCGCTGCCGGCCTGCACCCCGAGGTACGCGTGGGTCGCCTTGCCGGCGGTGATCAGCTGCTCAGCCACCCGGGCAGCGGTGTTCGACGGGATCGCGAAGCCGATGCCGATGTTGCCCGGCTGGTGCTCTGCCCCGGGTAGCCGCCGCCCGAGCTCGCCGTGGCGATCGACTGGTTGATGCCGACCAGCCGGCCGGCCAGGTCGACGAGCGGGCCGCCGGAGTTGCCCGGGTTGATCGCCGCGTCGGTCTGCAGCGCGTCGATCACCGCGCTGTTGTCGGAGCCGCCGGACGTCGGCCGGTGCAGCGCGCTGACGATGCCCTCGGTCACCGTCCCGTCCAGACCGAGCGGCGAGCCGACCGCGACCACGGTCTGGCCGATCTTCACCGCGTCCGAGTCGGCGAAGGTCACCGCGGTCAGCCCGGACACCGACACCTTGACCACCGCCAGGTCGGTGACGGTGTCGGTGCCGACGATGGTGGCCGGCACCGTACGGCCGTCGGGCAGCGTCGCGGTGATGCTGCCGCCGCTCTCGGCGGCAGCGACGACATGCTGGTTGGTCAGGATGTAGCCGTCGGCGCGGATCACCACGCCCGACCCGGTGCCGCTCTCCCGGGTGCCGGTGACGTTGAGGGTCACCACGCTCTTCAGCGTCGCGGCCGCCGCAGCCTCGGCGGTGCCGCTGGTCGCGGCGGCCGGCGCGCTGCCGGAGTCGACGGACAAGCCCGCGCCGGCGACCGGGGTGGCCGTGTCGCCCCGGTCGAGCAGGGCCACCGTGCCGCCGCCGGCGACCCCTCCCAGCACCGCCGTCAACGCAGCCACCGCAACCAGCCGGCGTGTGCCGCGTGCCCGCGTCGGCCGCTCCGCGACACTCCCGTACGGGCCGGCCGGAGCGCTGGGGACCCATGGTCCACCCGGCACGCTCATCTCCGGCCCCGCCGGCGGCACCGCCCGCCTGCCGCCCGGCTGGTCGACCGCCGGCTGCCCGACCGCGGGCTGGCCGATCGCGGGCTGGCCGATCGCGGGCTGGCGCGCCGATCGCGGGCTGGCCGACCACTGGCTGGTCGCCGGCGGGTTGGGCGACCCAGGTGGCGGCGTACCGACCGGGCTGGCCGTAGCCGGGCGCCGGGGCACCGCCAAGCGGGCCGCCGCCGGCCGGCCGGGTCCCTTCCGGCCCAGGCGCACCGACCTGCCCGGACGAACCGACCAGCGGGCCGGTCGGGCGGCCGGTGTCGTGGTCGACCGGCGGGCCGTACGCCGCGGGCGCGCCGGCCACCTCGGGCCGGCGCCACTCGGGCCCGGCGTACGGCTGCCGCCCGGCCTGCGAAGGGATCTGCGGGGTGTGCGGGTCCTGCGAGGTGTGCGGCCCGTCCGGCGTCTCAGTCATGCTGGAAGCCTCGGCCGCGCGCCTGGGACCTCCCTGTGCGCAACCTGAGCGCTCCCTGTGAACCCGCCACCCGGCCACCGATCACAGGTAAGGATCGTCCACGATAACCTCTCCCGGTTCGTCCGAGCGCCCGTAGCTCAGCGGATAGAGCAGGTGCCTTCTAAGCACTTGGTCGCAGGTTCGAGTCCTGCCGGGCGCACATAAGCCATCTTACCTGCGTCAAACGACCACAGGCTTCCGTCGGTCCGACAGCACAGCGCTCAGCGAACGCATTGTTGTTTGGGCTGATCTGGATGACCGTCGTGCCCTCCAGTGACGAGCGCGGCGACAGGACCGCCCACGTACGCCGCGTTCGGCGGTGGATCAACATGTGTCCCGATACGCAACCCTGCTACTAGGGTCGCCCCTGCTGGGGTCTGGCCCTCCGCCTGCTCAGCCCTCCCCGCGGACATCAGTCCCTCAACCCCGCCGGTCTCCACATCCTCAGCCTCATCCACCGCGCAAACAGGGCTCAGCGATCCCGAGACCAGCGGCGACCTCCCGGACCGGCGTCTCCCGACGACGAGCCAACTCCATCGCATGACGCCGGAACGCCGGCGGGGCTCCGCCCGCTGACCGCTTCCGTCGCGGCGGCAGGCCACTGGGCGAGAGAGCCGCCTGCCAGCCGAACCCGACGCCGCCAAGGTCGGTCGCCCGAACACTGTGAGGCGTTGACAAGCTCCCGACCGTAACGAGACAGTCATGTCGCTTCGTGCGCTTCCCGCACGATCAAGGAGGCGCCGTGTCGTCCCGTCCGGTTTTGTCGCGTCCGGCGCCCTGGGCGCTGCTGTCCGCCGCAGTAGTAGCGGCCGGGTTCCTGGTCGGCGTGCCACAGTCCGCCGAGGCGGCTCCGGCGGCGACTGCCCCGGTCGCCGCGGCGGCCGGCGCCGGACCGGTGACACGGGCGCTTCCGCTGAACGCACTGCCTCACCACGGCCGTCCGGCCGGGCAACGCGCCGTGGCCACGGCGCCGAAGGCCCCGACGAAGACGTGGACCCCCGCGACCAGGCCGACAGCTGCGGTCGCCAGCTCTCCCACCGCGGCCGCTGCGCACGCCGGCGCCACTGACATCTACGGCGCCCCGGGAGACGTGCTGGGCACCACCTCGTGGATCGTCTACTTCAACATCCCGGAGCCCTGGACCACCATCGGCTTCAGCCTGTACGACGCCGCCACCAATCAGCGGATCACCGCGCCGGGCGCCACCCAGCCGCCGCCGTACTGCGGCCAGCGCACCGTCTACTGCATCTCCATCCAGACCCTCAACGGCTGGCCGATCGTGGACGGACACAGCTACTACGCCACCGTCACGGTCTACTACTCGGACAACACGAGCGTGACCTCCGCGCCGTCGAACTCCGCTCCGGCGCACCTGACCCCGTTGCCCCCGGGCCTGCCACTGGGCCAGACCCTCGGCTGCGTATGCCCCACCAGCGCCGGGCGGACGACCGGGCTGCAAGGGATGAGCGGCGACCCCGTGAACACCGCGACCGGCGCGTACAGCGAGACCGCGACGGACCTGCGGATGGCCGTGTACGGGGTGCCGTTCTCGTTGACCAGGACGTACACGTCGACCGACACGTCCGCCGGCATGCTCGGTCCCGGCTGGAACGTCTCGGTGGACATGCGGCTGGTGCTCGGCACCGGCACCGCGACCTTCCGGGCGGAAGACGGCTCGGAGACCGTCTTCACTCAGTCCGGCACCACCTGGGTCACGCCGCCGGGAGCGCGGGCGACGCTGAGCACGGTCACCGGCGGGTACGAGTTGCGCACACCGACTCAGGAGCGGCTGCGCTTCGACTCCGCCGGCCTGCTCACCGCGGTGCTGGATCGGCGTGGCAGCGGCCTCGGCTTCGCCTACACGGCCGGCGCGCTGAGCTCGATCACCGATGCGGCTGGGCGGGCGGTCACGGTCACCACCAGCGGTGGTCGGATCACGAAGGTCACGCTGCCGGACGGCCGGTACGTCCAGTACACCTACACCAGCGGCCGGCTCACCGCATTCCGGGACGCCGCTGGCGGCACGACCGCCTACGGTTACGACGCAGGCGGCCGGCTCGCGACGGTCACCGACCCGAACGGCCACCTCGACGTGGAGAACACCTACGACCCGGTAAGCGGCCGCGTGACCAAGCAGACCGACGCGCTGGGCAAGATCACCCAGTACGCGTGGAACGCCACGTACCAGGAGGCGACGGTCACCGACCCCGACGGCGTGGTGACCTGGCACGGCTACCGGAACAACGTCCTGGTCTACTCGCAGAACGGCAACTTCGACCTGACCGAGTACCGGTACGACAGCCGGCTGCGGCTCGCCACGGTGATCGACCCGCTCGGCAACCGGTTCCCGCTGTCCTACGACGCCAACGGCAACGTCACCGGCCGGCCCGCGCCGGCGACCCTCGGCTGGGCCGAAGCCGACACCCACGACGGGCAGAACAACCTGACTTCGCACCGGGACGGCCGCAGCAACACCACCACGTTGACTTACGACAGCTACGGCGGCGTCCTGACCGAGACCGACCGCGAGAACAACGTCACGATCTACACCTACAACTCCTTCGGGCTGGTGGCGACCCGCAAGGACGCGCTTGAAAAGACGACCGTCTACGGCTACGACGCGCAGGGCAATCTGACCAGCGAGACCACCCCGCTCGGGCGGATCACCACGCACACCTACGACGGAACCGGCCGGCGGACATCCACTGTGGATCCTCGTGGCAATGTCACCGGAGCGGACCCCGACACGTTCCGGACCAGGTTCGGCTACGACGGCCTGGACCGGGTCACCTCGACGACCGACCCGCTACAGCACGTCCGGACCAGCACCTACGACCCGGCCGGCAACCTGAAGACCACCGTCGACGCCGAGCTGAAGACGACGACGTACGACTACGACCTCGCTGACCACCTGGTGACGGTCACCGACCGCCGCGGCAAGGCGACCACCACGGTCTGGACACCGGGCGGGCGCCGGAAGTCGGTGACCACGCCGACCGGGGACCTGACCACTTACGCCTACGATGCGGCCGGCCGACTGAGGACCGTCACCGCCCCGCGCGGCAACGCCACCGGGGCCGTGCCCGCCGACCACACCACGACCTACGGCTACGACTGGAACGGCAACCGGGTCCGGGAGAGCCACCCGTACCCGGGCGGCGGCACCGCGGTGACCACGACGACGTACGACGAGCTGAACCGGCCGGTGACGGTCACCGACCCGCTCGGCAGGGTCACCAAGACCGAGTACGACCCGCAAGGCAATGTCACCGCCGAAGTCGACGGCCTCGGCCGGCGCACCACGCACACCTACGACAAAGAGGACCGGCGCACCTCCACGAGGGATCCCCGCGGGAAGGTCACCGGCTTCGGCTACGACAAGGTCGGCCGGAATCTCAGCGAGACCACCCCGCTGGGCTTCAAGACCACCTGGGGCTACGACGCCGACGGACGCCTTGGATCCACAGTGGACCCACGCGGCAACGTGGCCGGGGGCACACCCGCGACCTACACCACCCGCTACGGGTACGACGTCGCCGGCAACCGGCTCTCGGTCACCGACCCACTTACCAACGTGACCCGCTACACCTACGACGCCGCCAACAACGTCGCCAGCACCACCGACGCCAACACCAAGGTCACCCGCTACCGCTACGACTCCGAGGACCGGGTCACCTGGGTCCGCGGACCCGACGCGTCCACCGACGCCCAGGCAAGCACCTACACCTATGACGCCGAGGGCAACCTCCTGACCCGGACCGACCCGCTGAGCCGCACGACAACCTCCACGTACGACGACTCCGGCCGGCTGCAGTCGGTGACCGACGGCCTCAACCGGACCGAAACCTACGGCTACGACCCGGACGGCAACCGGACCACGGTCGTCACCGCCCGCGGCACCGGCGCCGGCCAGCCCGGCGGCGCACCCACCCAGGCCGCGGGCACGATCACCGACACCTATGACATCCTCGGCCGGCGCACCGCCCGCAGTCTCGGCACCGGCCCGAGCCACACCTGGGGCTACAACAGCGCGAACCAGCGGACCAGCAGCACCGACGCCGGCGGCACCGAGACCCGCGAATACAACGACGCCGGACAGCTCAAGGCGGTCGTCCGCGGCACCGACCGGATCGACTACACCTTCGACACCGGGGGCAACCTCCAGACCCGCAGGTGGAACGGGGTCACCGCAACCCTGACCTACGACGACGACACCCGCGTCGCCGCGGTCGCCGCCGAGGGCGGGACCACGACCTTCGGCTACGACGTCGCCGGCAACCTAACCACCACGACGCTGCCGGCCACCAACGGCTACACCGAGACCCGCACCTTCGACCCGGCCGGCCGGATCAGCCGGGTCGCCACCACCCGCGCCACCGCACCGCCGGCGCTCACCCTGGCCGCGTACGACCTGACCTTCGACCCAGTCGGCAACCCGACCCAGGTGGTCGCCAACCGCCCCGGCACCACCCGCACCGACACCTACACCTACGACGCGGCCAACCGGGTGACCGCGCAGTGCTACGACACGGCGACCTGCACGGGCGCGACCACCGCGATCCGGTACGCCTACAACCTCGCCGGCGACCGCACCACCGAGACCCGCACCGGCGTCACCGCCCCCGGCACCACCACCTACACCTACGACGGCGCCGCCCAGCTCACCTCGACCACGGGTGCGGTCGCCGCGACCTACACCTACGACCGGGACGGCAACCAGCTCACCGCCGGCGCAGACACCTTCACCTACGATCTCGCCGACCGCACCACCTCGGCGACGGTCGGCGGCACCACCACGACCTACACCCACGACGCCGACGGCAACCGCGCCACCTCCGCCACCGGCGGGACGACGACCTCCTACCGGTGGGACCTGTCCGGGTCGCTGCCGATGCTGGCGGTGGAGAAGACCGGAACCACCGCCCGGTCCTTCCGGTACGACCCGGAGTCAGGACCACTGTCGATGACCGTGACCGGGGCGGGCACGCACTTCCTGACCTCGGACTGGCTCGGGTCGGTCTCCGACATGACCGCCGTCGGCGGCACCCGGGAATACGCCTACACCTACGAGCCTTTCGGCGCCGGCCCGGACCCAGCGCCGCTCACGCCCAGTGCGCCGGCGAACCCAATCCGGTTCACCGGCGAGTACCGGGACGCGCGGTCGGGGCTGTACAACCTGCGGGCCCGGCAGTACGCGCCAGGGCTGGGTCGGTTCACCTCAGTGGACCCGGTCGCGGCGCCGCTCACCGATCCAGCGGTCGGACCCTACGTGTACGCGGCGGACCGGGCGACGGTGTGGACCGACCCGACCGGCGAGTTCCCCTGCCCGTTCGGCCGCAACCCCGACGGCGGCTGCCGCGGCGGCAACGCGGCCCGTACCGCCGGTGAAGCCGCGCGCGGCGCCGGGGCGGCCGCGCGGGACTTCGCGCTCGGGCTCGCCGCGCCCGCACCGGTGCGCGGGCAGCGGATCATCGACGGAGCCAAGGCCAGCCTCGCCGACTGCTACACCGGCCTGACCACCGCAACCAATCCCGCCGCCGGCTGCCTGGCCAACGTCAGCGGCCTCACCCAGGTCATGCAAGGCCTCGCCTTGGCCTTCGACGGCTGCGTCTACGTCGGCGCCTACCAAGCCACCGGCGGCGCCATCCAACTCTTCCTCACCCTCGCCCCCCTCCGCGCCGGTCAAGGGCTTCGCCCCACCCGCCTCGGTCCAGACCTGCCCTACCCCCCGGTGGTTGCCGGCGAGCTCGCTACGCTCCACGGCGCGGAGCGGCTGGCGAAGGAGGGCTTTGACCAAGCGGCCGTCGCAGCTACGCGAGCGGGTCGCCTGCTGCGGCAAGCAGACGGAGCGAGGGTCTACGTGAACGAGGTATCGCCGGGCCGTTACGATTTCATCGTGATTGGCGACCGTGGAGTCATCACGGCACACCGCGGTTGGTCCTTCAAATCGGTATCCCGGCTGGCTAAGAACTACGGCTGGATCGGCTGGCCATGAGGTTGTCCTATGACCCGGAGGCCAACGCGGCGCTGATCCGACTG
This sequence comes from uncultured Actinomycetota bacterium, assembly GCA_963766325.1. Taxonomy (GTDB): domain Bacteria; phylum Actinomycetota; class Actinomycetes; order Mycobacteriales; family CADCTP01; genus CADCTP01. The sequence continues at coordinate 2,970 of CAVXZF010000009.1, read as the reverse complement.
GTGGACGAGACAGGGCCACAGCACTCCCTGATGTGTGACTTGGAGATCGACGAAGGAGCAGTGATCCTCCTCCTCGACGAGGAGGATCGCCTCGTGGGCATTGAGATCCTCGGTGCTAGGAAGCTGTTGCCGCCAGCGCTTCTGGGTCTGTCCGAGACTGAGCGCTGACCCAGGCCAGCTGCAGCGGGCTGAAGAAGAACGTCCTGAACCGCCAGGCGTGGGACACCCGGGACGAGCTGCGGATCGCGATCGTGACCTGGATCGAACGCACCTACCGCCGCCGACGGTTACTCGCCCTCGGCCGTTGACCCCAGTCGAGTGCGAACTCATCCTGATCCGGACCGCCGACCAGGCGGGCGAAACCAACTGTTACCGGTCCGTGCAGCAGACCCGTGGTTCCGGGAGGCGACGCGACGGTGAGAGTTCAACCACCGTGGAGCGATGCCATGGGCAAGCCGGTGTCGGCTGTTCGCAGGATCCTCTACGTCCGCGCCGGTGAGATGGCCCGGGACCGGGGTCCACTGGAGATCAGCTTCCAGGACGGCCGCGTCCTCCTGCTCGACGGCGGGTCCGACGGCGAAGCCCTTGTCGTCCGTACGGAGCCCTGGACGGACCCCTTCGACGGGCCGCTCTCCCCGGAGAACGCGGGCTTCGTGGGCGAGGCCGGGAAGTGGACCGCGTTCGACGTCTCCAGCTCGCCGCCGATGGACCGGTTCATCGGGGCCCGACTCCACGCCGTGGACGAGATCCGGTCCCCGACCGGCAAGACCACCGGCGCAACCCTCCGGCTGGACAGAGGCCTCATCCAGCTCGTCGTCGACGTCGCCTGAACGCTTCCGACGCCCGCCCGCGTCCAGGTGCCATACGAGGTTGCAGGTTGTACCTAGGGCCCCACGCACCGGTGGCAGGATGACCCCCGATGCGGGAAACAACGTTTCCAGCGCCCGGTCGCGCGCGAACAGCGGCAGATGTGCGGATGAAGCCGCGTAGCGCAGCAAATGCCAATTCTGGTGCTCGTGGTTCGGCCATCGGCCGAAGCTGCGGCGGTGAGCAAGCGCAAGAACGGTGTCCGTGCCAGCGTCCGCGCGCTGTCAGCGTCTGCCGTGCCCCCGCCGGCGGGCGCCACGGGGACCGAGGATGATGCGGAGACCCCTGGCGACGGTGGGCCGGACGCCGCACTCTGCCGTGAGGATCGCGGCGCCGGTTTCCACGGCGATCACCTGCACGGTCCGGACGGCCGTGTCTACCGTCGGACGAAAGATCACATCAAGCCGAGCCGAGCGCAGGAGTTGCTCCAGGCCGGCGCCGCCATGGCGGTCGACGACTGCGGCTGCGGCGGATACTGCGGTCTGGACTGGCCCTCACTGTCCGAGAGCACGGAGCTCGGCCGGCGACCTCCCCGACTGGCGAAGAGCCGATTCGGCTGGCTCGACGAGTGGCAGTCCAGCGACGGCCACAGTTTGCTGCTGCAGTACGGCGACGTGCGCTGGCCGTGATAGCCCAACTCGCGGCTACTTGTTAGATGGGCGCAGGACGGCGCCTGGCGGGGTGGTCGTCCAGGCGCCCGGTCTGTCGCTCTCACATGCGGCTGCCCACGCTGGTCGTGTGGCTCTCTCTTGGCCTGCGCGGGCCGGGCGTCGCCTGACGGGCGGGAGAGGCTCAAGAGGGGTTTGCGCAGCTCGAAGTAGCGGTGCCCTCCCCGCTCGACACCTGTCGGAGCGAGCATCGGAGGACATGGCAAGGCAGCGGCTGGCAGGTCGTCGACCGGGTCGTGATCGGGATGGACCCGCACAAGCGGTCGGTGACGATCGAGGTGATGGCCGGCGACGAGACGATTCTCGGCGGCGGCCGGTTCGCCACCGACGGCCGAGGGCTATCGGGCGATGCGGGCCTACGTCGCGGCGGTGGCCGGAGCGGGTCTGGGCGATCGAGGGCTGCGCCGGGATCGGCGGCCACGTCGCCACCCGGCTGCTCGGCGACGGCGAGCAGGTCGTCGACGTGCCGCCGAAGCTGTCGGCCCGGGCGCGGGTGTTCGCCACCGGGCAGGGCCGCAAGACCGACGCCACCGACGCGCACTCCGTCGCGCTGGTCGGCACCCGCATGGCCGGCCTGCGCCCGGTCGTCGACGACGCAGCAGCTGGCGGTGCTGCGGGTCCTGGTCGACCGGCGCCGGTCCCTGGGCGAGGACCACACCCGGATGGTCTCCCAGCTGCATCAGCTGCTGCTGCGAGCTGATCCCCGGTGGGGCGAAGAAGGACCTGTCCGCCGCCCAGGCCAAGGCGCTGCTGGCCTCGGTGCGGCCGCGGGACGCCGCCGGCAAGACCCGCCGGCGCGTCGCCGCGGAGCTGATCGCCGACCTCGAGCGGGTCTACCAGCGCAAGAAGGCCGCCAACAAGGAGCTCGAGGCGCTGCGTCGCGGCAGACCGGCACCTCGCTGCTCGACCTGAACGGCATCGGCCCGTCCGGCGCCGCCCGGCTGCTGGTCGAGGTCGGCGACATCACCCGGTTCCCCAGCCGGGCCCACTTCGCCTCCTGGAACGGCACCGCCCCGATCGACGCCTCCTCCGGCGACCAGGTCCGCCACCGGCTCTCCCGCGCCGGGAACCGGCAGATCAACCGGGTGCTGCACATCATGGCCACCGTCCAGCTGCGCAACCCCACCGCCGGCCGGGCCTACTACGACCGCCGCAAAGCCGACGGCAAGACCTCGATGGAAGCGATGCGCGCCCTGAAACGCCGGCTGTCCGACATCGTCTACCGGACCATGCTCGACGACGCCTCACCGCCGCACTGCCGGCACGGCCGAGGACGGGCCCGGGAGGACACTCGGGGGCGACTACAAGCTCCAGCGCGGCCGACTCGAACCCCACATCGACGCTTCGGAGAAGTCACTTCCCGGACCCGCCACCAGCAGCCTACGACCCCACTCAAAACTGCCTCTTGAAACAGAGGGGTGCCATGTGCGGGCGT
>CAVXZF010000008.1:0-51711 GCA_963766325.1 uncultured Actinomycetota bacterium | reverse complement strand
GGTAGCCGGCCCATGCTCCCGGCGGGCGGTCAGCTCGCTCTGCCTCCGGACAGTCCGGCCGGAGCGGCGCCCGCCACCAGCCGGCGGTAGTACGCGTTGGTATCGACCAGGTCCTCGTGCGTCCCGACGCCGGCGACCCCGCCATGATCGAGGACGATGATCCGGTCGGCGGTCCGGACGGTGGCGAACCGGTGCGCGATCACCAGCAGAGCGCACTCACGCGACACCTGCTCGATCGTGCTTTCCAGGGCCGCCTCGCTGACCGCGTCGAGATGCGACGTCGGCTCGTCCAGCAGCAGCAGGCTGGGCCGGGTCAGCAGCGCTCGAGCGACGGCCACCCGCTGCCGCTGACCGCCCGACAGCACCATCCCCCGCTCGCCGACGTCGGTGTCGAGCCCGTACGGGAGGCGGGCCACCCAGTCGGCCAGGTTGGCGAGCTCCAGCACGTGCCGGATCTCGTGGTCCGCGGCGTCGGGGGCGACGTAGACGAGGTTCTCCCGGAGGGTGCCGTACAGCACCGGGCAGTGCTGCTCCACCAGGCCGATCCCGGTCCGGTGTTCCCGGCGGTCCAGCGTGCGTATGTCACGACCGTCGAACAGGACCTGGCCGCGGTCGGGATCGTAGAAGCGCTCGGCCAGCGCGAAGACGGTGGACTTTCCGGCCCCGGACGGGCCCACCAGCGCCACCCGTCCGCGGGCGGGCACCTGGAAGGAGACGTTCCGCAGCACCGGGCGGTCCGGCTGGTAGCCGAAGCAGACGTCCCGGAACTCCAGGACCGCCGCGGACCGTCGGCCCCGGAGGCCGCGGTCCGGACCGGCGTCGCCCTGCTGCCGCCGACCGCTCGGTGCCGGCTCCTCCGGAAGGGCGAAGACCTCCTCGATCCGTTGCAGCGCCCCGACGCCCTGCTGCACGGAGCTCGTCGCCTGGAACAGCGCACCGACCGGACCGACGAGGTAGGTCAGGTACAGCGCGAACGCCACGAGCTCGGCGACCGAGCTGGACCCGTTCGCGACCCGCAGCCCGCCGAGGAGCAGGACGACGAGGAAGGAGCCGTCGACGGCGAGGGAACTGGCCGGTCCGATGACCGCATCGAGCCTCGCCAGCCGGACGCCGGCCGCATAGGCCGACCTGGCCTGCCGCGAGATGCGCTCGGTCTCGCGGCGTTCGGCGCGGCTCGCCCGGACGGTGCGGATGCCGCCGAGGGCCCGCTCCAGGTCCGAGCTCATCGCGCCGATCGCGTCCTGGCCGCGCAACGACGCCCGCCGGACCTCGGGCAGCACCAGCGCGACGAGCGCTCCGCCCACCACGACCAGCACCACGACGACCAGGAAGAGCACCCAGTCGAGCCAGATCATCAGTGCCACCGTGCCGACCACCCCGACGGTGCCGGTGACCGCGTCGACCGTGCCTTCGGCGACCACCCGCCGCAGGAGCGTGCTGTCGGCACTGGTGCGGGAGATGAGATCACCGGTGCGGTACCGGTCGTAGCCCGGCATGTGCAGCCGCATCAGGTGGCTGATCAGCCGGATCCGGAGGCCGAGCGCGACGGTCTCGGCGGTCCGCCCCAGCACGTACCGGACCGTGGCGCCGCCGACCGCGTGACCGGCGAAGAGGCCGCCGAGCAGCGCGATCGCCGCCCAGGGGAGGGACCCGGCCTGCGCCGCCTCGATCGCCCGCTTGACCACCAGGGGCTGCGCCATGGCCAGGGCCGACGTCACGACCGTCAGCAGCACCGCAGCGATGATCGATCGTCGCTCGTCGGCGACGACCCCGAGCAACACCCGCAGCCCGCCGCGGCGTTCGCCGGGTCGGGGTCGGCCCTGTCCGCTCACGTCACCTCGCCTCTCGGGTCTTCGGGCGCACCCCGGTCTCCCGCGATGTCGGTGGCCCACCGGCATCGACGCCGGTTCCGGCGCGGCGGGGATGGCTAGGGCACGGTGAACAACGGCCGGAAGTAGTCGGCCGGGAAGTCCTCACCGATCGGCACGCCGTCGACCTCCACCCAGGCGTGCGCGGCGAACGGCGGCAACCGTCGCACCCCCACGGCCCACGTCGGCCACTGCCCGCGCAGCCGGCACAGCAGCACCGTGGCCAGTGACCGCGGCAGACAGCCCTCCCGTCCGGCACAGGCGAGGCTCGTCGCCATCACCGCGTTCTGGGCCGTCCGGACCTCCTCCACGGACGCGGGCCGCGCGCCGCGCCGCAACCGGCCGAGGATCTGCCGGATCCGTCCGGGCGGCTGCGTGGCCAGCAGGCGGGCGAGCAGGACCGCGAGCCTCGCGATCAGCCGACCTCGCAGTGGGACCGACCGCGGTCGATGGGGCACGGCCTCGGGCATGGTCACGACGGCGTCCTCCTCACCGGGCACCAGGGTCGGGTCACTGCTCGATCAGGCCGGCTGACCGCAGCCCACCTATCAGCTCGTCGACGTCACGGCGCGCACTGTCCGCGTCGACGTCGTACATCTCGGTCAGCTGCTCGACGGCGTGCCCCGGGGCCCCGCCGTTCAGGAGCGTCCGGAGCACCAGGGCCCCGGACGGATTGAGATCCCAGTAGTCGCCGGTCTTCTCGTCCAGCAGAACGACCCCGAACTCGATCTCGGCCAGCGACACGTTACGGCGCAGTTTGACTGCCATGACCACTCCTCAGCTCGGCACGTGAGTCTTCGAGAGATCGCAGCCACACCTCGCACGCCACCAACGAATACAGCGCGCCCACCGGCAGCTGCGGCGGCAGGGGCCGGGTGCAGACCTCGCGCAGGGCCGCGGCGTCGACCAGGCCGAGCTCGGCCAGCCGGGACTCCTCCCACAGGGCGAGCAGGTCCGCCCGGTTCTGCCGCATGCCGGTGGCCTCGTCGCACGTACCGTTCGCCTTGGTCTGCCGGCTGAGGCTGTCGTCCGGGACGATCCCGTGCATCGCCTCGAGGATGAGTGGCTTGTAGCGCCACGGGGTGATCCGGTCCTCCGGCCGGATCGCCAAGCCGGCTTCGATCACCCGGTCGTCGTAGTACGGCGCGGCCAGCTCCAGCCCCATTCCGGCCGATATCTGGCCGAGCTGGCGGGTGAGCCGGCAGACGAAGCGCATCGACTCCAGCTCCCGGTGTTGTCCCCGGCGCCGGGACAGCGGCTCGACCGCCGGCGCCTCGGCGAGGATGAGCTCGCGGACGGCGTCGACCGCGGCCGGGGTGGCCCACGGCGCCAGTCGCGGCTCGTAGCCCCAGTCGAGCAGCGGGTGCCGCGGCTCGACCAGCGGCTCGGTGAGCCTCGTCGAGACCCGCGTCAGCCAGCTGCGGTACGGCCTCCGGTCGGCCAGTTGCCGGAGCGTCTCACCCAGCGGCCAGCGGTACTTCACGGCGAACCCGCGCAGGTGCCGGACCGCAGTCGCGGGTCGGGTCAGCAGCAGTGAGTGGAGGTGCGCCAGGGAGCCGTAGAGCACCTCGTCCCCGCCCAGACCGGTCAGGTGCAGGCCGGACCCCCGGGCCGCCGCACGACGCGGGATCACCCGCCAGCGCTCGTGGTCGACCGCGCCGGAGCACGGCTGGTCGAACACCTCGTTGAGGTCGAATAGGCCCTGGTACACCAGCGGCATCTGGTCCGCCGGTATGACGTGGTGCTCTACGTTGCCGAGGCCCTGGACGGTACGGCTGGCCCAGTGGACGTCGTCGCCGGCGGTGTCCTGGCTCGCGGCCGTGTAGGCGACGAGGTCCGCGTCGCCCCTTGCCGCCAGCGAGCAGATCGAGGTCGAGTCGAGCCCGCCCAGGTCGCAGGTCACCAGGTCGCGGTGCGCGGTGCGGGCGGCCACGGCCGCCGACAGCGCCTCCCGGAACGCGACGGCGCCCTCCGCCAGCGGCAGCACCGGCTCGGGAGGGGTCCATCTCCGCACCGCCCGGTGCCGTCCGGCGCCGTCCAGCAGGAGGTAGTGGTCGCCCGGGACGGCCGTCACGCCCCGCCACGCCGGCTGGCCGGCGACCGGGTAGAGCACGTCACCGTTGAGCAGGTAGACGGCGAGGCGCCGCTCGTCGAGCGGCGCGTCGAGCAGCCGGGCGAGGACGTCGGCCCGGTCGGCCACGACGTCGACCCGGCCGATCCGGGCCCGGAAGACCGGCCGCAGGCCGGTGACCGTCCCCTCCACCCGGACCTGGCCCGACACGGTGGCCAGCAGGTGCGCACTGCCCACCAGGGAAGTGGAGAAGCGGTCGAGATCGGCGGGCGTCTGTACGCCGGCGGCGAGCGTCGTCAGGGATCCGGCGGTCGTCGTGTGCTGGCCGACGAGGGCGACGGTCGTGTCTCTCGCCGAGCCCACCGTCACGGCGCCTGTCGGCCAGCGGCCGGCCAGCCAGGGCCGGCCGGACGGGTGCGGGATCATCTGTGCGCTCCGCGTCCGCAATTCCGCGGCGACCGGCCGGGCCGAGTCGCAGTCCGGCAGCACGACGAACCAGGACGGAATTCTCCCGAGATCAGCAGGCCTAACCATCCGTGGAAACCCTTTTCGTCGGGGGCGTACGCGCCGGTCGGCGACGGTGTCCCGCCCCGGGCCCGGATGGCGACGAATTCGCCGCCATCCGGACCCGCCGACCCGGTGACGACCGGTCGTGCTCAGCCGTCATGCGGGGAAGGACGGGGAACACCGGGTGTCGGTCAGAGGCCCTGCCGGCCACCCAGGAGATCACGCGGGCTCTGGCCCACGATGCCGGTCACCTTCTTGAAGGAGCCGGCCGCCGACAGCGTCGGGCGCTCGTAAGTACGCATAGCACACCTCCTTCCGGGCGTGTCGAGATAGACAGCAACCACGTGGTTGAACGGTGCCGGGAGGCGCACCGGAGCCAGGAGCGAGACGTTTCCGCACCTGGTTTCCCGCAGCCCCGGGAAAGGCTGTTAACTCCGCCGCTGCGCTGTGGCGTTCCCGGCAGGAGCAATACTTCGCGTCGTGCCGCCCTGCTTCCAGTGGGCGTTGTCACCAGTTGACTGTGAAGAATTCACGGAGCGCGCCGGGCCGGGTCGACTGCTCAACGCCCCGGCCTGGCTGCCCAGAGCCAGCCCGCCTCCTCGGCGATGCGGATCGCCTCGATCCGGGTTCGCGCGCCCGTCTTCGAGATGATGTGGGAGAGGTGGTTGCGGACGGTGCCCCGGGCCAGGGAGAGGTCCTCCGCGATGTCGTCCACCCGCAGTCCTCGGGCGGCGAGCCGGAGCACGTCCAACTCGCGGCAGGTCAGCGGGTTGTCGCGGGCGGTCATTGCGGCCAGGGCGAGCTCGGGGTCCATGAAAGGACGGCCTTGCGCCATTCCCCGGACGCCTTCGAGAAGCCTGGCGGGCGGCGAGTCCTTGGCGATGAATCCCACTTGGGGAACCCGTCGCGGAAGTGCCCGATCGATCAGGGCCGTCCTCCGGGCATCGGCCAGCAGCAGAATCCTGCACTCCGTCTTGTCGCACAGGTCCTGGATCAGGACGTCCGGCTCCGGGGCGAGGGCCCCGATGTCGACCACCGCCACGTCGACCTGGTGCCAGACGACGGTCGAGAGCACCTCACGGCCGTCCGCCAGTTGAGCGACCACCTCGATGTCGGCTTCTTGGTCGAGCAGTGCGGCGAGAGCTCCGCATAGCAGCGTTTCGTCCTGAGCCACCAGCGCCCGGATCACGACACCTCCTGATCGTCCTGCCTTGTGGGTGGCCGGTCGTCAAGGGCGGGACGACTCACCCCGCGACAGGCACTTTCGTCCGACAATTGCCCCGATTACTCCATTGGTGAAGAGTCGCCTCCCTATCTAACTCCCCGTGTTCATTAGCATCCGCTAGGTGATCAGCTTACCGATTTGCGTTGTTGATGTCGAAAGGCTGATTCAGTCAGCGGGTCGGTGCCGGCGACGCGTGCGCCACGGCGGCGAGACCACCGTCGGCGCGAGCGCCCGGGCGTCCCCGGCTGGCGCGCCCAGCGGCTGGTGACCGCGCCGGCCCGTTACAGCCAGCGGCGGACGCGGGCGGCGGTAGTCGTCGTACCGGGCGCCGAACCGCTCGGGCAGGAAGCGCTCCGTCGGGTCAGGGGAGGCGTTGGGCCAGGGAGACGATGATGCCTTCCGGGCCGCGGATGTACGCCATCCGCCAGGCGCCCTCGTGCTCGCCGATGCCGCCGACCAGGCGTAGCCCTCGGTGGCGGCCCAGGGACTCCCGTCGTCGGACCGACAGTGGCAGCCGCCACCGTAGGCGCTGCGCACGGTCGTGCCGGTGCTCAGGTGGCGGCCGACCAGCCGGTGGCGGTGACGAGCCGGAGGACCAGGACGCGGGTGAAGGGCTGGTCGCGGTACTGCGGGAAGGTGCGTGCCAGCCGGGCGGCGAGGCCTTCCACCAGGGTGGCGGCGGGGTCGGGCTGCCAGCGCAGCTCGGCGCGGACCCACCACAGGCGGGACCAGTCGGCGCGGTCCCAGTGCTCGACCAGCAGCGTGGCCCGTGGGTCGGCCTCCAGGTTGCGCTCCCGCTGCAGCCGCGGGGACGATTTCGGCTTCACCCGGTCGACCGGGACGCCGACGACGCCGCCGTGCAGCACGTAGACGACCGGCACGGCGTCCACGCCGCGCGAGGGGTGCACGGTGCACAGGACGCCGTGGTCGTGCGCGGCGAGCCGGTCGTGCGCTTCGGTCGCGGGAAGCCTCATCGCGGTGCGACGGTAGGTGATCGGCGGACCGGAGGGCGTACGCGATGAACGTGGCAACGTGGGTGGAGCGCCACGGCCGGCGGCGGCCGGACGCCCCGGCGGTCGCCGACGGCGACCGGGTGCACGCGACCTGGGCCGCGAGCGCCACCGCGATCTTCCCGCGGCGGCGGCACGCGCACGTGCGCGAGCGCGTCCCCGGGCCCCGGGCCGCGGCCGGATCCCCGACCGGCCGCGGCCCGGGTCACGACGTCACCAGCCGACGGCGACGATCAGCCACTGCGGGTTGCCGCGGGAGACGAAGGACGACTGGTTGGCGTAGTCGTCGTACGGGAAGCCGTACGCGAGCCCGCCGATCGCCCGGTCGTGCCAGAACTTCGAGTAGTAGTTCGCCGGGGCCGCCTGGTAGAAGCGGGCCGGGTTCTGCTGGTCGGCCGGCGACAGGCCGACGACGTGCCGGTTCAGCGCCGCGCAGCGGACCGGGTCGTTGGCCAGCACGCCGGCGCAGCCGAAGACGTCCGAGGTGGGGATGCCGCCGGAGTACGACGTGTAGTAGCCCGCGTTGACCCCGCCCGGCCGGAAGGTCGGGTCGGACCCGGGCGAGATGATCCGCTGGTCGCTCTTGGTGAGCACGTCGAACTGGGCCGGCACCGCGTCCCGGAAGCGTTGGAAGGTGACCGCACGGTCCTCGGCGAAGGTGGCCTGGTTCTCCCCCACCTGCACGTCGTAGCCGTCGTGGGCGCGCAGCCGCATGGCCAGCTTGAGCCCGAAGGCATCCACCCGGGTGGTGTTGCCGTTGAACACGTCCGGCCCGACCGTGAACTCGATGAAGTCCCAGTACGCGCTCGTCGGCGAGCCGAGGTAGAAGTACATCCGGCCGGCGGAGTTGGCCGGCATGTCCAGGTACGGCTGCTGCGCGATCGAGCGCACGGTGCCGTTGAAGCTCCAGAAGACCTGGCTGTCCGGGTAGCGGCCGTTGGTGCGGTTGAGGATCTTGACGGTGAGGACGTTCTGCGCCGGCGGGATGCCCGCCGTGTCGCCCCAGAAGCCGCTCGGCGGCTGGGTCCCGCCGGTGCCGAAGACCTGGAACTCCCACAGCGAGTAGCCGTACGGGGTGGCGCGCTGGGTGCCGTACATCCGGACGTACCGGCCGGTGCCGGAGATGGCCAGCGTCTGCACGCCGCCGGGGCCGGTGGTGGTGGAGTAGATCGTCGTCCACGGCCCGCCCGAGTTGGCGGAGACCTGGATCTGGAAGGCGCGGGCGTAGGCCGCCTCCCAGCGCAGGATCACCTGGTCGACGGTCGCGGTGGCGCCGAGGTCGACCTGGATCCACTGCGGGTCGCTGAACGCGCTGGACCAGCGGGTGCCGGTGTTGCCGTCGACGGCGTTGCCGGGCCCGAGGCCGCCGTTCTCGATCGAGGACGCGGTCGTCGGGCGGCCCTGGGACAGCAGCGGTCCGGCGGCGGCCGCCTGTCCCGGCACCACCACCGTCCCGAGCAGCACGGCGGCCGCGGCGACGGCGGCGTGGAGGAGCGTTCGGCGGCGTTTCGCGGGCATGGCGGGCTCCTGGGACGAGACTGGGAATCGTTGGGACCGTTCCCAACCGAGCGTCGGGCCGGGGCCCGGGCGCCGTCAACACCCGTCACGGTGACCCGGACGCGGACACTCCGGGCCAACCGTCCCAGACCCGGACGCCGCCGGTACGGGCCCGGCTCAGATCCGGATGCCCACCCCGACCGCCCGGCCGGACCGGTCCCGCAGCACCGCCCCCACGACCGGCAGCGGCGGCCCGCCGGCGGGCCACTCGTCCCGCAGCACCGCGTAGCCGAGCGAGTCCTGCGGCGGCCCACCGGGCACCGGCCAGGCCCGGCGGTAGCGGGCCTCCAGCCGGTAGCCGCAGCGCCGCAGCACCGCCCGCATCCCCGCGTTGTCGGCCCGGGTGGTCGCCTCGACCCGGGTGACATGGGCCAGCTCGGCGAACAGGTGGCCGGTCAGCCACCTCACCGCCGCGGTGCCGAGCCCGCGGCCGCGGGCGCCGGCCCGGATCCGCAGGTCGAACTGCGCCCCCTCGTCCTCGAGGTCGTACAGGCGGAGCACGCCGACCCCCTCGCCGCCGTCGACGACCCAGAAGGTGCGGGCGTCCGGCCCGTCGTAGTAGCCGGTCGCCGCCCGCTCCAGCACCGCCTCCCGGCCCGGCCGGCCGCCGGCGTGGAACGGCCAGTCCTCGCCGGCCAGCAGGTCGGCCAGCGCGCCGGCCTCGGCGGGCTCCCAGCGGACGAAGTCGGCAGCCACCCGGGAACCGTAGCCCCGCGGCACCGATGAGTTTCCCGGCCCGGCGCCGTTGTACCGGCAGACTGGCTGCGCCACCCGGCGCCGACACCGACACGAGAGGCACAACCGTGGACTACAAGCTCGAGCTCCTGCTGGTGCCGGTGGCCGATGTGGACCGCGCGAAGGCGTTCTACTCCGAGCGGGCCGGCTTCGCGGTCGACGTCGACCACAGGGCCGGCGAGAGTTTCCGGGTCGTGCAGCTCACCCCGCCCGGGTCGGCCTGCTCGATCTCCGTCGGCGTCGGGCTCACCGACGCCCCGCCCGGGTCGGTCCGCGGGCTGCACCTGGTCGTCACCGACATCGAGGCGGCCCGGGCCGAGCTGGTCGGCCGCGGCGTGGAGGTCAGTGACGTCCGGCACATGACGCCCGAGGGCTGGCAGCCCGGGCCGGACCCGAAGCACACCGACTTCAACTCGTTCGCCGACTTCGCCGACCCGGACGGCAACACCTGGGTGCTGCAGGAGCGTGGTCACGCGTGACTGCCGCCGGGGCCGCCGCCGGGACGCTCGCCGACGAGGCGGGCTTCCGGGCGGCGGCCGAGCGGCACCGCCGCGAGCTGCACGTGCACTGCTACCGGATGCTGGCGTCCTTCGATGAGGCGGAGGACGCCGTCCAGGAGACGCTGCTGCGCGCGTGGCGGGCACGGGACCGCTTCGGCGGCGTCCTGCAGGTCCGGGCCTGGCTCTACAAGATCGCCACCAACGTCTGCCTCGATCTGATCCGGGCCCGGTCCCGGCGGGTGGCCGAGCTCGGCTCGCACGCCGAGGTGGGCTGGCTGCAGCCGTATCCGGACCGGCTGCTCGACGAGGTCGCCCCGGCCGAGGACGAGCCGGACGCGGTGGTGGTCCGGCGGGAGACCATCGAGCTGGCCTTCCTGGCCGCGCTGCAGGTGCTGCCGGCACGGCAGCGGGCCGTGCTGGTGCTGCGGGACGTGCTCGGCCTGCCGGCCGCGGAGGCCGCGACCATGCTGGACACCAGCGTGGCGGCGGCGAACAGCACGCTGCAGCGGGCCCGCGCCGCGATGCAGGCGCACCTCCCCTCGCACCGGCTGGACTGGGCCGCCGCCCCGCCCGGACCGGTCGAGCGCGCGTTGCTGGACCGCTTCGTCGCCGCGCACGAGAGCCACGACCACGCCGCCGCGCTGGCGATCGTGACCGAGGACGTCCGGGTCACCATGCCGCCGGCGCCGTACGTCTTCGACGGCCGGGACGCGATGCGCACCCTGCTGGATCGCGCCTTCGGCCCGGACCGGGACGGCGACTGGCGGCTGCTGCCGACCAGCGCGAACCGGATGCCGGCGGCGGCGAGCTACCTGCGGCGGCCGGGCGAGGACACGTACCGGGGCTTCAAGCTCGACGTGCTGCGGGTCGAGGCGGGCCGGGTCGCGGAGATCACCACGTTCGGGTACGCGCTGTTCCCCCACTTCGGCCTGCCGGCGACGCTGTGAGCTCCAGGCCGAGGTGTGCGCGACCCGCGCCGCCTCGGTGCGGCGACTCACCCCGAGCTTCCACCGTGCCCGGACGGGCACCGCCGCTCAGCGCCAGGCGCGCCGGCCCCAGCCGAACCAGAGCGGCAGGAAGAACAGGAACACCGGGAACCGGAGCAGCACGGTGAGCGCGACCAGCGCCACCAGCAGCAGCACCGGGGCGACCGGCGGGCGGCGGGGCCGGTCCCGGGCGGTGCGGCCGGCGGCCCAGCCGGCCGGCGCCGGCGGCCGGAACGGGGCCGGCTCGGGCAGGTCCGTGAACAGCGCCTGCAGGTCGGCCCGGGTGCGGCCGGCGTACGCGGCCACGACCCGGGCGTCGTACTCGGCCTGATCGAGCCGGCCGGTGGCGAAGTGCTCGCCGAGCGCGGTCGCGGCCTGGTAGCGCTCGGCGTCACCCACCCGCAGCCGGTCCTCCGGCAGGGGCCCGTACGGGACGGGCGCGGCGTCGGTCATCTCGGCTCCCCGCGGCGTAACGGTGTAATCGTCGTCACCGGGTCCAACGCCGCAGGCGCCGGGACGGTGCCCGCCCGGCGTACGCGATCCTGCGTATCCGCGCTACGGGGCCGAGCAGTAGAGGAAGACCTGCCGCTCGGCCGGCACGTCCGTCGACGCCGGCTCGAACTCCTCGACGTCCAGCTCCCGCACGTGCAGCCCCTCGGCGCGGATGGTCGCCTCCAGGTCGGCCAGCGGGTACGCGGTCACGAAGACCTCCTGGCCGAGGAAGGTCAGCGGCGTGTAGTCGAGGTCGCCCTCGACCATCCCGATCGCGACCAGCCCGCCCGGCCGCAGCACCGAGCGGATCTTGCGCAGCACCATCGGGATCTCCGACCGGCGCAGCATGAGCAGCGAGAAGAACGCGACCACCGCGTCGAAGTTGCCCAGCGAGTCGTCCAGCTGCAGCAGGTCCATGGCGACGAAGCGGCCGGCCGGCACGTTGCGCCGGGCCAGCGCGAGCATCTCGGTGGAGACGTCGACGCCGACCACCTCGAGACCGGACTCGACCAGCATGCCGGCGGTCGGCACCCCGGTGCCGCAGCCCAGGTCGAGCACCCGCGCGCCCGGGGACAGCCGGTCCACCACCCACTGGGTGGCGATGATCTGCCCGGACTTGTGCGGGAACACGTCGTCGTACCGCTCCCCGATGGCGTCGAAGGCGGCCGCCTGGCGGCGCGTTTCGGCTGAGAACACCGGGAAGGTCCTCCTTGGCTGCTGCTCACCTGACTCCGGGGCACCGGCGGTGTCGCCGATCATGGTCATCGTCTCAGCCCAGGTGCCGGCGCCACCAGTCCAGGACCGCCCCGAACCGGGCCACCCGGTGACTCGGCAGCCCGGACCGGGACAACTCGTGCCCCTCGCCCGGGAAGAGCAGCAGCTCGGCGGGCACCCCGCGCAGCCGGAGCGCGACGAAGTAGCGTTGGGCCTGCTCGACCGGGCAGCGCCAGTCGTGCTCGGAGTGGATGACCAGCACCGGCAGGTCGACCTTGTCGACGTGGGTCAGCGGGCTCTGCGCGGCGACCGCGTCCGGGTCGGTGCCCGCGTACTCCCCCGCGAAAAAGTAGCCAATATCACTCGACCCGGTGAACGAGTCCCACGCGGTCACCGCCCGCTCCACGATCGCGGCCCGGAACCGGTCGCCGGCGTGCGCGGCCAGCCAGGCCGTCATCCAGCCGCCGTACGACCCGCCGAGCACGCCGACCCGGTCGCGGTCCAGCTCCTGGCCGGCCGGGTGCGGCCCGGCCAGCCCCGCGTCCAGCAGCGCGAGCAGGTCGTCCGCGTCGACGGTGCCCATCGCGTGCCGGATCGCCCGGCCGTGCTCCGGGCCGTAGCCGGCGGCGCCGCGCGGGTTGCCCATCACCACCGCGTAGCCGGCACCCGCGTACACCTGCGCCTCGTCCAGCAGCACGTGCCCGTACGTCATGAACGGGCCGCCGTGGATCATCAGCAGCACCGGCCGGGGCCCCGGGTGCGCCACCGGGTCCGGGCGGACGATCCAGCCGTGCACGGGGTAGCCGTCCGGCGCGGTCGCGGTCAGCTCCTCCAGCGGGTGCAGCGTCGCCCCGCCGGCCAGCCCGGCGCCGAAGTCGGTGAGCACCATCTCCCGGCCCGGGCCGACCCGGACCAGCTCGCCCCCGCTGGTCCCGTCCCCGACCACCGCGACGGTGGTGCCGCCGGCCGCGGCGGCGCCGGTGACCGTGCGCGGCCCGCCGACCACGATCTCCGGGTCGCCGCCGGTCAGCGGCACCCGCAGCAGCTCCTCGGCGCCGCGGCGGCGGGTGCCGATCAGCACCCCGGCGGCGTCCACCGCCAGCGGCGCGCCGAGGTCGACGGCGTCCACCACGGCCGGGTCGGTCAGCGGCGCCGGCGGCGCGGACCCGTCGGCCGGCAGCGCCCACAGCACCCCGTTGCGGCCGACGAAGTCACGGCCCTGCGGGCCGAGGTCGGACGGGCCGAGGAAGAACACCGTGCCGCCGTCCGGGCTCGCCGCCGGCACCGTGGGCGTGTGCCCGCCGTTCGTGAGTCTGCGCAGGTCAGAGCCGTCGGCGGCACATGCGTACACATCCTTGTACAGCTGGGTGTCCTGAGGGGTGTCGCGGTCGCTGACGAACAGCAGGCCGCCATCCGGGGTCCAGCTGACGTCCCCGTGCTCGCGGTCGCCCTCGGTCAGCTGCCGCGGCCGCGGCTCGTCGGCGAACGGGTCGACGACGAAGACGTGCGGCGGCCGGTCCAGCACGAAGCCGATGTCGTCGAGCCGGTAGCGCAGCCGGGTGATCCGGCGCGGCGGCTCCTTGTCCGGGCTCTTGTCCCCCGTCGCGGTGCCGTAGCGGCCCGGCTCGGGGACGCGGGCGACGTACGCCAGCCGGGTCGAGTCCGGGCTCCACCGGGCCACCCCGGCGCCGAGTGGGTGCTGCTCGTCGGTGGTCACCCGGCGGGCGTCGCCGGCGTCGGCCGGCAGCAGGTGCAGCTGCGGGCGGCCCGCGGCGGCGTCCTCGCCGGCGCGGAGGAAGGCGATCCAGCGCCCGTCCGGGGACCACACCGGCGCGGTGTCCCGCGGGCCGGCGGTGAGCGGCCGCGGCGGCTCGGCGCCGGTGGTGTCGACCAGCCAGAGCTGCGAGCGGTACGCGTCGGCGGTCAGGTCGGGCCGGGTCACCGAGACGACGGCGCGCCGGCCGTCCGGCGAGAGGGTGGGCGCCCCGGGCAACCGGAGCAGGGCGAGGTCGGCGGGTCGCACGCGACGACGTTAGCAACCCTAACGAGCCGGCGCGCCGGGCCGCCAGCGCGCCGGGCCGTCGGCGATCACCCGTCCACACCGGTGTCGCCGGGGCGCGCCGCCGTGATGGGATGCCCCGATGCGGACGCTCTTCGCCTCGGGCCAGGTCTTCGACGGCACCGGCTCCCCGCCGGCCGCGGCCGACGTGCTGGTCGAGGACGGCCGGATCGTCGACGTCGGCCGCGGCCTGGACGGCGACGAGGTGGTCGACTGCGCCGGCGCCACCGTGCTGCCAGGGATGGTCGACTGTCACGTGCACCTGCTCTTCAGCGGGGTCAACCCGCTCAAGGCGCTGCAGACGCCGTTCTCGTACCCGTACTACGAGGCGGTCCGCAACATGCGGGCCACCCTGGACGCCGGCATCACCACCGTGCGGGACGCCGGCGGCACCGACCTCGGGGTCAAGCAGGCGGTCGAGGAC
Organism: uncultured Actinomycetota bacterium; assembly: GCA_963766325.1. Taxonomy (GTDB): domain Bacteria; phylum Actinomycetota; class Actinomycetes; order Mycobacteriales; family CADCTP01; genus CADCTP01. Next base: position 37,563 of record CAVXZF010000008.1, on the reverse strand, counting down.
GGGCTGGTGCCCGGGCCGCGGATGCAGATCGCGGTCAGCATGCTCAGCCAGACCGGCGGGCACGGCGACGGCTGGTTCCCCTCGGGCTGCTCGGTCCCGCTGGTGCAGCCGCACCCCGGCCGGCCGGACACCGTGGTGGACGGGCCGGAGGCGGTGCGCCGGGTGGTCCGCGAGCTGATCCGGGCCGGCGCCGACGTGATCAAGGTGGCCACCAGCGGCGGCGTGCTGTCCGCCCGGGACGACCCGCGGCACGGGCACTTCCGGGACGAGGAGGTGGCCATGATGGTCGCCGAGGCGACCGCGGCCGGCATCAGCGTGATGGCCCACGCCCAGGGCGCGGACGGGATCAAGGTCGCCGTACGCAACGGGGTCCGGTCCATCGAGCACGGCATCTTCCTCGACGACGAGGCGATCGAGCTGATGCTCGACTGGGGCACCTGGCTGGTGCCGACGCTGGCGGCGCCGCGGGCGGTGCTCGACCTGGCCGCGGCGGGGGTGCCGTACCCGGACGCGGTGCTGGCCAAGGCGCGGATGGTGCTCGAGGTGCACGCCGAGTCCGTACGGCGGGCGGTCGAGGCCGGCGTGACGATCGCGATGGGCACCGACTCCGGGGTCGGCCCGCACGGGGACAACCTGACCGAGCTGGAGCTGCTCACCGGGTGCGGGATGACGCCGGCGCAGGCGCTGCACGCGGCCACCGGGTCGGCGACCGAGCTGCTTGCCGTCTCCGACGACCGCGGCACGCTGGCGCCCGGGCAGCGCGCCGACCTGGTCGTGGTCGACGGCGACGCGCTGGAGCTGGCGACCCTGCGCGAACGCATCCGCGGCGTCTACCAGGACGGCCACCTCGTCGCCGGCTCCGCCACCCACCCCACCTGACCACTCCCCACCTGACCAGTGCCACCGCCGACTGGGCAGTCCGGGCGGCGACTGAGCACTCCGGGCGGCGACTGAGCAGCTGGGGCTGCTCAGCCGGCCGGCCAAATGCTCAGTCGGCGGGCCGGCTGCTCAGTGGGCGGTGGGCTCAGTGGCGGTCGTCGGCGGGGACGTCGGTGCGGGAGGAGCCGTTCTGCCGGGCGCGGCCGGCAGCGCGGCCGGAGTTGGCCGAGCCGTCGGAGTCGGCCGAGTCGGCCGAGTCGTCGGCCTCGACGTCGGTCACGGTGGCGGCCGCCGTCGGCACATGCTTGGCCGCCGACGGGTCACGCCGCACCTTGAGCAGGCTCAGCACGGTGGTGATGATCAGCACACCGACGATGACCGACAGCGACGGCACGATGCCGATCTCCGGTGCCCAGGACACCCCGCCTCCGTGCAGCGCCTCCAGGATCAGCTTCACCCCGATGAAGCCGAGGATGACCGCCAGGCCGATGTCCAGGTAGACGAGCCGGTTGAGCAGCCCGCCGAGCAGGAAGTAGAGCTGGCGCAGCCCCATCAGCGCGAACGCGTTGGCCGCGAAGACGAGGAACGGCTCCTTGGTGAGCCCGAAGATCGCCGGGATCGAGTCGAGCGCGAAAAGGATGTCCGTGGTGCCGATGGCCAGCATCACGACGAGCATCGGCGTCACGTACCGCTTGCCGTCGATCTTCGTGAACACCTTGGAGCCGTGGTAGCTCTCCGTCACCGGCAGCGCCCGGCGGACCAGCCGGAGCGCGAAGTTTTCCTTGTAGTTCTCCTCGTCGTCGTCCTCCCGGCGGAACGCCAGCTTGTAGCCGGTGTAGAGGAGGAACGCGCCGAAGATGTAGAAGACCCACTCGAAGCGCTCGATCACCGCGGCGCCGGCGGCGATGAAGAGGCCGCGCAGGACCAGCGCGGCCAGGATGCCGAAGAGCAGCACCTTGTGCTGGTGGATCGCCGGCACCCCGAACGTCGACATGATGATCACGAAGACGAAGAGGTTGTCGACGCTCAGGCTGTATTCGGTGATGTAGCCGGCGAAATACTCCCCCGCGTACTGGCCGCCGGAGAAGATGAGGATGCCGACGCCGAAGACGATCGCGAGCGCCACGTAGAAGACGACCCACCGGGCGGCCTCGGAGATGCGGATCGCATGCGGGTTGTGGTCGACGATGAAGAGGTCGACCGCGAGAAGCACCAGGATCCCGGCGATCGTGGCGAACCAGAGCCAGGTGGGTACGTTCACGGTCCTCCTCCGGACGGGCAGCACAGGTCCCAAACCGGAGGTCTCTCCCGCCGCTCTCGCGGCCGGCGGCACCGGGGCCCGGGGCTCGCCCGGTGCACCGTGGTGACGATGCCGCCGCGCAGGGATACTCCCCTCCACGACTGAAGGCCAGTATCCCCCATGGCCACGGCCTGCGGCCACCCGGGCGGTTTCCGCCGGGCCGCGGGCTAGTGTCCCCGGGCATGTACCGGAAGATCCAGGTCGTCTTCGACTGCGCCGACCCCGAGGTGATGATGGCTTTCTGGGGGCCGGCGCTCGGCTACGTGCCTGAGGAGCCGCCGCCCGGCTATGCCTCCTGGGCCGACTTCGCGGCGCGGGAGGGGATCCCGCGCTCGGAGTGGTGCGGCGCGGTGGTCGACCCGGCCGGCGCCGGGCCGCGGCTGTTCTTCCAGACCGTGCCGGAGCCCAAGGCGGGCAAGAACCGGGTGCACCTCGACGTCGGCGCGACCGAGGGGCCCGGGCTGCCGATGGCCGAGCAGCGGGCCAAGATCGGCGCCAAGGTGGCCGAGCTGGTCGCGCTCGGCGCGAGCGAGGTGGAGACCATCGAGGAGGGCGGCGGGGTGTTCACCGTCATGCGCGACCCGGAGGGCAACGAGTTCTGCGTGCACTGACCGCGCGGACCAGACCGGCCGGGGCCTCGGCCGTCGCGCCGGGGGCCGCCCGGGGGGATGGCTCAGCTGACGCCGGCGGCGTCCATGCCGCGGAGCTCCTTCTTGAGCTCGTTGATCTCGTCGCGCAGCCGGGCGGCCAGCTCGAACTGCAGCTCCCGCGCGGCGGCCAGCATCTGGTCGTTGAGCTGCTGGATCAGGTCGGCCAGCGCCGCCCGCGGCATCCCGGCCAGGTCCTTGGCGTGCGTCCCGGCGCCCACCTTCTTCGACGACAGGCCCGGCACCGGCGCCTTGCCCCGGGACTGCTGCCGGCCGGACCCGCCGACCAGCTCGGTCTCGGTGTCCGCGGCGTCCTTGTAGATGCCGTCCAGGATGTCGACGATCTTCTTCCGCAGCGGCTGCGGGTCGACCCCGCGCTCCAGGTTGTAGGCGATCTGCTTCTGCCGCCGCCGGTTGGTCTCGTCGATCGCCTTGGCCATCGACGGGGTGATCTTGTCCGCGTACATGTGCACCTGGCCGGAGACGTTGCGGGCGGCCCGGCCGATGGTCTGGATCAGCGACGTGCCGGACCGGAGGAAACCCTCCTTGTCCGCGTCCAGGATCGACACCAGCGACACCTCGGGCAGGTCGAGGCCCTCCCGCAGCAGGTTGATCCCGACCAGCACGTCGAACTCGCCCTGCCGCAGCTCCCGCAGCAGCTCGACCCGGCGCAGCGTGTCCACCTCGGAGTGCAGGTAGCGCACCCGGACACCCAGCTCCAGCAGGTAGTCGGTGAGGTCCTCGGCCATCTTCTTGGTCAGCGTGGTGACCAGCACCCGCTCGTCCTTCTCGGCCCGGACCCGGATCTCGTGCACCAGGTCGTCGATCTGCCCCTTGGTCGGCTTGACCACGACCTCCGGGTCGACCAGCCCGGTCGGCCGGATGACCTGCTCCACGTAGTGGTTGTCGGTGCGGCCGAGCTCATAAGGCCCCGGCGTGGCGGACAGGAAGACGGTCTGGCCGATCCGGTCGACGAACTCCTCCCACTTCAGCGGCCGGTTGTCCATCGCGGACGGCAGCCGGAAGCCGTGGTCGACCAGCATCCGCTTGCGGGACCGGTCGCCCTCGTACATCCCGCCGATCTGCGGGACGGTGTTGTGCGACTCGTCGATGACCATGAGGAAGTCGTCGGGGAAGTAGTCGAGCAGCGTGAACGACGGCTCGCCCTCGGCCCGGCCGTCGATGTGGCGCGAGTAGTTTTCGATGCCGGAGCAGAAGCCGACCTGGCGCATCATCTCGATGTCGTACGTCGTCCGCATGCGCAGCCGCTGCGCCTCCAGCAGCTTGCCCTGCCGGTCCAGCTCGGCCAGCCGCTCCTCGAGCTCGGCCTCGATCCGCGCGATGGCCCGCTCCATCCGCTCCGGGCCGGCCACGTAGTGCGACGCCGGGAAGACGAAGACCTCCTTGACCTCCCGGACCACCTCTCCGGTCAGCGGGTGGAGGTAGTAGAGCCGCTCGATCTCGTCGCCGAACATCTCCACCCGGACGGCGAGCTCCTCGTACACCGGGAAGATCTCGATCGTGTCCCCGCGCACCCGGAAGGTGCCGCGGGTGAAGGACAGGTCGTTGCGGGTGTATTGCTCGGTGACGAGGTTGCGCAGGATCTTGTCCCGCTCGACCTCCTGGCCGACGGACAGCCGGACGCAGCGGTCCACGTATTCCTGCGGGGTGCCCAACCCGTAGATGCAGGACACCGTGGCGACCACGACCACGTCCCGGCGGGTGAGCAGCGACATCGTCGCCGAGTGGCGCAGCCGCTCGACCTCCTCGTTGATCGAGGAGTCCTTTTCGATGTACGTGTCGGTCTGCGGCACGTACGCCTCGGGCTGGTAGTAGTCGTAGTACGACACGAAGTATTCGACCGCGTTGTTGGGCAGCAGCTCGCGGAACTCGTTGGCCAGCTGGGCGGCCAGCGTCTTGTTGGGTGCCATCACCAGCGTCGGCCGCTGCAGCCGCTCGATCAGCCAGGCGGTGGTGGCCGACTTGCCGGTGCCGGTGGCGCCGAGCAGGACGGTGTCCCGGGCGCCCGAGCGGATCCGCTGCTCCAACGCGTCGATGGCCGCCGGCTGGTCGCCCGAGGGGACGAACTCGCTGACGACCTCGAAGCGTCCCTGAGTGGGCACGATGTCGCTGACCGCTCGCATGACGCGACCATAAGCGCGCCCACCGACAGTTTCTTCCGCCGCAGGTCAGAGGAGCCCGATGAAGCTGTACGCCGACACCCCCGGCCGCCGGTCCCGGCAGCTCACCGGGGACCTGCTGGTCGCCGCGTGGGTGGCGCTCTGGATCTGGCTCGCGCTCGAGCTGCGCGAGCGGCTGCTGCGGCTGCGCGGGCCCGGCGAGGCGCTGGAGCGGGCCGGCGGGTCGTTCAGCGGGGCGCTCAACGACGCCGGGGACCGGATCGGCGGGCTGCCGGTGGTGGGCGACGACGTGTCCGGGGCGCTGCGGCGGGCCGGCGGGGCCGGCGACACGGTGGCCGAGGCCGGGCGCAGCCAGCAGGAGGCGGTCGAGCAGCTCGCGCTGTGGCTGCCGCTGCTGCTGCTGGCGCTCGCCGCCGGGATCGTGCTGGTGCGCTGGCTGCCGGGGCGGCTGGCGTGGGCGCGGGAGGCGGGCGCGGCGACCCGGGCGCTGAGCGCGCCGGACGCGGCCGAGGTCTTCGCGGTCCGCGCGCTGGTCCGGCGGCCGGCGGCGGAGCTGGCCGCGCTGCCGGAGGCGACCGTCACCCGGTGGCGGGCCGGCGACCCGGCGGCCACCGCCGCCCTGGCCGAGCTGGAGCTCCGCTCCCTGGGCCTGCGCGCCCGCCCCACCGGCTAGGCGACGGGGGTCAGGGGGTCACTGGCGGACCGCGTACTCCAGCGCCACGCCGGCCGTCATCGCCGCGGCCAGCAGCAGCGCCCACCGCCCGGTACGGCCCCGGTCGGCGAGCGCGACCAGCGCGGTCAGGCCGATCGCCTCGTTGCCGGCGCGGAGGAACTGCACGTCGCTGGACCAGCCGGTCAGCGCCAGCGTCATCGCCACCGCGAGCGCCCAGGCGACCACCTCGCCGACCGGGAGGCGGGCCCGGCGGGTGGCCAGCGCCCAGCCGGCGTACCCGAACAGGGCCAGCACCCCGACCCGCTCGGCGGTGACGACGAGCGTGACCGCGGTCCCGCCCGGCACCTCGTCGGCGAGCGAGCCGAGCACGCCCAGCACCGGCCAGCCGCCGAAGTTGGTCGGCCCGCCGGAGCGGACCGGCAGCACCCCCCAGACCTGGGCCAGCACCAGCTGCCAGGTGACCGCGACGGCCACCGGGACCGCCAGCCAGGCCAGCGCCCGGACGTCCCGCCGGGTCGCCACCTGCACTCCCCCGCCGGACCCGCCCGCCCCGCCGGCCCGGCGCGGTGGGGCCAGCACCTGCCAGAGCGCGGCGACGCCCAGCCCCGCGACCACCACCAGCGAGGTCTCCCGGGCCAGCACCGCCACCGTCAGCGCGGCCGCGGCCGGCCCCCACCGCCGCTCCCGGGCGTACCAGAGCCCGGCCAGCACCGCCGCCCACGCCACCGGCTCGGTGAGGTGCCGGCCCAGCGAGATCGGCATCCCGGCCGGCAGCGCCAGCACCAGCCCCCACAGCGGGTGCCGGCCCAGCGCGCCGGCCAGCCGGGCCGCGTAGCCGGCCGCCACCGCCACCGCGGCCACGTTGACCAGCAGCAGCGCGAGCAGCGTCGACACCCCGGGCAGCAGCCCGACCGCCCAGGCCAGCAGCGGGGTGGCGATGCGCTGGTGCCGGTACGGCGGGTTGTCCAGGGTGATCCCGTACGCCGTCGCCTCGCCGGTCCACGGCGCCAGCGCCAGCCGGTAGACGAACTGCCCGTCGTAGCCGCCGCTCTCGGTGGTGACCGGCAGCCGGTCCGGGGTCAGCCCCGGGTCGACGAAGTCGTCGCTCGCGACGGCGAACCCGCCCAGCGAGGCAGCCAGCGCCAGCCGGGCGAGCACGAAGCCGACGATCAGGGCGAGCGTGACGATGATCACCGCACGCGTGGACACCGGCAGGCGGGGAACGCGCACCCGGCGCAGCCTAGACGAGCCGGGCGTGACCGGACCGGTGCGTTAGGTTCGATCTCTCCAGGGCACCACCCCGGATGGAGCAGGAGGAGTGGGGATGCAGGTCTGGCCCGGGTCGGCGTACCCGCTGGGCGCGACGTACGACGGGATGGGCACCAACTTCTCGCTCTTCTCCGAGGTCGCCGAGGCCGTCGAGCTGTGCCTGTTCGACGAGGCCGGGCGGGAGACGAGGGTCCGGCTGCCCGAGGTGGACGGCTTCGTCTGGCACGGCTACCTCCCCGGCGTCGGCCCCGGCCAGCGGTACGGCTACCGGGTGCACGGCCCGTACGACCGCGGCGCCGGGCTGCGCTGCAACCCGAACAAGCTGCTGCTGGACCCGTACGCGAAGGCCATCGACGGCAAGGTGGACTGGCACCCGTCGCTGTTCGCGTACGCCTTCGACTACCCGGACGACCGCAACGACGACGACTCGGCGCCGTTCCTGCCGAAGGCCGTGGTGGTCAACCCGTACTTCGACTGGGGCACCGACCGGCCGCCGGGCCGGCCGTACAACGAGACGGTCATCTACGAGGCCCACGTCAAGGGGCTGACCTTCCTCAACAAGGACATCCCGCTGGAGATGCGCGGCACGTACGCCGGGCTGTCCCACCCGGCGATGATCGACCACCTGCGCAAGCTCGGCGTGACCGCGATCGAGCTGATGCCGGTGCACCAGTTCATCCACGACCACGGGCTGCGGCAGCGCGGCCTGCGCAACTACTGGGGCTACAACACGATCGGCTTCTTCGCCCCGGACGCCGCCTACTCCTCCTCCGGCACCGCCGGGCAGCAGGTCATGGAGTTCAAGGCGATGGTGCGCGACCTGCACGAGGCCGGCATCGAGGTCATCCTCGACGTCGTCTACAACCACACCGCCGAGGGCAACCACCTCGGCCCGACGCTGTCCATGCGCGGCATCGACAACAAGGCCTACTACCGGGTGGTCGACGGCCAGCCGGAGTACTACATGGACTACACCGGCACCGGCAACACGCTCAACGTGCGGCACCCGCACACGCTGCAGCTGATCATGGACTCGCTGCGCTACTGGGTGCTGGAGATGCACGTCGACGGCTTCCGCTTCGACCTGGCCGCGACGCTGGCCCGCGAGTTCTACGACGTGGACCGGCTGAGCGCGTTCTTCGACCTGGTCCAGCAGGACCCGACGGTGTCCCAGGTCAAGCTCATCGCCGAGCCGTGGGACGTCGGGCCGGGCGGCTACCAGGTCGGCAACTTCCCGCCGCAGTGGACCGAGTGGAACGGCAAGTACCGGGACACCGTCCGCGACTTCTGGCGCGGCGAGCCGGCCACCCTGGGCGAGTTCGCGGCCCGCCTCACCGGCTCCCCCGACCTGTACGAGCACTCCGGCCGGCGCCCGGCCGCCAGCATCAACTTCGTCACCGCGCACGACGGCTTCACCTTGCGCGACCTGGTCTCGTACAACGAGAAGCACAACGACGCCAACGGCGAGGGCAACCGGGACGGCGAGAGCCACAACCGGTCCTGGAACTGCGGGGTCGAGGGCGACACCGACGATCTCGAGGTCGCCGAGCTGCGCGCCCAGCAGCGGCGCAACTTCCTGGCCACCCTCTTCCTGTCCCAGGGCGTGCCGATGCTGCTGCACGGCGACGAGACCGGCCGCACCCAGGGCGGCAACAACAACGGCTACTGCCAGGACAACGACATCACCTGGCTCAACTGGGCCGAGGTGGACGAGGACCTGCTCCGCTTCACCGGCCAGGTGTCCACGCTGCGCCGGGAGCACCCGGTCTTCCGGCGGCGCCGGTTCTTCGACGGCCGGCCGGTCCGTCGCGGCGCCGGCGCGCCGCTGCCGGACATCGCCTGGTTCACCCCGGACGCCCAGGAGATGGCCGAGGAGGACTGGGAGGCCGGCTTCGGCAAGTCGGTCGCGGTGTTCCTCAACGGCGACGGCATCCCGGACCGCAGCGTGCGCGGCGAGCGGGTCACCGACGACTCGTTCATCATGATCTTCAACGCGCACGACGGGTCGCTCGACTTCACCCTGCCGGCGGCCGAGTACGGCGCGAAGTGGGAGGTCGTGCTCGACACCGCCACCCCGCAGCTGGCCGAGCCGGCGCTGGCCGCCGCCAAGAGCGCGATCACTGTCGAGGCGCGGTCGCTGGCCGTGCTGCGCCGGGTCGCCTGATGGTGGGCGTCCCGAGGAGCACGTACCGGGTGCAGGTCGCTCCGGACTTCGACCTGCATGCGGCCGCCGGGATCGTCGACTACCTGGCCGCGCTGGGCGTGGACGCGTTCTACGCCGCGCCGCTGCTGACCGCGACGCCCGGCTCCACCCACGGGTACGACGTGGTCGACCACCGCCGGGCCGACCCCCGCCGCGGCGGCGAGGAGGGCCGGCAGGCGCTGGCCGCGGCGCTCCGGGCGCACGGGCTGGGGATGGTCGTCGACCTGGTGCCCAACCACGCCGGCGTCGCGGTGCCGGCGGAGAACCGCGCCTGGTGGGACGTGCTGCTGCTCGGCCCTCAGTCGGTGTACGCCCGCTGGTTCGACATCGACTGGTCCCGCGGCCGGCTGCTGCTGCCGGTGCTCGCCGACTCCCCGGACGCGCTGGACGACCTGCGGCTGGTCGGCGGCGAGCTGCGCTACTTCGACAAGAGCTACCCGCTGGCGCCGGGCACCGAGGCGCTCGGTGACCCGAAGAAGGCCCACGCCTGCCAGCACTACGAGCTGGTGTCCTGGCGGCGCGGCGCGACCGAGCACAACTACCGCCGGTTCTTCGCGATCAGCGAGCTGGCCGCGCTGCGGGTCGAGGACGAGGCGGTCTTCGACGCCACCCACGCCGAGGTGCTGCGCTGGGTCGCGGCCGGCGACGTGACCGGGCTGCGGATCGACCACCCGGACGGGCTGACCGACCCGGCCGGCTACCTGGAGCGGCTGGCCCAGGCCGTTTCTTCGGCTGCCGCCGAGGGCGGGGCGCCGGGCGCCTGGATCGTGGTGGAGAAGATCCTGGAGCCGGGCGAGGAGCTGCCGGACTGGCCGGTCGCCGGCACCTCCGGCTACGACGCGCTGGCCGAGGTGGACGGGGTGCTGGTCGACCCGGCCGGCGAGGCCGCGTTCACCGCCCTGGACATCGAGCTGACCGGGGTCGAGACGTCCTGGCCGGACCTGGTGCACGACTGCAAGCTCGACGTGGCCACCGGGATGCTCCGGGCCGAGCTTCGCCGGCTGGCCGCGCTGGCCTCGGACGTGCCCGACGCCGAGGCGGCGCTGGCCGAGCTGCTGGCCTGCTTCCCGGTCTACCGGTCGTACCTGCCGGACGGGACCGAGCACCTGGCCGCCGCGGTCGACGCGGCCACGGACCGGCGGCCGGACCTCTCCGGGTCCGTGGCCGCGCTGGCCGACCGGCTGGCCGACCCGGCCGACCCGCTGGCGGTCCGCTTCCAGCAGACCTCCGGCGCGGTGATGGCCAAGGGCGTGGAGGACACCGCGTACTACCGGTGGACCCGCTTCGTCGCGCTCAACGAGGTCGGCGGGGACCCGGACCGGTTCGGGCTGCCGCTGGCCGAGTTCCACCAGGCGCTGGCCCGGCGGGCCGCGCGCCACCCGGACGGCATGACGACGCTGTCCACCCACGACACCAAGCGGTCCGCGGACGTACGGGCCCGCCTCGCCGTGCTGGCCGAGCTGCCGGACGAGTGGGCGGCCGCGGTGCGCGAGTGGTCGGCGGCCGCGCCGGCCCCGGACGGGGCGCTGGCCCACCTGCTCTGGCAGACCGTGGTCGGGGCCTGGCCGCTGCCGGCCGACCGGCTGCACGCGTACCTGGAGAAGGCGATCCGGGAGGCGCGCACCCGCACGAGCTGGAGCGACCCGGACGAGGCCTTCGAGGCCGGCATGCACGCGGTCGCGGACGCGGCGCTCGGGCCGCTGGCGCCGTCCGTGGCGGACTTCGCCGCCCGCATCGAGGCGCCCGGCTGGTCCAACTCGCTGACCGCGGCGCTCGTGCAGCTGACCATGCCGGGCGTGCCGGACACGTACCAGGGCAGCGAGCTGTGGGACCTGTCCCTGGTCGACCCGGACAACCGGCGGCCGGTGGACTACGCCGCCCGGCGTGCGCTCCTCGCGCGGATCGACGGCGGCTGGCAGCCGCCGGTGGCCGCCGACGGCGCCGCGAAGCTGCTGGTCATCTCGCGGGCGCTGCGGCTGCGGCGGTCGGTGCCGCTGGGCGGCTACGAGCCACTGCTGGCCACCGGGGCGGCGGCCGAGCACGCGGTCGCCTTCAGCCGCGGGGACGTGGTCACGGTCGGCACCCGGCTGCCGGTGCGGCTGGCCCGGGACGGCGGCTGGCGGGACAGCGCCGTGCCGCTGCCGGCCGGCGGCTGGACCGACGTGCTCACCGGCCGGCCGGCCTCCGGGTCGCTGGCCGAGCTGCTCTCCGACTACCCGGTCGCGCTGCTCCGCCGGGAGTGACGCAGCATGGTCCCCCCTGTGTCCGGTCGACCCGACCCGGCCGGGACACTGTCGGTGCGAACGGGTAGGGGCATCCGGACGCCGCCGAACGGGCCAGCCGAGGGAGGACCGGATGACGACGTTCGAGGTGTGGGCGCCCGACCACGAGAGGGTCCGGCTGCGCGCGCTCGACGCGGACCACGAGATGTCGCCGACCTGCGACGGGGTCTGGCGGGTCACCGTGCCGGCCGCCGGCCCGGGCACCGACTACGCCTTCCTGCTCGGCGACGACGACACCCCGCTGCCCGACCCGCGCTCGCGCTGGCAGCCCGGCGGCGTGCACGGGCCGAGCCGGCTGCACGACCCGCAGGCGTACGAGTGGCACGACCAGGCGTGGACCGGCCGGCAGCTGGCCGGGTCGGTGCTCTACGAGTTGCACATCGGCACCTTCACCCCGGAGGGCACCTTCGCCGCCGCGGTGGAGCGGCTCGACCACCTGGTCGAGCTCGGCATCGACCTGGTCGAGGTGCTGCCGGTCAACGCGGTCAACGGCGAGTGGAACTGGGGGTACGACGGCGTCGCCTGGTCCGCGGTTCACGAGCCGTACGGCGGGCCGGACGCCTTCAAGGCGTTCGTGGACGCCTGCCACCAGCGCGGCCTCGGCGTGGTGCTCGACGTGGTCTACAACCATCTCGGCCCGTCGGGGGCGTACCTGCCGCGCTTCGGGCCGTACTTCAAGTCCGGCCGCAACACCTGGGGCGACCTGATCAACCTGGACGGGCCGCGGTCGACCCGGGTCCGCCGGCTCATCGTCGACAACGCGCTGATGTGGCTGCGCGAGTTCCACGTCGACGGGCTGCGGCTGGACGCCGTGCACGCGCTGGTCGACCTGGGCGCCATCCACCTGCTGGAGGAGCTGGCCACCGAGGTCGACGCGCTGTCCGCGCACGTCCGCCGGCCGCTGACGCTCATCGCCGAGTCCGACCAGAACGACCCGCGGCTGGTCCGGTCCCGCGACGCCGGCGGCTACGGGCTGACCGCGCAGTGGGACGACGACGTGCACCACTCGCTGCACGCGCTGCTCACCGGCGAGCGCGGCGGCTACTACGCCGACTTCGGCTCGCTGGCCACGCTGGCGGCCGCCTTCACCGGCGGCTTCGTGCACGCCGGCACCTGGTCCTCCTTCCGGAGGCGGACACACGGGCGGCCGGTGCACACCGGGGTGACGCCGGCGTACCGGTTCGTCGCCTTCCTGCAGGACCACGACCAGGTCGGCAACCGGGCGGCCGGCGACCGGCTGTCCGCGACCCTCTCCCCCGCGCTGCTGCGGGTCGGTGCCGGGCTGCTGCTGACCTCGCCGTTCACCCCGATGCTGTGGATGGGCGAGGAGTGGGGCGCGCGGACGCCGTGGCAGTTCTTCACCTCGCACCCGGAGCCGGAGCTCGGCGCGGCCGTCGCCCGGGGGCGGCGGGAGGAGTTCGCCACCCACGGCTGGGACGCCGGCACTTCGGTCCCCGATCCGCAGGATCCCGCGACGTTCCAGCGGTCCAAGCTGGACTGGTCCGAGCTCGACGGCGAGCCGCACGCCGAGCTGCTGGAGTGGTACCGGCGGCTCATCGCCCTGCGCCGGTCCCGGCCCGAGCTGGCCGACCCGCGGCTGGACCAGGTCTTCGTCGCGTACGACGAGGACGCCCGCTGGCTCGTGCTGACCCGCGGCGGGCTGCGGGTTGCGGTCAACCTGGCCGGCGAGCGGCAGGCGGTGCCGCTGGACGGCACCCCGCTCGGGGTGCTGGTCGCCTCGGTGCCCGGCTTCGTCTACCGGGACGGCTGGATCGAGCTGGAGCCGGAGTCGCTCGCGGTGGTCGAGCTCGCCGCCCGCCCCGCCTCCCCCGCTGCCCCCGGCTCCCGCGCCGACTGAGCAGTTGCGGCTGCTCAGACTGAGCAGTGCTCGCGGGCGGAAGTGCTCAGTCGGGCGCGGAAGTGCTCAGTCGGGCCCGGGTCTGCTCAGCGGAGGGTGAGCGGAGGCATGGTGAGGGGGCCCGCCGGGGGCAGGCCGAGCCGGGCGGCGACGTCGGCGAGGGCGCCCCAGCCGGCGTACGCGGACGCGGCGGCCGGGTGCTCGCTGGAGCGCGGCGCGGACAGCCGGTCCGCCGGGCGCAGCGGCGGCCACCGGCGCAGCTCGGCCTCGGCCGGCAGGCCGGCCCGCCGCCGGGCCAGCGCAGCCGCCCGCTCCAGCCCGCCCAGCTCGTCGACCAGCCCCCGCTCGTGCGCGTCCGCGCCGGTCCACACCCGTCCCCGGGCCAGCTCGTGGGCCCGCTCCCGGGTCATCGTCCGGGCCTCGGCGACCTTGCCGACGAAGTCCGCGTACACCCGGTCGAGCCACTCCTCCAGCCGCTGCCACTGCTCGGCGTCGAAGCCGACCCGCGGTGAGAACATCCGCGCCTGCCGGCCCTCGACCACCGCGTCGGTGCCGACACCGAGGCGCTCCAGCAGCCCGGCGGTGACCACCTTGCCGCTGAAGACGCCGATCGAGCCGGTGATCGTGCCGGGCTGGGCGACGATCGCGTCCGCGCCCATGGCGACGAAGTAGCCGCCGGACGCGGCCACGTCGCCCATCGAGGCGACCACCGGCTTGCCGCCGGCCCGCAGCCGGGTCACCTCGCGCCAGATGGAGTCGGAGGCCACGTACGAGCCGCCGGGGCTGTCCACCCGGAGCACCACCGCGCCGACCGAGTCGTCCCGGCCGGCCGCGCGCAGCGCCGCGGTGACGGTGTCGGAGCCGGCGGTCGGGCCCGGCGCCAGCGGGGTGCGCCGGCTGCGGCCCGACTGGATCGGGCCGGCGACCGTGACCTGGGCGACCACCCGCCGGCCGCGGCGGCGGACCGCGCCGAGGACCCGGGCCGGGCCGGCCACCTTGCGGTAGCGGGCCAGGAACAGCAGCTCGGCGTCGCCGACGCGGCGGCGGACGTCGGCATACACCTCGTCGCGGTAGCCGACCCGGTCCACCAGGCCGGCGTCGGCCGCCTCCCGGGCGGACAGCGGCGCCCGGTCCACCAGCTCGCGCACCCGCTGCACGGTCAGCCCGCGCGCCTCCGCGACCGCGGCGATCACCTGCTCGGCGGCCGAGGCCACCAGCCGGGCCGCCGCCTCCCGGTACGCGTCGGTGAAGCCGTGCCGGGTCAGCTGGTCGACCGCGTTCTTGTACTCATGCCGCTGCGCGATCTGCGGCTCCAGCCCGACCTTGTCCAGCGCGCCGCGCAGGAAGGTCGCCTCGACCACCACGCCGGTCAGCCCGAGGTCGCCGGAGGGCTGCAGCCAGACCTCGCCGAAGCCGGAGGCCAGCAGGTACGGCACCGTGCCCGGCCCGCCCTCCCCGAACGTCTCCGCCCAGGCCACCGCCGGCTTCCCGGATGCGGCGAACCCGCTGACCGCGGTGCGCAGCTCCTGCGCCCGGGCCAGCGGCATCCGCGACCCGCCGACCCGCGCCACCAGCCCGACCACGCGCTCGTCCGCCGTCGCGTCCCGCAGCGCCTCGACCACTCCGCGCAGCGTCGGCCGCCGGCGCGCCTGCAGCAGGCCCAACGGGTCGGCCGGCGCGACCTCCAGCGGCGGCTCGGTGAGGTCCAGCTCCAGCAGCACCCGGCTCCCCGTCACCACCCCACCCTAATCAGCCACCCCCTCACCTCCGCGGCGGCAGCGCGGCCTCGTCCAGCAGCTCGGACAGCGGGATGCCGAACGCCTGCGCCAGCCGCCGGAACGCGAGCAGGCTGGCGGGATGCTCGGCCCGCTCGATCGACCCGACGGTCGTTGCTGCTGGCGTGCCTCGGCTCGGTCGTGGGTCTGGTGCTGTCCGGGCGGCCCACCGACGTCACGCTCGGAGTGGCTGTCCCGATCGTGGTCGCCGTGATCGCCAGGGCGTACCGCTACGGGAGCGGTGACGCTCAGGAGAGGCTGCGGGCGCTCGGACGGAGCCGGCGGGCGTCGAGCTGAGAGTGGATGCGCCGGTCAGCCGATCGTCAGGCGACTCGGGGTGGGTCGGCGCCGGCGAGGAACGGTGGCTCGATCTGCCAGCATCCGGTGTCGTCCCGGGCGAGCGTGTGCCGGCCTTCGTGCAGGGCGCGATGGTGTCGGCGGCAGAGCAGGACGAGGTTGTCGAGTGAGGTGGGGCCGCCGTCGGCCCAGTGGACGACGTGGTGGGCGTCGGTCCAGGGCGGGGGCCGGTCGCAGCCGGGGAACACGCAGCCGCGGTCCCGGACCAGCAGCGCGGTGCGCACGGCCGGTGGGATCACCCGGGTGCGCCGGCCCACGTCGAGCGGCTGGCTGGCCGGACCGAGCACGACTCGCGTCAGCGAGGCGTCGCAGGCGAGCCGCCGAGCCGTCTCCGGCCCCAGCACCGCACCCCACACCGTCTCGCCCCCGGCAAACTCGGGTCGGTCGGCACTGCTCGCCCTCGCCCGAGCCGCTGCGGACGCGGCCGGGCGTGGGGTTGCGGCTGCAGCCTCTACTGATGGACCGACCACGCAACCGACCTCAGAACCGATCGCGGAACCGGAGAGGGAACCAGTGGCAGAACCAGCGGGTGGGGTGGGAAGGGCGGCGAGTGGGACGAGGACGGTGAGGTGGGGGCGCTCACCGCCGAGGGCCGGCAGATCGCCGGAGTCGAGACGCCGGCGGGAGAGCTCCACCAGCGCGTCGGCGCGACGCTGGCCCGGACTGCGGTCGTCGTCCGGTCCGGCGGGCGCGGCGAGCGGCGTCAGCGCGGCCAGCAGCGTCTGCCCGCCCTCGGGGTCGAGCAGCCCGGTGACGGCGACGGCGCCCTCGAACGTCGTCGCCACGTCCAGGTGCCGGCGGGCGTGCACCCGGCCGTCGGCATCGGCCGCCGCGGCCGGCACCAGCGCGTGCCGGGCGTGGGCGATCTCGCGGCGCAGCCGGCCGGGGTCGCACCGGACGGCGGCATCGAGCAGCGGCCGCTCGGTGGCACCGGCCAGCCCGGGACCCGCCGCCGCCTCGAGCTCGGCGAGCGCGGTGGTCACCAGCCGGGCGTGACCGACCGAG
Source organism: uncultured Actinomycetota bacterium (assembly GCA_963766325.1). Lineage (GTDB taxonomy): Bacteria > Actinomycetota > Actinomycetes > Mycobacteriales > CADCTP01 > CADCTP01. The sequence goes on along the minus strand of CAVXZF010000008.1, from coordinate 21,174 downwards.
ATCGCCCCGGCGGCCAGGGCGGCGTCCGTCTGCGGCCGCTCCGCGAGCCGGCGCGCGAGCACGACCCGGGCTCGGGCGTCCGCGGGCGACAGCCGGCATGCGGCCCGGAGCCAGGCTCCGGTCCCCACCGCCGGGTCGATCGCCCCGGAGCCGTCGAGAGCGCGGATCAACCGCGACCACACCCCTTCCAGGCTGTCGATCAGCGTGCGCAGCTCGACCACCCGGGCACTGGCTGCGGAGGGCGGCAGGTCGGTCGGGTCGTCACCCGCCACCGCGTCGACCGCCGCCCGCAGATCGCCCCACCCCGACATGCTCACCTTCTTCGAACATTTGTTCGATAATACCAGGTTCGTGGCAGCTCGCGGTCGACCGGGATGGGATGCCGTACTATGACGAGTGTCATAGAAGGGGAGGTGACAGGGGCGTGACGGAGCGCGGGGTGCGGGAGCGGGTGGTCCACAGCTGCGCGCAGCTGGTGCGCACGCAGGGGGTGACCGGGACCGGGCTGCGGGAGGTGGTGGCCCGAGCGGGGGCGCCGCGCGGGTCGCTGCAGCACTACTTCCCCGGCGGCAAGGACCAGCTGGTGCGCGAGGCGCTCGGGTGGAGCGCAGAGTTTGCCGCGGCCCGCATCCGGGCGTACGCCGAGGGCGCGCCGGACCCGACGCCGGGCGGGTTGCTCACCGCGCTGGTCGGGCAGTGGCGGGCCGACCTGACCGGGCGCGGTTTCGCGGCCGGGTGCCCGCTGGTGGCGGCGACGGCCGACGTGGCGGCATCCAGCGACGCGCTCCGGGCGACGATCCGGGACGGCTTCGAGACCTGGCTGGCGGCCGTCCGCGCGGCCCTGCGATCGATGGGCGTGCCACCCGAGCGGGCCGGCGCGCTCGCGCTGGTGGTGATCAGCGCGGTCGAGGGCGCGATCGTGCTGGCCCGGAGCCGGCACGATCTCGTCCCGCTGGACGCCGTCGAGGCCGAGCTCCGCCCCCTGCTCGACGGAGCGCGCCGGTGAGCCCGCCCGAGCCGGTCGACCCGGGCGGGACGGGCGGGACAGACGGGACGGGCGGGACGCACGGGACGGGCGGGACTGACGGGACGGGCAGCCCGGTGAGCCCGGTCGGGTTTGTCGGACTAGGGGTGATGGGGCAGCCGATGGCGGTGAACCTGGCCCGGGCCGGGGTGCCGCTGCTGGTCTGGAACCGGACGCCGGCCCGGGCCGAGCCGGTCGCGGCGGCCGGCGCCGAGGTGGCAAGGACCACGGCCGAGGTGCTCGCCCGCGCCGAGGTGGTCCTGCTGATGCTGGCCGACGAGGCCGCGACCGACGCGGTGCTGGGCCGCGGCACGCCCGCCTTCGCGGCGGTGCGGGGCCGCACGCTGGTGTGCATGGGCACCACCTCCCCCGAGCACTCGCGCGCCCTCGAGGCAGACGTCCGCGCCGCCGGCGGCCGGTACGTCGAGGCGCCCGTCTCCGGCTCCCGCCAGCCGGCCGAGGACGGCCAGCTGGTCGCCATGCTCGCCGGTGACCAGGCGACCGTCACCGAGGTGGTCCCGCTGCTCGACCCGCTCTGCCGCGAGGTCGTCGGCTGCGGCGCGGTGCCCGGCGCGCTGCTGACCAAGCTGGCCGTCAACCTCTTCCTCATCACGATGGTGACCGGGCTGGCCGAGGCGTTCCACTTCGCCGACCGGCACGGGCTGGACCTGCGGCGGGTCCGCGCCGTGCTGGACGCCGGGCCGATGGCCAGCGCGGTCTCCCGGGGCAAGGCGGCCAAGCTGCTCGACCGCGACTTCGCCGTGCAGGCCTCGATCGCCGATGTGCTCAAGAACAACCGGCTGATCGCCGACGCCGCCCGCCGCGCCGGCCTCGCCTCGCCGCTGCTCGACGCCAGCCACGCGCTCTACGGCGAGACGCTCGCCCAGGGGCACGGCGGCGCCGATATGGCCGCGGTGATCCGCGCCCTGGAGGCCCGCACCGGTCACTGACCGACGGCCTGGGCGAGGCGGCGTACGGCGTCGCGGAGCCGGTCGGGTGAGTGGGCGGCGTAGCCGAGCACGAGCCCGGGCGGCCCGGGCCGGATCCGGTGCCGGGACAGGGGGTGCACCAGCACGCCGGCCTCCCGGGCGCGCGCGGCCAGCGCGGTGTCGTCGAGGTCGGCGCCCGGGAAGCCGACCAGCAGGTGCAGCCCGGCCGCGATGCCCTCCACCCGGGCGGCCGGCAGGTGGGCGCGTACGGCGGCCAGCACCGCGTCGCGGCGGACCCGCTGCCGGGCCCGGACCGCCCGCAGGTGCCGGTCGTACTCGCCGGTGGCCAGCAGCCGGGCCAGCACCAGCTGCGGCAGCGCCGGGCTGCCCAGGTCGCTGGCGTGCTTGGCCGCGACCAGGTCGGCGTGCAGCCGCGCCGGCGGGACCAGCCAGCCCAGCCGCATCCCGGGCGCCAGCGTCTTGGAGGTGCTGCCGGTGTGCGCGACCCGGTCCGGCGCCCGGGCCTGCAGGGCCGGCACCGGCACCCGGTCGTACCGGTGCTCGGCGTCGTAGTCGTCCTCGATGACCAGCCCGCCCGCGGCCGCCCAGGCGAGCAGCTCCCGCCGCCGGGCCGGCGAGAGCACCACCCCGGTCGGGAACTGGTGCGCCGGGGTGAGCATCGCCGCCCCGGCCCCGGTCGCGGCCAGCTCGGCCACGTCCACGCCGTGCCCGTCGACCCGGACCGGCACCGGCGCCAGCCCCCAGTGCGCCAGCTCGTCCCGGGCGCCGCGCGAGCCCGGGTCCTCCACCGCGATCGTGCCGCACCCCCGCGCCCGCAGCGTCTGGGCCAGGATCGCCAGCGCCTGGGCCACCCCGGCGACCACGAGCACCCCGTCCGGCGACACCCGCAGCCCGCGGGTGCGGGACAGCCAGCCGGCCAGCTCGGTCCGCAGCCGTGGGTTGCCGCGCGGGTCGCCGTAGCCGAGGTCGGCCGCGCCCGCGGTCTCCAGCACCGCCTGCTCGGCCCGCAGCCAGGCCGCCCGCGGGAACGCGGACAGGTCCGGCACTCCCGGCGACAGGTCGAGCTCGACGCCGGCCGGCCACGGCGCCGGCAGCAGCTCCGGCAGCACCGGCAGCGCGGCGGCCGGTGGCGCGGCGGCCCGGTCGGCGACCACGGTGCCGGCCCCGTGCCGGGCGGTGACCAGCCCCTCGTCGGTCAGCCGCTGGTACGCCCCCACCACCACGCCGCGGGCCAGCCCGAGGTCGCGGGCGAGCGTCCGGGTGGCCGGCAGCGGGGCACCCGGCGGCAGCCGCCCGTCCAGCACGGCGGTCCGGACCGCGCCGGCCAGCCAGGCGGTCAGCCCGCGGGCCGGCGCCTGCTCGCGGTGCAGCTGGAGGAAGTCCGAGCCGGTCACGCTCACCTCGAAGTGGTCCACGTACGACGGGTGCCAGTGGTCCTCGTTCATGGGCCAAGGCGGTCTCAGGATGACATTCGTGGCCGAGATCCTGATCGCACCCCCACCCGCGCGCCCGGTCCGTCCGGACGGCCCGGCCGGCCCGGCGGCCGCCGGCGCGCTGGCGATGGTCTTCGTCGGCGGCAGCGTGGCGGTCTCCGGCACGCTGACCGGCGCCCCGCTCTTCAGCGCCCAGGCGGTGCGGTACGCCGCCGCCTGCCTGCTGCTCGTCCTGCTGGCCCGGGCCGCCGGCCGGCCGCTGGTCCGCCCGCGCGGCGCCGAGTGGGCGTGGCTGCTCGGGGTGGCCGCGACCGGGCTGGTGCTCTTCAACGTCGCGCTGGTCCGCGGCGCCGAACACGCCGAGCCGGCCGTGCTCGGGGTGGCGGTCGCCTGCGTGCCGCTGGTGCTCGCGGTCGTCGGCCCGCTGCTGGAGGGGCGCCGGCCGCGGGCCCGGGTGCTGGTCGCGGCGACCGCGGTCACCCTCGGGGCGGCCCTGGTGCAGGGCGCCGGCCGCACCGACCTGGCCGGGCTCGGCTGGGCAGCGGTCGTGCTCGCCTGCGAGGCCGCGTTCACCCTGCTCGCGGTGCCGGTGCTGCGCCGGCACGGGCCGTGGGGCGTCTCCGTGCACACCACCTGGATCGCCGCGGTCCTGTTCGCCGCGCTGGGCGGCGGCCTGGAGCAGCCGGCCGGGCTGTCCGGGCGGGACCTGCTCGCGGTCGGCTACCTCGCCGTGGGGGTGACCGCGGTCGCGTTCGTGCTCTGGTACTCCTGCGTGGCCCGGCTCGGCGCCGGCGCGGCCGGCCTGCTCACCGGGGTGGCGCCGGCCGCCGCGGCGACGACCGGGGTGGCACTCGGCGGGCCGGTGCCGGGGCCGCTGGTCTGGGTCGGCATCGCCGCCGTCGCCGCCGGGCTGACCCTCGGCCTGCCCGGCGCCCGGCGCGGCGCGGCAGCCCGGCAGCCGGGCCGGGTCAGCGCGGGTCGGTGACCCGAGCCAGGAAGTAGAGCGCGCCGCTCGACCGGTGCCGGACCACCAGCAGGAACGGCCGGTCCACCCGCACCGGCACCGGCCGCGGCGGGGTGACCACCGCGGCCAGCCGGGTCATCATCACCGCGGTCGCGGCCGCCCCCTCCAGGCCGGCCTCGTCCAGCGTGAGCACCGCCTTGTGCACCACTGCGTCGACGGCCAGCGGCTCCTCGCCGTCGGTGATCCCGGACAGGTCGGCGTCCGCGGTGAACAGCAGCCGGGCGCCCAGCTCGGCCAGCGGGTCGGCCAGCGCGGCCTGGCCCCGGACCTTGACCCGGGGCAGCTCCAGCGCGACCTCGGTCGGCTTGGTCGCCGCCAGCAGCCCGGCCAGCCGGTCGGCGTCCAGCGCCGCCTCGGCGGTGGTGAGGTCGCCGTCAGGCAGCAGCACGTCGGCCAGCACCCCGCCGCCGGCCGGCACCGTCACCACCGTCCAGCCGTCGCGGGCGGCGTACGGGAGCTGGCTGGTGGTCCGCATGGTCGGCACCTCTACCTCGCCGCCGGGCGTCCGGAACGGCTGCGGCCGCGTCTCGGAACGCTCGAACGGCTTGCTCCACGACGCCCGCAGCCACAGCGCGTTGACGATCACCGCGCCGGTGTCCCCGCTGATCGCGCCGGGCGCGAGCAGGTCGGTGATCAGGCCGCGGGTGCTGCGCTCGACGTCGGCGTTGATCTCCTGCCGGGCCACCTCGGCCGCGCCGCGGAAGTCGATGCCCCGGGCCGAGCCGCCGGGCCAGGACTTCACCAGGTCCCGGTACGCCGGCGACAGCGGCAGGGTCAGGTCGGTCCACAGCGTGTTGGCCACGGCGAGCGCGGCCTCCGGACCCGACCCACCGGCGATCTTGGCGGGCGCCGCGGAGGCCGGCGGGCCCAGCGCCCCACCGGCGGCCAGGGCGGCGGCCAGCCCGTCCAGGTCGCCGTCCGGGGTGAGCAACTCGGCCAGCTCGTCCCGGGTGCGGCCGCGGGCGCCGGCGGCGGTCAGCCCGAGCGCGGCCGCCACTGAGTAAGGCGACCAGGCGAAGCTGGCCGGCCCGGCGATCCGGGCGTGCAGGGCGAGCGCGAAGCGCAGATCCGGGGTGGTCACCCATCCCACTCTGCCAGCCCCGCGTCCCCGTCAGCGTGAAGAATCGGCCGTACGGCAACTCTGCGGCCCGGTCGTTCGTCATCCCCGGAGTAGGTCCGCCGGCCCTGCCGGCGGGTCCGGGGTCCCGGCCGGCGGCAGCGCGCCGGTCGGGGCCCGTCCGGGCGCCATGGTGGGATGGCACCCGTGCGCCAGCTGCTGCCCGAGCCGTCCGGCGAGCTCACCGACGGCGACCTGGAGGCCGCGTACGCGGTCCCGCCCGGCCCCGCCCCGCACGTCCGGGTCAACTTCGTGGCCAGCGCGGACGGCGCGGCCTGGCTGGACGGCCGGTCCGGCGGGCTGTCCACCCCGGCCGACAAGCGGGTCTTCGCGCTGCTGCGCGACCTGGCCGACGTGGTGCTGGTCGGCGCGGGCACCATCCGGACCGAGGGCTACTCGTACCCGGACTTCGGGCCGGAGCGGCGGGCCCGCCGGCGAGCGCTCGGGCTGGCCGAGCGGCCCACGTTCGCGGTGGTGTCCGGGGGTCTCGACCTCGACCCGACCTCGAGACTGTTCGCCGGTGCTCCGGTCCGCACGATCATCTTCACCGGCACCGCCGCCCCGCCGGACCGGCGCGACGCCCTGGCGGCCGTCGCGGACGTCGTCACCGTCGGCGGGGAGCACGTCGACCTGGCCCGGGCGGTCGACGAGCTGGCCGCCCGGGGGCTGCGCCGGGTGCTGTCCGAGGGAGGGCCGGCGCTGCTCGGCGGGCTGGTCGCGGCCGGCCGGCTGGACGAGCTCTGCCTGACCGTGTCGCCGCTGCTGGCGGGGCCCGGCCCGGGCCGGATCGTGGCCGGCCCCGGCCATCCCCCGGCCGGCCTCACAGTCCTCCGGCTGCTCAGTGAGGACAGCTCACTGTTCACCCGGTACGCCGTCGACCGCGCGCCCGAGGGAGACTGACGCCGTGGACCTGCCCGTGATGCCGCCGGTGGCGCCGATGCTCGCCAAGTCCGTCAAGGAGGTCCCGGCCGGCCCGGGCTACCTCTACGAGCCGAAGTGGGACGGCTTCCGCTGCATCGTCTTCCGGGACGGCGACGAGGTGGAGCTGGGCAGCCGCAACGAGCGGCCGATGACCCGCTACTTCCCCGAGGTGGTCGAGGCGGTCCGCGCCCAGCTGCCGGAGCGGTGCGTGGTCGACGGCGAGATCGTCATCGCCACCGGCGACCGGCTGGACTTCGAGGCGCTGCTGCAGCGGATCCACCCGGCCGAGTCCCGGGTCCGGCTGCTGGCCGAGCAGACGCCGGCCAGCTTCGTCGCCTTCGACCTGCTCGCCCTCGGTGACGAGTCGCTGCTGGAGACGCCGCTGAGCGAGCGCCGCCGCCGGCTGGACGAGGTGCTCGCCGAGGTGAAGCCGCCGGTGCACCGCACGTCGGTCACCGACGACCCGGCGACCGCGCGGGAGTGGTTCGACACGTTCGAGGGCGCCGGGCTGGACGGGGTGATCGCCAAGCCGCTGGACGGGCCGTACGAGCCGGACAAGCGGGCGATGCTGAAGATCAAGCACGAGCGGACCGCGGACTGCGTGGTGGCCGGCTTCCGCTGGCACAAGAAGACCACCGAGACGGAGCCGCTGCTCGGCTCGCTGCTGCTCGGGCTGTTCAACGACGAGGGCTCGCTGCAGCACGTCGGCGTGGTGGCCAGCTTCCCGATGGCCCGCCGGGCCGAGCTGGTCGAGGAGCTGGCGCCGTGGCGGGAGGGCGCGCTGGACGGGCACCCGTGGCAGGACTGGGCCGAGGCTGTCTCCATTCCTCCGGAGGGGGCCACAGGCCGAGGCCGGATGCCCGGCGCCCAGTCCCGCTGGAACGCCAAGAAGGACCTGTCCTGGCAGCCGCTGCGGGCGGAGCGGGTGGTCGAGGTGCGCTACGACCACATGGAGGGCACCCGGTTCCGGCACACCACCCAGTTCGTCCGGTGGCGGGACGACCGGGAGCCGCGCTCGTGCACGTACGAGCAGCTGGAGGTCCCGGTCAGCTACGACCTGGCTGCGCTGCTGAGCTGAGGACCCGGCCGTGGGCCGGGCGATGACGGAGCCAGGTACGGTCTCTCAATGCGCCGCACCCGTGGCCTCCTCCCGGTGCTGCTGGCGACCGCGCTCGCGCTCGCCGGCTGCACGACGACCGCCGGCACCGGCCGCTACGGCGGGGACCCGATCCCCGGGGCGCCCGCCCCCAGCGCGGCGGCCCCGGTGTCGCCGACGATCTCGCCGCTGGCCTTCGACGACTGCACCTCCACCATCGCCCCGCAGCTGCGGGGGCAGCCCGGCGCCGACCGGCCGCTGAAGTTCTTCTGCGGCCGGCTGCGGGTGCCGCTGGACTACCGGGCGCCGGCGACCAAGGCGATCGAGCTGTTCCTGATCCGGGTCCGGCTGGCCGGCCAGCAGAAGCGGCTCGGCTCGCTGGTGGTCAACCCCGGCGGCCCGGGCGGCTCCGGGGTGGACGCCGCCGTCGGGCTGTCGCTGACGCTGCCGACCGACCTGATGAAGCGCTTCGACGTCGTCGGCTTCGACCCCCGCGGGGTCGGCCTGTCCGCGCCGGTGGAGTGCATCCCGGCCTCGCTCAAGGACCGCGCTATCGCGCTCGACCCGGACGCGCGCACCGAGGCGCAGTACCGGGAGCAGGTCGAGGTCGCCAAGGAGATCTCCGGCGCCTGCCAGCGCAAGTACGGCACCGAGCTCAAGCACTACAACACCGAGGAGACCGCCCGGGACATGGACCTGGTGCGGCAGGCGGTCGGCGACCCGAAGCTGACGTACCTGGGCTACTCGTACGGGACCCGCCTCGGCGCCGTGTACGCGCACCTGTTCCCCAAGCGGGTGCGGGCGCTGGTGCTGGACGGCGCGGTCGACCCCAAGGCCGGCGAGGCGACCGCCGCGGAGACGCAGGCCAAGGGCTTCGAGCGGGCGTTCGACCAGTTCGCCGCCGGCTGCCGCAACCGCGGCGCCACCTGCCTGATCGGGCCGGACCCGCGGGCGGCGATGCGGCAGGCGCTGGCCAGGGCCCGGCGGGCGCCGGTGGCGTCCGGGCGCACCGACCCGCGCAAGGCCACCGCCGGCCACGTGCTGCTCGCCGCGATCTCGGCACTTTACGACGAGGAGGACTGGCCGCAGCTGGAGTCGGCGATCGCGGAGGTCAACAGCGGCACCGCGGGCGGCGTCTTCGACCTCGTCGACCGCTACGTCCAGCGCAACCCGCAGGGCGAGTTCAGCAACCTGATCGACGCCAACACCGCGATCAACTGCTCGGACACCAAGGAGCGGGTGCCGGAGGCGACCGTGCGGCGGGCGCTGGCCAAGTGGCGCACGGCGTACCCGCTGTTCGGCAGCGCGCTCGCGCTCGGGCTGATCGGCTGCCAGCAGTGGGCCGCCCCGCGCCAGCCGCCGCCCGCGGTCAAGGCCGCCGGCGCCCCGCCGCTGCTGGTCGTCGGCACCGTCAACGACCCGGCGACGCCGTACGCGTCCGCCAAGGTGCTGGCCAGGACGCTGGCCACCGGGCGGCTGCTGACCTGGCGCGGCGAGGGGCACACGGCGTACCCGAAGACGCCGTGCGTGACCGCGGCGGTGAACGCGTACCTGGTCTCGCTCAAGGTGCCCAAGACGGGCGCCACCTGCAGCGCCAACGGCTGAGGGTCAGTGGGCGGCTGAGGGTCAGTGGGCGGCTGAGGGTCAGTGGGCGGCTGAGCTGGCGGACCGGATCCGGCGGCGCACCCGCAGCCGCGACAGCAGCCCGCCGGCGAGCATGAGCGCGGCACTGTAGAGCAGGCCGGGACCGAACGTGGCCGCGGTGGCCAGCACGAGCACCCCGGCGAACACCCCGAGGATCCGCAGCGCCAGCCCGCGGACCAGCACCACGTACGCGCCGACGCTCAGGCCGTACAGGACCAGGAAGTTCTGTCCCGGCAGCCGCAGCAGCAGGCTGAGCGACACCAGGCCGAGGGTGTGCACCAGCCAGACGACCACCATCACGCTGAGCGCGGTCGCGATGGCGGCCCGCGGCGCGCGGCTGCCCGGGTCGACCCGGGCCAGCCGGGGCGGCAGCAGGCCCTCCCGGGCCGAGGAGAAGAACAGCCGGGACGCCGCCCACACCGCGCCGACCACGTTCGCGGCGATGATGATGCCGCCGATCACGCCGACCACCCGGCCGGCCGGCCCGCCGAAGGTGGCGGTGAGCAGCGAGGCGACCGGCGCCCGGACGGTCTCCGGGTCGTCGGCGTCCAGGGAGCGCTGCACGCCCAGCGCGATCAGCAGGTACATGCCGACCACGGCGACGAAGCTGCCGGCGATGGCCAGCGGGAAGTCGCGGCGGGGGTTGCGGTACTCCTCCGCGGTGAAGGAGAGCATCTCCCACCCGGTGTACGCGAAGAAGACGATGCCGAGCGCCGGAACCGCCAGCTCCCAGTCGGACAGCTCGGCCACCTGCGGGTTGACCACCGGCGCGGCCAGCAGCGCGGCCGCCGCGCCGCCGGTCACCAGCACCACGAGCACCACCGCGAGCACCTGCTGGAGGCGACCGGACAGCGAGGCGCCCAGCCAGTTCACCGCACCGCCGAGGGCGAGCAGGGCCAGCGCGGACGCGGCCGCGACCGCGCTGCCGCCGCCGACCGCGGCGGCCACGTAGTTGCCGCCGGTGATCGCGATGGCCGGGATGCCGAGGCAGAAGGTGCCGATGAGCAGCACCTCGGTGGCGGCCGCGCCGGTCCGGCCGAATCCGGCCTGGACGAAGCCGGCGATCCCGCCGGCCGACGGGTAGCGGGAGCCGAGGTAGCCGAAGACGACCAGCAGCGGCAGCACCAGCAGCGCGTCCCCGACCCAGGCCCAGATCGCGGCGTCGCCGACCTCCCGGTAGGCGAGCCCGGGCAGCACCAGCAGGCCGCTGCCCACCACGATCGTGATGCCGAGCCCGATGGCCTGGCCGACCGAGAGGGTCTGGGCGAGTTGCTGATCGTCCGCTACCGGCTCCACCGGCGGCAACTATGCCACGTAGCGAAGTGCGATCACATAGACACACCCGTCCGGGCCGGCGGTCGACCCGTGCCGGGTGCCGGCCGGCAGCAACAGCCGGTCCCCCGGACCGGCGCCCGCGGTCCGCCGCTCGCCGCCGGCGTCCCGCCACCAGAAGGTGATCTCGCCGTCGACGATGAGCAGCGTCTCCGGGGTCGGGTGCTCGTGCTCGGCGTGCTCCCGGCCCGGGGTGTCCCGCTGCACCTCCACCGAGCCGGTGGGCGGCAGCATCTGGTGGACCGCGGCCGGCAGGTCGAGGGCGGGACCGGGGCGGATCTCGGGGGCGGTCGGCGCGGGTGCGGTCACGGTCGGTCTCCTCGCTTCTGGGCGGGTGGCACGGCAGTCCCTGCGGGTTCTGCAGGCAGCGCGGCCGCGGCGCGGGCGTGCTCGAACGGGCAGCGGTCCGGCCCCGGCTCACCGGCGTCGGGGAGGAAGTACTGCCGCCACTCGCGGTAGCCCGGGTCCCCGTACGCGCCCAGGGCCGGGTGCGGTGGGACGGCGTCGTAGGTCGCCAGCCGGCCCCGGACGACGACCCGGGCCTGCCGGCCCGCCCGGCTGTCCGGCTCCAGACCGTCGAAGACCGGGCGCGGCTGGAAGGTGATCACCATGCCCTCGGCGGCGCGGCTGCGCCGGACCGCGTGCGCCGCCGTGGCACACACCACGAACATCGGCATCCCGGCGAAGCTGAACTCCCACCACGGGTCTTCCGGGTCGGTCGCGATGCCGGCCGGCCACTCGACATCGTCCATCTCGTGCAGCCGGGTCAGCGTGCGCCAGAAGACCTCCTGGTACGCCGCCACGGTCTCGTAGGCGGGCACGTCGAGGAAGGTGACCAGCGAGCACCGCTTCGGCAGCGCCGGGAAGGCGGCCACGAACTGGCGCAGCGCGGTGGCCAGCCTCGCCGCGCCGGCGTCGGTGTCCGCCGCGTCCACGAAGGCGAAGCGCAGGCCGCCCCGGCGCAGCGCATCCACCCCGAAGACGCACGGGAACGGCTCGGTCCGCGAGCCCAGGGTGGCGACGAGCCGCTCGGCGGCCCGGCGCCGCCAGCTGCCCGGCGGGGCGAGGTGGTCGTCGACGAGGTCCATGGCCCCCAGCAGGCCGCCCTGCACCACTGGCAAGGTCGTCATCGACCGGCTCTCCCCACCCGCAGAGAAGGATTGTCGGGCCGTAACCACGACAAACGACTCAGAAGCTAAGTCGCAGCGTAAATACGCTGACGTATCACGTCAAGTGCACAACCGATGACGATCAGTCCGCACACCCGGCTGCCGGGGCGTCCCCAGAGGAGAGGGCGGCTCCGACCGGGGACCGATGTGCTTGTTCACTGGTGCCACGGCTCGGGTCGGGCCAGGCTCGGGGTCGAGGTGCTCGGCGTGCACGCCGTGGGATGTGAGCGCGGCCGGTCAGGCGGCGGACAGCTCGAACGCCCGTTGGGCCATGGCCACGGCGGCGGCGCGGTCGTCGGGCACCAGTCCGACCCGGGTGCGGCGGTCGAGCAGGTCGTCGATGTCGGCGGCGCCCTCGTGCGTGATCCCGAAGAGCAGCTCGGCGAGGGTCACGCCCTGGGGACCGGGAGCGAGCAGCTCGGCCTCGCTCAGCCCGCTGACCGCCACGGCGTTCGAGAGCACGAGCACGGCCTCGGTGCCGTACCGGCGCACCAGCCGGGCGGGCGCCTCGATGGTCGCGAGCTCCGCGCGCGAGGCGGCCCCGAGCAGCGGCAGCGCACGGGTCCGGCAGGGCGCCCGGGTGAGGGCGACCGCGTCGACGGCGTCCTCGGCCATCCTCCGGTACGTGGTGAGCTTGCCGCCGACGACGGTCAGGACGCCGGTCGGCGAGGTGAGGACCGCGTGCTTGCGCGACAGGTCGGCCGTCGACCCGTCGGAGTCGAGCAGCGGCCGCAACCCGGCGTACGCCCCGATGACGTCCGAGCGCCGCAGCGGCCGCTCGAGCGCCGCTCCGACCACGTCGAGCAGGAACCCGATCTCCCCCTCGGTGGGTTGTGGCACGTCGGGGATGTCGCCGCCGGTCTCCTCGTCGGTGAGTCCGAGGTGGACGGTGCCGTCCGGACGGGGCAGCGCGAACACGAACCGGCTGGTCGTCCCGGGCACCGGCACGGTGAGCGAGGTCGCCAGGCCGGCCAGGCTGGACGCGCGCAGCACGACGTGCGTCCCCCGGGAGGGCTTGAGCCGCACCGAGTCGACGAGCGACCCGGCCCACACACCGGTCGCGTTGACGACCGCTCTGGCGCTCACCGTGTGGGCCGCGCCGGTCAGCTCGTCGCGCAGCGTGGCCCCGGAGCCGGTGGCCGACAGGACCCGGGCGCGGGTGCGCACCGTCGCGCCGTGGGCCGCGGCGGTGCGCGCCAGGCAGGTGACGAGCCGCGCGTCGTCCTCGAGCTGCCCGTCCCAGCTCAACAGTCCGCCGCGCAGTCCGGCCCGGCGCAGCAACGGCGCGAGCGTCAGCGTCTCGGTGCGGGAGAGCCGACGGGGGCGGGGCAGGGTGTGCGTGCTGGTGCCGGCGCCGAGCCGCAGCACGTCGCCGGCGCGGAGCCCGGCCGCGGCGAGGGCTGCCTGCGCCACCGACACGCTCGACATCAGCGGCAGCAGCATCGGCATGGGCCGGGTCAGGTGCGGGGCGGTCCGCTCCATCAGGATCCCCCGCTCGACGGCGCTCTCGTGGGCCACGCCGACCTGCCCGGTGGCGAGGTAGCGCAGTCCGCCGTGGACCAGTTTGCTGGACCAGCGGGAGGTGCCGAAGGCCAGGTCGTGGGCGTCGACGGCCAGCACCGACAGGCCGCGCGACGCGGCGTCGAGGGCGACTCCGGCGCCGGTGACGCCGAGGCCGACGACCAGCAGGTCGACCGAGAGCGGGGCGTCGGCGAGGCCGGGACGCAGGCGGGTCATGGCGCCAGATACCTCCTGGCCAGGGTTGCGAGCTGGGCGTCGAAGTCGGCGGGCGTCCGCACGTCGTCGGTCATGGTGGCCACCGACAGGGCGAAGCCGTGCGCGGCCAGGACCAGGGACCGGGCCATCAGCACGGGATCGCCGTCGCGCACCCCGCCGGTCGACTGTGCCTCGGCGATGCGCGCGCCCAGGATGTCGATGACGGCGTCCTGGGAGCGGCCGCGGCGATCGAGCAGATAGGGCAGCAGCTGCTCCGGGTCGACATCCATGATCCGCCGGAACAGCTCGTTGCCGCGCAGCGCGCCGACGGCCGCGGTGAACTCGCGGGCCAGGACGTCCGCCGTCTGGTCGGCGCGGGACTCGTCCGCCCCGCCGACGACCGCGCCGACCTGGTCGAGCAGCTCCCGCGTCATCAGCTCGGCCAGGAGCGACTGCATGTCGGGGAACGCCCGGTAGACCGTCATCCGGGACACGGCCGCGCGCCGGGCGACGTCGGTGAGCGTCGCGCGCCGCCAGCCGACCGCGAGGATCACCTCCCGGGCGGCATCGAGGAGTCTGTGACGATTAGACGTCATGTGTCACACTGTACCTCGTGACCGTGGAGATGCATCCCCAGCGCTGGGGTGACCCCGCCGGCGGACGCCCGCTGCCCGACAGCACCCGCCGGTTGGTCGAGATGGCCTTCGGCGCGCACGACACGCCGGGCGTCGACAGCGTCGAGATGCCCGCGTCGCGGCTCCCGGAGCGCCTGCTGACCTCGCTCGGGGATGTCGTCGACGCCGCGCACGTCCTCGTCGACGACACCACCCGACGCCTGCGTACGCGGGGGAAGTCGACGCCGGACCTGCTCCGGGCCCGCCGTGGCGACGAGTCGGACGCTCCGGACGCGGTCGTGCGCCCGGCCTCGCACGCCGAGGTGGCGGCGCTGATCGCCTGGGCGGTGGCGCACCGCGTGGCGCTGGTGCCCTTCGGCGGGGGCACGTCGGTCACGGGCGGGCTCGTCGCGCGCCGCGAGGGGTACGCGGCCGTGGTCAGCCTCGACCTGCTCCGGATGGACCAGCTGCTCGAGGTGGACCCGGTGTCGATGACCGCGCGCCTGCAGCCGGGGATGCGCGGCCCGCAGGCCGAGGCCGCTCTGGCCCGGCACGGCCTGACCCTCGGGCACTTCCCGCAGTCGTTCGAGTTCGCGTCGATCGGCGGCTTCGCCGCCACCCGCAGCAGCGGTCAGAACAGCGCCGGCTTCGGGCGCTTCGACCAGATGGTGGTCGGCCTGCGGGTGGCCACCCCCCTCGGCGAGCTCCGGCTCGGCACCGCGCCGGCCACCGCGGCCGGCCCGGACCTCCGCCAGCTGGTGCTGGGGTCCGAAGGGACCCTCGGCGTGATCACCGAGATCACGGTGCGGGTCCGCGCGGTCGCTGCCGAGACCGCGTACGAGGCCTGGCTGTTCGAGTCCTTCGCCGCCGGGCAGGCCGCGCTGCGCCGGCTCGCGCAGCGCCAGCTGCTGCCCACGATCATCCGCCTGTCCGACGAGGTCGAGACGGCGCTCAACCTGGCCAGCCAGTCCGACGTGGGCGGGCAGGCACCCAGCGGCTGCCTGATGATCGTCGGTCACGAGGGCGCTTCCATCGCCGACCGGCGGCAGGCGGTGACGACGGCACTGGCCGATCTCGGCGGCATCCCGCTCGGGGACGAACGCGGCCGCGCCTGGGTCGAGGGCCGCTTCCACGCGCCGTACCTGCGCGACTCGATGCTCGATGCCGGCGTGCTCGTCGAGACGCTGGAGACGGCGACCTTCTGGTCCAACGCCCACCGGGTGTACACCGCCGTCAAGGCCGCGCTCGCGTCCAGCCTGGGCGAGGGCGCGCTCGTGCTCTGCCACGTCTCGCACGTGTACGAGACCGGGTGCTCCCTCTATTTCACGGTGGCCGCCCCGCAGGGCGACGACCCCCTGCCGCGGTGGCTGGCCGCCAAGGCGGCCGCCTCCGACGCCATGATCGAGGCGGGAGCCACCATCACCCACCACCACGCCGTGGGCACCGACCACAAACCGTGGCTGGCACGGGAGATCGGGCCGGTGGGGGTGGCAATGCTGCGCGGGATCAAGGCCACCGTCGACCCCACGAACATCCTCAACCCGGGAGTGCTCGTCCCGTGAGGTCCTTCACCTTCCTGGTCAACCCGCACTCGGGCGGTGGCGCCGCCCCAGCCGCCGTCGTGCCCGTGGCCAGGCTGCTGCGCGATGCCGGTGCCGAGGTGGAGGTCACCTATTCGCCCGGCGTCCACGCCGCCGCCGAGCTCGTCGCGGCCGCCGCGCTGCGCGGTGACGTGGTCGTCGCCGTCGGCGGCGACGGCATGCTCTCCTCGGTCGCCGGCCACGTCTCGCGGTCCGGCGCGGTCCTCGGCCTGGTCCCGGCCGGACGAGGCAACGACTTCGTCCGCATGCTGGAGCTGGACCACACCCCGCAAGCCGTCGCCCAGGTGCTCCTGGAGGGCACGGAGACGCCGACCGACATGATCTCGTTGACCCTTCCCGGTCGGGAGCCGCAGCTGATCGCCGGCTCCGTCTACTGCGGCGTCGACGCCCACGCCGCCGCACTGGTGGACCGGGTCCGCTGGATGCCGCGCCGGCTCCAATACCCCTACGCGGCCCTGCACGCGCTGGCCACGTACACGCCCTCGGCCTTCGAGCTGTCCGTCGACGGCCGCCGGTCCACGCACCGCGCCGCGACGGTCGTCGTGGCCAACTCCGGCTACTACGGCAACGGCATGCACATCGCGCCGGACGCCTCGGTCGACGACGGCGTGCTCGACGTCGTCGTACTCGAGGCCGCCTCGCGCCGCGCCATGATCCGTGCGTTCCCGAAGGTCTACAGCGGCGCGCACGTGGACCTCGACGAGGTGACGGTGCTGACCGGCGCGCGCGTGGAGATCAGCGCCTCCCCCGCCGTGGCCATGGGCGGTGACGGCGAGCCGCTGGGACCCACGCCGAGCTCGGCCTCAGCACCTGCCGTCATCGAGGTGGCGGCTTCCGCGGTCAAAATCCTGCGGTGACGCGACGTCGAACGCGTCGAGCTCGCCGGCGTGGTAGCGATCCAGCGCCTCCCCAACGCGGGCGACAAGTTGTCCCAGCTGCGCGTGGTGTTGCTCCGCGGCCACCGAGCACGCCGCTCGCCGCTGCAACTTGCCGGACACGAGCGCGAGGCTACTCAGGAGTCCAGCACCACCGCGGCATGGAGGCCCTCCGGGGACTATCGGACGGGGCACAGTTGCCGAGCACTAGGTGATCGCCACGACGCTCGACCCGACATTGTTGGCGAAACGCGTCATCAGGCGGGCTGGCACGTTGGCGGAATTGTTGTCCATGACGGTGCCGGTGTTGACCGGCGTCCTGGCCGGACAGTTGCCGTCGGTGTACTCGTCGGGGTGGCCGAGCATGTGCCCGCACTCGTGCGCGGCCACCGCTCCGGAGTCCTGGGTGTCCCAGGTGGTCATGTTGCTGCGGGCCGGGCCTGGCCTCACTCGCACCGTGTGGTGAGCGTTGGTGTTGACCCAGATCAGGTCGAACTCCAGGGGCACCGGCCGCTCGCGGCCGGTGCCGATGGCCCAGCGGTTGTTCCAGGTCGTCTCGAACCCGTTCTCCCAGGCCGTACGAAGCGCGTTCATGGTGGCGTCGGTGATGCCGGCGTCAGGGTTGAGCTGCACGCGGAGACCGATGTGCGACCAGGTCTGCTCGAAGGCAGCGGTCCAGCCGTAGATGCACTCCGACACCGAGAAGCTGAACTCCCGGCGCGCGATCGACTCCAGGCGGCCTCGCAGCGACGGGATGTCGGTCGGGAACCCGGGCAGCGGAACCAGGCGGAAGGCCTGCCGAATCGAGAAGCTTCCGGTGACCCCGCGGTACTGCCTCGCGATGCCCCTGACGCTCAGGCTCATGGTCGCCTCCCGCTCGAGTCGAGCACCCGCGTGGCCAGTGCCGTCAGGTTCTTCAGCGCCCCGGCGGTCACCGGCGACAGGAACTGCCGCTGCGCCTCTCGCTCCTCTTCGTCGGCGAGGAAGTAGAGCGTGGTGGTATCGCCCCCTACGTCAATGGTCACCGTGCCGACGAGGGAGTCGGGCAGGAAGCGTGCCTCCGAGCGGTCCACGAGGTCATCGGCGCCGTCGGCGAGTCCGCGCAGCACCTCGAACGCCTCGCTCTCGTCAAGCGGCGACGACCCCTCCAGCGGGCCATCGGTGTCTTCGGCACGTGCCTGCACCTGCCTGGTCCCGCGCAGGGTCACCTCCCGGCTCTCGAACCGCTCCCCCGGCATCCCGCCCGAGATCCGCATGTGCACGCGCAGGTCGTCGGTGTCCTGCTCGGTCAGCTTCCGGCGGAACTTCGCCAGAACTTCGCGCTTGTCGGCCTCTGGCATGGCTGCATCCTCCCCGGGGTGCGCCGGCTCACTGGAGCGCGACGAGAATCGGGAGCAGACCTTGACCGCTCGGCAGGCGCCGGAGGGCCTTGCCGAGGGTGGCGCCGAACGACCGCTCCGGGTCGACCGCTTTCATGGCATGGCCCGGACTGTCCGACGTCGTCAGCAGGTCGCCGACGCGGATCGGGCTCGGGTCGGCGTCGACCTTGCAGTACACCTTGCCGACGAGGGCCACGGCGGCGTCGCTGTCACCCTCGCCGTGATCGTTGAGCACGACCGCGGGGCGGAAGCTGCCGGCGCCCGAGATTACGCCTATCACCCTCGGGTCGTATGAGGAGTCGCTCGAGCGGAGCGTGTCCTCCTCCTCATCGTCCAACACCATCACGGTGCCAGGGGCCACGGTCTCGGGCTCGGCGACGTGGAATCTCTCGGCCAGGTCCGCATTCTGCAGGGCGATGTCGCCGGTGACGACGACGTCGCCGTTGACGTGGAGCCTCGCCCTCGGGTTGACGACACCGAGGCCGACGTTGCCCGTCGGCCCGTGCACGACAACCTGTCCCCACTGGTCGGCACCTGCCGCGTTGCGGTAACCGATCTCGAGCCGGTTGCGGTCCGGGCTGCCCTGCGGCTGGTTCGAGTTGCCCCACGGGTTGTGAATGTGGAACCCGCCACCACCCTCGACATCGCGCTGCTGGCGCAGGAACAGCCAGTCACGCCAGGGACCGTTGACCTCCAGCCTCGCCCCGGGATTGACCACACCGAGGCCGACGTTGCCCGTCGGCCCGTGCACGACAACCTGTCCCCACTGGTCGGCACCTGCCGCGTTGCGGTAACCGATCTCGAGCCGGTTGCGGTCCGGGCTGCCCTGCGGCTGGTTCGAGTTGCCCCACGGGTTGTGAATGTGGAACCCGCCACCACCCTCGACATTGCGCTGCTGCTCCAGAAAGAGCCAGTCGCCCCAAGGCTGGATGATACGCACGAGTTCGGAGAACTTGGGCATCCTGCCCCCCTACAGGAAGATGTCACCAGGACGACGGAAGTCTATCGGGAACCGCGGAGGCCGGGTAGACATCGAAATTTGGTTGGTCGTCAGAGCAGTCCGCGCACCCGCCCGTTTCAGCTCTGGCCGCCGCGACGATTGGCGCCTTTTGCGCTTTCGGACGAATTGATGATCTCAAGGAAGTCTCCGCTCGGATTATCCCGGTACGCCGTCGTGCTCGGCCAGCACCGCGCAATCGACTCGACACCCCCCGCAGTCCGCCGTCGCTGCGGTCGGGGTGCTCGGCGATGAACCTCACGAGCGCGGCTGTGGCCGGTCGAGTTCGACGCCAGGAAAGCCGACGCTGCCTTCAGAATCTCGTCGGCGCGGCGCAGCCCGGCGTTCTCCCGCTTCAGCCGTTTGATCTCGGCGTGTTCCTCGCTGGTCAGCCCCGGCTCGACGCCCTTATCGATCCGGTCCTGCCGCCGCCAAGCATAGATCGACTGCGCGTCGACCTGACCGGCCGAGCCAGGGCCGCGGGCGGGGCCAGATCTCGTTCACCTCTACATGAGCGGGCGCCCCCCCGGATACGACGTCGAGCCAAAAGATCTTCGGCGAACTGTCGTTCTCGCTGTCGCCGGTTCGTGGTGAGGGTGACGGTCCCACCGACCAGGAGAGGCACCATGGACGACAAGCAAGCCCGCTGGCTGGCGCTCTACGTGCTCTGCCTCGGCGACCTGATGATCGTGCTTGACACGAACATCGTCAACGTTGCCTTGCCGTCCATCCAGGCCGACCTGGGGTTCTCCCAGACCGCGCTGGCCTGGGTGGTCAACGCCTACATGCTGACCTTCGGCGGCTTCCTGCTGCTCTCGGGACGGCTGGGGGACCTCTTCGGCAACAGGCGCGTCTTCCTGGGTGGTGTCGTCTCGTTCACTGCCGCCAGCATCGCGTGCGGACTGGCCCCGAGCCCGCTCCTGCTCGTCGTCGGCCGCGCCGTCCAAGGCCTTGCCGGCGCCGCGGTGTCCGCGGTTGCACTCGCTCTGATCATGGGCCTGTTCACCGACCCGGGCGAGCGGGCCAAGGCCATGGGCTTCTTCGGGTTCGTGATGTCAGGTGGCGGCGCGGTGGGCGTGCTCGCCGGTGGCGTCCTGACCGGCTTGCTCACCTGGCACTGGATCTTCCTGGTCAACGTCCCGATCGGGGTCGGCGTGTGGCTCGCGGCCGGCCGGGTGCTGCCCGCTGACGAGGTCCACGGCGGCGGCCAGCGTCTCGACGTACCGGGGGCCGGGCTGGTCACCCTCTCCCTGATGATCGCCGTGTACGGCGTGGTCGACGGCAACGAGGCCGGCTGGACGTCGTCGCGGACCCTCGGCCTGCTCGCAGCCGCCGCCGGCCTGATGGTGGCCTTCGTGGTCCGCGAGGCCCACGTCGAGCACCCGCTGGTCCCGCTGCGCCTGTTCAAGCTGCGCAACGTCGCGATCTCCCAGATCCTGGGCGTGCTGTGGGCCGGCGCCATGTTCGCCTGGTTCTTCCTCTCGGCGCTCTACCTCCAGCAGGTGCTCGGATACGGCGCCCTCGAGGTCGGCCTGGCCTACCTGCCCGCCTGCCTGGTGATGGCGTACTGCTCGCTGCGCGTATCCGACCGGCTGGTGATGCGGCTCGGCATCCGGACTCCGCTGGCCACCGGCCTCGGCCTGGTCGCGGGAAGCCTCGCGCTGTTCGCCTTCGCCCCGGTCGGCGGCCAGTACGTCGTCCACGTGCTCCCGGCCATGGTTCTGCTCGGTCTGGGCGCGGGGATCGCGTTCAACCCGGTCTTGCTGGCCGCGATGGGCGACGTCGAGCCGCACGAAGCCGGTCTCGCCTCGGGCGTGGTCAACACGAGCTTCATGATGGGCGGCGCCCTCGGCCTGGCGATCCTGGTCGCGGTGTCGTCCTGGTGGACCGCGGGACAGTCCGACCCGACCTCGCTCGAGTCGCTGAACGGCGGCTTCCAGGTCGCGTTCGCAGTCGGAGCAGTCTTCGCGGCCGCGGCCGCCCTGATCGGTGGCGCCTACCTGCGGCCGAAGCCGATGGTGCCGGACGCCGAGGCCGACGACGAGGCGGCCGTTCCCGTCCACTGAGCCGATCGGAATCTCATCTCCGCCTCGTCTCTGGCGGGCGCTGAAGCTCGTCATGCTCGCGCAACATGACGAGCAACTCCATGGGGCGAGCGAGAACACCGGGTGAAAGCGCGCAGGTGCTGCTGACGACTGTGCGACCTCAATCAGTCGCATCTTTCCTGGTAGCAGCCCTAGCACGGGAAGGCTGCACCCGCATCGGCTCCCCGGCCATCTTGG
>CAVXZF010000007.1:0-1432181 GCA_963766325.1 uncultured Actinomycetota bacterium | reverse complement strand
GTCAAGGTCGAGACAAAACGGCGATAGGAACGGTTATCCTCGGGAGCCAGTTTCTCGGCAAGGATTTGGATTGTTTCAGCCGCCTGACGAGCCTGTGCAGCGGCCCTACCCGCGGCTTCGGCCGCGCTATGAGCAGCACCGGAAGCAACGGACATTTGTTCCAGCATCTGCAGTCGGACCGCGGTCCGCACTGCTCTTCTTCTCCAGCGCAACATACCCGACAGCATAACGATTGGAGCCGAGTCTCACGGCACACTCGGCTGAATGGGACAAGGCGAAGTGGCTCTTCGGATTTCAGCGTGGTCGGGTCGTCCGTCGGGTTGGGGTCGCGTTCCGCCAGCGGCGAGGAGCATGCGCAGTCGGTAGTTGGTGACGTTGCGTGGCCGTGGGCGAGGCGGCGGCGTTTCTCGATGATCAGGTTGATGGCTTCGGTGCCGCCGTTGGACAGTCCGGCGGTGTCGAAGTGGGCCAGCACCTGCGCCCGCCAGGACCGCAGGGTCCGGCCGAGTCGGGCGACTTTGTGCACGAGGCGAACCACGGCGTCTACGTCCCCCGCAAGGTCTGGCTGGCGCTGAACCGTGAAGGTGTCCCGGTCGCCCGCTGCACCGTTGAGCGGCTCATGCGCGAGATGGCGTTAGCCGGCGCCCACCGCGGCAAGCGGGTAAGGACTACCGGACCGGCCGCGGTTGGTCGGCATGGTTCAGCTGCATCGGGCCGCGCACGCATTCCTGCTCGACGACCAGCCAGCCTTCGCCGCGCACGCCGGTGCGGCGTTCGAGAAGTTCCGCGCGTGCGGCGACGCCGGTTACGGCACGCTCGCGGCAACTCATGTGGTGGCCGCGGAGGTCGCGACCCGCGGCGGACAGCCTGAGGGGCGCCCGCTCGTCGCGATCGCCCGACACATCCGGGGCAGCGGCTCGCTCAGCTACGGACTGGGTTTGTGCTACCTGCTCGCCCGCACGGGACCCCACTGGGCTGCTGCGCCGGGGAGACCGTGAGCGCGCGCTGACCGCGTACGAGCTCGCCGGCCGGCTCGCGGAGCTGGTCGGCGCCGGTACGACGGCTGCACAGGCGCTGGTGGACCGTGCGACCGCCTGGGGGTCGATCGGACTACAGCATCAGCGGCAGGTCCTGCTCGAGGCGGCGAGGACCGGTATCTGGCGGAGATGGCGGCGTATCCGGTCATCCGGTCGGCGTGCGTCGACCGGGCCCGCGATGCGGCCCTATCCGTGCTCAACTCGGCGTTCCAGAGCACCGTGGTCGAGGACGTCGACCGGGCAGTGGCCGTGGTGACACACGTGCTGGACCGGACGGGCGCGGGCCCGGTCGCGATCCCGTCCGACCGGGACGCCCTCCTGCGGCTGGCGCAGGAAACCCTGACGGCCTCCAGGACGCACGGCTATCGCACTCATGCTGGGTCATGCGCGATGACGCGGATGCTGCTCGCCAGCCGGGACCAGCGGTGGCCGGAGGGCGAGGCGTCCGCCGCCGCCTATGGGTCGGCGCTGGCCCAGGCCGCCACGATGCCCGGCTCCGCGGCGTTGTTCTGGGCGGCGGTCGTACATCGGCTGTGGCGCCGGGACGAGGCGGCCGTCCAGGCGCGTACCAGGATCATCTGGCGCACGGCGGTCACCACGAGGCCGGGATCGGCGAGCTGTCGAGCTCACTGAGCGCCTTCGGCGCAGTTGGTGAGGAGACCCGCGCCGGCCACCGACACATCGACGACCGGGATGCCGCCGACTTCTTCAGCTCCACTGGACGCGCCGATCTCGCCCGCCGGCACCTGGCCGCGGTCGCCGGCATCGCCGGCCCGGACTGGTGGCGGCGGGAGCAGCCGCCCTGGGCGGCCCGCGCGCTGCTGGCCGAAGCCGCGGAGGACGACGACCTGCCGGGCGCGCTCGCCGGCTATGCCGAGGCGATCGAGCTGACCGAGCAGCAGTGGGACGACCTCACCACCGACGAGAACCGGACCGCCTGGGACAGCGACCGCAGCGTCCGCTCGCTTCACGCTCCGCCGCCCGGGCCACCCTCCGGGCGGGACGGACCGCCGACGCGCTGAACCTGGTCGAACGGTCGCGGTCCCGCGCTCTGCTGGATCTCGCCGCCGCCACCCGGTCGGCCGCCGGCCTGGCACCGGAGCTCGCAGGGCAACTCAGAGCATGGCGACGTGCGTCGGCCCGGGCAGCCGCACTACGACGCGCGTACGCGGAAGCGCCGGTCCCTACCGTCGCCGCCGAGCTGGACCGGGCGGAGAGCGAGGCGCGCCGGCGGTCGGTCCCAGCGGTGAGGTAGGTGCGGGGGGCCTCCTCGATCCGGGCGAGATCGGCCGCCGGCTGCCCCCCGGTGCCGTCCTGGTCACCTGGGCCACGGTCGGACGCTCACTGTTGACGTTCACCATCACGGCCGACGGCGTTGTCGACGGCTCCACCGGCGGACCGAGGTGGAGGCTCTCGAGGCAGATCTGCGCACACCTTCACGGGCGCCTGCCCTATGGGCCTGGCGGACGGCAGAGCGGGCCACCGAGCCGCCGAACAGATGCTGGCGCCGGCAGCAGACCGGCTTGCCACGGCGACCGACGCGGTGCTCGTCCCGTGGGGCGCCGCCCACGCGGCTCCACTGCACGCGCTGCCGCTCGACAATGTCCCGCTGCTGGACCGGGTGCCCGTCTGATACCTACCGGCCGCCAGCCTGCTCGCCGAGCCCGGTCCACGGCCGCCGGGCGGGACGCTCGCCCGCGGCGACCCCGAGGCCATGTCCTGGCGGGCACCCGGGGCGGACGAGGCACAACCGTTCGCCCCGCTGCCGAGTGCCCGCCTGGAGGCGGCCGCGGTGGCCGCGCTCCACCTAGGAACTACGCCGTTGCTCGGCCCCGACGCGGCCCTGCGACGGGTGCTTCCGCGGGCTCCCCGCCTCGACTGCACGGCATGCTTCCGTCGATCGCGATGGTCGAGCTTTCGAGTCCGCCAACAGGCGGCGGTGATGTACCTGCCCCAAGGATCTCCGGGCTTGAGTTCCGTGGGGTGGTGTAGTTCCTGGGCTTGAATGCGTGCCTGCCGCACGTGGAGGGGCCACCGCGGACACAACCGCCCTGACCAGGGCCGGAGCACGGCTGTTAGGTAAGCTGGGTGCTTTCAGTTGATCACTCAGAGAGGTGCACGCGTGCCGCGGTACGAGGGTCGACTTGAGCTGACCTGGACCAATAAGGATGAGTGCTTACTTGCTCACGACGACGGCTCCTACGAGTGGCTGCCGCCGTCCGACTACCGGGTGGCCGAGATCCGGCTGCTAGACGACGTCCAGACCGTTGGCGAGGTCGGCAAGCATCGAGCGGCCGACAACCTCCTCATCGAGGGCGACGCCCTCCATGCCTTGACGGCGCTGGCCAAGGTGCCCGAGTTCCGCAAGGAGTACTCGGGGAAGGTCAAACTCGCCTACATGGACCCTCCGTTCAATACGGGCCAGGCGTTCACCGACTACGACGATGCGCTCGAACACTCGGTCTGGCTGACCATGATCCGAGATCGCCTCAGCCAGGTGCACGGTTTGTTGGCTGAAACCGGTTCGGTTTGGGTCCACCTCGACGACGTCGAGGTACACCGTTGTCGTTCCGTCTTGGACGATGTGTTCGGAGCCTCGAACTTCATCGCCACGGTCATCTGGGGCCGCGCCGACAGCCCGCGTAACAGCGCACGGCACTTCTCGGTCGACCAGGATTACATCCACGTCTATGCGAAGAACGCTGAGCTATGGCGTCCTGTACGCCTCCCCCGAACGGCCGAAGCGGACGCCAGCTACCGCAACCCCGACAACGACCCTCGCGGGCCGTGGAGCCCCGGCGACCCCTTCGCCAACAAGCCCTACTCTCTCGGAAACTACGAGGTGGTCGGCCCAACTGGCAACGTCTTCGGCCCCCCGCCCGGCCGCTTCTGGCGCATTTCCAAGGCCAAGTTCGACGATCTGAACACTGAGGGCCGCATATATTGGCGTGGTGGCGGCGACGCCCGTCCCCGAATCAAGCGATATCTGAGCGAGGTTAGCGACCTCATCCCTCGCACCTATTGGGATTTCAGCGAGGCCGGCAGCACCGGCGACGCCAGCCGCGAGATTCGCCGACTGTTTCCGGACGTTCCGGTGTTCGCCACGCCCAAACCGGAACGCCTCATGCGCCGTATAATCGGTATCGGCTCCCAACCGGGCGACATCGTTCTCGACTGCTTCGCGGGCTCGGGTACTACCGCGGCCGTCGCTCACAAGATGGGGCGCCGTTGGGTCACTGTCGAGTGGTCCTCCACTAACATCGAGCGCTTCACTCTTCCCCGCCTCGAAAAGGTCGTAGCCGGCAACGACCCCGGCGGCGTGACCACGCTCGAGGTCGCTACCGGTGACGGACTACCCGAGGGGCTCAAGACCGGCGAAGCGAAGACCGCAGCGAGGGTGCTGACAGCCATGTTCAAGACTCAGCAGCTCGACGGCATCGGCCTCGACGAGAGTGTCCTCAAGTCCCTGACAACCGCGCTCCGCGACGTGGAGAAAGTCGAGAACACGACAGTCTGGGAGGGCGGGGGAGGCTTCCGCGTCCTCAGAGTGGCAACGTCCATGTTTGAGGCGGATGGCGGGATGGTGTTCCTCGCGGATGCCATGACCAACGGTCGCCTCGCTGAGGCGACCGCTGCTCAGTTAGGCTTCGACTACGAGCCCGAGCCGCCCTTCGTTGGCCGCAAGGGACGCGCCCGGCTGGCCGTCGTGGATGGTGTCGCCAACGAGGGGGTCGTCAACCTTCTCGCCGTGGCCCTCGCTGAGGACGAGCGGGTCGTGGTGTGCGGCACCGGTATCGATCCCGACGCCCGAGCGCTGCTGAAGAAGCTCGCACCGGGCTCGACGTTGCGCAAGATTCCAGCGGCCCTGCTGGACCGCTACCGGGCAAGTGAGGCGGCTGCACGGGCTGCCAGGGCACGAGCCACCGAGACGACGCCGGCGGAGGCCCAGAACTAATGGGAACGCTTGACATCCACAGCGACGTCGTCGCTGAGATCGCTGCACGCCTCGACCTGCGGGAGCCCAACCGCTGGCGGTCGAGACGATCTCTGCCGAGGTCTCGCAGCACTACGACGTCGACGAGCGGGAAGCCGCCGTTCGAGGCCGTCGTCGACGTCGGCGACCGGCGTCGGCAAGACGTACATCATGGCCGCCGCCATCGAGTACTGTCGCGGCCACGGGGTCCGCGACTTCGCCGTCATCACTCCCGGCCGGACCATCCTCGAGAAGACGGTCGACAACTTCACGCCCGGGCACCCGCAAGAGCCTGCTCGGCCCGCATGGAGCTTCGAGCCGGTCGTGATCACGGCGACAACTTCGCCACGCCGGCCATGCGCGCGGCGATGGACGACCCGACCAGGTCAAGCTCTACATCTTCACCGTGCAGTCGCTGATCAAGCCGACGCGCAAAGCGGGCACGCAAGACGCACAAGTTCCAGGAGGGCCTGGGCGACGCCTTCTACGAGCACCTGCAGTCGCTCGACGACCTGATCGTCTTCGCCGACGAGCACCACGCCTACTTCGGCAAGGCGTTCTCGGCGGCGGTCCGCGACCTAACCCGTGGGCGCTCATCGGCCTGACCGCGACGCCGCACAAGCAGACGCCCGACGACCAGATCATCTACCGCTACCCGCTGGCGGCGGCGATCGCCGACAGCTGGTGAAGACGCCGGTGATCGTCGGGCGCAAGGACGACCGCACCGACTCGCTGACGAAGCTCTCGGACGGCGTCCGCTGCTGCGAGCCAAAGCAGCGAGTCGTGGCGGCTACTGCGCCGCGCGACCGGCGCGCACGCCGGTCAACCCGGTGATGCTCGTCGTCGCCAAGACGATCGACGACGCCGAGGAGTACGGCGACGATCCTGCGCTCGACGGAGTTCTTCGGCGGCGCGCTACGCCGACACGGTGCTCGTCGTCCACTCGGACGCGCCCGACGAGGCGCTCGCGGAGCTCGACAGCGGTCGAGGACCCGGACTCGCCGGTCCGCATCATCGTCTCCGTCGGGATGCTCAAGGAGGGCTGGGACGTCAAGAACGTCTACGTCATCGCCTCGCATGCGCGCCTCGGTCTCGGAGATCCTCACCGAGCAGACGCTCGGTCGCGGGCTGCGGCTGCCGTTCGGCGCGTACACGGACGTCGAGATCCTCGACACGCTCGAAGTCCTCGCTCACGAGCGCTATGAGGAGCTGCTGCGCAAGGCCGGCGTTCTCAACGAGGCCTTCATCGACCACCGCACCCGGGCGGTGCTGCGGACCAACGCCCAGGGCCAGCAGGTCGTGGTGCGTGAGACAGTCGAGACTGACGCCAATCCGGTGATCACCCCAGCTCCGGAGCCCGCAGGCCAGGAACCGCCGGCCCCCGTTGACGATGGTGTGCCTGCGCCTGGGGTGACGACGGTCGACGAGCGCACCGATCAGGCCTCCAAGGCCGAGCTTCGGATGAAGCAGAGGATCCAGAAGAGCCCAGACGCGCCCGAGGTCAAGATCCCGGTGCTGCGCATGTCGGCCGTGGCAAGCTCCTTCACCCTCGCCGACATCACCGAGACGGACGCCTTCACGAAGCTAGGCAAGTCGCTGGCTGCTGACCCGGAGGGCGAGTTGAGCCGCACCCTGCTCGGCGCGCGGGTGGTGACCGGGCGGGACGGCATCCGCCGCACGCAGTTGGTGACGGTGAGCGCGGCCGACCGGCTGCGATCGGACGCAACCCTGTTCCTCGAGGACGAGCTTCGGGACCGCCTGACCGAGATGGTGCTGGCGTCGTCGTCGGTGCCGGCCCGTAAGAACCAGCGCGTCGCCTTCCAGCCCCTGCTCGACGCCTTCATGGACGGCCTCGGCGCGTCCGCTCAGTCCGTGCTGTCAGCGAACCTCGAGCGAGCCGGCGCCCGGCTCGTCGCCCTGGTGGAGTCGGAGCAGCGGCGCTTCATGGCGAAGCCGAGCTACCACGAGGTCGTCGAGCTCAAGCCCTTCGACCCGGTCCGAGCCACCGACAAGGAGACGTCGGCCGACCGGCACTCTGCCTACTCCCGTTCCTCTGCCTACGAGGGCTGGCAGCGCTCGATGTTCGGCATCGTGTGGTTCGACTCGTCCACCGAGCGGACCGTCGCCAACATGGTCGACGACGACGCGAGCGTTGCGTGGTGGGCTCGCCTCCATATCGATGACATCCCAATCCTGTGGTCCTCGGCCGGCCAGCGGTACAACCCCGACTTGCTTGTCGTCGAGACCGACGGCACCCACTGGATCGTCGAGGTCAAAATGGACAAGGAAATGACGACCGTTGCAGTGCAGGGCAAGCGTGAGGCGGCCAAGCGCTGGGCCAACTACGTCAGCGCTGACGAGTCCGTCGGTACGACGTGGAAGTACCTGCTCGCCGCCGAGTCGGACGTAGCCACGGCCAAGGGCTCCTGGCCGGCGCTCAAGCAGCTCGTCGGCTAGTGGCTGACCTTCCCCCGGTTCCTCGGACACCTGATCTGACCTGAGTCGTGCCACTGGGCTTAGTGACCCTTTGCGATGCGGTCGAGGAGTGCTTGGACGGGTTCGCTGAGTGGGTCTGCTGCACGAACTGGTGACAGTTCGTTTAGGCCGCCTGGTCGGCGGTCTGGGTCATGATGAGTTCGTACTCGATGGGGGTCAACCGGCCGAGCGCGAGTTGCCGTCGTCGGCGGTGGTAGGTGCGTTCGATCCAGGTCACGATCTCGATCCGCAACTGGTCGCGGGTGTCCCAGGTCTGCCGGTTTGAAGACGTTCTACTGCAGCAGGCTGAAGAAGCTCTCCATGGCGGCGTTGTCGCCGGCGGAGCCGACCCGGCCCATCGAGCCGAGCATGCGGTGACCGGTCAGCGCCTGCTGCAGCAAGAGGCCGACGAAGACACAGCCGACGAGCAGATTCACCTGAGCAGTGACGCCGCCTCCGGTGGCTGGTGGGTCGGCGGCTCTGTGTGCTTCCCGTTCCGAGTGGTACGCCCCGAGGGTCAGCAGACCGGGTGGGGCGAGCGGCGATGAA
The DNA here is from genome assembly GCA_963766325.1 of uncultured Actinomycetota bacterium. Lineage (GTDB taxonomy): Bacteria > Actinomycetota > Actinomycetes > Mycobacteriales > CADCTP01 > CADCTP01. The sequence continues at coordinate 1,424,147 of CAVXZF010000007.1, read as the reverse complement.
CCCGGTGTCACGCCGGCTGGGTGGGACGAGCCTCGCTGCGCTCGGTCGCCTGCGGCGATCCCACCCGGTCGGGTGAGACCGGAACCCCCGCCGGCCCTGCGGGCCCCCGCCCCGCCCTGCTGAGGCGATGCCGCGTCCCACCCGACACGGAAGCCCTCAGGAGGCCCCGATGAACGAGATCACCATCCACGGCAACGTCACCGCCGACCTGACCCTGTCCTTCGGCCGCAGCGGCGCCGGGGTCGCCTTCACCTCCTTCAGCGTCGCGGTCAACCGCTCCTACTTCGACCGCACCCGCAACGCCCGCGTCGACATGCCGACGGTGTTCCACCGGGTGGTCGCCTTCGGCAAGCTCGCCGAGAACGCCGCCGCCACTCTGCGCAAGGGCACCGCCGTCGCCGTCACCGGTCAGCTCGCCGACGACTCCTACACCCCCGACGGCTGGGACCGCCCGATCCGCCGCCACCGCCTCGAGGCCTCCGACATCGCGGTGAGCCTGCGCTGGGCCACCGCCACGATCACCCGCGCCCGCGACACCAACGGCAGCAACGGCAACGGCGGCGAGCCGACCGAGCCGGCTCAGCAGGCCGGCACCGCCGAGTCCACCGACGACCGGCAGGACGGCTGAGAGCCCGTCGGCGGCGCCGGCGGACCGCCCCGGCGCCGCCGACGGCACCACTGTCCCGATGACAGCAGGCGGCCCGACCTGGTGCGCCAACACCAGGCCGGGCCTTGGCCCCCCACCCGATCCAGCCGGGGAGAGACCCGTGAGCAACGTACCGTCCCTGACACCACTCACTCAGCCGCGCGACCGCGGCCGCGCGGAGGTCATCGTCGCCGGCGCCCTGCGCTGCACCCTCATCGAGGCGACCACCCTCCTCAACACCGTCGACGCCTTGACCGCAGCGGTGCTGCGGATCGCCGGGCTGGACGAGGCCAGCATCCGCGCCGCGATGTCGGCGCTGTGGGAACACCCGGTCCGGTCCGCGCCGGCCGGCGTGCCGGTCACCCGGCTGCGGATCACCGACCGGGAGCGGGAGTTCCTGCGCGACCTCGGCGGCCGCATCCACGTCGTCCGCCGCGCCCGGCGCATCGAGACCCCGGCGGTACGGCGGCTGACCAGCATCCCCGCCGAGCAGCTGGCCGACCTCGAACGCGGGATCGCGGTGCCGTCGATCCTCGCGCTCTACCGGATCTCCGACACCCTGCAGACGCCGCTGCCGCTGCTGGTGGACGAGAAGCAGACCCCCGTCGACCTGCTCCGGCAGCTCGCCGCGCGCGAGCGGGCGGGGGAGTAGCCATGCCCGCGCCCACACCACTCAGCCTCGTCCGAGAACGCGAACGCGCCGCCGCTGTCCTCGGTTCGGCACGCCACTTCCCTGCGGTCGAGCCGGTCACCCTCATCGACGCCCTCGATGCCGTCTGCGCCGGGCTGCTGCGCAGCGCCGGCCTCTCTGACCCGGCCGCACGCGCGGTCCTGGCGGCCCTGTGGGACGACCCAGTCCCATCCGCAGCGCTGGATGTCCCGGCGCGGACGCCGCGGCGGACCGAGCTGGAGAACGCATTCCTGCGGGACATCGGTCAACGGATCCACGTCATCCGCCGGGCCCGGCACCGCTCCACCGACGAGGTCGCCCGCGTGATCGGTCTGCGCCCGCTCGACCTGCACGACCTCGAACACGGCGAGGCCACGCCCAACGCGCTGCTGCTCTACCGGCTCGCCGCCGCCTTACAGGTCCCCGTGCCGATGCTCGTCGACCCCAAGGCCACCCCGCTGAAGGTCCTCCGGCTGCTGGCCGCTGGCCGACCCTGACCGGCCGGCACCGCCCGGGCCGGCGCATTGCGCCGGCCCGGGCGGAACTGCCGCGCCGATCTCGTCGCGGTGGGTCGCCGGCTGTGGTCACCTTTGGGGGCTGGCTGCCAGCGGCCGGGCGGACGGCCGCCGGTGGGCCGGTACCAGTGGGTCGCCCGGAGGTCAGCACACCGGGGCGGGGCGAGCGGCGATGAACCCGGCACCACCCGCCCGGGTGGGACAAGCCGAGCTGCGCTCGGTCGCCTGCGGCGATCCCACCCGGCCGGGTGACACCGGAACCCTCGCCGTCCCCTGCGGGACCCCACCCCGGCGTGCTGAGGCGATGCCGCGCCCCACCGACACCGACCCGCAGGAGACCTCGATGACCAACCAGACCACTAACTGGCGCGACTTCGACGACCGCGACGCCCACCAGGACCGCCTCGCCACCGAGCTCACCGCGGACGACGGCAGCTGGTAGCCGCCCGCTTCCGGCGGGGCCGACTTCCCCCGGCCCCGCCGGAGCCCTTTCCTCGGACGGAGAACCCATGGATCCCGACGCAGCACTCGAGGAACTGCTCGCCCTGACCGGGCCGCTCCTGAACCTCGGCGACACGGAGCCCGGACTCACGCCGCCGACCGTCAGCCGGATCGCCGAGCTCGTCGATGCCCTCGACGGCTGGCTCCTGGCTGGCGGCTACCTGCCTCGTCGGTGGGCCGGTAGATCGCGGTCGGCATGCGACCGCTCCGGCACCTACCCTCGGGAGGACGGACGTTGCTAGCGTCTTCATCTGATGCGGACTGCGCCGGAAGGAGGTCGACGTGAGCGAAGCGCCAGCGCACGAGCTGGTCGTCGACGGGGCGCTCGCGCGCGACCTGGAGCGGCACGGTGTGCACGTCCACGCCGGCGACCGTGTCCGCCTGCAGCTCGTGGAGTCGCCCTCCCCGGCCGGTGGGCCGGACGTGCGGTGGGACCGCGTGGAGTCCTGGCGGGAGCTGGCTGACCGTAAGCGGGGCCCGTTCCGGCGCGCCGCCGGGACGCTCGCCCATCTCGGACCCGGTCCCGATCTTGAGGACTATGAGGTGGCCAGCCGGCTGGCCGCGGACGAGGCGGGCGCTGAGCCGCGGCTTCCGGAGTGAGCGGGCTGCCGGTCCTCGCCGACACCCATGCGCTGCACTGGTGGCTGGCCGACCCGTCCCGGCTGAGCGACACCGCCCGGGCGCGCCTGGACGCCGCCGAGGAAGCCGAGCCCGGCGGAGTGCTGGTCTCGGTCGCCAGCCGGATCGACCTGCACTATCTCGTCGCCAGCAAGAAGATGAGCGCCGAGCTGGCCAGCTTCGTCTGGCAGGTCGTCACCTCACCGGAGCGGAACGTATGGCCGGTGCAGATCACCAGCCCGGTCGCGGAGCGGTTCGGCGACGCCGAGCTGACCGCGGTGCTGCCGGACCCCTGGGACCGGCTGATCGTCGCGACCGCGGTCGAGCTCGGCGTCGAGCTCATCACCAAGGACCGAGCGATAAGCAAGCTCGCCGACCGGGGTTACGTCGCGGCCGTCTGGTGACAGCCGGGCGCACCCTCGGCGCAGAGTCGTGGTGCGGGTCGTGGTGCGAAACGGTGCTCACCGGTTCCGCTGGAGCCAGGAATGAGCAGCCGGCTGCCAGAGAAACCGCTGGTCAGCACGGGTGTGGTGCCGAAGCGGGCCACTTTTAATCCGCGGGTTCCGGGTTCGATCCCCGGGCGCCCCACCCAGGTCAGCGGCTTTGTCGGCGCTCTCGCCCTGTGGATCGCCGCTGGGTCTATCCCACGTCGCGGCGGCGGAAGCCGACGACGCCAGAGGCGATCATGACCAGGCCGATGGCCGTGAGGGCGATCAGGGGGCCGGCGGTGATCGGGTCGGCCGGCGCGCCGGGGACATGGGTGTACGGCGAGAGGTTGGCTACCGCCGCGGGGATGTTGAGCACGCCACCCAGCCAGCCGATGACGAAGCAGACGGCGAGCGTCGCCCAGGCGGCGACGGTCAGACCGGGCGCCCATCCGAACAGCAGGACCGTGATCCCCGCGAGAACCAGCGCGGCGGGAGCGTAGATCAGCGAGACCAGGAACAGTCGGGGAAGTTGTCCGATGTCGCCGGTGGCGATCGCGTGGGCCAGCCCGGCCCCGAGCCCACCTGCACCGATCGCTGTCACGCTGCCCATCAGGGTGACGAGGAGGCTGCCGAGGGTCCAGCGCAGCCGGGAGAGACCGGTCGCAAGCAGCGGCTCGGCGCGCCCGGCGGTCTCCTCGCCGCGCAGCCGCAGGGCCGAGGAAATGGTGAAGCCGGCGGCGATCAGCGCGAGCACCAGCATGGCTGTCCGGAAGAATGCGTCGACGATGTTGGCGCCGCCGGCGATGTCGAGCGCATCGGCCAGCTCGGGAATGCTGTCGAGCAACTCCTCGACCTCCCTGCCCACGGATCCGAAGGCGACGCCGAAGAGGAACATGCCGGCCGCCCACCCGATGATCGCCGCGCGTTGCATGCGCAGGGCCAGCCCGAAAGCGGTGGAGAGGCGCGGCGACGCGGTGGGCGAGCCCGGACGAGGCGCAACCAAGCCCGCACCGACGTCACGGTGGGAATTGAGGGCGGCGGCGGCGGCAAGCAGAGCCGCGACGAGTGCCAGGCTGAGGAGAAGGGGCCACCAACGGTCGTCGGCGAACGGCCGGACGGCCTGGGACCAGCCGATCGGTGACAGCCAGGAGAGCGTCCCCGTCCCCACGTCCCCGGCCCCGCGCAGCACGTAGCTGAGGCCGAGCACCGCCAAGGCGATGCCGAGCGCGCCACGAGCGTGTTCGGTCACCTGCGCGGCGCACACGCCGACTGCGGTGAAGAGGATGCCGATGGCCGTGACCGACGCGCCGTATCCGAGCGATCCCGCGGCGGGAAGGCCGAGGGCGAGCAGTGCCAGCGCGAGCCCGGCGCCGACCAGGAGGGAAGCTCCCGACACCACGAGAAGCACCGCGGCCAATGGCGCGTAGCGCCCGACGACGGCGGCTCGAACCAGCTCGGTGCGACCGTCCTGCTCCTCGCCGCGGGTGTGCCTGACCGCCAGGAAGACCGCCATCAGGGCGGTGCCGATGATTGCCGTTGCGCTGACCTCGAAGATGACGATGCCGGCGATCGTGTCCAGCGCGGTCGGCGGGCCGTTGAACGCGATCGACGCCGGGCTGGTCCCCACCGTGCGCCCGTACGCGGCGATGTCTGCGGGTGTGTCGTAGGTGCTCATGACGGCGCGGGCCGACCCGTAGACCAGGCCGATGATCGCGAGCAGCCACACCGGCAGCCGGATGCGGTCGCGGCGCAGGATGAGGCGCACCAGTGAGCCGGTGCCGACCAGGGTGCTCACCGGTCGGCCCGCGCTGTCCCGGTCTCGCCGACGTGGTCGCCGTACTGCCGCAGGAAGAGCTCCTCCAGCGTCGGCGGCTGGCTCACCAGCGAGCGGATCCCCGCCTCCGACAGGCGCCGGATAGCGCCGTCGAGGTGCCCGGTGTCGACGTCGAAGGAGACCCGGCCGTCGACGACCTGGGTGTTTTGCACGCCCGGCAGGTCAGCGAGCCCGCGGGCGTGGGTCGCGGTCTCCGCGATCACCCTGGTGCGGGTGAGGTGCCGTAGGTCCGACAGGGTGCCGGTCAGGACCGTGCGCCCGAGCCTGATGATGCTGACCCGATCGCAGAGCGCCTCGACCTCGGCGAGGATGTGGCTGGAGAGCAGCACCGTGCGGCCCTCGGCTCTGATCTCGCGGATGAGGTCCTGGAAGACCGCTTCCATCAGCGGGTCGAGGCCAGAGGTGGGCTCGTCGAGAAGGAGGAGCTCGGCGTCGGAGGCCAGCGCGGCCACCAGCCCGACCTTCTGCCGGTTGCCCTTGGAGTAGCTGCGCGCCTTCTTGGCCGGGTCGAGATCGAAGCGCTCGAGCAGGTCGGCCTTGCGCCTCGGGTCGAGCCCGCCACGCAGCCGCCCGAGGACGTCTATCACCTCGCCGCCGGTGAGATTCGGCCAGAGGTTGACATCGCCGGGCACGTAGGCGAGGCGTCGGTGCAGGGTGACCGCGTCTCGCCAGGGGTTGCCGCCGAGCAGCGTCACCAAGCCACGGTCGGCGCGGAGGAGACCAAGCAGGACGCGGATAGTGGTGGACTTCCCGGCCCCGTTGGGTCCCAGGAACCCGTGCACCTCGCCGGCCGCGACCTCGAGGTCGAGGCCGTCCAGAGCGCGGGTGGAGCCGAAGGTCTTGACCAGTTTGGAGATGGAGATCGCCGGGTCCATGGGACGATGCTACGCAGCATTCACAGATGTCTGAAGGTTTTTACGGCCATGAAGCTCCGAACCGGACGGAGGCGGCGAAGGTGGACGAGCCGGCGGAAAGCCAGCAGAGCGTCGAGGAGCACGACAACCTGCTCCGTGCCGTCGAGCGCTTCGCCCAGAGCCTGGAGGCCGCCGGGATGCCGCGGATGGCCGCACGGGTCTTCGCCTTCGTCCTTGCTGACGACGCGGACCGGTACACGGCCGCCGAGCTGGCCCAGGGACTGCGGGTCAGCCCCGCCGCGATCTCCGGCGCGGTGCGCTACCTGGTCGACGCCCGGTTGCTCTTCAAGGAGCGGGAGCCGGGCATGCGCAGCGAGCTGCTCCGCGTGTTCGATGACGACGTCTGGCGCGCCATCATGCTCGCCCGAGTTCCGATGCTCCGGCAGTGGCAGGCGAGCATCGACAGTGCCATAGCGCTCATCGGCGAGGATTGCAGGGGTGGCCGGCGCCTGATCGAGACCCGGGAGTTTTTCGGGTTCGTCCACGACGAGATGATCGCGATGATGGACCGCTGGGCGGAACGGCGGCACCAGCCCTCGCCGCCGACGCGACGATCACGCTGAAGCTGACGATCCAGCGCGCCCAGCCTGTACGGGGAAGCCCGAGCGGCTCGTGACGGGGGCACGAGCCGCTCGAGCGCCTGGAGCCCACGGGTGCCGGGGTGGGCTACTCCTCATCATGAACACGGTCAGTAGGGGGCCGAAGGCTGGCCAGGGTCACCGTGACGAGCCGGCGGACCGCGGCCTTCGACCGTGCGGTGGCTGCCGTCTGGGTGGCCGGCTACGCCGGCAGCATCCGGGTGTACGCCGAGCGCTGATGCCCGCAGGGCAGGAACGCCCAGGAGTCTCGGAGGGGATCAGCCCGGCCTGGTGGCGCCGGCGTAGTCGCTGAAGGCGCCCAGTGACTGGTACTTGACCACGTCACCCGGCTGCGGGGCCGAGATCATCGTGTTGCCGCCGACGTAGATGGCGACGTGGTAGATCGGGCTGCCGAAGTAGACCAGATCACCGGGCTGCAGGGCCGAGCGGGAGACCTTGACCCCGGCGGCGTACTGCTGCCGGGACGTCCGGGGCAGGATCACCCCGGCCGCGCGCCAGGACCAGCCGGTCAGACCCGAGCAGTCGAACGAGTCCGGGCCGGTAGCCCCCCAGACATACGGCTTGCCGATCTGCCTGCGCGCCTCGGCGACCGCGATCGAGGCCCGGCCGCTGACCGGGACGGCGGGCGGAGCAACGCTCGGCGGCGGGGGCGGCGAGGCGACCGGCGCGGAGGTCGGCGTCGGGTCGGTGCGGTCGGCGGTCCGGCTGGCGCGCTCGGCCGCGGCCCGCTGGGCGGCGGCCCGCTGGACGGCGGCCCGCGCGGTCGCCGCTCGCTCGGCAGCGATGCGCGCCGCCCGCTCCTGCGCCGCCAGTCGCCGGTAGAGGCCGGCCGCCTGGGTGGCGCGCTCGGACAGCTCGGCGCGCTTGACCCGCAGCTCCCGGGTCAGCTTCGCCGCCGACCCGGCCGCTGCTCTCGCCTCGGCCGCCGCCGTCGCCGCCGTCGCGCGCGCCTTCGCCGCCTCCTCCAGCACGGCGGCCCGGCGGGAGGCCACGACCTCGAGGAGGCTGGCTCGAGCGGTGAAGTCGGTGCGCGAGTCGCTCGACAGCATGGCGCCGAACGTCTCGAGAGGGTGGGACCGGGACTCGGCCCGAACCAGCTGCCGGATCCGCTGCCGGTAGCCCTCGGCCGCTCGGGCGGCGCCGGCAGCCTTGGCGGTGGCCGCTCTGGCCTGCGTGCTGCGCTTGACGAGCACGGCCTCGGACTCGTGGAACGCCTCGGAGGCCGTGGCGAACTGCCGGTAGATCGCGCGCATCTGCGCCCGGGCGTCGGCCGCCGTGGTGGGCGCGGGAGCCGCTGGTGCGGCGGGCTCCGCCCGGGCGGCAGGGCCCGACAGGCTGACGACGAGGGCCGTGGAGCCGACGACGGCGAGGAATCGGAGCAAGGGGGAAGTGGGTCTCGGTAACGGCACCGAGGCGGCACTCCTTGTCTTCCAGTCCGCCGACCAGGTTAGCTGACGGGTTCGGGCGTGGAAGGCGCCCTACGGCGGTGCGGCTACCGGCTCACCGGTGCGGTCCTGCCGATTCACCCCAGGGGAACGAGTGGGTCCCCGGCTCGCCCCCGGACTGTCGGAGGCGATTAGGCGGCGCTTCCCCGGTGCCTCCCGGGCCGGAAGGCAGACTGCCGGTAAGCCCTAGGAAGACTACGTCACTTAGCAGTCGGGTCAAGCACCGTGCGATAGGTGGTTGTCCAGTCACGTACCGCAGCCGACTCGCGGAGGGACAGCGGGCAGAAGTCGCTGGCCGCATAGGTCATCAGTCGCAGCTGCCGTCGAGTTCTCGCGCTAGCCGGCTGAGAACCCCGGCTCCGGCTGACCGCCGCGGGGCGTCTCAGACGCCCGTCGGGACCGGCGCCGGCTCCCGCTCCGTGGCGGGGACGGGAGGTGCGGTGGGCGGGGTGGGTAGGCGCAGTCGCTTGAGGGCGAGGGCGTTGAGGGCAACGATCACGCTGGACCCGGACATGCTCAGCGCGGCGATCTCGGGCCGGAGCATGAGCCCGAACGCCGGCTCGAAGACCCCGGCCGCGATGGGCAGGGCGATGGCGTTGTAGCCGATGGCCCAGCCGAGGTTCTGCCGCATCTTGCGCAGCGTCCCCCGACCGATCTGCAGGGCGATCGGGACGTCCAGCGGGTCGGACCGCATGAGGACGACGTCGGCGGTCTCGATCGCGACGTCGGTGCCGGCTCCGATCGCGATGCCGAGATCGGCGCCGGCGAGGGCGGGGGCGTCGTTGACCCCGTCACCGACCATGGCGACCTTCTGCCCGGCCTGTTGCAGCTCGGCGACCTTGGCCGCCTTGTCGCCGGGGAGCACCTCGGCGATGACCGTGTCGATGCCCAGCTCGGCGGCGATCCGCTCGGCGGTGGCGCGGTTGTCGCCGGTGAGCATGACCACCTGGACCCCGAGCTGGTGCAGGGCGTCGACCGCCGTGCGGGCGGTCGGGCGGGGTGCGTCCGCAACCGCCAGCAGACCGACCGCGCGCCCGTCCACCGCGACCGCCACGGTCGTCCGGCCGCCGGCGGCCAGCTCGTCGCGCCGGCGGGCCAGCTCGCCCAGGTCGGCCCCCTCCCGGCTCAGCAGGCGGCTGTTGCCGACGGCCACGCGGTGCCCCTCGACCGTCCCGACCGCGCCGTGACCGGGGACGTTCTCGAACGTGGTCACGGTCCGGCGCCCGAGCCCGCGCCCGTCCGCGTGCCGGACCACGGCCCGGGCGACCGGGTGCTCGGACTCCCGCTCGACCGCGGCGGCGAGCGCCAGCAGGTCGGCTTCCGGCACTCCCGCCGCGACCACGTCGACCACCTCGGGCTCGCCCTTGGTGAGCGTGCCGGTCTTGTCCATGACGACGGTCGTGATCCGGGCCGAGCTCTCGATCGCGGTGGCATTCTTGAACAGGACGCCACGGCGGGCCCCGAGCCCGGAGCCGACCATGATCGCGGTCGGGGTGGCCAGCCCGAGCGCGTCGGGGCAGGTGATGACCACGACGGTGATGGCGAACAGCAGCGCCGCCGTCAGCGGCCGGTCGGAGAACAGCGCCCACGCCGCGAAGGTCAGCGCTCCGCCGATCAACGCGACGAAGACCAGCCAGAACGCGGCCCGGTCGGCAAGCCGCTGCCCCGGCGCTTTGGAGTTTTGCGCCTCCTGCACGAGCGCGACGATCTGGGCAAGCGCGGTGTCCGATCCGACCTTGGTGGCCCGTACGCGAAGCACCCCGTTGGCGTTCACCGTGGCGCCGATCACCTGGTCGCCGGTCGCCTTGTGCACCGGCAGGCTCTCGCCGGTGACCATCGACTCGTCGACGTCGCTCTCGCCGTCCTCGACCGTGCCGTCGACGGCGATCCTCGCCCCGGGCCGGACCAGCAGCAGATCCCCGACCCCGACCTCGGCGGTGGGCACCTCGACCGGCTCCCCGTCCCGGATCACCACCGCCCGGGGCGGAGCCAGGTCGAGCAGCGCGCGGATCGCGTCGTTGGCGCCGCCGCGGGCCCGCATCTCGAACCAGTGACCCAACAGGACGAAAGCGGCGAGCACGCTCGCGGCCTCGTAGAAGACCTCACCCCCGCCGGTCAGCGTGACCCCGACCGAGTACAGCCAGCCCGCGGCGATGGCGACCGCGACCAGCACCATCATGTCCAGGGTTCGCGCCCGCAGCGCCCGGTACGCCCCCTCGAGGAAGATCCAGGACGAGTAGAAGATCACCGGCAGGCTGAGCAGCAGCGCGAAGACGTCATCGCGCAGCCCGAACGGCGCGGCCGTCCCGAAGCCGAGCACGTCCCGGCCGATCGGCGACCAGAGCAGGATCGGCACCGACAGCACGGCCGCGACCAGGAAGCGGTTGCGCATGTCACGGACCATCGCGTCCATCGACATCCCGGCATGGCCCCCGTGCCCCCCATGGCCACCGGGCCCCTCGTGAGCGCGGTGCTCCTGCTGGCCCGCGGCGTCGTCGTGGGCGCGGGCGGGCTCGCCTGCAGCGCCGCCGCCGCTCCGCGCATGTCCGTGGTCAGTCGGTGGCGCCTGGTGGGGCCGGTCTGCGGGGTGCCGCACTTCGGCCGCGTGCCGGGGCTCGACCGGACGAGCCGCCGCAGCCGTCGGCTCGGCCAGCGGGTCGCAGACGTGCTCCGGCACGGACAAGCCCCGGCAGTGGTAGCCGCAATCCCGGATCCAGCCGGCCACCTCGGCCACCGACGTCGCGGCCGGGTCATACGTCACCGTGGCCGTCTGCGAGACGGGGTTGGCGTGCACGCCGAGCACCCCCGGTCGCCGGCCCAGGACGGACTCCACCACGGCCTTCTCCGTCGCCCACTGCACACCACTCACCTCGACGACGGCCGTGACCGGCTCGGCGTGCGAGCCGTTGCCTTCAGCAGCCTTCCGCACGACGCCCTCCTCCGCGGCTTTCTCGCAGGACTATACCCCCCGGGGGTAATCGGTCAAGCAACCATCCGTCGAACGGCTCCTGGCTCTCCGCTCAGGAGGCAACCCGGCGTGCTGCCGCCGTCGCCAGCTCCGATGACGTGAGGCTGCGTGGCGATTCCTCCCGCGAGCTAGCCTCGCGGGAGGAATCGGTCGCGGGGAAGGTGGCGATGGCGCACGAGGTGTCGGCGCGGGAGGCACTCGAGGTGCCGGTGAGCGGCGGGGAGTTGTCGGCGACTGAGCGGACGCGGTTGCGGCGGGGGCGGGAGAAGGGGCGTACGGACCGCGGCGAGCTGGTCGCCGTGTTGCGGGCGGGGCAGGTGGCGCACCTGGGTGTTGTGGTGGACGGGACGCCGATGGTGGTGCCGACCGGGTACGGGTTCGACGACCGCCATCTCTACCTGCACGGCTCGGTGGCCAGCCGCAGCCTGGTCGCGGGCGGCGAGGTGTGCGTGACGATCACGGTGCTGGACGGGCTGGTGCTGGCCCGGTCCGTCTTCGAGCACAGCATGAACTACCGCAGCGCGATGATCTACGGCGTGCCGCGGCCGGTCACCGACCCGGACGAGAAGCTGCACGGGCTGCGGGTGCTCAGCGAGCACCTGGCGCCCGGCCAGTGGGACTACGCCCGCCGGCCGAGCCGCAAGGAGCTCGCCGCGACCGTGCTGCTGGCGCTGCCGCTGGACGAGGCCTCGGTGAAGATGCGGACCGGGCCACCGGACGACGGGGACAGTGAGGATGCCGCCCTCGGGCTGTGGGCCGGAGAGCTGCCGGCCGTCCGCGGCTGGGGCGCGCCGGTGCCGGACCCGGCGCTGCCCGACCCGCCGCCACCGGTGCCCCCGCACATCGCCGACGGCCCGCGGTGGGCGATCACTCGCTGATTGGTGTACGGCGGGTGGGATGTGGGGTATGTCCGGCTGGTGACCAGTCCTCCACGGGGTGGCCGGCCCCGGCAGTTCTTCGTGGTCGCGGCGGTGCTGTGGATAGCCGCCGCCGTGCTCGCCGCCGGCCGGCTGGTGGCGACCATCGCCGATCCGGACCGGGACACCTCCTCGGTGGTCAGCGTGCTCATCGTCGTGCTCTTCGCCGCGGCGGCGCTGCTCTTCTTCGTGCAGTACCGCCGGACGCGCTAGCGACTCGGCCGGCGCAGGAGCGGCCGGGCTCGAGGTGGGCGCGGGCGCGGACCTGACGGCTACTCGCGCAGGCAGGCGGCCGGCAGCCGGTCGGCCACCGCCCGCAGCGCCGGGACGGTGAGCAGGGTGGCCACCGCCAGGGTCGACCAGAGGGCGGCGTTGCCGATCGCCAGCAGGCCGGCGAAGACGGCCGGTGCGACCGCGTTGGCGGCGCCCCAGAAGGTCTGGAAGACCGCGCTGTAGCGGCCGCGCGCGGCCACCGGCGCGGCGATGGTGGCTGCCGCGGTCATCAGCGGGAAGGCGGCGCACTGGCCGAGCACGCCGATCGCGGAGACCGCGAGGACCAACCCGACCGCGGTGTCCCGGGACACGTGCGCGGCCGGTACGAGCAGCAGGAACGACCCGGCCATGACCACCGCGCCGACCACCAGGCCGCGCAGCCGGGGCTGCCGCTCGCTCCAGGCCACCAGCGGCTTCTGGGACGCGGCGAGCACCGCGTTGCCGATCACGATCGACGCGCCGGCCAGCCAGAACGGGCCGTCCAGGGTGTCGACCGCGACCAGCGGCAGGATCAGCCCGAGGCTGGTGCTGCCCATGGCCAGCACGACGTGGATGCCGCACAGCAGCAGGAACGGCCGGTCCCGGGCGACCGCCCGCCACCCGGCGCCGGCCGGACCGCCGGCGTCCCGGCCGGCCGCGGACCGCTCCACGGCCAGCCCGCCGGCCGCGACCAGCACCATGACGGCGGCGACCACGTAGCTGGCGGCGTTGACGTACGAGAGCAGCTCAAGCCCACCGGACAGGTCGGCCAGCAGGGCCGCGGCCCCGGCACCGGCCCCGAGCCCGATGATCCGGACCACCGACTGCGAGGCGAGGATCCGGTCCAGCGCGCGGCCCTCGGCCAGCCGGCTCATCAGCGGCGCGTTCGCGGTCCAGTAGAGCCGGTCGCCGGCGGCGGTCAGCGTGGCCAGCGGGATCAGCTGCCACACCGAGGTGACGAAGGGGTAGCCGCAGAAGGTGACCACCCGCACCGCGTTGCTGGCGACCACCACCGGCACCGGGCCGATCCGGTCGGCCAGCATCCCGGCCAGCGGCCCGGCGGCGAGCGCGACGACACCGGCGACGGTGAGCGCGGCCCCGACCTCGCCCAGCGGCAGGCCCCGCGCCTGCACGAAGAAGATCAGCCCGAACGGCATCCAGAAGCCGCCGCCGAGCGTGTCGATGAAGGTCCCGACCAGGTACGGGCGCACCCGGAACGGCCGCGCCACCCGCGGTGCCGACGAGCGCATGCGGCTCAGGCGTCCAGCGGCCGGGCGCCCAGCTCGGCGAAGGTGAAGGCGTCCACGTCCTTGTGCCGGGAGCAGACCACGGTGCCGGGCATCGACCCGAGCCGCCCGGTCAGCGCGAGGTCGGCGCCCTGGTGAGGGCAGGCCCGCCGGCACCGCCACAGCCGGCCGTCGGAGCCCTGCACCACCAGCACGTCGGGCCGGCCGGCCACCTCGAACAGCCCGGCCACCGCCTCGAAGTCGCCGGTGACCCGGTTGAGCCGGCTGACCGGCACCAGGTCGGCCCGGTCGATCACGTCGGTGTCCACATCGGACCACGGCTGGCTCATGTCCCGACGAACTCCCGGTAGTCGGCCAACCGGGCCGCGACCTGGTGCTGCAGCACCACCACCCCGCCCTCGGCGGCGTCGGCGTGCTGATGCAGCGCGGTGCCACTGCCGACCAGCCGCCAGGCGGCGGTGACGTGCGCGTGCGCCTCCATCACCGCGGTGAGGAAGAGCGTCTCCAGCGGCAGCACCAGCCGCGGCGGCCAGCCGCCGGGCCGGAACTGCGACCGGTGGCCGCGCAGGAAGGCCGACAGCTCCCGCCAGCGGTCAAGGTACGCCCGGTACTCCAGGTTGAGCGCGCCGTTCATCTCGATCGGCGTGTGCGGCGGGCACATCAGCGGCCGCACCTCGCCCTGGTACGTGCCCGCGGCGAACTCGCCGGCCAGCGCGTACGACGCCCCGACGGCCCGGATCGCGGCGCCGGCCCGGGCGACGTCGGCGCGGCTGCGGTCGGCGTCGCCGGCCGGCAGGCCGCGCCGCACCTCGTCCAGGCCGTGCTGGGCGGCGATGCAGGCGGTGGCGAGGAAGTGGTGGCCGCGCCGCCACACCGCCATCGGCGCGGTGTCCGGGTCGCCGGGCGGGGGACCCGGGTCGCCGGGCTCGGGCGGCACCGCCGGGTCGAGCTGCGCGGACACGAAGTGCAGCACCGCGAGCAGCGTCTCCCGGTCATGCAGGCCGCGCGCCAGCTGGCCGGCCACCGCCGCGAACAGCCGCAGCCGGTCGCCGTACCAGTGCCCGGCGGCGCGGGGACCGCGGGCGACGCCGAAGAAGGCGTCGTGGCTGGCCTCCTGCCAGCCCTCGGTGCCCGGGACCGGCGCGGGCACCCGGTCGGCCGGCGCGGCCGGGTAGTGCGCCGCGGCCGCGCCGAGCGCCGCCGCGGCCCCGGCCAGGGCGTCGGTCACCGCCGCCGGCGGCTTGCGCTGCTCGACCGCGGTGACGACCGCACCGACCGCGGTGACCGCGGCCGCCACGGCGTCGGCGACCGCCGGGTCGACCCGGGCCGGGACCGGGGCGGGCGGGGGGACGGGGACGACGAAGCGGTCAGACAAGCGCCGGCGCCTCCAGCGGCGGCACCGGCACGAAGTCCCGGTGGTGCTGGTGGTCCGCCCGCTTGAAGCTGGTCTGCGCGTTGGCGATCGGGTTGAAGATCACCGAGAAGATCCGCCGCGGCCAGGGCGACATGTTGGCCGGCGAGCAGTGCATCATCATGTCCCCGAAGAGCACCAGCGAGCCGGCCGGGCCGGTCTGCGAGCGCAGGCCGCCGCCCTTTTCGGCCAGCTCGCGGACGACCTCCTCGGTCACCACCCAGAGCGGGTAGCTGGTCGTGGTGGTGTCCAGCCGGGTCGGCGGCGGGCCCTCCAGGTGCGAGCCGGGGATGAAGACCAGCGGCCCGTTGTGCTCGGTCACGTCGTCGAGGAAGACGTGCACGTTGAGCGCCTGCGGGTGCGGCGAGCCGTCCTCGTGGTGGTGGTGGGCGAAGTCGTAGTGCCACTGCCACTGCTCGCCGGTGAAGGCCTCCTTGGCGTTGACCTTCACCTGCTGGGCGTAGAACTGGTCGTCGCCGAGGATCTGGGTGGCCGGGCCGACCAGCCGCGGGTCGCGCAGCAGCCGGTCGAAGAAGTCGTCCCGCTTGTGCAGCGCCTGCGCGCTGCGCACCACGTCGCTGCCCTTCTCCCGGTAGTTCTCCGGGCAGCGCTGCTCCAGCAGCGGCGCCAGGTGGTCGAGCGCGGCGTCGACCTCCGCGCGGGAGAAGACCGCGGGCAGCAGCAGGAAGCCGTCCCGGTGGTACTGGGCGAGCTGGTCGGGGGTCAGGCGCATCGCACACCCTCCATCAGTCGAAGGAGACAACCGTGGCGCCGGCCGGGATGAGGTCGTTGTCCTCGGGGCTGCCCTGCCGGCGCCAGATCTCGTACGCGATCTCGCGGGCGATCTTGCCGTCCCGCATCTCGAAGAGGTGGGTCAGCCGGGTGGACATCCGGGTGCCCCGCGGATAGGGCAGGTTGGGCATCTTCGCCGGGTCGCCGACGATCGTCTCGTCCGAGATCTGGTCGTCGAAGACGTACTGCTCGGTGGCGAAGCGGCGCAGCGTGACGAACTTATGCACCTTGATCGTCGCGAAGATGTCCAGGTACGACCGGCGGACGGTGGCCGCGTCGCGGTAGACCTGGCCGCGCGACGGGCCCTCCCAGACGATGTCGTCGGTGTAGAGCCGCAGCGCCTCGTCGATCCGGTCCGGGTGCTCGTTGTGGAAGTGGGCCTCGACCACGGCGAGGTTGCGGGCGATCACCTGCTCGCGGCTGAGCTCGCAGTCGGGAACGTCGAGCATGGGACCTCCCGTCCGTCCTCCCTGACCCGCAACGACCCTACTCGGGCGCAACGCGCAGTGTGTCGCGAGAAGCCTGCCTGTGCTAGACAAGCCGGGAGCGGCCGTACGGACCCGTTGCAAGGGTGCCACTCCGGACCGGGGAGGGCGTATGGACATCATCCCCCTGCCCGCAGCCCTCGGCGCCCGCGTCGAGGGGCTGACCGCGGCCGAGGTCGAGGACCTGCCCGCCGAGACCGTCGAGCAGCTGCGCAAGGCGTGGGCCGAGCACCTGCTGCTGCTCTTCCCCGGGATCGGGCTGGACCCGGCCCAGCAGGTCGCGCTGGCCCGGCACTTCGGCCGCCGGCTGGCCGCCACCACCGAGCTCGGCGAGGACTATTACAGGGACTGGCGGACGCTGGCCGACGACGGCCACCCCGAGGTCCTGCTGATGGACACCGAGCTCGGCCACAACGCGCAGCAGACCAACCTGTGGCACAGCGACGTGAGCTTCGTCGAGGACCCGCCGATCGGCTCGCTCTTCTGCATGGAGATCCCGGCCAGCAGCGGCGGCGACACCATGTGGTCCAACCAGTACCTCGCGTACGAGGGGCTGAGCGAGCCGATCCGCGCACTGGTCGACGGGCTGCGGGCCAGCCACGGCCGGCCGCACAAGACCGGCCTCGCCGTGCACCCGGTGGTCCGCCGGCACGAGGTGACCGGCCGGCCGTACCTGTTCGTCAACCGCGGCTGGATCTGGGCGGTCGAAGGGTTGTCCAAAGTGGAGTCCCGACACGTCGTGGACCTGCTGCTGGAGTCGATGGAGCGCCCGGAATACCAGGTGCGCTGGCGCTGGTCGGCGGGCGACGCGGCGCTCTGGGACAACCGGTGCGCGCTGCACTACGCGGTCAACGACTACGGCGGCGAGCGGCGGCGGTCCCGCCGGACCACGATCTACGGCTGACCCAGCTCGGCCAGCCGGCCGACCACCAGGCCCAGGTTGGCCTCCGCCGGCGCGGCCCCGTCCAGGACCAGCACCTCCCGCCCGGCCGCGGTGAAGGCAGGCAGCACCCGGCCGAAGGCGGCGTGCAGCTTCTCGATGAACGGGTCGTGCGCCTCGGTGAGCACGAAGTTGTCGGTGCCCGGCCGGGCCAGGATCCGCCGCATCGCCGCGGCCGGGTCCAGGTCGAGCAGCACGGTCAGGTCCGGCGCCGGGGTGGCGCAGTAGACGTCCAGCAGGCCGGGCAGGTTGCCGGTGCCGAGCGCGGCCGCGATGGCGGCCGAGTTGAGGACGTACGGCTCCAGCACCAGCACCTCGCCCGGCGGCACCCGGCCCAGCCGCCGGGACTCCCGCAGGTACTCGAAGGCCACCGCCAGCTCGACCGCGTCGTGGCCGACCCAGTCGCCGCGACCCAGCCCATGCCCGGCGCCGAGCGCGCTGCACCAGCGGCGCAGCAGGGAGTGGACGCGCCGGGTCTCCGCCGGGTGGCCGAGCGCCGCGAAGTGCCCGCGCAGCCGCTCGGCCAGCGTGGTCTTGCCGGACCCGTCGATCCCGGCGATCTCCACCACGGCGCTCATCGCAGCGCGACGATCCCCTCGGCGGCCAGCGTCCTGGTGCGTTCCCCCGCTTCGGCGGCGGCCGCCTCGGTGAGCCCGGTGAAGCAGATCCGCACGCACGGGTCGAGGGCGTGGAAGGCGGCGCCCGGGCCGACCTGCAGCCCGTGCCGCTCGAAGCCGGCGACCAGCTCGGCCTCGGTGACCCCGGGGGCGGCCGGCAGGACCAGGAAGGGCACCGCGCCCGGCTCGGCGGCCAGCCCGGCCGCGGCCCGGTACGCCGTCGCGGCCCGGCCGACCGGCCGGACCATCGACCGGTCCAGCGCGGCCAGCCCGTCGGTGGCCAGGAAGTGGGCCCAGGTCCGCTGCAGCAGGTGCGCCGGCGCGGTGGCCCGCTCGCCCGGGGCCGGCTCGACCGGGCCGTCGGGCCGCAGCAGCCAGCCGATCCGGGTGCCGCCGCCGGCCAGCTTGCTGGTGCTGCCGACCAGCACGCAGCCGGCCGGCACGGGCACCGGCTCGGCGAACCAGCGGTAGACCTCGTTGACCGCCACCCGCCCGCCCTCGACCAGCTCGGCCAGCAGCTCCGGCGGTGCGGTCCGCCCGTCCGGGTTGCGCCCGGGCGAGGTGAGCCAGACCAGGTCCGGCGCCCACCGGCGCTGCTCGGCGGCCAGCTCGGCCCACGGCGCCAGCCGCACCTCGCAGCCGGCCGCGGCGAAGACCGGCGGCACCCCGGCGAAGGTCGGGCTCTCGAACAGCACCCGGCGGGCGGTCCGGGCCAGCGCGGCCGCGCCGGCCCGGATGCCGCCGGTGAGCAGCAGCCGGTCGGCGGTGCTGCCGAGCAGCCCGGCCAGGTGCGTGCGGACCTGCTCGTCCCCGGCCGGGAAGGCGGTCATCCAGGCCGGGTCCTCGGCCATCGCCCGCTCGGTGGCGGCCAGCCAGAGCCGCCGGCACTCCGGGCCGGGCACCGGCCACGGCCCGGTCAGGTCCAGCACCGCCTCACCCACCGGACGCCCCCGCCGCGCGTACGGCCATCGCGGCGCGGACCAGCTCGCGGGGCACCCGGTAGAAGACCGTCGGCACGAAGACCTCCCGCCCGACCCGGACGACGTCGCCGGCCGCGGTCGGCACGAACTCCAGCTCGTCGTCGATCGGCCGCGGGGCGCCGGTGGTGCCGGCGGCGCCGGACAGGTCCCCTGCGTCGTCCCGCTCCTCCAGCAGCTCCAGCGGGACCAGCCGGACGCAGGTGTGCTCGGTCAACCGCAGCGGCTCCGCCGGCCCGTCCGGGACGATCGCCAGCGACAGCCGCTTGCGGTAGTAGGCGACCGCGTCCAGCCCGAGCCGGACCCCCTCCAGCACCGAGGTGCGCCGGCCGACCCGGAAGGCGTGCAGCCCGACCGCGGTCCACCGCCGGGTCCAGGACGGCTCCGGCACCGGCGGCGCCGGCTCGGCCGGCGCGGCGGCCAGCAGCGGCTCGAGCGTCGGGCGCAGGTCCGGCACGGCCGAGGTGGCCGCGATCAGCCGGACCAGGATGGCCAGGAAGCCGCCCAGCTCGGCCCGCTGCGCCGCCGCGACGCCGCGCCGGAACCCGTCCGGGGACCGCCGGGCCGCCATGATCAGGTCGTTCACGTCCTTCATGCTGGCGAAGTGGTCGCCGGCGGCGTTGTTGATCACCGCGGCGACGTTGTCCGGCCCGGTGAGCAGGTGCACCCCCGGCTCCGGCGGCACGGCGATCGGCAGGTGCGTGCAGTGCCGCACCGAGTACGCCCCGAAGTGGATGTCCACGCCGAGGTGGCCGGACTCCGGGTCGGTGAGCAGGATCTGGCCGTACAGCCGGCCGGTGGCGGCGTCCCGCTTGAGCCAGGGCAGCTCCCGGCGGTCCAGCACGAAGCCGTCCTGGGCCCGCAGCCGCTCGGCCAGCCGGCGGGCGTCCGACCAGGACCGGACGTGCAGGTCGAGGTCGCCGAAGTCGCGGTGGGTGGGGTCGTCGTACCACTCCCGGGCGGCCACCCCCTTGATCACACCCACCCCGATGCCGAGCTGCTCGCCGGCCGCCCGGACCACGCCGAGGGTGAGCGGCAGCTGGGCCTGGGAGAGGGCCCGCTTCTCCAGGTCCGGCCGGAGCAGCTCCAGGCAGTCCCGGGCGGCCGCGGTGGCCGGCCGCTGCGCCAGCCGCTCGGCCGCGAGCACCCGGACCTTGTGCCGCCGGTAGAGCCGGGCCGCCGCCTCCGGGCCGAGCCGCTCGATCGCGGCGACCGACTCGTCCAGGGCGTACCGCGGGCTGACCGAGCCCGCGCTCAGCACCACCAGCGCCGGGTCGGCGGTCACGGCTGCAGCCCGTCGGTGCTGCGGGCGCAGAAGAGCAGGGCGGCGGACACCCAGCCCGCCGGCGCATCCGGGTCCAGGTCGCGCATCGTCTCCAGCCTCCAGTAGTCCGCCGCGGCCGGCGGGTCGGGGACGGGTCCGGGGCCGGCCGGCGGCGGTCCGGGCCGGCGCAGCCGGGCCACCCGGCGGCCCGGCTCGGCGACCAGCATGCCCCGGGCGGCGAGCACGGCGTCCACCGCGGTGCCGACCGCGACCCGGGCGGCCAGCACCGCGCCCTCCGGCTCGCCGGCGGCGAGCAGCCGGCCGGCCCGCTCCCGCTCCCGGTCCAGCGCCATCAGCAGCTGGGTGGTGACCATCGTCCGTACGGCCGAGCCGGCGAAGTCCTGCTGCCGGCGGCGCACCCAGTCCGGGCCCTCGACCGCCCGGGCGGTGTCGAGCCGCTGCACGAACTCCAGCTCGTGCCGGCGCAGCGCCAGCCCGACGGACCGGCGCGGACTCCAGCGCCTGCCAGGACACCGCATCCAGCAGCCGGTCCACGTCCGCGTCGGCCCAGAAGTCGACGTCCCAGCGCCGGTCGCCGCGGTAGCAGGACCGGCGCGGGCCCGGCCACCGCCCGGCCCGGCCGGCGTCCGGGCCGACCAGGCCGGCGAGGGCGGCGGCGTCGGGGACCACCACGGTCGCCTCTGCCGGGTACGCCGCGGTGTCGGTGTCGGTGTCGGACAGGTAGGTGGCGGTCCGGTCCGGCGGCAGCATCCGCTGCTCGGCCAGCAGCGCGAGGCAGTCGCCGGGAGTCACCACAGCAGCTCCGGCGGCAGGTCGGACCGGTGCACGATCGGCGTCCGCAGCGTGCCGATCCGCTCGACCTCGACCTCGACCACGTCGCCGGGCACGAGGTAGCGCTGCGGGGTGCGGCCGAGCCCGACCCCGCCGGGCGTGCCGGTCGTGATCACGTCGCCCGGGCGGAGCGTGACCGTGTCGCTGATGTGCTCGATCAGCCGGCCGATGCCGTGGATCAGCTGGCCGGTGTCGGCCCGCTGCACCACCTCGCCGTTGACCCGGGTCTCCAGCCACAGCGCGCCCGGGTCCGGGATCTCGTCCGTGGTGACCACCACCGGGCCGATCGGGCCGGACCGGTCGGCGTTCTTGCCCAGCGTCCACTGGCTGGTCTCCAGCTGCTTGGCCCGGGCGCTGAGGTCGTTGAAGGCGGTGTAGCCGAGCACGTGCGCCGGCCCGTCCGCGGCCGGCACCGCCCAGGCCCGGCGGCCGATCACCACCGCCAGCTCGACCTCCCAGTCCAGGCCGGCCTCGTGCGGCGGCACCGGCACCGGGTCGCCGTCCACCACCAGCGTGCTCGGCCAGCGGCCGAAGACGGTCGGCAGCGCCGGCGCGTCCTGCCCGGTGATCGGCCTGGCCTCCTCGGCGTGCGCGCGGTAGTTGATCCCGACGCAGAAGACCCGGGCGGTGGCCGGCACCGGCGGCAGCTGGGTGACCGCCGCCAGCTCCACCGGCGGGCCGGCCGGCGGCACCGCCCCGCCGGCCGCGTAGAAGTCGTCCACCGGGGCCAGCGGCTGCACCCGGCCGTCCTGCACCGAGCCGATCCAGCGCTCGCCGCCGGCGGCGAAGCCGACCAGCCGCACCGCCTAGTCCTCCTCGCCGGCGCCCACCGGCAGCAGCGCGTCGTCCAGCCAGTCCTCGGTCACCTCGGGCCCCGTGACCAGCAGGTAGTCGCCGAACGGGGTGCGCAGCAGCGGCCGGTCGGTGGCGCCGCGGACGGTCACCGGCAGGCCGAAGCGGAACAGCCTGTCCCGGGCCGGGGACAGCACCGGCAGCCGGCGGTCCAGCGCCCGCCAGGCCCGGCGCCGGCCCTGCAGCAGGTCCGGGTCGTTGACCTCCGAGTGCTGCAGCACGCCCAGCGCCGCCCGCAGCGGGTGCCGCCGGCCGGCCGCCGCGAACCGGGCGGTCCGGCCGAGCCGGGCCAGCCGGGCCGTGCGCGGGCCGACCGGCACCGGGACCGGCAGCCCGTGCCGGGCGGCCAGCTCGAAGACCGCGCGCAGCTCCGGCAGCAGCCCGAGCGGCCGGGCCAGCTCCCGGGCCCGGGCCAGCCCGGCCGGGCCCAGGTGGTCGGCGAGCACGGCCGCGTCCATCAGCTGCTTCAGCCCGTACGGGCGCTCCAGCGGTTTGGCGGCGATCAGCAGCAGCTGCGCGGCCGGCTCCAGCTCGCCGGGCCGGCCGATCCAGCGCCGGGCCGGCACGGTGCCGCCGTTGCCGACCAGCACGTGCGTGCACACGTCCAGGAAGATCGGGTGCTCCAGCGCGGATGTGCTCGGCAGCGACATGCCGACCAGCACGCCGCGCTGCCCGGGCTCGGCCGGGAAGGTGGACACGCCCCGCACCTCGGCCCCGACCTCGGCGGCGGCGATCTCGGCCACCCGCCAGAGAGTGGCGGTGTCCGGCGCCACCACGTCCAGGTCGGCCATCAGCCGGGCCAGGCCGGCCGGATAGCGGTCGGTGATCGCGAAGCCCTTGGCCGTCCGCGCCGCCGGCACCGCGGCGAGCAGCCGCTTCTGGAGGCGGCGGATCCCCTCGACCCGCTCCCGGGCGTCGGCCAGCTCGGCCGCCAACGGGGCCGGCAGCTCCTCCCGGGTCGCCCAGGCGCTCAGCCAGGTCGGCAGGTAGCGCTTCTGCTCGGTCCGGAGCACGCCGACCAGCTCGACCGGCGGGACCTCCGGATACCAGGAGCGGGCCAGCGCGAGCACGTCCTCCGCGGTCAGCACGTCAGCTCCCCGCCGCCGGGACGGCCCAGTAGCCCTCGGCCGCCCGCCAGCCGCCGGCCAGCAGCCGCTGCCGGACCGCGGCCGCGTTGGCGTCGTCGCCGACCACGTGCCCGCGCAGCGGGAAGCCGGCCGCCACCGCCCAGCGGACCGCGGCCCCGGTGAGCAGCCGGCCGGCCGGGGTGCCCCGGTGCTCCGGCCGGACGAAGACGTCGAAGAGCTCCGGGCGGTCCTCGCCGGTGAGGTCGTCGGTGTCCCAGACGACGGTGGCGTGCCCGCCGAAGCCGGCCGGGCCGACCGCGCAGAAGACGGTCACCTCGCCGCCGGCCCGGTCGAGCAGGTCGGTCGCGACCGCGTCGGTCTGCTCCCGCGGCGCGGCCGACCCGGCGGTGTCGTAGCCCGTCTCCAGCGCCCGCACCAGCAGGTCGTGCACGGCCTCGCGGTCCTCGGCCCGGTACGGCCGGACGCTCCAGCCGGCCGCGTCGGCCGGCGGCTCCGGCGGGGTGTCGGACTCGACGTATTGCATCAGCAGGCGCGCGCCGGCCGGCGCGGCCGCGCCCGGCGGGAGGCGCAGCACGATGGTCTCCGCGTCCGGGTGCTCCCGGGCGACCAGCGCGCGCAGCGCGGCGAGCCGGCCGGGGTCGGCGGCCACCCGGTCCGCGCCGACGGTGACCAGCACCCGGGGCTCGCCGGTGACCGGCTCGTCCACCGCGGCCAGCAGCAGCACCTCGCCGGCCAGCTCGGCGGTCAGCCCGGCCTCGACCAGCTCGGCGGCCCGCTCGGCCGGGACGCCCGCCGCCACCAGCGCGGTGGTGGCCGTCATGCCGCGGTCACCGCGGTCCACGAGTCGAGCACCCGCTGGGCGGCCGCGGCCACGTCGTCCGGCCGCACCGCCGCGATCCGCTCCCGGGCCAGCTCCACCGGCGGGCGGTCGAGCAGCCCGTCCGCGGCGAAGAAGGCGTCCTCGTACGCCCGCGCGACCGGGTCCTCGTTGTCGATGACCAGCGCGCCGAGCGCCTGCCGGCGGGCGCCGTCCAGCGCCCCGGCCGGCAGCGTGCCGGCGGCCGCGTCGGCCAGGCAGCCGCGGACCACCGCGGCGACCGTGCGCACGTCGCCCGGCTGGCTGCCGGCCAGCACCCGCCAGGCGCCGCTGTCGGAGTAGCTGCTGGCCACCGAGTAGAGCTGGTAACTCATGCCGAGCTCGCCGCGGAGCCGGGAGTAGAGCACCGAGCCGGGCAGGCCACCGACCGCGGCTGCGAGCACCTGGGCGGCGCCCCACAGCGGGTCCCGGCGGCCGGCGCCGCGGCCGCCGAGCACCGTGTACGCGTAGTCGGCGTCGTCCGGCAGGTCCAGCTCCTCCAGGCCAGGGGCGGCGCCGACCGGCACCGCCGGCCGGGGCGCGGTCGGCCGGATGCCGTCCAGCGCGCTGTCCCGCAGCGCGGCCAGCCCGGCGGCGAGCAGCGGCTCCCGGCCGACGAGCACCACGCACGGCTGCCGGGTGGCCAGCCCGGACCGCAGGTGGGCGAGCGACTGCTCGGGGGTGAGGTGCGGGAAGTCGTCGGCCAGCCCACCGACCGGTCGGCCCAGCGGGTGGCCGGCGAACAGCTCGGCGAAGAAGCGCTCGGTGGCCACGTCCGACGGGTCGGCGTCCGCGGCCAGCAGCTCCTGCACCACCACCCGCCGCTCGCCGTCCACCAGCTCCGGGGTGAGCCGGGGCGCGGTCACCGCGTCGGCCAGCCGGCCGACCGCCGGGGTCGTGGCCTCGGCCGGGACCCGGACCCAGTACGCCACGAACTCCTTGGTCGTCGTCGCGTTGGCCTGGCCGCCGATCTCGCTCACCCAGTCGCTCAGCGCGCGGCCGCCGTCCGGGCCGGGCGCGGACATGACGAGGTGCTCCAGCAGGTGGGAGATGCCGATCTCGTCCTCGGCCTCGTGCCGGCTGGACAGCGGCACCACCGCGCAGGCGGTGAAGCTCTCCAGCTCCAGGTCGCTGTCCAGCACGACGGGCACGCCTCCGGACAGCGACCGGACCGCGTGCATCAGGGCCCGACCCGGTCGGACCCACCGCCCGCGGGCACCGCCGACGTGGGCCGCCGACGGTGCCCGCGGGCCTCTGTCACTTGCCCTTGCCCTTGCCCTTCACGACCAGCTTGGGCCGGAGCGTGACCGAGTGGTTGCGCGTCATCCGGATCGCCTCCCTTCAGATCGGGGCACCGCCGGAGCGTGCACAGCACCGGACGGTGATCTTGGGGCAGCTGCCCAAATGAATCTAGACCGGGCAACTGGGGTGGGCAACCAAGAACTCGGCCGGGTCGGCAGCAAAGCCGCCTCCTCGGCGCAGGCCGCTCTCCAGCCCGATGCCGTCGCTGCCGACAAGCTGGTTGACCCGGCGGAAGTGGGACCGGTGGTGAAGACCGCGTCCGCGTCGGCGAAGAAGGTCCGGACGCCGAACGGTCGCAGCGGCTACTCTGTCGCGTCCGCGGGCAGCAGCCCCTCGCCCAGCCAGCTCTCGGCCACCTCGGCCCCGGTGACCAGCAGGTAGTCCCCGTACGGGGTGCGCAGCAACGGCCGGTCGGTGGCGCCGCGGACGGTGACCGGCAGGCCGAAGCGGAGCAGCCCCTCCCGCGCCGGGGACAGCACTGGCAGCCGGCGGTCCACCAGCCGCCAGGCCCGCCGCCAGCCCCGGAACCGGGTCGGGTCGGTGACCTCGGTGCGCTGCAGCTGCCGCAGCGCCGCCTGCACCGGGTGCCGGCGGCTGGCCGCGAGGAAACGGATCACCCGGCCCACCCGGGCCCGCCGGGCCGGACCCGGGCCGACCGGCGCCGGGACCGGCAGCCCGTGCCGGGCGGCCAGCGCGAAGACCGCCTGCAGCTCCGGCAGCAGCCCGAGCGGCGCGGCCAGCTGCCGGGCCCGGGCCAGTCCGGCCGGGCCCAGCGCGTCGGCCAGCACGGTGGCGTCGACCAGCTGCTTGAGCTGGTACGGCCGCTCCAGCGGCTTGGCCGCCACCAACACCAGGTGCACGGCCAGCTCGACCTCGCCCGGCCGGCCGATCCAGGCGCGGGCCGGGACGGTGGTGCCGTTGCCCATCAGGACGTGCGTACTGACATCGAGCCGGAGCGGGGACTCCAGGGCATGCCGGGCCGGCAGGATCACGCTGATCAGCAGCCCCGGCCGCCCCGGTCCGGGGACCGGGAAGGTGGACACCCCGCGGATCCCGGCGCCGGTCTCGGCCACCACGGCGCCGACCGCCCGCCAGGCGGTGTCGGCATCCGGCAGCACCACGTCGAGGTCGGCCATCTGCCGGACCAGGCCGGCCGGGTAGCGGTCGGTGACCGCGACGCCCTTGACCGCCTGCGCCTGCGGCACCGCGGCCCGCAGTCGGTCGCCCAGCCGCCGGATCCGCTCGGCCCGCTCCCGGGTAGCCGCCACCTCGGCGGTCAGCGGAGCGGGCAGCTCGTCCCGGGCCGCCGCCCAGGCGCTCAGCCAGGTGGGCAGGAAGCGCTCCTGCTCGGCCCGCAGCACGGCGAGCAGCTCGATCGGCGATCGGTCCGGATACCAGGACTCGGCCGCGGTCAGCACGTCCTGCGCGATCAGCACGTCAGCCCCCCGCCGGGACCGCGCTGTCCAGCACGACGGGCACGCATCCGGACAGCGGCCGGACCGTGTGCATCAGGACCCTGTCCCGGCCGGGCCCGCCCGCGAGCACCGCCGACATGGGGCGCCGGCGATGCCGCGGGCTCGTGTCACCTGCCCTTGCCCTTGCCCTTCACGACGAGCTTGGGCCGGAGCGTGGCCGAAGCATTGCGCGACATCCGGATCGCCTCCCCTTCAGATCGGGCACCGCCGGAGCTGTGCACGAGCCAGCGGTGATCGTGAGATAGCTGCCCAAACGAATCTAGACCGGACAAGTAAGTGACGCAATAGCGAAACAGGCACAATGCGGGTCAGCGCAGTCCGGTCTCCAGCCCGATGCCGGCGCTGGCCCGGTAGTTGACCCTGCGGAAGTGGGCGCGGTCGGTGAAGACGGCGTCCGCGTCGGCGAAGAACGCCCGGACCGCGGCCGGGTCCGCCGGCACGGCCAGCCGGAAGCCCAGCTCGGCCGCCACCGCCCGGCAGCGGCCGGCCAGCTCGCGCAGGCCGGCCAGGTCGACCGGGTTGGCCAGCCGGATCGCCAGCACCCGGCCGGCCGGCCCGTCGCCGGCCGCGGCCAGCTCCCGGAGCAGCTGCAGCTTGCGCTGGGCGTCCCCGCCGCCCAGGTCGTGCCGCAGCAGGCAGCCGTCCTGCAGCCGCTCGCCGACCCGGCCGAGCGCGTGGAAGGCCATGCCCTGCTGCCCGGCGTCCAGCGCGCCGTCGACGTCCTCCAGGTCCTTGGCGTAGCGCAGCTCGGCCATCAGCGCCTCCCGGCGCCGGGCCGCCCGGGTCGGGTCCGGGCCGGGCGCCGGCCGCAGCTCGGCGACCAGCGCCAGCACCTCGGCGACGTAGTCGGCCGGCGGGGTGTCGCCGGGCGCCTTCAGCCGCCAGGCCCGCCGGTGCAGCGCGGAGTCCGGGCCGTGCAGCCGGGCCAGCTTCTCGTACCGCCACTTGCGTGGCGGGAAGCGCTCGCCCTGCTCGATCACGTACGCGTGCAGCGTCCAGGACAGCAGCAGCTGGGCGGCGGCCGCGGCCGGGTCCGGCAGCCCGGCGTCGCGGAAGGCGACCGTCTCGGCGAGCAGCCCGGCGACCCGCTCGCCGGCGTCCGCGGCGAGCAGCGCCCCCAGCCGGTCCACCGACATCCGCGCCCTGACGTCGGCGTACGCGTCCGGGTTGACCACCGCGGCCCCGGCCGCGAACCGGTAGTACTGCTCCAGGTCGATGAACTCGGGCACCGTGCGCGACCCGGGCGCCAGCGCGTGCACCCGGTCGATCAGCGCCAGCACGTACCCGCGGGACACCCACTCGGCGTCGACCAGCCCGGCCTCGCCCCCGCCGCCGACCATGTCGGCGATGGTCTCCTCGGCCAGCGGCACCCCGGCGCGGTCCTTGGCCCGCGCGGTCTCCGTGGTGGTCGGCTCGATGACCAGCAGGTCGATGTCGGAGGAGGCGTTGCCGAGGCCCTCGACCAGCGAGCCGCAGGCGATCACGATCTCCTCCGGGCCGCGGACCAGGCCGGCGGCGATCCCGGTGATCCGCTCGCGCAGCTCCGGGCTCACGCGGCCACCTCGAAGAGCGCGCCGGACACCTCGCGGACCACCTCCAGGTCGGCGGCGAGCCGGGCCGGCTCCGCCGCCCACAGCTGCACCCGGACCGGGAAGCGGGCCCCGGACCAGCGGGTGCCGACCCGCTCGCCGGGTCGCGTCCAGACGTCCACCCGGTACGCGCTCGGCAGCGCCCGGATCCGGTCCAGCCCCCGGTACGCCACCAGCGTGCCGTCCCGGTCCGGGAACGGCGTCACCACCGCGGCGCCGGCCTGCCGGCGCACCTCCACGTCCGGCTTGCGGCCGCGCAGCACGTCCCGCCAGCCGCCGATCAGGTCGATCCCGTACGCCCGCCACAGCAGCGGCCCGCGGCTCACCCCGGGCCGGGCCGCCACCTCGACGAGTCGCGGCCCGTCGGGGCCGTGCACCAGCTCGACGTGCAGGCAGCCCACCCGCACCCCCAGCGCGTCCGCGGTGGCCTCGGCCAGCAGCCGGGTGCGGTGCCGCTCGTCGGGACCGAGCCGGGACACCGTGGTGCGGGCGAAGTGGTGGAAGTCGGTGCCGCCGAGGTCGTGCCCGGTCACCACGTCGACCACCGGGGTGGACCACACCTGGCCGTCCAGCACCAGGCAGTCCACCGAGTGGTTGGACCCGGGCAGGAACTCCTCGACCAGGATCTCCGCCGGCACGTCGGTCACCCGGTTGGCCCGGCAGTGCTCGGGCAGCCGGGCCGCGGTGGCCTCGTACGCCGCCGCGGCCTCGTCCGGGGTGGCGCACCGGCGGACGAAGAAGCTGCCGGTCAGGTGGCTGGGCTTGACGATCACCGGGCCACCCAGCGCGGCGGCCGCGGCCCGCGCCTCGCCGGCGCTGCCGACCACCCGGCAGGCGGCGCCGGTGGCCGCGCCGAGCCGGGCCGTGAGCAGCTCCCGCATGACCGTCTTGCTCCGCAGCGCGACGGCGGCCGCGGGGCTCGGCGCCGGCAGGCCGAGCCGGTCGCAGACCTCGGCCCACAGCGACACCGTGTGCTCGTCCACGTTGAGCACCGACTCCAGCCGCCAGCCGCGGGCGATGCCGGCGACCACCTCGGCGACCGCGGCCGGCCCGGCCGAGAACGGCACCCGCTCGACCACGTCGAACTCCTCCGGCTCGGCCGTGTACGCCGTGTTGTCCAGGTTGCGGACCAGGCCGAGGTGCACGCCGGAACGGAGCAGGGGCTCGTAGAACTCGCGCCGCTGGACGGCGCCGAAGAAGAGGACGAGCGGCCGTACGAAGGCCCCCACCTCCTCCCGAAGCGGACCTGCCGAAGCTTAGTGCGGCGCGGCAAAGGTCCTCGCACCACACCAAACCTCTGCCGCGCCGCACACCGTGTGATACTGCGCAAGTGGGTCCTGACCTGCGTTTCCAGGTGATGTGCATGCCGGACGCGCCGGTCGGCGAGCTGGTCGGCCGGGTGTGCCGGCTGGAGGAGCTGGGTGTCGAGGTCGCCGGAGTCGCCGACCATTTCGTGGACTGGCTCAACCCCGCCGAGCCGTGGTTCGAGTGCTGGACGACGCTCGCCGCGCTCGCCGCCCGCACGTCGACGATCCGGCTCGCGTCCTGCGTGGCGCAGATCCCGCTGCGGCCGCCGGCGATGCTGGCCAAGCAGGCCATGACGGTCGACCACGCGTCCGGCGGTCGGCTCGAGATCGGGCTCGGGGCCGGCCTGGTCGCCGACCCGTCGTACGGGATGGCCGGGCTGCCCAACTGGCCGGTGGGCGAGCGGGCGGCCCGGTTCGGCGAGTACGCCGAGCTGGTCGGCCTGCTGCTCGGCGCGGAGCGGACCACCTACCGGGGCCGGTTCTACGCGGTGGACGACGCCCGGATGGTGCCCGGGCCGGTGCAGCGGCCGCGGCCGCCGATCACCGTGGCCGCCAACTCGGCCCGGATGCTCCGGCACGCCGTGGCCCACGCCGACACCTGGAACACGCTGTCCTTCGCCGCCGACCGGGCCGCCCAGCTGGCCGACGCCGGCGAGCGGGCGGACCGGGTGCGCCGGCTGTGCGCCGAGACCGGCCGTGACCCGGCCACGCTGCGCTGGTCGTACACGCTCTTCGACGCGGGCGCCCGGGCCGACGGCAACCGCATCGCGTACTACGAGCGCCCCGAGCTGCTGGTCGAGGTGGCCCGGGTCGCCACCGGGCTGGGCTTCACCGAGCTGGTGCTCTACTGGCCGGCCGACCCGGCCCAGGTGCCGGCCTTCGAGGCCGTGTGCGCGGACGTGCTGCCCGAGCTGCGCCGGGACCTGCCCGGCCGGGAAGGAGGAGCCCGGTGAGATCCCCAGGACCGGTCGTCGAGGTCGCCGGAGTCGACGGCGCCGGCAAGACCACGCTCGCCGCCCACCTGTCCGGGCACTACATCGCGCAGGGCCGGATCACGTACGTGCGCAGCTTCCACACCTGGATCCGCCGGTGGACCACCGCGGTGGCCGCCGAGCACGGGCGGTCGCGGGCCGAGCACTTCGGCATCGACGCGATCGAGTTCGCCACCGCGGTCGAGCTGATGGACCGGTCCCAGCTGCTGCGCCGGTCCGCCGCGGACGGCAGCGTCTTCGTGCTCGACCCGTACATCTTCTGCTCGGCCGCCATGTCGGCGTCGTACGGGGTGACCAACCTGCCCGCGATCGTGGAGACGTACCTGGCCGGCGCCGCGCCGGACCTGGTGGTCTACCTGGAGATCGACCCGGCGGTGGCGATGGAGCGCATCGGCCGGCGGGCCAGCAACGACAACCTCGTGCTGCCGGCGTACGCCGAGCCGCCGCTGGCCGAGTTCCGGGACGCGCTGGAGACGGTCGCGCCGATGTTCGCGGCCGGCGGGGTGGACATCCTCCGGCTGGACGCCGAGTCGACGGTCGAGGCCAACGTCAAGGCGGTGGCCGGCCGGCTGGCCGAGCTCGGCTTCTGACCGGGCCGGGCTTCCGACCCGCCGGGCTCTGACCGGCCAGGGCTCTGACCGGCCGGGGCTCTGACGGTCAGCCGCAGCCGCCGGCGTGCCCGGCGTCCCCGCCCGGGACCAGCACCGGCTCCCCCGCCGGCTCCGCCGGCTCCGCAGACGAGACCGCCGGGGTGTCCCGGACCAGCGCGGCGAAGGCGGCCAGCCGGTCCACCCCCCAGAAGCGCTCCCGCCCGGCGACGAAGAACGGCACCCCGAACACGCCGTCCTTGTCCAGCGCGCGCAGCGCCGCCAGCGCCTCGTCCCGCAGCTCCGGATCCTCGGCCGCGCCGGCATGCTCGGCCGCGTCCAGTCCCAGCTCGGCGGCCACCGCGCCGATGGTGTCCGGGTCGCTGATGTCCCGGCCCTGCTCCCAGCGGGCCCGGTAGACCGCGTCCACGAACGCCCGCCCGGACCCGTGCCGCCGCGCCCGCAGGAACGCGAAGTGGGCGACCTCCCAGCGCGGCGCGGTGTCCACCGGCCAGCTCATCGCCAGCCCCCGCTCGCGCACCAGCCGGCGCACGTCCTGCAGCACGTACAACGCCTTGGCCCGGGACATGTCCACGTAGTGGAAGCGCACTCCGGCGTCCGCGAGCACCTGCCGCCAGCTCTCGTCCGGCTCCCAGAACGGCTCCCAGCGCACCCGCTCGGCCACGTCCGGGTAGCGGTCGAGCAGGTCCCGGTACGCCAGCCACGAGTACGGGCTGCGCAGCGAGAAGTAGAAGACCGGCTCCCGCGGGGCCCTGGTCACCGTGCCCGCTCCTCGCGCTCGCTCACAGCACGATCCCGCCGTCCACGGCGAAGACCTGGCCGGTGATGTAGCTGGCCTTCGGCGAGACCAGGAAGCCGACCAGCTCGGCGACCTCGTCCGGGGTGCCCATCCGGCCCATCGGGATCTGGGCCAGGCTGCGCTCGCGAGCCTTGCCCGACAGGGCGGCGGTCATGTCGGTCTCGATGAAGCCGGGGGCGACCACGTTGGCCCGGATGCCCTGCCGGCCCACCTCGCGGGCCAGCGAGCGGGTCAGCCCGATGATGCCGGCCTTGGCGGCCGCGTAGTTGGCCTGGGTGGCGTTGCCGGACAGGCCGACCACCGAGGACATGGTGACGATCGCGCCGGCCTTGCGCTTCATCATCGAGAAGATGACCGACCTCAGGACGTGGTACGTCCCGTCCAGGTTGGTGCCGCGGACCTCGCTCCAGTCGTCCGGCGACATCATCACCAGCGGCTGGTCGCGGATGATCCCGGCGTTGGTGACCACCGCGGTGAGCGGGCCGAGCTCGGCCTCGACCTCCTTGACGAACCCGCCGACCGCGGCCGCGTCCCGCACGTCCACCGGGCGGGCCAGCACGGTGGCACCGGCGTCGGTCGCCTCCTTCGACACCTCCTCGGCCGCGTCGGACCGCTGGTGGTAGGTGAACGCGACGTCGTAGCCGTCCCGCGCGAGCCGGAGCACGACGGCCCGGCCGATCCCGCGCGAGCCCCCGCTGACCAGCGCGACCGGGCGGCTGTCCGGCTCCATGCCTGCTCCTCCCTCAGCCGGCGGCCGGCGCGGCGCCGGCCCCGGTGAGCGCCCCGGCATCCCGGAACGCGACGACGATCTGGTCCACCTCGAGCACGGTCTCGCCGTCCACCTCGGCGGTGCCGGTGAGCATCGCGGCGTCCGGGAACAGCCGGCCCAGCCGGGCCCGGTGCACCAGCACGTCGCCGGGCCGGACCGGGCGGCCGAACCGCAGCCCGGCGATGCTGCCGAACAGCGCGACCCGGCCGGTGAGCACGTCCGGGTTGGGCGCGTCCAGCACGGCCAGCAGGGCGGCGGCCTGGCACCAGGACTCGATCAGCAGGGTCGGCGGGTATGCGACGTCGGCGCCCGGCACCAGCCCCTGGAAGCACGGCTCGTCCGCGGTGACCGCCTTGGCCGCGACCAGCGACTCGCCCGGCACCGCCTCCCGGACCTCGTCCACCAGCAGCATCGGGTGCCGGTGCGGCAGCAGCTCCTGGATCCCGGCCTTGTCGATCATGCCGCTCCCGCCTCGTACCGCAGCCGGACGACCGCGACCTGCCGCCGTCCCTCGCCGCCGGGGCTCTCGGCGGCCAGCTTGGCCCGGCAGCGCCAGCCGCCGTCGACCGTCTCGGCGACGGTCTCGGTGTGCACGGTGTCGCCCGGGAAGACCGGGCCGAGGAAGCGGGTCGACTCGACCTCGGCCAGCCGGGCCGGGGCGTCCAGCGCGGCCAGCGAGGTGCGGTGCGCGCACTCGACCAGGCAGACGCCCGGGAAGATCGGGAAGCCCGGGTAGTGGCCGGCCAGCAGCGGCTCGCCGGGATCGAGCGGGAAGCGGGAGACGGCCCGCTTCGGCCCGTCCCGCTCGGCGATCACCGGGGCGACGAGCGGCGAGGCGATCTCGCGCCGGACCGCGGGGGCTCCGGGATCGGACACAGCACCACTCCTCGTCGCGGAGACCGACCAACGTCGCGGACCGGGCGAGAAGACCATAAGCAGTCCCAGATGGTAATGTCCAGGTGACGACGACGGGTCCGCGGAGGCAGGTGGGACGGGTGGTCGCAGGTCGGTCCGACGGCGGCATGCCGGCGGCACGGACCTACCTCTTCATAGAGAGCCGCTCGGAGCAGGAGAGCCCCGACGTGCTCACCACGCTCGGGCTGGTCGGCGGGCTGCGCGAGGCTGGCCACGACGTCTCCCTCTTCCTCGTTCAAAATGCCGTGACGATGGCCGGGCGGATCGGCGAGCTCGTCGACCTCGCCCGGGCCGGGGTGACCGTGTGGGCCGACGACCACTCGCTGTCCGCCCGCGGCCTGCAGGCGCCGGCGGAGGGCGGCGTCCGGCTCGGCGGCGTCTCCGACGTGGTCCGGATCCTCACCACCCCCGGCGTGGTGCCGGTCTGGCACTGATGGCGGACCCGGGACCGGCCGGCCGCTCGGTCTTCCTCGGTCTCATCGGCCCGCCGTACGAGTCGGACAACCTCACCACCGCGCTGCGCATCGCCGACGAGGCGGTCCGCCAGCAGCACCGGGTGACGGTGTGGACCTGCGGCTTCTCCACCACGCTGACCGCGGCCGCGCTCGGGCCGACCAAGCCGCGCAACGCGCAGACCTGGGCGGTGAAGTTCCCGTCCACCTCCGCGCTGGCGATCGACCTGCTGGAGTGGGCCGGCGGCGCGCTGGACTGGCTGGTCTGCCGGTTCTGCGCCGAGGAGCGCGGGGCGCTCGACCAGGTGCCGCCGGTGCGGGTGCGCCCGCCGTACGAGTTCGCCCAGCGGGCGACCGCCGCCGACGTCGCACTCGTGCTCGGGGTGAAGTGACGTGTCCGCGCTGGTCATCGTGGAGCGGGCCCACCGCGGCGCCGTCGAGCAGCGGTACGCGCACGTCCTCTGGCTGATGGAGGCGCTGCACCAGCAGGTGCCGACCGCGGTGCTGCTGCGCGGGCACGCCGCCGGCTACGCGGTGGACGCCCCGCCGCCGCCCCCGCTGCGGCTGGGTGCGGGCGAGGTCGAGCACCTGCCGGACTACCGCGACACGATGGGCCGGCTGCGGGGCCACGGCGTCCG
This sequence comes from uncultured Actinomycetota bacterium, assembly GCA_963766325.1. Lineage (GTDB taxonomy): Bacteria > Actinomycetota > Actinomycetes > Mycobacteriales > CADCTP01 > CADCTP01. The sequence continues at coordinate 1,389,613 of CAVXZF010000007.1, read as the reverse complement.
GCTGCTGGTCTCGACCTCGTCACTCGACGTGTTGGGACTCTCGGGTCGACCGCTGATCGAGGGGGTCGAGCCGGTCAACGATGCGTCGGTGGTGGCGCTGTGTGGTGAATACGACCACCTCTGGTACCTCTGAGACTTCACCTTTCCTGCTGCTGGCTTCTGTCTATTTCTGCGGCGTAGAGTCCGACTCGGACGTTCCGTCCATACCGAACCGACGACCCCCCGAGGGAGCTGCGATGTCGACGAGCCCGGTTTCGACGACCCTGGACACGGAAGAGCTGCGCGGCCTCGTCGCCGGCGTCCTCGACCTGGATGCCAGCGCCGTCACCGACGACGCCGACTTCGTCAAGGATCTGAACGTCGATTCCCTGATGGCGCTCGAGGTCATGGTGGCGCTGGAGAAGAAGTACAAGATCGCCCTGGACGAGGACGAGCTGAAGAACATCTCGTCCTTCGCGCAGGTCCGCGAGCTGGTGCAGGGCAAGCTGGCGGGGAGCTGACCCGGACCACGGCGGCACAGGCGGGCGGCGGCGCTGGGGCGCCGGCCGCCCGCCGTCGCTTTGTCCGGCCTCAGAAGTCGACCGGCAGCCGGGCCAGCCCGCGGTTGCTGACCGCGGGGAGAAACTCCGGCTCGCCGCTCAGCCGCAGCCCGGGCGCCCGGTCCAGCAGCGTGCCGATGGCGACCCGGGTCTGCACCCGGCCCAGGTGCTCGCCGATGCAGTAGTGCAGGCCCCGCCCGTAGCCGAGCTGGCCGTCCGGGGCCCGGCCGACGTCGAGCCGGTCCGGGTCCTCGAAGCGCTCCGGGTCCCGGTTGGCGGCCGCGATGCACAGCCGGACCAGCTCGCCCGCGGCCAGCTCGACCCCGGCGAAGGTCATGTCCTCGAGCGCCACCCGGTCGTTCATCTGCACCGGCCCGTCGAAGCGCTGCAGCTCCTCGACCGCGCCGGGCAGCAACTCCGGCTGCTCCCGCAGCCGCGCCACCTCGTCGGGGTGGCGCAGCAGCGAGTGCAGCGCCAGCGCGAGCAGGCCGCCGCCGGTCGGGTGACCGGCCTGGTAGAGGAAGACCAGGCTGTCCAGCAGCAGGTCGTCCTCCAGCCGGACGCCGTCGGACTCGATGGTGGCCAGCGCGCTGAGCAGGTCGTCGCCGGGGTCCCGGCGCCGCTGCTCGGCCAGCGGCCGGAGGTAGTCGTGCAGGCCGGCCAGCGCCGCCTGGCCCTCGGCGAGCACCTTGCGGGTGAGGAACGCCTCGGAGGTCTGCGCGATCGCCCGCGACCAGGTGACGAACTGGTCCCAGTCCTGCCGCGGCAGGTCGAGGAGCTGGTTGAGCACGTACACCGGGACCTTGTCGGCGAAGTCGGTGGCCGCGTCCAGGCCGCCGGCCGCGGCGCCGGCGTCGAGCAGGTCGGCCACGATCTTCTCGATCACCGGCTGGAACGACGAGATCCGGTCCCGGTCGAACGCCTGCTCGTGGATCGCCCGCAGCGGGGTGTGCCGGGGCGGGTCGATCATCACCAGCCAGCTGCGCATCATCTGCTCCAGCGGGCCGTCGGTGCTGCCCCGCCGCCAGCCCTCGAAGCCCTCCCAGTGCCGGGTGTTGCGGGACAGCTCGGCGCTGTCGTACGCGGCCCGCAGGTCGCTGTGGCGGGTGAGGATGACGAAGCCGAACCGGGTCCGGTGCACCGGGTTCTCCGCCCGCAGCGCGGCATAGTGCGGGTACGGGTCGGCGAGGAACCCGGGGGTGCGCGGATCGTACGTCACCGGGTCATCGCTCATACCTGTTCCTCCTGGTCTGGGTGGTGTAGCGCCCATCAGGGTTGCCCATGCTGCCCTGTGCGTCTAGCGTCCATATTGAGTGACTCGCCGGGATTCCACCCGGCTGTGGAGGTGGGGAGTGCCTGACGCCGCGCCGCGGCTGTCCGTGCGGGACCGGCTGCTCGACCTGCTCGCCGTCGTCACAGTGGTGCCGGTGCTGGTCGCGGTGTGGCTGGCGGTCCGCGGCGCCTGGCAGGTCTACCACCCGCCGGCCCGCCCGGTCCGGCAGCGGCCGGAGACCGTCGGCCTGGTCGGCGAGCGGGTGATGGTGCCCGGCGCCGGCGAGCTGCCGCTGGCCTGCTGGTGGATCCCGGTGGACGGCCCGGCCGACGCGGTCGTGATCGGCCACGGCATCCGCCGGGACAGCGGCAGCGTGATGGCGCTGGCCAAGCGGCTGCACGACGCCGGCTACCACGTGCTCACCTTCGACATGCGCAACCACGGCGAGAGCGCCCAGGACCACCTGCTGCGCGGCCAGTCGCCGCTGACCGGCATCGACCACCACCGCGTGGTGCAGTACGTCGGAAGCCGGCCGGAGATGGCCGGCCGCAAGGTCGGGCTGGTCGGCTTCTCGATGACGTCGTGGACGGCGATGTGGGCGGCCCGCCGGGAGCCCGACCTGGTCCGGGCGGTGATCTGCGACAGCGGCCCGTCGATGGACATGATCCGCACCATGGGCCGGACGTACGACGTGGCCCGGCCCAAGATGCCGCGCCTGCTGCGGGGCCCGATCCTCTTCCGCATCGGCAAGAGCTCGTTCACCCGGGCGTCCGCGTTCTTCTTCCAGCTGGCCGAGTGGCCGCAGCGGCTGCCGGACCCGTCGGTGCCGGTCCTGTTCATCGTCGGCGACCGCGACCCCGTGGTCCGCCCGGACGACGTGCGCATCCAGATGGAGCACTACCCCGGCTCGACGCTGTGGGTGGTGCCGCGGGGCAGCCACACCACCTCGGTCGTGGTCGAGCCGGAGGAGTTCGTCCGGCGGGTGACGGGGGTGCTGGAGCAGGCCGGCTTCACCCCGGCCGGCCGGGAGACCGTCGAGTCCGGGTGAGAGGGGAGCGGCTCGTGGAGCGCGTCGTCGTCACCGGTCTGGGCGTGGTCTCCTGCCTGGGCTCCGACCTGGACAGCTACTGGGACGGCCTGCTGGCCACCCGCAGCGAGCCGGCACCGGTCGACGATCCGGCCGCCGACATGAAGGTCAAGCTGCTGTACGGAATCGAGGAGCTGCCGGCACCGCCGGCGGACGGCGCCGGCCGGGCCGGCCGGACCTCGACCTTCGCCATCGGTGCCGGCACCGCCGCGCTGGTGGACGCCGGCCTCCCGGTCGAGGACGGCGCGCTGGCCGACAGCGCGCCGGTGCCGCGGGAGCGGGTCGGGGTGTCCGTCGGCACCGGGGTCGGTGACTGCAGCCTGGCCGAGCGGGCCCGCACCGGGGACCCCGAGCCGGAGGGGCTGGACGAGTTCCCGTTCAAGGTCAGCTCGGTGCTGGCCGCCCGGCTCGGCCTCGGCGGCCCGGTGACCACCGTGAGCACGGCCTGCTCGGCGTCGGCGTACAGCGTCAGCCTGGCCGTGGACATGATCCGGGACGGGCGGGCCGACGTGGTGCTGGCCGGCGGGGCCGACGGCTACACCCGGGTCGGGGTGGCCTGCTTCAACCGGCTCGGCGCGCTCGACCCGGTCCGCTGCCGCCCCTTCGACGCCGGCCGCAAGGGCACCATCTTCGGCGAGGGCTCCGCCTTCATGGTGCTGGAGTCCGAGGCGCACGCCCGGGCCCGCGGCCGCGACCGGCACTACGGCGTCGTCGAGGGCACCGGCTGGAGCTGCGACGGCCACCACGCCACCGCACCGGAGGCCAAGGCGACCCAGATCGTCCGGGCGATGCGGGACGCGCTCGCCCAGGCCGGGGTCAAGCCGGACGAGGTCGGCTGCGTCGTCCCGCACGGCACCGGCACCCCGCTCAACGACGTGGTGGAGAGCCACGCCCTGCACGAGGCGCTCGGCCCGGTCGCCCGGGACCTGCCCGTCTACAGCCTCAAGGCGGTGCTCGGCCACACCGGCGGCGCGGCCGGCTCGTTCGCGCTGCTCACCGCGCTGCTGATGCTCGACCGCGGGCAGGTCCCGCCCAACATGCCGCTGGCCGAGCCGGACCCGGAGTGCGCGCTGCGGATGCCGTTCGACGAGCCGCTCACCACCCGGCTGGACCACGTCCTGGTCAACGCGTACGCGTTCGGCGGCAACAACATCTCCGTGCTGGTCGGGCGGGGCGACCGGTGACCGCGGTGCTGCTCACCGGCGCCGGCTGGGTCCGGGCCGAGGAGGCGGGCGAGGACGGCAGCTGGTTCGACCCCACCGAGCACCTCGGGCCGCGCGGCTGGCGCTACCTCACCCCGGCGACCCGGTACGTGCTGGCCGCGGCCGGGCTGGCCATGAAGGACGCCGGCTTCGACCCGGCCGCGCTGCCCGACGACCAGGTCGGGGTGGCGATCGGGACCAACTTCGCGGCCGCCCCGGTGGTCGGCCGCTTCGACGACGTGGTCGCGGCCGAGAGCGCGTCCGGGATCAGCCCGGCCGAGGCGCCGGCCTTCTCGGTCAACATCCCGGCCAGCCAGATCTCGATGCGGCACGGGCTGCGCGCCTTCAACCTCACGCTCACCGACCCGATGGTGGCCGGGCTGGAGGCGGTGCTGACGCTGCGCTCCGCGCTGCGGGACGGCCGCGCCCGGGCCGGCATCGCCGGTGCCACCGAGGAGCGGCCGGGACCCGGCGCGGCTCGGGTGGTCGGCGCGCCGTTCGCCGGCGAGGGCGCCGCCTGCGTGGTGCTGGAGCGGGCCGCGGACGCCCGGGACCGGGCCGCGCCGCCCGGGCCGGAGGTGGCCGGCGGCTGCTCCGTCTTCGTCGGGCACCTGGCCGAGCGGCCGGAGCAGCTCGCCGCGGCGGTCGAGCGCGCGGTCGGCCCGCTGCTGGAGGGCGCCGAGGAGCTGCCGTACGCGCCGCCGGCCGGCTCGTTCCCGCTGCGGGACCGGGTGGACGATGCGTGCCGCCGGGCCGCCGAGCGGGCCGGGGTGACGCTCACCCCGGTCGAGCTGCCCGGCCGCACCGGACAGGAGTTCACCGTCTCGGCGGTGCTGCAGCTGGCCGGCCTGGCCGCCGGTCCGGGCGCCGGGCTGGTGCTCGCCGTCGGGCCGCACGGCCACCTGGCCGGTGTCCGGCTGCGGCCGGCCCCCTGACGGCCGGCGCCTGACCGCCGGCCGCCCGGCCGGTACGGACCGACGACGAGGAGGGCACGGCGTGGAGCAGACCCTGGCCGGATCCTGGAGCGTGGTGCTCGGCGCGTCGAGCGGGATGGGGCGTGCCTGCGCGCTCCAGCTCGCCGAGGCGGGCTCCAACGTGATCGGCGTGCACCTCGACACCGGCCAGCGGCTGCAGGTCGTCGAGGAGCTGGTCGAGGAGGTGCGCAAGCACGGCGTGCAGGCGCATTTCGTCAACGACAACGCCGCCAGCCCGGCCGGCCGGGAGCGGGTGCTGCCGGAGATCGCGGCGCGGGTCGGCGGCGGCGGGGTCCGGGTGGTCGTCCACTCGCTCGCCTTCGGCACGCTGGCGCCGTTCCTGCCCGCGGCCGGCGAGGACGCCCCGGCCGACGAGCAGGAGATCAGCCAGCGGCAGCTGGACATGACCCTGTCGGTGATGGCGCACAGCCTCGTCTACTGGACGCAGGACCTGCTCCGGGCCGGGCTGCTCGACGACCGCAGCCGGGTCTTCGCGCTGACCAGCTCCGGCACCGCCCGGGTGGCCCGGTCCTACGGCGCGGTCTCCGCGGCCAAGTGCGCGCTGGAGTCGCACGTCCGGCAGCTGGCGGTGGAGCTGGCCCCGCGCGGGGTGGCGGTCAACGCGATCCGCGCCGGCATCACGCTCACCCCGTCGTTCCTGCGCATCCCGGAGAGCGGCGAGCTGTCCGAGCGGGCCCGGCTGGCCAACCCGCACCGGCGGCTGACCACGCCGGAGGACGTGGCCGAGGCGATCGTGCTGCTGGCCGCCGCCCGGACATCCTGGATCACCGGCAACGTGATCGGCGTCGACGGCGGCGAGATCCTGACCGTCTGACCCCACCCCCGGGCGGTCGCGGGCCGGCCGCCCGGTAGGTGTGCCCCGGCACAGCGCTCGGCCGGCGGTCCCCCGGAGGGGACCGCCGGCCGTTTGTCGCCCGGCGGTCAGCCGCCGCTGATCGCGGGCAGGATGAGCACCTCGTCGGACTCGCTGACCGGCGTGTCCAGCCCGGCCCCGTGCCGGACGTCGTCACCGTTCACATACAGGTTGACGTAGCCGTACAGCGCGCCGTTGTCGTCAAGGATCTTCTTCGTCGCACCCGGGATCTGCTCGTCGATGCCGCGGAGCAGGGAGCCCACGGTGGCCTCCGTCCTGACCTCGACGTCGACCAGCCCGGGAGTGCCGCGCTGGTTCAGCGCCGCGGGCAGCTTGATCCGCACGACCTCACGCCGACCAGAACTTGTTCACGAACACGTCGTCGTAGACCCAGATGCGGGCCTCGATGATCTTGTTGGTGTCCATGTCGCGGCGGAAGGTCTGCACGCCCGGCATCTCCAGGACCATGCCCTTGCGCTCGCCCCGGTAGGTCGAGATGACCGCGGCCCACTCGTCGTCGGCCAGGATGCGGTGCATCTCGACGCGGAAGGTGCCGTCGGTGACCTCGGCGCTCTGCTTCAGCCACTCGAAGACGCCCTCGATGCCCTCGATGCGGCCCGAGAGCGGGTGATTGCCCGGCGTGTACCAGACCACGTTGTCGGCGATGCCCAGGCGCAGCCGCTCCAGGCTGAGGTCGCCGTACCGGATGTGGCCGGCCGTCAGCAGCCGGATCATCGGGTGGTCGGCCATGGAGCTCTTGCGGGCGACCTCGGCGGCGGTCTCCGCGGTGACCGTGGTGACGTTCTTGATCATGCTGCCTGCCTTTCCGGTGGGGGTGGGTGGGTCGAGGGGGTCAGTTCGCCCAGAATTCGTCGGATGCGGCGACGTCCTCCATGAAGAACACCCGCTCGACGACCTTGCCGGTCTCCGGATGGAGCACCCAGATGTTGATCACGTCCTGATCCAGCGTCTTCTCGCCGCGTTTGGCGTGGACGTGCATCAGGCAGAAGATGCGGCTCTCGGTGCCGGCGATGTCGATCACCTCGGCCCCGAAGGTGCCGTCGGTCTCCCGCTGCACCCGCTTGAAGAACTCGACCACGTTGTCCCGGCCGACGATGTCCTCGGCCAGCGGGTGGCTGTGCGGGACGCGCCAGAGCACGTTTTCGTCGAGCATCAGGCGCATCAGCTCGACCTTGCCGTTGTGGAAGAGCTCGATCGCCCGCTTGGCGGCGTTGAGGTTGGTCTTCAGGTCCACTACGCACCTCCCCCTTCGCCGCGCAGCGCGGCCAGCGTCCGCTCGTCGAACGGGACGACCTCCCAGGCGTGCCGGTCCAGGATCAGCGCGTAGCCGTGGGTGATCCGGCCGGTCGCGGTCTGCACCAGCTCGTCGCCGCGCAGCACGTAGCAGTCCATCCGCGCGGTGTACGTGAGGTCCTTGAAGACGTCCTCGACCGTGAAGACCGTGTAGAGCTCCTCCTCCATCAGCGCCTCGCGGAGGATCTCCACCCGGGCCTGCGGGACGACCGGGATCCACTTCTGGTCGGTGAGCATCCGCCGGATCGAGATGCCCCGGTCGGCCAGGAAGAGGTCGACGACCTCCTCCATCAGCCGCAGGTAGCCGGAGTGCTGGATGCGCTCGGTGAAGTGGCAGTAGAAGTAAGGAATACGCCACTTCCAGACCAGCGCGTTGCTGCCGGCGACCAGCGAGCGGGCGGTCTCGTCGGCGGCGCCGACCACGCCGCGCCCGATGGCGCCGGCGGTCCCGTCGACCGGGCTGCCGAAGCTCGGCCGGGGCGGCACCGAGGCCGGCGCCCGGACGATCTCCGGGACGGCGTACGTGGCCAGCTCGTCCGGCACCGGCGGGGCGTCGGCGACCCGGCGCAGCACCACCCGGACCTTCGCGGTCACCGCCTTGGCCGGCTTGCGGCCGGGGCGGTCCAGCCAGGTGACGGTCTTGAACGCGAGCTCACCGCTGCCGTCGTCCGGCTGCCGGGTCACCTCGGTGCGGGCCACGTCGTCGATGTGCAGCGCGGTGAGGATGCGGGCGTCGGAGTCGACGATGTCGACGCCGAGGCCGTGCTCCTCGAACAGCGCCTGCGCGCCCGGGGTGGTCTGCCGGACCGCCTCCAGCACCGCTTCCTCGATCAGGTACATCACGTGCTTGAAGCCGATCCAGGTGCAGATGTTGGACCCCTCGTAGCGGGGCCGTCCCTGCACCGTCACCACCTGCTCGACGGTCGTGCTCGTCATCCGCACCGTCCTCCCTCGGGCCAGCCGTCCGGTGTGCTCATGCCGCCGCGCACCGCTTGTCCTTGAGCTCCCGGATCAGCTCTGCCACCCGCTCCGGCGCCTCGAGCATCAGGTGGTGGCCGCAGCCGGCGATGATCTCCACCCGCGCGTCCGGCAGGGCGGCGGCGAGCGCCCGGCAGTCGGCCGGGAACGAGGCGTTGTCGTGCTCGCCGCCGGCGACCAGCACCGGCACCCGCAGCGTGTCCAGGTCGAGCAGCGGGGTCCGGGAGAAGAGCTCGAAGAACCGCAGCCAGCCGTACGAGCCGATGCGGTCCCGCACCTTCTCGCTCATCCCGGTGAGCAGCTCGGGGTCCAGCGGCCGGCTCTGCCGCCGGGCCGCGATGCCGCCGGCCAGGAAGAGGTGGAAGTCGTTGAGGTAGTAGCTGATCAGCGGCCAGTCGAAGTGCCCGCAGGTCGACCGGAAGAACGGGGCCAGCAGCACCAGCTTGAGCCGGTCCGGCAGCGGGTGCCGGTCCAGGTGGTCGAGCAGCGCGTTGGCCCCGAACGAGTGCGCCACCAGCACGGTCGGTCCGGCGGGGCGGTCCGGCAGCATGGCCAGCGCCCGCTCGATCCAGACGCCGGCGTCGCGCTCCAGCGCCCACTCGTGCCCGTGCGCGCCGTCCCAGGGCAGGCCGAAGACCCAGGCGTCGACGTCGTCCGGCAGCAGCGGGAGGACGCGGTCCCAGCAGGCGGCGTTTTCCGTCAGCCCGTGGAAGAAGGCCATCCGGGTCGACGGCTCGCGCCGGGCCGGGCGGGCGTGGTGTACGACGACCGGCGCGGTGGTCGCGGTGGTGGCGCCGAGCGCCCCGGTGCGGGTCATCCCGCGCGCCGGCGTCCCGGGTGATCCCGGCAGGTCGGCCAGCCGTGCGCTCACCGGGCACCGGCCAGCGTGAGCGCGGCGTAGTCCCCGCCCCAGCAGCCCCCGCTGGTCAGCAGGACCCGCTCGCCCGGCCGGCGGTCCAGCCAGCTCACCGCGGCCGCGCACTGCAGCACGCCGAGCGCGGCCAGCGCCTCGCCGGCCACCGGGTCGATCGAGGCCCGGTCGGCGCCGGCCAGCTCGGGCAGCTGGCCGGCCCTGTCCACCGCGGCGGTGGTCGGCGAGTGGCCGCCGCACGGGGTGAGCCAGAGCGCCGGCGCGAGACCGTCGGCGGCCTTGAGCGCGCTGCCGGTGGCGGCGTCGAGGGCCGTGTCCCGGCCGTACCCGCCGATCAGGGCGCGGACCCGGCCACCCCGCTCGGCGACCGCCTCCGCGCTCTCCAGCAGCACCGCGACGGCGCCGTCCAGGCAGCGTGACGGCTCGGCGCCGTGCGCGCGGGCGGTCTCGGCGACCAGCCGGTCGATCATCTCCGCGGCCGGCTCGACCCCGATCACCAGGATCCGCCGGGCCCGGCCGGCGCGGATCGCGACGGTGGCCCAGCGCAGCGCGTCCAGCCCCGAGGTCGGGCTGGCCGACAGCGTCAGGTTGAGGCCCTCCAGCCCGAACCTGATCGCCACCGAGGCGGCCGCGACGTTGCCGGACGCGTTGGGCAGGTCCATCGGCGCGGCCGCGACCACGCCGCCGTCGTGGATGGTCTCGGCCACCCGGCAGACCGTCTCCGCGATGCCGGTGGTGGTCGCGGCGATCACGCCGAACGAGCCGGCATCGGCCCGGTCCGCCTTTGCCTGCGGCAGGCCGGCGTCGTCGAGCGCGTTCGCCGCCGCGCACAGCGCGAGCAAGCTGGCCCGGTCCTTGTAGCGCAGGCCCTTGCGGCCGAGCACGCCGCGCGGCCAGAAGGACGCCGGCGGCAGCGGCTCGCCGGACAGCAGGTCGGCGAGCGAGGCCAGGCCCGGCACGGCCAGGCCGACCGCGGTGATCGCGACGTCGGCCGCCGGCACCGGCACCCGGCCGTCCGGACCCGCGCCGGCCGCGCCGGTGGCGCCGTCCGGGGTAGTGCCGTTGGGGGTCGCGCCGTTGGGGGTCGGGCCGTCCGGGCGCTCCAGCACGGCGACCGCGTTGACCCCGCCGAAGCCGAAGGCGTCCACCTGGACCCGGCGTACGTCCGCCTCGACCGGCTCGGTGACCACGGTGAAGTCGGCGATCGCCGGGATCGGGGTGGCGTGGTGGGCAGTCGGGGGGACCCGCCCGCTGGCCATCGACCCGACCGCGGTGACCAGGCTCATCAGCCCGGACGCCCCCGAGGTGTGGCCGGTCAGCGACTTCAGCGCGGTCACCAGCGGCCGCCGGCTCGCCGGGGGCTCCGCATACACCGCCTTGAGCGCCTGCGCCTCGGTCTCGTCGTTGAGCGTGGTGCCGGTGCCGTGCGCGAACACCAGGTCGACGTCCTCGGCGGCGACCGCGGCCCGCCGGTGCGCGTCCCGCATGGCCCGGCCGATCCCGGCCTCCAGCGGCGCGGTCAGGTGGTTGGCGTCGCAGCTGGTGCCCACCCCGCGCAGCACGGCCAGCGGGGTGGCGCCCCGGGCGCGGGCCCGGTCGGCCGGCTCCAGCACGATCGCCGCCGCGCCCTCGCCGAGGATCACCCCGCGGCGGTCGGCGTCGAACGGCCGCAGCTCGGTCGGCGCCTCCATGGTCACCCGGTCCAGCAGGCCGAACATGCTCTCGGTGATGACGTCGGTGCCGGCCACCACGACCGCGTCGGCCTCGCCCAGGGCCAGCAGGTCGGTGGCCGCGGCCAGCGCGAAGAGGCTGGCCGAGCAGGCGTTGACGAACAGGTACGCCGGGCCCAGGCCGGCCGCCGCCACCGCGGCGGAGACGTCCAGGTCGGGCACGGTGAGCGGGGTGTCGCCGGTCCACCACAGCTCCAGCGAGCGCTGCTCGGCCAGCCCGGTGCCGATCACCACCGGCACCCGGCCGAGCCCGGCCGGGTCGAGCCCGGCCTGGACGACCGCCTCCGTGATCGCCTCGGTCAGCCAGTCGGTCGCCCGGCGCGGCCGATCGGCACCGGCCGGCCGGTCGTCCACCTCGTAAGCGTTGGTCACCCGGTATTTCGCCCGGTCGAAGGAGCGCAGCGGCGCGAGCCCGGACCGGCCCCGGCAGGCGGCCTCGAAGTTGGTGGCCACCGTGCCGCCGAGGCTGCTCAGCATGCCGGTGCCGGTGACCACCCAGCCCGGCCCCCGCTGGCCGGACAGGCCGGCAGGCGCAAGCGTCGACCGGCCGGCCCTCCTCGCCCCCCGCTCGCCCTCCCTACGGTCGTGCTCGCTCATGCGGCGGTCCGCTCCGGGTGGGCCAGCAGCAGGATCGCGTTGTTGCCGCCGAAGGCGAAGCCGTTGTTCTGCACCACCCGCAGGTCGGCCGGCCGCGCCTTGTTGGGCACGCAGTCGACGCCGCACTCCGGGCAGGTGGAGTTGTGGTTGATCGTCGGCGGGATGAACTGCCGGTCCAGCGCGACCGCGCAGGCGATGGCCGCCAGCGCGCTGGCCGCGCCCATGGTGTGGCCGATCATCGACTTGATCGACACCGTGGGCGGCATCGCGTCGCCGAAGACGTCCCGGATCGCGGACGCCTCGGTCTGGTCGTTGGCCTTGGTGCCGGTGCCGTGCGCGGAGACGAAGTCGACCTCCTCCGGGGTGACCCCGGAGTTGGCGTGCGCGCGCCGCATGCAGGCCGCGATGCTGTCCCGGTCCGGCGCCACCGGATGGGTGGCGTCGCAGGTCATCCCGTAGCCGAGGATCTCCGCATACCACTTGGCGCCGCGCCGCCGCGCGCTGTCCAGCGTCTCCAGGAAGAGCATCCCGGAGCCCTCGCCGGTGAGGATGCCCTGCCGGTCGGCGTCGAAGGGCTGGCAGACCTCGGGGGCGATGGTGCCGAGCCGGTAGAACCCGGCGAACGTCTTGCGGCACATGGCGTCGGCGCCGCCGCAGAGCGCGTAGTCGACCTCACCGAGGCGGAGCGCGTCGTACGCGTAGCCGATCGCGTAGTTGCCGGCCGCGCAGGCGGTCGGCAGGGTGACCGCCTCGGCGCCCCGCAGCTGGAACTCCTGCGCGACCGAGGCGGACAGCCAGCTCGCCGGCACCCGGGCGACCACCTCGGGCGGCACGTCCTCGGGACCCTTGCGGACACAGGTCTCGGTCAGCCGGTCCAGGTCCTGCGACTCGCCGTCGGTGGTGCCGACGGAGACGACGCCGGGCCGGTCGGCCAGGTCGGCCGGCTCGATCCCGGCGTCCTCCAACGCGAGCGCCGCCGCCGACACGGAGAACTGCGACGCCCGGCCCAGGGTGCTCGGGTCGAGCCGGCGCACATGTTTGCCCGGGTCGAAGTCCCGCACCTCGCAGCCGTTGCTGGAGGCGAAGCCGGTGGTGTCGAACATGGAGATCGTCGACACCCCGCTCGCCCCCGCGGCCAGCCCCTCGGCGAAGCTCGCCAACCCGGTCCCGATGCTGGAGACCGGGCCGAGACCCGAGACCACCACGCGGTGACCGCGTCCGGGCGTGCTCACGACGCCCGCTGCTCCCAGCCCTCGGACTTGGAGACGACCTCGTAGATGCCCTCCAGGTTGACCATCCGGGCGAGCTCGGACTGGTCGATCACGATCCCGAACTCGCGCTCCAGGGATGACAGGATCTCGATCGCCCGGAGGGAGTCGGCGTCGTGGTCCTCGATGAAGAGGCTGGTCTCGGTCAGCTCGTCGAGGTCGATCTCCAGGATCTCGGAGACGATCTCAGCGATCCGCGTCCGGTCGTCATCGCTCACTGCCGCCACTCTGGGGCCGCCCTTCGGGTATCAACGGCGATACGCCGCACTCCGGGAGAGTTACAGGACAGTTGCGCCGTGTGTGTCGTTGTGTCTAGGTAACACTAACGCTGTACGTACTCAGACGGAAGCATCTTGTATCTGCCCGCATCGGTCGACAAGATGGACCATCCAACGGCAGGAGTGTTCGTGACGAGCTTCGGACATCGCCGGGTTACCGTGACCGATTGGTCGGTGCTCTCGGGGTTGGGTGTGGGTCGGGAGGCGTTCGCGCGCGGATTCCGCGCGCCGGGCGGGACTGACGGCACGCTGGTCGAGGATTTCGACGCGGCCGAGATGCTCGGCCGCAAGGGCACCCGGACGCTCGACCGGATGACCGGACAGGTGATCGCGACCGCCGGGATGGTGCTGGCCGGCCGGGACGACCCGGACGCCCGGGCCCGCATCGGGCTGGTGCTCGGCAGCAGCACCGGCAGCGTGCAGAGCATCACCGAGTTCACCCGCGACACGTTCGTGCGGGACCGGCCATACCTGGTCAACCCGGCCAACTTCCCCAGCACGGTCATGAACAATGCGGCCGGCCGCACCGCGATCTGGTACGGGTTGCGCGGCCCCAACAGCACGATCACCGCCGGCCACCTGACCGGCCTGGTCGCGCTGCGGTACGCGAGCCGCCTGATCCGCCTCGGCTACGTCGACACCCTGCTGGTCGGCGCGGTGGAGGAGGTCTCCGAGGCGGTCTCGGCCGGGGTCGGCGCGATGCGCCGGGCCGGCACCGCCGGCCCGGGCAGCGGGCCCACGCCGCTCGGCGAGGGCTGCGTGTTCTTCCTGCTGGACGGTCGTGACGAGGCGCCGGGCGGGGCGCCCGCCGACGGTCCCGCCAAGGGGTCCGCCGTGGCCGAGCTGGCCGGTTTCGAGAGCGGCGTGGTCGAGGCCGGCGCGGAGCCCGCGGTGGTCACGGCCGGGCTGGCCCGGACCGTGCGCACCCTGCTCGCCCGCACCGGCCTGGGTCCGGAGGACCTCTGGCTGGTGAGCCTCGCCCAGAGTGGCGACGGGGGCCTGGACGCGGCCGAGCGGGCCGCCGTGGACGAGGTGGTCGGGACCGGGCCGCGGCGGGTCGTCGCGTCCGAGCGGACCGGCAACTCGTTCAGCGCGCTGGCCGCCTTCCAGCTGGCCGCCGCGCTGGCCGTGGCCGAGGAGGACCGACCGGCCGGTGAGCCGACCCGGCCGTGCCTGCTCACTTCCCTCGGGGTCGACGGCGGAGTGGGCTGCGCGCTGGTCCTGGTCTGAGCGCCGGGCTTTAGGCGCCGGGCGGCAAGATAAACCGCCACTGCCCGGGTTTTTGCGTCGGACTTGTGTCGCTCCCCACAATGGTGAGGTATCGGGAGAGCGCGGTGGTTTGACGAGAGCCGCGTTACCGGCTCATTATCTCGTCATTCCCTCGTACGACGGAAAGGCGACACCACTGTGGCACAGCGCACCATTGTCCAGCTGACCGACGACCTCGACGGCAAGGCGATCGCGGAAGGGCGCGGAGAGACCGTCCGCTTCGCCCTGGATCGGCAGGACTACGAGATCGATCTCGGCGAGAAGAATGCCAAGGCGATGCGGGACGTGTTGGAGAAGTACGTCTCGGCCGCGCGCCGGGTGAGCACCGCCCGCGCCGGTGGCCGCGGCCGCGGCAGCGGCCGGTCGTCCGCGGCGTCCCGCGACTACGACCCCAAGGCCGTGCGCGCGTGGGCCGAGGCCCAGGGCATCGAGGTCAGCCAGCGCGGCCGGGTGCCGGCCGAGCTGGTGGCCAAATTCCAGGAGGCCAACGCCTAGACCGCCAGAGCACCCGCGGAAAGCCGGCCGGACCTTTCGGTCGGCTTTCCGCGCGTCCGCGCCGGCCAATGCCCCCCACCGGCCCCTCCGCCGCCCGCCTCACCCGACCGTGAATAGCCCCGCCCGCCGACCCCACCCGGCGGCCGGCCCCGGCCGGCAATAGATCCGGTCCGGGCGATCGCGCCCCGCGCCCGGCCCAGCCCGTCCGGTCCTGAATAGCCGGCGCGGGGCCGCTACGTCGCCCACGGGCCGGCTCGGCGGTAATAGATCAGACCCGGGCAGCCACGTCCCACCCCGGTGCACCCGGCGGGAATAGATCCCGGCCCCGGCGGCCGCGTCTCCCGCCGGGGTCCGGAATAGCCCCGACCGAGCGACGACGCCTCGCCGGCCGACCCGGCGGGGTGTGGGTACCCGGCCCGCACGGCGATCGTCGGCGCGGACCTGGACGACCGGGGTGGGGGTGCCGGGACGGACAATGAGATGTGACGTTCGAGGGGATGTGGGCGGCGCTGGCGTCGGTCGGTCGGCACCCGGGCAGTGGGGGATACCGGCGGTTCGCGTGGACTGGGGTGGACGCGGAGCTGCGGGAATGGTTCGCCGGGGAGGCGGCACACCGGGGACTGGACCTCACCACCGACCGGGTCGGCAACCAGTGGGCGTGGTGGGGCTCGCCGGACGACGCCGGCCCCGGCCTGGTGCTCGGCTCGCACCTGGACTCGGTCCCGGACGGCGGCGCGTACGACGGTCCGCTCGGGGTGGTGTCCGCCTTCGCTGCGCTGGACCGGCTGCGGGAGCGCGGGTTCGTCCCCACCCGGCCGGTCGCGGTGGCCCACTTCGCCGACGAGGAGGGCGCCCGCTTCGGTGTCGCCTGCGCCGGCTCCCGGCTGCTCACCGGCGCGCTGGACCGCGACCGCGGGCTCGGGCTGGCCGACGCCGACGGGGTGACGCTGGCCGAGGCGCTGCGCGCGGCCGGCCGCGACCCGGCCGCGGTCGGCCCCGACCCGGAGGCGCTGCGCCGCATCGGCACCTTCGTCGAGATGCACGTCGAGCAGGGCCGCGGGCTGGCCGAGCTGGACCGCCCGGTCGCGGTCGCCGACTCGATCCGCCCGCACGGGCGGTGGCGGCTGGACCTCGCCGGCGAGGCCAACCACGCCGGCACCACCCGGCTGGCCGACCGGCGCGACCCGATGCTCGCGCTGGCCGCGGCGATCACCGCCGCCCGCGAGGCCGCCGCGACCCGCGGCTGCGTGGCCACCGTCGGCAAGGTGGCGGTCGAGCCCAACGGGGTGAACGCGATCCCCTCCCACGTCACGGCCTGGCTGGACGCCCGCGGTCCGGACGCCGGCGACGTCCGGGCGGTCGCGGCCGCGGTCGGCGCGGCCGCCGGCGCGCCGGCCCGGGAGGAGTCGTTCACCGCCGACACCCGCTTCGACCCCGCGCTCGCCGCCCGGCTGGCCCGGCTGCTCGGCGACGCCCCGGTGCTCGGCACCGCCGCCGGCCACGATGCCGGCATCCTGGCCGCGGCCGGGGTGCCGACCGCGATGCTCTTCGTCCGGAACCCGACCGGGGTCTCCCACTCCCCGGCCGAGCACGCCGAGCCGGCCGACTGCCTGGCCGGCGTCGCCGCCCTCACCGCGGTCGTCGAGGAGCTGGCCGGGTGACGACCTACTGGGCCCCGCACGCGCTGCTGCCGGGCGGTCCGGCCGCCGACGTGAGCGTGACCGTGGAGGGCGGCCGCTTCGCCGCGGTCACCGCCGGCACCGCGTCCGGCGGCGCCGAGCGGCTGCCGGGCGTGCTGCTGCCCGGCTTCGCCAACGCGCACAGCCACGCCTTCCACCGCGCCCTGCGCGGGCGCACCCACGACGGCGGCGGGACCTTCTGGACCTGGCGCGAGCACATGTACGCGGTCGCCGCCCGGCTCGATCCGGACTCGTACCGAGAGCTGGCCCGGGCCGCGTACGCCGAGATGGCGCTGGCCGGGGTGACCGCCGTGGGCGAGTTCCACTACCTGCACCACGGGCCGGGCGGGCGGCCGTACGCCGACCCGAACGCGATGGCCGAGGCGCTGCGCGCGGCGGCGGCGGAGGCCGGGGTGCGGCTGACCCTGCTGGACACCTGCTATCTGGCCGGCGGGCTGGACGCCGGCGGGTATCAGCCGCTCACCGGGGTGCAGGAGCGCTTCGGGGACGGCGACGCCGACCGGTGGGCGGCCCGGGTGGCGGCCCTGCGCCCGTCCGCCGGGATGCGGGTCGGGGCGGCGGTCCACTCGGTCCGGGCGGTGCCGGCCGAGGCGCTCGCGGTGGTCGCCGCGGCCGCCGACGGGCCGCTGCACGTGCACCTGTCCGAGCAGCCGGCGGAGAACGATGCCTGCCGGGCCCGGTACGGCTGCACCCCGACCGAGCTGCTGGACCGGCACGGCGTGCTCGGCCCGCGCACCACCGCGGTGCACGCGACCCACCTGACCGCGGGCGACGTCGCCACCCTGGGCCGGACCGGGACGACGGCCTGCCTGTGCCCGACCACCGAGCGGGACCTGGCCGACGGGATCGGCCCGGCCCGGGCGCTCGCCGACGCCGGGGCGCCGCTCGCGCTCGGGTCCGACCAGCACGCGGTGGTCGACCTGCTGGAGGAGGCGCGGGCGGTGGAGATGCACGAGCGGCTGGCCAGCCGGCAGCGCGGCCGCTTCACCCCGGCCGAGCTGCTGGCCGCGCTGACCCGGCACGCCGCCCTCGGCTGGTCCGACACCGGCCGGATCGAGACCGGCGCCCGGGCGGACCTGGTCGCCGTCGCGCTCGACTCGCCGCGCACGGCCGGCTGCGCGCCGGACCAGGTGCTGCTGGCCGCGACCGCCGCCGACGTGCGGACCGTGCTGGCCGCCGGCGAGGTCGTGGTCCGCGACGGCTGGCACCGCCTCGGCGACGTCGGCCGCCTGCTCGCGGACGCGATCGCCCCGCTCCGGCACTGATATCCGGGGACCGCGTCACCGCGCGGCCGGCGGCGCACCAGGCCGGGGGCCGGCTCCGGTGACGTGCCGCCGGTCCACCCGGGCCTCCGTCCGGGGAGGGCGGCGACTGACGGGCGGTGCGGCGGCCGCGCCGTGCTCCGGCAGGATGCGGGCATGGTCACCATCGTCACCGGCGGCGGTCGCGGGATCGGCGCCGCCGTGGTCCGGCGGCTGGCCGCGGCCGGCCACGACGTGGTCGTCAACTACCGGGCCGACCGGGACGCGGCCGAGCGGGTCGCCGCCGCGGCCGGGCCGCGGGCCGTCGCGGTCGGCGCCGACGTGACCGACCCGGGCGAGGTGGACCGGCTCTTCGCCGCGGCCGCCGGCCTCGGGCCGGTGACCGGCCTGGTCAACAACGCCGGCGTGACCCTGCACCTCGGCGACCTCGCGGACACCCCGGTGGACACGATCCGGCGCGTCCTGGACGTCAACCTGCTGGCCACCATCCTGTGCGCGCGGCGGGCCGCCCAGGTCATGTCCCGCCGCCGCGGCGGCCCGGGCGGCGCGATCGTCAACGTCTCCTCCTCGGCCGCCACCATCGGCTCCCCGCACGAGTACGTGCACTACGCCGCGGCCAAGGCCGCCGTGGACGCGCTGACCGTCGGGTTGGCGAAGGAGCTGGCCGGCGACGGCATCCGGGTCAACGCGGTCGCCCCCGGCACCATCCGGACCGCGATCCACGCCGACGCCGGCGAGCCCGGCCGGCCCGACCGGGTGGCCGGCCGCATCCCGCTCGGCCGGCCCGGCGAGCCCGACGACGTCGCCCCGGCCGTCGCCTGGCTGCTGGGCGAGGAGGCCGCGTACACCACCGGCGCGGTGCTCCGCGTCGCCGGCGGACTGTGAGCCGGCCGGCTGCCCGCCGGTAGGGTGCGTCCGGTGCAGGCGACGGGACAGGCGGGCATCGACCGGCGGATCGCGACCGAGCTGGGCGTACGCGAGGGACAGGTCAGCGCGGCGGTCGGGCTGCTCGACGGCGGGGCGACGGTGCCGTTCATCGCCCGCTACCGCAAGGAGGTCACCGGCAGCCTGGACGACGCGCAGCTGCGCTCGCTGGACGAGCGGCTGCACTACCTGCGCGAGCTGGAGGAGCGCCGGGCGGCGATCCTCGAGTCGGTCCGGTCCCAGGGCAAGCTGACCGCCGAGGTCGAGGCGCAGATCGCCGGCGCCGACTCGAAGGCCCGGCTGGAGGACGTCTACCTGCCCTTCAAGCCGAAGCGGCGGACCAAGGCGCAGCTCGCCCGCGAGGCCGGGCTGGAGCCGCTGGCCGACCTGCTGCTCGGCACGCCTTCCGCGGACCCGGTGACGGTGGCCGCCGACTTCGTCGGCTCGTCGGTTCCGGATCCCGCCGCCGCGCTGGACGGTGCCCGGGCGATCCTGGCCGAGCGGGTCGGTGAGGACGCCGACCTGGTCGGTTCGCTGCGCGAGCAGGTCTGGTCACGGGGGCGGCTGGCGTCCCGGGTGCAGGCCGGGCAGGAGCAGGCCGGGGCGAAGTTCGCCGACTACTTCGAGTTCGCCGAGCCGCTGACCAAGCTGCCCTCGCACCGGATCCTCGCGCTCTTCCGCGGCGAGAAGGAGGGCGTGCTCGCCGTCGACCTCGACCCGGCGGACGAGACGCCGAGCCCGTACGAGGCCCGCATCGCCGCCCGGCTCGGGGTCGCCGACCGGGGCCGGCCAGCCGACCGCTGGCTGCTGGACACGGTCCGCTGGGCCTGGCGGACCCGGGTGCAGGTCCGGCTCGACGTCGACCTGCGGGTCCGGCTGCGGCAGCGGGCCGAGGAGGAGGCGGCCCGGGTCTTCGCCGCCAACCTGCGCGACCTGCTGCTGGCCGCCCCGGCCGGCGCGCGGCCGACGCTCGGCCTCGACCCGGGGCTGCGTACCGGGGTCAAGGTCGCGGTGGTCGACGGCACCGGCAAGGTGGTCGCCACCGACACGATCTACCCGCACGAGCCGCGCCGGCAGTGGGACGCCGCCCTCGCCACGCTGGCCCGGCTGGCCCGCGAGCACCGGGTCGAGCTGGTCGCGATCGGCAACGGCACCGCCTCCCGGGAGACCGACAAGCTGGCCGGCGAGCTGATCGCCCGCTCGCCCGACCTCGGGCTGACCAAGGTGGTGGTCTCCGAGGCGGGGGCGTCGGTCTACTCCGCCTCGGCGTACGCGTCCCGCGAGCTGCCGGCCCTGGACGTGTCGCTGCGCGGCGCGGTCTCGATCGCCCGCCGGCTGCAGGACCCCCTGGCCGAGCTGGTCAAGATCGACCCCAAGTCGATCGGGGTCGGGCAGTACCAGCACGACATCCCGGAGACCACACTCTCCCGCTCGCTGGACGCGGTGGTCGAGGACTGCGTCAACGGCGTCGGCGTCGACGTCAACACCGCCTCGGTGCCGCTGCTCACCCGGGTCTCCGGCGTCGGGCCGGCGCTGGCCGAGAGCATCGTGGCGCACCGGGACTCGCACGGGCCGTTCCCCTCCCGCCGCAGCCTCTCGGCGGTGCCGCGGCTCGGGCCGAAGGCCTTCGAGCTGTGCGCCGGGTTCCTGCGCGTGCCCGGCGGGCCCGACCCGCTGGACGCGTCGGCAGTGCACCCGGAGGCGTACCCGGTGGTGCGCCGGATCGTGGCCACGACCGGGGTCCCGGTCGCCTCCCTGGTCGGCAACACGCGGGTGCTGCGAGGGCTGGACCCGTCCTCGTTCGTGGACGGCACCTTCGGGCTGCCGACGGTCACCGACATCGTCGCCGAGCTGGAGAAGCCGGGGCGGGACCCGCGGCCGTCGTTCCGCACCGCGACCTTCGCCGACGGGGTCGAGAAGGTCGGCGACCTGCGGCCCGGGATGGTGCTGGAGGGCGTGGTCACCAACGTGGCGGCGTTCGGCGCCTTCGTCGACGTCGGCGTGCACCAGGACGGGCTCGTGCACGTGTCGGCGATGTCGACCTCGTACGTGAAGGACCCGCGCGACGTGGTCAAGTCCGGCGACGTGGTCCGGGTCCGCGTGGTCACGGTCGACGTACCCCGCAACCGCATCGGCCTGACGCTGCGCCTCGACGACCCGATCCCCACTCCTGGCCCCACCGGCCCCGCCCGCCCCGATGGTGACCGTCCCACCGGCGGCGCCCGGGCCGGTGGCGCCCGGGCCGGTGGTGATCGGGCCGGTGGTGATCGGGCCGGTGGTGATCGGGCCGGTGGTGATCGGGCCGGTGGTGATCGGGCCGGTGGTGATCGGGCCGGTGGTGATCGGGCCGGTGGTGAGCGCTCCGGCGGTGGTGACCGCAACGCTCGCGGTGACCGGGGCGCCGGTGGTGACCGCACCGGCCGTGGCGACTCCGGCGGCCGAGGTGGCGGCGGCCGGGACGACCGCGGCAGCGGCGGCCGGGATGGCCGTGGCCGGGGCGACCGCAACCCGGGCGACCGCGGCGGCCGCCCCACTGGCGGCAGCCCCCGCCCGGCCCCCTCCGGCGCCATGGCCGACGCCCTCCGCCGCGCCGGCCTCCACCCCGACACATCGGGCGACTGAGCAGTTCCGGCCCCCACTGAGCAGTTCTGGTCCCGGTTGAGCCATTCCAGCTGCTCAGTGGATCGCGGAACTGCTTAGCCGGAACTGACCGGAGGGGACGTGCTGGTGCCCGTTGGGGCAGGTCAGGGCCTCGTTGGCTCGGGACGGCGGTAGCGTCGGGGTGGAGGCGAGGGGGACGCCGGGATGGATGCGTTGCAGGTGCTGTGGACGCCGGCGGGGGACAACCTGCCGGCGCGGGACGGGCGGGCGCTGGTCGACCTGTCCGATGGGGACACTCCGAACATCCGGATGCCGATCCGGATGCTCTCGGTCGACACTCCGGAGGTGACGGCCCGGTCGGAGGCCGGCGCGGAGAGGGTGGACGCGAAGCTGCTCGAGCTGGCCGACTGGATGGCGCAGGGCCGCGCGCCGGTCCCGGCCGCGCTGGCCGCCGTGCTCAGGCCCAAGCTGGCCACCGGCAAGGCCGGCACGCTGCACTTCCGGCAGGGCAAGCAGGCCTCGGCCTTCGCCCAGCAGAATACGGACACCCGGCTCACCCGGCCGAACGGGAGCCGGCGCAATCTGTTCGTACGGACCGCGGACAGCCCGTTCGACAACAACCACCGGCTGCTGGCGTACGTCGCGCCGGACTTCAGCGCGCAGGAGCGGGCCACGCTGAGCCGCAAGGAGCGGTCCACTTTCAACCTGGACCTGGTCGTGGCCGGGTGGGCGGCGCCGTTCGTGATCTACCCGTCGGTGCCGGGCGAGGAGGACCTGCCGCTGCTGGTCGACGCCGCGGCGAGCGCGCGGGCGGCCGGGCTCGGGATCTGGGCGGACGCGCACACCCTGCTGGCGTACGAGTACCGCGCGATGGAGAAGCTGCATGCGGTCACCAAGAAGATCGTGGCCGGCACCAAGCTGGAGCCGGGTGAGGCGCGGTCCTGGCGGGACCGGTACTGCGTGGACATGCGGACCCGGGCGCTGCACGGGCCGGAGGCGTGGATCGCGGTGCCGCCGGAATACCGGCTGTTCGTCTGGGCCGCCGACGTGGCCGACGCGGTCAGCCGCCTCAACCTGGTCCCCGCCCCGGAGCTCGTCGCAGTCTGACCCCCCGGCCCCGAGGCCCGCGACTGACGGCCTGCACCATTGACTGACGCCCTGCGCCATTGACTGACGGCGGGGGCGCCGTCAGTCGCGACCCGAGGGCGTCAATCGCGACCCGAGGCCGTCAGTCGCGACCCGAGGCCGTCAGTCGCGACCCGAGGCCGTCAGTCGCGGAATAGGGCGTCAGTCGGGGGAGGGGGCGTCAGGTGGGGCGGTGAGCTTGGAGGATGAGGGGGCGGGCGATGCTGTGGATCTCGCCGGTGGACCGGTCGGCGGCGTAGCGGGCGGCCAGCTCGGCGGTGATGGCCTCGCGGTGGTGCTCGTCCAGGGCGGCGAGGGCTGACCGGGCGCCGCCGGAGTTGTTGGCTGCCCGGGCGGCCTCGACGGCGTCGGCGCCGACCGGCAGCGGCACCTCGTGGGGGGTCACCTGCACGTCCCGCCAGCCGGCCCCGGTGAGCAGCTCCCGGACCTGGTCCGGCCGGCTGAGCGAGAACGGCCCGGCGTCCGGCGGCGTGATCTCCACCGCCAGCCCGTGCCGCCGCGCGTACGCCCGGATGACCTCGATCGGCAGCTCGAAGAATGGCATGGTCGAGCGCGGCGACCAGGTCGCGACGCACAGCCGCCCGCCGGGCCGGACCAGCCGGCACAGGTTCGCGAACGCGGCCGCCGGGTCGGCGAAGAACATCACCCCGAAGCGGGAGATGACCACGTCGAAGTCGTCCTCGGCGGCCCAGGCAGTCGCGTCCGCGGTAACCCAGGAGATCGGCGCCGCGCCCGGCTCGACCGGCACCCGCGCGGCCGCCGCGACCAGCTCGGCCGCCACGTCGAGGCCGACGACCGCGCCGCCGGGGCCGACCGCGGCGGCGGCGAGGCGGGTGGTCGGCCCGGTGCCGCAACCCACGTCGAGCACCCGCTCGCCGGGCGCCAGCCGGGCGGCCGCGAGCAGTACGTCGGCGATCGGGGCCAGCTGCCGCTCGCGAACGTCCGCGGAGGCCAGCCACCGCCGGCCCGCCTCACCGTTCCAGTCCTCCGCAGTCGACGTCACCCGGGCAACCTACGCCGCCCCGCGAGTGACGGCGGCTCCCCGCGAGTGACGGCGGCTCCCCGCGAGTGATGGCGGCTCCCCGCGAGTGACGGCGCCGGCGCCGTCAGTCGGGGCGGGAGTCCGTCAGTCGGTGCCGGAGTCCGTCAGTCGGGGCGGGACCGTCAGTCGGTGCCGGAGTCCGTCAGTCGGGGCGGGCGTCCGGTGGTCGGGGCGGGAGTCCGTCAGTTGGTGGGGAGTCCGGTGGTCGGTGGGGGCGCGCCTAGGGTGGGGGCGTGGGGCAGGTGGGGTTGGGGCTGGCGGCGGTGGGGCGGCCGGCGTACATCACGGCGGGGCGGGAGCGGGACCTGCCGGCGGACCGGTCCCGGGCGGCGCTGGAGGCGCGGTCGCACGAGCTGCTCGACCACGCGTACGCCGCCGGCGTCCGCTACGTCGACGCGGCCCGCTCGTACGGCGACGCCGAGGCATTCCTCGGCTCGTGGTTGCGCACGAGAAATGTGGACGACGTCTTCGTGGCCAGCAAGTGGGGCTACACGTACGTCGGCGACTGGCGGATGGACGCGCCGAAACACGAGGTGAAGAGCCACGACCTGGCCACCTTCGACCGGCAGTGGGCCGAGACCCGGACGCTGCTCGGCGACCGGCTGCGGCTCTACCAGGCGCACTCGGTGACCTCGGACAGCCCGCTGCTCGCCGATGCGGTGCTGCTGCGCCGGCTGGCGGGGCT
Source organism: uncultured Actinomycetota bacterium (assembly GCA_963766325.1). Classification (GTDB taxonomy): domain Bacteria; phylum Actinomycetota; class Actinomycetes; order Mycobacteriales; family CADCTP01; genus CADCTP01. Next base: position 1,365,504 of record CAVXZF010000007.1, on the reverse strand, counting down.
GCGGGAGCAGGGCGTGGAGGTCGGCGCGTCCACCTCCGGGGCGGGCCAGCCGGAGGCGATCCGCCGGCTGCTCGAGGTGACCGTGGACGGGGTCCGGCTGGTGTCCTCGATCCAGGCGACCTGGAACCTGCTGGAGCCCTCCGCCGGTCCCGCCCTGGCCGAGGCGCATGCGGCTGGCCTGCGGGTGGTGGTCAAGGAGGGGGTGGCCAACGGCCGGCTCACCACGCACGCCGCCGACCCGGACCCGCGGCTGGTCGGGGTCGCGGCCGCGCACGGGATCGGGGTGGACGCGGTCGCCCTTGGCGCCGCGCTGGCCCAGCCATGGTGCGACGTGGTGCTCTCCGGTGCGGTCACCACCGCCCAGCTCGACGCGAACCTCGCCGCCGCCACCGTCGCGATCGACCCGGACGAGCTGGCCGGCCTGGCCGAGCCGGCCGTGGCCTACTGGGCGACCCGTGCCGCCCTGCCCTGGGCCTGAGCCGACCGCGAGAGAGCGCCATTGACCGGCCGCGGAATGCGGTCTAATCTCGGGATTTCGTATGGGCAAAAGAAGTTGACGACCATTTCTGGTCGCCGATTTAGATAGTAATTGGAGGGCCGGCTTTTGTCAACGGCGGAGATCGCGGTCGAGCAGGCGTACGTGTCGATGCTGTACGGCAAGCTGGACCGGCTGCGGGACCGCGCGTCCGGGCGGCTGGCCGAGGTGCTGGCCGCGCCCGGCGGGACCGACCAGGCCATGTCCGAGCGGGACACCTTCGCCGCCGACCTGTCCAGCCGGATCGTGCGGATCGACGCGGCCGAGCACGGGCTGTGCTTCGGCCGGCTGGACCTCGACGGCGGCGAGCTCCGCTATGTCGGGCGGCTCGGGATCGTCGACGACGAGGGCGGGTACGAGCAGCTGCTGGTCGACTGGCGGGCGCCGGCGGCCCGGCCGTTCTACGTGGCCACCGCGGTCGCCCCGGAGGGTGTGCGCCGCCGCCGGCACATCCGCACCCGGCTGCGCGCGGTGGTCGGGGTCGACGACGAGGTGCTCGACCGGCACTCGCCGGACGCGGTGACGGCCGGCGGCCCCGCCGGCGAGGTCGCGCTGCTGGCCGCCCTGGAGGCGAGCCGCACCGGCCGGATGTCCGACATCGTGGAGACGATCCAGGCCGAGCAGGACCAGGTGATCCGCAGCCCGTACGGCGGCGTCCTGGTCGTGCAGGGCGGCGCCGGCACCGGCAAGACCGCGGTGGCGCTGCACCGCGCGGCGTACCTGCTCTACACCCACCGCGAGCAGCTGGCCCGCCGCGGCGTGCTGGTGGTGGGGCCGAACGCGACGTTCCTCCGCTACATCGGCCAGGTGCTGCCGTCGCTGGGCGAGACCGGCGTGGTGCTCACCGACGTCGGCGGGCTCTTCCCCGGGGTGACTGCCGACCGGGCCGAGCCGCCCGAGGTGGCCGAGGTCAAGGGCCGGCCGGAGCTGGCCGAGGTGCTCGCCGCCGCGGTCCGGGACCGGCAGCTGGCCCCGGCCGCCGGCCTGGAGCTGGTGCTGGACGACGAGCCGGTCCGGCTGGACGCCCGGACCTGCCGGCGGGTGCGGGACCGGGCCCGGCGGTCCCGCCGGCCGCACAACGAGGCCCGGGCGGTCTTCGCGGCCGAGCTGCTCGACGCGCTCACCGGGGCGGTCGCGGGCCGGCTGTCCCGGACCGCCGGCGGCGGCGTGCTCACCGACGTCGAGCGGGACGACATCCGGGCGGAGCTGCAGGCCGAGCCGGCGGTGTGGCGGGCCGTCGACGAGCTCTGGCCCACGCTCGGCGCCGACCGCCTGCTCACCGACCTGTACGCCGACCCGGACCGGCTGGCCGCCGCCGCGCCCGGGCTGACCGCGGCCGAGCGGGCGCTGCTGCACCGCCGGCCGGGCGGCGGCTGGACCCCGGCCGACGTGCCGCTGCTGGACGAGGCGGCCGAGCTGCTCGGCGCCGACGACCGGGCCGAGCGGAGCCGGGAGGCCCGGCGGCGGCGCGCCGACGTGGCCGCCGCCCAGGGCGTGCTGGACATCCTGGCCGGCTCGGCGGCGCACGAGCGGGACGACCTGGACGGCTGGGAGGGCGCCGACCAGCTCACCGCGATCGACCTGATCGACGCCGAGCGGCTGGCCGACCGGCACGCCGGCGAGCGGGTCGGCACCGCGGCGGAGCGGGCGGTGGCCGACCGGACGTGGACGTACGGGCACGTGGTCGTGGACGAGGCGCAGGAGCTGTCCCCGATGGCCTGGCGGCTGCTGATGCGCCGCTGCCCGAGCCGGTCGATGACGCTGGTCGGGGACGTCGCCCAGACCGGCGACCTGGGCGGCACCACGTCCTGGCAGCGGGTGCTGGCGCCGTACGTCGGCGAGCGCTGGCGGCTGGCCCGGCTGACCGTGAACTACCGGATGCCGGCCGAGGTGATGGCGGTGGCCGGCGACGTGCTGGCCGGGCTGGAGCCACCGCAGGAGCCGCCCCGGTCCGTACGGGAGACCGGGGTGCGACCGTGGCACCGGCCGGTGCCGGCGGAGCGGCTGGCCGCCGCCGTGGTCGCCGCCGTCGTGGCGGAGCGGGCCGCGGTCGGCGACGGGCGGGTCGCGGTGCTCGTCCCGGGCGCGCTGCACGCCGAGCTGGCCCGGGCGGTGACCGGCGCGCGCCCGGCCGAACCGGACCTGGAGCAGCCGGTTGTGGTGCTCACCGTGCGGCAGGCGAAGGGCCTGGAGTTCGACGCGGTGCTGGTGGTCGAGCCGGCCGCGCTGCTGGCCGAGTCGCCGCGTGGCGGCAACGACCTCTACGTGGCGCTGACCCGGGCCACCCAGCGGCTCGGCGTGCTGCACGCCGAGCCGCTGCCGCCGGCGCTGCACCGGCTGGTGACTCAGTCGGAGGACAGCTCGTCGACCAGCCGCCACATCGCCGGGTCGGTCCAGTAGCCGGAGTGGCCGCCGATCGGCAGCACCCGGCCGTCGTTGTCGTGCAGCCACCAGAGCCGGCCCGGCGCGGACGCGGCGCTCGCCGCGGGCCGCGATACCTCAGTCGTTCTTCCGGTACGCCCGCCGCAGGATAGGCAGGGTGGCCCGCCACAACCGCCGGTAGACCGGGCCGGGCAGCACCCGGCTGCGCTCCTCCTCGGCCAGCCGGGCCCGCGGGTGGCCCTTCCAGCCGGCCGGCCCGGCCGCGTACTTGGCCAGGAAGTCGAGCCCGACGAGGTGCTTGACGCTCTTGTAGCCGTAGTGCGAGGGCGCGACCACCCGGACCGGCGCGCCGTGCGCGGCCGGCAGCGGCTGCCCGTCCAGCTGGTCGGCGAGCAGCACCTCGTCGGCGGTGGCGTCGTCCAGCCGCAGGCAGGCCCAGTAGCCGTCCAGCCCGGTCAGCCGCAGCCAGCGGGCGTTCCCGTACGGCTCCACCTGCGGGACCAGCCGCTGCACGACCTCCCGCAGCGGCACCCCGGACCAGGCCAGGTCGGGCGCGCTCCAGGTGGTCACGCAGTTGATCCCGCTGCGCTGGTCCCGCCGCGGCAGTCCGTCCAGCAGGTCGGCGATCTCGAACTGGGCGGCGTGCTTGACCTGGCCGCTCACCGTGACTACCGGTCGCGCCGGGGGCACCACCTTCCGCGGGGCGAACTCGGGCAGCCCGAAGCGTTCCAGCGGAGCGAGGTGCTGCCCGGGCGGCAGCGGGGGAGAACCGGTCATACCGGGCAGCCTCTCTCATGTCGCGGGGCGGCGACAACCCCGGATGGCCGATATTCGGTTGCCCGGCGAGGCCGGGGGTGGGCAGGCTGGCCGGACATGCCGGGGAGCCCGGCCGGGGTGAGGAGGTCAGTCGCGATGCCCGTTCTCGTGCTGCCCACCCGCGCCCGCACCCGGCCCTAGACCGCCGGTGGGCGCCCCAGCCAGGGAGACCCACCGTGCCCCGCCACAAGCTCTGGTCCGACGACGAGCCGGACCACCACGAGCGGTTTCGTTCCGGCCCGCGGCAATACCACTACTCCGACGACCCGATCGCCGGTGATGGCGACCGCTGGTCGACCTGGGACCTGTCCCGCGCCGGCGAGCGGGGCCCGAAGCCGCGGCCGGACTGGCTGGTCACCGAGCTGGCCGCGGTCGACCTCGAGCGCGGCGTGCTCAAGACCGGCAAGGAAGCCGACGTTCACCTGCTCTGGCGGGGCGTGCCGGACACCGACCGCGGCTGCCTGCTGGCCGCCAAGCGCTACCGGGACGCGCAGCACCGGCAGTTCCACCGGGACGCCGCGTACGCCGAGGGGCGCCGGGTGCGGCGGTCCCGGGAGATGCGGGCCATGCGCACCCGCACTGCGTTCGGCAAGGACCTGCTCGCCGGCCAGTGGGCGGCGACCGAGTTCGGCGCGCTGTGCACGCTGTGGTCGGCCGGTGCCGCGGTGCCGTACCCGGTGCAGATCGTCGGCACCGAGCTGCTGCTGGAGTTCATCGGTGACGCCGACGGGGCGGCCGCGCCAAGGCTGGCCGAGGTGGCCGACCGCGGCGCCGCGCTCGACCCGCTGTGGGACCAGGCGGTCGAGCTGCTGGTCCGGCTGGCCCGGGCCGGCATCGCGCACGGCGACCTGAGTGCGTACAACCTGCTGGTGCACGAGGCTCGGCTGGTGATGATCGACCTGCCGCAGGTGGTGGACGTGGTGGCTAACCCGCAGGGCGCCACCTTCCTGGACCGGGACGCGCTCAACGTGGCCACCTTCTTCGACCGGCGGGGCCGGCCGACCGACCCGGCCGCGCTGGTCGAGCTGCTGCACGCCGAGGCCCGGCTGTCCTGAGCGGCGGTACGGTTCCGGCGTGAGCGTCCGGGTGGAGGGGTCGGGTCCGGTGCGGACCGTGGTGCTGGACCGGCCGGAGGTCCGCAACGCGGTCGACCGGGACACCGCGGAGGCGCTGGTCGCCGCGTTGCGCGCGGTGGAGGCTGAGCCGGAGGTGCGGGCCGCGGTGCTCTGGGGCGCCGGCGGCACGTTCTGCGCCGGCGCCGACCTGCGCGCCGTCGCCACCGGCCGCGGCAACCGGGTCGAGCCGGACGGAGACGGCCCGATGGGCCCGACCCGGATGCGGCTCGGCATCCCGGTGATCGCCGCGGTGAGCGGCCACGCGGTGGCCGGCGGGTTGGAGCTGGCCCTGTGGTGCGACCTGCGGGTGGCCGAGGAGGACGCCGTCTTCGGCGTCTTCTGCCGGCGTTGGGGCGTGCCGCTGATCGACGGTGGCACCGTCCGGCTGCCCCGGCTGGTCGGCCAGGGCCGCGCCCTGGACATGATCCTCACCGGCCGCCCCGTCGGCGCCGCCGAGGCGCTGTCCTGGGGGCTGGCCGACCGGGTGGTGCCGACCGGGACGGCCCGGGCCGCCGCCGAGGCGCTGGCCGCCGAGCTCGCCGCCCTGCCGCCAACCTGCCTGCGCTCGGACCGCGCCTCGGTGTACGAGCAGGCCGGCCTGCCGGTGACCGAGGCGATGGCCGTCGAGTTCCGGTACGGCTTGGCCACCCTCGCCTCCGGCGAGGCGGTGGCCGGCGCCACCCGCTTCGCCGCCGGCGCCGGCCGGCACGGGGCCTCCGACCCCGGCTGAGCGGGCCCGCGGCGCGGGGGCGAGGATCGGCGTTCGTGCGCCGATTCGGGGGAGACCTGCCGCGCGAGGTCGCCGTGCTCAGCGCGGTCGCCTTCGCGGTGGCGGTCGGCTTCGGCATCGTGGCGCCGGCCATCCCGGTCTTCGCCCGCGAGTTCGGCGTCGGGCGGACCGCGGCCGGCGCCGTCATCTCGGTCTTCGCCCTGCTCCGGTTCGTCTCCGCGCTCGGCTGCGGCCGGCTGGTGGACCGCTTCGGCGAGCGGGTCGTGCTCGCCACGGGTCTCGGCATCGTCTCGGTGACCAGCGTGCTGGCCGGCCTGGCCCAGACCTACTGGCAGCTGCTGGTGCTGCGCGGCGCCGGCGGCGTGGGCTCGGCGATGTTCACGGTGGCGGCGTACAGCCTGCTGCTGCGGGTGGTGGACGCCAGCCACCGGGGCCGGGCCAGCGGGGTCTTCCAGGCCGGCTTCCTCATCGGCGGGATCGCCGGGCCGGCGCTGGGCGGCCTGCTCACCGGCGCGTCGGTGCGGCTGCCGTTCTTCGTGTACGCCGCCTCGCTCGGCGTCGCCGGGGCGATCGCGGTGGCGGCGCTGGCCCGGATGGAGCCGCGGGAGAACGCCGCGCCGGCGACCGACGCCGCCGAGCAGCGGACCTCGCTGAGGGAGGCGCTGGCCGACCGGTCCTACCGGGCCGCGCTGCTCGCCAACGTCGGCACCGGCTGGGCGCTGTTCGGCGTGCGCAGCTCGCTGATCCCGCTCTTCGTGGTGGAGGGGCTGCGCCGCGGTCCGGAGTGGACCGGCGTCGGGCTGGTCCTCGGCTCGGCCGCGCAGGCGCTGCTGCTGCTGGCGGCCGGCCGGCTCACCGACCAGGTGGGCCGCCGGCCGGCGCTGCTGCTGGGCAGCACGCTGGCCACCGCGAGCATGCTGCTGCTGGCGCTGTCGGCCTCGCTGCCGGCGTTCCTGGTCTCGATGGTGCTGCTCGGCGCGGGCGCGGCGTTCCTCGGCACCGCGCCGGCCGCGATCGTCGGCGACACCGTGCGCGGCCGGGGCGGCAGCGTGGTCGCGGTCTTCCAGATGGCCGGCGACCTGGGCGCGATCATCGGCCCGCTGGCGGCCGGCTGGCTGGCCGACTCGGCCTCGTACGGCGCCGCTTGGGGCTCGGTGGCCGCGGTCCTCGCCGTCGGCCTGGTCGCCGCGATCACCATGCCCCGTCACCCACCGGGCGGTCCGGTCCCGGACCGGGCACCCTCCTCCCGCGGCTAGGGTGTGCTCTGCCCCGGTCACCGGGGCAGAGCACTAGCCGCGCCGGAAGGGGTGTCCACCCGCCCAGCCGGCGGCGCACCGACCTCCGGCAGGCACTCCCTAGCGGCTGGGGGTCTCCGCGGGCGCGCGCGCCGGCCGGTTGACGAGGTAGATGCCGAGCACGACGGCGGCCGTGCCCAGCCAGACCAGCGGCGTCACCGGCTCGCTGAGCACGACGATCCCGAGCAGCACCGCGACCACCGGGTTGACCACGGTCACGTACGAGACCTGCAGCGCGTCGAGGTTGTCGATCAGGTAGAAGAGCAGCCAGTACGCCAGCGCCGAGCCGAGCAGGGCGAGGTAGAGCAGCGCCAGCAGCCCGCGCGGGTCGAGGTCGACGCCGGCGTCGTCCGGGTCCATCAGGGTGGACAGCAGCAACAGGTAGATCGCCGACGTGCCCAGGTGGATGGCGGTGTTGGCGTACCGGTCGCCGTGCATGTACTTCCGGCTGTAGAGCAGCGAGAACGCGTAGCAGAACGCGGCGACGAGCACCGCGCCCTGCGCGGTGACCCGCTCGGCGGTGGTGCCGGTGAAGCCCTCGCCTTCCCGCACCCCGGCGGTCAGCGCGACCCCGAGGACGCCGAGCAGCACGGCCAGATATTGCCGGCCGGCCACCGGCTGCTTGAGCCACAAGCGGGTCAGCGGCAGCGTGAACAGCGGGTTGGTGGCGATCAGCACCGCGGTCTGCCCGGAGCTGATGTAGCGCTCGGCCCAGAAGATCAGCGCGAACGCGGTGCCCTGCAGCAGCGCGAAGACCGCCGGCGGCACCCACCCGCGGGCGCCGGGCAGCGGGTGCGGCCGCTTCCACAGCACCGCCATGCCGACGAGCACCAGCGCCACCGCGGCGAAGGCGAGCACGTTGCGGGCGCCGGCCAGCAGCACCGGCGGCCAGTAGTCGATGCCGATCTTGATGAACAGGTACGTCGAGCCCCACAGGAAGCACAGCGCGGCGAACGCCGCCCACACCGGCGCCCGCGACGCGGTCCGCTGCTCAGCCACCGGGCTCACCCCCGAACAGGCCGGTGACGGCCTTGTCGTGGTCGGTCGGGCGGGTCAGCCAGTCCCAGCCGCCGGCCACCGCGAGGTTCGCCCCGGACACGTACGAGGCCCGCTCGGAGACCAGGAACAGCACCGCGTCGGCGACCTCCTCGGCCCGGCCGAGCCGGCCCATCGGCACCCGCTCGACCATCCAGCCGGCCTGCTCGGGCGGCAGATGCCCGTTGTCGACCAGGCCGGGGGAGACGCAGTTGACCGTGATCCCGTACGGCGCCTCCTCCACCGCCATGGTCATGGTGAGCACGACCACGCCGGTCTTGGCGACCGCGTACGCGGCCACGTTGGGCGCGGCCCGGACCAGCCCGACCGGGCTGAGCCCGAGGTTGACGATCCGGCCGCGGCGCCGGTGCCGCATGCCGGGCAGCGCGGCCAGGCTGGTGTAGAAGGCGCTGCCCAGGTTGCTCTCCAGCGTCTCCCGCCACTCGCCCGGGCTGGTGGTGGCCAGCGGCGCGAAGGCGAACTCGCCGACGTTGTTGACCAGCACCTCCACCGGCCCGAGCCGCTCGGTGGTCTCCGCGACCACCAGCGCCGCCTGATCGGGGTCGGCCACGTCGGCCTGCACCGCGACCGCCCGGCGGCCGGCCGCGGCGATCGTGTCGGCCAGCTCGGCCGCGGCCGCCGCGTCGGACCGGTAGTTCACCGCGACGTCCCAGCCCGCGCCGGCCAGCCCGAGCGCGATGGCGCGGCCGATGCCGCGGGACGCCCCGGTGACCAGCGCGACGCCGCGCTCGGCCGGGACCGGGTCAACCATGGTCGACCGCCGCCGGCTCGACGTCGACCGCGAGCTCGGCGTAGACGTGCACCTCGCGCGGGCGGGTGCAGCAGCGGGCGACGAAGCCGGCGAGCAGCGGCTCCTCGGCGCGGACCAGGTCGTCGAGCAGCTCCCGGGACCGCCAGGGATAGAGCATCAGCACCCGGCCCGGCTCGTCGGCGCTGGCGAAGAAGCGGGCGTGCCCGCACCAGCCCGGGTGGCCGTGCGCGTGGTCCTCCAGCAGGTCGTCCATCTCCTGCATGAGCTCCAGCGCCCGGTCGGCCAGCTCGGGCCGGAGGTGCCAGACCTCGACCACGGAGATCGTCATGGCAGGTCGCCCTCCTCCCTGCGCTGCCGGAAGAACTCCCGCAGCAGCGACTGCCCGTCCGGCACGAACCGGCGGCAGACCAGCATGTGGCTGGCCCGGTTGTCCTTCTGCGCCGTCGTCAGCCGGGCCCCGGCCGCCTTGACCCGGGCCGACGCGTCCTCGTCCCGGGCCACCGCGACCCGCAGCCGGGCCATCCGGTCGAGCATGATCGCGTGGTCCTGGTTGGCCAGCCCGGAGAAGCCGGGGCTGGTGAACGGCGGCATCATCGACGGCCGCACCAGCGTCTCGTAGTCCTCGGCGCGGAAGTCCGACGCGTACCGCATCAGCGCGGTGGCCGCCCGGTAGAGCCCGGCCAGCTCCTCCAGCAGCGGTGCGGCGGCGTCGTACTCGCCCGCGTCGAGCAGGCCGGACGCCTGGTCCAGCCGGGTGTTCATGGCGACCAGCAGCACGTGGAAGGCGTGGTGGCCGCCCTTCCAGCGGCGTACGGCCAGCTCCTGGGCCCGGGTCAGCTCCTCGACGGTCACGACGCCTCCTCCCGGCGGGACCGGACCGCCTCGCCGACGGTGACCCAGCGCTCCAGCGTCACCCGCTGCACGGTGAGCAGGCCCTGCAGGATGTCGCAGCGGTCCTCGGCCGACAGGCCGGTGCGGTGCAGGTCGGCCAGCAGCTCGCCGTCGATGCGCAGGCAGCTGCGGGTCCAGGTGAGCAGGCCGGGGTCCTCCCGGACCAGCCGGAAGTACAGGTCGTACTCGACCTCGTTGGAGCTGCCGGTGGCCGGGTCGGGCACCAGCGAGTCCGGCGGGATGGCCAGCGGCTCGATCAGCCCGTGGTCGAGCTCCGGCGGCTCCCCGGTCATCCCGGCCCCAGCTCGCGCAGCACGGTCCGGGCGCCGTTGCGGCCGGGCACGCCGAACACGCCGCCGCCCGGGTGGGCGCCGGAGCCGGCCAGGAACAGCCCCGGCACCGGGGTGTGGTGGCTGGACGGACCGGACCCGGACCGGAGCAGGAAGAGCTGGTCGAGCGTCATCGCGCCGTGGTAGAGGTCGCCGCCGGTCAACCCGAGCCGGCGCTCCAGGTCCACCGGGGTGAGCACCTCCCGGCCGACGACCGAGGCGGTGATGCCGGGCATGTACTGCTCGATGCACTCCAGCACGCGGTCCCCGTACGCCTCCTTGGCCTCGTCCCAGGACCCTTCGGCCAGCTGGTACGGCGCGTACTGCAGGTAGACGCCCATCAGGTGCTTGCCGGGCGGCGCGACCGTCGGGTCGAGCACGCTGGGCACCGTGCATTCGATGTGCGGGGAGTGCGCGGGGCGGCCGGCCTTGGCGTCGGCGTACGCCTCCTCCAGGTACTCCATCGTCGGCGCGATGAGGAAGGTGCCGTGGTGCTGCGGCCCGACCCCCGGCTCGAAGCCGGCGACGTCGGGCAGCCGGTCCAGCGCGATGTGCATCTTCATGGCGACGCCGGTGAAGCGCCGGTTCTCCGCGGCCCGGCGGGTCCGGGCCGGCAGGTCGCCCGGCTCCAGCAGCCGCACGAAGGTCGTGTACGGGTCCGCGGCCGAGACCACCGCGCCGGCCGCGATCTGTTCGCCGGAGGCCAGCACCACCCCGGCGGCCCGGCCGTCCCGGACCAGGATCCGGCCCACCGGGGCGTCGGTCCGTACGGTCGCGCCGGCCGCCCGGGCGCAGGACGCCAGCGCGGCGGTGATGCCGCCCATCCCGCCGCGCACCTGGCCCCAGGCCGGCCGGCCGATCTCGGTCACCCCGGTCATGTGGTAGAGCATCAGGAAGGCCGAGCCCGGCATGGACGGGCTCGCGTCCACCCCGGTGATCCCGTCGATGACCAGCGGCACCTTGATCGCGTCGTGCTCGAACCAGCGGTCCAGGAAGCCGGCCGCGCTGCCGGCCAGCAGCTCGACCAGCTGCACGAGGTCGCCGTCGGGCAGCTCCAGCGCCCGGGCCAGCGCGGCCCGCAGCGCACCCTCGGCGCCGGGTCCGTCGAGGCCCGGCAGCGGGTTCATCAGGTACGGCTCGACGAAGTCGGCCAGCCGCCGCATCGTCCGCCCGTACGCCGGGTACGCGGCCGCGTCCTTCGCCGAGAACTGCGCGATCTGCTCGACGCAGGCGTCCTCGTCGGCGCCGAGCATGAGGTGCCGGCCGTCCGGGAACAGCGCGACCACCGACGGGTTGCGGGGCAGGAACTCCAGGCCGTGCGCGGCCAGGTCCAGCTCGGCCGCGATCTCCGGCCGGAACAGCGAGGTGACCAGGCTGGCGGTCGAGCAGCGGTAGCCCGGGATCAGCTCCTCGGTCACGCAGGCCCCGCCGAGCACGTCCCGGCGCTCCAGCACGGTCACCGCCAGCCCGGCCCGCGCCAGGTACGCGGCGCAGGTCAGCCCGTTGTGCCCGCCGCCGACGACCACCACGTCGGCCCGGTCCGGCCCCGGTCGCGCCGCCATGTGTCCCCCTCGGGTCAGCCCGCCGACCGGGTCTCGCCGACCAGCGCGCCGGTCAGCCGGTAGCCGAGCCGGGTCAGCTCGTGCCCGGCCAGCCGCTCGAACTCGGCGATCTGCGCCGGGGTGAGGTCACGGACGTGCCGGGCCACCTTCGCCGCCGACAGGGCCTCCGCCGCGGGCTCCGCGGCCGGGTGGTCGTACGGGTTGTCGAAGAGGGTGTGCGGCAGCTCGGAGTGCCGCAGCAGCGCGTCGTCCCAGCGCACGCCGAGGAAGTCGGTGACCCGGCGGAGGGCGGTCGCCGGGTCGCCGACCAGGTCCTCGTAGCGCAGCTCCAGGTAGCGGCCGGGCGGGGCGACGGTCGGCGGCCGCTCGACCACCGCGAGCCAGCCGGCGGCCGCCTCCGGGATGGTCTTGTAGCTCCACTCCTGGCCGCCGGTGATGTTGGAGGCGGCCACGTCCCGGCCGTCCCGGACCACGTGCACGAAGTGGGCGGCCGGCCAGCGGCGGGCGAAGTCGTCGACCCGGTGCACCTGGCGCTGGATCTTGATGCCCCAGCGGCGCATCCCGGTGGCCCGGCGCCGGTGCTCGCCGACCGCGTCGATGACCACGCACCGCTCGTCGAAGTCGGCGACGTCGGTGCCGAGGTCGGCGACCACGCCGGCGACCAGCTGGCGCAGCTCGGCGAACGGCACCCCGAAGCGGTGGCACTGCTTGGCGAACTGGACCCCGAAGGACCACTCCGGGTCCGCGGTCTCCACCCCCGGTCCCTGCACCCGCGGGTCGCCGGCGAGCAACAGGTCGCAGGACTCGACCACGTACGGCCCGAGGTTGACCGGCTCGACGAAGTCCAGCTCCGGGCCGACCACCAGGTCGGGATGGGAGTCCAGGACGACGCTGGTCAGCGTGGTGCCGGAGCGGTTGTCGCCTCCGATGAGGACGGGGTCGGAGGCCAGGGCGCCAAGGGTCGCCATCGTCTCTCCCAGCAATGCTGGAGCGGAGAGTGCCTAACGCTGCACGTTGGGTGAGTTTGCCAGATCACACGAAGGATGACCAGGCCGTGCCGAAGACCACGCAGCCGGCCTGAAGCGGGCATTCGGGCCGGCGCGGCACGGGGTCAGGGTTCCCGGTCGTCGGGCGCCTCCTCGTCGCCCTCGACGCCGACGACGGTGAAGGTGCGGTCGAGCGCGACGTCCACCTGCCGGCCGTCCGGGAGGGTGACCTCCACCTCGTAGTGCGCCTCCTCGTCGCCCACCTCGGTCTCGGTGACCCGGCCGCCGCCGGTCGCGGCCAGGGCGGCCTCGCTCGCCCTGGTCAGCGCCTCCCCGGTGATCGGCGTCTCGCTGTCCCCGGCCGCTCCGGCCGCCGCCGCGACGGCGGCTCCGGCCCCGGCGAGCGCGACGGTGGCCACGCCCACGGCGACATACCTGGTCCTGCGCTTCATCGTGTCCCCGATTTCCCGGGGTCCGGCCGCCGGCTCGCCGCCGGGCAGCACGCCGACGGGACCCCGCTCGACCAGAAGCCGTACGCCTGCGACAACGGTAGGCCGCCCCGGGCCGCGGCGGAAGCCGTCCGGGCGCTCCGGTCAGCCCCGGCGGCGGATCCGACGCCGGACGGTGACGACCAGCAGCGCGAGCAGCACCGGCGTGGCCACCACGACCGGCAGCGCCAGCCCGATGTCCAGCGTCCGCCGGCCGGCGACGTCGACCCGCACGGCCGGGCTCACCACGAGCGGCTCCCCGCCGGGCGCGGCCGGGTCCTTGGGCAGGACGACCACGTACGCGAGGAAGCTGCCCCAGTTCACCGCCTGCAGGCGCCAGCGCACGGTGACCGTCTCGCCCGGCCGCAGCGGCGGCACCGCGGCGGTGCGTTCGGCCGACCAGTCCTCCGGGTCGACGTACACCTCGCCGGTCAGGCTCTCCAGGTCCACGTGCGCGATCAGCTCGCCGGTCGGGGTGCCGCCGCGGTTGCTCAGGTGGGACACCAGGGTGAACTCGTCCCCCAGCACGGTGGCGAGCCGGCGTTGCTCGAGCCGCACCGCCACCGGTCCCGGCCCGGCGGGCGCGGCCGCGGCCGGGGCGGCCGCGCCGGTCAGCGCCAGCAGGGTGAGCAGCGCACCCCCGAGCGCGCTCGCCCGGGCCATCCTCAGCTCACCGCCGGGCGCAGGCGGACGACGCGCGAGCCGGCGGCGAGCAGCGCGCCGGCCGTGAGCACCGCGACGAGGACCGGCGAGACCAGGTACGACAGGTGCCGGGTCCAGGCGTGCCCGTCCACCAGCACCGTCGTGATGTAGTGCATCGCCGCGTCGACCGGGTTGATCCGGTCCAGGACCGTCCCGAACCAGCCCTGCGGCTCGGCCGGCAGCTGGGCGGGCGCGAACAGCGCGATGAGCAGGAAGAGGCTGACCGAGACGCTCATCCGGTTGGAGCCGGACGCCGCGCTGACCAGCAGGCCGAGCCCGGCCAGGGCGACCGCGAGCAGCGTGCCGACCAGCAGCCCCAGCAGCAGCGCCTGGCCGGCGATCGACACCCCGCCGCCGAGCACCCACACGTACGGCACGCTCACCAGGTACGTCCCGAACCACAGCGACAGCGCCGCCGCGAGCTTCCCGGCGACGATGGCCCGCCGGGACACCGGGGTGAGCAGCAGCCCCTCGAGGGTGCCGCGGTCGCGCTCCCCGCTGATCGACTCGGCGCTGGTCACCAGCGTGACCAGGACGCCCACCACCACCGCTATCTGCAGGGCGAGGTTCACCGCCTCCCGCTGCTCCAGGAAGTTGAGCGCCTGGTTGGTCGCCGCGAGGTACGTCACGACGCTGAGCAGGACGCTGAGCGCGAACAGCAGGACCGGCGCCCGCCCGCCGACCCACAGGTCGCGGCACTCCTGCCCGGCGACGACCCGCCAGCTCCCGGCGCCGACCCGGACCCCCTCCGGGCTGTCGTCGTCCGCGCGGCTCCCACCGCCGACATCGGCGACGGTCATGACCGCCGGTCGGACCGGCCGGGGCCGGCGGCCACGGCGTGCGCGGGCCGGGAGTCCTCGGCCTCGTAGGCGAGCACGGGTACGCCGGCGCTGAGCACCGCCTGCAGCACGGCGTTGAGCGGCAGCTCCCCCGGCCCGGGCCCCGCCGCCGGGGCCACCGAGAGCCGCAGGACGCCGGGCCGGTCGGCTGCGACATCGACCGCCAGCCCGGGGACGTCGCGCACGGCCTCGACCGCCCGGTCCGCCAGCTCCGGCGGCACCCGGACGCGCCCGATCTGGCGGCCGGCGAGCGCGGGGGTCACGTCCGCCACCGTCCCGGCCAGCGCCGGGGCCACGTCCGCCACGGTCCCGGCCAGCGCGACCCGGCCCTCGTCGAGGACCAGGAGGTCGGTGCACACCTCCCGGATCTCCGGCAGCGTGTTCGTGCTGAGCAGGACGGTGGCGCCGGTGCACCGGGCGACATCGCGGAGCAGCCCGAGGACCTGGTGCCGGCCGGCCGGGTCGAGGCCGAGTGTCGGCTCGTCGAGCAGGATGACCGCCGGTGCGTTGAGCAGGGCGCGCGCGATGCCCAGGCGCTGTCGCATCCCGCGGCTGTAGGTGGCGATCCGCGACCGCGCCCGGTCGCCCAGCCCGAGCTCGTCGAGCAGCCGGGCGGCGGTGCGCGTGGCCTCGGCGCGCCGCATCCCGAACAGCCGAGCGTGGTAGGAGAGGTAGTCCAGGCCGGTCTGGTGGCCCGGGTAGCCCGCCCCCTCGGGCAGGACGCCGACCCGGCCCCGGATCTCCGCCTGCCGGCCGGACGGGATGCCGGCCACCGCGAAGTCCCCGCGGGTGGGTCGGAGCATCGTGGTGAGCAGGCGGATCGTCGTCGTCTTGCCGGCCCCGTTGGCGCCGAGCAGGCCCAGCACCTCGCCCTGCCGGGCGGTGAAGCTCAGGTCGGCCACGGCGGTGCGCCGCCCGAAGGTCTTGGTCAGCCGGTCGGCCTCCAGGGTCACGTCGGACATGGCGGGCTCCCCTCCGGGCCACCCCTCCGCCGGCTCGACGGCCGGTGCGTCCCCGTCGTCCGCGTCGGGCCGGTGGCGCGGGCCGGGCTGCGCCGGGCCGGGCAGGTCCAGCGCCGGATCGGCGCGGAGGATGGCGGTGGCGAGCTGCTGGAGCCGGGGCTCCGGGTCCAGGCCGACCTCGTCGGCGAGGCGGCAGCGCGCCAGCCGGTACGCCGTCAGCGCGTCCGGACCGCGGCCCGCCCGGTGCAGGGCGAGCATGAGCTGGGCCAGCAGCCGCGGACGGTACGGGTGCTGCGCGGCCAGCTCCACCAGCTCCCCGAGGACCGCGCCGTGCCGGCCCAGGCGCAGCTCGGCGTCGAGGCACTCCTCCAGCGCGGCCAGCTGCAGCTCCTCCAGGCCGCGGCACAGCTGGTCGGCGACGACCGGCGTCGCGACGTCGGCCAGCGGTGGTCCGTGCCACAGGTCGACCGCGGACCGCAGCAGCGCGACCTTGGTGCGGTCGTCGGTCTCGGCCGAGGCCTGGACGACGCCGGCTCGGAAGCGGTGGGCGTCCACCGTCATCGGATCCGCGTGCAGCACGTACGACGACCCGTGGGTGACGATGGCGATGCCGTCCCGGTCGGCCCCGGCCTCCGCGAGGGCAGCGCGCAGCCGGGACACCCGCGAGTGGATGGCGTGCTGCGCGGTCTGCGGCGGCGACGACGGCCAGGTCAGGTCGACCAGGCGTGGCACCGGAACGAGCTGGTTGACCCGCAGCGCCAGCACCGCGAACGCGAGGCGCTGCTTGCGCGGTCCCAGGTCGATCTGGCACTCGGGCGTGCGGGCCTCGACTGCACCAAGTAAGCGGAACTCCATTGCCTTCCCCCCAAGGCGGCCGCCATCCCCCTGTGTACACCCGACGAGCACGCTTCGGATGACCCCGATGGACTGACAGTCCTAGCCTCTTCGGGGCAGCCCGGCCCGCCCCGTCGAGCCATGCCGGCCGGGTCCGGGCGCCAGACCGACCCTGCCGCGGGCCCGGTTCCCGCTGGTGAGCCGGCTGTGAGCGCGATGCGAGGCCGCTGTGAGCCGGCTGTGAACCAATGCTGGCATGGTCCCGGCCAGGGCACCGCCGGCCGGCCTGGCCCGGCGGTGCCGTAGGGGGGCCGAATCCATGCTGGCCTGGATCGTCGGGTCGAGTCTGCGGTACCGCACGCTCGCGCTCGCCGTGGCCGCGGTCCTGCTCGTCCTGGGCGCCGCCCAGCTCCGCACGGCGGAGGTCGAGGCGCTCCCGGACTTCGGTCCCGTGCACGTCGAGGTGCAGGCCGAGGCACTGGGGCTCTCGGCCGAGGAGGTCGAGAACCTCATCACCAACCCGATGGAGCAGGAGTTCTTCAACGGGATGCCGTGGCTGGCGGCGATCCGGTCGGACTCGCTGCCCGGCCTGGCCCGGATGGACATGAGCTTCGAGCCCGGCACCGACCCGATCCAGGCCCGGCAGGTCGTGCAGGAGCGGCTCACCATGGTCCGCGCGCTGCCCGCGGTCTCCAAGTCGCCCCAGGTCATCCAGCCGACCGCGTCCACCAGCCGGCTGATGATGATCGGGCTGTCGTCGAAGGACGTCTCGCTCATCGAGATGTCGGTGCTGGCCCGCTTCAACATCCGGCAGCGCCTCATCGCGGTGCCCGGGGTGGCCAACGTGGCGGTGTGGGGGATGCGCAACCGGCAGCTGCAGGTGCTGGTCGACCCGGAGCGACTGCGCCGGCACCGGGTCCCGCTGGACACCGTGGTCACCTCGGCGGGCAACGCCATGTGGTCCTCGCCGCTGACCTTCGTCGAGGCCTCGACGCCGGGCACCGGCGGGTTCATCGACAACGCCAACCAGCGGATCGAGATCCAGCACCGGCAGCCGGTGCGGACCGCGGCCGACCTCTCCAAGGTCGCCGTCGAGGGGGCGGAGACCGCCGGCCTGCGCCTCGGCGACATCGCCACCGTGGTCGAGGACCACCAGCTGCTGATCGGCGACGGGCTCGCCAACGACGAGCAGAGCCTGCTCATGGTGGTGGAGCGGTTCCCCGGTACCAGCGTGTCCCAGCTGACCCGGGACGTGGAGCGGGCGCTGGACGAGATGCGCCCGGGCCTGACCGGGATCACCGTCGACACCGGGCTCTACCGGCCGGCGAATTACCTGGACGCCGTCCGGGACAACCTCGGCCGCTCGCTCGGGCTGGGCCTGGTCCTCCTCGGCGTGGCGCTGCTTGCGCTGCTGGTCGACTGGCGCGCCGCCGTGGTCGGTCTGGTCGCGGTCTCGCTGTCGCTGGCGGTCGCCACCCTGGTGCTGTCCTGGTTCGGGCTCCTGCTCAACGCGATGATCGTGGCCGGGCTGGTGATGGCCGTCGCGGTGCTCGTCGACGACGCCGTGGGGGACGCGCTGGCCGTCCGGCGCGGGCTCCGCCACCCGCCGCCCGCCGCCGACGGCCCGGCGGGTGAGCCGCGGCCGGACCGCGGCACCGCCGTCCGGGAGGCCGTGCTGACCAGCCGGGGCGACGTGGTGGTCGCCACGGTGATCGCCGTCCTGTCGGTCGCGCCGGTCCTCGCGCTGGGCGCCGTGACCGGTCCCTTCCTCCGGTCGGTGGCCCTCGGCTACGTCGTCGCTGTCCTCGCCTCCATGCTGGTGGCGCTGACCGTCACGCCGGCGCTGTCACTGCTGCTCGGCCGCCCCGGCACCGACCGCGACTCGCCGGTGACCCGCGCCCTCCGCCGCGCCCACGCGTCCGCGCTGCCCCGGCTGCTCGGCCGCCCGGTCCCGCTGCTGGTCGCGGCCGCGGTGCTGGTGCTCGCGGGCCTCGCCGCGCTGCCCGCACTGCGCGACCAGTCGGTCGTCCCGCCGCTGCAGGAGCGGGACCTGCTGGTCAGCTGGCAGGGTCCCCCGGGCACCTCGCTGCCCGAGATGAACCGGATCAGCGGGATGGCCGGCCGCGAGCTGCGGGCGGTCCCCGGGGTGCGCAGCGTCGGCGTGCACGTGGGCCGGGCCTCCCTGTCGGACCAGGTCGTCGGGTCGAACACCGCCGAGATGTGGGTCGGCATCGACCCCGACGCCGACCACGGCGCGACCACAGACGCTGTTCGCGCGGTCGTCGGCGGCTACCCCGGCCTGCGCTCGGAGGTGACGACCTACCCGGAGAAGCGGCTGCGTGCCGCGCGGACCGCCGAGTCCTCGCTGGTCGTCCGTGTCTACGGCCGGGACTACGCGGTGCTGGCGGCCAAGGCGGAGGAGGTCGCGCACCTCGTCTCCGCGGTCAAGGGCGTCGGCGCGCCGCGGATCTCGAGGCCCGACTTCGAGCCGACGGTCGAGGTCGAGGTGGACATCCCCAAGGCGGCGGCGGCCGGCCTCAAACCCGGCGACGCCCGCCGGGCGGCGGCGATCATGGCCTCCGGCATCACCGCCGGCCACATGTACGAGGGCCAGAAGATCTTCGAGGTGGTGGTCTGGGGCACCCCGGCGCACCGGCACAGCGTGAGCACCATCCAGGACCTGCTCATCGACTCGCCGAAGGGCGAGCAGGTGCGGCTGGGCGACATCGCGAGCGTCCGGGTCCGGCCGAACCCGACCAACATCAGGCATGACGCCGTCGCCCGGTACGTCGACGTCACCGCCGACGTCTGGGGCCGCGGCCTCGGGGACGTGACCCGCGAGGTCCAGGAGGCGACCCGCGACGTCACCTTCCCGGCCGAGCACCACCTCGAGGTGCTGGGGGAGTCGACCGAGCGGCAGAGCGAGCAGCGGTGGACCGTGGCGTACGTCGTCGCGTTCGTCGTCGCGCTGTACTTCCTGCTGCAGGCGGCGTTCGGCAGCTGGCGCCTGGCCACGCTGCTGTTCCTGCTGCTGCCGGTGGCGCTGTCCGGCGGCGTGCTGGTCGCGCTGCTGCGGGAGGACGTGCTGTCGGCGGCCTCGCTGCTGGGCCTGCTCGCCGTGCTGGCCGTCGCCGCCCGCGGCGGCATCCGGCAGATCCGGCACTACCAGCGGCTGGAGCGGACCGGAGACCGGCCCGGGCCGGATCTGGTCCTGCGCGGCACCCGGGAGGGCTTCGACTCCGTGGTGATCCCGGCGCTGGCTACCGCGGCCGCGCTGGCGCCGCTGCTGCTGTTCGGGGTCACCGCCGGCCTGGAGATCGTCCAGCCGCTGGTCGCGATCGTCCTCGGTGGCCTGCTGACCGCGGCGCTGGTGAACCTCCTCGTCCTCCCCGGGCTCTACCTCCGGTACGCCGAGCGGTCGCGGCCGGCTCCGGCGGGCCCGCCCGACGTCGAGAGGGAGCGGTCAGATGCGACACGGTAGGCGGTGGGCGGCCGCCCTCCTGCTGGTCGGCGGCGCGGTCCTCGCCGGCTGCGCCGGCTCCGAGGCCGGCGCGCCGGCGCCGGGCGCTGACGCGGACAAGCCGGCCCGGGTGGAGCCGGTGGCCGGCACGGCGGCCAAGAAGGTCGTGCTCACCGAGCAGGCCGTGACCAGGCTGGGCATCCGGACCGAGACGGTCTCCATCGCCGCGGTCGCCGGGGTCGCGGGCGCGACGCGGACCAGGACGACCGTGCCGTACTCGGCCCTGATCTACGACACCGCGGGCGTCACCTGGGTCTTCGAGGAGGTCGCGCCGCGGTCGTACCTGCGCCGGCAGGTGGTCGTCGATGTCATCGACGGCGAGACCATGGTGATGGCGAGCGGGCCGCCGCTGGCGGCACGGGTCGTCACCGTCGGCGCCGCGATGCTCTACGGCGCCGAGCTCGGCACCGGCATCTGACTACCGGGCCGGGGGCCGCCATGATGCGCTGGATCGTCGCCACCAGCCTGAAGCTGCGCTTCCTGGTGGTCGTGGGCGCGTCGCTGATGATGTTCTTCGGCGTCGCGCAGTTCCGGAACCTGCCGGTGGACGTCTTCCCCGAGTTCGCCCCGCCCCGGGTCGAGGTCCAGACGCTGTGCCTCGGGCTGTCCGCGGCCGACGTCGAGGCGCTGGTGACCGTGCCGATCGAGGAGGCACTGAACGGGATCGAGGGCCTTGATGTCATGCGGTCCCGGTCGGTCCCGGACCTGTCCTCGGTGCAGCTGATCTTCAAGCAGGGCACCGACCTCATGGCGGCGCGGCTGCGGGTGCAGGAGCGGATCCGCACGGCGACGGCCGACCTGCCGGCCTGGTCGGACCTGCCGTTCATGATCCAGCCGCTGTCCTCGACCAGCCGCGTCATGAAGGTCGGGATGTCCACTGAGGACAAGTCGGAGGAGGCGCTGATCAAGGCGGCGCTGACCGCGTACTGGGTGGTCCGGCCGCGGCTCATGCGGGTGCCCGGCGTCGCGAACGTCGCGATCTGGGGGGACAAGTGGTCGGTGCTCCAGGTCCAGGCCGACCCCGACCGCATGGCCAAGCACGGCGTCGCGCTGAACTCCGTGATGGACGCCAGCGCCGACGCCCTCGACGTCGGCGTGCTCCGGTTCTCCAACGGCTACGAGATCGGCACCGGCGGCTTCTTCGACACGCCCAACCAGCGCCTCGGCGTCCGGCACATCCTGCCCAACATCGACACCGACGGCCTGGCGCAGATGCCGATCGAGGGCGCCGGCGGCAAGCAGCTCAGGATCGGCGACGTCGCCGACGTCCGGCACTCGCACCAGCCGCACCTGAACGGCGACGCGGTCATCGACGACGGCGTCGGCATCATGCTCGTCGTCGAGAAGCTGCCGTGGGGCAACACGCTCGAGGTCACCCGGGGCGTCGAGGACGCTCTGGCGTCGATGCAGCCCGGGCTGACGGGCATCGAGGTCGACACGACGATCTTCCGGCCGGCGACGTTCATCGAGACCTCGATCGACAACCTCGGCCGGGCCATGATCCTCGGCTTCATCCTGGTGACGCTGATCCTGCTGTTCTTCCTCTTCGAGTGGCGGGTGGCGCTGATCAGCCTCGTCACGATCCCCCTGTCCCTGGTGGCCGCCGGGCTGGTGCTCGCCGCGGCGGACGCCACGATCAACACGATGGTGTTGGCGGGCTTCGTGATCGCGCTCGGGGTGATCGTCGACGACGCCATCATCGACATCGAGAACATCGTCCGGCGGCTGCGGCAGGCCCGGCGCGAGGGCAGCACGACCTCGACGGCGAGGATCGTCCTGGAGGCCTCGCTGGAGGTGCGCGGGCCGATCATCCACGCCACCTTGATCATCATCATCTCGACCGTGCCGATCCTCTTCCTCGGCGGGCTGACCGGCTCGTTCTTCCGGCCGCTGGCGTACGCGTACGGCCTGGCGATCCTGGCGTCACTGCTCGTCGCGCTGACCGTGACACCGGCGCTGGCGCTGATCCTGCTGTCCCGCTCCAAGCTGGAGCGGCGGGAGTCGCCGGCGGTGCGGTCGCTGCAGCGGGCCTACACCGCGGTGCTCGGCCGCATCGTGGCCCGGCCCCGGGCCGCCTACTCCACCGCCGGCGTACTGGTGATCGCCGGCGCCCTGGTCCTGCCCTTCCTCGGCCAGGAGCTGTTCCCCAAGTTCAAGGAACGCGACTTCCTCATGCACTGGCTGGGCCGGCCAGGCGTCTCGCACGCCGAGATGGTCCGCATCACCCAGCAGGCCAGCAACGAGCTGCGGACGATCCCGGGGGTGCGCAACTTCGGTGCGCACATCGGCCAGGGCACGCTGGCCGACGAGCCGCACGGCATCGACTTCGGCGAGAACTGGATCAGCATCGACGAGAAGGTCGACTACGACGACACGGTGGCCGCCGTCCAGAAGGCGGTCGACGGCTACCCCGGCCTGCAACGGGACGTGCAGACGTACCTGAAGGAGCGGACCAAGGAGGTCCTCACCGGCACCAGCGAGGCCATCGTGGTCCGGATCTCCGGGGACGAGTTCCCGGTGCTGCGGGCCAAGGCCGAGGAGGTCCGGCAGGTCGTCGCCACGATCCCGGGCGCCGCCGACGTCAAGGTCGACCTGCAGGTGGAGAAACCGCAGCTGACGGTGGAGGTCAAGCTCGACGCCGCCGCCAAGTACGGGGTCAAGCCGGGTGACGTGCGCCGGGCCGCCAGCGTGTTCATCGCCAGCGAGGAGGCGGGGGACATCTGGAAGAACAACAAGAACATCGAGGTGCACGTCTGGAGCACCCCGAGGGTCCGCAACAGCATCGAGGCGGTGAACAAGATCCTGCTGGACACCCCCAGCGGCAAGCGGGTCCGGCTGTCCGAGGTGGCCACCGTGAAGATGGTGCCGACACCCAACGTGGCGCTCCGGGAGAACAACTCCCGCCGCATCGACATCAAGATGAACGTCTCCGGCCGGGACCTCGGCTCGGTCGCCCGGGAGGTCGAGGAGCGGGTCAAGAACGAGGTCACCTTCCCGCGCGGCTACGCCACCCAGGTGCTGGGCGAGTACCAGGAGCGGCAGGCCGCCCAGAGCCGGCTGCTGTTCTTCTCGGTCTTCGCCTTCCTGGGGATCGTGCTGCTCCTGCAGGCCGCGTTCGGCACGTGGCGGCTCGCCTTCCTCGTGGTGTTCACCCTCCCGATGGCGCTGGTCGGCGGTGTCCTGGCCGCGTACCTGGGCGGCGGGATCCTGTCCCTCGGGTCGCTGGTCGGCTTCCTCACCGTGCTCGGCCTGGCCGCGCGCAACGGCATCCTCATGATCAACCACTTCCAGCACCTGGAACGCGAGGAGGGTGTGCCCTTCGGGCCAGCGCTGGTGCTGCGCGGCGCGAAGGAGCGGCTCTCGCCGATCCTGATGACCTCGCTGGCCACCGGTCTCGCCCTGGTGCCGCTGGTGGTCGCCGGCACGATCCCGGGCAACGAGATCGAGCACCCGATGGCGGTGGTGATCCTGGGCGGGCTGGTCACCTCGACCCTGCTCAACCTCTTCATCGTGCCGTCGCTCTACCTGCGCTTCGGCGGCGTCGCTCGGACCGGCGCCGGCCGTGGTGGCTGGCGCCGGCTCCGGCGGGTCGGCCGCACCGGGGTCGCCCCGGTGCAGCCCTGAGATGCCGGCGGGTCAGGCGGTGCCGATGCGGGCAATCGCGGCGAGCAGCCGGTCGGCCAGCTCGGGCCGGCAGATGAGCAGATCGGGCTGGTAGACGTCGTCGCGGTTGTACTGCAGCGGGCTGCCGTCCACCCGGGACGCGTGCAGGCCGGCGGCCAGCGCGACCGCGACCGGGGCGGCCGAGTCCCACTCGTACTGGCCGCCGGCGTGCGCGTACGCGTCCGCCTCGCCCCGGACCACCGCCATCGCCTTGGCCCCGGCCGAGCCGAGCGGGACCAGCTCGGACTCGACCAGCTCGGCCACCCGCATGGCGAACTCCGGCGGCCGGGTCCGGCTGACCAGCAGCCGGGTCGGGCCGGCGACCGGCGGGGCCAGCGTGGGCGGGTCGTCGGTGGCGAAGGTGACGCCCAGCCCGGGCAGCGCGACCGCCCCGGCGGTCAGCCCGCCGCGCTCCCAGAGCGCGACGTGCACGGCCCAGTCGGTCCGCCCGGCCTCGCCGAACTCCCGGGTGCCGTCCAGCGGGTCCACGATCCAGACCCGGTCCGCGGTGAGCCGGCGCCGGTCGTCCTTGCCCTCCTCGGAGAGCACGGCGTCGCCCGGCCGGTGCCGGGCCAGCTCGGCCATGAGCAGCTCGTGCGAGCGGGCGTCGCCGGCGCTGCGCAGGCTCTTGGGGTCGACTGGGTCTCCAGCCGGGCCGGCGCCGGCGCGCAGCTCGAGCAGCAGCGCGCCGGCGTCGGTGGCCAGCGTGCGGGCCAGGGCGTGGTCGTCAGTCACGCCCGTAGTCTCCCGTACCGACCGGCTCAGACCTGGAAGCACATCGTCGGCGGGCCGTCCACCGTGTCGCGCACCTCCCACCAGCAGCGGCGCCGCATGCTGCGAGCGTGCCGGCGCGGACCGCCCCGGCGGATCCGTGCCCGGTACGGGGAGGCGCCCGCCCCCGGTACGGAGACCGCTACCTCAGATCCGGCGGTACGCGCCTTATCCGGCTGCCAGGGGCCGGATCCTGTCTATACGGTGACGCCGTGGTGGCGATGGTCGCCCGCGATGCGGAGTCGGCCGCTGCCCGGCAGGCGACCCGCGCGGGCCGCGGCGTGGTGCTGGTCGGCGAGGCGGGCGTCGGCAAGACGGCGCTGGCCGCCACGGTGGCCGAGGAGGTCAGCGCCGCCGGCGGGCAGGTCGTCTGGGTGGTCGCCACCGCGGCCGGCCGGCTGACCCCGTTCGGCGCGCTGGCCGGGCTGCTGCCGCCGGAGATGTCGACCGTGCACCCGGCGCTGGTGCCCAACCTGGTCACCCGCCGGTTGCGCGAGCTCGCCGGGCCGGGCCCGGTGCTGCTCGTGGTGGACGACGCGCAGCTGCTCGACGAGCACTCCGCGGCCGCCGTGCTGGCCCTGGTCGCCGGCCGGGTCTGCACCACGCTGGCCACCGTCCGGGCCGACGAGCCGGTCTCGGACGCGGTCACCGCGCTGTGGAAGGACCGGCTCCTGGAGCGGCTCGACCTGGCCCCGCTGGACCGGGCCGGCGCGCACGCGGTGCTCACCGCCCGGCTCGGCGGCCCGGTCGCCTCCGGCACCGTCGAGGTGCTCTGGTCGCACAGCCGGGGCAACCCGCTCTACCTCACCGAGCTGGTCCGCTTCGGCTCCGACACCGGCCGGCTCCGGCTGGACGCCGGGGTGTGGTGGTGGAGCGGGGACACCGGGCTGCCGCCGCGGCTCGGCGAGCTGCTGGCCCGGCGGCTGGACGAGGTGTCCGCGGCCGGCCGGGACGCGCTGGACCTGCTCGCCCTCGGCGAGACGCTGCCCTGGGACACGCTGGCCGCTTTGGTGCCGCCGGCGGCGATCCTGGAGGCGGACGAGCGCGGGCTGGTCACCAGCGACGAGCGGGCCGGGCTGCTGCTGGTCCGGTTCGCCCACCCGCTGCTGCACGCCGCCGCCGAGGCCCGGCTCACCCCGGCCCGCCGGCGCGCGCTCGGCGAGCGGCTGCGCCGGGCCCCGCACCGGCACGTCGACCTGGTTCGCCGGGCCACCTGGGAGGCCGCCGCGGGCAGCCCCGACGTGGAGGTGCTGCTCGCCGCCGCGGACACGGTGCTGCTCAGCGACGCGCGGGCGGCCGTACGGTTCGCCGAGAGCGCGCTGCCGCACGACCCGGGGCCGCGGGCCGCGATCGCGCTCGCCGCCGGGCAGGCCGAGCTGGGCGAGCCGGCCGCGGCCCGACGGGCGCTCGACCTCGCCGGCACCCGGGTGCGGGATGCCGAGGAGCGGCGCCAGGTGGTCTTCGAGGTGGTCAGCCTCGCGCTCTGGCACGAGCGGGAGCCGGAGCACGCCACCGCCACGCTGGCCACCCTGCGCGGCACCGGCGTGCCGGCCGAGGAGCTCGACTCGGCCGAGGCGCTGCTCACGCTCTTCTCCGCCCGGCCGCGGCGGGCGAGCGAGCTGGCCGACGCCGTGCTGGCCCGCGGCTGCGGCCCGAGCGCGCTGGTGCGGGTGCTGACCGTGCGGACCACCGCGCTGACCCTGGCCGACGAGCCGGCGGCCGGGCTGGCCGCCGCCGACGCGCTGCTGGCCGCGCTCGAGGTCGCCTCGGTCCCGGCCACCCGCAGCGGGATGGCGCACGCGCTGATCGGGGAGGCCCGGCTGCTGCTCGGCCAGGACACCGAGCTGCCCCGGTCGGCCGGTGCGTCCGGGCGTTGGCCGACCCGACCCGACGCGGCCGCCGGTCCGGGCGCCGCGGTCCCGGGCGCCCCCGGGCCGCGCCTGTCCGGGCCGGGCCTGTCCGGGCCGGGCCTGTCCGGGCCGGCTGCCGGCGGGCCGGGGGAGCCGCCGCCGCCCTGGCCGCTGCTGGAGGGGGTCCGCGCGCTGCTGGCCGGCGACCGGCCGCGGGCGGTGGCCGCGCTGCGGGAGGCGTACGTGCAGCAGCGCGCCGGCGAGGGCCTGTTCCGGTCGGAGGCGGTCGCCCGGCTGGTGGTCGCGCTGGCCGAGTCCAGCCGGCCGGGCGAGGCGGCCGAGCTGCTCGCCGGCGACCCGCCGGACCGGGTCGCGGTGGTGCCCGGCCTGGGTCAGTGGGCGGCCGCCGCGGTGGCCGGCGCCCAGGGTCGGACCACCATGGCCGGTGAGCTGGCCCGGCGGGCCGCCACCACCGCCGCCGAGGCCGGCGCCCCGGCCAGCGCGCTGGGCTACCTGGCCGACGCCGCCCGCTGGGGCGACCCGCGGCCGGCCGCCGAGCTGGCCACCCGGCTCCGGCTGCCGGCCCGCTCGCCGCTGTCCCAGGTGCGGCTGGCCGGCCTGCGGGCCCGCGCCGGCGGCCGCGCCCCGGCGCTGCTCGCCGCGGCCGAGCAGCACCTGGCCTTCGGTCTGCTCGGCCAGGCCCGGGAGCTGGCCGAGCTGGCGGCCGGCCGGGCCGCCCGGCCCGGCCCGGCCAGCCGGCTCGCCCACGAGGCCCGCACCCGGCTCGGCGTCCCGGGCGGCGCGCCCGGCGGGGCCCCGGCCGAGGACGCGGTCAGCGCCGTGCTGACCCGCCGCGAGCAGGAGATCGCCCGGATGGCCGCGCAGGGGCTGACCGACCGGGAGATCGCGGAGGCGCTCGTGGTCTCGGTGCGTACCGTGGAGAGCCACCTGGCGGCGGCGTACCGGAAGCTGGGCATCAGGTCCCGGCGCGAGCTGGCCGGCGTGTTCGCCGGCCGCTGACGGGTTCCGGCAGATGCCACACCCCGGCAGCACATGGGACGCTGGGTAGCGACACTGACGAAACGGATGTCGGGAGCGAACAGTGACGATGTCGGGTGCCACCGCCGACGAGGTCATGGTCGTGCTGCTGGACGACGAGCACCGGCCGATCGGCACCGCGCCGCGGGCCACCGTGCACCACGCGGCGACCCCGCTGCACCTGGCCTTCTCCTGCTACGCCTTCGACCGGGCCGGCCGGCTGCTGGTCACCCGCCGGGCGCTGCACAAGAAGACCTGGCCCGGGGTGTGGACCAACACCTGCTGCGGCCACCCGGGCCCGGACGAGGACCTGGCCGAGGCGATGACCCGCCGGCTCGGCGAGGAGCTCGGCCTGGTGCCGCAGGAGGTCGAGCTCGCGCTGCCGGACTTCACCTACCAGGCGACCATGGCCGACGGGACGATGGAGAACGAGTTTTGCCCCGTCTTCCGGGTGGTCGTGGACGGCGACCCGACGCCCGACCCGGACGAGGTCGACGCCTGGCACTGGGCCGAGTGGGAGGACTTCGCCCGCGTCGCCACCCGCACCCCGTGGCTGGTCAGCCCGTGGTCGGCCATGCAGGTCCCACAGCTCGCGGCGGCCGCCGCCGGCCGCTAGCGACCGCTCACCCGCGCGCGGGGAGCTGCTGCATCGACCAGGTGTTGCCGTCCGGGTCGGCGAAGTGGACGAAGACGCCCCAGGGCTGCTCCTCCACCTCGCTGCAGTCCACCCCGCGGCCGACCAGCTCCTCGCGCAGCGCGCGGGCGTCCGGCACCACGCACTGCAGCCCGCGCTGCGAGCCGGGTGCCATGTCGGTGACGCCGGTCCCCAGCACCACCGAGCAGGCCGAGCCCGGCGGGGTCAGCTGCACGAAGCGCAGGCCCTCGTGCACCTGGTGGTCGTGGTCGGCGGCGAAGCCGACCCGGTCCACGTAGAACGCCTTGGCCCGGTCCACGTCGGACACCGGCACCGCCACCAGCTCCAGCTTCATCTCCATGGCCGGACGGTAGCGGGCGGCACCGACGGAATCGGCCCGTCGCTCAGTCCCGCGGGCGCAGCGGGTGGTCGGTGTCGGGCAGCAGGTCCTGCACCCGTACGTCCAGGGCGTCGGCCAGCTGCCACAGGTAGGCGATGCCGACGTTGACCTCGCCGCGCTCGATGCGGCCGATCACGGCCCGGTCGATGCCGGCCCGCTCGCCGAGCTGCTCCTGACTGAGCCGCCGGGACTGCCGGAGCAGCCGCAACCAGGCGCCGAACTCCCGCAGCCGGGCGTCGGCGGCCGCGCGCTGCTGGGGCCGGTCCATGTCAGGAGGCACCCTATCGGGGGAAAACGTTCATGAACGACGCGCGATAACGCGCCCCATGGTACTAATACGTCCCATGCAACTTGGCATTCGGCCTATTCATCCCTCCTCCGGCAGAGCCGGGCCGCCGCGCCGGCGCCCGCTCCGGCTCGCGGCCGCGGCCGCGGTCGGCCTCGCGCTGATGTCCTGCGGCGGCGACCCCGATCCCACCGGCGGCGCCGCCGCCGAGCCGCCGGCCACCGGCGCCGACACCCGCCGGCTGGCCGGCGTCTGCCCGGACCCGGTGGTCGTGCAGACCTCGTGGTGGCCGGAGTCCACCCACGGCGGGCTCTACCAGCTGCTCGGCGGTCGGCCGACGGTGGACAAGGCCAAGAAGACCATCCGCGGCCCGCTGGTCAGCCGAGGCGCCGACACCGGCGTGCAGCTGGAGATCCGCGCCGGCGGGCCGGCCCGCGGGCAGCAGCCGGTGGCCGCGCTGATGCGCGTCGACGACAAGATCACGCTGGGCCAGCAGGCCACCGAGGAGCAGGTGCTCGGCTGGGCGGAGGGCATGTCGACGGTCGGCGTGATGGCGCCGTTCTACGTCGACCCCGTCGTCTTCATCTGGGACAAGGACCGGCACCCCGACTTCAACGCCATCCAGGACATCGGCCAGACCCCGACCCGGGTCTTCACCTTCCGCAGCGCCAACACCGACTACCTGCTCGGCTCCGGCATCCTCCGGCCCACCCAGGTGGACTACTCCTACGACGGCTCCCCGTCGCTGTTCATGTCCAGGCCCGAGTCGGTGGTCGGCGGCTTCGCCACCAACGAGCCGTTCATCTACCGGAGCATGGGCCGCGACGTCGACTACGCGTACGTCGCGGACACCGGCTACCCCAACTACCGCAACGCGCTGACCGTGCGGGCCGACGCCCGCGAGCGGCTGGCGCCCTGCCTGCGCAAGCTGGTGCCGATCCTGCAGCGCGGGATGGTCGACTTCATGGCCGAGCCGGGCGCCGTGCTGCGCCGCATCGTCGCGCTCAACACCGAATACGGCGCGAGCTTCCCCTACCCGCTGCCCCAGGCGGAGTACGGCGTGCGCGTGATGCGCGACGACGGCCTGGTGTCCAACCCGAAGTCCGGCCCGTTCGGCGCGTTCGACCCGGGCCGCAACGGCCGGATGATCGACATCCTGCGGCCGATCTACGCCGGCCGCCGGCAGACCGTCCCGCCGGAGCTGAGCGCGTCGACCATCGCCACCAACGAGTTCCTCGACCCGGCGGTGCGGATGGGCGGGTCCTGAGCCATGCCCACGACGACGACGCCGCACTTCGACTCGTTCGGTGAGCTCTTCGACCGCTTCACCCGCATCTGGGACGGGATCAGCACCGACTTCGACGACTGGCTGCGGGCCGCGCTGCCGGCCCGGGCCCGGGCCGCGGTCGACCTCGGCTGCGGGGCCGGCCGGCACAGCCCGCTGCTGGCCGAGCGCTCGGACCGGGTGCTCGCGGTGGACGTGTCCGACCGGATGCTCGCGGTGGCGCGGGCCGAGCGGGCCCGGCCCGGCCTGGAGTACCAGCACCGCGGGGTGCTCGATGTGTCCCCCGCGGAGGGCCCGTTCGACGTGGTGATGTCGGTGCACACGCTGCACCACGTCGGCGATCCGGCGGTGGTGCTGCCGCACGTCCGGTCGTTGGCCGCGCCCGGCGCCACCGTCGTGGTCGCCGACATCGTCGACCCCGGCGGGTGGGCGACGCGACAGTTCCACCTCGACCGGGCGTTCGGCGACGCGCGGGTGGTGCACCAGCTGACCGGCGACGCGGACGCGACCGCGGACGTGCTCCGGCTGCTGCTGCACCCGCGCTGGCTGGAGCTCACCGGGGCGGACACCCCGCTGGACCGGGCGACCTTCCATCGCCGCTACGCCGA
Organism: uncultured Actinomycetota bacterium; assembly: GCA_963766325.1. Taxonomy (GTDB): domain Bacteria; phylum Actinomycetota; class Actinomycetes; order Mycobacteriales; family CADCTP01; genus CADCTP01. The sequence continues at coordinate 1,335,176 of CAVXZF010000007.1, read as the reverse complement.
CGCCTTCCCGGGCGCGACCTTCACCGACGACCTCCATCCGCTGATGTGCGGCATGGTCTGGACCGTCCCCGGCTAAGGCCTGTCGGGGGACCGCGGCCGGGGCGGCGCGGGCGCCTCGTCGGCCAGCAGCGTGGCCGGCGAGGCGCCCAGAGCCCCGGCCAGGTCGAGCAGGTCGAGATAGGTCAGCGCGGCGCGGCCGGCCTCCACGTCCCGGCAGAAGCCGGCGGGCCGGCCGGCCGCCGCCGCGAGCTCGTCCACACTCAGTCCGGCTTGGACGCGCAGCCGGCGCGCCCGGTCCCCCACCGCGAGCAACCCACGTCGCTGCGTGTCGGACCCCCCGCCGAGTGTCATCGCTACACCTAACAGGATGGAGCCACTTGAAGCCAGTCCGTGTCCATCAGGTGGGGGATGCCGCATTTCGGCGTCGCGGGGCGAGCGCGCCGCGCAGGTGCGCGTGGTCGTTGAAACGCACCAGTTCGACCGGGGTGCCCCACCACGGGCGGGACGCGATCCGCCACTCGGTCAGCGAGGAGTTGACCGGGTTGAGCCAGGCCCGGGTGCTCATCCCCGCCGGGTTGACGCCCAGCCAGCGCAGCATCGAGTGCACCACCACCCCGCCGTGGCAGGCGACCACGATCGTCTCCCCGCGGTGCCGCTCGATCAGCGCGTCCAGGCCGCGCCGCACCCGCTCGCTCATCTCCTGGAACGTCTCGCCGCCCGGGTCCCGGCGGGTGTCCACCGTCCACGTCTCCGGGAACGGCCACCGCCGGTCGTATTCGTCGACCTCCAGCCCATCGCCCTCGCCCGGGTGGCTCTCGCAGAAGTCGCACTCCCGCCGCACGTCGCTGCCGCCGAGCCCGGTCAGCGCCGGCGCGAGGATGTCGGCCGTCTCCGCGGCACGGGCCATCACGCTGGAGTAGAGCGCGCTCGCGCCGGCCAGCTCGCCCGAGTCGGCGAGCCGGTCGCGCAGCGCCTCGACCTGCGCCCGGCCCCGGTCGGACAGGCCCTTGCAGCCGCGGTGGCCGCCGATGACCCGGTGCTGCTGGGCGAGCGACTGGCCGTGCCGGACCAGGACGATGCGGGTCTCCTCCACCCGCTCGACCTTAGGGCCGCCCGGCGTCCCGCGCCGTGGCAAGAGTCGGTCAGCGGATCCCGACGGCGGCCTCGGCGGCGGGCAGGTCGTCGTACGTCTCCAGGACGGTGTCGAGCGCGGTCAGCGCCAGCAGCTTGCGGACCGGCGGGGAGACGACCATGACCAGCCGGGTGTCCTGCTCCTGCGCGGTCCGGTGCGCCTGGACCAGCACGCCGAGCCCGCTGGAGTCGATGAACGTGACCCGGCCGAGGTCGGCCAGCACGGTGCCGCCGCCGGGCAGCACCAGCGCGGTCAGCGTCGCCTGCACCGGCCCGGCCGAGGTGAAGTCGATCTCGCCGGACAGTCGGCAGCCGCGGTAGCCCCGCCCGGCGAACTGCTCGATGCCGAGCGGGGCCGTCTCGGCGTCCCATCCGTCATCGTGACCCACATCCCATCCCTCCCCGCGTGCGTGCCGGTCCATGCCGCGCGGGGAGTGTTTGCCGCCACGCCGACCGGAGAACGAGAGGAAGGACCACACCGGCGACAGGAGGACCGATGAGCGGACCCGGCGAGACCACGGCGGCGGGCGAGGGGCTCAGCGACGAGGAGATGAGCCGGGAGGTGGCCGGCCAGACCTCGTCCGACCTCAAGGCCGACGACGTCTTCGAGCGGGAGGCCGGCGGCGCGAGCAGCGACGTCGAGGCAGCCAAGGCCGACCCGGAGGACCTCCCGCGTTAGGGGGTGTCTGCCCGGACATCTGGCGGCGCGGGCGACGGCAGACCCCCCGGCCTCAGGCCCGCTTGAGCACCCGCTGCAGCTGAACGGCGATCGACCACGCCACCTCGCCGACCGGGCGGGCGCCGTTGACGGTGATCAGCTCCTCCCGCCGGGCGTAGTAGTCGAGCATCGGCCGGGTCTTCGCCTCGAAGACCTCCAGCCGGTGCGCGATCACGTCCGGGGTGTCGTCCGCGCCGCGGCCGCGGGCCAGCAGCCGCCGGGTCAGCTCGGCCGCCGGCACCTCCAGGTAGACAGCGACCTCGACCGCGACGCCGAGCCCGCGGGCGGTCTCGTACGCCGCCTCGGCCTGGGCGACCGTGCGCGGGAAGCCGTCGAGCACGTACCCGCCGGACGCGCTGGCCGCGACCACCGGCTTGCGGAGCATGTCCATCACGACCGCGTCCGGGACCAGGTCGCCGCGCGCCAGGTACGCCTTCGCCGCCCGGCCGATGGCCGTCTGCTCGCCGACGTGCTTGCGGAGCAGGTCGCCGGAGGAGATGTGGGTGATGCCGAAGCGCTCGGCGACGTGGGTCGCCTGGGTGCCCTTGCCCGCCCCCGGAGCGCCGATCAGCAGGATGCGCACCGACCGCTCCTTCGTCACCCGTTGGTCAGACCGATCATGGTGACCGCCGCGGGGCGGCGCCGTCCAGTGTCCGGCCGTGTCGCGCCGGTCACCCGGCTCACCCCGCCGGTGGGAACACTCCGGCCCGCGGCAGCAGCGCCGGCACCTCGTGCCCGAGCTGGTCGGACAGGTACGCCGCCGTCGGCAGCAGCCGCTCCAGGTCGATGCCGGTGCCCAGCCCCATCCGCTCCAGCAGGTAGACCAGGTCGTCGGTGGCGATGTTGCCGGTCGCCTTGGGCGCGAACGGGCAGCCGCCGATCCCGCCGGCGCTGGAGTCGAGCACGGTGACCCCGTCCAGCACGGCGGCGAACGCGTTCGCGAAGCCGGTGTTGCGGGTGTTGTGGAAGTGGTAGCGCAGCGGCGGGGTGTCCCCGACCGCCGCCCGCACCCCCGCGGTCAGCGCCCGCACCTGGCCCGGCACGCCGACCCCGATGGTGTCGCCGAGGCACAGCTCGTCCACCCCGGCGTCGGCACCCTGCCTGGCCAGCTCGACCACCCGCTCGGCCGGCACGTCGCCCTCGAACGGGCAGCCGAAGGCGACCGACAGCGTCAGCGTGGTGAACAGCCCGGCCTCCCGGGCCCCGGCGACCACCTCGACCGCCTGCCGCATCGCCTCCGCGGTCGGCATGTTCTGGTTGCGCTGGGAGAACGTGTCGGTCACTCCGACCACCACGTTGACCTCGTCCACGCCGGTGGCCAGGGCCCGGTCCAGCCCGCGCCGGTTGAGCACCAGCCCGGCGTACGAGACCCCGTCCCGGCGCGGCACCCGCTCCATCACCGCCTCGGCGTCGGCCATGGCCGGCACCAGCTTGGGGTGCGCGAACGAGACCGCCTCGACCCGCCGCGCCCCGGCCTCGACCAGCTGGGTGATCAGCTCGACCTTGGCCTCGGTGGTCAGCACGACCGGCTCGTTCTGCAAGCCGTCACGCGGGCTGACCTCGACGATGGTGATGTCCGCGGTCACCCTGCCGAGACTAGTCGGCCGCCGGCGCGGGCTCGGCCGCGGAGAGCTCGCGGATGCCCCGGGACAGCGTGGTGGCGATCGCGATCGGCAGCATGCCGGCGGCGAAGACAAGCAGCGCCATGGCCGCGCCGAGCTGCTCGGACAGCACCCCGCCGAGCAGCGAGCCGACCGGGATGGCGCCCCACGCGAACAGCTTGATCACGCTGCGGACCCGGGCGATCAGCTCGTCCGGGGTGACCCGGTAGACGTACGCGCCGAAGACGACGTTGAAGGCCGGGCCCAGCAGGGCGATGACCCCGCAGACCGCACCCAGCCACAGCACCGTGGGCATCAGCGACTGCAGCACCAGCAGCCCGGCCCAGGCCCAGGCGATCGACACGATGATCAGCCGGCCCGGCAGCCGCCGGTGCACCCAGGGCGCGGCCAGCGAGCCGAGCACCGCGCCGACGCCGTAGACACCGAGCATCAGCCCGATCTGGGCCGCCGAGGCGCCGAGGTCCTGGGCGCGTACGACCAGGGCCAGGAACAGCCCGTTGAAGACGAGGTTCATCCCGGCGACGACGAGCACCGAGTCGCGCAGGAAGGGGGACCCGAGCACGTACCGCAGCCCCTCGGCGATCTGCGCCCGCAGCCGGGCCGTGGTCGGGGCGCGGTCGGCCTGCAGCCGGGACCGGATCGCCGCCACCGCGCCCCCGGAGACCAGATAGGTCACCGCGTCGACGAGGAACGGCGCGGCCGGCGTCAGCGTGAACAGCACCCCGCCGAGCGGCTGCCCGACCAGGTCCGCCCCCTGCGTCCGGGCCTGGTTGTACGCGATCGCGGCCGGCAGCTGCGACGGGGGCACCAGGTGCGGCAGCGCGGCGCCCTCGGCCAGGTCGAAGAGCACGAAGAGGCAGCCCTCGACGAACGCGACCGCCGCGAGGTGCCAGACGCTCACCGCGTCCACGCCGCCGACCAGCGCGACCACGCCGACGCTGCCCAGCACGACCGCCCGGCCGATCTCGCTGGCGACCATCGTCCGGCGCCGGTCCCAGCGGTCCACCCAGGCCCCGCCGGGCAGGTAGACCAGCAGGTACGGCAGGGTCTGGGCGAAGGCGACGACGCCGGCCAGGGTGGGCGAGCCGGTCAGCAGCAGGACCAGCAGCGGGTACGCGACCCCGGTCACCCGGGTGCCGACGGCGGACCCGACCTGGCTGGTCCACAGCAGGGTGAAGTCGCGGTTGCGCCACAACGGCACCGTTGCCGAAGTCGTCACGACGTCACTATGACGTCACACTGCTTTGGGCGTCAACCCGGAGCTAGATTCGCCTCATGTCACCCGAGCACGTCGACGTGCTGATCGTCGGGGCGGGGCTGTCCGGGATCGGGGCGGCCTGCCACTTCCGGGAGCGCCTCCCGGGCAAGTCGCTCGCGATCCTCGAGGCGCGCGGCGCGATCGGCGGCACCTGGGACCTGTTCCGCTATCCCGGCGTCCGGTCGGACTCGGACATGTTCACCCTCGGCTATTCGTTCCGGCCCTGGCCCGAGGCGAAGGCGATCGCCGACGGCGGCGCGATCCTCGACTATGTCCGGGACACCGCGGCCGAGCTCGGGGTGGACCGGCTGGTCCGCTTCCACCACCGGGTCGTGTCGGCGTCCTGGGACTCGGCCACCGCCCGCTGGACGGTCCGCGCGCAGCGCGGCGACACCGACTCCGGAGCCAGCGACGACATCGAGCTGACCTGCTCGTTCCTCTACGGCTGCACCGGCTACTACCGGTACGACGCCGGCCACACCCCGGACTTCCCGGGGATCGAGCGGTTCGCCGGGCAGCTGGTGCACCCGCAGCGCTGGCCGGCCGACCTGGACTACCGGGGCAAGCGGGTGGTGGTGATCGGCAGCGGCGCGACCGCCGTCACCCTGGTCCCGGCGATGGCGGCCGACGCGGCCCACGTGACGATGGTGCAGCGCTCGCCGAGCTGGGTGATGACGCTGCCCAGCGAGGACCGGCTGGGCGACTGGGCCCGCCGCCGGCTGCCCCGCCGGGTCGCCTCGTCGCTGGTCCGCTGGAAGAACGTGCTGATGGCGACGCTGGTCTTCCAGCTCAGCCGGCGCGCCCCCGGGCTGATGGGGCGGCTGCTCCGCGCCGGCGCCCGCCGCCAGCTGCCGGCCGGCTACCCGGTGGACACCCACTTCGCCCCCCGGTACGCGCCCTGGGACCAGCGGCTGTGCTTCGTGCCGGACGGGGACCTCTTTGCCGCCATCTCCGCCGGCCGGGCGTCGGTGGCCACCGAGGCGATCGACACGTTCACCGAGCGCGGGCTGCGGCTCGCCTCCGGGACCGAGGTCGAGGCGGACGTCGTCGTCACGGCGACCGGGCTCGCGGTGCTGGCGGTCGGTGGCATGAACCTGACGGTCGACGGCGAGGAGATCGACATCGCCGACACGGTGGCGTACAAGGGCATGATGCTGTCCGGGGTGCCCAACTTCGCGCTCGCCCTGGGCTACACCAACGCGTCCTGGACGCTGAAGGTCGACCTGACGAGCGCGTACGTGTGCCGGCTGATCGAGTACCTGGACCGGCACGGCTACCAGGCGGTCACCCCGGTGCCGCCGCCGTCCGGGCCGCTGCGGCCGCTGATCGACCTGAAGTCCGGCTACGTGCTGCGGGCGCTGGACCGGCTGCCCAAGCAGGGCCCGACCACGCCGTGGCGGCTCCACCAGAACTACCCGCGCGACCTGCTGATGCTGCGGCACGGGCGGCTCGAGGACGAGGGCGTCCGGTTCAGCCGGGCGCCGGTGCCCGCGGCCGCGGGCTGACCGGGGAGAGGACCCGATGCGGAAGTTCGTCTTCGCCGGCGGCACGGCGGTGGTGACCGGCGCTGCTGGTGGGATCGGCGCGGCGGTGGCGGCCGGGCTGGCCGCCCGCGGCATGGACCTGGTGCTGCTGGACCGGGACTCCGACCGGCTCCGGGACACCACCGCGGCGCTGCACCGGGCTCACCCGGAGCGCTCACTGACCAGCCACGTGGTCGACCTGGCCGACCTGGACGCGGCGCTGCGCTTCGCGGTCGCGGTCCGGGCGGAGCACCCGCGGCTGCGGCTGCTGGTCAACAACGCCGGGGTGTCGCTGGGGGGCCGCTTCGACCAGGTGACCCTGGAGGAGTACGAGTGGGTCATCGACGTGAACTTCCGCTCGATGGTCCGGCTCACCCACACCCTGCTGCCGGCGCTGCGGGCCGAGCCGGGCTCCCACCTGGTCAACGTGTCCAGCCTGTTCGGCCTGGTCGCGCCCTCGCACCAGAGCGCGTACGCGGCCAGCAAGTTCGCCGTCCGGGGCTTCACCGACGTGCTGCGCCGGGAGCTGGCCGGTGAGGTGGGGGTGACCGGGATCTTCCCGGGCGGCATCCGGACCCGGATCGCGGCGGACGCCCGGATCGGCAGCGGGGTGCCGCCGGAGGATGTCGCGGCCGCCGAGCGGATGTGGGTGAAGGTGCTCACCATCGAGCCCGAGGTGGCCGCCGCGGCGATCGTCGACGGGATCGAGCGGCGCCGGGCGCGGGTGCTGATCGGCTGGTCGGCGAAGGTGCCGGACCTGCTGGCCCGGCTGCTGCCGACCGCCCACGGCCCGCTCTACGGCGCCGTCCAGGGGCTGCTCAAGGTGGCGACCGACCGCGAGATCCGGCGGGACGCCGCCCGGGGGCGCGCGCCGGTCAGCTGACGATCAGCACCACCGCGACGACCGCGATCACCAGCGCGGCGGCCAGCAGCAACAGCGCCGGCAGCATCCCGCGATTGCTGGCCTCGGGCTCGTTGCGCTCCACGAACGCTCGGAACATCTGGGTGTTGGCCGGGTCCTGCTTCTCCTCTGGCATGCGCGACACCGTAATCCACCGTTCGTGGATGGCTGACGTCCCCGTGCGAGCGCGGCCGGCTCACCCCGGGAAACCGCTGACCGCGGCCCGCAGTGCGGCCCGGGCGTCGGCGCCGAGGCGGGCGACCAGGTCGGCGGCGGGCAGGTCGGGGGCCAGCTCGTGGGCCTGGCCCGCCCAGAGGTTGACCCCGGCCGCGTCGCCGGCCGCGCGGGCGGCGGCGCGCAGCGGAGCGGTCAGCTGGTGGACGTGCGGGTACGCCGCGGGCGCGGCCGCCGAGTGGGCGGTGACGAACGGGGTGACCAGCGCCCGGGCCCGCCGGCCGGTGAAGGCCCGGGTCAGCACGGTGTCGCCGGGGGCGGCGAGCGCGGCCCGGTGCACCGCGGCGGTGCCGGCCTCCGGGCAGCGCAGGAACGCGGTGCCCAGCTGCGCCCAGGTGGCGCCGGCGGCCAGCACCGCGGCGACCGCGGCGCCGTCCGCGATGCCGCCGGCGGCGACCAGCGGCAGCGGGCTGACCCGGGCGACCAGCCGGAGCAGCGGCAGCAGGCCCAGCTCGTCCCGGTCCGGGTCGGTCGGGCCGCCGCGGTGCGCCCCGGCCTCGGCGCCCTGCACGACCAGCGCGTCGGCACCGGCCGCGGCCACCGCCTCGTCCGCGGTGGTCACGGTGACCAGCACCGCGGCGCCGGCCCGGTGCAGCGCCTCGACCGCATCCGCCGGCGGCACGCCGAAGGCGAACGACACCACCGGCACCCGCTCCGCGGCCAGCAGCTCGACCTTGGCGGCCCAGTCGTCGTCGCCGCCGGCCGGCTCGCCCAGCGGCACTCCGCGCCGGTCGGCCTCGGGCGCCAGCCGCCGCGCGTACGCGGCCACCGCGGCCGGGTCCGGCTCCGGCCCGGGCAGGAAGACGTTGACCCCGAAGGGCGCCGCGGTGGCGGCCCGGACCGCGGCGATGTCGGTCGCCACGCGGTCGGTCGTCAGGTAGCCGGCGGCCAGCATCCCGAGCCCGCCGGCGCCGGACACCGCGGCGACCAGCGCCGGGGTGGTCGGCCCGCCGGCCATCGGGGCGGCGACGACGGGGATGCGCAGGGAGGGCAGCGGCATGCCGCCCTTCCTACCGCGCGGGTTCAGCCCGGTGGGAGGGCGGACCCGACTACCGCCGGTGATCGCCGACGGCGGCGGTGTCGGGGTCGCCGGCGAGCAGGCTGGGCTGGCGGACCGGATGCCACGGCACCCCGCCGCGCTGCTCCACCTCGAAGGTGAAGGCGTAGCCGACGAGCACCAGCACGTGCAGCAGGTAGAGCCAGAGCCCGACCGCGACCATCGCGCCCACCGGTACGAAGCCGCCGAAGGGCAGCCCGAGGTCCAGCGGCAGGCTCAGGAAGAGCACGAAGCCCTGCAGGAAGCCGGCGATGAACGAGCCGGTCACCGCCCCGCCCCAGACGCTGGCCAGCCAGCCCGGCCGGCGCGGCGACACCACCCGGTAGACCCAGGTGAGCGTCACCCAGAGCACCACCCAGTCGGTGAGGAAGGCGAGCACGATGCCGAGCAGCACCGACGCCCCGCCCTCGCCGAAGAGCCGGGCCAGCGTCGGGGTGACCAGCAGCACGGCGAGCAGCAGCACGGGCGCGACCGCGAACAGCGGCAGCACCGCCACCCGGCCCCGCCAGCCGATCAGCGTGTCCTTCGCGTCGGTGAGGGACACGAACGCGCGGCGCAGGCCCTCGCCGTAGAACGACGCCGGCAGCAGCACGGCCAGCGCCACCACGAGCGGCAGCCGCAGCCCGGCCCGCACGACCGCCTCGGCCACCGCCGGCGCCCCCAGCTGGTCCGGCAGCGCCCCGGCCAGCGAGCCGCCGAGCTCGGTCACCCGCTGCTCGCCGACCAGCCGGCCGGCCATCCACACCGCGACCAGCGCCGCTGGCACCAGCGCGATGCCGGCGTAGAAGGTGACGCCGGCGGCGTACAGGGCGACGTCGTGCCCGCGCAGCGTGCGCACGGTGTCCACGGCCAACCGCCCCAGCCGCCGGAAGAACCCCATGCCCCCTGCGTACCCGCCTGCCCGCGAGTGACGTCCCGCCAGCGCGAGTGACGTCCGGCGTGCGCGAGTGACGCCGCGGGCGCCGTCAGTCGGCGCGGGGATCCGTCACTCGGGACCGATGTCCGTCATTCGCCGCGGACCTCGGCGCGGTCGGAGGACCACTGGGTGTGGAAGAGGCCGTCCCGGTCCACCCGGCGGTACGTGTGCGCGCCGAAGAGGTCGCGCAGCCCCTGGATCAGCGCGGCCGGCAGCCGCTCGGCGCGCAGCCCGTCGTAGTACGCCAGCGCCGAGGAGAAGCCCGGCGTCGGCACCCCGATCCGGGCCGCGGTCGCGACCACCCGCCGCCACGCCTCCTGCCCCTCGCCGACCGCGGCGGCGAAGTAGTCGTCCACCAGCAAGCTGGGCAGGTCCGGGTCGCGGTCGTACGCCTCCTTGATCCGGTTGAGGAAGCGGGCCCGGATGATGCAGCCGCCGCGCCAGATGGTCGCCATCGCGCCGCGGTCGATGTCCCAGCCGTACTCCTTCGCCCCGGCGGTGATCTCGTCGAAGCCCTGCGCGTACGCGACCACCTTGGACGCGTAGAGCGCCTTGCGGACGTCGTCGACGAATCCCGCGCGGTCGACCGAGCCGTCCGGGATCGGCCCGGGCAGGTGTCGGGCCGCCGCCCGCTGCCCGGCCGCGCCGGACAGCGCCCGGGCGAAGACCGCCTCGGCGATCCCGGACACCGGCACGCCGAGGTCGAGCGCGATCTGCACCGTCCAGCGGCCGGTGCCCTTCTGCTCGGCCTGGTCGAGCACCACGTCCACGAACGGGGCTCCCTCGGCGGTGGTGTGGCCGAGCACGTCGGCGGTGATCTCGATGAGGAACGACTCGAGGTCGCCGGAGTTCCAGTCCCGGAAGACGCCCGCGATCTCCGCCGGCTCCATCCCGATGCCGCGCCGGAGCAGGTCGTACGCCTCCGCGATGAGCTGCATGTCGGCGTACTCGATGCCGTTGTGGACCATCTTCACGAAGTGCCCGGCGCCGTCCGCGCCGACGTGCGTGCAGCACGGGGTGCCGTCCACGTACGCCGAGATCGACTCCAGCAGCGGGCCGAGCGACGCGTACGCCTCCTCGGTGCCGCCGGGCATGATGCTCGGCCCGTTGAGCGCGCCCTCCTCGCCGCCGGAGATGCCGGTGCCGACGAAGTGCAGGCCGCGCTCGCGCAGCGCCGCCTCCCGCCGCCGGGTGTCCGCGAAGTGGGCGTTGCCGCCGTCCACGATGATGTCGCCCGGCTCCATCGCCGCGGCCAGCTGGTCGATCACCGCGTCGGTCCCGGCGCCCGCCTTGACCATGATCACCACGCGGCGGGGACGCTCCAGGGAGGCGACGAAGTCCTCCACCGAGTAAGCCGGCAGGAACGTGCCCTCGTGCCCGAACTCCTCGATCAGCGACCGGGTCTTCGCGTCCGTGCGGTTGTGCACCGCCACCGCGTGCCCGCGCCGGGCGAAGTTGCGGGCCAGGTTGCTGCCCATCACGGCGAGGCCGGTGACCCCGATCTGTGCGCTGTCGGTCATGGGCGGCAGCCTTCCGGCCGGCGCCCGGCGCCGTCAACGCGGGGCACCGGCCGGAGCGGGCGGGGTCACCAGGCCGCGGGGGTGCGCCGGCGGCGCACGGCCAGCACGATGGCCGCGGTGGTGGCGGCGCCGAGCACGGTCAGGCCGGCGACCAGCGCCAGCGGGACGCCGTCGGCGGCCGGGTCGACCGGGCCGGCCAGCGCCCCGGCGGTCTCCGCGCCGCCGCCCGCGGTGCCGCCGGCACCGGCCGCCGGCTCCCGGTCGACGGCCTTCTCGGCCGGTCCGGTGCTGCGCATCCCGGTGCCGGGGGCGCCGGCGCGGCCGGACGGGCGGCCGGTGGACGTGCCGGTGCCGGTGGCGGTCGGGGCCGGGCTGGTCGGTGCGGCGCTGCCGGCCGGGGTCGGGGAGGGGGTGGCCGGCGCGGGCGTGGCCGGTGCCGGGGTGGCGTCGGCGGGGGAGACCACGCAGGCCGCCGGGTTCACCGCGCAGATGATCGTCCCGGGGAGCAGCACCACCGTGGACGGCGCCGGGGTCGGGGTGGTGTCGACGGGGCCCATGCGCCCGGCGCAGGCCGGATCGACCAGGCACTCGGCGATCGTCGCCGGGTCCACGGCGGGCGCCGGGTCGGCCGCGGCGGCGGTGGCGGTCACCGGGGCGGCGACCGCGGCGGTCGCCAGCACCAGCGCGGCCCGGGCGAGCCGGCGGCGGGCGGTGGTGGGGGCGGTGGTCTGCATGGGGGCTCCTCGGGGTGGCGCGGGACGCCCTCCGTCCCGCCGCACCGACAGGAGTCGCGACCGGATGCGCCGCCAACAGAAACCGGACGGGGAACTGCGTCCGGCTTGACACCGCGTCGAGGTGCCGGTGAGGTGTCGCCGTGCTCGTACCCCGCCGGTCGCACACGGTGCTCTTTTCCCTGCTCAGCGTCGTCGTGGCGGCCGCGATTGCCGGATGCGGGGGCGACGACGGGCCGACCGCGCTGCCGTCCGGGCCGGCCCCCACCTCCGCCGCGCCGACCAGCTCGGCGGCGGCGCCGACCGCCACCCCCACCGCCGCGCCGGCCGCGACCACCGGCACGCAGAGGTCGCCGGTGCTGTGGCTGGGCAAGGCAGCCACCGGGCCCGCCGCGGAGGTCCAGCTGGCCACCCGCCGTTACTGGGCCGCTGTCGTCCGGCTGGCCGAGCGACCGGACCCGGCCGACCCGGCCCTGACGCAGCTCGTGGTCGAGCCGCAGCGCTCCGTGCTGGTCGGCGTCTTCACCGCCAACGCCCGCACCGGGGTGTCGCAGCGTGGACCTATCCGCGGCACCGTGACCGTCGATACGGTCCGCGATTCGACCGCTGATGTCACAACTTGTCTGGACCAATCCCTCGTCAAGGTGTACGAAAAGTCCGGTCGCGCCCGACCTGGCTCCGGCGGCGGTGCGACCCCGTTCCAGCTCGAGCTCCGCAAGGACGGCGGATCCTGGAAGGTCGCCCGCGCGTCGAGCCGGTCAGGCACGTGTCCGATCCCCCGCTGATGACGTCCGGAAGGAGAGCCCGATGACCGGTCCGAGCCGGCCCGCCGGCCGGCGGGCGGTGGCCCGGCTCGCCGCGGTCCCGGTGGCCGCGGCCGCCGCGGCGGCGCTGCTGATCGGCGTCGCGCCGCCCGCCCTCGCCTGCCCCGACGGCACCGTCATCTGCTCCACCGCCGGCAGCAACGACGACGGCGCGCTGCGGGCCGGGGTCTCGTACATCACGATCACGACCTCCGGTGGCAGCTACCCGTCCAGCTCCGGGCCGGTGGAGGTGCCCAACCAGGTGCCGCCGCCGTGCTGGTACGAGAAGGGCCGCACCGGCAAGGAGATGGTCGAGGACTACAACGACCCGCGGCTGCGGCGCACCGCGCACGGCGTGGGCGAGAACTTCGACGACTGGTTTCCGGACGGCTTCCGCGACTACGAGAACGAAGACGGCAACTGGTGGTCCTGGCGGTGCAGCTCGGGCAACTTCGACGGCTCGATCCAGGAGTTCTTCGACTACGTCGACCAGTGGAGCGCGGACAACCCGGGCCAGGTCTGGGTGCCGACCGGCCAGGCGCCGCCGCAGCCCCCGGTGCCGCCGGCGATCCTGATGGCCATCGCGTACGACGTGATGGAGGACATGGTCCAGATGCCGACCGTGCGCTTCAACCCGGCGCAGCGGTCCATCGTCAACCTCGAGACCTGGATGTGGTTCGACCCCGCGGCCTGGGAGCCGGTCTCGGTGACCGCGTCCGGCGGCGGCAACTCGGTCACGGTCACCGCCACCCCGGGCCGTGTCTCGGTGTCCGGCGTGCCCGGCGCCACCGAGACCGCCTGTACCGGCGGCGGCCGGCCGTACACCAGTGGCGGCGGCACCGACTGCTCGCTCACCTTCGGCCGCTCCTCCGGCGGCCAGCCGGACCAGCGGTGGCACTTCCAGGTCTCGCTGACCTGGGACGTCACCGCGGTCGGGGCGGCGCTGGCCGGCCCGGCGACGGTCACCCGCACCGAGGGGCAGGCGCTGTTCGCGCTGGAGGCGCAGGCCGTCAACCTCGGCCGCCCGGGCAACTGAGCCGGGTCAGCCCACGGTCGTGGGGCAGTCGTACCGGAGGGTGCGGGTCGCCGAGACGAGCTGCCCGCCGGTGGGGCTGAGGGTCGCGACCGCCTGCCACGGGATGTCGATGCCCTGCGGCACCTGCACCGTGACGAGCCAGGTGCCACCGCGTCCAGCGACCATGACCGCCCGCTGCGGCTTGCCCTGGACCGTGTACGTGGCGAGCACCGAGTCGGCGGTCGCGCCGGTCACGGTCGCGGTCAGCTGGGCGAGCCAGACCCGCGGGCAGGACTGTCCGCGTGAGTCGTCGATCGCGATCGCCGGCCGCGGGGGCGGCGGGGTCGTCGTCGGCGGGGTGGTCGTCGGCGGGGTGGTCGGCGCGCGGGTGGTCCCGGTGGGCGGGGCGACCGTGGGCACCGGGGCCGGCGGGGCGGTGGTGACGGTCGTCGGGGACGGGGTGGGCGACGCGGCCGCGGTGGTCGCGGCCGGCGCGGCGGCCGCGCCGGTCGAGGGCGTCGTCGCCCCGCCCACGGTGGTCCCCACGGACTCCGACACTCCGGGCAGCGCCTCCCCGGCCAGCGTCTCGGTCCCCGGTCCCGGCCGGAGCACCAGGCCCGCGGTGATCAGCAGCGCGAGCACGGCAGCGGCCGCGGCCGGCCAGCGGGGCAGCCGGCGCCGGTCGGCCACCGGCTTGGGGAAGCCGTCCTTGCGCCACGGCCCGGCCCGGTCGGCCAGCGCGGCGCTGTGCGCGACCAGCCGGGCGTCGCCGGCGTCGCGCACCACCCGGTCCCGCAGCGCCGGCGGCGCGACCACCAGCGGCACCCCGCCGAGCAGTGCCACCGGGCTGAGCCGGTGCTTGCGGGTCTCCCCGCACACCTCGCACTTGTCCAGATGCCGGGCCAGCCGCTTGCGCAGCAGCGGGGTGAGCCGGCCGTCCCAGCCGGCCAGCAGCGCGTCCAGCTCGGCGCACTCCGACCGGCCGGTGCGGGCCACCAGCAGCGCGCCGAGCGCCCGCTCCAGCTGGGCGCGGGCCCGGGAGGTGAGCGCGTGCGCGGCGTTCACGCTGGTGCCCAGCGCGGCGGCCAGCTCGCTGCCCTCCAGCCCGTGCCGGACCGAGAGGTCCAGCACCTCCCGCTCACCCGGGTTGAGCGACTCGGCCGCGGACCACACCAGCTCGCGCAGCTCGGCCGCCCGGGCGCCCGCGGCCACGTCGACGGTCTCGTCGATCACGTCGCCGGCCGCGTCCAGCGGGGCGGCCCGGCGGCGGTCCCGGAGCACCCGCAGGCACTCGGACCGGACGATCGCGTAGAGCCAGGGCCGCAGCTTGTCCGGGTCGCGCAGCTGACCGATCCGCTCCCGGGCGACCAGCAGCGCGTCGTGCACCGCGTCGGCCGCGGCGTCGCGGTCGCGCAGCAGGGTGACGGCGTACGCGAAGAGCCGGTCGGCGTACGCGTCGTAGACCTCGGCGAGGCCGTGCGGTGCGCCACCGACCAGCGCCGCGACCAGCGCCCGGTCGTCCACGATCGGGACGGTAGCGCGCCGTGGGGTCGAACGGGGAACTTCCGGGCACGGAGCGGTCCGGGCCGGCGGGCCCCCTCCACCCGCCGGACCGGACCTGGTTCCCCCGTTGCCCACGGCGCTGTCACCAGCCGCCCGCGGAGTCACGGCGCCGGCCCCGCAGGACCAGCGCCAGCACGGCACCGCCGAGGGCGAGGCCGACCAGCGCGCCGGCGAGCGGCAGTACCGGGAAGCCGCTGTCGGCCGGCACGGGGACGAGGTCACCGGACTCCAGGCCGACCGGCTCGGTGCCGGCCCCGTCGGCCGGGGTCGCGGCCGGCCCGGGCGTGCTGGTGGTGGCGGCCGGCCGCGGCGCCTGGCCGCCGCCGGTGCCCTGACCAGCCCCGCCGCCGGTGCCGCCGCCGTTGCCCTGGCCGCCGTCACCGGGGTTCGGGTCCGGGTCCGGGTTCGGCGTGGGCGTCGGCGGCTCGGGGTCGGGGTTGGCGACCAGGTCGGTCGGCCCGACCACCGGCGGCCACGGGTCCGGCGGCTGCGGCGGCTCCGGGAAGACCGTCGGCGGCGCGATGTCGGTCGGGCCGACCGGGCCGACCGGCGGCTGCGGGTCCGGCGGCAGCGGCGGCTGCGGGGACACCACGACGCCGGTCGGGCCGACCGGGGCCGCGGCGGCGTCGCCGGCGACCATCGGGGTCAGCGCGGTCGCGGCGGCCAGGACCAGCGCGACCTGGGCGGCGTGGCGGCGGCGGGTCCGCCGCGCGGCGACGCGGGCGGCGGCGATCCGGACGGCGCCGGCGCGGGCGGCGGCCATGAGCTCCGCGGCCTCCTCGGCGGCGGTCAGCGGCATGGGCTTCAGCGAGCGGCTGGTCTGCTCGGCCACGGGGGGCTCCTCGGCATCGGCGGGGGCTCGTCGCCCCGCGGTCACCGGTGGGAGCCGCGGCCGGGCCGGGCACCAACAGAAACCTCAGAAACTTTTCCGGCGGTCTCTCAGCCGGCCAGCGCGGCCACCGCGGTCACGAAGACCTCGCCGATCTTGCGGGGGTCCGGTGACGCGAACTGCAGCCCGTCGGTCGCCTTGGCCACCTGGGCCAGCGCCGCCGCGTCGGCGCCGCCGCCGTACGCGAGCGTGACGATGTGCACGGGCTTCGCCGGGTCGTACAGCTCCTGCAGCTGCCGCAACAGGTCGGGCAGCGCGATGCTCTCGGGGTCCTCGTTGCGCCCGTCGGTGATCACGACGAGCGTGTTGACGGCGCCGTCCTGGTACGCCGTCGTGGCGGCCCGGTACGCGGCCAGGACGCTGTCGTAGAGCCCGGTCGCCGTCCGCGGCGCCATCGCCCGGTACGCGGCGACCGAGGCGATCCGCCGGTCCGGGAAGCCGTTCACCGGCTGGCCGGCCGGTCCCAGCGGGACCAGCACCCGGTAGTCCCGGTCGCCGTCGAGCTGCCGGGAGAACTCCCACAGCCCGATCGCGTCCCGGTCGTCGAAGAAGCCGAGCGCGGACTGCGCCGCGGTGCGGGCCACGTCCAGCCGGGACCGGCCGGTGCCGGGCACCGGCTCCGCCATCGAGCCGGACACGTCGAACAGGCCGAGCAGCGACACCCGCCGGGTGAGCAGCCGCCAGGCGGTGCGGGCCGCGGTCGGCCCGTCGACCGCGCGCGGCGGCACCGGCGGCATCGGGTCGGCGGACAGCGCCTCGGTGGTATTGGCCAGCTGCGGCCCGGCGGTCCCGTCCGCCCGGCGCAGCCCGTAGCCGCCGAGCCGGTCCTGCACCGGCGCCGACCGCAGCCAGTCCCGGAAGTCGGCCGCGGCCGCCTTGTCCTCGGCGTCCACCCAGCTGGCGGCCGGCACCACGAACGGGAAGTCGGCGGCCAGCTGGCCGTCCAGCGGGTAGCTGGCCCGCAGCACGATCGCCGGCAGGTCGCTGTTGTAGCGCCAGACGTCCTGCTCGTACGCGGCCACCAGGCCCACCTTGGCGACCACCTCGCCGCTGGTGCTGGCGTGGTCGAGCGGGGCGAGCAGCGCGCCGACGGTGGCCGGCGCGGACTGGAAGGAGCGGGACAGCCCGAGCAGGCCCTGCCGGGCCTGGGCGCCCTCGAAGGCCTTGGCCGTC
Organism: uncultured Actinomycetota bacterium; assembly: GCA_963766325.1. Lineage (GTDB taxonomy): Bacteria > Actinomycetota > Actinomycetes > Mycobacteriales > CADCTP01 > CADCTP01. The sequence continues at coordinate 1,318,122 of CAVXZF010000007.1, read as the reverse complement.
ACGTCCGGGGCCGGCGTGCTGGTGAGCGCTCCCACCGCGGCGACGACCAGGCTGGCGCCCAGCGGGGTGGTGCCGGGGCTGAGCGTGGACAGCTGCAGCCGGCCCCAGTCCGGCCGGGCCAGCTTGGGCTGCCCCCAGCCGCGCGGGTCCCGGATGAGCGCCACCAGGTCGGACAGGGTGGGCCGGCCGTTCGGCTGCAGCCGGGACAGCGCGATCACGGCGTCGCTCGGCGCCGCCAGCACCAGCGGCGAGGTGGCCACCGGCGGCGCCGGCACGGCGAGCACCCGGGTGCTCTGCGGCCGGGCCCGGACCAGGTTGAGCGCGGTAGTCGACTCCGGGATCCACACGTCCGGGGGTGCGCCGGCGCCCGGGAACGGCACCGGCTGCAGCGCCTGCTGCGCCTGGTCCAGGCTGAGCGGCCGGACGTCGGCGGCGGCGCAGCGGCCGGCCACCGTGCGGCCCTCCTCCGTGTACGCCTTGGCCAGCGGGCCGAGCCAGGACACCGCGGCCGGGTCGACGGCGACGCTGAGCGTGGTGGTGGCGCCCGTGCAGCCGGCGGCCGCCTCCGGCGACTCGGCCGACAGGGTCCGCACCGCCACCACCGAGGCGCCGGCCCCGAGCAGGACGATCAGGCTGAGCAGCAGCGGCTGACGGCCCAGCCGCCACGGTGCCCGTCGTGCGTGTCGTCCCACCTGCTGCGTCGTCCCATCGGTGTCGCCTCTGTCCGAGCCCGCCGGGGGTCAGGCAGGCGGGGGCGCCGGCAGCCGGAGCGTGTACGCCCGACCGGGTACTTGTCAATGAGTCCTGGAGCAGTTAACGGATCCGCTCGGGCTGGTGACGGACTGTGCCCGGTCACGTGCACGCCGATTTCGGGGTATTGGCCGTGTATCCGGAGGTCCTTACCGCACGAGGTGGTGATCGGCGTCATAGGACGCAGCTGTTCGTCCTGGTCGGGACCGCCGCTGTGACTACTCGGGGTTACTCCGTCCGGGGGGAAAGTGAATCAGGGGTTGGCCTCCGGCCGGCTCCGGTCCGTACGATCCCTGCGGTTTGATCGCCGGACCACCCGCGACCGGCGCCGTCCCGTCCTCCGACCCCCAGGGAGCCATCGCGTCGTGACAGACGTGCGCCACGACGGGGGAAGAGCCGGTCCCGGAGGGGACGCCTGGGGTGAGCCCGGGCAGGACCTCGATGCGCTGCTGACCTCCTGGGGGGCGGCGCAGGACGGTCCGTACGGTCCTGCCCGCGGCGGGCGGCACGCGGGCGGTGGGCCTGCCGGCTTCGGTCCGGTCGGCGGCACGCCCGGGCACTTCGCCGGGCCGGTGCACCGCCTCCCCGGCGACCCCGTCCGCCCCGGCGGCCGCCGCCGCGCTCCCGAGCCGCCCTCGACGCCCGACCCCGCCCGGTCGACCCCGCCCACCGGCCGCCGCCGCGCCCCCGAGCCCGAGGGGTCGGGGGAGCAGTGGTCGGCCGCGCATCTGGTCTCGGGGGCCCGCCCGGGCGGGCGGCGGCGGGCGCCGGAGCCGGAGGACGGCCTCGGGCCGGCGACCGCGTACTGGCCCGCCCCGCCGGACCCCGGCCCGGACCACGGCGGCGGCCCGGACGGCCGGGCCGAGCACGGTGGGGACCACCCGGGCGGCCGCCGGGCCCGCCCGGACCACGTCCCGCCGCCCGAGTGGGCAGCCGCCATCACCCACCCACCGGCCGCTGGTGCGCCGAACGGCGCCCTGCCGGCAGCGCCGCCCGACGCCCTGCACCGCGCGTTGCTCACCCCGCCTGAGAGCTACCGGGCCGTGCCCCCGCCCGCCGGCCCGGCCGGCTACGCCTACCAGCCCAGCGCGGGCGTCGGCGTGCTCGACCGGCCGCTGCCCGGCGAGCACGAGCTGCTCACCCACGACCCGTACCGCGGCTGGGCCGACGACCCGGACGAGTGGGCCGCGGACGACACCATCCCGCCGCCCCGGCACCGGCGCCGCGCCACCGCCCACCGGCCGCGCCGGCCTCGCTGGCTGCGCGTCCTCGGCTGGGTCGGCGCCTTCGTCGGCGTCCTGATCGTGGCCGGCGGCAGCTACGGGCTGTACCAGTACCACAAGCTGTCCGGCAACATCCGCCGCATCGACGCGCTCGCCCCCGGCGACGCCGCCATCCGGGACGCGGCCAAGCAGCTGGACGCGGAAAACTACCTGCTCATCGGCTCGGACACCCGAGCCGGCGCCAACGGCAAGTACGAGAACAACGCCGGCCAGGTGATCGGCGAGCGCTCGGACACCACGATCCTCGCCCACCTCTCGCCCAACCGGGAGAAGGCGGTCCTGGTCAGCTTCCCGCGCGACTCGTGGGTCCGGCTGCCGGCCTGCACCGACCGCGACGGCAAGCGGGTGCCGGAGCGGGACGGCCAGTTCAACGAGGCGTTCGCCACCGGCGGGCCGGCGTGCACCGTGCTCGCCGTGCAGAAGCTCACCGGCATCAAGATCAACCACTACGTGCAGGTCGACTTCACCGGCTTCAAGACCATGGTCGACGCGGTCGGCGGGGTGAAGGTCTGCTCGACCACGCCGCTGCGGGACTCCGAGAGCGGGCTGCGGCTGGCCGCCGGCACCAGCACGCTCAAGGGCGAGCAGGCACTCGCGTACGTCCGCGCCCGGTACGGCATCGGCGACGGCTCCGACCTCGGCCGCATCCAGCGCCAGCAGCGCTTCCTCGGCGCCATGGTGCGCGAGGCGACCAGCAGCAAGCTGCTCATCAACCCGGTCGCGCTGACCCGCTTCCTGGGCGCGGCGACCAAGTCGCTCACCCTGGACAAGGCGACCTCGTTCGGCGACCTCAAGGCGCTGGCCGACCAGCTGCGCGACCTCGACCCCAAGCGGGTCAGCTTCCTCACCGCGCCGATCGCGAATCCGGCGTACAACCCGCCGGGCTTCCCGGCGCCGCCGCCGGGCCGCGGCGGCAGCAAGGTGCTGCTCGACGACGTGGCCGGGCGCAAGCTGTGGGACTCGATCATCAACGACAAGCCGGCCCCGCCGAAGGGCACCGGCAGCCCGACCGCCAAGCCCAAGCCCAACGTGCTGACCGTCGCGCCGGAGGAGGTCACCGTCCGGGTGCTCAACGGGGTGGGCATCGACGGGCTGGCCCGCAAGGTCGGCGGCGAGCTGGTCAGCGGCGGCTTCCGCATCGTCGAGCCGACCAACGGGCCGAGGACCACCATCACCACGGTCCGGTACGGCCCCGACCAGGCCGCGGCGGCGAAGACGCTGGGCGCCGCGGTGCCCGGGGCGGTGCTGCAGCCCGACGCCGGCACCACGCTCGACCTGGTCGTCGGCGACAACTACACCGGCGTGGTCACCGTCAAGCCCGGCGACGCCGCCACCGCCAAACCGGCCGCCGCCCCCAAGCCCTCCGCCCCCAAGCCCACCACCCCCGCCGTCACCGCCGCCGACACTCGCTGCACCTGACCCCACCCACCCCGCCTGACCCGGCGTCGGTGAGCGACACGCCGCCCCGAGGGCCCGGAAACTCACCGGGACCGGGTCAAGTGGGGTTCAGGGCCAGTCGAGGGTGAGGGTGCCGTCGGGGGGAAGGCGGGTCCACTGGTCGGCGAGGGTGCGGAGTTCGTCGACGGCGCGGGGGAGGACGTCGGTGGGCCAGGGTGGCGGGCCGGTGCGGCGCGAGCCCCAGGCGGCGGTGAGCGCCTTGGCCGCGGTCGGGTGGTCCTGGTCGACGGCCTGCTGGACCACGTACGCGAGCAGCTCGGCGATGTCGATCTCGGCCTTGTTGGCCTTGAGCAGCGCCGCCGACCGGACCTTGTCGTCGTGCCGGCGCCGGCCGGAGACCACCTCGACGCTGCCGAACAGCGCCCCGCCGGCCAGGCTGCCCCACACCCCGCGCTCGACCCGGAAGGCCCGCTCGGCCACCAGGTGGGCCAGGTCGTGCGGGATCCGGTGCTTCCTGTCGTACGACCGCATCCGCACGGTCACCCCGTCGGGCCGGACGAACTCCGCCGTCGACCCGCCACCCGGCTGCCTCGTGAACGTGACCCGCACACCCCAAGCGTCGCTGTCCCCGACCTCCTCCGCACCCGAATATGCTCCGCCGTCGGGACACGGCGGCGCGCTCGTCAGTGCCGGAGGGCCGACGTGCGCCAGGCCGGCGGGAAGCCCGTCTCGGACACCGCTCGGCCCCTCGGCGGCAGCGCCGTCGTAGGCAGGACCACCTGGCCGCTCAGCCGAAGCGGCCGGTGATGTAGTCCTCGGTCCGCTTGTTGGACGGGTTGGAGAAGATCTTCTGGGTGTCGTCCATCTCGACCAGCCGGCCCGGCTGACCCACCCCGTTGAGGTTGAAGAACGCGGTCCGGTCCGACACCCGCGCGGCCTGCTGCATGTTGTGGGTGACGATCACGATCGTGTAGCGCTCCTTGAGCTTGCTGATCAGGTCCTCGATCGCGAGCGTGGAGATCGGGTCCAGCGCCGAGCACGGCTCGTCCATCAGCAGCACCTGCGGCTCGACCGCGATGGCCCGGGCGATGCACAGCCGCTGCTGCTGCCCGCCGGACAGCCCGGCACCGGGCTTGGCGAGGCGGTCCTTGACCTCCTCCCACAGGTTGGCGCCGCGCAGCGACCGCTCCACCACCTGGTCCAGCAGCGACTTGCGGTGCCGGCCGGCCAGCTTGAGCCCGGCCACCACGTTGTCGTAGATCGACATCGTCGGGAACGGGTTGGGCTTCTGGAAGACCATCCCGATGGTCCGCCGTACGTTCACCGGGTCGACCTGTGAGCCGTAGATGTCCTCGCCGTCGAGCAGCACCTTGCCCTCGACCCGGGCGCCGGGGATCACCTCGTGCATCCGGTTGAGCGTGCGCAGCACGGTGGACTTGCCGCAGCCGGAGGGCCCGATGAAGGCGGTCACGCTGCGCGGCTCGACGGTCATCGAGACGTCCTCGACGGCCTTGAAGCTGCCGTAGAAGATGTCGACGCCGGAGACGTCGATGCTCTTGGCCACTGCGGTTCCCCTATCCCCGGACCCGGGCGAGCCGGGCGATCAGCCGTGCCAGCAGGCTGAGCAGCCCGATGATGATGATGAGCACGAGAGCGGCACCCCAGGCGCGCTGGAACGCCGGCGACTCGGTGTTGCCGACCGCGATGCCGAACTGCTCGTAGATGAACGTCGGCAGCGAGGCCTGCGGGTTCTGGTCGGAGCGGCCGGCGAACGGGTTGAACTCGATCTTCTGGTTGATGCCGACCAGCAGCAGCAGCGGCGCGGTCTCGCCGGCGATGCGGGCCACCCCGAGCATGACGCCGGTGATGATGCCGGCCAGGGCGGTCGGCAGCACGACGCGCAGGATCGTGCGCCACTTGGGCACACCCAGCGCGTACGACGCCTCGCGCAGGTCGGTCGGCACCAGCTTGAGCATCTCCTCCGTCGACCGGATGACGATCGGCAGCATCAGGATGAACAGTGCGAGCGCCCCGGCGAATCCCGACTTCTGGAAGCCCAGCACGAGGATCCAGAAGGCGAAGACGAACAGGCCGGCCACGATCGACGGCACGCCGGTCATCACGTCCACGAAGAAGCTGATGGCCCTGGCCAGCGGGCGGCGGCCGCCGTACTCCACCAGGTAGACCGCGGCCAGGACGCCGATCGGGGCGGCCAGCGCGGTGGCCAGCAGCGACTGGACGAGCGTGCCGACGATCGCGTGGTAGATCCCGCCGCCCGGGCCCTCCGGGTTGATCCGGAACATCGAGTGGAGCAGGAAGTCGCTGCTCAGGACCCCGATGCCCTCCTTCACCGTGTACCAGGTGATGAGCACCAGCGGCAGCGCGGCGAGCAGGAAGGCGACGTGCACCAGCGTGGTGAACAGCCGGTCGACCGCCTGCCGGCGGCCCTCCACCTGGAAGCTCAGCCCGGTCTGGGCGAGCACGTACAGCAGCGCGGCCATCAGCACGAAGCCGGCGGTGCCGCCGAAGCCGGTGGTGGCGAAGAGCAGGGCGGTGACCGCGAGGACGGCGACCGCCAGGGCCGGCAGCGCCCACAGCGGCAGCTTCTGCCCGGCCAGGGCGCCCCGCACCGGGGTGGAGGCGGGCCGGTCGACGAGCGTCACGGCTCAGGCCTCCCTCTGCTTGCGGATGATGATCCCGGCACTGAGGTTGACCGCCAGCGTGATGACGAACAGGCACAGCCCGGAGGCGATCAGCGCGCTGGTGCCGATCTCGCCGGCCTCGCCGTACTTCAGCGCGATGTTCGAGGCGAAGGTGACGCCGCCGCTCTCGGTGATGTGCAGGTTGATGTCGTAGAGGCTGGACAGCACCAGGGTGACCGCGAGCGTCTCGCCGAGGGCCCGGCCCAGGCCGAGGATGGACGCGGACACGACGCCGGCCCGACCGAACGGGATGACCGCGGTGCGGATCATCTCCCACCGGGTGGCGCCGAGCGCGAGCGCGGCCTCCACCTGCTCCCGCGGCACCTGCCGGAAGACCTCCCGGGAGATGGACGAGACGATCGGCAGGATCATGATCGCCAGCACCACCCCGGCGGTGAACGGCGACAGGTTCGTCGGGTCGTTCGTCGGCCGGTAGTCGAAGAGCGGGATCCAGCCCAGCCACTTGTCCAGGAAGCGGGTCAGCCCGTCCATGTTGGGGGCCAGGAAGGCGAAGCCCCACAGGCCGAACACGATCGAGGGCACCGCGGCCAGCAGGTCGACGAAGTAGCCGAGGCTGTGGCTGGCCCGGCGGGGCGCGTAGTACGTGATGTAGAGCGCGATCCCGATGGCCACCGGCACCGCCATCAGCATCGCCAGCAGGGCGGTGACCAGCGTGAAGTAGAGCAGCGCGCCGATGCCGAAGGTGGACGGGGTGTTGTCCGGGAACCACCCGGTGGTGGTGAGGAAGTTGGTGGTGTTCTCCCGCAGCGCCGGCAGCGACCGGTAGACCAGGAAGACCGCGATGGCGGCCATCGTGACCAGCACCAGCGTGCCGGCGCCGAGCGCGAGGCCGCGGAAGACCCGGTCGCCCGGTCGCACCGCGGCGCCGCTGATGTCGGAGGCCGGCAGCTCGGTCACCGACGGGGTGCTGGAACCGCCCAGCGTCGGCCGGCTCACCGGGTCCCCTCCCGCTCGCGCAGCGCCCGCTCGCCCTGCGGACCCTCGGGCTCGCTCATGCTCCCGCCTCTCCCGCGCCGGTGCGCCTCACCACGGGATCCCGTGGTGAGGCGCACCGGAGTGTGCGTCGGTCCGCTCAGGCGGCGCTGAGCGCGTCGATGCCGGCCTTGACCTTGGCCCGCAGCTCGGACGGCAGCGAAACGTAGCCGTTGTCGTCGAGCACCTTCTGACCGGCGTCGCTGATCTGGTACGTCAGGAAGCTCTTCACCAGCTTCGACTGCTCGGCCGAGAGGCCCTGGGTGCAGGTGATCTGGTAGGTCGCCAGGATCGCCGGGTACGCGCCGTCCTCCTTCAGCCCGTAGTCGATGCTGAAGACCAGGTCGCCCCCGTCCTCCTTGAGCTCCGCCGCCCTGATCGCCTTGCCGACCGTCTCACCGGTCAGCTCGACCGGGCCGCTGCCGGTGTCGATGGCCGCGACGTCGAGGTCGTTCTTCACGGCGTCCGGGTTGTCGACGTAGCCGATCCCGCCGTCCGCGCCCTTGAGCTGCTGCACCATCGCGGCCGAATTGGAGGCGCCCTGCCCGCCCTTGGCCGGCCAGGCCTGCCCCGGCTCGTACGGCCAGGCGGTCTTGTCCTGCGCGGACAGGAACTTGGTCAGGTTCTCCGTGGTGCCCGAGTCCGAGGACCGGTGCACCGCGGTGATCGACTTGTTCGGCAGCGTGACGCCCGGGTTGGCCTTGGCGATCGCCGCGTCGCTCCAGTTGGTGATCTTGTTGTCGAAGATCTGCCCGATCAGCGTCGGGGTCAGCGTGAGCTTGTCGACCCCCTGCAGGTTGTACGCGACCGCGATCGGGGTGAGCACGGTCGGCAGGTCGACCGCCTTGCCGGGCGCGCAGCGGGCGTCCGCCTGACCCTTCTGCTCGTCCTTCAGCGCGGAGTCGGAGCCGGCCAGCGGCACCTGCTTCTGGATGAACTGGGTCCGGCCGTTGCCGGAGCCCTGCCCGTCGTAGTTGATCGCGGCGTCGCCGCAGGCGTTCTGATAGGCGTCGATCCAGGCGGTGTAGGCGCCCTTCTGGGCGCTGGAGCCGGCCGCGGCCAGCGTCCCGCCCGCGCAGTCGATGCCGGCGGCGTTGCCGCCCGTGGCGGTCCCCCCACCACCGCCGGTGCTGCCTTCGTTGTCGGAGCCGCAGGCGCTGAGCGCGAGCACGCCCACCACGAGGCCGGCGACCAGGCCGTGCCGCTGGAGCTTCACGAACGTCCCTCCGGAGGATCTCTCGATGTTTGTCGAGGCCGACGGTAGGGACGGCAGGTTGCGCGGCGGCCCGAGGTCGGTGAACGCAGCCTGAACACCTCGCCTGCACGACCGGTCCGTACGGCCTCGGGCGGGCGACCGGCGGGTTAACGCGGGCGCGCGCGGCGGAACTGGACGTCCGCGTCCCACTTGCGGAAGCCGAGCCCCTCGTAGAGCCGGACCGCGCGGGAGTTGGACTCGTCGACGTACAGCAGGACCTGGGACAGCCCGCGGCCGCGCAAGTGGCGCAGGCCGGCCACGGTCAGCGCCGGGCCGAGCTTGAGGCCGCGCGCGGACGGGTCGACGCCGAGCACGTACACCTCGCCCAGCGGCGGTGGGCGGCTTCCCGCGCCCCGCGGGGCAGGGGCGCGATGCACCTTGGTCCAGTGGAAGCCGGCCAGCTCGCCGGTGTCCTCCCGGACGGCCAGCAGGAAGCCGGCCGGGTCGAACCAGGGCTCCGCCTCCCGGGCCTCCACGTCGGCGACGGACCAGCCGCCCTGGTCGGGGTGGTCGGCGAAGGCCCGGTTGTTGACCTCCACCCAGGCCGCCTCGTCCTCGCCCGGGCGGAACGCGCGCAGCCGGATCCCGGCCGGCATCGGCTCGGCCGGGATGTGCGAGAGCAGCGAGCGACGCAGCTGCCAGAGCACCCGCTCCTCGACGTAGCCCCGGCTGTGCGCCAGCGCCACCGCGAGCGAGTGCCGCCCGTGCGCCCACAGCCGCAGCCGGCCGTCCGGGCTGGCCGCCTCCAGCGTCTCGACCAGCGCGGTGCCCACGCCCCGGCCGCGGTGCTCCGGGTGCACGGCCAGCTCCGCGCTCGACCCCTGCACCAGGTCGGTGACGTCGAGGTGGGCATAGCCGGCCAGCTCACCGCCGTGGTAGGCCAGGAAGTGCCGGGCCCGCGGGTCCTGGTCGTGCTCGATGTCGAGCAGCACCGGCTCGGAGACCGGGGTCACGCCGTCCGCGTCGGTGGCCGCGGTCAGCAGCGCCAGCACGTCCGCCGCCTCGGCCGGGGGCGGGGATCGCCGCTCGACGATCCGCACCCCCTCGTCGGTCACCCGCCGACAGTACCCACCGGGGTGGTCGCGTCCGCCCCCGGCGCCGGGGTCGGGGGCTGCCGGACGAACTTGTAGCCGACGTTGCGCACGGTGCCGATCAGCTGCTCGTGCTCGGTGCCGAGCTTGGCCCGCAGCCGGCGGACGTGCACGTCCACCGTGCGGGTGCCGCCGTAGTAGTCGTAGCCCCAGACCTCCTGCAGCAGCTGAGCCCGGGAGAAGACCCGGCCCGGGTGCTGGGCCAGGAACTTCAGCAGCTCGAACTCCTTGTACGTGAGGTCGAGCATCCGCCCGCGCAGGCGGCAGGTGTACGTCGTCTCGTCGATGGCGAGGTCGCCGGCCCGGATCACGCCGCCCTCGCCGGGGGCGCTGGCCGCCGCCCGGCGGGTGACCGCGAGCCGCAGCCGGGCCTCCACCTCGGCCGGCCCGGCGGTGTCCAGCAGCACGTCGTCCACGCCCCAGTCGGCGGCGACCGCGGCCAGCCCGCCCTCGGTGAGGACGGCCAGCACGGGCACCGGCACGCCGGTGGTCTGCAGCAGCCGGCACAGGCCGCGGCCCTCGGCGAGGGTGTGCCGGGAGTCGACCAGCACGACGTCGCCGGGCGGGGTGTCGATCAGCACGCCGACGTCGGGGGTGACCACCCGCACGGAGTGGGCGAGCAGGCCCAGCGCGGGCATGACCTCGGCCGTGGGCTGTGACGCCGCGGTCATCAGCAGGAGATCCACGGACACCTCCACTGTCGATGGTGCAGGAGCAGGGGGAGAGGCGTCGTCGGCTCGTCATCGAGGATAACGTCCGGGGAATCGATTCAGCCATCGTTCCGGGGGACCGGGGCCGGCTGCGCCCTACATCACACCCGCGCCGGCTGGCACGATGCGGCGGTGAGCCGCCACGCCGCGCCGCGGGGCCGGCGCGGTCGCGCCCGTGCCCAACCCCCTCCCCCTGTCCCACCCGCCGCGCGCCGGCCCGCCCGCCCGGGCCCCGCCTGGCCGGCTGAGCCGGGGCCGCCGGTCCTGCCGGGGCCGCCGGGGCCGCCGGGATCGCCGGGACCGCGGTGGCCGGGGTCGGTGGGCGGGGCGATGGTGGCGCCGCCGGCGCGGCCGGGCCCGGAACCGGCGCTGGTGCCCGTGGGGCGGGGGGCGCACCTGGCGGCGGCCGGGCTGGCCGCCGCGGTCGCCGCTGGCATCCTGCTGGCAACCCGGTGGGAGCGGCCCGGTGTGCTGGTCGCCGTCGCCGTCCTGCAGGTGCTGCTCGTCCCGGCCTGGGTCTACGGCACCTCGCTGCCCGGCCGGATCGGCGGCACCCTGATCGGCCTCGGCACCGCCGCGGCCGCCGACGCCGTGCTGGTCGCCCGGGACCGGGTGTCCCTGCTGGCGGTGCTGGGCGCGCTCGGCCTGGTGCTGCCCGCGCTGGTGCTGCACCAGCTGACCCGCGGCGTGGTCCGGGTCCGGGTGACCGAGTCGCTGAGCGCCATCGCCTTCCTGCTCACCGCGATCGTCGGGCTGTCCTCCCTGGTCGCGCTGGCCCGGGCGGTGGACGGGCCGCGGCTGGTGGCCGTGCTCGGGGTCGGCGCCGGTGCCGGCCTCGCGGTGGCCCGCCTGGTCGACGCGGTGGCGCCGGCGCCGCGGCTGGCCGACGACGTCGCCCACGGCCTGCCCGCCCTGCTGGCCGGCGGGCTGGCCGGCGCCGCCGCCGGCGCGGTCCTGGCCGCCGTCCTCGACGGCACCGGCCCGCTCGACGCCGCCGGCGGCGCGCTGCTCGGCGGTGTCGTCGCCCTGCTCGCCGCGCTGGTGACCGTCGCCGTCGGCTACGTGACCGCCACCGTGCCGGACCCGCGGCGGGCGACCGGCCCGGCGCCGGCGTACCTCGCCGTCGCCGTCCCGATCGCCCTGGCCGCCCCCGTCGGGTACCTGGTGTCCCTCGCTGTGGCAGGGTGACCCGCCGTGCGCCGCCTGCTGATCGTGTTGGCCGTCCTCGTCGTGCTGCTGGCCATCGCCGACCGGGTCGGCGTGACGCTCGCCGAGCGGGCGCTGGCCAACCAGATCCGCACCGAGCTGGAGCTGGACGAGACCCCGGACGTGAGCATTCGCGGCATCCCGTTCCTCACCCAGGCCCTCGGCGGGGACTATGAGGAGGTCCGGGTCGGGCTGCCGGACGTGGACTCCGGCCCGCTGCAGGACATCGGCGTGGACGCCCGCCTGTACGGCGTGAAGGCCCCGCTCGGCGACGTTCTGCGCCGGCAGCTGGACGAGGTGCCGGTGGACCGGATCACCGGTGAGCTCGCCGTCGGGTACGCCGAGCTGGCCCGGGCCAGCGGCATCTCCGGGCTGCGGATCACCCGCGAGGGCGAGTCGCTGCAGCTGTCCGGCTCGGTCGAGGTGCTCGGCCAGCAGGTGGACGCGAGCGCTACCGGCCTGGTCGAGGTGGTTGGCAACGACATCGTGATCACCGCCGAGCAGGCCGTGATCAACGGCGTCGAGGTGCCGCGGGCCGCGCTGGACCTGGCGGCCCGGCTGCTGTCCTTCCGGGTCTCGCCGAGCGGGCTGCCGCTCTCGCTGCGGATCACCGCGGTCCGGATCGGCCAGGAGTCGCTCGAGGTGGCGGCCGTGTCCGACGACGTGGTGCTGCGCCGCGAGGCGCTCCCGACGAACTGATCTTGCTCCTTACGTTGGCGGTTCCGACTGCTAGTCTCGGGACCATGAGCCCGCTGCTCACGCAACGCCGCGCGGTCGACCTGTGCCGCGTGGGCAGCTGTCAGTGTCCGACGCGCTGAGACCCCGCGCGCCCCGACACCGCTCGCCCCGCCCGCGTCGCATGCGGGCCCAGGCGGCCACGTCCAGTTCACCGTGTCCACCACTGACCCAAGGGAGGTCCCCGGCATGAGCCGTGCGGACGTGCTCGTCAACGCCGACTGGGCCGAGCAGCAGCTCGGCCAGCCCGGCGTCGTCTTCGTCGAGGTCGACGAGGACACCAGTGCCTACGACAAGGGCCACATCGCCGGCGCCGTCAAGCTCGACTGGAAGTCCGAGCTGCAGGACGCGGTGCGCCGCGACTTCATCGACAAGGCGCAGTTCGAGCAGCTGCTCTCGGCGAAGGGCGTCAGCAACGACGACACCGTCGTGCTCTACGGCGGCAACAACAACTGGTTCGCCGCGTACGCGTACTGGTACTTCAAGCTGTACGGGCACCGCGACGTCAAGCTGCTCGACGGCGGCCGCAAGAAGTGGGAGCTCGACTCCCGCGAGCTGACCGAGGACGTCACCCAGCGCCCGCCGACGCAGTACACGGCGGGCGAGCAGGACACCTCCATCCGCGCGTTCCGGGACGAGGTGCTGGCCGCCATCGGCGAGCAGAACCTCGTCGACGTCCGGTCGCCGGACGAGTTCGCCGGGCGGCTGTTCGCGCCGGCGCACCTGCCGCAGGAGTCCTCGCAGCGCGCCGGCCACATCCCGACCGCGGTCAACGTGCCGTGGTCGAAGGCGGCCAACGAGGACGGCACGTTCCGGTCCGACGACGAGCTGCGCAAGCTCTACACCGAGGCCGGCGTCGACCCCGGCAAGAAGACGATCGCGTACTGCCGGATCGGCGAGCGGTCCAGCCACACCTGGTTCGTCCTGCACGAGCTGCTCGACCAGTCCGACGTGAAGAACTACGACGGCTCCTGGACCGAGTACGGCTCGCTCGTCGGCGTCCCGATCGAGAAGGGCTGACCCATGTGCGGCGCTCCCGCGCAGGACGAGACGCTCGACCAGACACTGCCGTCGAGCGTCGACCCCGCCACCGCCAGCATCATCCAGGGCCGGGTGGTCCGCGAGGGTGAGCCGGTGGCGGCCGCGTACGTGCGGCTGCTCGACCGGACGGGGGAGTTCACCGCCGAGGTGGTGTCGAGCGCGACCGGGGTGTTCCGGTTCTTCGCCTCACCCGGCCCGTGGACGGTGCGGGCGCTGGCGCCCGGCGCCAGCGGCTCGCAGGACATCGAGGCTGGCTTCGGCTTCACCGAGACCCGGGTCGAGATCGGCTGACCGGCGAGCCGGCCCCGCGGCACCCCGCGGGGCCGGCTCAGCCCGGGCGGCGGCCCAGCAGCGTGAACAGCGGTTCGGCCTCCGGGTCGAGCGGGTCGTCGTCCGCGGCCGGCTCCACCGTGCGCACGTCCCCGTCGCCGAGGTCGACGACCACCCGCCAGGAGACCGCGGTCGCCTCGCCCGCCAGGTCCTCGACCCGGCGGACCACGGTCACCCCGTGCCAGTGCTCCGGCGCCGGCAGCTGGTCGACCAGCGCGCGGCCCGGCACCGCCCGGGCGGCCGCCCCCGCCGGCGCGGCCGGCACCCCGAGCGCGGCCAGCGCCGCGTCCACGTCGCCGGCGCCGTCCAGCAGGTCGAAGCGGTGCAGGTCGCCGTCAACCCGGTGCCGCACCACGTGGCCGCGCCGGCCGACCGCGAGCACGCTCGACTCGGCGCCACCGGCGTCCTCCCGGTCGACGACGTAGCGGACCGTCCCGCTGACAACCGGGTCGAGCAGCGCGGCCGCGCCCGGCGCCAGCACCAGCCGGCCCTCGTGCTCGACCACCAGCCCGCGCGCGGCCAGCGTGGCCACGAAGCGCTCGGTGAGCAGCGGGTACCGGTCGGCCGGCAGCTCGTCGAAGACCGACCGGGTCACCCCGGGGAAGCGGTCCGCGCCGAGCCGGCGGGCCAGCGCGTCCAGCTCGTCCGCGGTCGCGGTCAGCCAGGTCATCCGAACGCCCCGCGCAGCGCGCCGCCGATCCGGCGGCCGGCCCAGTCGCGGGCGCCCTCGGCCGCGTCCACCACCGCGCCGCCGGCCGCCACCGCGCCCCTGGCCGCGGTGGCGGTGCTGTCCATGCCGAGCACGACGAGGTCGGCGCTGTACCCGATGCCCTCGTTGATGGCCGCCCCCGGCACCCCGAGCGGGCCGGCGACCGCCCACGCGTCGGCGGCCAGGTGGTTGCTGGAGCCGACCAGCGCGGTGAAGTCGCGGACGTCGGTGAGCGCCTGGCTCACCCCGGTCTGCGGCTCGTCCCGGCGCAGCTTCTCGCCGTCGAAGGCGTACTGCTGGACGTCCGCGACCGCGCCGAGGAACGGGGCGGCGCCGGCGACCTTGCGCCCGGCGGTGTTGCGCAGGCCCTGCTCGGCCCGCGGGCCGTACGACCCGGGCGTCCGCACCCGGTAGTTGTTCCGCAGGCCGGCGCCGACGCGCGCGGACCGGCACGGAACGGGAAGGCCTCCCCACCCAGGCGTTTCCCCGTGCCGCACCGACCGTGCCGGTGCCGTCGGTGACACACTGCACCCAGGGGGACGAGTCGCCCGGGGCGGCCGTCCCCGGCGGGCCGGCATGGGCCGGGGAGAGGAGGGGCGCGGTGGCAAAGAAGGTGCCGTTCGCCTCGACGCTGCGCGCGATCGGTGTCCTGCTCGCCAGCGCCATCGCCGCGGCCGCCCTCACCGAGTGGGTGGCGCCGGACCGGGAGGTCGCCGGCGACGACTCCTTCTACGGCATGGTGGTCGGGCCCAACGTCGACGTCGAGCGGGCCATCCCCAAGCTCGGTGCGCTCGGGGTCAACACCGTCCGGCTGCGGATGGACGTCAAGGACTGGGGGCGCCCGGGCGCCAACACCGGCGCGCTGGCGTACGACGGCGCCCTCGAGCAGGCGCCCGCCCTGGACAAGCAGGGCTTCCGGGTCGTGCTGCAGGTCAACAGCGAAGGCGGCGCGATGCCGTCGTACGGGTCGGCCAAGGCGCTGTTCGAGTGGCTGCTCAGCCGGCCGGGCGCGACCGCGGTCGACGTGGTCGAGGTGCTCGGCCCGGTGACCGACCAGGCGGCCAACGCGGACGCCTTCAGCACCGGGCTGACCCGCGCCCAGCAAGCCCAGCGGTACGTCGACGGCCCGCTCAAGGCGGCCTGGGACGTGGTGCACCGCGAGCACCGGAAAAAGGTGCTCGGCGGCGCCTTCACCCCGTGGCAGCAGGCGTCGGACCGGAGCAACGCCGGCGCCTGGACGCTCGGGGTGACCCAGGCGTACGTCCGGGCCGGCTACCTGGACCGGGTCGACTACGCCGGCTTCCACCCCGACCTGCCCACCGCGGCCGCCCAGCGGGACTGGGTGCGGCGGGCCGCGGCCCTGCTGAAGGACAAGCCGATCTGGGTGTCGGAGTGGCAGCTCACCCGCAACTCCTTCCCCGACGACAGCGCGTACGTCGCCGCCATGGGCACCTCCGCGCGGGAGCTGCACGACGAGCTCGGCACCGCCTGCTACTCCGGCTTCACCGACGAGGAGGGCGTGGTGCCGGTGACCGAGGGCGGGCTGGGCGGCTACCGCGAGAAGGACCCGGCCTTCGACGCGTACCGCGACTGGCCCAAGTCTTAGGGCGTGCCTCCCGACCATCTGGCGGCGCGGACGAGAGACACGCTCTAATAGATCAGCGCCTGGGCGCCGTCGGCGAGCGACTCCTCGACGAAGGTCGGCGCCCCGGCGATCCGTACGCCCGGCAGCACGTCGTCCGGGCCGATCCCGCGCCGGACCGCGCACTGCGTGCACAGCGTCACCTGGCCGACGGCGAGCACCGCGTCCCGCAGGTCGGCCAGCGGCGCCGCGTGCGGCAGCTCGAAGTCCTCCGCCCGCCCCGGCAGCGCCAGCCAGGCCGCCTCGCCGGTCAGCCACAGCGAGGTCGGCACCCCGGCTGCGACCGCGGTGGCGGCCACCGTGAAGGCCTGGCTGCACCGCTCCGGCGCGTCGGCCCCGGCGGTGACCTTGACGACCAGCGAGCGTGCCACGCCCGCATCCTAGGGCCGCCCGCACCGGCCGGCCGCCCGCCGGGACCGGCCTAGGATCGCCGGATGGCCGCGCCGAGCTGGACCGACCTGCCGATCCCGGACGAGACCATGGACCTGCGGGAGGGTCCCGACCTGCACCCGTCGCTGCTGCCGCTGCTGCCGCTGGTCGGGGTGTGGCGGGGCACCGGCAAGGGCGGCTACCCGACGATCGAGGACTTCGACTACGGGCAGCAGGTCGTCTTCGCGCACGACGGCCGGGGCGTGCTCCGGTACGAGTCGCGCGCCTGGATCCTCGGCCCGGACGGCGAGGTGCTGCGGCCGGGCGCCCGGGAGACCGGCTGGTGGCGGCCCGGCGGCGGGACCGCCGAGCTGGAGGTGCTGCTCGCGCACCCGACCGGCCTGGTCGAGGTGTACGTCGGGCGGGCCACCGGCCCGACCCGGTGGGAGCTGAGCACGGACGTGGTGGCCCGGACCGGCACCGCCAAGGAGGTCACCGGCAACCACCGCCTCTACGGCATCGTGGACGGCGCCCTGCTGTACGCGGTGGACATGGCCGCCGTCGGCCAGCCCCTCCAACCCCACCTCTCCGCCCGCCTCGAACGCGTCGCCGGCTGACCCGTCGGGACCACGTTTGCGCCTGTCCTCGTCGCGACCGCCGTACCAGCGGCGGTCCCGGACGAGCCGGCGCGCAAAGGTGATCGTCCGCCGCGGGTTCGCCGGGCGGCGGCTGCGCCTGGTAGGAACGTCCGCGTGAGTCGACCGGTGCGCCGCGCGGCCGGCGCCCTCGCGGCGGTCGCGCTGGTCGCGGCCGCCGCGGCATGCACCGGCGAGCCGGCCGCGGCGCCGGCGCCGCCGGCCGGCAGCCCGACCGCCGATGCCGCGCCGCTGCAGCGCGCGCTGCTCACGGTCGCGGACCTGCCGCTCGGTTTCCAGGCCCAGGACGGCGCGCCGGAGGCGTCCGCGCTGGGCTGCGCGGGCGTCGACCAGGTCTACCTGCCGGCCGGCAGCACCGCCCGGGCCGCGGTGTCCTTCGGCCACTCGCTGAGCCCGGCCTTCGTCAACGAGACGATCAGCAGCCGGCCGGACGGCGGGGCCGCGCAGGCGGTCACCGCCTTCGCCAGGGCCGCCCGGGACTGCGCGACCTTCACCGGCCCGGATGGCACGAGGTACAAGGTCGCCACGCTGAAGCTGCCGTCGTACGGGGACGGCTCGGCCGCCGTCCGGGTCAGCTCGGCGCTGGCCGAGGGCCGGCCGGTCGACCTGGTCGCGGTGCGGGTCGGCGACACCCTTGTCGCCATCGCCACCGCGGGGGCCGGCGCCGAGGAGGCGCAGCTCACCCGCACGGTGGTGGCCCGGGCGCTGGCGAAGCTGGCCCGCGCGACCTGAGTTCCCCCTGTCCGGCCCTGGACATGAGGAAGCCCCCGAGCACTGCGCTCCGCGGACGGAGGGCACCGGCTGGACCTGCCGGCGGCTCGGGGGCCCGGTGGCTGTCTGGGATTCGCCGCCGCCCCTAGGGGCGACTTGGTGGCGAGCCACACAGGGTCCTCATCTGAGGGGCGGCTAGCTGACAGCCACCTCACGTGTCCGAGAACTATGCAACTCTGGACCACCTCCTTCCTCGTGTACGAGGAGATTACGTCGCCTCAGGAGGTGCCGCAAAGGTTTTCGGCCGGGGGCGAAACCGGCCGATTCCGTCAGCCCCCGCAGGCCGCCTGGACCCGGGCGGCGAGGTCCGGGTCGACCGGCAGCGGCTTGCCGTCCAGCACGGCCACCGCCGCCGCCAGCCGGATGCTCGACACCAGCCAGACGCCGTCGGCGGCGTGCAGGTCGTCGACCTTGCCGCGGCGCACCTCGGTGCGGAAGCCGTGCGCCCCGGCGAAGAGCCGCCGCACCGTGACGCCGTCGAGGATGCCCAGCGGCACCGCGGGCGGGGTGCACAGCACGCCGTCGCGCAGCCAGACCACCGTCGCGGTCGGCGCCTCCAGCAGCTGCCCGTCGGCGGAGACGAAGACCACGTCGTCCGCGCCGGCCGCATGCGCGTACCGCTGGGCGGCCATGTTGACCGCGTACGAGATCGCCTTGACCCCGCCGAGCAGCCACGGCGCCTCGACGGTCGCGTCGGCGACCAGCCCGCGGCTGAGCGTCAGCACCTTGACTCCCTCGCGGCGCTGGCGCAGCTGCTCCGCCGACACCGGCGCGAGCAGCGCGAACGCGGTCGGCTGGCCGCCCTCCTCCAGCCCGCGGGTGACCACCAGCCGCAGCACGCCCTCGCCCCCGCCGTCCCAGGCGCCGACGAGCTCGGCGACCAGCGCCCGCCAGGCCCCGCGGTCGGTCGCCGGCAGCTCCAGCGCGGCGGCCGACCGGGCCAGCCGGTCCAGGTGCGGCTCCAGGTCGTCCAGCTCGCCGGTGGGCCGGAGCCGCACCGACTCGAAGCAGCCGTCGCCCCGCAGCACGCCCAGGTCGTCGGCGCGCAGCTGCGGGAGGGCCGGGTCGACCAGGCCGGCGCCGAGGACGCCCAGGAGCTTCGTCACGGCCCGGGACCCTAGCGGCCCGCGCGAGCGGATACTGGTGGGGTGACCACTGCCCCGCCGCTCACCTCCCCGCTGTCCGACCTGCCCGGCGCGGTGCCCGCCGACGGCCGGGACGCCGGGGTGGCCTGGCACCGCGGCGACCCGACCCGGGAGCAGCGGGCGCTGGCCACCGGCGCCGGCTGGGTGGACCGCAGCACCCGCGGGGTGATCGCGGTGCCGGGCGCCGACCGGCTGTCCTGGCTGCACTCGGTCACCTCCCAGCACCTGTCGGCGCTGGCCGACGGCACCGGCACCGAGGGGCTGGTGCTGTCCCCGCACGGGCACGTCGAGCACCACTTCGCGGTCGCCGAGCTGGCCGGGACGACCTGGCTGGACACCGAGCCGGGCGGCACCGCCGGCCTGCTGGCGTACCTGGAGTCGATGCGCTTCCTGCTCCGCGTCGAGCCGCGGGACGCCACCGCCGAGCTGGCCGTGCTCACCGTGGTCGGCCCGTCCTCGGCGGCGGTGCTGGCCGCTGCCGGGCTGCCGGCCCCGGACCCGCTGTGGACGGTGCTGCCGCTCGCCGGTGGCGGTTTCGCCCGGCGGACCCGGGAGCGGGAGACCGACCTGCTGGTGCCGCGGGCGTCCCTGGCCGCGGTGGCCGAGTCGCTGACCGCGGCGGGGGCGACGCCGGCGGGGCTGTGGGCGTACGAGGCGCTCCGCGTCGCCGACCACCGCCCCCGGCTCGGGCTGGAGACCGACCACCGCACGATCCCGCACGAGGTCGGCTGGATCGGCACCGCGGTGCACCTGGACAAGGGCTGCTACCGCGGCCAGGAGACCGTCGCCCGGGTGCACAACCTCGGCCGGCCGCCGCGCCGGCTGGTCCTGCTGCACCTGTCCGGCGAGCGCGACGACCTGCCGCCCGCCGGCACCCCGCTCCTGCTCGACGGCCGCACGGTCGGCTTCCTCGGCACCGCCCTCCACCACCACGAGCTCGGCCCGGTCGCCCTCGCCGTCCTCAAGCGCACCGTCCCCGCCGCTACCGTCCTCGACGCCGCCGGCATCCCGGCAGCCGTGGACGAAGCCGACTGAGCGGAGCTGGTCGATGCGGTGGGGGATCTTGGGGCCGGGGCGGATCGCGCGGGCCTTCCTGACCGGGCTGGCGGGTTCGGCGGGGGAGCGGGCGGTCGCGGTGGGGAGCCGGGACCTGGACCGGGCCCGGGCGGTGGCGGACGGCTTCGACGTGCCGCGGGCGTACGGGTCGTACGCGGAGCTGCTGGCGGACGAGACGGTCGAGGCGGTGTACGTCGCGCTGCCCAACTCGCTGCACGCGGAGTGGTCGGACGCGGCGGCCCGGGCCGGCAAGCACGTGCTCTGCGAAAAGCCGCTGGGCCGCAATGCTGCCGAGGCGGAGGCGATGTTCGGCGTCGCGCGGGACTGCGGGGTCTGGCTGATGGAAGCGTTCATGTATCGCTTCCACCCCCGGACGCTGGCGCTGGCCGAGCTGGTGGCGCGCGGGGACATCGGCGAGCCGCGGCTGGTGCGGGCGTCCTTCGGCTTCACCGTCACCGACACCGCGAACGTCCGGCTGTCCGCCGACCTCGCCGGCGGTGCGCTGATGGACGTCGGCTGCTACCCGGTGAACGCCGCCCGCCTGCTGGCCGGCCCGGTCGCCGGGATGTCCGCGGTCGCGCGGTGGGCCGACACCGGGGTGGACCGGACGCTGGCCGGCACGCTCGACCACACCGGCGGCGCGCTGTCGCTGGTCTCCTGCAGCCTTGCCAGCAGCCACCACAACCTCGTCCAGGTGGTCGGGAGCGAGGGCGTCGTGGACATGCCGGTCGCCTTCACCCCCCCGCCGGACCAGCCCTCGGTCCTCCTGCACACGCCCGGCTCCCGCGGCGGCGAGCCGCGGGAGGTGCGCTTCGACCCGGTGGACCAGTACGCCGCCGAGGCCGAGGGCTTCGCCGCGCTGGTCGCCGCCGGGCACGACGCGGCCGCCGACCTGCCGCAGATGCCGCTGGCCGAGTCGCTCGACAACGCCGCCACCATCGACGCCCTGCTGCGTACGGCGCGCGGGAGCGCCGCGACCGGTCCCTGATACCTCGATCCGGCCCGTTGTGGATGACTCGTCCGGCAGTGGACGACCGGCCGCGCCGGGCCGGGCCGGCGTGCCAGGATCGGACCATGCCTCCGACCACGACGATCACGGTGGTGCCGGCCGCGGTGGACCCCGCGGCGCCGGTGCCTCCGGAGCAGCTGGTGCGCACCGCGCGGTCCGGCCGGGACGTCGGTGCCAGCGTGGTGCTCGTGCGGGGGCGCGCCGACGGCGGCGCGGCGCCGGACCTCGCCCGGCTCACCGACACCGTGACCGCGCTGCGGGAGACGACCGAGCTGGTCGTCCAGCTGTCCCTGGACCGGCTGGAGGCGCTGGACGCCGACCCGGACGCGGTCAGCGTGCCTCTCGGCGCCGCCGAGGACTTCGTCGTCGAGCTGCACCGGCAGCTGCGGGACCGGCGGATCGCCCCGGTGTACGAGGTGGCGGAGCTCGACCAGCTGACCGCGCTGCGCCGGCTGCTGGACGCCGAAGGCCCACCGGGCAGCGGGCAGCTGCACTGCCAGCTCGTGCTGGGCGCTCCGGGCGGGCTGCCCGGCACCACCGCGGCGCTGGTCGCCGCGGTGCAGCGGCTGCCCGAGGGGGCGACGTTCTCCGCCACCGGGCTGGGCCCGGCCACCCTGCCGGTGTTGCTGGCAACGCTCTCGGCCGGCGGGCACCTGCGGGTCGGGCGGGCGGACACGCCCGCGGCCGGGCCGGGTGAGCCGGTCCGCGGCGACATCCAGCTGGTCGCGCGGGCTGCCGGGCTGGCCCGGATCGCGCAGCGGCCGCCGGCCCCGGTGGACCTCACCCGGGCGCTGCTCGGGGTGGCCGAGCGCCGGCCGGCGGGTGTGGCATGACCGCGGAGCTGGTCGAGGTCGTCCGGTCCGGCTTCGTGGAGTCGGTGCACCGGGGCTCGGTGGTCGCGCTGGACGCCGCCGGCGGGGTGGTGGTCAAGGTCGGCGAGCCGGACGCGACGCACCTGACCCGGTCGGCC
This sequence comes from uncultured Actinomycetota bacterium, assembly GCA_963766325.1. Classification (GTDB taxonomy): domain Bacteria; phylum Actinomycetota; class Actinomycetes; order Mycobacteriales; family CADCTP01; genus CADCTP01. Next base: position 1,296,301 of record CAVXZF010000007.1, on the reverse strand, counting down.
AACAAGCCGCTCCAGCTGGTCGGCATGCTGCGGGTCGGGCTCGAGCTGTCGCCGCCGGACCTGGCCGTCGCGGCCAGCTCGCACTCCGGCGAGACCGCGCACGTGCGCCGGGTGCGGGACCTGCTCAACGGCAACTCGCTGCCGGAGAGCAGCCTGGTCTGCCCGCCGTCGCTGCCATTGGGCGAGGACGCGGCACGGGCCGTGCTGGCCGCCGGCGGCGGGCCGGCCCGGGCGTTCATGAACTGCTCGGGCAAGCACACCGCGATGGTGCTCACCTGCGTGGCCAACGGCTGGCCGGTGGCCGGCTACGCGCAGCCCGACCACCCGCTGCAGGTGGCGCTGCGCGGCACCGTCGAGGACCTGGCGGGCGAGCCGGTCGGGGCGATGGCGGTGGACGGCTGCGGGGCGCCGCTGTTCGGGCTGACGCTGACCGGGCTGGCGCGGGCCTTCGCCCGGCTGGTCACCGCCGAGTCCGGCTCGCCCGAGCGGCGGGTCGCGGACGCGATGCGGGCTCACCCGGAGCTGGTGGGCGGCACCGGCCGGGACGTCACCGCGCTGATGGCCGGCGCGCCCGGGGTGCTGGCCAAGGACGGCGCCGAGGGCGTCTACGCGGCGGCCCTGCCGGACGGATCGGCCGCCGCGGTCAAGATCGCCGACGGCGCCCAGCGGGCCCGGCCGCCGGCCCTGGTCGGGGCGCTGCGCCGGCTCGGGCTGACCGCCGCGGTGCTGGACGAGCTGGCCGAGGTGCCGGTGCTCGGCGGCGGGCGGCCGGTCGGCATGGCGCGACTCCGCCCCGGCGTCCTCGGCTGAGCACACTCGGCTGAGCGCCCTCGGCCGGGCCGGTGCATCTGGCCGGGCCGGCGCGCCCGGCTGAGGTGGTGTGCTCGGCTGAGGCGCCGTCGGTTGGGCCCCGGCTGCCGGGTGGCGTGGCGGCGGGTGGGGTCGCGGTGGGTGGTCGGCTGGGGCGAGGCGTTAAGCCGGTCGGGTGGTTCGTTGGGTCGGGCGAGCGTCGGGTGGTGGCGTGGCGTGGGCAAGGCGCGGGGTGAAGGTCGCGGATGAGGTAACTTCTCCCGCCGTGGGTGACCCCGACTGCGAGTTAGCCGGCCTGCTGTCCGGTGGCCCCGAGGGGGTGCTCACGGTCCACGATGCCGCCGCCGACGACCTGTACGCGTACGCGTGGTTCCTGCTCGCGCCCGGCAGGCACGCGGCCGACGACGGCCCGGCCGAGGCGGTGCTCGACGCCCTGCTCGTGGCCGCGGAGACGGTCGGCGAGCTGGTGAACCCGGGGCTGACCCGTGCCTGGCTGTACGCGCTGACCCGCAACGAGTGCCTCCGGGTGGCGAACCACCGCTCCGCGGGCTGGCCGTCGGCGGAGGTGGAGGCGGCCGAGCTGGCCGGCCGGCACGAGCTGACCCTCGCCGAGGTGGCGACGATCCTCGGGCGGGCGGTCCGGCCGTCCGGCGAGCCGGAGCCGCCGGTCCCGGTGATGGCGACGCCCGAGTGGGTGCGTGCCGAGCTGGCTGCCGCCACCGGGGTCGAGGCGGCCGGCCGCCGCGCCGAGCTCGCCGCCCGCGCCCACCCCTACGACTCCGAGGGCTTCCCGATCGCGCTCGACTCCCGCCGGCTCAGCGCCCGCGCCCTGGCCTGGTCCGCCGCGGCCGCGGTGCTGGTCGCCCTGGCGCTGCTGGCGACACTGCCGGGCGGCGGCGGGATCGCGAGCAGCGCGCTGCCCGGTCCCGCCCGGGCCGCCGCGGTGGTCGCGCCGGTGGCGGGCGGGCCCGAGCCGGCGCCGCTGCCCACGCTGCGGGCGACCCCGTTCGGCGTGGTGGCATCCACGGGGGCGCCGCGCCCGGCGCCGGCCCCGGACCGCGGGGCCGACCGCCGGACGACCACCCCGGCGCCGACCCCGGCCGACCCGGACGCCGCGGCCGGGTCGAGGACGGACGGGACGGCGGACGACGACGGCGGGCGGCGCATCGCGCTGCTGGTCTCGGCGCGGCGGACCGACGACTGCGACGGCTCCTGGACCGCGGGGATCCGCGTCTGGGCGTACGGGCGGGAGCAGGGTGCGGTGGCCCGGGTGACGGTGAGCGCGCCCGGTGCCGGCCCGGTGGTGCTGTCCGGCGGCGACGGCTCGTGGTCCGGGGAGCTCGGTGGGCTGCCCGCCGGCCAGGACGCGACCCTCACGGTCACCGCCGCCGCGGCGGACGGCTCGACGCTCCGCTCGGCCTCCCGCACGGTCGACCCCGACTGCTGACCCGCCCGGCGGCGGACCGCCGGCCGCAGTCCGGGCGACCACCCCGCAGCGGCGCGCCCACGGCGCGACCTGACTCGGCTCGTGCGGCGCTAGGGATGTCTGGCGGATGAGGGCCGCATCCACCGACCCGGCAGACACACCCTAGGGGCGCCAGGGCGGGACGGGTGCGGGGATGCGGTCCAGCGCCGTGTGCACCTCGCCGAAACGGCCGTCGGGAGCCCGCCACTGCTCGTACGCGGTGGTGATCTCGGCCCGGGTGCGGGCCACGAAGTTCCACCACATCAGCACCGGCTCGCCGAACGGGACGCCGCCCAGCAGCAGCAGCCGGGTCGGCGCGGTCGCGGTGAGCGTGAGCTGGTCCCGCCCGAGCCCGAGGTAGGCGAAGCGCCCCTCGCGCACCGGCCGGCCGTCCACGGCGACGGCGCCGTCGAGCACCACCAGCCCGTGCTCGAAGTCGGCCCGCAGCGGCCAGGTCGAGCTGCCGGCGTGCAGCACCGCGTCCACCCCGACCAGCGGGGTGTCCTGCCGGGCCGGCGAGGTCGCCCCGGCCAGCGTGCCGGCCAGCACGGTCAGCTCGGACCGGTCCAGCTCGACCCGGGGCAGCTCGGCGTGGTGCGCGAACGCGGGCTCGCCGAACCGGGTGCCCTCCGGCTGGGCCACCCACAGCTGCACGCCCTGCAGCGTGCCGCGGTCGGCGCGGATCGCCTCCTCGGAGTGCGACACCCCCCGGCCGGCGGTCATCAGGTTGAGCTGCCCGGGCGCGATCAGCTGCTCGGTGCCGAGGCTGTCCTGGTGCAGCACCCGGCCGGACAGCAGCCAGGTGATGGTGTGCAGGCCGGTGTGCGGGTGCGGTCCGATCTCCAGGCCGGAGGTCTCGGTGATCGGCGCCGGCCCCATGTGGTCGGCGAAGCACCACGGCCCGACGGTGCGGCGCCGGCGGCGGGGCAGCGCACGGCGGACGCGGATGCCGCCGACGGTGGACTCGCGGCTGTCGCCGACCTCCACGCAGGCCGGCACCGCCGGAGCGGCCGCGGCGCTGGTGGGCGCGGCGTCCACCGTGGCCACAGGTCCGCTCATGTCGGCAGTATCCGTCGCAGAACCGACGGTCACCGCCGCCGCCTGCCGCCCGCGGCTGGGCCGTCAGGCGGAGCCCCGACTGACGGTCTTCGACCGCGACTGACGGCCACCGGCCGCGAGTGACGGCGTACGCGCCGTCACTCACTCCCGGACGACGTCAGTCGCGGGAGGCGTGAGGGAGGTCACGGGGTAAGTGCTAGCGGGGCGCTTGCAGGAGCTAGCACCCCGGCATAGAGTCGGGACCGGAACGACGAGAGCCGGATCGAGACGGGAGCGGGCAGATGGTGTTGCGCGACGTGGGTGACTACATCCGCGAGCAGCGGCACGCCGCTCAGGTCTCGATGCGGCAGCTGGCCAAGGCGGCCGGCGTGAGCAATCCATACCTGTCACAGATCGAGCGCGGCCTGCGCAAGCCGTCGGCGGAGATCCTGCAGCAGATCGCCAAGGCGCTGCGGATCTCGGCGGAGCAGCTGTACGTCCGCGCCGGCATCCTCGACGAGCGTGTCGGTGACGACACCGTCACCGGGGCGATCCTCGGCGACACCGGGCTGTCCGAGCGGCAGAAGCAGGTCCTGCTCGAGATCTACGAGTCGTTCCGCCGGGAGAACGTGGCCCGGGCCGTCGACACCGACGTCGAGCCCGAGCCGGCCGGCGCCGGGCCGACCCGCACCGGGTCGGCGGCGCCGCCGCAGGAGCGCCCCGCGTCCTGACGCCCGGCCCGACCCCCGATCGAGCACCACCCCCTGAGGAGTGAGAGCCATGACCATCAGCACCGACGTGCGCAAGTACGGCGAGACCGTCATCGAGCAGGGCAAGCAGGCCCTCGACGAGGCCCGCAAGCCCTGGTACGCGGCGGTCGGCGCCGGCGACCTGGCGTACGACCGGATCCAGAAGCAGCTCACCGAGCTGCCGGCCGAGGTGCAGGCGCAGCTGCGCCGGCTCCGCGGCACGGCGGGCGAGCTGGACGCCGCCAACCTGCGGGCCGCCGTCGGCACCGCGACCGGGCAGGCCAAGGAGGTCTACGTCGCGTACACCGGCCTGGCCCGCGAGCAGTACCAGTCGCTCGCGCACCGCGGCGAGCTCGTGGTCCGGCGGCTGCGCCGCAGCCCGGAGGTCCGCGAGGCCTTCAACAAGGCCGAGGGCGTCGTCGCCGCGGCCGGCGACAAGGTCGGCCAGGCGGAGGACAAGGTGACCAAGCCGGGCCCGGTGCAGACCGCCACCCCGCGCCGCACCGCCGCCGTCCGCAAGGCGCCGGCGAAGCGCACCGTCAAGTCCTGACCTCAAGCACCACCCCGCGGCCCCCGGCTCCGGCCGGGGGCCGCACCCGTCCGCCGGGGCGGCTACTCTAGAGGGGTGTTCGGCCTCTCCGACGCCCTGCTCACGGCCATCTCCCTCGCCGTCCTGGTCCTGCATGCCTGGGCGCTGGTGGACTGCCTCAGGCGCCCGGCCAACGCCTTCGAGGCGGCCGGCAAGCTGACCAAGCCGGCGTGGCTGGCCATCACCGGCATCGCGCTCGCGCTCGGGCTGCTCTTCAGCCCGCTGGGCCTCTTCGGCCTGGTCGCGATCGTCGCCTCGATCGTCTACCTGGTCGACGTGCGGCCGGCGGTCAAGGAGATCCAGGGTGGCGGCAACCGCTGGTGACCCGCGCTAGCGGTTGGCGGCCTCGCCGCGCAGCTCGACGTCGCTGAGCAGGTCGCCCGGCCGCAGCCGGAAGAGCTCGGCGTGCAGCCCGTAGTACTTGTCGGTGCGCCCGACATACTCCATCCCGAGCCGGCGGGCCACCGAGCTGGACCGCTCGTTGCCCGGGCGGACGATCGCGAAGACCTCCTCGATCCCGGTCTCGAACGCCCGCCGGGCCGCCGCCCGGCCGATCTCTGTCGCGTAGCCCCGGCCCCACAGCGTCGGGTGCAGGTGCCAGGCGATCTCGACGTCCTCCTCGTCGGGCGGCAGCGGCCGCAGCATCACGCTGCCGACCGGCCGGTCCGGGGTGGACCGCTCCTCGATCGCCCACACCCCGTACGTCGGGTCGTCGGTGGGTTGGGACCAGCGGTCGATCCGCACCCGGATCTCGGCCGGCTCCATCGGGCTGCCGATCCAGCGGGCGACCTCGGGCCGCGAATAGATGTCGTACGCAGCGGCCAGGTCGGCCTCGTCGAGCGTCCACGGGCGCGCGATCAGCCGGTCGGTGGCGAGGACGGGTTCCACCCTTCCGACCGTAGTCGGATTCGCCTGTCGGGGCACGTATCGCATCGGACGTTCATCCGCCGGTGATCGACTCGTTGCCGGGTAGAAAGGGTCCGTGGAGCTGACGCTGGTGCAGGGAGACATCACCGAGCAGCGGGTGGACGCCGTGGTAAACGCGGCAAACCGCTCGCTGCTCGGCGGCAGCGGGGTGGACGGCGCGATCCACCGGCGCGGCGGCCCGGCGATCCTGGCCGAGTGCCGGGAGCTGCGCCGCACGACCTACCCCGACGGGCTGCCGGTCGGGCAGGCGGTGGCGACCGGGGCCGGCGAGCTGCCGGCCCGCTGGGTCATCCACACCGTCGGTCCGGTGTGGACGGTCCGGGAGGACCGGACCGGGCTGCTGCGGTCCTGCTACGCCGAGTCGCTGCGGGTCGCCGCCGACCTGGGCGCCCGGACGGTCGCGTTCCCGGCGATCTCCACCGGCGCGTACGGGTGGCCGCTGGACGACGGCGCCCGGCAGGCGGTGGAGGCGGTGCGCGGCGCGGCGGACGCTGCGGGGTCGGTGACCGAGGTGCGGTTCGTGCTCTTCGGCGCGGACGCGCTCGCCGCCTTCCGTCGCGCGCTCACCCGACCCTGACGAGCCGGTGACTCAGCCGACCCTGACGAGCGCGGCGAGCGAGCGGTCGCCGCTGAGCTCCACCCGCCCGCGGCGGGTCCGCCCGGGCTCGGCCGGGTCCAGCGCCAGCCGGCCCCACAGCACCAGGTAGAGGTCGGCCGCCGAGCCGGCGACCCGGGCGTCGGACCGGCGCGGCGGGCGGGCCGGCCGCTCGGCCCGTACGGAGCCGGGCTCCAGCTGGACCAGCCAGCGGTCGCCGGTGTCGGTGCACTCGACCAGCACGTCGCCGCGGGCCGAGGCGAGCGGCTCGTCGCCGGCCCGCAGCCCGAGCATGCTCTCCAGCACCTCGCCGACCCCGTCCGCGGCCAGCCGCGGGTCGAAGGCGCCGCCGGTGCCGTGCGCGGCCAGCTCGGCGTCGAAGCGGTGCATGGTCGTCTCGTGCGCCATCCGGCGCGGCCAGAAGTCCGGCAGGTGCGGCTCGGCGTCGGCCATCACGTCGAGCAGCCGGGCCAGCCCGTCGGCGTACCAGCCGAGCAGCCGGCCGTCCTCCGGTGGCCGGGCGGCCAGCGCGGGCGGCTCGACGGTGCCGTCGACCACCCCGTTGAGCGCGCTGCGGTGCACCCGGGACAGGTGCGAGACGAGCCGGCGCACCGTCCAGCCCGGGCAGGTCGGGACCTCGTCGTCGGGGTCGGCGGCGGCCGCCGCGGCGGCGAACTCGGCGCCCTCCCGGCGCAGCGCGGCCACCCACCAGCCCCGCCGGGCCCGACCGTCGGCTCCGGCCCCGGTGCCGACACCGTGCTGCTCCGCGGCCACGGCGGGCATCGTTGCACCGGAAATGGTCCGACGTCACGGGGATGCTGCGTTCTTCCCCCGTTCGGGGCGTCCGGGCCCGGGATCCGACACCGCTGACCAGCGCAGCGTCACCTCGCCGAGCCGCCAGCGGGACCGGCCGCCGACCACCGGCCAGCCGTCGGCGGCCAGCCGCTCCACCGCGGCCAGCCAGCGCTGCCGGGGCCCGAAGGGCGCGTACGGCGCCCCGGCCGCCCAGGCGCGGTTGAACGCGGTGAGGAAGCCGTGCACCGGCTCGCCCGGCACGTTGCGGTGGATCAGCGCCTTGGGCAGCCGCTCGGCCAGGTCGCTGGGCCGGTCCAGAGTGGACACCCGGGCGGCGAAGGTGACGGTCAGCGGCCCGGACGCGTCCAGCGCGACCCAGCAGGCCCGCCGGCCCACCTCGTCGCAGGTGCCCTCGACCAGCAGCCCGCCGGGTGCCAGCCGGCCGCACATCTCGGTCCAGGCGGCGGCCGCGGCGGCCTCGTCGTACTGCCGGAGCACGTTGAGCGCGCGGACCAGCACCGGCCGCCGCCCGGCCAGCTCGAAGCCGCCGTGCCCGAACTCCAGCCGCGGCGGGTCGGCGTGGCCGGCGGCCGCGGCGACCCGGTCCGGGTCGATCTCCAGGCCGAGCACCCGGACGTCCCGCCGCACGTCGGCGAGCCGCTCGGCCAGCTCGACGGTGGTGACCGGGCTGGCCCCGAAGCCGAGGTCGACGACCAGCGGGTCGACCGCGTCCCGCAGCCGCCCCGACTGGGTGCCGGTGATCCAGCGGTCGACCCGGCGCAGCCGGTTGGGCCCGGTGGTGCCCCGGGTGGGCAGGCCGAGCGCGCGCGCCCGCCCGGCGGCCAGCCGCGGCGCCTTCTTCACGCTGGCAGATCGTAGGCGCCTCCCGCTCACTCCTCGTGCGCGGGCATGCCCGATCCGGGTGGCTGGTAGGCAATGCGGGTGATTCCTGGCAGACTGCGTGGGATGTCCCTGCTCCTGGACCGGGTCGTGCCCAGCCGCCGGGTCCCGCGCCCGCCGGGGCCGTCCGGAGCGAGCCTGCTCCGGGCGTTCACGTCGCGGCAGCCGGAGGCGTCGGGCGACTGGTTCGTCCGGACCGCGGCCGACCACCCCCGGATCTGCTACCTCTACGGCGGCCCTCGCCGGCACACGTACGTGGTGAACCATCCCGACCTGGTGTCCGAGGTGCTGCGCACCAAGGGCCGGGTGATGCGTAAAGGTCCGCCCTTTCAGGTGATGAAGGAGCTGTTCGGCGAGGGCATGATCACCAGCGACGAGCCGCTGCACCGGCGGCAGCGCTCGCTCGCCCAGCCGGCCTTCCACGCCCAGCACATCGGCCGGTACGCCGCCCAGATGGTCGCGACCGCGGTCGAGCACGAGCGGACCTGGCACGACGGCCGCGAGCTGGACATGACCCACGACATGCTCGCGCTGACCCTCGCGGTGGTCGGCCGCACGCTGTTCGGCTCCGACCTGCGCGGCGACGTCGACGAGATGGGCCGGTCGCTCGGGGTGGCGCTGGAGGGTTTCCGGGCGTTCGGCTACATCCCGCTCGGGCGCGCGCTGCTGCGGGCCCCGCTGCCGATCGGCCGGCGGACCCGGGAGGCCAGCGAGCGGGTCGACCGGGTGGTCCGGCGGGTCATCGCCGAGCGCCGGGCCCGCCCCGCCGCGGAGACCGCCGAGCCGGACCTGCTCGACCTGCTGATGGTCCCGGACGCGGCCGGCGAGCGGATGAGCGACGAGCAGCTGCGCGACGAGGCGGTCACCATCCTGATCGCCGGGCACGAGACGGTCGCGCTCGCGCTGACCTGGCTCTGGTACCTGTTCGCCGAGCACCCGGCCGAGGCGGAAGCGGTCCGGGCCGAGGCGCGGGCGGTGCTCGGGGACCGGTTGCCCACGGTCGAGGACTTCCCCAGGCTGCCGCGGGCCCGGGCCGCGATCGCCGAGTCGATGCGGCTCTACCCGCCGGCCTGGGGCTTCTCCCGGACCGTGCTGGAGGACACCACGCTGGACGGCTGGCCGGTGCCGGCCGGGTCGGTGTGCGCGATCTCGATGTGGGCGCTGCACCGGGACCCGCGGTTCTGGGCCGAGCCGGCGGCGTTCCGCCCGCAGCGCTGGCTGACCGCGGACGGCGCCTTCGACGAGGCCGCGCCCGGGCAGCCGCGCGGGGCCTGGCTGCCGTTCGGGATGGGCAGCCGGATCTGCATCGGGATGTCCTTCGCCTGGACCGAGGCGGTGCTGGTGCTGGCCGTGCTGAGCCGACGATGGCGGCCGGAGCTGGCCCCGCGCGCCCGGGTCGCGCCGCGAGGCGACGTGTCGCTGCGTCCGGCGTACGGGGTCCCGATGATCCTGCGCGGGGTCTAGCCAGCCCGCGGCGGAGTGACAGGACCTGGCGGGCTGCGTCTCTGCCTCGCTGGGTGGAGCAGAGGCGTAGCCGCCGCGGACGTGACTGGTCCCCCGGGCCCCTAGCCGGCCAGCGGGACCGGGCGCAACGAGAAGAGTTGGGCAGCCTCGTGCTGCGCCCGCAGGGACGCGGCGGCCCAGTCGACCGCGGCAGGGGCCAGCTCCTGCTCGGGGTCCAGGCGCTGCAGCAGTCGCTGCAGGCAGAGCAGCAGCCACTCCGGCTCGGCCGGGCCGGAGTGCCGCCAGAGCTGCACGCAGCTGGCCGCGGCGTGGAAGAGGCAGCGGGTCCGGGCCAGCGTGAACGCCCGGACCGGCGGGTGCCGGTCCGGTCCGGCCGGCAGCGCGCGCTGGCAGCGGGCCCGTACGCCGTGCCAGGTTTCCAGCACCTCGAGCAGCTCCCGCCACACCGGCGAGCCGTCCGCCCGCTCCTCCAGCGCGGCCACCGCGTCCGGCCAGCCCTGGCTGATCTCGTCGGCGTCGTCGGCGCCGAGGGCCAGCGCCGCCCCGTCCGGCCGCCAGCCGGGCGCCGGCTCGGCCACCCGGAACAGGGTGGCCAGCACCCGGTCCCGGTCCGGCCCGCTGCCCGCGGCCGGCCGCGCCGGGGCCGGCATCCCGGTCAGCGCGGCCAGGTTGACGTGGGTGGTGCCGTCGAAGACGCTCATCACCGCGTGGTCGCGCTGCACCTTCTGGAACAGCCGGCCGGCCGGGTCGTCGGCCAGGTACGCCCGAGCGCTGAGCACCGTGGCCAGCCCGGCGATGGCCTCCTCGGCCAGCACCGGCACCAGGTACTTGGCCACGGCCGACCAGCGCACCAGCCGGCCCGGGGCGGCGCCCACCGCGCGCACCGCCGGCACCGCCACGCACTCGCCGACCAGCAGGTCCGCGTACGCCCGCACCAGCAGGTCGCGGATCACCGGCATCCGGTCGATCGGCCCGCCGTAGAGCCGGCGCTCGGCGGCGTACCCGACCGCCACCCGCAACGCGGTGTCCAGCGCGCCCAGCGACAGCCCGGCCACCAGCGTGCGGGTCACCTGCAGGGTGCGCAGCGTCTGGGCCAGGCCGGTGCCCTCGGTGCCGAGCACGGCCTCCGCCGGCACCGGGCAGTCATCGAAGGCGAGCCCCGACAGGTCGTGGCCGCGCAGACCGAGGGTGGCCGCCGCGGGCAGGCACCGCCAGCCGGTCGCCGGCAGCTCCCGCTTGTCCAGCAGCAGCAGCGAGAAGGCGGACGCGCCGGTACGGGCCAGCAGCGTCACCACCTCGCCGCGGGTGGCGTTGCCGATCGGCCACTTCTCGCCGCGGACCGTGAAGCGGTCGCCGTCGCGCAGCGCCCGGCACTCGGTGCGGAGCAGGTCGCTGCCGTGCGCGCGCTCGGAGATCGCGCAGGCGCCGAGCACTCCGGCGCCGATCCGCTCGGCCAGCAGCGCCCGCTGCCGGCCGTCGCCCCACAGCCAGCCCGGCACCGCCGCCAGGAACGTCGACCCGTAGCCGACCGCGACCCGCAGGTCGCGGCGGGCCAGGCAGCGGAACAGCTCGAACGGCTCGGCCAGGGAGCGCAGCCGCCCGCCGGCGGCCTCCGGCACCAGGAACCCGGGCAGCCCCCACTCGAGCAGCACCTCGAACGCCGCCCGGTCCGGCTCCCCCCGCTCGTCCGTCCCCACTGCCGCCGGCCACGACAGCGGCCCGTCCCCTCGCGGGTCCCCGAGGAACGACTCCAGGTCCTCGGGCCGGTCGACGGCCGCGCCGGTCACAGCAGTCCCCGGACGGTCCAGAGCTCGGGGAAGAAGCGGTGCCCGGTGATCCGGCGCAGCCAGGCCACCCCGCCGGTGCCACCCGTGCCGGGCTTGGTGCCGATCACCTTCTCCACCGTGAGCAGGTGGTGCAGCCGCCAGGCGGAGAACCGCTCGGCCACCCCGACCAGCGCCTCGGCCAGCTGGTAGAGCTCGTTGTCCGGCCGGGGGTCGCGGTAGACGGCCGCCCAGGCCGCCTCCACCGCCGGGTGCGACTCGTGCGGCACCGACCAGTCCCGGTGCACCAGCCCGTCCGGCAGGTCCGCCCCCCGCCGGTGCAGCAGCAGCAGCGCCTCGTCGTACAGGCTGCGGGACCGGAAGTCGGCCATCACGTCGCGGTAGACGTGCGGCACGCCGCGGTGCGGCCGGGTCATCGACTCGACCTTGTTGCCGAGCACGAACTCGACCCGCCGGTACATGTACGACTGGAAGCCGGACGCCTCCCCGAGGTGGTCCCGGAACGCGGCGAACTCGGTCGGGCTGAGCGTGTCCAGCACGCTCCAGGTGGCGGTGAGCAGCTCGAAGACCCGCTGGGTGCGCAGCAGGGTGGCCACCGCGTCGCGGACCGCGTCCGCCCGCAGCTGCTGCTGGGCCCGCCGCAGCTCGGTGTGCAGCAGCTTGAACAGCAGCTCCTTGACCTGGCCCATCGCGTAGAAGGTGGGCTCGCCAGGGGCGTCGGTGCGGTGGTGCTGCAGCGACAGCAGCACGTCGATGCTCTGGTAGTCGATGTACGGCGTGCTGCCCGCCGGGAAGTCGACCGTCGGCCGCCCGCCGGTCTGCGCGGCCCGCTCCTGCCGCTGCGCGTCCGAGGACACCCCGAGGTCGGGCACCCGGCCCGCCTCGGCCACCGGCGCCGAGACCGGCAGCCCGGACAGCTCGAGCACCGCCCGGCCGAGCGCGGTCCCCGGCTCGGCCAGCCCGAACGGCAGGTCGAAGTGGTCGCACCCGTCCACCACCAGGTCGGTCACCTCGGCGCCGGCGGCCGACAGCGCGGCGACCAGCTCGTCGTGCTGCCGGGCGAACTCGGAGGTCTCAGCGCCGCCCCGCGCCACCACCAGCGGCGGCAGCGGCTTGCCCAGCAGGTGCAGCGGGCTGAGCGCGCGGGCCGCGTCGGCGTCCAGCCCGAGCGGGTCGTTGACATACGTCCGGGTGATCGGCGCCAGGTCGTAGATGCCGCTGAGCAGCACCGCCCCGGCCAGCCGCTGCGCCAGGTCGGGGTCGGCCAGCGCCATCGCGGCCAGGTGGGCGCCGGCCGAGCTGCCGCTGACCACGACCCGGCCCGGGTCCACCCCGAGCCCGGGTGCCGCGTCGAGCAGCATCCGCAGCGCCTGGCGGACCATCGTCACCATGTCGGCCACCCGGTACGCCGGCGCCAGCCCGTAGCCGACCGCGGCGAAGGCAGCGCCCCGGCGCAGGAAGCCGGGCGCGGCGAAGGCGGACTCCCGCCGGCTCAGCTCCTGCCAGTAGCCGCCGTGCACGAAGACGTGCAGCGGCGCCGGTGCCGGGTCGGCGGCCGGGAAGAAGTCGACCGCGGCGGCAGGGTCGCCGCCGTACCGCAGCGTCCGCCAGGGGTGGGCGTCGCGGGCCTGCGCGCTTCGCCGGCCGTACTCGGCCAGCGTGTACGCGAAGTCGGGCGCCACCGAGGACGGCGAGTACTCCCGGTCCAGCGTGGCCCGGTCCCACTCCCGCCACGGTGCCCGCTCGCCCTGCGGGCGCTCGGGCCGGCTCATGGGGCCACGGGCAGCCGGGGCAGCTCGCCGGCGGCCAGCCGCCGGGTCAGCTCGGGCCGGCGGATCTTCCAGGTCGAGGTGACGGGCAGGTCGGAGAAGCGGCACTGCCACGGCTCGGCCAGCTTCGGCAGGTCGGCGGTGGCGCGGGTCCACGCCGCCTGGTCCAGCGGCCGGTCACCCTTGGTGCACACCACCGGTCGCGGCAGCCCGTCGCCGGGCACCAGCACCACCTCGACCAGCTCGGCCAGCCGCTCCATCAGCCGGTCCTCGACGGCCAGGTTGCTGTCCAGCCCGGTGCCGCGGTCGATCTCCCGGTCCAGCAGGTGCACGCAGCCCCAGCGGGACCGGTAACCCATGTCGCCCATGCGCCACCAGGCGCCCTTGACCTGGCCGCGGAACCGCTCGTCCTGCCCCACGTACGTCAGGGCCCGGCCGCGGGAGCGGGCCTCGATGTAGCCGGGGTTCGCCGCGGTCGGCTTGTCCGCGTCGGCCGGGGCGATCCGCACCGCGGTGAACCCGGTGTACGACATCCCGATGCACCGGCTGTCCGCCCGCCGGGCCCCGCGCCGGGTGTAGAGCCGGCCGGTGACCAGGCCGATCTCGGTCTGTCCGTAGCCCTGCGCGTACAGCGGGAAGCGCCGCTTGCTGGCCCGCAGCATCGCGGCGATGGTCCGCGGGTGCGGGGCGTCGAAGCCGTTGACGAACAGCCGCACCGAGGACAGCGGCTGCAGCGGGTGGCGGGCCAGCTCCTCCCACCGGATGAAGATGTTGGGGTGTGTCTCCAGCGCGCCCGGCCGGAAGTCGGCCAGCACCTCGGCGACGCTGTCCAGGCCGGGGTCGACCAGCAGCGCGGTCGGCATCCGCATCTCGGCCATCACCGCGAACCCGGACACCATCCGGGCGTGCAGCAGCGACACGCACATCGCCATCGAGCCGCGGTAGCCGAACAGCCGGAACATCCGCTTCTGCTGCGGCACCTGGCCGCCCAGCGACCGCCGGCTCTGCAGGACCAGCTTGGGCACCCCGGTGGTGCCGGAGGTGTGGGTGATCAGCGCCGGCGCCTGCGGGTCGAGCACGACCGGGTCGACCGCGGGCGAGCCGGCCAGCGCGACCAGCGAGGTGGCCCCGGCCGGCGCGTCGGCGTCGGTGACCAGCACCGGGTCGCGGACCAGCTCGGCCGTCGGCGCCACCAAGCGCACCCGGGCCAGCGTCTCGGCGTCGGTGACCAGCCACGGCACGTCGAGCTGGCGGAGCAGCTCGGCGACGGTCTCCTCCGCCTGGGCGGCCGAGATCATCGCCGGCACCGCGCCGATGCGGCCGGCCGCGGCGCCGAGCAGGACCAGGTCGACGGTGCTGGTCTTGCACATCACGACCCGGTCGCCGGGCCGTACGCCGGCCGCGTGCAGCCGGGCGGCCAGGTCCTCGATGTGCTCGGCGGCCCTGCCGAAGGTCAGCTCGACCCCGTCCTCCGGGAACAGCACGAGCGGGCGGTCCAGCCGCAGCGGGGTGGCCCCGGCCGCCCGGGCCCGGTCGGCCAGGTCGCCGGGACCGAGCAGCCGGCCGGTGCGGGCGGTGAGCCGGGTCATGGTCGCTCCCCTGCGTACGTCGGGGCCGGGTCGGCGGCTGCCAGCGGCGGGCCGCCCTCGATCCGGCCCAGCCCGAGCCGGTCGTGCAGGCGGCGCAGGAAGCCCGGCGCCCACCAGTTGTACGTGCCGAGCAGCGCCATCAGCGCCGGCACCAGCACCGCCCGGGCCAGCGTGGCGTCGACGGCGACGCCGAACGCGGTCCCGATGCCCAGCTCCTTGATGGAGATCAGCCGGGACAGCACCAGCCCGCCGATCGCGACGCAGACCAGCGCGGCCGCCGAGGTGACGATCCGGCCGGTCCGGGCCAGCCCGAGCGCGACCGCCTCGTTGGTGTCGTGGCCGCGGCGCCGCTCCTCCTGGATCCGGCCGAGCAGGAAGAGCTGGTAGTCGGTGGACAGCCCGAACACGATGCAGGCCAGGATGATCGGCGTCGTCGACTCGATCGCGTCCTGGGTGGTGTAGCCGAGCAGCCCGGACAGCCGGCCGCCCTGGAAGACGAAGACCAGCACGCCGAGCGCCGCGGTGATGGTGAGCACGTTGATGATCAGCGCCTTGATCGGCAGCACCACCGAGCCGGTGAACGCGAACAGCAGCAGGAAGGTGGTCACGCAGATCACCGTCAGCGCCAGCGGCAGCCGGTCGGTGAGCGACTCGTGCCGCTGCACGAAGTCGGCGGCCAGCCCGGTCATCCGCACCTCGGCCGGCGCCCGCACCTCCTCCAGCCGGTGCACCGTGCGCTGCGCGGCCGGCTCGATCTGGTTGTCGGCGAGGAAGACGTCGACCTCCCAGAGGTCGGCGGCCAGCGACCGCGGCGCCGCGACGCCGGCCACGCCCTCGACGGCGCCCAGCTGCTGCGCGTACGCGGACACGTCGCCCTGGGCGGACGGCGGCGCGTAGACCGCGACCCGGACCGGGCTGGCCAGCGGCTCGGCGAAGTCGCGGGCGATCGCCTCGTCCACCGCGCCGGCGGAGAAGCTGGTCGGCAGCACGCTGGCGTCCACCCCGGCGAACCGCACCCCGAGGAACGGCAGCCCGACCACGATCAGCACCGCGGCCGCGGCCAGCGCGGCGGCCAGCGGGCGGCCCATCACCCGGTGCGAGAAGCGGTGCCACCAGCTCTGCCGGACGTCGGTCGGCTCGTGGTGGCGCAGCCGGGCCGGGGCGAGCGAGTTGACCCGGTGGCCCAGCAGCCGCAGCAGCGCCGGCAGCAGACCGAGCGCGAAGACCACCGAGGCGACGGTGACCAGGATGCCGGCCCAGCCCATCGAGTAGAGGAAGCGCTGCGGGAACAGCAGCAGGGTGGCCAGCGCGACCGCGATGGTCAGCCCGCTGAACAGGATCGTCGGCCCGGTGGTGCGCAGCGTCCGGCGCACCGCCTCGGCGGGGTCGTCGGTGGCGGCCAGGTGCTCCCGGAAGCGGGACACCATCAGCAGGCTGAAGTCGATGGACAGGCCGAGGCTGAGCGCGAGCAGCAGGTTGAGCGAGAAGACCGACAGGTCGATGGCCTCGACCACCAGCCGCATGCCGAAGAGCGCGAAGCTGGACACCACCAGCGCGCCGAGCAGCGGCAGCGCGGCCGCGACCAGCCCGCGGAAGAACAGGAACAGCAGGATCGCCATGATCGGGAAGGCGACCGCCTCCGCCTTGGCCAGGTCGGTGCTGGACAGCTCGGCGATCTGGGTGTTGGCCACGGTCGCGCCGCCCAGGCTGACCGCGTCCCGCAGCAGCGGGTCGTCGGCGACCGCCTGCTCCAGCGACTCGGCCGCCGCCTTCTCGTCCAGCCGGCCGACCTCGGCGATCACGTACGTGCTGCGGCGGTCCTCGGAGACCAGCGCCGGCAGCCGGTCACCGCTGAAGTCGATGACGTTGCGGACCTCCGGCCGGGACTCCAGCAGCTCCACCGCGCGCTGCACGACGGCCGGCGGCTGGCCGGCCTCGATCGGCTCCGGGGTGCGGATCAGCAGCACGTACCCCTGCTGGTAGTCGATCCCGGTCGCCCGTTCGAAGTCGACCCGGGCCTGCACGCCGGGCGCGCCCGGATCGTCGTAGTCGGTCAGGTTGGTGGTGAGCAGCGCCTGCACGCTGCCGCCGATCCCGCCGGCGAGCAGGAAGAGGGCGGCACCGACCAGGACGACCAGCCGGGCGCGGGTGGCCGCGAGCTTGGCGAGCAGGGCGAACACGATCGAACTCCCCTCAGTCCTCGGGACCGTCGGTCAGGAAGCGGGCCAGCGAGCTGAGCGAGACCAGCGCCTCCGGCGGGGTGCCGTCGTCCCACTCGTGCCCGGTGCGGGCGGTGACCAGCGCGAGGAAGGACACCCAGCCGCCGGAGTCCAGGCCGAGCTCGCGCAGCGGCCGGTCCGGGTCGTCCGCCGGCGCCACCACCGTCCCGCCGGTGGCCTCGGTGAGCAGCTCGGCCAGCGCGGCCGGCGTCACCGTCACTGTGCCCGCTCCCGCTCGCGCTGCGAGCCCTCGCGCTCGCTCACAGCTTGCCCGCCTCGACCTCGTCCACGAAGCGCTGCACCGACGCCTCGAACTCCTGCGGGTTCTCCATCGTGGCCACGTGGCCGGCCCGCGGGATGACGTCCAGCTTGCCGCGCTGCAGCAGCGCCATCGTGTCCTCAGCCTGGGAGGCGCTCCACATGAAGTCGCCGTCGCCGATCTGGACGAGCGTCGGGCAGGTCAGCCGGCGCAGCGGCTCCGGCCCGTCCTCGACCGGCAGCGACAGCTCGATGAACTCCTGCAGCTGCTCCTTGCGGTGCACGCCGCTGAACATCTGCCGCAGGCCCAGGTAGCCGGCCGCACCCATGACCTCCTGGGTCTGCCCGCAGTAGGCCTCGCCGTACATGTGCTGCCAG
This sequence comes from uncultured Actinomycetota bacterium, assembly GCA_963766325.1. GTDB lineage: Bacteria > Actinomycetota > Actinomycetes > Mycobacteriales > CADCTP01 > CADCTP01. The sequence goes on along the minus strand of CAVXZF010000007.1, from coordinate 1,278,972 downwards.
AGCCCGTCGGTGCCGAAGGCGTCCAGCGTCTGCAGCCAGGCCCGGGTGATCATCTCGCGGCGGCGGGACCCGTACGGCGAGAAGGCCGGCGCCTGCATGACGCAGCCGGCCACCCGGTCCGGGTAGCGCAGCGCGAAGTCGCGGGCGATGAAGCAGGAGATCGAGCTGCCGAGCAGGTACGTCCGCTCGATCTGGAGGTGGTCGAGCAGGCTGCGCAGGTCCTCGACCAGGTGCTCCCAGGTCAGCGGCACCGTGCCGGCCTTGGAGCCGCCCTGGTTGCGCAGGTCCCAGGCGATCACCCGGTTGCGTTCGGCGAGCTGGCCGCTGAAGCCGCGCCAGATCTGGGCCAGCAGGTAGAAGTTGTTGATCGTGGTGACGACCGGGGCGCCGTCCTCGGTGCTGCCGTACGACTCGTAGTAGAGCTCGGCGCCGTCGCCGGCCTTGACCAGCTCGTGGTCCTCGTACGGGATCTCGACTCCGGCGGTCGGGTCCAACGGGGTCTCCTCAGCGAGTGCGGGGGTGGGTGGCGTGCCGGCTGCGCAGCACGCGCTTGAGCGCCTTGCCGGCGCCGTTGCGCGGGATCTCGTCGATGAAGATGATCTCAGTCGGCACCTTGTAGCTGGCCAGCCGGCCCCGCAGGTCGCGGGTCAGCGCGGCGGCGGTGTCCCGGCCGGGCGCGGTGCCGTCGCGGACGACCACGTACGCGACCGGGCTCTCGCCCCAGTCGTCGTCCGGCACCCCGATGACGGCCGCGTCGGCCACCTCCGGCCGCTCCAGCAGGCGGCGCTCGACCTCGGCGGGGTACACGTTCTGGCCGCCGCGGATGAGCATGTCGGTGGCCCGGTCGACCAGGTAGACGTAGCCCTGCTCGTCCATCCAGCCGAGGTCGCCGGTGCGCAGCCAGCCGTGCCGGATCGCCGCGGCGGTGGACTCCGCGTCCTGCCAGTACTCCCGCATCATGCCGGGGCCGCGCACGCAGACCTCGCCGACCTCGCGGACCGGCAGCTCGGCCCCGGCCGCGTCCTGGACCTGCACCAGCAGCCCGGGGATGCCGCGCCCGCCGGGCCAGCTGTCCGCGTCCGGGGTGAGCTCGCCGGTGGACACGGTGGCGAACGGGCCGCCCATCTCGGTCATCCCGTAGACGTTGCGGAAGCGGCAGGACAGCGTGGCGCCGGCCTCCCGCAGCAGCGCCGGCGACATCGGCGCCGCGCCGTGCAGGATCTCGCGCAGCGAGCTCGTGTCGGTGCCGGCCAGCGCGCGGGCCTGTAGCAGGAAGCGGAGCATCTGCGGGACCAGCCAGACGTGGGTGACCCGGCTGCGCTCGATCTCGGCCAGCGTGCCCTGCGGGGTGAAGGACCGCTGCAGCACCACGGTCGCGCCGGCGGCCAGGTAGTTGATCGTCACCTGGATGCTGCCGTGGGACAGCGGGTTGAGGTTGAGCAGCACGGTGTCCGGCTCGGCGCCGACCGCGGCCAGCCAGCCCAGCGACATCTGCATCATCGCCCGGTGGGTCTGCACCACCGCCTTGGGCCGGCCGGTGGTGGCCGAGGTGAGCAGGATCGCCATCGGGTCGTCCAGATCGCCGCCGGTCAGGCCGGCCGGCGGGGGGCCGGCGACGGCGGCCGCGTACGCCGGGTCGTCGAAGTCGAGCAGCTCGGACACCGGCAGCCCGGTCCGGGCCAGCAGCTCCGGCTCGCCGAGCACCGGCCGTACGCCGACCCGGGCGGTCACCTCGGCCAGCTCCTCGGCGGCCAGCGCGTGGTTGAGCGGCACGAACGCGGCGCCCAGCCAGGTCGCGGCGAAGTAGCTCTCCAGCACCTCCAGCCGGTTGCGGGACAGCACCCCGACGTGCCCGCCCGGGCCGACGCCGCGCTCGCGCAGCGCGCCGGCCAGTGCCCGGGACCGGGCGTCCAGCTCGGCCCAGGTCAGGCTGCGGTCGCCGTCGACGACCGCGAGCGAGGAGGGCCGCTGCTGCCGGTTGCGGGCGAGGATCTCGGCCAGCCACATCGTCGGCTACCCGTCCCGCTCGCCGGCGAGCACCGCGTCGATGTCGGCGATGGTGCGCAGGCTCTCCGCCGCGTCGCTGGTCAGCGGCCGGCCGAGGTGCTCCTCGATGGCCAGGCTGACCCGGATCACGTCCCCGGAGTTGACCCCCGAGGTGAGCAGCAGGTCGGTGTCGGCGAGGGAGCCGACCAGCTCGGCGTCGCCCACGACCTCTTCCAGCAGCTTGCGTCCCGGGGTCATCGACTCTCCTTCGCCGGGCGGGGGGAGTGGGCAAGCAGCGCCGGCACCGGGGTGCCGCCGGCCGGGCAGTCGTGCCGGGCCAGCGGCCGGCCCCGCTCGTACGGCAGCGGCAGCAGCCGGTTGACCAGCGAGCCGCGGCAGAACGCGGTCAGGTCGGCGCCGGCCCGGCGGGTGTTGACCCGCCGGTCCAGGAACGCGAGCACCGGGTCCAGCGGCAGCCAGGCGCCGTCCTGGTCGACCTCGACCCAGACGTGCTCGATGGTCACCGGCCCGAGCAGCAGCCCGCGCCGGACCCGGGTGCGCAGCCCGGCCGCGGTCGCCTCCCGCTCCAGCAGCAGGCTGGTCGACACGCAGTCCATCGACCGGGCGGCCAGCGCCGCGTCCAGCGTCCAGCGCATCGCCTCGGGCATCCACTGGTACGCCAGGTCGCCGCCGCGCAGCCGGGCCAGCGTGTCGTCGTACAGCCGGCCGGCGACCTCGCCGAGCGTGCCGGCGCGGCCGTGCAGCTCGACCTCGCCGGTCACGGTGCGCCCGCCGATCGCCCAGGACAGCACCCCGTCCGGCGCCTCCGGCTCCGGGACGGGCAGCGTCCAGTCCCCGCCCGGGCAGTCCGCCGCCGAGCAGGACCAGGTCAGCTGCACCCGCCAGCGGCGCGGGCCGAGCCAGGCCGCCGGGTCGTCCCGGCCGAACCGCAGCACCATCGACTCGGCCTGCTCGGGCATGCTCCGCCCGGTGCGGGCGGCCAGGGCCAGGTTGGCCACGTCGTGGTACTCGTACCGCTCGCCGTCCGCGGTGCTGGCCGACGGCAGGATCTCGCAGAGCCAGTCGACCTCGCGGGACCAGTCGATGGCGCGCAGCTCGTAGCCGAGGACCCGGCAGGCGGCCAGCCGGTCCAGCTCGGGCCGCGCGTACGCGGCCGGCACCGGGTGCACCGACGGCGCCGCGGCCCGCCACTTCTCCAGCGGCAGCGGCAGCCCGTGCCGCCGGGCGGCCTGGTAGAAGAGCGTGACGAACATCGGGTCGGCGGTCAGCCCGACCCGGTAGCGGGAGGCGAAGCGCCGGGCGTACGCCTCGAACCAGTCCGGCCGCTCGTGCAGGAACAGCACGTCGTGGAAGGCCATGTGCCGCAGCGCGATCATCGGCAGCGGCGACCGGCCGACCAGGAAGTCGGGGTTGCGGGCGGCCGGCTCCGGGCAGCGCGGGTGGAACTGGCCGAGCATCAGCCCGTCCCGGGCCAGCTCGGTCTTGCGCACCGCCTGGGCCGCGTCCAGCCGGTCCAGCTGGTCGCCGGCGAGGTCCGGCAGGACCACCACCAGCGCGTGCAGGGTGGGGTTGCGGCCGGCGAAGTCGAGCCGGCGGAACTCGGCGGCCGCCCGGTCGATCGCGTCCACCAGGTCGGCCTCGCCCGGGTCGGCCGGCAGGTCCCACACCTGGATCTCCACCGACCCGGCCTGCAGCGCCGGCTCCACGAACGGGCAGACCGCGCCGTCCCGGCCGACCGCCGGGTGCGGCTGGGCGAGGTAGCCGGTCAGCCAGCGCAGCGCGGTCTCCCGGTGCCCGGTGGTGACTGCCGTCCCGGTCATCCGGGGCCTCCTTCCGGTGCCGTCGGGACCAGTCCCTGCCGGTGCAGGGCGGCGAAGTAGGTGCGCAGCAGCGCGGTGTCCACCGGCGCGCAGGTCACGCCGGTGCCGGCCAGGTCCCGCTGGGCCCGCACCGACGAGTACGGCGGCAGCCGCAGGAACTCCTCCAGCGCCGCGGCGAGGAAGTCGGCGAACGGCTCCAGCGGCGTACGGGCGATCACCGCCGGGTCGAGCAGCCGGTCCCGCCAGGCCTCGAACGGCTCCCGCCGGACCCGGTAGCCCAGCTCGCCGAGCGCGTCGTACAGCGCCGACAGCGGCAGCGGGGCCGGGTTGGTCAGGTGGTACGCCCCGTCCCCGCGGGCCGTGCCGTCCGGCGCCAGGGTCAGCGCGACCGAGGCCGCGCCGGCGTAGTCGACCGGGACCAGGTCCACCGGCACGTCCGCACCGCTGGCCGGCACCGGCGCCCAGCCGAGGCCGACCACGGTGGACAGCAGCAGCTCCGCGAACGACCGCGGGTTGAAGACCCCGCTGCCGGTCGCCCCGGTCACCGAGCCGGGCCGCAGCACGACCGTGTCCAGGCCCTGCGCGGCGGCCGCGGCGACCAGCTTCTCGGCCACCCACTTGCTCTGCGGGTAGCCGCCGTAGAGCAGGCCGCCGTGGTCCAGCCGGCCGTCCTCGGCCACCGGCTCGGACCCGCCGAACGGGAAGACGGCCAGCGTGGACACGTGCACCAGACGCTTCGGCCGGCCGTCCGCGACCAGGTCCAGCACCCGCCGGGTGCCGGTCACGTTGACCTCCTTGAGATCCTCGTACGGGCGGAGCCAGCGCACCTTGGCGGCCGAGTGGTAGACCGCGTCGACCTCGTCGGCGAGCCGCTCGTGGTCGGCCATCGACAGGCCGAGCCGCGGGCTGGCCAGGTCGCCGGCCACCCCGATGAGCCGGTGCCCGGTGCCCGGCGGGAGGGTGAGGCCGGCGTCCCGCACGGCGGCGAGCACCCGGTCGCGGGCGGCGTCCGGGCCGTCCGCGGTGGCCAGCGCGTGCACCGTGACGTCGGTGCGGGCGAGCAGCTCGACGACCAGCTGCCGGCCGAGGTAGCCGGTGCCGCCGGTGACCAGCACGGCCCGGACCGGCTCGGCCCGGTCCCGCGGCGCCGGGACCGGCAGCCGCATCCTCGTCTCGCCCAGCAGGTCGTCCGTCGGCATCGCCACCGGCGCGGTCCGGACCCGCTCCGGCGCGCGCTCGGGCTCCGGCTCGGTCTGGGCCGCCGGCTGGGCCGCCGGCTCCGTCTGGGACTCGGTGGCGGGGGCGCCGCCGAGGAGGGTGTAGACGAGGCGGTGGTCGGCGCCGAGCCCCAGCGCCTCGGCCCCGGACCCGAAGTCCACGAATCCGACCGGGCACAGTCCGACCCCGTCCGCCCGGTCGGCGAGCAGCTGGGCGATCCCGCCCGCCTCGATCAGGCAGAAGCGCTCGGCCAGATCCCCGTACAGCGGGGTGATCGCCTGCAGGTCCGCGACCATCAGCAGGGCGAACGCCGCCTCGGCGTGGATCCGCCGGTTGTCCGACCAGTGGTGGTCCGGGCTCACCACCGGCTCGGTGGTGAGCAGGGTCAGGTCGTGCCCGCGCGGGTCGTACCGGTAGACCCCGGTCGCCAGGCCCGGCAGCGGGTTGTGCACCTGCAGGTAGAAGTCGATCGGGTACGCCCCGCCGGCCGACGCCCAGGCGTGCCGCGGCTCCCCGCCGGAGCACTGCTCGCGCAGGCACTCCAGCCAGCCGGCCAGCGTCGACACGTCCAGCCCGCCGGGCGCGAAGGACCGGACCGTCCGCCGGCGCCGCAGCGCCGCCGCCCGGGCCTCGTCCGGCTCCGGCAGCCGCAGCACCAGCCCGGTCCCGGTCGCCGCCGGCCGCTCCCGGCGTTGCCGCTTCACCTCGGCCCGGGCCGAGGCGTCCAGCACCACCTCGGTGGCCACCGGGGTGGTGAAGGACTGCGGGGCCGACGCGTAGAAGTCGACCAGCTCGCCCAGGTCGGCCAGCCGGTAGAGCTGCTCCAGGCTCGGCCGGGCGCCGAAGGTCCGCTCCAGCTCGCCGGCCAGCCGGATGAGGTGCACCGAGGACAGCTCCAGGTCGAAGAGCCGGGTCGCCGCCGACACCTCGGTCGCCCCGCTCACCTCGCCGACCAGGCGCAGCAGCTCCCGCTCGACCTCCCGGCTGCGCGGGGTCGCTGCCGCCCGGGCCGGCGCCGCCGGGCCGGTCGCCCCGCCCGCGTCCGCCAGCAGCGCGGCCCGGTCCACCTTGCCGTTCGCGGTCAGCGGCAGCGCGTCGACCACCCGGACCACGTCCGGCACCAGGTAGCGCGGCAGCGTCCGGGCCACGTGCGCCCGGACCTCCTCGCCGGTCACCGAACCGGTCACCGAGCCGGTCGCTGAGCCGGTCACTGAGCCGGTCGCCGCCCCGGTGACCCGCACCGCCGCCACCAGCCGGCGCACCCCGTCGCGCGGGCCGACCCCGCCGACCACCGCCTCCTGGACCGCCGGGTGGGTGACCAGCGCCGCCTCGACCTCACCCGGCTCGATCCGATGGCCCTGGATCTTGAGCTGGTCGTCCTCCCGGCCGAGCAGCTCCAGCGTGCCGTCCGGGCGCAGCCGGGCCACGTCGCCGGTGCGGTAGAGCCGCTGCCCGGTCACCGGCGACACCACGAAGCTGGCCGCGGTCCGCTCCTCGTCCCGCCAGTACTCCCTCGCCAGCCCGGCGCCGGCCAGGAACAGCGGGCCGGGCACCCAGACCGGCCGCGGTCCCCAGTCCTCGTCCAGCACGCAGGCCTGCTGGCCGCGCATCGCCCGCCCGTACGGGATGCTGTCCCACTCCGGGTCGACCGCGTCGACGTCGTGCCACACCGACCAGATCGCGCCCTCGGTGGCCCCGCCCAGGCTGACCAGCCGGGCGTCCGGCAGCTCGCGGCGCAGCGTCGCGGCCAGGTCGACCGGGATCCAGTCCCCGGACAGCAGCAGCAGCCGCAGCGACCGGCCCCAGCCCAGGTCGCCGGCCCGGTCCTGGTGCAGCAGCCGGAGCAGCGCGGGCACCGAGTTCCACACCGTCACCCGCTCGGTGCGCACCAGCTCGGCCCAGTGCTCCGGCTCGGCCCGCCGGGCGGCGTCCGGCAGCACCAGCCCGCCGCCGGCGCCGAGCAGCCCGAAGAGGTCGTACACGGACAGGTCGAAGGTCAGCGGGGACAGCCCGAGCACCCGGTCGGCCGGGCCGACGGCGTACCGGTCGTTGATGTCGGCGATCGTGTTGGCGGCGGCGCCGTGCTGCACCGCCACGCCCTTGGGCCGGCCGGTCGAGCCGGAGGTGTAGATGACGTACGCCAGGTCGCCCGGCGAGCGGTCCGGCAGGTCCGGTGCCCGGTCCGGGCCGGACCACAGCTCGTCCACCGGCAGCGCCGGCACGCCGGCCGGCAGCGCCACCCCGGGCCCGGTGAGCACGGCCCGGGCGCCGCTGTCGGCGACCAGCTCGGCCAGCCGCGCCGGCGGCGCCTCCGGGTCCACCGGGACGTACGCGGCCCCGGCCCGCAGCGTGCCGAGCACCGCCGGCACCTGCTGCCAGCCCTTCGGCAGCGCCACCGCGACCAGGTCGGCCGGCCCGACGCCGGCGCCGGCCAGCGCGGCGGCGACCTGCCGGCCGGCGGTGTCCAGCTCGGCGTAGCTGAGCCGGCGATCGGCGGCCACCACCGCCTCGGCGTCCGGCCGCTCCCGCACCTGGCGGGCGACCAGGTCGTCCAGCCGCCCGGCCGGCTCGACCACCTCGACCGGGGTCGGGGCGGCCGGCAGCCCGGCCAGCTCGCGGCCCGGCCGCGCCCACCGGTCGCGGTCGGCGACCGCCCGCAGCAGCTCCTGGTACGCCCCGAACATCGCGTCCAGGAAGCCCGGCGGGAACAGGTCCTCGACCGCGTCCCAGAGCAGCACCAGCTCGCCGCGGTGCACCATCACCTGGTGGTCGAGCCAGACCTGCGGGGTCTGGGAGATCGCGTACTCCTGCTCGCCGAGCCAGTCCAGCACCTCGGCGTCCTCGAGCAGGCTGGTGAACACGACCGGGGCGACCGGCCGCGGCGGCCCGGCCTGGGTGCGGGCGTGCTCGCGCAGCAGCGCGACCCCGTTGATGTCCCGGCCGGCCATCTCCCGCAGCAGCGCGGCGGCGAAGCCGCGCACCCGGTCGCCGAAGCTGGCCGCCACCGCCTCGACGCCGACCAGCAGCAGCGAGGTGAACTCGCCGGCCACCTGCCGGCCGACGTCGACCGCCGGCCGCTCGAACGAGGTCAGCGTGAGCGTGAACGGCCGCCGCTCGCTGTGCAGGGCGAGCACCTCGGCGAAGGCCGCGCCGAGCAGCGCGGCCAGGGTGACGCCCTCGGCCTGGGCGGCGGACCGCAGCCCGGCCAGCAGCTCCCGGTCCAGCCGGGCGCTGTGCCGGCCGAAGCGCGGCTGCCCGATCGTGGCCGGGTCGACCGCGAGCGGCAGCCCCGGGCCGGGCTGCAGCTCGGCCGCCCGCCGGCGCAGCTCGACCCGCCGGGCCGCCCGGTCGCGCTCCTCCCGCTCCCGCCGGACCAGCACGAAGTCGCGGAACGACGGCCCGGTGACCGGCGGCAGCTCGGTCCCGGCGTAGAGCTGGCCCCACTCGGTCAGCACCTGCAGGATGCTGCGGGCGTCGAGGATGAGCAGGTCGAAGCTGAGGTGCAGCCGCACCTCGTCGTCCGGCAGCAGCGAGAGCCGGACCTCGAAGACCGGCCCGGTGTACGGGTCGTGCACCTGCCGGGCCATCCGGTCCCGGGTCCGCTCCAGCGCCGCCGCCCGGTCCGGGTCGGCCCGCAGGTCGTCCACCGCGAGCGGCGACCCGGTCAGCGCCGGCAGCACCCGCTGGCTGCCGTCGGGCAGGATGACCGCCCGCATCATGTCGTGCCGCTCGGCCAGCCGCCGCAGCGCGGCCCCGGCCCGGTCGGGGTCCAGCCCGCGCCGGCCGAACTCCAGGTACGCGTGGGTGCCCACCCCGCCGAGCTCGAAGCCGGCGGTGCGGCCGGCCAGGTAGGCCTGCTGCAGGTCGGTCAGCGGGAACGGGTCGCCGGCGGCGCCGGTCGCGACCGGGGCGTCCTCGGCGGTCCGGTCCGGGGCGGGGTCGGCGGTGCGGACCGCCGCGGCCAGCTCGACCGGGGTCATCCCGCCGAGCAGCTCGACCACGTCGATCTCGGCGCCGTAGCGCTGCTGGACCTTCTCCTGCAGCTCCGCCGCCCGCAGCGAGTCCATCCCGAGCGCCGTCAGCGGGCGGTCGTCGGCGACCGCGTCCACGGGCAGCACCAGCACGTCGGCGACCAGTCCGCGCAGCTCGGCGAGGACCGGCGGCGCCGGGGCGGGGCCGGGCGCGGGCTCTTCGGCGGCGTCGCCGGTGGGCAGCGCGTCGTCGTAGCTGACCTTGAGCTCGCCGGCCCCGAGCAGGTCGCGGCAGCGGCCGCGCTGCACCTTGCCGGACGAGGTCTTCGGCACCTGGCCGGGCGCGACCAGCACCACCCGGGACACCGCCACCCCGCAGTCCGCGGTGACCCCGGTCCGGATGCGGTCCGCCACCGCAGCGGGGTCGGCGTCCGGCGCGAGCCGGACCTCCTGCACGACGACCAGCCGCTCGGCGCCCTCGTCGGCCGTCCCGAAGGCGGCCCCGGCCCCGACCCGCAGCCCGGCCAGCGCGGCCTGGACCGAGTCCTCCACGTCGTGCGGGTAGACGTTGCGCCCGGCGACGATCACTACCTCCTTGCGCCGGCCGGTGACCACCACCTCCCCGTCCAGGAGGCAGCCCAGGTCGCCCGTACGCAGCCAGCTCGGCCCCTCCGCGCAGGTGGCCAGCCGGCCGCCGAAGACATCGGTGTCCGGCGCCGAGTCGCCCCAGTAGCCGTCGCCGACCCCGTCGCCGCGCACCCACAGCTCGCCAACCCGGCCCTCGGCCACCGGCTCGCAGGTGTCCGGGTCGACCGCGAGCACCTCGGTCGCCTTGCCGGGCGGGCCGCAGGAGACCAGCCGCCGGGCCGGCTCGCCGGCCCCCGCGGCGGCGATCTCGCCGGCGGCCAGCCGGTCCGCGGACACCGACAGCACCCGGGGCGGGTCCGGCACCCGGGTGCCGCTGACCATCAGCGTCGCCTCGGCCAGCCCGTACACCGGCAGGAAGACGCGCGGATCGAAGCCGGCGCCGGCGAAGGCCGCGGCGAACCGCTCCAAGGTGGCCGCCCGCACCGGCTCGGCCCCGGTGAAGACGACCGACAGCCGGCTGAGGTCCAGGGCGTCCCGCTCCTCCGGGGTGGTCCGCCGGACGCTGAGGTCGAAGCCGAAGTCGGGGCCGCCGGTGACCGTCGCCTCGTGCTCGACGACCGCCCGCCACCACCGGATCGGCTTGCGCAGCATCGCCCCCGGCGGCATCAGCACGCAGTGCCCGACCGCGAAGACCGACCGCAGCAGCCCGCCGAACAGGCCCATGTCGTGGTGCAGCGGCAGCCAGTTGACGGTCACCACGCCGCGGCGGCGCTCGTACCGCTCGTCCATCAGGTCGAGGTTGGCCAGCACCGAGCGGTGGCTGAGCACCACGCCCCGCGGTGTCCGGGTGGCGCCTGAGGTGAACTGCAGGATCGCGGTCGACTCGGGGCCGACGTCGAGCGGGGTGAAGCTCGAGTCGTCCGCCGGCACCTGGTCGGTCTCCACCACCGCGAGCCGCTCCGGCTCCAGCGCCGGGCCGGTCGCCGCCGCCATGAGCTGGACGGTCGGCGTGCAGGCGGCGGCGATCGTCTCCACCCGGTCCCGGGCCGCCTTGTAGCGGCTCTCCGGCGGCACCACCGGCACCGCGGTCACCCCGGCGTAGAAGCAGGCGAAGAGCGCGACCACGAAGTCCGGCCCCGGCGGGTGCACCAGCAGCGCCCGCGATCCGGTCAGCCCGCTCCCGTGCAGGTGGCCGGCCAGCGCGCGGGCCCGCCGGTCCAGCTCGGCGTAGCTGAACGCGCCGGAGGGCTGCTCCCCGTCGGGGAGGAACGTGCACGCGGCGGACTCGGGCTCGGCCCCGGCCGCCCGCTCGAGGGCCTCCCCGAGGTTCTTCAGCATTGACGCACCCGACGGTTTCGGCGTTTTGTGGCGATCCTTAACCAAGCACGCGCACTGGCCGCCTGCTTGATCCGATCGGGTGAACATTCCCGATAGAAGCCAGGTTGAACACCTATGGACCCGGCTCCGCACGCCTGCGCACCATCGGGGAGCCGGCCGGAGCCACCCACATAGGGTGGTCGGGTGCAGGTGAGCCGAGGAGCGCCGCTGGCGCCGCTGACCACGCTGCGTCTCGGCGGACCCGCGGACCGGCTGGTCGAGGCCGGCACCGCGGCCGAGATCGTCGAGGCGGTGCGGGCCGCCGGCGACGACCTGCTGCTGCTCGGCGGCGGCTCCAACCTGGTGCTCGCCGACGCCGGCTGGCCGGGCACGGTCGTGCTGATCCGCTCCCGCGGCGTCGAGGTCACCGACGGCGCGGTGCTGGCCGAGGCCGGCGAGCCGTGGGACGACCTGGTCGCCCGGACCGTCGCCGAGGGCCGGTCCGGGCTGGAGTGCCTGGCCGGGATCCCGGGGCTGACCGGCGCCACCCCGGTGCAGAACGTCGGGGCGTACGGGCAGGAGGTCGCCGACACGATCGTCCGGGTCGACGCGTACGACCGGGTGGCCGACGAGGTGCGCACGCTCGGCCCGGAGGAGTGCCGCTTCGGCTACCGGGACTCGCTGTTCAAGCACACCGACCGGTGGGTGGTGCTGCGGGTCGGCTTCGCGCTGAGCCGGACCGGCAAGTCCGCCCCGATCCGGTACGCCGAGCTGGCCCGCACCCTCGGAGTGCAGCTGGGCGAGGTGGCGCCGCTGGCCGACGTCCGCTCGGCCGTGCTGGACCTGCGCCGCGGCAAGGGCATGGTGCTGGACCCGGCCGACCGGGACACCTGGAGCGTGGGCTCGTTCTTCACCAACCCGGTGCTGGACCCGGCCGAGCTGGCCGGCTTCGAGGCCCGGGCCGGCGGGCCGTACCCGTCCTGGCCGGCCGGCGCCGGCACCAAGCTGTCGGCCGCCTGGCTGATCGAGCGGTCCGGTTTCACCAAGGGACACGGCGGGCAGTCGGTCCGGGTGTCCGGCAAGCACACCCTTGCGCTCACCCACCGCGGCGGCGGCAGCACCGCCGAGCTGGTCGCGCTGGCCCGGGAGATCCGCGACGGCGTCCGGGACCGGTTCGGCGTCGAGCTGCGCCCGGAGCCCCGGCTCGTCGGGGTCGCCCTGTGAGCGAGCGCGAGCGCTCGCAGCGCGAGCGGGGAGCGACGAGGGCCGGCCTGTCCGGGGAGTGGGCACCGTGACCCTGGCGGCGGAGCCCGGTCAGCAGGTCGGCGGGCTGGTCGGCTGGGTGCTCGGGGTGATCGAGGCGCTCGGCGCCGTCGGCGTCGGGCTGCTGGTCGCGCTGGAGAGCATCTTCCCGCCGATCCCCAGCGAGGTGGTGCTGCCGCTGGCCGGCTTCCTGGCCGGGCAGGGCAAGCTCGGCTTCGTCGCCGTGCTGGTCTGGGCGACGGTCGGGTCGCTGGTCGGCGCGCTGGTGCTCTACTGGCTCGGCGCCGCCCTCGGCATGCACCGGCTGTGCCGGCTGGCCGAGAAGATGCCGCTGATGGACGGGCGGGACGTCGAGCGGGCGTCCGCCTGGTTCGAGCGGCACGGGGTGTGGGCGGTGCTGCTCGGCCGGATGGTGCCGGGCGTCCGCAGCCTGGTGTCGATCCCGGCCGGCGTCGACCGGATGCCGCTGTGGCTGTTCAGCCTGCTCACGGTGATCGGCAGCGCCACCTGGAACGCGCTGTTCATCGGGCTCGGCTGGCTGCTCGGGGACCGCTGGACCGAGGTGGGGACCTACAGCGACATCATCAACTACGTCGTCGTCGGCGGCATCGTGCTGGTCTGCGCGGTGGTGCTGGGCCGGCGGGCGCTGCGCAAGCGGCGCGGCCTCGACCCGGTGACCGGGGAGCCGGCCGAGCACGGCTGAGTCAGCCGGGGCGTGCAACGCTGCGGACCGACCGGGTCGGTCCCGGTGGCGTACGACATGGTGGTCGCCACGGCCGGGTGATCTACCGCTTCGATCGGGCAGATTTCGGGCAGGTCCGCTGTTGGCCCTCTCTGGGCCCTCTTGCCCGGGGGCCGGACCCTGGAGGTGGTCATGGCGGCTGGTCGCGCGGTAGTGCCGTTCCCGCGTTCGCGGCCCCGGCGGGTGGCGACGCTGTCAGTGCACACCTCGCCGCTGGACCAGCCCGGCACCGGCGACGCCGGCGGGATGAACGTCTACGTCCTCGAGGTGTCCCGCCGCCTCGCCGAGATGGGCGTCGCGGTCGACGTGTTCACCCGGGCCACCTCCAGCGTGCTGCCGCCGGTCGTCGAGGCCGCCCCCGGGGTGCTGGTCCGGCACGTCGTGGCGGGGCCGTACGAGGGGCTGGACAAGGGCGACCTGCCGGCCCAGCTGTGCCCGTTCACCTCGGACGTGCTCCGGGTGGAGGCCCAGCACGAGCCCGGTTTCTACGACGTCGTGCACTCCCACTACTGGCTGTCCGGGCAGGTCGGCCGGGTCGCCCGGGCCCGCTGGGGGGTGCCGCTGGTGCACTCCGCGCACACCCTGGCCAAGGTCAAGAACGCGTCGCTGGCCGAGGGCGACCGGCCCGAGCCGCTGGTCCGGCTGCTCGGCGAGGACCGGGTGGTGGCCGAGGCGGACCGGCTGATCGCCTCCACCGAGGACGAGGCCCGGCAGCTCACCCTGCTCTACGGTGCCCGCCCCGAGCAGGTGGTCACCGTGCCGCCGGGCGTCGACCTGGAGCTGTTCCGGATGGCCGACGCGAGCGCCGCGCGGACCCGGCTCGGGGTGCCGCCGGACGCGGTGGTGCTGCTGTTCGTCGGGCGCATCCAGCCGCTCAAGGCGCCCGACGTGCTGCTCCGGGCCGTCCCGGAGCTGCTGGAGCGGGCCCCGGAGCTGCGCGGCCGGCTCCGGGTGCTGGTCGTCGGCGGTCCCAGCGGCAGCGGCCTGGACCGGCCGGAGTCGCTGCAGAAGCTGGCCGCGACGCTCGGGATCGCCGACCTGGTCCGCTTCGAGCCGCCGGCCCCGCCGGAGCGGCTCGCGGACTTCTACCGGGCCGCCGACCTGACCGTGGTGCCCAGCCACAGCGAGTCCTTCGGCCTGGTCGCGCTGGAGTCCCAGGCCTGCGGCACCCCGGTGGTCGCCGCCGCCGTGGGCGGGTTGCCGACCGCGGTCGCCGACGGGGTGTCCGGGTTGCTGGTCGACTCGCACGACCCGGCCGACTTCGCCGCCGCCATCCGCCGGGGGCTCGCCATCCGGCCCCAGCTGGTCGCCGGCACCCGGGCGCACGCCGAGCAGTTCTCCTGGCAGCGCACCGCGGAAGGGCTGCTGGCGGCGTACCGGGAGGCCCTGGTCCGGCCCGAGCTGGCGATCGCCCGATGAGCGCCGACCTCGACGCCGTCATCCGGGCCACGCTGGAGGAGCGGGAGCTGGAGTTCCGCCGCACCGGCGAGGGCGCGTACCTGGTCTCGCTGCCCGGCACCCACCGGCTGGCGACGCCCTGCTGGCTGATCGCCGGCGACCATGCGTTGCTGGTCGAGGCCTTCGTCATGCGGCACGCGGAGGAAAACCGCGAGCAGCTCTACGACTTCCTGCTGCAGCGCAACAGCCGGATGTACGGGGTCGCCTTCGCCCTCGACCGGGACGGTGATGTCTACCTGGTCGGCCGGCTGCCGCTGTCCGCGGTCACCCCGGACGAGCTGGACCGGCTGCTCGGCGCGGTGCTGACGTACGCCGACGACAACTTCGACGCGATGCTCAAGCTGGGCTTCGGCTCGTCGATCAAGCGGGAGTGGGCCTGGCGGGTCAAGCGCGGCGAGTCGCTGGCCAACCTGCGGGCCTTCGCCCGCTTCGCCGCCGACGACGGCTAGCCTGCCGGGATGCCGACCTGGGTGGCGCTGTTGCGCGCGGTGAACCTCGGCAACGTCAACAAGGTCTCCATGCCCGTGCTGCGCGAGGCGCTGGCGGAGGCCGGCTTCACCGGCGTCCGGACGTACGTGCAGAGCGGCAACGTGGTGCTCGACTCCCCGCTGCGCTCGCCGGCGAAGGTCGGCGCGGCGGTCGGGCGGGTGGTGCACGAGCGCTTCGGCGTGGACACGCCCGTGGTGATGCGCACCGGGGCGCAGCTGCGGGCGGTGCTGGACTGGAACCCGTTCCCGGACGCGGCCGCGGAGCGCCCCCAGCTGACCTACGTCGTGCACCTGTCCGGCGAGCCGTCGGCGGCCGCGGTGAAGGCGGTGCTGGCCGCCGACATCGCGCCGGACCAGGTCGCCGTACGCGGCCGGGAGATGGTCGTCGCGCACGCCGAGACCAGCCGCAACAGCCGGACCGCGGCCGCGCTGAAGAAGATCGGCGTCGACGGCACCGCCCGCAACTGGCGCACCCTCACCGCCCTCGTCGACCTCACGATGCAGTAGTCCAGCCGCCCGGGCGGAAGTGGCCGGCGGGGTCGTACCGGGCCTTGACCGCGCGCAGCCGGGCCAGATTGGGCCCGTGGTAGGCGGGCGACCACGGCCCGAGTCCCGGCTCGGCGTAGTTGAGGTAGACCCCGCCGGTGCCCCACCGGGCGACCGTCGCCGCCGAGGCGGCCAGCCAGGCCCGCGCGGCGGCCCGGCGGTCGGCGGACGCCCGCGGGCTGACCAGCACGGAGTGCTTGAGCAGGAACCGCACGGTCCGGTGCGGGAAGGCGGTCGCGCCCACCGGCACCCGACCCAGCCGGCCGCCCCACGGCACCAGCTCCAGGTCGCGGAACTCGCCCCGCACCCGGTCCCGGGTGAACCGGTTCAGCAGCGCCGCGACCGCGCCCGCCGGCAGCCCTCCGGCGAAGAACCCGGATCGGATTGCGTGCAGCCCCGGCCGCGGCTCCGGCCCGCTGATGATCACGTCGTCGCTCACCCCGGGGTACGCGCTGTGGGTCGCCACCGCGCGGGCGTCCAGCGGCCGGGTGCGGACCTCGGCCGGCGGCGGCAGCAGGTCGAGGAAGTCCCCGGCGCCATCCGTCGCGATCCCGAACAGCGCCAGGTACGGCTCCTCGGCCGGGTCGTCCGGCCCGATCAGCGCGAGCTCGGCGTTGATCCCGTCGGGCGCCGCCGGCGCCCGACGCACCCACGTCGCGACCACCGCCGCGGCGTCGGCCCAGGACCAGGTGCAGGACAGCTCGGTCGCCGGCACCGCCGGCCGGGTCCGCAGCACCAGCGCGGTCACCGCGCCGAGGAACCCGCCGCCGGCGCCGCGCAGCGCCCAGAACAGGTCCGGCGCCCGCTCCCGGTCGCACCAGACGATCCGGCCGCCGGCCAGCACCATCTGGGCGGCGACCAGGTGGTCGCAGCCGAGCCCGTAGTGCCGGCCGAGCACGCCGTAGCCACCGCCCAGCACCGCCCCGGCCACGCCGACGTCCGGACACCAGCCGGCCGGCAGCACCCGGTCGGTCCGGGCCAGCGCGGCGGCGAGCGCCCCGAGCCGCACCCCGGGCCCGACGGTGACCAGGTCCCCGTCGGGCCGGACCGCGTCCAGGCCGCCGAGGTCGACCAGCAGCCCGCGCGTCGACGACCAGTCGGCGAAGCTGTGCCCGCCGCTGCGCAGCGCGAACGGCAGCCCGATAGCGCCGGCCACCTCGACCGCGGCAGCCACGTCCCCGACCGACGCACAGCGGGCGACCGCGGTCGGCCGCGGGTCCTCGTCGTGTGCGGCGAAGCGCTTGCGCACGGCGTCGAAGCCGTCCGCGCCGGGCTGGACCAGCCGCCCCTCCAGCCGGCCGGCGAGAGCGGTCAGCGCAGCGCCGGCCACGGGGCCTCGAACTGGCGGGCCTGCAGCGCGTACAGCTCGGCGTAGCGGCCGCCGCGGGCCAGCAGCTCGTCGTGGCTGCCCTCCTCGACCAGCCGGCCCTCGTGCAGCAGGAAGATCCGGTCGCAGCCGCGCACGCTGGCCAGCCGGTGGGTGATCAGCACGGTGGTGCGGCCGCGGGCGGCCTCCCGGAGGGACTCGTACACGGCCTGCTCGGCCCGGGCGTCCAGCGGCGCGGTCGGTTCGTCCCAGATGAGCAGCGGCGCGTCCCGGAACAGCCCGCGGGCGACCGCCAGCCGCTGCCACTGCCCACCGGAGAGGTCCTGCCCGTCCCGGAACGCCGCCGACAGCAGCGTGTCCCAGCCGGCGGGCAGCCGGTCGACCACCTGGTCGGCGCCGGCCCGCCGGGCCGCCTCCCACAGCGCCCGGTTGCCGGGGTCGGGCCGGTCGGACCGGCCCACCCGGACGTTGTCCCGGGCCGTGTGCGGCCACCGGACCGGCGTCTGGAAGACGGTCATCACCCGGTCCGCGACCGCGGTCGGGTCCAGCTCGGCCAGGTCGACGCCGTCCCAGCTGACCCGGCCGGCGGTCGGGCGGTAGAGCCCGCCGGCCAGCTTGGCCAGCGTGGTCTTGCCGGAGCCGTTCTCGCCGACCAGGGCGACGGTCTGGCCGGCCCGGACGGTGAGGCTGACGTCCCGCAGCGCGGTCCCGCCGGTCGGGTAGCCGAAGCTCACCCCGTCGAGGCGGACCTCGGTCGGCCCGGCCGGCACCGGGCCGCCGCCTGGCCGGGTCCGGGTCGCCGCGTCGGCCAGGAACGCCTCGTAGTCGCCGACGTACAGGCCCTGCTCGACCAGCTGGCTGGCCGCCTGGGCGAGTCGGGTCAGCGCACCGAAGGCGGACCGCATCGCGATGGCCGCGGTGCCGGCCACCGCGAGCGGGATCCAGCTCGCGCCCAGCAGCACGCCGAGCAGCGTGAAGGCGGCGGCCAGGGCCAGCCCGCTCGCCGCCCGGCCGACCGCGCGGACCCGCGCCTGGGCCAGCCCGACGGCCACCTCCTGGTCCCGCAGCGCGTCGGCGACGGCGCCGAACTCGTCCCGGAGGAAGCGCTCCGCCTGGGTGGCCCGCACCTCGGCGGCCGGCTCCCGCTCGGTGGCCAGCTCGGTGAGCATCTGCACCCGTCGGTCCAGCGTCACCGTCCGGGTCGTCCCGGCGTGGCCGAGCCCGGCCGCGTGCAGCACCGCCACCGCCTCGGGCAGCACGCCGACCAGCAGCACCGGCAGCAGCACCGGGTGCAGCACGGCCAGCCCGGCGGCGGCCGCGGCCACGGTGAGCGCGGCCGCGACCAGCTCGACCAGGTCGTCCACCGACCGTTCGAGGTAGAACACGCCGCGGTCGCGGGCCCGGTGCAGCCGGTCGTGGAACCCGGCGTCGTCGAACGCGGCCAGCTCGACCGCCAGCCCGGCCTCGACCAGCCGGCGCTCGGCCAGCAGCCGCACTGCCGGCCGCAGCCGGGCCTGGGCCAGGGCCGAGCCGGTGACCAGGACACCGCGGACCGTGTACGCCCCGGCGACCAGCGCCAGCGCGGGCAGCGCGGCGACCACCCGGTCCGCGGTCGGGCCAGCGGCGAGCAGCCGCTCCAGCACGCCGGTGGTGGCGAGCAGGCCGAAGCTCGCCGCCACCCCGGACAGGAGTTGCAGCACGGCGATGGCCGCGGCCGGCCGTGGGGCCGCCCGCCAGATGGTCCGCAGCGTCGGCCGGATCGCCGCCGGCAGCCGGCGGACCGCCCGCCACCCGCCGGTCGACCGCTCCGCCGTGTCCAGCTGCCAGTACGGCGACGCCAGCTCAGCCATCGCCGGCGTCCGGCAGCAGCACCGACGGCAGCGGGCAGTCCGGGTGCAGCCGGAGCAGCTGGTACGCCATCCCGGCGACGCCCGGCAGCAGGCCGGGGGAGAAGGCGTCCCGGGCCAGCCCGGCCACCGGGCCGAACTCGGTGACGCTGGCCAGCACGTAGCCGTCCAGGTCGGCGCGGTCCAGCCCGGCCGGGCCCAGCCCCTGGTCCGACGCGAGCCGGATGGTCTCCCAGTTGCCGAGGTCGCCGTGACAGAGCGTGTGGTTCCAGCTCATGCCGTCGGCCCAGCAGCCGGCGGCGGCGCGGCGCAGCACGTCCGCCCAGCGAGGATCGCCGGTCCGCCGCAGCAGGTCGGCGGCCGCGACGCCGATCCCGCCGGCGCCGTGGCACCAGGTGGCGGCCGCCCAGTCCGCCCCCTCCTCCCGCAGGTCGCGCCAGCCGCCCAGCTCGGGCGCCCACAGCGTCTCCTCGTACGCGAACGCCTCGGCCGCCAGCCGGGCGGCGTCCCGGTCGCCGGCCAGCCCGAGCCGGGCCAGCGCCCAGCCGACCCCGGTGGCGCCGTGCGCGAAGCCACCGAGGCCGGCCGGGAAGGCCGGGCTGGGCCAGCTCGCCCGGCCGCCGGCCCGTCTCGCCGCGTCGGCCAGCCGGCGGGCAGCGGTGACCGCCAGCGCCGGCCAGCGCGGGTCGTCGTCGACCTCGGCCAGCGCCAGCAGCGGCGGGATCACCCCGGCGGCCCCGGTCAGCACGTCGTGCACGCCGTCGTCGGCCAGCCCGGCTGGCACCAGCCCGGCCAGCGCCCGGGCCCGGGTCAGCCCGTCGTCAGCCACCCCGAGCCGCCGCAGCAGCAGCCAGGTCCAGATCCGCGAGCCGAGCCCGACGTAGCCGCCCGGCGGCTCGGGCCGCAGCCGCTCCGGCCCGGCGCGGTCGATCGCCGCCTGGTCCTCGCCCGCGCGCAGCGTCCGGAGCGCATCGGCCAGCAGGCCGGGCACGGCCGGCACCGGGTCGGCGCGACCGGCCCGGGTCTCGCCGGCGTACCCGGCCAGGACCACCGCGAGCCCGGCCAGCCCGTTGTAGCCGTCCGGGTTGAGCGGCTGGACCAGCCACCCGGCCGGGGTGAGCACCGGGGCAATCCAGGTGACCGTCCGGTCCTCGGCCCGGACGGCGGCCCGGTCCAGCATCCGGACGACGTCCGCGGCCAGCCGGCGGCGCTGCCGATCGAGGTCGGCCGGGTCGGGCCGGCCCCGGGGCCGGCGGGCCGGCAGTCGCTGCCCTTCGGCGTCCCAGCCCTCGTTGAGGTACGCGCTGACCAGCGCCGACCGGATCACCTGGCGGTCCAGCTCGGGGTCGGCCTGCCGCCACCGCCGCAGCGCGTCGGCGACCAGGTCCGGGACGTCCCCCCAGCCTGCCCGGGGCGTGGTGGTGAAGACCGGGATGTCGCCGTCGAGGAGGTCGTCGATCTCCCGGTGCACGATCCGCGGGTCGGCCGGGGCCTCCGGCCGGGTGCGGGCCTGTTGCTGCAGCAGGTCGGCGACCCGGGCCCGCGCCGGCCCGGGGTCGTGCAGGGACACCGGGTGCCACAGCATCCGGGCGAGCTCGGCGTAGACCTCGGAGTCCCGCAGCAGCACGCGGACCGGCAGGTCGGCGAACCGGGCCAGGGCCGGGGCCAGCGCGCCGGCCCGGTCCCGCTCCCGGAGGCCCGCGCCGAACTCGGTGAAGCCGTCCTGCACCTGCTCCCAGTAGCGGCGGAGCATCGGTTCGGGGGTCGGGTGGTTGGCCGACGTCGGCACCGGTCGCCGTTCCAGGCCGATCCGCACCCGGTCGGTGCCCGCGTCGACGAGCACCGGCACCGGTGGCGCGGGCTGCTGCCCAGGCAGCGCGCCGGCCGCAGACACGTCGACGCCGCGCCAGCCGAGGGAGACGCCTCGGCCGGGCAACAGCCCGCTGCCGAGCACCGACCCGCCGACCAGCTGGGCGGCCCGGTCGACGGCCAGCCCGTAGCCGGACGGCGGCCCGACCGGCTGCGGGGTGAAGAGCGTCTCGCAGTCCACCACCACCGGGACCGGGCCGGCCGCGATCATGTTCTCCGAGTGCAGGTCGCTGCCGCCGAGCAGGCGGACGACGGCCAGCCAATGGCCGACGTTGCGATAGAAGGTGCGCAGCTCGGCGTCGCCGGTGCAGTAGCGGTGCCCGACGTGCTCGGCCCAGCCGTAGCCGTCCCGGCCCAGCACCCGGGGCACCCGGATGCGGGTCGCCGGCGGCTCGTCCGGGAGCAGCTCGGCCAGCAGGCCGGCGAGAGCGGCGTCGACCGCGAGCGAGCGCGGCTTGTAGACGACGGTGCCGCGGCGGCACCGGACCACGGCGACGGTCGCGCCGCCGCGGTGGCTGTCGCCGGAGCCGAAGCTCACCCCGGTCAGCAGCGGGTCGGCGACCAGCGCGACCAGCGCGTCCCGGTCGGCGGCGAACCGGGCGGCCAGCCGGGCGGCGGCGCCGGCCCGTGCGCCCAGCACCCGGCGCAGCCGCTCGGACAGGCCCGGGTAGCGGGCGTCCAGGGCATCCCAGTAACCGGGCCGCTCGGCGGCGGCGATCCACTGGTGCCATCGCCCGGCCGGGGTGGCGGCGGTCAGCCGGCCGCCGACCCGGGCGGTGTTGACCTCCAGCACGAGCACCCGGGTGGCCAGCCGGCGGGCGGTGTCCCGCAGGTCCTGCGCGGCGGCCACGGCCACTGCGTCGCGCTCGTCGGCGTGCAGGCCGGGCACCGACCCGAGCCGGGCGGCCAGCTCGTCCAGAATCGGACCGAGCAGGCCGCCCAGCACCGGGTCGAAGCCCGACGCGCGATCGGTCAGCAGCACTGCACCTGGCTGGATGCCGTGCAGCTGCTGCACCGCGAGTGCGTCGGCCCGGTCATGGTGATTTCGGCCGGGGCGTAGTCGCTGCTGGGGAACAGCGGCCCGGCCGGGTGGTCCCAGCCGGTCGACTCGTCGGACAGCCAGCGGAGGACCAGCTCGTCGGTCCGCTCGGGGGCGAGGGTGGGCATGGGGGGCTCCCTTCCGACCGGCCCGGTGCCGGCCCGGGGGCGATCGTCACCCGGAGCCGCACACACGGCCGCACTCACCACCAGACGCACCGTTCAGTACAGAAAGCTATCGATTCGTTACTCTCGGGCGATGCTGCCCGGTGCCGGTCCCGGCTCGGGCTCCGATGTGCAGGTCCAGGTCCTCGGTCACATCGAGGTGCGCGTCGGCCCGGTCACCCGGACACCGCAGCGCCGCCTTGCCCGGCTGTTGCTCGGTGCGCTGGCCCTGCGGGCCAACGTGCCGGGGTCGTTGGACTGGATCGTGGACACGCTCTGGGAGGGCCGGCCGCCGCGATCGGCCGCCGCCAACGTCCGTTCGCACGTCGCCGAGCTGCGCCGGGTGCTGCGCGACCCCGGGCCCGGCGGCCCGCGGATCGAGTCGGCCGCGGGCCGCTACCGGTTGGTCGCCACGCCGGCCGGGCTCGACCTGCTCGGCTTCGAGGCCGACCTGGCCACCGGGCGGGCCGCGCTGGCCGCCGGTCGGCCGGCCGAGGCGGCGGCCCGGCTGCAGGCGGCGTGCGACCGCTGGCGGGGACCGCTGTTCGGCGGCGCGGTGCCGGCGGCGCTGGCCGCGACCGCGGCCGCGCTGGAAGACCGCCGGGCGGACGCGTTGGAGGTCTGGGTCGAGGCCCGGCTGGCGCTCGGCCGGCACGCCGAGCTGGTGCCCGAGCTGGCCGTGCTCACCGGCGCGTACGGGCTGCGCGAGCGCTTCTGGCGGCAGCGCATGCGGGCGCTGTGGGCCGGTGGCCGGCCGGCCGAGGCTGTGGCCGCGTACCACCGCCTGGTCGAGATGCTCGACCGCGAGCTGGGCACCGGGCCCACCCCGGCCACCCGCGAGCTGTACGACCGGATCCGGGCCGGCGAGCCCGCGCCGGCGCTCCGGACCCGCGCCGTGTCCGGCGCGGGCGCCTCTGGCAGGGTGGACCGCGTGACGGCGACCCTGGTGCTGCTGCGGCACGGCGAGAGCGAGTGGAACGCGAAGAACCTCTTCACCGGCTGGGTCGACGTCGGCCTCACCGAGAAGGGCGTCACCGAGGCGGTCCGCGGCGGCGAGCTGCTCCGGGAGACCGGGCTGCTGCCGGACGTCCTGCACACCTCGCTGCAGCGCCGGGCGATCCGCACCGCCGACCTGGCGCTGGACGCGGCCGGCCGGTCCTGGATCCCGGTGCGCCGGTCCTGGCGGCTCAACGAGCGGCACTACGGCGCGCTGCAGGGGCTGGACAAGGCGGCCACCCGGGAGAAGTACGGCGACGACCAGTTCATGCGCTGGCGCCGGTCGTACGACGAGCCCCCGCCGCCGCTGGCCGACGACGCCGAGTGGTCCCAGGTCGGCGACCCCCGGTACGCGGACCTGCTCGACATCGTGCCTCGCACCGAGTGCCTCAAGGACGTCGTGCACCGGATGCTGCCGTACTGGTACGACGCGCTGGTGCCGGACCTGCGCCTCGGTCACGTGGTGCTGGTCGCCGCGCACGGCAACTCGCTGCGCGCGCTGGTGAAGCACCTCGACGGCCTCGGCGACGAGGAGGTCGTCGGGCTCAACATCCCGACCGGCATCCCGCTGCGCTACGACCTCGACCCGGGCACGCTCCGGCCGGTGCGGGCCGGCGGCGAGTACCTCGACCCGACCGCGGCCGCCGCCGCCATCGACGCGGTCAAGAACCAGGGCCGCTGACCAGCCGCCCGACCCCGTCCAGCAGCACCGCCAGCCCGAAGTCGAAGCTGCGCGCCGGGTCGTACGCGGCCTGCAGCTCGGCCCCGACGACCGGGCCGACCCGGGCCGCGGTCGGGAAGCGCGCGGCGTCGAAGACGGCGGCCAGGTAGGGCTCGGTCGCCGCCCACCACTCGTCCTCGGTCACCCCGGTGGCCCGCTCGGCCTCCGCCTTCTCCTCGACCCCGCTCACCGTGCCCCGGACGAAGCCGTTGACCAGCGTGATCACGAGGTCCATCTGCAGCTCGGTCAGCCCGAGGCCGTCGACGGCACGCAGCTCGTGCTCGTACTTGGCCATCAGGTTGGGGCCGAGCGGCGGCCGGCCGGTGGCGACGTGCAGCGCCCAGGGGTGCCGCACGAAGAGGTCCCAGTTGGCCCGGGCCACCGTGGTCAGCCGCTCCCGCCAGTCGCCCGCCGGCGGGCTCGGGTAGAGCTCGCCCAGCACGCTGTCCAGCATCAGGTCGACCAGCTCGCCCTTGCCCGGGACGTGGGTGTAGAGCGACATCGCGCCCACCCCCAGCTCGGCCGCCACCCGGCGCATGGACAGCGCGGCCAGCCCCTCGGCGTCGGCGACCGCCACCGCGGCGGCGACGATCCGGTCCACGTCCAGCCCGGCCTTGGGGCCGCGGCGGGGTCCGGCCGGCGCCGGATCGCGCCACAGCAGCGCCATGCTGCGGGCCGGGTCGCCGGTCCCGGTGAGCTCGGTCGCCATCTCGCCTCCGCCGGGCGGCCGGGGTGGCCGCCGGCGTCCAGCGTACGAACCGGCCGGGTCAGCCCGAGGCGGTGGCCAGGGCGGCGAACCTGCCGAGCGCGGCCAGCGTCAGCAGGACGCCGCCGACCACGGCCAGGGATGCCGGCCCGGTGTCCTGGACTGACCCCGCAAAGGTGTCAAAGGTCACACACCCAGGGCGGTCTGGGTGGCGCCGCCGCGGATCGCCGCCGACGGCGGCGGCTGCTCGCCGGTGACCAGATAGATCGTCTCCCGGGCGACCGAGACCGCGTGGTCGGCGTAGCGCTCGTAGTAGCGGCCGATCAGCGTGATG
This sequence comes from uncultured Actinomycetota bacterium, assembly GCA_963766325.1. Classification (GTDB taxonomy): domain Bacteria; phylum Actinomycetota; class Actinomycetes; order Mycobacteriales; family CADCTP01; genus CADCTP01. The sequence continues at coordinate 1,254,551 of CAVXZF010000007.1, read as the reverse complement.
TCGATGGCCGGCTCGATCCCGTGCGCCCAGTCGTCGGACAGCAGCAGCGAGAACAGCCGCCGGTGCAGGGTGTCCATCGCGTCGTCCTCGCGCTCCAGCTGCTCGGCCAGCTCGAGGTCCCGGCCCTCCAGCACCTGGTGGGTCTTGTCCACGATGTTCTGCGCGACGTCGCCCATCTCCTTGATGGTGCCGCGCACCTCCGCCGGCACCGCGCAGGACGGGTAGCGCATCCGGGCCACCTTGGCCACGTGCAGCGCCAGGTCGCCCATCCGCTCCAGGTCGGCCACCGCGTGCAGGCTGGTGATGATCGTCCGCAGGTCGCGGGCGACCGGCTGCTGCCGGGCCAGCAGGTCGAAGGCCCGCTGCTCCAGATCGTCGCGCAGCTGGTCGACCGCGGCGTCGGCGGAGATGACGCGCTCGGCGACGGTGAGATCGGCGTCCAGCAGCGCCGAGGTGGCGTCCTGCATCGCCACGCCGACGGCGCCGGTCATGTCGACCAGCGTCTGCCCGATGAGGTCGAGCTCGCCGTGGAACGTCTCGCGCATCCGCACCCCTTCTCCACAACCCCCGGCCGCTCCGAGGGTAGTCCGGCGGGCCACCGCCGGCCGGTGCCGCGGTGAACACCGCCCGTACGACCGGTGAATACCTCGGCTCCCGCCTCGCAACCGGCGCTGAGCAGGGCGGACGGGCGCCGCGCCGACCGTACGATCGGGGCGTGGACGTCGTGGCGGTGACCGCCGCCCTGCTCCTGGGCGTGGTCGCGGGGGTGGCCGTGGCGCTGGCGCTGACCCGCCGCGCCCCCGGCCCGCTCCCGGCCGCGCCACCGCCCGCCGCGCCGCCGCCGGCCACCGGCGTGGTGCCGCCCGCGCTGGCCCGCCGGGTGCTCGAGGTGATGGGCTCGGCCACGATCGTCGTCGACCAGGCCGACGAGGTGGTGCTGGCCAACCCGGCCGCCCGCCGGATGGGCGTCGTCCGCGGTGGCCGGGTCGTGGTGGACGAGCTGCGCCGGCTGGCCCGGGACGCCCGCCGCGACGGCAAACCGCGGCAGGCGGTGGTGGACACGCCGCGCGGCCGCCTCGGCCGGGAGCCGATCGCGGTGTGCGTGCAGGTCTCGCCGCTGGTCGAGTCCGGCTACGTGGCGCTGCTGCTGGAGGACGTCACCGAGGCCCGCCGGCTGGAAAAGGTGCGCCGGGATTTCGTCGCCAACGTCTCGCACGAGCTGAAGACCCCGATCGGCGCGCTGACCCTGCTCGCCGAGGCGGTGCAGGACGCCGCCGACGACCCGGAGGCGATCCGTCGGTTCGCCGGCCGGATGCAGCACGAGGGCACCCGGCTCGGCCGGCTGGTCGCCGAGCTGATCGAGCTGTCCCGGCTGCAGGGCGCCGAGCCGCTGCCGGCGCCGGCCGCGGTGTCGGTGGACGCGGTGGTGGCCGAGGCGCTCGACCGGGCCCGGCTGGCCGCCGACGCCGCCGGCATCGCCGTGGTGGCCGGCGGGCAGCGCCGGCTCACCGTCCGCGGCAGCGAGTCGCAGCTGGTCACCGCGCTGGTCAACCTGATCGACAACGCGGTGGCGTACAGCCCCGCCGGCACCCGGGTCGCGGTCGGCGTCCGCAGCCGCGAGGGCACCGTCGAGATCTCGGTCAGCGACCAGGGCATCGGCATCGCCGAGGCGGACCTGGAGCGGGTCTTCGAGCGCTTCTACCGCGCCGACCCGGCGCGCTCCCGGGCCACCGGCGGCACCGGGCTCGGGCTGGCCATCGTCAAGCACATCGCGACCAACCACGGTGGCGGTGTCTCGGTGTGGAGCGTGGAGGGGTCCGGCTCCACGTTCACCCTGCGGCTGCCCGCCGCGACCGTACGGCCGGAGGAGCCGGCGCCCGCGCCGGCCCGGATCCTGGAGAAGGGGACCGCGTGACCCGTGTGCTCGTGGTGGAGGACGAGGAGTCGTTCTCCGATGCGCTGTCGTACATGTTGCGCCGGGAGGGCTTCGAGGTCGCCGTGGCGGCCACCGGGCCGGACGCGCTGACGGAGTTCGACCGGTCCGGGGCCGACCTGGTGCTGCTCGACCTGATGCTGCCCGGGCTGTCCGGCACCGAGGTGTGCCGCACGCTGCGGCAGCGGTCCTCGGTGCCGGTGATCATGCTCACCGCCCGGGACAGCGAGATCGACAAGGTCGTCGGCCTGGAGCTGGGCGCCGACGACTACGTGACCAAGCCCTTCTCCTCCCGCGAGCTGGTCGCCCGGATCCGGGCGGTGCTGCGCCGGCGGGGCACTGCCGCCGAGTCGGAGGCGGTGGCATCACTGGAGGCCGGCCCGGTCCGGATGGACATCGAGCGGCACGTCGTCTCCGTCAACGGGGATCCGGTGCCGATGCCGCTGAAGGAGTTCGACCTGCTCGAGCTGCTGCTGCGCAACGCCGGGCGGGTGCTGACCCGCGGCCAGCTGATCGACCGGGTCTGGGGCGCCGACTACGTCGGCGACACCAAGACCCTCGATGTCCACGTCAAGCGCCTGCGCGCCAAGATCGAGCCCGACCCCGCCAACCCCCGCCACCTCGTCACCGTCCGCGGCCTCGGCTACAAATTCGAAACCTAACCCTCGCGCCCCACTTGACCCGGTGTCGGTGAGCGACTCGCCGTACGGAGGCCGCAGTAACTCACCGGCAGTGGGTCAAGTGGTGGGGGTTGTGGACGGGGGGAGCGGGGGCGGGCGAGGGGTGACCAGGGTTGATGGGTGGAGTTGGTCACCCGGAAGCAGCTGGTGGAGGCGGGGTACGGGGATGTGGCGATCGCGCGGGGGCGCCGCCGCGGCGAGCTGGTGCCGGTGCGCCGCGGCGTCTACGCGACAGGCCCGCCGCCCGAGGAGCGGTCCGCGCAGCTGCGGCTCGCGGCGGCCGCCGGGGTGCTCGCCCAGCCGGCCGGTGCCGTCGTCAGCCACGAGGTCGCCGCGCTGCTGCACGGCCTGCCGCTGCTGCACCTGCCGCGGGAAGCGGCGGTCACCCTGCCCCGGACGGTGCGGACACCAGTGCGGACCGGCGGGCTGCGCGTCCACGCCGCCGGCCTCCCGCGCTGGCACACGACCATCGTCGACGGCATCCCGGTCACCGGTCCGGCGCGGACGGTCGTCGACCTCGCCCGCTGGCTCGGGATGCGGCCGGGCGTGGTGACGGCCGACGCCGCGCTGCGGACCGGCGCGGTCACCTCGGCGCAGCTCGTCGGCGTGCTCGTCGATTGCGCCCGGTGGCCCGGGATGCGGACGGCGCGGCGGGTGGTTGACTTCGCCGACGGGGCGGCCGAGTCACCGCTCGAGTCGGTCTGCCGGCTCGCGTTCCATCGGCAGGGCCTCCCGCCGCCGACCCTGCAGGCGTGGATCCGCGACGGCGACTGGGCGGCCCGGGTCGACTTCCTCTGGCCCCGGCAGCTGACCGTCGTCGAGGCGGACGGGCTGCTCAAGTACGACCAGCCCGAGGCGCTCCGGTCCGAGAAGCTGCGGCAGGAGAGGCTCGAGGAGCTCGGCTACCGGGTGGTCCGCGTCACCTGGGCCCAGATCGCCTCGTCCCCCGCCGCCGTCGCCGACCGGGTCCGGCGCGCCTTTCACTTGACCCGCCCTCGGTGAGATTCCGCGCCTTCCGTACGGCGTGTTGCTCACCGACGCCGGGTCAGGTGGGGGTGGCGGGGTGGGGGGCGAGGAGAGGGGAGGTGAGGCGGAGGGTGCAGAGGCGGGTGAGCTCGGCGTAGGCGGGGGCGCCGAGGAGGGCGGTGAGCTCGGCGGCGTAGGAGACGTAGAGCGCCTCGCCGGCGGCGTGCGCGTCCGGGGACGACGTGCACCACCAGTGCAGGTCGTGCCCGCCCTCGCCCCAGGACCGCCGGTCGAACTCGGTGACCGTCGAGACCAGCACCCGCGTCCCGTCCGGCCGGTCCACCCACTCCTGCTCCCGGCGCACCGGCAGCTGCCAGCACACGTCCGGCTTGGTCTCCAGCGGATGCCGGCCGGTGCGCAGCGCCAGCGCGTGCAGCGCGCAGCCCTCGCCGCCGGCGAAGCCGGGCCGGTTGAGGAAGATGCAGGCGCCGTCCACGGTCCGGGTCCGGCGGCGCCGGTCGTCGTCGCCGACGGTGTCCCGGACGGTGATGCCGCGCTTGGCGCCCACCTTGTGGAACTGCCAGTCCGCCGGTGTCAGGTCCTTGGCCGCGCGGTTGACCCGCTTCTCGTCGGCGGTGTCGGAATAGAACGCTCCGTGACTGCAGCAGCCGTCGTCCGGGCGGTCCTCCAGGATGCCCTGGCAGCCGCGGCCGAAGATGCAGGTCCAGCGCGAGCACAGCCAGGTCAGGTCGGCCCGGACGAGGTGCTCGGCGTCGGCCGGGTCGACGAACTCGACCCACTCCCGGGCGAAGTCCAGGCCCACCTCGGAGCGGATGGCCACCGTCACGCGGTCACGGTACGGCACGGCGCGTGGCGGATTTGCTCTACAGGCCACTGACGAGGTGTCATTCTCCGTCGACCGACGTGGTTGGAGAGTGCGGGATGGGACGACATTCGCGGTCCGGCGGGGCCGCGCCGGCGCCGGCGCTGCCAGCGGGGGGACCGATGTACCCGTCGCCGCCGCCGTACGTGCCGCCCACCGCTCCCGGACCCGCTGCTCCGGGACCTGCGGCTCCCGGTCCGGCTGCTCCCGCTCCCGGCGCCTCCGCCTCCGGGCGGGGGGCGCGGTCGCTGGAGGACACCGGGACCTGGGGCGAGAACTGGTGGGACAAGACCGGCGGCCAGCCGCCGGTCGTCGACGGGCCGCCGCCCGGCGGGGCGGCGTCGTTCCCGCTGTCCGCGGGGCGGGCCGACCTGCGGCCGGCGCCGGAGCCGGAGCCGGCCCGTGGGCGCCGCCGGGCCGGGGCGACCCGGGCCGGCCGGGTGCCGCCGGCCGAGGAGACCAGCTCGCGGCTGCGCCGCCCCGGCGCGGACACCTCGTCCCGGGTGCGCCCGCCCACCCACCCCGCCGACCCCGCGACCGGTCTGCCCGGCGCGGGCCGCGCCGCCGACTCCGGCACCGCTTCGCCCCGCCCCGGCGCCCCCCGCACCACTGACCCCGGCGCCGGCCAGCCCCGCCTCGGCCAGTCCCGCGCCGACTCCGGCACGGGCCACTCCCGCCCTGGTCAGTCCCGCGCGGACACCGGCCCCGGCCAGCCCCGCCTCGGTCAGTCCCGCGCCGACTCCGGCACGGGCCACTCCCGCCCTGGTCAGTCCCGCGCGGACAGCGGCACCGGCCTGCCTGGCCTCGGCCAGTCGCGGGCCGACTCCAACACCGCTCTCCCGCCCCTCGGGCAGTCGCGCGCTGACTCCGGGACCGGTCACTCTCGCCGTGGTCAGTCCCGCGCGGACAGCGGCACCGGCCTGCCTGGCCTCGGCCAGTCGCGGGCGGACTCGGGGACCGGGTTGCCCCGGCTCGGGCAGTCGCGGGCGGACTCGGGGACTGGGTTGCCCGGGCGTGGTCAGAGCCGTGCCGACTCCGGCACCGGGCTGCCGCGGCTCGGTGCGCCTGGTGGCGCTGACCCGGGTCGCTCGCGGCTCGGGGTGCCTGGGGCGGCCGACTCGGGCGTCGGGCTGGCGCGGCTCGGTGCGCCGGACGGCGGGCGGCCGGGTGTCGAGACCAGCAGCCGGCTGCGCCGGCCCGACGCGGCGGACACCGCGTCGAGGTCGCGCCGGCCCGACGCGGCGGACACCGCCTCGCGGCTGAGGCCGGCCGACTCGAGCGCCGGCCTCTCGCAGCTGGGAAGCAACGGGCTCGCCCGGCCTGGCACCGACACGAGCAGCCGGCTGCGGCCGCCGGGCGTTGCCGACCCGGGTGCCCAGCCCGGTGCGCGGGCGGGTGTCGACACCAGCACCCGGCTGCGTCCGCCGGGCGTCGCGGACTCGGGCGCCGGCCCGTCCCGGCTCGGCGCCCCCGAGCCAGCCGAGGGGCGGGGCCGGCGGCGGTCCGGCGCGACCCAGGCCGACCTGGCGGCGCCGCCAGAGGCGGGGGAGACCGGGGGCCGGCGCCGCGCCGGGGCGACCCGCGCCGACCTGGCCGCGCCGCCCGAGGCCGAGGAAACCCGGGGCCGGCGCCGCGCCAACGCCACCCGCGCCGACCTGGCCGTGGCCCAGCCGGAGGAGACGAAGGGCCGGCGCCGCGGCGGCGCCACCCGGGCCGACCTGGTCGCCGGCGCGACCGCGCTGCAGCCGCGCGTGACCGATCCGGACGAGGTCACCGACACCGGCGCGCACCGGGCCCGCAGCGCGTTCCGGCTGGCCGACGCGCCGGAGCCGGTCGAGGACCCGTACGCCGAGGACGCGTACGCCGAGGAGCTCTCGCTGGTCCTCCAGTGGGGCATCTTCCTGGCCCAGACGCTCACCGGCGCCGCCGTCGGCCTCGGGGTCTGGCTGGGCTTCTACCGGCTGTGGTCGACCTGGCCGTTCTACGCCGCCCCGGCCGTCGGCGCCGCGCTCATCGGCATGCTGGTGGTGGCCCGCGCGCTGCGCCGCCGGTACGGCCACGAGCTCGACCTGCTCACCGCGATCATCACCATCGGGGTGGGCACCGTGCTGACGGTGTTACCCGCCGCGTTCACCTTGCAGGGGCTGGCCTAACTATCCTGGGGGCAGTGAACAGCACACCGGTGACCGTCCCGCGGGCGCGGGTGGGTCTGTCGACCGCGTCGGTCTACCCGGAGAGCACCGCGTCGGCGTTCGAGATCGCGGCCCGGCTGGGCTACGACGGGGTCGAGGTCATGGTGTGGACCGACCCCGTCAGCCAGGACCCGGAGGCGCTGCGGCGGCTGTCGGACTACCACGGGGTGCCGATCCTGGCCGTGCACGCGCCCTGCCTGGTGATCACCCAGCGGGTCTGGGGCACCGAGCCGTGGGTCAAGCTGGAGCGGGCCCGGGCGGCGGCCGAGCGGCTGGGCGCGGACACCGTGGTCGTGCACCCGCCGTTCCGCTGGCAGCGGGACTACGCGCGCGGGTTCCGCCGCGGGATCGAGCGGATGGCCGAGGAGACCCCGATCCGGTTCGCGGTGGAAAACATGTTCCCGCTGCGGGTGCGCGGCCGCGAGGTCTCCGCGTACGCGCCCGACTGGGACCCGACGGTCGAGCCCCACGGGGCGTACACGCTGGACCTGAGCCACACCGCCACCTCCCACTCGGACCCGATCGAGCTGATGGACACGATGGGCCGCCGGCTCGCGCACGTGCACATCGCCGACGGCTCGGGCGCGGCCAAGGACGAGCACCTGGTGCCGGGCCGCGGCACCCAGCCGTGCGGCGAGCTGCTGGAGCGGCTGGCCGCCCGCGGCTTCGGCGGCTCGGTGGTGGTCGAGGTCAACACCCGGCGCGCCTCCGGGCGCGAGGAACGGGAGGCGGACCTGGCCGAGGCGCTCGCCTTCACCCGGCTCCATCTGGTGGCGACGGCGCAGCCCGTAGGCTGAGCGCATGCGATCGGTGATTCTCGCAGCGTCGCGAAACTCCCGGTTCAAGCAGCTGGTCGCCGGCGCGCCGATCACGCGCAGCGTGGTCAAGCGCTTCATCCCTGGTGAGGGGGCCGACGACGCCGTCGCGGTGACCCGCCGGCTGGTGGCGGACGGCCTGCAGGTGAGCCTCGACCATCTCGGGGAGGACACCACCGACCAGGAGCAGGCGGCCGCGGCGGCAAAGGCATACCTCGCAATCCTGGAGCGGCTCGCCGACGAGGGGCTGACCCCGGCCGCGGAGGTGAGCCTCAAGCTGTCCGCGGTCGGCCAGGCGCTGCCCGGCGACGGCGAGCGGATCGCGCTGGACCACGCGCACCTGATCTGCGCGGCGGCCGAGCGGGCCGGGACCACGGTCACGCTCGACATGGAGGACCACACCACCACCGACTCGACCCTGCGGATCCTGCGCGTGGTGCGCCGGGACTTCCCGGCGACCGGCGCGGTGCTCCAGTCCTACCTGCGCCGCACCGAGTCCGACTGCCGTGACCTGGCCACCGCCGGGTCCCGGGTCCGGCTCTGCAAGGGGGCGTACGACGAGCCCGAGACGGTCGCCTTCCAGGACCGGCAGGAGGTCGACCTGTCGTACGTGCGGTGCCTGTCGGTGCTGATGGCCGGCGAGGGCTACCCGATGGTGGCCACCCACGACCCGCGGCTGGTCGCCATCGCCACCGACCTGATCGACCGGCACGACCGCAAGCCGGACTCGTACGAGTTCCAGATGCTGTACGGGATCCGCCCGCTGGAGCAGCGCCGGCTGGTCGAGGCCGGCAACACGGTCCGGGTCTACCTGCCGTACGGGACGGACTGGTACGGCTACTTCATGCGCCGGCTGGCCGAGCGGCCGGCGAACGTGGCCTTCTTCCTGCGGTCGCTGGCGACCCGCTCGTGACGCGGCTCGCGGTCCTGGGGGCAGGCAAGCTGGGCGAGGCGCTGCTGTCCGGCATGCTGCGGGCCGGCCGGTCCACCGACGACCTGGTCGTGCTGGTGCGGCGGCCGGAGCGGGGCAAGCAGCTGGAGGAGCGGTACGGCGTGCGGGCGGTGTCCGCGGCCGAGGCCGGCGGCTCCGACGTGCTGCTGGTGACGGTGAAGCCGCAGGACATCGACGGGCTGGTGGAGGAGCTGGCGCCGCACGTGGCCAAGGAGACGCTGGTGGTGTCGCTGGCCGCCGGCATCCCGACCTCCTTCTACGAGCGGCGGCTGGCGCCCGGCACCCCGGTGGTGCGGGTGATGACCAACACGCCGGTGCTGGTGGACGAGGCGATGAGCGCGCTGTCGGCGGGCTCGCACGCGGCCGAGCGGCACCTGCGGCTGGCGGAGGAGCTGCTGTCCCCGGTCGGCAAGGTGATCCGGGTGCCGGAGTCGCAGCAGGACGCGGTGACCGCGCTGTCCGGCAGCGGCCCGGCGTACATCTACTACCTGGTCGAGGCGATGACCGACGCCGGCATCCTGCTCGGGCTGCCCCGGGCGGTGGCGGCGGAGCTGCTGGTGCAGACCGCGCTCGGCGCGGCGGTGATGCTGCGCGACACCGGCGAGCACCCGGTCAAGCTGCGCGAGGCGGTGACCTCGCCGGCCGGCACGACCATCAACGCGATCCGCGAGCTGGAGAAGCACGGCGTCCGCGCCGCCCTGCTGGCCGCGATCGAGGCGGCCCGCGACCGCTCCGCCGAGCTCGGCCGCCTGCACGAATAGAGCGTCGAGTCCCCAGAAGTGCCGGCGCAACGATGGCATTCGTGGTTCGCTGTCCCAGCTCTGAGCAGTCGTCAGTGGCGAGGGGGACGCGGTGGCGCGGACGCGCGCGGTGCTGGTGGAGGGCGAGCCCTTCGAGCTGTGGCTTCGACAGGCGTCATGGGCGAACCAGGAGGTGGCCGGGGAGAGCAACTACGTCGACGCGATCCGGAGCCTCGTCCCCGGCGCACTGCCGCCGGGCGGGGTGGAGTCATGGACGACGGCGGTGCTTTGTCCCGAGCCGGACAACCGGTACGACGCCAACGCGGTCGCGGTGCTCTGTGAGGGCCGTGTCGTCGGCTATCTGCCGCGGGCAGACGCAGCCAGGTATGCACCGGCGCTCACGGCCATGACGGACGCGGGCTGGGCGCCGACGACGGGAGCACGGGTGTGGGTGGGCCAGCGCGAGGACTGGGACGAACGTCGCAGCCGTCACGACACTTCGGTGGTCGGCTCGGTCCAGCTGTGCCTGCCCGAGCCGCACCTGCTCGGACCGTCCACCCGGCCACCGGACGAGCCGCACGTAATGCTGCCGCCCGGCGGTGCGATTCAGGTCTCGGGCGAGGAAAAGCACCTGCCGGCACTCGCGTCGCTGCTGCCAGCCGAGGGCGAGTGCTGGGTCCACGCGACGCTCCACCAGTTGGTGGAAATCGGCGCCCGCACCTCCAAGACCGTCGTCGAGGTTCGCATCCGAGGTGAGCGTGTCGGCCAGCTCACGCCAAAGATGAGCGGCGAGCTGCTTCCGGCCATTCAGCATCTCGCTGGCCGCGGTGCGGCCACGGTGACTCGAGCGCTGGTCAAGGGCAATCGGCTCAAGGCCGACGTGGTGCTGCACTGTCAGCGCTCCGGGGAATTGGCGGCTGACTGGTTCGACGAGCCGGTGCAACGAGCGGGTGGCTCCGGTCCGCAGGTCGATCAGGTTCGTGACGGTCGCCGGCAGGACGTCGACGCGGAGCCGGTAGGACGTTCGACAGCACCGGAGCCTGCACTGCCGGCCACGATGGCTCTACCGGCAGCCGGCTGGTACGTCGACCCCGCCGTGCCCACGCAATGGCGCTGGTGGGACGGGGCGCAATGGTCTGCACACGTCGCACCGCGCTGACGGTGGAGTGCGGCTGAGGAGGGGCTGAGACGGCGGGCGGGCCGGGTGGCGGGGCACTCCTAGGATGAGTGGGTGAGGCTGCCGCACAAGGGGGCCACCGCGGCGGTCGCCGTGGCCGCCGTCGTGCTGACCGGGTGCACCGGCGAGGACACCGAGGTCGAGCTGGCCGCCGCCGGCCGGTCGACCATCACCGAAGTCGTGGAGGCGCCGGCCACCGTGCAGGCCCGGGCCACCGCCACGCTGACCGCGCCAGCCAGCGGCGAGGTCGCGAAGCTGTACGTCAAGGACGGCGAGCAGGTGGGTGCCGGCACGCTGGTCGCCCGGATCTCCTCGCCGGAGACCACCGGCCGGCTCACCCAGGCGCGGGCCGCGCTGGCGCAGGCCGAGTCGGCCGGGCCGGGTGCGCCGGCGTACGTCTCCGGCGGCCCGCTGAGCGAGGCGGACACCGCGGCGCGCGGCGCGTTCGCCGGCGCTCGCAAGGCGGCCGAGCAGATCCCGGACCTGCGGCTGCGCGCGGCCGCGCTGACCCAGGTGGCGACGGCCGAGCGGCAGTACGCGCTGGCCGCCGCGCAGGCCCGCTCGGCGGTGGCCGCGATCAACTCCGGCATCGGTGACCTGTCCGCTGCGCTGGCCTCGCTGACGGCCGCCCAGCAGGTGCAGGCGCGGGCCGCGGTCAACGCGGCCGAGCGGGCGGTGCGGGCGCTGGACGTGCGGGCCCCGATCGGCGGCACCGTGCAGCTGGGCGGGAGCGCGGCGAGCGGCGGGTCCGGCGACACCGGCGGGCTCGACTCGGTGCTCGGCCAGCTGCCGGCCGACGTGCAGGAGCAGGCGTCCTCGGTGCTCGGCGGCGGGACGACGTCCGGCGGCCCGGCGGTGCAGACGGTCGGGCCGGTGACCGCGGGGATGCCGGTCAACCCGGGCATGCCGCTGGCCACCATCGTGGACGACTCGGTGCTCTCGCTGGTCGCCGAGGTGGACGAGACCGACGTCTTCCTGATCCGCCGCGGGATCAAGGCGGTGGCCGAGCTGGACGCGGTCCCGGGCGCGCAGTACGCGGCGACCGTGGCCGCCGTCGACCTCTCGCCGACCTCGTCGGCGCGCGGCGGGGTGAGCTACCGGGTCCGGCTCGAGCTGGCCGCCGGCACGCTGGCCGACGGCGACCCGGCACCGAAGCCCCGGCCGGGCATGAGCGCGGTCGCCGACCTGCAGGTCCGTACGGCCCGGGACGCGGTCACGGTGCCGGCGTCGGCGGTGGTCCGGGACGGCGACCAGGACGCGGTGTGGGTGCAGGACGGCCGGGTGGCCCGCAAGCGGATCGTCACGGTGGGCACCCAGGGCGAGGACGCGATCGAGGTCCGGGACGGCGTCGAGGAGGGGGACCGGGTGGTGGTCCGCGGCGCCGACCAGGTCCAGGAGGGTCAGGAGCTGCCCTGACCGCCACTGAGCCCCCGATGGCCCGCATCGCGGCGCCCGCGCTCGAGGCGGTCGACGTGACCCGGACGTACGAGCTGGAGGGCGTCTCGGTGGAGGCGCTGCGCGGGGTGTCGGTCGCGGTGGTGCCGGGTGACTACGTCGCCGTGGTCGGGCCGTCCGGGTCGGGCAAGTCGACGCTGATGCACCTGCTCGGCGCGCTGGACCGGCCGTCCACCGGCACGCTGCGGGTCGGCGGCCGGGACGTGGCCTCGCTGAGCCAGGACGACCTGGCCCGGGCCCGCAACGAGACCATCGGCTTCGTCTTCCAGGCCTTCCAGCTGCTGCCCCGTACGTCCGCGGTGGACAACGTGGCGATGCCGCTGGTCTACCGGAGCGTCCGCAAGGGCGAGCGGCGCCGGCGGGCCGAGGAGGCGCTGCGGGCGGTCGGCATGGGCCACCGGCTGACCCACCTGCCCAACCAGCTCTCCGGCGGCGAGCAGCAGCGGGTGGCGATCGCCCGGGCGCTGGTCGGCGACCCGCAGGTGATCCTCGCCGACGAGCCGACCGGCAACCTCGACACCCGGCGGGGCGCCGAGGTGATGACGCTGCTGGAGGAGCTGAACGCGGACCGCGGGGTGGCCCTGGTGGTGGTCACCCACGACCTGGAGCTGGCCGCCCGGGCGCACCGCCAGCTCCGCATGCGCGACGGTCTCGTTGAGAGCGAGTCCGAGAGCGAGCGCGAGGGCTCGCAGCGCGAGCGGGGAGCGACGAGGGCCGACCGCCCGGCGCTTGCGCCTGGTGGGCTGTTCGAGAAGCGGGCGGAGCTGTGAGGCTGGTGGAGCCGTGAGGTTGGGGGAGGCCTGGCGGGTCGCGGTGACCGCCCTGCGGGCGAACCGCCTGCGCAGCGTGCTCACCATGCTCGGCGTGATCATCGGCGTCTCCGCGGTGGTCATGCTCGTCGCCATCGGCACCGGCGCCAAGCAGTACGTCGAGTCGCAGGTGCAGGGCCTGGGCAGCAACCTGCTGCTGGTGGTGCCGGGGGAGATCAGCTTCGGCAGCGCGCCCACCTCGTCCCGGCTGACGCTGGCCGACGTCGACGAGATCGGTCGGGTGGTCGGCGACCGCCAGCGGGTGGCCGCCACCGTCACCAGCGGGGAGACGTTGCGGGCCGGCAGCAACGAGCTGTTCGCCACCGTGCAGGGGGTCACCGAGACGGTGCCGGAGGTCTTCACCCGCCCGCTGGCCCGCGGCGAGTTCCTGCGGCGGTCGGACGTGGACACCCGCCGCCGGGTGGTGGTGCTGGGCGCGTCCGCGGCCGGCACGCTCTTCGGCGACCGTGACGCGGTCGGCCGGCAGGTGACCATCGCCGGGGTGCGCTTCCGGGTGATCGGAGTGCTGCAGCGGACCGGCTCCTCCTCGCTGGCCGGCGCCGACCCGGACTTCACCGTCTACATCCCGATCACCGCCGCGCAGCGGCTGCTCGGCACCCAGCGGGTGGACGGCCTCGCGGTCAAGGCGCCGGACCTGGAGCGGATCGACGCGCTCGGCACCCGGATCGTGGCCACCCTGGAGGACCGCTATCCGGGCGAGCGCTTCTCCGCGGTCACCCAGGAACAGATCCTCGGCGTGGTGGGCCGCATCCTCGGCCTGCTCACCCTGGTGCTGGCCGCCATCGCCGGGATCAGCCTGCTGGTCGGCGGCGTCGGGATCACCAACATCATGCTGGTCAGCGTGCGGGAGCGGACCCGGGAGATCGGGCTGCGCAAGGCGGTCGGGGCCCGGCAGCGGGACGTGCTGGTGCAGTTCCTGATCGAGGCGGTGCTGCTCACCACCATCGGCGGGGTTCTCGGTATCGGGCTCGGGGTCGGAGTGGCGCTGCTGGTCAACCAGGTGTCGCCGCTGCCGGCGGTGGTGGCCTGGTGGTCGGTGCTGCTCGCCTTCGGGGTCTCGGTCGCGGTCGGGGTGTTCTTCGGGGTGGCGCCCGCCCGGCGGGCCGGCCGGCTCGACCCGGTGACCGCGCTGCGTACGGAGTGAGGTGACGGGCGAGTGAGCATCGCAGGGCGCCCCAGGCGCCCGAGGAGCGGAGCGAGCCCGGAGCCGAGCCGTGGGCAGAGTGAGGGGGGGGAGGGGAGGGCCGAGGAGCGGAGCGAGCCCGGAGCCGAGCAGGGGAGATGAGGTGACGGCAGTTCGCACCAGTCCCAGCAGTACCGCTACTCTCGCTTCAGCACGTGCGTGTCCGTCGTCGCCGGAGGGGAAGCCGGCGCCGCGACACGTGCCTAGGTCTGGTGACGCATGTCCGCACAGCCGCCCGACGCCCCGCTGGCGCAGGTGAAGTTCCTGACGGTGGCCGAGGTCGCCGCGCTGATGCGCGTGTCCAAGATGACCGTCTACCGGCTCGTCCACTCCGGCGAGCTGACCGCGGTCCGGGTCGGCCGGTCGTTCCGGGTCCCGGAGAAGGCGGTGCACGACTACCTCCGCGACGCCTACTTCGCCACCGGCTGATCTCCCGGGTGCGGCTCGCCGCCGGCGGTCGCGTAGGCTGCCGGCATGGGTTCGGTCATCAAGAAGCGCCGCAAGCGCATGGCGAAGAAGAAGCACCGCAAGCTGCTGAAGCGCACGCGGGTGCAGCGGCGCAACAAGAAGTAGCGGCCGGACCATGGCTGACCCGCCAGTGCCGACAACGTCGTCGGATCGTCGGGACTGGATCACGTTCCTCTCCGACTACGGTCTCGACGACCACCTGGTCGGAGTCTGCAAGGGCGTGATCGCGCGCATAGCGCCGCACGTGCGGATCATCGACATCTGCCACCAGGTCAAGCCGCAGGACGTCGGGATCGGCGCCACCATGCTGGCCGAGGCCGTGCCCTACCTGCCGGTGGGCGTGCACCTCGCGCTGGTCGACCCGTTCAAGGCCACCAATGCGCGGGGCGTGGCGGTGCGCTGCGCGGACGGCTCGGTCTTCGTCTCCCCGGACAACGGGGTGGCCTCCCGCGGCTGGGAGGTCGCCGGCGGCGCGGTGGAGGCGTACGAGCTGGCCAACCGCGAGCTGTGGGCGACGAACCCGGCCCGCAGCTTCCGCGGCCGCGACATCTTCGCGCCGGTCGCCGCCCACCTGGCCACCGGTCGGCCGCTGACCGAGGTCGGCCCGGCGGTGCCGGTCGGCTCGCTCGTGCAGGTGGAGACGCACGTGCCGTCGGTGCACGGCGACCACGTGCACGGCGCGATCCGGATGATCGACCACTTCGGCAACCTCGCCCTCAACGTCCGCCGGTCGGACCTGGAGGCGGCCGGCATCCAGCTCGGCGATGTGCTCGAGCTGCGCTGCGGCGGGCGGACCCTGGAGGTGCCGTTCGCGCTCGCCTTCGGCGAGGTGGCGCCGGGGCGGACGGTGGTCTGCGAGGACTCGTTCCGGGCCATCACGGTCGCGGTCAACGGCGGCCGCGCGGACCGGGTGCTGCGGGCCGGCTCCGGCGACCCGGTGGTGCTCGGCCGGGTGCACCGGCTGCTCGGCAGCGCGGTGACGAAGGTCCCTGTCGTCGACGGGCGCCCGAGCTAGCGACTTGAGTACCATCCCTTCCGGGAAGCTGCCGCGGAGGGGGATGCCGAAGAGTGCTACCTGCCGTGGTTCTGGTCACCGGGGTCAGCCGCCCGCTGGGCGGCCGGCTCGCCGGTCTGCTCGCCGCCGACCCCGCCGTCGGGCGGGTGGTCGGTGTCGACACCGTGCCGCCGCCGCGGGACGTCGCCGCCCTGCTCGGGCGCACCGACTTCGTCCGCGCGGACATCCGCAACCCGCTGATCGCCAAGGTGATCGCGTCCGCGCAGGTGGACACCGTCGTGCACCTGAGCATCACGGCGCTGCCGGGGGGTGCGGGCGGCCGGGCGTCGATGAAGGAGATGAACGTCATCGGCACCATGCAGCTGCTCGCCGCCTGCCAGAAGTCGGCGTCGGTGCGGCGGCTTGTGGTGAAGTCCACCACGGCGGTGTACGGCTCCTCCTCCCGCGACCCGGCGCTGTTCACCGAGGAGACCGAGCCGCGGGCGCTGCCCCGCTCCGGCTACGCCAAGGACGCGGTCGAGGTGGAGGGCTACGTCCGGGGCTTCTCCCGGCGGCGGCCGGACGTCACCGTGCGGCTGCTCCGCTTCACCAACTTCATCGGCCCGCGGGTGGACAGCCCGCTGGTGCGCTACCTGCGGCTTCCGGTGGTGCCGACGGTCTTCGGCTTCGACCCGCGGGTCCAGCTGCTGCACGTGGACGATGCGCTGGAGGTGCTGCGGCGGGCGACGCTGAGCGACACCTCCGGCGTGCTCAACGTGGGCGGCGACGGGGTGCTGCTGCTGTCCCAGCTGATCCGCCGGGCCGGCCTGGTGCCGGTGCCGGTGCCCGCCCCGGCGGTGCAGCTGGTCGGCCGGGCGGTCCGCAGCAGCGGGCTGGTCGACTTCTCGCCCGAGCAGGTGCGGTTCCTGGAGTTCGGCCGGGTGGTGGACACGACGCGGCTGCGGACCGAGTTCGGGTACGTGCCGCGCTACAGCACCGCCGAGGCGTTCGACGACTTCCTGCGGGCCCGGACGGTGCCGCCGCTGGTCCAGCAGGCCGTGGTCGAGCGGGTCGAGCGCGGGCTGCTCGACGCGCTGCACCTGGCGGCCGCGACGGTCCGCCCGGGTGGCGGCCGTGGGTGACGCGCGGGTGATCCCGCTGCACGGGGACGGCGGGTCGGGGCGCCGCCCGTCGGCCCGCTCGGCCGGCGCCGCCCGCCGCCGCCCCCGCCCGGTCGAGCCGGAGGCCCCCGCACCCGAGCCCGCGGCGACCGGTCCGGAAGCACAGACCGACCCGCCGACCCACGAGACCACCGGCCCGGGCGAGACCACCGGCCCGGGCGGGACCGCCGGTCCGGGCGGGACGGCCGGGGCGGGTGATCCGCCGGGGCGGACCGAGACCACCTGGGAGCGCCGGATCGCCGGCGGTCTCGCCTTCCTGCGCCGCCGGATCACCGGCGACTACGAGGTCGACGACTTCGGCTTCGACCGGGACCTCACCGAGCACCTGCTCGCCCCGCCGTTCCGCCCGCTGTACGAGAAGTGGTTCCGGGTCGAGGCGACCGGCCTGCAGCACGTGCCGTCCACCGGCGGCGCGCTGGTGGTCGCCAACCACTCCGGCACCCTGCCGCTGGACGCGGTGATGACCGCGCTCGCCCTGCTCGACCACCACCCGGCCCACCGCCCGCTGCGGATGCTCGGCGCCGACCTGGTCTTCCGCACGCCCGCGCTCGGCCCGCTGGCCCGCAAGTCCGGGCAGACGCTGGCCTGCAACCCGGACGCGGAGCGGCTGCTCGGGGCGGGCGAGCTCGTCGGGGTCTGGCCGGAGGGCTTCAAGGGCATCGGGAAGCCGTACGCCGACCGCTACAAGCTGCAGCGCTTCGGCCGCGGGGGCTTCGTCTCGGCCGCGCTGCGCACCCGGGTGCCGATCATCCCGTGCTCGATCGTCGGGGCCGAGGAGATCTACCCGATGCTCGGCAACGCCCGGACGCTGGCCCGGCTGCTGGGCGTGCCGTACGTGCCGATCACCCCGACCTTCCCGCTGCTCGGCCCGCTCGGGCTGGTCCCGCTGCCGTCCAAGTGGCTCATCGAGTTCGGCGAGCCGATCGGCACCGCGGAGCTGCCCGAGGACGCCGCCGACGACCCGATGCTCGTCTTCAACCTCACCGACCAGGTGCGGGAGACGATCCAGCAGACCCTCTACCGGCTGCTCCTGCAGCGGCAGTCCGTCTTCCGCTGAGCTCTTTCTGAACGCCTGCGTGAGCTTGATCTGACGCGCGGTCGCCTGTGTAGTGTTCCCGGGCGGTCCGTGCCGTATCGGCGCCTTGCCCGCAGTCGTACCTGTTTGCTCTGACCCGCCGCATCGCGACGGGTCGTGACGAAGGAGCTCCCCGATGTCCGACCCCCGCACCGAGCCGAGGGTGGGTGTGCTCGGCCGGCTGGCCGGGTCCGCGCACCGCCGACGAGGCCTGGTCGTCGTCCTCTGGCTGGTCGCGGTGGCCGCGGCGATCGGCCTGTCCAGCGCCGTCTCCGGGACCTTCCGAGCGGACTACACCGCGCCCGGGTCGGACTCCCGGGCCGCGCAGGAGCTGCTGGCCGACCGCTTCCCGGAGCTGACCGGCGAGCCGCTGGACATCGTGGTCCGCTCCACCGCCGGCCCGGTCACCGACCCGGCCGTCCGGTCCGAGGTGACCGGTCTGATGGCGGACATCGCGGCGCTGCCGCAGGTCCGCTCGGCCGAGAACCCGTACGAGACGCCCGGCTCGATCTCGGCGGACAGCAGCACGTTGCGGGCGACCGTCCGGATGGACGCCGGCAGCCCCGACGAGGTGCCACTGGAGGACACCCGGGAGATCATCGACCGGGCCAAGGAGATCGCCAAGCCGGGCCTGGACGTCGCCCTCGGCGGCGAGATCGTGCAGCTGGCGGACCGCGGAGCGGTCGGCTCGGAGGGCATCGGGCTCGCCGTCGCGACGGTCATCCTGCTGCTGGTCTTCGGTTCGCTGGTGGCCGCCGGGCTGCCCATCCTGGTCGCGATCATCGGCCTCGCCATCAGCTCCTCGCTGGTCGGCGTGATCGCCGCGGCCATCGACGTGCCGGAGTGGACCACCGCGCTGGCCACCATGATGGGGATCGGCGTCGGCGTCGACTACGTGCTGCTGATGGTCACCCGCTACCGGGAATACCTTGCCCGCGGGCTCGACCCGCGCGCCGCCACGATGGCCACCGCGGACACCTCCGGCCGTGCCGTCCTGGTCGCGGGCACCACGGTCGTGGTCAGCCTGCTCGGGCTGTTCGCCATGGGGCTGAGCGCCATGCGGGGCGCGGCGGTGGTGACGATCCTCGCCGTCCTCGTCGTGATGGCCGCCACGGTCACCCTGCTGCCGGCGCTGCTCGGCTTCGTCGGGCACCGGATCGACCGGCTGCGGCTGCCCGGCCTGCGCCGCGCCAGCCGGAACCCGGGCGGCGGGTTCGCCGCCCGCTGGGCCGGTGCCGTGCAGCGCCGCCCGTGGGTCGCGCTGGCCGCCGGCGTGATCGTGCTCGGCGTGCTGGCCGCCCCGCTGCTCGGCGTCCGCTACGGCTTCCCCGACGCCGGCAACGACAAGGTCGGCACCACCACCCGGCAGGCGTACGACATGCTCGCCGACGGCTTCGGCCCCGGCGGTGCCGGTCCGCTGCTGCTGGTCTCGGACGGCTCGCCGGCCGCGCTGGAGGCGGTCCGGCAGCGGATCACCGAGACCCCGGGGGTCGCCGCGGTGTCCCCGCCGCAGGCCAACCAGGCCGGCGACACGGCGGTCATGACCGTGGTGCCCACCACCAGCCCGCAGTCGGAGGAGACCAAGCAGCTGGTCCGCACCCTGCGCGAAGAAGTCGCCGGCACCGGCGTACGCATCGGCGGGGTCACCGCGATCGGGATCGACTCCACCGAGGACACCGTGGACCGGCTGCCGCTGCTCATCGGCGGTGTCGTCGGGCTGTCGTTCCTGCTGCTGCTGATGGTCTTCCGCAGCGTCGCGGTCGCGGTCAAGGCGGCGGTGCTCAACCTGCTGTCCCTCGGCGCCGCGTACGGCGTGGTGGCGCTGGTGCTGGAGGGCGGCTGGGCCGGGCAGCTGATCGGGATCGACACCGAGACACCGCTGCCGGTGTTCATCCCGGTGCTGATGTTCGCGGTGCTCTTCGGCCTGTCGATGGACTACGAGGTCTTCCTGCTCACCCGGATCCGGGAGCGCTGGGTGGCCACCGGGGACAACAAGCGCAGCGTGACCGAGGGCCTGGCCGCGACCGCCCGGGTGGTCACCGCCGCCGCGGCGATCATGATCGCGGTGTTCGCCGCCTTCGTGCCGAGCCCGGTGGTGTTCCTCAAGGTCATCGGCGTCGGACTGGCCGCCGCGATCCTGATCGACGCGACGGTCGTCCGGATGGTGCTGGTGCCGGCGGTGATGCAGCTGCTCGGCCGGGCCACCTGGTGGCTGCCGGGCTGGCTGGACCGGGTGCTGCCCCGGGTGCACGTCGAGGGCGCCGGCGACCACGGCGCCGCGCCCGAGCCGCCGCGGGAGCGGGCGCCGGAGCCGGCGCTCGGCTGAGCGTGACGGGGGTGGTCGCCGGTCGGCGACCACCCCCGCTCGGCTATGAGGCCGGCAGCGGGGTGCCCTCGGGCCAGCCGTCGACGGGGTCGGGCAGGCCCATCGCCTCGCTGAGCATGCGCACCAGGCCCAGGAAGAGCGACTCCTGCACCTCAGGCCCGTGCCAGCTGAGGTTGCCGTACGCCTCCAGCGTGACCTGACCGTGCAGCGCCGCCCAGGTGTGCACCAGGGCGACCTCGGTGGCCGGGTCGGCGCCGTGCAGCACCTTGTCGGAGAAGGCCTCCGCCACCAGCGGCGGCACCCGCAGCGGCCGGGGTCGCCGGGTGCCGGCCTCCTCGGCCTCGCGGATCAGGCTGCGCAGGCCCTCCATGGCCCGCATCGCCGCGGCCTTGCCGGGGTCGTCCGCGTTCTCCTGGTGCCCCCGGGCCACCCCGGCCAGCGGCGGCCCGAAGACCAGCGTGAAGCCCTGCGGGTCCGCCAGCGCCCAGGACCGGTACGCCCGGGCCACGGCGAGGAAGCGACCGCCCGGGTCGCCGGCCGGCACCGAGTCCCGCGCCTGCTCGACCTGGACGGCCAGCTCGGTCAGGGCGTCGATGACGAGCGCGGTGATCAGCCCTTCCCGGCCGTCGAAGTAGCGGTAGAGCCCCGGGGCGGACATCCGCATGTCCCGGGCCACGTCGGAGAGCCGTACCTCGACGGTGCCCTCGGTGCGCATCCGGGCCAGCGCGGTCTGCTTGATCTCCCGGATGGTCGCCTCGCGGGTCGCCTCGCGACGGGTCTGCATCGACCTCCACCTCCGCCTGGTCGGTACCCGTTCTCAGCGTTCCATCAGCAAAGCCTCTTGACAATGTTACGGGCCTTGCCTTTCGCTATGGCTCATCGCGCTGCGAAGAGTCGTAACAGGAGGCAAGCATGTTCCCGGACCCGAACACCGAACCGCGGGTGGGCGCCCTCGGACGCCTCGCCGGCACCGCGCACCGGCACCGCGTGCTGGTCGTCGTCCTCTGGCTCGTCGCGGTGGCCGCCGCCGTCGGGCTGTCCACCGTGGCCAGCGGCGAGTTCCGGGCCGACTACACCGCCCGCGGCTCGGACTCGCGGGCCGCCCAGGAGCTGCTCGCCGAGCGCTTCCCGGCGCAGTCCGGCGAGCAGCTCGACGTCGTCGTCCGGTCGGAGTCGGGCCCGGTCACCGCGCCGGCCGTACGGGCCGAGGTGGAGCGACTGCTCGCCGGGATCGCCGCCGTGCCGCACGTGCGGGACGTGGCGAGCCCGTACGGGACGCCCGGCGCGGTCTCCGCGGACGGGACCACGCTGCGGGCGTCGGTCCGGCTGGACGCCGAGAACCCGGACGCGATGCCGGTCGCCGACACCGAGCGGATCCTCGCCCTGGTCGAGGACGCGGAGCGGCCGGGCCTCCAGGTCGCCGCCGGCGGCCAGGTGGTCCAGGTGGCCCAGCAGGGCGAGATCGGCTCCGAGGGGATCGGGCTGGCCGCCGCGGCCGTCATCCTGCTGCTCGTCTTCGGCTCGGTCGTCGCCGCCGGGCTGCCGATCCTGGTCGCGGTCGTCGGGCTCGGGGTGAGCGCCTCGCTGGTCGGCGTGGTCGCCGCGGTGATCGACGTGCCGGAGTGGTCGACCTCGCTGGCCGCGATGATGGGCATCGGCGTCGGGGTGGACTACGTGCTGCTGATGGTGACCCGCTACCGGGAGTTCCTGGCCCGCGGCCTGGACCCGCGGGGGGCCACGATGGCGACCGCGGACACCGCCGGCCGGGCCGTGCTGGTCGCCGGCAGCACGGTGGTGGTCAGCCTGCTCGGGCTCTTCGCGATGGGGCTGACCGCGATGCGCGGCGCCGCCGTGGTCACCATCATCGCCGTCGGCGTCGTCATGCTCGCCTCGGTCACCCTGCTGCCGGCGCTGCTCGGCTTCGCCGGCCGGCGGATCGACCGGCTGCGTGTACCCGGCCTGCGCCGGGCGGCCGCCGGCACCGCCTCCGGGCTCGGCGCCCGCTGGAGCCGGGTGGTGCAGCGCCGCCCGTGGACCGCGCTCACCGCCGGCGTGATCGTGCTCGGTGTGCTGGCGCTGCCCTTCCTCGGCGTCCGGTACGGCTTCCCCGACGCCGGCAACGACCGCGCCGGCACCTCCAGCCGGCAGGCGTACGACATGCTCGGCGCCGGCTTCGGCCCGGGCGCGAACGGCCCGCTGCTGCTGGTGTCCGCCGCCGGCACCGGCGAGCTGGCCGGGCTGCGGGACGGCATCGCCGCCACCCCGGGCGTGGCCGCGGTCAGCCCGCCGCAGGCCAACCCGGCCGGGGACACGGCGGTCATGACCGTGGTGCCCACCACCAGCCCGCAGTCCGAGGAGACCAAGCAGCTGGTCCGCACCCTGCGCGCGGAGGTCGCCGGCACCGGCGTGCACATCGGCGGCGTCACCGCGGCCGGCATCGACTCCACCGACGACACCGCCTCCCGGCTGCCGCTGCTGGTCGGGGGCGTCGTCGGGCTGTCGTTCCTGCTGCTGCTGATGGTCTTCCGCAGCGTCGCGGTCGCGATCAAGGCCGCGGTGCTCAACCTGCTGTCGCTCGGCGCGGCGTACGGGATCGTCGCGCTGGTCCTGCAGGGCGGCTGGGCCGGGCAGCTGATCGGGATCGACACCGAGACCCCGCTGCCGGCCTTCGTGCCGGTGCTCATGTTCGCGGTGCTCTTCGGGCTGTCCATGGACTACGAGGTCTTCCTGGTAACCCGGATCCGGGAGCAGTGGCTGCGGACCGGCGACAACTCGGCCAGCGTGGCCGGCGGGCTCGCCGTCACCGCGCGGGTGGTCACCGCCGCCGCGGCGATCATGATCGCGGTGTTCGCCGCCTTCGTGCCGAGCCCGGTGGTGTTCCTCAAGGTGATCGGGGTCGGGATGGCGGCCGCGATCCTGATCGACGCGACGATCGTCCGGCTCGTGCTGGTGCCGGCGGTGATGCAGCTGCTCGGCCGGGCCACCTGGTGGCTGCCGGGCTGGCTGGACCGGGTGCTGCCGCGGGTCCGGATCGAGGGGACGGACGACCACGGCGCCGCGCCCGAGCCGCCCGCCGCGCCGCCGCGGGTGCTGGAGCCGGCTTTGAGCTGAGCGCACGGACGGTGGCCGCCGACCCCGGCGGCCACCGTCAGGGGTGGCGGCGGCGGCGCAGCGCCAGCGCGGTGGCGACGCCGCCGCCGACCGCACCGATCCCGAGCGCGGTCGGCACGCCGATCTTCGCCGCCTTGCGCCCGGTCCGGAAGTCCCGCACCGGCCAGCCGCGGGCGCGGGCCTCCATCCGCAGCGCGGAGTCGGGGTTGACCGCCACCGCGGTGCCCACCGTGGTCAGCATCGGCAGGTCGTTGATCGAGTCGCTGTACGCCGTGCACCGGGCCAGGTCGAGCCCCTCCCGGTCGGCGAGCGCGATGACCGCGGCCGCCTTGGCCGCGCCGTGCAGCGGCTCGCCGACCAGCCGCCCGGTGTAGACGCCGTCCACCACCTCGGAGACCGTGCCGAGCGCGCCGGTGAAGCCCAGCCGGCGGGCGATGATCGAGGCCAGCTCGACCGGCGTGGCGGTGACCAGCCAGACCCGCTGGCCCTCGTCCAGGTGCAGCTGGGCCAGCGCCCGGGTGCCCGACCAGATCCGCTCGGCCATCAGCTCGTCGTAGATGTCCTCGCCGAGCGCGACGATCTCGTCCACCCGCTTGCCGGCCACGAAGGCGAGCGCCGCCTCGCGGGCGGTCATCATGTTCTCCACGCTCTCCCGGCCGCCGACCCGGAACTTGACCTGCTGCCAGGCGAAGTCGGCGAGGTCCCGGGAGGAGAAGAACTTGCGGGCGGCCAGCCCGCGGGCGAAGTGGTAGATCGACGCGCCGGCGATCACCGTGTTGTCCACGTCGAAGAAGGCGCCGGCGGACGGGTCGGGCGGCACCGACAGCGCCGCCTCGACCTCGGCCACCGCGGCGGACGCGGTGCCGGCCAGGACGGCCCGTGCCTCCCGGCTGTCCCGGGAGCGGAGCTTCAGGCGGGCCACGGAGTCGCTGTCCCCTCCTCGGTCGGGCGCGGTCCCGCCCGAGACTAGCCGCTGCGCCCGCCGGCCCGACCGGTCGGTGGACTCAGCCGCCCAGGCCGAGGCTGCCCCGCAGGCCGTCCAGCAGGCCCGGCAGGTCGGCCAGCGTGCACAGCCCTCCCGGCAGCGGCACCGGTGTTGCTCGCCATCCTGCGACCACTTTTCGTGCGCTACTTTGCACGCTAAGTCACGGGCGCGAACAGTACCGCATGCGATAACCCGGGACGGGATGTGCCAGACTCGGCCGTCATGCAGGAGCGTGCCGGCGCAGACGTGCACACCATCGCCGACCTCGTCCATCGGGCGGCCGAGCGGGACCCCGAGCACCTCGCCCTGGTGCACGACGGGTTCCGGCTCACCTGGGCCGAGCTCGACGAGCGGGTCGACCGGGCGGCCGCCGCGCTGCGCGGGCTCGGCCTGGACCCCGGCGACCGGGTCGTGCTCCAGCTCGGCAACACCCCCGACTTCCCGGTGCTGTACGCGGGCGCGCTGCGGGCCGGGCTGGTCGCGGTGCCGGCCAACACCGGCTACACCGGTCGCGAGCTGGGCCACCTGCTGGCCGACTCCGGCGCCCGCGCCCTGGCCACCTCGTCGGTGCAGGTGATCTCGGCGGCCGATGGGCTGCGCGCGGAGGCGCCCGCGCTCGAGCACGTCGTGGTCGCGGCGCCGTCCGGGCCGGACGGCACCGTGCCGCTGCCCGGGCTGCTGGCCGACGCGACGCCCGACCCGGCCGCCCGGCACCGGCCCGCCTCCGCCGAAGAGCTGGCGGTGCTGCTCTACACCAGCGGCACCAGCGGCCGGCCGCGCGGCGCGATGCTGTCCCACCGGGCGCTGCTGGCCAACCTCGAGCAGTGCGGCGCTATCCGGCCCACCGTGGTCACCCCGGCGGACGTGCTGCTGCTGGCCATCCCGCTCTTCCACGCGTACGGGCTGAACCCGGCCCTGGGCATGCTCGCCTGGGCCGGGGCGACCGGGGTGCTGGTCGACTCGTTCGACGCGGCCGGGTCGCTGGAGCTGATGGCCCGCTACCGGGTGACCAACGTGCCCGCGGTGCCCGCGATGTACCTGCAGTGGGCCGACCAGCCGGGCCTGGCCGCGGGATTTGCCAGCGTGCGGCTCGCGCTGTCGGGGGCCGCGCCGCTGCCGCCGGCCGTGCTGGAGCGCTTCGGCTCCGCCGGCGTCACGGTGTGGGAGGGCTACGGGCTGACCGAGACCGCGCCGGCGCTCACCTCGACCCTGATGGGCGGCGACCCCAAGCCGGGCTCGGTCGGGCGGGCGCTGCCCGGGGTCGAGCTGCGGCTGGCCGGCGACGGCGAGCCGGACGACGACGACCCGGAGATCGACGGCGACCCGGGCGAGATCCAGGTCCGCGGGCCCAACCTCTTCTCCGGCTACTGGCCGGACGGCGCCGAGGGGCCGGACGGCGAGGGCTGGTGGTCCACCGGCGACGTGGCGTACGCCGACGACGACGGCGACCTGTATCTGGTCGACCGGCGCAAGGACCTGATCCTGGTCAGCGGGTTCAACGTCTACCCGGCCGAGGTGGAGGCCGTGCTCACCGGCCACCCGGACGTGCTGGAGACCGCCGTGCTCGGCCGGGCGGAGCCGGACCGGGGCGACGAGACGGTGCTCGCGTACGTGGTGCTCCGCCCCGGCGCGTCCCTCACCCAAGCCGGCCTGCTCGACTGGGCTGCCGGCTCGCTCGCCCGCTTCAAGCTGCCCTCATCCGTCACTTTCGTCCCCGAGCTCCCCCACTCCGCCACCGGCAAGGTCGCCAAGGCCCGCCTCCGCGAGTCCTCCGCCGACTGAGTCCGCCGCCGACGGGGTCCCCGCCGACGGGTCCTCCGCCGACGGGGTCCTCCGCCGACTGAGAAGTTCGCGGCCGACTGAGCAGCTGTGGCTGCTCAGTCGGCCGCGGGTGTGCTCAGTCGGCGGCGGGTGTGCTCAGTCGGCGCCGCGGCCCGGGTCGGCGTCGTCGGCGTCCTCGGTGCTGGTCGGGCCGGCCCAGTCCTTGTCGTCACCCGAGGTGTCGGTGGCGGTCGGGCCGGCCCAGTCCTTGTCGTCCGAGCCGGTGTCGGTCGCGGCGGAGGCGAAGCCGGTGTCGTTGCCGTACTCGGGCTCGCCCGCCGCCTCGCTGCCGGGATCCGGCCGCGGCTCGCTCACCGGTCCGTCCCGGGCTGCTCGTCGCCGGGCCGGTACGTCCGCGCCTCCGCCGGGTCGTCAGGCATGTCGCCGACGAACTCCGGCTGCGGGTCCGCCTCCCGGCGCGCGGCCTCCGCCGCCTTCTCGTCGGTGAACGTGCCGGCCAGTTCGGTCATGTCGTTCGGCTGGGCCGCGGTCATCGTCTGCTCCTCGAGGGTGGGTGCCGAAGGGACTGCCCCGCGACAGGTCGGATACCCGGCCGCCGGCCCGTACACTCCCGCCGTGCCCGCCCAGCGCCAGGTCGAGCTGCTCACCCGCACCGGCTGCCACCTCTGCGACGACGCCCGCCGGCTGGTCGAGCGGGTCACCGGCGAGGCCGGCGTGCCGTGGCGGGAGCGCGACGTGGACGGCGACCCGGGCCTGCGCGCTGAGTACGGCGACCTCGTTCCGGTCGTCCTCGTGGACGGCAAGGAGCTCGGTTACTGGCGGATCGAGGAGGCCCGGCTCCGGCGCGCGCTGGCCTGAACGGGTGGCGACGGTCCGTCGCCGGACGATCGCGATTTTGTGAAGGTATTCACAAGTCGTTACGGTGTCTCTGTACATCAGCCTGATACCACAGCGCGGCGGCGGGCCGTCCAGCGGGTCCGTCGCGCCGTCCTTCCAGGAGCTTCCGCGTGACCGACCAGCAGGACGCCACACCGGCCGAGACCGGCGCCGACGGGCCCCGGGTCGGCCGGGCGCGGGCGGCGGCCGGGGCACTGGGTCGCGCGGTCCGTTCCACCCTGCCCGGTCGGTCCGAGGCGCCGGCCCCGGCCCGCCCCGCGCGCTCCGAGCGCACCGTGCCGGATGCCACCGTCGCCCGGCTCGCGGTCTACCTCCGGGTGTTGTCGGCGCTGGCCGAGCAGGGCGTGGTCACGGTCTCCTCGGAGGAGCTGGCCACCGCCGCCGGGGTCAACTCGGCCAACCTCCGCAAGGACCTGTCCCACCTGGGGTCGTACGGGACGCGCGGCGTCGGCTACGAGGTCACCGTGTTGGTCGACCGGATCGAGGGCACCCTCGGGCTGACCCGGCACCGCGCGGTCGCGCTGATCGGCATCGGCAACCTCGGCCACGCGCTGGCCGGCTACGGCGGCTTCGCCACCCGCGGCTTCCACGTCGCCGCGCTGCTCGACGCCGATCCCGGCCGGGTCGGCGAGCGGATCGCGGGGCTGGCCGTCCGGCACGTGGACGAGCTGCCCGAGGTGGTCCGCGAGCTCGAGATCGCCATCGGCGTCATCGCGACCCCGGCGCAGGCCGCCCAGGAGGTCTGCGACCAGCTGGTCGCCTGCGGGGTCACCAGCATCCTCAACTTCGCGCCGACCGTGCTCGCCGTGCCGGCCGGCGTCGACGTACGCAAGGTCGACCTGGCCATCGAGCTGCAGATCCTGTCCTTCCACGAGCAGCGCAAGCTGCGCCCGGTGGTCGGCTCCGGCGGCGTCACCGCGCTGGAGGACGTCGGATGAGCGAGCGCGAGTGCTCGCGGCGCGAGCGGGCGGCAAGGAGGGCCGGCGGGCCGACCCTTCCGTCTGCCGGCCTGTCCGAGGAGCGGACATGAGCCTGCTGGTGGTCGGGCTGTCGCACCGGACGGCCCCGGTCTCGCTGCTGGAGCGCGCGAGCGTCGGCGCTGACGAGCTGCCGGGCGTGCTGCACGAGCTGCTCCGCGGCGACCACGTCGCCGAGGTGCTGGTGCTGTCCACCTGCAACCGGGTGGAGGTGTACGCGGAGGTTGACCGCTTCCACGGCGGCCTGCAGGACACCTCCTCGGTGCTGGCCCGCCGCTGCGGCCTCGACGTCCCGTCCCTCGGCGAGCACCTGTACGTGCACTACGAGGACGCGGCCGTCCTGCACCTGTTCTCGGTCGCCTCCGGACTGGACTCGATGGTGGTCGGGGAGTCGCAGATCCTCGGCCAGCTGCGCGCCGCGTACGCGACCGCGGCCCAGCTGGACGCGGTCAACCGCGGCCTGCACGAGCTGTGCCAGCAGGCGCTGCGGGTGGGCAAGCGGGTGCAGGCGGAGACCGGCATCGACCGGACCGGCGCGTCCGTGGTGTCGGTCGCGCTGCAGGAGGCGGCCCGCGTGCTCGGCCCGCTGGCCGGACGGCGGGCGCTGGTGGTCGGCGCCGGCTCGATGGGCGCGCTGTCCGCGACCACCCTGCTGCGCGCCGGGGTCGCCGAGCTGACCGTGGTCAACCGGACACCCGATCGGGCCCACCGACTGGCCGGCCAGCTCGGGGACGGCGCCGGCTTCCCGCTGGTCCGCGCCGCCGGGCTGGACGACCTGCCGGCCGAGCTGGTCCGTGCGGACGTCGTGGTCGGCTGCACCGGCTCGGTCGGCGTCGTGGTGCCGGCGGCGCTGGTCGAGGCCGCGCTGCCGGCCCGGGCCGGGCGCCCGCTGGTGCTGCTCGACCTGGCGCTGCCCCGGGACATGGAGGGCGCGGCGTCCGCGCTGCCGGGCGTGCACTACCTCGACCTCGCCGCGCTGCAGGAGCCGGCCGCCCGCGCCGGCGCCCACGAGGGCGTCGAGCTTGCCCGCCAGCTGGTCGCCGACGAGGTCTCCGGCCAGCTCGGGGCCCGCCGGGCGACCGCGGTCACCCCGACGGTGGCCGCGCTGCGGGCCCGGGCCGCCGAGGTGGTGGACGCCGAGCTGACCCGGCTGGATGCCCGGCTGCCCGGCCTGGACGAGGTGACCCGGGCCGAGGTCGCGCGCAGCGTGCACCGGGTGGTGCAGACGCTCCTGCACGCGCCGACCGTGCGGGTCAAGCAGCTGGCGGAGCGGCCGGGCGGGGATGCATACGCCGACGCGCTGCGGGAACTCTTCGACCTCGACCCGGCCGCCACCGCCGCCGTCGCGTCCGTCTCACTGCCCACCGAAGGGGGGTCGGCATGACCCCCCTCAGGGTGGGCACGCGCGGGAGCGCGCTCGCCCGGTCGCAGACCGCGCTGGTCACCGCCGCGATCGTGGGCGAGCTGGACCGCAAGGTCGACACCGTCGAGATCGTCACCCACGGGGACCGGTCCTCGGCCGCGCTGACTCAGATCGGCGGCACCGGCGTCTTCGTCTCGGCGCTGCGGGACGCGCTGCTGGCCGGCGAGATCGACGTCGCGGTCCACTCGTACAAGGACCTGCCGACCGCGCCGGCCGACGGCCTCGTCGTCGCGGTGGTGCCGCCGCGTGAGGACCCGCGCGACGTGCTGGTCGCCCGCGACGGGCTCACCCTCGGCGAGCTGCCGGCCGGCGCCCGGATCGGCACCGGCTCGCCGAGGCGGGCCGCCCAGCTGCACGCGCTCGGCCTCGGCCTCGACGTGGTGCCGATCCGCGGCAACGTGGACACCCGGCTGGGCAAGGTGACCGGGGGCGAGCTGGACGCCGTCGTGCTGGCCCGGGCCGGGCTGGCCCGCCTGGACCGGCTGGCCGCGGTGACGGAGGTGCTCGACCCGCTGCAGATGCTGCCGGCCCCCGGCCAGGGCGCGCTCGCGGTCGAGTGCCGGTCCGCCGACACCGAGCTGGTGGCCCAGCTGGCCGCGCTCGACCACCCCGACTCCCGCGCCGCGGTCGCCGCGGAGCGGAGCCTCCTCGCCGCACTGGAGGCGGGTTGCACCGCCCCGGTCGGCGCCCTCGCCGAGGTCGCCCTCGGCGAGGACGGTCCCGAGATCTTCCTCCGCGGTTCGGTGACTGCAACCGACGGCTCCGACGCCGTCCGGCTGTCGGCCACCGGGCCGGTTACCGAAGCCGCGGCGATCGGGCGGCGGCTGGCCGCCGACCTGATCGATGCCGGTGCTGACTCACTATTGGGGAGCGGGCTATGAGCCGCGCGCGCAAGACCGTCGGACGCATCACCTTCGTCGGGGCTGGTCCCGGCGACCCGGGCCTGCTCACGGTCCGGGCCGCCGAGGCGCTCCGGTCAGCGGTGCTGGTCCTCGTCGATCCCGACGTGCCGGCCGGGGCGGCCGAGCTGGCCGGGGTCGAGGTCCGGCCGGCTATCGGTGATCCCGAGACCGTCGCCGGGATGCTGGTGACCGAGGCCCGGTCCGGGTCCGCGGTGGTCCGGCTGGTCGCCGGCGACCCGCTGTCCGCGGACGCGGTGGTGCGCGAAGCGGTCTGCGTCGCCGCCGCCGGGCTGCCGTTCGACGTGGTGCCGGGGGTGCCGGTCGCGACCGGCGTGCCGGCGTACGCGGGCGTGCCGGTCGGGTCCTCGCACACCGTGGTGGACGCGCACGACGAGGTCGACTGGACCGGCGTCGCGGCCGCCCCCGGCACGCTGGTGGCGATCGCGACCCAGGCGCACCTGGGCAAGATCGCCGCCGCGCTGCTCGAGCAGGGCCGCCCGGGCGACACCCCGGTCAGCGTCACCGTGGAGGGCACCGGCGCCGGGCAGCGGACGGTGACCAGCACGCTGGGCACCGTCGAGAGCGACTCGGCCGGGCTGTCCGGCCCGCTGGTGCTCGCCGTCGGCCGCGCGGTCGCCGAGCGGGACCGGCTGTCCTGGTGGGAGTCCCGCCCGCTGTACGGCTGGCGCGTCCTGGTGCCCCGCACCAAGGAGCAGGCGGGCGCGATGAGCGAGCGGCTGCGGGCGTACGGGGCGGTTCCGGTCGAGGTGCCGACCATTGCTGTCGAGCCGCCGCGCACCCCCGCCCAGATGGAGCGGGCGATCAAGGGCCTGGTCACCGGCCGGTACGAGTGGATCGTCTTCACCTCGACCAACGCGGTGCGGGCGGTGCGGGAGAAGTTCGACGAGTTCGGGCTGGACGCGCGCGCCTTCGCCGGCGTCAAGATCGCCTGCGTGGGCGAGGCCACCGCGGACGCGGTGCGCGCTTTCGGCATCCAGCCGGAGCTGGTGCCCTCGGGCGACCAGTCCTCGGAGGGGCTGCTGGTCGACTTCCCGCCGTACGACGAGGTGCTCGACCCGATCGACCGGGTGCTGCTGCCGCGGGCCGACATCGCCACCGAGACGCTGGCCGCCGGGCTGCGCGAGCGCGGCTGGGAGATCGACGACGTGACGGCGTACCGGACTGTCCGCGCCGCGCCGCCGCCCGCCGAGATCCGCGACGCGATCAAGTCCGGCGGGTTCGACGCGGTGTGCTTCACCTCGTCCTCGACCGTACGCAACCTGGTCGGCATCGCCGGCAAGCCGCACGCCCGGACCGTGGTCGCCTGCATCGGGCCGCAGACGGCGGCGACGGCGCGGGAGTTCGGGCTGCGCTCCGACGTCGAGCCGGAGGTGGCGGCGGTCGACGCGGTGGTCGACGCGCTTGCCGCGTTCGCCGCCGCGCGACGGGAGTCCGGGGACGCGACCCCACCGCCGAAGAAGACCCGCCGGGCGACCGGACGGCAGCGGTGAGCGCATCCGACGCCGGCGCGTTCGGCCCCACCGACCCGTTCGGACTGACCGCTCCGTCCCACTTCACCGCACCCCCCGGCCCGGCTGGCCCGTCCGGCCCGTCGTGGACCGTCCATTCCGGCCCGGCCGCCGACGAGCCGGCCGACGCCACGGGTTCCTCGTGGACCGTCCGCTCGGGCGCGCCCTCTCCCAAGCAGGCTGGTGACCCGGGTTCCGCGGAGCCGTCGTGGACCGTCCAATCGGGCTCGGCCTCCTCCGGGCGGGCTGGCCCGGGTTCGGCGGAGCCGTCGTGGACCGTCCAATCGGGCTCGGCGTCAGGCGGGCCGGCCGACGCTCCGGGCCCGGTCGGCGAGCCGGAGTCGGTTGTCGCCTCGGGGTCGGCTGGCGCCTCGGGGTCGGCGCGGTCGGAGTCGGCGCCGTCGGGGGGTCGGCAGGCGGGGTGGCCGGCGGTCAGCGGCCTGGACCGCTCCGAGCGGCCGCGCCCGGCGACGCTCCCGTCCCGCCCGGCGACCGCCACGTCCCACTCGGCGGCTTCCTCGTCCCCCTCGGCGACCGCCACGTCCCACGCGGCGGTCCCCCCGGCCCGCTCGGCGTCCGCCGCGTCCCACTCGGCGGCTTCCTCGTCTCGGCCGGCGGCCGCGACGTCCCACCGGTCGACGCCCCCATCCGGTCCGGGGGCCTTCCCGGTCGTGCGCCCGCGGCGGCTGCGCCGCACGGCGGCGCTGCGCCGGCTGGTCTCCGACGTCCGCCTGCACCCGTCGGACCTGATCCTGCCGCTGTTCGTCAAGGAGGGGATCTCCGAGCCGGCGCCGGTGGCGTCGATGCCCGGGGTCGTCCAGCACACCGTCGAGTCGCTGGCCAAGGCCGCGTACGAGGCGGTGGACGCCGGTGTCGGCGGCCTGGTCCTCTTCGGCGTGCCCGCCGTCAAGGACGGCGCCGGCTCCGCGGCCGACGACCCGGACGGCATCGTCCAGGTCGCGCTGCGCCGGCTGGCCGACGAGGTCGGCGACAGCACCGTGCTGATCACCGACCTGTGCCTGGACGAGTACACCGACCACGGCCACTGCGGGCTGCTGACCCCGGACGGTGCGGTCGACAACGACGCCACCCTGGAGCGGTACGCATCCATCGCGGTCGCGCAGGCATCGGCCGGGGCCCAGGTGGTCGCGCCCAGCGGGATGATGGACGGCCAGGTCGGCGCGATCCGCTCCGCGCTGGACGGCGCCGGCTACGGTGACGTCTCGATCCTGGCCTACTCCGCCAAGTACGCGTCGGCGTTCTACGGCCCGTTCCGGGACGCGGCCGAGTGCGCGCCGCAGTTCGGCGACCGCTCGGCGTACCAGCAGGACCCGGCCCGCTCGGCCGGCGACGCCCTGCGCGAGGTGGCGCTGGACGTGGCCGAGGGCGCGGACGCGGTCATGGTCAAGCCAGCGCTGGCGTACCTGGATGTCGTCGCCGCTGTGCGTGCGGCGGTGGACCTGCCGGTGGCCGCGTATCAGGTGTCCGGCGAGTACGCGATGGTCGAGGCGGCCGCCGCGCGCGGCTGGATCGACCGCGACCGGATCATCGCCGAGACGCTGACCGCCATCAAGCGGGCCGGCGCCGACCTCATCCTCACCTACTGGGCCACCGAAGCCGCCCACCGCCTGGACTGATCCTGCCGATCACCTTGCTCGCCGGCCCTGACGGGCTCGGCGTGTCGGGGCCGGCGTGTCGCGGACCCGGCGAGCAAACGTGATCAGCCGGGTCGGGCGGGGATCCCGCAGGGCTCTGTGGCGCGGCTGGCTGCGGTCAGGGGGTTGGGCAGGGCGGCAGCGTCGGCGACCCGGACGGGGTCGGTGTCGGCGTGCCGGTCGGCGACGCGCTCGGCGTCTCCGTCTCCGTCGGCGTCGGGCTGGTGGGCGTCGCGGTCGGCGTGCCCGTGGGGGTGCCGGTCGGCGTCTCGGTCGGCGTCGGCGTCGGCGTCGGCACCGGTGTGCAGGTCGGTGACGGAGTGGGCGGGGACGTCGGCGGGCTGGTCGGCGGCGTCGTGCCCGGCGTCGTCGGGGCCGGCGTGGTCGGCCGCGGTGTCGTCGGCCTCGGGGTCGGCGTCGGTGTGGGTGTCGGGGTGGCGGCCGGCGGCCGGCCCACCGTGGCCGGCGGCAGCGTCGGCTTCTTGGCCGGCGGCAGCGGCCGGGGGTCGCGGTCCGGCGCCGGCAGGGTGTCGACCCGGGCGCCCCGCGCATACTCCGCGGCGAGGGCAAGCACGAGCCGCACGTAGTCGTCGGAGCGGTTGTAGCTGTAGACCGCGTCCCGGAGGCCGGCGTCCGTCCGCAGGTCCCCGCCGGCCTGGCAGAGGTAGCGGGCCGCCGCCAGGGCGACGTCGTCGATGTCGAAGGGGTCGGCCTTGCCGTCCCCGTCGCCGTCCACCGCGAACAGCGCCCAGGTGCCCGGGATGAACTGCATCGGCCCGACGGCCCGGTCGAACGTCGTGTCGCCGTCGTGGCGCCCGCCGTCGGTGTCGCCGATCCGGGCGACGCCGGGCCGCCCGTCCAGCGGGATGCCGACGATCGGCGGGTCGGACCGCCCGTCCTGCAGCAGCGTCGCGCCGGCGAACCGCCCGTGGTTGGACTCGACCCGCCCGATGGCGGCGAGCAGCGACCACGGCACCCCGCAGCCGGCGTCCTCCTCGGACATCCTGCGGGCCGCCGCCTGGTAGGCCTCGAGGGCGACGACCGGGATCCCGTTGGCCGCGAACTCGCTGGCGCTCTCCCCGCCGGCGCCCCCTCCGCCCGGCGTCCCGCCGGCCGGTGTGCCGGGCAGGGCGGGCCCGGTGGTCGGCCCGGCTGGCGGCAGGAACGGCGGCGAGACCGGCTGCTGGGCGTGGTCCATCGTGACCGGGAGCGGCGCGGCCTCGGCCGGCGTGGTCACCCGGGCCGCGGACGCGGTCGTCGAGGCGGCGGCGATCACCGCGATGCCGGCGAGCGCGAGCGGGAGGGTCTGGCGGCCGGCGGGCATCGGCGGGCGGAGCCCGCGCCGCCGCCACCGCTCAGCCAACCCGCGCATTTCCGCCTCCTCCGTCCGGCTCCCTGGTCACCCCGTCGACACTAACCCGATCCCCCATTCCCCGTCAGGGTGACTGTGGATAGCCGCCGGTTGTCCACAGCTTCCATCCCTCGCCTGGCGGCACCGGCCAGGGCTGCGAGACTGGCCCGGTGACCCACCCGTACGAGGCCCCGGCGTCGCAGGCGCTCTTCGACCGGGCGATGGCCGTGACCCCCGGCGGTGTCAACTCGCCGGTCCGGGCGTTCCGGGCCGTCGGCGGCACCCCGCGCTTCATGATCGCCGGGACCGGCGCCATGCTGTACGACGTCGACGGCCGCGAATACGTGGACCTCGTCTGCTCCTGGGGGCCGATGATCCTCGGCCACGCGCACCCGTCGGTGGTGCAGGCGATCTCCTTCGCGGCCGCCCGCGGCACCAGCTTCGGCACGCCGACGGCCGGCGAGGTCGAGCTGGCCGAGGAGATCGTGTCGCGGGTCGCGCCGGTGGACCAGGTCCGGCTGGTCAACAGCGGGACCGAGGCCACGATGTCGGCGATCCGGCTGGCCCGCGGGGCGACCGGCCGGAGCCGGGTGGTCAAGTTCGCCGGCTGCTACCACGGTCATGTCGACGCGCTGCTGGCCGCCGCCGGCTCCGGCGTCGCGACCCTCGCCCTGCCCGACACCCCCGGGGTGACCGGCGCCCAGGCCGGCGACACGATCGTCCTGCCGTACAACGACGTGGCCGCGGTGGAAGCCGCCTTCGCCGAGCGTGGGGACGAGATCGCCTGCGTGATCACCGAGGCCGCGGCGGCCAACATGGGCGCCGTCCCGCCGCTGGACGGGTTCAACGCCGAGCTCCGCCGGATCACCGCCGAGCACGGTGCGCTGCTCGTCCTCGACGAGGTCATGACCGGCTTCCGGGTGTCCCCGTCGGGGTGGTTCGGGCTGGACCCGGTCGAGGCGGACCTGTTCACGTTCGGCAAGGTGATGAGCGGCGGGCTGCCGGCGGCGGCCTTCGGCGGCCGGGCCGAGGTGATGGCCCGGCTGGCCCCGGCCGGCCCGGTCTACCAGGCCGGCACCCTGTCGGGCAATCCGGTGGCCGTGGCGGCCGGACTGGCCACCCTGCGGGCCTGCACCGAGGAGGTCTATCTGCGGGTCGACGCCGCGGCCGCGACCGTGGCCAGGATGGTGGCTGAGGCGCTGACCAAGGAGGGCGTCCCGCATCGGGTGCAGACCGCCGGCAGCCTGTTCTCCGTCTTCTTCACCGAGGAGCCGGTGCGCGACTACGACGGTGCCCGGGCCCAGCAGGCCTGGCGCTACCCGCCGTTCTTCCACGCGATGCTGGCCCGCGGGGTCTACCTGCCGCCGTCGGCGTTCGAGGCGTGGTTCGTCTCCGCCGCGCACGACGACGCGGTGCTCGACCGGGTGGCCGACGCGCTGCCCGAGGCCGCCCGCGCCGCGGCGGCCGCCACATCCGAGGGGGACCGGTGACGCCGACGATCGTTCACATGCTCCGGCACGGCGAGGTCGAAAACCCCGACCACATCATGTATGGGCGGCTTCCTGGGTGGCACCTGTCCGCCATGGGCCGCGGCATGGCCGAGCGGGTGGCCAAGAAGATCTCCGACCGGGACATCGTGCACCTGGTGTCGTCCCCGCTGGAGCGGGCTCAGGAGACCTCGGCCCCGCTGGCGGAGGCGCTCGGGCTGTCGGTGCACATCGACGACCGGCTGCTGGAGGCGGAAAACTCCTTCCAGGGCAAGCCGTTCGGCCCCGGTGACCGGGCCTGGCTGCACCCGACCGCCTGGCCCCGGCTGCGCAACCCGTTCCGCCCGTCCTGGGGGGAGCCCTACCGGCAGATCGCGTCCCGGATGCTCGCCGCCGCCTGGGCGGCCCGCGACGCGGCCGAGGGCCACGAGGCGGTCTGCGTCAGCCACCAGCTCCCGATCTGGACGCTGCGCCGGCTGGTCGAGCGCAAGCCGCTGTCGCACGTGCCGACCCACCGGCAGTGCGGGCTGGCCTCGCTGACCAGCATCACCTTCGACGGCGACCGGGTGCTCAGCGTGGTCTACAGCGAGCCCGCCGGGCCTGAGCCCGAGGGCACCACCCCGGGTGCATGACCCCGATGGCCTGCGGTGACACTGGAGCGGTGCCTCCGTTCCGCCGTCCGCTCGTCGTCCTGCTGACGCTGCTCCTCGCGGCCGTCGCCGGGTGCAGCGGCGGCACGGACGCGGTCGACCAGGCCGCCGGCGGGGAGTTCCGGTTCGTCGCCGGGACCGGCAAGGGCGAGCTCATCCCGGAGGCCGACCGGAGGGCCGCGCCGGCGGTCACCGGCGACCTGCTCGGCGGCGGCTCCTGGGCCCTGGCCGAGCAGCGCGGCAAGGTCGTCGTGCTCAACTTCTGGGCGTCGTGGTGCGCGCCCTGCCGGGTCGAGTCGCCGGACTTCGACGAGGCGTACAAGGCGACCAACGGTGCCGGGGTGGAGTTCGTCGGCGTCGCGGTCAAGGACCGCGAGGAGGCCGCCGCCGCCTTCGTGGCGGGGAAGAAGATCACCTACCCGAGCCTGTTCGACGCGGTCGGCAAGGTGATCCTGCGGTTCCGTGACTTCCCGGGCATCGGCCTGCCGTACACGATCGTGGTCGACAAGCAGGGCCGGGTGGCGGCGGTCTATCCGACCGCGCTGGTCCGCGAGGACATCGA
This sequence comes from uncultured Actinomycetota bacterium, assembly GCA_963766325.1. Lineage (GTDB taxonomy): Bacteria > Actinomycetota > Actinomycetes > Mycobacteriales > CADCTP01 > CADCTP01. Next base: position 1,217,390 of record CAVXZF010000007.1, on the reverse strand, counting down.
GCCCGTGGTCAAGCGGTTGGCGGCGGAGCGGTGACCCTCGCGGCCGGCGCCGGCGAGACCTTCGCCGACCTCGTCGCCGACGGCCCACTGCTGGTCGCCGCGCTGGTCGCCGCACTCGTCGGGTTGATCAGCTTCCTCTCCCCGTGCGTGCTCCCCCTGGTCCCCGGCTACCTGTCGTACGTGACCGGCCTGTCCGGTGTGGATGCCACCGCCCGCGAGGAGGGCGAGCAGACGGCCGGCGGCGGGACGGCGGTCGCGACGGCGGCTCCGCCGCGGATGCGCGTGGTGGCCGGCGCCGTGCTGTTCGTGCTCGGCTTCACCGCGGTCTTCGTGGCGTACGGGGTGCTCTTCGGTCGGCTCGGCGGGCTGCTGCTGGAGCACCAGCGCACGCTGGAGCGGGTGCTCGGCGTGGTGGTCGTGTTGCTCGGGCTGGCCTTCCTCGGCGTGCTGCCCGGGCTGTCCCGGGACCTGCGCATCCGTCGGCTGCCGGCGACCGGGCTGGCCGGCGCGCCGCTGCTGGGCGTCGTATTCGGGCTCGGCTGGACGCCGTGCATCGGCCCGACGCTCGGCGCGGTGCAGTCGCTGGCGCTCTCGCAGGCCGGCGCGGGCCGCGGCGCGCTGCTCTCGGTGGCCTACTGCCTCGGTCTCGGCGTCCCGTTCGTGCTGGTGGCACTGGGCACCCGCTGGCTCGTCGGCGCGCTCGGCGTGGTCCGTCGGCACGCCGCGACGGTGACGTACGTCGGGGGCGGCCTGCTGGTGCTGCTCGGCCTGCTGCTGCTCACCGGGGTCTGGGGCGAGCTGATGATCGAGCTGCGGTCGTGGGCCGGCGCGACCGGGATCGGGACGTCGCTGTGACCGCGACACCGCAGACGCCGGTCCGCCCGGCCGGGGAGGACGACCCGGGCGCGCTGGCCGTCGCGGACGTCCAGCCGGCCGAGCTCTCCACCCAGCCGCAGCCGGTCCGCCCCGGCCCGGCCGGCAGCCTGCTGGCCACCGTCCGCAACGGCTGGCGCCGGCTGACCAGCATGCGCACCGCGCTGGTGCTGCTCTTCCTGCTCGCGCTGGCCTCGGTGCCGGGCTCGCTGCTGCCGCAGCGCCCGCTCAACCCGATCCGGGTCGACGACTACATCGCCGAGCACCCGCAGCTGTCCAAGGTGCTCGACGCCGCCGGGTTCTTCGACGTCTTCGCCGCCCCCTGGTTCGCCGCGATCTACCTGCTGCTGTTCATCTCGCTGCTCGGCTGCGTGGTCCCGCGGCTGCGGCTGCACGCCCAGGCGATGCTGAGCCCGCCACCGGCGGTGCCGCGCCGGCTGGAGCGCCTGCCCGAGTCGGGGTCGTGGGAGGCGGACGGCACGCCCGAGGCGGTCGCCGCCGACGCCACCCGGCGGTTGCGCGGCTGGCGGACGGTGACCCGGACCGAGCCGGGCGGGGTGGTCACGGTGGCCGCCGAGCGCGGGTTCCTGCGGGAGACCGGCAACCTGCTTTTCCACACCGCCCTGGTGGTGCTGCTGGCCGGCATCGCGGCCGGCCGGCTCTGGGGCTACCAGGGCACGGTGCTGGTCACCGAGGGCGACGCCGGCTTCTGCAACGCCGTCCCGCTGTACGACTCGTTCCGGCCGGGCCGGCTGGTGGACGGGGCCGGGCTCGCCCCGTTCTGCATCGACAAGCTGGACGACTTCACTGCGACGTACGACCCGGACGGGACGCCGTCGGAGTTCCGCGCCGACATCACGTACACGGTGGGCGAGGACGGCTCCGCCCGCCAATACCCGCTCCGCGTCAACGAGCCGCTCCGCGTCGAGGGCGTCCGGGTCTACCTGGTCAGCCACGGATTCTCGCCGCGCTTCACGGTGCGCTCGCCGGAGGGCAAGGTCGTCGCCGACGTCGCCGCGCCGTTCCTCCCGCAAGACGGCGCGCTGCTCAGCGAGGGCGCGATCAAGCTGCTCGACGAGGTGCAACCGCAGATCGCGCTGTACGGGCAGTTCGCGCCGGCCGCGGTGGCCCGCGAGGACGGCTCGATCTGGTCGGCGTCCTCGCAGCCGCTGGCGCCGGGCGTCGCGGTCGTGGTCTACCGCGGCGATCTCGGGCTGGACAGCGGCCGGCCGCAGTCGGTCTACAACATCGACCAGCGGCAGGTGGACAGCGGCGCCCTCAAGGAGGTGGCGACCGCGACGCTCACCCCGGGCAAGTCCACCAAGCTCGACGACGGGACCACCGTCACCTTCGAGGGCTACCGGGAGTGGGCGACGATCCAGGTCAACCGCGACCCCGGCCAGCTCAGCGTGCTGCTGGCGTCGGGCGCGGTGGTGCTCGGCCTGCTGCTCTCCCTCGCGGTACGCCGGCGCCGGGTCTTCCTCCGCATCACGCCGGTCGGGGCCGGGTCAAGGGACTCCGGCCAATCTGGGGATGATCCGCCTCCTGTGGAGGACGACGCGACCGGGAGCGCGCCGGCCCGTAGTGTGGTCGCGGTCGGGGGGCTCGCCCGCACCGACTCCGGCGGTTTCAACTCCGAGTTCGCCGGTGTGGTGGAGCGGCTCCGCGACTCCGCCGCGGGAAGGAAGGATTGACCGTGCCCGTCGACGCCGGCCTCGCGAGCCTGTCCGACCAGCTCTTCGTCTGGGCGATCCTGATCTACAGCGTCGCCCTGGTGAGCTACTGCGCGGAATATGCGTTCGGTCGCCGGGGCAAGGTCGCGGCCACGGCGGAGGCACCCGCGCTGGTCGGCGCCCGGTCGGCGGTCGGGGCCGTCTCGGTGGACCGCACGCCGCCGCCCCGCGCCACCCCGGAGACCCAGCAGACGCGGGCCGACCGGTTCGGCCGGATCGGGGTGGCGGCCACCGCCGTCGGCCTGGCCCTGCAGCTCGCGTCGCTGACCACCCGCGGCCTGGCCACCGACCGCGTCCCCTGGGGCAACATGTACGAGTTCGCCTCGGTGGTCGGCGCCGCCGGGGTCGCCGCCTTCCTCGGCGTGCTGGTCCGGCTGCCGCAGGTGCGCTACCTCGGCATGTTCCTGCTGATGCCGGTCGTGGTGCTGCTCTTCCTCGCCGGCACGGTGCTCTACTCCGACGCCTCGCCGCTGGTGCCCGCCCTCCGGTCCTACTGGATCGTCATCCACGTCACCACGGTCGCGATCGGCACCGGCATCTTCCTGGTCAGCTTCGTCGGCACGGTGCTCTACCTGGTCCGCCGCCAGTGGGAGCAGGCCACCGAGGCCGGCCGCACCCCCAAGCGCTTCCCGGTGACGCTGGGCTGGCGACTGCCCTCCGCCGAGGTGCTCGACAAGATGGCATACCGGACGGTCGCCTTCGGCTTCCCGATCTACACCTTCGGGATCATCTCCGGGGCGATCTGGGCCGAGGCGGCCTGGGGCCGCTACTGGGGCTGGGACCCCAAGGAGACCTGGGCCTTCATCACCTGGGTCGTCTACGCGGCCTACCTGCACGCCCGCGCCACCGCGGGCTGGCGCGGCACGGCGGCCGCCCGGGTCAACCTCGTCGCCTTCGCGACGATGATCTTCAACTTCTTCGTGGTCAACATGGTCATCTCCGGCCTGCACTCTTATGCCGGTTTGACCTGATTTCCGGTCGGCACGGCACTAGGCTGGCCGCGAGGCGACAAGGGGAGGGTCTCCGGTGTGCGCTCGGCGTCATTCCGCGGACGACGACCGCGACGGCCCGGAGGGCCTCGCCGACGCGCTCGCCCGCTGGGACACGGCGCAGAGCTGGATGAGGCACGACCCTCATCCCGAGGCGGCCGACGGCCCCGCTGAGCCGGCCGGCGCCGAGGCGGCGCCGTGGAGCGATCCGGCAGCCCTGCCGGTCTTCCCCCCGCCGCCGGCACCGCCTGCTCCCGAGCCCGCGGCCGGCTGGCCGCCGCCCGGCGCCGGCCGGCTGCCGAGCCCGCCGTCCGCCCCGGACAGCTGGGACGCGGTGCTGTCCGGGGAGTCCACCCCCGCCCGCGACGACGATCCGTGGGCACCCCGCCCGTCCGCCGGTTCGGTCGGCCGCCTCGACGACCCCGATCAGGAGCTCTGGACCCCGCCGGGTCCGCCGCCGCCGTCCGAGTCGTCGTCCGTCGGCTCGCCCTCCCGGCCAGGCGAAGCAGAGCCAGCCGCACCGGCCGACGTCGGCTGGTCCCCGGCCGAGCCGGACCCGCACAGCGCAGGGTCGCCGAGTGAGCCGGGGCAGGAGGGCGGCTCCAGCTGGTTCCCGAGCATGTCGGGGTCAAACAGCGCCGCCTGGTCGCCGGCCGGCGCGGGCGGAGAGCTGCCCGCGGGTGGGCCGGAGTCCAACGGTTCACGCTGGTCGCCGACCGAGTCGGGCGGTGTCGGCCGGTTCCCCGGTGAACCAGGCTCCGACAGCGCCAGCTGGTCAGCGACGGAGTCGGGTGTCACTGGGCGGCCTCCGGGTGAGCCGGGACGCAGCGACGCGCCGACGGCGTCGGGTGGGTCCGGTGGGGGCGACTGGTCGGCCGGTGGGCTGGCTGGTTCGAGCGGTGGCGGATGGTCGGCGACCGAGCTCGGAGGGGTGGGCCCTGCCGAGTCGGGTCGATCGGAGCCGGCGGCGTCGGGCGGGTGGTCGCCGGACGAGCTGGGCTCGCCTGCCGCCAGCTGGTCCTCCCAGGGAGCCGGCCAAGGCGGCTCGGAGCCGGCCGTCGAGCTCACCGACGCCGAATGGTTGGCGCACCTGCGTGGGGCCGGACCGGAGCAGGAGACCAGCAGCCGGCCGGACTGGACCCGCCGCCCGCCCGGCCCGTCGTCTTGGTCCGCACCCGACCAACCGTCGCCCGGATGGTCCCCGCCCGACGCGCCGGACGTCGAGCCGCCTCCGCCGCCGTCCGGAGCTGACCGTCCGCAGTGGACGATGGGCGGCGACTCGGGGCACCCCGTGCAGCCCGACCTCGGTGGTCGACCCGGCCGCCCGGTCAACGGACTGCCGACGCCGCAACCCGATCCGCTGTGGACCGAGTCGCACGGGAGCGAACGATCGCAGACATGGGTGCCACTCCGCGGGCCGTGGAGCGGCGACCGCACCGAGGACGGCGGTGAGCCAGTGAGCGACCAGTGGGGTTCTGGCCGGGTCGGGTCGACACCCGAAGCGACCGCCGAGCGGCCGACGGCTCGGCAGGAGGAGCCACCCGCGGATGAGAACCCCGCGGCCGATCCACCAGCCGTGCAGTTCGGCGCCCGCGACGCTGACTGGGCGACCGGCCACTCAGCTGGCGCCGATGACTCTCCACCAGCCGACGGTCCGGTGCCGACCACCACCCGGGACGTGGACTGGGCCGGCACCGCCTTCAGCCATGGTGACCGGGCCGGCGACGCGTCGACTGGTCCGGACGAGACGGAGCACGACAGCAGCGAGCAGCGCCCGCCGGACCCGCAGCCTGACGCCGGTTGGGCCGGCGAGACGCAGCCTCCGATCGAGCGGTACGACGACGCCGATGCCGGCTGGTCGAGCGGGGCGCAGCCGGTGGCCCGGGTGGTCGGTGGTCGGTGGTCGAGCAGTCCGCCGGCGAACCCGGAGTGGGCGAGCGACGTGCAGCCCGCCGCGCCGACCGGGCCTCAGGACGCGGGCTGGACGAATAGCCCGCAGGAGCCGCCAAGTGCAGCCGGATCACCTTGGGCGGGTCCGGCCGACCAGCCGCAGGCGGACAAGCCAGCGGCCTCGGGTGCCGCTCCGCCGCTGCAGCGCGACGTCGAGCCGGGCGGTCCGCCGCCCGGCTCGTCCGGCACCACGCACGCCGGCGGCGACTCTTCGCAGGGCGGACCTTCGTTCCCTGCCTCATCCCCGACGGGTCCTTCGCGCGGCGTCTGGCAGGGCGGTGATCCGAACGCCGGCGGTTCGTATCCTGGCGCGCCGCAGGCGGGCCTGCACGCTGGTGCTCCGCAAGTCGGGCCGCCGCAGGCGGGCTTCGGGCACACCGGCCCGCAGGCCGGGCCGTCGCAGGGCGGTGCCCCGCCCTCTGGTCCGCATGGTGGGCCGTCGCCATGGCAGGGCGGGGGGCCGCAGGCGGGTGCCTCGCAGGACAGCGGGCCGCACGGCGGTTCGGCGCGGGCCGCATGGCCGCAGGGTGGTGCCGCGCAGAGCGGCGGGCCGCACGGCGCATGGCCGCCGGGCGGTGCTGCGCGCGGTGGTGTCCACGTGTGTCCAGCAGGGCGGTGTCCAGGGTGTCCAGCAGGTCGGGTGGCCGCAGGGCGGCGCGCAGCACGGGGCGCCGCCACGGGGTGCGCCGCCACAGGGTGGGGTGCCACAGGGCGGGGCTCAGCAGGGCGGCGGGCCGCTGGGCGGGGCGGCGCAGAGTGAAGGGGCGTACGCGAGGCACGGGCCGCAGGGCGGAGCGCCGAGGCCGCAAGGAGGACCACCGCCGAGCGTGGAGGAGCTGACCGCGCAGTCCCTGCTCCGGCAGCGCCGCGCGACCCCGCAGACCGGCTGGCGGCGCGCCGTCTACACGCTGACCGCGCACACCCTGAACCCGGGCCAGTCGCCTGAGGACCGCCGCCGGCAGGAGCTGGTCGCCCGCGCGTCGGTGCCGGTTCGCGGGTGCTACCGGATCGCGGTGATCAGCCTCAAGGGCGGGGTCGGCAAGACCACCACCACGGTGACGCTCGGCGCGACGCTGGCCTCACTGCGCGGCGACCGGGTGATCGCCGTCGACGCCAACCCGGACCGCGGCACGCTCTCGGGCAAGATCCCGCTGGAGACGGTCGCGACGGTCCGCAACCTGCTCAACGACGTGGACTCGATCCGACACTACTTCGACGTCCGGCGCTACACCTCCCAGTCGGCCGACCGGCTCGAGGTGCTCGCGTCGGAATCGGACCCGGCGGTGTCGACCGCGTTCAGCGAGAGCGACTACCGGACCGTCGCCGCGGTGCTGGAGCGCTTCTACAACATCGTGCTCACCGACTGCGGCACCGGCCTGCTGCACTCGGCGATGGCGGGGGTGCTCGATCTGGCCGACCAGATCGTGCTGGTCAGCTCCGGGTCGGTGGACGGCGCGCGCAGCGCCAGCGCGACGCTGGACTGGCTGGAGGCGCACGGCCGCGATGAGCTGGTGCGCAACTCAGTGGCGGTGATCAACTCGGTGCGGCCGAAGTCCGGCGGCGTCGACCTGGACAAGCTGGAGGCGCACTTCGCCGCCCGCTGCCGGGCGGTCACGCGCATCCCGTACGACCCCCACCTGGAGGAGGGGGCCGAGGTGGACCTCGGCGAGCTGTCCGGGGCGACCCGGGCATCGCTGCTGGAGCTGGCCGCGGAGGTCGCCGACGCCTTCCCCCGGGATCCGCGGCCGCTGGCCCCGCCGCCCTATCCCGTTGGGCCGCCGCGGGAGCGCTGAAAGGTCAAGGCTTCTCGTCGTCCCGGCGGGTCCGGCGGTCCAGCTCACGCAGGAACTCTGGGTCGTCGTCGGGAGCGACGAACCGTGGCCGCGGCTGCGGACCGGCTGCCTTGCGCGCGGCGGCGAAGCGCCACACCAGGACGATGAGGAGCACGGTCAGGAGGAGGAGCAGGACTGGCACCAGGCCAGAGTAACCGCGCGGAGGGGGATCGCGCCCCTTATCCACAACCCCTACCCCCGAACGGGGTGGCCGGTGGGGTCAGGCGGGGATGGGAGGTTCCGGGTCGCCCGGGTCGTCGGGCCGCCGCCGGCGCAGCTCCTCCTCGCGCCGGCGCAGGTCCTCCTCCCAGTTGCCGAGCAGCTTCTCGTGCTCCTGGGCCGCCTCCCGGTCCAGCCGGGCCAGGAACTCGGGGTCGTCGTCCGGCGCCAGCGGCCCGGACCGGCCGAACGAGCCGGACCGCGGTGCGCCGCCCGGCCGGGCCGGCCACGCGGTCCGGCCGGAGGAACCGAGCCGGGGCCGGGCCCGAGGGCCGCCCCGCGGCCGGCCCCACACCAGCCAGGCGATCGCCCCGACCTCGAAGGTGAGCACGACGATCGCGATCCAGACCCCTTTGGGCAGTCCGCGCACCTGCTCCCGGTCCGCAGTGATCGCGTCCAGCAGGCAGTAGAGCCAGACGGCGAGCGCGACCAGGAACAGGATCCCGCCGAAGCGCACCAGCACGGTCCTCACCCCTCGGCGGGAGCATACGGCCGTCCGCCGCAATACTGGCGTGGTGGCCTACGACGATCTGCGGGACTTCCTGGCCCGGCTGGAGCGGGACGGGCAGCTCCGCCGGGTGACGACCCCGGTGGACCCGACCCTCGAGGTCACCGAGATCGTCCAGCGGGTGGTACGGGCGCGGGGACCGGCGCTGCTGTTCGAGCGGCCGACCCGGGGCCGGCTGCCGCTCGCGATCAATCTCTTCGGCACCGACCAGCGGATGGCCACCGCGCTCGGTGTCGACACCCTCGACGACATCGGCGCCCGCATCGCCGAGCTGCTCAAGCCGGAGCTGCCGGTCGGGCTCGGCGGGCTGCGGGAGGCGCTGGGCAAGGCCGCCCAGCTGCGCGCCCTGCCGCCCAAGCGTACGAAGAGCGCGCCCTGCCAGGACGTGGTGCTCAAGGGCGCCGAGGTGGACCTGGACATCCTGCCCGGCCTGCACGCCTGGCCGGAGGACGGCGGCGTCTTCCTCAACCTCGGGCTGACTCACACCAAGCACCCGGAGACCGGCGCCCGCAACCTGGGGATGTACCGGTTGCAGCAGCACGACCAGCGCACCGTCGGCATGCACTGGCAGATCCACAAGGACTCCAACGCCCACCACGCGGTGGCCGAGCGCCGCAACGAGCGCCTCCCGGTGGCGATCGCGTTCGGATGCGATCCCGCGGTCACGTACGCGGCCTCCGCCCCACTGCCGGCCGAGATCGACGAGTACCTGTTCGCCGGCTTCCTGCGCCGCAAGCGGGTGGAGATGGTCGACTGCCTGACCGTGCCGCTGCAGGTCCCGGCGAACGCGCAGGTCGTCCTGGAGGGCTGGCTGGAGCCGGGGCAGCGGCTGCCGGAGGGCCCGTTCGGCGACCACACCGGCTTCTACACGCCGGTCGAGCCCTTCCCCGCGCTGACTGTCGACTGCATGACCATGCAGCGCGACCCCGTCTACCAGACGATCATCGTCGGCCGCCCGCCGCAGGAGGACGGGCCGATCGGCAAGGCGACCGAGCGGATCTTCCTGCCGCTGCTGCGGCTGTCGGTGCCGGACATCGTCGACTACGACCTGCCGGCGGAGGGCGTCTTCCACAACTGCGTGATCGTCTCGATCGACAAGCGCTTCCCCAAGCACGCGCAGAAGGTGATGAACGCGGTCTGGGGCGCCGGCCTGCTCTCGCTGTCCAAGCTGGTCGTGGTCGTCGACGCGGACTGCGACGTGCACGACTACTCCGAGGTGGCCTGGCGGGCGCTCGGCAACGTCGACTACGGACGCGACGTGCTGCACACCGAGGGTCCGGTCGACCACCTGGACCACTCGTCGTACGAGCAGTTCTGGGGCGGCAAGCTCGGCATCGACGCGACCCGCAAGCTGCCCACCGAGGGCTACCGGCGGGCCGGCGGCTGGCCGGCCGAGGCGGTGATGGACCCGGCGGTGGCGGCCCTGGTGGACCGCCGGTGGGGGGAGTACGGCCTGTGACCGCGACCGCCCCGGTCCGCTCGTTCCTCCGCCTGGTGGCGGTGGAGCACTCGGTCTTCGCGCTCCCGTTCGCGTACGTCGCCGCGCTCACCGCCATGCGGGACCGGGTCGAGTGGGGCACGCTCGGGCTGGTGACGCTGGCCATGGTGGCCGGCCGGACGTTCGCGATGGCGGCCAACCGGGTCATCGACCGCCACATCGACGCCCGCAACCCGCGCACCGCCCGCCGCGAGCTGGTCACCGGCGCGGTCTCCGTACGCACCGCCACCGTGGGCGCGGCCATCGCGCTGGTCGTCTTCCTGGCCACCGCGGCCGCGCTCAACCCGCTCTGCCTCGCGCTGGCGCCCCTCGCGGTCGCCCCGCTGATCCTCTATCCGTACGCGAAGCGGGTCACCGACCTCCCGCACGCCGTCCTCGGCGTGGCCCAGGCGGTCGCGCCGGTAGGCGCGTGGATCGCGGTGACCGGCTCCTGGGACTGGACGCCGGTGGTGCTCGGGCTCGCGGTCGGCACCTGGATCGGCGGCTTCGACCTCATCTACGCCTGCCAGGACGCCGAGGTGGACCGGGTGATCGGGGTCCGCTCGACGCCGGCCCGGTGGGGCGTGGCGGCGGCGCTGCGGGCGTCCACGGTGACCCACGTGGTCACCTTCGCGCTGCTGGTCTGGTGGGGGGTGCTGGTCGAGGCCGGCCCGCTCTGGTACGCCGGGCTGGTGCTCACTGCCGCCGCGTTCGCGTACGAGCACTCGATCGTCCGCGCGGACGACCTGTCCCGGGTCAACCGGGCGTTCTTCACCGCCAACGGCGTGGTCGGCCTCGGCCTGCTCGTCTTCGCCGTCGCCGACCTCGTCATCAGCGGGGGCCTGCGCCCGTGACGCGGCCCGCGCCTGGGAGGAGACCGTGGGTGGTGGGCGTGTCGGGGGCGTCCGGCACGCCGTACGCGCGCTCGGTGCTGGGCGCGCTGCTGGCCGCCGGGCTGCCGGTGGACCTGGTGGTGTCCCGCGCCGCGCGGCTGACGCTGCTGGACGAGACCGGGACCAGCCTGCGGGACGGGCACTGGCGCGAGGACCTGGCCGGCTGGCTGGAGCGGGACCTGGCCGGCGCGGACGTGCGCTACCACCCGGCCGGTGACCTGGCGGCCGGACCGGCCAGCGGGTCGTACCCGACCCGGGGCATGGTGGTGGTCCCGGCGAGCACGGCCGCGGTCGCCGGCATCGCGCTGGGGCTGTCCAAGGACCTGCTGCAGCGGGCCGCCGACGTGACGCTCAAGGAGCGTCGACCGCTGGTCGTGGTGCCGCGGGAGACGCCATACACCAGGGGCACCTTGCAACACCTGCTGTCACTGCACGACGCGGGGGCCACGGTGCTCCCGGCGAGCCCGGCGTTCTACGCGGGCGCTAAGGACGTGCAGCAGCTGGTCGACTTCGTCACGGCCAAGGTGCTGGACACGATCGGGGTGGAGCACGATCTGCTCCACCGCTGGACCGGCCGCCTCGGCGCCGCCCGGGAGGCCCGGGAGGAGCCGGAGTGAGCCGGCCCAGCGGGGAGCCGGTCGCTCAGGCGCTGGCGCGGGGCCCGACGCTCTCGCTCGAAAGCTGGTGCAGCAGGTTGCGCACTTCCGACTCCAAGAACCGTCGGTGGCCACCTGGTGTCCGGATGCTGTGGATCCGGCCGGCAGCCGCCCAGCGTGTCACCGTCTTGGGATCGACGCGGAACAGTGCCGCAACTTCGCCCGGCGTGAGCAGTCGCTCGCGTGGGTCCATTCACTCCCCCTGGGGCTTGACAGCCACGCGGTACAGGGTCAGGGCTCCGCGTGCGCTGACACACAGTGAACCACTTCCGGCACCTTCCTGTCCTCCGAACACTCTGATGTCGGAATGAGCCGCCCTCTTTGGAGGCAGAGCGTGAGTTCTCTGCGACACGTCGACGCGGTCGACCGGACTCTCATCGACGCGCTGCGCGCGAACGGCCGGGCGACCTTCGCGGAGCTGGCCCGGCGGGTCGGGCTGTCCGCGCCGGCCGTGCACGAGCGGGTCGGGAAGCTGGAGGCGGCCGGCGTCATCACCGGCTACCACGCCGACGTCGACCCGATCGCGCTCGGCCTCGGCGTCAGCGCGCTGGTCGGCGTCCTGCAGGCCGACCGGGCCGACCCGGACCGCATCTACGCGGCGATGCGGGCGATGCCGGAGATCGAGGACTGCTGGTTCGTGGCCGGGGAGGAGACCTTCGTGGTCAAGGTCCGGGTGCCGGACGTGGCCGCGCTGGAGCAGACCATCGGCGCCCTGAACCGCATCCGGGGCGTCGCGCGGACGAAGACCACCGTCGTGCTCTCGACGCGCTTCGAGGGCCGTCTCAGGGCCGCTGCGGAGGCATCCACGCAGAACGCTCCGCCGCCGACACGGTGAAATTCGCTGTATCACGGGCCGGGGACGGCGCTCTGTACCGGTGACCGGCCCGGCGGGCGGTGTGAGGGGACACCGCCCGGCCGGACACCGCGCCGGTCACGGGTGTGGCAACGGGGGCTGGCGGCGGCCTGACGGGGGATCAGGTCACCGCCGATCCACCCCGGTGGGGGAGCCGGCAGGGCCGGGTGGGCGGCGGGGGGTTGCCCACCCGGCCCGGTCGCGCGCCCGGCGGCCGTCAGCCGGCGCCGTAGCAGACGAAACCGCCCGCCGCGGCCAGCGCCACCGGGTCGTCCCGGTCGGTCGCGGCCTGGGCCGCGGACAGCGCCGCCGCGGTCGGCAGGCCCCGCCGCAGACCCTCGTGCAGGGCCACCATCAGGGGCCGGGTGGCTTCGTCCGGGACCGGTACGACGGTGGCCACCGCGGTCCGCGTGCCGAGCGCGAAGAAGGCCGATGTGAGTCCCATCACCTCGTCGCCGGCATGGACGTGTCCCGCCCCGGACTGGCAGGCCGGCAGCAGCACCAGGCGGGGCGCGCGGCTCAGCCGCTCCAGGTCGTACGCGGTCAGCGGGCCGTCGAAGAGCGCCAGCGCGGAGAAGAGCGGGTTGTCCCCGCGCAGGCTGCCGTGCGCGGCCACGTGCGCCACGTCCGCTCCGTCCAGCGCGGTCAGCGCGGCCTCCACGGTGGCGGCCGGGCCGTTCAGCCGGACCGCGGCCGGGTACGTCACGGCCAGCTCGTCGATCTCCGCGGCCGCGCCGTCCAGGCCGGGCCCGCAGACCAGCACCACCCGGGCCCGCCCGGGCCGGCGGCCGGGCCGCTGCACCGCCCGCAGCCAGATCGCCGCGGACGGGGCCACCGTCACCGACCGGCCGACGCAGGCCGGCAGCAGCGCCCACGGCACCGACCGCAGCGAGCCGGTCGGCACCACCACCAGCGGCCGGTCGCCCAGCACGCCGAGCAGCGGGCCGAGCACCGCGTCCTGCAGCCGGGCCGCCCGCGCGGCCACCTGGGCCCGGGCGTCGCCGGCCGAGCCGTGCCGGAGCACCAGCCGGCGGAGCCCGAACAGCAGCGCCTCCAGCTCGCGGCGCGGCCCGTCCCGGGAACCCAGGTCGTGCAGCCGCGGCTCGCCGTCGCGGACGGTGACCGCGGACAGCACGCCGTCGTGGGAGGTCGCGATCAGCTCGACCAGCACCGCCTCGCCGAGCGCGGCGGCGAGCCGCTCCACCGTCGGCGGCTCGGCCGGCGGGGCGAACAGCGGCCCGGCGGCCCGGCGGGACAGCCGGCGGACCCGCTCCTCCAGCGCCCGCCGCCGGGCCAGCGCCCGGCCCCCGGCCCGGCCGGCCAGCAGCTCCTGCTCGACCTCCCCGGCCACCCGGCGCAGCTCGGCCAGCGCGGCGGCCAGCTCGGCGTCGTCCGGCGGGCGGACCGGGCGCAGCCGCAGGGAGCCGGACCGCCACCGCTCCGCCCAGTGCAGCACCTTGCGCGGCGAGCCGCTGCGCCGGGCCAGCCCGATGCCCAGCTCGGCCAGGTCGCCGGCGTGGCTGGCCACGTGCACCCGCAGCTCGGTCGCGCCGAGCGTGGCCCGCTGCTGCTCCATCACCCGGAAGCCGGCCCGCAGCGCCTGCTCGGCGGCCGCGTCCCGGCCGTCGGCCAGCCGCAGCAGCGCCTCCGCGTACCAGGCCCGGATGCGCAGCTCGGTGCCGCCGCGGGTGCGGGCGGCGGCGGCCTGGGCCACCTCCCGGCGGACCGTGGCCAGGTCGCCGAGCTCCAGCGCCACCCGGGCCGCGATCAGCCGGGCATCCAGCTCCTGGGCCCGCCAGCCCCGGGCGGCCAGCCGGCGCGCCTCCCGCAGCGCCTGCCGGCGCAGCTCCGGGGTGAGCGCGCCGGCCCGCTCCTCGGCCCGCAGCGCGGTGTAGCGGGCCACCGTCGCCCAGCCCGGCCGGTGCTGCCGGCCCAGCAGGGTGGCGGCCCGGCCGGCCGCCGTACGCGCCCCGGCCACGTCGTCACCGGCCAGCTGGGCCTGCGACAGCAGCAGCAGCGCCTCGGCCAGCAGCGACCGCCAGCCGGCCGCGGTGAACTGCTCGATCGCCCGCTCCGCGGTCTGCCGGGCCTCGTCGAAGGCACCCACCGACAGCAGCAGCTCGCCCCGGGTGAGCAGCAGCTCGCGCGGCCGGACCCCCTGGGCCCGGTACGTCGCCTCGGCCGCGTCCAGGAAGCCGAGCGCGGCCGGCGCGTCGCCGCGCCGGAACGCCACGTAGCCGAGGTTGGTCTCCGCGTCCGCGGCCAGCACGTCCTGGCCCTCGGCGCGGCACAGCTCGGCCACCTTGCGCAGGTCGGCCTCGGCGGCGGCCAGCTCGCCGCGGTCGACGTACACCAGGCTGCGGTTGTTGTGCAGCCGCGCCTCGACCAGCCGGTCCGGCCCGCGCCGGACGGTCGGCAGCGCCCGCCGGTACGCCTCCAGCGCCTCCTCGGTGCGCCCGGCCCGCCACAGCACCAGCCCGCGCTGGATCAGCACCCCGGCGGCCGGCTGGCCGCGCAGCACGGCCGCGGCCCGGTCCAGCTCGCGCAGCGCCGGTGCGGTCCGCCCGCCCTCGGCCAGCGCGTACGCCAGGCTCACCCGCACCTCGCCCGCGATGGCCGGCTCGCCGCCCCGCTCGGCCGCCCGCACCGCGGTCCGGAACGACCGGGTCGCCTCGTCCAGCCGGCCCAGCTCCAGCGCGGCCCGGCCGTGCGCCCGGTGGGCCCGGGCCTCGGCCGCCGTGTCCCCGGCCGCCCTGGCCAGCCCGACCGCCTCCAGCGCCACCGCCTGCGCCTGCGGCGGGTTGGTGCCGACCAGCCGGGCGGCGGCCTCCGCCCGGTCGGAGGGATCGGCGGCGCCCGCGGGGCCGGCCGCCTCCCGGCGGCTCATCGCGCCCGGAGCCGGTGTCCGAAGAGGTTGCCCGGTCGGCGGTGTATCACTGCCCGGGAGGGCGTGCTCTTGCTGCCGGAAGCCGTTTTCGAGGGGGAGCCGTGGCCGAGCCCGCAGTGTCCGCATTGTCCGCAACGCAAGGGGTGTCGGCCGTGCCGACCCGCGTCCGCGTCCGCGCCACCGACCCGGTGTCCGAGGCGGGCGTCTCCAGCCAGCTTCGCGTCCAGCACGACCTGGAGGTCCTCTCGTCCGACTCGCCCGCCCGGCCGGACGTGGTGGTGCTGGTCGCCGACCGCGTTGACGAGCGTACGGCGGCGGCCATACGGGCGGCGCGCGACTCCGGCGGTCCCCGGGCGGTGCTGGTGGTGGGCGCGGTGGACGGCGTCGAGGTGCTCGCCGCGGTCGAGGCCGGGGTGGCCGCGATCGTCCGCCGGGCCGAGGCCACCCCCGAGCGGCTCTGCACCGCGATCCGGGCTGCCGCGACCGGCGACGGCCACCTGCCGCCGGACCTGCTCGGCCGGCTGCTCCAGCAGGTCGGCGACGCGCAGCACCGGGCGGCGGCGCCGGCCGGGCTCACCTTCGGCGGGCTCACCCAACGGGAGCTGACTGTGCTCCGCTTGATCGCGGACGGTTACAGCACGAGTGAAATTGCCACCCGGATGGCCTATTCGGAGCGTACGATCAAGAACTCGATCCACGACCTGGTGTCCCGGTTCAACCTCCGCAACCGCACCCATGCGGTCGCCTTCGCCGTCCGCCAGGGCCTGATCTGACCCCCTCGACCCAGGGAGCGCACATGTCCACGCCCACCACCTCGTCCAAGCCGACCACGACGGCGCCGACCGAGCCCGAGCCGACCGGCGGCAAGCCGATGCCGCTGAGCGACCCGGACACGGACGGCGGCAAGCCGATGCCGCTGGACGAGCCGACGGACTAGACCCCCACGCTGGAGGTTTCGTGCCGGAAACGGTGCGAGGGCCTCTGGCGTGAGGCTCTAGATCTTCACCCAGCTGGTGACGAGGTCCCGGCCGGCCGCGGTCAGCAGGCGCAGCCGCAGCAGGCCGGCCGGGGCTCCGTCCAGGGTGAGCAGGCTGTCCTCCACCGGCACCGGGGAGCGCCCGGCCGCGGTCTCCACCTCGGCCCGGACGACCGCGGTGCCGGCCACGTGCGCGACCAGGTCGCGCACGCCGCCCCGCTCGGTCACCTGCAGCTCGACGGTCACCAGCCCGGTCTCGAAGGAGATCAGCCGGACGTCGCCCTCGCCGCGGACGGAGAGCAGCCGGCCGTGCTCCTCGGTCGAGTCGCGGACCAGCTCGGCCAGCTCCTCGTCCAGCCGGCGCAGCCCGAGCAGCGCCTTGGCCGCCTCGGCCAGGTGCGGCGGGGTGGGGTCGAGCTCGTCGACGACCAGCCGCAGCCGGCCGAGCAGTGCGTCGTCGGTCGCGTACGGCTCCGGACCCGTCATGTCCGCGCCTCCCCGGTCTCCGCATCGGTGAGGACGGTCCCGGCGAGCAGTGCCCTGAGCTGGGTGAGGCAGCGCCGCCGGGTGGGGCCGATGCTGCCTATCGGCATACCCAGTGCGGTGGAGATCTCGTCATAGGCCCGGGGCTCGTAGACGGCGACCCGAAGCAGCTGCTGGCAGCGGTCCGGAAGCTGCCGGTACGCCTCCCACAGCGCGGTGTCGCGCTCGTCCAGCAGCAGGCCGGTGTCGACCGGGTCGGTGTCGTCGGCGCGGTCGAACACGGACTCCTCGCCGGCCGGCCGCTCCCGGCCGCCGCGGCGCAGCACCCGCAGCGCCTCCCGGCGGGCGGTGGTCACCAGCCAGCCGACCAGCCGGGTCGGGTCCTCGATCCGGTCCAGGTGCTCGACCAGCCGCAGCCACGTCGTCTGCACCACGTCGCCGGCGTCGGCCACGTCCAGCCGGAACGACCGGGCCACCGCGTAGAGCAGGCTGGTGTGCTGGTCGACCAGCTGCGCCCAGGCGCGCTCGTCCCCCTCCGCCGCGCGGGCGAGCAGGGAGGCGGTCGCGCTGAACGTGTCGGTCATCGGTCCCTTCACGACGGGCTTCACGCCCCAGTGTGCCGCACGCACCGCCGTCGCCGACCGACTCCCCACGCCCGGACGCTAGGCGGGCCGCCGGTGCCGGCGGCAGAGCCGGCCGGCCAGCCGATCGGGCCGACCCGGTGCCCGAGCGGGCAGGCTGCGCTCCGGGGCCGCCCGGGCGCGGGAACGTAGAGTCAGTGGTGTGCTGACTCCCCGCCAGCAGGAGCTGGAAGCGAAGGTCGCCGCCGGTGAGCGGCTGACGTACCAGGACGGCGTCGACCTCTACGCCACCGACGACCTGGCCTGGCTGGGTGGGTTGGCCCACTCGGTCCGTACGGCGAAGAACGGCGACCGCACGTTCTTCAACGTCAACCGGCACCTCAACCTGACCAACGTGTGCGCGGCCAGCTGTGCGTACTGCGCCTTCCAGCGGAAGCCTGGGCAGAAGGACGCGTACACGATGCGGGTCGAGGAGGCGGTGACGCTGGCCAAGGCGATGGAGCCGGCCGGGATCACCGAGCTGCACATCGTCAACGGGCTGCACCCGACGCTGCCGTGGAAGTACTACCCGCGGGTGCTGCGGGAGCTGAAGGCGGCGCTGCCCGGGGTGGCGCTGAAGGCCTTCACCGCGACCGAGGTGCACTGGTTCGAGGAGATCTCCGGGCTGTCCGCGGACGAGATCCTGGACGAGCTGATCGACGCCGGGCTGGAGTCGCTGACCGGCGGCGGCGCGGAGATCTTCGACTGGGAGGTGCGCAAGCAGATCGTCGACCACGCCACCCACTGGGAGGACTGGTCGCGCATCCACCGGCTGGCGCACAGCAAGGGCCTGCGCACGCCGGCCACGATGCTGTACGGGCACATCGAGGAGCCGCGGCACCGGGTCGACCACGTCCTCCGGCTGCGCGAGCTGCAGGACGAGACCGGCGGCTTCGCGGTCTTCATCCCGCTGCGCTTCCACGGCGACCCGGACGGCGCGGACAACAACCGGCTCTCCCACCTGCCGATGGCGACCCCGGCGGAGTCGCTGCGGACCTTCGCGGTGTCGCGGCTGCTGCTGGACAACATCGAGCACGTGAAGTGCTTCTGGGTCATGCACGGGCTGGACACCGCCGCGCTGGCGCTCAACTTCGGTGCCGACGACCTGGACGGGTCGGTCGTGGAATACAAGATCACCCACGACGCGGACGGGTACGGGACGCCGGACACCATGACCCGGGAGGACCTGCTCGAGCTGATCCGGGACGCTGGCTTCCGGCCGGTCGAGCGCAACACCCGCTACGAGACCCTCCGCGAGTACGACGGCCCCGACCCCGACCGCCGCGCCACCCCCCAACCCATCGGCGCCTGATCACTTTGGGCGGCGACTGAGCACTTCACTCGCGACTGAGCAGCAGTAGCTCCTCAGTCGCGAGTGGAAGTGATCAGTGGCGGGGGGAGCGGTCCGGGCCGCCCCGGCGGCCGGCGGTCCCGAGCTGGCCGGCCGGTCGGCCGGCGCGGTCGTCGCAGCGCTGCGGAACGCCGTCGGACGGGAGGTGAACGGGGCGTTCGCCCGGGTTCGGGCACTGTCGCCTGGGTCGTGGTGATACGGCACGATGTGCGGCGTGAGAGAGCCGGGGACGGGCCGACCGCGCGAGCGGTGGTTGCACGTCGTCCGCGACGACGAACCCCCACTCCCGCCCACCCTCTCCAGCCCGCCCACGACCGCCACGCCGCCCACCACCTCCACACATCCACCGCCTCCACCGGCCGCACCCCCGGCCGCACCCCCGGCCGCACCGCCCGGCCGCACCGCCGGCCGCACCGCCGGCGGCCACCGCCGCACCGTCCGTCGCTCCACCGCCCGCGGCATCCCGCGTCGGACGCCCCGCGCCGTCGGCGGCGGCCAGCCCGGCGCCCGGCCCACCGCCCGGAGCGGGACGGGTGCCCCCCGGGGGCGCCGTGGTCACGGCTGCGCGCCAGCCGGGGCGGGCGAGGGTGGGCTGGCGGGTTGGGGTGGGGGCCGTGGGCGTGCCGGTGGCGGGGACCGGGTTGGCGTTGCTCGGTGACCACCTGCTCGGGGGATTGGACGGGCGGCCGGCGCTGCACCTGTTGATCGTGTTGGCGCTGCCGTTCTGGGATGCGCTGCCGGCTCGGCTCGGCCCGCGGGTGCTCAGCATGGCCGGGCTGGTGGCCGCGACCGCCACGGTCTGGCTGGTGCTCGGCAGCCTGCGGCCGGAGCCGTGGTGGCGGGCCGAGGTCTCGTTCGGCCTGGCCTGCCTGCTGGTCGCCGCGATACCGGTGGCGGTGGGGGCGCTCGCCGGCCCGGGCCGTACGGTGGACCGGTGAGGCCGTTCGCCGTCTACTCCGCCGGCCGGGTGCTGGTCTTCCTCGGCGTGGGCGCGCTGCTCTTCGTCGCCGGCCTGCGCGGCTTCCTGCTCGTGCTGGCCGCGCTGCTGGTCAGCCTCCCGGTGTCGTACGTGGTGCTGGCCCGGGTCCGGGCCGACTTCGCCGCCGACGTGGAGCGCCGGGTGACCGAGCGTCGGTCCCGCCGCGAGGACCTCCGGTCGCGGCTGCGCGGGGACGACGAGCCCGCCGCCTGACCCCGCCCCGGGGTTGTCCGTGCATGCGTGGGGTAGTGGTTCGCCAGACCCCCTCACCGACGCGGACCGGAAGGACAGTCATGAGCAACCCAGGGCCCCCGGGCGAGGACGAGCGTCCCCTCGCCGGCCCGGACACCGGCATGGGCCTGCCCGAGTCGGGCACCCAGCACGCGACCTCGACCGACTTCGCTCTGCCGGTCGACGGGTCGACGGACCCGCTCACGACCGGCACCCCGCCACCGGCCCGGCCGACCCCGCCGGCGTACGACGAGCCGGCCGACCTGCTCGGCACGGTGCCGGACGTCACCACCGAGCTGGACGAGCCGACGCCGGCGTACGACGCGCTGGCCGCCGAGTCGGGCTACCTGCCGTACGAGCCGGCGCCCTCGGGTGCGGCCGCCGTGCTGGCGAAGGTCAAGGCGTTCGCGGAGGAGCGGCCCGCCGCCTTCCTCGCCGGCACGCTGATCGCGGGCTGGCTGGTCGGCAAGCTGCTCAGCTCCGACGACGCCGAGGACGGGGGCTGAGGTGGCGGACGTGGTCGGACGGGACGAGCAGGGTGTGACGGGCCGGACCGACGCCTCCGCCGGGCAGCTGGCGTCCGAGGTCGCCAAGGACGTGTCCATGCTGGTGCGGCAGGAGATCGCGCTGGCCAAGGCGGAGCTGTCCCGGGAGGCGAAGACCGCCGGGGTGGCGGCCGGCACGCTCGGCGGGGCCGGCTTCGCCGGTCACTTCGTGCTGGTGTTCCTCTCCCTCGGGCTGATGTGGGGCCTGGACCAGTGGATGCCGCTCGGCTGGGCCGCGGTCGTCGTGGCCGGGGTCTGGGCCGTCGTCGCCGCCGTGCTCGCGGTGGTGGGGCGGAGCCGGCTGAAGAAGTTCAACCCCAAGCCGGAGCGCACCATCGAGACCGTGAAGGAGGACGTGCAGTGGGCGAAGACCCGGAGCGTATAGAGCGGGAGATCGAGCGCACCCGGGCCAAGCTCGGCGAGGACCTGGACGCGCTCGAGGAGAAGATCAACCCCAAGAAGGTCGCCCACCGGTCGGTGGACCGGGCCAAGGAGAAGGCGGCCGGGGTCAAGGACAAGGTGGTCGAGGCCGCCGGCACGGCCAAGGACAAGGTCACCACCGCGGCCGGGGAGGCCAAGGACAAGGTCACCGGCGGCGGCGCCGAGCCGGTGACCGGGACGACCGCGGGCGACGTCGGCTACGGGACCGGGGCGACGGTGCCCGCCGACGGGCAGTCGACCGGGATCGGCGAGAAGGTCGCCGGGCTGGCCGGCACCGCGAAGGAGAAGGCGGCCCCGCTCGCGGCAGCCGCCCGGGACAAGGCCGCGCCGCTGGTCGCCGCCGCGAAGGAGAAGGCGGTCCCGCTGGCGGCGACCGCGAAGGAGAAGGCGGCGCCGCTGGCCGCGACGGCCCGGGAGAGGGCGGCGACGGCGGCCGGCCTCGACCCGCAGACCGCGGACAACCGCGAGGTCGCCACCGCGGTCGCGGGCGGTGCCTGGCAGACGGTCCTCGACCAGACCCGCCGCAACCCCGTCGCCGTCGGCCTCGGCGCCTTCCTCCTGGGCGTCCTCATCGGCCGCTGAGCACACTGCCACCCCGACTGAGCAGTTCCCGCGGTGACTGAGCCGCAGGAACTGCTCAGTCGGCGTCGGAACTGCTCAGTCGGCGGAACGGCGGGCGCGGAGGGCGGCCCAGATGAGCGGGGCCTGCAGGGGCAGCCGCAGCCAGCAGGCGGTCGCGTACGCCACCCGCCCGGGCGTCCGCCGCCGCCGGGCCGCCGCGGTGACGTCCAGCGCCATCTGCACGTTGCCGGGCAGGACCGCCAGCAGCAGCGCCGCGCTGGCCGGCCCGGCCCACCTCGCCTGCCGGGCCAGCCCGGCCGCGCAGGCCAGCTCGGCGACGCCGCTGACGTACACGATCTCGGTCGGCCGCGGCAGCGCCGGCGGGATCAGCGGGGTGAAGATCCGCGGCCGGAGCAGGTGCAGCGTCCCGCTCACCCCGAACGCGGTCGCCACCCCGTACGGCGCCCACCTAGTGACCCGGCTCACCGGGCGATCCTACGGATCCGCCGTACGGTGCAGGAGTGACTCCCTGTGGCCGGCCCCGGGTGGGGCACATCGAGTTCCTCAACTGCCTGCCGCTCTACTGGGGGCTGGTGGACAGCGGCGCGCTGCTCGACGTGGAGCTGTTCAAGGACACCCCGGACCGGCTCGGCGAGCGGCTGGTCGAGGGTGACCTGGACATCGGCCCGGTGAGCCTGGTCGAGGCGCTGCGGCATGCGGACGAGCTGCGGCTGCTGCCCGGGCTGGCGGTGGGCAGCGACGGGCCGGTGCTGTCCTGCGTGCTGGTCTCCCGGGTCCCGCTGGCCGCGCTGGACGGCGCCCCGGTGGCGCTCGGCTCGACCAGCCGGACCACCGTGCTGCTGGCCCGGATGTGGCTGGCCGAGGTGCACGGCGTCCGGCCGGAGTACGTCGCCCGCCCGCCCGACCTCGACGCGATGCTGCGGGAGGCGGACGCGGCGGTGCTGATCGGGGACGCGGCGCTGCGGGCGACGTACGAGGCCCCCCGGCACGGGCTGGCCGTGCACGACCTCGGCGCGGCCTGGCGGGACTGGACCGGCCTGCCGATGGTCTTCGCCGTCTGGGCGGCCCGGCGGGAGTTCGCCGAGCAGCAGCCCGGGCTGGTCAAGGAGGTGCACGACGCGTTCCGGCACAGCCGGGACCGGGCGGTGGCCGCGCTCGACGAGGTCGCCGGGCGGGCCGCGCGGTGGGAGCCGTTCGACGCCGCCACCCTGCGGACGTACTTCGAGACCCTCGACTTCTCCCTCGGCGAGCGGCAGCTGGCCGGGCTGCGCGAGTTCGCCCGGCGGGCGGCCGTGCTCGGCGCGGTGCCGGCCGGCGTGGAGCCGGTCTTCGCCGAGCTCTGACCCCGGCGGAACGCCCGCCCCGTTCGGCTCGTCCTGTCTCGGGGACACTGAGGTCGTACGGGTCAGTGGCGAGGGGGGTTCGGGTGGCGGGCACCGGCGAGCGGGCGGGGGCGCCGCGGCTCGGCGCGGTCGGCCCGCTCGAGCCCGGCGACCCGGCGCGGGTCGGGCGCTACCAGCTGTCCGGGCGGCTCGGCGCCGGCGGCATGGGCACCGTCTACGTCGGCCGCGCGGCCGGCGGCGGGCCGCCGGTCGCGATCAAGGTGGTGCACCCGGAGCTGGCCGGGGACCCGGAGTTCCGGGCCCGGTTCGCCGACGAGGTCGCGGCCGCGCGCCGGGTGGCGCCGTTCTGCACCGCCCGGGTGCTGGACGCCGACCCCGCCGGGGACCCGCCGTGGCTGGTCACCGAGTACGTCGACGGGGTGCCGCTCGGCGTCACGGTCGCCGAGAGCGGCCCCCTGCCGGAGTCCACCCTGCACGGGGTGGCGCTCGGGGTGGCGGCCGCGCTGGCCGCCGTGCACGCCGCCGGCGTGGTGCACCGCGACCTCAAGCCCGGCAACGTGCTGCTCTCGCTGTCCGGGCCGCGGGTGATCGACTTCGGCATCGCCCGGGCGCTGGACGTGGCCCGGGCGCACACCCAGGTCGGGATGCTGGTCGGCACGCCCGGCTGGATGGCGCCCGAGCAGTTCCGCGGCGGGGCCGTCGGGCCGGCCTCGGACATCTTCAGCTGGGGCAGTCTGGTGGCGTACGCGGCGACCGGCCGCAACCCGTGGGGCACGGCCGACGGGCTGTCGCTCCCGCCGGCCGAGCAGGCGCAGCGGATCGTGACCGGCTCGCCGGACCTGGACGGGCTGGACGGCCCGCTGCGCGGGCTGGTCGAGCGGGCCCTGGCCAAGGACCCGGCCCGGCGGCCGACCGCGCGGCAGCTCGTAGACGAGCTGCTCGGCGGGAACCGCGGGCCGGCCGACCCGGCGGTGGCGGCGTCCCAGCTGGTCGAGCGCACCTGGACCGGCCTGCCCACCCCGCCGCCGGCGCCCCAGTGGTCCCCGCAGGCGGGTCCGCCGCCGACCCGGGTGCTGCCGCCCCGGCCGCGAGACGTCGGCGGCCCGGGGCCGACCCGGGTCCTCCCGCCGCGGCCGCCGCACCCCACCCAGGTCATGGGCCCGGCCGGGCCGGCGCCGGCGGCGGCGCCGCGGCGGCCGGGCCCGGCGCGTCTCCTGCGCCGCGGCAGGCCGGCGGGCGGCGGCCAGGCCGGGGGCGCCCAGGCCGGCGGCCCCCCGCCGTACCCGACCCCGCCGCCGGCGTACCGGGTGCCGGAGCCGCGGAAGCGCCGGCCCTGGTGGCGGCGCAAGCGGCTGCTGATCCCGGTCGCCCTGCTGGCCCTGCTCGCCTTCATGCCCGAGCGCGACCCGGCCACCCCGGCGCGCGAGCCCGGGATCGGCGAGGCGGCGCGGGACGGGCAGCTGGAGTTCGTGGTCCGCAGCGTCAGGTGCGGGGTCCGAAAGCTCGGCAGCGGCCCGTTCGCGAGAAGCCCGAACGGCCAGTACTGCCTGGTCCGGGTCGATGTGACCAACGTCAAGCAGGACGCCCGGACGCTGTTCGAGCCGGTCCAGAAGCTGCACGACTCGACCGGCGAGAAGCACAGCGCGGACCTCACCGCCCGGGTCTACTACCGCGACCAGACGCTGTGGGACCAGGTCAAACCCGGGAAGTCGGTGAGCGGCACGATGGTCTTCGACATCCCGGCCGACCGGCGCGCGGTGGCGGTCGAGCTGCACGACGGCATCGCCTCCGGCGGGGTCATCGTCCAGCTGGGGTGACCCGTCACCAAGGGTGACTCGTTACGCTCGTGGGGTGGCCGACCTCCAGCCCGTCCTCGACCGCGCCGCCGACGGCGGCCGGATCAGCCCCGAGGAGGCGCACGAGCTCTACACCCGCGCCCCGCTGCACGCGCTCGGCCGGGCGGCCGACGCGGTCCGCCGCCGCCGCTATCCGGACGGCATCGCGACGTACCTGATCGACCGCAACATCAACTACACCAACGTCTGTGTCACGGCCTGCAAGTTCTGCGCGTTCTACCGCCCGCCCAAGCACGAGGAGGGCTGGACCCACTCCGTCGAGGAGATCCTCCGCCGGTGCGGGGAGGCGGTCGCGCTCGGCGCCACCCAGATCATGCTGCAGGGAGGGCACTCGCCCGACCTCGGCATCGAGTGGTACGAGGAGACCTTCGGCGCGATCAAGCAGGCCCACCCGCAGCTCGCGCTGCACTCGCTGGGCGGCTCCGAGGTGGTGCACATCGCCCGGGTGTCCGGGCTGGACTTCCGTACGGTCATCGAGCGGCTGCACGCGGCCGGGCTGGACTCTTTCGCCGGCGCCGGCGCGGAGATCCTGGTCGGGCGGGCCCGGCGGGCGATCGCGCCGCTCAAGGAGCCGGGCGAGGTCTGGCTGCAGGTGATGGAGACCGCGCACGAGCTGGGCGTGGAGTCGACCGCCACGTTCATGATGGGCACCGGCGAGTCCAGCGCGGAGCGGATCGAGCACCTGCGGATGGTCCGCGACGTGCAGGACCGGACCGGCGGCTTCCGCTCCTTCATCCCGTGGACGTACCAGCCGGAGAACAACCACCTCAAGGGTCGCACCCAGGCGTCCACTGTGGAATACCTGCGGCTGGTCGCGGTGGCCCGGCTGTTCTTCGACAACGTCGCCCACCTGCAGGGGTCCTGGCTGACCACCGGCAAGGCGGCCGGGCAGCTGACCCTCCATTTCGGAGCGGACGACCTCGGCTCGGTGATGCTGGAGGAAAACGTCGTGTCCTCGGCCGGCGCCCGGCACCGGTCCAACCGGCTGGAGCTGATCGGGTTGATCCGGTCCGCCGGCCGGATCCCGGCCCAGCGGGACACGCTCTACCGGCACCTGGTGGTGCACCACGACCCGGCGGACGACCCGCGCGACGATGCCGTGGTGTCGCACTTCTCCTCGACCGCGCTGCCGCTCGTGCCGGCCCGGTGAGCGAGCGCGAGGGCGCGCAGCGCGAGCGGGGAGCGAGGAGGGCCGACCGGCCGGCTGCCCCGCGCGGAGGCGCCGGCATGGATGGAGTGCCTGCTTCTCTGTCCGAGGAGCGGACACCGTGAGCCGGGCCACCGCGCTCTTCCCCGGGGCCGAGGTCGCGCCGCTGTCGGGCGGCTACTCGGGCGAGACCTTCCTGGTCACCTCGGCCGGCGAGCAGGCGGTGCTGCGCCTGTACGCCCGCCGGCCCGAGCGAGCCGCGGTGGACCGCGCGCTGCTGGAGCGGGTCCGCGGGCTGTTGCCGGTGCCCCGGGTGCTGGAGGCGTCGCTGGTCGGCGAGGGACCCGAGCGGCCGCCCTTCCTGCTGCTGGAGGCGCTGCCCGGGGACCGCCTCGACCTCGTGCTGCCGGCGGCCGACCCGCCGCTGCGGCGCCGGCTGGGCGAGGCGGTGGCCGGGGTGCTGGTGCTGCTGGCCACCGAGCGGATGCCGCGGCCGGGCTGGTTCGCCGACGCCCGGCTGGAGCCCGAGCCGTTCCCGCCGGCCGCCGCCGACCCGGCCCGCTGGCTGGAGGCGCACCTGACCGCGCCGTGGTTCGCCCGGCTGCCCCGGGCGGAGCGGGAGGCGCTGCGGGCGGTCGCCGCCCGGGCCCGCGAGCTGGCCGCCGGCGGCACCCGGGTGGCGCTCGTGCACGGCGACCTCAACCCCAAGAACCTGCTGGTCGACCCGGCCACCGGCGGGGTGACCGGCGTGCTGGACTGGGAGTTCGCGTACGCCGGCGCCCCGCTCGGCGACCTCGGCAACCTGCTCCGCTTCGAGACCGACGCCGGCTTCACGGGCGCGGTCGTGGCCGGCTACGCCGAGCGGGCGCCGGACGTGCCGGCGGGCTGGCTCGAGGTGGCCCGGGCGCTGGACCTGATGGCGCTGGTCGAGCTGGCCACGCGCACCGGCGGCAACCCGGTGGTGGACGGCGCCCGTCGGCTGCTGCGGGCCACCGCCCGGTCCGGCGACCTCGCCGCCGGGCGGTCCGACCCCGGCGCATGACCGTCACCCTGCACACGGCCGACGTGGTGCTGCCGGTCGCGGCGCCGCCGGTCCGGGACGGCGCGGTCGCGGTGGACGGCGACCGGGTCGTCTGGGTCGGGCCGCGCCGGGACTGGACCGGGGACGGGCCGGTCGAGACCTGGCCCGGCCTGCTCGCCCCCGGCCTGGTCAACGCGCACTGCCACCTGCAGTACACCGCGTACGCGGACATGTGCGAGCCGGGCGTCGACTTCCTCGACTGGATCAGCGTCTTCGCCCGCCGCAACGGCTCGATGACCGACGAAGACTGGCGCGCCTCGACCGCGGACGGCGTGGCCGAGCTGGTCCGCACCGGCACCACCGCGGTCGCCGACGTGGTCAACCGCCGGGTGGCGGTCGAGGCGGCCGCCGCGCTGGCCGGGGTCAGCTACGTCGAGGCGGTCGGCGTCGACGAGACCGGCTGGCCGGGCCACCGGCCGGTGCTCCTGGAACGGCTGGCCGCTCACGCCCACCGGGCCGTCGGGGTCAGCCCGCACACCCTCTACACGCTCGGCTCGGGCGTGGTCCGGGACTGTGTCGCGGTGGCCCGGGAGCGAGGGCTGCGGCTGCACCCGCATCTGGCCGAGTCCCCGTACGAGGTCGAGTACGTCGCCAGCGGCACCGGCCCGTTCGCCGACGCGATGACCGGCTGGGGCTTCGTGATGGAGCTGATCACCGCTGGCGGCTCGGCCCGCACCCCGGCCGCCGAGCTGGCCGGGCTGGGCGCGCTCGGCCCGGACGTGCACGTGGCGCACGGCGTGCACTGCGACGCGGCCGACCGCGCGCTGCTGCGCGAGGCCGGCACCACGGTCGCGCTCTGCCCGCGGTCCAACACCATGCTGGGCGTCGGCGAGGCGCCGGTGGCGGCGTACCGGGCCGAGGGCAGCCCGGTCGCGGTCGGCACCGACTCCCGCGCCTCGGTGCCGTCGCTCGACCTGCTCGCCGACGTGGCCGCGCTGCGCGAGACCGCGCTGCGGCAGGGCTCGCCGGAGGCCGGGCTGGACCGTTGGCTGGTCGAGGCGGCCACCCTCGGCGGCGCCCGGGCGATGTCCGTCGACGCCGGCACCATCCGCCCCGGCGCCCGCGCCGACCTGGCCGTCTTCGACGTCGACCCGGCCGGCGACCCGTACGCGGCCCTCACCGCCGCGGCCGGGCGCTGCGTGGGCACCGTTCTCGCCGGTCGGACCGTGCACGACCTGGCGCACTGACGTCCTGCCCCGCTGGCCGGGGCAGAGCACCAGGGTGTGTCTGCCGGACATCTGGCGGCGCGGGCGACGCCCAGGCGACGACCGGCGGCGTTGTCGTCGTCGCCGATACAACAGCGGTATCGGACTCCTCCTCCGCCTTGCCGGACGCCACCTGGACGCCGCCCGCATCCACCGACATCCGGCAGACACACCCTAGCCGCCGGAGCGGTGTCCCCCGGGTCCTCGAGCCCCGCGGGTTAGACGCAGATCGGGTGGAGCTCGGGCCACCAGTCCGCGGTGCTGTCCGCGTCCCGTCGCCCGTGCAGGACCATGCCGCCCAGATCCGCGTCGGGCCGCAGGGTGTGCAGCCAGCCCGCCGGCTGCTCCTGGCTCAGACGCAGATCGCGTACGCATTGAGGAACCATGAGCCGACGTAGCCGGTCTCGTCCTCGAACGCGACCGCACTCGCCGAGCGCAGGTCGCTCGCCGGGTAGATGGCCGGGGACCAGGCCTGGCCGGCGGCGTTGAAGATCGCCCCGCCGGCCGAGTGCAGCTGCAGGCCGGACGGGCAGTGCGCGGTGGCGACCTTCGTGCCGGTCGAGTCCGGCCCGGCGGTGCTGACCACCATGGCGGCGCTCGCCACCGGGTCCGCGCACACCGCGTACGCCTCCGCGGTCCAGTCGTCGGTCTCGCCGCCCTCCAGCGCCCATGACTGGACGACGACCCGGTCAAGCTGGGCGGACGGCAGCATCGCGTGCAGGGCCACGTTGCGGGACGGCTCCACCGCGGCCCGGCCGCCGAAGCCGCGCAGCTGCTTGCCGGTCGGGCAGGTGGCCACCGCGGTGCGCAGCGGGGAGTCGTACGAGTCCGACGGCACCGGCGGGACGTAGACCAGGCCGGACGGCGGCGGCACGCAGATGGCGTGCACAATCAGGCCCCACTCGCCGCGGCCGCGCCGGTCGGCGGTGGCCGAGGCCCCGGCCGTGAAGAGCGTCCCGTCCGCCGCGGGCCGGAGCGTGTCGACGTGCACGCCGGCGAAGTCGCCGATGAGGATGGCGCCGCCGCCGATCGCGATGGTGCCCTTCGGGCAGGTGCGGAACCAGGTCTTGACCGGGTCCGTGGTCAGCGGGCTGGCGCTCCAGTGCACGCCGGGTCCGCCGCCGGCCGCGGCGGGCGGAGCCGCGACCCCCAGGGCGGCGGCCGTGACGGCGAGGACGAGGGCGGATCGCAGCAGTCTGGACATGGCGGGCTCCTCTGCAGGGCTGGTGCGCTGCAGTCAGGAGCCGCCGGGCCCCCGGCGGCCAACAGTTTTGGTCAGCCGAGTCCGCAGCTGGACTCGACGTCCACCGGAGTGGAGCCGGCCCTCGGGGTGGTCGACGCCGACGCCGACGCCGTGGGCGCCGGCTTCGGCGACGCGGAGGCGGTCGCCGACGGCTTGGGCTGGGGCGCGGCCGGCTTGGCCAGCGCGGCCTTGGCCAGCGCCCGGATGCGGGTGTAGTCGGGGTTGCCGGTGGAGATCACCGGCGGCACGAAGGCGATGCTCCGGATCGACCCGTCGCCGTGCATCCGGTCGCCCAGCGTGATCAGGTCGGGCAGCACCGAGCGCGGGATGTCGGTCTGGGCCAGCTTCTTGGTCGCCGACGCCAGCTCCTGGAAGTGCTTGAGCACGTTGAGCGGCTCCGCCTGGCGGACCATCGCGCCGATCAGGCAGCGCTGCCGCAGCATCCGGTCGTAGTCGCTGGAGTCGCGCCGGGACCGCGCGTACCAGAGCGCCTTGTCGCCGTTGAGCTTCTGGGTGCCGGGCTCGATGTAGCCGACCGGGCGCACCGGGGTGCCGTCGGCGAGCAGGCCGCCGATCGGCAGCCGCTCGGTCACGGTCAGCGTCACCCCGCCGAGCGCGTTGACGAACCGCTCGAAGCCGGCCAGGTCGACCATCGCGTAGTAGTCGACCGGGATGCCCAGCACGTACGACACCACGCGCTTGATGCCCTCGGCGCCGCGGTCGCGGGCCCCCGCCAGCAAGCCCGGCGACTCGACGACCAGCTCGTACACACTGTTGAGCAGGTCGGGGAAACCGTTGGGCCAGCGCTCGAGCAGCGGGCCGGGCGGCATCGGCACCTGCTGCAGGTTGCGCGGCAGGCTGAGCAGCACCACGTCGCCGGTGCGGGTGTCGATGCTGGCCGCGACGATGCTGTCCGTACGGACACCGGTCCGGTCCGGCCCGGCGTCGCTGGCCAGCAGCAGGATCGTCACCCGGTCCCGGCCGGCGAACGGGTCGGACTGCCCGGAGCCGCCCTCGCCGGCGGCCAGCCCGCCGTCCGGGAAGAGGTCGGTGATGAGGTCTCGCTGCAGGTACGCATACCGCGCCACCGCGACCGGCGGCGCCGCCACCAGCAGGCTGAGCACGGCCAGGCCGAGCACCACCCCGACCTGCGCGACGCCGGTGCTGCGGACCGGCCCGAGCACCCGGTAGGACCCCGTCACCAGCACGATCCAGGCCAGCGCCACCACCAGCGAGACGGCGATCACCGCAGCCAGCCAGCCGGGGCGGACGGCGAGGCGCAGGAGCTCGATCCGGGACGTCGTCGCGGCCAGCACGAGGAAGCTGACCAGCACGGCCGCGGCGACCGCGGCGATGCCGATCGCGGCGCGGCGGCGGCCGGCGATCCAGTGCGCCAGCCCCGGCAGCAGCGCCGACCCGGCGGTGATCGCCATGGAGATGCCCACCGGTCGCCCCGCCGACCTCGGGGAGGGATGCGCGTGCATCGAGACGGTCCCACACCTCTCCGGCCCGACGGGCCCCTGATCAACGTACCCGCCGGAACCATGGTCCGCTCATGGGTCAGGATGACCGGGTGACCGCCGCCTCACTGGACAAGCAGCCGCACGAGGTCGCCGCCATGTTCGACCAGGTCGCCCGACGGTACGACGTGACCAACACCGTGCTGTCCGCGGGTCGGGACCGGGCCTGGCGGCGCGAGACCGTGGCCGCGCTGGCGCTCCGGCCGGGGGAGCGGGTGCTCGACCTCGCCGCCGGCACCGCGGTGTCCACGGTGTCGCTGGCCCGGGCCGGCGCCACCGCGGTGGCCTGCGACTTCTCCCTCGGCATGCTGCGGGCCGGCCGGCACCGGCCGGTGCCGCTGGTGGCCGGCGACGCGCTCGCGCTGCCCTTCGCCGACGGTGCCTTCGACGCGGTGACGATCTCCTTCGGCCTGCGCAACGTC
Organism: uncultured Actinomycetota bacterium; assembly: GCA_963766325.1. Lineage (GTDB taxonomy): Bacteria > Actinomycetota > Actinomycetes > Mycobacteriales > CADCTP01 > CADCTP01. The sequence continues at coordinate 1,186,495 of CAVXZF010000007.1, read as the reverse complement.
GCCGACCCGGACGCCGCGCTGGCCGAGCTTGCCCGGGTCACCCGCCCGGGTGGCCGGCTGGTGGTCTGCGAGTTCAGCCGGCCCACCTGGGCGCCGTGGCGGGTGGTCTACACCGAGTACCTCATGCGGGCGCTGCCGGCGGTGGCCCGGCGGGTGTCCAGCAACCCGGCGGCGTACGTCTACCTCGCCGAGTCGATCCGGGCCTGGCCGGACCAGGCCGCGCTGGCCGCCCGGGTCGCGGCGGCCGGCTGGACCGGGGTGGGCTGGCGGGATCTCACCGGCGGGATCGTCGCGCTGCACCGTGGGGTGCGGGCCGGCTGAGCCGGCCCCACGCCAGACACAGGGTCAGGCGCTGAGCCCGTCGCCGCCCTCCGGCGCGACCGCCACCGAGCCCAGCTTGCCCGGGTTGGAAACCAGGTAGATGGCGGCGATCCGGTCGCCGTCGCTGTCCAGCACCAGCGTGGCCAGCGGCGCCCCGCCGCTGAACGCGACCAGCCCCGGCCCGGCGTTGAGCCGGCGCGGCACGATCCGCACGTCGTCGGGCGAGGCGCGGAGGCCGTACAGCAGGAAGCGGGCGACCGTCTGCGCGCCGGCCAGCGGGCCGCGCGGCGCCGGGGTGACCCCGCCGCTGTCGGCCACCAGCGTCACGTCCGGTGCCAGCACGTCGACCAGCTCGGTCAGCTGGCCGCTGGAGCAGGCGGCGAGGAAGCGCTCGCTGACCGTCCGGTGCACGGTCGGGTCCGACTCGTAGCGCGGGCGGCGGGCCGCCACGTGCTCGCGCGCCCGGTGGGCCAGCTGCCGGACCGCCGGCTCGGTGCTGCCCAGCGCCTCGGCTATCTCCCCGTACGGCAGCTCGAACGCCTCGCGCAGCACGAAGACCGCCCGCTCCAGCGGGGACAGCGTCTCCAGCACCACCAGCAGCGCCATCGACACCGAGTCGGCCTGCGCGACCTCCTCGGCCACGTCCGGGCCGGTGGCCAGCGGCTCCGGCAGCCAGGGCCCGACGTAGACCTCGCGGCGGCTGGTCGCGCTGCGCAGCCGGTCCAGCGAGAGCCGGCTGATCGTGCGGATCAGGTACGCCCGGGGGTGGCGGACCGCGCTGCGGTCCGCCGCCGCCCAGCGCAGCCAGGCGTCCTGCACCGCGTCCTGCGCGTCGCTGACACTGCCCAGCATCCGGTACGCGATCGCGAACAGGACGTCCCGGTGCTCGGAGAACGTGTCCACGCCGATCGGGTCCGGCGGGGCACCCACGGGCTCTTCGGCGTACACAGGCGGACATCCTTCCGCGGACGGACGGGTCGAGTCTATGTCACCGCCGTCCCGGGCCGGCCGGGGAGGGCCTGTTCAGGACACGGTGACCTGCACCTTTCCCGGCTCGGGGGTGGGTTCGCCGGACTCGTCGACCGCCTCGCCCATCTCTTCGGCGAGGCGCATGGCTTCTTCGATCAGGGTCTCGACGATCTGTGCCTCGGGGACGGTCTTGATCACCTTGCCGCGGACGAAGATCTGGCCCTTGCCGTTGCCGGAGGCGACCCCGAGGTCGGCCTCGCGGGCCTCGCCCGGGCCGTTGACGACGCAGCCCATGACCGCCACCCGCAGCGGCACACTCAGCCCGTCCAGCCCGGCGGTCACCTTCTCGGCGAGGGTGTAGACATCGACCTGGGCGCGGCCGCAGGACGGGCAGGACACGATCTCCAACCCCCGCTGACGCAGGTTCAGCGACTCCAGGATCTGGATGCCGACCTTCACCTCCTCCACCGGCGGCGCCGACAGCGACACCCGGATGGTGTCCCCGATCCCCTTCGACAACAACGACCCGAACGCCACCGCCGACTTGATCGTGCCCTGGAACGCCGGCCCCGCCTCAGTCACCCCCAGATGCAGCGGATAGTCACACGACTCGGCCAGCAACTCATACGCCCGCACCATGACCACCGGGTCGTTGTGCTTCACCGAGATCTTGAAATCCCCGAAACCGTGCTCCTCGAACAGCGACGCCTCCCACAGCGCCGACTCCACCAGCGCCTCCGGAGTCGCCTTCCCGTGCTTGGCCAACAACCGCTTGTCCAACGACCCGGCGTTCACCCCGATCCGCAGCGACACCCCCGCATCCCCGGCCGCACGGGCGATCTCCCCCACCCGGTCATCGAACGCCTTGATGTTGCCCGGGTTCACCCGCACCGCCGCACAACCCGCGTCGATCGCCGCGAACACATACTTCGGCTGGAAATGAATATCCGCGATCACCGGGATCTGCGACTTCCGCGCGATCGCCGGCAACGCCTCCGCATCATCCTGCGACGGCACCGCCACCCGCACAATGTCACAACCCGACGCCGTCAACTCCGCGATCTGCTGCAACGTCGCGTTGATGTCCGCAGTCAACGTCGTCGTCATCGACTGCACCGACACCGGCGCATCCCCACCCACCAACACCGACCCCACCCGAATCTGCCGCGACCCACGCCGCGCCGCCAACACCGGCGGCGGCAGCTTCGGCATCCCCAGGGAGACCCCGCTCATCGGGCCCCCCGCTCCGCCAGCGCGGGCCGGCCGGAGGAGACCCGCTTGAGCGCGGACAGGGCGCGCTCGGCCACCCCGGACGGGGTGAGCCCGATCGCGGCCAGGACGTCCGCGCGGCTGCCGTGGTCCAGGAACGACTGCGGCACACCCATGGTGCGCAGCGGGGTGTCCACCTCGGCGTCCGCCAGCGCCTGCGCGATGGCCACGCCGACGCCGCCGGCGCGGCCGTTGTCCTCGACGGTGACGACCAGGTCGTGCTCGGCCGCCAGGTCGGCCAGCGCCGGGTCGACCGGCTTGACCCAGCGCGGGTCGACCACGGTCACGCCGATCTCCTGCTCGCCCAGCATCGCCGCGGCGCCCAGGCAGACCGAGGCCATCGCGCCGACCGAGACCAGCAGCACTTCCGGCCGCCGGCCGGACCGGTGCAGCACGTCCATGCCGCCGACCCTGTCGACCGCCGGCACCGAGGCCGGGGCCGGGCCCTTGGAGAACCGGACCACGGTCGGCCCGTCCTCGACCGCCACCGCCTCCCGGAACAGCTCGCGCAGCCGGTCGCCGTCGCGCGGTGCGGCGATCCGCAGCCCCGGCACCACCTGCAGGATCGACAGGTCCCACATGCCGTTGTGGCTCGGCCCGTCGTTGCCGGTGACCCCGGCCCGGTCGAGGACGAAGGTCACCGCCTGCTTGTGCAGGGCCACGTCCATCAGCACCTGGTCGAAGGCGCGGTTGAGGAAGGTCGCGTAGATCGCCACCACCGGGTGCAGCCCGCCCAGCGACAGCCCGGCGGCCGAGGTGACCGCGTGCTGCTCGGCGATGCCCACGTCGAACACGCGGTCCGGGTACGCCTTCGCGAACGCCAGCATCCCGGTCGGGTCGAGCATGGACGCGGTGATCGCGACCACATCGGGCCGGTCGGCGCCGACTGAGACCAGCTCCTCGCTGAAGATCGAGGTCCAGCTCCGGCCGGCCTTGGGCTTGCCCGGCACCGCGGCCGCCCCGATCTGGTGGAACCGGTCCAGGTCGTGCGCCTCCGCCTTGGCGTAGCCCCGGCCCTTCTCGGTGATGCAGTGCACGATCACCGGGCCGCCGAAGCCGCGGGCGGCGACCAGCGCCGCCTCCACCGCCTCGATGTCGTGCCCGTCGACCGGGCCGACGTACTTCAGGCCGAGGTCCTCGAACAGGCCCTGCGGGGCGATCATGTCCTTGAGGCCCTTCTTGGCCCCGTGCAGCGCGCCGTAGACGGTGTCCCCGACCACCGGGGCGCTGCGGACGGTCTGCTTGCCCCACTCCAGGAACCGCTCGTAGCCCTTGCTGGTGCGCAGCGTCGCCAGATGGTCGGCGAACCCGCCGGTGGTCGGCGCGTACGACCGGGTGTTGTCGTTGACCACGATCACCAGCGGCCGGTCCTTGGCCGCGGCGATGTTGTTCAGCGCCTCCCAGCACATCCCGCCGGTCAGCGCCCCGTCGCCGACCACCGCGACCACGGTGCGGTCCCGCTGCCCGGTCAGCTCGTACGCCTTGGCCAGCCCGTCCGCCCATGACAGCGACGTCGAGGCATGCGAGTTTTCCACCAGGTCGTGCTCGGACTCGTCCCGGCACGGGTAGCCGGACAGCCCACCGGTCTGCTTGAGGTTGGTGAAGCCGCCGCACCGGCCGGTGACCATCTTGTGGACGTACGACTGGTGGCCGGTGTCCCAGATGATCCGGTCGCGCGGCGAGTCGAAGACCCGGTGCAGCGCCAGCGTCAGCTCCACCACGCCCAGGTTGGGACCGAGGTGGCCACCGGTGCGGGTGACCTCGGTGACCAGGAAGTCCCGGATCTCCCGGGCCAACCGGTCCAGCTGGGGCCGGGTCAGCTGCCGCAGGTCGGCGGGCTCCCGGATCTGCTCCAGCACGGTCATCTGCTCCTCCTGGTCTCGGTGCGCAAGCTCTCGTCGGCGGGCTCGAACCTGACCCCTGTCTCGGGGAGCAGGCCCAGCTCCGCGCCGGTCATCGTCTCGTCGGTGGCGATGAGCACGTTGTAGTGGTTGGGGAAGTGGCAGGCGTCGAAGCCGAGCACGGTCCCCACCAGGCGGTCGCCGACCCAGAGCCGGTCGCCGCGGTCGAGCACGCCGGCCCGGGTGATCTCGGCGAAGCCGAGGAACGCGACCCGGTCGATCCGGGCCCCCGGGCGGGTGTCCCGGTGGTCGGTGGTCACCAGCTCGTGCACCTCGCCGACCCGCACGCAGCGGCTCGCATACGGCTCCAAGCTCATGCCGCGATCATCGCGACGGTGGACCAACACCTTCACCACTATGCCCTCGACCGTACGCTTTGGCCCGTCTTCGGCGGCACCGGTGGGGTGCTGGACGGCGACCAGGGAGCGACTCATCCGCCACCCCCCGTCGGCGCCGCGAGCCCCGTCGGGATCGCGGGCCGGGCCGCCCGCTCGTAGACCTCCGTCACGAGCCGCAGCGGCGCCAGCCCGTCCGGCCAGGATGCCACCCGGCCCCGGAGCACGCTCGCGAAGTGACGGAGCACACCGACGTACTCGTGGCCGAGCGAGCTCTTGAACGCGACGTGGCCGGCCAGCATGTCGGCGCGGTCGGTGCTGCCGTCGGCCAGCTCGACCCGGACGTCCTTGGCCTCGCCGTGCGGGTACGACCAGTCCAGCTCGACCCGGGCGGTGGCGCCGGAGGCGGCCCGCAGGTCGATGGTCGCCTGCCGGTCGATGCCGGCGGCGTCCCGCACCACCTCCGCCCGCTCCAGCGTGACCGGCCCGAGCACCAGGTGCACCAGGTCGATCGCGTTCGGCCCGTTGTCCGCGACGCAGCCGCCGCCGCACCGCTCGGGGTCCAGGTACCACCGGTCGCGGCCGACGTGCTCCTCGATCCGCTCGTGGTAGCGGACGGTCAGGTGCCGCACCGGCCGCCCGCCGACCCGGTCCAGCAGGGCCAGCACGTTGTCGTTGTAGCGGCGGTGGAAGGCGGTCAGCAGCGGCAGCCCGCGGCCGCGGGCCAGCGCCACCAGGTCCTCGCCGTCCGCGAGCGTGGTGGCCAGCGGCTTCTCCACGCACACCGGCAGGCCGGCGGCCAGCACGTCGCGGACGACCGGGTGGTGCGCGTCGTTGGGCACGTTCACCACCACCGCGTCGACCCCGGCGCCGGCCAGCAGGGTGGCGTGGTCGGAGTAGCAGGCCAGCTGGTCCCGGTACGGGTCGAGCACGCCCGGGTCGAGGTCGCAGACCGCGCTCAGCCGCAGCTCGGGCGGCGCGTCCGGGCCGGTCAGCGCGGCCACGTAGTAGCGGGAGATCACCCCCAGCCCCACGATGCCGAGCCGGATCGGTGCCGGGGTCGGTGCCCGCTCGCCCTGCGAGCTCTCGGGCGTGCTCATGTGGGCCTCCCTTCCGGGGCCGGCAGCCCCAGCTCGGTCGCCACCTCGACCAGCTCGCCGTGCAGCGCGGGCGTCAGCGGCACCCCGCCGCGCAGCGCCCGGTCCGCGTGCCGCGCCTCCGGCCAGCCGGGATAGCGGACCGGCGCGTCCGGCCGCACCGGCGGGCAGTCCAGCAGCGCGCCGAACAGGCCGGCCGCGTCCCGGTCCACCTCGCCGGCCGGCCGCAGCGCCGCCGGCGCCAGCGCCAGCACCAGGAAGCCGATGTCGTCGTCCCGGCCGGACGGCCGGCCGTCGCCGGTCAGCGCGTCGGCGTCCGGGCCCAGCCCGGCGCCCGGCAGCATCGCGGCCAGCACCTCGACCATGAGGCTGAGCCCGTACCCCTTGTACGCGCCGGTCTCCGGCCGCCCGCCGAGCCACTGCAGGAACGCGCCGCCCCGGTCCAGCTCGGCCGGGTCGGTCACCGGCCGGCCGGCGGCGTCGGCCAGCCAGCCCTCCGGGATCGGCCGGCCGGCCCGGGCCGCCTGCCGCACCTTGCCGGTGGGCACCACGGTGGTGCTCATGTCGAGCACGAACGGCGGGTTCCCGGCGCCGGCCGGCGCGGCCACGCTGAACGGGTTGGTGCCGAGCATCGCCGGCCGGCCGCCGGGCGGCCGGATGATCCGCTGGCGGCCGCAGTTCGACGCGACCACGCCGATCATGCCGTGCTCGACCGCCTGGGCGGCGTGGTGGCCGGCGCAGCCGAAGTGGGTGCCGTCGCGCACCGAGACCAGGCCGATCCCGTACGAGGCGGCCCGCTCGACCGCGAGGTCCATCGCCTCCCGGGCCACCCACAGCCCGAGCCCGCGGCGGGCGTCCAGCAGCACCGCGGCGCCGCGGTCGGCCAGCACCGCCGGCTCGGCCGCCGGGTCGGCCCGCCCGGAGGCGAGCAGCGGCAGGTACAGCCGGGTCAGGTTGGCCAGCCCGTGCGAGCTGAGCCCGGTCAGGTCGCCGTAGCAGAGCGCCTCCGCGGCCACCCGGGCCCGGCCCTCCGGCAGCCCGCGGCGGACGAACACCTCGGCGGTGAAGCCGACCAGCTCCGAGTACGCGACCAGCACCCGGTCCGGCGCGGCCGTCGCCAGGGTCTCGGTCATGCGCTCTCCTCTCGCCACTCGCGCCGGACCAGGTCCGGCTGCCGGGCCAGCAGCCCCAGCAGCCGGGCCACGTCGGCGGCGTACCGCTCCAGCTCGGCCAGCTCGGCGAACTCGCCGGCCGCGTGCGCGTGGTTGGCGGCCAGGTCGCCCGGGCCGAGCACCACGGTGAGCGAGCCGGGCCGGCCGGCCCAGATCGCGTCGCAGGTGAACGAGGGCCGGTCGGCCGGCCAGCGGGCCAGCCCGGCCGCCACCGCCAGCCGGTCGACCGCGGCCCGGGCCGGCTCGGTCGGGGCCAGCGCGGGCAGGTCCCGCTTGAGCCACTCCACCGTGGTGACCGAGGCCGCGTCGGTGGCGGTACGGGCCAGCAGCGGGCTGTCCGCGTGCCGGGCCGCGAAGGCGGCGAGCCCGGCCCGGACCTCGCGGTCGACCGCCGCGGCCAGCCGGTCGGCGGTCGCGATCGAGCCGTAGGACAGGTTGAGCAGCAGCCGGCCGGAGCCGTACACGCGGTTGTGCAGGGTGCCGGTGTGCAGGCCGGCCACGCAGACCTGCCCGTCGGCGGTCCCGGTCTCGGCCCCGGTCCCGGTCTCGGCCCCGGTCCCGGCCCCGTCGGGCACGAGCGCGGCCGGCAGCGTCTCGGCCAGGTGCCCGGCCAGCGCGCCGAGCAGCACGGTGGCGTTGTGCCCGGCGGCCGGCTCGTCGTCGATCGCGTCCTCGCCGTCCACCCGGACGCAGGCGGTCATCGCCGCCGTGCACCGGTCCAGCAGCCGGCGGCCGGTCGGCTCGCAGAAGATGTTGAGGTCACCGGTGAAGCCGAGCTCGACCAGCGGCCGGGTGCCGAAGACGCCGAGCGCGCCGCCCTCCTCGCCGGCCACCGCCTGGATCAGCACGGCCAGCCGGCCGGCCACCGCCGGCTCGCCGGTGAGCGCCGCCCGGACGCCGGCCAGCAGCGCGACCGCCGGGCCCTTGGCGTCGATGGCGCCGCGGCCGTACACCCGGCCGCCGTCCACCCGTACCGGCTCCAGCCCGGCCACCGTGTCCAGGTGCACGTTGAACATCACCGTGACGGCCGGGGCCGGCGGCCCGATCCGGAGCACCAGGCTGGGCTGCGCGGCGAGGAAGCCGGGGTCGGCGGCGACCGCCTCCCGGACCGCCCGCGGGGTCAGCGGCGGCAGCTCCTCCGGCCGGGGCGCGGCGTGCCGGAGCACGGTGAAGCCGAGCTCGGCGGCCGCCTGTGCGTACCGCCGCTGGGCGGCCCACAGCTCGACCGGCACCCCCGGCCCGACCTCCAGCGGGCCGGCGGTGGGCAGCCGGAGCAGGTCGGAGAGCAGGTCCAGCTCGGCGCCGGACAGCGGCACCGTGGCGGGCGGGGCGGGGTGGACCACGGTCACCGGGCGGCTCCCGCCCCGGCCCCGACCCCGACCCCGCCCCCGACCAGCCCGGAGCCGGCGGCCAGCGCTGCCAGCCGCCGGCCGTACTCGACGACGGTCGCCACCCCGTCGACCGGGGCACCGGCCGGCTGCCCGGCCCCGGCGTGCGGCCGCACCAGCATGTGCGGCTCGGCGGACAGCACGCCGCGGTAGCCGCTGTCGCGCAGCAGCCGCAGGCACTCCTCGACCCGGCACCGGCCCGCGCCGGGCCAGCAGTAGTCCGGCCGGTCGGCCGTCCCGGCGGCGTCCTTGACCTGGACGTGCAGCACCCGGTCGGGCACCGCGGCGAGCAGCTCGGCCAGCAGGTCGTACGCGTCGTAGCCGTACTCGACGCCGTTGCCGGTGTCGAAGACCAGGCCGAGCGCCGGGCTGTCCACCTCGGCGAGCAGCCGCAGCACCCGGTCGGCGTCCCGGCCGGCCCAGCCCGAGCAGTTCTCGTGCAGCAGCACCAGCCCGGCCGCCTCGGCCCGCGCGGCGAGCAGCCGCATCCGGCGCACCACCTCGCGGCCCCAGTCCGGCTCGGCCAGCCCGTCGTTCGGGTACGACATCACCCGGACGAAGCGGGTGCCCAGCGCCGGGCACCGCTCGGCCAGCACGTCCAGCTCGGCCAGGTCGAGGTCCAGCGGGCCGGTGACCGGGCGCGCCCAGTTGGCGATCCGGGAGTCCACGCAGGCGGTGCCGACGCCGGCGGCGGCCAGCCGCTCGACCAGCCGGTCGAACGCGGCCGCCGGCAGGTCGGCCAGCGCCTGCCCGTCGACGTTGCGCAGCTCGACCAGGTCCCAGCCCAGCCGGCCGACCGCGGCCAGCTGGCTGTCCAGGTCCGGGCCGGCCTCGTCGCCGATGACGGCGAAGCGGACCGGGCCGGCCGGCGCCGGGGCGGGGTCAGACACGCTCCATCCCCCCGGTACGGCCGTTCAGCGCGGCCACCACCGGCGCGCCGTTCGCCCGCAGCCCGAGGGTGTCCTCGGCGGCGTCGGCGAGCGGGGTCTCCCGGGCCATGCAGTAGCTCTTCGCCTCGCTGAGCAGGGTGGTGACCCGCATGTTGAGCAGGAACTCCTCGGCGCCGTCGCGGCCCTCGGCGTACTGCCGGTAGACCCGGCGCAGGAAGGTGGACAGCGAGTCGTCCCGGAAGACGCTGCGCAGCTCCCGCCGGTCGACCAGCAGCCGCAGGTGGGCGAAGTCGTCGTCCTGGCTGCCCGGGTAGTGGCCGACGACCCGGCCGCCGGTCAGCTCGAAGGTGACCCGGCGCTCCCGTACGGGCGAGGTGAGGTCGGAGAAGATCTCGGTGTGGGCGCCGTTGTCGTGCCGGGCGACCAGCCGGGCGGTGCCCATCCGCGGCACCAGCTCGTCGCCGACCTGCATGTCGGTCCACGCGGCGTCGAGCAGGTGGGCGTCGCCGGCCAGCCGCAGCGCCACCCCCACCGAGTGCGGCAGCTCGGCGTCGAACGCGGTCGGGTGACCGTGGGTCATGATCGTCCGGCTCAACCGGGGCTTGCGCTGGATGAAGGAGATGGCGCGCAGCTCGCCGAGCCGGCCGGACCGGATCAGCTCGGCGCACTGGGCGGTCAGCGCGCTGTCCAGCCAGTGCGCGACGACGGTGAGGTCGAGCCCGGCGGCCCGGCGCAGGTCGGCGATCGCCTCCGCCGAGGCCTGGTCGGTGGCCAGCGGCTTCTCCACCAGGATCCGGCGGAAGCCCAGCTCGGCGAGGCTGTGCAGCAGGTCGAGCCGGGCCACCGGCGGGGTGCACAGGTGCACCACCGTCTCGGCCGGGTCGAGCAGCCGGGCCGCCTCGGCCAGCGACCGGACCGGGAGCAGGTCCTCGCCGGGTGGTGGTGTCGCGTGCTCGCGGAGGTCGAAGCCGTACGCCGGTCCCGAGGCGAACAGCTCGCGGTCCCCGGCCGACCCACGCAGCCGGCGCAGGACCTTCCAGTGCAGGTCGAGTCCGGCGTGGCCGAGGCCGACGATCAGGGTCCGAAGCACGCTCTTGCTCCTCACTCCACGTCGGTGGCCGGTCCCGCGTCAGCGGTCCCGGTACGCGATCCGGCCGGCCAGGTCGGCCAGCTCGTCCCGCCAGACCCCGGGCAGCGGCGCGGCGGCGATCGCCGCCCGCGCCGTCCGGACGAGGTCGTCGATGTGCCGCTCGACGTCGGCGCGCACGCCGGCGTCCTCGAGCAGCCCGCGCAGCGCGGCGGCGTCCCAGCAGCCGTCCCGGTCCCACCCGCTGACCAGGTCGCGCACCCGCTCGTCGCGCTGCATCACGAGGGCGAGCAGGAGCGTCATCTTGTGCTCGGCGAAGTCGAGCCCGGCCGGCTTGCCGGACGCCGACGAGTCGCCGAACGCGTCGATCAGGTCGTCCCGCAGCTGGAACGCCTCACCCACGGCCAGGCCGTAGTCCTCGAACGCGGCGGTCAGGTCCGGCCGCCCGCCCACCGTGGCGCCGAGCAGCAGCGGCCGGTGGATGGTGTAGTGGCCGGACTTGCACAGCGCGATCCAGCGGGCCAGCTCCGGGTCGGCGTGCCGCTGCGCGGCGACCACGATGTCGATCGACTGGCCGATGATCATCTCGGTGCGCAGCTCGTCCCAGACCGCGCGCGCCGCCGGGGTGAGCCCGGTGGCCAGCCGGTCCGCCCACGCGTACGCGAGGTCGCCGGCCAGGATGGCGACCGAGTCGCCGTACCGGCGGGACTCGCCCTGCCAGCCCTCCCGGGCGTGCTCGGCAGCGCCGGCGGCGTGCGCGGTCGGCTGGCCGCGGCGCAGCGGGGAGTTGTCGATCACGTCGTCGTGCAGCAGCGCGAAGGCCTGCAGCAGCTCCAGCGCGGCGGCCGCGTCGACCGCGATCGGGTCCTCCGGGTCGCCGCCCACGGCCAGGTAACCGGTCAGGCAGAACACCGGGCGGATCCGCTTGCCGCCGGCCTCGAGCAGGGCCGCGACGGCGTCGATCGGGACCGTCGCATGCGGCGCGACCGCGCACCAGCGGGCCCGCTCGTCGGCGACGAACCGGCTCAGGCGGTCCTCCACCCGCGCCAGCAACCGTCCGCGCACGGCCGGGTCCGCCCCCGTCCGCGCCGGCTCGGTACGTGCCGGGCTCATGGTCATCTCGCCGCCTCCCACTCCCTGTCGGTACGTCGTCCACCGGCGCGCGGCTCGGCGACGGCGGGAGGCAGCGAGAACACCACGTCTTCGGTGGCTACCGTGGCTATTCGCACTTTTCCGTAACCCATGTCCCGCAATCGATCCAGGACCTCCTCGACCAGCAGCTCCGGGGCGCTGGCGCCGGCGCTCAGCCCGACCGAGCGGACCCCGGCGAACCAGGCCGGGTCCAGGTGGGTCACGTCCGGCACCAGGTGCGCGGGGGTGCCGGCCAGCTCGGCGACCTCGACCATCCGGACCGAGTTGCTCGAGTTGGGCGAGCCGACGACCAGCACCAGGTCGGTCGTGCGGGCCAGCTCCTTGACCGCGTCCTGCCGGTTCTGGCTGGCGTAGCAGATGTCGTCGCTGCCAGGCCCGACCAGGTCGGGGAAGCGGCGGCGCAGCACCTCGATCACGCCGGCGGTCTCGTCCACCGCCAGCGTGGTCTGGGTCAGGTACGCCAGCGGGGTGTCCGCCGGCAGGTCGAGCCGCTCGGCGGCGGCCTCGGACTCGACCACGATGGTGCGCTCCGGCGCCTCGCCGCGGGTGCCCTCGACCTCCTCGTGGTCGGCGTGCCCGATCAGCAGCAGGGTGCGCCCGTCCCGGGCGAACCGGCGGGCCCGCTGGTGCACCTTCGAGACCAGCGGGCAGGTCGCGTCGATGACCTGCAGCTCGCGGTCGGCGGAGGTCCGCCGCACCTGCGGGGAGACCCCGTGCGCGGAGAAGACGCAGACGGCGCCGGGCGGGACCTCGGTCTCGGAGTCGACGAAGACCGCGCCGCGACGGCGGAGCGTCGAGACCACGTGTGCGTTGTGCACGATCTCCTTGCGCACGTAGACCGGGGCCCCGTACCGCTCCAGGGCCTGCTCCACCACGCCGATCGCCCGCCGGACGCCGGCGCAGAAGCCGCGCGGCTCGGCCAGCACGACGACGCCGTCCCCGGCCGGCTCGACGCCGGTCTGCTCGCGCTCGTCGGTCACGTCCTCATCCCGTCGATACCGGCACCGTCCGACGGCGCCGCATTCGGTTATTCGACTCGACGCTGGGCGGCGCACTATTGGGCTGTCAAGCTCCGACGGTAAACCTGTCAGGAGCCGGCGGGACCCCCGGTGTTTGTCATCCTCGGAAACCAGACCTTGCCATGCCTATTGCTATGGACCCCCTCCGTCGCGGCGACCTACTTTGGCGAGCACGGCGGCAGATGAGGAGACACGATGTCCCGCTACGACTGGGGTCAGGAGCACCCGGGGATCGACCGGCTGCGGACCCAGATCGGTGACGCCCGCGAGGTCGTCCTGAAGCACCCGATCTACCACCGGCTGGACACGCTGCAGGACGTCAACACCTTCGTCGAGCACCACGTGTACGCGGTCTGGGACTTCATGTCACTGCTGAAGAACCTGCAGCGGCACCTCACCTGCGTCGAGGTCCCGTGGGTGCCGCGCGGCACCACGGCCAGCCGGCGGCTCATCAACGACATCGTGCTGGTCGAGGAGAGCGACGAGCTCGGCAACGGCTTCACCAGCCACTTCGAGCTCTACCTGCAGGGCATGCAGGAGTCGGGCGCGGACACCAAGGCGGTCACCGCCTTCCTCGAGCAGCTGTACGCCGGCACGCCGGTCCCCGATGCGCTGACCAGCGCGTCCGTGCCCACCCCGGCGGCGGAGTTCGTCCGTACGACGTGGTCGATCATCGACCAGGCCCCGCTGCACACCCAGGCCGCGGCGTTCGCGTTCGGCCGCGAGGACCTGATCCCGGAGATGTTCGACCAGGTCATCAAGATCGACGACCAGGGCGGCAAGCTGGCCACGTTCCGCGACTACCTGGCCCGGCACATCGAGGTCGACGGCGAGGAGCACAGCCCGATGGCCATGCAGATGGTGGCCGACCTGTGCGGCGACGACGACAGCCGGTGGGACGAGTGCTCGGCCACGATCAACACCGCGCTGAACGCCCGGGTCAAGCTCTGGGACGGCATCGTGCAGGCCCTCGAGGACCTGCCCCCCGCGAGCTGATGGACGGCCCGGCCGGGGCGCCCGCGGCGGCGCCGACCCGCACGGTCGCGGAATTGACGCGCGCCGTCCCCTTCTTTTCCCAGTCGGCTTCCTTCGAGGCGATCTGGCCCTCGGTCGCACGTCATGTCAATGACGTCGCGGATCGCGGCAAGTATTCACACGGACGAAAGGTCGGCGAGCTCGAAAAGGCCCTCGCCGGCTATACCGGTGCGCGATTTGCGATCGCGGTGAACAGCGGCACCGACGCACTGGTGCTGCTGCTGCGGGCGGCCGGGCTGCAGCCGGGCGACGAGGTGGTGGTGCCGGCGTTCAGCTTCGTCGCCACCGCGACCTCGGTCTCGCTGGCCCGCGGCCGGCCCGCGTTCGCCGACATCGACCCGGTCAGCTACGCGCTCGACCCGGACTCGGCGGCGGCCGCGGTGACCGAACGGACCCGGGCGGTCATGCCGGTGCACCTGTTCCACCAGATGGCGGACATGGGCGCCGCGGCCGAGCTGGCCCGCCGGCACGACCTGGTGCTGGTCGAGGACAGCGCCGAGGCGATCGGGATGCGCTGGGACGGCACGCATGCCGGCCTGCTCGGCGCCGGCGGGGTGCTGTCGTTCTTCCCGACCAAGACCCTGGGCGCGATCGGCGACGCCGGCATGGTGCTCACCGACGACCCCGAGGTGGCCGAGCGGGTCGGCGTGCTGCGCCACCACGGCCGGCTGGGCAAGACGATCGACCACATCGCCGGCATCTCCAACCTGTCCGGGGTGTCCGGCACCAACAGCAAGATGGACGACATCCAGGCCGCGGTGCTGATGGCCAAGCTGGACCGGCTGGACCAGGAGATCGCGCGGCGGGCGGTGCTCGCGGCGGCGTACTCCGAGCGGCTGCGGGACGTGCCCGGCGTGCTCCGCGTGCCCACCGTGGTGCCGCGGTCCGCCGACACCAACCCGGTCTGGTACGTCTACGTGGTCGAGGTCGAGCGCCGCGACGAGCTGGTGGAGTTCCTCACCGGCCGCGGCATCGGCACCGAGACCTACTACCCGTCGCCGCTGCACCTGCAGCCGTGCTTCGCCGACCTGGGCTACCGCGCCGGCCAGTTCCCGGTCGCCGAGGCGGCCTGCACCCGGACCGTCGCGCTGCCGCTCTACCCCGACCTCGCCGACGCCGAGGTCGACGTGGTCTGCGACGCGATCCGCTCCTTCTACGCCGGGATCAGGGCGGGGGGACACCGATGACACTGCCCTTCTTCCCGCCGGACCTCTTCGAGGCCGACCGGGAGGCGCTGCTGAAGATCCTGCACGAGGTCGCGGTCACCCCGGACCAGAAGTTCATCCTCGGCACCCGCACGGCCGAGCTTGAGCGGGCGCTGCGCGAGGACACCGGGGCCGGGGACGTCATCGCCTGCTCAAGCGGCACCGGCGGGCTCAACCTGTCGGTGGCCGCCCTGGGCATCGGGCCCGGCGACGAGGTGATCGTGCCGGCCTTCTGCTGCCAGCCGGTGGCCAGCTCGGTCGCGAACGTCGGCGGCACCCCGGTCTTCGCCGACGTCGACCCGTGGACCATGGTCATGGACCCGGCCGACACCGAGCGCCGGATCACCCCGCGGACCAAGGCGATCATGCCGGCCCACGTCTTCTCGATCATGGCCGACATGCCCGCGTTCATGGACATCGGCCGGCGGCACGGGCTGCCGGTGATCGAGGACGCGGCGGTGGCCCAGGGCGCGGTGCTCGGCACCACCCCGGCCGGCCGCTGGGGCGACCTCGGGGTCTTCTCCTTCTTCCAGGTCAAGGCGTTCGGCACCGCCGGCGAGGGCGGCGTCGTGCTGACCGACGACGAGGAGCTGGGCCGCCGGGTGCGGATGCTGCGCAACCACGGCCAGGACGGGGTGCACCGCTTCCGGCACCACGTGGTCGGCCAGAACAGCCGCTTCGACGAGGTGCTGGCCGCCTTCCAGCTGCACCGGCTGCCCACCTTCGCCGAGCGGCTGGAGCGGCGGGCCCGCATCGCCGACTACTACACCGAGCGGTTCGCGCCGCTCGCCGACCGGGGCGTGCTGGCCCCGCCGGCCGGCCGGGACGGGCGCTGTTACTACGTCTACTCGCTGCTGGTGCAGCGCCGGGAGGACCTCCGGGCGTACCTGACCGAGCGGTCCATCGGCACCCACATCTACTACCCGGTGCCGCTGCCCCGGCAGCCCGCGTTCGCGGCCTGGGCGCCGGAGGGTGACGACTGGCCCAACGCGCAGCAGGTGAGCAACCGCAACCTGGCGATCCCGATCTGGCCGCACCTGACCGAGGCCCAGGTCGAGTACATCGCCGACGCCGTCTGCGACTTCTTCGAGTGAGGGGCGCGGCATGACGACCACCGGTGAGTACGTCTTCTCGCCGACCTGGGAGCTGGAGACCGAGCGGCTGCTCACCAACGAGGCGGTCTGGGACCCGGGCACGCTGGAGCGCTTCGACCGGCTCGGCGTCGCCCCCGGCTGGTCCTGCCTCGAGGTCGGGGCCGGCGCCGGCGGCGCCGCACGCTGGCTGGCCGACCGAGTCGGACCGACCGGCCGGGTGGTCGCCGCCGACCTGGAGGTCGGCCGGCTGACCCCGCTGGCCGAGCGCGGCGTCGAGGTGCTCCCGTACGACCTGCGCACCGAGGACCTGCCGGCCGGCCAGTTCGACCTCGTGCACGCCCGGATGCTGGTGCAGCACCTGCCGGACCGGGCCGCCGCGGTGGCCCGGCTGACCGCCGCGCTGCGGCCCGGCGGCTGGCTCTTCCTGGAGGACACCGACTCGCTGCCGCTGTTCCGCAGCGCCACCTCCGAGCTCTTCCTGCAGGACATCCGCCAGGCCGGCTACGGGCTGATGCGCCAGACCGGGCACGAGCCCCGCGGCGGCCACTTCGACCTGCAGCTGCTGCTGGACGGCCCGCTGGTGGACGTCTCCGCCGAGGGCCGGGTCGTGGTCATGCAGGGCGGCTCCGAGCAGGCCCGGCACTACCAGCTCTGGCTGGAGTTCATGCGGCCGCGGATCGTCGGGGCCGGCCTGCTGCCGGACTCGCGGATCGCCGCCGCGCTGGCCGAGATGTCCGACCCGCGGCACTGGTGGACCAGCCAGGTGCTGATCTCCTCGTACGGACGGATGCCGGCATGACCGCCGTCGACCGCACGGCCGGGACGCCCGCCGCCGGCGCCGCCGCGCCGGTGGCCCGGCACGGGCGGCTGTGGGCGTACTCCAAGCTGGCCAAGCTGGCCTTCTTCGACTACTACCTGTCCGCGCTGGTGGTCTGGACGCTGCTGCCGCCGGACCTGCGCACCGACCCCCGGGCGCTGCTGGTGCTGGTGCTGTGCACGGTCGGCTGGCTCGGCACGGTGGCCGCCACCGTCGCCTTCGACGACGTCACCGGCTACCGGGACGGCAGCGACGCGCGCAACTACGACCCGGAGCAGGAGGCGCTGCGGGACCGGGGCCGCAAGCCGCTGCTGGACGGTCACCTGTCGGTCGCGGCCGCGGTGCGCTTCGGCTGGGCCGGGGTCGGGCTGGCCGTGCTCGCCCTCGGCGCCGCCCTGCTGGTCGCCCCGCACCGTCCCGTGTGGGCGGTCGTGCTGGTGCCGACCGTGCTGCTGCTCGGCGCGAACTACTCCTACGGCCTGAAGCTGTCCTACCGCGGCTTCCAGGAGCTGGTCATCCTCACCACCACCGGGCTGACCATCGCGATCCCGTACGGCCTGGCCACCGGCGGGTCGACCGGCATGGTGTGGCTGCTGACGTACCTGTTCGGGCTGTGGAGCCTGATGGTCTCGGTCTACTCGAACCTCAACGACGTGGCCGGGGACCGGGCCGCCGGGCGGCGCAGCTTCGCGGTCCGGGCGCCGCGGTCGGTCTACCGCGGGCTCATCGTGGCGCTCACGCTGAGCGAGCCCGCGGTGATCGTGCTCGCGCTCGCGGTCGGCGCGGTGCCGGCCTGGTACCCGCTCTTCCTGCTGCCGGTGCTCGCGGTCCGGGCCGCCCAGGCGCGTACCGGGCTGTGGCAGGACAACCCGCTCGGCGCCCGCAAGCTCGGCGTCAAGGCCCACCGGCTCGGCGTGCTGGTGGTCCTCGTCGCCACCCTGCTGGCCGTCCGCTGACCCCGACCAGTCCCCGAGGAGAGACCATGGCCGCGCAGACCCAGCGGACCAGGCCGCCGCGCAACATCGGCATGGTGTTCGAGCACTTCGCCTCGGCGCCGCGGCCGGTCTGGCACCTGGACCGCCCGTTCGACATCGCGCCGGACTCCGGCGTCCGGTTCACCGTGGCCGGACTGGCCACCCTGGTCGAGCGGACCTCGGCGGCGCTGTGGGAGGCCGGGCTGCGGCCCGGCGGCCGGCTGGCGATCATCAAGGACAACCACTTCGACACCGTGCTGCTGGCCGCCGCGGCGGCCCGGATCGGCGCGCTGCCGGCGATGACCTCCAGCACGATCGAGCCGGACATCCTGCGCCGGATGATGGACCGGCTGGAGCCCGGGGTCCTGGTGCTCAGCCCGGCCGTGCTGGCCGGCGCGGAGAAGGCCGGCGTCGACCTGGCCGGCCCGCGGGCCCGGGTGCTGGTCGCCGGCGCCGGCGCGGAGGCGCTGGACCGGACCGTCACCACCGTCTCCGAGCTGCTCGACGCGGACGTGCCGGCGGCCAGCCCGGCCGGCGACGACCAGCCGATGATCTGCACCCACACCTCCGGCACCACCGGCGTGCCCAAGTACGTCGTCCACTCGGCCACCACGCTGCTCGGCGTGCTGACCAAGCTCGAGACGATGAAGATCCCGTTCCTGTCGATCCGGCCGACGGACACGGTCGCCTCGTGCATCTCGTTCGTGCACGGCCGGGCCATCACCTGGGCCGCCGCCCAGCTGGCCCGCCCGCCGGGCGAGGTCGTGGTGCTGGCGGAGTCCACCCCGGACACGGTCGCGGCCACGCTGCGCCGGCACCCGCCGACCACGTTGGAGGCCTGCCCCAACATCTTCCAGCGCTGGGAGGGGATGGCCCGGACCGACCCGGACGTCTTCGCGCCGTGCCGAGCGTTCATCAACACCTTCGACGCGATCCACCCGCGCACGGTGCGGACCTTCCTGGACGTGTCCCGGCACCGGATGCCGGTGTGGGGGCAGGTCTGGGGGCAGACCGAGGTCGGCCCGGTCTGCATGGGCCTCTACACCCGCGGCCGGCTCAAGCGCAGCCGCGGCTCCCGCAAGGCGGTCACCAGCGACGTCGGCCGGTCGATCCCGCTCGTCACCGGGGTCAAGGTGGTCGACGCGCAGACCCGCAAGGAGGTGCCGCGCGGCACCGAGGGGATCGTGCTGGTCCGTACCGCCGGCCGTTGCCTGACCTACCTGGGCGAGGACGACCGGCACCGGGAGAAGATCTGGGACGGCTGGTGGAACTCCGGCGACATCGGGGTCCAGCGCCGCGGCGGCCTGCTGCGCATCATCGACCGCGAGGTCGACGTGATCCCGGGGGTCAGCGGCATCGAGCTGGAGAGCGTGCTGCTGGAGCGGCTGCCGGACACCACCGAGGTGATCGTGCTCGGCGTGCCCGGCCGGGCGCCGGTGCCGGTGCTGTCCACCACCGACGGCTCCCTCGACCCGGGCGCCTGGCGGCGGGCCACCGCCGACCTGCCGCAGCTGGACGACCCGGTCCTCATCGGCTGGGACGAGTTCCCCCGGACCGGCACCTGGAAGGTGCGCCGGCCGGTGCTGCGCGAGCGGCTGTTCGGCACCACCCAGACCTTCGGCACCGGGCGGTGGACCTGATGGGCGCGGCCAAGAAGGCCCGCGGCCGGACCGCGACCCGGCCGAACAACCTGGGCATGGTCTTCGAGCACTTCGCCGGCAGCGACGGCGCGACCTGGAACATCGACCGCCCGTTCGACCTGACCCCGAAGGGGGACACCCGCTTCACCGTGGCCGAGCTGGCCCAGCTGGTCGAGGAGACCTCGGCCGGGCTGCACCAGGCCGGCCTCCGGTACGGCGACCGGCTGGCCATCATCAAGGACAACCACCTCGACTCGGTGGTCATCGCCGCGGCCGCCGCCCGGATCGGCGCGATCCCCGCGCTGTGCTCGGCGACCGTACGGCCGGCGCTGCTGCAGCGGATGATGCAGCGGCTGGAGCCGGCCGTGCTGGTGGCCAGCTCGACCCTGCTCGCCGACGCCGCCGAGCAGGGCATCGAGCTGGTGCCGGCCGAGGTGCCGACGATCGTGGTCGGCGGCGAGGCCGGCGACTCGGCCCCGGCCGGCGGCCTGCTCACCTTCGCCGACCTCGGCGGGACCCCGGTGCCGCCGGCCCGGCCGCGGCCGGACCACGAGCCGATGGTGTGCACCCACACCTCCGGCACCACCGGGATGCCGAAGTTCGTGGTGCACTCCGCGAACACCTCCATCGGGACGAACGCCCGGCTGGAGACCATGCGCATCCCGTTCCTGTCCACCCGGGACGACGACGTGATCGTCTCCAGCATCGCCTTCGTGCACGTCCGCTGCCTGACCTGGACGGTCGCGCAGCTGACGCTGCCGCCGAAGGACGTGGTGGTGATCGCCGACCCGAGCCCGGCGGCGGTGGTGCGGACGCTGACGAAGCACCGGGCGACCACGCTGGAGGCCTGCCCGAACATCTACCAGTTGTGGGAGGGCCTGACCGAGACCCACCCGGAGCTGTTCGCGAACGTGCGGGCGTACCTGAGCACGTTCGACGCCATCCACCCGCCGACGGTCCGGGCCTTCCTGGGCGCGACCCGGCGCCGGCTCCCGGTGTGGGGGCAGAGCTGGGGACAGAGCGAGTTCGGCCCGGCCAGCCTGGCCGTCTACACCCGGCTCGGCGCCCGCAAGCGCCGCTCCGCGGCCGCCGACCACGCCTTCACCACCGACGTCGGCTTCCCCATCCCGGGCGTCATCAAGTGGAAGGTGGTCGACCCGCAGACCCGCAAGGAGCTGCCCCGCGGGCAGCGCGGCCTGGTGCTGGTCCGCAGCCGCGGCCGCTGCCTGACCTACCTCGGCGAGGACGACCGGCACCGGGCCAAGGACTGGGACGGCTGGTGGAACACCGGCGACATCGGCATCCACCGGCGGTCCGGCCGGCTGGCCATCCTGGACCGGGAGGTCGACTCCATCCCCGGCACCAGCGGGATCGAGCTGGAGAGCCTGCTGCTGGACCGGCTGCCGGGGGCGACCGAGGTGATCGTGCTGGGCAACCCGGGCGGGCTGCCGGTGCCGGTCATCAGCATGCGCGGCGACCGGCTGGACCCGCCCGCCTGGCGGCGGGCCACCGCCGGGCTGCCGCCGCTGGCCGAGCCGCAGCTGATCGGGTGGGCCGAGTTCCCCCGTACGGGCACCTGGAAGGTACGCCGACCGGACCTGCGCGAGCGGATCCTGCACAGCACCGAGACCTACGGGACCGGCCACTGGACCTGACGAGCGGGCCGGGTCTCCGGGGCCGGCGGCGTCGTGCCGCCGGCCCGGAGGGACGGGCGAAGGATGTCACGAACGACCGTGCTGTCTCGTCTACCCCGCGATTCCAGTCCGATAGGCAAGCACCCGGTAGGAGGAACGGATGTTCGACCGGCTGGCGGGCGTGGTCCTGCGCAGGCCCCGAGCGGTCCTTCTCGTCACGTTGCTGATCGTCCTCGCGGCGGGGGTGGTCTCGTCCGGCCTCAACTCGCGGGTGACCCTGGGCGGCTACGAGAAGGACGGCTCCGAGTCCCAGCGCACCACCCAGATCCTGCAGGGGACGTTCGAGCAGGGCGATCCCAACCTGGTGCTGCTGGTCACCGACGACCGCGGGGTCGACTCGCCCGCGGCCCAGGCGACCGGGCTGGCGCTGACCCAGCGGCTGGCCGCCGAGGCGGACATCGACAACGTCGTGTCCTACTGGTCGGCCGGGCGGGCCGAGCAGCTGCGCAGCCAGGACAGCAAAAAGGCGCTGGTCACCGCGACGATCGGCGGCGACTTCGACGCGGTGCTGGAGCGGATCAAGACGCTGGCCCCGGCCTACTCCGGCGACTTCCAGGGCGCCCGGGTGCAGGTCGGCGGCTCCGCGATGACCTGGGACGAAAACATCAAGACCGCCGAAAAGGACATCAGCCGGGCGGAGGCGATCGTCTTCCCGCTGGTGCTCGTGGTGCTGGTGCTGATCTTCGGCAGCCTGCTCGCGGCGCTGGTGCCGCTGGCGGTCGCGTTCGTCACCATGCTGCTGGCGATGCTGCTGATGTTCCTGCTCACCCTCGCCACCGAGCAGTCGTCCTTCGTCACCAACATCACCGTCTTCCTCGGCCTCGGCCTGGCCATCGACTACAGCCTGCTGATGGTCAGCCGCTACCGGGAGGAGCTGCGCCGCGGCCGGACGATCCCGGACGCGATCCGGGCCATGCTGCGCACCTCCGGCCGGACCGTGGTCTTCTCCGCGATCACCGTCGCGGTCGCGCTCGGCGCGCTGCTGGTCTTCCCGTTCACCATCTTCGACTCGATGGCGTACGCGTCGATCGCCACCGCGCTGCTGGCCGCTGCCGCCTCGCTCGTCGTGGTGCCGGCGCTGCTGGCCTGGATGGGCCCGCGGATCGACAAGTGGCGGCTGTTCCACCGCAAGGACCGGTCCGAGGAGCGGCTGGAGTCCGGCTTCTGGCACCGGCTGGCGATGTTCGTGATGCGCCGCCCGGTCCCGGTCGCGGTGGTCGTGATCGCGGTCCTGCTGCTGCTCGGCGCGCCTGCGCTCGGCCTGAAGCTGCGACTGCCGGACGAGCAGATCCTGCCCAAGGACGCGCAGGCCGCGCAGGTGCTCAGCGCGGTGCGCACCGAGTTCACCTCGCGCGAGCAGGACGCCGTGCAGGTGGTGGCCGAGGGCATCGGCGACCCGGCTTCGCGCGCCGGCGACATCACGGCGTACGCGCAGCGCCTGTCCGGCCTGCCCAACGTGGCCCGGGTGGACGCGCTGACCGGCACCTTCGCCCGCGGTCAGCAGGTCGCGCCGGCGGGTGAGGCGTCCCAGCGGTTCGCCGCCCAGGACGCCACCTTCCTCACCGTGATCCCGACCGTGGACGGCTACTCGCAGGAGGGCGAGGACCTCGTCCGCGCCGTCCGGGACGCCGAGCGGCCGTTCCCGGTGTCGGTCGGCGGCACCCCGGCGGTGTCCGTGGACACCTTCGACTCGATCTACGACACGCTGCCGGTCTTCCTGGTGGTGCTCGCGGTCGGCATGTTCATCCTGCTCTTCCTGCTGACCGGGAGCCTGCTGCTGCCGGTGCTGGCGATGCTGCTGAGCCTGCTCAGCCTCACCGCCACCTTCGGTGCGCTGGTGTTCATCTTCCAGGAGGGCAACCTGCAGTCGATCGTCGGCGACTTCAACGTCACCGGCGCGATCACCTGGACGGTGCCGATCCTCGTCTTCGCGCTCGGCTTCGGCCTGTCCATGGACTACCAGGTCTTCATGCTGTCCCGGATCCGCGAGGAATACGACCGGACCGGGGACAACACGGCCGCGGTCGCGATGGGCATCGAGCGGATCGGCCGCGTGGTCACCTACGCCGCGGTGCTGATCTCGATCGTGTTCTTCGTCTGGATCACCTCCGGGATCAGCTACATGAAGGCGATCGGCGTCGGCATGCCGATCGCGATCCTCGTCGACGCCACCCTGATCCGTGGCCTCCTGCTGCCGGCCCTGATGCGGCTCGCCGGCAACGCCAACTGGTATGCGCCCGGCCCGCTGCGCCGCCTGCACGCCCGCTTCGGGCTGCGGGAGCACGCGGAGCCGGCGCCCAACGAGGCGGCGGTCCCCGAGCGGCCGTCCGCCGAGGTCCGCTAAGGGGTGTCCGGTGGGTCCTGGTGGATGCGGACGGCGTCCAGGCGTCGGTCCGGCAAGGCGGAGGAGGAGCCGATATGCGTGCATATCGGCGACGACGACAACGCCGTCGGTCGGCGTCTGGGCGCCGGCCCGCGCCGCCGAGGGCCCATCGGACACCCCTTGGGGGGCGTAATGACACAGACGGTCGTCATCGCGGGACAGGGCTACGTCGGTCTCCCGCTCGCGGTGCTGGCCGCGGAGTCGGGCCACTTCCACGTCGTCGGTTACGACGTGGAAGTGGCCCGGGTCAAGCAGCTTGTCGCCGGAGAGTCGTACGTCGAGGACGTGTCGAGCGAGCGGCTGGCCGCCGTGCTGGCCGCGGGGCGGTATAAGCCGTCCGCGGACGAGCGCGACCTCGACGGCTTCGACGTCGCGGTGATCTCGGTGCCGACCCCGCTGCGGGAGGGCCAGCCCGACCTCAGCCACATCGAGGCGGTGGCCCGCACGCTGGCGCCGCGGCTGCGGCCGGGTGGCACGGTGGTGCTGGAGTCCACGACATACCCGGGCACCACCGAGGAGCTGGTCGGGCCGCTGCTCGAGGAGGGCTCCGGGCTGCGGGCCGGCCGGGACTTCCACCTCGGCTACAGCCCGGAGCGGATCGACCCGGGCAACCGGATCTGGGGGCTGGCCGAGACCCCCAAGCTCGTCTCCGGGGTCAACGACGCGTCGCTGGCCGCGGTCCGCGCCTTCTACGACCGGGTGGTCCACACGACCGTCCCGGTGCCGTCGCCGAAGGTGGCCGAGCTGGCCAAGCTGGTGGAAAACACGTTCCGCCACATCAACATCGCGCTGGTCAACGAGATCGCGATGTTCGCCCACGAGCTCGGCATCGACGCCTGGTCGGCGATCGACGCGGCGTCGTCCAAGCCGTTCGGCTTCATGCGCTTCACCCCGGGCCCGGGGGTGGGCGGGCATTGCCTGCCGGTCGACCCGGTCTACCTGTCCTGGCGGGTGAGCCGGGCGCTGGGCCGCCGGTTCCGGTTCGTCGAGCTGGCCAACGATGTCAACGAGCACATGCCCGACTATGTGGTCCAGCGGCTGATGGAGGCGCTCAACCAGCGCCGCCGGTCGGTCAACGGCTCGCGGGTGCTGCTGCTCGGGCTGGCGTACAAGCCCAACACCGGCGACGCCCGGGAGTCGCCGGCGCTGCGGGTGGCCGAGCTGCTGCTCGAGCTGGGCGCCGACGTGCACGCGGCCGACCCGCACGTGGTGGAGCCGATCCCGGTCGACCGGCGGCTGGTCCGGGTCGAGCTCACCGAGGAGGAGCTGGCCGCCGCGGACGCGGTGGTGGTGCTCACCGACCACGACGGCTTCGACTGGGACCTGGTCGCCGCGCGGTCGGCGTTCGTCCTCGACTGCCGCCGCCGCCTGCAGCGGCAGGAGGCCGTCGAGCTGCTGTGACGCGGCCGGCGCGGAGCCGGGCGGGGGGCCGCCGCGAGGAAGAGGGAGCAGGCGGATGGCGGACGCACGCGCGCTCGGGCCGGTGCTGGTCACCGGCGCCACCGGGCTCGTCGGGGAGGCGGTGACCCGGGCTCTGCTGGGGGCCGGGCACGAGGTGGTCGCGCTGGTCCGGTCCCCGGCCGGGGCGGCGTCGCTGGCCGGCACCGGGGCCCGGCTGGTGGTCGGCGACATCGCCGACCTGGACACGCTGCGCTCGGCGGTGCCGGCGGGCGGTGCGGTGGTGCACGCCGCCCAGCTGCGGGTGCGCCGGGCCGGCGCCGGCGCGGTGCGCCGGATCGAGGCGGCCGACCGGGTCGCCACCGCCGCGCTGGCCGAGGCCTGCCTGGCCGCCGGCTCCCGGCTGGTCTATCCGAGCGGCGCCTTCGTCTGGGGCAACCACGGGGACCGCTGGATCGACGAGGACACCCCGTTCACCCCGTCCCCGCTGGGTGCCGGAAAGGCCGCGGTGACCCGGCGGCTGCGGGCGCTGCGGGAGCGGGAGCTGGACTTTGTCGTGCTGCACCTGGGCTTCGTGTACGGCCCCGGCAGCACCTTCCGCAAGGCGTTCTACGAGCCGGCCCGGCGCGGACTGCTGCGCTGCCTCGGCCCGGGTGACAACTACTGGTCGCCGGTGCACGCCGACGACGCCGCGACCGCCGTGGTGGCCGCGGTCGAGCGGGCGCCGGCCGGCGCCGAGTACGCGGTCGTCGACGACGAGCCGCTGCCGCTGCGCGACCTGGTCGACCAGCTCACCGACGCCCTCGGTCGCCGCCGGGTGGGCAGCGTGCCGCCGCGGGTGATGGCGCTGGCGGCCGGCGCGCCCGCGGTCGCGTCGCTGGTCACGTCCTTCCGGGTGCGCAACGCCAGGGCGCGGGACGAGCTCGGCTGGGCGCCGAAGCACCCGTCGTTCGCGGCCGGGCTGCCGGCCGCCCTGTCCGCCCTGGCTGCCGGGACCGCCTGCGCGCGATGACAAGTAGCAGCCAGTCGTGCGGCACCGCATGACAAGTTGTTGGAGTCCCGCAACGGCCCACCGGCCCGCAGGCTGAACCTGGCATCTCGACCTGCACTGGGAGGATCCGACGTGGACGCCAAGACGCTCGTGACTACCGCACTGACGACGCTGGCCGAAGAGGACGACCCGGCGCCTGCGGTCGAGCGCTTCTACTCGCCGGACTTCATCCAGCACAGCCCGATGCTGCCGGCGGGCCGGGACTCCCTGGTCCCCGCGTTCACCGCGTTCAAGAGCGCCGGCGTCAAGTACGAGCTCATGCGCGTGATCGCCGAGGACAACATGGTCGCCGTGCACGCCCGCGCGCACGGGCTGGCCGAGGTGCCGGTGGTGATCTTCCACCTGTTCCGGGTCGAGGACGGCCTCATCGTCGAGCACTGGGAATCGATGATGGAGCAGATCATGGACACCGTCGGCGGCCGGGACATGGTCGACGGCCCGACCGAGGTGACCGACCTCGAGGCCACCGAGGCGAACAAGAAGCTGGTCACCGAGCTGACCGAGCAGGCGTTCATCGGCGGCGACTGGGACGACCTCGACGACTACGTCAACCGCGACCGGCTGCTCCAGCACGACCCGCACATCCCGGACGGCGCCACCAGCGTGCCGGCCGCGTTCGCGCTGCTGGAGGCGGCGGGCACCCCGATGACGTACCGGGCGCTGCACCGCGTGGTCGCCGAGGGCAACTACGTCTTCACCCAGTCCGAGGGCGACTGTGTGGGCAAGCCGCACGCCTTCTGCAGCCTCTTCCGAGTGGAGAACGGCAAGATCGCCGAGCACTGGGACGTGGTGGCGGAGCTGCCGGAGGCAGA
Source organism: uncultured Actinomycetota bacterium (assembly GCA_963766325.1). Lineage (GTDB taxonomy): Bacteria > Actinomycetota > Actinomycetes > Mycobacteriales > CADCTP01 > CADCTP01. The sequence goes on along the minus strand of CAVXZF010000007.1, from coordinate 1,159,792 downwards.
GCACGTCCCGCACGGCAACGGCCTGTTCTGAGCCTCCCCCAAGCCGAGCCGAACGGACCAACGATGACCCAGACCGCGACCCCGGGGACCTCGCAGCGACCCAGCGCGCCGGGCCTGCAGGCGCTCGCCGACAACCCGGCCTTCCGCAAGAACCCGTACCCGTTCTACGAGATCCTCCGGCACCAGCAGCCGATCTTCCACAGCCCGGCCGGCTTCTGGCTGCTGACCCGCTACGCGGAGTGCTACGAGGTGCTCAGCGACGACCGCTTCGGCTACCCGCGCACCGAGGCGGAGGCCAGCCGGGCCGACGAGACCGCGGCCGGCTTCACCAGCCAGCGGGACTTCTTCTTCTTCAAGAACCCGCCGGACCACACCCGGATCCGGGCCATCGTCCGGGACGCGCTGAGCCCGAAGGTGGTGCACGGGCTGCGGCCGTACGTGCAGGCCGCGGCGGACCGGCTGCTCGACGAGGCGCTGCCGAAGGGTGAGTTCGACCTGGTCGAGTCGTACGCGCACGCCCTGCCGTTCGGCACCATATGCCAGCTGCTGGACGTGCCGGACGCGGACCGGCCGGACGTCATGCGCTGGGCGCAGCAATACCTGGCCGGCATCGGTCCGACCTTCTCGGTGACCGCGGAGCAGGAGCGCGGGCGGGACGCCGCGCTGATCGAGCTCAAGGCGTACTTCAGCACGCTGGCCGCCGAGCGGCGCCGGCAGCCGGGCGCCGACCTGCTCACCGCGCTGGTGGAGGCGCACACCGGGGAGCGGCTGTCCGGCGACGAGCTGCTCGGCACCTGCATCGTGCTCTTCGTCGCCGGCCACAGCACGACCACCAACCTCATCGGCAACGGCGTGGTGGCGCTGCTGCGCTACCCCGAGCAGCTGGCGCGGTTCAAGACCGAGCCCGACCTGGAGTCCAGCGCGATCGAGGAGATCCTGCGCTACGACGTGCCCACCCACATGTCGTACCGGGTCGCCTTCGAGGACGTGCAGATGGGCGATCAGCTGATCAAGGAGGGCGAGGAGGTGCTCGTGGTCCGGGGTGCGGCGAACCGGGACCCGGCGGTGTTCCCGAACCCGAACGAGCTGGACCTCGGCCGCAAGGACAACCGGCACCTGAGCTTCGGCACCGGCCGGCACATCTGCGTCGGCTCGGCGCTGGCCCGGCTGCAGGGCCGGGTGGCGCTCAACACGCTCTTCCGCCGGGTGCCCGACCTCCGGCTGGCCACCTCCACCCTGCAATACCAGGAGTCGATGCTGGTGCGCGGTCTCAAGACGCTGCCCGTGGCGGTCGACGCCCGATGACCGACCTGATCGTCGACGCCAGCACGCCCGCCGAGCGGGACAACGCCGAGCGGGTGCTCCGCTTCTACGCCGAGGTGGTGAACACGCGGGACCCGGCCGGAATCCCCGACTTCGCCGCCCCCGACTTCGTCCAGCACAGCCCGATCTACGGGACCGGCCAGGAGGGGCTGGCGCAGTTCCTGACCGGTCCGCTGCTGGCCGCCTTCCCCGACCTGACCGTGACCGCCGAGCTGGCCATCGCCCAGCAGGACCGGGTGCTCGTGTACCTCTTCTGGCGGGGCCACCACGGCCCGACCGGCGAAAAGGTCGAGCTCGGCACCGCCGACCTCTTCCGGCTCCGGGACGGCCGGTTCGTCGAGCACTGGGACGTCATCGAATACCACGAGATCGCGCCCCTCGGCTTCCCGCGGCCCGAGCACGACCAGCCGAAGTCGGCGCCGGACCCGACCGGGACCGAGGCCCAGCGGGCCAACCTGGCGCTGCTGCACCGCTACACCGACGAGGTCACCGTCCAGGACTACTCCCGGGCGCACCTTTTCATCCGGCCGGACTTCCGGCAGCACGACCCGATGATCCCGCCCGGTCTGGACGGCTTCAAAGCATGCTGCGAGATCTTCCGTGGAATGGCGCCGGACATGCACGTGGTCGTCCGGCACCTGATCGTCGGCAGCGAGTACGTCGGGGCGATCTGGGACTGGACCGGGCTGCAGGAGGACACCGGAGCTCCGGTCATCGTGCCCACCTCGGACGTCTACCGGCTGGAGGACGGGCTGCTCACCGAGCACTGGGACCGCATCGACTACACCTTCGTCAAGGCGCTGTTCGGCTACCACCCCAAGCAGCTCGTGACGGGCGGCCGGTGATGGTCGGACCTTTTCCGGGTCGACGGCGGCAAGCTCGTCGAGCACTGGAACACCGTCGACTTCACCGCGCTCGAGCCGTTCGGCATCGCGCGGCCGTGACCCACCGCGCCACCTGACCGACCTGACCACGATGACGGGAGCAGTCATGGCCGACGCCGCTGGCACTGGGAGCCCCGGACGTCCGGAGTACGACGTCGCGATCCTCGGCTCCGGGATGGCGGGCACGATCCTCGCCTCGGTGCTCGCCCGCAACGGCGCCAAGGTGCTCATCCTCGACGCCGGCAGCCACCCCCGCTTCGCCATCGGCGAGTCGACGATCCCGTACACGTCGATGCTGATGCGGCTGGTGGCCGAGCGCTACGGGGTGCCGGAGCTCAAGGGCTTCACCACCTTCTACAACGCGCAGGCGCTCATCACCACCGACGGCGGGGTGAAGAAGAACTTCGGCTTCCTCTACCACCGGGAGGGGGAGCGGCAGAACCCGGGCGAGTGCCACGAGTTCCCGATCCCGAAGATCACCCACACCGAGAACCACTACTTCCGGCAGGACCTCGACGCCTGGCTGCTCTCGGTCGCGGTCAAGTACGGCGCCAAGGTCGTCCAGCAGGCCCGGATCGTGGACGTGGAGCCCGGCGACGACGGCGTCACTGTCACCGCGCACACCGGCGCCTCCTGGCGCAGCCGCTTCGTGGTCGACGCGAGCGGCTTCCGGGCCCCGCTGGCCACCAAGCTCGGGCTGCGCGAGGAGCCGACCCGGCTGCGGCACCACTCCCGGTCGATCTTCACCCACATGATCGACGTCACCCCGTACGAGGAGACGGTGCCGGCCGGCATCCACGGCACGCCGGACAAGTGGAGCGAGGGCACCCTGCACCACATCTTCCACGGCGGCTGGCTGTGGGTGATCCCGTTCAACAACCACCCGCGGGCGACCAACCCGCTGGTCAGCGTCGGCCTGCAGCTGGACCCGCGGATCCACGGCTGGAAGGCGCCGGAGGGAGTCACCCCGGAGCAGGAGTTCCGCGAGTTCATCGCCCGCTTCCCGAGCATCGAGGAGCAGTTCCGGCCGGCCCGCGCGGTGCGCGAGTGGGTCTCCACCGGCCGGCTGCAGTACTCGCCGCGGCAGACCATCGGCTACCGCTGGTGCCTGACCTCGCACGCGGCCGGCTTCATCGACCCGCTGTTCTCCCGCGGCATGTCCAACACGCTGGAGATCATCAACGCGCTGACCTGGCGGCTGTTGGCCGCGCTCAAGGACGACGACTTCTCCGTCGAGCGCTTCGAGTACGTCCAGCGGCTGGAGCAGGGCCAGCTCGACTTCAACGACAACCTGGTCGCCAACGCGTACACGTCCTTCTCGCACTACCCGCTGTGGGACGCGTGGTGCCGGGTGTGGTCGTTCGGCCAGCTGGCCGCGACGATGGAGATCAACCGGGCGTACGCGAAGCTGCTCGACTCCGGTGACACCGCGGTGCTGGCCCGGCTGGAGACGATCGCCCCGGACGGCGCGCTGCCGTCGTACGGGCCGCTCCGGCAGATGTACAACCAGGTCAGCCAGGAGGTCATCGACGTCCAGGAGGGCCGCCAGGGCGCCGACGTCGCGGCCAAGAAGATCATGCAGCTGCTGCAGTCCGACTTCGTGCCGAAGCCGATCGGGCTGCCCGACCCGGACGTCCGGTTCTACAACGGCACCCCCGCTGTCGCCGCCAAGACGCTGCGCTGGGCCCGCAACGACGCCCCGCCGGAGATCGGCAAGCTCTTCGTCGAGGGGCTGACGCTCTTCATCCGGCACCGGCTCTCGCGCCAGGAATACAACCTCGGCGAGGAGCTGCGGCACGCCATCGCCCGACGGCCGCGGCTGGGCCGGCGGCTGCGCCCGCCCGCCCCGCGCTGACGGCTGACCCCTGGTGAGCCAGCCCCCCGCCCTGCCCCGTCCCGCCCAGGAGTCCCGATGAGCACTGGCACCGACCGGACCTACGACGTCGTCATCCTCGGCTCCGGCCTCGGCGGCTCGATGCTCGGGGCCGTGCTGGCCCGGCACGGCGCCCAGGTGCTGCTGCTGGACGCGGAGTCGCACCCGCGCTTCGCGCACGGTGAGGTGCCCACGCCGCGGTCCATGGTGGCGCTGCGCTGCGTCGCCGAGCGCTACGGCGTACCGGAGCTGAAGACGCTCACCTCGTTCGAGAACCTCAGCCGGATCCTCGGCCCGCAGTTCGGCATCCAGCGGCACTGGGGCTTCCTGCGGCACCGGGAGGGCGAGCGGCAGGACCCGCAGGAGGTGACCCAGTCGGTCACCCCGGCGCTCATGCACACCGCGGCGCACCTGTACCGGCAGGAGATCGACTCGCACGTCTACCACACCGCGATCCGGTACGGCTGCACGCCGCGGCAGGGCTTCCGGGTGGCCGGCATCGAGCTGGCCGACGACGGGGTCACCGTGGCCGGCCAGGACGGCACCGAGTACCGGGGCCGCTACCTGGTCGACGCGGCCGGCCGGCGGTCGCCGCTGGCCGAGAAGCTCGGGCTGCGGGACGGGCCGTCGCCGCTCAAGCACCGGTCCCGGATGACCTCCAGCCACCTGCTCGGGGTGCGCCCGACCGACGGCGTGCTGGCCCCGCGCGGCCCGCGCGACCTGCCGCCGGTGCCCTGGCACCAGGGCAGCGTGCACCACCTGTTCGACGGCGGCTGGATGTGGGTCACCCCGTTCGACAACACCCCGCGCTCCCGCAACCCGCTGTGCAGCGTCGGGCTGGTGCTCGACCCGGACAGGCACCCGGCCGGCGAGCTGCGCGGCGCGGACGAGGTGGCCGCGTTCGGGGAGCGGTTCCCGGACATCGGCCGGCAGCTGGCCGGGGCCGCCCCCTTCCGCGAGTGGGATGTGGTGGACGAGGTCCCGTACGCGTCCTCGCAGCTGGTCGGCGACCGCTGGTGCCTGCTCGGGGAGAGCGCCGGCTTCGTCGACCCGCTCTTCTCCCGCAGCCTGTCCGACACCACCGAGTCGGTGAACGCGCTGGCCCACCGGCTGATCCGGGCCATCACCGACGACGACTTCTCGGCCGAGCGGTTCTCCTACGTCGAGCGGCTGCAGCGCGGGTTCCTCGCCTTCGACGACGACCTGGTGCGCTCGGCGTACGCGTCCTTCGACGACTACGACCTGTGGAACGCGGTGTTCCGGATCTGGGCCTGGGGCTCGGGCAGCGGCAGCTTCCGGCTGCAGACCGCGCTGACCCGGTTCCTGGGCGACGGGCGGGACGAGCACTTCACCGCGCTCGAGAACGTGCCGCACCCGGGCTTCTGCTGGCCGGACCACGACGGCTTCAAGGGCCTGTTCGACGACATGGTGGCCCGCTGCGAGGCGCACCGGGCTGGCGAGGTGTCCGGGCGGGACGCGGCCCGGGAGCTGTTCGACCGGCTGGAGGCGGCCGACTTCGTACCCAAGCACCTCGGCTTCGCCGAGCGGGACGAGCGGTTCCTCAACCCGACCCCGAAGAAGATCGTCCGCTCCCTGCGGTGGGCCCGCACGGGGGCCGACCCGCAGGTGCGCCAGCTGCTGGTCGGCAACGTGCAGCACGCCGTCGGGTCCCGGTTGCGGGGCCGGAGGATCTTCTGATGGCCGAGACGCGGCCGGTCTGGGCTGGGTTCGGCGAGGACTCCCGCGCCGTCGGCACCATGCGGCTGGTCGCCGAGATGGCCCGGCACCGGATCGGCCGCCGGCCCGGCATCCCGTACACGACCGAGCTCGACGTGCCGGCCCCGGCCGCCTTCGGCGATGAGTTCCGCCGGGTGATGAGCGCCTTCCCCAGCGGGGTCTCGGTGGTCACCGCGCGGGACGAGGAGGGCCACCCGCGCGGGCTGACCTGCAGCTCGCTGTGCAGCCTGTCGATGGACCCGCCGATGATCCTGGCCTGCGTCAACCGGCGCAACGGCAGCCTGGCCGCGATCCGGGCCAGCGGCGGCTTCGCGGTGAACCTGCTCCGCGCCGGGAGCAGCGCGGTGTCCGACGAGTTCGCGTCCTCGTCGGCGGACAAGTTCGCCCGGGTGCGGTGGCGGCCGAGCCCGCGGACCGGGCTGCCGTGGCTGCTGGACGACGCGCTCGCGTTCGTGGACTGCCGGCTGGTGGCCGACCTGGCCGCCGGCTCGCACACGATCCTGATCGGCCTGGTCGTGGACGGGCGGGACGTGCCCGAGCAGAGCGCCGCCGAGCAGGACCGGCCGCTCGTGCACTGGCGGCGGGGTTACCACGGCTTCTCCCCGGCCGCGGACTGACGGCCGCGGACCGGGCGGCGGACCGACGGCGGCGGCGTGACGGCTGCGGAGACGGACGGACGGAGGACTGACGTGGCACAGGACGAGCACGGCACCCGCGCGGTGGTGCTGGGAGGCAGCCTCGCCGGCCTGTTCGCCGCGGCGGCGCTGGCCCGGCACGTCGACCGGGTCGTGCTCGTCGAGCGGGACCGGCTGCCGACCGAGCCGCAGTGGCGGCGGGGCGTGCCGCAGGCCCGGCACGCGCACAACCTGATGACCGGCGGCCACCAGGCGATGTCCCGGTTGCTGCCCGGCATCCGGGACGAGCTGGTCGCCGCCGGCGCGGTGTCGGTGCGGATGCCGGAGGACATGCTGCTGCTCACCGCCGGCGGCTGGATGCCGCGGTTCCCGACCCCGCTGGAGATGCTCACCTCCTCCCGGGACCTGATCGACGCGGTGGTGCTTCGGCGGATCCGGCGGGACCGCCGGATCGAGATCCACGAGCGGACCGAGGCGGTCGACCTGGTCCCGTCCGCGGACGGCACCGGTGTGCGCGGGGTCCGGGTCCGCGGCCGGGACCAGAGCTGCAGCAGCGGCTGGTCGCCGGACCGGGAGCTGCCGGCCGACCTGGTGGTGGACGCGACCGGCCGCTACTCCCAGGCGGCCGAGTGGCTCACCGAGCTCGGCTACGACGCCCCCGACGACCACGTCGTGGACGCGCGCACCGCGTACGCGACCTGCGTCTACGCCCCGCCGGTGGGCTACCAGGCGGACTGGCGCTGCATGCTGCTGCAGCCCGCCCCGGACCAGCCCCGGCAGGGGATCATCAACATCATCGAGGGCAACCGGTGGATGGTCTCGCTGTCCGCCCTCGGCGGGGTGCGGCCGCCGACCGACCAGGCCGGCTTCCTCGACTACGCCCGCACGCTGCGCTCGCCACTGATGTGGCAGGCACTGCGGGACGCCCGGCCGCTCACCGCGATCTCGCGCTCGGGGCGTACCGAGAACCGGCGGCGCTTCTTCGAGAAGCTGCGCCGCTGGCCGGACGGCTTCCTCGTGCTCGGCGACGCGGTCTGCGCGCTCAACCCGTCGTACGGGCAGGGCATGTCGGTGGCCGCGCAGACCGCCACCGCGCTGGACGAGGCGCTCGCCGCGGCCGGCACCGTGCGCGGGGTGGCGGCCCGGCTGCGCCGGGTGGTGGCCCGGGCGGTCGAGCCGGCCTGGCAGATCGCCACCAGCGCCGACCTCGCCTACCCGTGGGCCAAGCAGGACAGCGACCTGCGCACCAAGATCGCGATCCGCTACCTCTACCGCATCCTGGCCGTCTGCCCGACCAGCGAGGCGGCCTCGCGGGTGCTGCTCGACATGAACCAGATGGTCGCCCCGCCGACCGCGGTCTTCCGGCCGCGGGTGGTCGCGGCCGCGGTGCGCGGTCCCCGCCGGGCGCCGGCCGGGCCGCCGCTGCGCGGTCCCCGGTCCGCCGCGCGGCTGACGGTGCCCGCCGGCGAGCCCGGCTCTCCCTGAACCCGACCCCTCAACCGACCCCGACGCTGGAGGTCCCCGTGACAGCGCAACCCACCACCGCCCACGCCGGCACCGACCCCGCCGGCGTGCCGGTGACGATCCCGGTCGCGCTCACCGTCGGCGGCGCGGTCGAGCACGAGGTGCACGCCGAGCTCTTCCGGCCGGACGGGCCGCTGCCGGCCACGGTGCAGCTGCTCGTGCCGGGCTTCACCTACGACCACCGCTACTGGACGGTGCCGGGGGCGTACCACTACGCCGCCGCGATGGTCCGGGCCGGTTACGCGGTGCTCGCGCTGGACCGGATCGGCACCGGCGCCAGCTCCCGGCCGCCCGCCCGCGAGGTCACCGCGGAGAGCAACACGGCGGTGCTGCACCAGGTGGTGCAGGCGCTGCGGACCGGCGCCGCCGGGCTGCCCGCCTTCGACAAGGTGGTCACGGTCGGGCACTCGTACGGCGCCGGCATCGTGCTGATGGAGGCGGCGGCGCACCACGACGTGGCCGCGGTGGTCGTCACCGGCATGCTGCACACCCAGGCGCCGCTGCACGCCCGGGCCCGGCAGATGTTCCACCAGGCCAACGACGACCCGATGCTCGGCGGCGGCGACTACCCCGCGGACTACGCCACCCACCTGCCCGGCAAGCGCGCCACCCTGCTGGAGGCGCCGGGCGGGGTGGAGCCGGACATCTCCGCGTACAACGAGCAGATCAAGTCGACCGCCACGATCGGCGAGGGTGACACGCTCGCGCAGACGTACGACCCCGCGGTGTCCCGGGCGGTCGACGTGCCCACCCTCGTGGTGGTCGGCGACCAGGACCAGCTCTTCGCCGCCGGCGAGGACGGCCGGCCGGAGATCGAGCCGGCGCTGGCCCGGGAGCGGGCCTGCTTCTCCCCGGCCGCGGAGCTCGAGGTCGCGGTCGTCGCCGGCAGCGGGCACGCGCTGACCATCCACCGCACTGCACCCGACTTCTTCGCCGTGGTACTCGAGTGGGCGGACCGCCGGCTGGGCGGTCCGCGCGCCACATGACGGTGCAGGCTCCGGCCGCCGCGCGGACAGCCCGGGTGGACCGGCTCGGCGGCGGCCGGCGCACGCTCGTCGCGTACGTCCTGCTCGCCGTGGTCCCCGCTGCCCTGACGGTCGGGTTGCTGGTCGCCAACGCCGGCCGCGGCGGGGGCGGCGCGGTACCCGGCGACGAGGGCGGCGACCACCCGCTGGCCCGGCTGCTGCTCGCCGTCGCCGTGGTGGTGGCGGCCTGCAAGCTGGCCGGGCTGGCGGTGGCCCGGCTGGGCCAGCCGGCGGTGATCGGCGAGATCCTGGCCGGCATCCTGCTCGGCCCGTCGGTGCTCGGCGCGCTGGCACCGGGCGTGGCGGACGCGCTGGTGCCGCCGGCCACGCTGCCGCAGATCGGGGTGCTGGCCCAGATCGGGGTGGTGATCTACGTCTTCCTCGCCGGCACCGAGGTGGACGGCGGCCTGCTGCGCGGCAACGGCCGGCTGGCGCTGGTGGTCAGCCACGTGAGCATCGCGGTGCCGTTCCTCTTCGGGGTGCTGCTGGCGCTGGCCGCGTACGGGCGACTGGCCCCGGCCGGGATCGGGTTCCTGCCGTTCGCGCTGTTCCTCGGGGTGTCGCTGAGCATCACCGCGCTGCCGGTGATGGCCCGGATCCTGCAGGACCTGGGCATGCTCCGCAGCGAGGTCGGCACGCTCGCGCTGACCTGCGCGCTGATCGGCGACGCGACCGCGTGGTGCCTGCTCGCGCTGGTCGTCGCGCTGGTGGTCTCCAGCTCGGTGGTCGGCGTGCTGTGGACGGTGCTGCTGGCCGCGGCCTTCGCCGGCGTGCTGCTGGGCGCGGTGCGCCCGGCGCTGGTCCGGCTGGAGGCGACCGGGCGGCTGCCGCGGCCCGCGGTGGCGGTGCCGATGACCCTGGTCGCCGTCTTCGCGGCCGCGTCCACCACCGAGTGGATCGGGGTGCACGCGATCTTCGGTGCGTTCCTGCTCGGGCTGGTCTTCCCGACCGCCAACGAGACCGTACGGACCGTACGGGAGACCTTCCAGGGGCTGACCGGCCTGCTGCTGCTGCCGCTGTTCTTCGCCTCCACCGGACTGAAGACCGAGATCGGGCTGCTCGGCACCGACCCGGTGCTCTGGCTGTGGTGCCTGGCCGCGCTGGCGCTCGCTGTCATCGGCAAGCTAGGCGCGTCGCTGGTGGCCGCCCGGGCGGTCGGCACCGGCTGGCGGCCGGCGCTGCAGCTCGGGGTGCTGATGAACTGCCGCGGCCTGACCGAGCTGATCGTCCTGGACATCGGCCTGCAGCTGGGGGTGCTCAGCAGGGAGCTGTTCACCATGCTGGTGATCATGGCGCTGGTGTCCACGGCGATGGCCGCCCCGCTGGCCAAGCGGGTGGCCGTGACGAGGGTGACGGCGGCCGCGCCGGGCGGCTGACGAGGATCCGACAGGAAGGGGCGCGCCGTGGGCAGCGCGACGACGACCGAGGAGACCGGCCGGGCGGACGGCCCGGATGACACCGGCCGGGCGGTGCTGGCGGCGACGCTGGAGCTGTGCCGGGTGCAGCCGCCGGTGCGCATCGACCTGGCCGCCATCGCCGGCCGGGCGGGCGTGGCCGAGGCGGACGTGCTCGCCCGCTGGCCGTCCGCCGAGGCGGTGCTGCTCGACGCGCTGCGCGGCCAGGTCGCGCCGGCGCTGGTCTTCCCGGACACCGGCGACTTCACCGCGGACCTGCGGGCGCAGCTGGTCGCCATCGCGCGGGTCTTCGCCGACCCGGCTGTCGGGCCGCGGCTGGTCGCGCTCGCCGGCGCCGCCGGTCGCGACCCGGTCATCGCCAAGGCGTTCGCGGAGCGGGTCTTCAAGCCCAACCGGATGCTGTCCCGGCGCCGCTTCGAGCAGGCCCTCGCGGCCGGCCAGCTGCGTCCCGAGGTGGACATCGACACCGGCATCGACCTCGCCTTCGGTCCGCTGTGGTTCCGGTTGCTGCTCGGCACCGCACCGCTGTCCGAGGAGTACGCCGCCGCGGTCGCCCAGGTGGCCCTGGACGGGCTCGCCCCGGGCCGCTGACGTACACCTGGTGCCACTACTCCTGGCGACAGAGTATTACGGCAGCGTCACCCAATCGGGCGGTAATATGTCCCTTTAACCCGCATGGCGGTTTCTGCTGTCCGGTTCGTGTGTTTATGATCTCCGAGGCGCAGCGTCCGGCGATGCTCGGGCAATGGCGCGCCAAGTGGAGGCATTCATGCACGCGGTGGTCCGCGAGGTCACACCGGCGCCCATCCCGGCGGCGGTGCGGCGACGGGGCGTCTCGCAGGTTCCCACTCCCCTTCTCGGCCGCGAGGTAGAGCTGGCGGCGTTGCGGGCAGAGCTCACCGATCCGCAGGTTCGGCTGCTCACCGTCACCGGCCCGGTGGGTGCCGGCAAGAGCCGGCTCGCCGTGGCGGCCGCGGAGAGCGTGCTGGCCGGCAGCGGCGGGACGGCGCACGTCATCGACCTGGCCGTGGCGGCGCTGGACGCCGGCCCGGTGCTGGAGCTGCCGCGGGCGGCGCTGGCGTCCCGCCGGTCCGACGGGGCCGACCCCTTCGGCCGGCTGGACCGGACCGACCACTCCGACGGGCCGGACGTCGATCCGGTCCTGCTGGTGCTCGACAACTGCGACGCGGTCGTCGACGGGCTCGCCGACGAGATCGCCGGCCTGCTCGCCGCCGACCCGACGCTGACCGTGCTGGCCACCAGCCGGGAGCCGCTGCGGGTGTACGGCGAGCGCCGCTTCGCCGTCGGCCCGCTGCCGGTGCCGGCGGCCGGGCTGCCGGTGGCCGCGCTGGAGCAGGTGCCCTCGGTGGCGCTGTTCGTGCAGCGGGCCCGGGCCTCGTCCCCCGGCTTCCTGCTCAACGACGAAAATGCGGCCGCGGTGGCGGAGATCTGCCGCCAGCTGGACGGGCTGCCGCTGGGCATCGAGCTGGCCGCCGCCCGGGTGCGGCTCTTCCAGCCGCGCGCGCTGCTGCAGCGGCTCACCGACAGCCTCGACGTGCTCGAGGCGCGGTCCGCCGACACGCTGTCCCAGCACTGCTCGATGCGGGCCGCCATCGAGGCCAGCTACCTGCGGCTCCGGCCGGAGGAGCAGGTCGCGCTGCGCCGGCTCGCCGTCTTCCCCGGCGGGTTCGGGCTGCAGGCGGTCGAGGCGGTGGTCGGGCGGACCGCGGTGCCGGTGCACCGGCTGCTGGAGACCCTGCTCGACGTCAGCCTGCTGACCTCCCGGGAGACCTGCGACGGTGAGCCGCAGTTCCGGCTGCTGCACACCGTCCGCGCGATCGCGTACGACCAGCTCCGCCGGTCCGGCGAGCTGGCCGACTGCCAGCGCCGGCAGGCCGACTACGTGCGGGCGATCGCCGAGCGGGCCTCGGCCGCGCTGTCCGGCGCCCGGCAGCGGCCGTGCCTGGCCACCCTGGCCGGGGAGCGCGAGACCATCGCGCAGGTGGTCCGCTGGCTGCTGCGGGACGGCGACGGCCCGGCCGCGGTCACCCTGCTCGGCCAGCTGCTGCGCTACTGGGTGATGCAGGGCCAGGTCGCCGAGGCGCGGCGCTGGGTGGCCGAGGCGGTGGCCGCCTGCGAGGCGACCGACGACCTGCCGGCGACCGCGGCCGCGCAGCGGCTGTCCGGCATCCTCGCCGCCGCCCAGGGCGAGCTGGGCCTGGCCACCACCGCGCTGCGCCGGTCGGTCGAGCTGCACCGGGTGCTGCGCGACGACGCCGGGCTGGCCGACTCGCTGGCCCACCTCGGGCTGGTCGCGACCCGGGCCGGCGACACCGGCGCGGCGCGGGTGGCGCTGCAGGAGGCGCTGCTGCTGGCCAACCGGCGCGGCGACCGAGCCACCCGGGCGCTGGCGCTCATGCACACCGCGGCCGCGCTGGCCACCGACGGCGACGCGGTCGGCGCGACCGCCCGAGCCAGCGAGGCGGCCCGGCTGTTCTCCGAGATGGGCGACCGGCGGGAGCTGGCCCGGACCCGCTCGCTGCTGGCCCGGGTCGCCGTCGAGCGGTCCGAGCCGGACCGGGCCGCCGACCTGGCCCGGTCGGCGCTGCGGGTGCAGTGGGAGATCGGCGACCGGGCCGAGCTGCCGGCCACCCTCGAGGTGGTAGCCGACCTGCTGTCCAGCGCCGGCGGGGCGCAGCCGCAGGCGGCGGTGCTGCTCGGCGCGGCGGCCGCGCTGCGCGAGCTGGCCGAGGTGAGCCCGGCGCCGGCCGAGCGGGCCGCCACCGAGCGCACCAACTCCCGGCTGCGCGGCCGGCTCGGTGCCTCCGCGGTCGCCGAGGCGACCGCCCAGGGCCGGCGGGCCAGCCTGTCCGAGGTGGTGGAAAAGGCTCTGCACTGTCGGGTGCCCGCCCCCGGGGCGGCGTCCCGGCCGGCCAACGGCACCGCCCCGCTCACCCCGCGCGAGCAGGAGGTGGCCGCCCTGATCGCCCGCGGGCTGACCAACCGGCAGATCGCCCGCCGGCTCGGCATCGCCGAGTGGACCGCGGTCAACCACGTGCGGCACATCATGCGCAAGCTCGACTGCCCCTCCCGCATCCACGTCGCACAGCTGATGGCCCGGCACGGCTGAGCCCCCCGGACGGCCCCCGAGGCCCTCGACCTGCGCCGCGATGTCACCCCGGCGGTCGCCGACCGCCGGGGGCTCCGGGTCCGCACTCACCGGGGACCGGCGCTTCGGACCGCACGAAGGCCGGGTGAGGAGCGCTGGGGTCGGCTCGGTGCGCTCCCATCGGCGCCGGAACTCCGTCCGAGTTGTCATAGCGGAAGCCTTGTATTGTCATTGTGCGTCCATCGCGTAGATTGTTAGCGTCCGAGCTGCTACGCCTGGATCAGCTGCTTCGCGCGATCACCTGTCGCGCTCGACCCATGCGGTCGGGGACCGCATGGACCGGCCCTGACCCGGATCTGGGGGCATGGATGGTTCACCGTGACCGGCCGTGGAACCTCGGATTGCTGTACGACTGGTTCGCCGAAGCGGACCGGCCCACCGTCATGCACCTCGACCGCCCCTTCGACATCGCGCCGGACGCGGGAACCCGCTTCGACGGTGCCGGTCTGGCCGACCTGGTCCGGGAGGCGTCCGGCTGGCTCCGCGCGGCCGGTCTCCGGCACGGCGACCGGGTGGCGATCGTCAAGGACAACCACTACGACATGCCCATGATCGCCGCGGCGGCTGCCCGGATCGGGGCCCTGCCCGCGGTGATCGCGCCGCTGACGTCGGTCGAGGCGGTGCGGACGATGATCCGCCGGGTCGACCCGGCGCTGGTGGTCGCCAGCCCCGGCATGCTGTCCCGGGCCGCCGCCGCCCGGTCGGAGCTCACCGATCCCGGCGTGCGCACGGTCGTGCTGGGCGAGCCCGGCGAGGGGGCCGGGCCGCGGGCGGTCGCGCTCGCCGACCTGCGCGGCGCGGAGCCACCGGTGCCCAACCCGCGCCGGGCCGACGAGCCGATGATCGTCGTGCACAGCTCGGGCACGACCGGCGTGCCGAAGCTGGTGGTGCACTCGGCCAGGACCATCGGCGGCGCGATGAGCCGCCTGGAGACGATGCGGCTGCCGGTCGTGGACAGCAGCCCGGACGACACCGTCGCGATCTCGGTCGCGTTCGCGCACGGCCGCATCGTGTCCTGGACCGCCGGCCAGTTCACCCGAGCGCCCAAGGAGCTGGTGGTCATCGCCGACCACGACCTCGCCAACACCTCGCGGATGCTCGCGGCACACCCGCCCAATTCGCTGGAGGCCTGCCCCAACATCTTCCAGCGCTGGGAGGAGCTCGCGGACACGCGGCCGGAGCTGTTCGCGAAGGTCCGGCTGTTCATCGGCACCTTCGACGTGATCCACCCGCGTACGGTGCGCAAGTTCCTCGGCGCATCCAGCACCCGGCTGCCGGTCTGGGGTCAGGGCTGGGGGCAGAGCGAGGTGGGCCCGATGTGCATCGCGGTCTTCACCCGCCGCCAGGTGCGCAAGCGTCCGGATGCCCGGGGGGCGACCAACGACATCGGTTGGCCGGTGCCCTTCCTGTCCCGGGTCAAGGTCGTCGATCCGGAGACCGGCCAGCGGCGGCGGCGCGGCCAGCCGGGGATCATGATGGTCGCCAGCAAGGCGCGCTGCCTGTCCTACCTCGGTGAGCAGGCCCGGCACGACGAGAAGGTCCGCGGCAAGTGGTGGAACACCGGCGACATCGGTGAGCGCGGCCGCTTCGGCCGGCTGCGGCTCATCGACCGCGAAGTCGACATCCTGCCGGGTGCCAGCGGCATCGAGCTGGAGAGTGTCCTGCTCGACCGGCTGGAGCGGGCCACCGAGGTGACCGTGCTCGGGGTCCCGGGTCGCCCGCCGGTGCCGGTGCTGTGCATGCGGGACGACCGGCTGGACCCGGTGGAGTGGAAGGCGGCGACGGCGGACCTGCCGGCGCTGGACGAGCCCATCGTCGTCCCCTGGGAGGACGTCCCGCGGACCGCGACGTGGAAGGTCCGCCGGCTGGAGCTGCGGGAGATGGTGCTCGGCACCAAGGACAAGATCGGCACCGGTCGGTGGACCTAGGCCCGCCGGCCGGCCGCGGCGCGGGAGAGGGAAGACGAGCGTAGCGACATGGAGTGGCCTTCACTGTTGGACGTGCCGGCCGAGCCGCCGGTGGTCATGGAACGGGCCGCCGTGCCCGAGTGGTTGTTCCTCACCCTGCTCACGATCCAGGGCGTGTGCTGGGCCTACACCTACGCGGTGCTGGTCCACCGCGGCACGGTGGACCGCTACCTGGGCATCCCGGTCTTCGCCGTGGTGCTCAACCTGAGCTGGGAGCTGACCTTCCTGCTCGTCCTGCCGCACCCGCCGGAGCAGAAGCCGTTCGACGTGGTCTGGGTGTTGCTGGACCTGTTCATCCTGCGGCTGGCGTTCCGCTACGGCCACAAGGACTTTCCCGGGGTCAGCCGGCCGGCTTTCGCGGGGATGGTCGCCGGCGCACTCGTGGCGGGCTTCGTCTTCCACGTGACGCTCGGCTGGGAGCTGGCCGACAACGAGGGCATCTACGGCGCGATGATCATCAACCTCTACATGAGCCTGGCGTTCATCTCGCTGCTGCGCCGGCGGGGATCCTCGATCGGCCAGTCCATGCACGTTGCGGTCGGCAAGTGCGTCGGGACGCTGGGCGCGGGAACGATGTTCTTCGCCTGGTACCCCCAGCGCAACCTGCTCACCCTGTGCACAGTGACCATCTTCGTGATCGATGTGGTCTACATCCGCATGCTCTACCGCCGGATGCGGGCGGAGGGGGTGCCGCCCTGGGCGTTGCGGCGGCCTCCGGTACGCACACCGGTCCCGGAGCTTCCGGTCCCCACCGCTGCCCGCGGCCCGGCCGACGCCGCGGCGCCGGCCGTCCCACCGGTCCCTGATCTCGCCGACCCGATGAGGCACTGACGTGACCGATCTCGATGTCATTGTCGTCGGGGCTGGCCTGGCCGGCCTCAGCACCGCCCGCCGACTGACCCGCGCGGGTCACCGGGTGGAGGTCTTCGAGTCCGAGAGCGCCGTCGGAGGGCGGATGCGGTCGGCCCGGATCAACGGCTACACGATCGACCGGGGCGCCGAGACCCTCGCGCCGCGCGGCTACCCCGCGACCTGGAAGCTGATCCGCGAGCTCCGCCTCGACAAGGCCGGCGACGTGCACCGCATCCGGCATCCGGTGGCACTGTGGCGCGACGGCCGCGCGCACCCCTGGCTCGGCCACCCGTTGTCTGTCGTCACCGGGGCTGGCCTGCCGATCGGGCGCCGGATCGCGCTGGCGAGGATTGCGCTGCCCGCGCTTCGGCACGGAATGGCACTGGGCGACGACCCGGGGGACAACCCGTACGGGACGCGCACGCTGGCCGACCTGGGCGCCGAGTACGGCCAGGAGGTCGTCCGGGACGTGTTCGAGCCGATCTCCGCCTCGGCCTTCGGCTGGCTTCCGGAGCGGTCCGCGGCGGCGCCGTTGCTGGCGACCGTCGTCCAGACCCGCGGCGTGGTGGGCTGGCGGACCTACCGGGACGGCCAGGACACCTTGGCCCGGGCGCTCGCCGAGCGGCTTCCGGTGCACCTGTCGACACCGGTGACAGAGGTCAAGCGGGTCGGCACAGGTGCCCGGGTCGAGCTGGCGGACGGCACCAGCCGGACGGCCCGCGCCGTGGTGCTGACCCTGCCCGCGCCGCAGGTGCCCGCCATCTACCCGGACGTCCCGGAGGAGGAGGCAGCGTTCCTGCGGGCCAGCACGTTCAGCTCGGTCATGCGGGTCGCAGTGATGCTCGACCGGCCGCTGGAGCCGCGACGGCGCCGATTCGCTCCGAAGCTCTATGCCGCGCTGCTCTCGGCCGGGGAGAACCCGCTGCTCTGCGGCTGCACGGTCGAGCACAACAAGTGCCCGACCCGCGCGCCGTCCGGGGGTGGCCTGGTGTCGCTGCTCATCTCCCCGCGCCGGGTCCCGGAGCTGTTCGACGAGCCGGACGAGGTCGTGGTGCGTGAGGTCCTTCGGGAGGGCGCGACGATGATCGACGGGCTCCAGGAGGCCGTGGTCGGCACGGAGGTCGTGCGCTGGAAGCACGCGGTGCCGGAGGTCCGGCCCGAGGCCCTGCGGCGGTGGTCGCCGTTCGTCAGGCGGGACCCCGGCCGGATCGAGTACGCCGGCGACTGGCTCCTGCTGATGCCGAGCTCGGAAGCTGCGGCGGCATCGGCCGACTACGTCGTCGAACGGGTGGAGAGCCTGCTCGGCAGGTAAGCCCCCCGGCGGTGCGACCGCCTGCCACCAGGGCGTGCCGCTGGCAGCGGCGCCGCTTACACTGTGGATGTCAGCTCGTGAATGCGTTCACAATCCCGAGAGGGACGTCATGGTGGCCGAGATCGACGCGGACGTCGTGGTCGTCGGCGCCGGCCCCGCCGGCTCGACCGCGGCCTACTATCTGGCCCAGGCCGGACTCGACGCACTCGTGCTGGAGAAGACCAGCTTCCCCCGGGAAAAGGTGTGCGGCGACGGGCTCACCCCGCGCGCGGTGCACAGCCTGGTCGCGATGGGCGTGCCCACCCCGGAGAGCGAGGGCTGGATCCGCAACCGGGGCCTGCGCGTGCTCGGCGGCGGCCACCGGCTGGAGCTGGACTGGCCCGACCTGGCCAGCTGGCCGGACTACGGGCTGGTCCGCCCGCGGCTCGACTTCGACGAGGTGCTGATCCGGCACGCCGAAAAGGCCGGTGCCCGGCTGCGCGAGCAGACCACCGTCCTCGGCCCGCTGCTGGATGAGCGGACCGGGCAGGTGGTCGGGGTGCGGACCCGCACCCCGGAGGGGCCGCGCGACTTCCGCGCCCCGCTGGTGCTGGCCGCCGACGGCGTCTCCGGCCGGCTCGGGCTCGCGCTCGGCCTGGCCAAGCGGGACGACCGGCCGATGGGCGTCGCCGTCCGCCGCTACTACACCAGCCCGCGCACCCACGACGACCACCTGGAGTCGTGGCTGGAGCTGTGGGACGCCCGCCCGGACGGCACCCGCCGGCAGCTGCCCGGCTACGGCTGGATCTTCGGGGTCGGCGACGGCACCTCCAACGTGGGGCTCGGCATCCTCAACTCCTCCGCCTCCTTCCAGAGCGTGGACTACCGCAAGCTGCTGTCCAGCTGGCTCGGCGGCCTGCCCGAGGAGTGGGGCTTCGTCGAGGCCAACGCGACCGGGCCGGCCCGCGGCGGCGGGCTGCCGATGGGCTTCAACCGCACCCCGCACTACACCCGCGGGCTGCTGCTGGCCGGCGACTCGGCCGGCGCGGTCAACCCGTTCAACGGCGAGGGCATCGCGTACGCGATGGAGACCGGCAAGCTCGCCGCCGAGCACGTCGTGCAGGCCCTGGCCCGGCCGGACGGTCCGTTGCGGGAGCGCGCCCTGGCGGCGTACCCGCAGGCGCTGAAGGCGGAATACGGGGGCTACTACCGACTCGGCGGGATCTTCGTGAAGCTGATCGGCAACCCGCACGTGATGCGCATCGCCACGCAGTACGGGCTGCCCCGCCCGCTGCTCATGCAGTTCGTGCTCAAGCTGCTGGCGAACCTGACCGACACCCGCGGCGGGGACGCGCTGGACCGGGTCATCACCGCGCTGACCAGGCTCGCCCCCGCCGTCTGAACTGTCCGACGGAGTCCGTACCCTGCAACCGCCCAAGAAGGAGGGAGGACGCGGATGCTCTCGCCGTACGTCCCGATCGTCGCGCTGTTCGCACTGGCGACGGCGTTCGCGGTCTTCTCGGTGGCGGTCGCCCCGTACGTGGGGCCCCGGCGGTACAACCGCGCGAAGCTCGACGCCTACGAGTGCGGCATCGAGCCGACGCCGCACCAGGTCGGCGGGGGGCGCTTCCCGGTCAAGTTTTACCTGACCGCGATGCTCTTCATCGTCTTCGACATCGAGATCATCTTCCTCTACCCCTGGGCCGTGGCCAGCAAGAACCTGGGCCTGCTCGGGCTGATCGAGATCGTCCTGTTCATCGGAACGGTGTTCATCGCGTACGCCTACGTCTGGCGTCGCGGTGGCCTGGACTGGGACTAGACCCCCGAGGAGGCTGGCAATGGGTCTGGAAGAGAAGTTGCCGAGCGGGCTCCTGCTGACCAACGTCGAGAAGTTGGTGAACTGGAGCCGGCGGTCCTCGCTGTGGCCGGCGTCGTTCGGCCTGGCGTGCTGCGCCATCGAGATGATGGCCTCCGGCGCGCCACGGTTCGACCTGGCCCGGTTCGGCATGGAGGTGTTCCGGGCCTCGCCACGGCAGGCCGACCTGATGATCGTGGCCGGCCGGGTCAGCCAGAAGATGGCCCCCGTGCTGCGGCAGATCTACGACCAGATGCCGGAGCCCAAGTGGGTGCTGGCCATGGGCGTGTGCGCCAGCTCGGGCGGCATGTTCAACAACTACGCGATCGTCCAGGGCGTGGACCACATCGTCCCGGTGGACATGTATCTGCCGGGCTGCCCGCCGCGGCCGGAGATGCTCATCGACGCCCTGCTCAAGATCCACGAGCAGATCAAGCACGAGCCGCTCGGCCCGCGCCGGATCAAGGCGCTCGGCGGCGTGCCGCAGCCGGAGCTGGTCGCGTCCTCGGTGAAGTACGGGAAGTGACATGACGGACCCGAATTCCGGACCGGACAGCGCCGGCTCGCTGCCCGACCAGCGCCGCCCGGCGCCGGCGGAGTCCGCGCCCGGCGTGGTCGAGCGCGGATCGTTCGGCACGCACGACTCGGGCGACACCTCCGGCTTCGGTGGCCTGGTCCGCCGGCCGTGGGCGGCGCCGCCGGCCGAGCGGCCGTACGGGGAGCCCTTCGACGCGATGGCGGACGCGCTGGAGTCGGCGTACCCGGCCTTCGGTGACGCGGTGACCAAGGTGGTGATCGACCGGGGCGAGCTGACCTTCCACGTGCAGCGCGACCACCTGGTCGAGTTCTGCCGGACGCTGCGGGACGACCCGGCGCTGCGCTTCGAGCTGCTCTCCGCGGTGTCCGGGGTGGACTACATCGGCACCCCGGAGCGGCTGCACTCGGTCTACCACCTCGCCTCGATGACCTATCGCCGGCGGCTGCGGCTGGAGGTCTCGGCCTCCGTCGAGGACCCGCACATCCCGTCGGTGACCGGCGTCTACCCGACCGCCGACTGGCAGGAGCGGGAGGCGTACGACATGGTCGGGATCATCTACGACGGCCATCCCGCGCTGACCCGGATCCTCATGCCGGACGACTGGGAGGGCCACCCGCAGCGCAAGGACTACCCGCTCGGCGGCGTCCCGGTGCAGTACAAGGGCGCCACGATCCCCCCGCCGGACGAGAGGCGGTCGTACTCATGAGCACTTCCACGGACGACTTCACCACCGGCGCGGCTGCCCGGGAGACCACCGAGGGCCGCGTCTACACCGTCACCGGTGGCGACTTCAAGGACGGCTTCGCCGGCGGCGACCCCATCGAGGGCGAGCGCATGGTCCTCAACATGGGGCCGCAGCACCCGTCCACGCACGGGGTGCTCCGCCTGGTGCTGGAGCTCGAGGGCGAGACCGTCACCCAGTGCCGCCTGGTGATCGGCTACCTGCACACCGGCATCGAGAAGAACGTCGAGTTCCGCACCTGGACGCAGGCGGTCACCTTCCTGACCCGCAGCGACTACCTGGCCCCGATCTTCCACGAGACCGGCTACTGCCTGGCCGTGGAAAAGCTGCTCGGCATCGAGGTGCCGGACCGGGCCACGATGCTGCGGGTGCTGCTGATGGAGATCAACCGGATCTCCTCGCACTGGGTCTGGTTCGCCACCGGCGGCATGGAGCTGGGCGCGCTGACCGCGATGACCAACGGCTTCCGGGCCCGCGAGTGGTGCCTGGACGTGCTGGAGCTCATCACCGGCCTCCGGATGAACCACGCGTTCGTCCGCCCCGGCGGCGTCGCCCAGGACCTCCCGCCCGGCGCGATGGAGGAGCTGCGCTCCTGGCTCGGCAAGATGGACCGGGAGATCGTCGACCTGGAGAAGCTGCTCACCGGGCAGCCGATCTGGCAGCGCCGGATGAAGGGCGTCGGCTTCATCGACGTCCCCGGCTGCCTCGCGCTCGGGGTGACCGGTCCGCTGCTGCGGTCCGCCGGGCTGCCCTGGGACCTGCGCAAGACGGAGCCGTACTGCGGCTACGAGACGTACGACTTCGAGGTGCCGACGTCGGACCTCGGTGACTCCTGGGCGCGCTACCTGGTGCGCCTGGAGGAGATGCGGCAGTCGCTGAAGATCGTGGCCCAGGTGCTGGACCGGCTGGAACCGGGCCCGGTCATGGTGGAGGACCGCAAGATCGCCTGGCCGGCGCAGCTCGCGCTCGGGCCGGACGGCCTGGGCAACTCGCTCGACCACGTGAAGAAGATCATGGGCCAGTCGATGGAGTCGCTGATCCACCACTTCAAGCTGGTCACCGAGGGATTCCGGGTGCCGCCTGGCCAGGTGTACGTGCCGATCGAGTCGCCGCGCGGCGAGCTCGGCTACCACGTCGTCTCCGACGGCGGGACCCGGCCGTTCCGGGTGCACGTGCGCGAGCCCTCCTTCGTCAACCTGCAGTGCGTCCCGGCGCTGGCCGAGGGCGGCTTGATTGCGGACGTGATCACGTCGATCGCGTCGGTGGACCCGCTCATGGGTGGAGTGGACAGGTAACCGGCATGCCAGCGCGAGCGACGCCTGCGGAGCGAGCAGAATGACACTGACCGACCAGACGAGACTTCTGGCGAAGGAGATCGTGGCCCGCTATCCGCGGCCGCGCTCCGCGCTGCTGCCGATGCTGCACCTCGTGCAGTCGGAGGACGGCTACGTCTCGCCCGAGGGAGTCCGCTTCTGCGCAGAGGAGCTCGGGCTCACCAAGGCCGAGGTGGGCGCGGTCGCCACCTTCTACACCATGTACAAGCGGCGGCCCGCCGGGGACTACCTGGTCAGCGTCTGCACCAACACGCTCTGCGACGTGCTCGGCGGCGAGGAGATCTACCGGGCGCTCTGCGAGCACCTCGGCGTCGGGCACGACGAGACGACCACCGACGGCAAGATCACCCTGGAGCACGCCGAGTGCCTGGCGGCGTGCGACTACGCGCCGGTGGTGACGGTCAACTACGAGTTCTTCGACCAGCAGAGCGTCGAGTCGGCGACCGGGCTGGTCGGCGAGCTGCAGGCCGGGCGGCAGCCGCTGCCGACCCGGGGCGCACCGCTGTGCACGTTCAAGGAGATCAGCCGGCAGCTGGCCGGTTTCCTGGACGAGCGCCCCGAGGCGCTGGACGCCGGCCCGGCCGGCGAGCCGACCCTGGTCGGCAACCGGCTGGCCGTGCAGCGGGGCGAGACCGCCCCGGCGTACGGGGCCCCGACCCCGCTGGACGGGCGGCGGCGTGAGTCGGCCGCTGCTCCGGCGACCGCTCCGGCTGCGCCGGCGTCGACCGCTCCGGCTGCGCCAGCGCCGGCTGCTCCGGCGGCTCCGGCGGCGACCGCTCCAGCTGCTCCGGCGGCGGAGGAGCGGTCGACGACCCCGGAGACCGGTGAGCGGACCGGCGGCCCGGCCACCACCCCGGACACCGCGGCCGAGCAGTCCGCCGCCGCCGGCACCGCCCGCTACGGCGGCCAGCCGGAGGGACCGTCCAGCGGCGGGGGCGAGGGCGGCGCGGCCGGCCTCGAGACCTCCGCGTCCGATCCGGACTCGAGCCCCGGCTCCGGGGTCACCCACGAGTCCGACGCCGCCAAGGCCGACTCACCGGAGCCGACCGCCCCGCCCGCCGCCGCCCGGCCCCTGCCGACCAACCGCGGCCGCAAGACCCCCCGGAAGGAGGGCTGAGTCATGCCCCTGACCCCGGTCCTCACGAAGCGCTGGCTGTCGCCGAAGTCCTGGACGCTGGAGACGTACGAGAAGCTCGAGGGTTACCAGGGCCTGCGCAAGGCCCTCGGCATGCACCCGGACGAGATCATCCAGCTGGTCAAGGACTCCAACCTGCGCGGCCGCGGTGGCGCCGGCTTCCCCACCGGCATGAAGTGGGGGTTCATCCCGCAGAACGACGGCAAGCCGCACTACGTCGTGGTCAACGCGGACGAGGGCGAGCCCGGCACCTGCCGGGACGCGCCGCTGATGATGGCCGACCCGCACTCGCTGATCGAGGGCATCGTGATCGCGGCGTACGCGGTCCGCTGCAACACCGCCTTCATCTACCTGCGCGGCGAGCTGGTGCACTGCCTGCGCCGGCTGCAGCACGCGGTCCGCGAGGCGTACGACGCCGGCTACCTCGGCCGGGACATCCTCAAGTCCGGCTTCGACCTCGACCTGGTCGTGCACTCCGGCGCGGGGGCGTACATCTGCGGCGAGGAGACCGCGCTGCTCGACTCGCTGGAGGGCTACCGGGGCCAGCCGCGGCTCAAGCCGCCGTTCCCGGCCACCCACGGGCTCTACGCGTCGCCGACGGTGGTCAACAACGTCGGCACCCTGGCCAGCGTGCCGGCGATCGTGCTCGGCGGCGCCGACTGGTGGAAGGCGATAGGGCCGGAGAAGTCACCGGGCACCTCGATCTTCTCGCTGTCCGGCCGCGTCGTCCGCCCGGGTCAGTACGAAGCGCCCATGGGCACCACCCTGCGCGAGCTGCTGGACATGGCCGGCGGCATCCGGCCCGGCCACGAGCTGAAGTTCTGGACGCCGGGCGGCTCGTCGACCCCGCTGTTCACGGCCGAGCACCTGGACGTGCCGCTGGACTTCGACGAGGTCGCCAAGGCCGGCTCGATGAACGGCACCAGCGCGCTGCAGATCTTCGACGACTCCGACAGCGTGGTGTACGCGGTCTACAAGTGGACGACGTTCTACGCGCACGAGTCCTGCGGCAAGTGCACGCCCTGCCGCGAGGGGACGTACTGGATGGTCCAGATCCTGGGCCGGATCCTGGCCGGCGAGGGCACCACCGAGGACCTCGACACCCTGCTGGACACCTGCGACAACATCCTGGGCCGGTCGTTCTGCGCGCTCGGCGACGGCGCGACCAGCCCGATCACCTCCGCCCTGCAGTACTTCCGGTCGGAGTTCGAGGACTACATCTCCGGCCGCATCCCGCCGCGGCTGCGGTCGGCCGAGCTCGCGGGAGCGCACTGACATGACGCTGGCGCCCGACCGTCCGGCCCAGCCGGAGCTGGAGCTCGTCACCGTCACGGTGGACGGCTTCGAGCTGCGGGTGCCCAAGGGCACCCTGATCATCCGTGCCGCCGAGCAGCTCGGCGTGCAGATCCCGCGCTTCTGCGACCACCCGCTGCTGGACCCGATCGGGGCCTGCCGGCAGTGCCTGGTCGAGGTGGAGGGCCAGCGCAAGCCGGTCGCCTCGTGCACCTCGACGGTCGCCGACGGCATGGTGATCAAGACCCAGCTCACCTCGCCCGTGGCCGACAAGGCGCAGCAGGGCACGATGGAGCTGCTGCTCATCAACCACCCGCTGGACTGCCCGGTCTGCGACAAGGGCGGCGAGTGCCCCCTGCAAAATCAGGCGCTCACCAACGGGCGGGCCGACTCCCGGTTCCGGGACGTCAAGCGGATCTACCCCAAGCCGATCGCCATCTCCTCCCAGGTGCTGCTGGACCGGGAGCGGTGCGTGCTGTGCGCGCGCTGCACCCGCTTCTCCGAGCAGGTCGCCGGCGACCCGTTCATCGAGCTGTTCGAGCGGGGCGCGCTGGAGCAGGTCGGGGTGTACGAGGACGAGCCGTTCGAGTCGTACTTCTCCGGCAACACCGTGCAGATCTGCCCGGTGGGCGCGCTGACCAGCGCGGCGTACCGGTTCCGGGCCCGGCCGTTCGACCTCATGTCGACGCCGGGGGTGTGCGAGCACTGCGCGTCCGGCTGCGCGCAGCGCACCGACTGGCGGCGCGGCAAGGTGATGCGCCGGCTGGCCGCCGACGACCCGGCGGTCAACGAGGAGTGGAACTGCGACAAGGGCCGGTTCGCGTTCCCGTACGTCACCCAGGCCGACCGGATCATGGTCCCGCTCATCCGGGACGAGCGGTCCGGCGAGCTGGTCGAGGCGTCCTGGACCGAGGCGCTGGAGCGGGCCGCGGAGGGACTGCGCGAGGCGCGTGACTCCGGCGGCGTCGGCGTGCTGCCCGGCGGCCGGCTCACCTTGGAGGACGCGTACGCGTACGCCAAGTTCGCCCGCCTGGCGCTGGACACCAACGACGTGGACGGCCGGGCCCGCCCGGTCGGCGCCGGCGCCGAGGAGCTGGACTTCCTGGCCGCCCGGGTGGCGGGGCTGGGTCCGGAGACCGGCGCGGTGACGTACGGGGAGCTGGAGGCGGCGTCCGCGGTCCTGCTGGTCGGCTTCGAGCCGGAGGAGGAGTCGCCGATCGTCTTCCTCCGGTTGCGCAAGGCAGCCCGCAAGCGCGGGCAGCGGGTCTTCGCGGTCGCGCCCTGGCTGACCAACGGCGTGCGCAAGGCGTTCGGGACGCTGCTGGCGACCCGGCCCGGGGACGAGCCGCGGGTGCTGCGCGCGCTCGCCGTGCCCGGCCGGTCCGGCGACGCGCCGGTCACCGTGCTGCCGGCGGAGGCGCCGGCGCAGACGGTGTCCGGCGCGATGGCGGCCGGGCGGCCGGGCGCGGTCGTCGAGGAGGCCGTGCGGGCCGCCGCCGACGCGCTGCGCGAGCACGGCGCGGTGATCCTGGTCGGCGAGCGGGCGGCCGAGGTGCCCGGGCTGCTCACCGCGGCGGCCGGGCTGGCCACCGCGACCGGGGCCCGGCTGGCCTGGGTGCCGCGACGGGCCGGCGAGCGGCCGGTGGTGGACGCCGGCGCGCTGCCGACACTGCTGCCCGGTGGCCGCCGGGTCGCCGACGACGCTGGGCGGGGCGAGGTCGAGGCGGTCTGGGGCGCGCACCTGCCGACCACGCCGGGCCGGGACGTCACCGGCATCGTCGCCGCGGCCGGCTCGGGTGAGCTGGCCGCGCTGGTGGTCGGCGGCGTCGACCTGGACGACCTGCCCGACCCGCGGGCCGCCCGGGCCGCGCTGGAGCGGGTCGGCTTCGTGGTCAGCCTGGAGATCCGCCGGTCCTCGGTCACCGAGCACGCCGACGTGGTGCTGCCGGTCGCGCCGGTGGTGGAGAAGGCGGGTACCTTCGTGGACTGGGAGGGGCGCGCGCGTCCCTTCGCCGCCACCCTGCACAGCACCGGCGCACTGACCGACAGCCGGGTGCTGCACGCGCTGGCCGACGAGATGGACGTCGCGCTGGGGCTGCCGACGGTGGACGCGATCCGGGCCGAGATCGCCCGGGTCGGCACCACCCGCCGGGCCCGTCCGGCCGACCCGTCGGTGGCCGCGCCGGACCCGGCGGCCGTCGGCCGCGGCCAGGCCGTGCTCGCCACCTGGCGGCAGCTGCTGGACCGCGGCTCGCTGCAAGACGGCGAGCCGCACCTCGCCGGCACCGCCCGCGAGCCGGTCGCGGTCATCTCGCCCGGCACGGCGGCTGAGCTGGGCGTGGTCGACGGCGCCAAGCTGACCGTGCGCTCCGGCCGCGGCTCGGTGACGCTGCCGGCCCGGCTGGCGCCGATGCCGGACGGCGTGGTGTGGCTGCCGGCCAACTCGCCCGGCTCGACGGTGCGACCCACGCTCGGCGTCGGGGCCGGCGCCGTGGTGGAGATCAGCGGAGGTGCGGCGTGAACCTGGCAGCCACTGCGCTAGCTGGTCCGGGCTCGGCGGGCCTCGCCGCGGATCCCACCCTCGAGGACTTCGGCACCGACCCGATCTGGCTGGTCCTGATCAAGGTCGTCGCGGTCTTCGTCTTCCTCGTGGTGATGACGCTCTTCTCGATCGTCTTCGAGCGCAAGGTCGTCGCCCGCATGCAGAACCGGGTCGGCCCCAACCGGGTCGGCCCGCGCGGCTCGCTGCAGAGCCTGGCCGACGGGCTCAAGCTGGCCTTCAAGGAAGACATCATGCCCGCCCTCGCGGACAAGCCGGTGTTCTTCCTGGCCCCGATCCTGGCCACCGTCCCGGCGTTCCTCGCGTTCTGCGTGATCCCGTTCGGCCCGATGGTGTCGATCTTCGGACACCAGACCCCGCTGCAGCTGACCGACCTGCCGGTCGGCGTGCTCATCGTCTTCGCCTGCAGCTCGCTGGGCATCTACGGCATCGTGCTGTCCGGCTGGGCGTCCGGGTCCAACTACCCGCTGCTCGGCGGGCTGCGGTCGGCGGCCCAGATGATCTCGTACGAGATCGCCATGGGCCTCTCGCTGGTCGCGGTGTTCCTCTACGCCAACACCATGTCGACCTCGGGGATCGTCGCCGCCCAGGCCGGCAGCGGCACCTTCGACCTGCTCGGCCTCACCCTGAACACCCCGTCCTGGTACGCGGTGCTCCTGCTGCCGTCGTTCCTCATCTACTCGATCGCGGTGGTGGGTGAGACCAACCGGGCGCCCTTCGACCTGCCCGAGGCGGAGTCGGAGCTGGTCGGCGGCTTCCACACCGAATACTCCTCGCTCAAGTTCGCGCTGTTCTTCCTCGCCGAGTACATCAACATGGTCACCGTCTCCGCGCTGGCGACCACGCTGTTCCTGGGCGGCTGGCGCGCACCGTGGCCGATCTCCGCGGTCTGGGAGGGCGCCAACGCCGGCTGGTGGCCGATCCTGTGGTTCTCGATCAAGGTGATCGGCGGCATCTTCTGGTTCGTCTGGCTGCGCGGCACCCTGCCCCGGCTCCGGTACGACCAGTTCATGCAGTTCGGCTGGAAGGTGCTGGTGCCGGCCGGGCTCGCCTGGATCGTCATGATCGGCACCTTCAACGTGCTGCGCAGCGAGGGCAGCAGCCGAGCTCAGCTGCTGCTCGTCGTCGCGGCGGTGGCAGCGGTCGGGGTCGTGGTGGCGCTGCTGATGGAGGCGCGCGCCGGGACCGAGGACCTCGACGACGACGAGGACGAGCTGGAGGACGACGTCCCGGCCGGCGCCGGGCGTGGCCCGGCGACGGCGCAGCGCGCCGCCTTCCCGACCCCGCCGATGGACCTGGTGGTGCCGCCCTCGCCGCGCCTGCGGGCCCGCGAGCCGGTCACGGTGCCGGCCCAGCCTCCCGGGGGCGACCCCGACTCCGAGACGGACCCGACAGGGGAGACCCGCTGATGTTCGATGCGGTCAAGGGGTTCGGCCTGACCTTCGCGCAGATGTTCCGCAAGGTCGTGACCGACAAGTACCCCGAGGTCATGAAGCCGACCGCGCCGCGCTACCACGGGCGGCACGTGCTCAACCGGCACCCGGACGGGCTGGAAAAGTGCGTCGGCTGCGAGCTGTGCGCCTGGGCCTGCCCGGCAGACGCGATCTACGTCGAGGGCGGCGACAACACCGAGGAGGCGCGCTACTCCCCGGGCGAGCGGTACGGCGCGGTTTACCAGATCAACTACCTGCGCTGTATCTTCTGCGGGCTGTGCATCGAGGCGTGCCCGACCCGGTCGCTGACGATGTCGAACGAGTACGAGCTCGCCGACCGCAGCCGGCAGGACCTCATCTTCACGAAGGAGCAGTTGTTGGCCCCGCTGCTGCCCGGTATGGAGGCGCCGCCGCACCCGATGCGGCTGGGCGACTCCGACCAGGCCTACTACGTGGACATCCCGTCCCGGGCCGCCAGCCGGGCCGCTGACGCGACCCCGGGCGGCCCGCAGCCGGCGGTGCCCTCGCCGGAGGCCGCCCAGGCCGGGGTGCCGGTCAACACCGACCCCGACCCGGACAGCTTCGCCATGTCCGACCGGGACGGGAACCGGTGAGCGCGGGAGCGAGGGCCGGCCGGCCGCCTGGCGCTCGCGCCCGGCGGCCTGTCGACCGAGCGGACAGAGCGACGACGGTCGACCCCCTGGCGCTTGCGCCCGGCGGTCTGGTGAAGGAGCGGACACTGTGACCGGCACGCTGGCGGCCGCGGCGGAGCTGTCGACGGGGGAGGCCGTCACCTTCTGGATCCTCGGCCCGATCGCGCTGGCCGGCGCCTTCGGCACCGTGCTGGCCCGCAACGCGATCCACTCGGCGCTGTTCCTGGTGATGACGATGGGCTCCCTCGGGGCCTTCTACTTCGTCCAGGAGGCGCCCTTCCTCGGCGCGGTGCAGATCATCGTCTACACCGGCGCGATCATGATCCTGTTCCTCTTCGTGCTCATGCTGGTCGGCCGCGACTCCAGCGACTCCATCGTGGAGACGCTGCGCGGCCAGCGGGTGGCGGCGACGATCTTCGGCCTCGGCTTCGCCGGGCTGGCCGCCGGCGCCGTCTACCGCGCGCTCGACGACACCGAGCTGATCGGGTTGGCGGACGCGAACGCGGACGGCGGCAACGTGCTGCGCATCGCCGAGCTGCTGTTCACGAAATACCTGTTCGCCTTCGAGCTCACCTCGG
Source organism: uncultured Actinomycetota bacterium (assembly GCA_963766325.1). Lineage (GTDB taxonomy): Bacteria > Actinomycetota > Actinomycetes > Mycobacteriales > CADCTP01 > CADCTP01. The sequence continues at coordinate 1,129,976 of CAVXZF010000007.1, read as the reverse complement.
CGCTGCTGATCACCGCGGCGGTCGGCGCGATGGTGCTGGCGCACGTGGAGCGGGAGCCCAGCCAGCGGCGCACCCAGCGCCACATGTCCCGGCAGCGCTTCCGCACCGACCGGCCGCAGCCGCTGCCGGGGCCGGGCATCTTCGCCACCACCAACTCGATCGCCGCCCCGGCCCTGCTGCCGGACGGCACCGTGGCCGAGGAAAGCATCTCGCCCCTGGTCGACCCGCGACTGCCGGACGAGCCCGGCCTCGGCGTCAGCCCGGCGGCCCTGGAGTCCGGCCGGGAGGCGGCCCGATGAGCCCGACGTACTACCTGGTGCTGTCGGCTGCGCTGTTCAGCATCGGCGCGGTCGGGGTGCTGGTCCGGCGCAACGCGATCGTGGTCTTCATGTGCATCGAGCTCATGCTCAACGCGGTGAACCTGACCCTGGTCACCTTCGCCCGGATGAACGGCACGCTGGACGGCCAGGTGCTGGCCTTCTTCGTGATGGTGGTGGCCGCGGCCGAGGTCGTCGTCGGGCTGGCCATCATCATGTCGATCTTCCGGACCCGTCGCTCGGCCTCCGTCGACGACGCCAACCTCCTCAAGTACTAGGGGCTGACGTTGACTCTCGCCAGCGAGGCGCCGGAGCTGCTCGAGGCGACCGGCTCGCTGCAGGAGGCCGCGTGGCTGCTGGTCGCGCTGCCCGTGCTGTCCGCGGTGGTGCTGCTGCTCGGCGGCAAGCGCACCGACAAGTGGGGCCATCTGCTCGGAGCCGCGGTCCCGATCGTGCTGTTCGTGTACGCGCTGCTGCTCTTCTTCGATGTCCGCGGGCTGGACGCCGAGGAGCGCAGCCGTGACCTGCACCTGTGGTCGTGGATTCCGGTCGGCAACCTCCAGGTCGACTTCGGGCTGCTGCTCGACCCGCTGTCGCTGACCTTCGTGCTGCTCATCACCGGGGTCGGCGGGCTGATCCACATCTACGCGGTCGGCTACATGGAGCACGACCCCGGCCGGCGCCGCTTCTTCGGCTACTTCAACCTCTTCCTCGCCGCGATGCTGCTGCTGGTGCTCGGCAACAACTTCGTGGTGCTCTACCTGGGCTGGGAGGGCGTCGGCCTCGCGTCGTACCTGCTGATCGCCTGGTACACGGACCGCCCGTCGGCCGCGACCGCGGCGAAGAAGGCGTTCATCATGAACCGGGTCGGCGACGCCGGCCTGGCCATCGCGATCTTCCTGATGTTCTCCACCTTCGGGGTGGTGACCTTCTCCGGGGTCTTCGGCGCGGTCGGCGGGGCCAGCGACGGCGTGGCCACCGCGCTCGGGCTGCTGCTGCTGCTCGGCGCCTGCGGCAAGTCCGGCCAGATCCCGCTGCAGGCCTGGCTGCCGGACGCGATGGAGGGCCCGACCCCGGTGTCGGCGCTGATCCACGCCGCCACCATGGTCACCGCGGGCGTCTACCTGATCGCCCGCGCCAACCCGATCTTCGACGCCGCGCCCACCGCGCAGCTGGCGGTGGTGATCGTCGGTGCCGCCACGCTGCTGTACGGCGCGATCATCGGCGCAGCCAAGGACGACATCAAGCGGGTGCTGGCGTACTCGACGGTCAGCCAGATCGGCTACATGTTCCTGGCCGTCGGCCTCGGCCCGGGCGTCTACGCGCTGGGCATCCTGCACCTGCTCACCCACGGCTTCTTCAAGGCCGGGCTCTTCCTCGGCGCCGGCTCGGTCATGCACGGCATGAACGACCAGGTCGACATGCGCCGCTTCGGCGGGCTGTGGAAGATCATGCCGGTCACCTTCTGGACCTTCGCCGCCGGCTACGTCGCGCTGATCGGGCTGCCGCCGCTGTCCGGCTTCTTCTCCAAGGACCCGATCATCGAGGCCGCCTTCGACCGGCCCGGCTGGACCGGCTGGGTCTTCGGCGGGGTGGCGCTGTTCGCGGCCGGCCTGACCGCGTACTACATGACCCGGCTCATGCTGATGACCTTCTTCGGCAAGCGCCGGTGGACCGACGACGTGCACCCGCACGAGTCGCCGCCGGTGATGACGGTGCCGATGCTGCTGCTCGCGGTCGGCTCCGTGGGCGCCGGCTTCTTCCTGGTCACCGGCGACCGGCTGGTGCACTGGCTGGAGCCGGTGCTCGGGGCGGAGCCCGAGGGGGTCGTGCACAAGATCAGCCCGCTCGGGGTCAGCATCCTCACCGTGGCGTTCGCGGTGGGTGGCGTGGCCGCGGCCTGGTTCGTCTTCGGTCGCTCGCCGGTGCCGACCACCGAGCCGGCCCGGGTCTCGCCGATCACCGTGGCGGCCCGGCGCAACCTCTACGCCGACGCCTTCAACGAGGCGGTGTTCATGCGGCCCGGCCAGTGGCTGGACCGCTTCCTGGTGTGGTTCGACAACCGCGGGGTGGACGGCGCCGTCAACGGCGTGGCGGCCGGCCTCGGGGGCGGGTCGGGCCGGCTGCGCCGGCTGCAGACCGGCTTCGTCCGCTCGTACGCCCTGTCGATGCTCGGCGGCTCCGTGCTCGTCGTGGCGTCCCTGCTGGCAGTGAGGTTCGTCTGATGCTGCTCGTCCTCGGGCTGATCCCGCTGGTCGGCGCGGTCGTGGTCGGCGCGCTGCCGCGCGGCCGCGAGCTGCTGGCCAAGCAGCTCACGCTCTTCTTCTCGGTGGCCGTGCTGCTGGTCACCATCGGGCTCTGCGTCGCCTTCGACCCGAACGCGCCGGAGCGGTTCCAGTTCACCACCTCGTTCGAGTGGATCCGATCCTTCGGGGTCAGCTTCGCCCTCGGGGTGGACGGCATCGCGCTCGTGCTGATCGCGCTGGTCGCGGTGCTGGTGCCGTGCGTGGTGCTGGCGTCCTGGTCGGACCACGACCGGGAGGTCGACGCGGCCGCCGAGACCGCGCTGGGCAGTCAGGCCGGCACCGCGGTGGCGGCCACCGGCACGGCGGCCCCGGCGGCGGTGGCCGGCGGCACGGCGACCGGCGGCACGCGGACCGCGACCGCGGTGCTGGAGCGGCCGGCCGGCTCGACCGCGCTCGGCGGCACGCCGGGCGGCGAGGGTCCGGACGACCGGGTGCTGGAGGCGCCGGGCGCCCCCGAGGCGGCCGACGATGCCGCCGGCCGGTCGGGCGACCGCCGGGTGCCGGGCACCCGGCGCGGCAAGCCGCAGACGTTCTTCGCGCTCCTGCTGCTGCTCGAGGTGATGATGATCGGGGTCTTCGCGGCCACCGACGTCTTCCTCTTCTACGTCTTCTTCGAGGCCATGCTCATCCCGATGTACTTCCTGATCGGGAGCTTCGGCGGCCCCCGCCGGCAGTACGCGGCGGTCAAGTTCTTCCTCTACTCGCTGCTCGGCGGGCTGGTCATGCTGGCCGCGGTCATCGGGCTCTACTTCGCCACCAGCGAGCGGACGTTCTCCTTCGAGGCGCTGGTCGCCGGCGACATCGACCCGGGCCTGCAGAAGTGGCTGTTCCTCGGCTTCTTCATCGCGTTCGCGATCAAGGCGCCGCTGGTGCCGTTCCACACCTGGCTGCCGGACGCCGGTGCCGAGGCCCCGGTCGGCGGCGCCGCGCTGCTGGTCGGCGTGCTGGACAAGGTCGGCACGTTCGGCTTCATCCGATACTGCCTGCCGCTGTTCCCGGACGCGTCCCGGTTCTTCGCGCCACTGGTGCTGGTGCTGTCCGTGGTCGGCATCCTGTACGCCGCCCTGCTCGCCATGGGCCAGAAGGACATGAAGCGGCTGATCGCGTACACCTCGGTGGCCCACTTCGGCTTCATCGGGCTGGGCATCTTCGCCTTCACCACCCAGGGGCTGTCCGGGGCGACCTTCTACATGGTCAACCACGGGCTCTCCACCGGCGCGCTCTTCCTGCTGGTCGGGATGTTGATCGCGCGCGGCCGCAGCCGGCTGGTGGCCGACTACGGCGGGGTGTCCAAGATTGCGCCGGTGCTCTACGGCGTCTTCCTGGTCGCCGGCCTGTCGTCGCTGGCGCTGCCCGGCATGTCGACCTTCGTCAGCGAGTTCCTGGTGCTGCTGGGCGTCTACGCCCGGCACCCGGTCTACGCGATCGTCGGCACCGCCGGCATCATCCTGGCCGCGCTCTACATCCTGCTGCTGGTGCAGCGGACCATGCACGGGCCGCCGGACGGTGCGGCGGTGCGCGACCGGGCCGGCTTCCGCGACCTGGTCGGCCGGGAGGCGTTCGCGGTCGCGCCGCTGCTCGCGCTGATCCTCTTCCTCGGCGTCTACCCGAAGCCGGTGCTCGACGTGATCAACCCCGCTGTGACGCGGACCATGCAGGACGCCGGGCAGACCGACCCGGCCCCGACGGTGCCGGCAGGCGCGGACAACGGAGGCGAGCGGTGACGCCGGTCATCCTCGGGGCGGCGGACGTCCAGGCGCCGTCCATCTCGTACTCCGGGCTGGCCCCGATCCTGATCGTGCTCGGCGCCGCCTGCATCGGGATCCTGGTCGAGGCGTTCGTGCCCCGGGAGAGCCGATGGGCGGCGCAGACCGGGCTGGCCCTGCTCGGGCTGGCCGGCGCGCTGGTCGCGGTGGTGCTCGCGGCCGGCACGTCCGAGCTGACCGCGGCCGGGGCGCTGGCCGTCGACGGGCCGGGCCTGTTCATGCAGGGCACCATCCTGGTGTTCGGGATGATGTCCGTGCTGCTGCTCGCGGAGCGGTCGGTCGACGTCGGCGGCGGCGCCTTCGTGGCCCAGGCCGCGGTCGTCGCCGGCGGCGACGCGGACCGGCGGATGCTCACCTCGACCCGGATCCAGACCGAGCTCTTCCCGCTGGCCACCTTCGCGCTGGCCGGCATGATGGTCTTCGTCAGCGCCAACAACCTGCTGCTGATGTTCGTCGCGCTCGAGGTGCTCTCGCTCCCGCTCTACCTGCTCTGCGGGCTGTCCCGCCGGCGGCGGCTGCTGTCCCAGGAGGCAGCCGTCAAATACTTCCTCCTCGGCGCGTTCGCGTCCGCGTTCTTCCTCTACGGCGTCGCCCTGCTGTACGGCTACGCCGGCTCGGTCGACCTGCCGCAGATCTTCCAGGCGGCCTCGGCCAGCGAGAAGGACGACCTGCTGCTGTTCCTCGGCTTGGCGCTGCTGCTCATCGGGCTGCTGTTCAAGGCCGGCGCGGCCCCGTTCCACTCCTGGACCCCCGACGTCTACCAGGGCGCGCCGACGCCGGTGACCGCGCTGATGGCGGCGTGCACCAAGGTGGCCGCCTTCGGCGCGATCCTGCGGGTTCTCTACGTCTCCTTCATCAACACCCAGTGGGACTGGCGGCCGGTGGTGTGGGGGATCGCGGTCGTCACCATGGCGGTCGGCGCGATCCTCGGGCTGACCCAGACCGACGTGAAGCGCATGCTGGCGTACTCGTCCATCGCGCACGCCGGCTTCCTGCTGGTCGGGCTGATCTCGCTCAACCAGGCCGGGCTGTCCAGCACGATGTTCTATCTGCTGACGTACGGGTTCACCACGATCGGCGCGTTCGCCGTGGTGACGCTGGTGCGCGACGGCGACGGCGAGGCAACCCACCTGTCCCAGTGGTCCGGGCTGGCCCGGCGGTCACCACTGCTGGCCGGGGTCTTCACCCTCTTCCTGCTCGCGCTCGCCGGCATCCCGCTGACCAGCGGCTTCATCGGCAAGTTCGTGATCTTCCGGGCCGGCTACGAGGTGGCCGCGCCGCTGGTGGTGATCGCGCTGGTGGCCTCGGCCGTCGCCGCGTTCTTCTACCTGCGGATCGTGGTGCTGATGTACTTCTCCGAGCCGGCCGAGGACGGGCCGACGATCGCGCTGCCGTCCGCGCTGACGATCACGGCGATCGCCGCCGGGGTGGCCGCCACGCTGGTGCTCGGCCTGATCCCGCAGCCGGTGCTGGACCTCGCCGACCGGGCGGCGTTCTTCGCCAGCTGAGCGGCGCCGCCGCTGAGCTTCCGGGCGTCCGGGCGTCCGGGCGGCTGAGCGGCTGAGCGCCCGGGCGGCTGGGTCTCAGTCGTCGTCTCCGCCGCCAGGGCCGGAGTTGTCGTCATCTCCGTCGCCGCGAGCGCCGCCGTCCACGCCTTGCGTCCGAGTGCCATGTCGCGTCTCCCTGGAGCTCCACGCCGTCGTCGTCCTGTCGGGGGACCACATTCGCCGCGCCCGACCCAAGCCGACCTCAGCCGAACCTCAAGTCCGGGATAGGTTCCGCGGGTGACCGCTGACTGCGTCTTCTGCCGGATCGTGGCCGGGACCGCGCCGGCCTCCATGCCGTACGCCGACGACCGGGTGGTCGCCTTCCTCGACATCGCGCCGATCACGCCGGGGCACCTGCTGGTGGTGCCGCGGGCGCACGCCCCCGGGCTGGCCGACCTCGACCCGGACATCGGCGGGCACGTCTTCCAGGTCGCGCAGCGGATGGCGGCCGCGCTGCGCCGGTCCGGGCTGCGCTGCGACGGGGTCAACCTGTTCCTGGCCGACGGCGCGGCCGCGTTCCAGGAGGTCTTCCACCTGCACCTGCACGTGCTGCCGCGGTGGCGCGGTGATGGCTTCAAGCTCGGCTACAAGGCCGGCACGCCGTCCCGGGCCGAGCTGGAGCGCCAGGCCACCGACCTGCGCGCCGGCCTCGAGCGCCTCGCCCTGCCGGACTAGCTCACAGCCAGGGGACCAGGTCCGGCGGGTCGCCGTCGAGCTCCGACCGGACCACCGCGACCCGGCCGAGCAGCCAGCCGACCAGCGCCCAGGACGGCCCCACCACCCGGACCGGCCGCGACCCGCCCGGCGCCGCGCGCGCGCCGCGCCCGGTCCGGCTGGTGCCCCGTACGGCCGGGGTCCGGGCGAGCACCCCGGCCGGGCCGCCGTACACCGACCAGCGCTGGCCGGAGTCGGTGTTGACCACCTCGACGGTCAGGCCGGGCGGCAGCCGTGGCCCGAGCCGCTCCGGGTCGAGCAGCGACGGCAGCAGCGGCGCCACGAACGACGCCGGCCAGTCGCCCGGCCCGTACCCGTCGTCGAGGTCGACCCGGTGGATCTCCACCTCGCGCCAGCGGGCGCCGATCAGCCGCCGGGCCGGTTGCGGCCCGATCCGGGTGACCGCCTCGGACTCCCAGTCCACCGGCGTCATCCGGGACCAGGTGCGCTCCAGTCGGTCCGCGCTCCGGGCCACCTCGTCGAGCAGCTCGGCCGGGCCGAGCCGGGCCGTCGACTCGATGTCGGCGGCCCGCTCGGCCTCGCTCGCGTACATCGGCACCCGGTCACCGCGCCGCGCCCCCTCCAGCGCGCGGACGAGCGCGTCGGCGTTGCGGGCAAGGTGACCGAGCACATGGGCCCGGGTCCAGCCCGGCAGCAGCGACGGGCCGGCCAGATACGCCTCGTCGCGCGTCGGATGGCGGAGCGCGGCCAGCAGGCGCTCGGTGGACCAGCGGACCTCATCGAGCCGGCGGGAGAGGTCGTCGGGCGGCACCAGGTCATCCTGCCAGTCCGACACCGGCGCTGCTCAGCCTTGGACGATCAGGGTGCCGATGCCCGACATCGAGCTGGGGTGCAGGCTGCAGCTGAACTTGTACGTCCCCGGCTTCGCCGGCGCCGTGAAGGTCGCCTTCTCGCCCTGGCCGAGCAGCGGGGTCTTGAACTCGCCGGTGTCGGAGACGACGTCGTGCCGGGCGGTGTCCTGGTTCTCCACCTCGATCCGGGCGCCGGGCGCCACGGTGAGCGGCTCGCCGTACTTGAAGTCCTTGATCGTGATCGCGCCGCCGTCCTCGGCCCCGGCGCTGCTGCCCTCGCCGCCGCCGGGCGCGCTGGTGCCGGTGGCCGGGGCGCTGGTCGCGGACGGGGCGGGCGCGGAGCTGCCGGCCGCGGCGGGCGGGTCGTCGCCGGAGGAGGAGCAGGCGGCGACGGCCAGCACCGCGAGGGCGGCGGCGACGAGGAGCCGGAGCAGTCGGGTCATGACACCGGATACGGTCGGCCGCCCGATCCGGTTCACCGGTGGGCCGGATGAACCGTACGCCGGCCCCGGCCGTGGACCGGGACGGAAGGGGGTGACAGGGCTGGGCGCGGACGAGCAGGTGCTGCGGCTGCTGCACGACGAGCACTCCCGCGCGCTCTGGGGCTACGCCATGCGGCTGACCGGCGGTGACGCGGGCCGGTCCGAGGACGCGGTCCAGGAGACGCTGCTGCGCGCCTGGAAGCATCCGGAGGCCTTGGAGGCCGGGCGCGGCTCACCGCGGGCCTGGCTCTTCACCACCCTGCGCAACGTGCTGATCGACGAGTGGCGGGCCCGCAAGGTACGGCCCGAGGTGGTCACCGACGACCTGCCGGAGCAGACCACCCCGGACCACGCGGACACCGCCGTCCAGTCCTGGCTGGTGGCCGAGGCGCTCCGGTCGCTCAGCCAGCAGCACCGGGAGGTGCTGCTGGAGTGCTACTACCGCGGCTGCAGCGTGGCGCAGGCCGCGGCCCGGCTGGGCGTGCCGCCGGGCACGGTGAAGTCGAGGACGTACTACGCGCTCCGCGCGCTGAAGCTCACGCTCGAGGAGAAGGGGGTGACGGCATGACCGACCGCTTCACCCACGACGCCGCCTCCTACGTGCTGGGCGCGCTCGCGCCCGACGACCGGAAGGCGTTCGAGGAGCACCTGGCCGGCTGCCCGGCCTGCACCGCGGAGGTGCGGGACTTCGCCGGGCTGCCGGGACTGCTGTCCCGGCTGCCGGTTGACGAGGTGCTGTCCGAGCCGGAGGACCAGCCCGAGCCGCCGTCGCTGCTCGGTCCGGTGCTGTCCCGGGCCCGGGCCGAGCGGCGCAGGCGGCGCTGGCGGGCGGTGCTGGTCGGCACGGCCGCGGCCGCCCTGGCCGCGGTCGGCAGCGCGGCCGTGGTCGAGGCGGTCGACCGGCCGCCCGCCGTCGAGCAGCAGGGCACGCCGCTGGCGTTCACCAAGACCGAGCCCGACATCCCGGCCTCGGCCGAGGCGACGCTGACCGACGTGCCGGGCGGCACCCGGATCGACATGACCTGCCGCTACAGCGGCCGCCTCGACGAGCGGCAGCGGGAGTACGTGCTGCTGGCCGAGCCGAAGTCCGGGCGGTCGATCCAGCTGGGGTCCTGGCCGGTGCTCTCGACCGACGACTACCGGGTGACGGTGGTGGCGCCGATGCGCCGGGACGAGATCAGCCGCTTCGTGGTCACCAACGCGACCGGCAAGCCGCTGCTCATCCTGCGCTGAGCCGGCGGCAGCTCCACCCCGGCCGGGCCCGGCGTCAGCCGGTCACGCCCGGCGCACCAGCCCGGTGTAGCCGGCGACCACCAGCGTCGCCGACCCCCAGCCGAGCAGGGTGAGCAGCCAGCTGCTGACCGCGAGCCCCTGCCCGGTCCCGGTGCCGGTCGCCAGCTGGCAGCGCGTCGCGGCGCCGGTCTGCACCAGCGGCACCGCCGCGTCGATGGCGACGCCGACCCGGTCCACCACCGGGCACTGCCCCCCGGCCGCGGTGCGGGTGCCGGCGGCGAGCAGCCCGAAGAGCAGGGCCGCAGCGAGCAGGGTCGCGCCGAGCAGCGCGACCGCCCGCAGCGGCTGGTAGCCGTACTGCAGGGTGAGCCCGAACAGCCGGTGCCGGAGCCGGCTCCAGCGCGAGGTCAGCGCGCCGCTGTCGCGCAGCCGGTCCTGCTGCGCGACGAGCACCCGGCGGGCGTCGTCGAGGTGCCCGGCCGCCTGGTATGCCGCCGCCAGCTGACGGTACGGCTGCGCCGCGTACTCCGGCATCCGGCCGAGCCAGCCCAGCCGGTCGGCCACGGTCACCCCGGGATGGCCCGGCACGCCCCGGTAGATCAGCCCGCCGACAAGGACCTCGCCGTCGGGGGGCAGCCGCTCCGGCGCGTCGTAGAGCTGGCCGACCGTGGAGTCCCGGAAGTCCAGCTGGCCACTCTCCACGAGCGTCTCGGACATGACCACCCGGCCGTCCACGGTCGCGGTGTTGAGCCGGAAGGCGGCGCCGCCGGCCGGATGGCTCAGCCGGGTGTGCCGCATCTCCAGGTCACCGGCGATCCGCACCGACCGCAGGTTGACCGTGGGGTCCGCGCCCGCGCCGGTCAGCGTGGCGCCGTCGAGCAGCACGGCCTGCCCCACCTGCAGCCGGGTCGCGGCCAGCGCGGACTGCGCCCCGCCGTCGATCTGGGCCTCCTCCAGCGTGAGCTGCCCGCCGATGCGGCTGCCGGAGATGCGGACCCCGCCGGTCGCCCGGACCCGGTCGAGGTAGACCGTGCCGGTGACGTCGAGGTAGTGCGCCGCCACCGCCCACCCGGTCGGGTTGGTCAGCGTGGCCCGCCCCAGCGACAGGGAGCCGAGCCGGGCGCCGACCAGCCGCACCGCGCCGTCCGGCCCGGCTCCGGTCACCTCGGCACCCTTGCTCAGGTCGACCAGGTCGGCGACGTACAGGTTGGGGGCGGAGAAGCCGGGGCCGGACGGGTTGGCGGCCCGGATCCGGCGGGCGGACAGGCGGCCCCCGACCCGGGCGCCGACCAGGTGGACCGCGCCCGCCGCCGCGCCGCCGGTGGCGACCACGTCGTCGAGCACCAGGTCGCTGCCGACCGTGACCCGGTCCGCGACCAACGCCGCGCCGTCCTGCCCCTCCAGCCGGGCCCCGGACAGGTCCAGCTTGCCGCCGACCTGGGCGCCGACCAGGCTGATCGGCCCGATCCCGGTGAACCCGCGCCAGAGCAGCACCGAGCCGTCCACCGTGGCGTCGTCGGCCAGCAGGCCGTGGACCGTGCTGCCGCCGAGGTCGAGCATCGGCAGCGCGGCGCCGCGCAGCAGGACGCCGTCGGCGAAGGTGCAGCCGCGCATCCGCAGCCGGACCGCGGTGCGCATGCCGTCCAGGTCGAGCGTGCCGAGCACCACCGCTCCGCGCAGCCGCAGCCCGCGCGGGTCCGGCCGGTCGCCGATCCGGCCGAGCAGCACGTCGCGGACCACCTCGGCCCGGATCGTCCGCTCCGGCCGGCCGGTTACGTTGAGCAGCTCACCACTGCCCACCGCGGCGACCAGCGCCTCCTCCAGCGGGCTCAGCTCGGTCACGGCCGCCGACCGTACCGGGTCAGACGTCCAGCGCGGTCCGCACCGCCCGCCCCAGCTCCGCCAGCTTCTCCGGCCCCAGATCCCCGACCCGCTTGCGCAACAGGCTCTTCGGAATCGTGTCGATGTTGTCCGCACTGACGATGCACTCGTGCTGGAGACCCTCCTCGGGCCCCAGCTCCACGACGGTCGGCAGGTCCCGAACGGTGCGGGTGACGTGGGCGACCGTGACGTTGCGCAGCAGGGGAATGGCGGTCTCGCGGGTCAGGATCACCACCGGCCGGACGCCCGAGGGCGCTGGCAGCCGAGCGGTCCAGATGCTGCCCCGATGGATGCCGTCAGTCACGCTCCCGGCCTCGTCCCTGGGCCTCATGTACCAGGATGAGCAGCTCGGAGGCGGCCGCCTCGACCCGCCGCAGCGGATCGGCGTCATCCTCGTCGTCGAAGTCCCAGGGCGGATCGTCCTTGGTCGTCTCGGCCATGATCAGGGCGCCCGTGATCCCGATGTCGATCTCTTCCTGGGTCTCGGGGACGCGCTCGTACGCCCGGCGCAGGTCCTCCGCCATCTCCCGGTCCTCCCGCTCCTTGCGGAGCCGGGCGAGGGCGCTGCGGACCACCGCGGCGCGGGAGGCGAAGTGCTCCTCCGCGACGAGGCGGTCCAGCAAGGCGAGCTCTTCCTCCGACACCCGGATGGCGATCTGCGGCATGATGCCACGTTACACCATGCATACCACCGTGCATCCCACGGACTGCGGACCTAGTAGACGGTCCAGGTATCGGCGCCGGCGATCAGCCCGGCGAGGTCGGGCGGCGTAGTGGAGCGGGCCTGGTCGACCTGCTTGTTGAGCAGGTCGTCGTACGTCGGCCGGCTCACCGAGCGGAAGACGCCCATCGGCGTGTAGCGCAGGTCGGTGCCGGACAGCCGGGACAGCGCGAAGGCGTACGAGGGGTCCTCGCTGTGGGCGTCGTGCACGACCACCCGCGGGTCGTCCTCGGCCGCGTCCTCGACGACCGCCAGCGCGCCCGAGGCCTCGCGGACCACGGCCTTGGTCCCGTCCCGGCCGAACCGGATCGGCTGCCCGTGCTCCAGCCGGATGGTCCAGTCGTCCCGGGTGCCCGGGTCCTTGAGCAGCTCGAAGGCGTTGTCGTTGAAGATGTTGCAGTTCTGGTAGATCTGCACCAGCGCGGTGCCCCGGTGCTGGGCCGCCGCCCGCAGCACCGACTGCAGGTGCTTGCGGTCGGAGTCCAGCGTCCGGCCGACGAACGTGGCCTCGGCGCCGAGCGCCAGCGAGATCGGGTTGAACGGGGTGTCCAGCGACCCCATCGGCGTCGACTTGGTGATCTTGCCGAGTTCCGAGGTCGGGGAGTATTGCCCCTTGGTCAGCCCGTAGATCCGGTTGTCGAACAGCAGGATCTTGAGGTTGGCGTTGCGGCGCAGCGCGTGCATCAGGTGGTTGCCGCCGATGGACAGCGCGTCGCCGTCACCGGTGACCACCCACACCGACAGGTCCGGCCGGGACGCGGCCAGCCCGGTCGCGATCGCCGGCGCGCGGCCGTGGATGGAGTGCATCCCGTACGTGTTCATGTAGTACGGGAAGCGGGACGAGCAGCCGATCCCGGAGACGAAGGCGATCCGCTCCTTGGGGATGCCCAGCTCCGGCATGAAGCCCTGCACCGCGGCCAGGATCGCGTAGTCCCCGCAGCCGGGGCACCAGCGGACCTCCTGGTCGGTCTTGAAGTCCTTCGCGGTGAGTTTCAGCGCCTCAGACATCCGTGATCACGCCCTTGAAGACCTCGGCCAGCTCGGCCGCGCGGAACGGCAGCCCGCGGACCTGGTTGTAGCCGATCACGTCGACGAGATAGCGGGCCCGCAGCAGCATCGCGAGCTGGCCCAGGTTCATCTCCGGCACCACGACCCGCTGGTACCGGGAGATCACGTCGCCGAGCTCGGCCGGGAACGGGTTGACGTGCCGCAGGTGCACCTGCGCCACCGACAGCCCGGCCCGCCGGACCCGCCGGCAGGCGGCCCCGATCGGCCCGTACGTCGAGCCCCAGCCCAGCACCAACACCTTCGCGTCGCCGGTCGGGTCGTCCACCTCCAGCGGCGGCAGCGAGCGGGCGATGCCGTCCACCTTGGCCTGCCGGGTGCGGACCATGAAGTCGTGGTTGTCCGGGTCGTACGAGATCACGCCGGTCCGGTCGGCCTTCTCGATGCCGCCGATCCGGTGCTCCAGACCCGGCGTGCCGGGCAGCGCCCACGGGCGGGCCAGCGTCTCGGGGTCGCGCAGGTAGGGCAGGAAGTCGCCGTCCGGGCCGTTCGGCTCGGTCGTGAACGACACGTCCAGCGACGGCAGCGAGTCCACGTCCGGCACCCGCCACGGCTCGGAGCCGTTGGCCAGGTAGCCGTCGGAGAGCAGGAAGACCGGCGTCCGGTACGTCGTCGCGATCCGCACCGCCTCCAGCGCGGTGTCGAAGCAGTCGGCCGGCGAGCGCGGCGCCACCACCGGCACCGGCGCCTCGCCGTTGCGGCCGAAGAGCGCCTGCAGCAGGTCGGACTGCTCGGTCTTGGTGGGCAGCCCGGTGGACGGCCCGCCGCGCTGGATGTCGCAGATGACCAGCGGCAGCTCCAGCGACACCGCCAGCCCGATGGTCTCGGACTTCAGCGCGATGCCGGGCCCGGAGGACGTGGTCACCCCGAGCGCGCCGCCGAAGGCCGCGCCGAGCGCGGCGCCGACCCCGGCGATCTCGTCCTCGGCCTGGAAGGTACGCACGCCGAAGCGCTTGTGCTTGGCCAGCTCGTGCAGGATGTCGCTGGCCGGGGTGATCGGGTAGGCCCCGAGGAACAGCGGCAGCCCCGACCGCACCGACGCGGCCACCAGCCCGTACGCCAGGGCCAGGTTGCCGGAGATGTTGCGGTAGGTGCCCGGGGCCAGCGGCGCCGGCTTCACCTCGTACGACACCGCGAACGCCTCGGTGGTGTCGCCGTAGTTGTAGCCGGCGCGGAACGCGGCCACGTTGGCCGCCGCGATCTCCGGCTTGCGGGCGAACTTTTCCTCGAGGAACCGGATCGTGCCCTCGGTGGGCCGGTTGTACATCCACGACAACAGCCCGAGGGCGAACATGTTCTTCGCGCGCTCGGCGTCCTTCTTGGAGATGTCGAAGTCGGCCAGCGACCGGACCGTCGTGCTGGTCAGCGGCACCGCCTGCACCTGGAACTGCCCGAGCGAGCCGTCCTCCAGCGGGTTGCTGGCGTAGCCGGCCTTGGTCAGGCTGCGGGTGGTGAACTCGTCGGTGTTGACGATCACCGTCGCGCCCGCCGGCAGGTCGGCCTGGTTGGCCCGCAACGCCGCCGGGTTCATCGCCACCAGGACGTCCGGGGCGTCGCCCGGGGTCATGATGTCGTGATCGGCGAAGTGCAGCTGGAAGGACGAGACACCGGGCAGCGTGCCCGCCGGCGCCCGGATCTCCGCCGGGAAGTTGGGGAGCGTGGACAGGTCGTTTCCGAAGGCGGCCGTCTCCGAGGTGAACCGGTCTCCGGTCAGCTGCATCCCGTCGCCGGAGTCGCCGGCGAAGCGGATGACCACCCGGTCGAGGCGCCTGACCTCTTTCCGCATGATGTGGCTTGCCTCCTGTGAGCGGTCCGCGGGGGACGCGCCACCCCTCATCCTACGGTCGGTGGCAGGCAACCGGGTCCGGTCGGATATGACACGCATTTGCCGTAGCGCGTCGCCCCCTGGAGCAGAGTATCTCAGACCGGGCGGAACCCCCCAGGGGGTGTGCCATCAGGGCGAGCTCCCCGCGGCGGGTCGGCGACCGCGGGTCCGGCCGCCGGTCGGCTGCGGGCCCAGCGGCGCCAGCCGTACCAGCCCGCCACGCACAGCAGGCCCTGCAGGAACAGCCCGTCGGCGCCCGTCATCACCGCCGTGACCAGCAGGAGGACCCCGAAACCGAGCAGCACCCGCTGCGGCCAGCGGCGCTCCCGGGGCGGGACGGCGGGGGACAGGGTGGACGCCAGGCGGCGGTCGTCGGCCATGAGGGCCCGCTCGATGGCGGCGAGCTGCTCCTGCTCCCGGTCGCTCAACATCCCCGCGTGCCTCCCCTGTCGGCGCTGGAAGCAGGCGTACCCGGGCGGCCGACGTCACAACCTGTGGATCTTTGCGCAGTTTTCACCACTACATCTGGGATCGAGCAGCCCGGACCGTGCAGCCGGCGACCGGGGCCCGTCTGGCTGATCCTTTCCGGGGCCGGAATGCCCTAGGGTCGAGGTGTGGACGGGTACGCCGGTGCCTGGGGTGTCGTCGGTGCCGTGCTGCTCGTCGGGATCGCGCTGGTGGTGGCGGCGACCGCGGTCAACCGGCTGCTCGGCCCGCCGGCGCGCAGCGGCGGCTATGCGGAGCCGGGCCTGCGGCCGTACGAGTGCGGCATCGACATCGACCCGATCGGCCACGACTGGGCCCAGACCCACATCCGCTACTACGTCTACGCATTCCTCTACGTCGTCTTCGCGGTCGAGGCCGTGTTCGTGTACCCGTGGGCGACGATCTTCACCGACCCCGGTTTCGGCGGCGCCGCGCTCGCCGAGATGGGCGTGTTCGTGGGCCTGCTGGCCCTGGGGCTGCTCTATGCGTGGCGGAAGCGGGTGCTGACATGGGACTGAGCGACTCCACCGGGGACCCGATCAAGTTCGTGCTCAACTGGGGCCGGCGCTACTCGCTGTGGGTCTTCAACTTCGGGCTGGCCTGCTGCGCGATCGAGTTCATCGCCACCTCGATGGCCCGGCACGACTTCATCCGCTTCGGGGTGATCCCGTTCGCGCACGGGCCCCGGCAGGCCGACCTGATGGTCATCTCCGGCACCGTCACCGACAAGATGGCCCCGGCCATCAAGCGGCTGTACGACCAGATGCCGGAGCCGAAGTACGTGATCTCCTTCGGTGCCTGCGCCAACTGCGGCGGGCCGTACTGGGACTCGTACTCGGTGACCAAGGGCGTGGACCAGCTGATCCCGGTCGACGTGTACGTGCCCGGCTGCCCGCCGCGGCCGGAGGCGCTGCTGCAGGGGATCCTCCGGCTGCAGGACAAGATCGCCGGGGAGCCGGCCTCGCTGCGCGGCGGTTCCCGCGGCGCGGCCGCGCTGGGCGCGTCCCGGAGCGCGGCCGCGCTGACCGCGGCGCCGGTGCGCCGTGGACCCTGACGTCCTCGCCGCCGCGACCGGCGGCGCCGCATCGGCCTCCTTCGGCGAGGTGACCGTCGACGTGCCGGCCGCGTCCTGGGTGGCGGCGGTCACCGCCGCCCGGGACGATCCCGCGCTCGAGCTGTCCAGCTTCGACTGGCTGTCCGCGGTGGACCAGCTGGACGACGGCTTCGACGTGGTCGTGCACCTCTTCTCGACCCGGCACAAGCACCGCGCGCTGCTGCGCACCCGGGTGCCCCGGGACGACCCGCGGCTCGGCTCGCTCGTCGAGGTCTTTCCCGGCGCCAGCTGGCACGAGCGGGAGACGCACGAGATGTTCGGCATCGGCTTCGACGGGCACCCGCACCTGGTGCCGCTGCTGCTGCCGGACGGCTTCGCCGGCCACCCGCTGCGCAAGGACTTCGTGCTCGCCGCGCGGGTGGCCAAGGAGTGGCCGGGGGCCAAGGAGCCGGGGGAGTCGCACGCCGGCACGACCCGGCGGCGGATGCGCCCGCCGGGCGTCCCGGACGACTGGGGCCCCGGTGCCTGAGCTCCTCGAGATCGGGATCAGGTCGGCGGCCGTGCTGGCCGCCTTCCTGCTGCTGCCGCTGCTGGTCGGCCAGCTCGAGCACAAGGCGATGGCGCACATGCAGTCCCGGGTCGGCCCGATGTACGCCGGCGGCTTCCACGGCTGGGCCCAGCTGCTCGCCGACGGGTTGAAGTTCGTACAGAAGGAGTCCATCACCCCGGTCTCGGTCGACGCGCCGGTCTACCGGCTGGCCCCGGCGGTGGCGTTGTTGCCGTACCTGCTCGCCATGGTGGTGATCCCGCTCGGCCCGGGCACGGTGGCCGCGTCGCTGGATGTCGGCCTGCTCTTCGCCCTCGCCATCACCGGGGTCGGCGTGGTCGGCATGCTCATGGCCGCCTGGGCCAGCGCCAACAAGTACAGCCTGATCGGCGGGCTGCGCGGGGCGGCCCAGCTGCTCGCGTACGAGCTGCCGCTGGTGCTGGCCGCGGTGTCCCCGGCGATGGCGGCCGGCACCCTGTCGCTGACCGGGATCGCCGAGGCGTGGGAGCCGTGGTGGCTGCTCTGGCAGGCCCCGGCGATGGTGGTCTTCTTCGTGGCCGGGCTGGCCGAGCTGCGGCGGCCGCCGTTCGACATGCCGGTGGCCGACTCGGAGCTGGTCTTCGGCTACCTGACCGAGTATTCGGGGCTCAGGTTCGCCCTCTTCCTGCTGGCCGAGTACGCCGGGATCGTGGTCATCGCGGCGCTCACCGCGGTGCTCTTCCTCGGCGGCTGGCAGGGCCCGTTCGCCGACCAGCTCGGCCCGGTGTGGACGCTGGCCAAGATGTTCGCGCTGGCCTTCGTGGTCGTGTGGTTCCGGGTGGCGTTCCCGCGGTTGCGCGAGGACCAGCTGCAGCGACTGGCCTGGCTGGTGCTGGTCCCGGTGGCGCTGGCCCAGCTGGTGCTCACCGGCGTCGTGGCGGTGGTGATCGCATGACCGAGCCGGGGGTGGGTGCGTCCGGGCTGGCGCGGGGGCTGGCGGTCACGCTGCGGACCATGACGCGGCGGGCCGCGACCCGGCAGTATCCCGACGTGCCGCCGGACCTGCCGCCGCGCAGCCGCGGGGTGATCGCGCTGTTCGAGGAAAACTGCACCGTCTGCATGCTGTGCGCGCGCGAGTGCCCGGACTGGTGCATCTACATCGACTCGCACAAGGAGACGGTGCAGGTCGAGGGCGCCGCCCGGCCGCGGCAGCGCAACGTGCTGGACCGCTTCGCCATCGACTTCGCGCTCTGCATGTACTGCGGGATCTGCATCGAGGTGTGCCCGTTCGACGCGCTGTTCTGGTCGCCCGAGTTCGAGTACGCCGAGTACGACGTGGCCGACCTGACCCACGAGCGGGACCGGCTGCGGGAGTGGATGTGGACGGTGCCGCCGCCGCCCGCGCTCGACCCGGCCGGGCAGCCGGCGAAGGAGGTCGCCGCCGCCGACCAGGCCGCCGCGACCCTGGCCGAGCTCGCCGGGGAGCCGGGCGAGTGACCACCGCGGAGGTCATCTTCAGCCTGCTCGGGATCGTCACGCTCGGCTCGGCCGTGCTGGCGGTCGGCACCCGGCAGATCGTGCACGCCGCGCTCTGGCTGGTGGTCGCGCTGGGCGGGCTGGCCGGGTGCTACGCGGTGCTCAGCGCCGAGCTGGTCGCGGTGGTGCAGCTGCTGATCTACCTGGGCGCGGTGATCGTGCTGCTGCTGTTCGCGGTCATGGTGACCCGGGCCCCGATCGGCCCGGTCGACGACCTGGACACCGGCAACCGGCCGGCCGCGCTGGCGGTCGCGGCGGCGTCCGGCGGGCTGCTGGTGGCGCTGGTGGTGGACGCGTTCGGCCGGGCGACGATCGACCTGTCCACCGTGGAGCCGGGCAGCGCCGAGGCGGTCGGCGCCGCGGTGTTCCGGACCTGGGTGCTGCCGTTCGAGGTGGTGTCCGTGCTGCTGCTCGCCGCGCTGGTCGGCGCGATCGTGCTGTCCCGCCGGGACGTCGGCACGCCGGACCGGCGGTGAGGGCGGATGCACCTGCTCTACCCGCTCGTGCTGGCCGCGCTGCTGTTCGCGGTCGGCGTCTACGGGCTGCTGGTGCGCCGCAACGCGGTGCTGGTGCTGGTCTCGGTCGAGCTCATGCTCAACGCGGTCAATCTCCTGCTGGTCGCCTTCGACGTGTGGCTGCGGGACACGCTCCACACCGGGCAATCGCTGGCCCTGTTCGTGATCGTGATCGCGGCGGCTGAGATCGGGCTGGGCCTGGCGATCGTGCTGCAGGTCTTCCGGCTGCGCTCCTCGGTCGCGGTCGACGACCTCGACCTGCTCCACGAACCGGACGCCATCCCGACCCCGGAGCGCGCGCCGTGATCGCGGCCGCCTGGCTGCTGCCGGCGCTCCCGGCCCTCGCCGCCGTCCTCGGCCTGCTCGGCCCGCGGCGCCCGGCCGCCGCCGGCGGGGCCCGCTCGCACCGGTGGCCCGCCACCGTCGCGGTGGCCGGCGCGGCCGGCGCCCTGCTGCTCGCCGTACCGCTCGCCGTGCAGACGGCCGGCCGCGGCGGCAGCGGCGAGACGTCGGTGCTCATCGCGCCGACCGGCGGGGTCGCCGTCACCACCGGCACGCTGGCCGACGGCCTGGCCGGCGTCGTGGCGCTCATGGTCGCCGCGGTCGCGCTGCTGGTGCAGCTCTATTCGGTCGAGTACCTCCGCGACGACACCCGCTACCCCGCGTACGCGGCCGAGGTCTCCCTCTTCACCGCCGCGATGCTCGCCGTGGTGCTCTCCGCCGACCTGCTCGCGCTGCTGGTCGGCTGGGAGGTGATGGGCCTGTGCTCGTATCTGCTGATCGGTCACTACCGCGACCTCCCCGAGGCCCCGGCCGCGGCGCTCAAGGCCTTCCTCGTCACCCGGGTCGGCGACGTCGGCTTCCTGCTCGGGATCCTGCTGCTCGGCGTCTCCGCCGGCTCCTTCCGGATCACCGCGGTGCTCGCCGCGGTGCCCGAGCTGTCCGGGACGACGCTGACCACCGCGACGCTGCTGCTGCTCGCCGGCGTCGCGGGCAAGAGCGCGCAGTTCCCGCTGCACACCTGGCTGCCGGACGCGATGGCCGGCCCCACGCCGATCAGCGCGCTGATCCACGCCGCCACCATGGTCGCGGCGGGGGTCTACGTCGTGCTCCGGCTCTTCCCGGCCTTCGCCGCCGCGCCGGTCACGCTGGCCGTGCTCGGCGTGGTCGCCGCGGTCACCATGCCGCTGGGCGCGCTGGCCGCGCTCGGCCAGGACGACCTCAAGCGGGTGCTGGCCTGGTCCACGGTCAGCCAGCTGGCGTACATGCTGGCCGCGCTGGCGGTCGGCGGGATCGCGGCCGGCGCCTTCCACCTGGTCAGCCACGCCGCCTTCAAGGCCGGGCTGTTCCTGTGCGCCGGGGTGGTGCTGCACGCCACCGGGGCGGTGCTGATGAGCCGGCTGGGCGGGCTGCGCCGGTCCATGCCGGTGACCTACACGGTGTTCCTGCTCGGCGGGCTGGCCCTGGTCGGGGTGCCGCCGCTGTCCGGCGGGCTGTCCAAGGACGCGGTCGTCGAGGTGCTCTGGCAGGCCGGCACCGGCCACGCGGAGTCCCCGGTCGCCCGCTGGGTTGCCGTGCTGCTGCTGGTCAGCGCGCTCGGCACGGTCGTGCTCACGGCGGCGTACGTGACCCGCGCGCTGCTGCGCACCTTCCATGGCTCGCCGCGCTCGGACGTGGCCGCGCACGAGCCGGGCGGCTGGATGCGCTGGCCGGTGGTGCTGCTCGGGGTCGCGACGGTCACCGTCGGGGTGGTCGTGCCGTCCTTGCCCGGCTGGGTCGGCCACCCGGACGAGTCCCTGGCGCCGCACCTGACCACCACGCTGGTCGCGCTGGCGCTCGCCGCGGTGGGCGCCGGCGCGATCCTGCTGGCCTGGCGGGCCGCGCCGGCCGCCGACCCGCTGCGGGTGCCGGCCCGGGTCATGACCGCGCTGCGGTCCGGGCTGCACCTCGACGCGGTCCAGGACCGGCTGGTGGTCCGGCCGGTGCTGGCGCTCGCCCGGGCGGTGGCCACCGTCGACACGCGGCTGGTCGACGGCGCGGTGGAGGGCGCCGGGGCCGGTGCCCGGGGCGGCGGCCGGCGGCTGGCCCGGCTGGCGCCCGGCGACGTGCAGGGCTACCTCACCGGCCTGGCCGCCGGCGCCGTCCTGCTCGCCGCCGTCGTCGTGGCGGCGACCAGGTGACCGGCCGGCGACATGACGCGGGGTGGTGTTCAGCACCCGGCGTCATAGCGGTGCCAGGAGCACCGGCCCGGACGGGAGCGCCGCGATGATCGTCGCGCTGTTGCTGGTGCCGCTGCTCGGGGCCGTCGCGCTCGGCGTGCTCGGCCTGCGACCGTCCACGGCGGACGGTCCGGTGCCGCGCTGGACGGCGGTGGCGATCACCGCGGTGACCTTCGCGCTGTCGCTCGCGCTGCTGCCGGGGACCCGCGCGCCGGCCCCCGGCCGGGCGGTCGACCCGCGGCACGAGGTGGACGTGTCCTGGATCCCGGCGCTGGACGTGCGCTTCCACGTCGGGGTGGACGGGATCAGCCTGCCGCTGGTCGTGCTCACCGCCCTGCTCACCCTGCTCTGCACGGTCTCGACCCTGCGCAAGGTGCCGGCACCCGGCCGGGCCGCGTCCTTCTCGGCGCTGGTCCTGCTGCTCGAGGTCGGCCTGCTCGGCACCTTCGTCGCGCTCGACCTGGTGCTGTTCTTCGTCGCGTTCGAGGTCGTGCTGGCCCCGATGTACTTCCTCATCGCGATCTGGGGCGGCGGCGCCCGCGCCCGGCACGCGGCCACCAAGTTCATGCTCTACACGCTGCTCGGCTCGGTCTTCGTGGTCGTCGGCATCATGACCGTGTACGCCTCCGCCGGCACCTTCGACGTGGTCGAGCTGTCCGAGCGCGGCGGCGCCGGCATCGCGTCCGGCACCCAGGTGCTCGCGTTCGCCGCGCTGTTCGCCGGCTTCGCGGTGAAGAGCCCACTGTGGCCGGTGCACACCTGGCTGCCGGACGCGCACACCGAGGCGCCCACCGTCGGCTCGGTCCTGCTGGCCGGCGCGCTGCTGAAGATGGGGACGTACGGGCTGGTCAGGGTGGCGCTGCCGGTGCTGCCGGAGGGTGCCCGCACGCTGGCCCCGCTGCTCGGCGCGCTCGCGGTGGCCGGCATCGTCGTGGGCGCGCTGTGCTGCCTGGTGCAGACCGACGTGAAGCGGCTGATCGCGTACTCCTCCGTCGGGCACATGGGCTTCGTGCTGCTCGGCATCGCGACGCTGACCCCGACCGGGGTGAACGCGGCGCTGCTCGGCAACATCGCCCACGGGCTCATCACCGGGCTGCTGTTCTTCCTGGTCGGCGCGGTCAAGGACCGGTACGGCACCGCCGAGCTCCGCACGCTCGGCAGCGGGCTGGCCGAGCGGCTGCCCCGGCTGGGCGCACTGTTCGTGCTCGCCTCGGTGGCCAGCCTGGGTCTGCCCGGGCTGGCCGGCTTCTGGGGCGAGGCGTTCGCCCTGCAGGCGGCGTTCCGCCCCGCCCCCGAGCTGTCCCGCGGGCTGTACGCGGTGCTGCTCGCGGTGGCGGCCGTCGGCACCGCGATCACGGCGGCGTACTTCCTCCGCCTGCTGCGTGCCCTCGTGCTCGGCCCGGACGTGCCGTCCGGGGACCGGCGGGTGGGCGGCGCGGTCGACGTGCGCCCGGTGGAGCTGGCCGCGTGGGCGCCGCTGGCCGTGCTCACGCTCGCGGTCGGGCTCTATCCGCGGCTGGTGCTCGGGCTGACCGACGCGCCGGTCCGCGCGCTGCTCGGGGCGTTCACATGACCATCGACTACGTCGCCCTCGGGCCGGTGCTGGCCGCCGCCCTCGGCGCGCTCGCCGTGCTGGTGGTCGACCTGGTCGCCCCGCTGCGGACCCGCACCACCGCGACCTTCGGCACCGCGCTGCTCGGCGCCGCGACCGCGCTGGCCGCCGCGCTGGCGATCCGCGGCGAGCCGCGGGCCACCTTCTGCACCCCGCCGGCCGTGCTGCCGGGTGGTCTTGAGGTGGCGGACTCCTGCTCGTACGCGGTCGATCGGCTGACCGGCAACCTGCTGGCCCTGCTGGCCGTGGTGGCGGCCGGGGTGCTGCTGCTCGCGGTCCGCAGCGCCCGGTCCGGCGAGCTGCCGCCGGGGGAGTACGGCTTCCTGGTGCTGTGCTCGCTCACCGGCGCGCTCACCCTGGCCGGCGCCCGCGACTTCCTGACTTTCCTGGTCGGGCTGGAGACGCTCACCCTGCCGACGTACGCCCTGGTGGCGCTGCGCCGGCGGGACCCGGCCGGGGCCGAGGCGGCGGTGAAATACCTGCTCGTCTCGGTCACCTCGACCGCGGTCACCCTGCTCGGCGTCGCCCTGCTCTACGGGCTGGTGGGCAGCCTGCACTTCGACCGGATCGCGCTGGCCCTGGCCGACCGCGAGGACCTGCGGGCGCTGCCGCTGACCGCGGCGGCTGTCGTGCTGGTCCTGGCCGGGCTGGCGTTCAAGGTCGCCGCGGTGCCCTTCCACTGGTGGGCGCCGGACGTCTACCAGGGCGCGCCGGTGCCGGTGGCGGCCTATCTGGCGACGGTGTCCAAGGCCGGCGGCGTGATCGGCATCGTGGTCGTGACCACCGTCGCGTTCGGACCGTACTACCCCGTGTGGACGGTCGCCCTGGCCGTGCTGGCGGTGGCGTCGATGACCTGGGGCAACCTGGTCGCGCTGCGGCAACGGCACGCGGTCCGGCTGCTGGCCTGGTCGTCGGTGGCGCACGCCGGCTATCTGCTGGTGCCGCTGGCCGCGGTCGGGTCCCGGCCGGACCTGGTGCCGGACGCGGTCCGGGCCACGGTCGGCTACCTGGCGCTCTACCTCGCGCTCACCGCCGGCGCCTTCGCCTGCGTGGCCGCGGCCGGGGTCACCGAGGTGGCTGACTTCCGCGGGCTGGCCCGGCGGAACCCGCTGGTCGGCGGCGCGCTGGCGGTGTTCCTGCTCGGGCTGGCCGGACTGCCGCCGGCGCTGGCCGGGCTGGTCGCCAAGGTGGTGGTGCTGCGCTCGGCGCTGCTCGGCGGCGCCGGCTGGCTGGCCGTCGCGGTGGCGCTCAACACCGTCGTCGGGCTGGCGTACTACCTGAAGCTGGCCGCCGCCCCCTTCACCGGCACCGGGAAGCCGGTCCCACCGTTGCGACTCGCACCCTCGCTCGCGGTCGCCGTGGCCGGCGCCCTGGTGGTCGTCCTGGTGCTCAGCGTGGCCCCCCAGCTGGCCCTCGACCTCAGCCGCTGAGGGGAACGCCGGCCCCGGCAGCGACGTTGAACAGCGCGTACGAACCCTGTCAAGAGAGGCCACAGTGCACCGACAGTTCAACGGGCTGAAGACGGCCGCCCTGCTCGGGCTGCTGTCGGCGATCATCATCGTCGCCGGCGGCCTGTTCGGGCGGACCGGGCTGTTCATCGGCCTGCTGCTCGCGATCGGCACCAACGCGTTCGCGTACTGGAACTCCGACAAGCTCGCCCTGCGCGCCATGCGGGCCCGCCCGGTCAGCGAGGCCGAGGCCCCGGAGATGTATGCGATGGTCCGCGAGCTGTCCACCACCGCGCGCCAGCCGATGCCGCGGCTGTTCATCAGCCCGACCAACCAGCCCAACGCGTTCGCCACCGGGCGCAACCCGCGCAACGCGGCGGTCTGCTTCACCGACGGCATCCTGCAGATCCTCACCAAGCGGGAGCTCCGCGCGGTGCTGGGGCACGAGCTGTCGCACGTCTACAACCGCGACATCCTCATCTCCTCGGTGGCCGGCGCGCTGGCCAGCGTGATCATGTTCCTGTCGCACATGGCGATGTTCGCGTCGTTCTTCGGCGGCCGCAGCGACGACGACGAGGGCGGCGGGATGCTCGGCGGCCTGCTGCTGATGTTCCTCGGCCCGATCGCCGCGTCGATCATCCAGCTGACGATCAGCCGGAGCCGGGAGTTCCAGGCGGACGCCTCCGGCGCCGAGCTGACCCGGGACCCGCTGGCCCTGGCCAGCGCGCTGCGCAAGCTGGCGGCCGGCACCGAGGCGCTGCCGCTGCCGCCGGACGACCGGATCGTCGCGCAGAGCCACCTGATGATCGCCAACCCGTTCCGGCCGACGGGCCTGGCCAAGCTCTTCTCCACCCACCCGCCGATGGAGGAGCGCGTCCGCCGCCTCGAGCAGATGGCCGCCGGCCGCTACTGACCCGCGCTTCCCTCACCGCCCCGTCCGGCTCCGCCGGGCGGGGCGGTTTCCGTTGTGTCTCGATAGAACCAGTTGCATCGGCGACGCTCGCGATATATCGTTTACTCGTCCGTACGACGAGAGGAGTGCTTCGATGCACACCACGCGACACTGGCCGGGTCCACGTCCCGGCCGACACGAGCACGACCACCCGCGCCGCCACCGGCGCCCGCCGTTCCCCCCGGTCCCGCCGGGGGCGCCCGACTTCGAGGGCCCGCTCGGCGACACCGGCCCGCGCGGCGGCGGCTTCGGCCCGGGCTTCGGCCCCGGCCCCGGACCGGGCTTCGGTCCTGGTCCCGGCTTCGGCCCCGGCCCGGGCTTCCCCCCCGGCCCCGGCTTCCGGGGGCGCGGCCGGCGCCGCGGTCGCGGCGCCCGGCGCGGCGACGTCCGCGCCGCCGTCCTCGCGCTGCTCACCGAGCGGCCGATGCACGGCTACGAGCTCATCCAGCAGATCGAGGAGCGCAGCGGCGGCATCTGGCGCCCGAGCCCGGGCTCGATCTACCCGAGCCTGCAGCTGCTCGCCGACGAGGGCCTCGTCACCGGTGACGAGACCGGCGGCCGCCGGCTCTTCACGCTGACCGACGCCGGCCGCGAGGAGGCGGCCCGGCACGAGGGCAGCTCGCCCTTCGACCAGGAGCGGGACGAGACCTTCGAGGTCGCGCACCGCTTCCGGGACGAGATGGGCCAGCTCGCGATGGCCGTCTGGCAGGTCGCCCAGGCCGGCACCGAGGCCCAGCGCACCGAGATCCTCGGCGTGCTGACCGAGGCCCGCCGCCGCGCGTACCAGCTGCTCGCCGACGGCTCCCCCACCCCACCCACCCCACCCGCACCCCCCACCCCTCCCACTTCGCCGGCCCCTCCGGCCGAGTGAGCGCGACCGGGCGCGACTGAGCAGATCAGCGCTTCACTGAGACGCTGCACCTGCTCAGTCGCCCTTCGGACCGCCCGATCGTGTCTCGCACTGCTCAGTCGCTGCACACAGCGTCCCGACCCCGTGCACGCGATCTGTCCCTTTCGGATCCGGCCGCCAGCCCGTAGGTTCCGAGCGGGGGTGGTCGAGATGACCCGTCGTCCGCTGATCCCGCTCGCCGCCGCGGCGTCCGTCCTGGTCGGACTGCTGCTGCCGGCCGGACCCGCCACCGCGGCGCCGCCCGGCTGCGACGCGGTGCAGACCGTGCCGCAGCTGCGGTCCGACGTGCCGACGGCCACCGAGGTGCTCGGCTTCCCGCTCGGCGAGCGGGACGTCACCACCGCCGAGTCCGACGCCTACCTGCGGGCGGTCGACGCGGCCAGCCCCCGGGTCGCCGGCGGCACGCTGGCCGTCTCCCACCAGGGCCGGGCGCTGCGCTACGCGGTGGTCGGCCGCCCGCAGAATGTGAGCCCGGCCGGGCTGGCCCGGATCTCGCTCGCCTCCGCGGCGCTGCGCAACCCGAAGACCCCGCCGGCGGTCGCCCGCCTGCTCGCCGCCACCACGCCGGCGATCCTCTGGGTCGCCGGCAACGTGCACGGCAACGAGGAGAGCGGCACCGACGCGGCGCTCCGGGTGCTGTACGAGCTGGCCGCCCGCGAGGACTGCGCGGCCGACCGGATCCTCGACAACGCGATCGTGGTGCTGCTGCCGACGCAGAACCCGGACGGCCGCGAGGCCGACGCCCGCCGCAACGCGTACGGCTTCGACCTCAACCGGGACTGGTTCGCCCGCACCCAGCCGGAGACCGACGGCAAGCTGGAGCTGCTCCGCCGCCTGCCGCCGATCATGTTCATCGACGCGCACGAGATGGGCCGCCAGTCCTTCTTCTTCCCGCCGAACGCGGACCCGATCTACCACGAGATCACCGACGAGTCCGTGTCCTGGATCAACGACCTGTACGGCGCCGCGCTGATCGCCGAGTTCACCCGGCAGGGCATCCCGTTCTTCAACCGGGACGTCTACGACCTCTTCTACATGGGCTACGGCGACACGGTGCCGTCGACCGGCTTCATCGCCGCCGGCATGACCTTCGAGAAGGCGAACGGGGATCCGGCACCGCGCCGGGTGTCCGAGCAGTACCTGACCCAGTGGGTGTCGCTGTCCGCGGCCTCCGCGCGCAAGCGGGAGCTGCTGACCGCCTGGCACGGCGCGTACGTGGAGGCGTACCAGCAGGGCCGGGCCGGCGTCCTCGAGCCCAACGAGATCGTCAACCCGGGCAACGAGCTGGTCACCCAGGTGCCGGACCGGGCGGTGCGGCACTACTTCCTGCGCGCGGACGACCCGGCCAAGGCCGACGAGGTGCGCGTCCTGGTGCGCCGGCTGCAGCGGATGGATGTCCAGGTCTCCCGGCTGGTGCGGCCGCTGCGGGTGCCGGACTACACGCCGTACCACCGGGCGGGGCGGTCCACGGTGCTGCCGGCGGGGACGTACTGGATCCCGATGGCGCAGGCGCAGAAGCATTGGGTGCAGGCGATCCTCAACGAGGACACGTACACCCCGTTCCCGTACTTCTACGACGTGACCGGGTGGAGCAACCCGCTGCTGTTCAACGTGTCCGGCGGCTACTCGGGCGCGGTCCTGCTGCCGGCCGCGGTCCGGGTGCCGCTGCTGCCGGCGACGCCGGTACGGCCGACCCGCGGTCCTCGCGTCGGGCTGCTGCAGCTCGGCCAGGGCACGTCCGCGGTCGAGTCCTCCGGCTGGCTGCGCTGGCTGCTGGAGAAGAAGTGGAAGCTGCCGTACGTCCCGGTGACGGCCGAGTCCGTCGCGGCCGGCGGGTTGTCCGGTGTGGACGTCCTGCTGGTGCCGAACGGGTCCGCCGTGGACGGTGCCGAGGCGCTCGGTGAGGCGGGGTCGGCCGCGCTGGCCGCGTGGGTGCGGGCCGGCGGGCGGTACGTCGGCTGGCGCGGCGGGGCCGAGCTGGCCGCGACGCTCGGGATCAGCTCGGCCCAGCTGGCCGAGCCGACCTCCGACGTGCCGGGCAGCCTCCTCCGGGTCAACGTCGCGTCCGGCCCGCTGGCCCGCGGCGTCGGGCGGGAGGCGTGGGCCTTCTACGAGTACGACCGGGTGATGCGCTCGGCGAACCCGGCCGCGGTCGCGGTGTCCTTCCCGCCGGCCGGGAGCGCGGACTTCGCGGTCTCCGGCTTCGAGCGCGGCGCCGAGCCGGAGCTCGGCGGCACCGCCGCGGTGCTGGACGAGCAGGTCGGCTCGGGCCGGTCGGTGGTCTTCTCCTTCGAGCCGAACTTCCGCGCCTACACCGACGGCACCCAGCAGATCCTGAGCAACGCAATCCTCGGTCCCGGCCGCGGGGCCCCGCCGGCGGCGACCTCGGCGCGGGCCGCGGTCACCGGGCTGTCCGCCCTGCAGCGCCCGGTCCGGCTGTCCGTCGCCCCGGCGGACGCCGCGGCCGCCGCCGCGGTGCTGGACCGGGCCGGGCTGGCGTACGAGCGCCGCGCCGGGGCCGGCTCCGTCCGCTTCGCGGTCGCCAACCGCGGCCAGCTCGACTCCGACCAGCTGCCCTGGCTGGACACCGTGGTGCGCGGCCTGCGGGCGGCCGGCGTCACCCCGCTCGCCCTGCACGCGCCCTGACCGGGATCGGCCCCGGGGTCAGTGACCCCGGGGCCGGTGCCACAGCTCCCGCGCGTACAGCGAGAGGTGCTCGCGGATCCAGTCGGTGGTGAAGATCGCCACCGGCCGGCGGTCCGCGCCGTTGCCGCCGAGCAGCACCTCCACCTCGTCCCCGCCGATCCGGCCGCGCTGGACGTCCCCCCGTACGGCGCCGTCGACCAGCTCGATCTCCGCGGCGATCAGCGGGGTGGCGAGGATCGCGACCGGCCGTGCGACCCCGCCCGGGGTCGTGGTCACCACGGCCGCCACCTCGGCGTCACCGCCGAGCACCCCCCGCATGAGGCCCATCAGCTGGCCGGGGACACGCAGCCGCTCGCGCAGGAACGGCCACAGCATCCGCTCCTGCTCGGCCAGGCCGACCGCCGAGGTGGCTCCGCACATCCGAGACCTCCTGACGGCGCGGGCCCGAGCGGCCCCCGGCTCGTCAGCGGTAGTTGGTGAACTGCAGCGGCACGTCGAGGTCGGCTTCCTTCAGCATGCGGATGACTGCCTGCAGGTCGTCCTTCTTCTTCGCGCTGACCCGCAGCTGGTCGCCCTGGATCTGCGCCTGCACGCCCTTGGGCCCCTGGTCGCGGATGCGCTTGGCGATCGAGCGGGCCTGGTCGGTCTCGATGCCCTGCTTGATCCGCGCCGACACCTTGTACGTCCGCCCGGACGCCTGCGGGTCGCCCGCGTCCAGCGCCTTGAGCGAGATGCCGCGCTTGATCAGCTTCTCCTTGAACACGTCGAGCGCGGCCTTGACCCGCTCCTCGCTGTCCGCCTGGAGCGCCACCGCCTCCTCGCCGGACCACGCGATCGACGCGTTCGTCCCCCGGAAGTCGAACCGCTGCGCCAACTCCTTGGCCGCCTGGTTGAGCGCGTTGTCGACCTCCTGCCGGTCGACCTTGCTCACGACGTCGAAGGACGGATCAGCCATGGCCCTGACCGTACCCAACGCCCCCGCGCCCCGCCGCTCCGCCCGGTGATCACCTTTGCGCGTGTCCTCACCCGACACGCCGTACGGCCGCGCCCGCTGGCGAGCCGCAGCGCCGAGGTGATCGCCGGATCCCGGTTGGAGCCGGGCGGCCCCGGCCCTGTATCCTGCTGCCTCGGTGCCGGCTGCGGCCGGCCCACGGCAGGTTGCCCGAGTGGTCAAAGGGAGCGGTCTGTAAAACCGCCGGCTCAGCCTACGTTGGTTCGAACCCAACACCTGCCACCACGCTGCGTCCTCCGGCGCTTCCCCGCACGCTCAGAGCCCCTGCCCGGCCCGCCGGCAGGGGCTCTCTCGTGTCCGGCCACGTCCGACCCGCACCGGCTGCCCACGGCCGTCCGTGCCCAATGTGTGCCCACGCTGACGGCGAATTGGGCCACTCGACCGTGCCTCTGCTTCCGGCCGCGGAGTTCTGTGCCGGAGGCGACAACTCGGCCTGTGCTTAGGCGTACGTTCGCTCCGCCGTAGGCGCCTGTCTCTGCGGGCACGTCGGCCACTTGGGTGAGGTGGATGCTTACATGGAGACGGCGATCTCAGGTCCTTGGCATGGGCGTGATGAACTGTTGCACCAGATCAGGAACTCGCTCTCGAAGGTCTGTATAAAGCGGATCATTAAGGAGGTCGAATGAACGCAGCCGACCGTTCTCATGTTCACTGCGGAGGTGCCTGACTATTTGTTCGTCACGTCGCAGAAGGATGTCCCGCGCGTGGCTGAACCAGGGATCTAGGCCACTTACATCCCAGGCGCTAGCTTCGGCAGCAAGGCCCTTGTCCTCGGGATCGATAGCCATGGCGGCCAGCCACGAGTGGACCTTTGCTCGGAGCTGCAGCTCCCTTGGGCCGCTGATGGTGCTTGCGGGGCCGGTCAATAAGGCGACAACGGCCGGTCGACCTTGCCGCAGTAGTTCGTACTGCTGGCCGACAAGCCAATGGGCGGCGGCCTCTT
The DNA here is from genome assembly GCA_963766325.1 of uncultured Actinomycetota bacterium. Lineage (GTDB taxonomy): Bacteria > Actinomycetota > Actinomycetes > Mycobacteriales > CADCTP01 > CADCTP01. The sequence continues at coordinate 1,099,448 of CAVXZF010000007.1, read as the reverse complement.
TGCTGGATGGCTGGCAGTTGTGTGCTAAGGAGTAGGGTTATGGCGATGGCAGCTGATGAGAGGTAATCGGCAGAGCTTTTTAGGTAATCAGTACTGGCCGTCAGCGTTGACCCGACATCTGGCAGGCCGGCGTCATCTACCGCCCGCTTTGCGACACTTAGATATCTGGAGTCTACGCGTCCTCCACGGTGAACTAACAGATTTCGCCGTGCGACGACTTCTCGAACCTGATTCCAACATGGAAGTATGGAACTGATTTGAACATTGTGGTCCTTCCGCTCAAGCCAACGCGTCCACTCATCGATCCCACCACTGATGAGTGTGTCCACCCTCTTGTTGATCAAGCTCTCGCGCGCTTCTTCGATCGTCTCGAATTCTTCGAGTTGCTCCAGAGTAAATTCGTGATCGGATCGCCGAAGTGCAGCCTTGTTCTTTCTGAAGGTTATCTTGGCTGTATCTCCCACAAACAGTTCAAATATGCTGATCTGGAGCGCGAGTATCCCACGTCCAAGAAGTACGTCGTGCTCGACGGAAGCTTTCACTACGGCTTGGAGCGCGTCACCAACGAGGTAAGCAACCTCCGGATCGGGAATTCTTACCTGGACTCCGCCTCCAGGCGCCGACTCGAAGCTCGGAGTTGTGCCAGAGGCGTCATTTAACTGGGTAGTTACTGTGATGTGGGTCTCGCCTGCTTCCGCGGCTTCTGCGGCGAGCACCAGTTGATCTGCGAACGACCTTAGAAGAGAAACAAGCAGAGCCTTCTGGTCGGCACTAAGGTAAGTCAGTTTGCTTGGGTCCAAGGATCCAATAGCCTTGTTGCTGGCTCTCTCGGCTGAATATGGTACGACAGCCGTCGCCAACTCGTGCGTTGCGGCGAGCTCCGCTAGTGCGCGTTCTGCGAGCGCTCCGAAATTGCTAATGTTGGACACCGTAACTCCGGCTTTATGCATGGTTCTCCTCCTGCCCCGTCGAGGGCCAGCGGATGGTGAGCATGGTGCTGTCGGCTTCGGCTTTCCAGGTGTGGTCGATGCCGGGTCCCCAGACGACGTAGTCGCCGGGGTTTTCGAGGGTGAAGGTGCCGACGGTGAGGTCGAGGCGCCAGCGGCCGGTGATAAGCATGAGGAGTGTGGTGCGAGTCTTCGCCGGTGGTCCAGCCGTTGGGGCGTTCCTGGCCGGCGGGGTGGATGCCCCACTTCACTTCAAGGTCGTTGGTGTGACGGACGCCGCCGATCACGGGGTCGATGAAGTGGCCGAGGAGCCAGCCGCGGTATTGGTCGCCCTCGGTGGCGGCGTTGCCCTGGTACCAGTTGTCGGCCACGTCAGTTCTCCCAGTCGAGGTCGGGTAGGTCGGTGCGGTCGCCGCCGATCTCGGCGAGGCGGCGTAGCCCTTGCAGGAGGGCGAACAGTCCTTCGTTGCTCCACGCCGGGTCAAGCACCAGCGCGGTCAGCGCGTCGCGGTCAAGAGTCGAGTAGCGGCGGAGGCCGGTGGATTCCCAGTTGGCTTCGATGTGGCCGCCGTAGGTGGTCCACCAGGTGTCGTCGTGCACGACGATCAGCGATGCGAACTCGTAGTTGCCGGTGAGCAAGTTGAAGCCGAAGCCGGTGCACTCCATCCGCCAGGCGTCGTCGTCCAGGTGGTCGGCGAGCCAGCCCATCGGCGCGGACAGCCGGCTGCGGTGCATGGGGTCGGCCTGCCGCGAGTCGCCGAGCACGGAGTCGACGTCCTCGCGGCCGAACAACTCCTCTTCCATCTCGCGTTCGACCGACCGGTAGGGCTGCGCGTCCTCGGCGTAGTCGACCAGCGGGCCGTGGAAGGACTTGGGGATGATGGCGAGCCGGCGGGCGGCGTTGAGGACCAGGCCGGAGCGTTCCTGGACCAGCAGCAGGAAGTCGGATCGGCCGCGGCCGGCGGGTCGGGCCAGCGCGGTCGACCTTGCCATCCGCCAAGACTGACATACCGACCCGGAACCGCCGTCCTCCCTGCGTCTTGCGGTGTGCCGTGCGGAACGGTCGGGCGCTCAGGGCCTGGGGCGCCGCCGTGCTTGGGCGGGGTCGGGCAGCGTTGACCATCGGAGCCGCGCCGGGTCGGCGAAACGGGTCGCCGGTGGGCGGGTGGGCTCCTAGGGTCGCGGCGTGGGGGCGGGGATCGTGATCGAGCGGGTGGTGCCGCGGGGACGGTGGCACGCGCTCGATGACGGTGAGGTGGTCGGGCGGGCGTACGCGCTGCACCGGCCGGACGGGCGGACGTTCGTCGCGGTCGATGCGTGGCACGCCGAGACGGGAGCGGCGCTGCTGGCGACGGCGATCGGCGAGCTGCCGGGGCCGCTGTTCGCGACCGTGGGGGAGGACGACCTCGAGCAGCTCGACCTGCTGGGTGGGGCCGGGTTCGTCGAGCGGCGGCGGGAGGACGAGCTGGTGATCCCGGTGGCGTCGGCGCTGGCGGCTACGGAGCCGGGCGTACGGCCTGCGGGGATCGAGCTGGTGCCGGCCGACGAGGCGGGAGCCGAGGCGCTGGCGGGGCTCGACGCGGAGCTGCGGCGGGAGCTGCCGGGCGGTGAGGGGTGGGTCGTCGACGTCGACGCCTTCCGGGCGTATACCTTCGACGGCCGGCACTTCGACCGGGAGACCTACCTCGTCGCTGTGGTGACTGGGACCGGTGAGCTCGCCGGCCTGGTACGGGTCTGGGCGCAGGGGCGGGTGCCGCGGCTCGGGCTGATCGGGGTCCGCCGTGAGCACCGCCGGCGCGGTCTGGGGCGGGCGCTGCTGCATGCGGCGTTCCGTCCGCTCGCGGCGCGCGGGGTGGGCGAGGTTAGCGCGGAGGTCGACGCGGCCGACACGGTGGTGCGGATGCTCGCGGCCCGGCTGGGGGCGAGCCGCACCGGCGGCACGATCGAGCTGCACCGACCGGGCGACGCGTAGACCGGGCGACGCCTGGCAAGGGCGGCTCCGGCCGCGTGGCCCGAACCCGAGCCGCGACGGCACCGTCCGGCGGTCGATCAGTCGCCGGCGGCGATCGCGGTGCGGACCCGGTCCTGGAAGGCCCGGGCGGCCGGCCCGGTGGGCGGCGGGCCGCCGCGGCGGGCAGCCAGGGCCCGGGCGATCAGCGGGGCGGCCGGGTCGCCGGCGGCCACCAGGCGCTCGCCGGCCGCTGCCTTGGACAGCCAGCGGCCGTCCCGGACCCGGACCAGGGAGCGGCAGGCACCGAGCACGGCGTCCTCGGCGCCGGGGGCGGGCCGGTCGCCGGGCGGGGTGGGCCGGGCCAGCCACCACTCGAGCGCGTCGACGAGCAGCCGGCGCAGGTCGGCCGGGGCCAGATCGGCGAAGACCACCGGCGCCGGCGGGCCGAGCAGGGTCCGGCCGCTCTGGTGCAGGATGCTGCGGTCCAGGCCGTACCAGAACAGCCCGTCCCCGACCGGCCGGTCCGCCGGGTCGTACGTGGCCCGGAAGTCGATCCGGGACCCGGTGTTGAGCTCGACCTCGAAGCCAGGCTCGGGCGTCCCGGAGGCGGCGACGTCCCGCCGGTAGGCGACCAGCTCCAGGCCGCGGCCGGGGCAGGGCAGCGCCTCGTGCCGCAGCCCGGCCACCAGTGCCCGCTTCCGGTCCGGGTCCAGCGGGCCCGTGCTGACCAGGGCCACGTCCACGTCGCTCCGGCCGGGGACGTAGGCGCCCAGGCCGAGCGAGCCGGCCCCGTACGCGCCGACGAGATCGTCGCCGACGACGTCGCGGGCCACGGCGACGAGGTCGGCCAGGTACCGCTCGACGTCCACACCGCACCCTGTCAGACCAGCAGTGCCGCCGACGACCAGACCGTGGTCTCGGTGGGGCCGTAGACGTTCCACAGCTGGGCGCCGTCGGTGGCCAGCGCCGTGGCGAGGTGGCCGGGCAGCGCCTCTCCGCCGCACAGCCGGGTCCGTACCCCGGCCGGCACCCCGCCCGCGTCGAGCAGCATCTGCCAGCTGGCCGGGGTCGCCTGCAGCACGGTGACCCGCTGCTCGTCCAGCAGCCGGCGCAGCTGCGGGCCGTCCGCGGCCACGTCCGCGTCGACCACCACGAGCGGGAGCCCGACCAGCAGCGGCAGCGCCAGCTCGAGGATCGCGATGTCGAAGGACAGCGTGGTGACCGCGGCCCACCGGTCCTCCGGTCCGAGGTGGAGCGAGTCGCGGAAGGACAGCAGCAGGTTGACCACCGCCCGGTGCGGCACCGCGACGCCCTTGGGCCGGCCGGTGGAGCCGGAGGTGTAGATGAGGTACGCGAGGTGCTCGGGATCCGGCGGGCCGGCGGGTGGGGTCGCCGGCAGCGCGGCCAGCATCGCCGCCTCTTCGTCCAGGCACAGCACGGTGCCGGCGGCCAGCGTCGTCCCGAGGCGGTCCCGGACGGAGCGGGTGGTGACCACCACCGGCGCGGCCGCGTCGGCGAGCATGCCGGCCAGCCGGGCCGGCGGCCAGCCCGGGTCCAGCGGCAGGTAGCCGCCGCCGGCCTGCCACACCCCGAGCAGCGCGGTCACCAGCGCGGCCGACCGGTCCAGGCACAGCCCGACCGGCACGTCCGGGCCGACGCCGTGCCGGCGCAGCAGGTGGGCCAGCCGGTTGGCCTCCGCGGCCAGCCCGGCCGCGGTGAGGGTCGCGTCGGTGCCGACGACGGCGACCCGCTCGCCGGTCAGCGCCCGCTGCAGCAGCACCGGGGTCGCCTCGGCCGGCCGCGGCTCGTCCATACCGGACACCAGCCGGTCCAGCTCGGCCGGCGGCAGCAGCGGCACGTCGAGCACCGACCGGTCCGGGTCCTCGGCCACCGCGGCCAGCAGCGTGGTCAGCGAGCTGCCGATGCCGGCCACCGTCTCCGGGTCGAAGAGGTCGGTGGCGTACTCGATCGCCATCGCGATCCGGTCGCCGCGCTCCTCGGCCACGATGGCGAGGTCGAACTTCGAGGTGCCGGTGTCCATCGGCACCGCCCGGGCGGTGACCCCGGCCATCGCCAGCTCGTGCGGCGGGACGTTGTAGACCAGCAGCAGCACCTGGAAGATCGGCGCGCTGGCCAGGCTGCGTTCCGGCTCCAGGACCTCGACCAGCTTGGAGAACGGCACGTCGGCGTTGCCGAGCGCGTCCAGCGCGGTGTCCCGGACCCGGCCGATCAGCTCGCGGAAGGACAGCTCGCCGGAGACCCGGGTGCGCAGCGCGACCGTGTTGACGAACAGGCCGATCAGGTCCTCCAGCTCGGGCCGCGGCCGCTGCCCGGTGGCGGCGCCGACCACCACGTCGTCCTGTCCACTGTGGCGGGACAGCACGACCGCGACCGCGGCCGCCAGCGTCATGAAGAGGGTCGCGTCGACATCCTGGCCGAGCCGGCGGATCGCGGCGGCGAGCGGGCGCGGCACCGTCACCGGCAGGGTCGCCCCGCGGTAGCTGGCCACCGCCGGCCGCGGCCGGTCGGTCGGCAGCGACAGCACCGCCGGCGCCCCGGCCAGCTGGCGGGTCCAGTAGTCAACCTGGGCCTGCTCGGCCTCGCTGCCGGCCCGGTCCCGCTGCCAGACCGCGAAGTCGGCGTACTGCACCGGCAGCGCGGGCAGCTCCGGCTCGGTGCCGGTGACGTACGCGGTGTAGCAGGTGCCCAGCTCGTCCCGGAGCCGGTTCAGCGACCAGGCGTCGGCCACGATGTGGTGCAGGGTCAGCGCGAGCAGCGCGTCGGTCGGGCCGGCCCGGACCAGCAGCGCCCGCAGCAGCGGGCCGGCCGCGAGGTCGAAGGGCGCCCGCACCGACCGGCCGGCGCGGCGGATCGCCTCGGCCAGCCGGTCCGCCGCCGGCCAGTCGCCCAGGTCGTCCACCGCGAGCGTGACCCGGCCGGCCGGCGCGACCCGCTGCACCGGGGTCCCGTCCTCGGCCGGGAACGTGGTCCGCAGCACCCCGTGCCGGGCCACCACGGTGTCCAGCCCGCGCTGCAGGGCCTCGACGTCGACCGGGCCGGTCAGCCGGAGCACCAGCGGCACGTTGTAGAGCGCCGTACCCGGCTCGAACTGGTCCAGGAACCACAGCCGGAGCTGGTCGGAGGACAGCGGGTACGTCCGCGGGCCGGCCCGGCGGCGGGCCAGCAGCTCGGCCACCCGGGCCCGGTTGGCCTCAGCGGGGCCCGGGGCTCCCGGGGCACCGGTGGCGCCGGTCATCGCCTCACCCCTCGTCCTCGCTCATCAGCCGGGCCAGCAGCGCGTCCACCTCGGCGTCGGAGAGCTGGTCCAGGTCGGTCGGCAGGTCGTCGCCGCGGATCGCGTCGCCGGCGCCGGCGGCGGCCGGCCCGGACGCCTCCACCACCTCGGCCAGCTCGGCGATCGTCGGCGCGCCGAAGAGCGCCCGCAGCGGCAGCTCGGCCCCGAGCGTGCCGCGGATGCGGGCGATCAGCCGGGTCGCGGTCAGCGAGTGGCCGCCGAGGGCGAAGAAGTTGTCGTGCACGCTCAGCGTCGGCACCCCGAGCAGGTCGGTCCAGATGCCGGCCAGCGCCTGCTCGGTCGCCGTCCGCGGCAGCACCGGCGCGGCCGCGCGGACCGCGGTCCAGTCCGGCGCCGGCAGCGCGTTGCGGTCCAGCTTGCCGCTCGGCGTGGTCGGCAGCTCGGCCAGCAGCACCGCGGTCGCCGGGATCATGTGCTCGGGCAGGTGCCGGGCCAGCCGGGACCGCAGCGGCGGCCACAGCTCCGGCACGGTCGCCGCCGGGTCGTCCGGCACCAGGTACGCGACCAGCGCGGTGTCCGCGCCCTGCCCGCTCACCCCGACCGCGGCGCCCCGTACGCCGGCCTGGCGGCGCAGCTGGGTCTCGATCTCGCCGAGCTCGACCCGGAAGCCGCGGATCTTGATCTGCTGGTCGGCCCGGCCGACGAAGTCCAGCGCGCCGTCCGCGCCCCGCCGGGCCAGGTCACCGGTGCGGTAGAGGCGGGCGCCCGGCCGGCCGCCGAACGGGTCGGGAAGGAACCGCTCCGCGGTCAGGTCCGGCCGGCCCAGGTAGCCGCGGGCCACCCCGGCCCCGCCGATGTAGACCTCGCCGACCACGCCGGGCGGCACCAGCTGGCCGCGGCCGTCCACCACGTACAGCTGGGTGTCGCCGACCGGGCCGCCGATCCGGGCCGGCGGGGCCAGCACCCGGCCGACCGCGGAGTAGACCGCGGTCTCGGTCGGGCCGTAGCCGTTCCAGGCGTGGGCGCCGTCGCTGACCAGCGTCGCGACCAGGTCGGCCGGGATCGGCTCGCCGCCGGACACCCGCAGCCGGACGCCGGACGGCACGCCGCCGGCCAGCTGCAGCAGCCGCCAGGTCACCGGGGTGGCCTGCAGCACGGTGATCCCGTCCCGGCCCAGCCGCTCGGCCAGCGCGGTCGCGTCGGCGACCTCGGCCCGGTCGGCCAGCACCAGCCGGGCCCCGCGCACCAGCGGCAGCAGCAGCTCCAGCACCGCGATGTCGAACGACGGGGTGGTCACCGACAGCCAGCGGTCGGCCGGGGACACGTCGAGCAGCTCGGTGAACGCGCCGAGCAGGTGCACCACCGCGCCGCGCGGCACCCCGACGCCCTTGGGCCGGCCGGTCGAGCCGGAGGTGTAGATGAGGTACGCAAGGTGCTCCGGCCGGGCGACCGGCTCCGGTGCCGTCGCCGGCCGGGCGGCGATCTCGGCCGCCTGCCCGTCCAGGCACAGCGTCCGGCAGGTCGGCGGCACCAGCTCGGCCAGCCGGGCCCGTACGGGCTCGTGGGTGAGCACCAGCCGGGTGCCGGAGTCGGCCAGCATCAGCCGCAGCCGGTCGGCCGGGTAGCCCGGGTCCAGCGGCAGGTAGACCCCGCCGGCCCGCCAGATCGCCAGCAGCGCGACGACCAGGGCGGCCGAGCGCTCGACGTACACGCCGACCGGGGTGTCCGGGCCGACCCCGCGCTCCCGCAGCAGGCCGGCCAGCCGGTCGGCCCGCGCGACGAGCTCGCCGTACGAGAGCGTGCCGTCGCCGCCGACCACCGCGATCGCGGAGCTGTCCTGGGTGGACACCGCCTGGCCCGGGTCGACGGGCGCCGGGCGGTGCCGGTCCGGCGCCGCGCCGCTGGCGGCGAGCATCTGCCGCCGCTCGGCGTCCGGCAGCAGCGGCACCGCGTCGACCCGGACGTCCGGGTCGGTCACGGCGGCCCGCAGCAGCGCCAGGTAGGCCGCCGCCATCCCGCGCGCGGTGGCCTCGTCGAGCACGCCCGGCATGTAGCCGAGCCGCCCGCCGAGCACCCCGCCGTCGTCCTCCAGGGCGAGGTGGAGGTCCATCTTGACCGTCTCGGTGGGCACCAGCTCCGGGCGCCAGCGCAGCCCGCCCCGGTCCACCGCGGCCGGCCGCCGGGTCAGCCCGACCAGCACCTGGACCAGCGGGTTGTACGCCAGGCTGCGCTCGGGCTGGACCAGGTCCACCACCTCCTCGAACGGCAGCTCCTGGTGGTCCAGCGCGTCCAGGGTGGTGGCGCGGGCCGCCCGCAGCAGCTCCCGGAAGGTCTGGCCGGGGGTGACCCGGCAGCGCAGCGCCAGCGTGTTGGCGAACGGCCCGACCACCCCGGCGGTCTCCGGCCGGGTCCGGCCGCTGACCGGGGTGCCGACCAGGAAGTCGGTGGCGGCGGTGTAGCGGGCGAGCAGCGCGGCGAAGCCGGCCAGCAGCACGGTGAACGGGGTGCCGCCCTCGGCCCGCGCCAGCGCCTGCACCCCATCGCCGAGCTCGCGGTCGAAGGGCACCGGCAGCCAGGCGCCGCGGTGCGACTGGGTCGCCGGCCGCGGCCGGTCGGTGGGCAGCGCGAGCACGGTCGGGGCGCCGGCCAGCTGGGTCCGCCAGTAGTCGGCCGATCCGGCCAGCGCGCCCTGCCGCTGCTCGTCGTGCTGCCGGCGGGAGAAGTCGGCGTACTGGACCGGCAGCGGGGGCAACTCCGGCTCGGTGCCGGCGACCGCGGCGGCGTAGCACCGGCTCAGCTCGTCGAAGAGCACGTCGCACGACCAGCCGTCGGCGACGATGTGGTGCAGCACGAGCACCAGCCGGTGCCGGTCCCGGGCGTCGGTGACCAGCCCGGCCCGCAGCAGCGGCCCCTCGCCGAGGTCGAACGGCGCGGTCAGCAGCTCGGCCGGGTCGGTGACCTCGGCCAGCTCGACCGGGGCCGGCGGCAGCACCAGCTGGGCCGGCTGGCCCTCGGCGGCGGCGAAGACCGTCCGCAGCGCCTCGTGCCGGGCCACCACCCGGGTCAGCGCCTGGTCCAGCGCGGCCCGGTCCAGCGGTCCGTCCAGGTGCACCAGCCAGGGCACGTGGTACGCCGGGTTGCCCGGGGTCAGCTGGTCCAGCAGCCACATCCGGCGCTGCGCGAAGGAGGCGGGAGCGACCACGCTCTCTGCCCGCGACGATGGGTGCAACGCGTCCTCCCTAGGGGGTGTCCGGTGGATCTTGGTGGGTGCGGGCGGCGTCCAGGCGGCGTCCGGTCTCCGGGGGCGCCGGGACCGGGGGTGGGGGCGAGCCGGCGTGCCGGCGGTCGACCGCGACCATCCGCAGCTCGGCCGTGTAGCGGTCGCCGGCGGCGTCGGTCAGCCAGAGCCCGTCGGGCTCCGGCAGCATCTCGGTGATCGTGACGGTCCCGGCCGGCGCGGCCGCGGCCCGGCGGGCCGCCCGGGCCAGCAGGTCCACCGACGACAGCGCGGCCAGGTCGACGAAGAAGGGCTTGCTTTCCACGGTGGTGTGCGCGAAGGCGAACCGCGGCACGCCGAGCCGGCCGGCCCAGTCCCGGGCGGCGAGGTAGCGGTCCCGCTCGCCGGCCATCGAGGCGAAGCCGAGGTCGGCCGCCGGGCAGGTCCACGACTCCCGGCTCAGCACCACCCGGTCGACGGTGATCCGCGGGCTGTGCGCGGCCGGCGGCAGGATCCGGAAGTGCTGCAGCAGGTGCAGCGCGAGCAGGTCGCCGAGCACCTCGACCAGGTCGAAGCGGTGCCGGCCGTCCCGGCTGCGGACCACCAGCTTGCCGGCGACGTCGGTCAGCAGGCACTCGCCGACGGTCAGCGTCCGGCGCGGGTCCAGCCCGCTGGTGTCCCGGGCGAACACCAGCCGGAGGTCGGCCGGGCCCTCCAGCACGCCGGTGATCCGGATCGGCGCGCCCAGGTCGTCCCGGGACGCGGCGACCAGCACGCGGGGGCCGGGCAGGTCGGCCGCGGTGGCCGCGTACAGCCGGTCCGGCTCGGGGTGCTGGCTGACGAACAGCGCCGAGCCCAGCGTGTTCAGCCCCGGGTGCAGCTCGCCCAGCACCCACTCGAAGTCGCCGGCCGCGACCGCCTCCGCCGACCGGGCCGAGATCATCAGGTCCGGGCTGTGCTGGACGGCGCCGGACCAGCCCGGCCGCGGCGCCGCGAAGACCGGCCCGGCCGCGGCCCGCAGCGCGGCGGCGTCGTACCGCAGCCGCCGCTGGCCGGGCGGGACGGCCAGCACCCGCGCCCAGCGCTGCTGCAGCGCGCGCACCACCGGGGCGACCAGCCGGCGGCCGCCGGCCGACAGCAGCAGGTCGTTGATCCACAGCCAGAAGTCGGCCAGCGGCACGTCCGGGTCGCCGCGTTTGGCGGCCAGGTCGCGGTGGATGTCCGCGCAGGCGCGGCGGAACAGCGCCGCCCCGGCCACGGTGAACCAGCGCGCGCTGTCCAGCAGCAGGCCGAGCGGCTCCCGCAGCGGGTCCAGCAGCTCCGGCCCGAGCGTCACCGCCACGTCCCGCCGGCAGTCCTCGTAGACCAGCGTCCGGCCGGCGCCGGCCCGGCCCTCCCGGCGGGTCGGCGGTTGCCCGGTCAGCGCGGTGAAGGTGCGCTCCAGCGACTCGACCGCCGTCGCCACCCGGGTCCCGTCCCCGGCGGCCGCCACCACGTCGCGGTACGCACCCTCCAGCCGGTCGAGCGCGGCCAGTGCCGGCTCCCGCAGCGCCGGGTCGCCGACCCGGTCGAGCACCCGCCGCAGCCCGCGCTCCGGGGCCGGCTCGTGCGTCGGCGGCTCCAGCGTCCACACGATCCGGCCGGCGGTATGCAGCCCGGCCAGCACGGCGAAGACCTCCGCCGGGGGTGCGCCGACGGTGCCGGCCACCTCCAGCGCGGTCCGGACCCCGTCGCAGGCGACCAGCACCGCCCGGGTAAGCGGGTCCAGCGGCACCGGCGGAGCCAGCGGCAGGTGCAGCCGGTCGCCGACCACGTGCACGAACGGCAGCCGGCGGGGCGCCAGCCAGGGCCGCAGCCGCCCGTCCGCGGCGAGCCGGGCGGCCAACTCCGCGACCGACCAGTCCTCCAGGTACGCGGTGCGCGCGGCCAGCAGGCCCGGGCCGGGCTGGACGGACAGCGGCGGGCCGGCGTCGGTCAGCCGGGCCCAGCCGACCGGGCCGAAGAAGCCGATGGTGTCGTTCTTCACCGCGTACCGCTGGACGTAGCTGGCCACCAGCGCCTCGTGCTGCCGGTGCCGGGACGCCGGCTCCGACCGGCCCTGCGCGACCGGGTCGAGCGCCGTGGCCAGGGCGTGCCGGTTCTGCCAGGCGACCGCCTCGCGCAGCCCGGGGTCGGCGGCCGCCTCCCGCAGCCGGGCCGACCGGTTCGCCGCCGCCTCGGCGAAGGCGGCCTCGTACGCGCTCTCGGCCGCCGCCAGCCGGTCGGCGGCCGCGGTGCCGGCGGCGAGGTCGACGCCGGTGCCGGCCACCGCGGCGGCCAGCTCGGGGTCGGCCAGCACCGGGGCCAGCCGTCCCCGGCGCAGCTTGCCCAGCGCCCGGCGGACCCCCTCGTCCGGGGCGGTGAGGCGCCGCAGCTGGTACGCCAGCTCGCGGGTGGTGGCGGCGGCGCCGGCCCGTGCGGCGACCAGCTCGTCGGCCGCCGCCGCGCAGCCCGGGTGGGCCAGCCCGAGCACCGTACGGGCCGGGAAGCCGGCGCTGCGCAGGCCGACCTCCCGCCACAGCGCCCACTCCGTCGTCAGCTCGGCCAGATGGTCGGCCAGATGGTCGGCCGGGCGGTCGGCCGGGGCGGCGGGTGCCGGGGCCGCCGCCGCGGCCGGCTCGGCGGCCCGCCGGGCGTCGATCTCGGCCGCGCACCCGGCCAGCGTCGGCGCCGCGAACAGCGACCGCAGCGGCAGGTCCACCCCGAAGGCCTGGCGGACCCGGAAGCTGAGCCGGACCGCGGTCAGCGAGTCGCCGCCGGCGGCGAAGAAGTCGGCGTCCGGCCCGGCCGGCGCGGCCCCGAGCAGCTCGCCCCACAGCCGGGCCAGCCGCCGCTGGGTGACCGTCGCCAGTGGACGGACCGGGCCGGCGCCGGCGGCCGGCGGGGCGGGCAGCCGGGACCGGTCCGGCTTGCCGTTGCCGGTCAGCGGCAGCCGGTCGAGCAGCAGGTAGTCGGCCGGGCAGAGCTGGCCGGGCAGCCGGCCGGCGGCGTGCGCGCGCAGCTCGGCCGCGGTGACGTCGGCCGCGTCGCGGCGGACCACGTAGCCGACCAGGCGGCGGGCGGTGCCCTCGCCGGCCGCGGCGACCACCGCGTCCCGGACGGCCGGGTGCTCCCGCAGCACCCGCTCGACCTCGGCCGGCTCCACCCGGACGCCGCGGATCTTCAGCTGCCCGTCGGTACGGCCGAGGAACTCCAGCACCCCGTCGGCCCGCCAGCGGACCCGGTCACCGGTCCGGTAGAGCCGGCCGCCGCGGCCGTACGGGTCGGCCACGAAGCGCTCGGCGGTGAGGTCGGGCCGGCCGGTGTAGCCGCGGGCCAGCCCGGCGCCGCCGGTGTAGAGCTCGCCGGGCGCACCCACCGGCACCGGCCGCAGCCGGTCGTCCAGCACGTGCACGGTGGTGTGCCGGACCGGCCGGCCGATCGGCACCCGCTCGCCGACCGCCGCCGGGTCGGTGAGCACGTGGCAGGCGGTGAAGGTGGTGTTCTCGGTCGGGCCGTAGCCGTTGACGACCGGCCGGCCGGGGCGGGCCCGCAGCGCCGCCCGCACCGCGCCGGGGGCCAGCACGTCGCCGCCGGCCAGCAGCTGCCCGACCCCGGCCAGCGCGCCGGCGTCGGCCGCCACCAGCTCGTGGAAGAGCCCGGCGGTCAGCCAGAGCGTGCTGACCTCGTGCTCGCGCAGCACCGCGGACAGCTCGGCCGGGCCGAGCGGGCCGGCCGGCGCGACCGCCAGCCGGGCGCCGCCGAGCAGCGTCGCCCACAGCTCCAGGGTGGACGCGTCGAAGGCGACCGGGGCCAGCTGCAGCACCGTCTGCTGTGGACCGAAGTCGGCGAAGCCGGGCCGGTCGGCCAGCCGGACCACCGCCCGGTGCGGGACCGCCACGCCCTTGGGCCGCCCGGTCGAGCCGGAGGTGTACGTGACGTAGGCCAGGCTGTCCGGGGTGGCCGGGCACGGCGGCGGGGTCGCCGGCTCGCCGCCGAGGTCCACGGCGGACAGGTCGAGCACCGGGACGGCGCCGGTCAGCGGGCCGTCGGCGACCACCAGCCGGGCGCCGCAGTCGGCCAGGATCTCGGCGGTGCGGGCCGGCGGGTCGGCCGGGTCGAGCGGGACGTACGCGCCGCCGGCCTTCAGCACGGCGAGCAGGGCGACGACGAGGTCGGCGGAGCGCGGGAGGGCGACACCGACCGGGGAGTCGGCGGTCACCCCGGCGGCGACCAGCCGGTGGGCCAGCCGGTTCGCGCGGGCGTCCAGCTCCGCACAGCTCAGCCGCAGCCCGCCGGCCATCAGGGCGGTCGCGTCCGGGGCGGCGGCCACCCGGGCGGCGAACCGGCCGGGCACGGTGTCGGCCACCGGCTCGGCGGCCGACCCGCTCCACGCCCGCAGCGTGGCCAGCTCGTCGCCGTCCACCAGGGACAGCGCGGCCACCGGCGCGTCCGGCCCGGCCCCGGCCAGCCCGGTCAGCAGCCCGGCCAGCCGGCGGAGCAGGTCGCGCGCGGCGGCGTCGCCCAGCCGGCGGCGGTGGTGGATCAGCTGCAGCCGCAGCTCGGCCTCGCCGTACGCGTACAGGGTGACCGGGTGGCTCGGGTGCCGCCGCACCTGGACGGTGGTCCCCGCCCACCACGGGTCCCGCCGGCCCAGCTCGGTCTGCAGTGTCACGTCCTCGTACGCGACCACCGACTCGAAGAGCGGCACCCCGGCCGGCACGCCGCACCAGCGCCGGATCTCCGCCAGCGGGGCCAGCTGGTGCTCGCGCAGCGCCAGCCCCTGCCGGCGCACGTCGGCCAGCCACTCCCGCACGGTCCGGTCCGGCCGCAGGTGGAGCCGGAGCGGCAGCGTGGTGGCCAGCATGCCGACCATGTCCTCGGCGCCCGGCACGCTGCCCCGCCGGCAGGACCGGACCACCCCGAGCACCACGTCGGACCGGCCGCTGAAGGTGCCCAGCACCTGCGCCCAGGCCGCGTGCAGCACCGTGTTGAGGGTGCCGCCTGCGTCGGCCGCGAGCGCCCGCAGCGCCGCGGTGGTGGCGGCCGGCAGCTCGACCGCGACGTCACCGGAGCCCTCGCCCGCCGCGCCGGTGCCGTCCAGCGGCAGCGGGGTCGGCACCGCGCAGTCCCGCAGCGCCCCGGTCCAGTACGCCCGGGCCGCGCTCTGGTCGAGCCCGGACCACCACGCGGCGAAGTCCCGGTACGGCGTCCGCGCCGGGTGGGCGACCGGGCCGCCGGCCCGCAGTTCGGCGAAGACCTCCTGCAGCAGCACCGGCAGCGACCGGCCGTCCAGCACGGCGTGGTGCACGGTGAGCACCACCACGGACCGGTCCGGGGCCGGCTCCAGCACGGCGACCCGGACCAGCGGCGGCCGCTCCGGGTCGAAGCCGGCCGCGCGCTCGGTCCGGACCAGCGCCTCCTCGTCACCGCCGGCGTGCCAGCCCACCGGCAGCCGGACTGCGTCCACCACCACCTGCACCGGCCGGCCGTCCTGCCAGGCGAAGGAAGTGCGCAGCGCCGGGTGCCGCCGGGTCGCCCGCTGCCAGGCCGCCTCGAACCCGGGCCGGTCCAGCCGGCCGGCCACCCGGGCGACCACCTGGAGCAGGTCGGTGCCGGCGCCGGGCTCCAGCAGCCCGTGGAACACCAGGCCCTGCTGTACGGGCAGGGCGGCGTACTCCTCGGTCACCGCCGGGCCGCGGCCGGCGTCCACCGCCGTCCGCTCCGGACTCGTCGGCATCCGGCAGCTCCCTTCCGCCGGCCGAGCATGGCGCCGGCCGCGCCGCCGCCGGGCCACCGCTGCAACAACCGGCAACCCGGCCACCCGCCCCGGCTCCTAGGGTGTGTCTGCCGGACATCTGGCGGCGCGGGCGACGCCCAGACGACGACCGGCGGCGTTGTCGTCGTCGCCGATACAACAGCGGTATCGGACTCCTCCTCCGCCTTGCCGGACGCCGCCTGGACGCCGCCCGCATCCACCGACATCCGACAGACACCCCCTAGACTCGGCGCAGCGGCCGACGAGCGGAGCGACCCACCCGATGTCCACACGCGACACCCGGACGGTGCCGTCGCGGGCGGCGGCCACGGCGGTGCCGTGGGCGGCGTGGGCGGCCGCGGCCTGGATGGCGTTCTTCGGCCTGGTCCACGTCTACTGGGTGCTCGGCGGGACGGCCGCGCTGCCGGCCGGCTTCTCGGTCCGCGACGACGGCCGGTTCCTCGCCGTCACGCTGGCCGCCATCCCGCTGTGTGCTATCGGCGCCGTGCTCGCGCTCGCGCTGGCCCGCCCGCTGGGCCGCCGCCGGCGACCGCTGCTCGCGCTGGCCTGGGCCGCCACGGCGCTGCTGGTCCTGCACGCGCTGCCGGCCATGATCGTGCTCGCGGGGCTCGCCCTCGGCCTGGTGGACGGCGAGCTGACCGAGCGGGACCGGCTCAGCCTGTTCGTGTACGAGCCGTACTGGCTGCTCGGCGGCGTGCTCTTCGGCCTGGCCACCGTGGCCGCGCAGCGCCGCCGGGCCGGGTGAGCCGGTGCTGCTCGACGAGGTGCTGCCGCGCTGGGACCACCGCGAGCGGCACAGCGTGCCGGTGGCGGCGCCGCCGGCCGCGGTCTGGCGGGCGGTCGAGGAGGTCAGCTGGCGCTCGGTGCCGGTGTTCCGGGCGCTGAGCCGGCTGCGGGCGCCGCGGCGGTCGGCGCCGGCGCCGGACCGGCCGGTGCTGGAGCGGATGCTGGCCGGCGGCTTCACCGTGCTGGGCCGGTCCGCGGACGAGCTGGTGGTCGGCTCGGTGGTGCGGCTGGCGGCGCCGCGCGGGGCGGTGCCGCTCGGCCCGGAGCCGGCCGCGGCGGTGCGCGGCTTCGACCGGCCCGGGCACTACAAGGTGGCGGTCGCCTTCCGGCTGGCCGACGGCCGGCTGAGCACCGAGACGCGGGTGGTGACCACCGACGCGGCCAGCGCGCGGGCGTTCGGCCGCTACTGGCGGGTGGCGCGGCTGCCCAGCGGGCTGATCCGCCGGGAGTGGCTGCGGGCCATCCGCCGGCAGGCGGTCAGGGCAGGCCGAGCCGGGCCGCCCGCACCCCGGCCTGGAAGCGGCTGCGGGCCCCCAGGCTCACCATGACCGAGGCGACGTCGTTGCGGACCGTCCGTACGCTGACCCCGATCCGGCGGGCCACCGCGTCGTCGGTCAGGCCGTCGGCGAGCAGCCGGAGCACCAGCGCGTTGCGCGGCAGCGGAAACTCCTCGGGCAGCACCGCGGCGCCGGCCCGTACCTCGGCGCCGTGCTCCCACAGCTGGTCGGCCAGGTCGAGCACGGCGGTCAGCGAGCTGCCGGTGAGCAGCCAGCGCACCTCGCCGGCCTCGTCCACCAGCACCGCGGCCTCCCGGTCCATGATCAGCGCGCGCACCGGGACCCGGGCCGCCGCCCGCGGCACCGCGCCGCGGCCGCCCAGCCAGCGGGCGTGCGCGACCGCGGCCGGCTCGGCGACGAAGTCGGCGCCCCACACCGCCCGGACCGTGCCGCCCCGGCGGAGCACGTCGCCGGCGACCTGCCCGGTGAGCTCGTACGACCCCGGCACGTGCCGCGGCACGAGCATGATCAGCTCCTGCTCGACGCCGGCGGCGAGCCGCTCGGCCAGCGCGCTGACCTCGTCGGTGCTGCCGCCGGGCTCGGCCCGGAACCGCTCGCCGGACGCCTCGTGCAGCGCGATGAAGCGCTCGACCGTGACGGCCGAGGGCAGCGGGCCGGCGGTCGCGCCGTCCAGCCGGCGCGCGGTCATCGCCCGCAGCGCGAGCCGCGGCTCCACCGCGCGGACCGCCCGCACATCGTCCGCGGACCGGGCCACCAGGCCCTCCGCCCGCAGGTCGTCGACGATCTCGCGCACCTGCTCGACCGGCCAGGACAGCTCGGCGGCGAGGTCGGTGTCGCACCGGCGGGGCCGGCGGAGGAGCGCCCGGTAGAGGACCTCGGCGGCTGGGCTGACGCCGATCGACGCATGAGCCATCCCGGCACCTCGCTGCTCGACCTGCCTCTCGGCAGGTACGCCACCCACACGCCCGGCACCAGGCGACTGCGCAGTGCCTCTCGCTGGTAGCCGAACGTAAATGCGGTCGTGACCACCGTCAAGCGAAACGGTCAACCTCGTGCAACCGCAGCATTGTGGGTGCACAAAGCTGCAAGTGGCCTTGTCACGTGGCAAACGCCTCGATGTGATGCCCGCGACCTGCGCTCGCAGCCCTGAGCACGCCGCCGCACGGGAGGGGATGGCCGATGACCGCCGCCGCGACCGGCCCGCCGGCCGCCCCCGCCCCCTGGCGGGAGCACCTGCTGGTGGACAGCCACGGACCCTGGGCCGGCCCCGGCTGGGCGGGCTTCCTCGCCGACGCCGCGGAGCTGGCCCGGGCCGGCCGGCCGACCCGGGTGCTGCTGGTCCAGGACGGCGTGCTCGGCGCGGTGGCCGGGGCCGCCGGCGGCGAGGCGCTCGACCCGCTGCTGGCCGCCGGTGGCGAGGTCTGCCTGGACCGGTTCTCCTGGGACCAGCGCGGGCTGACCGGCCTGCCGGCCCGGCCCGGGGTGCGGTGGAGCGATCTCGACGAGGCGGCCGGCTGGGTGCTCGACGCGGGCGTCCAGGTCGTCTGGCGCTGACATGCCACCGCCCCCGCTGCCGAGCACCGACGTGCTGGTCACCGTCCTCGGTGCGCCGCACGCCGACGACAGCACCACCAGCGTGCTGCGGCTGGTGCAGGGCATGCTCGGCCAGGGCGGCCGGGTGCAGGTGTGGGCCTGCGGCTACGCGACGATGCTGACCCAGCGCAGCCTCGGCGCCTTCAAGCCGCGCAACGTGGCCGCCTGGGACGTCGACTACCCGTCCACCGCCGCGCTCGTCGACGGCCTGCTCGACGCGTACCCGGAGCGGCTGTTCTGGTACGGCTGCGCCTTCTGCAGCGAGGAGCGCGGGGCCACCGACCACCTGCCGCGGGTGGTGCTGCGGTCCCCGGCCTGGTACGGCGAGAACGTCGCCGCCGCAGCCAAGACGCTGCTGATCGGCGTGATCTGAGGTGGCCGGCACCCTGGCGATCGTCGAGCGGGCGTACCGCGGGGCGGTGGAAAAGCAGTTCTTCGACAGCCTCTGCCTGGCCGCCGAGCTGCACCGGCAGATGGACGGGCTCGACCTGCTGCTGCGCGGGCCGGCGGTCAGCTACGCGCTGCGCGCCGATCCGCCGCCGCCGCTCAAGCTGGGCGACCGGGTGCTGGACACGCTCTCCGACCCGCGGGCCGGCCTGCGCCGGCTGCTCGACGCCGGGGTGCGGGTCTGGGTCGCCGGCGACGACCTGGCCGCGCTCGGGCTGGCCGGCGGCGACCGGCTGTTCGACGGCGTCGCCCTCGCCCCGGCCGGGCTCGCCGCCCGGTGGGCCGACTACCGGACCGTCTGCTACCTGTGACCGACAAGGAGACCGTCATGCCCCAGGTCGCTGTGCTGGACAAGGAGGAGCTGCGGCGGACGCTGGCCCGGGTGCTCCGGGTGGACGTCGAGGAGATCGGCGACGAGACGCTGTTCGTCGACGACCTCGACGTCGACTCGCTGCTCGGCCTCGAGGTCGCGGTGGCGCTGGAGAAGTCGTACGGCGTGCGGATGGTCGAGGCGGACCTGCGCAAGCTCACCTGCCTGCGGGCCGCGTACGAGCTGCTACAGGCCAAGCTGGCGGTGGCAGCCGCCCCGTGACGACCACCCGGGACGCGGCCCGGCTGCCGCTGACCATGGCCCAGGTCGGGATCTGGTACGCCCAGCAGATCGACCCGGCCAACCCGGTCTACAACACCGGGGAGTACCTGGAGATCGCCGGCGAGGTGGACGCCGCGGTGCTGGAGCAGGCGCTGCAGGCGGTGGTCACCGAGGCGGAGACGCTGCGGGTCCGCATCGGCGAGGACGGCGACGCGCTCTGGCAGCTGATCGACCCGGAGCCGGCGGTGACGCTGCCGGTCGTCGACCTGTCCGGGCGGGTGGACGCCGAGGCCGCGGCGGTGGCGGCGATGCGGGCCGACCTGGCGCTGCCGGTCGACCCGCGGCAGGGGCCGCTCTGCCACTTCGTGCTCTTCCGGGTGGGCGGGCACCGGTCGCTGCTCTACTACCGCTACCACCACATCGTGGTCGACGGCGTCACCGTCGCGCAGCTGGCCCGGCGGATCGCGGAGACGTACACGGCGCTGCTGACCGGGGGTCCCGGCCCGGCCCGGCCGCTCGGACCGCTGGCCGCGCTGGTGGCGGCGGACCAGGACTACCGCGCCTCTGCCGCGTTCGCCGAGGACCGGGACTGGTGGGCCGCCCGGCTGGCCGACCGGCCGGTCCCGGCCAGCCTGACCGACCGGACCGCACCGATGGCGCACGGGCTGCTCCGCCGCGGCGAGGTGCTCGCCCCGGAGGCGCTGCTCGCGCTGCGCGACCTGGCCCGCGAGGCCGAGGTGACCTGGCCGGCGGCGCTGCTCACCGCGACGGCGCTCTTCCTCCGCCCGCTCAGCCGGGCCGACGACCTGGTGCTCGGCCTGCCGGTCGGGGCCCGGCCGCGCGGGCCGGCCCGGTCGGTGCCCGGCATGGTGTCCAACCTGGTCCCGCTGCGGCTCTCGCTGCGTCCGGAGTGGACGCTCACCGAGGCGCTGCGGGCGGTGTCCGGTGAGCTGCACGAGACGGTCCGCCGGCAGCGCTACCGCTACGAGGACCTGCTGCGCGACCTGCGGCTGCTCACCGACACGTCGCGGCTGGTCGGGGCCGAGGTCAACATCATGATGTTCGACTACGACCTCGCGTTCGGGCCGTACCGCGCGGTGGTGCACAACCTGTCCATCGGGCCGTCCGAGGACCTCTCGCTGGTCTGCTACGAGCGGGCCGACGGGCGCGGCCTGCAAGTCGACTTCGACGCCAACCCGGGTCTCTACACCGAGGCCGGACTGGCCGCCCACCAGCAGCGCTTCCTGTCCTTCCTGGACCGGCTGGCCGGCACCGCGCCGGACCGGCGGATCGGCCGGCTGGACGTGGTCGGTGCCGGCGAGGCGATGGTCCGCCCGCCGCTGCCGCTGCCGGCCGGCACCGACCGCACGCTGCCGGAGCTGTTCGCCGCCGCGGTGGCGCGCTGGCCCGACCGGGTCGCCATCACCGCTGAGCAAACCGAGCTGACGTACGCGGAGCTGGACGAGCGCTCGGACCGGCTGGCCCGGCTGCTGGCAGACCGCGGCGCCGGTCCGGGCGGCTTCGTGGTGCTCGCGCTGCCGCGCTCGGCCGACCTGGTCGTCGCCGTGCTGGCCGTGCTCAAGACCGGCGCGGCGTACGTGCCGCTGGAGCCGGAGCTGCCCCCGGAGCGGGTCGCGCTGGTGCTGGCCGACGTCCGGCCGGTGGCCGCGGTCAGCGAGCTGGCCGTCGTGCCCGGCTGGCCGAGCGGCGACTGTCCCTGGGTGCTGCTCGACCACCCGGTCACCGCCGCCGAGCTGGCCGGCGAAAGCCCGCCACTCCGTCCACTGTCCGGGCCGCGGCACCCGCTGCAGCCGGCGTACGTCATCTACACCTCGGGGTCGACCGGCGGGCCGAAGGGCGTGGTCATCCCGCACGCGACGGTGGCCCGGCTGCTGGCCGCGACCCGGAACGCCTTCGGCTTCGGCCCGGACGACGTGTGGACGCTGTTCCACTCGTACGCCTTCGACTTCTCGGTCTGGGAGATCTGGGGCGCGCTGGCGCACGGCGGCCGGCTGGTGGTGGTGCCGCGGGCGGTGACCCGGTCGCCGGAGGAGACCTGGGCGCTGCTGGCCGAGCAGCGGGTGACCGTGCTCAACCAGACCCCGTCCGCCTTTGCCCAGCTGGCCGCGGCCGACCGGCCGGCCGGGACGGCGCTGCGCCGGGTCGTCTTCGGCGGCGAGGCGCTGGACCTGGGCCGGCTGGCCGACTGGTACGCCAGCTGGGACGCCGGCGACGGGCCGGTGCTGGTGAACATGTACGGGATCACCGAGACCACCGTGCACGTCACCCGGCTGCCGCTGACCGCGGCGCTGGCCCGGGAGGCGGGCGGGGCGAGCCTGGTCGGCGAGCCGATCGACGGGATGACCGCGTACGTGCTGGACCGCTGGCTGCGGCCGGTGCCGCCGGGCGCGGCCGGCGAGCTGTACGTCGCCGGCTCCGGGCTGGCCCAGGGCTACCTGGACCGTCCCGGGTGGACCGCGGGCCGGTTCGTGGCCGACCCGTTCGGTCCGGCCGGGACCCGGATGTACCGCACCGGCGACCTCGGCCGGCGGGAGGCCGACGGCAGCCTGACCCACCTGGGCCGGACCGACGCCCAGCTGAAGATCCGCGGCTTCCGGATCGAGCCGGGCGAGGTGGAGACGGCCCTGCTCGACCACCCGCGGGTGCGGGAGGCCGTGGTGGTCGCCCGGGAGGACCGGCCCGGGGACCGACGGCTGGTCGGCTACGTGGTCGCCGAGTCCCCTGTGGACGGCGGCGCGGTGCGCGAGCACGCCGCCGCGGCGCTGCCCCGGCACCTGGTCCCGGCGCACGTGCTGGTGCTGGACCAGCTGCCGCTGACCGCCAACGGCAAGCTGGACCGGGCCGCGCTGCCGGCGCCCGGCGGGACCGCCGACCCGGCCGGCCGGCCGCCGCGCACCCCCCGCGAGGAGGTGCTCTGCGCGCTGTTCGCCGAGGTGCTCGGCGAGCCGCGGGTCGGCGTCGAGGAGAGCTTCTTCGACCTCGGCGGGCACTCGCTGCTCGCCACCCGGCTGCTCAACCGGGTCCGGGACACCTTCGGCGTCCGGCTGACCATCCGCAGCCTGTTCGAGGCGCCGACACCGGCCGCGCTCGGCGAGCGGCTGGACGACGGGCCGGGCCGGGAGGACCCGCTGGACGTGCTGCTGCCGCTGCGCCCGCACGGCGACCGGCCGGCCGTCTTCTGCCTGCACCCGGCGGGCGGGCTGGCCTGGTGCTACGCCGGGCTGATCCGGCACCTGCCGGCCGGGTACCCGCTGTACGGCCTGCAGGCCCGCGGGCTGGACGGGTCCGGCGCGCTGTCGTCCACCCTGGACGAGGCGGCGGACGAGTGCCTGGCCGCGATGCGCGCGGTGCAGCCCGAGGGGCCGTACCACCTGCTCGGCTACTCCTCCGGCGGGGTGCTCGCCCACGCGCTGGCGGCCCGGCTGGAGCGGGCCGGCGAGCCGCCCGGGCTGGTGGTGATCCTGGACGCGTACCCGGGGCAGCGGCTGGCCGAGCTGACCGAGCAGCAGGTGCTCGCCGACCTGCTCGGCTGGGTCGGCTTCGACGCCCGCTACCTCGGGCCGGGGCCGCTGGAGCACGAGCAGGTGACCGGGACGCTGCGCCGGCTGGGCAGCTCGCTGGCCACCCTGCAGGAGCGGCACGTGGCCGCGATCGGCCGGATCTACGCGAACAACCGGCAGCTGGTGCAGGACCACCGGCCGCCCCGGTACGGCGGCGACGTGGTGGTCGTGGTGGCGACCCTCGACAAGGTCGACATCTCGCCGACCCCGGCGACCTGGGAGCCGTACGTCGGCGGCAAGGTGACCTCGCGCTACCTGCACCGGGACCACAGCAGCCTGATGAAGCCGGGACCGCTGGCCGAGATCGGCCGGATCCTGGCCGAGGAGCTGCACGCCTTCGACGCCGAGCCCGGACTCGCGCCGGTGCCGGCCCTGCAGGTTGCGGCAGCGGGCCTGCCGGCCCCGGCCCGGCGCGGCTAGGGAGTGGGCATGGCGACAGAGCCGTCGGGGCCTCCGGCGCCGCCGATCGGCGGACCGCTGCGCAACACCCGGCTGTACGTCCTGGACGGCCGCCTCGGGCTGGTCCCGACCGGGGTGACCGGCGAGCTCTACATCGGCGGCGACGGGCTGGCCCGCGGCTACCACGGCCAGCCCGGGCTGACCGCGGAACGGTTCGTGGCCGACCCGTACGGGCCGCCCGGCGGCCGGCTCTACCGCACCGGTGACCTGGTCCGCCGGCGCCGGGACGGGCAGCTTGACTACCTCGGCCGGGTCGACGACCAGGTGAAGATCCGCGGCTTCCGGATCGAGCCGGGCGAGGTGGAGGCGGTGCTGGCCGGGCACCCGGCGGTCGCCCGGGCCTGCGTGGTGGCCCGGGAGGACCGGCCGGGCGAGCGGCGGCTGGTCGCCTACCTGGTGCCGGTCGGCGGCGACCCGCTCGACCTGGTGTCGGTGCGGGCGCAGGTGGCCCGGCAGCTGCCCGGCTACCTGTGGCCGGCCGCGTACGTGCGGCTGGACCGGCTGCCGCTGACCGCGAACGGCAAGGTGGACCGGCGGGCGCTGCCGGCGCCGGAGGCCGGCCCGGCCGGCGGCGCGGAGGACGCCCGCAGCCCGCAGGAGCAGCTGCTCTGCGACCTGGTCGCCGAGGTCCTCGGCCGGGACCGGGTCGGCCCCGGGGACGGCTTCTTCGACCTCGGCGGGCACTCGCTGACCGCGACCCGGCTGGTCAGCCGGATCCGGTCCACCTTCGGGGTGGAGCTGCCGGTGCGGGCGGTCTTCGAGGCCCCGACACCGCGGGAGCTGGCCCGCCGGCTCACCGCGGGGACGGCGGCGAAGTGGGCACAGCCGGCGCTGCGCCGCTCGGCCGGGACCGGGGCCGGCCCGCTGTCGGCCGGCCAGCGCCGGCTCTGGCTGCAGAACCGGCTCGACCCGGCGGACCCCCGCTACAACGCGCCGCTGGCCTTCCGGCTGCACGGCCCGCTCGACGTCGCCGCGCTGCAGGCGGCGCTGGACGACCTGGTCGAGCGGCACGAGCCGCTGCGGACGGTCTTCCCGGACGCGGACGGCGCGCCCCGCCCGGTCCTGCTGCCGCCTGCTGCCACCCCGAGGCTCACCGGTGTCCCGAGTGGACCGGACGCGCTGGCCGCGGCCGCGGCCCGGGGCTTCGACCTGGCCACCGAGCCGCCGCTGCGCCCGCTGCTGGTGACGGTCGGCGAGCGCGAGCACGTGCTGCTGCTGCTCGTCCACCACATCGCCTTCGACGCCTGGTCGGCCGCGCCGCTGAGCCGGGACCTGGGCCGGGCGTACGCGGCCCGGGCCGGCGCTGAGCCGACAGTGCCGGCCTGGTCGCCGCTGCCGGTCCGGTATGCCGACTACGCCCGCTGGCAGGGCGAGCTGCTCGGCGACCCGGCCGAGGCGGACAGCCGGGGCGGCCGGCAGCTGGCGTACTGGCGGGAGGCGCTGGCCGGCCTGCCGGACCGGCTGGAGCTGCCCACCGACCGGCCGCGGCCGCCGGTGGCCGGCGGCGCCGGCGGGCAGGTCGTCTTCGCCGTCGACGCCGAGCTGCACGGGCGGCTGCTGGCGCTGGGCCGGGCCAGCCGGGCGACGCTCTTCATGGTGCTGCACGCCGGGCTGGCGGCCCTGCTCACCCGGCTCGGCGGCGGCACGGACGTGCCGGTCGGCACCCCGGTCGCCGGGCGGACCGACGAGGCGCTGGACGAGCTGGTCGGCTTCTTCGTCAACACGCTGGTGCTGCGCACCGACACGAGTGGCGACCCGACCTTCCGCGACCTGCTGGCCCGGGTCCGGGAAACCGACCTGGC
Source organism: uncultured Actinomycetota bacterium (assembly GCA_963766325.1). Lineage (GTDB taxonomy): Bacteria > Actinomycetota > Actinomycetes > Mycobacteriales > CADCTP01 > CADCTP01. Next base: position 1,074,502 of record CAVXZF010000007.1, on the reverse strand, counting down.
CGCGTACGCGCACCAGGACCTGCCCTTCGAGCAGCTCGTGGACGCGGTGCAGCCGGCCCGGGCGCCGGACCGGCACCCGCTGGTCCAGGTGGTGCTGGCGCTGCAGAACGCGGCCGCGGCGCCGCTGGAGCTGGCCGGCCTGCGGGTGGTGCCGGAGCCGGTGCCGACCGCGACCGCGAAGTTCGACCTCGCGCTCGCGGTTGTAGAGCGGCCGGACGCCCGCGGGCTGGCCGGGGTCGTCGAGTTCCGCACCGACCTGCTCGACGCGTCCACCGTGGAGTCCCTGGTCGCCCGGCTGGTGCGGCTGCTGGCCGCGGCGGCGGCCGACCCGGACCGGCCGATCGGCCGGCTCGACCTGCTGTCCGGCGCGGAGCGGATCCGGCTGGGCGGCGAGTGGGGCGACGGCGGGCCGGCGCGGCCGGCCCGGACCGTGCCGGAGCTCTTCGCCGTCCAGGTGGCGGCCCGGCCGGACGCGCCGGCGCTGGTCGGCCCGGACCGGACGTGCAGCTACGCGGAGCTGGATGCGGCCGCGAACCGGCTGGCCCGGCAGCTGCGGGCGCGCGGGGCCGGGCCGGAGCGGACCGTCGCGGTCGCGGTGCCGCGCTCGCCGGAGCTGGTGATCGGCCTGCTCGCGGTCGCCAAGGCCGGCGCCGCCTGGCTCGCGCTGGACCCCGACCACCCGGCGCGCCGGCTGGCCGCGCTGGTCGCCGACGCCCGCCCGGCGCTGCTGCTCGGCACCGCGGCGGTGGCGGACCGGCTGCCGTCCGGGGTGGACACGCTGCTGCTGGACGACCTGCCGGCCGGCGACGGCGATCCCGGCGCCCCGGACGTCCACGTCGGACCGCAGCACCCGGCGTACGTGGTCTACACCTCCGGCTCGACCGGCACCCCGAAGGGCGTGGTGGTGACCCACGCCGGGGTGGCCAGCGTGCAGGCCGCCATGGCCGAGCGCTGCGCGGCCGGGCCGGGGGCGCGGGTGCTCCAGTTCGCCTCGCCCAGCTTCGACGCGAGCTTCTGGGAGCTGTGCGTCAGCGTGCTGGCCGGCGGCACCCTGGTGGTGCCGGCGCCCGGCGGCGGGCTGGGCGAGCCGCTGGCCGAGCTGGTCCGCCGGGAGCGGGTCAGCCACGCGTTGCTGCCGCCGGTCGTGCTGCCCACCCTGCCGCCCGACCTGCTGGCCGGCGGCACCCTGGTCGTCGGCGGCGAGGCCTGCCCGGCCCGGCTGGTCGAGCAGTGGGCACCGGGGCGGCGGATGCTCAACGCGTACGGGCCGAGCGAGTCCACCGTGGTGGCGACCACCAGCGCGCCGCTGTCCGGCACCGGCGTCCCGCCGATCGGCCGGCCGGTGGACGGGACCCGGGTGCAGGTGCTCGACGGCCGGCTGCAGCCGGTGCCGCCGGGGGTGCCGGGGGAGCTGTACGTCTCCGGCGCCGGTCTGGCGCGCGGCTACCTGGGGCGGGCGGCGCTGACGGCGGAGCGGTTCGTCGCCGATCCGGCCGGCCCGCCGGGCACCCGGATGTACCGGACCGGCGACCGGGTGCGCTGGCGCCCGGACGGCCAACTCGACTTCCTCGGCCGCGCCGACGACCAGGTCAAGGTGCGCGGGGTGCGGATCGAGCCCGGGGAGGTGGAGGCCGCCCTCGGCCGCCACCTCGGGGTGGCGCAGGTCGCCGTGCTGGCCCGGGAGGACCGGCCCGGCGAGCGGCGGCTGGTCGCGTACGTGGTGCCGGCCGGGTCCGGGGTGGAGCCGGCCCAGCTGCGCCGGCACGCCGCCGCCGAGCTGCCGGACGCGCTGCAGCCGAGCGCGTACGTGCTGCTGGACCAGCTGCCGCGGACCGCGCACGGCAAGCTGGACCGGGCCGCACTGCCGGCGCCGGACCCGGCCGCCGAGGCCGGCACCGCCCGCCCCCGCGGACCGCGCGAGCAGCTGCTGGCCGAGCTGGTCGGCGAGCTGCTCGGGGTGCCCGCGGTCGGCGCCGAGGACAGCTTCTTCGCCCTCGGCGGCGACAGCATCTCCGCCATCCAGCTGGTCAGCCGGGCCCGCCGGGCCGGGCTGCAGCTGACCGCCCGGCAGGTCTTCGAGCTGCGTACGGTCCGCGAGCTGGCCGCCGCCGCTCAGGTGGTGATCGAGCGGCCGGCCACCGGCGGCGGTGAGGTGGGCCGGGTGCCGGCCACCCCGGCGATGCACTGGTGGCGGGAGCGGGGCGGCGCGGTCGCCGGCTTCCACCAGTCGGTGCTGCTGCACGCCCCGGCCGGGCTGACCGAGGCCGGGCTGGTCGCCGCCGCCCAGGCGGTGCTGGACTCGCACGGCGCGCTGCGGTCCCGGCTGCTGACCGACGACGGCTGGGCGCTCGAGGTCGGTCCACCCCGGACGGTGCCGGCCGCCGACCGGGTCCGCCGGGTGCCGGTCGACGCGGACCTCGCCGGTGCCGTCGCCGCCGAGGCGGCCGCGGCGGCGGGGCGGCTGGACCCGGCGGGCGGGCGGATGGTCGAGCTGGTCTGGTTCGACACCGGCCCCGGCCGGCCCGGCCGCCTGCTGGTCACCGCCCACCACCTGGTCGTCGACCGGGTGTCCTGGCAGGTGCTGGTGCCGGACCTGGCCACCGCCTGGACCGCGGCCGCGGCCGGGCACCGGCCCGAGCCGGTCCCGGCCGGCACCTCGCTGCGGGACTGGGCCGGGCTGCTGGTCACGACCGCCAGGGACCGGGCGGCCGAGCTGCCGCTGTGGACGGAGCTGCTGTCCCGGCCCGAACCGCCGCTGGGCGACCGCCCGCTCGACCCGGCCCGCGACCGGGCCGGCACCGAGCGGTCGCTGACCGTCTCGCTGCCGGCCGAGCACACCGCCCCGCTGCTGACCGACGTGCCGGCGGCGTACCGGGCCGGGCCGGACGACGTGCTGCTCACCGCGCTGGCGCTGGTGCTGACCCGGCGGCGGCGGTCCGGCGACGGCGTGCTGGTCGAGCTGGAGGGCCACGGCCGGGAGGAGCTGGCCCCCGGCGTCGACCTGACCCGTACGGTCGGCTGGCTGACCAGCCTGCATCCGGTCCGGCTGGACCCCGGGGTGCGGGACTGGGCCGGGCTGTGGGCCGGCGGGCCGGAGCTGGGCACGGCCCTCAAGCGGGTCAAGGAGCAGCGGCAGGCGCTGCCCGACCGCGGTCTCGGCCACGGGCTGCTGCGCCACCTCGACCCGGTGGCCGGGCCGGTGCTGGCGGCGCTGCCCCGCCCGCAGGTCGCGTTCAACTACCTGGGCCGGTTCCGGTCCGGCGGGCCGGCGGTGCCGTGGACCGCCGCGCCGGAGGCGCCGCCGCTGGGCGGCGGGCTGCCGCCGGACCTGCCCAGCGCGCACGCGCTGACGGTCAATGCGCTGGCCGAGGACCGGCCGGACGGGCCGCTGCTGGTCGCCACCTGGACCTGGCCGGCCGGCGTGCTGACCGAGGCCGCGGTCCGCGGGCTGGCCGAGGACTGGCTGCGGGCGCTGCGGCTGCTCGCCGCGGCCCGCCCGGCCGGCGGGATGACCCCGTCCGACCTGCCGCTGGTGGCGCTGTCCCAGGACGAGATCGACCTGCTCGAAGCGGACTGGAGGTCGCCGCGGTGACCAGGCCCGGACTGGCGGACGTGCTGCCGCTGACCCCGTTGCAGGAGGGCCTGCTGTTCCAGGCCGAGCTGGACCGGGAGAGCGACGTCTACACCGTGCAGCTGCGGATCGAGCTGGCCGGCCCGCTGGACGCCGACCGGCTGCGGGCCGCCGCGGCCGCGCTGCTGCGCCGGCACGCGAACCTCCGGGTCGGCTTCCGGCACGCCGGGCTGGACCGCCCGGTCCAGGTCGTGCCGCACGAGGTCGAGCTGCCCTGGTCCACAGTGGACGTCGCTGACCCGGCCGAGCTGGACCGGCTGGCCGCGGCCGAGCGGGCGCACCGCTTCGACCTGGGCCGGCCGCCGCTGCTGCGGCTGGTGCTCGCCCGGCTCGGCCCGGACCGGCACCGGCTGCTGTGGACCAGCCACCACATCGTGCTGGACGGCTGGTCCTGGCCGGTGCTCCTGGGCGAGCTGGTCGCGCTGCACGACTCCGGCGGCGACGAGGCGGCGCTGCCGCCGGTGACGCCGTACCGGGAATACCTGGCCTGGCTGGCCCGGCAGGACCGGCCGGCGGCCGAGCGGGCCTGGGCGGCGGCGCTGGCCGGCGCCGAGCCGACCCTGCTGGTCCCCGGAGCGCAGGCCAGCGGTGAGCCGGCCGCGCTGACCGCTGAGCTGTCCGCCGACGCCGGCCGCCGCCTCGCGGACCAGGCCCGGCAGCGCGGGCTCACCCTGAACACCACGCTGCAGGGCGCCTGGGCGTTGCTGCTCGGCGCGCTGACCGGGCGCTCGGACGTGGTCTTCGGGGCCACCGTGTCCGGCCGGCCGGCCGAGCTGCCCGGCGTGGAGACGATGGTCGGGCTGTTCATCAACACTCTGCCGGTACGGGTCCGGCTCGATCCGGCCCGCCCGGTGGGCGAGCTGCTGGCCGCGGTGCAGGCCGGGCAGGCCGCGCTGTCCACCCACCAGCACCTCGGGCTGGCCGACATCCAGCGCGGGCACGGGCCGCTCTTCGACACCCTCGCCGTCTTCGAGAACTACCCGGCCCCGATCGGCCCGGTGGGACCGGTCGGGGCCGGCCTGCGGGTCACCGCGGTGACCGGGACCGACGCGGTGCACTACCCGGCCGGGCTGGTCGCCTGGCCGGCCGGCGGCGGCGCCATCGGGCTGCGGCTGCACCACCGGCCCGAGCTGCTGCCGGCCGCGGACGCCCGGCTGCTGCTGGACCGGCTGGTCACGGTGCTCGGCCAGCTGGCCGACGACCTGGACCGGCGCGCGGTCACCGTCGACGCCCGGACTCCGGCCGAGCGGACCCCCGTCCCGACCGCGCCGGCGGCGGACGGCGAAACGCTCACGGCGGGCTGGGCGGCGGCGGTACGGCAGTGGCCGGACCGGGTCGCGCTGACCGCCGGCGGCGAGCACCTGACGTACGCCGAGCTGGACGAGCGGGCTTCCCGGCTGGCGGGGCGGCTCGCCGCCGAAGGCGTCGGTCCGGAGCGGACGGTGCTCCTGCTGCTGCCCCGCTCGGCCGACCTCGTCACCGCGATCGTGGCGGTGACCAAGGCGGGCGGCGCGTACGTGCCGGTGGACCCTGGCACCCCACCGGACCGGGTGGCGCTGCTGCTCGCCGACCTCGACCCGACGGCTGTGGTCACCGACGCCACCCTGGCCGACCGGCTGCCGGCGGGCACCGCCGCAGTCCGGGTCGACGAGCCGGGCGAGCTCCTGGCACCGGTCACAGTGGACCCCCGGCACCCCGCGTACGTCATCTACACCTCCGGCTCGACCGGCCGGCCGAAGGGCGTGGTGGTCAGCCACGCCGCGGTGACCCGGCTCTTCACCAGCACCGGGCCGCTGTTCGGCTTCGGCCCGGAGGACGTGTGGACGCTGTTCCACTCCGCCGCCTTCGACTTCTCGGTCTGGGAGCTGTGGGGTGCGCTGCTGCACGGTGGCCGGCTCGTCGTCGTCCCGTACGAGGTCAGCCGGTCGCCCGCCGACTTCCGGGCGCTGCTGGCGGCCGAGCGGGTGACCGTGCTCAACCAGACCCCGTCCGCCTTCGCCCAGCTGGCCGATCTCGGCGGTGCCGACGACCTGGCCCTGCGCGTGGTCGTCTTCGGCGGCGAGGCGCTGGAGCCGCGCCGGCTGGCCGGCTGGCTGGACCGGCACCCGGACGTGGCCCTGGTCAACATGTACGGGATCACCGAGACCACCGTGCACGTCACCCACCTGCCGGTCGACCGGTCCATGGTGGAACGGACCGACAGCCCGGTCGGGGCACCGCTGCCGGACCTGCGGGTCTCGGTCCGGGACGGCTGGCTGCGGCCGGTCCCGCCCGGGGTCGCCGGCGAGCTGTACGTGTCCGGCCCGGGCCTGGCCCGCGGCTACCTGGGCGGGGCGGCGCTGACCGCGGAGCGGTTCGTGGCCGACCCGGCCGGCTCGCCTGGCAGCCGGATGTACCGCACCGGCGACCGGGCCCGGCCGACCCCGGACGGCGGGCTGGTCTTCCTCGGCCGGGCGGACGGCCAGGTCAAGCTGCGCGGCTTCCGGATCGAGCCGGGTGAGATCGAGGCGGTGCTGGACGAGGACCCGGCGGTGGCCCACAGTGTCGTGCTGGTGCGCGAGGAGCGGCTGACCGCGTACGTGGTGCCGGTCGCCGGCGCCGAGCCGGACCCGGCCGAGCTGCGCGCGCTCGCGGCCCGCCGGCTGCCCGAGCACATGGTGCCGGCCGCCTGGGTGGTGCTGGCCGAGCTGCCGTTGACCCCGAACGGCAAGCTGGACCGGGCCGCGCTGCCGGCCGGGACCGCGGCCCGGGTGGACCGGTCCGGCCGGGCGCCGCGGACCCCTCGCGAGGAACTGCTCTGCGGCCTGTTCGCCGAGGTGCTCGGGCTGCCCCGGGTGGGCGTCGAGGACAGCTTCTTCGACCTCGGCGGGCACTCGCTGCTGGCCACCCGGCTGGTCGGCCGGGTCCGGTCGGTGCTCGGCGTGGACGTCCCGGTGCGCAGCCTCTTCGAGGCGCCCACGGTGGGCGGGTTCGCCCAGCGGCTGGCCGGCCCGGCCGGCCCGGCCCGGCCGGCGTTGCGGCCGGCGGAGCGGCCGGCCGAGCTGCCGCTGTCTGCGGCGCAGCGGCGGCTGTGGTTCCTGAACCGGCTGGACGGGACCGGCGGGACGTACAACATCCCGTACGGGCTGCGGCTGACCGGGGCACTGGACCGGGCCGCACTGCAGGCCGCGCTCGACGATGTGGTCGGCCGGCACGAGAGCCTGCGCACGGTCTTCCCGGACCGGGACGGGGTGGCCCGCCAGGAGGTGCTCGCCGACTTCCGGGTCGAGCTGCCGGTGCTGCCGGCGCAGGGCGACCTCGCCGCCGCGGTGGCGTCCGAGGTGGAGCGTGGCTTCGACCTGACCGCCGAGCTGCCGCTGCGGGCGGCGCTCGTCGAGGTCGGGCCGGACGAGCACGTGCTGCTGCTGGTGCTGCACCACGTGGCCGCCGACGGCGCGTCGATCGAGCCGCTGGGTCGGGACCTGGCGAGCGCGTACGCGGCCCGCGCGGAAGGCCGGGCCCCGGGCTGGGCGCCGCTGCCGGTGCAGTACGCCGACTACGCGCTCTGGCAGCGCGAGCTGCTGGCCGGCGGGGTGGCCGAGCGGCAGCTGGCGCACTGGACCGGCGTCCTGGCCGGGCTGCCCGACCAGCTGGAGCTGCCGGTGGACCGGCCGCGGCCGGTGGTGGCCAGCGGCCGCGGCGGGTCGGTGCGGTTCGGCTGGGACGCCGACCTGCACGCCGGCGTGGTGGCGCTGGCCCGGCGGACCCGGTCCACGGTCTTCATGGTCGCCCAGGCCGCGCTGGCCGCCCTGCTCACCCGGCTCGGCGCCGGCACCGACGTGCCGATCGGCACGGTCACCGCCGGCCGGGCCGACCCGGCGCTGGACGACCTGGTCGGCTGCTTCCTCAACACGCTGGTGCTGCGCACCGACACCGCCGGCGACCCGACGTTCCGCGAGCTGCTGACCCGGGTGCGGGCCACCGACCTGGCCGCGTACGACGCCGCCGACCTGCCGTTCGAGCAGCTGGTGGAGGCGCTGAACCCGGCCCGCTCGCTGGCCCGGCACCCGCTGTTCCAGGTGATGCTGCTGCGCCAGGACGGCACCGGCGGGGTGCCGGAGCTGCCCGGGCTGGACGTGTCGCCGTACGGCGCCGAGACGCCGGTGGCCAAGTTCGACCTCGCCGTGCACCTGGCCGAGCGGACCGGCCCGGACGGCGCGCCGGCCGGGGTCGCGGGCACCGTGCAGTTCGCCGCCGACCTGTTCGACCGGTCCACTGTGGACGCGCTGGCGGCCCGGCTGACCCGGCTGCTGGCCGCCGCGGTCGCCGACCCGGACCTGCCGCTGGGCCGGCTGGAGCTGCTGGCCGACGACGAGCGGGAGCAGCTCGCCTCGTGGGGCACCGGCTCCCCGGCGACCCCGGCCGCGATCGGCGAGCTCTTCGCCGCGCAGGTTGCCGCCACCCCGACCGCCCCGGCGCTGGTGCACGGCGACACCGTGGTCCCGTACGCCGAGCTGGCCGACCGGGTCGACCGGCTGGCCCGGCAGCTGGTCGGCCGCGGGGCCGGGCCCGAGCGCTTCGTCGCGCTCGCGCTCCCGCGTTCGGTCGACCTGGTCGCCGCCCAGCTGGCCGTGCTGCGGGCCGGCGCCGCCTATGTCCCGCTGGACCCGGCCTACCCGGCCGACCGGATCGCCTTCCTGCTGGCCGACGCCCGACCGGCGCTGCTGGTCGGCACGCCCGCGACGCTGGCCGCGCTGCCGGTGGGCGACACCGCCGCGCTGACGCTGGCCGAGCTGGAGTCGGGCGAGCCGGCGGCCGGCCCGCTGCCGGTGCCCGACCCGGCGCACCCGGCGTACGTCATCTACACCTCCGGCTCGACCGGCACCCCGAAGGGCGTGGTGGTGACCCACGCCGGCGCGGCCGGGCTGCGGGACACCGTGGTCGAGCGGTGCGCGGCCGGGCCGGGGGCGCGGATGCTGCAGTTCGCCTCGGTGAGCTTCGACGCCGAGTTCTCCGAGCTGTGCCTGTCCGTGCTGGCCGGCGGGACGCTGGTGATCCCGCCGGCGGACCGGCTGCTGCTCGGCGCCCCGCTGGCCGAGCTGCTGGAGCGGCAGCGGGTCACCCACCTCAAGCTGACCCCGGCGGCGCTGGGCGTGCTGCCGCCGGAGGCGACCCTGCCCGGGGTCGGCACCGTGGTCGTCGGCGGCGAGGCCTGCCCGCCCGAGCTGGTCGCCCGGTGGGCGCCGGGCCGGCGGATGGTCGACGTCTACGGCCCGACCGAGACCACCGTGTGCGCCACCGTGAGCGACCCGCTGACGGAGCCGGGGGCGCCGCCGATCGGCCGCCCGGTGGCCGGGACCCGGGTGCAGGTGCTCGACACCCGGCTGGCGCCGGTCCCGCCCGGCGTCCCCGGCGAGCTGTACGTCAGTGGCGCCGGGCTGGCCCGCGGCTATCTCGGGCGGGCCGCGCTGACCGCGGAGCGGTTCGTGGCCGACCCGGCCGGCCCGCCGGGGGCGCGGGCGTACCGGACCGGGGACCTGGTGCGCTGGCGGCCCGACGGCCAGCTCGACTTCCTCGGCCGGGTCGACGACCAGGTCAAGCTGCGCGGCTTCCGGATCGAGCCGGGTGAGGTCTGCTCGGTGCTGGCCGGCGCGCCCGGGGTGGCCGCGGCCGCGGTGGTGCTGCGCGAGGACGAGCCGGGCGACCGGCGGCTGGTGGCCTACCTCGTGCCGGCCACCGTGGACGTCGAGGCGGTCCGGGGGCACGCCGCGGACCGGCTGCCGGACTTCATGCTGCCGGCCGCGTACCTGCCGCTGGACGAGTTGCCGCTGACCCCGAACGGCAAGCTGGACCGGGCCGCGCTGCCGGTCCCGACGGTCCGTACGGCCGGCGGCCGGGCGCCCCGCACCCCGGTCGAGAAGCTGCTCTGCCGGCTGGTCGGCGAGCTGCTGCGGCTGGACTCCGTCGGGCCGGAGGACAACTTCTTCCACCTCGGCGGGGACAGCATCCTGTCCATCCAGCTGGTCAGCCGGGCCCGCAGCGCCGGCTCGGTGATCACCGCCCGGCAGGTCTTCGAGCAGCAGACGCTGGCCGGGCTGGCCGCGGTGGCCGGCAGCGTGCACGACGTCGTCGACCACGGCCCGGACGTGCCGGTCGGCGACGTGCTGGTCACCCCGGCGATCGCCGGGCTGCGGCTGCGCGGCGGGCCGGTGGACCGGTTCAACCAGTCGGCGCTGGTGGTGGCGCCGGCCGGCCTCGGCCTGCCCGCCCTGGAAGCGGCGGTCCGGGCGTTGCTGGACCACCACGACGCGCTGCGGCTGCGGCTGACCCGGGAGCCGACCGGCGAGTGGCGGCTGGCGATCCCGCCGGCCGGCACCGGTCCGGTCGCGGTCGAGCGGGTGGACGTGGCCGGGTTGGCCGGTCCGGCGCTGCGCGCCGCGACGACCGCGCACAGCGAGGCGGCGTGGGCCGCGGTCGACCCGGAGGCCGGGTCGATGCTGCGGGTGGTGTGGTTCGACGCCGGGCCGGACCGGGCCGGCCGGCTGCTGGTGGTCGCCCACCACCTCGTCGTCGACCGGGTGTCCTGGCAGGTTCTGCTGGCCGACCTGGCCGTCGCCTGGGCGGAGTGCGCGGCCGGCCGGGAGCCGGCGCTGCCGCCGGTGGGCACCTCGTTCCGGCGCTGGGCCCAGCATCTGGCCGAGCTGGCGCACGAGCCGGCCCGGGTGGCCGAGCTTCCCGTGTGGACGGACGTGCTCGGGGTGCCCGACCCGCTGCTCGGGGACCGCCCGCTGGACCCGGGCCAGGACACCTTCGCCGCCCTGCGCTGGCTGGACCGGGCCGCGCCGGCCGAGGTCACCAGGCCGCTGCTGACCACGCTGCCGGCGGCGTACCGGGCCGGCGTCACCGACGTGCTGCTCGCCGGCCTCGCGCTCGCGGTGGCGGACTGGCGGCGGCGCGGGCGGCGGCCCGGCGAGGCCGCGGTGGTGGTCGACCTGGAGTCGCACGGCCGGGCCGACGTCGTCCCGGGCGTCGACCTGTCCCGTACGGTCGGCTGGTTCACCAGCCTGCACCCGGTCCGGCTGGACCTGGCCGGGCTGGAGCCGGCCGACGCCGGCGGCGCGGTCAAGCGGGTCAAGGAGCAGCTGCGGGCGGTGCCGGACGGCGGTCTCGGCTTCGGCCTGCTCCGGCACCTCAACCACGACACCCGGGCCGAGCTGGCCGGGCTGCCCCGGCCGCAGGTCGCCTTCAACTACCTGGGCCGGTTCGCGGCCGCCGACGCCAGCGGGGCGCCGTGGACACCGGTGGCCGACGCGGAGGTGCTCGGCGGCGCCGACCTGGCCGGCGGCCGGCCGCACCCGGAGACCCCGCTGAGCCATTGCCTCACGGTCACCGCGCTGACCGAGGACGGCCCGGGCGGCCCGCGGCTGCGGGTGGTCTGGTCCTGGCCGCGGACGCTGCTGCGGGAGGCGGAGGTGGCCGAGCTGGCGGACTGCTACGGCCGCGCCCTGGCCGCGCTGGCCGGGCACGCCGCCGAGGCCGGTGCCGGCGGGCTCACCCCGTCCGACCTCCCGCTGGTCTCGCTCAGCCAGCAGGACCTGGAGCGGCTGCAGGACGAGCGGGAGGTCGACCTGGACGCCGAGCTCGACATGGACGAGTGGGAGGTGGCCACGTGACCCGCTCGGTCGAGGACGTGCTGCCGCTGACCCCGCTGCAGGAGGGCATGCTCTTCCAGGCCCGGTACGACGAGCGCGGGCCGGACCCGTACGTCACCCAGCTGCGGCTCGACCTGTCCGGCCCGCTGCGGCTGCCGGCGCTCAAGCGGGCGGTCGCGGCACTGCTCGACCGGCATCCCAACCTGCGGGTCGCTTTCCGGCAGGACGGGCTGGACCGGCCGGTGCAGGTCGTGCGGCGGGCGGTCACCGTGCCATGGCGGCTGCTCGACCTGTCCGGGCTGGCGGAGGACCGGCAGCTGACCGAGCAGGACCGGGTGCAGGCCGAGGAGCAGGCCCGCCGCTTCGACCTGGCCAAGGCACCGCTGCTGCGCTGCCTGCTGCTCCGGCTCGGCCCGGAGCGGCACCGGCTGGTGCTGACCAAGCACCACATCCTGCTCGACGGCTGGTCCGGTCCGGTGCTCGTCCGGGACCTGCTCGCCCTGTACGCCGCCGGCGGCGACCCGGCCGCGCTGCCGCCCGCGCCGGCGTACCGGGACTACCTGGCCTGGCTGGGCCGGCAGGACCGGGCGGCCGCCGAGGCGGCCTGGCGGGCCGCGCTCGCCGGTCTCGACGGCCCCACTCTCGTCGCCCCGGCCGGCGCGGCCGCCCGGTCGGCCGGCGGCGGCCCGCCCGGGGGATCCGGCTCGGGCCGCCCGGACGGGCGCGCCGCGGAGCCGCGGGCCGCCGAGCGGTTGATCCGCAGCGTGCCGGCGGAGACCGCGGCGGCGCTGCGGGCGCTGACCAGGGAGCGGGCGCTGACGCTGGGCACGGTCGTGCACGGCAGCTGGGCGCTGCTGCTGGCCGCGCTCACCGGCCGGTCCGACGTGACCTTCGGCAGCACGGTGTCCGGCCGGCCGCCGGAGCTGCCCGGGGTGGCCGGGATGGTCGGCCTGTTCGTCAACACCGTGCCGGTCCGGGTCCGGCTGGACCCGGCCGAGCCGGTGGTCGGGCTGCTGGCCCGGCTGCAGCGCGAGCAGGCCGCGCTGCTGGCTCACCAGCACCTCGGGCTGGCCGAGATCCAGCGCGGGCACGGGACGCTCTTCGACTCGCTGGTGGTGGTCGAGAACTATCCGGTCGACCCGGCGGTGGCGACCACCGAGGCGGCCGGGCTGCGGCTGACCGGGGCGGACGGCCAGGACGGCATCCACTACCCGGTCGGGCTGGCCGCCGGGCTGGTCGGCGACCGGCTCATGCTGCGGCTGGACTTCCGGCCCGACCTGGTCGACCCGGCGACGGCCGAGCGGTGGCTGGCGATGCTGGAGCGGGTCCTCGCCGCGGTCGGCACCGTCCCCGATCGGGCGGTGGGCGCGCTGGACCTGCTCGGCGAGGCCGAGCGGCACCGGCTGCTGGTCGTGGTCAACGACACCGGCGCCGACCCCGCGCCGGCCACCGTGCCGGAGCTGCTCGCCGCCCAGGTCGCGGCCCGACCGGACGCGCCGGCCCTGGTCGGCGACGCCGGCACGCTGAGCTACGCCGAGCTGGCCGCCCGGGTCGACCGGCTGGCCGGCGCGCTGGCCGCGCACGGGGCCGGGCCGGAGCAGGTGGTGGCCTTGGTCATGCCGCGCGGCGCCGAGCAGGCGGTCGCCGTGCTCGCCGCGATGGCCGCCGGGGCGGCCGCGCTGCCGGTGGACCCGGAGCTGCCCGCCGAGCGGATCGCCGCGATCCTCGCCGACGCCGCGCCGGTGCTGGTGCTCCGGCCCGGGGACCGGCCGGTGGGGTCGGCGCCGGTCCGCCCGCCGCACCCGGCGAGCCCGGCCTGGGTGGTCCACACGTCCGGCTCGACCGGCCGGCCCAAGGGCGTGGTGGTGCCGCACGCCGGCGTCGCCGGGCTGGTCGCCAGCCACCGGGAGCGGCTGAGGGTCGGGCCCGGCTGCCGGGTGCTGCAGGCCGCCGCCCCCGGCTTCGACGTCGCGTTCCTCGAGCTGCTGCTCGGCGTGCTGTCCGGGGCCGCGGTGGTCGTCGCCGACCAGCGCTGGGTGCTCGGCCGGCCGCTGGTCGAGCTGGTCGCCCGGCACGGCGTGACCCACCTCGCGCTGCTGCCGTCCGCGCTGGCCACCGTGCCGGCCGACGCCGAGCTGCCGGCCGGGGTGAGCGTGCTGGTCGGCGGCGAGCCGGCAGGCGCGGCGGTGCTGGCCCGGTTCACCGCCGGGCGGCGGCTGGTCAACGGCTACGGACCCAGCGAGTGCACGGTCAGCGCCACCCTGAGCGCGCCGCTGACCGGGACCGCGCCGGCGCCGGTCGGGCGGCCGGTGCACGGCACCCGCGTGTACGTGCTCGACGCCGCGCTGCGCCCCGCGCCGGCCGGCGTCGCCGGCGAGCTGTACGTCGCCGGCATCGGGCTCGCCCGCGGCTACCTGGGACGCCCGGACCTCACCGCGGAGCGCTTCGTCGCCTGCCCGTACGGGCCGGCGGGGGAGCGGATGTACCGCACCGGCGACCGCTGCCGGTGGCGCCCGGACGGCCAGCTCGAGTTCCTCGGCCGGATGGACGAGCAGGTCAAGATCCGCGGCGTCCGGGTCGAGCCGGGCGAGGTCGAAGCAGTGCTGCGGGCGGTGCCCGGGGTCGGCGACGCGGCCGTGGTGGCCCGCGAGGACCGGCCCGGCGACCGCCGGCTGGTCGCCTACCTCACCGGCGGCGCGGACCCGGCCGCGGTCCGGGCGGCCGCGGCGGCCCGGCTGCCGGCCGCGCTGGTTCCGGCCGCGTTCGTGCCGCTGGACCGGCTGCCGGTGCTGCCCAGCGGCAAGGTGGACCGGCGGGCGCTGCCGGCTCCCGAGGCCGGGCCGGCGGGCGGCCGGGCACCGCGCACCCCGGCCGAGGAGGTCCTCTGCGGCCTGTTCGCCGAGGTACTCGGGCTGGCCGAGGTCGGCGTCGAGGACAGCTTCTTCGCCCTCGGCGGGCACTCGCTGCTGGCCACCCGGCTGGTCAGCCGGGTCCGGGCGGTCTTCGGGGTGGAGCTGCCGCTGCGCGCGGTCTTCGCCGCACCCACGGTGGCCGGGCTGGTCGAGGCGCTGGCCGGCGCCGGGGCGGCCCGCCCGCCGCTGCGGCCGGTGCCGCGGCCGGCGGTGGTGCCGCTGTCGTACGCGCAGACCCGCCTCTGGTTCCTCAACCAGCTCGAGCTTTCCCCCGCCGATCTTGAGACCGGGGCCGCGAGACGCGGCGTGTCGCCGTCCGCTTCCTCAAGATCGGCGAGGGTGGGGGCGGCGGCGTACAACACGCCGCTGGCAGTGGAGCTGCGCGGGCCGCTGGACGTGCCGGCGCTGGCGGCCGCGCTGGCCGACCTGGCCACCCGGCACGAGGTGCTGCGCACGGTGCTGCCCGAGGAGGGTGGGGTGCCGCGGCAGCTGGTGCTCGCCGCCACCCCACCGCTCGAGGTGAGCCCGGTCGACCGGGACGGGCTGGACGCCGCGCTGGCCGAGGTCGCCGGCCGCGGCTTCGACCTGCGCACCGACCCGCCGCTGCGGGCGCACCTGTTCGTGCTCGGGCCGGACGAGCGCGTGCTGCTGCTGGTGCACCACCACGTGGCCGGCGACGGCTGGTCGCTCGGGCCGCTGGGCCGGGACCTGGGCGCCGCGTACGCGGCCCGCGCCGCCGGCCGGGCTCCGGACCGGCCGCCGCTGCCGGTGCAGTACGCCGACTACGCGCTCTGGCAGCGCGAGCTGCTCGGCCGGCCCGACGACCCGGACAGCCGGGCCGGCCGGCAGCTCGGCTTCTGGCGGCGGGCGCTGGCCGACCTGCCCGAGCAGCTGCCGCTGCCGACCGACCGGCCCCGGACGGCGGTGGCCGACCCGCGCGGCGGCCGGCACCGGGTCACCCTCGACGCCGGGCTGCACGCCGCGGTCCGGGCGCTGGCCCGGTCCGAGCAGGCCACGCCGTACATGGTCGTGCAGGCGGCGCTGGCCGCGACGCTGACCCGGTCCGGTGCCGGCACCGACATCCCGATCGGGGCGCCGATCGCCGGGCGCACCGACGAGGCGCTCGACGAGCTGGTCGGCTTCTTCGTCAACACGCTCGTGCTGCGCACCGACACGAGCGGCGACCCGAGCTTCCGCGACCTGCTGGCCCGGGTCCGGGAGACCGACCTGGCCGCGTTCGCCCACCAGGACCTCCCCTTCGAGCTGCTGGTCGAGGCGGTGAACCCGGCCCGGTCACTGGCCCGGCACCCGCTCTTCCAGGTGATGCTCACCGGGCACGAGGAGTCCGGCGGCGGGCTGGAGCTGGCCGGGCTGGCCGTCACCCCGCGGCCGGTCGGACAGGACGGCACCCGCACCGACCTGGCCCTGCACCTGGCCGAGCGGTTCGGCCCGGACCGGGCGCCGGCCGGGCTCGAGCTGGCGCTGCGCTACCGCGCCGACCTCTTCGACGCCGCCACCGCGGTCGCGCTGACCGACCGGCTGGCCCGGCTGCTGGCCGCCGGGGTCGCCGAGCCGGACCGCCCGGTCGGCGCGCTGGACCTGCTGAACGAGGCCGAGCGGCGACAAGTGCTGGTGGACTGGAACGGCAGCGGCGCCGACCGCGACCCGTCCACTGTGGATGCCCTGCTCGCCGCGCAGGCGGGCCGCACCCCGGACGCGGTGGCGCTCGGCCATGACGGCGCCGAGCTGACCTACCGCGAGCTGCACGAGCGGGCCGCCCGGCTGGCCGGGCTGCTGGCCGCCCGCGGCGCCGGGCCGGAGCGGGTGATCGGGGTCGCGCTGCCCCGCTCGATCGACCTGGTGGTGGCGCTGGTCGCGGTGCTCCGGTCCGGCGCCGCGTACCTGCCGATGGACCCGGCGCACCCGCCGGAGCGGCTGGCCGGGCTGGTCGCCGACGCCCGGCCGGTGCTCGCCCTCACGCGGTCCACACTGGACGGCCGGCTGCCCGCCGGGCTGCCCCGCCTGCACCTGGACGACCTGCCGGCCGGTCCGGTGGCGGCCGTGACCCCGCCCCGCCCGGCCAACCCGGCGTACCTGCTCTACACCTCCGGCTCGACCGGCCGGCCCAAGGGCGTGGTGGTCGAGCACCGCGCGGTGGCCGCGTACCTGCGCCGGTGCGCGGCCGCGTACCCGGCCGTGGCCGGCTCCGCGCTGCTGCACTCGCCGGTGTCCTTCGACCACACCGTGACCGGCCTCTTCACCCCGCTGGTGGCCGGCGGGCGGGTGCAGCTGGCCGCGCTGGAGGACGGCCCCGGGCCGCGGCCGGAGGGCGTCACCTTCCTCAAGGCGACCCCGAGCCACCTGCCGATCCTGGCCACGCTGCCGGACGACTACTGCCCGAGCGGCGAGCTGCTGCTCGGCGGCGAGGCGCTGGTCGGCGAGTCGCTGGCGGCCTGGCGGGCCCGGCACCCCGACGTCCGGGTACGGAACGTCTACGGGCCGACCGAGGCGACCGTCAACTGCACCGAGTACGAGCTGCCGCCCGGGCCGGTGCCGCCCGGCCCGGTGCCGATCGGCCGCCCGTTCCAGACCTGCCGCGCGTACGCGCTGGACGCCCGGCTCGGGCCCGTGCCGGTGGGGGTGCCGGGCGAGCTCTACCTCGGCGGGGCGCAGCTGGCCCGCGGCTACCTCGACCGGCCCGACCTGACCGCGGAACGGTTCGTGGCCGACCCGTACGGGCCGCCGGGCAGCCGGATGTACCGCGCCGGCGATCTGGCCGGCTGGCGCCGCGACGGCCAGCTGGCCTTCCTGGGCCGGGTCGACGACCAGGTCAAGCTGCGCGGCCACCGGATCGAGCCGGCCGAGGTCGAGGCCGCGCTGGCCGGGCACCCGGACGTCGCCCAGGCGGTGGTGGTGCTGCGCGAGGACCGGCCCGGCGACCAGCGGCTGGTCGGCTACGCGGTGCCGGCCGCCGGCCGCGAGGTCGACCCGGCCGCGGTCCGGGCGCACGTGGCCGGCCGGCTGCCCGACCACCTGGTGCCGGCCGCGGTGGTGCCGCTGCCGGCGCTGCCGATGACCCGGCACGGCAAGCTGGACCGGCGCGCGCTGCCGGCGCCCGACCTCACCGACCGGGTCGCCGGCCGGGCACCGTCCACTCCGGACGAGGAGCTGCTCTGCGGGCTGTTCGCGGAGGTGCTCGGGCTGCCCCGGGTCGGCGCGGATGACGACTTCTTCGCCCTCGGCGGGCACTCGCTGCTCGCGGTCCGGCTGCTCAGCCGGATCCGGGCCACCCTCGGGGTCGACGTCGGGCTGCGGGCGCTGTTCGCCGCGCCCACCGCGGCCGCGCTGGCCACCGGCCTCGGCGCGACCGAGGCCGGGGACGCCTTCGGGGTGCTGCTGCCGCTGCGGCCGCGCGGCGACGGGCTGCCGGTCTTCTGCGTGCACCCGCTGCTCGGCCTGGGCTGGTCGTACGCCGGGCTGCTGCGGGAGCTGCCGCCGGACCGCCCGGTGTACGCGCTGCAGGCCCGCTCGCTGGCCGGCGGCGAGCCGCCGGCGACGCTAGCCGCGATGGCGGCCGACTACGCCGACCAGGTCCGGGCGGTGACCCGCGGGCCGGTGCAGCTGGTCGGCTGGTCCTTCGGCGGCGTGGTCGCACACGAGCTGGCCATCCGGCTGCGGGCGACCGGCGAGGTCACCGCGGTGGCGCTGCTGGACGCGTACCCGCCGGGGGAGCGGGCCGGTGCCCCGCTCGGCGAGCTGCCCACCCCACCGCCGGGCAGCGCGCTGGCCACGCTGGACGAGGACCGGTGGGCCGCCGTCCGCCGCGCCGCCGCGCACCACCGGCGGCTGGAGGCCGGGCACGAGCCGGGAGTGCTGGCCGGCGACCTGCTGCACTTCCTGGCCGCCCGGGACCGGCCGGCCGGGGCGCCGGCGGCCGAGGAGTGGGCGCCGTACGTGACCGGCCGGGTGGTCCGGCACCAGGTGCCCTGCCGGCACGACGAGATGACCGAGCCGGGCCCGCTGACCGCGGTGGCCCGGGCCCTGACCGACCCTCCTGAGAGGAGCGCACCGTGACCAACCCCTTCGAGGATCCCGACGGCACGTACTACGTGCTGGTCAACGACGAGGGCCAGCACTCGCTGTGGCCCACCTTCGCCGACGTGCCGGCGGGCTGGGAGGTGGCGCACGGACCGGACGGCCGCCAGCCCTGCCTGGACTACGTGACCGCCAACTGGACCGACATGCGCCCGCTCAGCCTGGTCCGCGCCATGGACGCCGAGCGCGGCTGACGGTGGAGCTCGCCATCCGGGCCGAGGGCCTGCGCAAGCGCTACGCCGAGGTGGAGGCGCTCGGCGGGGTCGACCTGGCCGTGCCGACCGGCACCGTGCTCGGCCTGCTGGGGCCCAACGGGGCCGGCAAGACCACCACCGTCCGCATCCTCACCACCCTGCTGCCGCCGGACGGCGGCACCGCGACGGTGGCCGGCTTCGACGTGGTCCGCCAGGCCGGCGAGGTCCGCCGGCACATCGGGCTGGCCGGCCAGTACGCCGCCGTCGACTCGCGGCTGACCGGCCGGCAGAACCTCAAGCTCATCGGCGTCCTGCACGGGCTGACCCGGCGGGCCGCCAAGGCCCGGGCGGACGAGCTGCTGGAGCGCTTCGAGCTGGCCGAGGCCGGCAGCCGGGAGACCCGGACGTACTCCGGCGGCATGCGGCGGCGGCTCGACCTGGCCGCCAGCGTGGTCGCCGACCCGCCGGTGCTCTTCCTCGACGAGCCGACCAACGGGCTGGACCCGGCCAGCCGGCAGGTGCTGTGGCGGATGATCCGCGAGTACGTCGCCGGCGGCACCACCGTGCTGCTCACCACCCAGAACCTGGAGGAGGCCGACGAGCTGGCCCAGCAGGTGGTGGTCGTCGACTGCGGCACCGTCATCGCCGCCGGCACCCCGGACGAGCTCAAGCGCAAGGTCGGCGGGGAGCGGCTGCAGGTCGCCCCGGTCGAGACCGGCGACGTGCCCAAGGTGGTGTCCGCGCTCGCCGCGGCCACCGCGGGGGCGCCGGTGGTGGGACCGGACGGCCGGACCGTCTCGGTGCCGCTGACCGGCGCCATCGCGGCCATCGCGGCCACCGCGGCCGCGGCGGCCGCACTGCACGAGGCCGGTGTGGAGGTCAGCGACTTCGGCGTCCGCCGGCCGACGCTGGTCGAGGTCTTCCTGAGCCTCACCGGCGGGACCGGGAGGGCCGCATGAAGCTCTGCCCGCCCGGCGGCCCTCCTCAGTCCGCTCCTCGGGTCGCAAGCGACCCTGCCATGCTCCCTCGGAGGGCCGCCTCATGACCAAAATGCTGAGTGACTGGCTGGCGCTCATCGAGCGGCACCTGCTGCACCTGCGCCGGATCCGGCAGCGGCTGATCGCGCTCACCCTGCTGCCGACCGTCTTCACGCTGGTCTTCGGGGTGCTCTTCGGCAGCGTCATCTCGGTGCCGGGCGGCGGCTACGAAGAGTTCGTGATGGCGGGCATCTTCCTGCAGCTGATGCTGTCCTCGGTGCCCAATGCGGCCATCGGCGCGATCGAGGACCTGCGCACCGGGCTGGTGGACCGGTTCCGGACGCTGCCGATGTCCGGTTCCGCGGTGCTGGTCGGTCGCAGCGTCGGCGACACCTCGGTACGGGCGATCAGCTGCATCCCGATGGCGCTGGTCGGCCTGCTGATCGGCTGGCGGGTGCACACCGGCCCGTGGAAGCTGCTCGCCGGCTTCGCCGTGCTGCTCGCCTTCAGCCTGGTCATGGCCTGGGTCGGCGCGCTCATCGGGCTGGTCTCCGGCACCCCGGAGACGGCCGCGTCGCTGCCCGGGCTGATCCTCATGCCGGCGATGTTCCTGTCCAACGCCTTCATCCCGCTCGGCGGGCTGCCGGAGTGGCTGCGCGCGATCGCGGTGTGGAACCCGCTCAGCGCCATCGTCGGCGCCGCCCGCGAGCTGTGGGGCAACCCGGCCGCGCTCGCCTCGGACGCCTTCCCGGTCCGGCACCCGCTGCTGGCGGCCATCTTCTGGCTGGTCGCCATCATGGCCGTGGTCGCGCCGCTGGCGATCCGCCGCTACCGGACGGCGGTGGTGCACTGAGCGCGGGACGGGCCGATCACGGACGGTAGGATTGTCCGCCATGCGTGGCATCGTGCTCTCCGGCGGCAGTGGCACCCGGCTCTGGCCGATCACCAAGGCGGTGAGCAAGCAACTGCTGCCGGTCTACGACAAGCCGATGATCTACTATCCGCTGTCCACGCTGATCATGGCCGGCATCCACGAGATCCTCGTCATCACCACCCCGGCCGACCAGGAGCAGTACCGGCACCTCCTCGGCGACGGCAGCCAGTGGGGCCTGACCCTGGAGTACGCGGTCCAGGAGCGGCCGGCCGGCCTGGCCCAGGCGCTGATCATCGGGGAGGACTTCACCGGCGACGACGCGATCGCGCTCATCCTCGGCGACAACCTCTTCCACGGCGTCGGGCTCGGCCGGCATCTGGCCAAGCTCACCGAGGTCGACGGGGCGCTCATCTTCGCGCACCGGGTCGCCGACGCGACCGCGTACGGGGTGGTGGAGTTCGACGGCGACGGGCGGGCGCTGTCGATCGAGGAGAAGCCGGCGGTGCCCAAGTCGCCGTACGCGGTGCCCGGGCTCTACTTCTACGACTCCCGGGCCCCGGGCATCGCCCGGCAGGTCACCCCGAGCGCCCGGGGCGAGCTGGAGATCACCGCCGTCAACGAGGCGTACCTCGGGATGGGCGAGCTGCAGGTCGCCAAGCTCGACCGGGGCACCGCCTGGCTGGACGCGGGGACGTACGACGGGCTGCTGCAGGCGGCCGAGTTCGTCCGGTTGGTCGAGCACCGGCAGGGTGTGAAGATCGGCTGCGTCGAGGAGGTGGCCTGGCGGGCCGGCCTCATCGACGACGGCCAGCTGGAGAAGCTCGCCGAGCCGCTGTTCAAGAGCGGCTACGGCGGCTACCTGCTCCAGCTGCTCGACGAGCCCCGCTGACCCGCAGAGGAGTGACCGTGCTCGATCTCGACCCGGCCGCCCGGGAGGTGGCCCGGCTGCTGGACGGCGTGCCGGACGAAGCGTTGGGCCGCCCGACGCCGTCGGACATCCCGGTCGCCCAGTTGCTCGACCACTTGATGGGGCTCACGCTCGCCTTCACCTGGGCGGCCCGCAAGACCCCGCCCCGGGGCGGATCGCAGCCGCCGTCGTCCAGCGCGGCCGCCCTCGACCCGGAGTGGCGGACCGTGCTGCCGCGGCGGCTGGACGAGCTGGTGGCGGCCTGGCGGGACCCGGCCGCGTGGCAGGGCACGACCGAGGCCGGTGGGGTGACGATGCCGGCCGAGGCGATGGGCGTGGTCGCGCTCGACGAGCTGGTGATGCATGGCTGGGACCTGGCCCGGGCCACCGGGCAGGACTTCCACTGCGACGAGGCGAGCGCCGCCGCGGTGCTCGAGTTCACCAGCCAGTCGGCCGCGCCGGAGTTCGCCGGCCAGCGGGAGGGACTCTTCGGCCCGGTGGTGCCGGTGCCGGCGGACGCGCCGGTGCTGGACCGGGCGCTGGGCTTCGCCGGCCGCGACCCGGGCTGGACGCCGGCGGGGACGGGCGCGGGCTCGGCGCCGGCCGGCTGACCGGCGCGTGCTGGCGGTCGCGCACCGGACCCCGGCGTCCGCGGCCGGCTGCCGGGCGCTGGCCGAGGCCGGGGTCGGCGCGTTCGAGGCCGACGTCCAGCTGATCCGGGGCGAGCTGGTCGTCTCGCACTTCCTGCCGGTGCTGCCCGCCCTGCACCGGGCCGGCGGGGTGCCGCCCGGCCTGCACCGGGACGGCTGGCGGCTGAGCCGGACCGTACGGGCCGAGCCGCTGGCCGCGGTGCTGGACCGGGTCCCGCCGCCGGCTCGGGTGCTGGTCGACCTCAAGACCGAGACGCCGGCCGCCGCGGCCGCGGTCGCCGAAGCGGCCGCCGCCGCCCCGGGCCGCTGGCTGGCCAGCTGCAAGCGCTGGGACCTGCTGCCGGTGCTGGCCGCGGCCGGCGTCCCGACCTGGCGCAGCGTGGCCACCCGGCGGGCGCTGGCCGCGGTGCTTCGGGCGCCGGCCGACGCCCGGCCGGTCACCGTGCGGCACAGCTACCTGGACCGGTCCACGGTGGACCGGCTGCGGGCGGTCACCGCGGAGGTGGTCGCCTGGACGGTCAACGACGTGCGCCGCGCCGCCCAGCTGGCCTGGCTCGGCGTGACCGGCCTGACCTCGGACAACCCCGAGGTCCACGCCTACGCGGCCGGCCTGGGGTCAGCGGGCCATCGGGACCGAGGGAGCGACCGTGACTGAGCCCGGGGCCGCGGGGAGCGGGGCGGCTCCGGGCGGTGCGGGCAGCAGGCCCGAGGCCATCAGCCCGGCGTAGAAGTCCGGCAGCGTCACGCTGCCGGCCAGCACCCCGAAGAAGCGGTCCCGGTTGACCGGGTCGTGCTGCAGCGCGCGCAGCAGCATCGCCCGCTCCGGCGGCAGCGGCCGGTAGCGCGCCTGCTCGACGGTGTAGTCGTACACCGGCTTGGCCACCTCGTTGCGCCGCCGCTCGTAGTCGCCGAGCGCGTCCTCGGCCGGCCGCCGCCCGGACAGCGTCTCGTCCAGCGCGCCGGCCAGCAGCTCGGCGTCCCGGAACGCGTCCGACATGCCCAGCGCGGTCACCGGGTCCTTGTGGTAGCCGGCGTCCCCGACCAGCGCCCAGCCCGGACCGTAGGGCTTGCGGAAGAAGTTGGCCGAGTGGTGGTGGCCGACGAACGGCTCGACCCGCCGCGCCGCCCGCACCCGCTCGGCGAACTCCGGGGTGGAGTACCGCTGGACGGTCTCCGCGTAGTGCCGTGGGATGTCGCTGCGGAAGTCCCGCCAGCCCTCGTACGACCAGCCGGCCAGCACCACGGTGAGCCCGTCGTGGGTGGGCAGCGCGGGCACGCACCGGCCGACCCGCCAGTGGATGAGCAGCCGGTCCAGCGGCAGGTCGGCGAAGTACGTGTAGTACGTCGTCGTCAGCGGCGGGACGGTCCAGTATTCCGGCGCCTTGACCGTGCGGGCGACCAGCGAGCGCATGCCGTCCGCGCCGACCACGTACCGGGCGCGGATGTCGACCTCGCGGCCCGACCGGCCGCGCCCGCGCACGCCGGTGACGCGGTCGCCGTCGGAGAGCAGCCGGGTGACGGTGAACGCCTCCTCGAGCTCGGCGCCGGCCTGCACCGCGGCGGTGTTGAGCAGGTGATCGATCACGTAGCGGCGGGGGCAGACCCCGAACGCGACCCCCTCGTACGGCGGCGGCGAGCCGGACAGCGTGATCTCGCCCCAGTCGGTGGTCATGGTGCGGACCGGCGGGCAGCCGGTGGCGAGCAGGCCGCCGAGCAGGCCCCAGCGGGCCAGCCTGGCCACCCCGTACGGGTGGACGTAGTGGGAGGAGATCGTGTCCTTGGGGAAGACCGCCCGGTCCAGCACGAGGACCCGGTAGCCCTGCCGGGCCAGCAGCATCGCGGTCGGCGCGCCGGCGCAGCGCGCCCCCACCACCACCACGTCGTAGTCGACCGTCGGGTCGCCGCCGTGAACCATCCTTGCCCCCGGTGTCGGCAGGTGCTGTCCCATTTGAGGCCAGTGTGCATGCCGGAGGGGGATTTCGCAGCCGGATCTGTAACGGTCACGTCACACTCGGTTGATCATCGGGGGTCATCTCTCGATGCCGGCGACCTGCTCGCCGCGCCAGCGTCGGGCCGCCGCCGCCCCGGCCCCACCGGGAAGCCGGCCCGGACCAGGTCCCCGGCCACCGACTCCGCGGCTGGCTGCTGAGCGCCGCCCCGGTCAGCCCGTCGTCGCCCCGGCCCGGGGAGTCGGCGACTCGGCCGGGGCGGCCGGCGGCGCCGCCTGGACCCCGGCCGGGGTGCTGCGGCCGAGCGGGTCGCGGTAGAAGTCGGCCAGCGGCACGCTGCCGGCGAGCACGCCGAAGAAGCGGGCCCGGCTGGCCTCGTCCTGCTGCAGCGCCCGTAGCAGCGCCACCCGCTCCGGGGGTAGCGGCTGCAGCCGGGCCTGGTCGACGGTGTAGTCGTAGAGCGGCTTGGCCGCCTCGTTGCGCCGCCGCTCGTAGCCGGCCAGCGCCGCCGCCTCCGGCCGGTGGCCGGACAGCGCCTCGTCCAGTGCGTCGACCAGGAGCTCGGTGTCCCGGAAGGCGTCCGAGATGCCCAGCGCCGTGATCGGGTCCTTGTGGCAGCCGGCGTCTCCGACCAGCGCCCAGCCCGGCCCGTGCGCCGTCCGGAAGAAGTTCGCCGACCGCTGGCTGCCGACGATCGGGGCGACCCGGCGGGCGTCCCGGAACCGCTCGGCGAACCCAGGTGCGGTGTTCGCCTCGACCATGGCCACGAAGTTGCCGGCCACGTCGGTCCGGAAGTCGCCCCAGCCGTCCGCCGGCCAGCAGCTGCTCACCATGGTGAGCCCGTCGTGGGTCGGGATCGAGGCGGTGCACACCCCGGGCCGCCAGTGGATGAGCAGGCCGTCCAGCGGCAGGTCGGCCAGGTAGGTGTAGAACGTCGTCGTCAGCGGCGGGACCGCCCAGTAGTCCTCGGCGCTGACCGTGCGGGCCACCAGCGAGCGCTGGCCGTCCGCACCGACGACGCACCGGGCGGTGATCCGCCGCTCGGTGCCGGACCGGTCCCGGCCCAGCACGCCGGTGACCCGGTCGCCGTCGAAGACCAGGCCGGTCACCGTGAAACCCTGCTCGAAGTCGGCCCCGGCCGCGACGGCCGCCTCGTTGAGCAGGTGGTCGAGCACGTAGCGGCGCGGGCAGAGCCCGTAGTCGATCCCCTCGTACGGCAGCGGGGTGCCGCTGAGCCGCAGGTCGCCGCCCCAGTCGGAGGTGAGCAGCGGCACCGGCGGGCAGTTGGTGGCGAGCAGGGCGGGCAGCAGCCCCCAGCGGGCCAGCCGGGCCACCCCGTACGCGTGCACGAAGTGGGTGGACAGCGTGTCCCGCGGGAAGACGGCCCGGTCCACCAGCAGGGCCCGGTGGCCGCGGCGGGCCAGCAGCATCGCGGTCGGGGCGCCGGCGCAGCGGGCACCCACCACGATCACGTCATAGTCGGTCCGGTTCACCACGGTCAGGGCACCTTCTCCCCGTTGGCGATGTTGAGGACCAGTATGCACCAACTCCGTCCTGCTAATGGTATTTTGACCCCGCTCGTCTGAATCAGGCCACGGCGCAGCTCCGGACGAAGCGCAGCATCTCGTCCACCTTGTCGGTGCGCGTGTCCACCGCCCGCTCCACCACCTGCACCAGCGCGTCGTACGCCTCGGTGTGGTCGTACGCGGCGGTGTCGGCGATCTTCAGCGCCCACCGCCAGTAGCCGCGCATGGTGTCCGCGAGCGGCATCCGGAAGTCCGCCACCACCTCGCGGATCGGCTCCACCACGGCGTCGCCGTACCGGCGGAGGTAGCGGGTCACCACGTCGGCGAAGAAGGTGAAGTGCCGGGCCTCGTCCCGGCTCAGCCGGCCGAGCAGGTCGGCCAGCACCGGGTCGCCGACCACCTGGCGCAGGTGCTGGTAGTAGAGCTGGGTCGCCTTCTCCTGGACCAGCGGGTAGGTGAAGAACTGCACCGCCTGCCCGTACGGCAGCCGGAACTCCTTGCGCCCCTCCTCGGCCAGCTCGTCCCGCACCCCGTCGAAGCCGGCCAGCCCGCTGGCCACCTGGTAGCGGGTCAGTGCCAGCGCGTGCGAGTCCTCCTCGTCGGCCCAGCGGACGGTGAAGTGGTACAGCTCGCGGTTGTGCACGTACGTCGGCCGGTCCACCGAGTCGTCCACCGGGAAGTGCCGGCGGTAGAGGGCGAAGTAGCCGGGCAGGTGGTCCTCGATCAGGCTGACGAAGCGGACCGCGGACCGCTCGCCCTCGGACAGCCGGTCCGCGTCCGCGGCCGCGTAGTCGATGTCGGTCTCCACGTTCCACCGGCGCTGCGGCGGGGACGTCCGCAGGAAGGCCGCCACCGCGGCGTCCATCTCGGCCGGCGGCAGCAGCGGCCCGGCCACCTGGCCGTCCATCACCGGCTCCGCTGGCAGGTCAGCGCGTAGTGCTTGGTGGTG
Source organism: uncultured Actinomycetota bacterium (assembly GCA_963766325.1). Taxonomy (GTDB): domain Bacteria; phylum Actinomycetota; class Actinomycetes; order Mycobacteriales; family CADCTP01; genus CADCTP01. The sequence continues at coordinate 1,048,207 of CAVXZF010000007.1, read as the reverse complement.
TAGCCCCAGCCGGCGTTCGCGGTCTGCAGGTAGCGGCGCAGCCGGTCGGCCAGCCCGTCCTCGACCTCGTCCAGCCGGTCGGCGTTGCGGTCCACGTTGGACACCCAGTCCTCGATCGTACGGCGGTAGTGGTCGGTCAGGTCGTCCAGCGCGACCAGTGAGAAGCCGGCGTCCTCGGCCGCCTTCACCAGCCGGGACAGTGGGCGCATGTCCCCCCAGCCGAAGATCGCGTCCCGGACGTAGGCGGTGCCGGCGCGCTCGGCGAAGCGGTCGTGCGCGGCCTGGTTACGGAAGCAGCTCTCCGACACGTAGAGCCGGCCGCCGCGGCGCAGCACCCGCCGGCAGGTGGCGAAGACGCCGTCCAGGTCGGGCATGTGCACGATCGAGCCGAGCATGGTCACCGCGTCGAAGGCGCCGTCGGGCAGCTCCAGCTCCTCGACGTGCCCGACCAGCGTCTCCACCCGGTCGGTCAGCCCGCGCTCGGCCGCCCGGGCCGCGATGTGCTCGTGCTGGCGTGGGGCCGGGCTGATGCCCACCGTGCGGCAGTCCAGCTCGGCCGCCATGTGCAGGATCAGCGACCCCCACCCGCAGCCGATGTCCAGCAGACGCTCGCCGCCGCGCAGCCCGAGCCGGTCGGCCACGAACCGCAGCTTGCGGCGCTGGGCGTCGTCCAGCGACTCGTCCGGGCCGCCGTACAGCGCCGAGCTGTACTTGTGCGACTCGTCCAGGAAGAGGGTGAAGATCCGCGGGTCCTGGTCGTAGTGCTGGTTGGTGTCGGCGGTCGCGCCCGGCGCGGTCGTGCCGGGGGCGGCCGTCACGAGGTCGCGTCCGTCCGCAGCGCCGCCACCACCGCGTCGGCGACGTCCGACACCGAGGCGAAGCTGAAGACCTGCTCGTCGGACAGCTCGATGTCGTAGTCCCGCTCGATGCGGGCCACCACCCGCAGCACCTTCACCGAGTCGACGCCCTCGGCCTTGCGCAGGTCGAGGTCCGGGCTCAGCTCCTCGACCGGGATCCCGGTCTCCTTGGCCGCGATCACCCGGACCTGCTCCACGATCTCCTGCCGGCTGGTCATCCGCGGTTCCTCCCGCTCGTACGGTCCAGTGTGGACATTGCCTGGTCGAGCAGCCGGCGGTCCGTCTCGGACAGCGCCAGGTGCTGCCGGGAGGCGTCCTGCGAGGCCGGCTGGTAGGTGCCGGAGGCGGACGCCACGGTGGCGCCGGTGTCGTCGAGCACCTCGGCGGTGGCCTGCCGCTGGCCGGCCGGTCCCGGCTCCGGCCGCAGCTCGGCCACGCACCGGTACGCCGCGCCGACCGCCAGCGGGGTCAGGAAGCGGGTCCGCAGCGTGACCGTGAAGTGGGTGATGCCGGTGCGCAGCACCAGCAGGTTGCCCATGATCTCGTCGCAGACGGTGGCCACGATGCCGCCGTGCACCACCCCCGGGTACGACTCGTGCCCGCGGCCGAAGCGCAGCGGCGCCTCCAGGCCGTCGCCGTCGGCGCTGTCCCAGAAGCGCAGCCGCAGCCCGGCGTCGTTGTGCGGGGAGCAGCCGAAGCACTGGTAGTCCGGCAGCACCAGCCACGGTGGCGTTATCGGCTCGGCCGTCATGCCAGCTGCTCGGCCAGCGCCCGCCGCACCCGGGAGTTGCTGGACAGGTCGAGGTCGGTGAGCCCGGCGAAAGTCTTGCGGATCTTGCCCTGCAGCGCCTCCAGCTCGCCGGCGTCGGCGACCCGCTCGAGGAACAGCTCGAAGCCGGTGTCGATGGTCTCGTGGTCCTGCAGCTCGGTGAGGTTGTCCTTGAACATGCTCACCGGGTGCTTGATCTGGGTGCCGGCGGTGTAGACGTACAGCGTCTCCAGCACCGAGGGGAGCTCCTCCGGGTGCCGGCGCAGCCGCTCGCGGCAGTAGTGGATGAACTCGCGGGCGTGCGCGGCCTCGTCCCGGCTGGCGTTGCCGAGCAGCTCGCGCAGCACCGGCTCCTCGACGTAGCGGGCCAGGCTCTTGTAGACGTGGTTGACGGTCAGCTCGGAGATGATGTTGGTGGCCAGGGTCGCGCTCGGCGTGGTGCCGGGGGCGTACGGCTCCCGCATCGCCGCCACCGGCGCGTCGTCGACGTCCGCGTCCAGCTCCCGCAGCCAGGCCCGGAACGCGTTGTGGTGCTGCACCTCCTGGTAGCCCCAGACCACCGCGAAGCTGGAGAAGTCGTAGTCGTCGACGAACTCGTTGAGGAAGCCGTGCACGGCGGCGATCACGTTGGACTCGCCCATCACCGAGCTGCGGGCCATGGTCACGTACTCCGGGCGGACCAGGTCCCGGCGGATCGCCGAGAAGTCCACGTCGGACAGCCGCCAGTGACTGCGCTCGTAGTGGGTGAACACGTCGGTGCTGTGCATGTGCCTCTCCTGCGGTCGAGGGGGTCAGGATCCGGTCGTGACCAGCTCCCGGGTGGCCCGCCGGCGCAGCTTGCCGCTGCTGGTGCGGGGGATGGAGCGCGGCGGCAGCAGCTGCACGTCCAGGTCGGCCAGCCCGGTGGCCGCGCCGACCCGGCTGCGCAGGTCGGCCGCCAGCCGGGCCCGGTCCGCCGGCCCGGACACCGAGGTCTCGGCGACCAGCACCATCCGGTCCGCCCCGGCCCCGCTGTCCCCGGCGACGAACGCCACGCACCGTCGCTTGTAGACCCCGGTGGCGCCGCGGGCCGCGCTCTCCACGTCCTCGGGGTAGTGGTTGGCCCCGCGGACGATCATCATGTCCTTGATCCGGCCGGTCAGGTGCAGCTCGCCGGCGGCCAGGTAGCCGAGGTCGCCGGTGCGCAGCCAGCCGTCGGCGGTGAAGAGCCCGTCGCCGCCGTGCAGGTAGCCGGTGGTGACCGAGGCGCCGCGGGCCTGCACCTCGCCGACCTCCCGCTCGGGCCGCGCCCCGCCGGTCTCCGGGTCGGCCACCCGCACCGCCATCCCGGGCACCGGGAAGCCGAGCCCGACCACCCCGCGCGCCCCGGCCGCGTCCCGGCCCACCGGCTCGGCCCTGCCGGTGGCGGCCAGCCGCTCCCGGTCCACCCAGTCGGCCCGCGGCGCCCGGCCCAGCGGCGGGAAGGTCACCGCCAGCGTGGCCTCGGCCAGGCCGTACACCGGGAACATCGTCTCGGGCCGGAAGCCGGCCGGCGCGGTGTGGGCGAGGAACGCCTCGACCGACTCCATCGACACCATCTCGGCGCCGTTGAAGGCGATCCGCCAGCGGCTCAGGTCCAGCCCCGCCATGTCCTCCGCGGAGACGGAGTCGAGCAGCTGGTCGTACGCGAAGTTGGGCAGTGGGCAGATCGTGTGCCCGCCCTTGGCGATCGCGGCCAGCCAGCGGTCCGGGTGGCGGACGAAGTATGCCGGCGACCACAGGTCGACCGACATCCCGATCACCAGCGCGGTGAGCGTCCCGAACAGGCCCATGTCGTGGTAGAGCGGCAGCCAGACCGCGCCCAGGTCGCGCTCCCGGTCCATGCCGCCGCCCTGGTTGATGGCGGCCAGTCCGGCCGCCACCGCGCGGTGCGGCAGCACCACGCCCTTGGGCGCCGCGGTGCTGCCGGAGGTGAACTGCACGATCGCGGTGCCGTCGGGGTCGGACCGGTCCGGGCCGGGCGCCCCGGACTCGCCGGCCAGCTCGGCGACGTGCCGCAGCGGCACCCCGAGCGCGGCCCCCAGCGGCGCCTCCAGCTCGCCCAGCCGGCCGGACACCACCACCGAGGTCAGCCCGGCGGCGGTGACGATCCCGGTCAGCCGGTCCAGGTACGCCGGCAGGTCGCGGGAGGTGGTGGGCAGCGGCAGCGGGCAGACCGCGGCGCCGGAGCGGAGGATGCCGAACAGCGCGGGCAGGAAGTCCGGCTCGGTGCCGAAGAGCACGCCGACCCGCTGGCCCGGACCGGCGCCGAGCCGGGTCAGCCCGCCGGCCACCGCGACCGAGCCGGCGGCCAGCTCGGCCAGCGTCAGCCGGGCACCGTCCTGCGGGAAGCCGACCGCCGCGGTGGGGAACGCGGCGGCGGCCTCGGCCAGCAGTCCGGGCAGCGTCTCCGTCATCGCGCCGCCGGGGTGGGGAAGACGACCGGCAGCGTGCGGACGCCGCGGAACTGCAGGCTGTCCGCCCGGTACGCCGCCCCGGCGGCCGGGTCCAGCTCGATCGCCGGCATCCGGCGCAGCAGCGCCTCCAGCGTCGCCACGCCCTCCACCCGGGCCAGCGCGGCGCCGATGCAGTAGTGGATGCCGGCGCCGAAGGCGACGTGCCCGGTGTCGCGCCGACCCACGTCGATCCGGTCCGGGTCCGGGAACCGGCGCGGGTCCCGGTTGGCCGCGGCCCGGAACAGATAGACCAGGTCGCCCTTGCGGATCCGGGTGCCGTGCAGGTCGATGTCCTCGGTCGCCACCCGGTGGGTCAGCTGGACCGGCCCGTCGTAGCGGAGCACCTCGTCGATGGCGCCGGGCAGCAGCGCCGGGTCGGCCTGCAGCCGGTGCCACTCGGCCCGCTGCCGGAGCAGCCCGAGCATGCCGTTGCCGATCATGTCCTGGGTGGTCGCGTACGACGCCGCGAGCACCAGCACCAGGTTGGCGCACAGGCTGTCCGGGTCGAGCGGCTCGGCCTCGTCCACATGCACCAGCGCGGAGACCAGGTCGTCGCCCGGGGTGCGCCGCCGCTCGGCGATGACGGCGGTGAAGTACGCCATCATCTCGCGCATGCTGTCCGCCGCCGGGCCGGCCATGGCGGCCAGGTCCGGGGTGCCGCCGATGAACACCTTCATCGCGTCCGACCACTCCTTGAGCAGCGGCGCGTCGGCGCGGGGGATGCCGTAGACGTCGGCCAGCACGGTCGCCGGCAGCGGGTACGCGAAGTCGGCGACGAGGTCCATCGAGCCCCGCTCGGCGGCCGCGTCCAGCAGCGTGCCGACGGTCTCCTCGATCAGCGGCCGCAGCCGGCGCACCGCCCGCGGGGTGAAGCCGTGGTTGAAGACCCGGCGCACCCGGGTGTGGTCCGGCGGGTCGACCATCCACATCCACCGGGAGGCCAGCGCCACGAACGGGGCGATGATCGGGAGCGCCTCCGGCGGCACCCGGCTGCCCAGCAGCCGGTCGATCCGGTCGGAGGAGAAGCGGCCGTGGTCGCGCAGCGCCCCGTAGACGTCGTCGTAGCCGGTGATCACCCAGCCGTGCACCTCGTCGGACCAGTGCACCGGGCGGGTCCGCTGGAGCTCCGCGTACGTCGGGTAGGGGTCCGCGAGGACCTCGGCGGTGAGCAGCCGTGGCGCCTCATCCGCCGCGGGGCCGACGCCCGCACCGGAAGGCGCCGGCGCGGCGACCGACCCGGTGCCGCGGCCGACGGCGACCTCGGCGCCGTCCTGGTTGGCGATCCGCAAGGCGAACTCGACCGTGCCGCCGTCCCGGCTCTCCACCGTGACCGTGCACTCGACCGTGTCGTCCACGAAGACCGGGGCCAGGAAGGTGACCTCGGCGGTCTCCAGCCGGAAGCCGGCCTCGGTCTTGAGCAGCGGCGCGAACGCGACGGTGAGCAGCCCCTGCGCGACCTGCCGGCCGGCCAGCCCGGAGACGTGGTGCATGCCCTCGTCGCCGGTGATCCGGGCGACCGCGGCCACGTCCTGCCGGGTCACCGTGCGCCGACTGGTCAGCTCCGTGCCCGCCACCAGGTCCGCGACCGCCGTCATGGTTCCTCCCGCTGCCTGCTCATGCACCGAGGACGACCCCTCGGCTGGTGCCGCTGAGCACCACCTCACCACCGGCCCGGATGCGGGCGTCGAACGCGATCTTGACCACCTCGTCCTGCCGGTCCAGCCGGGTGACCTGCAGCTCCGCGGTCAGCTCCTCGTCGCTGCGGACCGGGCGGTGGTGGGTCCACCGCATCGACCGGGACAGGTAGTTGAGGTCGCCGCCGAGCTTGGTCAGCGGCGCGATGACGAGCAGGTCCGGCAGCACGCCGGCGTCGTCCGGCGAGCGGCCGACCAGCGCGTCGTACTCCCGGAGCTCCGCCTCCGCGTACCGCCGGCTCCAGGTGAGGGTGGTGCCCTCGCGCACCGGGCCGTGGACGGTCGAGATCTCTGTCACGCAGGTATCCTCACGGGAAGTAGCCACTTGGCGGCGTAGAGACACCGAGGGCTCGTCGGATCGCGAGGACAGGGCGAAGTCTCCCGAACGGGCTGTGCCGAGACTAGTTCATCCGTTCCTCCATGGCACCGGACAATTTGCCTCAGTCGCTCAGGCCAGGCGCCTCACGGGGGAGCCGGTCGAGGAAGGCGGCCCGGGACACCGACTGGGCGGCCAGCACCTCGTCGATGTCCACACCGAGGATCCCGGCCAGTCTCAGCGCGTCCGTCAGGCTGATGGTCGCGGTCTGCCCACGCTCGATGGCGGCATACTTCGCGCGGGTCATCCCGGCCCGTACGGCCACCTCGGCCTGCAGCATCCCGGCCGCCACCCGCAGCCGCTCCAGCGAGTCCAGCTCGTGGTCGGCGGTCAGCAGGTCGGCCGGGGAGGCGCCCAGCGCCAGCGCCAGCCGGCCCAGCCGGTCCACCCGGGGTGCCGCCCGCCCGTTCTCGTAGCTGGCGATCACCGTCTCGTCGGCGCCGATGGCGGCGCCGAGGGCCCGCTGGGAGAGCTTCGCCCGGTGCCTCAGGGCGCGCAGTCGGGCCCCGTCGAACCCGGTCCCGCGCCGCCGGCCCCCGACCATGACCAGCTCCTCTCCCGTGGTCATTGTCGGATACATCCGAGTGGGCGACTAGTACTTGCATTGTCATCAACTCGGTTACAGGGAGTAACGAAATGGCGTGGATGCAGGGTGTCGTCAGGTGCCTCCAGCAACGACACTGAAGGTCGGGGCTAACGGGGCTGTCGGCGGCGTCGGACCGAGGTGCCGGCGGCGGGCTCCGAGCACGACCCGGCCGTCGTCCGGTCACTGTCCGCTAGCGCTGCGCGGACAGCGTCCCCCGAGTGGCCGGCCAGCGACGAGGGCCGGAGGGAGGGAGCTCCCGCTCACGCCGGTGGGAGCGCACGCGATGATCTGGGGCTGACTCTCGCATGTCCGCACGCCGCCACCGGAGCCCATGGCGGGGAAGCATCCCCTCGCTTCCCCGCCGTGGGGGGATCCCCACAACGGGTTATCGATTGCGGTGAATCGCGGGCTTACGATCGCCCAGTCGAGGGGAACCGGCGCGACATGGACCAATCAAGGCACGTCGGCAAGCTCCGCGTGCTCGTCTCCGTGATGGTTGCCGTCGCGGGCGCCGTCGCTGTGGGATGGCCGGCCGCCGCCGCGTTGCGGGGCGACCCGGAGGGCCAGCCGCTGCTCGGGCTGGCCGCGATCGGTCTCTTCCTCGGCGCGGCGGTGCTCCGCTTCACCATCGGGTTCGGTGCGAACCGCCTGGTCTTCCTGCCGGTGGACGCGGCCCTGGTCCTCACCCTCCTGCTGGTGCCGCCGTCCTGGGCGCCGGCGGTGGCCGGGCTCGGCATGGCGATGGCCGCCGGGCTGATGCGGCAGCCGACGATCAAGCTGCTGTTCAACAGCGCGCGCTGCGCGCTGGCCGCGTTCGTCGGGGTCGGCGCCGTGACGCTGGCCGGCGGCAGCTTCGACCCCGGGACCACCGGTGGGCTGGTCGGGCTGATGGTCGCCGGCGTGCTCTTCGACCTGGTCGGCAACGTGCTCACCATGGTCGTGGTCGGGATGGCCCAGGGCACCTCGATCACGGCGGTCTGGTCGGCCAACGCCGGCACCCAGGAGTTGACCGCGGCCGGCAACCTGGCGCTGACCGCGACCGGCCTGCTGCTGGCCCGGGCCGACCTGCGGCTGCTGCTCGTGGTGCCCGTAGCGGCGCTCCTGCTCTACCAGGCCTACCTGGTCCGCCAGCGGGGCCGGGCCGAGCGGGAGGCCGGCCGCCGGCTGGCCGAGGCGGTGCGCAGCCTGTCCTCGCTGGACGAGCGGGACGTGGTCCGCCGGGCCGCGGTCGCGGCCGCCGAGCTGCTGACCGCCGACGTGGTCGAGGTCTACCTGCGCAACGGCGACGCCGGCGGCCCGACGCTGCACCGGCACCGGGCCGACGGCGGGGAAGCGCCGACCGGCGCCACCGAACAGCTGGCCGCCAGCGCGCCGCTCGACGCCGACGGCGAGGCGCCGCTGGGCGAGCTGCGGGTCTACATGTCCGCGTACGTCCGGCTGGTGGAGCGGGAGCGGGACGCGCTGCGGACGCTGGCCGCGGCCACCCACACCGCGCTGCAGACCGCCCGCGCGCACGCCCGGACCGCCGAGCTGGCCGAGCTGCGGGCGTACGAGGCGACCCACGACCCGCTGACCCGGCTGCCCAACCGGCAGCTGCTGCAGCGCCGGGTCGACACCTACCTGGACACCGCGGTGGACCCGGTGCCGGCAGTCGGGCTGGTTCTGATCCGGCCCGACCACTTCAACGAGGTGGCGGCCACCCTTGGCCACGCCACCCGGGACACCCTGCTCCGGCACGCGGCCAGCCACCTGGTCGAGGCCGGCGCGCTGGGTGAGCTGGTGGCCCGGCTGGACGGCGACCAGTTCGCCGTCTTCCTGCACGAGGCGGCCGACCCGGCCGACGTGGCCGAGCGGGCCCGGGCGCTGCTGGAGGCGTTGGCCACCTCGCTGCGGCTGGACGCCGCCACCGTCAGCATGACCGGCACCGCCGGCATCGCCTACGCCGGGCCGGCCCAGCCGGTCAGCGCCGGCGAGCTGCTCCGGCAGGCCAGCGTGGCGCTGGAGCGGGCCGCCCGGGTCGGCACCGGGGTGGAGTTCTACCAGCCGGCCCAGGACGCCGCCGGGCCCGGCTCGCTGCTGCTGTCCGCCGAGCTGCGGACCGCGCTGGCCGAGGGCCAGCTGGTGCTGCATTACCAGCCGATGGTGGACCTCAACACCGGGGCGCCGGTCGCGGCCGAGGCGCTGGTGCACTGGCGGCACCCGACCCGCGGGCTGCTGCCGCCGCGCGAGTTCCTGCCGGTGCTGGAGTCCTCCAGCCTGCTCCCGGCGTACACGGACTGGCTGCTGCGGGAGGCGCTGGCCGAGTGCCACGAGTGGTCGGCGCTCGACCTCGAGGTGCCGGTGTCGGTGAACCTGTCGGCCCGCTCGCTGCTGGACCGGGAGCTGCCCGGCCGGGTCGCCGCCGCGCTGGCCCGGGCCCGGCTCAGCCCGGAGCGGCTGATGCTGGAGCTGACCGAGTCCTCCGCGCTGAGCCCGATCGACACCGTCGACGTGGTGCTGGAGGACCTGCGCATCCTCGGCGTCCGGGTCGCGGTGGACGACTTCGGCACCGGGCACAGCTCGCTCACCCGGCTGCTCCGGGTGCCGGCCACCGACCTGAAGATCGCCCCGCAGCTCGTCGAGGGCATGCTCACCTCGCCGCAGGCGCGCACCATCGTGCGGGCCGCGATCGAGATCGCGCAGAGCTACGACCTGCGGGCGATCGCGGTCGGCGTGCGGACCGCCGCGCACGCGGCCGCGGTGCGCAACCTCGGCGGCCACGCCGGGCAGGGCGACCACTGCCTGCCGCCGATGCTCGCGGTCAAGGCCCGGGCGGCGATGCGGCTGGCGGCCAACGGCGCCCAGCTGGCGCCTGCTGCCGACGTGATCCCGCTGCGCCAGCACCGGCGGACCGACCCGGGCCGGTGACGGCTGCCGCTCAGCCGGCGGTGGCCAGCCGGGCCGAGCGGGTGGACTGCAGCGCGAGCACCGCGACCAGCCCGGCCACCCCGCTGGCGCCGACCACCACGGCGGGGTCGGCCAGCTCGGCCAGCAGCCCGGCGATCACCACCCCGATGCCCTGCCCGGCGGCCAGCCCGGCGCTGACCATGCCGAAGGCCTGGGCCCGCCGCTCGCCCGGCACCGCCGACACGAAGGCCACGTTGGCGGCCAGCTGGTAGCCGGTGCCCAGGCCGGCGACCAGCCACAGCAGGCCGACCACCGGCAGCGGCGGGTCGAGCAGGCAGGGCACCAGGGCGGCCGCGGCCAGCACCGCCAGCGGCGTCATCAGCCGCAGTCGGCGTGGCGGCGGCACCCAGGTGGTCAGCACCACCATGGCCAGCCCGCTGCCGAGCGTGGCGGCGGCGAGCAGCAGCCCGACCGCGAGCGGGCCGGCGCCGCGCTCGGCCGCGTACGGCACCACCAGACCGGAGGGCACCGAGTGCACGTGGAAGGCGGCCAGCCAGGCGAAGAGCGTCAGCGCGCGCAGCCGCCGGTCGCCGAAAACCAGCCGGGCGCCGGCCCGTACGTCCGCCAGGTGCCGCCGGCCCGGACCGGTGGCCGCGGCTGGCCGCCGCCGCACCCGCAGCCGGATCAGCACCGCGGACAGCGCGAAGGTCACCGCGTCCACCAGCAGCGCCTGCCGCACGCCGAGCGCGGCCACCAGCAGCCCGCCGGCGGCGAAGCCGGCCACCTGGGCCAGCTGGATGGTCACCGTGGTCAGCGCGGTCGCGGCCGCGTAGCGCTCGTCGTCCGGGAAGAGGTCCCGGACCAGCGCCGAGCGGGCCGCCGTGAACGGCGCCGCCAGCGTGACCACGAGGAAGAGCAGCGCGCCCAGCGTGACCAGGCTGATCCCGGGTAGCGCCATGACGGTGAGCAGCACGGCGGCGAGCCCGTCGCAGACGATCAGCACGGTCCGGCGCGGGTAGCGGTCGCCGAGCCCGGCCAGCAGCGGCCCGCCGACCAGCCAGGGCAGGAAGGTCACCGCGTACGCCAGCGCGGTGGCCGCCGGCGAGCCGGTGGCGTCGAAGACCAGCACCGCCAGCGCGACCCGGGCCAGCTGGTCGCCGGCCAGCGACAGCGCGTACGCCAGCCAGAGCGTCGCATACTCCCGGTCGGCGAGCACGGAGGACCAGGTGGAGCCCGATCGGCCGGCGCGCGACACCATCGTCCGGACCCTCCCTCCTGCCGCCCGGACGGGTGCCTACCGACCGTCCTGGGCACCAAGTATGGCGCTGACCGGCTTACGCTGGTCGCCGACCCGGCCGTCTCGGCATCGACGCCTTCCACCGACTCGCTGTCGCTGCCCTACGAGCCGTCCTGAACCGCGGCGGCGGCGGTCTCGCCGGACCGTACGGCCCCGTCCAGGTAGCCGAACCAGGTGGTCGCCGTCTCGGTGCCGGCGAAGTGCAGTGGGCCGATCGGCGGGCGCAGCACGCCGCCGTAGTCGGTCCAGCCGTTGGGCCCGAAGTAGCCGGCGTAGCAGCCACCGGCCCACGGGTCGGCCGCCCAGGACCGCTCCACGAAGGCGGCCGGCCTGCCGGCGGCCGGGCCGAAGTAGCGGACCAGGCAGTCCAGCACCGCCTGCCGCCGGGCCTCGGGCGACACCGCGCCGAGCTGCCGGGCCTGCCGGCCCTCGACGAAGCCGAGCAGCACCCCGGGCCGGCCGCCGGGCGGGCTGGCGTCGAAGGTGACCTTGACCGGCCCGGTCGGGTCGGCCGCCTGCCCGGACAGCCCGCCGTCCCGCCAGAACGGCTCCGGGTAGACCGCGTGGCACTTGATCACCGTGCCCGGCGGCATCCGCTGGTGCAGCTGGTGCCGCAGCGGCGGCAGCGCGGGGGAGAAGCGGACCGGCGCGAGCAGGTGCGGCGCGACCCCGAGCACCGCCCGGCGACCGGTCAGCCGGCGGCCGTCCCGGACGGTCAGGGTGACCTCGTCGGCGGACCAGTCGACCGCCTGCACCGGCGCGTCCAGCAGCGGCGGCCGGGCCAGCGCGGCCGCCACGGCCAGCGCGATGCCCTGGGTGCCGCCGACCACCCGGTCCTGCTGGGCGCCGCCGCGCACGCTGGTCAGCGAGTCGAAGCCGCCGCCGGCGTGCAGGTAGAACAGCACGTGCAGGAACGACAGGTCGGCCGGGTGGGCGGCCCACACCGCCTCGGCGACGATCTGCATGAGCTCCCGGCCGGTCCGGGTGCGCAGGTTGCGCTGGATCCAGCCGGCGAAGGTGGTCCGGTCCCACACGGCGGCCCGGGCCGCGGTCCACGGCTCGGCCAGCGGCACGGTCCGGGCCATCCGGTCCAGCCGCAGCTGGGCCTGCCCGATGTCGGCGAGCGCCAGCGCGCCCAGCTTGGGGATCGTGCCGCGGTAGCGGCGCAGCCGGCCGCGGTGCTCGGACAGGTTGTCACCGTCGGAGTACGTCGGGAAGGTCGCCAGCCCGAGCTCGCCGATCAGCGCGAGCACCCGGTCCTGGGTCGGCCCGACCCAGCCGGCGCCGAGGTCGAGCACGGCGGCCGGGTCGTCCGGCTCGGCACCCGGCAGCGGCACCGACAGCGTCCGGCCGCCGACCCGGTCGCGGGCGTCCACCAGCAGCACGTCGTGTCCGGCCTGCTCCAGCCGGCGGGCCGCGGTCAGCCCGGCCAGCCCCGCTCCCACCACCAACACGTCCGCGTCGGCCATGGCGACACCCTGCCAGCACCGCGTCCGGGCGGAACGCCGACCCCGCGCCGGGCAGCCGTCCCCGCGCCGGGCAGCCGTCCCCGCGCCGGGCAGCCGACCCCGCGCCGGGCAGCCGACCCCGGCCGGGCAGCCGGCCCCGGACCCGGCAGCCGGGGGCCGGGCGGTCAGCCGGCCGGTGCAGTGTCGGCCAGCACGTCCGGCACGGTCAGCGCGGCGCCGTGCCCGAGCGCGGCGTACCGCTGCGCTCCGGTCAGCCGCTCGACCAGCGCCTGCTCCGTCGCCGCCCGCTCGGCCTGCTCGACCAGCGGGATCGGCACCCCGAGCTCGTCGCGCACCGCGGCCGCGAGCCCGGCCAGCGGTGCCGCCCGGACCGGTTCGCCGAGCGCCACGTACGCCGCCGCCAGCGCGTCGAGCACGCTCGCCTGCCGCCACCGGTCGCCCACCTCCCAGTGCTCGGCCAGGCTGGCCAGCAGCGCCGGCACCGCCCGCTCCGGCTCCCCGGCCCGCGTCGCCACCCGGCCGGCGACGTCCAGCGCCCAGCCGACCCCCTCCCGGAAGCCCAGCCCGGTGAAGTGGGCCAGTGCCTGCTCGGCCAGCCACCGGGCGGTGACCAGGTCGTCCCGGTAGAGCGCGACGGCGGCGAGGTGGACCCGGGTCGAGGACACGTTCTCGGCATCGGCGAGCGTCGCGTAGGCGCGCAGCGCCCGGTCCAGCAGCGGCCCGGCCCGATCCAGGTCGGCGCCGAGCCAGGCCAGGAACCCGGTCATCTGCAGCACGTCGGCCTGCCCGAGCGGGTCCCGCAGCTCCGCGTACGCGGCCGCCGCCTCGGCGTACGCCGCCCCGGCCCCCTCGTGGTCGCCGCGCTCGGTGGCGATCGAGCCGAGCAGCCGCAGGGACCGGGCGGTGCCGCCCGGATCGCCCAGCGCCCGGTACGCGGCCAGCGCCTCGTCCGCGTACCGCTCGGCGTCGGCGTACGAGCCCTCGAAGTGGGCCAGGAAGGCGACCGACAGCAGGCCCAGGGCCCGGTCCGGGCCGGCCCCGGCGGCGGGCCGGGACAGCGCGTCGGTCAGCCAGCGCCGGCCCTCCCGGTAGCGGCCGCGCAGCCGGCAGTACCGGGCCAGGGCGACCGCCAGCCGCAGCTCGGCCGGGTCGCCGGTACGGCCGTACCAGGCCAGCGCGGCCCGCAGGTTCTCGTGGTCGGCGGCCAGCTGTTCCAGGCAGCCGGCCGAGTCGGCCCCGCGGAGCCGGCCGGCGCCGTCGACGGCGACCGCGAGGTGGTGCTCGGCGTGCCGGCGCCGGGCCTCCTCCTGCTCGGCCGGCTCGGCGGCCAGCCGCTCAGCGGCGCCGTGCCGGATCAGCTCGAGCATCCGGTAGCGGGTCTCCGGGCCGGTGTGGTCGACGACCACCAGCGAGCGCGTGACCAGCTCGCCCAGCGCGTCCACGGCCCGGTCCGGGTCGGTCCGCCAGACGGCCGCCACCGCGGCCAGCGTGCCGCCGCCGGCCAGGACCGAGAGCTGCCGGAAGCGGCGCCGGGCCGCGGGATCGAGGCCCTGGTAGCTCCACGAGACGGCGGCGTCCAGCCCGCCGCCGGCCGGCCCGGAGGCGAGCAGGGCCGGGTCGCGCAGCCGCCGGGCGATGTCGGCCACGGTGAGCACCGCGGTCCGCGCCGCGGCCAGCTCGAGCGCCAGCGGCAGCCCGTCCAGGCCGGTGCAGATGGCCGCGACGGCCGGCGCGTCGGCGTCGCGCAGGCCGCGTACGGCGGGCAGCGCGGCCCGCTCCAGGAAGAGCCGGGCCGCGGCGTGCCGGCGCAGCCCGGCCAGGTCGCGCACGGGGCCGGTCGGCACCGCCAGCGGTTGCACCGGCCAGACCGTCTCGCCCGCCACGGCCAGCGCCTGCCGGCTGGTGGCCAGCACCCGCAAGCCCGGGCACCGGTGCAGCAGCCGCTCGACCAGGCCGGCGCAGCCGGCCGCCACCTGCTCGCAGTTGTCCAGCACCAGCAGCATCGGCGCCGGGCGCAGCCGGCGGACCAGCGCGTCGGCGGACGGCTCGCCCCGGACGCCGAGCGCGTCGCCCAGCGCGGCCGGCAGCCGCTCCGGGTCGGTGACCTCGGTCAGGTCGACGAAGCCGACCGAGCCGCCCGAGCCGCCCGAGCCGCCTGCGCCGGCGACCGCGCCGGCCACCGCGATCGCCAGCCGGGTCTTGCCGCAGCCACCGACCCCGGTGAGCGTGACCAGCCGGCGCCGGCCCAGCAGCGCGGCCAGCTCGGCGATGTCGTCGTCCCGGCCGACCAGGGTGGTGACGGGGGCCGGGATGGTGCTGTCCGGCCGGCCGGTCGGGCCGCCGGGCCGGGCGCGCCGCTCGGGCTCGGTGCCGGCCAGGATCGAGGCCTCCAGCCGCCGCAGCGCCGGCCCGGGGTCCACGCCCAGCTCGGCGGCGAGCACCGCGCGGGCCCGCCGGTACGCGGCCAGCGCGTCGGCCGTCCGCCCGCCGAGCGTCAGCGCCAGCACGAGCAGCTCCCAGGCGTGCTCCCGCAGCGGGTGGGCGGCGACGAACGCCTCCAGCTCGGTCGCCACCCGGGCGTACCGGCCGAGGGCGAGCTCGGCCTCGAAGAGCTCCTCGGCGGCGTACAGCCGGGCTCCGGCCAGCCGCGCCGCCTCCGACCGGGCCCAGTCCCCGACGGTGCTGCCGGCCAGCACGTCGCCGCGCCACAGCCCCAGGGCGGCGCGCAGCCGGACCGCGCACTCGCCCGCCGGCAGGTCCCGGCCCGACTCGACCAGCCGGTCGAAGCGGCCGGCGTCGACCCGGTCCGCCGGCGCGGCCAGCCGGTAGCCGGGCGGTCGGGTGGTGACGAGGCCGTCGAGGCCGGCCGCGGCCAGCGACCGCCGCAGCCGGGAGACGTGCGCGTGCAGCGTCTTCACCGCCGACGGCGGCGGGTCGTCGTCCCACAGGGCGTCGATCAGCGCGCTGCAGGAGACCACCTGCCCGGCCCGCAGCGCGAGCAGGCCGAGGAGGGTCCGCTGCATCGGCTTGCCCAGCTCGACCGCCGACCCACCCCGGACCAGCTCGACCGGTCCGAGCACGCGGAGCTCCCACGGGACCGGCCGCCCCGTACCGGGCCCTCCGGCGGTGACGGGCTGTCGGTCCATGTCGACCCGAGCGTATCGATCGGGTCGGCCGGGCTGCTGCCCCCCGGACGGGGGCCTACTGGATGACGATCTCGCAGTGCAGCAGCGTCGCGCCGTCGGCCCCGGGCCCGCACTTGTCCTGTTCCGCCGTCCCGGTCGGTCCGGTGCCGCCGTCGAGGTGGTCGAAGCCGGCTCCGCCGAGCAGGGTGTCCGGCCCGGCGCCGCCGGTCAGCCGGTCCGGGCCGCCGTTGCCCTGCAGGATGTTGGGCAGGCCGTTGCCGCCGAGCACGTCCGGTCCGGCGCCGCCGGTCAGCCGCTCTACGTCGGCGCCGATCGAGTCGCCCTCGCCGGGCGTGCCGTCGTCCCGGGGCTGGCCGTCGGCGTCGGCGACGACCCCGATCGAGGACAGCGAATAGTCGGCCAGGTCGCTGCCGAGGCCGCCGTCGAGCTGGTCCGCGCCCGGGCCGCCGATCAGCACGTCGTTGCCGGCGCCGCCGAAGAGCACGTCGTCGTCGCTGCCGCCGTCGAGCTGGTCGTTGCCGGCGCCCCCGCTGAGGTCGTCGTTGCCGGCGCCGCCGAGCATCAGGACCGCCATCGGGTCGCGTACGGCCATGATGTCGTCGCCGTCGCCGCCGTCGAGCTTGACCAGCGTGACCCCGGTCAGGTCGCAGGTCACCTTGGTCGGCAGCAGCGGCGTCGGGCTCGGCGCGCAGGTCGCGTCGAGCAGGTCGAGGGCGCCGGCGGTGTCGACGATCTCCAGGTCGGCGAGGCCGCCCGGCAGCAGGGTCACCCCGTTGCTGAACCCCGGGTACGCGGTGAGGACAAGCGTGCTGCCGACCTTCTGCACGGAGCCGGCGGTCGCCCCGGCGGCGGCCGGCCGCGGCGCGGCCACCCCCCAGCTCGCCGCCAGCACGGCCAGCAGCACGGTCGTGGCGGACGCTCGGCTCGGTCGCATCGGACCCCCCTCGGGTGCGCGGCCGGCCCGCGGTCGCGCGCCGGCACGCCTCAGGTCGTACCGCGGGCCGGTTGCCGTCCGGTTGCCGCGCCGGCGGGACCGGCCCGGGTGGGGCCGGTCCCGCGGGCGTCAGGTGCCGCAGACGCCGTACCCGGTGAGCGACCAGTTGGGCAGGTAGCTGGCGTCCTCGCTCGCCCCGGCCCCGAGGGAGTCGGTGCTGATGGCGCGCACGACGTCGAGGAAGACCTGGCCGCTGCCGGGCGACACCCCGGCACCGACGGAGTAGAGGCCCATGCCGGCGGGGCAGCTCCAGTTGAGGCCGACGTGCGCCAGGCTGGCCGCCGGGGTGGTGAACAGGACCCGCTGCAGGCCGGTTGCGTACGCGCAGACCGCGTACGCGGTGACGCTCCAGTCGAGCGGGTTGAGCCCGTCGACCGGGGTGCCGCGGACGGTGACCGACTTGAGGTCGGCGGACGGGACGACGTAGTCCAGCACCACGTCGCCGTTGCCGTTGTTGATCCGGCCGCCGACCCCGATCACCGACTTGGTGCCGCAGCCGACGGTGGCCACCTGGGTGCCCACGGGGGCCGTCCCAGAGACGACGTCCCAGCCGAGCGGGGCCGGCAGGCACAGCGCGTCGGTGCTGAGCCGCCAGAGGCCCGCGTACGCGCCGACCTCGCGCATCCCGGCGGTGAACCCGCTGCCGTTGTCCAGCGGCTCCAGCCGGTCGAGCGCGACGTGGCCCTGGTGCGCCGCGGCCGGCGCGGTCAGGTAGCCGCCGCCCCCGCTCACCACGGTGCCGGCCGGGCAGAACGCGGTGAGCGTCTTGTCCAAGCTGTTCGAGGCCGACGTGACTCCGGTCTTGACCAGCCCGGCCGGGTCGGCCGCGGCCGGACCGGCGCCGCTCGCGCCGGCCGCGGTCAGCGCGACCGCCGCCAGCGCGGCCAGACCGGCCCGGGTGATCATCCTTCTCGACGTGGCCATGGCGCGTCCCTTCGCTGGGTCGCCGGGGCGGCGGGGTCCACCCTGCTCGGCCGGCCCAGCGAACGGCAGCGCGGTTGCCCCCCGGTTGCCGCCCGGTTGCCGCGCCGCCGGCCGGCCGGCGGTGGGCGTCGGGGTCAGCCGGTCAGGGCGGCGTGCTCGGCGATGAGCTTGGCGTAGCGGTGGCCGCTGGTCTTCACGGTCCGGGCCTGGGTGGCGTAGTCGACGTGCACCAGCCCGAAGCGCTTCGCGTACCCGTACGACCACTCGAAGTTGTCCAGCAGGGACCAGACGAAGTAGCCGGCCAGCGGCACCCCGCGGCCGACCGCGCGGACCGCGGCGGCGACGTGCCGCTCCAGGTAGTCGGCGCGTTCCAGGTCGGCCACGGTGCCGTCGTCGGCGACCCGGTCCGGCCAGGCCGAGCCGCTCTCGGTCACCAGCAGGCGGCCCACCGCGTACTCGTCGGTGAGCCGGGTGAGCAGTTGCTCCAGCCCGGCCGGGTGGACCTCCCAGCCCATGTCGGTGTGCACCGCGTCCGGGACGCCGACCATCCGGGCCCGGGGCGGCGGTCCGGTCGGGTCGTCGGTGACGACCTGGCGGAAGTAGTAGTTGAGCCCGAGGTGGTCGGTCGGCGTGGCGATGGTCTCCAGGTCGCCGGCCCGCACCGGCGGCTCGACGCCGTAGACGCCGACCATGTCGGCCGGGTAGCCGCGGCCGTGCAGCGGGTCCAGCCACCACCGGTTGGTGTGCCCGTCGGCGCGCCGGGCCGCGGCCACGTCGGCCGGGTCGTCGCTGGCCGGCTCGCACGGGCTGAGGTTGACCACGGCGCCGGCCCGGACCGGGCCCGGCGCGGCCGCCCGCAGCGCCTGCACGGCCAGCCCGTGGCCGAGCAGGAGGTGGTGCGCCGCCGGCACCGCCCGGGCGATGTCCTGCTCGCCCGGGGCCATCCGGCCCTCCAGGTGGCCGAGCCAGGCCGAGCACAGCGGCTCGTTGACGGTGAACCAGTCGGTCACCCGGTCGCCCAGCCGGGCGCCCACCGCCTCGGCGAACGCGGCGAACGCGGCCGCGGTGTCCCGGGCCGGCCAGCCGCCGCGGTCCTGCAGCACCTGCGGCAGGTCCCAGTGGTAGAGCGTGGCGAACGGCCGGATGCCGGCGGCCAGCAGCTCGTCCACCAGCCGGTCGTAGAAGCCCAGCCCGGCCGGGTTCACCGGCCCGGTCCCGGCCGGCAGCACCCGCGGCCAGGCGACGGAGAACCGGTACGCCCCCACCCCGAGGCCGCGCATCAGCGCGACGTCCTCCCGCCAGCGGTGGTAGTGGTCGCAGGCCACGTCGCCGGTGTCGGCGTTGTCGATCGCGCCCGGCACCCGGCAGAAGGTGTCCCAGATCGACGGTGTCCGGCCGTCCTCGGCGACCGCGCCCTCCACCTGGTACGCCGCCGTGGCGACCCCCCAGGCGAACTCGGGCCCCAGTTGCCGCAGCTGCTCCATGTCGCTCCTCACCGGGACGCTCCTCACTTGACCGCGCCGGCGGTCAGGCCGGCCACGAACTGGCGCTGCAGCAGCAGGAACCCGACCACCACCGGCACGCTGACGACCAGCGAGGCGGCCATCACCTGGTTCCAGTAGACCTCGTTCTGGGTGGAGTAGCCGGGCAGCCCGACGGCCAGCGTGCGGGAGCTGGCGTCGGTCAGCACGGAGGCGAAGAGCACCTCGCCCCAGGCGGTCATGAACGCGTAGACCGCGACCGCGACCACCCCGGGCAGCGCCGCCGGCAGCACCACCTGCAGCAGCGTCCGCAGTGGACCGGCGCCGTCCACCGCGGCCGCCTCGTCCAGCCCGCGCGGGATCGAGTCGAAGTAGCCGACCAGCATCCAGATCGAGAACGGCAGCGAGAAGGTCAGGTACGTCAGCACCAGCCCGAGCCGGCTGCCGTACAGCTCGATGCCGGTGAGCCTGCCGAGGTTGACGTACAGCAGGAACAGCGGCAGCAGGAAGAGGATGCCCGGGAACATCTGGGTGGACAGCACGGTGACCGCGAAGGTGCCGCGGCCGCGGAAGCGGTAGCGGCTCACCGCGTACGCGGCGAAGACCGCCACCGTGACGGAGAAGAGGCAGGCCGCCCCGGACACGATCACGCTGTTGACGAAGTAGCGGGCCAGCGGCACGGTCCGCCAGATGTCCGCGAACGGCTGCAGCGTCACCTGCGACGGCCACCACCGGAACGGGCCCTGCACGTCCCGCAGCGGCTTGACCGCCGAGGTGGCCATCGCGTAGATCGGCACCAGGGTGAAGGCGAGCAGGGCGCCGAGCACCAGCACCCGGGTGACCTTCAGCCAGCGCGGCTCAGTCATCGCTCCTCCACCGTCGCGTCAGGCCGAGGTAGGCCGCGGTCACCACCAGCAGGAAGAGCAGCAGCAGCACGCTCATCGCCGCGCCGAGCCCGAAGTTCCAGGTGATGAACGAGCTCTCGTAGATGTGCACGGAGATGAGGTCGGCCTGCTCGGGCGCCCCGCGGCCGAAGAGCACGTACGGGGTGTTGAAGTCGTTGAAGGTCCACAGGAAGAGCACCAGCACCAGCACCTGGTTGACCGGGCGCAGCAGCGGCAGCGTGATGCTGCGCAGCTGCCGGCCGAAGCCGGCGCCGTCGATCGCGGCCGCCTCGTACAGCTCGGTCGGCACCGACTGCAGCCCGGCGGTGAGGCAGAGCAGCGCGAACGGCCAGGTCCGCCAGACCGACACCACCACCAGCGACCAGAAGCTGTTGTCCCCGATGAGCCAGAACGGCCGCTCGTCGACCAGGTGCAGCTGGTCGACCAGCACGGTGTTGACGAGCCCGGTGTCCCGCTGCAGCAAGAAGCTCCAGGTGATGATCGCCGCGTACGCCGGCAGCGCGTACGGGGTCAGGAAGAGCGTGCGGATCACGCCGCGGCCGCGGAACGGGCGCTGCAGCAGCACCGCCGCGGTCATCCCGAGCAGCCAGGCCAGCCCGACCGAGATGACCGTGTACGCGATCGTGACCCACAGCGAGTGCAGCAGGTCGCGGCCGGCGGCACCGTCGAAGTCCAGCACCACCCGGTAGTTGCCGAGCCCGAGGTACGGCGCCTCGGACCAGTTGCGGATGAAGAACTGGGTCAGCCCGCGCAGGCTCATCCAGATCCCGACCAGCATCGGGATCACGTGCACGGCCAGCTCGAGCACGAGCGCCGGCACCAGCAGCACGTACGGCGTCAGCCGGAGCCGCAGCCCGCCCACCCGCCGGCGGCGGGGCCGGGTTCGCCGCCCGGGTGCCGGTCCGGGCGGCGCGTCCCCGGCCGGGGCGGTGGTCACGGTCGCCATCGCCCCGCCCTGCTCAGCCGCCGGCCTTGACCTGCTGGTTGGCGTCGGCGAGCCGGCGCCGGACCTCCTGGGCGCCGACCGGCTTGCCGCCGGCGACGTCGGCGAACAGGTCCTTCATCAGCGTCCCGACCAGCGTCTCGAACTGGCTCTCCTCCGGCACCGCCGGCAGCGGGGCCGCGCTGGTGGCCAGGATGTCCTGGAAGGTCTTCACCTCGGGAGTCTGGAAGGCCGCGTCCGAGTACGCCGTCTTCACCGACGGGAGCGAGCCGTAGGTCTTGTTCAGGATCGTCTGCTCGGCGTCGCTGGTCATGAACTTGACGAACTGCAGGGCGGCGTCGCGGTTCTTCGTGTTCTCGAAGACGGCGAGGTTGATGCCGGCGACCATGCTGGTCACCGGCTTGCCGCCGGCCGGCGCGCTGGCCGGCACCGGGACCGGCGCCACGCCGTAGTCGTCGGTGGTCAGACCCTGGGACTTCAGCGCGCCGGCGGCCGCCTGCCAGAGCAGCATGGACGCCCGGCCGTTGGCGAAGTCGGACAGCGACTGGTTGGCGGCGTACTCGGCGTTGCCCGGGTTGACGATCTTGTCCACGGCCATCAGGTCGAGGTAGCGCTTGATGCCGGCGACGTTGCCCGGAGCGTCGAAGGTCGGCTTGCCGGACGAGTCGAAGAACTCGCCGCCGTACTGCTGGCCGAAGACGAAGGCGTGGTGCGAGTTCTCCGTGGGGCTGCCGCCCTCCAGCGCGAGGCCCCAGCGGCCCGGCTTGGTCAGCTTGCGGCCGGCCGCGACCAGGTCCTCCCAGGTGCGCGGCGGCGAGGCGATGCCGGCCTCGGCGAAGTGCTTCTTGTTGTAGTAGAGCGCGTACGCCAGCGAGTAGAGCGGGACGGCCGCCGGCGGCTTGTCGGCGGCGCCGGTGGCGGACAGGCTGCCGGTCAGGAACCGGTCCTTGCCGCCGACGGCGGACATCGCGGCGTCGTCGAAGGGCAGCAACGCGCCGGTCGCCTGCAGGGTGGCCGACCAGGTGTTGCCGATGTTGAGCACGTCCGGGCCCTGCCCGGAGGTGGCCGCGGCCAGGATCCGGTTGAGCAGGTCCGGCCAGCCGATCACCTCCAGGTTGACCTTGATCCCGGTCTGCTGGGTGAACTTGTCCAGCTCCGGCTGCAGCACCTGCTTGTCGTTGTCCAGGCTGGTGCCCTGGTTGCTGGCCCAGTAGGTGAGGGTGGCGCCGCTGCCCCCTCCGCCCGCGGCCGGCTCGTCGTCGCCGCCGCAGGCGGCCAGGGTCGGACCGAGCAGCGCAACCGCCAGTGCGGCCGGGGCAAGTCTCCGTAGCATCTCGGACCAGCCTTTCGGGGCGACGAGGGTTAATTCGACTCTTGAATTATGGTTAGCATCTAACTGGTGAGGCAAGGTGCCCGTCAAGGCATCGCCGGGCGCCCGGCATCGCCGGGCACGGGGGGAAGGGGAGGCACGTGCAGGTGCGTCGAACGGTCCGTGACCTGCGGCGGCACAACCGCTCGGTCCTGCTGTCGAGTCTCTACCTGGGGGAGCCGCGCAGCCGGCAGGAGCTCGGCCAGGCCACCGGGCTCAGCCAGGGCACGGTGAGCAACGTGGTCGGCGAGCTCATCGAGGAGGGCCTCGTCGTCGAGGCCGGCCTGGTCGACTCCGACGGCGGCCGGCCGCGGACGCTGCTGCGGGTCAACCCCGGCTACACCCACGTGGTCGGCGTCGACGTCGGTGAGACCCGGGTCCGGGTCGAGGTCTTCGACCTCGCGATGCGGCCGCTGGCCACCGTCGAGCACCCGCTCGCGTCGGTCCGGCCGGACCCGGGGGCGGTGGTCGCCCAGGTGCTGGACGGGCTCAACGAGGTGCTCGGCCGGGCCGCGGTCGACCCGGCCCGCGTGCTCGGCGTCGGGGTCGGCGTCTTCGGCACCGTCGAGCAGGGCGCCGAGGTGACCGTGCACGCCCAGACCATCGGCTGGGACGCGGTGCCGCTGGAGCGGATGCTGCGCGCCGGCACAGCGCTGCCGATCTACGTCGACAACGGGGCCAAGACGCTCGGCCAGGCCGAGCTGTGGTTCGGCGCCGGGCGGGGTGTCCAGCACGCGGTCGTGGTGCTGGTCGGCTCCGGCGTGGGCGCGGCGGTGATCACCAACGGGACCATCCACCGCGGGGCGACCAGCAGCGCCGGCGAGTGGGGGCACACCGGCCTGGTGTACGACGGCCGCCCCTGCCGGTGCGGCTCCCGCGGCTGCCTGGAGGCCTACGTCGGGGCGGAGGCGATCCTGGACCGGTGGCGGCAGGCCCGCGGCGGCCGGCCGGTGCCCGGCGAGGACGAGGAGTCCGCGCTGGCGGCGCTGCTCGCCGCCGCGCCGGACAGCAAGGTGGCGGCCAAGGTGCTGGCCGAGACGGCCGGCTACCTCGGTGCCGGGATCGCCAACCTGGTCAACCTGTTCAACCCGCAGCGGATCGTGCTGGCCGGCTGGGCCGGGCACGCGCTGGGCGCCCGGCTGCTGCCGGAGATCCGGGCCGCGGCGGCCGCCCGGGCGCTGCGGCACCCGTTCGGCCAGACCACGATCCAGCTCGGTCAGCTCGGGCTGGACGCGGTCGCGCTCGGCGCGGCCACCCTGCCGGTGGCCGACCTGCTGGCCCGCGGCGCGGCGCCGCCGGGCGGGTCGCCCCGCCCGGCGGCGCCCCAGCTCACGGGTAGCTGACCACGGTGCTCGGCACGGTGGCGGTGCCCTGCGCGGGCGCGCCGGTCGTGTTGATCACCCGGTCGATCACCCCGTTGCCGCCGAGCGAGACGGTGAGGATGCTGCGGAAGCGGACGCCGGTCCGGTTCGGCACCTCGAAGCCGCGGTCGGCGTGGATGGACGGGTTGACGTTGAAGTAGCAGTAGCTGCCCACGCCCCAGGCGTCGTGGGTGGTGACCGCGTCGGCCACCTTGTACGCGGCGTAGCCGAGCGCGCCGGTGCGCCAGGCCGTCTGGGTCGGCGGGTCGTACGGCATCTCGTTCTGGAAGAAGTAGACCCGGCCGCCGTTGCCGTTCCAGATCAGCTGGTACTTCTGGTAGTGCTCGACGAACAGGCCGTACCCGGTGACGTTCTGGCCGTTGACGATCAGCCCGGTGTCCGCGGTGTTGACGGTCCAGCCGATGCCGTTGCCGTGGTCGCCCCGCCAGGCCCAGATGTGGTCGATGATCGTGTTGTTGCTGTTGACGACCAGGCTGGTGGTGGCCTTGCCGGCGAGCCGGCCGCCGATCCGGAAGTAGACGTCCTGGATGGTGGTCGGGTTGGCGGCGTGGCTCGCCGACGACCCGGTCGGGCCCACCTCCAGCAGGACCGGGGAGTTGACGGTGCCGGCGTCGAAGAGCAGGCCGGCCACCTTCACCCCGTCCACGTCGGACACCCGCATCGGGACCACGCCGTTGACCGGCTCCAGCGTCGCGTAGCCGATGCCCAGCACGACGGTGTTGGCCCGGGTGACGTTGATGGTCTGGTCGACGCGGTAGATGCCGGGCGTGAAGAGCAGGTGCAGGCCCTGCGCCAGCGCCTGGTTGATGGTCGCGGCCGAGTCGGACGGCTTGGCCACGAAGAACTGGGTGAGCGGGACCGAGGTGCCCGGCGTCGGTGACCCCGCGCTCCAGGTGGCGCCGCTGCTGTTGGTGCGCAGGTTGGGCACCAGCACCTGGTAGTTGTTCGAGCCGTCGACGTACAGGTAGGGCTTCTCCCGGATGACCGGGGTCTGCGCGATCGTGGTGTACGGCGGGTTGGGGAAGCTGGTCGCCGGCGCACCCTGCACGCCGGTGAAGACCATGTTCCAGACCCCGTTGAGCCAGCCGCCGATGGTCGAGTCGCGGGTGAACCACTGCTGCTGGGAGTACGGCTCCACGGTGCCGGTGATCCGGCTGTCCGCGATGTAGCCGCCGGAGGCCCAGCCGTAGCCGGTCGGGGCCAGGTTGAGGTTGCCGCGGATCTCGGTCCGCCGCATCGAGGTGGCCTGGGAGACCGCCCACCGGGCCGAGCCGGGGACCATGATGTTCTCCACCGACCGCCAGAAGTTCTGCGTCGCGTTGCCGCCGAACCAGCCGGCGTCCACGGTCAGCCCGCCGATGTTGACGTCGGCCGGGTTGCGGCCGAGGCCCATCACCGAGGTGTTGAAGCCGACGTTGACGTTGATGTCGTACTGGCCGGGCCGGAAGAGCAGCGCGTCCCGGCGGGTGCCGAACTGCGCGGTCTCCTGGGCCGCGAAGACCGCGTTCACGGCGTTCTGCACGGCCGCGGTGCCCATCGACGGGTCGAAGACGTGCACGTTGGGGCCGAGGTCGCCGCCGCCGGGCAGGCCGGGACCGCCGGTGGTGCGGACCTGGAGCTCCCACAGGGAGTAGCCGTACGCGGTGGCGCGCTGGGTGCCGTTCATCCGGACGTAGCGGCCGGAGCCGGTGACGGCGAGGGTCTGGGTGCCGCCGGTGCCGGTGGTGGTCGAGTAGATGGTGGTCCAGGGACCGCCGGACGCGGCCGCGGTCTGGATCTGGAAGGCCCGGCCGTATGCGGCCTCCCACTGCAGGACGACCTGGCAGACCGTCAGCGAGCTGCCCAGGTCGACCTGGAGCCACTGCGGGTCGCTGGCCGCGCTGGACCAGCGGGTGCCGGCGTTGCCGTCCACCGCCGCCGACGCCGGGGTGCCGGCGTTCTCGGTGCTGGAGGCGGTGGCGGGTCGGTTGAGCGCCGCGTTCGCGGTGCCGCAGCCGCCACCACCGGTGGTGCCGAAGACCTGGAACTCCCACAGGGAGTAGCCGTACGCGGTGGCGCGCTGGGTGCCGTTCATCCGGACGTAGCGGCCGGAGCCGGTGACGGCGAGGGTCTGGGTGCCGCCGGTGCCGGTGGTGGTCGAGTAGATGGTGGTCCAGGGACCGCCGGACGCGGCCGCGGTCTGGATCTGGAAGGCGCGCGCGTACGCGGCCTCCCACTGCAGGGTGACCTGGGTGACGGTGGCGGTGGCGCCGAGGTCGACCTGGATCCACTGCGGGTCGCTGAACGCGCTGGCCCAGCGGGTGCCGGCGTTGCCGTCGGTGGCCGCGGAGGCCGGGGTGCCGGCGTTCTCGATGGAGCTGGCCGTGGTCGGCCGGCCCTGCGAGAGCAGCGGGTCCGCGGCCCGCGCCGGCTGGGCCAGCGCCGCCGTGGTCAGCGCGGTCGCCGCGGCGACCAGGGCGGTGAGCAGCCTCCGGCGGCCGGAGGGCGTCGGTCCTCGTCTCATCGTGCCTGCCTTCCGGGAGGAGGGGTCACTGGTAGACCCGCACGTAGTCGATCGACATCCGCTGCGGGAGGACGGTGGAGCCGTTGGGCGGGCCGGGCCAGTCGCCGCCGACGGCGTTGTTGAGGATCAGGAAGAACGGGTGGTCGAAGACCCACGGCCCGCGGGTCGCCTCGACGTCGGCCTTGGTCAGGGTGAGGAAGACGGTGCCGTCGACCGAGAAGCGCATGCCGGCCGCGTTCCACTCGACCGCGTACGTGTGGAAGGCGGAGGCGAAGTTGGTGCCGGCGCGGGTGAACGGCGCGCCGATCCCGCCGCCGCCGAAGTACGCCGGCGCGTGCACGGTGGAGTAGACGGTGTCCGGGATCCGGCCCAGGTGCTCCATCACGTCGATCTCGCCGGAGGCCGGCCAGCCGGCGGTCGGGAAGTCCGCGCCCAGCAGCCAGAAGGCCGGCCACAGGCCCGGGGTGTCGGAGACCTTGATCCGGGCCTCGATCCGCCCGTACGCGACGGTGAACTTGCCGGCGGTGTTGATCCGGCCGGAGGTGTACTGGCACGGCCCGCCCGGGCAGCTCGACCCGGCGGTGGTCTCCCGCCGCGCCTCCAGCACCAGGCTGCCGGCGCCGTCATGGAAGGCGTTGCGGTTGGGCGTGTAGTACTGCAGCTCGTTGTTCTGCCCGGTGCCCACCTCGGCGGTCCACTTCGTGCCGTCCGGGGCGGACCCGGCCGGGCCGTTGAACTCGTCGGCGAAGACCAGCCGGGTGGCCGGGAAGCTCACGTCCGGGGGCAGCGGCGGCGGCGCGGTCGGCGCCCCGCCGGTGCCGTAGACCTGGAACTCCCAGAGCGAGTAGCCGTACGGCCCGGCGCGCTGGGTGCCGTACATCCGGACGTGCCGGCCGGTGCCGGAGACGGTGACCGTCTCCTTGAAGCCGCGGCCGGTGGTCGTCGAGTAGATCGTGGTCCACGGTCCGCCGGCGGCCGGAGCGGTCTGGATCTGGTACGACCGGGCGTAGGCCGGGTCCCACTGCAGCACGACCCGGGAGATCGTGGCGGTGGCGCCGAGATCGACGGCGATCCAGCCCGGGTCGGACCAGGCCGCGGTGGCCCAGCGGGTGGCCGGGTTGCGGTCGACCGCCTTGGCCGGCGTGCAGGCCCGGCAGCCGCCGTCGTCCTGCGAGGAGGACGCGGTGGCCGGCTTGCCGTACGACAGCAGCCCGTCCGGGCCCGGGGTGGTGCCGTCGGGGCCGTAGACCTCCAGCTCCCAGAGGGAGTAGCCGTACTGGGTGCCGCGCTGCGTGCCGTACATCCGCAGGTAGCGACCGGTGCCGGTGACCGGGACGGTCTGGGTGCCGCCGGTGCTGGTGGTGGTGGCGTGGACCGTGGTCCAGGCGCTGCCGTCGGCCGAGGTCTGCAGCTGGTAGGCGCGGCCGTACGCGGCCTCCCAGCGCAGCACCACCCGGCTGACCGCGCGGGCCGAGCCGAGGTCGACCCGGATCCACTGCGGGTCGGCGAACGCGCTGGACCACCGGGTGCCGGCGTTGCCGTCGACGGCGGCCGAGCCGGGGAAGGCGGCGGACTCGGTGGAGGAGACGGTGACCGGGCGGCCCTGGGACAGCAGCACCTCGGCGGCCGCCGCCGGGGTGGCGGCCAGCGGCAGGCCGCCGAGCGCGACCGCCAGCACGGTGCCGGCCAGCAGGGTCCGGCGGGGGGACGGGAGGAGGGACATGCGACAGCCGCCTTTCCACGGGGGCCGGTCGCGACGGGTGCAGGGTCACGTGAGAAATCTCACTTCTTATTTCAAGGCTCGATTTAACGCACGCGACAAGCGGTGCGTCAAGGGGTGACTACCCTCGGTCGACAATGTCCCTGATCCCCGGCCGTGGCGGCGCGCGGCCCCTTCAAGGGTGCCGAGCCGCTGGCCGGCACGGGCCGGCTGCTGCGGCTGGCGCTGCGTCGGGACCGGGTGCGGCTGACCCCTTTGCTCGGCGGCCGCCGTCACCGGCGATGCAGGCGAGGCCTCGTGGCCGCCGGGTTCCGGCGGCGTGAGCTGGCCGCCTGAGGCCCGGGCACAATGGAGAGCCGTCCCTGCCCCCGAGGAGGTGCCTTGCTCGACGCCGAGCGGAAGGCCGAACAGCAGCACCTCGACACGCTCTACGAGCGCCTCGACGAGCTGCGCGCCCGCAGCGAGGAGGCGCTGGCCCGGGTCCGCCGGGCGCCGACCACCGGCACCCCGGCGGCCCGGACCGAGCGGGACGCGTTCATCACGCTGCACGCGGCCCGGCTCCGGCAGCTGCGCGGCGTCGAGGACCGGCTCTGCTTCGGCCGGCTCGACCTGGTCGACGGCGAGCGCCGGCACGTCGGCCGGGTCGGCCTGGCCGATGAGGAGCACCGGCAGCTGCTGGTCGACTGGCGGGCGCCGGCGGCCGAGCCGTTCTACCGGGCCACCGCGCTGCACCCGGCCGGGGTGGTCCGCCGCCGCCAGCTGGCCACCCGGGACCGGCAGGTCACCGGCATCGAGGACGAGGTCCTCGACATGGACGCCTTCGACGCCGACCGGGACGGCACCGCGATCGCCGGGGACGGCGCGCTGCTGGTCGCGCTGGACGCCGCCCGGACCGGCCGGATGCGCGACATCGTCGGCACCATCCAGGCCGAGCAGGACCGAATCATCCGGGCCCCGCTGCCGGGCGTGCTGGTCGTGCAGGGCGCGCCCGGCACCGGCAAGACCGCGGTGGCGCTGCACCGCACGGCGTACCTGCTCTACACGCACCGGGACCGGATCGCCTCCAGCGGCGTGCTGCTGGTCGGGCCCAACCGGCGCTTCCTGCGCTACATCGACCAGGTGCTGCCGGCGCTCGGCGAGGCCGACGCGGCGGTGCTGGTCACCGCCGGCCAGCTCTACCCCGGGGTGGACGCGGCCGCGGACGAGGACCCCGAGGTCGCCGGCATCAAGGGCGACGCCCGGATGGCCCGGGTGGTGGCCAGGGCGGTCCGGGACCGGCAGCGGCCGCTGCCGGCCACGGTCCGGCTCGACGTCAACGGCACCGCGGTCGAGCTGCGGCCGGCCGACGTACGGGCCGCGCACGAGCGGGCCCGCCGCTCCGGCAAGCCGCACAACGCGGGCCGGGTGACCTTCGTCCGGCAGCTGCTCGGCGTGCTGGCCGACCGACTGGGCGCGATCTCCGGGCTGCGGCTGCCCGCCGACGACCGGTCCGCGCTGATGGCCGAGCTGCGCGAGGCCAAGGACGTCCGCCGCGAGCTCAACGGCTGCTGGCCGCCGATCAGCCCGGAGCGGCTGCTCCGCGACCTGTACGCCGACCCGGCCCGCCTCGCCGCCGCGGCGCCCACGCTGTCGCCGCGGGAGCGGGAGCTGCTCGCCCGGGACCGGCGGGCGCCGTGGACGCCGGCCGACGTGCCGCTGCTCGACGAGGCGGCCGAGCTGCTCGGCCCGCTGGACGAGCCGGGCTCCGCGGCGGCGGCCGACGCGGCCCGCCGGGCCGAGGTCGAGTACGCCCGCGACGTGCTGCGGGACTCGCCGGCCGCCGGCATGGTGACCGCGGAGGACCTCGCCGCCCGCTGGTCGGCCGAGACCGAGCGGCTCAGCGTCGCCGAGCGGGCCGCCGGGGACCGGGAGTGGGCCTTCGGGCACGTCGTGGTGGACGAGGCCCAGGAGCTCTCGCCGATGGCCTGGCGGGTGCTGATGCGCCGCTGCCCGGCCCGGTCCATGACCATCGTCGGGGACCTGGCCCAGACCGGCGCGCTGGCCGGGGTGTCGTCCTGGACGGCCACGCTCCGGCCGTACGTGCGGGAGCGGGCCACCGTCGAGACGCTGACCGTCAACTACCGGACCCCGCGGGCGGTGATGGCGCTGGCCACCGCGGTGCTGCGGGCGGCCGGGGTGGACGTGGACGAGCCCAGCTCACCGCGCGAGGGCCGCTGGCCGCCTGCGGTGACCCGGGTCGACCTGCCCGGCGGGGTGCCCGCGGTGGTCCGCGACGAGCTGGACCAGCTCGAGGCCGGCACGCTGGCGGTGGTCGCACCCCGGTCGATGGTCGCGGCGCTGGCCCCGGCGGCGGACGGGCTGGCCGGTCCGGACCGGACCCGGGTGTCCGTGCTGAGCGTGGAGCAGGCCAAGGGCCTGGAGTTCGACACCGTCGTGCTGGTCGAGCCGGCCGTGATCCTGGCCGAGTCCCGACGCGGCGCCAACGACCTCTACGTCGCCATCACCCGCGCCACCCAGCGCCTCCACGTCCTGCACGCCCGCCCCCTGCCCCCCGGCTTCTAACTCAGCGGTCGCACCTCGGGTCCCTCCGAGCCCGTTGGCGGATCCGCCGTGGCTTCCGCGGGGGAGGTCGTCCAGCGCGGCCCGAAGCCCTCTCGCTCCGCAGCGAAGGCCAGGTCCAGTCGCTGCCGCAGATGGCTGGCCCGCTCGATCTGCTCCCGGTAGGTGCGGTCGCGGATAAGCACCGGGCCATTGTCGATGTCCGGCGCTTGCCCGAAGGACCAGCGCAGCACAGGGT
Source organism: uncultured Actinomycetota bacterium (assembly GCA_963766325.1). Lineage (GTDB taxonomy): Bacteria > Actinomycetota > Actinomycetes > Mycobacteriales > CADCTP01 > CADCTP01. Next base: position 1,017,635 of record CAVXZF010000007.1, on the reverse strand, counting down.
AGTCGTCGGCTTGGTCGGTGGCCGCATTCCGCCGGGCGAGACCGGCTTCGTCTCGACCGACGACGCTCGAGCCGATGAGCACGGTGAAGAGGCCCAGTGCGTTCTCCGCCTGGACCAGCGAGCTGCCCGAGTCGTGGATCACCTCCGGGCGCAGTCGAGCGAGGTAGTCGTCATGTGCACGCTGCACGTGGCGGGTGTGGGCGCGGACCGCGTCAAGGTCGGCCAGCGCGCGGGCCACCGTGAACGGTCCCGTGCCCGCCGAGCGGCCGCAGCCGCGCTGGTCCCAGCGGTGGACGGTGTGCCGGTCGGCCAGCGGGCGGCCAGGTCGGCGAACATGTCCCACAGCCCGGGCCGCCGTGGCACAGGACCAGCGGCGGGTCGCTGCCTGTCGCCTCGGTCCACAGCCGCACCCCGTCGTCGGTCAGCACGCCGCCGACGGTCACCCGCCGAGTATGCCGCCCGCCGCCCGCCGGCTCCTCAGGGCTCGGGGGCGGTGGTGCTGTAGTGGTGGCCGGTGGGGCTGGTCCAGCGGAGCTCGCCGAGCGGGCCGGCGCGGACGTCCCACTGCGTCTGGTGCTTGAGGCGGTGATGGTGCCGGCACAGTGTGGCCAGGTTGTCTGCGGTGGTAGGTCCGGCGGGCCAGGGAATCAGGTGGTCGAGGTCGCAGCGGTGGGCGGGCTGCCGGCAGCCTGGGAAGCGGCAGGTGCCATCGCGGGTGCGGACGAGATCCGCGAGCGCGGCGCTCGGGGTGTAGCGGTCGCGGCCCACGTCGGCCACCGTGCCGGTGACGGGATCGGTGAGCACGCGGCGCCAGCTGCCGTGGTCGGCGAGTCGGCGGGCTATCGACGCGGGCACCGGTCCGTGGCCGGCGAGGTCACCGGGCTCCTCGGCCAGGCCGAGGGCGGTCGCCGCGGACACGGTGACGAGGACCCGGGCCCGCACCGGCGGAGGTCCGGCGCGGTCGGTGGGGTCGGTGGGGTCGGCGGGGGCTGCGGGGTCGGCGGGGAGGGTGCGGCCGGCGGAATCGGGGGGTGCCGTCGGGTCGCGAAGGGTGAGGGTGAGCAGGGCGTCGGCGCGGCGGGCGTCCATCGGACGGGGATCGCCGGCGGCGGCCCGGCGGGCGAGCCCATCGAGGCGGGCGTAGAGCGCCGCGGCGCCGTCCGCCGGCAGCAGCGCCCAGAGACCGGCCATCCCGTCGGCCAGCGGGCGGACCGTGACCTGCCGCCCGGCGACGGCCCGTTGGTGGCGCACCTCGGCGGCCGCCGGGTCGGCGGCCAGCACCGCGCGGCTCAGGCTGGCTCGCAGCTGACCGGTGGTCTGCTGGCCGGCCCGGGGGAGCACTCGCGCCTCCGCCGCGGTGGCGACCGCGTCGTCCAGCCCGGCGACCCCCTCGACGATGACCCGCACCTTGGGCACGTCGATCGTGCCGGCGTGCAGGGCCGCCGCGGTGGCGGACAGCCGGCCGGCCAGCTCGACCGCGAGCTGGAGGCGCACCCCGGCGGCGAGCCGGGTGAGCCGCAGCGCGGCGGCGAGCTCGTCGACGGCGAACTCGCTGATCTCCGGCGCCCGCGGGTCACCGCAGTCGAGGTGGCCCGGGCCGTTGTCGACGTAGTCCCGCGGGCGGCGGCGGGCCAGCTCCACGATCGCCGCGAGCTGACCGGCGGCCACCCGCGAGGCCAGCCGCTCCCAGGACCGGATCGACTCGATCAGCTCCGGGTCGTCGAGCTCGACCGGCGCCACCGCGGTGAGGCCGGGCGGCGCCGGCTCGCCGGGCCCGGCTGCAGCCGCGATCGGAGCCATCTCGAACATGTGTTCGATCATACCGGGACGTATCGGCGCCGGTGGGTTGTCCACAGGGCCCGGGCGGGTGGTGATGGCCGGGCGGTCGGGTGTCTCCCGCGGGCGGCGGCTGACTCCAGGACGGGTACGGGATTGAATGGACGGCACACAAGCTTGTGCAAGGGAACCGCCGAACCCGGCGGTGGGACGAGAGGGCACCGTGCTGGACCCCGATGAGCTGTACGACTTGGCCGGCGAGCTGCCGGAGCTGGACGCGCCGGTGCTGGTGGTGGCGCTGACCGGCTTCGTCGACGCGGCCGGGGCGGCCCGGATCGCCGCTGAGCACATGCGCTCGGCCGGCGATCCGGCGACGGTGGCCGACTTCGACGCCGACCAGCTCTACGACTACCGGGCCCGGCGGCCGGCGATGGTCTTCGTCGAGGACCACTGGGAGAGCTACGACGACCCGCAGATTCGCGTGCAGGCGCTGCGGGACACCGCCGGCACCCCGTTCCTGCTGCTGGACGGGCCCGAGCCGGACGTGCAGTGGGAGCGTTTCGCCGCCGCCGTGCACCGGCTGTGCGAGCGGCTCGGGGTGCGGGTGTCGGTCGGGCTCAACGCGATCCCGATGGCGGTGCCGCACACCCGCCCGCTCGGGGTGACCGCGCACGCCAACCGGCGCGAGCTGATCGCCGACCACCGGCCCTGGCTGCAGCGGGTGCAGGTGCCGGGCAGCGCGGCCCACCTGCTGGAGTTCCGGCTCGGCCAGGCCGGGCGGGACGCGATGGGCTTCGCCGTGCACGTGCCGCACTACCTGGCCCAGACCGACTACCCGGCGGCCGCGCAGACGCTGCTCGACGCGGTGTCCGAGGCGACCGGGCTGGTGCTGGTCGGCGACGAGCTGCGCGCGGCCGCGGCCGCGGTCCGGGCCGACGTGGACGGCCAGGTGGAGCGGTCGGAGGAGGTGGCGGGGGTGGTCCGGGCGCTGGAGGAGCAGTACGACGCGTACGTCGCCGGCCGCGGTCCCGACCTGCTCGACGGGCAGAGCGGCCCGCTGCCCACCGCGGACGAGCTCGGCGCCGAGCTGGAGCGCTTCCTGGCCGAGCAGACCGACCGGGGGGACCAGCCCGGCGCCTGACCGCGTGGCACTCTGACGGCGTGGATCTCGCCGGGCGGCTCGACCGCTTCCAGCGCCGGCACAAGGGCGCCGGCTTCCCGCTGGCGGTGGTCTACAAGTTCGTCGACGACCAGGGCAACTACCTGACGGCGATGATCACGTACTACGCGTTCCTGTCGCTGTTCCCGCTGTTGCTGCTGCTCACCTCGGTGCTCGGCTTCGCCTTGCACGACAACCCGGGCCTGCAGGAGCAGGTGCTCGACTCGGCGCTGGCCCGGTTCCCGGTGATCGGCCAGCAGCTCGCGGAAAATGTGCAGTCGCTGCGCGGCAGTGGGGTCGCGGTGGTGGTCGGCCTGGTCGGCGGGCTCTACGGCAGCCTCGGCGTGGTGCAGGCGGCGCAGAACGCGTTCAACAAGGTCTGGGCGGTGCCCCGCAACTCCCGGCCCAACCCGATCAAGGCGCGGCTGCGCAGCGTGCTCATGCTGCTGATCGTCGGGCTCGGCGTGATCGTCTCCACGGTGCTGTCCGGGCTGACCACGGTGGCCGACGAGATCGGCGCCACCGAGGTCGGCACCGGCCTGCGGGTGGCCGCGCTGCTCGCCTCGGTGGCGCTCAACGCGGCCCTGCTGATCATCGCCTTCCGGCTGCTCACCAGCGAGTCGGTGCGCAAGCGGGACGTGCTGCCGGGCGCGGTCGGGGCCGCGCTGGCCTGGCAGCTGCTGCAGTCGGTCGGCACCTACTACCTCGGCAACTCGCTGCGCGGCACCAGCGCGACCTACGGGCTCTTCGGCGTGGTGCTCGGCCTGCTGGTGTGGCTCTACCTGTCCGCCTTCGCGGTGGTGCTCGGTGCCGAGGTGAACGCGGTGCGGGCCCGCCGGCTGTGGCCGCGCAGCCTGCTCACCCCGTTCACCGACGACGTGCACCTGACCCGCGGCGACCGCGAGGCGTACGCGTCGTACGCGGAGACCGAGCGGCACAAGGGCTTCGAGACCGTGGAGGTCGACTTCGACCACCCGCCGCCCCAGGGCTGAGCCCGGTCGGGCGGCGCGTTGGTGGGGACGACGCCCGCGCTGAGCTTCCCCCGAGGCTCGCGGCCGGCACGACGGGACTGCACGGAGCGCGTCCCGGTCGTCCTCCGGGCACCCCCCGTTTCCCTCAGCAGGTCCCCACGTGCCGTACGAGGACCGGCCGCGGCGGGCGTCGTTCCCATCTGGGAGCCTGCCCGTCCGGTGCCGGCCGCGCCTCGGCAGCGGGGGCGGAGTTAGCCGGCGAGGCTCCCTGACTTAGCGAGCTCGACCAGGCCGGCCCGGTTGGCCACCCCGGTCTTGCCGACCAGGTTGGCCACGTGCGTCTCCACGGTGCGCGGCGAGAGCACCAGCTTCTGCGCGATGCCGGTGTTGGTCAGCCCCTCGGCCATCAGCTGCAGGACGTCCACCTCGCGGCTGGTCACCCCGATCGCGCGCAGCGTCGGCGGCACCGGGGTGTCGCCGCGGCCCGGCCGGGGGACCGGGGCGCCGGCCCGGCGCAGCAGCTCGCGGCAGCAGCTGGCCAGCCGGCTGTCACCCCGGGCGGCGAAGACCGGCAGCGCCTCCCGGGCCCAGCCGACCGGGTCGCCCCAGCCGTCGGTCAGCGCGGCGTCGGCCACCAGCAGCCGGATCCGGTGCCGCCACCAGGGCAGGTCGGTCAGCGCGGTGTCGGCCTGCCCGGCCTGCCGGTCGGCGTCCCGGCGGCGGCCCCGGCGGCCGGCGTCGACCGCCTCGGCGTACTGCAGCAGCGCGGCGACCTCCCAGTTGACCGAGGACGGGCGGGCCTCCTCGCGGGCGGTGGCGCCGTCCCGGTCGTCCAGCGTGCGGACCAGCGCCCACAGGCCGCGTACCGGCGCCGGGGTGGTGGCCGGGCTGCGCCGCAGGTAGTCGATCGACTTGTCCAGGCAGGTGGCCAGCCGGGGCCGGTCGTCGGCCAGCAGCGCCTCGTGCGCCCGGACCTCGCCCCAGATGCCGGCGTTGACGTCGAGGTCGTCCGGGGCCAGCGCGAGCGCCTCCTGGACGCACCGCTCGACCTCCTCGGTCTCGCCGCGGTGCACGTGCACGACCGCCTGGAAGTAGACCGCGGTCGCGCCGAGGCGGTCCATCCGCAGCCGGCGGGCCAGGTCGGCGGAGCGGACCGCGTACGTCAGCGCGCGGTCGACGTCGCGGTGCAGCAGCCCGGCGGAGACCTGCACGTCCAGGATCGCCGCCATCCCGAGCAGGCCGGCGTCCACCGCCATCGACCGGGCCCGCTCCAGCCGGCTGGTCGAGCCGTCCTGGAGCAGGTCCACCGTGCCCAGCTCGTGCAGCGCGGACACCCGGTCCAGCGGCAGGTCGTGCTCGGAGGCCAGCCGCTCGGCCGCGGTGAAGGCGTCCCGGGCGGCGTCGGCGTCATCGATCCGGGCCGCCCGGCCGACCACCTCCAGCGCCTGGCAGGCCACCGACCACAGCCCGCGCTCCTGCGCGGCCGCCAGCGCCGCCTCGGCCATGTCCCGCGCCTGCTCCGGCCGGCCACGGGCGTGCGCCAGCCGGGCGGTCAGCACCCCGACCTGCGGGTCGTCGTCGTCCGGGACGGCGGACAGGTACGCCGCCGCCACGTCCCAGCGCTCCGCGTCCGCGGCCACCTGAGCCAGCACCAGCCGGACCGAGATGTCGCCGCCGGCCAGCAGCCGCTCGCCCAGCTCCAGCGCCCGCTCGGCGTCGCCCTTCGCGGCCAGCACGTCCAGCAGCGCCCGCTCGGCCTCGGCCCGCAGCCCGGCCCGCTCGCCGGCCAGCTCGGCCGCCCGGACCAGCAGCAGGTCGGCGGAGCGCAGCGCGCCGCGGCGGGCCGCCTGCCGGCCGGCGGCCACCGACAGCTCGGCCGCCCGCTCCTGCTCGCCGGCGGTCGCCCGCAGGCCGGCGGCCAGCGCGTACGCCTGCGGGTCGCGCCGCTCGACGATCTCCGCCGCCGCGTGCGCGAGCGCCCGGCGCTCCGGCGGCAGCAGGTCGTCCACGATCGCGTCCCCGGTGAGCGCGTGCCGGAACCGGAAGTCCTCCCCGGTGCCGACCACCACCAGCCCGGACCGGACCGCGGTGCGCAGCCCGCCCAGCACCTCGGGCCGGGACAACCCGGTCACCTCCGGCAGCAGCGACCAGTCGAACCGACGCCCCAGCACCGCCGCGGCCTGCACCACGGTCCGGGCCGCCGGGTCCAGGTCGGCGACGCGGCGCAGCACGGTGGCGGCGAAGGTGCGCGGCACCCCCGGGGTGAGCGGGCCGACCAGCCGGCCGGTCGGGGTCAGCGCGCCGACGCTGCCGAGCCCGGTGAGCAGCTCCTCGACCAGCAGCGGCAGCCCGTCGGCGTTCTCCACCGCGAACGCCACCACCTCCTCCGGCGGCTGGCCGGCCACGCAGGACTCGACCACCTCGCGGACGTCGTCGGGCTCCAGCCGGCCCAGCGGCAGCACGGTGGCCTGGCAGGCGGCGACCAGGTCCATCAACGACGCCGGCAGCCCGTCCTCCTCGCGGCTGGTCGTCAGCAGCAGCAGCGGGGTCGACTCGGCCGCGTGCGCCAGGTAGGTCAGCACCGTCAGCGTGTCCGGGTCGACCCAGTGCAGGTCCTCCAGCACCAGGACGGTCCCAGCATCGTCGGCGAGCGCCGCCAGCAGCCGGAGCACCGCCTCTGCCAGGACCACCCCGCCGCGCGGGTCGGTGCGCTGCCCGGCCACCTCGGCGTCCGGCAGCACCGCGGCCAGCACCGGCAGGTACGGCCGCAGCGCGTCGTCGTCCGGCAGCGGCCGGTCCCGCAGCGCGGCGCTCATCGCCTCGACCAGCGGCCGGTACGGCTCGCCGGCCGGCACCGCGCGGCCGGTCAGCACCTGCAGGCCGCTGTCCTCGGCCCGCGTCGCCACCTCCCGGACCAGCCGGGACTTGCCGACCCCGGCCTCGCCGCTGACGATCACCAGCCCGCCGGACGCCTCGGCGCGCAGCGCCTCCAGCCGGCGGTCGAGGTGCTCGACCTCGGCGGACCGCCCGATCAGGCGGGCGGAGCACGCCTGCCAGGGCACCGACACCCGGGGTCCTAGGTGTTCCAGTGGGACGCGCAGTACGCGTCCCGGGTCACCGTCAGGGCCTGCAGCGGGTAGCGGGTGCCGAGGTAGAGGGTGAGCCCGGTCAGCCAGGCCTCCTTCTCGATCCGGTCGGCGACCCGCTGGCGGGCCGCCGCGTCCGGCGCCGCCAGCAGCGCCTGCGCGTTGCGCCAGCCCTGCTCGCGCCACTGCACGACGACCTGCATGAAGACCTGGTCGGTGCCCGGCACGATGGCGCCGGCCGACATGGTGGAGTCGAACCGGCGGGCCAGCTCGTCGATCGCCGGCTCGTACACCGACTCGAGCATCTCGTTGATCGCGACGTGGTCGTCGTGGGTGACCGTCGCGACGTGGGCGAGCGTGAACGGGAGGTCGCGCAGGATGTGCGCGGCCATGCCGAGGAAGGCGTCGCCGGTGCCGGTCACCTGCCGGCTGTCCGCGGCGGCGAAGGCGAGCCGCCAGATCGGCGGCACCTTCTCCGGCCGGCGGGCGTGCCAGTCGTCGTACGCCCCGGTGTAGAGGTCGCTGAAGACGGCGTCCTCGTAGTTGACCGCGAGCGGGTCCACGAAGTTGCCGGGCGTCGCCGCGAAGGTCTTGTAGCGCTCGGTGACGCGCAGGTAGAGCAGCGAGAAGACCGCGTCGTGGTCGCAGGTCGGCGCCAGCCGGTCGAACCGCCGGGTCATGTCCCCGATCGTGTCGTCGATGCAGTCCCACGACCCGTCCGCGCACCGGGACGGGGTCGGGCGGGTCGTGTACGCCCCGTACAGGCGCGGGTCGAGCGGCAGCTGCGCGCGCACCTGCGGGTCGATCGCCCCCACCAGCTGCTCGACCGGGCTCAGCAGGGCCGGGACGAGCCCGGACGTGACCGGCGCGCCGCGGGCGCCGGCCGGCTCCGGTTGCGCCAGGCCCGCGACCAGCACCCCGGCGAGGGTCGTGGCGACCCCCGCTGTGACCAGACCGATCCGCCTACGCAGGCTCCCCGTGGACATCTGTGACACCTCCGTGCGCGCGCGCACCTCAGACGTGACCTTTGGACTGCCCCGTCCGTGCACAACTCACACACGTCGTCGCCCGCCAACCCCGGTGCGGTGGGGACACCCGAGCACGGAAGTGGCGCCCGAACGGGACGATCGTTCGCCGCGGGAGTATCGCAGGCATTGGACCGGGACTGAAGGGCCCGGTGCGCCGTACGGGTGCTCGGATTCGTCCGATCGCTACTCGTAGACGAGCTTCTGCGGCCCCGGGAAGACCCAGGTGAGCCCGTCCCGGAGCCGGTCGCGCCAGTTTTCCCAGCTGTGGCCGTCGCGGGACTCGACGTACCGGACCCGCATGCCGGTGTCGGACAGGACCGGCACCAGCGACCGGTTGCGGACGATGAGCGGCTCGTACACGCCGCAGCTGACGAAGACCCGGTCGGCGACCGCGCGCGGCCGGGCCCGGTAGCGGTTGGTGAAGCGGACCACCGGGTCGAAGACCGGGCCGCCGCCGTGCTCGGTGCCGATGTCGGTGAAGACGAACGAGCCGGACTGCAGCAGGAGCGCCCCGTACGTGTCGCGGTGCCGGTACGCGGTCGACAGCGCGGCCACCGCGCCGAAGCTGGCCCCCATCAGGCACCGCCCGCCCGGCTGCCCGGCCAGCGGCAGCCGGCGCTCCAGGTGCGGCAGCAGCTCGCCGGTGACGAAGCGGGCGTGCGCGGTGGAGTCGGCGTACTCCACCAGCCGGTCGCCCGGGTGCAGGAAGGCAGCCACCACCTCGGCCACCTCCAGCCGGTGGATCAGGTTGTCCAGCACCGTCTTGGCGGCTGCGTACTGCAGGTAGTCGCCGCCGTCGTGGACGATCAGCAGCGGGTACGCGGTGGTCCGCCGGAACCGGGCCGGCAGGTAGAGGGTGACCCGGGCGTCCCGCCGCAGCGCGCGGCTGCGGACGGTGGTCTCGGTCAGCTCGCCCGGCCGGGCCTCCGGGTCGTGCTGGGCCCACTCCGGGTCGACGTAGCCGGTGGCGAAGACCACCGACGACCCGCCGACCGGGGAGTGCGACCGGTGCGGGTTGCGCGGGTCGTTGAACCGCTCGGTGTGCTCGCCCCGGCGGACCTCGATCTGGTACTCCACCCGGGAGCCCTCGGGCAGCTCCAGCACCGCCGACCACAGGTCGGTGCCGCGCAGCCGGCGCAGCGGCAGCCGGTCCGGCAGGCCGAGGATCCGGTGCACGACGTGCACCTCGTCCACCTCGCCGCGGTAGAGGAAGGTGCACCGGGCGCCCTCCACGATCGGCACCGGCTGCCGGGCCAGGAAGGCGTCCACCGCGGCCGCGTCCAGCGGGCGGCGCTCCTTGAGCCGATTGATCGCCAGCCGCCGCGTGCTGGCGGTCATGCCCCGGCCCCGCTCACGCGGCGAGCTTCCCGTCGGGGCGGACGACGCGGGCGTCGGCGGGCAGCTCGCCGGCCGGGCCCAGGTCGAGCCGGACGCCGTCGTCGAGCACCACGCACCGCGCCGGCGCGAACCGCCGGGCCAGCGCGCCGAGCCGCACCGGGTCCTCCAGCGGCAGCCGGCGGCGCGCGTGCGGGAGCAGCACCAGCCCGGGCAGCAGGCCCAGGCCGGCGGCGTACGCCTCCGCCCGCCCGGCCGAGAACAGCACCACCCGCTCGGTCAGCGCCATCGCCCCGGCCGACCAGGCCAGCACCGGCACCGCTGCCGGCGGGCGCACCGCGAAGAGCTGCAGCACGTGCAGCAGCACCCCGACGTGACCTCCGGTCAGCACCAGCGCGGTCGCCCCGGCGAGCCGCTCGGCCACCTCGGCCCGGTGCCGGGCCACCGTGTCCCGCTCGGCCGGCCGCCAGGCCGCCCGGAAGTCGTCCCGCGCCGCCGCGACCCGGGCCAGGTGCTGGGCGTCGAGCAGCCGCAGCGCGCTCTCCGCGTCGGCCAGTGCGGCCGCCCGGGTGCGCGGCCGGGTGCTGCTGCGCCGGACCGCGTCGGCGGCCCGCTCGGCGTGCTCGACCTGCAGCGCGTACAGGTCCTGCAGCTCGTCCAGCACCGCCCGGTGGTTGACCTCGGCGGTGGCCAGCTCCGGGTCGGTGTCCAGCACCTCCAGCCAGCGGGCGTGCAGCCGCAGGTTGACCGTGCCGCCGCCGAGCACCCGGTCCAGCTCGGCGTCGTCGGACTCCCGCTCCTGCCAGCCGGCGGTCACGGTGACCGCACCGGGCCCGACCGGGCGCACCGTCGGCCGCCGCTGCGGCCCCAGGATCGTGACCGTCATCCCCCGCTCGCCCTGCGGGCTCTCGGGCTCGCTCATCCCGCGTGCACGTGCACGGTCCGCCCGACGTCGTCCAGCAGGCCGCGGAGCGCGTCGTAGTCGGGGTGCCGCATCCGCACGTACGCATTGGCCATGTAGCCGGCGGCGACCGGCTGGGTCGGCGTGCCGGCCGGCGGCAGGTGCGCGTCGATCACCCACTCGCCGAGCCGGGCCTGCAGCTCGTCGATGCCGGAGTAGCCGTGGATCGTGCCGTCCGCCTCCGGCCGGAGCGCGACGATGCCGGCCGCGTACGCCCGCGTCGGCACGTGCCAGACCTGCCCGTGGACGATCGCGTCCGCCCAGGCCCGGTAGATGTCGATCTCGTTGCCGGCCGCGTACAGGTCCCAGGCGCCGACGCCCGGCGGCCGGCAGCCGATCTCGGAGAACCGCAGCCCCTTCGGGCCGAAGAACCACTCCATGTGGGTGGCGGTGGTCCCGATGCCGAGCGCCTCGTTGACCCGCCGCCCCAGCTCCTTGAGCTGCCGGTAGTCCGGCTCGGAGTCGACCCGGTTGGTGGCGATGAACTGCGGCGAGATCCAGCGGGTCCGCATCGCCTCCAGCACGTTCGGGAAGTAGTGGCTGACGAACTCCAGCTCCGGCCGCCCGTCCACCGAGAGCGTGTCGTAGAAGCCCTCGTGCCCCTCGACGAACTCCTCGACCGCGATCGAGTCGGCCGCGCCCATCGATTCCAGCGCGGTGGCCAGCTCGGTGTCGCTGTCGACCCGGGCGGTGTCCAGCGCCCCGGCGCCGGTGCGCGGCTTGAGGATGATCGGGTAGCCGACCGCCCGCACGAACGCGCGCACCTCGTCGCCGGTGTGCGCGGCGGCCGACGCGGCGGTCGGGACGCCGACCTCGCGCAGCGCCTGCTTCATCGACGGCTTGTCCCGGCACAGCCAGGCGGTCCGCGGGGTGGTGCCCGGGATCGTGCAGGCCTCGCGGACCTGCGCGACGGGCATCGTGTGCGCCTCGATCGTGGTCTCCAGCCGGTCCACCCACATCCGGCCCTGGATCCAGCGCACCACGTCGGCCAGCACGCCGACGTCGGTCACGTTGCCGACCTGGTGGTAGTCGGACAGCCAGCCGCGGACCTCGTCGTCCAGCCAGTCGACCGGCCGCTCGCCGATGCCGATCACGGTGGCGCCGACATCGCTCAGCGCACGGACGAAGTGACGCTGGGTGGGTGGGAACGACGGCTCGACGAAGACCACGTTCATGTCCGGAGACTATGCCCGCCTTGCCGATCAACGGACCCCTGCGCGCGACGACGGGCGGTGCTGCCGATGCGTGGCCGGCCCGGCCGGTCCCGGTGGGGCGGCAGGGTTCCCGGGCGGCCCGGCCGGGCAGGTGTCCGGCATGGATCCGCAGGACGAGGAGCGCGTACGCAGCCGGGCCGCCGAGCTCACCCCGGAGGAGCTGGCCGCCGGGAGTGCCGACCCGCAGGCGCAGGCCGAGGCCGTGCTGGCCGACTCGGACGAGCGCACCGACGTGCCGGGCGCCGCCCCGGACACCGTGCTGGAGCGGCGCACCTCGGCCGACGCCGCCGACCTGTAGTCGATCCCGGCACTCCGGTCATCCGGACAGGGAATGGACTCTCGCGTCGAGACGTGAGTTGATCGGGCTCTGACTGCGCCGTTCGGATCAGTCGGATGCGGCGAAAGGAGCCCGATCATGCGTCTGTTCAGGCTGTCCAAGTGGCTGGGTGGTGGCGTCATCGGCCTGGTCGCCACCGTCGCGTTCGCCTCACCGGCGTCGGCCAGCGGCTACAAGATGACCCACTCCGCGGCGACCAGCTCGCTGTCCTCGGTCGGCATCACCTGGAGCTCGACCGGTGGCTGCAGCAACCGCTACGTGTCCACCTGCACCTCGTTCGAGCAGATCAACTCGGGCACGGTGAACGGGGTCAAGACGCTGAAGACGGCCAGCGGCTGCGCGGTCAACATCACCGGCGGCACCGAGGTCGGCCACGCCCCGGGGACGTACTCGCACTGGAACGGCTACAAGGTGGACATCAGCAAGTACACCTGCGTCGGGAACTACATCCGCAACTCGTTCACCCGGATCGCGAACCGGGGCGACGGCTACCCGCAGTGGCGCTCAGCGGCCGGCAACATCTACTGCGACGAGGGCAACCACTGGGACATCCTGTACTACTGACGCCTGTTTGCCGCGTGGTCTGATGGCGGGGTGCGGATCGCGCTGTTCGTGACCTGCCTCGTCGACGGGCTGGTGCCCGCGGCCGGGAAGGCGACCGTGGCGGTGCTGGAGAGGCTCGGCCACGAGGTCGTCTTCCCGGCCGGCCAGACGTGCTGCGGGCAGATGCACGTCAACACCGGCTACGCGGGCGAGGCGCTCGGCCTGGTCCGCAGGTACGTCGAGGTCTTCGAGCCGTACGAGGTCGTGGTGGTGCCGTCCGGGTCCTGCGTCGGCTCGGTGCGGCACCAGCACGCCTGGGTGGCGCGGTCGGCCGGCGACGCCGGGCTGGCGGCGCGGGCGGAGGCGGTGGCGGCGCGGACGTACGAGCTGTCCGAGCTGCTGGTGGACGTGCTCGGCGTGACCGACGTGGGCGCCTCGTACCCGCACCGGGTGACGTACCACCCGACCTGCCACTCGCTGCGCATGGTGCGGGTCGGCGATCGGCCGCTGCGGCTGCTGCGCGAGGTCCGCGGCATCGACCTGGTGGAGCTGCCTCGGGCCGAGGAGTGCTGCGGCTTCGGTGGCACCTTCGCGGTGAAGAACGCCGAGGTCTCCACGGCGATGCTGGCCGACAAGATGAGCGGGGTGCTGACCAGCCGGGCCGAGGTGGTCACGGCCGGGGACTCGTCCTGCCTGCTGCACATCGGCGGCGGGCTTTCCCGGCTGCGGACCGGGGTCCGGACTGTGCACCTGGCAGAGATCCTGGCCGCGCGGGAGGGGCTGTGAGCACATCCCCGGGTGCGGGGAGCGCCTTCCTGGGCATGCCGCGGGCGGTCGACACCGAGCACCTGCACGGGACGGAGGTGTTCCCGGCGGCGGCCCGGCGGGCGCTGGCCGACACCCAGCTGCGCCGCAACCTGGGCAAGGCCACCGGCACCATCCGGGCCAAGCGGGCCGCGGTCGTCGGCGAGGTGCCGGACTGGGCCGAGCTGCGGGCCGCCGGGGCCGCGATCAAGGACGCGACGCTGGCGTCCCTGGACACGTTGCTGGTGCAGCTGGAGTCGGCCGTGACCGCGCGGGGCGGGCACGTGCACTGGGCGCGGGACGCGGCCGAGGCCAACCGGATCGTGGTCTCGCTGGTGCGGGCGGCCGGCGCCGATGAGGTGGTCAAGGTCAAGTCGATGGCCACCCAGGAGATCGGGCTCAACGAGGCGCTGGCCGCGGCCGGGATCGCGGCCTGGGAGACCGACCTGGCCGAGCTGATCGTGCAGCTCGGGCACGACACCCCGTCCCACATCCTGGTGCCGGCCATCCACCGCAACCGGGCCGAGATCCGGGACATCTTCCTGCGGGAGATGGGTGGCGTGGACCCCGGGCTGACCGACGAGCCGGCCGCGCTGGCCGAGGCGGCCCGGCGGCACCTGCGGCGGAAGTTCCTCCGCGCCGGGGTCGCCGTGTCGGGGGCGAACTTCGGGGTCGCCTCGACGGGCACGCTGGCGGTGGTGGAGTCCGAGGGCAACGGGCGGATGTGCCTGACCCTGCCGCGGACGCTGATCACCGTGATGGGCATCGAGAAGCTGGTGCCGACGTGGCGGGACCTGGAGGTGTTCCTCCAGCTGCTGCCGCGCTCGTCCACCGGCGAGCGGATGAACCCGTACACCTCGATGTGGTCCGGCGCGGTCGAGGGGCAGGACTTCCACCTGGTGCTGCTGGACAACGGGCGGACCGCGGTGCTCGCCGACCCGGACGGGCGGGCGGCGCTGCGGTGCATCCGGTGCTCGGCCTGCCTCAACGTCTGCCCGGTGTACGAGCGGACCGGCGGGCACGCGTACGGGTCGGTGTACCCGGGCCCGATCGGGGCGGTGCTGTCCCCGCAGCTGGTCGGGATGTCCGACCCGGCGAGCGCGTCGCTGCCGTACGCGTCGTCGCTGTGCGGAGCGTGCTACGACGTCTGCCCGGTCGCCATCGACATCCCGTCCATGCTCGTGCACCTGCGCAACCAGGTGCCGCACCCGGCGGCGGAGCGGGCGGTGATGCGGGCGGCCGCGTACGCGATGGGGTCGCCGCGGCGGTGGACCGTCGCGCTGCGGGCGGCCCGGCTTGGCCGGCTGCTCGGCCGTCGGCGCGGCCGGATCAGCATGCTGCCGCCGCCGCTGACCGGCTGGTCGTCCAGCCGGGACGCGCCGCTCCCGCCCACCGAGACCTTCCGCGACTGGTGGACCCGCACCCACGGAGACTCCCCGTGACCGACGCGCGGGCCGAGGTGCTGGCGCGGATCCGGCGTGCGCTGGGTCCGGGGGTGACGGTGCCGGAGGTGCCGCGCGACTACCGAAGCCGCGGCGACCTGGACCGGCCGGCGCTGCTGGAGCTGCTCACCGACCGGCTGGTCGACTATCGGGCCGCGGTGCGCCCGGCCGCCGCGGCCGACCTGCCGGCCGTGCTCGCCGCCGCCCTGGCCGAGCGGGGCGCCGGGCGGGTCGTGGTCCCGCCCGGCCTGCCCTGGGACCTGCCCGGCGCGGTCGTCGACACCGACCTGCCCGCCACCGAGCTGGACCAGCTCGACGGGGTGGTGACCGCCTGCGCGGTCGCCGTCGCCGAGACCGGCACCATCGTGCTCGACGCCGGCCCGGACCAGGGCCGGCGGGCGATCACGCTGGTCCCCGACTATCACCTGTGCGTGGTCCGTGCCGACCAGGTCGTGCAGACCGTGCCGGAGGCGATCGCCCGCCTCGACCCGGGCCGCCCGCTCACCTGGATCAGCGGCCCATCCGCCACCAGCGACATCGAGCTGCACCGCGTCGAGGGCGTGCACGGCCCCCGCACCCTCGAAGTCGTCCTCGTCAGCTGACCGGCTCGGTCAGGGCCCGCAGGAGCAGCGCCTGCGCGCTGGCGTAGGTCACCATCACCGCCGCGTCGACGGCCGGTCGCCGCCGCCGGCCGAAGTGGCTCAGCGCGACCAGCCCGTCGGACAGCACGAAGGCGGCACCGCCGGCGGCCAGCGCCCGCCCGGCCGGCCCGCCCTGGCGCAGCCCGGCCCGGGCCGCGGCGGCGCCGAGACCGGTGACCAGGGCCGCGTAGCCGAGCACCGGCCCGCGCAGCCGCCGCTCACCCGGACCGTCCAGCCGTCGCCACAGCACGCCGCCCGCACTCGCCAGCACCACCCCGTACGCCCCCGCCACGGCCGCTTCCCGCCGGCCGGACCCGGGCGCGGTGGTGAAGCGGCGGACGGCGGTCAGGTAGGCCAGGTGGGCGGCGGCGAAGCCGCCGACCCCGCCGAGCAGCCCGCCGTCCGAGTCGGACAGCAGCGCCACGTCGCCGACCCACGACCCGACCAGCGCCGTCCGCACGGTCGCCGGCACCGGCCGACCGTGAGCCCGCGCGAGCGCCGGCACGACAGCCGGCTTCGTCACCCACCGCGCCCGTCGCGCCCACGGCGTCCCCGCCGCGGCCAGGCCGGCGTCGATCCCGACCACCGCCAGTGCCGCGGCGCGGCTCACCCGAGACAGAGCTCGTTGCCCTCCGGATCGGTGAGCGTCACCCAGGTGTGGGGACCCTGCTGACCGTGGTGCAGGATCGTCGCCCCCCGCTCCACCAGCCGCTGCACCGCCGCGTCCTTGTCGTCGGTGTCGGGCCGCAGGTCAAGGTGCACCCGGTTCTTCACCGTCTTGGGCTCCGGCACGAGCTGGAAGAGGATCCGCGGCCGCCCGCTGTCCTTGCCGCCAGGGTGGTTGATCGCCGCCCCCTCCCGCCAGACCAGCACCCCGTTGTGCGTCGTCGTGTCGTCCTCGCTCGCGTGCCCCTCCTTGACCATCCGCCGGATGAACTCCTCGTCGCTCGGCTCGACCTCCCAGCCGAGCGTCTCCGCCCACCAGTCCGCCAGCGGATGCGGATCGGCGCTGTCGATCACCACCTGCACGTCGTATGCCATACCGGGACCTTAAAACCGGCCACCGACAGAATCGCTCACACGGTGCTGACCTGCCGCGGCGCAGGATGGGCGGGTGCTGTCCGCTCTGCCCCCGGTCCGCCGCCGGCTGCTGCTCGCGACCGTGGCCGTGCTTCTGGTCGCCGCGCTGGTGGCCGCGGTCCTCGTGGTCGCCGGCCGGGACGGCGACGGCCCGCTGGCCGCACCGGCGCCCCAGGACCGGCCGGGCCCGGTGCTGCTGGTGCCCGGCTACGGCGGGTCGACCGCCTCGCTGGAGGTGCTGGCCCGCCGGCTGCGCGCCGCCGGTCGGGACGCGCGCGTGGTGCCCATGCCGCGCAACGGGACCGGCGACCTCGCCGAGCAGGCGGCCACGCTCGGGCGGGCGGCCGAGGCGAAGATGGACGCCGGTGCGCCGTCCGTGGACGTGGTCGGCTACTCGGCCGGCGGGGTCGTCGCCCGGCTCTGGGCGGCCGACGACGGCCGGTCCGTCGCCCGCCGGATCGTCACCCTGGGCTCGCCGCACCACGGCAGTGAGGTCGCGACGCTGGCCGGCTCGCTGCTGCCCGGCCAGTGCCCGGCCGCCTGCCGGCAGCTGGTCCCGGACAGCGCGCTGCTGACTCGGTTGAACGCCGACGAGACCCCGGACGGGCCGGCCTGGGTGTCGGTCTGGACCACACAGGACCAGATCGTGACCCCGCCGGAGTCCGCGCGGCTGGACGGCGCGGTGAACATCCCCGTCCAGGGCGTCTGCGCGGACGCCCTGGTCGGGCACGGGCAGCTGCCCACGGACCGGCTCGTGCAGGCGCTCGTGCTCGCGGCGCTGGCGTCGACCCCGCCGCCTACACCTACCCCGGCCGACTGCGGCCGGCTCAGCGCCTGATGTCTCCTTCTCGATGTCCGATTGATGCATCGGACTGTTCAGTGAGGAGAGTTGCCAACCAGCACTGCTCGGATGACCTAAATGTGACGTACGGTGCTCCGCATGGATACCGCCCGCATGCCCGCCGCCGCCGTCCCACTCGCCGTCGTGTCGCTGTCCGGCGGGATGGATTCCACCACACTGCTCGGCCACTACGCGGACCGTGAGCGGGGCTACCGGGTGCTCGCCGTCTCGCTCGACTACGGGCAGCGCAACGTCCGGGAGCTCGACTCGGCCCGGGCGGTCGCAGCGCACTACGACGTGGAGCACCTGGTCGTGGACTTGCGGGCGGTCGGAGCGCTGCTGACCGGCTGCTCGCTCACCGACCCGTCCGTCGAGGTGCCCGACGGCCACTACACCGCGGACTGGGACACCGCGATGAAAGCGCTCGTCGTCCCCAACCGGAACATGATCTTCGGCAGTGTCCTGATCGGGATCGCGGTGTCCCGGCAGGCGCAGGTGGTCGCGCTCGGGATGCACGCCGCCAATCACGTCGTGTGCCCCGACTGCCGCCCCGAGTTCGTCACCGCCCTCGACCACGTGGCGGCTGTCGCCAACGAGGGGTTCAACCCGCCCGCGGTGGAGGCGCCGTTCATCTACATGAGCAAGACCGACGTCACCCGCCGCGGCTCGGAGCTCGGCGCACCGCTGCATCTGACCTGGTCCTGCTACAAGGGCGGCGACACACAGTGCGGGGTCTGCGCGACCTGCCGCGAGCGGCAAGAGGCGTTCCGGGACGCCGGCGTGCCCGACCCGACCACTTACGCAGACTCCACGCCGCGGCTCGGAGCGGTGACATCGTGAGCGGCGCCCACCACTCCGTGAAGCTCCAGCACAACTCGGAGGCCGCGCACCGGCTGCCGCACCTGGCCGGGAAGTGCACGAGCCTGCACGGCCACTCCTGGCAGATCCAGGTCACCGCCAGCTTCCCGGCGTTGCGGCGGAGCATCGGCGCGGAGTTCGGCGCGTTCAAGGCCGGCCTGCGCGGCTGGGTCGACACGAACCTCGACCACGGCACGATGCTCGGCGCCGGTGACCCGCTGATGCCGGTCCTGGCCCGGTTTCCCGAGAGCAAGCTCTTCGTCTTCGGCCGCGGGAACAGCGCCGCCGGGGAGGAGAAGCTGGCCGCCGACCTGGAGTGGCCGACGGTGGAGAACGTGGCGGTCCTGCTGCACCGGGTCGGCGAGCAGGTCCTGGACGGCGTCGAGCACGCCCCCGGCGGGTGGATCAGCCTGGTCGAGGTGCAGGAGACCGCGGTCAACTGCGCCGCGTACGGCGTGCCCGCACCGGTCCGCTCGGGCAGCGGCCGGCGGGTCGCCGTCCAGGCGAGCGGGGTGTCCGGATGAGCGCCTTCCCGTCGCTTACCGACGCTGCCGCCGGCGCCGAGTCGCCTGCCGACGTCCTCTACGTCGCCGAGGTCTTCGGCCCTACCTTCCAGGGCGAGGGCCCGTCGACCGGCCGGCTGGCGCTCTTCGTCCGCCTCGGCGGCTGCAACCTCCACTGCACCTGGTGCGACACCCCCTATACATGGGATGCGCGGCGCTGGGATCTGCGGGAGCAGATACGGCCGGTGGCGTGGCAGCGGATCGTGGCGCAGCTGGCGGCGGCGGTGCCGGCCGGGACGGCGCCGGTGCTGGTAGTCACCGGCGGCGAGCCGCTCGGCCACCAGGGACGGCCGGCGTTCCGGAGGCTGCTGGCGGCCGCGGCCGGGCTCGGGCTGGAGATCGAGGTGGAGACCAACGGCACCCGGGTGCCGCTGCCGGACCTGCCCGGCGACCCGGTCTTCAACGTCTCGCCGAAACTGGCCCACGCCGGCGACCCGGTCGAGCTGCGGATCGACGCGCCCGCGCTGGCCGCGTTCCGAGAGCTGGCCGGGCGGGGGCGGGCGCGGTTCAAGTTCGTGGTCGGGGCGGTCGGGCAGCTCGACGAGGTGGCCGGGATCGTCGCCGACCACCGGCTGCCGGCGGACGCGGTGTGGATCATGCCGGAGGGGATCGACGCCCGGACCGTGCTGGACGGCGGCCGGGCCCTGGCCGACCCGGTGCTGGCCCGCGGCTGGCACCTGACCTTGCGGATGCACACCCTGCTCTGGGGCGAGGAGCGGGCCCGATGAGCGCTATCGACCTGGCTTCCGTGGGGGTGCCGCCGACGACCTCGCCGGCCGACATCGCGACCGCCACCGAGCACATGCGGGCCGCCCTCACCGCGCTCGGCTTCGACACCGACCGGGACGGGGTGGAGCGCACCCCGGAGCGGTTCGTCCGCGCGCTGGACGAGCTGACCTGGGGCCGGCGGCTGGACCCGCGGCGGCACCTGGCCACGACGTTCCGGCCGGAGGGGCGGACCTCGATCGCGGTCCGCGGCATCCCGGTGACCTCGGTCTGCGAGCACCACCTGCTGGTCTTCGACGGGATCGCCACCGTCGAGTACCTGCCGGACGAGGGGGCGCGCATCGTCGGGCTGTCCAAGCTGGCCCGGGTGGCGCAGGAGTACGCGGCCCGCGCCACCGTGCAGGAGCGGCTCACCACCCAGATCGCCGACGCGGTGGAGGAGTGTCTGGCCACCCGCGGGGTCGCGGTGCTGGTCCGGTCCGACCACTCCTGCATGTCCTCGCGCGGTGCCCGTGCCCACGGCGCCGACACCGTCACCGAGGACTACCGCGGCCACTTCGCCGACGAGCCGGCGGCCCGGCTGGAGTTCCTCGTCAAGGCCCTCGGTCCCCCCAACGACGTCCGCTGACCGGCCGCCTTAAGCGGTAGTCCGAGGGTGGTGAAGTTGCATGTCACGACGTAGCCGAGCGCGTCCTGAGTGCTAGGAATCGGTCCGAACGACAGGTTCCATCAGCCTACTCCATTGATCGAACACATGTTCGACTCAGGGTCGACTCGAACGACGCGGCCGAGGCGATGCGGTACGGGAGTCCAGGCACTGACCGCATGAAAATGGAGCGCGGTCCCGTGGCTGGTGGGGTGGGATCGGGGGATGGCGATCGAGCTCGGGGTGCCGGACGTGGGCGGGCTGGGCGAGGCCGTGGGGGTGCTGCGGGAGTGGCAGCGGGACGGTGTGCCGTTCCAGCTGCACCCGGGTGACCTCGGCTGGTTCTGGCGGTTCGGCGCGGAGGCGACGGCGGCGGCGGTCCGGACCTGGCGCCGGGACGGGCAGGTCCTCGCCATCGGGCTGCTGGACGGTCCCGGGCTGGTCCGGGTGGCGATCGCGCCGGACGCCCAGCAGGACGGCGAGCTGGCCCGGCAGCTGGTCGAGGATGTGGCCGACCCGGGCCGCGGCGTGCTGCCCGCGGGCCGGGTGAACGTCGAGGCGCCGAGCGGTGCCCTCGTCCACGACCTGCTGGCCGCGGCCGGCTGGCCCGCCGACGAGCCGTGGACGCCGCTGCGCCACGACCTCGCGGAGCCGGTGCCGGACCCGGGCGTACGGATCGAGGTGGTCGGGCCCGAGCTGGCGCCGGTGCGGGCCGCCGTCCACCGGGCGTCGTTCGACCGGTCCACGTTCGGCGAGGAGAGCTGGCGCGCGGCGGCGGCCGGGCTGCCGTACGCCGACGCCCGCTGCCTGCTCGCGTACGACGACCGCGGCGAGGCGGTGGCCGCGGTGACGGTGTGGTCGGCCGGCCCGGGCCGGCCCGGGCTGCTGGAGCCGATGGGCGTGCACCGGGACCACCGCGGTCACGGCCACGGCCGGGCGGTCACCGTCGCGGCGGCCGGCGCGCTGCGGGACATGGGCTCGTGCAGCGCGCTCGTCGCCACGCCGAGCGCCAACGTCGGCGCGGTCGCCACGTACCAGGCGGCCGGCTTCGAGGCGCTGCCCGAGGTCCACGACCACTACCGGGAGCCCAGCCGATGACCCGGCACCGGGCTGGCCGCCAGCTCAGGACTTGATGTCCTTGGTGGTGAAGTTGGCCCAGGCGGCGCCGAGCAGGACGACCAGGTAGACGGCCTGCAGGCCGATGCCGCGCAGGATGTCGCGCCACAGGATCGGGTCGCGGAAGAGGTCGACGAAGGCCAGCCAGTAGCGGGTCGGCAGGTACGGCTGCAGCGCGCCGGCGGCGTCCAGCGTGAGCAGCAGCGATGAGGTGACCAGGAAGGCGAGCGCGCCCATCGCGGCCGCCAGCGGGGAGTCGGTGACGGTCGACAGGAACAGCGCGACCGCGGCCACGCCGAGCATGGAGAAGGCGACGTACGCCATCGCCAGCAGGGTCCGCAGCACCGCCTGCCGGACGGTCAGCGTGCTGCCGGAGACCGAGACGGTCGAGCCGCCGAGCGGCTGGCTGCCGAACAGGCCGGTGCCGACGAAGTACGCGGTCACGGTCACCACCACGACGGCCAGCGCGACGAAGACCAGCACGGCGGCCAGCTTGGCCACCAGCAGCCGGGTCCGGCCGGCGGGGCGGGCCAGCAGGTAGCGCAGGGTGCCGGCCTGCGCCTCGCCGGCGATCGAGTCGCCGGCGATGATCGCGACCGAGACCGGCAGGAAGAGCGGCAGCACGATGGCAAGCGCGGCGGCGGGGAAGAGCACGCCGTTGCCGAGCACCGCGGACAGGAAGGCGGGTCCGGTGCCCGGGCGGGGCGCCAGGTCGGTGATCGCGAGCAGGACGGCGACCAGCGTGGGCAGGGCGTCGATCAGCGCGATGACGATCCAGGTGCGCGGGCGGCGCAGCAGCTTGCGCAGCTCGACGCCGATCACGCCGCCCCCTCCCGATCCGGCTCCCCGCGGTCCGGCTCGGGGTCGGCGGCGGGAGTACGGCGGGGCAGCGGCTCGGCCGCGGCTGCTGAGTCGGCGGAGTCTGCGGGGGCTGCGGGGGCTGCGGCGGTTGCGGCGGGGGCGGGCGCGGCGGGGGCGGACGCGCGGTCGGGGTCGGGGCCGGCGCCGGGATCGACGCGGTCGGTGCCGGCCGAGGTGGCGGCGAGCACGACGTCCTCCAGCGACCGCCGCTCGGCGGCGATCTCGCTGACCCGGATCCCGTGCTTGACCAAGCGGGCGTTCAGCTCGGCCGGGTCGGCCGCGCCGACCCACAGCCGGTCGCCGTCCCGCCGGCGCACCGAGCCGTCCAGCAGCGACACCGCCCACTCCGGGTCGGGCGTGCGCAGCACCACCTGCCCGGTCGGCGCCCGCAGGGTGGCCAGCGACTCCTGCAGCACCAGCCGCCCGCGGTCGACCACGCCGACCCGCTTGCACAGCTGCTCGACCTCGGCCAGCAGGTGGCTGGACAGGAAGACGGTGGTGCCGTCCGCGTTCAGGCCCAGCAGCAGGTCGCGGATCTCGTGGATCCCCCGCGGGTCGAGCCCGTTGGTGGGCTCGTCCAGCACCAGCAGCTCCGGACGGCGGATCAGCGCGGCCGCGATACCGAGCCGCTGCCGCATGCCGAGCGAGTACGCCTTCACCGGCCGACGCCCGACCCCGGCCAGCCCGACCTGCTCCAGCGCCTCGTCGATGCGGTGCCGCCGGGTGCGCCGCGGTCCACCCGGGCCGGCGGCGTCGAGCAGCGCCAGGTTCGCCCGGGCGCCCAGGTGCCCGTACGCCGCCGGCGCCTCGACCAGCGCCCCGACCCGGTGCAGCACCCGCCGGGAGTGCCGCGGGATCGGCTCGCCGAGCACCTCGACGGTGCCGGACGTCGGCAGCACCAGGCCGAGCAGCATCCGGACCATGGTGGTCTTGCCGGACCCGTTCGGCCCGAGGAAGCCGTACACGTCGCCGGGCTGCACGTCGAGGTCGACCGAGTCGACCGCGGTGAGCGACCCGAAGCGCTTGGTCAGCCCCTGGGTCCGGATCGCCGCCGTGACCGCTGCTCCATCGGCCGTCGACGTGGCTCCACCGGCCGTCAACGTGGCTCCAAAGCCGGGTCGGCGGCGATCTCGGCGGCCGCGCGGTCCAGGGTGGCCGCGTCCACGGTGCCGGTGAGCAGCCAGTCGCGCCGGCCCGGCGGGTCGACGAGCAGCAGTGCGAGCGGGCCGACGGTGAGCCGCAGCCCGGTGCCGGTCGACGTGATCCCGGGGGTGCCGGCCAGCTGCTCGCGCAGCGGCCGGGACACCCGGCCGGGCAGCGGCACCGCGACCAGCACGGTCAGGCCGGTGCCGTACGTCCCCACCGAACCCAGGCCCTCCACCCGGGTCCGCACGGGCAGCCCGGCCAGCCGCTGCGGGGGCACCGCAGAGGAGAAGACGTTGATCGACGCGGCCAGGTCCGGGTTGAGCTCCGTCCGCACCCGGCCCGGGTACGGCGGCGCGAACCGGGTCCTGCCCGGCCCCGGCCGCTCGGCGCTGAAGTCGAGGAACGCGGTCTCCACCACCGGCCGCCCCGAGCCCGCGCCGTACACCTCCACCCGCAGCGGCACGCCGGTGGCGCCGTCCACCCAGACGTCCACCCGGTCGACGGTGGTGCCCGGGTCGGCCGGTCGCAGCCGCAGCCCGGGCGCGCTCCGGTTGGCCACCCGGCGGGCCGGCAGCCGGCTGAGCTCCGGTGGCCGGGACTCGGACAGCAGCCGGCGGCCAAGCGCGCCTGGCTCGAGGTCGGCCCCCCGGGGCAGCCGCACCGCCGGGTCGGTGGTCCGCAGTGCCGTGCCCCGCTCGTACTCCCAGGTCCACAGGCCCTCGGCGTCCCGCCGCACCCCGGTCTCGCCGCCGGCCAGCACGGTGTCGACCCGCCAGTCCTGGTCGCCGCGCCACCACACCCGCAGCCGGCTGCGGTCGCCGAAGAGGTCGGTGAGCCCGGAGAAGTCCTCGGTCAGCGGCAGCGACAGCCCGCCGACCGCCTCCGCGTAGCCGGAGTAGCCGGTCGCCGCGGACCGGCGCACCGCCTCGACCAGCTCGCCGGCGGACCGGGAGTCCGACCGGGCCGGCAGCGCGCCGACCGCGAGCGGCAGGCTGACCAGCACGGCGACGCCGACCGCGACCACCGCCCACCGCCACGCGCCCGCACGCACACCCCACCGTACGTCGAGGTCCAGGCCTCGGGAGGAGGATCACGACCGCTCCCAGGTGCAGGAGCGCGCCGACCCGGCGCTGGGTGCGCTCGACCTGGACCGGCTCGCCTGCCAGCCGCCGCGCTGAGCGCGGCGGTCAGGACCCGCGGGCGGTGGACAGCAGGGTGGCCCGGTCGGCGATCTTGACCCGGGCGCACCCGCGGTCGGCGCCCAGCGCCTGCTCGGCCGCGTCGATGGCCTGCCAGCCGGCCCACTCGACCGGGTCGACCCCGCGCCGGCAGAGCAGCGCGACCACCGCGTCCGGGTCCCGCTCGGGCGCCCGCGGCAGCCCGTCGGCGTCGGCCAGCAGGGTGGCCACCGTCTCGGCCGCGTCCGACTTGTTGGTGCCGATCACGCCGGTCGGCCCGCGCTTGACCCAGCCGGCGACGTACAGCCCCGGCAGCGGGCCGGCCTCGGTCAGCACCCGCCCGGCGGCGTGCGGCACGCACCCGGTGCGCTCGTCGAACGGCAGCCCGGGCAGCGCCACCCCGCGATAGCCGACCGAGCGCAGCACCATCTCCGCCGGCAGGTCGACGGTCTCCCCGGTGCCGACCAGCCGGCCGCCCTCCAGCCGGGTCCGCTCGGTGCGCAGCCCGCTGACCGCCTCGACCCCGAGCACCTCGGCCGGCCGCAGCCAGAAGCGCAGCGTCAGCGTCCGCGGCCGGCCCTCCGGCGCCCGGCCGGCCCAGCCGCGCAGCACCTCGAGGTTCGCGCGCAGCGTCCGGTCGGCGTCGACCGTGGCCAGGTCGTCCTCGGACAGCTCCAGGTCGGCCGGGTCGAGGACCACGTCCGCGTTGGCCAGCTCGCCGAGCTCGCGCAGCTCCTTGGTGGTGAAGCGGGCCTGGGCCGGGCCGCGCCGGCCGACCATCGTGACCTCCTCCACCGCGCTGGCGTCGAGCACGTCGAGCACGTGTCCGGGCACGTCCGTCGAGCTCAGCTCGGCCGCGGTCTTGGACAGCACGCGGGCCACGTCGACGGCCACGTTGCCGACCCCGACCACCACCACCCGCCGCGCGCGCAGCGTGAAGCGGTCCAGCTCGGCGTCGGGATGCCCGCTGTACCAGGCGACGAAGTCGGTCGCGGAGAAGCTGCCGGGCAGGTCCTCGCCGGGCACCCCGAGCCGCCGGTCCACCGCGGCGCCGGTGGCGAAGAGCACCGCGTCGTAGTGCCGGCGCAGGTCGTCCAGGGTGAGGTCGGTGCCCACCTCGACGTTGCCGACGAAGCGGACGGTGTCCCGCTCCAGCACCTTGCGCAGCGCGGCGTCGACCGACTTCATCTTCACGTGGTCCGGGGCCACCCCGTAGCGGACCAGCCCGTACGGCGCCGGCAGCCGGTCCAGCACGTCGACGGTGACCCCCGTGGAGCCGCGCGTCAGCGCATCCGCCGCGTACACCCCCGCCGGGCCGGAACCGACCACGGCGACGCGCAGGTCCGCCATCCCACCGCCTCCTCGGGTCGGGTCGCTCCCCACCGTAGCCGTCCCGTCCGGCATCGTCTGCCCGCCTTGTCCCGACTCGCGGGCAGCAGGGAGGATCCGCGGGTGGCGACTAGCGACCGATGGGCGGACTGGGTGCTGCGGGCGCGGCACGGCGGCGACCAGGCCCGGCACCATGACGCGCTCGCGGTGCTGGGGCCGATCCGGGACCGCGTCCTCGACGCGGCCGCGCCGGCGCCGGGGGAGACCGTGCTCGACGTCGGCTGCGGCGACGGTCTGCTCGGCTTCGCCGCGCTGGACCGGGTGGGGCCGGGCGGGACGGTCGTGTTCAGCGACGTCTCGGCGGCGCTGCTCGACCACTGCCGCGGGACCGCGGCCGGGCTGGGCGTCGCCGAGCGGTGCCGCTTCGTCCGCACCGGGCTGCCGGAGCTGGCCGGCATCCCGGCCGGGTCGGTCGACGTCGTCGTGCTCCGCTCCGTGCTCATGTACGTCCGCGACAGGCCCGCCTGCCTGCGCGCCCTGCACCGGGTGCTCCGCCCGGGCGGCCGGCTGTCCCTCTTCGAGCCGGTCAACCGCTTCGCCTTCCCGGAGCCACCGGGCCGGCTGTGGACCTTCGACGTGTCCGGCGTGCAGAAGCTGGCCGACCGGGTGGCCGCGGCGGCCCGGGCCGACCGGCCGGTCGACGACCCGATCGTCGACTTCGACGAGCGGGACCTGCTGGCCGCGGCCGAGGCGGCCGGGTTCGGCGAGCTCACGCTGGCGTACGAGGCGCGGATCGGCACCGACCTCGGCTTCGGCCTGACCCGGCTGCCGATCCGGCAGATGCTCGGCATCGCGCCCAACCCGACCGCGCCGACGTACGGGGAGCTGCTCGACCGGGCGCTCGACCCGGCCGAGCGGGAGGAGCTGCTGAGCCATCTCGAGTCCCAGCCGCCGGAGCGCCGCCGCGGCCGGTTCGCGGTCACCTATCTGTCCGCCCGCCGCCCCGGCTGATCCCGGTCGTCAGGTGGCCGGCCCGAGGAGCCGGGCCGGGACGACGACCGGGTGGGGTCCGCTGCCGTTCGCGGACGGCTCGGCGACCGGGCCGGCGTCGGGCCCGGCGCCGGCGGGCTCCGGCAGGTCGGGGACGCGGGCCGGCACCAGGCGCAGGTCGCCCACCGCGACCGGCCGGCCGTAGAGCCAGCCCTGGGCGAGGTCGCAGCCCAGCCGGTGCAGCCCGGCGGCCTGCCGGATCGTCTCCACCCCCTCGGCGACGACCAGCATGCCGAGCGCGCGGGAGATGGTGACCACCGAGCGGCGCAGCCGCTCCGCCTGCTCCGGGTCCGGGGTGGTGAGCGTGCGGTCCAGCTTGACCACGTCGACCGGCAGCAGGTGCAGGTGGGCAAGCGTGCCGTAGCCGGTGCCGAAGTCGTCCAGCGCGACCCGGACGCCGGCCTTGCGCAGCCGCTGCAGGATCCGGGAGGCGGCGTCCGGGTCGGGCACCCGGCTGGTCTCGGTGATCTCCAGCACCAGCGCCCCGCCGGGCAGCCCGTGCCGCTCCAGCGCGGCGCGCACGGTCCGCTCCAGGCCGGGGTCGTGCAGCCGCGTGGCGGACACGTTGACATGGACGGCCAGCCCGCGGCCGAGCTTCTTGCGCAGCGCGGCCAGGTCCCGGCAGGCCTGCTCGAGCACCCGGTCGTCCAGGTCGCCGACCAGCCCGGTCCGCTCGGCCACCGCCACGAAGACGTCCGGCGACACCGGCCCGCGGGCCCGGTCGGTCCATCGGGCCAGCGCCTCCAGCGCCACTGTGGCGCCGTCCGCGATCCGCACGATCGGCTGGTAATGCACACGCAGCCCGTCGTCCTCAGCCGCGGACACCCCGCGGCGCAGCGCCCGGGCCAGCCGCTCGGGCAGGTCCGGGTCGGTGTGGGTCGGCGTCTCGCCGGGCCGGTACGTCACCACCTGGCCGCCGCCCTGCCGCTTGGCCTCGTACATCGCCCCGTCGGCCTGGTGCAGCAGCAGGTCCGGGGACACCTCCGGTCCTGGCTCGTCCGCGGCCACCAGGCCGAGGCTGCACCGTACGATCCGGGCCACCCCGTCCAGCGTGAACGGCCTCGCCAGCGCCTGGACCAGCCGCTCCACCACCGTGGACCGGTCCGCCTGGCCGCCCTCGAAGAGCACCGCGAACTCGTCCCCGCCCAGCCGCGCGACGGTGTCCGAGGACCGTACGGTCGCGGCCAGCCGCTGCGCGACCTGCCGCAGCAGCTCGTCGCCGGCGCTGTGGCCGAGGCTGTCGTTGACGGTCTTGAAGTCGTCGAGGTCGCAGAAGAGCAGCGCCACCGGCTGGCCGTCCCGCCGGTGCAGCTCGACCGCGTGCGCCAGCCGGTCGCCGAACAGCGCCCGGTTGACCAGCCCGGTCAGCGGGTCGTGGAAGGCGAGGTGGGCCAGCTGCCGGCGGCCGTCGCGGACCCGCTGCAAGAGCGTGAGGTTCTCCCGCAGGGTGAGCAGCTGGCGGGCCACCACCAGCACCATGACCAGCATGCCGGCGTAGATCTCGACCGGCTCCAGCTGCACGCCGACCGCGGTCTGCCCGGTCATCAGCAGGCCGACCGCGGTCAGCGGCAGGTACGGCACCAGCAGGTGCGCCCAGGCCGGCAGCGCGGTCCGCCGCCGGGCCGGAGAGCCGGGCGGCGCCTCCGGCACCACCGCGGCCAGCGCGACCAGCGCGGCGCCGACCACCGCGCCCGCCTCGACCAGGGGGTGGACCTCGGCGTCGCCCCGGTTGTGCAGCCAGCCGGCGACGCTGTCGGACATCGCGATCGCGACCAGGCCGGGGCCGAGCAGCAGCAGCGGCGGCCGCCAGCGCACCCGGCGGACCGCGGTGAGCAGCACCACCACGGTGATCAGCGCCAGGTCGACCACCGGGTCGACCAGCGCGACCAGCAGGTCGACCGGCCCGGGGGCGCCGCGGTCGACGGCCGCGCCCAGGGTGCTCGACCAGGCCAGGGTGAGCAGCGAGCCGACCACCACCAGCCCGTCCAGCACCAGCACCGGCACCGACCGGCCGGTCTCGACGTCGTCGTCGGGGGGCGTCGTCGGCCGCGGCGGCAGCCGGGTGCCCTCGGTGGCGAAGACGGCCAGCGCGGGCAGCACGAAGACGGCCAGCCCGAGCTGGCCGGCGTCCGCGACCGAAGGCGACCCCAGGTCGGCACCGGCCAGCCCGGCCCAGAGCCGGACCGCCTGCACGGCGCCCCAGAGCCCGATGCCGAGCCCGACCAGCAGCCGCCAGCGCCGCTCCGGCCCGGTCGCCCGCCAGCCGGTCCGGCCGCAGCAGGCGGCGGCCGCCGCGGCCGCGACCACTTGCGCGACGTCCACGGCGGTGGCGGCGTCGTCCCGGGCGAGACCGCCGGCGGCCATCCCGACCACCGCGAGCACCAGCGCCGCGGCCGCCGCCGCGACGAGCCGGAACCGCTCCGTCGTCATGCCCATCCTCTGCCGTGTCGTCGTCACTGTGCCATGACCGGTGCCGATGGGTGATTCCCGGGTACGCAGCCCGGAGGGGCCGGTGGGCGGGCCGGCAGGCGACCGGTGGCGGGCCGGCGGCAGGGCGGCGGGTGGGCTGGTGTCGGGCCGGGGTGGGCGGCTCAGCGCCGGCGGAGCATGCCGCCGAGCTCGAACCAGACGGTCTTGCCGAGGTGCTGCCGGGACGCCTGGGCGCCCCAGCGGGCCGCCAGCTCCTGCACGATCTGCAGCCCGCGCCCGCCGACCTGGTCCGGGCCGGGCTGGATGAGCCGGGGCAGCGAGGGCGAGCCGTCGGTGATCTCGACCCGCAGCCGGTCGGACTCCAGCCGCAGGGACAGCCGCACCGGCGGGGCGCCGTGCCGGATCGCGTTGGTGGCCAGCTCGCTGACCAGCAGCAGCGCGGTCTCGGTCAGCTCCCGGTCCAGCCGCCACAGCTCCGCCGCCCGTGCGGTCGCCCGACGGGCGAAGCTCGCCCCCTCGGGTCCGTCCGGCAGCGTCACCTCGGCGTCCACTCTCCGCCCCGCGTCAGGAAGGTCGGTCTCGACAGAACTCGTGTCCACCCGGCCGGCAGTGAAACGCCTGGTCGGTGTGTCTCGACCGATTTATTCACGAACCGCCGGCAATGTCACCCTGCGCTTGAGGATGCCCACAGGTTGATGTCGGCGTCGGTGGCGTGCCGCTCGATCTCGGCCAGCTCGTCGCCGGACAGCTCGGGCCGGTCCAGTGCGGCCACGTTCGCCTCCAGCTGGGCGACGCTGCTCGCGCCGATCACCAGCGAGGTCATCCGCGGGTCGCGCAGCGCCCAGACCAGCGCGAGCTGGGCCAGGCTCTGCCCGCGCGCGCCGGCCACGTCGTTGAGCGCGCGCACCTTGGCCAGCCGGTCCTCGGTGAGCATGTCCTCGCCCATCGCGCCGCCGGTGGCGACCCGGGAGTCCGCCGGCACCCCGTCCAGGTAGCGGTCGGTGAGCAGCCCCTGCGCCAGCGGCGAGAAGGCGATGCAGCCGGCGCCGACGTCGGCGAGCGTGTCCAGCAGCCGGTCGTCCTCGATCCAGCGGTTCACCATCGAGTACGACGGCTGGTGGATCAGCAGCGGGGTGCCCAGCTCACGCAGGATCGCGGCCGCCTCCCGGGTCCGCTCCGAGCTGTACGACGAGATCCCGACGTACAGCGCCTTGCCGGCGCGGACCGCGGAGTCCAGCGCACCCATCGTCTCCTCGAGCGGTGTCTCCGGGTCCAGCCGGTGCGAGTAGAAGATGTCGACGTAGTCCAGGCCCATCCGGGCCAGCGACTGGTCCAAGCTGGCCAGCAGGTACTTGCGGGACCCGTGGTCGCCGTACGGCCCCGGCCACATGTCGTAGCCCGCCTTGGTCGAGATCACCAGCTCGTCCCGGTACGGCCGGAGGTCCCCGGCCAGCATCCGGCCGAAGTTGACCTCCGCCGACCCGTACGGCGGGCCGTAGTTGTTGGCGAGGTCGAAGTGTGTGATGCCGAGGTCGAAGGCCCGCCGCACGATCGCCCGCTGCGTCTCGTACGGCCGGTCGTGGCCGAAGTTGTGCCACAGCCCCAGCGACAGCTCGGGCAGCTTCAGCCCGCTCCGCCCGCACCGCCGGTACGCCATCCGCTCGTAACGGCCACCCGCCGCCTCGTACGCCACGCCGGCAGCCTAAGCCGCGGGGCTCCTCACACATCCTCACTGTCAGTCGCCGGAGGTCTCGGCCTGCAGGCCGGAGTGGGGCCGCAGGGCGTCGGCGGGGACGGTGCCGAGGCGGCCGGCCTGGAAGTCTTCGAAGGCGCGGACCACCTCGTCGCGGGTGTTCATGACGAACGGGCCGTACATCGCCACCGGCTCCCGGATCGGCCGGCCGCCGAGGAGCAGCACATCGAGCGCCGGCGTGCGGCTGTCCTGGCGGCCGTCGCCGGCCACGGTGATCGAGCTGCCGGCGCCGAGGACGGCGAGCTGGCCGGAGCGGACCGGGCGTCGCTCGGCGCCGATGGTGCCCTCGCCGGACAGCACGTACACCAGCGCGTTGAAGTCGGTCCGCCACGGCAGCGTGACCGAGGCGCCGGGGGAGACGGTGGCGTGCGCCAGCGTGATCGGCGTGTACGTCACGCCCGGGCCGGCGTGCCCGTCCAGCTCGCCGGCGATGAGCCGCAGCAGCGCGCCGCCGTCGGCCGAGGACAGCAGCGCGACCTTGCCGCCGCGGATGTCCTGGTAGCGCGGGGGCGCCCACTTGTCCTTGGCCGGCAGGTTGACCCAGAGCTGGACGCCGTGGAAGAGGCCGCCGGAGACGACCAGCTCCTCCGGCGGGGTCTCGATGTGCAGCAGGCCGGAGCCGGCGGTCATCCACTGGGTGTCGCCGTTGGTGATGACCCCGCCGCCGCCGTGCGAGTCCTGGTGCAGGAAGGTGCCGTCGATGATGTAGGTGACGGTCTCGAAGCCGCGGTGCGGGTGCCAGGGGGTGCCCTTGGGCTCGCCGGGCGCGTACTCGACCTCGCCCATCTGGTCCATGTGGATGAACGGGTCGAGCGTCCGAAGGTCGACCCCTGCGAACGCGCGCCGCACCGGGAAGCCCTCGCCCTCGAAGCCGCGCGGGGCGGTGGTCACCGCCGCCACCGGCCGCGGCCGGTCCCCGGCCGGGTCCGGCGTGCGCAGCCGGGGCAGCGTCAGGATGTCATCCACCGTCACCGCAGGCATCGCCGTCTCCTCGTCTCCCGCACCATCAGACCATCCACCGAACGGCACTTGCACCCGCAACATTCCACGGCATATTTCCACCTTCGCGGGTAGAGTTACACCATGGCGCTGAACATCAAGGACCCGGAGACCGAGCGGCTCGCCGCCGAGGTCGCCGCCCTCGCCCACGAGACCAAGACGCGGGCGGTCCGAGTGGCGCTGACCGAGCGTCGGGAGCGGCTGCTGCGCCGGTCGGCGGGGCAGCGGGCCGAGCGGCTGACCGCCTTCCTCACCGACGAGGTGTGGCCGCAGGTGCCGGCGGCCGCGCGGCGCCGAGCGGTCACCAAGACCGAGCGCGAGGACGTCCTCGGCTACGGGCCGGACGGGCTGTGATCGTTGACAGCTCGGCGATCATCGCGGTGCTGCTGCAGGAGCCGGACCACAAGCGCCTGGTCAACGCGCTGGCCGGCGCCGAGCGGCTCGCCGTCGGCGGTCCGACGCTGGCCGAGACCGGCATGGTGCTGGTCTCCCGGCTCGGCGTCCCCGGCAAGAGCCTGCTCGCCCGCTTCGTCCAGGAGACCTCGGCCGACGTCATCGCGGTCGGGCCCGGGCACTGGACGGTGGCCGTCGACGCCTTCACCCGGTACGGGAAGGGTCGGCACCGCGCGGCGCTCGACTTCGGCGACTGCCTGACGTACGCGGTCGCCCGGATCGCCGCCGAGCCGCTGCTCTGCGTCGGCGACGACTTCCCGTGCACCGACCTGGAGCTCGCCGACTGGTGACCGCCGCTGTTACCCGCGGTGGAGGAGGCCGGTGGGGCGGGTGGTGGTGACGGGCTCGGCGCGGGCGCCGGCGGCGGCGAGGACGTCGTTGGCGGCCAGGACGCCGGTGACGGCGGCCCGCTCCATGAGCGCGGACGGGAACGGGAGCCGGACCCAGTCGCCGGCCAGCAGCAGCGTCGGGTCGCCGGTACGCACCCCGGGGCGGGTCGCGTCCGAGCCGGGCGGGAAGCCGGGCGCGTCGTGCCCCACCCGGGTCTCCCGATCCAGCACCCGCAGGTCGCGCACCTCCGGCCACAGCCCGCCCAGCTCGGCCCACATCCGGTCGGCCGCCTCGTTCGCGCCGATGCCGTCCGGGGCCGCGTACGCGTGCAGCTCGACCACCTCGCCCCCGGACCGCGCCGCCCATCGCCGGGCACCGTCCTCCAGTCGCGAGTAGACGGTGATGGAGTCCATGGTGGCCTCCCGGGACACCCCGGAGAAGGTCGGCCGGTCGGCACCCACCGGGCGGTCGGTCCAGTAGCGGGCGACCGCGTACGGCGCGCTGACCGTCAGCGACTCCACCTGCGGGACCAGCCCGGCCGGCAGCCCGGCCGACCCCGCGACCAGCTTGCGCAGCGCCGCCGGGTCGAGCGCGAGCACCAGGTGCGGCGCGCAGACGCCGCCGGCCCACCACCCGTCGCCGTCCCGCTCGACCCGGTCGACCGGCGCTCCGGTCCGTACGTCCGCCCCGTGCCGCTCCAGCCGCGCCCGCAGCGGCGACCAGATGCAGGTGTCGTGGTCGTCGACCGGGGCGTCCAGGCCGAGTCCCTCGGGGTTGCCGAGGAAGTAGTAGTGGAACAGCATGATCATCTCGGCCGCCGAGAAGTCCTCCTCCCGGTTGAAGAAGGAGTGGCTGAAGACCTCGAAGAGCACCGCCCGGGCCCGCTCCGGCAGCGCCAGCCGGTCCAGCAGCTCGGCGGCCGTCATGCCGTCGAAGTCGGCGTACGTCCGTACCCGGTCGAACTCGAGCAGCGCCGAGGCGAGCACCCGGTCGGCGTGCCGCAGGTCCCGCAGGCGCAGGCTGGGTGAGCGCACCAGCAGGGCGAGCAGGTTGACCGGCGGCAGCCCGGGCAGCGAGGCGAAGTCCTCGGCCGGCCACCGGCGGGAGATCACAGGGTAGCCGCCGAGCGGGCGCAGGAAGCCGAGCTCCGGGTCGATCCGGCGCAGCACCGCGCGCCAGGTGTAGTACTGCCGGAAGAAGCCGTGGAAGCCGTGCTCGACCAGCTGCCGCGAGCCGTCCGCCAGCGTGCGCGGCCACGCGCCGAGCCGCCCGCCGAGGTGGTCGGCCGCCTCCAGCAGGGTGACCCGCACGCCCCGCTCGGCCAGCACCACGGCGGCCGAGACGCCGGCGATCCCGCCGCCCACGACGATCGCCGAGGCCGGCGCCGGCACCCGCCACGGCTGGTCCGCCCGCGGCGTCACCACCGCCCGCCGCTGCATCCCCACCAGCGCCCGCAGCACGCGCGCCAACCTAACCCGCGCCTCCATCCCCCGCCCGCCGGCGCCGCCCCGGATGCCCCCGGACATCCGCCGATCTTGAGGAACGGGCTGGCGACACGCCGCAGTCCGCCCCCCAACCTCTAGATCGGCGGCGGGCGGAGCAGGACGGCTTCGTCGACTTCTACGCCGAGAAGGTGCTGCCCGAGCTGCGGGGTTAGCCTCCGGGCATGACGCTCGCCCTCACCGAGGAGCAGGAGCTGCTCCGGTCCACCGCCGCCGACTTCATCGACCGCGAGGTGGTCCCGCACCGGGCCCGCTGGGACCGGGACGAGCTGGTGGACCGCGAGATCGTGGCCCGCCTCGGCGAGCTGGGCTTCCTCGGCCTGACGCTGGACGAGGAGTTCGGCGGCACCCCGGTCGACCACCGGTCGTACTGCCTGGTCATGGAGGAGCTGGGCCGCGGCGACTCCGCGATCCGCGGGATCGTCAGCGTCAGCCTCGGCCTGGTCGGCAAGACCATCGCCGCGTACGGCTCCGACGAGCAGCGCAAGCAGTGGCTGCCCGGCATCGTCGACGGCAGCACGCTGGCCTGCTTCGGGCTGACCGAGCCGGGTACCGGCAGCGACGCCGGCAACCTCACCGCCCGTGCGGTGAAGGACGGCGGTGACTGGCTCCTCACCGGGGAGAAGGTGTTCATCACCAACGGCACCTGGGCCCAGGTGGCGCTGGTCTTCGCCCGCACCGGCGGGCCTGGGCCGAAGGGGATCACCGCCTTCCTGGTGCCCACCGACGGCGCCGGCTTCGAGGCCCGCGAGATCAAGGGCAAGCTCGGCCTGCGCGGCCAGGCCACCGCCTCGCTGCACCTGGACGAGGTGCGGGTGCCGGACGCCAACCGGCTCGGCGAGGAGGGCCAGGGCTTCCGGCTGGCCATGGCCGCGCTGGACAAGGGCCGGATGAGCATCGCCGCCGGCTGCGTCGGCATCGCCCGGGGCTGCCTGGACGCGGCGACGGCGTACGCCAAGGAGCGGGTCCAGTTCGGCAAGCCGATCGCGGCCCACCAGCTGGTGCAGGAGCTGCTGGCCGACACCGCGGTGGACGTGGACGCGGGCCGGATGCTGACCTGGCTGGCCGCCGACCTGCTCGACCGGGGCGAGAAGGTGTCGCTCGCCGCGAGCAAGGCCAAGCTCTTCGCCAGCGAGGCCGCGGTCCGCGCCGCCAACAACTGCCTGCAGGTCTTCGGCGGGTACGGCTACGTCGACGAGTACCCGGTCGGCAAGTATCTCCGCGACGCCCGGGTGATGACCCTCTACGAGGGCACCACCCAGGTGCAGAAGCTGATCATCGGCCGCGCCCTCACCGGGATCAGCGCCTTTTAGTGAGCCTATGACAATTGGCCACAAATCATGTTTCTCGCGGGGCGCTGAAATTGAATGCGCTTGACGATGCCGGCCGGCCGCTCGACACTCGTCCCTGAAAAGTGACGGGCGTCACAGACCGGGGGACACGGTGGCTGCCGCTTATGCCGACTTCGAGTTCGGCCTCGTGTGGGACACGGTGCAGCATTCGTTCGATGTCAGTCTCCGTTTCACGGGGCAGCTGGGCCACGCCCTCGAGGACTTCAGTTCCCATCCCAAGCGGCCGGTGCAAGTAGATCTGGCGGCGCTCGGCCAGCTGGCGAACGACGAGGCCGAGTACGGGGAGCGCCTCACCGAGTGGCTTTTCGCCGACGAGGAAGTGCGCCGGTTCCTGACCCGGGTGGGCACCGCGGCCCGCGACGTGCCGCTCCATTTCCGGCTGCACGTCGATGGACCGGCGCGGTTCCACTCCGTGCGCTGGGAGACGATGCGGGACCCTCGGACCGGCTCGCCGCTCGCGACCAGCCAGAACGTGCTCTTCTCCCGGTATCTGCTCAGCGGCGACTGGCGGCCGGTGTCCGAGCTGCCGGACAGCGAGCTGCGGGCGCTCGTGGTGATCGCCGACCCGAGCGACCTGGACGGGTACGAGACGCCCGGACGTCCGCGGCTGGCGCCGGTGGACGTCCCGCTCGAGCTCCACCGGGCACAGCAGGCGCTCGCGCCCTTCCGTCCCGTCGTCCTCGCCGGCCGCGGGCAGGCAACCCTCGCCGCCATGCTGGCGAAGCTGGACGAGGGATTCGACATCCTCTATGTCGTGGGGCACGGCGTGCAGACGTCCGACGTGCCGCTGCTCTTCCTCGAGAAGGCCGACGGCACCGCCGACCCGGTGGACGCCCGGCGGATGGAGGAGCGGGTGCGTGACCTCGCCCGCCGGCCCACAGTGGTCCTGCTGAGCTCCTGCCAGTCGGCCGGGGTGGGCGATCAGCGCTACAGCGAGGACGGGGGCGCGCTCGCGGCGATCGGACCGCGGCTGGCCGCGTCCGGCGTCGCGGCGGTCGTGGCGATGCAGGGCAACGTCAGCATGCGGACCGCCTCCGACTTCGCGCGGGCCTTCTTCGCGGCGCTGGCCGAGGATCCCGTCGTCGACGCCGCGGTGGCGGTGGGTCGCCAGGCCGTCCGGGACCGGGACGACTGGTGGGTGCCGGTGCTGTTCTCCCGGCTGCGCTCCGGTCGGTTGCGGTACGAGCCGGGATTCACCGACCGGGCCGAGGCGACCTGGCAGATCCTCAACACGATGATCGAGAACGGGAGCTTCACTCCGGTCCTCGGGCCGGGCCTGGCCGACGGCATTCTGGGCTCGCGGGAATCGATGGCCCGCCGGTGGGCGCGCCGATGGCAAATGCCGATCGCCGCGCATGCGGTGAACAACTTCGCCCAGGTCGCCCAGTACCTTCGGGTGAGCCACAACCGCGCGATGGTGCCGGGAGAGCTCCAGAAATACCTGCGCACGGAGTTGCAGGAGCGGGTCACCAATGCCCGGGGGGACGACCCGTTCCGGGGTCTTCCGCCCGAGATCCTCGAGCGCGGGACGCCGGAGCAGGCGATCCTCGAGGTCGGCCGGCGGCTCAGAGCCGCGGACAAGGGCGACCCGTTCCGCGTCGTGGCGTCCATGCCCGCCAAGATCTTCGTGACCACCGGCACTACGGGCCTCCTGCAGGACGCCATGGCGGACGTCCAGCCCGAGAAGAGGCCGCGAACGATCTGCTTTCCGTGGACGGACGGGATCGGCTGGGACCTCCTCGGGGAGGACCCGGCGAGCGTCGATCCGCCGTCCGTGGCTGAGCCCTGGGTGTACCACCTCTTCGGGCGCCTCACGGAACCGCGCTCGCTGGTCCTGACCGAGGACGACTACTTCGACTGGCTGGACGCCTGGATCGTGAAGAAGGACATCCGGCAGATAGTCCCGCCGGCCGTGAAGGCGGCGCTCACCGGGACGTCCCTGCTCTTCCTCGGCTACCGCCTGGAGGACTGGGACTTCCGGGTCGTGTTCCAGAGCATCAAGAGTTTCAACCTCAAGGACCGTTGGGACGACCACGTCGGCGTCCAGTTCAAGCTGCAGAGCCAGGTGATCGAGCGGGAGGCGGCCCAGCGCTACCTCGAGGCCTACTTCGGCCCCGACCGGGTCAACATCTTCTGGTCCGACACCCGCTCCTTCCTGGATCAGCTCCGCACCCGGACCGGGCTGCCATGACGATCAGCGCGCCGGCACCGGGCCGGAAGGCTCCGCCGCGGAACCCGTACGTCGGGCCGTTCCCCTTCGGCCGCGACCAGCGGCTGCCGAACCGCGAGCGGGAGGCCCGTGAGCTCGCCGACCTCGTCATCTCCGAGCGCGTCGTGCTCCTGCACGCTCCCTCCGGAGCCGGGAAGACGTCCATCATCCAGGCGGCGGTCCTCCCGCTGCTCGACGGCTTCCACGCGGTCGGACCGCTGCGGGTGGACAAGCCGGTGCCGACCGACGCCGACGGTCGCCCATGGAAGGTGCACAACCGCTACGTCTTCAGCGTGGCGCTCTACCTGCTCGGCGACGGGGACGGGGTCGCGCCCGAGCTCGGTCAACTCACGCTCAGCGAGATCCTCGCCCGCGCGCTCCCGCCGGCCGAGCGGGGCCGGCTGCCGCTGGTCGTGTTCGACCAGGTCGAGGAGATCCTCACCCTCGACCCGACCGACTGGGCCGCGAAGGAGCAGTTCTTCCGGGAGCTGGGCGCAGCCATCGCCGACCGTGGGCTGTGGGTCCTGTTGGCGATGCGCGAGGACTACATCGGTGGGATGGACCGGTGCCTGCGGTTCGTGCCCGGTCACCTCCGCTCGCGCTACCGCCTGGACTTCCTCACCCACCGGGAGGCGATCGCGGCGATCCGGAAGCCGGCGGCGGCGCAGGGGGTCACGGTCACCGACGAGGCGGCCCAGCTGCTGGTGACAAAGCTCTCGCAGACGAAGGTGCAGGCGCCCGAGCACGGGGTGGAGTCGAAGCTGGCGCCCTATGTGGAGCCGTTCCAGCTTCAGGTGGTGTGCCGCCGGCTGTGGAAGGACGTCCGGAAGGCGAAGGGCGACTTCCACGTCATCGACGATGAGGACGTCGAGCGCCACGTGGACGTGGAGCGCGCCCTGACCCGCTACTACTCGGACTCCGTCGGCGAGCTCGCCCGAAGCTTCGGCGCGAGCGAGCGGCTGATCCGCGACTGGTTCGAGCACCAGCTGATCACGGCCCAGGGCTTCCGCAGCCAGACGACCATCCCGCCGGTCACCGGGGACCACGAGCGGGAGATCCTCACCCGCCTGCGGGAGATGTTCCTGGTCAACAGCGACACCCGGGGACTGACGACCTGGTACGAGCTGGCGCACGACCGGCTGATCCCGGCGGTCCGCGCCAGCAACCGGGCCTGGCGCCACGACCACCTCGAGCCGTGGCAGAACGCCGCTCTGGACTGGGTCGCCAACAACCGGCAACGCGCCTTCCTGCTGAAGTCGGAGCTGCTGTCCACGGCGCCCTCGGTCCGGCGGAAGGACCTCGCCGACTTCGAGCGGGACTTCCTCCGGGAGTCCTACGAGGACGTCGGCAACCGCTTCCTGCTCCAGGCCTACCGCTACACGCTGACCATCGTCTCGGTGATCGCCGTCATCGAGCTGGTCGTGATCCTCGTCCTCGTGCTGGGTTGATGGATGGCCGACGACCTGGTCTTCTTCAACGGGGTCGACCTGGACACCGGGGGCTACCTCTTCCCCGCTTCGTCGGTGGCGACGCTCGCGGCGTCGGTGCGCGGTCATCCGCCGGCCGGCCGGCACGCCGATGCGCTTCGGCGCCGCCGCGCCGACGACGAGGCCAACCTGGGGGTGATGTACGGAGCGGACCCGGACGACCTCGCCTCGGCGGGATGGGCGCTGGTCACCGCCGACGACGTCGACCCCGAGATCCTGGCGGCGCTGGAGCCGCTGCGGACCCTGCGCCGTGCCCAGGCCGGCGACCGCTACCGGGAGCTGGTCCGGTTGCCGGACGAGGACGATGACGCGTTCCTGATCCGGCACGGCACCGCGCCCGGGCCGGTCGATCCCCGCAGGATGCCGTACTACCTGCTCCTCGTCGGCGATCCCGACGCGATCCCCTTCCCGTTCCAGTACCAGCTCGACGTCGAGCACGCGGTGGGGCGGCTGCACTTCGACACCCCGGCCGAGTACGCCGCCTACGCCGCGGCGGTCGTCGCCGCCGAGGCGCCGGCGGCGCCCGAGGCACCCGCGGCGCCGGGTGTGAACGCTCCCGCCCGCCGCGTCCACCTTTTCGGCACCCGCAATCCGGGGGACACGGCGACCGCGCTCAGCGCGTCCCGGCTGGTCGAGCCGCTGGCCGAGGAGCTGGTCGACCTCGGCGCCGGCCTCCAGGTGACCCAGGACGTCGGTGCCACCGCGACCCGGGAGAGGCTGCTGCAGCTGATGACGGGGCCGGGCGGGCCGGCCGTCCTCTTCACGGCGACGCACGGGGTGGGATCCGCCGGTCCCGACCAGCGGGAGGCGCAGGGAGCGCTCCTCTGCCAGGAGTGGCAGGGTCCCCTGCTCGGCGGTGGACGGGTCGACGAGACGCACTACCTGGCCGGGCGGGACATCCCGGCGGACCGGGCGGTCGGACCGCGGGTGGTCTTCTCCTTCTCCTGCTACGGCGCCGGCACCCCCCGGGAGTCCGACTTCGACGACCATCCCGTTCTGGCCGAGCGGGGCTTCCTCGCCCGGCTGCCGCAGCGACTGCTGGGCACCGGGGCCGGTGCGGCGCTCGCCTTCGTCGGGCACGTCGACCGCGCCTTCAGCTGCTCCTTCCTCTGGAACGGCATCGACCCGCAGATCTCGGCGATCGCGAGCGCGATGCGAGCGACGGTCGACGGCCTCCGCATCGGCCACGCGCTGGAGTACGTCAACTCGAAGTACGCCGCCGTCGCCACCCAGCTGACCAGCCGGATGCAGGAGTACCGCAAGTTCGGCCGGATCATCGACGACCGCACCCTCGCCGCGTTGTGGACCGCCAACCACGACGCCCGCAACTATGTCCTGCTCGGCGACCCGGCCGTCCGGGCGTACCGCACCGGTGGGGAGTGACCGTGGCCCTGGAGACCGTGGCCGACCGCGACGCCCACTACCACCTCGTCAGCTACGACGCGTCCGGCACGGAGCGCGACGACGGTGGCGAGGCCTCCTCCGCGAGTGCCCTCGCGGAGGCCGGCTCCGCCCGCCCCACCGACGTCATCGTCTTCAGTCACGGCTGGCAGGGCGATGTGCCGGCCGCGCGGGAGCAGTACGGCCGCTGGATCGAGGCCATGCTCGCCGCCCGCGAGGCCCGGGAGCGACCGGACGAGCGGCCGGGGGAGTTCCGGACCCTGCTGGTCGGGGTGCACTGGCCGAGCAAGGCGTGGGGGGACGAGGAGCTGGGGCCGTCCTCCTTCACGGCCGAGACATCGGCGGCGCCGCCGCCCGCGCCGCCGGCCCCGCAGGACGAGGTCGAAGCGCTCGTCGCCCGGTACGCCGAGCGGCTCGGCGACTCCCCGGCGATCCGGGAGGCGGTCCGGACGGTGGTGCTCGCGGCGCTCGACGACGCCGCACCGCGGCGCCTGCCGGAGCCGGTGCGCCGGGCGTACCGGACGATCGACGCCGAGCTCGGGCTGGGCGCCGGCGGCGAGGGCGAGGCGCCGGGGGACGACCGGGTTCCCTTCGACGCGGATGAGGTCTACCGCGCGTTCCAGCTCGAGGAGATCGTGTCGTACGGCGGCGGCTCGCTCGGAGGCCTGCTGGCGCCGCTGCGGATGTTCACCTTCTGGCAGATGAAGCGCCGGGCCCGGATCGTCGGGGAGAGCGGGGGTCGCGGAGCTGCTCCGCAGCCTCCGGCGGGAGGCGCCCGGCGCGCGCCTCCACCTGATGGGGCACAGCTTCGGCTGCATCGTCGTCTCCGCCGCCGTGGCCGGGCGGCCGGCGGCCCGGATCGCACCGGTGCCGGTCGCGTCGCTGGTGCTCGTGCAGGGAGCGATGTCGCTGTGGTCCTTCTGCGCGTCGATCCCGTCCCGGCCGGGACGCTCGGGCTACTTCCACCGGCTGGTCGCCGACGGCCTCGTGACCGGGTCCGTCCTCGTGACGACGTCGTTGCACGACCGCGCGGTCCGGGCGTTCTATCCGATCGGGGCCGGCCTGCGGAACCAGGTCGACTTCGGTCCCGGCCAGCTGCCGACGTTCGGCGGCATCGGCGTCTGGGGGGTCCGCGGGCCCGGCGTGGCGGTGGCCGACGACGTCCTCCCGGTGGAAGGCAAGCCACTCGAGCTCCGGCCGGGCGTCGTCCTGAACCTCGACGCGGCGGGGGTCGTCCGGGAAGGCTCCGGCCCCTCCGGCGCGCACAGTGACATCTGCCATCCGGCGCTGGCCGACGCGGTCTGGCAGGTCATCGGCGCGTCGCGCCACCGGGCGGACTAGGGGTCAGCCGGGCAGCACCACGGTGCGGGCGCCGCGGCGGGCCTCCAGGTCGGCGAAGGCGTCCGCCACCCCGTCCAGCGGCACCGTCTCGGTGACCAGCGGGGCCAGGTCGAGCCGGCCGGCCCGGACGTGCTCGAGCAGCACCGGCACGTCCGTGGCCGGGTCGCTGCTGCCGTACATGCAGCCGGCGAGCGTGCGGGCGAAGAACGGGATCTCCAGCGCGTTCAGCCGCAGCTCGTCGTCCGGCGAGCCCATCCCGACCACGATCGCGCGGCCGCCGCGGCGGGTCGCCGACCAGGCCGCCCGCATTGTCTCGGCCCGCCCGACGCACTCCACCGCGACGTCGGCGCCGCGGCCGCCGGTCAGCCCGCGCACCGTGCGGGCCAGCTCGCGGCCGGGCGGCAGCACCTCGGTGGCGCCCAGCGTCCGGGCCAGCTCCCAGCGCGACTCGGCCGGGTCGACCGCGACGATCGGGTCGGCGCCGGCCAGCCGGGCGCCCTGCAGCGCGCTCAGCCCGACCCCGCCGAGCCCGAAGACGACGACAGACTCGCCGGGCCGGACCCGGGCCGCGTTGAGCACCGCGCCGACCCCGGTGAGCACCGCGCAGCCGAGCAGCGCCGCCTGGGCCATCGGCAGGTCGGCCGGCAGCGGGATGCAGGCCCGGGCGGAGACCACGGTCTCGGTGGCGAAGGCCCCGGTGCTCAGGCTCGGGAAGACCGGGGTGCCGTCGGCCAGCTGCCCGTACGGCCGGCGGG
The DNA here is from genome assembly GCA_963766325.1 of uncultured Actinomycetota bacterium. GTDB lineage: Bacteria > Actinomycetota > Actinomycetes > Mycobacteriales > CADCTP01 > CADCTP01. Next base: position 974,932 of record CAVXZF010000007.1, on the reverse strand, counting down.
TGGCGTCGTCGCCGTGCTCGCACAGGTAGGGCTCGCCGTGCCGGCAGAACCAGCAGGCCCCGCAGGACGGCGACCAGTTGAGCACCACCGGGTCGCCGGGAGCCAGGCCGGTGACGTCCGGCCCGGTGGAGACCACGTGCCCGGCGCCCTCGTGCCCGAGCACCGCGGGCAGGGCCGGGATCTTCAGGGTGCCGCGGGCCAGCGACAGGTCGGAGTGGCACACCCCGGCGGCGGCGATCCGGACCCGCACCTGCCCTGGACCGGGCTCGTCCAGCGACACCTCCTGCACCCGCGGCGGCGCGCCCACCTCGTGCAGCACCGCGGCCCGGACCGGCTCAGTCATCGGCATCCGGTAGGTCTACCAAAGCGATCGCGACCAGCAGGTCGAGCAGGTCGGCGATGCGGCGCGGGTTACGGCCGGTGCGCTCCTCGACCTTCCGCAGTCGGTACTGCGCGGTGTTGGTGTGCACCCGCAGCCGCCCCGCGGCCACCTTGAGGTTGAGGTCGGCGGCGGCGAACGCCCGCGTGGTCTCCACCAGCGTGCCGCCGCGGGCGCGGTCCTCGGCCAGGAAGGCCCGCAGCCGCGGGTCGACCAGCCGGCGGGAGGTGTCGTCGGCCCGCCGGGTCAGGTAGTCGAACGCGGACAGCCGGGGCAGCGCCACCACCCCGCCGGGCACCGCCACGTCGGCCAGCGCCGCCGTCGCCTCCTGGTACGCCCGGGGCAGCTCGCCCACCCCCGCCGCCACCGTGCCCACGCCGACCGCCAGCGGCAGGCCCTCCGCCCGCAACCTGGCCTGCACCTCGGCCAGCCGGTCACACACCGCGCCGGCATCGGAGGCCGTCCGCAGCGCGGTGACCAGCACCAGCTCGGTCTGCCGGCTCACCACCAGCGCCCGCCCGCACGGCCCGTCGAGGCGGGCCAGCTCGTCGGTGGCCTGCGCCGGCACGTCCGCGTCCATCGCGGCCGGCGCGACCGTGGCGAGCAGCAGGGGCCGGTCGGCGACCAGCCCGTACGCCTGCGCGGTGGCCAGCAGCGCACGCCGGGTCGGCACCTCGCCGGCGAGCAGGTGCTCCAGCAGGTCGCGGCGGACCCGGTCGGCGTCGGCGACCTGCTGCTGCTGGAGCTCGACGTACACCCGGCTGGCATGGGTGGCCGCGTAGTCCGCGTACCGCATCACCGGGGTGGCCAGCGACAGCGCTGCCTCATGACCGAGCGGGGAGTCGCCGGCCCGCTCCAGCAGCCCCTCCCAGAAGACCTGCTGCCCGATCCGGAACGCGCACAGGTAGTCCTCCAGGGACAGCCCGGCCGCGGCCCGCCGCATCGCCGCCGGCCGCACGAACGGCATGCCGCCCGGGCCGATCGGCCGCTCGGTCAGCAGCGAGTCGAGCTTGACCCGGTAGTGCCGGACCACCTGGTAGCGCACGTCGGCGAAGAACTCCGGGTCCTGGGCCGCGTAGGCCGGGATCTCCCGGGGCATCCGGGCGACCGCCCGCTCGGCGATCTGCTCGACGTCGGCCAGCAGCGTGGCCAGGATGCGCAGTCGCTCGGAGCGGACTTCGTCCGCATCCGCGACCCGCGCGAGCACCCCGGCCATGGCCCAGGTGACCACGACTTGGATGCCGACGACAACTACAACCGTTAGAAGATTGGTGCCGGGCACCGAGGACGCCGGCCGGCGGGGACCCCTACGGTGAGCCGGATGGACGATCCAGCGCTGTCGGGTAGGGCGGCGCCGTGACGGCCCTGCTGGCGGTGCGTGACCTCACCGTCCGCTTCGGGGGCGTGACGGCGCTCGACGGGGTGTCCTTCGCCGTGCCGGCCGGCGAGGTCTGCGGGCTGATCGGGCCCAACGGCGCCGGCAAGACGACGCTCTTCGACTGTGTGAGCAGGCTTACCCGGCCGCAGGCCGGCTCAATCGAGCTGGCCGGCCGCGACCTGCTCGCGCTGCACCCCCACCAGGTGGCCGCGCTCGGGGTGGCCCGCACGTTCCAGCACCTGGGGCTGGTCTCGACGCTGAGCGTCCGGGACAACGTCATGCTCGGCGCCACGGCGGGGGTGGGCGGGTCGGAAGGCCAGCAGAGAAGGCGGGTCGGCTTCGCTGCCAGCGCGCTGCGGCTGCCGCTGGTCCGGACCGAGGAGCGGGCGCTGCGCCGGCGCGCGGACGAGGTGCTGGACCGGCTCGGGCTGGGCCCGCTCGCCACCCACCCCGCGGCCGGCCTGCCGTACGGGACGCTCAAGCGGATCGAGCTGGCCCGCGCGCTGGCCGCCGGGCCGTCCCTGCTGATGCTGGACGAGCCGGCCAGCGGGCTGTCCCACGGCGAGGTCGACGAGCTGGCCGAGCTGGTCGAGGACATCCGCCGGGACGGCGACCTGACCGTGCTGCTGGTCGAGCACCACATGGGCATGGTGATGCGGCTGTCCGACACCGTGGTGGTGCTCGACTTCGGCCGGGTGATCGCGACCGGCACCCCGGCCGAGGTGCGCGAGGACCCGGCCGTGCTGGAGGCCTACCTCGGGGCCGCCACATGAGCGAGGGGACGGAGCGCGGTCTGCTGGAGATCGAGGGGCTGACGGCGTCGTACGGGCCGGTCCGCGCCCTGCACGGGGTCGACCTGACCGTCGGCGACGGTCAGGTGGTCGCCCTGCTCGGGCCCAACGGGGCCGGCAAGACGACCACCCTGCGGGCGGTCTGCGGGATGGTCCGCACCACCGGCCGGATCACCTTCGCCGGCCGCGACCTGACCGGGCTGGCCACCGAGAAGGTGGTCCGGCGCGGGGTCGCGCACGTGCCGGAGGGCCGCGGCACCTTCGCCCACCTCACGGTGGAGGAAAACCTGCGGCTCGGCGGCTACGGCCGCCGCGACGCCGCCGCGCTGCGGTCCGACCTGGACTCCTGGTACGAGGTCTTCCCGCGGCTGGCCGAGCGGCGCGGCCAGGCCGCCGGCAGCCTGTCCGGCGGCGAGCAGCAGATGCTTGCCATCGCCCGGGCGCTGCTGTCCCGGCCGTCGCTGCTGCTGCTCGACGAGCCGTCGCTCGGGCTTGCGCCGCGGGTCACCCGGGAGCTGTTCGCCGTGCTGGGCCGGGTCAAGGCCGAGCAGGGCACCAGCATGCTGCTGGTCGAGCAGAACGCGACGCTGGCCCTCGAGCTGGCCGACACCGCGTACGTGCTGGAGGCCGGCCGGACGGTGCTGTCCGGGCCGGCCGCCGACGTCCGCGCCGACGAGTCCGTCCGCCGCGTCTACCTGGGCTATTAGGAGCACCGTGGAACGCTTCCTGCAGGTGGTCGTCGACGGGATCGCCGACGGCTCGATCTACGCGACGCTCGCGCTCGCGCTGGTGCTGATCTTCCGGTCCACCGGGGTGGTCAACTTCGCCCAGGGCGAGATGGCGATGTTCTCCACCTTCGTGGCCTGGGCGCTGGTGCAGGGCGGGGCGCCGCTGTGGCTGGGCCTGCTCGGCGCCTTCGCGTTCTCCTTCGCCGGCGGCATGCTGGTCGAGCGGGTGCTGATCCGCCCGGTGGAGGGCGGCAACCCGCTGTCCCTGGTGATCGTCACGCTCGGCCTGTTCATCGTGGTCAACGCGACCGCCGGCTGGATCTGGGGCTTCACCCTCAAGGACTTCCCGGAGATCTTCCCGAACCGGACGGTCGGGGTCGGCGGCGTCTCGCTGTCGGTCGAGTCGCTCGGCATCATCGCCGTGCTGCTGGTCGTGGTGACGCTGCTGTGGGCGCTGTTCAGCCACACCTCGATCGGGCTGAGCATGCGGGCGGCGGCCCAGAACCCGGCGTCGGCCCGGCTGGTCGGCATCCCGGTCGGGCGGATGCTCATGCTCGGCTGGGGGCTGGCCGCGCTGCTCGGCGCGGTCGCCGGCGTGCTGGTCGCGCCGCGGCTGTTCCTGGACACCAACATGATGGCCGGCGTCCTGGTCTACTCCTTCGCCGGCGCCGCCCTCGGCGGCTTCGACTCGCCGATCGGCGCGGTCGTCGGCAGCTGGATCATCGGCATCACCGAGGGGCTGGCCGGGACGTACGTCGACGCGATCGGCTCCGACCTCAAGGTGCTGGTGCCGCTGGCGATCATCTTCGGAGTGCTGCTGGTGCGCCCGGCGGGACTCTTCGGCTCGCCGGAGGTGACCAGGGCATGAGCCTGGTCAGGGTCACCGCCGGGTCGCGGGCGCACCGGCTGCTGCGGGCCGGCGGGCTGCTGCTCGCGGTCGTGGCCGCGGTGGCGCTCCCGTTCAACAGCAGCCCGGTGCTCAACGGCGATCTGACCCTGGTCATGGTCTACGCGGTGGCCGCGCTCGGGCTCAACCTGCTGGTCGGCTACGGCGGGCAGATCTCGCTCGGGCACGGCGCCTTCTTCGCGGTGGGGGCGTACACGGCCGGCGCACTGCTGGCCAAGACCGACCTGCCGTGGCCGCTGGCGGTGCCGGCCGCGGGCGTGGCCGGCTTCCTGCTCGGGCTCGCCTTCGGGGTGCCGGCGCTGCGGCTGCGCGGGCTCTACCTGGCGCTCGTCACGCTCGCCCTCGCGGTCGCCGCCGGCCCGGTGATCAAGCGGGCGGAGCCGCTCACCGGCGGCGTGTCCGGGCTGGCGGTGCCGCAGCCGCCGGTGCCGTCCTGGCTGGCCGTCGACGTGGACCAGTGGCTCTACCTGATCTGCCTGGCCGTCACGGCGCTGATGCTGCTGCTGGCGGCCAACCTCACCCGCGGCAGCCTGGGCCGCACCCTGGTCGCCATCCGGGACGGCGAGCGGGCCGCGCGGACCTACGGCGTGGACGCGGCCCGGACCAAGGCGCTGCTGTTCGCCTGGAGCGCCGCCTTCGCCGGGGTCGGCGGCGCGCTGTTCGCGTACGCGCTCGGCTTCGTCGCGCCGGAGTCCTTCACGCTGGCGCTGTCCTTCGCCTTCCTCGGCGCGATCGTGGTCGGCGGTCTCGGCTCGGTCGCCGGCGCCGTGCTCGGCGCGCTGTTCGTGGTCTTCGTGCCGCAGTACGCCGGCGACGTCAACCAGGCGCTCACCGGGGTCATCTACGGCGGCGCGCTGATCGTGGTCATCTACCTGCTGCCCGGCGGTGCCGCCGGGCTGCTCCGCCGGCTCCACCGGCGGCTGGTCGAGGTCGTCGAGCCCCCCTCGACGCCCGCGGCCGGCACCACCCCCTTCCTGCCCGACCCTCAGCGAGGAGGCCCTGATGTGGTCCCGACGAGCGATACCCCTGCTGGCCGCACTGGTGCTGCTGGCCGCGGCCTGCGGCCGTGACGAGGATGCCGGCGGCGGTGGCGGCGGCGCCGCGGCCGACCCCGGCATCACCGACAGCACCATCAAGATCGGCAGCAGCTACCCCTTCAGCGGCCCGGCGTCGGCGTACAGCGCGATCCCGAAGTCGCTGACCGGCTACTTCAAGAAGGTCAACGAGGCCGGCGGGATCAACGGCCGCAAGATCGAGTTCGTCACGTACGACGACGGCTACGAGCCGCAGCGGGCGCTGACCAACGCCCGCAAGCTGGTCGAGCAGGACAAGGTCTTCGCGGTCTTCAACCCGCTGGGCACCGCGAACAACGTGGCCATGCGCGACTACCTCAACCAGCGCAAGGTGCCGCAGCTCTTCGTCGCCACCGGGGCCACGCTCTTCGGCTCCGAGCAGGCGAAGTACCCGTTCACCAGCGGCTTCCAGCCGACGTACCGGACCGAGTCGAAGGTCTACGCGCAGTACCTGAAGGCGGAGAAGCCCAACGCCAAGGTGGCCGTGCTCTACCAGAACGACGGCTTCGGCAAGGACCTGCTCGGCGCGTTCACCGAGGGCATCGCGGGCAGCGGGGTCACCATCGTCGCCCAGGAGTCGTACGAGCCGACCGACCCGACCGTCGCGCCGCAGGTCAAGAAGCTGGCCGCGTCCAAGGCCGACGTCTTCCTCGACATCAGCACGCCCAAGGCCGGCGCCCAGGCGATCGGCGCGGTCGCGCAGAGCGGCTGGAAGACCACCCACATCCTCAACAACGTGGCCGCCTCCAAGGAGCTGGTCATCAAGCCGGTCGGCTTCCAGTACGCGCAGGGCATCCTGACCGCGTCGTACTTCAAGACGCCCGAGGACCCGCAGTGGGCCAACGACGAGGTGATGAAGAGCTACCGGGCCGACATCGCCAAGTACGCCCCGGACGCCAACGCGCTGGACACGTACAGCGTCTACGGTTGGATCCTCGGCGAGGCGCTGGTCGAGGTGGTCAAGAAGATGGCCGCGCCGACCCGGCAGGCCCTGCTGGACGCGGCGTACAACCTCGACTTCACGCCCGGCCTGCTGCTGCCCGGCATCTCGGTGAAGACCGGCGGGCAGTCCGACCCGTACCCGATCGAGGCCATGCAGATCTCCCGTTTCGAGGGTGAGGACTTCAAACTCGTGGGCGAGGTGATCCAGGCGCCATCGGCGTAGCCGGGCGGGGCCGGCCGGGCGACCGGCCGGCCCACCTGCAACGAGTTTGAATGATCAACCAGTGGTGGTAGACCCCCGTCGTCACACGGGGGTCCTCCTCTGTCAAGGGGTACGCACGATGCTTGCTATCGCCGCCGCCGTGGTCTTCGGACTCGCTCTCATCCTCGACTGGGCCGAGGCCGACCTCGGCGACGCCTTCACCAGCATGACGCTGCTGCTGCTCGGCATGCTGCTGCTCGCGCTGCACCTGGCCGGCATCGGCGCCACCTACCGGCCGCGCGTCGGCACCCGCCGCCGCTGACCTGAGGTCCCGTGTCCGAGTCCGAGCAGCTCCTCGTCGGGCTGGCCATGGTGGCCGGCCTGGTCGGGGTGTTCGTCCCGGTCATCCCGGGGCTGCTGCTCATCTGGGCGGCGGGGCTGTGGTGGACGATCGCCGACGGCGGTGGCGCGCTGCGCTGGACCGTCCTCGGGGTCCTCACCGCCCTGCTCGTGCTCGGCACGGTGGCCAAGTACGTCCTGCCCGCCCGCTCCGCCGCCGCCCGCGGCGCCCCGCTGTCCACTCTGTTGGCGGGCGCCGCGGGCGCGGTGGTCGGGTTCTTCGTCATCCCCATCGTCGGCGTGCTCGTCGGCGGGGTGGCGGGGATCTACGGCGCCGAGTACGCGCGGCTCCGCGACGGCGGCCGGGCCTGGGTGTCGACCCGGGCGGCGCTGGTCGCCATCGGGGTCGGACTGCTCATCGAGCTGACCGCCGCGGCGCTGATGTTCGGCGTCTGGCTGCTGGGCGTGTGGGTCAGCTGACCGTCGCGGCCAGCTCGGCCGTCACCTTGCGCTCGGCGTAGAAGGACACGAACGGCACCGTCCCGGCCAGCATGATCAGCACCGTCTTCACCGCCGACCAGCGGACCCGGAAGGCCAGGTCGACCGCGGTGGCCAGGTAGGCCATGTAGAGGAAGCCGTGCACCGGGCCGACGATCTCCACCATGGTCGGGGAGTCGGCGAGATACTTCAGCGGCATCGCCACCAGCACCAGCAGGACCAGCCAGACGCCCACCACGTACGCCATCACCCGATAGCGGGCCAGCGCCCCCCGCAGCTTCCGCTCCTCGGCCAGGCCGGCAGGCGCAAGCGCCGACCGGCCGGGCCTCGTCGCTCCCGGCTCGCGCTGCGAGCCCTCGCGCTCGCTCATCGGGGGCCCTCGTTGAGCTCGGCGAGGTAGCGGTTGTACGCGGCCAACTCGGGGTCCTCCTCGTCGGTCACCGGGACGGCGGGCGCCGGCTCCGGGGCGGGGCGGCGGACCGGCTTGCGGGGCCTGTCGGCCGGCCGCGGGCGGACCGCGTCCCGGCACACCCGCCACCAGATGCCCACCCCGAAGAGCGCGAAGACCGGCCACTGCAGGGCGTAGCCCATGTTCTGCGGGGAGCCGGTGGCGACCGCCTGGTGCCACTGCCACAGCCCGAGCCGGAAGAAGACGACCGTCACCACCAGCGCCAGCGCGTGCCAGGCCAGCCACTGGGGGGCGAGCAGCCGGCGCACGCGACCACGCTACCTCCGGCGGCGGGTCGCACCGCTGCCGGGCTTGAGGGTCCCGCCCGGCGAGGACGGCGGCGGGACGACCGGGCCGAGGTCGCCGTCCGGCGCCTCGTCCAGGTCCACCATCACCGGCGCGTGGTCGCTCGGGCCGGTGCCCTTGCGGGCCTGCCGGTCCACCCACACCGCCCGCACCCGCTCGGCCACCGCGGAGCCGGCCAGCACCAGGTCGATCCGCATGCCCAGGTCCTGGTGGAACGCGCCGGCCCGGTAGTCCCAGTACGTGAACACTCGCTCGGTCGGCCACCGGGCCCGCAGCACGTCGGTCAGCCCGACCTCCTGCAACTCGGCCAGCGCGGCCCGCTCCTGCGGCGTCACGTGGGTCGACTCGCCGAACTTGGCGATGTCCCAGACGTCCTGGTCGGCCGGCGCGATGTTCATGTCGCCGGTGAGCACCGTGCGGGACACGTCCACCGCCGGCAGCACGGTGGTCAGCGCCTTGAGCCAGGCCAGCTTGTACGCGAAGTGCGGGTCGTCCGGGGAGCGGCCGTTCGGCACGTACAGCGACCAGACCCGGACGCCGGCGCAGCTGGCCGCGAGCGCGCGGGTCTCCGGCGGTCCGGCCGGGTCCGGGAAGCCGGGCTGGCCGGGGAAGCCGACCGCCACGTCGTCCAGGCCGACCCGGGACAGGATGGCGACACCGTTCCACCGGCCGTCGCCGGCGTGCGCGTACGCGTAGCCGCGGGCGGACAGCTCGGCGTCGAAGACCGAGGCGAACTCCGCGTCCGGCAGCTTGGTCTCCTGCAGCGTCACCACGTCCGGCCGCCGCTGGTCCAGCCAGTCGAGCAGCCGCGGCAGCCGGACCTTGGCCGAGTTCACGTTCCAGGTCGCGAGGCGCACGCGGACACCGTAGATGGGTATGGACCGCCGCGTGATGTCGCTGCCCGGGCCGTCCACGGTCCTGTCCGTCGCCGGTCGTGCCGGCGCCACCGCCTTCGCGCTGGTCGGCCTGCCGGCGCGGGTGCTCCGGCTGATGGACCGGCTGGAGCAGACCGCCGCCCGTTTCGACGTGCTGCTGGCCGAGGTGACGGTCACCGCCCGGCAGGCGGACGAGGTGGCGGCCGGAGCGGCCGCCGTGGTCATCGAGGCGGACCGGGTGGCCAAGCTGTCCGGGGCGGTCGCGGTGGAGGCACGAGGCGTCGCCATCGGTGCCGATGAGGTCCGCGAGTCGGCCGGCGCGCTGGTGGGGGCGTATGCGCCGGTGCTGGCCACCCTGCAGCCCACCCTGGACCGGCTGGCCGAGCTGATGTCCCCGCGCCAGGTCACCGCGCTGGTCGGGCTGGCCGACCGGCTGCCGCCGCTGCTCGACGCGGTTGACCGGGACGTGCTGCCGCTGCTCGGCCGGCTCAACGAGATGGCGCCGGACCTGCACTCCCTGCTCGAGTCCGTGGACGACCTGCGTCGCGCGGTCGCCGGCCTGCCCGGCATCAGCCTGCTCAAGCGCCGCGGCGACGAGGAGCTCGCCGACGACGACACGCCCTTCACCCCCGACGGCACCCGCCAGGGCGCCACCCGCGCCACCTGACCGGGCCCGCCGGTGGCGGCCTGCGAGGATGCGGGCGTGGTGGGGTGGGTGTTGTTCGACTACGGGGCGGTGCTGTGCACCGGGCAGCCCGAGGGGGACCGGCGGGCGCTGGTGGCGGCGGCGGGGCTGGACCCGGACGACGCGGCGGCGGTGGGGCGGTTCTGGGAGGGCTACTGGCGCGAGCGGCCGGCGTACGACCGGGCGGAGCTGGACCTGGCGGCGTACTGGGCCCAGGTCCTGGGCCGGGCCCCGGACCCGGCCGAGCTGGCCGCGCTCGACGCGGCCGACGTCGCCGGCTGGCTGCACCCGCAGCCGGGCAGCCTGGCCGTCGCGGCCGCGCTGGCCGAGGCCGGGACGGGGCTGGCGCTGCTCTCCAACGCGCCCGCCAGCCTGGCCGACGCGGTGGACGAGCTGGACTGGATGCAGGTCGTGCCGCGCCGCTTCTACAGCTGCCGGCTGCGGGCCACCAAGCCGGACCCGGTCGCGTACACCGAGGTGCTGGCCGAGCTGGGGGCCGACCCGGCCGAGGTGACGTTCGTCGACGACCGCCCGGCCAACGTGGCCGGCGCGGCCGCGGTCGGCCTGCGGGCCGTGCTGTTCACCGATCCGACCACGCTCGCCGCCGACCTCGGCGTCGGGCCGCGCTGAGGGGGACACCATGGCCGAGGACTACGACGTCGTCGTGATCGGCGGCGGGCCGCCGGGGGAGAACGTCGCCGACCGCGCCCACCGCGGCGGGCTGTCCGCCGTGCTGGTCGAGCACGAGCTGGTCGGCGGCGAGTGCTCGTACTGGGCCTGCATGCCGAGCAAGGCGCTGCTCCGCCCGGTCGAGCTGGTCGCCGCCGCGCACCGGCTGCCCGGCGTCACCGCCGAGCTGGACCCGGCCGGGGTGCTGGCCCGGCGCGACTCGTTCGTCGGGCGGGACCCGGACAGGCCCTTCGGGCACGACGACACCGGGCAGGTGGAGTGGCTGGGCGGCGCCGGCATCGACTTCGTCCGCGGCCACGGCCGGGTGGCCGGCGAGCGGACCGTCGCGGTGGCCACCCCGGACGGCGGCACCCGGACGCTGACCGCCCGGCACGCCGTGGTGCTGGCCACCGGCACGGTCGCGACCGTGCCGCCGGTGCCCGGCCTGCGCGAGGCCCGCCCGTGGACCAGCCGCGAGGCCACCAATGCGGCGGCCGCCCCGCGCCGGCTGCTGGTGCTCGGCGGCGGCGTGGTCGGCTGCGAGATGGCGCAGGCCATGCGCGGGCTCGGCAGCGAGGAGGTCACCGTCGTCCAGCACGGGCCGCGGCTGCTGCCGCGCACCGAGCCGGGGGCCGGCGAGCTGCTGACCGCCGCGTTCGAGAAGGCCGGGATCACCGTGCTCACCGGGTCGAAGGCGACCGCCGTACGCCGCCCGCAGCCCGGCGGCGAGATCACCCTGGTGCTCGAGGACGGCCGCGAGCTGGTCGGCGACGAGCTGCTGGTCGCGGTCGGCCGCACCCCGGCGACCGCCGACCTCGGGCTGGAGACCGTCGGACTGGAGCCGGGCCGGTACGTCGAGGTGGACGACAGCATGCAGGCCCTCGGCGGTTGGCTGTACGCCTGCGGCGACGTCACCGGGCGCAACCTGCTCACCCACATGGGCAAGTACCAGGCGCGGGTGGCCGGGGACGTGATCGCGGCCCGCGCCGCCGGCGAGCCGGACGACCGGCCCGGCCACCGGGCGCTCGCCGACGACGCCTGGGTGCCGCAGGTCGTGTTCACCGACCCGCAGGTGTGCTCGGTCGGGCTGACCGAGGCGCAGGCGCGGGAGCGGGGGCTGCCGGTCCGCGCGGTGTCGTACGACCTCGGCAAGGTGTCCGGAGCCGCGCTGCTGGCCGACGGCTACACCGGGCACGCGACCCTGGTGGTGGACACCGACCGGCAGGTGGTGGTGGGGGCCACCTTCGTCGGCGCGGACACCGCCGAGCTGCTGCACTCGGCGACGGTGGCCGTGGTCGGCGAGGTGCCGCTGGACCGGCTCTGGCACGCGGTCCCGTCGTACCCGACGGTCAGCGAGGTCTGGCTCCGCCTGCTGGAGACGTACGGCCTGTAGGGGGTGGCTGCCGGACATCTGGCGGCGCCGACATCCGGCAGACACCCCCTAGGACTCCAGGTCGCCGAGCCGGGCGGCCAGGTCGGCCGCCTTGCGCGCGGCCGCGTCCCGGCGCCGGGCGATCCCGTCCCGGGTGCGCTGCGCCTCCCGCTCGTCCCGCAGCGCGTCCCGCTCGGCGTCCTCGGCCTCGGACAGCCGGGTCCGCAGGTCCTCGGCCGTCTCCTCGGCCTCGGTCCGCTGCCGCTCCGCGGCGGTCAGCGCCTGCTCGGCCTCGGCCAGCGCCTCGTCCTGCTCGGCCCGGGCCTGCTCGGCCTCGGCCAGCTCGCCCCGCAGCCGCTCCCGCTCCAGCTCCTGGCGGCGCCGCTCCCGGACCACCGCCGGGTCCTCGGCCCGCTCGTCGTCGCGGACCGCGCGCAGCCGGCGGACCGGGGCCAACCGCTCCGGCTTGGCCGGCGCCTCGGCCTCGAAGCCGGTCCGGCTGGCCGGCCTGGCCAGCCGCCCGGAGCCGACCTCGGCGGCCACGTCCGGGTCGGCCAGCGCCGCGTGCAGGGTCTGCTCCAGCTCGAAGCCGGTGGCCGCGCTCACCGGGTGCCCGGCCTCGGCGGCCAGCTTGCGGGCCGAGCGGACCAGCGCCGAGACCAGCCGCTGCCGCTGGCCGGCCAGCTCCCGCAGCGCCGGCCCGCTGAGCTGCTCCTGCGCCCGGCGAAGCTCAGCGCCCAGCTCGACCAGCTGCTCGGCCACCTCGGGCTGGTCGCGGACCAGCAGGTTGAGCACCCAGGCGCTGACCGTCGGCCGGCGCAGTCGGCCCAGCGCGGCGGCCAGCTTGCGGTCGCCGGCCGCCCGGGCCGCCCGCACCCGCTCGTCCCGGGCGGCGGTGAAGTCCTCCGGCGGCAGCCCGTAGAGCTCGTCGGCCGCATCGTCGACGCGGCCGGCGAGCTCGTCCGGGGAGTCCGTACCGGTCAGCTGTCCACCCCGCTCCCGCCGCCGCTGGCGGCCGGCACCGCCGGGGAGCCGTCGGTGTCGACGCCCTCCACCCACTCACCGGTGCGCGGGTCCACGTGCGCGGCGCCCACCACCCGGCCGGTCTCCTTGTCCACCACGTACGCCTCGTCGGCCTTGCCGTCCGGCCCGGCGGCGCCGGTCTCGTTGTTCTCGGTGTCGGCGAACACGATGACCTTGCCGTCCTTGGTCTCCGCGGCCGCGTCCGGGCGGCCGTCTCCGGTGTAGTCCCGCTCGGCCGGCAGCTCGCGGCTCTGCCCGCCGAGGTCGACGACCATGGTGTCCGATCCAGCACCCGGCTCGCCGCCGGTGCCCGGGCCGCCGGAGCCGGGCTCGCCGCCGGGGCTCGGTGCCGGGCCGTCCTCCCACTCGCCGGTCTCGGGGTCGACGTGCGACACCTGGACGACCTGCCCCGTGGCCGGGTCCACCACCGTCGCCTGCTCCGCCGCCGGGTCGGCGTCGGTGCTGGTCAGCACGATCGCCTTGCCGTCCTGATAGATGACCCCGCTGTCGGCCTGGCCGTCCCCGTCGGTGTCCACGGTGAGCGGGACGCCGATCTCCTGGCCGCCGACCTCCACCATCACGACGGGCGTCTCGCCGGAGCCGCCGTCCCGGGTGGTGCCCGGGTCGCCACCGGACCCGGCCGGCTGGGTCGCGCTCGGCCCGTCTGTGTCGGTGCCCTCGACCCACTCGCCGGAGGCGGGGTCGATGTGGGCCGCGCCCACCACCCGGCCGGTCTCCTTGTCGACCACGTACGCCTCGTCGGCCTTGCCGTCCGGCCCGACGGCGCCGGTCTCGTTGTTCTCGGTGTCGGCGAAGATGATCACCTTGCCGTCCGAGGTCTCCGCGGCCGCGTCCGGGCGGCCGTCGCCGGTGTAGTCCCGCTCGGCCGGCAGCTCGCGGGTCTGCCCCTCCACCTCGACGGTCAGCGTGCCGCCGGCCGGCCGGGTCCCGCCGTCGCCGCCCTCGCCCCCGGAGGAGCCGGTGCCGGAGCCGTCGTCGGTGCCGTCGTCGTCGGTGCCGCCGTCCTCGGTGCCGTCGTCGTAGCCGCCGGAGCCGTCGGTGCCGCCGTCGTCGTACGCGCCGTCGTAGCCGCTCGGGTCGGTCGAGCCGGACCCGCTGCCGGCGCCGTCCGGCTCCCACATCCCCTGCTCGCCACCGCCGCCGAGCCCGTCCTGGACGTCCATCGAGGCACCTTCCCGCTTGTCGTGGTTCGGTCACTTATGCGCTGAGCGACACGCTATGGGTCACCAGGACGGGTCAGTACCCCCTAACTGTGCCAGCAGATTTCGTTGCAGAGCGTGTCCGAACTAGGCCCGTAATTCCCTTATCGCGCCTGCGACGGCTACTCTCTGCACATCTACTCGTTCGCGGGGACCGGCGGCGGGTCGAGCGGTTCGGTCCCTCCCCGTGACGGTTAAGGAGCCTTCCATGTCCGCTCTCCTCGATGGCGCCAGCTGGAATCTCCTGGACGGCGCGAGCTGGAATCTCCTGGACGGCGCCAGCTGGAATGTGATGGACGGCGCCAGCTGGAACGTGATGGACGGGGCCAGCTGGAACTGATCCTTAGCTCCGGACCCCCGGCCCCTGTCTGGGTGGCCGGAACCGGATGATCCTGGCCCGGTCTCGTGGCATGCTGTCGCAGGATCCCCCGAGACGGAGCGACGCGTGGCAGGGTCAACCGAGGTCCGAGCGGCGCCGGTCCCGGCGCGTTCGTTGCCGCGGGCGCCGCTGGTCATCGCGTCCGTGCTGGCGGTCGTCGCGGTGGCCTGCGGCCTGTTCACCGGCTCGCTGTACGGTGGGCCGCTCTCCACGTCCGACCTGCTCCCCGCCGCGATCCTGCTGGCGGTCTTCGTCGCCGCCGAGGCGACCCAGCTGCACGTCGAGTTCCATCGGGAGACGTACTCCATCTCGGTCTCCGACCTGCCGCTCGTCCTCGGTCTCTTCTTCGTCGACCCGCTCGTCCTGCTCACCGTCCGGCTGGTGGCCGCCGCGGCGCTGATGATCGTGCGGCGGCGGCCGCCGATCAAGATCCTCTTCAACCTGTGCCTCTTCGCGGCCGAGACCGCGCTCGCGCTGACCGTCTTCCACGCGCTGGCGGCGCACCCGATCGAGGCGGTCGACCCGTGGTCCTGGCTGGCGGCCGCCGCGGCGATCGCGGTCGCGTCGGTGGTGTCGCACGGCTCGGTGCTGGCGGTGATCGTGCTCACCGACCTGATGCCGCCGTGGCGGGAGGCCCTCGGCGGGCTCGGCACCGGCCTGCTGTCCGCGCTGCTCAACACCGCGATCGCGCTGATCGTCGTGGTGAGCCTGTCGGTCGCACCCTGGTCCGGGGCGCTGATCACGATCCTCGGCGTGGTGCTGTACGTGGCGTACCGCGGCTACGCGCGCTCCCGCAAGCAGCACCAGGTGCTCGACCGGGTGTACCGGTTCAGCCGGCTGCTGGAGCAGGTACGCGGCATGGACGGCCCGCTCGCGGTCGCGCTGCAGGAGATCCGCGCCGGGGTGAACGCCGAGGTGGTCCGGCTCGGACTGCTGCTCGACGACGGCGACCTGGTGGTCACGGAGGTCAGCGACGGCCCGGTCGTCACCCGGCCGGCGCCGCGCGCGGACGCGCTGACCAAGCGGGTGCTCGACAGCCGCGGCGGGCTGCTCTTCGACCGCCGCCGTACGCCGGACGTGGTGCTCGCCGCACTGCACGAGCGGGGCGCCGAGGAGGTCATCGCGGTGCCGCTGCGCAGCGGCAGCCGGGTCCGCGGCTACCTGGAGCTGCAGGACCGGCAGGGCGAGATGACCTCGTTCTCCGGCGAGGACGTGCACCTGGTGGAAAACCTCGGCGCCCACCTCACCTCGGCGCTGGAGAACCAGGAGCTGGTCGCCCGGCTGCGGCACGCGGCGTACCACGACCAGCTCACCGACCTTCCCACCCGGTCCAAGCTGAGCCAGCACATCGACGCCGCGATCGAGGCCGGCGGCGCGGGCGTGGTGGCCCTGGTCCAGCTCGACCTGGACCGCTTCAAGGAGGTCAACGACTCGCTCGGGCACACCTGGGGCGACCAGCTGCTGATGCTGGTCGGCGGCCGGCTGCGGGCCGCGTCCCCGCCCGACGCGATGGTCGCCCGGGTCGGCGCGGACGAGTTCGCGGTGGTCAGCCGGGTGCCGGACGGAGCGGCCGCCGCCGAGCTGGCCCGCTCCCTGCGTGCCGCGGTGTCGACCTCGTACCCGCTGGCCGGGCTCACCATCGACGCCGCCGCCACGGCCGGGGTGGCGCTGGCCCCGGAGCACGGCGACGACGGCTCCACCATGATGCGCCGGGTCGACGTGGCCCTGTCCAACGCCAAGAACGTGGGCCGGCACATCACCGTCTACGACCCGTCCATGGAGCAGGAGAGCCTGCAGCGGCTCCGGCTGGTCACCGAGCTGCGGGCCGCGCTCGGCGAGGGCCAGGTGGTGGTCCGCTACCAGCCCAAGGTCAACCTGCGCTCCCGGGAGCTGGTCGGCGTCGAGGCCCTGGTCCGGTGGAACCACCCGGAGTTCGGCGAGGTCGTGCCGGACCGGTTCGTCCCGCTGGCCGAGGTCACCGGGCTGATCGGCATCCTCACCGACCACGTGCTGCGGATCTCGTTGGAGCAGTGCCGGGCCTGGCTGGACCGGGACCTGCGCATCCCGGTCGCGGTCAACCTGTCGGCCCGGACGCTGCTGGACGCCGAGTTCCCGGACCGGGTCGCCGCGCTGCTGGCCGAGCACGAGGTGCCGGCCGAGATGGTCAGCTTCGAGCTGACCGAGTCCAGCGTGATGACCGACCCGGACCGGATGAAGCCGGTGCTGCACCGGCTGCACGAGCTCGGCACCGGGCTGTCCATCGACGACTTCGGCACGGGCTACTCCTCGCTGTCCCAGCTGCGCCGGCTGCCGGTGGACGAGGTCAAGATCGACAAGGAGTTCGTCTTCAGCATGGGGACGGATCTCGGCGACCTGGCCATCGTGCGGGCGATCATCGAGCTGGGCCACAGCCTGGGCCTGCGGGTGGTGGCCGAGGGCGTCGAGGACGAGCTGGCCCGCGACCTGCTGGCCGGCAACGACTGCGACGTGATCCAGGGCTACCTGGTCAGCCGCGCGCTGGACCCGGACCGGCTGGACGCCTGGCTGTCGGCGCGGACCGCGATCCGGCCCGGGCAGCCCGGGGTGCGCGGACGGCGGCTGCACCTGCTCACTGCCTGAGCGAGGGAGCCGAGCCGATGGGCAGGGTGAGGTGAGGGGGGAGTGAGCATCGCAGGGCGCCCCAGGCGCCCGAGGAGCGGAGCGAGCCCGGAGCCGAGCCGATGGGCAGGGTGAGGTGAGGGGGGAGTGAGCATCGCAGGGCGCCCCAGGCGCCCGAGGAGCGGAGCGAGCCCGGAGCCGAGCCGATGGGCAGAGCCCCCGAGGGGGGTGGCGCGGGGGCGGCCGCCGACCGTGTACCCTTTGCTCCGCTCGCCCCCTTAGCTCAGTCGGCAGAGCGTCTCCATGGTAAGGAGAAGGTCTACGGTTCGATTCCGTAAGGGGGCTCTGTGCGGCGGCCGGCGCGCCGCCGCCGGGGCGGGGTAGCTCAGTCAGGCAGAGCAAGCGGCTCATAATCGCTGTGTCGCCGGTTCAAGTCCGGCCCCCGCTACCAGACCGACCACCCGCCCGCAGCACCGAGAGAGGCACCGCCGACGTGGCCGCCACCGATATCCGCCCGAAGATCACCATGGCCTGCCAGGTGTGCAAGCACCGCAACTACATCACCCGGAAGAACCGGCGCAACGACCCGGACCGCCTGGAGATGAAGAAGTTCTGCCCGAACTGCGGGCACCACACCGACCACCGCGAGACCCGCTAGATCCAGATCCCTACCCGCCGGTAGGGTCGGGCCGGGAACTCGGGCTCGAGGAGGCGCCGGTGGGCAGGCTGGACGGCAAGGTCGCGATCGTCACCGGCGCGGGCCGCGGCATCGGCCGGGCCACCGCGCTCCGGCTGGCCGCCGACGGCGCCGCGGTCGTGGTCAACGACGTGGACGCCGAGCCGGCGCACGAGACCGCAGAGCTGGTCAAGCAGGCCGGCGGCACCGCCAGCGTCAGCCTGGCCAATACGGTCGACCTGACCGCCGCCCGGGAGCTGACCGGCGCCACGGTCGCCGAGCACGGCAAGCTCGACATCTTGATCAACAACGCCGGGATCACCCGGGACAAGATGTTCCACAACCTGGACGACGACGTCTTCGACCTCGTCCTCAACGTCAACCTGAAGACCGCGGTGCACTGCTGCCAGGCGGCGATGCCGCACATGCGCGAGGTGGCCAAGGCCGAGCTCAAGGCGACCGGCCAGGTGTCGTACGTGCGCAAGATCATCAACACCAGCAGCTCGGCCGCCATCACCGGCAACCCCGGCCAGGCCAACTACACCGCGGCCAAGGGCGCGATCATCTCGTTCACCCGGACGCTGGCCCGCGAGCTGGGCCCGTTCGGCATCACCGTCAACGCGGTCGCCCCGGGCTTCATCGAGACCCGGCTGACCGCGGCCAAGGGCGAGGGCGACGAGATCGGCGTGCCGGAGCAGATCCGGCAGCTGGCGGTCATGATCACCGCTCTCGGCCGGCCCGGGGTCCCCGAGGACGTGGCCGCCGTGCACGCGTTCCTGGCCGGCCCGGACAGCGACTTCGTGACCGGGGTGACCATCCCGGTCACCGGTGGACAGCTGGGAGTGATGTAGGTGGCGCTCGACCAGTCCTTCGTCGGCCGGAAGTACCCGCCCACGGAGCCGTACGAGGTGGGCCGGGAGAAGATCCGCGAGTTCGCGGACGCGATCGGCGACCCGAGCCCGGTCTACCGCGACCCGGAGGCGGCCCGCGCGCTCGGCCACCCGGACGTGATCGCGCCGCCGACCTTCGCCATCGTGCTGTCCATGCGGGCCGGGGTGCAGGTCGTCGCCGACCCCGAGCTGGGCCTGGACTACAGCCGGGTGGTGCACGGCGAGCAGCGCTTCGTCCACAGCCGCCCGGTGCGGGCCGGCGACCGGCTGACCGTGGTGGTCTCGGTGGAGACGATCCGCTCGGCGGGCGGCAACGACATCCTCACCACCCGCGGCGACGTGGCGACGGTGGATGGCGAGCCGGTCCTGACGACGTACTCGACCCTGGTGGCGCGCGGCACGGCGGGAGGCTGACGGTGGCGGTGCGGTACGACGAGGTCGAGGTGGGCACCGAGCTGCCCGCGCGGACCTTCCCGGTCCAGCGGGTCAACCTGGTCATGTATGCGGGGGCCTCGGGCGACTTCAACCCGATCCACTGGAACGAGCGGTTCGCGAAGGCGGTCGGGCTGCCGGACGTGATCGCGCACGGCATGTTCACCATGGCCGAGGCGGCCCGGGTGCTCACCGACTGGACCGGCGACCCCGGCGCGGTGGTGGAGTACGGCGTGCGCTTCACCCGGCCGGTGGTGGTGCCCGACGACGACACCGGCGCGACCCTCGAGGTCAGCGGCAAGGTGACGGAGAAGCTGCCGGACAACCGGGTTTCGGTGGAGCTGAGCGCGCGGTCCGCCGGTGAGACGGTGCTGGCCCGGGCCCGAGCGGTCGTCCAGCTCACCTGAGCCGTCCACAGGGCCCACGTGGGCTGGGTGGGCGGGTCGGGCACCTCCGCGCGGGCCGGCTCGTTCGACCGGCGATGCCCTTGTTGACCATCGTGCCGGGCCGGTCCCCCCGCCGGTCCCGCCTCGCCGTGCTGGCGCTGGTCTCGGCGCTCGCGGCCGGCTGCTCCGGCGGCTCCGGCACGTTCCTGGACGCCCGCGGGTCGGCCAGCCCCGCCGACCCGTCCGCCTCGCCCGGCGCGCCGCCGCCGGCCGGTGGCGGCAGCTGCCCGGCCGCGTACGTCGCGCCCGACCCGGCCCGCCCGCGGATCACGCTCACCTTCGACCTGGCCGAGGACCTGGCCACCGTCCGCGGCACCGAGCGGGTCACCTTCACCCCCGACCTGCCGGTCCGCGAGCTGGTCTTCCGGTTGACCGCCAACACGGCGCCCTCGGTCGCCGGCGGCAACCGGATCGACATCACCTCGGCCACCGCTGACCCGGTGGGCGGCGCGTACCGGGTCGAGCCGGCCGGCGCCTCGCCCGACACCCAGGGCGGCGTCCTGGTGGTGCCGCTCGGCCGCGAGGTGCCCGCCGGGCAGCAGGTCACCGCGCAGGTCGGCTTCACACTCACGCTCGGCCGGCAGGCGTTCGACCGGTTCGGCCGGCTCCAGCAGTACGCCTGGTGGGGCAGCGGGCAGCCGCTGCTCGCCTGGGAGCGCGGGGTCGGCTGGCACAAGGAGCCGCTGCTGCAGTTCACCGCGGAGAGCGCGACCAGCGAGGCGGCCGTGGTCGACCTCACGGTGACCGCGCCGGCGGCGTACACGGTGCTCAGCAGCGGCACCCCGGACCTGCCGACCAGCGCCGGCAACGGCCGCCGGCGCTGGCACTCGGTGGCCGACCGGGCCCGGGACGTCAGCGTCGCGGTCGGACCGTTCGAGCTGGCCGAGGGGACCGTGGCGGGCACCCGGGTGGTGGTCGGCGTGCCGGCCGGTGCCCGGCCGCAGGCGCTGCTGGCCGAGGCCACCCGGGCGGTGCGCGAGCTGGCCCGCCGCTTCGGCCCGCCGCCGTACCCGGTCATCAGCCTGGCCCGGCTGCCGCTGGGCGGCGGCGGCATCGAGTATCCGGGGTCGATCCTGATGCTCGACGACAGCCGGCTGGTCACCGTGCACGAGGTCGCCCACCAGTGGTTCTACGGCATGGTCGGCAACTCGCAGGCCCGCGACCCGTGGCTGGACGAGGCGTTCGCCAGCTGGGCGCAGGAGCTGGTGGACGGCACCCCCACCGACCGGGCGCTGCGGCTGCCCGGCCGGGTCGGCGACTCGGCCGCCTCGTACGGGGACGACGAGCGGGCCTACTACACGACCACGTACGCGAAGGGCGCGTCCGCGCTGACCGCCGCCCGGGAGGCGGCCGGCGCGGTGCGCTTCGACGCGGCCATCCGCTGCTACGTCAACGCGAACGCCTGGCGGATCGCCCGCCCGGCCGACCTCGCCGCCCAGCTGAGCGCCCTGCCGGCCGCCGTCAAGGTCCTCCAGGACGCCGGCGCCCTGCCCTAACGAACCTCCGCCGCCAGCTTCTGGAGGCGGGTGATGCCCTCGGCCAGGTCGTCGTCGCCGAGCGCGTACGACAGCCGGAGGTAGCCGGGGGTGCCGAAGGCCTCGCCCGGCACCACCGCGACCTCGGCCTCCTCCAGGATCAGCTCGGCCAGCTCGGCGCTCGTCGCCGGCGTGCGGCCGCGCAGCTCGCGGCCGAGCAGCCCGCGCACCGACGGGTAGACGTAGAACGCGCCGAACGGCTCCGGGCACTCCACCCCGGGCACCTCGCGCAGCATCCGGACGATGGTCTGCCGGCGCCGGTCGAACGCGGCCCGCATCTCGTGCACCGCGGTCAGGTCGCCGCTCACCGCGGCCAGCGCGGCCCGCTGCGCCACGTTGGCCACGTTGCTGGTCAGGTGGGACTGCAGGTTGGCGGCGGCCTTGATCACGTCGGCCGGGCCGAGCATCCAGCCGACCCGCCAGCCGGTCATCGCGTACGTCTTCGCCACCCCGTTGACGACCACGCACCGGTCCCCGATCTCCGGCGCGACCACCGGCATCGAGACGTGCCGGGCGTCGCCGTACGTCAGGTGCTCGTAGATCTCGTCGGTGACGACCCAGAGGCCGGCCTCCGCCGCCCAGCGGCCGATCGCCGCGACCTGCTCGGGCGGGTAGACGGCACCGGTCGGGTTGGACGGCGAGCAGAACAGCAGCACCTTGGTCCGCGTCGTCCGGGCCGCCTCGAGCTGCTCGACGGTGGCCAGGTAGCCGGTCGACTCGTCGGCGACGACCGGCACCGGCACCCCGCCGGCCAGCGCGATCGACTCCGGGTAGGTCGTCCAGTACGGCGCCGGCAGCAGCACCTCGTCGCCCGGGTCGAGCAGGGTGGCGAAGGCCTGGTAGACGGCCTGCTTGCCGCCGTTGGTGACCAGCACCTGGGCGGCCGGCACGATCAGCCCGCAGTCGCGGTCGGTCTTGGCGGCGATCGCCTCGCGCAGCTCCGGCAGCCCGGCGGCCGGCGTGTAGCGGTGGTTGCGGGGGTCGCGGCAGGCCTCGGCCGCCGCGGCCACGATCGGCTCCGGGGTGGGAAAGTCCGGCTCCCCGGCACCGAAGCCGATCACCGGCCGGCCGGCCGCCTTGAGCGCCTTCGCCTTGGCGTCGACGGCGAGGGTCGCCGACTCCGCGATCGCCCCGATGCGGTCGGACACGCGTGCTCCCATGGCGACCATCCTGACAGCGCGCTGTCGACTTTGTTCGGCGGGGGACGGTGCGTACACTGTCCGATCTGGGGTGGCAGGCCCCTGCGCCAGCATGGGCAGGACCCGCCGGCCCGGAAGGG
Source organism: uncultured Actinomycetota bacterium (assembly GCA_963766325.1). GTDB lineage: Bacteria > Actinomycetota > Actinomycetes > Mycobacteriales > CADCTP01 > CADCTP01. The sequence goes on along the minus strand of CAVXZF010000007.1, from coordinate 952,862 downwards.
GCGTAGCTCAATTGGCAGAGTCCCGGTCTCCAAAACCGGTTGTTGCAGGTTCGAGTCCTGTCGCCCCTGCGCTCGTGGTGCCATCGCACCGCTTGCGGCACATGCTCCACCGACCGAGGAGACCCTCGTGACCCAGACCCGGGACGCTTCCCCGGAGCAGCCGGCCAGGCCGTCGAAGACGGCTGCCCGCACGCGCGGTGGTCCGATCGCTCGGCTGTCCCGGTTCCTGCGCGAGGTCGTGGCCGAGCTCAGCAAGGTCATCTGGCCGACCCGCAAGGAGCTGGTGACCTACACGACCGTGGTCATCGTCTTCGTCTCGGTCATGACGGCGCTGGTCACCGGCTTGGACATCGGCTTCGCCAAGCTGGTGACCTGGATCTTCGCCTGAGCGCAGCCGCCCCACCTGATACCGCGCGCCGGCGCCCCGCGCCCCGGCCCGCACCGACGGAAGAGAGTTCCCGCGTGTCCCAGCTCGACGAGACCGGCCTCCCGGTGGAGGACGAGCAGCTCGACGCCTCCGCCGCGCCGCCGGCCGGCGACCCCGACGCCGCGGCCGACGCCGCGGCGACCGACGAGGTCGAGGAGGAGGACCCGGCCACCGAGCTGCGCCGGGCCCTGCAGACCGCGCCGGGCGACTGGTACGTGGTGCACTCCTACGCCGGCTACGAGAACAAGGTGAAGACCAACCTGGAGAGCCGGATCGCCTCGCTCGACATGGAGGACTTCATCTTCCAGGTCGAGGTGCCCACCGAGGAGGTCACCGAGATCAAGAACGGCAAGCGCCAGCAGGTCCAGCGCAAGGTCTTCCCCGGCTACATCCTGGTCCGGATGGACCTCAACGACGAGTCGTGGGGCGCGGTCCGCAACACCCCGGGGGTCACCGGGTTCGTCGGCGCGACGTCCCGGCCGTCCCCGCTGTCGCTGGACGAGGTCGTCAAGATCCTCGCCCCGGCCACCCAGAAGAAGGCGGAGCGGCCGCAGGTCAAGGTCGTGGACTTCGAGGTGGGCGAGTCGGTCACCGTCATGGACGGCCCGTTCGCCACCCTGCCCGCCACCATCTCGGAGATCAGCCCGGACGCCCAGAAGGTCAAGGTGCTGGTCTCCATCTTCGGCCGCGAGACGCCCGTCGAGCTGTCGTTCAACCAGGTTTCCAAGATCTGAAGGTCCACAGAGAAGAGAAGAGTCAGTGCCCCCGAAGAGGAAGCTCACCGCGGTCATCAAGCTGCAGATCAAGGCTGGTGTCGCGACGCCCGCCCCGCCGGTCGGTCCGGCGCTGGGCCAGCACGGCGTCAACATCATGGAGTTCTGCAAGCAGTACAACGCCGCCACCGAGGCGCAGCGCGGCCAGGTCGTGCCGGTCGAGATCTCGGTGTACGAGGACCGCTCGTTCACCTTCGTCACCAAGACCCCGCCGGCGGCCCGGCTGCTGCTGGCCGCCGCGGGCGTGGAAAAGGGCTCCGGCGAGCCGCACAAGACCAAGGTCGCCACGGTCAGCCGGGAGCAGGTCCGCGAGATCGCGCAGACCAAGCTGCCCGACCTCAACGCGACCGACCTCGACCACGCCGAGCGGATCATCGCCGGCACCGCCCGGTCGATGGGAATCACCGTCCGCGACTGACGCGTTCGGACCACCCGTGGGAGGGCCCCGTCCCGGGTCCGCCATCACCACTGAAGGAGAGCAGTGAAGCGCAGCAAGGCGTACAGGCAGGCGTCCGAGCAGGTCGACAAGACCCGCCTGCACACCCCGCTCGAGGCGGCCAAGCTGGCCAAGGAGACCTCGACGACCAAGTACGACGCGACCGTCGAGGTCGCCATGCGGCTGGGCGTCGACCCCCGCAAGGCCGACCAGATGGTCCGCGGCACGGTCAACCTGCCGCACGGCACCGGCAAGACCGCGAAGGTGATCGTCTTCGCCTCCGGCGACAAGGCGGCCGAGGCCGAGGCGGCCGGCGCGGACGTGGTTGGCGCGGAGGACCTGATCGCCCGGATCCAGGAGGGCTACCTGGACTTCGACGCGGCCATCGCGACCCCGGACCAGATGAGCAAGGTCGGCCGGATCGCCCGCATCCTCGGCCCGCGCGGCCTGATGCCCAACCCGAAGACCGGCACCGTGACCATGGACGTGGCCAAGGCGGTCGCGGACATCAAGGGCGGCAAGATCACCTTCAAGGTGGACAAGCAGTCCAACCTGCACCTGGTGATCGGCAAGGCGAGCTTCCCGGTCGAGCGGCTGGTGGAAAACTACGCGGCCGCCCTGGATGAGGTCAGCCGGGCCAAGCCGGCCACGGCGAAGGGCAAGTACCTGCGCAAGGTCACCTTCACCACCACGATGGGCCCCGGCATCCCGGTCGACCCGAACCAGACCCGCAACCTGCTCTCCGAGGACTCCGCCGCCCCGGCCTGAGCAACCCCGCCCGCAGGCGCCTCCCGGGACTCCCGGAGGCGCCTGCGGCGTCTCCGGGTGGGATCTGCGGACCGCCGGTGCCGGCACGGGCGAGCGACTAGCCTGACCGCGTGCAGCCGCCGGGTGACCCTGAGCGGACCGGCCCGCGCCGCGCCCGCCGGCTGCGGGCCGGCCTGCTGCTGGCCGCCGGCGCGGTCGGTCTGCACCGCGCGGGCCGGTCCGGGTGAGGCGGCGGGCCGCGGCGGCGGCCGTCGTCGTGCTCGTGCTGGCCGGGTGCGGCGGGGAGGACCCGGCGCCGCCCAGGACCGCGCCCACCACGCCGGCGCCGACCACCCCGGCCGCCGCACCCTCGCCCCGCGCCGCCCCGCCGCCCACCGTCACGGTGGGATGGTCCGGGGACGCGGTGCCGGCGAGCGTCGAGCGGGGGCTGCCGCCCGACCCCGGCCGGTTGCTGCGCGCGGTGACCCCGCTGCTGCGCCGGCCGGACGTGATGATCGGCAACCTGGAGGGCACGCTCACCGGGGTCACCACCAGCACCAAGTGCGAGCCGGACAGCGAGGACTGCGTCGCCTTCCGAGCCCCGCCCGCGTACGCGCGGCTGTTCGCCGACGCCGGCTACGACGTGCTCAGCCTGGCCAACAACCACAGCCACGACTACGGGCCGGCCGGGCTGGCCGAGACCCGGGCGGCCGTCCGCGGTGCCGGCATCCTGCCCACCGGCAGTCCGGACGACATCGCCGTACGCACCGCGCGCGGCATCCGGGTCGCCGTGGTCGGCTTCGCCCCGTACGGCTGGGCGGCGCCGCTCAACGACCCGGCCGCGGTCCGCGCCCTGGTCACCCGCGCGGCCGCGGCCGCCGACGTGGTGGTCGTCGTCTTCCACGGCGGCGCCGAGGGGCCGGACGCGCTGCACGTGCCGGCCGGCCGGGAGACCGCCTTCGGTGAGGACCGCGGCGACCTGCGCGCCTTCGCCCGGACCGCGATCGCCGCCGGCGCGGACGCGGTGCTCGGTGCCGGGCCGCACGTGGTCCGGGGCGCCGAGGTGGTGGCCGGCCGCCCGGTCGCATACTCGGTCGGCAACCTGGTCGGCTACCGCACCCTGTCCTCGGCCGGGGTGACCGGGACGACCGCGGTCCTGCACCTGACCTTCGCCGCGGATGGGCGGTGGGTCGCCGGCCGGCTGCACCCGACCCGGCAGGTGCCGCCCGGGTACGCCGAGCCGGACCCGGACCGCGCCGCGGTCGGGCTGGTCGCGCGGCTGTCCCGGGAGGACTTCGGCGCCACCGCCGCGCGCATCGCCGCCGACGGGACCATCCGCCCGCCCGTGTAGCATGGCTCCCGCTAGTTCCACCGAAGACCGCCGGTCGCTGGGTCCGCCCAGCCGAAGGTTCCGTCGCGAGACGGGCGACCCGCGCAGGATGGACGGTGCCGCCGCGGCCGAGGCCGCGACCCGCCCCGTGCGCCCTGCGCCGGGGCGTCTCTCGTTCCGGGACCTGACCGACCGGCCCGAGCACGAGAGAGGAGGCACGTGGCGAACCAGGAGAAGACCGCGGCGGTCGCCGAGCTCACCGAGCGATTCCAGGGCTCGTCGGCGGCGGTGCTGACCGAGTACCGCGGGCTCACCATGGCCCAGCTGACCCAGTTGCGGCGCTCGCTCGGCGGCGACACGACGTACGCGGTCGTGAAGAACACGCTGACCAAGCGGGCCGCGGCCGAGGCCGGCTTCCCGGTCCCGGACGACCTGCTCACCGGACCCACCGCGATCGCGTTCATCGGCGGCGACCCGGTCGAGGCGGCCAGGGGCCTGCGCGACTTCTCGCGCACAAACCCGCTGCTGGTGATCAAGGGCGGCGTGCTGGAGGGCAAGGCGCTCTCCCCGGACGAGGTCCGCAAGCTGGCCGACGTCGAGCCGCGCGAGGTGCTGCTGGCCAAGCTGGCCGGCGCCATGCAGGGCTCGCTGGCCAAGGCGGCCGGCCTGTTCCAGGCCCCGCTGTCGCAGGTCGCGCGGCTCGCCGCCGCCCTGCAGGAGAAGAAGCAGGCCGAGAGCGGCGCGACCGCCCCGGCCGACCCGCCCCCCGCCGACTCGGCGACCGAGTAAGAGGAGAGGACCGCCGACATGGCGAAGCTCAACACCGAGGACCTGCTCGACGCGTTCAAGGAGATGACGCTGCTCGAGCTGTCCGAGTTCGTGAAGCAGTTCGAGGACACCTTCGGCGTGACCGCGGCGGCGCCGGTCGCCGTGGCCGCGGCCGGTGGCGGCGGCGCGGCCGCCGAGGCCCCGGCGGTCGAGGAGCAGGAGGAGTTCGACGTCGTCCTCGAGGCTGCCGGCGACAAGAAGATCCAGGTCATCAAGGAGGTGCGCGCGCTGACCAGCCTGGGCCTGAAGGAGGCCAAGGACCTGGTCGACGGCGCGCCGAAGCCGGTCCTGGAGAAGGCGAACAAGGAGACCGCGGAGAAGGCCAAGGCGCAGCTCGAGGCCGCCGGCGCCACCGTGACCCTCAAGTAGTCCAGCAGTCCCGACCACTGCCCCGCCCGGGTTCCGCCGGGCGGGGCAGCGGCATCTCCAGGTTGATAACACAGAGTTATCATTTCGGTGACCCTGCGTCATTGAGTGGAATCGGCGGCGAATCCCGCAAGCAGTCGTAACCCGCTGTCGACCCCTCGTCGACGTGGGCTGCGGGGTGACGAGGCCCCGGGCCGGCCGGTCGCGACCCCGCAGGTCAGCTGCCCGCAAATGCATCGGAATGGAGTCCGGCGCAACACGCCGTCCCGCACGCTCTTGACGTCCTGCGCCCGGCGAGTCACTCTGACGCACGAAGTGGACGTCAGGGGAAGGGCGGCGGCCTCGACAGCAGTGTGCGTTACGGCTACACTGCCAGTTTGCGCTGCCCTCTAACCTCCCGCCTCCGTCCAGGGCCCTGCCTCCGGCGAAGTCCGGGGGGTCCGAGGCTGCGCGCGCACTGACGGCGCCTGTCCTTGGAAGGACGCATCTTGGCAGTCTCCAGCCCCGGCACTGGCACGACCACGCGCACCACCGGCCCTGACCGGAGGGGGATCCCGGGCTCGCCCGAGCGGATCTCCTTCGCCAAGATCCGGGAGCCCCTGGAGGTCCCGGACCTGCTCGCCCTGCAGACCGACTCGTTCGACTGGTTGGTCGGCAACGACAAGTGGCGCGCCCGGGTGGCCGACGAGACGGACCCTCGGTCCGGTCTGGACGAGATCCTGGGGGAGATCTCGCCGATCGAGGACTTCTCCGGCTCGATGTCGCTGTCCTTCTCCAACCCTCGCTTCGAGGACGTGAAGGCGTCCGAGGAGGAGTGCAAGGACAAGGACATGACGTATGCGGCTCCGCTGTTCGTCACCGCGGAGTTCATCAACAACACCACCGGCGAGATCAAGAGCCAGACGGTGTTCATGGGTGACTTCCCCATGATGACCGCCAAGGGCACCTTCATCATCAACGGCACCGAGCGGGTCGTGGTCTCCCAGCTGGTCCGTTCGCCGGGGGTCTACTTCGACCGCACCCTCGACAAGACCTCCGACAAGGACGTCTACTCCTGCAAGGTCATCCCGAGCCGTGGCGCGTGGCTCGAGTTCGACGTCGACAAGCGGGACACCGTCGGGGTCCGGATCGACCGCAAGCGCCGCCAGCCGGTGACCGTGCTGCTCAAGGCGCTGGGCTGGTCCGCGGACCGGATCCGCGAGCGCTTCGAGTGGTCGGAGACGCTGCTCGCCACCCTGGAGAAGGACCACATCCAGACCCAGGACGAGGCGCTGCTCGACATCTACCGCAAGCTCCGCCCGGGCGAGCCGCCGACGCGGGAGTCCGCGCAGACCCTGCTCGACAACCTCTTCTTCAACCAGAAGCGCTACGACCTGGCCAAGGTCGGCCGCTACAAGGTGAACAAGAAGCTGAGCCTCGAGCTCCCGGTCAACCAGGGCGTGCTCACCGAGGACGACGTCGTCGCGACGATCGAGTACGTCGTCAAGCTGCACGCCGGCGACGAGGCCTACGAGGTCGACGACATCGACCACTTCGGCAACCGGCGCCTGCGTACGGTCGGCGAGCTGATCCAGAACCAGATCCGGGTCGGCCTGTCCCGCATGGAGCGCGTGGTCCGGGAGCGGATGACGACCCAGGACGTCGAGGCGATCACGCCGCAGACCCTGATCAACATCCGGCCGGTCGTCGCCTCCATCAAGGAGTTCTTCGGCACCAGCCAGCTGTCCCAGTTCATGGACCAGACCAACCCGCTCGCGGGCCTGACCCACAAGCGCCGCCTGTCGGCGCTGGGTCCGGGCGGTCTGTCCCGGGAGCGGGCCGGCTTCGAGGTCCGCGACGTGCACCCCAGCCACTACGGCCGGATGTGCCCGATCGAGACCCCGGAGGGTCCGAACATCGGCCTGATCGGGTCGCTGTCGTCCTTCGGCCGGGTCAACTCGTTCGGCTTCGTCGAGACGCCGTACCGGAAGGTCACCGCCGGCCAGGTCACCGACCAGATCGACTACCTGACCGCGGACGAGGAGGACCGGCACGTCATCGCCCAGGCCAACGAGCCGCTCAACGCCGACGGCCGGTTCGCCGAGCCCAAGGTCCTGGTCCGCAAGAAGGGCGGCGAGGTCGAGCTGATCGAGCCGCTCGAGGTGGACTACATGGACGTCTCGCCGCGCCAGATGGTGTCGGTCGCGACGGCGATGATCCCGTTCCTCGAGCACGACGACGCCAACCGCGCCCTCATGGGGGCCAACATGCAGCGGCAGTCGGTGCCGCTGCTGCGCAGCGAGGCGCCGCTGGTCGGCACCGGCATGGAGCTGCGGGCGGCGGTCGACGCCGGCGACGTGATCGTGGTGGAGAAGGCCGGTGTGGTCGAGGACCTGTCCGCCGACTACGTCACCGTGATGGCCGACGACGGCACCCGGCAGACCTACCGGCTGCACAAGTTCCGCCGCAGCAACCAGGGCACCTGCATCAACCAGCGCCCGGTGGTGGACGAGGGCGACCGGGTCGAGGTCGGCCAGGTCATCGCGGACGGCCCGTGCACCGACGAGGGCGAGATGGCCCTCGGCAAGAACCTGCTGGTCGCGTTCATGCCCTGGGAGGGGCACAACTACGAGGACGCGATCATCCTGTCCCAGCGGCTGGTCCAGGACGACGTCCTCACCTCGATCCACATCGAGGAGCACGAGGTCGACGCCCGGGACACCAAGCTGGGCGCGGAGGAGATCACCCGCGACATCCCGAACGTGGCCGAGGAGGTCCTGGCCGACCTCGACGAGCGCGGGATCGTCCGGATCGGCGCCGACGTGGTGCCGGGCGACATCCTGGTCGGCAAGGTCACGCCCAAGGGCGAGACCGAGCTGACCCCGGAGGAGCGGCTGCTGCGGGCGATCTTCGGCGAGAAGGCCCGCGAGGTCCGCGACACCAGCCTCAAGGTGCCGCACGGCGAGTCCGGCAAGGTCATCGGCGTCCGCGTGTTCAGCCGCGAGGACGGCGACGAGCTGCCGCCGGGGGTCAACGAGCTGGTCCGGGTGTACGTCGCCCAGAAGCGCAAGATCCAGGACGGCGACAAGCTCGCCGGCCGGCACGGCAACAAGGGCGTGATCTCCAAGATCCTGCCTCAGGAGGACATGCCGTTCCTGGCCGACGGCACCCCGGTGGACGTCGTGCTCAACCCGCTCGGCGTGCCCGGCCGGATGAACATCGGCCAGGTGCTCGAGACGCACCTCGGCTGGGTGGCCAAGTCCGGCTGGGAGGTCGAGGGCAAGCCGGACTGGGCGGCCCGGCTGCCGGAGACCGCCCGCAAGGGCTCGCCCGGCACCCGCACGGCGACGCCGGTCTTCGACGGCGCCCGCGAGGAGGAGATCGTCGGCCTGCTCGGCTCCACCCGGCCCAACCGGGACGGGGACCGCCAGGTGGCCGAGACCGGCAAGGCCCGGCTGTACGACGGCCGGTCCGGGGAGCCGTTCCCGGAGCCGATCTCGGTGGGCTACATCTACATCCTCAAGCTCCTGCACCTGGTCGACGACAAGATCCACGCGCGCTCGACCGGTCCGTACTCGATGATCACGCAGCAGCCGCTGGGCGGTAAGGCCCAGTTCGGCGGCCAGCGGTTCGGCGAGATGGAGTGCTGGGCGATGCAGGCCTACGGCGCCGCGTACGCGCTGCAGGAGCTGCTCACCATCAAGTCCGACGACGTCCTGGGCCGGGTCAAGGTCTACGAGGCGATCGTCAAGGGCGAGAACATCCCCGAGCCCGGCATCCCGGAGTCGTTCAAGGTCCTGCTCAAGGAGCTGCAGTCGCTGTGCCTCAACGTCGAGGTGCTCTCCAGCGACGGTGTCTCCATCGAGATGAGGGACAGCGACGAGGACGTGTTCCGGGCGGCCGAGGAGCTCGGCATCGATCTGTCCCGGCGTGAGCCGAGCAGCGTCGAAGAGGTCTGACGGTGGCGCCGGCCGGCCCCCTGAGCGGGGCCGGCCGGCCTGCCGCCCGACGACCATGGATCTACAACCCTGAAAGAGGGACAAGTGCTCGACGTCAACTTCTTCGACGAGCTGCGTATCGGCCTCGCCACCGGTGACGACATCCGCCAGTGGTCGCACGGCGAGGTGAAGAAGCCCGAGACGATCAACTACCGCACCCTGAAGCCGGAAAAGGACGGGCTCTTCTGCGAGAAGATCTTCGGTCCGACCCGGGACTGGGAGTGCTACTGCGGCAAGTACAAGCGGGTCCGGTTCAAGGGCATCATCTGTGAGCGCTGCGGCGTCGAGGTGACCCGCGCGAAGGTGCGCCGGGAGCGGATGGGCCACATCGAGCTGGCCGCGCCGGTCACCCACATCTGGTACTTCAAGGGCGTCCCGAGCCGGCTGGGCTACCTGCTCGACCTGGCCCCCAAGGACCTCGAGAAGATCATCTACTTCGCGGCCTACCTGATCACGGCAGTGGACTCCGACGCCCGCCACCGCGACCTCTCCACCGTCGAGGCGGAGATGTCGGTGGAGAAGAAGCGGGCCGAGGACAAGCGCGACGCCGACGTCGAGGCCCGGCAGAAGAAGCTGGAGACCGACCTCGCCGAGCTGGAGGCCGAGGGCGCCAAGTCCGACGTGCGCCGCAAGGTCCGCGAGGGCGGCGAGCGGGAGATGCGGCAGATCCGCGACCGCGCGCAGCGTGAGATCGACCGGCTGGAGGAGGTGCTCGACACCTTCCGCAAGCTGGAGCCGAAGACGCTCATCGCGGACGAGATGCTCTACCGCGAGCTGCGCGACCGCTTCGGCGACTACTTCCACGGCGGCATGGGCGCGGAGGCGCTGCAGAAGCTGCTGGAGGGCTTCGACCTCGACGCCGAGGCCGAGTCGCTGCGGGAGACCATCCGGTCCGGCAAGGGCCAGAAGAAGCTGCGCGCGCTCAAGCGGCTCAAGGTCGTCGCGGCGTTCCTCAACACCCGCAACTCGCCGATGGGCATGGTCCTCGACTGCGTGCCGGTGATCCCGCCGGACCTGCGGCCGATGGTCCAGCTCGACGGCGGCCGGTTCGCCACCTCGGACCTCAACGACCTCTACCGCCGGGTGATCAACCGCAACAACCGGCTCAAGCGGCTGCTCGACCTGGGCGCGCCCGAGATCATCGTCAACAACGAGAAGCGGATGCTGCAGGAGGCCGTCGACGCGCTGTTCGACAACGGCCGCCGCGGCCGGCCGGTCACCGGCCCGGGCAACCGCCCGCTCAAGTCGCTGTCCGACATGCTCAAGGGCAAGCAGGGCCGGTTCCGGCAGAACCTGCTGGGCAAGCGCGTCGACTACTCCGGCCGGTCGGTCATCGTGGTCGGCCCGCAGCTCAAGCTGCACCAGTGCGGCCTGCCCAAGGACATGGCGATCGAGCTGTTCAAGCCGTTCGTCATGAAGCGGCTGGTCGACCTCAACCACGCGCAGAACATCAAGTCCGCCAAGCGGATGGTGGAGCGCGCGCGGCCGGTCGTCTGGGACGTGCTGGAAGAGGTCATCACCGAGCACCCGGTGCTGCTCAACCGGGCGCCGACGCTGCACCGCCTGGGCATCCAGGCCTTCGAGCCGCAGCTGGTCGAGGGCAAGGCGATCCAGATCCACCCGCTGGTCTGCACCGCGTTCAACGCGGACTTCGACGGTGACCAGATGGCGGTGCACCTGCCGCTGTCCGCCGAGGCCCAGGCCGAGGCGCGGATCCTGATGCTGTCCAGCAACAACATCCTGTCGCCGGCCGACGGTCGCCCGATCACCGCGCCGACCCAGGACATGGTGCTGGGCATCTTCCACCTCACCGCGATCCGTGAGGGCGCGACGGGGGAGGGCCGGTCGTTCGCGTCGATCGCCGAGGCGATCATGGCGTACGACGCGCACACGCTGTCCCTGCAGGCGCCCGTCGCGGTGCGGCTGCGCGGCTACTCCCTGGTCGACAACGGCCGCAAGGGCGACCCGTGGGCCGCGCCGGAGGACTGGCAGGACGGCGACCCGCTGCTGGTGCAGACCACGCTCGGCCGGTGCCTGTTCAACGAGGCGCTGCCGGAGGACTACCGCTTCGTCAACTACGAGGTGACGAAGAAGGAGCTCGGCGCGATCGTCAACGACCTCGCCGAGCGGTACCCGAAGGTGCAGGTGGCCGCGACCCTGGACGCCCTCAAGGCGGCCGGGTTCCACTGGGCCACCCGGGCCGGCGTGACCATCGCCATCGACGACGTGGTCACCCCGCCGCGCAAGCAGGAGATCCTCGACCGGCACGAGAAGGACGCCGAGAAGATCGAGAAGCAGTACCAGCGCGGCGTCATCACCGACGAGGAGCGCCGGCAGGAGCTCATCGAGATCTGGACCAAGGCGACCAGTGAGGTCGCGCGCGAGATGGAGGCCCACTTCCCGCGCACCAACCCGGTCTGGATCATGGTCAACTCCGGGGCCCGCGGCAACATGATGCAGATGCGGCAGATCGCCGGCATGCGCGGTCTGGTGGCCAACCCGAAGGGCGAGATCATCCCGCGCCCGATCAAGGCCAACTTCCGCGAGGGCCTGTCCGTGCTGGAGTACTTCATCGCCACGCACGGCGCCCGCAAGGGTCTGGCGGACACCGCGCTGCGGACCGCCGACTCCGGCTACCTCACCCGCCGGCTGGTCGACGTCTCCCAGGACGTGATCATCCGCGAGGAGGACTGCGGCACCGAGCGGGGCGTGTCCATGCCGGTCGCGCACCGCACGCCGGACGGCACGCTGGTCAAGGACGCGCACGTCGAGACCGGCGTGTACGCCCGGGTGATCGCCGAGGACGCGGTCGACGAGTCGGGCACCGTCATCGTGGCGCGCGGCAAGGACCTGGGCGACGTGCTGCTCGACCAGCTGGTCGCGGCGGGCATCTCCCAGGTGCGGGTGCGCTGCGTGCTCACCTGCGAGTCCACGATGGGCACCTGCGCGACCTGCTACGGTCGCTCGCTGGCGACCGGCAAGCTGGTCGACGTCGGCGAGGCGGTCGGCATCATCGCCGCCCAGTCCATCGGCGAGCCCGGCACCCAGCTGACCATGCGGACGTTCCACACCGGCGGCGTCGCCGGCGAGGACATCACGCACGGCCTGCCCCGGGTGCAGGAGCTCTTCGAGGCCCGGGTGCCCAAGGGCAACGCCCCGATCTCCGAGGTCGAGGGCCGGGTGCGGATCGAGGACGGGGACCGGTCCCGCAAGATCGTCGTCACCCCCGACGACGGTTCCGAGGAGATGCCGTACACGGTGTCCCGCCGGGCCCGCCTGCTGGTGGGCGAGGGCGACCGGGTGGCGGTCGGCCAGCAGCTCATCGTCGGGTCGGTCAACCCGCACGAGGTGCTGCGGATCATGGGCCCGCGGGAGGTGCAGCTGCACCTGGTCCGCGAGGTCCAGGAGGTGTACCGCTCGCAGGGCGTGTCGATCCACGACAAGCACATCGAGGTGATCATCCGCCAGATGCTCAAGCGGGTGACGGTGATCGACTCGGGCTCCACCGAGTTCCTGCCGGGCGCGCTCGCCGAGCGGGCGCTGTTCGAGGCGGAGAACCGGCGGGTGGTGGCCGAGGGCGGCGAGCCGGCGGCCGGCCGGCCGGTCCTGATGGGCATCACCAAGGCCTCGCTGGCGACGGAGTCCTGGCTGTCCGCGGCGTCCTTCCAGGAGACGACCCGGGTGCTCACCGACGCGGCCATCCAGGCCAAGTCGGACGCGCTCGTCGGCCTCAAGGAAAACGTCATCATCGGCAAGCTCATCCCGGCGGGCACCGGCATCAGCCGCTACCGCAACATCCGGGTCGAGCCGACCGAGGAGGCGCGGGCCCAGGTCTACTCGATGGCCGGGTACGACGAGTCGGACTACTACGGCGGCGCCACGTTCGGCCCCGGCTCCGGGCAGGCCGTCCCGCTGGACGACTACGACTACGGCGACCCGCGCTACCGCTAGGCCGTACGACCGCCGAGGGGCGGCTCCCCACCGGGAGCCGCCCCTCGCGGGCTCAGCGGCCGCTAGCGGGTGCTGCGGGCGCGGGCGCGGAAGGCGGCGACCTTGGTGCGGTTGAGGCAGGCCTCCGAGCAGAAGCGGCGCGATGCGTTGCGGGAGACGTCGACGTAGACCCGGTCGCACCCGTCGGCCCGGCACACCCCGAGCCGGCCGGTGGCCTGGCCGTCCACCACCACGGCGAGCCCGGTGGCGCAGGCGGCGCCCCACTCGGTGCCGGCCGCCGAGGTGAAGTGCAGGTGCCACGGCTCGCCGTCGTGCCGGGACAGCCGCGGCTCGCTGCGGTAGTCGGCCAGCAGCGCGTTGACCAGCTCGGCCACCCGGTCCGTGGCGCCCTCCTCGGCGGCGAGGAAGACCGGGCGCAGCTGGCCGGCGAGCCGGGCCAGCTCGGTCGCCTCGGCGGCCGCCACCGGCCGTCCCAGGACCGTGGCGGCCCGCTCCACGTCGGCCCGCACCGGCCGGCCGCCGTGCTCGCCCTCGGTCAGCGCGTTGACCAGGCCGGCCGCGACGCCGACGACGCGGTCGGTGTAGCTGTCGAAGTTCAACGGCCCGCCGCCTCCTCCGCGCCTGCGCGCACCCGCCGAGACCCGCCAGGCTACGCCCGCAGGCGGACCGGAATTGTCCGCCCAGACCCGGCGTTCCCTCTCGCGGAAGCAGCCAGCGGCGCTTTACTCTTCGGAGGACGGCGCCGCAGGTGCCGCCGACGGTGCCGGCCGGTTTTGACCGCCCAGCTCCCAGTCGGTACCCTCTTCCTTCGTGCCCAGGGTGACCTGGGCCGTCCCGCGCGCCGCCGCGCCGCCCTCGGGCAGCTGGCACGCACGGGCTGCCGATCGGCCCAATTCGCAGCGACTTGCCGCGGGTGGACCTCGGCCGGGCGACACGCCCGACCGCGGGGGTCGGACAGGGCAGCACCCGACCGCGCACGACCTGACAGGGAGATCCAGGCCGCCCATGCCCACGATCCAGCAGCTGGTCCGCAAGGGCCGCCAGGACAAGGTCGAGAAGACCAAGACCCCGGCGCTCAAGGGGAGCCCGCAGCGCCGCGGCGTCTGCACCCGCGTCTACACGACCACGCCGAAGAAGCCCAACTCGGCGCTGCGCAAGGTCGCGCGGGTCCGGCTGACCAGCCAGATCGAGGTCACGGCGTACATCCCGGGCGTCGGCCACAACCTGCAGGAGCACTCGATGGTGCTCGTGCGCGGCGGCCGGGTTAAGGACCTGCCGGGCGTCCGGTACAAGATCATCCGCGGCTCCCTGGACACCCAGGGCGTGCGGGGCCGCAAGCAGGCCCGCAGCCGGTACGGCGCGAAGAAGGAGAAGAGCTAGTGCCTCGCAAGGGCCCCGCCCCGAAGCACCAGGTCGTCATCGACCCGGTGTACGGCTCGCCGCTGGTGACGCAGCTGGTCAACAAGGTGCTGATGGACGGCAAGCGGTCCGTCGCGGAGAAGATCGTCTACGGCGCTCTGGAGGGTTGCCGGGAGAAGTCCGGCAACGACCCGGTGGTCACCCTCAAGCGGGCTCTGGACAACGTGAAGCCGGCCATCGAGGTGAAGAGCCGCCGGGTGGGTGGCGCGACGTACCAGGTGCCCGTCGAGGTCCGCACCCCGCGGCAGACCACGCTCGCGCTTCGCTGGCTGATTCAGTACAGCCGGGGTCGCCGGGAGAAGACGATGACCGAGCGCCTGATGAACGAGCTGCTCGACGCCAGCAACGGCCTGGGCGCGAGCGTCAAGCGGCGCGAGGACACCCACAAGATGGCCGAGTCCAACAAGGCTTTCGCCCACTACCGCTGGTAGTGCGGCCAGCGGCCCGCATGGGTCGCGAGACGACGACGACGCGAAGAGAGACAGCAGTGGCTACCGCCGACGCGAACCTGGCCAGGACCCGCAACATCGGGATCATGGCTCACATCGACGCGGGCAAAACCACGACGACCGAGCGGATCCTTTACTACACCGGGATCAACTACAAGATCGGCGAGGTCCACGAGGGCGCCGCGACGATGGACTGGATGCCGCAGGAGCAGGAGCGCGGCATCACGATCACGTCCGCCGCGACCAAGACCTCGTGGCGCGACCACACCATCAACATCATCGACACCCCGGGCCACGTCGACTTCACCGTCGAGGTGGAGCGCTCGCTGCGCGTCCTGGACGGCGCGGTGGCCGTGTACGACGCGGTCGCCGGTGTCGAGCCGCAGACCGAGCAGGTCTGGCGGCAGGCCGACAAGTACGGCGTGCCCCGGATGTGCTTCGTCAACAAGATGGATCGCACGGGGGCCAACTTCTTCCGCACCGTGGACATGATCCGCGACCGGCTGAACGCGACCCCGCTGGTGCTCCAGCTGCCGTGGGGCGTCGAGGCCGACTTCGTCGGGGTCATCGACCTGGTGGAGATGAAGGGCCTGCGCTGGACCAGCGAGGACAAGGGCGCGACGTACGAGACCGTCGACATCCCGGCGGAGCTCCTGGACGACGCGCAGCTGTGGCGCTCCACCATGGTGGAGACCATCGCCGAGGGCGACGACCAGGCCATGGAGGCCTACCTCGACGGCACCGAGCTGTCGGTCGAGGAGACCAGGGCCGCCATCCGGCGGGGCACCATCGCGCAGCACTTCACCCCGGTCCTGCTCGGCACCGCGTTCAAGAACAAGGGCGTGCAGCCCATGCTCGACGCGGTCGTCGACTACCTGCCCTCGCCGCTGGACGTCCCGGCCATCGCCGGGACCGCGCTGGACGGCGAGACCGAGGTGCTGCGGCACGCCGACATGGACGAGCCGTTCTCCGCTCTCGCGTTCAAGATCCAGACCGACCAGCACCTGGGCAAGCTGACCTACATCCGGGTCTACTCGGGTCGGCTCGAGGCCGGTTCGCCGGTCCTCAACTCGACCAAGGACCGCAAGGAGCGGGTCGGCAAGATCTTCCAGATGCACGCGAACAAGCGTGAGGAGCGGCCGTCCGTCGCGGCCGGCGAGATCGTCGCGGTCAACGGCCTGAAGCAGACCACGACCGGTGACACCCTCGCCGACTCGAACAAGCCGGTCATCCTGGAGTCGATGTCCTTCCCGGAGCCGGTCATCCAGGTCGCCATCGAGCCGAAGACCAAGGCGGACCAGGAGCGGCTCGGCACCGCGATCCAGAAGCTCGCCGAGGAGGACCCGACCTTCCAGGTCCACAACGACGACGAGACCGGCCAGACGATCATCGCCGGCATGGGCGAGCTGCACCTCGAGGTGCTGGTCGACCGCATGAAGCGCGAGTTCAAGGTCGAGGCCAACATCGGCAAGCCGCAGGTCGCCTACCGGGAGACCATCCGCAAGGCGGTCACCAAGGTCGAGTACACCCACAAGAAGCAGACCGGTGGGTCCGGCCAGTACGCCCGGGTCATCATCGACCTCGAGCCGCTGGAGAAGACCGAGGACGGCGCCACCTACGAGTTCGAGAACAAGGTCACCGGCGGCCGGGTGCCGAAGGAGTACATCCCTTCGGTCGACCAGGGTGCGCAGGAGGCCATGCAGTACGGCATCCTCGCCGGCTACCCGCTGGTGGGGATCAGGGTCCGGCTGACCGACGGCGCGTACCACGAGGTGGACTCGTCCGAGATGGCCTTCAAGATCGCCGGCTCGATGGCGTTCAAGGAGGCCGCGCGCAAGGCCAGCCCGGCTCTGCTGGAGCCCATGATGGCCGTCGAGGTCGTCACCCCGGAGGACTACATGGGTGACGTGATCGGCGACCTCAACTCCCGGCGCGGCATGATCCAGGCGATGGAGGAGCGCGGCGGAGCCCGCGTCGTCCGGGCCCTGGTGCCGCTGTCGGAGATGTTCGGCTACGTCGGCGACCTGCGGTCGAGGACCCAGGGGCGGGCGAGCTACACGATGGTGTTCGACTCCTACGCCGAAGTACCGCAGAACGTGGCGAAGGAGATCATTGCGAAGGCGACGGGCCAGTGAGCATCGCAGGGCGCCCCAGGCGCCCGAGGAGCGGAGCTGGCCCGGAGTCGAGTAACGACACCGCCAAGGCCACCGGCCAGTAAGCACTTCTGGCCGGGGCCCACCCCCGCGCCGCAGTCCACACGACGTACGAGCACGACAGTCACAGGAGGAGCCCACAGTGGCGAAGGCGAAGTTCGAGCGGACCAAGCCGCACGTCAACATCGGCACCATCGGTCACATCGACCACGGCAAGACGACGCTGACGGCTGCGATCTCGAAGACGCTGCACGACAAGTACCCGGCGCTGAACCCGGACACCCAGGCCTTCGACCAGATCGACAAGGCCCCGGAGGAGCGCCAGCGCGGCATCACGATCTCGATCGCGCACATCGAGTACCAGACCGAGAAGCGCCACTACGCCCACGTCGACTGCCCGGGTCACGCCGACTACATCAAGAACATGATCACCGGCGCGGCCCAGATGGACGGCGCGATCCTGGTGGTCGCGGCGACCGACGGCCCGATGCCGCAGACCAAGGAGCACGTGCTGCTGGCCCGCCAGGTCGGCGTGCCGTACATCGTGGTCGCGCTGAACAAGGCCGACATGGTGGACGACGAGGAGATCCTCGAGCTGGTCGAGCTCGAGGTGCGCGAGCTGCTCACCCAGTACGAGTTCCCGGGTGACGACGTGCCGGTGGTGCGGGTCTCCGCGCTCAAGGCGCTCGAGGGCGACCCCGAGTGGAGCGCCAAGCTGATGGAGCTGATGGACGCGGTCGACGCCTCCATCCCGCAGCCCGAGCGCGACGTCGAGAAGCCCTTCCTGATGCCGATCGAGGACGTCTTCACGATCACCGGCCGCGGCACCGTGGTGACCGGCCGGATCGAGCGCGGCATCGTCAAGGTCAACGAGACCGTCGACATCGTGGGCATCCAGGAGCGCAAGCAGACCACGACCGTCACCGGCGTGGAGATGTTCCGCAAGCTGCTCGACGAGGGCCAGGCCGGCGACAACGTGGGCCTGCTGCTGCGGGGCATCAAGCGCGAGGACGTGGAGCGCGGCCAGGTCGTCATCAAGCCGGGCACCACCACCCCGCACACCGAGTTCGAGGCGCAGGTCTACATCCTGTCCAAGGACGAGGGTGGCCGGCACACGCCGTTCTTCAACAACTACCGGCCGCAGTTCTACTTCCGCACCACCGACGTGACCGGCGTGGTGACCCTCCCCGAGGGCACCGAGATGGTCATGCCGGGTGACAACACCGAGATGTCGGTGTCGCTCATCCAGCCGATCGCGATGGAGGAGGGCCTCCGCTTCGCGATCCGCGAGGGTGGCCGCACCGTCGGCGCCGGCCGCGTCACCAAGATCAACAAGTAGTCGCAGTCCGGTGGCCCCGGATCCCGAGGATCCGGGGCCACCGCACGGCAGCCCGAGCACCGAGCAGCGGCGAGCAGAGGACAGAAGGACACGATGGCGGGACAGAAGATCCGCATCCGGCTGAAGGCCTACGACCACGAGGCGATCGACGCGAGCGCGCGGAAGATCGTGGACACCGTGACGCGCACCGGCGCGCGGGTGGTCGGCCCTGTGCCGCTGCCCACCGAGAAGAACGTGTACTGCGTCATCCGCTCGCCGCACAAGTACAAGGACAGCCGCGAGCACTTCGAGATGCGCACGCACAAGCGCCTGATCGACATCCTCGACCCGACGCCGAAGACGGTCGACGCGCTGATGCGCATCGACCTGCCGGCCAGCGTCGACGTGAACATCCAGTAGGGACGAGATGGCTACCGAGAACCGCGCCGTCCGCGGCGTACTGGGCGAGAAGCTGGGCATGACCCAGGTCTTCGACGACCGCAACCGGATCGTTCCGGTGACCGTCGTCAAGGCCGGGCCGTGCGTGGTCACCCAGGTGCGCACGCCCGAGCGGGACGGCTACTCCGCGATCCAGCTCGCCTTCGGGTCCATCGACCCGCGGAAGGTGACCAAGCCGGTGACCGGCCACTACCGCGCCGCCGGGGTCACCCCGCGCCGGCACCTGGTCGAGCTGCGCACCGACGCCGCGAGCACGTACGAGGTCGGCCAGGAGGTCGGCCCGGACGTCTTCGCCGCCGGCACCGTCGTCGATGTCGTCGGCACCAGCAAGGGCAAGGGCACCGCCGGCGTCATGAAGCGGCACGGCTTCAAAGGGCTGGGCGCCTCCCACGGCACCCAGCGCAAGCACCGCTCGCCGGGCTCCATCGGCGGCTGCGCCACCCCGGGCCGGGTGTTCAAGGGCCTGCGGATGGCGGGCCGGATGGGCAACGCCCGCACCACGGTGCTGAACCTGACCGTGCACGGCGTCGACGCGGACAAGGGGCTGCTGCTCATCAAGGGCGCGATCCCCGGCCCGACCGGTGGTCTGGTGCTGGTCCGCAACGCGGTCAAGCGCCCGGCGCCCGAGACCGGAGGGGAGTGACCATGGCGACCGTTGACGTGCGCACCGCCGACGGCGGCACCGACGGCAGCGTCGAGCTGCCGGCCGCGGTCTTCGACGTGCAGGCCAACATCTCGCTGATGCACCAGGTGGTGGTCGCCCAGCAGGCGGCCGCCCGCCAGGGCACCCACGACACCAAGACCCGCGGCGAGGTCTCCGGCGGCGGCAAGAAGCCGTACCGGCAGAAGGGCACCGGCCGGGCCCGCCAGGGCTCCACCCGGGCGCCGCAGTTCGCCGGCGGTGGTGTGGTGCACGGCCCCACGCCGCGCGACTACTCGCAGCGCACCCCGAAGAAGATGAAGGCGGCCGCGCTGCGCGGTGCCCTCTCCGACCGGGCCCGCGCCGGGCGGGTGCACGTGGTCGCATCCTTCGGGAGCACAGCGGACGGCGACGCGCCCTCCACCCGGTCCGCGCTGGCCGCGCTGGGCGCGGTGACCGAGGCCCGCAAGGTGCTGGTGGTGCTGGACCGGGACGACGTCGCCGGCTGGAAGAGCCTGCGCAACGTGCCGTCGGTGCACCTGCTCGACGAGGGCCAGCTCAACACGTACGACGTGCTGGTCAGCGACGAGGTGGTCTTCAGCCGGGCCGCGCTGGACGCCTTCCTGGCCCGGCACCAGGGCAAGGAGGCCTCGGCGTGATCCCCGACCCGCGGGACGTCCTGCTCGCTCCGGTCATCTCGGAGAAGAGCTACGGGCTGCTGGACGAGAACAAGTACACGTTCGTCGTCCGCCCGGACGCCAACAAGACGCAGATCAAGATCGCCGTCGAGCAGGTCTTCAACGTGCGCGTGCTCGACGTCAACACGCTGAACCGGCAGGGCAAGCGCAAGCGCACCCGGTCGGGGTTCGGTCGCCGCAAGGACACCAAGCGCGCCATCGTGAGCTTGGCGCCGGGCGACCGGATCGAGATCTTCGGCGGACCGGTGAGCTGAGGGATTGACTGATGGGCATCCGTAAGTACAAGCCGACGACCCCGGGTCGCCGCGGGTCCAGCGTCGCCGACTTCGTCGAGATCACCCGCGACGAGCCGGAGAAGTCGCTGGTGCGCCCGCTGCACTCGCGCGGCGGCCGGAACAACACCGGCCGGATCACCACCCGGCACCAGGGCGGCGGGCACAAGCGCGCCTACCGGGTGGTGGACTTCCGCCGGGCCGACAAGGACGGGGTGCCGGCCAAGGTCGCGCACATCGAGTACGACCCCAACCGCACCGCGCGGATCGCGCTGCTGCACTACGCCGACGGCGAGAAGCGCTACATCGTCGCGCCGGCCCGGCTGCGGCAGGGCGACCGGGTGGAGAGCGGTGCCGGCTCGGACATCAAGCCGGGCAACAACCTGCCGCTGCGCAACATCCCGACCGGCACCGTGGTGCACGCGATCGAGCTCCGCCCGGGCGGCGGCGCGAAGATCGCCCGCTCCGCCGGCTCCGGCGTCCAGCTGGTCGCCAAGGACGGGCCGTACGCCCAGCTGCGGATGCCCTCGGGCGAGATCCGCAACGTCGACGTGCGCTGCCGCGCCACCGTCGGCGAGGTGGGCAACGCCGAGCAGTCCAACATCAACTGGGGCAAGGCCGGCCGGATGCGGTGGAAGGGCAAGCGCCCCTCCGTCCGCGGCGTCGCCATGAACCCGATCGACCACCCGCACGGCGGCGGCGAGGGCAAGACCTCCGGCGGCCGGCACCCGGTGAACCCCGCAGGCAAGCCGGAGGGTCGCACCCGGCGGGCACACAAGCCGAGCGACAAGCTCATCGTCCGCCGCCGGCGTACCGGCAAGAAGCGCTAGGAGTTGGCTGAGGCATGCCGCGCAGCTTGAAGAAGGGTCCGTTCGTCGACGACCACCTGCTCAAGAAGGTGGACGTGCAGAACGAGAAGAACACCAAGCAGGTCATCAAGACCTGGTCGCGCCGCTCGACGATCATCCCCGACATGCTCGGGCACACGATCGCCGTGCACGACGGCCGCAAGCACGTCCCGGTCTTCGTCACCGAGGGCATGGTCGGGCACAAGCTCGGCGAGTTCGCGCCGACCCGGACCTTCCGGGGGCACATCCGCGACGACCGGCGCAGCCGCCGCGGCTAGACCACCGGCGAGGCCGGCCGAGCCGGACCATGGGCAGAGCACAGACGACACGCGAGGGGTAGCGAAGAGATGGCACAGGGCACCGCGATCGCCGATGAGCGACGCGCCCGGGCGACAGCCCGGTACGTGCGCATGACGCCGATGAAGGTGCGGCGCGTGGTCGACCTCATCCGTGGCATGGAGGCGCGCGAGGCGCTGTCCGTGCTGCAGTTCGCGCCCCAGGCCGCGAGCGAGCCGGTCGCCAAGGTTCTGGCGTCCGCCGTCGCCAACGCCGAGCACAACCAGCAGCTGGACGCGGACACGCTGGTCGTCGCGGTCGCGTACGTGGACGAGGGACCGACGCTGAAGCGGTTCCGGCCGCGGGCGCAGGGCCGGGCCTTCCGGATCAACAAGCGCACCAGCCACATCACCATCGAGGTGGAGAGCGTGGGGACGGCGCCCGGTCGGGCGGCCAAGGCGGCCAAGGCTCCGGCCAAGGCGGCCAAGGCGGCCAAGGCGCCGGCGAAGGCGGCCAAGGACGCGCCGGCCAAGAAGGCGGCGGCCAAGGCCGGCAAGGCGACCAAGGCCAGCAAGGCGACCGAGTCGACGGAGGCCGAGGTCACCGAGGCGACCGCCGACGCGGACACGCCGGCCAAGGCCACGAAGGCGACCAAGGCCGCCAAGGCGACCAAGGACGCCCCGCGCGGCCGGAAGGCCAGCAAGGCGGCCCCGGCCGACGACGACGCGACGGACGCCGAGGCGACCGACGCGCCGACCACCATGACCGCCGACGCGGACACGCCGGCCGAGACCGAGGCGCTCGGCACCGACGCCCCGGCCCAGACGACGGATTCCGAGACGACTGAGGAGGGGACCCGCTAGTGGGTCAGAAGGTCAACCCGCACGGGTTCCGGCTCGGTATCACGACCGACTGGAAGTCCCGGTGGTACGCGGACAAGCTGTACAAGGACTACGTCAAGGAAGACGTGGCGATCCGGCGGATGATGTCGAAGGGCATGGAGCGCGCCGGCATCTCCAAGGTCGAGATCGAGCGCACCCGCGACCGGGTCCGCGTCGACATCCACACCGCCCGGCCGGGCATCGTCATCGGCCGCCGCGGTGCGGAGGCCGACCGCATCCGCGGTGAGCTGGAGAAGCTCACCGGCAAGCAGGTGCAGCTCAACATCCTCGAGGTCAAGAACCCGGAGGCGGACGCGCAGCTGGTTGCGCAGGGGGTGGCCGAGCAGCTGTCCAGCCGGGTCAGCTTCCGCCGCGCGATGCGCAAGGCGATGCAGTCTGCGCTGAAGAGCCCGGGCGTCAAGGGCATCCGGGTGCAGTGCGGCGGTCGCCTCGGCGGCGCCGAGATGTCCCGGTCCGAGTTCTACCGCGAGGGCCGGGTGCCGCTGCACACGCTGCGCGCGCTCATCGACTACGGCCAGTACGAGGCCCGGACCACCTTCGGCCGGATCGGCGTGAAGGTCTGGATCTACAAGGGCGACGCCATCGGCACCCGCACCGAGCGGGAGGCGGCGGAGGCGGCCATGCAGCGGCAGCGCCGCGAGCGGCCGCAGCGGCCCCGCCGTTCCGGCTCGTCCGGCACCACCGGGACCAGCACCGAGGCCGGCCGCGCCGCGGCCACCGCCCCGGTCGCCGAGGCCCCGGTCGCGCCGGAGGCGGTCGAGACCGCGGTCGGCACCGTCGAGGCGGGCGCCACCGCGGAGACCGCGCTCCCGATCGGGGACCCGGCCGTCGCCGAGGCCATGCCGGCCGAGGCCGCGGTGGAGGCTCCGGCTGCAGCCCCGGCCGAGACGCCGACCGAGGCGGCGCCGGACACGGTCGCCGACGTGGTCGACGCCCCGGCCACGGACGCGTCCACCGGCGCGCCCACCAGCACCGAGTCATCTGCGCCAAATGCGGGCGCGGGCAGAACGGAGGGCTGAGACGTGCTCATCCCCCGCAGGGTCAAGCACCGCAAGCAGCACCACCCGGACCGCACCGGCGCGGCCAAGGGCGGCACCCGGGTCAACTTCGGCGAGTACGGGATCCAGGCGCTGGAGCCGGCGTACGTCACGAACCGGCAGATCGAGTCGGCCCGTATCGCGATGACCCGGCACATCAAGCGTGGCGGCAAGGTCTGGATCAACATCTACCCGGACCGGCCGATCACGAAGAAGCCGGCCGAGACCCGGATGGGTTCCGGCAAGGGCTCCCCGGAGTGGTGGGTGGCCAACGTGAAGCCGGGTCGGGTGATGTTCGAGCTGTCCGGCGTGCCGGAGCCGATCGCCCGCGAGGCGCTGCGGCGGGCGATCCACAAGCTCCCGATGAAGTGCCGGTTCGTCAAGCGCGAGGTTGGTGACGTGTGATGGCGGCAGGGACCGTGCCCGGCGAGCTGCGTGAGCTCGCCGACGACGAGCTGATGTCCCGGCTGCGGGAGGCCAAGGAGGAGCTGTTCAACCTCCGCTTCCAGGTGGCCACCGGGCAGCTGGACAACAACCGGCGGCTGCAGACCGTTCGCCGCGACATCGCGCGGATCTACACGATCATGCGCGAGCGCGAGCTCGGCCTGTCCGTCGCCCCGAGCGAGGGTGTGGCATGACCGAGTCTCCGGAGACGAGCAAGGTCTCCCGCGGCTCCCGCAAGGTCCGCGAGGGCCTGGTGGTGAGCGACAAGATGGACAAGACCGTGGTGGTCGAGGTCGAGGACCGGGTCAAGCACCCGCTCTACGGCAAGGTCATCCGCCGCACCAGCAAGCTCAAGGTGCACGACGAGCAGAACGCGGCCGGTGTCGGTGACCGCGTGGTGCTCATGGAGACCCGCCCGCTGTCGGCGACCAAGCGCTGGCGCGTGGTGGAGATCGTGGAGAAGGCGAAGTGATCCAGCAGGAGTCCCGACTGCGGGTCGCCGACAACACCGGTGCGAAGGAGATCCTCTGCATCCGGGTGCTCGGCGGCTCCGGCCGGCGCTACGCCGGGATCGGCGACATCATCGTCGCCACCGTCAAGGACGCGCTGCCCGGCGCCGGCGTCAAGAAGGGCGACGTCGTCAAGGCGGTCGTCGTGCGCACCGCGAAGGAGCGCCGGCGGCCGGACGGCTCGTACATCCGGTTCGACGAGAACGCGGCCGTGCTGATCAAGAACGACAACGAGCCGCGTGGCACCCGCATCTTCGGCCCGGTGGGCCGGGAGCTGCGGGACAAGCGGTTCATGAAGATCATCTCGCTGGCCCCGGAGGTGTTGTGATGGCCGGGCCGTCCATGAAGGTGAAGAAGGGCGACACCGTCCAGGTGATCTCCGGCCCGGACCGCGGCGCCAAGGGCAAGGTCATCGCGGCCTACCCGAAGGAGCAGCGGGTCCTGGTCGAGGGCGTCAACCGGATCAAGAAGCACACCCGGGTGTCGCAGACCCAGCGCGGTGCCCAGACGGGCGGCATCGTCACGCAGGAGGCACCCATCCACGTGAGCAACGTGATGGTGGTCGACTCGGACGGCAAGCCGACCCGGGTGGGTTACCGCAAGGACGAGGACGGGCGCAGCGTCCGCGTTGGGCGCCGCTCCGGTAAGGACATCTGATGACCACCCCCACCAAGACCTCTCCGCGGCTGCGTACGCGCTACCACGAGGAGATCGCGCCGGGCCTGCGCGAGCAGTTCGAGTACGGCAACGTCATGCAGATCCCGGGCGTGGTCAAGGTCGTCGTCAACATGGGCGTCGGCGAGGCGGCCCGGGACGCGAAGCTGATGGACGGCGCGGTGCGCGACCTGACCGCGATCACCGGCCAGAAGCCGCTGGTGCAGCGGGCCCGCAAGTCCATCGCGCAGTTCAAGCTGCGCGAGGGCATGCCGATCGGCGCCAAGGTGACCCTGCGCGGCGACCGGATGTGGGAGTTCCTGGACCGGCTGCTGAGCATCGCGCTGCCCCGCATCCGGGACTTCCGCGGGCTGAACCCGGGCCAGTTCGACGGCCACGGCAACTACACCTTCGGCCTCAACGAGCAGTCGATGTTCCACGAGATCGACATGGACCGGGTGGACCGGCAGCGCGGGATGGACATCACCGTGGTCACCACCGCCCGCAACGACGAGGAGGGACGGGAGCTGCTCCGGCGGCTCGGCTTCCCCTTCCGCGCCGACACGGCACCGATCCAGCCGACCACCGTCACCCGCCGTCGAAGGAGCTGACTGACATGGCGAAGAAGGCGCTGGTCGTCAAGGCCGGCCGCAAGCCCAAGTTCGCGGTCCGCGCGTACACCCGCTGCCAGCGCTGCGGCCGGCCTCGCGCCGTCTACCGCGCGTTCGGCCTGTGCCGGATCTGCGTCCGCGAGATGGCGCACGCCGGCGAGCTGCCGGGCGTCACCAAGTCCAGCTGGTAAGCACTTTTTCTCTTCGCCGCAGGCCCTGCCGGGAACCGCGGTGAGAAAGGCAAGGCCCCGACCATGACTCTGCCAGCCTGGCGGCCCCCTCAGTCCGCTCCTCGGGTCGCAAGCGACCCTGCGATGCTCCCTCGGAGGGCCGCCTCGTGACGATGACCGATCCGATCGCGGACATGCTGACGCGCATCCGCAACGCCAACTCGGCGTACCACGACCGCGTCGTGATGCCGCATTCCAAGCTCAAGGTGCATGTGGCCGAGATCCTCCAGCAGGAGGGCTACATCGCCGGCTGGTCGGTGGCCGACGCCCCCGACGACGCTTCGGGCAAGGTGCTCACGATCGACCTCAAGTACGGCCCCAACCGGGAGCGCTCGATCGCTGGCCTGCGCCGGGTCTCGAAGCCCGGGCTGCGGGTCTACGCCAAGGCGACCGCGATGCCCAAGGTGCTCGGCGGCCTCGGCGTGGCGATCATCTCCACGTCCACCGGCCTGCTCACCGGGCAGCAGGCCAGCAAGCGCAGGATGGGCGGGGAAGTCCTCGCCTTCGTCTGGTAGGGGAGGGTTAAAGACCGATGTCTCGAATCGGAAGGCTTCCGGTCCCCGTCCCCTCGGGCGTGGACGTGACGATCGACGGGCGCAACGTCCGGGTCAAGGGGCCCAAGGGCGAGCTGACCCACACCGTGGTCGAGCCCATCTCGGTGGAGCGCGGCGAGGACGGGGCGCTGCTGGTGACCCGGCCCGACGACGAGCGGGAGTCCCGCTCGCTGCACGGGCTGTCCCGCACGCTGCTCAACAACATGGTCGTCGGGGTCACCCAGGGCTACTCCAAGACCCTGGAGATCGTCGGCACCGGCTACCGGGTCCAGGCCCGCGGCCGGGACCTGGAGTTCGCGCTCGGCTTCAGCCACCCGGTGCCGGTCCCGGCGCCGGAGGGCATCACGTTCCGGGTGGAGGCCCCGACCCGGTTCGTGGTCGAGGGCATCGACAAGCAGCAGGTGGGCGAGGTCGCGGCCAAGATCCGCAAGCTGCGCAAGCCCGACCCGTACAAGGGCAAGGGCGTGCGCTACCAGGGCGAGGTCATCCGCCGCAAGGCCGGGAAGACGGGCAAGTGATGAGCACTCAGACCATCGGCACCGGGGTCTCGGCCCAGCGCCGCAAGTCGCGCACCCGCCGGCACGTCCGGCTGCGCAAGCGGATCCGCGGCACCGCGACGCGGCCGCGGCTGGTCGTCACCCGCTCCACCCGCCACCTGTACGCCCAGGTCGTCGACGACGCGCGCGGCGTGACGCTGGCGTCCGCGTCGACGTACGGGCTGGAGGTCGACGGCGACAAGACCGCCGCCGCCCGCCGGGTCGGCGAGCTGGTCGCGGAGCGGGCCAAGCAGGCCGGGGTCTCCGCGGTCGTCTTCGACCGCGGCGGCGACAAGTACCACGGCCGGATCGCCGCGCTCGCGGATGCGGCCCGGGAGAACGGGCTGAGCTTCTGATGCGCACCATCGACTACAGGAAGGACGCCTGATGCCAGGGCAGCAGCGCCGAGGCGGGGGCGCCGGCGGCGGAGACCGCCGGGACCGTCGGGACGGCGGCGGCCGGGGCGGGGCGGGCGCCGAGAAGACGCCGCACGTCGAGCGGGTCGTCGCGATCAACCGCGTGGCCAAGGTCGTCAAGGGCGGCCGCCGCTTCAGCTTCACCGCGCTGGTCGTGGTGGGCGACGGCGACGGCACCGTTGGCGTCGGCTACGGCAAGGCCAAGGAGGTGCCCGCGGCGATCGCCAAGGGCGTCGAGGAGGCCAAGAAGCACTTCTTCAAGGTGCCGCGGATCCAGGGCACCATCCCGCACCCGGTGCAGGGCGAGGCCGCCGCGGGGATCGTGCTGCTCAAGCCGGCCAGCCCGGGTACCGGCGTCATCGCCGGCGGCCCGGTGCGCGCCGTGCTCGAGTGCGCGGGCATCCACGACGTGCTGTCCAAGTCGCTCGGCTCGGACAACCCGATCAACATCGTGCACGCCACCGTGACCGCGCTGAAGGCCCTGGTCCGTCCGGAGGAGGTCGCGAGCCGTCGCGGCCTGCCGCTGGAGGACGTGGCCCCGGCCGGCATGCTGCGGGCGCGGGCGCTCGGGGGGGTGTGACGGGTGACGAGGCTCAAGGTCACCCAGGTCCGGTCGGTCATCGGGTCGAAGGACAACCAGCGCCAGACGCTGCGCTCCCTCGGCCTGAAGCGGATCCACGACGTCGTGGTCAAGGAGGACCGGCCGGAGATCCGCGGCATGGTCGCGACCGTCACCCACCTGGTGACGGTCGAGGAGGTTGAGTAGAGACATGACCATCAAGGTCCATCACCTGCGGCCGGCGCCTGGCTCGCACACCGCGAAGACCCGGGTCGGGCGCGGCGAGGGCTCCAAGGGCAAGTCGGCCGGGCGCGGCACCAAGGGTTCGAAGGCGCGCAACCAGATCAAGCCCGGCTTCGAGGGCGGGCAGATGCCGATCCACATGCGGCTGCCCAAGCTCAAGGGCTTCAAGAACCGGTTCAAGGTCGAGTTCCAGGTGGTCAACGCCGGGCGGCTGGCCGAGCTCTTCCCGGACGGCGGCACCGTCGGCGTGGACGAGCTGGTCGCGGCCGGCGCGGTCCGCCGGGGCAACCCGGTCAAGGTCCTCGGCAACGGCGACCTGGCCGGTGTGAAGGTCGACGTCACCGCGCACGCGTTCTCCGACTCGGCGCGGGAGAAGATCACCGCCGCCGGCGGGTCGGTCACGACGCTGTAGCCCAATCGGTCGGTGGCCGGGCGATGATCGCCCGGCCACCGGCTGTTACAGTCGCACTCTGCGGTCCGTGTGCCCGCACCGGTCCGCGATACCCCGCTCAGGCGCAGGAGGATCCGTGCTTTCCGCGTTCGCGTCCGCATTCCGGACGCCCGACCTGCGCAAGAAGCTGCTCTTCACGCTCGGCATCATCGCGCTCTACCGGCTCGGGTCCAATGTGCCGACGCCCAACGTGTCGACGGCCAACATCAACGCCTGCATCGACCAGGCGGCCACCGGTGCGTCCCGCGACCTCTACTCCCTGGTCAACCTCTTCAGCGGTGGCGCGCTCCTGCAGCTGGCCGTCTTCGCGCTCGGCATCATGCCGTACATCACCGCCAGCATCATCATCCAGCTGCTGGTCGTGGTCATCCCGCGCTTCGAGCAGCTGAAGAAGGAAGG
Source organism: uncultured Actinomycetota bacterium (assembly GCA_963766325.1). Classification (GTDB taxonomy): domain Bacteria; phylum Actinomycetota; class Actinomycetes; order Mycobacteriales; family CADCTP01; genus CADCTP01. The sequence continues at coordinate 923,950 of CAVXZF010000007.1, read as the reverse complement.
CCAGTCCGGGCAGAGCAAGCTCACGCAGTACACGCGCTACCTGACCATCGGGCTGGCCGTGCTGCAGTCCACCGGCATCATCGCGCTGGCCCGCAACGAGCAGCTGTTCCCGAGCTGCGACCGCCCGGTGCTCTACCGCGAGGACCTCTTCCCGCTGGTCACCATGGTCATCACGATGACGGCCGGCACCGCGGTGATCATGTGGCTGGGCGAGCTGATCACCGACCGCGGCGTCGGCAACGGCATGTCGGTGCTGATCTTCACCTCGATCGCGGCCCGCGTGCCGGCCGAGGGCGGCCGCATCCTGCAGACCCGCGGCGGCTTCGTGTTCGCCATGGTCTGCCTGCTGGCGCTGGCCATCATCGCCGCGGTCGTCTTCGTGGAGCAGGCCCAACGGCGCATCCCGGTGCAGTACGCGAAGCGGATGGTCGGCCGCCGGATGTACGGCGGGACCTCGACCTACCTCCCGCTCAAGGTCAACCAGGCCGGTGTCATCCCGGTCATCTTCGCCTCCTCGCTGCTCTACCTCCCGCAGCTGATCAGCCAGCTGTCCAGCAACGAGACCAGCGGCTGGCGGCGGTTCGTCACCAACTACGTGATCGACCAGAGCAGCTGGTCGCACATCGCGCTCTACTTCGCGCTCATCATCTTCTTCACGTACTTCTACGTCTCCATCACGTTCAACCCGGAGGAGCGGGCGGAGGACATGAAGAAGTACGGCGGCTTCATCCCGGGCATCCGCCCGGGCCGGCCGACCGCGGAGTACCTCTCCTTCGTGCTCAACCGGATCACGTTCCCCGGCGCGATCTACCTGGGCATCGTCGCCGTGCTGCCCAACTTCTTCCTCGGCATCACCGGCGACGGCAACAACCAGAACTTCCCCTTCGGCGGCACGGCGGTGCTGATCATGGTCGGCGTGGGTCTCGACACCGTGAAACAGATCGAGAGCCAGCTCATGCAGCGCAACTACGAGGGGTTCCTGAAATAGTGCGGCTCGTCCTGGTCGGGCCGCCGGGGGCTGGGAAGGGGACCCAGGCGCAGTTCATCGCGGCGCAGTTCGCGATCCCCAAGATCAGCACCGGGGACATCTTCCGGGCGAACGTGAGCGAGGGCACCGAGCTCGGCATGACCGCGAAGAAGTACATGGACGCCGGCGACCTGGTGCCCGACGAGGTCACCAGTGCCATGGTCCGGGAGCGGCTGAAGGAGGAAGACGCCGTCGACGGCTTCCTGCTCGACGGCTTCCCCCGGACGGTGCCCCAGGCGGAGACGCTGGACGAGATCCTCGGTGCGATGACCGTCGGCGTCGACGTGGTGCTCGAGCTGGTGGTCGACGACGAGGAGGTCATCCGCCGGCTGTCCGGGCGGCGGACCTGCCGCAACTGCGGGCACATCTGGCACGTCGACTTCGACCCGCCCCAGCACGAGGGCACCTGCGACGACTGCGGCGGCCAGCTGTTCCAGCGCGACGACGACAAGCCCGACACCGTCCGGCACCGGCTGGAGGTGTACGCGGAGCAGACCGCCCCGCTGATCGCCTTCTACGCCGAGAAGGGCGTGCTGGTCGGCATCGACGCGACCGGCCCCGTGGACGACGTGACCGAGCGCGCCATCGCGGCCTTGCGCCCCTTTGACTAGGACACGCCCTGGGTGCGTATGGTCGGGTGGGAGGGCGGCCGCGATGCGGATATGGGTGCGGAGAAGGCGGGACCGGATGATCCAGATCAAGACGCCGGACGAGATCGCGCTGATGCGGGAGGCCGGCCTGGTCACCCAGCGGGCGCTCGCCCGGATGCAGGCCGCCGTCGCCCCCGGGATCACCACCGGTGAGCTCGACCGGCTGGCCGAGGAGTCGATCCGGTCCGAGGGCGGCATCCCCTCCTTCAAGGGCTATCACGGCTTCACCGGCACCATCTGCGCGTCGATCAACGACGAGGTCGTGCACGGCATCCCGTCCCGCCGCCGCAAGCTGCGCGAGGGCGACATCATCTCGCTGGACTGCGGCGCGATCGTGGAGGGCTGGCACGGTGACTCGGCGGTCACCGTCCCGGTCGGCGAGGTGGCGCCCGAGCTGCTGGAGCTGATCGCGGTCACCGAGCAGTCGCTGTGGGCCGGGCTGGCCGCGGCCGTCGCCGGCGGCCGGCTGACCGACATCAGCGCCGCGGTCGAGGGCTCCATCCGCTCCCACCCGCACCGCTACGGGATCGTCGACCACTACGGCGGCCACGGCATCGGCACCGAGATGCACCAGGACCCGCACGTGCTCAACCACGGCCGCCCCGGTCGCGGGCCCAAGCTGGTGCCCGGGCTGGCGCTGGCGGTGGAGCCGATGGTCACCCTCGGCCAGCCGGGCACCCGCGAGCTCGACGACGGCTGGACGGTCGTCACCCTCGACGGGTCGTACGCGGCGCACTGGGAGCACACGGTCGCGATCACCGAGGATGGGCCCTGGGTGACCACCGCCGAGGACGGCGGCTACAGCCGGTTCGCCGAGCTGGGTCTGAAGGTCCCGCAACGGGCATGAGCGGACCGACCGACCCCGGGTCGCTGCGCGCCGGCAACGCCGACCGCGAGCAGGTTGTCACGCTGCTGCACAAGGCCTTCGAGGAGGGCCGGCTCGACGTGACCGAGCTGGACGAGCGGATCGCGGCGGCGTACGCGGCCAAGACGATGGGCGAGCTGGTCCCGCTGACCGCGGACCTGCCCTCGGGCCGGACCCCGGCCCGGGTGTCCAACCTGCCGGCCAAGTCGGCGACCGACCGGGAGGTCGAGCGCGGCACGCAGCGGGCCGCGATCGGCGGCACCCTCGGTCTCTTCCTGGTCAACGTGATCATCTGGGCGGCGGTCTCGCTCGGCAGCGAAGACCTGGTCTACTTCTGGCCCGTCTGGACCGCGATCCCGTTCGTGCTCGCCGTGGTCGGCCAGATCGTGAATGGCCGCCGGGAGGGCTGACCAGCCGCTTTTGCCGTTCGGGTCCCTGCTGCGTACACTGTGACGTCGGCGTTCGCGCCGCCTTCTGCCGTGCTGTGGCCGCACTGATGGAGGCGCCCTCGAGCTGCGTTCGCCGTGACCGCAGTAGTCGAGCGAAGAGTTAGCGGAGGACATGCCCAAGAAGGACGGAGCCATCGAGGTCGAGGGCCGCGTCGTCGAGCCCCTGCCCAACGCGATGTTCCGGGTGGAGCTGTCCAACGGACACCGGGTGCTCGCCCACATCAGCGGCAAGATGCGTCAGCACTACATCCGGATCCTCCCCGAGGACCGCGTGGTGGTGGAGCTCTCGCCATACGACCTGTCCCGCGGACGCATCGTCTACCGCTACAAGTGAGCCCGCCCGCTGGCCCCGCGGCTGGCAGCACCGAGGAGAAGGCACAGCCGTGAAGGTCAACCCGAGCGTCAAGCCGATCTGCGACAAGTGCAAGGTGATCCGCCGCCACGGCCGGGTCATGGTGATCTGCGAGAACCTGCGCCACAAGCAGCGCCAGGGCTAGCAGCACCGTCAACGCCTCCCACCCTGGGGCCCTCACGGGTCGCAGGCCACCCCCGGTCGGAGGCCGGGGCCGGACCCGGGCACGGGCGACGACGCCGAAGGCGGAGTCGCCCCGGCCGGCAGAGCCGGGCGGGAGCGCGGCAGACCTCCGCGTACGACGAAGGAGCACCGCCCACATGGCACGCCTCTCCGGCGTAGACCTCCCCCGCGAGAAGCGGATGGAGATCGCGCTCACGTACATCTACGGCATCGGCAAGACCCGCGCGCACGCCACCCTGGCGGCGACCGGCGTCAGCCCCGACCTGCGCGCCCGCGACCTGACCGACGAGGACCTGGTCCGGCTGCGCGACCACATCGACGCCAACTACCGGGTCGAGGGCGACCTGCGCCGCGAGGTGGCGCAGGACATCCGCCGCAAGATCGAGATCGGCACCTACCAGGGCATCCGGCACCGCCGCGGCCTGCCCGTGCACGGCCAGCGCACCAAGACCAACGCCCGGACCCGGAAGGGCCCCAAGAAGACGATCGCCGGCAAGAAGAAGGCCGGACGGAAGTAGGAGACGCAAAGACATGCCTCCCAGGTCCCGTACGGCTGCCGGCGCCGTCAAGAAGGTCCGGCGCAAGGAGAAGAAGAACGTCGCCCACGGGCACGCCTACATCAAGAGCACGTTCAACAACACCATCGTGACGATCTGCGATCCGATGGGGAACGTCATCTCGTGGGCGTCGTCCGGACACGTCGGCTTCAAGGGCTCCCGCAAGTCCACCCCGTTCGCGGCCCAGCTGGCCGCGGAGAACGCCGGCCGCAAGGCGCAGGAGCACGGCATGCGCCGGGTCGACATCTTCGTCAAGGGCCCGGGTGCGGGCCGCGAGACGGCGATCCGTTCGCTGCAGGCGACCGGCCTCGAGGTCGGTCAGATCCAGGACGTCACCCCCCAGCCGCACAACGGCTGCCGGCCGCCCAAGCGGCGCCGGGTCTGACGGGCTGAGGACGAAGGAGAGACACGAACCCATGGCCCGTGACACCGGACCCGACTGCCGCCGCTGCCGGCGGGAGAAGATGAAGCTGTTCCTCAAGGGCAGCAAGTGCGAGAGCCCCAAGTGCCCGATCGAGATCCGGCCGTACCCGCCGGGCGAGCACGGCCGGGGCCGCACCAAGGACTCCGAATACCTCCTGCAGCTGCGGGAGAAGCAGAAGGCCCGCCGGGTGTACGGCGTGCTGGAGAAGCAGTTCCGCGGCTACTACGAAGAGGCCAACCGCAAGACCGGCAAGACCGGTGAGGTCCTGCTGCAGATCCTCGAGTCGCGGCTGGACAACGTGGTCTACCGGGCCGGCTTCGCGCCGTCCCGGGATGCCGCCCGCCAGCTGGTGCGCCACGGCCACATGCTGGTCAACGGCAAGAAGGTGGACATCCCGTCGTACCGGGTGAGCGTCAGCGACATCATCGAGGTGCGCGAGAAGTCGCGCGAGCTCACCCCGTTCGTGATCGCCCGCGAGCTGGCCGGCTCCCGCCCGGTGCCGGCCTGGCTCGAGGTGCTCAGCAACCGGATGCGCATCCTCGTGCACTCCCTCCCGGCCCGGCAGGTCATCGACACGCCGGTCCAGGAGCAGCTCATCGTCGAGCTCTACTCCAAGTAGCGCTCCCGTTTCGGTCGTCATATAGCGGTCGGCCGGAGAGGAAGAGAAACCCATGCTGATCACTCAGCGCCCCACCCTCACCGAGGAGTCGATCTCCGACTTCCGCTCCCGGTTCGTCATCGAGCCGCTGGAGCCGGGCTTCGGCTACACCCTCGGCAACTCGCTCCGGCGCACGCTGCTGTCCTCCATCCCGGGCGCGGCGGTCACCAGCATCCGGATCGACGGTGTCCTGCACGAGTTCACCACCGTGCCGGGCGTCAAGGAGGACGTCACCGACCTCATCCTCAACCTCAAGGAGCTGGTCGTCAGCTCCGAGAGCGACGAGCCGGTGACCATGTACCTGCGCAAGCAGGGCCCCGGTGAGGTCTCCGCCGCGGACATCGCGCCGCCGGCGGGCGTCACCGTGCACAACCCGGACCTGCACCTGGCGACCATCAACAAGAAGGGCCGCCTGGAGATCGAGCTGGTCGTCGAGCGGGGCCGCGGCTACGTGCCGGCCACGCAGAACAAGCAGCCCGGCCAGGAGATCGGCCGGATCCCGGTGGACTCGATCTACTCCCCGGTGCTCAAGGTGACCTACCGGGTGGAGGCCACCCGGGTCGAGCAGCGCACCGACTTCGACAAGCTGGTGGTCGACGTCGAGACCAAGCCGTCGCTCCTGCCGCGGGACGCGATGGCCTCCGCCGGCAAGACGCTGGTCGAGCTCTTCGGGCTGGCCCGCGAGCTGAACGTCGACGCCGAGGGCATCGAGGTCGGCCCGTCCCCGCAGGAGCAGGAGAACCTGGCCAACTTCTCGATGCCGATCGAGGAGATGGAGCTGACGGTCCGCTCGTACAACTGCCTCAAGCGGGAGGGCATCCACACCGTCGGCGAGCTGATCTCGCGCAGCGAGGCGGACCTGCTGGACATCCGCAACTTCGGGGCCAAGTCCATCGACGAGGTCAAGATGAAGCTCGCGCAGATGGGCCTGGCGCTCAAGGACAGCCCGCCCGGGTTCGACCCGTCGAACGTGGTCGACACCTACGGCACCGACGACTACGACGGCGCGGGCGACTCCGACTACGCCGAGACCGAGCAGCTGTAACCCCTGTAGCGACCCTGCTAGGAGATTTCCCGTCATGCCTCAGCCCACCAAGGGTGCCCGCCTCGGCGGCAGCCCGGCGCACCAGCGACTGATGCTGGCGAACCTGGCGACGTCGCTGTTCGAGCACGGCAAGATCACCACGACCGAGGCCAAGGCGAAGCGGCTGCGCCCGCTCGCCGAGCGGCTCATCACCTTCGCCAAGCGGGGCGACCTGCACGCGCGGCGCCAGGTGATGACCGTGGTGCGGGACAAGGACGTGGTGCACACGCTCTTCGCCGAGATCGGGCCGCGGTTCGCGACCCGGCCGGGTGGCTACACCCGGATCATCAAGACCGGCCCGCGCAAGGGCGACAACGCCCCGATGGCGGTCATCTCGCTGGTCGAGGGGCAGACCGTCGCGCAGGAGGCCGTCGGCGAGGCGGAGCGGGCGCGGGGCACGCGGTTCGCCTCGCGGCGGGCGCGGACCCGGGCGGCCGGTGCCGGTGCGGCCGGTGCGGCCGCGACCGGTGCGGCGGCCGCCGACACCGAGGCCGAGGAGGCCTCGGCGGTCGAGGGCGACGAGCCGCCCGGCCCGGTCGCGGTGGAGGCGGCCGAGGCCGCCGCCGCCGACACCGACGCCGAGGAGACCGAGGTCGCCGAGGTGTCGTCCGACGAGGACGGGGACTCCGCCGGCAAGGCCTGAGCAATGCCGTACGACGATGAGCCCGCCGCTCCCCCCGGGGACGGCGGGCTCGTCCGCGTCCGGCTCGACCTGGCGTACGACGGGGGCGGGTTCTCCGGGTGGGCGGCCCAGCCGGGACGGCGGACTGTGCAGGGGGCGCTGGAGGAGGCGCTGGCGCGGGTGCTGCGGGTGCCGGTGGGGCTGACGGTGGCCGGGCGGACCGACGCCGGGGTGCACGCGACCGGTCAGGTGGCGCACGCGGACCTGCCCGCCGAGGTCTGGGCGGCCCTCGGCCGGCCCGGACGCCGGGGCGGCGGCCCGGACGCCGCCGGGACCGCGAGCGGGGCGGACGCCGCGCGGGACCGGGAGCGGGACGGCGGCCGGGTCCGACCTGGTGCGGCGGCTGGCGGGGGTGCTGCCCCCGGATGTTCGCGTGTGGACGGTGGGGGTGGCGCCGCCAGGGTTCGACGCGCGGTTCTCGGCGCTGTGGCGCCGGTACGCGTACCGGGTCACCGACACCCCGGGCGGCGCCGACCCGCTGCGCCGGCACGACACGCTGGCCTGGCCGCGCCCGCTCGACCGGGACGCGCTGGCGGCGGCGTCGGCCGGGCTGCTCGGCGAGCACGACTTCGCCGCGTACTGCCGGCGCCGGGAGGGCGCCACCACGGTCCGCGCCCTGCTGCAGATGGATTGGGAGCGCGACCCGGCCGGCGTGCTGACCGCCACCGTCCGGGCCGACGCCTTCTGCCACTCGATGGTGCGCAGCCTGGTCGGCGCCCTGCTCGCGGTCGGCGAGGGGCGCCGCCCGCCCGGATGGCCGGCGTCCCTGCTGGCGGCCGGTGAGCGGTCGGGCGCCGTCACCGTGGCCCCGGCGCACGGCCTGACGCTGGTCGAGGTCGCGTACCCGCCGGACACCGAGCTCGCTGCCCGCGCCGACGCCACCCGCCGCCGCCGGGAGCTGCCGGCTCCGCCCTGACCGGACCGGCCACAGCGGCCGGAAAGGGACTGGCTGGCATACTCCGCGCGACGCGGCGCGGAGTGGCCGCCGGCGGTACGGAGGTGCCCGATGCGCAAGCCGTGGTGGCGGAGCGCCCCAGCCGCGATCGGCGTGGCCGCCCTGGTCGTCCTCGGCCTCGGCGCCACCGCGCTGGTGCGCGACACCTCGGTGACCGGCGCCGGCCGGCCCGCGCAGACGACCCGGGCCGCCTTCGACGCCGCGGTGGTCGCGCTCGCCAAGGCGCCGGCCATCCGCTACACGACCGCGGTGCCCGGCGGCGCCGGGACCATCGACGTCCGGACCTCCAGCCGCGGCTCCTCGCTCGGCACGGTCACGGTGGCCGGGCAGCGGCTGCGGACGATGACCGTCGGCGGGAAGACGTACGTGCAGTTCTCCGACGGCACGCTGCCCGGGGCCACCGAGGCGCTCAAGGGCCGCTGGATCACCGGCGGCCACTCGGCCCGCGCGGTGCCGGCCGCGCTGCCGGTGGACACCAGGACACCGGTGGCGCTGGCGCGCTCGCTGCTGGACGCGCTCAACGACCATGCCGACCTGCCGGCCGCCGGCGACCCCGGCACGGTGGTCGGTGGGGTGCCGGCGCTGGCCGCCGGGACCAAGGTAGGGGTCGTCTACGTGTCGAGGGACGCCCCGCACCGGGTGCTGCGGATCGCGCCGCGCCCGCGCGGCGGGCCACGGCCGTCGGGCGTGCCGGCACCGCCGTCCCTGCCGCCGGGCGTCACCCTCCCGCCCGGGGTGTCCCTCCCACCGGGGGTCTCGCTGCCGCCCGGGGTGTCGTTGCCGCCGGGGGTGTCGTTGCCGCCGGTGCCCGGTCCGCCGTCGTTCCGGTTCGCGCCGGCCCCGGCGCCTCCGGCGCCGCCGGGCGCGGGCACCGGGATGCTGGACCTGCCGGAGATCTCCGACGCCGATATCCAGGAGCTGTTCCGGGAGCTGCAGAAGGAGGTCCGCGACCTCACCCGCGCCGTCGACGGCAACGTGCAGTACACGCTCAACGGCAGCGCCCAGGTCAACTGCGGCGGCGCCGGCTGCACGGTCACCGCGCGGGTCACCGGCCGTATGGTCAGCCGGGACCCGGACGCGAAGGTGGTCGGCGGCCGAGTCACCGCGCAGCTGCTGGCCACCGTGCAGATCGACGGCGCGCCCGCCGGGAGCTGCACCGCGACCGCGCCGCTGCCGCTCACCGGGTCCGGCTCGATCGGGTGCGTCAACCCGGCCGCCGGCGCGCTCTACCGGGTGGTGGACGCCCGGAAGCGGGCGATCGCCCAGGCGCAGTCGCGGGCGTCCGGCGGCCGGCCGGTGCCGTACGCGATCCTGGTGACCGGCCAGGCGCAGGTCGTCGCGACCGCGCAGGTCCAGGTCCAGGTCCTGCTGCGACAGCTGGACCTGGAGGCTCGGCTCGCCGACCTGCTCGGCCGGGCGACCGACCCGTCGGCCCCGCAACCGAGCACCCCGCCGACGGCCGGGCCGAGCGGCACGGCCGGGCCGACCGGCACCGCGGCGCCGAGCCGATCCGCCGCGCCGAGCCCCAGCGTCCCGCCGTCCCCGGCGCCGACCACGCCGCCGGACTGCACCGCCGCGCGCCCGGCCGGAGCGGAGGCGTCCGGAGCCGGCTGGATCGCGTACTCCGCCGGCCCCGGCGGCCGGGCCGGCCGCGGCACCGCCTGCCTCAAGGCGCCACTGGCCGGCCAGGGCACCCGGCCCACGGGAGTGCCGGTCGGGATGGCGGCGGCCCGGGCCACCGCGCTGCGCGCCGGCCGGCCGGCCGGCGAGGTCGCCCGCTGCCACATCGTCGGGGCGCAGCTCGGCGGGTCGAACTCCCGCCCCGACAACCTGGTCCCGTGCTGGCAGAGCGGGGTGAACGTCGCCGACGTCACCAACCCGCAGGGCATGACCGGCTTCGAGGCGGCCGCGGCCGCGCAGATCAGGAGCCGGCCGGGCGAGACCATGGTGTACGAGGTCGAGCCGGACTACCGGTCGGCCGCGAGCACCATCCCGGTCCGGCTGTCGATGCTCGCGACGACCGTCGCGCCGTCCGGCGCGGTCACCTGGGTCGACTTCCACCAGGTCGCCAACGAGCGGGTGATCAACGGCCGGGTCGTCAGTCTCGGCAACTGACGCCGGCGGGCCGGCCCCCGAGGGGGAGCCGGCCCGGGGCGGTGCGGGTCAGGAGATCGCGCGGCGGCGGGTGACGACCGCGCCGGCGACCGCGGTGACCACCAGCCAGCCGGCCAGCACGGCGACCGACCGCATGCTGCCGTCCTGCCCGATCAGCTCGAAGGTGGCGTTGAGCGGGTCGACGTTGCGGCCCCACGCAGGCTTCGCGCCGTTGAGGATGTTGATCACGATCAGCAGCACGATGTACGTCCCGGTCAGGGCGGCCGGCGCGTTGGCCACCGCGGCGCCGATGCCGGCCCCGACGACGGTGAGCACCGCGCCGGCCGCCACGGTCGCCGCTGCGGCGGGCAGGGCGCCCTGCCAGCTGAAGCCGGCATCGGTGCCGACCGCGGCGACCGCGTAGACGCTGCCGACCACGACGGCCGCGATCGCGCCGCCGAGCAGCGCCATGGCGGCGTACTTGGCGGTGAGCACGCGGCCCCGCCGCGGCACGGTCAGGAAGGTGGTCTGCACGGTGCCGTGGGTCCACTCGCCGGCGGTGCTGAGCACGCCGACCGCCATCAGCAGCATGGCGACGAGCGAGCCGAGCACGGCGAGCAGCATCGCGGCGTTCGGCGGCTGCTCGCCGAGGGCGAAGACGAGCCCCGCGCCGCCGGCGGGCAGCACGGCGGCGGCGCCGGTCAGGGTGAGCCCGGAGCGGGTGGACAGCGACTTGCGGATCTCCAGCGTGGTCAGCCGGGCCAGCGACGCGCGGCGGGCCACCGGGCGCGAGGCCGCGACGACGGGACTGCGGTCCAGGACGGCGGCGGTCATCGGGGTCTCCTCGGAGTAAGGGGTGGTCACGGGGATCAGGCGGCGGTCAGCTGGAAGAAGAGCTCCTCCAGCTGCCGGTCGGCCGGGCGCAGGCCGGTGAGCACGTGCCCGCCGCGGGCGGCGACGGTGCCCACCTGCTCGGCGGTCACCCCGGCGACGCGCAGCTCGGACCGGTCGGCGCCGGGGTTCACCGGGTGGCCGGCGGCCCGCAGGTCGGCGGCCAGCGCGTCCGGGTCGAGCGCGCGGACCAGCACGCCGTCGCCGGCCAGCAGCTCGCCGATCGTCCCGTCGGCGACCACCCGGCCGCCGCCGATCACCACCAGCCGGTCCACGGTGTGCTCGACCTCGCCGAGCAGGTGGCTGGACAGCAGTACGGTGCCGCCGCGGGCGGCGTGCCCGCGCAACAGCTCCCGCATCCAGCGGATGCCCTCCGGGTCCAGCCCGTTGGCCGGCTCGTCGAACATGAGCACCGGCGGGTCGGCCAGCAGCGCGCCGGCGATGCCGAGCCGCTGCCGCATGCCGAGGGAGTAGGTGCCGATCCGGCGCCGGGCGGCGTCGGCGAGCCCGACCCGCTCCAGCACCTCGTCCACCCGCCGGGCCGGCACCCCGATCGTGTCGGCGAGGATCCGCAGGTGCGCCCACCCGGTCCGGCCGGGGTGCACCGCGCCGGCGTCGAGCAGCGTGCCCATGACCGCGCCCGGGTTGGGCAGCTCAGCGTACGGGCGGCCGTCCACCAGGGCCCGGCCCGCGGTCGGCGGCACCAGGCCGGTGATCATCCGCATGGTGGTCGTCTTGCCGGCGCCGTTCGGGCCGAGGAAGCCGGTCACGGTGCCCGGCTCGAGGGCGAAGCTCACGCCGTCGACGACCGCGCGGTCGCCGTAGCGCTTGGTCAGTCCGGTCACGGTGATCATGTCGGGTTCCCTCCGGATCACGGTTCGTCGGGGACGACCCTCCCGCCGGGAGCGGCCCGGCCGCCGTCCCCGGACGGCGCGGATCTGTCCTCGAAAGTGGACGGTGCGGTCATCGTTCGGCCGACCGGCCGGCACCAGGCCCGCGCCTACGCTGCGTCCATGCGCAGGCGGTCGGTGGTGCTGGACGCCACCCTGGCGGCTGCGGCGGTGGTGGTCACGGTGCTGGTGGTCACCATCGGCCTGCCGCCGGACAGCGACTGGCGGGCCGGCGCCCGGCTGGCCACCGGCCTGCTCGCTGCGGCCGGCCTGCTGGTCCGCCGGCGCCGGCCGCTCTGGCTGCTCGCCGCCGCCGCCCTGGACGGGCTGGTCGGCGGCGAGGTCTCGGTGGCCATGCCGCTCGCCGCGTACGCGGTCACCCGCTACGGCCCGGCCGGCCGGGCCCGCTGGGTCGCGGTCGGCCTGGCCGGGGCGGTCACGCTGGCGCCCTGGCAGTTCACCTCGTTCAACGAGGGGCTCAACAACGTCCTGCTGGTCGGCTTCCTGGTCGTGCTGCCGGCGGTGCTGGGCGCCTGGGTGCGCACCCGCGCCGAGCTGGTCGCCGCCTTGGTGGACCGGGCCGAGCGGGCCGAGCGGGAGCAGCAGCTGCGGTCCCGGGAGGCGGTGCTCGGGGAGCGGGCCCGGATCACCCGGGAGATGCACGACGTGGTCGGGCACCGGGTCAGCCTGATGGTGCTGCAGGCCGGTGCGATCGACATGGCCGCGGACGACCCCGAGAGGGTGCGCCGGCTGGCCGACCAGCTGCAGGACGCCGGCCGGCGGGCGCTGGAGGAGCTGCGCCAGCTGATCGGCCTGCTCCAGGAGGACGACGCGCCACTGGCCCCGCAGCCGACGCTGGCCGACCTGCACGAGCTGGTCGAGGGCGCCCGGGGGGCCGGCGTGGACGTCACCCTGACCCGCACCGGCGCCGACCGCGAGGTGGACCCGACCGCGGGGCGCACCGCGTACCGGGTGGTGCAGGAGGCGCTGACCAACGCGGGCAAGCACGCACCCGGCGGCACGGTCGCGGTGACCCTCGACGTGCGGGCCGGGGACGTCGTGGTCACCGTGGTCAACCGGCGGGCCACCCGGCCCGCGGCCGCGCTGCCGAGCGGCGGCCTCGGCCTGATCGGATTGCGGGAGCGGGTCCGTACGGTGGGGGGCACGTTCCGGGCCGAGCCGCGGCTGGACGGCGGCTTCGCGGTGGAGGCGGTGGTGCCGGGATGACGGTGCGGGTGCTGCTGGCCGACGACGAGGAGCTGGTCCGCTTCGGCCTGCGTACGGTGCTGGAGGCCGGCGGACTGGAGGTGGTCGGCGAGGCGTCCGACGGCGCCGAGGCGGTCGCGCTGGCCGCCGAGCTGCGCCCGGACGTGGTGCTGATGGATGTCCGGATGCCCCGGGTGGACGGCCTGGCCGCGACCCGGACCATCCTGTCCCGGCCGGACCCGCCCAAGGTGGCGGTGCTGACGACCTTCCACACCGACCAGTACGTGGTGGCCGCGCTGGCGGCCGGAGCCAGCGGCTTCCTGCTCAAGGACACCCCACCGCGGCAGATCCTGGCCGCGGTCCGGGCCGTGGCCGACGGCTCGGAGATCCTCAGCCCGGCGGTCACCCGCCGGCTGATCGGCGACTACGTCCGCAGTCGCGGCGACTCCCGCAAGGAGGCCGCGCTGCGCCGGCTCGAGGTGCTGTCCGAGCGCGAGCGGGAGGTGCTGGTGCTCGTCGGCCACGGGCTGTCCAACGCCGAGGCGGCCAGGACCGCGTACATGTCCGAGGCCACGGTGAAGACGTACGTCTCCCGCATGCTGGCCAAGCTGGGTCTGACCAACCGGACCCAGGCGGCGATCCTGGCCCACGAGGCCGGTCTGCTGGACGGTTGACCGCGCGCCGCGGGGATAGGCTCCGGACGTGGGCGTCCGCACCTGGCTGGAGAGCTGGCCGGTCTACCGGCAGCTCACCGGGCCGGACCCGCTCGGCCGCGGGGCCGCCGCCCAGTCCCCGCGCTCGAAGGCGCTGACCCCGCGGACCGCCACCGCCGATCGGGTCGCCCGCTCGGTGTGCCCGTACTGCGCGGTCGGCTGCGGCCAGCGGGTGTACGTCAAGGACGAGAAGGTCGTGCAGATCGAGGGCGACCCGGACTCGCCGGTCAGCCGCGGCCGGCTGTGCCCCAAGGGGAGCGCGAGCAAGCAGCTGGTGACCGGCCCGCAGCGGGAGCAGAAGGTCCGCTACCGCGCGCCGTACGCGACCGAGTGGACCGAGCTCGACCTCGACACCGCGATGGACATGGTCACCGACCGGGTGCTCGACGCCCGGCGGCGCGGCTGGCAGGACGCCGACGCCGACGGCAACCGGGTCAACCGCACGCTCGGGCTGGCCAGCCTCGGCGGCGCGACCCTGGACAACGAAGAGAACTACCTGATCAAGAAGCTCTTCACCGCGCTCGGCGCGGTCCAGATCGAGAACCAGGCCCGCATTTGACACTCCGCCACCGTCCCCGGTCTGGGGACCTCCTTCGGGCGCGGCGGCGCCACCAACACCCAGCAGGACCTGGCCAACGCGGACTGCGTCGTGATCATGGGCTCGAACATGGCCGAGGCCCACCCGGTCGGTTTCCAGTGGGTGATGGAGGCGAAGGCCAAGGGTGCGACGCTGATCCACGTCGACCCGCGCTTCACCCGGACCAGCGCGCTGGCCGACGTCTACGCGCAGCTGCGGGCCGGCAGCGACATCGTCTTCCTCGGCGCCGTGGTCAACCACATCCTCAGCGAGGGGAAGGACTTCCGGGAGTACGTGCTGGCGTACACGAACGCCAGCACGATCATCGAGGAGGACTTCGCCGACACCGAGGACCTGGACGGGCTGTTCTCCGGCTACGACCCGGAGACGGGGACGTACGACACCCGGTCCTGGCAGTACGCGGGCACCCGGGCGGCGACGGAGCAGTCCACTGTGGAGGCCCGGGAGACCGCCGCCGGGATGCAGCACGAGTCCGGCGGCCCCGGCATCGAGGGCCGGCCGCGGACCGACCCGACGCTGCAGCACCCGCGCTGCGTCTGGCAGATCCTCAAGCGGCACTACGCCCGCTACACGCCCGAGCTGGTGGAGCGGGTCTGCGGGCTGCCGGCCGCGGAGTTCCGCCGGATCGCCGAGACCTGGACGGCCAACTCCGGTCGGGAGCGGACCACCGCGGTCGTGTACGCGGTCGGCTGGACCCAGCACAGCGTGGGCGTGCAGTACATCCGGACGGCGGCGATCATCCAGCTGCTGCTCGGCAACATGGGCCGGCCCGGCGGCGGGGTCATGGCCATGCGCGGGCACGCCAGCATCCAGGGCTCCACCGACATCCCGACGCTGTTCAACCTCCTGCCCGGCTACCTGGCCATGCCGACCGCGACCACCCACCGGACGCTGGCCGAGTGGATCGCCAGCCTGCGCGGCGCCGACCAGAAGGGCTTCTGGCGCAACGCGGACGCGTACGCGGTGTCGCTGCTGAAGGAGTACTTCGGCGCCGCGGCCACCGCGGACAACGACTTCTGCTTCGACCACCTGCCCCGGCTGAGCGGTGACCACGGGACGTACCGCACGGTCATGGACATGATCGACGGCCAGGTCTTCGGCTACTTCCTGCTCGGCCAGAACCCGGCCGTCGGCTCCGCGAACGGGCGGCTGCAGCGGCTCGGGCTGGCCAACCTGGACTGGCTGGTGGTCCGCGACCTCACCATGATCGAGAGCGCCGAGTTCTGGCGGAGCTCGCCCGAGATCGAGACCGGCGAGATCGTGCCGGAGCGGTGCCGGACGGAGGTGTTCTTCTTCCCGGCCGCGTCCCACGTGGAGAAGGACGGCACCTTCACCCAGACCCAGCGGATGCTGCAGTGGCGGGAGAAGGCGGTCGAGCCGAGCGCCGACCAGCGCTCCGAGCTGTGGTTCTTCTACCACCTGGGCCGCCGCGTCAAGGAGCGACTGTCCACGTCGGACGATCCGCGGGACCGGCCGGTGCGCGACCTGGTCTGGGACTACGACGTGCACGGCGACGAGCCGAGTGCGGAGTCGGTGCTCAAGGCGATCAACGGGTACGGCCCCGACGGGCTGCTGTCCGGCTACCTCGACCTCAAGGCGGACGGTTCGACCTCCTGCGGTTGCTGGATCTACAGCGGGGTGTACGCCGACGGGGTCAACCAGGCCGCCCGGCGCAAGCCGCGCAGCGAGCAGGACGCGACCGCGCTGGAGTGGGGCTGGGCCTGGCCGTACAACCGGCGGGTCCTCTACAACCGCGCCTCCGCCGACCCGGAGGGCCGGCCGTGGAGCGAGCGGAAGCGCTACGTCTGGTGGGACGAGGGCGCCGGTCGCTGGGTCGGGCACGACGTGCCGGACTTCGAGGCGACCAAGCCGCCGTCGTACCGGCCGCCGGAGGGCGCGGTCGGGCCGGCCGCGCTGCGCGGCGACGACCCGTTCGTCATGCAGGCCGACGGCAAGGGCTGGCTCTTCGCCCCCACCGGGCTGCAGGACGGGCCGCTGCCGACCCACTACGAGCCGCACGAGTCCCCGTTCCGCAACGCGCTTTACGGCCAGCAGGCCAACCCGACCCGCAGGGTCTACGGCCGCGCGGACAACCCGTCCAACCCGTCGCCGCCGGAGGCGCACGCCGAGGTCTTCCCGTACGTGCTCACCACCTCCCGGCTGACCGAGCACCACACCGCCGGCGGGATGAGCCGGCAGCTGCCGTACCTGGCCGAGCTGCAGCCGGAGATGTTCGTCGAGGTGTCCCCGCAGCTGGCCGCGGAGCGCGGGCTGGAGCACCACGGCTGGGCCACCCTGGTCACCAGCCGCAGCGCGATCGAGGCCCGGGTCATGGTCACCGACCGGCTGCGCCCGCTGCGGGTGCAGGACCGGACCGTGCACCAGGTCTGGGTGCCCTACCACTGGGGCTACACCGGGCTGGTCACCGGCGACGCGGCCAACGACCTGTTCGGCGTCGCGCTAGACCCCAACGTGCTGATCCAGGAGTCCAAGGTGACCACCTGCGACGTCCGGCCCGGCCGCCGTCCACAGGGGACCGCGCTGCGGGCGCTGGTGGACGGCTACCGGCAGCGGGCCGGGATCACCGAGGGCACCGGCACGATGCTGGCCACCACCGGCCCGGGCGCCGGCCGGCCGGACCTGGAGACCGCGCACGACCCGGCCGGGGAGGGGGAGGGCCAGTGAGCTCGCTCGACGACGTCGCCGGATCGGCCGGCTACCCGGCCGACCACCCGCCGCGGAAGGGCTTCTTCACCGACACCTCGATCTGCATCGGCTGCAAGGCCTGCGAGGTGGCCTGCAAGGAGTGGAACCTGGTCCCGGACGGCGGCTTCGACCTGCTCGGGATGTCGTACGACAACACCGGCGCGCTCGGCGCCTCGACGTGGCGGCACGTGGCGTTCATCGAGCAGGAGCCGCCGGCCGCGCGGGCGCCGGTCGACCTCGGGATGCCGTCCTTCTCCCCGCCGGGCGCGGAGACCGGGGCCGAGACCCGGCAGGAGTTCCGCTGGCTGATGGCCTCGGACGTGTGCAAGCACTGCACCAACGCCGGCTGCCTGGACGTGTGCCCGACCGGGGCGCTGTTCCGGACCGAGTTCGGCACCGTGGTGGTGCAGCAGGACATCTGCAACGGCTGCGGCTACTGCGTCTCCGGCTGCCCGTACGGGGTGATCGGCCGGCGGGAGGGCGACGGCCGGGCCTGGAAGTGCACCCTCTGTTACGACCGGCTGCACGACGGGCTGGAGCCGGCCTGCGCGAAGGCCTGCCCGACCAAGTCGATCCAGTACGGCGACCTGGATGAGCTCCGCGAGCGGGCGGCCGGCCGGGTGGACGCGTTGCGCGCGGCCGGCGAGACCGGCGCCCGGCTCTACGGCGAGGACCCGACTGACGGCGTCGGCGGCAACGGCGCGTTCTTCCTGCTGCTGGACGAGCCGGAGGTGTACGGGCTGCCGCCGGACCCGGTGGTGGCGACCCGCGAGCTGCCGAGGATGTGGCGGACCGCCGGGGTCGCGGCGCTCGGCCTGGCCGCCGCGGTGGTCGCGGTCTTCGGCGGCCGGGGGTGAGCGGGCGCGGGCGCGGCGGGCGCGGGCGCGGCGGGCGCGGGCGCGGCGGGCGCCGCGGGGCCGAGGAGAGCATGGTGCCGCCGGCCGAGTTCCGCTCGTACTACGGGCGGCAGATCCTCAAGACCCCGGTCTGGGACGACAAGGTCGCGTACTACATCTTCCTCGGCGGGCTGTCCGCCGGCAGCAGCCTGCTCGGCGCCGGGGCCGACCTCACCGGCCGGCCGGCGCTGCGCCGCGGCAGCCGGGTCACCGCGCTGGCCAGTCTGCTCGGCGGGACGTACTTCCTCATCGCCGACCTCGGCCGGCCGGAGCGCTTCCACCACATGCTCCGAGTGGCCAAGCCGACCTCGCCGCTGAGCGTGGGCACCTGGCTCCTGGTCGCCTACGGGCCCTTCGCCGGGGTGGCCGGCGCGGCCGAGCTGATGCCGCCGCGGCTGCGCGGCACCCTGGTCGGGCGGCTGGCCGGTGCGCTGGCCCGGCCGGCCAACCTGGCCTCGGCCGCGATCGCGCCGGCGCTGGCGTCGTACACGGCGGTGCTGCTGTCCCAGACCGCGGTGCCGTCCTGGCATGAGGCCCGGCACGAGCTGCCGTTCGTCTTCACCGGCAGCGCGGCGGCCAGCGCGGCCGGGGTCGGGCTGCTGGTCGCGCCGGTCGCCGAGGCGGGGCCGGCCCGTCGGCTGGCCGGCGTCGGCGCGCTGACAGAGCTGGTCGCCGGGGTCCGGATGGAGCACCGGATGGGGCTGCTCGGGGAGCCGTACCGGACCGGGAAGGCCGGCCGCTATATCCGGGCGGCCCAGCTGCTCACCGCGGCCGGCGGGTTGGGCGCGACGCTGCTGGGCCGGCGCAGCCGGCTGGCCGCCGCCGCGTCCGGGGCCGCCCTGGTGGCCGGCTCGCTGTGCGAGCGGCTCGGCGTCCTGCACGCCGGCATCCAGTCCACCGAGGACCCCAAGTACGTCGTCGAGCCGCAGCGCCAGCGCCTCGCTGACCGCGCCGCCACCCGCTCGAGCTGACCCCCGGCTCACCGCGGCCGGCCCAGCCGTCGCTCACGCGCTCTCGCGATCGCCCGCCGCGCCTGGTCGTCGTCGGCCTCGACGTCCGCCAGCGGCCGGACCTCGACGGGGGTGTTGCCGACGACGACGGTGATCCGCGGCAGCGGCGGATCGACGACCCGCACGGTGAACTCACCGTCGACCGTCCGCCACCGGGACGCACTCGGCCAAGGCCGCTCCGGCTCGCCGTATATCCACTCCCGCCATCGCTCGAGCCAGCGCTCGGCGAACATCCGCCGGACCAGCACGTCCTCGAGCAGGCCGGGCGGGGGCGCGGCCACGGCGACGTCGAGACGGCTGACGAGAACCGGGACTCCCTGCAGCGCGGCGGCGGCTAAGCCGTCCACGACCGGTCTGAGCGGGGCGAGCTTCGACAGGAGCGCCGAGGCGGCGAGGCCGGGCCGGTCGAGGTGCCGCTCCGGGGAAGCCGCAGGGCGCTCGTCGACCAGGTCGTCGGGGTCCGTCTCCAGCGGCTCAGCGTCGATCCTCAGCTGGAGACCCAGGCACGCGAGCATCCGCTCCACTGTCGGAAGGCTCGGCTGCCGACGACCGGCCTCCACTGCCGAGACCATCGACTGGGACAGGCCGGACCGGGCGGCAAGGTCGACCTGGGTGACGCCGGCTTCGGCACGGCGGTCATGGAGGAAGGTCCCGATCTTCATACCGCAAGGCTGCCGCCGCCGCCGAGACCGCGCCAGGGCGGGAGCGGATCTGTGGATGGTGGTGCGCGTTGTGGACAACTGCCGGGCGGAGACGGGTGCACGTCGCGCGCATATCACTCAGCGTCCTATTTAGAACTCCCGGTGATATCGCTTGTTCGAGGCCTATCCGCGCCAGGTGATGGGAGCCGGCCCCCGCAGACCGGCGGCACCGTGCTGGGCCGGGCGGCGACGCGGGCCGACGTCGGCGGTGCCGGGCTAGAGCGGGAAGGCGAGGTTGGGGCGGGAGCACCAGCGCTCCACCGCCGGCCACGGCCCGTAGCCGGAGTCGCTGTTGAGGTGCCCGCCACCCGGGACCACGGTGGTGGGCAGCTTCAGCGGCAGCCCGTACGCCGCCCGGGCGCCCTCCGGGCAGAAGGGGTCGTCGTCGGCGCAGACCAGGATGGTGCCGCCGGCGGCCCGGCGGACCGCCTCGGCGTCCAGAGGTGGCGGCAGGAACTCGGTCAGCTCCCGCACCGGCGACCGCGGCGACGGCGGCGCGACCAGCAGCACCCGGGCGGGGGGCGGCCCGGCCGGCGCGGCGACCGCCCGGTGCAGCCACAGCGGCACCGCCAGCGAGTGGCAGAGCACGTCGTAGCCCCCGTCGGGCAGGCCGGCCAGCGCCTCCTCCAGGGCGGCCAGCCACGGGCCGAGCCGCGGCTCGTCGGCGCCCGGCAGCTCCGGGTAGCGGACCTCGTGGGTGCCGGCCAGCCGCTCGATCAGCCAGCGCTGCCAGTGCTCCGGGCCGGAGCCCAGCCAGCCGTGCAGGAGGACCACCGGCTGGGTGGTCGACGGCGTCCGCGGCACGCGGCCAGCGTAACGGCGCCTCGTCGGCGCCCGCCCGCGCAGGGGCGTGCCTCTTCGACGCCCCTCACTGTCCTTGTGATGGGTGCGACAACGGAGTAGCTTTCGACATCTCTGACATGGGGGGTTGGTGTGTCAGGACGGGGAGCACCGGTCGACCGCGCCCGCTCGACCCGCGCGGTGGTGGATCCTTCTGGCTCGGCGCCCCCGCAGTCCCCTGCCCTCGGCGGCGATGGCTCGCCCCCGGGCGGGACCGCCTTCGCCGCGGCCGGACTGCTCCTGCTGGTCGCCGTGGCCGCGGGGCTCGCCGCGCAGGGCGCCTTCTACCGGCCGCAGCAGCGCGTGGTCGGACTGCTGGTCCTCGCCGCGGCGGCGGTTGCGCTGCCGGCGTGGCCGCCCAGCCGGCGGGAGGTCCGGCTCCTGCTGCTGCCGGCGCTGGCCCTGGCCGGGTGGGCGTGGCTCGACGCGCTGCTGCTCGGGACGCCAGTCGGCCCGGCCGCCCAGGTCACGCTCCTGCTGCTGGTCACGGCCGCGGTCCTGCTGGTCTGCGGGAGGCTGTCCCCGGCGGACCGCCGCACCGTGCTCACCGGCCTGCTCGTCATCGGGCTCCTGGTGGCGGCTACGGGATGGCTCGGGGTCCTGTGGCGTCTTGACTCGTGGGCCTGGGAGGGCGACGGCATCTGGCGCGCGGCGTCGACGCTGACCTATCCCAACGCGACCGCTGCGGTGCTGGTGCCGCTGCTCATGGTGGCGCTGGCCCGGCTCGCCGCTGCGCCGCGGTCGGTGCCGCTGGTCCTGGCGGCCACCGGGCTGCTGGTCGGGGTGGGCGCGACCCTGAGCCGGGCCGGCGCGGTCGGGCTCGCGGTAGGCCTGCTCGTGCTCGCCGGGGCGCTCGGCCCGGCCCGGGTGGCCCGGGCCGCGGTCGGCCCGTGCCTGGGCGCCCTCGTCGCGGTCGGCTCCCTGCTGCCCTCGGTGCCGGTCGGGCCGGCGCGCCCGGCGCCGGCGATCGCCGGCCTGGCCGCCGGGCTGGCCCTGGCCGCGGCGACGGCGCGCTCCTCCGGCCGGCGGCAGGTCCTCACGCTGGCCTGCGTGGTCGTGGCCGGGGCCGGCCTGCTCGCCGTCGCCGCCGGGTCCGCCGGCATCCTCGACCCGGTCGCCGACGCCCGGATCACGCTGGACTCGCCCGACCGGAGCGCCGCGACCCGGGCCGCCCTCGACATCGTGGCCGCGCATCCCGTCGCCGGCGCCGGACCCGGCGCGGCCGACCTGCGGAGCTCGGCGACGGAGGGCGGCACCCGACTCTTCGCGCACTCCCACAACGAGTACCTCCAGGTCGCCGCCGAGCTGGGTCTGGTCGGCCTCGCGCTGCTGGTCGTGCTGCTGGCCGGACTCGCCCGGCTGGTGTGGTCGGCCCGTACGGGCCGGGACCCGGCTGCCTGGGCGGCCGCTGTCGCGGGAGCGGCCGCGTTCGCCGTCCACAGTGCCCTCGACTTCACCTGGCACCTCCCGGCTGTCCTGCTCGCCGTGCTGCTGGTGATCGGCGCCGGCCTCCCGGCACCGACCCGGCGTGCGGAACCGCATCCGGCTCATCGAGACGAGGAGGTCTCACCATGAGAACCGTCCGCACCAGAGCACTGGCGGCCGCCGTGGCCGTCCTCACGGGGCTGACCCTGGCCCTGTTCTCCACGTCCGCGCCCGCCGTCGCCTTCTTCTCGGGAGGGCTGTTCCTCGAGGTCGAGATCGAGGAGCCGGCGACGCTCGTGGCGAGAGGCGCCGCCGTGGACGTGCCGCTGGAGATCACCTGCAACGCCACCGGGACGGTGAGCGTCTACGTCACCGTCACCCAGCGGGTCGGCGGAGGAGTCGCGTCCGGCACCGGCTTCACCGAGGTGGCCTGCAGTGGAGCCGGCCAGCGGGTCATCGTCCGCGTCGCCGCCAGCCCGTCGGGCCGATCCTTCAAGCAGGGCACCGCGGTCATCGAGGCGGAGGTCTACGGGTGCCGACCGACGGTGTGCGGCTTCGAGACCGACACGGAGACGGTCACGCTGCAACGCTGAGCGAGCGGCGGTCGCCCCGGGGCCGGGAGGCGGGCTCCGGGGCGACCGGCCCTGCCCGGGCGTTCGCCGAGGACCGAAAACCCGGATGACGGGGCCGGCACCATTGCAGCCATGGGGTTCGTGGACGTGGCGCACGTGTCGGTCGTGCTGCCGGACGGGCGGGTGCTCCTCGACGATGTGAGCTTCCGCGTCGGCGAGGGGATCAAGGCCGCGCTGGTGGGGGCCAACGGGACCGGCAAGACGACCCTGCTGCGGGTGGTGGCCGGCGACCTCGCCCCGACCTCGGGCAGCGTCGCCCGTTCCGGCGGGCTCGGCGTGATGCGCCAGTTCATCGGGTCGATGCGGGACTCGACCACGGTCCGCGAGCTGCTGCTCGGGCTGGCGCCGCCGGCGCTGCGGGCGGCCGGCGAGCAACTGGAGGCGGCGGAGTGGGCGCTGGCCGAGGTCGAGGACGAGCCCACCCAGCTGCGGTACGCGGCCGCGCTCGCCACCTGGGGCGACGCCGGCGGCTACGACGCCGAGGTGCTCTGGGACACCGTCACGGTGGCCGCGATCGGCGCGCCGCTGGACCGGGTGCAGCACCGTACGGTCAGCACCCTGTCCGGCGGCGAGCAGAAGCGGCTGGCGCTGGAGGCGCTGCTGCGCGGCCCGGACGAGGTGCTGCTGCTCGACGAGCCGGACAACTACCTGGACGTGCCGGGCAAGCGCTGGCTGGAGGGCCGGCTGAAGGACACCGCGAAGACGGTGCTCTTCGTCAGCCACGATCGCGAGCTGCTGGCTGGTACGGCCGACCGGGTCGTCACCGTCGAGGCGCGCTCGACCTGGGTGCACGGCGGCGGCTGGGGGACGTACGCGCAGGCCAGGGAAGACCGGCTGGCCCGGCTGGACGAGCTGCACAAGCGCTGGGCGGAGGAGCACGCCCGGCTCAAGGAGCTGGTCCGCACCCTGCAGCAGCAGGCGAAGATCAGCCCGGACATGGCCTCGCGCTACCACGCGATGCAGACCCGGCTGGCCAAGTTCGAGGCCGAGGGCCCGCCACCGGAGCGGCCGGTCGAGCAGAAGGTGACCATGCGGCTGGCCGGCGGGCGCACCGGCGTGCGCGCGCTGACCTGCGTCGACCTCGAGCTGACCGGGCTGATGCGGCCGTTCGGGGTGGAGGTCTTCTACGGCGAGCGGGTCGCGGTGCTCGGCGCCAACGGCTCGGGCAAGTCGCACTTCCTGCGGCTGCTCGGCGGCGAGCCGGTCGCGCACTCCGGCGCCTGGAAGCTCGGTGCCCGCGTGGTGCCCGGGCTGTTCGCGCAGACCCACGAGCGGCCCGACCTGGCCGGCCGGACGCTGGTCGACATCCTCTGGCGCGGCGACGACCGGCGGACCGGGCTGGACCGCGGGCGGGCGATAGCCGCGCTGCGCCGGTACGGGCTGCACGAGCAGGCCGATGAGCGCTTCGACGTGCTCTCCGGCGGCCAGCAGGCCCGGCTGCAGGTGCTGCTGCTGGAGCTGTCGGGGGCGACCATGCTGCTGCTGGACGAGCCGACCGACAACCTCGACCTGGTCAGCGCGGAGGCGCTGCAGCAGGCGCTGGCGTCCTTCCAGGGCACCGTGCTCGCGGTGACGCACGACCGCTGGTTCGCCCGGTCGTTCGACCGCTTCCTGGTCTTCCGGGCCGACGGGGCCGTGGTCGAGTCCGCGGAGCCGGTCTGGGACGCGGCCCGGGTCGAGCGGGTGCGCTGACGGAATCGCCCGGCCGGGCAGGCCCGCTGAGCCGCCCGCTCAGGCGGCGGTGACCCGGGAGAGCGCGTGCTCGACCAGCCCGACGAGGGTGACCAGGGCGGTGCTGCCGTCGCGGGCGTCGGTGCGCAGCAGCGGCTGGTCCGGGCGCAGCGCGAGCGCCTCCCGTACGGTCGCGTCGTCGAAGTCGCCCGCGCCCGGGAAGTCGTTGATCGCCACCACGAACGGCAGCTTCCGGTCCTCGAAGTAGTCGATCGCGGCGAAGCAGTCGTCGATCCGGCGCAGGTCCAGCAGCACCACCGCGCCGACCGCGCCGCGGGAGATGTCGTCCCACATGAACCAGAAGCGGTCCTGGCCCGGGGTGCCGAAGAGGTAGAGCACCAGCTGGTCGTCCACGGTGATCCGGCCGAAGTCCATCGCCACCGTGGTGGTGGTCTTGCCGGCGACGTGGGTCAGGTCGTCCACGCCTTCGGACAGCTCGGTCATCAGCGCCTCGGTGCGCAGCGGCGGGATCTCGGAGACGGCGCCCACAAACGTGGTCTTACCGACGCCGAAGCCGCCGGCGACGACGATCTTCACCGGGATCGGGGGCTCGCGGTCAGCGGGCACGCAATCCCTCCAGCAGTCGTTCCAGCACCTGCCGGCTCGGCTGGCCGTCCGCCTCCGGCAGGTGTACGGCCAGGTGGCCGCCCGCCGCCAGGTCGCCCACCAGGACCCGGGCGACGCCGAGCGGGACGTTGAGGTGCGCGGCGACCTCGGCCACCGACGCGGGCCGGGCGCACAGGTCGAGGATGTCGCGGCGCTCCCGGGGCATGCCGGCGTACCGGTCCAGGCCGCGCTCGGTGGCCACCGCCAGCGCCTCCAGCGGCAGGTCGGCGCCCTGCGGGCGGGTGCGGCCGCGGGTGAGCGCGTACGCCGGGACCACCCGGCCGCCGTCGCCGGCGGCGGTCATCGGGGTCCGGAGCCGCGCGCCGCCGGGGTCAGCAGCTGGCCGACCCGCGCCACCAGCAGGGTCATCTCGTAGCCGACCATGCCGATGTCGCAGGCCCGGTCGGCGAAGACGGTGAGCGCGGCGCCGTCGGCGATCGAGGTGACGAAGAGGTAGCCGCCGCCCATCTCCACGATCGTCTGCAGGACCGGCTCGGCGGCGAAGCACTGCGCGGCGCCCCGGGTGAGGCTGACCAGGCCGGAGGCGACCGCGGACATCTGGTCACCGAGGCCGGTGTCCACCCCGGTGGACGCGGCCAGCCGGAGGCCGTCGCCGGAGGTGACCAGCGCGTGCTGGACGCCGGCGATGCGGTTGGCGAAGTCGTCCACCAGCCAGTCGAGCTGCTGGCCGGGGCCGGTCACCGGCTCACCTCCTCATCCATGGTGGCGCGGGCGGCGCGCTGGGAGGCCTGGAAGCGGGACAGCGCGTCGCGGGCCGCGCCCGGGTCGCGCAGGGCGGCCGGCTCGGCCGGCGGCGCCGGCGGGGTGGGGGCGCGGCGCAGGCCGGCGGCGAGGTTGGCCTGCGGGACCCGGCGCGCGAGCGTCGGACCATCCGCCGCCCGCTCCCCGCCCGCCGGCGCCGGCGCCGGCTCCGGTGCGGGTGCGGGTGCGGGGGCGGGACTGGGACCGGGGGCCTCGGAGGCCGGGCGGTCCCACCAGCTGGACCAGCTGCCGTCGGCGGAGAACTCCGAGGCGAACGGTGCCGGCCGCACCGCCGGGGCGACGGGCCCGTCCGGGCGCAGCGCGCTGCCGGGCGCGCGTCGGGGCAGCGGCGGCAGCCCGTCCGCCCGGCGCTCCGCGGCCGGAGCGCCGACGGCGGGCCCGTCCGCGCGGGCGGGAGCCGGCGCGGGGGCCGGGCCGGGCGCGTCGGCCCGCGCGGGCACAGGGGCCGGGGCCGGCGTACGGGCGGGCGCAGGGGCCGGGGCGGACGTGTGGGCGGGGGCGGACGTGTGGGCGGGCGGACGTGTGGGCCGGGGCGGTGGTGAGCGGCCCCGGCCACTCGGCCGGCCCGCCCACCGGCACCGGCCGGCGCTCGGGCTCGCCGCCGGTCGCCGGCAGCACCGCGCGCGGCGGCCGGGCCGACCGCCCGGGCCGCTCCACCGGCCGCTCCACCGCCGGCTCCGCCGGCCGCTCCGGCTCCACCGGCCGCCCCGGCGCACCGGAGCCGTCCGGCGCGCTGAACATCCCGCGCGGCAGCAGCACGACCGCGGTCACCCCACCGCCCGGGGTCGCCGTCAGCTCGATCGAGATCCCGTACCGGTGCGCGAGCCGGGCCACCACGTGCAGCCCGAGCCGCTGGGACACCGACAGGTCCACGTCCCGCGGCCGGCGAAGCTGGTCGTTGACGGCGGCCAGCTCGGCCGGCGTCATCCCGACGCCCCAGTCCTCGATGGTGATCACCTGCGCGCCCGGCGCCTGCTGGTACGGCCGGCTGCGCAGCATCACCGTCATACCGGGCGGGGAGAAGTGCACCGCGTTCTCCAGCAGCTCGGCGAGCAGGTGGGTGAGGTCGGCGACGCCGCGCCCGGACACCGCCAGCGACTCGTCGACGGCGAAGTCCACCCGGTCGAGGTCCTCGATCTCGGCGATCGCGGCCCGGACGACGTCGATCAGCGGCACCGGCCCGCGCCAGGTCCGCGGCGACTCCTCGCCGGAGAGCACCAGCAGGCTCTCCGCGTTGCGCCGGATCCGGGTGGCCAGGTGGTCCAGCCGGAACAGGTCGGCCAGCGCGTCCGGGTCGTGCTCCTTGTCCTCGAGCTGGTTGAGCAGGTTGAGCTGGCGGTGCAGCAGGTTCTGGTTGCGGCGGGCCAGGTTGACCAGCAGGTCGGAGGTGAACTGGCGCCGGCTCAGCTCGGCCGCGCTGAGCTGCTCGGTGAGCTGCATCGACCGCTTCTGCTCCTCCTCGGTGGTCCGCCAGAAGAGCACCACGCCGACGCACGCGGCCAGCACGGCGACGCCGTGGATGAGCGACCAGGTCCACGGCTGGTTCTGCGCGGCCACGTGGTTGAACATCAGGTCCGGCACGAAGCTCGACCCGATCCCGTGGCTGAGCACCGTGAACAGGATGTTCAGCAGGAACGGCACCCAGTCCTGGTAGAGCGCGATGAAGCCGATGATGATGAAGAAGTGGAAGTGCGCCTCGATGGCCCCGTCGGAGAAGCCGACCAGCGCGGCGGAGCAGTAGACCAGCCCGGCGGTGATGAAGAGCGACGCCGGCCGGCGGCTGCGCAGCAGCCGGCCCATCACCAGGCAGCCCAGCGGCACCGCCAGTGCCTCGGCGGTATCGGCCACCCCGATGCCCTGGAACACCCCGAAGGCGAACAGCAATGGCAGGTGCAGGGCGAGCACAGCCTGCAGGAGCTGGTGGCGGTGCTGCCAGGCGTCGTCGCTGAGAGTGTTGCCTCGCGGCAGGTAGTCGAGCACTGCCGACACGGTGAGTCCCCTCGTGAGCCGGTCGAGCCGTCGGCCACGCATCATTCGCGAGGGTCAGCAGGCGTGCAAACCCCCGACCAGGGCTTTCAGCGGTGCGTGTCCGGTCGAGCACACCCCGCGCACGCTGGATGGGGCGAACCGGGTCAGGCGGCTGGAGACCGGGCCGCCGCGTGCTCCACCAGGCCGATCAGGGTGACCAGGCAGGAATGGGCGTCCCGGGCATCCATCCGGACCAGCGGGTTCGTGGTGCTGGCCGGCTGGACGACCGGCCGGGCCTTCCGCGTCTACCCGCGCTCGGCCGGAGGGGAGATGGCCGTCGGACGGGGTCACTTTGACCCGTCCGGCGGCCCGCAGGTACCCTCGACCGCTGGCGCGCTCTGCACCATCACCCGCGCCTCCCCGCTTCGAGCAGAGAAGGCAGTCCTGTGCGCACGTACAGCCCCAAGCCCGCCGAGGTCACGCGCCAGTGGCACGTGATCGACGCCTCCGACGTCGTCCTCGGCCGGCTGGCCAGCCAGGTGGCCATCCTGCTGCGGGGCAAGCACAAGCCGCAGTTCGCGCCGCACGTGGACACCGGTGACTTCGTCGTCGTGGTCAACGCGGCCAAGGTCGTCATGACCTCCGACAAGGCGGAGCGCACGTTCGCCTACCGGCACTCCGGCTACCCGGGCGGTCTGCGCAAGGAGACCTACGCGGACCTGCTGCGCAAGCGCCCGGACCGGGTGGTCGAGCAGGCCGTGCGCGGCATGCTCCCCAAGACCACGCTCGGCCGGAAGATGCTCTCCAAGCTCAAGGTGTACGCGGGCCCGGACCACCCGCACGCCGCGCAGCAGCCCGCCCCCTTCGAGATCACCCAGATCGCGCAGTAGAGGACTTCCGTGACCGAGCCCCAGACCACGACCACGTACGCGTACGACAGCTCCCGGCCGGTGCAGACGGTGGGCCGCCGCAAGGAGGCGATCGTCCGGGTCCGGCTGGTGCCGGGCACCGGTCAGTTCACCCTCAACGGGCGGACCATGGATCACTACTTCCCTAACAAGGTGCACCAGCAGCTCATCCGCGAGCCCCTGGTCACCTTGGAGAAGGCCGAGCAGTTCGACGTGATCGCGCTGCTCAAGGGCGGCGGCGTCACCGGCCAGGCCGGCGCGCTCCGGCTGGCCATCGCCCGGGCCCTCATCGAGGTCGAGATCGACGACCGGCCGGCACTGAAGAAGGCCGGCTTCCTGACCCGGGACCCGCGGGTCAAGGAGCGCAAGAAGTACGGCCTGAAGAAGGCCCGCAAGGCTCCGCAGTACTCCAAGCGGTAGTCCCTCTCCGCCGCGTCATGTCACCGGGCGGCATCGCCGCCGCCCGGCCGATGAAGGGTGGGCAGTGGGACGGCTGTTCGGCACCGACGGGGTGCGCGGGCTGGCGAACGCGGAGCTGACACCGGAGCTGGCCCTGTCCATCGCGGTGTCCGCCGCGCACGTGCTCGGCGAGCACCCGGGGCAGGGCCTCGGAGAGCATGAGGGCGGTCGGCGACCGGTCGCCGTGGTCGGCCGGGACGGCCGGGTCAGCGGCGAGATGCTCGAGGCCGCGGTGGTGGCCGGGCTGACCAGCGCGGGCACGGACGTGCTGCGGGTGGGCGTGCTGCCCACCCCGGCGGTCGCGCACCTGACCGCGGAGCTCGGCGCCGACCTCGGCGTGGTGCTGTCGGCCAGCCACAACCCGATGCCCGACAACGGCATCAAGATCTTCGCCCGCGGCGGGCACAAGCTCCCCGACGCCGTCGAGGACGAGATCGAGCGGCGGATGGGCGAGCGCTGGGACCGCCCGACCGGCGCCGGCGTGGGCCGGGTCCGGGACCTCCAGGACGCGACCGAGCGCTACGCGCAGCACCTGCTCGGCACGCTCGCGCACAAGCTGGACGGCCTGCGGGTGGTCGTCGACTGCGCCCACGGGGCCGCGTCGGCGGTCGCCCCGCTGGTGCTGGCCCGGGCCGGCGCCGAGGTGACCGCGGTGGCCGCCGAGCCGGACGGCTCCAACATCAACGCCGGCGTCGGCTCCACCCATCTGGACGGCCTGGCCGCGGCGGTGCGTGCCGCCGGCGCGGACGTCGGGGTCGCCTTCGACGGGGACGCCGACCGCTGCCTCGCGGTGACCGCCGACGGCACCGCGGTGGACGGCGACGCGATCCTCGCCATCTGCGCGCTGGGGCTGCGCGAGCGGGGCGAGCTGCGGCAGGACACGGTGGTCGCCACCGTGATGAGCAACCTCGGCTTCCACCACGCGATGCGCGACGCCGGCATCCGGGTGCTCACCACCCCGGTCGGCGACCGCTACGTGCTGGAGGCGCTGCGCGGGCACGGCCTGTCCCTGGGCGGCGAGCAGAGCGGGCACGTGGTCTTCCTGGACGCGGCCACCACCGGCGACGGGCTGCTCACCGCGCTGCAGCTGCTCGCGCGGGTGGCCGCCACCGGCACCGACCTGGCCGGGCTGGCCGCGGTGCTGCGCCGGCTGCCGCAGGTGCTGCTCAACGTGCCGGTGACGGACAAGGACCGGGTGGCCGCGGCGGACGGGGTCCGGGGCGCGGTGGCGGCTGCCGAGGCCGAGCTGGGCGACGACGGCCGGGTGCTGCTGCGGCCCTCCGGCACCGAGCAGATCGTCCGGGTCATGGTCGAGGCGCCGACCCAGCAACGCGCCGACGAGGTCGCCCACCGCATCGCCGCCGCGGTCGCCAGCGCGTAGTGCGATGAGATGTCCACCGGGTCGGGCCGGTCGGACACACTCCCGGACGGGACATCACCGTGAGTGCTAAATATCACTCCCCGC
Organism: uncultured Actinomycetota bacterium; assembly: GCA_963766325.1. GTDB lineage: Bacteria > Actinomycetota > Actinomycetes > Mycobacteriales > CADCTP01 > CADCTP01. The sequence continues at coordinate 893,542 of CAVXZF010000007.1, read as the reverse complement.
GATAGCGCCGCTCATCGATGGTCCCCGCCCCGCACCCTCAGCGGGCGAGCCTTCCCGTCACCGGACGGCCCGCGGTATGCCCCAGCCGGCAGGTCGTTGCCCGCCGCCCGGGTCGGTCAGCCCGACCTCCGACGTACGGTGAGGTGAGACTACTCTGCGTAGTCTCGCGTAGGCTCGTCCCCATGTGCGGGATCGTCGGATACGTGGGTTCGCAGCCGGCCCTGCCGCTCGTCCTGGAGGGGCTGCGCCGGCTGGAATACCGGGGGTACGACTCTTCCGGGATCGCCGTGCTGGACGGCGCCGGCGGCATGGCGGTGGAGAAGCGGGCCGGGCGGATCGAGAACCTGGACAAGGCGCTCGGCGCCGACCATCCGGGCGGGATCGCGGGCAGCACCGGTCTCGGGCACACCCGCTGGGCGACCCACGGTGCGCCGACCGACCGCAACGCGCACCCGCACCTCGACGCCGCCGGCGACATCGCGGTGATCCACAACGGCATCATCGAGAACTTCGCGCACCTGCGCGCCGAGCTGGAGGCGGCCGGGGTCGAGCTGCGCAGCGAGACCGACACCGAGGTGGTCGCGCACCTGCTGGCCGCCGCCCTGCCCGGGCTGGACGGCGACCTGGCCGCGGCGATGCGGGCGGTCTGCCGGCGGCTGCAGGGCGCCTTCACCCTGGTCGTCGCGCACCGCGGGCAGCCGGAGCGGATCGTCGCGGCCCGGCGCAACTCGCCGCTCGTGGTCGGCGTCGGGGCGGGGGAGACGTTCCTGGCCAGCGACGTGGCCGCGTTCGTCGAGCACACCCGGGACGCGGTCGAGCTGGGCCAGGACCAGGTCGTGGAGATCACCGCCGCCGGCTACACGGTCACCGACCTGGAGGGCGCGCCGGTCGAGGTCAACCCGTTCAAGGTGACCTGGGATCTGGCGGCCGCGGAGAAGGGTGGCCACCCGTACTTCATGCTCAAGGAGATCGAGGAGCAGCCGGCGGCGGTCGCCGACACCCTGCTCGGCCACTTCGCGGACGGCCGGATCGTGCTGGACGAGCAGCGGCTCGACCCCCAGGAGCTGCGCGACGTGGACAAGGTCTTCGTCGTCGCCTGCGGCACGGCGTACCACTCCGGCCTGATCGCGAAGCACGCGATCGAGCACTGGACCCGGGTGCCGGTCGAGGTCGAGATGGCCTCGGAGTTCCGCTACCGGGACCCGGTGCTGGACCGGGACACGCTGGTGGTGGCGATCTCGCAGAGCGGCGAGACCGCGGACACGCTGGAGGCGGTCCGGCACGCCCGCGAGCAGAAGGCCCGGGTGCTGGCGATCTGCAACACCAACGGCGCCCAGATCCCGCGCGAGTCCGACGCCGTGCTCTACACCCGGGCCGGGCCCGAGATCGGCGTCGCCGCGACCAAGACGTTCCTGGCCCAGATCGTGGCCACCCACCTGGTCGGGCTCGCGCTGGCCCAGGCCAAGGGGACCAAGTACGGCGACGAGATCGAGCGCGAGTTCGCCGCGCTGGAGGCGATGCCGCCGCTGATCGCCCAGGTGCTCGAGATCGTCGAGCCGGTGCGCGAGCTGGCCCGCGACATCGCCGACTCCAAGGCGGTGCTCTTCCTCGGCCGCCACCTCGGCTATCCGGTGGCGCTGGAGGGCGCGCTCAAGCTCAAGGAGCTGGCGTACATGCACGCCGAGGGCTTCCCGGCCGGCGAGCTCAAGCACGGGCCGATCGCGCTGATCGAGGACCGGCTGCCGGTGGTCGTGGTGATGCCGTCGCCGCGGGCCCGGCCGGTGCTGCACGCCAAGCTGCTGTCCAACATCCAGGAGGTCCGGGCCCGCGGCGCCCGCACGATCGTGATCGCCGAGGACGGCGACGAGACGGTCCGGCCGTACGCGCACCACCTGGTGTCGGTGCCGCCCACGCCGACGCTCTTCAGCCCGCTGGTGACCACGGTCCCGCTGCAGGTGCTGGCGGCGGAGATCGCCCAGGCGCGCGGCTACGACGTGGACAAGCCGCGCAACCTGGCCAAGTCCGTCACCGTGGAGTGAGCGCCGCCGGGACGCGGAACTGGGTCCGCTCGTGCGGGCCGACCTCGCGCCCCATGGCGTAGCGGAACGCGGCGATCTGGATCGCGCGCGGCGGGCAGCCCTCGATGTAGATACCGGAGTCCCGGCTCTCGTAGAGGCAGTTGCCGACCAGCACGACCACCCCCCGCCGCGGCGGCATCTCCACCTGCGGGCCGGAGATCACGGTCATCTCGCCGTCCCAGGCGCACAGCTCCTCGGCCAGCGCGCGCATCGCCCCGGCCACGAAGCGGCTGCACGCCGGGCAGGCGTGCTCGGCGTGCACGTGGATGCCCTCGCGCGGCGGCACGATCTCCACCGGAGCCTTGACCATGTCGAAGGCGAGCTCGGCCAGCGGCGTGCCGCGCAGCTCGACCCCGTCCAGCGTCAGCGGCCCCATCCCGCGCTGGTGGGCGTCGCGCAGGTACGCGACGCTCTCCGGGTCGAAACCGGCCAGCACCCCGACCGCGACGTCGACCGCGACCGCGTTGGTGCCGGCGGCCAGGAAGCCCACCGACCGGGCCTGCCCGTCCATCGGGTAGTTGCCCTCGATCACCGTGGTCCCGTCGCACACCACCAGGTCCTGCGGGCGCATCACGTTGAGGTCCACGGTGGACTCGTCCACCCCGGCCATGTGCACGATCCGGGTGGTGTAGCCGGGCAGCAGGCCGACCAGGTTCTTCATCGCGTTGGAGTAGACGACGCTGGCGTGGGTGCGCAGCTGCGGCACCCCGATGAAGAAGTCGCAGTCCAGCACCAGCTCGGGCACCGCGATCGGCACCCGCAGCGAGGTCGCCCCGGGGATGTCGGTGATGCGCAGCGGCAGGTCGTCGAAGCTGGCCACCTCGGCGTACCGGGCGGCCTCGTGGTCGCGCAGGATCTCGTACAGGACCCGGGTGCGCTCGCCGATCACCGGCCGGGCGCCGTGCTCGGCGACCACCTTGGCGATGGCGGCCAGGAGCGCCGGGCTCACCTGGAACCCGGGCCGGGTCTGGAACAGGTTGGGCTTGATCAGCACCCGGTCCCCGGTCCGCAGCCCGGCCAGCGGCCGGTCCAGCAGGTCGAGCAGCCGGTCCAGGGCGGCCGGGATCGCGGCGTCGCCGGCCACCCCGGTCAGCGCCACCGGCGGCCGGACGGTCTCAGTCATCGGGGTCCTCCAGCGCGACCACCCGGGTCGGCGCCGCCTCGGCGCCGGCCACCTTGATCGGCAGCGCGAACAGCTGCACCACCGGCTTGGTCAGCTCGTGCATGTTGGTCACGTACTCCAGCAGCGGGATGCCCGCCGCCAGCAGCGCGTGGTGCACCGGCGACGCGGCGTCCCCGGGCCGCTCGGTCAGGCAGTCCAGCCCGACCAGGCTGGCGCCGTTGTCGATCGCCCACTCGGCGGCCGAGAGGGTCAGGTACGGCGGCGTGTCCCAGTAGTCCGGCCGGCCCCAGTGCAGCCGCAGGTAGTCGGTGCGGACCAGCAGCCGGTCCCCGGCTGTCCACACCGGACGGAGCACCTTCTCCAGGTCCTCGCCGGTGACCGGGTCCAGCTCGCCCTTGTGGGACAGGTCGGCCACGCAGGCCCGCCCGATCAGGGTGTCCAGCGGGACCTCGTCGATGCCCTCGGTGCCCGGGAAGAAGTGCAGCCGGTACTCCATGTGCGTCCCGTTGTGCGGGAACAGGTGCAGGTGGGAGAACGTCCGCTCGGTCCCGTACGGGTCGGTGGCCGGCACCATCACCCGCTCGCTGGAGAACTGGGGATACCAGGTGGCCGGGTAGGACGGCATGCCGTCGTAGAAACCATGGGTCAGGTCCACGAGTCGGGCCATCACTGTTCCTCCTCGCTCAGCAGGTGAATATGCAGGTGTTGCGGACGGCGGAGTTGTTGATCATGGTGATGACCGAGGCGCCGCCGGGCGGCATGGCCCGCACCCCGGCGCCGGACAGGCCGGTGGGGGTGACGAAGGCGGCCCACAGCGCGTACCAGTCGCTGCGCTCGCCGGTCTCCGGGTCGATCATCGGTTCCCGGTTGGGCATCACCATCTGCTGCACCAGGCTGCCGGCGTCGGTGCTCGCGGTCAGCGCCTCCCGCCAGGTGCGGTCGTCCACCTCCTGTCCGATGAGGACACCCTCGCCGCCGAACTTCCCGGTCGGCTTGAAGACCAGCTGCTCGCGGCGCTCGACGCACTCGGCGATGAACCGGGCGTCCGCCTCGGGGCCGCTGCGGCCGAGCATCCGGCTCCACGGCAGCACCCGCTCGATCACCGCCCGCTCCGCCGCCGAGAAGACCGAGCTGTCCCCGGCGGACTCGGAGAGCATCGCGAGCGTGCCCTTGTTGCCGAAGACGTTGGTCGGTGTCCACACCACGACCGCGCCCTCCTCGTGGGCGCGGAAGACCGGCTCCAGCAGCGCGTCGCAGTCGGGGTGGGCGAGCATCTCGTCCAGCCCGTAGTAGCGCAGGATCACGTCGACCGCGGTGCCGTCCAGGTGCGGCTTGCCGCCGGGAAAGGCCAGGTCGCCGATCTCGCCGACCCGGCAGTCGACGTCCTGCTCGGCCAGCAGCTCCATGATCGCGCGGCGCTGGTGGCCGTACGCCCGCATCCCGCCGGGGCCCTCCAGCACCGCGACCACCGGCTCGGCCGCCCCGATGGACTTGCCGGCGTTGCGCAGCGCCTCGGCGAGATTGGCGCCCATGTCGAAGTAGCCCAGGCCGTGCTCGGCGGCGAATTCGGCGACCGCCGGGATCCGCAGGTACGCCTTCGGCAGCGTGCCGACCATGTCCAGGCCGCCGAGCGCGCTGCCGATGTTGAACTCCAGCAGCTTGAACGCGGTCCCGTCGTTGTACGCGTCGGCGCGGCCGTAGAGCGGGGGCGGGTCCGCGCCGAGCAGCCGGCGCATCCGTACGGCGTGCCGGTCGTCGATGCCGAGGGTCCGGCGGAACCGCTCGAAGTCCCCGCCGAAGCAGCGCTCCGGCAGCGAGGTGACGAGCTCGAAGATCGAGACCAGGTCCCGGCCGAAGGCCTGGTACTCCGCCCCGTCGACCATGATCGGCCGGGGCAGCAGCCGCGGCCACGCCGCCCGCTTCGTCACCGACAGCTCCAGCTGCCCGCGGGCGTGCCGCAGCGGGCCGTCCGGGGTCGTGCAGCCGTCGAGGTAGGCCGCGGTGACGTGGGCCGCGCGTGCCGACATGATGCCTCCCGGAGATCGTCATGGGTCAGGCGGAGACGGGCACGTCGGCGTCGACCCGCGGTGACCGGCGGGACAGGATCACCCGGTACTGCATGATGATCAGGGCGCCGAAGACCAGGTAGATCGCCGCCATCCCCTGGGCGGCCAGCACGGCGCTCACGCTGATGAGGATCGAGTTGATCACCTGGCCGAACCGGATGTGGAGGTAGTAGGCGGCCATGTAGCGCGGCCGGCCCTCCTCCGGGGCCAGCTCCGCCAGCAGGGCCTGCCGGACCGGGATGTCCATCAGCTCGCCGATGGTCAGCACCACACAGGCGGTGATCAGCAACAAGGCGTCGTCGGTGACCGCGAGCACCGCGAAGCCGCTCGCGTAGAGGGTGACGCCCGTGTACAGCCGCTGCCGGTCGGGCATCCGGCGCAGCAGCGTGTTGATGAAGAGCGCGAGCGTCACGACCAGGAACGTGTTCACCGCCTTGAGCACGCCGAGCATCTCGACGCCGGTCACGTCGCCGAACGGGAACACCGCCTGGGTCGGGAAGTCGTCCGCCAGCCGGATCCCGATCGAGGTGGTCAGCTGGCCCTCCAGGGTCAGCATCAGGGTGGCGGCGATGACCAGCCGGCGGAACGTCGAGTCGGCGAGCACCACCCGGTAGCCGGCGGCCATCCGGGCCCACCCGGTCAGCCCGGCCGGCCCGGCGTCGGCCGCGGCCGGCCGCGTCTCGGCCACCAGCAGGATCGTCACCACGAGGACGAAGGCCATCGCGACGGCGCCGCCGACGATCACCCCGCCGAAGTGCGAGCCGTAGAGGAAGCCGCCGATCAGCGCGCCGACGCCGAGCGCGAGGTTGATCACCCAGTAGTTGACCGTGTAGACGAACTTGCGGTCCTCCGGCGGGGTGACGTCGATGATCGTCGAGTCGTTGGCCGGCAGGGCCAGGTTGGTGCCGAACTTGACGATGCCGTAGCTGAAGTAGACCGCCAGCGGCCCCCAGCCGGCGAAGTAGGCCGTCGACATCAGCCCCAGGAAGACCAGGGCGACGAGCTCGCCGAGGATGAGGACGGGCCGGCGGCCCCAGCGCTCCGACATGTCGCCGCCGAGCAGCATGCCGAAGACCGCGAACACCGCGAACATCAGGATCAGCGCGCCCGCGGTCGCGATCCCCACCGCGTCCGCCAGGTAGATCGCGATGAAGGTGAGGATCATGGCGTCGATCAGCTTGAGGACGAACGCCAGCCCGAGCCGGACCTGGACGTTGCGGTGCAGCGCGAAGAACTTCCTCATCGGTCCACCTCGACCTGGATGAGCTCGCGCACCCGGTCGGCCCGGGCCAGCGCGGCGGCGGTGTCCGCGCCGGTGACGATCACGGAGCCGTGCCGGGTCTTGGAGCTCACCGTCTCCGGCAGCACGTCCCCGACCTTGAACGGGACGCTCAGGGTGTCGACGAAGTCCAGCGCCCGGGCCTCGTCCAGCCCGGACACCGACCGGACCGTCCCGGCCGGGAAGCTGAAGAACGCGATGTGCCCGACCGAGCGCGCCCGGCCCGGCCGCCGCACCCGCCCGGCGAGCGCGGCGAAGATCTCCTGCCGCAGGTCGAAGCCGGTGGCCAGCCGGACGATGTCGGGGATCTTGTCCCCACCGAGCCGGGCCTGGGACTCCACGATCCGCGGCCCGTCGGCGGTCAGGATGACCTCGGTGTGCGCCGGGCCGCACTGGTAGCCGACCGCATCGAGGAGCTCGACCGCCAGCGCGGCCACCCGCCGGGTCTCCGGCGTCGCCGGCTCGCCGGCGAGGTGGCCCAGCTCGACGAAGTGCGGCAGCGGCCCGAGCAGCTTGCGGGTCACGCCGACCACGTGGTGCTCGCCGCGCACGGTCAGCGTCTCCACGCTGAACTCCGGGCCGCGCAGGTACTCCTCGACCAGCAGCGGCCCGTCGTAGTGGAGGTCGGCCAGCGCCTGCCCCCAGGCGGGCAGGTCGGCCGGGTCGGTGAGCAGCATCGCCCCCCGGCTGGCGGACAGCGCGGTCGGCTTCACCACCACCGGCAGGGTGAAGCCGGCCAGCAGCGCCGCCACCTCCGACCAGTGGTCCGCGGCGGCGAACCGCACCGCGGAGATGCCCTTGTCGCGCAGCAGGGTGCGCATCGCGAGCTTGTCGTTGAGCAGGGCGACCGACCGCGGCGAGTTGACCGCGGTGCCGAGCTCGTCGGCCACCTCGTACGCGAGCTGCATGCTCTCCTCGCTGCCCACGTGCCAGACGTGGTCGGCGTCGGTCTCCCGCACCGCGGTCCGGATCGCGTCCGCGTACGCGGCGGAGTCGGTGAAGTCGACCAGGCGGAAGCCGTCGGCGAGGGCCTCGACGTCCCGCAGGTACGCCGGCGCGTCCGCGCCGAACAGCCGGCCCGCCTCGGCCGGGTCCCAGATCGCGTGGATCCGGAACCCCTCCGCCTGCGCCTTGCGCAGGTAGGCCTTGTAGGGCATGACCATGACCAGGTCGGGCATGTCGTCTCTCCCAGTGGACTCGGTCAGCCTCGGCGGGTGGTCACGGCGATCTGCTGGGCCGCCGCCTCGGCGATCCGGCCGGCCACGTACGGGTCGTCCGCGGTCGCCAGCACGTGCCCGACCCGGTCGCCGTTGGCCCGCAGCTCGGCGACCGGGTCGCCGGGCCGGACCGAGACGACGGCCTCGTGCACGCCCGGCACCGCGCCGGCGATGTCCACCCCGGACACCTGCTCGACGACGCCCGGCGCGGCGGTCAGGTAGCGGATCGCCGCGCCCCGGACCGGCCCGGCGCGCAGGGCGGCGTCGAGGTCGGCGCCGACAAGCTCGCCCAGGTGCTGGCGGACCACCAGCTCCATGGTGGAGATCCCCAGGCTGCGGTCCATCAGCTCGGTGATCTGGTCGCCGGCCGGCCGGGGGTTGACCTCGATCAGCCGGGGACCGGCGGCGGTGTGCTTGACCTCGACGTGGGCGATGCCGAGGTCGAAGCCCACCGCCTCGGTGGCGGCGACCGCGACCTCCTCCAGCTCGGTCCGGACCCGGTCGGGCAGCGCCGAGGGGAAGGTGTGCCCGAGTTCGATGAACCGCTGGCCGCCGCCGAGCAGCTTGTCGGTCACCCCGAGCACCCGGACCGAGCCGGCCTCGGCCAGCACCTCCACGCTGACCTCGAAGCCGACGAGGCACTCCTCGACCAGCACCTCCGGGTGCCGGGCCTGGCCGCGGGCGGTCGTCGGGTCCGCGATCACGGTGCGGAACGCGTCGGCCACCTGGTCCGGGGTCGTGCAACGCATGACGTGGATGCCCGCGGTCTCGTCGGCCGCCTTCACCACGCACGGCAGCCCGACCTCCCCGGCCGCCCGCACGGCCGCCTCGGCCGTGGTCACGGCGCGGAAGGCCGGCATCGGCACGCCCCGCTCGGCGCAGCGCCGCCGCGCGTCGGCCTTGTTGCGGGCGGTCCGTACGCCGGCCGGGTCCGGCCCGGGCAGCCCGAGCTGCCGGGCCGCCTCGGCGGCCGGGACCACCTCGTAGTCGGCGACCGAGAGCAGCGCGTCCAGCGGCCTGGCCGCGTCGACCTCCTTCGCCGCTGCCAGCACCGGGGCCGTCTCGTGGGTCGCGCAGGCGACGTACTCGTCGACGCAGCTGGCCAGCACCTCGGTGCCGCCCGGGGTGGCGTGGTAGCGCTCCAGGCCGCAGTGGAAGAAGACGACGTGCAGGCCGAGCCGGCGGGCGGCCCGCAGCGCGTCGAAGCCGGACCCGGACCGGTTGGACTCGACGAACCCGACGCGTCTCATGTCCCCTCCTCGCGATCGACCCGGACCAGATGCAGCCAGCCGAGCTCGTCCGGGGCCCGGCCGAACTGGATGTCGAGCAGGGCGGTCCGCAGCGCCGCGGTCACCGGGCCGATCCGGCCGTCCCCGACCGCCCACTCCCGACCGGGCCGGGCCACGTGCCCGACCGGGGACACCGCCCGCGCGGTGCCGCAGGCGAAGGCCTCGCCGAAGCGCCCGTCCCGGCAGCCGCGCTCCCACTCGTCGAGCGTGATCGGCGCCTCGACCACCCGGTGGCCGAGCCGGCCGGCCAGCCGCAGCACCGAGTCCCGGGTGACGCCGGCCAGCAGGGTGTCGCTGAGCGGCGGCGTCCGCAGCACCGGACCGTCCGCGGTGGACTCGACCAGGACCAGGTTGGAGCCGCCGACCTCCTCCAGGTAGCGGCGCTCGGCGGCGTCCAGCCAGACCACCTGGTCGCAGCCGTGCGCGACGGCCTCCCGCTGGGCCGCGTACGACCCGCCGTAGTTGCCGCCGGACTTGATCGAGCCGGTCCCGCCGGGCGCGGCCCGGACGTGGTCGGTGGACGCCCACAGCCGGATCGGCTTCGGCTCGGCCGCCTGCGGGGGCCGGGCCGGGCTGCCGATCAGCGCGAACACGTACTCCTCGGCCGGCCGGTTGCTCAGGTGGACCTCGGTGGCGATCATGAACGGCCGCAGGTAGAAGCTGTGGCCCGGGGCGTCGGGCACCCAGTCGCCGTCCACCCGCAGCAGCGCCTCCAGCGCGGCCACGAAGTCGGCCTCGTCCAGCGGCGGCATGGCCATCCGGGCAGCCGAGCGGGTGAACCGGCGGGCGTGGTCGACCGGCCGGAAGATCGCCCGCCGCCCGTCCGGCCGCCAGAAGGCCTTGAGCCCCTCGAAGACCGTCTGCCCGTAGTGGAACGCCATGGTGGCCGGGTGTAGCGGGAAGGCGGTCAGCGGGCCGACCCGGGCGTCGCGCCAGCCCCGCTCGGCGTGCCAGCGCGCGGTCACCATGTGGTCGGTGAAGACGTCGCCGAAGCCGGGCAGGCCGAGCAGCTCGGTCCGGCGGTCGGCCGGCACCCGCACGGCCGGCTCGTGGACGAAGTCCAGGGTCATGCGCAGTCCTCCTCGGCCCGGCGCGCGGCCGGCGGCACGGCGAGCGGGCGGCCGAGCCCGGCCGCCACCGGGGCGAGCCGGGCCATCAACCCGGCGAAGTCCGGCGGCCGCAGCGCCTGCGGGCCGTCGCAGAGCGCCTGCTCGGGATCGACGTGGACGTCGACGAGCAGCGCGTCCGCCCCGGCCGCGACCGCGGCCAGGGCGAGCGGCCCGACCAGCTCGGGCCGGCCGCCGGAGTGGCTGGGGTCGGCCATCACCGGCAGGTGGGTGCGCTCCTTCCACAGCGCGACCGCGGTCACGTCGAGCGTGAAGCGGGCCCACGGCTCGAAGGTGCGGATGCCGCGCTCGCACAGCACCACCTGGTCGTTGCCCTCCTGCAGCAGGTACTCGGCGGCGGCGAGGGTCTCCTCCACCGTGCAGCCGAAGCCCCGCTTGAGCACGACCGGCAGCCCGCTCTGCCCGACCGCGGTGAGCAGGGCGAAGTTCTGCATGTTGCGGGCGCCGATCTGGAAGGCGTCGACGACCTCGGCCAGCCGCTTCACGTGCTCCGGCTCGCAAACCTCGGTGACGAACGGCAGCCCGGTCCGCTCCCGGGCCCGGACCAGCATGTCCAGGCCGTCCCACTTGAGCCCCTGGAAGGAGTACGGCCAGGTCCGCGGCTTGAACGCGCCCCCGCGCAGGCCGACCGCGCCGTGCTCGGCGACGGCGACGGCGGTGGCGGCGATCTGCTCCGGCGACTCCACCGCGCACGGCCCGGCGATCACCGCGACCGAGCCGCCCCCGATCGTCGTCGGCCCGAGCCGCACCGTGGTGCCGGCCGGGCGCAGCTCGCGGCGCCACAGCCAGGCACCCGGGCTGTGCGGCGCCCGCCGGCTCGGCGCCGGCAGGTCCGGACCGGCCGACTCGACCGCCGCCACGTCGGACACCGGCAGGACGATGCTGGCGCCCAGCCGGTACACCTGGGCCGGGAGGCCCCCGGCCTCCAGGTGCCGGAGCCACGCGTCCACCCCGGCGCGCGCCACGTCCCGGTCGAACACGAGCAGCAGGCCGTCGTCGGCCATGGGATCGTCGTCTCCCGACCAGGTCAGTGGAGCGCCTCGACCGTCGCCACGCTCCGGGCGTCCCGGTCGGCGAGGTAGCCGGCCAGGTCCGCGTACTTCTCCCGCAGGTAGCGCTTGAGCGACTTGCCGGTCACGCCAAGCGGGAAGTCCTCGTCGTCGTCGGCCACGTCGACCACGGCCAGCTCCGGCTTGCCGGCCGCCCGCAGCGACTCGTTGGCCGCGGCCAGCACGGTCGCCGGGTCGATCGCGGTCCCCGTCACCACCGCGACGGCCACCTTCTCGTCCCGCCAGCCGCCGGCCACGATCGTGCAGTCGTCGACCCCGGCGACGTGGTTGAGGACGGTCTCCTCCATCTGCACGGAGTAGCCCGGTCCCGAGGCGGTGTGGATCACGTCGACCGCGCGGTCCACCTGGTAGAAGTAGCCGTCCTCGTCCCGGTACGCGATGTCGCCGGTCAGCCAGTAGCCGGCCAGCTTGCTCCGGTAGTACGTGTCCTGGGCACCCCAGTAGCCGACGGTCATCGACGACGGGTTGGCGCCGAGGTAGCCGTATTCGTACGGGTCGGCGCGGGTGCCGTTGTCCCGCAGGATGGCGACGTCGGCGAGGCCGACCGAGCGGCCCACGCAGCGGTCGTTGCGCTCGCTGGTCAGGGTCCGCGGCTGCATCAGCACGCCCCAGCCGAGCTCGGTGGTGCCGAGCCGGTCCAGGAACGCCGCCGGCGGCAGCTCCGCGGAGCGGCGGGCCAGCACGTTCTTCAGGTGCCGCTCGTGCACCGCGTCGCCCATGGACACCCAGATGTTCACCGAGTCCAGGGCGCCGGGCGGGGTCTCCAGCGCGGCCAGCTCCGGGTACGCGTGGCCGAAGGCCATGACCATGGTCGGCCGGTGCTCCGGCACCGCCGCCGCCAGCTCCGCCCCGGTGACGTCCCGCCAGGCCAGCAGCGGCTGGCCGGCCAGGACCGCGTACGAGGTGAAGGAGATGGTGCCCTGGTGGGACTGGGGGAGCGCGGTCATGATGACCGCCTCCGGCTCCTCCTTGTAGTCGACGGTCCGGAACTTCGGGCCCTCGAGGATCGTGCGGTGGGTGTGGATGACCGGCTTGGGCAGGCCGGTCGTGCCGGAGGAGTGCATCATCCCGACCGGGTCGTCGACGTGGTGGCGGAAGCGCCACTCGTCCGGCAGCTCCGCCGACGCCGGGCTCGGCATGTCCTCGGCGACCTCGATCCACTGCAGCGCCAGCTTGTCCAGGTCCGGTGAGATCCGGTCCAGCCGCTCGCGGTCGGTGTAGAGGCCGGTCGCGCCGGTCCGCCCGGCCAGCGCCACCGCGCTCTCCCGCGGCGCCTTGGCGTTGATCAGCACGGCGATGCCGCCGATCTGCGCGATGGCCGAGTAGTGCACGAAGTAGGCCACCGAGTCCGGCGGGAACACCGCGACGCGGTCCCGCGGCCGTACGCCGCGCTCGTAGTACCAGACCGACCAGCTCTGGATCAGGTGGTCGAGGTCGCGCAGGCTGAAGTCGGTGCGGGTCTCGCCGTCGGTGTACGGCACCGGGGTCAGCGACCGGATGAACGGCTCGTCCGGGAACGGGTTGATCTCCAGCATCGCGGGCAGCAGGTTGCCCCCGCCGATGCCGGTGTCGGCGGCCACCGCGGAGCGCAGCTCCGGGCTCAGGACGGTCTGGTGCGTGAACGACATGGGCGTCCCCTTCGAGGGTGACGGAAGGAGGGCCACGGCGCCGGGCGCGATGGCTGGATCATACCCCTTAGGGCCGGTTAGCGCCTTGAACGGTAGTCACGGACCCGAACGTCTGACATGGGGGTAATCCCTACCGTCCAGTTCGTGCAACCGGTTGCCGTCAGCGGGCCCAGCTGTCCTGCCCGACCTGTACGGCGACGCCCGCGCGGCTGCTCACCCCGAGCTTGACCATGGTGTTGCTGGCGTGTTTCTCGACCGTCTTGGTGGTCACGCCCAGCCGCCGCGCGATCTGCGCGTTGGTCATCCCGTCCCGGATGAGCAGGGCGACCTCGCGCTCGCGGGTCGACAGCGCGGCCACCCGGCCGGGATGCTGGATGCCGGCGCGGTGGTAGCCCGCGGTGATCCGGCTCAGCGTGGCCCGGACCGCGTCCGGGGTCAGCTGCAGGGAGTGCGCGGCCTCGTCGAGGTGCATGCCGGCGCCGAGGGCGGCCAGCACGGCCCGGTCGGCCGGGCCCATCGGGGGCCGGTCGGGCCGGTCGTCCCGCAGGCAGGCGACCGCGAGCTCGGGGGAGAAGCTGGTGCCGGCGGTGGCGACCTCCCGGATCGCAGCGACCAGGTCGGCGAGGTCGTGGTCCTTGGTGAGGTAGCCGCGCGCGCCGGCGGCCAGAGTGGCGGTCAGCCGGGCGGGCGCCGAGCAGGCGCTGACCACCAGGACCCGGTGGCCGGCGGCGACCAGCCGGGCGAGGTTGTCCGGCGGGGACGACTTGTCGGCGAGGAAGAGGTCGAGCAGCACCACGTCGACCGCGGCGGCCGGCGCCAGCCCGAGCAGCTGGGCCACGGTGGGGACGGCCGCGACCAGGCGCACCGCGGGGACCGCGGCCAGCCACGCCCGCAGCCCGTCCAGCAGCATCCGGTCGGCGTCGACCGCGGCGACCGAGACTTCCGGTCCCGCATGATCGGACAGGTGCGCCGACACGTACCACTACTAGACCAAACCGCCCAGTCGTACAAGACAAGGCATGGCAAGGCATTGTCAGCGACCGGCGAAGTCCTAGGTCCAGCTGCCGCTGCACCCGGGGCAGCAGGACCGGTCCAGGCTCGCTTCGAGCCGGTCGTCGCCGTCGGTGCGCAGGGGCGGCCTGCTAGAGCCGCTCGACCGTCCAGTGCCCGGGGTTGAGCCGGTCGGTCACCGCGATCACCATGTCGGCGACATCGCCGGCCCGGGGCGGGGCGAGCAGCCAGCTGGACTCGCCGCGCTCGGCGTCCACGGTCCGGCTGGCCACCCCGCCGACCGCGACCAGCACCGCCTCCACACCGGCGTGCAGCTGGTCGACCAGCTCCTTGGCCGGCGGCTCGTCGAGCGGCCCGTGCCGCACCGTGACGACCAGGTACGCGTACGGGTCGTCCGGCGGTCGCGCCTGGGACCAGAAGTCCTTGTCCGGTGGCATCGGGTCAGCGGGCGTCCAGCGCGTCGACCACGGCCCGCAGCCGGGTCAGCCCGGCGGCCAGGTCGGTGGTCAGCGGGGCGCTGGCCGGGTCGGTGACCGCGGACCGCAGCGCGGCGAAGGCACTCTCCACCGCGGTCAGCCGGGTGGCCAGCTCGGCCGCGATGTCCCGGGCCGGGCCGCCGCCGTCCTGGCCGGCCAGCCGGCGGCGCAGCAGCGCGGCCTGCTCCTGCAGTTGCTGCCGCTTGCAGTAGAGGTCCACGAAGACCGCCACCTTGGCCCGCAGCACCCACGGGTCGAACGGCTTGGACACGTAGTCGACGGCCCCGGCCGAGTAGCCTCGGAAGGCGTGCTCGGCGTCCGGGTGCACCGCGGTGAGGAAGATGATCGGGACATCCCGGGTCCGCTCCCGCCGCTTGATGTGCGCCGCGGTCTCCAGCCCGTCCATCCCCGGCATCGCGACATCGAGCAGGATGACCGCGAAGTCGTCGGTGAGCAGGGCCTTGAGCGCCTCGTCGCCGGAGCTGGCCCGGACCAGGTCGTGGTCGAAGACGCTGAGGATCGCCTCCAGGGCGAGCAGGTTTTCCGGTCGGTCGTCGACCATCAGGATCCGCGCCATCAGGCCTCCTCCGTCCCGACCGCGGCCAGGTGGTGGCGGAGCAGGGCGAGCAGGTGGTCGGTGTCCACCGGCTTGGTCACGTAGTCCGACGCGCCCGCCTCCAGGCTGCGCTCCCGGTCGCCCTGCATCGCCTTCGCGGTCACCGCGATGATCGGCAGGTCGGCGTGCTCCGGCCGGGCCCGGATCGCGGCCATCGCGGCGTTGCCGTCCATGCCCGGCATCATCACGTCCATCAGCACCGCGTCCACCGCCGGGGGGCCGTCGACCGCGGCCAGCGCGCCCTCGCCGTTGTCGGCGTAGCAGACCTCCAGCCCGTTCAGCTCCAGCACGCTGGCCAGCGCGAAGACGTTGCGGACGTCGTCGTCGACGATGAGCACCCGCTTGCCGGTGAGCAGCGCGTCCGGCGCCGAGCTCGCCCCGGTGCGCGCCGCCGGGGTGGCGGGCGGCAACGCGACCGGGACCTCCGGCGGGGCCTCGATCGCGAGGTCGGTGCCGGTCACCGGCCGGTACGCCGCCGTCGCCCGGCCCGCCGCCGCCCCCCGCCGGGTGGGCAGGTAGAGGGTGAAGGTCGAGCCGTGCCCGATCGAGCTCTCGGCGTGGATCTCGCCGCCCAGCAGGTGCGCGATCGACCGGCTGATCGACAGCCCGAGCCCGGTCCCGCCGTACCGGCGGCTGGTGGTGCCGTCCGCCTGCTGGAAAGCCTCAAAGATGATCTTCAGCTTGTCGGTCGGGATGCCGATGCCGGTGTCGGTGACCTGGAAGGCGATCACCGCCGGGCCGCGACGCAGCGTGGTGTTCTGGAAGCGGTGCCGGTCGGCCAGCGAGACGACCAGCCGCACCTCGCCGACCTCGGTGAACTTCACCGCGTTGGACAGCAGGTTGCGCAGGATCTGCTGCAGCCGGCGCTCGTCGGTGTGCAGGCTGGCCGGCACCTTGGGATCCACGTCGACGGTGAAGCCGAGGCCCTTGTCCGCGGTCAGCGGGCCGCACAGGTTGGCCACGTAGTCGAGCAGGCTGGCCAGCGACACCTCGGTCGGGTTGGAGTCCATCTTGCCGGCCTCGACCTTGGACAGGTCGAGGATGTCGTCGATCAGCTGCAGCAGGTCGCTGCCGGCGCCGTGGATGACGGAGGCGTACTTGACCTGCTCCGGGACCAGGTTGCCGGACGGGTTCTCGGCCAGCAGCCGGGCCAGGATGAGCAGGCTGTTCAGCGGCGTACGCAGCTCGTGCGACATGTTCGCGAAGAACTCGGACTTGTAGCGGGAGGACAGCGCCAGCTCGGAGTTGGTCTTGCGCAGCTCCTCCTGCTGGCCCTGCAGCTGCTCGGAGCGCTCCTGCAGCTCCTCGGTCAGCCGGCGGGACTGGGTGAGCAGCTCCTCGGTCCGCGAGTTGGCGATGATCGTGTTGACCGTGACCCCGATGGTCTCGGTGATCTGGTCGAGGAAGGCCAGGTGGACGTCGCTGAACGGGCTGAACGAGGCCAGCTCGATGACCGCCAGCACCCGCCCCTCGAAGAGCACCGGCAGCATGACCACCTCGGCCGGTGGCGCCGCCCCGAGCGAGGAGGAGATCTGCACGTACCCGGCCGGCACCGAGGTCAGGTGGATCCGCTTGCCCTCGGCCGCGGCCTGCCCGACCAGCGTCTCGCCGAAAGCGAACCGGTCCCCGCGCCGGGCCGGGTAGCCGTAGCTGGCGATCATCCGCAGCTGGGCCCGACCGGCCGGGTCCACCTTGGCCGACTCGGCCGACGCGGTCACCTCGGCCGCCTCGGCCAGGAAGAACGCGCCGCACTGGGCCGCGACCACCGGGGTCAGCTCGCTCATGATGAGCCGGGCCACCGCGGGCAGGTCGCGCTGCCCCTGCATGCTCCCGGAGATGCGGGCCAGGTTGGTCTTCAGCCAGTCCTGCTCCTGGTTGGCCCGGGTGGTCTCGCGCAGGGTGGCGATCATCTGGTTGATCGTGTCCTTGAGGCCGGCGACCTCGCCGGCGGCGTCCACGGTGATCTTGCGGGTCAGGTCGCCGCGGGTCACGCCGGTGGACACGTCCGCGATCGCCCGCAGCTGGATGGTCAGCGTCGAGGCGAGCTGGTTGACCGACTCGGTGAGCCGCTTCCAGGTGCCGGAGACGCCCTCGACCTCGGCCTGGACGCCGAGCTTGCCGTCGGTGCCGACCTCGCGGGCGACCCGGGTGACCTCGTCGGCGAAGGCGGACAGCTGGTCCACCATGATGTTGATCGTCGTCTTGAGCTCGAGGATCTCGCCGCGGGCGTCGACGTCGATCTTGCGGCGCAGGTCGCCGCGGGCGACCGCGGTGGTCACCTCGGCGATGTTGCGGACCTGGCCGGTCAGGTTGTTGGCCATCGAGTTGACGTTGTCGGTCAGGTCCTTCCAGGTCCCGGCCACGCCGGGCACCCGGGCCTGGCCGCCGAGGATGCCCTCGGTGCCGACCTCGCGGGCCACCCGGGTCACCTCGTCGGCGAAGGCGCGCAGGGTGTCCACCATCGTGTTGATGGTCTGGGCCAGCGCGGCCGTCTCGCCCTCGGCCTCGACCGTGATCTTCTGCGACAGGTCGCCGCGGGCGACCGCGGTCGCGACCTGGGCGATGTTGCGGACCTGGCTGGTCAGGTTGCCGGCCATCGAGTTGACGTTGTCGGTCAGGTCCAGCCAGGTGCCGGACGCGCCGCGGACGCGGGCCTGGCCGCCCAGCTTGCCCTCGGTGCCGACCTCCCGGGCCACCCGGCTGACCTCGTCGGCGAAGGCGGACAGCAGGTCCACCATGATGTTGATCGTCGTCTTCAGCTCGAGGATCTCGCCGCGGGCGTCGACGTCGATCTTCTTGGTCAGGTCGCCGCCGGCGACCGCGGTGGTCACCTCGGCGATGTTGCGGACCTGAGCGGTCAGCGTGCCGGCCATGAAGTTCACCGAGTCGGTGAGGTCGCGCCAGGTGCCGGACGCGCCGGGCACCTCGGCCTGGCCGCCCAGCTGGCCCTCCGAGCCGACCTCGCGGGCCACCCGGGTCACCTCGTCGGCGAAGCCGGACAGCTGGTCGACCATCGTGTTGACGGTCGTCTTGAGCTCCAGCAGCTCGCCGGCCACGTCGACGGTGATCTTGCGGGACAGGTCGCCGCGGGCGACCGCGGTGGTCACCTGGGCGATGTCGCGCAGCTGGGCGGTCAGGTTGCCGGCCATCGAGTTGACGTTGTCGGTCAGGTCCTTCCAGGTGCCGGCGACGCCGGGCACGGTGGCCTGGCCGCCGAGCTTGCCCTCGGTGCCGACCTCGCGGGCCACCCGGGTCACCTCGTCGGCGAAGTCGCGCAGCTGCCCGACCATCCGGTTGACGGTGACCTTCAGCTCCAGCATCTCGCCGGCCACGTCCACGGTGACCGTGCGGGACAGGTCGCCGTTGGCCACCGCGGTGGTCACCGCGGCGATGTCGCGGACCTGGCCGGTGAGGTTGTTGGCCATCGAGTTCACGTTGTCGGTCAGGTCCCGCCAGGTGCCGGAGACGCCGCGGACCCGGGCCTGGCCGCCGAGCTTGCCGTCGGTGCCGACCTCGCGGGCGACCCGGGTGACCTCGTCGGCGAAGTCGCGCAGCTGGGCGACCATCCCGTTGACCGTACGGGCCATCCGGAGGAACTCGCCGCGCAGCCGCTGGTCGCCCGAGCGCAGGTCGATGGTCTGGGTCAGGTCGCCGGTGGCGACCGCGCCGAGCACCCGGCCGACCTCGACGGTCGGCCGGACCAGCTCGTCGACCAGGTCGTTGGCCGCGGTCACCGCCCCGGCCCAGGCGCCGCCACCGGTGCCCGGCCGCAGCCGCTCGTCCAGCCGGCCGTCCCGGCCGACCACCCGGCGCACCCGGTCCAGCTCGCCGGTCAGGTGCCGGTTGCGCTCGACCACCTCGTTGACCACGGTCGCGAGCCGGGCCATCGGGCTGGCCGGGTCGCCGGGCACCCGCAGCCGCACCCGGAAGTCGCCGTCGCGCACCGCGGTCAGCGCGGTGAGCAGCCGGTCCACCTCGGCGGCGTCCAGCCCGCCGGCGGTCGGCGCCGGCTCCGGCTCGGGCGCCGGCTCGGACCCGCGGCGGGGCACGGCGTCCGGTCGGCGCCGGATCGGGCGGCGGCGGGGACGGCGCTCGGGCGTCGCGCCACCGGGCGCCGGGACGGCGGGTGCGGCCACCGCTAACCTCCTCGACCCGGTCCGGGGCGGCCGGTCCGCCCCGCGGCGCCGGGCCGGTCCGGGTCGGCCGCCAGTCTGGCACGCGCGCACCGGCGGGCCACCGGCCGCGTCGGTGAGCTCTGCACGCCGGCTCGTTCCGGAAGCCGGCTGGCACGGCGTGTCGGAACGAGGACACGCGCAAGGGTGGTCGACGTGGCAGGGTGGCCGGGTGCGTGGGGCGTGGCCGGTCGCGGCGGTCCGGACGGCCGAGGAGGCGCTGATGGCGCGCGTCCCGCCGGGCGCGCTCATGCAGCGGGCGGCGACCGGGCTCGCCGGGCACAGCGCGGGCCTGGTCGGCCGGGTGTACGGCGCCCCGGTGGCGCTGCTGGTCGGGGCCGGCAACAACGGCGGTGACGCGCTGTACGCCGGCGCCCGCCTCGCCGGCCGCGGCGCCGCGGTGACCGCGGTGCTGCTGGCCCCGGAGCGCGCGCACGCCGGCGGGCTGGCCGCGCTGGTCGCCGCCGGCGGGCGGGTGTTGCCGGCCGGCGACCGGGCCGCGCCGGCCGCGGTCCGGGCGGCCCGGCTGGTGCTGGACGGGATCGTCGGTCTCGGCGCCTCGGGCGGGCTGCGGCCGGCCGCCGCCGCCCTGGTCGAGGCCGCGCTGGTCGAGGCGGTGGACCGGGCCACCGTGGTCGCGGTCGACCTGCCCAGCGGCGTGGACGCGGACACCGGCGCGGTGCCCGGACCGGCCGTCCGGGCCGACGTCACCGTGACCTTCGGCGCGCTCAAGCCCGGGCTGCTGGTCGGCGCCGGGGCCGAGCACGCCGGCGAGGTCCGGCTGGTCGACATCGGCCTCGGCCCGCACCTGCCCGAGCCGGCGCTGCGGGTGCTCGACGACGCCGACGTGGCCGGCCTGCTGCCGCGGCCGGGGCCGCGCGACGACAAGTACACCCGCGGGGTGGCGGGGGTGGCGGCCGGCTCGGCGACGTACCCCGGGGCCGGTGTGCTGTGCACCGGGGCGGCGGTGCGCGGCGGCGCCGGGATGGTCCGGTACGCCGGCGGCGCGGCCGGGCCCGTCCGCTCACGCTGGCCGGAGGCGGTGGTCACCGAGGGCCGCCCCAGCGACGCCGGCCGGGTGCAGGCGTGGGTCGTCGGGCCCGGCATCGGCACCGACGCCGCCGCCGCCGAGCTGCTGCGCGACGTGCTCGGCAGCGACGTGCCGGTGCTGGTCGACGCGGACGGGCTCACCCTGCTCGGCCGCGAGCCCGACCTGGTGCGGCGGCGGACCGCACCGACCGTGCTCACCCCGCACGACCGCGAGTTCGAGCGGATCGCCGGGCCGGTCGGCGACGACCGGGTCGGTGCGGCCCGCCGGGCGGCGGCCGACCTCGGCGCGGTCGTGCTGCTCAAGGGATACGCGACGGTGGTCGCGGCGCCGGACGGGTCGGCGTACGCGAACACCACCGGCACCGCCTGGCTGGCCACCGCCGGCAGCGGGGACGTGCTGTCCGGGCTGGGCGCCGCGCTGCTCGCCGGCGGGCTCCCGCCCGGTCCGGCCGCCGCCGTCGCCGCGCACCTGCACGGGCGGGCCGGCCGGCTGGCCGCCCGCGGCGTGACCACCACCGCGGCCGGCGTCCTCGACGCCCTCCCCGCCGCGCTGCGCGACGTGACCCGGGCCGCTAGGAGCTGATCAGTCGCGACATCGCCGTGACCGTTTCCCCTGCGATCAGACTTATCGTTTGTCGATGGTATCGAGAAACGATATGGTCCGGACATGGTTGCCGAGTCGCGCCCGTACGTCCGGCCCGCGTCCGTCCGGCTGGTCGCCGCAGCGATCCCGGTGCTCGCCGGGGTCCTCGCGCTGGGCGGTGCGGTGTCGCTGCTGGACGGGCTGCGCCGGGACGACGTCGTGGTGCCGGTCCGGGCCGACTTCTCCCGGCTGCCGGGCGGGGGCGCGTCCGCGCCGGTGCCGGCGGCCGGCCTGCCCGACGGCAGCTACGTCGAGGTGCGCTCGCCCGAGCAGGTGCTGCGGGTGCCGGGCGCGACCGTGCTCGAGCGGCTGCTGGCCGGCGCCGACATCGCGCTGATCGGGCTCGCGGTGCTGGTCGGCGCGGTGCTGCTGCGCCGGCTGCTGCTGACCGTCGCCGAGGGCCGGCCGTTCGCACCCGGCAACGCCCGCCGGCTCGCGGTCATCGCGGTGCTGGTCGGCGGGGTGGGCACGCTCGCCCCGGCGCTGCCGGACCTGGCCGGCATGCTGGTCCTGGACCGGCTCGACGCGGTCGGGCCGGACAGCCCGTACGGGTTCGGGGTCAGCTTCCCGCTGCTGCCGCTGCTGGTCACGCCGGTGCTGCTGGCGCTGGCGGAGGCGTTCCGGCGCGGCGCCGAGCTGGCCGACGACGTCCGCGGGCTGGTCTGAGTGGAGGAGGACGACGGCGGGAGCCGGGTGGTGTGTCACCTGGACCGGCTGCTGGCCGACCGCGACATGACGCTCACCGAGCTGGCGGCCCGGGTCGGCGTGACGGTGGTGAACCTGTCGGTGCTCAAGAACGGGCGCGCCCGGGCGGTCCGCTTCTCCACCCTGACCGCGCTGTGCGACGTGCTCGACTGCCAGCCCGGGGACCTGCTCGGCGTGGTCCGGCG
This sequence comes from uncultured Actinomycetota bacterium, assembly GCA_963766325.1. Classification (GTDB taxonomy): domain Bacteria; phylum Actinomycetota; class Actinomycetes; order Mycobacteriales; family CADCTP01; genus CADCTP01. The sequence goes on along the minus strand of CAVXZF010000007.1, from coordinate 871,807 downwards.
CTGAGCACGGTCAGCGCAGGGTGAGCCGCGAACCGCGACGCGGCGTACTCGGGTGGGGACATCACCGAGGAGGAGCACGAGGTGACGCTGCACGCGGAGCGTCCGGTGGTGCAGACCGAGGCGGTCGCAGTGGAGCGGGTGCGGCTCGGCAGGGAGACCGTCACCGACACCGAGACGGTGTCCGGTGAGGTCCGCAAGGAGCAGATCGAGATGGACGACCCGACCGGGACGTCCCGCCGCTGAGCCGAGCGGCAGGGCGGCGGCCCCGGACCGAGAGGGTCCCGGGCCGCCGCGCGCCCGCGTGCTCGGCCGGGAAGCCGCCGGCCGGGCGGGTCAGCTGGCGGTGCGCTGGAAGTCGGTGATGTCACTGACCAGCTCGGCGGCCGGCCCACCGGCCGGGCCGATCCGGTCCAGCGCCCGGCGCAGGTCGCAGGCGCGGCTGGTGATCGGCATGTTGCGCTTCTCCGGCGGCAGCTCCAGCACCGGGGCCAGCCGGTGCGCGGCCTCGGTGACGTCGCCGGTGAGCACGTGCGCGATGGCCGAGTCGAGCAGCGCCAGCGTCTCGGCGCCGTAGAAGCGCTCCTCCGGGTCGGCGATCTCGTACAGCCAGACCGCCCGGTCGGCGTCCCGGGCGGCCTGCTCGGGCTCGTGCATCCACAGCCGGGTGGTGCCGGCCAGGTAGTGCTCCTGGGCCCGGCTGAAGCCCCACACCCCGCCGACCTCGTCCGCGCCGGTCAGCCCCTCCCGCTCGGCGGTCACCACCCTCAGCGCGCCGCGGGCCCGGTCCGGGTCGCCGGTACCGGCCCAGCCGCGGGCGGCCAGCCCGGCCAGCAGCACCCGGCCGCTGTCCCGCAGGCCCTGCTGCAGCCCGTCCTCGGCCAGCTGCGCCGACGTGCGCGGGCGGCCGTCCCAGTAGGCCAGCTTGCTCTGGGTGGCGCGTACCCAGCCGCGCAGGCCAGGGTGGTCGGACAGGTCGGCGCACAGCCACGCGATGCGCGCGTGGGTGCCGGCCTCGGCGGTGTACCCGAGGTCGCCCACCATCCAGGCGGCGAGCCCGCACAGCCGGCCGGCCAGCACGTACAGCTCGCGCGCTTGGGCCGGTCTCAGCCGGCCCTCCAGCAGGCCGAAGACCCGCCGGCGCAGCTCCAGGGTGCGGCGCAGCAGCGGCAGCGGCGGCTGGGTCAGGTAGTCCTTGGCGACCCCGCGGACGTCCTGGCCGAGCTGCTCCATCGTGATCGGTCCGACCGAGCTGGCCTCGGCCCACTCGCCGAAGGCGACCGCCTCCTCGGCGGCGCGGGTCATGAACGAGGCCTCGACGGCCGGGTCGGCACCGCCGGCCCGGGCCGGCGGCGGTTCGGCCGCCGCGGCCACCCGCGGCCAGGCCGGCGGCCGGGCCGGCACGGTCGTGACCAGCGGCGGCACGAACGGCGACCGGGCGGCCGGCGGGGCGGCGGCCGGCGGGCCGGTGGGTGGCGGGCCGGTGGGTGGCGGGGTGGGCGGCGGGGGCGTGACCGCTCGGACCGGGGCCGCGAGCTCCGGGTCCGGGGCGGCGGGTAGCGGTCGTGGCGCCGGTCGCCGCACCCGCCGCGGCAGCGGCCGATCCGGCCGGTTGGTCAGCGCGGCGAGCACCGCACGGTCCTGCTCGGGCATCGCCGCCATGTCGGTGTCGTCGAGCAGCCGCGCCAGCTCGGTGCCGTACACCTCGGCGAGCATGGTGAGCACATACGGTGACGGCCGCCGGCCGCCTACCGGCCACCGCTCGTACTCGCCGACCCGGGTGCCCACCATCGGGGTCGACCGGGCGCCGGGCGCCAGCCGGGCCGCGATCTCGGTGAACCGGGCGGCCGCCTCGTCCTGGCTCCACCCGTGGGCGTGCCGATATGACTCGCGCGGGCGGAAGCGCCACCGCCGGCGCATCTCCGCCGCGACGTGGTCGAGCGTCCCGCCGCCGTCCAGGATCCGCTGACGCAGCGCGGTCCGGTCCGCCTTAGACCCGCTCTTCACCGACTGGTCACCACGGCGTGACAGTGTTGAGCCTACCTTGCGGTAGCGCAGCGTTACCACACAAACTACGGAGACCTCTTTCCTTAGTTCCGTAGCGGGCCTGCTGGACGGTCGCTTGTCTCGGGATGGCGCCGGTCGGCAGCCTGGCGGGCCGGCTCTGCGAGGATGGAGCACATGGTGCGGTCGGAGGCGATGATCGACCTCACGGCGATCCGCCGCAACGTCGCGCGGCTGCGCGGGGCCACCTCGGCCGAGGTGATGGCCGTGGTCAAGGCCGACGGCTACGGGCACGGGCTGGTGCCCTCCGCCCGGGCCGCGCTCGCCGGCGGTGCGACCTGGCTCGGGGTGGCCTTCCTGGAGGAGGCGATGGCGCTGCGCGCCGCCGGCATCCTCGCGCCGGTGCTGTCCTGGCTGGCGGTGCCGGGCGAGGACGTGGCCGCCGGGGTGGCCGCGGACGTGGACCTGTCGGTGAGCGCGCCATGGGCGCTGGCCGAGGTGGTCGCGGCGGCCCGGGAGACCGGCCAGCGGGCCCGGGTGCACCTCAAGGTCGACACCGGCCTGTCCCGCGGCGGCGCGACCGCCGCCGACTGGCCCGACCTGGTCACCGCGGCGGCCAAGGCGGCGGCCGCGGACGAGGTCGAGGTCGTCGGCATCTGGAGCCACTTCGCGTACGCGGACGCCCCCGGCCACCCGACCATCGCCGGCCAGATCGACGCGTTCACCGAGGCGGTGGACGTGGCCCGCCGGCTCGGCGTCGACCCGCCGCTGCGGCACCTGGCCAACTCGGCCGCCACGCTCACCCTGCCGGCCGCCCACTTCGACCTGGTCCGGCCCGGCATCGCGGTGTACGGGCTGACCCCGGTCCCGCCGGAGCCGTACGGGCTGGAGCCGGCGATGACGCTGCGCAGCCGGGTCGCGCTGACCAAGCGGGTGCCGGCCGGCGCGGGCGTCTCGTACGGGCACGTCCACGTCACCGAGCGGGAGACCGGGCTGGCACTGGTCCCGCTCGGGTACGCCGACGGGGTGCCGCGGGCGGCCACCGCGGTCGGCCCGGTGTGGCTGGGTGGCCGGCGGCGGACGGTGGCCGGCCGGGTGTGCATGGACCAGTTCGTGGTCGACGTCGGCGACGACGAGGTGGCCGCCGGCGACGAGGTGGTGCTGTTCGGGCCGGGCCGGGACGGCGAGCCGACCGCGCAGGAGTGGGCCGACGTGCTCGGCACGATCTCGTACGAGATCGTCACCCGGGTCGGCGCCCGGGTGCCCCGCATCCATGTCGGCGGCGGGCCGTGAAGCCGGCCGCGCGCCGCGCCGGCCTGCTCGCCGGCGTCGCCGGTCTGATCGCGGCCGGGGCGGCCGTCGGGCTCGCCACCGAGCGGTACGCGATCGGCCGGATCCGCGGCGGGCCGGACCCGGAGGCGGACGAGCCGTTCGGCCGGCTGCCGGCCGACCGGCAGCGCACGGTCACCACCGACGACGGGCTGCCGCTCGCGGTCGAGGAGATCGGGCCCCGGGAGGCGCCGCTGACCGTGGTGTTCGTGCACGGCTACTGCCTGGCCATGGGCTCCTGGCACTACCAGCGGCTCGGACTGACCGACATGACCCGGCCGCGGGTCCGGATGGTCTTCTACGACCACCGCTCGCACGGCCGGTCGGTGCGGGCACCGACCGAGACCGCGACCATCGACCAGCTCGGCGACGACCTCCACCGGGTGCTCACCGACGTGGTGCCGACCGGCCCGGTGGTGCTGGTCGGCCACTCGATGGGCGGGATGACGGTGATGGCGCTGGCCGACCGGTACCCGGACCTGTTCGGCTCCCGGGTGGTCGGGGTGGCGCTGCTGTCCACCTCGACCGGGCAGCTGGCCGACGTCACGCTCGGCCTCCCGTCGATCACCGCCAAGCTGCGCGCGCCGGTGCTGCCGCTGGCGCTGCGGTTGATGCGCTCGCGGGCCGCGCTGATCGAGCGCAGCCGGCGGATCGGCAGCGACATCGCCTGGCTGCTCACCCGGCGCTACTCGTTCGGCTCCACCGACGTCAGTCCGGCCCTGGTCGAGTACGTCGGCCGGATGATCGCCGCGACCCCGGTGGAGGTGGTGGCGGACTTCTTCCCGGCGCTCAACGCGCACGACAAGCTGTCCGCGCTGGGCCGGCTGCGGGACGTCGAGACGCTGATCGTGGTCGGCGACAAGGACATGCTCACCCCGGTCGAGCACAGCCGGCGGATGGCCGAGGCGCTGCCGCACGCGGAGCTGCTGGTGCTCGAGGGCGCCGGCCACCTGGCCATGATGGAGCGACCCGAGCTGGTCACCTTGCGGCTGCGGGCGTTCCTGCACCGGGCGGCCCGGGGCGCGTACGGCGGCTCGGCCTCGCGGGGCGCGCGCTGATGCCAGGGTTGAAGGGGCCGGGGCAGCCGGCCGGGCCGCGGGTGCGGCTGGTGCCCGGGTCGGTCGAGGTGGCCGAGGCGGCGGCCGCCTGCGGGTCCTGGGACGAGCTGGTGGCGGCGTCGTCGTCCTGCGTGGCCTGCGCGGAGCTGGCCGCCACCCGGACCACGGTCGTGGTCGGCGACGCCCCGCCGGGCGCCCGCCTCGCCCTGGTCGGGGAGGCGCCGGGAGCGGACGAGGACCGCACCGGCCGGCCGTTCGTGGGCCGGGCCGGGCAGCTGCTGGACTCGCTGCTGGCCGAGGCCGGGCTGGACCGGGCCGAGGTCGCGGTGGTCAACGTGCTGCAGTGCCGGCCGCCGGGCAACCGGGCGCCGGCCCCGGCGGAGTCGGCCCGCTGCCGCGGCTGGCTGGACCGCAAGCTCGCCCTGGTCGGGCCTGAGCTGGTGGTCACGCTCGGGCTGACCGCGGCCGGCTGGTTCCTCGGCCGCGGGATACGGCTGGGCACCGTGCGCGGCACGGTGCACGACGTCGGCGGTCGCCGGGTGCTGCCGACCTACCACCCGTCCGCCGCGATCCGCTTCGGCCCCGCCGGCGCCCCCCTCGCGGCGCTCCGCGCCGACCTCGCCCACGCCGCCACCCTCCTCAGCCCCACCCTCACCCCGCGACTGACGTCGTCCGGCGGCGACTGATGGCGCTCGCGCCGTCAGCCGCGGACGGGAGCCGTCAGTCGCGGGAGGACGCCGTCAGTCGGGTGGAGCTGCCGACGGTGGAGGACACGCGGGAGCTGGGGCGGCGGCTGGGGGAGGTGCTGCGGGCGGGGGACCTGGTGGTGCTGGCCGGGCCGCTGGGCGCCGGTAAGACCGTGGTCGCGCAGGGGATCGGGGCCGGGCTCGGCGTGCGCGGGCCGGTCACCTCGCCGACGTTCGTGCTGGCCCGGGTGCACCGGGGCGGCCGGCTGCCGCTGGTGCATGTGGACGCGTACCGGCTGGGCTCGGTCGAGGAGGTCGACGACCTGGACCTGGACGCGGACCTGCCGCGGTCGGTGACCGTCGTCGAGTGGGGCCACGGGCTGGTCGAGCAGCTGGCGGACGCTCACCTGCTGGTCCGGCTGGACCGGTCCGACGCGGACGAGCGGCGGACCGCGGAGCTGGTCGGCCGCGGCGGCGACTGGGCTCAGCGGCTGGGGCTCACTTCACGACCTTGAACTGCAGCGACTGCAGGACCGACTGGCAGCCCTTGCCGATGTCGGCCTGCTTGTCCTTCCACTGGCAGTTGACCTGGATCTCGTTCTTGCCGCGGAAGAGGAAGTAGACGTCGGACTCCAGGCTCTCCTTGGCCTGCGACGCGTGGTACTTGAAGCTGCGGGCGCCGTCCACGGTGCCCCGCTCGGCGGTGGTCGACTCGAAGGTGAAGCCCTGCTGGGCGAGCTGCCCGAGCACGGTCTTGAGCTCGCCCTCCAGTGTCTCGGCGGCGATCGGGTCGGTGTCCACCGGCAGCTCGTACACGGTCACGATGATCAGATCGCGGTCGGCGACCGCGACGGCCGACCGGTACTTCTCCCGGCCGATGCTGGCGTCCACCGTCACCGAGGACGAGACGTCCTGGAAGCCCTCCGGGGCGGTGAAGCAGTACGGCGAGCCGGTCGGGGAGATGACCTTGCCGGAGCACTTCAGGGTGGTCCGGCCGGGAGCGGCGGAGGCGCTCCCCGACGGGGTGGGCGACGCGCTGGGTGCCCCGCTGCCGCTCGGCCCGGCGGCGTCGGCCGCGATCGACCCGGAGCCCTGGACGGTGCTGGCGCAGCCGGCGAGCAGACCGGACAGGCCGAGCAGGACGACGGCGAAACGACGGCGCATGGAGCCCACCGTAGCCGGGCACCCGCCGTAGGGGAGAACTCGCCGGACAAATGGGTCACCCGTACGGCGGTCGCGGTCGGTATCCGGTCGCGGACAGTCACCAGTCTACCCTCGTCGAGTGCCCGAGGCGGCTGTTCCCGTGCTGGTCCTGGACACCGCCACCCCGGCGGTGACCGCGGCCGTCGTGCGCGTGGGCCCGGACGGGGTGGCGCCGGTCTCGGTCCGCGTCGCCGCCGACGCCCGGCGGCACGGCGAGCTGCTCGCCCCGGCCGTCGCGGCGGTGCTCGCCGAGGCCGGGCTGGCCCCGGCCGACCTGGCCGCGGTGGTCGTCGGGACCGGGCCGGGACCGTTCACCGGGCTGCGGGTCGGGCTGGTCACCGCCGCCGCGCTCGCCGACGCGCTGGCCATCCCCGCGTACGGGGTGTGCTCGCTCGACGGGCTCGCCGTTCCCGGCACCGTCCTCGCCGTCACCGACGCCCGGCGGCGGGAGGTCTACTGGGCCGCGTACGCCGACGGGGTGCGGTTCGCCGGCCCGGCGGTGGACCGGCCGGCCGAGCTGGCCGACCGGCTGGGCGGGCTCGGGGTCACCGCGGTCACCGGTGCGCGGGCGTACGCGGAGACGCTCGGCCTGCCGCCGACCGGCCCCACCTCGCCCGACCCGGTGGCGCTCGCCGCGGTCGCGGTCGACCGGGTGCGGTCCGGGGCGCCGGCCGACCCGCTGACCCCGCTCTACCTGCGCTCCCCGGACGCGGTCGAGCCGGGCCGGCCCAAGGCGGTGACGCCGGCGTGACGACCGGCACCGCCCAGCTCGCCCGGATGCGGTGGTGGCACGTCGCCGCGGTGATGGAGCTGGAGGGCGAGCTCTTCGGGGCCGAGGCGTGGTCGCCGGCGGCGTACTGGAACGAGCTGGCCGAGACCGCGACCCGGCACTACGTGGTCGCGCTCGCCGAGGAGCAGGTGGTCGGCTACGCCGGGCTGGCCGTCTTCGGCGATGAGGCGCATGTGCTCACCATCGGGGTGGCCGCCGCCGCCCAGGGCCGCGGGCTGGGCACCGAGCTGCTGCGCGACCTGCTGGCCGCGGCCGGCGGCCGCCGCGTGCTGCTCGACGTGCGGGCGGACAACGAGGTGGCGCAGCGGCTCTACCGGCGGCACGGCTTCGTCCCGATCGGCCGGCGCCGGCGCTACTACCAGCCGAGCGGGGTGGACGCGGTGGTGATGACCCGTGACTGAGCCGCTGGTGCTCGGTTTCGAGACCTCCTGCGACGAGACCGGGGTCGGCGTCGTCCGCGGCCGGATGCTGCTGGCCGACGCGGTGGCGTCCAGCGTGGATGCGCATGCCCGGTTCGGCGGGGTGGTGCCCGAGGTCGCCTCCCGGGCCCACCTGGAGGCGATGGTGCCGACCGTGCACCGGGCCTGCGCCACCGCCGGGATCCGGCCGTCCGATGTGGACGCGATCGCGGTGACCGCCGGGCCCGGGCTGTCCGGCGCGCTGCTGGTCGGCGTCGCGGCCGCCAAGGCGTACGCGCTGGCGCTGGGCAAGCCGCTCTACGGGGTCAACCATCTGGCCGCGCACGTGGCGGTGGACACCCTGGAGCACGGCCCGCTGCCCGAGCCCTGCGTCGCGCTGCTGGTCTCCGGCGGGCACTCCTCGCTGCTGCTCGTGCCCGACCTGGCCGAGGAGGTGCGGCCGCTCGGCGCCACCATCGACGACGCCGCCGGGGAGGCGTTCGACAAGGTGGCCCGGCTGCTCGGGCTGCCGTTCCCGGGCGGGCCGCCGATCGACCGGGCGGCCCGGGACGGCGACCCGGGGGCGGTGCACTTCCCGCGCGGGCTGACCGGGCCGCGCGACCCGGCGTACGACTTCTCCTTCTCCGGGTTGAAGACCGCGGTGGCGCGCTGGGTGGAGGCCCGGCAGCGGGCCGGCGAGCCGGTGCCGGTGGCGGACGTGGCGGCGTCCTTCCAGGACGCGGTGGTGGACGTGCTGACCGCGAAGGCGGTGCGGGCCTGCCGGGACTCCGGCGTCGACCACCTGCTCATCGGCGGCGGGGTGGCGGCCAACTCGCGGCTGCGGGCGGTGGCCGCGGAGCGCTGCGAGGCCGCGGGGATCCGGCTGCGGGTGCCGCGGCCGGGGCTGTGCACGGACAACGGGGCGATGGTGGCCGCGCTCGGCGCCCGGCTGGTCGCCGCCGGCAAGCCGCCGTCCTCTTTGGACATCCCGGCCGACTCGGCGCTGCCGGTCGACGAGGTCCTGGTGCGATGATCGTCCGGATGTGGGAGGCGAAGGTCGTGCCGGGGCGGCTGGAGGAGGCCGTCGACCACCTGCTCACCGAGGTGGTGCCGGACGCCCTGGCGGCGGAGGGCTGCCTGGGTGCGGAGGCGTTCACCGGGATCGGCGAGGAGCGGGTCGTGCTCATCACCCGGTGGGCGGACGGGCCGCCGGAGGACTGGGAGGAGGGCGCGCCGCCGGTGCGGCTCTGGGTCCGCGAGCACGCCTGGCACTTCGAGCCGGCCTCCTGACCCACCGGTACGAGGAGGCGCACGACGTCCTGCGGGACCCGGCTCGCCGGCACCGGCACCGTGTACCAGGCCGTGCAGGGCGTCACCGAGGGCCCGTTCGTCGACTGGTGGCAGGCCTCGCTGCTCGGCACCGAGGACGACCGGCACGCCCGGCTGACCCGGCTGGTGGCGCCGGCCTTCCGGCCGGCCCGGATCGAGACCATGCGCACGGTGTCCCGGCAGGTCTTCGCCGGCCTGCTGGACCGGCTCGGCGACCGCACCGAGGTCGAAGTGGTCGGCGAGCTGACCGACCCGTACCCGCTGGCGGTGCTCAGCGAGCTGCTCCAGATGCCGCCGGACGTCCGCGCCAAGGTCCAGGAGTGGACGACCACGCTCACGCTGGGCTTCGGCTTCCAGGTGGCTCAGCACGTCGAGGCCCTCGACGAGGCGATCCGCTGCCTGTACGGCACCGTCGACGGGCTGGTCGACCGGTTGCGCGCCGACCCGGTCGACCGGCTGCTGTCCGCGCCCGGTGCGGGTCGGCGAGTTCATCGCCATCGTGGTCGCGGCCGCCCAGCGGGACCCGCGCGCGTACGGCGACCCGTCCTTCCGGCTGGACGCGGAGCGGCCCGCCACCCTCTCCTTCGGCGGCGGCGTGCACCACTGCCTCGGCCACGCGCTGGCCCGGATGGAGCTGGAGGAGGCGCTGCTCGCGCTGACCCGGCGCTACCGGGCTCCCGGAGCTCGCCGGGCCGGTCGAGTGGCGGTCGCCAGCCGGTATCTTCGGCCCGACCTCGGTGCCGGTGCGGCTGACCCCGCGGTGAGCACGGCAACCTGATCGCCCGGCCGGCTCGTCCTCCTGGCTGAGGCGAGGAGGACGGATGGCGGAGCGCGGCGAGTTCGACGACTTCGTCGCCGGCCGGTCGGCGGCGCTGCTGCGCACCGCGTACCTGCTGACCGGCGACCACGCGCTGGCCGAGGACCTGCTGCAGGCGGCGCTGGCGAAGAGCTGGTTCGCCTGGGGGCGGATCACCGGGCCGCCGGAGCCGTACGTGCGGCGGGTGATCGCCACCACGTACACGACCTGGTGGCGGCGGCGGTGGCGGTCGGAGTACCCGACCGGCGAGCTGCCCGAGCGCGCCGCCGCCGCCGAGACCGACGCGGTCGACGACCGCGACGTGCTGTGGCGGGCGCTCGGGTCGCTGCCGCGCCGGCAGCGGGCCGTCGTGGTGCTCCGCTACTACGAGGACCTGTCCGAGGCGGAGACCGCGGCCGCGCTGGGCATCAGCCGCGGCACCGTGAAGAGCCAGGCCGCCAAGGCGCTCGCCACGCTGCGCCGCGACGGCGACCTGACCCGCACCATGGGAGGTGGACGATGATCGAGGACGAGCTGCGCTCCCTGCTCACCGAGCGGGCCGGCGCGCTGCCGGACAACCCGAGCCGGGAGGTCGAGGTCCGCTCCCGGATCACCGGCATCCGCCGGCGCCGGATCGCCGGCACCGCCCTCGGGCTGGTGCTGGTCGCCCTGGCCGGGCTCGCCGTGCTCCGCCTCCCCGGCACGAACGAGTCCCTCCCGCCCGGCGTCCCCGCCCCGCCCTGGTTCGACGACCTCGGCCGCCCCACGGTCCCCGGCCACACCTCGGTGCGCACCGCGCGGGACTTCATCGGGCCGCAGGAGCACCTGGTCATCGCCGGCTGGGGGGCCCGGTACAGCCGGCTGCTCATCGTGGCGCGCTGCCAGCGGGCCGGCACCGGCACGGTGCGCCGCGCCGACGGGCCCCGGTTCGGGGTCGACTGCTCCCGGCGGGTCGGCGACCACTTCGAAGGGGTCACCGCCCTGGGCCCCGCGGAGTCGGCCGCGTTGTTCGAGGGCTCGGCCGGCGGCCCCGACATCTTCTTCGGGCCCGGCTCCACGGGGGACTGGGTGATCGCCCTGCTGCAGGCGAACGCCCCCGAGTCGCTGCCCCCGCACACCGACCGCGGGTCGCCACTGCTGGCCGACGGCACCCGGAACCCGGCCGGCACGACGGTGGAGATCACGGTCCCGCCGGCGCGCGTCCCGGACGCCGGCGAGCGGATCGAGATCGCGATGAGCTTCACGACGGAATGCGTGGCCGGGGTCCAGCTCGCCTTCACCGTCCCGACCGGCGTGCTGGGCATCGCGACCTGCGACCCGCTCGGCCGGGAGCTGAGGGACGGCAAGGTCGGCACGTACGTCACCAAGCGGCAACTGGCCGCCCTGGGCCTCCGGCCCGGGGACGAGGTGGCCGTCACCATCCGGTCGGTCGGGCGGGAAACCGACCAGTGGCGGGTCTTCCCGCCGAACTAGGCCGGCTAGACCAGGCGGCGGTCGGTGGCCCAGCGGGACAGCTCGTACCGGTTGGACAGCTGCAGCTTGCGCAGCACGCTCGACACATGCGTCTCGACCGTCTTGACCGAGATGAAGAGTCGGGAGGCGATCTCCTTGTACGCGTACCCGCGGGCCAGCAGCCGGAGCACCTCCCGCTCCCGCTGGGTCAGCTGGTCCAGCTCGGGATCGTGCACCGGGGTGTCCGGGTGCCGGGTGAACGCGTCCAGCACGAAGCCGGCCAGCCGCGGCGAGAAGACCGCGTCGCCGTCCGCGACCCGGCGGATCGCCGCGGCCAGGTCCGGCCCCGAGATCGTCTTCGTCACGTAGCCGCGCGCGCCGGCCCGGATCACCCCGATCACGTCCTCGGCCGCGTCGGACACCGACAGGGCGAGGAAGCGGACATCCGGCTGGGCCGGGCGGACCCGGTCCAGCACCGCCTTGCCGCCGCCGTCCGGCATGTGCACGTCGAGCAGCACCACGTCCGGCTTGAAGCGGGCGATCGCGGCGACCGCCTCGGCCACCCCGCCGGCCTCACCGACGATCTGCACGCCGTCGGCGCTGGTCAGCTCGGCCCGTACGCCGGAGCGGAACATCGAGTGGTCATCCACCAGGAAGACCTTCACCGGTGCCGTCTCGGTCATGTGCCGTTCCTCGCCATCGTCAGCTCGACCTCCGTGCCGGCACCGGGCCGGCTGCGGATCGCCGCCTTGCCCCCGTGCCGGTCCATCCGGCCCACTATCGACCCCTGCACGCCGTGCCGGTCGGCCGCCACCGCGTCCGGGTCGAATCCCGCGCCCCGGTCCCGGACGAAGACCGTCACCTCCTCGGGCTCGACCTCGGCGTACAGCGAGATCGTGTCCACCCCGGCGTGCTTGGCCGCGTTGACCAGCGCCTCCCGGGTCGCCTGGATCACCGCGCCGAGCCGGTCGTCCACCTCGGCGTCACCGACCACCACGCTCTCCACCTGCACCACGTACGCGTCTTCGACCTCGCCCGCGGCCGTCTCCAGCGCGGCGGCGAACCGGGACGCCCGCCGATCCTCCGGCCGGTAGAGCCAGGTGCGCAGCTCCCGCTCCTGGCCGCGGGCCAGCCGGGCCACCTCGCGGGGCTGGTCGGCGTGCCGCTGGATGAGCGCCAGCGTCTGCAGCACGCTGTCGTGCAGGTGCGCGGCCAGGTCGGCGCGCTCCTGGGAGCGGATCCGCTCCCGGCGCTCCTCGGTCAGGTCGGCGACCAGCCGCCACCACAGCGGGGCGGTGAGCAGGGCCAGCCCCGCCAGCACGGCGACGGCGGCGACCAGCCCGTCCCGGGTCGCCGACAGCGTGCCGGAGAAGGCGAGGAACGAGGCGACCCCGGCGGCGACCAGCACCACGCCACCGGCGACGCGGGCCGCGGCGACCCAGCGGGGCCGGCGGGCCTCCGCCGGGGTCGGCGTCGGCTCGAGGCCGGAGATCTGCCGCCACCGCAGCCGCTGGCTCGCATCGGCCTGCCGCCACATCACGGCCAGCCCGGCGCCGCCCAGCAGCAGCGGGACGAGCAGCGGGTTGCCGTCGAAGAGCCGGGTGCCGCGGACGGCGAGCAGGGCGCCGGTGACCAGCAGCGCCACCGCGATCAGCGCGCCCAGCTCCATGGTGCGGCGCGGGCGGGGCGGGGCGCCGGTCACCGGCTGCTGCGGCACGACCGCCCAGAGCGCGAGGTAGAGCAGGATGCCGAAGCCGTTGACCAGGGTCAGCACCGCGAACGCCAACCGGACCCGCCCGGCGGGCACCGCGAGGTGTGCGGCCAGGCCCTGGGCGACGCCGGCCACCACGCGGCCGTCGGCCGCGCGGTAGAGCCGGGGCGGCGCGGGTGCCGCGGTCGGGATGATTCGGTGCTCCTCATCTCAGGTGACGCTGCTGTCGACCTCGATGGTGGCACCGGGCCGGCGATCGCGGCCACGGGGACGTCCCCGGTCTTGGGCGCCCGGCGCAACCAGGGTCCGGTCAGGGCCATCCCCGATACCCGTGGCCCGGTCGCGGCGACACCATCGGGACCATGAACGAGCAGGATGCCGACCGGGCCGGCGAGCCGCCCGACACCTCCCCGCCGCCCACCACCCCACCCGGCGCCGCACCCGACGAGCCGACCCGGCGCATCGACCCCGCCTCGCCCACCGAGCCGGCGGGCACTGACGCGGCCGCTGCCGGATCGTTGCCGCCGGGAGGGGGCGGCGGGATGGGTCCGCCGTACGGCGGGCGCCGGTTGCGGCGGAGCCGGCAGCGGCGGGTGGTCGCGGGTGTCGCCGGCGGGCTGGGCGACTACACCGGCGTCGACCCGGTGCTGTTCCGGGTCCTGTTCGCGGTGCTCACCGTCTTCGGCGGCGCCGGCATCCTGCTCTACGTGGTGGGCTGGCTGTTCCTGCCGGCCGAGGACGAGCCGGTCTCCCCGGTCGAGTCGCTGATCGGCCGGGGCCGCACCGACCGCCGCGCCGGCGACGTGCTGCTCGCGCTGGTGCTGGTCGTGCTCGGCCTGATCTTCGCCGGCATCCTCGCCAACGGCGACGCCGGGGACGTCGTCCTCTGCCTGGTCGTCGTCGGCGGCGTCGTGCTGCTGATCCGCAACCTGGACGAGCGCCGCGGCGGGCAGCCGCCCGCACCGCTGCCGCCACCCACCGCATCCCCGCCGCCCTACCAGCCGTACGAGCCGTACACCTCGTACGACCCGACCTCGTACGACCCGACCCGCACCGCCGCGATGCCGGCCGGTCCCGGCGGCACCGCGACGGTCGTCGCGCCGCCCCCGCTGCCGGTGGTCCCCTCGCCGCCGCGGGAGCGCTCGATCCTCGGGCGGCTCACGCTCAGCGCGATGCTGGTCGTGCTCGGCATCACCGCCGCGCTCGACGCCGCCGGCGCGATCGAAGTGGACGCGCGGCACTACCTCGCGCTGGCGGTCGGCGTGCTCGGGCTCGGCCTGCTGGTCGGCGCCGTGCGCGGTCGGGCGCGCGGGCTGATCTGGCTCGGCATCCCGCTCACCGTCGCGCTGGTCGCGGTCGGCACCGCCGAGGCGTCGCTGGAGGGCGGGACCGGCGAGCGGCAGTACCGGCCGGTGTCGATCGTCGACCTGCAGGACGAGTACCGGGTCGGGGTCGGCCGGGTCGAGGTCGACCTGACCGGGCTCGACTTCACCGAGCAGTCGGCGCAGACGAAGGTCTCGGCCGGGATCGGCGAGGTCAAGGTGGTGGTGCCGCGCGACGTCGACGTCACCGTGGTCGGCGACACCGGGCTGGGGGAGGCCGAGATCTTCGGCGAGCGGTACGACGGCGACTCCCCGGACCCGAGGGTCGTCTCCCTCGGGCCGGACGGCTCCGGCGGCGGCACCCTCCGGCTGGAGCTCCAGGTCGGGATCGGTCGAGTGGAGGTGAACCGTGCGTCGTCATGAGATGGACGTGCTGTCCCTGGTGGCAGGGTTGCTCTTCGTCGGGGCGGCGCTGATCTGGGGCGTGGCCGACGACCCGGTCGAGGCGCTGCGCGGCTGGCCGCTGCCGGTGCTGCTGATCGCGGTCGGCGTGGCCGGGCTGGTCACCAGCCTCGCCAGCTGGCGGGGCCGGAGCCGGGAGCCGTCGGACGCGGAGTAGCGAGCCGGCCGAGCGGGCCGCGGGCACCATGCCCGCGGCCCGCCGCGGTGCGCGGGGGTCAGCGTCGGCCTGGTGGCACGCGGCCGGCGGCGGTCCGGAGCCGGATCCGCGGACGGCCTAGGCTGGGCGGACCGCGGGCAGGGTGCCCGCCGCTGTGCCGGGGAGGGGTCGATGGCGTCGCAGGACGACCTCACCCTGCTCAAGGAGATGTACCAGCGGGGCGAGATCAGCGACGAGCAGTACGACGTGCTGAGGCGGCACGTCCTGTGGGGGACGCCGCTGCCGGAGTTGATCGACGAGGTGTCGGCGCCGCCGTCGGCGCCACCTCCGCCCCCACCTCCGCCCCCACCCCCGCCACCGGCTCCGTCGGCTGGCCGGGGGCGGCATCGCGGGACACCCGGGTATGTCCCGGACGACCCGCTCACCGCACCCTGGCGGCCCGACACCGGCTTCGCGCCGGCAGCGGACCCGCAGCGCGCCGCCGCGCCGGCTGGCCGTTACCCCGCCCCGGGGCCCGGCCGTCCGGCGGCGGACCACCACCCGCCCGGGCCCGGCCAGCCTGCGGTGGACTACCGCCCGGACCGCGAGCCGCCCGCGGCGTACCGAGCGCCCGGGGAGCGCCGTGCGCACCGCCCTGGGGACGAGCCACCCGCCGCCTACGACCCGTACGGACCCGGCCGTCCTGCGGACGCGTACCGCCCCGGCGGCGAGCCGCCCCAGGCGTACCGCGCGCCGGGCCGCCGCGGGGCCGAATACCGCCCCGAGGGCGAGCCGCCCGCCGCGTACCGCCCGGAGGGCGAGGCGCCTGCGGACTACCGGTCGGCGGCGTTCGAGCCGGGGCGTGCTGGGGCTGGCCGGCCGCCGGCGGCGTACCCGGCCGAGGAGTCGGCCGGCAGGGGGCTGGGGCGCAGGCCGGCGGCGTACCGGGGGGCGGCGGAGGCGTATCCGGGGTCGGATGACCTGCGGGACGCGTACCGGGCGGACGGGGAGACCGCGGGCCTCGGCCTCGGCGCGCCCGCGCACCGCCCGAAGCCGGCGCCCGCCGAGCCGGTGTCCCGCCGCCGGCGCCGCGACGCCGACGACGCGCCGCCCGAGGTGCCCGCCGTCCCGGACCGCCCGCAGCGCCCGGCGCGCCGCAGCCTCGGGCTCTTCGCCGTGCTCACCTCCGTGCTGCTGGCGCTCGCGCTGGTCGCCGCCGGGGTGTGGTGGTCCACACTGCGGGAGACGGGGGTCGACGCGCCGACGTACGCGCGCTCGATCTGCGGCAGCGTCCGCGACTGGCAGCGGCAGGTCGACGCGGGCAGCAGCGCGCTGGTCAAGGCGATCCCGCGGGAGCGGGACCGGACCAAGGTCCGCGGCACCGTGCAGCGCTACTACACCGATATCGCCACCCGCACCGACGGCCTGCGCACCGCCATCGCCGGGGCCGGGCCGGTGGACGTGCCGGGCGGGCGGGCGTACGCGGACTCGCTGACCGCCGCGGTCGGTGACCAGGCGGGGGACCTGCGCGAGCTGGCCGACCGCGCGGGACGGCTGGACGTGCGCGCGGCCGCGGTGTTCCAGATCTCGCTGCAGGCTCTGCTCACCGGCGCCGAGACCGCGGTCAGTGACGTCACCGCCGCCCTGGCCCGGCCCGAGGCCGGCACCCCGGCGGCGCTCCGGGCCGCGCTGTCCGACGAACCGGCCTGCGCGCCGTACGTCGGCTGAGATGTCACCGACCCACCGGGCGTAGCTGACACTTCCGCCGTTCCGTCCCCTTGTTCGACGGCTGAATGATGTGCTGGGTGACCCGGTCAGTTCACGCCGACTGCGCCAGCGTCGTCCCCGGGGCCTCGTCAGTCCGCTCGACCCGCACGATCCGGACGTGCGGCAGGGCCCGCTCGATCGCGAGCACCGCGCTCGCCACCGCCGCCGCGAACGACGCCGCCTCCCGGTAGAACACGACCTTGACGACCGGGCCGTCGTGCATCGGCACCGTGTCGGCGCACCCCGCCGCGTAGAGCGCGTCCGCGTCCTTCGACTCCGCGCTCACGAAGTCGGCGCCCTCGAGGGTGACCTCGAACCAGTGGATCATCGGCCGCTCACCTCCCGCCATGTCCGCGGGCAGGCCCGCAGCGCGTGCCGGATCACCTTCGCCTGACTGCCCGGATCCTTCGGCGTCGACCAGATCGGCAGGCTGTGCTCCCCAGTCGGACACCTGATGACTCCCCAGCGGTGCGAGCGGTGGACCTCGGCCACGGTCCCTCCTCCTCGCTCGGCCAGGCGCAGTACAGCTTCGACGTCCTTCTTGGGATGCCGGCGCCGCCGCCGCGGAACATCCACTCCACCTCCCGGCAAGGTCGCTGGTGCGCCCGCCTGGGGCGTGCTCGGCGACCTGCCCGAGATTCGATGAAGCGTCAATGCTTCACTGAGATGTCAAGCTACTACATGGAGATTCCCTCGTCCACGTCGATCGAGCCAATGACGGCTGACGCACTGGCGGGAGCGAGGCCGATCCCCGACGGTCAGACGAGCCGACGAGTCAGCTCGGCGGTCGGCCCGACGAGCCAGATGGCCGGGTACCCGAGGCTCGCTGCCCACTCGCCGTGCTGGTCGAGAAATGCTGTTACGACCGGCTCGTGGACGTAGCCGGGTGATCGGATCGCATCCAGCGCGAGCACTAGCCGCTCGCGTCGCGAACGAGGGACGCCCTTCCGCCGTTGTGACGACGGGTCGCCCTTCGCGTCAATCGCGGCTCGAATTGCGCCCGCCAGACCATCGATCCCATGCTGGAACGACGCGGAACTGTCCAGTGCCAACAGCTTCCACGCGGTGCGCTCGACCTTGGTCACCTGGACCTGCAGCGTCTGGCCTCCATCGTTGGTCGTGTAGGCGTCGACGTCATCAGTCGCCCAGGCCGGCACCTTGAACCGCTCCCAGTGCTCACCTTCGCGCTCCAGCGCTGCGCGCAGCGACCGGCAGACCTGCAGCACGTCCGCCTCGCCCTGCGCTGCTCGTCCCTGGAACTCCTGCTGCCGGGTGTCACTGGATGAGCGAAAGTCCTCGCCTCCGACGACGATTTCCTCGGAGCCGTCGGGAAGGTGAGAGACGGTGACGACTCGCGGTGTAGGCACGGTCACCGACCCGTGTGCCCCTCCGGCAGGCGCGTTGACTGATTGCACCTCGCCCGGTCGCTGCGACCGTTCCGCACCCACGACCAGTTACTCCCACTCGATGGTGCCGGGGGGCTTGGAGGTGACGTCGAGGACGACGCGGTTGACCTCGCGGACCTCGTTGGTGATGCGGGTGGAGATGCGCTCCAGCACCTCGTACGGCACCCGGGTCCAGTCCGCGGTCATGGCGTCCTCGGAGGAGACCGGGCGGAGCACGACCGGGTGGCCGTACGTCCGCCCGTCACCCTGGACGCCGACCGAGCGGACGTCGGCGAGCAGCACCACCGGGCACTGCCAGATGTCGCGGTCGAGCCCGGCCGCGGACAGCTCCTGCCGGGCGATGAGATCGGCCGCCCGGAGCACGGCCAGCCGGTCGGCCGAGACGGACCCGACGATCCTGATGGCCAGCCCGGGGCCGGGGAACGGCTGCCGCCAGACGATCGCGTCCGGCAGGCCGAGCTGGGCGCCGACCCGGCGGACCTCGTCCTTGAAGAGCGTGCGCAGCGGCTCGACCAGGGAGAAGGCGAGGTCGTCGGGCAGCCCGCCGACGTTGTGGTGGGACTTGATGGTGGCCGCGCCGGAGCCGCCGCCGGACTCGACCACGTCCGGGTAGAGCGTGCCCTGGACCAGGAAGTCGACCCCGTCGGCGGCGGACAGGACCCGCGCCGCCCCCTCGAAGGCGCGGATGAACTCCCGGCCGACGATCTTCCGCTTCTGCTCCGGGTCGGAGACCCCTTCCAGGGCCGCGAGGAAGACGGACGCGGCGTCGACCACGTGCAGCTTGACCCCGGTGGCGGCGACGAAGTCCTCCTCGACCTGCTCGGCCTCGCCGGCCCGCAGCAGCCCGTGGTCGACGAAGACGCAGGTGAGCTGGTCGCCGACGGCGCGCTGCACGAGCGCGGCGGCGACCGCGGAGTCGACCCCGCCGGACAGCCCGCAGATCACCCGCTTGCCGCCGACCTGGGCGCGGATCCCGGCCACCTGCTCCTCGACGATGTTCGCCTCGGTCCAGAGTGGACGGCAGCCGGCGCCTTCGTAGAGGAAGCGCTCGAGGATCCGCTGCCCGCCGGCGGTGTGCAGCACCTCGGGGTGGAACTGGACGCCGAACAGGCCCCGCGCCGGCGACTCGAAGGCGGCCACCGGGCTGTCCGGGGTGGACGCGGTGACGGCGAAGCCGGCTGGGGCCGCGGACACCGCGTCGCCGTGCGACATCCAGACGGCGCCCTCGGACAGCCGCAGCACCCCGCCACCGTCCATTATGGATAGCGGGGTGCGGCCGAACTCGGACCGCCCGGTCCGCGCGACGGTGCCGCCGAGTGCCTGGGCCATCGCCTGGAAGCCGTAGCAGATGCCCAGCGTCGGCACTCCGGCGGTGATCAGGTCGGCCGGCGCCTGCGGGGCTCCCGGCGCGTACACCGAGGAGGGGCCACCGGAGAGGATCACCGCCTTGGGCCGCCTGGCCAGGATCGCGTCCACCGGGGTGTCGTGCGGGACGATCTCGGAGTAGACCCGCGCCTCCCGCACCCGGCGGGCGATGAGCTGTGCGTACTGCGCGCCGTAGTCGACGACGAGCACCAGGTCCGCGGTCGGGTCGACGGTCACCCGTCCGAGCTTAAAGGGAGCCCGGGACGCACCTGCCCCACCCATCCGGTGTGGCGCAGAATGGGAGCGGGTATGCCCCTGAATCGACGAGGGAGGTCATTGGGATGAACATCGGTGTGAGCCTCTTCCTGCTCATCATCGGGTCGATTCTGACGTTCGCCGTGGATGTCTCGGTCCGGGGGCTCGACCTGACGACCGTGGGGATCATCTTGATGATCTTCGGCGGCATCTGGTTCCTGCTCTCGCTGATCTTCATCGCCAACCGGCGCGGCCGCCCGATCGAGGGTGGCATCGTCGAGGAGCGGCGGATCTACAACGACGACCCGCTGGCCTGAGCTGACGCCCGGGGCGGCCGGTCCACACTGGGCCCATGCCGCGGACCCGGGTCTGGCGCCGGGGAGTCCTCGCCGACGAGGACTTCCCGGTCGAAAAGGTGTCCGACTACCTTGAACAGGACGACTGTGTCGTCTGGGCCGACCTCTGCGTGCCCGACCGCGACGACTTGGAGCAGATCGCGGACGAGCTCGGGCTCGACCCGCTCGCGGTCGAGGACGCCCTCGAGCATCACGAGCGTCCCAAGCTGGAGCGCTACCCCACCCACAAGTTCCTGACCACGTACGCGCTGCACTTCGACGCCGAGGGCGGGCTGAAGACGGCCAAGATCTCGGCCTTCCTGCTGCCCCGCGCGCTGGTCACCGTCCGCCGCGAGGACTTCGACGTCGCCCCCGTCGTCCGGGCCTGGGACGACGCCCCGGAGCTGCGGGAGTACGGCGCGATCGCGCTGCTGTACGGCCTGCTCGACGTCGTGGTGGACGGCCACCTGGACGCGATCCAGCAGCTCGACGACCGCATCGACGACGTCGAGGATGCCCTCTTCGACGATCTGCCGCAGTCGATGGACCTGCAGAAGACCACGTACCAGCTGCGCCGCAGCATGACCGGCGTGCGCAAGGTCGTCCTGCCGATGCGCGAGGTGGTGGACGCCATGCTCCGCCACCGCGACCCGGAGCTCCCGGTCGAGCTGGGGGAGCGCTTCCGCGACCTGTCCGACCACGTGATCCGGGCGAACGAGTGGGTGGACAGCCTGCGCGACACGGTGACCGCGATCTTCGAGACCGGGCTGTCACTGGCCGACGCCCGGCTCAACCAGATCGTCCGCAAGCTGTCCGCCTGGGCGGCCATCATCGCGGTGCCGACCGCGATCACCGGCTTCTACGGGCAGAACGTGCCATATCCGGGCTTCGGTCAGGAGCACGGCTTCTGGGCCAGCTCGGTGGTCACGGCGGTGATGGCCGGCGGGGCCTGGGTCGGCTTCCGCCGCAAGGGCTGGCTGTGAGCGAGCGCTCGCAGCGCGAGCGGGGAGCGAGGAGGGCCGGCCGACGGTGCTCGCGCCTGCCGGCCTGTCCGAGGAGCGGATACAGCGTCAGCCGGCGACGGTGAGCTCGACCTTCTGGAACTCCTTGACGCTGGAGTAGCCGCACTTCGCCATCCCCCGGCGCAGCGCGCCGAAGATGTTGCGGTTGCCGGACGCGTCCGGGGTCGGCCCGAGCAGCACCTCGGACAGGCCGGGTGCGTCCGTGTCGGTGTCCCGGTCGCCGCGCGACCAGTGCAGCCAGGACCGCGGCAGCTTGGGGTGGGACACGGTGGGATCCCAATACCACCCCTGGCCGGGCGCCTCGGCCGCGGCGGCCAGCGGCTCGCCCAGCATCACCGCGTCGGCCCCGCAGGCGATCGCCTTGGCCGCGTCGCCGCCGCTGGTGACGTCCCCGTACGCCACCAGGTGCACGTAGCGCCCGCCGGTCTCGTCCAGGTAGTCCCGCCGGGCCGCGGCCGCGTCGGCGATCGCGGTGGCCATCGGCACCTCGATGCCGAGCACCTGATGGGTGGTCGAGCCGGGGTGGGCGCCGTAGCCGACGATCACCCCGGCCGCGCCGGTGCGCATGAGGTGCAGCGCGGTCTGGTAGTCGCCGCACCCGCCGACCACCACCGGGATGTCCAGCAGCGCGATGAAGGTCTTGAGGTTGAGCGGCTCCCGCCCGGCGGCGACGTGCTCCGCCGAGATCACCGTGCCCTGGATCACCAGCACGTCCACGCCCGCGTCCAGCGCCGTGTTGGCGAAGACCAGCGTGTGTTGCGGCGAGAAGCGGATCGCGGTGCGCGCCCCGGTGCCGCGGATCTCCTCGATCCGGGCCGCGACCAGCTCGGGCCGCACCGGGGCCGCGTACGCGTCCCGGATCACCCGCTGCGCGGTCAGCCGGTCGCCCTCGGCCGCCTCGACGATCCGGGCCAGCACCGGCTCCGGCTCCTCGTAGCGGGTCCACAGGCCCTCGCCGTTGAGGACGGCGAGCCCGCCGAGCTTGTCCACCAGGGTGGCCGTGGTAGGGGAGACCACCGCGTCGGACGGCGCCACCATCAGCGGCAGGTCCAGGCGGTGGGCGTCCAGCTGCCAGGCGATGGACACGTCGGCGGAGCCGCGGGTGCGGCGGGACGGCACCAGGGTCAGGTCGTCCAGGTGATAGCCGCGGCGTGCGGTCTTGCCCATGCCGATCTCGACCACGTCGCGCAAGTCCCGGTCCTCCGTCCGTGCCGCCTCAGCGGCCGGGGTAGTTGGGCGCCTCGATCGTCATCTGGATGTCGTGCGGGTGGCTCTCCTGCAGCCCGGCGGCGGTGATCCGGACCAGCTGCGCCCGCTCCTGCAGGTCCGCGATCGTCGCGCACCCGGCATACCCCATCCCGGCGCGGAGACCACCCACCAGCTGGTGGGCGACCGCGGCCAGGGGGCCACGGTAGGGCACCTGGCCCTCGACGCCCTCCGGCACCAGCTTGTCCTCGTCCAGCACGCCGGCCTGGAAGTAGCGGTCCTTCGAGTACGACCGGATCGAGCCGCGGGACTGCATCGCGCCCAGCGAGCCCATCCCCCGGTACGTCTTGTACTGCTTGCCGTTGATGAAGATCAGCTCGCCGGGCGACTCCTCGCAGCCGGCCAGCAGGCTGCCCAGCATCACCGTGTCGGCCCCGGACACGATCGCCTTGGGGATGTCCCCGGAGTACTGCAGGCCGCCGTCGCCGATCACCGGCACCCCGGCCGGCCGGCACACCTGCGCCGCCTCGTAGATCGCGGTGACCTGCGGCACGCCGACCCCGGCGACCACCCGGGTGGTGCAGATCGAGCCCGGGCCGACGCCCACCTTGACCGCGTCCGCGCCCGCCTCGACCAGCGCCCGGGCGCCCGCGCCGGTGGCCACGTTGCCGCCGACCACCTGCACCGCGGTCTCCCGCTTGAGCCGGGCCACCGTCTCCAGCACGGCGCGGGAGTGGCCGTGCGCGGTGTCCACCACGACCAGGTCCGCGCCGGCGTCGATCAGCGCCATGGCGCGCTTGTAGCCGTCGTCGCCGACCCCGACCGCCCCACCGGTCACCAGCCGGCCGTCCGGGTCCTTGGTGGCCAGCGGGTACGCCTCGCTCTTGGCGAAGTCCTTGACCGTGATCAGCCCGCGCAGCCGGCCGGTGTCGTCGACCAGCGGCAGCTTCTCCACCTTGTGCCGGCGCAGCAGCGCCAGCGCGTCCGGGTTGGAGACCCCGACCGGCGCCGTGACCAGCGGCATCCGCGTCATGACGTCGCGCACCAGCCGGCTCTGGTCGGTCTCGAAGCGGGTGTCCCGGTTGGTCACGATGCCCAGCAGCAGCCCGGCCGGGTCGACCACCGGCACCCCGGAGATCCGGTAGCGGGCGCACAGCGCGTCCACGTCGGCGAGCGTGGCGTCCGGCCCGCAGGTGATCGGGTTGCTCACCATCCCCGCCTCGGAACGCTTGACCAGGTCCACCATCGAGGCCTGGTCCTCGACGCTGACGTTGCGGTGCAGGACGCCGACGCCACCCTGCCGGGCCATCGCGATCGCCATCCGGGCCTCGGTCACGGTGTCCATGGCCGACGAGACCAGCGGGATGCGTACGGAGATCTCCCTGGTCAGCCGCGCGGTGGTGTCGGCGTCCCCGGGCAGGACGTCGGACGCGCCCGGCACCAGCAGCACGTCGTCGAAGGTGAGACCCAGCGTCGCGAACTTGTCCGGGGTGACGTCCATGGCACCTCTCCGTGCGGCGGGCAGTGACCCATCGTACCGGCGTACGGGTGAACGGTTACCGCACCGCATCGCAGAGCGGCTACCGTGAGCAAGGTGACGGACGACTCGCCCCTGGACCCGTTCCTCGGCGACCCGGCCGACCCGGCCGCCGCCTTGCAGGACCTGGACGACGCCGACGGCATCGATGCCCCCCTCTCGCCCGCGGAGCGGGAGGACGTGCTCGCCGACATCGAGGACCTGGACGTGTTCCAGGCATTGCTCTCCCCCCGCGGGGTCCGCGGGATCGTGGTCGAGTGCTCGGACTGTGGGGAGTCCCACTACTTCGGGTGGGACCTGATGCGCAGCAACCTGCGGCACCTGCTGGACATGGGCCGGACCCGGGTGCACGAGCCGGCCTACGGGCCGGACCCGGCCCGCTACGTCAGCTGGGAGTACGCGCGGGGTTTCGCCGACGGGGCGTTCGCCGCCGCCGAGGCCGACGCCGAGTCCTAGCCCTCGCCGGCCGGCGCTCCGGCCGCGGGTGACGGGCTCGGCCCGCGGGTGACGCGGTCCGCCCGCGAGTGACGGGCTCGGCCCGCGAGTGACGGGCTCGGCCCGCGAGTGACGGGCTCGGCCCGCGAGTGACGGGCTCGGCCCGCGAGTGACGGGGTCCGCCCGCGAGTGACGCGGTCCACCCGCGAGTGACGGGCTCCGCCCGCGGGTGACCCGGTCCACCCGCGAGTGACGGGCTCGGCCCGCGAGTGACGCGGTCCACCCGCGAGTGACGGGCTCCGCCCGCGAGTGACGTGCAGGTCCGCGAGTGACGGCGCAAACGCCGTCACTGGTCGGGACTTTCCGTCACTCGCGTGGGGCGGGCGTCACTCGCGTGGGGCAGGCGGCACTCGCGTGGGACGGGGGTCACTCGCGTGGGGCAGGCGGCACTCGCGTGGGGCGGGCGTCAGTCGGCCGGGGTGGGCGTCACTCGGTCGCGACCAGCGTCACTCGGTCGCGACCAGCGTCACTCGGCCGGGCGCAGGCGGGATCGGGCGGAAGGTGCGGCCGGCGGCGTGACGGGCCGCTCAGGAGACCAGGCCACGGCGGAAGCCGTGGGCGACCGCCTGGGCCCGGTCGTTGACGCCGAGCTTGCGGAACAGGCGCCGCGCGTGCGTCTTGACCGTGTCCTCGGACAGGAAGAGCTCGCGGCCGATCTCGCCGTTGCTCTTGCCCTCGGTCATGCCGACCAGCACCTGCAGCTCGCGGGCGGTCAGCCGCACGTCGGTGTCCTGCCGCAGCGGGCGCGGGCCGGCCAGCTCGACGCCGGCCAGCGCGTGCGCCAGCGCGGCGCAGACCTCCGCGTGGGACGCGTCCCAGCGCAGGTAGCCGCGGGCGCCGCAGGCCACCGCGGCGACGATGTTGGCCGTGTCGTCGGCGGCTCCGAAGACGAGCACGCAGGCCCGTGGGTGGCGCGAGACGAGCCGGCGGGTCAGCACGATGCCGGTGTCCACCGCCCGTTGCGTCCCGACGAGGACGACGTCGGGGCGTTCCCTGGGGAAGCGCTCCAGCATGTCGTCGCCGCTGGCCACGGTGTCGACCCGGTCGACCCCCGGCACCACGGACATGAACTGCGCGAGACCGTCTCGGACCCCCCGTCGCTCGTCGCAGATGAGCACGCTGGTCACCGGATTTCCTCCTCAGCGCAGGCCGCGTCGGTCGTGCATCACCCCCCGTGATGTGGAACGCCCCCGTGACTGTAGACCGTCCGGGTGACCCAGCGGGAGGACCTGGACGGGACCGCGATGCCGCCCGGGTCGGGGGACGAACGCGCTGTCCGGCGCGTAGCCTATCGGGTCATGCAACCGTCGGAGCCCTCTTCGATGATGCTTTGTCGTGAATCCGCCCGCCGCCGTTCGCGCGCGGCGGCCTGCGGGGCTCGCTGAGCGAGGGTCCGGGCGAGCAACGCCCGCGCCGGCCAGGCGAGCGGGAGCAGGTCCAGCCGGTCGGCGCCGGCCGCAGCCGCGCGGAGTATCCGGGTGGCCGCACGGGTGCGGCCACCCGCCTCCAGGGCGGCACCGAGGATGAGTTGGGACTTCACGGCGTGTCGACACGCCGTGGCCGCTCGTGATCTCCGCCAGGCATCCTCGGCGGCACTCGCTGCGCCGTCCGAGCAGTCGCCCAGCAGGGCCACCTCGGCCGTGACCCAGGCAAGCCGGACCGCCGGGCGCCACGCACCGTGACCGCCGGCTGTGGCCAGCTCCGCCCGGGCGGCGGCCAGCCGGCGCTCGGCGGCCGGCAGGTCCAGCCGGCCGACCGCGTCGGCGACCAGCCCGACCAGCGCGTCCGCCCGGGCCTCGGGGTCGCTGGCGGCGGCCAGCGCGGCCGTGTCGAGCGGCTCGGCGGCGGCGTGCCGGCCGACCTGGCGGAGGTGGCTGGCCCGGCAGGTGAGCGCCAAGGAGTCGACTGGTGACGCTGTGCAGCCGGGTAGCAGCCACCGTTCGGCGGTCCGGTAGCGGCCCAGAGCGCCCAGGCAGACGCCCGCCAGCCATCGGGTCCGGGCCGGCAGCGGGCCGTCCGGGTCCAGCCCGGCGAGGACCGGGAGCGCGTCCCGCGGCGGCCCGTGGAACGCCGCCATCGCCAGCGCTTCGGCGACCCCGTCCGCCGGTCGGGCGGGATCCGGCGGGGTCATGCGCTGACCGCGCGGCCGATCAGGGCCACCGCGGCGGTGAGGTCGGTGGCGTACGTCACTTTGGCCGGCAGGGCCCGGCCCACCCAGCCGGTGCCGCCGGCCAGCACCGCCACCGGCGGCCGCAGCAGCGGCAGCCGGGCCAGCATGGCCGGGTCGGCAGTTTCGGGCAGGTGTGCCCACACCAGCAGCGCGGCAGGCCCGGTGCGCCGCACCGCTGCGGCCAGCGCGCGGGCGGGCAGGCTGCCGCCCAGCATGCGTACCCCGATCCGGTGTTCGGACAGCGCCGCGGCCAGCGCGGACAGCGGCAGGCTGTGCAGCTCGCCGGGTGCGCAGGCGAGCAGCACCGGGCGGCCGTTGCGCGGCTCCGGGGCGTCGGTCATCCGGCGCAGCACGCCGATCGCGGTCTCGGCCAGCAGGTGCTCCACCTCGACGCCGTCGCCGGTGGCGGCCCAGCGCTCGCCGATCGCGACCAGCACCGGGCTGAGCAGGTCCTCCCAGGTCGGCACCACGCCCAGCTCGCCGACCGACCGCTCCAGCACGGCCCGTACGGTCCCGGCGTCGAGCGCCATCGCGGCCCGGGCCAGCCCGCGGACGTCGGCCGACCCGCCCGGCAGGGCGAGCACCCGGCCGCCCGGGCCGCCGGGACCGGCCGGCGGGAGCCGGACGGGCGGGGCCGGCGGCGGGTCCAGCTCGGCCAGCCGGCCGCTCGGGCCGGGTGGCCCCGGCGCGCCGGCGGGCGACCGGGGCGGTCCGTCCAGGTCCGGCCGGCCCCGCACGACCCGGGCCGCCTCGGCCGGCGGCACCCCGTCCAGCACCAGCCGGCGCATCGCCTCCAGCCGGGCGATGTCGGCAGGCGAGTAGCGCCGGTGTGCTCCGGTGGCGTGCAGGGTAGGACCCAGGCCGTATCGCCGGTCCCAGGTCCGCAGCGTGGCGGGCGCGACCCCGAGCCGCCGGGCGACCGCGGCCACGGTCAATCGGGCTTCGGGGGGGCCGGAGACGCCGTCCGGCACGGCGTCGCCCGACACGGCGCCCATCATCCGGTGCCGGCCAGTGGCCCAGCAACCGGAGTGATCATCTAAGAAATACTACTTGAACAACCTTTGGCGCGGTTGTACGGTCAGGGAGAACGTTCGGGGAAGGGCTCGAGGACACGGCGCCCGCCCCTCCGGCGGAGGGATACAGCGATGGCGGACATCCGGCGACTGCCCGGGCCCAATAGCGATCTCTGGGAGTGGCAGCTGCAAGGCGCCTGCCGGGGTGAGGACAGCAGCCTGTTCTTCCACCCCGAGGGCGAGCGGGGGCCGGCCCGGGCCGCCCGTGAGGCGGCAGCCAAAGCGGTCTGCGCCCGCTGCCCGGTGGTCGACCCGTGCCGGCGGCACTCGCTCGCCATCCGCGAGCCGTACGGGGTGTGGGGCGGCATGTCCGAGGCGGAGCGCGAGGAGGCCGTGCAGGCCGGCCAGCGTTCGCTCGCGGGGCGCGGCTAGGCCTCGCGGGGGCGAGCCGGGCGCAGCTCCGGAACACACCGGCGGCGGCCGTCCACGGGGGACGGCCGCCGCCGGCGTTCGTGCGTGGGCTAGAAGCCCGGGCCGTGCCGGTGGCCGTGGGAGTGGCCGCCGTGCGAGTGCCCGTGCGAGTGGCCGTGGCCGTCGTCCTCGGACTCCTCCGGCTTGTCCACCACCGCGGTCTCCGTGGTGAGCACCATGGTGGCGATCGACGCCGCGTTGACCAGCGCCGACTTGGTCACCTTGACCGGGTCGACGATGCCGCGGGCGGCCAGGTCGGCGTACTCGCCGGCGGCCGCGTCGAAGCCGTGCCCCAGCCCTAGCTCGCGCACCCGGGCGACCACGACCGGCCCCTCGAAGCCCGCGTTCCAGGCGATCTGGCGCAGCGGCTCGTCCAGCGCCCGGCGCACGATGGCCACCCCGGTGGCCTCGTCGCCGGTCAGGTCGAGCGCGTCCAGCGCGGTGGTGGCGTGCACCAGGGAGGCGCCGCCACCGGGGACGATGCCCTCCTCGACCGCGGCCCGGGTCGCCGAGATGGCGTCCTCGATGCGGTGCTTGCGCTCCTTGAGCTCGACCTCGGTGGCCGCCCCGACCCGGATGACGCCGACGCCGCCGGCCAGCTTGGCCAGCCGCTCCTGCAGCTTCTCCCGGTCCCAGTCGGAGTCGGTCTCCTCGATCTCCTTGCGGAGCTGGGCGACCCGGCCCTCGATGGCCGACTGGTCGCCGGCCCCGTCGACGACGGTGGTGTCGTCCTTGGTGACGGTGACCCGGCGGGCCCGCCCGAGCACCTCCAGGCCGACCTGGTCGAGCTTGAGTCCGACCTCCGGCGCCACCACCTGGCCGCCGGTGACGGTGGCCAGGTCCTCCAGGAAGGCCTTGCGCCGGTCGCCGAAGAACGGCGCCTTCACCGCGACCGCCGGGAAGGTCTTGCGGATCGCGTTGACCACCAGCGTGGACAGCGCCTCGCCCTCGACGTCCTCGGCGATGACCAGCAGCGGCTTGCTCTGCTGGACGACCTTCTCCAGCAGCGGCAGCAGGTCCGCCACGCTGGCGATCTTCTGCGAGGTCAGGAGGATGTACGGGTCGTCGTAGACGGCCTCCATCGCCTCCTGGTCGGTGACGAAGTAGGGCGAGATGTAGCCCTTGTCGAACTGCATGCCCTCGGTGAACTCGAGCTCGGTGGCCATGGTGTTCGACTCTTCGACGGTGATCACACCGTCCTTGCCCACCTTGCTCATCGCCTCGCCGATGAGCTTGCCGATCTCCGGGTCCTGACCGGAGACGGCCGCGACGTGGGCGATCAGCTCCTCGGTGTCGACCTCGGTGGCGATCTCGTCCAGCCGGGCGGTGACCGCGGCCACGGCCGCGTCGATGCCCCGCTTGAGCGACGCCGGGCCGGCGCCGGCCGTGACGTTGCGCAGGCCCTCCTTGACCAGGGCCTGGGCCAGCACGGTCGCGGTGGTGGTGCCGTCGCCGGCGACGTCGTTGGTCTTGGTCGCGACGTTCTTCGCGAGCTGGGCCCCGAGGTTCTGGTACGGGTCGGTCAGCTCGATCTCGCGGGCGATGGTGACGCCGTCGTTGGTGATGACCGGCGCGCCGAACTTCTTGTCCAGCACCACGTTGCGGCCGCGCGGGCCGAGCGTGACCTTGACGGTGTCGGCGAGCACGTCGACGCCGTGCTCGAGCGAGTGCCGGATCTCGTCGGAGAAGGAGAGGATCTTGGCCATGAGTGTCCCTTCACGCCGTCGCCCCGGTGTCCGCGAGCGGACGCCGGGGCGACGGGCAGTCGGTGGTGCCGGCGACTAGCGCTCGACGACCGCGAGGACGTCGCGCGCGGACAGGATCAGGAACTCCTCGCCGGAGTACTTCACCTCGGTGCCGCCGTACTTCGAGTAGAGGACGACGTCGCCGACAGCGACGTCGAGCGGGATCCGCTTCTCGCCGTCCTCGTCCCACCGGCCGGGGCCGACCGCGATGACCGTGCCCTCCTGCGGCTTCTCCTTGGCCGTGTCCGGGATGACGATGCCGGACGCGGTGGTGGTCTCCGCCTCGTTGGCCTGGACCACGATGCGGTCCTCGAGCGGCTTGATGGTGACCTTGGTGGCGGTCGTCACGAGCTGACTCCCCCTCCTGAGCTGGGGTCGAGTGGATGTCCGAGTGGTGGAGCGCGTCCCGACCCGCCGTCGCGGGTGTCGGGTCGGGGACGACTCTCGGTTGGCACTCTAGACCGTCGAGTGCCAATCCCTCAAGGCGGCACACTGGGCCGGTGGATGCGCTCCGCACGCCGGCCGGTGAGGCCCTGCTGGTCGAGGTCGGCCGGCGCGGGACCGGCGACGGCGAGCTGCTGGCCACGGTGGCCGCGCTGCGCGCCCGGCACGACCCGGAGCTGGTCGCCGCGGCCGTCAGCCAGGTGCGGCTGCGGGTGCGGGCGCGGGCCAAGTTCGGCGCCGACGCGGACCGGATGTTCTTCACCGCGGACGGGGTGGAGCAGGCCACCCGGGCCGAGGTGGCGGCCCGGCACGCGGACCGGTTCGCCGCCGCCGGGGCCGGCCGGCTGCTCGACCTCTGCTGCGGGATCGGCGGCGACCTGGTCGCCTTCGCCCGGGCCGGGCTCGCGGTCACCGGGGTGGACCGGGACCCGGCCGCGGTGGCGGCGGCCCGGGCCACCCTGGACGCGCTCGGCCTGCCCGGCGCCGTCCACCTCGGCGACGCCACCGCCGCCCTGGCCGAGCTCGGTGCGCCCGGCGGGCTGGCGGGGCGGGGCGGGCAGGCGTGGGATGCGGCGTGGGTGGACCCGTCGCGGCGGTCGGGTGGGCGACGGGTGTTCGACCCGCGGGCGTACTCGCCCCCGCTGTCCTTCGTCGCCGAGCTGGCCGCGGCGGTGCCGCTGACCGGCGCCAAGGTCGCGCCGGGCATCCCGCACGAGGCGGTGAGCGGCCTGGCCTCGGGTGCGGGTGTCCCGCTGAACATCGAGGCGGAGTGGGTCTCGGTCGGCGGCGAGGTGAAGGAGGCGGCGCTGTGGTTCGGCCCGCTGGCCACCGCCCCGCGCCGGGCGACCGTGCTCCCGGCCGGCGCGACCCTGGTCGGCTCCGGTCTCGGCCCGCCGCCGGTCGGGCCGCCCGGCGACTGGCTGTACGAGCCGGACGGCGCGGTCATCCGGGCCGGCCTGGTCGCCGAGGTGGCCGCCGCGCTGCCCGGCGGGCGGCTGCTCGACCCGACGATCGCGTACGTCGCCGCGGACGGCCGGGTGCCGACGCCGTGGGCGCGGGCCTGGCGGGTGACCGACGTGCTCCCGTTCTCGCTGGGCCGGCTGCGGGCGCTGCTGCGGGCCCGTGGCGTCGGCCGGGTGACGGTGAAGAAGCGGGGGTCGGCGGTCGACCCGGAGACGCTGCGGCGGCAGCTGCGGCTGCCCGGCCGCGGCCCGGAGGCGGTCGTCGTGCTGACCCGGGTGGCCGGTGCGCCGACCGCGCTGGTGTGCGAGCCGGCGGTCAGCCCGGCAGCCGCAGCACCCAGTCCAGCCACGCCGTCCGGTCGGTGAGCGCGGCCCGGTCCAGCCGGTGCCCGGCAGCCGGGCCGGCACCCGGCGCTACTGCTGCACGTACTGCGCCGACCGGGTCGCCGCCTCCGCGTACCGGGCCCGCCGCCGCGGCTGAGCGCCTCCTAGAGCGTCGAGAGGATCTGGAACGCCTCGGCCAGCCGCCCCTCCGGCAGCCCGCCCGCCAGCGCGTTGGCGCCGTTCCAGGTGCGCAGCGTGGTCTCCAGCCCGTCGCCCATGTGGGCGGTCTGGCTGACGTGCGCCCGCAGCGCCTCCACCTTGCGGTCGAAGGTGTCGGTGACGTCGACGTAGTGGTCGGCCTGCGGGCCGCCCATCAGCCACACCTCGGCCACCGTCCAGGCGGCCAGCCCCTCGTCGGCGAGCAGCTCCGGGTGCGCGAACGGGTTGCGGGCGTCCGGGTAGACCGCGCACAGCGTGGCCTCGCCGGTGGCCAGGTGGTCCGGGTGGGACGGCGCGATGCGCTGCCAGTTGCGCAGCGGCGACTGGGTCAGCACCCGCTGCGGGCGGACCCGGCGGATCTGGCGGGCGATGTCCCGGCGCAGCTCGTGGGTGACGTAGAGCTGGCCGTCCGGGTAGCCGAGGAAGGCCATGTCGGTGACCCCGAGCACCTTGGCCGCGGCCCGCTGCTCGGCCTCCCGCAGCCCCGGCATCTCCTCCCGCGGCGTCTCGTCGAAGCCGCCGGCGTCGCCGTAGGTCACGATGCAGTACGACACCTCGACCCCGGCCGCGGTCCAGGCGGCGATGCTGCCGGCCGCGCCGAAGTCCACGTCGTCCGGGTGCGCGGTGACGACCAGCACGCGGTCGACATCCGGGCGGGGACGCTGTCCGGGACCGGTCACGAGGCGCGATGGTAGCCCGCGGCAACCTCGTTCGAGTGAAGACGGCCCGGATGCCGGCTGGTGCCCGAGGGGTGGGTTCGGCTATCACGTACCCGTGCGCACGCTCTCGGCGGTGATCCGGCGGGTGTCCGGGACACCCACCGTGCCGCGCCGGGCCGTCCTGGTGGCGGCTGGCTGCGGTCTGCTGCTCGCCGTGCTCGGCGTCTGGCTCGGCGCCCGGCTGCCGGGCTCCCCGGTCGCCAGCGACGTCGGCGCCATGCTGGCCGCCTCCGCGGCGACCGGCGCGGCGGCGTACGCGGCCCGCAACAGCTCGGG
Source organism: uncultured Actinomycetota bacterium (assembly GCA_963766325.1). Taxonomy (GTDB): domain Bacteria; phylum Actinomycetota; class Actinomycetes; order Mycobacteriales; family CADCTP01; genus CADCTP01. Next base: position 839,403 of record CAVXZF010000007.1, on the reverse strand, counting down.
CCGGACCCGGCGCGGCTGGACGCTGCTGGCGGTGGGCAGCGCGGTGTGGGCGCTCAGCCAGCTGGCCTGGGCGACCCGGCAGCTGACCGACGGCGGTCCGCTGGAGATCGACCCGACGTCCATCGGGCTGGTGCTGGTGTCCAGCCCGCTGGCCCTGGCCGGCCTGCTGCTGCTGCCGTGGGCCCGCCCGGACGGGGCCGCCCGGACCCGGGTGGCGCTGGACGTGCTGCTGGTGCTCACCGCGCTCGGGGTCGCGACCTGGGCGCTGCTGCTGGCGCCGGCGCTGTCCGAGCCGGCCGGCCGGCTGGTCCGGGAGATGGGCTGGACCTTCTCGGTCGCCGGTGTGTTGATGCTCACCGTCGTCGTGATGGTGGTGTCGCGGGCCGGCGGCCCGTGGCTGGTGCCGGTGCTGCTGGTCGCCACCGGGCTGGCCGTGCGCACGGTCGGCGACCTGGCCGCGGTCGGCCTGATGCTGCGCGAGCAGTACGCCACCGGCGGGCCGGTCGACCTGTTCTGGCTGGCCAGCTTCTGCCTGATCGCGGTGGCCGCGCTGCTGCCGCCGGCCGCGGTGGCGGCCGCGCCGCGGGACCGGATCGCCGACCGGCCCGGCCGGGTCCGGGTGCTGCTGCCGTACCTGCCGGTGGCGGTGGCCCTGGTCGCGCCGGTCGCCGCCGGGCCGGGCCGGCAGGGTCCGGGGCTGGTCCTCGGCGGGCTGGCCGTGGTCCTGCTGCTGCTCGCCCGGCAGGTGCTCACCGCGCTGGACAACGCCGCGCTGGCCGCCGAGGAGACCCGGCTGGCGTACTCGGACTCGCTGACCGGGCTGGGCAACCGGGCGCTGCTGGCCGCCGAGGTGGCCGGCGCCCAGCGCCGGCTCGGCGGCAGCGGCCGGCTCTCCCTGCTGCTGCTCGACCTGGACGGGTTCAAGGCGGTCAACGACTCGCTCGGGCACGCCGCCGGCGACCGGCTGCTGGTGCAGCTGGCCCGGCGGCTGTGCGACGCGGTCGGCCCGCACGACCTGGTGGCCCGGCTGGGCGGCGACGAGTTCGCGGTGCTGGTCGACCGGGCCGGCCCGGGCGCCGGGCTGGGCATCGCCCGGCGGGTGCTGGAGGCGCTGTCCGAGCCGGTCGACTTCGAGGGCCGGGTGGTCCGGGTGACCGCCAGCATCGGCGTGGTCGAGCAGGCCGGGCGCAGCCCGGACGACGTGCTCCGGGACGCCGACGTGGCCATGTACGCGGCGAAGAGCGCCGGCAAGGCCTGCGTCCGGCTCTTCGAGCCGGCGATGCGCCGGGCCGTGGTGGCCCGGGCCGAGCTGGAGGCCGACCTGCGGCACGCGCTGGACCGCGGCGAGTTCGTGGTGCAGTACCAGCCGGTCGTCGACCTGGAGACCCGCGAGGTGACCGGCGCCGAGGCGCTGGTGCGCTGGCGGCACCCGCGGCGCGGGCTGCTGCCGCCGGGCGCGTTCGTGCCGCTGGCCGAGGAGACCGGGCTGATCGGCCGGCTGGACCGGTGGGTGCTGGAGGAGGCCTGCCGGACCGCGGCCGGCTGGCAGCAGCTGCGGCCCGGGGTCAGCGTCGGGGTCAACGTGACCGCCGACCGCTTCGCGCACACCGACCTGGTCGCCGGGGTCGGCGACGCGCTGGCCGACACCGGCCTGCCGCCGCACTGCCTGACCCTGGAGCTGACCGAGACCGCACTGGTCGCGGACGCGGAGGCGACGATCAGCCGGCTGAGCGCGCTGGCCGCGCTCGGCGTCCAGGTGGCGATCGACGACTTCGGCACCGGCTACTCGTCGCTGGCCTACCTGCACCGGCTGCCGGCCAGCATCCTCAAGATCGACCGGTCGTTCGTGCAGGGGCTGGGCGTCAACGCCGAGTCGACCGCGCTGGTCCGGGTGATCCTCGGGCTGGGGGAGACCTTCGGGCTGCGTACGGTCGCGGAGGGCGTGGAGACCGAGTCGCAGCGGGCGCTGCTGCGGGCGCTGGGCTGCACCAGCGCCCAGGGCTACCTGTTCTCGCGGGCGGTCGACGGGGAGGACTTCGAGGCGATGCTGGCCGGTCCGGCGCGCGGGGTCGGGCCGGCGCGGCTGCGGCAGCTGGACGGGCCGGGTGACGAGGCGATGGCCGAGCTGGTCGAGCTGCCCCAGGCGCCGGAGCGGGTGCCGGCGGAGGCCGAGGAGCCGGCCACCGAGCCGCCGGCCCGCGGGGTGGGCCCGGCCCGGCTGCGGCTGCTGCCCGGCGCGGTCACCGAGGCCCCGACCGAGGCGCCGGCGCCGGCGGGCGCCGCCGCCGCGAGCACCGAGGACGGCCGGCCCGGCTGACGGCCAGGCCCCGGGCCGGGCGGGGCGCGGGGTTACAGGGGGCCGCGGCAGAGGCGGAGCACGGCGCTGCCGAGCGGCACCCCGTCCTCGCCCAGGCTGTCCCGGTATCCCTCCAGCACCGATCGCTCCCGGCCCAGCTCGACCCGGACCCCGCCGGCGGCGATGCGGGCGGACTGGATCCGGGCGGACATCCGGGCGCGCTCGGCCACCAGCCGGGCGATGCCGGCGTCGATGGCGTCGATCTGGGTGCGCAGCAGCGGGATCAGCTCCGCCTCGGTGGCGGGCGGCGGGGTGAGCATCGCGGTCACGGTGGGGCTCCTGTGTCGGACCCCGGCCCATGCCACTCCGGATACGCGAACGCCCCGGGCGGCTGGCCCGGGGCGTCGAGTGGTCTGAGGTCAGACGGCGACGGATACCGGGAACCGGCACCCATAGAAAAATCGCGTCGTCGTCTGCACGGGCGAGACAGTAGCAGCCCGTCCGGCACGCCGGTAGCCGCGACGAAAACTGTCGGTGGCGGTCGTACAGTTGTTCGGACATGAGCAGCAGCCAGATGGAGCTCCCGACGGTCGAGCCCACGCCCCCGTCCCGCCGGTCCCGCCCGGTCCGGCTCGCCGTCGACGCCGACAAGCTGCTCGACGACCTCAACCCGGCGCAGCGGGCGGCGGTCGAGCACGCCGGCCCGCCGCTGCTGATAGTGGCCGGCGCCGGGTCGGGCAAGACCCGCGTCCTGACCTACCGGATCGCCCACCTGCTGGCCCACCGCGGCGCGCAGCCGGGCGAGATCCTCGCCATCACGTTCACCAACAAGGCCGCCGGCGAGATGAAGGAGCGGGTCGCCCAGCTGGTCGGCCCGCGGGCCAAGGCGATGTGGGTGTCGACCTTCCACTCGATGTGCGTGCGGATCCTGCGCGCCGAGGCCAAGACGCTCGGGCTCAAGACGACCTTCTCGATCTACGACCAGGCCGACTCGCAGCGCCTGATGACGATGGTGTGCCGGGACCTCGACCTGGACCCCAAGCGCTACCCGTCGCGCGGGATGCTGGCCCAGATCAGCAACCTGAAAAACGAGCTGGTCGACGCGGACGCCTGGGCCGCCAAGGCCGGCAGCGGCCTGGAAAAGGTGCTCGCGGAGGCGTACACGGCCTATCAGACCCGGCTGCGGCAGGCGCACGCGCTGGACTTCGACGACCTGATCATGACCACGGTGTCGCTGCTGCAGGCCTTCCCGGCGGCGGCCGAGCACTGGCGGCGGCGCTTCCGGCACGTGCTGGTCGACGAGTACCAGGACACCAACCACGCGCAGTACGTGCTGGTCCGCGAGCTCGTCGGCCCGAGCGCAGCGAGGCCGACCAGTGAGCACAGTGGCGCGGTGGGCGGCGACATCCCGCCGGCCGAGCTGGCCGTGGTCGGCGACGCCGACCAGTCGATCTACGCCTTCCGCGGCGCCAGCATCCGCAACATCCTCGAGTTCGAGCGGGACTACCCGGACGCGACCACGATCCTGCTGGAGCAAAACTATCGCTCCACCCAGACGATCCTGTCCGCGGCCAACGCGGTGATCGCCCGCAACCCCAACCGCAAGCCCAAGAACCTGTGGTCCGAGGCCGGCGCCGGGCACAAGATCGTCGGGTACGTCGCCGACAACGAGCACGACGAGGCCGCCTGGGTGGCCGGCGAGATCGACCGGCTGTCCGACACCGAGCAGGTCAACCCGACCGACGTCGCGGTCTTCTACCGCACCAACGCGCAGTCCCGGGTCTTCGAGGAGGTGTTCATCCGGGTCGGCCTGCCGTACAAGGTGGTCGGCGGGGTGCGCTTCTACGAGCGGCGCGAGGTCCGCGACATGCTGGCTTACCTGCGGCTGATCGCCAACACCACCGACGTGGTGAGCCTGCGCCGGATCCTCAACACCCCGCGCCGGGGGATCGGCGACCGGGCCGAGGCGTGCGTGGAGGCGCTGGCGTCGCGGGAGCGGATCGCGTTCGGCGACGCGCTGGAGCGGGCCGCCGAGGCGCCCGGCATCGCGCCCCGCTCGGTGGCCGCGATCAACGACTTCGTCGCGCTGATGACCGAGCTGCGCGCGGTCGAGGCCGGCGAGGGCAACGGCCCCGCCGCGGTGCTCGAGGCGGTCATCGACAAGACCGGCTACCTGCGCGAGCTGGAGGCCAGCGACGACCCGCAGGACGAGTCCCGGGTGGACAACGTGCGCGAGCTGGTCGCGGTGGCCCGGGAATACGAAGAGACCCGGGCCGGCGGGACCACCGAGGGGGTCACCCTCGCCGACTTCCTCGAGCAGGTCGCCCTGGTGGCGGACGCCGACTCGATCCCGGACGCGGACGGCAGCGGCGGCGTGGTGACGCTGATGACGCTGCACACGGCCAAGGGGCTGGAGTTCCCGGTGGTGTTCCTGACCGGGATGGAGGACGGCGTCTTCCCGCACCTGCGCACCCTCGGCGACCCGGTCGAGCTGGAGGAGGAGCGCCGGCTCGCGTACGTGGGGATCACCCGGGCCCGCAAGCGGCTGTTCGTGTCCCGGGCCGTGACCCGGTCGGCCTGGGGGCAGCCGTCGTATAATCCGGCGTCCCGCTTCCTCGACGAGGTGCCGGACGAGCTGGTCGACTGGGAGCGGACCGCGACCACCGGCCGCGGCGGGTCGTCCCCGGCGCAGGCCCGGGTGGCGGCGGCCGGGCTGGCCCGCGGGTCGCTGCGCGGCGGCACCGGCAACCGGCCGATCCCGTCGCTGGACCTCGGTGACAAGGTCACCCACGACGCGTTCGGGCTCGGCACCGTGGTCGCGGTGCGCGGCGAGGCGGAGAAGGCGCAGGCCCAGATCGACTTCGGCGCGGACATCGGGCTCAAGTGGCTGCTGCTGCGCTACGCCCCGGTGGAGAAGCTCTGATCACCGTCCGGCCGGCCAACGAGGCCGACTGGGACGACCTGCGCGCGGTCTTCGGCACCCGCGGACCGGCCGCCACCTGCTGGTGCCAGCGCTACAAGCTGCCCCGCGGAGAGGCCTTCAAGCATCACCCGCGGGGGGTGCGGGCGGACCGGCTGCGGTCCCAGGCCGACTGCGGTGGGCCGGGGCCGACCAGCGGGCTGGTCGCGTACGCGGACGGCGAGCCGGCCGGCTGGTGCGCGGTCGAGCCGCGACCGGCGTACGACGGGCTGGTCCGCAACAGCAGCCGCGCGGCCTGGGTCGGCCGCGACGAGGACCGGACCGACCCGGGGGTCTGGGCGGTGACGTGCGTGCTCGTACGGGCCGGGGCGCGGCGGCAGGGGGTCGGGCGGGCGCTCGCGGCGGCGGCGGCCGACCACGCCCGGGCGGCCGGGGCCCGGGCGCTGGAGGCGTACCCGATGACGACCACGGAGACGGCGCTGCTGGAGGAGCTGCACGTCGGGACGGCGGCGATGTTCGCCGCGGCCGGGCTGGTCGAGGTGCACCGGCCGTCGCTGCGCCGCGCCGTCTACCGCATCGACTTCTGACCGGTCTACCAGCTCACCCGGCGTAGCGCGGCGCCATGGCTTCCATCTGCTCGATGACGAGCTTGATTGCCTCTGGCTGCTTGTCCGGCGGGTACCTGTACTTGACCAGCAGCCGCTTGATCGACGATCGCAGCTTCGCGCGGACGTCGTCGCGGACGGTCCAGTCGGTCTTGACGTCGCGCCGCATCACCGCCACGAGCTCGCGGGCGATCTGTGCCAGCACGTCCTCGCCCTGCACTCGACCGCCGACTCGTTGGTGCTCACCGCGTCGTAGAAGGCCAGCTCGTCGTCGACAGCGGCGGCGCGAAGTGCTTCTCCGCGGTTGCCCTCGGCGGCGACCTCCTTCGCCAGCTCGACCAGCTCGGCGATGACCTCGGCGGAGGTGAGCTGCTGGTTGGTGTACCGGTTCATCAGCTCGGTCGATCCGCTCGGAGAAGGCACGCTGCCGGACCAGGTTGTGCCGGCGTCGCGTGGTCGACTCCTCGATGAGCAGGTCGCGCAGCGCCTCGATCGCCAGGTGGGGGTTCGCAGCCTGCTGGGCCTGACGCTGGAAGTCGGGCCCGAGGTCGGACAGCGAGGGCTTGGGCATGCCGGCGGCCTCGTAGATGTCGACGATGTCGCCGGTAGCGGTGGACGTCGGCGATGAGGCCGGCCAGCAGCCGCTGGATCTCCTCGGGCACCGGCTCGCCCGGCCTGCCGCTCCTGCGGCGTCGAACTTCGCCATCCAGACGCGGACTTCTTCGTAGAACTGCACCGCGGGCGCAGGTCCGCGAGGCTGTCCCGCCCGCCGGCGAGCGCCCAGGCGCGGGCGAGCTCGTTCGCGAGCGTCGCGGAACCGGCGGTTCACGGGCTCCTCGCCGTCGGCGGACCTGGTTGCCGGGGGTCGACGGGGAGCGCAGGTAGTTGGTGAGCCCGACGGCAGCCTTGATCCAGCTTCTCGCGTCCGCCCGTGCAGCTGCGCGCCGCCAGTCGTAGCCCGAGCACAGCAGGTCGAGCGATCTCGACGAGCGGTCCGCGCGAGCGCGGCGGCCTCGTCGACGTCGCGCCCGACCGGCTTGGTCGCCTGGTCGGTCGCGGTGTACTCGGCGAGCGCCTCGCTCAGGTTCTCCGCGAGCGGCGCGTACGCCACCAGCAGGCCGTCCTGCTTGCCGCGGAACGTGCGGTTGACCCGGGCCAGGGTCTGCATCAGCAGCGCGCCCTTGAGCGGCCGGTCGAGGTACAGCGTGTGCAGCGGCGGCGCGTCGAAGCCGGTGAGCATCATGTCCTTGACGATGACGAGCTGCGAGCGCGTCGTCGGCGTCCTTGAGCCGCTTCTGGATCACCTTGTTCTGGCCGTCGCGGCGCACGTGGTTGGCGACCGGCCGGCTGATCCGTGGCGGAGCCGGAGTAGACGACCTTGATCACGCCCTTGTCGACGGCGTCGGCGTGCCAGTCGGGCGCAGCGCGACGATCTCCTCGTAGAGGCTGCGCGCAGATCTCCCGGGTGCCGCCGACGATGAGCGCCTTGCCGGGCGACTCGATGAACGGCAGCATCGCGCGCCGAGCGCGTTCTCCCAGTGGTCGACGAGGTCGGCCGCCAGCGCCGCGAGCCGCGCGGGTGCGCCGTACACGGCGTTGATGACGGCGACGCGACTTCTCGATCCGGGCCCGCTCGACGTCGTCGAGGCCGACCGTGGCCTCGTCGGCGGCCTCGTCGAGGTCCTCCTCGGTGACGTCGCCGGCGAGCTCGACCTTGATCAGCCGCGGCTCGAAGTACACGGGCACGGTGGCGCCGTCGTCGACCGCACGGGTCAGGTCGTAGATGTCGATGTACGTCGCCGAACACCTCCTGCGTGTTGCGGTCGGCGAAGGAGATCGGCGTGCCGGTGAACGCGATGAAGGTCGCGTGCGGCAGGGCGTCGCGGATGTGGCGGGCGTAGCCGTCGAGGTCGTCGTAGTGGCTGCGGTGCGCCTCGTCGACGATGACGATGATGTTGCGCCGGTCGGTGAGCAGCGGGTGGTCGTGGCCCGGCCTCGCGCTCGGCCTCGGTGCAGCCCGAACTTCTGCAGGGTCGTGAAGTAGATGCCGCCGGTGATCCGGTTGCGTCAGCTCGTCGCGCAGCTCGCTCGCGCTTCGTGACCTGGACCGGGCTCTCCGGCGAGCAGCAGGCGAGCGGTCGAACGTCTCGAAGAGCTGGCCGTCGAGCTCGGTGCGGTCGGTGACGACGACGAGCGTCGGGTTCTTCAGCTTCGGCTGCCGCGGCGACGAGGTGGGCGTAGAGCTCCATCTCCATCGACTTGCCCGAGCCCTGGGTGTGCCAGACGACGCCGGCCTTGCCGTTGCTCTCGACCGCCTGCGACGGTCGCTGCCCACCGCCTTGGTCACGGCGAAGTACTGGTGCGGCTTGGCGATCCGCTTGGCGTAGCCCGTCGGCGCCCTCGTCGAAGGCCACGAAGTTGCGCTGCAGCTGCAGGAACCGCTCCTGGTTGCAGACGCCGTCGATGAGGTGCTCGAGCTCGACGCCGAGGCTGTCGTCGTCCGGGTCGGACTGTGGCTTCACGGGGCCTGCCGTCGTCGTCGACGTTCCACGGTGAGTAGTGGTTGAGCGGCGTGAACGGCGTGCCGTACCGCGCGGTGATCCCGTCGCTGAGCGATCGAGAGGACGCAGAAGCGGAACGCCATCGGGAACTCGCGCAGGTAGGTCGCCGAGCTGGGCGTGGGCGGCGGCGAGGTCGGCGTGCTCGGCGCCGGCCTTCTTCAGCTCGACGACGACCACCGGCATGCCGTTGAGGTAGAGCACGATGTCGAACCGGCGCTGGAGTCGCGCCGACCGGATGATCACCTGGTTGACGGCGAGCCAGTCGTTCTCCTCGACGGCGTGGCTGATCAGCCGGATCGTCGGGTTCTGCTCGATGCCGTCGGAGTCGATGTAGCTGATCCCGCGGTAGCCGTCGACGAGGATCTGGTGGAGGCGGTAGTTCTCGGCGATCGCGTCCTGCGACTTCGGCGGCACGATCTCGGCGAGCGCCTGCTCCAGGTACTCGCACCGGCACCGCGGGGTTGAGCCGCGCATCGCGGCCAGCAGCGGTCCGCGGAGCACCAGATCGTCCCATGAGGCGCGCCCGCCGTCAGTGCCGGGCGCGATGTCGTGACCGGCACGCGTCTCCCAGCCGTGCTCGTACAGCCTTTCGAGAGCGATTGTTTCCCACTCGGCCTCGCTGACCATCAGCTCTCCTCCGGCTGCACGAGCCGATAACTCTGCTTGCTGCTGCGGGTCGGGTGGGTGGGCGCGATCAGTCCGCGTTCGATCAAGATGCCGAGACGCCGTGCGACCGTCCGCGCGGACAGCCCGAGTTGCTCACTCAATGCGCGGGTCGTCACGCTCCCGGCCCGGATCGCCTGCACCACCGCATCCAGCTCGGCCTCGGTCCCGCTTCGGTCGATCGGCTGGCCGTCATCGGAGGCCGGCAGGTCCTCGACGAGGTGGTAGCTGGCGTACCGGCGGCCTCCGTTGCTCGCGGCGATCCCGCGCCCCACGAGATCCTTGAGCGCGCGGCCGGCCGCGAGCCGGTCGACCCCCCACGCTTGGAGCATGGGGTTGGTGACCCGGCCGGTGGCACGCATCATGGCGAGCGCTAGGTGCTGCTCGTCCGTCAGGCCGGCTTGCTTCAGCGAGCCGATCCACTCAACCGTGTCCGGGGCCAGCAGCGCGTGCTGCGGGACCCTCACCACGACACGTGCCGGCGTCACGTCAAACTCGGGTGGGCTCATCCCGACGCGGCGCAGCTCGGCCATGACGCTGAGCAGGCCGGAGCCGCGGTTCTCGCAGAGCGCCTCGCCACGCGACCCCGGCAACTCGACATCGGCGAGCAGGGCGGCCAGGGTCTGGTTCCTCGAGGTCGACGGGTGCTCGGCCGAGCCGAGGTCCGCGACGCTGATCGGTCCGAACAGGCCGCCCGGACTCATGACCACCAGGCGGTCGGGATAAAGCTCAATCTGCACCTGGGTGCCGCGCGCGGCCGGGCTGTAGTCGCGATGCATGAGCGCGTTGACGACCAGCTCGCGGATGACGTCGAGCGGGTAGTCGTACCGGTCCTCCCGGCCGATGCCGGTGATGATCGCGCCGGCCCGCATGTTCTTGATCGCCGTTGCCACAGCGTCCGCGACCATCGCGGGGATCGGACCGGTGATCGTCTCGTTGTCGAGGAACCTGCGGCCGTCCGGCGCTGTCTCCCCCATCCGCAAGCCGGGCAGGACGACGAACGAGACGAAAAGCTGCGGGAAGTACTGCTGCGGATAGTCGCCCAGGCAGAGGAGCCCGGCCACGGTGGGGCGAAGGATGCCTTCCGTGTCGGGGGTCAGGACACCGAGCCGGACGAGCAGTTGCTCATTCTCGGTTCTCCGGAACGCTGGCGAGCGGCGTCGGACGCGGGCGAGGTACGCCTCGACCATGATGGCGTCCAGGTCTGCGACGGAGGCACCGGGTACGGCCTCGCGGTCGAAGGTCGGCTGGGTCCGGTTGGAGAGCAGCTGGGTGACCTCGTAGTGCGAGAGCCGCCGGTCGCCGTCACCACCCCGGATGAACGAGCCGCCGTAGGCACCGCGCGCGGTGACGAAGCACGGCTTCTCGACCGGGTCGAGCTCCGGGACGTCGAGCCGTACGATCAGCGCCCCCTCGAACTCCTCGACCTCGATCGACGCGCGACACGGCGGCTCAAGCTTGTTCGCGCAGGCGTCGGCCAGCGCATCCCGGACCGCTGAGGGGTCGAAACCCGCTGCCGGCGAGAAGCCGGCTGCCTCGTCGATCCCTAAGAGCAAGGTGCCGCCGGCACCGTTCGAGAACGCGCTGATCGTCTCGACCGTCGAGGTCGGCAGCCGGCCCGCGCCCGACTTGACCTCGACGTCCGACGGTTCCATGCCGAGCCGCCGCAGGCGGGCAATTAGGGCAGTCGTCTCCACTGTTGGCCTCCCGCCGCCGGGCACTTCGTCATACCTCGCCACATTACTTCGCCACTACCTCGCCACTGGCGAAGTTGCTGCCCGAGCCCGGTCACAGCACCTCACCAACGAGCTGCTCCGCGTCCCGCACACGGACCTTGCCGGACATCAGCAACGGCAACAGCTCATCCCGCGCCGCACGCAGCCCTCGCGACTCCACCTCTGCTGCATGAGCACGCTCACGCAGCGGGAGGGCAAGGTCCTCGAACCCCTCCCACTCCTCAGGACGCAGGTCAGGGATCGGCGCTCGTTCGAATCGGTCCGCTCGAACAGCCGGATACGCACTGCCTACGGCGACGCTCTCCAGGTATCCGACAAACTCCTCGGTCCGGGTCGCCTCGTAAAGGCCAGCGATTCGCCAGTCCCGTGGCGTGAGAACCGCTAGCCCTGTAGATGCAACAAGCGACGAATTGCTGTCCAGCACGAGGGCGTGCGAGCGTCGGTTCGGCCGGACGGTTGACCAGAGTGTGTCACCGGGCCGAACCACTCGTCGCGCCCGCCCAGGCGCCTCGTCCCAGGAGGACTCTCCTGGGAACTCGTAGTTACCTTCGCCGACGGAGGAGATGTCGATGTAGCGCAGTGTCCTGCCAACCCTCGGCTTCGTTACCGCAGCGTTCACGGTGGCGACGACCGATAGCTCTGTCCGGCCGCGCTCCGCCGCTAGACGGTGGAATTCCGTCCGGCACAGCTCATCGGTTAGGGTCCGAATCCGGTCGTTCACGGCGATCTTGTCATCGAGCGCCTCCAACACCTTCACGATGGCGTCTCGAACCTCAGCGGGCGGCAACGGAATCCGGACACGCTTCAATTCTGTGAGATTGAGCGTGGATTGCACTGTCGTATTGAGCCCGGCATCTAACAACGCCCTAATCTCGCGTGTCTGAAGGCAACGACGTATCCAGTGCGCAGACACACCTTTCGGTCGAATTACCGCGATCGCCCGAGCCACGTTCCAGCCGGCAAGCTCCGGTGGCGCTACCGCAGTCTCGCCAATCGTTCCGACGACGGATATCAGAAGCTCGCCGCCGGTGAGAACTGTGCGCGCATGCTTTGCCGAGATCGCCGGCTCAACGCGTAGGGGTCTCCGGACATCGACTCGTCCTCCGGTGAGGTCGGTGACGCGGACAACTGGCACGCCGCCAGGCACATTGAAGCCAGGCTGCACGATCCCGTACGAGAGGCGTCCGCCCTCGAGAAGATCACCTAGTGTTGCCTGGGGCCAGCTGCTGTTCACGCGAGCCGCTCCAGCTGCTGGCGGACAATTTTCTCGAAGCGGGCGGATTCGTCGAAGGCGGCGAGGAGTTCCTTGGTGAGGCGGTCGATCTTGGCCTCGATGGGTTCACCGTCGTCGGCGGCCTCGGCGGCGCCGACGTACCGGCCAGGGGTCAGGGCGTAGTCCGCCTCCTTGATCTCGGCGAGCGTCGCCGACTTGCAGAAGCCGGAGACGTCCTCGTAGGTCAGGCCCTTCGCGACGGCGGAGGGCGAGCCGCGCCAGGCGTGGTAGGTGTCGCCGATGCGGACGATCTCCTCGTCCGTGAGTGCGCGCTCGGCGCGGTCGACCATGTAGCCGAGGTCGCGGGCATCGATGAACAGCACCTGGCCGGTGCGGTCGATCGGACCTTGCTTGCCGGCTGACTTGTCCTTGGCGAAGAACCACAGGCAGACCGGGATGCCAGTGCTGCGGAAGAGCTGGGTCGGCAGGGCGACCATGCAGGACACCAGGTCGGCCTCGACGATCCGGGCGCGGATGTCGCCCTCGCCGTTGGAGTTCGACGACATTGACCCGTTGGCCATGACGACGCCGGCCTTCCCGCCGGGCGCGAGCTTGGACAGGATGTGCTGGATCCAGGCGTAGTTGGCGTTGTTGGCCGGCGGGACGCCGAACTTCCAGCGCGGGTCCTCGACGTTGCGGGCCCAGTCCTTGATGTTGAACGGCGGGTTGGCGAGGACGTAGTCCATCTGCAGGTCGGCGTGCTGGTCGCGGGCGAACGTGTCGCCCCACCGGGCGCCGAGGCCCTTGTTGTCGATGCCGTGGATGGCGAGGTTCATCTTCGCCATCCGCCAGGTCTCCTCGTTCGACTCCTGACCGAAGACGGCGATGTCCTTCGGGTCGCCGTCGTGCTCGTGGATGAACCGCTCGGTCTGGACGAACATGCCGCCCGAGCCGCAGCACGGGTCGTAGACGCGGCCCTTGTCCGGCTCCAGCACCTCGACCATCACCCTGACCACCGACCGGCGGCGTGAAGAACTCGCCGCCCCGCTTGCCCTCGGCGCGGGCGAAGTTGCCGAGGAAGTACTCGTACACCTCGCCCATCAGGTCGCGGGCCCGGTGCTCGCCCTGCCGGCTGAACCGGGCGCTGTTGAACAGGTCGATGAGCTCGCCGAGCCGGCGCTGGTCGATGTTGTCCCGGTTGTACGAGCGCAGCAGGGTGCCTTGCAGGCTCGCGTTCGCCGCATCACCGCGTCCATGGCCGCGTCGATCGAGCGCACCGATCGTGCGGGCGGGCTCGCCACCGTCGGCCGGCTTGCCCTTGGCGTTCTCGGCCAGGTAGGCCCAGCGCGCCGCCGGGGGGACGACGAACACGCCGTAGCCCTGGTACTCCTCGGGGTCGTCGATCAGGTCCGCGATCTGCTCCTCGTCGTACCCGTCCTCGGTCAGGTCGGCGCGGATCGCCTCGCGGCGCTCGTCGTAGGCGTCGGAGACGTACTTCAGGAAGACCAGGCCGAGGATCACGTCCTTGTACTGGTTCGCCGACAGCGACCCGCGGAGCTTGTCGGCGGCCTTCCACAGGGTGTCCTTGAGCTCCTTCATCGTCGAAGGGGCACCTTCGGCGGCCTTCTTCCGCGGTGGCATGTCAGCCTGCTCTCGTCGTGATGGTCGGGTCGAGCGTGATCGCGCCGGCAGCGACGCCCTCGATGAGGCCGGTGATCAGGTCCCTCGCCGCCCGCTCGTGGCGCCGCAGCTCGGCCAGATGATCAGTGGCTGCCGAGAGAGCAGCCTCGAGTGCCTCGGCTTCGGCGGGCAGCAACTCGGGGACGGTCCAGGTCCGCCACTCGCTGCTCGGTGGGACAAGTTCGTTGATGATCGCCGCGAGCGTGTGCGGTCCGAGGGGTGCACCGGACCGGAGCCGGAGGATTCGCGCCGGTGACGCGACCAGCGCACCGCCGCGTGCGTCCACCCGCGCGGCCGGCCGGGGTCGTTCGGCGAAGATCACGTCCCCGGCTTCCGTGCGGGCCGCATCGGGATAGCGCTGGTCCGCATCGAACGGGTCGAAGCGAACACCGTCCGTGCTGCCGTCGAGCGACAGCACCGCAACCGTCCCGGCGGGGTCCGCCAGCGACAGGTCGATGCGGCGCCCGCGCCTCATCTCAATGAGCCGGCCACCGTGGAGTTCGCCGAGAGAGCGCCGCCGCGGCACGAGGTGGCTCATGGTGCTGGCCGCGACGACGTCGAAGCCCCGGACCGGCTCGTTGGTCCTCAGGGCCGCCACGTGAATGCGGTCCAAAGGGGAAATGGCGGCCGGGCTGGCGTGGGGGACGGCCGCGACGCCGCGCGGCACCACCGGGCTGCCGGTGAGGATCGGCGCCAACGGCATGCGCCGGGCGTACCGGTAGGCCCGGTGCTCGGTGAGCTGGAGCGCCGCGGCGACGTCGGTGCTGAAGTCATCGAGGTCCAATCGCACCGAGGCGAGATCCGCCACTCGGATCGACGTGGCCTCGCGGCCGCCGTCGAGGACCCACAGCCCGAGGCTCTGCCGGTGGGCCGCCTTCCAGTGACCGCGTGGCAACCGCACTGCCATCGCCAGCCGGCCGGTCCGCAAGGTCTCTGCACGCAGCCGCTCCGCTTCGCCCAGGACCCGATCACAGAGCAGTGAGGCCGGTCCGATCACCACGCCGACATCCGCATGCCCCAGGGACACGACCAGGTCGTCCGCGGCGTCCAGGGCTCGGATGCCGGGTTCCCCGACGACCGACAGAACACGGACGGCGGCCCGGGCGTCGCCGACCACCTCGATCCCGCCGATGACGGCGCGCCGCCGCAGTGCCCGGGAGGCCGGGTCGTCGCCGTCGAGCAGGACGCTGGTGAAGCCCTCGGTGAGACCGCGGGCGAGTCGATGGTCGGCCGGCGGTGCCAGGACGGCATCCTCGCCCAGGTGCGCGCGTCCAGCCGCGACGGCTGCCCGCACGACCGCAACGAGATCGTCGGAGAGTCCTCGGTCGCCCGCTTCCCGCTTCAGTCGCCCGAATTGCAGCCGCGCCAGCGCGTCGGGAACGCCGAAGGAGGCCTCGACCAGGTCGTCGACGTAGCGGAGCAGGTGCGGCGCCACCGGCATGGTGCGCGTCTCCCGCAGCAGCAGCCGATCGTCGGGGTCGACCTGCCGCGCCCGGTCAAGCAGTTCCTCCGGGTCGAGGCTGTCCAGCTCTTCGCGCGTCAGCACGTACAGGCAGAGCAGCGTGACGACGTCCTCGAGGTCGGTCCCGTCGGGAACCGACAGTGCAGGCGCGTCCTGGCGCGCCTCACGATTGTTGCCCCGTCCGGTCGCCTCCAACCAGGCGATGATCTCGTCCCGGTCGAAACGGTCCAGGCCGCCGGAGGACGTCACGGGCTGTGGGAACGGGATCTCCCGTCCGCGGACCCGGGGCCGGGCGCGCCACATCGACACGACCGGCCGCTGGACATGCGCCAGATCGGCGATGTCCTGCAGGCTCAGCGTCGACATCCGTGACACGGTGTTGGCCTTCCGGTCGGGGTCGGTGGCGGCAGCCTACGACACCTAAGGAGAACCGTTGATCAGGAAACCGATAAGACCCCTTATCGGTGACAGACCCTCCCACTGAGTTCCGCTCAGGCCATTGTCCTCGCTGCGTCACCGCCGGGGCGGCGCGCCGAGCGGGGAGGGGACCAATGCCCACCGAGCCTGTCGTGCGGTACGACGCCGAGGCTGGCGCCGTGGTGATCGAGGCGCTGTCGATCCAGGACCGGGACGTCGTCCAGGAGGCCCAGCGATGGACGACCGGCCGGCGCGGGCCAGTGGTAGACGACCCCGTGCAGCTCGCGAGTGCGGAACTGTCGACCTTCGCCACCGAGGCCGTCGTCATCGGCGTTCGGGCGCTCATCGCCACCGCGCAGACGACCGAGGTGAGAGCCGTCGAGCAGATGCTCAAGGACGTAGGCGACAGGACCGCGCATGCGACTTCGAAGGCTGCGGAGCTGACCGAGCGGGCCGTGCGGGACGCGTCGGAGACGGTGACCAGGGTGGCGACGGACGCGGCCAAGGCGATCGCGGAGGTTGACCAGCGCAGCCGCCAGGAGCTCGGCACGGCCGTGGCGACCGCCCGGACCGAGATGACCACGGAGATCCAGCGGATCTTCGGCGGTGACAGCCCGGAGCTGCTCGCCCGCCTCCAGCCGCTGCTGGAGAAATTCGGCAACAGCCTGGAGTCTCAGGTACGCGTTGCGACCAGCGACCTGCTCGACCGGGCCGCCAGGCAGCTCGACCCGGCCGACCCGACGTCACCGATGGCGAGGCACGCGGCCACCCTCGCCGCGCAGCAGGACATGGTCGTCCGACAGATCGCGACCAGCCACTCCGACCTCGCAGGCAAGGTCGAAGAACTGACGACGATGTTCCGGATGCAGGAGGCCAGGCGTTCCGTCGCCAGGATCACACCCCTCAAAGGCGCCTCGTTCGAGGAACACATCCACAAGCTCATGGAGGACATCGCGGCCGGGCTGGGCGACGACTACGCGGACACGACCACGAAGATCGGGCTCGTGCCCCGGAGCAAGAAGGGCGACGGTGTCCTCAGCGTCGAGGGCGGGTTGGCCCGGATCGTGCTCGAGGTGACCGACTCGACGCGGTCCGGATGGGGTGACTACCTCGGCCAGGCGGAACGGAACCGGGCGGCGAGCGCGGCTCTCGGTGTCGTCCGCACGCCCGAGCAGAACGCCGGCCGGACCGTCCGGGTGCTGGGCCCCCGCCGGATCGTCCTGTCCTTCGACCCCGACGTGGACGATCCCGAGCTGCTCCGCACGGTGCTCCTGGTCCTGCGGACGGTCGCGATCACCGCGACCGCGAGGTCCGGCGCGGCCGAGATCGCGACCGCCGAGGAGAAGATCACCGAGGCGGTCGCCTGGCTCGGGAAGATCGACGCGGTCAAGAAGTTGGCCGATGGGATCCAGCAGAGCGCGGCGAAGATCGGTAGCGAGTGCGCCGGTATCACCGCGGGAATCCGCCGGCTGCTCGACGAGGCACTGACCGCACTGGCTGGCGCCGCCGGGACCACGGCCGGCTCGTCCGCCCAGGATCTCGAACCGGGTGCGGCCTGATCTGTGAGGCGTTGTGGCGCCGAAGACCAGCGGCCCGACCAGTGCGGAGCGCTGCCGCACGCCCTGAGCGGCTACGGCGCCCAGGGAGTGGTGATGAGCAGGGCGAAGAGGTCGACGCCGTACCAGAGGTTGCCCAGCCGCAGGTTCTCGTCCGCGGCGTGCTGGTTGTTGTCCGGGTTGGCGATCGGCAGGATCACCGTCGGGGCGCCGAGCACCGCGCCGAAGTGGTGCAGCGGCACCGAGCCGCCCAGCGTGGGCAGAGCGATCGCGTCCGCGCCGGCCGCCCGGGCGGCGAGCCCCTGGAGGTGGGCGACGACCGGCAGGTCGAGCGGCGCCCGGGCCGCCGGGTAGCCGACCCGGGCGTCGATCCGGGCGACCGGGCCGGCGCGGCGCTCGGCGGCGGTCGGCTCCCGGTCGAGCACCAGGTAGCCCTGCTCGGCGACGTGCGCCCGCACCCGGTCCAGCATCCGGTCCGGGTCGTCGCCGGCGGCCAGCCGGATGTCGATCGAGGCGGTCGCCCACGCCGGGATCACGTTGCGGGCGGCCGGGCCGACGTCGGCCGCCCGCAGCCCGCGCACGTTCAGCGAGGGCAGCATCAGCCGGTCCAGCAGCCGGCTGCCCGGGACCTCGGCGGCGGCCAGCCCGAGCCGGTCCAGCAGGCCGTCCTCGACCGCCGGCATCCCGTCCAGCACCGCCTGCTCGGTCGCGGTCGGCGGGCGGGTGTCGGCGGTGAAGCCGTCGACGGTGACCCGGCCGGTGGCGTCCTTCATCGAGGCGAGCAGCCGGGCCAGCTCGAGCGCCGGGTTCGGCGCCCAGTTGCCGTAGTGGCCGCTGTGCAGCTCCCGGGCCGGGCCGTAGACGGTCAGCTCGAGGTCGGCGAAGCCGCGGACGCCGAGCACCACCTGCGGCGCGTTGCCGGGCTGCACCGGCCCGTCGCAGATCAGCCAGGCGTCCGCGGCCAGCCGGTCGGCGTACGCGGCGAGCAGCTCACCGAGGTGGGTCGAGCCGGACTCCTCCTCGCCCTCGAAGCACAGCACCAGCTCGACGGCCGGCTCCGCCCCGGCTGCGGCGACCGCGTCCAGGGCGGCGAGCAGGGCGACGATCGGCGCCTTGTCGTCGGCGGCGGCCCGGGCGTGCAGCCGCCACTCGTCGTCGACCGGCTCGCCCGCGGCCGGGAAGGGCACGGTCGTCCCGTCCGGGCGGACCAGCGTCGGCGTGAACGGCGGGGTGGCCCAGTCGGCCGGCGTCACCGGCTGGCCGTCGTAGTGCACGTAGACGCCGAGCCGCGGCGCCCCCGGGCGGGCCGGCACCCGGCCGACCACCAGCGGCGCGACGCCGTCCGGGCCGACCGCCTCCGCATCGGCGCCGCGGGCCCGCAGCCTGGCCACGATCTCGGCCGCGTTGCGCCGCAGCGCCGGCACGTCGCCGGTGACGTTGTCCAGGGCGAGCAGCTCGGCGAAACCGGTCAGCACGTCCGCAGCGTGCTCCCGCCGCCACGCCCGCACCGCCCCCAGCACCCCACCGGGGTCCGCCGGGACCAATCCGCCGCCGGGCGGAGCTGCGAACGGGGCGCCGCCAGGCCGGGCAGCGACCTCGCTGGCGGTGGCTGCGGCGGGGACGCCGCCGGCGGTGGGTGTGGCTGGGGTGCTGGTGGTGGTGGGTGTGGCCGGGGCGCCGCCGGCGGGGGGCGCGGTCACGGGGTGTCCGCCGGGCGGTCGACGAGCCAGCTGAAGGCCTCCGCCAACACGTCGTCGGCCAGCTGGTGGCCGGCGCCGGTCATCAGCCGCAGCTCGGCGCCGGGGATCCGCCCGGCCAGCCAGCGGGTCGCCTCGTCCGGCACGTTGTTGTCGTCGTCGCCCTGCCAGATCCGGGTCGGCCGCCCCAGCCGCGGCAGCAGGTCGCCCCACGGGCCGGCGTCGATCAGGTGGTCCTCGACGTACGCGTCCGCGCCCTGCCGGAACGCCTCCCGGAACATCGCCGTGGCGAAGTCCTTCTCGGCCTGGTCCAGTCCCCGCTCGTACTCCAGATCGGGCTCCGACAGGTCAGGCTCCACGAGCGCGTAGAAGCCGTCCGGGTCTTCCCGCAGCAGCCGGACCATCGTCTCCCCGCGCTCCCGCAGCGCGGCCGGGTCCCGCGGCACGAAGCCGTGCGCCGGGGCGCCCTGCGGCGGCGCCGGCGCGAGCAGCCCGACCCGGGTGACCCGGTCGGCGAGCAGCACCCCGCAGGCGATCGCGTACGGCCCGCCGCCGGACCCGCCCACGACGGCGAAGGAGCCGACGCCGAGCGAGTCCAGCAGCGCGGCGGCGTCGGCCGGCCAGTCCGTCAGCGCCCGGCCCGGCTGCGGGTCGGACTGCCCGAAGCCGGGTCGGTCGGGGACGATCAGCCGGAAGCCCAGCTCGCCGGCCAGCCCGGACACGGCCGGGTGCGTGAGCCGGCTCTCCGGGGTGCCGTGGCAGCTGAGCACGGTCGGGCCGGTTGGGTCGCCGTGGTCGGCGTACGCGATCCGGCGCCCGTCGGGAAGCGTGCTGAGGTGGGTGTCGCCCATACCCGACGCTAACCGCCCCACCCACCCCCCGACACCCCTCGCCCGCCCGCGACTGACGGCCAACCCGCGACTGACGGCCTCCGGCGACGACTGACGCCGCTGGCGCCGTCAGTCGCGCCGGGCCGCCGTCAGTCGCGCCGGGCCGCCGTCAGTCGCGGGACTCGTAGACGGCGCCGCGGCCGGCGGGGTCCCGTCGAGCGGGTCCCACCGGCCGCGGTCAGCCGGTCAGGCCGTCAGGCCGTCAGGCGAGGCGGACGATCCGGCCCTCGCCACCCTCGGGGTAGTCGGCCGCGGTGACCTGGCCGCCCAGCCCCTCGACCAGGTACTCCAGCAGGGACTGCTGGTAGGTGGTGCCGACCGTGGTGAACGGCAGGCCGCGGAACGGCCACTGGTCACCACCGCGGGCGCTGAAGTCGTTCGTCGCCACGGAGATGCCGGCGCCGGCCACCACCGCGCCGTCCTGCACGATCACCGTGCCGTCGTCGAGCACCACCGAGCGGACCCGGTCGCCCGGGGTGAGCACGGTGCCGGCGTCGTTGACGACCTGGGCGGTGCGGGTGGCGTCGTAGGTGAACCGGAAGCCGCCCACCTGGGCGAACCGGCCGTCCGCGAGCGGGACCCGGGAGACCGCGTTCTCCAGGATCTCCTTGAACTGGGCCCGCGGCACATCCGGCACGACCGAGACGAAGTTCGCGAACGCGGCGACCTGGAACGTGGTCAGCTCGGTGAGCGGTCCCGGCGGAATCAGGTTGTTGTTGCGGATGCCGCCGCCGTTCTGCAGGGAGACCTGCGGCGGGGTGACGCCGAACTCGGCGGCCCGCTCCCGGCCGGTGTAGAGCAGCGCGTCGGCGAGCAGGTTGCCGAGGTTGGTCTCCTGGGTGCGCACCCCGGGGTCGCGCCGGCCCTCCAGCGCCACCGCGGACTGGCCGACCACGTTGGCGGCGAGCGTGTTCACGAAGGTCTGCACCGGCTGCACGACCGTGCTCTGCAGGGTCGGGTCCGGGGCGACCGCGTCCGGCGCCACACCGGACACCCGCACCGGGCCGCTGTCCTCGCCGATCTGCAGCACCCTGCCGGCCGGGTCGAAGGTGACCTCGAGCCGGCCGACGTACTTGTAGTCGCCCGCGGTCGTGACGATCGGCACGGTGGTGCCGGCGGCGTCGGTGGCCAGGATCGGGTAGCTGAACGGCTGGCCGGTCACCGGGTCGACCGAGCGGGCGTCGCCGGGCACCAGCAGGTCGCCCTCGTTGGCAAGCAGCTCGTCGCCGCCGCCGGCGATGGCCACGTCGACGCCGCGCAGCTGCGGGACCAGCGCACGGTCCTCGGCCACGTTCTGCAGGTGGCTGATCAGGATGATCTTGTTGACGCTGCGCCGGGTGAGCGTGTCGACCTGGCGCTGGACGATGCCGGCGACGTCCTGCAGCACCCGCACGTTGCGCGGGCTGGAGATGGACGGCAGCGCCGGGGTGGTGGCGCCGATGACGCCGACCCGCTCGCCGCGGTCGCTGACCACCGTGCTGGCCACGATGTCGCCGGACTCGGCCAGCGCGAGCAGCCGCGGCTCCCCGCTGACGTCGAGGTTGGCGGACAGGAACGGCGGGCCGTCAGGCCCGAAGCCGGTGATGAAGTCGGCGAGCACGTCCGGTCCGAAGTCGAACTCGTGGTTGCCGATGGCGATCGCCTCGTAGCCGACCTGCTGCAACGCGAGGGAGTCGTAGAACGGCACGCCCTTGCGCAGGCTGGCGGTGAACTCCGGCCCGGCGAGGAAGTTGTCGCCGGAGGACAGCATGATCTCGCCGCGCTTGCGCGCCTGTCCGGGCTTGTGGTGCCCGGTGGTGGCCTCCAGGCGCAGCTTGTCGACCAGCGTCTTGAACCGGGCGACTCCGCCGAAGTCCGGCTGCCCGGGCGCGCCGAGCAGCTTCGACTCGCCGTCGTTGTTGTGCAGGATGGTCAGCGTGTAGTCGGGCTGGCCGGGGGTCGTCTCCGCCTGCGCGGCCGGGGCGGTGGCCACCGGGGCGAGGAAGGCGGTCGCGAGGACGGCGCCGGCAGCGAGCCGGAGCCGCCGGCGTGGAGTCGTCCGGATCATCGGTGCTCCTGGGTCGGGGGCGGGAACCACTCTCGGGACAGTAGAGGGAGCCCCCGACACTCCGCAGCCGGAGTCGGTGAGTCACCCTGTCCGTGCGCCCGGCAGCGCCACCTCCCGGACCGGCCGGGTGGACGCGGCGACCAGGGTCAGGCCGGCCACCACCAGCTGGGCCGCGAGCAGCCACTGGTTGAGGAAGCTCTGCTTGTTGGCCAGCGCGAAGGCGGCCAGCACCAGCCCGGATCCGAGCAGCAGGCCGCCCGGCGTGCGGGGCAGGCCGCGCAGCGCGAGGACGTACGCGACCGCGACCAGCGCCAGCACCGCGAGGGTCCGCAGCGGACCGGGGATCAGCTGCCAGATCGACAGCGAGTCCTCCCGGGCCGGCAGGTCGAGGAAGAAGTCCACCACGCAGTGCCAGAAGCGGCCCGGGTCGGCCAGGAACCACGGCAGCGTGACGGCGGCGGCCCCGGCGGCGGCACCGAGCGCGCGCCGCGGGCCGAACGCCGGCCACAGCGCCCACAGCGGCAACAGCAGCACCACGTGCTGCTTGGTGCACAGCGCCACCACGAGCGCCGCCGCCGCCCACCAGGGCTTGCGCACCGCGACCAGCACCCCGGCCGCGGCCAGCGCGCCGAAGACGACCGTCTCGTTCCAGGCCTGCTGGACGTCGTAGAGCGAGCCGGGCAGCACGCCGGCCAGCCCGCCGAGCGCGACGGCGGTCGCGGACCGGCGGTGCAGCGCGTACGCCACCAGCGCGGCCACCCCGGCCAGCAGCACCGCAGCCTCGGCGTACCGGACGTCGCCGGCCAGCAGCCGCCCCGGCAGCGGCACCAGGAACGTCCCGGGCAGGTAGTTGAAGCAGTCGTCCACCTGCCCGGGCGGCACCCCGGTGAAGGTCATCTCGTACGGGTTGCGCCCCTCCACCACACCCTTCGCCGCGCCCTGCAGGATCGGCCACACGTCGATCAGCGGGCGACCGCCGGCGATGACCAGGCCGTACGCGACCCCGGTGACGCCGAGCGTGGTCCAGGCGACCGCCGCGCTCCGGCGCAGCAGCGGCACCGCGGCCAGCGCGGTCGCCGCCATCGCCACGTAGACGCCGGCCCGCAGCGCCCAGGTGCGGTCCTCCAGGTTCATGTACGGCGGCTTGAGCACCTGGGCGACGAGCGCGCCGGCCAGCGCGACCAGCACGCCGAGCCGGGACGGCCCGGCCCGGCCGGCGCCCAGCCAGACCGCCGCGGCCAGCCCCGCCACGGCCAGCACCAGGATCACGATGCCGACCGGGTTGTAGACGGCGTGCCGGCTCACCGAGCCGGCGACCAGCACCGCGAGCAGCAGCGCGGCGTCGGCGGGGCGGGAGCCCACGGTCCAGCGGTCGGGGATCATGCCCGCCTCGTCAGGCGCACCACCCGGGCGATGACGAGCACGGTGACGGCGATGAGCAGCCCGTTGCGGGCGGTCAGCAGCGCGGCGCCGAGCGCGTTGGACCAGTGCGGGCCGGTCAGCATCCCGTACCCCAGCGGGTAGATCACCTGGGTCAGCAGGCAGCTGAGGACGACCAGCAGGTTGAGCCGGGGGAGCAGCGGCTCGTCCGGCACCGTCGCGCCGAGCGCGGCCAGCAGGCCGCCGATCCAGAGCAGGTACTGCGGGCTCAGCGTCTTGTTGGGCAGGATCAGCAGGCAGGCGGCCGCGAGCGCGAGCAGGCCGACCAGCCCGAGCCCCGCCGGGACCCCGGTCCGCCACGCGCGCCACCACAGCCAGACCAGCAGCCCGACCGCGGCCACCGTCGCGACCGTCGACAGCCGGGTCAGCGCGGCCGCCCCCGGTCCCTCGACCTGGAACGCGTAGAAGCGCGTGTACGGCGTCGACCACGTCTCCGAGCTGAACGCCCGCCCCCAGAGCAGCGGCGTCGCCCACATCGTCTCGATCTGCAGCCCGCGGTCGCCCTGCCAGGTCAGCGGGGACAGCAGCCGGGTGGCGCCGCCGCCGGCCAGCGTCGCGGCGACCGCGACGGCGCCCAGGCCGGCGAACCCGGCGAGCACCCGCCCGGGCCGGTCCCGGTGCATGAGCAGCGCGGGGGCCAGCGCGGCCGGCCACAGCTTCACCGCGGCGCCGGCCGCGGCGAGCAGCCCGGACGAGAGTGGCCGCCGGGCCGCGAGGGCGAGCAGCGCCGCCCCGGCCAGCGCGGCCGAGACCAGGTCGAAGCGGGTGAAGGTGAGCGGGCCCAGGCAGGGCACCAGCCACAGCCAGACCCGTACGCCCGGGGTCGGCCGCCGGCCGGACGCCCGCCAGAGCGCGACCGTGAAGGCGAGGTCGATGGCGACCATGAGCACCACGAAGGCCGCCTGGTACGGCTTCTCGGCGCCGTCGGTCAGCCACCAGGGCGGGACGAAGACGGCCAGCGCGGGCGCCGGGTACTCGCGGAGCACCTCGGTGACCGGCGCGGCGCCGAAGAGCGCCTCCAGCTGGCGGCCGTAGTAGCGGACGTCGCCGAGGATGTTCTTCTCCGGGATGAGGATCAGCAGCGTCAGCGCCCGGCTGATCAGCCACCCGCGCACGATCCAGCCCCACCCGGCCGGCCCCTCTCCCGGGCCCCCGCCCACAGCCCGCTGCGCGGCGCGCACCGCCCGGTCCCACCGTCCCCGAGCCCCCGCGGGGTCGCCGGCCGGCGGGCCCGCGGAGGCGGGCGCCGAGCCGGGTGGGCGCAGTCGCGCCGAGGAGTCCACGTCCACCATCCTGCCGGGACGGTCCCGCCGGCCCGCGCCGCGGGGTCCACCCGGCCGGCGCGCGGCGGACCTACAACCCGCAGCCCGCGAGCCGGATCCCGCGCTCCTCGAGCCAGTCGACCGGGTCGGCCTTCTCACCGTTGACGTCGCCGACCCGTACCTCGAAGTGCAGGTGGTAGCCCGTGCTCTGGCCGAGGTTGCCGACCTGACCGATCAGCTGGCCGGCTTTGACCTTCTCGCCCTCCTCGACGAAGATCCGCTCCTCGTGCCCGTACACCGTGATCGTGCCGTCGGGGTGCTCGATCATGATCACGTTGCCGTACCCGCCCAGCGGGCCGGCCTCGATCACCACGCCGTCGCCGGCCGCGTAGAACGGGGTGCCGGCCGGCGCCGCCATGTCGAGCCCGTAGTGGAAGCTGCCCCACCGCGGCGCGAAGCAGGAGGAGACCCGGAAGGTCCCCTTCGGCAGCGGGAGCAGCCACTTGGGCCGGGCGGCCTCGATGAGGGCGATCTGGCGGGCGCGGGCGGCGCGGGTGGCTTGGATGGTGGCGACGCGGCTCTTGGCCGCGGTGGCGGCGAGCAGGGTGCGTCCGTTCATGGGGACTTCGGCGGCGACGTCGGCTGGCAGCGGTTCCGGTCCGCCCATGCCGAGGGCGGTGTCGGGGACGGGGGCTTGCAGGGCGGTGACGCTGGCGGCCATGGCCTGGAGGCCGTCGCCGGAGGCGGCGGCGGTGGACAGGGCGGCGGCGGTGGCGCCGACGACGGCGGAGGCGAGGACGGCGGGGGCCTTGTTGTGCGGGGGCTTGTGCGCGCGGTGTCGACCCTCGGGTCGGCGGTGACGCGTCAACGAGGCAACCCTTCATCCGAGGACCTGGCCGGTGACGCGGTGTGCGGATCTTGATCCGGCCCAGCGCCGAGATCGGACCGTAATCGGGAGGTGTGGGGAAGGCAAACATCCGTAAGGGTTGTCACCCGAACGGCGCTGCCGTCGTGCCCTTCCGTGCGCATTCGGCTGCCGGCAGTGTCTGATCGGGCCCGGTACGCCTGTCGCGCCCGTCCGGCCGGCGACGTGTCGAGCCGTCATGGTCGAGGTGGGTCAGCGCCCGCGCGACGACCCGCGCGACCCGCCCGTCGGCCGGCAGCGAGGTGTGCCCGATGCCGCGGATCAGCACGTTGCGGGAGTCCAGGTCGGGGTGGGTCAGCCGGGCGTTCCGCTTGGGGTAGATCAGCTGGTCCAGGTCGCTCCACACCGCGACGAAGCGGGTCGAGCAGCCCGGCGCCGGCCGCTCCAGCTCGGCCAGCAGCGTCGAGCCGGGCCGCAGCTGGCGGCACAGCGGCAGCGGCACCAGCTGGGCACAGCCGGTGCCGCCGTGCGGCGCGCCCAGCGTGACCAGGGTGTGCACCCGGGCATCCCCGCCGAGCCGCTGCACGTAATAGCGCGCGATCAGGCCGCCGAGCGAGTGCGCGACGACGTGCACCCGCTCGTACCCCGTCTGCTGGCACAGGTCCTGGACCGCCCGGCCCAGTGAGCTGGCCGCGGTCCGGACGTCGGACGTGAGCACGCTGTAGTTGACGGTACGGATCCGGCCGAAGCCGCGGCGCCGCAGCGACCGGCGCAGCAGCGTGAACGCCGAGCGGTTGTCGCCCAGCCCGTGCACCAGCAGGATCGGTGTCGCCGCGGCGGCAAGGTCGTGCAGCACCAGGCCGCGCTGGCGCGGGGTGAGGTGGTCGATCCGGTGCGGGGCGAGGTCGGCCGGGGGTCGGCCGGCGCCGAAGCCGAGCGGGTAGAGCAGCGCGTGCGCCGCCAACCATGCGATCTCGGTGCCGCAGCCGCGCAGCCCGGCCGGCGAGGTGAGGCTCCGCAGGCCGCGCGAGGCCGCAAGTGTGGGAACCACCACCCGCACCAGCGCCATCGCCGCCTCGCTCGAGTACGCCTCCAGGTTCGTCCCATACCCGTGGAAGGTCCCGATCATCCCTTACTGCCGGCCGATCCGTCTCCACCTGGCGCGCGGAACCGCCCGACCGGGTCCGGGCGGCGACGCTGTGTGATCGGCCACTCCGGTACGGGACGCCGGGTCGGTCGCCGGGCTTGCTAGCGTCGGCGCCCGTGAGCACGCCCCGAAAGGCTCCCCCACCCGCCTCCCCGCCCGCCGCCGAGCCCGCCGCCACCGAGGTCGCCCGTGATGACGCCGAGGGCGCCGGTGCGGGTACGGGGGCCGGGACCGGCGCGAAGCCGAGCGCTACGAAGGCCAGCGGGGCGAAGGCAGGCGGGAAGGCGACCAGTGGGAAGGCGGGCGGGGGGCAAGGGGGCGGCGACGGGACCGGCACCTCGGCGAAGCCGGTCCGTACCGGCACCGCGCGGAAGCCGGTCCGTACCGGCGGCGCGGCGAAGTCGGGGGGCAAGGGCAAGGGTGGGCGGCCGGCGGTTCCGGCGCCGCCCGGTCCTGGGCTGGTCGTCGGTCCGGTGCCGACGCTCGCCCGCGTGGCCGGCGCCGTCGCGCTCACCGCGGCGGTCCTCCTGCTGATCGCCCCGGCGTTCCCGCTCGTCCGCTCCGGCGGGCGGGACCTCGGCAGCGCCGGCAACCTCTTCGGCTTCGTCCCGGTGCTGCCGCTCGTCGCGGTCGCCGCCGGCGCCGGCGTGCTCGCGGTCCGGGGCCAGCTGCCCCGGCTGGCGCTGGCCGCCCTGTTCCCGACCGGGACCCTCGCCGCCGGCCTGCTCCTGCGAAGCCTCGCGCTCGCCGACACCGACTCCCGCTCCACCCTCGACCTGCCGCTGGGCATCGGCACCAGCGCCCGCTACGAGGTCGGCACCGGCCTGCTCATCGTGATCGCCGGCACCGCCCTGCTCGTGGTCGCCGCCTCGCTGGCGGCCGCCGCCTGGCCGCGCACGGTGATGGAGGACGGCGGCGACCTCGACCCGCGCCGACCGCGGCTCGCCGCCTGGGGGCTGACGGTCGGCGTGCTTGCCGCGCTGGTGCTCGGCATGGCGCCGTACAGCTCGGGCATCGCTCCCGGCACCCCGACGCTGCCGGAGCGTTCCGGCCTCGACCTGCTCGGCGCGGTCGTGCTGGCGCTCGGCGCGATGACCTGGGCCGTGATCTCGGCGACGCTCCGGCCGCGGCTGGCGGTCGTCGGCGCGTACGCCGGGCTGGCCGCGGTGCTGCTGTCCGAGGGCCTCGCCGCCTGGCTGCTGGTGGCGCGGTCGCCGGTCATCACGCCCACCGCCGGCGGTGTCGGCACCCTGATCGCCGGCCTCGTCGTCGCCGTCCTGGCCTGGACCGCGCTCGGCCGGCAGAAGGCCACCCGCGACCGGAGCGTGGGTACTCTGCGCTAGAGGCGCGACCTCACCGTGGTGGTGCGCCGGCAACGGAGGTCACGTTGAGCGGACGGATCCGGGTGGTCGTGGCCAAGCCGGGCCTCGACGGGCACGACCGTGGGGTCAAGGTGGTCGCCCGCGCGCTGCGCGACGCGGGCATGGAGGTCATCTACACCGGCCTCCACCAGACGCCCGAGCAGATCGTGGAGACCACGATCCAGGAGGACGCCGACGCGGTCGGCCTGTCCGTGCTGTCCGGCGCGCACATGACGCTCTTCAAGCGGGTGATCGAGCTGCTGCACGAGCGCGGCGCGGAGGACGTCGTGGTCTTCGGCGGCGGCATCATCCCGGCCGACGACATCGGGCCGCTGGAGCAGCTCGGGGTGGCGAAGATCTTCACCCCGGGGGCGACCACCACCGCGATCGTCGACTGGGTACGCGAGCACGTCGCCACCCAGCCGGCGTAGCCGGCGGCTCGTGCGACTTCTGGTCTTTGCGGCGACCGGAAGTCGCACACCTCAGTCGGGCTCGGCCAGCCACAGCTCGATGGACAGCGGGGTGAGATCCCGCGGCGACTGCCGCAGCAGGCGCTGGTGCTCCTCCGTGTCGAGGTCGACGACCTGGCGGGCGGGGCGGCCGGTGAGCCGGGGCATCGGCTCGGCCGACTGCGCGACCAGCACCGGGCGATGGCCGGCGGCCCGCACCCGGGCGGCCACGTCGGCCACCTCGCCGCGAGTCGCCGTACGGTCGGTCGCCTGCCCGGGCAGGCCGAAGGCGGCGACCCCGCAGGCCTCCCGCAGCACCGCGGTCCACTCCTGCCGGGCCCGCGCGTCCACCAGCAGCGCCACGTCGCCCGGGGCGAACGCGGCGCAGGCGCGGTCGACCGCCGCCGGCTCGCCGGCCTCGGTCCGGGTGTCCCGCAGCGGCCGGGAGCCGAGCTCGGCCGGCACCAGCACGAGCAGCAGGC
Organism: uncultured Actinomycetota bacterium; assembly: GCA_963766325.1. Lineage (GTDB taxonomy): Bacteria > Actinomycetota > Actinomycetes > Mycobacteriales > CADCTP01 > CADCTP01. The sequence goes on along the minus strand of CAVXZF010000007.1, from coordinate 810,654 downwards.
CGACCACCGCGACCCCGATCGCCGCCCGTCGCCGCACCACCGGCGCCCCGCCCGCCGTCCTGGCGCCCGGCGACTCGGCGCCTCGGCCCGCGACTCGCCCCGGCGACTCGCCCCGGCGACTCGGCCCCAGGCGACTCGGCGTCGGGAGCGGGGCGGAGGGAGCGAGTGAGGGTGGCGACGGACCACAGGGCGAGCAGCAGGACCACCGGCAGCACCGTCGGCACCAGCCGGCGGTCCGCCCACGGGTGGTCCGGGGTGATCGCCGGGTTGTCCAGGACCGACAGCGCCGAGCCGAGCGGCAGCCCGAGCCCGAGCGCCCACCAGCCGGCCTCCCGGTCGCCGCGCAGCGCCCGCCAGGTCAGCAGCACCGCGGCCACCGCCGCCAGCGCCAGCGCCGGCCACCCCACGTACCAGCTCGTCCAGCGCACCGACTGTTCCGCGTAGTTGCGGTGCCCGTCGATCCGGAGCCCCTGCTCGCGCTGCAGCGTCTCGATGAACGTCCGGGCGGCGAAGGTGCCGCGCCCCTCCCAGACCAGCGGGCGGACCAGCAGCCAGCCGAGCACGCCGGCCACGCCGGCCGCGGCCAGCCCGGCCGCCGCGGTGCGGGCTTCCGGCCACCATGACCGGGACAGCAGCCACGGGGTCAGCCGCTGCGCCACCGGCACCGCGACCGCCGCCACCACGGCCAGCCCGAGCAGCGCCGCGGCCACCGGCCGGATCCGCTCCAGCAGGTCGGCCAGGTAGGGCTGGGCCGGGCCGTAGGCGTCCACCACCCCGTACGCCGCGCCGGCGAGGGTGCCGAGGGCCAGCGGCCACCAGCCGGGGTGCCGGCGCAGCGCCAGCCAGGCCACCACCACGACGACCAGTGCCAGCTCGCGCAGCGCGTCGATGCGGATCAGCAGGTTGAGCCCGATCAGCAGGCCGGCCAGCGCGGCCAGCGGCCGGCTGCGGCGGCGGACCGCGTCGAGCAGCAGGCAGGCGCCGGCGAGCAGCAGCAGCTGGGCCAGGGGCTCGCTGTACGTCGACCGGGCGGTGAGCAGCATCGGCTGCGTGAGCGCGAGCGCGGCCGCGGCTGGCGGCGCCCACCGGGGCCCGAGCAGGCGGGCGGCCAGCCCGGCGACGGCGAGGATCCCGCAGCAGCCGACCAGCGCCGGCACCGACAGGATCGCACCCCAGCCACCGCCCCAGCCGGCCGGCGCGAGGGTCAGCGCGGTGCCGGACATGAACTGCGCGGACAGGTCGTCCCCGCCGGCCTGGTAGAGCCCCTGGGCGGTGGCGGTGACCACCCCGTCGGGGGTGCCGATCAGGTCGAGCCGGGCCGGCACCAGCAGCCCGCCGGAGTCGGCGATCCAGCGGGCGAGCAGCGCGTACACGCCCGGGTCGCGGCGCAGCACCACGTGGCCGGCACTGTGGGCCAGCGTGTAGCCGGCGAAGGCGGCCGCGATGGCCAGCGTGCCGAGCACCGGCCCCCAGGTGGCGCCGGGCACCGCCGGCAGCCGGCGGGCCGCGGCCAGCACCAGCGCGACCACCGGCACCGCGGCGAGCGGCGCCAGCACCGGGGTGGCGCGGCCCGCGTACGCCAGCGGGTAGACCGCGACCAGCCAGCCGGCCACGAGCAGCGCCGGCCCGACCGACGCCCAGGCCAGCACCGCGCCGGGCCCGGTCCACCGGCCGGCCCGGGCCGGCAGCGCCCGCCCGTCCGACCCCGCAGCCGACCCCGGGGTCGCGGCGAGCGGGGAAAGGTCCAAGCCCACGGACCGCACCCTAGGGGGTCTCTGCCGGACATCTGGCGGCGCGGGCGACGCCCAGACGACGACCGGCGGCGTTGTCGTCGTCGCCGATACAACAGCGGTATCGGACTCCTCCTCCGGCAGACATCCCTGGGCCGTACCGCCGACAGTCCCGACGGGACCGCCCTGACCTGGACGAATCGCGCCGGTGTGATGCAGCCGACGCCAGGTCCGGATCGTTCGGTCGCTACCCTGCCGGCGGGAGCGCGGCAAGGTGTTCCGGCGACAACGACGTCCCGCACGAAAGATGGGTTCCGGTGGACCTCTACGAATTCCAGGCGAAGGACCTCTTCGCTGCGCACGGTGTGCCCGTGCTGCCCGGGGAGGTGGCCGAGACCCCTGACCAGGCGCGCGACGCCGCCGCCCGCATCGGCGGCCCGGTCGTGGTCAAGGCCCAGGTCAAGACCGGTGGCCGGGGCAAGGCCGGGGGGGTGAAGCTGGCCCAGACTCCCGACGAGGCGGCGGACAAGGCGACCGCGATCCTCGGCCTGGACATCAAGGGCCACGTCGTGCACCGGGTGCTGGTGACCGAGGCCAGCGACATCGACTCCGAGTACTACGTGTCGTTCCTGCTGGACCGCGCCAACCGCACGTTCCTGGCGATGGCCTCGGTCGAGGGCGGCATGGAGATCGAGCAGCTCGCGGTCGAGCGGCCCGAGGCGCTGGCCCGCATCCCGGTCGACCCGCTGGCCGGCGTGGACGCGGCCAAGGCGGCGCAGATCGCGGACGCCGCCGGCTTCCCGGCCGACATCCGCGACCAGGTGGTCGACATCCTGGTCGCGCTGTGGGAGACCTTCGTGGCCGAGGACGCCACCCTGGTCGAGGTCAACCCGCTGGTCCGTACGCCGGGCGGCAAGGTCGTCGCGCTCGACGGCAAGGTGACCCTCGACGGCAACGCCGACTTCCGGCACGCCGAGACGTTCGAGCGGTTCGCCGACCCGGGCGCGGACGACCCGCTCGAGCAGCGGGCCAAGGAAAAGGACCTCAACTACGTCAAGCTCGACGGCGAGGTCGGCATCATCGGCAACGGCGCCGGCCTGGTCATGTCCACCCTGGACGTGGTCGCGTACGCGGGGGAGCGGCACAGCGGGATCCGCCCGGCCAACTTCCTCGACATCGGCGGCGGCGCCGACGCCGACGTGATGGCCAACGGGCTGGAGATCATCCTGGCCGACCCGTCGGTGCGCGCGGTGTTCGTGAACGTCTTCGGCGGCATCACCGCCTGCGACGAGGTGGCCAACGGGATCGTGCAGGCCTTCCAGCTGCTGGAGTCCCGGGACGAGGCCGTGGCGCTGCCGCTGGTGGTGCGGCTGGACGGCAACAACGCCGACGAGGGCCGGCGGATCCTCACCGAGGCCGCCCTGCCCGGGGTGGAGCAGGTGGACACGATGGACGGCGCCGCGGAGCGGGTCGCCGAGCTGGCGGGAGCGCGCTGATGTCGATCTTCCTCACCGGGTCGTCCCGGATCATCGTGCAGGGCATGACCGGCTCGGAGGGCATGAAGCACACCCGCCGGATGGTCGCCGCCGGCAGCACGGTCGTCGGCGGGGTCAACCCGCGCAAGGCCGGCGAGCGCGTCGACGGCATCCCGGTCTTCGGCAGCGTCGGTGAGGCCGTGAAGGAGACCGGCGCGGACGTGTCGGTCGTGTTCGTGCCGCCGCGCTTCGCCCGCGCTGCCGTCGAGGAGAGCATCGACGCCGCGGTGCCGCTGGTGGCGGTGATCACCGAGGGCATCCCGGTGCACGACACCGCGGCGTTCTTCGCCCGGGCGCAGCGGGCCGGCACCACCCGGCTGATCGGCCCCAACTGCCCCGGCCTGATCAGCCCCGGCAAGTCCAACGCCGGCATCATCCCGCCCGACATCACCACGTCCGGCCGGATCGGGCTGGTCTCCAAGTCGGGCACGCTGACGTACCAGATGATGTACGAGCTGCGCGACATCGGCTTCTCCACCGCCGTCGGCATCGGCGGCGACCCGGTGATCGGGACCACCCACATCGACTGCCTGGCCGCCTTCCAGGACGACCCGGAGACCGAGGTCATCGTCATGATCGGCGAGATCGGCGGCGACGCGGAGGAGCGGGCGGCCGAGTTCGTCAAGGGCAACGTGACCAAGCCGGTGGTCGGCTACGTGGCCGGTTTCACCGCGCCCGAGGGCAAGACGATGGGCCACGCCGGCGCCATCGTGTCCGGCTCGTCCGGCACCGCCCAGGCCAAGCAGGAGGCGCTGGAGGCGGCCGGCGTGCGGGTCGGCCGGACGCCGAGCGAGACCGCCCGGCTGGTCCGGGAGATCGTCGGCGGCTGACCGGTCCGGCGCCCGCCGGGCGTGACCGGCGCCGCCCGCGGGTAGGGTGTCGCCCGGTCTGAGCCACCACCCTTCGAGAGGATGTCCATGAGCGGGTACGGAACCCCCGGGCCGCCCAGCACGCCGCGGTCCCGACGGTCGGGGCCGGCCCTGCCGGTGCTCGAGCTGGTCGGGCTGGGGCTGGCGGTCCTGGCCTTCATCGTCGCCTTCCTGCCGTGGGCGGGCCCGAAGATCAGCGACGAGCTGACCGCGTCCGGCTGGGACCTCGCCCTGCCGACCGTGGCGACCGTGCTGCTGCTGGTCGCGGCGGTGCTGGTCGCGGCGCCGCTGCTCAGCGGGTCGACGGCCGACGCGGACGGCGACGCGACCGACCGGACCGCCTCGCCGGTGCCGGCGCTGCTGGCGATCCTCGCCGCGGTGCTGTTCATCGTGCACACGATCACCGGCGGCACGCTGCTCGGCGGCGACGTCGAGCGCAAGATCGGCGTCTGGCTGGGCCTGATCGTCGGGCTCGGCGCGGCCGCGGTGCTGACGCTGTCCTGGCTGCAGCGCACCGGCCGGATGCGCAAGCCGGCCCCGGCCACGCCGACCGGCGGCCCGTGGAGCCAGCAGCAGCCGCCGCAGGGCTGGGGCCAGCAGCAGCCCGGGTACGGGCAGCAGGCACCGTCCGGCTACCCGGGCGCCACCCCGGGCTACGGGCAGCAGCAGCCGGGGTACGGGCAGCAGCAGCCCGGCTACGGCCAGCCGGGCGGCCCGGCGACCGGCGGCCAGCCCGCCCAGGGCGGCCCTTACGGCCAGGAGCAGTACCCCCCGGCCGGCGGCCAGCCGGGCCAGGGCTACCCCTCCCAGGGCGGCTACCCCCAGGGCTGACCCGCCTCCCGCTCCGCGACTGACGGCGAGCGCCCCCGACTGACGCCCCTGGCGGCGTCAGCCGGGGGCGTTTTCCGTCAGCGGCGGGCGTACGGCGTCAGTCGGGCGGCCCGGCGCGCCTGAGCGGGGTCGGCGGGACGGGCTGGGAGAGTCGGACGTCGTGACGGACGTGCTGCGCGGGCGGCCCCGCTCCACCGGGCCGCCGAGCCCTTCGGAGCCGGCGCCGTCCGTGGTCGTGCACGGTGCCCTGGGGGCGCTCGTCGCCGCCCTGTCCGGGCTCGCCGTCCTCGCCGCCGTGGTGCTCATCGCCTGGGTGGCCGACGCCCGGTCCGGCTCGTCCGGTGCGGACGCCGTACGGGCCGGCGCGGACGCCTGGCTGCTCGCCCACGGCGGCGGGCTGAGCCTGCCCGGCGGCCGGGTCGCCGGCGTACCGCTCGGGCTGACCCTGCTCGCCGCCGGCGTGCTGCACCGGGCCGGCGCATCGCTGGCCCGGGCGGTGGAGGTCGCCGACCTGCGCGCCGCGGCCCGGGCGGTCGGCGCGCTGGCGGTGGTCTACGGGCTCGCCACCGCGGCGGTGGCCCGGATCGCGGCCACCCCCGAGGTGGCCGTGAACGCGGTGCTGTCCGGCCTCGGCGCGACCCTGCTCGCCGGCCTGGCCGGTGGGCTCGGCGTGGTCCGCGGCGCCGGTCTGACCGACCGGCTGCGGGCGGCGCTGCCGGCCCGGGTGCCCGCGGTCGCGGTCGCCGCCGGCGCGGCCGTGCTCGGTCTGATCGGGGCCGGGCTGCTGCTGGTGCTCGTCTCGGTCGGGGTGCACGCCGGGCGGGCCGGCGAGCTCGCCGGCGCCCTCGACGCCGGACTGGTCGGCACCGTCGTGCTGGTGATCGGCTGCGTGCTGCTGCTGCCGAACGCGGCGCTGTGGGCGACGGCGTACGCGGCCGGGCCGGGCTTCGCGGTGGGCGTCGGGACCGGGGTGTCGCCGTTCAGCGTGGTGCTGGGTCCGGTGCCGGCGTTCCCGCTGCTGGCCGCGCTGCCGCAGGACGGGACCCCACCGCCGGCCGTCCGGGCGGTGCTGCTGCTGCCGGTGCTCGCCGGCGTGGTGGCCGGCGTGGTGCTCGTGCGGGCGCTGCCGGTGGAGCCCGCATCAGGGTCCTTGCCGCGGATGGTGCGCACCGCCGGCTGGGGGCTGGCGGCCGGCCTCGCCGCGGCCGCGACGCTCGCGCTGCTCGCGGCGCTCGCCGGCGGCCGGCTCGGCGACGGATACCTGGCCGCGGTCGGCCCGTCCCCGTGGCGGGTCCTGCTGGCCCTCGCCCTGGAGATCGGCGCCCCCGCCGCCGTCACCGCCGCCCTCCTCCCCACCCGCGAGGACCGCACCTCCCGCGGTGCGACTCTCGACCCACCGGCTTCCCGCCCCCCGGCCACCGCCACCCCGCCCACTAAGCCGACCCGCCCGCCCACTAAGCCCACCCGCCCGTCCGCCAAGCCCGCCCGCCCGTCCGCCGAGCCCGCCCGCCCGTCCGCCGAGCCCGCCCGATCCCTCGCGGAGCCGACCCGACCCTCCGCCGAGCGGACGACAACAGCCAAGCCACCCCGACCCCACGCGGCGCCGACCCGGTCGGGCGACGAGCCGGGGACAGCGATCAAGCCGGCTCGACCCTCCGCGGGGCATGCCCGATCGCCTGCCGGGCGGGGAGTGGCGGCCGAGCCGACCCGAGCGTCCGCCGAGTCGAGGGCGGCTGCCGATCCGACCCGGACGCCCGCCGAGCCGGAGGAGGGCGCCCGGTCGACTCGGCCGTCCGTCACGCCGGCTCGACCATCTGCGGAGTCGGCGCGGCCCTCCGCCGGGGCGGGCTCGGGTGCGCGGGAGGGTGCGGGGTCAGGGCCGGAGGGTGCGGAGGCGGAGTGAGGGCGGGGGATCAGAAGTCGGGGCGGCGGTAGTCGAAAAAGCCGCGCTTCTTGATGACGTCCGCGACCGCCGCCGGCACCTGGCTCTCCCAGACCTCGTCGCCGGCGGCGATCCGCTTGAGCACGTCCCGGCTCAGGATCGGCAGGTAGTCCGGTTTGTAGTTGTCCAGGTCGACGAAGCTGCCGCGCCCGTTGAGGTAGTCGTACAGCGACTGGAGCCCGTCGCCCACCTGCAGGGTGTCGACGGTGACCACCTTGTCGTCGTACAGCACCGGGTAGACGAAGAGCTTCAGCTCGTTCTTGAACATCCGGCCGAAGCTCTCCAGGATGCCGCCCGGCATGTGCGCGTAGTTGCTCTCCTTGAAGACGTCAACGAGGCTCGGCACCCCCATGACGATCCCGATCCGGCCGGTGGTGCGCTCGAAGAGGTATTGCGCCAGCCGGTGATACTCGACGTAGTCGCTGATCAGCGTGGTCATCCCGCAGGCGGCGAGCAGGTCGGCGCGGGCGAGGAAGTCGCGCCGGTTGACCGTGCCGCCGGTCGCCGCGGCCATCAGGTTGGCCATGGTCAGCTCGGTGAGCAGCAGCGGCTCGGTGTCCGTCATCGCCGGGTCCTGGCGGAACTTGGCGACCGCCGACTCGAGCATGTCGATGTTGACCAGGGTGGGCGGCCGGAAGCTGCCCCGCTCGACCAGGATGTTGCGCTTGCGCAGCACCTCGCTGGGCTGCAGCACGTCCCCGTCGGGGCCGAACATCGCGACGCCGGACAGGCCGAGCTGGACCAGCTTGAGCGCCATCAGCCGGTTGTCCACCGACCGGAACTCGATCCCCTTGAACTGGATCATGTCGATCTCGATCCGGCCGGTGGTCAGCCGGTCGAGCAGGCTCTCGATCATGATCTCGGGCTCGTGGTGGTGGAAGAACGCGCCGTAGAGCAGGTTGACCCCGACCACGCCGAGCGCTTCCTGCTGCAGCGCCGCCTCGGTGTCGAGCATCCGGACGTGCAGCACGATCTGGCTGGGCTCGTCCCGGACGTGGGACTGGAACTTCACCCCGATCCAGCCGTGGCACTCGTTGCCGCCCTGGTAGCTGCGGGCGACCACCGTGTCCGCGAAGGCGAAGAACGCGTTGGCGTCGCCGCGGGTGTCGTCCAGACGCTCCATGTTGAGCTGGAACTCATGGTCGAGCATGGCCTGCAGCCGCTGACTGGACACGTAGCGCCCGGCCCGCCCGTAGACCGCGTCGCTGACGGCCATGTCGTACGCCGAGATCGTCTTGGCGACCGTGCCGGCGGCCCCGCCGGCCCGGAAGAACCAGCGCGCCACCTCCTGGCCCGCCCCGATCTCGGCGATCGTCCCGTACCACCGCGGGTCGAGGTTGATCCGCAGTGCCTTTTGCAGGGTGTCGGCAGCAACCTCCACGGTGACCACTCCCGTCCTCGCCCGCCCGCTTCGGGTGGAGTCTGACCGGTCGGCGGCCCCGGTGCACTCCCGGCGAGCGAGTTGTGGACGGCGACGCGGCCTGTGGACGGCTTACGCGGCGACGGGGCCGGAGAGCCTAGGCTTCCGCCCGTGTCCGCCCGACTGGTCGTCCTCGCCTCCGGCGAGGGCAGCACGCTGCAGGCCGTGCTCGATGCGGCCGCCGAGGGGAGCCTCGGCGGCCGGGTCGTCGCGGTCGGCAGCGACCGCCCCGACTGCCGGGCGCTGGAGCGGGCCGCCGCGGCCGGGGTGCCCACCTTCTCCCGGGCGCTGGCCGACTATCCCGACCGCGACGCGTGGAATGCCGCTCTCACGGCCGCGCTCGCCGAGTGCGAGCCCGACCTGGTGGTGCTCGCCGGCTTCATGCGGGTGCTGGCGCCGGCGGTGGTCCGCCGCTTCCGGATCGTCAACACGCATCCCTCGCTGCTGCCGGACTTCCCGGGCGCGCACGCGGTCCGGGACGCGATCGCGGCCGGCGTGCCGACCTCCGGGGTGACGATCCACCGGGTCGACGAGGGCGTCGACACCGGTCCGGTGCTCGCCCAGCAGCCGGTCGAGGTCCGGCCCGACGACGACGAGAGCAGCCTGCGCGCCCGCATCCAGGCGGTGGAGAAGCCGCTGTACGTCGAGACCATCCGCCGCCTGCTGAAGGAGCTCCCCACCGTGACCGAGTCGTCGGCGGCGGCCGCCACCGCCCGGATCCCGGTGCGCCGGGCGCTGGTCAGCGTGTCCGACAAGACGGGGCTGGCCGAGCTGGCCCGGGGCCTGCACGAGGCCGGGGTGCAACTCGTCTCCACCGGCTCGACCGCGGCCCGCATCGCCGAGGCGGGCGTGCCGGTGACCGCGGTGGAGGATGTCACCGGCTTCCCCGAGGTGCTCGGCGGCCGGGTCAAGACGCTGCACCCCGGGGTGCACGCCGGGCTGCTCGCCGACCCGCGGGAGAGCGAGCACGTCGAGACGCTCGACCGGCTCGGGATCGAGCCGTTCCAGCTGCTGGTGGCCAATCTCTACCCGTTCCGCCAGGCGCTCGCGGCCGGCATCCGCGGCGAGGAGCTGGTCGAGCAGATCGACATCGGCGGCCCGGCGATGGTGCGCGCGGCGGCCAAAAACCATGCCGGCGTGGCGGTGGTGGTCGACCCGGCACGCTACGCGGAGATCCTCGCCGCGGTGGGTGAGGGCGGCTTCGGCCTGGCCGAGCGGCGCCGGCTGGCTGCGGCGGCCTTCGCGCACACGGCGGCGTATGACACGGCCATCGCGACCTGGATGGGCCAGGAGCTGGCGTCGGCCGAGGAGTGGTGGCCGCGCTACGCGGGGCTGGCGCTGGAGCGGGTCGCCGTCCTGCGGTACGGCGAAAATCCGCACCAGCGGGCCGCGCTCTACCGGGACCCGGACGCGGCCGGCGGGCTGGCCACCGCGCGCCAGCTGCACGGCAAGGAGATGTCGTTCAACAATTACGTGGACGCGGACGCGGCGTATCGGACGGTGTCCGACTACGCCGACCCGGCGGTGGCGATCGTCAAGCACACCAACCCGTGCGGGATCGCGGTCGGCGCAGCGGACGCCGACGACCCGGTGGCGGACGCGCATCGCAAGGCCCACGCGTGCGACCCGGTGTCCGCGTTCGGCGGGGTGATCGCGGTCAACCGGCCGGTCAGCCGGGGGTTGGCCGAGCAGATCGCGGAGGTGTTCACCGAGGTCGTGGTCGCCCCGGGCTACCTGGAGGGCAGCCTGGACGTGCTGACCGCGAAGAAGTCGCTGCGGCTGCTGGTGGTCGCCGGCGCCCGGCCGGTCGGGGTGGAGTTCCGGGAGATCAGCGGCGGCGTGCTGGCCCAGACCGCGGACCGGGTGGACGCGCCCGGTGACGACGCCGCGGCCTGGCGGTTGGTCGCCGGCTCGCCGGCGGACGACCGGACGCTGGGCGACCTGCTCTTCGCCTGGCGGGCGATCCGCTCGGTGAAGTCCAACGCCATCCTCCTGGCCGCCGACCGGGCCACCGTCGGGGTCGGCATGGGTCAGGTCAACCGGGTCGACTCGGCCCGGCTGGCGGTCGCCCGGGCCGGCGAGCGGGCGGCCGGGGCGGTGGCGGCCAGCGACGCGTTCTTCCCGTTCGCCGACGGGCTGCAGGTGCTGCTGGACGCCGGGGTCCGGGCGGTGGTGCAGCCGGGCGGCTCGGTCCGGGACCCCGAGGTGATCGCGGCGGCGGAGGCGGCCGGGATCTCGCTCTACCTCACCGGCACGCGCCACTTCGCCCACTGAGGGACCGGGCCGGGGATGGGAGCATGGGCGCCGTGACGGCGACCCTCCTGGACGGCAAGGCGACCGCGGCGACCATCCGCGGTGAGCTGAAGGCACGCATCGAGGCGCTGCGCGAGCGGGGGATAGAGCCGGGCCTCGGCACGGTGATCGTCGGTGACGACCCGGCCAGCCACGCGTACGTGCGGGGCAAGCACCGCGACTGCGCCGAGGTCGGCATCCGCAGCATCGGCGTCGAGCTGCCCGCGACCGCGACCCAGGCCGAGGTCGAGGCGGTGGTGGACGAGCTCAACGCGGACCCGGCCTGCACCGCGTACCTGGTGCAGCTCCCGCTCCCGCCCGGCCTCGCCCCCAACCCGGTGCTGGCCCGGATCGACCCGGCCAAGGACGCCGACGGGCTGCACCCGACCAATCTCGGCTGGCTCGCGCTCGGCACCCCGGCGCCGCTGCCGTGCACGCCGCGGGGCTGCGTCGAGCTGCTCCGCCGGTACGGCGTGCCGATCGCCGGCGCCCGCGTGGTTGTCGTCGGCCGCGGCATCACCGCGGCCCGCGCGCTGCCGCTGCTGCTCACCCGCAAGTCCGAGAACGCGACGGTGACGATCTGCCACACCGGCACCCGCGACCTGCCGGCCGAGCTCCGCCGGGCCGACATCGTGATCGCGGCGGCCGGCTCGCCCGGGCTGGTCACGCCGGACCAGATCAAGCCCGGCGCGGCCGTGCTCGACGTGGGCATCACCCGGACCGAGGCCGGCCTGGTCGGCGACGTGGACCCGGCCGTACGCGAGGTGGCCGGCTTCCTCGCCCCGGTGCCGGGCGGGATCGGACCGATGACCCGCGCCATGCTGCTCACCAACGTCGTCGAGGCGGCCGAGTCGACCCTCGCCGGCTGACCGGTGCACCCCGACCAGCTCACGGTGACCGCCGGCACGGTCCGCGAGCTGGTCGACCGGCAGTTCCCCGACTGGCGGCGGCTGCCGGTCGGGCCGGTCGCGGCCGAGGGGACGGTCAACGCGATCTTCCGGATCGGCGATCGGCTGGCGGCCCGGTTCCCGCTGCGGCCCGGCGACACCGCCGAGGTCCGGCAGTGGCTGGAGTCCGAGGCGGCCGCCGCCGCGAGCTGCTCGGCCGGACCCGGTTCCCGGTGCCCGAGCCGGTGGCGATCGGCGAGCCGGGGGCCGGCTATCCGTTGCCCTGGTCGGTGCATACCTGGCTGCCCGGCCGTACGGCCACCGAGGTCGATCCCGGCAACTCGACCGCCTTCGCCCAGGACCTGGCCGAGTTCGTGGCGGCGGTCCGGGCGATCGACCCGCGGGGGCGGATGTTCGCGGACATCCTCGGCAGCGACGAGCTCGAGTGGCGGCGCGGCATGGCCTGGGCGTTCGAGCAGGCGATGGGCGCGGCCTGGTACTACCTCGACACCAACCCGCCGATGAGCCGCATGGCCCGCCGCACTCTCACCCACCTCCTCGCTCCGTGCCCCCTCCACTGACGGCTTCCGTTCGCGAGTGACGTCGTACGAGCGCGAGTGACGTCCTTAGCGCCGTCACTCGCGGGCGGACTCCGTCACTCGCGGGCGGACTCCGTCACTCGGGGCGGGGTGGCGGGGTGGCGGGTGGCGGGGAGGCGGCGGGAGGGGGCGGGGGAGGGTGGGCGGCGTAGGCTGCCGGCGTGACGACCGGCGCGACGGAGGAGCGGGCGGACCTGCAGCCGACGCTGGACCCGGTGCTGCTCGCGGTCGCCCGCTACCCGGCCGGCTGGTGGCCACCGGTCGCGGACGGCCCGTTCCTCGCCGCGGTCGCCGAGTCCAGCGAGACCACGGTCGTGCTGCCGGAGGAGATGCTCGACACGCTGCCGGTGCCGGCGGCGGTGGAGCGCGGCTGGCAGCGGATCACGTTCCCGGGGCCGCTGCCGTGGGAGCTGATCGGCTTCCTGGCCGACATCGCCGGCCGGCTGGCCGAGGCGCGCATCCCGTTCACCTCGGTGTCCGGCTTCACCACCGACCACGTGCTGGTCCGCAGCGCCCAGGCCGAGGTCGCGCTGGCGGTGCTGCGCGGCGAGCCGGCCCCGGCGCAGTGGGCGGACGTCATCAACCCGTGAGCCAGGTCATGCCCACCCGGCCGCCGCACCCGCGCCGCCACCGCGGCGGGCTGCGTACGGTCGACCTGCGCAACCTGCCGATCGTGGTGGTGCTCGCGCTGGGCGCGACCGGCATCGCGTACTCGGCCGTGGTCCCGGTCCACTGGCTGCGGGGGGTGCTGCTGCTGGCCGTCGCCTGCGGGCTGGCCGGGGTGTTCCGGCTGGCGCTGCCGGCCCGGCAGGCGGGCCTGCTCGCGGTCCGCGGCCGGCTGGTGGACGTGGTCTGCTACGGCGGGTTGGCGGTCGCCATCGTGGTGCTTGGGCTGGCGCTCCCCGCCTGATCCGGGCGCGGAAAAGGGCGGGTAACCTCCGCCCATGACCACCCACCGCGTAACCCTCATCCCCGGCGACGGCACCGGACCGGAGCTGACCGAGGCGACCCGCCGGGTGCTGGAGGCAGCGGCCGCGACGAGCGGCTCGACGTTCGACTGGGACGTCCAGCAGGCCGGGGTCGACGTCATGGAGACGGCGGGGACCCCGCTGCCGCCGGCGACCCTCGAGTCGATCAAGCAGACCAAGGTCGCGATCAAGGGGCCGATCACCACCCCGATCGGCACCGGTTTCCGCTCGGTCAACGTGGCGCTGCGGGGCGAGCTGGAGCTCTTCGCCTGCCTGCGCCCGTGCAAGACCTACCCTGGCGTCCGCACCCGCTTCGACAAGGTCGACGTGGTGATCGTCCGGGAGAACACCGAGGACCTCTACGCCGGCATCGAGTACGAGCACGACACCGACGAGGCCAACCGGACCATCGAGTTCCTCAACGGCCTGCAGAAGAAGCAGATCCGCCCGCACTCCGGCATCTCGATCAAGCCGATCAGTGAGGAAGGCTCGGCCCGGATCATTCGCTACGCGTTCCAGTACGCGAAGGACCAGGGCCGCAAGCGGGTGCACTGCATCCAGAAGTCCAACATCATGAAGTTCACCGACGGGCTGTTCCTGTCGACCTTCCGCGAGGTGGCCAAGGAGTTCCCGGAGATCGAGCCCTGGGAAAACCTGGTCGACGCCACCTGCATGGGCCTGGTCCAGCGGCCGGAGGAGTGGGACGTGCTGGTCCTGCCCAACCTCTACGGCGACATCCTGTCCGACCTCACCGCGGGCATGGTCGGCGGCCTGGGCGTCGCCCCCGGCGCCAACATCGGCACCGACACCGCGGTCTTCGAGGCCACCCACGGCTCGGCCCCCAAGTACAAGGGGCAGAACAAGGTCAACCCGACCGCGATGATCCTGTCCGGCAAGCTCATGCTCGACCACCTCGGCGAGGCGGAGGCGGCGCAGCGGCTGGAGTCGGCGGTGGCCGCGGTGATCGCGGAGGGCAAGTCGGTCACGTACGACATGAAGCCCACCCGCGAGGACCCGACCGCGGTCGGCACGAGCCAGTACGCGGACGCCATCATCGAGAAGCTGGAGGCGTCGAAGTGAGCGGCAAGGTCTCGGTGGTCGGGGCCGGCTTCTACGGCTCCACCACGGCCCAGCGGCTCGCCGAGTACGACATCTTCGACTCGGTCGCGCTGGTCGACATCATCGAGGGCAAGCCCCAGGGCATCGCGCTGGACATCAACCAGTCCCGGCCGATCGAGGGCTTCGAGACCAAGCTGCTCGGCTCCAACGACTACGGCGTGACCGAGGGCTCGGACATCGTCGTGATCACCGCCGGCCTGCCGCGCAAGCCGGGCATGAGCCGGATGGACCTGCTGGAGACCAACGCGAAGATCGTCCGCGACGTCACCGAGCGGATCGTGGCCGGCTCGCCGGACGCGGTGATCATCGTGGTGTCCAACCCGCTGGACGAGATGACCGCGCTCGCCTCGGCCGTCTCCGGCCTGCCCAAGGCCCGGGTCATGGGCCAGGCCGGCATGCTCGACACCGCGCGCTTCAGCCACTTCGTGGCCGAGGAGCTGGCGGTGCCGGTCGGGTCGGTGCGCACCCTGACCCTCGGCTCGCACGGCGACACCATGGTGCCGGTGCCGTCGGCCTGCACGGTCAGCGGCAAGCCGCTGGCCGACCTGCTGCCGGCGGACAAGATCGAGGAGCTGGTCACCCGCACCCGCAACGGCGGCGCCGAGGTGGTCGCGCTGCTCAAGACGGGCTCGGCGTACTACGCCCCCTCGGCCGCGGCGGCCCGGATGGCCCGGGCGGTCCAGGAGGACTCCGGCGCGGTCATGCCGGTGTGCGCCTGGGTCGACGGGGAGTTCGGCATCTCCGGCGTCTACCTCGGCGTCGAGGCGGAGATCGGCGCCGGCGGGGTCAAGCGCGTGGTCGAGCGCGACCTCACCGACTCCGAGCGGGCCGCGCTGGCCGAGGCCGCCGAGGCGGTGCGCGCCAAGCAGGCGGACGTCGCCGACATGTAAGCGGTTCGTCGATCACCCCGGGGCGGGCATCCATCGCGGATGCCCGCCCCGGTGCGCGTCACGGTGCGCGTCACGGCCGGAGTTGCCGCCCACCGCAGCTGATCCGCCGCTCCGGCGCACCGGCGCGAACGGGGCAGTGACGCCTGGGCCGTACGGTGGCAGGCTGCTCGCGGGGAATCGTCGCGAAGGGGCCACCGATGCGCCGCAACCGCCGGACCAGCCGAAACCGGGTCACGCTCGCCGCCGTCGTCGTCGCGACGCTCGCGCTGACCGCGTGCGGCGGGCAGCAGCAGGACGCCGCCACCGCCGAGGGCGGCCGGCTGTCCATCGCCACCGGTAACACCACCGGCGTCTACTACGTGCTCGGCGGCGGGCTGGCCCAGCTGATCGGGGACGGCCTGCCGGGCTTCTCGGCCACCGCCGAGGTCACCGGCGCCTCGGTGGAAAACGTGCAGCGCGTCGTACGCGGCGACAGCGACATCGCCTTCACCCTCGCCGACACCGCCTCGGACGCCACCAACGGCAAGGGCACCTTCGACGGGCCGCAGCCGATCCGCGCGCTGGCCCGGATCTACAGCAACTTCACCCACGTCGTGGTCCGCACCGACGCAGGCATCGGCTCGATCGAGCAGATGCGCGGCAAGTCGGTGTCCACCGGCTCGGCCAACTCCGGCACCGAGGTCATCGCCGAGCGGCTGCTGGGCGCGGCCGGCGTGGACCCGGAGTCCGGAGTCAAGCGGCAGAAGCTGTCGCTCAACGAGAGCGTCCAGGGCATGAAGGACGGCACCATCCAGGCGCTGTTCTGGTCCGGCGGGCTGCCCACCGCCGGCATCACCGACCTGGTCACCTCGCTCGGCGGCAAGGTCCGCTTCCTCGACCTGTCCGCGTACCTGCCGAAGCTGCAGGCCGAGTACGGCGAGGTGTACCAGGCGGCGACGATCGCGCCGGCGGTCTACAGGCAGGCGGCGCCGGTGCAGAGCATCGGCGTGCCCAACCTGCTCGTGGTCAAGGACACGATGGACGAGGAGCTGGCCTTCAAGCTCACGGAGCTGATCTTCGCCCGGCAGGCGGACCTGGCGAAGGTCCACCCCGAGGCCAACAACATCAAGCGCGACCTGGCCCCCGAGACCGACCCGGTGCCGCTGCACCCGGGTGCCCAGCGCTACTACGGCACCGGCTGACGGTGGTCAGGCCGGGAGGCGGACCGGCATGAGCAGGGAGTACGTGGCCGTGGCGGGGACGCGGACGGCCAGCGGGGTGATCGGGGTGTCCAGCTCGAGCACGAGCTGGTCGGCGCCGGCGACGGCGTCGAGGAGGAAGTCGCGGTTGACCGCGACCCGCAGCCCGTCCCCGTCGCCGGCCACCTGGAGGGCGCCGTCGCCGGTGAGGGTCAGCACCACGAGGTCGTACGAGCGGCCGTCGTCGTCCCGGCGCTCGGTCGGCGCCGCGGCCAGGGCGGCCCGGAACGGTTCGCCGGCCAGGGTGACCGGCCGGCCGCCGAGGTCGCGGACGATCCGCCGCCAGTCCGGGTAGTCGCCCTCCGGGCGGGTGCCGCGCAGGGTCCGTCCCCCGACGGTCACCGTGACCTGGTCGCCCTCCGCCGCGAGGGTGACCAGGTCGGCGTCGGCGGCGCGGACGACCGGCCCGCCGTCGGCTGCGGGGACGACCGGCGCTGCGTCGGTGGCGGCGGCTTCCGGCCCGGCGTCGGTTGCGGGGGCGGCGGCCGGGCCGCCGCCGAGCAGCGGGCGCAGCTCGTCGACCAGCGCGAGCGGCAGCAGCACCGGCGCGGTGGCGGTGGCGGCCGGGAGCGCAGCGACGGCGAGGCGGTAGCGGTCGGTGGCGACGAGGCGCAGCCCGTCCCCGTCGGGGTCGAGGAGCACGCCGGCGAGCACCGGCCGCTCCGGGTCGGTGCCGGCGGCGAAGCGCACCGCGTCGAGCGCGGCGGCGAGCGGGCGGGCGTCGAGGGTCATTCGCACGGGAACCTCCGGTGACAGCAGGGCACGGACCGCGGAGAGCTCCCGGCGCGCATCGGCCAGCCCGTCCTCGAGCCGGCGCAGGTGCGCGTCGAGCACCGGCCCCGGGTCGGGGCCGGACAGCACCGCCCGCAGGTCGGCCAGCGGCATCCCGACCCGGCGCAGCCGGGCCAGCAGCCGGGCCGCCCGGACCTGCGCCGGCGCGTACCGCCGGTAGCCGGTGCGCGGATCCACCGCGGCCGGGACCAGCACGCCGGCACCGTCGTAGAACCGCAGCGCGCTCAACGGCAGCCCGCTCCGGCGGGCCAGCTCGCCGATCCCCAGCTCGCCGCTGCCCGCCCCGTCGCTCTCCACGGCAGGCACGTTGCCGCCTCGACCAGGTCGAGGGTCAACCGTCACCCGCCCAGCATCCGGCAGGGCGGTCGCGGCCGGGTCGGCGCGGCGGGACCGGCTGTTCGCGGCGCCAGCTCGGCCAGCTCGTGGACGCGGGCCATGAAGCGCTTGCCGGCCGCGTCCACCAGCACCGCGCCCTCGCCCGGCGGGCCAGAGCACCTCCCGCGCGGCTAGTGCTCTGCCTCGCCCAGCGGGCCGGACCACCGACACCGGGGCGGGTAGTGCTCTGCCTCGCCCGGTCGGCCGGAGCACCTCCTGTGCGGCTGGTCGCGCCGGACCCGACTCAGGCGGCCGCCGCCACCGGCGCGCGGGTGCCCAGCCGGACGACGGTGTCGCCCGGCTGCTCCACCGCGTCGTCGTGGGTCACGCAGACGACCACCCGATCGGCCAGGGCGCGGCGCAGGTCGCGCACCAGCGCGGCGGCGGTCGGCGGGTCGAGGTGCGCGGTCGGCTCGTCGAGCAGGACGACGTCGCGATCGGCCAGCAGCGCGCGGGCGGCGGCCAGGCGCCGCCGCTCGCCGCCGGACAGCGCCGTGCCGCCGGCGCCGACCGGCGTGTCCAGGCCGGCCGGCAGCGCGGCGAGCAGCGGGCCGAGCCCGGCCGCGGTGAGCGCCGCCGTCATCCGGGCGGTGCCGTCCGGGCCGGTCAGCGCGCCGCGCGGCGCGGCCAGCGCGAGGTTGGCGCGGATCGTCGAGGCAAACGCGTGCGCGTCCTGCGGCAGCCAGGCGAGGGGCGACCGGATCGCTCCGCCGGTCAGCCGTCCGGTGTCCGTCCCGCCGAGGGCATAGCGCCCGGCCCGCGGCCGCAGGGCCGCCAGCAGCACGGCGAGGAAGGTCGACTTGCCGGCGCCGGACGGCCCGCGCACCACCAGCCACCCGGCGCCGGCGGTCGCCCAGGTGGTGAGGTCGCGCAGCACGTCCGGGCCACCGGGCCAGCCGGCGGTCAGCCCGGCGACGGCGAGGTCGCGTACGGGCGCCGGGGCCGGCAGCGGATCGGCCGGGTCGGCGGGCACCGGGGCGGCGAGGACCGCCGCGAGCCGCGCGCGGGCATCGGCCACCGCGCCCCGGTGCTGCAGCGCGGTCACCAGCCCGTCCAGCGGCTCGGCGAGGGCGAGCGGCGCCAGGCCGAGCGTCGCGACCACCGGGCCGCTCAGGCCGGCGGCGACGGCGACCGCGGTGGCGACGACGGCGGCCAGGCCGGTGCCGAGCGCGACCAGGCCGGTGCCGAGCGCGCCGGCCCGGGCGCCGGTGGCGGCGACCGCTGAGCGGCGGTCGGCGACGGCGGCGAGCTCGGCGGCGGTGGCCGCGGCCAGGCCGTGGGCGCGGAGGTCGGCCGCTCCGTCGAGTGCCGTGGTGACGTCGTGGAGCACGGTTACCCGCAAGGTGCCCTCGGCGCGGGCGGCGCCGGCGTCGACCCGGCGGTGGGCGAGCAGCACCAAGGCGGTGGTGACCGCGAAGACCAGCGCGGCGGCGCCCGCGGCGGCCGGCGAGAGGAGCCCCAGCGCGGCCAGGGTCAGCGTCGGGACGGCGGCCGCCACCGCGGCCGGCGGTACCACCCGGACCGACAGGTCCTGCAGCAGCCCGACGTCGCCGACGATCCGGGCCAGCGCGCCGCCCGGTGTCCGGTCGGCGGCCGGACCCTGCGCGGCCAGTGCCCGCCAGAGGCGTACCCGCAGGTCGGCGGTCATCCGCAGGGCGGCGTCGTGCGCGGTCAGCCGCTCGACCCAGCGCAGCGCGGCCCGCCCGAGGCCGAAGGCGCGGACGCCGACGATCGCGACCAGCAGGGTGAGGATCGGCGGCTGCTCGGCGGCGCGCACGATCAGCCAGCCGCTGACCGCGGTGAGGGCGACCGCCGCGCCGGCCGACGCGGTCCCCGCCGCGACCGCCCGGACCAACGCCCCCCAGGCCCACCCAAGCCCCGCCCCCGCACCCACCCCGGCCCCCGCCCCTGAACCGGCGGCCGGAGCCGGACCCGGGGTCTGCGCGGGGCGGTCGGCCAGCGCGGCACCGGAGTCCGGCGAGCTGCCGGTCCCCGACGGCCCGGTGACCATCGAGGTGGGGGCGGCGGCCAGGGTGACCGTACGGTCGGCGAGCGCCGCCAGCCCGGGGTCGTGGGTGACCAGCAGGATGCTGACCGTCCCGCGGAGGCCGGCCAGCACGGCCGCGACCCGGTCGGCGGCGGCCCGGTCGAGGTGCGCGGTCGGTTCGTCGAGCAGCAGCAGCCGGGCGCCGCGGGAGATCCGCGCCAGCGCCCGGGCGACCGCGACCCGCTGCAGCTCGCCGGGGGAGAGGGTGCCGCAGCTGCGCCCGGCGAGGTCGGCGGCACCGACCCGGGCGAGCTCCTCGACCGGGTGCCCGGCGCCGTGCCGGCGCAGCTCGCCAGCCACCGTCGGCGCCGTCGTCCGCGGGTGCTGCGGGACCAGCGCGACCCCGCCCGCCCCGGCGACGACCTCACCGGTTACCTCGGCGGCGGGGTCGAGCCCGCCGGCGAGCGCGGTCAGCAGCGTCGACTTGCCCGAGCCGCTCGGCCCGCGCAGCACGACGAGCTCGCCAGGCATCAGTCCGAGGTCGGTCGGCGGCAGCGCCGGCAGCGTACGGCCGGGGTGCCGGACGCTGAGGCCACGGACAGCGACCGCGGCCCCCCGCGGGTCGTCCTCCGGAGAGGCCGGCACCGTGGCGACCGGCGGGAGGGGTTCGGCGGTGGCGAGCACGGCGCGCGCCTCGGTGGCGGCCAGGGTGGCGGCCTCTCCGGCGTGGTGCGCGGCGCCCAGGGCACGCAGCGGCGCGAACGCCTCGGGGGCCAGCAGCAGCGCGGTCAGCCCGACGGCGAGGTCGAGGTCGCCCTGCACCAGCCGCAGGCCGACGGTGACCGCGACCAGCGCGACCGACAGCGTGGCGATCAGCTCCAGCACGAGCGCGGAGAGGAAGGCCAGCCGCAGGACGGCCAGCGTGCGGCGGCGGGTCGCCTCGCCCAGCTCGGCCAGCGCGGCCACCTGGTCGGCCGCGCGGCCGAGGCCGACCAGCACCGGCAGGCCGCGGACCAGCTCGGCGACGTGCGCGGCCAGCCGGTCCAGCGCGCGGGCGGCGCCGGCGGTGCCGTCCCGGGTGGCCAGCCCGACCAGGGCCAGGAACAGCGGGACCAGCGGCAGGGTGACCGCGACGACGCCGGCGGAGAGCAGGTCGGTGCCGGCCAGCACGACCAGCAGCACCGGCGGGACTACCAGCGTCCGCGCCAGCGCCGGCAGGTAGGTGGCCAGCGCGGGCGCGAGGTCGGCCAGCCGGGTGGTGGCCAGCACCGCGGCCGGCGCCGGCCCACCCGCGGCGGCGACGGCGGCGGGCGAGGCGGCCAGCCGGTCCAGCAGCGCGCGCCGCAGCCCGTCCTCGGCCCGGCGGCCGTCCCGCGCCGCGGCCCAGCCGCCCAGGGTCCCGGCCACCGAGCGCAGCACGGCCCCGGCGGCGGCGACCGCCAGCGGGAGCAGCACATCACCGTCACCCGCCGCCCGCGAGACGGCGTGCGACAGGCCGGCGGCCAGCAGCACCAGCCCCGCCGTCGACCCGAGCGCGGCCACCGCCGCCCGCACCAGCGCACCGCGCACACCCGGCACCCCCACCAGCGGCGCCAACGGCCCCCGCGCTCCGGCGGACGACCCCCGGCGGCCGCGCGGGCCGCGCACCCGGGCGTCGCCCGTGCGGGGCCGGTGGGTCACGCGGCGGTCCCGGCGGGGACGTCGGGTTGCGGTTCGGCGGTGAGCCGGCGGCGGAAGACCCAGTACGTCCAGGCCTGGTACGCCAGCACCACCGGCAGCCCGACCGCGGCGACCCAGGTCATGACGGTGAGCGTGTAGTCGCTGACCGCGGCGTCGGCGATCGTGACGTCGAAGGCAGGGTCGATCGTCGAGGGCACCACCACCGGGTACGCCGCGCCGAACAGCGTCGCCGCCGAGGCCAGCAGCATCGTCGCCCAGCCGGCGAACGCCTGCCCCTCGCGGTCGACCCGCACCCGGGTCCAGGTGACCACGGCGGCCAGCGTCGCGACCGCCCACAACACCGCGGTGAGCGCAGTCCCCGAGCGCAGCTGCACCACCCCCGCCCAGGCCAGCAGCGGCAGCCCGGCCACCGGCGACCAGCGCAGCGCGAACGCCCGCGCCCGCAGCCGTACCGGGCCGTCGGTCTTGAGGGCGAGGAACAGCGCGCCGTGCACCGCCGAGTAGCCGAGCACCGCGGCCGCACCGAGCAGCGACGACCAGCCCAGGCCGGCGAACGCCCCGCCCACCCGGGTGCCCGCGGCGTCGATCGGCAGGCCGAGGGTGGTGGCGGCGAGCGCCGCCCCGACGCCGGTCGCCGCCACCAGCGAGCCGCCGGTGATGACCCGGGTCCAGGTGGCGTCCCACCGCGGGTCATGCGAGCCGTGCCGCCACTCGAAGGCCACCGCCCGGACGATCAGCCCGAGCAGCACCAGCACGAAGGGCAGGTAGAGCGCCGGCAGCCAGGTGGCGTACCAGCCGGGGAAGGCGGCGAACACCGCGCCGGCCGCGGTGATCAGCCAGACCTCGTTGCCGTCCCAGACCGGGCCGATCGTGCGCAGCATCAGGTGACGCTCGGCGGGCTGCCGGCCGAGCACCGGCAGCAGCGCGGCGACGCCGAAGTCGAAGCCCTCCAGCAGCAGGAAGCCGGTCCACAGCACCGCGACGGCGGCGAACCACAGGATCTGCAGGTCCATGGCGAAGGACTCCTAGTACGCGAAGGACAGGACGTCGTCGTCATCCCGGTCCGGCGGCCGCACCCCCGGTGGCGCCGCCGTCGTGTCGCCGGGGCCGACGCCCCGCCGGACCAGCCGGACCACCAGGAACAGTTCCACCACGGCGAGCGCGCCGTAGAGCAGGCCGAGGCTGACCAGCGAGGCCCACACCTCGGCGGCGGTGATGCCGGGGGAGACGGCCTGGGCGGTGAAGAAGTAGACCTGCTCGCCCACCGGCACGTCGGGGTTCGGGTACACGACGAACGGCTGGCGGCCCATCTCGGTGAAGATCCAGCCGGCCGCGTTGGCCGCGAACGGCGCCGCGACCGCGAGCAGCGCCCCGTACACGCCGATCCGCGACGTGGGCACCCGGCGGCGCCGGGTGGCCCACAGCGCGTACGCCCCGACGCCGGCCGAGATCGCGCCCAGGCCGATCATGAGCCGGAAGCTCCAGTACGTGACCGCCAGCACCGGCGTGTAGTCGATCGGCTGGCCGGCCCGGTCGCCGTACGACGGGTCGTCCGGGTACGTGGCGCCGTAGACCCGCGCGTACTCCGCCTGCAGCTCGTACACCCCGGGGACGGCGGTGGAGAAGTCGCCGTGCGCGAGGTAGGAGAGCAGCGCCGGGACGGTGTAGCTGTGCACGTCGTCGCACTCGTTGGAGCCGAGCTTGCCCCAGGCGAAGAGCGAGAACGGGGCGGGCGCCTCGCTCCGGCAGAGCGCCTCGGCCGAGCTCATCTTCAGCGGCTGCTGCTCGTACATGAGCTTGCCCTGCCGGTCGCCGGTGACCGCGACGAGCGCGAAGGCGGCCATCGAGACGACCCCGCCGAGGCGGACCGAGCGGCGCCACACGTGGTGGTCGACCTCGGTGTCCGGCCGTCCGGCCAGGGCGCGGCGGCGCAGCTGGTAGAGCCCGACCCCGACCAGCAGGGCACCCGCGACCATCAGCGCCGCCACGATCGCGTGACCGAACGCCGCCACCGCCGTGTTGTTGGTCAGCACGGCGAGGAAGTCGACCTGCTGAGGTCGGCCGTCCGCCCCGACCGTCACCCCGACCGGGTGCTGCATCCACGAGTTGGCCGCGATGATGAAGTACGCGCTGACGACCGAGCCGATCACGGCGGCCCACAGCGACGCCAGGTGCAGCTTCTTCGGGATCCGGCCCCAGCCGAAGATCCACAGGCCGAGGAACGTCGACTCGAGGAAGAAGGCGAGCAGCGCCTCCATCGCCAGCAGCGAGCCGAACACGTCGCCGACGAACCGCGAGTACTCGCTCCAGGCGAGGCCGAACTGGAACTCCTGGACCAGGCCGGTGGCGACCCCGAGCACGAAGTTGACCAGGTAGACCCGGCCCCAGAAGCGGGTCATCCGCAGCCACTCGGGCCGGCCGGTGCGCACCCAGGCGGTGTGCATGACGGCGACCAGGATCCCCAGCCCGATGGTCAGCGGGACCATCAGGAAGTGGTAGACGGTCGTGATGCCGAACTGCCAGCGGGCGATGTCGAGAACGTCCACGCGTTCTTTCTACGGCATGTAGAAGAGTTTCTCTACGTGACGTAGAGGAAGGCTACGCTGGGAGCAGTGGGAGGGAGCAGCCGTGGCGTCGCTGGGCGACCTGGAGCGCGCCGTCATGGACGTGCTGTGGGCGGCCGACGGCCCGCTGGCCGCGACCGCGCTGCGTGACACGCTGCCCGATCGCGACCTCGCGCTGACCACCGTGCACACCGTGCTGTCCCGGCTGGAGGGCAAGGGGTTCGTCGAGCACGACGACGCCCGGCCGCGCCGGTTCCACCCGCGCGCCAGCCGCGCCGAGCACGCCGCCGAGCTCATGCACGAGGTCCTCGGGCAGGCCGGCGACCGGCAGGCCGTGCTGGCCCGCTTCGTCGGCAGCGTCGCCCCGGAGGAGGCCCGGTTGCTGCGGCAGCTGCTGGGTGAGAGCGACCGCTGACGTGCTGCCCGTGACCGCCGCGGCGCTCGCGATCCTCGCCGCGCTGCTCGCCTGGCCGGTGCCGGCGTTGCTCGGCCGCGCCCGCTGGCCCCGGCGCGACCCGCTGGTGGCGCTGGTCGGCTGGCAGGCGGTCGGGCTGGCCGGCGGGCTGTCGATCCTCGGCGCGCTGCTGGCGTACGGCCTCGCCCCGTGGGGCTCCTCGCTGCCGGGCGCCGGCTGGGCCGTGCTCGCCGGGGAGCCGGCCCCGGCCCAGGCGGGTCACCTGGTCGCGCTGGCGCTCGCCGGGGTGCTCGCCGCCGAGCTGCTCGGCGTCCTCGCGCTGTCCTGGGTCCGCACCGCCCGGACCCGCCGGCGGCACCGGGAGCTGCTGGAGCTCGTCGTGCAGCCGTCGGCCGCGGCCCCGGACGCGGCCCCGGACGCCCGGCTGCTCGACCACCCGGCGCCGGTGGCGTTCTGCATCCCCGGCGCCCGACCGCTGCTGGTGCTGTCCTCGGGCATGGTCGCCGAGCTCGACGACGGGCAGCTGGCCGCCGTCGTCGCGCACGAGCGGGCGCACCTGGCCGAGCACCACCACCTCTACCTGCTGCCGTTCCTGGCCTGGCGGGCCGCGCTGCCGGTGCTGCCGGCGGCCACGCGGGCGCTCACCGCGGTGCGGGAGCTGGTGGAGATGCGCGCCGACGACCGGGCCCTGGCCTCGCTCGGCGGTGCCGACCCCCGGCGCACCCTGGCGCGGGCCATCGTGGTGGCCGCCGGAGCGGGCGGCGGCGTCCCGGACGGCGCGCTGGCGGTCGCAGGCAGCGCGGTCGGCGCCCGCGTGCTGCGGTTGCTCGCCCCGCCCGCGCCGCTGCCCGCCGCTGCCCGCCTCGCCGCCCTGCTGGCTCCCGGGTTGCTCCTGCTCGTCCCGACCGCCCTGCTTCTCGCCCCGGCCCTCGCCTAGCTGGCCCGGACGCGGGCGACGTTCGCCCGGCAGACCTCGTCCCACGGGGTCGGGCGCAGCCCCAGCGCAGCCTCGGACGCCGCGCTGTCCAGCACGTACGGCCGGACGAACTGGTAGCGGGTCTCCTCCAGCTCGCGCAGGGTGGGCTGGACCAGCCCGGCGGCCCGCAGGACCAGGTGCGGCACCGTACGGACCGGGACCGGCTCGATCCCGGCGGCCCGGCAGTGGTCGTGCACCGCGTCGCGCTGGCTGCGCGGCGGGTTGGTCGGCACGTGCCAGACCCGGCCCCAGGCGGTCGGCGCGGCGGCCGCGGTGACGACCGCCCGGGCGACGTCCTCGACGTACGTCCACGAGTGCGGCTGGTCGACCGCGCCGATCATCCGCACCGGCTTGCCCGACAGTGCCCGCGGCAGCACCCGGTCCAGGTGGCTGTCCGCGGACGAGCCGACGAAGTCCGACGCGCGGACCTCGACCGTACGGATCCGGCCGGCGGCGTGCCGGGCCAGCGCCTCGGCGGTGACGGCGGCGCGGAGCTTCGCCTTCGTCCCCGGGGCGGCGTCCGGCATGCCCTCCCGCATCGGCCCGTCCACCGGCCCGTACGGGTAGAGGTTGCCGACCACGGCCAGCACCGCGCCGGTCGCCTCGGCCGCGGCGAGGAAGCCGGCGGTCATCGGGGGCCACATCTCGGCCCACTGGTCGTACCGCGGCGGGTTGACGCACAGGTAGAGCACCTGGGCGCCGCGCGCGGCGGCGGTGAGCGCGGCGCCGTCCCGGGCGTCGACGGAGTCCCGCTTCACGCCGGCGAGGTCCGGCCCGCGGCCGGACCGGCTCAGCAGCGTCACCGCGGCGCCGTCGGCGGCCAGCCGCCGGGCCACGGCGGTGCCGACCGGTCCGGCGCCGACCACCACGTGCTCGCTCATCGTCACTCCTCCGCTCGGATCGAGAGCACTGCTCTC
The DNA here is from genome assembly GCA_963766325.1 of uncultured Actinomycetota bacterium. GTDB lineage: Bacteria > Actinomycetota > Actinomycetes > Mycobacteriales > CADCTP01 > CADCTP01. The sequence goes on along the minus strand of CAVXZF010000007.1, from coordinate 784,628 downwards.
GGTTGCGAGCACCAGCCTCGCTCGCGGACGCGACCATGTCAAGAGCAGTGCTCTCGTTCGTTGCCAGTGCTCTCTCGGGCCGGTACGGTCGGCGCCATGACGACCGTCCGGGAGCGCGTCCGGCACGAGGTGACCCGCGAGATCCTGGCCGCGGCGCGGCAGCAGCTGGCCACCGTCGGGCCGGTCGCGCTGTCGCTGCGGGCGGTCGCGCGCGACGTCGGCATGGCGTCCTCGGCGGTCTACCGCTACTTCCCCAGCCGGGACGAGCTGCTCACCGCGCTGATCGTGGAGGCGTACGACGACCTCGGCGCGACCGTCGAGCGGGCCGAGGCGGCCGTGCCGCGGGCCGAGCACGCCGGCCGGTGGGACGCGGTCTGTCGGGCGGTCCGGGGCTGGGGGCTGGCCAACCCGCACGAGTTCGCGCTGGTCTACGGCACGCCGGTGCCCGGCTACGCGGCGCCGCAGCGCACCGTCGACGCCGCCACCCGGGTCCCCCTGCTCCTCATCGCCCTGGTCCGCGACGTCCTGGGTGCCGGTCGGGAGCTGCCGGCCCCGGTGCCGGCCGGGCCGCCGCCGGCGTACGCGGAGCTGCTGGAGCACATGGGGCCGCAGGTGCCCGCCGACCGGGCGGTGCTCGGGCTGATGGCCTGGACCTGGCTGGTCGGGCGGGTCGGCTTCGAGCTGCACGGCCACCTGGTCGGCGTCGTCGACCCGGTCGCCGCCGACGCCGCCTTCACCTGGGAGGTCGCCGCCGTGCGGACGGCCTTCGGTCTCGCCTGACCTGAGTCAGTGCAGCTTGGCGCCGACGGCGAGCAGCTTGGCGCGGAAGTTCTCGTAGCCGCGGTCGAGCAGCGAGGCCCCGCTGATGGTCGACGTGCCCTGCGCGGACAGCGCCGCCAGCACGTACGAGAAGCCGGCCCGCAGGTCGGGCACGTGCAGGTCGGTGCCCTGCAGCTTGGCCGGGCCGACGATCACCGCGGAGTGCCGGTGGTTGCGCGAGCCGAAGCGGCACGGCGTGGAGCCGAGGCACTCGGTGAAGACCTGGATCTGCGCGCCCAGCGCCCGCAGCGCCTCGGTGTAGCCGAGACGGTCCTCGTACACGGTCTCGTGCAGGACCGTCACCCCGTCGGCCTGTGTGAGCGCGGTGACCAGCGGCGGCTGCCAGTCGGTCATGAAGCCCGGGTGCACGTCGGTCTCGATGACCAGCGGCCGCGGCATCGGCCGCTCCCGCCAGAAGGTGACCTCGCCGCCGTCGGAGGAGAACTCGAAGTCCCCGCCGGCCCGCCGGTAGACGTTCAGGTACGTCGCCAGGTCACCCTGGCGCACCCCGTTGACCGTGATCCGGCCGTCGGTGGCCAGCGCCAGCCCGGCCCAGGACGCGGCCTCCAGCCGGTCCGGCACCGCGGTGTAGTCCACCCCGCGCAGCGTGTGCACGCCGGTGACCTGGATCGACCGGTTGGGCTTGACCGTGATGAGCGCGCCCATCCGCTGCAGCATCCCGATCAGGTCCATGATCTCGGGCTCGACCGCGGCGTTGTGCAGCACCGAGTCGCCGGCGGCGACGACCGCGCCGAGCAGGAACTGCTCGGTGGCGCCGACGCTGGGGAACGGCAGGTCGATGACCGCGCCGCGCAGGCCGGTGGGCGCCGTCAGCTTGTAGCCGGTGTCGGTCCGCTCGGCGGCGGCGCCGAAGGAGCGCAGCACGTCGAGGTGGAAGCCGACCGGCCGCTCGCCGATCGAGCAGCCGCCCGGCCGCCAGATCTCGGCCTGGCCGGTGCGGTGCAGCAGCGGCGCGCAGGTCAGCACCGGGATGCGGCTGCGCTCGTGGAACTCGGCGAGCTCGCCCTGGCCGGCCAGGTGCACTTCCCGCGCGGTGATGGTGACCACCCCGGCGGACGGGTCGGAGCTGGTGGTCGAGCCGAGCGCCTCGACCAGGTCGGCCACGATGCCGATGTCGCGGACGAACGAGACGTTGCGGATCGTCACCGGCTGCTCGGTGAGCAGCGCGGCGACCATGAGCTTGGGGACCGCGTTCTTCGAGCCGCGGACCGGGACCGTCCCGTACAGCGGGGAACCGCCGGTGATGTGCAGCGTGTCGTCGACGGTCATCGAGGTGCGTGCTCCGTTTCCGCTCCGGGGGTCCGGCCGGTCAGCGACCGTGTCGCCAACCCCGTCCCCTGACGTGATGTTCCCGCCCTCCCGTGATGACGCGGCGCGGGCCGCCCGGGTTGCTGCCCGGCGGAGCCTACCCGCCCCCCGGGGTTGTTCCCGGGAGGCGGCGTCCCACTACCCTCCTGCGGGGCCCGAGGGGACGCGGGCCGCGACACGGGGGGCTCGATGACCGGGATCAGTGCGAGTCAGAGGGGACCGATGTCGCACAGCACGCTGCCGGGGACCGGACCGTGGTCCTGGCTGGAGCCGGGCCTGTGGGTCTACCGGGCCCGCGAGCTGGACCTGCTCGGCCAGGCCGACGAGCTGCTGGCCGACGCGGCGCCGGCCGCCCGGACCGGCGGCGCGGCGCTGCTGGAGGCCAAGCGGCGGTTGCACGCGGCCGGGGTGGGCGCGGCGACCGCGCCGGCGTCGGTGGGCGGCGGCGGGCACCGCTTCGTGGTCCAGGTCGCGATCCAGTTCCTGGCCGGCTACCGGGACCTCAACCTGCGCGACGCCGCGCACGTCGGGCACGGTGCGGTGCTCTGCCACGACCCGGAGTGGCACGGCCGCCGGGAGCTGGCCGCGGTGATCCGCGGCGCGCTGGTCGGGCTGGCCGCGACCGAGCAGCCGGCCGCCCGTGCGCCCGACGAGTCGGCCTCGCGGGACCTGGCCGCGGTGGCGACCCGCGCGGTGCGTACGGCCGCCGGCTGGGAGATCACCGGCCGCAAGGCATGGGTGTCTCGGGTGCTGGAGGCGGACGCGTTCGTGGTGTTCGCGCGCAGCCCGGAGCACCTCAGCGCGTTCTACGTACCGGCCGGCTCGCCCGGGCTCACCACGACGCCCGCCGCCCGGCCCGGTGACGGGGAGGGCTGGTCCTGGGGCGAGCTGGCCCTGCAGCGGGTGCCGGTGCCGGCGACCGCGGTGCTGGGCGCGGCGGTCGGCGGGGTGGCGGTCTTCCGCCGCCACTTCGCGGAGTACCGGCCGCTGGTCGCGGCGACCTGCCTGGGCGCGGCCGCGGCCGCGGTCGACGGCTGGGTCGAGCGGGTGCTGGCCTCCGAGGCGGCCGGCCGGCTGCCCGACGGCACCGTCGAGCGGCTCGGCGACCTGCGCGGGCGGGTGCTGGTCGCGCTGGGCGGGCTGTTCACCGGCGCGGCGCGGCCCGGCGGCATCGACAGCTCCTGGTCGAAGATGATCAAGGCTCAGGCCGTGCAGACCGCGATCGAGGTGGTCCGCTCGGTCGAGCACGCGATGCAGGACGCCGGCGGGGTGCCCGACTCCGCGCTGGCCGCCATCGCCCGGACCCGGCAGGAGCTGACCGCCTTCGAGGCGGCGGACGGCGCGCCGGCCTCGCTGCTGCGCTCGGCCGGCGAGCGGTTCGTGCAGTACTCGGCGGCGATCCTGGACGAGATCTCCGAGCCGACCTCCACGATGCCGCGGCCTCGCCTGCCGGAGTGAGCCACGCCACAATCCGCAGAGTGACCGGAGTTTGTACGCCACCCAACAGGCAGTAGTCAAGACTTTACTTTCCGGCGCAAGCGGGGCAGGCTCTGCTCCTGCACGGCGGCGCGGACCGCGGCGGGACAGGCGGTTCCGCGCGACGACAGCTGAAAACGACTTCCCCGCGAGACGGGGGCGGCTTCCCAGTGCCGGGCCCGCCCCCGTCACCCAATTTCCGGGGGTCGTCAGCGGCGGCGAGCGCCTGCCGAGGGCACCGCCTCGAAGAATCCCGGCTCATCGAAGCCCGCGTCCGCGTACGCGCACCGCACCGCCTCGCGCACCCGGTCGGCCCGCTCCACCGCCACCAGCGCCAGCACGCAGCCGCCGAAGCCGCCGCCGGTCATCCGCGCGCCCAGCGCCCCGGCCGCCTCCGCGGCCGCCGCGGCCAGGTCCAGCTGCGGCACGGTCACCTCGTAGTCGTCCCGCAGCGACGCGTGCGACGCCGACAGCAGGGGGCCGATCTGGGCGGTGCGGCCGGCCCGCAGCGCCTCGACCGTACGGAGGACGCGGTCGTCCTCGGTGATCACGTGCCGGACCCGCCGGCGCTGCTCATCGCCCTCCAGCCGGGCCAGCGCGGCGGCCAGCCCGTCCACCGGCACGTCCCGCAGCGCCGGCACGCCCAGCCGGCGGGCGGCGTCCTCGCAGGCAGCCCTCCGGGCCCCGTACGCGCTGTCGGTCAGCTGGTGCGGTGCCCGGGTGTCGACCACCAGCACGGTCAGGCCGGCCGCGGCGACGTCCAGCGGCACCTGCTCGGCGGCCAGGCTGCGGCAGTCCAGGAACAATGCGTGCGCCTCGGTGCACAGCATCGAGGCCATCTGGTCCATCACGCCACTGGGCATGCCGACGAAGTCGTTCTCCGCGCGCTGCGCGACCAGCGCCAGCGCGGCCCGGTCCAGGTCGAGCCCGGCCAGGTCGGCCACCGCCGCCGCGACCGCACACTCCAGCGCGGCCGAGCTGGACAGGCCCGCCCCCTCGGGCACGTCGCCGTCCACCTCGACGTCGAAACCGCCGGACACGTCGTGCCCGGCCTCCCGCAGCGCCCAGACCACCCCCGCCGCGTACGCCGCCCAGCCGGCCGCCGCCCCCGGCGCCAGCTCGGCCACCCGCAACGTCGCGTGCTCGGCGCGCCGCTGGACCGAGCGCAGCCGCAGCTCGCCGTCGGTGCGGGTCGTCACCGTCGCGGTGGTCGTGTACGGCAGCGCCAGCGGCAGCACGAAGCCGTCGTTGTAGTCGGTGTGCTCGCCGATGAGGTTGAGCCGCCCCGGCGCCGTCCACCGCGCGGTGGTCATGCCCGCTCCTCGGACAAGACGCCAGGCGCTCCACCCATGCCCGCGCCTCCGCGCGGGGCAGCCGGGCGTCCGGCCCTCGTCGCTCCCCGCTCGCGCTGCGAGCCCTCGCGCTCGCTCATGATCGGCCCTGCTCGAAGGCCCAGGCGTCGGCGACCATCTCGTCCAGGGTCGGCTTGCGCGGCACCCAGCCGAGGTCCTCCCGGATCCGCGCGCTGGAGGCGACCAGCACCGCCGGGTCGCCGGCCCGGCGCGGCGCCACCTTCGTCGGGATCGGGTGCCCGGTCACCCGGCGCACCGCCTCGATGACGTCCTGGACGGAGAAGCCGGCGCCGTTGCCGAGGTTGTAGATCCGGTGCTCGCCAGGGGCGGCCCCGGCCAGCGCCAGCAGGTGGGCGTCGGCCAGGTCGTCGACGTGCACGTAGTCGCGGATGCAGGTGCCGTCCGGCGTCGGGTAGTCGTCGCCGTACACCGCGAAGGCGTCCCGCTCCCCGCGCACCACCTGCAGTGCGATCGGGATGATGTGGGTCTCCACCGCGTGCCGCTCGCCGATCCCGCCGGACGCGCCGGCCACGTTGAAGTAGCGCAGGCTGACCGCGCCCAGCCCGTGCGCCCGGGCCTCCGAGGTGATCATCATGTCGACGGCCAGCTTGGAGGCGCCGTACGGGTTCGTCGGCTGGGTCGCCGCGGTCTCCGGGATCGGCACCTCCTCCGGCTCGCCGTACGTCGCCGCGGTCGAGGAGAAGACCAGCCGGGGCACCGCGGTGGCCCGCATCGCGTCCAGCAGGGCGAGCGTGCCGGCCACGTTGGTGTGCCAGTACCGCTCCGGGTGCTCGGTCGACTCGCCGACCAGCGCCTTCGCGGCGAAGTGCAGCACCCCGTCGTACGCCGGCCCGTCCGCGAGCACGCCCGCGGCGGCCCCGTCGAGGGTGCCCTCGACCAGCCGGGCGCCGTCGGGCACCGCGTCGGCGTGCCCGGTGGACAGGTCGTCGAGCACGGTGACCTCGTGCCCGGCGCCCAGCAGGTGGGCGGTGACGACGCTGCCGATGTAGCCGGCGCCGCCGGTGACGAGCAGCCGCAAGGTGACCCCCTCGGATCGGTGACCGGCGGAACCCCCGGAACCGGCGACCGTACACTGGCGGAGGTGAGCGGCACGCTGGTCAACGCCCTCCTCGTGCTGGCGTTCGTGCTGCTCGGGGGCGCCTTCGCGGCGGCCGAGATCGCGCTGGTCTCGCTGCGCGAGAGCCAGGTGCGGGCGCTGAGCGAGCGCGGCCGGCGCGGCGAGCGGCTGGCCAAGCTCGCCAGCGACCCCAACCGCTTCCTCGCCGCCGTGCAGGTCGGCGTCACCCTGGCCGGCTTCTTCTCCGCCGCCTTCGGTGCGGCGACGCTGGCCGGGCCGGTCGCCGACCTGCTGCTCGGCTGGGGGGTGCCGGACGGGGTCGCCGACACCGTCGCCTTCATCGGCGTCACGATCCTGATCTCCTACTTCTCGCTGGTGCTGGGCGAGCTCGCCCCCAAGCGGCTGGCCCTGCAGCGGGCCGAGTCGTTCGGGCTGCTCGCCGCCGCCCCGCTGGACCGGATCGCCACCATCGTCCGGCCCCTGATCTGGTTGCTGTCCCGCACCACCGACCTGGTCGTCCGGCTGCTCGGCGGCGACCCGCGGGCCAACCGGGAGGCCATCACCGAGGAGGAGCTGCGCGGGCTGGTCGCCGCGCACGAGTCGCTGACCGGCGAGGAGCGCAAGCTCATCGACGACGTCTTCGCCGCCGGCGAGCGGCAGGTGCGCGAGGTGATGCTGCCGCGCACGGAGGTCGACTTCCTCGACGTGGGCATGACCGTCAGCCGGGCGTCCCGGCTGGCGATGGAGGCGCCGCACTCCCGCTACCCGGTGGTGCGCCGCGACTCCGACGACGTGGTCGGCTTCGTGCACATCCGGGACCTGCTGGCGCCCGACCCGCCCGGCGGCCGGGCGGCGACCGTCGGCGACGTGACCCGGGAGGTGGCCCGGCTGCCCGGCACCAAGAAGGTGCTGGCCGCGCTGTCCGAGATGCGCCGCGAGGGTCACCACCTGGCGATCGTCGAGGACGAGTACGGCGGGACCGACGGCATCGTCACCCTCGAGGACCTCATCGAGGAGGTCATCGGCGAGATCCGCGACGAGTACGACGAGACCGGCTCGGCGCCGGCCCGACCGGGCGGGCCGGCCGAGGTGGACGGGCTGCTCAACCTCGACGACCTGGCCGAGCAGACCGGGCTGCGGCTGCCCGACGGGCCGTACGAGACCGCGGCCGGCTGGGCGATGTGGCGGCTCGGCCGGCTCCCCGCCCGCGGGGACACGGTCCGGGTCGACGGGTGGACCGTGGAGGTGCTCGACCTGGACGGGCGGCGGGCGTCCCGGCTGCGGGTGGTGCCGCCGGAGCCGGAGGCGGAGCCGGTGACCCGGCCGCCGGCCGCGCCCGGGCTGACCACCTCCGACGAGGTCGGCGACCTCCCCGCCGGCGACCGCCTCACCGGCGGCGCCCCCCGCGCCCCCGCCACCCGCTGACGCCACCCCGCGAGGCGCGCGCCGCTCGGGCGCGCGACTTGTGGTCGGTGGTGACCGAAGGTCGCACGAGCCTGGTCGTCCACAGGGAGACCGGTCGGCGCGGAGCGGCCGGCGCGGGCTGCCACAATCGAGCCGTGCCCACCGAGCAGCGCGCCGACCCCCGTCCGCGGGTCCTGTCCGGGATCCAGCCGACCGGGCAGTCCTTCCACTTCGGCAACTACCTGGGCGCGGTCCGGCACTGGGTGGGCCTGCAGGACAGCCACGACGCGTTCTACTGCGTGGTCGACCTGCACGCGCTGACCATCGACTGGGACCCGGCCGCGCTGGCCGAGCGCACCCGCATCGCCGCCGCCCAGATGCTCGCCGTCGGGCTCGACCCCGACCGGTGCTCGCTCTTCGTGCAGAGCCACGTCCCGCAGCACGCGCAGCTCAGCTGGGTGCTGGAGTGCCTGACCGGCTTCGGCCAGGCCAGCCGGATGGTCCAGTTCAAGGACAAGTCGACGCGGTCGGAGTTCGTCAGCGTCGGCCTGTTCACCTATCCGGTGCTGCAGGCCGCGGACATCCTGCTCTACCAGGCCGACGCTGTGCCGGTGGGCGAGGACCAGCGGCAGCACCTGGAGCTGACCCGGGACCTGGCCGAGCGGTTCAACTCCCGCTTCGGGCCGACGTTCACGGTGCCGGCCGCGCACATCGTCCGGGAGACCGCCCGGATCGCCGACCTGGCTGACCCGACCATCAAGATGAGCAAGTCGGTGCCCGGTGCCGGCCTGCTCGACCTGCTCGAGCCCGAGGCGTCCCTGCGGAAGAAGATCCGCTCCGCGGTCACCGACACCGAGCGCGACGTGCGCTTCGACCCCGAGCTCAAGCCGGGCGTGAGCAACCTGCTGGTCATCGCCTCGGCCCTGTCCGGGCAGACCGTGCCGGCGCTGGAGACGTCGTTCGCGGGCAAGGGCTACGGCGACCTCAAGGCCGCGGTGGCCGAGATCGCGCTCGACTTCGTGCGGCCGATCCAGCGGCGGGTGGCCGAGATCCTGGACGACCCGGCCGAGCTCGACCGGGTGCTCGCCATCGGCGCCGAGCGGGCCGAGGCGGTCGCCTCCGAGACCCTCGCGCGGGCGTACGACCGGGTGGGCCTGCTGCCGGGCCGGAAGGGCTGACCCGGGGGTGACCCGGGTCAACCTGGGCGTCGCGATCTCGGTCCCGTCGCCGTGGCGGGACGAGCTGGCGACGTGGCGGCGGCGGGTCGGCGACCCCGAGGGCGCCCGGGTGCCACCGCACGTCACGCTGCTGCCGCCCACGCCGGTGCCGGCCGAGCGGTTGGACGAGATCGACGCCCACCTTGCCGCGACCGCGGACGAGTGCATGCCGTTCGAGATGCACCTGTCCGGGAGCGGGACGTTCCGGCCGGTGTCCGACGTCGTCTTCGTCGTGGTCGCCAGCGGGATCGCGCACTGCGAGCAGCTGGAGCGCCGGGTCCGGTCCGGGCCGCTCGCCCGCGAAACCCGCTTCCCGTACCACCCGCACGTCACGGTCGCCCACGACATCCCGGCGGCCGGCCTGGACGAGGCGTACGCAGGGCTGGCCTGCTTCGACGCGCGCTTCCCGGTGACCGGGTTCACCGCGTTCGAGCAGGCAGACGGCGGGGTATGGGTTCCGCGGAGGGAGTTCCCGCTGCGGGGAAGGTGACGCATGGGTCTGAAGGACCGCGTCACCGGCACCCTGCGCGAGCAGCGCCGGCGCCGGCCCTGGCTGGACCACGTCGTCCGGGCGTACCAGCGCTACAAGTCCACCAACGGTGACCACCTCGCCGCGGCGATCACGTACTTCAGCTTCCTCGCGCTCTTCCCGCTGATCCTGCTCGGCATCTCGATCACCGGTTTCTTGCTCGCCAACAACGCCGCGCTGCAGGAGGACCTGCAAGGGCTGATCCGGGACAACGTGCCCGGCGACCTCGGCACCCAGCTGTCCGAGTCGGTCTCCTCGATCATCGCCAACCGGGGCACCCTCGGGTTGCTCGGCCTCGGGGGTGTGGCCTTCGCCGGGCTGGGCTGGATCGGCAACCTGCGCACCGCGCTGCAGGTGGTGTGGAGCTGCGAGCAGGTCGAGGAAAACTTCGTCACGGCCAAGCTCGGCGACCTGCTCGCGCTCATCGGCCTCGGCCTCGGCATCCTGGTCTCCCTCGGCCTCACCGCCGGTGGCACCGCGGCGGCCGACCTGCTCTTGGAGGCGGTCGGTCTCGACGGCGTCTGGGGGATGGGGACGCTGACGGCGGCGCTCGGCCTCGCGCTGGCGCTGGTCGCGGACACGCTGATCTTCGCCTGGCTCTTCGTCCGGCTGCCGCGGCGGCCGGTGCGCTACAAGACGGTGCTGCGCGGGGCGCTGATGGCCGCGGTCGGCTACGAGGTGCTCAAGGTGGTCGGCACCTTCTACCTGACCCTGGTGACGAGCAATCCGACGTACGGGCCGTTCGCCAGCGCGATCGGTCTGCTGATCTGGATCGACCTGGTGTCCCGCTTCTTGCTCCTCGCCGCGGCCTGGACGGCGACCGGGAGGCAGCCGGCGTCGCCGGACGACTGCGCGGAGACGCCCGAGGAGGGCATCACCGTCGGCGTCGACGAGCGGCCGCCCGGCGGGCGCGGCGTCGTCGGCCCGCTCCCCGGCGCGCCGGACGGCTCCGACGACTCTCGTGCCGCCGCCGGTGCGGGTGCCGCCGCCGACCGGCGCAACGGCTCACCCGGCCCCGCCGCGGTAGCCGGCGTCCTCGTCGGCACCGGCGCCGCTCTCGGCGCCGGCGCTGCCGCCGCCGGCTCCCGCTATCTCCGCCGCCGCCGCTGACCCACCACTTCCCGGCTCCTTCCTGACGCGCGCGGCGGGCTCAGGGGCCGGCGGCGCAGCGTGGCGGCGTAGCCCAGACCGAGGAGCAGGAGGACGGCGCCGATCCCGGCCGCGACGGGCAGCAGCGGTGAGCTGCCGGCGTCCGCGGATCTGGCCGGGCTGGCGGCGGCCGGCCGCGGCAAGGGCGCCTGGCCCGCGCTCGGGGTGGGCGCCGGTGTCGCATTCGGGTCTGCGGGGCCGACCAGCGTGCCCACGGGCACCCGGGAGCGGAGCGCGAACCCCCAGTCGAGCAGCCGTCCCGCCTGCACGGACATCCGCACCGGCGTCTGCTCCCCGAACATCAGCGTCACCACCAGGCGGTGCGGCCCGCGCCGGGCTGCGCCGACGAGAGTGTGCCGCGCGGCGTCGGTGAACCCGTTCTTCCCGCCGATGGCGCCGGGGTACTCGTAGAGCAGGCGGTTGCCGTTGGCGAACTCGAACCGCGTGAACTTCGGCTTCTGCGCCGGGATCCACCCCCGTCGCTGGGCTGTGTACTTCCGGAAGTCGGACCGGGCCAACGCTGCCCGGGCGATCAGGGCGAGGTCGTATGCCGAGGTGAGCTGGCCCGGACCGTCCAATCCGGACGGCGTCGCCGCGTGGGTGTCGAAGGCCTGCAGCCGGTGGGCGACCTCGTCCATGGCGGCCAGCGTCTGCCGCGTCCCGCCGGCCGCCCGGGCCAGCGCGTTGGCCGCGTCGTTGCCGGACGCCATGAGCATCGCCTGGAAGAGCACGTCCAGCGAGTAGCGCCCGCGCGGGACCAGACCGACCCGGGTGCCGTCGACGTTGACGTCGGCGTCGGTCGCGGTCAGCAGCACCCGCCGATCCTTGATCATCGGCAGCAGGGTGAGCGCGGTCAGCATCTTGAGCGTGCTGGCCGGCGGGTAGCGCCCGTGCGCGTCGCGCGCGGCCAGCACGTCGCCGGTGTCCAGGTCGGCCAGCAGCCACCCGCGCGCCGAGATGTCCTTGGGCAGCCGCGGCGCGCCCGGCGGCAGCACCGCCCCGCGGCTGGCCAGCCGCGGGCCGCCGATCGCGTGGCCGTCCGGGCCCTGTCCGGGCAGCGGCGGCTCCGGCGTCGGCGTCGCGGTCGGCCCGGGGCGCGGCGTGGGCGCCGCCGCGGCCGGACCGGTCGCCCCGATGCTCAGCACGCCGACCAGCACGGCCGTGGCCGCCGCGACCACCCGCACACCGCTCACGCCGTGGAGGTTACGTCCTGGTCTGTGCCTGCTGCGCACCGCGTCTCCTCCCGCTCAGGGGCGGATCAGGTCGGCCGGGCTGAGCAGCAGCGGCACCGGCTCGGGCACGGCGGCCGCGCTCCGCCGCGTGGCCCGGGAGACCTCCACGTAGCCGTCGCCCCGAAGCTCGTGGACGGCGAGCGTGACCGCGTCCGGGTCGACGACGAGGAAGAGCGGCACCCGGGCGTCGGCGTAGACCCGCGCCTTGAGCGCGACGTCGGTCCGCCGGCTGCGCGGGGACAGCACCTCCGCCACCAGCCGCACGTCCCGCGGGTAGCGCGGCAGGGGGTCGTCGACCGCCACCACCGCCACGTCCGGCAGCAGCTCGGTCTCGCCGGCGAGCCGCAGCGTGAACGGCGCGAAGACCTCCAGCGGCGGCTCGCACGCCTCCTCGAGCGCCTGGGCCAGCCGGCGCGCCGCCCGGGCGTGCGGCGCCGCGCCGGCCGGCGTGGCCAGCAGGACGCCGTCCACGACCTCGACCAGCCGGCCGCCGGGCCGCGCCATCGGCAGCTCCTCCTCGGGCGGCCGGCCGGGCGGCTCACCCGGTGGCCCGCCCGGCGGGCCGCCGCCGACGTGCCGGCCCGGCGGCGCGAGCCGGATCGGCGGGACCGGCCGGGCGTCGGTCGGTGCGGGACGGGCGATCACGGCAACCACCTCCAGGCGGGGACGGGTCCAACCCTGACTCATCCGGGCGGATGGTGTCGGCGGCTGTCCACAGGCGGCTTCGTCGTCCACAGATGTGTCCGGGGCCGTTGACCGCGGTTGCGGATCGCGACCACTGTGGCCCCCACGTACAACGATGCGGTGACGAGAAGGCGACCTCCCCGACCGGCTTGGTCACCGGCGGTTTACCGTGTCGGCCGACACCGGGCGGCAGACCCGGGCACGGAGAGGAGATCCCTTTGCGCCGAGCGCGTGGGATGGGGCTGGTGGCAGCCGCGCTGATCGGCGCGATGTCGCTGACCGCCTGTGGTGACGACAGCGACGACGGTGGCGGCGGTGGCGGTGGCACCGCCGGTCCGACCAGCGACCTGAAGATCGGCCTGGCCTACGACATCGGTGGGCGCGGCGACAAGTCGTTCAACGACTCGGCCGCGGTCGGGCTGGACAAGGCCAAGAGCGAGTTCGGCATCAAGGACGAGAACGTCAAGGAGCTGTCCGCCCGGGCCAACGAGACCGACACCGACCGGGCGACCCGGCTCGACCTGCTCGCCAAGGGCGGCTTCGACCCGATCATCGCGGTCGGCTTCGCCTACGCGAAGGCCGTCTCGCAGGTCGCTCCGAAGTACCCGGATGTCAAGTTCGGCATCGTCGACGCGACGACCTTCGACGTGAAGGGCGCCAACGTCGCCAACCTGATCTTCGCCGAGGAGCAGGGGTCCTTCCTGGTCGGTGCGGCGGCCGCGCTGAAGAGCACGACCGGCACGGTGGGCTTCGTCGGCGGGTGCAGCGTGCCGCTGATCGCCAAGTTCGAGGCCGGCTTCAAGGCCGGCGCCGAAAAGGCGAAGGCCGGCACCAAGGTCGTGACGAAGTACCTGTCCACCCCGCAGCAGGGCTGCACCGGGTTCAACGACCCGGCGGCCGGCAGCGAGGCGGCCAAGGGCATGTACGACGGCGGTGCGGACGTGGTCTACCAGGCCGCGGGCGGCTCCGGCTCCGGTGTCTTCCAGGCCGCCAAGGCGGCCAACAAGCTGGCCATCGGCGTCGACTCCGACCAGTACCAGACGGCCGACCCGGCGGTCCGCGACGTCATCATCACCTCGATGATCAAGCGGGTCGACGTGGCGGTGTACAACTACCTGAAGTCCGCCAAGGACGACCAGTTCAAGGCCGGCGAGCAGGTGTTCGACCTCAAGGCGGACGGCGTCGGCTACTCGACGTCGGGCGGCAAGATCGACGACATCAAGACGCAGATCGACCAGTTCAAGGGCCAGATCATCGACGGCACCATCAAGGTTCCGACGACCGTCGCCTGACGCGTCCGGACCGGTCCTGGGGAGCCCGGGGGCGACGCGATAGCGTCCCCCCGGGTTCCTCTCGTTGAAGGGAGAAGCGGTGCCGTCCGCAGCGACCGCCGGCCAGCCGGCTGCACCGCCCGGGGCCCCGGCCGTCCAGCTGGAGGGCATCACCAAGCGCTTCCCCGGCGTGGTGGCCAACAGCGACGTCGACATCACCGTCCGCTCCGGCACCGTGCACGCGATCGTGGGGGAAAACGGCGCCGGCAAGTCGACCCTGATGAAGATCCTCTATGGCATGCAGAAGCCGGACGAGGGCACCATCGCGGTGGGCGGCCGGCCGGTCACCTTCTCCTCGCCCGGCGAGGCCATCGCCGCCGGGATCGGCATGGTGCACCAGCACTTCATGCTGGCCGACAACCTCACCGTCCTGGAAAACGTGGTCCTCGGCGCCGAGCCCGGCAGCTTCGGCCGGCTCGACACCCGCACCGCCCGCCGTCGCATCAAGGAGATCTCGGACGCGTACGGGCTGGGGGTCCAGTCCGACCGCCTGGTCGAGGAGCTCGGCGTGGGCGACCGGCAGCGGGTCGAGATCCTCAAGGTGCTCTACCGCGGTGCCAAGATCCTGATCCTGGACGAGCCCACCGCGGTGCTGGTCCCGCAGGAGGTGGACGAGCTCTTCGGCAACCTGCGCGAGCTCAAGGCCGAGGGCATCACCGTCCTGTTCATTTCGCACAAGCTCGACGAGGTGCTCGCGGTCGCCGACGAGATCACGGTGATCCGGCGCGGCACGACGGTGGCGACCGTCGACCCGGGTGAGGTGACCGCCCGCCGGCTGGCCGAGCTGATGGTCGGCGGTGAGCTGCCGTCACCGGAGACCCGCGAGTCGACCGTTCGCGACGAGGTGGTGCTGTCGGTCGAGGGGCTGACCGTCCGCTCGCCCGACGGCCGGGCGGTGCTCGACGACGTGACGCTGTCCATCCGCGCCGGCGAGGTCCTCGGCATCGCCGGCGTCGAGGGCAACGGGCAGGCCGAGCTGGTCGAGGCGATCATGGGCCTGCGGCCGGCGGCGACCGGCCGGGTGGTGCTGTCCGGCCGCGACCTCACCTCGGTGGACACCCGGCACCGGCGCGAGGCCGGCATCGGTTTCATCCCCGAGGACCGGCAGCGGCAGGGCCTGCTGCTCGAGGCGCCGCTGTGGGAAAACCGCATCCTGGGCCACCAGACCCGCCGGCCCAACGTGAACGGTCCGTGGATCGACCGCAGCGGCGCGCGGGCGGACACCGAGCGGATCGTCCGGGAATACGACGTGCGGACCCCGGGCATCGACGTCGCCGCGTCGGCGCTGTCCGGCGGCAACCAGCAGAAGCTGATCGTCGGCCGGGAGATGAGCGGCGACCCGGTGCTGCTGCTGGCCGCGCACCCGACCCGGGGCGTGGACGTCGGCGCCCAGGCCGCGATCTGGGACGCGCTGCGCGACGCCCGGGCCGAGGGGCTGGCGGTGCTGCTCATCTCGGCCGACCTGGACGAGCTGATCGGCCTGTCCGACACGATCGAGGTGATCCTGCGCGGCCGGCTGGTCGGCAGCGCCGACCCGCGCACGGTCACCCCCGAGGAGCTCGGTTCGGCGATGACCGGCGCCGGCGGCAACCCCGACCCGGGGCCGGAACCCGTCGTGGACCCGGCGGAGCCGGGGGCGCCGGCCGCCCGCGGTCCGGGACTGACCGGCACCGGCACCACGGGCACCGGCGATGTCGCCGGTGATCCGGCCGACCCGCCTACCGGGAGGGGCGACGCGTGAAGCGCATCGACCTGCAACGCATCGGCCTGGCCCTGGCGGCGCCCACGCTCGCCCTCGCGGTGGCCTTGCTGCTGTCTTCGGTCGCGCTGATCATCTCCGGCAACCCGCCGCTGAAGACCTTCGAGAGCATGCTGGACTTCGGTGCCGAGCCCGACACCATGGTGCAGATCCTCAACAAGTCGACGATCTACTACCTGTCCGGGCTCGCGGTCGCCATCGGCTTCCGGATGAACCTCTTCAACATCGGCGTCGACGGGCAATACCGCATCGCCGCCTTCTTCGCCGCCGTCGTCGGCGGCTGGCTGGCGCTGCCCGGGCCGGTGCTCATCGTCGTGGTTGTGCTGGTCGCGGTGGCGGTCGGCGCCATCTGGGCCGGCATCGCCGCGGTCCTCAAGGCCACCCGCGGGGTCAGCGAGGTCATCTCCACGATCATGCTCAACGTCATCGGCGGCGGCATCGTGGCCTACCTGATCGACCCGAGCCGGCTCGGCACCCTGGTCGGCAGCCAGCAGGTCGAGACCGAGCCGATGCCCGAAAGCGCGTACCTGCCGGGCATCCCGATGGCCAACGGCGAGATCTACGGCTTCATCGTCGTCGCGATCGCCTGCGGCATCGGCTACTGGCTGCTCCTCGGCCGCACTCGCTTCGGCTTCGACCTGCGGGCCACCGGGCTGTCGGAGACCGCGGCGGTCGCCAGCGGCGTCGACGTCCGCAAGATGGTGATCCGGGCCATGCTGCTGTCCGGCGGGGTCGCCGGGCTGGTCGGCCTGCCGCTGCTGCTCGGCGAGACCCACTCGTACGGGCAGGACTTCCCGGCCGGCTTCGGCTTCGCCGGCATCGCGGTCGCGCTGCTCGGGCGCAACCACGCGGTCGGCATCGCGATCGCTGCGCTGCTGTGGTCGTTCCTCGAGCAGTCCTCGCAGATCCTCGACCTGGAGGGCGTGCCGAAGGAAATCGTGACGATCATGCAGGGCGTCACCGTCCTCTCGGTCGTGATCGCGTACGAGCTGGTCCGCCGCTTCTCGCTGGCCCAGCAGCAGCGCCGGGTCGGTGCCGAGCTGCGAGCGCAGTCCGAAGCCCGCACCGACGAGGGAGCGCCCGCGTGAGCCGCCCGACCGCCCCGAGTCCGGAGCCGGCCCCGTGACCGCCGGCCTGGTCGACCAGACCATCGCGCCGCCGGCCCCCGCCCGGCGGCGGCGGCTCACCCTGCCGATGGTGCTGCTCGGCATCTCCGGCATGCTGGTCCTGGTCTCCCTCGTCCGGCTGATCACCGGCGCGGACGACATCACCTCCTCCGGCACCACCGGCGCCGCGCTCCGGCTGGCGGTGCCGATCGGGCTGGCCGGCCTCGGCGGCCTCTGGGCCGAGCGGGCCGGCGTGGTCAACATCGGACTGGAGGGCCAGCTCATCCTGGGCACCTGGTTCGGCGCCTGGGGGGCGTACGAGTTCGGCGCCTGGTGGGGCGTGCTAGCCGGCATCATCGGCGGTGCGCTCGGCGGACTCATCCACGCGCTGGCCACGGTCACCTTCGGCGTCGACCACATCGTGTCCGGCGTCGCGCTGAACATCCTCGGCGCCGGCCTGACCCGCTTCCTGTCCGCGCTGATCTTCGTGGACACGCCGGGCGGCGGCGTCACCCAGTCGCCGACGCTGCCGCCGATCGAGACGATCACGCTGCCGGGCTCCGCCGCGCTGCGCGACCTGGAGGCCAAGGGCTGGTTCGTGCTGTCCGACCTGGCCGGCCTGATCGGCGGGCTGATCACCCAGGTCTCGCTGCTCACCCTGGTGGCCGTCGCGCTGGTGCCGATCTCGTACGTGCTGCTGTGGCGCACCAAGTTCGGCCTTCGGCTGCGGTCCTGCGGCGAGGCGCCGACCGCCGCCGAGTCGCTCGGGGTCAACGTCTACAAGATGAAGTACCTCGCGGTGATCGTCTCCGGTGGGTTCGCCGGCCTCGGCGGCGCGTTCCTCGCCCAGGTGGCGACGAGCATCTACCGGGAGGGCCAGACCAACGGCCGCGGGTACATCGGCCTGGCCGCGATGATCTTCGGCAACTGGCGGCCCGGCGGGCTGGCCATGGGCGCCGGCATCTTCGGCTACACCGACTCCTTGCAGCTGCGCAGCGGCGGCGAGTCGGTGCACGCGCTGCTGCTCCTGCTCAGCATCGTGCTGGCCGGCTTCGCCGCGTGGTCGTTGTGGCGCGGTCGGCGGACGACCGGCCTGATCACGCTGGTGACCGCCGCCGTGGTGCTGGTTTGGTACCTCGCCACCGACACGGTGCCGGACGAGTTCGTCGGCTTCGCGCCGCACCTGACCACGCTGCTGGTGCTCTCGCTGGCCGCTCAACGGTTGCGACCACCGGCGGCCGATGGGCGACCATACCGGCGCGGCGAGGCGCGATGACCGAGCCTGACTGGGGCGCGCTGCGGGCGGCCGCGCGGGAGGCGATGACCCGCGCCTACGCGCCGTACTCTCGCTTCCCGGTCGGGGTCGCCGCCCTGGTCGACGACGGCCGCACCATCGTCGGTTGCAACGTCGAAAACGCGTCGTACGGGCTCGGCCTCTGCGCCGAGTGCGGCCTGGTGTCCACCCTGCACGCCACCGGCGGCGGCCGGCTGGCCGCGCTCGCCTGCGTGGACGCCCGGGGGACGGCCCTGCTCCCGTGTGGACGGTGCCGGCAGCTGCTCTGGGAGCACGGCGGCCCGGGCCTGCTGGTGGACACGGTGGACGGGCCGGTGCCGATGACCGAGCTGCTGCCGCGGGCGTTCGGCCGGGAGGACCTGGACCGGGTGGAGGGCGCCGGGCCGTGAGCGAGCAGCGGGCCCGGCCCGAGCCCTTCGACGCCGTCGAGGTGATCCGGGTCAAGCGGGACGGCGGCCGGCTCGGCGACGAGCAGGTCGACTGGGTGGTGGACGCGTACACCCGGGGCGTGGTCGCCGACGAGCAGATGTCCGCGCTGCTCATGGCGATCCTGCTGCGCGGGCTGGAGCCGGCCGAGCTGGCCCGGTGGACCCGGGCGATGATCGCCTCCGGGGAGCGGCTCGACCTGTCCGGGGTGGACCGGCCGACGGTGGACAAGCACTCCACCGGCGGCGTCGGGGACAAGATCACGCTGCCGCTGGCCCCGCTGGTGGCGGCGCACGGGGTGGCGGTGCCGCAGCTGTCCGGCCGCGGGCTGGGCCACACCGGCGGCACGCTGGACAAGCTGGAGGCGATCCCGGGCTGGCGGGCCGGGCTGACCGCGGCCGAGTTCCGCGACCAGCTGCGCGATGTCGGCGCGGTGATCTGCGCCGCGGGGGAGTCGCTGGCGCCGGCCGACCGCAAGCTCTACGCGCTGCGCGACGTGACCGGCACGGTCGAGTCGGTGCCGCTGATCGCGTCCTCGATCATGTCGAAGAAGATCGCCGAGGGCGCGTCCGCGCTGGTCCTGGACGTCAAGGTCGGCTCCGGCGCGTTCATGAAGGACCTCGGGTCGGCCCGCGAGCTGGCCGCGGCGATGGTCGAGCTGGGCGCGGCGCACGGCGTCCGCACGATCGCGCTGCTCACCGGCATGGACACCCCGCTCGGCCGCACCGCCGGCAACGGGCTGGAGGTCGCCGAGTCGGTCGAGGTGCTCGCCGGCGGCGGGCCGGCCGACGTGGTCGAGCTGACCCTGGCGCTGGCCCGGGAGATGCTGGCCGCGGTCGGCCGCGATGACGACCCGGCGGATGCGCTCCGCGACGGGCGGGCGATGGACGTGTGGCGGCGCATGATCGCGGCCCAGGGCGGTGACCCGGACGCGCCGCTGTCCGCCGCCCGCGAGGTGCACGAGGTGCCGGCCCCGGCGAGCGGCACGCTGACCCGGCTGGACGCGTACGCGGTGGGCGTCGCCGCCTGGCGGCTCGGCGCCGGCCGGGCCCGCAAGGAGGACCCGGTGTCGGCCGCGGCCGGGGTGGAGATGCTGGCCAAGCCGGGCGAGCGGGTGACCGCCGGCGCCCCGCTGCTGCGGCTGCACACCGACGAGCCGGCGCGCATCGAGCGCGCGCTGGCCGCGCTGGACGGCGCGGTCGCGGTCGGCGACGAGCCGCCCGGGCGACCGCCGCTGGTACGAGACCGCATCGCCTCCGACTGAGAGGACCGCAGCGTGCCCCAGCACATCCCGGCCCCGACCACCATCCCGGTCCCCGGCGGCAAGCGGATCGACGAGTACGTCGGCCGGGTCAACTCCGGCACCGGCGAGGTCTCGGTCGCCCGGATGAGCGCGCCCGGCGGGTGGGAGGAGCCGGCCCAGCGGCCCGACTTCGACGAGGTCACGCTGGTGCTGCGGGGCACCGTGCGGGTCGAGCACGACGGCGGCGCGCTCGATGTCCGCGCCGGCGAGGCGGTCCTCACCCGGGCCGGCGAGCGGGTCCGCTACACCACGCCCGACCCGGACGGCGCCGACTACGTCGCCATCTGCGTCCCCGCGTTCGCCCCCGACACCGCCCACCGCGAGGAATAGGAAGTCTCCTTGCATCACATTGGTGTTGTTTGACATCATTGGTGCATGACCACGACGGCCGCGGCGGCGGCAGGCGAGCCCGAGCGATCGACCCTTCATCGGTCCCGTGACCGCTTCCACACCTTCCTCACCCTGAGCCACTCGTCCGGCACGGTGATCGTCGGTGGCGACCTCCCCGTCCTGATCGGGCCGGACCCGGCGGAGATCGAGGTGCCCCCGGGGTCGGGACTGCTGGAATACCTCCTCCACCGGACCCGGCGGGGCGGTCGCGTCTACCTCACCCGGGACGGCCGGCGGCTGGCCGGCGTGGTGCCGGCCGACGTCGCGGAGTCGATCGACACCGGGGAGGGGGCCACGCTGCCTCGGCGGCGGACCCTGGACGAGATCCGCTGGGAGCAGGGCGTCGAGCCGGTCGGGGACCCGGCCGAGCTTCAGGGCGAGGTGCTCGCCGAGGCCGAGTTCGCCGAGTTCTACGCGGCGGTCATGTCGGCGAGGGTTCCGTGAAGTACACGATCCTCGACAGCGACGTCTTCTCCGACGCCTTCCGGCCGCCGGAGTCCGCGCGCTACGCCCGCTACCTGCGCGGGGTGGTGCCGGCGCTGACCTTCGTCTCGGTCGCCGAAGTCTACTTCGGGGCGTACAGCGCGCAGTGGGGCGACCGGAAGATGCAGGAGCTGGACGCGCGGATCGGCCGGATGCTGGTGTTGCCGTTCGACGGCGAGCTGCCGCACACCTGCGCCCGGCTGCGCACCGACGCCCTCCGGCTCGGGCATCCGCTCGCCCAGACCCAGCACGCCAACGACCTCTGGATCGCCGCCTGCTCGGTGCACTACGGGGCTCCGCTGCTGACAGGCAACATGCGGCACTTCGCCGGGCTGCCCGGCCTCGACGTGATTGCGGCATAGCCCGTCAGTCGACCGGTGGACGGGGACCGGTCGATCGGGCGTAGCGGGGACCGCGCGCACCCGGCAGGCTGGTGCCGTGACCGACTACGCCATCCAGGTGAAAGGGCTGCGCAAGTCGTACCAGGGGCACGCCGCCGTCGACGGCGTCGACCTGGACGTACGCCGCGGCGAGGTCTTCTCCCTGCTCGGCCCGAACGGCGCCGGCAAGACCACCACGGTGGAGATCCTCGAGGGCTACCGTCGCCGCGACGCCGGCGAGGTGCAGGTGCTGGGTGAGGACCCCGGGGCCGCGACGGCCGCCTGGAAGTCCCGCATCGGCATCGTCCTGCAGCGGGTCGACGACCTGGCCCAGTCCAGCGAGCTGACCGTACGAGAGTGGGTCGGCGCCACGGCTGCGTACTATCCCGATCCCCGGCCGGTGGACGAGACGATCGACCTGGTCGGCCTGGCCGACAAGAGCCAGGCCCGGGCTTCCTCGCTGTCCGGCGGGCAGCGCCGCCGGCTGGACGTGGCGCTCGGCATCGTCGGCCGGCCGGAGCTGCTGTTCCTGGACGAGCCGACCACCGGCTTCGACCCGGAGGCGCGCCGCCACTTCTGGGGGCTGCTGGAGGACCTGACCACCCAGGGCACCACGATCCTGCTCACCACCCACTACCTGGATGAGGCCGAGCACCTGGCCGACCGGGTGGCGGTGATCAACGGCGGGCGGATCGCCGAGATCGGCACGCCGCAGGCGCTCGGCGGCCGGGCCCAGGCGGCGGCCACCGTCCGCTGGGTAGACCCGGAGGGCCCGCGCGAGGTCACCACCGACACCCCGACGCAGGTGGTCACCGAGCTGGCCGCCCGCTTCGGCGGCGAGGTGCCGGAGCTGGTGGTGGAGCGGCCCAGCCTGGAGGACGTCTACCTGCGGATGATCGGAGCGGGCTCGTGACCACTGAGACCACGCCCGGTCGAGCGACCCCGCCGGACTTCCGGCCGCCGCCGCTGCACTCCGTGTACGCGGTCCGCGCGAAGGTCGAGCTGCTCAGCTTCGTCCGGGAGCGGGAGGCGATGGTCTTCACCTTCGCCTTCCCGATCCTGCTGCTGGTGATCTTCGGCGCGGTGTTCGGCGACCAGGAGCTGGAGGGAGGGATCAGCTTCGCGCAGTACTTCGTCGCCGGCATGATCGCGGCCGGCCTGTTCGGCTCCAGCTTCCAGAATCTGGGCATCGCCATCCCGATCGAGCGGGACAGCGGGGCGCTGAAGCGGCTGGCCGGCACGCCGATGCCGCGCTCGGCGTACTTCGCCGGCAAGATCGCCGTGGTCGCGGTCGTGGCCGCGGTGCAGAATGTGCTGCTACTGGCCATCGGCGTCCTCTTCTACGACCTCGACCTGCCCAGCACGGCACAGCTCTGGCTGACGTACGCGTGGGTCACCGTGCTCGGGCTGACCGCCTGCACGCTGCTCGGCATCGCGGTGACCGGCCTCGTCAAGAACGGGCGGACCGCGCCGGCGATCATCTCCCCGATCGCGATCGTGCTGCAGTTCATCTCCGGGGTCTTCTTCGTCTTCTCCGAGCTGCCGTCGTGGATGCAGGAGATCGCCGCGGTCTTCCCGCTCAAGTGGATGACGCAGGGCATGCGGTCGGTCTTCCTGCCCGACGACTACCAGACCATCGAGGCCGCGGGCAGCTGGGAGCACGGCCGGATCGCGCTGGTGCTGGCGGCCTGGTGCGTGGTCGGGCTCGCGGTCGCGGTCCGTACGTTCCGCTGGCGCAACAAGGCGGACGGCTGAGCCCGTGACCCGCCCGGAGCATCCTCCGCCCCGACCGACCGACTCCCCCCGCGAGTGACGGCACCGGTCCGCGAGTGACGGCACCGCCGTCAGTCGGGCGGGAAGCCGTCAGTCGGGCGAGACCGCCGTCAGTCGGGCGGGGGAACCGTCAGTCGGGCGGGGAAACCGTCAGTCGGGCGGGGATGCCGTCAGTCGGCGGTAGGCGCGGGATCTGAGTCGCGGCGGGCGAGCCAGTCGGCCAGGCCGGCGGCGCCGATCACCCCGGTGGGGCCGAGCACCTCGTCGATCTCCCGCCGGTCCACCGCCCCGAGCGAACCGAAGCCCGGCTGGCCGGCCAGCCGGGCCGCGATCACCTCGGCGGTCCGCGGTCCGTCCACAGGCGACTGTCCCGTCGCGATCGACGCCACCTGCTGGACCACCGTCGCCGTACCGCCGCTGCCGGAGCCGAAGGTGCTGATCAGCTTGCCGCCGGCCAGCATCGCGATCTTGCCGGCCGCCGCCGTGTCGGCCGCGGTCCCGGCCGCCACCGCGGCCGCGATCATGCCCCGCACCGGCCCGAGCATCGCGTTGCCGGGCTGGTTGTGGACCGGGTTGGGGTTGAAGACGGCGCCGGTCGGGGTGACGACCAGCCCGACGCCCATCGCGGTCGCCTTCGCGGCCCGCAGCGAGGTCTGCGCCGCGGCCAGCGCCTTGCCCAGGGTGACCAGCACCTGCCCGGTCCGGTCGGCCTCCTGCCCGCTCGCGGTCAGCCCGCCGTCCAGGTGCCGGCCGCGGCCGAGCACCGCGTCCCGGGCCGCCCCGGTCCAGTTGCCCTCCAGCACCGCCATGCCGGACGCGAACGCCGCCCGCACCCGGCCGAAGCCCTGCGCCATCCGCTGGTACGTCTGCCCGGCCGAGACGAAGGCCTGCGGGTCGCAGGCGACCAGCTGCGCGTACGACGGCATCAGTTCCACGACCGATCGGTCGGCACCTCGGCGGTGACCGCCGCGTTCTGCTGGTCGCGGTCGACCGCCTGGTACGTCTGCGCGGCGCCGGCCAGGTCCTGCCCGTGCCGGTCCAGCTGGTCGCCGAGGGTGGCGAGCGCGGCGAGGTGGGCCGCGGTCAGCGCCGCCATCGCCGGGGTGGTGAGGAAGCCGGCGTTGGCCGAGCCGGCCAGCTTGATGGTGGCCGCGCCCGCGGACACGATCGACCCGACGTCCTGCGAGAGCCGGACGACCGCCTGCCCGACCTCGCGGACCTGCTCCGGCACGACGTCGAAGCCCGATCCTGTCACCGTCCACCCCCAAGCCCGGTTAGACCGTTTAGTACCTTTCGCGCCGGTAGCCTACGAGAGGGACGCCGTTCGCGCCACCACTCCACGTAGGCAACCCGGCACCGGTATCGTCTCGCCATGGCGACCCCGATCACTCCAGAGTCCCTCCGCCGCGCGCCCAAGGTGCTGCTCCACGACCACCTCGACGGCGGGTTGCGGCCGGCGACGGTGGTCGAGCTGGCGCGCGAGTCCGGCTACGCCGACCTGCCCAGCACCGACCCGGCCGAGCTGGGCGCCTGGTTCCGGGACGCGGCCGACTCCGGGTCGTTGGAGCGCTACCTGGAGACGTTCGCCCACACGGTCGGGGTGATGCAGACCCCGGCGGCGCTGCGCCGGGTGGCCGCCGAGTGCGCCGAGGACCTGGCCACCGACGGGGTGGTCTACGCGGAGGTCCGGTTCGCCCCCGAGCTGCACGTCGAGGAGGGCCTGGACCTGGACACGGTGGTGCAGGCGGTGCTCGACGGCTTCGCCGAGGGCGGCGCGCGGGCGGCGGCGGCCGGCCACCGGATCCGGGTCGGTGCGCTGCTCACCGCGATGCGGCACAACGCCCGCTCGATGGAGATCGCCGAGCTGGCCATCCGGTTCCGCGACCGCGGCGTCGTCGGCTTCGACATCGCCGGCGCCGAGGCCGGCCACCCGCCGACCCGGCACCTGGACGCGTTCGAATACCTCCAGCGGGAGAATGCGCACTTCACCATCCATGCCGGCGAGGCCTTCGGGCTGCCCTCGATCTGGCAGGCGATCCAGTGGTGCGGGGCCGACCGGCTCGGCCACGGCGTGCGGATCATCGACGACATCACCGTGCATGACGACGGGCGGGTCGACCTCGGCCGGCTCGCCGCGTACGTGCGGGACATGCGCATCCCGCTGGAGCTGTGCCCGTCCTCCAACGTGCAGACCGGCGCGGCGAAGTCGATCGCCAAGCACCCGATCGGCCTGCTGCGCCGGCTCAGCTTCCGGGTCACCGTCAACACCGACAACCGGCTGATGAGCGGCTGCTCGATGTCCTCGGAGATGGCCGCGCTGGTGGAGGCGTTCGGCTACGGCTGGGCCGATCTGCAGTGGCTGACCGTCAACGCGATGAAGTCCTCGTTCCTGCCGTTCGACGAGCGGCTGGCCATGATCGTGGACGTGATCAAGCCCGGGTACGCCGAACTGCTCGGTGACTGAGCGCATCCGGCCCTGGCAGCCGGCCGACCCCGACCGGGGCGGCGGTCGTCGCGGCCACCCTCGCCGACTGCCTGCCCATGCCCGCCGCCGGCGGTACGGGGACCGCTCCTGAGGTGGAGTCCGCCGCGGGGGTCAGAGGGGGGCGCGGAGGGTGACGGTCATCGGGGTGAAGCCGTGGCGCTGGTAGAGGCGCTGGGCGCCGGTGTTCGCGGCGAACGCGCTGACGCTGGCCTGCTGCGCCGCCCGCTCGCGGGCCCAGCCGAAGAAGTGGTCGATCAGCCGGCTGCCGACCCCGCGGCCCCGGTGCGCCGGGTCGACGCGCATGCTCTCCAGCACGGCGATGCGGTGCAGCCGGAGTGCGTCCGGCTCGAGCAGCTTGCCGACCAGGTGCCCGACGACCCGGTCGTCGTCCCGGGCGACCGTGAGCAGGCAGGTCCGGTCGTCCAGCAGGCCGCCGTAGTAGTCCCGCCCCTCGCGTACGGGCCAGGTCACGTCCATCGCCGGGTCGTGGACGCCGGCGTCCTCCTCGAAGAGCCCGGTCACCGACGCGACGAACGCGTCCAGGTCGGCGGGTCCGGCCGCGGTCACAGCGATCATGCGTCGACGCTAACCGCCTCGAAATCAGGATAAAACCCCTGGCAATAGCGATGGACGCGACTGGGAGTCTGAGGCCATGAGCTGGCATGAGGCGTTCTCGGTGGACTACGCGGCCTGGTCGGCGCACATGACCGAGGACGTGCCGTTCTACGTCGGGCTGGCCCGGGCGGCGGACGGGCCGGTCGTCGAGCTCGCGGTCGGCGACGGGCGGGTGGCGGTCCCGGTCGCCTGGTCCTGGACGACGGGGCGACCAGCCGGCTGTGGTGGGCGACCCGCAACGAGTGGCTCGGCCTGCTCGACGTCGCCGGGCTCGAGCTGGAGTCGCTGCACGGCGGTTTCGCCGGTGAGCCGCTGGCCGACGACAGCACCGAGCACGTCTTCGTCGCTCGCCGGCCGTGACGCCCCCCGGCCGGCCCGGCCGGGTAAGGGCTTGACGTTGACGTTGCGTCAACTCCTACCGTGACTGTCGTGCGGGACGGGAGCTGGTCGATCGCCGAGGTGGCGCGGATGTCCAAGGTGACGTCGCGGACGCTGCGGCACTACGACGCGATCGGGCTGCTGCCGCCGGCCCGGGTGGGCGACGACGGTCGCCGCCACTACGGTCGGGCGGAGCTGCTGCGGCTGCAGCGGATCCTGCTGCTGCGCGAGCTCGGGCTGGGCCTCGACGCGATCGCCGAGGTGCTGCGCCAGTCCAGTCGCGACAGCACGGTGGCGGTGCTGCGCAAGCAC
This sequence comes from uncultured Actinomycetota bacterium, assembly GCA_963766325.1. GTDB lineage: Bacteria > Actinomycetota > Actinomycetes > Mycobacteriales > CADCTP01 > CADCTP01. The sequence continues at coordinate 758,324 of CAVXZF010000007.1, read as the reverse complement.
CGCGAGTGGCTGCTGGCCGAGCGCGGCCGGCTGGCCCGGCTCGCCCGCACCGTGCAACGGACCATCGACAGCATCGAGGAAGGAGGGGAGATGGCCGCGGAGACCTTGTTCGAGGGATTCGAGCACAACCCGTACGAGGCCGAGGCGCGGGAGCGCTGGGGCGACGAGGCGGTCGACGCGTCGTACGAGCGGATCCGGGGCTGGAGCCCGGCGGAGGCGGAGAAGGCGAAGGCCGGGTACGAGCGGGTCCACAGCGGACTCGCGCCGTTGATGGCGGGGGGCGTGCCGGTCGACGACCCGCGGGTGCAGGAGCTCGTGCAGCTGCACTACGAGGTGGTCAGCCTGTTCTGGACGCCGGACGCGGAGGCGTACCGGGGCCTGGGCCAGATGTACGTCGACGACGAGCGGTTCCGGCGGAACATCGGCGGCGGCAACGACGAGCTGGTCGCGTACCTGCGGGACGCGATGGACGTCTACGCCGGCACCCGGCTGAGCTAGCACCCGACGCGCCGCCCCACCGGGCTCCCGGTGGGGCGGCGCGCCCAGGCGGTCAGCGCACCGCCGCCGCGGCGTCCACCAGGCCGAAGCCGTAGAAGCTGGTGCGGTCGCCGCCGGTGCACACGGCCCGGTACTGGTCCAGGCCCGGCCGCGGGTCGTAGACCCCCGGCGGGCAGGCCAGCGGCTGCGCCGTCCGCGTCAGCTGGGACAGCAGCCCGGCGCGGCTGAGACCCGGGTGGGCGGACAGCGCCAGCGCGGCGACGCCGGCCACGTGCGGCGCGGCCATCGAGGTGCCCTGCTTGTAGCCCCAGCCGTTGGTGCGCGTCGCGGTGTTGAAGGTCGTCGACAGCACGGCGTTGGCCGTGGTCGCCACGGTCGGGTCCGGCTGGCGGGTGTCGCCACCGGGCGCGGCCAGCTCGACCACGCCGAGCCCGTACGAGGAGTAGTAGGCCTTGCGCCGCTCGATGCCGACCGAGGAGACGGTGACCACGCCGGGCGCCTCGCCCGGCAGCACGATGCACGCGCCGAGCTCGGCGTGCCGCAGGTCGGCGTTGATGTTGCCGGCCGAGTTGACGTTGAGCACGCCCTGGCTGTGCGAATACTGGATCGCCCGCTGCACGGCGACCCAGACCGCGTGCTGCTCCGGGTTGTTGCGGCAGTTGAACTGCCACGGGTCGATGAAGTAGCTGTTGTTGGTGATCGGCAGGCCATGCTCGGCGGCCCAGACGAAGCCGCAGACCGCCGCCTCGGGATAGATGTAGCCGGCGTCGTCGACGACCTTCACCGAGGCGACCCGGGCGCCGGGCGCCACGCCCGTCACCCCGACCCCGTTGATCGCCGCGGCGATGGTGCCGGCGACGTGGGTGCCGTGGTCGAAGGTGGTCGGGTTCCAGGCCGCCTCGCTGGTGTCGGTCACCCCGCCGACGCAGGAGACGCTGCGTGCCCGGTCGATCTGGCTCGCCAGGTCGGGGTGGGTGCTGGAGATGCCGGTGTCCAGCACTCCGACGACGACGTCCGGGCTGCCGGTGGTGACGGCGTGCGCGGCAGCGAGGTTGATCTGCCGCATGTCCCACTGCAGGTTCCACAGCGGCTCGCCGGTCGGGTCGCCGGCCGCGGCCGGCGCGGCCACGTCCTCGTCCGCGTCGAGCGGGCTGCCCAGCCCGGCCGTGGAGGCGACCGACTCGACGCCGGCGCCGGCGACCGCGGCGCGGAAGGACGGGTCGGCAGACCGGGCGACGAGCACCCCGATCCGGTCGTACGCGGCGACGACCGTGCCGCCGGCGGCGGCGACCCGGGCGGCGGCCTGCGTCGTGTCCTGCCCCTCCGGGGCGAGCACGAGGTAGGGCACGGCCGGGCCCTCGGCCGATGCGGGCGACGGCGCGAAGCCGGCCAGTGCGGCGGCGCCGGCGACCGCGGTGGCGGCGGCCAGCAGCGTGCGTCGTGCGGATCTGGTGCGCAAGAGATCCCCCTCCGGGTGGGTGTGGAGCCCCGACTCCCGGTTCGTGGCCGGCTTGGGGGAACCTACGGCCTCGGGGTGTGTCCGGACAACCACGTACGGTTCGGCGGGCGGGCGCAGCTCAGAGCACGGGCTGGAAGCCGCAGCGCAGCCGCAGGGTGAGCGTGACGACCCGGCCGGACGCGCTGCGTACCGGCAGCAGGAGGTAGCGGCTGGTGTCGGCGCGGGCCAGCCGGGTCCGCACCACCACCGGGTCGGTGCCCGGCGTCCGGGACACCACCTTCATGCCGAGGGTGCGGGTGCCGGTCCGGACGGTCCGGGTCACCACCCGGGCGTCCACGAAGAGCCCGTCCCGGATCACGAAGCTGTCCACCCCGGCCGCCCACTGCGCCTGGGTCAGCGGCCGGTTGGGGTCGCGGCCGTTGACCGCGGCGTCGATGGCGGCGAACAGCCGCCGGTCCGGGGCGCGGACCGGACCGCCGGGCGTGGCGGGGCCGCCGCACAACCGCTGGATCAGCACGCCGTTGATCGCGGCGGCGCTGCGGGCGCCGGCCGGCTCGACCGGCGGGCCGAAGGCGAGCGGCTCCACGACGCCGGGGGCGGTCGCGTTCGAGTACGGCACCGTGTGCGCGCCCACGCACGTCGGCTCGGGCGCCCGCGCCTGACCGGTCCCACCCTGCCCCGGCGCGCCACTGGTCCCACCCGCCGCGTCCGTGCCGCCCGCCTGCGCCGAGTCGGCTTGGTCGGCGGGTGCTTGGCCGGGGGGTGGGGTGGCGAGGACGATGCGGTCGGTCAGGGCGGCCAGGCGGAGCTGGGTGACCGGCCGGTCCGCGGCCACCGCCGGCCCCGCCGACTCGCCCTCGGCCGCGATCCGGGCACCGGTCAGCGAGATGAGGAGCACCAGGTACGCGAACGTCGCCGCCAGGACGGCCTCAGCCGTCGACAGTGGTCGCGCCCGTGCTCTCGCCATCGCAGCCGTCCGTCCCGCCTGCCCCACCAGAAGAGTCTCCCGCGCCCCGTCCTCCCGGCAAGCCGGCCGAGCCCTGATCCCCCGACCAGGCAGTCCGCCGGCCGGCTGAGCACGGGCACTACAGTCCCGGGCGTGGGTGGGGTGGTGGCGGCGGGGCATCCGCTGACCGCGGGGGCGGCCGCCGAGGTGCTGCGGGCCGGCGGCAACGCGGTCGACGCGGCGGTCGCCGCGGTGCTGACCTCGGTGGTGACCGAGCCGATGATGACCGGGCTCGGCGGCGGCGGTTACCTGATGGTGGCGCCGCCGGACGCCGAGCCGGTGCTGCTCGACTTCTTCGTGGCCGCGCCCGGCGAGGGCGCCGACCCGGCCGACCGGGCGCCGCTGCGGACCGCGGACCTGTTCTTCGGCGACGTGCGGCAGGCCTTCGGGATCGGCGCGCCGTCCTGCGCGGTCTACGGGGTGCCGGCCGGCGTGGCCGCCGCGCTGGACCGCTTCGGCACCGTGCCGCTGGCCGAGCTGGCCGCGCCGGCGGCCCGGCTGGCCCGGGACGGCATCCGGCTGACCGAGCAGCAGGCGGGGATGTACACGCTGCTCGCCCCGATCCTGCGGGCCGACCCGGTGGTGGCGGCGACCTTCCTGGTCGACGGCGCACCGCCGGTGGCCGGCTCGGTGGTCCGCGACCCGGCGCTCGGCGACGCGCTGGAGCGGCTGGGCGCCGAGGGGCCGGCGCCGTTCTACACCGGCGAGGTCGGGCAGGCGGTGTCCGCGGCCGTGCTCGCCGCCGGCGGGCTGGTCACCCGGGCCGACCTGGCGGCGTACCGGGTGGTGGAGCGCGAGCCGGTGACGATGCCGTACCGGGACCGCGAGGTCGTCACCAACCCGCCGCCGAGCGCGGGCGGGGTGCTGCTCGCGTACGCGCTGGCGCTGCTCGACCGCCGCCCCGGCCCGCCGGACGCGCTCGACCTGGTCCGGGCCATGGAGGCCGCGCAGGACGTCCGGGACGCGGCCTTCTTCGCCGGGCTGCCGACCGAGGGCTTCGGGCCGGCGTTCCTGGCCAGCCGGGTCGGCTCGACCACCCACGTCTCGGTGCTGGACGACGCCGGCTGGGCGGCCAGCGTCACCTGCTCCAACGGCGAGGGCTCCGGCGTGCTGGTGCCGGGCACCGGCCTGCACCTGAACAACATGCTGGGCGAGCAGGACCTGTCCCCGCTGGGCTTCTTCACCCACCCGCCGGGCCGCCGGCTGCCGTCGATGATGGCGCCCACCCTGGTCCGGCGGGACGGCGAGGTCGAGCTGGTGCTCGGCTCGGCCGGCTCCAACCGGATCCGCAGCGCTCTGCTGCAGGTGATCGTCAACGCGGTCGACCTCGGGTTGCCGGTGCAGACCGCGGTGGACAAGCCCCGGCTGCACGCCGAGGACGCGCTGGTGCACATCGAGCCGGGGGTGGACGGGGCTGCCATCGCGGCGGCCGGACACGCGGTCAGCCGGTTCCGCGGCCGGCACACGTTCTTCGGCGGGGTGCAGGCGGTGGCCCGGCAGGCCGGCGGGCCGGCCGGCGGCGGCGACCCTCGCCGCGGCGGCGCGGTGGTGCTGGCCTAATTGCGTTGACCCGACGGGCGGCCGGGCCGGACCCTGCCGGCATGGTCGACTGGGACGGCACGGAGATCCTGCGGACGGCGCGGCTGCGGCTGCGCACCTTCCGTGCCGACGACCTCCCGCGGTACGCGGAGCTCAACGCCCAGCCCGAGGTCGCCGAGATGCTCGGCGGGCCGCTGAGCCGGGAGGACTCCGACTCCATCGCCGAGTGGGCGAACGAGCTGTGGGCGCGGGAGCGGATGGGCCTGCTCGCGGTCGAGCGGCTCGCCGACGGCGAGTTCCTCGGCATGTGTGGCCTGCACCGGCTGCGGGATCGCCCGGGCGACATCGAGGTGGGCTGGCGGCTGGCCCACCAGCACTGGGGGCACGGCTACGCCACGGAGGCGGCGACCGGCTGGCTGGACTACGGCTTCGACGTGCTCGGCCTGCCGCGGATCATCTCGGTCACCGACGAGCCCAACGTGCGCAGCCTCGCGGTGATGCGCCGGCTCGGGCTGACCTTCCTGGAGACCGACCAGATCACCGACAACGGCGAGACCTTCGACGCCGTGGTCTACGCGATCACGGCCGAGGGGTGGCGCGCCCGCCGCGGAGCGGCCGGTCGACCAGCGGGAGCGGTGCTCCGCCGACCCTGACCTGCTCCCCGGCCGGGCACGATGTGCGCCGCTCGGCCGGGTGACCACTGTCCCTGGTGGCGTACCACCGAGAGTGCTGAATACCACTGCCAGTGATACTGCGGTCCGGCGGTGTGTCCCCTACCCGACGGTCACCGCACTAGCTCCCGAGGTGCTCGGCGGCGACGCGCTTGGGGACGACCATCCGCCACGCGTCGGTGACCAGCTCGGCCAGCTCGTCGGCGTCGATCTCGGTCAGCCGTACGCACACCCAGCGGTAGCGCTCGTCGGACGGCGCCGGCGGCAGGAACTTGACCGGGTCCGACGCGATCAGGCCGGCCCGCTCCTCCTTCGGGTAGGCGAAGCCCATCACCGTCTCGTCCGGCGACACCGACAGGTAGACGTACTGCCCGACCTTGAACTTGACCCGGTCCCGGACCATCCGCTCGTACGTCCGGGGCAACGCCAGCGCGACGGCCCGGACCTCGGCGAGCCCGACCACGTCAGCGCGCCGCCGCCGGGGACCGCCGGCGCCGGGACGCCCGGAAGGCGGCCTTGCGCGGCTCCCGGCCGTCCGGCGCCGCCTCCACCGCGGCCAGGTCGACGACCCGGGTGGCGGCGTCCCGCAGCCGGTCGCTGAGCGCGTCGCCGCCCGGGCTGAGCACGGTGAGCGGTCCGCGGGAGGCCAGCCCGGCGAAGATCCAGTCGTTGCTCAGCACCACGAACTGGGCCGCCCCCGGCACCTCGCCGGCCGCCTCCAGCAGCACGTGGTCGGCCAGGTCGCTGCCGTCGGCGACCGCCCGGGCCCGCGGCGCGAACTCGACCAGGTGCGGGCGGGCCCGCCGCACCGGGCCCTCCTGGCCGGCCAGCGCGACCACGTCGGCCTGCCGGGCCAGCGCCACCACCATGGTCATCCGGTCCCGCCAGCGGACCGGGTCGGCGCGCAGGTTGTCCAGGTCGACCAGCAGCACCCGGGTGCCGGCGCCGGAGGTCCACAGGCTGCGCCGCATCAAGTGGGCGAGCACCGCCTCGGTCAGCGGCGCCGGGCCGGGCCGGCGGACTGGCGGCGGGGGCGGCTGCGCCGGCAGGTCGGCGAGCCGGACCCACTCGTAGTCGTCCCACTCGCCCGGCCCGCCGCCCAGTCCCATCCCGGCATCCTCCCAGGTCGCGGGCCGTCGGCCGGGATCGGCCGACAGCGCGGCGGGAGGACGGCGGGCGGCCGGTGTCGACGAGTGGAGGATCACCTGAGAGTCGGCTGGAAAGCGGTTGCCGGCGCGCTGGTGACGTGCAGTAGCGTGCCAGCGATAGCAAAACGGGAGGCGCGTCGTGATAGGCCTGATCACCGGTCGTCGGTCGAAGTTCCTGGTCCTCGTCTTCTGGCTGGTGGTGGTCGGCCTGGCCGGGCCGCTGTCCGGCAAGCTGACCGACGCCCAGCAGAACGACGCCGCCTCCTGGCTTCCGGGCAGCGCCGAGTCGACCAAGGTGCTGGAGGTCCAGCAGACCTTCCAGTCGCCCAACGCGATCCCCGCCGTCATCGTCTACGAGCGGACCGGCGGGCTCACCGCCGAGGACCGGGCCAAGGCGGCCGCGGACGCGCAGCGCTTCGCTGGCCTCGAGGGCGCCCAGGGCAAGCCGACCGGGCCCATCCCGTCCGAGGACGGGCAGGCGATCCAGACGATCATGGTCTTCGACCTGGGCGAGGACGGCTGGAACCGGGCGACCGGCATCGCGGACCAGATCCGCGAGATCGGCGCCGATGGCGCGGCCGGCCTGGCCGTGCACGTGACCGGTCCGTTCGGGCAGGCGGCCGATTCGGCCTCGGCCTTCGAGGGCATCGACGGCGTGCTCCTGCTGGCCACCGTCAGCGTCGTCGTGCTCATCCTGCTGTTCACCTACCGCAGCCCGATCCTCTGGCTGCTGCCGGTGCTCAGCGCCGGCGTCGCACTCATCGTCTCCCAGGCGTTGATCTACCTGCTGGCCGAGTACGCCGGCTTGGTCGTCAACGGGCAGAGCGCCGGCATCCTCACCGTGCTCGTCTTCGGCGCCGGCACCGACTACGCCCTGCTCATGGTGGCCCGCTACCGGGAGGAGCTGCGCCGGCACGCCGACCGGCACGCGGCGATGGCGGTCGCGGTGCACCGGGCCGGGCCGGCGATCATCGCCAGCGCGGCCACGGTCATCCTCGGCATGCTCTGCCTGCTCTTCGCGGAGACCAACTCGACCGCCAGCCTTGGCCCAGTGGCCGCGATCGGCGTGGGCGTCGCGCTGCTGGTGATGATCTCGCTGCTGCCGGTGCTGCTGGTGATCTGCGGCCGGTGGCTGTTCTGGCCGGTCAAGCCGCAGTACGGCTCGGCCGAGCCGACCACCCGCGGGCTGTGGGCCCGGACGGGCAACCGGATCGCCCGGCGGCCGCGGATGGTCTGGGTGGTCACCGCGCTGGCACTCGGCGCGCTCAGCCTCGGCGTCGTCAAGCTGGACGCCAACGGGCTGACCAACGCCGAGTCGTTCACCGGCCATCCCGACTCGATCGTGGGCGAGGAGGTCGTCGCCAAGCACTTCCCGCAGGCCGGTGGCGCCGGCAGCCCGGTGGCCATCGTGTCCGACGCGGACGCGGCCGGGCAGGTGCGGTCGGCCCTGACCGGCGTGCAGGGCATCGGCCAGCTGACCGACCCGGTGGTCCGCGGGGAGAACGCATACTTCGAGGGCACGCTGACCGACCCGCCGGACAGTCCGGCCGCGTACGCCACCATCGACCGGCTGCGGGACGCGGCACACGAGGTGCCGGACGCGAACGCGCTGATCGGCGGAGCGACCGCGATCAACCTGGACCTGCAGAACGCGGCCAAGTACGACCGGGCGGTGATCGTGCCGATCGTGCTCGTGGTGGTGCTGCTCATCCTCATGGTGCTGCTGCGCTCGGTGCTCGCCCCCGTGCTGCTGATCGGCACGGTGGTGCTGTCCTTCGCGGCCGCCCTCGGCGCCAGCGCGCTGGTCTTCACGTACGTCTTCGACTTCGGCGGCACCGACTCGTCGTTCCCGCTGTTCGTCTTCGTGTTCCTGGTCGCGCTGGGCATCGACTACAACATCTTCCTGATGACCCGGGTGCACGAGGAGTCCAAGCAGCACGGCACCCGGCGGGGCGCACTGATCGGGCTGGCCGCGACCGGCGGGGTGATCACCTCGGCCGGGCTGGTGCTGGCCGGCACGTTCGTGGTGCTCGGCACGCTGCCGCTGGTGTTCCTGGCCGAGCTCGGCTTCGCGGTCGCGCTCGGTGTGCTGCTGGACACCATCGTGGTCCGGTCGGTCCTGGTCACCGCACTCAACCTGGACATCGGCCGGCACATCTGGTGGCCCAGCGCGCTGGCGAAGAAGGCCGACGTGGAGCCGGACGAGCTGCTCGACTCCGAGCGGGTCAGCCACACCGCCACCTGACCCGGGTTACGGTCGCGGCGTGAGTCCTGCCACTCCGCCGTTCACCGGGATCGGCGTCGCCCTGGTCACGCTCTTCGACGACACCCGGGCGGTGGACGCCGCGGCCACCGCCGACCTGGCCGCCCGGCTGGTCGACGACGGCGTCCGGGCCGTCGTGGTGGCCGGCTCGACCGGCGAGTCCGACACCCTCGACGAGGACGAGCGCCGGTTGCTGCTGGACGCGGTCCGGGCCCGGCTGGACGGGGTGGCCGTGATCGCCGGCACCGGCGGCACCTGGGCCGGGCAGGCGGCCCGGCGGACCGCGGCGGCCCGGGACGGTGGCGCGGACGCCGCGCTCGTGCTGTCCCCGCGCCGGGTGCCGGACCCCCGGCCGTACTACGCCGAGGTGGCCGCGGCGGCCGGCGACCTGCCCCTGCTGGCGTACCACTTTCCGGCCGCGTCGCTGCCCGGCGTCCCGGTCGAGCTGCTGCCGGAGCTGCCGGTGGTCGGGGCCAAGGACTCCAGCGGCGACCCGGACCGGCTGCTGCACACGCTGTCCACCTGGGACGGTCACCTCTACCCGGGCTCGTCGGCGATCCTGTCCTTCGCCGGCCCGCTCGGCTGCCCGGGCGCCATCCTCGCGCTGGCCAACGCCGAGCCGGCGCTCTGCGCGGTCGCGTTCACCGGCGACCCGGCGGCCCAGCGGCAGCTGACCGCCGCGCACCGCGCCGCGAGCGCGTCCTGGCCCGCCGGGATCAAGGCGCTGGTCGCCGCCCGCTATGGCACGTCGACGGTCTCCCGGGTGGGCTGAGCCGGTGTCCGCGGCCGCGCTCGACCTGCCGTCGTCGTGTCAACTGGGACCAGGCGCCGCGGGCGCTCGCTACGCTCCCGGCGTGGGTGGTCGACTGCGGGTGATCGAGGGTGGCAGCGGCGGGCCGACGCTGCTCCTGCTGCACGGGTTGGGCGCGACCGCGGACGTGTGGGCGGGCTGGCAGCCGCTGCTGGCCGAGCGCTGGCCGGGCCGCTGGGTCGCCCCGGACCTGCCCGGGCACGGGGGGTCGGCGCCGCTGTCGCGGTACTCGTTCGGCGGGCTGGCCGCCGCCGTCGCCGACCTGGTCGAGCCGGGCACGGTGGTGCTCGGGCACTCGCTGGGCGGCGTGGTGGGGCTGGTGCTCGGCACCGGCTGGTTCGGTGCCCCGGTCGAGACGGTGGCCGGCCTGGGCATCAAGGTCGCCTGGACCGCCGAGGAGCTGGACCGGACCCGGGCGCTCGCCGACCGGCCGGTGCAGGCCTTCGCCACCCGCGAGGAGGCGGCCGCCCGGCACCTGCGGGTGTCCGGGCTGGCCGGTCTGCTGCCGCCGGACGGCGAGGCCGTCGGCGCCGGGCTGCGCGCGGAGGGCGGCGGCTGGCGGCTGGCGCTGGACCCGCGGGCGTTCGCGGTCGGCGCGCCCGACCTGCCCGGCCTGCTGGCCGCCGCCCGGGCCCGGGTGGTGCTGGCCCGCGGGGAGACCGACCCGATGGTGAGCGACGAGCAGCTGGCCGCGCTGCGGCCGGACCCGGTCACCCTGCGCGGCCTCGGCCACAACGCGCACGTGGAGGACCCGGCCGCGGTGCTGGACCGGCTGCTCAGCTGAACGGCACCCAGGCCCGCTCGGCCAGGTCGGTGAGGGCGACCGCCCGGGCGCCGGCGTCGGACACCGTCCACAGCGTGTCGCCGACCACCAGCGCCCGCCGGACCGGGGCGCCGCCCGGGTGCCGTACGGTGCCGACCTGGTCGAGCCGGTCGGTGCCGACCCGCAGCACGAGCGCGCCGGCCGCGGGCTGCCCGAGCCGGTCCGAGTACGGCCCGGTCACCGGCAGCACCGCCAGCCCGCCCGCCGCGCCGGCCGCCGACGGCCACCAGAGGAAGGCGTGCGGGTCGAACTCCACCTCGGACTGCCCGCCGCCGACGTGGTGCTGCGCGGTCCGCCGCGGCCGGGCCGGGTCGCCGACGTCGAAGAGGGAGACCTGGGTGCCCAGCCGCCGGCCCTGCTCGGTCGCGTCCTGGCCGACGCCGAGCAGGGTGGTTCCGCCGGTCGGGTGCAGGTACGCCGAGTAGCCCGGGATCTTCAGCTCGCCCACCGCCCGCGGCCGCGCCGGGTCGGCGAGGTCCACTGTGTACAGCGGGTCGGTCTGCCGGAAGGTGACCACGTAGCCGACCGGCCCCATGAAGCGGACCGCGTAGATCCGCTCCCCCTTGCCCAGCCCGGCCAGCCGGCCGACCTGGACCAGCCGGTCGCCCTGCCGGGCCAGCACGGTGATCGCACTCTCGGTCCGCGGCGGCCCGTCGCAGCAGGAGTCCCGGCCGTTGCCGAGGTCCAGCGTGGTCGCGACCCGCAGCCGACCGTCGTGTTCGGACAGCGAGTACTGGTTGAGCAGCGAGCCGGCCACCGAGCCGGAGGCGGCGTACCGCGGGCGGCCGGCGCCCGGCAGCTCGAAGGCGTGCACCTCGGTCCGGGTCGGCCGCCACCGCGGCTCCCAGACCGGGCCGTCGATCGCCACCGGCCGCTCGTGGGCGGCGACGTACAGGCTGGTGGCGGTGCCGTAGACGACCTCGCCGTCGGCGACGATCCCGACCGGGTCGCCGGTGCCGAGCCGGCCCGCGAGGTCGAGGGTCAGCACGGTCAGCATCGACGCGCCGGTGTACGCCGCCGGGTGGCTGACCTGTGCGCAGTCGACCAGCCGGCCCTCCTCCAGAACCCCGCCGCGGTCGAGCTCGTACCGGGGGAGCCAGTCCTCGATCGCCGACCGGGCCACGATCCGCCGGTTCTCCCGGCGGGCCTCGGCGGGGGAGCGGCGGTCGTCCGGCTGCACGAACGGGATGCGCGGTCCTGACCGCACCACCAGCCGAGCCACCCCGCCGACCTGCCGGCCGTCCACGAAGCTGCCCTCCACGGTCAGCGTGTCGAGGACCCGGCCGGCGGCGAGGTCGACCAGCGCGAAGCGGGCGCCGGTCGTGGCGCCGTCCCGGCGGACAGTGGCGTGCCCGAGCACGACCAGCGCCCGGTCGCCGTGCACCAGCAGCTGGGTCGCCGGGCCGGACGGCAGGTCGGTCACCGTCGTGACCGCGCGGCTGGCCAGGTCGACCACCCGCAGCCGGCCGTCGACCACGCTGACCAGCCGCCGGCCGTCGGTCTTGACCAGGTCGGGCTCGTCCACGCCGGCCTCGTGCACGGTGGTGGTCGAGTGCCCGGGCGCCGGGGCGGGTGCGGCGCCGCCGGCGCCGGGGGCGGGGGCGGCGGCGCCGTCCTCGCGGGCGGCGGTGTCCGGCACCGCGCGGCTGTCGTCGACCCCGCCGCCGACCAGCCCGTACGAGCCGACGTGCGGGGTCGCGGCCTGGACCAGCTCCTGCCGGGCGTCCTCGCAGGAGTCGAAGGCGACCAGGCCGAGCCGGCCGCCGTCCGGGCCGGTCGTCGGCGGGCCCGGGTCGGGCCCCGATGCCGATCCGGTGCAGCCGGCCAGGCCGACCGTCACCGCCGCCAGTCCCACCACGAGCCGTACCGGAGCGCGCATGCCCCTCCGACGCGCCGCCGGCCGCGCGGTTCCCACCGGATCCGGGTCCACCTGGGGGTGGTCCCCGATGCCGGACCGGCCTGCAGGCCCTACCGCCCCGGGCAGGACGCGAGGGGGAGGCGGATGAAGGCCATCGGGCAGGATCGGTACGGCTCGCCGGACCGGCTGGAGCTGCGGGACGCCGAGCAGCGCGAGCACGCCCGCGGCAAGCTCGTCATCACCGTCTGAGCGGGGTCAGCGGGTCGCGGGCAGCGCGGCGTCGACCTGGGTGTCGAAGCGGTCGAGCAGCTGGGCGATCTCGGGCCGGCGGAGCACCTCGGTCACCCGCTGGGCGCCGGCCGAGACTTCGCCGCCGGGCTGCAGGTCCGGCTCGGTGCCGGGCTTGGTGAACCAGCGGCCGGCGTACCGGACCGCGGCGGAGCTCAGCCCCCGGCCGTGGGACAGCCCGTCGGCCAGCGCGGCGGTGAGCATCCGCAGGTCCATCCTGGCCATCGCCTGGTCGACGGCCCGGCGGATGTCGGTCGCCTGCGCGGCCAGCCGGTCCGGGGCGGCGTCGGCAGGCAGGTCGCCGCGGTCCAGCCGGCGGTCCACGGTGCGGGCCAGCAGCACCACCCGCATCACGTCGGTGGGCACGCCGCGGACGGCGCCGAAGACCGCGCGGTACTTCCGTACCGGGAAGAGCAGGATCTCCAGCGCGATGTCCATGACCCGGCGGCCGATCCCGCCGTCGCCGGCGCCGGCCCACAGCGCCTCCACCCGGTCGGAGGACCAGGTGCGGCCGTGCGCGCGCAGCGTGCGGCTCACCGCGATCTGGGCGGCGCGCTCGCGCACCAGGTCGTCGAGCATGGGCACCGGCACGAACCGGGCCCCGGCGGCGGCGATCCCGCACACGGCCCACTGCGCCACCAGGACGGGGGAGGTCTCGGTCATACTCCTGCCTTACCCCGTCCGGCCCGGCTCCTCGACCGCCTCGACGATCCGGATCTCCCGCTCGGCCCCGTCGCCGAGCACGGCGAGCGCCTCCTGGTAGGCCTCGCTCTGGTACGCCGCCACCGCGGCCGCCGCGCTCGGGAACTCGATGAGCGTGGTCCGGGTGGTGGTCCCGCCCTCGAAGGCGGCGACCGGGTTGCCCCGGGCCAGGAAGCGGCCGCCCGCCGCGAGCATTGCCGGGCCGGCCAGCCGCACGTATGCGTCCAGCCGGTCCTGGTCGTGCACCGCGGTGAAGGTGTTGATCCAGTACGCCGTCACCGGGCCTCCGTTCCGCCGTCCCGCTGACTCTAGGCTGCCAGGCCCTTCCCTGGGTGCTGCGCCGGCTGTGGACCGGCTGGCGCGCGGTGGCGGTCCGCGCCGCCGGGCTCGCCGCCTTCGCGCTGGTGATGGTGCTCATCACCTGATCCCGGACGGCATGGCCCGGGCCGGGGCGGGGGTAGGAGCGGGGCATGCCGGTCATCGGGTTCCACGCCCAGCACGAGCAGGCCCACCCTCGCGACCTGCGCGACTCCGCCGTCCGGGCCGAACAGGCCGGGTTCGACGCGGTGATGTGCTCGGACCACCTCGCGCCGTGGAGTCGCAGCCAAGGCCACTCCGGCTTCACCTGGGCCTGGCTGGGCGCGGCGCTGCAGGCGACCGAGCGGGTGCCGATGGGCTGCTTCCACGCCCCCGGCCAGCGCTACCACCCGGTCATCTCGGCGCAGGCCTTCGCCACCCTGGCGGCGATGTTCCCCGGGCGCTTCCCGTGGGTGGCGGTGGGCAGCGGCGAGGCGCTCAACGAGCACGTCACCGGCGACCCGTGGCCGGCCAAGGAGGTCCGGATGGCGCGGCTGCGCGAGTGCGTGGACGTGATGCGGGCGCTGTGGCGCGGCGAGGAGGTCACCCACCGCGGCCTGGTGGTGGTCGACCGGGCCAAGGTGTGGACGCTGCCGGACGAGCCGCCGAAGCTGGTTGCCGGCGCGATCAGCGCGGAGACCGCGGCCTGGGCGGCGGAGTGGGCGGACGGGCTGATCACCGTCAACCAGCCGCCGGAGCTGCTGCGCAAGGTGGTGGACGCGTACCGGGACGCGGGCGGCCGGGGGGACCTGCACCTGCAGGTGCACCTGTCCTGGGCCCGCGACGACGACGAGGCGCTGGCGGTGGCGGTGGACAAGTGGCGGTCCAACTGCCTGCCGACCAGCCTGGCCTGGGAACTTGAGACGCCGGAGCAGTTCGAGGCGGCCACCGAGCACGTGCCGCCGGAGGAGGTCGCCCGCAACGTGCTGGTCTCCTCGGACGCCGGCCGGCTGACCGGCGAGCTACGGGCCTTCGAGGAGCTCGGCTTCACCGAGCTCTACCTGCACCCGGTCGGCGAGGACGACGAGTTCATCGAGGTCTTCGGCACGGAGGTGCTGCCGCGGCTCGGCTCTCCCTGACCGCGGTCCGGCAGGCCCGGCGCACGCTGCGCCGGGCCCGCCAGGCGGGGGGTCAGGCGTCGGTGGCGACCGCCTTGGTGAAGCGGTCCAGCGCCGCCCGCTGCTCCAGCGGCAGCGACTCGACGTCGATGCGGTCGGTCTCCGGCCGGTCGTCGTGCAGGTTCACGCCGGCTTTGAGGTGCCGGACGACCGAGTCGGCCTGGGCGGAGGTGAAGCCCGCATCGGTCAGTATGTGTAGAGGAAGTTCCGTCATGATCGGCCCGTACCCGGGTCTGCCGTTCTCCCTCACGTGAGCCCGGCCACGTCACCCGACCGGCGTAGTGTCCGTTCCCGCTCAGCGACCGGGAAAGCGGCGGCCGGCCGGGCCGCGCCGTGCGATCCTTCCTCGCTATGACCGCCAACCCGCGCGTGCCGGAGCCGCCGGACGGCGACGAGCGCAGCGTCCTGCTCGGCTGGCTCGCCTTCCACCGCAACGCGCTCGAGGCCAAGTGCGCCGGCCTCGACGCCGAGCAGCTCGCCACCCGGTCCGCTCCGCCGTCGCCGCTGTCCCTGCTGGGTCTGGTCCGCCACCTCACCGAGATGGAGCGGGTGTACGCCGCCTGGGCGCTCGGGCCGAAGGCGGAGCTGAGGTTCGTCTGGGGGCAGTACACCGACGACGGGCCCGAGTGGGACATCGACGCCGACGCCTCCATGGCGGAGGAGTCGATGGCCGCCTGGGAGCGGGAGAAGCGGGCCGCCGACGAGCGGATCGGCGAGCACGCCGAGCCCGGCTCGGTCGGCGCCGGCAACGGCTACAGCCTGCGGTGGAACCTGCAGAAGCTCGTCGGCGAGTACGCCCGGCACAACGGTCACGCGGACCTCATCCGGGAGCGCATCGACGGGCAGACCGGCGAGTGAGCTACGCCGACGTCGAGGACGCCCGGCTCTACGACGTGCAGAACGCGTGGGGGCCCAGCGACGACTTCTACCTGGGCCTGGTCCGCGCGGCCGGGGACGTGCTGGACGTCGGCTGCGGCACCGGCCGGCTGCTCAAGCGGGCCCGCCGGGACGGCCACCGCGGCCGGCTGGTCGGGCTGGACCCGGGCGTCGGCATGCTCGCCGTGGCCCGGGAGGAGCCGTCGGTCGAGTGGGTCGAGGGGACCCTGCGGCCGGGCGCGTACGACGCCGAGTTCGACCTCGTCACCATGACCGGGCACGCCTTCCAGGTGTTGCGGACGGACGCCGAGGTCGGCGAGCTGCTGGCCGGCATGCGGGACGCGGTCCGGCCCGGTGGGCGGGTCGCCTTCGAGACCCGCAACCCGGGCGCGCGGGCCTGGGAGAGCTGGCACGGCGCTTCCTTCGAGATGACCTACGAAGGGGCGCCGGTGCGGATCTCGTACGAGGTGCTGGCCGTCGAGGGCGACCTGGTCACCTTCACCGAGACCACCGACGGCGGCCGCTGGCGCCGCAAGGTGGACCCGGGCACGCTGCGCTTCCTCGATCGGCCGGAGCTGGAGCGCCTGCTCGCCGCGGCCGGGCTGGCGGCCACCGACTGGTACGGCGACTGGCACCGCGGCCCGCTCACCGGCACCAGCGAGGAGATCGTGGTGCTGGCCCGCCGGGCCGGGTAGCGATTCTGTCGGTGGGGCCCGGCAGGATGCCCGCCATGACCGTGACAGCTGCCCTGGACCTGGCGATCTTCGACGCCGCCGACATCGAGCGGGTCGGCTCGTTCTACTCCGAGCTCACCGGCTGGGAGGTGGTGCGCCGCGACCCCGACCGGTTCGGCGTGCGGACGCCCGACGGCCAGGAGGTGGAGTGGCAGCGGGCGCCGGACCATGTCCCGCCGCAGTGGCCCGGCTCGGAGCGGCCGCAGCAGTTCCACCTCGACCTGCAGGTGGACGACCCGGAGGCGGAGGCCGCCCGGGCGGTCGAGCTGGGCGCGACCCGGCTGGGCGACGGGCCCAGCTGGATCACGCTCGCCGACCCGGCCGGCCACCCCTTCGACCTGTGCAGGGCCGAGGGGGTCGGGCGGGTGATGACGCTGTTCGCGGTGACGATCGACGCCCCGGACGCGTCCGCGCTGGCCCGGTTCTACGCGGACCTCACCGGCATGGAGGTGACCTACGACGGGCCGGAGGGCGCGCTGCTGGCCGGGGGCGGGCGGAGCCTGATGTTCCAGCAGGTCGGTGATGCGTACGCGGCGCCCCGCTGGCCCGACCCGGCGCACCCGCAGCAGGCCCACCTCGACCTCGCCGTCGCCGACCTCGACGCCGGCGAGGCCCGCGCGGTGGAGCTGGGGGCGACCCGGCTGGAGGCCGGCGGGCCGCGGTTCCGGGTCTTCACCGACCCGGCCGGGCACCCGTTCTGCCTGATCAGCTGAGCCGCCGGAGGGCGCCGGCCATCCGCCTCACCCTCAGCCCCCGCCCCGCGTGGTCGAGGGGCCGGGGGCGGCGACGGGCTCAGCCTGGGACGGTGTGCCGGCGCTGCGCCGCTGGTGGACGGCGGTCCACGCGAGGAGGAACACCGCGCCGACGCCGGGAAGGATCCGGGGCGGAAGGAGCGCGAGGACACCACCGAGGAAGGCCGGCTCGACCGGCACCCACCGGCGGGCGCCGGCGTAGACCGCGAGCGCGAGGCCGGCCACCAGGATGACGTCGTTCGCCCGGTCGGCCAGCTGGTGTCCCCGTACGAACGCGTCGAGGGAGCCGGCGAAGCGGGCCACCTCGTCGCCATCCCAGGGCTGGCGCCAGATCGACCGCGCGACCGTCGTGCTGCCGATCGCCTGGAGCCCGAGACCGGCCGCCAGGGCGCCGAGGATCAGGATCGGTGCCACCGTGAGCCGCCCGCGCACGAGACAGGCGCCGATCGCGATAGCCGCGAGACACCCGCCGGCGGCCGCCGCGTAGCGCCCGTGGTCCGACCAGTGCGCGTCCGGCGGCGGCAGCAGGATGACGGCGACGGCCATCGCCAGCGGGCTCAGCAGCAGCAGGCCCAGGGGCGCGTGGTCCACCCACTGCGACCTGCGGCTCCTCACCGCCCTGACCCCGCCCGGACGACCGTCGGGGCGGCGACGCCCTCGCCGACCACCGGTCGACCGCCCGCGAGCCCACCGAGGACCGCCCCGACGAGCGCGCAGAGCACGATGCTCCCGCTCCAGAGCTCGACCGGCCAGCGCACGCCTTCCGCGAGGTGCAGCCCCGCGAATTGGGCCGCCCACAGCAACCCGGTGAACAAGGCGCCGACAATGGGCAGCGGAATCGGCGCGGAATCCCGCCGGCGCCGGCCCAGCTCGCGCAGGATCAACTCCGCTGCGGCCGCTCCGATCAACGCCAGAATCACCCCGGTCGTCGGCGTCCCCGGAAACTCGTACATCACCAGGGTGAATGTCGCGACCAGACCGACGATGAGCGTGCCGGCGCCCGGCACCGGCCGCCGGCGATAGATCATCAGCATCGGGATCAGCACGATCGCCGTGGTGACCAGGTATGTGGTGAGGCCGTGGATCGCGGTGAGCTGGCTGGCCGGGTCACGCCGGTCCCAGGGCTGCACCGGCGGCAGCGTCCCGAAGTTGGACGCGAACGCGGACGCGTACACCAGGAAGAAGCCGGCCGCGCTGGCGCCGAGTGCGGCGGCGAGGCTGCCGGTGACCGCGCGCGCCCTGCTCACCCCGATCCCCTCGGCCCACCAGGACCGCATCGGGCTCGTGACCAGCAGGACCGCGGCCACGTTGAGGACGAAGTGGGAGGGCGACAGGATCGCCGCCAGGTCCGCCTCGACGCCGAAGAACCGGTGCCAGATCGTGTCGGCCACCCCGCCGAGAAGGAACATCGCCGCGCCGATCGCGCCCAGCCGGTAGCCGGCGGGGAAGGTGCGGGTGAACCAGAACGGGTCGTCGCCCCGGCGCCGGTAGGCGAGCATGAAGGTCCACAGCGCCACGGCGAGATAGCCGGAGTAGAGCACCGCGTGGTACGGCGTGACGACGCTCTCCAGCTCGTCGGTGACGTGCACGTGCGCCCAGGCGTCGAGCAATCCGCCGCCGATCATCCACGCACCGAAAACGGCCGCGGTCGTGTCCTCGGCGCGGGTCGCTATCGGTGCGGGCACCGAGGCAGCAACAGGCATGAAAACCAGTAGATATCGGGCTTGATGTCTTGTCAACGTCATGTCTGCGTGCTATGTCTGATTCTTGCCGTCAGGTGACCAGGTCAGAAATCCGAGATGAGGCTGCGGAGGGGAAATCCGGAGGATGCGTGCGCCGCTGGTGCTCGTCCTGCTCGTCGTCGCCGGGACCGTGCTGCCGGCCAGCCCCGCCGCGGCGCACACCGTAGACGGGGCGGGCGCGACCGACCTCCGGACCACGCTGACGCGCCTGTCGCCGGCCGTGCCGGGGGTGACGCTGACCGTGGTGGAGGGCGGCCGGCTGCAGGTGCGCAACGACACGGCCGTCCCGGTGGTGGTCTCCGGCGACCACGGTGAGCCTTACCTGCGGGTGGGTGCCGACGGGACCTTCCTGAACCGCAACTCGGCCACCGGGTACCTCGACAGTGCGGGCGGAGACCCACCCGCCGGCGCGTCGACGGCTCCGGACTGGCAACGGATCTCGGCCGAGCGGTCCCACCGCTGGACCGACCACCGGGTGCGCACGCTGCGCGACGCCCCGCCGCCGGCGGTGGCCGACGCCCCGGACCGCGTCCACCGGCTGGCCAGCTGGACCGTGCGGCTCACCCACGGCGCGTCGGTGCTGACGGCCGAGAGCACCGTGGACTGGGTGCCCGGCCCGTCGCCGTGGGGCTGGCTGGTCGGCGCGGCCCTGCTCGCGGCGGCCGTCATGACGCTCGGCCTGGTGCGCCGGCCGCACCGGTGGCTGGCCGCCGTGACGGGATCCCTGGTCGCCGCGGACGTGCTGCACTCGGCGGGGTTCGCGGCCGCGGTCGGTGACAGTGTCCTGTCCCGGCTCGGCCTGATCGCCGTCCAGCTGGCGATCTGGCCGTTCGCGGCGGTCGTGGTGGTGCTGTTGCTCCGCCGGCAGACCGGCGCCATCTGGTTGGCCGCCGTGGTCGGCGCGGCCGCCGTCTTCACCTCCGGATGGCCTGACCTTCCGGCGCTGTGGCACTCGTCCGTGCCGTCGGCGCTGCCGCTCACCCTCGACCGGATCACCGTCGTCGTCCTCTTCGGTGCCGGGCTCGGTCTGGCGGGGACGGTGCTCGGGGCAATCGCGCAGGAGAGGCGAGGTGTGGGATGGCATTCGACGTCGCGGACACCGACCTGACCGACTGGGGATTCTGGGCCCGACCGCTGTCCGAGCGCGCCTCGGCCTTCAAGGCCCTGCGGGCCCGCCCGGAGCTCGCGTTCTTCGAGGAGGCGGACCACGTCGTGCTGCCTCCGGGACCGGGCTACTACGCAGTCGTCACGCACGCGGACGTCACCGAGGCATCACGGCGACCGGCGGACTTCTGCTCCGGCCAGGGCGCGGTCAACATCCCGGACATGCCCCCGGAGATGAGCGAGTTCTTCGGCTCGATGATCTGCATGGACGACCCGCGGCACGCGCGGATCCGGCGGGTCGTCTCCCGAGCTTTCTCCCCGCAGATGGTGCAGCGCTGCGAGGACCAGGTGGCGGCGGCCGCCGCCCGGATCGTCGATTGCGTCGAGCGGAGCGGCACCGGTGACTTCGTCGCCGACGTCGCCGCCCCGCTGCCGCTGACGATCATTTGCGAGCTGATGGGCATCCCGGAGTCGCACCACCGGAAGATCCTCGACGCCTCCACCGTCATCCTCGCCGGCAACGACCCGGAGCTCGTCGCCGTCCAGGACGACTACGTGGAGATCGCGACGCAGATGATGGCGGCCGGGCAGGTGCTCTTCGGGCTGGCCGAGGACCTCGGTCGCCGGCGCCGGGAGGACCCGGCCGACGACCTCATCTCCGCGCTGGTCCACGCCAACATCGACGGCGAGTCGCTCACCGACCAGGAGCTCGGGTCGTTCTTCATCCTGCTGCTCGTCGCCGGCAACGAGACCACCCGCAACGCGATCGCCCACGGCCTGCACCTGCTCACCACCGAGGCGGACCAGCGGACCCTGCTGCTCGACGACCTCGACGCCCGGCTCCCGGGCGCGGTCGAGGAGATCGTGCGCGTCGCCTCGCCGGTCATCTGGATGCGGCGCACCGCCACCCGCGACACCATGCTCAACCAGCACCAGGTCAAGGCCGGCGCCAAGCTCATCCTCTACTACTTCTCGGCCAACCGGGACGAGACGGTGTTCGGCGATCCCGACCGGTTCGACATCGCCCGTGACCCCAACCCGCACCTCGGGTTCGGCGGGCCCGGCCCGCACTTCTGTCTCGGCGCCCATCTGGCCCGCCGGGAGATCAGCACGATGCTCCGGGAGCTGTTCACCCGGCTGCCGGGGATCCGGTCGGCCGGCGAGCCGGACCGGCTGCTGTCCGACTTCATCAACGGAGTCAAGCACCTGCCGTACGAGATTTGACGGGCACCTCAGCGGCGCAGCTCCTCGATCGTCACCTCGGCGGCCGGCTCGGGCTCGACGTCCACGGCGTCGATCACCCGGCCGAGCATGAGGTAGAAGCCGATGGCGAGGATGAGCTCCATCGCCTCGCGGGGTGGCAGGTCCACGGCGGCGAAGGTGGCGTCGTCCACCTCGCCGGTGACGACCGCCGTGGTGAAGGCCAGCACGCGCTCCTGGCCCTCGGTGAACTCCGGCCCGGTGGCGCGTCCCGCCCGTACGGCCTCGACCTGCGGCCCGGTGACGCCGACCAGCAGGCCGATCCGCTCGTGCTGCACCGCCTGGTACCGGGAGCCGGTCAGCTGCGCGGTGCGCAGGATGGCCAGCTCCCGCAGGACCGGGTCCAGCTGCTGGGCGGTCAGGATCGCCTGACCGAGCCGGAGGAACGGGCGCAGGCAGGTCTCGGCGTGGGCGATGAGATGCACGATGCCGACCTTCGCGGGCATCGCCCGCAACGCGTCGGCGACGGGCTCGCTCGCCTCGTCGGCGCTGACGTACGGAAGGCGGGCCATACCTGTCTCCTCACAGGAGGCCACGGGCACGCGCCGTGGCCACGGTCTCGGCGAGCACGTCCGCGGCCTCGTGGCGAGGCTCCCAGCCCAGCTCCTTGCGGGCCCTCGTGCAGTCCACGAGGACGGGATCACTGAGCAGGTGGCTGTAGAACTGCAGCTCCGGCGGCGTCCACGGGGTCAGCTCGGCGAGGGACCGCCCGCTCCGGGCGAGGCGCCGCGGGATGCGGAGCACCGGCCAGCCGAGCTCCCGGCTCACCTGGCTGATCGACACCGCGTCGAGCGAGGCCAGGTTGTACGGCCCGGGCGCGCCGACGCCGAGCACCCCGGCCACGAAGGCCTCGACGACGTCGTCGGCGTGCACGAGCTGCATCGGCACGCCGGAGTCGAGGACCAGCGGCCGCACGACCCGCCCGGCGGCCCGGCGCACCGCGGTCGGCAGGCGCGCGGCGAGCAGGCGGTACGGGTTGTCCCGCACGAGCGCGAGGGATTCGGATCCGCCCACCACGCAGGCGCGGAAGAGGTAGGGCCGCACGTCGGTGCCGGCGACGGCGTCGAGCAGCATCCGCTCCGTCGCCACCTTCTCCTGGGTGTACGCGTAGTTGCGGTTCGGCCGGCTCGGCGTCTCCTCGGTCAGCAGGTCAGTCGTCCGGTCGTGGAAGCCGTACACCGCCGCGGACGAGGCGTAGACGATGCGTTTCGCGCCGGCGGCCACCGCAGCCCGGAACACGTTGTCGCAGCCCTCGAGGTTGATGCGCCGGGTCCGGGCCCGCTCGCCGAAGATCAGGAAGGCGAGGTGCACCACCACGTCGGCGCCCGCGACGCTGCGGCCCACCAGCGCCGGGTCGAGCACGTCGCCGGCCAGGAACCGGACCTTCGTCAGCCCGGCGGCGGCCGGGTCGAAGGCGCCGCGGGCGACCGCCGTGATCCGCTCGACCGCGGGCTCGGCGTCGAGCCGCCGCAGCAACGGCACCCCGAAGTCACCGGTCGCCCCGGTCACCGTGACGGTCAGTCCCATCCTCAAACCTCCCGCAGAACCAGGCAGCTGTTGTGACCGCCGAACCCCATCGACAGCGAGATCGCGATGCCGGCGCGCACCGTGCGGGCGGCGCCGGGAACGAAGTCCAGGTCGCATGCGGGGTCGGCGCGGGTCAGGTTGACGGTCGGTGGCAGCACGCGGTCGCGGAGCGCGAGCGTCGTGGCCGCCGCCTCGACCGCACCCGCCGCCCCGAGCAGGTGGCCGGTCATCGACTTGGTCGAGCTGATCGCCAGCCGGTACGCGTGGGCGCCGAACGCCTGCTTGAGCGCCGCCGTCTCGGCGGCGTCGGACAGCCGGGTGCCGGTGCCGTGGGCGTTGACGTACCCGACCTGGGACGGCTCGATGCCGGCGTCGGCGAGCGCGGCCCCGATGGCCCGCGCCGCGCCGCCCCCCGAGGGGTCGGGCGCCGTCTCGTGGAACGCGTCGCTGCTCTGCCCGTACCCGGCGACCTCGGCGTGGATCGTCGCGCCCCGCCGGCGGGCCGCGTCCTCGGGCTCGAGGAGCAGCGCGGCGGCTCCTTCGGCGATGACGAACCCGTCCCGGTCGGCGTCGAAGGGCCGGGACGCCGCCGCGGGGTCCTCGTTGCGCCGGGACATCGCCCGCAGCTGCGCGAAGCTGGCCAGGATGGGCGGGCAGACCGCGGCCTCGGACCCGCCGACCAGGCACGCGTCGGCGTACCCGTCGCGCACCAGCCGCGCCCCCCAGCCGATCGCGTCGGCGCTGGAGCTGCACGCGGTCACCGGGGTGACGGACGGGCCGCGGAAGCCGAAGCGCAGCGAGATCAACGCGGTGGCCATGTTGGGGATGCCGGTCACCACGAACAGCGGGGACACGAACTGCGGTCCCCGGGCGTGCTCCGCGATGACCCCCTGCCGCATCGTCTCCGCGCCGCCGATCGCGGTGCCGAAGACCACCCCGACGCGGTCCGGGTCGGCGCCGTCGAGCGCGGCGTCCCGGACCGCCATCCCGGCGGCGGCCAGCGCGAGGTGGCACACGCGGTCGAGCCGGGCGCGGTCCTTGACGTCCATCCATTCGGCGAGGTCCACGTCGCGGACCTCGCCGGCGATGCGTACGGGATGGTCGGTGGCGTCGAAACCCGTGATGGCACGGATCCCGGACCGGCCGCCGACCAGCGCGGGCCAGAACGCCGCACCGGAACCGACGGGCGAGACCACGCCGATCCCGGTGACCACCACCCGCCGCGTCACGCGTCGCCGGGCCCGACCGCGGTCAGCAGCATGAAGGAGATCCCGTACCGGGCCGCTTCCGGGACGAAGCACAGCACCTGGTCGCCGGCGTCCAGCGGCTGCGTGCGGTAGAGCTCGTCGAGGATCGTGTACATGCTCGCGCAGCCGATGTTGCCGATCCGGTGCAGGTTCGTGAACCACCGGTCCACCGGCGGGTACGGCACGCCGCGCCGGCCCAGCTCGCCGAGCACCCCGGGGCGCAGCGCCTCGCTGGAGTAGTGGGCGGCCAGGTAGCGCACCGCCCCGGGATCGAACCTGCCCTGGCCCAGCAGGCGCTCGTACTCGTCCACGCACACCCCGATGAGACCGGGCAGCAGGCTCAGCTCCTGGCGGAGCAGCAACGCGCCGTCGGCGACCGCGTCGGTGACCGAGGGGTAGTCGCCCCAGTAGGGCGAGTCGGGGCTGTTGTCGGGCTTGCCGAGGTACGAGCACAGCTCGGTGGTGTTCGCGTACGAGGTGATCGTGATCCACTCGATCCGCAGGCTCAGCCGGTCGGGAGCGGCGTCCGGGCGTATCACCACGGCGCCGGCGCCGTCGGACAGCATGTATCGCATGAAGGCCAGCTCGGTGCCCAGCTTGCGGTCCCCGCTGTCCACCGCGTCGACCCCGGCGAAGCGGCTGGCCTTCATGATCCGGGAGCAGAACTCGCTGGCCGCGGCGACCGCGCAGCCGGCCTCGCCCATGCTCACGGCGGCGTACGCGTCCTTGAGCGCCATCATCCCCGACGAGCAGGTGCCGTGGGTGGAGCGGATCTCGCACGGCGGGTTGCCGAGCTCGCCGTGGACCATGCTCGCGATCCCCGGCGCGACGAGGTCGGGGAAGCTAGCGGCGGCGGCGAGGAAGTCGACGTCGTCGAGGCTGACGTCCGCGTGCTTGAGGGCGGCCCGGACCGCCTCCGCCGCCATGGTCGCGTTGGTGTGCACGGTGCGTTGCCGCTTGTCGATGGCGTAGTGCCGGGTGCGGATGCCGCTGTTGGCGATCACCTTGTCCCGCAGCTCGGTCCAGCCGGGCCCGAGGTCGCCGATGTAGTCCTCCATCTCGGCGCTGGGCACCGGCTCACCCGGCAGGAAGCTACCGAGGCCCGTGATGTGAGCGGGCATGCTCTTCTCCCAACACGTCGAGGAGGTCGCCGAAGGTCCGCAGCCGCAGGATCTGGTCGTCGTCCAACATCAGCCCGTGCTGGACGAGCAACGCGAACCCCATCTCGACCAGGGCGAGCGAGTCCAGCCCGAGGTCGTCGGCCAGGCGGGAGTCGTCGGTGACCTGGCCGGGGTCGATTCCCCGCTTCTCCTTCAGGAACGCGAGGATCTCCGTCCGGAACGGCTCAGAATCCGGAGAGGTGGCCATCCTAGACATTTAGCACGCAAATCAGGCATTGACAATCATTGGGCTCACCAGGGATCACCAGGGCGCGGATCGCCGATGAGAGGGAGGCCGGGGTCGAGGGGGACGGCGCCGGTCAGGACGTGGACGGTGCCGTCGTCGTCGGGGGTGGGGACCGGGCCGGTCGGAGTCAGCCTGGCGATGGGACCGGTCCAGCGCAGCCAGCCGCGGGAGCCGTAGAGGGCGGCGCCCTCGTCGGAGGCGGCGAGCGCGCCGAGGTCGTACGCGGCCCGGATGACCCGCTCCACCGCGGCCATCAGCGCGTCGCCGTGGCCCCGGCGGCGGTGGTCGGCGCGCACGGCGACGCCCTCGACGTAGCCGGTGCGCAGGATGCGGTCGCCGTGCAGGAGCTGCCGCTGCACGACGGCGGCGTGCCCGATGATCTCGCCGCCGGCCCGGGCGATCGCGTGCAGGCCGCCCAGCGCGTGGTCCCAGTCGTCGGCGGTGAACTCGGCGAAGGACGCGTCGAGCAGGGCCCGCAGCGCGGCCCGCTCGCCGGCGCCGAGCTCGGCGGTGTGCAGCACCTGGATCTCCACCACCCGGCCATTCTGTCGGCCCGGCGGCTATGGTCCGGGCATGGCCGAGTGGGAGAGCGCCGCCGGCGTGCTGCGGCTGCCGTCCGGGCGGCTGGTCCGCGGGCGGCCGCTGAGCCGGCCGCTGCCGC
This sequence comes from uncultured Actinomycetota bacterium, assembly GCA_963766325.1. Lineage (GTDB taxonomy): Bacteria > Actinomycetota > Actinomycetes > Mycobacteriales > CADCTP01 > CADCTP01. The sequence continues at coordinate 732,473 of CAVXZF010000007.1, read as the reverse complement.
CGGGACCGCCGCCGGACTTCGGGCTCTACCTCCTCGACAAGGCGCCGCCGCCGGTGGACTGGGCGTCGCGGTGGGTGCGCTGGCCGGACTTCTCGCTGCCGGCCGACCCGGACGACGCCCGGGACGCGTTCGCCGAGGCCTGGCGGCGGGCCGACGGGGAGCGGGTCGAGGTGGCCTGCGCCGGCGGGCAGGGCCGGACCGGCACCGCGCTGGCCTGCCTGGCCGTGCTCGACGGGGTGGACCCGGACGCCGCGGTGGCCTTCGTGCGGGCCGGCTACGCCCGGCGGGCGGTGGAGACGCCCGGCCAGCGCCGCTTCGTGGCCCGCTTCCGTCCCTGACCGCCGGGCCCGGCCGGTGGCGCCGGCCGCCGGAGAAGTCCCCCGGACAGTCCTGTCGCCGAGGGCGGTCCGCCCTGGATGATCACCGGCGCCAGCAGTCGGATCAGGGGTGGAGGCGCCGTGCGCATCGGGGCGGTCGTGGTCGTGGTGTGGCTGCTGATCGGGTTGGTCGCGGCGACCCAGCGGGACTACTTCGGTGACTCGAAGCCCAGCTGCGCCAAGGTCGGCACGGTGGTGGTGACGGTCATCGCCGGCCCGCTGAACTACGCCGGGGTGAACCCGAAGGTCGACTGCGAGGTGCCCGAGCCGTCGAGGTGACCCGGCGGCGCGGGCGCGTCCTCAGTCGTGCCAGCGGATGCAGGTCTCGATCTCGTTGACGACCTGGGTCCACTCGTCGAACGGGATGTCGCCCTTGCGGCGCCGGGTCAGCGCGGCGGTGACGCCCTCCAGCTTGCAGTAGTCGGCGAGCTCGAGGGCCAGCTCGACCGCGTCCGGGGTGGGGCTGCGGAGGTCGTACACCTCCTCGGGCTCCGGCTCGACCGGCAGCTCCTCCGCGTCGCGGATGTCCGGCCAGGTGAGCATCTCGGAGAGGTCGTGCTCCTCGTCGCCGGCGCAGTAGTCGGCGAGCGCGGCAGGGGTGCGGAACATCTCGACGGTCAGGTCGGTGCCGAGGAAGACCGGCTCGTCGTCGTCCCCGTTGTACGTCCGCAGCGTGGTGCCGGTGCCCGAGGGCAGCGTGACCGACAGCGGCAGGATGCCGGCGACCTCCCAGATCGAGAACTCGCCGCCCTCGGTCGGGTCGTCCGGGACATCCTCGACCTCACCGACCCGGCCGACGACCGGGGTGCCCGGCGGGATCGGCCGCGGCTGCTCGGTCGGCTCGTCCTCGACCACGGCGACGGTGGCGCCGCCTTCCTCCTCCTCCTCCTCCTCCTCGTCCTCGTCGTCGTCGGTCAGCGAGTCGGCCGACACCGTGCTGCCGCGCCACTCGATCAGCCCGGAGAAGCGCTCCAGCAGCGGCTCCCAGGACCGCTCGACCACCGCGCCGACCTCGGTCCAGCGCTCGTCGCCCTCGGCGCCGGCGAACGACGCGTCGTCGGAGAGCAGCATGGCGAACTCGGGGGTGTCCTCGACCAGCCGCAGCAGGGTGCCGTCGTCGCACACCTCGGCCACCCGCTGCACGAGGTCGACCAGGTCGGACAGCTCCGACACCGTGTACGGATCCGGGTCCGAGGCGGCCAGATCGTACGCCCCGTCGAGGTCGAAGACGTAGTCCTCATCCGGCTCCAGATCGCCCGGGGTGAGGGTGACCAGGTCCTTCCACCGGGGGTGGTCGGTCAGGTCGTTCTCCTCGCCGGAGCGGAGGTGCTCGGCCATCTCGGCGGGCGTGCCGAAGACCAGCACGTGCTGCCCGGCCCCGAGGAAGGCCTGCCACTCCTCGCCGTCCTCGATCCACGGCGTCGCCCAGAGGGTGACGCCGGTGCGCCCGTCCAGGGTCAGCCGGATGGGCACCACGGACGCGTCGCTCGGCGTGGTCACGGGCGGCAGCCTAGGGCATGCGCGGGCGGCCCCACCGCGGCGGGGCGCCCCCGTCGAGCGCCTCACGGACGCGACGGCGGGCGTGCTGGACGCGCGCCTCCACGGTCCCGAGCAGGACGCCTGAGGCGTCGTGCCGGCAGGCGCCGAGCGCGACACTCGACGGCAACGGGCCCCGTCCCCGAACGGACGGTGCGGACTCACCCCCGAGGCACCCGTGAGCCTCCGACGGAAGGGGCATCGTCAGTCGGAGAGGCCCCGTACCGGCGGGTGCGGTACGGGGCCTCCCGGGTCCAGCTGCTAGATGACGAACGCGTACAGCACGCTGTGCGCGACCTCGACGCCGCCGGTGGTCAGGCTGAGCGTCGCGGAGTGGTCACCGGCCGGGGCTCCCTTCGGCACCGTGACGGTGACCGTCACGGTGACCGACCCGGTCGCCGGCACCGCGACCGGCGTCGCCGGCACCGCGAAGGTGACGCCGCTGCCCACCACCGAGTGCACCGAGGGCGTGACCGTCACCGCGGTGCCGGTCAGGCTCGACAGCGTCACCGTCGCGCTCCGGGTCTGCCCCGACCCGCTCGGCACGCTGCCGAACGAGGTGCTGACCGGCCCGATGGCTACCCGCCCGCCGACGGCCCGAGCCAGGTCGCCCAGGCCGGCGCCGGTGATGTTGACGTCGCGGACCACGGTGGTGCCGTCGGCCGAGGACGTCAGGACGCCCTCGTCGGCGGTGTTGACGACCGCGGACCGCACCTGCTCGGCGGACAGCGCCACCTGCCGGGTCCTCGCCGCGTCGATCACCACCGCCGCCATGCCGGCCAGGTGCGGGGTGGCCATCGACGTGCCCTGGAAGAACGCCCAGCAGTCCGACGCGCCGGTCGCGCAGAACTGCAGCGGGATGGAGGAGAGCACGTTGACGCCGGGCGCGACCACGTCCGGCTTGACCCGGCGGAAAGTGGCGTCGGTCGGCCCCTGGCTGGAGAAGCCAGCCATGATGTTGTCGTTGCCGGTGCGGAAGTACGACAGCGTGGCACTGATCGTCGCGCCGGCTCCGCTGGCCGCGATCAGCCCGGCCGCGGCGCCCTGCCCGACCATGTAGGCCGGGATCGTGGGCGGCGGCTGCACCGAGGCGTCGGTGGCCATCGCGATCGGGTCGCCCGCCACGTTGTTGACGACGATCACCGCGACCGCGCCGGCGTCCTGCGCCGCCTTGACCTTGGCGGAGAAGACGCAGGCGCCCCGCGAGACCACGGCGATCTTGCCGGTGAGGCTGCCGGCCGGCAGTGCCGTGCACGCGGTGCTCAGGCCGTTGACCGTGCCGGCCACGGCGGCCAGCGGCGCGGTCAGGTCGGACTCGACCGTGGCGAAGTCGCCGGCCGCCACACCGTAGGAGCTCCCCGCGACGGTGAGCGCCGCGCCGACGAAGTGACCGACGGTGCTGGCGCCGGCCGTCAGCGCCCGCTCGGCTGAGCCGGGCGACTCGATCGTGTAGTGGCCGGGGCCGGAGTTGCCGGCCGCGACCGCGGACACCATGCCGGCCAGGTCGAGGTTGTCGACAGCGACGGTCAGGATGTCCTGGGCCCCGCTCGCTCCGCCGCCCAGGCTCATGTTGACGACGTCCATGCCGTCCGCGTACGCGGCCTGCAGGGCGTCGACGATGTCCTCGCTGCGGGCGTTGCCGATGTCGCCCGGGAAGATGTTGTAGTTGCCGAGCTGGGCGGCCGGGGCGACGCCGGAGACGCCGTACGGGATCTCCACGCCCTCCACGTCCGTGGGCGTGTCCAGGTTGCAGGCTACGGTGCCGGCCACGTGCGTGCCGTGGTCCTGCACGGCCTCCGGGGTCAGCCCCAGGTTGGCGGCCTTGTTGGCGAAGACCTTCGCCACGATGACCTTGTTGTTGGTGAAGCGGGTGTCGCCGAGCTGCCGCGTCGCCGGGTAGCCGGCGTCGGCGAAGCAGGGGTGGCGCACGTCGATCCCGGTGTCGAGGACGCCGACCTTCACCCCGCGCCCGGCGTCCGCGTCGCCGCCGACGGCGGCGGTCCGCCACGCCTGCACCGCGGAGATGAGAGCGAGGTCGGGATCGCTGGTGTCGGTGGGCGAGTAGTACCGCTGGTACTGGGCGTCGGTGACTTGCGGGGCGGTGCGCAGGGTGGCCAGCGACGTGCCGTCGAGGCGTACGGCGACCGCGTTGAGCGCGATGTCGTACTCCTTGGTGACGGAGGCGGCCGGCGCGTTGGTGCGCAGCCAGGACTTGAAGTCGTTGCGGAGCGCGGAGAGCCGCGCCCGCTCGGACTTCACCGCGGTGCTGGTGAAGTCGATCTTCCTACCGGGCGCCGGCCTGGTCCGCGGCGAGCTGGCCAGCGGGTCGCCGACCAGCCGGACCAAGGCGCTGGTCGAGTCGACACCGGCGGCGGTGGCCGGCGCGTCGCTGTTCGTGGCGTGCCCGAGGGCCAGACCGCCGCCGGGGGCCGCGGACACCGGACCCGCCGAGAGGGCGAGCACGGTCGCGACGGCGACGGCCGCGACGCCGCCGGCGGCAGCGGTCCGGCCTGCGGCCGAGCGCCTGGACGGGGGAGCGAGCAAGGGATACTCCTCGGCTTGGTGGAGAGGAGCACGGCCGAACGGCCGAGCGGAGTTTGGTCCAACTCCGCTGGGAAGACTCTCTTCTTTCGCCGTCATGACGCAACCCACCGTCGGAGTCGGACCCGAGCACTTCGTAGGGCACATCAGGACGACGAACGACGGCTGGCAGCGCACTGCACGAACACTAATCTGCGCAGGTCAGCGGGGTAGTGAAGACCTTCGGGGAAGGTCACACACCCATGGGGTGCCAGACGGTCTTGGTCTCCAGGAACGCGGTCAGCCGCCGGGTGCCCGGGTCCGCGGTCCAGTCCGGCTCGTCGGCCGGGGCCGGCAGCACCCGCTTCACGTTCTCCGCGGCCGCCCGCTCCAGCTCGACCGCCTGGGCCGGGTCGGCACCTGTGAGGTCGAGCGCGTTGACGTCGCGGTGCGTGGCCAGCCACGGGGCCAGCTCGGCGGTGACGCCGGTCAGCACGTTGACCACGCCGCCGGGCACGTCGGAGGTGGCCAGCACCTCGGACAGGCTGATCGCCGGCAGCGGTCGGTCCTGGGAGGTGACGACCACGCAGGTGTTGCCGGTGGCCACCACCGGCGCGACCACGCTGACCAGCCCGAGCAGCGCGGACCGCTGCGGTGCCAGCACCGCGACCACGCCGGTCGGCTCCGGCAGCGAGAAGTCGAAGTACGGCCCCGCCACCGGGTTGGCCGAGCCGAACACCGCGGCCACCTTGTCCGCCCAGCCCGCGTACCAGACCCAGCGGTCGATCGCGGCGTCCACTTCGGACTCCGGTCGGGGGGCGCCGAGGTCGGTCAGCTCGGCCACGAACTGGGCCCGCCGCCCCTCCAGCAGCTCGGCAACCCGGTAGAGCACCTGGCCGCGGTTGTACGCGGTCGCGCCCGACCAGCCCGCGAACGCCTTGCGCGCCGCCACGACCGCGTCCCGGGCGTCCTTGCGCGAGGCCTGGGCCGCGTTGGCGAGAAACCGTCCGTCCACACCGGACACTTCGTAGGACCGTCCCGACTCGGAGCGGGGGAACGCCCCGCCGACGTAGAGCTTGTAGGTCTTGCGCACGGCGAGTCGCTCAGTAGGCGCGGCGGACGAGCGCTCGCGCGAGGACCTAGTCAAGGTAAGCCTCCAGGCCGTGCCGGCCGCCCTCCCGGCCGAAGCCGGACTCCTTGTAGCCGCCGAACGGCGAGGTCGGGTCGAAGCGGTTGAACGTGTTGGCCCACACCACCCCGGCGCGCAGCCGCTGCGCCATCCAGAGGATCAGGGACCCCTTTTCCGTCCACACGCCGGCCGACAGCCCGTAGGGCGTGTTGTTGGCCTTTTCCACCGCCTCGGCCGGGGTGCGGAAGGTGAGCACCGCGAGCACCGGCCCGAAGACCTCGTCGCGGGCGATCCGGTGCGACTGGGCCACGTCGGTGAAGACCGTCGGCGGGAACCAGAAGCCCTTGTCCGGCAGCGGGCACGGCGGTGACCAGCGCTCGGCGCCCTCCCGCTCGCCGATGTCGGACAGCTCGCGGACCCGGGCCAGCTGCTCGGCCGAGTTGATGGCGCCGAGGTCGGTGTTCTTGTCCAGCGGGTCGCCGAGGCGCAGCGTGGTCAGCCGGCGGCGCAGCTTGTCCAGCACCTCGTCGTACACCGACTCCTGCACCAGCAGCCGCGACCCGGCGCAGCAGACGTGGCCCTGGTTGAAGAAGATGCCGTTGACGATGCCCTCGACGGCCTGGTCGATCGGGGCGTCGTCGAAGACCACGTTGGCCGCCTTGCCGCCCAGCTCCAGGGTGAGCCGGGTGCCGGTGCCGGCCAACTGGCGCTGGATCTGCTTGCCCACATCGGTCGAGCCGGTGAAGGCGACCTTGTCGACGCCGCGGTGGCGGACCAGCGCGGCGCCGGTGTCGCCGGCCCCGGGGATCACGTTGACCACGCCGGGGGGCAGGTCGGCCTGCTGGCAGATCTCGGCCAGCACCAGCGCGGTCAGCGGGGTGGTCTCGGCCGGCTTGAGCACCACGGTGTTGCCGGCGGCCAGCGCGGGGGCGAGCTTCCAGGCGGCCATGAGCAGCGGGAAGTTCCACGGGATGACCTGGCCGGCGACGCCGAGCGGCTTGGGGTCGGGCCGGCCGGGGACCGCGTACGCCAGCTTGTCGGCCCAGCCGGCGTGGTAGAAGAAGTGCGCCGCGGCCAGCGGGACGTCGACGTCCCGGGACTCCTTGATCGGCTTGCCGTTGTCCAGCGTCTCCAGCACGGCCAGCTCGCGGGCCCGCTCCTGGATGATGCGGGCGATCCGGAAGAGGTACTTCGCCCGGTCGCGGCCGGGCATCGGGCCCCAGACCTTGTCGTACGCCCGGCGGGCCGCGGCCACCGCCCGCTCGACGTCCGCCTCGCCGGCGACGGCGACCTCGGCCAGCACTTCCTCGTCGGCCGGGTTGATCGTCTTGAGCGTGGCGTCGCCCTCGCCGGCGGAGAACTCGCCGTCGACGTACATCCCGTACGACTCCCGCAGCCGCGCGGTGTCGCGGGACTCGGGCGCGGGCGCGTAGGTCCAGTCGGGCATGCGCCCAGCATGCCACCACCGGCCGGGGGCCGGCGGTGGAGTGGCGCCGGCCGGTGGCACCGGGCCGGTCAGCCCGAGCACCACCGCGGCGACGGCGCCGAGGTTCTCACTCGATCGGGAGTTGTCGCTCATCTGGTGTTGCCGTGGTAAGCCCCGAACGGGTGAATTCCTGATGTTCTCCTGCTGCAGCGGCAGGAATCGAACAAGGTGGGCTCCTTCGTCACGTCAGGAGCCTGGATGTCCTCTCCCGCCGGCGGGCGGCACCCCCGCCTCGCCCTGCTCGCGGTCGCCGCCGCCGTGTCCGTCGTCGTGCTGGTGCCGGCGGTGGAACCGCCGGCGACCCGGCTCACCGCGGCCGGGCCGACGGCGGTGCCGGCCGGTCAGCCGGCTGGTCAGCCGATGCGGGCGGATCGCTGCACGGTCGACCTCGGACCGTCCACCTGGACGTTCGTGCCCTGCCTGGAGCCGGGGCGGCCGCTGCCGCCGGACGTGCTCCGGACGCTCGCGCGGGACGCGGCGCGGGTCGGGACGGCGTACCCGACGACGTTCCCGACCGGGTCGCCGTCCTCGCCGTCGCCCTCGTCGTCCTCGCCGTCACCGACGCCGTGTGGGACGCCGAGCGGCTCGCCGAGCGGGTCGCCCGGCGAGAGCCCGACGCCCGGTCCGGTGACCGACACCCCCGCCGACCCGACCGTCCGCGACCGCCGTGCCCCCGCGGTCGCCCCCGACCCGCTGGCCGGGACGGCCGAGGAGCCGTGCGAGGCCAGCGGGTCGCCGTCGGAGTCCCCGAGCGAGAGCCCGTCGGAGTCGCCGTCCGAGAGCCCCGGTGAGTCTCCCTCCGAGTCCCCGTCGGAGTCGCCGAGCGAGACTCCGACGGAGTCCCCCTCCGAGTCCCCCTCCGAGTCCCCCTCCGAGTCGCCGTCGGAGTCGCCGAGCGAGTCTCCATCCGGGTCGCCCTCGGAGTCGCCGTCGGAGTCCCCGTCCGAGTCGCCGGGTGAGTCGCCGTCCGGGTCGCCGTCGGAGTCGCCGGGCGAGAGCCCGTCGGACTCGCCGTCGGAGTCCCCCTCAGAATCGCCGAGCGAGTCCCCGAGCGAGGCGCCGACCGACGACCCGCCGACCGACCCGGGTGACCCGCCGCTGCCGCCCGAGCCGACCGACGGCCCGCCCGGCTGCCCGAGCCGCGGCCCGGCGCTCAACCAGGCGGAGCAGGCGGCCGCCAACGAGGCCGGCAAGGACCTGGTCGACTTCCGCGACCGCGGGACCATCCCGTGCGCGCGCCGGACCACCCTGGTCGCCATCGGCGACTCCGTCACCTCGGCGCACATCCAGACCGGCTTCGGCAACGACTGCGCCCACACCACCCAGGACAACAAGCGCCGGCTGCGCGGCAACGACGGCTGGACCAGCTACGCCGGCCAGTACGCCGTCCGGCTGAACAAGGACGTGGTGCGCTACTACAACGTGGCCCGGACCGGCTTCGACACCGCGATGATGCGGCAGGTCGCGGCGAACAACACCGACGCCTGCAAGAACCCGTGGGCCCGCAATGCCGCCCCGATCGAGCTGCTCTTCGGTGCCGTCCGGCAGGCCCGGCACGCCGGCGACCACGTGTATGCGGTCGGCACCGCCGGCGCCAACGACACCAACTGGGTCAAGATCATCGAGAACGCGCTGACCTGCCGGGCGCTCGCGTACGTCGACTCGAAGGTGCCCGCCGACCTGGCCCGGCTGGAGTGGAACACCCCGACCGGCGAGATGCCGGCCAACCTCATCCCGGAGGGCGGCGCCTGCACGTTCTTCACCACGGTGGCCGGCGAGGACCTGCGGCTGCGGCACGAGGTGCTGGCGTACAACGGGGCGACCAAGCTCGGGCAGGTGACCGAGAACGTCCGCATCATGACCGACGCGATGCTGCGGGCCGGCGCCGACAAGGTGGTGTGGATGGCGTACCACGACATCTCGCAGGCGCGGATCGACGTCGCCGGCTACATCGAGGCGCTGCTGCGGTCCGGCCTGCAGCCGAGCGTGCAGAAGGCGCTGCCACACCTGGACCCGCACGTCGTGCCGCTGATCGACCCGCGCTTCGCCGGTGCCGTCGGCACCATGATCGACGGCATGAACGCGGCGGTCCGGCGCGGTCTCCCGGACGACGAGCGGGTCGGCACCGGTGACCCGGTGGTGGGGCCGGGCGGCATCCAGGTCACCATGATCGGCGGCTCGCCGCACCCGAACCAGGCCGGGCACGCGGTGATGGCCGACGAGCTCAAGGCGACGCTGGACGACCTCTGACCGGTCGGCCGGGCAACCGGGCGGCGCGGCCCTCCAGGTAGCGGCGCTCGGGGAGGCTGGTCGTGGCCCGGGCGGCGCGCTGGTACGCCGCCCGGGCCGCCTCCGGCTCGCCGGCCTGCTCGAGCAGGTGCGCGCGGACCGCGTCCACCCGGTGGGTGCCGCCCAGCCGGTCGGCCACCGTGTCGAGCAGCGCCAGCCCGGCCCGCGGGCCGTCGCGCAGCAGGTCCTCGACGGTCCGCTCGGTCGTCACATCTCCAGTCCGGCCTCCGCCATCACCGGGCGCACCTCGACCCCGGCGTACCGGGCCTCGGGCATCTGTGCGGCCAGCTCCTGGGCCCGTTCGATGGTCTCGCAGTCGACGATGTAGAACCCGGCCAGGTGCTCCTTGGCCTCGAGGAACGGCCCGTCGGCGACTGCCGGCGCTCCGTCGATGAGCCGGACCACCCGGCTGGCCGTCGGGTCGGCGAGCGCGGCGAAGCCGACCAGCTCACCGGACTCCCGGGTCGCGTCCTGGAACGGACCGTGCGCCCCGATCATGGCGTCCAGCTCGGCCGGCGGCAGCGACTCCATCAGCGCCGGGTTGTTGTGGATGATCAACAGGTACTTCACGTCCGTCTCCTCGTGGTCGATGGCCGGGCGCCCTCTGGTCGGAGCCGTCGCCGGGTTCTCGACGTCCGCCGCGGAAGTCTCCCGCGTCCGCGGCTGAGAATTGGACGGGCGGTGCCGCCGAGGCAGGCGGCACCGCCCTTGCGCTGCAAGTCTGTCAGCCGGGCAGCGCACCCGGCGCCGCCAGTCTAGGCCCTCCGGACGTATCCATTGACCCCACGGCCGGAATCTAAACTAGTCCGAACGGGGGCCTCATGGAGTAAGGACCGTACGGCCGACACCGCCGCGGGCCGCTCAGTCGAGCGTGAGGTAGTCCGGCCCCGAGTAGGCGCCGGTCCGCTCCTTCTGCCGCTGCAGGATGAGGTCGTTGAGCAGGCTCGACGCGCCGAACCGGAACAGGTCCGGGTCCAGCCACTCCGCCCCGGCCACCTCGTTGACCTGGACCAGGTAGCGGACCGCTTCCTTCGCAGTACGGATCCCGCCGGCCAGCTTGACCCCGCGCCGCTCCCCGGTGGACTGGTGGAAGTCGCGCACCGCCTCGAGCATCACCAGCGACACCGGCGGCGTCGCGGCGGGGGACACCTTGCCGGTCGAGGTCTTGATGACGTGCCCGCCGGCCAGCAGCGCCAGCCAGGACGCGCGCCGCACGTTGTCCAGGGTCGACAGCTCGCCGGTCTCCAGGATCACCTTGAGGTGGGCCGGCCCGCACGCCTCCCGGACCGCGACGATCTCCTCGTACACCTGCAGGTAGCGGCCCGACAGGAACGCGCCCCGGTCGATGACCATGTCGATCTCGTCGGCACCGGCGGCGACCGCGTCCCGGGTGTCGGCCAGCTTCACCGGCAGGCCGGCCCGCCCGGAGGGGAACGCGGTCGCCACGCTGGCCACCTTGACCGGCGACCCGGCCAGCTCGGCCTTGGCGACCGGCACCAGGTCGGGGTAGATGCAGATCGCGGCGACCGGCGGCGTGCTCGGGTCGGTCGGGTCGGGCTGGCGCCCCTTGGCGCACAGCGCCCGCACCTTGCCCGGGGTGTCCGCGCCCTCCAGCGTGGTCAGGTCCACGCACCGGATGGCGAGCTCCAGCGCCCACTGCTTGGCCTGCTTCTTGATGCTCCGGGTGGCCAGCGCGGCGGCCCGCGCCTGCGCCCCCACCTGGTCCACGCCCGGCATCCCGTGCAGGAACCGGCGCAGGGTCGCGTCGTCCCGCACCACGTCCGCGTACGACTCCGCTGTCGCCGTCACTCCCCGACCCTAGCCGCCCCACCACCCCTTGCGCCGCCCCCTCCGGCTCCGCGCCACCCTGCCGGAGGTCGGCGCGCTGCTGGGCACCCGCTGGCTCGACGACCCGGTGGTCCTCGACGACCCGGTCGACGTCGCTGCGGTGGAGCGCTGGTGGCCATGCGCGCGCGGCAGCGGGGTGCGGCTGCCGCCGCACGCCGCCGTCTGTCCGTAGGGGTCAGGCGCGGCCGCCGCGGGCCCAGGCGCGGACGACGGAGTACGCGAGGGGGAGGGGGACCGTCCCGGAGCCGAGGCCGATGTCGACGAGCAGGTCGAAGACGTCGTTGCGGCGGGCCGCGGTGCTGATGGCGGCGTCGATGAAGCGCGGCGACTGGGCGGCACGGGCCAGCACGTCGGTGGTGCGCAGGTGGTCGCCGAGCGCTGCGCGCAGTCCGCCGCGGTACGCCGCCAGCGGGTCGCTCGGCGCGCCGACCGCGGCGGTGCCGGCGATCCGTCCGGAGACCAGCGCGTAGTAGATCCCCTCGCCGGTGAGCGGGTTGATCAGGCTGGCCGCGTCGCCGGCGAGCAGCACCCGGCCGCGGCCGGGCACCGTGGGCCGGCCCGGGGACAGCGGCAGGTGGTGGGCCTTGAGGTCGCGGGCCCGCAGGTCCGGCAGCAGCGCGGCGAGCCGGCCGTGCAGCACCTCCTTGCCCGGCCGGCCGGTCGCGTGCAGCTTGGGCAGCAGCATGCCGAAGCCGACGTTCGCGGTGCCGTCGCCGATCGGGAACGACCACGCGTACGCCGGCCACCCCGCCTTCTGCATGGCGATGAACTGGGCGCCGTCCGAGCGCGGGCTGTCCGCCGGCAGGTCCGCGTAGCCGCGGACGGCGATCGCGATGTGCCGGTCGGCCGGCGCGCGCATGCCGAGCAGGCGGCGGACGGTCGAGTTCGCCCCGTCGGCGGCGACCACCGTGCGGGCCCGGATACCGTCAACGACCACCTCGCCGTCCTGCTGGACCAGCTCCCGGATCCGATGCCGGCGCACCTCGACCCCGGCCTCGCGGGCGGCCTCGACCAGCCGGGCGTCGAAGACCTTGCGCGGCACCACGTGGTTGGGCCTGGCCGCGGTGGCCGCCACCGCGGCGCCGCCGGGGGAGACCACCGACAGCCGGTCCGTCGGCGTGTAGTCCGCGATCAGGTTCGGCACGCCGAGCAGGGCGAGCTCGTCCCGGCCGTGCGCGGCGATGCCGTCACCGCACGCCTTGTCCCGCGGGAAGTCCGCCTTGTCCAGCAGCAGCACCCGCGCGTCCGGGCGCGCCCGCCGCGCCCCGAGCGCCGCCGCCGCGCCGGCCGGGCCGCCTCCCACCACCACCAGGTCCCAGGTGTCGTCCACGGTGTGGAGCCTGCCATGCCGATGGCTCGCCTCCGGCCCCGCGGCAACCCGTTACCGTGTCGGCCCGTGCAGACCCTTGTCGTGGACCACCCGCTCGCCGCCGCCCGGCTCACCACCATGCGGGACGAGCGGACCGACAACACCGGCTTCCGGGTGGCGCTCAAGGAGCTGGCCACCATGCTCGTGTACGAGGCGACCCGCGGGCTGCCGGTCGAGCCGGTGCCGATCCGGACCCCGGTCGGCGACGCGACCGGCGCCCGGCCGGCCAACCCGCCGCTGCTGGTGCCGGTGCTGCGGGCCGGGCTCGGCATGGCCGAGGCCGCGCTCGGGCTGCTGCCGGAGGCGCAGATGGGCTTCGTCGGGCTGGCCCGGGACGAGGAGACCTTCCAGCCGCGGGCGTACCTGGAGTCGCTGCCGGACACCCTGACCGGGCGCCCGGTGCTGGTGCTCGACCCGATGCTGGCCACCGGCGGCTCGCTGGTGCACTGCTGCCGGATGCTCACCGACCGCGGCGCCGACGACATCACCGTCGTGTGCGCGGTGGCGGCGCCGGAGGGGCTGCGCCGGCTGGAGGAGAGCGGGCTGCCGCTGCGGGTGGTGGTCGGCGCGGTGGACGAGGGGCTCAACGACACCGCGTACATCGTGCCGGGGCTCGGGGACGCCGGTGACCGCCAGTTCGGCGCCGTCTGAACTGGCCCGCGCCGGAGGGATGCGCCGCCGCCGGCTACGCCTCTGCCTCGCTGGGTGGAGCAGAGGCGTAGCCGCCACGGATGTGACGGGTCCTCCCGTACGCATCCTGCTCCGCCGGCTGCGTCTCTGCCTCGCTGGGCGGAGCAGAGGCGTAGCCGCTACGGACGTGACTGGTCCCCCCGGGCCGCAATCCCCGTGCGGACTCAGTCGTCCAAGGGGGTCAGCAGCGGGGTGAGCTCCTGCTTGAGCCGGTCCAGCAAGGCGGCGGCCTCGGCGCGGGTCGCCGGGAGGTCGGTGCCGGGCACGACGACCTCCAGATAGGCCTTGAGCTTCGGCTCGGTGCCGCTCGGCCGTACGACGACGCGGATGCCGTCGGCGCGCAGCCGGACCACGTCCGCGTCCGGCAGCAGGTCGTCGACCGCGGTGACCGGCCGGCCGAGCAGCGAGCCGGGCGGGGCGGCCCGCAGCCGCGCCATCGCGGCCCCGATCCGGGCCAGGTCGGAGACCCGGATCGTCAGCGGCGCGGTGGCGTGCAGGCCGACCTCGGCGGCCAGCTCGTCCAGCCGGTCGAGCAGGGTGCGGCCGTCCGCCGCCAGCGCGGCGGCCAGGTCGGCGGCGAGCAGCGCCGCCGACACCCCGTCCTTGTCCAGCACCGTGTCCGGCAGCACGCAGTAGCCGAGCGCCTCCTCGTATCCGAACGCGAGGTCGGGCGCACCGCGGACGATCCACTTGAAGCCGGTCAGCGTCTCCGCGTACGGCACGCCGCGGGCCCGGCACAGCCTGCCCAGCATGGACGAGGACACGATGGTGGTGACGTACGTGCCCGCGCGGCCGCCACGGATCAGGTGGTCGGCGAGCAGCACGCCGACCTCGTCCCCGGTCAGCGCGCGCCAGCCGTCCGGCCCGGGCACCGCCAGCGAGCAGCGGTCCGCGTCCGGGTCGTTGGCCACCAGCAGCTCGGCGCCGGTCTCCGCGGCCAGCGCCAGGGCCAGGTCCAGCGCGCCGGGCTCCTCCGGGTTGGGGAACGCCGCGGTCGGGAAGTCCGGGTCCGGCTCGGCCTGCTCGGCCACCTCGGCCGGCGCCGGGAACCCGGCCCGGGCGAAGGCGGCCCGCAGCACTCCGGCGCCCACCCCGTGCAGTGCGGTGTGGACCGTCCGCACGCGACGGTGCGGGGTCAGCGGCACCCCCGCGACCCGGTCCAGATAGGACTCCAGCACCTCGTCGCCGAGCGTCCGGTACGCCTCGCTCATCGGCACCGCGGCCAGCGGGCCGACGGCACCGATCGCCGCCTCGATGGCCGCGTCGGCGGGCGGGACGATCTGCGCCCCGTCCGCGCCGTAGACCTTGTAGCCGTTGTCCTCCGGCGGGTTGTGCGAGGCGGTCACCATCACGCCGGCCACCGCGCCGCGCCACCGGACCGCGTGCGCGAGCACCGGGGTCGGCAGCGGCGCCGGCAGCAGCTCGGCGGCGAAGCCGGCGCCGGCGAAGACCGCGGCCGAGTCGCGGGCGAAGTCGGCGCTGCCGTGGCGGGCGTCGTACCCGATCACCACCGGCCCGGACGCGCCCTCCGCGTGCAGGTGCGCGGCGAGGCCGGCGGCGGTGCGGCGGACCACGGCACGGTTCATCCCGTTGGGCCCGGCGCGCAGCGGGCCGCGCAGGCCGGCGGTGCCGAAGGCCAGCCGGCCGGCGAAGCGGTCGGCGACCGCCGCCTCGTCGTCGGCGTCGAGCAGGGCGCGCAGCTCGGCCCGGGTGGCGGGGTCAGGGTCCTCGGCCAGCCACGCCTCGGCGGTGGCTCGCAGGTCGCCCCTCACCTACGCGTGCCGTCGGCGGTCGGGGCGGGGGCGTCGAACTCGGGGCCGGCGAAGTCGCCGCCGAGCAAGGCCTGCTCCGGGTCCGCCGGGTCGGGCTCGCCGTGCTCGGTGAGGATCTCCTCGGCGTAGTCCTCGGCGTCGTCCACCGACAGGTAGCCCAGCGCCCGGGCCGGCGCCAGGTCCCACCAGGCGCGGGTGTTGGCCGAGATGCCGTACACGACGGTGAAGCCGACGTCCGGCGCGCTGAGCGCCGCGTGCAGCAGCCGGATGCCGTCGGCCGGGCTCAGCCAGGTAGCCAGGTGCCGCGGGGTGGTGGGCCGGTCCGCCCAGGTGCCGATGCGCAGGCAGACGACCTCGAGTCCGTACCGGTCGGTGTAGAGCCGGCCGAGCGCCTCGCCGAAGACCTTGCTGACGCCGTAGAGGGTGTCCGGGCGCGGCGGCACGTCGACGCCGGCCAGCTCGGTGCGCGGGGTGAAGCCGACCGCGTGGTTGCTGCTGGCGAAGACCACCCGCGGCACGCCGGCGCGGCGGGCGGCGTCGAAGACCTGGTACGTGCCGTCGATGTTGGCGCGGAGGATGTCCGCGAACGGGGCCTCGGTCGGGATCCCGGCCAGGTGCACGACCGCGTCCATGCCGGCCATCGCCCGCTCGATCGCGGCGGCGTCGTCGATGTCGGCGACGACCGGCGGGTCGGCGAGCCCGGCGACCCCGTCCAGCGGCGCCGAGTCCAGCCCGCGCACCCGCCACCCGCGGGCGGCGAGCCCGGGGCAGGCCGCCCGCCCGATGTTCCCGGCCGCGCCGGTGACCAGCACCCGCCGGCCGGCGCCCGGCCGCGCGTCCGGGTGCGCCGCCAGCTCGCTCACGACCCCTCCGCGCACGGTCGGTGCGACTCCTGGCCGTCCGTACGACACCAGCTCGCACGAACCCGCCGGGTCACAGGGAGCCGATCAGGGAGGCGAGCAGGGTGCCCATGCGGGTGGCGGCGGCCTGGCCGGCGGCGAGGACCTCGGTGTGGTCCAGCGGCTCCCCGGTGATGCCGGCGGCCAGGTTGGTCACCAGCGACACCGCGAGCACCTCCGCGCCCTCGGCCCGGGCCGCGATCGCCTCCAGCGCGGTCGACATCCCGACCAGGTCGGCGCCGAGCGTGCGCAGCATCCGGATCTCGGCCGGCGTCTCGTAGTGGGGACCGGGCAGTGCCGCGTACACGCCCTCCGCCAGGGACGGGTCCACGTCCCGGGCCAGCTCGCGCAGCCGGGCCGAGTAGAGGTCGGTGAGGTCGACGAAGCGGGGGCCGACCAGCGGCGAGCGGGCGGTGAGGTTGAGGTGGTCGGAGATGAGCACCGGCTGCCCGACCGTCATGCCGTCCCGCAGCCCGCCGGCCGCGTTGGTGAGCACCACCGTGCGGCAGCCGGCGGCCGCGGCCACCCGGACGCCGTGCACGACCGCGCCGACGCCGCGACCCTCGTAGAGGTGGGTGCGGCCGAGCAGCACCAGCACCCGCTTGCCGGCGACGGTCACCGAGCGCAGCCGGCCGGCGTGACCGGCCACCGCGGGCGGCAGGAAGCCGGGCAGGTCGGTCACCGCCAGCTCGGCGTCCGGCGGGCCGAGCTCGTCGGCGGCGGGCACCCAGCCGGAGCCGAGGACCACCGCGACGTCGTGCTGCTCGGCGCCGGTCGCGGCGGCGAGGGCGCGGGCGGCGTCCTCGGCCGGCGGCACGCCGGAGGGGTCGGGATCGAGGCCGGTCACGCCGGATGACCTTAGGGGGTGGACCGCTCCGGAGGGCAGTCGGAGCGCGGCGGGTCAGCCGCCTGCGGTGAGCCGGAACGTGTCCGCGGCCACCTGGAAGGCCCCGCGGCTCTCCTCCCAGCGGTCCGCCGGCACGGACAGGTAGAGCCCGTACGTGCGGCCGTCGACCACGATGCCCCGGTACAGCACGTGCCGCTGCTGCTTGCCGAAGGTGAACTCCCAGTCCGCGGTGTCGTAGCCGCGGTAGTCCACGTTTTCCAGGCGGACCTGCTCGTACGGCTCGTACGCCGGGTTCCGCGCGAACGCCGCCTCGGCCGCCTCGAGCTGGGCGAGCGCGGGCGCGGGCTTGGCGCCGCCGACGGTGATCAGCCGGAGGAAGCGGTTGTCGCCGCCGGGCTCGGTGAGGTCGACCACGCCCTCCCGCTCGGGCTCGGCCTTCCAGGCGGAGGGGACGCCAATGGTGAAGCCGTCGCCCTTGAACTCGGTGTAGCCGGCGGGCAGCGCGGCCGGCTCGGTCGGCGACGTCGTCGGGCCGCTGCCGTCGCCCCCGCCGTCCCGGCCGATCCCGGACAGCAGCAGGCCGCCGCCGACGATCGCGACGACCAGCAGGCCGACCGCCGTGAGCAGGGCGGCGACGGTACGGCGGCGGCTGTCGGAGGGGGCGCGGTCGGCCAGCAGGCCGCCGGGGAGGTCGGGGTCGGGCTGGCGTCCGGGGGCGGGCGCGAAGGCGCGGCGCGGCGGCTCGGGGGGCGGGCCGCCGAACGGGAGCGGGGCGATGCGCTGGGTCGCGTCCTCGGGGCGTCCGGGGTCGTGGGCGCCGCCGTACGTGCCGAGCACGGTGGTGGCGCCCGGACTGTCCGGGAGCCAGCTCGACAGCGCCGTCGTACGGCCGGCGTCCTCCGCCGGGCCCGCCTCGTTCCGGTCGGCCCCGGCCCGCTGCTCGCCCGCGCGGCCTGCCTCGCTGCGCTCGGCTGCGGGAGTCCACCGCTCGTTGGGCGGCCCCGCCTCGCTGCGCTCGGCTCCCGTCCAGTGGTCGGTCCGGGGGCCGGCAGTGCCGACCTCCAGGGTGGCGCCGTCCCGGGGCGTGGTCGGGTCCACCGGCCGGGTCAGGTTGGCGTCGCCGGCCGGCGCGCCCCGACCTCCCGGCCGGTTGCCGTCCGCACGGTCCGCCGCGCCCGTGAAACCGGCTGCCCCAGCCGGACCCGCTGCTTCCGCCGGACCCGCTGCTCCCGTCGGACCCGCGCCGGTGGCTCCGGCCCGGCCGGCCGACCTAGCCAACCCCGCCGCGCCGGCGGCACCCGCCGCACCACCAGCGGCCGCGGCGGCCGCCGCGGCCGTGGTGCCCGGGCTGCCGGCCGGGGTGGCGGTCCGGTCGGCCCGGTGCGCGCCACCCGCCGCCGGCCCGTCCTCCGTGCCGGCCGAGGCACCGCCGGGGTGCTCGCCCGTCCGGGGCCGGTCCGCGGCCGCCCACAGGTCGCCGGCCGCCGGCTCGGCATCCGGGGTCGGTGACGCCTCGGCCGCCGACCAGTCCGGCTCGTCGTCGCCCGGCTCCGCGCCCTCGTCCAGGCCGACCGGCCCGGCCGCCACCGAGGCGGTCGAAGCGGCCGGAGCAGCAGGCGCCGGCGCGGCCGGCGCCGGCGCGGCGACCGGCGGCGGACGCGATCCCTCCCGGTCCTGCCGCCACACCGGCACCAGCAGGTCGGCCAACCCCGGCCCGGTCGGCGCCGCAGGCGCTGGTGCCGGCGGCGCGGCCGGCGCCGGAGTCGGCCGCTCCGCCGCCTCCTCACCGCCGCGCAGCACCTCCAGCAGCAGCCGCCGCGCGTCCACCGGCCGCGCCCGCCGGGTCGGGTCCTTGTCCAGCATCGCGTCCAGCGCGGGGATCAGGCCGCGGGACTTCTCGTACGGCGTCGGCGGCTCCTGCACGACCTTCGCCAGCGTCTCCATGGCGTCCCCGCCGGAGAACGGCGCCCGCCCCTCGGCGGCCGCGTACAGCGTCGCGCCGAGCCCCCACAGGTCGGCCGGCGGACCGGCCTCCTGGCCCTTGATGATCTCGGGCGCGATGTACGACGGCGAGCCGACCAGCAGCCCGGTGCCGGTGATGGTGTCGTCCCCGGCCGCCCGGGCGATCCCGAAGTCGGTGAGCTTCACCCGCCCGTCGTGCCCGAGCAGGATGTTGCCCGGCTTGACGTCGCGGTGGGTGATCCCGGCGGCGTGCGCCGCCTCCAGCGCACCCAGCACGGCCAGCCCGACGGTCGCTACCCGCAGCGGGTGCAGCGGGCCGTCCTCCTTGATCACGTCGGCCAGCGAGCGGGACGGCACCAGCTCCATGACCACCCAGGGCCGGGAGTCCTCGTCCAGCACGTCGAAGAGGGTCACCACGTTGGGGTGGCCGAGCCGGGCGATGGCCCGCGCCTCCCGGAGGGTCCGCTCGCACGAGACGGCGCGCTCCTCCGGGGACAGGCTGCCCGGGAGCACGACCTCCTTCACCGCGACGGTCCGGCGCAGGAAGGTGTCCTCCGCCTCCCACACGGCACCCATCGCGCCCCGGCCGAGCACGCGCAGCAGGTGGTAACGCCGGGCGAGCACCCGGCCACCGCGCGGAGCTCCTGGTGTGACCACGATCTCCCTTCCTACCCCGTTGCCCCGGACTTCGGGCGGTCCGGGTGCCCCCTAGCATCGGCCAAACCGGGGACCGGAGGGAAACCGGCACGCGAGAGCCGGTGTTCCCGACCCGGGAGCGGGCCGGCGACGGCGGCGACAGAGCGTGCCCCGACCGGGCGGTCCCGTCACGGTATGGTGGATGTGCGGAGATCGTGGTGGCCGCCGCCCCCTGCAGCCCGAGCGGCACGGTGGTGCCTCCTGCCCGCGCGGGGTTGCAGGCTGCTGAGCGGAAGATGCGGGTAGGGGCTGTTCCTGGTGACGTCTGGTTCGTCGATTCCGGCGCCGCGCCGGCTGGCCGCGCCGTGGCTGGACCACTGGCTGGCCGCCCACACGACCGATCTGGTCGCGCTGCGTCGCCGGCTGCACAGCCGGCCGGAGCTGGCATACGCCGAGCACGAGACGACCGCGCTGCTGGTCGAGCGGCTCACCGCAGCCGGCCTGGCGCCCCGCGTGCTGCCCAACGGCACGGGCGTGACCTGCGACGTCGGCTCCGGCAGCCGGGTCGTCGCGCTCCGGGCCGACATCGACGCGCTGCCGCTGACCGACGTCAAGCCGGTGCCGTACGCGTCGACCGTGCCCGGCGTCTGCCATGCCTGCGGTCACGATGCGCACACGACGGTGGTGCTCGGCGCCGGGCTGGCGCTGGCCGCCGCGCCGGAGCTGGGCGGCCGGGTGCGGCTGGTCTTCCAGCCAGCCGAGGAGTCGGTCCCCGGCGGCGCGCTGGACGCGATCGACGGCGGCGTGCTCAAGGACGTGGAGCGGATCTTCGCGCTGCACTGCGATCCGCGGCTGGCGACCGGCCGGGTGGGCCTGCGCACCGGCCCGATCACGGCCGCCTGCGACCAGGTCACGGTCCGGCTGACCGGTCCCGGGGGCCACACCGCGCGCCCGCACAACACCGTCGACCTGGTGTACGCGCTCGGCAAGGTCATCACCGAGGTGCCCGGCCTGCTCTCCCGCCGGGCCGACCCGCGGCACGGCATGTCGCTGATCTGGGGCGCGGTCGAGGCCGGTGTCGCGGCCAACACGATCCCCCGGGCCGGTGAGCTGCGCGGCACCGTGCGGATCCTCAGCCGGGACGCCTGGGACAGCGCCGAGGGTCTGGTCCGCGGCCTGATCGCCGACGTGGTCGCGCCGACCGGCGCGATCGCGGACGTTCAGTACGCGCAGGGCGTCCCGCCGGTGGTCAACGACGCCACCTCGGTCGGCCTGCTGCGCGCCGGCTGCCACTCCGCGCTCGGCCCGGACGCTGCCGACGACACCCAGCAGAGCCTGGGCGGCGAGGACTTCGCCTGGTATCTGAGCCACGTGCCGGGCGCGCTGGCCCGCCTGGGGGTCTGCAGCCCGGCCGCCGCCGGATCGCCGCTGGACCTGCACCAGCCGACCTTCGACATCGACGAGGACGCGCTCGCGGTCGGGGTCCGGCTGCTGGTGCACACGGCGCTCACCGTGCTCGGCTAGCCCAGCCTTTTTCGGCCATCCGCTCGGTCCATCCTGAGCCGTTTCGCGGCGTTATCGGACGTACGAATGGATCATTTGGTTCCCGCCCGAACGGGTGATTGTTCTTGTGCACAGGGAGTACGCCGTCGTTTACTGCCCGCGGCTGGACGTTGTAAACCCTGTCGGCCGTTAAGCGCTTTCCCCTCAGCCGTTCGGCGGACCGGCGGGGTGCGGCACCAGCCGACCCTCGGCACGCCGTCCGGCGTGCCGTCCCCGCAAAGGGAGGCACGATGTTCAGAGGGTCTCTGGCCCGCCGTGCGGCGCTCACCGGTGCCGCCGCCGGACTCGCCGTCGCCGCGGTCATCGCCGCTCCGTCGGCCCAGGCCGCGCCGGCCACCGCCGCGCCGGCCGCCACCGATGCCATCGCCACCAGCTCCTCGCTGGTGACCCGCCTCGGCGCCCGTACGGGCGGCAGCTACGTCGACGCGGCCGGCAAGACCGTCGTGACGGTCACCGACGCCGCCGCGGCCAGCTCGGTCACGGCCGCCGGCCTGACCGCCAAGCTGGTCACCCGCAACAGCGACGCCCTCAACGGGATCGTCGGTGCGCTCAACCGGCACGCCGGCGCGGTCGGCACCGCGTGGGGCGTCGACACCGCGACCAACCAGGTCGTGCTCACCCTGACCCCGCAGGCGAAGGGCGCCAAGGTCACGGCACTGCTGGGCACCGCGAAGCGCTTCGGCACCGCGGTGCGGGTGGAGCGGATCGCCGCCAACTTCGAGCGCTACATCACCGGTGGCGACGCCATCTACACCGGCGGCTCGCGCTGCTCGCTGGGCTTCAACGTCCGCAACAGCGCCGGCCAGCGGTTCTTCCTGACCGCCGGCCACTGCACCAACATCGGCGTCAACTGGTACGCCAACAGCTCGCAGACCACGCTGCTCGGCAGCCGGACCGGGACCAGCTTCCCGGGCAACGACTACGGCATCGTGCGCTACGCCAGCAGCTACACCAACTACCCGGGCATGGTGGGCGGCCAGGACATCACCTCCGCACGGACCCCGTCCGTGGGCGAGCCGGTGACCCGGCGCGGCAGCACCACCGGTACCCACTCGGGCACCGTGACCGCGCTCAACCAGACCGTGAACTACTCGCAGGGCTCGGTCTACGGGATGATCCGCACCACCGTGTGCGCGCAGCCCGGTGACAGCGGCGGCCCGCTCTACCGCGGCACCTCCGCTCTCGGTCTGACCTCCGGCGGCAGCGGCAACTGCACCTCCGGCGGGACGACCTTCTTCCAGCCGGTCACCGAGCCGCTCGGCGTCTACGGCGTGAGCGTCTACTAGTCCGAACGGCGTAGCACTCGGGAGCGCCCGCCGCAGTCGCGGCGGGCGCTCCTGCTGTGCTGTGCGCGCTTCCTAGTCAAAGCCCTCCGAGAAGCACCGAACGTACCTACCCCCGATCCTGTCAGGGTCCGCCTACCTGTCCCGGGCGGCGGGCCGGGTCCGGTCTCGGCCCGGCAGCGGAAGGTCCCAGACGAGCACGGCGCCGTCCCGCCGCGGCGCGTGGCCCGGCCAGGTGCGCCGGACCAGCCGGGCGACCGGGTCGTTGTCGGCCAGCGCGTGCAGCCGTATCCCCCGGGCCCCCCGCACCCGCGCCGGCTCGAGCGCCGCCCGGGCGAGCCGCGGCCCGAGGCCCTGGCGCTGCCACCGGTCGGCGACCACGACGCCGATCTCGACGGTCTCCCCGTCCGGCAGCCGGCTGCAGTCGGCCAGCCCGATGACCGCGCCGCCGCGGACCGCCACCACCGCCACCCGCCGGTCGTGGTCCACCTCGACCAGGTGGCGGACGAGCGTCGAGGACGGGGAGCCGATCCCGGTGAAGAAGCGCCGGTAGGCCGAGTCCAGCGACAGCCCGGCGAGGAAGTCGCGGACCGCCGCCCGGTCGCCCGGCGTCACCGCCCGGAGCACCACCCCCGCCGGCTCTGTCGGCCTCAGGGCCGGCCTCGGGGCCGGCTCCGGCCGCTGCGGTCGCCTGCGGGTGCGCAGGCGTTCCGGGGTGAAGGTCACCGGGTCCTCCTGGGTGTGAAAGCCGGACCCAGCCTTGCCCTCGCTTGCTCAGTCTGTCAAGCGAACCTAGCCTGGGGGCCATGCCGGAGACCGAGGCGCTGCGCTACGACCCGGACCCCTGCTCGATCGCCCGCACGCTCGACCTGGTCGGTGAGAAGTGGTCGCTGTTGGTGCTGCGCGAGGTCTTCTCCGGAGTCCGCCGCTTCGACGACATGCGCCGCCGCACCGGAGCCCCGCGCCAGGTGCTGTCCGCCCGGCTCGGCACCCTGGTGTCCGCCGGCCTGCTGCGCCGCCACCCGTACCGGGAGGCCGGCCAGCGCACCCGTTTCGAATACCGGCTCACCGGGGCCGGGATGGACCTCTATCCGGTGCTGGTGTCGCTGCTGCGCTGGGGCGACCGCTACCTGGAGCAGCCCACCGGCGGGCCCACGCTCGAGCTCACCCACCGCGACTGCGGCGAGCCGGTCGACCTGGTGCTGCGCTGCGGCGGCGGGCACGAGCTGGCCTCGGCCCGCGAGGTGCTGCCGTGGCCCGGGCCGGGGGCGCGGCTGCTCGATCCGGACGACCCGCGCGCGGTGCCGCTTGCCCGACCCGCCGAGCCGGCTCACCCCGCCGAGCCGGCTCACCCCGCCGAGCCGGCTCACCCCGCCGAGCCGGCTCACTCCGCCGAGCCGGCTCACTCCGCCGAGCCGGCTCACTCCGCCGAGCCGGCTCAGGCGGTTCAGGCGGCCGGGCTCAGGGCCACGCCTTCCGGCACGGCCGTATCCGCAGGCCGGTGACGTAGTCGTCCGGCGCGCCGGCCCGCTCCGCCGCCTCGGCCAGCACGCCGAGGTAGCGCGCCGACGGCAGCCCGCCCTCGAAGGCGTCCAGCACGTACGTCCAGACCAGCACGTCCGAGTCCAGCGTGTGCACCCGCACCTTGATCTTCCGGTAGAGCCCGGTGTCGGCGCCCTCCCAGGAGTCCAGGTGCGTCGCGTCGTACGGCGTCACGTCGTACAGCGCGACGAAGACGTGCTCGCCCGGCGCCTCGGCCAGCGTGGCCAGCGCGCCCTCCCACCCCAGGTCCTCACCCCCGAAGGTGAGCCGCCACCCCGGCAGCCAGCCGGTGCCGGCGGCCGGCGAGTGGGGACAGCGCTTGGTCATCTGTGCGGGGTCCATGTTCGACCCGTACGCGGCGTAGAGGGCCACGGCCGGCCATCGTACGGCGCCCCCGGTCGGGCCGCGCCGCGCTATCGCCCGTCGGCCGGGTCGACCTCGGCCAGGGCCTCCGCCAGCACACACCGGGTCTCCTCCCGGTCGCCTCGAGCGCCGCATCCACGCGCCGACGCTGGGGGGACAATGGGGGGGTGACGCGGATCGTGATCGTGGGTGGGGGACCGGCCGGGTACGAGGCGGCGCTGGTGGCGGCGCAGCTGGCCGGGGAGGTGACGGTGGTGGAGCCGGACGGGCTCGGTGGGGCCTGCGTGCTCTACGACTGCGTGCCGTCCAAGACGCTGATCGCGAGCAGCGAGACGATGACCACCTTCCGCGGCGCGCCGGCGCTCGGGGTGCGCACCACCGGCGGGCCGGACGGGGAGGCCGGCGAGGTGGTGGTGGATGCGCCGGTGGTCAACCGGCGGGTCAAGGACCTCGCGGTCTGGCAGTCCGAGGACGTCCGGCAGCGGCTGTCCGGGGAGGGCGTGCGGCTGGTCGAGGGGCGCGGGCGGTTCGCCGCCGAGCAGCCGGCGACCGGGCGGCGGATCGAGGTGGTGGACGCGGCCGGGCAGGTCACCGGCACTGTCGAGGCCGACGTGGTGCTGCTCGCCACCGGCGCCACCCCACGGGTGCTCCCCGGCGCGGAGCCGGACGGGGAGCGGATCCTGACCTGGCGCCAGGTGTACGACCTGGACGAGCTGCCCGAGCACCTCGTCGTGGTCGGCTCGGGCGTCACCGGCGCGGAGTTCGCGAGCGCGTACCTGGAGATGGGCGTCCGGGTGACGCTGGTGTCCAGCCGGCACCGGGTGCTGCCGGGCGAGGACACCGACGCGGCCGAGGTGATCGAGGAGGTCTTCGCCGAGCACGGCGGCGAGATCGTCAAGAAGGCCCGCGCCGCCTCGGTCCGCCGTACGGAGAAGGGCGTCGTCGTCACGATGGAGGACGGCCGCACCGTCGATGGCAGCCACGCGCTGATGACGGTCGGCTCGGTGCCCAACACGGCCGGGCTGGAGCTCGGCCGGGTCGGGGTGACGCTGGGCGGGGGCGGCTTCATCGAGGTCGACCGGGTGTCCCGGACCTCGGCCAGCGGGGTGTACGCGGCCGGCGACTGCACCGGCATGCTCATGCTCGCCTCGGTGGCGGCGATGCAGGGCCGGATCGCGATGTGGCACGCGCTGGGCGAGGCGGTCACCCCGCTGCGGCTCAAGACGGTCTCGGCGACCGTCTTCACCCACCCGGAGATCGCCACCGTCGGCATCCAGGAAAAGGCGATCGCCGCGGGCGAGGTGCCGGCGCGGATGGTCACCATGCCGCTGGCCACCAACGCGCGGGCCAAGATGCAGGGCGTGTCGGAGGGCTTCGTCAAGCTCTTCTGCCGGCCGGCGACCGGGGTGGTGGTCGGCGGCGTGGTCGTCGCCCCGTCCGCGTCGGAGCTGATCCTGCCGATCACCCTGGCGGTGCAGAACGGGCTGACCGTCGCCCAGGTCGCCTCGACCTTCTCCGTCTACCCGTCCCTCTCCGGCTCCCTCACCGAGGCCGCCCGTCGCCTCATGATCCACGACGACCTCGACTGAGCCCCGTCCGACCCGCCGACTGAGAAGTTCCGGCCCGACTGAGACGCAGTAGCTGCTCAGTCGCCGCCGAACTTCTCAGTCGCTTGTGATGATCATGTCCTTGGCCCGGTTGGGCCCGGTGAGCATGACCCCTTGGGCCGGCCGGTGGTGCCGCCGGTGCCGACGATCATCGCCAGGTCGTCCGGCCGGACTTCCTCGCCCCCCGTGGTGGCGAGGAAGTCCGGCCAGGACAGGACCCCGGGCACGTCGGCGCCTTCGGAGTCCGAGGCGTCCAGGCGCACGAGCAGCGCCAGCCGGGGCAGGTCCGGCGCGATCCGGCGACCAGTAGCGCGAACCGCCGCTGGAAGCGCAGCGCCTGCCGGACCTCGGCGTAGCTGGCCGACCCGCCGTCGGTGGTGAAGCAGGGCGCGCCCGGGTCCAGGGACGCGCCCTTGTCCAGGTAGTCGAACAACCGCAGCCCCACTCCTCGCCCGGCTCACATGCCCATGCCGCCGTCGACCGGGAGGCCGGCGCCGGTGATGAAGCGGGACTGGTCGGAGGCGAGGAAGACGACCGCGTCGGCCATGTCCTCGACGGTGCCGAGCCGGCCGCCCGGGGTCAGCTCGATCACCGCGCCGACGGCGGCCTCCGGGGACGGGAAGAGGCCGATCGCGGCCACGTCCTGGGCCAGCCCGGCGCCCATCTCGGTCGGCACCAGGCCCGGGTAGACGCAGTTGACCCGGACCCCGTAGCCGAGCTTGCCCGCCTCCATCGCGGCCACCCGGGTGAGCCGGTCGACCGCGGACTTGGTGGCCGAGTAGACGGCGATGCCGGGGAAGGCGATGGTCGCCGCGACCGAGGCGACGTTGACGATGCTGCCGCCGGCACCGGCCGCGCCGCCCGGGCGCATGGCCCGCAGGCCGTGCTTGAGCCCGAGCGCGGTGCCGAGGATGTTGACCTCCAGCATCGTGCGGACGTCCTTGGGATCGAGCTCGGTGATCAGGCTGGTGATCTCGACCCCGGCGTTGTTGACCAGGATGTCGAGCCCACCCAGCTGGGACACGGTCTGCTCGATCGCGGCGGCCCAGCCGGTGTCGTCAGTGACGTCGAGGGCGACGAAGCCGTGGCCCTCGCCGAGCTCCGCCGCGGTCCTGGCGCCGGCCTCCTCCTTGACGTCGGCGAGCACGACGCGGGCGCCCGCCGAGGCCAGTGCCTTGCCCATCCCGGCGCCGAGGCCCTGGGCGCCGCCGGTGACCAGTGCTCTGCGCCCGGTGAGGTCGAGTCCGCCCATGTCCGCTCCTGCCCGTGAGGACCTCGGTCCGGCCACCCTGCCCTGCGGTCTTGACAGTCGTCAAGCGTTCTCTTGACAGATGTCAAGAAGTCGGACCGAACGTTAGGCTGGGTCGGTGACCTCGACCGGCGTGCGACCGCCGGCGTCCCGGCGACGCCCGGCCGAGCGGTTCGACGAGCGCCGTGACGCGCTGGCCGAGTCCGCGCTGACCACGCTCGGCCAGCTCGGCTACGCCCGGACCAGCCTGCGCGAGATCGCGCAGAACTCGCCCTTCTCGCACGGGGTGGTGCACTACTACTTCCGCGACAAGATCGACCTGATCACCTATTGCGTGCGCTACTACAAGGCGCGCTGCGTGCAGCGGTACGACGAGCTGGTCGAGACCTCGACCGGCGCCGACGAGATCCGCGACCGGTTCGCGGCGAAGCTCGCCGAGACCCTCGTCGACGAGGCCCCGATGCACCGGTTGTGGTATGACCTGCGCTCGCAGAGCATGTTCGAGCCGGCGCTGCGGGCCGACGTCGAGGCCATCGACGAGGCGCTGTGCGCGATGATCTGGCGGGTCGTGGAGCGGTACGCGGCGCTGGCCGGGCGGGTGCCGGCGGTCGACCCGCCGACGGCGTACGGGCTGCTGGACGGGCTCTTCGAGCAGGCCCTGCACGGCCAGCTGCGGGAGGGCGCGGTCGCCGCCGAGCGGCTGGTGGCGCGGGTCCGGCAGCTGCTGCCGTTCCTGCTCGCGCCGGGCGACTGAGCCGCCCGACGCCGGTCGCCTGACGGCCCCGACGCCGGTCGCCTGACCGGCTCTCGACGCGCCCGCTCGGCGCCATGACCGCCTTCGCGATCCATGCCGGCGCCTAGCTCAGCTGGCGCGCTCGACCGCGCAAGGCATCACCGGGGTGTTGCGGCGCGGGCGGCCCGGCGCGCTACCTCCGCTCAGGCGTGGGACCCCAGGGAACGGCGACGTCGATGTCGTCGAGGATGTTGCTCTTCCCGGCGCCGTTGGGACCGATAAGGATTGTCAGCGGCCCCAGATGCACGTCGGCGCGGGCGACGCTGCGATAGTCCGCCACTCGGACCCGCTTTACCCATGGCACGGGCCCGGTCATCGGCTCGCTCCCCTCCAGGACAGGGGCCTCATCTTAGGTGCGGTGGGCGACCTCTCCGGCGTGGCCTGGCCGGTTCTGATGCCAGCCAGCGGGGGTGCGGGTTGGGCCGTTCGTCGAGAGCGCCGGCGGCCTCCTCGACCTGCTCCGCTGCGGACGGCTGGGGAAACTGTCGGTGCGCTGAGGCACGATCGGTGGCGTGTTCCCCGCCACCTACCGTCAGCTGCTGACCACTCCGCACGTCGCCCGCGCGCTGGGCACGTCGCTGCTGGCCCGGACCGGGCTGCCGGCCGCGGGCCTGGCGGTGATCCTGCTGGTCGTCGACCGCACGGGGTCGTACGCGGCCGGCGGCCTGGTCAGCGCGGTGTGGGTGAGCGGCGCCGGGCTCGGCGGGCTGGTGACCAGCCGGCTCATCGACCGGGGCCGGCCGGCCCGGTGGGTGCTGCTGGTCGCCGCGACGCTGTCCGCGGCCGGGCTGGTCGCGCTGTCGCTGGTTCCGACCTCATCGACGCCGGCGCTGGCCGGGCTCACCGCGGCGGCGGCGGTCGCCTCCCCGCCCGTGATCCCCACGGCGCGGACGCTGTGGCCGGTGCTGCTGCCGGACCCGGACGCCCGCGCG
The DNA here is from genome assembly GCA_963766325.1 of uncultured Actinomycetota bacterium. Lineage (GTDB taxonomy): Bacteria > Actinomycetota > Actinomycetes > Mycobacteriales > CADCTP01 > CADCTP01. The sequence goes on along the minus strand of CAVXZF010000007.1, from coordinate 703,781 downwards.
GCGATGTACTCGCTGGAGGCGACCGTCCAGGAGCTCAACTTCATCGTCGGGCCGTCGATGGCCGGCGCCGCGGCGGCGCTCTTCTCGCCCGCGCAGGCGGTGCAGCTGGCCGCGATCTTCACCCTGGTCGGGGTGCTCACCTTCGTCGGCACCCCGGGGCTGGACCGGCTGGCCGCGACCGAGCGGTCGCCGGTGCGCCGGGCCGAGATGCTGCCGCTCGTCCCGCTCTACCTGGCCGGCGGGCTGCTCATCTGCGCGCTGTCCTGGGTGGAGGTCGGCGTGGTCGGGGCCGCCGGCGCCGCCGGCGCGACCGCGGCGGCCGGGCTGCTGCTCGCGGTGTGGAGCAGCGGCTCGCTGGTCGGCGGGCTGCTCGGCGGGATCTGGCCGGCCCGGCGCGGGCCGGCGTGGCGGCTGCTGGTGCTGCTGGCCGCGGTGGCGGCGGCGCACCTGGCACTGGCGGTCGTCTCCGGCGGGCTGCTGCTGCTCGGCGTGCTGCTCGTGCTGGCCGGCGGGCTGGTCGCCCCGGCGCTGGGTGCGATCTACACGCTGGTCCAGGCGCGGGCGCCGGCCGGGGCGGTGACCCAGACCTTCGCCGGGCTGACGGTCTCGCTGCTCGGCGGGGCCGCGCTCGGGGCCGCGCTGGCCGGCGCGGTGGTGGACGCGCACGGGCCGGAGGCGGCGTTCGCGCTCGGCGCGGTGCCGGCGGCGGCGGCCGCGCTGGTGGTGGTCGTCGGGTTGATCCGCCCCGCCCGCGCCGCCGCCCGCCGGGTCGAGGTCCCCGCCACCCCCTGACCCACCGCCACCTCGTCGGCCCGGCGCCACCTCGCCGGCCTGCCCCGCCACCCCTGACCCACCGGCGGCTCGCCGGCCTGCTGGCCCCGCCGGGCCGGCGCGTGGTGGGTGGCTCAGGCCGGGGGGTCGAGGTCGTGCTGGCGGAGGCGGCGGGCCCGCAGCTCGTCGCCGTACGCGATCCCGACGGACAGCGCGCCGATCAGCACCAGCGCGGCGGTGAGCACCCGCAACCCGAGCGGCGCCGGCAACACCATGATCACCACGACCGGCAGCGCGGCCTGGACCAGCACCCGCAGCAGCTGCCGCCACCGCCAGTCGGCGTCGGTCAGGTCATGCCGCACCCAGTCCCGCAGTCCCACCGGCAGCCGCCCGCCCAGCGCGTACCGCACCCACTGCACCACCGACGGCCGCCCACTCACCCCCCAATCCTCCACCCGCCCCTCAACGCCGCCGCCGCCGACGCCGCGGACGCCGCCGCCGACTGAGAAGTTCGCCGACCGACTGGGCAGCTACAGCTGATCAGTCAAGGCGTGAACTTCTCAGTCGGCGGTCGGGCCGGGGTGGGGCGGGGTGGGTCAGACGCAGCCCTGGAAGTCGAGGAGGGCGTCGGCACCGTTGGTCAGCTTGCCGTCGGCGGCGGTGAGCAGGCCGCCGTCACCGGTGCGGTTGTACTGGGCCAGCAGGCTCAGCCCGTCGGCCAGCGTGCGCTGGGTCTCGTCCCAGTGCGGCTTCGGGCCGGGGAACGGCCAGTCGCGCTTCGGGCAGAGGTCGCCGTCCCACTCGCCGGCCACCCACGCGGCGTTGCCGGCCTGGGCCGCGCCGCCGGACATCGTCCGGATCGCGACGTCGTGCAGCCGCCTGGCGGCCACCGGGTCCTGCGTACGGGAGGCGGCGATCAGCCCGGACAGCCCGTCGGCGACCGACTTGGTGACGGCGTACTTGATCCGCTGGTCCAGCACCGCCTGGACGTAGAAGAGCGGTCCGGGGCAGCCGTCGCACCCGTCGACCCACTCGGGGTGGATGGCGGTCTGGGAGACGGCGGCGGCGGGCGCGGCGGTGATGACCGGCGCGGTCATGGCGGCGATGCTGACGGCAACCGCGGCGCCGAGGCGGCGCAGCCAGCGGCCGCGGACGGGACTCTCGTACGTGCGCATGACGACCTCGTTCCGGTTGGGGCGATCTGTGTCGCCCACCTTCCGGACGTGCCTTAGCGCACCCTTCGGTTGTGCTTAAAGGCAACCACGTGACGCGGGCTCAGTCGGCGAGCTCGCAGATCACGGCACCGCTGGGGACCACGTCACCGACGGCCGCGGCGAGGCCCTTGACGGTGCCGGCCTTGTGCGCGGTGAGGGGCTGCTCCATCTTCATCGCCTCGAGCACGACGACGAGGTCACCGGCCTCGACGGTGTCGCCGTCGGACACCGCGATCTTCACGATCGTGCCCTGCATCGGGCTGGTCAGCGCGTCGCCGCCGGCGGCCGCGGCGCCGCCGCGGGAGCGGGACCGCTTGGGGGCGGCGGCCCGGCCGGCTGCCCCGGCCGCGGCGCCGAGCCCGGCCGGCAGCGTCACCTCGAGCCGGCGGCCGCCGACCTCGACCACCACGGTCTCCCGGGCGGCCGGCTCCTCCGGGTCCGCGGCCGCGCCCGACCACGGCTCCAGCCCGCCGGCCCAGTCGGTCTCGATCCACCGGGTGTGCACCCGGAACGGCTCGTCGGTGAAGTCGGCGTCGCGCACCACTGCCCGGTGGAACGGCAGCACCGTCGGCAGCCCGTCCACGACCGTCTCGTCCAGCGCGCGCCGGGACCGCTCCAGCGCCTCCTCCCGGGTCGCGCCGGTGACGATCAGCTTGGCCAGCAGCGAGTCGAAGGCGCCGCCGACCACCGCGCCGGCCTCGACGCCGGAGTCCACCCGGACGCCCGGCCCGGAGGGCTCCGCGTAGGCGCTCACCGTGCCGGGAGCGGGCAGGAAGCCCCGCCCGGGGTCCTCCCCGTTGAGCCGGAACTCGATCGAGTGGCCGCGCGGCGCCGGGTCCCGGTCCAGCCTGAGCGAGGCCAGGGTGGCCCCGTCGGCGACCCGGAACTGCGCCCGCACCAGGTCCACCCCGCTGGTCTCCTCGGTGACCGGGTGCTCGACCTGGAGCCGGGTGTTCACCTCGAGGAAGGAGATCACCCCGTCCGCGCCCACCAGGAACTCGACCGTGCCGGCGCCGACGTACCCGGCCGCCGCGCAGATGTCGCGCGCCGAGGAGTGGATCAGCGCGCGCTGCTCGTCGGACAGGAACGGCGCCGGCGCCTCCTCGACCAGCTTCTGGTGCCGCCGCTGCAGCGAGCAGTCGCGGGTGCCGACCACCACGACCGAGCCGTGCGAGTCGGCCAGCACCTGGGCCTCGACGTGCCGCGGCCGGTCCAGGTAGCGCTCGACGAAGCACTCGCCGCGCCCGAACGCGGCCTCGGCCTCGCGGACGGCGGACGCGTACAGCTCGGGGATCTCGGCGAGCGTCCGGGCCACCTTGAGCCCGCGCCCGCCGCCGCCGAAGGCGGCCTTGATCGCCACCGGCAGCCCGTGCTCCTCGGCGAAGGCGACCACCTCGTCCGGGCCGGCCACCGGGTCGGCGGTGCCGGGCACCTGCGGCGCGCCGACCTCGGCGGCCAGATGCCGGGCGGCGACCTTGTCGCCGAGCACCCGGATCGCCTCCGGCGGCGGCCCGATCCAGGTCAGCCCGGCGTCGATCACCGCCTGGGCGAAGTCCGCGTTCTCGGACAGGAAGCCGTAGCCGGGATGCACCGCGTCCGCGCCTGACTGGCGGCAGGCGTCCAGCACCTTGTCGATCCGCAGGTACGACTCCGCGGCCGTCGAGCCGCCGAGCGCGAACGCGGCGTCGGCGATCCGGACGTGGCGGGCGTCCCGGTCCGGCTCCGCGTACACGGCGATGCCGGTCAACCCCGCGTCCCGGCACGCCCGCAGCACGCGGACGGCGATCTCTCCCCGGTTGGCGACCAGCACTGAGCGCACAGGTGGCTCCCCTCTCTCCGGCCGGAGTCTAGGGACGTTGTTACCGGTCGGTCGCCCAGAGATCCGTCACACCCGCACCGAGCTCGCCGAGCAGCCGGCGCAGCAGCGGCAGCGACAGGCCGATCACCGTGCCGGCGTCCCCGTCCAGCCCGTCCACGAACCAGCCCCCCAGCCCGTCCACCGTGAACGCGCCGGCCACCTGGAGCGGCTCGCCGCTGGCCACGTACGCGGCCAGCTCGGCCCCGGTGGGCCGGCCGAACCGCACGGTGGTGGACGCCACCCCGGTCGCCTCCGCGGCCACCGTCCCGCAGCGGACGTCGAGCAGCGCGTGCCCGGTGCGCAGCACGCCGGTGCGCCCGGCCATCCGTTCCCACCGGGACAGCACCTCGGCGCCGGAGACGGGCTTGCCGTACGCCCGCCCGTCCAGGTCGAGCAGCGAGTCGCAGCCGAGCACGAGCGCGTCGTCACCGGGCCGGACCACCCGGGCCGCCTTGGCCCGGGCCAGCGCCAGCACCAGCGCGGCCGGGTCCGGCGCGGTGTACGCGTCCTCGTCCAGCTCGCTGATGCGGATCTCCGGCTCGACGCCGGCGGCCCGGAGCGTGCGCAGTCGGGCCGGGCTGGCCGACGCCAGCACCAGCTGCCGGCTCACCGGGGGAGAGCGGAGCGGCGCCAGGCCGCGGGTCCGGGCGTCAGCGGTGCGCGCAGCCGGCCCGCGGGGTCGGCCCACGCCGACCGCAGTCGGGGCCGGCCCGCCCCGCCGGCGGGGGCGCGCGCGGTGAGCACGGCCACCAGCGCGGCCAGCTCCTCCGCGGTCGGCTCGCCGCGGACCACCCTCAGCAACGGCCGCTCGGTCACCCGGCCATCCTCTCAGCCGCCGCGCCGTACGCTCAGTGGCATCCCCCACGTCGCCGCCGGGCGTGATCGCCGACATCGAGGATCAGGCCGCGGGTCTCGATGAGGCTCGGTGTCCTGCCCGGAACGCCAGGTCGGCTTGCGGTCACATTTTGACCGGAAGTGAGGGATACTGGAGGCATGGATCCGACCGCGCGCATCCTCCGGCTGCTGTCCCTCCTGCAGACCTACCGGCACTGGCCCGGCGAGGACCTGTCCGAGCGGCTCGGGGTGAGCCCGCGGACGCTGCGCCGGGACGTGGACCGGCTGCGCGAGCTCGGCTACCCGGTCGACACCAGCCGCGGCACCGGCGGGGGCTACCAGCTGGCCGCCGGCACCCGGATCCCGCCGCTGCTGCTGGACGACGACGAGGCGGTGGCGATCGCGGTCGGGCTGCGCACCGCGACCGGCGGCGGGGTGACCGGGATCGAGGAGACCTCGGTGCAGGCGCTGGCCAAGCTGCAGCAGGTGCTGCCGCCGCGGCTGCGCCGCCGGGTGGACGCGCTGGCCGAGGCGACCGAGACCACGGTCTTCCCGCGGCGTGGCCCGACGGTGCCGGCCGACGTGCTGGTCGCGGTCGCGCAGGCGTGCCGGGGGCAGGAGCAGCTGCGGTTCGCGTACGCGGCCGCCGACGGCACCGAGTCCTCCCGGCTGGTCGAGCCGCACCGGCTGGTCGCCCGCGGCCGCCGGTGGTATCTGGTGGCCTGGGACCTGCATCGGGACGCCTGGCGCACCTTCCGGGTGGACCGGCTGGAGCGGCCGTTTGCCAACGGGGTGCGGTTCACGCCGCGGGAGCTGCCGGCCGAGGACGCGGCGGCGTATGTGGCGCAGGCGCTCCGCGCGGTCCCGCAGCGGCACGAGGCGCTGCTCGCGGTGGCGCTGCCGCTGGCCGAGGCGACCGACGCCGTCCCGCCGTGGCTGGGCGAGCTGACCGCCGACGGGCCGGGCCGCACCCTGCTGCGGGTGGCCAACGACTCGGCCGAGTGGTTGGCGCTGACGCTCACCATGCTTGAGGTGGAGGTGACCCTGCTGGACGCCTCCCCCGAGGTGCGCGAGCAACTGGCCCGGCTCCGGACCAAGGTCGACCGCCTGGCCGCCTAGGGTGTGTCTGCCGAACATCTGGCGGCGCGGGCGACGCCCAGACGGCGACCGGCGGCGTTGTCGTCGTCGCCGATACAACAGAGGTATCGGACTCCTCCTCCGCCTTGCCGGCCGCCGCCTGGACGCCGCCCGCATCCACCGACATCCGGCAGACACACCCTAGGCCGCGGCGCGCACCGGCCGCTCGCCCGCGGCCGGCTGGACCGCCGGCTCACCGGCCGGCTGGACTGTCGGGTCGCCGGTGGGCTGGGCTGCCGGGGCGTGCCCGGCCGGGCCGCGCGGCTCGCCGAGCTTGACCGCGACGACCCCGGAGAGGATCAGCGCGCCGCCGACGGCCTGGACCGGCGCCGGGGTCTCGCCCAGCAGCGCCCAGGCGAAGGCGAGCCCGGCGACCACCTCGGACAGCGCGACGAACGAGCCGAGCCGGGAGCCGAGCCGGCGGGTGGCGGCGATGCCGGCGACGTACCCGAGCGCGGCCGTCACCAGGCCGAGCGCGAGCACCGGCCCCCACCAGGGCACGGTGAAGGCCGGGAACGCCACCGGCCGGGTTGACGCGGCCAGCGGCACGATCCCGACCAGGCCCGCGAGCAGCAGCGCGATCCCGCCGAACAGCAGGCCGCCGGCGGCCAGCACGGTGGCCGGCAGCCCGGTGTCCGGCCGCCCGGACAGCACGAAGTAGACCGCCGCCCCGGTCATCGCGCCCAGCGCCCAGGCGGTGCCGACGGCGCTGACCTCGGCGCCGGAGAGCAGGTCGAGGACGAGCACCAGCCCGGCCACGCCGAGCGCGGCGCCGCCCACGGTCAGCCAGCCCGGGCGCTGTCCGTGCCGCAGCCACAGCCAGCCGACGACGGCGACCGGCGCCGTGTACTCGATCAGCAGCGCCACCCCGACCTGCAGGTGCGCGACGGCGTTGAAGTACGCCAGCTGGCAGCCGGCGACGGCGACCAGGCCGTACGCGGCGATCATCGGCAAGTTGCGCCGGACCGCCGGGACCCGGCCGCGCAGCTGCACCGCGGCGACCGGCGCCAGCACCGCGGCCGCCAGCAGGATCCGCACGATCACCGCGGACGCGGCGGACCAGCCGGCGTCCATCAGACCGCGCGCGATCGAGCCGGACAGGCCGAACGAGGCCGCGGACAGCGCGGCGAAGCCGAGCCCGGCGACAAGCGGCCGCCGCCTGGCGTCATGAGTCAAGGTGGCCATGGCTCCTGACGCTATTGCCTCACCGAGTAAGGTGTCAACGTGGTCTTCACTCATGACACCACCGCGGCGCTGGCGGCCGCGGTGGCGCTGGTGAACTCCGGGGTCGAGCCGGACACGCTGACCACGGGGGCACAGCTGGACGACTTCGTGGTCACGCACGGCTACACCGGCGACCGGGCCCGGGACGCGGCCGAGCTGGCGGCGGTGCGCGCGCTGCGCGGCCCGCTGCGGGAGCTGCTCACCGCGGACAAGGACGGGGCGGCGCGGATCGTCAACCGGATCCTGGCCGAGCACCACGTGCAGCCGCAGCTGGTGCGGCACGACGGGTGGGACTACCACCTGCACGTGGTGGCGGCGGACGCGCCGCTGGCCGACCAGATCGCGGTCGAGACCGCGATGGCGATGGGCGACCTGATCCGGGCCGGGGAGCTGAGCCGGCTCGCCGTCTGCGCCGACCCCACCTGCGGCGGGATCGTCCTCGACCTGTCCCGCAACCGGTCCCGCCGCTTCTGCAGCACCACCTGCACCAACCGGGTGGCCGCGGCGGCCTACCGGGCCCGCAGGGCCTGACCGGAGTCGCTTCGCGGGGTAGCGCAAGGGTGCGTGCGGACAGCGACCGGTGGGTCGAGGTCACGCCCTCCGAGTTCGCACCCGAGCGGCCGGGCTTGCCCTCGTCCGGGAGCTGCTGCCCGACCGCACGCCGAGCCCGGCAGCCGGCCGGCCGGACCGGCTCACCCGAGACCCAGGCAGGGGCGGGCGCCGCCGGCCCGATAGGGCCGACGGCGCCCGTCTGGTTCCGAGCCGGCTGGTTGTCAGCCGGCGTTCAGCGCAGTGTCGTCAATGACGAAGGACGTCTGCAGCGACCAGTCCTCGGTGCCGGTGAACGTCAGCGTGACGGTCTGCCCGGCGAACGAACCGACGTTGAACGAGCGCAGCGCGTACACGCCGTTCGCGTTCAGGTTCGAGTAGGTGGCCAGCGTGGTCGAGCCCAGCTTGACCGTGAGGAAGTCGTACGCGGTCCCAGGGCCCTCCGAGGTTGTGATCTTCAACCAGAAGGACAGCGTCGAGCTCGTGCAGCCCGCCGGGATCGTGACGGTCTGCGACAGCGTGTCGGTGCGGGCGTATCCGTAGCCGTTCAGCCACGCCGACCGGGTGCCGGAGCGCGGTGCGCCGGTGCCGGTCCACGCGCCGATGACGCCTGCGGTGGCTGTCCACGGAGCGCTGCCGCTCTCGAAGCCCGGGTTGCCCAGCTTCTGGCCCGGGCTGCTGCAGCCGCCGCCCGCCGGGGTGATCGTCCAGGTGAACGACGTGCTGCCGGTCCGGGCACCGGTGTCCCGAGCCGTCACGGTGACGGTATAGGTGCCCACGGTGGTCGGGGTGCCGGAGATCAGGCCGGTCGAGGAGTTGATCGACAGACCGGTCGGGAGGCCGGTGGCCGACCAGGTGTACGGCGGCGTGCCGCCGGACGCGGACATCTGCAGGCTGGTCGCCACGTTGACCGTGCTGGTCTTGTTGCCCGGGTTGCTGACGACCGGGTTGCTGGTGGCGCCGGACAGCGTGTAGAGCAGCCGGTTCGGGGAGCCGGTGCCGGGGTTGGTGATGTGGTTGAGGGTGGCGTTGTCCTTCAGCGCCTGCTGCACGGTGGCCGGTGAGGCACTCGGGTTGGCCGCCAGGTACAGGGCGGCGCCGCCGGCGACGTGCGGGGCGGCCATCGACGTGCCGCTGATCGCGTTGGTGGCGGTGTCGTTGGTGTTCCAGGACGAGGTGATGTTGACGCCGGGGGCGAAGATGTCGGTGCAGGTGCCGAAGTTGGAGAACGACGCGCGCGCGTCGTTGATGTCCGACGCGTTGACGGTGATCGCCTCGGTGACCCGGGCCGGGGTGAAGTTGCACGCGTCGGAGTTCGAGTTGCCGGAGGCGATCGCGTAGGTGACGCCGTCGGCGATGGAGTTGCGCACGGCGTCCTCGGTCGCGGCGTTGCTGCCGGAGGCACCGAGGCTCATGTTGGCGACCGCGGGGGCGCCGGCGGCGTGCTGCGCAGTCACGTAGTCGATGCCCTGCACGATGCCGGCGAAGCTGCCGGAGCCCTGGCAGTTGAGCACCTTGACCGCGACCAGGCGGACGGCCTTGGCCAGGCCGTACTGCGAGCCGCCGATGGTGCCGGCGACGTGCGTGCCGTGACCGTGGCAGTCGGTGTTGTTGCCGTCGCCGGTGGTGTTGGTACCCCAGACGGCCCGGCCGCCGAACGTCTGGTGGGTGACCCGGATGCCGGTGTCGAGGACGTACGCCGTGACGTTCGCGGCGTCGACGTCGTAGTGGTAGTTGCTGTTCAGCGGGAGGTCACGCTGGTCGACCCGGTCCAGGCCCCAGGACGGCGGATTGGGCTGGTCGGCGAGCAGTTGCACCGTGTGGTTCTGCGCCACGTACGCCACCGTCGGGTCGGCGGCCAGCCGCCGGGCCGCGGTCTCGCTCATGGTGCCGGCGAAGCCGTGCAGCGCGGCGACGTACCGGCGCTCCACCTTGGCGGCGGCCTTGGCGGCCGTGGTGTTGGTGAGGGTGCTCAGGCCCCGGGCTTTCACCGCGGAGTCCTTGAACACCACGATGTAGCTGTCCGGGATTGCGTTCGGGCCGCCGGCATCGACGATGCCGCCGAGAGCGGCGGCCGGCAGCGCGGTGGCGGTAGCCATGACGAGCGTGGCCGCTGTGGCAAGGCCCAGGCCGGCTAGGCGCCGGTTCCAGGGCATGCTGAAGGGTCGCATTCAGGGTTCTCCCTCATGCAGGTTCGACCCACCGCACGGCCGGGTCGGCCGCGAGGATTTGGTCGGTTAGGGGTGATTGAGGCCCGCGCGAACGGAATTTAACGTTAGGTGAGCCGACCACCCGAACACAATGCTTTGACTATCAATTACCGCAAAGGGGTGAGGTGGACCCCGTGGGTGTTGATGGGTCAGGTCGCTGTGGTTTGTAGCTCTTACGGATCTTGACAGATGGTGGCGACCTCAGCCGGTGTTCGGCTCCGCGGCAAGTCCCGCGTCGAAGTCGGCGGCGCCAGTCGCTAGAGCGGGATGTTGCCGTGCTTCTTGGGGGGGAGGGTGGCGCGCTTGGTGCGGAGCATGCGGAGCGCCTGGGTGACGTAGCGGCGGGTGTACGACGGCGGGATCACCGAGTCGACGTAGCCGCGCTCGGCGGCGACGTACGGGTTCGCGAGCGTGTCCTCGTACTGCTGGACCAGCTCCGCCCGGGTCGCGTCCGCGTCGTCCGCGCCGGCGATCTCCCGCCGGTAGAGGATGTTCACCGCGCCCTGCGCGCCCATCACCGCGATCTGCGCGGTCGGCCAGGCCACGTTGACGTCGGCCCCCAGGTGCTTGGACCCCATGACGTCGTACGCGCCCCCGTACGCCTTCCGCGTGATCACCGTGACCTTCGGCACCGTCGCCTCGGCGTACGCGTAGATCAGCTTGGCGCCGCGGCGGATGATCCCGCCCCACTCCTGCGAGGTCCCGGGCAGGAAGCCCGGCACGTCCACGAAGGTCAGCACCGGGATGTTGAAGCAGTCGCAGGTCCGCACGAAGCGGGCCGCCTTCTCCGAGGCGTCGATGTCCAGCGTCCCGGCGAACTGCATCGGCTGGTTGGCCACCACCCCCACCGGCCGGCCCTCGACCCGGCCGAAGCCGACCAGGATGTTCGGCGCGAAGAGTGGCTGCACCTCGAGGAACTCCCCGTCGTCGAGCACGTGCTCGATCACCTGGTGCATGTCGTACGGCTGGTTGGCCGAGTCCGGGATGAAGGTGTCCAGCTCCCGGTCGGCGTCGGTGACCTCCAGGTCGGCCGGCGCGGAGAGGACCGGCGGGTCGTCCAGGTTGTTGGACGGCAGGTACGACAGCAGCGCCTTGACGTAGTCGATCGCGTCGGTCTCGTCGGCGGCCATGTAGTGCGCGACGCCGGACTTCGTGTTGTGCGCCCGGGCCCCGCCGAGGTCCTCGAAGGCGACGTCCTCGCCGGTCACCGTCTTGATCACGTCCGGGCCGGTGATGAACATGTGCGACGTCTGGTCGACCATCACGGTGAAGTCGGTGATCGCGGGGGAGTAGACCGCGCCGCCGGCGCACGGTCCCATCACCAGGCTGATCTGCGGGACCACCCCGGAGGCCAGCACGTTGCGGTAGAAGATCTCGCCGTACAGCCCCAGCGAGACGACGCCCTCCTGGATCCGGGCGCCGCCGGAGTCGTTGATGCCGACCACCGGGCAGCCGGTCTTGAGCGCCAGGTCCATCACCTTGACGATCTTCTCGCCGAAGACCTCGCCCAGGCTGCCGCCGAAGACGGTGAAGTCCTGCGCGAAGACGCAGACCGGCCGCCCGTCCACGGTGCCGTAGCCGGTGACCACGCCGTCCCCGTACGGCCGCTCGGCGTCCATGCCGAAGTTCGTCGACCGGTGCCGGGCCAGCTCGTCCATCTCGATGAACGAGCCCTCGTCGAGCAGCAGGTCGATCCGCTCGCGGGCGGTCAGCTTGCCCTTGGCGTGCTGCCGCTCCACCGCCCGGGCCGAGCCGGCGTGCACCGCCTCGTCGTTGCGCCGGTGCAGGTCGGCGAGCTTGCCGGCGGCGGTGTGCAGGTCAGGCGGAGCCGGAGAGGGCGGCGCGGCGGACGGGTCCTCGGCGGCGCTGGTCACCGCCGGAGCCTAACCGGGCCGGCGGGAGCTCAGATGCGCTCGGTGGGGTGATCCCCGCCTCGCCGCCCGTCGTCGGAGTACTCGGCCTCGTAGTGCGCCTCGTAGCGGGCCGAGTTGCGGCTGCGCCGGTCGTGGTCGCTCTCCACCAGCCGGTTGATCAGCTGCTGGGTCTGGTCGGCGTCCGGGATGTTCTTGAACACCTGCTGGCCGTCCTCGCCGGCCGACTCCACCACCAGCGTGCCGGAGTTGATGATCCGCTCGAAGAACGACTGCTCGTACATCGCGTTGTTGATCCGGTTGAGCGGCACGTCCCGGCCGGTGTGGCTGAGGATGCCGACCCGGGTCATCAACCGGTGGGTGGTGAGGACGTAGTGGGTGGTGCGCCAGCGCAGCCACGGGATCAGCGCGACCGCGACCGCGGCCAGCACGGCGACGGCCAGGATCACGATCCGGGCCGGGGTCTGCAGGGACCCGTCCGGGACGATCGCGGCGAGGAACGAGGCCAGGCCGACGACCACGAGCAGCAGCAGCGTCGGCAGGATCAGCGTCACCCAGTGCGGGTGCAGGTGCTTGACTACTCGCTCGTCGTCGGCGAGCAGCTGGTCCGGGTACGCCACGCGCACAGCATGGCCGACCCGACGGCCGCCCGTCACGGCGTTCCCCCGATCGGGGCGGCCGTGTCCGGGACCGGTCAGGCGGGGCGGACGTGGGTGACGTCGCCGGCCGACACCGCCCGGGCTCCGTCCGGGGTGGCCAGCACCAGCCGGCCGTCGCCGTCCAGCCCGGTGGCCGTGCCGGTCAGCGCGCTGCCGTCCGGCAGCTGCACCCGGACGGGGCGGCCGAGGGTGTCGCAGACCGCCTCGTACGCGGCCCGGGTCGGCTCCGGATCGCCGCCGGCCGCGCACCACCCGGCGTAGAGCGTGCCGAGCCGGCGCAGCACCGCCCGCAGCAGCGGGTCGCGGTCGGTGCACTGCGCGGCCACCACCGCCAGCGAGGTGCCGCCCGGCGGCAGCTCGGCCGGCCGGGTGGACACGTTGAGCCCGATGCCGACCACCACCCCGCCGCCGTCGACCTGGACGAGGATGCCGGCCGCCTTGCCGCGGTCGTCACCCAGCAGCACGTCGTTGGGCCACTTGAGCCGGACCGGCACCTCGCCCAGCCGCTCCACCGCCTGCTGCACGGCCAGCCCGGCCAGCAGCGGCAACCAGGTCCGCCGGGCCACCGGCACCGCCCGCGGCGGGCGCAGCAGCACCGAGAAGGTGAGCCCGGCCCGCGGCGGCGAGCGCCAGCCGCGGTCCAGCCGGCCGCGGCCGCCGGTCTGCTCCTCGGCGACGACGACCAGCCCCTCGGGCGCGCCGGCCCGGGCCGCGGCGGCCACGTCGTCGTTGGTGGAGCCGGTCACCGGGACGACCCGCAGGTCGGTGACCAGCGAGCCCTCCCGGACCAGGGCGGCCGCCAGCGCCCGCCCGGACAGCGGGGGTCGCGCGGTGTCCGCCCACTGCCCCCGCGCCGCGCTCGCCACCCGCCCACGCTACCCACCACCGCCCGGCGCCGGCTGAGCAGTCCGGCCCGCCACTGAGCAGTTGGGTGGCCGACTGAGCAGCTATTGCTGCTCAGTCGGCCGAGAACTTCTCAGTCGGCGGGTGGGGTCAGGGGCCTGCCAGTATCACCGGTTCGTGGTATGGACAGGTCTAGACCACGTGGACCAGACTGCGTACGCCGCTGCACCGTCCACCGTCCTCAGGAGGACCCGTGCACCCGCTCGCCCGCCGGGCGGCCGCGGCCCTGGTCGCCGCCGCCGCTCTCGTCGCCGGACTGCTCGTCGCGGTCGGCCCCAGCGCCGGTGCCGCCGGCACCCCGACCGCCACCTTCGTCAAGACCTCGGACTGGGGCACCGGCTACGAAGGCAAGTACACGATCAGCAACGGGGGGACCACCACGCTGACCGGCTGGCGGGTCGAGTTCGACCTGCCGTCGAGCACGACCGTCGGCTCGGTGTGGGACGGGGTGCTGACCCGCGCCGGCTCCCACTACACCGTCGCCAACGCCGGCTGGAACGGCACGCTCGCCCCCGGCGCGTCCGCCAGCTTCGGCTTCAACGGGACGTACTCGGGCAGCTGGCAGAACCCGGCGAACTGCCGGCTCAACGGGGCCTCCTGTTCCGGCGGCACGGCCCCGCCGACCACGCCGCCGCCGACCACCACCCCGCCGCCGACGACCCCGCCACCGCCGGGCTCGGACCGGCTCGCCTCCGCGCCGTACCTGATGCCGCTGGAGAACGACCCGCCCGACATCGCGACCGTGATGGCGCAGACCGGGGTCAAGACCTTCACCCTCGCCTTCATCCTGTCCGGCGGCGGCTGCACGCCGGTGTGGAGCGGCGGCGCGCCGGTGGCGAGCGACACCCAGATGGCGGCGAAGATCAACCAGATCCGGGCCGCCGGCGGTGACGTGATGCCCTCGGTGGGCGGCTGGTCCGGCGCCAAGCTCGGCGAGACCTGCACCGACGCGACCGCGCTGGCGAACGCGTACCAGCTGGTGGTCGACCGGTACGCGCTGCGGGCGATCGACTTCGACATCGAGGCCACCGAGTTCGAGAGCGCGGCCGCGCACGACCGGGTCACCCGGGCCATCAAGATCCTCAAGGACCGCAAGCCGTCGCTGAAGGTCTACGTCACCGTCCCGGTGGGGCAGTCCGGACTGACCTGGTGGGGCCAGCAGCTGGTGCAGACCGCGGTCCGCAACGGCGCGGCGGTGGACGGCTGGACGATCATGCCCTTCGACTTCGGCGGCGGGACGACCGGGATGGGCCAGCTCACCGTCAACGTCGCCGAGGCGCTGCACGCGCAGCTGAGGACCTACTACCCCGGGCGCTCCGACGACGCGATCTACCGGATGAGCGGGATCTCCACCATGAACGGGCGGACCGACGTCGGCGAGTACGTCCGGCAGGCCGACATGCGCACGATCCTCGCGTATGCGCAGGCAAAGCACCTGGCGCGGTTCACGTTCTGGTCGGTGAACCGGGACCGGCAGTGCGCGACGCCGGAGCCCGGCTACACCTCCGGCACCTGCAGCAGCGTGGCGCAGGCGCCGTGGGAGTTCACCCGGATCGCCGCCCAGTACACCGGCTGAGCGGCGCGGGCCGGCGGGCGTCCGCAGTGGACTCCCGCCGGCCCGGCCGGTCAGGGCGCGAGGGGGAGGGGACGCCGGGCGCCGCCGCCGGTGCCGCCCCCGCCGGGACCACCCGGCCCGCCCGGCCCACCGAGCCCACCGGGGCCTCCCGGACCACCCGGACCACCAGGGCCGCCGCCGGGGAAGGTGGTCACGCCGAGCCCGTGGCCGGCGAAGGTGATCAGGTCCGGCATGGTGAAGTCGTCGCCGCTGGTGAGGAACGGCGTCCAGCCCGGGTCGTTGCGCAGGTAGGACGACGGGTCCTTCTCCAGCAGGCCGAGGAAGACCTCGGCGACGATCCGGCCGCCGACCTGGCCCAGGTGCCGGCCGCCGGCCTGCACCTCCGCCTCCCGGAGGATGTAGTACCAGAGCGGGGCCGGGCCGCCGCCGGGCAGCGCCAGCTCGCCGTCGGTGAGCACGTCGGCGCCCATGTGCCCGGCGACGTCCTGCCCGGACGGCAGCATCAGCCGCGCGCCGCGGGTGAGGTTGCGGTCGATCAGCGACGGCCGGTTGCCGCCGATCTCCGGCGGCAGCGCCGCCAGCGGGTCGGCCAGCTTGGTGTCGATGAGCCGGGTCTGCTGCCGGGCGTCCGCGCCGGCGCCGTCGACCTCGAAGAAGCGGGCCCACTCGATCGTCCACAGTGGCGGCAGGATCCGGAAGCCGCCGAAATGCTGCAGCCGGGTCTCGTCGTCGTGGGTGGACGTCGGCAGGAAGGTCGCCAGCGGGCCGACCAGCGTGTTGAGCTTGTAGCGGCCGCGGATCTGGGAGTGGCCGAAGCGGTAGGCCGCGACGGAGAACTCCACCGGCATGTACGGGTCGTTCCGCCAGGTGTAGAACTCGCGCCGGACCTTCGGCCGGGGCCCGGTCTCGTCCAGCACCGAGCCGAGCATGTCGGCCCCGACGGTGCGGCGCAGGAAGTCGTGCACGACCAGCCACTGGTAGTGCCAGCGGACGATCCGCTGTGCGGCCTCGAAGCGGGTCTCGCTCCCCTTGCGCAGCGCCGGGTCCGCCTCGACCAGGTCGACCACCCGGTTGTGGAACTTCAGCATGGTCAGCTGGAGCTGGCTGATGAAGGTGTTCTCGTCGTTGCGGGGGTCGCCGATGAGCGCGGTCTCCTGGACGTTGCGCGGCAGGTCGTCCTCGTCGTCGTGCCGGCCGACGAGCAGCTTCTCGCCGCCGGAGTCCCGGTCGTAGAGGAACGGGTCGTCGGTCGGCCCGCGCCCGTAGACGCTGTCGAGGTCGAAGCGCGGGCTGCGGAAGTTGGTCAGCGCGTCCGGGTCGTTGGCCCGGTCCAGGCTGGACGCGGTGTCGAAGGTCAGGTCGTGGTCGATGAACTGGCCCAGATAGGTGTACCCCGCCGGGATGTCGGGGTTGTCCAGCGCCGGGTTCGGGCCGGTCGCGTTCTCCGTCATCAGGGCGCCGATCTCGGCGATGCGCGCGTCGCTCGGCACGAACGGCGGCAGCCGGAACATCCGGCCGAAGCGGCCCTCGAACTGCCGCGACAGCGGCACGTAGGCCAGCCCGCGCAGCTCGTAGCCGTGCCCGCGGGCCGGGCGGCGGGCGTAGCCCAGGTCGTGCCCGCTGGCCGCCGATGCGACCAGCGCCTCGGCGGTCCGCGGCGCCGGCCGCGGTGGTGTCGGCTCGGGCGGCGCCGGCCGGTCCACGATGTCGGTCATCGAATCTCCCCCGTCTCCACCGGGCGGACTCCCCGCACGGTCGCCGTCGACCGTATGACTCAGATCACACCGTCAGGGGGTTGCCGTCGTAGCCCTGCACTCCCGGGCAGGAAGCCGGCCCGGGTGGGACCGCCACCCGGACGCGCCTCAGCCACCCAGCGGGTGCACCCGCCCGGATCCGCCCGCGTCGCCCGATCCGTACCAGGTCGTTACTGGTAGGAGATCATCAGCGGGGTCGGCTTGCGGATCATGGTCTGCGCCGGGGTGAGCATCGGCGAGTCCTCGTCGTAGAAGTTCTTCCAGCCCAGCGCGATGCCCTTGGGCGCCGCGGCGACCACCGCCCGCCAGGTGGCGTCCTTGCTGCCGGTCGGGCCCTGCCCGTCCATGTGGATGAGCAGCGCCACCTCGTCCCGGTCCCGCTGCAGCGGCTCGTCGTCGCCGATCATGTCCAGCCGGAACTGGTGCAGCACCAGCACCTTCTGCGGCAGCTCGGCCTTCGCGGTCAGGTCGGCCAGCCAGCGGTAGACCGCGTTGACCTCGGCCGCGCGGACCGAGCCGACCTGGGTCAGGTGCCGCTGGCCCGGCTTGAGCCGCCACTCCGGGTCCAGCGCCAGCCCGACGTGCGGCAGCCGCAGCAGCGGCTCGTACCGCTTGGCCTGGGTGAGGAAGTCGGTCCGGCCGGGCTGCAGGTCGAGCACGACGTACATCCCGGCCTTGCCGGCCTTGTCCACCCACGGCTTGAGCAGCGACACCGGGGCCTCGAAGGAGTAGTTGCCGTCCGGGCCGGGCGGCGCGGTCGCCACCGAGGCGATGATCTCGAAGGTCGGCACCACCGGCGTGCGCCCGGACAGTGCCTCGTACGGCGCCGCCAGCCGCTTGGCGCGGGCGATCGCGGCGTCCACCGGCTGCTCCCCGAGCACGCCGAGGCCGCTGCTGCCGGGGTGGCCGTACATCGCCACCAGCCGGCGGCCCGGGAACATCACCTGTCCGCCGCCGGGCAGCTGGATGCCGGCGGCGGCGACGGCCAGCCGGCCGCGCAGCCGGTCCGCCGGGCCGAAGCCGGGGCCGGCGGCCAGCACGTGCGTCGGCTTGGCCTTGGACAGCGCGGTGACCGCGGCCGCGTCGGCCCGCGGGTCGGCCGTGGTCACCGGCACCACGGTGGCGCCGGCCGCCTTGCCGGTCGCGGTGGTGGCCGCCACCGTCGCCTTGCCGGCGGCGTCCACCCCGGTCCGGACCAGCACGGCGACGTCGTGGAGGCCGTCCGCCGGCGGCCCGCCGGTCAGCTCGCCGGCGTCGGTCACCACCCGGGGGCCGGCGCCCTGCAGGCGGCCGGCCACCTCGGGGCCGACCGCGAGCACGGTCTCCGGCGCCAGCCGGTCTATCTCCGCCGTCAGCGCGGCGGTCCTGGTGCCGTCGTCGAGCAGCAGTGGGGCGCCGAGCCGCTCGGCCTCGGCCGCCGCGTCGGCGATGCCGGCGGCGTCGGTCGCGGCGGCGACCACCACGGCCGGCGCGCGGTCGAAGAGCTGCCGGCTGACCGCGACCGACACCGCGGCCGGGGTGGTCCCGGCGGCGACCGCGACCGGCTGGTCGGGCGGGCTCACGGTGGCGGCCGGCGGCGCCGAAGGCGACCCGCCGGGCCCGCTCGGCGCCGGCCCGCCCCCCGCCCCGGTCGCCGGGTCGTCGCCCGTGCAGGCGGCCGCCAGCAGCGCCGCCGCGACGAGAGCCGCGCCGAGCGGCCGCCAGGAGCGGCCGGACGGGCCGGCGGGGGCGGGCGGTGCGACCGCGGGTCGGGTCCTCATCGCGGGCGAGTATCCCAACTCCCATCCCGCCCCGCGGCACGGCATCGGTGTGGCGGGACTCCCGGGGCGTCCCGGTACACCCCGGCGGGATAGAAAGGTCCCCATGACGCAGACGACCCCGCAGTCGGACAGCAGCTGGCTCTCCGGCGAGGATCTGGACGCGGCCCGGGAGCGGTTGCCGATCCTCTACGTCGACGCGATCCCGGTCCGGGTGGACGGCCAGGGCGCGGTGACCGCGGTCGGGCTGCTGCTGCGGGTGACCGGCGAGGGCCGGATCACCCGGGCCCTGGTGTCCGGGCGGGTGCTCTACCACGAGCGGGTGCGCTCGGCCCTGCTGCGCCACCTGGAAAAGGACCTCGGCCCGCTGGCGCTGCCCAAGGTGCCGGCGGCGCCGCAGCCGTTCACCATCGCGGAATACTTCCCCACCCCGGGGGTGACCGCCTTCCACGACCCGCGCCAGCACGCGGTGTCGCTCGCGTACGTGGTGCCGGTCGAGGGGGACTGCGCCCCCCAGCAGGACGCGCTGGAGCTCACCTGGTTCACTCCCGACGAGGCCCGGGACCAGCGGCTGCTCTCGGAGATGGGCGGCGGCCAGGGCCGCCTGCTGCTGCAGGGCCTGTCCCACGTCGGCCACTGACGGCGAAACCCGGTCGAGACGCCCCGGGTCCGGTCCGTAGGGTCCCTGGGCGTGGACGCGGACATCGAGGTCACGGGTCTGAGCAAGACCTTCAAGGTGCCGGAGCGGGAGGCCGGGCTCGCGGCCTCGCTTCGCAGCCTGGTCCGGCGCACCCACCGCGAGGTGACCGCGGTCGACGGTGTCTCGTTCCGGGTCGAGCCCGGCGAGGTGGTCGGCTTCCTCGGGCCCAACGGGGCCGGCAAGACCACCACGCTGAAGATGCTGTCCGGGCTGCTCTTCCCGACCGGCGGCACCGCCCGGGTGCTCGGCCACGTGCCGTCCCGGCGGGAGCGCGACTACCTTCGCCGGATCACGCTGGTGATGGGCAACCGCAACCAGCTCCAGTGGGACCTGCCGGCCCTGGACTCGTACGAGATGAACCGCGCGATCTACCGCGTCCCGGACGCCGACTTCCGCGCCGCCCGGGACGAGATGGTCGAGCTGCTGGAGATCGGCGACCTGGTCCGCAAGCCGGTCCGGACCCTGTCGCTGGGCGAGCGGATGAAGGCGGAGATCTGCGGCGCGCTGCTGCACCGCCCGCAGGTGCTGTTCCTGGACGAGCCGACCATCGGCCTGGACATCACCATGCAGAAGCGGATCCGCGCCTTCCTGGCCGAGTACAACGCCCGCTGGGGCGCCACCGTGCTGCTGACCAGCCACTACATGGCCGACGTGCAGGCGCTGTGCAAGCGGGTGGTGCTCATCGACGACGGCCGCATCCGCTACGACGGCTCGCTCCGGGCGCTGTCGGGACGGTACGCGCAGCGCCAGAAGATCACCTTCACGCTCCCGGGCGGCGCGGTGCCGGCCGGGCTTGGCGAGGTCGTCGCCACCGAGGGCGAGCAGGTCACGCTGCTGGTCGACAAGGACCGCTCGGCCGCGGCGGCGGCCCGGCTGGTCGCCGAGCACGAGGTGACCGACCTGACCATCGAGGACCCGCCGGTGGAGGACGTGATCGAGCAGGTCCTCGCCGCCGCCGCCTCCGCCGAGGCCGGCCCGTGAGGCGACGGGGGAGTGAGCATCGCAGGGCGCCTCAGGCGCCCGAGGAGCGGAGCGAGCCCGGAGACGAACAGTGGGCAGAGTGAGGCGACGGGGGAGTGAGCATCGCAGGGCGCCTCAGGCGCCCGAGGAGCGGAGCGAGCCCGGAGACGAACAGTGGGCAGAGTGAGGCTGACCGGCCTGCCGGGGCTGTACGCCGCTACCGCGAAGGCCGCCGTGCAGGTCCAGTTCCAGTACCGGACGGCCAACTACGCCTTCATGCTCGGCATGGTCGCCGAGCCGGTGATCTATCTGGTGGTCTGGTCGGTGGTCGCCGAGTCCCGCGGCGGCAGCGTGGAGGGCATCACCGCCGGCGAGTTCGCCGCGTACTACCTGGTCTGGACGCTGGTCCGGAACATGAACATCGTCTTCACCCCGTACGGCTGGGAGCAGCGGATCCGGCAGGGGCAGCTGTCGGCGATGCTGGTCCGCCCGGTGCACCCGATCCACTACGACCTGGCCTACTTCGCCGGCTGGAAGGTCGTCGCGGTCGTGCTCTGGCTGCCGATCGCGGGTGCGCTGGCGCTGGTCTTCCGGCCGACCTTCGACGTGAGCCTGCTCGAGGTCGCGGTCTTCGCGGTGGCGATCTGGGGGGCGTACCTGATCCGCTCGCTGCTGCTGTGGGTGCTCGGCATGGTCACCTTCTGGACCACCCGCGTGACCGCGCTGTACGAGATCTACTTCACCGCCGAGCTGCTGCTCTCCGGTCGGCTGGTCCCGCTGGCGCTGCTGCCTGGCTGGGCGGCGGCCATGGCCGACGTGCTCCCGTTCAAGTACACCTTCGGCTACCCGATCGAGGTGCTGGCCGGCGACCTGACCACCCGCGAGCTGCTCGTCGGGCTGGGCCTGCAGGCGGTCTGGGTGGCGGCCGGGGTCGCGCTGGTCGCGGTGGTGTGGCGGGTCGGGGTACGCCGCTACTCCGCGGTGGGCAACTGACGTGCGGGCGGCGGTGCGGCTGGCCGGGACGTTCCTGCGGATCGGCGTGCTCAACGAGCTGCAGTACCGGGTGAACTTCTTCTTCAGCCTGCTCCAGTCGGCGATCGCGGTCGGCACCTCGCTGGCGGTGCTGGGGCTGGTCTTCCGGCAGACCGAGTCGCTGGGCGGCTGGTCGGCCGGCGAGCTGCTGGTGGTGATGGGCGTCTACGTGCTCATGGGCGGGGTCATCCGGACGCTGATCCAGCCGAACATGCAGCAGCTGATGACCGACGTCGAGGAAGGCACGCTCGACTACGTGCTGACCAAGCCGGCCGACGGCCAGCTGCTGGTCAGCGTCCGCCGGGTCCAGCTCTGGCAGGCGGTGGACGTGCTGGTCGGGGCCGGACTGATCGTCTTCGCGGCGGCCCGGCTGCCCGGCGCGGTCGGTGTCGGCGCCGCGCTCGCCTTCGCCGTCTCGCTCCTGCTCGGCGCGGTCGTCATCTACTGCTTCTGGCTGGTGCTCACCCTGGGCGCCTTCTGGGTGACCCGGGTCAACTTCATCGTCGAGCTGTTCGACGGGATGTACCAGGCCGGCCGCTGGCCGGTCACCATCTACCCGGGCTGGCTGCGGATCGGCTTCACCGTGCTGGTCCCGCTGGCCTTCGCGATCACCGTGCCGGCGGCCGCGCTGACCGGCCGCTCGGCCGGCTGGCTGGTGGCCGGCTCCGTCGCCTTCTCCGGGGCGCTCGCAGTGTCGACGCGCTGGGCTTGGCGCCGGGCGCTGCGGCGCTACTCTGGGGCGTCCGCATAGTTCACCCGGCAACTACCCAAGGACCGTGCGTAGTTTTCGTATGACACAGTGGCAGCGGCCGGGCGGCGGGGGGCGCGCGGCCATACCCGTCTGAAGCGCGTCCCGGAGGTGTCGATGCAGATACCCGCTCCCCACGACTACGCCCGAGCGACCTCGGTGGCGGACGCGCTCGCGCTGCTCCGGCAGCACGGCCCGGAGGCCCGGCTCATCGCCGGCGGCCACAGCCTGCTGCCGATGATGAAGCTCCGGCTGGCCCGGCCGGAGTGGCTGATCGACATCAACGACCTCGCCGAGCTGGCGTACGTCCGCCACGAGGGCGACACCCTGCGGATCGGCGCGCTGACCCGGCACGCCGCGATCCTCGCCTCGCCGGTGGTCGGCCGGCTGTTCCCGATCTTCCACGACGCGGAGCGGGTGATCGCCGACCCGGTGGTCCGCAACCGCGGCACCCTCGGCGGCTCGCTCTGCCAGGCCGACCCGGCCGAGGACTCCACCACGGTCTGCGACGTGCTCGAGGCCGAGGTCGTCATCGAGGGCCCGGCCGGGCGCCGGACGATCCCGATCGCGGAGCTGCACCGGGGGGCGTACGAGACCGCGGTCGAGCAGGACGAGATCCTGCTGGAGGTGCGCTTCCCGGTCCGGCCGCGGTCCGGCAGCGCGTACGAGAAGGTCGAGCGCCGGGTGGGCGACTGGGCCATCACCGCGGCCGGTGCCGCGGTCTCGCTGGCCGCCGACGGCAGCATCGAGCACGCCGGCATCGGGCTGACCGCGGTCGGCACCGAGGGGGTGTCGGCCCGGGCGCAGGACGCCCTGCGCGGCCGGCGGCCGGACGAGCAGCTCTTCGCCGAGGCCGGCCGGCTGGCCGCCGCGGACTGCGAGCCGACCTCGGACCAGCGGGGATCGGCGGACTACAAGCGACACCTGGCCGGCGAGCTCACCGTCCGGGCGCTGCGCCGGGCCTGCTCGCGAGCTGTGCTTCCAGTCGGGACAGGGGAGTGACGATGCAGGTGTCCATGACCGTCAACGGCGAGCAGGTCACCCGGGAGGTCGAGCCGCGCACGCTGCTGGTCCACTTCCTGCGCGACGACCTCGGCCTGACCGGCACCCACTGGGGCTGCGACACCAGCAACTGCGGCGTCTGCGTGGTGCAGGTCGACGGCGAGCCGGTGAAGTCCTGCACGGTGCTCGCCGCGATGGTCGGCGGGCACGAGGTCCGCACGGTCGAGGGGCTGGCCGTCAACGGTCAGCTGGACCCGATCCAGGAGGCGTTCATCGCCGAGCACGGGCTGCAGTGCGGCTTCTGCACGCCCGGGATGATGCTGACCGCCCGGGCGCTGCTCGACCGGGTCCCGGATCCGTCGGAGGAGGAGATCCGGGAGGCGATCTCCGGCCAGCTCTGCCGGTGCACCGGCTACGCGACGATCGTCCGCTCGGTCCGGCACGCCGCCGGCCATCCGCACACCCCCGCGACCCCGGTGGGAGACGCTCAGTGACCGCGACCGAGGAGCGCCCGGTCGGCTTCGGCCGGCTGTCCCGCAAGGAGGACCCGCGCCTGGTGCGCGGGCAGGGCCGGTTCGTCGACGACATCACGCTGCCCGGCATGCTGCACGGCGCGCTGCTGCGCTCGCCGGTGGCGCACGCCCGGATCGTGTCCATCGACACCAGCCGGGCGCTGGCCCACCCCGGCGTCAAGGCCGTCATCACCGGCAAGGACCTGGAGCCGCTCAACCTGGCGTGGGCGCCGACGCTGTCCGCGGACGTGCAGGCCGTGCTGGCCACCGACAAGGTGCGCTTCCAGGGCCAGGAGGTCGCCTTCGTCGTCGCCGAGGATCGGTACGCCGCCCGCGACGCGGTCGAGCTGATCGACGTCGACTACGACATCCTGCCGCCGGTCGTCGACGCGAAGAAGGCGCTGGACCCGGGCGCCCCGGTGATCCGGGATGACCTCGAGGGGCGTACGGACAACCACATCTTCGACTGGGAGGCCGGCGACAAGGCCGCCACCGACGCGGTCTTCGAGCGGGCCGAGGTCGTGGTCAGCCAGGACATGCTCTATCCGCGGTCGCACCCGGCGCCGCTGGAGACCTGCGGCGCGGTGGCTGACTACGACGCGGTCTCCGGCAAGCTCACCATCTACGAGACGACCCAGGCCCCGCACGCCCACCGCACGCTGTACGCGCTGGTCGCCGGCCTGCCCGAGCACAAGATCCGGGTGGTCGCGCCGGACATCGGCGGCGGCTTCGGCAACAAGGTCGGGATCTACCCCGGCTACGTCTGCGCGGTGGTCGGCTCGATCGTCACCGGCAAGCCGGTGAAGTGGATGGAGGACCGCTCCGAGAACCTGATGTCGACCTCGTTCGCCCGCGACTACCACATGCGCGGGGAGATCGCGGCGACCCGGGACGGCAAGATCCTCGGCATCCGGACCTCGGTGCTCGCCGACCACGGCGCCTTCAACGCGACCGCGCAGCCGACGAAATACCCGGCCGGGTTCTTCCACATCTTCACCGGGTCGTACGACATCGAGGCCGCGTACTGCTCGGTCACCGGCGTCTACACGAACAAGGCGCCCGGCGGGGTGGCCTACGCCTGCTCGTTCCGGGTCACCGAGGCGGTCTACCTGGTCGAGCGGATGGTCGACGTGCTCGCCGACGAGCTCGGCGTCGACCCGGCCGAGCTGCGGCTGCGCAACTTCATCCAGCCCGAGCAGTTCCCGTACCCGAACAAGACCGGCTGGGAGTACGACTCCGGCGACTACCCGCGGGCCATGCGCCTCGCGCTGGAGATGGCCGGCTACGACGAGCTGCGCCGGGAGCAGGCCGAGCGCCGGGCGCGCGGCGAGCTGATGGGCATCGGGGTCGCGTTCTTCACCGAGACCGTCGGGGCCGGCCCGCGCAAGCACATGGACATCGTCGGGCTCGGCATGGCCGACAGCGCCGAGCTGCGGATCCACCCGACCGGCAAGGCGGTGGTCCGGATCTCGGTGCAGACCCAGGGGCAGGGGCACGAGACGACGTTCGCCCAGATCGTCGCCGAGGAGATCGGCATCCCGCCCGAGGACATCGAGGTCGTGCACGGCGACACCGACCAGACCCCGTTCGGGCTGGGGACGTACGGGTCGCGCTCGACCCCGGTCAGCGGCGGTGCGGTCGCCATGGTCACCCGCAAGGTGCGGGACAAGGCCAAGCTGATCGCCGCGGCGATGCTGGAGGTCAGGCCGGAGGACCTGGAGTGGGAGAAGGGCCGGTTCTTCGTGGCCGGCGACCCGACCCAGGCCAAGACAATCCAGGAGGTCGCGCTGGCCGCGCACGGCACGATCACGCTGCCGGACGGGGTGGACGGCAACCTGGACGCGGTCCTCACGTACGACCCGCCGAACCTGACGTTCCCGTTCGGGGCGTACCTCTGCGTGGTCGACATCGACCCCGGCACCGGCGTGACCAAGGTGCGCCGGTTCGTCGCGGTGGACGACTGCGGCACCCGGATCAACGAGATGATCATCGAGGGCCAGGTGCACGGCGGGCTCGCCGACGGCATCGGCATGGCGCTCATGCAGATCATCGACTTCGACTCCGACGGCAACTGCCTCGGCGGGTCCTTCATGGACTACCTGCTGCCGACGGCGATGGAGGTGCCGGACTGGGAGACCGGGCACACGGTCACCCCGTCCCCGCACCACCCGATCGGGGCCAAGGGCATCGGCGAGTCCGCCACCGTCGGCTCCCCGCCGACCGTGGTCAACGCGATCGTGGACGCGCTGGCGCCGTACGGGATCCGGCACCTGGACATGCCCTGCACGCCGGATCGGGTGTGGAGGGCGATGCGGCGGTGATGCCCGATCTCGCGGCCCGGGCGGCGGAGCTGGAGGCCGCCCGGGTGCCGTTCGCGCACGCGACGGTGGTGCGGGCGCAGCATCCGACGAGCGCGCACGCCGGCGACACCGCGATCGTGCACGCGGACGGCTCGATCGACGGCTTCGTGGGCGGCACCTGCGCCGAGGAGTCGGTCCGGCTGTACGGCCTGCGGGTGATGTCCACGGGGGAGCCGGTGCTGCTGCGGGTGCAGCCGGGTGATCCGTCCACTGTGGAGGAGGACGGCGCCGTCACCGTGGCCAACCCGTGCGTCAGCGGCGGCGCGCTGGAGATCTTCCTGCAGCCGCGGCGGCCGGCGCCGCGGGTGCTGGTGGTCGGCGACACCCCGGTGGCCGCGGCGGTGGCGGCGCTGCTTGCGCCGGTGGGCTTCGCGGCCGTCGGGTCCTCTGTGGACCCGGCTCCCGACGACGCCGGGTTGGTGGTCGCCTCGCACGGGCGCGGGGAGAAGGAGGCGCTGGAGGCGGCGCTGCGGGCCGGGGTGCCGTACGTGGCGCTGGTCGGGTCCCGGATCCGGGCCGCCGCGGTGCTGGCCTCGCTGGACGTGGCCGACGCCGACCGGGCCAGGGTGCGCAGCCCCGCCGGCCTGGACATCGGTGCCCGCACCGCGGGCGAGATCGCGCTGTCCATCGTCGCCGAGCTCGTCTCCGAGCGGGCCGGCCCCCGCCTCCCCGTCCCGACCGGGGTGGCGGGGCCGGTGACGGCGGTGGACCCGGTGTGCGGGATGACGGTGGTGGTGACGGCGACGGCGCTGACCGCGGGGGGCGCGTACTTCTGCGGCGACGGGTGCCGGCGGGCGTATCTGGCCGACCCGCAGCGGTATGCCTGACCCGGCCCGGGCCGGCGCGGAGGCCGAGGTCCGGGACCGGGTGCCGGACGTGGAGACGCTGGCCGCGGCGCTGGACGCGGCCGGCTACTTGACCGACCCGGGGCTGGCCACCGCGCTGTTCCTGGCCGTACGGCTGCCGCAGCCGCTGCTGCTGGAGGGCGAGCCGGGCGTCGGCAAGACCGAGGCGGCCAAGGCGCTGGCCCGGGTGCTGGACACCCCGCTGGTCCGGCTGCAGTGCTATGAGGGCATCGACGCCGCCGAGGCCCTGTACGAGTGGAACTACGCCCGCCAGCTGCTCGGCATCCGGCTGGCCGAGTCGCGCGGCGACCCGGTGTCCGAGGAGGCCCTGTTCGGCCCGGACTACCTGCTGCGCCGGCCGCTGCTGACCGCGCTGGAGCACCCCGGGCCGCGGCCGGCGGTGCTGCTGATCGACGAGCTGGACCGGGCCGACGACGACTTCGAGGCGTTCACCTTCGAGCTGCTGGCCGAGTCGGCGGTGACCATCCCGGAGCTGGGTACCGTCCGCGCCGCCCACCCGCCGGTAGTGGTGCTCACCTCCAACCGGACCCGGGACCTGCACGACGCGCTGAAGCGGCGCTGCCTCTACCACTGGATCGACCACCCGACGCCGGAGCGGACCGTACGGATCATCCGCCGCCGGGTGCCCAGCAGCGCCGAGCCGCTCGCGGTCGCGGCCGCCGCCGCGGTGGCGCGGGTACGGACCCTGGAGCTGGAGAAGCCGCCCGGCATCGCCGAGGCGATCGACTGGGTGGCCGCCCTCACCCTGCTCGGGGTGACCCGGCTCGACCCGGCCGCGGCGGACGCCACCCTCGGCGCCGTCCTCAAGGACCGCGCCGACCAGGAGCTGGTCCGCCGCACCGGCCTGTCCTCGCTGGTCGGCGCCCCGTGACGGTGGCGGTGGAGCCGGCGGCGTTGGCGGCGACGCTGGCGGAGCGGTTGCGCCGGGCGGGGGTGCCGGCGACGCCCGACCGGGCGGTGCGGTTCGCCCGGGTGCTGGAGCTGCTGCCGCCCACCGGCGCCGGCCGGCTCTACTGGGCGGCCCGCCTCGCCTTCGTCGCCGACCGCTCCCAGCTGCCGGCCTTCGACCGGGTCTTCGCCACGGTCTTCGGCGGCGGCGCCGACCTCGCCGACTCCCGGGGCGACCCGACCGCGCCGCCACCGGTGCGGGCTGTCCGCCGCTCCCCGGCGGTCACCTCCCGCGTCGACGAGACCGCCCCGCCGCCCCCGGGCGCCGGGCCCGGCCCGCAGTTGGGCGAGCCGGGCGGGGCCGGTCCCGAGCCGACCCGGGAGGCGGTGCTCGCCGCCGCCGCGCCGGACGAGCGGCTCCGGCACACCGCCTTCGCCGCGCTCACCCCCGACGAGGTCGCCGCCGCCCGCCGCCTCGTCCGCGGCCTCGCGCTCGCCACCCCGTCGCGGCGTACCCGCCGGACCCGCCGCTCGCGCCGCGCCGGCGACGGGGTCGACCTGCGCCGCAGCATCCGCCGGGCCCAGCGGACGGCCGGCGACCCGGTCCGCCTGGTCCGGCGCCGCCGCCGTACCCGCCCGCGCCGGCTGGTCCTGCTCTGCGACGTGTCGGCGTCGATGGAGCCGTACACGCGGGTGTTCCTCACCCTGCTGCAGGGCGCGGTGGTGGACGCCCGGGCCGAGGCCTTCGTCTTCGCCACCCGGCTGACCCGGCTGACCCGCGCGCTGCGCGGCCCCGACCCGGACGCCGCGCTGGCCCGGGCCGCTGCCACCGCGCCGGACTGGTCCGGCGGCACCCGGCTGGGGGAGAGCCTGCGCCGGTTCGTGACCGAGCACGGCCGGCGCGGCACCGCCCGGGGCGCGGTGGTGCTGATCGTGTCCGACGGCTGGGCCGGCGACGACCCGCGGCTGGTCGCCGAGCAGATGGCCCGGCTGCGCCGGCTCGCCCACCGGGTGGTCTGGGTCAACCCGCGCCGCGCCGCGCCCGGCTTCGCGCCGCTGGTCGGCGGGATGGCGGCCGCCCTGCCGTACTGCGACGCGGTGGTCAGCGGGCACACCGTGGCCGCCCTGGCCGAGGTCGTGGCCGCCGTACGCGACGATGGAGGAGGGACCCGATGACCCATCCGGACCAGGACCCCGCGGCGCACGAGCGCAGCGGCGCCGACGTGGTGGAGGGCGTGGAGACCGCGGCCGCGGGCAGCGAGCACGGTGGCGTGCTGCGCCCGCCCGAGGACTCCAAGCCCGGCACCGCCCCGGTCGAGCAGACCCACGACGACCCCGCCATGACCGGCACCGGCTCGCCGGACACCCCGCCGGATGTCGAGGTGCCCGAGACTCGGATGCCCGAGGCCCCCGTCTCCGGCGGCGCCCAGTCCGCACCCTCCGCCCGCGTCTCCGACCGCATCTCCGGCTCCGACTCCGACGCCTGACCAGTCCCGCGCGGCTGGTTGGTTCCGCGCGCGGCTGGGCAGTTCCGCGTGCGACTGGGCAGTTCCGCGCGCGACTGGGCAGGTCCGCGTGCGACTGGGCAGGTCCGCGTGCGACTGGGCAGTTCCGCGTGCGACTGGGCAGATCTAGCTGCTCAGTCGGCGGCGGGAGTGCTCAGCCGGGGTCGGGGAGAGGCGGCCGGCGGCGGTGAGGACGGCGAGGGCGTGGGCGGTGACCCACTCGTTGCGTACGCCGGCCCGGACCGGTCCCCAGTCGACCCGCTCCGGCGGGGCGCCCTTCCCGCCGCCGGGCGGGGACCAGTAGCGGCCGTCGGCGGCCCACCCGCCGTCCGGCAGCCGTTTGGACTCCAGGAAGTCGAGCGCGTCCACGCACCGCGGATCGTCCAGCCGGCCCGCCTCGGCCAGGCCGCGGAGCCCGCCGAGCACGTCGTAGTTCCAGTACAGCGGATAGCGGAGCAGAGTCGTACGCGGGCTGAGCGGCTTGCCGGTGGAGCGCCGCCAGCCGACCCGCCGGTCCAGCGGCACCTCGGCGGCGGCCTGCGCGGCCTCGCGGGCGCCGGCGCCACCGGTCGCGTCCGCGAACGCGGCCAGCCCGCGCAGGGGGAGCAGCGTCTCCGCCACCGACGACATCCGCGCCTCGGGCCGCTTGTCGCAGTTCCACCCGCCGTCCGGCCACTGCCAGTGCCGCAGCCGCTCGGCCAGGGTGGCGGCCCGCTCGTCCACCAGCCCGAGCCGGGTCGCCGCGAGCAGCGCGGCGCCCTGCTGGGACGCGCACCGGCGGTGCTTGCCGGCGACGACGAGGATGCCCTTGCCGGTGGGCTTGTCCGCGTCCTGGAAGACGGCCGGGGTCAGCCACCGGTCCAGCACCTGGTCCCGCAGCGGGACCAGGCTCCCGTCCCCCGGCGGGTAGCCCAGCTCGGCCAGCGCGAGCAGCACCCAGTGCGCGCCGCGCCACTTCGAGTACGGCTCCTTCGGGTCGTGCACCCGCCCGTCCGGCCCCCGGGCGGCGAGCAGCGCGTGCACCCGCGGCGACTCCCGGATCTCGGCCCGCAGCGCGTCGCGGTCCGGCTCGCCGAGCACCCCGGTCCGGACGATCCACCGCACCGACGGCTCGGGCGAGTCGAGCAGCTCGGCGACCACCTGGTCCATCGCGACAGTCTGCCGCCTCACCGCCGCCGACGCCGCCCCGATCGCGCCGCTCCTCGAGTGCTGCCTGCCGGATTCGACTCAGTTGTCGCCGGCCGTGACGTCATCCTGCCGCCGTCGGCGGCGCTCCAGGGTGGCCGTCATCGTGATAGAGATCGTCGCGGTCCCGGTGACGCCGGCCATGAGAGCGACCAACGCGGTCAGGCTGGGTGCGGCGTAGGCCACCACCATGATCATCAGAACCAGGCACGATGTGGTGCCAGCGAGCACACGGAGCAGGTTGCGGGTGTAGGCGTCGTCGACCACGACGAACTTGAGGAACTCCAGGAGGCGGCTCAGCACTCCGAGCGGTCCTGACCCAGACCTCAGGTCACGCGGCGGCCTGCTCTCCTGCCGGGAGGACTCGTCCATCACTGCGCTCCACTTGGGCTCGATCAGTGCGCCGGGGGCTCGGGTCGGACTGTCGTCGTGCTTGGCGACTTCAGGTTCGTGGTCACGCTGCGTACTTTCAGATCCACTGCTAGCTCAGCGTACGCTCGCATGAGGAAGGCTCGCAAGGAGCGAGGCCTCGCGATGACATGTTGCATGCCGGAATCGATCGTCAAGATTGCTATCGAAATGGTGTTGACCTCAGGGCGAGCGAGCGTCTAGAATCCCGGCGTCTTGCAAGCTAGCTTCCTGACCAGCCCGAGGAGTAAAGTCGTCATCATGCCGAGTGTCGCGCGAGGGCGGGTCGACTCGCCGGAGGTATCCAAGCGCAAACTCCGGTCGGCCCTGCGGGAGGCGCGGGAGAAGGCCGGGCTGACGCAGAAGACAGTTGCCAAGCAGCTTTACTGGTCCCAGAGCAAGGTCATCCGCATCGAGCAGGGCAGCGTTCCGTTCCAGCCCACCGATGTGCAGGCCCTGCTGCTGGCCTACGGGCTCGACACCGACCGGATCGCAGAGCTTGTCGAGCTGGCCAAGCAGTCCCGCCGCCCAGATGAGTGGGCCGCCTACCGAGATATCTACTCTCCCGAAGCGCTGACCCTCTTCGCGTATGAGCAGGCAGCGCAGATGGTGCAGAAATACGAGCCCTCGGTGATTCCTGGCCTCTTTCAGACCGAGGACTACGCCGAAGCGCTACTCAAAGCGGTGGGAAATTCGCCCGACCGAATAAAGCGGACCTGGGAGTCGCGACTCCGCCGTCAGGATCTGTTGAGTGAAGCGGACGGACCTGAGCTGGATTTCATCATTGGCGAGGCGGCGGTGAGTCGGCCAGTGGGAGGAAGGGACGTCATGCGGTCCCAGATCGCCCGGCTCAAAGAGCTGGCCGGTCCGGCCTACCCCCGGGTGACCGTGCGCATGATCCCCTTCTCCAAGGGCATCCACCCTGGATTCGGAAGTGCTTTCACGGTACTCCAGTTCGCCGATCCCGATCTGCGCGATCTGGTTTACCTAGAGGGGGTGGACAAAGAGAGCTTGGCACGGGACGACCCTGATTCCGTCGACAGCTATGTCAACCGCTTTGCGACACTGGCGGGATTGGCGGTCACGGACGACGAAATGGAAGTCATGCTGGACGAGGTCGTGGCCTACCGATTCCGCTGATCGTCTCTGGGTGGACATTCCTGTCGAGAGATCAGGCGAGGTCGGCCTCGCCCGCCTTCAAGCCGCGCAGGAAAGCCGCCCATTCGGAGCGGGTGAAAACGAGCTCGACCTGAGGGCTCTTGGAGTGGCGAATCCGGACGGAGTCCGGGGTGGGCGACCACTCGACGCAGTCGCCATTGACACTGAACGTGCTCTTGCGCCACGAAGCGGGCGGGTCGACTTCGTCCATCCGGTTCTCCTGCGACGCCGAGGTCACTGATCAGGAATGTAACACGTCGATCGTCTACGTCCCTGCTCGTCACGGTCGCCCGCAACCTGCGGTGGCGACTGCTTGCCGAACCGATGTGACCCAGGTCATACTTCGCGCACACAAGCGAGGGGATCAATCCTGCGATGCAATCGCCGGCGGGGATAGGCAGGGACATCAGTCCCGGCTGGTTCGAAGGATCGTTCGCTCGGGCGTTCTGCTTGATCGGCGCCTATGCGGGGCTCTCGGCGGCCGTCGCTCTCGAGGCGGGCAGTGCGGCGGCGCAGGCCAGCGCGGCAGTGCTGCCCTCCACTCCGACGCGGCTGGCGGCCTCCGGCATGGTGGTACTGATAGCGGGCGTCTGCTGCCACTCCGCGCTGACAGCGGTCGCGCGGGTGTTGCGGCAGCTCTGAGCGGTACGTCGGGCGCTCAGCTGCCTGGCCGAACCGGCTGGCTCGTTCGGTTCCCTGTCACCGGATCAGCCCGCTGCGGGCAGGAGGACGGCGAGCACCGCGGTGGCCGGCGGCAGCTGTCCGATCTCGGCCTGCAGCCGGCGGGCGGCCGCGGTGAACGACGGCTCGGTCAGCAGCGGCCGACCGCGGTGCCGACCGCGTCCGCGGTGATGTCTGCCGGCGGCAGGGCGAGCGCGGCGCTGGTCGGGAGCAGCGCGGCGGTGTTGGACGGCTGGTCGGTGATCTGCGGCGGCGAAGGGCACGACCAGGTCCGGCCGCCACGCCTCCATCAGCTCCAGCGGGTCCCGGGCCCGGTCGACCGCGCCGGCGCCGAAGAGGTGCTTCGCGGCGAAGAGCGGCTGCTCCTCCGGCGGCAGCGCGCTGATCACCGCCTCGCCCGGCATCCGCGCGTACGACTCCGCCACGGTCGGCCCGGACCGGTGCGCGACCACCCGAGCCGGCCGACCACCGGCGCCAGGTCGGCCCCGGCTGTCACCCGCACCTCGTGCCCGGCCCGCTGCGCCCGCCCGGATCAGCGGCACCATCGGCAGCAGGTGCCCGTACGCCGGCCATGCCCCGATCAGCACCCGCATACCGCCGGCTCCGGTCAGTGGATGATGCGGATGTTGACGGGGTAGCGGTAGGCCTCCCCGCGGCTGGCGGCGATGCCGGCGAGGATGCCGAAGATCAGGCTGACGACGCCGACGAAGAAGAACATGATCAGCCCGATGATGAGGATGATCAAGATCGCCGACACGACGTAGCCGATGATCACGGTGATCTGGAAGTTCAGCGCCTCGACCGCCTGGTCGCGGACGAAGCCGCTGGAGCCGCCCTTGGCGAGCAGCACCACCAGCGGCGGGACGAACGAGAAGAAGATGCCGAGCACGTGGGCCAGCACCGCCCAGGTGGTGTCCTCCGGGCCGGCGCGCCAGGGCGCGGAGCCGGCGTAGCCGGGCGGTGCCGGCGGGTCGCCCGCGTACGGGTTGCCGCCGTACGGACTCCCGCCGTACGGGCTGCCGCCGGGCGGCGGTGCGTACGGGCCGACGGGCTGGCCGCCGCCGTACGGGATGCCGGCAGGCGGCGGCGCATACGGATAGCCCCCGCCGGACGGGCTGCCGCCGTACGGATCGCCGGCGGGCGGGTGGTCACCGGCCGGCGGGTAGTCACCACCGGCGGCGGGCGGGGCGGGCGGATAGCCGCCGCCGGTGGATGGCGGGGCGGGCGGGTGCGTGGCCTCGGGCTCCCCGTACGCTCCCGCACCGGTCGGGTCGTCGTCGCCGGTCGGTCCGCCGGCGGTGGGGTCTCGCGGCTCGCTCATGGCAGCAGGGTAGGGGACGCCGCACGCGCCCAGGGCCGCACCGCTCGCTGAGCGATCACCTTCCGGGACCGGCCAACCGCACCGTCAGTGATGCGGTCATGGGCAAAGACGGCTTAAGTAGCATTAGACCCAGGAGGACACCGGGCGGCACGGAGGAGGGCATCGGGCATGCAGGCGCCTGGCACCCCGGAGCCCACCACCGCCGGACCGGGCGATGCCGCCGGGGCGGTGGTCGCGGTGGTCGCGGGGGTCGCCGAGTCGACCGGGCTGCTGGTCGAGCGCCTCGCCGGATTCGACGATGCCGCGGCGCGGGAGGCGTCGGCGCTGCCGGGGTGGAGCCGCGGCCACGTGCTCACCCACCTGGCCCGGCACGCCGACGCCCAGACCCGGGTCGCCCGGGCGGCGATCGAGGGCCGGCTGGTGGCACCGTACCCGGGCGGGCCGGCGGGGCGGGCGGCCGAGATCGAGGCGGGCAGCGGTCGCGGGGCCGCGGAGCTGGTGGCCGACGTGCGGGAGTCGGCCGACCGGCTCGCCGCGGCCTGGCGGGCGGTCCCGCCCGACGGATGGTCGCGGCCCACCCAGGCGGTCTCCGGCACCCGGCCGCTCGCCGTCGCCGCGGTGGCGCGGTGGGTGGAGGTGGAGCTGCACCACCGGGACCTGGACCTCGGCCCGGTGGCGTGGTCGGCGCCGTTCGTGCGGGCAGCGCTGGACTACGTGCTGGCCGGGCTGCCGGCGCGCCGCCGGGACGCTCCGCCCGAGCCGCGCCGCTGGCGCCTGACCTGCCCCGACCTCGGCACCACCTGGACCGTCGAGGACACCCTCGACGGCACCCGGGTGACCCGGGGCGCGGCGGCGAGCGGGGCGGTGGGGGTCGAGGCGCAGGGGGCGGTGCTGCTGCGGTGGCTGACCGGGCGGGGTGGCGCGGAGGAGCTCGTCGCCGCGGACCGGACCGCGGCGCTTGCCCTGCCACGGCTCTTCCCCTTCCCGTGAGGCCGGCCGGGCGGAGCGGCGACGCGGTCGCGCTCGTCGGGACCGGCCCCCGCGGGCTGTCCGTCCTCGAGCGGCTGCTGCTGCGCGCGGCCGCGGAGCCGACCGGCCGGCCGCTGGACGTCTGGACGATCGACGACGTCGAGCCGGGAGTGGGGCGGATCTGGCGGGTCGACCAGTCGCGCTGGCCGACCATGAACACGGTGGCCGGCGAGGTGACGATGTACTCCGAGCCGGCCGACCGGCCCACCCGGCTCGGCGCCGGCCCGTCGCTGGTGACCTGGGCGGCCGGGCACGACGACCCGGAGGTCCGCGCGGTCGGGCCGGGGGACTACGCGCCCCGCTGGGTGTACGGGCTCTATCTCCGCTCGGTCTACCAGGCGCTGTGCGCGGTCGCCCCCGCGCACGTCCGGGTGCGGCCGTGCGTTGCCCGCGTGGTCGGGCTGGAGCGGGAGCGGCCGGGGTGGGCGGTGGCGCTGGACACCGGGCGGACGTTGACCGTGGACGCGGTGGTGCTCGCGACCGGGCACAGCCGCTACCAGCCCGACGAGGTCGAGCAGGGGTTCCTCGGCCGGGCCGGCAGCCGCTACGTCCGGGGTGACTCGGCGGTCGACCTGCCGCTGGACGGGCTCGGCGCCGGCGACACGGTCGGCCTCATCGGGCTCGGGCTGAGCTTCCACGACGTCGTGGTCATGCTGACCTCGGGGCTGGGCGGGCGGTTCGAGCCGGTGGCCGGCGACCGGCTCCGCTATCGGGCCAGCGGGCGGGAGCCGGCGATCGTGGCCGGCTCGCGCTCGGGGATGCCGTACCCGGCGCGGGGTCGCAACCAGAAGCCGGCGCACCACGTCCACCGGCCGGTCTTCCTCGACGAGTCGGCGGTGGCCGGGCTCCGGTCCCGGGCGGTCGCGGCGACCGGCAGCCCGCAGCTGGACTTCGTCCGGGACGTCTGGCCGCTGCTGGTGGCCGAGGTCCAGCTGGCGCACGACCTCGCGCTGGTACGCCGCCGGGCCGGCCCGGACGCCGCGGCCGACCTCGCCGACTGCGCCCGCGCGGCGCGGTCCGGCGGGGCGCGGCCGGGCGCGGGCCGGCCGGACGGGAGCCGACCGGCCGGCGGCCGTGACGACGGGTACTCGGCGGAGGTGCGGGCGGCGGCGGGGCTGGGGGACGTGCCGCCGCTGGACCTGCGCCGGCTGGTCGACCCGCTGGCCGGGCAGTGGTTCGGCTCGCCTGCGGAGTTCCGCGGCGCGTTGCTGGAGTGGCTGGCGGAGGACCTGGCCGCGGCCCGGGAGGGCAACGTCGACCACCCGGTCAAGGCGGCGCTGGACGTGCTGCGCGACGTCCGTACGGCCCTGCGCGGCGTCGTCGACTTCGGCGGCCTCACCGCCGCGTCGCACCGCCGGGACTTCCTCGGCTGGTTCCACGGCCTCTACAACTGCCTGGCCGCCGGCCCGCCGCTGCTGCGCATGGCGCAGCTGGCCGCGCTGGTCGAGGCCGGGGTGGTCGAGCTGGTCGGCCCGGACGTGCAGGTCGGCCTCGACCCGGCCACCGGCGGGCCGACCCTGAGCTCGCCGCGGGTGGCCGGCTCGGGCCGGACCGTCGACCTGCTGGTGGACGCCCGGCTGCCGCGGCCCGACGTCCGCCGGGACACCTCGCCGCTGATCCGCCAACTGCTCGCCCGCGGCCACGCGGTCGAATACCGCAACGCCGGCGAAGGGGCCGGCGGGCTCGCCATCGACCGGGAGAGCTTCGCCGCCCTCGACGCGGCCGGCCGGCCGGTGCCCGGCCTGTTCGTGCTCGGCATCCCGAGCGAGCACACCCGGTGGTTCACCCACATGGGCAGCGGGCGGCCCGGGCGGTCCAGCCTCTTCGGGGCGGACGCCGAGCGGGTCGCCGCCGGCGTGTGGTCCGCGCTGCCCCGCCGGACCGACCGCCTGCCGACGGCGGTGGGGAAGCGGTGAGCGGGTCGTCGGCGGTCTACACCGCGCGGCACCTGGACCGGCTGCTCGACCGGGCCGGCGTGGCCGAGGCCGAGCGGCGCCGCCTCCGCGCGGTCGCCGCGGTCCTCCCGTTCCGGGTCAACGCCCACGTGGTGGACGAGCTGATCGACTGGTCCGCGGTGCCCGACGACCCGATCTTCCAGCTGACGTTCCCGCAGGCCGGGATGCTGGCCGACCCGGCCCGTACGGAGATCGAGCGGCTCCTGGACGCCGGCCCGGGCGAGCTGGCCGCCGCCGTACGCCGGGTGCGGCTGAGCCTGCGCCCGCACCCCGGCGGGCAGCTCACGCTCAACTCCGTGCACGACGGCGGCACGCCGGTGCCCGGCCTGCAGCACAAGTACGCCGAGACCGTGCTGGTCTTCCCGCAGCCCGGCCAGACGTGCCACAGCTACTGCTCGTACTGCTTCCGCTGGGCGCAGTTCGTCGGCGAGCCGGACCTGCGCATCGCGACCGGTGACCCGGAGGCGGCGGCCCGCTACGTCCGCGCCCACCCCGAGGTGACGAGCGTCCTGCTGACCGGCGGCGACCCGATGGTGATGTCGACCGCCGTGCTCCGCCGGTACGTCGAGCCCCTGCTGGCGCTGGAGCATGTCACCTCGATCCGCTTCGGCACCAAGGCGCTGGCGTACCACCCGCGACGGTTCCTGGACGGCGAGGATGCGGCGGACCTGCTCCGGCTCTTCGAGCAGATCCGCACTTCGGGGCGGCACGTCGCGGTGATGGCGCACTGGTCCCACCCGCGCGAGCTGGCGCCGGCCGCGGCCCGGCGGGCCGTCCGGGCGGTGCTGGACACCGGCGCCACGATCCGCGCCCAGGCGCCGCTGATCGCGCACGTCAACGACGACCCGGCCGTCTGGGCCGAGCTGTGGACCGAGCAGGTCCGCCTCGGCGCGGTGCCGTACTACCTCTTCGTGGAGCGGGACACCGGGCCGAGCGACTACTTCGCCGTGCCGCTGGTCCGGGCGCACGAGGTCTTCACGTCGGCGTACGCCCAGGTGTCCGGCCTGGCCCGGACCGTGCGCGGCCCGGTGATGTCGGCGACGCCGGGCAAGGTGTGCCTCGACGGGGTGCTGGAGGCCGGCGGGCAGCGGTGCTTCGTGCTGCGGCTGCTGCAGGCGCGCGACGCCCGGCTGGTCAACCAGCCGTTCCTGGCCCGCTTCGACCCCGCCGCGCGGTGGCTGACCGACCTGGAGCCGGTCGACGGCCGGCACTTCCCCTTCGAGCGCGGGCCCGCCCGCGGACCCAGGATCGGCGATGTGCCGGATCTTCGGGTTGGTTGACCCGGCGAGCCCGGCGGCGGCCTGCGCCGAGGCCGGCCGCCGGATGCTCGCCTCGCTGCACCACGGCGGGCCGGACGACCACCACCTCTTCGCCGGCCCGGGGATCGTGCTCGGGGCGACCCGGCTGGCGATCAACGACCCGGCGCGCGGCGGGCAGCCGTTCCGCACCGCGGCGACCAGCGTCTTCTTCAACGGCGAGATCTACAACGCGCCCGAGCTGCGGGTCGACCACCCGGCGGCGCGGCGCACCCGCTGCGACGGCGAGGTGCTGCCCTGGGTGATCGACCGGGACGGGCTGGCGGCGCGGTCCCGGCTGGACGGCATGTTCGCCGTCGCCGCCTGGAGCCGGCGGGACCGGACGCTGACCCTGCTGCGCGACCCGGCCGGCATCAAGCCGCTGTACTACTTCGCCGACCCCGGCCGGGTCGGGTTCGCCTCGGAGCTCCCGGCGCTGGTCGCACTGCGCGG
Source organism: uncultured Actinomycetota bacterium (assembly GCA_963766325.1). GTDB lineage: Bacteria > Actinomycetota > Actinomycetes > Mycobacteriales > CADCTP01 > CADCTP01. Next base: position 665,406 of record CAVXZF010000007.1, on the reverse strand, counting down.
CCGGCCGGTCGGGGTACGCACCGCAGCGATCCCGACGTACCTGCGGTTCCGCGCCGTGTACGGGACCGAGACCGCGGCCGGGTGGCCGACCGCGGTCGACGGGATCTGGAGCCTGCCGCCGGGCGCCGCGCTGACGGTCGGCCCGGGCGGCGAGGTCACCGTGCACCCGCCGGAGCCGGCCGCCGCGCCGCCCGACGGCGACCTCGCCACCGTGCTCGACGCGGCGGTGGGCGCCACGACCCGCGGCGACAGCCCGTACTGTTCGGTGCTCAGCGGCGGCCTCGACTCCAGCGTGGTGACCGCGCTGGCAGCGGCGCGCACCGGCGGCCCGCTGCGCACGTACACGATCGTCCCGGACCGGCCGTCCCGCTTCGACGAGTCCGGGTACGCCCGCGAGGTCGCGCGCCGCTACGGCACCGACCACCGCGAGGTGGTGGTGAGCCCGCGGATGCTGCCCGAGCGGCTGCCGCGGGTGGTCGAGCGACTCGGCCAGCCCAACGCGGACCCGATTACGGTGAGCACCGACGTGCTCTTCGAGGCGATTGCCGCCGACGGCTTCAAGGTCGCGCTCACCGGGGACGGGTCCGACGAGGTCTTCGGCGGGTACGACCGCTTCCGCCGGGCGCGGGGTGGGGGCGACCTCGGCGCGTACGTCGACGACATCGGCTCGATGCCGGCGGCGCTGCGCCGGGAGGTGCTCTGCCCGGAGCTGGCCGACCCGCCGACCGTGCTGGACGAGCCGGGCTTCGCCGAGAGCTACGCGCGGGATCCGCTGGGCACGGTCATGGCCTTCGAGGTGGCGCACCGGCTGCCGGTGTACCACCTGCAGCGCGTGGACCACCTCAGCGCGACCCACGCGGTCGAGGCGCGGGTGCCGTTCTGCCAGCCGGCGGTGCGGGCACTCGCGCGGACGCTGCCGGGACCCGCCCGGATCGGGGCGGACGGGCGGGTCAAGAAGGCGCTGACCGAGACGGCGTCCCGGCACGGCTGGGTGCCCGAGTCGGTGGTCCACCGGCCCAAGCAGCCGTTCACGTTCTCGCTGGCCGAAAACCTCTTCGCCGAGCCGTTGACGAGTCGGTGGGTGCACGACGTGCTGCTGGATCCGGCGGCGGCGCTCGGCGACGTGGTGCGGCCGGGGGCGGCGGCGCGGCTGCTCCGGGTCGCCGCGGAGGTACGGGACGAGCGGGCCGCGCAGGCGGTCTGGTCGCTGCTCGTGCTGGAGCTGTGGTTGGGCGCCGTACGGAAGTGGTGAGACTCAGCCGGCGAGCTCGCGGACCGCGGCGGTCACCGCGGCCAGCGTCGGGTGGTCCAGCACCAGCGCGGCCGGCACGTCGAGGTCGAGCTCGTCGCCGAGCCGCACGGCGAACTCGACCGCGACGAACGAGGTGCCGCCGCCCGCGGCGAAGTCCGGTGCCCCCGGGTCCGGCACGGTCGCCCGCCACGCCTCCGCCACCGCCCGCCCGACCGGATCGCCGCCGTCCCCTTCGGCCGCGGGGCCGGCGCCGTCCTCCTCGGCCGCTGGGGCGGCGCCGCCGTCCTCCTCGTCCGCGGGAGCCGGGGCCGCCAGCGCCTGGCGGTCGACCTTGCCGTTGGGGGTCAGCGGCAGCGCGTCCAGCCGGACGAAGCGGGTGGGCACCATGTGCGCGGGCAGGCGGCCGGCGAGGTGCGCGCGGAGCTCGCCGTCGGTGGCCGGCGTCCCGGGCGCGGCGACCAGGAACGCGTGCAGCTCGCCGGTGCCGGTGGCCCGGCACACCGCCCGATCCACCGCCGGATGGTCGACCAGCGCGTGGTCGATCTCCCCGAGCTCGATCCGGAAACCGCGCACCTTCACCCGGTCGTCGGCCCGGCCGACCAGCTCGAACGTCCCGTCCGCCCGCCACCGCGCCCGGTCGCCGGTGGCGAACATCCGCTGCCCGCCCAGCATCCGGAACCGGCCCTGCTCACCCACGTAGCCGGGGGTGAGCGCGACGCCGCCGACGTGCAGCTCGCCGACCGTGCCGACCGGCGCAGGCTCGGTGTCGTCGTCGACGATGATCGCGGTGCTGCCGGGCAGCAGCGGGCCGAGCGAGCGCTCGTCCGCGTCCGGCCCGGTCAGCAGCGCGCAGCTGACCACGATGGCCTCGGTCATCCCGTACGTGTGGTGGATCCGGGCCGCCGGGAAGGTGCGGAAGAAGGCCCGCGCGGTGCCGATCGGCAGCCGGTCACCACCGGACACCACCTGGCGCACGGACCGCCCGTCGAGCCGGGCGTGGGCGAGGAAGTGCGCCAGCGCGGGCGAAATGAAGGTCAGCCACGACACCCGGTGCGCGTCGATGAGCCCGGCCATCCCGGCCACGTCGACCTCGCCGCCGGGCGGCACCACGACCAGCTCGGCGCCGGCGGTGAGCGGCCAGACGACCTGCCGCAGCATGCTCACGAAGCTGACCGGGGCGCGGAAGAGCGTGACGTCGCCGGCGCCGAGGCCGAAGTTGTGGAGGATCCACGGCAGCTGGCTGGTGTAGTTGGCGTGCGTGATCCGCACCGCCTTGGGCCGCCCGGTCGACCCCGACGTCGGCATCACGAACGCGAGGTCCGTGCCCCGCCCTCCCGGTGCCTCGGCGGAGTCAGGGCCCTCGGTGTCGACGGGGATGGCGGTCCAGGGGCCGGGCTCGTCCCGTGTGGTGATCAGCGCGGCCGGCGCGACCGTCTCCAGGATCGACTCGACCCGGGCCGGCGGATCGGTCGGGGACAGCGGGAGGCAGGCGGCACCGGCCCGCAGGACGGCGAGCAGGCCGATCAGGAAGTCGGCGGACCGGGGCAGGTGCAGCCCGACCACGGTGCCGGCGGGCAGCCGCGCCGCGAGCCGCCCGGCCCGAGCGGTCAGCTCGCCGTAGCTGAGCACCGTGTCCCCGTCGCGCACCGCCACCGCGTCCGGCCGGCGCTCCGCCCACTCCCAGACGAGTTGGTCGATGCGCGGTGCCGACTCGGGCGGGATCGGCGGGACCGGGTCGTACTCCGCCGGGATGTCCCGGGACATCCTCGGAGCATAGTCTGCACACCAAAGGCCCGACTCGGGTTGATCTGTCCGAAGGGAGGCGGCCCGGTGCGGGAGGTCGCGGTCGACTTCACCGCCGCGGACGGCGGGACGGGGCCGCTCACCTGGGGTCAGCAGGCGATCTGGAAGCCGATCCGCTGGTACGGCGCCCACGACCCGTACTTCAACGTCCACCGCATCGTCACCCTCCCGCCCGGCGTGACCGTCCCCGTGCTCGTCGGCGTCGTGCGTGGGCTGGTCGAGGAGCAGCAGAGCCTGCGCAACCGGTTCGCCGTCGGGGCTTCGGGGCTGGTCCAGGCGGTGCAGCGTCAGGGCACGGTGCCGCTCCGGCTGACCGAGCGGCCCGCCGCCGACGTGCGGGACGGGCTGCTCGCCACCCGGTTCGCGGTGCCCGGCGAGTGGCCGTACGCGCTGGCGGCCGTGACCGCGGGTGAGACGGTCGAGTGCCTGGTGATCGTCGCCTCGCACCTGTGCCTGGACGGCTGGGCGGTGGAGGCGCTGGCGCGGCGGGTGCTGGCCCGGCTCGACGCCGCTGCCGAGGCCGACGCCGCTGCCGACGCCGACGCCGCTGCCGAGGCGGGCGGCGGTGCCGGGGCCGGTGGGGGTGCCGGGGCCGGCGGCGAGGCCGGCGCTGGCGTCGGCGACACGCTGGCCCAGGCCAGGTTCGAGTCCTCGCCCCGCGGCCGCAAGCGCAGCGCGACCGCGATCGAGCTGTGGACATCGAAGCTGGCCACCGTGCCCGACCCACCCCGGCCCCGGCCGCCGCGCCCGGCCGAGCCGGAGCGCTGGCACCGCGCCGACCTCGACTCCCGAGCGGTCGCCGCCGCGGCCACCCTCATCTCGGCGCGTACGCGGGTGTCCACGTCGACCGTGCTGCTCGCGGCGACCGGCGTGCTGCTCGCGGCGCTCGAGGGTGTCGGCACGTGGGCACTGCAGCTGATCGCGGCCAACCGGTACGAGCCGCGCCGGCGCGAGGTGCTCGACGCCGCCGCGCAGAACGCGCTGCTCGTCCTCACCCCGACCGCCACCGACTGGGACGGGCTGGTGCGCGAGGTCTACCGGCACGGGACGTCGGCGTACTCGCGGGCCCAGTACGAGCCGGCCGAGCTGGACCGGGCGATCGCGCCGCTGGCCGGCCGGCCCGGGGTGGGTGCCGCGCTGACGTCGTACTTCAACGACACCCGGACGCACCAGGACACCTGGCCGGCGCTGGCCGGCGTGGCCGCGGCCGATCTGGAGGGGATGCGGGAGTCGTCGGTGCTGGGGCCGTCGGGGAGCTTCCCGCTGCAGGACTGCCGGTTCTTCCTGCACCTGCACGCGACCGAGCAGAGCTGCCGGCTGCGGCTGCTGGCGGACACGGCGATGCTGGCGCCGGCGGAGATGCTGCGGGCGCTGCGGGGGATGGAGAGCGTCCTGATCGCCGCCGCCGGCCGCCCGGACCTCCCCCTGACCTCGCTCCCGGCCCTCCTCGACCTCGACGGAGCGGCACCGTGAGCCGAGATCTGCCCGAGTCACTGGACCTGGACGGGGTCGTGCCGTGAGCCGGGAGCTGGGCGAGGTCGGCCGGGTCGACGCCGAGCTGTACGAGCGGCTGGTCCGGCTGACGGCCGAGGTCTGCCGCGAGATCGCCGCCGACCCGCCCGGACCCGACGGCCCGGGCCGCCGCCGCGCCCACCGCGTCTGGTCCTCCGCCCGCCGCTTCGCCGACCGCGCCTCCACCACCCCCGCCGGCGGCACCGGCACCGGCGGGGGCGACGGCGACGGCTCGGCCGCCGGCGGAGGCGGCGGCACCGGCGGGGGCGGGTCGGGGGAGAGCGCTGCGGCGGAGGCGGTGCGGAAGCTTGGGCGGGACTGGCCGGGCGTGCGGGCCGGCACCCTGGGCGGCGAGATGGCGTATGCCGCCGAGCCCGGCCTGTGGCCGCGGCTGATGACCGAGCCGCCGATGGGCGCTTTCGCCCACCTCGCCGCCACCTTCGTCGGCCAGCGGGTCGGCGACGGCGACCTGGTCGTCGAGCTCGGCGCGGGCGAGGGTGCCACCAGCCGGCTACTGCGGCTGCCGCCGTCGGCGACGTTCCTGCGCACCGACGCCAACGCGTTGCTGGTCCGCCGGCCGGGCCTGCCCGGGACCCCGATCCGGTACGACTTCGACGAGCCGTCGCCGGTGCGCGGCGCCGCCCTGGTGCTGGCGGTGAACTCGCTGCACTGCGCCCGCGACCGCGTCCGCAGCCTCGCCCACGTACGGGAGATGCTGCGTCCCGGTGGCTGCGTGGCCGTCTGCGAGGGCGCCGCCACCACCGACGCGGCCGGGCTGCCGCACGTGCTGGACGCGGTCTTCGGCCAGTTCCGCGGTTGGTGGGACCGCGACGGCTTCCGCGACGCCGACGACTGGGCGGCCGACCTCACCGCCGCCGGGCTCACCGTCGAGGGCCGGGCGGATGTGACCGCCGGCCCCCGCGTGCTCGGCAGCCTGCTCTGGGCGACCCGCTCCTAGGGTGTGTCTGCCGGACATCTGGCGGCGCGGGCGACGCCCAGGCGACGACCGGCGGCGTTGTCGTCGTCGCCGATACAACAGCGGTATCGGACTCCTCCTCCGCCTTGCCGGCCGCCGCCTGGACGCCGCCCGCATCCACCGACATCCGGCAGACACACCTAGGGCGGGTTGGCCGCCAGCCAGGCGGCGGCCCGCCGCTTGGACGCGCGGCACAACCAGGCGTCCTGGATCACCTCGGCCAGCTCGCCGCGGCTCAGCTCGCCGACCCGGCTGCCCCGCAGCAGCACCGACAGGTGCCCGTCGAAGTGCGGGGTGGTGAAGAACGGCGACGATTCGTCCTGCACCAGCGACTGCTTGTCCGCCTCGGACGGCACCCAGATGACGATCACGTCCGCGTACCGCTCGCCGGTCGCCGGGTCGACCGCGTCCGGCCTCGGGTTGCGGAAGAAGACGAATGACCGGCCGCCTACCTGGTAGACCGGGTTCTCCTTGGAGCCGGCCACCACGGTGACGTGCGGCATGGCGAGCGCCAGCTCGTGCACGTCCTGCACCCGCGCCCTAGGGTCGGCCACCGGCACAGCCTAGGAGGGTGGTGCCAGGTAGCTTGCACCGATGACCACTGGGGGCTTCTCGTCGCACCGCCTCGCCCGGCTGCGGGGGCTGCTCCAGCATCACGTCGACTCCGGCTTCGTGCCGGGTGCGCTGGCCGTCCTCGCCCGGCACGGCGAGGTGCACGTCGAGGCGACCGGCACGCTCGCCTTCGAGGGCGCGGGGGCGCAGACGCCGATGGCGGGCGACACGATCTGGCGTACGGGCTCGATGACCAAGCCACTCGTCGCCGCGTGCGCGATGACGCTCGTCGAGGACTGCACCCTCCGCCTCGACGACCCGGTCGACGACCTCCTGCCGGAGCTGGCGGACATGACTGTGCTCGCCGAACCGGACGGGCCGCTGGACGACACCGTCCCGGCCGACCGCCCGATCACGCTGCGGGATCTGCTGACCTACACCGCGGGCACCGGCATCGATCCGGGAGAGAGCCCGATCGCGGACGCGATCGGTGTCCTCTTCAAGGCCGTGCCGCCGGACGAGTGGATCGGCCGGTTCGGCGCGCTCCCGCTCGTCCACCAGCCCGGTGAGCGCTGGATGTATGAGATCGCCGCCAACGTCACCGTCGTGCTCATCGCCCGGGCCACCGGCAAGTCCTTCGAGGCCGCCCTGCGCGAGCGGGTCTGCGAGCCGCTCGGGATGAAGGACACCGCCTTCAGCGTGGGCGGCGACAGCCTCGGCCGGTTTGCGACGGCGTACGCGCGCGACGACGCCGCCACCGGTCGGCCGCCCGTCGAGGATGCCCCCGACGGGCGCTGGAGCCGGCCGCCGGTGTTCGAGAGCGGCGGCGGCGGGCTCGTCTCGACCGCCGACGACTACCTCGCCTTCGCCTCGGCGCTGCTTGCGGGCGGTGCCCACCGGGGCGAGCGGGTGCTCTCGCGGCCGGCGGTGACGCTGATGACCACCGACCACCTGACCCCGGCGCAGAAGGCGGTCTCCGGGTTCGAGCCGGGATACTTCGACGAGTTCGGCTGGGGCTTCGGGATGTCGGTCCGCACCCGCCGCACGCAGCTCGGCCCCTCGGTCGGGACCTACGGGTGGTCCGGCCTCTACGGCACCGCCTGGTACAACGATCCCGCCGAGGACTTGACGACGATCGTCGTCATGCAGCGGGCGCACATGGGCGACCAGACGCTGCCGATGTGGCACGACATCTGGACCGCCGTCTACCAGGCGATCGACGACTGACAGTGGGCGCCGCACCCGCGCCGTCTCCCCCGACCCGGCGGCGTCCGCCTCGCCGACCGGTCGCCTGCAGCCGGGCGAACGTCAGCAGGCACCACCTCCGCTGCCGCCGTAGTCACCGCCGCCTCCGCCCCCTCCTCCGCCCCCACCGTCGTAGCCGCTGTAAGAGCCGCCGTAGTAGCCCGCCATCGGCCCGTGCTGCACGGGCAGGCGGCCGATCTCGGCGTGCGCGGTCGACCGGTCACGGCCGCGCCGGCGGGCCACCACCATGCCGGTCCGCCGGAGCCGGCGCGGCTGGCCCGACTCGAAGAGCGCCGCCCGCAACTCGGCGTCGGGCATCGCGCGCGGACCGTGCAGGGCCACCCGGGCTGCGCTGGTGCCTGCCGGGAGGCCGGAGAGCGGAACCAGGTCGGCCGGCCCGTCCGAGTGCGCTGGCACCGCCTCGCGCAGCTCCCGCAGCACCCGGCGACCGTCCCGGGTGCGCCGGAGCCCGCCGCGCCGGCGCGGCGCCAGCAGGCCGGCGTCGACCAACCGGCCGGCCACCGAGGCGACCCTCGGGTCGGTGCCGGCGCGCTGCCGCACCAGCCCGGCGGTGCGGTGAGCACGGGTGCCGACCGCGTCCAGCACCGCCGCGGCCACCTCGTCCCGGCTCCGCCGCTCGACCAGGGTGAGCCGGCCGTCCTGGTCGACGCGCACCCGACCGGCCTCCACCAGCGCGGCGAGCGCGGCGTCCACCACCCGGCCGGCCCCACCGGCCAGGCAGGCCGCGGCGTGCACGTCCAGCAGGCTGGTCCCGGTCGTCGTCATGGCGAACCCCCGCTCCTCGGGTGGGTGATCCGTACGGCTACGACGATGCCGTGCGGGACAGGGTTGCGCCTGAGCCGGCCGGCCCACCGGACCGGGCAAGCCGCCCGGCCCAACCGGGACACGGACGCTGGCTTCCAGGACAACGCTGCCGCCAGACTTGCGCCATGCAACGAGCGCGTGTCGGAGCAGTGCTGGCGGTCTTCTCGGCCGTCGCCGCGGTCGCCGTCGCGCTCGCGCTCAGTGGCCGGCCGTTGTCCCAGCGGCTCTTCCTCTTCGCCGTCCCGCCGCTCACGCCGGAGACCTTCGTCGTCGCGTCCGGCTGTCTAGGTCTGATCTGGGCGGTCACCGGGGCGGTGCTCGTCTGGCTCCGCCCGCGCAACGCGCTGGGCTGGCTCATCCTCGCCGCCGGCGTCTCGCACTCCTGGGCGGTCGGCCTGATGACATACGGCGGCGTCCGGCTGCAGGAGGAGGTGCTGTCCTGGCCGGCGTACGTCGGCCCCGCGCTCTACCTGCCCGGTTGGCTGGTGCCGCCGACGCTCCTGCTGGCGCTCTATCCGGAGGGCCGGCTGCCGAGCCGCTGGTGGCGGTGGCCGGTCGGCGTGGCCGCGACCGCGATCGTGCTGCTCACCGTCTCGGTGCCGTTCCCGATCATCGACCCGGCGGATGCCTACAACTGGGCGATGGTGCCGAGGTTCCCGGAGCGGCTGGGTGACCTGCTGCTGCCGAGCAGCTCGACCTATGACGTGGAGACCTTCGTGCTCGTCACCCCGTCCGGAGCGCTGGTCGCGCCGGCGTGGTGGGCGACCTTCACCGGCGCGGTGGTCACCGTCTTCAAGCCACTGCTCGTCCTGTCCATCCTCACCATCTGGGGCGGCACCGTGGTCCGGCTGTTCCGGGCCCGGCCGCCGCGCCGGCAGCAGCTGGCCTGGGTGGTCTGCGCGGTCATGCCGCTGCTCGCGGCGTCCCTGTTCGCGCCGCTCGAGTTCGCCAACGTGCTGGTCCTCGCGTCGCTGCTGCTGGCTCCGGTGGCGGTCGCGGTCGGCGTCCTGCGCTACCGGCTGCTCGGCATCGAGACCGTCCTCCGCCGCGGCCTGGTCTACGGCACGATGACCGCCGGCGTCCTGCTGGCCTACCTGTTGGCGGCGGCCACCGTGGGCGCCGCCGTCGACAGCCCGCGCGTGCCAGGGGCGGTGGCCGCCGCGCTGGCTGCGGTCGGACTGGCCCCCGCGCGCGACCGGCTGCAGCGGGCGGCCGACCGGCTCGTGTATGGCGAGCGGCAGGATCCGCTGCGCGCGATGACCTTGCTCGGCACCCGCGTCGCCACCGGTGGCGAGCTCGACCTGCTGCCGGGCGCCCTGGCCAGCGTGGCCGCCGCGGTGCACGCCCCCGGGGCGGCGGTCGCCGCACCCGACGGCCGGGTGCTGGCCACGGTGGGCGACCCGCCGGATCCGGTCGGGCCGATGACCGCCGCGGTGCTGCCGCTGTCCTTCGGTGGGCAGTTGGTCGGCGAGCTGCGGGTGGCGCGGCGCCAACCCGGCGAGCCCTACACCGGCTCCGAGGCCCGGCTGCTCGCCGCCCTCGCCCTCCAGGTCGCGGTCGTGGTGCGCGCGGTCGGGCTGACCGAGGCGCTGGAGGCCGAGCGGGACCGGGTGCTCGCCGCCACCACCACCGAGCGCGACCGGCTCCGCGGCGACCTGCACGACGGGCTGGGCCCGTCGCTGTCCGGGGTGGGCCTCGGCCTGCAGGCGCTCGGCGACCGGCTGGACGCCGGCGACGAGGCGGCCTCGACGGCGCTGCTGGGCCGGATCAGGGACGAGGTCGACGTCGCGGTGGCCGAGGTCCGTCGGATCATCGACGGGCTGCGGCCGACCGTGCTGGACACCCTCAAGTTGCCGGACGCGATCCGCCGCCACGCGGAGACGGTGTCCACCTCGGTGCCGGTGCGGGTGGAGGCGGCCGACCTGCCGGCGCTGTCCCCGCCGGTGGAAAACGCGGCCTACCGGATCACCACCGAGGCGCTGACCAACGCCGCCCGGCACGCCCGCGCCAGCGAGGTCCGGGTCCGGCTGGCCGCCCCGGACGGCGCGCTGGAGATCACCGTGTCCGACAACGGATGCGGCGTGGGCCGGGCCGCCGCCGGGGTGGGACTGACTTCCATGCGCCGCCGGGCCGAGACGCTGGGCGGCCGGCTCGGCGTCGCGTCCGCCGCCGACGGCACCACCGTGACCGCCACCCTCCCGCTGGAGCAGCCGTGACCGCACCCTCCGCTCCCGCCCCCCGCCCGGTCCGGGTCGTGATCGCCGACGACCACCCGATGTTCCGCTACGGGCTGCGCGCCGCGCTCGCCGGCGGCGACGAGGTCGAGGTGGTCGGCGAAGCCGCCGACGGCCGGGCGCTGCTGGCCCTGGTCAACAGCACCCAGCCGGACGTGGTGATCACCGACCTGGCCATGCCGGCGTTGGACGGTGCGGCCGCCACGGCCGAGATCCTGGCCCGGCACCCGGGCACCGGCGTGCTCGTGCTGACCATGCACGACGACAACGAGGCGCTCTTCGGCGCGCTCCGAGCGGGCGCCCGCGGCTACCTGCTCAAGGGCGCCGACCGGGACGAGATCGTCCGCGCGGTGCTCACCGTCGCCGACGGCGAGGCGGTCTACGGGGCGGCGGTGGCACGGCGGATCACCGACTTCTTCACCGGCGCGCACCGGGACTACACCGTTACCGCCTTCCCCGAGCTCACCGACCGCGAGCGGCAGGTGCTCGAGCTGGTCGCCGCCGGCTGCGGCAACCACGACATCGCCCGCCGGTTCGCGCTCTCGGAGAAGACGGTCCGCAACCACGTGTCCGCCGTGCTGGTGAAGCTCCAGGTGCGGGACCGCGCCGCCGCGGTGGCCAAGGCTCGGGACGCCGGGCTGGGCCGGAGCCGGCCATGAGCCGGCGGCTGCTGGTCGCGCTGGTCGCGCTCCTTACGCTCGGGCTCGCCGCGGGCTGTGACGGTCTGGAGCAGGTGTCCTTCCCCGAGGGCACCACGATGGCCGAGATCCAGGCCGCCGGCACCGTGGTCATCGGGGTGAAGTACGACCAGCCCGGGATCGGCTTCATCAACGTGGCCAACGGCAAGCGTGAGGGCTTCGACATCGAGATCGCCAAGATCGTCGCCCGCCGGCTCGGCATCAAGGCCGACCGGATCACCTGGAAGGAGGCCCTCTCCCAGCACCGTGAGCAGTACCTGCTGAACAAGAAGGTCGACCTCGTGATCGCGTCCTTCTCGATCAATCCCAAGCGGGAGGCACTGGTCGGTCAGGCCGGTCCCTACTACGTAGCCCGCCAGCAGCTGCTCGTCCGCAAGGGAGACACACGGATCACCGGGGAGGAGACCCTGGCCGGTCGCAAGGTCTGCTCGGTCACCGGATCGACCTCTCTGATCAACCTGGAGCTCCGGAAGGCCGTCACGGTCGCGCGGGACGCATACACCGAATGCGTCCAGATGCTGCTTCGTGAGGAGGTCGACGCGGTCAGCACGGACGACGCGATCCTGCTCGGTTACGTCGCCGAGCAGCCGGACAAGCTCAAGGTGGTCGGCCAGCCGTTCTCGCGCGAGGACTACGGCATCGGCTTCAAGCGCGGGGACACGGCGTTCTGCCAGTTCCTCACCGAGACGCTCCGGCTGGCGCGTGAGGACGGCAGCTGGGCGGACGCGTTCGAGCGCACGCTGGGCAAGGCCGGGGTGCCGATGCCCACGCCGCCGATCCCGCGTGAGTGCAAGGCGCCGTAGGCGCCGGCCGGGCTGGGAGCATGCGGGTCGTGGACGACGTCGAGGTGACCGCGCTGGCGATCAACGTGACGATCCCGGAGGAGCTCCGGTGGACCGACAGCCGCCGCGGTGAGGAGTTCCGGCTCAGCACCCTCAACGTGCGGCTGCTGCCGGACGGTCGGCTCGCCGCGAAGGCGTACGGGCGGCCGACCGCCGGGGGTCGCGGCGCCTACGTCTCCTTCCGCGTCCCCGACCGACCGGAGCTGGCGGCTCTCGTCTCCGCGGCGGCCACCCGGGCCGGCGCGCTGTGGGCCGCCCACACCGGCCCCTCCTGAGGGCGCGCGGTGACTCAGGGGGAGGTGGGCTGCCAGCGGGCGGGTGGGTCTTCGCCGACCAGACCATCGACGGCCTCGCGAAGCAGGTCGGCGTGGCCGGTGTGCCGGCCGTACTCCTCGATCAGGTCGCACAGCAGCCGGCGCAGGCTGAGGTGTCGCCCGCCCGGCCAGGCGAGGTGGACCGCCTGGTCGAGCCCGCCGTCGGCGAGCGCCGCTTCCAGCCGCGCCCGGGAGCGGGCCGAGGTCTCGTCCCAGATCGTGTAGAGCTGCTCCGGGGTGTCGGCGGCGGCCGAGGTGAAGTCCCAGTCGGGGTCCTCGTCCCACGGCGCGGTGTCCCACGGCGCGCTGGGTGCGCTGCCGCTGAGCTTCGGTCCGAAGATGTCGTCCTCGGCCCGGGCGAGGTGCTTGAGCAGGCCGCCGAGCGTCAGCGAGGAGGCGCCGATCCGGGTCTGCAGGCCGGCCGCGTCGAGCCCGTCGGCCTTCCAGCGGAACGTCGTGCGCAGCCGTTCGAGCGCGCCGACGAGGTGCTCGACCTCGGTGCCGGCGAGCGGTGGTTCCCAGGGGTAGTCGCTGGTGGTCACAGTGAGGCACCGTAGCTGCGGTTGCGGACGTTCGGCGTCCGGAACCAGGCCGAGCCCCACGGGATAGAGGCGCGCGGGCGTCCCGGACGGCAGGGTCTGGCCCCATGACGGATGACGACCTCGTGGCCCACGCCCGGGCCCTCATCGACGCCAACCTGTACCTGACGCTCGGTACGGTCGACGCGGACGGCCGCCCGTGGACCTCGCCGGTCTACTTCGCGCCGGCGGGCGACGGGCAGTTCACCTGGATGTCGGCCACCGACGCCCTGCACTCCCAGCACCTGGCCGAGCGCCCCGGGGTCAGCGTGGTGATCTTCGACTCGACGGTGCCGCCGTACCACGGTCGGGCCGTGTACGCGGTCGGGCAGGCCCGCGAGCTCGCCGGCGCCGACCTGGACCGGGCGCTGCCCGGCTTTCCCCGGCCGGGCGGCAGCGACTCCAGCCCGGTGACCCGCGACGACGTGACCGGCTCCGAGCCGTACCGGCTCTATCAGATGACGGCGTCCGAGATGTGGGTGCTGTGCCCGCGCGAGGTCGGGCAACCCTGTCCGCGGCACGGGCTGAAGAAGGACCACCGGACCCCGATCCCCCTCGCTTGACCCCCGGCGCCCCGCGGCCCCCCGTGCCCCCGTGCCCCCGTGCCCTGCCGGCCGGCCGAGGGTGTGAGGGTGAGGGGGTGCCACCGCCGGATGTGCTCGCGCTGCTGGCGCTCGCGGTCACCGCCGGCGCGCTGGTGCAGGCCAGCGTCGGGCTCGGGTTGGCGCTGGTCGCCGCGCCGGTCGCCATGCTGGTCCAGCCGTCGCTGATGCCCGGGCTGCTGGTCTGCCTGGCCTCGACGTACCCGGTGCTGACCCTGGCCCGCGAGTGGCGCGACGCCGACTGGCGCGGCCTGACCTGGGCCTTCGCCGGCCGGGTGCCGGCCACCGTGCTGGGCGCGTGGATCGTCTCGGTCGCCTCGGTCCGGGTGCTGGGCGTGCTGGTCGGGCTGATGGTGCTGGCGACGGTCGCGCTGACCGTACGGCTGGTGCGGCTGCCCCTGCGCAGCTGGACGCTCGCCGGGGCCGGCGTGGTCGGCGGCATCACCGGCACGGCGACGTCGATCGGCGGCCCGCCGCTCGCGCTGGTCTACCAGCACGAGCCGGGCCCGACCGTACGGGCGACGCTCGCCGCCTTCTTCCTCGGCGGCGGCTTGCTGTCGCTGGCCGGGCTGGCCGCCGTCGGTGAGCTGCGAGCCGACCAGGCGTCCACGGCGTTGGTGCTGGCGCCCTGCCTGGCCGTGGGCTTCGTGCTGGGCGTCCTGGTGCAGCGGCGCGTCGACGCGGGCCGCACCCGGGTTGCTGTCCTCGTCGTCTGCGCCGCCTCGGCCCTGACCCTGGTCGCGCGCAGCCTGCTCGCCTGAGTCACGCTATTGACAGTCGATAGCTAACCACCGATAGTCGATCGGTGCCTCGATTGGTTACTGTCCTGCGCGCCCTGCTCGGCCTGGCCTTCGCCGCTCTCGTGCTGGCCCAGGTCGTCGTGCTGCCCTGGCTGGTCGGGGAGGCGGGTGACGAGTGGCCCCAGCTGGCGCCGCTGCGGATGCCGCTGCTCGCGGTCGCGATCGCCGAGCTGCTGTGCGTCCAGGTCGTCATCTGGTGCACGTGGGAGCTGCTCACCCTGGTCGAGGAGGATCGGATCTTCAGCGAGAGCGCGTTCGGCTGGGTGCACGCGATCCTCGGCGCCGTCGTCGCCGCCTGGCTGCTGCTGCTCGGCACGCTGCTGGCCGTCGACGACCTGTGGCGGCTGCCCGGGCTCGCGGTCGGCCTGCTGCTGATCCTGGTCGCCGAGGCCGTGCTCGGGCTGCTCATGGTGGTGATGCGCGCGCTGCTGCGGCAGGCCACCACGCTGCGGGCCGATCTGGAGGCGGTGATCTGATGCCCATCGTCGTACGCCTCGACGTCGAGCTGGCCAAGCGCAAGCTCAGCGTGGGCGAGTTCGCCGAGCGGGTCGGGCTCACCCCGGCGAACGTGGCCGTGCTGAAGAACGGCCGGGCCAAGGCGGTGCGCTTCAGCACGCTGGAGGCGATGTGCCGGGTGCTGGAGTGCCAGCCCGGGGACCTGCTCGAGTGGGTCGACGAGGACGCCGGGATCCCGGCGCACGCCGGCTCGGCGGACGAGGTCCGCGGATGATCGAGGTCCGCGGGCTGACCAAGCGCTACGGCGACGTCCTGGCCGTCGACGACCTGAGCTTCGACGTCGAGCCGGGCAAGGTGACCGGCTTCCTGGGGCCCAACGGCGCCGGCAAGTCGACCACCATGCGGATGATGCTCGGCCTGGACCGGCCGACCGCGGGCACGGCGCTGATCGGCGGCCGGCCGTACGGGACGCTGGCCGAGCCGCTGCGCGAGGTCGGCGCGCTGCTCGACCCCGGCGCGGTGCACCCCGGCCGCACCGGGTTCAGCCACCTGCGGGTGGCCGCCCGCGCCAACGGCCTTCCGCGCCGCCGGGTCGAGCAGGTCGTCGAGCAGGTGGGGCTCGAGCGGGCCGCCCGCCGGCGGATCAAGGGCTACTCGCTGGGCATGCGGCAGCGGCTCGGCATCGCGGCCGCGCTGCTCGGCGACCCGCGGGTGCTGCTCTTCGACGAGCCGATCAACGGGCTGGACGTGGACGGCGTCCGCTGGATCCGCGGGCTGCTGCGCCGGCTCGCCGACGAGGGCCGCACGGTGCTGGTGTCCAGCCACCTGATGAGCGAGATGGAGCAGATCGCCGACCGGCTCGTCGTCATCGGCCGCGGCCGGCTGATCGCGGACGCGACGACGGCGGAGATCCTGTCCGGGCTGGGTCGTCCGCACGTCCGCGTACGGAGCCCGCAGCCCTATCCGCTGCTCGCCCGGCTCCGCGAGCACGGCTTCACCGTGCGGCAGGTGGGCGCGCAGGAGCTGCAGGTCGAGGACGGCACCGCCGAGGAGGTGGGAGATGTGGCCCACGGCGGGCACATCCCGCTGCACCACCTGTCCGAGGACCGCAGGTCGCTGGAGCAGGCGTACCTGGCGCTGACCGGCGACAGCGTGGAGCACCACGGCCGGCTGCCGGAGGCGGTCCGATGACGACGCAGGTCTCGGCCGGGCGCGTGCTCGCCCGGGCGGTCGGCGCGGAGTGGACGCGGCTGTGGACCGTACGGGGCACCTGGTGGTTCCTGGCGGCGGCGGCCGCGGTGATGCTCGGGATCGGCACGATCGCCGGGCTCGACGCCGGCGGCGGCCCGGTGCCGCAGCAGCCCGACCCGGCCTGGCAGGCGCCCACCTTCACCGCGATGCCGGCGCAGTTCGCGCTGCTCGCGCTCGCCCTGTCGGCGGTGACGGCCGACTACGTCACCCGTGGCATCGTGCCGACCCTGCAGTGGACGCCGCGCCGCTCGGTCCTCTTCCTCGCCCGCGCGGCCGTCGCGATCGGAACGGCCACCGGCGTCGGGGTGCTGCTGGGGCTCGGGTCCGGCGTGCTCGCGTACGCGGCCGGCCGGCCCGCGCTCAGCCTGCCCGCCGGCGAGGGTGTCGACGTGCTCGGCACGATCGCCTTCGTCTTCGCGGGCGGGACCGCGCTGGCGGTCGGGCTCGGCTTCCTGCTCCGCAACACCGCCGGCGGGCTGGTCTCGCTCTTCCTGCTCATGGTGGTGCTGCCGCTGCTGCTGCCGCAGTTCGGGTACGACTGGACCTCCGCGCTGGCGGAGGTGCTGCCGGGGTCCGGCGCGGCGTACCTGCTGCTCGGCGAGGTGCCGGGCATGAGCCGGGCGTCGTCGGCGCTGGTGCTGCTCGGGTGGGCCGGTGCGGCGCTGCTGCTCGGCTGGCAGCGGCTGCTCCGCGACGACGCCGACCGCTGAGCGCACTCCCCTCCCATGAGCTCCCCCGCAGCGCGTGCACCCGCCGGTCACCGGGGGCACAGTGCGTCCCGTCCCAGTGATGGAATGGGTGCCATGCCGACCTCACCGCTGCCCGACGAGCTGCGCGACTTCCTCGCGAAGCCGAACCCGTCCGTGATCGCCACGCTCCGGCCGGACGGGCAGCCGGTCACGGTCGCCACGTGGTACGTCCTGGACGGCGACCGGATCCTGGTCAACATGGACGCCGGCCGCAAGCGCGTCGATCACCTGCGCCAGGACCCGCGCGTCTCGCTGACCGTGATGGACACCGACAACTGGTATCGGCACGTCAGCATCATCGGCCGCGTCGCCGAGATGGCCGACGACCCGGACCTGTCCGGCATTGACCGGCTCTGCACGCACTACTTCGGCAACCCGTACGGTCAGCGCGACCGGCCGCGGGTGAACGCCTGGATCGAGATCGAGCGCTGGCACACCTGGGAGGGCGGCGGCCCGATGGGCGTGGAGTCAGGATCGACCTGACAGCTCTGCAGGAACCGCTCGGTCAGCGGGGAGCCCGCAGCCGGCGGGTGCGTGGTCCTCTGCCGCCAGCACGGCGAATGGATCCTGGAGCTGACCGGCGTGTTCGAGGTGGTCTGGGCGTCCGCCTGGGGCAGCGAGGCAAACCGTCTCCTCGGACCCCTGCTGGATCTGCCGGAGCTGGCGTTCGTCGCGTTTCTGCCCGCGCCGTTCCCGCCGGCGGAGAAGGTACCGGCGATCAGCCGGCACCTCGGCGGTCGACCAGCGGTGTGGATCGACGACCTGCTGACCCCAGAGGCACACACCTGGGCCGCCGCGCGGAAGTCGCCCACCCTCCTCCTCGGCGTCGACCCCGCCGCCGGGCTCACCAGGCAACCGTCGACCTCGCCCTCCGCTGGGCAGCCCGGCAAGCCCACTGACCAACTCCCGCTTGCCCGTTTACTGGGGAACCTCAGACGTGCTTGTGCGGTCGCCGAAGGCTGTGCCCGGACATGTGGCGGTGGTGGGTCAGATGGGACGGCGGCTGCGCCTTCGGTAGCGTCCGTGGATGGAGAACTTGCTGCGTTGGCAGTTCCATCTGGTCTGGTCGTTGCTCGAGGAGCACTTCGCCACGTTGACCGAGGACGACGTGCACTGGGAACCGGTGTCCGGCATGTTGAAGGTCCGCGAAGGCGACGACGGCCGTTGGCGCCCGGACTGGATCGAACCCGAGCCACCGGACGGGCCGCCGGCCACCATCGGCTGGCTGACCTGGCACATCGGCTGGTGGTGGACCGAGGCCCTGGCCGCCTGGCACGGCGAGCCGCTCCTGCCCCGGGAGGAGATCTACTGGCCCGGCAGCGCCGACGCCGCGGTCGCGTGGATCCGCGACCTGGCATCCCGCTGGCGCCAGGTGCTGGCTGACCTGCCCGGTCCGGACCTCGACCGCATGGCGCCGTTTCCGTGGCACGACCGGGCCGACCGCACGATCGGTCACATGGTCTACTGGGTCAACGGCGAACTCATGAAGAACGCCGCCGAACTGGGCCAGCTGAGGATGGCCCACACGACGGCCCAACGAACAAGGGATGCGAGCGCGTCACCGTCATCTTGACGGTGACATTTGAGCACTCGCCGCCTCGCGCGAGGTCGCGCGACCGTCGCGCAGAACCGCCCGGCGGTGGGCACACACCTCGGCCGGTGCGCACGTCGTCATGCGGGGTCCGGTTTCGCATCACCACATCGGCGGGCGGCTGCACGGGCAGGATGCCTGGACGGACGGCGGAGGGATGGTCATGCGACGAGGACGTAGGTTGCTGGTGCTGGTGGCGGGCCTCGGCCTGGCCGTGCCCGTGACGTCGACCGCGGCAGCCGCCCCACCGGAGCCGGCCGTGTACCTGGCGCTCGGTGACTCCGTCGCCGCCGGAGTGGGAGCGGTGCCCAGCGACGAGAACGGCTACGTGCCGGTGCTGCACGACACGCTGGTGGACGGCCGGGAGTGCGGGCAGGGAACGGCGCTCGGCTGCCGGCTCGACCTGATCAACCTGGCACAGCCCGGCGCGACCACCACCACGTTGATCTCCCAGCAGCTGCCGGCCGCCGTGGACCTTCTCGCCACCCGCGAGGCGACCCCCACCCCGGTCGACGACGTGCAGCTGATCACCCTCGACATCGGCGGCAACGACGTCTTCAACCCCATCATCACCGCCTGCGCTCCCGACCCGCAGAGCGCCGGCTGCGCCTCGACCATCGCCGCCCGACTGAGCCTGGTTGCGGCCAACTACGAGCGGATCCTGTCCGCCCTGCGGGCCGCCGCCGGTCCGGCCACCACCATCGCCGTGATGACCTACTACAACCCGCTCGGCGCCTGCCGGCTGGCCGCGCTCGCCCCGCTGGCCCAGCTGGTCCTCGAGGGCGGCGGACCGGTGCCCACCGGGCTGAACGACATCATCCGCGCCAGCGCCGCAGCGCACGGCGCGGTGGTCGCCGAGACCGCCGCGCTGGTCGGGCCGGAGGACCTCGTCGGCGGGACCGACTGCCTCCACCCGGACAACTCCGGCCACGCCGACATCGCAGCCGCCTTCGCCGCCGTCATCGACCTGGACCGCCTCACCGGCCCTCCAGGGCGCCGGTAACCGGACCGTTCGGGGAGGCTTCGCCCTGCTCGGGCCGGGATCGGCCCGGTTGACCTGACCCGCTCGGGGCGAGGAGGACTTCCCGCAGCGTTTGGGTCTCGGGCGGCAGGTGGTCCGCCGCCTGACCGTGCAGCGCTCCGCCGGGGCACGCCGTTCTCGGTGGCGCCGGGACATGAGATGCGGGTGGAGGCCGGGTTGCCGTGCGGTGGAGCCGCCGGACCGGGACCGACGACTCCACCGCTGGCGGGGCTGGTCCTAGACCGGGATGCCGGTCGTGCTGGTGATCCAGGACCGGTAGGCGGTCACGTCGGTATAGATCGTCGGCGTGGCGCCACAGGTGGACGAGGTGCCCCGGCTGGTGGCGCCGACCAGCCGCCAGGAGGTGGCCGTGCCGACCAGCGCTGGGCCGCCGGAGTCGCCGTAGCAGGCACCCTGACCGCTCGGCACGTTCACGCAGAGCTCGGTGCTGGAGCTGAACGACGCCCGGCTGCTGCACGAGGAGTCGGTGATGATGGACGTGTCCAGCTGCTTGAGGGTCGTCGGGGCGCCGCCGCAGCCCCGGGTGGGGCAGGTCTGGCCCCAGCCGAGTATCCGGCTCGGGGTGCCCGCGGCCGGCGAGGTGGAGTTGATCGAGATCGGCGTCTGTGGCACCGCGCTCACGACCTGGATCAGCGCCATGTCGCCCCGCCCGGTGAACCACGGGTCGTAGTTGGGGTGTACGACGAACCGACTGGCTCGCACCAGCGACCGCGCAGCGTGTCCGGACCCGAATTCGGCGCGGCTTCGGTCGTCCCGCGGGGAAAGCCGACGCAGGCTCGGGAGCTTGATCACGCCACGGTCGGCGGGCGCCTTCGGGCCAGTGCACTTGGTCGGCAAGGCCGTAGCATTGTCCCTCGGGAGGTGCGTCATGTGGGGTCTCGCGCTCGGGTTTGCAGCACTGCTGGCAGCTGCGGGTGTGTACGACTGGCGCGTACGCCGCCGCCGTGGGGCGACCGAAGTGGACGGCTTCGCCGCCAGGAGCGCCCGGATCCGCGACGAGGGCCGGGCCGGCGCGCCCAATGACCTCCGCGACAGCTACGGTCACGGCTCGACCTGACCGGACCGCCCTCGCCACCTGGCTGGCCCCGTGAGCAGCATCCGCAATTGCTTCGCTGCCCGTCGCGTCAACACGCCCCACAGCTCGGTGGCGTGGGCACGGCTCCCCTCTCGGTAGCCTTGGTGTCCGGATGGGGGAAGCGGGGCCCGCATGAGCGAGCGCACCGACGCAGCATCGGGGGGCCGTTGGCGGCGGGTCCCGGCGGTCACTTGGCTCCCTCGGTACGAGCGGGGCTGGCTGCGCGGCGACGTTGTCGCGGGTGCCGTGGTGGCGGCGCTCGCCGTCCCTCAGGCGCTCGGCTACGCCTCGATCGCCGGTGCGCCGGTCGAGGTGGGCCTCTATGCGGTGCCGGTGGCTCTGGTGGCGTACGCGATCTTCGGCTCGTCGCGGCAGCTCGTCGTTGGTCCGGTGTCGACGGTGTCGGTGCTGTCGGGCTCCCTGCTGGCCAGCTTCGGGGTCGCGGGCACGGCGCAGGCCGCGTCGTACACGGCGGCTCTGGCACTGGGCGCCGGTCTCGTCCTGATCGTCGCGGGCTTCCTCAGGATCGGGTGGGTGGCGGAGTTCCTCTCCAAGCCGATCATCACCGGCTTCGTCCTCGGCCTGACCCTCCTGGTCGTGCTCAGTGAGGTGCCCCACCTGCTGGGCCTGCAGACGCCGCGGGGCCGGGTGGTCGAGCGGGTCAGCTCCCTCGGCGAGAGCCTCACCCGCGGCGACGCCGCCCTGGTGACGGTGATCGTCTCGGCGGTCTCGCTGCTCGTCCTCTTCGGTGGCCAGGCGCTGGCCCGGCGGGTGCCGTGGGGACTCCTGGTCCTGCTCGGTGGTGTCGTTGCATCCTCGGCACTGGACCTGCAGGCGCTGGGCGTCGAGGTCGTCGGCTCGGTGCCGCGTGGGCTACCGACGCCCGGCGTGCCGTCGGTGGCCGCCGGCGACCTGCCGACGCTGTTCGCCGCCGGCGCGGCGCTGGCGCTGGTGGGTCTCGCGGAGGGGCTCAGTGCCGCCCGGCTGTTCGCGGCCCGCGGCGGCTACCGGATCGATGCCGACCAGGAGCTGCTCGCCTCCGGCGTGGCCAACCTCGGCTCCGGCCTGTTCGGCGGTATCGGTGTGGCTGGCAGCCTGTCCAAGACGGCGGCCGTCAGCGACGCTCGCGGCCGTACGCAGATGGCGGGCATGACCGCGGCCGTGCTGTCCCTGGTCGTCATCGTCGCCATCGCGCCGGTGCTCTCGGAGCTGCCCAGGGCCGTCCTCAGTGCCATCGTGGTCAACGCGGTCTGGAAGCTCATCGACGTCGGGGCGCTGCGTCGCTATGCCCGGGTGCGTCGGAACGACATCGTCGCCGCGCTGGTCGCTGCCGTGGGAGTGTTGGCCTTCGGGCCGCTCTACGGCCTGCTCCTCGCGGTTGCCGGCTCGGTGCTGGGCCTGGTCTACCGGTCCAGCCGGGTCGACGTCGAGGTGATGGGAAGGGTGCCGGACGAGAAGGCGGCGTGGGGCAGCATCCGGGACCACGACGAGCGGCCGACGTACCCGGGGGTCCTGGTGCTCCGCAGCGCCACGCCGATCTTCTGGGTCACCGCGGCGCCGGTCCATGACACCGTTCTCGCCCAGGTCGAGGCCGCACCGGGCACCCGCGCGCTCGTGCTCGACATGGAGGCGACCGACCAGATGGACACGACGAGCGCCGACGCGCTCGCCGACCTACTGCGCGAGCTGCGGGCCCGCGGGGTCGACCTCTACCTGGTCCGCGTCATGTGGGCGGTCCGCCAGGTGTTGCGCCGGTCGGGGCTGATGGCCGAACTCGGTGAGGACCACTTGTGGCACAGCATCTCGCAGGGGGTGCGGGAGGCTCGGCGCGCGCACGGGCTCAAGCACCTTCCGGCGAGTGCCGGCATCGCCAGCGCCGAGGGCGTTCCCGGCGAGGAACTCCTCGGCGAGGAGACGGCGGACGAGCACATTGCTGCCCGCAGTCCGGCTCCCATCCACCGGAGCGGCACAGCGATACGTCCGACTGAAAGCGAATAACGAACAGGTGATCGCCCCCGCCGGAGCTGCTGCCGCAGACCGGCACCAATCCGTTCTGGACCAGGCACCCACATCGGCGAGAGGGCGCAGGCGCGGCCCAGGTGAACGTCCGACTCTCGCCATGTGAGCGTTGTTCGGGGCTGATTTGGGGAATCGGCGCGGCGGAGGTGGCGATGACGTCAGGGGTTGTGGGTGTAGTGGGCGATCCAGAGGCGGGGGATCACCTCGTCGTCGTGGGTGTGCGTGAAGCCGAGCCGCTCGTACAGGGCGCGCGCCGGGCGGTTGTCCCGACCGGTGGAGACGAGGGTGCGGCGCCCGGTGGCGCGGGACAGGACTGCGCGGACCAGCGCGGAGCCGACGCCCTGCCGGTGCGCGCTCGGCGAGACCAGGAGGCGGTCGATGTCGAGGGTGTCCGGCTCCTCGGTCCAGGCGACCGCGCCGACCACTGTCCCGTCGACGGAGGCGGCCAGCCAGGTCAGCGGGGCGGCGCGCAGGTCGTCGAGGGTCTCGTGCAGGGGCGGGATGCGGTCGTCGCCGATCAACCTCGCCTCGACCGCGTACGCCGCGTGCTGGATCCGCAGTAGCGCCCCCGCCAGCTCGATGTCCCCGGCAGGCACGACCGCCTCAACCATGCCCGACCGGCCGGGCGGCGTCGAAGTCGGCGAGCACCCGGAGCTGCTCAGCCCTGCTCGGAGCGCCGGATCCATTGCCGGCCGCCGCCGGGGCGTGCAGGAAGACCAGGTCCACGGGGGGACGCTACCGAGCGGAGGGTCAGCCCAGCGCGACCGGCAGCAGGCCGCGGGGTGTCTCCACGGCGATGGCGGCGAGGGCCTCGGGCAGCGTCGGGTGGGTGAAGGCGAAGCCGGAGGCGAGCAGGACGCCGGGGTGCACCCACCGGCTCTTGAGCACCAGCTCGGCCTCGGTGCGGATCACCCGGGCGCCGAGCTCGAGCACGCCGGCCGGTAGCGGCAGCCCGTGCGGCCGCCCGAACGCGGCGCGGACCGCGGCCATCAGCTCGGCGTTGGTCACCGGGTGCGGGGTGGCGACGTTGACCGGTCCGGCGATCGCCGGGTCCGCGTGCAGGTGCACGATCGCGCGGACGACGTCCTCCACGTGGACCCAGCTGAAGACCTGCTCGCCCGGGCCCATCCGCCCGCCGAGCCCGACCCGCGCCAGGTTGACGAACGGGTTGAGCGCCCCGCCGCCGGATCCCAGCACGATCGCCATCCGCAGCGCGATCTTCCGTACGGGCGTGGGCGCGGCGAAGAGCTCGTGCTCCCAGGCGCGGGCGACCGCGACCGAGAAGCCGGCGCCCAGCTCGCCGGTCGCCTCGTCCTGCGGCCGGTCGCGGGCGTCGCGGTAGATGGTGCCGGTGCTGGCGTTGACCCACAGCTCGGGCGGCGAGCCGGTCCGGGCCAGCGCGCGGCCGAGCGCCGCGGTGGTCTCGGTGCGGGAGGCGAGGATCTCGTCGGCGTTGCGCTTGCCGTAGCGGCAGCTCACCGAGCGGCCGGCCAGATTGACCAGCAGGTCGGCGCCGTCCAGCACGGCGGTCAGGCTCGCCTCGTCGGCCCACCGGGCGTCGGAGCCCGGCGCCCGGCCGATGGTGCGTACGCGGACGCCGTCTGACTCCAAAGTGGACCGGAGGTGCTGTCCGATGTAGCCGGACGCCCCGGCGACGACCGCGGTCCGGATCCCGCTCACCGTGCCACCGCCTCGTCGGGCGCCGTGACCAGATCCATCACGCGGCCGACGTCGGTCACCAGCCGCCGGCCGACCGGCAGCCGGGCCAGCCCGACCAGCCGGGTGACGATCGGCGTCACCCCGTCGATGAGCTGGCGGGTGCGCACCTGCCCGGGCGAGGAGTCGGTGACCCAGTGCAGGGTGATCCCGAGGTACGCCAGCCACAGCAGGGTCGGCAGCCGGTCGAGCAGCGCCCCGGTCGGCCGGCCGCGCGAGACCGTCACCACCTCCCGCATCAGCGAGATCGCCTGCTCCCGCGCCACTCCCGAGTCGGCCGAGAACGGGCTGGTCCGCGACGACGGCGGCAGCGCGACCGTGAGGAACGTGCTGCCGAAGCCCTGGTACGGCGACATCACGTCGATGCCGGCGTGCAGGACGGTCCGCAGGTTCTCGGTCAGGCCGGCGCCGTGCCGCAGCCGCGGGCGGGCCAGCTCGCGGTGCTCCCGCTGCACGGCCCGGTAGAGCTCGTGCACCAGGTCGTCCTTGCTGGCGAAGTAGTAGTACGCATTGCCGAGCGACACCCCGGCCTCGGTGGCGATCCGCCGCATGGTGGTCGCCTGGTAGCCCTCCTCGCGGAACAGGCGCAGCGCGGTCTCCACCACCCGGTCCCGCGTCCCTCGCTCGGTCATCCCGCCTCCACTTGAACGTGTTCAAGTCGAGGGTAGACGAGGTGTTGAACGTGTTCAAGAAGGGTCGGTCAGGCGGGGGAGTCCGGGGTGAGGCTGGCCAGGTCGACGTGCCGGGCCAGCTCGCCGGCGGTACGGCACTCGCGGACCAGGCGGTCGCGGCCGGTGAGCCGGAGGATGTGCCTGGGGCGGCCGTCGGGGCCGACCCGGGTGCACTGCTCGACCCGGACGCCGGCCGGACCGACGAGCGCGACCTCGCCGGCGACGATCCGGCGGGCCGCGGTGAGCAGGGTGAGCACCGCAGCCGGGGAGGGGGAGGCGCCGAGGTCGGCGCCGGTCAGCCGCCGCTCGCTGTCGATCACCCGGTCCAGCAGGTCGAGCCGGCCCCGGGCGGCGAAGGCCATCTTCGCAACGGCGTGCGCGGCGTCGAGGCGGCCGCGGGCGACATCGGCAGCGGCGCGACCGATCTCCGCGTCCAGCCGCTGGTACGCCCGCTCGTCCACCCCCGGATCGGCACCCACCCCACCGCCGCCACCCCCGGCGGTCGCCTGGTCGTCCTGACTGGCGCCGGCGTCGGTGGCTCGGTCGTCGGCGGGGCGGGCGGTGCCGGGTGCGGGGGTGGTGCGGTTTGCGGCGGTGCGGTTGGCGGTGGGGTCATCGGCCGGTACGGCGGCGGACGGGGCCGCGGGGATGGTGGGCTGGACGGGGGGTGAGGTGGCGCCGGGGGTGCGGCGGGGGAGGGGGGCGGAGGGGGGCGGCAGGTGGTGGGGCGGTCGGGAGCCGGCCGAGGTGGGGCGCTCGCCGTTGGTTGCCGGGCCCGGGAGCGGCCAGTCGTCGGTCGTGGGGGGGAAAGGCGAGTCGCTGTCGAGCGGGCGCCGGGGTCGTGGAAGCGCGACGGAGCGGGAGCGGCGTTCCGACGTCCCCGCAGCCCGCGTGGACCCGGCGGCGGACGATCCCGCGGAGATGGGTTGCGGCGACCCGGCGGACACCCCCGCCGACCCCGACCGGCCCGGGCGGGGGAGGGTGCGGACCCGGCGGAGGAGCAGCACCGCGAGCCCAGCGGCGACCACCACCACCGCGGCCAGGATCAGCAGTGCGGGCCACCACCCGCGATCGGCCGGTGCGGCCGGCAAGGGCGCCGCCTCGGCCCGCACCTCGACCGGCGTGCTCGCTGTGCCTGCATCGGCCCGTACGGACAGCCGCAGCGTGGCCGGCAGCAGCGCCGGCCGCGGCACCGTCACCGCGTAGCGCCCGCGCAGCTCCCCGGCCAGCCGGTCGAACGCGCCCAGCGCGCCCGACCCGCGGGCCGGCACCAGCACGCCACCGGTCTCCTCGGCCGCCTGGGCCCAGTAACGCTGGTCCTGGCCGGTGGCGACGACCGCCAGCAGCACCCCGGCGGCCCGCATCCGCGCGGCCAGCGCGGCCGCGGGCTCGCCGCCGGCGTCGGTGGCGCCGGTGTGCAGCAGCAGCACCCGGGGGCGGCCGGGGACGGCCGGCAGCCCGTCCAGCGCCACCTGCAGCGCGGCCCCGGTCTGCCGCTCGCCGCCGGGCCGGACCGCGTTGACGGCGGCGATCGCGGTGCTCGCGCCGGCGGTCAGCGGCGCCAGCAGGGTCGGCGGGCCGCCGTCGGTGACCACCAGGGTGCGGGCCCCGTCGGGCAGCTGGAGCAGGAAGCTGGCTGCGCCGTTGATCCCGGCCTGCAGCGCATCGGTGCCGGCCGACGAGGTGTCCAGCACCAGCGCGGTGGCCAGGTCGCCGGCCAGCACCGGCGCGACCGTCGCCGGCACGGCGGCGCCGGCCGCGTCGGTGACGCCGAACGCCTCGGCCGGCAGCGCCGCGGCCGGCGCCGGGGTCACCCCGGCGACGAGCGTGACCTCGCCGGCGGCCGGCTGCACGGCGAGCACGTCGACCGCCGGCGCCGCGCCGGCCCGGCCGGCCAGCCCGAGCGCGCCGGCGACCGCGACGACAGCCAGCGCCGCCGCCGCGCGTCCGCGCCGGTCAGGCCGGCGTCGCGTAGACGATGACATTGTCCCGGTAGCTCCCGGTGTCGCGGTCGAAGCTGCCGCCGCAGGTGATGAGCCGCAGCGACGGCGCCAGGTCCGGCGCGTACACCTCGTCGGTGGGGAAGGCCACCTTCGCCA
This sequence comes from uncultured Actinomycetota bacterium, assembly GCA_963766325.1. Classification (GTDB taxonomy): domain Bacteria; phylum Actinomycetota; class Actinomycetes; order Mycobacteriales; family CADCTP01; genus CADCTP01. Next base: position 638,504 of record CAVXZF010000007.1, on the reverse strand, counting down.
CCTGCTGGAGGCGGGTGACGCGGAAGGTGGCGGTGCTGCCGTCCGCGCGGTCGACCAGCACCGTCGCGCCCGGCTCGAGCTCGGCCAGCCGGATGAAGACCGCCGGCCCGGACTCCCAGTCGACGTGCCCGATGATCACGGCCGGGCCGGGTTGGCCGGGGCGCGGGCCGCCGTCGAACCAGCCGGCCAGCTCGGGCCGGCTGGGCAGCGCGATGGACTTGTCCGCGGCCCGGCCCAGCGCCTCCAGCGGGGTGTCCACGCCGGCCGCCGGGACGCGCAGCCGCACCGGCAGCGCCACCGCGTCGTACGTGCGCACCGACCGGAAGTCGTCCGCGGCCGGCGAGGCGACCGGCTTGTCGCGTCCCCCGTCGGCCGCCCCGGCCGGTTCGCCGTCGCCGCAGCCGGTCAGCGTGGCCGCGAGCACCGCGCCGACCACCGCGGCCGCGAGCGGGCCGCCCCGCACCTCAGCGACCCCCGACCGGCGCCGTCCCGCCGCGGCCGGTGTCCGCCGCCCCGACCGGGAGCCGGGAGGCGACCTCGAGCCCGAACGCGTCGGCCAGCTGCCGGGCCAGCCCGAACATCTCCTGGTACGTCGTGTACGCCACGTCGTGCGAGGTCGCGTAGTCCTTGGCCACGAACGCGTCGACCTGCTGGCGGAGCATGCCGTCGTGCGACTGCAGCGCCCTGGCCAGCGCCGTGGACGCGATCTTGTCGCCGGTGGCGGTGTTGAGGAAGGCGGCCAGCCGCGTCTCGAACGAGGCGAGCTTGCCGCCGATCGAGCTGCTCTGGCCCTCGTCGTCCTTGGCGATGGCGGCCGCGTACGCGATCAGCAGGTCGATGTGATCGGCCCACATCGACTGGAAGCTGCGGGCCGCGGCCGGGCCGAAGAGCGTGTCGATGGCGCCGGCCAGGTCGGTGGTGTTGCCGTTGACCGCGGCGGCCGCGGCCGCGAAGTCCGGGGCGTCGGTGACGCCGGACCGCATCGCGGCGACCACGAGCTGGACGTGCTCGCCGAGCAGCTGGGTCAGCGCCGAGCGCAGCCGCCAGCCGGGGGTGCCGAGCACCTCGGCCCGGTCCGGCGGCAGCAGCGTGGCGGCGAGCGACGTGCCGAGCTCGAAGGCGTGCGCGAAGCCCTGCCGGTAGAGCTGGTCGGCCTTGCCCCACTCCTTCGCCGCGTACGCGTCCGCCTGGCCGATCAGGTGCTCGATGTGCGCGGTCACCGCGCCGAGCGCGGCGGCGCGGGGCAGCCTGCCCTGGGCGGCGGCGACGAAGAAGTCGGCCAGCTGGGTCTCGAACCGGGTGATGGTGACCTTGGCCTGGCTCTGCACCGCGGTGTCGCCGTCGGCCAGCCCGCGGGAGTAGTTGAACAGCGCAGTCACGTGGTTGGACCACAGCGGGGTGAACTGTTCGGCGGCCGCGCTGCCGAAGGCGCCGGCGATGAGCTTGCCCATGGCGTCGGTGTTCTTGCCCAGGGCCGAGTTGGCCGCCTGGGCCAGGTCCGGGTCGTTGCGCAGCCGGCCGCGCATCATGTCGGCGGCGAGCACGGTGTGCTGGCCGAGCAGCGCCTGCAGCTGCAGGGCCAGCTCGCCCGGGCTGAGCGGCGCGGTCTTGGCCGAGGTGAGGGCGCGGCCGGAGTCGAGCGGCGCCGCGGCCAGCTGGGTGGCGGGCGCCGGGCCGGCCGCCGGGGGCCGGGCGCCGTCGCGGCCGGCGGTCACGACGCCGCCGGTGACGAGCGCGATGGCCACGACGGCGCCGACGATCACCAGCAGCCGGAACGTGCGGTGACGGGGCTGGTGTTGTGCACTGCGGGACGGCAACGCTGGTCTCTCCCCCATGGACTCGTTGCGCCGGGTGCCAGTGCAGTCACTGGCTGTTATGGTGCAACAACAAACAGTTGATGATGGTGTGGTAACCGTCGACACGATACTGAGGAATACGGATAGTCCGACCCCCTGATCTAATCCCCGGAGGTCCCGGTGCCTAACTACGGGGTCGCTGCCGGAGGAGGCCCCGAGCCCGAACGGTCGTACGGCGGCCGGCCTGCCCGGACCGCGCGCGGCCCCGGGTCGTACGGTGGCGGCGTGACCCGACCCGTCGCCCCGGCCGACCCGCGGCGGCAGGTGCCGCGCACCGACGAGGTGCTCGGCGACCCGCGGCTGGACGGCGCGGTCGGCCGGCTCGGCCGGGCGCTGGTGCGGGAGGCGGTGACCGCGGCCCAGCAGCAGGTGCGCGACGGCGAGCTGGCGCCGGACGCGGTGGTGCCGGCCGTGCTCGCCGCGCTGCCGGCGGTGCCGGCCAGCCTGCGCCCGGTGCTCAACGCGACCGGCGTGCTGCTGCACACCAACCTCGGGCGGGCGCCGCTGTCGGTGGCCGCGCGGTCCGCGGTGCTCGCCGCCGCCGGCACCACCGACGTCGAGCTGGACCTTGCCACCGGCCGGCGGGGCCGCCGGGGCCGGGGGGCGCTCGCCGCGCTGGCCGCCGCGGTGCCGGCCGCCGAGGCGGTGCATGTGGTCAACAACGGCGCCGCCGCGCTGGTGCTCGCCGCCACCGCGCTGGCCGCCGGCCGGGAGATCGTGCTGGCCCGCGGCGAGCTGGTCGAGATCGGCGACGGCTTCCGCATCCCCGACCTGCTGGTCTCCACCGGCGCCCGGCTGCGGGAGGTGGGCACCACCAACCGGGTCACGCTGGCCGACTACGCCGCCGCGGTCGGCCCGGACACCGGCTTCGTGCTCAAGGTGCACCCGTCCAACTTCGTGGTCACCGGCTTCACCTCCAGCGTGCCGACGGCGGAGCTGGCCACGCTGCCGGTGCCGGTGGTGGTGGACACCGGCTCGGGGCTGCTCACCCCGCAGCCCGCGCTGCCGGCCGAGCCGGACGCCACCTCGGCGCTGCGGGCCGGCGCCGCGCTGGTCACCGCGAGCGGCGACAAGCTGCTCGGTGGCCCGCAGGCCGGGCTGCTGCTCGGCCGCGCCGACGTGGTGGAGACGCTGCGGCGGCACCCGCTGGCCCGGGCGCTGCGGGTGGACAAGCTCACGCTGGCCGCCCTGGAAGCGACCCTGCGCGGCCCGGCGCCGCCGGTCGCGCGGGCGCTCGCGGCCGACCCGGCGGCGCTGCGGGAGCGGGCCGAGCGGCTGGTCGGGCTGCTGCGGGCGGCCGGGGTGGACGCGACCGCGGTGGACAGCGAGGCCGCCGTCGGCGGTGGCGGGGCGCCCGGAGTGGCGCTGGCGAGCGCGGCGGTGAGCCTGCCGGCGCCGTACGCGGAGCGGCTCCGGACCGGCGACCCGGCGGTGCTGGGCCGGGTCGAGCGGGGACGGTGCCTGCTGGACCTGCGCGCGGTCGAGGAGACCGACGACGCCGCGCTCCGCCGCGCCGTCCTGGCCGCGACCACGGGCTGACCGTGCACGTCGTCGCCACGGCCGGCCACCACGGTGACGGGCAAGGGTCTTCTGAATCGTTCCCGAAGCGGAGCGTGGGTCAAGTCACGGCGTTCCGTGGCGGTACGTAGCAGTCGGGTTGCCCGGCCGGGGCCTGGGGAGAAGGGAGGTGTGAGTGCCGAGCGGCCGGGGCCGTCCACCCGGGTACGGGTCTGGACCCTGGACGGCGAGGACGAGGTGCGGCGCCGGGACTCGCTGGTCACCGAGGAGCCGCTGGAGGTCCGGGTCGCCGCCGGCGGCCGGTCCGTCCGGGTCGCGGTCACCATGCGTACGCCGGGCCACGACTTCGAGCTGGCGGTGGGGTTCCTGCACGCCGAGGGGATGCTGCCCGGCTCGCCCCGCCAGGTGTCGTACTGCGCCGACGTGGACCGCCCGGACCAGCGCTTCAACGTGGTCACCGTCGAGGTGGACGGACCCGCCCCGCCGGAGCCGGCCCGGGTCGGGCTGGTGTCCAGCGCCTGCGGGGTCTGTGGGTCCGCCTCGCTGGAGGCGCTGCGGGAGCGCGGCCTGAGCGCGGTCCCGGCCGGCCCGACCGTGCCCGTCGAGACCCTGTACGGGCTGCCGGACGCGCTGCGGTCGGCGCAGGGGTTGTTCGACGCCACCGGCGGGCTGCACGCGGCCGGGCTGTTCGCCGCGGACGGCACGCTGCTGGCCGCCCGGGAGGACGTCGGCCGGCACAACGCGGTGGACAAGCTGGTCGGCCGGGCGCTGCTCGACGGCCGGCTGCCGCTGGCCGAGGTGGTGCTGCTGGTGAGCGGGCGGGCCGGCTACGAGATCGTGCAGAAGGCGGTGGCCGCCGGCATCCCGGTGGTGGCGTCGGTGTCGGCGCCGTCATCGCTGGCGGTCGCGATGGCGGAGGACTTCGGGGTGACGCTGGTGGGCTTCCTGCGCGGCCGGCGCTGCAACGTCTACGCCGGCCGGGAGCGGCTCGCGGTCGGCGCGGGGGTGGCCGGGTGACCCGGCCGGTCGACCCCGTCACGGGACCGCTGCCCGGGCCGTACGACGCCGTGGTGCTGACCGGCGGGCGGGCCAGCCGGTTCGGCGGGGCGCCGAAGCCGGAGCTGCGGGTCGGCGGCAGCACGATGGCGGCCCGGGTGCTGGCCGCGGTCCGCGACGCCGACCGGTCGATCGTGGTCGGGCCGGCGGTGCGCGAGGTGCCGGTCGACCTGATCACCCGGGAGGAGCCGCGCGGCGGCGGGCCGGTGGCGGCGCTGGCCGCGGGGCTGGTCGGCGTGCGGGCGCCGGCGGTGGCGACGCTGGCCGCGGACCTGCCGTTCCTGGACGCGGCGACGGTACGCCGGCTGCGGCTCGGGCTGGCCGGCGAGCGCGGCGCGGCGGTGGCGCTGCTGGTCGACGCCGAGGGGCGGGACCAGCTGCTCTGCGCGATCTGGAAGACCGCGGCGCTGCGGGCCGCGTTGCGCCGGGTCGGCGGGCCGGCCGGAGTGCCGCTGCGGGCGGTGCTGGCGGCAGCCACCGGGCCGGTGGTGCGACTGGGCGGGGACGGCGACGGGCCGCCGCCCTGGTTCGACTGCGACACTCCCGAGGACCTGGCGGCCGCGCGGGAGTGGCGGCCGAAGGAGGGAGAGGGGCCGCGGTGAGCACGCTGGAGGACTGGACCGCCGCTGTGGTGGCCGAGCTCGGTCTGGCCGGTGCGGTGGACGGCGGCACCCGGGACCTGGTGCTCGACCTGGCCCGGGACGTCGCCCACGGGGTGGCGCGGCCGGCCGCGCCGCTGACCGCGTTCCTGGTCGGGCTGGCCGCCGGTCGGGCCGAGGACCCGGTCGCCGAAGCGCGGGCGCTGGCCGCGCGGATCGCCGCGCTTGCCGCCGCCTGGCCCGCCGGCGCGAGCGCCGCACCGGCGGGTGACCCGGCGGCGGGCGGTCCGCCGGCCGGCGGCGCGGCGGCGGGGTGAGGACGGCCTGGGCGGAGGCCCGGCAGGCCGCGTACGAGGCGCCGGTCCCGCTGCCGGTGGCGGAGGTGCCGCTGTCCGCGGCGGCCGGCTCGCTGGCCGTGGCGCTGCGGGCCCGTACGCCGGTGCCGGCCTTCGACTGCTCGGCCATGGACGGGTACGCGGTCGGCTCCCTGACCGGCCCCTGGCGGCTGACCGGCCGGGTCCTGGCCGGCCCGGGCACGCCGCCGCCGGTCGGCGCCGGCGAGGCGGTCGAGGTGGCCACCGGTGCCCCGGTGCCGGCCGGGACGGTGGCGGTGCTCCCGGCCGAGCTGGCCGCGGTGTCCGGCGGCGAGCTGGTCGCGCACAAGCCGCCGGAGGCCGGCCGGCACGTGCGCCGGGTCGGCGAGGACGTGCCGCTCGGGGTGGAGCTGCTGCCGGCCGGCACCCCGGTCACCCCGACCGTGGTCGGCCTGGCCGCGGCCGGCGGCCTCGACACCCTGGCGGTCCGGCCGCGGCCCCGGGTGGCCGCGCTGCTGACCGGCGACGAGCTGGTGCACTCCGGCGGGTCCGGCGGCGGCCGGGTCCGGGACGCGGTCGGCCCGGCGCTGCCGGGCTGGGTCCGCGCGCTCGGCGGCGAGCCGCTGCCGGCCGCCGCCGTGCCGGACACCGACGCCGCCACCCTGGCCGGCGCGATCGCCGCGGCGCCCGGCGACGTGGTGCTGACCAGCGGCGGGGCCGGCGGCGGGCCGGCCGACCTGGTGACCGGGGCGCTGCGGGAGCTCGGCGCCCGGGTGGTGGTGGACGGGGTGGACGTCCGGCCCGGCCACCCGCAGCGGCTGGCCGGGCTGCCCGGCGGGCGGTGGCTGGTGGCGCTGCCCGGCAACCCGTACGCGGCCCTGGTCGCCGCCCTCACCCTGCTCGGCCCGCTGCTGGCCGGGCTCACCGGCCGCCCGCTGCTCGAGCTGCCCACCGGCCGGCTGGCCGGCCACGCCGTCGGGGACGGGCCCGCCCGGGTGCTCCCGGTACGCGCCCGTCCGGACGGGACGGTCGAGCCGCTCGGCCGGGACCGGCCGGGCAACCTGTGGGGACCGGCGCTGGCGGACGCCTTCGCGGTGGTGCCGCGCGGCTGGCGGGGCGAGCCGGTCCCGCTGCTCGTCCCCCCCGCCTGACCACCGTCAACCACGCTCAGGTCAGGACACCTGGGGTCGCTGGCCGAACAGGCCGCGGAAGGTCATCCGCACCACGGTGTCCGGGCCGCGGCGCAGCTCGCCGCGCAGCACCACGGTGCCGCGCCCGGGCCGGGTCTGCGACGGGGTCGTCGACAGCACCTCCAGCGTGCCGCGCAGCTCGTCGCCGGCCCGCACCGGCAGCAGCCAGCGCAGCTCGGACAGCCCGGGGGAGCCCTGGCTGGTCGAGTCGGCGAGCACCGCGTCGACGTACAGCCGCATGAACAGGGACGCGCTGTACCACCCGCTCGCGATCAGCCCGCCGAACGGGGTGTGCACCGCCGCCTCCGCGTCGACGTGGAACGGCTGCGGGTCGAAGCGGCGGGCGAAGGCGAGCATCTCCGCCCCGTCCACCACCGTCGTGCCGAGGTCGATGCGCTCGCCCGGGGTGAAGTCCTCGAAGGTCCGCGTCACACCCGGACCCTAGGGGGCGCCTGCGGACACCCCTCAGGGGGCGGCGACGGCCGGCTCGGCGTCCTGGGCGCCGAAGCGCGGGTGGTCGCGCAGCCAGGCGAGGTACGAGCCGTTGCGGGAGAGCAGCTCGCCGTACGCCGCCACCGCGTGCCGGAAGACCAGGTCGGCGACCCCGGCGGCGGGCCCGCCGGCGTACCAGCCGAGCATCAGCCGCCACTGCAGCGGCGCCCCGGCCAGCGGCCGGGCGGTGAGCCCGGCGACCGGCCGGGTGACGGCCTGGCACAGGCCGACCGCCTCGCCCGAGGCGACCAGCTCGAGGCAGCCGCGGGAGTCGGACTCGTAGATCGTCTGCGGGGTGAAGCCGGCCCGCATGCAGGCGGCGACGAAGCAGTCGCCGAAGCAGCCGTCGCCGCGGGCCACCGCCCACTGCTCGGTGGCCAGCTCGGCCAGCGCGACCTCGGCCCGGGTGGTCAGCGGGTGCGGCTCGGGCAGCATCACGAACACCGGGTCGACCGACACCGCCCGCCAGACCATGCCGGACTCGGTCGAGGGCGTCGACTCGCCGCAGGTGCCGCAGAGCACGAAGTCGAGCCGGCCGCCCAGCACCATCCGGCACAGCTCCTCGGCCGACCAGCTGCTGTACGTGCTCACCTGCACCTGCGGCCGCTCGGCGGCCAGCCGGTGCACCACCCCGCCGAGGATCGGGCTGTTCACGCTGCCGAAGCGGTAGCGGGCCAGGGTCGCCCCGCCGCCGGCCAGCCGGGCCGCCTCGTCCTCCAGGCCCTTCATCGCGCCGAGCAGCACCCGGGCCCGGGCCAGCACCAGCTCGCCCAGCGCGGTCGGCCGGGCGCCGCGCCGGTCCCGGTCGAACAGCGGACCGCCCAGCCGGCGCTCGATCCGCTGGAGCTGCGCGGTGAGAGCCGGTTGGGCGAGGCCGAGCACCGCCGCCGCCTTCGTCACGCTGCCGGTGTCAGCGATCGCACACACCACCTTGAGGTGCCGCAGCTCAAGGTCCATGGCGGAACGGTAAGGCTCGTCAGACCATTCGGTCCATGCCCCGGTGGGCCGATCTGGTGAGCGGATGGGAGGGGCCGCCCGCACCGCGGCGGCGGTACGGGCGGCCCCGGATCATGGGGTTACGGGTTGCTGTAGCCGAGCGTGTAGCTGCCGGAGCCGCTGTAGGCGTGCACCTCCCAGCGGTAGTAACCGGCCGTGCCGCTGTAGGTCACGTTCTCGTCCGGGTTGGCGGTGGTGCCGCCGGCGACGTCGACCCAGCCCGCGCCGTTCCACTTCTGCAGGTAGAGGTCGAAGTCGACCCCGGTCGGCCCGTCGAGGCAGCCGCGGTGGGAGCCGGAGACCGACGAGTAGTAGTACGGGGTCCACTGGCTGCCGCCGCTGGACACCGAGCCGGTCCGGGTGAACTCGTATCCGGAGCAGCCGGTGGGCGGGGGCGGCTCGCCGCCGCCGCTGGTGACCAGCGTCCGGCCGTACGCGGAGAGGATCTCGTTGACCGGCTGGAAGTAGGTGGTGCCGCCGCTGGTGCAGTTGCCGGAGCCGCCGGAGGTGACGCCCTGCGCCTGCTGGCCGGACAGCCACGAGCCGCCCGAGTCGCCCGGCTCGGCGCACGCGTTGGTACGGGTCAGGCCGCTGACGGAGCCCTGGGCGTAGTTGACCGTCTGGTTCTTGGCCTGCACGGAGCCGCAGCGCCAGCCGGTGGTGGAGCCGGACCGGCAGATCGCCGCACCGACCGCGGACTCGGTGGAGCCGGCGACGGTCACGTTGCCGCCGCTGTAGTTGTTGACCCACGGCTGCGGGGTCCAGTTGGCGTTCACCGCGACCCAGGCGTAGTCGTTGCCCGGGAACGAGGAACCCTGGAAGCTGCCCTGGGCGACCTGGTTGAAGCCCTGGGTGGCGGTGCCGGGCGTGCCGCAGTGCCCGGCGGTGACGAAGCCGCCGTTGACCGAGAAGCCGACCGAGCAGCGGCCGCCGCCCATGTAGTAGGCGTCGCCGCCGCGGACGTCGTACAGCGTCCGCGGGGTCTCGGTGGAGGTGACGACCCGGACGGCGGCGGCGTCGACGCCGGCGGCCCGGATGAAGGCCCGCGCGTCGGCGGTGCCGCCGCGGGCGAGGACGACGACCGTGTTGGTCTTGACGTCGACGAACCAGCCCGGCACCGAGGCGGCCGGGGCCCGCTTGGCGGCCCGGTCCAGGCCGGCCTTGACCGCGTCGAGGCTGGCGCCGTTGCGGGCGACCACTCGGGCGGTGGCGCCGGCGGCGCGGACCTCGGCGGCCCGGCTCGCGTCGCTGATCGCGACGACGAGCGAGTCGGCGGTCACCCAGGCGCCGGCGAACGCCTTGCCCAGCTGCTTGCGCAGCCGGAGCTCGGTACGGGTGGCGGCCAGGTCGGACGCGATCCGCTGGCGGGCCTGGGTGGCGGTCAGGCCGAGGTCACGCTGGAGCGCGGCGAGCATCTCCGGCGAGGCGGCATCGGCGGTGGGGGCGGTCGCGGCCGGGGCGGCCGGGGCTGCGGCGGCGGGGGTGCCGAGGGCGGCGACGATGCCGGCCGGCAGCAGGATCGCTGCCGCGATGCCGGCGAGGGTCCGCTTCATCCCATCACTCCTTGGGGGTGGGGAAGGCAGGGCGAGGCTCACGCTAGAGAACGAGCCGGTCACCGCGGCAGATATCGGATAGCTCATACCGCGGCCGGGGCCGCCGGGCCGTCAGGTAGAACTGGGGGCGTGGACGAGGCGACGCTGGGCGAGGTCCGGGCGACCGTGGAAAAGGGCGGGGCCGCCCGCTACCACGAGGCCAACGCGGCCAAGGGCAAGCTCTTCGCCCGGGAGCGGGTGCGGCTGCTGGTCGACGAGGGCTCGTTCGTGGAGGACGGGCTGTTCGCCAACGCGCTGGCGGGCGACCTGCCGGCGGACGGCGTGGTCACCGGACAGGCGCGCATCGACGGCCGGCCGGTCTGCCTGATGGCCAACGACTCCACCGTCAAGGCCGGCTCCTGGGGCGCCCGGACGGTGGAGAAGATCATCCGCATCATCGAGCGGGCGTACGCGACCGGCGTCCCGATGGTCTACCTGGTCGACTCGGCCGGGGCGCGGATCACCGACCAGGTCGACCTGTTCCCCGGCCGGCGCGGTGCCGGCAAGATCTTCTGGAACCAGGTGCGCGCGTCCGGCTCGATCCCGCAGGTCTGCGCCCTGTTCGGGCCGTCGGCGGCCGGCGGGGCGTACATCCCGGCCTTCTGCGACGTGGTCGCGATGGTGGACGGCAACGCGTCGATGTACCTCGGGTCCGACCGGATGGTCGAGATGGTGACCGGGGAGAAGACCACGCTGGAGGCGATGGGCGGGGCCAAGGTGCACACCACCGAGTCCGGGGTGGGGCACTTCCTGTGCCAGGACGAGCCGGAGGCGCTCGAGGTCGTCCGCCGCTACCTGTCGTACCTGCCCTCCAGCTGGCAGGGCACCCCGCCGGCGGCCGCGGCCCGGCCCGCCGGGTCGGGCGACCTGCGGGCGCTGGTGCCCGCCAGCGAGCGGCAGGCCTTCGACATGCGGCGGTACGTGCGCGCGCTCGTCGACGAGGGGTCGTACTTCGAGATCCAGGCCCGGTGGGCCCGCGAGGTGACGGTCGGCTTCGCCCGGCTGGCCGGCGAGGTGGTCGGCGTGGTCGGCAACAACTCGATGCACAAGGGCGGGGTGCTGTTCGTCGACTCGGCCGACAAGGCGACCCGGTTCGTGCAGCTGTGCGACGCGTTCAACGTCCCGCTGGTCTTCCTGTCCGACGTGCCCGGCTTCATGGTCGGCAGCGCGGTGGAGAAGCAGGGCATCATCCGGCACGGCGCCAAGATGATCAGCGCGATCTCCGAGGCCACGGTGCCGAAGTTCTGCGTGGTGGTCCGCAAGGCCTACGGCGCCGGCCTCTACGCGATGGCCGGGCCCGGCTTCGAGCCGGACGCCACGCTCGCGCTGCCGTCGGCGAAGATCGCGGTGATGGGCGCGGAGGCGGCGGTCAACGCGGTCTACGCCAACAAGATCGCCGCGATCGCCGACCCCGAGGAGCGGGCGGAGTTCGTGCGGGAGCGGCGGGCGGCGTACGAGACCGACATCGACGTGCTCCGGCTGGCCAGCGAGCTGGTGGTGGACTCCATCGTCGAGCCGGAGGACCTGCGCGCCGAGCTGGTCGCCCGGCTGGGCGCGGCCCGGTCCAAGGACCGCCACTTCTCCCGCCGCCGGCACGGGGTCACCCCGGTCTAGGCGGGCGGTCGGGGCGGGCGGTCCTCGGCGGCGGCCCGGTCGGTGAGGTCGGCGAGCAGGACGCGCAGCAGGCCGGCCAACTGGTCCCGCTGCCCGGCGGTCAGGCTGCCCAGCAGGCTCTCCTCGTGGCTGAGCAGCTCGTCCACGGTGTCCTCGACCAGCCGGTGGCCGGCCGCGGTGAGCTCGATGGTGACGCTGCGGCCGTCCGGGCCCGACCGGTCCCGACGGACCAGCCGGCGGGCCTCGGCCCGCGCCAGCCGCTGGGACACCGCGGCCGGGGTCACCAGGGTGGCCCGGGCGATCTCGGTCGGCGCCAGCCGGTAGGGCGGGCCGGCCCGGCGCAGCGTGCTGAGCAGGTCGAGCGTCGGCTGGTCGACGCCGAGGCGCGCCATCGTGCGCCGGCGGTCGTCCTCGAGCAGCTTGGCGATCCGCCAGATCCGGGTGATCACCCCGATCGACCGCACCGGCGTGCCGGGCCGCTCCCGCAGCCAGGCCTGCTCGATCCGGTCGGCGCCGTCCTCCACGGCTGGTAGTTTAGCGCTTAACTACCTGGGGGGTCGGAGGGCGCATGCGGTACGTGGTGGTGTCGGGCGGCGGCAGCGGGATCGGGCTCGCGGTGGCGGAGCACCACGCGGCCGCCGGGGACCGGGTGACGTTGCTGGGCCGGCGGGCCGACGTGCTCGCCGCCGCGGCCGAGCGGGTCGGCGGCACCGCGGTGCCCTGCGACCTCGCCGACCCGGCGGCGGTCGAGGCGGCGCTGCCCGCGCTGCCCGCGCGGGTGGACGTGCTGGTCAACAACGCCGGCGGCAACACCGACATCGGCGCCCCGGCCGGGGCCGGCCTGGCGGGGCTGGCCGCCGGCTGGCGGGCCAACCTGAAGGCCAACCTGCTGACCGCGGTGCTGCTCACCGCCGCGCTGGCGCCCCGGCTGGCCGACGGCGGCCGGGTCATCACCATCGGCTCGATCGCGGCCCGCACCGGCGCGGGGTCGTACGGGGCGGCCAAGGCGGCGGTGGAGGCGTGGAGCGCGGAGCTGGCCGCCGAGCTGGGCCCGCGCGGGATCACCGCCAACGTGGTCTCGCCCGGGCTGACCACCGGCACCGAGTTCTTCCGGGGCCGGCTGACGCCGGAGCGGACCGAGCGGCTGGTCGGCCGGACGCTGACCGGCCGGGCCGGGACCGTCGCCGACGTTGTCGCGGCGGTCGCCTATCTGGCCTCGCCGGCCGCCGGGCATGTCACCGGCCAGGTGCTGCACGTCAACGGCGGCGCCCACCGGGGCGGCTGACGCTCAGGCGGCGGCGCGCTCCTCGGCCGGAGCCTGGTGCGGCGGGAAGACATACCGCTTGTAGGACCAGAAGCGGAAGATCGTGCCGATCCCGATGCCGATCACCTTGGCCACGTTCAGCGCGAACGGGGTGGTCGCGCCGACCACGTAGTACGTGAATGCGATCACCACGCTGGAGATCCCCAGCGCCAGCAGGTTGATCAGGATGAACAGCGTGTACTCCCGGCGGAGCCCGGTGCGCGCCCGGTGGGAGAAGGACCAGTGCCGGTTGGCGAAGTAGGAGATCGTCGTCGCCACCGCGGCGGACAGCACGTTGGACGTCGTCGGACCGAGGCCGAGCCGGAAGTGCAGCAGGTTGAACAGGCCGATGTCGACGAAGAGGTTGATCACACCGACGACGCCGAAGGCGGAGATCTCCTTGGCCAGCACGTGCCAGGGCGTGCTGAGTCGGTCGAGCAGGCGCATCCGGAGGAGTGTACGTGGCCACAGGGGGTGCGCTTCCGGGTCGAGCGCGTGACAGGATCGGGGCATGCCCGACACCCGGCTCGATGAGGAGCAGGAAGCCTTTCGGCGGACCGTCGCGGACTTCGCCCGGACGGTCGTCGCGCCGGCGGCGCACGAGTACGACGAGAGCGGCGAGTTCCCTTACCCGATCGTCAAGCAGATGGCCGGGATGGGCTTGTTCGGCCTGCCGTTCCCGGAGGAGTACGGCGGGATGGGCGGCGACTACTTCGCGCTCTGCCTCGCCATCGAGGAGCTGGCCCGGGCCGACTCGTCGGTGGCGATCACGCTGGAGGCCGGCGTCTCGCTCGGCGCCATGCCGGTCTACCGCTTCGGCACCGAGGAGCAGAAGCGGGAGTGGCTGCCGCGGCTGTGTGCCGGTCAGGCGCTGGGCGCCTTCGGGCTGACCGAGCCGGGCGGCGGCTCGGACGCGGGCGCGACCCGTACCACCGCCCGGATCGAGGACGGCGAGTGGGTGATCAACGGCACCAAGGCGTTCATCACCAACTCCGGCACCGAGATGACCGAGCTGGTCACCGTGACCGCGGTGACCGGCGAGCTGGCCGGTGGCAAGAAGGAGATCTCCGCGATCCTCGTGCCGGTGCCGCGGGCCGGCTTCTCGGCGTCGAAGAAATACTCCAAGGTCGGCTGGCACGCCTCGGACACCCGCGAGCTGTCGTTCGACGACTGCCGGGTGCCGGAGGCCAACCTGCTCGGCCAGCGCGGCCGCGGCTACGCCAACTTCCTGTCCATCCTCGACGAGGGCCGGATCGCGATCGCCGCGCTGGCCACCGGGCTGGCGCAGGCGTGCGTGGACGAGTCGGTGAAGTACGCGCAGGAGCGCTCGGCCTTCGGGTCCCCCATCGGTCGCTACCAGGCGATCCAGTTCAAGATCGCGGACATGGAGACGCGGGCGCACCTGTCCCGGCTGGCCTGGTACGACGCGATCCGGCTGATGCAGGCCGGCAAGCCGTTCAAGCGGGAGGCGGCGATCGCGAAGCTCTACTCCTCCGACGCGGCGGTCACCAATGCGCGGGAGGCGACCCAGATCTTCGGCGGGTACGGCTTCATGAACGAGTTCGCCGTCGCCCGGCACTGGCGGGACTCCAAGATCCTCGAGATCGGCGAAGGCACCTCCGAAGTCCAGCGCATGCTCATAGCCCGCGACCTCGGCCTCAGCTGACCCCTCCCCGCCCCCTGCCCCGCGACTGAGAAGTTCGGGACCGACTGAGCAGCTGTAGCTGCTCAGTCGGGGACGGGACTGCTCAGTCGGGGCGGGTTGTGCTCAGCCGACAGGGACGGTCGTGGTCGGGATGGGGAGCGGGTCGGTGGCGGCGGCGGCGAGCTCACCGGAGACGTCGCCGGTGGCGGCGGTCGGGGCGAGACGGACCTTGACCCGTACGATGCCCTGCGCGCCGGCGGCCAGCTCGTCGGCCCGGCAGGTGGCGACCTCGGCGGTGCCGGTGCAGGCCCAGTCGGACGGGCTGCCGGAACCGCCGGCCCGGACCGTGAAGCCGGACGGCAGCGAGACGATCGCGACGAGGTCGGTCGCCCGGCCCGGGCCGGTGTTGCGGACCACGATGGCGAGTTCGCCGGACTCCCCGGCCCGCAGCGGGCGGGTCGGGGCCGGGGCGTCGACCTCGAGTGCCGCCGGGCCGGCCGGGCCGGCCGGGCCGGCGAGCCCGGGTGGGCCGGGCCGGGCCGGCGGGCCGCCGGATGGGATGGGTGGGCCGGACGGACCTGGCCCGGCGGGCGGCCCGCCCGGGGTGGCGTCGGGGCCGGTGCCGGCCGGGCCGGTGCCCGGACCGGGGCTGCCGCCCGGGTCGGTGCCCGGGTTGCCCGGGACGGCCGTGCCGGTGGTGCTCGGGCCAGGGGAGCCGCCGGCGCCGGTGCCGGGGTCGACCGGGGCCCGCAGCCCGGCGGTGGCCGAGGCGGTGGCCGGAGCGGTGACGGCCGGCGCGTCGGCGAGGGACTCGCTGCCCGGGCCGGTGTTGAGGCCGACCACGGTGGCGCCGCCGACGACAACCGCCGCGATCGCGGCGGCGCTGGCCTGGCCGATCTGCGTGCCGATCACCCAGGCGGCCGCGCTGCCCAGGACCGAACCCCCCGCCGCCGCCCCACCCGCCGCCGCTGCCGCGGCTCCCGCTCCGGCGGCGGCACCACTCACGGCCCCACCGGCTCCTGCCGCCGCGCCGCCGGCCCCGGCGGCGGCCCCGCCGGCTCCCGCCGCCGCGCCGGCTCCTGCTGCGCCTGCTCCAGCGGCGCCGGCCCCGGTGGCGGCTGCGGCGGCGGCTTCGGGGGCGGTGGCCAGGTAGGCGCTGAGGAGAGTGCCGGTGCCGAGGACGAGGGGGGCGATCAGCCCGCGGAGGCTGGCGTTGACGTCCTTGAGGTCCGCGGCGAGCGTCGCGCAGCTCGGGCAGGACTCCAGGTGCCCGTCGACCCGGGCGCGTTCACGCCCGGACAACCCGCCGCGCGCCCACGCGCCCAACCGCTCCACGGCGTGGTTGCACTGCCCATCCCCGGCCTCGGCGAGGTGCTCCTGCAGGTAGGCCTGCCGCAACCCCTCCCGCGCCCGGTACGCCAGTGCCGCCACCCCGTTGGGCGTCAACCCGAGCACCGGCGCGACCTGCGCCGGCGTCTCCTGCTCGACCTCGGTGTGCCAGAGCACGGTCTGCCACCGCTCCGGCAACCGCGAGAACGCCCGCGCCGCCAGCGCCGACTCCAGGTCGGCGACCGCGGTGTCCACCCACGGCACGCCCGGGTCGTGCCGGGTCATGTCGTCGGACAGCTCCAGCCGGCGGTCCCGGCGGATCCGGTCGTACAGCGTGTTGCGCAGCGTGGTCAGCAGGTACGCCCGGAACGCGACGTCCGGCCCACCGCCGCCCCGCAGCGTGTCGAGCACCTTTGCGAACGCCTCCGCGACCAGGTCGTCACGCTCGGCGACAGAGCGGGTCAGCTGGCGGGCCAGGTTGTACGCCGCCTGGGCGTGTCGCCGGTAGAGCAGCCCGTACGCCTCGGTGGAGCCGGCGCGCACGGCGGCGATGAGGCGCGCGTCGCTCGGTCCGGCGAGGCCGTCGAGGCCGTTCGAGGCCGTCGAGGTCGTCGACCTCGAACCGCGGCAACGGCACGGACATGCGGCGGACTCCGATCGGCCGGGAACCTCGGACGAGACGCTGACGATATATGCCCGGAGACCCGCGTCACCGAACGTCCCGACGTCCGTCTCCTGACCGCCGGAGCCCCGCAAGGGGACGCACCTCTCCGGCCGGCGGACGCACCCGCCACCACCGCCTCCGGTCCGTGGGGCGGGTGGGCCCCGCGGCCCACCCGGGACCGGGGCGGTGGCGCCGGCCCGACCAGCGGCGATGGCCTAGGGTGCCCAGCATGCATCCCGGCACCGGCCTGCCCGTGGTCGGGATGGTCGGCGGCGGGCAGCTGGCCCGGATGACGCACCAGGCGGCGATCGCGCTCGGCCAGTCGCTGCGGGTGCTGGCCGCGTCGCCGGGGGACGCCGCCGCCCTGGTCGCCGCGGACGTCGTGATCGGTCAGCACACGTCGTACGAGGACCTGGCCGACTTCGCCAAGGGCTGCGACGTGGTCACCTTCGACCACGAGCACGTGCCGCCGGAGCACCTGCGCCGGCTGGCCGCCGCCGGCCACGCGGTGCTGCCGACCGCCGCCGCGCTGCTGCACGCGCAGGACAAGCAGGTGATGCGCAGCCGGTTGGGCGAGCTCGGCCTGCCGGTGCCGCGGTGGACGCCGGCGACCGCGCCCGCCGACGTGGCCGGGCTGGGCGCGGAGACCGGCTGGCCGGTGGTGGTGAAGGCGGTGCGCGGCGGCTACGACGGGCGCGGGATCTGGCTGGCCGGCTCGCCGGCCGACCTGGAGCCGCTGCTCGCCGCCGGGGTGCCGCTGCTGGCCGAGGAGCGGGTGCCGCTGCGCCGGGAGCTGGCCGCGCTGGTCGCGCGCTCGCCGTACGGGCAGGGCGCGGCCTGGCCGGTGGTCGAGACCGTGCAGCGGGACGGCATCTGCGTCGAGGTGCTCGCGCCGGCGCCCGGGCTGGCCCCGGAGACCGCCGAGCGGGCCCAGGAGATCGCCCTCGCCATCGCCCGCGAGCTGGACGTGGTCGGCGTGCTGGCGGTGGAGCTCTTCGAGCGCACCGACGGCGCGCTGCTGGTCAACGAGCTGGCCATGCGCCCGCACAACAGCGGCCACTGGACGATCGAGGGGGCGCGGACCTCGCAGTTCGAGCAGCACCTGCGGGCGGTGCTGGACTACCCGCTCGGCGCCACCGGCCTGGCCGCGCCGGCGGTGGCGATGGCCAACGTGCTGGCCGGCGAGCCGCCCCCCGGCGCGCCCGGGCTGGACGAGCGGGTGCACCACTTCGCGGCGCGGTGGCCGGCGGCCAAGCTGCACCTGTACGGCAAGCAGGCGCGGCCGGGCCGCAAGATCGGCCACGTCACCGTGCTCGGCGACGACCTGGCCGCGCTGCGGCGGGACGCGACCGCGGCGGCGGCGTACCTGGCGACGGGGGAGGGACCGTGACCGTCGGGGTCATCATGGGGAGCGACTCGGACTGGCCGACGATGGCCGGGGCCGCCGAGGCGCTGCGCGAGTTCGACGTGCCGTACGAGGTGCGGGTCGTCTCGGCGCACCGGACCCCGCGGGACATGGTCGACTACGCGGGCTCGGCCGCCGACCGCGGGCTGCGGGTGATCGTGGCCGGCGCCGGCGGGGCGGCGCACCTGCCCGGCATGGTGGCCAGCCTGACCCCCCTCCCGGTGATCGGCGTACCCGTGCCGCTCAAGCACCTGGACGGCCTCGACTCGCTGCTGTCGATCGTGCAGATGCCGGCCGGCATCCCGGTGGCGACGGTCGCCGTCGGCGGGGCCCGCAATGCCGGGCTGCTCGCCGTACGCATCCTCGCCGCCGCCGACCCGGCGCTCCGGGCCCGGGTGGTCGCCTTCCAGGCGTCCCTCGCCGACACCGCCCGGGCCAAGGACACCGCCCTGCGCGACCGCCTGGCCGACTGAGTCAGCGGGGGCCGTGGGCCGGCCACTCGATGACGGGGCAGCGGTCCATGATCACGTCGAGCCCGGCCGCGTCGGCCCGCCCGGCCGCGGCCTCGTCGATCACGTCGAGCTGCAGCCACACCGCCTGCGCCCCGGACTCCACCGCCTCGTCCACGTGCACCCCCGCCTGGTCGGACCGGCGGAAGACGTCGACCACGTCAACCTGGAACGGGATGTCCGCGAGCGTCCGGAACCCGGGCTCGCCGTGCACGGCCTCGCCGGTCGGGTTCACCGGCACGATCGTCTTGCCGCGGGCCTGCAGGAAGCGCGCCACCCCGTACGCCGGCCGCGCCGGGTTCGCGGTCAGCCCGACCACCGCCCACACCTGGTGGCGGAGCACCCGCTCGATCGTCACCGGATCCGCGTACGCCATGCGGCCATCATGCCCGGGCTCGTCCGGAGCCGGACCGGTGACATGGTGGGATGACCCGCATGGCTGGGATCGCGGTGGTGACCGGGGCGAGCAGCGGGATCGGGGCGGCGACCGCGCGGCGGCTGGCCGCGGACGGCTTCGAGGTGGTCGCGGCCGCCCGGCGGGAGGACCGGCTGGCCGCGCTGGCCGCCGAGATCGGCGCCCGGCCCGTCCGGCTGGACGTGACCGACCAGGCATCGGTCGATGCGTTCGCCGCCGGCCTGGACGGTTGCGACGTGCTGGTCAACAACGCCGGCGGCGCGATCGGGCTCGACCCGGTCGCGGCGGGCGACCCGGCGGGCTGGCAGGCGATGTTCGACCTCAACGTGGTGGGGACGCTGCGGATGATCCGCGCGTTGCTGCCGCTGCTGCGGGCCGGCGCCGGCGGCACGATCGTCAACATCACCTCCACCGCCGCGTTCACCAACTACGAGGGCGGCGGGGGCTACAGCGCGGCCAAGCACGGGCAGCACGCGCTGACCGAGACGCTCCGGCTGGAGCTGGCCGGGGTGCCGGTCCGGGTGATCGAGATCGCGGCCGGGATGGTGCGGACCGACGAGTTCTCGGTGAAGCGCTTCGGCGGGGACGAGGCGCGGGCGGCCGCCGTGTACGCCGACGTCGACCGCCCGCTGACCGCCGACGACGTGGCCGCGTGCATCGCGCTGACGGTCGGCCTGCCGCTGCACGTCAACGTCGACCAGCTCGTCGTCCGCCCGCTCGCCCAGGCCGCCCAGCACAAGGTCCACCGCGGCCCCCTCTTCCCCTGACCCCCCGTGCCATCAGGCGAGGCGGGCGGTCAGGCGAGGCGGGCGGTCAGGCGAGGCGGGCGGTCAGGCGAGGCGGGCGGTCAGGCGAGGCGGGCGGTCAGGCGAGGCGGGCGAGGGAAGGCGTCGCGGGCGCGGCGGAGGTCGGCCAGGCGGCGCTCGTACGTGCTGCCGACCGCGAGCAGGAGCGCGCCGCCGAGCGCCGGTGGGAGCCAGCGGGGAAGGTCGGCGGTGAGGCCGACCAGCGCGGGGCCGAGCTCGTGCAGAGCCAGGACGGTGAGCACGGCGGTGCCGGCCGCGAGCGGTGCCTGCAGCCGGGAGCGGGCACCCAGCAGGACGGTCGCCAGCGCGGCGGCGCCGAGCAACAGCGGTCGCAGGTCGGTGCCGCCGGCCAGCGCGGTGGCCAGCGACGGTCCGGCCGTGACGGCGAGCGCCGGGCCGTACGCCAGCCAGGACGACCCCACCCGCTCCGGTGAGCCGGGGGCCGGGGACGTGGTCGTGCCGGATTCGGTAGTGCTCTGCCCCAGTTGGCGGGGCAGGGTGCGGTGGCGCAGGGTGCGGTGGGGCGGGGTGCGGCGGTGCAGGAGGCCGGCGGCGAGCAGGGCCAGGGACAGCGGCACCGCGTACGCCTCCGGGGTGCTGATGCCGCCGGTGGCGAGCGCGATCCAGCCGGCGAGCTGGATCGAGGCGGCGGCCGGGTAGGCGAGCGGGCGGCGGTCCGGGCGGAGCGCAGTCGCGGCGAGGATCGAGCCGAGGACGCCGAAGGCGGCCGAGGCGGTCCAGCCCCGGGTGGCGGCCAGCGCCAGGCCGGCGGCCGCGGCCGGCACGGCGGCCAGCTCGACCGCGAGCGCCTCCACCGGGGCGGTACGGCGCAGCAGGGCGGCCGCGCCGGCCGCGGCGGCGACCACGCCGAGCAGCAGGAAGCCGGCCGGGCGGACGGTGGTGCCGGCGGCGAGCGGCACCGCGGCGGCCTCGCCGGCCAGCGCGAGCACCGCGACCGCGGCGGCACCGGTACGCACCGGGCGGCTCGCCGCTGCGCTGGCCACCGCGGCGGCCAGCACCGCGAGGCCGGCCAGCCCGGCGAGCGTGCCGGCCTCGGTGGCCAGCGCCCAGGCGGTGGTCAGCCCGCCCAGCGCCGCCGCGGTCAGCGCCGCGGGCACCGCCACCGCCCCGCGCCGGCACGCCGCCGCCGCGGCCGCTGCCGTCAGCGCGCCCAGCACCGCGAGCGCGCCGGCCAGCGGGAGGTCCAGCGCCACCGGCACCAGCACCGCGCCGACCAACACCCCACCGGCCCCCACACCCCCGGCCACTCCCATCCCGCCACGCCAGCCCATCCCGCCACGCCAGGCCGCTGTGCCGGCTGGTCTCGCTGTGCCGGCTGGTCCCGCTGCGTCGGGCGACGCCGGGCCACTGCGCCGGAGCGGGGCGGCGGTCAAGGCCGTGATGGCGAGGCCGGCGGTGACGAGGGCGGTCGCCAGCAGCGACAGGCCGGGGGCGAGCGTCGTGCCGCTCGCCGGGTCCGGGACGCCCTGCCAGGGTGTGCCGGCCGCGGTCAGCGGGACGCTCAGCGCGGCCAGCGCAGCGGCCAGCGGCGCCGCCGCGGCGAGCGCGAGCACCACCGCGCCCGCGCCCACCGGCCCGCGCCGCCATCGCGCCGGCACGCCGGCTGCGGCCAGCGCCGCCAGCAGGCCGACCACCGCGGCGGCCAGTGGCACGCCCGCGCCGGGAGCCGCCGCCTCCAGCGGCACCCGTCCCACGCCGACCGCCGCCGTCGCCAGCACCAGCGTCGCTATGCCGACCCCTGCCGCGCGCTTTTCGGCGTCTACGACCCAGGTCTCTGCCGATCGCGGTAGTGCTGTGCCTCGCGCACCGGGGCAGAGCACTAGCCCCCCGGCACCCGTGCCCGTGCCCGTGCCGGTCGGGGCGGCGGTGGCCACGCTCGCGGCTGTCGGTCGACGGGTCGTGGTGAGCGAGGCGGCGAGGGCTAGGGCGGCCGCCAGGATCAGTACGCCGGCGGCGGCGAGCGGGACGCCGGAGGCGGCGAAGGTGGCGGGGCCGGCGATGAGCACGGCCAGGGTCCAGCTGGTGGTGCCGGCGATCCTGGCCGTGGTGCGCACGCCGGGGGTCGTGGTCAGGCGGGTGAGCGCGAGAGCGAGCGCCGGGCCGCCGAGCAGGGCGAGCGCGAGGCTGGCGGCGGAGCCGCCGGCCGAGAGCGCGAGCAGCGGCAGCGGCAGCTGCGCGAGGAGGACGGCGGTCGGACGCGGGCCGCGCAGCGGCAGGAGCGCGCCGTAGCCGGCGCAGCCGGCGGCGAGCAGCGCGAGCACCGCGGCGGCGTAGCGGCCGGCGTCCACCGCGGCGAGGTCGGCCAGGTCGAGGCGGCGGGCCGCGTACGCGTCGAGCAGGCACAACAGCAACCCGACCGCGGCGACGGTCTCCGCGGTCGCGGCCAGCCGCCGGCGCAGCAGCAGCGCCGGCGCGATCAGCCCGGCCGCGGTCACCGCGAGCAGCACCACCGCCCGGCCGGCCAGCCCCGCCCGGCTCCACGCCACCACGGTGAAGACGATCGCCGCGGTGCCCAGCAGCAGCCCGCCCAGCGCCAGCAACACGGCCTGTGCGGTCAGCGGTCGCGTCTCCCGCACCAGCGGCCGCAGCACCGGCCGACCGCCCGGCACCCCGCCGTTCCAGCCCACCGGCGTGGCGGCCGCCCCGCCCGCCGCCCCGCCCGCCGCCCCGCCCGCCGGCCCACCCGGGGCCGGGGCGACGGGCGGCGGCGAGGTCAACCAGGCGCGCTCGCGCAGCAGCGCTCCCACCCGCGCGTACAGCGAGACCAGCTCGGCGTCGATGGCGCGGACCCGGAGCAGCGGGTCGGGTGCACTCATGGCCCCGACCCTCGTCGGCGGACGAACCCGCTGGCAGCGCCCCCGTGCTCAGCCGACGTGAGCAGAAGTACTCAGACGGCCACCGCGGTGGCCGCAGGAGCGCGGCAACGTGGTGGCGCGCCAGCGGGGTGTCGCGGTCAGCCAGCGGCCCCGGATCAGGGACGGCCGAGGGCGCGGTAGGTCCAGCCGGCAGCGCGCCAGACGGCGGGGTCGAGCGCGTTGCGCCCGTCCACGATCCGCGGCGCGGCGACGACCTCGGCCAGCTTGGCGGGGTCCATCTCGCGGAACTCGGCCCACTCGGTGAGCAGCAGCAGCACGTCCGCGCCGCGGGCCGCCTCCAGCGCGGAGGTGGCCATCGCCAGCTGGGGATATGCCCGCTTGGCGTTGTCCATCGCCTCCGGGTCGAAGACGATCACGGCGGCGCCCAGCTTTTGCACGCCGGCCGCCACGTCGAGCGCGGGCGAGTCGCGGATGTCGTCGGAGTTGGGCTTGAACGCCGCCCCCCAGACGCACACCTTCTTGCCGGCGTAGTCGCCGTCGAGCAGCTCCCGGCCCAGGTCGATCGCCCGCGCCCGGCGGCGCTTGTTGATCCGGTCGACCTCCTCGAGGAAGGCCAGCGCGTCCTGCGCGCCCAGCTCCTCGGCCCGGGCCATGAACGCCCGGATGTCCTTGGGCAGGCAGCCGCCGCCGAAGCCGAGCCCGGCGTGCAGGAACCGCTTGCCGATCCGGGAGTCGTGCCCGAGCGCCTCGGACAGCTTGGTCACGTCGGCGTGCACGACCTCGCACACCTCGGCCATCGCGTTGATGAACGAGATCTTGGTGGCCAGGAACGAGTTGGCCGCGACCTTGACCAGCTCGGCGGTGGCGAAGTCGGTGACCACCACCGGGCAGCCGCCGTCGATCACCGGCTCGAAGGACGCCCGCAGCAGCTGCTCGGCCCGGTCCGAGTGCACCCCGAAGACGAGCCGGTCCGGGCGCAGCGTGTCCTCGACCGCGAAGCCCTCGCGGAGGAACTCCGGGTTCCAGGCGACGTCGACGTCCGTGCCGGGGGCGAGGGACGCGACCAGCGAAGCCATCCGCTCCGCGGTCCCGGCCGGCACCGTCGACTTGCCCACCACCAGCGCGGGCCGGGTCAGCAGCGGCGCCAGCGTGCCGAAGGCCGACTCCACGTACGTCAGGTCGGCCGCATAGCTGTCCTTCTGCTGCGGCGTGCCCACGCAGACGAAGTGGACGTCGGCGAAGTCGGCGACCTCCTGGTAGGACGTCGTGAACCGCAACCGGCCGCTGTCCAGCGCCTTGCGCAGCAGCTCCGGCAGCCCGGGCTCGAAGAATGGCACCTCGCCGGCGGCGAGCTTGGCGACCTTGCTCTCGTCGACGTCCAGGCCGATGACCTCGAAGCCGAGCTCGGCCATGCAGACGGCGTGGGTCGCTCCGAGGTAGCCCGTGCCGAGCACGGACAGGCGGGGTCGGGTGCCGGTGGTCATCGCGACAGCTTACGGGAACTCGGGTGCGACCCTGTCTCGTAGGGTGGAGGCTGTGGACAGCTATCGCCTTCCCGAGGAGCACGAACTGCTCCGGGACACCGTCCGTCAGCTCGCCGAGGACAAGATCGCTCCGCGGGCCGCCGAGATCGACGCGACCGGGGAGTTCCCCTGGGACGTCTACGACGCGTTGCGCAAGGCGGACCTGCACGCCGTGCACGTGCCGGAGGAGTTCGGCGGGTCCGGCGCCGACTCGCTGGCGACCGCGCTGGTGATCGAGGAGGTGGCGCGCGCCTGCGCGTCCTCGTCGCTGATCCCCGCGGTCAACAAGCTGGGCACCACGCCGGTGCTGCTCGCCGGCTCCGAGGAGCTCAAGCGCCAGGTGCTGCCGCCGGTGGCCGCCGGCGACGCGATGTTCTCGTACGCGCTGAGCGAGCGCGAGGCCGGCTCCGACGCCGCCGCCATGCGCACCCGCGCGGTCCGCGACGGCGACTCCTGGGTCCTCAACGGCACCAAGTGCTGGATCACCAACGCCGGCGTCTCGACGTACTACACCGTGATGGCGACGACCGACCCGGCTGCCGGCCCCAAGGGCATCTCGGCGTTCGTGGTGCACAAGGACGACCCGGGCTTCTCGGTCGGCACCAAGGAGCGCAAGCTCGGCATCAAGGGCTCGCCCACCTGCGAGATCTACTTCTCCGACTGCGCGATCCCGGGCGACCGGATCATCGGCGAGCCCGGCACCGGCTTCAAGACCGCGCTGCGCACGCTGGACCACACCCGGCTCACCATCGGCGCCCAGGCGGTCGGCATCGCGCAGGGCGCGATCGACGCCGCGGTGGCGTACGTCAAGGAGCGCAAGCAGTTCGGCAAGGCGATCGCCGACTTCCAGGGCATCCAGTTCATGCTCGCCGACATGGTCATGCGGACCGAGGCCGCCCGCCAGCTGGTGTACGTGGCCGCCGGCAAGGCCGACCGCGGCGACTCGGACCTCACCCTGATCTCCGCCGCCGCGAAGGTGACCGCGTCCGACACCGCGATGGCCGTCACCACCGACGCCGTCCAGCTCTTCGGCGGATACGGCTACACCAAGGACTTCCCGGTCGAGCGGATGATGCGCGACGCCAAGATCACCCAGATCTACGAGGGCACCAACCAGGTCAACCGCATGGTCATCGCCCGCCAGCTCCTCCGGTAGCGACCATGCCGCTCACCATCCGCAACGCCGCCGCGGCCGACCTCGACGCGCTGCGGTCGGTGTTCCGCCGGGCCGCCCTGACCAACGACGCGGACCGGGCACCCGCTCAGAGGCTGCTGGCGGCCGGGGGCAGCGGGGCGGCGTTGAGGTCGCGCAGGCCGGGGTGGACGGCGTAGCGGTTGCCGCCGCTGCCCTTGGCCGCGTAGAGGGCCCGGTCGGCCTGGGCGAGCAGCCGGTCGACGTCGTCGGCGGGGTCGTCGGTGACGGTGACCCCGACGCTGGCGCCGGACCAGGCGGTGACACCGCCAGGGAGTGAATACGGAGTGCTGATCTCGGAGACGATCCGCTCGGCCAGTCGGGCCGCGCCGACCGGGTCGACGCCCGCGCAGAGCAGCACGAACTCGTCGCCGCCGAGCCGGGCGACCAGGTCCCGGTCGCGGACCACCGAGCGCAGCCGGCGGGCGGTCTCCCGGAGCAGCTCGTCGCCGGTGGCGTGGCCGTGGGTGTCGTTGACCCGCTTGAGCCCGTCGAGGTCGACGGCGATCACCGCGACGTGCCGCAGCGCCGGGCCGTCCGGGCCGCCGAGCGCGGCCACCGCCGTGCGCAGCCGGTCGACCAGCAGCAGCCGGTTGCCGAGCCCGGTCAGCGGGTCGGTCAGCGCGGTCCGGCGCAGCTCCTCCTGCACCCGGTGCCGCTCGGTCACGTCCTGGGCGCTGCCCCAGACCCGTACCGGACGGCCGTCGCCGTCGTGCTCGACCTCGCCGCGCAGGGCCAGGTGCCGGACCTCGCCGGTGGGCAGCACCAGCCGCTGGGCCAGCTCGAACGCGCCCGGCCGGCCGAACGCGGCCCGCAGCGCGCCCTCCACCCGCTCCCGGTCGGCCGGGTGGGTCACCGCCAGCCAGAGCTTCGCGGTCACCATCACCGACTGGGGGACCAGCCCGGCCAGCCGGTACATCTCGTCGGTCCAGGTCAGCCGCTCGGCCGGGCCGGGGGCGTCCCACTCCCAGCTGCCCACGTGGGCCAGCCGCTGGGTCTCGGCCAGCAGCCGCTCGCTGCGCCGCAGCCGCTCCGCCGCACCGCGCTCGGCGGAGACGTCGCTGAAGCAGACCACCACGCTGCGGCGGCCGTCCTCGGCCGGCGGCAGCGGGGACGCGGTCGCGCTGACCCAGCGCACCCGGCCGTCGGTGCGCACGACCCGGAGCATGTCGGCCACCGCGACGCGCTGCTCGCGCAGGCAGATGGCGCTCGGGTACTCCTCGTACGGCAGCGGGGTGCCGTCCTCGCGCTGCAGCACCCAGGCCGGCGCCCGGCGCATGAGCTCGTAGCCGGGCTCGCCGAGGACCCGCTCGGCCGCCGGGTTGACCATGGTGACCCGGTCGTACTCGTCGATCACGAGGATGCCCTGCTCGACCGAGGCGAGCACGGTCCGGTACTTCTGCCGGCTGGCCGACAGCGCCTCCTCGCTGCGCCGGCGGGCGTCGCGGGCCAGCGCGTAGTCCAGCCGGCTGCTCGCCACCCGGGCCAGCCGGCTGAGCAGCATCACGTCGGTGTCGGTGAACACGTCCGGCCGGTCCGAGCAGACCAGCAGCACGCCGATGCCTCGTTGCCGCTGCCGCAGCGGCAACGACACGGTCGAGCGGATGCCGAGCGCGCGGGCCAGGCCCCGGTCGCCGCGCGGGTCGATGGTGGCGTCCGCGCTGCGCACCACCTCGCCGCGCGCCACCGCGGTGCCGCACAGGGTGCCGTGGACCGCCTGCAGGTTGCCGAGCTGGTCGCGCAGCATGCCCGAGGTGGCGGCGAAGAGCAGCTCGTCCGCGCCCTCCAGCAGCTGGACCGCGGCACCGCCGGCGCGGACCAGCGCCCGGGCCCGCTCCACGCACAGCTCCAGCAGCAACGACGGCTGGGCGGGCGCGCAGGCGATCTCCTCGACCGCGTCGAGGGCGGACAGCTGGGCGGACACCGACGACCGCGCATCCGGCTGCGCCTGGTCGCTCGTCACAGCACCCAATCCCCTCGGATGGCCCCAGCCCCGCCCGCAGCGTACCGCCGCGGGCGCCGGTCGTAACCGGGCTCACGGATTGGGATGCCCCCGGGCGGGCACGCAACCACCCATGACCGTACGCACTCCGTCCCCGCTCGCCGCCGCCGTCGGACTGGCCGCCGAGGCCACCGACCAGCTCCGCAAGCTGCCCGGGCTGCTGGGCGCGGCGCGGGAGCGGTACGACGAGCTGGCCCGGCACGGCCGGGACGTCCTGACCGGGCACCGGGAGCCGGCGGCGCCGCCGACCCCGGTCGAGGTGGTCGTGGAGCCGGCGACCGCGCTGCCGGAGCCGGTCCCGCCGCTGGGCCGGACCGAGCCGGTGACGATCCCGGACGAGGTGCTGGACGAGGTCGCCCAGCTCACCCCGGGCGGCGAGCTCGACCACGCGGACCTGCCGCTGGCCGACTTCGACCACCAGACCGTGCCGCAGCTGCGCGGCCGGCTGCGCACGCTCGAGCTGCCGGAGCTGATCCAGCTGCGCGACTACGAGCAGGCGCACGCCCGCCGGCTGCCGGTCCTGACCCTGCTCGACAACCGCATCGCCCGCCTCGCCGAGGGGCCGGGCACCGGGGGGAGCGGCACCGCTCAGTAGCGGAGCAGCTCGTCGGTGGCGGGCAGGCGGCCGTTGACCCGCAGGCGGCGCAGCCAGCCTTCCCAGCCGGGCCGCTCGCGCAGCGCCCGCAGCGCGTCGCGGGCCCCCTCCCGGTCGCCGCGGCCGGCCGCGGCCAGCGCCACGTGCAGGTCGCGCACGCCCTCGGGCGCCTCGGCGGCGAGCAGCTCCCAGTCGCCGGTCTCGTACGCCCGCTGCAGCCGCAGCAGCCGGGCCAGCTCGGTGACCGGGTCGGCCGCGTCGTCGACCCGCAGGTCGACCAGCACGCCCTCCCAGGGCGCTTCGTCGTCGCGGGCACCGGCCACCACCAGCAGCGCCGCGGACTGCCGGCCGCGCAGGTCGCCGCCGGCGTCCTGACCGGCTTGCAGCCCGGCGACCAGCCGCGCGGCCAGGTCGCCGGCCGCCTCCGCGAAGCCGTCGGCGAGCGTGGGCACCACCGAGCGGGAGGTGAGCATGTTGCCCTGCGCGGCGAAGTCGGCGCCGGTCACGTGCCCGCAGGCGGACAGGCAGCCGCCGCCGGTCCAGGCGGCCGGCGCGCCGGCCGGGCCGATCACCCCGACCTGCCGCTGGCGCGAGTCCTTGTCCGCGGCCAGCAGCTCGGTCAGCGCCGGGCCGGCGTCCGCCCCGCCGGCCAGCCGGTCGAGCAGCCGTGGCCCGTAGCCGCGCTGGCTGGAGGCCTGCGTCGCCACCGCGCCGACGCCGGCCCGGGCCCAGGGCGCGGCCCGGCCGACGGCGAGCGTGCAGGTGGTCACGGCCACACCGAGCTGTCCGGACGCGGGGTCACGGGCGACGACGGAGAAGGTCATGCCTCCGCGGGCACCGCCATCCGCAGCGGCTCGCCGTCCACCACGACC
This sequence comes from uncultured Actinomycetota bacterium, assembly GCA_963766325.1. GTDB lineage: Bacteria > Actinomycetota > Actinomycetes > Mycobacteriales > CADCTP01 > CADCTP01. The sequence continues at coordinate 610,180 of CAVXZF010000007.1, read as the reverse complement.
GGGGGCTGGGTGGCCTTGCGCACGTCCTCGACCGACACCCCGGGCGCCAGCTCCTGCAGCAGCAGCCCGTCCGGCGTCACGTCCAGCACGGCCAGGTCGGTGATGATCCGCTGCACGCAGGCCTTGCCGGTCAGCGGCAGCGAGCACTCGTCCACGATCTTGGGGGAGCCGTCCCGGGCCATGTGCTCCATCATCACGATGACCCGCTTGGCGCCGTGGACCAGGTCCATCGCGCCGCCCATGCCCTTGACCATCTTGCCGGGGATCATCCAGTTGGCCAGGTCGCCGCGGACCGACACCTGCATGGCGCCGAGGATGGCCACGTCGATGTGCCCGCCGCGGATCATCCCGAACGAGGACGCCGAGTCGAAGTAGCTCGCCCCGCGCAGGATCGTCACGGTCTCCTTGCCGGCGTTGATCAGGTCCGGGTCGACGGCCTCGTCGTACGGGTACGGACCGACGCCGAGGATGCCGTTTTCCGACTGGAGCACGACGTGCACGTCGTCGGGTACGTAGTTGGGCACCAGCGTGGGCAGCCCGATGCCGAGGTTGACGTACTGCCCGTCGTGGAGCTCCTGCGCCACCCGGGCGGCGAGCTCGGTCCTGGTCAGCGCCATCAGGCCACCCCCTCCGAGCCGGCGCCGGCCCCGGCCTGCCTGGCCGGCCGGGTGGTCCGCCGCTCGATCCGCTTGCCGTCCTCGCCGACCGGCCCGACCACCCGCTGCACGAACACGCCCGGGGTGTGCACGTGCTCGGCCGGGATCTCGCCCGGCTCGACCAGCCGCTCCACCTCGGCGATCGTCACCCGGCCGGCCATCGCGCACAGCGGGTTGAAGTTGCGCGCGCTGGCGTCGTAGACCAGGTTGCCGTGCCGGTCGCCGACCGCCGCCCGGACCAGCGCGAAGTCGCAGACGATGCCCTCCTCGAGCACGTAGTCGAGGTCGCCGAAGCGGCGGGTCTCCTTGGCCGGGCTGGCCAGCGCGATGCCGCCCTGCCCGTCGTAGCGCCAGGGCAGCCCGCCCTCGGCAACCTGGGTGCCGACCCCGGCCGGGGTGTAGAAGGCGGGGATGCCGGAGCCACCGGCCCGCAGCCGCTCGGCCAGCGTGCCCTGCGGGACCAGCTCGACCTCCAGCTCCCCGGACAGGAACTGCCGCTCGAACTCCTTGTTCTCCCCCACGTACGACCCCGTGGTGCGGCGGATGCGCTTGGCGCCGAGCAGCAGCCCGAGCCCCCAGCCGTCCACGCCGCAGTTGTTGGAGACGGTGACCAGGTCGGCCACGTCGGTCTCCAGCAGCGCGTTGATCAGCACGTGCGGGATGCCGCATAGGCCGAAGCCGCCGACCGCCAGGCTGGCGCCGCTCGGGATGTCGGCGACCGCCACCGCGGCGCTGTCCACCACCTTGTCCACGCCCGCCTCCTCGCGTCCGGAGCCCCGACTCTATCGACCCGCCCCGGCCCCCTCACTGGTGACGGCCCACACCTCATCTCCGCCGATCTTGAGGATCGGGTCGGCCCCGGCGGCGTGTCGCCGTGCCGTTCCTCAAGATCGGCGACCGGGGACGCCGGCGCGGGGTCAGAGGCGGCGTACGCCGGGCACGTCGACGCCGAGGGTGGCGGTGACCCGCTCGGCCAGCACCCGGGCCGCCAGCATCTCCTGGTCGGCGTGCGCGACCAGCACGACGCTGGCCCCGGCGGCGAGCGGCACCAGCAGGCCGTCCACCCAGCCGATCGCCGAGTCCCACGGCTCGGTGGTGAGCAGCCGGTCGCCGGCCAGCAGGCCGAGCTCGGCCGCCCGGCGCAGCGCGATCTCGACCAGGTCGCCCCCGGTCACGGTCCCGTCCGGGGTCTCCAGCGCCGGGGCGGCGTCCTCGACCAGCGGGCCGGACCAGCGGTCGCCCTGGGCGCGGACGTCGACCGCGTAGTCGCGCGCGCCGGCCGGCGGGCCGTCCGGGAAGGCGCGGCCGAGCGGGGCGAGGGAGAGCGCGAACACCTCGTCCGCCCCGGCGGCGTCGGCCACCCGGTCGCCGGAGACGAACGCCGCCGCGGCCCCGTCCGCGGCGCCGCCGACCACCGCGGCGGCCGACCAGGCGCCGAGCAGGATCGCCGCGGCCTGCCAGTGCGCCGGCAGCAGGACCGCGACCCGGTCGCCCGGCGCGGCACCCACGTCGTCGCGCAGCAGGTTGGCCGTCTTGGCCACCCAGTTGGCCAGCGTGGTGGTGGACAGCTCGGTGCGCTCGCCGGTCGCGTCGTCGTAGTAGGTCAGCAGCGGACCGGCGGGATCGCGGGCCAGGGCGGCGGCGAGCAAGGCGTCGGGAGCAGGCACGGCAGTCCACCTTACGGCCTGTGATCGCCGTCCGGTATCTCCGGGTCAGGCGATTGATCGTCCGGTCCGTCCGAATCACACTGGATCCCCGCCCTCTGGAGGTCCTGCGATGCCCCGACGCCGCAGCTTCGCCACCCTCGCCGCCGCCGTGCTGATCAGCCTGCTCGGGCTGGTCGGCGTCGCCCAACCGGCCGCCGCCGTACCCGCCGACAAGGTCCAGGTGCTCAGCAGCTGGACGCAGACCAGCTCGTCGAGCTACTCGGCCTGGCTCAGTGCCCGCAACAACCAGGGTGCCTGGGCCGCGTACGCGTTCGACTGGTCGACCGACTACTGCTCGTCCAGCCCGGACAACCCGCTCGGCTTCAACTTCCAGCTGTCCTGCGCCCGGCACGACTTCGGCTACCGCAACTACAAGGCGGTCGGCCTCTTCTCCAGCAACAAGTCCCGCCTGGACAGCGCCTTCTACGAGGACCTCAAGCGCAAGTGCGCGACCTACTACTTCGCCGTCCGTCCGGCCTGCTACTCCCTGGCCTGGACGTACTACCAGGCGGTGGCCGCGTTCGGCTCGGTGGTCACCACCCAGCGTGACTTCGACCGGGCCCGCGCGCTGCTGCCGGCCGGGGCGGTGGTCCGCTAGTTGATGCAGCTGACGTCGGCGGCGGTCCGGGACCCGTCCGAGTTCCCGGACCCCGCCGGCGCGGTGCTCGCCGCCCCGCCCGAGCCCGACCCGGCGGAGGAGCCGGCGCCCTTGAGACCGGTGAAGTTGGCGCCGAGCACCAGCTGCACCGACTCGCCGGTGCCGTCCCGCTCCACCAGCGTCGCCCCGGGGACCGCCGCGGCCAGCGTCCGCGCCTGCGCCTCCTTGGCCGGGTCGTACCGGATCTCGGTCCGGGAATAGTCCCGCCGGTCGGCGTTGGCGGTGCCGCCGACCTTGAAGCCGGCTGTCCGCAGCGCGGTCGCGGTGGTGCTGGCCAGCCCGCCGCGGCTGGTGCCGTTGTAGACGTCGACCGTCACCTGGTCCCGCGGCACCGGCTTGGCCGGCGCCTTGGCCGGCGGCGGGTTGGCGACGGTGCGGAAGAACTCGGGCAGCTTCGCCTCGTCGAGCAGCACCACCGACTGGCCGTCCCGGGTGCCGGTGCCGGTGGTCGGGATGGTCTTGAACTCGACGTTGCCGGCGGCCAGCCCGCGCACCTGCCGGGCCAGCTGCAGCGGGTCGAGGTCCTCGTCCATCCGCATCGACGAGCCGACCGCGTCCAGCAGCCGCTTGAGCTTGATCGGGTTGGTCAGCACGCCGAGGCTGGTCACCTTGCGGAAGGTCGCGCCCAGGAAGTATTGCTGGCGGACGATCCGGTCCAGGTCGCCGCGGGGCAGGCCCTTGCGCTGCCGGACGAAGGCGAGCGCCTGCTTGCCCTCGATGGTCGACTTCCCGGCCGGCAGGTCGATGCCCGAGTCCTTCTCCTTCTGCGCCTCGTTGAGGCAGATCTCGACGCCGCCGACCGCCTTGGTGATCCGGTAGAAGCCGAGCAGGTCGACCTCGACGTAGTGGTCGATGTGCAGCCCGGACAGCTCGCTGATCGTCTGCACCAGCAGCTGCCGGCCCTTGTCCGGGTCCCGGTCGGAGCCGGTGCCGGCGCCGCGGACGTAGGCCGAGTTGAGCTTGTGGGTGCCGTGGCCGGGGATCTCGACCCAGGAGTCGCGGGGGAAGGAGATCGCGGTCGCCTTGCGGCCGTCCGCCGGCACGTGCACCAGCATCATCGTGTCGGTGCTGTTGGACGCGACCCGGGTGGTGGACAGCTCGCGCAGCTCCTGCTCGGTCGCGGTGGACCGGTCGTCGCTGCCGACGAGCAGGATGTTCTGGTCGCGGCCGTCGACGTCGTCGGCGGTGGCGCCGATCGCGTTGACCCGGCCGATGTTGCCGGTGAAGTCCTTGTAGAGGAACCACATCAGCCCGCTGGCGACGAGCACCAGCACGCTGAGCGCGGCTCCGAGGACGCGCAGGGCGGCCAGGGCCGGGTGCCGGCGGCGCCGGGACGGGTACGGGTCCCAGCCCGACGGGCCGCCGGGGCCGCCCGGACCGGGGCCGCCGGGACCACCGGGGCCGCCCGGGCCGAGGCGCTGCTCGCGGCCGCGCGGGTCCAGGTCCGGCGGGAGCCCGGGGCGGAAGCCGCGCCGGCCGTGCGCCCCCGCGTCCCGGCCCGGTCCGCCTGGTCCGCCGCCGCCGCGCCAGCCGCCCGGCTGCGGACCGCCGACCGGGCCACCGCCACCGCGGTGCCCGCCGGGGCCACCCGGGCCGCCGGGGCCTGGGGTCCAGCCGGGGTCGGGGCGGCGGCCCTGACGCCCGCGCGGGTCGAGCTCCGGGGGCAGCTCTCCGCGTCGGCGGTCGCCACCGTCCGCCCCCCACGGGTTCCTGGGCGTGCTCACCGTCCCCCAGCTCCTCGTCTCGGTCCGTGCCCGCCGGTGGCGGGTCCCTGCCTGGTAGACGGGCGGCGGCCGGCCGATGTTGCCTCACGATGGGTGACCGGAACGCCGAGGGAGCGTAACCCGGTCGGCGGCACCGGGCCGGGCGGCCGACATCTGTCACACTCGTCGGCGTGTCGTCCGCCGTCGCGGCGAGGGCGGCACGAGCCCCACCCGCCGACTCGGAGGTCCGCGCGCTGATGCGCCTGCTCGTCACCGGAGGGGCCGGGTTCATCGGCTCCCACTACGTCCGCAGCCTGCTCACCGGGTGCTACCCCGGCTTCGAGGAGGCCGAGGTCACGGTCCTCGACAAGCTCACCTACGCCGGCAATCTGGCCAACCTCGCCCCGGTCGCCGACAGCCCGCGCTACCGCTTCGTGCACGGCGACATCTGCGACGCGGCCGTGCTCGAGGAGGTGGTGCCGGGCCACGACGCGGTGCTCAACTTCGCCGCCGAGACCCACGTCGACCGGTCCATCACCGGGGCCGCCGACTTCGCGATGACCAACTTCGTCGGCGCCCAGCAGGTCTTCGACGCCGCCCTGCGGCACCGGGTGGGCAAGGTCGTGCACGTCTCCACCGACGAGGTCTACGGCACCATCGCCGAGGGGTCCTGGACCGAGGACCACCTGCTCGAGCCCAACTCGCCGTACTCGGCCGCCAAGGCCGGCGCCGACCTGCTGGCCCGGGCGTACGCGAGGACGTACGGGCTGCCCATCTCGGTGACCCGCTGCTCGAACAACTACGGGCCGTACCAGTTCCCGGAGAAGGTCATCCCGCTGTTCGTCACCAACCTGATCGACGGCAAGCAGGTCCCGCTGTACGGCGACGGCCTCAACGTCCGCGACTGGCTGCACGTCGACGACCACTGCCGCGGCATCCAGCTGGTGCTGGAGCAGGGCGCGGCCGGGGAGTTCTACAACATCGGCGGCGGCCGGGAGCTGACCAACAAGGAGCTCACCGACCTGCTGCTGCAGGCGACCGGGCGGGACTGGGACGCGGTGGACTACGTCACCGACCGGCTCGGCCACGACCGGCGCTACTCGGTCGACCACTCCAAGCTGGCCGCGCTGGGCTACCGGCCGGCGCACTCCTTCGAGGACGGGCTGGCCGAGACGGTGCGGTGGTACCGGGACAACCGGGACTGGTGGGAGCCGCTCAAGGCCAAGGCCGCGCTGTCGCGGTGAGCGACGCCCGCGGAGCGAACCCGGGACGCAGCACGCGCTTCCTGGTCACCGGGGCGGGCGGCCAGCTGGGCGCGGACCTGCTGCGGGTGCTGGCCGGCACCGGGCACGAGGCGGTCGGGCTGACCCGGGCCGAGCTGGACATCGCCGACCCGGCCGCGGTTGAGCAGGCCGTGGTCGACGTACGGCCGGACGTGGTGCTCAACGCGGCGGCGTACACGGCGGTGGACGCCGCCGAGACCGACGAGGCGACCGCGCTGGCGGTCAACGGCGACGGCCCGGCGAACCTGGCCCGGGTCTGCGCGCTGCGCGGTGGGCGGCTGGTGCACGTGTCCACCGACTACGTCTTCGCCGGGGACGCGACGGCGCCGTACGAGGTGGACGCGCCGACCGGCCCGCGCTCGGCGTACGGGCGGACCAAGCTGGCCGGCGAGCGGGCGGTGCGCGAGCTGCTGCCGGAGCGGTCCTGGGTGGTGCGGACCGCCTGGGTGTACGGCGAGACCGGCGCCAACTTCGTCCGGACGATGGTCCGGCTGGAGGGCGAGCGGGACACCCTGGGCGTGGTGGACGACCAGCAGGGCTCGCCGACCTGGTCCCGCGACTTGGCCGGCGGGCTGGTCGCCCTCGCGGGCTCGGCGGCGGCGCCGGGGGTCTACCACTGCACCAACGCCGGCAGCACCACCTGGTGCGGGCTGGCCCGGGCGGTGTTCGAGGAGCTGGGTGCCGACCCGGCCCGGGTGCGCCCGGTCGGCACCGCCGACTACCCGCGGCCGGCGCCCCGGCCGGCGTATTCGGTCCTCTCCGACGCCGCCTGGCGGGCCGCCGGGCTGCCCCCGCCGCGGCCGTGGCGGGACGCCCTGCACGCCGCGTTCGCCCAGGTGGGTGGGGCTTCCCGAGCGCCCTGAGGCAGTTGTGTGGCTCCCGTCGCGACGCCCTAAGCTGATCTCCTCCGTCGCTTCGCCGTCGTCGAGTCCGTCTTCGAGAGGGTCAGGTGTCCGGTCTGCGCGCTCCCGAGCTGGTGTGGCGCGCGGATGGCCGGCGGCACCGGCTGGACCCCGACCCGCTCGTGGTCGGGCGCGGAGAGGTCGCGGCGGTGCTCGCCGTGCCTGCGGTCGGCCGTGCGCTCGCCGACGTGCTCGCCGGCCTGGCCGAGCCGGAGGGCGGCGAGGTGCGCGTCGAGGATGGTGCCGGGGTCGGGCGAGTTGCGCTGGTGCCGCCCGGCGGTGCGTTGCTGCCCGACCTCACGGTGGCCGGCAACCTCGCGCTCGGGCTGCGGGTCCGCTCCGACGCCGACCGACTCGCCCGGGTGGCGCCGGCGGCCCGGCTGCTGGAGGTCGACGGCGCGCTGGACCTGCACCCCGACCAGCTGTCCGCGGCCCAGCAATTGCGGGCCGGGATGGCCCGCGCGCTCGCCGCCCGCCCGGACCTGGTCGTCGTGGAGGACCGTGCCGGGGTCCCGCCCTGCGGGCCGGCGGTAGCCGCCGTGGCCGGCCGCGTCGCCGTGCTGGTCATCACCGAGGATCTGAGCCGGGTGCGGCCGGTCGTCGACCGGCGGTGGAGCGCGGTGCCGCTGGACCGGCAGCCGCACCGGCACCGGCGCGCCGGGGGCGGGTGACGGTGCCGGTCAGCCGCCGGACCGCGCTGGCCGCGCTCGGCCTGGCCGCGCTCGGCCCGCTCGCCGGCTGCGGCCGCGACCTGCAAGGCACGGTGCGGGTCGGGGTGGTGTGGAGCGGGTCGGAGCTGGCGACCTTCCGGCGGGTGCTGCATGACTTCACCGACAGCCAGGGGTGGGGCGTCTCGGTCGTCTCCCTTGGCGATGACGCCGGCGCCCTGCTCACCGGCAAGGTCGCGCGCGGAGTCGCCCCCGACGTGGCGATCTTGCCGCAGCCCGGTCTGATCACGGCACATGCAGACCGGCTGGCTGATCTGTCCGACGTGCCGGCACTGAGCGACGGATCGCTGCGCGACATATCACCGCGCTGGCGGAAGCTGGCCAGCCCTGGCGACGGCCCGCAGCGCGGGGTCTGGTATAAGACCACCCACAAGTCGCTCGTCTGGTACCGCCCGGACGTGTTCCGCCAGTACGACCTGGCGCCCCCCACCACCTGGGAAGCCTGGACGGTGGTGCGGAAGACCTTCGCCAGCAAGGGCCTCGCGCCGCTGTCGATCGGCGCCGCCGACGGGTGGGTGCTCACGGACTGGTTCGAGAACGTGCTGTGGGGGCTGGACCAGGACACGTACGAGAAGCTCGCCGCCGGCGGCAGGCACTGGGACTCGTCGTCGGTGAAATGCACGCTGGAGCTGCTCGCCGAGGTGTGGTCGCCCGGGGCGCTGGCAGGAGGGTCGGACCGGGCGCTGGTCACCCAGTTCGAGGACTCGGTGCTGGACGTCGTGGTGCGGAAGCGGGCCGCGATGGTGCTCGGCGCCGACTTCGTACTGCCGGTGGTGCGCCGGCTGGCCCCGGATGCCCCGCCGGTGAAATGGTTCCCGGTGCCGGCGCCGCCCCACGGCAAGCCTCCGGTGGTGGTCGGCGGCGACCTCGCCGTGCTGCTGGCCGGCGCCGGCCAGCAGGACGGCGGCAGGGCACTGGTCGAGTGGCTTGCCCGGGAAGAGGCCGCCCGGGACTGGGCCGCGGCCGGCGGCTTCGTCTCGCTGCGGGAGGACGTCAGAGGCTACCCGCAGGAGTACTACCAGCCGAAGGATCTGCCCGCCCGGGTCCGCTACGGCGCCGATGACGACGGCGCGCTCGGCTTCGACCTGTCCGATCGGCTCGCCGGCGGTCTGTCCGGCGGCGACGGGCGCGGGCTGTGGCGGCTGCTGCAGGGCTTTCTGGCCGAGCTGGGCCGGAGCGGCGACGCCGGCCAGGTGGTCAAGGACACCATCGGCCTGCTCACCGCCGCCGCGGAGTCCGGCCGGTGACGGCAGGGCCGGACCCGGGCGGGGCGGGGCCGGCGTTGCTGTTCGAGGTCGCCACCCGCGAGGACACCCGGCCGCGGGTCGCCGGCCGGCCGGCGGTGTCGTGGTGGGCGCTGCTCGCGCCGCTGCCGGCCGTGCTCGCCGTGCTGGCCGTCCTGGTGGCGCCGCTGCTGGCGACGGTGTGGCGCAGCCTGCACCGGGACGGCCGCTTCGTCTGGCTGGCCGAGTACGGCGCCGTGGTCGTCGACGACCGGGTGCGGCACGCGGCGCTCAACAGCGCCCGGTGGGTGCTGTTCGCGGCGCTGCTCGGGGCGGTGGCGCTCGGGCTGGCGGAGCTGTCCCGCCGCGCCGGTGGGTCCCGGACGCTGCTGCTGGCCGTCCTCGCCGCGCCGACCGCGGTGTCCGCGCTGGTCGTCGGCATCGCTTTCCGGCTGCTGTTCGACCCCGACCCCGACCGCGGCACGGTCGCCGCGCTGGTGGCCGGGCTGCTGTCCGGGCCGGGACCCCGGGTCGACCTGCTCGGTCCTGACCGGATCGCGTTGCTGCTCGGCTCGGCGTTCGCCTGGTCCTGGGTCGGGCTCGCCGTCGTGGTCTATGCCGCCGGGCTGCGCGCGGTGCCGACCGACCGGCTGCGGGTGGCCCGCTCGGCCGGGCTCGGGTCGCTGGCCCGGCTGCGCCGGGTGCTGCTGCCCGCGCTGCGCCCGGTGTCCGCCATCGTGCTGGTCATCCTGCTGGTCGCCGCGGCCCGGGTCTTCGACCTGGTGCTGGTCGCGGCGCCCGGGTCGGTGCAGGAGGCGGCGGACGTGATCGGCCTGCACTGGCTGCGCCGGGAGAGCGACCTCGCCGACGGCCAGCGGGCGGCGCTGGCGGTGCTGTTCGCGGCGTTGCTGGCCGGGGCAGCGCTGGCGGCGTCCGCGCGCGGGTCCAGCCGGCGGTCGCTGCCGGTGCCGGCCCCGGGCGAGCCCGATCCGGCGCCGCCCCGCCGCCGGGTGTGGCGATGGGCCCTGCGCACCGTCGGGCTGCTGGCGCTCGCGCTGTGGCTGGTGCCGTTCCTGGTGCTGGTGGCGATCTCGCTGCACAGCCCGGCCCGGGCCGCGGTGGCCGGCTGGTGGTCCGGCGGACTGTCCACGCGGCCGTACGAGGACGCCTTCGCCAGCGGCGAGCTGGGCGCCGCGCTGGTCGGCACCGCGGCCCGCGCCCCGCTCGCGACCGCCGGCGTGCTGGCGCTGGCGGTGCCGGCCGCGTACGCGCTGGCCTGGGGCGGGCTGCGCCGCCGCACCGCCCGCCGGCTGGCCGCGGTGCTGGCCGTGCTCGCCGTGCTGCCGGTGCAGGTGTACGCCGGCCCGCTGGGCGCCGCCCTCGGCAGCGCCTGGGGCCTGGGCTCGCCGACCGCGCTGGCCGCCGTGCACGCCGCCATCGGGGTGCCGTTCGCGGTGCTGCTGCTGCGCGGCGCCTTCGCCACCGTGCCGCCCGGGGAGGTGACCCGGCACCGGCTGGACGGCGGCGAGTGGCGGGCCGCCGAGGCGGTGTGCCGGGCCCGCTGGGAGTCCCTGGTCGCGGTCGCGGTGCTCGAGTTCGTGCTGGTCTGGAACGACCTCGTGGTCGGCCTGCTGCTCGGCGGCCCGGGCAACCGGCTGGTCACGCTGGCGCTGCTCGGCGAGGCGCGGCAGTTCGCCACCAACTCGGCCACCCTGGCCGCCGGCGCGGTGGTGGTCACCGCCGTGCCGCTGCTGCTGGTGCTGGCCACCGGCCGGTGGCTGATCCGCGGGCTGGCCGCGGGGGTCGCCCGGTGAGGCTGCCCCGCCCGGGCTGGCAACTGCCGGTCACCGTGCTGCTCGCCGGGGCCGTGCTGCTCGGCCGCACCGTGGCCGCCGAGCTGATCGGCAACGCGCTGGCCGCGGTGCGCTGGGTGGCCGGCTCGGTGATCGGCGTCGCCGGCCTGGCCTGGCTCGTGCAGTGGCGGCTGCGCCGGCGGGCGGTGCGGGCGGCGGCCGACCCGACGGCGGCCCGGCCCGGGCTGCCGGTGCCGCTGCCGGCCGCGCCCGAGCTGGTCGGCCGGGACGACCTGCTGGCCGCCGCGGTCGAGCTGGCCCGGCACGCGGGCGTGCTGCTGCTGCACGGCCCGCGCGGCATCGGCACCTCGGCGCTCGCCCGCGCCGTCGCGCACCGGCTGTCCGCCGAGGGCGCGTACGCGGACCTCCGCCCGACCGGGGCCGGCGGCCCGGAGAGCCCGGCCCGGTCCCGGATCCGGGTGCTGGCCGCACTCGGCCTGCTGCCGCCGCGGGCACCGACCGCCGCGGTCGCGTACGAGCAGGTGGCCGCGGAGCTGCGGGACACCGGCCGGGTGCTGCTGGTGGACAACGCCGACACCGCCGAGCAGCTGGACTGGCTGGTCCGGCCGATCCCGGGCGCGTACGTGCTGGCCGCCGGCGACGTGCCGCCCTGGGCCGGCGAGCCGGACCTGCCCGAGCTGGCCGTCGGCCCGCTCGCGCCGGAGCACGGGCTGGCGCTGCTGCGGGCCGCCCCGGCGGTGGCCGACCGGGCCCAGCCGGGGCGCAGCGGGGTCAACCGGCTGGCCCGGGCGTACCTGAAGAACCCCGCCGCGGTGCTCTCGCTGCGCTCCTGGCTGGCGGCCAACCCGCAGGTGCCGATCTCGGCGCTGGTGGCCGACCTGGACGGCCGGTCCGGGCCCGGCGGGCCAACGCCGGAGCTGCTCCAGACCGTCTTCCGGCTGCAGACCCGCGGGCTGTCCGCACCCGCCCACCGGCTGCTCGGGCTGCTGCCGGAGGTGCCGCTGACCCGGCTGTCGGACGCCGCGGTCGGCGCGCTGCTCGGCCGGGGGCCGGCGGCCGGGCAGGCGGTGGCCGCCGAGCTGGCCCGGGCCGGGCTGCTGGTCACGGTCAGCCCGAGCCGGTACGACGTGCCCCGCGAGGCCCGCACGCTCGGGCTGCCGGCCCCGGACGGCGCCCCGGCCGCGCTGGCCCGGCTGGTCACCCACTACGCCGGCGACTCGGTCGAGTGGCTGGTCGCGCTGACCGGGCCGACCGACCGGGCCGGCCGGGAGCGGGACGCCGAGGCCTGGTTCCGCCGCGAGGACCTCACCCTGCTGGCGCTGCTGGAGCGGCCCGGGCGGGTGCCCCGGTCGGCCGCGGCGCGGCTGGCGCTGATCGCGGACGCGCTGGACGCCTGGTTCGTCCGGGACGGCCGGCCGGCGGACCGGCGGGCCGCCGCGGAGGCCGCGCTGGCGGTCGCGGCCGACCTCGGCGACGCCGAGGGGGAGCTGACCGCCCGGCTCCGGCTGGCCGCGACCGCCCGCGCCCAGGGCGAGCTGGACGAGGCCACCGAGCACCTGCGGGCCGCCCGCGAGCTGGGCGGTGCCGTCGACGACCCGCGGCTGATCACCGGCCTGGGCCAGCAGGCGCTGGCGGTCGGGGACGTCGCGGGGGCGCGGCAGGAGTTCGAGCGCAACCTGTCCCGGCGGCCCCGCCGGGACGCCGTCGGCCGGGTGATCGACCAGGTCGACCTCGGCGCGGCCGCGGTCGGGCAGGGCGACCTCGACCTGGCCGAGCGCCGGCTGCAGGAGGCCGCGGTGCTGGCCCAGGACGCCGGCGACCTGGCCGGGGTCGCGTACGCGCAGGAGCTGCTCGGCGTGGTGGCCGCGCGCCGGGGCGAGCCGGCGGCCGCGCTGGCCGTCTGGGCGGAGGCCCAGCTGCTGTTCGAGCAGCGGCACGACGACCAGGGCCAGGCCCGCTGCCTGCTGCACCGGGCGACCCTGCTGGCCGGGCCGGAGCCGGCCACCGCGCAGCGGATGCTGCGGGCCAGCCTGGCGCTGCGCGGCACCCAGACCACCGGGGTCGGGGTGGCGCTCGCGCACCTGCAGCTGGCCGGACACGTCGAGGCGGCCGACCCGGCCGCCGGGGCCGCGCACCGGGCCGGGGCGCTGGCCGCGCTGGCGCCGTGGGAGGGCCGGATCGACCCGCCCGCCGACGTGGCCGCGCTGCGCCGGCAGCTCACCGAGACCGATCGCTCACCGTAGGAGGCAGTCACTCCGAAGCCTGCCGGTCCGGCCGGCCGCGCGCACCTGGCTGGCCACCGGCACCCGCCCGCCGGGATACCACCCTCGTCGTCGTCCCGTTCGCCGCCGACCCCCGAGTCCACCGGTACAGCGCCTCCGAGTCCGCCTCCGCCACCCTCGACTACTACCGCTGACTGACCCGGCGCCGACCTCCGATTGTCGGGCGCTACCTCGTCGGTCGGCGGTTCCGGACGCGGTGGCGGCTGCGGCTGCGTTCCTGGTAGTCGACCAGGCCGTGCGACGTTACCCAGAACACATTCGGCTGACGAGCCGCCACGACCGCGCAGATCTCGGCCAGGTTCGCCGCCAGCAACTCCACCAGTCTCGCTCGGGTCGCTTCTCCGGGCAGCGGGATCATGTGGATCCCCGCAGCCAGGTACGCCTCCAGCTCCAGAGGCCGGTCCATGATCCGCAGGTCTCGCCCGAAGACCACCCAGCCCTGGGCGCCGACCACCGGCAACCAGTCCTCGTCTCTCAAGCCCTCGTCGAGGCGGGCCCGGCCGAACACCTCAGCAGGCGTGTGGACCTCATATCCGAGGTCGGCGATGAAGCGCCGGACGGTCTTGCCCGCCAGGTTCTCGTCGACGTAGAACTCAGGCGGCGCGGCCCAGGAGGATGCGGGCGGCGGTCCGGACGTCTCCGACGCTGACTCCGAACTCCTCTGCGACCGTCTCAGCCGATTCCCCCGCCTTCATCATGCCGGCGACGTCGGCAACCCGGGCTCCGGTGCCGGCGAAGATCGGCTGACCGAAGGAGCGACGCACGTCGACCGTCACCTTCGACGGCAGCCAATGACGCAGGTCCAGCTCGAGTGGATAACCCTCGTCGTCCCATGCGATGTAGGACATGTAGTCCTGGACGATCTCGCGGATGACGCCCTGACCGGTGTCGCCGGCGATCAGCTCGCGGCCGGCGGCCGTTCGCGAGAAGTCCCACAGCACGTCCACACCGTCGGTGGCGAGTTCCTTCGCCGCGAGGACGTACTCCCGCCCGAACTGCTCCTTCAGCTTGTCCAGAGCCGGCCGGATTCGGTGCGGCCGGACCCCGGCCTCCCGGAGTGCCTCGAGGACGTGCGCTTCGGCGAGGGCGATGAACGTGACGGGAAGTCCTTCGGCGTCGCCTGGACGCACGTGCAGGAGTGCCTCGCCTCGCTCGTACCCGCGCGCCCATCGGTGGAAGGTCTGACGCCTGGCCTGTGGAGAAATCCGAGACCCGGCGGTGTGGCGGGAACGGGTCAGCGAGCGGCAGCAGCAGTGGGGACGGGTTCGCGGCGGGGGGCGGGCCGGCGGGGGCGGGCGAGGAGGACCCAGACGCCGGCCTGGCCGAACTCGGTGACCACCAGCAGCAGCCGGGAGACGAGGGCGAGGGCGAGCGCGGCGGAGGAGCCGCCGAGCGCGCCGCCGAGCAGCAGCACCAGGGCGGTCTCCCGGACGCCGGCGCCGGCCGGGGTGAGCACGAAGAGCGGGCCGATCCCGTACGCCAGCGCGAACCCGCCGACCGCGACCGCGACCAGCCCGGGGGAGGTCGCGGCGCCGATGCCGACCGCGAGCACGGCGGCGTGCAGGCCGTACAGCAGCCAGCAGACCGTCTGCCAGCCGGCCGCCCGGACCGTGCCGGCGTAGCTCATCCGGCTCGGCACCGGCACCCGGCCGACCTTGCGCAGCGCCACGTCGAGCACGCCGACCACCACTTGCGGGTGCAGGCCGGCGAGCAGCACCGGCAGCAGCAGCGCCAGGTACCAGAAGTGCCTGACCGTCTCCATCGCCCCGAACGGCAGCAGCAGCACGGCCAGCCCGGCCGCGGTGGCCACCGAGACGACCAGGTTGATCACCCCGGCCGCGACCGAGGTCCGCCGCGGCACCCGGTACTGGGCGGCCAGCGAGACCAGCGCGACCATCCCCCACACCGAGCCGGGCAGGTACTTCCCGAGCTGGCTGACGAAGTAGACCTTGCCGGCCGGCCGGGGCGGCAGCGGGGAGCCGAGGTCCGCCGTGATCTCCCGGTACGACGCCAGCGCGGCCAGCTGGGCGGCCGCCGCGAGCAGCAGTGCGGCCAGCACCGCCGGCCAGGCCAGCTCGGCCAGCACCTCGGCCAGCTCGTGCCGCCGGTCGAGCACGAACAGGGCGCCGAAGCCGAGCACGGCGAGCCCGAAGACGAGGGCGACCACGACCCGCCCGGTGAGGCCGTCGCGCTCCCGTCCGGCGAGGTCGTCGCGCTCCTGCGTCACGCCCGTGCTTCTCCCCATCCGCCGCCGGCCCTCCTCGTCCGGGAGCCGAGCCCGCGAAAGGTTACCCTTGCCCGATTCTCCGGTCCGCTCGGCGGGCCGGGCGGCAGCGACGGCAGGGGAGGCGGGGTGGCGACACGGCGCCCGCGCGCGGTGGTCACCGGCGGGGCCGGGTTCCTCGGCTCGCACCTGTGCGAGCGGCTGGTGGCCGACGGCTACGAGGTGATCTGCCTCGACAACTTCGTGACCGGCACCCCGGCGAACGTGGCCCACCTGGCCGAGACCGGCCCGTTCCGGCTGGTCCGCTCGGACGTGACCGAGCACGTGTATGTCGCCGGCGAGGTCGACCTGGTGCTGCACTTCGCCTCGCCGGCGTCCCCGGTGGATTACCTGCGGCTGCCGATCCACACGCTCAAGGTCGGTGCCATCGGCACCCTGCACACCCTTGGCCTGGCCCGGGAGAAGGGCGCCCGCTTCATCCTGGCGTCCACGTCGGAGGCGTACGGGGACCCGCAGGTGCACCCGCAGCCGGAGTCGTACTGGGGGCACGTGAACCCGGTCGGCCCGCGGGGGGTGTACGACGAGGCCAAGCGGTTCGCCGAGGCGATGACGATGGCCTACCGGCGCACCCACGGGGTCGACACGGGGATCGTGCGGATCTTCAACACCTACGGGCCGCGGATGCGCCCGGACGACGGCCGGGCGATCCCGACCTTCATCAGCCAGGCGCTGGCCGGACAGCCGCTGACCGTGGCCGGGGACGGGCAGCAGACCCGGTCGCGTGTGCTACGTGGACGACCTGGTCGAGGGCATCGTCCGGCTGACCGCACGCCGAGCTGGCCGGGCCGGTCAACATCGGCAACCCGCAGGAGCTGACCGTGCTCGCGCTGGCCGAGCGGATCCGGGACCTGGTCGGCGCGACCTCGCCGGTCGAGTTCGTGCCGCGGCCGCAGGACGACCCGACCGTGCGGCAGCCGGACATCTCGCTGGCCCGCGCCGAGTTGGGCTGGGAACCCCGGATCCCACTGGACGAGGGGCTGAAGTCGACCATCGCGTGGATGCGGGACGCCCGGGGCGAGGGCCGGCCCGCCGGAGAGGGAAGCTTGTGAAGCTGTCGATCCTGATGCCGGTCTTCAACGAGGCGGAGACCGTCGCGGCGGTGATCAAGCGGGTGCTCGACGTGCCGTACCCGTGCGAGGCCGAGCTGGTCATCGTCGACGACGGCAGCGTGGACACCACCCCGCAGATCCTGGCCCAGCTGGCCGACCCGCGGGTCTCGGTGCACACCCACCCGGTCAACCGGGGCAAGGGCGCGGCCGTCCGCACCGCCGCCGAGCGGGCCACCGGCACCCACGTGGTGATGTGCGACGCCGACCTGGAGTACTCGCCCGAGGACCTGCCCTCGCTGCTCCGCCCGGTGCTCGACGGCGAGGCCGAGGTCGTCTACGGCACCCGGACCTTCGGCAGCCACACGGCGTACTCGTTCTGGTTCGTGCTCGGCAACAAGGGCGTGACCTTCGTCGCCAACTTCCTGTTCAACTCGTGGATCAGCGACCTGGAGACCTGCTTCAAGCTCATTCCGCTCCCGCTGTACCGGTCGCTGGACGTGCGGTCGGCCGGCTTCGGCATGGAGGCCGAGATCACCGGCAAGCTGCTCAAGCAGGGCATCCGGCCGTACGAGGTGCCGATCCGCTACCGGGCCCGCAGCCGCGAGGAGGGCAAGAAGCTCACCTGGCGGGACGGGGTCGAGGCGGTCTGGATCCTCGCCCGGATCCGCCTTCGCCGCGGCTGACCTACCGGGCTCGGCCGCGGGCGGGACGCGCTCGCCGCCCGCGGCCGCCAGGGTCAGGTGTCGCTGCGGGAGCGGACGATGAGGTCCGCCAGCAGGGCCATCGAGGCGATGATCAACCCGCTCATGAACAGCAGCAGCGTGCTGGTCGGCACCCGCAGGCCGAGCCGGACGACGTCCACCACGACCTTGACCACCGCCGCGAAGATCAGCCACAGCGCCAGCGGCATCAGCACCTTGATCGGGTTGAAGTACATGACCATCCGCAGCACCTGGAGGATGTAGCGGTAGGCGTCCTTCACGAAGTGGAACTTCGACGACCCGGCGCGCTTGGCGTAGTCGATCGGCAGGTAGTCCACCGGGTGCTGGTTGGACAGGAACGACATGGTGATCGTGGTGACGCAGGAGAACCCGGGCGGCAGCAGCCGCAGGTAGGGCAGCGAGACGTCCCGGCGGAAGGCGCGCAGCCCGGAGTTGAGGTCCGGGATCTTGGTCTGCGCGAGCCGCTCGGCCACCTTGCGGATCGCCCACTTCGCCGGCACCCGGAGGAACTTGTGGGTGCCCTGCTCGGTGGTCCGGGCGCCGACCACCTGGTCGACGTCCGGGTTGTCGATCAGGTATTGCACGAACTCGGGGATCCGCTCGTTGGGGTACGTCATGTCGGCGTCGGTCCACACGACATACCGCCCGTACGCCTCCGCGGTGCCGATCCGCCGGGCGGTGCCCGAGCCGCCGTTGCGGCGGAAGGGCATCAGCCGCATGTGCGGGAAGTGCGGGAGCGCGTCCTGCAGCACCTTGAGCGTGCTGTCCGTCGACTTGTCGTCGATGACGAGCAGCTCGTACGAGAAGTCGGTGGCGTCCATCGCCCGGCTGATCCGCTCGATCTCCGCCAGCACGTGGTCCTGCTCGTTGTAGCAGGGCAGCACGACCGTGACGTCGAGCGTGTTGGGACCGCCCCGGCCGGGCGCGACCGTCTCGCTGCGGTGCGGGTGGTCCGGGGTCGGGTCGTGCGGCGGGGCGGCGGCCGGCTGGTCGAGCGGCTGGGCGATGCTCACGGCCGAGCATGCTACCTCCGGCCGGAGACTTCCCCGGTGCGCCGGGTCCAAGCGCGGGGTCCACCCCGTCGGCTAACGGCGGGCAAATCCGACTACAGCCCGCTCGCCCCCAATCGGCGGTCTATACTTCTGCCGGTCAGGGAAGGGGTCGACGCAGCGGCTCCCGCTCGAAAGGGTGCACCATGTCGCTCGCCGTCACCGACGTGCTCCGCTCTCGTTTCGAGGAGCACATCACCCCGCACGGCGTGAAGCCAGAGCAGGTGCTTGCCCAGGTCGACGACGTCTTCGGCGAGCCGCTGCTGGTGGTCGCCACCGGGTCGGTGCTGGCCGGCTTCGGCCGCCCGAGCAGCGATGTCGATGTCTATGTGGTGGTCCCCGAAGAAGTCGCCAGCACCCTGCCCCTGATGTCGTACGAGGGCAGCGCCCGCTTCGACGTGTCGCTCTTCGGCGCCGGCACGCTGATCGAGCGGCACCGGCAGATGGCCGAGCCGTGGCCGCCGCCGGACCCGGAGCCGGCCGCCTTCGCCCGCCGCCGCCGGTCGCTCGACAGCCTGAGCCGGTTCGGCCTCGGCCTCCCGCTGGCCACCGACGGTGGTCGCTGGCAGGAGTGGCAGCGGCAGATGGACAGCGAGACCGGCGAGTGGCTGGCGTCCTGGCACGCGGTCGAGGCGACCCGCCGGCAGGAGGCGGCCCGGATGCTGCTGCCGGCCAAGCCGCGGGTGGCCGCGCACAAGGCGAGCGAGGCGCTGATCTCGGCGCTCGACCGGCGGGCCGTGCTGGCCGGCGAGCGCTACTTCCGGTGGAAGTTCATCGGCGAGAAGCTGCGCCGGCTCGGCGACACGCAGGGGCACGAGTGGGCCTGGCAGGCGCTGTGCCTGCCGCCGGCCCTCGCGGACTGCGCCGACTACGTCCGCCGCACCGACGCGATCGTCACCGAGCTGCTCGCCGACCTCGACCGGACCGGCTGGCGGCTGCAGCCGCAGCTGGCCGCGGGCGCGGCCCGGCACCAGTTCGGCGCCGAGGCGCTGCTGTCCCGCTGGGGGCTGCGCACGGTGGCGATGGAGGCGGACAGCCCGGCCGCCACCGGCGAGTCCTGGGACTACGCGCTCGGCGAGGAGTGGCACCCGGACCTGGTCGGCCTGTTCGTCGAGGACATGCTCTGGCTGGGCGTCGCCGGTCCCGCCGGCGCGGCCGGTCCCGCCGGCGCTGCCGGCCCGGACGGGGGTGCCCGGTGACCGTGCGGCCGGTCGGCGACCTGCGCCGGCACGTCGCCCACGTCAGCAACGCCGCCGCCGCGCTGCTCATCGCCGCCCAGGAGGCGTACGAGGACATCGAGGGCGGGATCCTCTCCGAGCAGTGGGAGCTGGTCGCCGCCCAGACCCGGCACCTGGTGCTGGTCTGTCTGCACGCGCGCGGCCTGGCCGAGGACGGCGAGCCGCATTTCTGGGACGAGACCGGGGCCGGCGACCTCTTCATCGGGGTGCCGGACGTTGACGTCGAGGCCGCGCTGCAGCTCATCACGGACGTCCGGGCGCTGCCCGGGACCGACCCGGAGCCGTTCCTGGCCCGGGTCCGCGCGGTGCACGCCGCAGCCGAGGCGTCGTTCCAGCTGGTCGAGCCGCTGCCCGAGCTCCGCTCCCCGACGGGGTTGTACAGCGCGGTCCGGCTGGTCCGCGGCTGGACCACGCTGGTGGACGAGCTGGGCCTGCCGTCCATCCTGCCCAGCGAGTGGACCAAGCCGCTGTAGGTCCGCCCGCCGGCCGGCGGCCGTCCCGGTGCCGGTCCCGTTCCCGAGGAGATGTGGTCGTGCCCAGGACGATGCTCGTGACCGGTGCCACCGGGGTGGTCGGTCACGACCTGGTCGGGACCGCCCGGCGGGCCGGCTGGGAGGTCGTCGGGTGCTCGGCCAGGGGCGAGGACCGGCCCGACGGCGCGATCGCGTGGCGGATGGGCAGCGAGCCGGCGCCGGCCGAGCTGCGCCGGCCCTGGGACGTGGTCGTGCACGCGGCCGCCCGCCCGAAGTGGAACCTCGACGACGAGACCGCCCGCCAGGCCAACGTGCTGCCGCTGGACGCGCTGGCCGACGTGGTCGGCCCGGACACCCACGTGGTGCACGTGTCGACGGCGTACGCGATCGGCCTGCGCGGGGACACCGCGTCCGCCGACCGGGACGACTACCGCAACAGCTACGAGTGGTCCAAGGCCGCGGCCGAGCGGATCGTCGCGGAGCGCTGGCCGGACGTGACCATCGTCCGGCCGCCGCTGGTGGTCGGCCGCCGCGACGACGGCCGGGTCGCCCGCTACAGCGGGCTCTACACGATCGTCCGGGCGGCGGTGGCCGGGATGCTGCCGGTCTTCGTCGCCGAGACCGGGGCGCTGAGCGAGGTCGTCTCCTGCTGCGACGTGGCCGCCTGCCTGCTGGCCGCGGCCGAGCGCGGGCCGGTCGCCGGCGGCCGGGTCGACGTGCTCGGCCGGGGTGCCGGGTCGGCCACCACCAAGGAGACCCTCGACGCGATGTTCGTCGGCCTCAACCGGTGGCGCTCCGACCAGGGCGGGTCGCCCTTCACCCCGCCGTCGCTGGTCACCCCGGACCAGTGGCACCGGTTCTACCTGCCGTTCGCCCGCCCGCACATGACCACCCGGCAGCGGCACTTCACGGACCTGCTTGCCGAGTTCCTGCCGTACATGGCGATCACCGAGCCGATGGCGGTGACCTGGGAGGTGGAGCCGGTGCTCGGCTGCGTCGAGCGGTCCATCGTCCGGTGGTCCGAGAGCTTCCCGCGGCTGGCGATGGCCACCCCCGCGCCCTGGGTCGGCCAGGACGAGGACGACGACGAGCTGGAGACGGCATGAGTGAGCGCGAGGGCTCGCAGCGCGAGCGGGGAGCGAGGAGGGCCGGGCGCCCGGCGCTTGCGACTGGCGCCCTGGCCGAGGAGCGGGCACAGACCGACCCGCTGGCGCTCGACCCTCTCAGCTACGCGGCCGGGCTGACCGCGATCTGGCCGGACACCGAGCACCTGCTGCCCGGCAAGGCGCTGGACGAGCTCGCCGGGCTCGCCGAGGCCAACGACAGGGCCGGCCGGCTGGACGACCGCAGCATCGAGGTGCTGCGCGACGCCGGCTACTTCGGCCTGCCGGTGCCGACCGAGCTGGAGGGCGGCGGCGCCAGCGTGCTGGAGTGCTGCGCCATCCAGCGCCGGATCGGCGGCGCCGACCCGGCGCTGGCGGTCGCGGTCAACATGCACCTCTTCTCCGTCGGCGTGATCGTCGAGCACTGGATGCGGGAGAAGGACGAGTCCTGGATGCTGCTGGAGGCCATCGCCACCCAGCGCCGGGTGGTCGCCTCCGCGTTCGCCGAACCCGGGCTGGGCGGCAGCATCCTGCGCTCCACCTGCACCGCGGAGCGGCAGGGCGACGACTGGCTGGTCAACGGGCTCAAGGTGCCCTGCTCGCTGGCCGAGCGCAGCGACCTGCTCTGCCTGCAGCTGCAGGACACCGCCGGCGGCAAGGACAGCCTGCTGGCCGCGCTGCTGGTGACGGACTCGCCCGGCGTCGAGGTCATCCGGACCTGGGACACCCTGGGCATGCGGGCGTCCGAGTCGGACACGGTCAAGCTCAAGAACGTGGTGCTGCCCGACGACCTGGTCTTCCACCGGTCCACCCCGGGCTTCGACGGGGACGTGGTTTTCGCCGCCGGGCTCGGCTGGTTCTGCGTGACCGCGACCGCGGTCTACCTCGGCGTCATCCAGGCGGCGGTGGACGAGGCCCGCCGGGCGCTGGCGCAGTCCCGGCTGGCCCACCTCAACGCGGCCCGGGCCGAGCTGCCGTCGTTCCAGTCGCTGCTCGGCGACGTGGTGTCCGCGGTGCTGCCGATGGAGGTCGCCTGCGCCGGGCTGGCCCGCGCCCTGGACGACCGCAACAACGATCCCCGCAGCCTGCTGCCGGCCATGCTCGCGCTCAAGAGCGAGGCGGCCGGCGTCACCGGCCGGGCCGTCGAGGCGGCGGCCGAGCTGGTCGGCGTCCGGTCGTACGGGTCCTCCGGCTCGGCGTCCCGGCTGTGGCGGGACGCGCAGGCCGCGCGCTACCACCCGCCGACCCGGGTCGCGACCCGGCAGATCCTCGGCCGCTGGGCGCTGGGGCTGCCGTTCGGCTTCGAGCTGGCCGAGCGGCCGTACGAGGACGGCGGGGATGGCGGCTGACCTGTCCGCCGGCCCGGTGACCCGGCACACCGACGAGGAGATCCAGGAGCTGGTGCGCCGGCACCAGTCCACCGGCAAGGCGCTGCTGTTCTCGCTGCTCAACGCGACGGACGTCGAGGACAGCGCGACCGGATCGTGGATCACCGGCGCGTCCGGCCACCGCTATCTCGATCTCGGCTCGTTCGCGGTCTTCCTGCTCGGCCACAGCCACCCCGCGGTGGTCGCCGCGGTCGGCGAGCAGCTGGCCCGGATGGCCGGCAGCAGCCGGACGCTGCCCAGCCGGCCGCCCAGCCTGGCCTGCGCCGAGCTGGCCGCGCTGGCCCCGGACGGGCTGTCCAAGGTCATGCTGCTCAACTCCGGCGCCGAGGTGGTCGAGGCGGCGATCAAGCTGGCCCGGGCCCGCACCGGCCGCGGCGGGCTGGCCCACCTGGCGGGGTCGTACCACGGCAAGACGGTCGGCGCGCTGAGCCTGACCGACGCGGCCGGCTTCCGGGACCGGGTCGGGCCGCTGCTGCCCGAGGTGACCCGGCTGCCCCGCGACGACGCCGGGCGGGCCGCGGAGCTGGTGCTGGCCGCCCGGCCGGCCGCGGTGTTCTTCGAGCCCGTGCAGGGCGAGGGCGGGGTCTATCCCCTCGCGCCCGAGGTGGCCGGCGCGCTGCGGGCCGCCTGCGACGAGGTCGGCGCGCTGCTGGTCGCGGACGAGATCCAGGCCGGGCTGGGCCGCACCGGCACGCTGTGGGCGCACGAGCCGCTCGGCGTCCGGCCGGACGTGCTGCTGGCCGGCAAGGCGCTCGGCGGCGGCGTGATGCCGGTGTCCGCGCTGATCGCGACCGAGGAGGCGTACCGTCCCTTCGACCTGGACCCGCTGCTGCACAGCTCGACCTTCGGCGGCAACCCGCTGGCGGCCGCGGCCGTGCTGGCCGCGGTGCGGGTGATCCGCGAGGAGCGGGTGCCGGAGCGGGCCGCCGCGGTCGGGGCCGGCCTGCGGGCGGTGCTGGACCGGCTGGTGGCCGGCTGGCCGCAGCTGTTCGCCCGGGTCAGCGGCCGGGGCGCGTTCCTCGGCCTGCACGGCGTCCGGGCCGACACCTCGGGCGAGATGATGCGGGCCGCGCTGGCCGAGCGGGTGCTGCTCACCCCGTGCCTGACCGCACCCGAGGTGCTGCGCTTCACCCCGTCGGTGTTCCTCACCGACGCGGACCTGGAGTACGTCGACGCCGCGCTGCACCGGGCCGCGCGGGTCGCCGCGATCGAGATCGAGGAAGGACTCTGATGAGCCGGGGGAGTGCGACATGCCCGTCGTGACGGTGACCGAGCGCCTGCTGGTGCCCGAGCAGCGGGTCTGGGACCTGGTCTGCGACCTGGAGTCGTACCCGAAGCTGATGGAGTCGGTGGTCTCCATCAGCATCGTCTCCGAGACGCCCGCTCCGGACGGCACCGTCGACACCATCGCCGACTGGGAGATCGTGCTCAAGGGCTCGATCCTCAAGTGGCGGGAGCGCGACCACCGCGACCCGGCCGCCCGCCGGGTGACGTACAGCCAGGTCTCCGGGGACATGGAGCGCTTCCAGGGGCACTGGCAGGTCACCCGCATCACCGACGAGATCACCGAGGCGGCGCTGGTCGTCGACTTCGAGATCGGGATCGAGATGCTGCGGCCGATGCTGGAGCCGGTCGCGGTCCGGGCGGTGCACCGCAACTCCACCGAGATGCTGCGCTCGCTGGGGCCCCGGGCGGAGTAGGGCGGTGAGCCGGGAGGGGGGACTCGAGGTCGCCGGTCTCACCAAGGCGTACGACCGCCGACCCGTGCTCGCCGGCGTCGACCTGACGGTCGATGCCGGCGAGGTGGTCGGCCTGCTGGGGCCCAACGGCGCCGGCAAGACCACGCTGGTCTCGATCGTGGCCGGGCTGCGCCGGGCCGACGGCGGCCGGGTGCGGGCGCTGGGGGTGGACGTCACCGCGGACGGCGCGGCGGCGCTGCGGTCCCGGCTCGGGCTGGCCGGGCAGGATCTCGGCATCTACCCGGTGCACACCGTCGCGGAGAACCTGCGGCTGTTCGGCCGGCTCGGCGGCCTGCACGGTGCCGGGCTGACCCGCTCGGTCGAGGAGCTGGCCGACGCGCTGGAGCTGACCGAGCTGCTCGACCGGCGCGCCGGCACGCTGTCCGGCGGCCAGCAGCGGCGGCTGCACACCGCCTGCGCGCTGGTGCACCGGCCCGAGCTGGTCCTGCTGGACGAGCCGACGGTGGGCGCCGACCCGGAGAGCCGGCTGCGGCTGCTCCGGCTGGTCCGGCAGCTCGCCGCCGAGGGCGCCACCGTGCTCTACACCACCCACTACCTGGGCGAGATCGAGGACCTGGACGCGCGGGTGGTGATCCTGGCCGGCGGCAAGGTGCGGGCCGAGGGCGGCGTCGCCGAGCTGGTGGCCCGGCACACCCGGCGCGAGGTGGTGCTCCGCTTCGACGGCGAGCCGCCCGAGCTGGGCTGGCCGGGCGCCCGCCGGATCGGCACCGCGCTGCACCTGCCGGCGGCCGACCCGGCGGTCGAGCTGGTCCGGGCGATGGACCAGCTGGGCCCGGCCCGGGCCCGGCTGGCCGGCATCGAGCTGGGGCGGGCCAGCCTGGAGCAGGCGTACCTGGCCATCCTGGGCACGGCCGGGGTCGACCCCGCCGGCGAGCCCGAGCTCGACGGCGCCGCTCCCGCCGCGGTCGGGGGTGAGCGGTGAGGCGGGTCATGGCGATCGCGAAGCACGACGTGGTCCTGCTGCTGCGCGAACCGGCCGCGCTGATCACGATGCTGATCACGCCGGCGCTGCTGATGATCTTCCTCAAGCCGCTCTACCGCAGCGTGCTGGCCGAGTCCGGGGACGCCGGCGCGACCGGTGCCGAGCTGGCGGTGCCCGGCATGACCACCATGTTCGCGTTCTTCATGGTCGGGATCGTGGCCGACGCGATCTTCCGCGAGCACGGCTGGCGGACCTGGGATCGGCTGCGGGTCTCGCCGGTGCGGGACTGGGAGCTGCTGCTGGGCAAGGTGCTGCCCGGCTACGTCACCGTGCTCGGCCTGTTCGCGATCCTGATGGGGCTGGGCTGGGGCCTGGTCGGCTTCCGGGTCCGCGGCTCGGTCCTCGGCGTGGCGCTGGTGCTGCTCACGCTGGGCGCGGTGGTGGTGTCCTTCGGCATGGCGCTGTGCGCGCTGTCCTCGTCCCGGCGGCAGGCGTTCACGTACGAGCGGCTGGCCGCGCTGGTCTGGGCCGGGCTGGGCGGCACGTTCGTGCCGATCGAGCTGCTGCCCGGCTGGCTGGAGATCCCGGCCCGGCTGACCCCGACGTACTGGGCGATGGAGGGCTTCCGGGACGTGGTGCTGGACGGGCGCGGGGTGACCAGCGTGCTGCCCGAGGTGGGCGCGCTGGGCGTCTTCGCCGCCCTGTTCGCGGTCGTCGCGGTCAGCCGCTTCCGGATGGAGACGGCCCGGGTCAACTGGTGACCCGGGCCGCCCTCCGGTCAGGGCGCGAAGATGCTGTTGCGCGCCATGTCCCCGTACGCCTTGAACTCGGCCGCCGTGCTCAGCGGCCACCGGCACTCGGCGTACGCGGCCACCGTCGACGGCCGGTGGAAGTAGAAAAGCGCCTGGATCGAGGCCTTGTTGGCGACCACGTAGCGGTGCACGCCGGCCAGCCAGGTGGCCCGGTTGGGGTGCGAGATGCTGCCGAACTCGGGGAACGCGGCCTGCTTGTAGCGCGCCCGGGCGAAGGCGAGCACCGGGTCGGCCAGCGTGCTGAACTCGCGCCACTTCCCGGTCCCGGCCCCGCAGGTGTACCAGTTGTACGCGTCCGCGCCGACCACGTCGACGTACGCGTTGCCCGGGTACCACTTCGCGGCGTACCGCCGGTCGGTCGACTGCGCCCGGAACGACCAGGCGGTCATCTGCCAGGTGTAGAGCACGTTCTGCACGCCGCGGGCCCGGAAGATGTCGACCACCCGCCGGTACGCGGCGATGTAGTCACCCGCGGTCTCGGTGGTGCGGTCGTTCTCCGGCTCGTGGTGGTAGGCGACGAGCACCCGGCCACCCCGGGCCTTGATCGTGTCCGCCCAGCGGACGATGTTGGCGTAGGTCGCGGTGCCGGACGTCGCGCCGGCGACGCTGCGCCAGGTCCCGCCCTTCACCGTGATCATCCGGGCGGTGGGGACGCCCTGGTCGAAGCGCGCGTACGCGTGATCGGACAGGGGCTCGCCGACGGCGCGGGACAGGGCGACCTCGTCGCCGGCGGCGCCGAGGTAGACCGGGGTGCCGGCGCCGGCGGGCGGGGAGCCCACCGCCAGCGTGGCGCCGACGGCGAGGGCCAGCACGCCGGCGGCGAGCCCCGCGAGGCGCAGCCGGACCCGGCGCGGGCCCCGGGCGGGTCGGTGGAGGATACGGGGGGACCCGTGACGAGCGGGCATGGACAGTGAACTCCTCATCCCTGGCCGCCGACCGAGTTAGCTGACGGGTTCGGGCGGGAGGAGCGGCCCTACGGCGCACGCGCCGATTCACCCCAGGGGAGGTGGGTCCCCGGCTCCGGCTGCCTGGCTGGCAGCCCGGATTAGGCGGTGACCGCGGAGCTCCCGGGTTGGGCGCCTGACCCGCGGTCCGGGGCACCGTATCCGCTGCCGACCAGGGTCACAAGCGCACGCGCCTTACACCCGCGCGACCGCGACCAGGTACTTGGCGTCCCGGTCGTACGGCCGGCCGGCGAAGCTGCCGTAGAGCTCGACCGAGCTGAAGCCCGCCTCGACCAGCAGATCGGCCAGGTCGTCCCCGGTGTAGAGCCAGGCCATCCAGGAGTAGTCCCGGCGGCCGCTGTCGTCGACCAGCACCCACCGGCCGGCGACGCGGCGCCAGCCGTCGAGCACCCAGCTCTCCTCGAGCAGCAGGACGCCGTCCCGCTCCTCCCAGGTGCGCGGCGACGGGTGGTGGCCGAGGTAGGTCTCCCGGGACCGGGTCTGCAGCATCAGCACGCCGCCGTCGGCCAGCGAGGCCCGCGCGTTCTTGAGCATGAGCAGGTTGTCGGCCGGGTCCGGGAAGTAGCCGAACGAGGTCCACAGGTTGAGCACCACGTCGGCCGGCGGCCGGCAGACGAACTCCCGGGCGTCGGCCCGGACCAGCTCCGGCGACACCCCGGCGTCCCAGGCGGCCTTGCGGGCCGACTCGATGAACGGCGCGGTCCGGTCCACCCCGACCACGTCGTGGCCGCGGCGGGCCAGCTCGACGGTGTGCCGGCCCGGCCCGCAACACAGGTCGAGGATCCGGCGGGGCGAGTCGACGTCGAGCAGGGCGGTGATCTCGTCCACCTCGCGCGGAGCCCGGTCCAGCCGCTCCGCCGAGTACATCAGCGGGGTGGCGCCGACCCAGAAGGCTTCCTCGTCGGACCAGCTCGGGTGCTCGATCACCGCCGCGCCTCCGCCGGCCGGCCGACCGCGTCCAGCCGCAGCAGGGCGCCCAGCGGGGTCGTCGCCAGCTCAGCCAGCAGCCGGTCCCGGTTGACCTCCCGCGGCACGTCCCGCACCTCGAACCGCAGCCAGCCGTGCGCCGCGGCGAACTCCTCGAAGATGTCGACGCACCGCGACTGCAGGGCCAGGAAGCTGGCCCCCGGGTCCTCGCCGGCCACGGCGAAGTTCTCGAAGACGCCGGTCCGGCCGGACTCCGCGGTCCGCCAGCGCAGCGCCAGCGCGGGGTCACCGGCCACCAGCACGCCCAGGTCGGGCACGCAGGCCCGGCCGAAGAAGTCGTGCGCGAAGCGCAGCGTCAGCGCCGCCTCGGCGGCCCGCGCCGGGTCGAGCTGCTCGACCAGCAGGAGCTCCTTGACCACGTGCTTGAACCCGTACGACTCCTGGATCACCACGCAGCCCTCGGCGACCCAGCGCTCGATGGCGTCCCGCTGCAGCAGGATGTTGCCGGCGATCTCGAGCAGTGCCGCGGCCAGCGGCCCGTGCGCCCGGACGCCGTCCAGGCTGGCGTCGTGCAGGTGCTCGGTGCCGCCGGCGGCGACGAGCTCGTCGTACGACCCCGGCATGGTGCGGGCGCCGCCGTCGAGCGTGGCGCCGCCGTAGTAGAGCCGGAAGATCTCCAGCCACAGGTTCTGCAGGTTGTCCTTGGGCCACCCGGCCGGCTCGGTCGGCGACTCGATCAGCCGCCGCCAGGACACCGTCCGGACCGGCTGGCCGATCTGCGCGCACCGCTCGGCCAGCGCCTCGGCCAGCGTGGTCTTGCCGGTGCCGTCGATGCCGAGCAGCGCGACGTACGCCCCTCGGGCGGGTGCGGCGGCCACCTCAGACGTCGTCCGGGAGGCCCATGCGGGCCACCGCGATCAGGCCGTCGCGCACCTCGGGGGTCACGTCGAGGTCGCCGACCACCTTTTCGGCGTCGGCGACGCAGCGGCGGGCCATGTCCTCGGTCCAGGCCCGGCCGCCGGCGGCGGTGACCAGCTCGGCGGCGCGGGCGACCGTGGCGGGGTCGGTCTGCGGCCCGAACGCCGGGTCGCCGAGGATCTCCCGCAGCTCGTCCGAGGCCGGCCCGCCGGCCTGCAGCGCGACCGCGATAGGCAGCGTGCCCTTGCCGGCGGTGAGGTCGAAGCCCGGCGGCCGGCCGCCCTGCTGGTCGGGCCGGCCCCAGATGCCGAGCAGGTCGTCGCGGGCCTGGAAGGCGACGCCCACCTGCCGGCCGAAGTCGTGCAGCGCCCGGCTGGTCTCGGTCTCCCCGGCCACCAGGACCGCGCCGATGCTCGTCGCGCAGCTGAGCAGGGTGGCGGTCTTGCCGCGGGTCATCGCCATCGACTCCTCGACGGTGACGTCGAGGCGCGGCTCGAAGGCGAGGTCGAGGCCCTGGCCGGTGAGCATGTCCGCGCAGGTGCGGACCAGCAGCCGCAGCGCGGCCTCCCGGTGCTCCGACGGCGCGTCCAGCAGCTGCTGGTGGCCGAGCACGAGCATGGCGGTGCCGGCGTTGAGCGCGCGGCCGGCGCCGAAGACCACCCAGGCGGTCTCCCGCTGCCGGCGGAAGCGGTCGCCGTCCTGCACGTCGTCGTGCAGGAAGGCGAAGTTGTGCAGGCACTCGACCGCGACCGCGCCCGGCATGCCGTCCTCGGTGCCGCCGCCGACCGCCGCCGCGGACAGCAGGGCAAGCCCCGGGCGGACCGACTTGCTGCCCCGCCGCTGCACCGGCTGGCCAGCCGCGTCCCGCCAGCCCATGTGGTAATCGAGGACCTCACGATTTTCCGGGCTCAGCGCGTCCATCGCCTGCTGCAGGCGCGGGACGACGAGCGCTCCGGCATCGCGGAGGACGTCGGGGACCATCGTGGACATCGGGACCGCCGATCGTGGTGGCAGGGTGCTGGCGCGACAAGTCCGGACATCTTATGTCGACCGGGCAAGGCAGGGGCCAAGACGGGGTGATAGGGGCCACGCCCAAGCGGGGGACCGCGCGCGGTGTGAGGGGCGGCGAGGTACGTTCGGAGGGTGACCATCCCGTTGTCCGCGCTGCCCAGCGTGCAGGAGCGGCTGGAGGCCGTGGACGTCGAGGTCCACCGGCTCGCCGCCGGGTCCCTGGTGCCCGGGATGGACGTCGCGACCCGGCACCTGCTGGCCACCGGCGGCAAGCGGATGCGCTCGGTGCTGCTGCTGCTGGTGCACCGCACCTTCGGGGGCACCGCCAGCGGCGCGGAGATCACCGGTGCCGCCGCGGTCGAGCTCACGCACGTCGGCTCGCTGGCCCACGACGACCTGATGGACGCCGCGACCGAGCGCCGCGGGGTGCCCACCGTCAACGCCACCTGGGGCGCCAGCATGGCGGTGATGGTCGGCGACCGGCTGCTGGCCCGGGCCGGTCAGGCCGCGCTCTCGGTCTCCCCGGCCGTCGCCGACGAGCTGATCGAGGCGCTGGCCGAGCTCATCGAGGGCCAGACGCTGGAGATGACCGACGCCTTCGACCTGAGCCGCTCCGAGTCACGGGCGTTGCGGTCGATCTCACTCAAGACCGGCGCGCTGTTCCGGGCCGGCTGCGCGATCGGCGCGCTCACCGCCGGCGCCGAGGGCGAGCAGCTGGACCAGGCGCGCCGCTTCGGCGACCGCTTCGGGATGGCCTTCCAGGTGCTGGACGACCTGCTCGACCTGGTCTCCACCACCGAGCTGCTCGGCAAGCCGGTCGGCAACGACCTGCGCCAGGGGACCTACACGGTGCCCCTGCTGCGGGCGCTGGCCCGGCCCGAGCTGGCCTGGATCCGCGACGTGCTGACCGACGAGGGCCGGGACCTGTCCGAGGCGCAGCTGGACAAGGTGCTGACCGGGCTCAAGCAGCACGACGGCTTCGTCGACGACACGCTGGCTTACGTGCGGTCACTGGCCGACGAGGCCGCCGCGGTCTTCCAGCCCGGCCAGCCCGGCCCGGACACCACCGTGCTGCGCCAGCTGCCGGGGGAATATGTGAGCTGGGCCGAAAACCTGGTCTCCCGCTGAGCTACATCTCGTAGCGGCCGTTGCGCCGGGTCACGCCGGCGAAGTAGCCGATCACCAGGCCGGACAGCGCCAGCCAGACCAGCCCGGTGCCGGCGGCCAGCCCGAGCCGGCCGAGGAAGCCGGCCGCGGTCAGCGTGCCCTCGCGGGCGGCGTGGATGCCGGCCAGCGCGTGTGTCACCGGCAGCACCTGCACCGCGCCCTGCACCCAGCCCGGCCAGTACGCCATCGGCACCACCGCGCCGCAGCACGCGGTCATCAACCCGACCGCCACCGTGCTGGCCAGGTTGCGCAGGTCCGGCGTCCAGAGCACCAGGCCGGCCAGCACCAGCCCGACCGCGTACGTGCCGAGGGTGCCGACCACCAGCAGCACCGCCATCGCCAGCCCGTCCAGCAGCGACGGGCGGACGTGGAAGAACGGTCCGACCAGGAACAGGCAGACCAGGCTGGTGGCCAACCCGCTGGGTATCCAGAGCACGCTGCGGCCGGCCAGCATCGGGGCCAGCCCGGCCGGGGTGGTGACCACCAGCGGCAGCGTGCCCTGCATCCGCTCCCAGGTGGTGGACGCGCAGACCAGCATCACCTCGGTGATCGCGGCCATCACCGCGGCGCCGGTGAACAGCCGGGCCACGTCGTCGGTGGAGCCGAGCAACCGGCCGATGACCGCGTAGAAGACGACTTGGCTGACGATCCGCACCAGCCAGCCGAAGGTCCAGGTCTTCCAGGTGTAGACCACCCGCAGGTCGGCCCAGGACACCATCGCGCCGGCCCGGGCCGCCCGCAGCGCGCCGACCAGCGCCGGCACCCCCGGTGAGCCCGCCGGCGCCACCCCGACCACGGCGTCAGGCATGGCCGAGCCGGCCCTCGCGCCGGCCGACCGCGACCAGCCGGCCGGTCAGCCACGCCCCGGCCAGCAGCCCGGCACCGCCGGTCACGATCAGCATCGGGACCGCCCAGGCCGACGCGGGCCGTACCCCGGCGCCGTCCCGCAGCACCTCCGCACTCCAGGTCAGGAAGACCAGCCGGCACACCGGCCGGGCCCACTCCGGGTAGAGGTCGATCGGCACCAGCACGCCGCCGAGCAGGAAGAGCGGGAAGCTCAGCGAATTCTGGAAGGTGCGGGCCGAGCGGGCCAGCAGGTAGAGCGGGGCCAGCACCGCCCCCCAGGACGCCATCGCCAGCAGGGTGAGCAGCAGCCCGATCGCGAAGAACCCGGGCCGCTCCGGGGTCGCCGGGGTGCCGACCAGCGCCCAGCCGACCAGCCAGCACTCGACGAATCCGACCGCGCCGACCGCCGAGGTGACCAGCACCCGGCCCAGCACCAGCCCGAAGAGCGGCGCCGGGGTGGCCAGCAGCGGCTCCAGCGTGCCCGCCTGGCGCTCCACCTCCAGCGCCTCGCCCGCGCTGAACAGCGTCATCGTCCACATGGTCATCAGCCCGGGGGCGAGGATCGCCGCGGTGCTGAGGTCCCGGCGGCCGGCCGCGTCCACGATCGCCACCAGCACCAGCGCGGTGACCGGCGCGGCGGCCAGCGCGATCAGTTGCTGCGGGTTGCGCCGCAGCAGGGCCAGCTGGAAGCGCGCCCCGGTGCCCACCACGGTGGCAGCGCTCATGGGCTCACCGGTGGACCTGCATGCCGCGGTCGCCGGCCAGGTGGACGTACACGTCCTCCAGGTCCGGCTCGACCGTGCCGAGCCGGCTGACCCCGAGACCGACCAGGGTGGCCAGCACCTGCCGGCTGGCCGCCGCGGTGCGCGCCTCGACCCGCAGCTCGCCGGACTCGCCGGCCTGCACCGAGACCACCCCGTCCAGGGCCTGGACCGCGGCCACCGCCTCGGCCGGCACCTCGCGGGCCTCCACCACCCGCAGTGCGCCGACCAGCTCGCTCAGCGCGTCCGGGCGGTCGGTGACCCGGACCCGGCCGGTGTCGATGAACGACACCCGGTCGCACACCGCGGCCGCCTCGCGCATGTCGTGGGTGGCCAGCAGCACGGTGCGGCCCTCGTCCCGCAGCGCCAGCACCTCGGCCCGGAACTCGCGCGCCGAGACCGGGTCCATCCCGGTGGTCGGCTCGTCGAGCAGCAGCAGCCCGGGGTCGCCGACCAGCCCCCGGGCCAGGTGGACGCGCTGCTTCATGCCGCGGGAGAAGGTCTCGACCCGCTGGTCGGCCCACTCGGCCAGGCCGAAGCGGTCCAGCAGGACGCCGGCCCGCCGGGCCGCCTCCCGCCGGCCCAGCCCGTGCAGCGCGGCCCAGTGCTCGACGTTGTGCCGGGCGGTCATCCGGGCGTAGAGGCCGCGGTCGCCACCGAGCACCAGCGAGATCTGCCGGCGGACCCGCTTGGGGTCGGCGACCACGTCGGTGCCGAGCACCCGGGCGGTGCCCGCGGTCGGCACCAGCACGGTGGACAGCACCTTGCACAGCGTCGACTTGCCGGCCCCGTTGGGCCCGAGCAGGCCGTGGATCTCGCCCCGCTCGATCAGCAGGTCGAGCCCGTCCAGGGCGCGGACCTCGCCGCCCTTCTTCGCCGCGTACGTCCGGACCAGGCCGGCCACCTCGACCGCGGGCTCGCTCCCGCCGCCGGCGGCGTGCTTCCCGGTCACCCGGCCGCCCGCTCGGCGGCGGCCAGCGCGGCCCGCCGCCACGGCAGCGGGGCGGCCCGCCAGGGCAGCACCTCCTCGCCGGCCATCGCGAACCGCCACCGCCCGGAGCCGATCGTCCAGCCCTCGGCGCACCACTCGCGCAGCGCCTGCCAGCCGGACGGCTCGGTGGGGGACACCGCGATGCCGGCCCGGACCCGCCGGGTCCGCTCGGTGGCGGCGACGTGCCCGACCAGCAGCTCGGTGACCCCGCGGGCGGCGCCGCAGGTGTCCACCAGGTCGACCATCTCGGTACGCCGGAACGGGTCGGTCAGCCGCTGCCAGAGCACGTACGCGGTTTCGTCCTCGCGCCGCAGCGCCGCCCACCGCACCGGGCCGGGCAGCAGCGACCGCACCCGGGACCGCAGCCCGGCCTCGTCCGGCAGCAGGTCGGCCAGCCCGGAGAAGCGGGCGCCCAGCGCGAGCGAGGCGGCCAGCTCGGCGACCAGGCCGGCGGCCAGCGCCGGGTCGGCGCCGACCAGCCGGGCCGGGCCGACGGGGCGGCGGGACGGCGGGTGCTCGGCCAGGTCGCGGTAGACCCGGATCAGGTCGCAGCCGTCG
This sequence comes from uncultured Actinomycetota bacterium, assembly GCA_963766325.1. GTDB lineage: Bacteria > Actinomycetota > Actinomycetes > Mycobacteriales > CADCTP01 > CADCTP01. The sequence continues at coordinate 576,281 of CAVXZF010000007.1, read as the reverse complement.
TCCGCGGGCCGGCCGGCACCGGCTCCGGGCGCGCAGCTCCCGCCGGCGGAGGCGCCGGGGCGGGGGGCGCGCAGCGGCGCCTCGACCACCACCATGCCGGCACCGTCGAGGTAGTCGGCGGCCACCTCGCGGGCCAGCCGGGCCGGGTCGGTGCCGCACTGCGCGGTCACCACGTAGAGCGCGTCGACGCCGGTGGCCAGGTCCTCCCGGACGGTGACCTCCGGGCCGATCACCGGCGCCCGGGGCGGCACCGGCCCCATCACGTGCGCTTCTTCCGCTTGGCCGGGCGCACTCGGATGCTCAGCGAGGCGGCGGGCACGCGATCACCTGCCCTCCCGGTCCCGACCGGAATGTTCCGCTCTGGCCCACATGCCTACTCTTGTCGGTGCCGCCGGTCCTGTCCAGAACAAACCAGGCAGTGAATTACCCTCCCTGGCCGACGCCGGCAGCGACCTCGGTCCGCCCGGCCGTCGCCGCCACCCGCCGGCTCAGCATGTCCCGGAAGGCATGCAGCGCGTTCTCGTTGCGGCCGAAGAGCAGGTGGTCCTGCCCCGACCGCAGCCCGGCCTGGATCGACTCGCACGCCGCCAGGTCCTCGTCCAGCGCCTGCAGGAAGCCGCCGATGTTGCGGTTGAGCCCGGCCAGCCGCTGCAGCCCGTCGGTCCGGGCGAAGTGGAAGGTCACCGCCCGGCTGGTCTCCACCCCGGTCGGCCGGATCTGCAGCACGCTGGCGTGCCGCTTTTCCACGAACAGGAACGTGGCCGGGAAGAGGTAGTAGACGACCGTCACCCGGGGCCGCAGCCGCCAGTCCTCCCGGGGCACGTCCCGGAGCTTGAGGATCTCCTTCTTCGGCGCGACCAGCCGGATGTCGTCGCCGAAGTGGTCGATCAGCGCGACCTCGGGCGCGAAGACGTAGTTCTTCATCGCCGGGTGCAGGATCTGGAAGTGGTAGACCTCCAGGAAGGCCTCCACGCCGAGCTTCCAGTTGAACTTGCCCTCGATGACCTTGCCGCCGAAGTAGCTGTCCTCGGCGAAGCCGTAGCCGGCCAGCTCGGCCAGCAGCCGCGGGTCCAGCTCGTCCGGGACAGGGGCCCGGTGGACTGGCCACACCGTCGGCGCGGTGGCCGGGTCGACCCAGATGAAGCCCTGGTCCACCCAGGCGGACATCGGCAGCAGCCCGCGGTCGGACTTGTCCACCCCGGGGAAGCACCGCTTCTGGTCCGGGATGTGCCGCAGCTCGCCGCTCGGGTCGTACGTCCACGCGTGGTAGCCGCAGATCATCTCGGCCAGCCCGGAGCCGGCGGGCTGGTCGACCAGCTTGAAGCCGCGGTGCCGGCACACGTTGACGTGGCAGCGGATCCCGCCGGCGGCGTCGCGGACCAGCAGCACCGGCGTGCCGGCGACCTCGTCGGTGAGGAAGTCGCCCGGCTCGGCCAGCTGGCTGGCGTGCCCGACGATGAGCGGCCGGCTGCGGTGCGCGGCCTCGACCTCGGCCGCGTACAGCTGCGGGTTGAGGTAGTCGGAGACCGGGACGTAGCGCTCCTCGCCGCCGGCGTCGGTGGTCCGCTTGTCGAGATGGGTCAGGATGCGCTCGATCAGGTGGTGCTGGGTCGCGAGGTCCACCCCGGTCCCTTCCGCTCGATGGTCAGGCTGCGGTACTCCCGGAGCTTGGCCGCCATCACCTCGGGGTCGTCGGTGAAGCGCTGGGTGCCGAGGTTGCGGCCGCGGGCCGCGTACACCCGGTTGAGGTAGAGCAGGACCGGCATGTCCTCCAGCCGCAGCTCGTCGTCGGCCAGCCACTGCCGCTCGACCGTGCACTCGGTGATCTTGCCGAGCACGACCTGGTGCGACGGCGGGCCGTCCAGGCCGAGCTCGTTGCGGCCGAGGTTGCCGACCATCTCGCAGGCCATCGCGACCGGGCAGGAGGTGACGTACGGCAGGCCGGTGCCCGGCAGCCTGTCGATGGACAGCCCGGACTCGGCGACCTTGTCCGGCGAGTCGCGGAACTTGCGGGTCCCGGTGTAGTCGACCGCGTGCAGGTCCTCCTCCAGCGGGAGGTTGACCACGAAGGTGTTGGTGCGGCGGATGTTCCGGTACGTCCGGCGGCGGGCCTTGATGCCGACCGCGATCACCGGCGGGTCCAGGCAGACCACGCCGACCGCCGACATCGCCGAGACGTCGACCTCGCCGTCCTCGTTCACCGTGCTGAGGAGGACCACCGGCGACGGCACGTAGAACGCGTTGGCCGGGATCGACACCCGCTCGCCGGGAGAGCTGTCGGCGGCGCCCTCCGCGCTGGTCGCCTGCTCCGTCGCCGTCACGCCGGCACCGCCTTCCGGTCGAGCACCCGCCGCATTCCCTCCCGGTACTGGTCCAGCAGGTCGTCACACGGCTCGTGCAGGTTGGTCGTGGGGAAACTCAGGCTCTCGGCGTAGTAGCGCTCCGCACCGGGGAGCTCGCCGCGCCGGTAGAGCGGGCGCTCCCGACCGGGAACGTAGTACGCCGGGTCCAGCCGGGTCGAACCGAACAGCGGCCGCCAGTGCAGCGGCTGGTTGGACGGGCGGTCCACCGCCAGCCCTTCCGCCACCAGGTCGGCGAGCACGTCGTCGAGCCCGCGGCCGGCCTCGTCGGCCAGGAAGCGGGCCTTGTAGCCGTACCACCCGCCGCGGTCGACGCCCGGCTCGGTGTGCTGCGGGCGGACGCCGGGCAGCCCCTCCAGCCGCTCGGACAGGCCGGTGAGCACACCCCGCTTGCGGGCGATCCGGTCGTCCAGGTCCAGGTACTGCTCGATGGCGATGGACGCCGCGATCGGGCTGAGCCGGTAGTTGGCGCCCAGGCCCACCGCGACGTCCTCGGACGGCAGGTGCAGCTGGGCCCGCTCGTGGCAGTGCCCGAGCGGCAGCGCCGCGGCGAAGACGTCCTCGTCGTCGGTGGTGAGCACCCCGCCGAGCCCGCCGGAGACCATCTTGCGGGCGCCCAGGCTGAAGACGGCGGCGTCACCGTAGGTGCCCACCAGCCGGCCGTCCGCGGACCGGGCGCCGTGCGCGTGCGAGCAGTCCTCGACCACCTTGACGCCGCGGGCGCGCAGCGCGGCGAGCCCGTCCGGGTCGACCGGGTGGCCCCACATGTGGGTGACCACGATCGCCCGGGTCGCGTCGGTGATCCGCGCGGTGGCGTCGGCCAGGTCGGCGTTGCCGGTCAACGGGTCGACGTCGCACAGCACCGGCACCGCGCCGAGCAGGAAGAGCGGCGCCACCGTGGCGTGGAAGCTGTACGACGGGACGATCACCTCGTCGCCGGGCCGCACCCCGACCGCGCTGAAGGCCATGTGCAGCGCGGAGGTGCCGCTGCTCGCGCCGAGCGCGAAGCGCTGTCCCTGGTACGCCGCCACCGTCCGCTCGAACTCGGCCAGCACGTCGCCGAGCGCGTAGTCGGACAGGAAGCCCGCGTCCAGCAGCGCGTCCACCCGGGCCCGGGCCGGCGGGGACAGCCAGGGCCAGGCCGGCGGCAGCGGCAGGGTCACGGCCGGGCCGGTCACGCGTGCGCCCCGGTCGCCGCCAGCAGCGCCTTGCTCTGGGCCAGGTTGCTCTCCGCCAGCTTGACCTGGGCCTGCTGCACGGTGCTGAGCAGGTCGTGCTCGCGGGAGCCCTGCCGGTAGACCGAGATGCCCTTGCTGCCGAACTCCCAGCTGGCCCGCATGACCTCGCCGACCTCCTGCGGGGTGGCGTCCTTGGGCATGTTGACGGTCTTGGAGACCGCGTTGTCGGTCCAGCGCTGCCACCGGGCGGCGATCCGGACGTGCCACAGGCCGCTCACGTCGTACGCGTAGCGGTAGCGGGCCCGCCGCTCGTCGTCCGGCAGCGCCGCGGTGCCGAAGCGGGAGACCGCGGCGACCGCCTCCCGCTCGGTCATGCCGGTGCTGGCCCGCACGTCGCCGACCAGGTCGGAGTCGACGAAGTCGATGCCGTTTTCCTCGATCACGTCCTTGTTCCAGGCCGGGGCGAATCGGGGCTCGATGCCGCTGGAGCAGCTGGCGACCATCGAGATCGTGCCGGTCGGCGCGATCGTGGTGACCGCGCAGTTGCGGGTCGGCTCGGTCAGGTTGGAGTGCTGCCAGTTGGGGAACGGCCCGCGCTCGGCGGCGAGCTGCCGGGTGGCCCGCTTGCCGGCCGCCTGGATGGCCGCCCCGACCCGGTCGACGACGGCCAGCGCCTCGTCGGAGTCGTACGGCACGCCGAGCGCGACCAGCAGGTCGGCGAAGCCCATCACGCCGAGCCCGATGCGCCGGTTGGCCAGCGCCATCGCGGTGATCCGGGGATCCGGGTAGATGGACGCGTCGATGGCGTCGTCCAGCAGCCGGACGGCCAGCTCGGTCGCCTCCTCCAGCGCGGCCAGGTCGACGCCGTCGCCGCCGGCGGACAGGAACGCGCGCAGGTTGAGCGAGCCGAGGTTGCTCGCCTCGTACGGGTAGAGCGTCTGCTCCCCGCACGGGTTGGTGGTCCGGATCGGGCCGAGGTGGTCGAGCAGGACGTTGCCCCGGTTGATCGCGTCAACGAAGAGCAGGCCCGGGTCGCCGGTGCGCCACGCATTTTCGGCGATGCGGGCCCAGATGTCCGCGGCCGGCACCCGGCCGACGACGTGCCCGCGGTGCGGGCTGACCAGCTCGATGTCCTCGCCGGCGTCGAGCTGGGCGAAGAAGCCGTCGTCGACGGCCACCGAGAGGTTGAAGCAGGGCAGCCGCCCCACCACCTCCTTGGCGTCGATGAACTCGAGCACGTCGGGGTGGCGGACGGACAGCGAGGCCAGGTTGGCCCCGCGCATCTTGCCGCCCTTCATGATCACCGAGGTCTCGGCGTCGAAGAGGTCGAGCCAGGACACCGGCCCGCTGGAGCCGGCCGCCTCGGCGGTGGAGATGGGGGCCCCGCGCTCCCGCATCGGGCTGAGGTCGAAGCCGGTGCCGCCGCCGGTGCGGTGACATCGGGCGGCCAGGGTCAGCGCCTCGAGGATGCTGTCGAAGTCGTCCTCGACCGGCAGCACGAAGCAGGAGGCGAGCTGACCCTGGGTGGCCCCGCAGTTGTTGAGGATCCGCCCGCTCGGCCAGAACTTGTTGTCCGCCATCAGCGCCCGGAACCTGGGTGCCCAGCCGTCGCCGGCTCCGTGCTCGCGCTCGATGTCGCCGAGCCGGGTGCTGACCCGGTCGAGGATCTGGTCGGCGGTCTCCCGGCCGCCGCCCGGCAGTCGCCTGCCCAGCTTGGCTTCCAACACCTCGGGTGTCACTGCGTCTCCTTGGATCCCGTCAGGGGCCGGGGCTCAGCGGGTCGCTGCGGCGCCGGTGTGGCGGTCACGGTCGGCGGTCGGGCCGGCGAGCACGACGTCGAGCGCCTCGGCGACGGTCTGCGCCTGCGGGCGCCCGTCCACCGACAGCACGTGCCAGCCCCACGACTCGGCCGCCGCGCGGTATTCCTTGGCGAGGGCGGCCTGGAACTCGAGGTACGACTCGCGCCCGGGGCGGCCGGCGAGGGACAGGTCCTCGGCCGGACCCAGCCGGCGCTCCTGGGACATCCGCCACTCGTACGTCAGCGCGGCGTCGGCATCGAGGAGCAGGCCGATCGCGGGCTGCATGAACGGGTCACCGAAGATGCGCAGCGCGCACTCGAGCAGCATGTCCAGGGTGGCGGCGGGGAAGGCGCCCGGCATGAGCTGCGCCATCCGCAGCACCTTGACCACGTTCTTGTAGCCGAAGCCGTCGCAGAGGGTCACGGCGCCGCGGGCGAGCGCCGGCTGCACGACCTCGGCCTGCACCAGCTGGTGGCCGACCATCTCCAGCAGCGCCGAGGTGACCAGCGCGGCCTGGTGGCCGCCCACCGGGTCGGTGGGCAGCTTGGCGATCATCCCGCGCGGGCCCTCCTCGGCGATCCAGCGCGGGATGTCCTCGTAGTACGTCCGCTCGGGGTGGCCGGGGGCCGCGTACATCAGCCGCCAGCCCTCGACGCCGAGCATCTCCAGCGTGGCCACCGGGTACGCGGAGCGGTTGCCCTGGGCCGCCGCGACGGCCGCCTCCCAGGTGACCGGGACCACTTCACGGCCCTCGGCACCGAACACCCGTCGCAATTCGGCGACGAGCGTGCTCTTGCCTGCGCCGTCGATGCCCATCAGCGCGATCGACAGCCCGCCACCGCTAGCCATTATCACCCCGGGGAGAAAGACACTGTCTGACCTGACCGGCACTGGTCGGTCCGTTTACGCTACTTGTCTGGGCAGATGGCGGCAACCGCTATCATAAACTCGGGTTGCAAACCAGTGAAGATGGGATGTCGGACTGGGGAGCGGTTGCCCGGACAGGCGATAAGGTCCGCGCCGATGCCCGAGTCCGACGTCACCGTCCTGGTGGTCACGTGGCGGGCCCGTGACCTGCTCCGCCGCTGCCTGGCCGCGCTGTCCGCCCAGACCGCCCCGCACCGGCTGCTGGTGATCGACAACGCCTCCACCGACGGTACCGCGGAGCTTCTCGCCGACCTGCTCTCGGGGCGTCCAGAAGCGCAGGTGATGCGGCTGCCGCGCAACACCGGCTTCGCCGGCGGCGTCGCGGCCGGGCTGGCCGAGGTGCGCACCGGCTGGGTCGCGCTGCTCAACGACGACGCCGAGCCGGCGCCCGACTGGCTGGCCGAGCTGCTCGCCGCCGCCGACCCGGACGCCGGCGTGGTCAGTGTCACGTCACGGCTGCTACTGCCGTCCGGCGCGATCAACAATTCCGGTGTCCGACTGCGAGCCGACGGTTACGGAGCGGACAGGGGATTGGGGCAACCGGACGGTCCCTCTTTTGATATTCCGGCCGACGTATTCGGCTTCTCGGGGGGCGCGGCATTGCTCCATATGGCGGCGGTCACCGCCGCCGGTGGATTTCCGGCGCCGTTCTTCCTTTACTACGAGGACACCGACACCTCATGGCGGCTGCGGCTGGCCGGCGGCGAGGTCCGGTACGCGCCGGCCGCGGTCGTCCGGCACGCCCACTCGGCCAGCGCCGACCAGACCTCGGCGCTGTTCTCCTTCCACAACGAGCGCAACCGGCTGCTCACCCTGACCCGGTGCGCGCCGGCCGGCGTCGCGCTGCGCCAGCTGGCCCGCTTCGGGCTGACCACCGGCTCGCTGGCGGTCAAGCGGGCGCTGCGCCGGCCGCTGCCGCCCGCCCCGCACTTCCGCACCGGGCTGCGGCTGCGGGTGCTCGCCTCGTACGCGCGGCTGCTGCCGTGGGCACTGCGCACCCGGCGGGAGATCGGCCGGCGGGCCACGGTGCCGCGGGCCGCGGTCGCCGCCCGCTGGCTCGGCGCCGACCCGCCGCCGGACCCGCCCGGTCCGGTCGGGCCGGGCTAGTGCTGCCGGCCGTCGTCGAGCTGCTGGCCTGCCCGTACTGCGGGCAGCCGCTGGCCGCCGCCGACGGCGCGCTGGCCTGCCCGGCCGGGCACTGTTTCGACCTGGCCCGGCAGGGCTACGTCACCCTGCTGCCCCGGGGCGGCGCCCGTGGCCCGACGGGGGACACCGCCGGCATGGTGGCCGCCCGGGACCGCTTCCTGTCCGCCGGCCACTACGCGCCGCTGACCCGGGCGCTGCTCGCCGCGGCCGCCGGCGCCGGCCCGGGCGCGGTCCTCGACGTCGGCGCCGGCACCGGGCACCACCTCGCCGCCCTGCTCGACGCCGCGCCGGACCGGGTCGGGGTGGCTCTGGACGCCTCCCGGTACGCCGCCCGCCGGGCCGCCCGGGCCCACCCGCGGGCCGGCGCGGTGGTCGCCGACGCCTGGCGGGCGCTGCCGGTGCGCACCGGGGCGGCCGGGCTGGTCCTCGACGTCTTCTCCCCGCGCAACGGGCCGGAGACGGCCCGGGTGCTGGCGCCCGGCGGCACGCTGCTGGTGGTCACGCCGACCGCCGACCACCTGGCCGAGCTGGTCGCGGCGCTGGGGCTGCTCACCGTGGACGAGCGCAAGGACGAGCGGCTGGCCGGCGCGCTGGAGCCGCACCTGGAGCCGGTCGACCGGACCGAGCACCGGTGGCCGCTGCGGCTGCCGGTCGCCGACGCGGTGGCCGCCGCGGCGATGGGCCCGTCCGCGCACCACCTCGACGCCGCCGAGCTGGCCGGCCGGGCCGCCGCGCTGCCCGACCCGGTCCCGGCCACCGCCGCCGTGGAGCTCCGGCGCTACCGGCGGCGCTGACCTCAGACGGGCAGCGGGGTGTGCGCGGCCGGGACGGTCTCCGCCGGGGACGGCGGCCCGGGCGGGGTGCCGTCCCCGAACGGCGAGCCGCCGAGCGACTCCCGCCCGTGCGGGGTGAGCCAGCCGGCCAGGTCCGGCCCGGCCGGCACGATCCCGGTCGGGTTGATGTCCCGGTGCACCTCGTAGTAGTGCCGCTTGACGTGGTCGAAGTCGGTCGTGTCGCCGAAGCCCGGGGTCTGGAAGAGGTCCCGCGCGTACGCCCACAGCGCCGGCAGCTCGGTCAGCTTCTGCCGGTTGCACTTGAAGTGGCCGTGGTAGACGGGGTCGAAGCGGGCCAGCGTGGTGAACAGCCGGACGTCGGCCTCGGTGATCGTGTCGCCCATCAGGTAGCGCTGCCCGGTCAGCCGGTCCTCCAGCCAGTCCAGCGTCGTCCACAGCCGCTCGTACGCCTGCTCGTACGCCTGCTGCGAGCCGGCGAAGCCGCACCGGTAGACCCCGTTGTTGACCTCGGTGAAGACCCGCTGCATCACCGCGTCCATCTCCTCCCGCCGGTCGGCCGGCAGCAGGTCGGGCGCGCCGGGCCGGTGGTGCTCCCGCCACTCGGTGGACAGGTCGAGGGTGATCTGGGCGAAGTCGTTGGTGACCACCTGCCCGGTCGGCACGTCCACGACCGCCGGCACCGTGATGCCGCGCTCGTAGCCGGGGAACCGCCGGAAGTAGGCCTCCTGCAGCCGCTCCATGCCGAGCGCCGGGTCGCGCCCGCCCGGGTCGAGGTCGAAGGTCCAGCTCCGCTCGTCGTGCGTCGGCCCGCAGATGCCCATCGAGAGCACGTCCTCCAGCCCGAGCAGCCGGCGGACGATGATCGCCCGGTTCGCCCACGGGCAGGCCCGGGCGACCACCAGCCGGTAGCGCCCCGGCTCGACCGGCCAGCCCTCCCGGCCGTCCTCGGTGAGCCGGGTGGTGATGTAGTTCATGTCCCGGCTGAATTCGCCGCCGGGCTCGACGTACGTGCCGCCGGAGTCGGATGCCATGGCTCCCATCCTGCCCACCGGCCCCGGCCGTACGCTCCGGGCATGGCGCACGGGGCGCACGACTCCGCGGACGACCCGCGCAACGCGGCGGTCCTCGTCAACGTCAACGGCGAGCTGGTGCCGCGGGAGCGGGCGGTCGTCTCGGTCTTCGACGCCGGTTTCGTGCTCGGCGACGGGGTCTGGGAGGGGCTGCGGGTCAGCGGCGGTCATCCCGCGTTCCTCGAGGCGCACCTGGACCGGCTGTACGAGGGCGCGACCGCGCTGGCGCTGGACGTCGGCCGCGACCGGGTCGAGCTGACCGCGGAGATCTACCGGACGCTGCGGGCCAACGCGATGACCGACGGGGTGCACGTCCGGCTGATGGTCACCCGCGGGGTGAAGACGACGCCCTACCAGGACCCGAGGCTGACCGTGGGGCCGGCGACCCTGGTGATCGTGGCCGAGCACAAGGAGCCGCTGCCGGCGACCGTGACCGACGGGCTGTCGCTCTTCACCACGCACGTGCGGCGGGCGACGCCGGACACCCTCGACCCGCGGCTCAACAGCCACAGCAAGCTCAACGACATCACCGCCTGCATCCAGGCCTACACCGCCGGGGCGGACGAGGCGCTGATGCTCGACCCGCACGGCTTCGTGGCCACCTGCAACAGCACCCACTTCTTCGTGGTCCGCTCGCTCGGGCTGCCTTCGCCGCAGGTGTGGACGTCGGACGGGCGCTTCACGCTGGGCGGGATCACCCGGGCGAACGTGCTGCGGCTGTGCCAGGAGCACGGCATCCCGCACGCCGAGCGCACCTTCAGCCTCACCGACGTCTACTCGGCCGACGAGGCGTTCGTGACCGGGACCTTCGCCGGGGTGGTGCCGGTGCACACGGTGGACGGTCGGCGGATCGGCACCGGCCGGCGGGGGCCGGTGGTCTCCCGGTTGCAGGCGCTCTACCGGCAGCTGGTCGCGGCGGACGTGGCCGGTCGGGTCGCGCCGGCATGACCCGGCTCCGTGGCCGGCCGGCGTGACGGTCCGGCTCGCGGTCTGGTCGGGGCCGCGCAACATCTCCACCGCGCTGATGCGGGCCTGGGAGAACCGGCCCGACTGCGCGGTCTGGGACGAGCCGTTCTACGCGGCGTACCTGCACCGCACCGGGTTGGACCACCCGGCCCGCGACGCGGTGGTCGCGGCGGGCGAGACCTCGGCGGAGGCCGTGGTCGCGGCGTTGCTCGGCCCGGCGCCCGGTGGCGCCGCCGTCTTCTACTCGAAGCAGATGAGCCACCACCTGGCCGCCGACATGGATCTGGGCTGGACCGCCGGGCTGCGCAACGTGCTGCTGATCCGGGAGCCGGGCGAGGTGGTCGCCTCCTACGTGCGGTCCCGCTCGGCGTGCGCGCCGGCCGACATCGGGGTGCTGCAGCAGGAGCGGCTGGCGGCGGACTGGGCCGGGCGCGGCCTGGACGTGCCGGTCATCGACAGCGCGGACTTCCTGGCCGACCCGGAGGCGTACCTGCGCTGGCTGTGCCGGTGGCTCGGGATCGCCTTCACCCCGGCGATGCTGCGCTGGCCGGCCGGGCCGCGGGACAGCGACGGGGTGTGGGCGCGGCACTGGTACGGCGCGGTGTGGGCGTCGACCGGCTTCGCCCCGCCGCGGCGGGGCTCCGTGGTCCTCGACGGTCCGGGTGAGGCGGTGGCGGCGGCGTGCCGGCCGGCGTACGAGGCGCTGCGGGCCCGCCGCCTCCGGCTCTGACCGGGGCCGGCCCGGCCCGCGTGCGGGACCGTACCGCCGGCAGGGGGAGACTCGTGGGGTGACCGTGCGCACCTTCGTCGCCGTGGGCGACTCGTTCACCGAAGGCCTGGAGGACGAGCCGGGCCCGGACGGCCGGCACCGCGGCTGGGCCGACCGGGTCGCGGCCGGGCTGGCCGTCGCCCAGGGCCGGGTCCGCTATGCCAACCTCGCCGTCCGCGGCAAGCTGCTCGACCAGGTGGTCGCCGACCAGCTGCCGGTGGCGCAGCGGCTGGCTCCGGACCTGGTCTCCTTCCAGGCCGGCGCCAACGACGTACTCCGGCCGCGGACCGACCTGCCGGCGCTGCTCCGCCGGTACGAGGACGCGCTGGCCGGGCTGCCGGCGCGGACCCTGCTCTTCACCGTCGTCGAGCGGACCGGCCCGGGGCGCGCCGCCGACGTGCTGGCCGCCCGGTTCCGCGCGTTCAACGCCGGCATCCGGGCGATCGCCGCCCGGCGGGACGCCCTGCTGGTCGACCTCGCCGTCGAGACGCAGCTCGCCGACCGGCGGCTCTTCCACGCCGACCGGCTGCACCTCGCCCCGGAGGGCCACGCCCGGGTCGCCGCCGCCGTCCTGGAGACTCTCGACGTCACCGACCCCGCCATCACCGGCGGCCCGCCCGGCTGGTGGCGGGTCGCCGTCCCCGGCGACCCCCGCACCTCCCGCCGCGCCGACCTGGTCGCCGACGTCCGCTGGGTCCGCCACCACCTGCTGCCCTGGATCGGCCGCCGCGTCCGCGGCGTCTCCAGCGGCGACCACGTCCCCGCCAAGCACGCCGCCCTGATCGACGTCCTCGCCCCCGACCACACCTGACCGGGCTCCCGTTGGGCTTCGACGGAGACGCAGAATTGTCGGAGGTGGTGGATAGCGTGCTGGTATGACCACCGCGCTGGAGGATCGGCCGCACCCGTTGGAGGGTGCGCTGACCGAGGTGCGGTCGCTTCTGGGCGAGGCGGTGGACTGCCCGGTCTGGTCGCTGAGCGATGCGCGGCTGCGCGAGGAGGTCGTGGAGGCCGGCGCCGTGGTGGCCCAGGCGCAGGCGCTGCTGCTGCGGCTGGTCGGGGAGGCCGATGCCCGGGAGGCGCTGCTGCACGACGGCGCCCCGAGCGCGCCGGCGTGGGTGCGGCACCGGTTGCGGATCTCGCCGAGCGAGGCGGCGAGCTACGTCCGGACCGGGCGGGCGCTGCGGACTCAGCTGGAGCAGACCGCGCAGGCCTGCGGCGCCGGCCGGCTGGGGCTGGGTCAGGCCGCGACGATCGCCCGGACGATCGCGGAGCTGCCGGCCGACCTGCGTCGGGACGCGGAGCGGGACCTGGTGGCGCATGCCGCGACGTTCGACCCGGTGGTGCTGGGGCGGCTCGGTCGGCGGATGCTCGCGATGGCCGACCCGGATGCCGAGGACGCCCGGGACGGCGACGCGCTGGCGCGGGCCGAGGAGCGGGCGGCGCGGCGGCTGGACCTGTCCTTCACCCCGGACGGCGAGGGCGGGTCGTGGCTGCGGGGCCGGCTGGACCCGGAGGGCACCGCGGTGGTGCGAGCCGCGCTGGACCGGCTCTCCGGTCCCCGCCCGGCGGCGGCTGACGGTCCCGACCAGCGGCCGGCCGGGCGACGTCGGGCCGAGGCGCTGGTCGAGGTGTGCCGCCGGGCCTTGGCCGGCGGGACGCTGCCGGAGACCGGCGGCGACCGCCCGCAGGTCGTGGTGACGGTTCCGCTGGCCGTCCTGCGCGCCGGGCTCGGGACCGCGACCCTCGACGACGGCACCGTGCTGTCAGCGGCGGCTGCCCGCCGGCTCGCCTGCGACGCGACCGTCGTCCCCGCCGTCCTCGGTGGCCGCGGCGAGGTGCTCGACGTCGGCCGGGCGCGGCGGCTGTTCGCCGGCCCGCTGCGCCGGGCGCTCGTGCTGCGTGACCGCGGCTGCGCCTTTCCCGGCTGTGACCGGCCGGCGACCTGGTGCGAGGCGCACCACATCCGCCCGTGGGCGGCCGGCGGTGCGACCGCGCTCGACAACGGCGTGCTCCTCTGCGGGCACCACCACCGCCTGGTGGAGCGCGGCGACTGGCAGGTCCACCTCGCCGCTGACGGTGTCCCCGAGTTCATCCCACCCCTGTGGATCGACCCCGACCGCCGACCCCAGCGCAACCACCTCCACCTCGCCCGCGCCCCCGGACAGTGATCGCCCACCCGAGGGCGCGGGGGAAGTGGGAGCGGGAGACTCGCGGAACAGGTGAACGGTGCTGACCCGGCGGTGCCGCCGGGCAGCGGGCGACGACGACCAGGTGGTGCATCAGCGGCTGGTCGCCGTCCGCCCAGCTTCCCCGAGGTCGCTGCCCCTCCGGGCGGACCATGCGGGGTCAGGGGGTGGGCTTGCGGGTGAGGCGGTAGTGCAGGGTGAGGAAGGGGAGGCCGAACAGGGCGAAGGCGTGCTCGGCGCGGAGCTCGCCGGCGTCGACGTGTACGTCGAGGGTCTCGGTGAAGCCGGGTACGGCGAGGACGGTGAGCTCGCCGGAGGTCGGGTCGGTCGTGGCGAGGTAGTGCCCGGGGTGCGGCAGGTGGCTGGACGAGCTGAGCAGCAGGCCGCCGCCGGGTCGGGAGCGCGGCGCGAGCGTGGCGGTGAAGCTGGCCCGCGGTGCCGGGAAGCCGACGCTGACGTAGCCGCGGCCCTCGTGCCGGTACGTGGTGTAGATGCCGACGTAGATCGGCTCGTCGGTGTCGGCGTACGAGCGGATCCAGCCGCGGACCCCGATCCGGTCCGCGCCGGGCAGCGTGATCGTGTCGATGCGGCTGCGGACGCCGCGCTGGGTGTCGCGCTGGTTCATCGGCACGTTGGCCTGGCCGAGCGGGCGCGCCACCAGCGTCCGGTAGAGCAGGTAGCCGGGTCGCACCCACAGCCGCCACTCCGGCGCCACGTCGAGCCGGAAGCGGGTGGTGTGCTCGTAGAACTCGCGCACCAGCGGGTGCACGGCGGCCGGGTCGAGCTCCGGGCCGGCCAGCTCGTCGAGCGAGGAGACGATGCCGGCGTCGGCGGCGTCGGCCACGTACGCCCCGCCGAGCTCGGCGGCCAGCGAGCGCAGGTAGCCGGTGCCGACGTAGCGGGTGCGCGCCTCCCGCGGCACCACGAACGGCAGCTCGCCCGCCGGGACACGCTCGGCGAGCACCGCGACCTGCGCGTCGCGGAAGACGAGCGCCGAGGTCACGCGGTAGGCGAGCATGGCCGCGGCCGCCACCACCGCGGGCGGGGTGTCCCGGGTGGACAGCGCGCGGCCGGTGGCGGCGCCCAGCAGCGGGCCGAGCAGGACCTTCTGCGGTCGTACGCCGAGCAGGCCGCCGAGCGCGCCGGTGGCGGTGCCGACCGCGGTGGGTCCGAGCCATCGGCCGGCCAGCCAGCCGAGCGGGGCCACCAGTGCGGCGCTGGTCGCGATCCGCTGGAACAACGGCGGCAGCTCGCCCGGCCGCTGCCGGGCGCGGGCCAGCGCCTCCGACGCGGCCAGCCCAGCGGCGCCCGCGACCGCCCCGACCCCGGCGGCGCGGCCACCCCGGCGTGCCGCCAGCGCCGCTCCCGCCACCGCGCCGATCCCAACGGCGGTCGCCACCGCGCCGGCGCCCCCGGCGGTCGGCACCGTGTTGATCCCAACGGCGGTTGGCACCGCGCTCGCGCCCCCGGCGGTCGGCACCGTGTCGATCCCAACGGCGGTTGGCACCGCGCTGGCGCCCCCGGCGGTCGGCACCGTCCCTGGACTCCGCCGCATCACGCCCGCACCGTACCGCCGGCCTCCATCGTGGACGGTCGAGTGCGCCCGCCCGGCTACCAGGGGTTGGCGACGGTCCAGCCGCCCAGGGTGACCTCGCCGACCTGGCCCTGGCTGGACGAGGCGGTCGGATCGTCCCAGCGCACCTTGAGGGCACAGGGCGCGCCCGGCTCGTACCACTGCATCAGCGGGGGCCGGCCGCCGGGACTGCCCAGCAGGTACGGCGGCCGCCACCAGTGGTTGAGCAGGTACTTCGTCATGAATCCGAGCAGCAGCTCGGAGCACGTCTGCCAGCCGGCCGGGCAGGCGGGCCGCGGCGCGTTCGGGTCGCAGAGGTCGATCGCCCCCGGCTGGCCGAACCAGTCCCAGTGGCCGGTCTTCTGCAGCATGGCCTGGTGCTTGGGGATGGCCAGCTGGGGCCACAGCCCCTTGAGGGAGCTGGCGTTGAGCGAGTCGTTGGTGCCGGCCATCATCAGGCTGGGCCGGGCCGCGTCGATCCGAGCCCGCGCGGGACCTCCTTCCGGGCGCCGGCGGCCGGAGCGAGCACCAGGTCCGGGTCGAGGTACGCGACCGCCGGGTGGAACAGCACGTCCCGGTGCGCCCACTCGGTGCGGGCCCACGCAATGGCACCCTCCAGCCGGGTCGCGGTCCTGTCGGCGTCGAGGATCACGTCGTGCACCGCCGGCGCGACGACGACGAACCCGCAGCGGGCGAGCAGGTGCAGCACCGCCCCCCGGTCGGGCGGCCGTCCGGGGACGTGAGACGTGCCGGAAGCGGCGGCCGGCGTCGCGGGTGGCCCGATCAGCCCGGGCGGTCGGGGGCGAGCCAGCCGAGCTCGATCGCCCGGACCACCGCGGCCGTCCGGCTGGTGGTGCCGGTTTTCCGCCGCACCGCGCCGACGTGCTTCTCCACCGTCTTGCGGGAGATCACCAGGGCGGCGGCCGTCTCGCGGTCGCTCAGCCCCCGGGCGAGCAGGCCGAGGACCTCCCGCTCGCGGCCGGTCAGCGCCGCCGGCCGGTCACCCGGCGCCGGCCGGTCGTGCGGGGGCCGGTCGCGCAGGGACGGCTGGGGGACGGGCGGCGGCCGGTGGGCGGGCGGCTCGTACGGCAGGTCGATCTTGAGCAGCGTCCCCCACCCGGGCACCCGCTCGATCTGGATCCCGCCGCCGGCGTGGCCGACCAGCTCGCGCCAGCTGTGCGCGCCGGCACCGAGCGGGTCGACGCCCGCGGGCAGGTCCGGGCTCTCGTCCTGGAGGAGCAGCCGGACGCCTTCCGGGCGGTGGACCACGCCGACGTGCAGCCACGCCTCCGGCCGTCCTCCGGCCGCCGCCCGCTCCGCCCGGGACACGATCTCGACGGCGACCGCGGCGACGGTGGCGGGCACCGGCCGGGCGGGGCCGACCTCGGTGACCACGGTCCGCGCCCGGGCCGCCGGGTCGGGCCGGGGATGCGCGCGGATGAGATGCGGCAGCGACGGGTCGGTCGCCCCGGCCCACACGATGCCGGCGGCCGCGATCTGGGTGAGCGCCTCCAGCTCGTCGACCTCGCCCGCGGTGAAGCGGCGCCGGCGGCCGGCGAAGACCACGTTGGCGCCGATCACGTCGCCGCGCCACCAGATCGGCACCGCGACGACCGCGCCGGTGCTGGCCGGCGTGACCGCCGGCAGGTGCCCGACCGGCAGGTCGCTGTAGCGGGCCAGCACCACCGGGCGGCGGCGGGCCAGGACCTGGCCGGTCGCCCCCTCGTCGAGGGAGAAGCTGTGGCCGAGCCGGCACGACACGCCGGTCTCGGCGATCTTGCCGTACCGGTCCCCGCCGCGCTCGACCAGCGAGATGCTGCTCGCGACCGCGCCGAGCAGGCGGTTGCTGTGGCCGAGCAGCTGGCGCAGGAGCGGCGGAAGTCGCGGATCGCCGTAAAGGTCGGCGGCCGCGGTCCCCAGCTCCATCACCCGACCGTACGTACCCATCGCGCTGAGCGACAACGACAGGATGGGGTCTTTTCCCCATGTCGGTCGGCGGTCGGGCGGGATTCACTGGCGAAACGGCAGCAAGCGTCGGCAGGGAGGCAGCGGTGCCCGTCGTCGCAATGAAGGAGATTCTGGACAGAGCGTTCGCCGAGCGGTACGGCGTTGCCGCGTTCAACATCGTGAATGACCTGACCATCGAGGCGGTCCTGGCGGCGGCGACCGAGGAGCGCGCACCGGTGATCCTGCAGACCTCGGTGAAAACCGTGCGTTCGTACGGGCGGGATCAGCTTTTCGGAATTGTGCGGGCATTGGCCCGGGACGTGCCCGTTCCGGTGACATTGCACCTCGATCACTGTCCCTATCGGGACGTCATCAGCGACTGCCTCGCCGGTGGCTGGAATTCGGTGCTTTTCGACGCGCACGACCTGGAGATCGCGGAGAACCTGCGGCAGACCACCGAGGTGGTGGCCGAGGCCCGCCGGCACGGCGCGCACGTCGAGGGCGAGATCGAGGGCATCCAGGGCGTCGAGGACGGCGTGGGCTCGGACGAGGCGTCGGTGCGGCAGTCGCTCGAGGTGGCCGTGGACTTCATCAAGCGCACGGGGGTGGACTGCTTCGCACCGGCGATCGGCAACGCGCACGGGCAGTACACCGCGGCCCCGGTGCTCGACGCCCAGCGGGTCTCCGACCTGGTCGAGGCGACCGGCGTCCCGATGGCGCTGCACGGCGGCACCGGACTGCCCGACGAGCAGTTCCGCGACCTGATCGGCCGCGGCTGCGCCAAGGTCAACATCTCCACCGCGCTGAAGGAGAGCTTCATGCGCTCCGGGCTGGAGTTCCTGCGCGGGGCCGAGGAACGCGGCAAGTGGGACCCGCCGGCGCTCTTCGCGCACCAGCGGGCCGCGGTGGCCGACATGGCCCGCCGGCACCTGCGGCTGTTCGGCAGCTCCGGGCGGGCGTGGTGACGGCGCTCGTCCTCGACTGCGACGGGGTCCTCGCCGACACCGAGCGGCACGGGCACCTGCCGGCGTTCAACGCCACCTTCGCCGAGTACGGCCTGCCGGTGCGCTGGAGCGAGGACGACTACGCCGAGAAGCTGCGCATCGGCGGCGGCAAGGAGCGGATGGCCAGCCTCTTCGCCGACCCCGGGTTCGTCCGGGCGGCCGGTGTCCCGGACAGCGAGGACGAGCGCCGGGAGCTGCTGGCCCGCTGGCACCGGACGAAGACCGGCTGGTTCACCAAGCTCGTCGCGGAGGGGCAGCTGCCGCCCCGGCCGGGGATCGCCCGGGTCATCCGGGCCGCGCTGGACGCGGGCTGGGTGGTCGCGGTGGCCTCCACCTCGGCCGAGGAGTCGGTGCGCGCGGTGCTGCGGCACGCGGTCGGCCCGGCGACCGCCGACCGGGTGCCGCTGTTCGCCGGGGACGTGGTGCCGGCGAAGAAGCCGGACCCGGCGATCTACCGGCTGACCGTCGAGCGGCTCGGCCTGGACCCGGCCGACACGCTCGTCGTCGAGGACTCCCGCAACGGGCTGCTGGCCGCGACCGGCGCCGGCCTGCGCTGCCTGGTGACGGTCAACGGCTACACCCGGGAGGAGGCGTTCGACGAGGCCGTGCTCGTCGTCTCCGAGCTCGGCGACCCGGACCGGCCGCCGATCGAGGTGCTGGCCAACCGGGGCCGCGCCCGCCCCGGCCACCACGTCACGCTCGACGACCTGCGGGCGTGCGTCGGGTCAGGACCGACCGCGGGAGGGAGGACCGGGTGAGCGGCAGCGCGCAGCAGAAGGTGGATCTCGTGGTCCGCACCATCGCGCAGACCGCGGTGGACAACGAGAAGTACTTCGGTGACCTGGACGCCGTGGTGGGCGACGGCGACTTCGGCTACTCGCTCGCCCGCGGCTTCGAGAAGGTGCTGGAGGGCTGGGAGGGCATCGACCGCAGCGACGTCGGCATGTTCCTCAAGCGCGTCGGCATGATCGTCACCTCCCGCATCGGCGGCACCTCCGGACCGATCTGGGGGACCGCCTTCCTGCGCGCCGGCATGACCGCCGGACCGGCGCGCACGCTGACCGGCGACCAGGTGGTGGCCATGCTGCGGGCGGCCGCCGAGGGCATCAAGGCCCGCGGGCAGTCCGACGTCGGCGACAAGACGCTGCTCGACGCGCTGGTCCCGATGACCGACCGGCTGGAGCAGGAGCTGCAGGCCGGCGCGGACGCCGCCAAGGCGCTGGCCGCCGCCGCGGCGACCGCGCGGCAGGCGGCGGAGGCGACCAGCGAGCTGGTCGCCCGGCGGGGCCGCGCCGCGTACACCGGCGAGCGCAGCCGGGGCTCGGTGGACGCCGGCGCGATGGCGGTGGCGGTGCTGGCGGAACGGATCAGCGAGGTCTGGCAGACGGAGGACGGGCGATGAAGAAGTTCGTGAACGACCCCAAGGCGTTCGTGCCGGAGATGCTGGAGGGCATCGCGCTGGCCAACCCGGACACGCTCCGGTACGTCCCCGACTACAACCTCATCATGCGCGCGGACGCCCCGCGCGAGGACAAGGTCTCGATCGTGCAGGGCTCCGGCTCCGGGCACGAGCCGGCGCACGTGATGGTCGTCGGCCGCGGCATGCTGGACGCCGCCTGTCCCGGCGACGTCTTCGCCGCCCCGCCGATGGACTACGTCTACGAGACGACGAAGAAGCTGGCCTCGCCGAAGGGCGTGCTGCTGCTGGTGAACAACTACACCGGCGACCGGATGGCCTTCGACATGGGCAGGGAGATGGCCGAGTCCGAGGGCATCCGGGTGGAGATCCTCACCATCAACGACGACGTCGCGGTCAAGGACTCGACCTACACGGTGGGCCGGCGCGGGGTGGCCGGCAACTTCTTCGTGATGAAGGCGGTCGGGGCCGCCTCGGAGGAGGGCGCCGACCTGGAGGAGCTGCTCCGAATCGGTCGCAAGGTCAACGACGTCACCCGGACGATGGGGGTGGGCCTGACCGCGTGCACCCCACCGGCCAAGGGCTCCCCGCTGTTCGACATCGGCCCCGACGAGATGGAGGTCGGGGTCGGCATCCACGGCGAGCCGGGCCGGGAGCGCCGCCCGATCACCACCGCGGACGCCATCGCCGACGAGCTGCTCGATGCGGTGGTCACCGACCTGCCGTACTCCTCCGGCGACCGGGTCGCGCTCATGGTGAACGGCCTCGGCGGCACCCCGATCAGCGAGCTCTACATCCTCTACCGCCGCGCCCACCAGCAGCTGGCCGGCCGCGGCATCGCCGTCGGCCGCAGCTACGTCAACGAGTACTGCACGTCGCTGGACATGGCCGGCGCCTCCATCACCCTCGTCCGCCTGGACGACGAGATCGACCGGCTGCTCGCCGCCCCGGCCGAGGTCGCCGTCCGCGTCTTCTGATCCGCGTCTGTGCCAGGAAGGGAGCAGTCATGAGCGGGAACAAGGCCGTGGCCTATGTCGGACCGGGCCGCGTCGAGGTGCAGGACATCGACTATCCGACGCTGGAGCTGCGGGACGGGCCGGGGGTCAACCCGGCGAACGTCGGTCGCAAGCTGCCGCACGCGGCGATCCTGAAGAGCGTCGCGACCAACATCTGCGGCAGCGACCAGCACATGGTCCGCGGCCGGACCACCGCGCCGACCGGGCTGGTCCTCGGCCACGAGATCACCGGCGAGGTGGTCGAGATCGGCCCCGGGGTGGAGTACGTCCAGGTCGGCGACATCTGCTCGGTGCCGTTCAACATCTCCTGCGGCCGCTGCCGCAACTGCAAGGAGGGCAGGACCGGGATCTGCCTCAACGTCAACCCGGACCGGCCCGGCTCCGCCTACGGCTACGTGGACATGGGCGGCTGGGTCGGCGGGCAGGCCGAGTACGTCGGGGTCCCGTACGCGGACTGGAACCTGCTGAAGTTCCCCGACCGGGACCAGGCGATGGACAAGATCCTCGACCTGACCATGCTGTCGGACATCTTCCCGACCGGCTACCACGGCTGCGTCAGCGCCGGGGTAGGCACCGGCTCGACCGTCTACATCGCCGGGGCCGGGCCCGTGGGGCTGGCCGCCGCCTGCTCCGCCTTCCTGCTCGGCGCCGCGGTCGTCATCGTCGGCGACCTCAACGCCGACCGGCTGGCCCAGGCGCGCAGCTTCGGCTGCGAGACCGTGGACGTGTCGAAGGGGGACCCGAAGGACCAGATCGAGCAGATCCTCGGCGTGCCCGAGGTGGACTGCGGCGTGGACGCGGTGGGCTTCGAGGCCCGCGGGCACGGCGCGGAGGCGGAGACCGAGCAGCCGGCCCGGGTGCTCAACTCGCTGATGGACCTCACCCGCGCCGGCGGCGCGCTCGGCATCCCCGGCCTGTACGTCACCGGAGACCCGGGGGCGGCCGACGAGGCGGCCAAGGAAGGGTCGCTGTCGATCCGGCTCGGTCTCGGCTGGGCCAAGTCGCACGCGTTCTACACCGGACAGTGCCCGGTCATGCGATACAACCGGCAGCTGATGATGGCGATCCTGCACGACCGGGTGCAGATCGCGAAGGCGGTCAACGCGACCCCGATCCCGCTCACCGACGCGCCCCGCGGCTACCAGGAGTTCGACCAGGGCGCGGCCCGCAAGTACGTGCTCGACCCGCACGGGCTGATCGCCGGGCGCGGCTGACCCCGGGGAGGCGGCGCTGCCGGGTCCGGGCGGCGGCAGCGGGCGGCAGCCCGTGACCCGGCGGCCCGCCTCCTCGCCGCGGGCGACGGGCCGGGCGCCACCCGGTCAGCCCCCGCCCCGTTCCTTGATCCCCTCGCCCCGGTTCATCGCGTCCACCAGCATCCGGCTGCCCTCCCGCTGGACCTCGAAGCCGCAGTCCAGGGCACGGTTGAGGGTTCGGCCGGCGGCTGACCCGGCGACCGGGACACCGATGTCGGCGGCGGTGCGGAAGCACCGCGCGCCCCGGTCGTACTCCGCGCAGGCCCGCAGCACCATCTGGTGCACCGGCTGGAGGCGTTCGCTGGGCGGCTGGCGGCCAGGTCCGGTACGGCAGCTGCCGAACAGGGTCGCCACCCCCCGCAGGAAGCCCGGCGTCAGGTCCCCCCCGCTCTCGAACGCCCGGGCGACCTTGCCGAGGAACGAGGGGATGCCCGCGAGCCAGGCCAGCTCCGCACCGCTCAGCCCGCCGCTCGGCGTCGCGGTCGGCGTGGGCGTCGCGGTCCGGGTGGGCGTCGCGGTCGGCGCCGGGGTCGGGGTCGGCGGGGCGGGCGCCGGCGGGTCAGGCGCCGCGGTGTGCACCCGGAAGGTCCGCGTCACCTGCTCGCAGGCCCGCCCGACCGGTCCGATCCGCTCCGGCCGCGCCCGGCAGTACACCACGTACTGGATCCCACCGGCGAGCGCGAACACGGTGGTGACCTCCAGCTTGGTGCCCTCGACGGTCGCCGTGCCGCGGAACCGGACGGCGGGCAGCGTGCCGAGCAGCACGTCGGCGGGACCGGCCCACAGCGCGCCGCCGCTGTGCTCGTAGCTGGCCCGCAGGATGCCCTCCAGGATGACCGCGGCCTCGTCGAGGGGCAGCGCGGCCGGGAAGTCGGACCGCATGGCGCCGACGACGACCGTGTTCAGCAGGTCGAGGCCGACCCCGGCCGCCCACAGCGGCTGGGTGCCGCCGGTCGACCGGTCGAGCGTGACCCGGAGCTCCTGCCAGTCGCTGGGGTAGTGGAACGAGGCGCCGTGTCCCTCGTACGTCCTGGCCTCCGGCCAGTGGACCCGGTATCCGGCCAGGCCGACGACGGCCACCAGGACGACGGCCAGGACCGCCACCGCCGGACCGCGCGGGGGAGGGAACCGGACGCCGGTGACGACCGTCCCGGCGGCCAGGTCGCCGAGGCGCTGCCGGCGCCGGCCGGTGGCCAGCATCGCCAGGAAGCCGACCAGGTACAGGACCGGCAGCAGGTCGACGACGCGCAGCGCCGTCCGCCGCGCGATGGCCGGCACCGACGGCCGGCCGCCGTCGGCACCGGCGACCCGGAGGCCGGCCAGCCGCTTCCCGACGGTCTGCCCGGTCGTCGCCTCGAGGACGAAGTAGTAGAGGAGGGCCGCCGCCCCGAACGCCAGCAGCCACCCGCCCCCGAGCGTGACGTGGAGCCGGTCGGCCGACACCCTGCTCTCCCCGACCGCCAGGCCCAGGACGGCGAGCAGCCCGGCCAGCAGGGCGAGGTCGGCCAGGGCGGCTCCGATGCGCGGCGCGGTCACGTCCTCGCGGCGCGGGTCGTCCCCGGGATCCCCGGCCGGCTCCTGGTCCGGATCCGGTCGCGCCGGCGTCGGGACAGGACGCGTTAGGGGTGCGGGTGCGGACGAGCTGTGCGGGTCTGTCATGTCGGCTCACCGGGGGAGGTCTTGACACATCTGCCCGCAGGCAGGATGGCAGCCCGCGCCGGGCACCGGCCCGGAACGGGACCTTCAGGCAAGGACCCTGCCCGAGCGGGCAGGCACGGATGAGGACCACCGACACCGCGCAGGAGCGCAACGGCCTGCTGTACGCCGACCGCACCCCGAAGGTGCCGGCCGCGGAGATCGCCCGGGCCAACCGCCGGCCGGCCGCCGCGGTGCCGGCGGACGCGATCGCCGAGATCCAGGTCGTGCACGCCCGGCGCCGGCAGGCCTGACCGGACTGCACTGTCCCGGGTGGACGGTCAGCTGCGGGCGGCGCCGTAGCCGAGCAGGGCGGCCAGGCCGAGCGCGGAGCGGGGCGCGTACGGGGTGCGCCACAGTCCACCATGGACGGCCGCGTGCGCCTCGTCCTGCCAGGGATGGGGTTGCGGGGCCGGCACGTGCAGGTCGTGCACCAGCAGCGCGGCCATCAGCACGGTGGTGGTGGCCGGCTCGAAGGCCTCCACGCCGAAGCGGTGCGCACCGGCGTACGCGGCCGCCAGGGCCCGGTTCTTCAGCACCGACCGGGTCCGGGTGGGCGGCGCGACGTTGAGCGAGACAGTGGTGCCGGCATCCCGGGCCACCGCCGCCCGCCACCGCTGCAGCCGCTTGGCCAGCGCGTAGTTGGGGCCCTGCTGGGCGACCAGGCTGTCGTTGATCCCGGGGTCGGTGCCGGGCAGGTAGCCGCGCCGCAGCAGCCGGCCGGCGGACAGCGTGCGCAGCGGCCGGCCGGCCAGCTTGGCCGCGACCGAGCGGTCGGCGTACGCGCGGGCCGAGTGCTCGACCGCCGCCCCCGGCACCGCGAAGACGTCGGTCGGGGTGGCGAGGAAGGCGAGCGCGACGCCGTCGCGGTCCCGCTGCAGCCGGACGGTGAGCGCGTCGACCGCGGTGGAGACCCGGACGTTGGTGGCGCCGTCGGCGTAGACGTAGTTGCCGAGCACCAGACGGCCGCCGAGCCCGGCCACCCAGTCGGCCACCGCCGGCACGTCGGCGACCAGGTCGGCGCCGGTCCGGCGGGCCAGCGGGGTCCCCTCACCATCGGAGACCGTGTCGCCGGCCACCGGCAGGACCAGGGTGCCGGCGCTGCGCAGGCCGAGCACGCGCTCCCAGATCGCCGGGCTGGTCAGGTCGACCGCGGCCACCCGGGCGCCCCAGCGCAGCAGCGACGGCAGCGGGCCGATCTCGGCGCCGGCGCCGAGCACGACGACGGTGTGGTCGCCCAGCCGCAGCCAGTCCGGGTTGGCCTGCACGGTGCGGACCGCCTCGGCCGCGGACGGTTCCATGATCCCGGCGGTCACCCAGGCGTCCAGCCGGCGGGCGAGCGCGTCGCCGGTCAGGCGGTCCCCCCGGTACGGCAGCGCCAGCTCCTTGTCCGGCGGCTCCCCGCCCGGCACCTCGACCGTCCCCAGCCTGCGGCCGGCCGGGGCGGTGAGCAGCTCGTCCAGCCCGGTCTCGGGCCCGGACTCCGGTACGACCCGCATCCGGTCGTGCAGGGCGGCGAGGCCGGCGGACGCGATGTCCAGCGCGGCCGCGCGGGACGCCAGGCCCGCCTCGATCAGCCGGCGGAAGTGGGTCAGGTAGCCCGAGCGCCAGTTGGTCTCGTGCGCGGCCGCGAGCGCGCCGGCCGGGTCGACCGGGCGCAGCGCGTCCGCG
This sequence comes from uncultured Actinomycetota bacterium, assembly GCA_963766325.1. GTDB lineage: Bacteria > Actinomycetota > Actinomycetes > Mycobacteriales > CADCTP01 > CADCTP01. Next base: position 551,507 of record CAVXZF010000007.1, on the reverse strand, counting down.
ACCACCGCCCGGCCGAGCGCGCTCGTGCTCCGCCGCCCGGCCGCGCCGCCCGCCGCGTCGCCCGGACCCGCCGCGTCGCCTGCGTTGTCCGCGCCTGCCGCGGGGAAGACCACGCCGCGTTGTTCGTCGCTCATCGCTGACCTCCCCGGAGCCGTACCGGGACCGTGCCCGGCCGGCCCCGCGCCCAACCGGGGATCATGTCCGGGTGATCGACTGGCGGGCCTAGGGGAACTCGACCACGTAGCTCGGCTGGCCCGTGTTGCTGTTGTCGACGGGGGCGCCGGTGTCGTTGACGACGTGGTCGATGGTGCCGGCGCTGAGGTTGACGGTCATGATGTGGTGCAGCCGGACCCCGGGCGTGACGGGCACCTCGAAGCCGCGGGTGGCGTGGATGCTCGGGTTGACGTTGAAGTAGACGTACGCACCGCCGCCCCACAGCTCGTGGGTCCGCACGTCGTCGGCCACCTTGTACGCGGCCCACCCGAGCACCCCGTCGTGCTGGTAGTCCGCCTGGGTGGGCGGGTCGTAGGGCAGCTCGTTCTGGAAGAAGACGGTGCGCCCGCGCTCGCCGGTCCAGATCACGTTGTACTGCTGGTAGTGCTCGACGAACAGCCCGGTCGCGGTGACGTCGTCGCCGTTGACGATCACGCCGTTGCGGCCGGTGTTGACGTCCCAGCCGACCGAGCCGGGCACGCCGTGGTCGGCCCGCCAGACCCAGGCGTGGTCGATGAGCACGTGGTCGCTGTTGACCTCCAGGCTCACGTCGGCCTTGCCCACGTGCGGGCCGCCGACCCGGAAGTAGACGTCGTTGAGCGTGGTCGGGTTCGCCGGGTCGCTCTTGTGGTTGTTGCCGTGCGCCTTGCCGACCCGCAGCAGCGCCGGCGAGTTGACGGTGCCGGCGTCGATGGTCACCCCGGCGACGACGACGCCGGGCACGTCGGCGACGGTCAGCGGCACCGCGCCGCCGACGGCGGTCAGGGTGGCGTGGCCGATGCCGAGCACGACGGTGTCGGCGCGCTTGACCTCGATGCTGCGGGCGACGTCGTACACGCCCGGGGTGAGCAGCAGGTGCCGGCCGCGGGCCAGCTGGTTGTTGATCTCCTGCACCGGATCGGACGGGCGGGCGACGAAGAAGTCGGACAGCGGCAGCGTCCGCCCCGGCGTCGTCCCCTCGGCCCAGGTGATCCCGCGGGTGTCGCGGCGGGCGTACGGCGCGCGGACGAACCAGCGGTCCCCGTCGACGAAGAGGTACGGCTTCTCGCGGCTGAGCGGGGTGGTCTCCAGCGTCGTGTACGGCGGGGTCGGGAACGTCTCGTCCGACGGCGCCCCCTCGACGCCGGCGAAGACCTGGTTCCAGACGCCGTTGGACCAGTTGCCGATCGTGCTGTCGCGGGTGAGCCACTGCTGCTGGGACCCGTTGACCACGGCACCGGTGCGGGAGTCGGCGAGGTAGCCGCCGCTGGCGTACTGCGGGCCGGCGGTGCAGTAGTCCATCAGCGACAGCGTGCCGTTGGTGACCTCGACCCGGCGGACCGAGGCGGCCTGGGAGACGGCGTAGAAGTTGGCCGACGAGCGGCAGCCGTCCTGGCCGGCGGCGTTGACCCGCAGGGTGAGGTTGGACAGCGTCCGCCAGAAGTTGACCAGGGCCAGGCAGTTGCTGGTGCCGCCGTCGGCCAGGCACCGGTTGTAGACCTCGATCTTGCCGTTGATCGTCACGTCGGCCGGGGAGGCGCCGAGGCCGGCGACCTCGGTGTAGTAGCCGACCTTCATCTGCAGCGGGGTGGCGTCGGTGCCGTAGACGCCCGGCTTGAACAGCAGCGCCCATCGCGCGGTGCCCATCTCGGCGTCGATCTGCTGGGCGTTGACCGCGTCGACCTTCGCCTGGATCTCGGCGACCGGCATGCTCGGGTCGAAGACCACCACCTGCGGGCCGAGGCCGGCGGCGGCCGGGTCGCCGGGTGGCGCCGCTCCCGCGGTCCCGGCCAGGGAGCCGGCCAGGACCAGGGCGGCGACGGCGGTGATCACTCGGGCTCGCATCACGGCACCTCCGGCGGGGCTGGGAGCGCTCACAGCGTAGCCGCCCAACCCCCGTCCGTCAGTTCGGCGGTGGCGGGTCCTCGCGGTCCGTACGATCCGATCCGGACGTTCGGCTGCCGGATCGGGGCGGGGGAGAGCGGTGGGTGCCCAGGCGAGTCCCACGGCGCGGGCGCTGCTCACCCTGGAGCTGCTGCAGGGCAGTCCGGGGATCAGCGCGGACCGGCTGGCCGACAAGCTCGGCGTCTCCGAGCGGGCCGCCCGGCGCTACGTCGGCATCCTGCGCGAGGCTGGCATCCCGGTCGAGTCGGTCCGCGGGCCGTACGGGGGCTACCGGCTCGGCCGCGGGCTGCGGCTGCCGCCGCTGACCTTCTCCGCCGCCGAGGCGCTCGGGCTGGTGATGGCGGTGCTGGACGGCCACCACCACGCCGGCGACCCGGCCGACCCGGTCGGCAGCGCGCTCGGCAAGATCGTCCGGGCGCTGCCCGAGCCGGTGGCCGCGCAGGCCGAGGCGGTGCGCCAGGCCACGGCGGCCGCGCCCGACCGGGCCGCGGCCCGCCCGGACCCCGGCACCACGGCCGCGCTGGTGCAGGCGTGCGCGGGCGGCCGGAGCGTCCGCTTCGGCTACCGCTCCGAGGCCGGGTCGGAGTGGGAGGTCGAGGCCGACCCGTGGGCCGTGGTGGTCCGGCACGGCCGGTGGTACCTGCTCTGCCGGGACCACCGGGCCGGCGCCCGCCGGGCGTACCGGATCGACCGGGTCCGGGCGGTGCGGCCGCTCGACCGGGTCGCCGAGCCGGCGCCGGCCGACCTCGACGCGGTCGCCGTGCTCGAGGAGCACCTCGCGGTCGGCTGGGAGTACGCGACCGAGGTCGCCATCGAGGCCCGGGCCGGCACCGTGGCGGCGTTGCTGCCGCGGATGCTGGGCCGGGTCGAGCCGGTCGGCGACTCCGCCTGCCGGCTGGTCGGCAGCACCAGCAACCCGTGGTGGTACGTCGAGCACCTCGCCGTGCTGCCGGTGCCGTACCGGATCGTGAGTGGCCCGGAGCTGCGGCAGGCGGCCCGCGCGGTCGCGGAGCGGATGCTCGCCGCCGCGGAGGACCCCGCGCCCTGACCGGGCCGGGATTGTCGGACCCGGCGGGTACGGTCCCCGCGGAGGTGGGACCTACATGGACGGTGGCATCGCCGCTCTCGCGGAGGCGTTCTCCCGGCACCGGTTCGGTCGGCTGACCGCGATCCGGTCGTGCGCCGAGCCCCCGGGCGGTGCCCGGTGACCACCGTCGGCGCGGTCTTCCGGCCGCAGCTCCCGCCGGAGCGGCTGCGGCCGGTGGCGCGGGCGGCCGAGGAGGCCGGCCTGGCCCAGCTGTGGCTGTGGGAGGACTGCTTCCGGGAGAGCGGGATCGCGGCCGCCGCGGCGGCGCTGGCCTGGACCGACCGGCTCGCCGTCGGGGTCGGCCTGCTGCCGGTCCCGCTGCGCAACGTGGCGATCACCGCGATGGAGCTGGCCACCCTGCACCGGCTGTTCCCGGGCCGGGCGGTGGTCGGGGTCGGGCATGGGGTGCAGGACTGGATGGGCCAGGTCGGTGCCCGGGTCGAGTCGCCGGTGACGCTGCTGCGCGAGCAGCTGGACGCGCTGCGGGCGCTGCTGGCCGGGGAGGTGGTCACCGCCGAGGGGCGCTACGTCCGGCTCGACGGGGTCGCGCTGGACTGGCCGCCCGCCTCGGCGCCGCCGGTGCTGGCCGGCGCGGAGGGCCCCCGCACCCTGCTGCTGGTCGGCGGGCACGCCGACGGCATCATCCTCAGCGGCGGCCAGACCCCGGATCAGGTCGTCCGGGCCCGGGAGCTGGTCGACGAGGGCCGGGCCGCCGCCGGGCGGACCGGCCCGCACTCGGTGACCTACTACCTGCCGGTCGCCACCGGGTCCGACGCCGAGGAGCGGATGGCCCGGGAGTCCGCCGGGTGGGGCTGGGAGTCGCCGGTCGACCGCACCGCGGTCGGGTCGGTCGACGCGGTGGCCGCCGAGGTTGCCCGCTTCGCCGCGGTCGGCGCCGACACCGTGGTCCTGCAGCCCACCGGGGATGAGCCGGACCCGGAGGGGTTCGTCGCGTTCGCCGCCGACGTCGGCCGGGCGCTCGGCGCTTCCTAGCCACGGAAAAGGGGAGACCGCGATGGCGTACGACGAGGAGCTGGCCGACCGGCTGCGGGCGGCGCTCGCGACCGAGTCGGGGTTGACGGAGCGGCGGATGTTCGGCGGGCTGGCCTTCCTGCTCGACGGCCGCATGGCCGTCGCCGCCAGCGGCGCCCGCGGCGGCGGCCTGCTGCTGCGGTGCGACCCGGCCGAGACCGAGACGCTGGCCCGAGAGCCGCACGTGGACCGCTTCGTCATGCGCGGGCGGGAGATGAACGGCTGGCTGCGCGTGGGCGACGCGGCGGTCGCCGAGGACGGCGCGCTGCGGTCCTGGGTCGGCCGCGGCGTCGCCTACGCCCGCTCGCTGCCGCCGAAGTAGCTCAGCGGGGGCAGGTGGGCGAGCCGAGCCAGTCCGGCGGGACCGCCGGGTCGGGCTGCCCCAGCGCCGCCGGCAGCTGCTCGTCGAGCTGCCGGCGGGTGATGGCGGACAGCACCCAGCCGAGCGGCGCGGCCACGTCCGGCTTGGCGTCGGGGGCGACGTGCCGGAAGCAGCCGCCCATCTCGGACGCGGCCACCTGCTCCAGCGCGGCGGTGCTGATCGTCTGCTTGGCGTTGCCGTTGCCGACCAGCGGCATCCGCAGCTCCGGCGTCCGCTTCACCGGCGCCGGCGCCGCCCGGCCCCGGTAGTGGTTGTCCAGCACCACGACCCACGGCTGGACGCGGACCGCGCCGGCGGTGGCGTTGTGCCGCTCCACCGCCGGCTCCACGCCCTCCCAGAGCTGGAGCAGCGTCAGCAGCCCGCTGTTCTCGTAGTAGCCGCCGTCGAGGACGTACGTCGGCGCGACCTTCCCGGCCACGCACCGGCGCAGCGCCCCGCTCGGGCTGACGAGCGGGAAGCGGGCCGACAGCAGCGCGGCGGTGGTCGCCCGCAGCGACGCCGTCCCGTCCGGGCAGTCGCCGGCCAGCTGCGGCTTGCCCGTCCGCAGGCCGTCGGTCCCGGTGACCGCGGCCGAGACGGTCGGTCCCACCTGCCCGTCCGCCGGCAGGTCCTGGCAGGAGCGGTCCGTCGGGGTGGCCAGCGAGTCCACATTGGACATCAGTACCCGGCAGCCGTCGGTGGCCGAGGCGCCGTTGAGGACCAGGACCGGGGCCGGCCCGGCCGGGGCGCGCAGCTGGTCGAAGCGCACGTCGGGCCGGCCCGCGCCGCCGGTGGTGCCCTGCATCGAGGACTCCCAGGACTGCTCGGTCACCCCGGCCCGGTCGGCCATGCCGCCCCGCAGCGCGAGCAGCGACCGCGGCAGGTCCCGGGTGAGCATGCCGGCGACGCCGGCGGCCAGCGCCCGATCGCCGGCGATGGCCGTCACCAGGTCCCGGCCCGGGACGGCGCTGCCGGCGGCCGGCCCGTACGCCCAGGCCATCGTCCCGACGCTGCCGCCGGAGACGCCGCTGACCGCGAAGACGCTGCCCGGGCAGGCGGCGGCGATCCGGTCCAGCGCCGAGGCGGTCCAGTACGCGGCGCGGATGCCGCCGCCGGGCGCCGCCACCAGCAGCAGCGGCCGGACCCGCTGGTCGCCGGTCCCGACCGTGCAGCTGTCCGCCGCCCGCCAGGTGTCCCAGGCCGTCCCGAGGTCCTGGTACGTCGCCCGGTGCGGCTCGGCCAGCAGCCGGGCGTCGTGGTAGCCGCCCTCGGTGTCCCACAGGCTGGCCAGCAGCCAGGCGACCAGGACGAGGCCGACCAGCGGCGTGCGCCGGCCGAGCCGCAGCCAGCGGACCGCGTCCCAGGGCCGGGTCCGCTCGATGTGCCGCTGCACCTGGCCGAGCAGGAGCGCGAGGGCCGCGAAGACCACCGCGACGACGCCGGTCGAGCCCAGGCCGGGGCCGGCCTGGCGCGGCCACAGGGCGATCACCAGCAGCGCGACCGCGGCGACCGCGGGCGCGACCCGGCCGAGGCCGCCGATCAGGGCGGGCGTCACCCAGCCGCTGACGGCCAGCGAGTGCACCGCCGGCGAGCCCAGGAAGGCCAGCAGCAGGCCGGCGGCGAGCCAGAACCGGAGGTCCCCGGACACCAGCGCCGGCCGGAACGCGGCCCGCACCAGCCCGATGCTGCCGGCCAGCGCGACCGCGCCGGCCAGCGCGCCCAGCCAGGCGCACAGGGCTTCGCGGTCGGTGCCGGTCGGGACCTGCTCCGGGTCGTCGGGGTCGGGCGCCGGCACCGGGGTGGCCAGCGACCAGCGGGCCAGCCCGGCGCCCACCAGCGGGACCAGTGCGACGGCGGCGAGCACGATCGCCAGCGACAGGCTGGGCAGCACGAAGCCGCCCACCGCGGTGACCAGGATCGCGCTGGCAGCGGCCACCGCCAGCGCCAGGCCGAGCAGTGCCCACGTCGACAGCGGCGCCCGCCGCGGACCGGCCGCCGTCAGGTCCAGCAGGCTGCTCCGCCAGCCGCTCACCACGACCGCCGCCATGAACACCCCGAGCGCGACCACCGACAGCACCAGCGTCGCGCCGGGATCCTCCACATGCGACCGGAGCACGTCCGGGACCTGGTCGAGCGGACCGCCGGCGGGCAGCGCCACCAGCGCCGCGAACGCCGACACCAGCAGCACCTGGACCCGCAGCCGCAGCAGCGGTCCGGGCTGGTCCTCGTCCGCGCCGGCGCCGCGCCAGCGGGCCCGCAGCCGGCGGCCCGCCGACCCGGCGTCAGTCCCGCCGTCCGGGCGCAGCCAGCGGAACAGCAGCACCAGCCCGGCGAAGAGCACCGCGACCCACTTCAGGTCGCTGAGCACCCCGATGACCCAGGAGAGCCCGGGCCGGTCCAGCCCGGGCAGGACGATCAGCGTGGCCAGCGTCTCGGCGGCGTCGGTGATCGCGACGGCGGCGACGACCGTGAGCGCGGGTCGCGTGGCGGTGCCGACGCGGCGCAGCAGCGCGTAGGCCAGCGCGCAGTAGCCGGGCACGAAGACGAGCAGGTCGATCAGGGTGTGCCAGACGACGAGCCGGGCGCCGAGGTCCCGGGTCTCCGGGGACCCGGTCCAGACCGCCCAGGCCGCCTGGATGTCGTCCGCCCCGCTGACCGGGCGGAACCGCGGCCGGGTGAGGACGCCGGCCGAGTACGCCTGACCGGTGTCGGCCCCCGGCTGGAAGGCCGCGAGCAGCTGGGAGAGCTCCTTGAGCAGCACCGCCCCGACGGCAGCGGCGGCCGCCGCGTACCAGAGCCGGGCGCGGTGGCTGGTGAACGCGTCACGCAGGATCGCCAGAATCACGGCCGTCTCCCCGGGCCGGCACAGTGTCGCGACAACCGTAGTGCGGCCCGGGCGCCTTGTCCGGCGAAGCGGGAGGCCCGCGTACGGTCGGCGGATGGCGTGCCGGATCTCCGAGCTGGTGCTCGACTGTGCCGACCCCGACAAGCTGGCCGCGTTCTGGTCCGAGGTGCTCGACTACGTCGAGCTGGGGCGGGCCGAGGACGGGATCGAGATCGGGCCGCGGTCCGGCTTCGGCGGGCCGCAGCCGACGCTGGTCCTCGGCCTCGACGCCGAGCCCAAGCGGCAGAAGCTGCGCCTCCATATCGACGTCAACCCGACCGACCGCGACCACGACGCGGAGCTGGAGCGGCTGCTCGCGCTCGGCGCCCGGAAGGTCGACATCGGGCAGACCGGCGCGGAGAGCTGGGTCGTGCTCGCCGACCCGGAGGGCAACGAGTTCTGCCTGCTGCGGCGGCGGCTCGACCCGGTCTGAGCCGCTCAGCGCAGCGCGTCCCGGCCAGCACCGCGACACTGGCGGGCCGCGGGTGGCGAGCGCGCCGGAACCGACCGCGACCACCCGGCTCAGCGGGCACCGCCCCGGTCGGCTGCGCCGGCCGTCGAGCTGGCTGCCGAGGCGAGGTGGCCCGCTCCCGCGGACTGCGTCTCTGCGCCGCCCGGCGAAGCAGAGACGCAGTCGCCCCCGGCGGGTGTACCGGCCCCGGGTGCGAGCCCGTCGGCGACCCGGCCGGGCAAGCGCTGCTCACCGGACACTCCGTCGGCAGGTCCGCGCGCAGGACGGCCGGCGGCCGAGCGGGCGGCGTACCTCGCGATCTTCGGCGGGGTGCCGACTTCCAGGGGCTGCACCGGGTCGGCTTCCGGTCGCTCTACGTCGGGCCGGAAGCGCAGCACCCGCGGCACGATCGTGGCCAACCCGACCGACGCGACCCGGGCCGGCATCTGGATGCACTGCTGCTCGAGGCGGCCACCGCGATCCCGAGTACAGCGCGGCCAGGTGGGTGCCGCGGGAGCTGCTCGACCGGCTCGCCTTCTTCGCCGCGGAGGAGCCCACGCCAGTCTGAGCCGGCGGCCCCGGGTCAGCCGATGGGGACCAGCTCGCGGCGGGCCGGGGTGGGCATCGCGACCGGGCCGGCCCGGCGGGCCGACAGCGTCCACAGCGCCCACAGCTGGGCGGCCAGCCCGGCCAGCACCAGCCCGGCCGCCGGCACCAGCACCCAGACCGGGACGCCGGCGTACCGGAGCGCGTGCGCGATCGGGTTGACGCCCTCCGGCGGGCTGAGCGTGACGTCGAGGTAGCGGGCCCACACGTGCACGTTGACCGCGACCAGCAGCGGCATCGCGACCAGCAGCGGGAACGCCCGCCGGCCGGGCAGCCCGGCCAGCCCGGCCGCGGCGGCGACCGCGAGCACCGACAGCGCGGGCAGCAGGTAGCGGCCGTGCGCGGTGCCGCCGAGGCTGTAGAAGGACGCGGCGCTCAGCTCGACCAGCCCGGCCAGCCCGAGGCCGGCCAGCCAGCACAGCACCAGCGCGGTCGGCGGCGGCACCGCCCGGCGCAGCCAGCGCGCCCCGGCCAGGGCCAGCCCGAGCACCGGCACGAAGGTCAGCAGCCACCACCTGGTGAAGCCGTTGCGCCCGCTCGGGCCGGCCGAGTCGTCCCACAGCCGGCGCAGCTGGTCCTCCCAGAACTCGCCGGCGAGCAGGGTCTGCGGCACCGTCCCGTGCGGCACCCGCTCGAACTTGGCCAGCAGCGCACCGGTCCCGGTGGCGCTGCCGTAAAGGTTCCGGTTGCGCAGGTAGAACCAGCCGGCCGCGGCCACCGCGGCGAGCCCGACGGCGGTGGCGGCCGCCACCGCGCGCACGGCCCGGGCCCGGCCCGGCCGGTCGGCGTGCCGCCACACCGCGACCGCCACCGCGGTCGCCGCCGCCGCGACCACGACCAGCCCGCTGGCCCGGGTCAGCGCGGCCGCGGCAGCCAGCAGCGCGATGAGCACCAGCCGGCGCGGCGTCGGTCCCCACCGCAGGAGCCGGGCGGCCAGCAGCAGCACGGCCGTGGTCAGGGTGAACGAGAGCGCGTCGTTGTAGACCACCGCGGAGGTGAGCACCTGCATCGGCAGCAGCGCGGCCAGCCCGCCGGCGCCGATCCAGAGCTCCGGCCGGGCCGGCACCAGCTCCCGGGCCAGCAGCACCACCAGCGCGAGCCCGACCAGGCTGATCCCGATGGTCAGCACCCGGGCCGCGCGGACCCCGCCCAGCGGCCGGTCCAGCGCCACCCCGATCCGCAGCGGCACCGCCGCGGCGAGGTAGTAGAGCGGCGGGTGGTTGGCTGTCCAGATGGTCCGGTTGGCCGGCCGGCTGTTGGCCACCCTCTTGTCCAGCAGCGGGATCTCACCCGCCCGGATCGGCGTCTCCACCGTGGGCAGGTCGCCGCGGGTCACCTCGAGCGTGTAGCCGACGTGGCTCATCTCGTCCGGCGGGTGGAACGGGTGGATCGTGAAGGCCTGCAGCATGGCCAGCACCGCGAAGGTCAGCAGCACCCCGGCCAGCCCGACACCGACGGTGGTCCGCCGCCGCCGGCCCAGCGTCCGGGCGCGCGCCAGCGCGGCCGTCCCGACACCCGACATGGAGCCTCCGGCCGGTGTCGGCCCCCCACGGCCCGGCGCCGCACCCTGCGTCGTCAGGCCGACCCACCCCGGCAGCGCCAGGTACCGTACACCAGATTCCCGGACGTACCCGGCGCCGGGAGACGGCCGCGGCCCGGCGCCGGCCGGTGCGGCATACTGCTCCGAATCGGCACTGCGCCCGCTGCACCGTCGCTCAGGCGCAGGCCGGCCCCCGACCCCGCGCCGAACGAAGAGGACCGAATCGCATGCAGGCCGGACCCCGAGACCACCGCACGATCGCCCGGCGGACCGCCGGACCGGCCAAGCGGGCGGTCCGCGCAGGAGTGCGGGCGCTGCCCGAGGGCGTCCGCCGCCGCATCGCAGGCCTGATGGTGCCGCCGGCCGCGGCGCCCGCCGGCCCGGAGGAGGCCGAGCTGGTCCGCCGGGCCGCCGAGATCCCGTTCGAGATCTGGGAGCAGCACGGCTGGCACCTGACCGCCAACCACTTCTACTCGGTCATCCCGGACACCCGCGAGCTGCCGGACAAGCTCTGGGAGCAGGAGTCCGAGCTGCCCGGCATCGACATGCGCGACGACGCGCAGCTGGCCTTCCTGGAGGAGTCGGCCGCCCGCCTCGGCGACGAGCTGGCCGCGCTGCCCCGCACCCAGGACGCCGCCGACGGTGGCTACTTCGTCGACAACGGCGCCTTCGAGTCGGTCGACGCCGAGGTGCTCTACGCGCAGATCCGCACCGCCAAGCCCAAGCGGGTGGTGGAGATCGGCTCCGGCTGGTCGACGCTGCTCTCGCTGCGGGCGCTGGCCGCCAACCGGGCCGAGGGCGCCGAGAGCCGGCTGACCGCGATCGAGCCGTACCCGCACGCGTTCGTCCGCGACGCGGTCGAGGCCGACGAGCACGCCGAGATGATCGACGAGCAGGTGCAGGGGCTGCCGCTGCAGTTCTTCTCGTCGCTGGAGGCCGGCGACATCCTGTTCATCGACTCCTCGCACGTGCTGCGGATCGGCAGCGACGTGCAGTACGAGTTCCTCGAGGTCCTCCCGCGGCTGCAGCCCGGCGTGCTGGTGCACGTGCACGACATCTTCCTGCCGGGGGAGTACCCGCGGGACTGGGTCTTCGGCGCCGAGCACCGCTTCTGGAACGAGCAGTACCTGCTGCACGCCTACCTGATCGGCAACGCCCGCACCGAGGTGGTCTGGGGCAGCAGCTGGATGCACCGCCGGCACCCGGAGGCGCTGGAGAAGGCGATCCCGTCGTACGACCGGGAGACCCGCTTCCCCGGCTCCTTCTGGTTCCGTACGGTCTGAGCCCGCCGGCCGGGTGGCCCGCGGCTAGCGGGTCACCCGGTAGACGGTGAAGTCGTAGGCGACCTGCTGGGCGCTCGCCGGCCGGCTGATGCTGCTCTCCACCCAGTGCGGCATGGTGCCGGCGAAGCGGCCGGCCACCGTGGTGGTCAGCCCGCCCGGCAGCGCGGGCGGCAGCTGGCCGGCCTCGTACACCAGGAAGACCGGCCGGTCCGGGAACGTGTCGGCGTAGCGCTGCACGTACGCCGGGACCTTGTCCGCGGCCCGGGGCAGCAGCGTGCTGTCCTCGTCCTCGACCAGCCACACGGTCGGCGCGAAGAGCGCCTGCGGGGCGACGCAGCACGCCTTGGCCGGCGCCCACAGGTAGACCCCGCGCTGGTCGCCGGACAGCGCCGAGACCGCCTGGCTGATCCCGTACGAGCCGGCCCACTCGTCGTGCGAGCGCAGCGGCAGCGACTGGTTGAGCTGCACCGCGCCGAGGAAGGCCAGCAGCAGCGCGGCCGCCGGCACCCCGATCCGGGTGCGGCCGCGCCAGCGCCAGGCCCACAGCGCGGCCAGCGCGATCACCATCAGCAGCACCATGCCGGGCAGCACGGTGGCCACGAACCGGCGGCCCACCCACATGAAGTACGGCGAGTTGCGGGCGTGCCAGGCGTACAGCACGAGGAGCCCCACGGTCGGCACCGCGACCAGCCACCTGGGCAGCTCCCACCGGCGCAGCGCGACCACGCCGACCCCGGCCACGATGAGCAGCAGCCCCGGCCAGCTGAAGAACCAGGACAGCCGGTGCAGGTTGAGCTCGTCGTACGACCGGGTCAGCCGGGACCCGTAGTAGAAGAAGTCCGGCCCCCACAGCGGGCGCAGCACCCCGGCGGCGAAGAGCAGCAGGGTGCCGCCGAGCGCGACCAGCCCGACCTTGCGCTGCACCGAGTCCTGCTCCACCAGCGTGTCGACCCGGCGGACCACGCCCGCCAGCGGGCGCCGCAGCGCGAGCGCGCCGACCAGGCAGACGCCGAGCATGCCGAGCATGGTGGTGAGCTTCGGGATGTCGTTGCCGACGGTGTACTGCTCGGCCGGGCCGTAGGCCTGCCACAGCCCGTACGGGAGCGTCACCAGCAGCCCGGCGGAGAACCAGCCGGCCCGCGCGTCCCACCGGCGCAGCACCCACAGCGCGGCCAGCCCGGCGGCGGCCAGCAGCACCAGCAACACCCCGTCCGGCCGGGTCAGGTAGCCGATGCCGACCAGCAGGCCGGCCACCAGCGCCGGCCACCGCCACCTGGTCTGCACCGCCAGCAGCACGCCGAGCAGCGCGCCGAGGAAGAGGACCTGGGACAGGATCTCGGTGGTTGGGTACTTGGCCTGCCAGACCTGCATCATGTTCGTCGCCATCAGCAGGCCGGCGGCCCAGGCGGCGACGACGCCGGCCAGCCGGCGGGCGATGAGCACGGTGAGCACGACGCAGAGGACGCCGAGCACCGGGGTGGTGGCGGCGATCGCGCCGTAGCCGCCGACGTCGTACGAGGTCGCCAGCAGCGCCGGCCACAGGTGGTAGAACTGCGGGAAGATCACCCCGCCGGCCGCGTCGGAGATCCAGATCGCCGGGAAGCGGGCGCCCGGCCCGGCCAGCTGCACCGGCAGGTCGCCGGCGGCCAGCAGCGGGTCGTCGATCCAGATCGAGCCGCCGCGGGCGATGGCGAAGGCATGCATGACGTAGCCGCCGGGGTCCTTGTCGCCGGCCACGTAGTGGAATCCCGGCAGGTACATGAAGGCCGCGGCCAGGAACGACGCGCCCGCCGGCAGCAGCCCGGCGGCGTCCAGGGCGACCGGCGGGAAGGCCGCGGCCCGCACCCGGGCCAGCACGGCGAGGACCGCCAGCAGCACGACCGTGCCGCCGAGCACCGTGGCCAGGTTGTGCACGCCGAGGTGGCCGGCGGCCAGCGAGGCCAGCCCGAGCACGCCGACGACGGTGGCCGCGACCAGCGCGACCAGCTCCCCGGCGGTGACCGACCCGGCCGGCGGGGTGCCCCACCGGCCGGCGCGCCCGGCGGCCCGGCCGGCGGGCGGTGCCGCGGCGGTGGCCCCGGACCGGGGCGCGGGACGGTCCGGCGGCGTGACCACGGACGGTTCCATGGGGTCGGAGGGTAGCGAGTCGGCCCGGTCCGGCCTCCTCCGGAGCCGTCCGGCTAGTGTTGTGCGAATGGCCGGCACGAGCACTCAGGAGCGGGCCCGGGCCCAGGGCCGGGTGCGCTGGGAGCTGTTGGCCGGGCTGGTCCGCAAGGACCTCAAGGTCAAGTACCAGGGCAGCGTGCTCGGCTTCCTCTGGTCGCTGGCCAACCCGTTGCTGGTCCTGGTCGTCTACACCTTCGTCTTCCAGGTGGTGCTCAAGACCGGGATCCCGCAGTTCGGCTTCTTCCTGCTGTCCGGCCTGCTGGTGTGGAACGCGTTCGCCGGCGCGGTCGGCACCTCCTCCGGCGCCGTGGTGGGCAACGCCGGGCTGGTGAAGAAGGTCCGCTTCCCGCTGTCGGTGCTGCCGCTGTCCGCGGTCGGCTTCGCGCTGGTCCACTTCGCCCTGCAGCTGGTGGTGCTGCTGATCGCGCTGACGGTCTCCGGGCACACCGACTTCGCCGGCCCGCAGCTGCTGCTGGCCATCCCCGCCATCGGCGTCGCGCTGCTGTTCACCGTCGCGCTGTCCTTCCTGGTGGCCGGGCTCAACGTGCGCTACCGGGACACCCAGCACGTGGTCGAGGTCGTGCTGATGGCCGGCTTCTGGCTCAACCCGATCGTCTACTCGGTCTCGCTGGTCCGCTCCGCGCTGGAGCCGTACGGCCTGTTCTGGGCGTACTTCCTCAACCCGATGGCCGGCGTCGTGACCGCCATGCAGCGCGCGCTGTACGCCCGGAACCCACCGCTGCCCAGCGGCGGCACCGTGCTGGCCGACGACGGCTACGCGTTCTACTTCGAGAAGCTCGGGCTGGGCGCGGTGGTGTCGGTGTTGCTGCTGGTGCTGGGTGTCTGGTCGTACCGGCGGCTGTCCGCCGACTTCGCGGAGGAGCTGTAGGTGTCCGGGGACACAGTGATCCGGGCGAGCGGGGTCAGCAAGAGCTTCCGCGGCAGCGCCCGGGCGACCAGCCTCAAGGAGCGGGTGCTCAAGCTCGGGCACGGCACCGGCGAGCGCTTCTACGCGCTGCGCGACGTCACCCTCGACGTCAGCGGCGGCCACACCGTCGGCCTGATCGGGCCCAACGGGTCGGGCAAGTCCACCCTGCTCAAGATCCTCACCGGCATCCTGCGGCCCAGCGCCGGCGAGGTCCGGGTCAACGGGCGGGTGTCCTCGCTGCTGGAGCTGGGCGCCGGCTTCAACGGCGAGCTGTCCGGCCGGGACAACGTCTACCTCAACGCCTCGCTGCTCGGCCTGTCCCGCAAGGAGACCGACGGCCTGTTCGACTCGATCGTCGCCTTCTCCGAGCTCGAGGACTTCATCGACAACCCGGTGAAGCACTACTCCAGCGGCATGTACGTCCGGCTCGGCTTCGCCGTCGCGGTGCACGTCGACCCGGACATCCTGCTGGTGGACGAGGTGCTCGCGGTCGGCGACGAGGCGTTCGCCAAGAAGTGCCTGGACAAGATCGCCGAGTTCCAGCGGGAGGGCCGGACGATCCTGTTCGTCACCCACTCGCTCGACCTGGTCGACCGGATCTGCGACCGCGGCATCGTGCTCGACCACGGCCGGGTCGTCTTCGACGGCGACCCGCAGTTCGCCACCGGCACGCTGCGGGCGCTGCTCGGCACCTCCGAGCCGACCTCCGACCTCGCCACCGGGCCGGACGAGCCGGACCCGGGGGTGGTGTTCGGCGACATCACCGTCGGCGCCGTGCCGGGTGAGGTGCGCGGCGACTTCGCCGCCGGCGACCCGGTCGGCATCCGGGCCGAGCTGACCGTGTCCCCGGACATGGCGCCGCGGATCGGCGCGGTGCTGGCCGTGGTGATGGGCGCCGGCGACTACCCGATCTGGGTGATGCGGGCCGGCCCGGACCAGCTGCCCACCGACCGGCCCGGCCCGTGGACCGTCGACTTCGCGGTGGCCGGCTGCCCGCCGCTGCACGGCGCGTTCCAGGTCGCGGTCCGGGTCGACGACGTGGACGGCGCCGCGGTGGGCGTCGCCCGCAGCAAGGACACCTTCTGGGTGCGCAGCGGGCAGGACGTCGGTCTGCTCAACGTGCCGTACCAGGTCGCCACCGCCGTCGAGGTCACCGCGGGAAGGGGTGCCGGGTGAGCCGGCTGGAGAGCGACTACTACGCGTTCATGGGCTACGACAGCGATCGGGCCCGGGCCGCGCTGACCCACTACGCGCAGTTCTTCCCCGCCGGCCCGGTGCTGGAGCTGGCCTGCGGGCGCGGCGAGTTCCTCGACGTGCTCGCCGGTGCCGGCATCCCGGCCCGCGGCGTCGACCTCGACGAGGGCATGGTGGAAAAGGCGACCGCCCGCGGCCACGAGGTCGTCCTCGGCGACGCGATCGAGCACCTCGAGCAGGTCGAGCCCGGCTCGCTGGGCGGCGTCTTCTGCGCCCACTTCCTGGAGCACCTGGAGCCGGCCGACGTGGCCCGGGTGTACGCGGCCGCGGCCCGGGCGCTGCGCCCGGCCGGCGCGTTCGTCGCGGTGGTGCCCAGCGCGGGCAGCCTGTCCGTGCTCGGCTACGACTTCTGGCGGGACCCGACGCACGTCCGGTTCTACGACCCGATGCTGCTCGCCTTCTTCGCCGGGCAGGCCGGGCTGACCACCACCGAGTCCGGCGGCAACCCGCTCAACGACCCCGGCCCGCCGCCGCACCTGCTGCCGCAGAAGTTCGACCCGGCGCCGGCGCTCAGGGAGTCGCTGGCCGCCCTCACCGACGCGGTCAACGGGGTCTACCCCGCCCACCAGAGCGTGGTGCGGCGGCTGCGCCGGGAGCAGGCCGCCGGCCGGCGGGAGGTGACCGCGGTGGCGACCGACCCGCGGGCCGAGCTGTGGTCGCACCTGGTGCACCTGGTCTCGGTGCTGGACGAGCGGTCCCAGGCCATGCAGCACCAGTACGCGGAGCTGCACCGGGCATACTGCGCCCTCCTCGCCCAGGTCTACCCGCCGAGCGAGGTCTACGTGGTCGCGGTGGCGCCGTGACCGCTGCGCAGGCCACGGTGGTGGTGGTCAACTACAACGGGGGCCACCTGCTGCCGCCCTGCCTGGACGGGCTGCGCCGGCAGGACACCCCGCCCGGGTTCTTCGAGACCGTGGTGGTGGACAACGCTTCGGTCGACGGCTCCCGCGAGCTGCTGGCCCGCGACTACCCCGAGGTCCGGGTGATCGCCAGCCCGGTCAACACCGGCTTCGCCGGGGGCAACAACCTCGCCCTGCGCCAGGTGGAGACGCCGTACGCGGTGCTGCTCAACAACGACGCCGTGCCGGAGCCGGACTGGCTGCGCCGGGTGCTCGCCCCGTTCGACGGGCCCGGCGCCGAGCGGCTCGGCGTGGTCACCGGCAAGGTCGTCTTCGCGCCCCGCTTCCTGCCGTTGCGGCTGGAGACCGCGGGCTTCTCGCCCGGCCCGCAGGACCCGCGCGAGCTGGGCCTGCGGGTGCTCGCCGTCGAGGTGGACGGCCGGGACGTGACCGAAAAGGTGCTCTGGGAGCAGCTGTCGTACGGGCCGGAGGGCAGCGGGGCAGGCCGGTTCCGGTGGACCCGGCCGGCGGGCGGCTTCCTGGTCCCGATGCCGGACGCCGCCGGGCCGGTCAAGGTGACCTTCCGCTGGGCGGCGGAGCGGGACAAGCCGGTCTCCGTCACCGCTGACGGGGTGGCGCTGAGCGCCACCGTCGCGGCCGGCGGCAGCGAGGCGGTGCTCGCCGTCGGCGAGGACGTCCCGCTGGTCGACGTGGTCAACAACGCCGGCAGCATCGTGCTGCGCAGCGGGCACGGCGCCGACCGCGGCTTCCAGGAGCCGGACACCGGGCAGTACGACGAGCCCACCGAGGTCTTCGCCGCCTGCGGCAACGGGATGGCGCTGCGTACCGCGGCCGGCCGCGAGGTCGACTGGTTCGACGACGACTTCTTCCTCTACTACGAGGACACCGACCTGTCCTGGCGGCTGCGGGCCCGCGGCTGGGGCATCCGCTACGAGCCGGCCGCCGTGCTCCGGCACGTGCACTCGGCGTCGAGCACCGAGTGGTCGCCGCTGTGGCTGTTCCACGTCGAGCGCAACCGGTTGCTCATGCTGACCAAGGACGCCTCCGCGCCGCTGGCGCGCCGCGCGGTCCGCGACCAGCTGCTGACCGCCGCCTCGCTGGGCGTGCGCGCGGCCCGGGAGGGCCTGCGGACCCGGTCCCGCCCGGCTGTCCGGCCGCACCTGCTGCGGGCCCGGGTGCTCGCCTCGTACCTCCGCCTCCTGCCGACCATGCTGCGCCGCCGGCGCCAGGTCGGCGCGACGGCGGCTCTGTCCCGGAGGGAACTGGAACGCTGGCTGGTGAGCAAACGATGAGAGCAGCCGTCTACGACCGCTTCTGGCACTCGATGGGCGGCGGGGAGCGGCACGCCGGCATGATCGCCCAGGTGCTGTCCGAGGACGGCGTCGAGGTCGACCTGCTCGGCCACGGCGACGTCGACCGCGACGCGCTCGGCGAGCACCTCGGGCTGGACCTCTCGCGGACCCGGATGCGCAGCGTCGCCGACCGCGGCGACGGCTACGTGGCCGCGCTGTCCAGCGAGTACGACCTGTTCGTCAACGCGACCTACATGTCCACCCTGCTGCCGCGGTCGCCGCGGGCGGCGTACCTGTGCTTCTTCCCGACCCCGTTCGACCACGACCTGCCGCCGTGGCGGAAGGCGGCGGTGCGGACGCTGGGCCCGTGGCTGGCCCGCTACCGCAGCTCGCTGGCGATGGGCTGGGGGACCGGCTGGTATCCGCCCGAGGGCGGCCGGCTGCGCCAGTGGACCTGGACCAACGGCGACGCGATCCTGCGCATCGAGCCGAGCGTGGCGCACGACATCCAGCTCGACCTCGGCCGGCCCGGGATGGCCGAACCGATCCAGGTGAGCGTCGAGGACGACAGCGGCGAGGTGCTCGCCACCCTGACCGCCGAGCAGGTCTTCCACCGGCGCCTGCTGACCGTGCCGGACAGCCCCGAGGGGCGGGAGCTGCACTTCCGCTCCAAGACCACCGTGCCCGGGCCGCAGGACTCCCGCGAGCTCGGCGTCGCGGTGTCCCGGTTGCGGCTGGCCGGCGCCGGCGGCTTCGGGCCGCGCGCGCAGCTGGCCGCCCGCTTCCCGTGGCTGCTGCGCGACCCGCTGGGCGTCGAGTTCCTGTCCAGCTACGCCACCGTGATGGCCAACTCGGAGTACACCAAGGGCTGGATCCGCCGGCTGTGGCGGACCGAGGCCGACGTGCTCTACCCGCCGATCCAGGTGGAGCGGCTGCACCCGCAGTCCCAGCGGGACAAGGTGGTGCTCTCGGTCGGCCGGTTCTTCGCGCCCGGGCTCGGGCACGCGAAGCGGCAGCTGGAGATGGTGCAGATGTTCGGCAAGCTGCACCGCTCGGGCAAGCTGCCCGGCTGGTCGATGACCGTGCTCGGCGGCTGCGAGCCGTTCCAGCGGCCGTACCTGGAGACGGTGCGGGCCGCGGCCGAGGGCCTGCCGGTGAAGATCGTGCCCAACGCGCCCCGCCCGGTGGTCGAGCAGGCGATGTCGACGGCCTCGGTCTTCTGGTCCGCGACCGGGTACGGCGAGGACGAGGAGCGCGCCCCCTGGGCGCACGAGCACTTCGGCATGACCACCGCCGAGGCGATGGCCGGCGGCTGCGTGCCGGTGGTGATCGACAAGGCCGGGCAGCGGGAGATCGTCCGGGACGACGTCGAGGGTTACCGCTGGTCCACCCCGGACGAGCTGGCCGAGCGCACCCTGCGGGTGGCCGGCGACCCGGAGCTGCGGGCCCGCCTGTCGGCGGCCTCGGTGCAGCGCGCCCAGGAGTACTCCGACGCGGCTTTCGCCCGCCGCTGGCGCGAGGTCGTCGCCACCCACGATCTCCTCCCCCACTCCAGCACCCCCCGCGACTGACCGCCCGACTGAGAAGTTCGGCGCCGACTGAGCAGCTATTGCTGCTCAGTCGGGCCGGAACTTCTCAGTCGACGGTGAGGCCCGCGGCGCGGAGGGCGGGGAGGGTGTGGGGGTCGAGGAGGGCGGCGGGGAGGTCGGCGGGGGAGAGGGCCGGGGCGGCCGGGCTCGTTGAGGCGGCCGAGGAGGATCGGGTCGCCGAGCACGTAGTCCACGTCCAGGTCCAGCCACGGCGACGCCTCCCCGCCCGCGGCGGCGGGTCGGGGGAGCGGGGCGAGGGGCCGGCCGGTGAGGAGCTGGTGCTCGATGGCGGCGAGCACGGCGCGGGCGAAGGTGGTGGCGGCGAGGGCGTGCCGGTGGGCGGCGGCCGGCTCGGGATGCTCGGGGGCGCGGTGCAGGGCCCAGACGCGCTCGGCCGCCGGCAGCGGCGACGGGCGCAGGGGGAGGTCCGCGGCCAGGTCGGCGACCGTCGGCATGCCGTCCGGGCGGTCGCCGTGCAGCGCCAGCGAGTGCCGCAGCCGGTGCATCAGGCGGTGCTCCTGCGGACCGAAGCCGGCCTCCCGGCTGACGTCCCACGGCCCGGCCCGCCAGGCGGCGAAGCGGTCCAGCAGCGCGCGCAGCGCGGCCGGGCGCACCACCCGGACCTCGACCACGCAGCGGCCGACGACCAGCGCGACCTGGTCGGCCGTGCCGGCGTCCGCCGAGGTGAGCAGCAGCAGGTCGAGGTCGGACTTGCGGCTGCCCAGCCCTTCGACCACCGACCCGGCGGCGAGCAGCCGGTCGGCCGGGCCCAGCCCGAGCCGGGCCGTGACCGCTGCGACCACCTCGGCCCGGGTGGTGCCGGCGGCGACGAGGAACGCGTCGAGCGCGGCCCCGGCGTCGCTCACTCGATCGGTCGGCAGGCGCAGGAGAAGGTGGCCTCGCCGAGCTCCTGGCGGGTCAACTGGTTGAAGTCGCAGATCCGCTTGCAGAAAAGCTCGCGCAGCGCGGTCGGACCGGTCTCGGCGGCCATTTCCTCGATCAGCTCGGCCGAGTACGCGACGTGGGCGAGCTCGTCGGCGAAAATGACGTCGAGAATCTTGCGGGCCCGGCCGGCATTCTGCGGCGGGCAGTGTTTCGCGATCGCCTCGCGCTGCAGCGTGTGGTGAATGGCGGTGCGGATCTCCGCGATGTTCATCTGCACGAAGTCGTCCACCGAGGGCGTCCGCGCGTACGGCGAGCCGGGCACCGCCACCGGCGCCTGGCCCATCGAGTAGCGCGGGGACAGCGTGTCCAGCTCGGTGCGGAACTGCGCGCTCACCGCGCCCGGGAAGGTGAGGCCAATTGCCCCCTCGTCAACCGTGAAATGGGAGCGCAGGTTAACACAAATGATCATGGACTCGAGGTCAGATCGGCTGCAGTTCACGCTCCCGCTCGGGAATGCTGCCCTTGCGGGCAATCGCGTCCGCGCGCAGCGCCAAACCGGCGAATAGCGGCACAGCCACCGCGAGCAGCGCCGCCGGCACCAGCGCGACCCGGAAGACGGTGACCTCGAGCTGGCTCTCCAGCAGCGGCAGCGACCGCGGGTCGGACGCCGGACCGTACGCGGTCACCACGTACTGGCCGAGCAGCACCGCCGCGTCGAGCAGCACCACCACGGCGGCGAAGGCGACCAGCCGCCACCGGCCGGCCCGGACGGCGAGCACCGCGGCCGGCACCGCGGCGAGCACCAGCAGCAGCCCGAGCCCCGACCCACCCGGCCACCGCGAGGCCATCCCGGCCAGCACGTGCCCGGTCCACGGCACCACGTCGCGCAGGTGGTCGCCGCTGAGCGTGTCCCGGTTGAGCACCCAGTTGCGCAGGTGGTGCTGCCGGCCGTACAGCTGCCAGGGCAGGTTGGCCAGGCCGGCAGCCACGCCGGCGAGCAGCACCACCCGGCGCCGGCCGGTGGCCAGCAGCAGCGCGGCGGCGAAGGCGATCCCGGCGAAGGCGAGGCCCTCCGCCTTGGCGCCGATCGCGCCGGCGCCGAGCACCGCGGCGGCGGCCGGCCACGGACCTGCCGGTGCGTCCGCGGGCAGCGTCAGCAGCACCATCAGCACCAGCGCCAGGCAGAACGCGAAGGCGAAGGCCGGCACGTCCGCCATCAGCAGCAGCGACTGCCGGGACAGCAGGGTCGGGATCGACACCACCAGCAGCAGCGCGACGGCGGCCGCGGCCGGGCCGGCCAGCCGGGCCAGCAGGCTGCCGGCCGCGGCGAGCAGCGCGCCGACGGTGACGGCCACCGCCAGGTGCGCGGCCGCGTCGGTCGGCCGGCCGGCCCAGCCGTCCAGCCAGCCGAACAGCGACGGCACGAAGAGCGGGTACGTCAGATGCTGGTAGCCGGCCCCGGTGTCGGTGAACACCCGCGGGTCGAGCTCGCCGAGCTGGGACAGCGCCCGGGCCTTGAGCATCCACAGCGCGTACTCGTCGTTGCTGGCGACCGGGATGCGGGCGCCGAGCAGCGCGATCCAGGCGGCGGTGAGCGCGCCGGTCGCGGCGGCGATCGCGTCGCCCAGCGGGGAGGCCGGGGGCACCGTGTCGTCGGCGCGGGCCCAGGGCAGCGGCAGGAGGCCGGCCGCGGCGACCAGGACCAGCGCCGGGGCCAGCACGGGCAGCGGCCGGGTCGGGCCGCCGAGCACGCCGACCAGCGTGGTCAGCATGCCCAGCAGGGCGACCCCGGCGAACCAGGACAGCCCGACGGTCACGGTCGGCCCGTACGCGCGGTGCGGCCACCGGCCGGTGACCAGCCGGAGCAGCCCGTGCCCGGCGAGCAGCAGCAGCACGAAGCCGGCGGCGGTGCCGACCAGGTCCCTCATGCCCGCACCAGCGCGAAGCCGGGGGCCCAGGGGCGGGCGCCGGCCGGCAGGGCGGCCGCCGGCACGCCGAAGTAGACGGTCCAGCGGGCGTCGGGGTCGCAGGTGGACGGTCGGGGGGCGAGCGCGTACACGAGCCAGAAGTACTGCAGGCGGGAGACGGAGTAGCCGCAGACGCCCGGCTCGCCGGTGTCGCGCACCTCCAGCGGGGAGACCGCGGTGACCGGCTGGACGATGCGCACCGGGTCGCCGGCGGGCACGGTGCGCCGCACGTACGCGAGGAACTCCGTCCGCTTCGGTCCTATCCCGCCGACGACCGGGACGGACTCGATCCGCGGGATGGCGCGCGCGGTCTCGGCCGCGTCGGCCTGCCGGGACAGCTCGCCGGGCAGCCGGGCCAGCCCGACCACCGCAGCGAGCACCAGCAGCGCCACCGCCACCACCCGCGTCCCGCGGCCGGGTCCCGCTCCGTCGCCGGCCGCGGCGGCGCGCTCGACCGCGGCGGCCCCCTCAGCCCGGTCGACCGCCCGGCCGGGCGGCGTCGGACCGGGCGGCGTGCTCACCGGGCGGCGCGGGCGGCCCGCCAGCGGCGCAGCGCGAGCACGGCCGGCCGGGCGCCGGGCACCCGCTTGGCCGCCGCGCGCACCCGCGGGTCGGACCGCACCCGGGTGAGCAGCGACGGCGGCGGCGCCGGTGGCGGCGCCGCCGCCTCGGCCGCGGCCAGCCGGGCCAGCGCGGCGTCCCGCTCGGCGGTCGCGCCGGCCTGCCCGCGCTTGGCCACGTCGAGGTCCTCGTACAGCGCGGACAGGAAAGTGTCCGGGTAGTAGCGCCCGCCGGCCGCCGCGGCCAGCCGCTCCCGGTCGTCCTCCTCGGCGGACCACACCGCGAGCTGCTCGGCGTCGGACAGCGCGGCCTGGCGCGGCTTGGCGATCACGTAGCCGAACAGCGTCCGCCCCTCCGGGTCGGCGTCGGTCCAGGCCTCGTCCGCGGTCAGCACCTGCTCGACCACCGGGGCGACCTCGTCCGCGCCGTGCGCGAAGACCGCCTGGTTGAAGGTGAGCACCGGGTACGCCACCCCACCGCCGAGCGCGCGGAAGTGCTCGATCTCGAAGTAGCGCCGCATCACCGGCATGATCAGCTCGGCGTGGATCGCCTCGGTCGGGTCGCTGACCAGCATGGTCGGCAGATGCGGGTAGACCATCTGGTGGCGGAACGCGGCCGGCAGCGCCTCGTTGGCCTGCCAGGCCGCCTCCCACTGGGCGGTCGGGTACTGGTTGCGGTGCGCGCCGAGGTAGTCATACGACACGAACAGCCCGTCGGAGGGCAGCAGCTCGGCGATGCTGCGCAAGACGCGGTCGACGTACGCGACGTGGTGCCCGGCCGCGTGGTTGATGACCAGGTCGAAGCCGTCCTCCGGCCAGGCCGCGGTGTTGGTGTCGAGCTGGTGGTAGCGCAGCGGCAGGCCGGCCTTGGCCGCCTCCTCCCGCGCGCTGACCAGCAGGTCCTCGGCGTAGTCGACGCCGACGGCCTCCTTGACCAGCCCGGCCGTGACCAGCCCGCGCTCGACCCAGCCGTTGCCGCAGTTGAGCACGAGCGCCTTGCGGAAGGTCCGCCCGGTGGACGTGGCCAGGTGATCCGACCAGGACACGGCCGCGTCACCGGTGGCTCGCCGGTTGAGGTAAGCCTGGACCGGAGCCAGGTCGTTCCAGTAGCCGGAGTGGTAGTAGACGCTGCTGTCCGAGGCGACCGTGCCGCTCATCCGGTCACCCTACCGGGACAGGTCGTCGAGGTCGTCGGGGACCGGTCCTCGGCGGGCGGGCATGACGCGGAGTGCTCGATAGAACCCTGGGTCATGTCGGCCGAACCCGTCCGCAGGCGAGCTCGTACGCAGCGTAGGTGCGACGGGCGGTCACGGCCCAGGTGAACTCGCGTGCCCGGGCCTGCCGGGCGGCCCGGGCGGCCGGGTCCCGGTCGGCCGCCGCGGCCGCCAGCGCGGCGGCCAGCGCGGCGTCGTCGCCGACCGGCACCAGCGTGGCCAGCGAGCCGGTGACCTCCCGGATGACCGGCAGGTCGCTGGCCACGACCGGGGTGCCGGCGGCGAAGGCCTCCAGCGGCGGCAGCCCGAAGCCCTCGTACACGGTCGGGTAGACCAGGGCGGCCGCCCCCGCGACCAGCCGGCGCAGGTCGGCGGTGTCGAGGTAGCCGGCCGGGACCACCGCGCCCGCCGGCAGCGCCGCGGTCTCCAGCGCCGGTCCCCAGCCGGGCGGGCCGACCAGCACCAGCGGCGGCGTCCCTGGATCGGCATCGTGGGCCAGCCGCAGCGCGCGCAGCAGCGCCGGCAGCCCCTTGCGCGGCGCCACCGTGCCGACGAAGAGCAGGTAACGCTCCGGCAGCCCCTGCTGAGCCAGCCAGGCCGGCTCGGCCGGGGCGGCCTGCGACCAGGCCGTGTCCACGCCGAGCGGGGTGGCCAGCACCCGGTCGTCGGCGAGGCCGTACTCGGACCGGACCTCGGCCGCGACCGCCTCGCTCGGGGTGAGCACGACCGCGGCCCGGCGCAGCCCGCGCGGCACCAGCTCCCGGTAGCGCAGCGAGGCCGCGGTCACCGTCTCCGGGAAGCGCAGGTACGACAGGTCGTGCACGGTCACCACGCCGCCGGCCCGGCGCCGCGGCGGCAGCACGAAGTTGGTGCCGTGGAAGACGTCCAGCCGGCCGGTCAGCCACTCCACCGGCGGCAGCCCGCCCCGCCGCCAGGCCGCCTGCAACAGCCGGGCCGGCGCCGGCCGGTGCCGGACGGCGACCCCGGGTGGCACCGCGGCCGGCAGCCCGCCGGCCCCGCGCAGCGTGAACGCGGTCGCGACCAGGTCCAGGCCGTCCAGCTCGCTGAGCGACGCGACCAGGTGCTCGACGTAGCGCCCCACCCCGGTCCGGGCGCCGAGCAGCGGTGTCGCGTCCAGACCCACCCTCACGGAGTCCCCACGGCGCCAACCCAACCAGGGCCGCCGACACACCGAGACATCGGGACTCAGCGCAGTCGCGCCGGCAGGCGCTCGGCTGGACCTGGTCGCTGTGCTGCTGGTGACGTGCTGCCGGTCGTGCTGGCGTCAGGGCCAGGTGTCGGGGCGGCGCAGCCAGCCGGCGCGGCCCTCGTCCAGGCGCAGCTCGGCCGCCAGCTCGGCGGCGGCGTCGGCGTCGTGGGTGGCCATGACGACCACCGCGCCGGCGGCGGCCCGGGCCTTGAGCGCGTCGATCACCCGCTGCCGGTAGCCGGCGTCGAGGTCGCTGGTCGGCTCGTCGGCGAGCAGCACCGCGGGCTCGCCGGCCAGCGTGCGGGCCAGCGCGACCCGCTGCTGCTGCCCGCCGGAGAGCTCGTCGACCAGGTGGGTGGCGGACGTGTCCAGGTCGAGCAGCGCCAGCGCGTCCCGGGTCCGATCCCGGGCCTCGGCCGGCTTGACGCCCGCGGCCAGCAGCGGGAGCAGCACATTTTCCTCGGCGGTGAGGAAGGACGGCAGCCCGTTGCCCTGCGGGGTGAGCGCGATGCCGGCCGCGGCCGCGCCGGCCCGGTCGACCACCCGGGTGTCGCCGAGCTCGACCCGGCCGGCGTGCGGGGTGGCGCCGGCCAGCGCCCACAGCAGCGAGGACTTGCCGGCCCCGGACGGGCCGGTCACCGCGAGCGTGCCGCCCGGCGGGACGGCGAAGGTGGCCGCGCGGACGGCGAGGACGGCGCCGTACCGGACCTCGACGTCGGTGACCCGCAGCGTCATGCGGGCCCCCGGTCCTCGGGGACGAGCAGGAATCCCTCGGGCACCGGGGTGAAGCGCACCAGCGTGCCGGGCGGCAGGCTGGGCAGCGCGTGCTCGGGCAGCGGCAGGAAGCCGTCCGCGGTGACCACGGCGTACTCCTCCCCGAGCCGGCCCTCGCCGCCGATCTTGCCGTCCCGGATCGTGACCGTGCGCGGCAGCCGCCGCGCCACCTCCGGGTCGTGGGTGACCAGCAGCACGGTGGTGCCGAGCTCGTCGTTGGCCCGGGCGATCGCCCGCAGCACGGTGTCCCGGGCGCCGTGGTCGAGCTGGCTGGTCGGCTCGTCGGCCAGCAGCAACCCGGGTCCCTGGGCCAGCGCGACCGCGACCGCGGCCAGCTGCAGCTGCCCGGCGGCGAGCGAGGCCAGCGGCGCCTCGGCGGCGTCGGCCAGCCCGACGGCGGCCAGCACGTCCCGCGGCCGGGGCAGGTCGGCGCTGCGGCGGCGGGCCCAGCGCTGGGCGAAGACCACGTTCTGCTCGGGGTTGCGGTACGGCACCAGGTTGCGGGCCGCGCCTTGCAGCATGATCGACACCCGGGTCGCCCGCAGCTCGTCCAGCTCCCGCTCGCCCAGCGCGGACAGCTCGGCGTCGCCGACGAAGACCTTGCCGGCGCTGGGCCGGAACATCCCCCCGAGCAGGCTGAGCAGCGTCGACTTGCCGGCCCCGGACGGGCCGAGCAGGCCGACCAGCTCGCCGCCGCGGACGTCCAGGTCGACCCCGGACAGCGCGGCGACGTCGTGCCCCTCGGTGTGGTAGATGTGCACCAGCCGCTCGGTGCGCACCGCCAGGCCGGTCACAGTGCCCGCTCCTCGGACAGACCGGCGGGCGCTCGGCCCATGCCCGCGCCTCCGCTCGGGGCAGCCAGCCGGTCGGCCCTCGTCGCTCCCCGCTCGCGCTGCGAGCCCTCGCGCTCTCTCACACCGACTCCCGCACCCGGGCCAGCCGGGCCCGGGCCGCGACGGCCCGCCCGCACAGCCAGGCGACGATCGCCAGCGCGGCCAGCGCGGCGGCCAGCGCGGCCAGCACGCTGCCCCACGGCGCGGACAGGTCCAGCGTCCCGTCCGGCGGCGTCTCGGCGAACAGCGGCACCGTGGGCAGCGCGAAGGCGGCCCCGACCAGCCCGCAGCCGGCACCGGCCAGCACGGCGAGCACGACGACCGGCAGCTGCTCGCCGGTCGCGACCCGGGCCAGCCCCCGCCGCGGGACCCCGCTCATCCCGAGGCAGGCCAGGTCCCGCGACCGGCGGCGGCCGGTGGCGGCGGCCAGCAGCACCAGCACCAGGCCGGCCAGCGCGACCGCGACCACTGCGGCGAGCACGCCCAGCTCCAGGCTCCAGGCCGGCACCGAGCGGTCGTACGCGGCCCGCACCTCGCTGACCCGCCGGACCCCGGAGATCTCGATCCCGGCGGTTCGCAGCGCGCCGCGGACCCGCTCCAGCGCGGCCGGGTCCTCGCTGTCGAACCAGACCTGGATGCGGGCGGTCCGCCCGGTCCGCGACCCCCAGTGCTGCAGCAGGTCGAGGTCGACCACGGCGGCGCCGGCCCGGACGGCCGGGATCCGGGGCAGTTCGGCGATGCCGACCAGCGGGCGGCGCACCCCGTTGAGCCCGTCGGCGACCACGGTGCCCGAGCCCGGGGCGGCGTCCGGCCCGGCGAGCAGGGCGGGCAGCGCGTCCGGGAGGTAACGGGAGGCCAGCACGGTGGAGTCGGTGCCCTCGCTGTCCACCTCGAGGGTCAGCCGGCCCGGGGCGGCGGCTTTCGCCTCGGCGTACCGGCTCTCGCTGCCGACCGGCCGCCAGTCCGCGACCGTGCCGGGCAGGTCGGTGCGGCCGCCGGTCACCCGGACCTCGTCGATTGTCAGCCGACCGCGGATCGTCCCGGCGTAGCCGGGGAAGGCGACGCCGACGACCGTGCAGCCGGCGGTGCAGCGCACCGCTCCGGCGAGCGTGCGCGGGCCGGTGGTCGGCACCTCGCCGAGGTCCACGTTCTGCTGGGCCCCGGTGACGTCGAGCAGCTGCAGCCGCAGCTTGACCGGCACTTCGCGGCTGATGTCGAGGTCGTCGGGCGTGAGCCGGAGGGAGACGGCCCGGCCGGTCAGCACCAGCCGGCGGCCGGTCGGCACCCGCAGCCGCGACCAGGGCACGGCGGCCGGGTCCGAGTCGGGCAGCAGCGCGACCCGGCCGAAGTCGGCGGGGTCGACGGCCAGCGTGGTCCGCAGGCTGCGCTCCTCGCCGACCCGGACCACCGGGGTGGCACGACCACCGGCGCCGTCGGCCACCGGGGCCAGCGCGGCCCGGACCCGGGCCACGTCGGTGCCGGTCAGGTCGGCGACCATCGCGGCGCCGTTGTCCCGCTGGGCGGCCAGCTGCCGGTTGCGGGAGCCGACGCTGACCGCGTACGCGGAGAAGACCAGCAGGGCGGCCGCGACGGTGACCACGGTGACGACCCGCCGGGTGGCCGGCCGGCGGGCGACGGCCAGCAGGGCGAGCGCGGCCGCGTACGCGCCGCGGGCGGTCATCCGGTGGGCCAGCCCGGTCGCCGCCGGCACGATGAGGTGGGCCAGCAGCAGGCCGGCGACCAGCGCGAGCAGGGCCGGGGCGGCGAGCGCGAGCGGGCCGTGCAGGTCGCCGGTGACGAAGGCGAGCACCGCGACGCCGCAGCCGGCCACCACCATCGCGTCGGCCGCGCCCAGCCGCCAGCCGCGGACCCGGACCGGCACGCTGCGCAGCAGCGCCGGGATCCCGTCCCGGGTGCCGGACCCGGCGACCAGCCAGGTCAGCACGGTGAGCAGCAGCAGCGCGCCGGCGATGGCCAGCCAGAAGCCGCGGCCCAGCTCGAACGGGGCGGCGCCCTCCAGCACCAGGTGCCGCGCCAGGGTGGCCGCGCCCAGCGCGATCGCGGTGCCCAGCGGGACGCCGGCCAGCACGACCGGCAGCAGCTCGGCCAGCACCAGCCGGCGCGCGCCGGCCCGGCCGGCCCCGCGCAGCCGGGCCACCGCCACCTCGGGCCGGCGCTGCTCGACCGCGGCGCCCAGGGTGAGGCCGAGCACGAACAGCGCGAGCAGCCCGAGCTGGGTCATCAGCAGCGGGACGGTCACCCGGGCCTGGTCCCGGCCGCGGTCCACGGTCGCGGCGATCGCCGGCAGCCCGGACTCGATGGTCGCGGTGACGTCGGTGTCGCCGATCGGCTCGCCCAGGTCGTCGACCTGCAGCCGGCTCCGCTCGGTCATGCCGGCCACGACGGCGCCGGTCCGCACCAGCTCGTCGACGCCGACCGCGGACCGGTCCAGCGCGTACGTCACCGTGGCCGCCGGGTCGAGCCAGGGCGGCGCGTCCGGCCCGGTGAACGTGCCGGCCGCGGTCAGCCAGGTGTCGTGCATCGGCCGGTACGGCGGGTTGACCTCGCGGAAGCCGGACAGCCCGGTCAGCAGCCGGTCGGTCCAGAACGGCCCGGGGACCTGGCGGTAGACGCCGGTGACCCGCAGCGCGACCGGGCGCAGCTCCCGCTCCGGCGGGGTGCCCGGCTGCTCGACGACGTCGACCCGGCTGCCCACCTCCAGCCGGTACGTCCGCCGGTCGGCGGCGCTGACCGCGATGTCACCCGGTGCCGTCGGGCAGCCTCCGGCCAGCCACTCCACGTTGTCGCAGGCCCGCTCCCGCCACTCCAGCGCCCCGGTCGGCGAGTCGACGGTCTGGTCGGCCCGGGTGACCAGCGCGGATCCGCTGTCCACCCGCGGCTGGAACCAGGGCCGGGCCTCCTCCGGCAGCAGCGCGGCCAGCTGGTCCCGGGTCGGCGCCGGCGGCGCGCTGTCCTGCGGGTACTCCGACCTCGCCACCGCGCGGACCTGGATCGCGGTCTCGCTCGCGGTCGCGCTGTCCACCGCCAGCCGGGTCAGCGCCTGCTGCATGGCCCGGTCGTACAGCGGGGTCAGCACGGCGGATGCGGTGATCAGGGCCGACAGGGCGAGCAGCACCAGCGCCTGGTTGCGCCGGTAGCGGATCGCCAGCCACACGCGGACCCCCGGGTCGTCGAGCGTCGCCCTGCCGGCGACAGCGTCTCACCCCCCGCGGCTGCGAGCCGGCTGACCGGCCGGCGCCGTGCTCGCCCGGCCACCCCGGCCGAGCGCGGCGCCGAGCCCGGCCGCGGCCACGTCGGAGACGGTGATCAGCAGCCGGGACACCACCGCCAGGGTGAGCGCGGCCGCCGCGCCGCCGGGCAGGTGGCCGGCCAGCGCCAGGGTGAGCACCAGCTCGCGGGTGCCGGCCCCGGTGGGCACCACCACGACCAGGAAGCCGGCGCACCAGGCGGCCGCGAACGCGCCGGTCGCCAGCGGGACGAACCCGGCCGGGTCGGCGCCCAGGTCGGCGGCCAGGACGGTGGCGTGCAGGCCGTAGAGCAGCCAGGTCGCGGTCAGCGCCATCGTCGCCGTACCCAGCCCGCGCCAGCTGAACGGGTGGTCCAGCGGCTGGCGGCGCAGCACCCGCAGGGCCAGGTTGCACAGCCGGGTGAGCAGCGGCGGGGTCAGGCAGGCCAGCCCGACCGGCACCAGCAGCGGCGACCAGCGCAGCCAGCCCGGCGCGCCCGAGTGCAGCAGGGCCGGCAGTGCGAGCAGGGCGAGCTGCAGGCCGAGGCCGAGGATGACCAGGTTGAGCACCAGCGCGGCGGCGGCGGCCCGCTTGCGCGGCACGCCGAAGTCGTGGGCCAGCTCGGTCTGCGCCACCATCGCCCACACGCTGCTGCCGGGCAGGTACTTGGCCAGTTGGCCGAGGAAGAGCACCCGGGCGGCCGGCCGCAGTGGCAGCGGGCTGCCGAGGTCGGCCAGCAGCGCCCGCCAGCCCAGCATGCTGGTGCCGAGCGCGGCGCAGGCCAGCGCGAAGGCGAGCAGCAGCGCGCCCGGGGAGACCCGGCCGAGCTCGCCCCGGACCTCCTCCCAACGGCTGGCCAGGGCGAGCGCGACGAAGCCGAGCGCGGCCGCGGCGAGCAGCCAGCGCAGTAGCCGGAGAGCGCGCGCCCGGGTCCCCGTCACGGCCGGACACGCTACTCGCGGCTCCGGACTCATGACGCTCTGGTGATGTCGGGAGGTGGTCAGCCACATACGATGCGTTATCGGTAGTGTCGGACCGCGTGAGGCTCCTCGCGTTCGGGACGTACGACGTCCGGACGCACCCCCGCGTGGGCGTCCTGGTCGAGGGACTGCGCGCCTCCGGGGACGACGTGCGCGAGGTGAACGTCCGGCTCGGCATCGACACCGCCGGCCGGGTCGCGATGCTCCGCCAGCCGTGGCGGCTGCCGCTGCTCGCGCTCCGGCTCGGCCGCTGCTGGACCGTGCTCACCGTCCGTGGACTGCGGGAGCGGCGCCGGCACCGGCCGGAGGCGGTGCTGGTCGGCTACCTCGGCCACTTCGACGTGCTGCTGGCCCGGCTGCTGTTCCGCCGGGCCCTCGTCGTCCTCGACCACCTCGTCTTCGCCGCCGACACCGCGGCCGACCGCGGCGAGGCCGGCTCCTGGAAGGTGCGGCTGCTGACCCGGCTGGACCGGCTCGCGCTCACCGCCGCCGACGTGATCGTCGTCGACACCGAGGAGAACGGGCAGCTGGTGCCGGCCGACCTGGCCGACCGGGTCGTCGTGGTGCCGGTCGGCGCGCCGGCCGCCTGGTTCGCCGCCGGGGAGGCCGACGGGCCCCGGGACGGCGGCGACCCGCTGCGGGTGGTCTTCTTCGGCCTGTTCACCCCGCTGCAGGGCACCCCGGCGATCGGCGCCGCGATCGGGCTGCTGGCCGGCGACCCGCGGGTGCGGGTCACCATGGTCGGCCGCGGCCAGGACCGGGCCGAGGCGCAGCGGCTGGCCGCCGGCAACCCGTGGGTGGAGTGGCTGGACTGGGTGCCGGCCGGGAAGCTGCCCGAGCTGGTCGCCCGGCACGACGTCTGCCTGGGCATCCTCGGCACCGGGGCGAAGGCCCGCCGGGTGGTGCCCAACAAGGTCTACCAGGGGGCCGCCGCCGGTTGCGCGGTGATCACCTCGGACACCCCGCCGCAGCGGACCGCGCTCGGCGACTCCGCCGTCTTCGTGCCGCCCGGGGACGCGGCCGGGCTGGCCGCCGCGCTGGGCGAGCTGGCCGGCGACCACTCCACGCTGGAGAAGCTGCGCGGTGCCGCCCGGGACCGGGCCGGCGAGCGGTTCACCGCCCCCGCGGTGGTCGGCCCGCTCCGGCGCCGCCTGTCGGCCGGCCGGCTGCGGCCGGCCGGCCGGCTGCGGTCGACGGTCCGGCGGCTGTCCACCGGGCGCTCGGCCCGCCGCTCGCTGACCGGGAGCCGCCCGCGATGACCGCCCCCCTCCCGCCGCTGACCCCGCGGGCCTGGCTGCGCTGGGACGTGGTCAGCCGGCTGCTGGCCGGCGTGCCGACCGGGACCGTGCTGGAGATCGGCTGCGGCCAGGGCGCGATGGGCGCCCGGCTGGCCACCCGCGGCCGCTACCTCGGGGTGGAGCCGGACCCGACCTCGGCGGCGGTCGCCGAAGGCCGGGTCGCCCCGGCCGGGGGTCGGGTGCTGCGCGGCGAGCACACCGCGGTGCCGGCCGGGTCGGCGTACGACCTGGTCTGCGCGTTCGAGGTGCTGGAGCACATCAAGGACGACGTGGCCGCGCTGGCCGACTGGGTCGGCTTCGTCCGGCCCGGCGGCCGGCTGCTGCTGTCCGTGCCGGCCTTCCAGGCCCGGTACGGGACCACCGACGAGCAGATCGGCCACTACCGGCGGTACGAGCCGGACCAGCTCGCCGCCCGGCTGGGCGAGGCCGGGCTGGTCGACGCCCGGGTGATCGTCTACGGCTGGCCGCTCGGGCAGGCGATGGAGGCGGTGCGCAACCGGGTCGACGAGCGCCGGCTGGCCGCCGCCCGGGACCTGTCGCTGGAGGAGCGGACCGCGGCCAGCGGGCGCACCTTCCAGCCGCCGAACGCGGCCGTGGGCACCGCGGTCCGCCTCGCCACCACCCCCTTCCGCTACCTGCAGCGCCTGCGCCCCGCCGCCGGCATCGGCCTCGTCGCCCTCGCCACCCGCCCCCGCTGACCCCCTCCCGCCGATCTTGAGCAACGGGCGGCGAACGGCGGCGTGTCGCCGGACCTTTCCTCAAGATCGGCGCGGCCGGGGCGGGGCGTAGGGTGCGCGGGGTGCGGGTGGCGGTGCTGGTCGAGCAGGTGCTGGCGCCGGTGCCGGGCGGCACCGGGCGGTACGCGCGGGAGCTGGCCGCCGCGCTGGCGGACACCGCGCCGGCCGGCGCGACGGTGACCGGCTGGACGGCCTGGCACCGGCACCTGGGCCCGGCCCGGGTGCCCGGCGTCGCCGGGCCGCGCCGGCTGCCGCTGCCCCGCCGGGGTCTGGTCGCCGCCTGGGAGCGCGGGCTCGGGCCGGCGCCGGGCGGCGACCTGGTGCACGCGCCGACCCCGCTGGCCCCGCCGCGCCGGCGCCGGCCGCTGGTGGTGACCGTGCACGACGCCGTCCCCTGGACCCACCCGGGGACGTTGACCCCGCGCGGGGTGCGCTGGCACCGGCGGGCGGTCGAGCTGGCCGCGCGGCACGCCGACCGCATCGTGGTGCCCACCCACGCGGTCGCGACCGAGCTGGCCGCCGCGGTGCCGGCGCTGCGCGCCGACCGGCTCGCCGTGATCGGGGAGGGGGTGTCCGCCGCGCTGGCCGCCCAACCGGCCGACGCGGACGAGCGGGCGGCCCGGCTCGGCCTGCCACCGGCGTACCTGCTCAGCCTGGCCACCCTGGAGCCCCGCAAGGGCCTGGACGTGCTGCTGGCCGCGCTGGCCGCACCGAAGGCGCCCGACCTGCCGCTGCTGCTGGTCGGCCAGCCCGGCTGGGGCGGGGTCGACCCGCTCGCCGAGGCGGCCCGGCTCGGGCTGCCGGCCGGCCGGGTCCGGCCGCTGGGCCGGCTGCCCGACCCCGACCTCGCGGTGGTGCTGCACCGGGCGGCCGCGCTGGCGGTGCCGAGCCGGGCCGAGGGCTTCGGGCTGCCCGTGCTGGAGGCGATGGCGGCCGGCGTCCCGGTGGTCACCTCGGACGCACCGGCGCTGGTCGAGGTCGGCGGCGGCGC
This sequence comes from uncultured Actinomycetota bacterium, assembly GCA_963766325.1. GTDB lineage: Bacteria > Actinomycetota > Actinomycetes > Mycobacteriales > CADCTP01 > CADCTP01. The sequence goes on along the minus strand of CAVXZF010000007.1, from coordinate 517,380 downwards.
CGCCGCCGTGGTCCCCCGCGACGACCCGGACGCCCTGGCCGAAGCCCTCGCCCTCGCCGCCGACCCGGCCGAGCGGGACCACCTCGCCGCGGCCGGCCGCACCCGCGCCACCCATTACTCCTGGTCCGCAGCCGCTCGCGAGCTGTGGACCCTCTACTCCGACCTGGCGACATGAGCCCCCGCGAGGAGGGGGCGGCACCCCGGCGGGCGTACGCTGTCCCCGACCAGCAGCACCGGTGAGATCCACCACAGACCGAGCAGACCGCAGGAGCCGATTCGTGTCAGGACGCGCGCCCCGCGTGCTCGTCGACGCGACGGCCGTCCCCGCCGACCGTGGTGGAGTGGGACGGTACGTCGACGGTCTCATCTCCGCCCTCGGCGCCGCCGACGCCGACTTCGCCGTCGTCTGCCAGCGGGCCGACGCGGAGCGGTTCGGCCGGATGGCGACCGCGGCGACCATCGTGCCGGGACCGGCCGCGGTGGCCCACCGGCCGGCCCGGCTGGCCTGGGAGCAGACCGGCCTGCCGCTGGTCGCCCAGCAGGTGGGCGCGGAGGTGCTGCACTCGCCGCACTACACGATGCCGCTGCGGGCCGGCCGGCCGGTCGTGGTGACGATCCACGACGCGACCTTCTTCACCCAGCCCGACGTGCACACCTCGATCAAGGGCCCGTTCTTCCGGTCGGCGATCAAGACCGCGCTGCACCGGGCGGCCCGCTGCGTGGTGCCGTCCAAGGCAACCCGGGACGAGCTGGTCCGGGTGCTGAGCGCCGACTCCACCCGCATCGACGTCGCGTACCACGGGGTCGACCGGGACACCTTCCACGTCCCCAGCGACGGCGAGCGGCAGCAGGTGCAGGCCCGGCTCGGGCTGCGCGGCACGCCGTACGTGGCCTTTCTCGGCATGTTGGAGCCCCGCAAGAACGTGCCGTCCCTGGTCCGCGGCTGGGTCAAGGCCGTGCAGGACCGGGAGGCCCCGCCCGCGCTGGTGCTGGCCGGCGGCTCCGGCTGGGACGAGGAGATCGACCAGGCCATCACCGAGGTGCCGAGCAAGCTGCGGGTGCTCCGCCCCGGCTACCTGCGCTTCTCCGACCTGCGGGGCTACCTCGGCGGCGCCACGGTGGTGGCGTACCCGAGCCACGGCGAGGGCTTCGGCCTGCCGGTGCTGGAGGCGATGGCCTGCGGCGCGCCCGTGCTCACCACCCAGCGGCTGTCGCTGCCCGAGGTGGGCGGCGACGCGGTGGCGTACACCGAGGGCGACCCCGACTCGATCGCCGTGGCGCTGGCCGCGCTGCTGGACGACCCGCAGCGGCGGCAGGAGCTGGGCGAGGCGGCGGTGAAGCGGGCCGCGGAGTTCACCTGGGCGGCCAGCGCCGAGGCCCACCTGGCCGCGTACGCCCGCGCCGCCGACCGCAACTGACCGGCCTGCACTGAGAAGCCCGCGGGTCCCCGGAGGGACCCGCGGGCGGTGGCGCGGGTGGGTCAGCCGTCGAGGCGGACCCAGGCGACGGTCCACGGGAACGGCTTGGAGACCTCCCGGACCGTGCCCACCTGGGACAGGAAGCGCACGAAGCTGCGGCTGGACCAGTGGTTGAAGTGGCCCGGGGTGTTGCCCAGGTCCTTCACGTAGCGGCCGGTGAGGAGGTTGCAGCCGCGGAAGATCGGCTCCCGGGGCACCGACACCAGCAGGTGGGTGGACGTCACCCGGGCCAGCTCGGCCAGCCCCTGCTGCGGGTCGACCAGGTGCTCGAGCACCTCGACGCACACGGTGACGTCGAACTGGTCGTCCCGGAACGGCAGCTTCTCCGCGTCGGCGTGCAGGTAACGCGGGCCGGGCCGGGTCAGCCACTCGGCGCGCAGCCCGGAGTCCGGCAGGTCGATCGCGGTCGCCTCGCCGAAGCGCTTGAACAGCCGCTGCGAGATCACGCCCTCGCCGGCGCCCACCTCGAGGGGGCGCTTGGGCGGGTTGTCGCTGGTGCCGATCTTCTCCAGGAAGCCGTCCAGCCGGGCCACCCACCGCTCGGTCAGGAAGCGGATCGCCGGGTTCTTGGCGACGTACTTGTTGGTGTGGTTGCCGATGACGACACCGGGAGACTCGGCGGCGGACCCGTCGAGGGTGGTCATGCGTGCCTCACTTCTCTGTCAGCGATCTGCCGTCGTCCCCGGCCGCCTCGGACCGTGGCACTCCTCGCGGCTGGTTACGCTACCGCAGTGCCGAAGCTGCCCCGGGCGCTGACCCGCGCCCTCCGGGTCGCCATCGCCCTGCTGGCCCTCACCTTCCTGGTGGTGGCGATCGTCCGGCAGTGGGACGAGGTGGTCGACGCCCTGGGCCGGATGGGCCCCGGATGGTTCCTGCTGTCCCTGCTGGCCGCCCTGATCGGGCTCGGCTTCACCAGCCTGGCCTGGCGGACCCTGCTGGCCGACCTGGGCAGCCCGCTGCCGGCCGGCCCCGGCACCCGGGTCTTCTTCCTCGCCCAGGTCGGCAAGTACCTGCCGGGCGCGGTGTGGCCGTTCGTGGCCCAGATGGAGCTGGGTCGCGCGCTGGGGGTGCCCCGGCAGCGCAGCGCGGTCGCCGGGCTGCTGTTCGTCGGGCTGCACTGCGCGACCGGGCTGCTGGTCGCGTCGGCGACGCTGCCCTTCGCCAGTCCGGAGGCGGCCGAGCACTACTGGTGGGTGCTCGCGCTCACCCCGGTGCTGCTGGTCGTCCTGCACCCGCGGGTGCTCTCCCCGCTGCTTGACCGCGCCTTCTGGCTGCTCCGCCGACCGCCGCTGGACCGCCGGCTGACCGTCGGCAAGACCGTCCGGGCCTGCGGCTTCCTGCTGGTCACCTGGGCGTTCTACGGGCTCTCGCTGTACGCGCTGGCCCGCCCGCTCGGGCTGAGCGGGGCGGACTCGTTCTTCCTCGCCACCGGGGCGTACGCGCTGGCCTGGTCGGCCGGGGTGATGGTGCTCGGGCTGGTGCCGGCCGGGATCGGCGTGCGCGAGCTGGTGCTCGGCGCGGTGCTGCTGCCGGTCCTGCCGGCCGGCGCGGCGACCGCGGTGGTGGTGGCGTCGCGGGTGGTGCAGACGCTCGGCGACGCGCTGTGGGCGGTGTTCGCCGGGGTCGCGCTGCGCGGCTCGATGCGCCGCGCCACCGCCGACATGGCGCCGCAGCCGGCGGCGCCGGTGCCCAGCGGTGACCTGTAGGGTCCGACCCGTGCCAGGTTCCACCGCTGAGGTCGGTGTCGTCGTCGTCACCTACTCGCCCGGGCCGACGTTGGACGCCTTCCTCGACACGCTGGACAAGGCGACGACCCGGCCGGTCCAGGTGGTGCTCGCCGACAACGGCTCGACCGACGGCACGCCGCAGCGGGCCGCCGAGCGGCCCGGCGTCGAGCTGCTGCACACCGGTGGCAACCTCGGTTACGGGCGGGCCGCCAACCTCGGCGTAAGGCACGCGACCGGGGACTGGGTGGTGGTCGCCAACCCCGACCTGCACTGGGAGCCGGGCGCGCTGGACACCTTGCTGGACGCGGTCGAGCGGTGGCCGCGGGCCGGCGTGCTGGGCCCGGCGATCCTGTCCCCGGACGGCACGCTCTACCCGTCGGCGCGGGCGCTGCCCTCGCTCGGCCGCGGCATCGGGCACGCGCTGCTCGGCTGGTGGTGGCCGTCCAACCCGTGGACGGCGGCGTACCGGCGCGAGCGCGGTGCCCCCGAGGAGGGCGAGGCCGGCTGGCTGTCCGGGTCCTGCCTGCTGCTGCGGCGGGAGGCGTTCACCGCGGTCGGCGGGTTCGACCCGGCGTTCTTCATGTACTTCGAGGACCTCGACCTGTGCGAGCGGATCTGCCGGGCCGGCTGGCAGGTGGTGTATGTGCCGACCGCGGTGGTCACCCACGAGGGCGGGGTCTCGACCAGCAAGGACCCCCGGGCGATGGCCGACGCGCACCACGCGAGCGCCTGGCTCTACCTGTCCCGGCGGTACGCGGGTGCCCGCTGGGCGCCGGTGCGGCTCGCGCTGCGGGCCGGCCTGGCCGGCCGGGCCGCGCTGGCCCGCCGGTTGCCGGCGGTGGCGGCGGGCGCCAAGCCGGCCCGCCGTCCCTAGGTCCGGCGGCCCCTGGTCCGCCGCTCCTGGTCCGGCGCGTGGCTACCCTTCCCTGACGACCTAAGGAGTTGTCATCGACGCGATCGTCCTCGTCGGCGGCCAGGGCACCCGGCTGCGACCGCTGACGCTGAGCGCCCCCAAGCCGATGCTGCCCACCGCGGGCGTCCCGTTCCTCACCCACCTGCTCAGCCGGCTGCCCGCCGCCGGCGTCGACCACGTGGTGCTGTCGACGTCGTACCGGGCGGAGGTCTTCTCCGACCACTTCGGCGCGGGCGAGCGGCTCGGCCTGGAGATCGAGTACGTCACCGAGGACGTGCCGCTCGGCACCGGCGGCGGCATCCGCAACGTGGCCGACCGGCTCCGGTCCGACGACGTGCTGGTCTTCAACGGCGACGTGCTGTCCGGGGTGGACCTGCCCAAGCTGGTCGCCACCCACCGCGACGGCGGCGCCGACGTCACCCTGCACCTGACCCGGGTGGAGGACCCGCGGGCGTTCGGCTCGGTGCCGACCGACTCGGACGGGCGGGTGCAGGCGTTCCTGGAGAAGTCGCCGGAGCCGGTGACCGACCAGGTCAACGCGGGGTGCTACGTCTTCCGCCGGCCGGTGCTGGAGGCGATCCCGGCCGGGCGGCCGGTGTCGGTGGAGCGGGAGACGTTCCCCGGGCTGCTGGCCGGCGGCGCGACCGTGCTCGGCTTCGTCGACTCGACGTACTGGCTGGACCTCGGCACGCCGGCGACCTTCGTCCGCGGCTGCGCCGACCTGGTGCTCGGCATCGCGCCGACCGCGGCGCTGCCCGGCGAGCCCGGGCAGGCGCTGGTGCTGCCCGGCGCGACGGTGGCCGAGGACGCGGCGCTGACCGGGGGCACCACGGTGGGCGCCGGCTGCACGGTGGGCGCCGGGGCGCGGCTGGACGCCGCGGTGCTCTTCGACGGCGCGGTGGTCGCCGAGGGCGCCTCGGTGACCCGCTCGGTGGTCGGCAAGGGCGCGGTGGTCGGCCCGGGCACCGTGCTCGCGGACGCCGTGCTCGGCGACGGGGTCTGCCTGGGTGCCGGCAACGAGCTGCTGGGCGGCGCGCGGGTGTGGCCGGGGGTCCGGCTCGGCGACGGCGCGGTCCGCTTCTCCACCGACGCATGAGCTCCGGGGCGCCGCCCGGTGGTGGGCGCCGGGCGGGCCGGCGCGCGCCGCCTCCGGGCGCGGTCTGGCCGCAGCCGGCCGACCGCCCCCGCGGCGTCGCCCCCCTCGGGCCCAGAGTGCGTCGCGCCTCGGCCGGCTGGCCCGCCGCCGGCCCGCCGTCGAGCCGACCCGCGGACGTCCGGGAGGACGGGCCGCCGGGAGCGGAGACGGTGTGGCGGCCGGAGTTCCCGATCGACGTGGCGACGACGCTGCGGCCGCTGGTGCGCGGGCGCGGGGACCCGGCGCACCGGGCCGGCGACGGCGCCTTCTGGCGGGTCGCGCTCACCCCGCTCGGCCCGGCCACGCTCGCGCTGCGGGTGCCGCGCAGGGGCGAGGTGCACGCCACCGCCTGGGGTCCGGGCGCGGAGTGGGCGATCGCCGGCGTGCCCGACCTGCTCGGCGCCCGCGACGACCCCGGCTCGTTCGTCCCCCGCTGGCCGCTGCTCGCCGACACCGCCCGGCACCACCCCGGCCTGCGGATCCCGCGTACCGGCCTGGTCCTCGACGCCCTGCTGCCGGCCATCCTGGAGCAGAAGGTCACCGGCACCGAGGCCCGGCAGGCGTGGCGCTTCCTGCTGCACCGCTACGGCACGCCGGCACCCGGCCCGGCCCCGGCCGGCATGCGGGTGCCGCCGCCGGCCGCGGTGCTGCTGGAGGTGCCGACCTGGGACTGGCACAAGGCCGGCGTCGACATCAAGCGGCAGCGGGCGATCCGGGCCGCGGCCACCGTCGCCGCCCGGCTGGAGGAGTGCTGCGGGCTCGCCCCACCCGACGCGCTGGCCCGGCTCCAGGTCGTGCCGGGCATCGGCGTGTGGACCGCCGCCGAGACCGCGCAGCGCGCCTTCGGCGACGCCGACGCGCTGTCCGTCGGCGACTTCCACATCCACGACCTGGTCGGCTGGGCCCTGCTCGGGCACCCGCTGTCCGACGAGGGCATGGTCGAGCTGCTCGCCGACGACCGCCCGCACCGGCACCGCGTCGTGCGCCTGATCGAGCTCTCCGGCGTCTCGAAGCCCCGCTTCGCGCCCCGTCTCTCCCCCCGCGACTACCGCTCGTTCTGACCGACGCCCGCGGCTCCCGCGACTGACGGTGTACGGGCCCGACTGACGGCACTGGCGCCGTCAGTCGCGGGCCGACTCCGTCAGTGGCGGGCCGACTCCGTCAGTGGCGGGCCGAGCCGTCAGTCGGGGAGGGGTCAGGGTCCGTACGCGGCGAGGACGGTGTCGGAGAGGGCGGGCCAGGCGTCCTTGGCCCACTGCTCGAACTCGGTGTCGGTGAGCGCGATGCAGGCGAGCCGGGCGACGGGGTCGACCCAGAGGAAGGTGCCGGAGCGGCCGAAGTGCCCGTACGTCCCCGGGGAGTTGCCGGCGCCGGTCCAGTGCGGCGACTTGGAGTCGCGGACCTCGACGCCGAGGCCCCAGTCGTTCGTCGGCTGGCGGCCGAAGCCGGGCACCACCCCGACCAGCCCGGGGAACTGCACGGTGGCCATCTCCACCACCGTGCTCGGGTGCAGGAGTCGGCCGGGGGAGAGCAGCTCGCCGGCCACCGCGACGAGGTCGGTGACGCTGGCGCGGGCGCCGGAGCCGGCCGGGCCGACCAGCGCCGTCGAGCGCAGCCCGAGCGGCTCGCACACCGCCTGGTGCAGGTAGTCGGGCAGCGCGATGCCGGTGACCGCGGCCAGGTGGTCGCCGAGCACGGCGAAACCGGTGTTGGAGTAGACCCGCCGGCTGCCCGGCTTCGCCACCACGTCGGAGTTCTCCATCGCCAGCCCGGAGGCGTGCGCGAGCAGGTGCCGGACGGTGGAGCCGGGCGGCCCGACCGGGTCGTCCAGGCCGAGCGCGCCCTCCTCGACCGCGACCAGCACGGCCAGCGCGACCAGCGGCTTGGTCACCGAGGCCAGCGGGAAGACCGCGTCCGCGTCACCGCACGTCTCCAGCACTCCGGCCGGGCCGACCACCGCAGCCGCCGCCGAGCCGACCGGCCACCCGGCCACCGCGTCCAGCGCTCCCATCCCGGCGACGCTACCCAATCCGCTCCGGCGGCCTGCGGGCGGTGGCAGGCAGGCCGCCGGGAACCCGGGGGGAGGAGCCGCCATGCGCCTGTGTCAACACCGGCGCGGTCGACCCGGTCGGCGAGATCTGCCGGCTCGCCGCGCCGGCCGGGGCCTGCAGGGCCGGGCGGCGATGCGGCTCGTCGGTGTCCAGCTGGGCCACCGACGAGCCGATGTGGACCGGTCCGCCGCCGCGGTCCTCCGCTGCGCCGAAGCGGCAGCCGTGTTGGCCTAGGCAGGACGGGCGCCGGTCTAGGCCGGGCGGGCCGCGGCGACCCGGGCCCGGGCGCGGGCGATCACCAGCGGTACGTCCGGCGGCGCGTTGGCCGGCAGCTGGTCGACCGGGAACCAGCGCAGGTCGTCGGACTCGTCGCTGCGCACCGGCTCGGCCCCCGCCGGCGCCACCGCGAGGAAGACCACGTCCATGTGCCGGGTCGGCACGCCGAGCGAGCACGTCACCGGGAAGACGCCGAGGAAGATCGGCACCGGGTCCATCCGCAGGCCGCGGATGCCGCTCTCCTCGTACGCCTCCCGCGCGGCCGCGCCGAGCAGCGTGCCGTCCTGCTCCTCGAGGTGGCCGCCGAGCGGCAGCCAGGTGCCCAGCCGCCGGTGCAGGGTGAGCAGGGTTCGCTCGCCGGCGGCGTCCAGCACCACCGTGGTCGCGGTCAGGTGCCCGGCCCGGCAGGACCGGCTGGTCGCGTCCGGGCGGGCGTCCAGGAAGGCGAGCAGCGCCGCCGCCAGCGAGCGCTGGTCGATGTCCGGGTCGTCGTACGCGCCCAGCACCGCCACCGCGTCGAGGTGCGCCGGGGGCGGGTCGGCCGCACCGGAGAGCGCCTCCCGGCGGCCCAGCTCGATCGCCTCCGCGGTGCCGAGCCGGAACAGGTCCGCGTCCGGCGAGCGCAGCAGCGCCCGGGCGCCGGCCGGGTCGTCCACCGGGGACAGCCCGCGGACGACGGCGACGGGCACCCCGGACAGCTTGCCCTTGGCCAGCTCGGCCGCGGCGGCGACCTCGTCGGCCACCGCGACCTCGGTCATCTCCAGCAGCATGCCGTGGGTGTCGGTGGCGCCGCGCAGGTCGTCGACCGCGCGGATACCGGCGGCGCCGATGGCGACGTCGACCACGCCGATGCGCCAGGGGCGGCCCATGGTGTCGCTGATCACGACGGCGACGTCGACGCCGAGCGAGGCGCGCAGCGCCTCGCGCAGGCGGCGGGCGGAGCCGTCCGGGTCCACCGGCAGCAGCGCCAGCTCGCCGGGGCGGACGTTGCTCGCGTCCACCCCGGCGGCGGCCAGCACCAGCCCCTGGCGGGTCTCCACGATCCGGGTCCGGCCGCGGGCGGCCACCACCCGGACGGTCTCGCCGGCCACCGCGGCCTGCCGGGCCGCCTCCCGGCCGGCCGGGTCGGCCGGCGCCGGCGCCAGCCGGCCCTCCACCTTGGACACCGCCTTGGAGGTGACGACCAGCACGTCGCCGTCGGCCAGCCAGGGCGCGGCCGCGGCCAGCAGGCCGGCCAGGTCGTCTCCGGGGCGCAGGTCCGGCAGGCCGCGGACCGGCAGCACGGTCAGCCGCTCCACCGCGGCGCCCGCGCCCCCGGCCGGGGTCGGCTCAGACACCGGCCAGGTCCAGCGCCGCCCGGGCCATCGCCGCGGTCGTCGCCTCGTCCGCCATCAGCAGCGGCACCGCCCGCACCTCCACACCCGGCACCGCGGCCCCGTCGTCCGCGGTGTCCACCAGCCAGCCGTCCAGCACCCCGTCCGCGCCCCAGGCCCGCGAGCCGTACCACCGGCCGACCCCCTCCGCGGTGGTCGGCACCCCGATCGCGGACAGGCAGGCGTCCGCCATCCCGCGCACCGGCGCGCCGCCGACGATCGGGGACAGCGCGACCACCCGGCCGGGGGTGCCGCGCACCGCCTCCCGGATGCCGGGCACGGCGAGCACGGTGCCGACGCTGACCACCGGGTTGCTGGGCGCGAAGAGCACCGCGTCGGCGGCCGCGACCGCGTCCAGCACCCCGGGCGCCGGCTTGGCGTCGGCGACCCCGACCTGGACGAAGCCGTGCGCCGGCAGCGTGGCCCGGTGCCGTACCCACCACTCCTGGAAGTGGATCGCGCGGCGCCCCGGCCCGTCGGCCGCGTCGACCAGCACGTGCGTCTCGACCCGGTCGTCGGTCATCGGCAGCAGCCGCACCCCGGGCCGCCAGCGGTCGCACAGCGCCTCGGTCACCGCGGACAGCGGGTAGCCGGCGTCCAGCATCCGGGTCCGCACCAGGTGGGTGGCCAGGTCCAGGTCGCCGAGGCCGAACCAGGCCGGCTCCGCCCCGTACGCCGCCAGCTCCGCCTTGACCCGCCAGCTCTCGTCCCGGCGGCCCCAGCCGCGGTCGGGGTCGATGCCGCCGCCCAGCGTGTACATGACCGTGTCGAGGTCCGGGCAGATCCGCAGCCCGTGCAGGGTGACGTCGTCGCCGGTGTTGACCAGCGCGGTCAGCTCGGCGTCCGGCACCGCGGCCCGCAGCCCCCGCAGGAACCGGGCCCCGCCGATCCCGCCGGCCAGCACCACCACGCGCACCAGCCCATCCTGCCACCGCGTCCCGTCGACCCCGTCCCCACCGCCCTCCCCGCGCCGGCCCGCGGTCCGGGTCGGTGATCACGGCGGGTCGTCGGCGTTCCCTCGATCAGGTGAGATCCGGCGTGTCGGTGCGACACGCCGGGTGAAGGGCGACGGATGTTCCGGAGGACGATCCGTGTAGCAGATCCCAGCTTGACGGTCCGGGAGCGACACGGGTGTACTTACACCGGTGTGATTCCCCGGCTTTCGGGGAACCACCGACACGGGGTGGGTCGAGTTGGTCAGGAGGGGGGCCCCGATGAGCGAGCCCATGGCGTACGACGAGGGGACCGTGCTGCCGGGCGTCTTCGGGATGCCGGAGGAGCCGGGCTGGCAGGAGCGCGCGCTGTGCGCGCAGACCGACCCGGAGGCGTTCTTCCCGGAAAAGGGCGGGTCGACCCGAGAGGCCAAGCGGATCTGCACGACCTGCGAGGTCCGGTCCGAGTGCCTGGAGTACGCGCTGGAGCACGACGAGCGCTTCGGCATCTGGGGCGGGCTGTCCGAGCGGGAGCGCCGCCGCCTCAAGCGCCGCGCCGTCTGAGCCTCACTCGACCCAGACGAGGTAGAGCGGGCAGGGCTCGGCGCGGGGTGGCTCCCGGGTGATGGCCCAGCGGTACCAGTCGTGCTCGGAGCAGATGGTGACGGCCACGTCCCCGTCCTGGTCCAGGTACGGCTGGCTGACCGCCCGCCGGTGCCGCACCGGCCCGCCGGGCTGCACCACGACCACCCGGCGCCCGGCGATGTCGACCACGTCGCCGGCCCGCCGCGGTGGCCGGTCCGGCGGGGCGTCCACGCTGACCAGCCGCTCGAAGACGTCGGCGCGGGTCCCGGCGGCCGAGCCGGCGCCGGCCACCTCCTCGCCGTGCTCCAGCCACACCCGGTTCACCCGGTACGGCGAGGTCGGCACCGGCTCCCGCCGGATCCGCGACCGGTACCAGTCGTGCTCGCTGACCACGTCGACGTAGTCCTCGCCGTCCTCGGCCGGGTACGGCTCGCTCACCGCCCGCACGTCGTACCGGAACGCGCCGGGCGGCTCGGCCAGCACCACCCGCCGGTCGGTCAGCGGCCCGGCCCGGGCGGCCGGCACCGGTCGCCACCCCGCCGGCACGGTGAGATACCAGTCACCCACCGGGTGACCCTAACCCCCGTCTCAGCCCGTCACGATGCGCCTGATGGAGACGATGCCGGTGAACGAGCGGGCGGGGGACAGCCGGATCTTGGCGCCGGTGTACGGCGACTCGACCACCATGCCGCGCCCGACGTACATGCCGATGTGCCCGGCCCGGGTCGGCGAGCCGAGCGAGCCCTCGATGGCGATGAGGTCGCCGGGCTGCACGTCGGCCGGGTTGGGCACCTCCTGCCCGACCCGGGCCTGGTCGGCGGCGACGCGGGGCAGCGAGACGCCGGCGTGCGCGTACGCCTGCTGCATGAGCGACGAGCAGTCGCAGCGCCCCATCGCGGACGGGCCGAACGGGTCCTTGCAGGTGCCGCCCCACTGGTACCAGGAGCCGACCTGGGCCACCGCCCAGGACATCGCGGTGTCGATGATCGGGTTGCCGGTGAGTTCGATCTCGCCCGGGTCGGGCGGCGGCACCGGGCCCTCGCCGCCGCCGACCAGGCCCGGGGTGACCGCCCACTCCGACGCCAGGTCGAGGATGCGCCGGACGTAGGCCTGGGTCTCCTGGTACGGCGGGATGCCCTGGTACTGCAGGACGGCGCCCGGGCCGGCGTTGTACGCGGCCAGCATCAGCGAGGTCCGGTCGCCGGGCATCTCGGCCACCGACGCCGCGACCGCGGCGTCGTAGCGGGCCGCGGCCGGGATCGCGTCCTCCGGGTCGAACGGGTCGGCCTTGCCGTCGCCGTTCTCGTCCCGGCCGTGCGCGGCCCAGGTGGCCGGCATGAACTGGGCGATGCCCTGGGCGCCGACCCGGGATACCGCCCGCGGGTTGAAGCCGGACTCCTGGTAGAGCTGCGCGGCCAGCACGCTCTCGGTCAGGTGCGGGCTGCCGGCCGCCTGCACCGACGGGCCGATCAGGGCGAGGATCGCCGCCGGCACCGGCACGCCGCCCTTGAGCGTGCCGCCGACCACCCCGTTGGCCGGCACGTCGGCCGAGCTGACGCTGCCGCCGCCGGCGATCGCGGTGACCATGAACGCGGCGACCAGGATGAGCACGAGCGGGATCGCCACCGGCGCGGCCAGCGCCAGCAGCAGCACGCGGCGGCGGCTCACGTGTCCGCCAGCAGCCGGGAGACCAGCCAGCGGTCACCGGAGCGGGTCACCAGGAGGTTCACCGCGCCGTCGGTGGTCTGCTCCGCGCTCGCGCCGGTGGTCGGGGTGACGACCTGGCGGAACTGCACCCGCGCGTACGCGGTCGTCGAGGTCGGCGCGGGCGCCCCGTCCGGCACGCCGACGGCGACGATCTCGACCCGGACGGTGGCCTGGGCGGCGGTCCACTGCCCCCACTCGTAGTCGCCGCGCCGGCTGGGAGCCGTGACCAGCGCGAAGAGCTGGGGGGTGACGTACGGTCTGGTGCGCGCGTACGAGTCGGTGAACGCCTTGTCGCCGCCCGGGCGGGCGTCGTGGCTGTTGGCCGCGCTGACGTAGCCGACCGCGGCGGCCCGCTGGGCGGCGGCCAGCGTCGACGTCGGCCGCGGCGCCACCGGGGTGGCCGGGCCGGTGGTGCCGGGCAAGACCGTCGACCGCGGGCCGCTCGGGCTGGCGGGTGCGGCCGCCGTCGGTCCGGTGGCGAGCGCGTCGCCGCGCCCGTCGGGCGGCCGGTCCCGGATCGGTCCGGCGGCCAGCGCGATCCCGAGCAGGATCGGCAGGGCGAGCACGCCGATGACCCGGCGCGGGGTGCGGGTGATCCAGCGGACCAGCCAGGAGACCGTCCGCAGCAGCCGGATCACGGGCCGCCGCTCCGCGGGCTGCCCCCGCTGGCATCGGACCGGGACGCGCGGGCCGGGTCGAAGAGCCGGTACAGCTCGTCGTCGGCGACCTCGACCCGCACCGGGCGGAGGAAGCCGCGGCCGTCGTCCTCGGGCGCCACCCGGCCCGGGGCGCCCGCGTCGAAGAGACCCTCGTCCAGCCGCCGGTTGGCGGCCCGGACCGGGCTCGGCACCGGGCGCCGCCGCGGCGGGCTGGGCGGGGAGTGCACCGGCACGCCGTCGCTGCCCGGGGTCGGGGCCGCCGGTGCGGCCCGGCTGCCGGCGGTGCCGCGCGCCCCGGCGGTCGCCGGCCCGCCGCCGCGACCACCGGCCGGACCGGTGCGACCACCACCGCCGAGTGTCGATCCGGATCCGCCGCCGCCGGCACCGCCGAACGCGCCCGTCGGGCCGCCTCCGCCCCCGCCCCCGCCGGCCGCGGCCGCTCCGGCCGCTCCGGCGGCGGCGGACGCCCCGACCGCACCCCGGCCGTCCAGCCGGGTGGAGGGCACCCTGATCTGCGCCGGCCGGGCCGCGGCCGCCCCGGCCGCCGCCCGCCGCATCAGGCCGACCGGCCCGCGGGACTCCTCCCGGGGCGCGATCACCGCCGCGCCGCCGTCCGCGCCGTCGATCACCGCGGCCTCGAGCCCGCGCCGACGGCCGAAGAACCCGCCGCCGCCACCCCGCTCGTACCAGCTGCGGTCGCCCATGGCGAAGGCCATCCGCCCGCTGGTCACCATCGTGGTGAGCTTGCGGAAGGGCCGCGTCAGATACCACATCACCACGGTCACCACGCCGACCAGCACCAGCCGCAGCCACGCCGGCAGCCGGGTCGCCGGATCGAGGATCGCCGCGTCGACGCGGATCACCAGTAGCACCGACAGAGTGAAGAGGATCCCGTTGATGATGGCCGCCGCGACCACCCGGCCGGTGGCGACCACGATCCCGCGCAGCGGGAAGAACGCGCCCGCGGTGAGCAGGGCCGGCGCGAAGATCACCGCGAACCGGATGATCAGGTAGGCGGCGATGAGCAGCAGCCCGCCGATGAGCAGGAACGGGGCCATCAGCAGCACGCCGACGTCGGCCAGGATCGACGCCTCCAGCGAGGCGCTGCCGTGCCCGGCCACGCACTCGTACGCCGCGCGGTCCTCGTCCTTGACCTTGCCGGCGACGTCCTCGAAGCGTTTCTGCTTGGCCTCGGTGATCGACTCGCTGTCGGTGCGCGCCCGCTGGGCCTCCTCCCAGCTCAGCGCCTGCGCCTGCAGCAGGTCCTTGCCGTGCGCGGCGGCGCCGCGACTGTCCGGGTCGCAGAACTCGCCCATCAGCCACATGCGGTAGAGGAACGGCCCGTACAGCAGGTTGGCGACCTGGTCACCGGGCTCGTCGTCCTCGCCGGTGATGCCGGCCGAGACCGCGGCGACGCCCTTGGTGATGACGGTGTCGGCGGCGTGCCCGGCCCGGACCGGCCAGGCGAAGAGCGCGGCCGCCAGCACGGTGACCAGCAGGCACCAGCCGATCGCGGTGGTCGACTCGGACACCCGCTGCCGGGTCGCCTGGGCCATCAGCAGCAGGCCGGTGAGCATGACCGCGAGCGGGAAGAGCGGGGTGTAGATCGCCTTGCGCAGCTGGTCGGTCAGGCCGGACAGCAGCGGGTCGAAGGCGGACAGATAGGTCGGCTCGAGCGCCGCCTCGGACACGCCGGCGAGCGCGGCGACGGTCGCCTTCGCCGGGATGAACAGCAGCCGGGCGGCCCAGGTGGAGATCGACCCGCTCGGATCGCGGGCGGCGCCGCCGCAGCCGAGGTCGTAGGCGTACCAGGACAGCCCGGCCAGGCCGTACTGCTCGAACGGGGTGGTCTTGGCGCCCTCGGCGAACGGGTCCTCGCTGGGCGGGATCGGGTCCGGGGTGGACATGAAGAATCCGGTGATGCCCTGCCGGGGCGACTCCGGGGTCGGCGGGGTGGTGCAGCCGCCGATGCCGGGCAGCGCCGACGCGGTCCCCGGCGCGATCACCAGCGTCGAGCACGCGAGCGCCAGCGCCCCCAGCACCCGCACCACCGCCCCGCGCCGGCTACGCCTCTGCTCCGCGGGGCGAGGCAGAGACGTACCCGCCGGGCGCGTGGTACCTCGCTGCGGTTCAGTGCGCCTCTGCTCGGCGGGGCGAAGCAGAGGCGCAGTCGCGGGCGAGGGGGTGCCCACCCCGGAGCGGCCGGCGAGCCGGTCGAGCCCGTGGCCGACCAGCCGAGCGACGCTCACGCACTCACCCGGTCGTCGGTGAAGTCGGCGTAGTCGTCCACCTGCGCCGGGTCGGTCTCCAGGTCACCGGGCTGGCGGGCGTCGGTGTTGACCACCGCGAGGAGGCCGGCATTGTACGACAGGTCGGCCACGAACCGGTCCACGTTGCCGTCCGCGTCCCGGAAGACGAACTCCCGGTAGTCCGGCGGCGTCCCGTCCGGACCGGGCTGGGACAGCGTGCCGATCGCGTGCTCGTAGCCGGCGTCCACCGGCACCCCGAGCAGCCGCAGCGCGTCCGCGGCCACCCGCTCGTCCTCGATCCGGCCGACGAAGGACGCCGAGACGTGGTTGGCCACGTCCATGTTCAGAGTGTCCGACGGGTCCTGGGAGGCGGCCAGGCAGCAGACGTTGTACTTGCGGGTGTCCCGGCCGACCCGCTGGAACAGCGCCCGCCCGACCGGCCACATGGCCAGGAAGTGGCACTCGTCCAGCGCCAGCACCTTGCGGACGTGCCGGGGCAGGCCGTAGACGGCGCGGGTGGCGTACCAGGAGGCCAGGTGCAGCGCCGGCACGCTCATCCGCTCGGTGAACGACCAGTGCTCCCGCGGCACCGTCGGGTTGGGCAGCACCAGCCCGCTCATCGTGATGACGGTGAGCACCGCCTCGGTGTGCGGTTGCCGCTCGGCCAGCTCCTGCCCGTGCGGGGTGAGCGGCGGGAAGAACAGCCGGCCCTGCCGGGTCTCCGCGGTGTCGGCGAGCAGGTCGCCGAGGGTCTGCGCGTGCATCGCCGCGGTCTCGTCGCGCAGCCGCTTGGCCGCGGACTCGTCGTCGGCGGAGCCGTCGAAGCGCAGCCCGGCGTACTCGCGCAGCCGCCAGATCACCGCCCAGTAGTTGCGGTCCCGCTCGGAGCCGACCTCGCGGATCGCGCGCAGCAGCAGCGGCTCGGTGTGCGGGTTGCCGTCGATCTGGGCCGGCAGCAGCATCCGGGCGATGTCGATGGCCAGCGTCTTGCGCTCGGCGCGGGCCTCGTCGACGGCCTCGTCGTACTGCTCCTGGGTGTCGAAGTGGCCCGGCTGCGGCTCGGGCACGACCGCCCACGGCGACAGGGTGCCGGGCGGCGCCTTGGCCAGGTCGATGTGTTCGGCGAACTCGCGCAGCTCCGGCATGTCGCAGAGCGCGGCCAGCGGGCCGGACGGGTCGAGCATCACGGTCCGGATGCCGCGCCGGGCCGCCTGGTAGCAGATCGCCGCCTCCAGCACGGACTTGCCGGCGCCCTGCCGGCCGACGATCGGCACCAGCCCGGATGCCTTCTTCACCTCGGTCGAGTAGTGCGAGTCGAACATCACCGGCCGCCGCACGGAGCTCGCGATGATGCCGATGAGAGGGCCGCGCCGGTCTCCGAGCCGGGTGGAGACCTGCGGCAGCCCGGCGGCGAAGTAGCGCATCGGCAGCCGCCGCCGGTACGCGGTGCTGGCCACCGGCTCACCCGGCACGAACTCCCGCACCAGGCTGGCCTGGCCCTTGGTGAGCACGGCGTCCATGTGCCGGCGCTTGTAGAGGTCGCGCACCGCGCGGACCCGCTCCATGCACTCGGCCTCGGTCCGGCCCGCGACGGCCAGCCGATACCACCCCTCCGTACGGGTGGAGACGAGGTCGTCGCCGTGGCTCATCTCGTCCTCGATGCGCCGGGCGTGCTCGGCCTGGCGGGTCAGCGAGGCGGGCTCGTCGACGTCGTGGATCTGGTACTGCCGCTGCTGGTCGCGGATCCGCAGCAGCGCCTTGGTCACCCCGGTGCGGGTCGCGGTGCCGGCCAGGATGTCCACGGTGGAGGACAGCTCGACCGAGAACGGGAGCGCGTCGGTGGCCGACAGCCACGGCCCGCGCGGGTCCGGGATCATCATCTCCGGCATCCGGCCGAGCGTGACCACGGCGACGTACGAGGTCAGCGGGTCGTGGTCGGGCCGCCGGTCGATCATCTGCACGCACCGGCCCAGCGGGGTCGGCCGGACCACCACGCCCTCGGTGAAGGCGTGCAGGTCGGTGGTCTCCCACTGCTCGGACAGCCCCGGCGGCGACATCAGCCCGCCGGGCGCCGGCAGGCCGAGACCGACCGAGCGGTGCAGCAGCCACTCCATCCGGCGCGCATCGGCCGGCACCGCACCGATGCCCGGCCCGTTGACCACCTCGGTGATCAGCTCGACGTCGCGGTCCAGGTGGGCGAGCTCGCGGTTGCCGGCGCCGCCGGTCAGCCGCTCGGTCAGCGCGGTGATCCTCGACCGCGGCGCGATCTCGACGCCGAGGTAGACCTCCTTCTCCGCGGTGGCCGAGGTGCGCAGGTAGCGCTGCTGGGCCAGCAGGTTGTCCGACCAGGTGTTCTGGTCGGCGCCGGGCAGCGGGGACGGGGTGCGCGCGTGCAGGCCGCGGGCCCAGGCGGCGACCGGGTACGGCCGGCTCGTCACCCGGGTGCGGACCCGGCGGCCGGCCAGCCCGGCGTACGCGATGCCGGCGGCATCGACGATGCCGCGCCGCTCGGTGTCCGCGCGCCAGGCCCACCGGGCCGGGGGGACCACGTACCACGCGTACGCGCTGCGCCGGGTCAGCGTGATGTTGCCGGCGATCTCGCGCAGGGCGAGCGCGAGCGGCGCCGTGCGCGGCTCCTCGCGACGGCGGGCCATCAGCGGTCCTTCCTGGCGGGGAGCAGGATGCGTGCCTCGACCGCGGCCTGCCGGTCGGCGGCGGCGGGCTCGGCGGGCTCGGCGAGCGCGGTGCGATGGGGGTCGGGCAGGACCTCCTCCAGCATCGGGAGCACCGGCGGCCGGGTCTCGGCCGGCACCGGCAGGCTCCACCCGGGCAGCGGGTCGGCGTGGTCGTCGTACGAGCTCGCCGGCGCCAGGTCCGGCGTCCACTCCGCCCGCAGCGTGCCGTCCGCGCGCCACTCGGGGCCGAGCGGCTCGGCCTCGTCCAGCACCGGCTCCGGCTCGCGGGCCGGCCGGCGACGTTTCGCGGCCCGCCGGCGCTGCCGCTCCCGGATCGCCCACACCTTGTCCGGGACCTCCCGGACCCGGACCCGGCCGGGTCGCACCAGCAGCGCCCGCTCCCCGCGCCGGCGCGCCGCGACCGCGGCCCGCGCCTCCGCGCTGAACAGGGCCGGCAGCGACCGCAGCGGCCGCTCGTGGTCGACCACCAGCATCACGGCGCGGGAGAGCACCACGGACAGCGCGAGCGCCCAGACGAGCGAGCCCAGCACCCCGGCCGGCCCGCCCCCGCCGATCGGCACCAGCACGGTGGCCGCGATCATGAAGCAGGCCAGCCAGGTGCCCCAGGCCACGTACCGGGCCTGGATGGGCAGGGTGTACTCGTCGGGTCCGAGCCAGACGGTGTCGAACTGGTAGACCTCGTCGTCGGGTCGGACGGTCAGCGCCACGGTGTGTCTCCCTCCGCTGGCCGGCGCGTGGGTCAGCCGAGGATCAGGTCGACCAGGTTCTGGCCGAAGGCGAACAGCGCGCCGCCGGCGGCGATCAGCATGATGCCGAGGAAGAGGTTGACCGCGACGACCGCGTTTTCCCGGGTGCGGCCCTGGTGGGCCCGGGACATGATCACGACGGCGGCAAAGGCGAAGAGCAGCGGGATGATGTACTTGACGATCCAGGCGACGACGCCCTCGGTGTTGATCGTCGGCTCTGCGGCGAGGACGTGGAGGGCTAGGTGCTGCACGCCCTGTGCTCCCTTCGGCGGTAACGGGACGCTAAAACGACACTACGGCACGTGAACGACTTCGCGTAGTACGCAAGTCGAGTCTAGTGCGACCTACTGCTCCTGGTCAGGACGGCAAGGCTGGACCGCCGACACAGCGCTGCGGCCGGAGCGGACGCGACGTGCGGGATTCCGGCGTACCGCGCCCGACCAGGCCATGGCACCTCGACAGGGGTCTTTCCGGGGACGGTGGTCGAACACGATCGTGACGTCGCTCTTCTGCCCCACTCACCGCATGCGTCACTTACACTACATTCCGTGGTCGATTTGCCGGGGGGATCGAACGTCCGCAAGCGGCGCAGCCGGACCAGTCCGGACCGGGTCCAGCGCAGCTTCTACTTGCCGCGGGAGCTGGTCGACCGGGCCCGCGCCGCGGTGCTGGCGACCATGGCCGAGCCGGGCGAGGCGTACAACGTCAGCGAGCTGGCCGGTCGCGGGCTGGAGGCGGAGGTGTCGCGGCTGGAGGCCGCTTACAACGAGGGCAAGCCGTTCCCGCCGGTCGAGTCGGTGCCGTCCGGGCCGAGCCCGGCCGGGGTCGAGCGCATCCGCGCCGGCGTACGGGCCCGGCGGCATCGGGACGGTCGCGGTCCCTAGCTCGGTGGTCAGTGGCAGTCGCACTGGCCGCTCTGGTGCCCGGCGACCCAGTCCGAGTACTCCGCGGGGTCGTCCTCGTACGCGTCCAGGGCGTTGACGACGATGCTCGAGACGACCTTGAGGACGTCCACGGACGGGTTGGTCCACACCTCGTCGAGGACCCGCTCGTTGATGGTCAGCGCGTCGTAGACGGCTCCCTGCCTCGGGTCCTCCGGACGACCTCGCCTCCGGCGCGGTCGCCCTCGCCGCCCTGCCGGCTGCGCCGGCGCCGGGTGCCGCGGCGGCGGAGCCGGCGGGCCGGTCGGCGGCGGATGCACGGTCGCCGCCGCGCCCGATCCCGGCCGCTCCCGCGCCCAGTCGTCCATCAGACTCCCCCGCGCCTCGGGGGGCGTGCCGGGGTCGGCTTCGGGGGCCGTGCCCGCGGGAGCCGTGCGCTCGGGTGGCGCGAGGGTGTGCTGAGTGGTGGACGTGGAGGTCGGTCCGGGGGCTGGTGACGTCCAGGGGGTCGGTGTGGGGGAGGCGGGCGCCGGATCCGGGCGGGGAGTGGTCTCGGGGGCGGCCGGCGAGGGGGTGGACGGGGGCGGGAGGACGCCGGGCGGGCGCACCGGGGTGCTCGCGCCGCCGAGCACCGTGCCCATGGGGGTGACCACGTCGCCGCGGGGCGCACCGTCCGGGCGGCCGGACTTCGGCGGCTGCGCCGCCTCGTCCTCCGCCGCCCGCGCCGCCATCGACGCGGCGAAGGTGGACCGCGGAGCGACCTCCACCGGCTCCGGCTCGGTCCTCCGCTGGCCGTCCCCTTCGGCCACGACCCCGGGAACCAGCCCCGAACCCCACACCGCCGACCCCGCCGGCAACGCGCTCGCCAGGGTCGACCCGCTCAGGACCTCCCGATCCCGCCCCGCCTGCTCCCCTTCGGGAACGCCGCCGGCCCGCTCCTCCACATCGCCGACCCCAGCCGTCGACTGTCCCTCGACAGCCGCGCCCGCGCCCGTGTCACCGCCCCCGACCGCTGTATCCGCCGGCGCCGCATCCGCCGGCTCCCGCCCGGGGCCGGCGCTCTCCGGCTCGGCCGCGCCCGCCGGCCCTGGCGCGGCGGCGGCCGGCTCGGGTTCGGGGGGCGTCGCGGCGCTCTCCGGCTCGGCCGTGCCCGCCGGCCCCGGTGCGGCGGCCGTCGGCTCCGACCTGGGCGCGCGCTCCGGCTCGACCGTCGCGCCGGGCGCCGGCTCCTGCTCGGTCGGCGCGGCCGGCCGCTCCTGGTGAGGCGCGTCGTCCGCCTGCTGCTCGGCCGTGGGAGCAGAGCTCGCTGAGGCAGGCTCTGCATCGTCCGGCTGGGCGGCGACGTGGGCCTGGGTGGCGAGACCGTCACGGCTCGCGGTGGCGTCGCGCTCCGACGCGTCGCGATCGGGGGTGCGGCCGGCTACGGAGAGCCCTTCGGAGGCGGCGACGTCGCCGGCGTCGGGCGCCGGAGCCGGCTGAGCGGGCCGGGGGGTGTAAAGGTCGGCCCGGGTCGCCCCGCCCGGCCGCCGCGGTGGTGCAGGCGGAGGCGTGGGGCGGGGTGGCGCGGACCGGGGCGGCTCGGACCGCGGTGGCGCGGACCCGGGCGGCTCCCCGAGCACCGGCAGCCTCCGGGTCGCCTCACCCTCCGGCCGTACGACCCGCAGCGCCTCCCGCCGGTGCGGCGGCGACATCGGCGGCGGTGTCAGCGGCGGCAGCGGATCGTCCGGGCGGCGCGCCGGCGTGCCGGCCGCGGGCGCGCCGGCCGGGCGCCGCTGCGCCGGCGGCCGCTGCCCGGGAGGGGCCGGCCGGCCGGCCGGCCGGCGCGCCGGGCCCCCGGCCCGCGGCGGCGGCTCGGACCGGAACGACGCCCGCAGGATCACCCAGCACCCGAGCGCGAGCAGCACCGTGCCCAGCACCAGCACCAGGACCGCGAGCGGTCGGCCCCCGCTCACGCCGCGGCGGCGGGGACGCCACCGTCACCCACCGGTCCACCTCCGATCCGTACGATGTTCGCCCCCGCACTCGGATGAGTACCCACCGGGACCGGATGGCGACCCCGGGGCGTACAAGTGCGACGGTGCCCGGTCTGGTCGAGACGGGGCACCGCGACATGATCAGCGTACGGGGTGCGCGACACGCCGCGCCGACCACTCAGTCCGTCGGCGGGTCGACTTCATCGGGATCGAGCCCCAGCAGGTTGGCCACCTGCTCGACCACCACGTCGTGCACGAGGTCGGCCAGGTCGGTCCGGTCCACCGCGCGGACCTCCAGCGGCCGGCGGTAGACCACGATCCGCGGCGGGGTCGGCCGCCCGCCGGCGTCCGTGCCGGGCGGCAGCAGCCGGGCCAGCGGCACCGCGCCGTCCTCCACCACGTCCGTCCCGTACACCATCGTCTCCGGCGGGCCGTCCGGCACCGCGGGCACGTCCTCGACGGCGAACTCGACCGCCTCCAGCTTGGCCGCCCACCGCCCCTCCAGGTGCTCCACGACGTCCAGCACCAGGTCGTCGAACTGCTGCGCCCGGCTGCGCGAGAGCGGCACCTCGGGCGGCACCAGCCGCCCGCGCAGCCCGCGCCCGCGCCGGTCCCGCCGGCCGGCGGACCGGGGGACGCGCCGGGTCGCCGAGCGCGCGCCGGACGGCACCTGGGTCATGCCCGGCACTGTACGCCGCACCCGACCGGCGGAATCCTGGTCGCGACACGGCCCGTGGCGGGCCCGGATCGACCGTCCCGGGCCGTTGCGGCGGCTATGGTGCGGCCGTGAGCGGGATGCGGGAGGCGGGATAGCCATGGCGAGGCACGTGCGTCGCTGCTCCCGCACCGGCTGCCCCAACTCGGCGGTGGCCACGCTGACGTACGTCTACTCCGACTCCACCGCGGTGGTCGGCCCGCTGGCGACGTACGCCGAGCCCCACTCGTACGACCTGTGCGAGGAGCACGCCCGCCGCCTCACCGTGCCGAAGGGCTGGGAGGTCGTCCGGCACGAGGGGGAGTACAGCCTCCCGATGCCGAGCAGCGACGACCTGGAGGCGCTGGCCGACGCGGTGCGCGAGGCGGCCCGCCCGGAGCGGCGCCCGCTGCCGGTCGAGGGCGGCGGCCACGCGGACGCCGGCGCCGGCGGCACGGGCCGCCGCGGTCACCTCCGCGTCATCCCCACCCCGCCCTGACCGGGTGCGGACCCCGGGGCGGATAGAGTCGCCCGGTGCGTGACCTGTCGGCCATCATCAAGGCGTACGACGTGCGCGGTGTCGTCCCGGACCAGCTCGACGAGCAGGTCGCCCGGGCCATCGGCGCCGCCTTCGTGCGGTTCACCGGCGCGTCCCGGGTGGTGACCGCCCGGGACATGCGCGAGTCGTCGGTGCCGCTGGCCGCCGCCTTCGCCGAGGGCGCCACCGCGCAGGGCGCCGACGTGCTGGACGCCGGGCTGGGCTCCACCGACCTGCTCTACTTCGCGTCCGGCTCGCTCGGCCTGCCCGGCGCGATGTTCACCGCCAGCCACAACCCGGCGCAGTACAACGGGATCAAGCTGTGCAAGGCCGGCGCCGCCCCGGTCGGGCAGGACTCCGGGCTGCGCGAGGTGCGGGCGCTGGCCGAGCAGGACCTCCCGCCGGCCGGGACCCGCGGTTCGGTCGAGCAGCGCGACCTGCTGACGCCGTACGCGGAGCACCTGCGCGGCCTGGTCGACCTCACCGGCATCCGCCCGCTCAAGGTGACCGTCGATGCCGGCAACGGCATGGCCGGCCACACCGTCCCGGCGGTGCTCGGCGACGGCAGCCTGCCGGTCACCGTGGACCCGCTCTACTTCGAGCTCGACGGCAGCTTCCCCAACCACGAGGCCAACCCGCTGGAGCCGGCCAACCTGCGCGACCTGCAGGCCCGGGTGCGGGAGACCGGCGCGGACGTCGGGCTGGCCTTCGACGGGGACGCGGACCGCTGCTTCGTGGTCGACGAGCGGGGCGAGCCGGTGTCGCCGTCGGCGATCACGGCGCTGGTCGCGGTGCGGGCGCTGGCCGGCGACCCGGGCGCCACGGTGATCCACAACCTCATCACCTCCCGGGCGGTGCCGGAGATCGTCCGCGAGCACGGCGGGCTGCCGGTGCGGACCCGGGTCGGGCACTCGTTCATCAAGGGGCGGATGGCCGAGACCGGCGCCGTCTTCGGCGGCGAGCACTCGGCGCACTACTACTTCCGCGACTTCTGGGGGGCCGACACCGGCATGCTGGCCGCGCTGCACGTGCTGGCCGCGCTCGGCGAGCAGGCAGCCGCTGGCCAGCCCTTGTCGGTGCTGACCGCGCAGTACGACCGCTACGCCGCCTCCGGCGAGATCAACTCGACCGTGCGGGACGCGGCGGAGCGGTCGGCGGCGGTGGAGAAGGCGTACGGGGAGCGCGACGGCGTCACGGTCGACCACCTCGACGGTCTCACCGTCACCCTGCCGGACGGCAGCTGGTTCAACCTGCGCCCGTCCAACACCGAGCCGCTGCTGCGGCTCAACGTCGAGGCCGCCGACGCCGCCGCGATGGGGGCGCTCCGGGACGACGTGCTCGCCCTGGTTCGCGACTGACACGAAGGGGAGACTCACCACCATGAACCTGGACCCGGCCCTGCTGGAGATCCTGGCCTGCCCGGACGACCACGCGCCGCTCGAGGTGCACGAGGACAGCAACGAGCTCTGGTGCACCCGGTGCGACCGGGCGTACCCGGTGCAGGACGACATCCCGGTCCTCCTGCTCGACGAGGCCCGCCGCCGCGGCGCGCCGACGTCGTCGTAGCCGGCCGAGAGGTGGGCATCGCGCTGGATGAGTCGGTCCTCGACTCGGCGGACCGGCTCGCCGAGCTCGACCGGGCCGGCCTGCTGCGCGCGCTGGCCACCGCTGGCGCCCAGGTCCGGGAGAGCCTCGCGCTGACCGGTGAGGCGGACGTCGCCGGCCGGCTCGGCGGGGTGCGGCCAAGGGCGGTGCTGCTGGCCGCCGACCCGGACGCCGACGACGCCGCGGCCGTGCTGGCCGCGCTCGGTGGCGGGCCGGGCGCGGCGGCGCCGGTGGTCCGGCACGACGGCCCGGCGCTGCCGCTCTGGGCGGGCGCCACCGATGCGATGCTGGCCGTGACCCAGTCGCCGACCGCGGCCGCGGTGCCGGCGCTGGTGGAGGCGGCGGCCCGGCGCGGGCTGACCGTGCTCGGGGTCGGCGCCGACGAGTCCACGCTGCACGAGGCGTGCGGGCGCAACCGGGTGCCGTTCGTGGCGCTGCCGGCCGGCCGGCTGCCGCAGGCCGCGCTGTGGGGGCTGCTCGCCCCGCTGCTGGTCGCCGCCGGCGAGCTGGGCCTGCTGCCCCGCACCGGCGAGGACCTGGCTGGTGCCGCCGACCTGCTGGACGCGCTGGCCGAGCGGGTCCGCCCGGCCGGCGAGACGTACGGCAACCCGGCGAAGTCGCTGGCCCTCGACCTGGCCGAGGCCCAGCCGGTGCTGATCGGCACGTCGGCCACCGCGGGCGCAGCGGCCCGCCGGCTGGCCGGTCAGCTGGCCGCGGCGGGCCGGCCGGTGCCGTGGGGCACGCTGCCGGCGGCGGCGACCCGGCTGGGGGGCCTGCTCGCCGGCTCCGGCGGCGACCCGGACGACCTGTTCCGGGACCGGGTGGAGGAGTCCGCCCCGGCCCGGCCCCGGCTGGTGCTGCTCCGCGACGGCGACGAGCCCGACCACATGCAGGCGCTGGCCGACCAGATCGTCGCCGACTGCGGGCGGCGCGGGGTCGGGGTCAGCGAGGTCACCGCCGAGGACGGCGCCGGGCCGGTCGGCCGGCTCGCCTCGCTCGTCGCCCTGCTCGACTTCACCGCGGCATACGTCGGCATCGCCGGCGCCACCCCCGACCGGGAGGACTTGACCCCATGAGCGAGCGGGCATGAGCGCGTCCGGTGGCACCCGGGCGATCATCGCGGCCCTGCTGGCCAACACCGGCATCGCGGCCGCCAAGTTCGTCGGCTTCCTGATCACCGGCTCCTCGTCGATGCTGGCCGAGTCGGCGCACTCGGTCGCCGACGCGGGCAACCAGGGCCTGCTGCTGATCGGCGGCCGGCGGGCCCGGCGGGCGGCGACCCAGGAGCACCCGTTCGGCTACGGCCGCGACCGCTACTTCTACGCCTTCGTGGTCGCGTTGGTGCTCTTCTCCCTCGGCTCGCTCTTCTCCCTGTACGAGGGCTGGCACAAGCTGGAGTCGCACGAGCCGCTGACCTCGCCGATCGTCGCCGTGATCATCCTCGTGGTCGCGATCGTGCTGGAGTCGTTCTCGCTGCGGACCGCGGTCGTGGAGTCCAACCACGTCCGCGGCGACGCCACCTGGGTGCAGTTCATCCGCCGCGCCAAGGCGCCGGAGCTGCCGGTCGTGCTGCTGGAGGACTGCGGCGCGCTGCTCGGCCTGGTCTTCGCGCTGTTGGGCGTCTCGATGGCGTGGGCGACCGGCGACCCGGTGTGGGACGCGTACGGGACGATGGCGATCGGCGTGCTGCTCGGCGTCATCGCGATCATCCTGATCTTCGAGACCAAGAGCCTGCTGATCGGCGAGGGCGCGCTGCCGGAGACCCGGGACAAGATCGTCGCGGCGCTGGTCGGGTCCGGGGTGGACCGGGTCATCCACCTGCGCACGCAGTACCTGGGGCCGGACGAGCTGCTGGTCGCGGCGAAGGTGGCGATCCCGCGGACCACGGTGATGGACCGGGTCGCGGTCGCCATCGACGACGCCGAACGGCGGGTCCGCGAGGCGGTGCCGGAGGCCCGGCTGATCTACCTGGAGCCGGACCTGGAGCGCCCGCAGGGCGGCCGGCGGCCGGTCGGGGCGGACCCGGACCGGCCCGAGTTCGTCGACGAGCCGCGGTGACGGCGCCCCGGGTAGGGTTCCCGCCCATGCCGCCCCTGACATCGGTCCTGCGCACCCCGGTCGACCCCCGATGACGTTGAGCCGGACGCGAGTGGTCGACCGCCTGGACAACACCGTCCGACCGTACGCGTGGGGCTCGGCGACGGTGATCCCGGAGCTGCTCGGCCGGCCGGCGACGGGCGAGCCGCAGGCCGAGCTGTGGATGGGCGCGCACCCGGGGGCGCCGTCCCGGCTGGCTGGCGGCGGCAGCCTGCCGGAGCGGATCGCGGCCGACCCCGCGGGTGAGCTGTCCCCGGCGGTGGTGGCGCGCTTCGGCCCGCGGCTGCCGTTCCTGCTCAAGGTGATCGCGGCCGAGCGGCCGCTGTCCCTGCAAGCGCACCCCGACCTCGACCGGGCCCGCGCCGGCTTCGCCGAGGAGGAGGCGCGCGGGGTGCCGGTGGACTCCCCGGAGCGCAGCTACCGCGATCCCAACCACAAGCCGGAGCTGGTCTGCGCGCTCACCTCGTTCGAGGCGCTGTGCGGCTTCCGGGCGATCCCGGAGACGCTGCGGCTGCTCTCGCTGCTGGCCTCGCGGGCGCCGGTGCTGCAGACGTACGCGGACTCGCTGGCCGCCCGGCCGGACTCGCACGGGATGCGCGAGGTGGTGACCGGGCTGCTGACCGTGCCGGCGGACCGGCGGCAGCGGCTGGTGGAGGCGGTCACCGCGGCCTGCCGGGCCGGCGGGCCGGACTTCGAGCTGGAGCTGTCCACCGGGGCGGCGCTCGGTGCGGCGTACCCGGGGGATCCCGGCGTGGTGATCGCGCTGCTGCTCAACCGGGTGCGGCTGGCGCCGGGGGAGGCGCTGTTCCTCGCCGCCGGCAACGTGCACTGCTACCTGAGCGGCACCGCGGTCGAGGTGCTGGCCAACTCCGACAACGTGCTGCGCGGCGGGTTCACCGCCAAGCACGTGGACGTGCCGGAGCTGCTGCGGGTGGTCGACGTGGCGGCCGGGCCGCCGCCGCTGCTGGTGCCGACCGCGGACGGCTCGGGGCACCGGGCGTACGTGCCGCCGGTGCCGGACTTCAGGCTGGACACGTACGAGCTGTCCGGGCCGGTGTCCCTGCCCGCGGACGGGCCGCGGATCGCGCTGGTGCTGTCCGGCCGGGTGGAAGTGGGTGGCCTAGAGCTGGACCGGGGCGAGTCGGCGTGGTTGCCGGCCGGCGAGCCGGTGACCGCCCGCGGCACCGGCACCCTCTGCGTCGCCACCACCAACCTCCCCACCCCCACTTGACCCCGCGTCGGTGAGGGACACGCCGTCGCGGCGGGCCGGAATCTCACCGGGGACGGGTCAAGTGGGCTCAGCGGGTGGCGGGGCCGACGCAGCGGCGGAGGAGCTCGTCGACCCGGCGGGCGAGCTCCTCGTCCTCCAGCTCGACCGGGCCGAGGGTTTCCGCCCAGGTGCGGCTGGCGCCGGCGGGGTCGGTCCACTCCAGTGCGCCGCTCCACCGCTGGCGGCCGCCGCCGGCCGGCTCGACCAGGGCGATGTGCGCCGCGTACCGCTCCGAGCGCACCTGCACCCCGGCCACCCCACCGGCCGAGGTGACCGAGTTGGCCTCGTACCCGAGCGCCCGCAGTAGCCGGGCCAGCCCGGCCGGGCTGGCGACGTCGTCGCCGTACGCGTCCCGGCCGACCAGCTCGGTCCGCTCCCACGGCGGGCTGCACAGGTAGCGCGCCTCGCCGGGGAAGCAGCGGTCGGTCAGCCCCGACTCGAGCACCCCGCGGGTCTCCCGGGCCAGATCGGTCACCGCGGTCAGCACCCGCTCGACCGCCGTCAGCAGCGCGCCGAGCCGGGGCGCGGCGTCCGGCTGGTTGGCGACCACCAGCGCGGCCTGCAGGTGCCGGCGGGCCGCCTCGACCTGGCGGGCGATCACCGCGGCGCCCGGGTCCTCCAGAGGGCCGGGGGGTGCCGGGGCGATCCGCGGGGCCGGCGCGGTCGCGGTGATCAGCGCGGCCGGTCCGGTCGGTCCGGCGGGTCCGTATTGCCCGGCGGGTCCGGTCGGTCCGGCGGGTCCGTACGGTCCGGCAGGTCCGGCGCGTCCGGTCGGTCCGGCCTGGCCCAGCGGGACGTCGGCGTCCGGTACGTCGACGGCGTCCAGCGGGTAGACCGGCAGGCCGTCCCCGGCCGCCGAGGCGCCGGGCACGGGCTCGGCCGCCCACGCCGGCCGGCTCGACAGCCCGGGCACGGGCTGCCAGGTCGACCGCGGCTCGGCGGTCCAGGTCTCGGCGTCGGACATCGGCGCGTCGGCCTCGTCTCTCCACGGGGCGGGGTGGGGGTGGGGAGCGTCGGACAGGTCGGGCTCGGGCACCGGCCGGACCAGGCTGAGCGAGCGCGGCTCGGGGGAGACGGTGTCGCCGCCCCAGCCCGGGCCGTCCCCGGACCGCGGGTCGACCGGCAGGGTCAGCACCGGGGCGGGCGGCTGCTGGGCGGCGACCGTACGCGTCGGCCGCTCGTCCGGCTCCGCCGGCCGCCACGGACGGTCCGGCTCCCTCGGCACCTCAACCTCCTGCTCGCCCTCCCCCTCCGCACGCACGTCCTCGCGGCCCCACTCCGGCTGGGGCTCGACGCTCCCGCGCTCCCGCCCCCGCTGCCCGGTCTCGCGCTCCAGACCCAGCGGGTCGCTGTCGCGCTCCAGACCCAGCGGGTCGCTCTCGCGCTCCCATCCCCGCTGGCCGGTCTCCGGCTCCAGCCCTTCGCGTCCCCATCCGTGCCGCCCGGCCTGATGTTCCCTCTCGGGCTCGCGGTCCAGACCCGGCTGGTAGCTCTCGTGCTCCCAGACGAGCTGGCCGGTCTCGCGCTGCAGGCACTGCCGCTGGCTCTCGTCCCCCGATCGGGGCGTCCCGGTCTCGCGCTCCGGGTCCGGCCGACCGCTCGTCAGGTCTGCCGCCGGCTGGTCGCTCGGGGGATCGGTGACCGCCTGCCCGGGCTCCCGGCTCCAGGCCGGTCCTGCGGTGTCGCGGTACGAGCTCGGCTGGCTGGTGACCCGGTTCCAGGCCGGCTGGTCGGCGTACCGCTGCGCGGCCGGCTGACCGGTGTCATGGGCGGGCTCCCAGGCCGGGGCCGGCTCCTCGATCTCACGGTCGAGGATCGGCTCGCCGGCGGGTGATCGCACCGGCTCCCAGGCCGGGGCCGGCTCCTCGGAGTCCCGGTCGAGGATCGACCGTCCGGCGTCGCGCCGTCCGGCGTCGCGGTCGAGGATCGGCCGGGAGCCAGCCTCCTCGTCGTCCGGGTCGATCGTCACCCAGCCGGCGAGCGCCGCCGAGCTGACCGCGGCCCGGTCCGACCGCTCAGCCTCGCCGGGCTCCCATCCCCGCTCCGCGTCCGCCTCGGACTCTTCGGACTCCCACCCGCCCGCGTCCCCGGCATCGACCCGATCGATCTGCCACCGCCGATCAGCCGCGTCGCCACTCTCAGACCGATCGATCTCCCACTCCCGCCCGCCTGCCTCGCCACCCTCGGCTCGGCCACCCTGCCACTGCCGTCCGCCTGCCTCGCCACCCTCGGCTCGGCCACCCTGCCACTGCCGTCCGCCTGCCTCGCCACCCTCGGCTCGGCCACCCTGCCACTGCCGCCCCGATGCCTCGCCGCCCTCGACCCGGCCGGTCTGCCACTGCCGGCCGCCTGCCTCGCCGCCCTCGGCCCGCCCTGTTGCGTCGCCGACTTCGGGCTGGTCGCCCTGCCGCTGCCGCTCGGCTGCCTTGCCGGTCTCGGGCCGGTCGATCTGCCACTGCCGTCCGCGTGCGTCGCCCGCTTCCGGCCGGTCGATCTTCCACTGTCGCCCAGCGGCGTCGCCGGCCTCGGGCTGGTCGCCCTGCCGTTGCGGACGGGCCGCCTCGTCGAAGTCGGGCTGGCCGTTCCGCCACTCCGACCCAGCGGCGTCGGTCGGCTCAGGCCGCCCGGTCTGCCACTGGGGGCCGCCCGCCTCGCCGATGCCGGGCCGGCCGTTCTGCCCCGCCGATCCGGCGGCGTCGTCGGTCTCTGCGGCGTCGCCTGCTCCGGCTTGCCCGCTCTGCCACCGTGGCAGTGCGGTCTCGGGGTCAGGCTGGCCCTTCTGCCAGGGCGGATGGGCGACCGCGGTGGCGACGGGTTGGTCGTCCCGGAGCGCGGGGCCGGCCGGCTCGGCTGGGGGAGCGATCTTCCAGGCGCGCGAAGCGCCCTCCGCTGCCGGCGGCTCGTCGCCCGCGCGTACGGTCCGCCGAGCGCCATCGGCCTCCGCCGGTGGCTCGGGCCGGCTCGCCGGCGCCGGCGCGGCCGGCCACCCGCCGCGCTCGCGGATCTTGCCGGCCGGCTGCTGCGGCTCGGAGTCCCCGGCGAGCCGTACGGTCCGCCAAGCCGGCGACGCCGACTCGGCCGGTTCGGCGGACGCTGAGTTCTCCGGACTGTCCTCCGCCCGTACAGTCCCGTTGGCCGCCGGCCCGTCGTACGACGGCACCGCCGCCTCCTCCTCGCCCACGTCGACGCTGCGCGGCGGCAGCTCGACGAACGCTTCCGGCCAGGTCGACACCCCGCTGCGCGGTGCCGGCGCCTCGGCCGCCGGCGGGCGTCCCAACTGCCGCTCCAGCGCGCTGTACGCCGAGTGCAGCAACCCCAGCGTCCCCCGCGCCGCCGACGCCGCCTCGTCCAGCAGCGCCGCGGTCCGCTCCGCCCGCAGCCGACCGTAGTCGGGCCCGCCGGGATCCTCGTGCCCCGGCACCGGGCGCAGCGCGTCGGCCAGGTCCGCGCAGGTGTCCGAGAGGTCGCGGGCCGCGCTGATCAGCGCCTGCACCCGCGCGCGGACGTGCTCGTAAGCCTCGTCCCCGGCGAGCACCTCGACGGCGCGATCCTGCACGTCACTCCGTCCGCTCGTCGGATTGATCGTCCCCCGGAGGCCCGGGGCCGGAGAAGACTTGCCCAGGGCGCCCGGTCATACTCGCGCCCGGGCAGGCCCGGATCAACCCCGGCCGCATGATCGAATGTCGACGCACCGGGAATTCGGGTAGGCATCTCCGGTGACCGTCGTCGATCTCGCGTACGCCGTGGCGGGCGTGGGCGCCCTCCTCGCCGCCCTGCTGCCGCGGCTGCTCGAGGGCCGGGCCCTGTCCCTGCCGATCGCCTTCCTCGGCCTCGGCATGCTCATCTTCGCGGTGCCCACCGATCTGCCCGTGCCCGACCCGATCCGCTACCCGTGGATCGCCGAGCACCTCACCGAGGTCGGCGTGATCGTGGCGCTGATGGGCGCCGGGCTCAAGCTGGACCGCCCGGTCGGCTGGCGGCGCTGGTCGTCGACCTGGCGGCTGCTGGCCGTCACCATGCCGCTGACCATCGGCGCGGTCGCGCTGCTCGGCTGGTGGGCCGCCGGCCTCGCCCCGGCCGCCGCGCTGCTGCTCGCCTCCGCGCTGGCCCCCACCGACCCGGTGCTGGCCTCGGACGTGCAGGTCGGCGAGCCCACCGACGACGAGGACAGCGAGGACGAGGTGCGCTTCGCGCTCACCTCGGAGGCGGGGCTGAACGACGGGCTGGCCTTCCCGTTCACGTACCTGGCCATCGCCATGGCCACCGCCGGCTCCGCCTCGGTCGGCTCGGTGGTCGGCCGGTGGCTGGCGGTCGACGTGCTCTACAAGCTGGCCGTCGGGATGCTCGGCGGGCTGGCCATCGGCTGGCTGCTCGGCCGGCTGTTCTTCCGGGCCCGCTCGGAGACGCTGCGGCTGGCCAACCACGCCGAGGGCTTCACCGTGCTGGCCGCGACCTTCCTGGCGTACGGGATCACCGAGGTCGCCGGCGGCTACGGCTTCCTGGCCGTGTTCGTCTGCGCCTGCTCGCTGCGCGCGTCGGAGCGGGACCACGGTCACCACCAGGTCATGCACGACTTCGCCGAGCAGGTGGAGCGGCTGCTCACCGTCGGCCTGCTGCTGCTGCTCGGCGGTGCCATCGTCAACGGGCTGCTGGCCCCGCTGAGCTGGGGCGGCGCGCTGGTCGCGCTGGCGTTGCTGCTGGTGGTGCGGCCGCTGACCGGCTGGCTGGCGCTGCGCGGCGCCCCCGGCACCGGCGCCGAGCACGGGGTGATCAGCTTCTTCGGCATCCGGGGGATCGGCTCGCTCTACTACCTGTCGTACGCGCTGGCCGCCGCCGAGTTCCCCCAGCCGGACGAGATGTGGGCGATCGCCGGGCTGGTCATCCTGGTATCCGTGGTGATGCACGGGATCGCCGCGACACCGGTCATGCGACGCATGGACCAGGCGCGGGAACGTACGGAGCCGGCCGACGCCGACCCGCCCGCACCCGATGTGCAGGCCGCGACGGGGGACTGACGGTGCCGAGCGGTACCTATCGGCTGGCCGCCGGTGACGAGGAGTTCTCCTGCGCGCCCGGGCCGTCCGGCTGGCGGTACGTCGGCTCGGGGACGGGCGGGCGGGTCGACGTCACCGTGGATGGCGGCGGGCGCCAGGTCCGGGTGCAGCTGGCGGCCGGCGGCTGGCTGCTGCGCGGCGGGGTGTCCGGGCGGGACACGGTGTGGGTGCGGTCAGGGGAGGGTCTGGAGCCGGTCGAGCGCTCGGCTCCGGCTGCGGGCTTCGCCGGCGCGTCGCCGGGTCTGCTGGTCGCCGCGGTCCGGTTGCTGCGGCTGTCGCCGGGAGCGCGGGGGCGGTTGCGGCTGGTCATGGTGTCCGGGGCGGCGCTGGCGACCCGGGTGGTCGAGCAGGGGTGGGAGCTGGTCGGGGTGACCACGCACGCGGCGGAGACCGGACCGCTGCCGGTGGCCCGCTACCGGGTCGCCGAGCTGGACACCGGCGAGGTCGGCGAGGTGCACGTGGCCGGCGACGTCGTACTCGCCGCCCCGGGGGTCGAGCTCCTCGAGCTCACCTCACCGCCGACCCTGTGAACCCGGCCCACCCGCGTACGGGATGTACGGCCCCGGCTGCGCGTACGGCCCCGGCTGCGCGTACGGCCCCGGCTGCCCGTCCGCGCCGGGCTGGCCGTACTGGCCCGGCTGCCCGGGTGGGCCGTACGGACCCGGCACAGCGGAGGGGCCGGGGACGCCGGGCGGGCCGTAGTGGCCGTACGGCGGCGGCCATCCCGGATACCACCCGGGCGGCAGCCCGGGCCCTCCCGCCGCCCGCGACACCCGGTCCTCCTCCCGCCGCCGCCGCTCGGCGAGCACCGCGGTGAGGTACGCCCACCCGGGCGTGCCCGGCGGCGGGTCCGGCGTGGTCCGCGACCGCACCTCGTCGACCAGGTCGGCCGCGAGCGCCTCCCGCGC
Organism: uncultured Actinomycetota bacterium; assembly: GCA_963766325.1. Taxonomy (GTDB): domain Bacteria; phylum Actinomycetota; class Actinomycetes; order Mycobacteriales; family CADCTP01; genus CADCTP01. The sequence continues at coordinate 483,833 of CAVXZF010000007.1, read as the reverse complement.
CGCCGGGGCCAGCTCCCGCGCCCGGCCGAGGAACTCCCGTACCGACAGCGCCAGCGCGTCGTCCACTCCGGCGAGGTCCAGCGTCGGCGCCCACCAGGCCAGCGGCGGCGGCATCACCGGACTCCACAGTGGACGCGACGGCACCCGCTCCTGCAGCACCACCGTGCCGGCGGCCATGTCCCCGATCCGCTTGCCTCGCGCGGAGAATAGCGACACCGTCATGCCGATCGCCGGACCGAGCGAGACCAGCAGCAGCCCGGGCCGCTCCAGCGCCAGCCCGAACAGCCCGCGGATCAGTGCCTGCCGGAACGTGATCGGCCCGCCGTCGTCCCGCACCACCCGCAGCCCGAGCGCGAGCTTGCCCAGCGACCGGCCGCGGGTCAGCGTCTCCATGGTCACCGGGTAGCCGAGGAAGACCAGCACCAGCAGCACGATCACGATGCCGGCGATCAGCGCGTCGTCGGCGTCACCGAGGCCGGCTTCGAGCAGCAGCAGGATCAGGAAGACGTACGCGACTCCCATGACCAGGACGTCGAGCACGGCGGCGGTAAGCCGGGACGGCAGCTGGGCGATGCGCAGGTCGAGCGCCACCGCCTCGCCGGTCACCACGTCGGACACCCGCCCATCCTCCCGTACCGCTGCCGCGCCGGCCCGGCGCCTAGGCTCCCGGGCGTGGACATCGACTCGTTCGTGGCCCGCCACTCCGCGGAGTGGGCGCGGCTGGAGCAGCTGGTGTCCCGCCGCCGGCTCACCGGGGCCGAGGCCGACGAGCTGGTCTCGCTGTATCAGCGGACCGCCACGCACCTGTCGCTGGTACGGACCCGGTCGCCGGACCCGGCGCTGATCGGCCGGCTGTCCTCGCTGGTCGCCCGCGGCCGCAGCGCGGTGACCGGCGGCTCGACGCCGGCCTGGTCGGAGGTCCGGCGGTTCTTCACGGTCACCTTCCCGGTGGTCGTCTACCGGTCGTGGCCGTGGTGGTGCGGGGTCGCGACCGCCTTCTCGCTGGTCGCGTTCGGGATGATGGGCTGGATCGCCGCGCACCCGGGGCAGTGGTCGAGCATCGCGGCGCCGAGCGACATCGAGCAGCTGGTCAACAACGACTTCGCCGACTACTACTCGGAGAACCCGGCCCAGTCCTTCGCCTTCCGCGTCTGGACCAACAACGCGCTGGTCGCGGCGGGCACGCTGGTGTTGGGCATCACGCTGGTCGGCACCCTGTGGATCCTTCTGCAGAACGCGCTCAACGTCGGCCTCGTCGGCGGCCTGATGATCGGCAGCGGCCGCGGTGACGTGTTCTTCGGGCTGATCAGCCCGCACGGGATCCTCGAGCTGACCGCGGTCTTCGTCGCCGCCGGAGCGGGGCTGCGGCTCGGCTGGGCCTGGGTCGACCCCGGCGCGCTGCCCCGGGCGCAGGCGCTGGCCGCGGCCGGCCGGGAGGCGATCACCGTCGCCGTCGGGCTGGTCGTGGTGCTGCTGGTCAGCGGGGTGATCGAGGCGTTCGTGACGCCGTCGCCGCTGCCCACCTGGGCCCGTGTCGGCATCGGCCTCCTCGCCGAGGCGGTCTTCTTCGGCTACGTCCTCGCGTACGGCCGGCGCGCGGCCCGGGCCGGCGAGACCGGCGACCTGGACGTCACCCAACGCGGCGACGCCCTCCCCGTCACCTGACCTCCGCCCGCGGAATCCGGTCGCGCCAGGACCTCGTCCGCTCGTACGGTCCGACGATGATCATCGTGCTCAACGGCACGTCCTCGTCCGGGAAGACCACGCTCGCCAAGGCCCTGCAGCGCCGCCTGCCCGACCCGCTGCTGGCGATCGGGATCGACACGGTCGTCTTCGCCCTGCCCGGGCGCTGGCTGAACCCGCCTGGCTGGCACGAGGTCTTCCGGTACGCGGGGGAGGGCGACTCGCTCACCATCACCGCCGGCCCGCTCGGCGACCGGCTCGTCGCCGGCCTGCACCGGATGGTCGCGGGCCTGGCCGACCTCGGCTGGGACGTGGTCGTCGACCACGTGCTGCTCGACGCCCGCTGGGTCCGGGACGCGGCGGCGACCCTCGCGCCGTACCCGCTGCTCTCCGTCGGCGTCCGCTGCCCGCTGGCGGAGGTCGTCCGGCGCGAGGCGACCCGCGGTGACCGGACGCTCGGGCAAGCACGGGCGCAGTTCGAGAGCGTGCACGCGCACGCCGGCTACGACATCGAGGTCGACACCTCGCTCGCCACCCCCGACGAGTGCGCCGCCGCCATCGCCGACGCCCTCACCACCCACCGCACGCCCACCCGCCTGCCCGCCCGGCTCTGACATCAGAGCCGGCCGGCGGCCTTGAGCGCCAGGTACGCGTCTGCGACCTGCGAGGCGAACATGTCCGCCGGCGCGTCGATCACGGTCACCGCCCGGCGGCGCAGCTGCGCGGTCACCCGCCGGCGCTCGGCCAGCGCCGTCTCCGCCGCGGCCGCCTGGTAGACGGCCTCGCTGTCGCCGCGCCGCCCGGCCAGCTCGGCCACCCGCGGGTCGCCGACGGACGCGAGCACGACGGTGTGCCGAGAGGTCAGCCCGCCCAGCACCGGCAGCAGCCCGTGCTCGATCGCGGCCGCGTCCAGCGCGGTGAACAGCACCACCAGCGCCCGCTTCCGCTCCCGGCGCAGGACCTCGGCGACGAGCAGCTGCGAGTCGGACTCGACCAGCGCCGGCTCCAGCGTCGCCATCGCCTGCACCAGCGTCGGCAGCACCTCGTTGCGGGTGGCGCCCTCCACCGAGGCACGCACCACCGAGTCGGCGGCCACCAGGTCCACCCGGTCACCGGCCCGCGCGGCGACCGCGGCGAGCAGGAGGCAGGCGTCGAGGGCGGCGTCGAGCCGGGGGATGTCGCCGACCCGGGCGGCCGAGGTGCGCCCGGTGTCGAGCACGCAGACCAGCCGGCGGTCCCGCTCGGGCCGCCAGGTGCGGACCACCACCCCGCCGCCGCGGGCGGTCGCCCGCCAGTCGATCGACCGGACGTCGTCGCCGTCCACGTACTCCCGGAGCGAGTCGAACTCGGTGCCCTGCCCGCGCCGGTTGATCGCGACCGCGCCGTCCAGCTCGCGGAGCCGCGCGAGCTTCTCCGGCAGGAACTTCCGCGACGTGAACGGTGGCAGCACCCGCACCGACCACGGCACCGGCTGCCGGCGCTGGCGGGCGGCGAGGCCGAGAGGACCGACCGACCGTACGGTCACGTGCGCCGCGGTGCGGTCACCCCGCCGGGTCGGGGTGAGCCGGGTGACCAGCCGGCGCCGCTCACCGGGCGGGATGTCGACGGGTTGGGTACGTGGCTCGGCGCCGGCCGACGGCAGCCACGCGTCGCGCAGGACGCCGCGGACCCGGCGGCGGCCGGCGTTCGTGACCAGCAGGGCGACCTCCACCGGCTGGTGCAGCCGGGTGCTGGTCGCGCCGGTGCGGCTCAGCCGCAGGTCGGTGACCCGCCCGGCGAGGGCGAGGTCGACCAGGACCCCGACCAGCAGCAGACCCTCGACCGCCCACAGCCACGTCGTGCCCAGCGGCGCCAGCAGTGCGCCGAGGGCCGCGACGAGCGCGGTGCGTCCGGTGATCGCCATCTGGTCGTCGCCCGCCTCACCGCGGCGCCGGCACCGAGGCCAGCACGCTGTCCAGGACCCCGTCCGCGGTGACGCCCTCCAGCTCGGCCTCCGGCCGCACCGCCACCCGGTGCCGCAGCGTCGGCCGGGCGAGCGCCTTGACGTCGTCCGGGGTCACGTAGTCCCGCCCGGACAGCCATGCCCAGGCCTTGGCGGTGGCCAGCAGCGCGGTGGCTCCGCGCGGGGACGCCCCCAGCGACAGCGACGGCGACTGCCGGGTCGCCCGGCACAGGTCCACCACGTACGCGAGGACCTCGGCCGCCGCCTGCACGCCCCGCACCGCGGACCGCCCGGCGGCGAGGTCGGCGGCGTCGGCGACCGCGGTCACCCCGGCCCCGCGCAGGTCGCGCGGGTCGAAGCCGCGGTGGTGGTTGTTGAGCACCCGGAACTCCTCGTCCCGGGACGGCAGCGGCACGGTGAGCTTGAGCAGGAAGCGGTCCAGCTGCGCCTCCGGCAGCGGGTATGTCCCCTCGTACTCGATCGGGTTCTGCGTCGCGATCACGATGAATGGGTCGGGCAGCGGCCGCGGCTCGCCCTCCACCGAGACCTGCCGCTCCTCCATCGCCTCCAGCAGCGACGCCTGCGTCTTCGGCGGGGTGCGGTTGATCTCGTCGGCGAGCAGCAGGTTGGTGAAGACCGGGCCGGCCCGGAAGGAGAACTCCGCCGTCCGGGCGTCGTAGATGAGCGAGCCGGTCACGTCGCCGGGCATGAGGTCGGGGGTGAACTGGAGCCGCTTGGTCTCCAGGTCCAGCGCCGCCGACAGCGCCCGCACCATGAGGGTCTTCGCCACGCCCGGCACGCCTTCCAGCAGCACGTGTCCCCGGCACAGCAGGGCGATCACCAGCCCGGTGACCGCCGGGTCCTGGCCGACCACCACCTTGCCCACCTCGGCGCGCAGCCGGTTGAGCGCGATCCGGGCCCGCTCGCCGTCGGCCCCGCCGGTCCCGTTGCTCTGCTGCGTACCGCCGTAGCCGTAGCCGCCGGTGGCCGGCGGGCCGCCGGCTGTGGGCGGGCCGCCAGCTGCCGGCGCGCCACCTGCCGGCGGCGCGCCACCTGCCAGCGGGGCGCCGGCGGACCGCGGTGGTCCGGCAGGGCCGCCCGCGCCCGGTGGCGACGGGGGCGGGCTGGATGTCGGCTGCTGGCTCACGAGTGCGGTCCCTCCGGATCGAGCGTGCTGCGAACCATCGCGTCGAGCGTGTCGGTGAGCCGGACCAATCCGGCATCGTCCACCGGCGGCGGGCCGAAGAGCACGGCGTGCACCTCGGCGTCGGGCCGGCCGGACCGGCTCGCCACCGCGGCCACGACCGCCTCTGGCGGCGGCTCCCCACCGGCCGGCGAGTCGATCCCGAGCCGCGGCACCAGCCGGGCCAGCGCGCCGGCGCGTACGGCCTGCGCCGCCCGGTCGCGCGCCTGAGCCCGCCGGTAGAGCCGCGCGCGGCCCTCCACCACCTCGGCGGCGCGCACCACGACCGGCAGCGGCTCGGTCACCGGCGGGCCGAGCCGGCGACCCCGCCACAGCGCGAGCAGCAGCCCGGCGAGGAGGAGTTGCAGGGCGGCCGGCACCACCCAGCTCGGCAGGATCGACGGGACGGACTCGTCCTCGCCGCCCCCGGGGGCCGGCATCAGCCAGCGCAGCTCGTCGGCGGCGCCGTCGGCGCCGAGCAGGTTGAGGGCCAGCGCCGCGTTGCCCTTCTGGTCGAGCTCCTCGTTGCTGAACGGCTGGCCGGTGCCGATGGCCACCAGCCGGGCGCCGCCCCGGGTCCGCCCCGTGACCAGCGGCGCGTAGTCGCCGTCGTCCCGGTAGCAGCTCCCGCCGTCGGCGGTGCTGAAGGTCGTACCGCCGACCAGCGCGCTGCCGGCCGCCTCGGCCGCCGGCTCGTCGCAGTCGGGCCCGCGCACCCGGACTGAACCGACTCCCTCGCGCCGGACGCCCTCGGTCACCGTCTCCAGAAGCTCGGCCGACGGGGAGACCAGCACGACCGTGCCGCTCGTCAGGTCGGCGACCGTCCGGCCGACGTCGCCCTCGAGCAGTCCCGGAAAGGGAACGAAGATCGTGGTGCCGTCGGTGACACCCGTGGTGAGTGCGGTCCGGTCGGTGACCCGGTCGACCTGTACGCCGCGGTCACCGAGCAGCGCCGCGAGCGCCCGGCCGCCTTCCGGGGTGGCCGCGCGCGGGTCGAGCCGCCCGCCGACCGCCCCAGCCTGCGTGAGCGCGACGAGCACCGCGACCAGGAGCACCCCGAGCACCGCCAGCACGACCACCCGGTTGCGCTGCCAGAACGTCGCCCGCGCGCCACGTCCCTCGGCCGTCTCGCCCTCGGCCGCGGGCGTGGAGGCTGGATCCTCGCGGTCGGCGGCCGGCCGCAGCCGGTCCGCGGCGCTCACCGCGGCACCTGGTATCCGCCGCCGGCCGCCGCCCCCGCCGCCGTGACGGTCAGCTGGGCCCGCTGCACCCGCTGGTCGGCCTGCCGGAGGAGCGCGTCCGCCTGGGCGGTCGCCGGCCGCCCGCCGTACCAGACCTCGTCGAAGACGGTCGCCGCCGTCCGCAGGTCAGGCGCCACCACCGGGACGGCTGTGCCTGCCTCCCGGGCGACCTCGTCCGCCGTGCGGCCCGGTCGCGGCTCCAGCACGCCCCGGGTCTCGAGCTCGCGCACGATCGCCCGCATCCGCTCGCGCACCGCCTCCGCGAACTGCCCCGCCGCCGCGTGGCCGTCCGCCCGCCGCCGGTGCTCGTCCGCGCCGAGCGGCCCGGACAGCTCGACCGGGGCCTCGCCGATCCGGGCGCTCCGGCGCACCGGCCCGGTCCACCACGCCACCAGGACGGCGAGCCCGACGATCACGAGCAGCAGCACGAGCAGGCCGGCGACGCCGCCCGGAGTGGCCGACGCGGCCCGGGCCAGCAGCCGGCTGATCCAGTCGAGGGCCGCCTCGACGGCGCGCTCGACCAGGTTGGGCTCGTTCTGCGCGTAGACGCCCTTGGACAGCTCCCGCTCGGCGGCCTGCCGCGCCTCGTCCCGGCCGACCGGTGCGATTGCCGCGAGCTGGGCCGCGACGCCGAGCCGGCTCACGACCCACCGCCAGGATCTGCCGCCGCCGCGGGCATCGCGGCCAGCCGGGCCGGGCCGGCCAACCGCGCCTGGCGCCGCAGCAGCAGGTCGAGGCCCTCCGCCCGCATCCGCCGGTCCACGTACAGCAGGGCCAACACCCCGGCCAGGAACGGAGCGGTCAGGCTGCCGGCGACGATCGCGCCGAGGACCACCACGACGAGCGCGACCACCGGCAGGTCGCTGCCCTCGTCCGCGCCCAGCGCGAACGCCAGCAGGGTCCCGCCCACCGCGAACGGCACCGCCACCAGGTACTGCATCAGGATGGCCAGCAACTCAGCCAGAGTCCGGACGGACCACACCCGCGGGAACGCCGGCCAGGCCAGCTGCCACGACCGCCGCAGCGCGCGGAACGGCCCCAGACCCTCCAGCACCAGCGCCGGGGTCGTCAGCGCCCACGCGCCCCAGAGGATGACGCCCGGGATGATCAGGAAGATCAGCCCGAGGTACGGGAGCACGCCGGCGATCGCCGCCGCCACCACCAGCGCCCCCAGCCGCGGCCGGACCCGGGCCCAGACCTGGCCGGCGGTGACCCGCCGGCCGAGCACGTCCTCGGAGACGACCACCACGAGCATGCCGGTCAGCACGGCGCCGACCACCGCCGAGAGCAGCGTGCCGATGATGCCGCCGAAGCCGCCGAGCAGGCCCAGTGACACCGTGTCCCCGCCGAAGCCGGTCAGCGTCGGGAGGTCACCGGTCAGCAGCTGCGCCCCGACGACGAGCGCCTGCTGCAGGGTGATCAGCAGCGCGGCCAGTCCGATGGTGGCTCGCGGGTTACGCCGGATGGTGGTGAAGGTCCCATCGAGGACGTCGCCGACGCCGAGCGGCCGGAGCGGGATGCCACCGACCGTCGGCCGGTAGACCGGCTCGTCGGCCGGCCGCTCGACCGCCGTCCGGGTGGCGGGCGGGGGCGGCGGCGCGTCAGCCGGTCCGCCGGGGGAGGCCCATGCCGGTGGCTGTCCGGCGGGATCCGGGGCGGACCAACCGGCCGCGGCTGGTGCCTGGTGCGGACTCGGGACGGTGCGGTCCCGGCCCAGCTCCTGGCTCATGCCGCTCCTCCGCCTCCCGTGCTGTGCAGGGCCTCCGCGCGCCGGTCGGCCCATCGTGCCATGCGGGCGGTGCGGCCCGTGGTCACCCTGGGGCCAGGTTGCTGCACCTCCTTGCGGCGCCGCCCACCTTCCGGGTGACACCATGGGGGCATGAAGGGACGTGTTCTGGTCGTCGACGATGACCCGGCCCTCGCCGAGATGCTCGGGATCGTGCTGCGCGGCGAAGGCTTCGATCCCGCATTCGTCGCCGACGGCGGGCGGGCGATCGGCTGTTTCCGGGACATCCGCCCGGACGTGGTGCTCCTGGACCTGATGCTGCCCGGCATGAGCGGCATCGACGTCTGCAAGCTGATCCGCGCGGAGTCCGGCGTCCCGATCATCATGCTGACCGCCAAGAGCGACACCGTGGACATCGTGCTCGGGCTGGAGTCCGGCGCCGACGACTACGTGGTCAAGCCGTTCAAGCCCAAGGAGCTGGTCGCCCGGATGCGGGCCCGGCTGCGCCGTACGGACGAGCCGCCGGCCGAGTCGCTGTCGATCGCCGACGTGAGCATCGACGTACCGGGCCACTCGGTGACCCGGGCCGGGGCACCGATCCCGCTGACGCCGCTCGAGTTCGACCTGCTGGTGGCGCTCGCGCGCAAGCCGCGCCAGGTCTTCACCCGCGAGGTCCTGCTCGAGCAGGTCTGGGGTTACCGGCACGCCGCGGACACGCGGCTGGTGAACGTGCATGTTCAGCGCCTCCGCTCGAAGGTCGAGCGGGACCCGGAGCACCCGGAGATCGTGCTGACGGTCCGCGGCGTCGGATACAAAGCCGGGCCGCCCTGATGCTCGGGATGCCGGCGCTGCGCCGGGCGCGAGCGACCCGGGCACGGCCGGCTGCGGGCGCCGACGACGCTCCCGTCCGGTCGCTCCACGGGGGTCCCGGAGACGGCACCCCTGGCCAGCTCGCCGTCGGACCCGCCGACCAGCCCACCGCTCCTCCCGCTGGCGACGACCGTGTAACCAGCGCCGCATCCGGTGACCCCGCCGCAGACCTCCGCGCAGGCAACGGCGCCTCCTCCGCGGACGGCATGGCCGACGAGCGTGCGGTAATCGGCGGCGTTACCGCCGAGGCATTGGCCGGCGAGCAGGAGATGTCGGCCCGGCCGAGCGGCGGCCTCACTCCGCTCGAGCCGAGTCTCCTCGCCCCGGCGCCACTGTCGCTGCGGCCCTTCATGACGTCCCACCCGCCCATGACCGGCTCGGCCGCGGCAGGAACACCGACGCCCGACCTCCTCGGGAGCGGCTCCGCCGAGGCCCCGCCAACCCGGTCGCCACTGCAGCGGCGATGGGCCATGGCCCGCCGCGCGGTCGTCGACGGCGCCCGCTGGTCCGCCTGCCGGTGGCGCGCCTCGCTGCAACTGCGGGTAGCGGCCATGACCGTGCTGCTGTCCAGCCTGGTCGTCTTCGTGGTCGGCATGCTGTCGGTCGGCACCATCACCGCCGGTGTGCTCGACGGCAAGCGTCAGGCGGCCCACGCGGAGGTCCGCAACGGTCTCGCCGTCGCCCAGCAGAATCTCCTCGCTGCGGTCGATGAGGACAGCATCAGCATCAGCCGGGCGAAGACCGCGGTGCTGCAGGCCATCGCCGATCGCGGCACCGCCGCCGGCCTCTTCTCGATCGTGGTGATCGCCGACACCGCCGGCCCGTTCGTCTCCGAACAGGGCGGCCGGGTCGAGGACGTGCCGGAGGCACTCCGGCAGGAGGTCGAGCGGGGCCGCTTCGCCGACATCTACACACCGGTGGAGGCACCGGGCGGTGGCATCACGAAGGGCCTGGTCGTCGGTGCGCCGGTGACCCTCCAGCCCGGTGCGGTGGAGCTCTACTACATCTTCCCGCTGCAGGCCGAACAGAGGACCGTCGGACTGGTCCGCAACACCGTGCTGCTGACCGGGATCCTGCTCGTCGCCCTGCTCGCCGCCGTGGCTGCACTGGTCACCGGCCAGGTCGTGCGTCCCGTCCGGGTCGCCGCCACCATCGCCGAGCGCTTCGCCGCCGGTCGGCTGCAGGAGCGGATGCAGGTCCGCGGCACCGACGACCTGGCCGCGCTGGCGGCGGCCTTCAACGACATGGCCGACAGCCTGCAGGGACAGATCACCAAGCTGGAGGAGATGTCGCGGCTGCAGCGCCGCTTCACCAGCGACGTCTCTCACGAGCTGCGCACCCCCCTCACCACGATCCGGATGGCGACCGACGTCCTGCATGCCTCGCGCGCCGACTTCGAGCCGCAGGTGGCCCGCTCGGCCGAGCTGCTGGAGAACGAGCTGGACCGCTTCGAGGCGCTGCTGGCCGACCTGCTGGAGATCAGCCGGTACGACGCACACGTCGCCGTCCTGGAGCCGGATCCGGCAGACCTGCGCGGCCTGATCCGCAGCGCCGTGGGCATCACCGGCGCAGTCGCACGCCAGGCCGGCGTGGAGGTCCGGGTCGACCTGCCGGACGAGCCGGTGGTGGCAGACGTGGACGGGCGCCGGGTCGAGCGGATTCTGCGCAACCTCATGGTCAACGCGATCGAGCACAGCGAGGGAAGACCGGTCGAGGTCCGGCTGCGCGGCGACGAGCGGGCTGTCGCGGTGACCGTCCGGGACCACGGGGTCGGCCTCCGCCCGGGCGAGGCGGCCCTCGTCTTCGACCGCTTCTGGCGCGCCGACCCCTCCCGGGACCGGCGCACCGGCGGCACCGGGCTCGGGCTGTCGATCAGCCTCGAGGACGCACGGTTGCACGGCGGCTGGCTGCACGCCTGGGGGCGTCCGGGCCAGGGCGCACAGTTTCGCCTCACCCTGCCGGTGCGCAGCGGCGACACCGTGGTCTCCTCGCCGCTGCCGATCGAGCCGCCCGATGCGACGCGCCCGGCGCGGCTCGCCCGCCCCGTCGACCAGCCCGGGTGGCGGTCATGATCGGCCGGCGCCGCGCCGCCCGAGTGCTCGCCGGGCTCGGCATCTGCCTGCTCGTGTCCGGGTGCGCGACCATCCCGAGCTCGTCGCGGCCGCAGATCATCTCGGAGACGCCACCGCGCGCCGCCGAGCGGCCCGCGGCCGGCGACATCCGCTACGACGGGATCGCGCCCCGGCCGGGGGAGCAGCCGGAGGACATCGTCCGTGACTTCCTTCGGGTCGCGGGCAGCTACGAGCGGGAGCACGCTCGTGCCCGCGCCTACCTGACCGAGCGGGGAAGCAAGGCCTGGAAGGACGACATCCGCACGGTCGTCCTCGAGGACCCGCCCTACCTCCTCGTGCAAGAGGGCGGCTCGAAGGTGCAGATGAACGCCCAGCAGCGGGGCCGGGTTGAGGCCGACGGGTCGTATATCGCCGCCCCGGCGCCGTATCCCTTCACCTTCCGGATGGTCAAGGTCAACGGGGAGTGGCGGATCGACAACCCGCCGCCCGGCCTGCTTATCGAGGCCAACACCTTCTACGCGGCCTTCAAGCCGTACAACGTCTATTTCCTCGACTCCACCCGCACGAAGGTGGTGCCCGACCCGCGCTGGTACGCCGCGCCGCGGGAGGCGCTGGCCAGCAGGCTGGTGGAGGCCATCGAGAAGGGCCCGTCGCAGTGGCTGGCCGGGGCCGTCCAGTCGGACCTCGAGGACGCGACCCTGCAGAGCAACGTCACGCAGGAAGGTGGACGGGTCAAGGTCTATTTGTCCGCTCGGGGGACGGGGCCGGACACGCTCTCGGACGCCGCCTTCGCCCAGCTGGTGTGGACGCTGAACCAGCTCGGCGTGGGCGGGGTCGAGGTCTACATCGACGGGCGGGAGATCCGCCCGAGCCGGGCGCCGACTCGCCTCGAGCAGCGGCTCAGCGACTGGCGCGGCTTCGACCCGGAGGGGCTCCCGGCGTCGACGCCGGCCCTCTATATCAGGAGCGGCGCGGTCTGGACCACCGCCGACGCCCCGCTCCCCGGGCCGGCCGGACGTCCTGGCTACGGCGCTGTCGCGGTGGCGCAGTCCACCGATGGGGCGCTCGCCGTCGTCCGTCGGGCCTCCCAGGGAGGCCTGACACTCTTCGTGGGCACCTCGGCGGTCCTCCGCGGCACCGTCACCGGGCAGACGCTCACCCCGCCGACCTGGGCGTCGGCCGCCGACGAGGTGTGGACGGTGCGCAACGGGCGGGAGGTGGTGCTCGTGCCCGCGCGAGGGGCCGCCACCGGCGTCTCGTCCGCGCTCTACCGGCTCGGACCGGTGCGCTCGCTGCGGCTGTCCCGGGACGGCTCCCGCGTGGCCGTGATCGCCGGTAAGGGCGCGCAGACACGGCTCTATCTCGGCGTGGTCATCCGGGACAACAACGGGTCGGTGCGGATCGAGCGGCTGCTGCCGGTGGACGTCGGCGACGAAGAGGTGGTGGACATCAGCTGGTTCGACGCGCTCACCTTGGTCGCTCTGACCCGGGACGGGCTGCAGGACGGCGCGCTCCACACCGTCGGCGTCGACCGCGCGGGCACGAGCCGGCCGGTGGGACGCAGCCAGCTGCCCGGGCCGCCCCAGGCGGTCGCCGCCGCCTCGGCTCTGCCGCTGCTCACGGTCGCCGCCGGCACCCTGTGGCGGACGCTGGCGATCGACGACAGCTGGAGCCCGGTCGGTGGCCGGAGCGGGGCCGTCTCCGCGCCCGCGTACCCAGGCTGATAATGCGGCGGCCCAGCGCCGCCACGCCGCTGTCGCGCTGCCGTCCATGATCCTCATCTCCTCCCTCCGGTCGGGCTGCAGTCGTATCAAGACGTGCGGACAGGGCCAACTCGTCATCCACAGGCGCCGCGGTCATCCACAGATGGCTGCGGCGGTCTTCCGGCCCTCGATGCGGGGCGGCACGGTCGCCGCATGTTCGATGTCCTGGCCGACCTGCTCCTGCCGAGCCGCTGCGTCGGTTGCCCACGGCCGCACGGGCCGCTGTGCACCCGCTGCCGCCAGGCGCTCAGCCGCCCCCGCCGCCACCGGCCCGATCCCGAGCCGGCCGGCCTGCCGTTGCTGGCGGTGACGGCCGACTATGCCGGCCCGGTCAGGGCCGCCCTGTTGGCCTACAAGGAGCGGTCCCGGTTGGATCTGGCTCAGGTCCTCGGACTTGCTCTGGCCGCGGCCGTGCGTGAGGTGGCCGGCGACGAGACCGGCGTCGCGCTGCGGCTGGTGCCCGTGCCCTCAGCTCCGGCGCTGGCCCGGCGCCGCGGTGGCCAGCACGTCGACCGCCTGGCTGCCGTGGCGGTCCGCGAGCTCCGGCGGTGCGGCACGCCTGTCGATCTCGCTCCTGTGCTCCGGCTCCGCGCCGGACGTCCGGACACCGCCGGGCTGACGGCGACCGACCGGAGCCGGCTCGCCATCGGCAAGTTCGAGGCGCCTGGGCTCCGGTCACATCCGGCTGCCCATCGGCGGGTGCTCTGGGTGGTCGTGGACGACCTCGTGACGACGGGCAGCACCCTGGTGGCGGCCGCGGCGGCGCTCCGGGCGAGTGGGGTGGTGATGGCCAGGGCGGCCGCCGTCGCCGCCACGCAGCGCCGGCACACAACGCTCCTCGCTCGACACGAGGAGTCATCGCCCGTGGAGGTCAAACCTGATGAAAGCCACCTCATCCGGGTGAGCTCTGGCGGATTCACTTCGCTGCAGAGTGACGATCGGGTGGCGGTTGGGGTACGTCGAGGACTGTCGGAAATGGGTCCGCCTCAGCTACCGTCGAGGCGGACCCGGGGAGAGGAGGCGTTCCACCGTCACCGGCCTTGGATCCGGTGGTGTGCCGTCCGTCGAGTCGAGGAAGGGCGACGGTTCGGCGCTCGTCTGGGTGGGCGCCCATCACCACACAGGAGGTCGCATGGACGTAGTCGTCAGGGGGCGCAACGTCGAGGTGCCGGATCACTACCGGCAGCATGTGACAGACAAGATCGCACGCCTCGAGCGATACGACCACAAGATCATTCGCGTGGATGTCGAGCTCTACCACGAGCGCAACCGCCGTCAGGCCAGCGCGTGCCAGCGGGTCGAGGTGACCTGCACGACGCGTGGACCGGTGGTCCGCGCGGAGGCCTGCGCGGGCGACTTCTATTCCGCGTTGGACGCGGCAGTGACCAAGCTAGAGGGCCGGCTGCGGAAGGCGGCCGACCGGCGCCGGGTGCACCGCGGGGTGCGCACGCCGACCTCGGTCGCGGCCGCGACGAGCGCACTGGCTCTGGACGGCGAGACGTCGCCGGCGGTCAACGGGACCGCGGTCGCCTCCGCCAGCACGATGGTGCTCGACGAGACCGCCGAGGAGGTTCCGGCGGCGCTCGTGGTCCGGGAGAAGGAGCACCCAGCCAAACCCATGACCATCGACCAGGCGCTGTTCGAGATGGAGCTGGTCGGGCACGACTTCTACCTGTTCTCGGACGCCGACAGCGGTCAGCCGAGCGTCGTCTACCGGCGCAAGGGCTACGACTACGGGGTCATCCGCCTGGTCTCCTGACCTGGGCGCATCCGGCTCGGCGGCGCACCCGGCCAGCACAGCCGGGTGCGCCCGCCGGGGTCTGGCAGACTTCGGCGGGCCGACGCCGGACGCCTGGCGCGGTCGCGTCGCGCGATACGGGGGTATTCGGTGACCGAGAAGGGCGAGCGAGGTCCGGACGGACAGCCGGAGGCCATCCGGGTCCTGCTGGTGGACGACCATGCGCTGTTCCGGCGGGGGCTGCGGGTGACGCTCGACCTCGAGCCGGACATGGCGGTGGTCGGGGAGGCCGGCGACGGGGCGGAGGCGTTGCAACGGGCCGTCGAGACGCTGCCGGACATCGTCCTGATGGACGTGAAGATGCCCCGTCGCGGCGGCATCGAGGCATGCACGGCGATCAAGGCGGTGGTGCCCTCGGCGCGGATCGTCATGCTGACCATGAGCGACGACGAGGGCGACCTCTACGAGGCGATCCGGGCCGGTGCGAGCGGCTACCTGCTCAAGGACCTGCCGATCGACGAGGTGGCGTCCTCGATCCGGGCGGTGCACGGCGGGCAGTCCCTGATCAGCCCACCGCTCGCCGCCAAGCTGCTGACCGAGTTCGCGGCGATGGCCAAGCGGGGGGAGAGCCCGCAGGCCGTGCCCAGCCCGCGGCTGACCGCCCGGGAGATGGAGGTCCTCCGGCAGGTCGCCCGTGGGCTGAACAACCGCGACATCGCCGGAGAGCTGTTCATCAGCGAGAACACGGTGAAGAACCACGTCCGCAACATCCTGGAGAAGCTCCAACTGCACTCCCGGATGGAGGCGGTGGTCTACGCCGTGCGGGAGAAGCTGCTCGAGATCACCTGACCGGGACCGGTCGGCGGGCACTCGGGCACGGCCGGGCGGCACTGTGCGTTCGACTCCCGGGATCGTGCTCATCCGCGCCACCTACGATGGTGACGAGTCGTTTCGAGGGAGCTGACGTCGCACCGTGGTACTCAACAGGATCCTGCGCGCCGGAGAAGGCAAGATCGTCCGCAGGCTCAAGGCGATCGCCGAGCACATCAACACGCTCGAGCCGGACTACGTCGACATGACCGACGCCGAGCTGCGGGCGCAGACCGATGTCTTCCGGCAGCGGCTGGCGGACGGCGAGACCCTTGACCACGTGCTGCCGGAGGCGTTCGCCGTCGTCCGGGAGGCGGCCAAGCGGACCCTCGGCCAGCGGCACTTCGACGTCCAGCTGATGGGCGGTGCCGCCCTGCACATGGGCAACATCGCGGAGATGAAGACCGGTGAGGGCAAGACGCTGGTCAGCACCCTCCCGACGTATCTCAACGCCCTGCCCGGCGACGGCGTGCACGTGGTGACGACCAATGACTACCTGGCCCGCCGCGACTCCGAGTGGATGGGACGGGTGCACCGCTTCCTCGGTCTCAAGGTCGACGTGATCCTCGCCCAGATGCGTCCGGAGGAGCGCCGTCGGGCGTACGCGGCCGACATCACGTATGGCACCAACAACGAGTTCGGCTTCGACTACCTGCGCGACAACATGGCGTGGAGCCGGGACGAGCTGGTCCAGCGCGGGCACAACTACGCCGTCGTCGACGAGGCCGACTCCATCCTCATCGACGAGGCGCGCACGCCGCTGATCATCAGCGGTCCGGCCGAGCAGAGCGCCCGGTGGTACCAGGAGTTCGCCCGGCTCTCCCCGCTGCTGAAGAAGGACACCCACTACGAGGTCGAGGAAGGCAAGCGCACCGTCGCGATCACCGAGGCGGGCGTCGAGAAGGTGGAGGACCAGCTCGGCATCGAGAACCTCTACGAGGCGGTCAACACCCCACTGGTCGGCTACCTCAACAACGCCCTCAAGGCCAAGGAGCTCTACAAGCGCGACCGGGACTACATCGTCACCAACGGCGAGGTCCTGATCGTCGACGAGTTCACCGGCCGGGTGCTGCACGGCCGTCGCTACAACGAGGGCATGCACCAGGCGATCGAGGCCAAGGAAGGGGTGGCGATCAAGGACGAGAACCAGACGCTCGCCACCATCACCTTGCAAAACTACTTCCGCCTCTACGACAGGCTCGCCGGGATGACCGGTACGGCCCAGACCGAGGCCGCCGAGCTGTCCCAGATCTACAAGCTCGGCGTGGTGCCGATCCCGACCAACCGGCCGATGGTCCGGGCCGACGAGGCCGACGTCGTCTACAAGACCGAGACGGCGAAGTTCTCCGCGGTGGTCGAGGACATCGCCGGGCGGGTCGAGGCCGGTCAGCCGGTGCTCGTCGGCACGGCCAGCGTCGAGAAGTCCGAGCTGCTGTCCTCGATGCTGCTGCGCAAGGGCATCCCGCACGAGGTGCTGAACGCGAAGTACCACGAGAAGGAGGCCATGATCGTGGCCCTCGCCGGGCGGCCCGGCGCGGTCACGGTGGCCACCAACATGGCCGGCCGCGGCACCGACATCGTCCTGGGCGGTAACCCCGAGTTCATCGCCGACATGCAGCTGCGCGACCGCGGGCTGTCCCCGACGGACACCCCGGAGGAGTACGAGGCCGCCTGGGAGTCGACCGTCGAGGCGGTAAAGACCCAGGTCACCAAGGAGCACGACGCGGTGGTCGAGGCCGGCGGCCTGTACGTGCTCGGCACCGAGCGGCACGAGTCCCGCCGCATCGACAACCAGCTGCGCGGCCGGTCCGGCCGGCAGGGCGACCCGGGCGAGTCCCGCTTCTACCTCTCGCTCGGCGACGACTTGATGAAGCGCTTCAACGCGGCGGCGGTCGAGGCGATCATGACCCGGCTCAACATGCCGGACGATGAGCCGATCGAGTCGAAGATGGTCTCCCGGGCGATCAGGTCCGCGCAGACCCAGGTCGAGCAGCAGAACTTCGAGATCCGCAAGAACGTGCTGAAGTACGACGAGGTCCTCAACCGACAGCGGACCGTCATCTACGACGAGCGCCGGCGCGTCCTCGACGGCGCCGACCTGCAGGACCAGGTCCAGCACATGATCACCGACGTGGTGACCTCGTACGTGGAGGGCGCCACCGCCGAGGGCTACCCGGAGGACTGGGACCTCGACCAGCTGTGGACCGCCCTGCGCTCTCTCTATCCGGTCGCGATCACCGAGGAGGAGGTGCTCGCCGAGGCCGGTGGTGAGCGGTCCGGGCTGTCCACCGAGCAGCTGACCCAGCTGCTGGTCGACGACGCGCAGGCGGCGTACGAGGCCCGCGAGGAGGAGCTGGGCACCGAGGTGATGCGCGAGCTCGAGCGCCGGGTGGTCCTCCAGGTGCTCGACCGGAAGTGGCGCGAGCACCTGTACGAGATGGACTACCTGCAGGAGGGCATCGGCCTGCGGGCGATGGCGCAGCGCGACCCGCTGGTGGAGTACCAGCGCGAGGGCTTCGACATGTTCGCCGCGATGCTCGAGGCGATCAAGGAGGAGTCGGTCGGCTTCCTCTTCAACGTCGAGGTCGAGGTGCAGCAGCCGCCGGCGCCCGAGCCCGCCGAGGTCGAGGCCGGCGCCGACGGCGACCAGCCGGCGATCGAGCCGGTGCCCGAGCAGCCGGCCCGCCCGGCGCTGTCGGCCAAGGGCCTGCAGACCGAGCGCCGCCCGGCCAACCTGCAGTACTCGGCGCCCACGCTCGACTCCGCCGAGCCGGACGCGCCCGCCGCCGGCGGCGGGGCGGTGAGCGGTGGGGAGCCCGGCCGCAACGCGCCCTGCCCGTGCGGCTCCGGCAAGAAGTACAAGCGCTGTCACGGGGCGCCCGCCGCCGCCCACTGACCGCTGCCGTCGCCGCCCCGGACCGTGGCGGTCCGGGGCGGCGGCCATGCGGACCCGGACCTGAGTGCGCCGCACCGCTTCAGCCCAACTCCAGGGCGACGCAGCGCCACCGGCCGTCGAAGCCCTCCAGCCGGGCGGCCACCGCGAAGAAGCGACCGCCGTGTTGCACCAGCGCGCACACCTCGGCCACGCCGTCGGCCGGCTCGCCGACGCGTACCGTGCGGACAACCGGCAGTGCACGCGCGGAGGTGACCCACCGTCGACCCTGCGCGGCGCCGACGACCTGCGTGTGCACCGCGGGGCTGGTCCACTCCTGCAGCTGCACCGAGGGGCGGCACCCGGCCAGGGTCTCCAGCACCGCTTGCAGGAAGCGGGTCGCCCAGCGCTCCGGATCGGGCAGGTCCCGGCGGGGCGTCGGCTGCGGGTCGAAGAAGTCGATGTCGTGCTCGAAGCGGCGCGGTGCCAGGTCCTCGAAGGGCAGCTCCTCCCGCTGTGGCACCAGTTGCAACCGGGCGCGGGCAAGCTCGTCGTCGTACGGCGGCTCCAGCAGCGGGACCCGTCGCACCACCGGCCGGCGAACGAGCGGACCGGCCCGCACGGGGCTGGGCGCGGTGCGAGCAGGGTCGACCAAAGGTGCGGTCACGACGGGACCTTCCGACAAGAGGGGTGAGGCGCCGCTCAGGACCGGGGCGGCGAGGCGGGCACGTCACGCTCTGGCGCAGGATCAGCCGGCGCCACGGCGCGCCTGCTCCGCGCCGGCTCGGCAGCTGTCCTGCATTAGCCTGTGTTTGCCTGCATTTGCATCTTGGACCGGAATGGATCGCTCGTCAAGGGTGATACTGGACAAATGTGGAGAAAGGATGACCCGACGCGCTGGCCGCAGCTCTTCGCCGACCTCGACGCCCGGGGTGAGGCGCTCGTCCAGGCGGAGGAGCAGGGTGCCGCCGCCGAGCGGACCCGCATCGAGGTCGGGCGGCTGACTCTCGCCGATCGGCTCCGGCCGGCACTCGGTCAGGAGGTTGGCGTGCGGTGCCTCGGCGTCGGCCCGCTGTGGGGGCGACTCGATCATGTCGGTGCCGACTGGTTGGAGCTGACCGAGCCGGCCGTCGACGGGTCGGTGGTGCCGCTCGCCGCGGTGGTGGCGGTCTCCGGGCTGGTGCGCTGGTCGACGTTGGCCGAGGGTGCGGTCGAACGCCGGCTGGGTCTCCGCTCGGCGCTGCGGCGGATCGGCCAGGACCGCGCGTCGGTGCGGCTCGTGCTGACAGACGGCGGCACGCTGGCGGGCACGATCGACCGCGTGGGGGTCGACTTCCTCGAGCTGGCCGAGCACGGCCCGGGGGAGCCGCGCCGCAGCAGCGCCGTCCGGCGGGTGTGGACGCTGCCGCTCGCCGGCCTCGCGGTCGTCCGCCGGTTGCCGGGTTAGTCCGGCGGCAGCGGCTCGTCCCGGCCCAGCGGGTGCGCCTCCACGAAGCGGCGCGTCTGCTCGTACATCCGCTCGATGTACGACTCCAACTGGTCCCGCTCGACCCGCCACTGACCCCGGCCGCCGATCTTGATGGCCGGCAGGGCGCCGCTGCGAACCAGCGCGTAAGTCTGCGACGCGGAGATGTTCAGGACGTCCGAGACGTCGCTCAGCGTCAGGAAGCGGTCCTCGGGCATCTCGTCCTTCCGACGGCTGGGCTGTGCCGACCTGATCAGTGTGGCACCGGTACGGGCGGTTCCCGCCCGCCCGTCCACATCCGGACGTGGTGGGGCCGGTCTCGTCGTCATTGGACCTGTGGATGGGACACTGCTGGCGCATCAGAAGGTGTATAACAGACTAAACCCACCGAAAGGAGGCGACATGGCGGACCCGCTGTCGCCGGCAGCACGCCGGCTGAAGCCCCCGTCGTGGCTCAACCCGCGCGTGCTCGGCGGCGCGCTGCTCGTCGTGCTCTCGGTCGGAGTGGGAGCGGGCTCGTTGTCGTCCGCGGACCGTTCGGTGCTGGTGTGGTCGCTGGCCCGGGACGTGGCGGCCGGCACGGTGCTGACGGCGGAGGATCTGCAGCCGGCGCGGGTGCGGCTCTTCGACAGTGCGCCGGGATACCTCGAGGCCTCGGCCGCGCCGACCGGGCGCACGGTGAGCCGGCGGTTGGCGCAGGGAGAGCTGCTGCCGGTGGCTGCACTACGTGCGGTTCCTCCGGGCGTCGTGGTCAACATCCCGGTGCCGACGGCGAATGCACCCTCGGTTGCCCGTGGCCAGTCGGTCGACGTCTGGGCCGGTGGCAAGGACTGCGTACCGGGCCGGGTGCTCGCCGGCGTGCCGGTGCAGGAGGTGCGGACCGGGCCCGGCGCGCTGTCCGCCGGCGCCGGCACGCTGCAGGTCGTGGTCCGCGTGGACCCGGCGGAGGCCGAGCGCGTCCTCGCGGTGCTCAGCCAGGAGGCGGGCATCCGGCTCGTCGTGGTGGAGGGGGACCTTGCGGCCCGCCCCGTCGGACCGCTGACCTGCGCGCGGACCGGCAGCGACTGATGCGCATCCCGGTGTTGACCGCCGTCCCGGGCGCTCCGTGGGAGGCCGACCTCGTCGCCCGGCTCAGTCGCGGCGACCACGGCCTGACCGTCGTACGCCGGTGCGCGGACATCCCCGAGCTGCTGTCGACCGCGGCGAGCGGAATCGCCCGGGCGGCGCTGCTCTCCGTCGACCTCCGCCGGCTGGATCGGGAGACGATAGGGAGGCTGGCCTCGACCGGCGTGGCCGCGGTCGGGCTGATCCCGCCCGCCGATCCGGCCGCCGAGCAGCAGCTGCGCCGCCTCGGCGTGCACCGCGTCGTCGCCGCCGACGCCGCGGCCGAGACGATCGGTCGAGTTGTCGTGCAGGCCGTCGACGACGCCCTCCTCGTCGACGACCTGGCGAACGGCGACCCGGCGGCGGCGCTGCCGTTGTTGCGACCGCCTCCTCCCGTGCCAGCACCGCCGCGTGGTCGGGGTCGGATCATCGCTGTCTGGGGGCCAGCGGGAGCGCCGGGTCGCACCACGGTGGCGATCGGCCTGGCCGACGAGACCGCTCGGCTCGGGGTCTCGGCGCTGCTCCTGGACGCCGATGTGTACGGCGGGACCGTGGCCCAGACGATCGGCCTCCTCGACGAGTCGGCCGGCCTGGTGGTCGGCTGCCACGCCGCCGCCCACGGCCGCTTCGAGGTAGCCGACCTGGCCGGCCTGTGCCACCGGCTGCGTCCGACGCTGCGCGTCCTCACCGGACCAGTCCGGGCGGACCGATGGCCGGAGCTGCGGCCGGCGGCGATACGGATCGTCCTGGAGCACGCCCGCCACCTTGCCGCGGCGACCGTCGTCGACTGCGGCTTCTGTCTCGAGCAGGACGAGGAGCTCGAGTACGACACCGCGGCGCCCCGGCGCAACGGCGCCACCCTGGCCGTCCTCCGCGCGGCTGACACCGTCGTCTGCGTCGGCAGCGCCGATCCAGTCGGCCTGCGACGGCTGGTCCGCGGGCTGGAGGAGCTGCGCGCGGCGGTGCCCGGCGTCCAGCCGCTGGTGGTGGTCAACCGGGTGCGCACCACGGTCGTCCCTGGCGAGCCGCGCCGGGAGATCGACGCCGCCTTACGGCGCTGGGCCCGCGTCACCGCGTGCGCCTACCTTCCGGCCGCGCCGGCCGTCGTGGACGCGGCCATGCGCACCGGGCGCACCCTCGCCGAGGCCGCACCCGACAGCCCGCTCCGACACAGCATCGCGGCGCTCGCACGCACCCTGGCCGGCCTCCCCGAGCCGGTCGCGCACCGCCGCCGACTGTTCCCGCCCCGCCGCTGACCCGAACGCCCAAGCCGACACCGGGTCGTGCGGCGCCGCTCGTGTGGCGCCGCCCGTACGGCGTCCGTCCCGCCGCTTCTCGTACAGCGCCGCACGTCGTGTGGCGTCGCCCCGGGCTGGTGGTGCGGGCGTCGTGCGCCGAGGTGCGGTCGTGTAGACCTGAGCGAATGGAGGCAGAGCTGCGCGGACTCCTTGTCGACTACGGCGGGGTGCTGACCACCCCGCTGGGGGACGCGATGGACGCATGGCTGGTGACGGACGGCATCGACCGCGAGCGCTTCGGCCGGCTGATGCGGCGCTGGCTGGCCAGCGACGCCGAGGCCAACGCCGTGCACGATCTTGAGACCGGCCGGATCACGGCGGCGGACTTCGAGCGCCGGCTGGCCGCCGAGTTGCTCGACCGGGCCGAGGAGGACCCCGACGGGGGACCGGCGGTCGCGGGCATGCTGACCCGGATGTTCGCCGGCTTCCACCCGGAGCCGACCATGATCGGCCTCGTCCGGGCGGCCAAGGCGGCCGGCATCCGCACCGGCCTACTGTCCAACTCCTGGGGGCTCGACTATCCCCGAGAAGACTGGGACGTCCTCTTCGACACGGTGGTGATCTCCGGCGAGGTGGGCCTGCGCAAGCCGGATCCGGCGATTTACGAGCTGGCGGCGGAGCGGCTGGGCCTGCCGCCGGCGCAGGTGGTCTTCGTCGACGACCTGGTGCCCAACGTGCGCGCCGCGGCGGCGGTGGGGATGGTCGGGGTCCACCACACCGCCGTCGAGAGCACGGCCGACGAGCTCGAGGTGCTGCTGGGCGTCCCGCTCCGCTGAATCGCATGACCCGGTCGTACCGGGCGGGCAACGTTGGACCAAGGCCCCGACGTCGATCTGTGGACGACCGAACCGCCTGTGGACGACGTCCGCTGCTCTCCCGGTCCCCGTGTCACGATGGTCGTGCTCGTTTCGAGCGGCCGGTCGGGCCGCGGCGGGCTGGAGGAGGTGCGTCGTGACGGCCGACCGGTTGAGCGCTCTCGACGTGTCCTTCCTCTACATGGAGGAGCCCACCACGCCGATGCATGTCGGTGGGCTGGCAGTCTTCCAGCCACCGAGCGAGGGCTTCGACTACGACCGGCTGGTCACCCTGATCGAGGACCGGATCGGCCTCGTCCCGCGTTACCGGCAGAAGATCCGCTGGGTGCCCGGCAACCTCGCCTACCCGGTGTGGGTGGACGACAGCGACTTCGACGTGACCTTCCACGTGCGGCGTTCCGCGCTCCCCCGGCCGGGTTCGGACGCCCAGTTGCATGAGCTGGTCGGCCGGCTGATGTCCCGCCGCCTCGACCGGAGCCGCCCGCTCTGGGAGATGTATCTGGTGGAGGGCCTGACCGGCGGCCGCATCGCGGTGATCACCAAAACCCACCATGCCATGGTCGACGGGGTCAGCGCTGTCGACATCGGCCAGGTCATCCTCGACGTCACCCCGACCCCGCGGGACGTGCCGGAGTCGCTGTGGATGCCGGCTCCCCTTCCGAGCCTGCTGGGGATGGTCGCCGACGCGGTGGTCGACCTGGTCCGCCGACCGACGGCGGTGGCGGACACGGTCCGGATGGGTGCGCTCGACGTGCGGACCACCGCGACCCGGCTGGCCGGCGCGGTCGGTGGCCTGGCCGCCGTGGCCCGGGTGGCGGCCCGGCCCGCGCCGGCCTCCCCGATGAACGTGTCGATCGGCGAGCAACGACGCTTCGGCGTCGCGCGGACCGAGCTCGACGACTACAAGCGGGTGCGCAAGGCGCACGGCGGCACCGTCAACGATGTCGTCCTGGCGACGGTCACCGGAGCGATGCGGATCTGGCTGATGTCCCGTGGCGAGGCGGTGACCAGCACCAGCACGCTGCGGGCGATGGTGCCGGTCTCGGTCCGCGGCGAGCGTGACCGCCCCGGGGGCAACCGCGTCTCGTCCTACCTGGTGGATCTCCCGGTCGGCGAGCCCGACCCGGTGGTGCGACTGTCGCAGGTGAGCTACGCGATGAAGGGGCACAAGGAGTCCGGCCAGTCGGTCGGGGCCGACGCTCTGGTGGCGCTCGGCGGCTTCGCCCCGCCGACGCTGCACTCGCTCGGTGCGCGGGCGGCGAGCAGCTTCACCCGGCGACTGTTCAACCTCGTGGTCACCAACGTGCCGGGACCGCAGTTCCCGCTGTACGCGGCCGGCGCGCAGCTGCTGGAGATGTTCCCGGTGGTGCCGCTCGCCAAGGGCCAGGGGCTCTGCATCGGCCTGACCTCCTACAACGGCGGGGTCTTCTACGGGCTCAATGCGGACCGCGACGCGCTGCCGGACGTCGAGGTGATCGGCTCCCTGCTCGAGGAGGCGCTCGCCGAGCTCGTGGACACGGTGAGATGACCGGCCCGCCGGCCGCCGCCCCGGTGCGGCGCGGGCTCGTCCTCGGTGCCGGGGGCGTGCTCGGCTTCGCGTGGATGGTCGGTGCGCTGGCGGCACTCGAGGCGGAGGAGGGCTTCGACACCCGGGAGGTCGAGGTCTGTGTCGGCACCTCGGCCGGCTCGATCCTGGCCGCGCTGCTCGGCTCCGGGGTGAGCGTCGAGATGATGCTGCGCCACCAGGAGGGCATCCCGCTGCCGGGAGATATCGACATCGGCTGGGACCACGACCGGGACAGCGGCGGGGCGCTGCCGCCACGGCCTCGGCTCGGGCTGGGGTCGCCGGACCTCCTCCGGCGGGTGGCCCGGCACCCGACGCAGGTCCGGCCGCTGGCGGCGCTGAGCGCGGTGCTCCCGCTGGGGCGGGGGACGTTGGCGCCGGTGCGCCGGATGATCGACCGGGCGTCGGGGGGCCTCCCGCCCGGCGTCGGCGGGCCGTCGTGGCCGAGCCAGCCGCAGGTGTGGGTGATCGCCATGGACTACGCCGGCGGTCAGCGGGTCGTCTTCGGTCAGGATGGTGCCCCGCCGGCGCGGCTGGCCGAGGCGGTCACCGCATCCTGCGCGATCCCGGGGTGGTACGAGCCGACAGTGATCGGCAACCGGCCGTATGTGGACGGTGGGACCGTGTCCCCGACGTCGCTGGACCTGCTGGCCGGCAGCGGGCTGGACGAGGTGTACGTGCTGGCCCCGATGGCGTCCTTCGCCTACGACCGGCCCCGCTCGCCGGTCGCCCGTGCCGAGCGTCGGCTGCGGCGTACGGTGTCCCGCCGGGTCCTGGCCGAGGCGGCCGAGGTGCGCGGTGCCGGGACCGACGTGACGCTGCTCGGGCCAGGGCCCGAGGACCTGCAGGCGATTGGAGCCAACCTGATGGATCCGCGGCGACGCACCGCCGTGCTCGCCACTTCCCTGCGGACGAGCACCGCCGCGCTGCGCCGGGCCGACCGGTCCGGCAGGGGATCTCGAGGCACGGGGACGGCCGGACGATGAGGGTCTACCTGCCGGCGACATCCCAGGTGTTGCGCCATCTGGTCGAGAGCGGTCAGCTCGGGCCGCCGCCGATGACCGCCTTCGCGGTCACCCCGGACCTCCGCGAGTGGTATCGGGACGGTGACCTCGAGGAGCTGGAGTACGCGGCGCTGCTGGAGGCGTCCCGTGGCTCGCTGCGGCTGCTCGACGAGGACCCGACCTCGGCTCGCCGGCGCGCTGTCGTCGCGGCGGACGTGCCGGACGGCGCCGTGGGAGTCCGGCCGGACCTCGACCGGGCGGTGGTCCGGGTGACGGTGCCGGTGGCGATGGGCATGATCGCCGCGGTGCACCTGGACGGCGCCGAGGCGGAGCCCGCCGTGCGAGCCGCGGCCGATGCCGTGCTGGAGGCGGACCTCGGCAGCGACGACGCCAAGTTCCTGCTCGACGAGGCGGAGGGGCACGAGCTGCTCTGGTACGCCACCCAGGAGGTGGGGCCGCTCCTCGAGCTGATGTGACGATCCGCCCGGATCGGGGCGAAGTGGTGGACTGGAGCCGCCCTCGTTCCTATCGTGTCGGGGTGCTCGGGAGTCGACGGTGCGTGACGGGCATGGCGATGGTGGCTCTAGCGCTGGGGTCCGCCTGCTCGGCCGGGTCCGGTGACGCCACCGCGCTCCCAGGCGGACCGTCGGCGGGATCGACCGGTCCGTCGTCGCCGCCTGGGTCGGCGATGCCGACGTCGGCGAGCCCGACGACACCGACCGGCGGTGACGTGCTCACGGTTTATACCGCGTGGTGGAAGGCGCTGCAGGCGGCGTACGCCAGTGGGGATCCGGCGGATCCGAGCCTCGACGACTACGCGGTCGACCCGATCCTGAGCCGGCAGCGCGCGAGCATCCGGTCGTTGCGGGAGCAGGGGGTGGTGCAGCGGACCACCTTCACGCTGCAGCCCAGGGTGCGCTACCAGACCGACACTGTCGCCGAGGTGGAGGATTGCGTCCGCGGGCCGGCGAACACGTATTATGACGCGCTCACCGGCAAGCCCCGCGCTCCTCGCGGCTACCGCAACGACGTGCCCACTGAGGACCGGCTGCTCATGACGCTGCAGCGGCGGGGGAAGCGGTGGTACGTCGTCGCGGCGACCGGCAGGGGGGAGGCTCAGTGCTGAGCACCGTCCGCCACCGGAGGATCCCGCTCGTTCCAGCCCGGCTCGTGCCGGGACGGACGGCACCCGGGTCGGCAGTTGCCGGGCTCAGCGGCGCCCGGCTGACGGTGATCAGCCGGACGCTGACCGGGCGGGTGATGGCTGGGCGGGCGAGGGCGCTGGGGCGCGCGGGGTGGGGGAGGGTGCTGGGCGCCGGGGTGGTGTCGGCGCTGGCGCTGTCGGTCGGCGTCGCCGTCGGGCCGACCGCGGTCGCCGACCCGGCCGGGCCGCCGGGCAGCAGCGTGATCGGCGACGGCAACCTCGTGGACGACAACGACTATGTCGGCTCGGCCAACCCCGACCCGGACGTGTCGGCCACCGCCGGCACGGTCCGCGACGATGCCTGCTCGCCATTGACCGGCGCGGTGACGCCGCAGGACGTGGCCGACCACCGGCAGCGGCTGCGGGGTGAGTCGCCGAGCGGCGACGGGACCTGGCGCTACGTGCTGTGCGCGGAGACCGCGGCCCGGGCCCGGCAGCTCGCCGGGCAGCACCCGGACCCGGCGGCGGCCAAGGCGGCGTGCGCGATCGTGACCGGTCGGTGCGCCGTGGTCGTCGTGTGGGAGCCGGCCGAGCGCCGCCCGCAGCGCCGGGAGCAGAACCCGCCGCGGCGGCTCGGCGCCTTCGACCACTGGCTCGACTTCACCCCCGAGCTGACCACCAGCCCGACCGACCAGCACGGCCTGATCGCGCAGCTGCCGACCTGGGTGTGGGACCGCAACACCGCCGACGTCCGCGGCATCTGCCTGCCGCTCTACGGCGGCGTCTGCGGCTTCGCGGTGCGGTTGTCCACCAGCTGGAAGACCGAGGGCCGGCGCTTCTGCGGCAGCCCCGGCCGCGAGTACCGGCCCGGCCGGGACGACCCGAGCTCCGCCTCCAGCTGCAGCCACACGTACCGGACCGTCGGCAGGTACGGGATCACCGGCTGCAAGAACTGGCTGGTGGTGGTCTGGCGGCTGCCCTGGATGGTGCCGATCGTCTTCCCGCTCGAGCTCTGCAACACCGACCATGTCGGGGTGCAGGAGGCGCAGGTGGTCGCCGGCGGCAGCCCGCGCTGACCCGACCGCCCCTGTGGACAGCCGCAGCGGCCGTCCTCCCCGCGGTGGCACGATGGCCCCAGACCCCACGGCTCGACGACGCACCGGGAGGCCGCACATGGACGCTGTCACCGCTCCGCCACCGCCCCGCAACGAGACGGTGCGCAACTACGCACCGGGCAGCGCCGAGCGGGCCTCGCTGGAGGCCCGGATCAAGGAGCTGGCCGGCGAGCGGGCCGAGCTGACCAGCACGATCGCCGGCCGGCAGCGGATGGCCGGCGGCGACCGGATCGACGTTGTCCAGCCCCACCGGCACAGCGCCGTCCTCGGCACCACCGCCAACGCGACCACCACCGACGCCCAGGAGGCCGTCGACGCCGCGCTGGCCGCCGGCCCGGCGTGGCGCGACCTGCCCTTCGACGAGCGGGCAGCGGTCCTGCTGCGCGCGGCCGACCTGCTCGCCGGGCCGTGGCGGGACACCCTCAACGCGGCCACTGTGCTGGGTCAGTCCAAGTCCTGCTACCAGGCCGAGATCGACGCGGCCGCCGAGCTCATCGACTTCCTGCGCTTCAATGTGCACTTCGGACGGCGGGTGCTCGAGGAGCAGCCGCTGTCCGCCCCCGGCATGTGGAACCGGATGGACCACCGGCCGCTGGAGGGCTTCGTCCTCGCCATCACCCCGTTCAACTTCACCGCCATCGCGGCCAACCTGCCGCTCGCGCCGGCGCTGATGGGCAACACGGTGGTCTGGAAGCCGTCGGTGACCCAGCAGCTCAGCGCGCACCACACGATGCGGCTGCTGGAGGTGGCCGGGCTGCCGCCGGGCGTGGTCAACATGGTGACCGGCGACGGGCTGGCGGTGTCCGAGGTCGCGCTGACCCACCGGCAGCTCGCCGGCGTCCACTTCACCGGCTCCACCGGCACCTTCCGCCACCTGTGGTCCTCCGTCGGCAGCAACCTCGACCGCTACGCCGGCTATCCCCGGCTGGTCGGCGAGACCGGCGGCAAGGACTTCGTGGTCGCCCACCCCAGCGCCGACCCGGCCGCGCTGGTCACCGGGCTGGTGCGGGGCGCGTTCGAGTTCCAGGGGCAGAAGTGCTCGGCCGCCAGCCGGGCGTACGTGCCGCGCAGCCTCTGGGAGGGCGGCGTCCGCGACCAGCTGGTGCAGACGACCGAGACGATCGAGTACGGCGATGTCACCGACCTGTCCGTCTTCGGCGGCGCCGTCATCGACCGGCGTGCCTTCGACCGGCTGTCCGCGGTGCTGGACCGGGTCGGGCAGGACTCCTCGACCGAGGTGCTGGTCGGCGGCACCGCCGACGACGCGGAGGGCTTCTTCGTCAAGCCGACGGTGGTGACCAGCACCGACCCGACGCACGAAATCTTCACGACGGAGTATTTCGGGCCGATCCTCGGCGTCCTGGTGTACGACGACGCTGACTGGTCGAGCGTGCTGGCCCAGGCCGCCGACGTCGCGCCCTACGCGCTGACCGGCGCGGTCTTCGCCACCGACCGGGCCGCGGTGCAGGAGGCCGACCGCGCGCTCCGCTTCTCCGCCGGCAACTTCTACATCAACGACAAGCCGACCGGTGCCGTCGTCGGCCAGCAGCCCTTCGGCGGGGCGCGGGCCAGCGGCACCAACGACAAGGCCGGCTCGGTGCTCAACCTGCTGCGCTGGGTCTCGCCGCGGACGATCAAGGAGACGTTCACCCCGGCCACCGACCACCGCTACCCGCACCAGGGATGAGCACCCCGCGCACGGGCGAGGAGCGCCGGTTCGGCGAGGAGGGCGCCCGGCTGTCGTACGGGAGCTACCTGCGGCTGCCGGAGCTGCTGGCCCAGCAGGTCCCGGCCTCCGGCGACCCCGACACCGACCAGGTCCCGACCGGTGGGGACGGCCGGCCCGACCCGGAGCCGGCCCACGACGAGCTGCTGTTCATCACCATCCACCAGGTGTACGAGTTGTGGTTCCAGCAACTGCTGCACGAGCTGGGCGACGCCCGGGACCGCATGCTGGCCGGCGAGGAATACCTGCCCCGGCTGCGGCTGCAACGGGCGCACGCCATCGAGCGGGTCCTGGTCGAGCAGGTGGACGTGCTGGAGACGATGACCCCGCAGGACTTCCTCGCCTTCCGGGCGCTGCTGGCACCCGCCAGCGGCTTCCAGTCGGTGCAGTTCCGGGAGATCGAGTTCCTGTCCGGGGCCAAGGACGAGGCCTACCTGCGCCGGCTCGCGCACGCCAGCGAGCAGGAGCAGGCCCGGCTCGCCCACCGGCTGACCGAGCCCACCCTGTGGGACGGCTTCGTGCTGCTGCTCAACAAGGCCGGCTTCGACGCGTCCGCCGAGGAGTCGCGGCGGGCCGCGCTGCTCGAGGTGAGTCGGGACCGGATGGCGTACGGTCCGCTCTGGGATCTGGCCGAGGCCCTGATCGAGCACGACTCGATGTGGGCGAGGTGGCGGTCCCGGCATGTGCTCATGGTGGAGCGGCAGATCGGCACCAAGTCCGGCACCGGGGGCTCGACCGGCGCGCCATACCTACGGGGACGGATCGGCCTGCGCTTCTACCCGGAGCTGTGGGACCTGCGGTCCTACCTGTGATCCGGACATATGCCGCCAAAAAGATTTTCTACGCCTACCCTTCCATTCCGCCCCTCAACACGCTTATCCTTCCTGCGCCATCCGGTACGCCTGTCCCCAGGGCCGGGCGAAGATCATGGAGGTAGGACCCCTTATGTCCGGCCAGATCAAGGTCGACTTCAGCTCCCTCGCGGAGCTTCAGAGCCAGGTGAACTCGTCCGCCCAGAAGATCCTCACCGAGATCGAGGAGCTCAAGCGGACCGTCAGCAACACCCAGGCCTACTGGACCGGCGCTGCCCAGGACCAGTTCGGCGCGCGGTACGCGCAGCTGGAGACCGCCCAGAAGAACGTGCAGGACGCGATCAACCAGTTCGGTGGGCTGGTGGGGCGGGCCAACTCCGCTTACGGCGACGCCGAGTCCAAGATCAAGGGCATGTTCGCCTGACGGTCCCCGCCTGACCCCCACGGAGGAAATCCACAATGGCTACTGGCTTCAACGTCACGGCGGAGACCCTGCAGGCCGACGCCACCCGCATCGCCACCGGCGCGGGCAACATCGAGGGCCACCTGGCGTTCCTGAAGAACGCGGTGCAGAGCGTGGTCAGCTCGGGCTGGGTGGGCGTCGCCGCCAACGAGGCGGCCAACCTTCACACCAAGCTCGACCAGGCCGGCCGCGACGTGAAGGAGGCGACGAGCTTCTTCTCCCAGGCGACCGACCAGGCCGCCCGCAACTACGCGTCGCGTGAGGACGAGGTCCGCGCCGCCTTCAGCGGCGGCGCCAGCTGAGCGCCCCCAGCGTCCCGGTCAGTGAGGGCCGGTCACCATCGGGTGACCGGCCCTCACTGCGCCCGGCGGCGAGCAGGGATGGCGGTACGTAGGCTCGGGATGTGACGAGGGCGGCGGGGGACCGGAGCTCCAGCACGTGACCGCCGGGTCCGCCCGGCCGGACGCCGCTGGCCAGTCGGGCGCCGCCGGCCAGCCGGGGGACGGCGCGCGGCCGGGCGCCGCCACTCGGCCGGGTGCCGCCGCCGAGCCGGACGCCGCCGCCGAGCCGGGGGACGGCGCGCGGCCGGGCGCCGCCATTCGGTCGGGTGCCGCCGCCGAGCCGGACGCCGCCGCCGAGCCGGGTGCCGCCGGCCAGTCGGGCGCCGCTGCGTTGCCCGCCGCCACGCGGGCCACCTACGCCGCCTTCGGCGGCTCCGGCTTCGCCTTCGCCAGCTGGGCCGCCCGCATCCCCCAGGTCCGTGACCACCTCCACCTCGACCCGTCCGAGCTGGGCCTGGTCCTGCTGGCGATCGCCGCCGGCTCGGTGCTGGCGCTGCCGGCGTCCGGACCCGTGATCGCCCGGATCGGCTCCCGCCGCACGGTCAGCGCGATGGCGTTGCTGCTCGGCGTGGCGCTCGCCGGTGTGGCCGTCGGGCAGCTGGTCGGCCTGGGGCCGGTGGTGGTCGGGCTGTTCCTGCTCGGGTTCGCGAACGGCGCCTGGGACGTCGCGATGAACGTCCAGGGCGCCGGCGTGGAGCGCCGCCTCGGCCGGTCGATCATGTCCCGCTTCCATGCCGGCTACAGCCTCGGCACCGTGGCCGGGGCGCTGGTGGGTGCGGCCATGGTCGCGCTGCAGGTGTCGGTGGTCGCCCACCTGCTCGCCACCGCGGTGCTGGTCACGGCGGTGGTCGTGGTCGAGGCGCGGCGCTTCCTGCCCGACCGGGAGGAGGAGCCGGAGGTCGCGGACGCCGCGCCGGGCGCGTTCGCCGCCTGGCGGGAGCCCCGGACGCTGCTGATCGGGGTGTTCACGCTCGCGTTCGCCTTCGCGGAGGGCGCCGGCAACGACTGGATCAGCATCGCCGTCATCGACGGGTACGGGCTGCCGGCGGCGGTCGGCGCGCTCGCGTTCGCCGGGTTCCTGGCCGCGATGACAGCCGGGCGGTGGTTCGGGCCGGCGCTGCTGGACCGGTACGGGCGGGTGCCGGTGGTGCGCACGCTGGGCGCGCTGGCCGTGGTCGGGCTGGTGCTCTTCGTCTTCGCGCCGGTCACGCCGGTGGCGTTCGCCGGCGCGCTGCTGTGGGGGCTGGGGATCTCGCTCGGCTTCCCGGTGGGCATGAGCGCGGCCGCCGACGACCCGCGGTGGGCGGCCGGCCGGGTCAGCGTGGTCGCCTCGATCGGCTACTGCGCGTTCCTCGGCGGGCCGCCGCTGCTGGGCGTGCTCGGTGACCACCTCAGCGTGCTCCGGGCGCTGTCCGTCGTGGCGGTCCTGCTCGGCGTGGCCGCGCTCACCAGCGCCGCCGTCCGCGAGCCCGACCCCGGCCCGGCGGCTCCTGGCCCGGCGGCTCCTGGCCCGGCGGCTCCCAGCCCCGACACCGGCGCGCCGGTAGTGCGGCCGCGGGACTAGAGCCAGCCGTTGCGGCGGAAACCGCGGTACAGCGCGAGGCAGACGGTCGCGATCACCAGCAGCGTGAGCGGGTAGCCGTACCGCCACTGCAGCTCGGGCATGTGGGTGAAGTTCATGCCGTAGATGCCGGCCACCGCGGTCGGGATGGCGAGGATCGCCACCCAGGCCGAGATCCGCCGCATGTCCTCGTTCTGCTCGACGGTGACCTGGGCCAGGTTGGCCTGGATGATCGTGGTGAGCAGCTCGTCGAACGCACCGATCTGCTCGGTCACCCCAGACAGGTGGTCCTCGACGTCGCGGAAATACTCCCGGATCTCCGGGTTGACCAGCCGCACCGGTCGCTCGGACAGCGTCCGCAGCGGCGCCGCCAGCGGGGTGGCGGCCCGGCGCAGCTCGAGCACCTCGCGCTTGAGGACGTAGATGCGCTCGGCGTCGCGGCGGGACCGGCCGGGCCCGCCGAAGACCGCGGTCTCCACCGCGTCGATGTCCAGCTGCATGCTCTCGACCACCGCCAGGTAGTCGTCGACGATCCGGTCCATGATCGCGTGCAGCACCGCGGACGGACCGAGTGCGAGCCGCTCCGGGTCGAGCTCCAGGCTGCGGCGCAGGCCTCGCAGGCCGCCGGGCTCGCCGCGCCGTACGGTGATCACGAAGTCGCGGCCGACGAAGACCGAGATCTCCCCGCTCTCCACCACCTCGACCGCGCCGCCCGGCGAGGTCGGGTGCACGTAGCGGACCGTCTTGAGCACCACGAAGAGGGTGTCCTCGTAGCGGTCAAGCTTGGGCCGCTGGTGCTCGGCGGACAGCGCGTCCTCGACGGCCAGCGGGTGCAGGTCGAAGCGCTCGGCCAGCTCGGTCAGCTCGGCCTCGTCCGGGTCGTGCAGGCCGAGCCAGACGAAGCCGTCGCCGGCTCGGCGCATCGCGGCGATCTCCTCGGGCGTGCACGGCCCGGGCTGCCGGCGTCCGTCGAGGTAGATCGCGCAGTCGACCAGGTGCTGGGAGTCCCGCACGGTCGCCAGCGGGCGGCGGCGGGGGGTGCGCAGGTGGGGCGCACGGGTGCGCAGCTGAGGCAGCATCGACATGGCCGGGCTCCTGACGGCAGGCGGGATCACGCTGGGACGTGCGCCCCGCACTGGGGAGGAGCCGGGAGGACCGCGGGACTCAGCCGCGCGGCAGCCCGACAGGAACCGGGTGCGGGACGCGGCTGGTACTACCTGGGCGGCTGCTCACCGCGTCACCTCCTTCCGGTCGCCGTCGAGTGGGCCGTCCGCGATCGTACCCGGCGTGGGCCAGACTGTCTCCTACCAGCACAGAGTGGAGGCAGGATGGGATTCGGGCGTACGTACGAGGAGTTCGAGGTCGGTGCGGTCTACAAGCACTGGCCGGGCAAGACGGTCACCGAGTACGACGACCACCTCTTCTGCCTGCTGACCATGAACCACCACCCCCTGCACCTGGACGCGCACTACGCGGAGCAGACCACCGACTTCGGCCGCAACGTGGTCGTCGGCAACTACGTCTACTCGCTGCTGCTGGGCATGTCGGTGCCGGACGTGTCGGGCAAGGCGATCGCCAACCTCGAGGTGGAGTCGCTGCGGCACGTCGCGCCGACCTTCCACGGGGACACCATCTACGGCGAGACCACCGTGCTGGACAAGCGGCCGTCGAGCTCCAAGTCCGACCGCGGCGTGGTCACGGTGGAGACCCGCGGCCACAAGCAGGACGGGACGCTGGTTTGCGTCTTTCGGCGTAAGGTGATGGTGCCGACGGCGGAGTACGTCCAGGCTCGCGGCGGCGAGCAACCTGGGAGGCCCGTCCCGTCGTCCTAACGGGGAGCGGAGGACGCGGTGGCCAAGCGACAGCTCGAGATGGTGAGCCGCGAGCAGGTCCGGGCCGCGGTCGTGGTGCTCGAGCAGCAGCGGGCGGCGGGGCGGCTCGGCGACGTGGAGGTGAGCCGCCGGGTCAACGACTGCCGCCGCGCGGTCACCCCGCGCGACCTGTGGAAGGCCTCCGGCGGGATGGCCGGCGACCGCCGCCGCCAGGACTGGTGGGACATCCGCCGGACCGTCGCCGGCCTGCTGTTCATCCTGGTCATGGCCGCGCTCGGCATGTGGCTGGTGACCTGGACGATGGGCCTGGTCGAAGGCGACGGGGAGACGCCGGTCACGCCGGTGTCGCTGGTCCTGGTGGCAGCACCGCCCAGCTGGTGAGCGCGTCGAGCAGGCCGTCGACCAGCGGCAGCCGGGCCAGCTCGGCGGCGTCCACCCAGCGCACCTCGTCGGCGTCGTCGCCGGCGGCGAGGGTGCCGCCCAGCACGGTGCAGGCGACGTCGTCGATCACGTAGACGACGCCGCCGGGACCGGAGCGCTCCACCCGGCCGACCAGCGGACCGGCCGCCACGGTGAGCCCGGTCTCCTCCCGGACCTCGCGGACGACGGCCTGGTCGGCGGTCTCGCCGGGCTCGCACCGGCCGCCGGGCAGCGTCCAGCGGCCCCGCCCGGGCTCCCGCCCGCGGCGGACCATCAACAGGCGGCCGGCGGCGTCGTGCACCACCGCGCCGGCGCACGGCACCGGGGGCTGTTCCATCCGGCTCACGGTAGGTGCTTGACTACTCCGCCGGGTCACCCGACCGTGAGACAGGTGACACCGCCCTGCTGCCCGCGGTGCGGGGGAGCCGTCCGGCCCCCCGGCCTCTTCTCCAGCGACTGGCGCTGCGACCGGCACGGACCGGTCCTGCCGCTGCACGTGCTGCCGACCGCCGGCCCGGAGGTGCTCGAACAGGTCCGGTCGACGGCCCGGGTGCCCCTCTGGGCGCCCGCGCCGCCGCTGCCCGGGTGGACGGTGACCGGCGTCGGCTGGGCCGGCGACGACCGCGGCGGCACCCGGGCGACCGTGCTGGCCTGCGCCGGCCCGGCCCCGCTGGGCGGGGTCGCGGACCTGCTGCTGGTCGCCGAGGAGCCCGGCGTCGGGCTCGGGCCCGGGTACGCGGGCCTGCCCGCCACCACGGCGAGACCGGACCTGTCCGGGCCGCCGGCGGCGAAGGTGCACGCGGCCGGCCACCCGACCGCGCTCTGGACGGTGCTCGGGGCGCCGGCCGACCGGGCGGTGCTGGCCGGCGAGGCGCTCGGGGTGTGGCTGTGGGCCGTGCTGTGGCCCGCCGAGGCCGGGTACGTGCTGCTGGAGCACGTCGTGCTGCACGACCTGCGGGAGCGGATGCCGGGCGATCTGGTGCTCGGCGCGCCGTCGCCGTACCTGCAGCGTGGACCGGGCGAGTCGTGATCCGGCCGGCTGCCGGGGGCGGCTATCGTGATCATTGGCGACGGCGGCCGCTGGTCCGACCCTTGCACCTACCGTAGGCTCGTCGTCACGGACGGGGACGGACGCCGCGCATCCCGGAGGTTTCCACGTGAACGCCCTGAACAAGATCG
Organism: uncultured Actinomycetota bacterium; assembly: GCA_963766325.1. Taxonomy (GTDB): domain Bacteria; phylum Actinomycetota; class Actinomycetes; order Mycobacteriales; family CADCTP01; genus CADCTP01. Next base: position 448,030 of record CAVXZF010000007.1, on the reverse strand, counting down.
GCGGCGCCCTTCTCGCCGCGATCCTTCTCATCGCGGTCATCTCCGGTCTGCAGACCGGCACCGGTCGGGAGGCCGGGACCGCTGTCCTCGACGCCGCCCGGTCGGTCATCGGCTGGGCCGGTGACCAGATCGCCCGGCTCGGCGGCAACGTCGACACCGCCGGCAACCTCGGTCGCGCGCTGGTGATCGGGCTGATCATCTTCACCGCCCTGGTGCTGCTCATCCCGGCCGCCCGGGCCGGCCGCGGCATGGTCCTCAGCGCCGTCGGCTGCCTGCTCATCGCGCTGTTCCTGTTCCAGCCGTCGCTGGGCACCTCGATCCGCGAAGCGGTGAGCGCCCCGGCGTACGGCACCGTCCTGGTCCGGTAACCCGGTGGCCGACCCGACGAAGTACCTGCTCCCCACGGAGCGACCGGTCATCAACATCCGCCGGCACTGGGCGGTGCTGGCCGGCATCACGATCCAGAGCACGCTGCTGCTGATCCTCGGGATCCTGCTGGCCAGGGTCCTGTCCGGCGCCGACTTCGCCCAGATGGTCGTCGTCTACTTCTGCGTCTTTGTCGTCGTCCGCTACGCGTGGACCATCGGCGACTGGTACGTGGAGAAGCTGGTCGTCACCGACAAGCGGGTGCTGCTGCTGACCGGCATCGTCACCCGCAAGGTGGCGATCATGCCGCTGGTCAAGGTCACCGACCTCACCTTCAACCGGTCGGCGACCGGGCTGATGCTGGGGTACGGGCAGTTCGTGGTGGAGACCGCCGGCCAGGACCAGGCGCTCAGCCACATCGACTTCGTGCCGAAGCCCGAGAAGCTCTACATGCAGATCTCCGAGCTGCTCTTCGGCGGCGACAAGGGCGCGCCGGGCGCGCTGGTCACCGCCGCGCAGCGGGAGGCCGAGCAGGAGAAGGAGCGGGTCGCTCGCGGGCGCTGGCGCCGCTTCGCCCGCCGCCGCCGGCACGACGCGGACGAGCCGGCCGCGCCGCCGTCCGGGCCGCCCGTGCCCTCCCAACTCGACCAGCTGCTCGCCCGCCGCGACCGGCTGCTGCTGGCCGACCGCGACGACGACTGGGACCGTCGCCGGGACGAGGGCTGGGACCGGTCCCGCGACGACGACTGGGAGCGCCCGCGGTTCGACCGGGAGTTCGACGACCCCGCCGCGGACGCGGAGTGGGACGACGGGACGTACCGGCCCGACCCGACCGTCGAGCTGCCCCGCTTCCACGAGCCGCGCCGCGGGGACGGCCGCTCGGACACCCCGCTGCCGCCGCCGCGGCGCCCCCAGGACACGCCGCCGCCGGGCGGCACGGACCCCGCCGACGACTGACCCGGCCGGCCGGGGGTGACGGCGCGGTGGGGGTCGACGGGCCGTACCGTTCGGCCAAGATGCTCATCGACCTCCACGCCCACTCGACCGCCTCGGACGGGACCGACCGACCGGCGGCGCTGGTGGCCGCCGCCCGGGAGGCGGGGCTGGACGTGGTCGCGCTCACCGACCACGACACGACCGTCGGGTGGGCCGAGGCGGCCGAGGCGGTGTCGCCCGGGCTGACCCTGCTGCCGGGTCTGGAGCTGTCCTGCCGGTGGAACCCGGCGAACGGGCAGCGGCCGACCGAGCTGCACCTGCTCGGCTACCTGGTGGACCCGGCGCACCCGGAGCTGGTCGAGACGCTGGCCACGCTGCGGGACAGCCGGTTCGGCCGGGCCGAGCGGATGACCGAGCGGATGGCGGCCGACGGGCTGCCGGTGCGCTGGGAGCGGGTCGCCGAGCTGGCCGGCAACGCCTCGGTGGGCCGGCCGCACATCGCCCGCACGCTGGTCGAGGCCGGGGTGGTGCGCTCGGTCGACGAGGCCTTCGCCACCCTGCTGCGCACCGGCTCGCCGTACCACGAGCCCAAGCAGGACCTGGACGTGCTGGCCGGGGTGCGGTTGATCACCGCGGCCGGCGGGGTGGCGGTGTTCGCGCACCCGCTGGCCCGGGCGCGCGGCCGGGTGGTCGGCGACGAGGTGGTCGTCGCGCTTGCCGAGGCGGGGCTGGCCGGCCTGGAGGTGGACCACCCCGACCACGCGCCGGCCGACCGCGAGCACCTGCGCGGGCTCGCCGCCGAGCTGGGGCTGCTGATGACCGGCTCCAGCGATTACCACGGGACCAACAAGCGGGTGCGGGTGGGCGCGGGCGGGCACACCGCGCCGGCGGCGTACGAGGCTCTGGTGGCCCGGGCGACCGGCTCCGCGCCGGTGGTCGGGTGAGGCCGGCATGGGCGCGGTCCTCGACCCGCGGTTCTTCGGCGAGGCGTTCGTCACGCTCTTCGTGATCATGGACCCGCCGGGCACGATCCCGCTGTTCCTCGCGCTCACCGGCGGGCGGACCCGCCAGGCCCGCTCCCGCGCGGCCTGGCAGGCGGTCGCGGTGTCCTTCGCGGTGATCTGCTCGTTCGCCGTCTTCGGCCAGCAGATCCTGGACTACCTCGGCATCGGCATCCCGGCGCTGCAGGGGGCCGGCGGGCTGCTCCTGCTGCTGGTCGCGCTCGACCTGCTCACCGGGCGGGCCGACGACCCGCAGCAGGTGCAGGACGTCAACGTCGCGCTGGTCCCGCTGGGCACCCCGCTGCTGGCCGGGCCGGGCACGATCGTCGCCACCATCGTCTTCGTCCGGCGGGCCGACGGGGCGGCCGACCTGGTCGCGCTCGGCGCCGCGATCGTGGCCGTGCACCTGGTGCTGTACCTCGCGCTGCGGTTCTCCGGCGGGATCATCCGGGTGGTCAGGGAGAGCGGCATCGTGCTCGTGAGCCGGATCGCCGGCCTGCTGCTGTCCGCGATCGCGGTGCAGCTGGTGGCCGAGTCGGTGCTGGGCTTCGTGGCCGAGGCGCGCTGAGCCGTCGGATCGCGGGCAGGCGCGCCGGCCCGCGGGCCGGCTGTGGACACCCTCGACGGGACATCCGGGTCGAGGACTACCGTTGCGGCCGTGAAGCGCTTCCTCGCCGTCGCCGCCGGTCTGGCGGCCAGCTGGCTGGTCCTGCTCGCCGGTGCCCCGGCCGCGGTGGCCGACCCGGTGGACGACGCGGTCGAGGCGCTGCGCTCCGCAACGGTCTATGTGGCGCCGGGGGTCGACTCCCCGGGCCTCGACGAGGCGGCGGTGCGGGCGGCCATCGGCAACCGGCCGATCAAGATCGCGGTGCTGCCCGGCGAGGGCTACGGCAGCAACCCCAAGGCGTACGCCGCCGCCCTCTCCATCGGCCAGACGCTGTCCCCGGAGGCGCCGCTCACCGTCGGAGTGGTCGCCGGCCGGTCGTTCAGCGCGGCCTCCTCGGCGCTGTGCCAGGGCGCGGCCAGCAACGCGGCCAAGTCCGCGGTGGACGCCAACCGACCTGACCTGCAGCAACGCAACGACGTGACCTCGGCGCTGCAGGACTTCGTCGGGCTGGTCGCGGCGGCGCCGGCGGCCGACAGCCCGTCCTGCACGCAGAGCTCGGCGGCCGGCCAGACCGACGTGTCCGGCGACGCCGGCGGCGGAAGCACCTGGCCGTGGGTGCTCGGGATCGGTGCGGTGGGCGCCGCCGGCGCGGGGGCGTTCGTGGTGTCCCGGCGGCGGCGCCGGCTCAAGGAGCTGGAGGGGCGGCGGGCGGAGGTGCTCTCGCTGTACGACCGGCTCGGCGCCGACGTGCAAAACCTCAACCCCGGCGACGACCCGGTGGCCCGGCAGGCGATGGTGGACGCCAGCGAGCGCTACACCGCCACCGGCTCCCAGCTGTCCCACGCCGACACCCACGAGGAATACGACGTGGCCCGGACGGCCGCGCTGGAGGGGCTGCAGGCGGCCCGGACCGCGCGGCTGGAGCTCGGCCTCGACCCCGGACCGGACCTGCCGCCGATCTCGCCGCCGCAGGGCGAGCAGCTCACCGAGCCGCGGCAGGTGAGCGTCGGCGGGCAGGCCTACCAGGGCTACCCGCAATACACGCCCGGCGCTCCGCACTACTACGGCGGCGGGGCCGGCATCCCCGGCGGGTGGTATTCGGTGCCCTTCTGGCAGACGCTGCTGCTCGGCTCGGTGCTCACCGGCGGCTTCGGCGGCTTCGGCGGCGGGGGCTACGACTCCGGCTACGACCGTGGCTACGAGGCGGGGCGCGAGGACGCCGGCGACAGCGGCTCCGGCTGGGACGGCGGCGGGGGCGGCTTCGGCGGCGGGGGCGGCGGCTTCGGCGGCGGTGATTGGGGCGGCAGGGGCGGCGGCTTCGGCGGCGGCGACTGGGGCGGTGGCGGTGGCGGTGGCGGCGGAGGTGGAGGCGGGGGCGGCAACTCCGGCGGGGGCAGCTGGTAGGTGGGCTCCGTGGCCAGTGAGCAGCTCGGCTTCGACGGCATGCCGCGCCGGCTGTTCGCGGCGACGCCCTCCCGACTGGGCACCTTCACCGAGTGCCCGCGGCGCTACCGGCTGACCTACCTGGTCCGCCCGGCGCCGCCCAAGGGCCCGCCGTGGGCGCACAACTCGCTCGGGGCGGCGGTGCACAACGCCCTGCGCGACTGGTGGCTGCTGCCCCGGTCGCGGCGGACGCCGGCTGCGGCCGGCTCGCTGCTGGACGCCGCCTGGATCACCGACGGGTACGCGGACGAGGCACAGTCGGCCCGCTGGCGGGTCCGGGCCCGCGACTGGGTGGAGGCGTACGCGGCGACCCTGGACCCGGACGACGAGCCGGTCGGGGTGGAGCGCGGGGTGGCGGTGCGGACCGCCCGGCTGGCGCTGTCGGGGCGGGTCGACCGGATCGACAGCCGGGACGGCGAGCTGGTCATCGTCGACTACAAGACCGGCCGCTGGGTGCCCGGCACGGACGACGCCCGCGGCTCGCTGGCCCTGGCCGTGTACGCGCTGGCCGCCCGGCGGACGCTGCGCCGCCCATGCTCGCGGGTGGAGCTGCACCACCTGCCCACCGGCCGGGTCGCCGGTTGGGAGCACACCGAGGAGTCACTGGGTCGGCACGTCGCCCGGGCCGAAGACACCGCGGACGACATCGAGGCCGCGGCCGGCGGGCTGACCGCCGGCGGCGACCCCGACGCGCTCTTTCCGCCGTTGCCGGGGCGGCAATGCGGGTGGTGCGACTACCGCCGGCACTGCCCCGAGGGCCGGGTCGCCGCTCCGGAGCGCGCCCCCTGGTCCGCGCTCGTCGAGGAGCCGGCCGAGTGACCGGCCGCCGAGGGTGGTAGGGATCGGGCGTGGAGACCAGTGAGGCACTCGACTTCGTCCGGCAGCACCACCGAGGCGTGCTCGCCACCACCCGGGCCGACGGGCAGCCGCAGCTGTCGCCGGTGACGGGTGCGGTGGACGAGCAGGGCCGGATCATCGTCAGCAGCCGGGAGACCGCGTACAAGGTGCGCAACCTGCGCCGTCAGCCGTACGCGTCGTACTGCGGCTTCACCGACCGCTTCTTCGGCGACTGGGTGCAGGTGGAGGGACCGGTCGAGGTCGTGCCGCTGCCGGAGGCGATGGAGCTGCTGGTGGCGTACTACCGGTCGGTGTCGGGAGAGCACCCGGACTGGGACGACTACCGGGCCGCGATGGAGCGCGACCAGCGGGTGATCGTCGCGATCACCCCCGAGCGGGTCGGCCCCAACCGCTCCGGCTGAGGCTCAGAGCGGGATCTCGCGCAGGGGGTCGCCGCCGTCGACGAAGAGCCGGCCGTCGGGGACGAGGGCGGCGCGGATGCGGGCCCGCGCGGCGTCGCCGGCGCGCGGGTGGCGGCCGTCCAGCGCACCGACCCGGACTGCGAAGGCGAGATCGTACGGGGCCTCCCCGGGCGCCAGCTCGAAATCCTCCGCCGCCGAGCACCGCACGCTCAGCCGGCCGGCGGCGATCTCCGCGGCGGCCAGCCGCTCGACCTGCGCGATCCCGGTCGCGGACCGGTCGACGACCAGCACGTGCCCGACCCGCGAGGCGACCGCCCGGGCCGCCGCGCCCGGCGCCCCGCCGATCTCCAGCACCCGCAGCCCGGGCCGCAGCGGCAGCGCGTCAACGATCGCGGCCAGCCGCGGGGAGAGCGTCACACCACCTCGAGGCGGCGCACCGGCGTCTCCGCGAGCCGCTGCAGCGCCTGCCGGTAGTGCGGCGAGCGGCGCAGGAAGGGCGGCAGCGCCAGCGTGGACGTCCGCAGCGCCCGCAGCGCCAGCGACGCGCCGAGGTCGGTGGTGGGCAGCCCGGGCATGCGGTAGAGCCGGCGGGCCCAGGCCGGCAGCGTGGCGAAGGACAGCCCGGCCGCGGTGATCCACACGGCCCGCGCCGGGGTGGCGACCTGCACGAGCGCCGGCATCGGCGGTACGAAGAGCCAGCGGGCGGTGGCACGCCCGGCCGCGGTGGCGCGCAGCTCCGGCCGGACCCGCTCGAAGTACGCAGCCAGCTCCGCCTCCGAGCGCGGCACCAGCTCGCGCGGGATGCCGACGAGCTCGGCCGACCGGACCTGCTCGGCGACGTACCGGTCGGCGTCGCCCGGGCCCAGCCGGATCCCGGCCCGGCGGCCGACGGCGAGGAACGAGTCGATCTCCCCGCAGTGCACCCACAGCAGCAGGTCGGGATCCGAGCCGTCGTAGCGGACGCCGGACTCCGGCTCCACCCCGCGGACCCGCCGGTGCACGCCGCGCACCCTGGCGGCGGCCCGGTCGGCCTCGTCCCGGGTGCCGAAGGTGATCGCGCCCACGTAGTCGCCGGTGCGCTGGAGCCGCCCGACCGGGTCCTCCCGGTACGTCGAGTGCTGGTCGACCCCGGCCATGGCCAGCGGGTGCAGGGCGAGCAGGAACAGCGCCCGCACCCCGGCGACGAACTGCACCGGGTCGGCGTGCAGCCGCCACGTCACGCTGTCCGGGCCGAAGTAGCCGAGGTCGTACCGCTGCGCAGCCATCCCCGCCATTGTGCCGTCCGGTGGGCGAACCGGCACGTCAGGGACCCAGTCGGGACCAGAAGCCGAGTAGCGCGTCGACCGTGGCGGCCGGCTGCTGGGCGGCCGGGGAGTGCACCGCGCCGTCGATGACCGCGTGCTCGGCGCCGAGCCGCTTGGCCATCTCCGCCTGCACCGCGGGCGGCCAGGCGTCGTCGTCCGCGCCGTACGCGACCAGCAGCGGCACGCCGGTCGCGCGCAGCTCGGCGGTCCGGTCCGGCTCGGCCCGCAGCGCGTCGCCCATCCCGCGCAGGCCGGCCTCGGTGCCGGCGAGGAAGCGCCTGCGGAGGAACTCGCGGTGCTCGGTCGGGGCGGCCGCCCACTGCGGGTCGGCGGCGGCGAGCATCTCCAGGGCGTCGTATACGCCGGACAGTCCACCGGCGGCGAGCAGCGGCTCCAGCGCCTCCATCCGCTCCCGCCGGTTGCCGCCGATCGCGGCCGGGCCGGAGTCGAGCAGGGTGAGCGAGGCGACGGCGGCGGGGTCGGCGATGGTGACGGCCCGGCAGACCAGCCCGCCGAAGGAGTGTCCGACCAGGTGCGCCCGGCCGCCGAGCTCGCCGACCACGGCGCGGACGGTGCCGGCGAGGGTCTCCACCGCGTACGCCGCCGGGTCGTCCGGCCCGGGCGACTCGAACTGCCCGGGCAGGTCCATGGCGACCGCCCGCACCCCGCCGGCGGCCAGCGGCGCCAGCACCAGCGCGAAGTCCTCCTTGGTCCCGGTGTAGCCGGGCACCAGCAGCACCGGCGGCCCGTCCCCGGCCTCGAGTGCGGCGACCGGCCCGGTCGGCGTGGGCAGGTCGCGGCGGGTCACCGTGGTCACCACCCCATCCTGCCCGTCCGTCCCGGCTCAGCCGAAGGCGGTGAGGCGGCCGTCGGCGGCGGCGACGACGAGCCGGCCGACGCGGGAGAGCGCGGCGCCGGTCGGCAGCCCGCCGGTCACCGGCACCCGGGTGGCGGGCGTGCCGGCCAGCACCGGCCGGGCGGTCAGGCCGCCGGCGTCGACCGCCAGCACCTGCCCCTCGGCGACCACCGGCGGCCCGGAGGCGGCCGCGGTCCAGCGCACCCGCCGGCTCCGGCTGTCGACGGCGACCATCCGCTGCCCGGTCCACAACAGGATGACCTGGCTGTCGGTGACCGCGGCGAGCGGGCCGCCGGGGGCGTACGCGAGCCGGGCATCGCGTACCGAGCCGGTCCGGACCGCCTCCTGCTTGTTGTCCTGGCCCTCCTGCGGCCGGTAACCGGCCAGCGCCGGCACCCCGCCGGACCGGCTCAGCACCGAGACCTCGTCGTCGGCGGCGACCACCCGGGGGTCGGTGCCGGCGGGCTGCGGGGACACCCAGGGCGCGCGGTCGGCGTACGGGGCGTGGACGACGAGCCGGTCCTGCCCGCCGCAGCGGGCGACGGTGGCGACCGCGGCCCGGCCGGCGGTCGCCGGGTCCAGCCGGCAGCCGGCCTCGGTCCAGGTCCACCGGTTGAGCCCGCTGCCGGTGTCGACCGCGATCATCTTGTCCCCGCCGGTGACCACGGCCACGCCCGGCCCGCTGGTCAGCACGGCGTCGACGGTGAACTCCACGGTCCGGAACCACCGCCGGTCACCGGTGACGGCGTCCAGCCCGATCAGGTCCCGGCAGCCGTGCGACTTCGCGAAGAGGGCGAGGACCACGCCGTCGCGCAGCGCGGTGGCGCAGAGCCGGGCGTTGCCCCGCCGGTACGACCAGCGCTCCCGTCCGGTGGCCGGGTCCAGCCCAGCGACCCGGTCGGCACCGGTCGCCACCGCGGTCGGCCCCTCCACCGGCCCGCTCACCGGCCCGCCCGCCAGGGTGCTCGCCGCGGTCCAGAGCTGGTGGACGGAGACCGGCAGCGGTGCGGTCTCCGGCGGCAGCGGGTTGTCCGCCGCCACCCGCAGCTCGGTGTTGGCGGCGTCGCTTGACCGCACCACCGGCACCGCGACCGCGGCCAGCAGCCCGACCGCGACCGCGGCCGAGGTGATCCCCACCAGCGCCCGCGTCCTCACCCCCGCATGCTAGTGCGAGCCCCCAGCGCCCCCGACTGAGCAGTCCCGCCCCCGACTGGGCGGTCTCACGGCCGACTGAGCAGCTCAGGCTGCCCAGTCCCCGGTCCAACTCCCCGTCGCGTCCACTGCCCAGTGGCCGGTCCAGCAGGCTCCGGCCGCGGCCGCGGGCCGAGTCGAGGGGACAGTCCGGACGGGAAGCTGACCAGGCGGCCGACCCCACCCGCGGGCCGACGATCCGGACGGCACAGTGCCGGCGAGTGCGGTACGCCTCTGCTCCGCGGCCCGACGCAGACACGGCTCGCCGCCTGATCCGATCCGCCAACCTCCCCGCACTCTCCTCCGTCCGCAAAGTCGGCGGTCGACCTGGGCGCGGTGGTCACCCTGGTCGTCCCCTCAAACGCTGCGTCTCTGCTCCGCTCCGCGAGGCAGAGACGCAGCGTCGCAAGCACGCGCGTGACTGCCTCGCCTAGAGGACTCGCTAGAGGACTCGCCTAGAGGAGCAGAGACGCAGCGGAAACGGAGGCGGGGGTGTCCGGAGGACGGGTTTCCCAGCCGATCCGGCGTCCACAGATTGCTTGGGACTGCCCTATCGGCCGACCGGCCCTATCCCAGGCCACCCGGCTCGGCGTCCTACGTCCGTCGACGACTCCAGCGTGACCTCGCCCGGTCCGCAGTCGGCACGCCCGCAGACCACCCGAGCCGCGACGACCTTGCTGCACCGAGCCGGCGATCTGGTGCTGCTGCTTCCAGCTCAACGGCCCCTGGCAACCCTGGTGCCGACCTCGCTGCCCAGTCGGCGGCCCAACTCCTCAGTCGCGCGGGGGTGTGCTCAGGGGAGTACGGGGTGGAGGGTGACGTCGGTGAGGTGGCCGGCGGAGGCGACGGCGGTGAGGTAGGTCTTCTGCGGTTGGCGGCGCCGGTCGGTGGGGGAGCCGGGGTTGAGCAGCCGCAGCCCGCCCGGCGCGACCGTGTCCCACGGGATGTGGCTGTGCCCGAAGACGAGCACGTCGGTGTCCGGGTACGCCCGCGCGCAGCGGTCCTCCCGGCCGGCCGCCGGCCCGGTCTCGTGCACCACCGCGACGCGCAGCCCGCCGAACTCGACCCGGGCCACCTCGGGCAGCCGGGCCCGCAGCGCCGGGCCGTCGTTGTTGCCGTACACGCCGATGAGGCGTGCTGCCCGCGCTTCCAGCGCGTCGAGCAGCGCGACGTCGACCCAGTCACCGGCGTGCAGCACCACGTCGGCCGAGTCCACCGCCGCCCACACCTGGTCCGGCAGGTCCCGCGCCCGCTTGGGCACGTGCGTGTCGGCCAGGATCAGCAGCCGCACCGCCCGCTGCTCAGGCGGTGTCGGCGATGTCGCCGTCGGTCCCCTCGGCGCCGCCGTCGACGCCGCCCTCGACGCCGCCGGACCGACCCCGGCCGCCGCGCCGCCGGCGCCGCCGCCGGGCGGGACCGCCGGCCTCCACCGTGGCCACCGCGCCGGCCAGCTCGGCCGCGGTCACCGGCTCGCCCGCTGTCGCCGCCGGCTCCGACCCGTCGGCGTCCACCGCCGCGCCGTCGACCGGCTGCCCGCCCCGGGTCCGCCGCCGGGACCGGCTCCGGCGGGCCCGGCTCTCGCCCGGCCCGCTGGTCGGCGCCTCGCCGGCACCGTCGGCCGGCCGCTCCCGGGACGGCGTCCGGGTCCGCCCGGGCCGCGACCCGCGGCCGCCGCCGGTCTCGCCGAGGTCCTCGACCTCCTCGGCCTCCAGCCCGGCCCGGGTGCGCCGCGAGCGCGGCAGCGTGCCGGTCGCCGCGGCAGCGATGTCCAGGTCGACGCGCAGGTGCTCGGACGTCGAGTACGTCTCCGGCGGCTGGTGGAACGGCAGGTCCAGCGCGTCGCAGATCATCTTCCAGCGGGCCAGCTCGTCCCAGTCGACGAAGGTGACCGCGACGCCGGAGGCGCCGGCCCGGCCGGTCCGCCCGATCCGGTGCAGGTAGACCTTCTCGTCCTCGGGGCACTGGTAATTGACCACGTGGGTCACGCCCTCGACGTCCAGCCCGCGGGCGGCGACGTCGGTCGCGACCAGCACGTCCACCTTGCCGGACCGGAACGCGCGCAGCGCCTGCTCGCGCGCCCCCTGCCCGAGGTCGCCGTGCACGGCGGCCGCGGCGAACCCGCGGTCGACCAGGTCGTCGGCGACCTTCTGCGCGGTCCGCTTGGTCCGGCAGAAGATCATGGTCAGCCCGCGGCCGCCGGCCTGCAGGATCCGGGCCAGCATCTCCGCCTTGTCCAGGGCGTGCGCCCGGTAGACGAACTGCTGCGTCTCCGGCACCACCCGGGACTCCTCGTGGCCCTCCGCGCGCACGTGCACCGGCTGGCGCATGAAGCGGCGGGCCAGGGCCACGATCGGCCCCGGCATGGTGGCGCTGAAGAGCATGGTCTGCCGCGCGTCCGGCACCCGGGCCAGGATCCGCTCGATGTCCGGCAGGAAGCCGAGGTCGAGCATCTCGTCGGCCTCGTCGAGGACCAGCGCGGTGACGGAGCCGAGCCGGAGGTGGCCCTGGTTGACCAGGTCGAGCAGCCGGCCCGGGGTGCCGACGATCACGTCGACGCCCTTGCGCAGGGAGCTGATCTGCGGCTCGTACGCCCGGCCGCCGTAGATCGCGGTGACCCGGGTGGCCAGGTGCCGGCCGGCGGCCTGCAGGTCGCGGGCGACCTGGACGCACAGCTCGCGGGTGGGCACCACGACGAGGGCGCGCGGCTCGACGCCGTCGGCGGCGCCGAGGCGCTGCAGCAGCGGCACGCCGAAGCCGAGCGTCTTGCCGGTGCCGGTGCGGGCCTGGCCGATCAGGTCGCTGCCGGCCAGCGCGATCGGGAGGGTCATCTCCTGGATCGCGAAGGTGCGGGTGATGCCGACGTCGGCGAGCGCGCGGACGATCGGCTCGGCGACGCCGAGGTCGGCGAACAGCGGGCTGTCCTCGCTGACCGGTGCGCGGCCGGCCAGCGGCTCGAACTCTTCGAGTGTCTCGTCGGTGGTGGTCTGGGTCTGGTCGGTCGTGGTCAGTGCAGGTGCCTCTCTCGCCAGCGCCGACAGCCGGCCCTGCAGGGCGATCGACCACACCTTCCGCTCGCGACCGTGACCGGCGGAGCAGGGGCGGGACCGCACCGAGGCGGAGGTCCGCGCACATGAACGGTGACATCAACGGACGTCACGCACTACTAATTGTACGGGACTAGGGTCCGTACTGCCCACGACACCCTGGAGGCTGCGCTGAGCACCGCCGAACCCCCCGCTCCGGCGATCGACCCGCAGGCCGTGGTCGACCTGCTCGGCGTCCTCGCGTACGGGGAGCTGACCGCGTTCGACCGGCTGGCCGACGACGCCCGGCTGGCGCCCACGCTGTCCGGCCGGGCCGCGCTGTCCTGCATGGCCGGAGCCGAGATCGGCCACTTCCTGCGGCTGCGGGACCGGCTGGCCGAGCTCGGCACCGACCCGGACGAGGCGATGCGCCCGTTCGTCGAGGTCTTCGACGCCTTCCACGTCACCACCCGGCCCAGCACCTGGCTGGAGGGCCTCGTCAAGGCGTACGTCGGGGACGGGATCGCGGCCGACTTCTACCGCGAGGTGGCCGAGCTGCTCGACCCGTCGACCCGGGACCTGGTGCTCGATGTGCTCGCCGACAGCGGGCACGCCGGCTTCGCCGTGCGCGAGGTGCGGGCGGCGATCGAGGCCGACCCGGCGCTGTCCGGCCGGCTGGCGCTGTGGGCCCGCCGGCTGGTCGGGGAGGCACTGTCCCAGGCCCAGCGGGTGGCGGCCGAGCGGGACGCGCTGGCGCAGCTGCTGGTCGGCGGGTCGGGCCAGCTGAGCGGGGTGGCGGCGCTGCTCAAGCGGCTGACCGCCGCCCACACCGCCCGCATGCAGGCGCTGGGCCTCTCCGGCTAGGCCGACAGCCGGCCAGCCGGACAGGCGGCGAGCCGGCCGGTCAGCTGCCGACCGAGAAGCCGACGCGGCGCTGGTCGGGCTCGGCGATCTCCACGTACGCCACCAGACCGGACGGGACCACCACGCGGCGGCCCTTGTCGTCCGTCAGCGACAGGACCGACGAGCTGTCCTTGAGCGCGTCCCGGACGGCGTCCTCCACCTGCGCGGGGCTCAGCGTGCTCTCGAGCACGATCTCGCGCGGCGTGTGCAGCACGCCGATCTTGACCTCCACCGGGACACCCTCCTGTCGTCATGTGTCGGACCGAGGGTAGTTGCGCCACCGGTCGCCCGCCGGGCGGCCCCCTGCGCCCTGGGCGAACGCTCAGCCGGCCCCGGCCAGCGGGAAGTTGGAGATGCCCCGCCAGACCAGGCCCTCGACCAGCCGGACCGCGTCCGCCTTGGGCAGCGCCCGGTCGGTGCCCAGCCACCAGCGGGCCGCCATCTCCGACGTGCCGGTGAGGGCGACCGAGAGCAGCTCCGCCTCCGGCCGGGCCAGCCCGGTGTCCGCGGCGATGGTGTCCGCGATCGCCTCCATGCACAGCTGCGACGCCTGGGCGATCCGGTCCCGCACCGCCGGCTCGTTGCGCAGGTCGGTCTCGAAGACCAGCCGGAACGCGCCGTCCGGCTCGGCGTCCTGCCCGTCCACGAAGTCGAAGTACGCACTCACCGCGTTGTGCACGCGCTCGGCGTTGTCGGTGGTGACCGCCATCGCGTCCCGCACCGCCCGGACCAGCGAGCCCGTGTGCTTGTCCAGCAGCGCCAGGTAGAGCTCCAGCTTGCCCGGGAAATGCTGGTAGAGCACCGGCTTGGAGACCCCCGCCCGGTCGGCGATGTCGTCCATCGCGGCGGCGTGGTAGCCGTGCGCGACGAAGACCTCCTGCGCGGCCGCCATCAGCTGCTTGCGCCGGGCGGAGCGGGGCAGCCGGCCGCCGCGGGCGGTGGGCACGGGGGCGTCGGGGGCGCCGGCGCCGGTGATCCCCGGGACAGGTGTCGCCATGGGCCCTCCCGTGCGCGGTGTTTGCCGGGTAACCGGATCAGTTCGGAGACTACTCGCGGCAGCGGCCGGTCACGGCCAGGCGTCCTCGTCCAGCGGCACCTCTGCCGCCTGCTGCTGCGCGTCCGCCGGGTCCACCTCCAGGCTGGTCTCCTCGGGCGCGGCTGGCCGCGGACCGCCGGGGTAGACCTCCTGCCGCTGCTCGGCGGCGTCCTCGGCCGGGCTCTCCAGCGGCGTCTCGCTCATCGGCGCTCCTCCGTACGGCTCGGCATCGCCCCGGATTCTGCCCAGACCAACCGGCCGGATCACCTTTGCGCGCCGGCTCGTCCGGGACGTCCCCTGGTGCGGCGTGTCGGAACGAGGACACGCGCAAACGTGATCGCCGTGCGGTCAGGCGGACTTGCGGGGGGCGGCCTTCTTGGCGGCCTTCTTGGCGGGGGCCTTCTTTGCGGCGGTCTTGGCCGGGGCCTTGGCGGCGGCCTTCTTGGCCGGAGCCTTCTTTGCGGCGGTCTTCCTGGCCGGGGTGGCGTCGCCGGCGTCCTCGCCGCGGCCCTTCTTCGCCGCCGCCACGCTGGCCCGCAGCGCCGCCATCAGGTCGACCACCGAGCCGGTGTCCTCCTCCTGGACCGGCTGCTCGACGATCTCGCGACCCTCCACCTTGGCCTCGATGACCTCCTGCAGAGCCTCGCGGTACTCGTCGTGGTACGCCGTCGGGTCGAAGTCGGCCGACATGCTCTCGATCAGCGACTGCGCCATGGCCAGCTCCTGCGGCCGCACCTGGACGTCGTCGCCGAGGAAGGCGAAGTCCGGCTCGCGGACCTCGTCCGGCCAGACCATGGTCTCCAGCACCAGCACGCCGTCGCGGACCCGCAGGGTGGCCAGCGTCTCCCGGGTCCGGATCGCCACCTTGACCAGCGCGACCGAGTCGGCCTGCTCCAGCGCGTCCCTGAGCAGCACGTACGGCTTCGTGGCGGTCTTGTCCGGCTCCAGGTAGTAGCTCTTGGCGAAGTAGATCGGGTCGACCTGCTCCAGCGGCACGAACGACAGCACGTCGACCACCCGGGAGGTGCTCAGCGGCAGGTCGGCGAGGTCGTCGTCGGTGATCACCACCGTCTCGCCGGAGGGCAGCTCGTAGCCCTTGGCGATGTCCGCGTACGCGACCTCCTCGCCGTCGATCTGGCAGACCCGCTTGTACCGGATCCGGCCGCCGTCCTCCCGGTGCACCTGGTGGAACGAGACGTCCTTCTCCTCGGTCGCCGTGTAGAGCTTCACCGGGATGCTCACCAGCCCGAAGGAGACGGCGCCCTTCCAGATCGCGCGCACGGCACCCACCCCTTCTCGACGACGGTCGTGATCCAGCCTGCCCGTTGCGGCCCGCCGTGGCCAGTGCCACCAGGGGAAACACGCGGAGAAGGGGCAGGATGTGCCCGTGCAGCCCATGCTCGCCACCGCCGGCCCGCTGCCCACCGGGCCGGGCTGGGCGTACGAGTTCAAGTGGGACGGGGTGCGCACGCTCGCCGACGTGGGCCCGTCCGGGCTGGTGCTGGTCAGCCGGCTCGGCAACGAGGTGACGGCCGCGTACCCGGAGCTGGCCGGCCTCGCCAAGATCGCCGAGGACGTGTTGCTCGACGGCGAGGTGGTGTCCTTCGTGGACGGCCGGCCGTCGTTCTCCGCGCTGCAGGGCCGGATGCACGTGCGCGCCGCCGCGCAGGCCCGCCGGCTGGCCGCGGCGGCCCCGGTGACCTACCTGATCTTCGACGTGCTCCGGCTGTACGGGGTGGACCTGACCGGCCGGCCGTACGCCGAGCGGCGGGCCACCCTGGAGCGGCTGGCGCCCGGCGGTCCGCACTGGACGGTGTCGCCGACCTTCGACGACGGGCCGGCCACCGCCCAGGCCGCCGCCGAGAACGGGCTGGAGGGCGTGGTCGCGAAGAAGCTGACCTCGACCTACCGGCCCGGTTACCGGACCGCCGACTGGGTCAAGGTCCGGTACGGCCGGCGGCAGGAGTTCGTGGTGGGCGGCTGGGAGCACGGTGAGGGCGGCCGGGCCGGCGGGATCGGCTCGCTGCTGCTGGGCGTGTACGAGCCGGGCGGCCGGTTCGTCTACTCCGGACAGGTCGGCACCGGGTTCACCGCGGGGGCGCTGCGGTCGATGGAGAAGCGGCTGCGGCCGTACGTGGTGGGCACGTCGCCGTTCGAGGCGATGCCGCCGGACGTGCGGGGGCGGCCGATCACCTGGGTGCGGCCGGAGGTGGTGGTCGAGGTGGAGTTCGCCGAGTGGACCCCGGACGGGCGGCTGCGGTTCGCCAGCTTCCAGGGCGTGCGCACCGACAAGAAGCCGGTGGAGGTCGTGCGTGAGCAGTAACAGTAGCGTCGCTGTCGAGGTGGATGGCCGGACGCTCAAGCTGTCCAATCTGGACAAGGTGCTCTATCCCGAGGTCGGGCTGACCAAGGGGGAGGTGATCGCCTACTACACCGAGGTCGCACCGGTGCTGCTGCCGCACCTGGCCGGCCGGCCGCTGACCGTCAAGCGCTATCCCAACGGGGTGGACGGAAAGTTCTTCTTCGAGAAGAACGCCTCCCGCAGCAAGCCGGACTGGGTCCGCACCGCCCGGCTGCCCGCCCCCGGCAGCACCAAGAACCGCGACGAGATCGACTACGTCGTCGTCGAGGAGCTGGCCACCCTGGTCTGGCTGGCCAACCTGGCCGCGCTGGAGCTGCACACTCCACAGTGGAAGGTCGGCCCGCGGGACGGCGTGCACGGCGCCGACCAGCTGGTGCTCGACCTCGACCCGGGCGCGCCCGCCACCGTGGTCGAGTGCGCCCAGGTCGCGCTGGCGCTGCGGGACCTGCTGGTCGCCGACGGGCTGGAGCCGGTGGCGAAGACCAGCGGCAGCAAGGGCATGCAGGTGTACGCGGCGGTCGCCGACACCCCGGCCGAGCGCACCTCGGCGTACGCGCACCAGCTGGCCGAGCGGCTGGAGGAGGAGCGGCCCGAGCTGGTCGTGTCGCGGATGACCAAGGCGCTGCGGCCGGGCAAGGTGCTGGTCGACTGGAGCCAGAACAACGCGGCCAAGACCACGGTGAGCGTCTACTCGCTGCGGGCGCGGCCGACCGCGACCGTGTCCGCGCCGGTCACCTGGGATGAGGTCGAGGAGACCGCTGGTGGGTCGCCGCTGGCGCTGACCCAGGCGGACGTGCTCGAGCGGGTCAAGGACGGCGACCTGTTCGAGCCGCTGCTGCGCACCGGGAGACGGCCTTCGCTGGCGCTTCCGGGCTAGCCGCCGCCCCGCCGGTCGGCCCCAACGCGGGGCAAATCGTTGTAGAACCGCCACCGGGCTGTCACCTCTGCCTAAGGTGGGGTGACGAGTCCCCGGGCCCACCGGCCCGGTGACCGACCGCGCCAACGGCGGCCCGGCCATCCGTACCGGCGCTCCGACGGCGGGAGGAGGGTGGTACGGATGCGCACGGTCTTCGTCACCGGCGGCTCCGGTTTCGTCGGAGGAGCGCTGCTCGACGCCCTCGCCGAGCGCGGCGAGACCGTCCGGGCCCTGGCCCGGTCACCGGCCGCCGAGGCGGCCGTGGTCGCCCGCGGGGCCGTCCCGGTCCGCGGTGAGCTGGCCGACCTGGACGCGCTGACCGCCGGGATGCGCGGGGCCGAGCTGGTCGTGCACTCCGCGGCCCAGCTGTCCGGCGACTGGACCGACCTGCACCGGACCAACGTGGACGGCAGCCGCACGGTGCTGCAGGCCGCCCGCTCGGCGGGGGTGTCGCGGCTGGTGCTGGTCTCCACCGAGCAGGTGGTGCTCGGCGACCGGCCGCTGGTGGACGCCGACGAGTCCTGGCCGTACCCGGCGCGCTGGCCGGGGCCGTACGCGCGGACCAAGGCTGAGGCAGAGCAGCTGGTGCTGGCCGCGTCGGCGGACGAGCTGACCACGGTGGCGGTCCGGCCGCGGATGGTGTGGGGCCGCGGCGACGGCACGCTGCTGCCCGCGCTGGTGGACGCCGCCCGTACCGGCAAGCTGCGCTGGGTCGACGGCGGCGAGCACCTCACCTCCACCACCCACGTGCGCAACGCGGTCGAGGGCATCCTCGCCGCGGCCGACCGCGGGCGCGGCGGGCAGGCGTACTTCGTCACCGACGGGGCGCCGGTGCGCTGGCGGGACTTCGCCACCGCGCTGCTGGCCACCCAGGGCGTGCCGGCGCCGACCGGCACCGTGTCCGGCCGGATGGCGCGGGCAGCGGCCGGCGGGGCCGGCGCGCTGTGGCGGGCCCTGCCGCTGCCGGGCCGGCCGCCGATCGACCTCACCGCGGTGCGGGTGACGGGGGAGACCTGCACGCTGCGGGACGACCGGGCCCGGCGGGAGCTGGGGTACGAGGGCCAGTTCGGGCGCGAGCGCGGGCTGGCCGAGCTGCGGGCGGTGCACAGCCCGGCCGGGGGCCGCCCGCCGGCCGGACCGGCCCCGGGCGGCCCGGACACCCTGCACTGACCCCGGCGAGCGGATGCTCGGGCGGGCGGGCGCGCAGCGACGGGCGCTCCCGGGTTACCGTCGGGTAGGCCTCGAGGGAGGGGAGCTCCGCGTGACCGTCACCGCGCCCGTCGCCGTGCGTACCGCCCGGCTGTCCGACGCCCCGCTGCCACCGGTCGACCCGACGCTGCCGCCGTGGCCCGGGGACGTGGTGCGGGTGCGCGGCGCCGAGCTGTACGTCCGCCGCACGCCCGGACCGTCCGCCGGCGGCGAGCCGGCGGTCTACGTGCACGGCCTGGGCGGCTCGGCCACCAACTGGACCGACCTGGCCCACCTGCTGTCCGACCGGCTGTCCGGCGAGGCGGTGGACCTGCCCGGGTTCGGCCGGTCCGGGCCGGCGCCCGGGCAGGACTACTCGCCGCTCGGGCACGCCCGGACGGTGATCGCGTACCTGGAGCAGCGCGGCGCCGAGCCGGTGCACCTGTTCGGCAACTCGCTCGGCGGGGCGGTGACCGTGCTGGTCGCGGCGGCCCGCCCGGACCTGGTCCGGACGCTGACCCTGGTCTCCCCGGCGCTGCCGTCGCTGCGGCCGCGGCGCGGCTCGGACGTCACCCTGCCGCTGCTGCTCCTACCCGGGCTGGGCCGGCTGGTGCAGCGCCGGCTGGACGCGCTGCCGCCGGAGCGGCGGGCCCGGCAGGTGATCGAGCTGTGCTTCGGCGACCCGTCCGTGGTGCCGGACAACCGGGTCGCCGAGGCGGTCGAGGAGGTGGTGCGGCGGCGCGGGCTGCCCTGGGCGATGGACGCCTTCACCGCGTCGCTGCGCGGGATCGCCTGGTCGTACGCGGCGCCCGGGGCCCGCTCGCTGTGGCGGCAGGCGGGCCAGGTCTCGGCGCCCACCCTGGTCGTCTGGGGTGACCAGGACAAGGTCGTGTCGCCGGCGATCGCGCCGCGGACGGCGGCGACGATCCCGGACGCCCGGCTCCTGTTGCTGCCCCGGATCGGCCACGTCGCCCAGATGGAGAGCCCCGAGGTCGTCGCCCGCGCCGTCGTCGGCCTCCTCGAGGAGGCGTCCTGATCAGGTCCGCGCCCCCGCACCGCCGGTACGGCGTGTCGCGACGACGACACGCGCAGCGGTGACCCGCCGGCGGTGGACCGGCCCGCCGGCGGGGCGGCCGGGGTCGCGGGCTGTGCGATCCTGTCCGGCGTGACCCGTCCGGGACCGGCGACGCGGGGGCGACGCGCCGGCGCCAGGGGGGCGGCCGCGGGCCCGGGCAGCCGGGCGGGGCGGCCGCCCGACCCGGGCACCCCTGGACCCGGTGTCGACGACCTCGCCCCCCACCGCCGCGCGCCCGCCTCCCATCGTCACGCTCCGGCCGATCGCCGCGCTCCCGCCGACCGTCATGCCCCCACCGACCGCCAGGGTTCCGCCGACCGCGGCGTCTCCGGCAGGGACCGGCGGCGGGCCCGGGGTGGGGAAGCGGCGGGGGACCGGTTCGCGCCGCCGTACCGGCTGGTGGAGCTGCGCTCCCCGGACGGCCCGCTGCGGGCCCGGCTGGACCCGTCCGGCCCGGAGCCGGGGGCGCGTCGACCCTTCACCTCCGCCGCCCGTTCCCACCGGTCCCCGCAGGGCAGCGGCGGCCCGCTGCGCCGTTTCGTCCGCGCATACGGCTGGCGCGCGTACGCGGTCCCGCTGCTGACCGTGCTGACCGTGCTCTGCGGGGTGGACGTGGCCAACGGGGCCGCGGCCGGCCTCCCGCTCTCGCTCGGCGGGACCGACGCGACCGCGCCGGCCAGCCCGCCGGCCGCGGCCCCGCCGGCCGCGACGACCGGCCCGCCGACCACCGCGCCGCGGCCCACCCCGACCCGCATCTACGTCGACGACGCCGGTGGCGGCAGCGCCCGCCCGCTGCCGCCGACCGCGCTGCCGCCCGGCGGGCCGTACACCAAGACCGGCGGCGGCCGCTTCGACGTCGTGCCGGGCAGCTCCAAGGTCGTCGGCTCCGGCCCGCTGCGGCGCTACGCCGTCGAGCTGGAGGCCGGCGTGGTCGCCGATGGGCCGGCCTTCGCCGCCGAGGTGGAGCGGATCCTCGGCAACCCGCGCGGCTGGACCTCCGGCGGCCGGCTGTCGCTCCAGCGGGTGGACGGCGGGCCGGTGGACTTCCGGGTCAGCCTCACCGCCTCGCTCACCGTGCGGAGGCTCTGTGGCTACACGCTGCCGTTCGAGACCTCCTGCTACAACGGCGAGCTGGGCCGGGCGGTGATCAACGACGCCCGCTGGGTGCGCGGCGCGGTAGCGTACGCCGCCAACGTCGCCGCGTACCGGATCTACGTGATCAACCACGAGGTCGGGCACGCGCTCGGCCGCGACCACCAGCCGTGCCCGAAGAAGGGCGCGCTGGCCCCGGTGATGATGCAGCAGACGCTGGGCCTGGAGACGGCGGGCGTCGGCAGCTGCCGGCCCAACGCGCTGCCGTATCCCTAGCGCGCCGCCCGGGATGGCTCCCTCGGGCTACGACCGGCCGGCGTCGGCGGTGGCCGGCCACCACTCGGTCAGCAGGCCGGGGACGGCGAGGACGGCGAGAGCGGTCAGCACCGGCTCGACCCGGGTGACCGGCGCCGGCAGCACCTCCCGGGCCGGCCGCATCCCGGTGCCGGCCAGCACGGCGAGGTCGTCGAGCCCCGGCGGTCGCCCGGACGCCGGGAACGAGGTCCCGGTACCGCGGCAGGCACGCCGCGCCGAGCCAGTCGCCGCGCTCGCGGAGGGTGCGCTCGATCATGGTGCCGGCTCCCGGTGAGCGCGCAGGGTCAGCAGCAGGAGTGGCCGGTGATGCCCGCAGGCGGAGCGGACAGTGCGCAACGTGCTGACCTGTCATCGGGCCGGCCGTTTAGGTGCGATATGCCGTGAGCACTCTAGGATGGTCCCAAATAGGAAGCAACGGAAGACAAAAGCTGTCGGGAATCGCCCGCACCCGCCCCGGCGTTCAGCCCGGGAACCCGTTGCAGAGGAGGGACCCGTGTCCTTGCCGCCCCTGGTGGAGCCCGCCGCCGAGCTGACCGTCGAGGAGGTCGCCCGCTACAGCCGCCACCTGATCATCCCGGACGTCGGGGTGACCGGGCAGAAGCGGCTGAAGAACGCGAAGGTCCTCGTGGTCGGCGCGGGTGGCCTGGGCTCGCCGGCGCTGCTCTATCTCGCCGCGGCCGGCGTCGGCACGCTCGGCATCGTCGACTTCGACGTCGTGGACGAGTCCAACCTGCAGCGCCAGGTCATCCACGGGGTGTCCGACGTGGACCGGCTCAAGGCGGAGTCGGCGCGGGACAGCATCCGGGAGATCAACCCCTTCGTCGAGGTCGTGCTGCACACCGAGCGGCTCGAGTCGGCCAACGCGCTGGACATCTTCCGGCCGTACGATCTGATCCTCGACGGGACCGACAACTTCGCCACCCGCTACCTGGTCAACGACGCCTGCGTGCTGCTCGGCAAGCCCTACGTGTGGGGCTCGATCTACCGCTTCGAGGGCCAGGCCAGCGTCTTCTGGGACGAGTACGGGCCCAACTACCGCGACCTCTACCCGGACCCGCCGCCGCCCGGCATGGTGCCGTCCTGCGCCGAGGGCGGGGTGCTCGGCGTGCTCTGCGCGTCGATCGGCTCGATCATGGTGACCGAGGCGATCAAGCTGATCACCGGCATCGGTGAGCCGCTGCTGGGTCGGCTGATGGTCTACGACGCCCTGGAGATGTCGTACCGGACGATCAAGGTGCGCAAGGATCCGGCGGCGCAGCCGATCACCGAGCTGATCGACTACGACCTCTTCTGCGGGGTGGTGTCGGACGAGGCCCAGGAGGCGGCGGCCGACTCGACCATCTCGGCGCAGGACCTCAAGGACATGCTCGACGCCGGCAAGGACCCGTATCTGGTCGACGTCCGCGAGCCGGTGGAGTACGAGATCGTCAAGATCCCCGGCGGGGTGCTGATCCCGAAGGACCGGATCCTGTCCGGCGAGGCCCTGTCCGAGCTGCCGCAGGACAAGCCGCTGGTGCTCTACTGCCGGTCCGGGGTCCGCTCGGCCGAGGCGCTCGCCGCGGTCAAGGCGGCCGGCTTCCGCGACGCGGTGCACGTCCGCGGTGGGGTCACCGCCTGGGCCAACCAGGTCGACCCCTCGCTGCCCACCTACTGACCCGCCCGCATCCCCCGCCCGCCGGCCCTGAGCCGGCGGGCGGCTGGACGTGCGGTGCGCTTGTGGACGACGAGGCCGACCGCGGTGCCGCCCGGCGTACGGTGGCGCGGTGCGTGATCGAGGGCGGGGCGGGCCGCCGGCCAGCGTGTCCGCCGGGCTGGCCACGCGGCCCGGGGCGGGCGGCCGGCCGACGCCCCACGCTGTGCAGGTGCTGGCCGTCGTCGACCGGATCCCGCGCGGCAAGGTGATGTCCTACGGCGACATCGCGGAGTTCGTCGGGTCGGGCTCCGGGCGGACCGTCGGCGCCGTGATGAGCCGGCACGGGCATGAGGTGCCGTGGCAGCGGGTTGTCCTGTCGACGGGCGAGCCGGCGCCGTCGGCGCCGGACGAGGCGCTGCGGCTGCTGCGCGCGGAGGGCGTGCCGATGCGCGGGGATCGGGTGGACATGCGGCTGGCCCGCTGGGACGGAAAGGATTCAGATGGCTGAGGACGTCGTCGAGCTGTTCCGGCGGTCGCTGGACGAGTTCGGCAAGCGGGTGCACGCGGTCCGGCCGGACCAGTGGGGCTGCCCCACGCCGTGCGCCGAGTGGGAGGTCCGCAACCTGGTCAACCACCTCGTGGTCGAGCAGCTCTGGGTGCCCCCGCTGGTCGCCGACGGGCTCACCGTCGGCGACGTGGGCGACCGGTTCGCCGGCGACCGGCTCGGTGCCGACCCGGCCGGCGTCTGGGACGCGGCCGCTGCCGGGGCGCTGGCCGCCTTCGGTGCCCCCGGCGCGCTGGAGCGCACCGTCCACCTGTCGTACGGGGACCGCCCCGGCGTCGAGTACGCGCGGGAGATGGTCTTCGACCTGGTCGTGCACACCTGGGATCTGGCCCGGGCGATCGAGGCCGACGAGAAGATCGACCCCGAGCTGGTCGAGGCGGTCTACTCGCGGATCGAGCCCGAGGTCGACTCATTGGCCGCGAGCGGCCTGTTCGACCCGCCGGTGCCGGTGCCGGCGGAGTCCGACGAGCAGACCAAGCTCATCGCGGCCACCGGCCGCACCCCTTAGGGTCGCGTCCATGCAGGTCGCAGTGCTCGGCACCGGCGCGATGGGCGCCGGCATGACCCGGTCGCTGCTGCGTGCCGGCCACACCGTCCGGGTGTGGAACCGGACGGCCGCCCGGGCCGAGCCGCTGGCCGCTGACGGCGCGACCCTGGCCGGCACCCCGGCCGAGGCGGTCCGCGGCGCCGACGTGGTGCTGCTCGTGCTCTTCGACGCCCCGGCCGTGCTGGAGGTGCTGGCCGCCGCCGCGGCGGCCGCCGGCCCGGAGACGGTCTGGCTGCAGGCGTCCACGGTCGGCCCGGACGGCACCGAGCGGATCGCCGCGCTGGCCGCCGAGCGCGGGCTCCGCCTCGTCGACGCGCCCGTGCTCGGCACCAAGGGCCCGGCCGAGCAGGGCAAGCTGGTCGCGCTGGTGTCCGGCGACCCGGCCGCGGTGGCGGCGGCCGGGCCGGTGCTCGCCGCGATCTCCGCCCGCACTGTCGATGCCGGCGAGCGGCTGGGCGCGGCCAGCGCGCTCAAGCTGGTCTGCAACTCCTGGATCGCGACGCAGAACGCGGCGATCGGCCAGGCGTTCGCGCTGGCCGAGGGCCTCGGCCTCGATCCGGGGCTGTTCCTCGACGCGACCCGCGGCGGCGCCGCCGACTCGGCGTACCTGCACCTCAAGGCGGAGCTCATCGGCAACGGCGACTACCCGGCCTCCTTCACGCTGGCCGGCGCGCTCAAGGACGTGGAGCTCATCCTGGCCGCGGCCCGCCGGGTCGGGGTGACCGACGACCTGCTGGCCGGGCTGCGCGCGGTCTACCGGCGGGCCGTCGACGCCGGCCGCGGCGAGGAGGACATGTCCGCCGTCTATGCGGCCTTCCCACCGGCCGATTGAAACTTTGCGTAACGGGTTGCTGACCCTGAGTTGAACACCTAGGGTGAGCGTGACGCATCGCTGCCCCAGGGCGGCGAGAGTCGCGGTCAAGACAAGGCTGCCCTTGGGACAAGGGTGTCCCCTGCTGTCACGGCGGTGAGTTTGTGCACAGCCCCCTCCGCCCGATCCCCATCGGCCGTCGGTCCCGCCTGGACGTCGCGGCAGGCATGAGGGCAGGGGCCGGGCGGCTCCGACCGGACCGGCTCCCCACCGTCCCCGGGGTCGACCTCGCCCTGCGCCACCAGCCGGACGACGGCGACTCCCGGGCCGGGACCGCGTTCTGCGATGTCTTCGCGGTCGGCGACAGCCGCTGGCGGTTCGTCGCCGGCCACATCGGCCACCACCTCACCGGCGGCCCGCCGGTGGCGGAAGCGCTGGCCCGGTTGGCGCTCGACCTGTTCCGCGCCGCCGGGCCGGCCGACGGTGGGCCGGCCGCTGGTGGGCCGGCGGCGGCGATCGGCCGGCTGGACCGGCTGGTCCAGCAACTCGAGGAGCCGGTGGCGCCGATCGGCGCGGTCTGCGTCGACCTGGTCCGCCGGGACGGGGCGTTCGTGCTCGTCGTCGCGCGGATGGCCCACCGCCCGCCGCTGGTGATGCGGTCCACCGGTGCCGTGCTGGCGGTGCGGGTGCCGGCCGGCCCGCCGGGCCGGGCCGGGTGGCCGGAACCGGCAGAGCTCGCCGTCGACCTGCAGCCCGGCGACACCGTGCTGCTCTGCACCGGCGGGGCCGGCCCCGGCGAGCCGATCGGCGACCCCCGGTTCGCCGCGCTGCTCGCCGGCTGCGCGTCGCGCCCGCCGCAGGCGGTGCTCGACCACCTCGGGCGGGCCCTGGCCGACCGCTGGGCGCCGCCCGCGCCGGGAGCGTCGTTCCTGGCCGTACGCGTCCGGGGCGGCCGGGTCCGGGCGGCCGCCCCGGCTTGGGAGCTGGGCTGACCGCCTCCCCGCCGGCGGCGTGGCGGGGAGCCGGTCGGCCCGGCGCCGGGCTGACCGGGTGCGGTCGGACGGCAGCGGTCGGCCACCGTACGGCGGGGGACCGCGACCGGGTGGGCGCGGCGTGGTTCGATTGCCGTCGTGCCCGCACCGGGTCGAGCGCGTCAACCGGGGGCGGCGTCGGGCTACCGGCTGGTGCGTCCGGCTCCGTCGCGCTGGCGGCACGGCCCCGACGCACCCGAGCTGGACCCGGCACAGCGGGCGGTGGTCGAGCACCCCGGCGGGCCGCTGCTGGTGCTGGCCGGGCCCGGCACCGGCAAGACCACCACGCTGGTCGAGGCGGCGGTGGACCGGGTGGACCGGCGCGGGGTGGACCCGGAGTCGCTGCTGCTGCTCACCTTCAGCCGGCGGGCCGCGACCGAGCTGCGGGAGCGGATCACCGCGCGGCTGGCCCGGACCACCCGCGAGCCGCTCGCCCGCACGTTCCACTCGTACGCCTTCGGCCTGCTGCGGGCCCAGGCGGTGGGCCGCGGGGAGGCCGGGCCGCGGCTGCTGGCCGGGCCGGAGCAGGACCTGGTGGTCCGCGAGCTGATCGCCGGCGGCATCGAGCTCGGCAGCGACCGGTGGCCGGACGCGCTGCGCCCGGCGCTGCGTACCCGCGGCTTCGCCCAGGAGCTGCGCGACCTGCTGCTGCGCGCGGTCGAGCGGGGGGTCGGGCCGACCGCGCTGGCCGGGTGGGGGCGGTCGCGGGGACGGGACGACTGGATCGCGGCCGCGCACTTCTTCGACGAGTACCTCGACGTCACCGCGCTGGCCGGGGCCGACGGGCCGGAGGCGTACGACCCGGCGGAGCTGATCCGGGCCGCGCTGGACGCGCTGGCCACCGACCCCGAGCTGCTGGCCCGGGAGCGGGAGCGGCGCCGGCGGGTGTTCGTGGACGAGTACCAGGACGTGGACCCGGCGCAGGAGGAGCTGCTCCGGATGCTCGCGTACGGGGCGGACGAGCTGGTCGCGGTCGGCGACCCGGACCAGTCGATCTACGCGTTCCGCGGCTCCGACCCGGCGGCGATCCGGCGCTTCGGCGAGGTCTTCGCGCCGGCGTCCGGGGCGCCGGTCCCGACGGTCGCGCTGGGCACCTCGCGGCGCTCGGGCGCCACGCTGATCGAGTTCACCCGGCGGGTCGCCGCCCGGCTGCCCGGCCCGCCGGCGCATCGCAAGCTCGCGCCGGTGCCGGGATCGCCGCCCGGCCGGGTCGAGGTGCACGTGCTGCGCACGTCCGCCGAGGAGGCGGCGTACGTGGCGCACCGGCTGCGCGCCGCACACCTGCTGAACGGGGTGCCGTGGCGGGACATGGCGGTGCTGGTCCGCTCGACCGAGCGGCACCTGCCGGCGCTGCGCCGGGCGCTCGCCGTCGCCGGCGTGCCCGCCGCGGTGGCCGGCGACGAGGTGCCGCTGGTCGCCCAGCCGGCGGTGCTGCCGTTCCTGCGGCTGCTGGACTGCGCGCTGTGGGGGCTGCGGACCGAGGAGGCCCGCCGGCCCGAGCCCGGGCCGGACCCGCTGGACGAGGAGGCGGCGCTGGCGCTGCTCACCTCGCCGCTGGGCGGTGCCGACGCGCTGGGGCTGCGCCGGCTGCGGCAGGAGCTGCGCCGGCTCGACCTGGTCGCGGGCGGCGAGGGCGGGTCGGCCGGGCTGCTGGTCGGGCTGCTCCGGGACGCCCGCGCCGCCGCCGACCGCGTCGGCCCCGACACGCCCGGCGGCGCCCGCATCCACGCCGCCGACGAAGCCGCCGCCGCGATCGCGGACGCCGACCCGGGCACCCCCGCCGGCCCGCACGCCCCCGCTGGCCCGGGTGGGGCCGGTCCGGGTGGCGCCGCCCCGGGGGCGCGCGCCGGGGCGGCCGGCACCGCGGCCCGCCGGGCTGGTCGGACCGCGGGCGGGACGGATCAGCCGGGGGTGGCGGCCGCGGTCGCGGCGGTGGACCGGATGGTGCGGGCGGCGGCCGGCGGCACCGCCGGCGAACCGGCCCGCCGGGTCGGCTGGCTGCTGGCCACCGCCCGCGCCACCGCCCGTGCCGGCGGCACCGCCGAGGATGTGCTGTGGGCGGTCTGGTCCGCCTCCGGCCTGGCCGAGGAGTGGCAGCAGGCCAGCCGCCGCGGCGGCCCCGGCGCCGCCATCGCCGACCGCGACCTGGACGCGATGGTCGCGCTCTTCGACCTCACCGCCCGCTTCGTCGACCGGCTGCCGCAGGCCGGCCCGCGGGTGCTGGTCGACTACCTCCGTGGCCAGGAGATCCCCGGCGACACGCTCGCCCCCAAGGCGCCGACCGGCGACGCGGTCCGGCTGCTCACCGCGCACGCCGCCAAGGGCCTGGAGTGGGCGGTCGTCGCGGTGGTCGGCGTGCAGGAGGGCAGCTGGCCCGACCTGCGCCGGCGCGGCACCCTGCTCGGCGTCGAGGACCTCGTCGACCTGGCCGCCGACCGGGACCCCGACGAGCTGGACCCGGTCGCGCCGCTGCTGGACGAGGAGCGCCGGCTCTTCTACGTGGCCGCCACCCGGGCCCGCCGGCTGCTGATCGTCAGCGGGGTGAGCGGCGACGAGCACCAGCCGTCCCGGTTCCTGGACGAGCTCGACCCGCCGCCGCCCGGCACCGACCGCCCGGTCACGCCGGTGCCGCGGGCGCTCAGCCTGCCCGCGCTGGTCGCCGAGCTGCGCGCCGTGGTCTCCGACTCCAAGCAGGTCGACCTGCGCCGCCGGGCCGCGGCCACGCAGCTGGCCCGCCTCGCCCGGGCCGGGGTCGCCGGCGCCGACCCGGACACCTGGTGGGGGCTGGCGGAGCTGTCCGACGACCGGCCGCTGGTCGCCGACGGCGAGTCGGTGCGGGTCTCCCCGTCGGCGCTGGACCGCTTCGTGCGCTGCGAGCTGCGCTGGCTGATGGAGGCCTCGGGCGCCCGCGGCACCGAGGCGGCGGCCCAGTCGGTCGGCAACGCCCTGCACGAGGTCGCCGCGCTGTCGGCGGACCCCGAGTCCGAGGACCTGGGGCCGCGGCTGGAGGCGGCGCTGGACCGGCTCGACCTGGGCGGCGCCTGGACCACCCGCCGGGAGCGGGCCCGGGCCCGGGAGATGCTGACCACCTTCCTGCGCTGGCACCGCGCCTCCCGCTCCCGGTACGTCCTCGTCGACGTGGAGCGCTCGTTCTCGGTGCCGGTCGGCGACGGGGCGGTGCTGTCCGGCCGGGTGGACCGGCTGGAGCGGGACGAGGCCGGCCGGCTGGTGGTGGTGGACCTCAAGACCGGCCGGAGCAAGGTGGTGGACGCCGACCTGGTCCGGCACCCGCAGCTGGGCGCGTACCAGCTGGCGGTCGCCCACGGCGCCTTCGGACCCGGCGAGGAGCCGGGCGGCGCCGCGCTGGTCCAGATCGGGCTGGCCCGTACCGGGGTCAAGGAGCAGGAGCAGCGGCCGCTGGCCGAGGACGACGACCCGCAGTGGGCCCGGGAGCTGGTCGGCGCGGCCGCGCGCGGGATGGGCGGCGCGGTCTTCGCCGCCACCCCCGGCTCGGCCTGCCGGATATGCCCCTCCCGGATCTCCTGCCCGGCGCACGACGCGGGCCGCCAGGTCACGTCTTGAGCGAGCGCGAGCGCCCGCAGCGCGAGCGGGGAGTGACGAGGGCCGGGCGCCCGGCGCTTGCGCCTGGCGCCCTGTCCGAGGAGCGGGCACAGTGACCGAGCCCCGGTTCAGCCCGCAGGAGCTGGCCGCCGCGTTGCGGCTCCCGCCGCCGACCCCGGAGCAGGCCGCCGTCATCGCCGCCCCGCTCGGCCCGGCCGTGGTGGTCGCCGGCGCCGGCTCCGGCAAGACCGAGACGATGTCGGCCCGGGTGGTCTGGCTGGTCGCCAACGAGCTGGTCCGCCCGGACCAGGTGCTCGGCCTGACCTTCACCACCAAGGCGGCCGGCGAGCTCGGCACCCGGATCCGGACCCGGCTGGCTCAGCTGCGGGCCTTCCTGGGCGGCGGCGGGCCGGCCGGGGACCCGGTGCTGGCCGGTGAGCCGACCGTCTCGACGTACCACTCGTACGCCGGCCGGCTGGTCGCCGAGCACGCCCTCCGGCTCGGGGTGGAGCCGTCGGTCCGGCTGCTCACCGAGGCGATGACCTGGCAGCTCGCCCAGCGCATCGTCCGCACGTACGACCTCGACGTGCCGGAGCTGGACAACGCCGAGACCACGGTGACCGGCTGGCTGCTCGACCTGGCCGGCGAGCTGGCCGAGCACCTGGTCGAGCCGGACGAGCTGCGCCGCTGGACCGCCGACCTGCGGGCGGCCATCGTCGCCAAGCCGCGGCGCAGCGCGTCGGGCCGCGGCGTCGCCGGCGAGCCGTACGCGGAGGTCCGCAAGCTGCTCGACCGCGCCGCTGCCCGGGCCGCGCTGCTCCCGCTCGTCGAGCGCTACGTCCGGGCCAAGCAGGATGGCCGGGCGATCGACTTCGGCGACCAGGTGGCCATCGCGGCCCGGGTGGCCGACTCGTTCGCCGAGGTGGGCCGGGCCGAGCGGGCGCGGCACGCGGCCGTGCTGCTGGACGAGTACCAGGACACCGGCCACGCCCAGCTGACGCTGCTCCGGGGCCTGTACGGCGGGCCTGGCGACGGGCAGGGCCACCCGGTCACCGCGGTCGGCGACCCGGCGCAGGCGATCTACGGCTGGCGGGGGGCCAGCGAGGCCTCGCTGCGCCGCTTCCGGGACCAGTTCCGGACCGCGGCCGGGGAGCCGGCGCCGGTGCTGCCGCTGTCGGTCAGCTTCCGCAACGACGAGCTGATCCTCGACGTCGCCAACGACCTGTCCGTCGAGCTGCGGGAGGACGTCCCGCTGCTCACCCCGGGGCCGCGCGGCGGGCCGGGCGTGGTCCGCGCCGCCCTGCTGCCGACCGTGCTGGACGAGGCCGACTGGCTGGCCGCGCAGCTGGCCGAGGTCTGGCAGGGGGAGTCCCGGACCGTCGCGGTGCTGTGCCGGCGGCGGTCCCAGTTCGACCTCGTCGCGCGGGCGCTGCGGGCCCGCGGCATCCCGGTCGAGCTGGTCGGGCTGGGCGGGCTGCTGGCCACCCCCGAGGTACGCGACCTGGTCAGCACCCTGCAGGTGCTGTCCGACCCGAGCGCGGGTGCGGCGCTGGCCCGGCTGCTCACCGGCGCCCGCTGGCGGGTCGGCGCCCGGGACATCGCCGCGCTGGGCCGCCGCGCCCGTGCACTGGTCTCCCGGGGCGATGGCGGGGTGGCCGACTCCGTCGCGGACGCCAGCCTGGTCGAGGCGCTGGACGACCTGGGGCCGCCGGATGCGTACTCGGCCGCCGGCTACCAGCGGCTCGCCGCGCTCGGCGCCGAACTGGCGGCGTTGCGCAAGCGGATCGCCCAGCCGCTGCCCGACCTGGTCGCGGACGTGGAGCGCACCCTGCTGCTCGACGTCGAGGTCGCGGCCGCCCCCGGACGCGAGTCCGGCCGCGCCCACTTGGACCGCTTCGCCGAGGTGGCGGCTGACTTCTCGGTGGACGCCGAGGTGCCGACGCTGGGCGCCTTCCTGGCGTACCTGGCCGCCGCCGAGGACGTCGAGCGCGGCCTGGAGGCCGGTCGGGTCGAGGTGGACACCGACGCGGTGCAGGTGCTCACCGTGCACGCGGCCAAGGGCCTGGAGTGGGACGTGGTCGCGGTGCCGGGGCTGACCGTCGGCGTCTTCCCGGACCGGGACGCGGCCGGCTCGTCGGGCTGGGCGACCAGCGTGCCCACCCTGCCGTACCCGCTGCGCGGCGACGGGGAGGACCTCCCGGTCCTGGACGTGACCGGCCCGCGCGACCAGAAGGGGCTGGACGACGCGCGCAAGGACTTCGTCGAGGCGTGCCGGGAGCGGGGGCAGCGGGAGGAGCGGCGGCTGGCGTACGTCGCCGTCACCCGGGCCCGGCAGCGGCTGCTCTGCTCCGGCTACTGGTGGGACACCGCGACCCGGCCGCGCGGGCCGTCCACGTTCCTGGAGGAGGTCAGCCGGGTCCGGCTGGTCCAGGTGGACGAGTGGGCGCCGGTGCCGCCGGAGGGCGCGGCCAACCCGATGCCGCCGCCGGCCGCGGTGCCGTGGCCGGCGGACCCGCTGGGCGCCCGCCGGCCGCTGGTCGAGCAGGGCGCGGCGCTGGTCCGGGCCGCGCTGGCCGGGGACGGCCCGGCCGAGGAGGGCACGCTCTTCGCCGAGGAGGACCTGCTCGCGCTCGGCTGGGCCCGGGAGGCCGAGCTGCTGCTGGCCGAGCGGGCCCGCTCGCTCGGCCCGGAGGGCCCGGTCGACGTGCCGCTGCCCGGGCACCTGTCGGTCACCGACCTGGTCGCGCTGGCCCGCGACCCGGTCGGGCTGGCCCGGCGGGTACGCCGCCCGGTGCCGGTGCGCCCGGCGCCGCTGGCCCGGCGCGGCACTGCCTTCCACGCCTGGCTGGAGGAGCGGTACGGCGCGCAGCGGCTGCTCGATCTGGACGAGCTGCCCGGCGCCGCCGACGAGGGCGCCGCCCCGGACGCCGAGCTGACGCTGCTGCAGGAGCGCTTCCTGGCCAGCGCGTGGGCGGACCGGACGCCGGCCGAGGTCGAGGTCGCGTTCGAGACGACGCTCGGCGGGGTGGTCGTACGGGGCCGGATCGACGCGGTCTTCGCCGACGACGACGGCGGCTGGACGGTGGTCGACTGGAAGACGGGTGACCCACCGCGGGACGAGTCGGCCGCCGCGGTGCAGCTGGCCGCGTACCGGCTCGCCTGGGCCGCGCTGGCCGGGGCGCCGCTGGCATCGGTGCGGGCGGCGTTCCACTACGTGCGGCTGGACCGCACGTCCGCGCCGGTCGACCTGCTCGACGCGGCCGGGCTGCACGCGCTGCTCGATGCGGTCCCCGTCTCGTAGCAGGATGTCCGGGTGGCCTCGTACGAGCTGAACCCGGCCGCGGTGTCGCGGGCCCGGGCCCTGATCGACGCCCGGCAGTACGTGCTGGACAGTGACTGGGGCGTGGTGCAGCCGCGCGCCGACGCCGAGAACGCGTTCCTGGAGCGGCACTCGTACGACGAGTACGCCGCCTGGCACCTCGGCCTCACTCTCGGTGCCACGGACGGGACCAAGGCGCGGTACGGCTTCGTCTACGGCGACTTCCGCCGCGTGCACCGCAGCGGGCTGATCGCCTGCGTCTACCGGGCGTCGGAGTGGCGGCACAAGAAGGTCGAGCTGGCCGCGCACGACCTGCTGCAGGAGCTCGACGCCCGCGCCGGCATCACCTGACCTGTCCGGTCGGCGCCGCGCCGGCCCGCGCCCGACGGTCCGGGGCCGATCTGCGAGCGGGTTGACAGGGGCCGGCCGAGACGTAACAGTAAACCTTGTGGTTCACCATCAGTTCGCGGCGCTGGGGGATCCGACCCGGTTGGCGATGGTCGAGCGGCTTGCGAGGGGGCCGACGTCCGTCGGCGAGCTCGCGGCGCCGACGACCATGTCGCTGCCCGCCGTGCTCAAGCACATCCGTGTGCTCGAGGAGGCGGGGCTGGTGACGACGGTCAAGCGCGGCCGCGTGCGCGAGTGCCGGTTGCGCGACGACGCGCTGGTCGCCGTGGCCCAGTGGACCGCACAGCAGCAGGCGCTCTGGTCGACCCGGCTGGACGCTCTCGGCACCCTTCTGGAGGAGACATGACCACCGCTCCGCTCCTGTCGTTCGACCTCGACCGCACCTATCCCGCGCCGCCCGAGCGGGTGTGGGCCGCCTGGACCCGCGCCGACCTGCTGGAGCGCTGGGTCTGCCCCGACCCGGAGTGGCGCGTGGCGAGCTGCGAGGTCGACGCCCGCGCAGGCGGGGGCTACCGGCTGCGGTTCGGCCCCCGCCCGGCCGGCGACGAGTACAGCGAGACGGCGACCTTCGCGGTCTTCGAGCCCGTGGAGCGGCTCGTGCTCGACGTGCTCACCACGGGGGAGGGCATGTCCGAGAGCTCACGCGCGACGGTGCTGCTCCTGCCGGTGGACGGCGGGACGCGGCTCGAGCTCACGGTCGAGGGCCTGTCCGACGCGCAGGAGGCCGAGCGCATGCGTACGGGCTGGAAGTGGTGCCTGGAGGGCATCGCCACCCAGCTCGACCCCGCGGCCTGACCACCCTGCCGAAGGATGGAGGAACACGATGAGTGACACCAAGGTCGTCGCAGGCCCGGCGCCGGGCCGGACCAGCTACACCCACGTCGCCGGCACCGGACTCGTCGCCACGGTGGCAGCAGCGGCGGCCACCACCCTCGGCGCCGCGCTCGCCCGGGCCGTCGGCGTCGACTTCGAGATTCCCGACGGTGGCGAGACGATCCCGTTGCCCGGGTTCGCCGTGGTGACCGGCTTCTTCTCGGTCGTGGGCATCGTCATCGCCGCCGCTCTGCTCCGGTGGAGCGCCCGCCCCGCCGAGCGGTTCGTGTGGACGGCGGTGACGCTGACCGCGGTCTCGCTGGTCCCGGCCCTCCTGTCGGGGGCGAGCGCCGCCACCATCGCCGCCCTCCTCGGGCTGCACCTCGTCGCCGCGGCGGTGATGATCCCGACCCTGGCTCGCAGCCTCCGGACCCGGACCGGCTGACTTTGCCCTGGGAGCGGGTCGCGTCACCCCGGGAGGGTAGGTACGGCGGTGTCGGATCGGGGCCCGGGCGTTCGTGGGAGGGGTGAGCGGCCGCCCGCCAGGGGCGCCCCGACCTCAGGAGATGATCGGAATGCAATACCTGGTCTCGGTGATCGACGACGGGGCCGGCCTCGCCACCCCGGACGAGGCGGCGGCCATCGACGTGTTCAACGACCGGCTGCGGGCGGACGGGCACTGGGTCTTCGCCGGTGGCCTCGCGACGCCCGACTCGGCCACCGTCATCGACAACCGGCGCGGGGCGGCGATGGTCACCGACGGGCCCTTCCTGGAGTCGAAGGAGTACCTCATCGGCTTCTGGGTCATCGAGGCCCCGGACCTCGACGTGGCGCTCAAGCTCGCCACCGACGGGTCGCTGGCCTGCAACCGCAAGATCGAGGTGCGGCCGTTCCTGTGAGCGCCCTCGACGCCCCGGAGGCGATCACCCGGGCCCACCGCGCGGAGTGGGCCCGGCTGGTCGCCACCCTGGCGCGGCGCTTCGGCGACCTCGACGTCGCCGAGGAGGCGGCGGCCGAGGCGTTCGCGACCGCGGTCGCGCGCTGGCCCGCCGACGGCGTGCCGCCCAACCCCGCCGCCTGGCTGACCACCACCGCCACCCGCAAGGCCATCGACCGGATCCGACGCGAGACCAAGCGCGACGACAAGCACAAGGAGGCTCAGCTGCTGTACGACGACGACCCGCCCGAGCCCCTCGGTGCCATCGAGGACGAGCGGCTCCGGCTGGTCTTCACCTGCTGCCACCCGGCGTTGGCGATGGAGACCCGGGTCGCGCTGACGCTGCGCCTGGTCGGCGGGCTGACCGTGGCCGAGATCGCCCGGGCCTTCCTGGTGCAGGAGACCGCCATGGAGCGGCGGATCACCCGCGCGAAGGCCAAGATCAAGGCGGCCCGCATCCCCTGGCGGGTGCCGGCCGCGGAGGACCTCCCGGCGCGCATGTCCGGGGTGCTCGCGGTGCTCTTCCTGGTCTTCAACGAGGGCTACCTGGCGACCGGTCCGGACACCGATCCGGTCCGGCGCGACCTCACCGACGAGGCGATCCGGCTCACCCGGCTGATCCGGGCGCTGCTGCCGTACGACGGCGAGGTCGCCGGGCTGCTGGCGCTGATGCTGCTCACCGAGGCCCGCCGGCCGGCCCGGGTCACGGCCGGCGGCGAGCTTGTTCCGCTCGACGAGCAGGACCGGGGGGCGTGGGACGCGGCGCTGGTCGCCGAGGGCCACCGGCTGGTGCGCGAGCGCCTCGCCGCGACCGCCGCCGGGGTGTCCGCCCCGGGCCGTTACCAGATCCTCGCCGCGGTCAACGCCGTGCACACCTCGGCCCGCGACATCCGCGACACCGACTGGTCCCAGATCGTCGCCCTGTACGACCAGCTCCTCCGCCTCGACCCTTCGCCGGTCGTCATGCTCAACCGGGCCGTCGCGGTCGCCGAGCTCGACGGCCCGGAGGTGGCGCTGGCCGCGGTCGACCGGCTCGGGGGCCGGCTGGCGGCGTACCACGCGTACCACGCCACCCGCGCCGACCTGCTCCGCCGGCTGGGCCGCACCGGGCAGTCGCGCGCCGCGTACGACCGGGCGATCGAGCTCAGCGGCAACACCGCCGAGACGGCCTATCTCACCCGGCGCCGCGGCCAACTCCGCTGAAGAATCCTCGGGCAGGGTGTCGGGTGCGGGGTGGGGCGTTCGTAGGAGTGGTGGGAGGCGGCCGGGGTGGCCGCCGGGACAAGGGAGAGTCACGGGATGGCGCGGTACCTGATCTCGTTCAACGACGGCGACATGGTCTTCCCGGCGGAGGAGCTGCCCGACGTGGCCAAGGCCTCGATCGCGGTGGTCGAGGAGGCCCGGGAGGCCGGGGTGTGGGTCTACGGCGCCGGGCTGGAGAGCCAGCGGGCGAGCATCGTGGACACCGACGGGTCGGTCACCGACGGCCCCTACCCGGAGACCAAGGAGGTCATCGGCGGCTTCTCGGTCGTCGACGTGGCCACCCGCGAGGAGGCCCTGCAGTGGGCCGCCAAGATCGCCGTCGCCTGCCGCTGCGCGCAGCAGGTGCGGGAGCTGCTGCCCGACCCCACCGGCTGACGAGCAGGCCGACTGGGACCCGCGCACGGCCGGCGACTCGTACCGGTTCCTGGTCCTGCGGCCCGAGCGCATCCAGGCCTGGCGGGAGGTCGACGAGCTGCCCGGCCGCACCCTCATGCGCGACGGCATCTGGCTGACCTGACCGGCCTGCTGCCGATCGCGGCTGCGCGCGTGCTCAGCGGGCGAGACTGTGGCCGGCCGGCGGCAGGTGTCGATCCGGTGCGTGCTCGTTCGTGGTGATGGTGTGGGGCCGCGCAGGGCGGCCCGGGACGGAGGACATCCGATGCGGACGCTGACCGTGAACACGTTCCTGACCCTGGACGGGGTCATGCAGGCGCCCGGCGGGCCGGACGAGGACACCAGCAGCGGGTTCGCCCACGGCGGGTGGTCGGTGACGTACTGGGACCAGCGGATGGGCGACCTCATGGGCGAGGTGATGGGGCAGCCGTTCGACCTGGTGCTGGGGCGCCGGACCTACGACATCTTCGCCGCCCACTGGCCGCGGGTGAGCGACGAGGACGGGGGCAAGCCGCTGAACGACGCGACCAAGTACGTGGCGTCCCGGGGCCGCCCGGCGCTGGACTGGCCCACGTCGGTGCTGATCGAGGGCGACGCCGCCACCGGGGTCGCCGCGCTCAAGCGGACCGAGGGGCCGGAGCTCCAGGTGCACGGCAGCGCGGACCTGCTGCAGACGCTGATCCGCCACGGCCTGGTGGACCGCTACCGGCTGTGGGTCTTCCCGGTCGTCGTCGGTGCCGGCAAGCGCCTGTTCGCCGAGGGGACGGTGCCGGCGGGGCTGCGGCTGGTCGAGAGCACCGTCTCGTCCACCGGGGTCATGATCGGCACGTACGAGCCGGCCGGCGAGATCCCGATCGGGTCGTTCGCCCTGGACTGAGCGTCCCGACCCGGCCCAACCCGGCCCCCGGGCGAGGGCCCGCGGGCCCGGGCGGCCGCCGGCGGTCAGGAGACGGCGGCCTTCACCAGCGCGGTGACCTTCTTCTCGACCGCGGAGGTCCACTTCGTCAGCGCGTACGAGACCGGCCACATGTCGCCGTCGTCGAGCTTCGCGGTGTCCT
This sequence comes from uncultured Actinomycetota bacterium, assembly GCA_963766325.1. Lineage (GTDB taxonomy): Bacteria > Actinomycetota > Actinomycetes > Mycobacteriales > CADCTP01 > CADCTP01. Next base: position 410,818 of record CAVXZF010000007.1, on the reverse strand, counting down.
GGAAGCCCAGCGTCGAGTAGCGGTAGTCGAACTTGCCCGCCTCCTGGAAGAAGACGACGACCTTGCCCTTGTCGTCGGCGTACGCGGGCATGCCGTACCAGGTCTTCGGCATCAGGCCGGGCGCGGCCGCGGTGATGGTGGCGTGGACGCGCTCGGCCAGCGCGCGGTCGTCGGGCGACATCTGCGCGATCCGGTCCAGGATCGCCTGCAGGCCGTCGGCCTTCTTGGCGCCCTTGCGGCCCTCGGCGCGCAGCTCGGCGGCGCGCTCCTTCATCGCGGCGCGCTCCTGGGCGGTGAACCCGTCGGTCTTGGCGGTCTTGGCGGCCATCGTCGTCTCCGTTCGCGGGACCAGGGCCCGCTGCCCTGCCTGCCTGCAGGCTAGGTCCGGCCGGGACCGCCCGGCTTCTCGAATCCTGACCGAAGCCGGCCGGCCCTGAGGCGCGGCGGCCCGGCCGTACCGCGGCCGCCGAGCGGCTCTACCTCGCCGAGGTCGACCCGTACGCCCGCGCGGACGTCGTGGTCGACAACCGGGACTTCGCCGCCCCGAGGATCGTCAGCCGGAGGTGAGGGCGGGGGTCACCGGGGACCGGCGTGGGCGGCCTCGCCGGAGGAGCTGGGGTCGGCGCCCCCGGGGTCGGCGAGGTCGACGACGAGCGCGCAGTGGTCGGACAGCGAGGTGGTCACCGCGCGCCCGCCGGTCACCGCCGGCAGCCCGTCGCCGTGGCCGAGGATGTGGTCGAGCTGCACCCGCGGGTCCACCGCGGGAAAGGTGCACTCGGTGACCATGATCTGCCAGCCGGTCAGCCAGCGCGGCAGCGGTCCGGGCAGGTTGAGGTCGCCGAGCAGCACCCGCGGGCCCGGCAGCCGGCACAGCTCGCGGGCGACCCGGCGCAGCTGGGCGCCGTTCCACCCCGGGACGAAGGACAGGTGGGTGGTGGCCACCGTCATCGGCCCGGTCGGCGTCTCCACCACCGCGGCCAGCAGCACCCGTGGCTCGTCCCGCAGCCAGATCACCTTGCGCTTGGGACCGGGCATCAGCACCGGCGAGCGGACCGGCGCCGACGGCAGCCGGGTGACCGACCAGCGCAGCACCGGCAGCCGGCTGACCATGGCGATCCCGTAGGCCCTCGTGTCGGTGCGGGCCTCGTCGCCGGACCGGGCGGCCCGCCAGCGCTCGCCCGGGGTGCCCATGATCGCCGGCGCGAACCGGCCCTCGCCGCCCATCGCCGCGGCCGCCTGCGCGGTCAGGTCGTGCCCGCCGGACCGGGGCTGGGCGCGGTCGACCTCCTGCAGGCCGAGCACGTCGGCGTCGAGGTCGGCGACCGCGTCCCGCAGGCGGGCCGGGTCGACCTCGCCGTCGGTCAGGGACCTGCCGTGCAGGACGTTGAAGGTGGCCAGCCGCACGAGGTGACCCTACGGAACGGCCCGCTGCCCGGCGATCCGGGCCAGCGCGTGCCGGGCGACGGTCTCCGGCTCCTGCTCGGGCACCCAGTGGCTCACCCCGGGCAGCTCGACGAACTCGAACTCGCCGGTCACGTACGCGGCGCAGCCCTCGGCGGCGGCGCGGGCGACGCCGAGGTCCTCGGTGCCCCACACGTACGTCGTCGGCACCGCCACCGGCCCCAGCCCGAACGAGTCCTCGGCGGTCATCGCCCGGTACCAGTTCAGCGGCCCGGTCAGCGCGTCCGGCTCCTGCAGCGGCCGGACGAAGACGTCGGCGGCCTCCGCCGGCAGCGGCCGCAGCATCCCGCGCAGCCGGCGGGCGTCGTCGGCCAGCATCGTCTCCTCGGCCACGCCCGGCTGCCGGAACAGCTGGATGTACGCCGACAGCCGCTGCTGCTCGGCGTCCTCCCGCAGCGCGGTGGCGTGCGCGGCGGGGTGCGGCACGCTGACCGCGGTGAAGGTGCGCACCCGCTGCGCGTGCCGGCCGGCCAGGTGCCAGCCGACGACCGCGCCCCAGTCGTGCCCGAGCACGTGCACCGCCGGCAGCTCGAGCGCGTCGAGCAGGCCGAGCGCGTCGCCGACCAGCTCGTCCATCCGGTACGCCGACACGTCGGCCGGGCGGGCGCCGGGGGAGTAGCCGCGCTGGTCGGGCGCGATCGTGCGCAGCCCGGCCTCGTGCAGCGCCGGCAGCACGCCGTCCCACATCGCCGCCCGCTCCGGGAAGCCGTGCAGCAGCAGCACCGCGGCGCCGCCGGCCGGACCGCCCACCGCCACGTCGAAGCTCAACCCACCGACATCGATGCGAGGCACGGCCCCACCGTAGCGAGCCTCAGCCGACGTCGAAGCGGCGCACTCGCCGGTAGTCCTGGCCGGCGGTGACGTGCGCCTGGCGCACCGTGCGGGCACGCGCCAGCGCCTGCCGCATGACCCGGACGCTGCCGACCAGCGTCCGGCCGGGCCGGCGGGCGGCCACGGCCGGGCCGCCCGCCCGGTCACGGTCCGGTCGCGAAGTTAGAGTGCCGGGATGAGCGCGGAACGGGACTTCGTCGAGGAACACCGGGACCTGCTGCACGCCGACCTGGACGCGTGGCTGCGGATCCCGTCCATCAGCGCCGACCCGGCGCACGCCCCGGACGTGCGGCGCAGCGCCGAGTGGCTGGCCGAGGCGTTCCGGCGGGACGGCTTCCCCACCGTCGAGGTGTGGGAGACGCCGGGGGCGCCCGCGGTCTTCGCCGAGTGGCCGGCCGCCGAGCCCGGCGCCCCGGTCGCGCTCGTCTACGGCCACCACGACGTGCAGCCGGTCGACCCGCTGGAGTTGTGGGAGACCCCGCCCTTCGAGCCGACGATCCGGGGCGAGGAGCTGTTCGCCCGCGGTGCCGCCGACGACAAGGGGCAGCTGCTCTTCCACCTGCTCGGCCTGCGCGCCCACCTGGCCGCCACCGGGCGGGACACCCCCGCGGTCACCCTGCGCTTCCTGATCGAGGGCGAGGAGGAGTCCGGCTCGCCGCACTTCGCCGCGCTGCTGGCCGAGCGCCGGGACCGGCTGGCGCCCGACGTCGTGGTGGTCACCGACACCGGCGTCTTCACCCGGGACGTGCCGACCACCTGCATCGGCATGCGCGGGCTGGTCGGCTGCCAGGTCGACTTCCACGGCCCGGACGTCGACCTGCACTCCGGCTCGTTCGGCGGGGCGGTGCCCAACCCGGTGACCGCGCTGTCCAGGCTGGTCGGCGCGCTGCACGACGAGGACGGGCGGATCGCCATCCCCGGCTTCTACGACACCGTGCGGCCGGTCACCGACGCCGAGCGGGACTCGTACTCCGCGCTCCCGTTCGACGAGGAGGCCTGGCTGCGGGAGACCGCGCAGTCCCGGGCGGCGGCGGGGGAGGCCGGCTACTCCACCCTGGAGCGGATCTGGGCCCGCCCGACCGCCGAGGTCAACGGCTTCTGGGGCGGCTACACCGGCCCGGGCGGCAAGACGATCGTGCCCACCGACGCGCACGTGAAGCTTTCCTTCCGGCTGGTGCCGGACCAGACCGGCGGCGCGCTGCGGCCGCTGGTGGAGCGCTTCGTGGCCGACCACACCCCGCCCGGCATCACCGCCACGGTGCACTTCGAGGGCGACGGGGTGGCGCCCTGCCACACCCCGCTGGACGCGCCCGAGCTGGGCGCGCTGGTCCGGGCCATGGAGCGGTCCTTCGGCACCGAGGTGCGCTACTCCAAGGAGGGCGGCAGCGGGCCGGAGGCCGACCTCGCCGGGGTGCTCGGCGCGCCGCTGGTCTTCCTCGGCGTCGGGCTGCCGGACGACCGCATCCACGCGCCCAACGAGCGGGTCGTGCTGCCGATGCTGGAGCGCGGCGCGGAGGCGGCGGCGTACCTCTGGGGCGAGCTCGCTTCACTCGGGTCACACCGGGCCGCGACGTAGATTGGCCGGGTGACCGAGTCCCGTCCCCCGGGCTGGTACGACGAGCCGGCCGGCGACCGCAGCCTGCTGCGCTGGTGGGACGGCCGGTCCTGGACGCCGGTGACCCGCGAGCGGGCCTCGTTCGAGACGCTGCCGGAGGACCGGCCGGGCTTCCTGGCGCCGCCCGGCGACCTGCTCGACTCCGACGGCCCGGCCCGGCCGGCGGCCCGCACCGGGCTGGTGGCCGCCGCCCTCGCGGCCGTGGTGGTCGTGGTGCTGCTGGTCGTCGGCCTGCCCGGCGGCGGCGGGTCCGACGACGGCCGGGTGGTCGGCGGCGACCCGCGCCGCACCGGGCTGGCCACCCCGCCGGAGCCGGCCCCGACCACCCCGCGGCCAGTCAGCGGGCGGATCGTCGACCGGGTCGCCAAGCTGTCGTACGACGTGCTCCCCGGCGAGTGGAACGAGTGGGACCGCGACACCTTCAGCGGCCTGCTCTCCACCATCGGCTACTACCGGATCACCCAGGAGTCGGCGCCCAACTCGCAGACGTACTGGGCCAACGTCACCTCCGGCGCGATCAGCCCGCGGGTCATCGCGACCGGCGACCTGCGGGCCAGCGCCAACCGGTTGGTCGCCACGCTGGCCGACCAGTACTACCCGCCCCACACCCGCCAGCAGCTGGCCGAGCGGGCGCTGACCGTGGACGGCGCCCCGGCCCACCTGGTGCGCTACCGGGCGGTCTTCGACCCGGAGCGGTCCGAGGGCTACGCGGCCAAGTCCGAGGAGGTCGCGGTGCTGGTGGTGGACACCGGCGAGCCGCTGCCCTCGGCGCTGTACGTCTCCCTCCCCGACACCGTCCGCCAGCTCTGGCCGTCCGTCGACAGCCTCATCTCCTCGGTCCGCATCGTCCGCTGACCCCCCGCGCCGATCTTGAGGTTGCGGCGGCGAGATGCGGCGTGTCGCCGACACGTTCCGCAAGATCGGCGGGGGTCAGGCGGTGACAGCGGCGGTGACAGCGGCGCGGGCGGCCCGGGCGTCGGCGGCGGCGAGGGCGAGCTCGGCCAGCGCCTGGCAGCGAGACAGCGAGTGCCCGGCCAGTGCCGCCCCGACCGCCGGCAGGCTGCGCGGTCCCATGGACAGGCTGGTCATGCCGAGTCCGGCCAGCACCAGCGCGAGCAGCGGGTCGGCGGCGGCCTCGCCGCATACCCCGACCGGCTTGCCCGCGGCCCGCCCGGCCGCCCCGCACAGGGCGACCAGCTGCAGCACCGCCGGCTGCCACGGGTCGAGCAGCTCGGCCAGGTCGCCGGACATCCGGTCCGCTGCCATCGTGTACTGCCCCAGGTCGTTGGTGCCGATGCTGAGGAAGTCGACCGCGGCCAGCAGCCGCTCGGCGTGCAGCGCCGCCGCCGGCACCTCGACCATCACCCCCGCGGTGGGCAGCCCGGCCGCGCGCACCGCGTCCGCGAACGACGCCGCCTCGGCCGCGGTGGACACCATCGGCGCCATCACCCACACCTCGGCGCCGGTCGCGCCCGCGGCCGCCGCCACCGCGGCGAGCTGTGCCTCCAGCACCTCGGGCATCGCCCGGGCCACCCGCAGCCCGCGCACGCCCAGCGCCGGATTGGGCTCCGGCCGCAGCCCGAGGAAGGGCAGCGGCTTGTCCGCGCCGGCGTCCAGCGTCCGCAGCACCACCTTGCGCTTCCCGACGGCCCGGAAGAGCTCCTCGTACGCGCGCTGCTGCTCCTGCGCGCCGGGCGCGTCGGCCCGGTCGAGGAAGAGCAGCTCGGTGCGGAACAGCCCGACCCCCTCGGCCGCGGCCAGCCCGGCCGCCCGCACCTCGGCCCCGCCGGGCGCCAGGTCGGCCGCGGACCCGACGTTGAGCAGCAGCTGCACCGGCCGCCCGTCCGCGGTCCGCCCCGGCCCGGCGTAGTCCGGCACCGCGGCCGGGCCGGCGGCGCTGGCCGAGGCCGGGTCCACCCCGACCTCGACCATCCCGGTCCCGCCGTCGACCCGGACCACGGTGCCGTCGGCCAGCCCGGTGGCCGACCGGCATCCGACCACCGCGGGCAGCCCGAGCGAGCGGGCCAGGATCGCGGTGTGGCTGGTCGGGCTGCCCAGCTCGGTGACCAGCGCGAGCACCACCGCCGGGTCCAGCCCGACCGTGTCGGCCGGGGCCAGGTCCTCGGCCACCAGCACGTACGGGTGGCCGGGTGCCGGCACCCCGGGCAGCGGCCGGCCGAGCGCGACCGCCACCGCCCGGTCCCGGACGTCGTCGAGGTCGGCGACCCGCTCGGCCAGGTAGCCGCCGGCGGCGGCCAGCAGCTCCCGGTACTCGGAAAAGGCGGCGTGCAGCGCGTGGGCCGCGGACGCCCCGGCCCGTACGCGGTCCGCCACGCCGTCCGCCAGGGCCGGGTCGGCCGCCATCAGCGACTGGGCGTCCAGGATCGCCGCTGCCTCCTCCCCGGCGTTCCCCCCGGCCAGCACAGCGCGGGCGGTCAGGTCCTTGGCCACCGTCTCCAGGGCCGCCGCGGCGACCGCGACCTCGGCCTCCGGGTCGGCCGGCGGCGCGCCGGCCGGCGGCAGCTCGGGCCGGGCGCCCACCCGGCACACCGGCCCGACCACCACCCCCGGGCTCACCCCCAGCCCGGTCAGCCGCTGATCGTCCACGCCCACACTCTGCCACCGCGCCGCCGCCGTCGTCGTCACCGGCGGCCGGACCCCGGGTCCGGCGGCATCGACCGCGGCCGGCCGGGGTGCGAGGATCGGCTCTATGCCGCCCCGCCCGCTGCTCGGCTTGTTGCTGACAGCCCGGCGGCACGTCGATCTGCTGCGCGTCGCCAGCGCCGCGTGTCCGGGTTCCTCGGCCCCGAACCCCCACCTTCCGAGGAGCCCCCATGTCCCTGTGGACCCCTGACCCGACCTTCTATCCCTCGCCCCGCGACGCCGCCGCGGCGCCGGCCGAGACGCTCGCGTACGTCGCCGCCTTCGACCGGAGCGCGCAGAAGCCGGACGCCATCGCGGTGCTCGACACCGACCCCGGCTCGGGGTCCTACGGCGAGGTCGTCGGCTGGACCGACATGCCTTTCACCGGCGACGAGCTGCACCACTTCGGCTGGAACATGTGCTCGTCCGCGCTCTGCCCGTATGCGCCGCACCCGCACACCGAGCGCCGCTACCTGGTCGTGCCCGGCCTGCGCTCGTCCCGGATCATGATCCTGGACACCAAGGACGACCCGCGGCAGCCGACCGTGGTCAAGACGCTGGAGGCCGAGGAGCTGGCCAAGCGCGCCGGCTACTCCCGCCCGCACACCCTGCACTGCGGGCCGGAGGGCATCTACCTGACCTGCCTCGGCGGGGCCAACGGGGAGGAGGGGCCGGGCGGCGTCGCGCTGCTCGACCACACCTCCTTCGAGGTGCTCGGGCGGTGGGAGGTCGACCGCGGCCCGCAGTATCTGGCGTACGACCTGTGGTGGCACATCGCCCAGGACGTCGCGGTCACCAGCGAGTGGGGCACCCCGTCGATGATCGAGGACGGGATCGTCGGCGAGCTGCTGCTCGGCCGCAAGTACGGTCACAAGCTGCACTTCTGGGACCTGCGCCGGCGCCGGCACGTCCAGGAGGTCGACCTCGGCGACCAGCACCAGATGGTGCTCGAGCTGCGCCCGGCGCACGACCCGACCAAGTCGTGGGGCTTCGCCGGCGTGGTCGTCTCGGTCGAGGACCTGTCCGCGTCGATCTGGCTGTGGCACCGCTCCGGCGACGGCTGGGGGGCGACCAAGGTCATCACGATCCCGGCCGAGCCGGCCGACGCGTCGCTGCTGCCGCCGGTCATCGCGCCCTTCGGCGCGGTGCCGCCGCTGGTCACCGACATCGACCTGTCCGTCGACGACCAGTGGCTCTACGTCTCCTGCTGGGGGACCGGCGAGCTTCGTCGGTACGACGTCTCGCGACCCGTTCCACCCGCGGGAGGCCGGCTCGGTCCGGATCGGCGGCATCGTCGGCCAGGCGCCCCACCCGTCCGACCCGGACACGCCGCTGTTCGGCGGGCCGCAGATGGTCGAGGTGTCCCGGGACGGCCGTCGGGTCTACGTCTCCAACTCGCTGTACGGCGCCTGGGACGACCAGTTCTACACCGGCGGCGTCGGCGCGTGGCTGGCCAAGCTCGACTCCACCCCGGACGGCTTCGCCTTCGACGAGCGGTTCTTCCCGCACGGCGACGCCTGGCGGGGGCTGCGGCCGCACCAGGTCCGGCTGCAGGGCGGCGACGCCTCCTCGGACTCCTACTGCTACCCGTGAGCTGGGCGGCGGTCGCCGCCGTCGTCGGGCTGGGCGCGTTCCACGGGCTCAACCCGGCGATGGGCTGGCTCTTCGCGGTCGCGCTGGGCCTGCAGGAGTCGGCCGAGCCGCGGCCCAGGCGGCGGGCAGCGCTGCGCGCGCTCCCGCCGATCGCCGCCGGTCACCTGCTGTCCGTCGGAGCGGTGGCGGCGGTCTTCGCCGTCACCGCCTCGGCGGTCACCTCGCGGGCCGTCCCGGTCGCGGCCGGCCTGCTGCTGGTCGGGATGGGCCTGTGGCGGCTGCTGTCGGACCGTCACTTCCGCTGGGTCGGCATGCGACTGTCCCCGTACGAGCTGGGCACCTGGTCGTTCCTCATGTCCTCGGTGCACGGCGCCGGGCTGATGCTCGTCCCGGTGCTCGCGCACCACGCCGCGCCGGTGCCGGCCTCGCTCGGCTGGGCGGTGGCCGCCTCCCTGCTGCACACCGTGGCCATGCTGGTCGCTGCCGGCGCGGTCGCGCTGCTGGTGCTCCAGGTGCTCGGGCTGGGCGTGCTGCGCCGCGCCTGGGTCAACGTCGACCGCGTCTGGGCCCTGGCCCTCATCGCCGCCGGCGCCGCCACCGTCCTAACCCAGTAGGTGCGTGAACTCGCCCTTGTCGAGCCCGTCCAGGAACGACACCCACTCGTGCCGGGTGAAGGACAGGGCCGGGCCGGTCGCGTTCTTGGAGTCGCGGACGGCGACCCCGCCATCCGGGAGCGGCGCAATCTCGACGCAGCCGTTGTTGCCGCTGGCGGAGGCCTTCCGCCAGTCGAGGTGACTGTCTGATGAGGACATGGTTCCTTCTCGGGGTCCGTGGGAGCAGGGTCAGGCGGGGAGGGCGCGCGCGATGGCGGCGATCCGGTCGCGGGTGTCGCGGGGGCCGAGTGCCACCGCGCGCAGCTGGTCGAAGGCCCGCCGGTAGCGGGTCAGATCGGTCGGGCTCTGTAGGTAGAACTGGCCGACCAGGCCCTCGACGTAGACGACGTCGGTGACCTCGGCGAGCTGCAGCGCGACGAAGGCGCTGTCCATGCCGGGGTGCGCCCCGGCCTCCAGGGTGACGACCTGGACGGTGATCCGGGGTCGCCGGCTGCGCTCGATCAGCGCCTCCAGCTGGTCCCGCATCACCGCCGGGCCGCCGACCAGGCGGTGCAGGGCGGCTTCGTCCACCACGGCCCACAGCTCCGGAGCGCGGTCGGAGTCGAGCAGCGTCTGCCGTTGCAGCCGGGCCTGCACCCGCTGCTCCACCTGCTCGTCGGTGGCGTCCGGGGCGGTGCCGGCGGTGACCGCCCGGGCGTACTCCTCGGTCTGCAGCAGCGGCGGGACGATGCTGGTCTCGTACTGGTGGATCGAGACCGCGGCGTCCTCCAGGCCGATGTAGGTCGCCAGCGACTCCGGTAGCCCGTACTCCTGCCACCAGGACCGGCGGCGGCTCTCCCGGGCGAGGTCGAGCAGCCGGTCCCGCTCCTCGACCGACACCTGGTAGAGGTCGCAGAGGAAGCGGACGTCGGCGATGCTCACGCCGCGCGCCCCGGTCTCGATCCGGCTGATCTTGGCCGGCGAGACCTCCATCCGGTCCGCGACCTCGTCCACGGTCATCTCGGCCGCGGTGCGCAGCGCGCGCAGCCGGGCCCCGAGCTCGCGACGGCGCACCGTCGGGCTCGCGCTGGCCATGGACTCCTCCGGGTCACGCAGCGGGTGGGACGAACCACCGGGTGCCGCCCGGGGTCGGGGAGGGCACGTACAGATGGCAACCGCATACGGTGGGTGCTTTTGGCACTTGCCATACCGAGCTTACCCGGGGCATTCTTGGGTCTCAGGGGCGACCAGCGCAAGAGGAACTGGCCGGTAGCGTTCCCGGCAACTTCTTGCCAGCCAATGGCGGCACGCCCGCGGCCACGAGCGCGAGGAGGCCGTCATGGACATGCCGCTGCGGCGCTGAGCGAGGCGTCCGGACAAGGAACAGAGGCGCCGCGTCAGCGGCGCCTCCATCTCGACCACAGGCGACGGCCATCGCCCGGTCGAACGACACACCCCACAGCCCTGCGAGGGACCTCAGAGGTATGCCATGGAAAAGCGTACGCCCCGCACTTCCCTGCTGACCAGGCTCTTCGACGCGACCAACCGGCTCGGCGATGCGCTGTTCGCGCGCGCGGACGCCCGGGCCCGCGACTGCGGGTGGGAGGTGACCCGGTCCCGGTCGGGCCTGCACCGGTCCTATCGGGACCCCCGCTTCGACCTGCTGCACCGGTGCCCGCAGTGCGCCGGCGCCGGCACCACCCCGCGCGGCGCCGACTGCGGCCGCTGCTACGGCACCGGCCGGGTCCTGCACGACCCGCGCCGTCGGGACGCCGGGTGACCGCCCGCGGGCCGGCGGCCGAGATCGGCCTGGGCCTGGTCCGGTTCCCCCGGCCCAACCCGGTGCTCGTCGGCTGGCGCTGGCGGTACGAGCTCGCGCTGGTCGCCGCGGTGGCGGCCGGCTGGACCCTTGTCGGTCCCCTCTGGACCGTCCACTGTGTGCTCGCGGTGGGCACGGTGGCCGTGTCGGTGCCGGAGCTGCGGCACCGGGCGGTCGGCCGGGTCTGGTGCGTGGTCACCCCGCACCGGGTGCGGACCGCCTGCAAGCACGGCTGGATCCACTCCCGTACCGGCCGCATCCCCGCCGTGCTGTGGACGCGGCCGGTCGAGGAGGGCGAGCAGCTGCTGCTGTGGTGCCGGACCGGCACGACGGCCGAGGACCTGGCGGAGGCGCGGCCGGCGCTGGCCACCGCCTGCTGGGCCCGCGACGTACGGGTCCGGCAGCACTCGACCCGCGCGCAGCTGGTGCTGCTGACCGTGGTCCGGCGTCAGTCGGACCGGCCGCCGGCCACGGCGGCGTAGGCGCCCAGGCCGAGGTAGACCGGCCCGGTCGCGAAGCGCTGCCGGCGGAGCAGGGCGGGGTGCCGGCGCAGCCACCCCGCCAGCAGCCCGGCCAGCAGCGCCCAGCCCAGGTCGAGCGCCGTGGCCACGACGAGGAAGACCAGGCCGAGGACGACCACCTGCCCGGTCGCCGACCCCGCGTCCGGCGACACGAACTGCGGCAGGAAGGCCAGGAAGAACAGCGCCACCTTGGGGTTGGCGATCCCGACCGCGAAGGCCTGCCGGAAGGTCCGCCCGTCCCGGGCCGGCGGCCGCGGCGCCGTCGGGTCCGGACCGGTCCGGTCGAGCAGCGCGCGGACGCCGAGGTAGACCAGGTACGCGGCGCCGGCGTACCGGACCGTGGCGAAGGCGACCGCCGAGGAGACGAGGACCGCGGTGAGCCCGAAGGCGGCCGCGGCGACGAAGCAGAGCGTCGCCGTCTCCACCCCGAGCACCGACACGACCGCGGCCCGGCGGCCGCCGCCGATCCCGCGGGCCAGCACGAACAGCACGTTGGGCCCCGGCACCGCGACGACCGCCACCGAGGCGGCGGCGAACAGCAGCAGGGTCCCGGTCGACGGCACGCCCGCACGGTAGGCGAGGCCACCCGCCCCGGTCGCCCGAGTTTCGGCGGCCCGGGCCCGGCCGGGCAGAGCCCGGCGCGGTGGCCCGGGTTCCGGCGGCCGGGTCCGGACCCGGCCAGGTAGGGTCCGGCGCGTGGTGCCCAGCAAGGACCGGCGGTCGACCCCGGCCGTCCGCACCGGCGCCCACACCTCGATCGTGCTGCCCGGCGCCGACGTCGGGCCGCTGTGGGCGATCACCCGCCGGCTGCTGCTGGCGCTGGCGATCCTGCTGCTCGTCGTGGGCGTGGTGCTGCTGGACCGGGACGGCTACCGGGACGCGACCGAGGAACGGCTCGGCATCGTCGACGCCTTCTACTACGCGACGGTGACGCTCTCCACCACCGGCTACGGCGACATCACTCCCGCCACCGACGCCGCCCGGCTGGTCAACGTCCTGGTCGTCACGCCGGCCCGGGTGCTCTTCCTCATCATCCTGGTGGGCACCACCCTGGAGGTGCTCACCGAGCGCTCCCGGGAGCAGTTCCGGATCCGCCGCTGGAGGTCGCGGGTGCAGGGTCACATCGTCGTCTGCGGATACGGCACCAAGGGGCGCAGCGCGGTCGACGCGCTGCTGGATGACGGCACCCCGCTGGAGCAGGTCGTGGTGGTGGAGCGGGACGGCGGTGCGGTCCGGGAGGCGGTCGCCCGCGGGCTCGCGGTGGTCCAGGGGTCCGGCAGCCGTGCGGCCACGCTGCGGCAGGCGCGGGTCGCCCAGGCCCGGGCGGTGGTGGTGGCGACCAACGCCGACGACGCCGCGGTGCTCACCGTGCTGACGGCCCGCGACCTGGCGCCCAAGGCGTGGATCGTGGCCGCCGTACGGGAGGGCGAGAACGTCCCGCTGGTCAAGCAGAGCGGCGCCAACCAGGTGGTGGTCTCCTCGGAGACCGCGGGCCGGCTGCTCGGGCTGTCCACCTCGGCGCCGCAGCTGGTCACCGTGGTCGAGGACCTGCTGACCGCCTCGGCCGGGATGGCGCTGACCGTACGGCCGCTGGCCGACGGCGAGGTCGGGCGCGCGCCCGGCGACCTGGACCAGCCGGTGGCCGCGGTGGTCCGCGGCGGAAGGCTGCACAACTACGACGACCCCCAGGTGGCTCGGCTGGCCGCCGGCGACAAGGTCGTCTGCATCGCCGACGTCGACCGCAATCCCGGGGACGGCCGCGCCGCCAATCCCGCGGACGGCCGCGCCCGCAAGTCGGACAGCGGTCCGGCCGGCAGGTCGGAGGGCGACCCCGCCGGCAAGTCGGAGGACGGCCTGGAGGGCGGACCGTCCCCGGCTCGGTGACGGCGCCGGCCGGCGAAGACGGTTAGGGTCGGAGCGTGCCCAGATCGACACTGCCCGCCCCGTCGTATCCGCTGGTCCGCTCCGTGCTCGACAACGGTCTGCGGGTGCTGCTGGCGCCGGATCGCAGCTCCCCGGTGGTGGCGATCGCCGTCTACTACGACGTGGGCATCCGGTCCGAGCCGGAGGGGCGCACCGGCTTCGCGCACCTCTTCGAGCACCTGATGTTCCAGGGCTCGGCCAACCTGGAGAAGCTCGCGCACTTCCGCTACGTCCAGTCGTCCGGGGGCACCTTCAACGGCAGCACCCACCTCGACTACACGAACTACTTCGAGGTGCTGCCCAGCAACGCGCTGTCCCGCGGCCTCTTCCTCGAGGCCGACCGGATGCGCAGCCCGCGGATCACCGAGGAAAACCTGGCCAACCAGATCGCCGTGGTCAAGGAGGAGATCCGGGTCAACGTGCTCAACCGGCCGTACGGCGGCTTCCCCTGGCTGCTGCTGCCGCCGGTGCTGTTCGACTCGTTCGCCAACGCGCACAACGGCTACGGCGGCTTCGTCGACCTGGAGAGCGCGACCGTCGCGGACGCGGCCGACTTCTTCGAGAAGTACTATGCGCCGGCCAACGCGGTGCTGTCGGTGGCCGGCGACTTCGACCCGGACGAGGCGCTCGCGCTGATCGGCACCCACTTCGGCGACATCGCCGGGCGGCCCGCGCCGGAGCGGCCGTCCTTCGCCGAGCCGGACCTGGACACCGAGCGGCGCAAGGCGGTCACCGACCCGCTCGCGCCGCTGCCCGCGGTGGCGGTGGGCTGGCGGGTGCCGGACCCCGTCGGCCGGCTCGCCGACTACCTGCCGTACGTGCTGCTCGGCGAGGTGCTGACCGATGGCGACGCGTCCCGGCTGGAGCAGCGGCTGGTGCAGAAGGACCGGACGGTGACCCAGCTGGCCGCGTACCTCAGCCTGATGGGCGACCCGTTCGACGTACGCGACCCCAGCGCGATGATCTTCCAGGCCCACCACGCGCCCACCGCCTCCGCCGACCAGGTGCTGGACGCGGCGACCGAGGAGTTCGACCGGCTGGCCACCGGCGGGCTGGAGCCCGGCGAGCTCGAACGGGTGCGCGCCCGGGTGCTGGCACAGCTCTTCCGGGACGTCGACCCGGTGCTCGGTCGCAACCTGGCGCTGGCCGCCGCCGAGCTGATCCACGGCCGGGCCGAGATGCTCACCGAGCTGCCGGCCCGGCTGGCGGAGGTGACGGCCGAGCAGGTGCAGGCGGCCGCCGCGACGCTGGCGCCGGAGCGGCGCGCCGTGGTCGAGCTGGTGCCGGGCGGTGCCCGGTGACCGCCGTGCTGCCCGGGCGCTCCGGGTCCGCGCTGGTGCCACCGCTCGGGCCGGTGCCGAAGGTCAAGCAGCCGACCGCGGCCGAGCGCACCCTGGCCAACGGGCTGCGCGTGCTCGCCGTACGGCGACCCGGGGTGCCGCTGGTCGAGGTGCGGCTGCGGGTGCCGTTCAGCGGGACCGCCGCGTCCCACCCGGCGCGCTCCAGCCTGCTCAGCAACACGCTGCTCGCCGGCACCGAGCGGCACGACCAGGTCGAGATGGCCGCCGCGCTGCAGGCGCTCGGCGCGGACCTGCACGTGTCCGCCGACGCCGACCGGCTGATGGTCGGCGGCACCGTGCTGCGGACCGGGCTGGCGCCGCTGCTCGACCTGATCGCCGAGGTGGTGACCACGGCGTCGTACCCGAGCCGCGAGGTGGCAGGGGAGCGCGCCCGGCTGGTCGAGCGGCTCGCCATCGCCCGCTCCCAACCATCCGTGCTGGTCGGCGAGGCGATCAACGGGCGGCTGCACGGCGACCACCCGTACGCGCGGGAGCTGCCGACCGTCGAGGCGGTCGCCGCGGTGACGCCGGGCCAGCTGCGCAAGCTGCACGCCGACCGGATGGTGCCGGCCGGCAGCCTGCTGGTGCTGGTCGGCGACCTGTCCCCGGCCCGGGCGCTGGACACCGTCGAAAAGGCGCTGTCCCCCTGGGCCGGCGCCGCGGCCGGCCGGCCCGGGCCGCCGCCGCTGCCGCCCGTGCGGCCGCAGCCCCTGCTCCTGCTCGACCGGGCGGGTTCGGTGCAGGCGTCGCTCCGGCTCGGCGGGCCGGCGGTGCCGCGGGACGCGCCCGACTACCCGGCGCTGCAGCTGGCCAACCTGGTCTTCGGTGGCTACTTCTCCTCCCGGCTGGTGGAGAACATCCGCGAGGACAAGGGCTACACGTACGGTCCGCACAGCCGGATCAGCCACGGCGTGGCCGGCTCGCGGCTGGTCGTCGACGCCGACGTCGCCACCGAGGTCGCGGCGCCGGCGCTGCTGGAGATCCTGTACGAGCTCGGCCGGATGGCGACGCTGCCGGTCAAGCCGGAGGAGCTGGAGGACGTCCGGCAGTACGCGATCGGCACGCTCGCGCTGTCCATCGCCACCCAGGCGGGGCTCGCGTCCACGCTGTCCGCGCTGATCGGGGTCGGGCTCGGGCTGGACTGGCTGCGCGCCCACCCGCGGATGCTGGCCGCGGTGACGCTCGACGAGGTGTCCGCGGCGGCCCGCAAGTACCTGGCGCCGGCCGGGATGGTCACCGTCGTGCTCGGCGAGGCCGGCGCCGTCGGCGACCCGCTGCGCGCGCTGGGGGCCGTCGAGACAGCTGCGGCGCCGGACGAGCCGGCGTGACCTTCTCCCTGTCACGCGCGCCGACGCTGTCCCGGTCCGGGCACGACCGGGCGGCGGAGCGGCGCTCGGACGGGGAGTGGCTGGCGGGCGCGTGGGAGCGCGGGCTGGCGCTGGTGGTGACGCCCGACTACACCGCGCCGCTGGTCGAGGGCGCGGACGGGCCGCGGCTCGAGCTGCGCCCGTGCACCTCCCTGGCTGCCGACACCGACCGCTACTTCCTCGGCGTCACCCATGCCATCCCCGCCGCCGCTTCAGATGCCTCCGCTTCGGGTGCCGCGGTCCCGGGGTCCGCCGTCTCGGGTGCTCGCCGTCTCGGGTGCTCCCGTCTCGGGTGCCGTAGTTGGTGGGCTCGTCGGGCCGGCCAACGGTGCCCGGTCGACGGCTGGCGGGGCGGGTGCCGGCGGTGCGGCGCGGTCGGGGAGCCCGGAGGGGGTGCCGGTGTTCGCGGCGCGGGCGGCGCGGGACCTGCGGGCGGAGCGCTGGTCCGACCTGCGCGAGGTCGGTGCGCTGCTGGACGACCTGGACGCCGGCCTGCTTACCACCGCGGTCGCCCTCGCCCGCTGGCACGACCGCCACCCGCGCTGCTCGGTCTGCGGCGAACCGACCGACCTGGTCCACGGCGGCTGGGTCCGCCGCTGTCCCGCGGACGACTCCGAGCACTTCCCCCGTACCGATCCCGCCGTGATCATGCTCGTCCACGACGGCGCCGACCGCTGCGTGCTGGGCAGGCAGGCGTCCTGGCCGCCCGGGCGCTACTCGATCCTGGCCGGCTTCGTGGAGCCGGGGGAGTCGGCCGAGGCCGCGGTCGTCCGGGAGGTCGACGAGGAGGTCGGGCTCGCCGTCACCGGCGTCGCCTACGCCGGCAGCCAGCCCTGGCCCTTCCCGTCGTCGCTGATGCTCGGCTATACCGCCGTCGCCGTCGGCGACCTGACCTTGTCGCTGCGGGACGGCGAGCTCGCCGACGCACTCTGGGTCAGCCGCGCCGAGCTGCAGGCCGGCGCGCTCCGGCTCCCGCCGCCGGTGTCGATCGCGCACCGGATCATCACCGACTGGCTCGCCGCCGGCTGATCACTTGACGAGCACGGCCTGCGCCTCCCGCACCGGCAGTGCGCGGGGCGGGCTCGTGGTCGTCGTGGTGTCGTCGACGGGTTGGAACGTGCCGCCGGCCAGCGCGTAGTCGGCCGTCCACGTCAGCGTGAGCGTCACCGTCGCGGTGGTGGCGTGCCGGTAGGTGTGCGCGGCGCGCTGCCCGGCGGACTCCTGCCCGTCGCCGAAGCTCCAGCGGTAGCCCACGATCCGTGGCCGGATCCGCACCGGCTGCCCGAGCAGGGTCACCGTCCGCTCGCCCTCCCCGAGCGCGGCGCAATCGCGTCCCGCGTCGTCCCCGCACCAGAAATACGTCTCCAGGTTGACCAACGTCATCGCGCCCGGATCAGTACGAATCTGTCCCCGGTAGAGCGGCAGCTCCCGAAACGCCCGCCGCACGTCCGCCAACCCGGCCGCGGCGGCGGCCTCCCGCCCGGTGAACCCACGACAAAGCTCCGACCACCTCCTGCGGTGCCCCCGCCGCAGCCTAGGCATTGTCGTCGTTACGCATCATGCACAATAGCTGTGCCATCTCGCTGTCGAAGTCGACTGCTGCATCGCGTCGCAGGTCGTTCGCCGTCCGCGTCTGGGCTGGCTCATCTGTTTGCCGGACTCCGACCTCGACTTCTGCCGTCTTGGCTGCCGTGGTTCAGGTCTGAGCAGGTTGAGATCCAGTGGGTCTGAGCAGGCCACCGTCCTCGGGTCGGAGGCTGCTGGTGTTGCGCTGGACCCCTAGCGCGACGACAGCGAGGATAGGCTTCGTCAGAACGGCGTATCGGCATGCATTCTCGCATGGCTTGAGCTGTCCGTACTGCCAAGTCCGTTGGATCGCGATCCCAGTGTGAACAGTGAAGTCCTTCCTCGGGCGCGCAGGTCGCTGGCTTGACTCGCCCTCCGCCGAGATGGTTCGGCCGCCGCCTGTCGTAGGTAACGTCGACTGAGAGCCGCCTCCCTTGCACGTGTCGGATCGTTCTGGTCGCGCGTTACAGTGATCGCGCCGCCTTCGACACTGCCGCCAGCTTGGTACACAGAGTCGATCCCGTTTGCTTGACGCGTCGCAACCGGCGCAGGTCCCTGACGACCTCAAGAGTCTGGTGTCGCCGGTTCTGTGAGGCGTAGTCGAGGGCTGTCGATCCAGAAGCGGGCGAAGGATTCGGCGCCGGCGGGGGTGTCGGCGCGCGCGGCGGCGGGGAGGGTGGGTGCCGCCGGAGTGGGGGTGGGGGAGGCGGTGGGGGAACCGGTGCCGCTGGGAGTGGTGACCGCCGACGAGGGTGGCGTCGGCAGCGTCGTCGGTGTGGGATCGCCGCCGTCGCAGGACGAACCGAGGACAAGGACGAGACCGGACGCAGCTAGAGCAACCCTGACACGCACAAGGTCAACTTAGTGGGAAGTTTGCCCACTTTCCAAGCCCAACGACCGGTCTGTGGACAACTCCGAGATCATCCACAACTCAGCCGGCTGCACAGCGCCGGGCGCCGCGGGTCGTCCATCCTGACGACGACGTCCGCGACCGCCTCGGGATCGACCTCGTCGTCGTACCGGTCGTACGCCGGCAGGCTCCACCGCTCCGCCGGGGAGGTCCGCCGCGAGCGGGCGCCGGCCGAGAGCCGCAGGTGGATGCCGAGGTCGAAGGGCAGCCCGAGCCCGAGCAGCAGCGTGCCGTCGACGAGCAGCACCGCACCCGGCGGCGCGAGCTCGTACGCCGCCCGCGTCGCCCGGTCCGTCCCCGGATCCCAGAGCGTCGGCAGGTAGCGCCCGCTCCCGCTCGGGCCGAGCGGGTCGAGCACCTCCCGGCGCAGGGCGGCGGTGTCGAGGCGGTCGTCGTAGTACGCGTCCGGGTCGTGCCGACCCCGCTCGAGCCGCACCGACGCCGGCCGCAGGAACCATCCGCTGCCCACCCGCAGGACCGGCCGCCCGGCGACCCGCAGCGGCTCCTCCAGCGCGTCCGCCAACGCGGACGGTGCGGTCGCGGGGTGGCCGTCGACCGCCACCCGGACTGTCCCGACCGGAGGCACGGTGAGCACGAGGTCGGCCAGCACCGCGCCTAGCCGGTCCGGCGCCACCGGACGGAAGGCGCCGGTCACCGGCCCACCGTACAGACGCCGATCACCGGCCAACCGGCCGGAACGCCGGTGACCGGCCCACCGGATGGAGCCCCGGCCTCCCGCCTGCCGGGGAGAGAGAGTGACGGTCGCCGGCGCCGCCGTACCAAGAGAGAGCTCTCACTGCTCCAGGCGGGCGTGCCTTCCGTGCACCGCCGGGGACGGCGTGCCGACGGAGCCGACGTGACCGGCCGCCATCGGACCGGGTCGGGCGACGCCGGGCGGCAGCGGCCGGGGCTGCGCGTTGCGTGGCGCAGGCTCACCCGGCTCCGGGCGCGGACCGCGCCCACGCTCCCGCCGGCCCCGCCGGGGCTCGCGCGGGCGCTCCCGCCGCTCCGGGCTCTGCCGCGGCTCCGGCGGGCCGGCCGCCCGCGGCGCCGGCACCAGCTCGGCCGGGAGCGCGACCTCCGGGTCGGTGCACGAGTCGACCACCTGCCGGGCCAGGTCGTGGATGCGAAGCCCGCGGGACCGGGTGATCCGGCGCAGCTGCTCGAAGGCATCCCGGGGCGCCACCCGCCATCGGTCGGTCAGCACCCCGATCGCCTGCTCGACCACGACCCGGGACGCGAGTGCGTGCTCGAGCTGCCGGACGGCGGCCCGCAACCGGGCGACCTCGTCGAGGCCGTCCGCGGGCCGCGGTGGCCGCGGTCCGGGGACGGTGCTCTCCGCCAGCAGATCCGCCAGCGCGAGCGCATGGCCCAACTCGTCCACCGTGTCCGTCGGCAGGTTCGGGAAGGTTCCCTCCACCCGCCAGCCCGCAGGGGTCCGTCTGATCACGACGTCCTCATGCAGCGCTCCCGGGAATCCGGCGGCGTGTCGCCCTGACTCGGCGACCCCGCGGTCAACCACACCTGCACCTCCGCCCGACAGCAGCAGTCTTGATGGCGTCGTCTGGTCGGGCCCCCGGTGGCCACGCTACGTCGCCGCTTGGACACACTAGCGGAGCGGCGAGCGCCCGGGCAGGCGCCGGGCTGTATCAGCTAGGCCGGGAGCGCAGCCTTCACCTGATCGATGGACGGATTGGTCAGTGCTGCGCCGTCAGGGAACACCAACGTTGGCACAGTCCGGTTTCCGCCGTTGACGCGCATCACGAGCTCGGCGGCGTCCGGGTCGTCCTCGATGTTCACCTCGGTGTACGCGATGCCCTCGCGGTCCAACATCCGCTTCAAGCGCATGCAGTAGCCGCACCAGGTCGTCGAGTACATGGTCACCATCGAGAAGCCTCCATCCGGGGTCGTCCATCCTGCAACGCGCCGGCACCGCTCGCTCTTCCCCGACTACCCGCCTGGGAGGATCCCTCCCGTGCTGGCCGACGGTGAGGACGCGGAGTCGGTCCTGGCGGGGCTCGACCCGGAGCAGGAGGAAGCGGCGCGGGCGGTCCGCGGGCCGGTCTGCATCCTCGCAGGCGCCGGGACCGGCAAGACGCGGACCATCACGCACCGCATCGCGTACGCGGTCCGCACCGGCGCCGTGCCGCCCGGCCAGCTGCTCGCGGTGACCTTCACCGCCCGGGCCGCCGGCGAGATGCGGGGCCGGCTGCGCGCGCTCGGCGTCGGCGGGCCGGGCCGGGGCGGGGTGCAGGCGCTGACCTTCCACGCCGCCGCGCTGCGGCAGCTGCGCTACTTCGGCCCGCGGGTGCTCGGCGGCCCGGTGCCCGGCCTGCTCGACAACAAGATCCGGATGGTCGCCACGGCGGCGGCCCGGGCCGGGATCCGCGACACCGACCGGACGGTGCTGCGCGACCTCGCCGCCGAGATCGAGTGGGCGAAGGTGACGCTCTGCCCGCCCGAGCGGTACGTGGCCCGGTCGGTGGAGGCCGGTCGCGAGCCGCCGGTGCCGGCAGCCACGGTTCCGGCGGTGCTGGTCGCGTACGAGGAGGTGAAGGCGCAGGCCGGCATGCTCGACTTCGAGGACCTGCTGCTGGTGACGGCAGCGGCCATCGAGGAGCACCGGGACGTGGCCGAGGAGCTGCGGGCGCGCTACCGGCACTTCGTGGTCGACGAGTACCAGGACGTCAGCCCGCTGCAGCAGCGGCTGCTGGACGCGTGGCTGGGCGGCCGGGACGACCTCTGCGTGGTCGGCGACCCCAACCAGACGATCTACTCCTTCACCGGTGCCACCCCGGCGTACCTGCTCGGCTTCGGCCGCCGCTTCCCCGGCGCGACGGTGGTGAAGCTGGTCCGCGACTACCGCTCCACCCCGCAGGTCGTGGAGCTGGCCAACCGGGTGCTGGGCCGGCGGTCGAGCCTGCGGCTGGTCGGGCAGCGGCCGGCGGGGCCGTCGCCGACGTTCGGCGAGTACGACGACGAGCCGGCCGAGGCGGCGGTGGTGGCGACCGCGTGCCGGGCCGCGATCGACGGCGGCACGCCGGCCAGCGAGCTGGCCGTGCTGTTCCGGGTGAACGCCCAGTCGGAGGCGTACGAGCGGGCGCTGGCCGAGGCGGGAGTGCCGTACGTGCTGCGCGGCGGGGAGCGCTTCTTCGACCGGCCGGAGATCCGGGAGTCTGTGCTGCTGCTGCGGGCCGCCGTCCGCTCCGCCGACTCGGGGGAGAAGCTGGCCGACCTGGTGCGCGACGTGCTGTCCGCGGTGGGCTGGTCGCCCGGCGCGCCGCCGCCCGGGGGCAGCGCCCGGGAGCGGTGGGAGTCGATCGCCGCGCTGGTCGCCGTGGCCGAGGAGCTCGCCGCGGTGCAACCCGAGGCCGGCCTGGCTGACTTCGTCGCCGAGCTGGAGCAGCGGGCCGCCGCCCAGCACGCGCCGACCGTGCAGGGCGTCACGCTCGCCTCGCTGCACGCCGCCAAGGGCCTGGAGTGGGACGCGGTCTTCCTGGTCGGCCTGGTCGACGGCACGCTGCCGATCCAGCACGCGGTCACCGACGAGCAGGTCGACGAGGAGCGGCGGCTGCTGTACGTCGGGGTGACCCGGGCGCGGGAGCGGCTGGCGCTGTCCTGGTCGCTGTCCCGGGCGCCGGGCGGGCGGCGGTCCCGGCGGCGGACCCGCTTCCTGCACGGCATCGCGTCCGAGGCGCCGGCGGCGGCCGCGGCGAGCCGGCCGGCGCGGGTCGGGCAGCGGCGCGGCGGCGCGATGGAGCTGCCCGACGGGGCTGATGCGGAGCTCTTCGGCCGGCTGCGGGCCTGGCGGTCCGGGCGGGCGGCGGCGCAGAAGGTCCCGGCGTACGTGGTCCTGACCGACGCGACGCTCGCCGAGCTGGCGGTGCGCCAGCCGGTGGACGTGCCCGGGCTGGTCGCGGTGCCGGGCATCGGGCAGACGAAGCTCGACCGGTACGGCGAGGACGTGCTGGCGATCGTCCGGGGCGAGGAACCCCCTTCGGCCACCGGCTGAGCGCCCCGCGCGGGTCCGTCGGGGTCGGTCGGGGTTGCCCGATGGGGCAGTTCGGCGGGAGTTTGCAGACAGGGCCCGTTAATGCGTTGCGCCCCCTTCGGGCCGGGGCTTAATCTCCGGACAACCAAAACGCGCGGCGGGCTCTCGAGCCACGCCGCCCGACCAGGAGGGAGGTGGTCCGCAGTGATCGACAACATCATGATCGGCGTGACGACCTCCCCTGTCCTGGGTTCCTGCTGGACCGGCGAGGTCGCCACTGCGCGACGCACGGCCCCGCCCGTCCACACGGTCAAGGGGACCGGTCTGCCCTTCGCCAGCCTCGGCGCCGTCGGTGTCGTCGGCGTCGCCATGGGTCCGGACCAGGTCCAGGGGACCGGTGTCGTCCGCATCCGGATCGCTGCCGACCTCGGGATTCCGCCTCGCAGGGGGCCAGTCAGGTGTTGACACACCTAGACCGGCTCACCTCCGAGGCCGCGGAATCCCACCAGGGATCCGCGGCCTCAGTGTTTTCCGCCCTCCGTCCACCGTCCGACCGACAAGCCCAGGAGGTGAGCCCGGTGCGTGCCCCGACCGAAGGGGTGCTCGTCGCGGCGCCGACCACGCTCGCGCTGCTCGACCTCGACCCGTTCGAGGCCGAGCGCGCGGGGGTGGAGCTGCCCTGCCGAGTCCAGGACCCCGAGCTCTGGTTCGCCGAGACCCCGGCGGACCTCGAGCTCGCCAAGTCCCACTGCCTCGACTGCCCGGTCCGCCGGGCGTGCCTGACCGGCGCGCTCGAGCGGCACGAGCCGTGGGGCGTGTGGGGTGGCGAGATCTTCGAGCGCGGCGTCGTCATCCCGCGGAAGCGGCCGCGTGGGCGCCCGCGCAAGGAGGTCGCCGCATGAGCCGTACCCGGACCGGCCGCAATTCCACCGGCGCCATCGCGCCGGTCGTCCAGCCCAGCCTGCGAGTAGGTGCCCGCCCACTCGCGCCCAGTGTCAGGAGTTCCGCGATGTTGCTGCTCAACGAAGAGCTCGCGCGTGCGCGAATGCGTGAGCGGGAGGCGTACGCCGCCCGCGAGCGTCTCGTCAGCCGGGTCGCCGCCGCCCGTCGGTGGCGTCGCCGGGCCGAGCACGCCTCCCGGCGTGCCCGCCTCGCCGCCGCCGCGATCAGCTGACCCGCACCACCACCCAGCCGGCATCGCCCGGCACGGCCATGACGGAGCCGCCCGCCCCGCCCGGGGCGGGCGGCTCCGCCCTTACCCGGGGAGGGGTCAGGCGGCGAAGCCGGGTTGCCAGCGCTCGACGATGCCGCGGTAGGGAGCCTCGGCGTCCAGCTGGCAGAGCACGCCGATCGAGCCGATCGTCACCCGGTGGATCAACAGGTACGACGGGGGCAGGTTGAGCTGCCGGCCCACCTGGGCGGCCTCGTTGCGCGGGTCGCCGATGCGGGCCGCCTCGCCGCGCATCCAGGTCCGGGTGAAGCGGAACGTCTCCTGCTCCAGCGGCTTGAGCATCGGCCGCAGGTAGCCGAGCACCCGGGCGGCGTTTACCGGCAGGTCCGGGCGGACGAAGCCCTCCCGCCGCAGGCCGGCCAGCACCCCGTCGGCGTCCTCGTCCAGCGCCAGCCGGACCAGCCGGCCGATCGGCTCCGGCAGCCCGCCCGGCAGCCGGGCCACCGCGCCGAAGTCGATCACCCCGAGCCGGCCGTCCGCGAGCAGCCGGAAGTTGCCGGGATGCGGGTCGGCGTGCAGCAGCCCGGCCCGTTGGGGCGCGGAGAAGTGCAGCAGCGCCAACCGGTGGCCGGCGTGGTCGCGCTGGGCCCGGTCGCCGCCGGCGATGATCCGGGACAGCGGGATCCCGTCGATCCACTCCGAGACCAGCACCTTGGGCGCGCTGGCCACCACCCGCGGCACCAGGATCTCGGCGTCGTCCTCGTACGTCGCCGCGAAGGCCCGCTGCGCATCCGCCTCCAGGCTGTAGTCGAGCTCCTCGACGATCCGCGCCCGCAACTCGGCGAGCAGCGGCTTGACGTCCAGCCCGGGGGACAGGACGGCGAACATCCGGGCGAAGCGCGTGAGCTGGGTCAGGTCGGCCATCAGCGCCGGGCCGGCCCCCGGATATTGCACCTTGACCGCCACGGCACGGCCGTCCGCCCAGGTCGCGCGATGCACCTGGCCGATGCTCGCGGCCGCCGCCGGTCGCTCGTCGAAGTCGGCGAAGCGGCGCCGCCAGTCCCGCCCCAGCTGCTGGGCGAGCACCTGGTGCACGGTCGGCGCCGGCATCGGCGGCGCGCCCTCCTGCAGCTTGGTCAGCGCCTCCCGGTAGGGAGCGGCCATCTCCTCGGGGAACGCCGCCTCGAAGACGGACAGCGCCTGCCCGAACTTCATCGCCCCGCCCTTGAGCTGACCGAGCACCGCGAAGAGCTGCTCCGCGGTGCGGCGCTGGAGCTCCTCGGTCACGTCGTCCGCGGAGCGCCCGCCGAGCCGCTTGCCGAGACCGAGCGTGGCCCGGCCGGCCACCCCGAGCGGCAGGGACGCCAGTCGGGCCGTCCGACTGACCGCGCGCCGCGGGATGTCCGTCACGCCACCATTGTCCTCTCTGCTGCCCGGGAGCGCGCGACCGCCCTGACGATCACGGCGCCGCCCCGCACTCGCAGCGCGGATGCGGCGGCCAGCCGCGCCGGCGCAGCCGCCAGTCGGGCAGCGCCAGCTCCAGGCTGGCCCCGGTCGCGGCGACCGGCCGGCCGTCCAGGTGGGCAAGGCACTGCAGCGCCGCGACGCCGGCGGCCACGGTGGCCAGCACGATGTCGCACGGCTCGTCCCGCCGGCGCCGCACGCCGGCCAGCTGCGCGGCCACCACCGGCCAGGCCGGGTCCCGGTCGGTGCGGTGCAGGTCGGCGCAGCGCAGGCAGCCGGTCAGCCCGGGCAGCACCAGCGGGCCGGCCACCGCGGTGGTCTCCCGGACGCCGACCACCAGGTGCGGCACGCCACCCGCGGTCAGCACGCCGCGCAGGGTCGCGTCGACCGGCTCCACCGAGGGCAGCACCACCAGGTCGGGCCGGCGGCCCGGCGCCGGCGCGCCGGACTGCACCTCCGGCGCCACCCGGTGCAGCGCGCTCGCCGCGGCGCCGGACCGGGTGCGGTCCACGTCGCCGGCCGGGACGCCGGCCGGCGCCACGTCGCCCGGGCGCACCGGCCCGCGGTCGGCGACGTGCACGCGGCCCACGCCGGCTGCGGCCAGCAGCGTCGCCAGGCTCATCCCCACCCGGCCGGCCCCGTGCACCACCACGGTGGCGGCCCGCCGGTGGCGCAGCACGGCCAGCGGGGAGGTCGGCGGGTCGAGCAGGGCGAGCGAGGCCAGGTCCGGGCCGAGCCGCCCGGCCGCGCCGGGCGCGCCGAAGGCGCGGGCGGCCGCCGCCGAGCCCGGCGGCGGCGCCGGCTCGGCGGGCCGCGCGGGGGCACTGGGACCCGCCTCGGCCAGCACGCCGGCATCGCGCAGGTCGGCCAGCAGCCCGCCGAGCACGACCGGGTCCACGCCCGCCCCGGCGGCGGTGGCCAGCACGTCGGCCTCGGTCCGGCTGCCGTCCAGCCCGAGCAGCAGCCGGGCGGTCGGCTCGTCGATGCCGTCCACCACCACCGCCCGCGTCGGGTCGAGGCCCAGCTGGAGCTCGCCGTCGGCCCGCCAGACCGGGCGGAGGGCGGTCGGCAGCAGCGGCCGCCCGCGGGAGCGCACCGCGGCGAGTCGCACGGGCGCAGCTGGTCTGGGCACGGCACTCACGGCATCCCCCGGGGTCTCGGCTGACGGCCCTGCGAGCCTGCCACCGGTGACCGCCGGTCCGCCCTGGCCCGTCCACAGCCACCGCCGCCGTCCACAGGTCCCACGTCCCCCTTGACACACGGCGGAGGGGGTGGCCCGCACGGGCCACCCCCTCCGCCGTGTACCGGAGCTCGGCGTCAGGCCTTGCCGAGGATGCGGTTCATCGTGGTGCCGCAGACCGGGCACTTGCCCTTTGCCATGCGCCGGCCCGAGTCGCTGACCGAGACCTCACCCTCGAAGTCACGCTTCTCCCTGCACTTCACGCAGTAGCCGTTGTAGGTGTCGGCCACGTCGTCCTCCTCGTCTCCGTCCCCCCGGGCGGTTCGCGGGGAGCCGCGTCACCGTACCCGCCTCACGCCTGAGCATCCGTGAGCGGCCCGACGGGGTGAGCGTGGTCACTGCGTATTCCGGACGTGTCGGTAGCCTCCCGGGACGTGACCCCGCTGCGCACCGACCGGACCGACGACGGCGTCGTCGTGCTGACCCTGGACCTCCCCGAGCGTCGCAACGCGATGACGTCGGAGCTGACCGCGGCCTGGGCGGAGGCGATCCCCAAGCTGGCCACCGACACGTCCGCGCGCTGTGTCGTCGTCACCGGCGCGGGCAGCGCGTTCTGCGCCGGCGGGGACCTCTCCTGGCTGGAGGAGGGCGGCGACCTCGGCATCGACGCGGTCCGCGCCCGCATGCTGCCGTTCTACCGGACCTGGCTGGCCATCCGGGACCTCGAGGTGCCGACCATCGCCGCGATCAACGGCCCGGCGGTCGGCGCCGGCCTGGCCCTCGCGCTCGCCTGCGACCTGCGGTACGCGGTGCCCACCGCCCGGATGTCGGCGCCCTTCACCGCCCTGGGCATCCACCCCGGGATGGCCTCGACCTGGCTGCTTCCGGAGGTGGCCGGACTGCCCGTGGCCCGGGACCTGCTGCTCACCGGCCGTGCCGTCAGCGGGGCCGAGGCAGTGGCGTTGGGCCTGGTCAACGGCACGTTCCCGGCCGAG
Organism: uncultured Actinomycetota bacterium; assembly: GCA_963766325.1. Lineage (GTDB taxonomy): Bacteria > Actinomycetota > Actinomycetes > Mycobacteriales > CADCTP01 > CADCTP01. The sequence goes on along the minus strand of CAVXZF010000007.1, from coordinate 383,835 downwards.
ACGTTCCTCGACGACGTGCTCGGGGTGGCCCGGACGATCGCGTCCCGGGCGCCCGTGGCGACCAAGCTGACCAAGCGGGCGCTGGCCTCCGGTGGGCACGTCAGCATGGACGCGGCGCTGGAGTGGGAGGGCGTCGCCCAGCCGATCACGATGGTCAGCGAGGACGCGCAGGAGGGCGTACGGGCGCAGCGCGAGCGGCGCGCCGCCCGCTTCACCGGCCGCTGAGCCCGCACCCGAGCCGTGCCTGCCCGGGGTCGCGCCCGCCCGGAGCCGTGCCCGCCCGGGGTCGCGCCCGATTGGAGCTGCGCCCGGACCGAGCTGCGCCCGCCGGTCCGGGAGGGGTACCGGACCGGCGGGCGCAGCGACCGCGGGTCGCCGGCCGGCGGGTCAGGGCCGCGCCGGCACCCGCGAACGGGTTTCCCCGGGTCTTCCCCTGGTCGAACAGCACGCAGCCCCCGGTCTCGGTGGCCGGACCGCTCGCCTTCCCCTAACGGGCGGTCCGACCGGAGGCCGGGGGCTCCGTTGTCGAGGACGCTAGGCCGGCGCCGACACCCGGTCAACGGCCGCCGTTCACACCCTGTGGACAAACCTGGGGACAACCTGGGGACGCACCGGGGTGTCCTTGTGGAGCAACGGGGGACGGCGTGTGGACACACCGGGTGAAGACGATTCACCCGGCGGGCTGACCAGGGCCGACGGTGTCCACCGGTTGTGGAGTGAAGAAAACTACGGAGCGAAATCGTCGGCGCGGGCCGCTACCGTGCAGACGTGGCCCGTACGCCTGTCGCCGATCGGGCCGCGCAGGCTGTCGAGGTGCGACGGAGTGCGCGGCGCCGACGCACCGTGTCGGCGTACCGGGACGGGGACGTCACCGTGGTGCTGATCCCGGCCAAGTTCAGCAAGGCGGAGGAGCGGCGGTGGGTGGCGGAGATGCTGGCCCGGCTGCAGGCCCGGGACCAGCGCCGGGAGCGGGGGCCGCGGCGCAGCGACGAGGCGCTGCTCAGCCGGGCCCGCCAGCTCTCGGCCACCGTGCTGGATGGGCGGGCCCGGCCGGAGAGCGTCCGCTGGGTGTCCAACATGGCCGCCCGCTGGGGGTCGTGCACGCCCGCGGACGGCAGCATCCGGGTGTCCGAGCGGCTGCGCGACATGCCCGGCTGGGTGCTCGACTATGTCCTCGTGCACGAGCTGGCGCACCTGCTGGTCCCCGGCCACGGGCAGGACTTCTGGGCGCTGGTCGGCCGCTACCCGCGGGCCGACCGGGCCCGCGGCTACCTGGAGGGGGTGGCCGCGGCGGCCCGGCTGGAGTGGCCTGGGACCACCGACGAGCCGGCCGAGGTCGACCCGGACCCGGTTCCCGGATGATCCCCATCCCGACCGCCGGCCCGGACGGGGTCCGGTGACGCGACGGGCGGCCGTGCTGTTGCTGGCCGGCCCGCCGGCCGCGGGCGCGTGCCCGCCGGGGGTGGCGCCGGATGCGTTCGCCCGCGCGCTCGCCGAGGATGTGGCCGACCTGCTGACCGAGCTGCCCGGCCTCGACCCGGTGGTTGCGGCGGCCGCCGATCGGGTCGCCGACGCCGAGGACCTGGTCTGGCCGGGGACGCCGGTGCTGGAGACGGTGCTCGCCACCCCGGTCGAGGTCTTCGCAGCGCTGGCCGTCCGCGGCTACGCCGAGGCCGCGCTGGTCGTCGCGGACGCGCCCGACCTGCCGGGGCTGCTGGTGGCCAAGCCGTTCTCCCGGCTGACCGGGGCGAGCGTGGCAGCGGTGCCGGCGACCGGCGGGGGCCTGGTGGTGCTCGCCGCCCGGCTGCCCGCGCCGGGCTGGCTGCCGGCCGCGCTGACGCTGGACATGCCGGACGCGGTCGAGCGGCTCCGCGCCGCCGCCCCGGGCCGCCGGGACCTGGTCGTCACCCAGGGCTGGCACCGGCTGCGCACCCCCGGTGACCTGGCCGGTCTCGATCCGGGGCTGGAGGGCTGGGAGATTACGCGCAGCCTGCTGGGCAGCTGAGCCTCAGCTCGGCAGTGCCTGGTCGTCCTCCTCGCCGCGGCGCACGAACCCCTCCGGGTCGTCCAGGTCGTCGGCGCCGGGCAGCAGGTCCGGGTGCTTCCACACCTCGTCCCGGCCGGAGGTGCCGCGGCGCTCGCGCAGCGTGCGCCACAGCGTCGCCGCCTCCCGTAGCCGGCGCGGCCGCAGCTCCAGGCCGACCAGGGTGGCAAAGATCTGCTCGGCCGGGCCGCCGGCCGCGCGCCGTCGCCGCAGCGTCTCCCGCAGCGCGTCCGCGCCGGGCAGCCGGTCCGTCGCGGCGGTCGCCACCACGTCGTCGACCCAGCCCTCGACCAGCGCCAGCAGGGTCTCCAGCCGGGCCAGCGCGGACTGCTGCTCGGGGGTCACCGACGGCTCGAACATCCCGCCCTGCAGCGCCCGCTGCATGCTCTCCGGGTCCTGCGGGTCGACCTCGGACATGGCCCGCTCGATGGCGTCCTTGTCCACCTTGATGCCGCGCGCGTACGCGTCGACGGCGTCGAAGAGCCCCTGCCGCAGCCACGGGACGTGCCCGAAGAGCCGGTGGTACGCCGCCTCGCGCAGCGCCAGGAACAGCCGCACCTCGTCCGCGGGCAACTCCAGCCCGGCGCCGAAGGCGGCCACGTTGTCCGGCAGCAGCGCGGCGGTGCCGGCCGGGCCGAGCGGCAGCCCGACGTCGGTGCTGCCCAGCACCTCACCGGCCAGCTTGGCCAGCGCCTGCCCGACCTGCGCCCCGAACATCAGCCCGCCGAGCTGGCCGACCATGCCCAGCAGCGGGCCGGCCTCCGCGGCCGCCTCGCTCGGCACGATCTCGCTCATCGCCCCGACGACCCGGGCGGCGACCGGGTCGCACAGCGAGGACCAGGCCGGCAGGGTGCGCTCCACCCACTCGACCCGGGACCATGCCTCGATCGCGGTGACCCCGGAGGGGAGGGGGGTCACCGGGTCGAGCCAGAGGTCGGCCAGCCGGACCGCCTCGGTCACCTGCGAGCGCTCCACCGGGCTGGCCGCGCGGTGGCCGGTGGCCAGCGCGGATGTCGCCATCTGCCGGGCCAGGTCCCAGTTGACCGGTCCGGTCTGCGCGGACAGCAGCTGCTGCAGCGCCGCGAACAGCGGCATCTTGCCGGCCAGGTCGTCCGGGATGCCGCCGCCGGGGACGCCTGGCATGCCGGGGAACCCGAAGCCCGGCGGCAGGCCGAACCCACCGAGGTCGCCCGAGCCACCCGGGCCGCGGCCCGGCTCGTCGTCGCTGTGCGGCCCGAAGCCGAACGGGACGTCGGTCACCAGCGGCCTCCCTGCGCTGCCATGCTGCCCACGGTAGTCCTGACGAGCGAGGGGAGACGGACGTGCCCGGTCCGGTACGCCCTCGGCGAACCCGCGCCGGTCCCGCCGTGATCGCCGTCACCGGCGCCGGCTCGGGGGCCGGCGCGGCGGTGCTGGCCCGGCTGGCCTCCTCGCCGCGGCTGAGCCGGGTGGTCGGGGTCGACACCGCGGTGGCGCCCGGGCTGGCCGCGGTCAGCGGCGGTCCCGAGCTGAGCTGGTACGAGGTCGACGTCGCCGACCCGCGGATCACCGGGGCGTTCACCGGGGCGAGCGCGGTGGTCCACCTGGCCGTCGACCTCACCCCGGACGCGGACCGGGCCGGCCAGCGGCGGCGCAACACCCGGGCCGCGCAGACCGTGCTCACCGCCGCCTTCGCGGCCGGGGTGCGGCGGGTCGTGGTGGTCAGCAGCGCGCTCGCGTACGGGGCGTACCCGGACAACCCGGTGCCGCTGGGCGACGACGCGCCGCTGCGGGCGGTCCCGGAGGCCAGCGTGGTCGGCGACCTGCTGGAAATCGAGCGGATCGCGGCCACGTCCCGGCGCAGCCACCGCGGGCTGGCGGTGACCGTGCTGCGCCCGGCGGTGCTGCTCGGCGCCGGGGAGCGGGAGCCCATGGCGGCGCTGCTGTCCGCGTCGCGGCTGCTGCGGATCCGCGGCGCGACCACCCGGTGGCAGTTCTGCCACGTGGCCGACCTGGCCGCGGCGGCGGAGCTGGCCGCACTGGCGCCGCCCGGAGAGCTGGACGGCCCGGCCAACGTCGCCAGCGCCGGCTGGCTCGACCACGAGCAACTGGAGCGGGTCTCCGGGCGGCGCAGCCTGGAGCTGCCCGAGCGGGTCGCGGTCGGCACCGCGGAGCGGCTGCACCGGCTGGGCATCACGCCGGCCCCGCCGAGCGAGCTCGCGTACCTCGTGCACCCGTGGGTGGTCGACTGCGACCGGCTGCGGGCGGCCGGCTGGGCCCCGCGGTACGGCAACGCCGAGGCGGTGACCGAGCACCTCGGCGAGCTCGGCCGCGGCGGGTGGCGGGAGGGCCGGGGCGCCACCGCGGCGGCCGGCGCGGCCGGGGCGGCGGTCGCGCTGGTCGGCACCGCGGCGCTGGTCCGGCGGGCCCGCCGCCGCCGCTCCGGCTGACCGTCCACAGCGGCCGTCCACACCGGACACCCGTGGTGTCCCGGGCCGTCGGGCGCCGTGCACCGGACCGACGCGACACGCCGCCAGCCGGCGCGGAATCCGGCCCGGCGGCGTACCGTGGGTACGTGTCCCCGTTGGCCTGGCTCGCGATCCCGCTGGTGGCGCTGATCGTCGCCGTCGCGTGGGCGAGCTGGGTGGCCCGGCCCCGGGGCCCCGCCGACCCGGTGGACAGCGTCGCGGCGCACCACCGCTTCGTCGCGGCGCTGGAGCGCAGCCGGCAGGACCGGTCCACCCCGCCGGACGACCCGCGCTGACCGCCCGCCGGAAACTGTCGGCGCCGGCATCTACCCTCGTGCCATGAGCCGGCGAGTCCTCACCATGATCACGGGCGCGGTGCTGCTCATCGCGCTGCTCGTCGGCGGCTCCCAGCTCCCGGTGCCCTATGCCGAGCTCGGCCCCGGCCCGACCCTGGACACGCTCGGCGTGGACCAGAGCGGCAAGGAGATCATCCAGGTCACCGGCCAGGCCGAGGACGACACCGACGGCCACCTCAACCTCACCACCGTCTCGGTGCGGGACCGGCTCGACCTGCTGGCCGCGATGCGCGGCTGGCTCGACCCGGAGCGTGCGGTGGTGCCGCGGGAGGAGATCTTCCCGCCCGGCCAGACCCAGCAGGAGACCGACGAGAAGAACACGCGCGACTTCGTCACCTCGCAGAATTCAGCCGAGCTGGCCGCGCTGGCCTACCTGGGGCTGACCAAGGTGGTGGTGTCCTCGGTCGAGGAGGACTCCCCGTCCTACCGCAAGCTCAGCGAGCAGGACGTGATCACCTCGGTGCAGGGCACCGAGGTCGGCACCATGGCCGACCTCGGCAAGGTGCTGACCGCGACGACGCCCGGCACCACGGTGACGGTGGCCTACCAGCGGGCCGGCCGGGACGGCACCACCCAGGTCACCACCGCCCGTGGCGAGGACGAGACCGGGGCCACCCGGGCGGTGTTGGGGGTCGGCGTCACGCTGGCGAGCACCGCCCCGTTCAAGGTCAAGATCGCGCTCGACGACCGGATCGGCGGGCCGTCCGCCGGGCTCATGTTCGCGCTCGGCATCCTGGAGAAGCTGGACCCGAAGGAGGACCTCACCGGCGGGAAGTTCATCGCCGGCACCGGGCAGATCGACGTGTCCGGCAACGTCGGCCCGATCGGCGGCATCCCGCTCAAGCTGATCGCGGCCAAGGCCAAGGGCGCGACCGTGTTCCTGGTCCCGGCGGGCAACTGTGCCGAGGCGGTCCGCCGGCCGCCCAAGGGGCTGCAGTTGATCAAGGTCGACACGCTGAGCAGTGCAGTGGACTCGCTGCGCGCTTTGGAGTCCGGGCGGCCCGTCCCCAGCTGCTGACCCCGGCACGGGCCGGGATCAGTCCAGGGTGGCGGCGAGGGCGTCGGCGAGGGCCGGGGCCAGGTCCGGGCCGACCAGCAGCTCGTCCTCCTCCGGGCCGCGCAGCCGGATCGTGCAGGCCCGGCTGCCGTCCCGCAGCACCGCCACCGCGAGCCGGGCCTCCCGCCGCTCCGGGTGGTCGGTGGCCCACTCGAGGACATCGGTGTGCTCCGGCATCGCCTGCTCGACCTCGGGCGGCAGCATCACCACCTCCTGGACGAGCGCGCAGCCGGCCACCTCCGGCGGCCAGCCGACCTGGGCGAGCGACTCGTCCAGCGGCCCGTCCGGCAGCGGGTCCTGCTCGACCGGGGTGAGCGCCTCCGCCGGCATCCGGTCCGCGTCCAGCCCGAGCCGGGCGGCGAAGTCCGGCTCCCGGGCCATCAGGTCCAGGGTGCGGGCCAGCGCGAACAGCTGCGGCGGCTGGTCCCAGCCGGAGCCGGCGACGTGCCGCTCGATCTCGACGAGGGTCTCCTGGAGCAGCGCGGACACCCGCTCATCCTCGCAGGACGGCCCGACCGGCCGCGCGCCCGGCGCCGAGCCGACGCCCGGGACGGGAACCTCCAGGCGTCCCGGTAAGTTCCTCAGGCGTCCCACAGCCCTCCTATCTCAGGAGCCCACCACCGTGGCCATGCGGCCGTCGCTGCCGGTGCCGACACTCTCCCGACGCGCCAAGATCATCATTGGCGTCGTCGTCCTGTTGGTGCTCGTCCTGTCCGTGCTCGGATCGCTGGTCCGGCTCTATGTCGACTGGCTGTGGTTCGGCGAGGTCGACTACCGGCAGGTGTTCAACACCGGCCTGCGCACCCGGATCCTGCTCTTCGCCCTCTTCGGCCTGCTCATGGCAGTGGTGATCGCCGCCAACCTGCTGGTCGCGTACCGTTTCCGTCCCCCGTTCCGGCCCATGTCGCTGGAGCAGCAGAACCTCGAGCGCTACCGCTCCGCCCTGGAGCCGCGGCGCAAGCTGATCGTCGTGCTCGTCTCCGGCGTGCTCGGCGTCTTCACCGGCATCACCGCGCAGGCCCAGTGGCAGACCTGGCTGCTGTGGCGCAACGGGACCCGGTTCGGCATCGAGGACCCGCAGTTCGGGATGGACATCGCGTACTTCACGTTCACCTACCCGTTCCAGCGCTTCGTGCTGGGGCTGCTGTTCACCGCGGTGGTGCTGTCGCTGCTGTCCGCGCTGGCCGTGCACTACCTCTTCGGCGGGGTGCGGCTGCAGACCCCGGGGGACAAGGTCACCCCGGCCGCCCGGGTCCACCTCTCGGTGTTGCTCGGCCTCTTCCTGCTGCTCAAGGCGGCGGCCTACTACCTCGACCGGTACGGGTTGCTCTTCAACGAGCGCGACACCCGGACCGGCGCGTCCTACACGGACGTCAATGCGGTGCTGCCGGCCAAGACCATCCTCATGTACGTCGCACTGATCTGCGCGGCGGCGGTCCTGGCCAACATCTTCCTGCGGATCACCGTCCTGCCGACGATCGCGGTGGCGCTGCTCGTCATCACCTCCGTCCTGGCCAGCGGCATCTACCCGGCAGTCGTCCAGCAGTTCACCGTCCGACCGAACGCGAACGAGAAGGAAGCCGAGTTCATCGGCCGCAACATCGAGGCGACCCGCGCGGCGTACGGGATCAACAGCGCCGACGAGGGCGGCAAGGTCAACACGGTCGAGTACAACGCCGTCACCGACGTCAGCCGCGCCGGTCCGCAACTGCGGGCGGACCGGGCGACGATCCCCAACGCCCGACTGCTCGACCCCAACATCCTGTCGCCGACCTACCGGCAGTTCCAGCAGATCCGCAACGTCTACGACTTCCCGCCGAAGCTCGACATCGACCGCTACACCGTCGACGGGGAGACCCGTGACTACGTGGTGGCGGTCCGGGAGCTGCGTTCGGACAACCTGAGCGGCAACCAGCAGAACTGGATCAACCGCCACACCTTCTACACGCACGGAAACGGTTTCGTCGCCGCCTCCGCCAACCAGGACCTGCGCTCCGAGGCCGACTTCGAGGTCCGCGGCCTGCCGCCGACCGGCGACATCGAGGTGACCCAGCCCCGGATCTACTTCGGCGAGCTGATCACCGACTACTCGATCGTCAAGACGCCCGGGGGCGAGTTCGACCGGCCGGGCAGCGGCGGGGAGGACGTCCGGTTCACCTACGACGGCGACGGCGGCGTCTCCGTCGGCAACCTGGTAAACCGGTTCGCCTTCGCCGCGTACTACCGCGAGCGGAACATCCTGCTCTCCGGCGCGATCACGCCGGAGTCCCGGATCCTGTTCGTGCGGGACCCCGCGGACCGGGTGCGGAAGGCGGCCCCGTTCCTGAAGGTCGACGGCGACCCGTACCCGGCGGTCGTCGACGGCCGGGTCACCTGGATCGTCGACGGCTACACGACGCTCAACAACTACCCGTACTCCGAGCGCCAGACGCTGGGCGAGATCGCCAGCGACTCCCGCACCGGTCAGGGCACGCGGGCGCTGCCGCGACAGGACGTCAACTACATCCGCAACTCGGTGAAGGCCACCGTCGACGCGTACACCGGCAAGGTGACGCTGTACGAGTTCGACACCACCGACCCGCTGCTGAAGACGTGGATGAAGATCTACCCGGACCTCGTCCAGCCGGAGAGCCAGATCTCCGACACCCTGCGGGCCCACCTGCGTTACCCGGAGGACCTGTTCAAGGTGCAGCGGGAGCTGCTGACCCGCTACCACGTCACCGACCCGCGCCAGTTCTTCAACACCCAGGACTTCTGGCGGGTGCCGGCGGACCCGACACAGGGACAGGGCGCGGCCCAGCCGCCGTATTACATCCTCGCCCAGGCGCCCGGCCAGGAGCGGCCAGTCTTCCAGCTCACCAGCGCGCTCAACGCCCTGCAGCGCGACAACCTGGCGGCGTACGTCACGGTGTCGAGCGACCCAGCAGACTACGGCGAGATGCAGGTGCTCGAGCTCCCGGGCAGCCAGGCGGTCCTCGGGCCCGGCCAGGTGCAGGGCCGGTTCAACTCGACACCGGAGATCGCCCGGGAGGTCTCGCTGCTCGACCAGCGCGGATCGCAGGTGCGCTACGGCAACCTGCTGACCCTGCCGGTCGGCAGCGGCCTGCTCTACGTCGAGCCGCTGTATGTGCAGGCGCAGGGATTGCCGTACCCGATCCTGCAGTTCGTGCTCGTCGCCTTCGGCGACCGGGTGGCATTCGCACCCACGTTGTCGGAGGCGCTCGACCGGCTCTTCGGCGCCGGCGCCGGTGAACAGGCACCGGATCCCGGCACGTCGAGACCCCCGGCGACAGCGACGCCGACCGGGTCGCCACCAGGCGGCACGCCGACGACGCCGGCCCCGACCGGGTCACCGCCGGCCGGCGGGGGCACTCTGTCGCCGGAGCTGAGCGCCGCGCTGACGCAGCTGTCCTCGGCCTACGACGAGCTCCAGGCGGCGTACCGCAGCGGCGACGTCACCCGGATCGGTGATGCGCAGACCCGCGTCAACCGCGCCGCGGCCGCGGTGGCGGCGGCCCGCGGCGGCGGCTGACCCGAGCCGGCGGGGGCGGATTTGCTCCGCCCCCGCCGGCTGGTTAGACTGATCTCACCGACGCGGGGTGGAGCAGCTCGGTAGCTCGCTGGGCTCATAACCCAGAGGTCGCAGGTTCAAATCCTGCCCCCGCTACAAGTGAGACCAGGGCGTTCGATCTTCGGATCGGACGCCCTGGTTGCTTCCTGGGCCCGCCTAGTGGCGGTGGTGCTCGACGAGCTGGTGCGCGTCCCGGCCGGCCGGCGGGGCCGGGTGCGCGTGCACGAGGGCGGCGGCCAGGCTGGGCAGGTCGTGCGGCAGGCGGTGCTCGGCTTCGTGGGCGATGTGGCGGGCCTCGACGAGCGGCAGGTCGGCGACGACGACGATCTCGACCTCCGCCGGCTGGTCGCCGAGACCCTCGCGCACGCCGACCACCTGCTGGGCGGCCTGCCGGACCACGAGCAGCGGCCGACGGTGTGCCAGGCTGGGCCGGTGGGGATCACCGTCCAGCCGGTCGGCGAGGCGCTGTTCGGCGACGTCCAGACCGTCTTCGGCGAGCGGGGGCAGGCCGCGCGCTGCCAGTGCCAGGGCTACCGGCTGGGCTGGTACGCGCAGCACGACGACAACGTCCAGGGCCGCCGCGAGCTGCTGCGCGACCAGGTGGCCGAGGGGCACGGGCTGATCGCGTACCTCGACGGTCAGCCGGTGGGCTGGTGCTCGGTGGCGCCGCGCCGCGACTACTCGTACCTGCGCCAGACGACGTGGAAGGGTCGCCGGGAGGACAAGGACGACCCGGGCGTCTGGGCGGTCACCTGCTTCGTGACCCGGGCCGGCTTCCGTCGCCAGGGCGTCAGCCGCGCGCTGGTCGTCGGCACGATCGACCTGGCCCGGGAGCGCGGCGCGCGGGTGCTGGAGGCGTACCCGATGAAGCCGGCGCCCGGCAAGGACGTCACCTGGGGGGAGATGCACGTGGGGGCGCTCAGCGCGTTCCTCGCGGCCGGGTTCCGGGTCGAGCACGTGCCCTCGCTGCGGCGCGCCATCGTCCGGTACGACTTCTAGGCCGTGTCTCGGTGCCCGAGCCGGACCGCGAGCCGGCTGCCGACCGCGACGCCGAGCAGGGTGCCGCCGAGGACTGAGGTCTGGTACGCCACCAGCACCGCGGCCGGCAGCCGGTCGTCGCCGAGTGCCCAGAGCACGGCCACCGCCTGGGCGCCGGGGCAGATGTTGGACAGCAGGGTTAGCACCCAGAACGCGACGGACGGCACTACCGGCCGGCCCCGCGCGGGGCCGGAACGTAGCGGGCGGCGGCCGCGCGCGGGGCCGGGACGTGGCGGGCGGCGGCCATGCCGGGCAGGCTAGGGCCTGTCTCTCGGCTGGAGAGACAGGCCCTGGGTCGGGCGCGGCCACGGACCAACTGCGGGAGGTGCCGGGTGACCGGTCGTCCGACCAACTGGGCGGGCAACGTCCGCTTCACCGCCGCGTCGCGGCACCGGCCCGACTCGGTGGCGGAGCTGCAGGCGCTGGTCGCCCACGCGGACCGGGTGCGGGCGGTCGGCGGCGGGCACTCGTTCAGCGACATTGCGGACACCTCAGGATCGCTGGTCTCGACGCTGAGCCTGCCTCCCGTTCTCGAGCTCGACAGTGAGCGGTCCTCCGTACGGGTCGGGGCCGGGGTCACGTACACGGACCTGGCCCGGTATCTCGACGCCCGCGGCTTCGCCCTGCGCACGCTCGCCTCGCTGCCGCACCTGACCATCGGCGGCGCCTGCGCCACCGGCACCCACGGCTCCGGCGTCGGCACCGGCAGCCTGGCCACCGCGGTCACCGGCATGGAGCTGGTCACCGCCGGCGGCGACCTGGTCACCGTCACCGAGCCCGGCGCGGTCGTGCACCTCGGCCTGCTCGGGGTGGTGACCACCCTCACCCTCGAGCTTGTGCCCGCGTACGAGGTCCGCCAGTGGGTGCTGGACGACCTCCCGCTGGCCGCGCTCGACCAGGACCTCGACGCGGTGCTGGCCGCCGCCTACAGCGTGAGTGTGTTCACCGACTGGGGACCGGACCGGCGGGCCCAGGTCTGGCTCAAGCAGCGCGCCGGCGACCCGCCGCCGCCGGACCTGCCGGCCACCCCGGCGGACGGGCCGCGGCACCCGGCCGGCGGGATGCCGACCGACAACTGCACGGTGCAGCTCGGCGTACCCGGCCCCTGGTACGACCGGCTGCCGCACTTCCGCGCGGACGCGGCGCCCAGCAGCTCCGGCGCCGAGCTGCAGTCGGAGTTCCTCGTCGCCCGGTCCGACGCGGCCGGCGCCCTGCGCGCGCTGGCCGAGGTGCGGGACCGGGTCGCGGCGGTCCTGCAGACCTGCGAGATCCGGGCGGTGGCGGCCGACGAGCTGTGGCTGAGCCCGTTCCACCGGCGGGAGAGCGTCGGGCTGCACTTCACCTGGGTGCCGGACCTGGCCGCCGTGCTGCCGGTGGTGGGGCTGGTCGAGCGGCAGCTGGCGCCGTACCGGCCGCGGCCGCACTGGGGCAAGGTCTTCACCCTCGACCCGGCGGCCGTGCGGGCGGCGTACCCGCGGCTGGCGGACTTCCGGGCGCTGGCCGCCGGCTACGACCCGGGCGGCAAGTTCCGCAACGCGTTCACCGACCGCTACCTGTGACCGGTGCCGGGCGCGCGGACCAGCAGGTGCCAGTAGTCGTTGCTCTCGGACTGCGCGACGGTCACGAAGCCGGCGCCGGCCAGCCAACCGCGCACCCGGTCCGGGTCCGGGTAGTAGTGGTAGCCGCCTCCGGCGAACAGCTCGCCCGCCACCTGCCGGGGGTCCACCGGCGCCGGCAGCGGCTCCTCCGACAGCTCGATGGTGAGGTACGCCGAGGCGCCCGGGCGCAGCATGGCGCGGAACCCGCCGAGCACCCGCGGCCAGTCCTCCGGTCCCACGTTCTCCAGCGCGTCGACGCAGAGCAGCCCGTCGGCGATCCCGGCCAGCTCGGCCGTGCCGGTCAGGTCCTGCAGCCCGAGCACCCGGGTCGGCACCTCCGGGTGCTTGGCCCGCGCCTGGTCGAGCATCCCGCTCGACTGGTCAAGGCCGAGCACCCGCCGGCCCGCGGCGAGCAGCTGCGACCAGTACTTCCCGGTGCCGCAGGCGACGTCGACCACCAGCCCACCATCCGGTGTGGATGCCAGTAGCCGGTCCACGCAGGCCCGGTGGGTGGGGGAGACCTCGCCCCAGTGCTCGTCGTACGACGCCGAGTGGAGCTCGTCGTACCGCCGGGTGGCCGCCGCCCGGCGCTCGTCCAGGAAGGCACGCCGCTGCGCCGGAGTGGTCACGAGCGGACGGTAACTCGACCGTCAAGGGCGGCGCGCATGGCGGCGAGCGGGGCCGGCCGACCGGTCATCAGCTCGACCTGGGCGGCGGCCTGGTGCAGCAACATCGCCAGCCCGCTGACCACCCGCGCGCCGCCCTTGGCGGCCCGGGCCGCGAACGGCGTCGGCCAGGGCGCGTAGACGACATCCAGCACCGCCGCGCCCGGGATGACGCCGAGGTCGTCGGCGGCGCCGGCCGGGAGCGTCGAGATCACCACGTCCGCCGGCTCCCCGCCGGCCGCCAGGCCGGCGCGGATGTCGGGGGTGACGCCGAGCCGCTCGGCCGCCGCACGCAGGTCGCCGGTGCGGGTGACGTCGCGCACCCGGACGGTCGGCGCGGTCGCGCCCAGCTCCCGCAGCGCCGCCAGCGCGGCCTGGGCGGTGCCGCCGGCGCCGAGCACCAGCGCCCGGTCGACCGCGGTGACCCCGGCCTCGCGCAGCGCGGCGACGATGCCGGCCACGTCGGTGTTGTCGGCCCGCCGGCGGTCGCCGAGCAGCAGCGTGTTGGCCGCCCCGACCGCCGTCGCCAGCGGGGACACCTCGTCCGCCACCGCCAGCACCGTCCGCTTCAGCGGCATGGTCAGCGACAGGCCGGCCCACTCCGGCCCGAGCCCGCCGACCCAGCCGGCCAGCTCGGCCTCGCCGCAGTCGACCGCGTCGTAGCGCCAGCCGGTGAGCCCGAGCGCCGCGTACGCCGCCCGGTGCAGGGCGGGGGACAGCGAGTGGCCGATGGGTCGCCCGAGCACCGCGGCGCGTCGCTCCTCGGGCACAGCGACAGTATGGCGCGAGGATGTCCGGATGGCGGACGGTCTCCTCGGACACGACGTGCACGGCCCGGCGGACGCGCCGGTGCTCGTGCTGGGCAGCTCGGTCGGCACCGACCGGACGATGTGGGACGCGGCCCTGCCGTGGCTGGCCGAGCGCTTCCGGGTGGTGCGCTACGACCACCGCGGGCACGGGGCCTCGCCGGTCCCGCCCGGGCCGTACGACCTGGCCGGGCTGGCCGGGGACGTCGTCCGGCTGCTGGACGCGCTCGGCATCGCGCGGGCGCACGTCGCCGGTGTGTCCCTCGGCGGCATGGTGGCGATGCAGCTCGCCGCGACCGCGCCGGAGCGGGTCGACCGGCTCGGGCTGGTGTGCACGTCGGCCCACGTGCCGCCGGCGGAGACGTGGACGGAGCGGGCCGCGACCGCCCGGACGGCCGGCATGGCGGCGCTGGTGGACGGGGTCTTCGCCCGCTGGTTCACCGCCGCGGCGGTGGGCTCGGCGGAGGAGCGGCGGCTGCGCGGGGTCTTCCTGGCCCAGTCGCCGGTGGGCTACGCCGGGTGCTGCGAGGCCATCGGCGCGATGGACCTGCGGCCGCTGCTGGGCCGGATCGCGGCCCCGACGCTGGTGGTGGCCGCGGCCGAGGATCCCGGCACGCCGCCGCCGCACGGCGAGGCGATCGCGGCCGGGATCACCGCCGGCGGCGGGCACGCCGAGGTCGCCGTGGTGCCGGCGGCGGCCCACCTGGCCGCCGTCGAGCGGCCGGCGGAGGTCGCCGACCTCCTCGTCCGCCACCTCACCGCATAGACCGCCCTGGGCGTCGGGTCACCGCTTGGAACGGCTGTAGTCGAAGAACCCGCGGCCGGCCTTCCGGCCGAGCAGCCCGGCCTCGACCATCCGCAGCAGCAGCGGCGGCGGGGCGTAGAGCGGCTCCTTGAACTCCACGTACATCGACGTGGCGACGGCGGCGGTGGTGTCCAGGCCGATCAGGTCGGCCAGCGCCAGCGGCCCCATCGGGTGCGCGCAGCCCGCCACCATCGCGGTGTCGACGTCCTCGGCGCTGGCGAAGCCAGACTCGACCATCCGGATCGAGGCCAGCACGTACGGGATCAGCAGCGCGTTGACCACGAAGCCCGCCCGGTCCTTGGACAGCACAGTCTGCTTGCCGAGCCGCTCGGTGGCGAAGGTCTGGGCCTGCTCCAGCGTCTCCGGCGAGGTGAGCAGGCTGGGGATCAGCTCGACCAGCGGCAGCACCGGCACCGGGTTGAAGAAGTGCAGCCCGATCACCCGCTCGGGTCCGACCGACGCGGCCGCCAGCTTCATGATCGGGATCGAGGAGGTGTTGCTGGCGAGCAGGCAGTCAGGGCGGATCACCTTGGACACCGACTCGAAGACCGCGGTCTTCTCCGCCTCGTCCTCGATGATCGCCTCGACCACCACGTCGCGGTCGGCGAGGTCGTCGTCGGAGGCGGTGAAGCGCAGCCGGCCGAGCGCGGCGTCGCGGTCCTCGGCCGACATCTTGCCGGAGGTCACAGCCCGCTCGAGCGAAGCGACGATCCGATCCTTGGCCCGGGAGCCCGCCGCCGGGTCGACCTCCCGCACCACCACGTCGCAGCCGCGGCGGGCGGCGACCTCCGCGATGCCTGAGCCCATGATCCCGGCCCCGATCACGCCCACGGCTTCAGCCATGCGTCCATCCCTCCTCGCCATCCGGCCGCGGCGCGCCGCGGCGGTCCTGCCCGAGTCTGCCCGGTCCGCCCGACCTAGCCCACCCCACCCCTTCCCTCCCTCTTATCGCGCCCTCGCCCGACCCGCTCCCGGCCGACCCCGGCCGACCGTGTCCGGCCCACCGCGGGCTTAGGATCCGCGGGTGCGGACGGTCGTGGTGCTCAACGGGCCCAACCTCAACCTGCTGGGCACCAGGGAGCCCGAGGTCTACGGCTCCCGGACGCTGGCCGACGTCGAGCGGCTGTGCGCCGCCGAGGCCGCCGGTCTCGGCCTGGAGCTCGACTTCCGGCAGTCCAACTCCGAGGGTCAGCTCGTCGACTGGCTGCAGGAGGCTGGCGCCGCGGCCCGGGCCGGGCGCAGCGTGGGAGTGGTGCTCAACGCTGGCGCGTACACCCACACCTCGATCGCCATCCCCGACGCCATCCAGGCCACCGGGCTGCCGGTCGTCGAGGTGCACATCTCCAACGTGCACGCCCGCGAGCCCTTCCGGCACCACTCCTACGTATCCGCCGTCGCCCGCGGGGTCATCGTCGGCCTCGGGGTGACCGGCTATCTGCTGGCCATCCGCGCCCTGCACGACGCCGCCCCGGACGAGGGTGCCCCGGACGAGGGCGCCCCGGACGAGGGCGCCCCGGATGAGGGCGCCCCGGATGAGGGCGCTGCCGGCTGATCAGGGCGGCGCCTGGCCGGGCGCCTCCGGGTGGTCGAGCGTGATCAGCCCGAGCTTGAGCAGCCGGGACTGGATCGCGTTGCTGCTGCGGCCGTGGCCGGTCGCGATCCGGGCCACCGGCTCGCCGGCCGCCCAGGCCGCCCGTAGCCGATCCTCCTCCTCCATCGACCAGGGCCGGCGCGCGTTGGGTCGGGCCCGGCGCGGGTCGTCGCGCGGCCGGGGCGGCTCGCTCTCGGGCAGCGTGTGCAGCTGGGCCAGCCCCCGCAGCACCTGGGCGAGCACCCGCTCGGCCGGCGGCAGCAGCTCGGGCGGCAGCCGCAGCGCGCCCTCGCCGACCACCTCGCCGCCGCGGGCGGACACGGTCAGCTCCACCTGGAGCACCCCGTCCGGCTCCGAGCGGGCGGCAACGTCCAGCACGTGACCGCCGGCCCGTGACTCCGCGTGGTAGTCCACCACCGCCTCCACCTGCTCCGTCCTCTCCAGCACGTCCATCGCGCACCTCCCGAGATCCCGCCGACTCCCGACGCCTGCGGAGATCCCAGCAGGTTTGCGGCCAGTCCCGCTGCGGCCGTCCACAAGCAGGAATGTTGTCCACAGATGTGCCGGCACCCCTGGGCCGGCCGTCCGGCTCCGGTGAGGCTGGCCGGGCACGAGCGGCATGCCACCGGCCGCCTCGGGTACGGGCCGGGGCGATGACGACCACAGGGAGCAACGGATGAGTGACGACGGGAAGGGCCGGCCCGGCGAGCGGCTGGCCAAGGCACTGGGGGTGGCGAGCATCGCCCTCGGGGCCCCGCTGGTCGCAGCGCCGGGGCGGGTCGCCCGGTTCGTCGGCCTCGAGGACACCGCGACCACCCGGGCGGTCGCCCGCGGGGTCGGCGTGCGCGAGCTGGCCGCGGCGGGGGCGATCCTGCCCCGGTCCCGGCCGCTGCCGGGGGTCTGGAGCCGAGTCGGGGGCGACGGCATGGACCTGGCACTGCTGGTGACCGCGTTGCGCGTGGCGGCCACCAACCGGCGCCGGCTGGCGATCGCCACCGGGGCGGTGGCCGGCATCGCCGCGCTGGACGCGGTCGGCGCGCTGCGGCTGAGCAGCCGCCGCCGTCCCAGCAAGGTCGCCGAGGACGGGTCGCTGCGGGTCTCCGCCGGGGTCACCGTCAACCGCTCGGCCGAGGACGCGTACGGGCTGTGGCGCGACTTCACCCGCCTGCCGGCTTTCATGACCCACCTCGAGTCCGTGACCGACGAGGGCAAGCACTGGGTCGCGACGCGGCCCGGTGGCGGCACCGTGGAGTGGGACGCCGAGATCACCGAGGACGTCCCGGGTGAGCGGCTGTCCTGGCGCTCGCTGCCGGGCGCCGACGTCGACAACGCCGGCACGGTCCGGTTCACCGCCGCGCCGGGCGACCGGGGCACCGAGGTCCGGGTCGAGCTGAGCTACGACCCGCCGGCCGGCAAGCTCGGCAGCGCGGTGGCCCGGCTGCTCGGCGAGGCGCCGCACCAGCAGGTGACCGACGACCTGCGCCGGTTCAAGCAGATCCTGGAGGCCGGCGAGGTGGTCCGGTCCCCGGCCAGCCCGGAGGGTCACCGGTCCACCCGGCTGGCCAGGCAACGACCCGGTCAGCCCGAGGGGGGCCGGACATGAGGGCCAACTGCTGGATGGGCCGCAACAAGGTGTCGGTGGAGACCGTTCCGGACCCGGAGATCCTCAACGCCCGGGACGCGATCGTGAAGGTGACCTCCACCGCGATCTGCGGCTCCGACCTCCACCTCTACGACGGCTACGTGCCGACCATGCGCAAGGGCGACGTGCTCGGGCACGAGTTCATGGGCGAGGTGGTCGAGGTCGGTCCGGGGGTGACCAACCTCGCGGTCGGCGACCGGGTGGTCGTGCCGTTCCCGATCGCCTGCGGCAGCTGTTACAACTGCGAGCGCGGCCTCTACTCGGTCTGCGAGAACTCCAACCCCAACGCGGCCATCGCCGAGAAGCTGATGGGCCACTCGCCGGCGGGGCTGTTCGGCTACTCCCACATGCTCGGCGGCTACCCCGGTGGCCAGGCGGAGTACGTGCGGGTGCCCTTCGCTGACGTCGGCCCGCTCAAGATCGAGGACGACCTGACCGACGAGCAGGTGCTGTTCCTGACCGACATCTTCCCGACCGCCTACATGGGGGTGGAGATGGCGACCAGCCCCGGCGACGTGGTCGCGATCTGGGGTGCCGGGCCGGTCGGCATGCTGGCGGCGGCGAGCGCCAACCTGCTCGGCGCCGCCAAGGTGATCGTCATCGACCGCTTCGACTACCGGCTCAAGCGGGTGGCCGAGCAGACCGGCGCGGAGACGATCAACTACGCCGACGTCGAGATCCTGGACGCGCTCAACGAGCTGACCGCCGGTCGCGGGCCGGACGCCTGCGTGGAGGCGGTCGGCCTGGAGGCGCACCACGGCAACCCCGTGATCCACACGTACGACAGGGTCAAGCAGGCGACCCGGCAGGAGACCGAGCGCGGGCACGCGGTCCGGGAGGCGATCCTCGCCTGCCGCACCGGCGGCACCGTCTCGATCATGGGGGCGTACGGGGGCTTCATGGACAAGTTCCCGCTCGGTCAGATGATGAACAAGTCGCTCACCCTCCGGATGGGGCAGTGCCACGTCCAGCGCTACCTGCGGCCGCTGCTGGGGCGGATCCGGGCCGGCGAGATCGACCCGAGTTTCGTGATCAGCCACACGGTGCCGCTGGAGCGGGCCCCCGAGATGTACGAGACGTTCAAGA
Source organism: uncultured Actinomycetota bacterium (assembly GCA_963766325.1). Taxonomy (GTDB): domain Bacteria; phylum Actinomycetota; class Actinomycetes; order Mycobacteriales; family CADCTP01; genus CADCTP01. Next base: position 365,129 of record CAVXZF010000007.1, on the reverse strand, counting down.
ACAAGCAGGATGACTGCACCAAGGTCGTGCTGAAGCCCTGACCACCACGCCGCACGGCCGTACACCTGCGGGTGTACGGTCGTGCGGTGACTCGGACGAACATCGACATCGATGACGATCTGGTCCAACGGGTGATGCGCCGCTTCAACCTGCCGTCCAAGCGAGCGGCGGTGGACATGGCGCTGCGCCGGCTGCTCGGCGAGCCGATGACCCGGGACGAGATCCTCGCCCTGCAGGGGGTCGGCTGGCGCGGCGACACCGACGCGCTCCGGCGGGCCGAGGCCGGCGAGCTGGGGTGATCCTCGTCGACACGTCCGCGTGGACGGAGTATCTGCGCGGCACCGGGTCCGGGACCCACTTCCGGCTGCGCGAGCTGCTGGCCGCGGACGCCGTGCTCGGCACCACCGACGTGGTGCACATGGAGCTGCTGGCCGGCTCCCGGACCGAGACCGACGACCTGCTGCTGCGCCGGATGCTGGCCGCGATGGACCACATTCCGGTCGACCCGGTGGACTGGGAGACCGCGGCCCGGCTGCACCGCACCTGCCAGCGGCAGGGCGACCAGGTCTGGGCGCTGAGCGACTGCCTGGTCGCCGCGGTGGCGATCCGGATCGGCGCCCCGGTCCTCGCCCACGACCGCGACTTCGTGCTTCTCGCGCGGCACACCGACCTGGAGCTCGCCTGAGCGCTAGCCGAGCAGGCGGAGCACCTCGTCGTGCAGCGGGCCGTTGCTGGCCAGCCCGCTGCCGCCGGCCGGCCCCCGCCGCCCGGACAGGTCGGTGAACCGGCCACCGGCCTCCTCGACCAGCACGGCCAGCGCGGCCAGGTCCCACAGCGAGACCTCGGGCTCGGCCGCCGCGTCGACCGCGCCCTCGGCCACCAGCGCGTACTGCCAGAAGTCGCCGTAGCCCCGGGTGCGCCACACCATCGAGTCCAGCTCGAGCAGCCCGGCCCGGGCAGCGCCGGACCAGCCCTGCAGCGAGGAGTACGAGAAGCTTGCGTCGGCCAGGTCGGCGACCCCCGACACCCGCAGCCGGCGCGGCTCGCCGCCGGCGAAGCTGGTCCAGGCACCCTGGCCGCGGGAGGCCCACCAGCGGCGGCCCAGCGCCGGGGCGCTGACCACCCCGACGTACACCTCGTCGGCCTCCATCAGCGCGATCAGCGTCGCCCAGACCGGCACTCCGCGGACGAAGTTCTTGGTGCCGTCGACCGGATCCACCACCCAGCGGCGCGGTCCCTCGCCGCTGACCCCGTACTCCTCGCCGAGCACCGCGTCCCGCGGACGCCGCTGCCCGAGCAGGGCCCGGACGACCCGCTCGACCTCGCGGTCGGCGTCGGTGACCGGAGTCGAGTCCGGCTTGGTCTCCACCGCGAGGTCCTGTGCCAGGAACCGGCCCATGGTCACCCCGTCGGCGGCGTCGGCCAGCGCGAGGGCCAGGGACAGGTCGTCATCGGCCGGAGCCGGGAAGTCGGGCGACTCGGTCACGGCGGGCACGTTACCGTCGGCGGCGTGAGCGACGGGTCCACCGGGGTGGCAGGCCTGCTGGCCGAGCCCGCCCGGCTGCGGGTGGTGGCCGCGCTGGCGCTGGGTGCCACCACGGTCGACGACGTCGCCACGCTGTCCGGGCTGGACCAGCGGGAGATCGCGGCCGCGCTGCGCCGGCTGCAGTCCGGCGGGCTGGTGTCCGCGGAGAAGGGCGAGCTGCGACTGCACGAGGAGCTCTTCAAGTCCTCGGCCCGGGCAGCGGCGCCGGACCCGATGCCGGATGCCGCGCTGTCGGCCGACCCGGCCACCGCGACGGTGCTGCGGGCGTTCGTACGGCAGGGGCGGATCGCCGGCTACCCGGTCGCCCGGACCAAGCGCCGGCTGCTGCTCGAACACGTGGCCGGCGGCTTCGAGCCCGGCGTGCGCTATCCGGAGGGCCAGGTCAATGACCTGCTCCGGGCCTGGCACGAGGACTACGCGGCGCTGCGCCGCTACCTGGTGGACGAGCAGCTGCTGGACCGGGAGGACGGGGTCTACTGGCGGATCGGCGGCTTCGTCGACACCGCCCGGGCGCCGGCGGTGGCGACCCGGCGGCGGCAGCGGGTGGCCGCGTACGGGCTGGTCCACGACGAGGCCGGCCGCGTGCTGCTCACCCACCTGTGCCGGGGCGCGCACCGCGGGCACTGGACGCTGCCGGGCGGCGGGCTCGACTTCGGCGAGCGGCCGCGGGACGCGGTGGTGCGGGAGATCCGCGAGGAGACGGGGCTGGACGTACGGGTCGAGGAACTGCTGGACGCGGACGCGGAGCTGATCCGGTACGCGGGGGAGGCCGGTGAGCAGATCGAGGCGCACCCGGTGCGGCTGCTCTTCCGGGTCGTCGTGGTCGGCGGCACGCTCGGCGTGCTGGAGGTCGACGGGTCCACCGACGATGCCGCCTGGTGGGTGCCGGCCGAGATCGCGGACGAGCGGCTCACCGCGGTGGCGCGCCGGGTCCTGCGCACCGGCCGCCTCGGCGACTGAGCCCCGACGGCCTCCCTACCGGCGGCCGGGCGACTGAGCCCCGACGGCCTCCGTACCGGCGGCCCGGCTACTGAGCCCCCGACGGCCGGCGGCGTCAGTCGTGGGTGGGGGAGCGGACGGCGAGCAGGCGGCGGAAGGACGCCAGCCGGCCGGGGGTGGAGTGGCCGGCCGCCACGTGCTCGTCCAGCCGGCAGCCGTCCGCGGCCGACAGGTGGGTGCAGTTGCGCGGGCAGTCCTCGGCCCCCTCGGCCAGGTCGGGGAACGCGGCGAGCAGGTCGGTCGCGGTGACGTGGGCCAGCCCGAAGGACCGGATGCCCGGGGTGTCGACCACCCAGCCGCCGCCGGGCAGCGCCAGCGCGACCGCGGAGGACGAGGTGTGCCGGCCGCGGCCGACCGCGCTCACCGTGCCGGTGGCCCGGCCGGCGTCCGGCACCAGCGCGTTCACCAGGGTCGACTTGCCGACCCCGGAGTGGCCCACCAGCACGGACACCCGGCCGGCGAGCCGCTCCAGCAGCGCGGTCAGGTCGCCCCCGCGCCGGGTGGTCAGCGACGCGACGCCGAGGTCGGCGTACTCGGCCAGGCCCGCCGGCGCATCGCCCGCCAGCAGGTCGGCCTTGGTCAGGCAGAGCAGCGGGACGAGCCCGCCGACGTACGCGGCGACGAGGCAGCGGTCGATCAGCCCGATCCGCGGCGGCGGGTCGGCGAGGGCGGTGACCACGACCAGCTGGTCGGCGTTGGCGACGATGACCCGCTCGTTCGGGTCGCCGTCGTCGGCGCTGCGGCGCAGGACGGTCGTCCGCGGCTCCACCCGGACGATCCGGGCCAGCGTGTCGGTGTCGCCGGAGACGTCGCCGACCAGCGCCACCCGGTCGCCGACGACGACCGAGTAGCGGCCCAGCTCGCGCGCCTGCACGGCGGTCACCTGACGGTCGCCGACCAGCACGGTGTAGCGGCCGCGGTCCACCGCGACGACGAAGCCGGCGGTCGCGTCCCGGTACGCCGGGCGGGTCCGGGTGCGGGGGCGGGTGCCGCGTCCCGGGCGTACCCGGACGTCGTCCTCATCCAGCCGGGACCCGGACCGCGACGCCGGCCGCCGCCACGCCCGCCCCGGGTCCGCCGTCACACCCCCCTCCCCGAGACGCGGGATGGGTGGGGCCGTCCGGCCGGGGCGGGTCGGGCGGCGGCAGTGCCGGGCGGCGTCAGCGGGGGGCTCCGGCGGGGGCGTCGAGCATGCCGGCCCAGCGGTCCACGAAGTCCGGCACCGTCTTGCCGGTGGTCGCCACGTCCTCGACCAGCACGCCGGGCACCGCGAGCCCGAGCACGGCGGCGAACATCGCCATCCGGTGGTCCTCATACGTCCTCACCGGGCCACCGTGCAGCGGCCGCGGCCGGATCCGCAGCCCGTCCGCGGTCTCGGCGGCGTCGCCGCCGAGCCGGGTCAGCTCGGCCGCCAGCGCGGCCAGCCGGTCGGTCTCCTGCCCGCGCATGTGCGCGATCCCGCGCAGCGTCGACGGCGTCCGGGCCAGCGCGGCCAGCGCGGCCAGCACCGGCACCAGCTCGGTGCAGTCGGCCAGGTCGGCGTCCAGCCCGTCGAGCCGGTCGCCGGCAGTGACGGTCAGCCCGTCGTCGGTCAGCTCGCAGCGGGCGCCCATGGCGGTGAGCAGCTCGGGCAGCCGGTCGCCCGGCTGCAGCGAGACCCGCGGCCAGTCCGGCACCCGGATCCGGCCGCCGGTGACGAGGGCGGCCGCGACGAACGGCGCCGCGCTGGACAGGTCGGGCGCCACCGCGACCTCGCCGCCGCCCAGCGGTCCCGGGTGGACGGTCCATTCGCGACCGTCGGGGGCCGGCTCCACGGCCGCGCCGGCGGACCGGAGCATGTGGACGGTCATGCCGATCTGGAGCGCGCTCGGCACCGGGCCGGCGCCGGTGTGCCGGAGCCGGACGCCCTGGTCGTACCGGGGTGCGGCGAGCAGCAGCCCGGAGACGAACTGGCTGGATCCGGACGCGTCGATCGCGGCGCTGCCGCCGGGCAGCCGGCCGGTGCCGCGCACGGTCAGCGGCAGGCCGTCCCCGTCGATCGCGGCGCCGAGCTGGCGCAGGCCGTCCACCAGCGGGGCCAGCGGCCGCTCCCGGGCCCGCGGGTCGCCGTCGAAGCCGACCGGGCCGGCGGCGAGCGCGGCCAGCGGGGGAACGAAGCGCTGCACGGTGCCGGCCAGGCCGACGTCGACCCGCCCGCCGCCGGCCAGCGGGGCCGGGGTGACGACCCAGTCGGCGCCGTCGTCGGCGACGCCGGCGCCGAGCACCCGCAGTGCGGCCGCCATCAGCGTGGTGTCCCGGGCCCGCAGCGGGCCGCGCAGCCGGGTCGGGGCGTCCGCCAGCGCGGCCAGCACCAGCGCCCGGTTGGTGACCGACTTCGAGCCCGGCACCCGGACGACCGCGTCCACCGGCGCCGGCGCGTGCGGCGCCGGCCAGAGCCCGTCCCGGTCGGTCACGCGCCCATCCTGCCGCACGCCCACCCTCCCGCGGGCGCGGGAACTACGGTGGGGGGATGTGCGGGCGGTACGTCGTCGGGCGCGACTCCGACGACCTGGTCGGCGAGTTCGAGGCGGCGGACCTGCTGACCGAGCCGCTGCTGGCCGACTACAACGTGGCGCCGACCGACCCGGTCCCGGTGGTGCTGACCCGGCACCGGCCGGGCGGGCGCGGCGGCCCCGTCGACCGGCAGCTGCGGCGGGCCCGGTGGGGCCTGGTGCCGTCCTGGTCGGCGGACACCAAGCGGGCCGCCAAGCACATCAACGCCCGCGCCGAGACCGTCACCGAGCTGCCCGCCTTCCGCTCGGCCGTACGCCGGCGCCGCTGCCTCGTCCCGGCGGACGGCTGGTACGAGTGGGCGCCCCGCGAGGACGGCCCGGGCAAGCAGCCGACGTACCTGACGCCCCGCGACGGCAGCATCCTCGCCTTCGCCGGGCTGTACGAGATCTGGGGCCCGGACCGCGTGCTCACCACCTCGATCGTGACGACCGCGGCGCTGGGCGAGCTGGTCCGAGTGCACTCCCGGATGCCGCTGGTGCTGCCCCGCTCGGCGTGGGCGGACTGGCTCGACCCGGACCGCGAGGACGCGACCGACCTGCTCGTACCCGACCCGGCCGCGATCGCCGGGCTGGAGCTGCGGCCGGTCGGGCCGGCGGTGGGCACGGTGGCGAACGACGGGCCGGAGCTGATCCGCCGGGTCGACCCGGTCCCGACCCTCTGGTAGCTTGCTAGCATCCTAGCGTGGCCGCCAAGCAGCAGTTCAACATCTACCTGCCGGCCGAGCTCGTACGCCGGGTGAAGCACGCCGCGGTGGACGCCGACCGGTCCCTGTCGGACTTCGTGGCGACCGCGCTGGAGGACTACCTGCGCCGGCGGGAGGAGGACGGGTCATGAAGGTGATGCCCATCCGCTACTGCGCCGACATCGACGCGGCCGCCCGCTTCTACCGGGCGCTCGGGCTGGCGCTCGGGGACGCGACCCGGAGCGGGAGCTGGCTCGAGCTGCCGGCCACGGCGGGAGTGCTGGCGCTGCACCGGGCGGCGGCGCCCGACGCCGGGACCTGCGAGCTCGCCTTCGAGTGCGACGAGCCGCTGGAGGCGGTCGCCGGCCGGCTGCGGGCGGCCGGGTTCGCGCCGGAGGCCATCGTGGACGAGAGCTACGGCCGGTCGCTGCGGGTCCGCGACCCCGACGGTGTCCCGGTGCAGATCAACGAGCACGACCGCACCCTCTACACGTGACGGTCGCCGCCGCCCGGCGGCCGGCGCTGCTGCTCGCGGTCGGGGTGGTGTCGCTGGAGTTCGCCGCGGCGGTGTCCAGCTTCGTGTCCGCGACGCTGCTGCCGACCGTCGCCCGCGAGCTCGGCGCGCGCGACCACCTGGCGCTGCTGCTGGTCGGCTCCACCATCGGGCTGTTCATCGCGCTGCCGCTGGCGCCCGCGGTGCTCGGCCGGCTGGGACCGGCGCGGACGCTGACGGTCGGCCTGGTCGGGTACATCGGCGGCGCGGCCGCCGCGGCCCTCGCGCCGGACGGCTGGGTCTTCGCCGCCGCGCGGCTGGCCGGCGGTCTCGGCGGCGGCCTGCTCGCCGTCTTCGGGGTGAGCGCGGTGATCCGGCACCTGGACGAGCACCTGCGCGTACGGGTGGTGGCGGCGTCGTCGGCGATGTGGATCCTGCCGGCGTTCGTGGGGCCGCCGGGCACGCTGGCGCTGGAGCACGCGGTCGGCTGGCGATGGACGCTGCTCGCGCCGGTGCCCATCGTGCTGGCCGGCCGGGTGCTGGTGGTCCGGGCCGCCCGCGACGACGGCGGCCCGCCCGCGCCGGCGTGGCGGCCGGCCGGGCGCACCCTGCTCGTCCCGGTCGGGGTGGCGGTGCTGGTGCTGACCAGCACCGACGGGCGGTGGTGGCCGCTCACCGCGGCCGGCGCGCTGCTCGCGCTGGTCGGGGTGGCGCGGATCATGCCGTCGGGCACCGGTCGGGCCCGCCGTGGCGCGCCCGCCGCGCTGGCGGCGATGAGCCTGTTCGCGACCGGCTACTTCGGTGCCGACAGCCTGATCACGATCATGCTCACCGACGGGTACGGGACCAGCGTGGCCCGGGCCGCGGTGGTGCTCAGCGGCGCGCCGCTGGCCTGGGCGGTGACCAGCCTGCTGGTGCCCCGGCTGATGCGCGGCGGGCGCCGGCCACCGGCGGCGCTCGGGCTGGCGCTGGCCGCCGCCGGGGTGGCGGTGCTCGCCGCCGGGCCGGCCGGGCCGGGCGGCTACGTGACCGCGCTGGTGTCCTGGACACTCACCGGTGTGGGGATCGGACTGGCGTACCCGGGGCTGTACGTCCTGGCGACCACGCCGGACGACGAGGTGCCGGCGGAGGAGGTGGCGACCGCGGTGATCACCGCGGAAGCCTTCGGCGCGCTGCTCGGCGGGGCGGCCGGCGGCGCGGCGGTCTCGCTGTCGCTCGCCGCCGGCCTCGCGCGGCCGCACGGGCTCGCGCTCGCGTACGCCGGCTTCGCCGTCGTGCTCGCCCTCGGCGCCCTGGTCGCGCTCCGCGCGACCCGCCCCCCGGCCGCGCCGTCGTCCCCGGTTGCGTCGGCTTCGCCGGACGAGGCGGGCGGGGTGGCCGTTGCCGCGGGCGATCCCGAGCGGGACCGGCGGGAGGTGGGCCGGTGACCGGGGCGGTGGTGGGGACGCTGGTGGGCGACGCGCTGGTGCAGCTGGACCTGCCGGCCGGCCCGCCGAGGTCGCTGCTGGTGCTCGGGCACGGGGCCGGCGGCGGGGTGGATGCGCCGGACCTGGTCGCGGTCGCCGCCAGCGCCGTCGCGGCCGGCTGCGCGGTGGCCCGGGTGACCCAGCCGTACCGGGTGCTGGGCCGCCGCACCCCGCCCCGCCCGCCGGTGCTCGACGCAGCCTGGCTGCCGGTGGTCCGCCGCCTGCAGGGCGAGGTGCCGGGTTTGCCGCTGGTGCTCGGCGGTCGGTCCAGCGGCGCCCGGGTCGCCTGCCGCACGGCCGCCGAGCTGGGCGCCGCCGCGGTGGTCGCACTCGCCTTCCCGACCCGCCCGCCGCGTACGCCGGACAAGGACCGGCTGGCCGAGCTGGCCGCCCCGCCGGTCCCGGTGCTGGTCGTGCAGGGGGAGCGGGACCCGTTCGGGATCCCGCCGGCCGCGCCGGGCCGCACGGTCCACCTGCTGCCGACCGCGACCCACACCATCCGCGGTCCGGCCGCCCGCGCCGCCGGCACCGCCGTCACCACCTGGCTCAGGGAGCGGGGGCTCGCCCAGATTTCGTAGTGCTCTGCCCCGCGGGGCGGCGCGGGGCGGGGCGGGGCGGGGCGAGACGGGGTGCGGTGCCTCGGCGGGCGGGGCAGAGCACTACGGATTTCGGGAGGGTCGGCGGTGCCGCGGTGCCGCGGTGCCGCGGTGTCGGCGGTGCCAGCGGTGTCGGCGGTGCGAGCGGTGCCGCGGTGCCGGCGGTGCCAGCGGTGCCGCCGGTGCCAGCGGTGAGCCGCGGACCAGCTGATCGAGGTGGAGCGGGCCGGGCCGACCTGCCAAGGTGATCGGTGTGACCGCGACCGAGACCTTCCGGGCCGCTCGGGACTTCCTGCTCGAGCACCGCGACGACCCGCAGGCGGCGTACGCCGGCTTCCAGTGGCCCGAGCTGCCCGAGTTCAACTGGGCGCTGGACTGGTTCGACGGGGTGCTGGCGGCCGAGCGGCCCAACCAGACCGCGCTGTGGCTCGTGACCGCGGGCGGCGACACCCGGATGACGTTCGCCGAGCTGTCCCGCCGGTCCACCCAGGTAGCCGGCTGGCTGCGCGAGCAGGAGGTGCGCCGCGGCGACCGGGTGCTGCTCATGCTCGGCAACGTCGCGCCGCTGTGGGAGATCACGCTGGCGGCGGCGAAGATCGGCGCGGTCGTCATCCCGTCCAGCACCCTGCTCGGGCCGGCCGACCTGGCCGACCGGATCGGGCGCGGGCGGGTCTCCTTCGTCGTCGCGGCCAGCGGGGACACCGGGCGGTTCGCCGACGTTCCCGGGGACTACACCCGGATCGCGGTCGGCGAGCCGGTCGAGGGCTGGCTGCGCTACTCGGACTCGGAGACCTCGCTGGAGCACTTCGAGCCGGACGGGCCGACCCGCGGCTCGGACCCGCTGCTGCTCTACTTCACCTCCGGCACCACCGCCCGGCCCAAGCTGGTCATGCACACCCACGTCAGCTATCCGGTGGGGCACCTGTCGACCATGTTCTGGATCGGCCTGCGCCCGGGCGACGTGCACCTCAACGTGTCCTCGCCGGGCTGGGCCAAGCACGCCTGGAGCTGCCTCTTCGCCCCCTGGAACGCCGGCGCGACCGTCCTGGTCCACGACACCGGCCGGTTCTCGGCGCCGTCGCTGCTGGACACGCTGGTCCGCTGCGAGGTGGACAGCTTCTGCGCCCCGCCGACGGTCTGGCGGATGCTCGTCCAGGAGGATCTGACGTCCTGGCCGGTCGAGGCCCGGGAGCTGGTCAGCGCCGGCGAGCCGCTCAACCCCGAGGTCATCGAGCACGTGCGGTCGGTGTGGGGCCGGACGGTCCGCGACGGGTACGGGCAGACCGAGACCACCGCGCAGATCGGCAACCCGCCCGGCGCCGAGGTGGTGGTCGGCTCGATGGGGCGGCCGCTGCCCGGATACCCGGTCGTACTGGTCGACCCGGTCAGCGGCGACGCGGCCGACGAGGGCGAGGTCTGCCTGGTGCTGAATCCGCGGCCGGCCGGGCTGATGACCGGCTACTGGGACGACAGCGGCAAGGTCGCCGACGCGCTGTCGGACGGCTACTACCACACCGGCGACGTGGCCCGGTGGACCGAGCAGGGCACGATCACGTACATCGGGCGTACCGACGACGTCTTCAAGGCCTCGGACTACCGGATCTCGCCGTTCGAGCTGGAGAGCGTGCTGGTCGAGCACCCCGCGGTGGCCGAGGCCGCGGTGGTGCCGGCGCCGGACCGGCTGCGGCTCGCGGTGCCGAAGGCGTACGTGGTGCTGGCCGCCGGGTGGGAGCCCTCGGCGGAGACCGCGGAGCGCATCCTGCGGCACTGCCGGCAGGCGCTGGCGCCGTACAAGCGGGTGCGGCGGATCGAGTTCGCCGAGCTGCCGAAGACGATCTCCGGCAAGATCCGCCGGGTCGAGCTGCGCTCCGCCGAGGAGGAGTCCGGCGCCCGCCGCGCCGGCGAGTACCGCGAAGAGGACTTCCCCACCCTCCGCACCCCTCCCGCCTCCGACTGACGGCGCGGCCCCGCGAGTGACGGCGCCGCCCCGCGAGTGACGTCTCCGGCCCGCGGGTGACGTCTCCGCCCCGCGGGTGACGTCTCCGCCCCGCGGGTGACGTCTCCGCCCCGCGGGTGACGGCGCACGAGCGGGTGACGTCTCCGGCCCGCGGGTGACGGCGCACGAGCCGTCAGTCGGGGTCGTACGCCGTCACTCGCGAGGGTGGGGGCGGGGGAAGGGTCAGGTGGCGGTGCAGGTGAGGGTGGGGACGGGGTTGGCGCCGGAGACGGTGGCCTGGAGGCCGAAGGTGGTGGTGGCACCCGGCGCGAGCACGCCGTTGTAGCCGAGGTTGGTGGCCCGGACGGCGGTGCCGCTCTGGGTGACCGTCGCGTTCCACGCGTTCGTCACCCGCTGGTTGCCGCCGTACGTCCACGTCACCGTCCAGCCGGCGGTCGCCCGGGAGCCGGTGCTGCGCACGGTGACGTCGGCGGTGAAGCCGCCGCTCCAGCTCTGGGTGACCGCGTAGCTCGCCGAGCAGGCGGCGCCCCCGCTCGGAGGCGGCGTGGTCGGCCCGCCGCCGCCGGTGGTCACCGCGAAGGACGTGACCGCCAGCCCGGCGCCGCCGGTCCACGGCTCGAAGCCGGCCTGGATGCTGGTCAGGTACCACGAGCGGGACGCGTACCCGCGGCTGATCGCGTCGTTGGAGAAGGTGCTGGCCGGGAAGCTGATCGACCCGGTCGCCGAGGTCCGGACGTACGAGACGACGTTCCAGCCGATGTTGCCGAACCAGACGTCCCAGGTCCCGCCGGCCAGGCTGACCGTGGCGACCCGGGAGCCGACCGGCTGCGGCAGGCCGCGGTGGTTGAGCCAGACCATGATCTCGGCCCCGGTGTTCTGCCCATTGGTGCGCGGGGTGGGGTCGAGCCAGATGTCGTACGCGGCGTTCCACTGCCCGCTGCTCGGATAGGTCATGGCGACGGTGGTGCTGATCCCGCCGTACGCCGACGAGCTGAGCTGGACCGGGCTGAAGCCGGGCGTGCAGTTGCCGTAGTGGCAGCCCCAGTACGTCGAGGGGTAGCCGGCCGGCGGCCCGTTGGTCGGCACGTCGGCAGCGGACCGGGTGAGCTGGAAGCCGCCGTTGGTGATCGTGATGCATTGCTCGGTGGTCGAGCCCCAGCGGTTGTTCTGCACGATGTAGCGGCCGTCGGGGCTGGTCGCCGACCCGTACTGCTCGCAGATGACGGTGCCGGCCGGTGCCGCGCCGGCCCCGGTGGTGGTCCCGGCGACGGCGACGCCGGCGCCGAGCAGCGCGGCCGCGGCCACCACGGCGAGTCGCATCCTTCTCATCGGTCTCCTCCCGGAGTGGGCGTGTCCCGGCGCCGTGCCGCCCTGGGAGCGCTCCCATGAATTGGTGCCTCAACGCTATGTCGGGCATTCGGCGTAGCGTAAGGACCCGTTCGGGTGCGGTCAGGCCCCGATCGGCGCGAGGACGGCCGCGGAGAGGCGGACCAGGTCGGCCGGCGCCAGCTCGACCTGCAGGCCGCGGCGGCCGGCGCTGACGTAGACGGTCGGCCAGCCTGACGCGGACGCGTCGACCGCGACCCGCAGCCGGGTCTTGAGCCCGAGCGGGCTGATCCCGCCGGTGACGTAGCCGGTCGCCCGCGCCGCGGCCGCCGGGTCGGCCATCGCCGCTCGCTTGCCGCCCAGCGCGGCGGCCAGCGCCTTGAGGTCGAGCGAACCGGTCACCGGCACCACCCCGACTGCCAGGCCACCGTCCACGGTCGCCACCAGCGTCTTGAACAGCCGGGCAGGCTCGACGCCGAGAGCGCTCGCGGCCTCCTCGCCGTACGAGCCCGCCCGCGGGTCGTGCTCGTACGGGTGGAGCGTGTGCGGCACCCCCTGCTTCGCCAGCAGTGCCGTTGCCGGCGTCCCACGTCCCGCCACGGCCGGCAGCCTACGGAATGCGCCCTCTGACCGGGGCGTTCGACCGACCGTGACAGTGTCCGAACGCGTCGACCGCCGGGACCCGCGGTCGTGGCCCGCCTGGGAGCCCGACGGGCGGTCCGGCGGCACCCGCGTAAGCTCCCCCTCCGGGGACACACTCCCCGATACCTCGGGAGGGCCGGTGGCGGAGGAGACCGCGGAGCAGCGCCGAGCGCGCTTCGAGCGGGATGCCCTGCCCTTCCTCGATCAGCTCTACGCCGCCGCGATGCGGATGACCCGCAACCCGGCCGACGCCGAGGACCTGGTCCAGGAGACCTTCGTCAAGGCCTTCGCCGCCTTCCACCAGTTCCAGGAGGGCACCAACCTCAAGGCCTGGCTCTACCGGATCCTCACCAACACGTTCATCAACACCTACCGCAAGCGCCAGCGCCAGCCGAAGCAGTCGGCGGCCGAGACCATCGAGGACTGGCAGCTCGCGGCGGCCGAGTCGCACACCTCCACCGGGCTGCGGTCCGCGGAGATGGAGGCGCTCGACCACCTGCCCGACTCCGACGTCAAGGAAGCCCTCCAGCAGCTGCCGGAGGACTTCCGGCTGGCCGTCTACCTGGCCGACGTCGAGGGCTTCTCGTACAAGGAGATCGCCGAGATCATGGGCACCCCCATCGGCACCGTGATGTCGCGGTTGCACCGGGGTCGGCGGGGGCTGCAACGGCTGCTCGGGGACTACGCGCGGGACCGGGGCCTGGTCCGCGCGAGCGCGACGGAGGAGGAAGCGTCGTGAGCTGCGGCCAACCTCACCAGACCGACTGCGGCGAGGTGCTCGCCGAGGTGTTCCTCTACCTGGACGGCGAGATCACCCCGGCGCGGCACGACCTGATCCGCGACCATCTCGACGAGTGCTCGCCCTGCCTGCGCAAGTACGGCATCGAGCAGGAGGTGCGGGCCCTCGTCGCCCGGTCGTGCGGGGGTGACCGGGCGCCGCAGGCGCTGCGGGCCAAGGTGCTCGGCCGGCTGCACCAGGTCGTGGTCGAGACCACGGTCGTCGAGTACCGCGCCGAGTAGCTCCCCGGGCAGCCCGCGATCGGGGGTCCGGCTGGTCCGGATAGGGTCCCTGATGTCGCAGTAGGGCGTCGGGAGGGGCGGGCGTGTTCGAGACCGTGCTGGTCGCCAACCGCGGGGAGATCGCGGTCCGGGTGATCCGGACCTGCCAGCGGCTCGGGATCAAGGCGGTGGCCGTCCACTCCGAGGCCGACGCCGGCGCGCTGCACGTGCGGCTCGCCGACGAGTCGGTGCTGCTCGGCCCGGCGCCGGCCACGGAGTCGTACCTGGACGTGGTCCGCGTGGTGGAGGCCGCCCGGGTCAGCGGCGCGCAGGCGGTGCACCCGGGGTACGGGTTCCTGGCCGAGAACGCGGGGTTCGCCCGGGCGGTCGCCGCCGCCGGGCTGGCCTGGGTCGGCCCGTCGCCCGAGGCCATCGAGGCGATGGGCGACAAGGTGGCGGCGCGCGAGGCGATGGCCGCCGCCGGGGTGCCGGTGGCCGCCGGCACCGCCCCGCTGGCCGACGCCGACGCGGCGGCCCGGGCGGCGGCGGAGATCGGCTACCCCGTGATGGTCAAGGCGGCCGCCGGCGGCGGCGGGATCGGCATGGCCGCGGTGCGGGACGAGACGGAGTTGCGGGCGGCGTACGAGACGGCGCGGACCCGGGCCGAGCGGTTCTTCGGGTCGCCGTCGGTGTTCCTGGAGCGCTACCTGTCGCCGGCGCGGCACGTGGAGGTGCAGGTGCTCGGCCTTGCCGACGGCCGCGTGATCGCGCTCGGCGAGCGGGACTGCTCGGTGCAGCGCCGGCACCAGAAGGTGGCCGAGGAGACGCCGTCCCCGGGCGTCTCGCCCGAGCTGCGGGCGCGGATGCTGGCCGCCGCGGTGCGCGCCGCCGAGGCGGTGGACTACCGGGGCGCCGGCACCGTCGAGTGCCTGGTGCCGGCCGACTCCGCGGACGAGTTCTTCTTCCTGGAGATGAACACCCGGCTCCAGGTCGAGCACCCGGTGACCGAGCTGGTGACCGGCGTCGACCTGGTCGAGGAGCAGCTGCGGGTGGCCGCCGGCGACCCGCCCGCGCTCGACCCGGACGCGCCGCCGGCGACGCGCGGGCACGCGATCGAGCTGCGGGTGTACGCCGAGGACCCCAAGCGGTTCCTGCCCGGGCCGGGCAGGATCACCATCTGGAAGGAGCCGTCCGGGGAGGGGATCCGGGTCGACTCCGGCTACGAGGCGGGCGACACGGTGACGCCGTACTACGACCCCCTGATGGCGAAGCTCTGCCTCTGGGGCCCGGACCGGGACGCGGCGCTGGCGCTGGCCCGGACGGCGGTGGCCGGCTTCACCGTGCAGGGACCGAAGTGCAACCTGCCGTTCTTCGCCGAGCTGCTGGAGGCGCCGGACTTCGTCTCCGGCCGGTACGACACCGGGCTGGTGTCCCGGATGCGCGGTTGAGTCCCGACCGCGGGACCTGGGTAATCTTCAGACCGACTTCTGGGAGGTGCCGTGGCCGACGAGATCCGCGCCGAGATGGTGGCCAACGTGTGGAAGGTCGTGGTGGCGGCGGGCGACCAGGTCAGTGACGGCGACACGCTGGTCATCCTGGAGTCCATGAAGATGGAGATCCCGGTGCTGGCCGAGTCCGACGGCACCATCGCCGAGCTCGCCGTCGCCGAGGGCGACGTCGTCCAGGAAGGCGACCTCATCGCCCGCGTCGAGTAACCGGCTCCTCGCCGGGATCGACGGCGGTGTCCGCGTACGGGTGCCCGGCCGGGAGGAAGCCGCCGTCGACGTACACGCGAGCGGTCAGCTCGCCGGCGGCGGCCCACTCCTCTGGCCGGGCCGGGCGGATCAGCACGGCCCGACGCCAGCGTGGCCGGCTCAGCAGCAGCGGGCCTGCGGCCGGGCGTCGCGGTCGTCCATCCGCCGGCGCTCGAAGTCGCGGCGCGACAGCACCTCCCTTTCCGGGTGGGCGGCGCGGGCGTGCGCGACGTACCGGTCGTAGGCGGACTCGCCGGAGACCTCGCGCAGGTACCAGCGCAGCCAGCGCGCGCCCTCCCGGAGGGCCGCCATCACGGGCCGCGCCGGTCCGGCCGGTCCTCGTCGGTCGGCACGTCGTCGACCGGCATCCCGTCACCGCCGACCCCGGGCCGCCCACCGCCCACACCGGCTCCGACCAGCTGCCGCTGCTGCCGCTCCTCGGGCGTGGGCAGCAGGCCGGAGCCGGCGACGATGCGCGACTCCACGTACGGCGCCTCGGCCAGCGTGGCCGGCCGCCGGTCGCGCAGCACCCGCATCCAGACCCGGACCGCGTCGCCGATCACGATGACGATGAGGATCGCGAAGAAGGCGGCCAGCACGCCGTCCACAGTGGAGTTGGTCACGATGGCCTGCATCTGGTCGAGGTCGCGGGCCGGCGCCAGCACCTGGCCCTGGTCCAGGGCGGTGGCGTACCGGTCGCGCTGGGCGAAGAAGCCGAGCTTGGGGTCGCCGGAGAAGACCTTCTGCCAGCTCGCGGTGAGCGTGACCGTGGCGTCCCAGGCCAGCGGGATGCCGGTCACCCAGGCCCATTTCACCTTGCCGGACTTGATCAGCAGCGTGGTGCAGACCGTCAGCGCCACCGCGGCGAGCAGCTGGTTGGCAATGCCGAAAAGCGGGAACAGCTGGTTGATCCCGCCGAGCGGGTTGGTGACGCCGGTGTAGAGGAAGTAGCCCCAGGCGCCCACCACGACCGCGCTCGCGCCCCAGACGCCGGGCCGCCAGCTGACGTTGCGCATCGGCTTCCAGACGTTGCCGATGGTGTCCTGCAGCATGAACCGCCCGACCCGGGTGCCGGCGTCCACCGTGGTCAGGATGAACAGGGCCTCGAACATGATCGCGAAGTGGTACCAGAACGCCTTGAGGCTGGCGCCGCCGAGGAAGCCGGCGAAGATCTCCGACATGCCGACCGCCAGCGTCGGGGCGCCGCCGGTCCGGGCGACGAGCGTGCTCTCCTCCACCGCGGCCGCCGCGTCCTGCAGCGCCTGCGGGGTGATGGTGAACCCGAGGTTGGTGACCGCATCCGCCGCCGACTGCGCGGTCGTGCCCAGCAGACCGGCCGGCGCGTTCATCGCGTAGTAGAGGCCGGGGTCGAGGATCGACGCCGCGATCATCGCCATCACCGCGACGAAGGACTCCATCAGCATCGCGCCGTAGCCGATGAAGCGGACCTGCGACTCCTTCTGGATCATCTTCGGCGTGGTGCCGGAGGCGATCAGCGAGTGGAAGCCGGACAGGGCACCGCAGGCGATGGTGATGAACACGAACGGGAACAGCGAGCCGGCGAAGACCGGCCCCGCGCCGCTGCTGGCGAACTTCGTGACCGCCTCGTTCTGCAGCACCGGGGCGGTGAAGAGGATGCCGATGGCGAGTAGCCCGATGGTGCCGATCTTCATGAACGTGGACAGGTAGTCCCGGGGCGCCAGCAGCATCCACACCGGCAGCACCGAGGCGAAGAAGCCGTAGATCATCAGGCAGATGACCAGCGTCTTCGGGCTCAGCGTGAACGCCTCGGCCCAGCTGGAGTCCTCGACCCAGCCACCGGCCACGATCGCCAGCAGCAGCAGCGCCACGCCGATCACGGAGGTCTCCAGCACCCGGCCCGGTCGCAGCGTTCGCAGGTAGAAGCCCATGAACAGGGCGATCGGGATGGTCATGGCGATGGAGAACGTGCCCCACGGCGACCTGGCCAGCGCGCCCACCACGACCAGCGCCAGCACCGCCAGCAGGATGATCATGATCGAGAACACGGCCACCAGCGCGGCGATCCCGCCGACCGGGCCGATCTCGTCGCGGGCCATCTGCCCGAGGCTCTTGCCGTCCCGCCGCATGGAGAAGAAGAGCGTGACCATGTCCTGGACCGCCCCGGCGAAGATCACGCCGACGATGATCCAGATCGTGCCCGGCAGGTAGCCCATCTGTGCGGCCAGCACCGGCCCGACCAGCGGGCCGGCGCCGGCGATGGCGGCGAAGTGGTGCCCGAAGAGCACCCGCCGGTCGGTCGGCTGGAAGTCGACGTCGTTGTCGAGCCGCTCCGCCGGGGTGGCCCGGCGGTCGTCCACGCCGAGGACCCGGTGGGCGATCCAGCGCGCGTAGAAGCGGTACGCGATCGCGTACGAGCCGACGGCGGCGACGATCAGCCAGACGGCGTTGACGTTCTCGCCGCGGCTGAGGGCGAGCACCGCCCAGGCGACCGCGCCGGCGAGCGCGACGGCGGCCCAGACGGCGATCGAACGGGGGTTCGCCCGTCGCGGCTCGACCGGTGCGGGGGACTCTGTCGTGGCCATGCCGCCTCCTCAGCAGGGAGCTCCGGGCAGCCGGCCGAGACTGGCCCGCAGCCCGAAGTCGGTGGGCAGGTCGCAGGTGAAGCTCCGGACCCGCAGCCGGGTGCCGCAGTCCACGGTCACGTCGCGGCCGGCCAGGTACGGCAGGGCCCGCTCGTGCACGGCGACCGCATCCGGCGGGTGGCTGCGTACCGGCCGGAACGTCCGGCCGCCGAGCCGGGTCCGGGGGACCGGGTGCAGGGAGATCTCGCCCGCGGCGGCGCAGCAGATCGCCACCCGGTGCCAGTCGACGACCAGCACCTCACCGGGGCGCAGTGCCGCCCGCGCCCGCTCGGTCAGCGTGATCACCCGATCACCACCCTCGTCCCGTGGGGGTTCAGATAGCGAATACTCCTGGGGCGGCCGCCGCGCCAGCCCTGATCGACAACGATCCGATGAACGGCTGTTCGGGTGAGCCGACCGGTGTGCCGGATGGTGACGGCCCGCTACGGCGCATGTCCTCCGCCGGCCGTCCGGGTGAACTCTGTGCCGCTGTGGGCACGCTGCCCTGGTCACCCTGCCAAATGTCGGACCTCCTCACTAAGGTGCGGTTCGCGCCGGCAGTCGGGTGTCGGCGCCGGTCACGCGGGCCGTCATCCGCGGATGCAGGGGGGTCAACCACGATGCGTCCCTTCCGTCCATTGGTGCTGGCAGTCGGGGTGGTGACGAGCCTGGGGCTCGCCCTCCCGGCGGTCGCGGCGCCGTCGACCACCGCGGCCGCGGGCGGGCTGTCCGCCCGGACCGTCGCCCAGATCGACGCGCTGGCCCGGGCCAAGCGCGCGTTCACGCCGACCCAGAAGAAGGTCGACTCCCGGCTGCTCACCGAGGCGCGGCAGCGCCGCGGGCTGACCGCGGCCGCGGGCGTCGGCCGGGTCGCCACCGGCGTGAGCACCGACAAGGCCGGCCTGACCGCCGTCACCGTGCTCGGCGACACCAAGGCGGTCGTCGCCCGGGTCCGCGCCCTCGGTGGCCAGGTCCGCGACGTCTCCGTCCGGCACGCGTCGGTGCGCGCCGACGTCCCGCTGAGCAAGGTCGAGGCGCTCGCCGGCGCCGCCGGCGTGCGGCGGGTCGAGGTCGCCGACCAGGCGATCACCGCGCGG
This sequence comes from uncultured Actinomycetota bacterium, assembly GCA_963766325.1. Taxonomy (GTDB): domain Bacteria; phylum Actinomycetota; class Actinomycetes; order Mycobacteriales; family CADCTP01; genus CADCTP01. The sequence continues at coordinate 346,416 of CAVXZF010000007.1, read as the reverse complement.
GCCGGCGGTCGGGTCGCCCCGGTGGCCAAGGAGCGGCGGGAGACCGTGCTGCGGCAGCGGGTCGCGGCCGCCCTGGCCGAGGCCAAGGCGGACGGCCGGCCGACCCGGCGGACCTCGGCCGGCGTCGTCCCGCTGGTCGGTGCGGTCACCTCCGAGGGCGACGTCACCCACGCCGCCGACACCGCGCGCTCCCGCTTCCGGGTCACCGGCACCGGGGTCAAGATCGGCGTGCTGTCCGACGGCGTCGACTCGCTCGGGGCCTCGATCGCCTCCGGCGACCTGCCGCCGGACACCGAGGTGCTGCCCGGCGAGGCCGGCGCCGGCGACGAGGGCACGGCGATGCTCGAGATCGTCCATGACCTCGCGCCCAACGCGCAGCTCGCCTTCGCCACCGCGTTCACCAGCGCCGAGAGCTTCGCCGACAACATCCGGGCGCTGCGCGCGGCTGGGGCCGACATCATCGTCGACGACATCCTCTACTTCGCCGAGTCGCCGTTCCAGGACGGTCCGATCGCGCAGGCCGTGATCGACGTGACCAACGACGGCGCGCTCTACTTCAGCTCCGCCGGCAACGAGCAGAACGTGGACGACCGCACCGCCGGCAACTGGGAGGGCGACTACGTCTCCTCCGGCCGGACCGTCGGCAAGTTCGCCGGGATCGCGCACGACTTCGCGCCCGGCGCCGAGGTCCAGGTGATCAACCCGACCAGTGACGACTCGGCCGGCGTGCCCACGATCCTTCAGTGGGCCGACCCGCTGGGCGCGTCCGGCAACGACTACGACCTGTACGCGGTGGCCGCGGACGGTTCCGTCACGGCCTTCTCCAACGACGTGCAGGACGGCGACGACGACGCGTTCGAGGGCTTCTACCTGCCCGGCGGGACGGTCGGCGTGGCCGTGGTGAAGTTCAGCGGCGCGGACCGCTACTTCCAGGTCACCCCGTTCCGCGGCCGGTTCGCCGACAAGGACGGGCTGACCGGCTACAACACCCCGGGCGTGACCCGCGGCCACTCGGCCGTGCCGGCCGCGTTCAGCGTCGCCGCGGTGCCGGCCGCCGAGCCGTTCCCGCGGGAGATCGCGCCGGGCGTGCCCAACCCGTCGGGTCCGTTCCCGGGTGTCTACACCCGGACCCAGCAGTCGGAGACCTTCACCTCCGACGGCCCGCGCCGGGTCTTCTACCGGCCGGACGGCACCCCGATCACCCCGGGCAACTTCACCGCGACCGGCGGCGAGCTGCGGCAGAAGCCGGACATCGCCGCGGCGGACGGCGTGCTCACCACGGTGCCGGGCTTCGAGCGCTTCTACGGCACGTCGGCCTCCGCGCCGCACGCCGCCGCGATCGCCGGGCTGATCCTGTCCGGCAACCCGGGCATCGCCCCGGCCGAGGTCCGGACCGCGCTGACCAGCACCGCGATCGACATCGAGCAGCGGGGCTGGGATCGCAACACCGGCCACGGCATCGTCATGGCGAACAAGGCGCTGCGCTACACCGGCGCGACGCCGCAGCCGCTCGCGGTGGCCGGGGCGCCGACGGTGACCTCGACCACCGACGGCGATGCCTTCGTCGAGCCCGGCGAGACCGCTCAGCTCACGGTGCCGGTGACCAACCGCGGCGACGGCGTGGCCACCGGGGTCAGCGTCCAGGTCACCACGACCTCGCCGGGCGTCACCGTCCGGCCGGCCAGCCGCCTCTACGGCCGGATCACGGTCGGCCAGACCAAGACCGGCGCGTTCACGATCGGGGTGCCGGCCGACTGGCCGCTCGGCACGCCGGTCGAGCTGCGGGTGCGGGTGACCTTCGCCGGCGCGCTGTCGCCGCAGACGGCCACCTTCCCGATCACGGTCGGCGAGCCGGGGCCGGTGGCGGACTTCTCGTACGCCGGGCCCGCCGTCCCGATCCCGGACGCCAGCACCACCGGCGTCAGCATTCCGCTGGAGGTCAGCGGGGTCGGCCCGATCTCCGGGGTGACCGTCTCGGTGGACGGGTCGGCCTGCTCGACGGACATCGGGTCGACCACCGTCGGCATCGACCACACCTACACCGGTGACCTGGTCGGGGGGCTGACGGCGCCGGACGGCACCGAGGTGCTGCTCTTCGACGGCATCGACAGCAGCGGCAACAACGTCTGCCAGGCGGTGCTCGACGACGGGGCCGCGAGGTCGATCACCCAGGCAGCCTCGACCGACGCGCCGTACACCGGGAGCTGGCGTCCGGCGGGCTCGCTGGCCAGCCTGCTGTCCCACCCGGCCGACGGCACCTGGACGCTGTTCGTCGCCGACCTGGTGCTGGCGGACACCGGGTCGGTCCGCGCGTTCTCGCTGCACGTGTCGGGCTTCGTGGGCGCCACCCCTTAACAAGCAGATGAGACGGGAGGAGGGGGCGGCCGGTCCGGTCGCCCCCTTCGCCGTTGTGGCACGCTCAGCGGTGATGTCCACCCTGATCGAGCTGCTCGCCGAGCACACCGCGCTCGCCCCCGAAGACGTCGATCACCTGCAGCGTCTGGTCGAGGAGTGGCAGCTGCTCTCCGACCTGTCCTTCGCCGATCTGCTGCTGTGGGTCCCGGTGGGCGCCGGCGAGTTCCTGTGCGTGGCTCAGGTGCGGCCGACCACCGGGCCGACGGCGCACCAGGACGACCAGGTCGGGCTGCGGCAGGCCGGCGCGGCGGCCGAGCCGCAGGCGGTGGCGACGGGGGAGGGGCGCATCTTCCGGGAGGCCGACCCGGACTGGGACGGCCCGGTGCCGGTCCGCCGGGAGGGCATCCCGGTCCGGCGGGAGGTCGGCGGCGCGGTGCTCGCCGTGGTCGGCCGGGACACCAACCTGGTCGCCACCCGAAGCCCGTCCACGCTGGAGCTCGCCTACCTGCGGGCGGCCAACGACCTGTGCCGGATGATCTGCGAGGGCTCGTTCCCGCCGGCCGGCCCGCCCGGTGAGGTCGTCGGCGGCCCGCGGGCCGGGGACGGGCTGGTCCGGCTCGACGCCGCCGGCAAGGTCGCGTACGCCAGCCCGAACGCGCTCTCGGCGTACCGGCGGCTGGGCGTGACCGGCGACGTGGTCGATGCCGAGCTGGCGCCGCTGACCCGGCGGCTGGCCCGCAACCCGTTCGACGGCGAGGAGATCGCGGCCCGGATCAAGCGGGGGCTGGCCGGCGAGGCGCCGCTGCGGATGGAGGTCGAGGCGCGCGGCGCGATCCTGCTCTTCCGGGTGCTGCCGCTGCGTCCCGGCGGTCGGGCCGAGGGCGCGCTGGTGCTGGTCGGCGACGTGACCGAGGTGCGCGCGCGGGACCGGCAGCTGCTCAGCAAGGACGCCACCATCCGGGAGATCCACCACCGGGTGAAGAACAACCTGCAGACGGTTGCGGCGCTGCTGCGGCTGCAGGCCCGCCGGGTCGAGTCACCGGCCGCCCGGACCGCGCTGGAGGAGTCGGTCCGCCGGGTCGCCTCGATCGCGATGGTGCACGAGACGCTCGCGGTCTCGCTGGACGAGCGGGTCGACTTCGACGGCATCGTGGACCGGCTGCTCGGCTCGCTCGGCGAGGTCGCCGGCGCCGGCACCCGGGTGCGGCTGCGCCGGGACGGCAGCTTCGGCGTCCTGGTCGCGGAGGTGGCCACCCCGCTGGTCATGGTGCTGACCGAGACCGTGCAGAACGCGGTCGAGCACGGCTTCCAGGACTCCGGCACCGGCACGGTGACGGTGTCGGCCCACCGGGCCAACCGCCGGCTGGAAGTGGTGGTGGCCGACGACGGGGTGGGGCTGCCGCCCGGCTTCACGCTGGCCGGCAGCGACCGGCTCGGGCTGCAGATCGTCCGCACGCTGGTCCAGTCCGAGCTCGCCGGGACCATCGAGGTGCGGCCGCGGGCCGGCGGCGGCACCGAGGCGGTGCTCGACGTCCCGCTCAGCCGCCGCCGCTGAGCGCGGGACCGGCGGGCGGCGGGTCAGGGAGTGGGGAAGCGGTAGCGCGTCTGCGCGTACGGCTCGCCCTTGGCGAAGCACAGCACCTTGGCCGGCGCGACCGCGAAGACGTGGGCGGTGCCGCCGCCGGCGGCCTGGTGGAAGGCCGCGTCGCGGACCTCGAAGTCCCAGTCCAGCTGCGACTTCCACAGCTCGGCGAGCCGGCGCAGCCGGTCCTCGGCGGTGACCCGGACCGCGGTGCCCTCGACGACCACGTCGAGGCCGGAACGCATGTCGTTGGTCCCGGTGGTGAGCACGCAGCGGGCGTCGTGCTCGAGGTTGCGCGCCTTCTGCTCCTCGGGGCCGGTGCAGAAGTGCAGGGCGCCGTCCAGCCAGACGGTCGGCAGCGGCGCCACGTGCGGGCGGCCGTCCCTGCGTACGGTCGACAGCCAGAACATCTCCGACCCGGCCAGCACGCCGGCCGCCTCGGCCCACGGCGTGGCGGTGGCCCCCGGGCTGCTGAACCGCGGGTCCAGCTCAGCGGTCGGCTCGGTCACATGCTCCCCCTCGGCAGTGTCCGCCGGCACGGCTGCGGCCCGGCGCTCGGGGCGCCGGGCCGCAGGTGCGAGCCGGATGCCTACGCCATGCGGGCCCGAGCGGCACGCGCACCACGACGCTTGAGGGCGCGGCGCTCGTCCTCCCCCATGCCGCCCCAGATGCCCGCGTCCTGGCCGGACTCGAGCGCCCAGCTGAGGCACTCATCGGTCACCGAGCAGCGGCGGCAGACCGCCTTCGCCTGCTCGAGCTGCACGATCGCCGGGCCCGTGTTGCCGATCGGGAAGAACAGCTCCGGGTCCTCGTCGCGGCAGAGCGCGCGGTGGCGCCAGTCCATTACGAAACTCTCCTCGCATCGCACGTCGGTCGCAGTCCGTACCCGGGTGTCCGGCCACGAACCGTCCCCCTGCTTGTGAATCATTTCACGAGTGGTGCCGGTGTCAAGGCGGTGCTGCGTCACCGAGTCATACCCGCGAGTGATTGCCACCCCTGCTTAGGTGACCCGGCGTAGCCTGTCAGCCTTGCCGCGGCGGCACAATGCTCCCTTCAGGCGTATTTTTGCCGTGGGAGCCAGTGGGATTCGTCACTGTAAGGGATCAAAGCACGACGGGCAGAACGTCCGGCACCGATCGGAACCGCACCGAGTCGCGTTCGCCGATCCAGTCACCGTCGACCTGGAGGTTGGTCGGGTGCTCGGCGCGGAGGGTGAAATCGGCCACATCGTGTACGCGGAGTAACCGTCGGTGCCGCAGCGGTGTCCGCCCGAGCAGCGCGCGGCGGACGTACCGGGCGGTGAAGAGGGTCCGCATCGACCGCGGGGCGAAGAGGTCCAGCCCGGTGTCGAAGGAGGCCTCCGGGCTCGGCTGGACCGGCCGGTCCCCGAGGTACGTCCACGGCGCGGTGTTGGTGACCAGCGCGAAGTGCACGCCGTCGACCGGGTCGTGCCCGGCCCGCTCGTATGTCAGCGGCGGGTGCCGCCGGGACGCGGTGAGGTACTGCGCCAGCGCGGCCCGGACGAAGCGGGCGTGGCTGGTCTCCTCGCCGGCCCGCCGGCGCCGCTCGATCCGGCGCACCACGTCGGCGTCGAAGCCGAAGCCGGCGTTGAAGGTGAAGTAGCGGTCGCCGGCCAGCCCGAGCCCGATCCGCCGGGTCCGGCCGGCCCGCAGCGCTTCCAGGATCACCCCGGTCGCGTCGAACGGGTGGCTGGGCAGCCCGAGCGCGCGGACGAAGACGTTGGTGGAGCCGCCCGGAACCACCGCGAGCGCCGGGACGCCGGGGCGCGGGCCGTCGGTGAGCAGCCCGTTGACCACCTCGTTGACGGTGCCGTCGCCGCCCAGCGCGACCACCACGTCGACGCCCTCCCGGGCCGCCCGCACGGCCAGCGCGGCGGCGTGGCCGCGGTGGCTGGTCTCCTCGACCTCGACCTTGAGCTCGCTGGACAGGGCCCGGACGAGCACCTCGCGGCTGCGCGGTGTCGTCGTGGTGGCCTTGGGGTTGACGACCAGCAACGCGCGCACACCACCACCCTAAGCGCTGCCCGGCCGCCCGCCCTCCACCCCGAGGGCGGCTGGATAGAGTGCGGGGGTGCCGGAGGAGGGTGGGGCGCCGCGGCCGGTGCGCCTGGCGGCCGGGCTGGTCGCCGTCGAGGGCGTGGCGCTGCTCGCGCTGGCCGCGGTCGAGGTGATCTCTGCGCTGGTCGGCGATCCGGCCAGCGTGAGCCTGGCCCTGGTCACCGCCGCGTTCGCGGCCGCGGCCGGCGCGCTGCTGGTCTGGCTGGCCCGCAAGCTGGTCGAGCTGCGCGACGTCGCCCGCACCCCGGTGGTCGTGCTGCAGCTGATCGCGCTGCCCATCGGCTGGAACCTGGTGGGCACCGCCGGCCGCCCCGAGCTGGGCCTGCCGGTGCTGCTGCTCGCGGTCGCGGTGCTGAGCCTGCTCTTCGGCTCCGAGGAGGCCCGGACCGCGCTGCGCCGCCAGTAGCCGGCCTACTCGGCCTGCATCAACCGCTCGCGCAGCTGCGCGAGCGTGCGGGCGAGCAGCCGGGACACGTGCATCTGGGAGATGCCGAGCTCGGCGGCGATCTGCGACTGGGTGAGGTTGCCGAAGAAGCGGAGCATGAGGATCCGTCGCTCCCGGGCCGGCAGCGAGTCCAGCAGCGGCTTGATCGACTCGCGGTATTCGACTCCCTCCAGCGACGGGTCCTCGGCGCCGAGGGTGTCCGCGACCGACAGGCCGCCCTCGCCGTCGGAGGCCTCGATGGAGACGGCCGTGTACGCGTTCGCCGACTCCAGCCCCTCCAGCACCTCCTCCTCGCCGATCTTGAGGTGGGTGGCGAGCTCGGCCACGGTGGGGGAGCGGCCCATCGTCTGGGTCAGGTCGGAGGTGGCGCTGGACAGCGCGGCCCGCAGCTCCTGCAGTCGGCGGGGCACCCGGACCGTCCAGCCCTTGTCCCGGAAGTGCCGCTTGATCTCGCCGACGACGGTGGGCGTCGCGTACGTCGAGAACTCCACGCCCCGGTCGGTGTCGAAGCGGTCGACGGCCTTGATCAGGCCGATGGTGCCCACCTGGACCAGGTCGTCGAGCGGCTCGCCGCGGCCGGCGAACCGGCGGGCCAGGTATTCGACCAGCGGCAGGTGCATCTCCACCAGCTGGTCGCGCACCCGCTGCCGCCCCGGCGCGCCGTCGGCCATCCCGCCGAGCCGGACGAACAGCTCGCGGGCGATCTCCCGGTCGCTGCGGGCGCCCTCATCGCCGGCGGTGGCGATGCTGCGAGCGCTCACGCCCGGCCCCCGCGGTGCTTGAGCAGGGTCACCTGCACGGTGCCGTCGGGGTGGGCGGTGGCATCGACGTCGCCGGCCAGCGCGGTGAGCACCGTCCAGGCGAAGGTGTTGCGGCGCGGCACCCGCGAGGTCTGGCTGGGCACCGACACGCTCACCGCGAGCGTCTCCACGGTCAGCGTGAAGACGCAGGTCATGTCGCTGCCGGGGACCGCGTCGGGGAGCAGCAGCGCGCAGGCCTCGTCGACCGCGATCCGCAGGTCCTCGATCTCGTCGAGGGTGAAGTCCAGCCGCGCGGCCAGGCCGGCGGTCGCCGTGCGGAGCACGGACAGATAGGCCCCATCGGCCGGCAGGCGCAGCTCGACGACATCGTCGCCCTGCGCGGTCGCGGCCGCGGTGGCGGCCCCGGCGTCGTCGGTCACGGTGGTGTTCCTCCCCGGGCGGCCCGAATGCGGGTGCGGGCACTTCGGCTGCGCAGGGTACGCAGGTCAGCCGGGGTCGCGCTCAGCGGGGTTGGGCACGTTCCAGCGGTGGATGGCCGGCCGGCTGTGCTCGTGGCCGAGCAGGCACGGGCTCGCCGGCCCCAGCACGAACATCCCGCCGTCGGACACCGGCCGCTCCAGCCAGCGGGCGGCCAGCACCCGGCTGAAGTGCCCGTGCCCGATGGCCACCACCGGTCCCTCGGCGAGCGCGGCGCGGATGCGGTCCAGCACCCGGTCGGCCCGGGTCCGGACCTGCTCGGCGGTCTCCCCGCCGGGCGGGTCGCCCGACCAGATCGTCCAGTCCGGCCGGCTCTTGCGGATCTCGGGGGTGGTGATCCCCTCGTACTCCCCGTACGCCCACTCGGCCAGGTCGGGCTCGGTCTCCACCGGGCAGACCTCGGCCAGCCCGGCCAGCTCGGCGGTGCGCCGGGCCCGCTCCCGCGGGCTGGTCAGCACCAGCGCCGGGCAGACGTCCTTGAGCAGGGCGCCCAGCGCCCGCGCCTGTCGCTCCCCCATCGCGGTCAGCGGGATGTCGGACACGCTGGTGTGCCGGCCGCTGCGGGACCACTCGGTCTCGCCGTGCCGGACCAGGCACAGCTCGCCAGGAGCGGGCGCGGCCGGCACCGGGTCGGTGCCGGCCGCGTCGAGAAGCGTCATGACGCCTGCTTCGTCTCCCAGAAGATCTTGTCGATCTCGGCGATCTGGTCGAGCAGCTTCTGCCCCTCGGCCGGGTCGACCTTGCCCTTGCCGGCGGCCGCGCCGGCCTGCTTGGTCGCCTGGTTGAACAGCTCGTGGAGCTGCGGATACTTCTCGAAGTGCGGGGGCTTGAAGTAGTCGGTCCAGAGCACCCACAGGTGGTGCTTGACCAGCTCGGCCCGCTGCTCCTTGATGATGAGGGCCCGGGTGCGGAACACCGGGTCCTCGTTGGCCTGGTACTTCTCCATGATGGCCTTGACCGACTCCGCCTCGATCCGCGCCTGGGCAGGGTCGTAGACCCCGCACGGCAGGTCGCAGTGCGCGTGCGCGACGGTGCGAGGCGCGAGAAGTCGGGACAACCGCATCGGGGAAACCTCCGAATCGCTGCCATGATCGGGCAGTGCCGACCCTACTCCGCTGGCCGGTCCAGCGAGTGCTCGTGATCGGCCCGTCGATGGTGCCTACCCTCCGCCACGGGGACGCACTCCTGGTCCGGCGGGGCGACCGGGTCCGGCCCGGCGACGTGGTGGTCGGCCGCTTCCCGGCCGGTCCCGACCACCTGGTGGTCAAGCGGGCGGTCCGGCCGGTCGAGGGCGGCTGGTGGCTGGAGGGCGACAACCCCCTGGTCACCGACGACAGCCGGGCGTACGGCGCCGCCATCGTCCTCGGCCGCGTCCTGCTCCGCTACCGCCCCCTGCGGCGGGCGTAGAAGGCGCGGCACTCCTCGTACGTCGGGAGCAGGCCCTGCGCCGCCGCCTCGGCCAGCGTCGGCGCGGCCAGGTCGCGGGGGGACAGCACCGCGCCGTCCGGGATCGGCAGCCCGAGCGTGGGGTCGGTGGGGGAGATGCCCTTTTCCCGCTCCGGGTCGTAGCCGGTGGAGCACAGGTACGCCGCCACCGTGTCGTCCTCGAGCGCCACGATCATGTGCCCCAGCCCCTCGGCCAGGTAGACCGCGCGGAAGTCCCGGTCGTCGATGCGGACCACGTCGTGCTGGCCGAAGGTGGGCGAGCCGACCCGGATGTCCACCACGATGTCGAGCGCGGCGCCGCGCGGGCAGTAGACGTACTTCGCCTGGCCGGGCGGCAGCAGCGCGAAGTGCACCCCCCGGACCACGCCGCGGCGGGAGGCGCTGTGGTTGGTCTGCGCGACGGTCAGCCGGTGGCCGGTGGCCTCGGCCAGCAGGTCGGCCCGGAACGGGTTCACGAACAGCCCCCGGTCGTCCGGGAAGACGTCCGTGGACACCTCGTACGCGTCCGGGATGGCGAGCTCGCGCACCTTCACGAGTGAACAACCTAACAGTGCGCGGGGACGCTGCTGTGCCACACTTCCCGCACCAGCCGAGCAAGATTCATCGCGGGCGATCCCCGGCGTTTCTCGTTGTCCGACGACGATTCAGGCCGAGGGGAAATCGACGGTGGCACTCATGACGACGGCCGATACGGAGCAGCTCAGCGACCCGGTCTTCGCCCTGCACGAGGGCGGCAAGCTCGCGGTCCGCAGCACCGCGCCGCTGCGGGACGCGGCGGACCTGTCGATGGCGTACACGCCCGGCGTCGCCCGGGTCTGCACCGCCATCGCCCGCGAGCCCGCGCTCGCGGCCCGCTACACCTGGACCAGCCGGCTGGTCGCGGTGGTCACCGACGGCACCGCGGTGCTCGGGCTCGGCGACATCGGCCCGCGCGCGTCGCTGCCGGTGATGGAGGGCAAGGCCTGCCTGTTCCGCGAGTTCGGCGGGGTGGACGCGGTGCCGATCGCGCTGGACACCACCGACGTCGACGAGATCGTGGAGACGGTCGTCCGGCTGGCGCCTTCCTTCGGCGGGATCAACCTCGAGGACATCAGCGCGCCGCGCTGCTTCGAGATCGAGGACCGGCTCCGCGACCTGCTGGACATCCCGGTCTTCCACGACGACCAGCACGGCACCGCGATCGTGGTGCTGGCCGCGCTGCGCAACGCGGCCCGGCTGACCGGGCGGACGCTCGGCGACCTGCGGGTGGTCGTGTCCGGTGCCGGTGCCGCCGGCGTGGCCTGCACGAAGATCCTGCTCGCGGCCGGGATCGGCGACATCGCGGTGGCCGACTCCCGGGGCGTCCTGCACCCGTGCCGGGACGGGCTCACCCCCGTCAAGGCCGAGCTGGCCGCGACCACCAACCGGTCCGGCCACACCGGCGATCTGGTCGACGCGCTCGCCGGCGCCGACGTCTTCCTCGGCGTCTCCGCCGGCAAGGTCCCGGACGCGGCGGTCGCGACGATGGCGCCGGGGGCGATCGTCTTCGCGCTGGCCAACCCCGACCCCGAGGTGCACCCGGAGGTGGCCGCCCGGCACGCCGCGGTCGTCGCCACCGGCCGCAGCGACTTCCCCAACCAGATCAACAACGTGCTCGCCTTCCCGGGCGTCTTCGCCGGCGCGTTCGACGCCCGGGCCACCACGATCACCGAGCGGATGAAGCTGGCCGCGGCCGGCGCGATCGCCGCGGTGGTGGCCGACGAGCTGCGGGCCGACCGGATCGTGCCCAGCCCGTTCGACCCGCGGGTGGCGCCGGGGGTGGCCGCCGCGGTCGCCGCGACCGCCCGCGACGAGGGCGTCGCCCGGGCCTGATCCGGTGCCACCGTCCGCCGGCCCCACCCGACCGCCCCGACCCGACCGCCTACCGTGGTGCGGTGGTCATCCCCGTCTACGACTCCAACCCGACGAGGCGTCGGCCGTACGTGACGTGGGCGCTGATCGCGATCAACGTCGTGGTCTTCCTGATCTCCCCGCTCGCGGGCGCGCCGCTGTTCGGTGAGCCGTCCACCGCCGAGCTGTGCCGGCAGCAGGCGTACTTTCTCGAGTGGGGCGCGGTGCCGGTCGAGCTGACCAGCAACCGGCCGCTGGAGTACACCTACGGCGCGCCGGCCGGCGAGGACCAGTGCCTCGCGGTGGTGCCCGACTACGACAAGCAGCCCTGGCTGTCCTCGGTCACCGCGACCTTCGTGCACGGCGGCTGGCTGCACCTGCTGGGCAACATGCTCTTCCTCTGGGTCTTCGGCAACAACGTCGAGGACCGCTTCGGGCGGCTGAAGTTCCTGCTCTTCTACCTCGGGGTCGGGCTCGTCTCGACGTACGCCTTCGCGCTCACCGGGCCGGACTCGCAGCAGCCGCTGGTCGGCGCGTCCGGCGCCGTCTCCGGCGTGCTGGGGGCGTACCTGCTGCTCTTCCCGCGGGCCAAGGTGGTCAGCCTGGTCAGCTTCTTCTTCTTCCTGCCGGTGCGGCTGCCGGCCTGGCTGGTGCTCGGGCTCTACTTCGTGCTGCAGGCCTTCTACGCGGCCGGCGCCGGGCTGACCGGCGGCGGCACGGTCGCGTACCTGGTGCACGTGGTCGGCTTCGTGCTCGGGGTGGCAGTGGTCGCCACGTTCCGCCGGCAGCTGCGGCCGCCGCCCCCGGCTCCGCGCTGGGCGCCGCAATACCCCTGATGGGGCAGCCTCGGCGGGCGCGGGACGGACGCCCGCCGGGGAAGAGCGCCCGTGCGCGGGGTCGATCTCGTGCAGCAGCTGGCCGGCGTCGACGAAGACCGACACCAGCGTGCGCGGGTCGTCCTCGCCGGGAGCAGCCGCAGCCCGTCGGACACGGAGGCCCGGGCCGCACCGGCCGCGGCGTGCGCCCGCCGCAGCTCGTCCCGGGCGGCGCTCGCCGCCCTCACTCCTCGTCGGTGTCGTCCCGGGCCAGCCAGGTGGCCAGCCGCTCGACCGGCACCTCGAACTCGGGGTGCAGGTCGACGAAGGCCTGCAGGCGGTCGGCCAGCCAGGCCAGCGAGACGGTCTCGCCGCCCCGCCGGTCGGCCAGCTCCTCGATGCCGCGGTCGGTCGCGTACACGGCTCAGTCCGCGAAGGACGACTCGACGATCGCCCGCTGCTGCTCCTCGTGCACCTTGCTCGACCCGGCGGCCGGGCTCGCCGACGCCGGCCGGGCCCGCACGGTCAGCGCCGGGCGGCCGTCCAGCAGCGCCGGCAGCCGCATCGCCACGTATGTCCAGGCGCCCATGTGCACCGGCTCCTCCTGGACCCAGCGGACCTCGGCCGACGGGTACGCCGCCAGCGCCTCGCGCAGCGAGTCGACCGGCCACGGGTGCAGCTGCTCCAGCCGCAGGATCGCGGTGTCGGTGATCTCGTGCTCCTTCCGCCACGCGGCGAGGTCGTAGTAGACCTTGCCCGAGCAGAGGAGCACCTTGCTCACCTCGGACGCGGCCGGCTGGGCTGGGTCGGCCAGCACCGGCCGGAAGACGCCCGTGGTGAAGTCGTCGGTCGGCGAGGTGGCCGCCCGCAGCCGCAGCAGCGACTTGGGGGTGAAGACGATCAGCGGCCGGACCGCGGCCAGCGCCTGCCGGCGCAGCAGGTGGAAGTAGTTGGCCGGGGTGGTGCAGTTGGCCACCGTCATGTTGTCCTCGGCGCACATCTGCAGGAAGCGCTCGATCCGCGCGGACGAGTGGTCCGGTCCCTGGCCCTCGTAGCCGTGCGGCAGCAGCAGCGTGACCCGGGACCGCTGGCCCCACTTGGCCTCGCCGGAGGAGATGAACTCGTCGGTGATCGTCTGCGCGCCGTCGACGAAGTCGCCGAACTGCGCCTCCCAGCAGACCAGCGCCTTCGGGTTGGCGACCGAGTAGCCGTACTCGAAGCCGACCGCGGCGAACTCGCTCAGCAGCGAGTCGTACACCCAGAACTGGGCCTGGCCGTCGTCCAGGTACTTCAGCGGGGTGTGCTCCTCGCCGGTGTTGCGGTCGACCAGCACCGAGTGCCGCTGCACGAACGTGCCACGCCTGCTGTCCTGCCCGGCCAGGCGCACCGGCACCCCGTCCAGCACCAGCGAGCCGAAGGCGAGCAGCTCGCCGAACGCCCAGTCGATGCTGCCCTCGGTGGCCATCGCGACCCGCCGGTCCAGCTGCGGCTTGAGCCGCGGGTGCACGACGAAGCCGTCGGGCAGCGACGCGAACGAGTCCCCGATCCGCTTCATCACCTCGGGGGTGATCGCGGTGTCCACCGCCTTGGGCGGCGGGGTGGCGGTCATGTCCGGCGCCGCCTTGGCCCGCCCGGACGCGTCCCGGGTCTCCACGAAGACCCGCTCCAGCTGCTCCTGGAAGTCGCGGAGCGCCTCCTCCGCCTCCTCCAGCGTGATGTCGCCCCGGCCGACCAGCGCCTCGGTGTAAAGCTTCCGGACCGAGCGCTTCTTGTCGATGATGTCGTACATCAGCGGCTGGGTGAACGAGGGGTTGTCGGTCTCGTTGTGGCCCCGCCGCCGGTAGCAGACCATGTCGATGACGACGTCCTTCTTGAACGCCCGGCGGTAGTCCACGGCCAGCTTGGCCACCCGCACGCACGCCTCGGGGTCGTCGCCGTTCACGTGGAAGATCGGCGCCTGGATCATCCGGGCCACGTCGGTCGAGTAGAGGCTGGACCGGGCGGCGGCCGGCGAGGTGGTGAAGCCGACCTGGTTGTTGACCACCACGTGCACGGTGCCGCCGGTGCGGTAGCCGCGCAGCTGGGAGAGGTTGAGCGTCTCCGCGACCACGCCCTGGCCAGCGAACGCGGCGTCGCCGTGCATCAGCACCGGCAGCACGGTGAAGCCGGCCTCGCCCTTGTCGATCAGGTCCTGCTTGGCCCGGACGATGCCCTCGACCACCGGGTCGACGGCCTCCAGGTGGCTCGGGTTGGCGGTCAGCGACACCCTCGTCATCGCCCCGCTGCGGCCGGTGAACTTGCCGCTCGCGCCGAGGTGGTATTTCACGTCGCCGGAGCCGTGGCTGGACTTCGGGTCGATGTTGCCCTCGAACTCGGCGAAGATCTTCCCGTACGACTTGCCGACGATGTTGGCCAGCACGTTGAGCCGGCCGCGGTGCGGCATGCCGATGACGACCTCGTCGAGCTGCTGCTCGGCGGCCCGGGTGAGCACCGCGTCGAGCAGCGGGATCACCGACTCGGCGCCCTCCAGCGAGAAGCGGCGCTGCCCGACGTACTTGGTCTGCAGGAACGTCTCGAACGCCTCGGCCGCGTTGAGCCGGGCCAGCACGTGCTTCTGCTCCTCGCGGTCGACCTGCTCGTGCTTGAGCTCGATCCGCTCCTGCAGCCAGACCCGCTCCTCGGGGTCGGTGATGTGCATGTACTCCACGCCGACGCGGCGGCAATACGCATCCCTCAGCACGCCGAGGATGTCGCGCAGCTTCATCACCCGCTCGCCGGCGAAGCCGCCGACCGGGAACTCGCGGCCGAGGTCCCACAGGGTGAGCCCGTGCTTGATGATGTCCAGGTCCGGGTGGCTGCGGATCTTGAACTCGAGCGGGTCGGTGTCGGCCATCAGGTGGCCGTTGGCCCGGTACGCGTTGATCAGCTCGATCACCCGCGCGCCCTTGTCGATCTGGCCCTCGTGGCTGAAGACCTGGTCCTGGACCCAGCGGACCGGCTCGTACGGCACCCGGAGGGCGGCGAAGATGTCGTCGTAGAAGCCGTCCGCGCCGAGCAGCAGCTCGTGCATCCGCTTGAGGAACTCGCCGGACTGGGCACCCTGGATGATGCGGTGGTCGTAGGTCGAGGTGAGCGTGATGGTGCGGCTGACCGCGTTGGCGGCCAGCGCCTCCTCGCTCATCCCGGCGAAGGCGGCGGGGTATTCCATCGCGCCGACGCCGATGATCGTGCCCTGGCCCTGCATGAGCCGCGGCACCGAGTGGACGGTGCCGATGGTGCCCGGGTTGGTCAGGCTGATCGTGGTGCCGGCGAAGTCGTCGGTGGTCAGCTTGCCGTGCCGGGCCCGCCGGATGATGTCCTCGTACGCCGACAGGAACTGGGCGAAGTCGAGGGTCTCGGCGGCCTTGAGGCTGGCGACCACGAGGCTGCGGCTGCCGTTCTTGGCCTGCAGGTCGATGGCCAGACCGAGGTTGACGTGCTCGGGGGTGACCAGGGCCGGCCGGCCGTCCACCTCGGCGAAGGAGTTGTTCATCTCCGGGTGGATCTCGAGCGCCTTGACCAGCGCGTAGCCGATCAGGTGGGTGAAGCTGACCTTGCCGCCGCGGGCCCGGCGGAGGTGGTTGTTGATGACGATCCGGTTGTCGGCGAGCAGCTTGGCCGGGACGGCGCGGACGCTGGTCGCGGTGGGGACCGTGAGGCTGGTCTCCATGTTGGCGACCACGCGGGCGGCGGCGCCGCGGAGCGGGGAGGGCGCCGGGGCGGCGTTCTTGCCGTCCTTCGGCTCGCCCTGCGCGGCGGCGCGCGACTCCGGCGCCCGCTGCGCCTTCGCCGCGTCGGCCTTCGGGGCCGCGGCCCGCTGCCCGGCGCCTGCCTGAGCGGCCGGCGCCTGCTGCGCGGTGGCCTTCCCGGCGTCCTTCTGCGCGGACTGCTGTCCGGCGCCGTTCTGGGGTGTGGCCTGCTGCCCGGCCTGCCGGGGTGCGGCGGGCTTCCGGGCGGCGGCCGGGCCGGCGCCCGGCTGGGAGGTGGAACCGTTGGGAGGGGTCGACCTGGGCGGGGCGGCGGTCGCGCTGGCCTCGGCGTCGGCGGCCGGGGCGGGAGTGCTGGGCGCGGGGGTGCTGGGCGCTCCGGCAGCAGCGGGAGCCGATCCGCCGGCTGGGCGACCCCCGTCCGGCCCGCTGTCACTCGGTGTGCTGGCTGGTCCGCCGGGCGAGTAGTCGGCGAAGAACTCGTGCCAGGCCCCGTCGACGCTGCCGGGGTCGGCGAGGAAGCGCTCGTACATCTCCTCGACGAGCCACTCGTTGGGTCCGAACCCGCTGGGGGCACTCTGCCTGGACACGGTCCGCGGTCGCCTCTTCCCGCCTTGGATGTGCTGGTGATCCGGTGCTTCAGGTTACCGCCCGGTCCGGCCCGGCTCGCCCCGACCGGTCCGGTCGCGGCAGGCCCGGCGAAAAACGGCGAAGGGCCGGGCGGCGGCCCGCTGGTGTGCACAGCGGGCGGGGCCGCCCGGCCCCGGACCGGGGGACGTGCTCAGGTCACGTCGCGACGCACCGTGAGCAACGACCCGAGGATCGCGAACGCCAACCCGTACGCCAGCAGCAGCACGCCGCCCTGCCAGGGCTCCAGCAGGTCGACCGGGGACTGCACGTTGGGGTCGTCGGTCGCGGTGAGCGCGCTCGCCGCGCCCCCGGGCAGGTAGGGATACGCCTCCTGGACCTTCGGGATCGCGGACAGGATCGGCTCCACCACGAACAGGTAGATCACGATGCCGACCACCGCGGCCACCTGGTTGCGCAGCAGGGCGCCGACACCGACGCCGATCACCCCGTAGATCCCACTGGCCAGGATGCCGCCGACGATGATCCGCACGGTGCTCTCGGCGCCGAGGTCGACGGTGAAGCCGCGGGCGCTGAGCCAGGGTGCCGCCACCGCGATGGCCGCGGCCACGCAGAGCGCCCCCAGCAGCAGCCCGGTGAGCAGGTAGACCAGCAGCTTGGAGCCGACCACAGTGCCCCGGCGGGGCACGCTCAGGAAGGTCGGGGTCGCGGTGAGGTGGCGGTATTCACCGGTGATGCCGATGACCCCGAGCACCGCCGCGATCAGCTGGGCGAAGCCGATGGCCGCGTTGAGCAGCGCCTCGATGGGCACCCCGCCCTGGTCGGTCTCGGAGAAGGCCGAGACCAGGCTGGCCACCAGCAGGGTCAGCCCGAGCGCGAGCAGGGCCAGCCAGAACCAGACCTGGGTGGTGAAGAGCTTGCGCGTCTCGGCGCGCAGGGCGGTGGTCACCGGGCACCTCCGGACGCGCCGGCCGGGCCGGCGGGCAGGCCGGGCTGCTGCCCGGGCGGCGGGGGCGGTGGCGCGGCGCCGGGCGGTTGTCCCGGCGGCGGGCCGTAGCCCGGCGGCGGGCCGTAGCCCGGCGCCTGGCCCGGGCCGTAGCCCGGCACCTGGCCCGGGCCGTAGCCCGGCGGTAGCTGCCCCGGCGGCGGCACCTGGCCGGACACCTCGCCCGGCGCCGGTGCGGTGTATTGCGCGTGGGTCAGCGAGAAGAACAGCTGCTCCAGGTCGGCCCGCTCGCTGCGCAGCTCGTGCAGCTCCACGCCGGCGGTGAACGCGGCGTGCCCGACCGCCGCCGCGTCGATGCCCCGCACCTTGAGCTGATCCGGCCCGCTGCGGTTGATCTCGGCCGAGCTGTCCAGCGCGGCGGCCAGCTGGTCGACCTGCGGCGAGCGGACCACCACGGTGACGCCGCTCTCCGCCTCCAGGTCGTTGATCGAGCCCTCCCGGACCAGCCGGCCCTGGCTGAGGATGACCACCCGGTCGGCGGTCTGCTGCACCTCGGTGAGCAGGTGGCTGGACACCAGCACGGTCCGGCCCTCGTCGGCCAGCGCGCGCAGGAAGCCGCGCAGCCAGAGGATGCCCTCCGGGTCCAGCCCGTTGGCCGGCTCGTCGAGCAGCAGCACCCGCGGGTTGCCGAGCAGCGCCACGGCCAGGCCGAGTCGCTGCCGCATGCCGAGCGAGAAGCCCCGGGTCTTGCGCCTGCCCGCCTCGGTCAGCCCGACCTGGGCGAGCACCTCGTCGGCGCGCTGGTCGGGGATGCCGGAGGCAGCGGCATACACCCGGAGGTGGTTTCGGGCCGTGCGGCCCGGGTGGAAGCTGGACGCCTCCAGCACCGCGCCGACCGTGCGCATCGGGTGGGGGATGTCCGCGTAGCGCTGGCCGCCGATGGTCGCGGTCCCCGCGGTGGGGGTGACCAGACCGAGCAGCATGCGCAGTGTCGTCGTCTTGCCGGCGCCGTTGGGACCGAGGAACCCGGTCACCGACCCGGGCTCCACCGTGAAGCTCAGGTCGTCCACGGCCCGAACCTGGCCGAAGGTCTTGGACAGGCCGGACACCACGATCCGGCCTGGCTGGTCATCCACGGGTCTCCCTCCCGTCGTGATCGCTGCGCCACATCAAAGCAGAGCGGTACGACGGAATTCCTCCTGCTCCACGTGGACCCGCCGATCCACCGATCGGTGGATCGGCCGCATCCCCCGGGCCGGCCCTGCCCCGGAGTCCGGTTTGACCGTTACCGTGATCCGCATGGCGGACGTGGTGGTGGTCGGCGCGGGGCACAACGGGCTGGTCGCGGCGACGATGCTGGCCCGGGCCGGGCTGGCCGTCGAGGTGCTGGAGCAGGCCGACGTGGTCGGCGGCGCGTGCCGGACCGAGCACCCGTTCCCGAAGGCGCCCGGCCTGGCCGCGTCCACGGGGGCATACCTGCTGGGCCTGATGCCGCCGGAGCTGATGACCACGCTCGGGCTGGAGCTGCCGCTGGTCCGCCGCGACCCCCACTACTTCCTGCCCACCCTGGACGGGCGGCACCTGCTGCTCGGGTCGGACCGGGGCGCGGCCCGGTTCGAGGAGTTCTTCTCGGCCGAGGACGCCCGGGCCGACCGCGCGATGGGCGAGGAGCTGGCCGCGCTGCGGGAGGACCTGGCCCCCGCCTGGCTGGCCGAGCCGGCGCCGGTGGAGGAGATCGCCGAGCGGCACGTCCGGCCGGCGCTGCGGGACACCTTCGTGACCATGGTGCGCGGGTCGGCGATGGACTACCTGGGCCGGTTCGGGTTCGCCTCGGAGACCGTGCAGGCGATGTACGCGGTGACCGACGGCATGCCCGGCCTGACCGGCTCGCCCTGGTCGCCCGGCTCCGGGCACAACCTGCTGGTGCACAACATGTGCCGGCTGCCCGGGGCCGGCGGCACCTGGATGGTGGTCCGCGGCGGGATGGGCACGGTGACCCAGCAGCTGGCCGGGCTGGCCGTCGGCGCCGGCGCGCGGATCAGCACGGGGTGCGCGGTCGAGGCGGTCGAGACCGGCGGGGGAGCGGCCACCGGGGTGCGGACCTCCAGCGGTGAGACTGTCGAGGCCCGGGTGGTGCTCATCAGCACCGATCCGTACCGGTTGCCCGGCCTGCTCGGCGACGCCACCCCGCCGGCGCTGGCCGACCGGCTGGCCGGGTACGCGCAGCGCTCGCCCGGGCAGACGATGAAGGTCAACCTGGCGCTGGCCGGGCTGCCCCGGTTCGCCGCGCTGCCCGAGCCCGGGCACGGGCAGCACGGCACGACCGTGCACCTGCTGCCCCCGCCGGCCGCGGACGGCAGCGTGCTGACCGCACTGCGCGAGGCGTTCGACGACGCCACCGCCGGTCGGCTGCCGGCGGCGCCCCCGCTGGAGTGGTATCTGCACTCCACGCTGGACCCGTCGCTGTCCGACTCCGCCGGCACCCACTCGTCCGCGCTCTTCGTCCAGGGCGTGCCGCACGCGGTCGCCGGCTCGTCCTGGGAGGCCGAGCAGGACGCGTACGTGGACCGCCTGCTCGACCTGGTCGAGGCGTACGCGCCGGGCACCCGGGAGCTGCTCGTGGACGTGCACGCGCTGGCGCCGCCCGGCATCGAGGAGCACTTCGGGATCACCGGCGGCAACATCATGCACGTCGACAACTCGATCTCCTTCGCCGACCGCATGCCGTACGCGACCGGCGTCGACGGTGTCTATGCCGGCGCCGCCGGCTGCCACCCGGCCGGCTCCGTCATCGGCGCCGCCGGCCACAACGCCGCCCGCCGCATCCTCACCGACCTCACCGCCCAGTGAGGTGGCCGCCAACGTCCACCGGCTGACCACTCTTCCGAGGGAGGTACCACCGAGAGTGCTGACTACCACTGCCAGTGATACTGCGGTCCGGCGGTGCTCTCCGACCTCACGGTCAATCCGCGTCGGCGGACAGGTCGACCCGGTCGACGCGGCCCTGCACACTCACGGGCGGTGCTTGCGGGGGAGCTTGGCGACGATGGCGTCGTACGAGGCGTCGATCGCCTCGCGGAGGTCGTCGTCGGGGATGGCGCCGTCGGTGCGCAGGGTGTTCCAGCCCGAGCGGCCGATGTACGGCATCACCGTCGCGTCGTCGGGGTAGCGGGCGAGCCATTCGTCGGCCTCGTCGCGGTTGGCGCCGCACTTGAGGCCGACCGTCCCGCGGCCGAGGAACGCGAAGATCTTCGGCCCGACCTTGGCGACGGTGTCGCCCTCCCACGGCTCGTCCGGCCAGGCGCCGGGCTTGCCCAGGCAGTGGTCGGTCAGCTCCTCCGGCGTCATGGCCCGCGATTGTGCCCGGTCATGCCCGCGGGACCGCCGCTCGATCCCGGCCGGTCAGAACGGGTGCCGCCGCTGCCGTCGGGCGCGGCCAGCTCGCGGGCCAGCGTCGCGGTCACAGCGGCCAGGTCGGCCGGATCCAGTGCCATGTCACCCCGCTCGGTGGGCTCAGCGTCGGGGTGCTCGGCCCGGCCGGCAAGGGCTCTGGTGAGCCGTGCCCTTGTGGGTAGCCGAGTGGGGTAGGAAGCAGCCATGGCCGGCCTGATCGAGGACTACGCGCTGCTCGGGGACCTGCAGACGGCGGCGCTGGTGGGCCGGGACGGGTCGATCGACTGGCTGTGCCTCCCGCACTTCGACTCGCCCGCCTGCTTCGCCGCGCTGCTCGGCACCGAGGACAACGGGCACTGGCGGCTGGCCCCCGCGGCCGGCGGCACCTGCACCCGGCGTGGCTACCGCGGCGACACCCTGGTGCTGGAGACGGTCTGGGAGACCCCGGAGGGCACCGTCCGGGTGGTCGACAGCATGCCGCCCCGGGACGAGGCCCCGGACGTGGTCCGGGTGGTCGAGGGGATCTCCGGCACGGTGCCGATGCACGGCGAGCTGCGGCTGCGCTTCGACTACGGCCGGGTGGTGCCGTGGGTGCGCCGGGTCGACTCGCAGGTGGTCGCGGTGGCCGGGCCGGACTCGGCCTGGCTGAGCACGACCGCGCCGCTGGAGGGGCGGGACCTGGCCACCCACTCGGAGTTCACCGTGTCCGCCGGGCAGCGGGTGCCGTTCGTGCTCACCTGGCACCCGTCCTGGGCGCGGCCGCCCAAGCCGGTGGACCCGTACGCGGCGGTGGACGACACCGAGGCCTTCTGGGCCGAGTGGATGTCGCACTCGACGTACGACGGCGGCTGGCAGAGCGAGGTCCGCCGCTCGCTGATCGTGCTCAAGGCGCTGACCTTCCAGCCCACCGGCGGGATCGTGGCCGCGGCCACCACCAGCCTGCCCGAGCAGATCGGCGGCCCGCGCAACTGGGACTACCGCTACTGCTGGCTGCGCGACGCCGCGCTGACCCTGCAGGCGCTGCTCGGCGCCGGCTTCAAGGCCGAGGCCGGCAAGTGGCGGGACTGGCTGCTGCGCGCGGTCGCCGGCGACCCGGCCGACCTGCAGATCATGTACGGCATCGACGGCACCCGGCGGCTGCCCGAGTTCGAGCTGGACTGGCTGTCCGGCTACGAGGGCTCCCGGCCGGTGCGGATCGGCAACGCCGCGTCCGAGCAGCTCCAGATCGACGTCTGGGGGGAGACGCTGGACGGGCTGTCCTTCGCCCGGGAGGCCCGGCTGTCCCGCAACGAGGACGCCTGGGCGCTGCAGAAGAACCTGCTGGAGTTCCTGGAGGGCAACTGGCGGCAGCCGGACAACGGGCTGTGGGAGATGCGCGGCCCGCGCCGGGACTTCGTGCACTCCAAGGTGATGGCCTGGGTCGCCTTCGACCGGATGATCGCCGGCGTCGAGCACTTCGGGCTGGACGGGCCGGTGGACGACTGGCGGCGGACCCGGCAGGACATCTTCGACGAGGTGCTCGCGAAGGGCTACGACGCGGACCGCAACACGTTCACCCAGGCGTACGGGCACGACGAGCTGGACGCGGCCCTGCTGCTGATCCCCCAGGTCCGCTTCCTGCCGTGGGACGATCCGCGGGTGGCCGGCACGGTCCGGGCGGTGCAGGACGAGCTGTGCGAGGACGGCTTCGTGCTGCGCTACCGGCCCGGGGTCGGCTCGTCCGACGACGGCCTGCCCGGCGACGAGGGGGCGTTCCTGGCCTGCTCGTTCTGGCTGGCCGACGCGCTGCACGGGATCGGCCGGCGGCGGGAGGCGACCGAGCTCTTGGAGAGGCTGATGGGGCTGGCCAACGACGTGGGCATGCTGGCCGAGGAGTACGACCCCCGGCTGCGGCGGCAGGTCGGCAACACGCCGCAGGCGTTCAGCCATCTCGGGCTGGTCAACGCGGCCCGGCACCTGTCCGGCGCGCACTCGGCCGCGCCGGCGCTGCGCCAGCCCCGGGTGACCTCGTGACCGGCGGCCGGCAGCTGCTGATCGCCTCCAACCGGGGGCCGGTGCAGATCGCCGCCGGGCCGGGCGGCCGCCAGGAGGTGCGCCGCGGCGGCGGCGGGCTGGTCAGCGGCATGGTCTCCGCGCTGTCCGAGGTCGGCGGGCTGTGGGTGTGCGCGGCGCTCAACGACCGGGAGCGGGCCGCCGCGCGGCGGGCGCCGGACGGACACCTGGCCGAGGCCGGGCTGGACACCGGCGGGCTCGACGTCCGGATGCTGCCGCTGGACCCGTCCACCTTCGGCCGGGCGTACAACGGCATCGCCAACGCGACCATCTGGTTCGTCAACCACCAGCTGTACGACAGCGCGAACAAGCCGGTCTTCGACGCGGCCTGGCGGCGGCTGTGGGGGGCGTACGAGCGCTACAACGGGGCGTTCGCGGACGCGCTGGCCGCCGAGGCGGCGCCCGCGGCCAAGGTGATGGTCCAGGACTACCACCTCGACCTCGTCCCGCGGCAGCTGCGCGAGCGGCGCGACGACCTGCGCATCGCGCACTTCACCCACACCCCGTGGGCGCCGCCGGACTACTTCGGGATGCTGCCCGACGCCGTCCAGGTCGAGCTGCTGACCGGGCTGCTCGGCGCCGACCACCTCGGCTTTCACAGCGCCCGCTGGGCGCGGGCGTTCCTGGACTGCTGCGCGGAGTTCCTCGGCGCGTCCGTCGACACCGCGGCCCGGACGGTGGAGTGGGAGGGCCGGACGGTCCGGGTCGCCCTGCACCCGCTGGGCACCTCCGCGGAGGAGATGCGCGGGCGGGCCGCCGAGGAGGACGTCGAGTCCGCGCTCGGCCACCTGCGCGAGCTGGTCGGCGACCGGCTGGTGATCGCCCGGGTCGACCGCACCGAGCTGAGCAAGAACATCGTCCGCGGCCTGCTCGCCTACCGGGAGCTGCTGCGCACCCGGCCGGAGTGGCGTGGCCGGGTGGTGCACGTCGCGTACGCGTACCCGTCCCGGCACGACGTGCCCGAGTACCGGGAGTACACCGCGGCCGTGCAGCGGGTCGGCCGGGAGATCGAGGTCGAGTTCGGCACCGACGAGTGGGACCCGCTGCTGCTCGAGGTGTCCGACGACTACCCCGGCTCGCTGGCCGCGCTCCGCCTGGCCGACGTACTGCTGGTCAACCCGGTCCGGGACGGGATGAACCTGGTCGCCAAGGAGGGCGTCGTGCTCTCCGAGCCGGGCTGCGCGATGGTGCTGTCCCGGCACGCCGGGGTGGCCGAGGAGTTCGCCGCCGACTCGATCCTGGTGAACCCGTACGACGTCACCCGGACCGCGGAGGCGCTGCACGAGGCGCTGTCGCTGCCGGCGCAGGAGCGCCGGGCCCGGTGCGAGCGGCTGGCCGTCGCCGCCACCGCGCTGCCGCCGGCCGAGTGGTTCCGCGCCCAACTCGACGCGCTCGACTGAGCGCCGTTGGGCAGCCCCGTCCGCGACTGGGCGATTGCGCCCGCGGCTGAGGACCTACTGCTCCTCAGTCGGCTGCGGAACTTCTCAGTCGGCGGCGGGGGAGAGCCGCATCATGATGCGGCGTCGGCGAGGGCGGTCAGCAGGGCGACCACGCCGGTCGGGCCGTCCACCGCGAGGTCGGCCTGCTCGGCCACCGGGGCCGCCTCCGCCGACGCGCTGGCCACCGCGATCCCGGGCGTGCCGGCCGCCCGCAGCTCGGCCACCACCGCGAAGGCGGGCAGGTCGCCGACGTCGTCGCCGGCGAAGAGCACCGCCCCCGGGGCGGCCGCCCCGACCAGCCGGCGCAGCACCCCGCCCTTGTCGAAGCCGGGCGGCCGCAGCTCGAGCACCATCTTGCCGGGGTGGACCTCCAGCCCGTGCGCCTCGGCCAGCGGGCGCACCGCCGGGGCCAGCCGGGCCAGCTCGCCGTCCGGGTCGGCGGCGCGGCGGGTGTGCACGACCAGCGCCAGCCGCTTGTCCTCGACCCATGCCGCCGGGTCGGCCCCGGCCGCGGCCAGCGCGCCGGGCAGCTCGGCCCGCAGCGCGGTCACCCCGGCCGGCTCGTCCGGCGTGGTCAGCGCGCCGGCGACCCAGCGCTCCGCCCCGTACTGCCCCTCGACGACCAGGCCGGGCACCCGGTCGAGCCGGCCCAGGCCGACCACCACCTCGGCCGGCCGGCCGGTGACCACGGCCAGCGTGCCGACCAGCCCGGCGAGCCGCTGCAGCGCCTCCACCGCGCCGGGCGCCGGCCACGCCTCGCTCGGCTCGTCGACGATCGGCGCCAGCACCCCATCGTAGTCCAGCGCCACCAGCGCCCGCCCCGGCTCAGCGAGCAGCGCCGCCCACCCGGCCCGCCCCGCCTCCGTCCTCGGCTCCATGCCGGGGAGCGTACGGTCCGCGGATGGATGCGTTCGGGGAGCCGCGGCCGGTGTCGGTGGAGTCCGCCGAGCTCGGCGAGGGCGCCCGCTGGGATGCCGCGGCCGGCGAGCTGCTGTGGGTCGACATCGTCGGCGGGGTGCTGCGTCGGGCGGTCGAGGACGGCGCCGGGCTGCGGACGGTCGCCGAGGTGCGGCTGGCCGAGCCGCTCGGCGCGGTCGCCCCGGTGGCCGGCGGTGGCTGGCTGCTCGCCGCCGGCCGCGGCTTCCGCCACCTGGCCGCGGACGGCGGGCTCACCGCGCTGCTGGACACCGAGCCGGCCGGCGTCCGGATGAATGACGCCGCCTGCGACCCGCAGGGCCGCTTCTGGGCCGGCTCGATGGCGCAGGACAAGGCACCCGGGCGGGGCCGGCTGCTGCGCTGCGACCCGGACGGCACGGTCGCGGTGGTGCTGCCGACGGCGACGATCGCCAACGGGCTGGGCTGGAGCCCGGACGGCGGCACGCTCTACCACGCCGACACCGGGCCGGGCGTGGTCACCGCGTACCCGGTCGACCCGGCGACCGGGGCGCTCGGCCCGGGGCGGGAGCTGGTCCGGCCGGACGGCGGGGTGCCCGACGGGCTGACCGTCGACGACGAGGGCGCGCTCTGGGTGGCGGTCAACGGGGCCGGCGAGGTCCGCCGCTACTCGCCCGCCGGGGCGCCGCTGGCCGCCGTCCGGGTACCGGTGGCCCAGGTGACCTCGGTGGCGATCGGCGGCGCGACCGGCCGGCGGCTGTTCGTCACCACCGCGCGGGAGGGGCTGGCCGACCCGGAGCCGGACGCCGGGCGGGTCTTCGCCGTCGACGACGTCGGCGTGGGCGCGCCGCCGGCCCGGCCGTACCGGGGGGTGCTGCCCGGGGGCGGCCCGGGGTAGGAACCGGGGGACTCCCGGATGGGAGGGGCGCCGGACTGGGCATACGTTCGAGACATGCAGCCCACTCCGTACGATCCCGCGCCCCGTCTCGTCCGGCCCCGCCACGGCCGCATGCTCGCCGGCGTCTGCGCCGGCCTGGCCCGCCGTTTCGGCTGGTCAGCGACCGGTGTCCGGCTGCTGTTCCTGCTGTCCTGCCTTCTGCCGGGCCCGCAGATCGTGATCTACATCGTGCTGTGGGTCCTCGTCCCCGCCGAGTGACGCCGGCCGGCAGCGGGTAACGGGAGTCAGACCGCAACTCGACCACGGGAGAGACACATCATGATCGACCAGGCATCGGTGCCTTCGCTGATGGGCAGCACGGTCCGGGACAACGTCGGTGACAAGGTGGGCAAGGTCGGGCAGGTCTACCTCGACGACACCACCGGCCTGCCGGAGTGGGTGACCGTCCGGACCGGGCTGTTCGGCACCCGGGAGAGCTTCGTGCCGCTGGCCGCCGCCCGGGTGGAGGGTGACGAGCTCGTCGTCGACGTCACCAAGGACCGGGTCAAGGACGCGCCGCAGCTCGACGAGGACGGGCACCTGTCCGAGGAGCAGGAGGCCGAGCTCTACAGCTACTACGGGGTCAGCCCGGGTGCCTTCGGGCAGGAGGCCGGCCCGACCGAGGGCTACGGGACCACCGGCGGCCTCGGGACCACCGGCGGCCTCGGGACCACCGGCGGGTACGCGACGACCGACACCGCCACGGGCTACACGTCGGAGGCGACGACCGACAGCTCGTACGCCCAGCCGCCGGCGCCGTACGACCCGGTCCCCGGGGTGGCCGAGGACGCCGACCGCGGTGCTGACGGCGGCGCCGACGCCGGCGCCGCCCACCCGACCGTGATTGCGGATGCCGACGCGGGTGCGGACGGCGGCGCGGACGCGGGCGCGGGCTACGCCGCCGGTCCGGTCGACGACGCGGTGACCCGCTCGGAGGAGCAGCAGACCGCCGGCAGCGAGCCGGTCGAGGCCGCCCGGGCGCGGCTGCGCCGCTACGTCGGCACCGACACCGGGCAGGCCGACGGGACCGGCGCGCCCCGCGACCGCTGAGACAGGGGGCGGCCCGCCGGCGTCAGTCCGGCGGGCTGCCCCACTCCAGCAGCAGCACCGTCGCGTCGTCCTGCAGCGTGCCGTCCTGGTGCTCGAGCACCGCGTTGATCAGCCGGCGCAGCACCTCCGGACCGGCGTGCCCGGACGCGGACGCCCGCACCACGAAGTCGGCCAGCCGCTCGTCGCTGAAGAACTGGCCCATCCGCCGGGCCTCGACCACCCCGTCGGTGTAGAGCACCAGCCGGTCGCCCGGCTCCAGCTGCAGGGCGTGCACCGGCGGCGGACCCGGGGTGAAGCCGAGCCCGAGCGGGGTCGCCGGGCGCGCCTCCGGCACCCGGACCGACCGCTCGTGCCGGACCAGCAGCGGTGGCAGGTGCCCGGCCGACACCCAGCGCAGCGCGCCGGTGTGCACGTCGAGGTCGAGCAGCAGCCCGGTGACGAAGTGCTCCCCGCCGTACTGGTCCGCGATGGCCCTGTCGATCGCCCGGTACGTCCCGGGCAGGTCGAGCCGGGACCGGCGGGCGTTCCGGTACGCCCCCACCGCCAGCGTCGCCAGCAGTGTCGCGCCCAGCCCGTGGCCCATCGCGTCGAACAGCGCGACCTGCAGCCGGCCGTCGTTGACCGCGTAGTCGAAGGCGTCGCCGCCCACCTCGTCCCACGGCTCCAGCAGCCCGGCCAGCGACACCCGGTCGGTGCACACCGCGGTCGGCGGCAGCAGCCGCCACTGGATCTCCGCCGGCAGCCGCATCGGCCGCACCCGGCGGACCATCTCGAAGGCGTCCCCGTACTTCGACCGGGTCACCAGGAGCGTGGCCACCACGTCGGCGAAGTGCTCCAGCGAGCGGGTCGGCGGCGCCGGGTCGACCGGGGCGGCCAGCTCCAGCACCCCGATCCGCTGGCTGCCCTCGCTCAGCGGCAGCCACAGCCGGCGGAAGCCGGGGGCGCCGTCCGCCGCCTGCAGGGTCCCGGTCCGGTAGGCCCGGCCGGCCAGCGTGCCCTCAACGCCGAGCGGCAGCCGAGCCGGCACCCCGGGGTAGGGCACCGGCACCAGCCGGGTCTGCCCGTAGTCGGACAGGTAGATCACCGTGCCGGCCAGCCCGGCCGCGGCGGCCGCCTCGGCGACCAACTGCGCCAGGTCGCCCGGGGCCGAGCGGCGGGTCCGGCGGACCAGCTCGCCGATCACCGCCGCCGGGTCGAGGGCCATGACCCGACCCTAGAGGGTCGGTCCCCCGGTCCCGGTCCGGGCCGACGGGGCGCACGGGAACGAATGGGGCAGGGTCATCCGGGTGACCACGGAGCGGACTAGTAACGCGCAGTTCCTACTTTGGCGCTCACGGTGAGACTCGCTGAATCGCTTCTGCTCTGACCGGGTGAAGTGCCATGCTCCCGGTCTCCACACCGGATACTTCGCAGGACAAGGACGACGCATGGGCAGGCACCGGTCGGGACAGCCGGCGGCTCAGGGGGCGACGGGAGGGCGGTCCGGCCGATCGCCCGGGCGTCGGGACCGGCGGACGGCGCTCTGGATCGGGGTCGCCGTGCTCGGCGTCGTCGCCACCGCGTCCACCGCGGTCGCGGTGGCGGCCCGGCAGTCGGCCGAGCCGTCCCCGCCGCCGCTGGTCGCCGCGACCGGCTGCGAGCGGGTGCTGCGGGTGGTCACGGCCGCCTCGTTCGCCCCGGTGCTCCGTACGGTCGGCGAGACGCTGGCCGGGGGCCCGGACTGCGTCGGCCTGGACGCCGTGGTGGTGGACGGCCGGGAGGCCGCCGACCGGGTGGCCGAGCGCGAGGCCGACCTGTGGATCCCGGACGACGCGTCCTGGGCCACCGTCGCCCGGCCCGGCCTGCTGCCGGACGAGGACGGCCCGGGCGGCTCCGGCACCGTGCTCGCCATCAGCCCGATCTACCAGGTGGTGGGCGACACCGCGACGGCGGCCAAGCTCGCCTCCTCCGGCAACAGCTGGCTCGGGCTGGCCGACCTGGTCGGCGACCGGTCGTCCGGGGTCCGGCTCGCCGTCCGTGACCCCAACGGGTCCGGCGACGGCATGGTCGCCGCCGGCAGCCTCGGCGAGGCGGTCTGGATCGACCAGGGCATGGACGCGTCCTCGGCCGCGCTGTCGGCGGCGCTGCCCAGCACCCGGACCGTACGCGGCGCCGAGCCGGCGCTGCCGGAGCGGGCCGGCGAGGTCGGCCTGGTCCCGGAGCACGCGCTGCTGCCCGCACTGGCCGAGCTGCCCGACGCCACCGTGCTGGCCGGCACCGACCACACCGCGCTGCTGCGCTACAGCTGGCAGCCGACCGCGGCCGCGCTGGCCGTGCCGGAGCGGGCCGCCGCGCTGGCGACGCTGCTGACCGCGCTCAAAGGGCCGGCCGCGGCCGAGGCGATCGGGGCCGCCCGGCTGCGCCGGCCCGGCGGCGCCGCGCCCCCCGGCGCCCCGACCGGCCGGCTGCCGCGGCTGCGGGCCAAGCCGCTGGAGCCGCTGCGCCCGCACCACGTCGACCACGTCTTCGCCGCCTGGTACGTCCAGGACCGGCGCAGCAGCATCCTGCTCGCGGTCGACGTGTCCGGCTCGATGCTGGAGCCGGCGCCGGGGACCAACACGCCGCTGATCGACTTCGTCAAGCAGGGCTGCCTGGCCGTCGGCCGGCTGCTGCCGGACACGTCCTCGCTCGGGCTGTGGGCGTTCGGCTCCCGGCTGGACCCGCCGCGCGACTACCGGGTGCTGTTGCCCACCGGCCGGCTGTCCGAGGGCCAGCGGGCGGGGCTGACCGGCGCGGTCGGGCGACTGGCCGCGCAGCCGACCGGGACCGGGCTGTACGACACCATCCTGGCCGCGTACCAGTACGCGAGCTCGCGATACCAGCCGGACGTCGGCAACCAGGTGGTGGTTTTCACCGACGGGCGGAACGAGGACGACCCCGGCTCGATCACCGCGCAGCAGCTGTCGAGGGCGCTGAAAGCGGCCACCGACGAGGACCGCCCGGTGCAGATCACGGTGGTGGCGTTCGGCAAGTACCCCGAGGCCGAGCTGCTGGAAAAGGTGCTCGACCCGGTCGGCGGCTATGTCTCCACCGTGCAGACCCCGCAGGAGGTCGCCGCGGCGTTCCTGCACCACGCCGCCAGCGGCGTGCACTCCTGACCTCCCGCCCCTCAGTCGCCGATCTTGAGGAAAGGACGGCGGACCACGGCGTGTCGCCCGTACCTCAAGATCGGCGGAGGGGCGGTGGGGTGGGGTGCGTAGGGTGCGGGGGTGAGTGGCGCGCGGCCGGTGACGGGGCCGGTCGAGGGGTTGCCTGGTGGGGCGGCGGCCGACCTGGTCGAGGAGGTCCTCGCGCTGGGCGGCCGGGAGGTCCGGCTGCTGCGCCCGCGGGACGGCGACGCGCTGCTGGACGAGGTGCTCGCCGAGGACGACCCGGGCGACGAGCGGCTGCCCTTCTGGGCCGAGCTGTGGCCGAGCGGCAGCGCGCTGGCCGCCGCGGTCGCCGGCCGCCCGCTGGCCGGCGTCCGCGTGTTGGAGCTGGGCTGCGGGCTCGGTCTGGTCAGCGTGGCCGCGGCCGGGGCCGGGGCGGACGTGCTGGCCGCCGACCAGTCGGCCGAGGCGATCGCGTTCACGACCGTGAACGCGGCCCGCAACCGGGTCCCGGTCCGTACGGTCCGGTGCACCTTCGAGCAGCCGGCGCCGCTGCTCGCCGAGGCGCCCTGGGACCTGGTGCTGGCCGCCGACGTGCTCTACGAGCCGCGCACCATCCCGGTCCTGCTCGACCTGCTGCCCCAGCTGGTCGCGCGCACCGGCGAGGTGCTGCTGGCCGACCCCGGCCGGCCCCGCGAGCAGTCCTTCCTCGACGGCATGGCCGGCCTGGGCTGGCGGCGGGAGAGCCGGCCGGCCGACCCGGCCACCGTCCCGCCGGTCACCGTTCACCACCTGCGCCCGCCGGCCTGACCCCGCCCCCCGGGCGGGCCCGGCCGTCCCGCAGGATGGCCGGGTGGGCTCCGGCGTGCGCTCGGCGGGCCGGCCGGGCCGGCCGGGCCGGCCGGGCGGGACCAGCGGGCCGGGGCGCCGGTCGGCGGTGCTGCTGGCGCTCGCGGTGGTGCTGGCCGCGGTCAACCTGCGGCCGGCGCTGGCCGCCGTCGGCCCGGTGCTGACCGAGCTGCGGACCGACCTCGGGCTGTCCGGCGGCGGGGCCGCGCTGCTCACCGCGCTGCCGGTGCTCTGCCTCGGGCTGCTCGCCCCGGTGGCGCCGGCGCTGGCCCGCCGCTGGGGCGTCGAACCGGTGATCGCGCTGGTCCTCGCCGTGCTGGGCGTCGGCCTGCTGGCCCGGGTGACCGGCGGGACCGCGCTGCTGTTCGCCGGGACCGCGCTGGCCAGCGGTGCCATCGCGGTGGCGAACGTGCTGCTGCCGGCGCTGGTCAAGCGGCACTTCCCGGCCAGCACCGGGACGATGATGGGCGTCTACACGATGTCGCTGGCCGGGTCGGCGGCGCTGGCCGCGGGCACCACGGCGCCGCTGGCCGAGGCGGCCGGCGGCTGGCGCACCGGGCTGGGCGCCTGGGCGCTGCCGGCCGCGGTCGCGCTGCTGGTCTGGCTGCCGCTGGCCCGCCGCCGGACGCCGGCCGACCCGGACGCGGCCGCCGGGATCGGCGCGGCGGCGCTGCGCCGGGACCCGCTCGCCTGGCAGGTCACGGTCTTCTTCGGGATGCAGTCGCTGACCTTCTACGCGGTGCTGGCCTGGCTGCCGACCGTCTACCGGGACGAGGGCTACAGCGCGGTCGCGGCCGGCGCGGTGCTGTCCGGTTCGGCGCTGGTGCAGATCCCGGTCACTCTGCTGCTGCCGCGGCTGGCCAGCCAGGCCCGGGCCCAGTGGCCGCACGCGCTCGGCGCCACCGTGGTCACCGCGGTCGGGCTGGGCGGGGTGCTGGTGGCGCCGACCGCGGCGCCGTGGCTGTGGGCGGCGCTGCTCGGCGTCGGCCAGGGCGGCGCCTTCGCGGTCGCGCTGATCCTGGTCGTGCTGCGGTCCCGGACGCCGGCCGACACCGCCGGGCTGTCCGCCCAGGCCCAGTCGGTCGGCTACGTGCTCGCCGCCACCGGGCCGCTGCTGGTGGGCGCCGTGCACGACGGCACCGGCGGCTGGACGCTGCCGCTGCTGCTGCTCATCGTGCTGCTGGTGCCGCAGGCGGTGGCCGGGCTGCTGGCCGGCCGGCCCCGGCACGTCGGCGCCCGACCCTAGGCCGGCTGGGCGGCCGGCGCCTGCTGGTAGCGGCCGGCGAGCAGCCGGTAGTGCCGGCTGCGCAGCGCGAAGAGCGTGAGCACCACCCCGAGCAGCCCGGTGAGCGTGAAGACGAGCGCCAGCCCGCGCTCCGGCCCGGTGCCGAACCAGCCGCCGATCAGGTCCGCGCCGGCCCCGGTGGTCATGAACGGGATCGCCCAGAACTGCGCCACCGGGCTGATCAGGAACGCGGTGAGCGGCGCGGCGGACATCTCCACGCTCTGCGCGAAGCCGAACACCCGGCCCTGCCGCTCGTACGGCACCACCCGCTGCAGCACGGTCTGCTCGGCCGCCTCGATGTAGGGCATCACGCACATCCAGACGAAGAGCCCGGCGGTGAGCAGCACGATCGAGGACCGCAGGGTGAAGACCGCGGTGATCGCCCAGATCGCCGCGTTCGCCAGCAGCAGCGCCCGCAGCGGGCTCGACCCGAGCCCGCGCCGGGCGATGACCAGCCCGCCGACGATGAAGCCGGTGCTGAGGAAGCCCCACAGCAGTCCCCACACCTGGACGGAGACGAGCGACAGCCCGTACGCGTCCATCAGCGCCATGATCACGCCGCCGAGCACGTTGTTGATCGCGGCGAAGACGATCAGCGCGAGCAGCCCGGGCACCGCCAGGACCACGGCGATCGTGCCGCGGACGTCGACCCGGCGGCGCTCGGTGCCGCCGGCCGAGGCGGCGTCGCCCGGGAAGTCCAGCGTGGTCAGGTGCACCACCGACGCCGCGGTCACCGCCAGGGCGAGGATGAGCACGTAGAGCATGCCGCCGAGGCCGACCAGCAGGCCGCTGATCACCGAGGTGACCAGCACCGAGATGCCGCTGGTGGTGCCGACCAGCCCGTTCGCCCGGTCCCGGCGGTCGGCCGGGATCAGCAGGGTGACCGAGGTGGACAGCGCGATGGTGCGGATGTTTCCGGCGATGACGCCGACCATCAGCACCAGCACGAAGAGCCAGAGCGTCACGCTCGCCGGGTCGGCGAAGGCGTCGCGGCCGGCGGCCAGGTAGATGCCGAGGGCGGCGCCGTACAGGACGAAGGAGACGACCGCCGACGCGGCCATCACCGACTTCTTCCGGTGGTGGTCGACCAGGCTGCCGAACCACAGCCCGGACAGCGCGGTCAGGGTGAGGTAGATCCCGGAGATGACGCCGGTGGCGAAGACCGATCGGGTCTCCAGGTAGACGAAGAAGGTGACCGCGAACCACACGGTGAAGTGGGTGACCGAGACCCCGAGCGTGTCGGCGAGCAGGTGGTGGAAGACCCGGCGGCGCCGGGCGTCGTCCGGGGCGTGGTCCGGGGCGCCGTCCGGGGCGGGGGGCGGCTCGGTCATGCCGGCGATCCTGCCAGCCGTGTCGACGCCGCCGGCCGGGCCTCGACGTCCCGGGCGGCGGCGCGGTGCATGCTGGGTCGCGACCAGACGCGAGGAGGCGTGGTGTTCGAGCAGACGAAGGCGTTCAGCGGGTTCTCGGTGGACGACGTGCCGCGGGCCCGGGACTTCTACGGCCGGACGCTCGGGCTGCGGGTGACCGAGGAGAACGGCATGCTCACCCTGCACGTGGCCGGCGACCGGGACATCCTGGTCTATCCCAAGCCGGACCACGCGCCGGCGACCTTCACCATCCTCAACTTCCCGGTGCCGGACATCGACGCCGCGGTCGACCAGCTCGGCGCCCGGGGCGTCGCCTTCGAGCGGTACGCGACGACCGACGCGAAGGGGGTCATGCGGGACCAGGGACCGCCGATCGCGTGGTTCAAGGACCCCGCGGGCAACATCCTCTCGGTGCTGCAGGTCGACTGAGCCCGCGGTCGGCCCGAAATTGTCGGCGCCCTCGTCTAGCGTCCGGTCCGGACCTGACGGAGAGGGAGACCGACGATGAGGATCGACCGCAACCAGCCGCTCGGCACGCCGACGTGGATCGACCTGGGCATCCCGGACCTGGACCGGGCGATGGAGTTCTACGGCGCGGTGTTCGGCTGGGAGTTCCAGGTGGGGCCCGAGGAGATGGGCCGCTACACGATCTGCCGGCTCGACGGCCGCGCGGTCGCCGCGCTGATGCCCAATGTCGACGAGGCCCCGACCGGGTTCTGGTGGCAGGTCTACCTGGCCACCGACGACTGCGACGCGACCGCCGAGCGGGTCACCAAGGCCGGCGGCCGGCTGGTGGCCACGCCGGACGACATCCCCGGCCAGGGCCGGATGGCGGTCGCGGTCGACCCGGTGGGCGCCCAGTTCGGCCTCTGGCAGGGCGGCGACTTCGTCGGCGCCGAGCTGGTCAACGAGCCCGGCACCCTGCTGCGCAACGACCTGGTCACCCCGACCCCGGGGCCGGCCCGCGAGTTCTACGCCGAGGTCTTCGACTTCACCCTCGACGGCAACCCGGACCTGCCGCAGCTGGACTTCACCTTCCTGCGCCGGCCCGACGGGCACGAGGTCGGCGGCATCATGGGCGACGCGTCGGCCGGCTCCTCGCAGTGGGGGACGCTCTTCGAGGTCGCCGACACCGACGCCACCGTCGCCGCCGTCCGGGCCGCCGGCGGCACCGCGACCGACCCGCAGGACTTCGTCTACGGGCGGCTGGCCTCGGCCACCGACCCGTTCGGGACCTCCTTCGACGTCGGCTCGCGCCTGCCGGACCGGGAGTGAGCCGGGTCGTCTTCGAGGAGCACTTCACCCGGCCGGAGCTGGACCCCGCGGTCTGGCTGCCGCACTACCTGCCGGCGTGGAGCTCCCGGGCCGCGACGAGGGCGACGTACGAGGTGGCCGACTCCTGCCTGCGGCTGACGATCCCGCCGGAGCAGGGGCAGTGGCTGCCGGGCGAGCACACGCCGCCGCTGCGGGTGTCCGGCATCCAGTCGGGCAACTTCTCCGGCCCGGTCGGCAGCACGGTCGGCCAGCAGCCGTGGCGGGACGGCGCCGTCGTCCGGGAGGCGCAGGAGCGGTTCGAGGGCTGGACTCCGCGCGGGGGCCACCTGGAGATGCGGGCCCGCGGCGTGGTCACGCCCCGGTCGATGGTGGCCTGGTGGATGGTCGGGCTCGAGGACCGCCCGGAGCGGTGCGCGGAGATCTGCGTGATGGAGGTCTTCGGCGACGCGGTCGAGCCCGGCCGGTCGGCCGCGGTCGGGATGGGCCTGCACGCCTTCCGCGACCCGGCGGTGACCGAGGACTTCGCCGCGCCGCGGTTGCCGATCGACGTCGCCGACTGGCACACCTACGCGGTCGACTGGACCGCCGACCGGGTCGAGTTCCGCATCGACGGCGAGCCGGTCCGCGCCTGCGCCGGCCCGCCGGCGTACCCGGTGCAGATGATGCTCGCGGTCTTCGACTTCCCGGACCGCTCGGTCGGCGGCGACGATGACGCCGTGCCCGAGCTCGTCGTCGACTACCTGCGCGCCACCGAGCCCTGAGCCGGCCCGGCCCTCAGGCGGGGGCGCCGACCGGGGCCGGGCGGGACACGCCGGCGAAGGGGGACAGCCGCAGCCAGCCCGGCACCGCCCGGCGCACCGCCGCCGGCCCGTCCAGCGCCAGCCGCCCGGACCGCACCGCCGCGTCCCAGTGCACGTCGCCGCGCCACACCTCGGTGAGCGTGCGCAGGTCGGCCCGCACGGTGGCGGCGACGGGGTGGCCGGGGTCGAAGTCGCACACGTCGACCCCGTCCGGGTCGATCAGCAGCCACCAGGTGCGTGCCTTGCCGGGCACGTCGGTGAAGACGAAGCCGAGCACGGTCCGGCCGACCGGCACCGCGGCCAGGTCGACGTTGCGGTGCACGTCCCACATCAGCAGGTGCGGGTCGAGGTCGGTCTCACCGAGGTCGGAGATCCACCGGGTGCCCCACTCGCCGAGCGCGAGCACGATCGGGCGCAGCTCCGCGCCGGCCGGGGTGAGCGAGTAGCTGACCCGCCCGCCCACCTCCTGGCGCTCCACCAGCCCGGCTCGGGCCAGCGTGCGCAGCCGGGTCGACAGCAGGGCCGGCGACATCCGCGGCACCCCCCGGCGCAGCTCGTTGAAGTGCCGGCTGCCCATCAGCAGCTCGCGGATCACGAGCATCGTCCACCGCTCGTCCAGCAGCTCCATCGCCTTGGACACCGGGCAGAACTGGCCGTAGACAGCCATCGAGCCCCCTCTCGCGCGGCCGACCGGGCGCGTACGTCGAGGCTAGGGCGCCGCGCGGGAGCGCACAGTACAGATCCTGTACCTGGCGCTACAGATTCAGAACTGGCCCGCGGTGTCCGTGGCACCGGACGCTGCGCTCTGGGTTTGTGGGCCGGAGCGACCGGCCCGCACCGACAGGGGAGACACACAGCAATGACGACGATGCAGACTCCGGCGCCGGACCTCGCCGCGGTCAAGGCCAAGCAGCAGGTGACCTGGACCAGCGGCGACTACCACGCGGTGGCGGCGCTGATCGTGCCGATGGCGGAGCAGCTCGTGCAGGCAGCCGACCTGGCCGCCGGCGCCACGGTGCTCGACGTGGCCGCCGGCAGCGGCAACGCCGCGCTGGCCGCCGCCCGGTGCGGGGCCCGGGTGACCGGTCTGGACTACGTGCCCGAGCTGCTCGAGCGCGGCCGGCTGCGGGCGGCCGCGGAGGGCCTGGCGGTCGAGTACGTGGAGGGCGACGCCGAGGCGCTGCCGTACCCGGACGGGTCCTTCGACGCCGTCGTCTCCTGCGTGGGCGTGATGTTCGCGCCCGATCAGGACCGGGCGGCGGCCGAGCTGGTCCGGGTCTGCCGGCCCGGCGGCACCATCGCGCTGGCCAACTGGACCCCGGCCAGCTTCGTCGGCGGCATCTTCCGCACGGTCGCCAAGCACGTGCCGCCGCCGGCTGGGATGCGCCCGCCCGGCCAGTGGGGCAGCCCCGAGCGGCTGGCCGAGCTGATCGGCGACGCGGTCGACGACCTGCGGATCACCGAGCGCGAGTTCGTCTTCCGGTTCCGCTCGGCCGCGGAGTTCACCGACTTCTTCCGGGAGAACTACGGGCCGGTGCGCAAGGCCTTCGAGGCGCTGGACGAGGCCGGCCAGGCGCAGCTGCACGCCGACCTCACCGCGCTGGCCACCGCCGCCGACCGCGGCCCCGGCCCCTCCGTCGCCATCCCCTCCCAATACCTCGAAGTCATCGCCACCCGCCGCTGACCCACCCTGCCCCCGCCCCGCCCCGCCCCGCCCCGCCCCGCCCCGGCCCCGCCGCCTCGGCCGCCGACTGAGAAGTTTTGCGCCGACTGAGCAGCTATAGCTCCTCAGTCGGCGGGCGGAGTGCTCAGTCGGCGGGCGGG
Organism: uncultured Actinomycetota bacterium; assembly: GCA_963766325.1. GTDB lineage: Bacteria > Actinomycetota > Actinomycetes > Mycobacteriales > CADCTP01 > CADCTP01. The sequence continues at coordinate 309,012 of CAVXZF010000007.1, read as the reverse complement.
GCGGTCAGTCGGGAGGTGTGGGGTGAGGGCGGCGGCCTCCCGGCGGAGGCGGGCGGCGTGGTCGGGGTGACCGGCGCGGTCGGCCGCCGCGGCGGCGGCCAACCAGTCGGCGACCTCGGTGCGGACGATCGCCACCTGCTCGGCCTCGGTCAGCTCCCGGCGCGGCACGTCCGCCGCGCCGAGCCCGGCCACCGTCCCCGCCACCCGCGCGTGCCCCGCCACCCGCGCGTGCCCCGCCACCCGCGCGTGCCCCGCCACCCGCGCGTGCCCCGCCACCCGCGCGTGCCCCGCCACCCGCGCGTGCCCCGCCACCCGCGCGTGCCCTGCCACCGCCGGTGGGGCGGCGGGCGACGGCGGAGCGGCGGGCGACGGTGGGGCGGTGGGCGACGGCGGGGCGGCAGGCGGCGACGTCACCGCTCCGGCGTTGTCGATCGCGGCGAGCGCGGACCGCAGCGCCGCCACCGCGGCGGTGTCCCGCGCGCGCATGGCCGGGGCGAGCGCGCCGCGCAGCCGATCCCGTACTCCGGGCGCCGTCCCGTCCATGCCCGCACCTCCCCATACCACCGGCCGGTGGATCACAGCACGCCGGCGGCCGCACCGCACCCGTGTATCGCGCCCGGCATGATGAGGGGGGCGACGGGCAGGGAGACAGGGTGGCGCGGGAACACGTGGACGCGGTGGTGATCGGCGCCGGGCCGAACGGGCTGGTGGCGGCCAACCTGCTGGTCGACGCCGGCTGGAGCGTGCTGCTGCTGGAGGCGCAGCCGGAGCCCGGCGGCGCCGTCCGCAGCGGCGAGGTGACCGCGCCAGGCTTCGTCAGCGACCTCTACAGCTCGTTCTACCCGCTCACGCTCGCCTCGCCGATCATCGCCGGTCTGGGCCTCGACGAGCACGGGCTGCGCTGGTCGCACGCCCCGGCCGCGCTGGCCCACCCGATGCCGGACGGCCGCACCGCCGTGCTCAGCCGCGACCTGGCCACCACCATGGCCAGCGTCGAGGCGGCCGGCCGCGGCGACGGCGAGGCGTGGCGCCGGATGTTCGCCGAGTGGCAGCGGCTGTCCCCCGCGCTGGTGCCCGCGCTGTTCCGGCCGCTGCCGCCGCTGCGCCCGGCGGCCGGGCTGCTGCGCCGGCTCGGGCCGGCCGGGGCGCTGCGGTTCGCCCGGTTCGCCGTGCTGCCGGTTCGCCGCTTCGGCGCCGAGGAGTTCACCTCGGACGCCGCCACCCTGCTGCTGGCCGGCAACGCGATGCACACCGACCTGTCCCCGGAGTCGGCCGGCAGCGCGCTCTACGGCTGGCTGCTGGCGATGCTCGGCCAGGACGTCGGCTTCCCCACCCCGCAGGGCGGCGCCGGGCGGCTCACCGACGCGCTGGTGTCCCGGCTGCGGGCCAAGGGCGGCCGGCTGGAGTGCGACGCCCGGGTCACCCGGGTCGAGGTGCGCGACGGCCGCGCCGTCGGGGTCCGGGTCGGGGGCGTGGGTGGCGGCGAGACCGTCGGCGTGCGCCGGGCCGTGCTCGCCGACGTGACCGCGCCGCAGCTCTACCTCGACCTGGTCGGGGCGGAGCACCTGCCGGGCCGGCTGCTGGACGACCTGCGCCGGTTCGAGTGGGACGGCGCCACGGTCAAGGTCGACTGGGCGCTGTCCGGGAAGATCCCCTGGCAGCAGCCGGACACCGCCGGCGCCGGCACGGTGCACATCGGCGGCGGGCTGGACGACCTGTCCGACTTCGCGCACCAGCTGGCGCTGCGCCGGGTCTCGGCCCGGCCGTTCATGCTCGTCGGCCAGTCCACCACCGCGGACCCGACCCGCTCGCCGGCCGGCACCGAGGTGGCCTGGGCGTACACGCACGTGCCGCTGCACCCGGCCGAGGACGCCGCCGGGGAGATCCGCGGCGGCTGGTCCGACCCGGACAACCGGGCCCGGTTCGTGGACCGGATGGAGGCCCAGCTGGAGGCGTACGCGCCCGGCTTCCGCAACCTGGTCATCGGCCGCAACGTCGAGTTCCCGGCCGACCTGGAGGCCGCGGACGCCAACCTGGTCGGCGGCTCCGTGGCCGGCGGCACCGCCGCGGCGCACCAGCAGCTGATCTTCCGGCCGACCGTCGGGCTCGGCCGCCCCGAGACCCCGATCGAGGGGCTCTACCTGGCGTCCGCCTCGGCGCACCCGGGCGGCGGCGTGCACGGCGCGCCCGGCTCCAACGCCGCGCTGGCGGCGTTGCGCGCCGGCACCACCGGCCGGCTGGCGCTGGCCCTCACCCGGGCGCTGCTCAGGCCGGAGGCCCGGCCGGGGCTGATCAGCGGCGACGCCCGCTCGGTCCCGGCCGGCTCGCCCGGGCCGGTCACCGGCGGCGGGCGAGACGTTCGAGCCGCCGCAGGGTCTCCACGTTCCGGAGCTTGATCGCCAGGTCGGCCAGCGGGTTGTGCAGCAGCTTGGCCGGCCCGCGCAGCGGGTGCTCGTCGATGCTGACCCGCGTGCCGCCGGCCACCGGCTCGGCCCGCAGCTCGATCCGGGCGGTGCCGGCCGGCCAGGCGTGCGCCTCCAGCTCCAGCCGCCGGTCCGGCTCGTACCCGCAGGACCGGGTCTCGTCGTCCTTGCGCAGCGGCCCGTAGCCGATCGTGTAGTGCAGCGCGCTGCCCGGCGCCGGCCAGTCCGGCTCCACGACCCGGATCGCCCGGGTGCCGACCACCCAGTGCTCGTACGTCCGGCCGTCCCGGAGCACGTCGAAGACGGCGTCCGGGGTCAGGCCACGCATCTCCCGCCGGGTGACTGCCACCCCCGCCGCATGCCCAGCCCTGGCCCGCTCACACGCCGCCCCGCCGACCGGCCGCTCACCCGCCGACCGGCCGACCCGCCGACCGGCCGACCCGCCGACCGGCCGCTCGCCCGCCGGCTCAGACGCCGGTGAGGTGGAAGTCCCCGCTGCCCAGGTCGGCCCGCAGCTCCAGCCGCGCGTCCCCGGCCGTCCAGGCCAGGGCGAGCTCGCCGGCCGGCGCGTCGAGCAGCCGGAAGTCGCCGCCGAAGGCGGGGTGCCGGTTGCGCAGCCGGATCAGCTCGGCCAGCTCGGCCACCACCGGCTGCCGGAGCGCCTCGGTCACCTCGGCCGCGGTGTAGCGGCGGCGGTTGATCTCCCGCGCGTCCCCGCCGGCGTACGGCTGGTTGCGCCCGGCCAGCAGCCCGACGTAGTAGACCTGCGGGATCCCCGGCACGAACAGCTGCAGCGCCCGGGCCAGCAGGTAGCGCCGGTCGTCCGCGCCGACGGCGTCGTACGCCGTGCAGCTGACCTGGTAGATCCCGCCACCCCCGCCGGCCCACACCCGGCTGGCCCGGCTGGTCCCGCCGCTGCGGGCCGAGATCGCCGCGGCCAGCTCCTCCAGCTGCGGCCCGGACAGCAGCCCGGCGTCCCCCGGCTCCCGGCCCGGCCCGGCGTCGACCAGGCCGATCCCGTCGTGGGTGTCGAGCACGGTCACCGCGTTCGCCGGCCGGCGCTCCAGCCAGCTCCGCAGCGGGTCGGTCTCGCCGGTGAACAGCGCGTGCAGCACCAGCGGGGCGAAGGCGAAGTCGTAGACCCGGTCCACGTGCGAGGCCAGCAGGTCGGGATAGCGGTGGTGGGCGTGCACCTCGGTGAGCACCCGCAGCCCGAGCCGGCGCGCTTCGGCGGTCAGGTCGAGCACGAAGTCGACCGTCTTCGGGGTGAGGAAGCAGGACGTGCCGCCGGTCTTGACCGCGTAGCCGACCGCGTCCAGCCGGACCATCGTCACCCCGCAGCCGGCGAGGCGGGCCAGCACCGCGGACAGGTAGCGGCGGGCCTGCGGGTGGTGCACGTCCAGGTCGATCTGCTGCGGGGTGAACGTCGTCCACACCAGCCGGGGCCGCCCGCCCAGGCTGACCGGGGTGAACGGCAGCCCGGGCCGCGGCCGGATCACCCGGACCAGGTCGGCCTCGGTCGCCCCGGCCGGGAACACCCGGTCGTACGTCAGGAACATGCCCGCGTACGGCGAGTCCTCGCCCCGCTCGACCACGTCCTGGAACGCCGCCGAGGAGTCCGAGACGTGGTTGACGATCAGGTCGGCGACCACCTCCCGGCCGCGGGCGAGCGCGGTGACGTCCGCCCAGTCGCCGAGCCGCGGGTCGACCGCGAGGTGGTCGACCGGGTCGAAGCCGGCGTCCGCCCCGTCGTACGGCCGGAAGAACGGCAGCACGTGCACGCCGCCGAAGAGCCCGGCCAGCGGGCCGTCGAGCAGCGCACCGAGCCCGGCCAGAGAGCCGCCGAGGCGGTCCGCGTACGCGATCAGCTGGACCTGGTCCCGCATCGGCTCAGCCGAACCGGCGGAGCAACGCGGTCGTCTCCGCCAGCGCGGTCTCCGGCTCGCCGCGCAGCCGGCACTCCAGCGCCAGCCAGCCGTCGTAGCCGATCTCGGCCAGCGCGCCGAACACGGCCGCGAAGTCGATGTGCCCGGTGCCCGGCTGCAGCCGGTTGGAGTCGTCCACGTGCACGTGCACGATCCGGTTCCCGGCCGCGGTGATCGCCTTGGCCAGGTCGTCCTCCTCGATGTTCATGTGGAAGAGGTCGGCGACCACCCCGACCGAGCCGTGCCCGGTCGCCCGCTCCGCCTCCTGGGCCAGGTCCACGGCCTGGTCCAGCCGGTTGAGCATGTAGTCCTCGTACCGGTTGATCGGCTCCAGGGCGAGCCACACGCCCTCCCGGGCGGCGTGCCCGGCCAGCTCGACCAGCGCCTCCAGCAGCACCGCCCGGTCCTCGGCCGGCTGCCGCGGCGGCGAGAACGGCGGCAGCCGCAGGCTGAACATCCCCCAGCTGGCCGGCGTGAGCACCCCCTCGCCGCCGATCTCGGCGATGACGCTGAGCTGCGAGCGCAGCTGGGCGATCGCGTCCCGGCGGCGGTCGGCGTCGAAGTCGCCGATGAAGTGGTCCGTGTCCGGACAGACGGTGCGCATCACCACCCCGGCCCGGGCGGCGGCCCGCAGCTCCGGCAGCCGGGCCGCGAAGTGCCCGTCGCCGCGGGCCCGCAGCTCGATCCCGTCGAAGCCGGCCCGCCGGGCGGAGTCGAACTTCTCGGTGAGCGTCGCCCCGGGGAGCAACTGTTCCTGACAGGAGAGCTTCACCCAGCTCAGCGTACGGGGATTTCGGAGGAGTTGCGTGACAATGAACTGCGTGCCACAGACGCTGGTTCTGACCCGGCCCCGCCATCTCGAACTCGCCGAGACCCCGTCCCGGTCGCTGCAGCCGGGGGAGGTGCGACTGCGGTCCCGGCTGTCCGGGATCAGCCACGGGACCGAGCTGAGCCTCTACCGCGGGACCTCCGCCTTCGATGACAAGGTCTTCGACCGGGGGTTGCGCGCGTTCGTCGCGCCGCCGGCCGGCAGCGTCTCCGCCTACCCGGTGACCCTCGGGTACGAGATGGTCAGCGAGGTCGTCGAGGTGGCGCCGGGGGTCACCGCGGTCAAGGTCGGCGACCTCGTGCACACCGGCACGCCGCACCAGGAGGAGACCGTCCTGGACGTCGCCGCCTCGCTGCGGGCGACGTACCCGCTGGTGGTGCTGCCGGAGGCGGAGGACCTGGACCGGGCGCTGTTCGTCAGCCTGGCCGCGGTGGCGCTGCAGGCGGTGCACGACGCCGCGATCAAGCTCGGCGACACCGTCAGCGTGCACGGGCTGGGCGCGATCGGCCTGCTGGCGGTGCAGATGTGCATGCTCGAGGGCATCCAGAACGTGATCGGCGTCGACCCGGACCCGCACCGGCGCGACTTCGCCAAGCGGATCGGCGCCACCCACGCGCTCGACCCGAACGGGTCGGACCTGCTCGGTGTCGCCATCCGCGAGGTCAACGGCGGCCACGGCGTCGACGTCGCGATGGAGGTGTCCGGCTCCGACCGCGGCCTGCAGGGCGCGCTGGCCGCGGCCGGGCTCGGCGCCACCGTGGTCGCCGCCGGCTTCTACCAGGGCGGGGCGGCGAACCTGCGGCTCGGCGAGGAGTTCCACCACAACCGGCTGACGCTGATCGCCTCGGCCGGCGGCTGGGGGGTGCCCAACCGGCACGCGCCGCTGTGGGACCGGCAGCGGATCATGGCCACCGCGACCCGGCTCATCTACAGCGGCAAGGTGCGGGTGGACGGGATGCTGGACCGGCGGTTCGACTTCCGGGACGCGCCGGAGGCGTACGGGTGGCTGGACCGCAACCCGCAGGGCGCGATCAAGGTCGCCCTGGTGTACGGGTGACACCCGTCGGGGTCGGGCTGGTCGGCTTCGGCATGGCGGCGCAGTCGCTGCACGCGCCGCTGATCGGCGCCGAGCCCGGGCTGGCGCTGCGCGCGGTCGTGTCGAGCGACCCGGCCAAGGTGCACCGAGACCTGCCGGCCGTCCCGGTCGTGTCCACTGTGGATGACCTGCTGGCCGACGCCGCGGTCGAGCTGGTGGTGGTGGCCGCGCCGACCGCGGTGCACGCCGAGGTGGCCGCGGCCGCGCTGCGGGCCGGCCGGCACGTGGTGGTGGACAAGCCGCTGGCGGTGACCGTGGCCGAGGCCGACGAGCTGATCGGGCTGGCCGCGGCGGCCGGCCGGCAGCTGGCCGCCTTCCACCAGCGCCGGTGGGACAGCGACCACCTGTCGCTGGCCCGCTGCATCCGGTCCGGGCAGCTCGGCGAGGTGGCCACGTACCTGGCCCGGTACGACCGGTTCCGCCCCGAGGTGGTGGACCGCTGGCGGGAGCGCCCGGGACCCGGCGCCGGCCTGCTGTACGACCTCGGCTCCCACCTGGTCGACCAGGCACTGCGCCTGTTCGGCCCGCCGGCCACGGTGTGGGCCGACATCGGTGTCCAGCGGCCCGGCGGCACCGTCGACGACTACTTCCACCTGGTCCTCGGGTACGGCCCGCGCCGGGCGATCCTGCACGCCGGCTCGCTGGTGCTCGCCCCCGGCCCGCGGCTGGAGGTGCACGGCGACGCCGGCTCGGTCGTCTGGGACGGGATGGACGGCCAGGTAGCCGCGCTGCTGGACGGGCAGCGGCCCGGCGACCCCGGCTGGGGGGAGACCGGCGGCGCCGGCACGCTGACCACGGTGGACGGGGCCCGGCCGGTCGAGCGGGTGCCGGGGGCGTACGAGACCTTCTACCGGCAGATGGCGGCGGCCGTCCGCGGGGAGGCGCCGGTGCCGGTGCCGGCCGAGCAGGCGCGGGACGTGCTGCGGGTCGTCGAGTGCGCCCGGCGCAGCAGCGCCGAGGGCCGCCGCCTGCTGCTGGGTGCGCCGGTCTCCTCCCCGCGGGGGAGGGCGGACCGGACCGCGGTCCGCGCGGGCCGGGGGTCGCGCGCCGAGCATGGCGGTGACGACCCGAGGAGGCCCCATGTCGACCGCCCTGCTGGCACCCGCCACCGTCGCCGTCCCGCGCTGGGTGCGGTGGACCGCCCACACGGTGCCGCTGCTGACCCGGCCGCGGCTGGGCGGATCGCTTCGGCCTCCTTCCCGGTCGGGCTCCGGTGCGCCGGCCGAGGACGTGCCCGGCCTGTGGACCACGCCGTACGTCATCGTGCTGAGCCTGGTCGCCGAGGGGCTGGCCCTGCTGACCCTCGGGCTCGTGCAGCCCTGGGGCGAGGTCGCGCCCCGGTGGCTGCCGATCATCGGCGGTCGACGGATCCCGGTCCCGGCCGCCGCCGTCCCGGCCGCGCTGGGCGCGGCCGCGCTGACCTGGCTGAGCCTGCGCAGCCTGGCCGACTGGGGCAGCCCGGTCAATGACGTGGCCGGCTTCCCGACCGGCGGCTGGCTGGCCGTGATGACCGCCGCGTACGCCCCGCTGCTGCTGTGGGGACCGTTGTTGGGCGTGGTCACCGCCGCCTACGTGTGGCGGCGCGCCCGGGGTCAGCGGTTGGCCCGGACCAGCCCGGTCTCGTAGGCGAGGATGACCGCCTGCACCCGGTCCCGCAGCTCCGAGCTTGGCCAGGATGTGCCCGACGTGGGTCTTCACCGTCGCCTCGGACAGGTAGCAGCCGGCCGCCGATCTCGGCGTTGGACGGCGCCGCGGGCGATCTCGCAGCAGCACCTCCCGCTCCCGCTCGGTCAGCGCGGCCGAGCGGGTCGGGGCCGGCGGCCGGCGCCGGCAGGTCGGGCGCGACGCGGTCGAGCAGCCGCCGGGTGGTCGACGGGGCGATCACCGCGTCGCCCCGGTGCACGGTCGCGGATCGCGGCCAGCACCTCGTCCGGGCGGGCGTCCTTGAGCAGGAAGCCGCTGGCGCCGGCCCGCAGCGCGGCGAAGGCGTACTCGTCCAGGTCGAAGGTGGTCAGCACCACGACCTTGGCCGGCGAGTCGGCGGCGCACCAGCCGCCTCGTGGCCTCGACGCCGTCCATCCGCGGCATCCGCACGTCCATCAGCACCACGTCGGCAGCGCGTCACGGCCAGCGCCTCCACGCGCCGCCGCCCCGTCCGCCGGCCTCGCCGACCACCCGCATGTCCGGCTGGGCGTCGAGCACCATCGCGAAGCCGGCCCGGACCAGCTCCTGGTCGTCGACCAGGAAGACCCGGATCATGCGCGCCCGGCCCACCGGGAAGCCGGGCCGCCACCGCGAAGCCGCCGCCCGGGCCGCGGGCCGGCCTCGAGCATGCCGCCGACCACCGCGACCCGCTCCCGCATCCCGACCAGCCCCTGCCCGCCGCCGCGGCGGGCACCGCCGGCCGCCCCGGCCGTCGTCGATGACCTCGACCACCAGCTCCTCCTCCGTCCAGCACAGCCTGACCTCGGCCCGGGCCGCGGCGCCGGCGTGCTTGAGCGTGTTGGTCAGCGACTCCTGCACCAGCCGGTACGCCGCCAGCCCGGCCGCCGCGCCGAGCCGGCGCGGGGTGCCCGCCTCGGTCAGCGCCACCAGCAGCCCGGCCGCCCGCACCCGGGCGACCAGCTCGGGCACGTCGGCCAGCCCCGGCTGCGGGTCGGCCGGGGCCGGCTCGGCGGCGTCCGGGTCGGCCCGCAGCACGCCGAGCAGCCCGCGCATGTCGGCCAGCGCCTCCCGGCCGGTCTCGGCGATCGTCTCCAGCGCCTTCGCCGCCCGCTCGGGCTGCGCCCCGGCGACGTACGCGCCGCCCTGGGCCTGGCTGACGATGACCGACAGGGAGTGCGCGACGACGTCGTGCATCTCCCGCGCGATCCGGGCCCGCTCGTCCCGCGCCGCCCGCCGGGCCCGCTCCTCCCGCTCGGCCTCGGCCAGCCGGGCCCGCTCCTCCAGCGCGCCCAGGTAGACCGAGCGGACTGTACGGAAGACGCCCAGGCTCCAGCTCGCCACCACCACGGCGAGCAGGAAGCCGAGCAGCAACGCCGAGTTCAGCAGGTCTCCGCCTCCGACCGGGTGCCCGGCGCGGCCTCGGCCACCGCCCGGGCGCTGATCAGCACCGCGCCGGCCGTGCCCACCACCGCGCCGAGCAGCGGCGCCCGCCGCCCGCCGTACGCGCAGTACGAGTAGAGCGCGACCGGGTACGCGATCGCGGACGGCAGGAAGGGCGTCTCCCGGGTCAGCCCGGGCAGCAGCTCGCTGATCGCCAGCGCGACCGAGGCGGCGCCGAAGGCCAGCGCCGGCGCGACCCGCCGGAAGGCCAGCGCGACGTGCACCGCGACCGCGCAGCCGAGTTGCACGGCCACCCAGCCCGGCCGGTCCGCCGGCAGCGCCAGCACGGTGAACGGACCGAGCGCGACCGCGAGCAGCACCGCGAGCGCGGCGTCCACCTGGCGCGGGCGGGCCCGCAGCCAGCCGTCCAGCCGGGCGGCCGCGGCCGCCGCCGCGGGCGCGCCCGGCCGCCGGTCAGGCGGCGCCGGCGAGGTGCTCACCGGTTGCATGCTCCCAGTCCTGCCGCGGGTGCTCCAGCTGCGCCAGCCCGACCACCTCGCGCCGCAGCAGCGCGGTCAGCGTCCAGTCGGCGAGCACCCGCAGCTTGCGGTCCACGGTCGGCACCCGGCTGAGGTGGTAGACCCGGTGCAGCACCCAGGCCGGGAAGCCGATCAGCCGGATGCCGTACACCTCGGCCGCCCCCTGGTGCCGGCCCAGCCCGGCCACCGACCCGGCGTACGGGTGCCGGTAGGCGCGAGTCTCCCGCCCGCGCAGCGCGGCGACGATGTTGCCGGCCAGCCGGGCCGCCTGCCGGACCGCGTGCTGGGCGCTCGGCCCGCACAGCTCGCCCGGCCGGGTCAGGTCCGGCACCGCCGCCGCGTCGCCGGCCGCCCACCCGCCGGTCAGGCCCTGCACCCGCAGCGAGGTGTCGCAGACCAGCCGGCCGCGGGCGTCCACCGGCAGCCCGAGCCGGGCCGCCAGCGGGCTCGCCCGCACCCCGGTCGTCCAGACCAGCGTGCCGGAGTCGTACGCCGTCCCGTCCGAGAGCCGCGACCCGCCCGCCCTCCGCGGACACCAGGCGGGTGCCCAGCCGGACCTCGACGCCGCGCCGGCGCAGCCGCTCCACGGTGCGCCCGGCCAGCGCCAGGCTCACCTCGGGCAGCACCCGGTCGGTCGCCTCGACCAGCACCCAGCGCAGCTCGGCCGGGTCCAGCGCCGGGTGGTGCCGCAGCGCGTGCCGGGTCAGGTCGGCCAGCTCGGCCAGCACCTCCACCCCGGAGTAGCCACCGCCGACGACGGTGAAGGTCAGCGCCGCCCGCCGCCGGTCCGGGTCGGTGGTGCTGGACGCCTCGTCCAGCCGGGCCAGCACGGTGTTGCGCAGGTGCACCGCCTCGGCGACGGTGCTGAAGCCGACCGCGTGCTCGGCCAGACCGGGCACCGGCAGCGTCCGGGACACCGAGCCGGGCGCCAGCACCAGCACGTCGTACGGCACCGCCACGGTGCCGTCCACGGTCGCGACCCGGCGGCCGGTGTCCACGCCGGTCACCCGGCCGGTGATCACCTCGCAGCCGCGCAGCACCTTGCGCAGCGGCACCCGCTGCCGCGGCTCGATCCAGCCGGCGGCCACCTCGGCCAGGAACGGCTGGTACGTCATCGTCGGCGACGGGTCGACCACGGTCACGGTGGCCTCGCCGCGGCGCAGCTTGCGGCGCAGCCGCAGGGCGGTGTACATGCCCACGTAGCCGCCGCCGACGATCAGGATCCTCGGGGTCTTCGCCATGCCCCCGACCCTGCTCCGCCGCCGCCGCCCGGCATCGGACCGCGGGACGACCGGGTCCGCGCAGGACGACCCGGCGCTACAGCGAGGGGAACAGCTGCTCGGCCCGCTCGTCCTGCTCGACGATGTCCGCGCCGCGGCCGACGATGCAGCGGGTCCGGGGTGCCGACCACCTCGTCGTCCTTGTCGTCGTACTGGAAGCGGGTCAGCACGTAGCGCATCGCCTCGAGCCGGGCCCGCTTCTTGTCGTTGCTCTTGACCACCGTCCACGGCGCGTCGGCGGTGTCGGTGTAGAAGAACATCGCCTCCTTGGCCTCGGTGTAGTCGTCCCACTTGTCCAGCGAGGCCAGGTCCATCGGGGAGAGCTTCCACTGCCGCACCGGGTCGACCTGGCGGATCGCGAACCGGGTCCGCTGCTCGGCGCGCGACACCGAGAACCAGAACTTGACCAGGTGGATGCCCGGACCGGACCAGCATCCGCTCCAGCTCCGGCGCCTGCCGCATGAACTCGAGGTACTCGGCCGGCGGTGCAGAAGCCCATCACCCGCTCGACGCCGGCCCGGTTGTACCAGGACCGGTCGAACAGCACGATCTCGCCGGCCGCCGGCAGGTGCTCGATGTAGCGCTGGAAGTACCACTGGGTGCGCTCGCGCTCGCTCGGCTTCTCCAGCGCCACCACCTGCGCGCCGCGCGGGTTGAGGTGCTCCATGAACCGCTTGATCGTGCCGCCCTTGCCGGCCGCGTCGCGCCCCTCGAAGAGGATGACGAGCCGCTCGCCGCGTCTCCTTCACCCAGTTCTGCAGCTTGAGCAGCTCGATCTGCAGCAGCCGCTTGGTCGCGGTCGTACTCCTGCGCGGGACATCCGCTCGTCGTACGGGTAGCCCTCCCGCCAGGTGTCCACCGCGCTGCCGTCCGCGCGCAGCAGCACCGGGTCGTCCTCGTCGTCGGCGTCGACCCGCAGCTCGCTCAGGTCCTCGCCGAGCGGGCTGTCCTCGACCAGCTTCCACTGGTCCTCGGGCACCACGTCGACCGCGCGCGGCAGGTCATCGACGACGGTCTCGTCCGGCAAGGGGGCTCCTCCGTGAAGTGGTCGGTGCTGCCGTCGTCGTACCCCGCCGGGCGGGCCGGCATCCCGGCGGAACCGCGTCACGATCGTCACCGGCGCAGTCCCCTTGACACCCCCGGACGGGGGACAGGGAGAGGGAGCTGCCGTGACCATCAGATCCGTCGTCGTCGCCGCCACCGCTGCCGCGGCGCTGCTGGCCGGGGCGTGCGGCGCCGACGACCCGGCCGCCGCGCCGACCCCGGCCGCCAACGGTGTCGCCGACAAGGCGCCGGCGGACATCCTGCGCGCCGCCGACGACGCCTTCCGCGCCGCCGGCTCGGTCCGGGTGAAGGGCAACGGCACCTCCGACGGCTCGACCTTCGCCCTCGACATGCGGATCAAGGGCGCCGGCGGCGGGAAGGGCACCATCACGGTCGCGCACAACCTGGTCGAGCTGCTCCGGATCGGCAAGGACGCCTACCTCAAGGCCGACGCCGACTTCTGGAAGCAGCAGACGGACAACCCGGCGGCGGCCGAGCTGCTCAAGGGCAAGTACCTCAAGGCGTCCGGCGACGAGCCGCAACTGCAGTCCGTCCTGCTCTTCACCGACGCCGGCACCTTCGCCGACAAGCTGATGAAGGCGGACGGCGCGGTGACCAAGGGGGAGCAGCGCACCGTCGCCGGGGTGGAGACAGTCGGCATCACCTTCACGTCCAGGAAGGACAAGGTGACCCTCTACGTCGCGACGACCGGCAAGCCGTACCCGATGCAGCTGTCCAGCATGGGCGACGCCAGCGAGACGAGCGTCCTCGACTTCACCGAGTACGACAAGCCGCTCGAGCTGACGGCGCCGCCGGCCGACCAGGTGGTCGACACCGCCAAGCTGAACGGCTGACCGGCGCGGGTCAGGGGGCTTCGACGGCGGAGATGAGGTACTTGCGGACGTCGGCCGAGCGGATGTCCGGCAGGTCCAGAGTCGGCGGCCCGCCGGAGGTGCGGAAGCGGTGCAGGTCCTCGTCGGACTCCCACCGCTCGTAGACGTTGATCCGCTCGGCGTCCAGCCCGTCCGCGGTCTGGGCGAAGTCCAGGCAGCCGGGCGCCGCCCGGGCCATCCGGTCGATGCCGGCCGCGGCGGCCAGGTAGCGGTCGCGGTCGGCGGCGTCGACGTACAGCGCGCCGGCGATGATCAGCACGGTCGGTCCTCCCGGGGGTCAGGGGCGGGCGCCGCCATTGTGCGGGACCCGGCGGCGGGTAGGTTCGCGGGCGTGCTGGAGGACGACGGGGCGCTGGTCGCGGCGGCCCGGGCGGGGGACGCCCGCGCTGGTCGGCCGCCCGGCCGGCTCACGGCGCACTGCTACCGCATGCTCGGCTCGCTCTACGACGCCGAGGACGCCGTCCAGGACACCCTGGTCAAGGCCTGGCGGGGGCTGCCGGACTTCGACGGGCGCAGCCGGGTCGGGACCTGGCTGTTCCGGATCGCGACCACCACCTGCCTGAACTCGCTGCGCGGCCCCGCGCGCGCTGCCGGTGGACGACGGCTACCGCACCGCCGACCCGCGGGCCGCCGGCGAGCCGCCGCTCGCCGAGTCGGTCTGGCTGGAGCCCTCCCGGACCAGAACCTCGGTCCCGAGGCGTCGTACGAGCTGCGGGAGAGCGTCGAGCTCGCGCTGGTGGCCGCCTGCAGCACCTGCCGGCGGCGCGGCGCCCTGCTGCTCACCGACGTGCTCGGTCCCGCCCGCGACCGCCGGTGCTCGCACCACCACGCCGGCGCTCACGCGCCCTGCGCCCCGCCCTCTCCCGAGCGTCCGCGCGCCCGCCGCCAGCGCGCCACGTCGCGTACGCGCGTGCGCTCCCTCGCTGCCCACTCCGCCTACCCCGCCCCACCTCTTCACCCCCCCCCTCCCACCCCATCCCACTCCTCCACCCCTCCCCCCCCCCCCCCCCCCCCCCCCCCTGGGACGACGCCGCGGGGGCATACCTGCCGCACACCGTCAACGTGCTGACCTTCACCGACGACCAGCTGACCGCGGTCACGTCCTTCCTCGACGTGACCCGGCGCGGGGTCACCGGGCCCGACTTCCGGTCCTTCGCCGCAACCCGGCTCTTCGACCGCTTCGGGCTGCCGGACCGCCTGGAGAAATAGTCCGGCGGCGGCGATGACTTCCGGGCCGCCGCGGTGTCCAAGCCTGTGACCGACCACTTCGCACGCCCCGGAGGCGCACCATGACCCGCAAGATCGTCGCCAACTACTTCGTCTCCCTCGACGGCGTCGTGGAGTCGCCGGAGAAGTGGCACTTCCCGTACTTCGACGAGGAGATGGGCGGGGCCGTCGGCGCCGGCTTCGAGCGCAGCGACACCCTGCTGATGGGCGGCACGCTCTACCGCGAGTGGGCCGCGTACTGGCCGGAGCACGCCGACGACGACATCGGCCAGCTCATGAACGGGATGCCCAAGTACGTCGTGTCCCGCACCCTGGACAGTGCGGACTGGCAGAACACGACGCTGATCAAGGGCGACGTCGCCGCCGCGATCCGGGAGCTCAAGGCCGGCGAGGGCAAGGACATCGCGATGTCCGGCAGCGCCACGCTGGCCCGCTGGCTGCTCGACGAGGGCCTGCTGGACGAGCTCAACCTGCTGGTCCACCCGATCGTGATCGGCACCGGCGCCCGGCTCTTCCCGGACGGCACCGCCACCCGACCGCTGCAGCTGGCCGAGTCCAAGACCTTCGGCTCCGGCGTCCTGCACCTGGTCTACCGCCCCGCCCCGGCCGCCTGACCCGTCCGGACCCACGGCATCGGCGCCGACTGACGGCGTGCGCAGCCGACTGACGGCGTGCGCAGTCGACTGACGGCGTGCGCAGTCGACTGACGGCGTGCGCAGCCGACTGACGGCGCTTCCGCCGTCAGTCGCGGGGCTCGGCCGTCAGTCGCGGGGCTCGGCCGTCAGTCGCGGGGGTGGAGGCGGGCCGCTCAGACGGCGCGGCCGCGGGCGGCGCGGTAGCGGCGGACCAGCGTCGCGGTCGAGCTGTCCAGCTCCGGCGACGGCGGCTCGGCCCGGGTCAGCTCCGGGGTCAGCTGCTGGGCCATGACCTTGCCCAGCTCGACGCCCCACTGGTCGAAGGCGTCGATGCCCCAGAGCACGCTCTCCACGAAGACGGTGTGCTCGTACAGCGCGATCAGCTGGCCCAGCGTGGCCGGGGTGAGCCGGCGGGCCAGGATGCTCGAGCTGGGCCGGTTGCCCGGCATCACCTTGTGCGGCACCACCTCGGCCGGCGTGCCCTCGGCGGCGACCTCCTCGGCGGTCTTGCCGAAGGCCAGCGCCGCGGTCTGGGCGAGGTAGTTGGACATGAACAGGTCGTGCTGGTCGCCGAGGTCGTGGTGCGGCTCGGCGAAGCCGATGAAGTCGGCCGGCACCAGCCGGGTGCCCTGGTGCAGCAGCTGGTAGAAGGCATGCTGCCCGTTGGTGCCCGGCTCGCCCCAGAAGACCTCGCCGGTCGCGGTGGTGACCGGCGAGCCGTCCATCCGGACCGACTTGCCGTTGGACTCCATGGTCAGCTGCTGCAGGTAGGCCGGGAAGCGGTGCAGGTACTGGCTGTACGGCAGCACCGCGTGCGACTGCACGCCGAAGAAGCCCGAATACCAGACGTTGAGCAGCCCCTGCAGGACCGGCATGTTCGCCCCGAAGGGCGCGGTCCGGAAGTGCTCGTCCATGGCGTGGAAGCCGCCCAGCAGCTCGCCGAAGCGCTCCCGCCCGATGGCGAGCATGGTGGACAGCCCGATCGCGGAGTCCATCGAGTAGCGCCCGCCGACCCAGTCCCAGAACGGGAACATGTTGTCCGGGTCGATGCCGAAGTCGGCGACCTTGCCGGCGTTGGTGGACACCGCGACGAAGTGCTTGGCCACCGCGCCGTCCCCGATGCGGCCCCCGCTGGCCCTGCCGAGCCCGTCCAGCAGCCACTGCCGGGCCGCCTTGGCGTTGGTGAGCGTCTCCAGCGTGCCGAAGGTCTTGGAGGAGACGATCACCAGCGTCTCGGCCGGGTCGAGGTCGCGGGTCGCCTCGGCGATGTCGGTCGGGTCGATGTTGGACACGAACCGGAAGGTGCGGTCCCGGTCGCTGTAGTCCTTGAGCGCCTCGTACGCCATCACCGGGCCGAGGTCGGACCCGCCGATGCCGATGTTGAGCACGGCCCGGATCGGCCGGCCGGTCGCGCCGGTCCACTGTCCGGACCGGACCCGGTCGGTGAACTCGCCCATCCGGTCGAGCACCTCGTGCACGTCTGCGACCACGTCCTGGCCGTCGACGGTGAGGCTCGCGTCCCGGGGCAGCCGCAGCGCGGTGTGCAGCACCGCGCGGTCCTCGCTGACGTTGATGTGGTCGCCGCAGAACATCCCGTCGATGCGGTCCCGCAGCCCGGCCCGGTCGGCCAGCGCGACCAGCAGCCGTACGGTCTCCGCGGTGGCCCGGTGCTTGGAGTAGTCCAGGTAGAGGTCGGCCGCCTCGACCGCCATCGCCCGGCCCCGCCCGGGGTCCTCGGCGAAGAGCTCGCGCAGGTGCCGACCGCCCACCGCCGCGTGGTGCTCCGCCAGCGCGGCCCACTCCGGGGTCGCGGTGATGTCGATGAGCGCCATCCACTCCTCCTCCGCCTTACTCACCTGCCGGCCTACCCGCCCGGCGCGGTCCCCGATCATCCCTGGTGGCAGGGTGGGGTGCATGACGGTGCCCGCCGAGCGTCTCCCGGCACCTGCGGTTTGCCCGCTCCACGGAGTGCGACAACCCTGTAGTAGTGAGTGGGGGCGCAGCAACCCCGGTGCGGTTCGAGCACGCGGTCGGGTCGTCTTCCTCGCGCGCTGACCTGCACCGGGCTCAGCCGGCGCGCAGCGACGCCGCGGCGGCGGCCATGCTGCGCAGCTTGCCGTCCGCGGCGGCCCGGGGCAGGTACTTCATCCCGCAGTCCGGGGCCAGCACGAGCCGCTCGGCGTCCACGTGGTCCAGTGCCCGCCGGACCCGGTCGGCCACCATCTCCGGGGTCTCGACGTCCGGGGTGGACAGGTCGAGCACGCCGAGGATGATCGTCTTGCCGGCCAGGTGCCGCAGCACCGAGGTGTCCAGGTTGGACTGCGCGGTCTCGATCGACACCTGGTCGCAGGGGCAGTCGGCCAGCTCGGGCAGGAACGAGTAGCCGGACGGCCGCTCGTGGATGATCGCCGCGTAGCCGAAGCAGATGTGCACCGCGGTCGTCCCGGTCGCCCCGTCCAGCGCCTGGTTGAGCGCCTCCAGCCCGTACGCGCGGGCCGGCTCCGGTCGGGCCTGCATGTACGGCTCGTCCAGCTGGACGATGTCGGCGCCGGCGGCGAAGAGGTCGCGCACCTCCTGGTTGACCGCGTCGGCGTACGCCAGCGCGAGCGTCCGGGGGTCGCCGTAGAAGTCGTCCTGGGCCTGCTGGGACATGGTGAACGGCCCGGGCACGGTCACCTTGACCGTGCCGTCGGTGTGCGCGCGGAGGAACTCCAGGTCCGGCCGCTGGATCGGCCCCGGCCGGGAGACCGGCCCGACGACCCGGGGGACCGGGTTGGGGTGGCCGCTGCGGTCCAGCGCCTCGCCGGGGTTGTCGACGTCGACGCCGTCCAGCGCGGTGGCGAAGTGGTTGGAGTAGCTCTCCCGCCGGATCTCGCCGTCGGTGAGGATGTCGAGCCCGGCCTCCTCCTGCGCCCGGATCGCCACCCGGGTCGCGTCGTCCTGCGCCTCGGCCAGGTGGTCCGGCGCCGGCCGCCACAGCTCCCGGGCCCGCACCCGCGGCGGGAAGCGGCCGGCCAGCCGGGCCCGGTCGATCAGCCACTCCGGCTGCGGGTAGCTGCCCACCAGCGAGGTCGGGAACAGGGTCACGGGACCACCACCAGTCTGCCGTCGGGAGCCGCGCCGGCCCGGACCCAGGCGTCCGCGACCGCGGCCAGCGGCACCGTCTCGTACGTGACGGTGCACCGGTGCGCCAGCACGGCGTGCAGCGCCTCGGCCTTCTGCGCGGGCGTCACCGCGTTGTTCGTGTAGCCGAGGATGCTGTGCGAGCCGCTGCGCAGCGCGGCGCTGGAGAAGGTCGCGGTGGGGCCGCCGCTGGAGCCGAGGTGCACCAGCCGGCCGTGCTCGGCCAGCACCAGCAGCGCCGCGGTGGCGGCCGCGCCGCCGACCGGGTCGATGACGACGTCGACCGGGCCGCCGGCCGCGTCCCGCAGCCGCGCCGCCAGCTCGTCCACAGTGGACCCGCTGGCCGGTCCGGTGCCGGCCGGCGGGAGCGTGAGGTCGACGGTGGCGGTGGCGCCGCGGTCGAGGGCGCGCCGCCGGTGCGGCTCCCGGCGGCTGGCGGCGACCACGGCCGACGCCCCCAGCGCGACCGCCGCCTGGACGGCGACCTGCCCGACGGTGCCGCCGGCGCCGAGCACCAGGACCCGCTCGCCCGGCCGGAGCCCGGCCCGCCAGGTCAGCGCCAGCCAGGCCGCGACCGCGGACAGCCCGAGCGCCGCCACCAGCTCGTCCGGCGCCCCGTCCGGCAGCGGGACCACGTCCCCGCCCACCGCGTGCTCGGCCAGGCTGCCGTCGCCCGGCGCCATCCCGGCGCTGGTGGTGAAGAAGACCCGGCGCCCGTCCAGCACCCCGACGCCCTGCACCCCCGGCACGTACGGCAGCGCCGGCGGGCCGAAGTACGACGTGCCGGACGCGCAGAGCAGGTCCAGCGGCACGATCGGCGCCGCGGTGACCCGGACCGCGCCGGCCGGCGCCGCCCGCTCCCCGAGCGACGGCGGCTGCCCGTGCGCGGTGAGCACCGCGGCTCTCACGTCGCGATGTCCGCGTACGGCAGCTGGTAGTGGGCCAGCCGGCGGGCGTACTCGAGCTGGAAGCCCAGCGGCTCGGCGTGGTCCCGCTCGAACATGGCGATGAAGAGCGTGAGCGTGAGGAAGGGGTGCGCGCCCAGCCCGAACAATGCCGGATAGTCGTGAGTGGACAGTGCCTCCCGCTCGGCTTCGGTGAAGCGCAGCCAGGTGCTGGACTCGGCGGCGTGGCAGTTGAGCAGCGTGTTGGCCCGCTCGGCCTCCCACCAGGCGACGAACCCGCGCGGGTCGGACCGGTAGCGCTCGACCAGCTCGGGGTCCCGGTCGACGGTGAAGAGGAACTTGTTCACCAGGTACTTAGCCACGGGGGTCTCCGTTCGGGTACCAGGTGAAGTACGCCTCCATCGTGTGGAAGAGGTCGTACGTGTCCACGTAGTCGGCCTTCGCGCCCTCGCCGGCGACCCCCATCATGAGCATGAAGTCCATGAACCCGTGGGTGGCGTTGCCGGGCGCGTGCAGGCTGTCCAGCGTCACCTCGGACAGGCAGCCCTCCAGGTCCCCGTTGGCGATCCAGTCGACCGCCCGGGCGTCGAACTCCGGGTCCGGCCCGTGCGGGCCGAACTGGCGCGGCCCGCCCAGCTCCAGCGACAGGTGGCCGGTGCCGATCACCGCCACCCGCTTGTCGCTCGGCCAGGACTCGACCAGCTCGCGCAGCAGCTGTCCCAGCTGGACGAAGCGCGAGGGCCGGGGCAGCGGCGGCGCGAAGATGTTGGTGTAGACCGGCACGATCGGCAGGTCGGCCTGCGGCCGCAGCGTGATGATGGGACAGGTGACGCTGTGGTCGACCCGCAGCTCATTGGAGAAGGCGAGGTCGAAGCCGGCGTCGATGCCGTTGCGCAGCACGTGCCCGGACAGCTCCCGGTCGCCCTGGAAGTGCATCCGCGGCAGGCCGAACTCGCGCTCCTCGTTGTACCAGTTGCCGTCGTACTGCTCGGCGTGCCCGACCAGGAACTGCGGCATGTTGTCCAGCCACAGCTGGTGGAAGTGGTCGGAGCCGACCATGAGCAGCACGTCCGGCCGGGCCGCGGTCAGCGTCGCCCGGAACGCCTCGACCTTGCGCACCCACTCGGCGGCGAACGGCGGCGCCTCCTCCGGCGGCGCGGTGGACGCCTTGTAGTAGAAGGGGTGGTGGGTGGACGCGATCACCGCGGCCAGCTCAGCCATCGACCTCTCCCTCCGTCGGCCCGGTCTCCGGCGGCACCTCGACCGCATTGCGGTCGATCCCCAGGTACATGTCCATCGCGATCGGCCGGCGGCGCTCCTCGGCCAGCTGGCCGAGCAGGCCGGCCGCCCGGGCCAGCAGCGCGACGCCGCGCAGCAGGTCGACCGGCAGGCCGAGGTCGGCCAGCGCGGCCCCGCAGACGCCGGCCCCGTTGAGCGGCAGGGTCCGGCCCAGCACCTGCGGGTGCACCCGGCCGATCGCCTCGTACAGCCGCAGGTGCGGGCCGCGCCGGCCCTCTTGCTCGGCGATCGCGAGCAGCACCGGCGTACGGGGGTCGCGGACCTTGTGCACCGGGTGGCCGAGGCCGGGGACGTACCGGCCGGCCGCCTTGGCCGCCGTCACCACCGGCAGCGCCAGCGCATCCCAGCCGGCGTCGTCCGTCGGGTACGGGTCCACATCGGACAGCACCTCGGCGAGGAACTGCCCGGCGTCCTCGGTCACCCCGAGGAAGCGGGAGCCGCCGCCGAGCAGCCCGGCGGCCAGCGCGCCCTGCACCGAGTCCGGCGCGCCCAGGTAGGTCAGCCGGGTGACGATCGCGGTCGGGGTGAAGCCGTGGTCGGCCAGCGCGACCAGCACCGCCTCGAAGACCCGCACCTCGCCCGGGGCGGGCCGCCGGCCGGCCAGCAGCCAGAAGGCGAGCTCGCCGAAGCCGACCTGCCCCATCAGCTCGGTGGTCAGGTCGTGCCCGAGCAGCCGGATGTGGTCGGCGTCCGACGTCCCCAGCGAGGTCGGGTAGCTGGTCACCGCGGCGCCTCCAACCAGGCGCGGACCTCCGCGCCGTGCTCGTCCAGTCCGGGCGGCGGCAGCCGGTAGCTGGCCGGTGTCGCCGAGAAGGTGATCGGGTTGCGCACCGACGGGACGCCGCCCGGGCGCACCACCGGGTCCAGACCGAGCTCCTCGGCGAAGGCGACCCCGTCGTTCACCGTGTTGATCGGTCCACAGGGGACACCGGCGGTGATGAGGGTGCGGAACCACTCGTCCTTGGTCCGGGTGCGCAGCCGCTCGACCAGCAGCGGGCGCAGCTCCTCCCGGTTGGCGGTGCGGTCCTGGTTGCGGGCGAACCGCGGGTCGTCGACCAGCTCGGGCAGGCCGAGGACCTCGCACAGCTTGCGGAACTGGCCGTCGTTGCCGGCGGTGACGATCATCTCCCCATCGGCGGTGGGCAGCGCGTCGTACGGGAAC
This sequence comes from uncultured Actinomycetota bacterium, assembly GCA_963766325.1. GTDB lineage: Bacteria > Actinomycetota > Actinomycetes > Mycobacteriales > CADCTP01 > CADCTP01. The sequence goes on along the minus strand of CAVXZF010000007.1, from coordinate 287,587 downwards.
AGGCTGGGGTGCGAGTTGCCCATCCGGGTCGGGGTGTCCCCGGCCGCGACCACCGCGCTGGAGTGGTTGACCAGCCCGGACAGCGCCGAGGACAGCAGGTTGACCTCGACGTGCTGGCCGCGGCCGGTCTCCGCCCGGGCGTGCAGCGCGGCCAGCACCCCGATCAGCGCGTGCAGCCCGGCCATCACGTCGAAGACCGAGATGCCGGCCCGGTACGGCTGGCCGCCGGCCGGTCCGGTCAGGCTCATCAGCCCCGAGATGGCCTGCACGATGAGGTCGTAGCCGGGCAGCGCCGCACCGCCGCCGGAGCCGAAGCCGCTGATCGACGCGTAGATGACGCCCGGGTTGGCGGCCGCCACGGTGTCGTAGTCCAGGCCCCAGCGGACCAGCCCGCCGGGCTTGAAGTTTTCCAGCAGCACGTCCGCGCGGGCGGCCAGCTCGCGGGCCAGCTCGGCGTCGTGCCCGTCGCGGAGGTCGAGCGCGACCGACCGCTTGTTGCGGTTGATGCCGAGGTAGTACGTCGCCTCGCCGTCCCGGGTCGGCGGCATCCAGCTGCGGGTGTCGTCGCCGCCCGGGCCCTCCACCTTGACCACCTCGGCGCCGAGGTCGGCGAGCAGCATCGACGCGTACGGCCCGGCCAGGATGCGGGAGAAGTCGGCCACCAGCAGGCCCGACAGCGGTCCCGGGCCCGGGCCGGTCGGCTCCACCGCGTCTCCTGTCCGCTGGCCGGACGAACGTCCGCCGGAGCCTACCCGACCTCGGTGGTGCTGACCGGGGCCGCCTGGTAGCGCGCGAAGTCGGCGCTGACGTCGCCGGCCGCCTGCAGCAGCAGCGGCAGGTAGTCCTCGGTCAGCGTGTCCACCGGGGTCTCGGCCGCGTGCACGGTCACGTTCATCGCCGCGATCACCCGGCCGGCGCCGTCCCGCAGCGGCGCCGCCACCGAGCGGACGCCCGGCGCCAGCTGCTCGTCGGTGAGCGCCCAGCCCTGGGCCCGGACGGTGCTCAGGGTGGCGTCCAGCTCGGTCCGGTCCGGCTGCCAGCGCGCGGTCACCCCGGCCCGGGACGACTCGCCGAGGGTGGCGTCCAGCTCGGCCGCCGGCAGGCCGGCGAGCAGCACTTTGCCCAGCGAGGTGGGCACCGCCGGGAACCGGGTGCCGATCTCCACCCGCAGGGCGATGATCTTGGGCACGGCGACGCGGGCCACGTACACCACGTCCGCGCCGTCCAGCTGGCCGATCGAGGACGACTCGCCGGTCCGGGCGACCAGCCGCTCCATGTGCGGCCGGGCGACGTCCCACAGGCCCAGCGAGCGCACGTACGCCATGCCGAGCTCGAGCACCCGCGGGGTGAGCCGGAAGGTCCCGTCGGTGCCCCGGACGTAGCCCAGGTGCTCCAGGGTGAGCAGGATCCGGCGGGCGGTGGGCCGGGCCAGCCCGGTCGCCGCGGCCACCTCGGACAGCGTCATCGCCGGCCGGTCCGCGGCGAAGGCGGTGATGACGTCGACACCGCGCGCGATCGCCTCGACGAAGTCCGGGGCGTCCGAGCGGCGGGCCATCGGGGCAGCGTAGCGGTGTGTCCGTTGTGCGGACAGGCGTGGCACCCGCTCACCGGACTGAATCCGCGGAACCACTTGACGGCGCAAGCAGCTGCGCTGCACAGTGACGGCACCTCGGTGATGTCCGCGATGCGGACGTGCGTACGGATCTGGAGGCCCGCGTGGACGAGTTGTCGCCCGGCCGCCCGGTCGTCTTCCGGAACGGAACCGTGCTGACCATGGACGACCGGCGCAGCGTGCTGGAACGCGCCGACGTCCTGGTGGTCGGCGAGCGCATCGAGGCCGTCGGACCCGCCCTCCCTGCCCCCGAGGGCGCCTTCGAGATCGACGCCTCCGACGGGATCGTCATGCCGGGCATGATCGACACCCACCGGCACATGTGGCAGACCGCCATGCGCGGGTACGGCGCGGACTGGACGCTCACCCAGTACTTCGTCTGGTACTACCTGGAGCACGGCAAGGCCTTCCGCCCCGAGGACGTGCACGCCGGCAACCTGCTCTCCGCGATCGAGGCGGTGGATGCCGGCGTCACGACCACGGTGGACTGGTCGCACGGGCTGCAGACGGTCGACCACGCCGACGCCGCGGTGGACGCGCTGCAGGCGGTGCCGGGCCGCTTCGTCCTCGCGTACGGCAACATCCAGGCCGGGCCGTGGGAGTGGTCGGCGCGGCCGGACTTCCGGGACTTCGTGTCCCGGCGGTTCACCCCGGGCGACGACATGCTCGGCTTCGCCATGGCCTTCGACGTCACCGGCGACCCGTCCTTCCCGGAGCGGGCCGCCTTCGAGGTGGCCCGCGAGCTCGGCGCGCCGGTCACCACCCACGCCGGCGTCTGGGGCGCCACCAACGACGACGGCGTCCGGCTCATCCACGACAACGGCTTCGCCACCCCGCAGACCGTGTACGTGCACGCGGCGACGCTGAGCGAGGACTCGTACCAGCGGATCGCCGCGACCGGTGGCACCGTGTCGGTGTCCACCGAGAGCGAGCAGAGCTGCGGCCAGGGCTACCCGCCGACCTGGACGCTGCGCAACCACGACATCCCGGTGGCGCTGTCCATGGACACCAGCGTCTGGTGGAGCGGCGACCTCTTCTCCGCGATGCGCGGCACGCTGGGCGCGGACCGGTCCCGCGAGCACCTGGAGGCGCACGCCAAGGGGGAGACTGTCACCCACTGCCACCTGCGGGCCGACCAGGTGGTCGAGTGGGCGACCCGCGGCGGCGCCCGCGCGCTCGGCCTGGACGGCGTGGTCGGCCGGCTCGCGCCCGGCTTCAAGGCCGACGTCGTGCTGATCAAGAACGACGCCTCGCCGGTGATGTTCCCGCTGCTCAACCCGTACGGGCACGTGGCCTTCCAGGCCCAGCGCGGGGACGTGCACACCGTGCTGGTCAACGGCCGGGTGGTCAAGCACGACCACCGGCTGGTCGGCATCGACCTCGGCACCGCCCGGCGCGCGGTCCGGTCCACCGTGGAGCACCTGCGGTCGACGCTCGGCCCGGAGGCGTGGGCCGCCGGCATGCACCCGGACGTCCCGACCACCGAGATCCTCGACAACCCGTACCAGTACACGGACTACAGCTCCGCCTCCACCCACGGCCAGTAGGTCCCGGACCGGGGCGGGTGCGGGGCGCCGGTCCGGCGGGCGGAGGATCGGGGCATGACGGGAGACAGGGAGCTCGGGAGAACGGGGGGCGACCCGGCCGGGCCGGTCGACAGTGGGGAGTCGACCGGCTCGGCCGGATCGGCGTGCTGCGGGTCGGCGGAGTCGGTGTCCTCGATCGGGTCCGCGGGCTCGATCGCCTCGATCGGCTCCGCCGGGTCGATCGCCTCGATCGGCTCCGCCGGGTCGATCGCCTCGATCGGCTCCGCCGGGTCGGTCCTCAGCATCGGCTCGGGCGGGTCCGTCGCGTCGATCGGGTCGGCCGGGTCGGTGGCCTCGATCGGGTCCGCGGGGTCGATCGCGAGCATCGGCAGCGTCGGGTCGATCGGCTCGATCCTCAGCGTCGGCAGCCGGGGCGCGGTCGGCGCGGTCTTCAACCGGCCGGTGCTGCTGCCCGCGCTCACCGCGCTGGCGGACCGGCTGTCCCGCCGCCGCTGACCCCGCGCCGGGTCGTCCGGCCGGCCCGGCTACACCAGCCGGTTCACCAGTCGGCGACGGCGGGGACCACGTCGCGGCCGAGGGCCTCCAGGTGCCGCAGCTCGTGCACCTCGTCGACCATCACGACCAGCTGCTGGATGCCGGCGTCAGCGGCCGCCCGGCACACGCCGAGCACGTCGTCGGTCGTCATCCCGGCGCCCATCGGCAGCGCGGCCAGCGCGGTCCGGCGGACCTCCTCGTACGGCCGGCCGACCTCGTCGCAGTGCCGGCGCAGCACGTCGAGCTTGTGCCGCACCGCGGCCGCCGCCGCGGGCAGGTCGTCGTGCGGGCTGAAGAAGAGGTTGCAGGCGTCGGCGTACTGCGCGACCAGCCGCAGCGTCCGCCGCTCACCGCCGCCGCCGACCATGATCGGCGGATGCGGCCGGCTCAGCGCCGGCGGGTTGTTCAGCGGCCGCTCGGCGGTGACGTGGCTGCCGGTGAACGGCGACTCGTCGCCCCGCCACATCTGGTGCGCCAGCCGCAGCGTGTCCTCCAGCCGCTCGAAGCGCTCGCCGGTGGCCGGGAACGGCACGCCGAGCCCGCGCGACTCCTCGTCGTTCCACCCCGCGCCGACCGCGAACAGCGCCCGGCCGCCGGACAGCACGTCCAGGGTGGTGACGATCTTCACCAGCAGCCCGGGGTGCCGGTAGTGCACGCCGGTGGCGAGCACCCCGACCCGGGCCCGGGAGGTCGCGCCGGCCATGTGCAGGGCGGCCAGGTAGCCCTCCAGCATCGGGTCCTCGGGCGGCCCGGCGACCCCGATCTGGAAGTAGTGGTCCATCACCGACAGGTGGGTGAAGCCGGCGTCGTCCGCGGTGCGGGCGATGGCGGCGAGCCGGTCGGCGACGGTGCCCGGCGCCCCGGGCCAGTCGAAGCGGATGACGTGCAGCCCGAGGTCCACCCCGGCGACGCTACCCGGGCTCGCCCGCGTACGCCGCGCGAGTGCGCTCGGCGGCCTCCCGGGCCACCTCGGCCGGCACGCCCGACTCCGCATGCGCCCGGCCCCAGAGCCCGGCGGCGCGGCGCATGACCTCCGCCAGCTCCGGGCTGGTGGCCAGCGCCGCCTGGTCGATCTCCTCGCCGGCCAGGTGCGCGCCCAGCCCGAGCAGGCCGAGCTCCCAGCCCACCCCGACGGCGCCGGGGCCGAACTGCCGCCAGTGGTCGTCGTCCGGCACGGTGTGCCGCAGCCGCAGCTGCGCCCGGTCGCCGTCCAGCCCGGCCAGGTCGACCTCGACCAGGCTCCGCTGCTCGCCGAAGACCCAGGTCAACCGCAGGTGCCGCGGCGGCTCGCAGGCTTCGATCCGGCCGCCCGCGTTGCCCTCCAGCTGGTAGGTCCCGCCCGGCCGCAGGTCGCCGCTGACCGGCAGGAACCACCGCACCACCCGCTCCGGCGTCGTGCAGGCGTCCCACACGTCCTCGACGGTCGCCTCGTACGCCCGGACCAGCTCGACCACGTGCCCGCCGCCGTCGCCCACCCGGCGCTCCACCCGCTCCAGCTCCTCGATCAGGTCCCGCACCGCATTCCTCCATCCTTCAGGTCGGACTTATATTACACACCACTTATCGACCATCGCCGCTACGGTCGGCAGTGTGGACCTGCGGGCGTACGAGGCGGGAGACGCGGCGCCGGCGAGCTGGTGGCGTACGGCGAGCTGTGGGTGGACGACGACGAGGCCGAGGCGGCCTGGAATGTAGGCCAGCCGGTGCCCTATGCCTGGCGCCGATACGCCGGTTGAGGCATCGTCGTCCCTGTGAGCGACTCGATGTCCGGTTCGGTGGCGGTGGACTGGGAGGCCGGCCTGGACTGGGCCGCGATCGGCGGCGACGCCCTGGACCGGCTGCGGGACTATGTCCGCTTCCCGACGGTGAACGATCCGGACGCGGTCGACCCGGCGACGCCCTGGCTGGCCGCGCGCGAGGCCGAGGCGGCGGCCTGGCTGGCCGAGTGGCTGCGGGCCGAGGGGGTGCCGTGCGAGCTGCTGGAGCCGGCGGCCGGGCGGACCACGCTGGTCGCCCGGGTCGGGCCGGACGATGCGGCCCGCTCGGTCACGCTGCTCAGCCACAGCGACGTGGTGCCGGTGGTGGCGGACGAGTGGGACGTCGACCCGTTCGCGGCCGAGATCCGGGACGGCTGGCTGTACGGCCGCGGCACCCTCGACCTCAAGGGCCTCGGCATCGCCCAGCTGACCGCGCTGGTGCTGCTGCGCCGGCAGGGCGTGCCGCTGCGCCGGGCCGTGGTCGCGGTGGTCGCCGCCGACGAGGAGAACGGCGGCGGCTACGGCGCCGAGTGGCTGGTCCGGGAGCGGCCCGAGTTCCTCGACACCGACGTGGTGCTCGGCGAGGGCGGCTACTCGCCGACCGACTTCCTGCCCGGCGTCGACCTGCACGCGGTCGCGGTGGCCGAGAAGGGCTACCTGGAGTTGGAGCTGACCGCGACCGGCGACGCCCACCACGCCAGCATGCCGCTGCCCGGGGACGCGCCGGCCCGGCTCGTCGAGGCGGTCGCCCGGGTGCTCAAGGCTCCGGATGAGGTCCGGGTGACGCCGGCGATCGAGCGGCTGTTCGCCGAGCTGGCGTCCTCGGCCGGAAGGCTGCGCGGCGCCCTGCTGCGCCGGCCGCGGCTGCTGGAGCGGATCGGCGGGCGGGCGCTGCCGGCCGACCCGATGATCCGCGCGATGCTCACCGAGACCTGCGCGGTGACCATCCTGTCCGGCGGCTACAAGTCCAACGTGGTGCCCGGCCGGGCCCGGGCCGTGCTGAGCATGCGGCTGCTGCCGGGCGGGGACGCGGACGAGGCGACCGAGCGCATCCGCCGGCTGGTCGACGACCCCGGGGTGACGATCACCCGGGTCATGCACAAGGCGCCGACCGACTCGCCGTTCGCCACCGCCGACTTCGAGACGCTGTCGCGGGTGTGCGCGGCCGAGGACGGCGCCCGGATGGTGCCGATCCTCTCGCCCGGCGGCAGTGACGCCCGCTACTGGCGGGCCGCCGGGGTGCCGAGCTACGGCTGGGTGCCGTTCACCATGCCGGCGGCGGACGTCCACTCCGTGCACGGGCCGAACGAGCGGGTCGCGGTCGACTCGTTCACCGCCGGGCTGCGGCGCTACTACCGGGCCGTCGCCGCGCTGGCCACGTCGGGCTGAGGCGTGTCGGACGGATAGATGCGGGCGGCCCGCGCAGCTCGATGTGCGTCAGACACGCCTCAGAGCTGGATCCGGCGGGCCGCCGGCACGCCGCCGGCCGGCTCCTCGGCCAGCACCCACAGCGGGTTGCCGAAGCCGACCAGGCGCCCGTCCGCGTCCCGGACCACCGCGCGGACGTACGAGCCGGGTGGCACGTCGAGCGAGCGGGCGGACCCGGTCCGGATCGCCGGCACCGGCGCCGCGCGGTCGGCCTGCCCGGTGACCACCTGCACGGTGCCGCCGGCCGGCAGGTCGGTGGCGGCGACGGTGACCGGCACCGGCTCGTCGCTGACCACCACGCCGCCCATTGCCGGCCGGTCGCCTGCCCGCAGCTCCAGCTCGCCCCGCCAGGCGTCCGGCTTGGCGCACCAGGCCCGCCCGCCGCGCAGCGCCTCCTGCAGGTCGGGCAGCTCCACCGAGGGCGCCCAGACCCGGGTCAGCCAGTTGGACTTGGTGTCGTCGTACCAGTCGGTGCCGGCGTGGTCGTCGGTCACCCCGTTGCCGGTGACGAAGACCAGGTTGCGGGCGCAGGCGTCCAGCACCCCCAGCATGCCCTCGACAGTGGACGGTCCGGCGTACGCGACCTCGAGCACGTCCGCGCCCAGCGCCCGGGTCGCCACCATGTGCTCGGCGGTGGCGGCCGGCGAGGAGCCGAGCGGGTGGTTGTACGAGGCGAGACCGCCGTGCCGGTGGATGAGGTCCACCATGGCCACCGCGGCCGCCACCGAGTCGTCCTTGACCGGCGCCCGGTCGCCGTAGTCGGGCATCACCAGCTCCCCGCCGTACCAGTTGAGGTGGCGGACCAGCGACACCTCCAGCGCGGCGTACTGCCGGCGGTCCGGGTAGCGCTGGGCGTACCGGGACATGACGTCGCGGACCAGCGCGAGCGAGTCGGCCCGCCGGGCCCGGACGAACGTGACGTGCCGGACCGCCGCCCGCCCGGCGGCACCGCCTCGGGTGGACAGCCCGACCCGCAGCCGGTGGATCGCGTTGTCCGCCGCGACGAGCTCCGGCCACAGCGCGGCCACGTCGTCGACCGGCCGGACCGAGACCGTCGACCAGCCGCCGGCCGGCACCGGCAGGTCGACCTCGCCGGCCGGCCCGGCCACCCGACGGACCCGGCCCGACGCCCCGCCGAGCCGGTAGGTCAGCCGCAGCTGGGCGGCCGGGCGGCGCCCGCCGGCGGGGTGGAAGGACAGGTCGAGCTGCAGCAGCAGCCGGGCGTCCGGGCCGAGCGCCAGCGGGTCGCACTCCAGGTGCAGGGTGGTGTCGGCGAGCGACCCGCTGTAGGTCGAGTTCCACGCCTCGGCGTCCAGCCACAGCGTGCCGTCGCCGCGGGCGGCCAGCACCGCGCCGCCGGCGGCGAAGCCGACGTCCGCGGCGGCCAGCGTGCCCTCGGTGCGCTGCCGCCAGGTCAGCCGGACCCCGCGCTCGGTGTCGGCCCAGTCGGCCAGGCCGAGCCGGCGCCGGTAACCCTGCGCGGACACCCGGAAGTCGTGGTCGGTCCAGAACAGCACGTCCACCCCGAGCCGGCGAGCCTGGTGCAGGTGCGCGGCCATGCTCGCGGTGCCCTCGCTGAACGAGCTGTGCAGGTGCATGGCCAGCGACACCGGGGCGGCGTCGACCGGCCGGGGCGCGGCCGGCGCCGGACGGGCCGGGGTGCAGCCGGTCAGCAACGGCAGGCCCAGCCCGCCGACCAGGCCGGCGTGCAGCACCGCCCGCCGGCTCACCCCCGTGCTCACCCGTACGACGGTGCCAGACGGGGGCCGCGGGCGGGGGACAGCCGGCGATAATGCGGGGATGTCACGGGCTCTGGTGCTGGGTGCCGGCGGGGTGACCGGGGTCGCCTGGGAGATCGGCGTGCTGGCCGGGCTGGCCGAGGCGGGCGTCGACCTGGCCGCGGCCGACCTCGTGGTCGGCACCTCCGCCGGCTCGGTGGTCGCGGCCCAGATCGCCAGCGGCATCCCGATCGAGGACATGTACGCCCGCCAGCTGGCCGGCCCGGGCGCCGAGATGGCCGCCCGGATGGGCACCGGCGCGCTGCTGCGCTGGGCGGGCGCGCTGCTGACCACCCGCGACCCGCTGACGGCCCGCCGCCGCATCGGCCGGCTCGCGCTCGGCGCCCGGACGATGCCGGAGGCGGAGCGGCGGGCGGTCTTCCAGGACCGGCTGCCGGTGCGCGACTGGCCCGAGCGGCGGCTGCTGATCACCGCGGTGGACGCGGTCAGCGGGGAGTTCCGGGCCTTCGACCGGGACAGCGGGGTGTCCATCCTGGACGCGGTCGGGGCCAGCTGCGCGGTGCCGGGCGTGTGGCCGCCGGTCACCATCGGCGGCCGGCGCTGGATCGACGGCGGCGCCCGGTCCGCGGCCAACGTCGACCTGGCCGCCGGCTGCGAGCGGGTGGTCGTGCTGGCCCCGCTGCCCGGCGGGGTCGGCCCGGCACCCAGCGTCACCCGCCAGGTCCGCGAGCTGCGCGGGGCGGCGGTCGCGGTGGTCAGCCCGGACGCGGCGGCCCGGCGGGCGATCGGCCGCAACGCGCTCGACCCGGCCCGCCGCGGCCCCGCCGCCCGGGCCGGCCGGGACCAGGCCGCCCGTGCCGCCGACGCGGTCGCCGCGACCTGGTCGGCCTAGGGGTGTCTGTCATCCGACAGACACCCCCTGGCCGGGTGGCGCCCCGCGCGGTGGTCCTGGTCGAGGGGGAGAGCGACCGGGTGGCGCTGGCCGCGCTGGCCGCCCGCCGCGACCGGGACCTGGCCGCGGAGGGCGTCGAGATCGTGCCGATGGGCGGGGTGACCAACATCGGCCGCTTCCTCGACCGGTACGGCCCGGCCGGGCTCGACCTGCGGCTGGCCGGGCTGTGCGACGCCGGCGAGGAGCGGGTCGTCGCCCGCGGCCTGGTCCGGGCCGGCGTGGGTGACGGCTGCGAGCCCGACCGCGCCGGACTGGCCGCGCTCGGCTTCGGCGTCTGCGTGCTCGACCTGGAGGACGAGCTGATCCGGGCGCACGGGGTCGCCGGCACCGAGCGGGTGATCGAGGCCGCGGGCGAGCTGCCGTCGCTGCGCCGGATGCAGCAGCAGCCGGCCCAGCTCGGGCGGCGCCCCGAGGCCCAGTTGCGCCGCTTCCTCGGCACCCGCTCCGGCCGGAAGGCCGTCTACGCCCGGCTGCTCGTCGACGCGCTGCCGCTGGACCGGGTGCCGGCTCCGCTGGACCTGGTCCTCACCCACATCTGAGCTCAGCCGGCCCGCAGCAGCAACTCCCGGAGCGTCTCGGCCAGCCAGCGCTCGTAGTCGGCCGGCGGCCAGCCGCGGTCGGTGACCAGTGCCCGGTACGCCCACGGGCCGGTCAGCAACCAGAGCACGCCCGCCGCCTGGGCCGCGCCGTCCTGGTACCGGTTCGTCCGGCGCTGAACCGATCGGCCGCGCCAGCCGTGATGCGAACTGGTCCGGGCTCGCCGCCCTCCCGGTCGCGGCGGGTCCGGACCGCCCGGGGCCGGGTCGCGGGGGGTCCCGGCCGCTAGGGTCCGGCGGCATGACCGAGGCGATGGTGTCCGCCAACGGGGTCGAGCTGTGCGTGCAGACCTTCGGCGAGCCGGCGGCGCCGGCGCTGCTGCTCATCGCCGGCGCCGCCTCGTCGATGGACCTGTGGGACCCCCGCTTCTGCCGGCGGCTGGCCGGCGGCGGCCGGTACGTCGTCCGCTACGACCACCGCGACACCGGCGGGTCGGTCAGCTATCCGCCCGGCCGGCCCGGCTACTCCGGCGCGGACCTGGTCGCGGACGCGGCCGCGCTGGTCGACCAGCTGGCCGGCGGCCGGGCGCACCTGGTGGGCCTGTCCATGGGCGCCGCGATCGCCCAGGCACTGGCGGTGGCCGGGCCGGAGCGGGTGGCGACGCTGACCCTGCTGTCCGCCAGCCCGGGCGGCCCCGGCCCGGACAACGGGCTGCCGCCGATCGCGGACCGGCTGCGGGCCGTCTTCGCCGACCCGCCGCCGGAGCCGGACTGGTCGGACCGGGACGCGGTGGTGGATCACCTGGTCGAGGGGGAGCGGTCGTTCGCGGCGCCGGCGTTCTTCGACGAGGCCGCGGTCCGGGCGGCGGCGCGGCGGACGGTCGGGCGCACCGCCGACCCGGCGACCGCGGCGAACCACTGGGCCGCGGACGGCGGCGACGACGACCCGCGGCCCCGGCTCGGCGAGCTGCGCGTGCCCACGCTGGTCATCCACGGCAGCGCGGACCCGTTCTTCCCGCTCGGCCACGGGCAGGCGCTGGCCCGGGAGATCCCGGGCGCGCGGCTGCTCGTCCTGGACGGCGTCGGCCACCAGCCGCCGCCCCCGTCCACCTGGGACGTCGTGGTGCCGGCGATCCTGCGACACACCGCCGGCTGACCGCCTCCCGGTCGCGGCGGGGCCCGGCCGGTCGCGGGACGATGACCGGCATGTGGGCCAGGGGCGAGGCGTACGAGCCGTACATCGGGCGGTGGAGCCGGCTGGTCGCCGAGCGCTTCGTGGCCTGGCTGGCGCCGCCGCCCGGCGACCGCTGGCTGGACGTCGGCTGCGGGACCGGTGCGCTGACCGTGGCCGCCCTCGGCACGGGCCCGGCGACGGGGTGCGGACCACCGACATCACCGTGCCGACGGTGTTCGGTGACTTCGCCGACTTCTGGACCCCGTTCCTCGGCGGGCAGGGGCCGGCGCCGGCGTACCTGGCCACGCTGCCCGCCGCGGACCGGGACCGGGTGCGGGAGCGGCTGCGGGCCTCGCTGCCGGCCGGCCCGATCCGGCTCACCGCCCGGGCGTACGCCGTCCGCGGCGCCGCCTGACCGGCGTCAGCGCGCCCGCCGGTAGGTGATGTGGGTGACGAGGTCGTTGCCGCGGCTGGCCACCTGCTCCAGCTCGACGTCGAGGATGCCGGTGAACAGCCGCTCGCCGGCGCCGGCGATCATCGGGATCACGTGCAGCCGCAGCTCGTCGATCAGCCCGGCGGCCAGGTACTGGTTGACCGTCGCGGCGCCGCCGGCGATCGACACGCGGCGATCGCCGGCCGCGGCCTGAGCCCGCTCCATCGCTTCCTGGATCCCGCCGGTGACGAAGTGGAAGACGGTGCCGCCCTCCATGGTCACCGGGGCCCGCTCGTGGTGGGTGAGCACGAAGACCGGCGCGCGGTACGGCGGCTCGGAGCCCCACCAGCCGGTCCACGACTCGTCCCAGGCGCCGCGGCCGGGGCTGAACATGTTGCGACCCATGATGTACGCCCCCGCGCCGAGGATGCCGGCCACCTCGGCCGCGTTGTCCTCCGCCCGCTCGAACATCCACCGCGCCATCAACCGGTGCAGCCGCTCGCCCGGCCCGTCCCCGAACGGGGCGTCCAGCCGCTGGTCGGGGCCGGTGACGTAGCCGTCGATCGACATCGCCATGTCGCAGGTGACTTCAGGCATGGTTCCTGCCTCTCGTTCCGTCCGGCGCCGCGCGCCGGATCGCCCCCTGGTCGAAGCGGCCGGCCGGTCCTCGACACGGCGCCGGGAAGAATCTGTCAGCCGGGCAGCACCCGGGTCTCGGCGGGCGGCAGCTTGGCCCACCAGTGGGCGTACCGGCGGTAGACGGCCGGGTCCCGCCCGGCCAGGAAGGCGACCAGCCGCTCGGCCTCCGCCGCCAGGCCGGCCCAGGCCTCGTCGGGCAGCGGCTCGAACGCGGTGGCCTCGATGCCGCCCTCGACCGGGCGCCACACCCCGGCCACGAAGCCGTCCACCAGCAGGGTCGGCAGCACGTCGCCGTTGACCCGGATCACCAGCTTGCGGTGCTCGGGCGGGATGAGGCGGGCGCGGTCGGCGTACCCGAGCAGGACGCTGTCCCACATGCCGAGCAGCCGCGGCGGCGCCGGGGTGTCGCCGCCGGGACGCGGCGCTCCCGGCAGGTCGAGCAGCGCCCCGGGCAGCGTCTCCAGCTCCTCGCCCAGCTCCGCGACCGCCGCCCGCACCCGCGCCCGCGCCACCATCGCGAACTGGGCCACGTCGGCGACCGTGGCCGGCCCGAACCCGGCCAGGTAGCGGCGGACGAGCGTGCGCAGCGCCGCGTCCTGGTCGGCCCAGTCAGGCGGCCGGCCGGCGGCGACGTACGCCGCCTTGGTGCCGAAGGACCACGGCCCGCCGGTGGCCGCGTGCCACAGCGGGGCGTAGTGCCGCAGCGCCCACCACAGCCGCGGGTGCTCGGCGCCGACCCGCTCGGCCAGCATCGCCTCCACCTCCGGCCGGGTCCGCGGCCGGGCGGTGAACTCGGCCAGGTGCGGGACCAGCGCGTCCGCCTCCGCGACGGTCAGCCCGGTGTCGGTGAACCGGGCGTCGCCGAGCCGGCCGGCCCGCAGGGTGCGCAGCACCGCGGCCTGGAACGCCGGGTAGTCCTCGGCCGCGACCGCGTGCAGGGTGAGCCGCAGCAGCGTCGCCTTGACCACGGCGTGCCCGGCGAAGGCGGCGTCCAGGTCGGCCGGGTCGAACGGGTCCAGCCGGTTCCACAGCGCGAGGTACGGCGACGCCGCCTCCTGGGCCTGCAGCGCGACCACCCGCCGGACGGCCTCGGCCACCGGCAGCGGCTCCCGGCGCAGCAGCAGCTGCCGGGCCAGGGTGGCCCGGTTGAGGTCCCGGAGGGTCAGGCTCACCCGCGCATCCTCCCGCCCGGCGGCCCGCTCGGGTGGCGGGACCGGCCGATGTGGCGTGGGATCGGGTCCGTGAGCGAGGCGGAGCAGGGTCGGGTCGTGCTGGTCACCGGCGCGTCCAGCGGGATCGGCCGGGCCACCGCGGTGGCCTGCGCCCGCCGCGGCGACCGGCTGGTGCTGGCGGCGCGGGCCCCGGAGTCGCTGGCGGCCGCGGCGGTGGAGTGCCGGGCGCTGGGCGCCGAGGCGCTCGCGGTGCCGACCGACGTGACCGACGGCGCCGCGGTGGACGAGCTGGTCGCCGCCGCGGTGGACCGCTTCGGCCGGCTGGACGCGGTCGTGCACTCGGTGACCGTGGTCGCGTACGGGCGGTTCGAGGAGGTGCCCGCCGCCGCCTTCGACCAGGTGGTGGCGGCGACGCTGACCGGCGCGGCCAACGTGGCCCGGTCGGCGCTGCGGCGGTTCCGGGTGCAGGGCGGCGGCCGGCTGGTGCTGGTCGGCTCGCTGCTGGGCAAGATCGCGGTGCCGTACATGAGCAGCTACGTGACGGCCAAGTGGGGCCTGCTCGGGCTGACCCGCTGCCTGCAGGTGGAGGCGCGGGAGACGCCCGGCATCGAGGTCGGGATGGTGTCCCCGGGCGCGGTGGACACGCCGGTCTACCGGCAGGCGGCCAGCTACCTCGGCCGGGGCGGCCGGCCGCCGCCCCCGGTGGACCCGCCGGAGAAGGTGGCCCGGGCCGTGCTGCGGGCGCTGGACCGGCCCACCCGGGACCGCTCGGTCGGCCTGGCCAACCCGGTGGTCGTGCTCGGCTTCCGGGGGCTTCCGGCGGCGTACGACCGGCTGGTCGGCCCGCTGATGCGGGTCGGCGGGCTGACCCGGTCGCCGGCGCCGGTCGACGACGGCAACGTCTTCGCGCCGCGGCCGGCCGGCGACGCGGTCCACGGCGGCTGGGGCCGGCACTGGCTGCGGCCGGTCGCCGCTGCCTCCGCGGCCGGGCTGGGCACCGCCGCCGCCGTGCTGGTCCGCCGCCGGTAGCCGGCCGGCCGCCGCATGGCCGGGGCCCGCGCCGGGTAGGGCCCTGGTCGTGACCGGCCCGGTGGAGCCGTACGTGCAGCTGGTCGACGTCACCGACGAGGCGGCGCTGATCGCCTGGGGCGGCTTCCGGCTGGGCGAGCGCGACGGCCGGTGGCGGGCCGAGCAGGCCGGAGAGACCTTCGGGGTCCGCTCCGAGCCGCGCGGCCGGGCCGCGGTCGAGGTGCTCGACGGCGACGGCACGGTGGTCGGGCAGACCGTCACCGACGAGGCCAACCACGCCTGGGTGCCGGGGCTGCGCCCGGGGACGACGTACCGCTACCGGGTGCTCATCGACGGTGAGCCGTGGGCGGCGGGGGAGCGGCTCGACTGGTCGCCGGCCGGGCTGGCCCCGGCCTGGCGGCCGCTGGACCAGCGGCTGCGGACGCACGCGGCCGCCGGCGACCCGGACCCGGTCACCTTCCTCGCGCTCGGCGACTTCGGCGTCGGCATCGGCTCGGGCGTGGACGGGGCGCGCCAGCTCGCGGTCGCCCGCACCATGCAGCGGCTGGCCGACGCGGTCGACGTCCGCTTCGTGGTCGGGCTGGGCGACTCGATCTACCACGGCCCGGGCGGCCCGCAGGACGCCACCGGCGCCGCCGACGAGGACTGGTGGCTGACCTTCTTCCAGCCGTACCGCTACCTGCTCGACCACCTTGCCTTCTACCCGACGGCCGGCAACCACGACAGCTCGGACACCGAGGCGAGCGACGACCGGGCGCAGCTCGAGGACAACCTCTACCTGCGGGTCCGCTTCGGGCCGCGGGCGGAAGCCGGGCGGGCCACGATCGACCCCGGGCTGTTCTACCGGCTGCGGGTGGGCGCGCTGCTCGAGCTGGTCTGCGTGGACACCACCTGGGGCGCCCACCAGGGAATCCACTGGTTCGACGAGCCCGGGCAGCGGCGCTGGCTGGAGCGGACGCTGACCGGCCGCGACGCCGTCTGGCAGGTGCCCTTCTCCCACCACCCGGCCTGGTGCGCCGGGCCGCACCACGAGTCGATGACCGAGCAGCTGGAGCGGCTGGTGCCGCTCTACCGGCGGACCGGCGTCCGGCTGCTGCTGCACGGCCACGAGCACAACTTCCAGCACGGCGAGGTGGACGGGCTGCAGTACGTGATCTCCGGCGCCGGCGGCAAGCTGGACGAGCGGCCGCCCACCCGCTTCGCCGAGGCCGGCACGGTGTCCTGGGCCGCGCAGCCGCACTGCCTGCTGGTCCAGGTCCACCCCGACCGGCTGGTCGTCGTCCCGTACGGGCCGACCCCGCCGGGCGGGCAGCCGCAGCCGATCCCCCGCCACCGCCCGGACGGGACGGTCACCGACGAGCCGATCGTCGTCCCGCTGAGCTGACGGTCAGCCGGCGGCGGCGATCGACCGGCCGGCGGCCCGGCCGGTGAACAGGCAGCCGCCGAGGAAGGTGCCCTCCAGCGCGTTGTAGCCGTGCGCCCCGCCGCCGCCGAAGCCGGCGACCTCGCCGGCCGCGTACAGGCTCGGGATCGGCTCGCCGTCCGCGCCGAGCACCCGCGAGTCCAGGTCGGTCTGGATGCCGCCGAGCGTCTTGCGGGTCAGCACGTGCAGCCGCACCCCGATCAGCGGGCCGGCCGCCGGGTCGAGGATGCGGTGCGGGGCGACCGTCCGGCCCAGCCGCTCGCCCAGGTTGCGCCGGGCGTTGCGGATGCCCTGGATCTGGGCGTCCTTGCTGACCGGGTTGGCCACCTGCAGGTCCCGCGCCTCGACCTGGGCCCGGATCGCGGCCGGGTCGAGCAGCGGGGTGTCGGTCAGCGCGTTCATCTTCGCGACCAGCTCCTCCAGCGTGTCCGCGACGACGAAGTCCGCGCCGTGCTGCTTGAACGCCTCCACCGGCCCGGTCGCGGTCTTGCCGAGCAGCCGGCCGCGCAGGAAGGCGACCCGGTCCTTGGCGGTGATGTCCGGGTTCTGCTCGGAGCCGGACAGCGCGAACTCCTTGCGCAGGATCCGCTGGGTGAGCACGAACCAGGAGTGGTCGTACGCCGCGATGTCCGGGGTGGTGCGCAGGTGCCGCAGCGTGCCGAGCGTGTCGTAGCCGGGCAGGCAGGGCGCCGGCAGCCGGCGGCCGAGCGCGTCGAACCACAGCGACGACGGCCCGGGCAGGATCCGGATCCCGTGCCCGGCCCAGATCGGGTCCCAGTTGTGCAGGCCCTCGGTGTAGTGCCACATCCGGTCCCGGTTGACCAGCCGGGCGCCGGCGGTCTCGGCGATGTCCAGGCCGCGGCCGTCGACGTACGCCGGGACGCCGGTCACCATCCGGCCCGGCGGCCGGCCCAGCCGCTCCGGCCACCAGCGGCGGACCAGCTCGTGGTTGCCGCCGATGCCGCCGGTCGCGACGACCACCGCCGGGGCGCCGATCTCGAAGTCGCCGACCACGTCGTGGCTGGTCGCCGCCCCGCGGGGCGCGCCGTCCGGGGCGAGCACGGCGCCGCGCACGCCGGTGACCGTGCCGCCGGTGCGCACCAGCGCGTCCACCCGGTGCCGGTGGTGGAAGCGGACCAGCCCGGCCGCGGCCGCCTCCTGCACCGAGCGGACGAACGGCTCGACCACGCCGGTGCCGGTGCCCCAGGTGACGTGGAAGCGGGGCACCGAGTTGCCGTGCCCGCCGGCGCGCAGGTCGCCGCGCTCGGCCCAGCCGACCGTGGGCAGGAAGGACAGCCCGAGCCCGGTCAGCCAGGACCGCTTCTCGCCGGCCGCGAACTCGACGTACGCCCGGGCCCAGCGGACCGCCCAGGCGTCCTCGTCGGCCAGCCGGTCGAACTGGGCGCTGCCCTGCCAGTCGCTCCAGGCCAGCTCGGCCGAGTCCCGGATCCGCAGCCGGCGCTGCTCGGGGGTGCCCACCAGGAACAGCCCGCCGAACGACCAGAATGCCTGGCCGCCCAGGTCGGCCGGGCCCTGCTGGTCGACCAGCGCGACCCGCTTGCCGGCCCGGGTCAGCTCGTGGGTGGCGGCCAGGCCGGCCAGGCCGGCGCCGACCACCACGGCATCGACGTCGTCCATGCCGGGATCGTAGGCGGATCGCCGGCGGCGCTCCGGGCGGGCGCCTGGTTGACTGGCCGGATGGTGCAACCGGAGCTGGACCCGGAGACGTACCCGCCCATCGACCCGGGCGAGCCGGCCCCGGACGACCCGGGCGAGCTGCTCCCGGACACCCCGGAGACGCTGCCGCCGGCGCCGGCCGAGCCCGGCCCGGGCGACCCGGAGGACCCGGACGGCGTGCCCAAGCCCGAGCCCGAGCCGGCCTGACCCAGCCGGCCCGGCTCCACCCCGACTCAGCCGGCGCGGAAGGGCACCGCGACGTCGCAGGCCGGGTCGCCGTCGCCGGCCACCGCGAGGTCGGCGAGGTAGACCTCGCGCGGGGTCAGCGCCACCTCGTGGCCCTGCGCGCTGATCCAGTCGAACACCGCGTCGTACGCGCCCAGGATCTCCGGGTAGCCCACCTGGTCCTTCCGCAGCCGGGTGTACGCCTCGGCGCGGGCCGGCTCCAGCCGGACCCCGAGCCGGCCGGCCGGCTCGACGGACCCGGTGAACGGCACGCACGCCTCGACCGGGCCGTCCTCCTGCTCGGTGACCATGCCGTGGTAGACGACGAACGGCAGGTCGGTGGCCGTGGCGCCGCTCGCCTCGAGGTGCGCGTAGAGCGCCTGGTGGGCCTCGACGATGAAGGCGGGCAGCTCGGCGGCGTGCAGGTTGCGCTGCACGGTGAGCACCTTCTGCTCGGGCATCTCGCGGGTCTGGACGTCGTACACGGGGGTTCCCCTTCCGGTGAGGAGGTCCTGGATCTGGCGGAGCAGCCGGCGGCGCTCGGAGTGCGTCCGCTCGGCGTCCTGCCAGTGGTCGTCGAGGGCCTTGACGGCCGCGGCCGGGTCGAGCGCGAGCAGCGCCCCGATCTCGGCCAGCGGGAGGTCGAGCAGCCGGAGCCGGCCGATCAGCCGGGCCCGGTGCACCTGCTCGGGCGCGTACGCCCGGTAGCCGGTGCGCGGGTCGACCGCGGCCGGTTCGAGCAGGCCGTGCTCCTGGTAGAGGCGCAGCGCCTTCCGGCTCAGCCGGGTGCGGGCCGCGAACTCGCCGGTGCTCAGTCGTTCGGTCACGGGCACACCCTGACCCCGGCCCCTGGGGCCGGGTCAACACCGGCGCCCCCGCCGCGCGAGCCACCCCGATACCGGCCGGCCGCCGACGGTGGAGTAATCAATTGGCTGCGGAATGCAGTTCTTCGACCCGACGAATGCAGGCCTCGTTCCTTTACATACCGACTGATGGAATGTCCTTGCCGGCGCACCGGTCCTCGATAGGGGTTCGGTGTGTCGACCGGCGTTGGTTAATTCCCGATGTCGGCCCTGCTGACCGAAACTGCCGGTAGCTGTCACCACCCCGCGGTCCCCTGGGCCGATCGGACCTGTGACCTGCGGGCCTTCCGCCGCAGCCGCAGCTCGATCTTGTCCGAGAGTTGCCGCATTTCGCACCTTACTTGACCGCAATCGGACGGCGTCGTGTCCACCTAGTGACCCTTGAGAACGCAACCATGGGCTGTCTGCTTCGCGGCATTCTTGAGGTTCCCGCCCGCGCTGGCCTAGCGTTCCTTCCGTCTCCGGTGAACGAATCCTCGTGGTTTGCCGCTGGGTCGGCCCAGTCCGATGCCTGGTCCGCTTCCCGTCCCCGTTAGGAGCAAAACCGTGTGCCACCGGCTCGCCGGCGGTCCCGCGGGGACGGATTACACAGCGGCCACCGGCCGGAGAGCAGTCGAGCATCCGGACGCCGTGCCGCGCCCGGGCGGGAGGGTGTAGCCGTGGCCAACGCCAGCAGCGACGTCGTCGGTGCCCTGCGAAGGTCGCTCAAGGAGACCGAGCGCCTCCGGCGGCAGAACCAGGAGCTCGTCGACCGGGTCAGCGAGCCGCTGGCCATCGTCGGCATGAGCTGCCGCTTCCCCGGCGGGGTCAGCTCCCCGGCGGAGCTGTGGGACCTGGTCGCCGCCGGCCGCGACGCGGTCACCGAGTTCCCGGCCGACCGGGGCTGGGACCTCGACCGGCTCTACCACCCGGACCCCGACCACCCCGGCACCGCGTACACGCGGGAGGGCGGGTTCGTCGACCGGGCGACCGACTTCGACGCGGAGTTCTTCGGCATCACCCCGCGCGAGGCGCTGGCCATGGACCCGCAGCAGCGGCTGCTGCTCGAGGGCGCCTGGGAGGCCTTCGAGGACGCCGGCATCGACCCGACCTCGCTGCGCGGCAGCGACACCGGCGTCTTCTGCGGCCTCATGTATGCCGACTACCAGGTCGTCGCCGGCAGCAGCGACCGCCGCGAGGAGATCGAGGGCTACCTCATGATCTCCTCCGCGGCCAGCGTCGCCTCCGGCCGGATCAGCTACACCTTCGGCTTCGAGGGCCCCGCGGTCAGCGTCGACACCGCCTGCTCGGCCTCGCTGGTCGCCATCGCCCAGGCGTGCGCCGCGCTGCGCAACCGGGAGTGCTCGCTCGCCCTCGCCGGCGGGGTCACCGTGCTGTCGCAGCCGAGCATCTTCGTCGAGTTCAGCCGGCAGCGGGCCATCTCCGCGGACGGCCGCTGCAAGGCGTACGGCGCCTCCGCCGACGGCGTCGGCTGGGGCGAGGGCTCCGGGCTGCTGCTGCTGGAGCGGCTGTCCGACGCCCGCCGCAACGGCCGCCGGATCCTCGGCCTGGTCCGCGGTGCCGCGGTCAACCAGGACGGCGCCAGCAACGGTCTCACCGCCCCCAACGGGCCGTCCCAGGAGCGGGTCATCCGGGCCGCGCTGGCCAACGCCGGCCTGCGCCCGTCCGATGTGGACGCCGTCGAGGGGCACGGCACGGGGACCCAGCTGGGCGACCCGATCGAGGCCGAGGCGCTGCTGGCCACGTACGGCCGGTCCCGCCCGGACGGGCCGCTCTGGCTCGGCTCCGTCAAGTCCAACATCGGCCACACCCAGGCCGCCGCCGGCGTGGCCGGGGTGATCAAGATGGTGCAGGCGATGCGGCACCGGACGGTGCCGCCGACCCTGCACGCGGCCGAGCCGTCTCCGCACGTCGACTGGTCCACGGGCCAGATCCGGCTGCCGTCCGGCGTCGAGGAGTGGACGGCGCCGGACCGGCCCCGCCGGGCCGGGGTGTCCTCGTTCGGCATCAGCGGCACCAACTCGCACGTCATCCTGGAGGAGGCGCCGGCGGTCGAGCCGGCCGCCGCGGAGGGGGCCGAGCCCGCTCCGCCGCCGGTGTTGCCGGTGCTGGTGTCCGCCCGCAGCGGCGCCGCGCTGCGGGCGCAGGCCGACCGGCTGCGGGCGCTGCTGATCGCCCGGCCCGAGCTGTCCGTGCTCGACGTCGCCTTCTCCACCGCGACCACCCGGGCCCAGCTGGACCACCGCGCCGTCGTGGTGGCCGACGACCGGGGCGCGCTGCTGACCGGCCTGGGCGCGCTGTCCGCGGCCGAGCCGTCGACCGACGTGGTCGAGGGCCGACCGGTGGGCGGCAAGGCGGTGTTCGTGTTCCCCGGCCAGGGCGCGCAGTGGGCCGGCATGGCGGTCGAGCTGCTCGACACCGCCCCGGTCTTCGCGGCCCGGATGGCCGAGTGCGGCGCCGCGCTGGCGCCGTTCGTGGACTGGGACCTGGACGCAGTGCTCCGCGGCGCCGACGGGGCGCCGTCGCTGGAGCGGGTCGACGTCGTCCAGCCGGCGCTGTGGGCCGTCATGGTCTCGCTGGCGGCGCTGTGGCGGTCGTACGGCGTGCAGCCGTCCGCCGTCGTCGGCCACTCGCAGGGCGAGATCGCCGCGGCCTGCGTCGCCGGCGGCCTGTCGCTCTCCGACGGCGCCCGGGTGGTGGCGCTGCGCAGCCGGCTGGTCCGCGAGCGGCTCGCCGGGCACGGCGGGATGATGTCGGTCGCGCTGCCGGTGGAGCGGGTCGAGGAGCTGCTGGTCCCGTACGAGGGACGGCTGTCCGTCGCCGCGGTCAACGGGCCGGCCGCCGTCGTGGTGTCCGGGGAGCCGGCCGCGCTGGACGAGCTGCTGGCGACCTGCGAGCGCGCCGGCGCCCGGGCCAAGAAGGTGGCCGTGGACTACGCCTCCCACTCGGCCCAGGTGGAGGCCATCGAGGCGGAGCTGGCCGAGGTGCTGGCCCCGATCGCGCCGGCGTCGAGCCGGGTGCGGTTCTACTCCACCGCGACCGGCGGCTTCGTCGACACGAAGACGCTGGACGCGGCGTACTGGTACCGCAACCTGCGCGGCCGGGTCGGCTTCGAGCCGGCGGTGCGGGCGCTGATCGACAACGGCGCCGGCTGCTTCCTGGAGATGTCGCCGCACCCGGTGCTCACCATGGCCGTCGAGGAGACCGCGGCCGGCCGGGCCGCCACCGTCGGCTCGCTGCGCCGGGACGAGGGCGGGCTGCACCGCTTCGTCACCTCGCTGAGCGAGGCCCACGTGGCCGGCGCCGCGGTGGACTGGTCGGTGTTCTACGCCGGCACCGGGGCGCGCCCGGTGCCGCTGCCGACGTACGCGTTCCAGCGCACCCGCTACTGGGTCACCCCGGGCAGCCGAGCCGGCGACGTCGCCGCCGCCGGGCAGCACCGGGTCGAGCACCCGGTCCTGGCCGCGGCCGTGCCGGTCGGCGACCGGGACGAGTGGGTGCTGACCGGGCGGATCTCCGCCGGCACCCAGCCCTGGACCGGTGACCACGAGGTCTTCGGCGCCGTGCTGGTGCCGGGCACCGCGCTGGTCGACCTCGCGCTGACCGCCGGCCAGGAGGTCGGCTGCCCGGTGCTGGACGAGCTGGTCCTGGAGGCGCCGCTGGTGCTGGACGGGGACGCGGTCCGCCAGGTCCAGGTCACCGTCGGCGCGGCCGGCGCCGACGGCCGCCGCGAGGTGGCCCTCTACAGCCGGCCCGACGGCGGGGACGAGCCGCAGGCCACCTGCCACGGGCGCGGCTGGCTGACCACGGAGGCGGCTCCGACCGCCCCGTTCCCGGCCCAGTGGCCGCCGGCGGGCGCCGACCCGGTGGCGGTCGGCTCGCTGTACGAGCGGCTGGCCGGCATCGGCCTGGACTACGGGCCGCTGTTCCAGGGCGTGCGGGCCGCCTGGCGGGTCGGCGACACCGTCTACACCGAGGTCGCGCTGCCCGAGGACGCCGGGACCGGCGGGTTCGACGTGCACCCGGCGCTGCTGGACGCCGCGCTGCACGCCGCGCTGCTGGGCAAGGAGGCCGGGTCCACGGTGGACCTGCCGTTCTCCTGGTCCGGCGTGCGGCACGGGCGGGGCGGGGCGACCCGCGCCCGGGTGCGGCTCACCCCGGCGGGCTCGGGCCTGCGCATCGACGTGGTCGACGACGCCGGCGTGCTGGTGGCCGCCATCGACGCGCTCGGCCTGCGCCCGCTGGAGCCCGGGCAGCTCGACGCCGCCCAGGGCGGCCGCAACGCGCTGTTCACCGTGGACTGGACCGAGGTCCCGGTCCCGGCGGCCGCCGCCGTGCAGGTGGTGCGGCTCGGCGTCGACCAGCCGGACCTGGCCGCGCTGGAGCGGGCCATCGCCGACGGCGGGTCCACCCCCGACCTGGTCGTCTTCGAGGTGCCCGCCGGCGCGGAGCCGGGTGCGGTCGCCGCCCGGGCGGTGGCGGCGCGGACGCTCGCGCTGGTGCAGCGCTGGCTGGCCAGCGAGTGGCTGGGCGACGTGCGGCTGGCCGTGCTCACCCGCGGCGGGATCGCCGTCGGCGACGAGGCACCCGACCTGGCCCAGTCGCCGGTCTGGGGCCTGCTGCGCAGCGCGCAGTCCGAGCACCCGGGCCGGTTCCTGCTGGTGGACACCGACGGCGACGCCGAGCCGCCGTGGGGCGCCCTGCTCGGGGCGGACGAGCCGCAGCTGGCGGTGCGCGAGGGCCGGGTGCTGGCGCCGCGGCTGGGCCGGGCCGCGACCGCGCCGGCCGGCCGCAGCTGGCGGCTGGGCAGCAACCGCAAGGGCTCGCTGGAGGACCTGGCGATCCTGCCGTCCGACGGCGGCCGGCCGCTCGGCGTGGGCGAGGTCCGGATCGCGGTCCGGGCCGCCGGCCTCAACTTCCGGGACGTGCTGATCGCGCTGGGGATGTACCCGGGCGAGGCCCCGCTGGGCAGCGAGGCCGCCGGCGTCGTGCTCGAGGTCGGCTCCGGGGTCACCGACCTGGTGCCGGGGGACCGGGTCTTCGGTCTCGTCCCGGACGCCTTCGGCCCGGTCGCGGTGGCCGACCGGCGCACGGTCGTGCCGGTGCCTGCCGGCCTGTCCCTGGTCGAGGCCGCGGCCGTGCCGGTGGTCTACCTGACCGCGTACTACGGGCTGGTCGACCTGGCCGGGCTCAAGGCCGGGGAGCGGCTGCTGGTGCACGCCGCCGCCGGCGGGGTCGGCATGGCCGCCGTCCAGCTGGCCCACCACTTCGGCGTCGAGGTGTACGCGACCGCCAGCCCGGCCAAGTGGAACGCGGTCCGCGCGCTCGGAGTGGCCGGCGACCGGATCGCCTCCTCCCGCGACCTCGGCTTCCGGGACAAGTTCCTCGCCGACACCGGCGGGTCCGGCGTGGACGTGGTGCTGGACGCGCTGGCCGGCGAGTTCGTCGACGCGACGCTGGACCTGCTGCCGCGCGGCGGCCGGTTCATCGAGATGGGCAAGACCGACATCCGCGACCCGGAGGTCGTCGCCCGCGAGCACCCCGGCGTCCGCTACCGGTCGTACGACCTGCTGGAGGCCGGGCCGGACCGGATCCAGGAGATGCTGGTCGAGGTCGCCGCGCTCTTCGAGCGGCACGTGCTGGCGCCCTCCCCGATCCGGACCTGGGACGTCCGCCGCGGCAAGGAGGCGTTCCGCTTCCTGCGAGAGGGCCGCAACGTCGGCAAGGTCGTGCTCACCGTGCCGGCCCCGCTCGACCCGGACGGGACCGTGCTGATCACCGGCGGCACCGGCGGGCTCGGCGCGGTCTTCGCCCGGCACCTGGCCGAGCGGCACGGCGTACGGCACCTGCTGCTGGTCAGCCGGCGCGGCCGGGCCGTCGACGGGGTCGACGAGCTGGTGGCCGAGCTGGCCGCCCGCGGCGCGACCGCCCGGGTCGAGGCCTGCGACGTGGCCGACCGGGACCAGCTGGCCCGGCTGCTCGGCTCGCTGGAGCGGCCGCTGACCGCGGTGCTGCACGCGGCCGGCGTGCTCGACGACGGCGTCATCGAGTCGCTCACCCCGGAGCAGGTCGACCGGGTCATGCGGCCCAAGATCGACGCCGCCTGGGCGCTGCACGAGCAGACCGCGGGGCTGCCGCTGTCCGCGTTCGTGCTCTTCTCCTCGGCCGCGGGCCAGCTGGGCAACCCCGGCCAGGCCAACTACGCGGCCGCCAACGCCGCGCTGGACGCGCTGGCGCACCGGCGGCGGTCGGCCGGCGAGCCGGCGGTCTCGCTGGCCTGGGGCCTGTGGGCGGACGCCACCGGGATGACCGGCGAGCTGGGCGAGGCCGACCTGGCCCGGATGGAGCGCACCGGCATCGGCGCGCTGTCCGCCGAGCTCGGGCTGGAGCTCTTCGACCAGGGCCTCGGTGCCGAGACGGCGCTGCTGGTCCCGGTGCGGCTGGACCTGTCCGCGCTGCGGGCCCAGGCCCGGGACGGGATGCTGCCGGCGCTGCTGCGCGGGCTGGTCCGGGCGCCGGCCCGGCGGGCCTCCTCGGCCGGCGGGTCGCTGGCCGAGCGGCTGGCCGGGGTGGCCGCGGCCGACCGCGAGCAGGTCGTGCTGGAGCTGGTGCAGGCGCAGGTCGCGGCCGTGCGCGGCAACGCGTCCGCGGCCGAGGTCGACCCGGAGCGGGCGTTCAAGGATCTCGGCTTCGACTCGCTGGCGGCGGTCGAGCTGCGCAACCGGCTGGCCCGTACGACCGGCCTGCGGCTGCCGGCGACCCTGGTCTTCGACCACCCGACCCCGGTCGAGGTGGCCCAGCTGCTGCTGCGGGAGGTCGGCGAGGGCGAGGGCGGGGACGACCGGTCGCCGTTCGAGGAGGAGCTGCGCCGGCTGGAGGACATGCTCGTCGCGGTCGCCCAGGACGAGCGCCGGCTCACCGAGATCAAGCCGCGGCTGCACTACCTCAGCAAGCGGCTGCGGGCCGTGCTCAGCGGCGCCGGCGGGGACCCGATCGAGGCCGCCGGCCCGGACGACGACCTGGACGTCGTGTCCGACGACGAGATGTTCGACCTGATCGACAAGGAGCTCGGGTCGGCATGACCCCAGCGCATCCGCGTGCCCGTACCCGGCTCGGAGAGGTCTGAAGTGATGCACGGAAACCAGGGCGAGCGGCCCGCCGGCGCGACCGGACCGGCGGTCGCCGTCGTCGGGATGGCGTGCCGGGTGCCCGGGGCGGACGGCATCGGGGCGTTCTGGCGGCTGCTGCGCGACGGCACCGAGGCCGTCGCCGAGGCGCCCACGGACCGCTGGTACGACGTGCCCGACCTGGCGCCGTACCGCCGGGGCGGCTTCGTCGACGGGGTGGCCGACTTCGACGCCCGGTTCTTCGGCATCTCCCCGCGCGAGGCCGAGGCGATGGACCCGCGCCAGCGGCTGGCGCTGGAGCTCAGCTGGGAGGCGCTGGAGGACGCCGGGCTGGCGGCGGACGGCCTGCGCGGCAGCGACACCGCGGTCTTCCTCGGCGCGGCCGGTGACGACTACGCCTCGCTGGTGCAGCGGTACGGCAGCGACGCGGTCTCCCACCACTCGCTGGCCGGGCTGAGCCGCGGGCTGATCGCCAACCGGATCTCGCACCGCTTCGGCTTCCACGGCCCGAGCCTGGCCGTGGACACCGCCCAGTCCTCCTCGCTGGTGGCGGTGCACCTCGCGGTGGAGAGCCTGCGGGCGGGCACCGCCGGGCTGGCGATCGCCGGCGGCGTGCACCTGAACCTGGTGCCGGAGAGCACGCTGGCGCTGGCCCGCGCGGGCGCGCTGTCGCCGGACGGCCGCAGCTACACCTTCGACGCCCGGGCCAACGGCTTCGTCCGCGGCGAGGGCGCCGGCGTGGTCGTCCTCAAGCGGCTCGACGACGCGGTCGCCGCCGGCGACCCGGTGCACTGCGTGCTGCTCGGCGGGGCGGTCAACCACGACGGCGACGGCCAGGCGCTGACCGTGCCGGACGCGGGCGCGCAGCAGGCGCTGCTGCGGGAGGCGTACGCGCGGGCCGGGGTCGACCCCCGCGAGGTCCAGTACGTCGAGCTGCACGGCACCGGCACCCGGGCCGGCGACCCGGTCGAAGCGGGCGCGCTCGGCGCGGTGCTCGGCGCCGGCCGGGACGCCGACCGGCCGCTGCTGGTCGGCTCGGTGAAGACGAACATCGGCCACCTGGACGCCGCGGCCGGCGTGGTCGGCCTGATCAAGGTCGCGCTCGCGGTCCGGCACGGCGAGCTGCCGGCCAGCCTCAACTTCGCCGAGCCGCACCCGGCCATCCCGCTGCAGGAGTGGCGGCTGCGGGTGAACGCGGCCACCGGCCCGTGGCCCGGGGCGGCGCCCGCGCTCGCCGGGGTGAGCTCGTTCGGCGTCGGCGGGGCGAACTGCCACCTCGTCGTCGCCGCCCCGCCCCCGGTCCAGCCGGCGGTGGAGACGGAGGCGGCGCCGGCCGGGCCGGTCCCGGTGCCGGTGTCCGCCGAGTCGCCGGCGGCGCTGCGCGCCCAGGCCGAGCGGCTGCGCGACCGGGTGGCCGCCGACGAGGCGCTGCGCCCGGCCGACGTGGGCCTGTCCACGGCGACGACCCGGGCCCGGCTCCGGCACCGCGCGGTCGTGGTCGCCGCCGGCCGGGCAGAGCTGACCGACGGCCTGGCCGCGCTGGCGGCCGGCCTGCCCGCGGAGAACGTGGTGACCGCGACCGCCGGTCCCGCCTCCGGCGTGGTGTGGGTCTTCCCCGGCCAGGGCTCGCAGTGGGTCGGCATGGCCCGGCAGCTGTGGGACTCCTCGCCGGTCTTCGGCGCCCGGATGGCCGAGTGCGAGCGGCACCTCGGCGAGCTGGTCGACTGGTCGCTGCGCGACGTGCTCGGCGACGAGGCCGCGCTGGCCCGGGTGGACGTGGTGCAGCCGGCGCTGTTCGCGGTGATGGTGTCGCTGGCCGAGGTGTGGCGGTCGGTCGGGCTGGTGCCCGACGCCGTGGTCGGCCACTCCCAGGGCGAGATCGCGGCCGCCTGCGCGGCCGGCATCATGCCGCTGGCCGACGGGGTCCGGCTGGTCGTCGGACGCAGCCGGGCGGTCGCCGCCGGGCTGTCCGGCCGCGGCACCATGGCCTCGCTGGCGGTGCCGGCGGCCGAGGTGGACCGGGACCGGGTCTCGCTCGCCGCGGTGAACGGGCCCCGCTCGGTGGTCATCTCCGGCCCGGTCGAGGCCGTGCGCGCGGTGGTGGCCGAGCACGACGCCCGCGGCGTGCGGGCGAAGGTGATCCCGGTCGACTACGCCTCGCACTCCACCGACGTCGAGTCCATCCGGGAGGAGGTGCTCACCGCCGCCGCCGGCATCACCACCACCGACAGCGGCGTCGCGTTCTACTCCACCGTGACCGGCGGCCGGCTCGACCCGGCCGAGCTGGACGCGGACTACTGGTTCCGCAACCTGCGCGAGCCGGTTCGCTTCGCCGACACCGTGCAGGTGCTGGCCGAGGCCGGCCACCAGGTCTTCGTCGAGGTCAGCCCGCACCCGGTGCTCACCGCGGCGATCCTGGACACCGTCGAGGGCGCGGTGGCGCAGGGCACCCTGCGCCGGCACGAGGACCAGGCCCGGCGCTTCCTGCTGTCCGCGGCCGAGCTGGCCACCCGCGGGGTCGCGGTGGACTGGCGGCCGCTGCTGGCCGGGGGGCGGCGCGTCCCGCTGCCGACGTACGCGTTCCAGCGCGATGCGTACTGGGTCTCCGGCGAGCGGGTCGAGGCCCCGGTGCCGGCGCGGGCGACCACCGCCGCGACCGAGCCGGAGGCAGCGGAACAGCCGGACCGGCTGACCGACGGCGAGTTGCGCACGCTCGTGCACGGGCACGCCGCGGCCGTGCTCCGGCTGGACGCCGCCGCGGTCGAGGCCGACCGCACGTTCAAGGAGATCGGCTTCGACTCCGTCACCGTGGTCGAGCTGCGCAACCGGATCAACGCGGCCACCGGGCTGCAGCTGCCGACCTCGCTGCTGTACGACCACCCCACGCCGGCCGCGGTCGTGCGGCACCTGCGCGCCCAGCTGTCCGGGAGCGCTCCGGACGAGCGCGCGGACGAGCCGGTCCGGGCGGCCGCCGACGAGCCGATCGCGGTGATCGGGATGGCCTGCCGCTATCCCGGCGGGGTCGCCTCGCCGGAGGACCTGTGGCGGCTGGTCGCCGACGGCACCGACGCCATCGCGCCGTTCCCGGACGACCGGGGCTGGGCGACCGGCGCTGCCCCGTACGCCAGGGTCGGCGGCTTCCTGCCCGACGCCGGCGACTTCGACGCCGGCTTCTTCCGGATCAGCCCGCGCGAGGCGCTGTCCATGGACCCGCAGCAGCGGCTGGTGCTGGAGGTCGCCTGGGAGGCGCTGGAGCGGGCCGGCCAGGACCCGGCCGCGCTGCGCCGGACCCGGACCGGGGTCTTCGTCGGCGCCATGAGCCAGGACTACCTGCCGCGGCTGGCCGAGGTGCCCGAGGAGCTGGCCGGGCACGCGCTCACCGGCACCGCGTCCAGCATCGTCTCCGGGCGGCTGGCGTACACGCTCGGCCTGGAGGGGCCGGCCGTCACCGTCGACACCGCCTGCTCGTCCTCGCTGGTGGCGCTGCACCTGGCGGCCCAGTCGCTGCGGTCCGGCGACAGCTCGCTGGCGCTGGCCGGCGGGGTGACGGTCATGTCGACCCCGGGCATCTTCGTCGAGTTCGCCCGGCAGAGCGGGCTCGCCGCCGACGGCCGCTGCAAGGCCTTCTCCGCCGACGCCGACGGCACCGGCTGGTCCGAGGGCGTCGGCGTGCTGGTGCTGGAGCGGCTGTCCGACGCCCGCCGGAACGGGCACCGGGTGCTGGCCGTGCTCCGCGGCAGCGCGGTCAACCAGGACGGCGAGAGCAACGGGCTGACCGCGCCCAACGGCCCGTCCCAGGAGCGGGTGATCCGGCGCGCGCTGGCCACCGCGGGACTGTCCACCCGGGACGTCGACGTGGTCGAGGCGCACGGCACCGGCACCACGCTGGGCGACCCGATCGAGGCGCAGGCGCTGCTGGCCACGTACGGCCGGGAGCGGACCGAGCCGCTCTTCCTCGGCTCGGTGAAGTCGAACATCGGCCACACCCAGGCCGCCGCCGGCGTGGCCGGGGTGATCAAGTCGGTGATGGCGATGCGGCACGGGGTGCTGCCGGCGACGCTGCACGCCGCCGAGCCGACCCCGCACGTCGACTGGACCGCCGGTGCGGTCGAGCTGCTGGCCGAGCCGCGGGAGTGGCCGGCGGTGGACCGGCCGCGGCGGGCCGCGGTGTCCTCGTTCGGGATCAGCGGCACCAACGCGCACGTGATCCTCGAGCAGGGCGACGCCGACGAGCCGGCTTCCGTCGAGGAGACGGCGGAGCTCGTGCCGTGGCTGGTGTCGGCGCGGACCGCGTCCGCGCTGGCGGCGCAGGCGGAGCGGCTGCGGGCCGCGGTGACCGCGGAGCCCGCCCCCGGCGTCGCCGACGTGGCCGCGACCCTGGCCACCGGCCGGACCGCGCTGGACCAGCGGGCGGTCGTGCTCGGCACCGGCCGGGACGAGCTGCTCGCCGGGCTGGACGCGCTGGTCGCCGGCGACCGGGCGGCCGGGCTGGTCACGGGCGCGGCCGGCGGCACGCCCCAGGTGGGCGTGCTGTTCACCGGGCAGGGCAGCCAGCGGCTCGGCATGGGCCGGGAGCTGGCCGGCCGGTTCCCGGTGTTCGCCGCGGCCTGGGAGGCGGTGCGGGCCGAGCTCGACCCGCACCTGGACGTGCCGCTGGACGACGTGGTCGGGGCCGAGCCGGACTCGGAGCTGGCCGCGCGGCTGGACGGGACCGCGCTGACCCAGCCGGCGCTGTTCGCCTTCGAGGTGGCGGCGTACCGGCTGCTGGAGTCGCTCGGCGTCGAGCCGGCCGTGCTGGTCGGGCACTCGATCGGTGAGCTGGCCGCGGCCCACGTGGCCGGCGTCTTCTCGCTCGCCGACGCCGCCCGGCTGGTGGCCGCCCGCGGCCGGCTGATGCAGGCGCTGCCCGCGGGCGGGGCGATGGTCGCCATCCAGGCCGACGAGGACGAGGTCCGCGAGGCGCTGGAGGACTCCGCCGACTCCGCCTCGGTCGCGGCCGTGAACGGCCCGCTCGCGACGGTCATCTCCGGCGCCGAGGACGTGGTGCTCGACGTCGAGTCGATGTTCTCCGGGGCCGGCGTGAAGACCCAGCGGCTGCGGGTCTCGCACGCGTTCCACTCGCCGCTGATGGAGCCGATGCTGGCCGACTTCGAGGCGGTGGCGCGGACGGTGTCGTACGCGCCGCCCCGGCTGCCGGTGGTCTCCAACGTCACCGGCACCCTGGCCGAGGACGGCGAGCTGGCCGACCCGGCGTACTGGGTGCGGCACGTCCGCGAGGCGGTCCGCTTCGCCGACGGG
The DNA here is from genome assembly GCA_963766325.1 of uncultured Actinomycetota bacterium. Lineage (GTDB taxonomy): Bacteria > Actinomycetota > Actinomycetes > Mycobacteriales > CADCTP01 > CADCTP01. Next base: position 256,422 of record CAVXZF010000007.1, on the reverse strand, counting down.
GTGCGGGCCGCGGTGGCCGCCGGGGCCGGGGTGTTCGTCGAGGTCGGGCCGGACGGCGTGCTGTCCGCGATGGCCCAGGAGACGCTCGCCTCGGTGGCACCGGCCGCGACCGCGGTACCGGTGGTGCGCAAGTCCCGGCCGGAGGCCCGCTCGCTGGTCGAGGGCCTGGCCCGGCTGCACGTCGCCGGCGCCCGGGTGGACTGGGCGGCGTACCTGGTCGCGGTCGGGCTGGCCGGGCGGCCGGTGGACCTGCCCACCTACCCGTTCGAGCGGCAGCGCTACTGGGTGCGGCCGGAGCCGCCCCGCGGCGACGTCGCCGGGGCCGGGCTGACCGCGATCGAGCACCCGTTCCTGGCCGCCGCGACCGAGCTGGCCGCCGCCGACCAGGTCGTGCTCAGCGGGCACGTGTCACCGGCCACCGAGGGCTGGCTGGCCGACCACCGGGTCTTCGGCGGGGTGGTGTTCCCGGGGGCGGCGTACGTCGAGATGGCCCTGCAGGCCATGGACGTGGCCGACTGCCGACGGGTCGAGGAGCTCACCCTGCAGGCCCCGCTCACCCTGGCCGCCGAGCCGGTGCAGTTGCAGCTGGCCGTCGGCACCCCGGACGGGCAGGGCCGCCGCGAGCTCACCGTCCACTCGCGACCGGCCGGGTCCCGGGCCTGGACCCGGCACGCGACCGGCGTGCTGGCCGTCGACCCGGTGCCGGCCCCGGAGACGGCCGGCGGTGCCTGGCCGCCGCCCGGCGCCGAGCCGGTCGACCTGGCCGCCTTCTACCCCGAGCTGGCCGAGCGCGGCTACGGCTACGGCCCCGCCTTCCGCGGGCTGACCGCACTGTGGCGGTCCGGCGAGGAGGTGTACGGCGAGGTCCGGCTGCCCGAGGGCGTGCCGCACACCGGCGGCGGGTTCGCCGTGCACCCGGCGCTGTTCGACGCCGCCCTGCACCCGATCCTCACCCTGCTGGGCGGGTCGGAGCCGGACCAGGCGCTGCTGCCGTACGCGTGGTCCGGGGTGTCCTTCCACGCGCTGGGCGGGCCGGAGCTGCGGGTCCGGGTGACCCCGGTCGGCGTCAACGAGGTGGCGCTGCAGATCACCGGGCCGACCGGCGCGCCGGTGCTGTCGGTCGACTCGCTGGCGCTGATGCCGGCCTCGGCCGGCCAGCTGGCCGCGGGGGCGGCGGCCGACTCGCTGTTCACCGTGGACTGGACGCCGCTGGCGGAGCCGGCGGGCGGGACCCGGCCGGCGGCCGACCTCGTCCACGTCGCCGCGGCCGCCGGCGCCGACCTGCCGGCGGCGGCCCGGGCCACCGCCCGGCAGCTGCTGGGCCGGCTGCAGGCCGCCCCGGTGGACGGCACCCGGCAGGTGGTCGTCACCCGCGGCGCGGTCGCCGTACGGCCCGGCGAGACCCCGGACCTGGCGGTCGCGCCGGTGTGGGGCCTGGTGCGCGCCGCCCAGGCCGAGCACCCGGACCGGTTCGTCCTGGTCGACGTGGACGACGACCCGGCGTCGCGGGCCCTGCTGGACACGCTGGACCTCTGCGAGCCGCAGGTCGCCGTCCGCGGCGGCGTGGCGTACGTGCCGCGGCTGGCCGCCGCCCCGGCCCCGGCCGGCGGCGGTCCCACCTGGTCCGGCGGCACGGTGCTGCTCACCGGCGCCACCGGCGGGCTGGGCGCGCTGTTCGCCCGGCACCTGGTCACCACGCACGGGGCCCGGCGGCTGCTGCTGCTCAGCCGGCGCGGCGCCGACGCCCCGGGCGCGGCCGAGCTGGCCGAGGAGCTGACCGGGCTGGGCGCCGAGGTGGCGCTGGCCGCCTGCGACGTGTCCGACCGGGACGCGCTGGCGGCCGAGCTGGACCGGATCCCGGCCGAGGCGCCGCTGGTCGCGGTCGTGCACCTGGCCGGGGTGCTGGCCGACGCCGGCCTGGAGACGATGACCGCGGGGCAGCTCGACCGGGTGTTCCCGCCCAAGGTCGACGCCGCCTGGCACCTGCACGAGCTGACCGCGGACCGGGACCTGGCCGCGTTCGTGCTCTTCTCCTCGGTGGCCGGCACCGTCGGCACCGCCGGGCAGGCCAACTACGCCGCCGCCAACGCGTTCCTGGACGCGCTGGCCGCGCACCGGCGGGCCGCCGGCCTCCCGGGGCTCGCGCTGGCCTGGGGCCCGTGGGAGCTGGGCATGGCCGGCGAGCTCGGCGAGGCCGACCTGGCCCGGTTCCGCCGCGGCGGGCTGGTGCCGCTGCCGGCCGCGACCGGGACCGCGCTGTTCGACGCCGTGCTGGCTCTCGACCTCGCGGCCGCGGTGCCCGTCCTGGTGGACCGGGCCGCGCTGCGGGAGCGGGAGATCCTGCCCGCGGTGCTCCGGGAGATGGTCCCGGCACCGGCCCGGCGGCCGCGGGTCGAGGAGAGCAGCGAGCCGCCGGTGGTCCGGCAGCTGGCCGCCCTGCCGCCGGAGGAGCGGGAGGGGGAGATGCTCGAGCTGCTCATGGCCACCTCGGCCCTGGTGCTCGGCTATCCCTCCACCGACGACATCGACGCGGAGATGTCGTTCAAGGAGATCGGCTTCGACTCGCTGAGCGGCGTCGAGTTCCGGAATCATGTCAAGAAGGACACCGGCGTCGAAATCCCGGCAACGATCATCTTCAACTACCCGACCCCGGCCGCCCTGGCGGTCCACCTGGTGGACCGCATGTTCGGCGAGGACTCCGCGTCGACGGAGGAGCCGGACGAGGCGGCGATCGACGAGGCCGACGAGGAGATCGACGCCCTGGACGTCGAGGACCTCATCCAGCGGGCGTTCTCCGAGTGAGGTGGTGGGACCGATGAGGCCGGAAGACCTCAAGACCGTACGGCGGTTCGTCAAGGACGAGCTGGGCGCGGGCGAGCTGCGGACCGACGAGCTGTCGGACCAGCCGCTCGAGGTGTACGAGAAGTTCCGGGAGACCGGGCTGGCCAACTGGTGGCTGCCGGAGGACCTGGGCGGGCGCGGACTCGGCCTGGAGGACAGCGTCGAGATCGTCAACGAGCTGTCGTACGGCGACGCCGGCGTGGCCTTCACGCTCTTCATCTCGATCCTGGGCACCACGATGGTGCAGCTGTACGGGTCGGACGAGCTGAAGTCCCGCTACCTGGCGCCGATGGCGGCCCGGGGCGGCTTCTGCGCCACCCTGGGCAGCGAGCGCAACGCCGGCAGCGAGCTGAACAAGATCGAGACGGTGGCCACCCGCAAGGGCGACGAGCTGGTCATCACGGGGGAGAAGTACTTCTCCACCAACACCGACTTCGCCGACTTCATCGTGGTGGTGACCCGGGCGGCCGACAACCCGGAGGAGCACCTGGCGGTGCTGGTGCCGCGGGACTCGCCCGGGGTGGAGATCGTCAAGCGGTGGGACGTGATCGGCCTGCGCGCCTCCCACACGTACCAGGTGAGCCTGCGCGACGTCCGGGTGCCGGCGGCCAACCAGCTGGCCGGCTCCGGGCTCCGGCTGCTGGAGATCGGTCTCAACGCCAGCCGCATCCTCATCGCGGCCACCGCGCTGGGCATCTCCCGGCGGGTCCGCGACCACTGCATGGTCTACGCCAAGACCAAGGCACTGCGGGACGGCACCCTGCTGGACAACCCGGTCTTCGCGCAGCGGCTCGGCCAGATGGAGCTGCAGATCGACGTCATGAAGAGCCACCTGCTGCGGGCGGCCCGCGACTTCGACGCGGTGATGACCGCGCCGGACGCGGCCGCGATGTTCGTCCGGCAGGGCACGCTGAAGACGGCGCTGACCGCGAAGATGTTCTGCGGCCAGGCCGGCTGGCAGGTGGCCAGCGTCGGCTCGGAGATGTTCGGCGGGCTCGGCTACACCAGCGACGCGCCGATCGGGAAGCTGCTGCGCGACATCCGCTACGTCTCCGTGGTCGAGGGCGGCGACGACGTGCTGCGCGACCTCCTCTTCAGCCGCTACGTGATCCCGGTGCCCCGCCGCACCTGACGACGGGCGCCGGTGTGCCGGCCGGTCAGATTAAGGACGAGCCGATGAGGCCAGAACGACACGACCGACGACGCATCGCCGTCGTCGGCATCGCCGCCCGCCTGCCCGGGGCGTCCGGTCCCGAGGAGACCTGGGCCCTGCTGCGGGCGGGTGTGGACGCGGTCCGGGACCGCCCGGCCGAGCGGCCGGCCGGTCCCGACCGCGGTGGCTTCGTCGACGGCATCGACGAGTTCGACGCCGACTTCTTCCGCATGTCGCCGCGCGAGGCGGCGGACACCGACCCGCAGCAGCGGCTCGCGCTGGAGCTGGCCTGGCAGGGGCTGGAGGACGCCGGCATCGCGGCCGGGGCGTTCACCCAGGTCGGCGTCTTCCTCGGGGTGATGGCCGGGGACTACGCCGACCTGGTGGCGATGGCCGGCCCCCGCGGGGTGTCCCGGCACACGCTGACCGGCCTCGGCCGGTCGATGATCGCCAACCGCATCTCGCACGCGCTGCGGCTGGCCGGCCCGAGCTTCACCGTGGACGCCGGCCAGTCGTCCTCGCTGGTCGCCGTGCACCTGGCCTGCGAGAGCCTGCGGGCCGGCGAGGCGGAGATCGCGCTGGCCGGCGGCGTGCACCTGACCGTGTCCCCGCTGGGCAGCGCCGTGGTGGAGGCGGCCGGCGCGCTCTCCCCGGACGGCCGCTGCCACGTCTTCGACGAGCGGGCCAACGGCTACGTCCGCGGCGAGGGCGGCGGCATCGTCGTGCTCAAGCCGCTGGAGCGGGCGCTCGCGGACGGCGACCGCGTGTACGCGGTGATCGAGGGCAGCGCGGTCGGCACCGGCAACGACGAGAGCGGTCTGACGGTGCCGAGCTCGGCCGCGCAGGCCCGCACGATCGCCGCCGCGCTCGACTCGGCCGCCCTCGCGCCGGCCGATGTGCAGTACGTCGAGCTGCACGGCACCGGCACCAAGGTCGGCGACCCGATCGAGGCCGCGGCGCTGGGCCTGGCGTACGGGCGGGACCGGCGCGCGCCGCTGGCGGTGGGCTCGGTGAAGACCAACATCGGCCACCTGGAGGGCGCCGCCGGCATCGCCGGCCTGATCAAGACCGCGCTGTGCCTGGACCGGCGGGAGCTCGTCCCCAGCCTGCACTTCGCCCGGCCCAACCCGCGCATCCCGCTGTCCGAGCTGGGCCTGCGGGTCGCCACCAGCGCCGAGCCGTGGCCGGCCGGCGACGCCCCGGCCGCGGCCGGGGTGACCTCGCTCGGCATCGGCGGCACCTGCTGCCACGTGGTGCTCGGCGCCGCCCCCGCTCCCGCTGGCCCGGCCCCCGCCGATCCGGCCCCGCCGGCGGTGGTGCCGGTGCTGCTGTCGGCGCGCTCGGACGCGGCGCTGCGGGCCCAGGCGGACCGGTTGCGGGCGCACCTGGCCGCCCAGCCGGAGCTGTCCCTGCTCGACGTCGGCCTGTCGGCGGCGGCGACCCGGGCGCACCTGGACCGGCGCGCGGCCGTCGTCGCGGCCGACCGGGACGGCGCCCTGGCCGGCCTGGCCGCGCTGGCCGCCGGCGAGCAGGCCGAGGCGGTCGTGGACGGCTCGGTGGTGGCCGGGCGGCCGGTCTTCGTCTTCCCCGGCCAGGGCGCGCAGTGGCCGGGCATGGCCGTCGGGCTGCTGGAGTCCTCCCCGGTCTTCGCGGCCGAGATCGCCGCCTGCGAGCGGGCGCTGGCGCCGTACGTGGACTGGAGCCTGGTCGACGCGCTCCGGGCGGGGCCGGGGGCGCCGTCGCTGGAGCGGGTCGACGTGGTGCAGCCGGCGCTGTTCGCGGTGATGGTGTCGCTGGCCCGGCTGTGGCGGTCGTACGGGGTCGAGCCGGCCGCCGTGGTCGGGCACTCGCAGGGCGAGATCGCGGCCGCGTACGTCGCCGGGGCGCTGTCCCTGGACGACGCCGCCCGGATCGTCGCCCTGCGCAGCGGCCTGGTGCGGGACCGGCTCGCGGGCCTCGGCGGCATGGTCTCGGTCGTGCTGCCGGCCGAGGAGGTGGAGGCCCGGATCGGCGTGTACGCCGGCCGCGTGTCGGTCGCCGCCGTCAACGGGCCGCGGTCGGTCGTGATCGCGGGCGACCCGGCGGACCTGGACGAGCTGGTCGCCTCGTACGAGCGCGACGGCGTCCGGGTCCGGCGGCTGCCGGTGGACTACGCCTCGCACTCCGCCCACGTCGAGGCGATCGAGACCGAGCTGCGGGAGACGCTGGCCGCGATCACGCCGCGGTCGGGCCGGGTGCCGTTCTACTCCACCGTCGAGGGCCGGTTCCTGGACACCGCCGGCCTGGACGGCGGGTACTGGTACCGCAACCTGCGCGGCCGGGTCGGCTTCGAGCCGGCCGTCCGCGCGCTGGTCGCCGGCGGCACCCGCTGCTTCCTGGAGATGTCGCCGCACCCGCTGCTCACCGTGCCGGTCGAGCAGACGGTGGAGACGCTGGACGCGGTCGACCGGGTCGCCGCGGTCGGGTCGCTGCGCCGGGACGAGGGCGGGCCGGAGCGGTTCGCGCTGTCGCTGGCCCAGGCGCACGTCGCCGGCGTGCCGGTGGACTGGTCGGCGTACTACGCCGGCACCGGCGCCCGCCGGGTCCCGCTGCCGACCTACGCGTTCCAGCGGCAGCCGTACTGGCTGGCCGCCGGCGCCACCGCCGGCGACGTCACCGCGGCCGGCCTCGGGCCGGTGCGGCACCCGGTGCTCACCGCCGCCGTCCCGGTCGCCGACCGGGACGAGTGGCTGCTCACCGGCCGGCTGTCCCAGGCCGCCCAGCCCTGGACCCAGGACCACGCGGTGCACGGCACCGTCGTCCTGCCCGGCGCAGCCCTGGTCGAGCTCGCCCTCACCGCCGGCCGGCATGCCGGCTGCCCGGTGCTGGCCGAGCTCACCCTGGCCGCGCCGCTGGTGCTCGCCGCCGACGACGCGCTGCCGGTGCAGGTCGGCGTCGGTGCCGCCGGCGGCGACGGCCGCCGGGCCGTCACGGTCTACTCCCGCCCGGACGGTGGCAGTGCCCACGGCGCCACCGTGCACGCCCGCGGCACCCTCGCCCCGGCCGGGTCGGGTGCGCCGTGGTCGCCGGTCGAGTGGCCGCCCGCCGAGGCCGAGCCGGTCCCGGTGGACGCGCTGCACGCCCGGCTCGCCGCGGCCGGGCACGACCACGGGCCGGCCTTCCTCGGCCTGCAGGCCGCCTGGCGCGACGGCGAGGACGTCTACGCCGAGGTGGTGCTGCCGGACGAGTCCGAGGCGGCCCGCGACTTCGGGCTGCACCCGGCGCTGCTCGACGCCGCGCTGCACGCGCGGCTCGGCGCGACCGGCACCGGCGGGACGCCGGCGGTCACCGTGCCGCGGTCGTGGTCCGGCGTGTGGCTGGACCGGCCCGGCACCGCGCGGGTACGGGTCCGAATCACCCCGGCCGGCCCGGCTCCGTCCGGATCATCCGGCCCCGCCGGCGCGGTCCGGGTCGACCTCGCCGGCGAGGACGGCGCGCCGGTCGCCGGCGCGGCGGCGGTCGAGTTCGGCCCGCTCGACCTGACCCAGCTGGAGCAGGGCCGTCCCGGCGCGCTCTTCGCCGTGGAGTGGGCGCCGGTCACCCCGACCTCCCGCAACGGCCGCGGCCCGGCGCGGGTCGCCGTCCTCGGCGCCGACGGGCCGGCCGGGTACGCCGACCTGGACGCCCTGGAGCGCGCCGTGGCCGGCGGCACGCCGGCGCCCGAGGTGGTGCTGGCCGAGATCCCCGCCGGCGGCTCCGACGAGCCGGCTGCGGCCCGGGCGGTCACCGCGGCCGCCCTGGACCTGGTGCAGCGCTGGCTGGCCAGCACGCCGCTGGCCGCGGCGCGGCTGGTGCTGCTCACCCGCGGCGGGATCGCGGTGGGCGACGAGGCGGTCGACCTTGCGGTCGCGCCGGTGTGGGGGCTGGTCCGCAGCGCGCAGGCCGAGCGCCCGGGCCGCTTCGTGCTCGCCGACGTCGACGACCCGGACGGCCTGGAGTGGGGCTCGCTGCTCGACCTGGACGAGCCGCAGCTGGTGCTGCGGTCCGGCCGGCTGCTCGCCCCGCGGCTGGCCCGGGTGAGCGAGCCGGCCGAGCCGCCGCGGCTCGACCCGGACGGGACCGTGCTGGTCACCGGCACGGGTCCGGTCGCGGCGCTGGTGGCGCGGCACCTGGCCGGCGCCCGGGGCGTACGCCGCCTGCTGCTCACCGGCCCGGCTCCGGACGGGCTGGTCGCCGAGCTCGCCGCGGCCGGATGCGAGGCGACCGTGGTCGCCTGCGACGTCGCCGACCGGGACCAGCTCGCCGCGCTGCTCGCCGACCTCCCGCACCCGCTCACCGGCGTCGTGCACACCGCCGGCGCGGTCGACGACGCGCTGGTCGGGTCGCTCACCGCGGACCGGCTCGACGCCGCCCTGCGGTCCACAGTGGACGCGGCCTGGCACCTGCACGAGCTGACCGCGGAGGCGGAGCCGGCGCTGTTCGCGCTCTTCTCCTCGGCCGCCGGGCTGATCGGCAGCCCGGGCCGGGGCGCCGCCGCCGCCGCGGACGCCGCCCTGGAGGCGCTCGCCGCCCGGCGCCGCGCCGAAGGCCGGCCCGCCGTCGCGCTCGCCTGGGGGCCGTGGGCCGACACCGCCGACGCCGGCGACGGGCGCTGGACCCGGATGGGCGTCCAGCCGCTGCCGGCCGAGGCCGCCCTGGACCTGCTCGACCAGGCCGAGCGCTGGGCCGGGCCGCTGCTGGCCCCGGTCCGGCTGGACCTGGTCGCGCTGCGGGCGCAGGCGGCCGAGGACGTGCTGCCCGCCGTGCTGCGCGGGCTGGTCCCGGCCGCGCCGCGGCGCTCCGCCGGCGGCTCGCTCGCGCGGCGGCTGGCCGGGGTGTCCGGTGCCGAGCGGGACCGGATCGTGCTGGACCTGGTCCGTACGCAGGTCGCGGCCGTCCTCGGCCACCGGACCGGGGCCGCCGTCGACCCGGCGCGCACATTCAAGGAGCTGGGCTTCGACTCGCTGTCCGGCGTCGACCTGAGCAACCGGCTGGCCCGGGCGAGCAGCGTGCGGCTGCCGTCCACGCTGGTCTTCGACCGGCCGACCCCGGCCGCGGTCGCCGAGCTGCTGATCGCCGAGGCGGGCGGGGCCGCGCAGCCGGCGGCGGGCCGTCCGCGCCGCTCCCGGCCGGCGGCGGACGAGCCGCTGGCGATCGTCGGGATGAGCTGCCGCTACCCGGGCGGGGTGGCCTCTCCGGACCAGCTGTGGGAGCTGGTGTCGGCCGGCCGGGACGCGATCACCGGGCTGCCGGAGGACCGCGGCTGGGACCTGGAGCGGCTCTACGACCCGGACCCGGAGCGGCCCGGCACCGTGTACGCCCGCGGCGGCGGCTTCGTGCAGGGCGTCGGCGACTTCGACGCCGGGTTCTTCGGGATGAGCCCGCGGGAGGCGCTGGCCACCGACCCGCAGCAGCGGCTGATGCTGGAAGCGGCGTGGGAGGCCTTCGAGGACGCGGGCATCGACCCGGCGTCGCTGCGCGGGTCGGACACCGGCGTCTTCTGCGGCGTCATGTCCCACGACGACTACGGCCGGTCGGTGCCCGAGCTGGAGGGCTTCCGGCTGACCGGCACGACGACGAGCGTGGTGTCCGGGCGGGTGGCGTACAGCTTCGGCCTTGAGGGGCCGGCCGTCTCGGTCGACACGGCCTGCTCGTCGTCGCTGGTGGCGCTGCACCTGGCCGCGCAGGCGCTGCGGACCGGGGAGTGCTCGCTGGCCCTGGCCGGCGGGGTCACCGTGATGTCGCGGCCGTTCCTGCTGGTCGAGTTCAGCCGGCAGCGGGGGCTGGCCGCGGACGGGCGGTGCAAGCCGTACGCGGCGGCCGCCGACGGCACCGGCTTCGCCGACGGGCTCGGGCTGGTCGTGCTGGAGCGGCTGTCCGACGCGCAGCGGCTCGGCCACCGGGTGCTGGGCCTGGTCCGGGGCAGCGCGGTCAACCAGGACGGCGCCTCGAACGGGCTGACCGCGCCCAACGGCCCCTCGCAGGAGCGGGTGATCCGGGCGGCGCTGGCCAGCGCCGGGCTGGCGCTGTCCGACGTGGACGCCGTCGAGGGGCACGGCACCGGGACCATGCTCGGCGACCCGATCGAGGCTCAGGCGCTGCTGGCCACGTACGGCCGGGAGCGGGTGGACGGGCCGCTGCGGCTGGGCTCGGTGAAGTCGAACATCGGCCACACCCAGGCCGCGGCCGGGGTCGCGGGCGTGATCAAGATGGTGCAGGCGCTGCGGCACGAGGTGCTGCCGCGGACGCTGCACGTGGACGCGCCGTCGCCGCACGTGGACTGGAGCGTCGGTGACGTCCGGCTGCTGACCGAGGCCGAGGAGTGGCGGGCCGACGGCCGGCCGCGGCGGGCCGGGGTGTCCTCGTTCGGGGTGAGCGGGACCAACGCGCACGTGATCATCGAGGAGGCGCCGGCTGCGGCCGTCGAGCCGGCCTCGGAGGCGGCTCCGGTGCGGCCGGTGCCGGTGCTGCTGTCCGGCAAGGACGAGGCGGCGTTGCGGGCGCAGGCCGAGCGGCTGCGGGCGCACCTGGCTCGCCGAGCCGGACCAGGACCTGCGGGACGTCGGGTTCTCGCTGGCCACCACCCGGGCGCACCTCGGCAGGCGGGCCGCGCTGGTCGCCGCCGACCGCGACGGAGCTGCTCGCCGCGGCTGGCCGCCCTGGACGCGCCGGGTCGGCCGGTGGGCCGGTCGCCGGGCCGGACGGCGTTCCTGTTCACCGGGCAGGGGGCGCAGCGGGCGGGGATGGGTCTGGGGCTGGTGGCGGCGTATCCGGTGTTCGGGGCGGCGCTGGATGAGGTGGCGGCGGTGCTGGATCCGTTGCTGGGTCGGTCGTTGCGGGAGTTGCTGGCCTCGGGCGAGCTGGACGACACGGCGTTTACGCAGCCGGCGTTGTTCGCGGTCGAGGTGGCGTTGTTCCGGCTGGTCGAGTCGTTGGGGCTGCGCCCGGATGTGTTGATCGGGCATTCGGTCGGGGAGATCGCGGCCGCGCACGTGGCGGGGGTGTTGTCGCTGGCGGATGCGGCGGCGCTGGTGGCCGCGCGGGGTCGGTTGATGGGTGCGTTGCCGGCTGGGGGTGGGATGGCGGCGGTGCAGGCGGGCGAGGGCGAGGTTGTGGCGTCGCTGGCCGGGTTCGAGGGCCGGTTGGAGGTCGCGGCGGTGAACGGTCCGCTGGCGACGGTGGTGTCCGGGGATCTGGATGCGATCGAGGAGTGGTTGCCCGCCTGGCAGCACCGTAAGACGACGAGGTTGCGGGTGTCGCATGCGTTCCACTCGCCGCGGATGGAGCCGATGCTGGCCGAGTTCCGCGCCGTGTGCGCGGGGTTGGTCTTCGGTGAGCCGGTGATTCCGGTGGTGTCGAACGTGACCGGTGAGCTGGTCGAGAGGTTCGACGCGGAGTATTGGGTGCGGCATGTGCGGGCGCCGGTCCGGTTCGCCGACGGGGTCCGGACCCTGCGCGCCGACGGGGTGAGCCGGTTCCTGGAGCTGGGTCCGGATGCGGTGCTGACTGCGATGGCCCGGCAGACCCTCGACGAGGACGGGGTCGTTTTCGCCGCCGCGCTGCGGGCCCGCCAGCCGGAGGCGGAGACCTTCGCCGGCTTCCTGGGTCAGGCGCACGTGGCCGGGGCCACGGTGGACTGGGCGGCGTTCTACCCCGGCGCCCGCCGGGTCGACCTGCCGACGTACGCGTTCCAGCGGCAGCGCTACTGGCTCGCGCCCGGCACCGCCGCGGACGCCTCCGCCGCCGGCCTGGGCCGGCTGGACCACCCGCTGCTGGCCGCCGCGGTCCAGATCGGCGACCGGGACGAGTGGATCTTCAGCGGCCGGCTGTCCGCCGACGCCCAGCCCTGGCTGCGCGACCACTCCGTGCTGGGCACCGTGCTCGTGCCGGGCGCGGCGCTGGTCGAGCTCGCCGCGGCCGCCGGCCGCCGGGCCGGCGCGGCCCTGCTCGACGAGCTGGTGCTCGAGTCGCCGCTGGTCCTGCCCGAGCACGCGGCGGTGCACCTGCAGGTCACAGTCGCCGAGCCGGACGAGAAGGGCCGCCGCGAGGTCGCCGTCTTCTCCCGGCCGGAGAGCGGGGACGCGCGGCCCGCGACCCGGCACGCCCGCGGCATCCTGGTCGCCGACGAGGAGCCGGCCGCCGGCTCGTGGGCGCCGCTCCAGTGGCCGCCGGCCGGCACCGAGCCGGTCCCGGTCGACGACCTTTACGCCCGGCTGGCCGAGGCCGGCTACGACTACGGTCCCGCCTTTCAGGGCGTCCGGGCAGCCTGGCGGGACGCCGGGCACGTCTACGCCGAGCTCGCGCTGCCCCCGACCAGCCGGTCGACGCGACGCGCGGCTTCGGCATCCACCCGGCGCTGCTGGACGCCGCGCTGCACGGCGGGCTCGACCGGCTCGAGCTGGGTGACAGCTCGACCGCGCTGCTGCCGTTCTCCTGGTCGGACGTCCGGATCGGGCCGGCCGGCACGGGCGGCGCGGCCGGCGGCGGTCCGGCCCGGCTGCGGGTCCGGGCCGCGGTGTCCGGCGGGTCCGCGCTGCGGGTCGACATCGCCGGCGAGCAGGGCGAGCCGGTGGCGACCGTGGCCGAGCTGACGTTCCGCCCGGTCGAGCTGGCCCAGCTGGGCAGCGGCCGGCGCCGCGGCGACGACTCGCTCTTCCGGGTCGACTGGGTCGAGGTGCCCGCCGGGGCGGCGGAGCCGTCCCGGGTGACCGTGCTGACCGGCGCCGACCTGGCGTCGGTGGCCGGGGACGTCCCCGAGCTGGTCGTGGCCCGGACCGGCGCGGTCGAGGAGACCCTCGGCCTGCTGCAGGGCTGGCTGGCCCGCGAGGAGCTGGCCGACGCCCGGCTGATGGTGGTGACCCGCCGCGGCGTGGCCGTCGGTGACGAGGCGGCCGACCTCGCCGTGGCGCCGTCCTGGGGCCTGGTGCGCAGCGCGCAGTCCGAGCACCCGGGCCGGTTCCTGCTGGTCGACACCGACGACGCGGGCGACACCCCGGACTGGGCCGCGCTGGCCGGCCTGGGCGAGCCGCAGCTGGCGGTCCGGGACGGCCGGGCGCTGGCGCCGCGGCTCGTCCCGGCGGCGCCGGGAGCGCCGGCGGGCGGCGCGTGGCGGCTGGGCATCGAGCGCAAGGGCTCGCTGGAGGACCTGGCCGTCGTGCCGTCGACCGGCGACCGTCCACTCGGGACGGGCGAGGTCCGGATCGCGGTCCGGGCGGCCGGGCTGAACTTCCGCGACGTGCTGATCGCGCTGGGCCTCTACCCGGGCGACGCGCCGCTGGGCAGCGAGGCCGCCGGCGTGGTGGTCGAGGTCGGTGCCGGCGTGACCGACCTGGCCCCGGGCGACCGGGTGCTCGGGGTCGTGCTGGACGCCTTCGGCCCGCTGGCGGTCGCGGACCGCCGGATGGTGGTGCCGATGCCGGCCGGCTGGTCGTTCGCGCAGGCGGCGGCCGTGCCGATCGTCTACCTGACCGCGTACTACGGGCTGGTCGACCTGGCCGGGCTCGGCCGCGGCGAGCGGGTGCTGGTGCACGCCGCCGCCGGCGGGGTCGGGATGGCCGCGGTGCAGCTGGCCCGCCACCTCGGGGCCGAGGTGTACGCGACCGCGTCCCCGCCCAAGTGGGCCGCGGTCGGCGACCTCGGGGTGCCCGCGGAGCGGATCGCCTCGTCCCGGGACCTCGCGTTCCGGGAGAGGTTCGGCCGGGTCGACGTGGTGCTCAACGCGCTGGCCGGCGAGTTCATCGACGCCTCGCTGGACCTGCTGGGTCCGGGCGGCCGGTTCGTCGAGATGGGCAAGGCCGACCTGCGCGACCCCGTGGCGGTCGCGGCCGAGCGGCCCGGCGTGCGCTACCGGTCGTACGACCTGTTCGAGGCCGGGCCGGAGCGCATCCAGCAGATGCTGGCCGAGGTCGTCGGCCTGTTCGAGGCCGGCGTGCTGACCCCGGCGCCGGTACGGACCTGGGACGTGCGGCGTGGGGCGGAGGCGTTCCGGTTCCTGCGGGAGGGCCGCAACACCGGCAAGGTCGTCCTCACCGTCCCGGCCCCGCTGGACCCCGAGGGCACCGTCCTCGTCACCGGCGGGACCGGCGGGTTGGGCGCGGTCTTCGCCCGGCACCTGGCCGGGGTGTACGGCGCCCGCCGGCTGCTGCTGGTCAGCCGCCGCGGCCCGGCGGCGCCGGGTGCCGCCGAGCTGGTGGCCGAGCTGGAGGGCCTGGGCTGCACGGTCCGGGTCGCGGCCTGCGACGTGGCCGACCGGGACCAGCTGGCCGGGCTGCTCGGCTCGCTGGAGCACCCGCTGACCGCGGTGGTGCACGCCGCCGGCGTGCTGGACGACGGAGTGGTCGAGGCGCTGACCCCGCAGCGGCTGCAGCGGGTGGCGGGGCCGAAGGCGGAAGCCGCCCGGCACCTGCACGAGCTGACCGCCGGGTCGGAGCTGTCGGCCTTCGTGCTGTTCTCCTCGGTCGCCGCGCTGGTCGGCAGCCCGGGGCAGGGCAACTACGCCGCCGCGAACGCGTACCTGGACGCGCTGGCCGCGCACCGGCGCGCCGAGGGCCTGCCGGCGACGTCGCTGGCCTGGGGGCTGTGGGCCGACGCCGGCATGGCCGGCGAGCTGGACGAGGCCGCCGTCGCCCGCTGGGCGCGTACCGGCATCGCGGCGATCCCCACCGACCTCGGCCTGGAGCTCTTCGACCGGGCGCAGCAGGCCGACGACGCCCTGCTCGCGCCGGTCCGGGTCGACCAGGGCGCGCTGCGGGCGCAGGCCCGGGCCGGGACGCTGTCGGCACTGCTGCGCGGGCTGGTCCGCGCCCCGGCCCGGCCGGACACCGGCACCACCAGCCTGTCGCTCGGGCAGCGGCTGGCCGGCGTGCCGGCGGCCGAGCGGCACAAGATCGCGCTGGAGCTGGTCCGGGCACAGGTCGCGGGCGTGCTCGGGCACGAGTCGGGCTCGGCCATCGAGCCGGACCGCGCGTTCAAGGAGCTGGGCTTCGACTCGCTGGCCGCGGTCGAGCTGCGCAACCGGCTCACCCGGGCCAGCGGCGTACGGCTGCCCTCGACGCTCGTCTTCAACTACCCGACCTCGGACGCGGTCGCCGGGCTGCTGCTGACCAAGGTCGGCGACCCGGAGCCGGAGCCCGAGCGGCCGGCCGCCTCGGACCGGGAGCTGCGGACGATCGAGGACCTGCTCGCCTCGATCGCCGACGACCGGGACCGGCTGCTGGATCTGGAGCCGCGGCTGCGGTCGCTCAGCGACCGGCTGCGGTCGGTGCTCGACGGCGCCGGCGCCCGGCCCACCGGGGCGTACGGGGTCATCGACGACGAGTTCGAGGACCTCTTCGCCGCTTCCGACGACGAGGTGTTCGAGCTGATCGACAAGGAGCTCGGTTCGGCATGACCGATCTGATGGCAGACCTGCGGGGACCGGTCGGCGAGGAGCAGAAGCTCCGCGTCTACCTGCGGAGGGCGACCGGAGAGCTGCGCCGGGCCAACCGCCGGGTGCAGGAGCTGGAGCAGCGCGCGCTCGAGCCGCTGGCGATCGTCGGGATGAGCTGCCGCTACCCGGGCGGGGTGGCCTCTCCGGACGAGCTGTGGGAGCTGGTCGCGGCCGGGCGGGACGCGATCTCCGGGCTGCCGGACGACCGCGGCTGGGACCTGGACGGCCTCTTCGACCCCGACCCCGACCAGCTCGGCACCGTGTACGCCCGGGGCGGCGGCTTCCTGCGGGGCGCCGGCGACTTCGACGCCGGGTTCTTCGGGATCAGCCCGCGCGAGGCGCTGGCCATGGACCCGCAGCAGCGGCTGCTGCTGGAGGCGTCGTGGGAGGCGTTCGAGGACGCCGGCTTCGACCCCACCGCGCTGCGCGGGTCGGACACCGGGATCTTCGTCGGCGCCGCGCTGACCTCCGACTACGGCGGCGGGATGACGCCGGAGCAGGAGGGCTTCCGGCTCACCGGGACGACGACCAGCGTGCTGTCCGGGCGGGTGGCGTACAGCTTCGGCCTGGAGGGCCCGGCCGTCACCGTGGACACCGCCTGCTCGTCGTCGCTGGTGGCGCTGCACCTGGCCGCGCAGGCGCTGCGGGCGGGGGAGTGCTCGCTCGCGCTGGCCGGCGGGGTCACCGTGCTGTCCGACCCGTTCCTGCTGGTGGAGTTCAGCCGGCAGCGGGGGCTGGCGCCGGACGGGCGCTGCAAGGCGTACTCGGCGGCCGCGGACGGGACCGGCTTCGCCGACGGGCTCGGGCTGGTCGTGCTGGAGCGGCTGTCCGACGCCCGCCGGCTCGGCCACCGGGTGCTGGGCCTGGTCCGGGGCAGCGCGGTCAACCAGGACGGCGCCAGCAACGGGCTGACCGCGCCCAACGGGCTGTCCCAGGAGCGGGTGATCCGGCACGCGCTGGCCGGCGCCGGGCTCAGGCCGTCCGATGTGGACGCCGTCGAGGGCCACGGGACCGGGACGAAGCTGGGCGACCCGATCGAGGCCGAGGCGCTGCTGGCCACGTACGGGCAGGACCGCGCCGACGGCCCGCTCCGGCTGGGCTCGATCAAGTCGAACATCGGCCACTCGACCGCGGCCGCGGGCGTGGCCGGGGTGATCAAGATGGTGCAGGCGCTGCGGCACGAGGTGCTGCCGCGGACGCTGCACGTCGACTCCCCGTCGCCGAACGTGGACTGGGACGCCGGGCAGATCCGGCTGCTGACCGAGGCCGAGCCGTGGCCCGCCTCGGAGCGGCCGCGCCGGGCCGGGGTGTCCTCGTTCGGGGTGAGCGGGACCAACGCGCACGTGATCATCGAGGAGGCGCCGGCTGCGGCCGTCGAGCCGGCCTCGGAGGCGGCTCCGGTGCGGCCGGTGCCGGTGCTGCTGTCCGGCAAGGACGAGGCGGCGGTGCGGGCGCAGGCGGAGCGGCTGCGGGCGCACCTGGCCGGGCGACCTGACCTGTCCCTGGCGGACGTGGGGTTCTCGCTCGCGACCACGCGGGCGCATCTCGACCTGCGGGCCGCGGTGACCGCCGCCGACCGGGACGGGCTGCTGGCCGCGCTGGCCGCCGGCGTGCCGGTCGGCCGGGCCGTCGCCGGGAGGACGGCGTTCCTGTTCACCGGGCAGGGGGCGCAGCGGGCGGGGATGGGTCTGGGGCTGGTGGCGGCGTATCCGGTGTTGGGGGCGGCGCTGGATGAGGTGGCGGCGGTGCTGGATCCGTTGCTGGGTCGGTCGTTGCGGGGGTTGCTGGCCTCGGGCGAGCTGGACGACACGGCGTTTACGCAGCCGGCGTTGTTCGCGGTCGAGGTGGCGTTGTTCCGGCTGGTCGAGTCGTTGGGGCTGCGCCCGGATGTGTTGATCGGGCATTCGGTCGGGGAGATCGCGGCCGCGCACGTGGCGGGGGTGTTGTCGCTGGCGGATGCGGCGGCGCTGGTGGCCGCGCGGGGTCGGTTGATGGGTGCGTTGCCGGCTGGGGGTGGGATGGCGGCGGTGCAGGCGGGCGAGGGCGAGGTTGTGGCGTCGCTGGCCGGGTTCGAGGGCCGGTTGGAGGTCGCGGCGGTGAACGGTCCGCTGGCGACGGTGGTGTCCGGGGATCTGGATGCGATCGAGGAGTGGTTGCCCGCCTGGCAGCACCGTAAGACGACGAGGTTGCGGGTGTCGCATGCGTTCCACTCGCCGCGGATGGAGCCGATGCTGGCCGAGTTCCGCGCCGTGTGCGCGGGGTTGGTCTTCGGTGAGCCGGTGATTCCGGTGGTGTCGAACGTGACCGGTGAGCTGGTCGAGAGGTTCGACGCGGAGTATTGGGTGCGGCATGTGCGGGCGCCGGTCCGGTTCGCCGACGGGGTCCGGACCCTGCGCGCCGACGGGGTGAGCCGGTTCTTCGAGCTGGGTCCGGATGCGGTGCTGACCGCGATGGCGCGGCAGACCCTCGACGAGGACGGGGTCGTTTTCGCCGCCGCGCTGCGGGCCCGCCTGCCGGAGGCGGAGACCTTCGCCGGCTTCCTGGGTCAGGCGCACGTGGCCGGGGCCACGGTGGACTGGGCGGCGTTCTACCCCGGCGCGCGCCGGGTCGACCTGCCGACGTACGCGTTCCAGCGGCAGCGCTACTGGCTCGCGCCCGCGGCCGGCGGCCACGACCCGGCCGCCGCCGGCCAGGGCCGGCTCGGCCACCCGCTGCTGCCGGCCGCCGTGCCGGTGCGGGACCGTGACGAGTGGCTGCTGACCGGCCGGCTGTCCGCGCTGACCGCGCCGTGGGTGCGCGACCACGTCGTGCTCGGCACCGTCGTGCTGCCCGAGACCGCGCTGGTCGAGCTGGCCGCCGCCGCCGGCCGGCACGCCGGCAGCCCGGTGCTGGACGAGCTGGTGGTCGACGCGCCGCTGACCCTGGACGGCGACGCGGCGGTGCAGCTGCAGGTCGCCGTCGGCCCTGCGGGCGGGGACGGCCGCCGCGAGGTGGCCGTCTACTCCCGCCCCGAGACCGGCGCCGAGGGGCCGGCGACCTGCCACGCCCGCGGCGTGCTGGCCCCGGACACCGAGCCGATCGCGGCCTGGCCCGCGCAGTGGCCGCCCGCCGGCGCGCAGCCGCTGTCCGTCGACGCCGTCCAGGCCCGGGTGGCCGAGGCGGGCATCGACGCCGGCCCGGCGTTCCAGGGCCTGCTGGCCGCCTGGCGCAGCGGCGACGAGGTCCACGCCGAGGTCGCCCTGCCGGACGGGCTGGCGGACTCGGCGAGGGCGTACGGGATCCATCCCGCCCTCCTCGCCGTCGCCCTGCACGCCGGGCTGGACCTGCTCGCTGGCGGCCCGGCCGGGGTGCCGGCATCCTGGTCCGGCGTACGGTTCGGCGCGCCGGGTCGCGCCCACCTGCGGGTCCGGATCCGCCCGGCCGGCGCGTCCGCGCTCCGCGTCGACATCGCCGACGAGCACGGCGAGCCGGTGGCTGCCGTGGCCGAGCTCGCCTTCCGGCCGGTCGAGCAGTCGCAGCTGGATGGTGGCCGCAGCCCGCTGTACGGGGTGGACTGGGTCGAGGTGCCGGCCGGCGCCGCCGCGCGGCCGGGCCGGGTGGCGGTGCTGGACGGCGCCGACCTGGCCGCCGCCGACCTGACCGCCGCCTCCGGCGAGGCGCCGGAGCTGGTGGTCGCCCGGGTCGGCGCGGTGCACGACGCGCTTGCCCTGGTGCAGCGGTGGCTGGCCGACGAGACGTACGCCGGCGCCCGGCTGGTCATCGCCACCCGCCGCGGGATCGCGGTCGGCGACGAGGCGCCCGACCTCGGGGTCGCGCCGGTCTGGGGCCTGGTGCGCAGCGCGCAGTCGGAGCACCCGGGCCGGTTCGTGCTCGTCGACGTCGGCGGCGGCGACCCGGACTGGGCCGCGCTCGCGGCGGCGGACGAGCCGCAGCTGGCGGTCCGCGACGGCCGGGTGCTCGTGCCCCGGCTGGTCCGGCCCGGTGCGCCGCCGGAGCCGGTGACCCTCGACCCGGAGGGCACGGTGCTGATCACCGGCGGCACCGGCGGTCTCGGCGCGGTCTTCGCCCGGCACCTGGCCAAGGCGTACGGGATCCGCCGGCTGCTGCTGGTCAGCCGCCGCGGTCCCGACGCCCCGGGCGCCCGGGAGCTCGCCGCCGAGCTGGGCGCCGAGGTGCGGGTGGCGGCCTGCGACGTCGCCGACCGGGACCAGCTCGCCGCGCTGCTCGGCTCGCTGGAGCACCCGCTCACCGCGGTCGTCCACGCCGCCGGCGTGCTCGACGACGGGGTCGTCGAGTCGCTGACGCCCGAGCGGCTGGACCGGGTGGCGGGGCCCAAGCTGGCCGCCGCCGTACACCTGCACGAGCTGACCGCGGGCCTCGACCTGGCCGCGTTCGTGCTCTTCTCCTCGGTGGCCGCGCTGGTCGGCAGCCCGGGGCAGGGCAACTACGCCGCCGCCAACGCGGGCCTGGACGCGCTCGCCGCGTACCGCCGTGCCCGCGGCCTGCCGGCCACCTCGCTCGGCTGGGGACCGTGGACCACCGGCATGGCCGGTGAGCTGGACGAGGCCGAGTTGACCCGGCTGCGGCGGATGGGCCTGGAGCCGCTGTCCGACGAGGCCGGGACCGGGCTCTTCGACCGGGCCCTCGGCGCGGACCGCGCGCTGCTCGCCCCGGTGCGGCTCGACCTCGGCACCCTGCGGACCCAGGCCCGGGCCGGCCTGCTGCCCGCTGTGCTGCGCGGCCTGGCGCCGGTGCCGCGGACCCGCAGCGCCGGCGGGTCACTGGCGCAGCGGCTCGCTGGGGTCGCTGGGGCGGACCGCGAGCAGGTGACGCTGGACCTGGTCCGCGGCCAGGTCGCCGCGGTGCTGGGGTACGCGGCGCCCGAGGCGGTCGAGGTGGGCCGCGGCTTCAAGGAGCTGGGCTTCGACTCCCTCGCCGCGGTCGAGCTGCGCAACCGGCTCAGCCAGGCCACCGCCCTGCGGCTGCCCACGACGCTGGTCTTCGACCACCCGTCGCCGGCCGAGGTCGCGGCCTTCCTGCTGGCCGAGGTCGGCGACTCGGGTACCGCCGTGCCGGTCCCGCCGGCGGGCGGCGAGGGCACGATGAGCACGCTGCTGCGGCACGCGTACGCCACCGGGTCCATCGTGGACACGGTCGAGCTGCTGACCACGGCGTCCCGGTTCCGGCCGGCCTTCGGCTCGGCCGACGAGCTCGGCGCCGCCGACCGGTACGCGGTGCGCCTCGCCACCGGCCCGGCCCCGACCGCGGTGGTCTGCGTGCCGTCCTTCGTGGTCGGCTCCGGCCCGCACCAGTTCATGCGGTTCGCGGACCGCTTCGACGGCGTGCGGGACGTCTTCGCCTGCTCGCTGCCGGGCTTCCGGGGCAGCGAGCCGGTGCCCGGCAGCTGGGACGCCGCGATCGAGGTGCTGGAGCGGTCGGTGCGCGGCGCCGTCGGCGACGGCCCGTTCGTGCTGGTCGGCTACTCGATCGGCGGGGTCGTCGCGCACTCGCTCGCCGCCCGGCTGGAGGCCGCGGGCACCGCGCCCGCCGGCGTCGTGCTCCTCGACACCCCGACGCCGGAGGGCGACGACCAGATCGCCCGGGGCTTCGGCATGGTGATGACCGAGATCCTGGAGCACGAGCACGACGGCATCGCCCTCGACGACGCCAACTGCCTGGCCATGGGCGCGTACATGCGGCTGCTGATGACCGAGCACACCCGGGCCGCGGTTGCGGCGCCGAGCCTGCTGGTCCGGGCCGGGAAGCCGCTGGGCAGCAGCGGCGTCGAGTGGCCGGCCTGGACGGTCGCCGACGACGAGGTCGAGGTGGCGGCGGACCACTTCACGCTGATCGAGGACGCGGCGGGGGCGACCGCCGACGCCACCGAGCGGTGGCTGGACCGCTGAACCGGGGCTGGTGCGGTGACCACGAACGTTCGCTAGCTCGGCCGGCTGACTACTCGTCCCGTGGCGTACCACCGGGAGTGCTAAATATCACTGCCAGTGATACAGCAGTCCGGCGGTGCGGCCCGACCTCACGGCCCCACCTCACCGTGCCGGACCGGCGGAGGTAGCCGGTCACGGCACTGGCGGGCGCGGCGACGCTGCCGGGCCGGGGCCGCACCGGGGGCGCGTGGATGCGCGCCCGCCGGGGTGCTCAGGACGCGAGGTCGTTGTCCTGGAGGTCGTGCGGCAGCGGGACCAGGCCCAGCTGGGCCAGCCGGATGCCGGCCTGGAAGCGGGAGCGGGCGTCGATGTCGCGCATGATGTCGGCGACGTGGCGCCGGAAGGTGCGCACCGACATGGACAGGCGGCGCGCGGCCGCGTCGTCGGTGCTGCCGTGGGCGAGCTGCCCGAGGATCTGGTGCGTGGTGGGGCAGTTGCGGCGTGCGGCCAGCGCGGCGGTCTGGTCGGTCAGCGGCTCGGCGGTGCGCCAGATCTGGTTGAGCAGGCTGGTGAGCAGGTTGACCAGCGCCGGGTGCCGCAGCACGAGGAGCTTGTGGCCGTTAGCCGGAATGTGAATGAGCGCGGTGTGCCGGTCGATGATCGCGAGATCGGTGCCGACATGGTCGGCGACCCGGATCTCGGTATTCTCGGTGGCCGGGTAATTCACGCTGGTGATGCGTTCCGGCGGGCAGAGAATGCGGGTGTGGACCTGGTCACCGGGGGTCGGGTTCCAGCGCGGGTCCGGTTGGGTCGGGAGATTGTAGAGAAGCTCGTGCTCGGCGTTGTTGACCGCATCGGCGAGGGTATAGCGGGCCTTGTGCGGATCGGTGATCTCGGTGATGAGCTTGCTCTCGGCGTCCTGATAGAGTTTCAGGGCGTCCTCGATGAGATCCCGGGCATGGCTCAGCAACTCGACCGATTCGCCCGGGGGCGGTCGATGCCACGGGAGTTGATTGTCGCTGTCGAGCGATGAACGAGCCATGGTCTCCCGCCAGGGTCGTTGGTCTGCCGGCGGCCGGCGGCCCTCGCTGCAGCGAGCCTCGGATCTCCCCGCCAGGATGGCGATTCGTGCACACATCGATCGGGGAGAAGATTAAGGACTGCGGGCCCGAACCTGAAGCCCTGGGCCGAGCCTGAACCCCTATCCCGGGCTCCGGCGGGGTTTCCAGGCGGATTTAGTGAGCCCTGCGTCACGCGCAGTGATCAGATCGGCCGGTGCGACCGGCGCCCCTCCAGGCTTACCGGTGATCACGTGTTCGCGCAATCATCGGATTCCGGTGGGCGGGGACCGCAAAGCCGCTGTGATAGGGAATGCGATCGGGTCCGCGGCTCGACGTGTCACTTCGATGTGACCGCGCCTGCAGGTTGCTGACAACACCGGGCAGGTTGTTGACAGAGCCAATCTCCATGCGAAGTGGGGCCCCATCCCGCCGGTACGGTAATTCCCGAGGCCATTGCAGACCGATGATGCACCGGAGGTTCCACCCATGAGCGTCAATGCCCCGGCGGCCGCCGGCAGGGCCGGGTCGCGGGAATGGCTCGGGCTGGCAGTGCTCTGCCTGCCGACCCTGGTGCTGTCGGTCGACGCCACGGTCCTCTACCTGGCGCTGCCGCACCTCGCCGAGGACCTCAAGCCCACCGGCAACCAGACGCTGTGGATCATCGACATCTTCGGCTTCCTGCTCGCCGGCCTGCTGATCGCGATGGGCACGATCGGCGACCGGATCGGCCGCCGCCGGCTGCTGATGATCGGCGCGGTCGGCTTCGGCGCGGCGTCGCTGATCGCGGCGTACGCGAGCAGCGCCGAGATGCTCATCGTGGGCCGGGCCCTGCTCGGCATCTCCGGCGCGACGCTGATGCCCTCGACGCTGTCGCTGATCCGCAACATGTTCACCGACAACCAGCAGCGCTCCCAGGCGATCGCCATCTGGTCCGGGTTCTTCGCCTCCGGGGCCGCCCTCGGTCCGCCGATCGGCGGGCTGGTGCTGGAGAAGTTCTGGTGGGGCTCGGTCTTCCTGCTCGCCGTCCCGGTGATGGTCGTGCTGCTGATCGCCGCGCCGTTCCTGCTTCCGGAATACCGGTCCCCGTCGGCGCACCGGCTCGACCTGATCAGCGTGCTGCTCTCGCTGGCCGCGATCATCGCGTTCATCTGGGGCGTCAAGGAGCTCGCCGAGGACGGCCTGCACTGGCTGCCGGCGGCCGTGCTCGTCGCCGGTGTCGTGCTCGGGGTGCTGTTCGTGCGGCGGCAGCTGCGGGTGCCCGACCCGCTGCTCGACATGAGCCTGTTCCGGCGCCGGGAGTTCAGCGTGACGCTGGCGACGCTGCTCGTCGGCATCGGCGTGCTCGGCGGCGTCTACCTCTTCATCGCTCAGTACCTGCAGCTGGTCAAGGACCAGAGCCCGCTGGAGGCGGGGTTGTGGCTGCTGCCGTCGGCGTTCGTCATGATGGTCACCGCCTCGGTGGCGCCGGTGGTCACCAAGTGGATCCGTCCCGGCTACGTGGTCGGCCTCGCCCTGCTGATGACGGCGACCGGGCACCTCATGCTGCTGGCGGTCGACCCGGGCGACTCGGTGTGGGTGCTGGTCGCCGCGCTGGCGGTGCTGTTCGGCGGGATCGGCCCGGTGTTCGCGCTCGGCACCGACCTGGTGGTCGGGTCCGCGCCCCCGGAGCGGTCCGGCTCGGCCGCGGCGATGTCGGAGACCGCGTCCGAGCTCGGCCTCGCGCTGGGCATCGCGCTGCTCGGCAGCATCGGGGTCAGCGTCTACCGCTCCAACGTCGACGCCGCGATCCCGGACGGGCTGCCGGCGGAGGCCGCGGACGCGGCGAGCGAGACCCTTCCCGGCGCCATCGCCGTCGCCGAGGAGCTGCCGCCCGAGACCGGGGGGCCGCTGGTCGAGGGGGCCATCGGCTACTTCATGGACGGGTTCCACGTCACCGCGGTGGTCTGCGGCGTGCTGGTCCTGGTGCTCGCCGTGCTCACCGCCGTGCTGCTGCGCGACATCAAGTCGCACACCCCGGCGGCGCAGCTGGAGGCGGCGGCGCACGAGCAGGCGCAGCAGGCGTCGGGGCGGCACGCCCAGGCTGAGCCCGCCGGGGCCGACTACCCGGCGACGCAGTACGCCGGGACCGACTACGGGACGGGCTACGCGCCGGTCGACCACCCGCCGGCGCAGTCCGGGCCGGGGCGGCACGCGAGGGCGGACAGCTAGACCGGGACGACGGACCAGTGGGGACGGCGCCCCTGGGCGACCCCGGCGTGATCAAGTGAGCGACGAGGAGCTCGGATCGGCATGAGCAGCGGGACTTCGGACGAGCAGAAGCTGCGCGCCTACCTGAAAAAGGTCACCAACGAGCTCCGGACGGCCAACCGCCGCGTACGCGAGCTGGAGCAGCGGGCCGACGAGCCGTTGGCGATCGTGGGCCTCAGCTGCCGGTACCCGGGCGCCGCGTCGCCGCAGGAGCTGTGGGAGCTGGTGGCCTCCGGCCGGGACGCGATGTCCGCGCTCCCCACCGACCGCGGCTGGGACCTGGAGCGGCTCTACGACGCCGACCCGGACCGGCTCGGCACGGTCACCACCACCGCTGGCGGCTTCGTCGACGGGGTCGGTGACTTCGACGCGGACTTCTTCGGCATCAGCCCGCGGGAGGCGCTGGCCACCGACCCGTCGCAGCGGCTGGCGCTGGAGGGCGCCTGGGAGGCGTTGGAGGACGCGGGCATCGACCCGACGTCCCTGCGCGGCAGCGACACCGGCGTCTTCTGCGGCGCGGTCACCTCCGACTACGGCGGCACGATGCCGCCCGAGCTGGAGGGCTTCCGCCTCACCGGCACGCAGAGCAGCATCATCTCCGGCCGGATCGCGTACACGCTGGGCCTGGAGGGTCCGGCGGTCACCATCGACACGGCCTGCTCGTCGTCGCTGGTCGCGATCCACTTGGCCGCGCAGGCGCTGCGGGCGGGGGAGTGCTCGCTGGCGCTGGTCGGCGGGGTCACCGTGCTCGCCGGCCCGTTCCTGTTCGTCGAGTTCAGCCGGCAGCGCGGGCTCGCGCCGGACGGCCGCTGCAAGGCGTACTCAGCCGCCGCCGACGGCACCGGCTTCTCCGACGGCATCGGCATGCTGGTGGTGGAGCGGCTGGCCGACGCCCGGCGCAACGGGCACCGCATCCTCGGCCTGGTCCGGGGCACCGCGGTCAACCAGGACGGCGCCAGCAACGGCCTGACCGCGCCCAACGGGCCGTCCCAGGAGCGGGTGATCCGCGCCGCCCTGGCCAACGCCGGGCTGAGCCCGGCCGAGGTCGACGCGGTCGAGGGCCACGGCACCGGCACCCAGCTGGGCGACCCGATCGAGGCGAAGGCGCTGCTGGCCACGTACGGGCGGGACCGCACCGACGGCCCGGCGTGGCTGGGCTCGATCAAGTCGAACATAGGGCACACTTCCGCTGCCGCCGGCGTGGCCGGCGTGATCAAGATGGTGCAGGCGATGCGGCACGGGGTGCTGCCGCCCACGCTGCACGTGGGGACGCCGTCCCCGCACGTCGACTGGACCGCCGGGCAGGTCGAGCTGCTGACCGAGGCGCGGGAGTGGCCGGCGTCGGAGCGGCCGCGCCGGGCCGGGGTCTCGGGCTTCGGCATCAGCGGCACCAACGCGCACGTGATCCTCGAGGAGGCGCCCGCCGACGCCGCCGAGCCGGTCGCGGAGACGCCGCCGGTGGGCACGGCGCCGCTGGTCCTGTCGGCCCGCAGCGAGAAGGCGCTGCGCGCGCAGGCAGACCGGCTGAGGTCGTACGTAGCCGCCCGTCCCGAGCTGTCCCCCGCGGACGTCGGGTTCTCGGTGGCGACCACCCGGGCGCTGCTGGACCACCGCGCGGTGGTCGTCGCCTCGGACCGGGACGAGCTGCTGGCCGGGCTGACCGCGCTGGCCGGCGGGGGCGCCGGCAGCCGCGCGGTGGCCGGCAAGACCGCGTTCCTGTTCACCGGCCAGGGCTCGCAGCGGACCGGGATGGGCCTGGAGCTGGCCGCGGCGTTCCCGCGCTTCGCCACGGCGCTGGACGAGGTGGCCGGCGAGCTCGACCCGCTGCTGGGCCGGCCGCTGCGCGAGCTGCTGTCCTCAGCGGACGGCTCGCTGGACCGGACCGAGTTCACCCAGGCCGCGCTGTTCGCCGTCGAGGTGGCGCTGTTCCGGCTGGTCGAGTCGCTGGGCCTGCACCCGGACCTCCTGATCGGCCACTCGGTCGGCGAGATCGCGGCCGCGCACGTCTCCGGCGTGCTGTCGCTGGCCGACGCGTGCGCGCTGGTCGCCGCGCGCGGCAGGTTGATGGGCGCGCTGCCCGCCGGCGGGGCGATGGTGGCGGTGCAGGCCGAGGAGGCCGAGGTCGCCGCGTCGCTGGCCGGCTTCGAGGGCCGGCTGGAGATCGCGGCCGTCAACGGGCCGCGGGCGGTGGTCGTCTCGGGCGACGCGGACGCGGTGGACGAGTGGCTGCCGGGCTGGCAGGCCCGCAAGACGTCCCGCCTGCGGGTCTCGCACGCCTTCCACTCGCCGCGGATGGAGCCGATGCTGGCCGAGTTCGAGGCGGTGGCGCGCCGGCTGCGGTTCGGTGAGCCGCGGATCCCGATCGTGTCCAACGTGACCGGCGAGCTGGTGCCGGCGTTCGACGCGGCGTACTGGGTGCGCCACGTGCGGCAGGCGGTCCGGTTCCACGACGGGGTGCGGACGCTGCACGCGCTGGGCGTCCGACGGTTCCTGGAGCTGGGGCCGGACGGCGTGCTGACCGCGATGGCCCGGCAGTGCCTGGAGGACCGGGGCGACGCGGTGTTCCTGCCGTCGCTGCGGGCCAAGCACCCGGAGGCGGGCACCGTCGCCGGGCTGCTGGGCCGGGCGCAGGCCGCCGGGGTGGCCGTGGACTGGGCGGCCTACTACGCCGGCGCCCGCCGGGTGGAGCTGCCGACGTACGCGTTCCAGCACGAGCGCTACTGGCTGGCGCCGGGCAGCGGGGCCGGCGACGTGGCCGCGGCCGGGCTGGGCCGGGTCGAGCACCCGGTCCTCGCCGGCGCGGTCAAGGTCGGCGACCGGGACGAGTGGCTGTTCACCGGCCGGCTGTCCACCGACACCCAGCCGTGGGTAGCCGAGCACCAGCTGCTCGGCACCATCGTCGTGCCGGGCACCGGGCTGGTCGAGCTGGCCTTCGCCGCCGGCCGCCGGGCCGGGACCCCGGTGCTGGACGAGCTGGTGCTGGAGGCACCGCTCCTGCTGGACAAGAGCATCGCCCGGCAGGTGCAGGTCACCGTCGGGGCGGCCGACGCCGACGGGCGCCGCGAGGTGGCGATCCACTCGGCACCGGAGTCGGCGGAGGACGCGGAGTCCGTCTGCCACGCGCGCGGGGTGCTCGGCACCGTCACTGCGGCGCCGGCCGACTGGCCCGCCGAGTGGCCGCCCGAGGACGCCGAGACCCTGCCGGTGGACGACCTGTACGGCCGGCTCTCCGACATCGGCTACCACTACGGCCCCGCCTTCCACGGCGTGCAGGCCGCCTGGCGCGAGGGCGACACCACGACGTACGCCGAGGTCGTGCTGCCCGACGCCGCCGGCACCGACGGCTACGGCATCCACCCGGCGCTGTTCGACGCCGCCCTGCAGAGCGGCGTCTACCTGATCAGCGGCGGCGACGGGCACCGCATGCCGTTCAGCTGGACCGGGGTGCAGCTGGACCGCCCCGGCGTCACCCGGCTGCGGGTCCGGTCGGTCGTGACCGGCGACTCCGCGCTCCGGCTGGACGCGGTGGACGAGGCCGGCGAGCCGGTGATCTCGATCGGCTCCATCGCTGTCCGCCCGGTCGAGCAGGCCAGCCTGGAGGGCGGCCGCCGCTCGCTGTACGCCGTCGACTGGGCGCCGATCACCGCCTCCGGCGCGCCGGTGGGCGTGGTCGACCTGGCCGAGCTCGACGAGGCGCTGGCCGACGGCGTGCCCGAGGCCGTCGTCGCCCGGGTCGGGACACCGGTCGACGGCTCGGCGCACACCGTGGCCGTACGCACGCTGGAGCTGGTCCAGGGCTGGCTGGCGGACGAGCGGGTGGCCGGCTCGCGGCTGGTCGTGGTGACCCGCGGCGCGGTCGCGGTCGGCGACGAGTCGCCGGACCTCGCGCAGGCCGCGGTGTGGGGCCTCGTGCGCAGCGCGCAGTCGGAGCACCCGGGCCGGTTCGTGCTGGTCGACGCGGACGCTGACGACATCGACTGGGCGGCCGTGCTCGGCACGGACGAGCCGCAGCTCGCGGTCCGGGCCGGGCAGCTGCGGGCGCCGCGGCTTGGTCGGGCGGCGTCCGGCTCGCCGCGGCGGTGGAGCGCGGACGACGCGGTCCTGATCACCGGCGGCACGGGCGGCCTGGGCGCCATCCTCGCCCGGCACCTGGCCGAGCGGCACGGCGTCGAGCACCTGGTGCTGGTCAGCCGGCGCGGCCCGGCTGCCGACGGCGCGGCCGAGCTGGTCGCGGACCTGGAGGCGGCAGGCTGCGCCGTACGGGTGGAGGCGTGCGACGTCTCCGACCGGGACCAGGTGGCCGCCCTGCTGGGCTCGCTGGAGCGGCCGCTGACCGCGGTCGTCCACGCCGCGGGCGTGCTGGACGACGGCCTGGTGGAGTCGCTGACGCCCGAGCGGCTGGAACGGGTGCTGCGGCCCAAGGTGGACGCGGCGCTGCACCTGCACGAGCTGACCGCGGGGATGGACCTGTCGGCGTTCGTGCTGTTCTCCTCGGTCGCCGCGCTGCTGGGCAGCCCGGGCCAGGCCAACTACGCCGCGGCCAACGCGGTGCTGGACGCGCTCGCGGCCAAGCGGTGGGCCGAGGGCCTGCCCGCGACCTCGCTCGCCTGGGGCCTCTGGAGCGACGCCGGCGGCATGGCGGGCGAGCTCGCCGTGGCCGACCTGGCCCGGCTGGAGCGGATGGGCATCGGCGCGCTGTCCACCGAGGCGGGGCTCGACCTGTTCGACCAGGGTCTCGGGCTGGGCGAGGCCCTGCTGGCGCCGGTGAAGCTCGACCTGGCCGCCCTGCGGGTGCAGGCGCGGGCCGGGACGGTGCCGGCGCTGCTGCGCGGGCTGGCGCCCGCGACCAAGCGGGTCGCGGCGGGCGGCTCGCTCGCGCAGCGGCTCGCCGACGTGCCCGAGGCCGACCGCGAGCGCGTCGTCCGGGAGCTGGTGCAGGCGCAGGTCGCGACCGTGCTCGGACACGGGTCGGCCGGCGCGGTCGACCCGGAGCGGGCGTTCAAGGACCTCGGGTTCGACTCGCTCAGCGCGGTCGAGCTGCGCAACGGCCTCACCGAGAGCACCGGGGTGCGGCTGCCGGCGACGCTGATCTTCGACCACCCGAGCCCGGCGGCGGTCGCCCGGTTCATCCTCGCCGAGGTCGGCGGGATGGCCGAGACCCGGCGGCCGGTCGCCAGGCGGCGGCGTGCGGACACCGAGCCGCTGGCCATCGTGGGCATGAGCTGTCGCTATCCCGGCGGCGTCGCGTCGCCGGCGCAGCTGTGGGAGCTGGTCGAGTCCGGGCGGGACGCGATCAGCGGGCTGCCCACCGACCGCGGCTGGGACGTCGAGAAGCTGTACGACCCGGACCCGGACCACCTCGGCACGGTGTACACCCGCGGCGGCGGCTTCGTGGAGCGGCCGGGCGACTTCGACGCCGAGTTCTTCGGCATCAGCCCGCGCGAGGCGATGGCCATGGACCCGCAGCAGCGGCTGATCCTGGAGGCCGCCTGGGAGGCGTTCGAGGACGCGGGCATCGACCCGACCTCGCTGCGCGGCACCGACACCGGCGTCTTCTGCGGCGCCGTCACCACCGACTACGGCGGTATGACGACCTCCGAGGTCGAGGGCTACCGGCTGACCGGCACCACGACGAGCGTGGTGTCGGGCCGGATCTCGTACAGCCTGGGCCTGGAAGGGCCCTCGCTGTCGGTCGACACCGCCTGCTCGTCGTCGGCGGTGGCGATGCACCTGGCCGCGCGGGCGCTGCGCGCCGGCGAGTGCTCGATGGCGCTGGCCGGCGGCGTGACCGTCATGGCCGGCCCTTACCTGCTCACCGAGTTCAGCCGGCAGCGGGCGCTGTCGCCGGACGGTCGCTGCCGGGCCTACTCCGCCTCGGCCGAGGGCACCGGGTTCGCCGAGGGCGTGGGCCTGGTCGTGCTGGAGCGGCTGTCGGACGCCCGGCGCAACGGGCACACCGTGCTCGCCGTGCTGCGCGGCAGCGCGGTCAACCAGGACGGCGCGTCGAACGGGCTGACCGCGCCCAACGGGCCGTCCCAGGAGCGGGTGATCCGCGCGGCGCTGGCCGACGCCGACCTCGGTCCGTCCGACGTGGACACCGTCGAGGGCCACGGCACCGGCACCAAGCTCGGCGACCCGATCGAGGCGCAGGCACTGCTGGCGACGTACGGCCGGGAGCGGGCCGACGGCCCGCTGTGGCTGGGCTCGATCAAGTCCAACATCGGGCACACGTCGGCCGCGGCCGCCGTCGCCGGCGTGATCAAGATGGTCCAGGCGATGCGGCACGGCGTGCTGCCGCGCACCCTGCACGTGGACGCGCCGTCCCCGCACGTGGACTGGGAGTCCGGCCAGGTCGAGCTGCTGACCGAGGCGCGGGAGTGGCCGGCCGGCGGGCGGCCGCGCCGGGCCGGGGTGTCCTCGTTCGGGGTGAGCGGCACCAACGCGCACCTGATCCTGGAGGAGGCGCCGGACGGGGCGCGGGCGGCGCGGGTCGCGGACGGCCCGGCCGTCACTCCCGTGCTGGTGTCGGCGCGGACCGAGGCGGCGCTGCGGGCGCAGGCCGACCGGCTGCGCGCGTACCTGGCCACCCGCCCGGAGCTGTCCCTCGCCGACGTGGCGTTCTCGTCCGCGACGGCGCGGGCCCAGCTGGAGCACCGCGCGGCCGTGGTGGCGACCGACCGCGGCACGCTGCTGGCCGGGCTGGGCGCGCTGTCCGCCGGCGAGCCGGTCGACGGGGTGGTCGAGGGCCGGCCGGTGGGCGGCAAGGCCGTGTTCGTGTTCCCCGGTCAGGGGGCGCAGTGGGCCGGGATGGCGGTCGAGCTGCTGGACTCCTCGCCGGTGTTCGCGGCCCGGATCGCCGAGTGCGGGGTGGCGCTTGCGCGGTTCGTGGACTGGAGCCTGGAGGACGTGCTGCGGGGCGTCGAGGGCGCGCCGTCGCTGGAGCGGGTGGACGTGGTCCAGCCGGCGCTGTGGGCGGTGATGGTGTCGCTGGCGGCGCTGTGGCGGTCGTACGGTGTGGAGCCGTCGGCGGTGGTGGGTCACTCGCAGGGGGAGATCGCGGCGGCGTGCGTGGCGGGTGCGCTGTCGCTTGAGGACGGTGCCCGGGTGGTGGCGCTGCGCAGCCGGCTGGTGCGGGAGCGGTTGGCCGGGCACGGCGGGATGATGTCGGTCGCGCTGCCGGTGGAGCGGGTCGAGGAGTTGCTGGTCCCGTACGAGGGCCGGGTCTCCGTGGCGGCGGTCAACGGTCCGGCGGCGGTCGTGGTGGCCGGTGAGCCCGGCGCGCTGGACGAGCTGCACACAGCCTGCGAGCGCGAAAGCATCCGGGCGCGGCGGGTCGCGGTGGACTACGCGTCGCACACGGCGCATGTGGAGGCGATCGAGGCCGAGCTGGCCGAGGCGCTCGCCCCGGTCACGCCGCGCTCCGGCGACGTGCCCTTCTGCTCGACGGTGACCGGCGGGTTCGTCGACACCGCGATCCTCGACGCCGGCTACTGGTACCGAAGCCTGCGCGGCCGGGTCGGTTTCGAGCCGGCGGTGCGGGCGCTGATCGACAACGGTGCGGGCTGCTTCCTGGAGATGTCCCCGCACCCGGTGCTGACGATGGCGGTCGAGGACACGGTCGCCGCGCACGGGGCGGCGGACCGCGTCGGCGTGGTCGGGTCGCTGCGCCGCGACGACGGCGGGATGCTGCGGTTCGCCACCTCGCTGGCCGAGGCGCACGTCACCGGGGTGGCGGTGGACTGGTCCACCTACTACGCCGGCTCCGACGTGCGGCGGGTCCCGCTGCCCACGTACGCGTTCCAGCGCGAGCGCTACTGGCTGCCGCCGGGCACCGGCTCCACCGACGCCGCGTCGGCCGGCCAGCTGGGCGTCGAGCACCCCGTCCTGTCCGCGGCCGTACGGATCGCCGACCGCGACGAGTGGGTGCTCACCGGCCGCATCTCCGCCGAGTCGCAGCCGTGGACGCGGGACCACGTGGTGTTCGGCATCGTGCTGGTGCCGGGCACGGCGCTGGTCGAGCTGGCGCTGACCGCCGGTCGCCAGGCCGGCTGCCCGGTGCTGGACGAGCTGGTGCTGGAGTCGCCGCTGGTGCTGGAGGACGACGTCACGCTCCAGGTGCAGGTCACCGTCGGCCCGGCCGGCGACGGCGGGCGCCGCGAGGTGGCGGTCTTCAGCCGGCCCGAGGGCGGCGAGGACGAGCAGCGGGAGACCACCTGCCACGGGCGCGGCTGGCTGGCCCCGGACTCGGCGCCGGCCGAGCCGTTCCCGCTCCAGTGGCCGCCGGCGGGCGCCGAGCCGGTCACGGTGGAGACCCTCTACTCCCGGGTCAGCGACCACGCCCGGCTCACCGACCTGGGCTTCGACTACGGCCCGGCGTTCCGCGCGGTGCGGGCCGCCTGGCGGGTCGGCGGCGAGGTCTACACCGAGCTCGTGCTGCCCGAGGTCGCCGGTCCCGCCGACGGCTTCGGGTTGCACCCGGCACTGTTCGACTCCGCCCTGCACGGCGGGCTCGGCATGCTCGGCGGCGCCACCGCGAAGACGGGAGGGCTGCCGTTCTCCTGGTCCGGCGTACGGCTGGACCGGCCCGGGCACACCCGGCTGCGGGTACGCATCGGGCTGGTCGGCGACACCACGCTGCGGCTGGACATCGTCGGCGACGACGGCGCCCCGGTCGCGACCGTGGCCCGGATGGACGTCCGCCCGGTCGAGCAGGCGCAGCTGGAGGCGGCGCGGCGCACCGGGCCGCGGGCGCTGCACCGCGTCGAGTGGGCGCCGGTCCCGGTGGCCGCGTCCCGCGGCGGGCGGGTCGCGGTCCTGGGTGAGCAGCCGGGCGCCGACCTGGCGGAGCTCGAGCGCTCCGTCACCGCCGGCGCGGTCGTGCCCGACGTCGTGGTCGCCACCGTCACCGCGGCCGACGGCGCCGTCCCCGTGGCCGGCGGCAGCGGGCCCGACGCGGTGCGCGGCACCGCGGTCCGGGCGCTGGAGCTGGCGCGCCGGTGGCTGGCGAGCGAGTCGCTGGCCGGCGCGCGGCTGGTCGTGCGGACCCGGGGTGCGGTCGCCGTCGGCGAGGAGGCCGCGGACCTCACCCAGGCCCCGGTGTGGGGCCTGTTCCACAGCGCGCAGTCCGAGCACCCCGGCCGCTTCGTGCTCGTCGACACCGACGACGACACCGAGCCGGACTGGGCCGCGCTGGTCGAGCTGGACGAGCCGCAGCTGGCGCTGCGCTCCGGCCGGTGGCTGGCGCCCCGGCTCGGGCGGGCCGAGGCGGCCGTCCCCGGCCCGCCGCCGGAGCTGGGCGGCGCCGACGGCGGCACCGTGCTGATCACCGGCGGCACCGGCGGCCTGGGCGCGCTGTTCGCCCGGCACCTGGCCGAGCGGTACGGGGTGACCCGGCTGCTGCTGGTCAGCCGGCGCGGCCCGGCGGCCGACGGCGCGGCCGAGCTGGTCGCCGAGCTGGCGGCGCTGGGTGCCCGGGCCGAGGTCGCGGCGTGCGACGTCGCTGACCGGGACCAGCTCGCGGCGGTGCTCGCGTCGGTGGACGGGCCGCTGACCGCGGTGATCCACGCCGCGGGCGTGCTGGACGACGGCGTGGTGGAGTCGCTGACGCCCGAGCGGCTGGAGCGGGTGCTGCGGCCCAAGGTGGACGCGGCGCTGCACCTGCACGAGCTGACCGCGGGGATGGACCTGTCGGCGTTCGTGCTCTTCTCCTCGGTGGCGGCCCTGATCGGCAGCCCGGGCCAGGCGAACTACGCCGCGGCCAACGCCGTGCTGGACGCGCTGGCCGCCCGGCGCCGCAGCGAGGGCCTGCCCGCGGTGTCGCTGGCCTGGGGCCTGTGGGAGGAGGCCACCGGGATGACCGGCGCCCTCGGCGAGACAGAGCGGGCGCGGCTGGCCCGGATGGGCGTGACCCCGCTGACCGCCGAGCTGGGGCTGGCCCTGTTCGACCAGGGCCTCGGGGCGGACGCCGCGCTGCTCGCACCGGTGCAGCTCGACCCGGCGGCACTGCGGGTGCAGGCCCGCTCCGGGGTGCTGCCCGCGCTGCTGCGCGGGCTGGTCACGATGCCGGACCGGCGGACCGAGACCGCATCCGGCTCGCTCGCCGAGCGGCTGGCCGGCGTCGCCGAGGAGGACCGGGAGCGGGTCGTGCTGGACCTGGTCCGGACCCACGTCGCGGGCGTGCTCGGCCACGAGTCGGGCGCCTCGATCGCCCCGGACCGCCCGTTCCAGGACCTCGGCTTCGACTCCCTCGGCGCGGTCGGGCTGCGCAACCGGCTCCAGCAGGCCACCGGGCTGCGGCTGCCGGCGACGCTGGTCTTCGACCGGCCGACGCCGCTGGCCGTCGCGCAGCTCCTGCTGGCCGAGATCGGCGTCGCCGAGGTGGTGCCGCCGATCGACGCGGAGCTGAAGAGGCTCGAGGACCTGCTCGCCGGCGCCGCGGCGGGGGAGAAGCAGCGGGTCGCCGGGCAGCTGCGCATCCTGCTGTCCGCGCTGACCGAGAGCGCGCCGGAGGCGAGCGGGATGGAGTCCGTCAGCTCGGTGGACGACGTCTTCGCCCTGATCGACGCCGAGTTCGGCGAGGCGTGATCACCACCAGTCGTACCCGTCACACACTTCTCGATCGGAGCTGGAGAATGAATTCCACCATCGGTACGCCGGAGTTCGCGGACTCCTTCATGGTCGAGCGGCTGGGTGCGTTCGGCCTCGCGCTGCGGTACGTGCGCGCCGAGGGCAACACGCTCTACCACCTGACCGA
Source organism: uncultured Actinomycetota bacterium (assembly GCA_963766325.1). Taxonomy (GTDB): domain Bacteria; phylum Actinomycetota; class Actinomycetes; order Mycobacteriales; family CADCTP01; genus CADCTP01. Next base: position 221,036 of record CAVXZF010000007.1, on the reverse strand, counting down.
GGACGGCAGCGAGAACGGCGTCCTGGACGGGGTCAGCGGCTTCGGCTCGCTGATGTTCGGCCACAACAACCCGGAGATCGTCGAGCACGCCAAGTGGGTGCTCGACCAGCAGACCCCGGTGCACGCCCAGATGGGCGGCTACTCGTACGCGCTCAACCTGGCCGCCGAGCTCAACAAGATCGTCCGGCGCGAGCTGGGGACCGAGGACAAGTTCTGGGCCCAGTTCGGCAACACCGGCGCCGAGGCCGTCGAGATCGCGATCAAGCACGCCGAGCTCGACCGCATCATGCGCATCGGCGCGCTCAAGGCCGGCATCCAGGCCAACATCGAGCAGGCGCGGGCCGCCCTGGCCGACGGCGCCACCGTCACCGACGCGGCCGCGGCGATGCTGGGCGGCACCGACATCGACCACCTGGCCGCCGAGATCACCCGGCGCAACGCCGAGCTCGAGGCCCGGCCGCCGCTGTTCCTGGCCCTGGAGAGCGGCTTCCACGGCAAGCTCATCGGCAGCGTGCAGCTGACCTACAACCCGATGCTGCGCGGGCCGTTCCGGGCGCTGGCCGCCCAGGCCCGCTTCGTGCCGCGGGACCAGCCGGAGATGATCGCGAAGGTCATGGAGCAGGAGCGGGCCGCCCTGCTCGACCTGGTGGTCCAGGGTGGCGTCGTCGACGTGGTGGAGCGCGACTTCCCGGTGTTCACCGCGGCCGTGGTCGAGCCGATCATGGGCGAGGCCGGCATCTACCCGCTGACCGCGGAGCTGGCCGGCGCGCTGCGGGAGGCCTGCGACACCTACGGCGTGCCGCTGATCTCCGACGAGGTCCAGTCGGGCATGGGCCGCGCCGGCACCTTCCTCGCCGGCACCCAGGTCGACCTCAAGCCCGACTACATCGTCCTGGCGAAGGCGCTCGGCGGCGGCATCGCCAAGCTCGGCGTGGTGCTGATCCACGAGCGCTGGTACCACCGGGAGTTCGAGTTCATCCACAGCTCGACCTTCGCCAAGGACGGCTTCTCCACCCGGATCGCGCTCAAGGTCCTGGAGATGCTGGAGGCCGACGGCGGCAAGGCGTACGAGCTGGCCGCCGAGCGCGGCGCCAAGGCCAAGGCGGCGATGGAGGCGGTCCGGGCCGACTACCCGGAGATCGTCAAGGAGGTCCGCGGCAAGGGCCTGATGCTCGGCTTCGAGTTCCACGACCAGGCCAACTCGGAGCAGCCGGCGGTCCGCGAGGCGCACCAGGTGGTGCCGTTCATGATCATGGCGCACCTGCACCGGGCGCACCGGTTCCGCATCGCCCGCACCGCGAGCGGCCCCTGGACCTTCCGCTTCGAGCCGTCGATCTACCTGTCCGACGACGAGATCGCCCAGGTCGAGGCGGCGTTCCGGGACGTCGCCGACATCCTGCGCAGCGGCGACCTGAGCCGCTTCAAGTAGACCCGCCCACGACGAAGGCCCCCGGTCCGGGACCGGGGGCCTTCGTCGTGCTCAGGCGAGGTGGGTCACGGCTCCCCGACCGAGTTGACCCGGACCGCCATGTTGCCGTAAGGGTGCCTGTTCTCGTACAGCATCTGGTGCGCCTCGCCGACGTCGCGGAGCTCGCCGGTCCAGGACAGGCACGGGTCCAGCACCCGGTCGGCGGCGAGCTGGATCACCTGGCGGACCTGCCGCAGGGTCGCGTAGTGCGAGCCCTGCAGCCGCTTCTGCCGCATCCACATGTAGCGCAGGTCGACATCGGCGTTGTAGCCGCTGGTGCCGCCACAGATCACCACCATGCCGGCCGTGTCGCACAGGTACATCGACGTCGGGATGGTGTCCTGCCCGGTGTGCTCCAGCACGAGCCGCGGCGCCCGGCGCTCGCCGAGCACCTCCCAGAACTTCCGGCCGAAGGCGCGGGCCCCCTTCGTCCACTCGGCCATCGCCGCGGTGTCCCGGATGTCGGGCAGCCGGCCCCAGTGGGTGAAGTCCTTGCGGTTGATGTAGCCCTTGGCGCCGAGGTCGAGGCACCGCTTGCCCCGCTCGTCGTCGGAGACGACGGCGACCGGGATGCCGCCGCGGTGCCGGGCGATCTGGATGGCCATCGAGCCGAGACCGCCGGCGCCGCCCCAGATCAGCACCGGGTCACCGGGCTCGACGACGTTGGGCGTCCAGCCGGTGAGCTGCCGGTACGCCGTCGGGCCGGTGAGCAGGAAGCACGCCGACTCCTCCCACGACAGGCCCACCGGCCGCGGGTGGCACTGCAGGTCCTTCGCCAGGGCGAATTGGGCGAACGAGCCGAAGTTGGTCTCGTAACCCCAGGCCTTCAGGGTCGTCGAGGCGGTCGTGTCGTAGCCCATCCGGATGTCCTCGGCGCCCTCGTCGTACACGCCGGAGGACACCACGACCTCGTCCCCGACCGACACCGACGTGACGCCCTCACCGACGGCCCACACAATGCCCGACGCCTCGGACCCGCCGACGTGGAAATTCTCCTTCTCGCCGGCCTTTTGCCGGGCCGCCACGACGTCCACCGGGTAACCGAGCGAGGACCACACGTTGTTGTAATTGATCCCGGCTGCCATCACCCAGACGAGGACCTGGTTGCGACCCACTGGTGGCACGTCCACCAGCTCCATCTCGAATGCGTTCTCCGGTGGGCCGTAACGCTCCGGCCGGATGACACTCGCGTACATCCGGGCGGGGAGCTCCCCGAGCGGCGGCCGCTCGCCGAGCTCGTAGTGGTCTTTGGTCACGTGGGTCTCCTAATCCATGACCAGAACTGCCTTGATGGCCCGACCTTCCATCGCCGCCTGCTCGGCCTCGTTGATGGCCGCGAAGGGGAACCTCTCCAGCATACGGTCGAAGGGGAAGCGCCCCTCGCGCCAGAGCTGGACCAGCTGCGGGATGTGCACCTGCGGCTCGGCGTCGCCCTCGATCACCGAGACGAGCTGCTTGCCGCCACCCAGCGCGTGCCGGTCGAGCACGAGGTCGTCGGTCTGGATCCCGACCGACGCGCAGACGCCCCGGGACCGCAGGCTCTTGAGGGCCGCGAGCAGGACGTCGGACACCCCGGTGGTGTCGACCGCGTAGTGGGCGCCCTGGTCGGTGAGCTTCTGGATCTGCTCGGCGACGGAGGCGTTGTCCCCGCCCAGGATCGTCGCGGTGGCACCGAGCTCGGTCGCCAGCTCCAGCCGCGCCGGGTGGAGGTCGACCGCGATGATCGACTCGGCCCCGGCCACCTTGGCGGCGAGCAGCGCCGAGAGCCCGACCGCGCCGACACCGAAGATCGCCACGGACGTCCCGGGCTGCACGGAGAGCACGTTGAAGACGGTGCCGGCGCCGGTGATGATGCCGCAGCCCAGCGGGGCCAGCACGTCCAGCGGCAGGTCGCGGTCGACGACCACGGCGCTGCGGGCGTCGACGACGGTCCGGGTGGCGAACGTCGACTGCCCGAACCAGCGGGCCCCGACCGACTCGCCGCCGCTGGTGGTGGCCCGGGCGCCGCCGCTGGCCCCCTGGCCGAGGATGTTGAGCTGGAGGAAGGCCTCGCAGTACGCGGGGTGGCCCTGCGCGCACTGGGAGCAGGTGCCGCAGTAGGCGAAGGTCAGCACGACGTGGTCGCCGACCCCGATCCCGGACACCTGCGACCCGACCCACTCGACCACCCCGGCGGCCTCGTGGCCGGTGATCAGCGGCCAGACCGGGGCGAACCTCGGCGCCCGGGCCACCGCGTCGCTGTGGCAGAAGCCGGTCGCCGCCACCTGCACCACGATCTGGTCCGCACCGGGCTCGTCGAGGGTCACGTCCTCGATGGCGTGCGGCTGGTCGCCGGCCCTGAGTACCGCGGCGGAAGCGCTGATCATCGGCTGTTCCTCTTCGGGGTCGTGTGGTAAAGGATCACAGGCGGGGCGAACACTACTTGCCTGAATGCGGGTGCCGGGCATTCGTTTTGACAACTGTCAGCAAGCTGCGAAGACCTGTCCTGAAGCTGCGAACTCGATTCCCTCTGGAGTGGCGCCCGCGCGACGATCCGACCGGCCGTTCCGGCGGTCGTGGTGCGGCAATGCGACGCGTCTCGAATATAGGTGTTCAAACATGGGGGTTCGGCTATAGGTGTTCACAGTGGCCCGGCATCTCGACCGCTTCCTGCCACGGGCCCCAGACTGCCGTGCGGGGGTCGTACGGTTGCCCATCACGGGCACCGATCGCGCTGACTCCGCGCGCGTGCGGGCCCTTTATTGCACCGGCAACCACGGAGGCGTCTTCGGGCTCGTCGAAGCCGTGTTCGGCGAGGTCTGAGGAGAAGATGTGACTGAGCTGAGTACCGATCAGCAGGACAAGCTTGTCCGCTACCTCAAGAAGACCGCGGCCGAGCTCAGCGACGCGCGGACCCGGGTGCGCGAGCTGGAGGAGCGCGGCACCGAGCCGCTCGCCGTGATCGGCATGAGCTGCCGCTACCCGGGCGCCGACTCGCCGGCCGAGCTGTGGGACCTGATCGCCGAGGGCCGCGACGCGATCTCCGGCTTCCCGACCGACCGGGGCTGGGACCTGGAGCGGCTGTACGACCCGGACCCGGACCGGCTCGGCACCTCGTACGCGCGGGAGGGCGGGTTCGTCCCCGGCGCGACGAGCTTCGACGCCGACTTCTTCGGGATCAGTCCGCGCGAGGCGCTGTCCATGGACCCACAGCAGCGGCTGCTGCTGGAGCTGGCCTGGGAGGCCTTCGAGGACGCGGGCATCCCGCCGGCCTCGCTGCGCGGCAGCAACACCGGGGTCTACTGCGGGGTCGGCCCGTCGGACTACGCGCCGATCCCGGCCGGCGGGGTCCCGCAGATCGAGGGGCTGCGGCTGACCGGCGGCACGACCAGCGTCGTGTCCGGCCGCATCTCCTACAGCTTCGGCCTGGAGGGCCCGGCGGTCTCGGTGGACACCGCCTGCTCGGCCTCGCTGGTGGCCCTGCACCTGGCTGCGCACGCGCTGCGCACCCGGGAGTGCTCGCTGGCGCTGGTCGGCGGCGTGACGGTGCTGGCCGGGCCGACGCTGTTCGTCGACTTCAGCCGGCAGCGCGGGCTGTCGCCGGACGGCCGCTGCCGGTCGTACGCGGCCGCCGCCGACGGCACCGGCTTCTCCGACGGCGCCGGCCTGATCGTGCTGGAGCGGCTCTCGGACGCGCGCCGCAACGGGCACCGGGTGCTCGCGGTGGTGCGCGGCAGCGCGGTCAACCAGGACGGCGCCAGCAACGGGCTGACCGCGCCCAACGGGCCGTCCCAGGAGCGGGTGATCCGGCAGGCGCTGGCCAACGCCGGGGTCTCGGCGGCCGAGGTGGATGTGGTCGAGGGCCACGGCACGGGCACCAAGCTGGGCGACCCGATCGAGGTGCAGGCGCTGCTCTCGACGTACGGCCGGGAGCGCCGGGACGGCCCGCTGTGGCTGGGCTCGATCAAGTCCAATATCGGGCACAGCTCCACCGCGGCCGGCGTCGCCAGCGTGATGAAGATGGTGCTCGCGCTGCGCGCCGAGACGCTGCCCGCCACCCTGCACGTGGACGCGCCGTCGCCGCGGGTGGACTGGGAGTCCGGCGAGGTCCGGCTGCTCACCGAGGCGCGGCCGTGGAAGACCAACGGCCATCCCCGCCGGGCCGGGGTGTCCTCCTTCGGCGTCAGCGGCACCAACTGCCACGTGATCCTGGAGGAGGCGCCGCTCGACGCGGTCCCCGGGACCGGGCCGGCCGGGACCGGCCGGCCGGACCGGCCGGCCGGACCGGTCCGGAGGCCGGGCCGGCGCCGGTGGTCGGCCCGCCGGCGCTGCCGGTGCTGCTGTCCGCCCGCAGCGCCGCCGCCCTGCGCGCCCAGGCCGACCGGCTGCGGGCCAGCGTGCTCGCGCGCCCCGAGGTCACCGTGGCCGACCTCGGGCTCTCCTCGGCCACCACCCGCGACCAGCTCGACCACCGGGCGGTCGTGGTGTCCTCCGACCGCGCGGCGCTGCTGGCCGGGCTGTCCGCGCTCGGCGCGGCGGAGCCGTCGGAGACTGTCGTCGACGGTCACGTGCTGAGCGCCGGTGCCCGGCCGGTCTTCGTGTTCCCGGGCCAGGGGGCGCAGTGGGTCGGGATGGCGGTCGAGCTGCTGGATTCCTCGCCGGTGTTCGCGGCCCGGATCGCCGAGTGCGGGGTGGCGCTTGCGCGGTTCGTGGACTGGAGCCTGGAGGACGTGCTGCGGGGCGTCGAGGGCGCGCCGTCGCTGGAGCGGGTGGACGTGGTCCAGCCGGCGCTGTGGGCGGTGATGGTGTCGCTGGCGGCGCTGTGGCGGTCGTACGGTGTGGAGCCGTCGGCGGTGGTGGGTCACTCGCAGGGGGAGATCGCGGCGGCGTGCGTGGCGGGTGCGCTGTCGCTTGAGGACGGTGCCCGGGTGGTGGCGCTGCGCAGCCGGCTGGTGCGGGAGCGGTTGGCCGGGCACGGCGGGATGATGTCGGTCGCGCTGCCGGTGGAGCGGGTCGAGGAGTTGCTGGTCCCGTACGAGGGCCGGGTCTCCGTGGCGGCGGTCAACGGTCCGGCGGCGGTCGTGGTGGCCGGTGAGCCCGGCGCGCTGGACGAGCTGCACGCAGTCTGCGAGCAGGACAGGATGCGGGCGCGGCGGGTGGCGGTGGACTACGCGTCGCACACGGCGCATGTGGAGGCGATCGAGGCCGAGCTGGCCGAGGCGCTCGCCCCGGTCACGCCCCGGGCGGGCGACGTTCCGTTCTACTCGACGGTGACCGGCGGGTTCGTCGACACCGCGATCCTCGACGCCGGCTACTGGTACCGCAACCTCCGCGGCCGGGTCGGCTTCGAGCCGGCCATCCGGGCGCTGGTCGACAACGGGACCGGCTGCTTCCTGGAGATGTCCCCGCACCCGGTGCTCACCATGGCGACCGAGGACACCGTCGCCGCCCACGGTGCCGCCGCCCAGGTCGGCGTCGTCGGGTCGCTGCGGCGGGGCGAGGGCGGCTTCGCGCGGTTCGCGCTGTCGCTGGGCGAGGCGCACATCACCGGCGTGGCCGTCGACTGGCCGGCCGTGTACGCGGGCAGCGGGGCACGGACGGTGCCCCTGCCGACGTACGCCTTCCAGCGCGAGCGGTTCTGGCTGGTGCCGACCGCCGGCGCCGGGGACGTCGCAGCCGCCGGGCTGCATGTCGTGGAGCACCCGATCCTCACCGCGGCCGTCCGGGTCGGCGATCGCGACGAGTGGGTCTACACCGGCCGGATCTCCCCGGAGACCCAGCCGTGGACCCGGGACCACGTGGTCTTCGGCATCCCGATCGCACCCGGGACCGCCCTGGTGGAGCTCGCGCTGGCCGCCGGTGCCGGGGTCGGCGCCGGGGCGCTGGACGAGCTGGTGCTGGCGGCGCCGCTGGTGCTCGACGACGACGCGGGCTGCCGGGTCCAGGTGACCGTCGGGGCGCCGGAGGACGGGCGCCGCGAGGTCGCGGTCTACTCGACCGCGGACGCCGGGCCGGACGACGAGCAGCCCGAGCCGACCTGCCACGCCCGGGGCTGGCTGACCACTGGGACCACTGGGACCACTGGGACCACCGCCGCCGCCCCGATGCCGGCGCAGTGGCCGCCGGCGGGCGCCGAGCCGATCCCGGTGGACGGCCTCTATGCCCGGATGGAGCTGGCCGGCCTCGACTACGGGCCGCTGTTCAAGGGCATCCGGGCCGCCTGGCGGGTCGGCGCCGAGCTCTACACCGAGGTCGCGCTGCCCGACGACACCGACGACTCCGGCTTCGTGCTGCACCCGGCGCTGTTCGACGCGGCGCTGCAGGGCGCGCTGGTGGACAAGGACCCGACCGCCGCGGTGGAGATGCCCTTCACCTGGTCCGGCGTACGCCCCGGCCGGCGGGTGACCTCGGCCCGGGTGCGCCTCGTGACCTCCGCCGAGACCGGGCTGCGGGTCGACATGGTCGACGAGACCGGCGCCCCGGTGCTCGGCGTCGGCGGGCTGGTCTACCGCTCGGTCGACCCGGCGCAGCTCGAGCGCGCCCGCGGCGGCGGACCGGACTCGCTGTACGGCGTCGAGTGGGTCCCCGTGCCGGTCGGCCAGGCCGCCGAGAAGGCCCGGCTCGTCCGCATCGGCTGGGACGGCGACGGACTCGCCGACCTGGAGCGGGCGGTCGCCGCGGACGGCACCGCTCCGGACGCGGTGGTCGTCCGGGTCGCCGCGGACCTCGCCCCGGGCACGCCGGCCGCGATGGCCCTCGACGCCGCCGGGCAGATGCTCGCCACGCTGCAGCGGTGGCTGGCCACCGAGCGCCTGGCCGACACCCGGCTGGTGGCCGTCACCAGCGGCGCGGTGGCGCTCGACGGCGAGACGCCCGACATCGCCCGGGCCGCGGCCTGGGGGCTGGCCCGCAGCGTCCAGTCCGAGCACCCGGGCCGGATCGTGCTGGTCGACCTCGACGACGCCGCCGCCGACGTGCCGTGGGACGCGCTGCTGGCCGCGGACGAGCCGCAGCTGGCGGTGCGCGCCGGCAAGGTGTCGGCGCCGCGGCTGGCGCGGGTGCCCGCGGCGGCCGAGGACGCGGTGCGCTCGATCGACCCGGCCGGCACCGTGCTGGTCACCGGCGGCACCGGCGGCCTGGGCGTGGTCTTCGCCCGTCACCTCGCCGCCCGGCACGGGGTCCGGCACCTGGTGCTGGTCAGCCGGCGCGGCCCCGCCGCCGAGGGCGCCGCCGAGCTGGTGGCCGAGCTGACCGGGCTCGGCGCCAAGGTACGGATCGAGGCCTGCGACATCGCCGACCGGGACCAGGTCACCGCCCTGCTGGGTTCGCTGGACGCCCCGCTGACCGCGGTCGTGCACACCGCCGGCGTGCTCGACGACGGGGTGATCGAGTCGGTCACCCCGGAGCAGCTCGCCCGGGTCATGCGGCCGAAGGTGGACGCGGCCTGGCTGCTGCACGAGCTGACCGCGGAGCTGGACCTGTCGGCGTTCGTGCTGTTCTCCTCGGGCGCCTCGCTGTTCGGCAACCAGGGCCAGGCGTGCTACGCCGCCGCGAACGGCGGCCTGGACGCGATGGCCCAGCAGCTGCGGGCCGCCGGGGTGCCGGCCACGTCGCTGGCCTGGGGCGTCTGGGCCGACGGGGTCGGGATGGCCGGTCGCCTCGACGGGACCAACGTGGCCCGGATCGAGAGCTCCGGGGTGGCGCTGCTGGCGGTCGAGCGCGGCCTGGACCTCTTCGACTACTCGCTCGGGCTCGACACCGCGGTGCTGGCGCCGGTGCAGCTGGACATGCCCGCGCTGCGGGCGCAGGCCCGCGAGGGGTCGCTGCACCCGCTGCTGCGCGGGCTGGTGAAGGTCCCGGCGCAGGCGGCCGAGCCCGCGGGCGGCTCGCTGGCGCAGCGGCTGGCCGGCGTCGCCGACAACGAGCGCGAGTCGGTCGTCCTGGACCTGGTGCAGGCGCAGGTCGCCGCCGTCCTGGGGCACGAGTCGGCGGCCGCGATCGACCCCGACCGGGCGTTCCGCGACATGGGCTTCGACTCGCTGGCCAGCGTCGGGCTGCGCAACCGGCTCAGCAAGATCACCGCCCTGCGGCTGCCCGCCACCCTGGTCTTCGACCACCCGACCGCGACGGCGGTGACCCGGTTCCTGCTGGAGTCCGTGCAGCCGGCGCCCGGGACCGCCGGCCCGGCGGTCGACGACAGCGCCGAGATCCGCGCGGTGATCGCCTCGATCCCGATCGAGCGGCTGCGCCGGGCGCAGCTGCTGGACACCCTGCTCGACCTGGCCCGCGGCGAGACGCCGGCGGAGCCGGCCGCCTCCGGCGACGACGGCGGGATCGACGACCTCGACGCCGAGGCCCTGATCCGGATGGCCCGGGGGGGATCAGTGGGTGCGTAGCGAGGACAGCCGGGCCGACCGCAGCGGGGACAGAGAGGAACGGGCGTGACCGCCGAGACGAACGAGCTGATCGACGCGCTGCGGCAGTCGCTCAAGGAGAACGAGCGGCTCCGCAAGCAGAACTCGCAGCTGCGGACGCAGGCGGCCGAGCCGCTGGCGATCGTCGGGATGAGCTGCCGGTTCGGCGGCGGCGCGACGTCGCCCGCGGGCCTGTGGGAGCTGCTGGCGCAGGGCCGCGACGCGGTCGTGCCGCTGCCCACCGACCGCGGCTGGGACGTCGAGCGGCTCTACCACCCCGACCCGGCCCACCCCGGCACCTCGTACACGCGGATGGGCGGGTTCGTCGACGGCGTCGCGGACTTCGACGCCGGCTTCTTCGGGATCGGCCCGCGCGAGGCGCTGGCGATGGACCCGCAGCAGCGGCTGATCCTGGAGGGCGCCTGGGAGGCGTTCGAGCACGCCGGGATCGACCCGACCTCGCTGCGGGGCAGCGACACCGGCGTCTTCTGCGGCGCGATCAGCTCCGAGTACGGCGCGACCATGCCGCCGGAGCTGGGCGGCTACCGGCTCGGCATCCTCACCAGCGTCCTGGCCGGGCGCATCTCGTACCTGCTCGGGCTGGAGGGCCCGGCCGTCACGGTCGACACCGCCTGCTCGTCGTCGCTGGTCGCGCTGCACCAGGCCGCGCAGGCGCTGCGGGCCGGCGAGTGCTCGATGGCGCTCGTCGGCGGCGTGACCGTGCTGTCCAGCCCGACCCTGCTGGTCGAGTTCAGCCGGCAGCGCGGGCTGGCCGCCGACGGCCGGTGCAAGGCGTACTCGGCCGACGCGGACGGCACCGCCTTCGCCGACGGCTGCGGGGTCGTCGTGCTGGAGCGGCTGTCCGACGCCCGCCGCCAGGGCCACACCGTGCTGGCCGTGGTACGCGGCAGCGCGGTCAACCAGGACGGCGCCAGCAACGGGCTGACCGCGCCGAACGGGCCGGCCCAGGCCAAGGTGATCCGGGCGGCGCTGGCCAGCTCCGGCCTGAGGGCCGCGGACGTGGACGCCGTGGAGGGCCACGGCACCGGCACGCAGCTCGGCGACCCGATCGAGGCGCACGCGCTGCTGGCCACGTACGGCCAGGACCGCGCGGACGGCCCGCTGTGGCTGGGGTCGGTCAAGTCGAACATCGGCCACACCTCGGCCGCCGCCGGCATCGCCGGCGTGCTGAAGATGGTGCTGGCGCTGCAGCACGAGCTGCTGCCCGCCACCCTGCACGCCGACACCCCCTCGCCGAACGTGGAGTGGGACCAGGGCGAGGTCGCCCTGCTGTCGCGGTCGCGGCCCTGGCGGTCCAACGGCCGGCCCCGGCGGGCCGGTGTCTCGTCCTTCGGGGTGAGCGGCACCAACGTGCACGTGATCCTGGAGGAGGCCCCGGCCGAGATCCCGGCCGAGCCTGCCGAGGTGGTGCGGCCCCCGGGTGTGGTCCCGGTGCTGGTGTCCGGGCGCGGCGACGCCGCCCTGCGGGCGCAGGCCCGGCAGCTGCGCGACCACCTGGTGGCGCGGCCGGAGCTGGCGCCGGCGGACGTCGCGTTCTCGCTGGCGACCACGCGGGCGCTGCTGGAGCGGCGCGCGGTGGTCCCGGCCGCCGACCGCGACGGGCTGCTGGCCGGGCTGGCCGCGCTGGCGGCCGGCGAGCCCGGCACCACCGAGGGCCGGGCGGTCGCCGGCAAGACGGCGGTGCTGTTCACCGGCCAGGGCGCGCAGCGGGCCCGGATGGGTGTGGACCTGGCGGCGGCGTACCCGCGCTTCGCGGCGGCGCTGGACGAGGTGTGCGCGGCGGTCGACCCGCTGGTGGGCCGGTCGGTGCGCTCGCTGCTGGAGGCGGAGCCGGACTCCGCCGACGCCGAGCTGCTCAACGCCACGGCGTACACGCAGGTGGCGCTGTTCGCCGTCGAGGTGGCGCTCTACCGGCTGGTCGAGTCCTTCGGCGTACGGCCGGACTTCCTGATCGGGCACTCGGTCGGCGAGATCGCCGCGGCGCACGTGGCCGGCGTGCTGTCCCTCCAGGACGCCGCCGCCCTGGTGGTGGCGCGCGGCCGGCTGATGGGCGCGCTGCCCGCGGGCGGCGCGATGGTGGCCGTGCAGGCGACCGAGGACGAGGTCGCCGCCGCGCTGGCCGGCTACGAGGGCCGGCTGGAGATCGCGGCGGTCAACGGTCCCCGGGCCGTCGTGGTCTCCGGTGACGCCGACGCCCTCGAGGAGTGGCTGCCCGCCTTCGCCGACCGCAAGACCTCGCGGCTGAAGGTCTCGCACGCGTTCCACTCGCCGCGGATGGAACCGATGCTGGTGGAGTTCGCCAAGGTCGCCCGCGGCCTGCGCTTCGCCAAGCCGACCATCGCGATCGTCTCGAACGTGACCGGCGACCGGGTGACCGACGAGGTCACCGACCCGATGTACTGGGTGAAGCACGTGCGCCGCGCGGTGCGCTTCGCCGACGGGGTGCGGACGCTGCACCGGCTGGGCGTCCGGCGGTTCCTGGAGCTGGGCCCGGACGCGGTGCTCACCGCGATGGCCCGCCAGACCCTCGACATCGAGGACGCCGCCGAGGTCGCGGTCCTGCCGGCGCTGCGCGCGAAGCAGGACGAGGCCGAGACGTTCGCCCGCTTCCTCGGCGCGGCCCGGATCGCCGGCGCCGGCGTCGACTGGGCGGCGTACTACGCCGGGACCGGGGCGTCCCGGGTCGAGCTGCCGACGTACGCGTTCCAGCGGGAGCGCTTCTGGCTGGCGCCCGGTGCCGGCGGGGCGGACGTCGCCGCGGCCGGCCAGATCGGGCTCGACCACGCGATCCTCACCGCCGCCGTGCCGGTGGCCGACCGCGACGAGTGGGTCCTCACCGGGCGGGTCGCGGCCGACACCCAGCCGTGGATCGCCGACCACGTCGTGCTCGGCGCCCTGGTGGTGCCGGGTGCCGCGCTGGTCGACCTGGCCATGGCGGCGGGCGCGGCCGTCGGCTGCCCGGCGCTGGAGGAGCTGGAGATCGGCGCGCAGCTGGTCCTCGGCGACGACCCCCGGCAGGTCCAGGTGACCGTCGGCCCGGCCGGCGCCGACGGCCGCCGCGAGCTCGCGATCTACTCGCGCGGCATCGCCGGCGGGTCGGAGGCGGTCCGGCACGCCGGTGGGCGGCTGAGCGCGGTCGCCGCGCCGCCGGCCGGCTTCGACATCGAGTGGCCGCCCGCCGACGCCGAGCCGGTGGCCGTCGACGACCTCTACGCCCGCCTGACCGAGGCCGGGGCCGACCTCGGCGCGCTGTTCCAGGGCGTGCAGGCGGCCTGGTACCGCGACGGCGAGGTCTTCACCGAGGTCGCGCTGCCCGACGACACCGACGGCACCGGATACGGGCTGCACCCCGGCCTGTTCGACGCCGCGCTGCAGGGCGGCCTGCTCGACCTCGACCCCGAGGCCGGGCTGGGCCTGCCGGTCTCCTGGGCGGACGTCTCGTACGGGCAGACCACGGCCTCGCGCCTGCGGGTGCGGGTGACGACCACCGGCGAGTCGGTGCTGCGCGTGGACGCGGTGGACCTCGACGGCGAGCCCGTGCTGTCGGTCGGCCGGGTCGCGCACCGCCCGGCGGCACCGCAGCTGGACAGCGCGCTGCGCCACGAGGGCGACTCGCTGTTCACCCTGACCTGGGCGGCGGTGGAGGCGGAGCCGTCGCCGGCCGCGCGGGTCGCGGTGCTGGGCGGGCTGGACGCGGCGGGGGAGCGGTACGCCGACCTGGACGCCTTGGTGGCGGCCGTCGCCGGGGGCGCGACCGCCCCGACGCTGGTGCTCGCTCCGGTGGCGCCCGGCGACGCCCGGGCGGCCTGCGGGCAGGCGATCGACACGGTGCGTCGCTGGGTCGCCGGCCCGCTGGCGGCCGAGGCGCGGCTCGTGGTGGTGACCCGGGGCGCGGTCGCGGCCGGCGGCGTCGTGCCCGATCCCGCCCTGGCCGCGGTCTGGGGCGCCGTCCGCGTCGCCCAGGCCGAGCACCCCGACACCGTGGTGCTGGTCGACCTCGACGAGCACGACGGTCCGGACTGGACGCTGCTCGGCGACCTCGACGAGGTGGAGCTGGCCGTACGCGCCGGCGCCCTGGTCGCGCCCCGCCTCGCCGCGGCCCCCGCGGCCCCCGCGGCCGGTCCGGGGCTGGACCCCGACGGCACGGTCCTGGTCACCTGCGGCCCCGGCGGAGCCGGCCCCGAGCTGGCCCGGCAGCTGGCCGAGCGGCACGGCGCCGGCCGGCTGCTGCTGGTCGACCTGGGCGGCGAGGTCGAGGCCGTCGCCGGCGCCCGCGTCGTCCCCGGAGACACCGCCGAGCAGCTCGCCGAGGCGCTGGCCTCGGTGGACCGGCTCACCGCGGTGGTGCACGCGCCCGGCGTGCTCGACGACGGCACCCTCGACACGCTCACCGACGACCAGGTGGACCGGGCGATCGGTGCCAAGCTCGATCTCGCGCAGCGGCTGCGGGAGCTGACCGCCGAGCAGGACCTGGCGGCGTTCGTGCTGGTCTGCTCCGACGCCGGGCTGTCCGGCGCCGGCGGCCGGGTCGCCAACGCCGCGGGCGACGCCGCCCTGGACGCGCTCGGCCACCGGCTGCGCGCCGACGGCGTGCCCGCGACCGCGCTGGTGTGGAGCACCGAGCCCGACCTGGTGCGCCAGCTGGTCGACCGCATGCTCACCGCGACGCCGGCGCTGCTCGCGCCGCTGCGGCCCGACCTCGCCGAGCTGCGGGCCGAGGCCCGGCAGGGGTCGCTCGCCCCGCTGCTGCGCGGCCTGGTCCGGATGCCGGCCCGGCGCGGCCGGGCCGCCGGGTCGCTCGCCCGCACGCTCGCCGAGACCCCCGAGGCGGAGCGCGTCCGGGTGGTCCTCCAGGTGGTCCGCGCCCAGCTGGCCTCGGTGCTCGGGCACGACACCCCCGCCGCGATCGAGCCCGAGCGGCCGTTCAAGGACGTCGGGCTCGACTCCATGGGCGCGGTCGAGCTGCGCAACCGGCTCAACCGGGTCACCGGCCTGCGGCTGCCGGCCACCATGGTCTTCGACCACCCGACCCCGGTCGCGATCGCGCGGCGGATCGTCGGCGAGTTCGTCGAGGTCGCCGAGCCGGCCGCCGCCACGGCGCGGCCGCGCCGCCGGCCGGTCGACGAGCCGCTGGCGATCGTCGGGATGAGCTGCCGCTACCCGGGCGGGGTCAACACGCCCGACCAGCTGTGGGAGCTGGTGGCGGCCGGCGGCGACGGGATCGTCGAGTTCCCCACCGACCGCGACTGGAACCTCGACGAGCTGTACGACCCGGACGCAGAGCGGCCCGGCACGACGTACGCGCGGATGGGCGGCTTCATCGACGGCGCGGGCGGCTTCGACGCCGGCTTCTTCGCCATCGGCCCGAACGAGGCGCGGGCGATGGACCCCCAGCAGCGGTGGGTGCTGGAGGGCGCCTGGGAGGCGCTGGAGCACGCCGGCATCGACCCGACCTCGCTGCGCGGCAGCGACACCGGCGTCTACTGCGGGGCGACCAACACCGACTACGGCGTGGTGGTGCCGCCCGAGCTCGAGGAGTTCCACCTCACCGGGGTCATGTCGAGCGTGCTGTCCGGCCGGGTCGCGTACGCGCTCGGGCTGGAGGGCCCGGCGATGACCGTGGACACCGCCTGCTCCGCGTCCCTGGTGGCGGTGCACCTGGCCATGCAGGCGCTGCGGGCGGGGGAGTGCTCGCTCGCCCTGGCCGGCGGCGTGACGGTGATGTCCACCCCGGCCGCGCTGACCGACACCGCGCGCCTGCAGGGCCTGTCGCCGGACGGCCGGTGCAAGGCGTTCGCGGCCGCCGCGGACGGCACGTCGTTCTCCGACGGCATGGGCCTGCTCGTGCTGGAGCGGCTGTCCGACGCCCGCCGCAACGGGCACACCGTGCTCGCGGTGCTGCGCGGCGGCGCGGTCAACCAGGACGGCGCCACCAACGGGCTCACCGCGCCCAACGGCCCGTCCCAGGAGCGGGTGATCAGGGCGGCGCTGGCCGCGTCCGGGCTGCGGGCCGACCAGGTCGACGTGGTGGAGGCGCACGGCACCGGCACCGGCCTGGGCGACCCGATCGAGGCGCACGCGCTGATGGCGACGTACGGCCAGGACCGCGACCGCGGCCCGCTCTGGCTGGGCTCGATCAAGTCGAACATCGGGCACGCCGGGCCGGCCGCCGGCGTCGCCGGGGTGATCAAGATGGTGCAGGCGATGCGGCACGAGGTGCTGCCGCGCACGCTGCACGTGGACGAGCCGTCCCCGCACATCGACTGGGACGCCGGCGCGGTCGAGCTGCTCCTGGAGGAGCAGCCCTGGAAGACCAACGGCCACCCGCGCCGGGCCGGGGTCTCGGCCTTCGGCATGAGCGGCACCAACGCGCACGTGATCGTGGAGGAGGCGCCGGCGGCCGACCCGACCCCGTCGCCCAGCCGCCAGCGGCCGCCCGGCGTGCCGGTGCTGCTCTCGGCCCGCACCCGGGCCGCGCTGCGGGGGCAGGCCGAGCGGCTGCACGCCCACGTGCGCGACAACCCCGAGCTGGACCTGCTCGACGTCGGCTTCGCCACGGCGACGACCCGGGCGGCGCTGTCCCGGCGGGCCGCGGTCGCGGCCCGGGACCGGGACGAGCTGCTGGAGGGGCTGGCCGCGCTGGCCGCCGACGAGGCCGCCGAGCACGCCGTCGACGGCAAGGTGATGGACGGCAAGACCGTGTTCGTCTTCCCGGGACACGGGTCGCAGTGGGCCGAGATGGCGGTGGCGCTGCTGGACACCGCGCCGGCGTTCGCCGCCGAGATCGCGGCCTGCGCGAAGGCGTTCGAGCCGTACGTCGACTGGAACCTGGAGGACGTCCTGCGCGGCGCCCCGGGGGCACCGTCGATGGAGGTCGTCGACGGGATCGTGCCGGTGCACGTGCTGCAGCCGGCGGTGTTCTCGGTGATGGTGTCGCTGGCGGCGCTGTGGCGGGCCCACGGGGTCGAGCCGGACGCGGTCGTCGGCCACTCGCAGGGCGAGGTCGCGGCGGCGTACGTCGCCGGCGGCCTGTCCCTCCAGGACGCCGCCCGCGTCGTCGTGATGCGCAACCGGGTGGCGCACGACCGGATGCCCAACGACGCCGGCCTGCTGTGGATCGGCGCCCCGGACGACGAGGTCGACCGGCGGATCCGCAAGCACGAGGGCCGCGTCTCGGTCGCGGTGGTCAACAGCCCGGTCTCCGTGGTGGTGGCCGGGGACGCCGGCGTGCTGGCCGAGGTGAAGGCCGAGTACGAGGCCGACGGGGTGCGCACCCGCGCGCTCGGCCTGGGCTTCGCCTCGCACACCGCCGCGGTCGAGGTGCTCGAGGACGAGCTGGTCGAGGCGCTGGCACCGGTGGCGCCGCGGACCGGCCGGGTGCCGTTCTACTCCACCGCGCTCGACGAGTACGTCGACACCGCCGAGCTGGACGCCCGCTACTGGTACGGCAACCTCCGCAACCGGGTCCGGTTCGAGTCCGCGGTCGCCGCGCTGACCGGGGACGGGGTCACCCGCTTCGTGGAGATCTCCCCGCACCCGATGCTGCTGACCGCGATCGAGCAGACCGCGGTGGCGTACGACGTCGAGGGCCGGGGCGAGACGGTCGCCACCGTCGGGACGCTCAAGCGCGGCGAGGGCGGGCTGGACCGGTTCGCGCTGTCGCTGGCCGAGGCGTACACGGTCGGCATCGACATCGACTGGGCCGGCTTCTACGCCGGCACCGGGGCCGGGCGGGCGCCGCTGCCGACGTACGCCTTCCAGCACAAGCGCTACTGGCTCGCCCCCGCGCAGCCGGGTGCCGCGCTGCCGAGCTCGGCGGCGGAGCCCGACGACGGCGACGAGGAGGGTGGCGCGCTGGTGCGCCAGCTGGCCGCCGTGCCGGCCGACCAGCGCGAGTCGCTTGTGCAGGACGTGGTCCGCAAGCAGGCCGCGGCCGTGCTCGGGTACGCCTCCGGCGACGCGATCGAGGCCGACCAGGGCTTCTGGGAGCTGGGCTTCAACTCGGTCGGCGTGGTCCGGCTCTGCAACCGCCTGGGCCGGGTGACCGGCATCTCGGTGCCGTCGACCGCGGTCTTCGAGAATCCCGACGTGCCGGGCCTCTCCCGCTGGCTGGTCCGCCAGGTGGCGGGCGAGGTGGCGGCGGCCGATCCGGCCGGGGTCGACGAGCCCACACCGGACGGTGCCGCTCCGGCGCCGGGCCACAGCCTCGCCCCGGACAGCGGCGCCATGTTCACCGCGCTGATGCGGCACGCCTTCAACGACGGCGAGCTGGACCGGGGGCTGCGCTGGCTGATGGACGCCTCGCGGTTCCGCCCGGCGTTCACCTCGCCGGAGCAGCTGCCGGGCGGCGGGCACGTGGTGCGGCTGGCCCGGGGCGACTCGGACACCGCCGTCGTCTGCGTCCCGTCCTTCGCCGTCGGCTCGGGCCCGCACCTGTTCCTGGCGCTCGCCCAGGGGCTGCCCGGCCACGACGTGTACGCCTGCGCGCTGCCCGGCTTCCGCGACGGCGAGGCGCTGCCCGGCGCCTGGGCCGCCGCCATGGAGGTGCTGGCGGCGGAGATCCGGCGGGCCGTCGGCGACTCCGAGGTCGTCCTGGTCGGCTACTCGATCGGCGGCGCCGTCGCGCACGCGCTGGCCGTCGAGCTGGAGCGGACCGGGCGGGCCGTGTCCGGTCTGGTCCTGCTCGACTCGCCGAGCCCGCGGTTCGTCATCGACAACGGCGGCGGCGCGTTCGAGTCGAGCATGACCAGGATGCTCAACGGCGACTTCGACATGGCCTTCGACGCCGCCGGCTGGCTGGCGATGGGTGCGTACCTGCGCCTGCTGGCCGAGCGTGCCGACACCGCCGTCGAGGTCCCGATGCTCTACGTCCGGGCCGGTGAGGAGCACTCCTGGCTCCGCTGGGACGTCGGCGGGGAGGTGGTCGACGTGACCACCGACCACTTCGACATGATCAACGACCCGGCCTGCGCGACAGCTGTCGACGCGTGGGTCCGGCGCGGGTCGTCAGCCGACCCGGTCGGCCCCGCCGACTCAGCCGACTCAGGTTCGCCCGACAAGGAGACGTCATGACCGATTCCGTGGTGAGCACGGTGAGCACGGTGGTCCCGTCCTCGTCCGTGCCGGGTCCGACAATGGGCCAGCGCGAGCAGCTGGTGCGGTACGTGACCCAGCGCACCCAGTTCCTCAACCAGTGCAAGGCGGAGTTCGGCAGCCGGTTTCGGCTGGGCATGATGCCGGGCGTCGACTTCTTCGTGATCACCGATCCCGACGACCTGCGGGAGATCTTCACCGCGCCCCGGACCAGCCTGCACTGCGGCAACTCCAACGGCGCGCTGGAGAAGTACTTCGGCCACACCGGGATCGCCTTCCTCGACGAGGGCGAGCACCTGGCCCGCCGAAAGGCGCTGACCCGCAGCTTCAAGGGCGCGGCCTTCCACCGCATCACCGACGCGGTCGAGCAGATCACCGTGGACGCGGTCGCCCGATGGCCGCGCGACGAGGAAGTCGACATGCACCCGCTGGTGCACCGCTGGGCGATGACCGTGATCCGCGAGGTCGTCTTCGGCAAGGTGGTCCCCAGCTGCTGGCCGCGGCTGCTGGACGCGCTGATGGACCTGGTCGAGCTCAACCGCTACCCGACCGCGATGCTGATGATCGACCGGTGGTCGCCGGCGAAGAAGCGGCTCATGCGGCGCCGGCCGGGCACCGGGCTCAAGGAGTTCTGGCGCAACCGGCCCCGGGTGGACGCGCTGATCGCCGAGGCGATCGCCGAGCGCACCGAGATCGGCGAGCTGGGCGACGACATGCTGTCGGTCCTGTTCGGCGTCACGCACGAGGACGGCTCGGCGCTGTCGGTCAAGGAGCTGCGCGACGAGATCATGACCATGTTCGTCGCCGGCACGGTGACGACGGTGTCGGCGGTCTGCTGGTCGATCGAGCACTTCTCCCGGGACCCGGAGCGGCTCGCCCGGCTGCGGGACGAGCTCACCGAGGGGTCGACCGACGAATACCTCACCGCCGTCGTGCACGAGGTGCTGCGGATCAACCCGCCGCTGCCCAACAACCTCGCCCGCCAGGTGGTCAAGCCGATCGTGGTCGGCGGCGTGCGGTACGAGCCCGGTCAGCTGCTGGTGCCGAGCGCGGAGCTGCTCAACAACGACCCGGAGCGCTACCCCGAGCCGGAGAAGTTCCTGCCGGAGCGGTTCCTCGGCGTGACGCCCGGCAACTACACCTGGATCCCGTTCGGCGGTGGCCACACCCGCTGCATGGGCGACCGGATCGCGATCCACGAGATCAAGGTCATGCTGCGCGAGCTGGTGACCACCCTCGACTTCGAGCGGGCCGACCCGACGCCGGCCCGGCCGGTGCCGCGGGGTCCGGTCGTGGTGCCCCAGCACGGCCCGCGGATCGTGCTGAGTCCCCGAAGCCCCCGCCGCGTCGAGCTAGCGGCAACCCACTGACGGCGGACATCCAGCGACAAGGAGAGTTTCGTGACCGTTCCCTACACCACCGGGCTGCACCGGCTCGCCACCGAGACCTTCGCCTACCTGCAAGGCACCTGCGCCACCGGCTTCAGCAACTCGGGCCTGGTGGTCAGCGGTGACGAGGCGCTGCTCGTGGACACCCTCTACACCCTCCCGCAGACCAAGCAGATGCTGACCGAGATCACCGCGACGGTGCCGGCGGCCGACATCTGCTGGGTGGTCAACACCCACCACGACGGCGACCACTGGTGGGGCAACGAGCTGGTCGGCGACGCGCTGATCGTGTCCTCCACGGTGGCCGCGCAGACGATGCGGCACGCCGGCCCGGAGACCGTGAAGCCGTTCCTGTCCCCGGACACCGACCCGCGGCTGCGCCGGATCCTGGAGCCGTTCGACTTCTCCGGCATCACCCCGACGTACCCGACGATCACCTTCACCGGCGAGATGGAGCTGACCGTCGGGCGGCGCACCGTCCGGGTGCTGCAGGTCGGCCCGGCCCACACCGCCGGCGACGTGATCGTGCACGTCCCCGACGAGCGGATCGTGTACGCGGGCGACGTCCAGGCCTTCGGCTGCCACGGCGTCACCCACTCCGGGCCGATCGAGGGCTGCATCAAGGCCTGCGACACGATCCTCGACCTCGGCGTCGACATCGTCGTCCCCGGCCACGGCCCGGTGGGCGGCAAGGCGGAGGTCAGCCGGGTCCGCGACTACTGGGAGCGGGTGCGCGACCACGCCACCGCCGCGCACCAGCGGGGCCAGTCGCCGCTGGAGGCGGCCCAGGAGTTCGCCTTCGCGGACTTCGCCGACCTCGGCTTCGCCGAGCGCGTGCTGCTCAACATCGGCGCGGTCTACCGCGAGATCAACGGCGACGGCACCCCGGGGATGGGTCCGCTGCTGCACCAGATGGTCGATCTGGAGGACTCGTTGAAGACCAAGGTGACGGCATGACGCCCCGGCAGCACACCCGGCCCCGGATGACGCCCGCTCCCGCGGAGCTGGTCCGCCCGCTGATCGGGATGCCGGCCGACGCGCAGAACGACCCGGACGGCCCGCTGTCCCACGTGGTCGGCAGCCCGGTGCCCAACATCCTGGGCATCATCGGCAACCACCCCGCGCTGCTGCGGGGGGTGTTCCCGATGATGTCGGCGCTGGGCGAGGGCCGGCTGCCGCTGCGCGACAGCGAGCTGGTGGTCCTGGGCGTCGGGTATTACCTGCGCTCGCACTACGAGTGGGCCCACCACGTGGCCATCGGGTCCAAGGCCGGCCTCACCGCGGAGGAGATCGCCCGCATCCCGGCCGGTCCGGACGCCCCCGGCTGGTCCGACCACGACGCCGCCCTGCTGCGCGTGGTCGAGGAGCTGCACAGCCCCAAGGCCAAGGTGTCCGACCGGACCTGGCGGCACCTGACGTCCGTCTACGACGAGCAGCAGATCCTCGAGCTGCTGGTGACCGTCGGGTCGTACTCGATGCTCGCCTACATCATCAGCTCGTGCGACGTCCAGATCGAGGACTGGTACGCCGATCCGCCCGCCCTCCCGTAGGAAGGTGAGAACGATTCTTCAGGCAGCGAAGGCCGTGAAGGAAGAAGAGATCGGCCCGGACTTCTTCGACGACCCGCACAAGTACTACCGCCGCTGGCGCCGCAACGGCCCGGTCCTCCGGGTCCGCCGGCCCAACGGCCTGCCGCACTGGCTGATCATCGGCTACGACGACGCCCGCGCCGCGCTCGCGGACCCGCGGATGCGCAAGGACATCACCGAGCTGTACGAGATCATGCAGCGGGCCGACCCGGAGGGTAAGAGCGGCGGGGCCTCCCAGGAGCTGTCCTCGCACATGCTCAACGCCGACCCGCCGGAGCACACCCGGCTGCGCAAGCTGGTCACCCGGGAGTTCACCGGGCGGCGGGTCGCGGCCATGCGGCCGCGCGTCGAGGAGATCACCAAGGGCCTCCTCGACGAGCTGGACGGCAAGACCGAGGTCGATCTCATCGAGGGGCTGGCCGCGCCGCTGCCGGTCATGGTGATCTGCGAGCTGCTCGGGGTGCCGTTCGAGGACCGGGACGACTTCCAGAAGTGGTCCCAGATCCTGCTGGACGCCGACCCCAACACCGACACGGCCGCGGTCTCCCAGCAGATGACCGACTTCCTGACCGCGCTGATGGAGGCCAAGCGCGCCGATCCCGGCGAGGACCTGCTCTCCAGCCTGGTCACCGGCGACAAGGGCGGTGACCAGCTCAGCACCAAGGAGCTGGTCGCGATGGCGTACCTGCTGCTGGTCGCCGGGCACGAGACGGCACTGCACCTGATCGGCAACGGCATCTACATGATGCTGCGCGACCAGGAGGCGCTGGACGCGCTGCGGGCGCACCCGGACCGGATCCCGGCCGCCACCGAGGAGGTGCTGCGCCGCTTCGGCCCGGTCGGCTGGGCGACGATGCGCTACACCAACGAGGAGGTCACCTTCGGCGGGGTCAAGATCCCGGCCGGGGAGCTGGTGGCGATCTCGCTGGACGCCGCCAACCACGACCCGAGCGTCGTCGAGGACGCGCCGCGGCTCCACCAGGTGGACGAGACCCCCAAGCACCTGGCCTTCGGCCACGGGATGCACTTCTGCCTCGGCGCCCCGCTCGGCCGGCTGGAGGCGAACGTCGCCTTCGCCCAGCTGCTGGAGCGCTTCGGCGGGATGCGGCTGGCCGACCCGGACTTCTTCCCCGAGTGGCGGCTCGGCTTCATGCGCGGATTCACCTCGCTGCCCGTCCGCCTGTCCTGACGGCGCTCCCCCGACCCGATCGAGAGACGGTGAGAACGATCACTCAGGCGACCGAAGTGGGCATCGAAGACGTCGGTGTCGACTTCTTCACGGACCCGCACAAGTACTACGACACCTGGCGGCAGAAGGGTCCCGTCGTCCGGGTCCGCCGTCCTCCCGGTGTGGTGCACTGGCTGATCATCGGCTACGACGAGGCCCGCGCGGCGCTCGCCGACCCGCGGATGCGCAAGGGCGTCACGGGGCTGTACGAGATCCTCCGCCGCACCTCCCCGGGCGGGAACGTCGGCGCGTCGGAGGCGCTGGCCTCGCACATGCTCAACAGCGACCCGCCGGAGCACACCCGGCTGCGCAAGCTGGTCGGCCGGGAGTTCACCGGCCGGCGGGTGGCCGCGCTGCGCCCGCGGGTCGAGGAGATCACCAGGAACCTGCTCGATGAGCTCGAGGGCAAGGACGAGGTCGACCTCGTCGAGGGGCTGGCCGCGCCGCTGCCGATCATGGTGATCTGCGAGCTGCTCGGGGTGCCGTTCGAGGACCGCGCGCAGTTCCAGACGTGGTCGAAGATCCTGCTGGACGCCGACCCCACGGTCGACCGGGCCGCGGTCTCCAAGCAGATGAGCGAATACCTCGCCGGCCTGCTGGCCGCCAAGAAGGCCGCGCCCGGCGACGACCTGCTCTCCGGCCTGGTCGCCGACGACGCGGACGGCGACCAGCTCAGCATGCCTGAGCTGATCTCGATGACGTTCCTGCTGCTGGTCGCCGGGCACGAGACGGCGCTGCACCTGATCGGCAACGGCATCTACCTGATGCTGCGGGACCGGGAGGCCCTCGAGGCGCTCCGGGCCGACCCGGGGAAGATCCCGGCGATGACCGAGGAGGTGCTCCGCCAGTTCGGCCCGGTCGGCTGGGCGACGATGCGGTACACCGGCGAGCAGGTCACGATCGGGGACGTCACCATCCCGGCCGAGGAGCTGGTGGCGGTCTCGCTCGACGCCGCCAACCACGATCCCGCGGTCAACCCGGGGGCGGCCCGGCTGCACGAGGTCGACGAGTCGGCCAAGCACCTGGCGTTCGGGCACGGGGTGCACTTCTGCCTCGGGGCCCCGCTGGGCCGGCTGGAGGCCAACGTCGCGTTCACCCAGCTGCTGGCCCGCTTCGGCGACATGCGGCTGGCCGACGAGGATTTCGCGCCCGCCTGGCGGATGAGTTTCATGCGCGGATTCACCTCGCTCCCGGTGCGTCTGCGCTGAGTTAGGCTCAGGCGGACAAACCAAGAGGAGATGGTTGATATGGCAACCGGCGTCGCCGACAGGATGCGACAGTTCTTCGACCTGCGCATCCCCGAATCGGAATTCACCGACCGCCCGTGGCGGATCCACGAGCTCCTGGACGACAAGTTCCGGGTGGAGGACGTCTGGCGGCTGCCCACCCCGGGCGGACCCGACGACCTGGCGACCCTGGTGCGCTATTCGGCGTCCTCCGAGAACGCCGTGCTCAAGGTCAGCCCGGTGGTCAACTTCCTGTTCTCGGTGCGGTGGCGGATCGGCAGGCTGCTGGGCTGGGACAGCGAGAAGCAGCAGGTCGGCAAGCGGGTCGAGTCGCTGCGCGACCACCTGCCGCCGGACCTGCTCGCCGGCGAGCGCGGGCCGGACATGAAGCTGGCCCCGTTCAAGTCGGTGTTCCTGACCCACGACGAGTGGACCGCCGAATTCTCCGCGGCGATGGGCCACATCGTGATGCACCACGGTTGGGTCAGGGACGACGACGGGACCTACTACTCCCAGATGACGTCCCTGGTGAAGCCGTACGGCCGGTTCGGCCCGACGTACATGGCGCTCATCAAGCCGTTCCGCTGGCTGGTGGTCTATCCGCTGCAGACCCGCATCATCCGCAAGGTGTGGCCGGAGGTCCGGCGGGAGTGGTCGCGGCCCCGGCCGGACCTCGACAAGTAATTCTTCTCACAGTTCCTCGATGGGAATTCGATGACGGACGCGAACGACAGGCAACGGCTCTTCGACCTCGTGTTCGGGCACATGGCGACGCAGGCCGTCGCCACCGCGGCCCGGCTCAAGCTGGTCGACACCATCGGTGACGGCGAGCTGACCAGCACGGAGCTCGCCGCCACGCTCGGCACGGACGCCGCGGTGACGACCCAGCTGTGCCGGGCGCTGGCCGCGCTCGGCATCCTCGCCGAGGTGAAGTCGGGCCGGTTCGGGGTGACCGGGACCGGGGCCCTGCTGCGCACCGACCGGCCCGACTCGCTGTACCCGTTCGCCCGGGTGTTCACCGACCCGGCGGTCCAGGCGACCTGGCGCGAGCTCGACACCGCCGTACGCACCGGGGAGAGCACCTTCGACACGGTGACCGGCAAGCCGTTCATCCAGCACGTGATGGGTGATCCGGACCTGTCGACCTTCTTCCCGGCCGCGCTGCGGCAGAGCGGCGCCCAGACCGCCGAGGTGCTGCCGGGCAGCTACGACTTCGCCGCCGTCGGCACCGTGGCCGACATCGGCGGCGGCGCCGGCGCGGTGCTGGCCGCCATCCTGGCCGCCCACCCGCACCTGCGCGGCATCCTCTTCGACGCCGAGCCGGCCCTCGCGCCGGCCCCGGCGGTCCTGGCGGCGGCCGGGGTCAGCGACCGCTGCACGGTCGTCCCGGGCGACGTCGGCGCCGGGGCGCCCCCCGAGGCCGACCTCTACCTGGCCAAGAACGTCATCCACTACGCCGACGACGAGCGGGCCGGCGCCGTGCTCGGCGCCATCCGCCAGGTGATCCCGCCGCACGGCCGCCTGCTCATCGTGGACCCGGCCCTGCCGGAGACCGTCGACGGTTCCCTCCCGGGGTCGATGTACCTCAGCGACCTCCACATGCGGCTCATCGGCGGGGGCCGGGGACGCACCCAGGCCGAGTTCGAAAGCCTCTGCGTGCGGGCCGGCTTCGCCGTGACCAAGGTCAGCCTGCTGCCGCCGCCGGCGGCGTTCGCGCTGATCGAGGCGGTCCCGGTCGACAGCCGGGACTGACCTCCCCGGCCGGCGGCGCCCGCGAGGTCAGGCGCGGGTGCCGTCGGCGGCCGGGGGCAGCGCGAAGACGGTGTCCATCCGGGTCAGCTGGAGCAGCTTGAGCACCCGCGGCGAGACCTGCTCCAACCGCAGCTCGCCGCCCCGGCGCTCGGCCTCCTGCCGGGCCCGCAGCAGCGCGGCTAGGCCCTGGGAGTCCATGAAGGTCACCGCGGCCAGGTCGACGGCGATCCGGGGTTCCCGCTCGACCGCGGCCAGCAGCTCCGCGAGCATCGTCGGAGCGGTGTGGGCGTCGACCTCCCCGGCCACCGCCACACCGACGCCGTCCTCCCGTTCGGTCCGTCGCACTGCGAGATCCATCCCGACCGCCTGTCCCTAGCCACCCGACACCGACCCCGCTGTCAGGGAAACGCTCCCGGCGGCCCGCCATGACGCAGCGGACCGGCCGGTGGCTGCGGACCGGCTAGTGGCTGCGGGCCGAGGCGGCGGGCCGACGCGGCGGGCGGCGCCGGCGGCCTGGGTAGGGTCCGTCCGCGGGGACCACCGAGGGGAGCTGACGCGTGACCACCGAGCCCACCGTCCGGACCACCAGCGGCCTGGTCCGCGGCCGCGCCCGGGACGGCGTGCACACCTTCCTCGGCATCCCGTTCGCGGCGCCGCCCTTCGGCCCGCGCCGGTTCGCCGCGCCGGCGCCGCCCGAGCCGTGGGACGGCGTCCGCCCGGCCACCGACTACGGCCCGACCGTGCCCAAGCCGCCGTACGCGTCGCCGTACGACAAGCTGCTCCCCGAGCCGGTCGTGCCGGGCGAGGACTGCCTCAACCTCAACGTCTGGACGCCCGACCCGGGCGCGGCCGGGCTGCCGGTCTTCGTCTGGGTGCACGGCGGGGCGTTCGCCAACGGCTCCGGCGCCGTGCCGGTCTACGACGGCTCCGCCTTCGCCCGCGACGGCGTGGTCTGCGTGACCTTCAACTACCGGCTGGGCGTTGACGGGTTCCTGCACTTCGCCGACGGCGGGCCGGTCAACCGCGGCCTGCTCGACCAGGTCGCGGCGCTGCGCTGGGTGCGGGACAACATCGCCGCGTTCGGCGGCGATCCTGCCCGGGTCACCGTTGCCGGCGAGTCGGCCGGCGCGATGAGCGTGGGCTGCCTGCTGGCGATGCCGGCGGCCGAGGGGCTGTTCGCCCGGGCGGTGCTGCAGAGCGGGGCCGGCCACCATGCGATCGCGGCCGACACCGCGGCCCGGATCGGCGGCGTGCTGGCCGAGCGGCTGGGCCGGCCGGTCGAGCGGGAGGCGCTGGCCGGCGTCCCGCTGCCCGAGCTGATCGCGGCCCAGACCGCGGTGATCCGGGAGGCCATCGCGATGCCGGACCCGGCCCGGTGGGGCGAGGTCGCGGTCAACCTGATGGCCTTCGAGCCGGTGGCGGACGGCGAGGAGCTGCCCGACCTGCCGATCCGGCGGATCGCGGCCGGGGCGGCCCGGGACGTGCCGGTGCTGGCCGGCGCCAACCGGGACGAGCAGCGGCTCTTCCTGGTGCCCAACCGGCTGATCGACCTGGTCGACGAGCCGCTGCTGCGGCTCGCGGTGGCCGGCTACGGCGCGCCGGTCGAGCCGACCCTGGAGGTCTACCGGGCCGCCCGGCCGGACGGGACGCCGGGCGAGCTGCTCGCCGACGTCGTCTCGGACTGGTACTACCGGGTCCCGGCGGCCCGGCTCGGTGAGGCCCGGGCGGGGCTGCCCGGCTCCGCCGGCGCGTGGCTGTACGAGTTCGCCTGGGCCGCGCCCGGCTACGGCGGCCGGCTGGGCGCCTGCCACGCGCTGGAGATCGGCTTCACCTTCGACACGCTCGCGCATGAGGCGCACGCCCCGCTGCTCGGCGGGGCGGCGCCGCAGGCGCTGGCCGACCGCATGCACGGCGCCTGGGTCCGCTTCGCCCGGGACGGCGACCCCGGCTGGCCGCGGTACGACGTGGAGCGGCGGCCGGTGCAGGTCTTCGCGGCCGAGGACGAGCTGGTCGAGGACCCCCGCCCGGAGCAGCGCGCGGTCTGGGCCGGCATCCGCTGAGCGGCGGCCGGCGCCGCCCGGCCGAATATGACAACGGTTGCCAATAGAGCTAAGGTCGGCGCCGTGCTGACCCGTACCCGCCGCCTGGCCCTGCTGCTCGCGACCGGCACGCATCTTCAGGCCGAGCAGCACAACACTCTTCAGGCCGAGCAGCACAACACCGACACGATCGTGAAGGCACCGGGTGGACGGGTCTGAGCCGGCGCTCCGCTTCGAGCGGGCCAGCCTGGCGTACGGGCGGTCGACCGTCGTCACCGAGGTCGACGGCGAGGTCCGCCCGGGCGAGGCGGTGGCGCTGATCGGGCCCAACGGAGCCGGCAAGTCGACGCTGATCAAGGGCGTGCTCGGGCTGGTCCCGGTGGTGTCCGGGCGGATCGAGGTGCTCGGCACCACGCCGGCCAGGGCCCGCCGCCGGGTCGCGTACGTGCCGCAGGCCGACACCCTGGATCCGGACTTCCCGGTGACGGTGGCCCAGGTGGTGCTCATGGGCCGCTACCGCGAGGTCGGCTGGATCCGCCGCCCGGGCGCCGCCGACCGGCAGGTCGCCGCCGACGCGCTGGCCGCGGTCGGGCTGGCCGAGCGGGCGGGGGAGCGGTTCGGCACGCTGTCCGGCGGGCAGCGGCAGCGGGTGCTGCTGGCCCGGGCGATCGCCCAGCAGCCGGCCCTGCTGCTGCTCGACGAGCCGTTCAACGGGGTGGATGCGGTCAGCCAGGAGGCGCTGCTGGCCGCGCTGGCCGGGCTGCGGGCCCGCGGCGCTGCCGTGGTCGTCTCCACCCACGACCTCGCGCTGGCCCACCTCGCCTGCGACGAGGTGTGCCTGCTCAACCGGCACCAGGTCGCCTTCGGCCCGACCGGGACCACGCTGACCCCGGAACTGCTGCGGGCGGCGTACGGGGGACAGGCGCTGGAGCTGCGCGGGGACAGCGTCGTGGTGGTCCGCTGACGTGCTGTCCCGGCTGCTGCTCGACCCGTTCGCCAGCGCGTTCATGCAGCGCGCGCTGCTGGCGGCGGTGCTGCTCGGCGCGGTCGGCGGGGTGGTCAGCGTCTTCGTCGTCCTGCGCCGGCTGGCGTTCGTCTCCGACGTGCTGACCCACACGGTCTTCCCGGGCGTGGTCATCGGCTACCTGGTCGCCGGCAGCGGCGGGATCGTCTGGGGCGCGCTGGCCTTCGCGGTGCTCTCGGTGGTGCTGCTGACCCTGCTCGCCGCGCGGCCCCGGGTGACCGAGGACGCGGCGATGGCGATCCTGCTCACCGGCTTCTTCGCGGTCGGCGTGGTGCTGGTGTCGCGGCGGTCGAGCTACACCGCCGACCTCACCGCGTTCCTCTTCGGCCGGCTGCTCACCGTGGACCGGCAGCAGATCGTGGTCACCGCGGTCATCGGCGGACTGGTCGTGCTCACCCTGGCGCTGCTCGGCAAGGAGCTGGTGTTGCGGGCCTTCGACCCCGAGGGGGCCGCCGCCCGCGGCTACCGGGTGCCGGTGCTGGATCTGGTGCTCAACCTGGCGGTGGCGCTGGTGGTGGTGGCCGCGGTCCGCGCGGTCGGCACCGTGCTGGTGATCGCGCTGCTGGTGGTGCCGGGCGCGGCAGCCCGGCTGCTGTCCGACCGGCTCGGCCCGGCCTTCGCGCTGGCCGCCGGGATCGGGGCGCTGGGCGGCTACCTGGGGCTGGTGGCGTCCTGGGAGGCCTCGGTGCACCACGGGCTGCGGCTGGCCTCGGGCGCGACGGTGGTGCTCGCCCTGGTCGTGCTGTACGCGCTCGCCGCAGCCGTCGGGTGGGCGCGGGCCGGCCGGGTGGGGCGGGGCGGCGGGCCGGGCCGGTCGGAGCGGGTCGGCCGGTCGGGGCGGGTCGGCCGGTCGGGGCGGGGCGACGGCGCGGGCGGGGTGGAGCGGGGCGACGGCGCGGGTCGGCCGGTGGCGGCGTGACCGGGCTGTTCGCCGACGACTACGCCCGGCGCGCGCTGCTGGAGGCGCTGCTGGTCGGCGCCCTGTGCGGGGTGGTCGGCGTGCACGTGGTGCTGCGCCGGCTGTCCTTCTTCACCATGGCGATGACGCACGCGACCTTCCCCGGCGTGGTGCTGGCCGCGCTGGTCGGGGTCGACCTGCTGCTGGGCTCCGGGCTGTTCGGCATCCTGGTCGTGCTGGGCGTCAGCTGGCTGTCCGCCCGGCCGCGCAGCGACCCGTCGGCGGCGGTCGGCGTGGTGCTGTCGGCCGGCTTCGCGCTCGGCGTGGTGCTGCTGTCGGCTCAGGCCGGCTTCACCCGCGACCTGTCCTCGTTCCTGGTCGGGTCGATCCTCACCGTGTCGAGCGCGGACCTGGTCAAGACCGCGGTCGCCCTGGTGGTCGTGCTGGCCGTGCTGGCCGCGGTCGGCAAGGAGCTGATCCTGGGCGCCTTCGACCGGGTCGGGCTGGTCGCCCTCGGCTACCCGGCGCGGCGGCTGGACCTGCTGCTCCTGCTGCTGATCGAGCTCGCCGTCGTCGCCTCGGTGCCGGCGGTCGGCACCATCCAGGCGGTCGCGCTGGTGGTCGCGCCGGCGGCCACCGCCCGGCTGTGGTGCGACCGGATCGGGCCGATGACCGCCGTCTCCGCCGGACTCGGGATGGCGAGCGGGGTGGTCGGGTTGGCCGTCTCCCAGCTCGCCGGGATCGCGGCCGGCGCGGCCATCGTGCTCGCCGCTTGTGGCTTCTTCGTGGTCTCGGTGCTGGCCGCACCCCGGCTGCCGGCGGCCGTCGCCCGACCCGCCGGCCGCGCCCTGCCGGGCGCGGTCCGTACTGGCTAGTGTCGAGACCGCGCCCGTCCCCGGAGGAGTCGTCCATGGCACCGCAGACCGCCCGCCTCCCCGGCGGCGTGCGCGCGACCCGCCAGGCTGCCGCGGTGCGCGAGGCGCTGACCGGCCGGCCCGGCTTCACCAGCGCCCAGGACCTGCACGCCGAGCTGCGCCGCCGCGGCGCCGGCGTCGGGCTGACCACCGTCTACCGGCACCTGCAGTCGCTCGCCGACGCCGACCTGGTCGACGTGCTGCGCACCCCGGACGGCGAGACCGTCTACCGCGTCTGCGGCACCGACACCCACCACCACCACCTGGTCTGCCGCTCCTGCGGCCGCACCGTGGAGATCTCCGGGCGCGAGGTCGAGCGCTGGACCCACCAGGTCGCCGAGGCCGAGGGCTTCGTCGACGTCGACCACACCGTCGAGATCGTCGGCACCTGCGCCGCCTGCGCCGTCCGTACGGTCTGACCGGCCCTAAGGGTGTCTGCCGGACATCTGGCGGCGCGGGCGACGCCCAGACGACGACCGGCGGCGTTGTCGTCGTCGCCGATACAACAGCGGTATCGGACTCCTCCTCCGCCTTGCCGGACGCCGCCCGCATCCACCGACATCCGGCAGAGACCCCTAGCTAGCGAGGGCGGCGCGGAAGCGGGCCGCCGCGCGGTCCCAGACCGGGTCGCCGCCGGCCAGGCCGGGCAGGTGCGGGGTCAGGTCGGCGGAGAACGCGACGCTGGCCTCGGCCGGCACCAGCGAGGGCAGGTTGTCGACCGCGACCACGTCGAGGACCGGCGGCTCGGACCGGACCCGGCGGACCGGGTCGGCCCAGGTGGTGATCCGGTCGTTGACCGGCAGCCGGTTGCAGGCCGACGTGACGTCGCAGGTCACGTCCGCCACCGTGGTCAGCCGGCGGTCGGCCCGGTCCAGGTCGTCCCGGGACACGAAGGCGGGTCCGGGCTGGTCGGCCACGATCGTGTTGACCAGGATGTCGTGGGCCAGCAGCGCGGCCCGGTCGAGGACCCGGGTCTCCTCGACGTCCCAGCCGGTGGTCGGCACCCCGGCGGTCTCCAGGGCCTCGACGGCGCCCCGGCCGGACCGGCCCAGCGCGCCGACCACGAGCGCGCGGTCCGGGCCGGTGCCGTCGCGCAGCCGGGCGTCGAGCTCCGGCCGGGACGTAGCCCGCAGCGGCCGCTCCAGCTCGCCGCGGTGGTGCAGGACGGCCAGCGCCGCGCCGACGTACCCGGCCCAGAAGCCGAACGCGGCCACCCGCCGGCCGTGCTCGTCGGCCAGCTCCTCCAGGTCGAACAGGGTGCCGCCGCCGGCCGCGAACCGCCGCAGCACCGCCGCCGCCCCGGCCTGCCCCTTGTACGCGTGCCCGAAGTAGACGTGCCGGTGGGTGAGCGCGTCCGCCGCCGCCGACGGCTCCTTGAGCCCGAGCACGACCGCCGCCGGCGGGGCGTCCGGCCAGCTGTCCGCCTCCACGGTCCGGCAGCCGGCGGCCGCGTAGTCCTCGATCGGGAAGACCCGGGTCCCGGACTCCTCGACCGTGACGGCGATCCCGTCCGCGACCAGCTCGGCCGCGTCCCCGGGGACCAGCGGCGTCCGCCGCTCGTCGGCGGAGGTCTCGCCGCGCAGCCAGAGGTGCAGCTCGTCAACCATGATCGCCAGCGTACGGCCGGGGAAATCCCGCGGAAAGTTGTTGGTGGCGCCCCGGGTCGCGACTCCCGTCGGTGAAGCACCCACCACCGAGGAGGACCCCCATGAAGCGCCTGGTCACCCTGACCGCCACCACCGCCCTGTCCCTGCTCGCGCTGCTGCCGGGCGTCGCGTCGGCCGCGCCGCTGTCGCCCGAGCCGGCGGCGACCGTCGCCCCGGTCCTGCCGCCGGTGATCGTGTTCAACCAGAAGCCGGTCTTCAACGACTACCTGGCCTGCGTCGGCGGGTACGTCTACACCGACTTCCGCGACCCGGACGGCAACGACGCCCTGATGGCCGTCCAGATGGCCGTGCACCGCAACGCCACCGGCTGGACGTACCACTCGATGACCAACACCGGGCCGAGCGTGCACGGCGTCTTCTGGTGGACCGAGCTGGCCGACCACGGGATCAACCCCGCGACCGTGAACACGTACGCGTTCCGCGCCACGGACCAGGCCGGCATGCGGTCGTCCTGGGTCTACGCCGACAGCGACTGCGACCTCGTCTAGCGCCCTGAGCCCTACGACCTCGACCGGCGCGGGCCGTCCTCCTCGGGCGGCTCGTGCCGGTCGGCCGGCGTGACGCCGATCTCGGCCATGCGGGCGGCGTACGCGCGGTAGCGGCGCTCGGCCTCCCCGTGCCGTCCGGCCCGGCGCAGGGTGGCCACCAGCTGCCGGTGCGCGTGCTCGTCGTACGGGTCGTGGTCGAGCAGCCGGAGCAGGTGGCGCTGCCGCTCGTCGGGGTCGGTGCTGTGCCGGAGCAGGGCGCGCAGCACGTCGACGTGGTTCGTCCGCAGCCAGTTGCGCTGCGAGTCGGCCCAGTCCTCGTACACGTCGTCGGGGAGGTAGTCGCCGGTCCAGGCGGCGTCGGCGGCCTGCAGCCGGTCCGGCGCCGCCGGGTCGCCGTCCCGGTCGGCCGCCAGGGCCGCCGCGGCGAGACCGAGGAAGACCTCGGCGTCGACGACGATCACGTCCAGGTCGACCGCGACGGTGTCCCGGCCGGCCAGGATCGGTCCGGGCTCCGGGAGGGTCCGGTCGGGATCCAGCGCGCTGCGCAGCGTGGACAGCAGCACCGAGAGCCGGTTGGCGGTCAGGGCCGGCGGATCGTCCGGCCAGAACAGGTCGATCAGCCGCTCCCGGGAGACCGGCCGGCCGCGCGCGCTGACCAGGAGCTTGAAGAGGTCGCGCGCCTTCTTCGAGCGCCAGTCCTTGGACGGGACGGGGCTGCCGCGGCGGTGCACCTGGAAGTCGCCGAGGGTCCGTACGGCCACCGCGGGCTGCCAGGGCCCGACCGCGAGGGCGTCGGCGACGCCGGAGTCGACCCGCACCCCGAGCCCGCGCAGCGCGGCGGTCGCGGTGTCGGCGGCGGTCGCGCCGGCCGGACCGGCCAGCCGGGCCCGGACCAGCGCGACCCGGGCCCGCCCGACCTCGTCGCCGACGTCCGCCCAGAGCGTGTCGGCCTCGTCCAGCAGGCCGGTCGCGGCCCGGGGGTCCGCGGCGGTGAGCACGGCCAGCTCCAGGGCCTCGGCCAGCCCGGCCCGGTCCCGTCGGACGCCGGCGGTCGCGCGGGCCTGCGTGGCATCCTGGGTCGCCTGGTCCGCGGCGCCGGCGAGCAGCGCCACCCAGCCGCGGGCGAGCAGGGCCTGCACCACCCCGGTGCCGGTGACGACCTCGACGGCGCGGTCGGCGAGCTCGCGGGCCGAGCCGAGGTCGTCCGCCGCCCGGACCCGGGCCAGCAGGCCCAGCGCCAGCGCCTGCAGCGGCCGCATGCTGGCCGAGTCGGCCGCACGCAGCGCCTCGGTCAGGATGGCGTCGGCCTGACCCGGCTCGCCGCGCCGGCGGTGCACGTCGCCGCGGACGATCAGCCCGAAGGCGACGTCGAACGAGGGCCCGATGTGCTGCCAGCGCTGCTCGCTGGTGTCGAGGTCGGCCAGCGCGGCGTCGAACCGGCCGAGGCGGGCCTGAGCGCGGGCGCGGATGCTGTACCAGAACGGCTCGTACCCGACGATGCCCAGCGCCTCGCCCGCCCGCAGCGCCGCCTCGGCCTCCTCCAGCGCCTCCGCCGGCGTGCCCTCCTCGGCCAGGTACGAGGCCCGGTTGATGCGCAGGCCGAGCTGGAGCAGCCGGTCGCCGCTGCGGTCGGCCAGCCGCAGGCCCCGGCGGTGGTGGGCGTCGTGCAGCGGCCGGTTGCCGTCGTGGGCGGCGATCTGGGCCAGCACCCAGTGCCCGCGGGCCGCGTTGCGCGCGTCACCGGAGCGGTCGGCGGCGGCCGCAGCCCGGGCGGCGGTCACCCGGGCCTGCTCGTCCTCGCCGACCGCGCGCAGCCAGATCGGGGCGTGGCAGAGCAGCCGGATCTCCTCCGCCGTCGTCCCCTCGACCGCTCCCACCCGCCGGTACGCCGCCACCGCGTCGCCCGGCCGGCCGGACACGTAGTGCAGCTGGCCCAGCCGCAGGGCCAGCCCGGGATCGAGCGGCCCCGGCTCGGCGGCCGCGGCGCCGAGCAGCGCGAGCGCGCCCATCCAGTCGCCGGTCAGCTGCCGGGCGTGGCTCACCACCCCCAGCAGGCGGGTCGGGGCGCCGGCCAGCTCGAGCGAGTCGGCGGCCTCGATCACGGCGTCGGCCTCGCCCTGGGTGAGCAGGGTCTCCCCGTGGGTGAGGAGCAGCTCGCCGATGGCGGCCCGGTCCCCGGCCGCCACCAGCTGGCGGAGCGCGGCCGCGTGCTCGCCGCGATCGGCGTGGTGCCCGGCCGCGAGCAGCCGGATGGTCCGTACGGACCGGGGGTCGGCGGCCGGGCCGCCCCGCAGCAGGTCCCGGACCGGCCCGACCGGCGACCAGGCCGGTCGGCCGGCGTCATCCGGCCGCTCCCGGCGGAGCAGGCCCTGCTCGGCCAGCAGGTCGAGCGCCGCGCCCGGCTGCGGGTGGCCGAGCGCCGCGCCGAGCGGGGCGTCGCACCGGCCCAGCACCGCCGCGGCCGTCAGCAGCCAGCGGGACGCCGGCGACACGGTGGCCAGCACGTGCTCGGCCAGCGCGGTCAGGACCTGCTGCCCGGGCCGGTCCAGCCGGACGACCGCGTCCCGACCGTCGGCGCGCACGGTCTCCGCTGCCAGCCGGACCGCGGCCGGCCAGCCCGAGGTCAGCTCGTGCACCTGGGCCACCACCGCCGGATCGGCGGTGCCGGACCGGCTGCGCAGGAAGGCGGCGACCTCGGCCGAGGAGAAGGCGAGCTGGGCGGCCCCGATCCGGGGCGCGGTCGCGAGCGGGCTGTCGGCGGCCGGGCCGTCCGGGGTGGACTCGGTGACCACCACCAGCGTCGGCCCGGCCGGCCGCGGGGCGGCGAGGCCGGCGACCAGGCGGGCCGCGTCGCCGGCGGGGGGCAGCAGGTGCAGCCCGTCCAGGATGAGGACGAGCTCGTGGGCACCGAGCATCCGGGCCAGCGCGGCGGCCATCGCATCGACCCGGGCCGGCGGGGTGGCTCGACCGGCCAGCTGGTCGGCGACGATCAGCTCGGGCGGCAGCTCGTGCACCAGCCGCCGGGCCGAGCGGAGGATCCGGGCGGCCAGCCGCGGCGCCGAGTCGGCCGGCTCCGGGGTGACCCAGCAGGCGGCCCGCCCGGCGGCCCACGCGGCCACCGTCGTGCGCTTGCCCCAGCCCGGACCGGCGGTGACCACGGCCAGCCCGGACCGGGCGGCGGCGTCCAGCTGCCGGGCGAGCGCCGGCCGGTCGAGGACCGTCGCGCCCGTCACCTGCAGGGGCGTTCCACCCTCGACCCGGCCGGCTCCGGTCCGCATATCACTATTGTCTGCCCATGCGGCACCGATCTAGCCGCCGGGAGCCGCTGATCCGCCCACCCGGGGGAGCGGCCCGGCCGGGATGGGTGGCGCCCACCCCGCCCGGCGTGCGCTCAGGACCCACCCTCCGGGCGGCGCTCGGCACCGTCGGTGCCCGCCTTGGAGGCCGGCTTTGCGGCCGCCTTGGAGGCCGGCTTCGCGGCCGGCTTTGCGGCGGGCTTTCCGGCCGGCCTTGCGGCGGGCTTTGCGGCGGTCTTGGCGGCCGGCTTGGACGCCGGCTCGGCGGCCGGCTCGGCGGCCGGGGCGACGTCCGCCGGGCGGGACACCGCCGCGCGCCCCGTCACG
This sequence comes from uncultured Actinomycetota bacterium, assembly GCA_963766325.1. Taxonomy (GTDB): domain Bacteria; phylum Actinomycetota; class Actinomycetes; order Mycobacteriales; family CADCTP01; genus CADCTP01. The sequence continues at coordinate 184,225 of CAVXZF010000007.1, read as the reverse complement.
CCGGTGGTCGCGCAGGTCGGATCCAGGACCCCGGGCGGTTGCTCGTCCTCCGGCAGGCGCTGGAGCGCGGCCAGGTCCCGGGTGAGGTCGTGCTCGGGAACGGTGGTCATGACGGGTCCCTCCTCAGGGTGGGGTGCTGCTCCCCGCCGCCCCGTGCGGCGGGGACAGGTGTGGGGCGGACCGTCCAGGGCGCCGGCCCGCCGTGCCGCAGCCGGACCAGGAAGGTCAGCGCCCCGGCCAGCCCGGTCCCGTGGTCGGCCGTGACGGCCGAGCCGGTCTCGTCCGGCACGAGCAGCCGGCCGCCGCGCCGTACGGCCCGGACCGCCAGCAGCCGGGTCAGGTCCTCGGCGCCGCGGTGGCCCGCCGGGTCACCGGCGTCGGCGAGGTCGAGCAGGAAGTGACCACCCCCGGCCAGGCCGTGGCACACGGCCGGGTTGGTCCGCGACCGGTCCCGGTGGATGGCCGCGGCGGCCGCCCCGACCAGCTCCGGCAGCCGCGGGTCGGCGAGGACCTCGCCGGCCCGCAGCAGGAAGGCGCCGATGCCGGCCGCGCCGGCGCACCAGCCGGCGCCGGTCAGCTCCTCCGCACCGGGCCGGGCCGGCCAGAACGCGGTCGGGCCCTGCCGTACGGCGGTGTCCGCGAGCGTCTCCGCGGCCTCGGCGGCGAGCCCGAGGTAGCGGGCGTCCCCGGTCGCGACGCCGGCCGCGAGCAGGAACCCGCCGATCCCGGCGGTGCCGTGCGCGTGGCCGAGGTGGGTCTGCCCGGCCAGGGCGGAGCGCAGGGTGGCGGGGATGGGCCAGGTCACGTGCCCGCCGGTCCGCTGCGCGGCCGCGACGAGCGCGTCGGCGCAGGCCCGGACCCGGGGCAGGAACCGGGGGTCGCCGGTGGCGAGCGCCAGGTGCAGCTGGGCCAGGCCGGCGCCGGCCACCCCGTGCGCCACGTCCGGGTTCGGCCACCGGACCGGCACCCGTGCGGCCAGGTCCAGCGCCCGGCCGGCCAGCCCCTCGTCGCCCAGCAGCCGCGCGGCGTCATACAGCGCCCACGCCGTGCCGGACCGGCCGAACCACAGACCGGGCAGCAGCCGCGGCTCGGCCGGCAGCCGCCGCTCGATCCAGCCGCACGCCACCGCGACCGCCGCGCGGACCGGCGCCGGGTCGGCCACGTGCCCGGCGGCCGCGACCAGCGCGGCGAGCCCACCGGCCGCGCCGTGCTGCACCGCGCAGGGGTCGGCGGTCGCCCCGGACCGGCCGGCCGGCCACAGCCGGTCGCCGGTCGGGGTCATCGTGGCCCGCAGCCAGCCGGCCGCGTCCTCGATCAGCCGGTCCGGGTCGGGCGCCGGCCCCGCCGGCCGGAGCCGGCCGCCGGACCGCTCCGCCGGCGCCGCGAGGTGGCGCCCGACCCGTGCCAGCGACCACCGGCGGGCCGGGTCAGGGTGGGTCAGCCCGAGGATCGGCGCGGCGAGCCGGCGGGCGAGCGGCAGGTCCGGCGCGACCTCGGCCAGCCAGGCGCTCAGCCGGGTCTGGGTGGTGCGCTCGGGCGGGTCGTCCGAAGCGAGCACCGGGTCGGTGCCCACCGCGATGAGGAAGGCCACCCCACCGACCCCGAAGAGGTCCGCCGCGGGCCGGGCCACGACGAGCCCGCGCCGCCGGTGCTCCGGCGGCGTGTAGCCCGGCGTCCCCACCGGGTGCACCGGCCGCGCGATCTCGCAGGCGCTGTCCGGGTCGATGAGGTGCGGCTCGCCGGCCGGGTCGACGACGAAGTTGTTCGGGGAGACGTCCACCAGGGCCAGGCCGGTGCGGTGCACCGCCGCCACCAGCCGGACCAGGCGGGCCACCATGGCCACCCCGGCGTCCGGCGGCACCCCGCCGGCCGGCGCCTGCGCAGTGACCCAGGCGCGCAGGGTGGTGCCCTCGACCATCTCCCGGGCCAGGAACAGGTCGTCGCCCTCGCTGACGGTGGCGACCAGTCGCGGGGCCAGCCCGGCCGGGGCCAGCCGCTCGTACAGGTGGGCCTCGTGCCGCAGCCGGTCCCGGCAGTCCTGGCCGGCCGGGTCGACCTCCATGTGCGCCCGCGCCTGCTTGACCACGACCGTCGCGCCGGTCCGGCGGTCGTACGCCCGGAAGATCCCGCCCCGGCTCGAGTGCCGCATCGCCTCGAGCACGACGAACCGGTCGCCCAGCAGGACCGGCCCCGGCTCGCCCGTCGGCTCCGCGGGCCCGTCCGGCCAGGGCGGCGGCGCCCAGGCGGGCGGGGCGTACCAGGCGTCCCGCCGGTCCTCGACCAGCTCCCCGTCCGGCGCCACGATCACCGGCCGGTGACAGCCGTCGTCGTCGAGCACGGTGACCGGCCGGAACCCGCCGAAGCGGTAGTGCACCAGGCTGCCGGGCCGGTAGCGCCGGTCGGACAGGATCGCGGGGCCGGCCAGCCCGGCGGTCGCCCGGTGGAGCAGCGCGGCCAGCTGGCGAAACTGGTCGTCGTCGGCCGGGTAGGCGGTGACGGTCTTGCCGGCGGTGCCGCGCGGGCAGCGCCGCGAGTTGAGCCACTCGACCGTGTCCGCGTCGGCCGCGAACTTGAACGCGCACCGCTCGGCCACCAGCACCGGCACCGCTCGGCTCAGCGTGTCGACGATGCTCAGCGGCGTCGCCGACAGGTGCAGCTTCCAGCCCTGCGCCCGCAGCGGCCGGCCGGCCGGCCGGGCCAGCCGCCACATCCCCTCGCGGCTGGTCACCCAGCCGCCGGCCGCGTCCCGGTCGAGCAGGTCCTGGACCAGGTCGGCCGGCGTCCAGCTCGCCCGCTCGGGCGCCATCTCGACCGCAGCTCTCGCACTCCCCACCATGGAGCCCCCTCGCGTCGTGGGTCGGACCCGTCGCCGACCCCCGCTCCCTGTCCCACTCCGCTGTCCCGCCCCGGTCGCCCGGTCCGGGCACCCACTGTCGGGCGCGGCGCCCGGAGCCGCCTGAGCACGGTGACCCGGGCCGTCGGGAAAAACCGCCCGGTCACACCGGGACACCGGTCCTGGGCGTCCCCCCAGGACCGATGCGCCGGGCCGCGCCGACGCTGCAACCTGCCGCAACCCCGTGTGCCCGACCGCGGCGCGACGGGTCAGGGCCGCGCCGCGCCCCATCTCGGACCGTAGGCACCGCCCTGACAATCCCCTTACAACGCGTGAGGCGGCCGCGATGACCCGATCGGGGAGGGGTGGCGGGCGGGTGGAGGTGATATACGGCAGGGGTGCATGACGATCGGGTGCGGGTGGAGCAGCGGGTCGAGCGGGTGTGGCGGGAGCGGGTGCTGCCGGCCCGGTACGCGGCCACCGCGCCGCTGGACGTGGGCGCGTGGGTGGTGCCCGGCGAGCCGGTGCCGGTGGCCGAGGCGCTCGCGGCGGCGTACGAGCCGATGCCCCCGGGCAGCCCGTGGGGCGCGCCGTGGTCGACCACCTGGCTGCGGATCACCGGCACGGTGCCGGCCGGGTGGGCCGGCCGGGTCGAGCTGGTCGTGGACCTCGGCTTCTCCGCCGACTGGCCGGGCTTCCAGGCCGAGGCGCTGGCGTACGACCTGACCGGCCGCCCGCTCAAGGGCATCGCCCCCCGCAACGCGTACGTCCCGGTGACCGGCCCCGAGGTCGGCGTCCTGCTGGAGGCGGCGGCGAACCCGACCGTGCTGGCCGGCTCGTTCGCCCCGACGCCGCTGGGGGAGCGGGAGACGGCCGGGGACTCCCCTCTCTACCGGCTGACCACGGTGGAGCTGGGGTTGCGGGACGAGCCGGCCTGGCAGCTCGGGCTGGACATCGAGGTGCTGCAGCAGCTCATGCACGAGCTGCCGGAGACCGACCCCCGGCGGCACGAGATCCTCCGCGCGCTGGAGCGGATGCTCGACGTGATCGACCTGGCCGACGTCGCCGGCACCGCGGCGGCCGCCCGCAAGGTGCTCGCCGACCCGCTGGGCCGGCCGGCGCACGCCAGCGCGCACCGGCTGTCCGCGGTCGGCCACGCGCACATCGACTGCGCCTGGCTGTGGCCGCTGCGGGAGACCCGGCGCAAGTGCGCGCGGACGTTCGCGAATGTCACCGCGCTGGCCGCCGACTACCCGGAGCTGGTGTTCGCCTGCTCCTCGGCCCAGCAGTACGCCTGGGTCAAGGAGGATCACCCTGTCCTCTTCGACCGGATCAAGCGGACGGTCGAGAGTGGACAGTGGGTGCCGGTCGGCGGGATGTGGGTGGAGTCCGACGCCAACCTGCCCGGCGGCGAGTCGCTGGCCCGGCAGCTGGTGCACGGCCGGCGGTTCTTCCGGGACGAGCTCGGCGTGGACACCCGGGAGGTGTGGCTGCCGGACTCCTTCGGCTACACCGCCGCCTTCCCGCAGCTGGCGCGGCTGGCCGGCGCGCGCTGGTTCCTCACCCAGAAGCTGTCCTGGAACGAGACCAACCGGCTGCCGCACCACACCTTCCGCTGGGAGGGGCTGGACGGCACCCGGGTGCTCACCCACTTCCCGCCGGTCGACACGTACAACTCGGAGCTGACCGGGGCCGAGCTGGCCCACGCGGTGGCCAACTACGCCGAGAAGGGTGCCGGCACCCGGTCGCTGGTCCCGTTCGGGTACGGCGACGGCGGCGGCGGCCCGACCCGGGAGATGCTGGAGCGGGCCCGCCGGCTGGCCGATCTGGAGGGCTCGCCGCGGGTGACGGTCGAGTCGCCGGCGGCGTTCTTCGCCGCCGCCGAGGCCGAGTATCCGGACGCGCCGGTCTGGTCCGGCGAGCTCTACTTCGAGCTGCACCGCGGCACCTACACCTCGCAGGCGGAGACCAAGGCCGGCAACCGGCGCAGCGAGCGGCTGCTCCGCGAGGTCGAGCTGTGGGCGACGACGGCCGCCGTACGCACCGGCGCGGCGTACCCGTACGACGAGCTGGACGAGCTGTGGAAGACCGTGCTGCTGCACCAGTTCCACGACATCCTGCCGGGCAGCTCGATCAGCTGGGTGCACCGCGAGGCGGTCGCCACCCACGCGGCGGTCGCCGAGCGGCTGGAGGGGTTGGTCGACGCGGCGACGGCGGCGCTGGGCGGCGGTGCGTTCAACCCCGGGCCGTACGCGCGGGCCGAGGTGGTCGGCGACTCCTGGGTCCAGGCGCCGGCGCTCGGCGCCGGGACGGCCGCCGAGTGCCCGGCCGACCCGGTCCGGGTCGAGCGCCGCGACGGGGTGACCGTGCTGGACAACGGGCTGCTCCGGGTCACCGTGGACGGTGCGGGCCGGCTGGTCTCGGTGCTCGACCTGGCCGCCGACCGGGAGATGCTGGCCGGCCCGGCGAACGTGCTGCAGCTGCACCCGGACTTCCCACCGCGGTGGGACGCCTGGGACCTGGACGCCTCCTACCGGCGGACCCGGACCGAGCTGACCGACGGCACCGCCGAGGTGGTCGAGGAGCACCCGCTCGCCGCGACCGTCGAGGTGGTCCGCGAGATCGTGACCCAGCGGGTCCGGCTCACCGCGGGCGCCCGCCAGGTCGACCTGGAGACCGACGTGGACTGGCAGCAGGCGGAGAAGGTGCTCAAGGTCGCCTTCCCGCTGGACGTGCACGCCGGGTCGTACGCCGCCGAGGTCCAGTTCGGGCACGTGCACCGGCCCACCCACACCAACACCAGCTGGGAGGCAGCCCGCTTCGAGGCGTACGGGCACCGCTGGCTGCACGTGGGCGAGCCCGGCTACGGCGTCGGCCTGCTCACCCCGACCAGCTACGGGCACGACATCGGCCGGGACACCCGCCCGGAGGGCGGCACCATCACGACCGTGCGGCTGACCCTGCTGCGGGCGCCCCGGTTCCCCGACCCGCGGGCCGACCGGGGCCGGCACCTGCTCCGGTACGCGCTGGTCGCCGGCGCGGACGTCGCCGCGACCATCCGCGCCGGCTACGCGTACGCGCTGCCCCTGCGGGTCACCCCGGGTGCGGGCGTGCCCCCGCTGGTCACCGTCGACGACCCACGGGTGGTCGTGGAGGCGGTCAAGCTCGCCGACGACCGCAGCGGCGACCTGGTGGTCCGCCTCTACGAGGCGGTCGGCGGGCACGCCCGGGCGACCGTCACGCTCCCGGACGGCTTCGGCCCGCCGGCCGCGGTCGACCTGCTGGAGGAGCCGCTGACCGACCCCGCGCTGCGGCCCGGCCTGGAGGCGGCGCCGGGCGGCTGCGAGCTGGCGCTCCGGCCGTTCCAGATCGCCACCTTGCGAGCCGCCCGAAAATAGCCCATTCGCCGTGTCTCGTTTACTCCTCGGCTCCGGGATGACATCTTGTCCCCTACTTCGCGATCCGGGAGGTTCTTGATGCAACGGTGCAGTAGGACCCGGTTACTGGCGGCCCTGGCCGCCGTCTCGCTCGCCGCGACCGGCTGCCTCGGGGCGAAGGACGCCGCCGACCCGGGCCGCGGGGCGGAGGCGAAGGACGTGACGCTGACGATCGGCCTCAACGCGATCGCCGGCGGCAAGAACGCGGTCGAGGCCGAGTGGGTCACCAAGTACGTGATCCCGATGTTCACCGACCGGATGAAGCAGCGGGGGATCAACGCCACCGTCAAGTTCCAGCCGTCCGGCGTGGACGACGAGCAGTACAAGACCAAGCTGGCGCTGGACCTGCGCACCGGCGGCGGCCCGGACATCGTCTCGCTCGACGGCATCTGGGTCGGCGAGTTCGCCGAGGCCGGCTTCCTCAAGCCGCTCGACGAGGTCGCCGGCGAGGCGGTCGGGCAGTGGGACGGCTGGGCGCAGATCCCGGAGACCGTCCAGCAGATCACCACCTTCGACGGCAAGCGGTACGGCATCCCGGCCGGCACCGACGGGCGGGTGCTCTTCTACAACAAGACCCTCTTCGCCCGCGCCGGCCTGCCCGCCACCTGGCAGCCCACCAGCTGGGACGACGTGCTCGCCGCCGGGCAGAAGCTCAAGGCCGCCGGCGTACCGGCGCCGATCCAGCTCAACGCCGGCACCGCGATGGGGGAGGCCACCACCATGCAGGGCGTGCTGCCGCTGCTGGTCGGCACCGGGGTCGAGGTCTACGACCCGGATGCGGACAAGTGGCAGGGCGCGACCGCCAACGTCAAGCAGGTGCTGAGCCTCTACCAGCGCATCTACGGCGGCGGGCTGGGCGACCGGACCCTGCAGCAGGAGGCCAAGGGGCGGGACAAGTCGTTCGCCGACTTCGCCGCCGGCAAGGTCGGGATCCTGCTGGAGGGCGACTACTTCTGGCGCGGGGTGGTCGAGCCGGAGGCCGGCATCGCCCCGATGAAGGACCGCGACCAGGTGGTCGGCTACGCCAAGATCCCGGCCGTACGGCCCGGCGCCGGCGTCCGCGGCCAGGACTTCGTGAGCATGTCCGGCGGCGGCGGGCGGGCGGTCAACCCCAACACGGACTTCCCGCAGCAGGCGTGGGAGCTGCTCGCCTTCATGAACTCCGCCGAGGCGGTGAAGATGCTGCTGCAGGGCAGCGCCCGGATCACCCAGCGCAAGGACGTCAACGCCGAGGTGCTCAAGGGCGACCCGATGCTGAAGTTCATCGCCGACGAGGTGCTGCCGCTGACCGCGTACCGGCCCGGGGTGGCGGTGTACCCGCGGGTCTCGTCCGCGCTGCAGCAGGCGACCGCGGACGTGATCGCCGGCAAGCAGCCGGACCAGGCGGCGGGGACGTACCAGAGCGCGGTGGAGAAGGCAGTCGGTGGCCGCGACCACGTCGCCACCTCGTGAGCCCGCGACCGCCGCGCCGCCGGAACCCCCGGCGGCGGGGCGGTCGGCGGCCACCGACGTCGCCGGGCTCGGCCGGGGGCGGGCGACGGCGTTCGTCGCGCCCGCCCTGGTGCTGATCGCCGTCTTCCTCGTCTTCCCGGCGGTGTGGACGCTCTACCTCGGCATCACCGACTACCGGCTGACCGGCCGGTCGGCCCGGGAGCCGGCGATCGTCGGCCTGGAGAACTACACCAGCGCGCTGAGCGACCCGCGGTTCGGCAACGCGCTGTGGCTGACCCTGCTGTTCGTCTTCGGCTCGGCGATCGTCGGGCAGACGGTGCTCGGCTTCACCCTCGCCTGGACGCTGCGCACCGCCCGGAGCTGGGTCCGCGGGCTGGTCGAGACGCTGGTGCTGCTCGCCTGGATCCTGCCCTCGTCGGTGGTCGCGTTCCTCTGGATCGCGCTGCTCGACCGGGACGAGGGCACCGTCAACACCCTGCTCGGCACCGGGACCGCCTGGCTGGTCGAGCACCCGATGGCCTCGATCATCATCTTCAACACCTGGCGGGGCACCGCCTTCTCGCTGCTGCTCTTCGGCGCCGCGCTCGGGTCGGTGCCGCCGTCGCAGCTGGAGACGGCCCGGATGGCCGGCGCCTCCGTGCTGGCCCAGCTGCGCGACGTGGTCTTCCCGCACATCCGCGGCCACCTGCTGACCAACACGCTGCTGATCAGCCTGTGGACGTTCAACGACTTCACCCCGTACCTGATCACCGCGGGCGGCCCCAACCGCGGCACCGAGATCCTGCCGGTGTACGTCTACAACGTGGCGATCTTCGACGGCCAGCTCGGCTACGGCTCGGCCATCTCGCTGCTGATGTTGCTGATCAACCTCGTGATCGCGCTGTTCTACCTGCGCCTGCTGCGGGAGCGGCGGTCATGAGCGTCTCGGTGCGCCAGGCGTTGGGGCGCGTCGGCTACTACACCTTCGTCGCGGTGGTGACCGCGTTCTTCGCGCTGCCGATGCTGTGGCTGGCGGCCGCGCCGTTCGACGCCACCCCGGGACTGACACCGTCCATCCCGGACTTCACCCTGCGCAACTTCCGGGCGCTGCGGGACAACCCGTACGCGCTGGCGTCCCTGCGCAACTCGGTCCTGCTCGCGCTGGCCACCGCGGCGCTGGCCCTGCTCTGCGGCGCGCTGGCCGCGTACTCGCTGTCGAGGGTCCGCATCCCCGGCCGGGACGTGCTGCTCTACCTGCTCCTGCTGCTGTCCTCGATCGTGACCGGGACCGCGGCGATGGTGCCGATCTTCCTGCTGATGTTCCAGCTCGACCTGATCGACAGCCGGGCCGGCGTGGTGCTCGTGCTGACCGGCGGCCTGCTGCCGGCGGCCATCTTCATCCTCAAGGACTTCATGGACTCGATGCCGCGCTCGTACGAGGAGTCGGCCCGGGTCTTCGGCGCCTCGCCGCTGCAGATCCTCCGCGACGTGGTGGTGCCGGTGACCCGGCCGGGGCTGGCCACCATCGCGGTGTGGGCGGTGGTGAACGTGTGGGGCAACTTCCTCATCCCGTTCATCCTGCTGCTGGACCCGGACAAGCAGCCGGCGGCGGTCGTCATGCGCACCTTCTACACCGAGGGCGGGCAGCCCAACCTCGCCCTCATCTCGACCTTCTCGCTGATCTTCTCGATCCCGGTGGTGGTCATGTATCTGTTCGTCAACCGGCGCTACGGCTTCCGCTTCCACGGCGGGATCAAGGCCTGATGAGCGGCATCGCGCTGACCGGACTGTCCAAGGTCTATCCCGGTGGGGTCCGGGCGGTGGACGACCTCGACCTGCAGGTCGCCGACGGCGAGTTCTTCGCGCTGCTCGGGCCGTCCGGCTGCGGCAAGACCACGCTGCTGCGGACCATCGCCGGGCTGGAGACGCCGACGTCGGGCCGGGTGGCCATCGGCGACCGGGACGTCACCGAGCTGCCGCCCGGCCGCCGGGACGTGGCGATGGTCTTCCAGGACTACGCGCTGTTCCCGCACATGTCCGTGGTGGACAACATCGCGTACCCGCTGAAGATCCGGAAGGTCGGCAGGCCCGAGCGGCGGGAGCGGGCGACCGCGACCGGCGGCGGGCTCTCGTTGGCCGGGTTGATGGAGCGCCGGCCGGCCGAGCTGTCCGGCGGGCAGCAGCAGCGGGTGGCGCTCGCCCGGGCGGTGGCCAGCCGGCCGCAGCTCTTCCTGCTGGACGAGCCGCTGTCCAACCTGGACGCCCGGCTGCGACTGGAGGCGCGGACGTTCCTCAAGCGACTCCAGCGCGAGCTGGGCGTGACCACCGTCTTCGTCACCCACGACCAGGCCGAGGCGATCGCGCTGGCCGACCGGATCGCGGTGATGGACGCCGGGCGGATCCGGCAGCTGGGCACGCCGCGGGAGGTGTTCCAGCGGCCGGCCAACACGTTCGTGGCCAACTTCATCGGCTCCACCCCGATGAACCTGCTCGACGCGACGGTCACCGGCGAGGGCGTCCGGCTCGGCGACGCGGTGCTGCCGCTGCCCCCGGGCATGGCCGGACAGGTCGCCGACGGCGAGCCGGTGGTGCTCGGCGTACGCCCGGAGTACCTGCTGGTGTCGGCGGGGGAGCGGCCCGGCGCGCTGTCCGGCACGGTGCAGGTGGTGGAGGACCTCGGCACCTCGGCGCTGGTGTCGGTCGAGGTCGGCGACACGACGGTGGCGGCGACGGTGCCGGAGGGGTCCGAGCCGGAGCTCGGCGCGGCGGTGTGGCTGACCCCGCAGCCGGGCCGGGCGCTGCTCTACCGGGCCGGGGACGGCGAGCTGGTCGGCGCGGCGCCGGTGCCGGCCGCGGTGCCGTGAGCACTGTCCATAGCGGACTGTGGACACCGGACGACCGGGCCGCGGAGCCGCACCGCGCGCTCCCGGTGGAGGTCCCGCCCGGCACCGAGGCGCTCACCGTCACGCTCTCGTACGATCCCGCGGCCGGCGTGCTCGACCTCGGCTGCGCAGGGCCGGCCGGTTTCCGCGGCTGGTCGGGCGGGGCGCGCTCGGCGTACGGGATCGGCCGCGCGACCGCGACCCCCGGCTACCGGCCCGGGCCGCTGGAGCCCGGCACCTGGCACGTGCTGCTCGGCCTGCACCGGATCGGGCCGGCCGGCGTCCGCTGGGAGGTGACGGCCGGGACGAGCCGCACGCCCCTCGACCCGCCCGGCTGGGCGCCCGAGCCCGCCGGGCCGCCGCGGCCCGCCGCAGAGCGTCCGCGCCGGGACCTGCCGGCCGCGGCCGGGCTGTGCTGGCTGGCCGGCGACCTGCACACGCACACCGTGCACTCCGACGGCGCGCTGACCCTCGACGAGCTGGGGGCGCTCGCGTACGGGCGCGGGCTGGACTTCCTGGCCGTCACCGACCACAACACCACCAGCCACCACCCCTTCCTTGCCGGCGCCTCGGCCCGTACCGGCGTCACCCTGGTGCCCGGGCAGGAGGTCACCACCGGCACCGGGCACGCGAACGCGTGGGGCGACATCGGCTGGATCGACTTCCGCCGCCCGGCCGACGAGTGGCTGGCCGAGACCGAGCGGCGCGGCGGGGTGCTCTCGGTCAACCACCCGCTCGCCGCCGACCTCGCCTGGCGGCAGCCGATGACCCGCCGCCCGCGGCACGCGGAGGTCTGGCACTGGAGCTGGCTGGACCGCCGCTGGGGCGGGCCGCTGGCCTGGTGGCAGGCGTGGGGTCCGGCCACGATCCCGGTCGGCGGCAGCGACTTCCACCGCCACGGCGCGGACGCGCCGCCGGGCACGCCCACCACCTGGGTGGCGTGCGAGCGGTCCCGGGTGGACGGCGGCGACACCGCCGGCGCGGTGCTCGACGGCCTGCGCGCCGGCCGGGTGGCGGTGTCCGCCGGCCGCGACGAGCCGGTGCTGCTGCGCCTCGGCGACGAGCTGGTCGCCGTCGGGGCGGCCGGCCTGCTCGTGTCCGGTCCGGACACCCGCCGCACCCGGGTCCGCGCCGACCTCGCCACCCTCCCCGCCGGCCCCGGTCCGTACTGGCTCGAGACCGACGACACCGCCGTCGCCGCCCTCAGCCCCTGACGGTCAGCCACAAACGGCGGCCCGCACCCGGAGGGCCGATGGTGGCCGGGAGTGAAAGGATCGCCCGCATGAGCGATCTCGCCGGCCGGGCCGCGGAGCTGCTCCGGCTGCACCACACCGGCACCACCCTCGTCCTGCCGACCGTCTGGGACGCCTGGTCGGCCCGCGCCGTGGCCGGCGCCGGCTTCCCGGCCCTGAGCGTCGGCAGCCACCCGCTGGCCGACTCCCGCGGCCAGCGGGACAACGAGGGCATGAGCCTGGACGACGCGCTCGACGGCATCCGGCGGATCACCGCCGCCGTCGACGTCCCGGTCACCGCCGACGTCGAGTCCGGGTACGACACCCCGGCCGCCGAGCTCGTCGACCGGGTGCTCGCGGCCGGCGCCGTCGGGATCAACGTCGAGGACACCGTGCACAGCCAGCAGCGGCTGCGCGACGTGCAGGAGCACGCCGACTACATCGGGGCGATCCGGGCCGCCGCGGACGCCGCCGGCATCGACCTCGTCGTCAACGCCCGGACCGACGCCTTCCTGGGCAAGGTGCGGACGTTCGAGGACCCGCTGGCCGAGGCGGTCCGCCGGCTCCAGGCGTGCGAGGCGGCCGGCGCCCGCTGCGTCTACCCGGTGCGGGTCCCCGACGCCGACACGCTGCGCGCGCTGCTGGCCGAGCTCGCCGGCCCGGTCAACATCACCGCCCACCCGGTCGACGGCGCCCCGTCCGGCTCCTTCGACGAGCTCAAGGCGCTGGGCGTGCACCGGGTCACCTTCGGCCCGCTCCTGCAGACCGTCCTCACCGACAAGCTCACCGCCCTCGTCACCCCCTGGCGCTAGGAGACCGCTGAACAGTCGGGTTGACCGCCGTCAGGCGTATAGGCGCAGGTCGGCGATGCTCCACCAGGTGCCGGCGGCCGCGGTCGAGGTGACGCGCAGGAACCGGGCCGGCTGTGCGGCGCCCGGGAGGCCGGCTGGCCCGGCGCGTACGCCGCGAACACGCGCGGGAATCATGTGCCGTCCCGTACGTTGTGAGGAGAGAGGTATCCGAGGACGGACGTCGTCCGGCGCCGGCTCTGGCCGTGCCGCGATCTCCAGCCCGACCCATCGACGGGTCGGGGTCCGTGCGTCGGTGCCAGGGGAGACCCGCGAGGCGGCCCGGAGCACCCGGGCACTCTTCTCGGGCTGGTCCCGCCCCACCGGCGGGACCGCGTGGCCTGTGCCGCGGCGACCGTGCCGCGGCACATAGGAGGAGGAGTCCGTGGCTCGACCGGGCCAGCGCCAGACGGGCGCACGCCGCACCGCTCCGCGCAAGCAGCCGCACGCCCGCCACCGCGGCGACCGCGACGACGTCGTCTCGGTGCTCGCCCGGGCGGTCCGCGAGGTGGAGGGGGCGGTCCGGCGCGGCCGGGTGACACCGGGGGTGCGGGCGAAGTTCCAGGCCGTCGCCCTGATCCTGCGGGACGAGCGGGCCCGGGTACGGGCGGCGGGCGGCAGCGACAGCCGCCGGACCGAGCAGCTCAAGCGCCTGGACGGCATCGCGGCCATCCTCGCGACGACCGCGGTCCGCGACGCCGGGCTGCTGGCGTTGCTGGCCGAGGACGCCACCGTCTCGGCCGCGGCCCGGACGCTGAAGCAGGAGATGCTGCGCGACCTCGGCATCGAGCCGGCGCCCGAGGAGACGGCGCCGGCGGAGCCCGCCGCCGCCCCGGCCGGCACCGAGCGGCGGGTCGTGCCGCAGTCGGTGGTCTCCGGGCAGCTGGCGAACCCCTTCCTCGCCCCCGACTTCTCCGCCGTCGCGCAGCGCACCGCCCGGCCGCGCCGGCTGCTCGGCTGGGAGCTGCTCGCCCCGCTGCTGAGCTCCTTCGAGCGCGCCGGCGGGGGAGCCCCGGCCTGCATGGCGCTCCCGTTCCCGACGGCGCGCTTCACCCCGGCCGGTCAGGAGCTGATGCCGCACCAGGGGCAGGTGGTCGCCGCCGCCGCCGCCGGCCACCGGACGTTCCTGCTCGCCGACGAGCCGGGCCTGGGCAAGACGGCCCAGGCGCTGCTCGCGGCGGAGGCGGCGGGCGCGTACCCGCTGCTGGTCGTCGTGCCGAACGTGGTCAAGACCAACTGGGCCCGCGAGGCCGCCCGGTGGACGCCGCACCGCTCGGCCACCGTGGTGCAGGGCGACGGCGAGACCGTCGACGGCTTCGCCGACATCGTCGTGCTCAATTACGAGCTGCTCGACCGGCACGTGGGCTGGCTCGGCGACTTCGGCTTCCGCGGCATGGTCGTGGACGAGGCCCACTTCATCAAGAACAAGACCTCGCAGCGCTCCCAGCGCGTCCTGGCGATCTCCGACCGCATCCGGACCCGGACGGGCAAGCCGCTGCTGATGGCCCTGACCGGCACCCCGCTGATCAACGACATCGACGACTTCCGGGCGATCTGGCAGTTCCTCGGCTGGACCGACGACAGCCAGCCCGTCGGACCGCTGGTGGACGCGCTGGAGAACACCGGCCTGACCCCCGCCGACCGGGACTTCTACCCCGCCGCGCGCAAGTGCGTGATCGACCTCGGCATCGTGCGCCGCCGCAAGGTCGAGGTCGCCGCCGACATCCCGGCCCGCCGCATCGCCGACCTCCCGGTCGAGCTGGACGGGCGGGTCGGCCGGTCGATCCGGGCGGCCGAGCGGGAGCTTGCCGGCCGGATGGTCCGCCGGTACGAGACCGCGCTCGCCAACCGGTCCACGTCCGCCGGCGCCGGGGTCGGGGGCATCGACCACGACCTGGTGCGCCGGGTGGCCCGCGCGGAGCTGAAGGACGCCACGGCCACCCAGTCCGGCGAGAACGTCTTCACCATGATGCGCCGCATCGGCCAGGCGAAGGCCGAGCTGGCCGCGGACTACGCGGCGCAGCTGGCCCGCAGCGCCGGCAAGGTCGTCTTCTTCGCCAAGCACATCGACGTGATGGACGCCGCCGAGAAGTCCTTCGCGGAGAAGGGGATCCGCTTCTCCTCGATCCGCGGCGACCAGACGTCCAAGGCGCGGCAGGCGCAGGTCGACGCGTTCGTCACCGACCCTGACGTCGCGATCGCGGTGTGCTCGCTGACCGCGGCCGGGGTGGGCATCAACCTGCAGGTCGCCTCGAACATCGTGCTGGCCGAGCTGTCCTGGACCGACGCCGAGCAGACCCAGGCGATCGACCGCAGCCACCGCATCGGCCAGTCCGAGCCGGTCACCGCGTGGCGCATCGTCGCCGCCCAGACCATCGACGCCCGGATCGCCGAGCTGATCGACAGCAAGGCCGGGCTTGCCGCCCGCGCCCTGGACGGGTCCGACGAGGAGGTCGCCTCCTCGGTCGACGTGCAGCTCGAGGCGCTGGTCTCCATGCTCACCGACGCGTTGGAGACGGCTCCGGCCACCGTCTGACCGCCGATTCCTCCCCGGGATAATCGTTTGGGCCGGTGCGGGACGGTGCATCCATGAGCGACGCGTACAACCGGGTCGACGCCCAGATCCGGGTCTGGGTCGAGGAGCAGGACTTCTCCGGGGTGGCCGCCGTCCACCGCGGCGGGATCCCCGAGTTCGTCGGCTGTTACGGCCTGGCCAACCGGGCGGACGAGGTGCCCGTGCGGCCCGGGACCCGGTTCGCGCTCGCCTCGGCGTCGAAGATGTTCACCGCCGCCACGGTCGCGACCCTGATCCGGGACGGGCAGCTCACCTTCGGCACCCCGGTCGTCGACGTCGTGCCGCCGGAGCGCCGGCCGTCGACGCTGCGGCCCGACGTGACCGTGCACCACCTGCTCAGCCACACCTCCGGCATCGCGGACTACGCCGAGGAGGAGGACGAGGACGCCGACTACGCGGCCCTGTGGGTCGACCGGCCGGTCAGCGCGATGCTGCGGCCGGCGGACTTCCTGCCGATGTACGGCGACCTCGAGCCGTACCGTCCGCCCGGCGGCCGCTGGCAGTACAGCAACGCCGGCTACATCCTGCTCGCCCAGATCGTCGAGGAGCTGGCCGGGCAGGAGTTTCCCGCCGCCGTCGCCGAGCGGGTGTTCGGGCCGGCCGGGATGAGCTCGAGCGGCTACTTCCGCACCGACGAGGTCCGCCCGGACGTCGCGATCGGCTACCTGGAGCGGACGTCCCCCGACCGGCCCTGGCGCACGAACGTGCACGTCACGCCGGTCATCGGCGGCGGGGACGGCGGCGCCAACTCCACCGTGGCCGACCTCGACCGCTTCCTGCGCGCGTACGACGACGGCACGCTCTTCGGGACCGCGCTGCGGGACGAGATGCTCACCACCCACGCCCAGCCCTGGCCGACGACCGGCTACGGCTACGGCGCCTACCTGCTCGCCGACGGCATGTTCGGCCACAACGGCGGCGACCCCGGCACCACCTCGGTCATCCAGCGGGTCCCCGCCGCCGACGTCTCGATCGCCGTCCTCTGCAACGTCGAGACCGAGGAGATGGAGCTGCGCGACCTCCTCCTCGCCGCCGCCACCACCTGAGCGATCACCCCCAGCAGAGGCAGAACGGGTGCCCGGCCGGGTCGGTGTAGACCACGAAACCGGCCGTCGAGGTCAGGTCGGCGGGCTGCACCAGCCGGGCTCCCACGGCCAGCGCGTGCTCGTGCGCGGCCGGCGGGTCGGTCACGTAGAGGTCGAGATGGATCTGCTGCTGCGGGTGGCCGGGCTCGGTCGGCCACTGCGGCGGCACGTGATCCGGTGCGAGCTGGATGCCCAGCCGGGCCTGGCCGTCGACCCGCACGGTGTGCCAGTCGTCCTCCGGGTCGACGGTCCCGCCGAGCAGCCGGGCCCAGAACGAGCTGACCTGGTCCAGGTCGGCTGCGTCCAACACGATGATCGTCCGCGAGATATCCATGGCCGGCATGGTGGCAGGAGGGTCCGACAATCCCGGCCGTGCGGCCGTCAGTCGCCTTCTGGGCCGCCGGCCTCAAGTAGTGACTTCAGCCTCGCGAGATCCTTGCGGTTTGCTCGCCGCATCGCCGCCGCGAGCATGGGAGCGGCGATGGCGGAGAAGCCGGCCGGCTCCCCCCTGTTGCGTAACATCATCCGTGTTCCGCCGGACGCGTTGTCCTGCCAGCTGTAGGTCGTCTCCATCGGGAATGGACCCTGCGCCGTGGCCATGACGAGCCGTTCTCCCGCCAGGAGCTCCCGCACCTCGTACGTGTAGGTGAGGTCCCGCCCGAGAAACCGTGCGACGAACGCGATCCTGGACCCCACCTCAATCGGGGGCGACGACTCCCACCGCACGGAAATGATGTTCTGATACCACTCCGTGGCGTTGTCCGGGTCGCAGACGTACGCAGCGACCTGCCGGCGCGGGCGGTCGATCTCTGTCCGGGTCACGACGTCCACCGGCACCGACCAACTGTAGCGACTCAGCGGAGACATGGCTGCCGATGGCTCTGTCCACTCCGGCCTGTGACGCGCTCGCCTGCCGCGCTGCGCGCGCTCTCGGTGGTCGTGGCTGGGATTGCTTGCGCCCCGCGCGGACGCGACGATGGCGTGCAGCCAGGACGCCGCGGGGCGCTGGCTGTCGACGAGTCGGCAGGGGGAGTGCCGTCATGATCCTTCCGGGAGTCCGGGACCGCCGTCTCGTGACGATCCGCCGCGGCGGCACGCTCACCGATTGCGATCACCACCTCCTCGCTCTGTGGGCGGCGTCGTGCGCGGAGCACGTGCTCGGCCTCTTCGAGTGGGCTCGGCCGGAGGACCCACGACCCCGTCAGGCGATCGAGCACGCCCGCGCCTGGGTGCGAGGGGAGGTCAAGATGATGCAGGCTCGGGCCTCGGGCGGTCATGCGATGGCCGCAGCCCGGGATCTGCGTGGGGCCCCGAGGCACGCTGCATTCGCGGCCGGCCAGGCCGCGGTCGTCGCGCATGTCGCCGCGCACGATCTCGGCGCGGCCGCTTATGCGATCAAGGCCGCTCGCGCCGCCGCGCCGGCCGGCGAGGACGAGGCCGCCGGGCGACGGGAATGCCGATGGCAGCGTGACCAGCTGCCTGAGGCGATCCGCGAGCTCGTGCTCGACGATCAGCGGTTACGCAACGACATCTGCTGGTCTGTGTTCGACTGCTGAGCACGCGGCGCTGCCCGCCGCGGGTCGGTGGGTTGTGGCAGGTCGAGATGCCCGGTGGTGAACACCGTGGCTTCCCCGCGGAGCAGGGGTGCGGCCTGTCAGGCCGTGGCGGCCGGGACGACCGCGCTCATCACGCAGTTGCCCTTGCCCTTCGATCGTTCGTAGCTGAACCCGAGTCGCTCGTACATGGTCCGGGTGGCGTTGTAGAGGTACGACGCCGAGGTCTTCTTGCCCTCGGGCAGGTCGTGCGGGTACGCCTCGACGCGGCCGCCTCCTGCCGCGGCGATCAGCACCAGCGCACCCCGCGCCGCGACCGCGGCCATCCCCGCGCGACGGTGGGCGCGGTCGACGAACAGGCACGTGATCCGGTAGTCCGGCGTCTGGGCGACGCCCTGCTCCCACTCCTTGCGGTGGTGGATGTTCGGGAGCTCTGCAACCGTCCCGAACTGGGCCCAGGCGACCGCGACGTCACCGTCGAAAACCAGGGCGGCGTGCGTACGGCCGGCCTCGACCAGACGCCGCTTGAACTCGCGATGGCCGAACTCCTGGCGTTCCTCCTCGGTCTCCGAGTGGCGGTGGAAGTACGTGCACCAGCACCCACCCCACACGCCGTTGTGCCGTTCGGCGAGATCCGCGAACGCGTCCCAGGTCCGCATGGTCAGGGGTTCGATCCGGTAGCCGTCCACCGTCAGGGTGCCCATCCGCAGACGGTAGCCCCGACGCCGCCCCCAGCCCCAGAGCGCACAAGTAGCCGAGAGTCGGACATTCGCCCGCGCTGCGTCTGCACCCCTTGCCGATGGTCAGGCATTCGCCCGAAGGCGACCAGGCGACGCCGGTCAGGCCGCGGGCGGTCAGGTCGCGGAAGCGGCGGAGCGAGATCGCTCCCCGGGCCGACGGCGTGCCGTGTGGACCCGAGCGGCTATCGGTTGCCGAACGCCCCGCCGCAGAGCCGTATGGCGTCGGGGGTCAGGGCGCCGTCCGCGCCGTACGCGACGTAGATGGAGCCGACCTCTCCGGGCTGGCCCAGGTGGACGTTGACGTGCAGCGGGTGCTGCCGGTTAGGAGGGAACTCGTCCGCGTGCGGCAGCTGCACGTACTTCTCTCCGCCGTCCGGCGCGAGCAGGACACACTCGCCGTTGCCGACGACTCGGAAGTGGGTGTGGTCGGCGGCCGCTGGTGTCGCGCCGACCAGAACCACACCAATGGCTAGTGGAATAGCTAAAACCAGACGTCGCATCGCAAGCCATCCTTCGTGACGGTTGAGTTGTCAGCAAGGATGGACCAGCGTGCCCGTAAGTGAAAGGAGCAATGTGCCGGCCAGGGACCATGGCGTCATCGGGTGCCTCTACCTGAATCCCCCGGCCTCCGAGGAGTGGGACGTCACGGCGCCGTCCACCATTGGTCTTTGAACTGCAGCAGGACGTCGTGATAAACGTGCCGGCCGAACACGATCGGCGCAGATGTAGAGCGGCACGCGGCCGTCGGGCAGAGAGGCCGGGAGCTCTCCCGTCAGGCGCCCGTAGCCCTCCGCCGCGGCCGCCTCGCGACGGGGGCTCCGACCACCGTCCTGAGACTGCTCCGGTCCGCAGTGAGTGGTGGCTGATGGCTGGCCGCGTCCGGTCAGTAGTGGTAGCGGGCGACGCCCTCGTACGCCTTCGAGGCGCTGGAGGACGGCAGGGCGGAGGGTCACGAGATGTCATCGACACAGGTCGTGGTGGGTGCCCCCGGCAGGATTCGAACCTGCGCCCCTGCCTCCGGAGGGCAGTGCTCTATCCCCTGAGCTACGGGGGCTCAGCGACAGAGAGACTACCAGGGCACGCCGGGCGATGACGCGCGCCGGGGGTGGCGGCGGGCTACCGTGGCGGGGTGCCGGAGGAGCGCCCGCCCCGGGTGCTGGTCGTCGACGACGAGGCCGTCATCCGCCAGCTGATCGCGATCAACCTCGAGCTCGAGGGCTTCGAGGTGCATCAGGCCGAGCACGGGCTGGACGCGCTGGAGAAGGCGCGGGACCTGGACCCGGACGTGGTGACGCTGGACGTGATGATGCCCGTGCTGGACGGCTGGGCGACGGCGCGCCGGCTGCGGGCGGACCCGGCGACGAGCCGGGCGAGGATCGTGATGATCAGCGCGCGGACCCGGCCGGCGGACGTGGAGCGGGGGCAGGAGGCGGGGGCGGACGAGTACGTGACCAAGCCCTTCGACCCGGACGACGTGGTCACCGCGGTCCGGCGGTTGGCGGGGCGGCCGGAGCAATAGCGTACGCTGTACGGCATGGCTGGGGAGCGGACCGTATCGATCCTGCCGTGCCGGGACCTGGATGGTCTGCTGCCGTTCTACGAGGCGCTCGGCTTCGCGGTGACGTACCGGCAGCAGCGGCCCAACCCGTACGCGGTGGTCCGCCGCGAGGACCTGGAGCTGCACTTCTTCGGGCTGCCGGACTTCGACCCGGAGCAGTCGCTGGGCAATGTCGGGGTCATGGTGCCGGACGTGGACGAGCTGTACGAGGCGTTCGCGGCCGGGCTGCGGGCGGCGTACGGGAAGGTGCCGATCAAGGGCATCCCGCGGCTGCTGCGGCCGCGGCGCAAGCAGGGCACGGTGCGCGGGTTCACGCTGGTCGACCCGGGCGGCAACTGGCTGCGGGTCAGCCGCATCGGCGACCAGGAGGAGCGCACGCCCACCAGCGCCGGCCTGGCCCGGGTGGTCGAGGTGGCCGCCCGGCAGGGCGACTCGCACGGCGACGAGAAGGCCGCGCTCGCGATCCTCGACCGCGGGCTGGCGAAGTATCCGGACGCGCCGGCGGCCGATCGGGAGGCGGCGCTGGCGTACCGGACCGAGCTGCTGATCCGGACCGGCCAGCTAGAGGAGCCGGGCCGGGCCGAGGAGCCGGGCCGAGCTGAGGAGTTGGGCGAGGCCGGGGAAGCGGGCCCGGTCGGGGAGGCGGGTCAGGACAGGGGCTGACCGCCGCGCTCGCGGAGCATCTGCTCCATCGTGACCACCTCAGCCTGCTGGCCCTGGGCGATCTTGGTGGCCAGGTCCCGCACGTACGGCTCCTCGGCCCGGGCGGCCGCCGCCTGCGCCATCTCGAAGCCGCCGCGGTGGTGGCGGATCATCAGCTGGAGGAAGTAGACGTCCAGCGGCCGGCCGGTCAGCGCGCGCAGCTTGGCCAGCTCGGCGCTGGTCGCCATGCCGGGCATGAGCTCGGCCGGCTGCAGCGAGTGGCCCATCCAGGACATCGTCGGCTCCGCCGACTGCCCGGTCAGCCCCCAGGACTGCAGCCAGCCGCGCAGCTGGCCGACCTGGTTGAGCTGCTGGGTCTCGACGTCGAAGGCCATCAGCCGGACCTCGGGGTCGGCGCTGCCGTCGCGGGCGATCTGCGCCATCTCGGTGGCCTGGACGTGGTGGGTCGCCATGTCCCGGGCGAAGCCGGCGTCCACCGAGCGCTCGCCCGGCCGGCGGTCCGTGCCCAGCCCGGTGGCCACCGCCAGCCCGGCGCCGATCGCGAGCAGCGCGATCGCGCTGACCACGGCGAGCACCACGACGAGCGAGCGCGGCCGCCCCGGCGGTGTGACCGCCGGGGGAGCCGCGGGCGAGGAGGGGGACACGGTCAAGGTCAGCCCTGGGTCGGCGTCGGGGCGGGGCTGGCCGAGCCGGACGGCGCGGCGGAGCCGGACGGGGCCGCCGAGCCGGTCGGGTCCGGCGGCAGCGGGGCGGCCTTGAACTGCGGGTTCACGCACGACCCGTTGGCCTCCGGCGCGTTGGCCGGGTTGAGCCGCAGGTCGTCGACGAACTCGTCGATCCGCGAGTCGGAGGCGTTGTCCACGGTGAGCTGGTGGCCCCAGGCCTGCAGCGATATGGCCGACTTGAGCCCCGGGAACGGGCTCATCAGCATCTGCTCGACCCCGTCCACCTTCTTCTTCAGCGTCTCCACCTGGTCGGCCGCGAGGTCGGGCCGGTAGGTGATCCAGATCGCGCCGTGCTCCAGCGAGTGGACCGCGTTCTGCGGGCGGATCGCCTCGGGATAGACGGTGCCGGTGCAGTCGGCCCAGGCGTTGGCGTGCTCGCCGCCGATCGGGGGCGTCTCGGTGTATTGGATCGCCCCGTCGTTGTGCACGCCGCCCTGGTATTCCTTCACCAGCACGCCCTGCATCGAGGCGACCGCCGCCAGCTTGGCCTCGGGCGTGTTCTCCCCGGCTTCGTTGACCTTGACCAGCGCGTACCCGATCACGCCGGCGGCGAAGAGCACGACGGCGACGGTCATCGCGATCAGGCCCCACGGCTTGGGTTTGCTCACCGTGATCGGGGGCGGAGCCTTGCGGCCTCCCCGGACCCCTCGGGCCGCGCTGGCGCCCTTGGTGCTGCTGGACTTGCTCTTGCCGACAGACTTTCCCTTAGGCGGCATGCAGGCGCTTCCGTGAGAGGGCGGAGAGGACGCGCCCATGGTACGTGCGGCGCGTGAAAGTGCGGTGAGCCTCCCTGACTCCGCTCAGTAGCATGGCCGCGTGACCCCCGCCGAGCTCTCCACCGCCGTCCTCGACGCCGTGCGCGCGGCCGTCGCGGCCGGCGAGCTGACCGTGCCCGTCCCGGACACCGCGGTCGTGGAGCGCCCCCGGAGCCGCGAGCACGGGGACTACGCCACCAACATCGCGCTCCGGCTGGCCAAGCCGGCCGGCCGGCCGCCGCGGGAGGTGGCCGAGCTGGTCGCCGCCCGGCTGCGGGAGCGGCCCGGGATCGACCGGGTCGACGTGGCCGGCCCCGGCTTCCTCAACGTCACGCTGGCCAAGGACGCGCTGGCCGGGCTGGTGCGGACGGTGCTCGAGGCGGGCCCGGCGTACGGGCGGGGCGCCGTCCTGGCCGGCCAGCACCTCAACCTGGAGTACGTCTCGTCCAACCCGACCGGCCCGATGCACCTGGCGCACAGCCGGTGGGCCGCGGTCGGCGACTCGCTGGCCCGGCTGCTCGACGCGGCCGGCGCCGACGTGACGAGGGAGTATTACTTCAACGACGCCGGCGCCCAGATCGACCGCTTCGCCGCCTCACTGCTGGCCGCCGCCACCGGCCGGCCGACCCCGGAGGGCGGCTACTCCGGCGACTACATCACCGAGATCGCGGCCGCCGTGGTGGCGGCCGAGCCGACCGTGCTCGACCAGCCGGACGACAAGGCGCTGGACGTCTTCCGGCAGGAGGGCGTCGCGCTGATGCTCGCCTCGATCCGGCGGTCGCTGGCCGACTTCGGGGTCGAGTTCGACGTCTACTTCTCCGAGCGGACCCTGCACGACAACGGCGAGATCGAGCTGGCCGTGACCCGGCTGCGCGAGCAGGGCCACGTGTACGAGGCGGACGGCGCGGTCTGGCTGCGGACCTCCGACTTCGGCGACGACAAGGACCGGGTGGTGGTCCGGTCCGACGGCCGGCCGACCTACTTCAACGCCGACTGTGCGTACTACCTGGACAAGCGGGAGCGCGGCGCGGACCGGGCGATCTTCCTGCTCGGCGCCGACCACCACGGCTACGTCGGCCGGCTGCGGGCGATCGCGGCCTGCTTCGGCGACGACCCGGACGAGACGGTCGAGGTGATCATCGGCCAGCTGGTCACGCTCGGCGGCGGCCGGATGAGCCGGCGGGCCGGCAACCTGGTGCTGCTCGACGAGGTGCTGCAGCTGCTCGGCCCGGACGCCGCGCGGTACGCGCTGGTCCGCTGGGCGATGGACTCGCCGATCGACATCGACATCGACCTGTGGGCCAGCCGCACCGCGGACAACCCGGTCTTCTACGTGCAGTACGCGCACGCCCGGCTCGCCTCGCTGGCCCGCAACGCCGCCGAGCTGGGGCTGCGGCTGCCGGACCCGGCCGAGGTGGACTACGGCCTGCTGGCGCACGAGCGGGAGGGGGATCTGCTGCGGGCGCTCGGCGAGTTCCCGCGGGTGGTGGCGTCCGCGGCCGAGCTGCGGGCGCCGCACCGGGTGGCCCGCTACGTGGAGGAGCTGGCGGGGACGTACCACCGGTTCTACGACGCCTGCCGGGTGCTGCCGATGGGCGACGAGGAGGCGACCCCCTTGACGTACGCGCGGCTGGCGCTGTGCGAGGCCACCCGGGTGGTGCTGGCCAACGGGCTGGGCCTGCTCGGCGTGTCGGCGCCGGACCGCATGTAGCCGCGCCGGATGAGGACACAGCCAGCACGGCCCGGCGCCCGCGTCGTCCAAGGTGATCCCGCTGGGCCCGGACGAGCGCGGGCTTTCGCATGAGGACCCACGAGGCCGGCGCGCTGCACGCCGACGTCAGCGAGCCGCAGGCCGGCCCGCTGGCGCCGCCGCCCGACCTGGCCGCGCTCGCCCCCGCGGTCTGGCCGGTCACCGCGGCGCGCGCGGACGACGGGGTGCTGACCGTCGGCGGGGTGGACGTGCGGGACCTGGCCACGACCCACGGCACCCCGGCGTACGTGCTGGACGAGCACGACCTGCGCACCCGCTGCCGGGACTTCCGGACCGCCTTCGCGGACGCGGACGTCCACTACGCCGCCAAGGCCTTCTGCTGCCTGGCCGTGCTGCGCTGGATCGCCGACGAGGGCCTCGGCCTGGACGTGTGCACCGGCGGCGAGCTGGCCGCGGCGCTGCGGGCCGGGGTGCCGGCCGACCGGATCGCCCTGCACGGCAACAACAAGTCGGTGGCCGAGCTGGAGCGGGCCCTGGACGCGGGGGTCGGCCGGGTGGTGGTCGACTCGTTCGTGGAGATCGCCCGGCTGGCCTGGCTGGCCGACCAGCGCGGGGTCCGCCAGCCGGTGCTGGTGCGGGCCACCGTCGGGGTGGAGGCGCACACCCACGAGTTCATCGCCACCGCGCACGAGGACCAGAAGTTCGGCTTCTCGCTCGCCGCCGGGGACGCCTTCGAGGCGGCCCGCCGGGTGGTCGGGCACCCCTCGCTCGAGCTGGCCGGGGTGCACTCGCACATCGGCTCGCAGATCTTCGACACCTCCGGCTTCGAGATCTCCGCGCGGCGGGCGGTCGGGCTGCTGGCCCGGATCCGGGACGAGCTCGGGGTCGAGCCGCCGTACCTGGACCTCGGCGGGGGTTTCGGGATCGCGTACACGGCCGCCGACGACCCGATGGACGTGCCGGCGCTGGCCGCCGGGATGCGGTCCATCGTCGAGCGGGAGTGCGCGGCCGCCGGGCTGGCGGTGCCGCGGCTCGCGGTCGAGCCCGGCCGGGCCATCGCCGGGCCGGCCGCGGTCACCCTGTACGAGGTCGGCACGGTCAAGGACACCGCGCACCGGCGGTACGTCGCCGTCGACGGCGGGATGAGCGACAACATCCGGACGGCGCTGTACGACGCGCACTACACCTGCGTGCTCGCCTCGCGGGTCAGCGAGGCCCCGCCGGTGCTGTCCCGGGTGGTCGGCAAGCACTGCGAGAGCGGGGACATCGTGGTCCGGGACACCTGGCTGCCGGCCGACGTGGTGCCCGGCGACCTGCTCGCGGTGGCCGCGACGGGGGCATACTGCCGGTCGCTGGCGAGCACGTACAACCACGTGCCGCGGCCGCCGGTGGTCGCGGTCCGGGACGGGTCCGCCCGGGTGGTCGTGCGCCGGGAGACCGAGGACGACCTGCTGCGGCTGGACGTGGCCCCGTGATGGCCACCCGCCGCTCCGGCCGGAGCAACGTGCTCATCCTGGTCCTGCTGCTGCTCGTGGTGCTCATGCTCAGCACCGGCGAGGGCGGCGCGTCGCTGCTGCTCACCCTGCTCGCCGCCGTGGTGGTCGTCTACGTGGTCTTCACCGTGCTGTTCCGGCGGCGGCGGCGGTGAGGGTCGCGCTGCTCGGCTGCGGCACCGTCGGCACCGAGGTGGTCCGGCTGCTCGGCGAGCAGTCCGCCGACCTGGCCGCCCGGGTGGGTTCGCCGCTGGAGCTGGCGGGGATCGCGGTCCGGCGGCCGGCCCGGCACCCGGACGTGCCGGCCGCGCTGCTCACCACGGATGCGGCCGGGCTGGTGGAGCGGCCGGACGTGGACGTCGTGATCGAGGTGATCGGCGGGATCGAGCCGGCGCGGTCGCTGCTGCTCGCGGCGATGAAGGCCGGCAAGTCGGTGGTGACCGCCAACAAGGCGCTGCTGGCCGAAGACGGCGCCACCCTGCACGCGGTCGCCCGGGACGCCGGGGTCGACCTCTACTTCGAGGCCTCGGTGGCCGGCGCCATCCCGCTGCTGCGGCCGCTGCGCGAGTCGCTGGCCGGGGACCGGATCAGCCGGGTGGTCGGCATCGTCAACGGCACCACCAACTACGTGCTGTCCCGCATGGACGCCACCGGCGCCGGGTTCGCCGAGGCGCTGGCCGAGGCGACCGCGCTCGGGTACGCCGAGGCCGATCCCACCGCGGACATCGACGGCTTCGACGCCGCATCGAAGGCGGCCATCCTGGCCGGGCTCGCCTTCCACACCCGGGTCGGCGTGGCCGAGGTGCACCGGGAGGGCATCGGCGGGGTGACCGCCGCCGACGTGGCCAGCGCCAAGGCGATGGGCTGCACGGTCAAGCTGCTGGCGATCTGCGACCGCGGCGCCGACGGGTCGGTCGGGATGCGGGTGCACCCGGCGATGATCCCGCGGTCGCACCCGCTGGCGTCGGTCGGCGACGCGTACAACGCGGTCTTCGTGGCCGGCGACGCGGCCGGCGAGCTGATGTTCTACGGCCGCGGGGCCGGCGGCGCGCCGACCGCGTCGGCGGTGCTCGGCGACCTGGTCGCGGTCGCCCGCAACCGGCTGACCGGGGCGCGCGGCGCGGGCGAGTCGGCGTACGCGGACCTCAGGGTCCGGCCGATGGGGGAGACGCCGACCCGCTACCACATCGCGCTCGACGTGGCCGACCGGCCGGGCGTGCTGGCCGCGGTCGCGCAGGCCTTCGCCGCGCACGACGTGAGCATCTCCACGGTCCGGCAGTCCGGGCGCGGCGCGGACGCCACGCTGGTGCTGGTCACCCACCTCGCCCCCGACGCGGCGCTGTCCGCCACCGTCGAGGACCTGCGCCGGCTGCCCGTCGTCCGTGAGGTCGCCAGCGTCATGCGCGTCGAGGGCGACCCCGCCTGACCCGCCCCCGTGGCTCCCCCCTGACTGCCGGCGCCCCCGACTGACGTCGGGCGTCCGCGACTGACGTCGGGCGTCCGCGACTGACGGCGGGCGTCCGCGGCTGACGTCGGGCGTCCGCGGCTGACGTCGGGGCGTCCGCGACTGACGTCGGGCGTCCGCGGCTGACGTCGCTGGTGCCGTCACTGGCGAGCGGGAGCCGTCAGTCGCGGGTGCGTGACGTTGCTCGGCCGTGGCGCTGGTGCCGTCAGCGGAG
Source organism: uncultured Actinomycetota bacterium (assembly GCA_963766325.1). Classification (GTDB taxonomy): domain Bacteria; phylum Actinomycetota; class Actinomycetes; order Mycobacteriales; family CADCTP01; genus CADCTP01. The sequence continues at coordinate 157,025 of CAVXZF010000007.1, read as the reverse complement.
GCCGGGAGCCGTCAGTCGGCGTGCGTGACGTTGCTCGGCCGTGGCGGTGGTGGGGACGGCTTAGGCTGGTCGGGTGACGATGGCGGGGGTACGAGCGGCCGGGTGGCCGGGCGTGGTGGAGGCGTACCGGGATCGGCTGCCGGTCGCCCCGGACACGCCGGTGGTCACGCTGCTGGAGGGCGGCACCCCGCTGCTGCGCGCGGTGGAGCTGTCCCGGCGGACCGGCTGCGAGGTGTGGCTCAAGGTCGAGGGTGCCAACCCGACCGGATCCTTCAAGGACCGCGGGATGACGGTGGCGATCACCCAGGCGGCGGCCCGGGGCGCCAAGGCGGTCATCTGCGCCAGCACCGGCAACACCTCGGCGTCCGCGGCCGCGTACGCGGTCCGGGCCGGCCTGACCTGCGCGGTCCTGGTCCCGCAGGGCAAGATCGCGCTCGGCAAGCTGGCCCAGGCGCTGGTCCACGGCGCCCGGCTGCTGCAGGTGGACGGCGGCTTCGACGACTGCCTGGCCGTCGCCCGGGACCTGTCCGAGCACTACCCGGTCACGCTGGTCAACTCGGTCAACCCGGACCGCATCGAGGGGCAGAAGACGGCCGCGTTCGAGATCTGCGACCTGCTCGGCCGCGCCCCGGATGTGCACTGCCTGCCGGTCGGCAATGCCGGCAACATCACGGCCTACTGGAAGGGCTACACCGAGTACGGGCAGGGCCGCCCGCGGATGCTCGGCTTCCAGGCCGCCGGGGCGGCGCCGATCGTGTCCGGGCAGCCGGTGGACCGGCCGGTCACGATCGCCACCGCGATCCGGATCGGCCGGCCGGCGTCCTGGGCCTCCGCGCTGGCCGCCCGGGACGAGTCCGGCGGGGCGATCAGCGCGGTCACCGATCGGGAGATCCTGGCGGCGTACCGGCTGCTGGCCCGCAGCGAGGGCGTCTTCGTCGAGCCGGCGTCCGCGGCCTCGGTGGCCGGCCTGCTCAAGTCAGGTCTGGAGCCGGGCCAGACCGTCGTCTGCACGGTCACCGGCAACGGGCTCAAGGACCCGGACTGGGCGATCTCGGGCGCGCCGGCCCCGGTCACCATCCCGGCCGACGCGGCGGCCGCCGCCGCCCGGCTCGGTCTCGCCTGACGGGATCGCCCGGTCGGCGAAGGTGATCATGGTGACCCGGTAGCCTGCGCGCCGTGGGGAGAGCGGCGTCACGGGGGTCGAGGGCCGCGTTCCGGGCCGCGCCGGTGCGCGTCCGGGTGCCGGCCACCAGCGCCAACCTCGGGCCCGGCTTCGACGCGCTCGGTCTAGCCCTGGCGCTGTACGACGACGTGGTCGTCCGCGTCTCCGACGAGGGCCTGTACGTCGACGTGGCCGGCGAGGGCGCCGACACCGTCCCGCGCACCCGCCGGCACCTGGTGGTGCGCGCGCTGCAGGCCGGCTTCGACGCGCTCGGCGGGCAGCCCCGCGGGCTCGAGGTGGTCTGCGCCAACCGCATCCCGCACAGCCGCGGCCTCGGCTCCTCCGCGGCGGCCATCGTGGCCGGCCTGGTGGCCGCCCGCGCGCTGGTGCTCGGCGGCGAGGAGACGCTCGACGACGCCGCGCTGCTGGCCCTGGCCACCGAGCTGGAGGGCCACCCGGACAACGTGGCCGCCTGCCTGCTCGGCGGGCTGACCCTGGCGTGGACCCCGCCGGACGACCGGGCGACCGCGGTCCGGCTGCCGGTGTCGCCGGCGCTGCGGCCGGTCGTCTTCGTGCCGGCGACCACCTCCTCGACGGCGAAGGCGCGCAAGCTGCTGCCCGAGACGGTGCCGCACGCCGACGCCGCCGCCAACGGCGCCCGGGCAGCGCTGCTGGTGCACGCGCTCGCCCGCGAGCCCGGGCTGCTGCTGGCCGCGACCGAGGACCGGCTGCACCAGCCGTACCGGGCGGCCGGCCAGGCGCGTACGGCCGGGCTGGTGGCGGCGCTGCGGGCCGACGGGGTGCCGGCCGTGGTGTCCGGCGCCGGACCCTCGGTGCTCGCCTTCGCCGGGCCCACCGACGACCTGGGCTCGTACGCGCCGCGCAACTGGACCTGCGAGGTGCTGGCGGTCGACCAGGGCGGGGCGGAGCAGCTCGCGCTGGCCGGCTGACCGATCCGGGGAACACGCAGGTGCCCCCGGTTGTTGCCGGTGCGGCAGCACAGCGTCTAGGCTTCTCTCACCAGCCGCCCGAGGGTGCGCTCTCGGTGGGGTCGTCGGTTTCATCGCCTCGCACACTGATGGGTCGTCCGACGCTCCGCTGTCCCCGTTGTTCCGAGGAGTTCCCGCAGGTGCTCCGAGGCGCTCCAGCGAGGCTGCCACACCCGTCCGCCGTTCGGCGGACCGTCACCGGCCGTCCCGGCCGGTCGCTCGACCCGGCCGCGGTCTGACACCCGGCCGACCCCGAAGGGAAAACCACCGTGAGCGACACCACGGACACCTTGACCGGCCCCGCCGGCCAGGACGCCGAGCCCGCCGCAGGCCCAGCCGCTGCCGGCCCGGTCGAGACCCCCGCCGCGCCGGCGGCCGACGCCCGGCCCCGCCGGCGCGCCGCCGGACTGGCCGGCATGTTGCTGCCCGAGCTGCAGTCCATGGCCACCTCGCTGGGCATCAGCGGCGTCGGCCGCATGCGCAAGGGCGACCTGGTCAGCGCCATCCAGGCGCGGCAGACCGGCAACGGCGCGCCGGGCGGCGACGGGCAGGGGCAGCTGCCGCTGGGCGGTCCGCCGGGCATCGAGGCGTCGGTTGCGCCGTCGGTGTCGGCTCCGGCGGTCGAGCCCGCGTCGCCGGTCGCGTCGCCGGTCGCGTCGCCGGTTGCCGAGGCGGCGGTTGCGCCGGCCCCGGTGAGCGAGGTGCCGGCGGAGGCGCGCCCGGTGCTGACCGGTCAGCCGGACGCCGCGGTGGAGACCGGGCCGGATGTGAGCATTGACACATCGACCGGCTCCGGGCGGCCGGGGCGGCAACGCCGGGCGGCCAGCCGGCCAGCCGGCAGCCCCGACACGGTCTCGGCGCCGGAGGGTGCGGCCGAGGTGACCGCGACCACCGAGCGGCCGGTGGACGGGCAGGACGCGAGCGCCCGCCTGGAGCGCGGCACCCGTACGGACCGTACGGATCGGTCGGACCGTGCCGACCGGGGTGACCGCGGCGACGACCAGCGCGAGCAGCGCCGCGAGCGCGGCGACCGGCAGCGCGAGGGCCAGCGCGACGGCGACCGGCAGGGTGGCGACCGGCAGGCGGGCGAGCGGCAGGTTGGTGACCGGCAGGTTGGTGAGCGGCAGGTTGGTGACCGGCAGCGGGACGGCGAGCGGCAGGGCGGCGAGCGGCAGCGCGACGACCGGCAGGGTGGTGACCGGCAGCGCGACGGCGAGCGGCAGGGCGGCGAGCGGCAGCGCGACGACCGGCAGGGTGGTGACCGGCAGCGGGACGGTGGCCGGGACAACCAGCGCGCTGCGCAGGGTGACCGCGAGCGGGACGGCGGCAGGGACAACCAGCGCGTCGCGCAGGGCGACCGCGAGCGTGACGGCGACCGCCAGCAGGGCCAGCGGGACGGTGCCCAGCGGGACGGCGTCCAGGGTGGTGCCCAGCGGGACGACGACGACGACTTCGACGGCCGGGGCGGCGGCCGCCGCCGGGGCCGCTTCCGCGACCGCAACCGGCGCAACCGCACCGACCGCTTCGGCGGCGAGCCGGCCGAGCCGGTCATCGCCGAGGACGACGTGCTGCTGCCGGTGGCCGGCATCCTCGACATCCTGGACAACTACGCGTTCGTCCGGACCTCCGGCTACCTGACCGGCCCCAACGACGTGTACGTCTCGCTCGCCCAGGTCCGCCGGCACAGCCTGCGCCGCGGCGACGCGATCACCGGCGCGGTGCGGCAGCCGCGGGAGGGTGAGCGGCGGGACAAGTACAACGCGCTGGTCCGGCTGGACACGGTCAACGGTGTGGACCCGGAGCAGGCTCGCAACCGGCCCGAGTTCATGAAGCTGACCCCGCTCTACCCGCAGGACCGGCTCCGCCTGGAGACCGAGCCGCACATCCTCACCTCGCGGGTGATCGACCTGGTGATGCCGATCGGCAAGGGCCAGCGGGCGCTCATCGTGTCCCCGCCGAAGGCCGGCAAGACGATGATCCTGCAGACCATCGCCAACGCCGTCACCACCAACAACCCGGAGTGCCACCTCATGGTCGTCCTCGTGGACGAGCGGCCGGAGGAGGTCACCGACATGCAGCGCGCGGTCAAGGGCGAGGTGATCGCGAGCACGTTCGACCGGCCGCCGACGGACCACACCACGGTCGCCGAGCTGTCGATCGAGCGGGCCAAGCGGCTGGTCGAGCTCGGCCACGACGTGGTCGTGCTGCTGGACAACATCACCCGGCTGGGGCGCGCGTACAACCTGGCCGCGCCGGCGTCCGGTCGGATCCTGTCCGGCGGTGTCGACTCGACCGCGCTCTACCCGCCGAAGCGCTTCCTCGGCGCGGCCCGCAACATCGAGCACGGCGGCTCGCTGACGATCCTGGCCACCGCGCTGATCGAGACCGGGTCGACGATGGACACGGTGATCTTCGAGGAGTTCAAGGGCACCGGCAACGCCGAGCTGATCCTGTCCCGCAAGATCGCCAACAAGCGGACCTTCCCGGCCGTCGACGTGATCGCCTCCGGCACCCGCAAGGAGGAGATCCTGCTGGCGCCGGAGGAGCTGGTGATCGTGCACAAGCTCCGCCGGGTGCTCAACGCGCTCGACCCGGAGCAGGCGATCGACCTGCTGCTGGACCGGCTCAAGCAGAGCCGGACCAACGTCGAGTTCCTCATGCAGATCGCGAAGTCCACCCCCGGTCAGGACTGATGCGGGCTACGTTGCGGGGGCCGCGGGTGAGGCTGCGGCCCCTCGACGAGCGCGACTCGGCGGACCTCTGGCGCTCGGTGCAGGACCCGGAGCTGCGCCGGCTCACCGGCACCCACCGGGTCTTCTCCGAGACCGACACCGACATCTGGTGCCGGAGCCGGGGCGACGCCCCCGGCCGGTACGACTGGGCGATCGAGGCTTCGTCGTCGAGGGCGTCAAGCGCGAGGGGCTGCTCTGGGACGGCCGGCGGCACGACGTGATCATGATGGCGGCGGTCCGGAATACCTGACCGTGCCGTCCGTTGAACGCAGCGGTGCGCCGCTCTGGCACACTGGGCACGACCTCGGCTCCGGTTCACGCCCGGCCCCGTTCATCAACGGCGCAGGCGACCCGGCGGCCACCGACGAGAGGACCCATTCGTGAAGTCCGGAATCCACCCCGACTACGTCGAGACGACGGTGACCTGCTCCTGCGGGGCCTCGTTCACGACGCGGAGCACCGCGAAGAACGGCGTGATCCACGCCGACGTGTGCTCCCAGTGCCACCCCTTCTACACCGGCAAGCAGAAGATTCTGGACACCGGTGGCCGGGTGGCCCGCTTCGAGCAGCGCTACGGCAAGCGCCAGCGCAACAGCTAGCGACCTCGACGGCGCCCATCCCCGCGCAGGGGGTGGGCGCCGTTCGCGTACAGGGAGACGACGATGACCACCCCGGACAGCCTGCCGACGCTGCTGGCCGAGCACGCCGAGCTGGAGCGGCGGCTCGCCGACCCCGGCGTGCACGCCGACCAGGCGCTGGCCCGGCGGCTGGGCCGACGGTACGCGGAGCTCACCGCGGTCGCGGAGACCGCCCGCCAGCTGGAGGCGGTCCGCGGCGACCTGGGCACCGCGCGCGAGCTGGCTGGCGAGGACGCGTCGTTCGCCGCCGAGGCGGCCGAGCTCGAGCAGCAGGCCGAGGCGCTGGGCGAGAAGCTGCGCGAGCTGCTGCTGCCCCGCGACCCCAACGACGGCAAGGACGTGATCCTGCAGGTCAAAGCGGGGGAGGGCGGCGAGGAGTCGGCGCTGTTCGCCGGCGACCTGCTCCGGATGTACCTGCGCTACGCCGAGCGGCACGGGTGGAAGACCGAGGTGCTGGACTCCGAGCCGAGCGACCTGGGCGGCTACAAGGACGTCACCGTCGCCGTACGGGGCCGAGCGGACACCGGGGTGTGGCGGCGGCTGAAGTACGAGGGCGGCGTGCACCGGGTGCAGCGGGTGCCCGCGACCGAGTCGCAGGGCCGCATCCACACCAGCGCGGCCGGCGTGCTCGTGCTGCCCGAGGCCGAGGACGTCGACGTCCAGATCGACCCCAACGACCTGCGCATCGACGTCTACCGGTCATCCGGGCCGGGCGGGCAGAGCGTCAACACCACCGACTCGGCCGTCCGCATCACGCATGTGCCGACCGGCACCGTCGTGTCGATGCAGAACGAGAAGAGCCAGCTGCAGAACCGCGAGGCCGCGATGCGGGTGCTGCGGGCCCGGCTGCTGGCCGCCGCCCAGGAGGAGGCGGACAAGGAGGCCTCCGACGCGCGGCGGTCCCAGGTCCGTACGGTCGACCGCAGCGAGCGGGTCCGCACGTACAACTTCCCGGAGAACCGGATCTCCGACCACCGGGTGGGCTACAAGGCGTACAACCTCGACGGGGTGCTCGACGGCGACCTCGACGGCGTCCTGGACGCGCTGGCCAAGGCCGACACCGACGCGCTGCTCGCCGGCACCCCGGCGGAGTGACCCCCGCAGCGCGCGCGGCCGCCGACAGCCGGCCGGTCGCCGGGTGATCCCCGAGGTCAGGGCGGCGGCCGGCGTGCTGGCCGCGGCGGGGGTGGCGAGCCCGGCGTACGACGCCGAGGAGCTGGCCGCTTTCGTGCTCGGCGTGTCGCGGTCCCGGCTGGCGCTGCTGGACCGGCTGCCGGCCGGCGCGGACGCCCGCTTCGCCGAGCTGGTCGAGCAGCGGGCCGCCCGGGTGCCGCTGCAGCACCTCACCGGGGTGACCGGCTTCCGCCGCCTCGACCTCGCCGTCGGGCCGGGGGTCTTCGTGCCGCGGCCGGAGACCGAGTCGCTGGTCGAGTGGGCGCTGGCCCGGCTGGCGCCCGGGGCGCTGGTGGTCGACCTGTGCGCCGGGTCCGGCGCGGTCGCGCTGGCGATCGCCGACGAGGCGCCCGGGGTGAGCGTGCACGCGGTCGAGCGGGAGGAGCACGCGCTCGCCTGGGCCGCCCGCAACGTCGAGCGGACCGGCCTGCCGGTGACCCTGCACCGCGGCGACGTGGCCGACCCTTCGCTGCTGGTCGCGCTGGCCGGGACCGTCGACGTGGTGACGGCGAACCCGCCGTACATCCCCGACGGCGCGACCGTCGAGCGCGAGGTGGCCGAGCACGACCCGCCGGCCGCGCTGTGGGGCGGCGAGGACGGGCTAGACGTGGTCCGGGCGGTCGAGCGGGCCGCGACGCGGCTGCTGCGCCCGGGCGGGCTGGTCGCCGTCGAGCACGCCGACGCACAGGGCGAGTCGGTCCCCGCCGTCTTCGTCCGCTGGTCCGACGTCGAGGACCATCCCGACCTCGTCGGCCGCCCCCGCTTCACCACCGCTCGCAAGCCCGCCTGACTGGGTGCCTGTCCCGCCGCCGCGCCGCGGTCAGAAGGTGAAGCGGGTGCAGTCGGTCGGGAAGGAGAACCACGCCAGCGCGCGGCGCGGGGTGATGACCCGCAGCCCGCCGCCGTCCTGTCCGGACCAGGAGTCGGCGCCGGGGGAGTAGCCCTGCGGGTGGTATTTCTCGAAGGCCGTGGCCAGCCGCACGCCGAGCCCGTCGGCGTCGGCTCGGGAGGCCGAGGACGTGCCCTCGACGATGACCACCTCGGTGCCGCTCTCCAGGGTCAGCGTGCAGGCCGGGTTGAGCTCCACGTTGCGGGTGTGCCGGGTGGTCGGGGCGCCGTCGTAGTAGAACCGGCCGTCCACCCACACGCCCCAGCGGGGCACCGAGTGCGGCGTGCCGTCCGGCCGCACCGAAGCCAGCCAGTAGTGCAGCGACGCGGCCAGCCGTGGCTCGACGTCGGACCAGCTCAGCAGCCCGTCGGCGGTCTCCGGCAGGCCGTAGCCGTCGGGCAGGGTGGGGCGGTCCCGCGCCGGCTCGGGATCGGGATGTGTCATGGCGGGGACCGTACGCCGGGGCACCGACAGTTCCGCCGCCATCGCCTGGTGCGTGGCCGCCCCGCCGCTGGTCACCATCGCGCACGTCGCCCTGACCCCACCTGACTCCCTTAACGCGCGGACAGGGCGGCGCGGCAGGAGGAGCCGGCGCGGTGCAGGCGGGGGCTGGGCCGGACGCCGAGGTCGAGGTGCAGCCGGTAGCGCACCGTCTCGTAGTGCCGCAGCGCCGCGGCCGGCCGGTCGGCGGCGGCCAGCAGCTCGACCAGCCGCGCCTGCGCCACCTCGTCGTACGGATCGGACGCCACGCAGGTCTGCAGCGCCGCGACCGCCCGGTCCGGCTCGCCGGCGGCCTCGGCCGCGTCGGCCAGCTCCAGGCAGCGGCGGCGGACCAGCCGCTCGGCCGCGAGCAGCAGCGGGTCCGACCGGTCCAGCCGGGCCAGGTCGGCCACCACCGGACCCCGGTACGCCCCCAGCGCGGCACCCAAGGCGGCACAGCGCTCGCCCGCGGAGCCGGCCGGCCCGACGGCGACCAGCCGGTGCAGGTCGACCTCGGCAGTGTGCCGCAGCCGGTAGCCGGCCCCGTCCCGCAGCACGGTCATCGGCAGCCCGGCCTGGGCCAGCCAGCCGCGCAGCCGGGTCATCCCGACGTGCACCGAGCTGGGCTGGGTGCGCTCGGTCCAGTCCGCCCAGACCAGCTCGATCAGCCGCGGCACCGGCAGCGGCTGCTCGCCGCTCAGCAGCAGGCCGGCGAGCAGCCCGCGCACCACGTCCGACCGCGGCAGCCCCACCGCCTGCCCACTGCCCCCGCCGGCCCGTACGACCAGCGGCCCCAGCATCTCGACCCGTACGTTCCCCACCATCGCGACCTCCCCGCGAGGGGCCGACCCGGCCGGCGCCGGGGGCCCACGAGAAGGACCGTAGGAACAGGTCTGAGAACGTCCTGACAACACCCTTCGCACGCCATGGCGGGGTGGCGGCACGGCCCGGCGGCGGCCGCCGTACGCTGCGGCGGCGATGAGCCTGTTCTACGACTGCGCCGACCCGGCCGAGCGGGCCGAGGGCCTCGAGGCCGCGGCGGACTCGATCCGCCGCGGCGAGCTGGTCGTGCTGCCGACCGACACCGTGTACGGGATCGGCGCGGACGCGTTCCAGCCGGACGCGATCGACTCGCTGCTGGCGACCAAGGGTCGCGGCCGGGACATGCCGGTGCCGGTGCTGGTCGGGTCGTGGACCGGGCTGGACGGGCTGACCCTGCTGGTGCAGCCGACGGTCCGGGAGCTGGTCGAGGCGTTCTGGCCGGGTGGGCTGACCCTGGTGATCGAGCACGCGCCGTCGCTGGCCTGGGACCTCGGCGACACCCGCGGCACGGTGGCGGTGCGGATGCCGCTGCACCCGGTCGCGCTGGAGCTGCTGGCCCGGACCGGGCCGCTGGGGGTCTCCAGCGCCAACCGGACCGGGCAGCCGCCGCCGGTGACCGCCGAGGGCGCCCAGGAGCAGCTCGGCTACCCGGTGGCGGTCTACCTGGACGCCGGGCCGTCCGGCGACCCGGTGCCGTCCACGATCGTGGACGTCACCGGCGAGGTGCCCCGCCTGCTCCGGCCCGGCGCGGTGTCGCTGGACCAGCTGCGCGAGGTGGTCCCGGACCTCGTCGCCCCGGACCCGGCGTGATCCCGACGTAACCTGGGCCGATGGGCGAGACCCCTGCCTCCGTGCTCTGCGTGTGCACCGCCAACGTGTGCCGCTCGCCGGCCGCCGAGCTGCTGCTGCGCGCCGGCCTGCACCGCCGGCTCGGACCGGCCGCGGACGAGCACATCGAGGTGGCCAGCGCGGGCACCTGGGCCACGCCCGGCCGGCCGGTCGAGCCGGGCACCGCGGGGGCGCTGCGCAAGGCCGGGGTCGGCGCCGGCGAGGTGGCCGCTGCCGTCTCCATCCGGCTGACCCAGCGGGCCATCGTCGAGGCCGACCTGGTGCTGGCCTCCACCGCCGAGCACGTGCGGGCGGTCTGGCGCTACCAGCTGGCCGCCCGGCACCGCACCTTCACCCTGGGCGAGCTGGTCCGGCTGGTCGAGGGGGTGCCGGACGAGGCCCTCCCGCAGGGCGACCCCGCCACCCGGCTGCGCGCGCTGGTCGCCCGGGCCAGCGCGCTGCGGGAGGAGCGGCACGTGCCCGGCATGCCGTACGTGTGCGAGGCGTACGACCTGGCCGACCCGACCGACAACGACCCGGCCCAGCGCGACATGGTCGCGCAGACCGCCACCTGGGTGGACCTGCTGCTCGACGTGGTCGCCGGACCGGCGCCGGCCCGCCGCACCGTCCGGGATAGGGTTCCCGGCGTCGTCCGGGCCCTACAGTGGAGCCGCCACCGAGCCGCGCGAGGAGCCATCCGATGAGCGAGACGCCCTTCTGGGGCCCGGATTTCGCCGCCCTGCAGGCCGAGGACCCGGAGATCGCCGACGTCGTGCTCGGCGAGCTGGACCGCCTCCGCGGCGGCCTCCAGCTCATCGCCAGCGAAAACCTCACGTCCCCGGCCGTGCTCGCGGCGCTGGGCAGCACGCTGAGCAACAAGTACGCCGAGGGCTACCCGGGCCGCCGCTACTACGGCGGCTGCCAGCAGGTCGACATCGCCGAGGAGATCGGCATCGCCCGGGCCAAGGAGCTCTTCGGCGCCGAGCACGCCAACCTGCAGCCGCACTCCGGCGCGAGCGCCAACCTGGCGGCGTACGCGGCGATCTGCCAGCCCGGCGACACAGTGCTGGCGATGTCGCTGCCGCACGGTGGCCACCTCACCCACGGCAGCAAGGTCAGCTTCTCCGGCAAGTGGTTCCACACGGTGTCGTACGGCGTCCGCGAGGGCGACGAGTTGATCGACTACGACCAGGTGCGCGACCTGGCCCGGGAGCACCGGCCGAAGATGATCATCGCGGGCGCGACGGCGTACCCGCGGCTGATCGACTTCGCCGCGTTCCGGGAGATCGCCGACGAGGTCGGCGCCAAGCTGATGGTGGACGCGGCGCACTTCATCGGGCTGGTCGCCGGCAAGGCGATCCCGTCCCCGGTGCCGCACGCGGACGTGGTGTGCTTCACCACCCACAAGGTGCTGCGCGGCCCGCGCGGCGGCATGATCGTCTGCCGCGAGGAGATGGCCAAGGCGATCGACAAGGCGGTCTTCCCGTTCACCCAGGGCGGCCCGTTGATGCACGGCGTCGCCGCCAAGGCGGTGGCCCTGCGGGAGGCGGCCCAGCCGGAATACCAGGCGTACGCGCGCCAGGTGATCGCCAACGCCCAGGCCCTCGCCCAGGGGCTGGCCGAGGAGGGCATGCGCCCGGTCTCCGGCGGCACCGACACCCACCTCGCGCTGATCGACCTGCGCGAGGTCGGCGTCACCGGCAAGGACGCCGAGGCCCGCTGCGACGCCGCCCGGATCACGCTGAACAAGAACGCGATCCCGTACGATCCGCAGCCCCCGATGACCGCCTCCGGCATCCGCGTCGGCACCCCGGCGGTGACCACCCAGGGCATGACCGAGTCCGACCTCAAGGAGGTCGCGACGCTGATCGGCCGGGCCGTCCGGGACCCGGGCGCGGCCGGCGAGGTCGCCGAGGGGGTCCGCCGGCTGGTCGAGGCCCACCCGGCCTACCCGGCGCCCGGGAGCTAAGCACTCCCGTGCGCGAGTACGCGCTGGTCTGCTGCATCGCCGCCGCGGTCACCTTCCTGCTCACCCCGGTGGTGCGGGTGGCGGCGCGGCGGTGGGGCGCGGTGGCGCGGCCGCGCGACCGGGACGTGCACGCGATCCCCACGCCGCGCCTCGGCGGGGTGGCGATCTTCGCCGGCATGGCCGTAGCGCTGCTGGTGGCCAACCTGATGCCGACGCTGCGACGGGCGTACGACACCGGCTCGGAGACGACCGCCCTGCTGATCGCCGGCGGGATCATCTGCCTGCTCGGCGTGCTGGACGACCGCTGGGAGCTGGACTCGCTGACCAAGCTCGCCGGGCAGGTCTTCGCCGCCGGCGTGATGGTCCTGCTCGGGGTGCAGCTGCTGACGCTCTACCTGCCGTTCGGCAGCATCGGCACGCTGTCTTTCGGTCGCAACGACTCGGTCGGGCTGACCGTCGTGCTGTGCCTGCTCACCATCAACGCGATCAACTTCATCGACGGCCTGGACGGGCTGGCCGCGGGGGTGTCGGCGATCTCGGCGCTGGCGTTCTTCGCGTACTCGTACCACCTCTCCCTGGACGGCTACGGCGACGTCGCCTTCGCGCCGACGCTGCTGTCCGCGGTGCTGGCCGGCGCCTGCCTCGGCTTCCTGCCGCACAACTTCTCCCCGGCCCGGGTCTTCATGGGCGACTCCGGCTCGATGCTGATCGGGCTGACCCTGGCCGCGGCCGCGGTCACCGCCTCGACCAGCGCCGACCCGCAGACCTTCGACGGCGCGGTGGTCAACGCGGTCCCGCTCTACCTGCCGTTCCTGCTGCCGCTGGTGGTGCTCGCGGTGCCGCTGGTCGACCTGCTCATGGCGGTGTTCCGGCGGGTCAAGGCGGGGCGGTCGCCGTTCGCGCCGGACAAGATGCACCTGCACCACAGGCTGCTGGAGATCGGCCACTCGCACCGGCGGGCGGTGCTGCTCATCTACTTCTGGTCGGCGCTGCTCGCCTTCGGCGGGGTCGCCATGTCGATCGCCAGCGACCCGATGCCGGTGCTGTCCGCGGTCGGCGGGCTGGCCGCGATCGCGCTGGTCCTCTCGAGCGTGCCGCGGCTGCGCGCGGCCCGGCGCCCGTGAGCGGCCCGCCGCCCGTGAGCGACCCGGCGGCCGTGGGCGGGCCGGCCGACGACGGGCTGCCGAAGCCGGCGTCCGCGGTGCCCTGGGACCTCGGCCACCTGCGCTCCGGGCTGGCGACCACCGCGGTGCTCGCCGCCGTCGGGGTGCCCGGCGCCTGGCTGCTGCGGGACGCTCGGGCCGCGGCCTGGGTGGCGGTCGGGCTGGCGATCGTGGCCGCGTTCTTCTGCATCGGGGCGCTGGCGGTGGCCGCTGCCGGCAAGCTGGGCGACGAGCTGACCCTGCCGGCCGCGCTGGGGACGTACCTGATAAAGGTCGTGCTGCTCGGCGTGCTCATGGTGTCGGTGCGCGACCAGCCCTGGCTGGACCCGACCGCGCTGGGCCTGTCGGTGCTGGTCGGGACCATCGCCTGGACCGCGGTGCACGCCCGGCGGGTGTGGACGTCGCGGATCTACTACGTCGACCCGGGCGCCGGCCGCTGAACCCCTCGTGGCCTGCGCTGGTGGCCTGCTCAGCCGGGGGGCCGCGGTCGGAGCCGACCACCGCCGCTGATACGGTACGGCTGCCATGACAGAGGGACGTCAGCCTCCGGACTCCTCCGGAGCAGCTCAGGGCTGGGCGGCTCTCGGCACCTTGCTCGCGGGGATCTGCGTGTGGGGCGGGGTCGGCTGGCTGGTCGACCTCTGGTTGGGTACCACCTTCGTCAAGGCGATCGGGGTGATCGTCGGGGCGGCTGCATCGATTTACTACGTGACCGTCCGGTACGGGAAGTGAGAGGAGAGTCCGGGTGAGCACCAGCACCATCCTCGCCACCGAGTGCCCGCCGGACGACCCCGGGTTCTGCGCGCCGACCGTCAACGAGTTCTTCCCCGCGCCGCTGGCCGAGTTCAGCGTGTTGGGCCTGACCTTCGAGATCACCCGCATCACCGTCATCTCCTGGATCGCCACCGCGGCGGTGGGGATCTTCTTCCTCGCGTCGGTGCGCCGGCCGCAGCTGGTGCCGGCGAAGCTGCAGTGGATGGGCGAGGCGGCCTACTCGTTCGTCCGGGACGGCATCGCCCGCGAGGTGATCGGCCGGGAGGGGCTGCGGTTCGCGCCCTATCTCGGGGTCCTCTTCTACTTCATCCTGGCCAACAACCTGATGGGGATCGTCCCGTTCGCGCAGATCGCGCCGACGGCGAAGATCGCGATCCCGGCATTCCTCGCCGCGATCACGTACCTCCTCTTCAACTGGGTGGGCATTCGCGCCCAGGGCATCGGGCCCTACTTCAAGGGTGTCGCGTTCCCGCCCGGGGTGCCCAAGCCGATGTACGTGCTCGTCACGCCCATCGAGATCGCCTCGACGCTGATCTTCCGGCCGCTGACCCTCGCCATCCGGCTGTTTGCGAACATGTTCGCCGGCCACCTGCTGCTGGTGATCTTCGCGCTCGGCGCGGCGTACCTGCTCCAGACCGGGAACTTCTCGGTGGTCTTCGCGCCGGTGTCGTTCGTGATGGCGGTCATCATGACGTTCTTCGAGCTGCTGGTGCAGGTCCTGCAGGCGTACGTGTTCACCGTGCTCACCGCGACCTACCTGGCCGGTGCCCTGGAAGAGGCGCACTGAGGCCCCCGGCCCCACCCGCCCCGTTCGGTACGCGTGAATGGTCACGCGACTGCAAGAAGGAGAGCATCCCGTGTCCGTCCTCGCTGAGATCACCGGCAGCATCGAGACGCTCGGCTACGGCCTGTCGGCCATCGGCCCGGGCATCGGTGTCGGCATCGTCTTCGCCGCGTACATCCAGGCCACGGCCCGCCAGCCCGAGTCGGCCGGCCTGACCCGGACCTACCTGTTCCTGGGCTTCGCGCTGTCCGAGGCACTGGCGCTCATCGGCTTCGTCGTGCCGTTCATCCTCAACTGACCCAGCACCAGACGGGACTCGCCATGCTGCACATCCTGGCCGTCACCGAGGGCGGGGAGGAGCCGAACCCGGTCGTCCCGCCCGTCGAAGAGATCATCATCGGCCTGATCGCGTTCGCGATCCTCGCCTGGGTGCTGATGAAGTACGTCTGGCCGCGGATGGAGGCGACCTTCGAGGCGCGCCGCGACGCGATCGAGGGCGGGATCAAGCGGGCCGAGGAGGCCCAGGAGGAGGCTAAGCGGCTGCTGACCGACTACCGGCAGCAGCTCGCCGAGGCGCGCACCGAGGCCGCGCAGATCCGGGACAACGCCCGGGCCGAGGGCCAGCGGATCATCGAGGAGATGCGGTCCACCGCGCAGGAGGAGTCCGCGCGGATCGTGGCCCGGGGCGAGGAGCAGCTGTCCGTGCAGCGCCAGCAGGTGGTGCGCGAGCTGCGCGGGGAGATCGGCACGCTGGCGACCCAGCTCGCCGAGCGGGTGGTCGGCGAGTCGCTGGCCCACGACCAGGCGCGGCAGCGGACCGTGGACCGGTTCCTCGACGACCTGGACGGAATGGCGGAGTCCGTGCCCGCCGGCGCTCCCAGCAGCACCGACTCGGCCAGCAGCGGCTCGGCCGGCCTGACCGGCGGCGCCTCCAGCAGCTCGACCGGCGGCGGCCCGACCGGCGGCAGCGGCTCGACGGGCGGCAGCGGCTCGACGGGCTTCAGCGGCTCGACCGGCGCGGCGAGGGAGACCGGCGGGACGGCGGCGAGTGGCGACGGCGACGGGGACGGCCCGTCGTCCCGGCGGCGCTGACATGGACCTCACCGGTGCGGCCAGCCGCGAGTCGCTCGATCTTGCGACCCGCGGGCTGGACGACTACGTCGACAGCGCCGACCCGGCCGACCTGGCCCGGATGGCGGACGAGCTGTTCGCCACCGTGACGCTGCTGGACCGGCAGCCCGGCGTGCGTCGGGCGCTGGCCGACCCGGCCGCCGAGCCGGACCGCCGGGCGGCGCTGCTGGAGCGGCTGCTCGGCGCCCAGGTCGGCGACTCGACGCTGCGGCTGCTGCGCCCGCTGGTGCGGTCCCGCTGGTCCACCCCGCGCGATCTGACCGACGCGACCGAGCTGCTCGGCCGCCGGGCCGCGCTCGGGGTGGCCGAGCGCGAGGGCAGGCTGGACGAGGTCGAGGACCAGCTGTTCCGCTTCGCCCGGATCCTGGACGGCGAGCCGGGGCTGCGGCAGGCGCTGGAGGACCGCACGGCCGACCCGGATCGCCGCGCCGGCCTCCTCGATCGGCTGATCGGCGAGCGGGTCGACCCGACCACCCGGCGACTGCTGGAGCACGCGGTCCGCGTGCCCCGCGGCCGCACGCTGGACCGGTCGACCGGCGAGCTCGTCGAGCTGGCCGCGGCCCGCCGGCAGCGCTACGTGGCGACGGTGACCGCGGCGGCGCCGCTGACCGAGCAGCAGGAGCGCCGGCTGGCCGACGTGCTGGCCCGGATCTACGGCCGCCCGGTGTCGATCCAGGTGGCGGTCGACCCGGCCTTGCTCGGCGGCCTGGTGGTGCGGGTGAACGACGAGGTCATCGACGGCAGCGTGCTCTCCCGGCTGACCACGGCCCGGCACCGGCTGGCCGGGTAGCCGGGCCGGCGCGGGGCAGGGACCATGCGGGCAGGGACCGTACGCGAAGCGACACGAACGACGGACGATATGCAGGGGAGCAGTGCAGATGGCTGAGTTGACGATCTCCGCCGATGAGATCCGGAGTGCTCTCGACGACTACGTCCGGTCCTACTCCCCGGAGGTCTCGCGCGAGGAGGTCGGCGTCGTCTCGGAGACCGGTGACGGCATCGCCCGTGTCCAGGGTCTTCCGTCGGCGATGACCAACGAGCTGCTCCGCTTCGAGGACGGCACGCTGGGCCTGGCCCTCAACCTCGACGTCCGCGAGATCGGCGTCGTGATCCTCGGCGACCAGCAGGGCATCGACGAGGGCCAGCCGGTGCAGCGCACCGGCGACATCCTGTCCGTCCCGGTCGGCGACGGGTTCCTCGGCCGCGTGGTCGACGCGCTGGGCGAGCCGATCGACGGCATGGGCGAGATCACCAGCGAGGAGCGGCGCGCGCTGGAGCTGCAGGCGCCGAGCGTGGTGCAGCGCCAGCCGGTGAAGGAGCCGCTGCAGACCGGTATCAAGGCGATCGACGCGATGACCGCGATCGGCCGCGGCCAGCGCCAGCTCATCATCGGCGACCGGCAGACCGGCAAGACCACGATCGCGATCGACACGATCATCAACCAGAAGGCCAACTGGGCCACCGGCGACCCGAAGCAGCAGGTCCGCTGCATCTACGTTGCGGTCGGCCAGAAGGGCTCCACGATCGCCGCGCTGCGGGCGACGCTGGAGGAGGCCGGCGCGCTGGAGTACACGACGATCGTCGCCGCCCCGGCCTCGGACGCGGCCGGCTTCAAGTACCTGGCCCCTTACACCGGCTCGGCCATCGGCCAGCACTGGATGTACGGCGGCAAGCACGTGCTGATCGTCTTCGACGACCTGTCCAAGCAGGCCGAGGCGTACCGCGCGATCTCGCTGCTGCTGCGCCGCCCGCCGGGCCGCGAGGCGTACCCGGGCGACGTCTTCTACCTGCACTCCCGGCTGCTGGAGCGCTGCGCGAAGCTGTCCGACGAGCTCGGCGGCGGCTCGATGACCGGCTTCCCGATGATCGAGACCCGCGGCAACGACATCTCGGCGTACATCCCGACCAACGTCATCTCCATCACCGACGGCCAGATCTTCCTGGAGACCGGCCTGTTCAACTCGGGCGTCCGGCCGGCCATCAACGTCGGCGTCTCGGTCTCCCGGGTCGGCGGCAACGCGCAGATCAAGGCGATGAAGACGGTGGCCGGCTCGCTGCGGCTCAACCTGGCCCAGTTCCGCGAGCTCGAGGCGTTCTCCGCGTTCGGCTCCGACCTGGACAAGGCCTCGCAGGACGCGCTGGCCCGCGGTGCCCGGCTGGTCGAGCTGCTCAAGCAGCCGCAGTACTCACCCTTCCCGGTCGAGCAGGAGGTCGTGTCCATCTGGGCCGGCACCACCGGCGAGCTGGACGTGGTCCCGGTGGCCGACATCCGCCGCTTCGAGCGGGAGTTCCTCGACTACGTCGGCCGCGAGCACCGCGGGATCTACGACGCGATCGTGCAGACCGGCAAGCTCGACGACGACACGCTGGAGCAGCTCAAGCGGGCCGTCGAAGCGTTCAAGAAGGAGTTCCAGACCTCGGAGGGCCGGCCGCTGGTTGGCCACGAGGCGCCGGCCGAGGCGATGGACGCCGAGGACGTCGGCCAGGAGACGGTCAAGCGCTACCGGCAGCCGCGCCCGGCGCAGAGCCAGGGCTGATCCGATGGCCGGACGTCTCCGCTTCCTCCGCCGGAGGATCCGCACGGTCTCCCAGACCAAGCAGATCACCAAGGCGATGGAGCTCGTCGCGACCTCGCGGATCGCCAAGGCCCAGCAGCGGGTCCAGGCGTCGCTGCCGTACACCAACGAGCTGACCCGGGCGCTGTCCGCGCTCGCCTCCAACGCCAACACCGACCACCCGCTGCTGGTGGAGCGGCCCGAGCCCAAGCGGGTCGCGGTCCTCGTCATCACCAGCGACCGCGGCCTGGCCGGCGCCTACAGCTCCAACGCGCTGCGCACCGCCAACGAGCTGGAGGCGCTGCTGCGGGACGAGGGCAAGGAGCCGGTGCGGTACGTGATCGGCCGCAAGGGCTCGGCCTACTACCGCTTCCGCAAGCGCGAGGTCGCCGCCGAGTGGACCGGCTTCTCCGAGCAGCCGGCGTTCACCGACGCCCGCGAGGTCGGCGCCACCCTGGTGGCGGCGTTCCAGGCAGGCGCGGACGACACCGCCGAGGGCGGCGGTGAGGATGGCGTGCTCGGCGTGGACGAGATCCACGTCGTCTACACCGAGTTCCGCTCGATGCTCAGCCAGACGCCGGTGGCCAGGCGGATCGCCCCGCTGGTGGTGGAGGAGAGCGAGGAGGAGGCCCCGGAGGGCTACCTCCCGGCGTACGAGTTCGAGCCGGAGCCGGCCGAGCTGCTCGGCGCGATCCTGCCGAAGTACATCAACGCCCGGATCTACGCCGCGCTGCTGGAGTCGGCGGCGTCGGAGTCGGCGTCCCGGCGGCGGGCGATGAAGTCGGCGACGGACAACGCCGAGGAGCTCATCAAGAGCTACACCCGCGAGGCCAACCAGGCCCGGCAGGCGGAGATCACCCAAGAGATCAGCGAGATCGTCGGCGGCGCGGACGCGCTCGCCTCGGCAGGGAGCGAGAGGTCATGACCGCCGTCCAGGACACCCGCGAGACTCAGGGCACCGGTGGCACCGCCGGCCGCGTCGTGCGCGTCACCGGCCCGGTCGTCGACATCGAGTTCGGCAAGGACACGATGCCGGAGCTCAACAACGCGCTGCTGGTCGACGTCGACCTCGGCGAGGGCAACCCGCTCAACAAGGAGCTCACGCTCGAGGTCGCCCAGCACATCGGCGACAACATGGTCCGGGCGATCTCGATGCAGCCCACCGACGGCCTGGTCCGGGGCGCCCCCGCGCAGGACACCGGCCGCCCGATCGAGGTGCCCGTCGGCGACCAGGTCAAGGGCCACGTCTTCAACGCGCTGGGCCGCTGCCTGGACGATCCCAGCTTCGAGGCCGGCGAGAAGTGGCCGATCCACCGGTCGGCGCCCGCCTTCGACCAGCTCGAGGGCCGGACCCAGATCCTGGAGACCGGCATCAAGGTCATCGACCTGCTGACGCCGTACGTCGCCGGCGGCAAGATCGGCCTGTTCGGCGGCGCCGGCGTCGGCAAGACGGTGCTGATCCAGGAGATGATCCGCCGGGTCGCCCAGGAGTTCGGCGGCGTCTCGGTCTTCGCCGGGGTGGGGGAGCGGACCCGCGAGGGCAACGACCTCTTCCTGGAGATGACCGAGTCCGGCGTCATCAACCAGACCGCGCTGGTCTTCGGTCAGATGGACGAGCCGCCGGGCACCCGGCTGCGGGTCGGCCTGTCCGCGCTGACGATGGCGGAGTACTTCCGCGACGTCCAGAAGCAGGACGTGCTGCTGTTCATCGACAACATCTTCCGGTTCACCCAGGCCGGCTCCGAGGTGTCCACGCTGCTCGGCCGGATGCCGTCGGCGGTGGGCTACCAGCCGACGCTGGCCGACGAGATGGGCGTGCTGCAGGAGCGGATCACCTCGACCCGGGGCCACTCGATCACCTCGCTGCAGGCGATCTACGTGCCGGCGGACGACATCACCGACCCGGCCCCGCACACCACCTTCGCGCACCTCGACGCGACCACGGTGCTGTCCCGGCCGATCTCCGAGCTGGGCATCTACCCCGCGGTGGACCCGCTCGACTCGACCTCGCGGATCCTGGACCCGCAGTACATCGGGCAGGAGCACTACGACGTCGCGCAGGAGGTCAAGCGCATCCTGCAGCGCTACAACGAGCTGCAGGACATCATCGCGATCCTCGGCATCGACGAGCTGTCCGAGGAGGACCGGGTGCTGGTCGGCCGGGCCCGCCGGGTGCAGCGCTTCCTGTCGCAAAACCTCCTGGTGGCCGAGCAGTTCACCAACCAGCCCGGCTCGGTGGTGCCGCTCTCGGAGACCGTCGAGTCGTTCCGGGCGCTCACCAACGGTGACTACGACCACCTGCCGGAGCAGGCGTTCTTCCTCTGCGGCGGGATCGAGGACGTCGAGAAGAAGGCGGCCGAGCTCAACAAGTAGTCCACCCACGACGGCGGCCGGTCCCTGCGGACCGGCCGTCGCCGTCCGTGCTCAGTCGAGCAGGTGCGGGTTGGCGGCCCGGGCGGCGTCGGCCAACCCGGGCAGCTCGAGGACCTCCACGCCGGCCGCGGTGAGCACCTCCGCCCCGCCGCCGGCGGCCAGCAGCGGCGGCTCGCGCAGCGCGAAGACCACTCGCCGTACGCCGGCGGCGACGAGCAGCCGCGCACACGGCACCGGACGGGACCGGCGGACCCCGCACGGCTCCAGCGAGCTGTAGACGGTCGCGCCGGTCGCGGCCACGCCGGAGCGGTCCAGCGCGACCTCCTCGGCGTGCACGTCCGGGGCGGTCTCCCGGGAGTGCCCGTGGCCCAGCACGGTGCCGTCCGGGGCCACCACCAGCGCGCCCACCGCGTACGCGGTCCGGGAAGGCGGGCAGCGGCGGGCCAGCTCGACCGCCCGGCGGAGCAGCTCGGTGTCGTCGGTCACGAGGCCCGGTCCGACAGCGCGTACCGCAGCAGCGCCGCGTCCCCGACCGCCCGCAGGTCGAGCAGCCGGGGCCGCCCCGGCCTCCCGAGGAAGCGCGGCGCCCGCGGGTCACCGACCAGCAGCGGCGCAACGGCCAGCTGCAGCTCGTCGGCCAGCCCGGCGTCGAGGAAGCCGGCCAGCACCGCGCTGCCGCCCTCCACCATCAGCCGCCGCACGCCCCGCCCGGCCAGGTCGGCCAGCACGCCGTGGAGGTCACCGGCCGGGCCGGCGTCGGCCACGGTGGCCACCGCGCCGAGCCGCTCCCGGGCCTGATCCAGCCCCGCGCTGGCGCAGTAGACCAGCGGCGTCGCCCCGCCGCCGAACAGCCGCGCCCCGGGGTCCAGCCCGCCACCGCGGGTCAGCACCACCCGCAGCGGCGACGGCGGCCGCCCGGCCGCGATCCGGGCCGCGCGCCGGGCCGGCGAGCGCACCTCCAGCCGCGGGTCGTCGCGGCGGACCGTCTCCGCGCCGACCACGATGGCGTCGCAGCCGGCCCGCTCGGCGTCCACCCGGTCCAGGTCGGCCGGCCCGGACAGCACCAGCCGCTGGTCGGTCGCGTCGTCCAGGCACCCGTCCAGTGACATGGCGCAACTCAGCAGCACGTAGGGCCGGGCGGGCACAGCCCGAGCCTAACCGGCCGAAAGGCACTGGCTAGACTGCGCAGGACCCCCGCCGGCGAAGGAGATGCGCGTGGCATCAGTGCACGTCGAGCTCGTCTCGGTCGAGCGACTGCTGTGGTCGGGCGAGGCCCGCATGGTCATCGCCCGTACGACCGAGGGCGAGTTGGGCGTGCTCCCGGGCCACGCGCCGCTGCTCGGTGAGCTCGCCCCCGGTGGCGTCGTCCGGATCCAGGAGGAAGGCGGCGGCGAGGAGCTCGTCTTCGCCGTGCACGGCGGCTTCCTGTCGGTCACCGAGGACGGCGTCTCGATCCTCGCCGAGCTGGCCGAGCGGGCTGACGAGATCGACGTCGGCCGGGCCCAGCAGGCGCTGGAGCGGGCGCGGTCCGCCGACGAGGACGACTCCGAGGCGGGCGCTGCCGCCAGCCGGGCGCTGTCCCGGCTCCGCGCGTCCGGCCAGCCGGTCTAGTCGGCGGGGTCGGCGGTGGAGGTCGTGCTGGCCGTCGCCGTCGCGGTCGGCGTCGTCGTCCTGAGCCTCCTGCTGCTGGCGCTGCGGCGCCGGGTGCTGCTGCGCCCGGCCGGGTCGATCGACATGAGCCTGCGCACCCGCTTCAGCCGGATCGGCGGCGGCTGGGCGCTTGGCGTCGGCCGTTACACCGGCGACGACCTGCTGTGGTTTCGGTTGTTCGCCCTGTCGGTGAAGCCGGCCCGCACGCTGTCCCGGCGCGAGCTGCAGGTGATCGGCCGGCGGATGCCCAGCGGCGCCGAGTCATGGGCGGTGCAGGCCGGCGCGGTGATCGTGGAGTGCCAGGACGACACCGGTCCGGTGCAGGTGGCGATGAGCTCCGGGGCGGTCACCGGCTTCCTGTCCTGGCTCGAGTCCGCCCCGCCCGGGTTCGCGGTGCCCGGATATGCCGCGTCCTGACCGATCCGTTCAGCGGTTGGCCCCCGGGGTCCAGAGCACGTCGCCGTCCGGGTTGGCGGTGCGGGCGAGGATGAAGAGCAGGTCGGACAGCCGGTTGAGGTAGCGGGCCGGCACCTCGGCGGTCCGCTCCGGGTCCGCCTCGAGCAGCGCCCAGGTGCTCCGCTCGGCCCGGCGCGTCACGGTCCGGGCGACGTGCAGCAGGGCGGCGCCGGGGGTGCCGCCGGGCAGCAGGAAGCTGTCCAGCTTGGGCAGCCGCGGGTTGTGCTCGTCGCAGGCCGCCTCCAGCCGCTCGACCTGCGCGTCGGTGACCCGCAGCGGCGGGAACTCGGGGTTGTCCACGACCGGGGTGCAGAGGTCGGCGCCGACGTCGAAGAGATCGTTCTGCACCGTACGGAGCAGGGCCGCGATCGGCTTCGGCAGGTCGCCGAGCGCGATCGCCGCGCCGATGGCCGAGTTGGCCTCGTCCACGTCCGCGTACGCGACCAGCCGCGGATCGGTCTTGCGCACCCGGCTCATGTCGCCGAGCGCGGTCGTGCCCTTGTCGCCGGTCTTGGTGTAGATGCGGGTCAGGTGCACGGCCATGCGGCCACCCTACGGCCGCGGGTCAGCCGGGCGGGACCAGCCGGCGGGCCTGCTCCTCGTCGTCCGGGAAGACCAGCACCTGCACGCTGCCGTCTCGCCGTACGCCGAGGGTGGACCGGATGCCGGCGTCGGACAGCAGCGCCCGCAGGGCCGCGCCGGCGGCCCGGTCGGGAAGCTCGGCGACCGGGCGGAGCAGCCCGTGGTCCTGCGGGCCGGAGCGCGGCGGCAGTGCCCGGCCGGCGGCGTGGTTGCGGCCGGTGCCGAAGATCCACCGGGCCAGCATGGCGAGCAGGCAGACCAGGACGATCGCGACGACCGGTCCCGCCACGTAGTGGTAGCCGCCGGTCTCGAGAGGCATGTGTCCAGTCTGGCACTGCCCGCGGCCGACGGGCCTGCCGAACACGGACGGTCACCCAGGTGACGATCCGATGACGATCCCTGCGAGGACGCGACGTATCAGCGCCCGATCATGTGTGCTCAGTACCGGCGTTAGCGCGGGGGAGGGACGCCATGCGAGCGAACGTGACGCAGGACGGTGGGGTCGAGCTGGTCGGCCGGCTCGACGCGCGGGGAGCGGCGGCGGCGCGCGAGGCGCTGCACGAGGCGCTCACCCGCGGATCCGGCCGGCTGGTGGTGGACCTGTCCGGGGTCGAGCTGCTCGACGCGACCGGTCTCGGCGTCCTGGTCGCGGCCCACCGGCGAGCCCGGCTGCAGGGTCGCGAGCTGGTGCTGGTCGACGCCGTGCCCCGGGTCGCCCGGCTGCTCGCGCTGACCCGGCTGGACCGGGTCATCGTGGTGGAGCGCCGCGGCACCGTGCTCGCCTGACGGCCCCGCCGGGTGCTCGCCTGACGCCCTCGCCGGGTGCTCGCCTGACGGCCCCGCCGGGTGACCGATCACACGGTGCCCTGCCGCACCGCTGGCTCCTAGTCTGGACGGAATCTCCGGGAGGCCAGCCGTGTCGATGCCATCTCGCGAACCCGCCGCGGACCCGCCGGTCCAGCGGGATCGACCCTGGGTGATGAGGACGTACGCGGGCCACTCCTCGCCCGCCGAGTCCAACGCGCTCTACCGCCGCAACCTGGCCAAGGGCCAGACCGGGCTGTCGGTCGCCTTCGACCTGCCCACCCAGACCGGCTACGACCCCGACGCCGAGCTCGCCCGCGGCGAGGTCGGCAAGGTCGGCGTGCCGGTCGCGCACATCGGCGACCTGCGCGCGCTCTTCGACGGCATCCCGCTGGCCGAGGCCAACACCTCGATGACGATCAACGCGACCGCGCTGTGGCTGCTCGCGCTCTACGTCACCGTGGCCGAGGAGCAGGGCGCCGACCTGACCAAGCTCGCCGGCACCACGCAGAACGACATCGTCAAGGAATACCTCTCCCGGGGGACGTACGTCTTCCCGCCCGGCCCGTCGCTGCGGCTGACCACCGACACCGTGGCCTGGGCGGTCACCACGCTGCCCCGGTGGAACCCGATCAACATCTGCTCGTACCACCTGCAGGAGGCCGGGGCCACCCCGGTCCAGGAGGTCGCGTACGCGCTGTGCACGGCGATCGCGGTGCTGGACGCGGTGCGCGACTCCGGGCAGGTGCCGGCCGAGCGGTTCGGCGACGTCGTCGGCCGGGTGTCGTTCTTCGTCAACGCCGGGGTGCGGTTCGTCGAGGAGATGTGCAAGCTGCGCGCCTTCGGCCGGCTGTGGGACGCGCTGGTGACCTCGCGTTATGGGGTGACGGACCCCGCCCAGCGCCGCTTCCGCTACGGCGTGCAGGTCAACTCGCTCGGCCTGACCGAGGCCCAGCCGGAGAACAACGTCCAGCGGATCGTGCTGGAGATGCTCGGCGTGACCCTGTCCAGGGACGCCCGCGCCCGCGCGGTCCAGCTCCCCGCCTGGAACGAGGCGCTCGGCCTGCCCCGGCCCTGGGACCAGCAGTGGTCGCTGCGCTTCCAGCAGGTGCTCGCGTACGAGACCGACCTGCTCGAGCACGGCGACCTCTTCGACGGCTCGCACGTGGTCGAGGCCAAGGTCGCGTCCATCATGGACGGTGCCCGGGCCGAGATGGACCGGGTGCAGGAGCTGGGCGGGGCGGTCGCCGCGGTCGAGTCCGGCTACATGAAGACCCAGCTGGTCGCGTCACTGGCCGAGCGCCGACGGCGGGTCGAGTCGGGCGAGGACGTGGTCGTCGGGGTCAACCGGTTCACCGAGACCGAGCCGTCGCCGCTCACCGCCGACCTGGATGCCGCCGTGCAGACGGTCGACCCGGCGGTGGAGGCGGCCGCGGTGGCCGCCGTGCAGGAGTGGCGGGCCGCCCGGGACGGCGCCGCGGCGGCCGAGGCGCTGGACGAGCTGCGCGCGGCGGCGAAGACCGACGCCAACCTGGTGCCGCCGACGCTGCGCTGCGCCCGGGCCGGCGTCACCACCGGCGAGTGGGCCGGGGTGCTGCGCGAGGTATACGGGGAATACCGCGCGCCCACCGGGGTGTCCGGGGCGGCCTCGCCGGGTGCGGACGCCGCCGGGATCGCCGCGGTCCGTGCGCGGGCCCGCGCGACGGCCGAGGAGCTGGGCCGGCCGCGGCTGCGGATGCTCGTCGGCAAGCCCGGGCTGGACGGGCACTCCAACGGCGCCGAGCAGATCGCCGTACGGGCCCGCGACGTCGGCTTCGAGGTCGTCTACCAGGGCATCCGGCTCACCCCGGCGCAGCTGGTCGCGGCCGCGGTCGAGGAGGACGTCGACGTGGTCGGCCTGTCGGTGCTCTCCGGCTCGCACCGCTCCGTCGTCCCCGAGGTGGTCGACGGCCTGCGCGCCGCCGGGCTGGACGACGTGCCGGTCGTGGTCGGCGGCATCATCCCGCCCGCCGACGCCGCCGCCCTGCGCGCGGCCGGCGTCGCCCAGGTCTTCACCCCCAAGGACTACGGCCTGACCGAGATCCTCGACCAGATCGTCACCGTCCTGCGCACCACCCACGGCCTCACTTGAGCCCCGTCAGCCGCAGATGTCGGAGCGATGCCCCACCCGCACGACCTCGACGGTGATCGTGTCGTCGTCCACCGTGTAGAGCACTCGGTAGACCTGCACCCGAGCGGAGAACAGGCCGTCGAGGGGGTCGGCCAGAGCCTTGCCGACCCGGTACGGGTTCTCGGCGAGGACGTGCGCGATGAACTCGGCGACGGCGAAGTACGCCTTGGGTGGCAGGCGCTGGAGCGAACGCTGGGCTGAGCCGGTGACGGTGACCTTGTAGGTCACCCGGCCTCCCGCTCGGTAGTCAGCCGGCGCGTGGCATCGGCCAGAAGCTCGTCGGCGGTGACGTAGTCGCCGCGACCGAGCTCAGCCTTCGACCGGGCGATGTCCTCCATGATGCCGGGCTGGGATCGCCAGAACTCGGTCTCGGTGATCTCCTCCCACTCCTCGAAGGAGATGATCATCGCCGCCGGCCGGCCGTTCTTCGTGATCATCACGTGCTCGCGGTACTTCTGGACCTCGGTCAGCAGCTCCGAGAAGTGCTGCCGCGCCTCGCCCACCGGAACGTACTTCATGTACACAATCCTAGCCTGATCACGGCGGCAGGAGCATCGGGCGGCGGGGGCCGAAGCGGACCGGGACGCCCGGGGACCAGAGGACGCTGGTGGGTGGGGTGGTCGGGGCGGGCAGGCCGGTGGCGGCGACCAGCTCGTCGTCGAGGTCGAGCAGGTCGGCGTGGTGCAGCGGCCACTCGGGGTGCTCGTTCGGCCAGTACGCGGCGGCCGGCCGCGGTCCGCGGGACAGCGCCCGGCGGCCGGCCAGGTGCAGCCCCCAGCGGGCGGTGACGAAGCGCTCCAGCTCGGTCGGCGCGGTCACCGGCGCGCCGATCCGGACCACCAGCCGGCTGGTCGCGCCGCGCGGTCCCGGCCAGCGCCGGCGGCAGCTGTAAGCCCGCGTGTCGCCGGTCGCCACCACCGCCATCCGGGACCACGAGTACGGCACGCCCAACGCCCGCGCCACCAGCACCGGCGCCAGCCGGGCCGCGTCCAGGGACAGGAAGAGGACGCCCCGCCGCCCGGCCGTGTCGACGGTGTAGAGCCGCACGTTCGTCTCCGCGAACGAGCCGAAGTACGGGATGCCCGGGCTCGGCCCGATCCCCACGTCCCGCATCCGGAACGCGACCAGCCCGACCGGCGTCGTCCCGTCCAGCAGGTCCGGGCGCACCCCGTACGGCAGCAGCGGCGCGACCAGCGTCGGGTCGACCGCCCAGTGCACGAACGTCAGGTCCCGCCACGCCTGCGTGAAGACCGTCCGCCCCACCGGGCGCGGCGTGGTCGGTGTCAACGGCTCCGGCTGCATGGCTCATGTGTAGCCTGCGGGACCGTGAGACTGGTCGTCGCCCGGTGCAGCGTGGACTACGTGGGGCGGCTGACCGCCCACCTGCCGATGGCGCCGCGGCTGCTGCTGGTCAAGGCGGACGGGTCGGTCTCGATCCACGCCGACGACCGGGCGTACAAGCCGTTGAACTGGATGAGCCCGCCCTGCACGCTGCGCGAGGAGCCGGGCCGCTGGACGGTGACCAACAAGGCCGGCGAGCAGCTGCTGATCACGCTGGAGGAGGTCCTGCACGACTCCGAACACGAGCTGGGCACCGACCCCGGGCTGGTCAAGGACGGCGTCGAGGCCGAGCTGCAGCGGCTGCTGGCGGAGCAGATCACCACGCTGGGCGAGGGCTACCGGCTGGTCCGCCGGGAGCACCCGACCGCGATCGGCCCGGTGGACATCCTCTGCCGGGACGGCGCCGGGGCCAGCGTCGCGGTGGAGATCAAGCGGCGCGGCGAGATCGACGGGGTCGAGCAGCTGACCCGCTACCTGGAGCTGATGAACCGGGACCCCGTGCTCGCCCCGGTGCGTGGCATCTTCGCCGCGCAGGCGATCACCCCGCAGGCCCGGGTGCTGGCCACCGACCGCGGCATCGCCTGTGTCACCCTCGACTACGACGCCCTGCGCGGCGTTGACGACCCCACCGGCCGCCTCTTCTGACCGCCGGCAGCGGCGTCAGGCCGCGCGCAGGGCGGCGGCGAGGGTGTCCAGCTCGACCGGCCCGAGGGCGAGCGCGTTGGTGTGCCAGTGCTTGAGGTCGAAGCCGGCGCCGAGCCGGGCCCGGGCCTCGTCCCGGGCGGCCAGCCAGGCCCGCTCGCCCAGCTTGTACGCGGTCGCCTGGGCCGGCCAGCCGCAGTAGCGGACCACTTCGGGGTGCAGCCGGTGGCCGGCGATGTGACCCCGCTCCCGGAGCACCTCGGACGCCACCTCGAAGGTCCACTTCGGACCGTGCCGGGTGGCCTCGGCGGCCGGCAGCGGTAGGTCGAGGTGCAGGCCGATGTCGATGACGACCCGGGCCGCCCGCAGCGCGGAGCCCTTGAGCATGCCGAGCCGGCGCCCCGGGGTGTCGAACCAGCCGAGCTCGTCGGCCAGCCGCTCGGCGTACAGAGCCCAGCCCTCGGAGTGGCCCGAGACCCCGTCGACCCGCTGGTGCCGGGACAGCCGGTCGCCGAGCACCCGGGTCTGGCCGAGCTGCAGGTGGTGGCCGGGCACGCCCTCGTGGAAGACGGTGGTCTGCTCGGCCCACACCCCGAAGCGGTCCCGGTCGCCCAGCGGCCACCAGGTCCGGCCCGGGCGGGTGAAGGTCTCGTCCGGCGGGGTGTAGTAGGCCGAGCCGGAGCTGGACCCGACCGCGAGCGTCACGTCCACGGTCCGCAGCGGCGGCGCGATGTCGAAGTGCACCCCGTCCAGCCGCTCGATCGCCATGTCGTGCTGCTCCTGCAGCCAGGCCCGGTACGCGTCCGCGCCTTCGACCACGTCGGTCCCGTCCAGCAGCGCGGCGGCCTCGGCCGGGGACGCGCCCGGGCGCACCCGGTCGGCCTCGGCGGCCAGCTCGGCCTCGATCCGGTGCAGCTCGGCCCACGCCCACTCGTACGACTCGGTGGGGTCCGGGTCGGCGCCCAGCACCAGCCGGCGGGCCACCGCGTGCCGCTCGGGCCCGACCGCGTCGGCCTCGGCCGCCCGCGGCGCGTAGTCGGTGCGCAGCCAGCGGGCCAGGTCGGCGTACGCGGCGTGGGCGGCGTCCGCGGCAGCGGCCAGCTCGCCGGCCAGCGGGCCGTCGCCGTGCCCGCGGACCAGCTCGGCGTGGGTGGCGCCGGCCGCGTACCGGTCGGCCTGGGCGGCGCACTCCACCGCCTGCCGCCGGGCCGCGGGCAGGCCGCGGTCCAGCCCGAGCGCGAGGCTGCGCCGCCAGCTGGCCAGCGTCGCCGGCACCGCGGCGAGCCGGTCGCGGACCGGCACCGGGTCGCCGCCACCCCGGGCCAGCATGTCGACGGAGTCCCGGACCGCCGCCACCGGGCCGAAGGGCGCGTGCAGCAGCCGCAGCGGCTCG
This sequence comes from uncultured Actinomycetota bacterium, assembly GCA_963766325.1. Classification (GTDB taxonomy): domain Bacteria; phylum Actinomycetota; class Actinomycetes; order Mycobacteriales; family CADCTP01; genus CADCTP01. The sequence goes on along the minus strand of CAVXZF010000007.1, from coordinate 127,525 downwards.
CCGGTGTCGTGCCAGTCCAGCTCGGCCTGCAGCCGGCCGCGCAGGAACGCGGCGGCGGCCTCGTCGGCGGCCGACTCCCGGGGCAGCGGCGCCAGCTCGGCCAGGGTGCGCCGGATCAGGTCGGCGCGGGCCGCGTATCCCTCCGGGCCGAGGTCGGTGCCGGCGCCCGGCGGGCCGGCCACCCCGCGCATGGTGGCCCACACCGGGTTGAGGGCCGCCAGCTCGGTCACGTACCGGTCGCAGAGGTCGAAGACAGGACTCGCCACGCCGTCGAAACTAGTCGGGCGCCCGCCGGGCCACGACCGCACCCGCGACCGCCGCCCCGAGGCAGCCCAGCACCTCGTCGCCCAGCGTGTCGGTGTACGCGGTGTCCAGCTCGGTGCCGTGCCGGATGAACGTCGCCCACTCGCCGAGCTCCCAGCCGACCGCCAGCAGCGCACCGACCCCGGCCACCAGCAGGCCGAGCGCCCACCGCGGCCGCACGCCGCCGCGGGCCAGCAGCAGCCCGGCGCCGAGGGACAGGAAGAACCAGTTGACCAGGTGGTTGGCGTCGTCCCACCAGCTGATCGAGTCGTACAGGTCGAGCGTGTTGCCGGTGACGTCGACGAAGAACGGCAGCATGAGCAGCGCGAACGCGCCCCACGGCAGCGGCTCCCGCCCACCCCGCCGCCACCGCGCGACCGCCCAGATCGCCGGCACCAGCAGCATGAGCACCGGGTAGGCGAGCAGCCGGCCGGCGAACGCCTTGCCTTCGAACTGCGGCAGCCCCGGCACCAGCGTCGCCACCAGCAGCTGCCCCACGGTCGCGACCAGCAAGCCGACCGCCGCCCACCACCCCCGCCGCCCCGGCCGCTCGGTCACGGCGCGGGACGCTACCCGCCGGCGGAGGAGTCGACGAAGGAGACCTTGACCTCGGTGAAGCCGAGGGAGCGCATCAGCTTCTCGAGCGTGATGCGGGTGTTGTCCTCGGCCCGGCCCTGCAGGCCGACCTGGGTGGCGGCCTCGGCCAGCCGCTGCTGGGCGAGCACGAACATCTGCTGGTTCTGCGGGTTGGGCTGGTCGGAGAAGAGCCCGCCGAGCCGGTCGATCACACCCAGGTCCTGGTTGAGCACGCGGCTCTGGTTGGGGTCGACGTTGGGCGTGGACAGCTGCGCCTTGGGCAGCCGGATCGTCACCGTGCGGCGGTCCTCGGAGACGATGACCGCGTCGTCGTCGAGCTTGCGGAAGTCCACGTACGCGTCCACCGAGCCGATCGCGAGGAAGATCATCCGCTTGCCCTTGAGGATGTCCGGCAGGTACTTGGCGTCCTGCTCGATGTCGATGACGACCTGGTATTGCCCCGCGGCGGCGTGGTATTCGGAGAGGTCGCGCATGGCGGTCAGCACGGCCGGCCCGCTGCGGTCGATCTCCTTGTCGCCGAACGGCCAGCCCGCGATCGACCGCAACCCGAGCAGCGCGAGCAGGCTGACCAGCAGGATCGCCGCGCCGGCGGCGACGGTCCGCAGGAACCCGCGGCGGACCGCGCCCGGCGTCCACCGGGTGGCCCCGCGGCGCACCGGCGGGACCGGGCGGGTCGGCTCGGTGTCGTGCCGGTCGGTGTCGCTGGTCGTCATCACGGCCCTCCTGGACGGTGTCTCAGAAGACCTACCCGCTCGGCCGTACCGCCGAACGACGGCTGTCCCAACCACGTTACCCGCAGGTAGCGTGTGCCCTGTGAAGCCCTCGTACGACTTCGTCGTGGTCGGGGCGGGCAGTTCCGGCTGCGTGCTGGCCGGCCGGCTGTCCGAGGACCCGGGCAGCCAGGTGCTGCTGCTGGAGGCCGGCCCGCCGGACGACGTGCCGGAGGTGCGCATCCCGGCCGCGTTCTACAAGCTCTTCAAGACCGAGCGCGACTGGGACGTCAGCACCGAGGAGCAGAAGCAGCTGCACGGCCGCAAGCTCTACTGGCCGCGCGGGCGGATGCTCGGCGGCTGCTCGTCGATCAACGCGATGATCTACATCCGCGGCGCCGCACTCGACTACGACGGCTGGCGGGACGAGCACGGCGCGGCCGGCTGGGGCTACGCCGACCTGCTGCCCTACTTCCGGCGGGCCGAGGACAACGCTCGGCTGACAGGGCCGTACCACGGGACCGGCGGGCCGCTGCGGGTCGAGGACCTGCCCCGGGTGCACGAGCTGACCGACGCCTACCTCGGCTCGGCGGCGGTGGCCGGGCTGCCGGCCAACGACGACTTCAACGGGCCGACCCAGGACGGCGCCGGGCGCTACCAGGTGACCCAGCGGGGCGGGCGGCGCTGGTCGGCGGCGGACGCGTACCTGCGCCCGGCGCTGCACCGGCCCAATCTCACCGTGCTGACGGACGCGCTGGTGACCCGGGTCACGGTCGAGCAGGGCCGGGCCACCGGGGTGACGCTGCGGCACCGCGGCGCCGAGCTGACCGTGCGCGCCGAGCGCGAGGTCGTGCTGGCCGCCGGCGCGGTGCAGAGCCCGCAGCTGCTGCTGCTGTCCGGGGTCGGCCCGGCCAGCCAGCTGCGCGAGCACGGGATCGAGGTCGCCGCCGACCTGCCGGGGGTGGGGGAGGGGCTGCAGGACCACCCGTACGTGCCGGTCAGCTGGTTCACCCGCGGCACCTCCGACCTGCATGCGGCGGAGACGACGGCCAACCTGCTGCGCTGGTTCGCCGGCCACCGCGGCCCGCTGGTGTCGAACGTCTCCGAGTCCGGCGGGTTCGTCCGCTCCACGGCCGGGCTGCCGGCGCCGGACGTGCAGTTCATGGTGGTGCCGGCGATCGCGGCGAACCACGGGCTCACCCCGCCGCCCGGGGTCGGCGTGACTATCGCGCCGACGGTGGTGCACGTGCGCAGCCGCGGCCGGGTGACCCTGCGCTCGGCCGACCCGCGCTGGCGGCCGGCGGTGGACGCCGGCTACTACACCGAGCCGGCCGACCTGGACGCGATGGTGGCCGGGGTGCGGGTCGCCCAGGACATCGCGTCCCGGGGCCCGCTGGCCCGCTTCGTCGACCGGCCGTACCTGCCCGGCCCGGAGGCGCGCAGCGACGACGACGTCCGGGAGGCGGTGCGGGCCGGCACCGAGACGCTCTACCACCCGGTCGGCACCTGCGCGATCGGGCCGGTCGTCGACCCCGAGCTGCGGGTGCACGGGGTGGCCGGGCTGCGGGTGGTGGACGCCAGCGTCATGCCGACCGTGCCCCGGGGCAACACCAACGCGCCGGTCATCGCGCTGGCCGAGCGCGCCGCCGACCTGCTCCGCGGCCGGACCCCGCTGCCGGCGGAGGCGCCGGCCCCCACCCTGACGGGAGCACCCCGATGACCACTGTGGACAGCCGGGTGGAGACCTTCGACTCCACCGACCCGGCCACCGGCGAGCTGGTCGGCCGCTTCGCCGTGCACGACGAGGCCGCGGTGCGGTCCACTGTGGAGCGCGCCCGGGCCGCGGCGGAGTGGTGGGCCGGGCTCGGCTTCGCCGGCCGGGCCGAGCGGCTGCGGGCCTGGCGGGTGCAGCTGGCCGGCAAGGTGGCCGAGCTGGCCGAGCTGGTGCACCGCGAGGGCGGCAAGCCGACCGACGACGCGGTGATCGAGATCGCCGCCACCATCGAGCACCTGTCCTGGGCGCCGGCCAACGCGGAGCGGGTGCTCGGCCGGCGCAAGGTCCGGCCCGGGCTGCTGCTGGCCAACCACGCGGCCACGCTGGAATACCAGCCGTACGGGGTGGTCGGCGTGATCGGCCCGTGGAACTACCCCGTCTTCACCCCGATGGGCTCGATCGCGTACGCGCTGGCGGCCGGCAACGCGGTCGTCTTCAAGCCGTCCGAGTACACGCCGGCGGTGGCCGACTGGCTGGTCCGCTCGTTCGCCACCGTGGTGCCCGAGCACCCGGTGCTGCAGCTGGTCACCGGCGGCGGCGGCACCGGGGCCGCGCTGTGCCGGTCCGGGGTGGACAAGATCGCCTTCACCGGGTCGACGGCGACGGCGAAGAAGATCATGGCGGCCTGCGCCGAGACGCTCACCCCGGTGCTGCTGGAGTGCGGCGGCAAGGACGCCATGGTGGTGGACGCCGACGCGGACGTGCAGGCGGCGGCGACCGCGGCGCTGTGGGGCGGGATGGCCAACGCCGGCCAGACCTGCGTCGGGATCGAGCGCGTGTACGCGGTCGACGCCGTCTACGACGAGTTCGTCCGCGCGCTGGCCGCCAAGGCGGCCCTGCTGCGGCCGGGCGACGACCGGGAGGCGGCGTACGGACCGGCGACGATGCCGTCCCAGGTGGACGTGATCCGCCGGCACGTGACCGACGCGCTCGACCGCGGTGGCCGTGCGGTGGTCGGCGGCGCCGACTCGGTCCGCCCGCCGTACGTGGACCCGGTCGTGCTGGTCGACGTGCCCGAGGACGCCGCCGCGGTCCGCGAGGAGACCTTCGGACCGACGCTCACGGTGACCCGGGTGCGGGACGCCGACGAGGCGGTCGCCAAGGCCAACGCGTCGGCGTACGGGCTGGGCGGCGCCGTCTTCGGCAAGGCCCGCGGCGAGGAGATCGCCCGCCGGCTGCGCTCCGGGATGGCCAGCGTCAACTCGGTGCTCACGTTCACGGGGGTCGGCGCGCTGCCCTTCGGCGGGGTCGGCGACTCCGGCTTCGGCCGGATCCACGGCGAGGACGGGCTGCGCGAGTTCGCCCGGTCCAAGGCGGTCACCCGGCAGCGCTTCCCGTCCGTGGTCGACGTGACCCGCTTCGATCGGCACCCGGCCGCGATCAAGCGGCTGGTGCTGGTCCTGGCCGCCGTCTACGGCCGGGCCCCGCGCCGCCGGTGAGCCTCCGGGCGGGCCGTACGCCGCGCCGGCCGGTCGCGGTCGTCGGCGACCCGGGCGCGCCGCGGCACCTCCCGCGGCCCTGAGCTGGGGTGTGGCGTTCGTCGCGCGGCCGGCCGGAGGCTCGGCCCTCGTGCCACACTCCGGAAATGGGGCGTCCTTTCAGCACGGTGGGAGTGATCGGGCTCGGCACCATGGGCGCCGGCATCGCCGAGGTGCTGGCCCGGTCCGGGCTCGACGTGGTCGCGGTCGAGAAGGACGGCGACGCGCTGGCCCGCGGCCGCGGCCAGATCGAGGGGTCGACCGGCCGCGCCGTCCAGCGGGGCAAGCTGACCGCGGACGAGCAGGCCGAGCTGCTGGGCCGGATCGCCTTCGGCACCGAGGTCGAGGACCTCAAGGACGCCGAGCTGGTGATCGAGGCGGTGCCCGAGCGCCTCGACCTCAAGCGGGACCTCTTCGCCCGGCTGGACACGATCTGCCCGCCGGACACGATCTTCGCCACCAACACCTCGTCCCTGTCGGTCACCGAGATCTCGGTCGCCACCTCCCGGCCCGGCAAGGTCGTCGGGCTGCACTTCTTCAACCCGGCCCCGGTGATGAAGCTGGTCGAGGTCATCCGGACCGTGGTCACCGAGCCGGAGGTGGTGGCCGACGTCGAGGCGCTGGCCCAGCGGCTCGGCAAGGTCGACGTCACCGTCGGGGACAAGGCCGGCTTCATCGCCAACGCGCTGCTGTTCGGCTATCTCAACCACGCCGCCGCCATGGTCGAGTCCCGGTACGCGACCCGCGAGGACCTGGACGCGGCGATGAGGCTCGGCTGCGGGCTGCCGATGGGCCCGCTCGCGCTGCTCGACCTGATCGGCCTGGACACCGCGTACGAGATCCTGGACACGATGTACCGGCAGTCCCGCGACCGGCTGCACGCCCCGGCCCCGGTGCTCCGGCAGATGGTCAGCGCCGGGCTGCTCGGCCGCAAGACCGGCCGCGGCTTCTACACGTACGCGGCCCCGGGCTCGCCCGAGGTGGTGGCGGACGCGGCCACCCCGACCGGGCCGCCGGTCGGCGAGCCGGCCCGGCCGGTCCGGCGGGTCGGCGTGGTCGGCTCGGGCACCATGGCCACCGGCATCGTCGAGGTCTGCGCGAAGGCCGGCTACGACGTCACCGTGGTGGCCCGGTCGGACGCCAAGGCGGCCGGCGTGCTCAGCGCGCTGCGCCGGTCGATGGACAAGGCCGTCGTCCGCGGCAAGCTGACCGAGCCGGACCGGGATGCCGCGCTGGCCCGGGTCACCACCACCACCGGCCTGGACGACCTGGCCGGGGTCGACCTGGTGGTGGAGGCGGTGATCGAGGACCTGGCGGTCAAGCAGGCGCTCTTCGCCTCGCTGGACGAGATCGTCCGGCCCGGGGCGGTGCTGGCCACGACCACGTCGAGCCTGCCGGTGGTCGAGTGCGCGGCCGCGACCGGGCGGCCCCGGGACGTGGTCGGCATCCACTTCTTCAACCCGGCACCGGTGATGAAGCTGGTCGAGGTGGTCCGGACCGTCACCACCGCGGACGACACCGTGGCGACCGCGCTGGCCTTCTGTGAGCGGCTCGGCAAGCACCCGGTCACCTGCGGAGACCGGGCCGGGTTCATCGTCAACGCGCTGCTGTTCCCGTACCTCAACGACGCGGTGAAGATGCTGCAGGCGCACTACGCGGTCGCGGACGACATCGACGCGGCCATGGTGGTCGGCTGCGGCTACCCGCTCGGGCCGTTCGCGCTGCTCGACGTCGTCGGGCTGGACGTCGCGCTGGCCATCCAGCGCACGCTCTACCTGGAGTTCCGCGAGCCCGGCTTCGCGCCGGCGCCGCTGCTGGAGCACCTGGTCACCGCCGGCTACCTGGGCCGCAAGACCGGCAAGGGCTTCCGCGACCACTCCGCCCGCTGACACCGGCCTACGCTGGTGAAGTGGGCGAGTCGGTGGAGGAGTGGCGCGGCGAGGACTACCTGGTCCGCCGGCTGACCGGCTCGGCCAGCACGAAGCCGTACCGGTGCCCCGGCTGCGACCAGCTGGTCCGCCCGGCGACGCCGCACGTGGTGGCCTGGCCGGCCGACGACCCGGACGGCACTGACCGGCGGCACTGGCACGCCGCCTGCTGGCGGGCGCGGGACCGGCGCACCGCCCGGACCGTCCGCCCCGGCCGGGCTACCCGCCGGTAGGCGCCGTCGCTAGGGTCTGGCCATGACCTTCGACCTCACCGGGAAGACCGCCCTCGTCACCGGTGCCTCCCGCGGAATCGGCGCCGAGATCGCCGTCGCGCTGGCCCGGCAGGGCGCCGACGTCGCGCTCAACAGCCGCAACGCCGAGGCGCTGGACAAGGTCGCGGCCGAGATCGGCCAGCTGGGCCGGCGCGCCCTGGTGCTGCCCGCGGACGTCACCGACGTGGAGTCGGTCCGCGGCATGGTCGCCGGCGCCATCGACGGCCTCGGCCACGTCGACATCGTGGTCAACAACGCCGGCGGCACCGCGTTCATGGTCCCGTTCACCCAGCTGCGCTTCGCCGGCTGGGAAAAGGTGATGCGGCTCAACGTCGAGTCGGTGGTGCACGTGCTGCAGGCGGTCGCGCCGCACCTGCTGGAGCGCGGCCAGGGCTCGGTCGTCAACGTGGCCAGCGTGGCCGGGCTGGGCGCCACCCCGGCCCTCTCGCCGTACGGGGCCTCCAAGGCGGCGCTGATCTCGCTGACCAGGTCGCTGGCGGTGGAGTGGGCCTCGACCGGCGTCCGGGTCAACGCGCTCTGCCCGGGCTGGACCGCGACCGACCTCAACCGCAACCTGTGGGAGGACGAGCGGGCCTCGGCCGGGCTGACCTCGACGATCCCGATGGGCCGCTGGGGCCGGGCCGAGGAGATGGCCGGGCCGGCGGTGTTCCTGGCCAGCGACGCGTCCTCGTTCATGACCGGCCAGGTGCTGGTGGTCGACGGCGGGCAGACCGCGATCTGACCGGTTCGCCCTCCCGGGGAAGGGGATAGTGATCCCGTGCGCTACCGCCCCCTCGGCCGCTCCGGCCTGACCGTCTCGGTGGTCGGGCTCGGCTGCAACAACCTCGGTCGCAGCCTCGACGTCGCCGGCACCCGCAAGGTCCTCGACGCCGCCCTGGACGCCGGGATCACCCTGCTCGACGTCGCGGACACGTACGGCGGCCATCCCGGGCAGTCCGAGGAGATCCTCGGCGAGGTGCTCGACGGGCGGCGGGACGAGGTGGTGCTGGCCACCAAGTTCGGCATGGACATGCGCGGGGTCAACGGGCCCGACTGGGGCGCCCGCGGGTCGCGGCGCTACATCCGGACCGCGGTGGAGGCGTCGCTGCGCCGGCTGCGCACCGACCACATCGACCTGTACCAGTACCACCGGCCCGACGGGCTCACCCCGGTCGGCGAGACGCTGGCCGCGCTGGACGAGCTGGTCCGGGCCGGCAAGGTGCGCTACGTCGGCTCGTCCAACTTCGCCGGCTGGCAGGTCGCGCAGGCCGACCACGTCGCCGCCGGGCTGGGCGCGGAGCGATTCGTCAGCGCGCAGAACGAGTACAGCCTGCTCGACCGCCGGGTCGAGGCCGAGCTGGTGCCGGCCTGCGAGGCGTACGGGGTCGGCCTGCTGCCGTTCTTCCCGCTGGCCAACGGGCTGCTGACCGGGAAGTACCGGCGCGGCGAGGAGCCGCCGGCCGGCACCCGGATCGCCGACCGCAAGCGCGACCTGTACGACGCCGCCCCGTGGGACGTGCTCGAGGGGCTGGACGCGTACGCCCGCGACCGCGGCCTGGGCATGATCGACGTCGCGATCGGCGGGCTCGCCGCCCAGCCCGCCGTCGCCTCGGTGATCGCCGGTGCGACCTCATCGGACCAGGTCCGGGCCAACGCCCGCGCCGGCGACTGGGAACCCTCCCCCGACGACCTCGCCGCGCTGGACCAGCTCACCGGAGCCGCCCCCGACTGACGCCGCGGCTCCGTGACTGACGCCGCGGCTCGGTGACTGACCTCCCGCGATCGCGACTGACGCCGCGCGATCGCGACTGACGCCGCGCGATCGCGACTGACGCCGCGCGATCGCGACTGACGGCGCTGGGTCCGTCAGTCGCGGCGGCGATCCGTCAGCCGCGGCGGCGATCCGTCAGTCGCGCGCCGGGGCAGCGGGCTCGGCCGCGTCCGGCTCCTGCTCGCCGCCGACCGAGCCGCCGGTCATGGTGGCGAGCATCTCGCGGACGTTCTGCAGCTGGGCCTGCACGCTGTCGCGGCGGCGGACCAGCGTGGCCAGCTCCCGCTCCACCTCGGACTTCTGCCGGCTCGCCTTCGCGGTCGCGTCGGTGACCACCGCCTCGGCCTCCCGGCGGGCGGTGTCCAGGATCTGCGCGGACCGCCGCTCGGTCTCCGCCCGGTGCGCCTCGGCCTCCCGCTTGATCTGCTCGGCCGTCTCGTTGGTCTCGGTGAGCCGGCGCTCCACCTCGGTCAGCCGGGCCGACAGCTCCTGCTCGGCCTGGTCCCGGCGGCGGTGCAGGGTGGTCTCGAAGTCCTTGGCCGCCTGGGCCGCCTTGGCCCGGGCCTCCTCCAGCTCGCTGGCCGCCTCGGCCCGGACCGCGGCCGCGTCCCTGCCGGCCTCGGAGCGCAGCGCCTCGGCCTCGTTCATCGCCGCGGCCCGGCGCTGGCCGGCCTCCCGGTCGGCGGCGCCGACGATGTCCCGCGCCTCCCGCTCGGCCTCGGCCCGGACCCGCTTGGCGTCCTCCTCGGCCGAGGCGCGGACCCGGTCGCCGTGCGCACCGGCCTCGGTGCGCAGGCTCATGGCCTCCTCCTCGGCGAGGCGGAGGATGTTCTCCACCCGGGCGCCGAGGCCCGCGTACGACGGCTCGAACTCGGCGACCTTGCGCTGGGCGGTCTGCAGCTCGATCTGCAGCTCCTCCAGCCGCTGCTCGAGCATCCCGACCCGGTCGCCGGCCGACTCCCGCTCGTGCCGCAGGGTGGCGAGCTCGCTCTCCAGCTGGGAAAGGTAGTCGTCGACCTGCCGCCGGTCGTAGCCGCGCAGCGCCACGTCGAAGTTGTGGCTCATGCTCATGTCGGCCATGTAGCTCAGGTCGGTGCGGTCAGACATGATCCCCATCCCGTCGACGCCCTCAGCGTCCGAACCGTCACTGTGCGTCCTGGCGCGGGACCAGGACCTCTCGCAGGATGAGCTGTATCGCCGCCGTCGCCGGCACCGCCAGTAGCGCCCCCACGAACCCGAGCAGGGTACCGCCGACGAGTGCGCCGACGATGGCCGCTGCCGGATTGACGTCCACCGACCGGCTCATCACCCGCGGGTAGACCAGGTAGTTTTCCACTTGCTGGTAGACGATGAAGAAGATCCCGGTGGCGATCCCGACCGGCAGCGAGACGAAGAAGGCCACCGCGGTCACGAGCACCGCGCCGATGGTCGCGCCGATCAGCGGGATGACGTCGGTGAGCGCCACGATGAGCGCCAGCGCCAGCGGGTACGGGATGCCCAGCGCGCTCACCCAGACCAGCGTCGCGGTGCCGGCGATCAGCGCGACCACCACCGCGCCGGCCACGTAGCCGCCCACCCGGCCGAGGATCTCGTCGCCGATCAGCGTCACCCGGGCCCGCCGCGAGCGGGGGATCAGCCGGTACGCCGTCTCCTTGATCGCGTTGAACGAGGACAGGAAGTAGAGGGTGAGGATGAGGACGGTCAGGCCCTTGAAGACGATGCCCGCCAGCTGCTGCCCGATGCTCACGATGTTGCCCGCGGCCTGCCGGCCCAGGTCGCCGGTGACGTAGTCGTTGAGCCGGTCGACCAGCCCGAAGCGCCGGTCCAGGTCGGCGACGGTCGGGTTCGCCTGGAGGTCGCGTACGTAACCGGGCAGCGCCTCGACGAAGTTGGCGACCTGGGTCACGACCGGGGGGAGCACCGCGTACCCGAACGCGGCGAAGAAGGCGAGCACGCCGAGGAAGACGATCCCGACCGCGCCACCGCGGCGCAGGCCCATCCGCTCCAGCCGGCTCACCATCGGGTTGAGCCCGATGGCCAGGAACGCCGCCACCAGCACGAGCACCAGCACCGAGCGCGCGCTCATGAGCGCCTGGTAGAGCAGGTACGCCACGCCCGCGCCGGTGGTGAAGGCGAAGCCGACCCGGAACGGGGAGAACCGGTTGCCCGGCCGGCCTGGCCGCCCGAACGGGTTGTCCGCGTCGACGCCGGCTTCCTCGTGGCGGACCTTCTCGTCCAGCACCGGGTCGCCGTCGAACGTCCCCACCCCCCGCATCGCCGCGTCCCGGGCCTCCCCGGTCTCCACGCCGGCGGCCCGGGCGACCTCGAGGGCCTGCCCGGCCCCGTCCCGGTGCCCGGCCGCCCGGTCCCGGTGCCCGGCCGCCTCGCCGAGCCCGGCGGTGTTGTCGCGGTGTCCGGCGGTGTTGTCGCGGTGTCCGGCGGTGTTGTCGCGGTGTCCGGCGGTGTTGTCGCGGTGCCCGGCCGCCTCGCGGTGCCCGGCCGCGTCGGTCGCGGCGCCGGCCGCACCGGTCGGCAGGCGCCTCGGCCGCGGCTCGGGCGGCGGCTCCGGCACGAAGACGGCCGCGCGCAGCCGCTGGCGGGCGGCACCCGCCGCCCGCTGCGCCGCCGCCGTCGCCTTCCGGACCCCGGTCCTCACCCGGTCGGCCGGACCGTCGTCGCTCACCGCGTGCCTCCCTGTCGGCCCCCGCCGCGGGGAGCGTACGGGGGCGCGGCCGGATCCTGCCCGCCGGTGCGCGGCTCGGAACCCGCGCCGGGTCAGCGCTCGCGGGCCGGCCACTCCTCCAGCGACGCCGACGCGGCCGCCGGCACGCGGTCCAGGATGCTGCGCACCGCGGACAGCTGGCTCAGCACGGTCGTCCGCACGGTGGCCAGCTCCTGGGCCCGCGCGTGGGCCTCGCCGACGATCCGCTCGGCCTCGGCCCGGGCCGCGCTCACATGGTCCTCGGCCGCCTTGGCCGCGGCCGCCCGCTGCCGCTCGGCCTCCCGGCGGGCCTCGGCCCGGCGGCTCTCGTCGGCCTCCGCCTCCTGGGTCCGCCGCAGCCGCAGCGCGATCTCGAAGTCCTCGCTGGCCTGGGTCCGCTTGGACTCCGCTTCGGCGTCGGCCTGCTGGCGCCGCTCGTCCGCCTCCGCGGTGATCGTGGCCGCCCTGGTGCGCGCCTCCGTGGACAGCCGCTCGGCCTCCTCGGTCAGCGAGGCCGAGCGGTGCTCGGCCTCCGCCAGCAGTGCCGCCGAGCGCTGCTCGGCGTCCGCCACCAGCGCCGACGCCCTGCGCTCGGCCTCGGCCAGCACCGCGCCGGCCCGCTGCTCGGCCGCCGTCAGCTTCTCCGCCGAGCTCCGCTCGGCCGAGCTGAGCCGGGAGACGACCTCCTGGTCGAGCATGTCGAAGCGGGACTGCAGCTCGGTCGCCTCGTGCTGGGCGCGGTTGCGGATCTCGGCCGCCTCCTGCTGGGCCAGCGAGAGCATCGACCGGATCCGGTCGCTCACATCCTCCAGTGCGGGCGCGGCGGACGCCTGGTCCAGCCGCGCGTGCAGGGCGTCGATCTCGGCGTGGGCGGCGGCGACCTGGCCGGCCAGCTCGGCGCTGCGGGCCGCCACCGCGTCCCGCTCGGCGACGGCGATGCGCAGGTCGGCCTCCAGCCGCTCCACGTGCTCGTGCACCTGATGCCGGTCGTACCCGCGCAGGACGACGTCGAAGGTGCTGGCCCCCTCCAGCAGGGGCAGGAGCTCGGTCTGCTGCTCGCGGCGATCCATGGCCCCCATCGTCCCACCCGAGCCGGGAGGCAAGCACCCCGGACGAGTCGTCCTAGACGTCCCGGAATCGGTTGATCGCGGTCAGGTGCTGCTGCCGCAGCTCCGGGTCACGCACCCCGAGCCCCTCCTCCGGCGCCAGGCAGAGCACGCCGACCTTGCCCTGGTGCAGGTTGCGGTGCACGTCGTACGCCGCCTGCCCGGTCTCCGCGAGCGCGTACGACTTGGACAGCGTCGGGTGGATCAGCCCCTTGGCGATGAGCCGGTTGGCCTCCCAGGCCTCGCGGTAGTTCGCGAAGTGCGAGCCGACGATCCGCTTGAGGTGCATCCACAGGTAGCGGTTGTCGTACTCGTGCTCGTACCCGGAGGTGGACGCGCAGGTGACGATGACGCCGCCGCGGCGGGCCACGAAGACGCTGGCCCCGAAGGTCTCCCGTCCCGGGTGCTCGAAGACGATGTCCGGGTCGTCGCCGCCGGTGAGCGCGCGGATGCGGGCGCCGAAGCGCTTCCACTCGTCCGGGTCGGGGGTCCGCTCGTCCTTCCAGAACCGGAAGCCCTCGGCCGCCCGGTCGATGATCAGCTCGGCACCCATCCGCCGGCAGATCTCCGCCTTCTCCGGCGAGGACACCACGCAGACCGGGATGCCGCCGCCGTTGAGCACCATCTGGGTCGCGTACGAGCCCAGGCCGCCGGAGGCGCCCCACACCAGCACCGTGTCGCCCTGCTTCATCTGGGCGCCGTGCCGGGACACCAGCTGCCGGTACGCCGTCGAGTTGACCAGGCCCGGGACCGCCGCCTCCTCCCAGGTCAGGTGGGCCGGCTTGGGCATCAGCTGGTTGGTCTTGACCAGCGCGATCTCGGCCAGGCCGCCGAAGTTGGTCTCGAAGCCCCAGATCCGCTGCTGCGGGTCGAGCATCGTGTCGTCGTGCCCGGCGGCGTCCTCCAGCTCGACCGACAGGCAGTGCGCGACCACCTCGTCGCCGGCCGCCCACCTGGTCACCCCGGGCCCGGTGCGCAGCACCACACCGGCCAGGTCGGAGCCGACCACGTGGTACGGCAGGTCGTGCCGTTTGGTCAGCGCGGACAGCCGGCCGTAGCGGCGCAGGAAGCCGAAGGTCGCCAGCGGCTCGAAGATCGAGGTCCAGACGGTGTTGTAGTTGACCGCGCTGGCCATCACCGCGACCAGCGCCTCGCCCGGGCCGAGCTCCGGGGTCGGCACCTCGTCCAGGTGCAGGGACCGGCGCGGATCCTTGTCCTGGGTCGCGAGCCCCTCGAACATCCCGGTGTCGGACTCCCGGACCACCATCCCCCGGTACGAATCCGGCACCGGCAGGTCGCCCAGCGCGCTGAGCTCGTCGGCAAGGATCGCGTCGCGGATCGCCTTGACGTCGTCGGACACGGCGGCACCTCCCGGCGTCGGGGCTGCGGACGTTACCGGCAGGTAGCGGTCGAGACGAGGGGTCCGTGAGCTACTCCACAGCGTGGTCGGGCACCACGTCGAAGCGCAGCCGGGCCCCTGGGCGGGCCTGGGCGGCCAGCCAGAGATCGTCCGGGTGGACCACCCCGACCACCGGGTAGCCGCCGGTGGTCGGCACGTCGGCGAGGAAGAGCACCGGCCGGCCGTCCGCCGGCACCTGCATCGCGCCCGGCACCAGCCCCTCGCTCGGCAGCTCGCCGGACCGGGCCCGGGTCAGCGCCGGTCCGGCCAGCCGCAGGCCGACGCGGTCGCTGTCCGGGCGGACCTCGTACGGGCCGCTGGTCAGCGGGTCGGCGCTCGCGAACCAGTCCGCCCGCGGCCCGAGCCGCACCCGCAGCACCGGCTCCACGGGCAACTCCGGATCCGGCTCCGCCGCCCCGGGCCCGGTGGGTGGGCCGAGCGGCAGGGTGTCGCCGTCGTGCAGCGGGTCCGGGCCGAGCCCGGACAGCCGGTCGGTGCTGCGGCTGCCCAACGTGGCCGGTGTATCCAGGCCGCCGCCGATGGCGAGGTAGGAGCGCAGCCCGCGGCGGGCCCGGCCGACCGTCACGGTGGCCCCGGCCGGGACCAGGACCGGCGAGCCGGCCGGCTCCCCGTCGACGGTGAGGCCGGCCTCGGCGCCGGCCACCGCGACCCAGCGTTCCTCGTCGAGCCGGACGGTGACGCCGGCCAGCGTGGTCTCCAGCGCCGCGGCGCCCTCGGGGTTGCCGGCCATCCGGTTGGCCCGGCGCAGCGCCGGGCGGTCGGCGGCGCCGGACCGCGGCACCCCGAGGTGGGCATGCCCGGGCCGGCCCAGATCCTGCACGGTCGTCAGCGGCCCGGCCCGCACCACGGTCAGGCTCATGACCGCTCCTCGGACAGGCCGGCAGGCGCGTGCGCCGGCCGGCCGGTCCTCGTCGCTCCCCGCTCGCCCTGCGGGCTCTCGGACTCGCTCATGCCGGCACGAAGCGCACCCGGGTCCCGGGCGCCAGCAGAGCCGGCGGGTCCCGCTCGGGGTCCCAGAGCACCGCGTCCGTACGGCCGAGCAGCTGCCAGCCGCCGGGGGAGCGGCGCGGGTAGACCCCGGCGAACTCGCCGGCGATCCCCACCGCCCCGGCGTCCACCGCGGTCCGCGGGGTGTCCCGCCGCGGCACCTGCAGCTCGGCCGGCAGCCCGGTCAGGTAACCGAAGCCGGGGGCGAACCCGCAGAATGCGACCGTGTAGTCCGCGCCCGCGTGCCGCCGCACCACGTCGTCCTCGCTCAAGCCCGCCAGCCGCGCCACCTCGGCCAGGTCCGGCCCGTCATAGGTGACCCGGACCTCCACCTGCGCCCCGCCCGGCTCCTCGGCGGCCGGGTCGAGGTCGGCGAGCAGCCCCTGCAGGTCCGGCACGTCGCCGCTCACCAGCACGGTCCGCGCCGCCGGCACCAGCTCCACCACCCCGGGCAGCTCCCCGCGCGCCCGCGCCCCCACCAGCCGCTCGTACGCGGCCCGCACCTCTCCGGCCGAGTCCACCTCGACCAGCACCGCCCCCCACCCGACCGGGCGGAGCCTCACGTCCTGGCGGGTTGGACGAGCTCGACGAGGACGCCGCCGGCGTCCTTGGGGTGGACGAAGTTGACGAGGGACCCGGCGGTGCCGCGCTTGGCGGTCTCGTACAGCACTCGCAGGCCACGCTCGCGCAGGGTGGCCGCGACCGCCTCGACGTCCTCGACCGTGTACGCCACCTGCTGGATGCCCGGCCCCGACCGGTCCAGGAACTTGGCGATCGTGGAGTCCGGCCGGGCCGGCGCCAGCAGCTGGATGCGGGTCTCGCCGTCGCCGACGGCGAGCATCGCCTCGCGGACGCCCTGCTCCTCGTTGACCTCCTCGTGCACCGAGCGCAGCTCGAAGGTCTTCGCATACCAGGCGATCGCCTCGTCCAGGTCCGGGACGGCGATGCCGACGTGGTCGACTCGGGTGAACACGTACGAACCGTACCGCCCGGGCACGGTGCGCGGCGTCACAGCCGGCCGCCGCCGCCCCGCCGGTAAAGTCGGCGTAAATACCAGCGCTCGTGCTCGGGGAGGTCGGTCATGCCCGGATCGGTGATCGTCAGCGGTGCCCGGACCCCGATGGGGCGGCTGATGGGCTCGCTCAAGGACTTCTCGGCCGCCGATCTCGGCGGCATCGCGATCGAGGCGGCGCTGGAGCGGGCCGGCATCACCGGCGAGCAGGTCGACTACGTCATCCTCGGCCAGGTGCTGCAGGCCGGCGCCGGGCAGATGCCCGCCCGGCAGGCCGCGGTCGCCGGCGGCATCCCGATGACCGTCCCGTCGCTGCTGATCAACAAGGTCTGCCTGTCCGGGCTGGACGCCATCGCGCTGGCCGACCAGCTGATCGGGGCCGGCGAGTTCGAGGTCGTGGTCGCCGGCGGCATGGAGTCGATGACCAACGCGCCGCACCTGCTGCCCGGCTCCCGGCAGGGCTTCAAGTACGGGTCGGTCCAGCTGCTCGACGCGATGGCGCACGACGGGCTCACCGACGCCTTCGACCACGTCGCGATGGGCGAGTCGACCGAGCGGCACAACGCCGGGCTCGACATCAGCCGCGAGGAGCAGGACGAGTTCGCCGCGCGCTCGCACCAGCGGGCCGCCGCGGCCCAGAAAAACGGGCTGTTCGACGAGGAGATCGTCCCGGTGCGGATCCCGCAGCGGAAGGGCGACCCGATCGAGTTCCGCGAGGACGAGGGCATCCGCGCCGACACCACCGTCGAGTCGCTGTCCCGGCTCCGGCCCGCGTTCGCCAAGGACGGGACCATCACCGCCGGCACGTCCTCGCAGATTTCCGACGGCGCCTGCGCGGTCGTGGTGATGTCGCGGGCCGCGGCCGAGCGGCTGGGCGCCCCGATCCTGGCCGAGATCGGCGCCCACGGCGTGGTCGCCGGCCCGGACAACTCGCTGCAGTCCCAGCCGGCCAACGCGATCCGCAAGGCGCTCGAGCGGGAGGGGCTGACCACCGAGGACCTCGACGTGGTCGAGATCAACGAGGCGTTCGCCGCCGTCGGGATCCAGTCGATGCGCGAGCTCGGCCTCGGCCCGGACAAGGTCAACCCCAACGGCGGGGCCATCGCCCTCGGTCACCCCATCGGGATGAGCGGTGCCCGGATCGTGCTGGACACCGTGCTGGAGCTGCGCCGGCGCGGCGGCGGCACCGGCGCCGCCGGGCTGTGCGGCGGCGGCGGGCAGGGCGACGCGCTCATCCTCCGCGTCCCGGCCCCGTGAGTCGGTAGCGTCCTGCCGGTGAGCGAAGGTGCGCCCGCGGCGGCGCCGGCCGGTCGGCGCAACCGCCGGGTGGACGTGGCTGCGCTGGTGGCGCGGGCGCGTGAGGGCGACCCGCGGTCGGTCGCGCGGCTGATCTCGTTGGTCGAGGACGCTTCCCCGGCGCTGCGCGAGGTGGCCGCCGCGCTCACCCCGCACGCCGGCCGGGCGCGGGTGCTCGGCCTCACCGGCTCGCCCGGGGTGGGCAAGTCGACCTCCACCGCGGTGCTGGTGACCGCGCTGCGCAAGCAGGGCGCCCGGGTCGGGGTCCTCGCCGTCGACCCGTCCTCGCCGTTCTCCGGCGGGGCGCTGCTCGGCGACCGGGTCCGGATGCAGGACCACGCCACCGACGCCGGCGTCTTCATCCGCTCGATGGCCTCCCGCGGCCACCTGGGCGGGCTCGCCTGGGCCACCCCGCAGGCGGTCCGGGTGCTCGACGCCGCCGGCTGCGACGTGGTGCTGGTGGAGACCGTCGGGGTCGGCCAGGCCGAGGTCCAGGTCGCCTCCACCGCGGACACCACGCTGGTGCTGCTCGCCCCCGGCATGGGCGACGGCATCCAGGCCGCCAAGGCCGGCATCCTCGAGGTGGCCGACGTGCTGGTGGTCAACAAGGCCGACCGGGACGGCGCCGACCAGACCGTACGGGACCTGCGGGCCATGCAGTCGCTCGGCGGCCGGCACTCCGAGCCCGGCGCCTGGCGGCCGCCGATCGTGCGGACCGTCGCGGCCAAGGGCGAGGGGATCGACGAGCTGCTGGACGCCCTGGACAAGCACGCCGAGTGGCTGGCCGCCAGCGGGGAGGGCGACCGCCGCCGGCTCGCCCGCGCCGCCGCCGAGGTGGAGGCGATCGCGGTGGCCGCCCTGCGCGACCGGATGGGCGACCTGCACGGGTCGGCCGCCCTGGACGCGCTGGCCGCCCGGGTCGTCGCCGGCGAGCTCGACCCGTACGCGGCCGCCGACGACCTGGTCGCCGAGCTCACCGCCTGACGGCCCGCCGGGGTCGGGCGCGGACGTGGGAGGGCCCGGGGAGGTCCGCTGCCACGCCTCCCCGGGCCCGGTCGACCCCCGGCTAGCTCACCTCAGTCCACTGTCGACCGCCGCGGTCAGGGTGCCGTCGTCGCCGTCGAGCTCCCAGGCCATGAGCCCGCCCAGGCCGCGGCTCTTGACGTACGCCGCCTTGGTCGCGATCAGCTGCGGGTCGTCGTACGACCACCAGTTGGTGCCGTCGTACAGCCACAGCGCGCCGGCCGCGCTGTCCCGGTAGCGGGTGCCGGGCCGGTTCTTGAGCACCTTGTAGTCCTCGATGCCCGCCTCCCAGGTGCCGGTGGCGGCGCGCCCGGGCTGGAAGACCCCGTTGTTGGTGGCCGGCACGCCGGTCCACCCGCGGCCGTAGAACGGCACGCCGACCACCAGCTCCCGCGCCGGCGCGCCGCGCGAGGTGTAGGTGGTGACGGCGAGGTCGACGCTGAAGTCCGTCGGAGCCGGGTCACCGGCGGCGGCGTAGAGGTTGCTCTGGTGGCCGGTGATCGGCTCCCACGCGCCGTGGAAGTCGTAGCCCTGCACGGTCGCCCAGTCCAGCGCGTTGAACACGCCCGGCACCTCGATGCCGGCGGTGATCTTCGCCGGGTCGGCCGGCAGGAAGGCGGACAGGTCGTAGCGCCGCCCGACCGAGGAGCCGTACGCGTCCAGCTGCCGCCGGAACTCCTGCAGCAGGAGGGTGAAGTTCTGCTTGTCCTCGGGCCGGATCACGTTGCCGACATCGCCGGAGGAGGCCGGCCACTCCCAGTCGATGTCGATGCCGTCGAAGACGCCGAAGCCCGCGCCCGTGCCGCCGGCCGGGTCGCCGCCCATCTGCGGCAGGTTGCCCTTGAGGTAGAGGTCGATGCAGGAGGCGACGAATGCCTGCCGGGAGGCCGAGGTCAGCGCCGCGTTGGAGAAGTACTTCGACCAGGTCCAGCCGCCGAGCGAGATCAGCACCTTGAGGTGCGGGTGCTTGGCCTTGAGCTCCTTGAGCTGGTTGAAGTTGCCCTTGAGCCGCTGGTCCCAGGTGTCCGCCACACCGTCCACACTGGACGCCGCGTCGAACGACTTCTGGTAGTCGGCGTACGCGTCACCCTGGCCGAGCGCGTTGACCATGAAGCAGCGGCCGTCCTGGCTGACGTTGCCGAAGGCGTAGTTGATGTGGGTCAGCTTGCTGGCCATGCCGAGGGTGTCGACGTTCTTCACCGTGAAGGCGCGGCCGTAGATGCCCCACTGGGCGAAGTAGCCGACCTTCTTGTACGCCCCCGGCGGCGGGTTGGTGCCGCCGCTGGTCGTCACCGAGATGGCGGCGCTGCGGGCGGACACGTTGCCGGCCGCGTCGCGGGCGGCGACCGAGAACGAGTAGGCCGTGCTGGCCGACAGCCCCGTCACCGTGGCCGAGGTGCCGCCCACCGTGGTCACCCGGGTGGTGCCGCGGTAGACGTCGTAGCCGGTGACGCCGACGTTGTCGGTCGAGGCGTTCCAGGCCAGGCTCACCGAGGACGAGGTGACCCCGGTGGACCGCAGGCCCCCGGGCACCGACGGGGGCGTGGTGTCCGGGCCGGGGCCGCCGCTGCCATCGCAGGCGGCGCCGTTGAGCCGGCAGTTCGTCGGGGCGCCGTACGCGCCGGAGTAGGCGACGCCGAAGCCGAAGCTGGTGGAGCCGCCGACCCCGATCGTGCCGTTCCAGGACGCGTTGCGGACGGTCACCCGGGTGCCGGACTGCGACCAGGTCGCGTCCCACAGCGAGGTGACGCGGTGCCCGCTGGGCAGGTCGAACTCGACCGTCCAGGAGGTGATGGTGGTGGGCCCGGGGTTGGCGATGCGGTAGTTGCCCTCCCATCCGGTGCCCCAGTCGGAGGTCTTGGTGAAGGTGGCGGTCGGGCCGGCCGCCAGGGCCGCCGGGGCGACCAGGACGAGGCCGGCGGTGGTCAGCAGTGCCGCGATGGCTGCCGCTGCCAGGCGCGCGCGACTACGGGACATGGTGCTCCTCGCAGGACGACGTGGGCTGAACGGAGTCGCGGCAGCGGATGAAGTGGACTAGACCAGACTAGACCAGTCGGTGTCAATACTCCGGTCCGTTACTGTCTGCATGTGCCCAAGCCGCTGGATCTGCCGTTCGACCCGATCGAACGCGCGGGGGAGATCTGGGAGCGGACCTGGGGGCCGGCCTCCGCCATGCGGGTGGCCACATCGGTCATGCGGGTCCAGCAGATCCTCCTCGCACGGTACGACGAGGTGCTGCGGCGGCACGGACTCACCTTCGCCCGGTACGAGGCGCTGGTGCTGCTGCACTTCAGCACCGCCGGCGTGCTGCCGCTGAAGGTGATCGGCAGTCGGCTCATGGTCCACCCGACCAGCGTGACCAACGCGATCACCCGACTGGCCGCGGCCGGGCTGGTCGAGCGGCGGTCCAACCCGGCGGACCGGCGGGGCGTGCTCGCCTCGATCACCGAGCAGGGCCGGGTGGTGGCCGAGGCGGCGACCGCCGACCTGATGGCGATCGACTTCGGGCTGTCCGGGCTGGAGGCGGACAGCCGGGAGGCGGTCTTCACCGCGCTGCGTTCGGTCCGGTCCGAGGCCGGCGACTTCGCTCAGAAACCCCCCTCCGAGACCGTCACCCCCTCCACCGCCTGACGCCCCCCACTCGCGGCTGACGCCCCCACCCGCGGCTGACGCTCTGCGTCCGCGGCTGACGCCTCCCACTCGCGGCTGACGCCCCCCACTCGCGGCTGACGCTCTCCGTCCGCGATTGACGGCGCCCGCCCGCGATTGACGGCGCCCGCCCGCGATTGACGGCGCCCGCCCGCGATTGACGGCGCCCGCCCGCGGCTGACGGCGCCCGCCCGCGGCTGACGGCGGCAGCGCCGTCAGTCGCGGTGGGAACGTGTCAGTCGCGGTGGGAACGTGTCAGTCGCGGTGGTGGTCCGTCAGCCGGTGAGGAGCTGGGCGAAGGGGACGGGGTCGGCGAAGGGGTCGGCGGGGCGCTCCGGGCGGCGGCCGGCGAGCAGGTCGGCCAGCTGGCCGGCGGCCCGGGCGATCCGCCGGTCCAGCCCGGGGTCGGTGCGGTCGCCGCCGCCGCCGGCCCAGTCCTCGGGCGCGGCGAAGACCGCGGTCGGCACCGGGAGGGCGCGCAGGTGGCTGAAGAGCGGGCGCATCGCGTGCTCGAGCACCAGGGAGTGCCGCGCGGTGCCGCCGGTGGCGGCGAGCAGCACCGGCAGGCCGGCCAGCGCGTCATCGTCGAGCAGGTCGAAGAAGGTCTTGAACAGCCCGCTGTACGACGCCGCGTACACCGGGGTGACCGCGATCAGCGCGTCCGCGCCGGTGACGGTCTGCACGGCCGCCCGCAGCGCGCCGCCGGGGAAACCGGTGACCAGGTGGTCGGCCAGCCCCCGGGCGTGCTCGCGCAGCTCGACCACCTCGACCTCGGCGGCCAGGCCGCGCTCGGCCAGCGCCTGGCCGGTGGCCGCGGCCAGCCGGTCGGCCAGCAGCCGGGTCGCCGACGGCCGGCCGGTGCCGGCGGTGACCACCGCGATCCGGCGGGCGGTCATCGCGCCACCCCGGCCGGCTCGACCGCCACGGCGGTCCCGGCCCCGCCGGTCGTCCCGGCCAAGCCGACGGTCCCGGCCACGCCGGCGGTCCCGGCGGTCCCGACGGTCCCGGCCACGCCGGCGGTCCCGGCGGTCCCGGCCACGGTCACGCCGGCGGTCCCGGCGGGCTCGGTGGCGCGGACCGACCTGGTCGGCTCGGCCGCCCCGGCCAGCTGGTCGGCGAGCAGGGAGGCGTGGGTCGGCGGGTCCTCCGGCACGCCGGCCGGCCGCCGCGCGGCGAACTCCCGCCGCAGCACCGGCACGACCTCCTCGCCGAGGATGTCCAGCTGCTCCAGCACTGTCTTCAGCGGCAGTCCGGCGTGGTCGACCAGGAAGAGCTGCCGCTGGTAGTCGCCGACCAGCTCGCGGAAGCCGAGGGTGCGGTCGATGACCTGCTGCGGGCTGCCCACGGTCAGCGGGGTCTCGGCCATGTAGTCCTCCAGGGACGGGCCGTGCCCGTACACGGGCGCCCGGTCGAAGTACGGCCGGAACTCGCGCACCGCGTCCTGCGAGCTCTTGCGGACGAAGACCTGCCCGCCCAGCCCGACGGTCGCGTGCGCGGCCGGGCCGTGCCCGTAGTGCTCGTACCGCCGGCGGTACAGCGAGACCATCCGCCGCACGTGCGACGGCGGCCAGAAGATGTTGTTGTGGAAGAACCCGTCGCCGTAGTACGCCGCCTGCTCGGCGATCTCCGGTGACCGGATCGAGGCGTGCCAGACGAACGGCGGCACCCCGTCCAGCGGCCGCGGGGTCGAGGTGAAGCCCTGCAGCGGGGTGCGGAATCGGCCCTCCCAGTCGACCACGTCCTCCCGCCACAGCCGGCGCAGCAGCGCGTAGTTCTCCACGGCCAGCGGGATGCCCGTCCGGATGTCCTGGCCGAACCACGGGTAGACGGGGCCGGTGTTGCCGCGGCCGAGCATGAGGTCGACCCGGCCGTCGGCCAGGTGCTGCAGCATCGCGTAGTCCTCGGCGATCTTCACCGGGTCGTTGGTGGTGATCAGCGTGGTGGCCGTGGACAGCAGCAGCCGCGACGTGCGTGCGGCCACGAAGCCGAGCAGGGTGGTCGGCGAGGAGGGCACGAACGGCGGGTTGTGGTGCTCGCCGGTGGCGAAGACGTCGAGCCCGACCTCCTCGGCCTTGACCGCGACGGCCACCATCGCCTTGATCCGCTCGGCCTCGGTCGGCTCCCGGCCCGTGGTGGGGTCGGGTGTGACATCGCCCACCGAGAACACGCCGATCTGCATCGTCAGCTCCTTTGTTGAGCTTGCAACTATCCGCAGAACGCTGCGGTCCCCGCCGATATGCCCCCGACCGCTGGCCGCCGTTACTAGGACGTCCTAGTATTCCGGTGTGACACCCGACGAGATCGCCGCCGGGCGTGCCCGCTGGCAGGCCCGCTACGACGCGGCCCGCAAGCGCGACGCCGACTTCACCACCCTGTCCGGGGTCGAGGTGGCCCCGGTCTACGGCCCGACCGGACCGGGCGACGCCGGTCCCGGCTTCGAGCGGATCGGCTGGCCGGGGGAGTTCCCGTTCACCCGCGGGCTCTACCCGACCGGCTACCGGGGCCGGCCGTGGACGATCCGGCAGTTCGCCGGCTTCGGCAACGCCGAGCAGACCAACGAGCGCTACCGGATGATCCTGGCCGAGGGCGGCGGCGGGCTGTCGGTCGCCTTCGACATGCCGACGCTGATGGGCCGCGACTCCGACGACCCGCGCAGCCTGGGCGAGGTCGGCCACTGCGGGGTCGCGATCGACTCGGCCGCGGACATGGACCTGCTCTTCCGCGACATCCCGCTCGGCGACGTCACCACCTCGATGACGATCAGCGGGCCGGCGGTGCCGGTTTTCTGCATGTATCTGGTGGCCGCCGAGCGGCAGGGCACCGGCCTGCGCGGGCTGGACGGCACGCTGCAGACCGACATCTTCAAGGAGTACATCGCGCAGAAGGAGTGGCTCTTCGGTCCCGAGCCGCACCTGCGGCTCATCGGCGATCTGATGGAGTTCTGCGCGGCCGAGATCCCGGCGTACAAGCCGCTGTCGGTCTCCGGCTACCACATCCGGGAGGCTGGCTCGACCGCCGCGCAGGAGCTCGCGTTCACCCTCGCCGACGGGTTCGGGTACGTCGAGCTGGGCCTGTCCCGAGGCCTGGACGTCGAGCAGTTCGCGCCCGGGCTGTCGTTCTTCTTCGACGCGCACGTCGACTTCTTCGAGGAGATCGCGAAGTTCCGTGCCGCCCGGCGGATCTGGGCCCGCTGGCTGCGCGACGTCTACGGCGCCAAGACCGAGCGGGCGCAGTGGCTGCGCTTCCACACCCAGACCGCCGGCGTCTCGCTGACCGCGCAGCAGCCGGACAACAACATCGTCCGGACCGCGGTCGAGGCGCTGGCCGCCGTGCTCGGCGGCACCAACTCGCTGCACACCAACGCGCTCGACGAGGTGCTCGCGCTGCCCAGCGCGCGGGCCGCCCAGATCGCGCTGCGCACCCAGCAGGTCATCGCCGAGGAGACCGGCGTGATGAACGTCGCCGACCCGCTCGGCGGCTCCTGGTACGTCGAGGCGCTCACCGACGAGCTGGAGCGGCAGGCCGAGGAGATCTTCGCCCGGATCCGGGACATGGGCACCGACGGCTCGATGACCTCCGGCATCCTGCGCGGCATCGAGGACGGCTGGTTCATGGGCGAGATCGCCGAGGCCGCCTTCCGCTACCAGCAAGCCGTGGAGAAGGGCGACAAGAAGGTCGTCGGGGTCAACGCGTACCCGGGCGGCGAGGGCGAGGACCTGGAGATCCTGCGGATCAGCGGCGAGGTGGAGCGCGAGCAGGTCCGGGTGCTGGCCGCCCGGCGGGCCGCCCGGGACGACGCCGCGGTCCGGTCCGCGCTGGCCGCGATGGTCGAGGCGGCACGGTCCGACGCCAACATGGTCCCGCCGATGCTCGCCGCTGCCCGCGCCGAGGCCACCCTGGGCGAGATCTGCGGCGCCCTGCGCGACGAGTGGGGGTCGTACACCGAGCCCGCCCGCTTCTGACCCCGCCCCCTGCCGCGGCCCCCGCCGCCCGCGACTGAGAAGTTCGGCACCGACTGAGGAGCTACAGCTGCTCAGTCGGCGGCGGAACTCCGCAGTCGGCGGAGGCGGAGGCGGAGGCGGAGGAGGGCGGGGCGGGGCGGGGTCGGCGGCGGGGGTGGTGGCGTGGTTAGGCTGGGCACATGCAGCCTGGTCGTCCGTCGCGGGGTGCTCCCGCGCCCAGCCCCGCTCTGTCCGCCGCGCTCGCCGGCGCGGTCGACCTGTCCGCGCTGAAGGCGCGGGCCGAGGCCCGGGACCGGGCCGAGGCGCAGGCCGCCGCGCAGGCCCAGGCGCCCGACGGCGGCGGCGCCCCGGCCGCGCCGGTGACCGTGCTCGACGTCACCGAGACGACCTTCCAGGCCGAGGTGCTGGACCGCTCGTTCCGCACCCCGGTGATCCTCGACCTGTGGGCCGAGTGGTGCGGGCCGTGCAAGCAGCTGTCCCCGGTGCTGGAGCGGCTGGCCGCCGAGGGCGGCGGCGCCTGGGTGCTGGCCAAGGTCGATGTGGACTCCAACCAGGCGCTGGCCCAGGCGCTGCGGGTGCAGAGCATCCCGGCGGTCAAGGCGGTCTTCCAGGGCCAGGTTCTCGGCGAGTTCGCCGGCGCGCTGCCCGAGGCGCAGGTCCGCCAGTTCGTCCAGGCGGTGGTCGAGGCGACCAGCGGCGCGGCCCCGGCCGGCCCGCCCGGGGAGGACGCCGAGCTGCCCGCGGAGCCAGACGACCCGCAGGTGCTCGAGGCGGAGGACGCCACCGCGGCCGGCGACTTCGACACCGCGGCCCGGCTCTACCAGCAGATTCTCGCCGCCGACCCGGGCCACCCGCGGGCCGCCGCCGCGCTGCGCGAGGTCGAGCTGCTCCGCCGGGTCACCGCCGCGCCGGCCGACGCGGTCGCCCGCGCCGACGCCGCCCCCGACGACCTGGACGCCCAGCTGCTCGCGGCCGACGTCGAGCTGGCCGAGGGCGACGTCGACGGCGCCTTCCGCCGGCTGCTCGGCACGGTGCGCCGCACCGCGGGAGCCGAGCGGGAGCAGGCCCGGACCCGGCTGGTCGAGCTCTTCGGCGTGGTCGGGACCGACGACCCGCGGGTCACCGTGGCCCGCCGCGACCTCTCCCGCGCGCTCTACTGAGCCGGCTGGTGGAGCCGGCTCGCGTCAGGGGCAGGCCTTGATGTCGTTGAACCCGCTGCGGTAGGCGGACACCCGGTCGAAGCCGGTGGTGCTGCGGGCCACGAAGAAGCCGTCCTGCCTGCCGACGAAGTTGAGCAGCGTCTGCACCGCCTCGTCGAGGTCGCCCGGCGACAGGGTGATCTCCGCGTCCGGACGCTTCTTGTCGAAGGAGTCCCGCGCGTACCCGCCGGCCAGGCAGATGGAGCCGAGCAGAGCCGAGTCGCCGTTGATCGGCTTGCCGATCCGCTTGCGGACCGCCTGCCCGTACGCGATCGCGAGCAGGCTCATCATGCCGAAGTCGCCGGTCTCCCGGTCCACCCGGCGGAGGCTGTCGGTGGAGGCGAGGATCTTGTCCTCGCCGGAGCAGTAGCGCACCGCGGTGCTCTCGGTGCCCTGGCAGCCGGGCTTGCTGCCGGAGTACTGCTCGACACCGGCCACCGGCTCCCACTCCTGGTTGAAAGTGGTGCGGAAGCTCTTGTCCCAGTATTCGGCGAGGTCCGCGGTGCCCAGCCGCCAGGCGTCCTCGAACGGCAGGTTGCCCTCCTGGGCCTCGTCCCGGGCGGACTCGTACCGGATCTGGGTGAAGGTCCGGGTGTCGGAGAAGGTGGTGCAGAACTTCGCGCCCTTCTCGAAGCCGTCCTGGAAGCCGGAGATCCGGTCGAAGCCGGAGCCGTGCGCCTGCCGGTCGTCCTGGTCGGACCCGAGCGGGTCGCGGAAGAGCAGGTAGCCGGACAGCGCGTTGTCCAGCGTGGGCCGCTCGATCTCGAAGTGCGGCGCGCCGCCCTTGAGCGCGTACTGCGTCCAGGCGCCGGCGTAGCAGTCGGCCTGGGTCTCCACCACGATCGTCTTGCTGCTCGGCATCCGGGTGCGCTTCTGGATCGCGTGCCCCCACTCGTGCGCGAGCACCATGGCGACGAGGAAGTCGCCGAAGCGCTTCTGCAGCTCGGGGAAGAGGCCCTTGCGGTCCCAGGCGACGACGTCGCGGGACGGGCAGTAGAACGCGTTGCCGCGGATGTCGGAGGCGCTGTCGGTGCACGGCGCGGCCCTGCTGCCGTCCGGGTCGATGGAGTGATACGCCTTGACCTTGTCGTAGCGCTCGTTGAAGACCTCGGGCATCTGCTCGGTCCAGAACTTCTCGATGTCCGCGATCGCGTTGCCGGCGAGCTTGTCGATCTCGCCGTTGTCGGTGCCCTCGATGGCGACCTTGGCGTCGGCCACGGCGGTCCGGCCGGACGAGTAGCTGCCCAGGCCGGGGACCTGCTGCGCGCAGCCGCTGGCCAGCAGACCGAGCACGGCCAGCACCGCGACCCGGGCCCGCACGCTCCTGGAGGACATAGCCGAACCACCCCTCGTCCGCACCGCCGTCGTTCCCCATCCTGCCGGAGGGCCCCGCGGGAGACCTCCCCACAGCGTGCCAGCGGCGGCGTGTGGAGGGTGTCAGTCCTCCGTGCCGTCGGGCATGGCCGCACCGGTGTAGCGAAGCCACAGGGCGCCCAGCGGCGGCACCCGCAGCCGCACCGACGCGGGCTGGCCGTGCCAGGGCTGGGGGTCGGCGGTGACCTCGCCCATGTTGCCCACCCCGGAGCCGCCGTAGACGGTGGCGTCGGTGTTGACCGTCTCGACCCAGCGGCCGGCGCGGGGCAGCCCGAGCCGGTAGCCCTCGTGCGGCACGCTGGCGAAGTTGACCACGCAGGCCAGCACCGAGCCCTCGTCGCCCCAGCGCAGGAAGGAGAACGTGTTGTTGCTGGCGTCGTTGGCGTCGATCCAGGAGAAGCCGGCCGGCGAGGTGTCCTGCGTCCACAGCGCCGGGGCGGACCGGTAGGCCTGGTTGAGGTCGCCGACGAGCCGCTGCAGCCCGCCGTGCAGCGGGTCGTCCAGCAGCCACCAGTCCAGCGACCGGCCGTCGGCCCACTCCGCGCCCTGGCCGAACTCGCCGCCCATGAACAGCAGCTGCTTGCCCGGATGGGCCCACATGTACGCGTACAGCGCCCGCAGGGTGGCCGCCTGCTGCCAGTGGTCGCCGGGCATCCGGCCGAGCAGCGACTTCTTGCCGTGTACGACCTCGTCGTGCGACAGCGGGAGCATGTAGTTCTCGCTGAACGCGTACATCATCGAGAAGGTCATCTGGTGGTGGTGCCACTGCCGGTAGATCGGCGCCTTGGACGCGTAGTCCAGGGTGTCGTGCATCCACCCCATGTTCCACTTGAAGCCGAAGCCGAGCCCGCCGAGGTGGGTGGGCCGGGTGACGCCCGGCCAGGCGGTCGACTCCTCGGCGATCGTGATCGCGCCCGGCACCCGTCGGTAGACGGTCGCGTTCATCTCCTGCAGGAAGGCGATGGCCTCCAGGTTTTCCCGGCCGCCGTACTGGTTGGGCAGCCACTCCCCGGCCGGCCGGGAGTAGTCCAGGTAGAGCATCGAGGCGACCGCGTCCACCCGCAGCCCGTCGATGTGGAACTCCTCGAGCCAGTAGAGCGCGTTCGCGACCAGGAAGTTGCGGACCTCGCGGCGGCCGAAGTCGAAGACGAGCGTGCCCCAGTCCGGCTGCTCGCCGCGGCGCGGGTCGGGGTGCTCGTACAGCGGGCCGCCGTCGAAGCGGGCCAGCGCCCACTCGTCCTTGGGGAAGTGCCCGGGCACCCAGTCCATGATCACGCCGATGCCGGCCTGGTGCATCCGGTCGACGAAGTAGCGGAAGTCGTCCGGGGTGCCGAAGCGGGCGGTCGGGGCGAAGAACGAGGTGACCTGGTAACCCCAGGACCCGTCGTACGGGTGCTCGGCCAGCGGCAGCAGCTCGACGTGGGTGAAGCCGGTCTCGACCAGGTAGTCGGCCAGCTGGTCGGCCGCGTCGCGGTAGCCGAGGCCCTTGCGCCAGGAGCCGAGGTGCACCTCGTACGTGCTCATCGGCGCGGCGTGCCAGCGGGTGGACGCGCGCTTGGCCATCCACTCGTCGTCGGACCACAGGTGGGTCGAGCTGTGCACCACCGACGCCGTCGCCGGGGTCCGCTCGGTCTGGAACGCCAGCGGGTCGGCCTTGTCCCGCCAGCGGCCGTCCCGGCCGAGGATGGAGAACTTGTACTTCGCGCCGGGCACCACGCCCGGGACGAAGATCTCCCAGATGCCGCTGGAGCCGAGCGAGCGCATCGGGTACGCGCGCCGCTGCCAGTAGTCGAAGTCGCCGGTGACCCGGACGCCCCGCGCACTCGGCGCCCACACCGCGAAGGAGGTGCCGCTGACCGGCCCGTGCGGGGTCTCGTACGTCCGGAAATGCGCGCCCAGCGCCTCCCAGAGCCGCTCGTGCCGGCCCTCGCCGATCAGGTGCAGGTCGATCTCGCCCAGCGTCGGCAGCCACCGGTACGCGTCGTCGACCGTGATCGTCTCGTCCGGACCGCCGCCGGTGCCCGGGTAGGTCACCTCGAGCCGGTAGTCGGCGGGCGGACCGGGCAGCAGGCCGGCGAACACGCCGCCGGGGTGCACCCGGTCCAGCTCGTGCCGCCGGTCGCCGACGACGGCGACCACCCGGCCGGCGTCCGGGCGCAGGGTGCGCAGCACGAGGGTGCCGACCTCAGCCTCGGGCTCGGTGCCGGGGTCCGGGTCGGCGCCCGCTTCCAGCGAGCCGGTCGACGGATCGCCCGCGCCGGCCGGAGCGGCTGGGGCGGTCCGGGCAGCCGGATCCGTCGGGGCGGCTGGGGAGGTCGGGGCGGCTGGGGAGGTCTGGGCGGCTGGGGAGGTCTGGGCGGCCGGGTCCGTCGGGGCGGCTGGGGCGGCTGGGGCGGTCGGGGCCTCGGTCGGGGACTCGGTGTCGGCGCCCGCACCCGCGGCGGCGCCCGCACCCGCGACCCCGTTGGTGGCGGGCTGGGCGGCGGTGGGGTCGGTGGCGGTGTCGATCGCCTGCTGCCCGGACCCGGGCGAGGCGACCGGCGCCCGCTCCGGCACCGCCCGGGCGGCCCGCACCGGGTGCAGGCCGAGCAGCGAGTGCGGGTCGTGGTGCGCCCCGCCGACGAGCCGGTCCAGCTCCTCCCGGGTCACTCCGGTCGGGTCGGCGGCCAGGTCGGTCGATGTCACGATGCCCCCTCCGTCGACAAGCGTGCCGCGGGCGGCCCGCCGGCCGCCGTCGGTCCCTCGCTCTCGCTGCGAGCCCTCGCGCTCACGATCGGGCTCCTTCGGTCAGCCGCGCCAGCGACGCCAGCGGGATCGGCAGCCAGGACGGCCGGTTGCGGGCCTCGTACACCGCTTCGTACACCGCCTTGTCCGCCTCGTACGCCCGCAGCAGCACCGGGTCGGTGCGCGGGTCGGGCCCGCCCGCGTCGGCGTAGCCGGCACAGAAGGCTTCCCGATTGCGCTGCGCCCACTCCTCCGCACGGTAGGAGAGGTGCGGCTCGTACGGGTGGTCGTGCAGCAGGTGCTGCGCCGCGTACTCGAACGAGCGGAGCATCCCGGCCAGGTCCCGGATGGGCGAGTCCAGCCCGGTCCGCTCGTCCAGCGGCTTGGCTGGCTCGCCCTCGAAGTCGAGCACCACCCACCGGTGCGAGGTGCGCAGCACCTGGCCGAGGTGGTAGTCGCCGTGCACCCGCTGCACCGGGACCGGCGCCTCGTGGGTGGCGAGCGCGTCGAAGGCTGCCTGCAGGCCGTCCGTGTACGGCTCCAGCTGGGGGACGGCGGCGACCGCGACGTCCAGCCGGCGGCGCATCCCGGCCGCCTTCTCGGCCAGCTCGTCCGGGCCGAGCTCGGCGGTGGGCAGCGCCCGGGCGAGGTCGGCATGCACCTCCGCGGTCGCCTGCCCGAGCCGCTGCGCCTCGCCGGCGAAGTCGCCGCCGACCTCGCTGGCGTGCAGGTCGGCCTCGGCGTAGAGGTCGCGGATGCTGATCTTGGCCAGCTCCCAGCCATCGCTGGCGGTCCGGAAGAACTCCTGCAGCATGGCCAGGTCGACCCGGTCGCCGGTCTCGGGCCACTGCCCGGAGACGTGCCCGAGCAGCCGGGCCACGTGCCGCGACCCACCGTCCACCTGGGACAGCGCCTCGTGCACCTCGATGTCCGGGTTGTGGCCCGGGTAGACCCGGCGGAAGACCTTGAGGATCGCGTCGTCGTCGAAGACCAGCGACGTGTTGCTCTGCTCGTGGGGGATCGGCAGGCTGGCCGCGTCCAGCGGCAGCTCGCCGGCGTCCCGGCCCCGGCTGAAGTGCAGCCCGTCCTCGGACCGGTCGGCGTCGATGCCGGCCACCCAGGCGCCGGTGACCTCCTTGTCGTGCAGCGCGTCGTACCACCACGACCGGCCGCCGTAGTCCGGGTCCGCCGTCTCGCCGACCAGCACGTGCGCGACCTGGTCGGCCGGCTGCGGCCGGCGGACCAGCGGCACTTGATAAGTCTCCGTCGAGCCGTCGTCGGCGTACCGGACCTGGACCAGCCAGAGGTCGCTGCGCCAGGGCCGCACGGTGAGGACACCGAGCGCGTCGACGCCGGTGACGGCGAACGACCGGCCCTTGCCGGCGAACCAGCGCTGCCCCGGCAGCCAGGCCTCCAGCAGGCCGGCGAGCTCGGCGGGGGCAGCCATCACTGACCCTCGTCCGGCTGCGGCAGCCGGAACCAGTAGAACCCGTGCCCGGCCAGGGTGAGCAGGTAAGGAAGCTCACCGATGGACGGGAAGCGCACCCCGCCGAGCAGCTCGAGCGGCGCGCGGCCATGCCAGTGCCGCAGGTCGAGCTCCACGGGCTGGGCGAACCGGGAGAGGTTGTTCACACACAGCACGATGTCGTCTCCGAACTCCCGAACGTACGACAGCACGCTCGGGTTGCTTCCCCCCAGGTCGATGAAGGAGCCCAGGCCGAAGGCCGGGTTGGCCTTGCGGACTTGGATCATCCGCCGCGTCCAGTGCAGCAGGGAGGACGAGTTGCGGGTCTGCGACTCCACGTTGGTGACCTGGTAGCCGTAGAGCGAGTCCATGTTGACCGGCAGGTAGAGCCGGCCCGGGTCACAGGTGGAGAAGCCGGCGTTGCGGTCGGGCGTCCACTGCATCGGGGTGCGGACGCCGTCCCGGTCGCCGAGCCAGATGTTGTCGCCCATGCCGATCTCGTCGCCGTAGTAGAGGACCGGCGAGCCCGGCAGGGACAGCAGCAGCGCGTTGAACAGCTGGATGCGGTCGAGGTCGTTGTCGAGCAGCGGGGCCAGCCGCCGGCGGATGCCGAGGTTGGCCTTCATGCGCGGGTCGTGGGCGTACTCCGCCCACATGTAGTCGCGCTCCTCGTCGGTGACCATCTCCAGGGTCAGCTCGTCGTGGTTGCGCAGGAAGATGCCCCACTGGCAGTTGGCCGGAATGGCCGGCGTGGAGTCCATGATCTCGGAGATCGGGTAGCGCTGCTCCCGGCGGACCGCCATGAAGATGCGCGGCATGACCGGGAAGTGGAACGCCATCTGGCACTCGTCGCCCTTGACCGGGTCGCCGAAATACTGCACGACGTCCTGCGGCCACTGGTTGGCCTCGCACAGCAGGACCCGGTCCGGGTAGCCCTTGTCCACCTCGGCCCGCACTCGCTTGAGGAACTGGTGCGTCTCCGGCAGGTTCTCGCAGTTGGTGCCCTCGCGCTCGAAGAGATAGGGCACCGCGTCCAGCCGGAAGCCGTCGATGCCGAGGTCCAGCCAGAAGCGCAGCGCGTCGAGGATCGCGTTCTGCACGGCCGGGTTCTCGAAGTTGAGGTCGGGCTGGTGGGAGAAGAAGCGGTGCCAGAAATACTGCCGGCGCACCGGGTCGAAGGTCCAGTTGGACGTCTCGGTGTCGATGAAGATGATCCGGGCGTCCGCATACTTGGTGTCGTCGTCGGACCAGACGTAGAAGTCGCCGTACGGCCCCTCGGGGTCGCTGCGCGACGCCTGGAACCAGGGGTGCTGGTCGGACGTGTGGTTCATGACGAAGTCGACGATCACCCGCATCCCGCGCGAGTGCGCCTCGTCCAGCAGCCGGCGGAAGTCCTCCACGGTCCCGAACTCGGGCAGCACGCCGACGAAGTCGGAGATGTCGTAGCCGCCGTCGCGCAGCGGCGACGGGTAGAACGGCGGCACCCACAGGCAGTCGACGCCGAGCCAGCGCAGGTAGTCGAGCTTGCTGATCAGCCCGGTCAGGTCGCCGCTGCCGTCGCCGCCGGAGTCGGCGAAGCCGCGCACCAGCACCTCGTAGAAGACCGCCCGCTTGAACCACTCCGGGTCGTCGCCGGCGGACAGCCCGACCAGCGAGTCCTGGTCCCGCTCGCGCGCCGCCTGCCGGGTGGCCGCCCGCTGACCGGCGGCGGGGGCGGCGACCGACTCGGCGGTGGCCGCGGCAGCGCGCGCCACGGCGCGGGAGCCGTTGTCAGCGGGGACGTCCACGAACACTCCTGATCAACGCCGCACCACGAAGACGTGAGCCGGCTCGACGTGCGGGTCGAGCCGGACGAAGTTGAACTGCCCCCACTCGTAGTCGCGCCGGCCGCCGCTCATCTCGTCGTGGGCGATGAAGCGGTCGTGCCAGTCCAGCCCCAGCGCCGGCATGTCGAGGGACGTGGTCCCTTCCTGGGCCGCGTAGGGGTCGAGGGTGACGATGACGAGCACGGTGTCGCCGGTCTCGTCGTCGCGCTTGGAGAATGCCATGAGCGCGTCGTTGTCGACGTGGTGGAAACGCAGGTTCCGCAGCTGCTGCAGCGCCGGGTGGTCGCGGCGCAGCCGGTTGAGGTGCGCCAGATAGGGCGCGAGGCTGCGGCCCTCCCGGATCGCGCCCTCGTAGTCGCGCGGGCGCAGCTCGAACTTCTCGTTGTCGATGTACTCCTCCGCGCCCGGCCGCGGCACGTGCTCGAACAGCTCGTAGCCCGAGTAGACCCCCCAGGTCGGGCTGAGCATCGCGGCCAGCACGGCGCGGATGCGGAACATCCCCGGCCCGCCGTGCTGCAGGCTGGCGTGCAGGATGTCCGGCGTGTTGACGAAGAAGTTGGGCCGCATGTAGTCGGCCGCCTCGACCAGCTCCTTGCCGTACTCCTCCAGCTCCCACCGCGCGGTGCGCCAGGTGAAGTACGTGTAGGACTGGCTGAAGCCGACCTGCGCGAGCGTGTGCATCATGGCCGGCTTGGTGAACGCCTCGGCCAGGAAGAGCACGTCCGGGTCGGTCTTCTTGACCTCCCAGATCAGCCAGTGCCAGAAGTTGAGCGGCTTGGTGTGCGGGTTGTCGACCCGGAAGATCTTGACCCCGTGCGAGACCCACAGCCGTACGATCCGCAGGACCTCGGCGTACAGCCCCTTGGGGTCGTTGTCGAAGTTGAGCGGGTAGATGTCCTGGTACTTCTTCGGCGGGTTCTCCGCGTACGCGATCGAGCCGTCCGGCCGGGTGGTGAACCACTCCGGGTGCTCGCTGACCCAGGGATGGTCCGGCGCCGCCTGCAGGGCGAGGTCGAGCGCGACCTCCATGCCGAGCTCGCGGGTGCGGGCGACGAAGTCGTCGAAGTCCTCGAAGGTGCCCAGCTGCGGGTGGATCGCGTCGTGCCCGCCCTCGTCCGAGCCGATCGCCCACGGCGAGCCGACGTCGTGCGGCCCGGCCATCAGGGTGTTGTTGCGGCCCTTGCGGTTGAGCTTGCCGATCGGGTGGATCGGCGGCAGGTAGACGACGTCGAAGCCCATCTGGGCGATCTGCGGCAGCCGGCGGGCCGCGTCCTTGAACGTGCCGTGCCGGGCCGGCGTGCCGTCCGGCCGGACCTCGGCGCCCTCGGAGCGCGGGAAGAACTCGTACCAGGACGAGTAGAGCGCGCGCTTGCGGTCGACCCAGACGGTGTAGCGCGGGGAGCGGGTGAGCAGCTCGCGCACCGGGTGGTCGGTGAGCAGCGTGCGCACCGGCTCCGACAGCGCCGGCCCGACCCGGTGGAACAGGTCCCGGCCGGTGTCCCGCAGCGCCGCGACCGCCGCGGTGACCGCGTCCCGGCCCTCGGCCGGGACCGTGCGCAGCGCCCGGGTGAGCAGCCGGGCGCCGTCCTCCAGGTCGTTGGCCAGATCCTCGGCGCCCTGCCCGGCCTCGATCTTCACCTCGACCCGGTGCAGCCAGGTGGCGAACGGGTCGCCCCACGCCTCCACCGCGAAGGTCCAGGCGCCCTCGCTGGTCGGGACGACCGTCGCGTGCCACAGGTCCAGCCCCGGCTCGCCCGCGGTCATCCGGATGAACGGGCCGGGCTCGCCGTCCGGCCCCCGCCAGGCGACGCTGGCCGCGACCGCGTCGTGCCCCTCGCGGAACACGGTCGCCCGGATCGGCACCCGCTCGCCGACCACGGCCCGCGCCGGGTAGCGCCCGCAGGCGACGACGGGCGAGACGTCCGCGATTCCCAGACGACCGGTCACGTCACGAACCGTACCCAGCGTGTCTGGGGCGGACACAGGCGCCCGGTGCCCCGGCGACCGGGCTGCGGAGGGCGGATCTGGCTGGCGTCGACCTCGATCAGCGCATCGTCTCACGCTGGGTGGTGCTGCCATCGCGGTGCCGTTCGGCGCGATGGGGCGACCCGTCGGCTACCGGCCCTTGCGGTGCTCTTGCGCGGCCCTGCCACACTTCCCGGACCCGCGGCGTGATTTCGGTGACTTGTCGGGTGTGACGGGAGGGTGTGGGCGTGACCGGGAGTGAGCAGCCCGCCGGCCGGACCGGGGATCCGGACTGGGCGGACGGGGACGTCCCGGCCCGGCGACGCCACACCGGCACCGGCGAGGGCGGGCCGGAGCGTACAGACGACGGCGGGCCGGTGCGGCTCGGCGAGGACGAGGTCCGGCACCGGCTGGACGACGTCGACATCGACGTCGACGCGCTGATCGCCGAGCACGACGCCGACAAGCCGGCCCGCCAGCTGGGCGGCTGGGTCGCGATCGCGGTCGCGGTGGTCGCCGGGGCGCTGTCCGCCTGGGTGCTGGTCTCGGTCTTCCGGCCCCGGGTCGAGCTGCAGTATCGGATGGTCTTCCTGTCCGTGGTCCTGCCGCTGACCTTCCTGGTCTACCGCCCCGGCATCCGCCGCCGCGCGGTGCCGGCGTCCGAGCGCGGGCACGACAACCCCGGCATCGCCGACTGGCTGCTCGCCGCGGTGTCGGTGGTGGTCTGCATCTACCCGGTGCTCGACTTCGACGACTTCGTGGTCCGCGGCCCGGCCGCCACCGACACCGACGTGGCCATGGGCCTGCTGCTGGTGGCGCTGGTGCTGGAGGCGGCCCGGCGCACCGTCGGCTGGGTCTTCCCGGCCATCTGCGTCTTCTTCCTGCTGTACGCGTACTACGGCGGCTACCTGCCCGTCGATTGGGTGATCGGGCACAAGGGGTACGGCTTCCAGCGGCTGGCCCAGCAGATGTACATGGGGACCGAGGGCATCTTCGGCACCGCGCTGGACGTGGCGGCGACGTACATCGTGCTGTTCACGATCTACGGCGCCGTGCTGGAGCTGTCCGGGGCCGGCAAGTTCTTCGTCGACGTCAGCTTCGCCGCCTTCCGCCGGTCCCGCACCGCGCCGGGCCGGACGGTCACCATGGCCGGCTTCCTGCTCGGCACGGTCTCCGGCTCGGGCACCGCGACCGCGGTGACGCTCGGCTCGATCGCCTGGCCGGTGCTCAAGCGGGCCGGCTACCCGGCCAACCAGGGCGGCGGGGTGCTGGCCGCGGCCGGCATCGGCGCGATCCTGTCGCCGCCGACGCTGGGTGCCGCCGCGTTCATCATCGCCGAGTTCCTCCGGGTGTCGTACCTGGAGGTGCTGATCTACGCCACGGTGCCGACGATCCTCTACTACCTCGGCATCTTCCTGGCGATCGAGATGGACGCGCGCCGGATCGGCACCCGCCCGGTGGACGTGGACCTGCCCTCGGCGTGGAGTCTGCTGGCCCGCTTCGGCTACCACTTCTCCTCGCTGATCGCCATCATCGTGCTGCTCGCGCTGGAGGTGTCGGTCTTCCGCGCGGTGGTCTACGCGACCGCGCTCGCCTTCCTGCTGTCCTTCCTCCACAAGCCGGACCGGATGACGCCGCGACGGATCGGCCAGGCGCTGTCCAAGGGCGCGCTCGGGGTGCTGCCGGTCGCCGCGACCTGCGCCGCCGCCGGCATCATCGTCGGGGTCACCACGCTGACCGGCCTCGGCCTCGGGCTGGCCGGCATGATCGTCGACGGGGCGGGCGCGTTCGGTGACAACGCGACCCTGGTGCTGACGCTGACCGCGCTGTTCTCCGCCCTCGCGGTGACGCTGCTCGGGCTGGCGATCCCGGTCACCGCGTCGTTCATCATCGCCGCGATCGTGGTCGGCCCGGCCATGCAGTCGCTCGGCGTCTCCGCGCCCGAGACTTACATGTTCATCTTCTACTACTCGGTGCTCGCCGAGGTGAGCCCGCCGACCGCGCTGGCCGCCGTGGCCTCGGCCGCCATCACCGGCGGCGACGCGTTCAAGACCATGCTGGCGACCTGGAAGTACACGCTGCCGGCGTTCCTGGTGCCGTTC
This sequence comes from uncultured Actinomycetota bacterium, assembly GCA_963766325.1. Lineage (GTDB taxonomy): Bacteria > Actinomycetota > Actinomycetes > Mycobacteriales > CADCTP01 > CADCTP01. The sequence continues at coordinate 89,881 of CAVXZF010000007.1, read as the reverse complement.
GCCTTCGTGCTCACCCCCAACGGGGAGGCGCTGATAGGGCAGGGGTCGATCGGCCGGATCGTGCTGGCCACGCTGGTCTCCGCCGTCGCGGTGGCCGCGCTCGCGGTGGTCACCGGCCGCTGGCTGGTCGGCCCGGCCGGCCCGGTGGAGCGCGCGCTCTGCCTGGTCGCCGCGGTGCTGCTGCTCTACCTGTCCACCGGCCCGGTGGTCGCCGGCCTCGCCGTGCTCGCCGTCGCGGTGGTGGTGCACCTGGTGCTGCTCCGCTCCTCATCCAGAACCGAAGGCTCGTCCATACCCGAAGGCTCGTCCATACCCGAAGGGAAGCGCTCATGATGCGCCGAAGCCGCCGCACCGCCGCCGCCTTGTTCGCGGCCGCACTCCTCGCCGCGGGCTGCGGCGGGGAGCGCGACGACAGCGGGGGAGGGGACAGCGGCGGCGGCCGGCTGTCCATCGGCACCGGCAACACCACCGGTGTCTACTACGTGCTCGGCGGCGGCTACGCCAAGCTGGTCGGCGACAAGCTGTCCGGCTACCGGGTCACCCCGGAGGTGACCGGCGGCCCGAAGGAGAACATCGACCGCGTCTCCAAGGGCGACGACGACCTCGGGCTGGCCAGCCTGTCCTGGGCCACGGACGCGATCAAGGGCCAGGGCGCGTTCACCGCGCCGCAGCCGATCCGCGCGCTGTCCCGGCTCTACCTCAACTACACCCACGTGGTGGTGAAGTCCGACATCACCAGCCTCGAGGGGCTCAAGGGCAAGCGGATCTCCACCGGCTCCCCGGGCGCCACCGGCGAGCTCGGCGCCCAGCGGCTGCTGGAGGCGGCCGGCCTGGACGTGGAGAAGGACACCCGCCGGCAGAAGATCTCGCTCAACGAGAGCGTGCAGGGCATGAAGGACGGCCAGCTGGACGCGATCTTCTGGTCCGGCGGCTTGCCGACCAGCGGCATCCAGGACGTCACCCGGACGCTCGGCAACCGGGTCAAGGTGCTCGACCTGACCAAGTACATCCCGGCGCTGCAGACCAAGTACCCGAACATCTACGAGACCGCGACCATCGCGCCCGACGTCTACAAGCAGGCCGCGCCGGTGCAGACCATCGCCGAGCCCAACCTGCTGATCGTCAACGAGTCGATGGACGCCAAGCTGGCCACCGACCTGACCGGCGTGCTGCTGGGCAACCTGCCGGCGCTGGCCCAGGTGCACCCGGAGGGCAAGAACATCACCAAGGAGAAGGCGCAGCTGACCGAGCCGGTGCCGCTGCACCCGGGCGCGGAGACGTACTACAAGGACAACCCGTAAGTCGTACCGAACCGGCGGGGCCGGGACCCATCGGGTCCCGGCCCCGCCGCCGTCTCAGGACGCGACCGTGACCACGCCGAGCTCGGCCGGGGTGGCCAGCAGCTCGTGCCGGGGCAGCACCCGGACCGTGTAGCCGAAGGCGCCCGGCCGCTCCAGCGGCACGGTGCCCTCCCAGCGGTGCAGGCCGTCGCCGTCGCCCGCGTACGCCAGCGGCACCGACTGCACCTCGTGCAGCCCGTTGCTCTCGTCCACCCGGCCGTACACCGCCTGGACGTCGACGTCGCCCGGCTCCAGCCCGGCCAGGTCGACCTCGGCCCGCAGCGACAGCGAGGCGCCCAGCTCCGGGGTGTCGCCGACGCCCGAGGACTCGACGTGCCGGACCCGGACCGCCGGCCAGGCGCCGAGCACCTTGATCCGCCAGGCGGCCAGCTGCTTGGCCGCCGCGTAGCCGTCCGCGGTGACCCGGCCGGAGCCGGCGGCGGCCGGCGCGTACAGCTGGGTCACGTAGTCGCGGACCATCCGGGTGGCGAGCACCTGGGGGCCGAGGCCCTTGATCGTGTGCCGGACCATCTCCACCCAGCGGGCCGGGGAGTCCCCGCGCCGGTCGTAGAAGCGCGGCGCCACCTGGGTCTCCACCAGGTTGTAGAAGCCGGCGGCCTCGATGTCGTCGCGGCGGTCTCCGTCCGTCACGGTGTCCACACCCGCCGCGGACGGGATGGCCCAGCCGTTCTCCCCGTCGTACATCTCGTCCCACCAGCCGTCCCGGATGGACAGGTTGAGGCCACCGTTGAGGGCGGCCTTCATCCCGGACGTGCCGCAGGCCTCCAGCGGCCGCAGCGGGTTGTTCAGCCAGACGTCGCAGCCCCAGTAGAGGTAGCGGGCCATGCCGATGTCGTAGTCGGGCAGGAACACGATCCGGTGCCGCACCGCCGGGTCGTCGGCGAACTTGACCAGCTGCTGGATCAGCGACTTGCCGCCGTCGTCGGCCGGATGCGACTTGCCGGCGACCACGATCTGGATCGGGTGCTCCGGGTGCAGGAGCAGTGCCCGCAGCCGGTCCGGGTCGCGCAGCATCAGCGTCAGCCGCTTGTACGACGGGACGCGGCGGGCGAAGCCGACGGTGAGCACGTCCGGGTCGAAGACGCCGGAGGTCCAGTCCAGCTCGGGCTCGGCCAGCCCGCGCTGCAGCTGGGAGGCGTGCAGGCGGCGGCGCACCTCCTCGACCAGCCGCTCCCGCAGCGTCCGGCGGACCGCCCAGATCTCCTCGTCGGAGACCTTGTCCACGGCGTCCCAGCCATCGCCGGTCTGCAGCCGCTCGAAGCTCACCTCGCGCTCGGCGATCCCCAGCACCTCGCGGGACATCCAGGTCGGCGCGTGCACGCCGTTGGTGACCGAGCTGATCGGCACCTCGTCGATGTCGAAGCCCGGCCACAGCGGCTGGAACATCTCCCGGCTGACCGCGCCGTGCAGCTTGCTGACCCCGTTGGCCCGCTGGGCCAGCCGCAGGCCCATGTGGGCCATGTTGAACACGTTGGGGTCGGTCTCGGCGCCCAGCTCGAGCACCCGGTCGACCGGCAGCGCGGCCCACTCCGGGAGCGTGTAATACGACCTCACCAGGTCGCGGTTGAAGCGGTCGATGCCGGCCGGCACCGGGGTGTGGGTGGTGAAGACGGTGCCGGCGCGGACCGCCTGCAGCGCCTCGTCGAAGGTCAGCCCGGTGACCGCCAGCTCGCGGATCCGCTCCACCCCGAGGAAGCCGGCGTGCCCCTCGTTGGTGTGGAAGACGTCCGGCGCCGGGGTGCCGGTGAGCTCGCAGTACGCCCGGACCGCGCGGACGCCGCCGACCCCGGCGAGCATCTCCTGGGCCATCCGGTGCTCGCTGGTCCCGCCGTACAGCTTGTCGGTGACCTGGCGCTCGCTGGCCTCGTTCTCCTCGATGTCCGAGTCGAGCAGCAGCAGCGGCACCCGGCCGACCTGCACCTTCCACACCTGGGCGCGCAGGGTGCGGCCGCCGGGCAGGCCCAGGGACACCTTGAGCGCGCTGCCGTCGGCCGCGCGGACCAGCGCCAGCGGCAGCCCGTGCGGGTCGATCGAGGGATAGAGCTCCTGCTGCCAGCCGTCCCGGGACAGCCCCTGGGCGAAGTAGCCGGCCCGGTAGAGCAGGCCGACGCCGACGATCGGCACGCCGAGGTCGCTGGCCGCCTTGAGGTGGTCGCCGGCCAGGATGCCGAGGCCGCCGGAGTACTGCGGGAGCACCTCGGTGAGACCGAACTCCATCGAGAAGTACGCGATGCCCCTCGGGCCGGCTGGCTGGCCGGTGTCGAGCTCCTGGTACCACCGGGGCTGGGTCAGGTAGTCGTTGAGGTCGTCGGCAGCGGCCGCCAGCCGGCGCAGGAAGCGCTTGTCCCGCGACAGGGCGGTCAGCCGGGCCGGGGACACCCCGCCGAGCAGCCGCACCGGGTCCCGCCCGCAGGACTGCCACACCTCGGGATCCACCGAGGCGAACAGGTCCAGCGTCTCCTGGTGCCAGGACCAGCGGAGGTTCATCACCAGATCGTTCAGCGCGGCCAGCTCGGTGGGCAGCGTGGCGCGCACGGTGAACCGTCGGAGTGCTCTCACGAGCGGGGAGGGTACGGGAGTCACGGTCCGTGCCGGCGGCGGCCGGCAACGTTTTCACCCACCCGCTGCAACAGTTGTCAGCCGATGGCGTCCCGCTCGATCGACTCCCGCTGGCCGAGGCGGCGCAGGCCTCGCCGACTGCGCCGGCCGGGTCCGCGGGCGGGCCATCCTGGTGCCCTGACCGCCGGGTCAGGCTCCGGTGCGGACGGTGCGGAGGAGGACGCCGGAGGCGGCGGCGAGCGGCAGGTCGAGGCCGGCGGCCGGCCGGTCGGCGCCGGCCGGCGGCACCCCGTCGCCGTACGCGGTGTCGACCACCACCTGGTAGCCGGACGCCCACGGCGGCCCGGGCAGCGTGAAGGTGGCGTCCTCGGCGCCGGCGTGCAGGACCAGCAGGTACGACTCGTCGGTCACCCGCTCACCCTGTGGGCCGCGCTGCCGGATGCCCTCGCCGTCGAGGTACATGCCCAGCGTCCGGGTGTCCGGCGAGTGCCACTCCCGCTCGGTCATCTCGGTGCCGTCCGGCCGGAACCAGGCCAGGTCCTTGCGGCCGTCCCCGCCCGGCACCGCCCGGCCGGCGAAGAACGCCCGCTGCCGCAGCACCGGCGAGGCCCGCCGCACCGCGACCAGCCGGCGCACCAGCGCGAGCAGGTCGGCGGTCGCCGGGTCGTCCAGTGTGGACCAGTCCAGCCAGGACACCTCGTTGTCCTGGCAGTACGCGTTGTTGTTGCCGCCCTGGGTGCGCCAGAGCTCGTCGCCGGCCACCAGCATCGGCACCCCGGTGGACATGAGCAGGGTGAGCAGCTGGGAGCGGGCCCGCCGCCGCCGGACCGCGACCACCGTCTCGTCGGCGCCCTCCCCCTCGTGGCCGGCGTTGGAGGACCGGTTCTGGTTGTCGCCGTCCCGGTTGCCCTCGCCGTTGGCCTCGTTGTGCTTGCGCGCGTACGAGACCAGGTCCCGCAGGGTGAAGCCGTCGTGGCTGGTGACGAAGTTGATGGAGGCGAACGGGCGGCGGCCGTCGTCGGCGTACAGGTCGGACGAGCCGGTGAGCCGGTAGCCGAGGTCGCGCACCCCGATCCGCTCGCCGGCCCAGTAGGACCGGACGGTGTCGCGGTACTTGCCGTTCCACTCCGTCCACAGGGGAGGGAACTCGCCGACCTGGTAGCCGCCCTCGCCGACGTCCCAGGGCTCGGCGATGAGCTTGACCCGGGACACCACCGGGTCCTGGTGGATCACGCCGAGGAAGGCGGACAGCTTGTCCACGTCGTGGAAGGACCGGGCCAGCGCGGAGGCGAGGTCGAAGCGGAAGCCGTCGACGTGCATCTCGGTCACCCAGTAGCGCAGCGAGTCCATCAGCATCTGCAGCACGTACGGGCGCCGGACGTCCAGGGTGTTGCCGCAGCCGGTGTAGTCGGCGTAGCGGCGCGGCTCGTCGGCCAGCAGCCGGTAGTAGCCGGCGTTGTCGATGCCGCGGAAGCACAGCGTGGGGCCGGCCTCGTCGCCCTCGGCGGTGTGGTTGTAGACCACGTCGAGGATGACCTCGATGCCGGCGGCGTGCAGCGCCCGCACCATCGCCTTGAACTCGCGGACCTGCTCGCCGGGGACGGAGGCGTACGCGCCGTGCGGGGCGAAGAAGCCGATCGTGTTGTAGCCCCAGTAGTTGGTCAGCCCGCGCCGGGTCACCGCCGGCTCGGTGACGAACTGGTGCACCGGCAGCAGCTCCACCGCCGTGATGCCGAGCTCGACCAGGTGCTCGATCGCGGCGGGATGGCCCAGCCCGGCGTACGTCCCGCGCAGCGGCTCCGGGATGCCCGGGTGGCGCCGGGTGAAGCCGCGCACGTGCAGCTCGTAGATGACGGTGTCGTCCCAGGGGGTGTCCGGCCGCCGGTCGCTGCCCCACGGGAAGGCGTCGTGCACCACCACCGAGCGGGGCACGTACGGCGCCGAGTCGCGGGTGTCCGCGGTGTTCCCGCGCGGGTCGCCGTCGTAGCCGAAGACCGGCGGCTCGGGGACGAAGTCGCCGTCGATCGCCCGCGCGTACGGGTCGAGCAGCAGCTTGCTCGGGTTGGCCCGCAGGCCGCGGCCGGGGTCGTACCGGCCGTGCACCCGGAAGCCGTACCGCTGGCCCGGGCCGACCCGGGGGACGTACCCGTGCCACACCTGGTACGTCGACTCGCCGAGCGGGATGCGGGTCTCGGTGCCGGCGGCGTCGAAGAGGCACAGCTCGACCGCCTCGGCCGCGGCCGCCCACAGCGCGAAGTTGGTGCCCTCGCCGTCCCAGGTCGCCCCGAGCGGCACCGGTCGGCCGGGCCAGGGCGGGTCGCCGGGGGCGGGCGGCTGGATCGGTACCGGGGTCACGTCCCGCATCCTGCCGGACGGCCGGGCGGCCCCCGGGGCGGCTCGCGTCAGTCCCGCCACTGCCCGGCGTACCGGGTGATCCGCGGGTCGTCCAGGGTGGACGGCGGCACGTCCGGCGGCCGGCGGTCCGGCGGGAAGACCGCGGCGGCGGTCAGCGCGGCGGCGTCCAGCGAGCGCGGTGGCGGCGCGGCCGGGTCCAGCCGCAGCGCCGGCGGGTCGCCCTCGGCGGCCAGCACGAAGCCCCAGTCGCCGAACGTCGGCACGTCGACGTGGTACGGCACCGGGGCCAGCCCGGCGGCCCGCACGCCGGCCAGCACGCAGCCGAACGCCTGCGGCGCGAACGACGGCGACCCGGCCTGCACGACCAGCCGGCCGCCGGGGGCCAGCACCCGCCGGGCCAGCGCGTAGAACTCGACCGAGTAGAGCTTGGCCACCGCGGCGCTGTCCGGGTCGGGCATGTCGACCACGACCGCGTCGAACCGCTCAGTCGCCCCGCGCAGCCAGCCGAAGGCGTCCGCGACGTGCACCTCGACCCGCGGGTCGGTCAGCGAGCCGCCGTTGAGTGTGACCAGCCGGGGATCCTCGCGGGCAAGCCGCAGCACCTCGGGGTCCAGCTCGACCTCGACCGCCCGGCGCACCCCCGGGTGGCGCAGCACCTCCCGCAGGGCCAACCCGTCGCCGCCGCCGAGCACGAGCACCCGCTCGGCCGGGCCGGCCAGCGCGGGATGCACCAGCGCCTCGTGGTAGCGGTACTCGTCCACCGAGGAGAACTGCAGGTCGCCGTCCAGGAACAGGCGCAGGTCGCGGCGGCCGCGCAGGCTCACCGCCTCGGTCAGCACGATCTCCTGGTACGCCGAGCGGTCGGCGTACACGACCGGGTCGGCGTAGAGCTGCTGGCGGGCCGTCACCTCGAACCGGCCGGCCAGCGCGAAGACCGCCGCCAGCACGACGCCGACCGCGACCAGCCCGGTGCCGAGCGCCCGCCAGGTGGCGGGCGACACCGTGCGGCGGACCACGAGCAGCACGCCGAGCCCGGCCACCGCGTTGACCACACCGACCGCGAGCGCGCCGCGGATCTGGCCGAGCAGCGGCAGCAGCAGGAACGGGAAGGCCAGCCCGCCGAGCAGCGCGCCCAGGTAGTCGACCGCGAACAGGTCGGCCACCGCCCGCTCGGCGTCCTGCCGGCGGATGCCCTGCAGCAGCGCGGTGAGCAGCGGGATCTCCGCCCCGACCAGCAGGCCGATCACGACCGCGGCCAGCACCACGCCGGGCCGGTAGAGGTCCAGCCAGGCGAACGCGGCGTAGAGCAGCAGCACCGACAGGCCGCCGGTCAGCGCCAGCACCGCCTCGATCACCGCGAACGCGGCCGCCGGCCGGGCCAGCAGCGGCTTGGCCGCCAGCGAGCCGGCGCCCATCGCGCACACCATCACCGCCAGCACCACCGAGGCCTGGGTGACCGTGTTGCCGAGCAGGTAGGCGCCCTGGGCGACCAGGGCCAGCTCGTACACCAGCCCGCAGGCCGCGCAGACGAAGACGGCGAGCAGGAGCAGTGTTCGTCTGCGCCGCTCGGCGGTCACGCGATGGCGGCGGCCGTGATCGCGGCGACGGCGACGTTCGCCGCCGCGGTCACCCAGGCCGCCGGGTGCGGGGCGGGGTCGGTGAGCAGCCGGCCCAGCCGGCCGAGCCGGCCCGGCACCAGCACGTCGACCAGCAGGAAGGACAGGGCCATGAGCAGGATGCCGAGCACGCCGTAGCCGGCGGTGTCGGCCAGCCCGGGTCCGAGCTCGTCGTCGGAGGTGGCGATCGCGGTGGTGACGATCCCGCCCAGGCCGAGCAGCGAGCTGGCGAGCATCGTGGCCGCGTTGGGGTTGCGGTCCTCCCAGACGTGCCGGCGCAGCTCGCCGGGCAGCAGCAGGTCGACCACGACGAAGCCCAGCACCATCAGCGCGGTGCCGACCAGCCCGTAGAGCAGGCCGGCGCCGAGCCCGGCGGCGAGGTCGGTGAACACGTCAGGGCGCTCCTCGGTCGGTGTCGGGCCGGTCGGTGTCGGGCCGGTGGGGCTCGGGCGGGTGGGGCTCGCCGGGCTCGCCGGGCCGGTCAGGTGGGCCGGGTGAGCTGGGCGGGGCGGGCGGGCCGGGTGCCGCCGGCGGGCCGGCCCCCGCGGCGGCCCCGTACCGCCGCAGCCCCGGGTGCGGCCGCCGCGCCGCGGCCGCGTCCGCGGCCCGCCGGCGCTCGGCCCCGCGGAGCACCGCGCCGACCACCAAGCCCGCCACCGCGAAGCCGAGCAGCAGGCCGCCCAGGGCGAGCAGGCCCGCCCGCTCCCGCATCCAGTCCGGCAGCGCCGAGCCGGTGGGCCGGCTGCCGGCGGGCGGCGGCGTCGGTGCCGGGGCCAGGGTGAGCGAGGGCACCGCCCCCCGGTCGGCCAGCAGCCGGGGCAGCGCGGCCACCGCCCCGTACAGCAGCACGTCGCCGTCGTCGTTCACCAGGTCGGATCCCTCGAAGCCGAGCACGGACCGGACATCCGACTCGGTCGGCGGGTCGTCCACCCCGATGCTGTCCACCGTGAAGCCGGCCGCGTCCTCCGCGTCGGACGTCTCCGCGGTCCACCGGACCACCGCCCGGATCTCGACGTACCGGCGGCACTCGGGGATCTGCGACGGCGGCCGGCCGACCCCGCGGTCGGAGCCGGCGTCGGTCCCGCTCGGCCCGCCGCTGTCGTCCCGCAGGTCCACCGTCCAGCCGTAGCAGACGCCCTGCACCGCGCTGGCCTCGGCCAGCAGCGCGGCCAACTCCTCGGCGTCGGCGGCGTCGAGGAAGGGGGTGGCCGCCGCCGGCCCGGCCCCGGTCAGCACCAGCGCCGCCGCCGCGGCGACCGCCGCCACCCGCCTCACTTGCCGGTCCCCGGTCCGCCGCCGCGAACGCCCTCGGCCGGGCCGGTGTAGATGCCCCAGAAGCCGCCGACGTACGGGTACCACCGGGCGTAGCCGCGGTCGGAGTCGTCCAGCCAGACCCGCGACCCGCTGCCCTCCGGGGTCACCGCGACGATGTCGTCGCGGTAGCGCAGGAAGTAGCCGCCCGGGTCGGTCAGCGCCTCGGCCGGCGGCACCGCCGCGCGCATGTCGTCGAAGACCCGCCGCGGTGGCACGTCGGCCTGGTAGACCCGGCTGCTGCCCTCGCTGGACACCAGCCGGTAGCGGTCGTCCAGGTACGGCCGCGGCCCGGACGGGCGGATCGCCGCGAACGCGATCACCGCGACCCCGACCAGGCCCAGGGCGGCGACCGCCAGCCAGCGGCCGCGGGTCATGCCGGCCGCTCGCCGGACGGGTAGAGGGTCAGCGCGGTCAGCAGCACCCGCTCGCCGACGCCGACCTCCCACTCGCCGCCGTCGAACCGCTCGAACGACAGGTGCCGGCCCTCGGGGCCGTCGTAGTCGACGTAGTCCACCGCGCCGGCCGTGCCGGCGTCGCCCAGCCCGGTGGTGCCCTCGCCGGTGTAGCGGGCCCGGCCCTGCTCGACCCGCCGGAACGTGGTGCCGTCGACCACGAGCTCCGACTCGCTCGGGGACAGCCCGGCGCCGGCCAGCTCCCGCCACAGCACGACCTCGAGGTCCGGGTCCTCCTCCACCGACAGCCAGGTCCGCCGGCCCCGGCCGTCGTCCAGGAAGTGCTCGGCCCAGGTGTAGCCGCCCTCGCGCAGCCGCAGCGAGCCGCGCACGAAGTAGGTGACGCCGAGGTAGTCGACCATGTCGCCGACCCGGGCGGTGCGCAGGTCGCCGCGGTCGTCCACGGTGGCCAGCGGGTCGACGCTGGCCGGCGTCCGGGGCGTGGCGGGCGCCGGGCGGGCCGCACCCCGGCGGACGAGGACGTAGAGAAGCACCGCGATCGCCACGAGAGCGACCAGGACCAGCAGCAACAGCAGTTCCACGGCGGCACCCTAACCAACGGCGGTTACGTCGTGCGGTTTGATGTCCCGGTGACCGCCAGCGACGAGACCGGAGGCCCCGCCGGCGACGTCGTGGTCCGGCTGGACCGCGCCGGGGTCCGCCGCGGCAAGGCGCACCTGCTGCGCGAGGTGAGCTGGACCGTCGAGCTGGACGAGCGCTGGGTGGTGCTCGGCCCCAACGGCGCGGGCAAGACCACGCTGCTGCAGCTGGCCGCCGCCCAGCTGCACCCGACCACCGGCACCGTCGAGGTGCTCGGCGAGCGGCTCGGCCGGGTCGACGTCTTCGAGCTGCGGCCCCGCATCGGGCTGACCAGCGCCGCGCTGGCCCAGCGGCTGCCGGCCGAGGAGACGGTGCTCGACCTGGTCGTCAGCGCCGGCTACGCGGTGGTCGGCCGCTGGCGCGAGGAGTACGACCTGCTCGACACCGGGCGGGCCCGGCACCTGCTCTACCAGCTCGGCGTGCACCACCTGGCCGACCGCCGCTTCGGCACGCTGTCCGAGGGCGAGCGCAAGCGGGTGCAGATCGCCCGGGCGCTGATGACCAACCCGGAGCTGCTGCTGCTCGACGAGCCGGCCGCCGGGCTGGACCTGGCCGGGCGGGAGCAGCTGGTGGCCCGGCTGGCCACGCTGGCCGCCGACCCGGACGCGCCCACCATGGTGCTGGTCACCCACCACGTCGAGGAGATCCCGCCCGGGGTCACCCACGGGCTGCTGCTGCGCGACGGCCGGGTGGTGGCGTCCGGGCTGCTGCCGGACGTGCTCACCCCGGACCTGCTGTCGGTGACGTTCGGGATGCCGCTCGCGCTCGACCGGCACGGCGGGCGGTACGCAGCGCGAGCAGCACTGTGAGCCCCGCCCAGGCCGCATACTTGACCCGGTCGGCCGGGGCGAGGTCGCGGTCGTCGGGGAGCAGCAGGCCCGCGGGCCGGTGGAGGTCGAGCCGGTCCGGGGCCAGCACCCAGGGCGTGCCGGCGACCAGCAACGTCACGTAGTACGCGACCCCGGCCGCGGCCAGGATGGCCGGGATGGTCAGGCTCCGGTCCTTGAGCCAGACGAGGATGGCCAGCACCGCCAGCGGGAGCACGATCACCAGCTGCCGGCCCGGCCACCAGTAGCCGTGCATGGTCAGCGCGACCCAGGTCGCGGTGGTCCAGCCGGCGGCGAGCGGCAGCGCGAGGGTGGCCCAGTGCCGGGGTCGCGCCACGACCAGCGCGGCGACCGCCGGGATGAGCAGCAGCCAGGCCGGCTGCCAGGCGGCGATGCCGAAGTCCCGGTCGACGAGCAGGCCGAGCAGCCGGGTGCTGCGGCCGAGGTAGTCCGGCTCGGTGCCGACCACGCTGAACTCGCCGGTGGACTCGAAGTGGTCGCCGCTGGCGTACACGGTCCAGCCGCCCCAGATCAGCCGGTGCACCCCGAGGTACGCCACCCCGGCAGCGGCCAGGACGGCGAGCAGGGCGGTGCGCTGCCGCCGGGTCGCCCGCATCGCCGCCGCGAGCGTCAGGGCGGCGGCGACCGGGACGTACTTGACCGACAGCCAGGGCAGGGCGGTGATGGCGACGGCGGTGACGGCCAGGGTGGTCCTGGTCGGGCGGTTCGCGGTGATCGCGGCGACCGCGGTCAGGGCGGCCAGCCCGCCCGGCAGCTCCGGGTAGACCTGCTGGCCGTACACGGCGAGCGGGGCGGTGCCGGCCGCCAGGGCGGTGCCGGCGGCGGCCCGCCCGAGCGGCACCCCGAAGCGGCGTACGGCGGTCCACAGCAGCAGCGCGGCCAGCACGCCGGCCAGCCCGGCCAGGGTCAGCTTGGCGGCCAGCCAGCCGCCGAGTCCCATCGGCACGGCGAGCAGCAGCGGCAGCAGCGGGTCGTGCGGGGACAGCCGGCGGCCGTCCGGGCGGGCCGCCGTCTGCACCGGCAGGTCGGCGTCGTGGAACGCCAGCCAGCGGCGCTCGGCCAGCTCGTCGGCGATGTCGAGGTCGCGGTCCTCGTACAGGCTGAGCGCGGAGAGCAGGTACTGCGGCTCGTCGACCGCCGCGTTCCCGCCGTACGTCGACGCCACACCGGCGCCCAGCCCCGCCGCCAGCGCCGCCAGCAGCCCCACCAGCACCATCGCCGCCCGCACCCGCCCCACCCGGCTCGCCGATCTCGAGGAACGGGCGGCGAGCCGCGGCGTGTCGCCGGCCCGATCCTCAAGATCGGCGGAGGGGGTCACCGGGTGGCCAGGGCGGGAAGCGGGACGGGCGCGGCGGTGGTGGCGGCCTGGCGGGCGACGAGCGCGTCCAGGTCGGTGACGGGCACGAAGCCGAGCCGGCGGCGCAGCAGGGTGGTGTCCGCCCAGGTCGCCGGCGGCTCGACCGCGGCGGCCGGCCGCACCACCAGCTCGGCCGGCGCGCCCACCGCCCGGCACACCGCGCCGGCCAGCTCGGCCAGCGTCCGGGGCCGGCCGGTGCCCACGTTGAGCGGGCCGGTCACCCTGCGCTCGGCCGCTGCCCGCAGCGCCCGGACCAGGTCGCGGACGTCGGTCACGTCGCGGGTCCGGCTGCTGGAGCCCAGGATCTCGATCGGCCGGCCGGCCCTGACCGCAGCGATCCACCGGGCCACCGCCATGTCCGGCCGCTGCCCCTCGCCGGCCACCGTGAACGGCCGCAGCACCGCCACCCCGCCCCGCGCCGCGCACAGCCGCTCGACCACGGCCTTGCTCCGCGCGTAGCCGCCGAGCGGCCGCAGCCGGTCGTCCTCGCGGCTCGGGCGGCCCGTGGCGCCGCCGTAAACGGACGACGAGGAGGTGACCACCAGCGGCACGCCGGCCGGCACCACGGCCAGCACCGCGGCGGTGGCGGCGATGTTGTCGCGCCGGCGGGCCGCCTCCGCGGCCGGCCCGCTGTCGCGCACCCCGGGCCGCCCGGCCAGGTGGAACACCGCGTCCGCGTGCCGCAGCGCCGCCCGCACCGCCGGGTCGCCGTCGAGCAGGTCGGCCCGCAACACCGTGACGCCGGCTCCCGCAGGAGGGGGTCGGCGGTCGACGGCGACGACGTCGACCCCGTCCGCGGCGAGCCCGTCGACCAGCGCGCGACCCAGGAAGCCCGCCGCGCCCGTCACGACGACTGCCATCCCACCTCCCAGAACTCCCCGCGGACCGTACTTAGGCTAGCCTCACCTCACCATGTGGCCGTCGTCCGTCCCGGCGCCGAGCCCGGCGCTGCTGCGGGCCGGCCGCCGCTGGCTCGGCCTGCTCGTCCTGGCCGTCGCGCTGGTCTACCTGGCCCGGGTGGTCGACCCGGACGAGCTGGGCGCCGCGCTGGCCGCGGTCGGCCGCCGGCCGGGCGCGCTGCTCGGAGCGCTGGTGCTGTATGCGGCCGCGTTCGCGCTCCGGGCCTGGGCGTGGCGGCGGGTGCTGCCGGCGCTGCCGTACGGGCAGTCCTGGGCCGCCCTGCACGTGTCCCTGCTGGGCAACCACGTGCTGCCGTTCCGGCTCGGCGAGGCGCTGCGGGTCACCAGCGTGCTGCGCCGGACCGACCTGCCGGCCCGGCCGGTGGCCGCCTCCGCGGTCGCGCTGCGCGGGGCGGACCTGCTCGCCGTGCTGGCCCTCGCCGCGGTCGCGACCGCCGCCCTGCCTGGCTGGGGCCGGGCGGCCGGCTGGGGCTGGGCCGCCGGCGCCGCGCTGCTCGCGCTCGCCGGGGGCGCCGTGCTCTGGCTGGCCGTCCTTCGCCGGCGCGGTGCCGCGGTCCGGCTCCCCGGTCCCGGCGTCGCGCTCGCCGCGACCGTGGCCTGGCTGCTCGAGGCCGCGGTCATGTGGGCGGCCGCTGACGCCGCCGGGATCGCGTTGAGCTACCCGGCGGCGGTCGCGGTCACCGCGGTCACCATCGCCGCCCAGACGGTGGCGGTCGCCCCCGGCGGGATCGGCGGCTACGAGGCCGCCGCCACCGCCGCGCTGGTCGGCTTCGGCGCCGGTCCCGGCCCGGCGCTGGCCGCCGCGCTGGTCGCGCACGCCGCCAAGACTGCGTACGCGCTGGTGGTCGGTGCGGTTGCACTGGTCTCGCCGGCACCCGGCTACTTCGGCCGGCTGCGGCTGCCGCGCCGGCTGCCGGCCCGGCCGGCGCCGGCCGCGGTGGCCCCGACCGCGCCGGTGGTGGCGATGCTGCCCGCGCACGACGAGGAGGCCACCGTCGGCGCGGTGGTGTCCCGGCTGCCCACCTCGGTGGCCGGCCGGCCGGTGGTCGCGCTGGTGGTGGACGACGGGTCCACCGACGCCTCGGCCGAGCGGGCCGCCGACGCCGGCGCGATCGTGGTCCGGCAGCCGGGCAACCTCGGGCTCGGCGCCGCGGTCCGCCGCGGGCTGGCCGAGGCGACCGCGCTCGGCCCGGCCTGCGTCGTCTACCTGGACGCGGACGGCGAGTACGCGCCCGAGGAGCTGGGCCGGCTGGCCGCGCCGGTGCTGTCCGGGGCGGCCGACTACGTGGTCGGCTCCCGGTTCGCCGGCGGGCCGCGGCGGATGCGCGCGCACCGGACCCTGGGCAACCGGGTGCTGACCGGCTGGGTGCGCTGGACCGCCCGCCGGCCCGACCTCACCGACGGGCAGAGCGGCTACCGCGCCTTCTCACCCGCCGCGGCGGCCGCGGCCGAGGTGGTGCACGACTACAACTACGCCCAGGTGCTCACCCTCGACCTGCTCGGCAAGGGCTACGCGTACGCCGAGGTCCCGATCACATACGCCTTCCGCACCACCGGCACCTCCTTCGTGAAGCTCACCACTTACCTCCGCCGCGTCCTCCCCGCCGTCCACCGCGAGCTCAACACCCCCTAGGGGTGTCTGCCGGACATCTGGCGGCGCGGATCTACCGACATCCGGCAGACACCCCTAGTCCTCGACTACGTGGGCGGCGAAGCGGGTGCGGGCGGCGGCCCAGGTGGTGGGGTCTCGGGTGCCGTCGGGGCGGAGGGCGGCGACCGCGTCGAACGCCTCCGCCAGGGCGTGGTGGGTGTTGTCGTGGGCGAAGAGGCCGAGCCGGCCGAAGGTGGTGATCCGGTCCAGCGAGTCGGCCCAGGTGTCCAGCGGCGCCAGCGCGGCGGCGTAGCCGCGGCGGTAGACCGGATAGACGTGCGGCAGCCGGCGCACCTCGACGCCGGCGAGGTCGACGACCGGCAGGCCGGTGGCGGCCAGCCCGGCGGTGACCAGCGCGGCGAGCTCGTCCGGGGTGGACGTCCACACCGGATCGCCGACGGTGCAGGGGATCTCGGCGCACAGCACGGTCCGGTCGGCCGGGTCGTCGGCGCAGGAGCGGTAGTTGGCCGGCTCGCTCAGCCGGGTCACCGGGGTCTCCGGTCCAGGCAGGTAGTGCGCGTCGTACGGCGACCACCGCCCGCCCGCGTGCACCAGGTAGACCAGCGTCATCGCCCGGAAGGCCAGCCCCGCCGCGGCCGGGCCGCCGGCCAGGCGGGCCAGCACCGGCAGCGGCACGGTGGACAGCACGTGCCCCGCGGTCACCGCCCCGCCGTCGGCGGTGGACACGGTCACCCGGCCGGCGCCGGCCCGTACGGCGGTCACCTCGGCACCGGTCGCCAGCTCCGCCCCGGCCTTGCCGGCGGCGCCGGCCAGCGCCTCGGTGATCTGCCCGAAGCCCCGCCGCGGGTAGTGGAAGACCCGCCCCTGCCCGCTCGGGTCCGGCCGCAGGACGCGCCGGGCGATGCCCCAGACCCCGCCGGCGCTGACCCGGCGGCGGGCCTGCTCCGGGTCGACCTCCTCGCCCGGCAGGCCCCACAGCTTGCGCGCGTACGGCCCGTACAGCGCGTCGTAGAGCTCCGGGCCGAGGGTGCCGCGGAGCACGCCGGCGTACGAGTCGCCGCCGGGGCGCCGCCGCAGCGCGTCCCGGCCGATCCGGGCCAGCGCGCCGGGCGGCAGCGTGCGGGCCAGCTCGGCCGGTCGCAGCGGGAAGCCGACCCATCGGCCGTACAGCCGGAGCCGGCCGTTGCGCGGCCGGGTCTGCAGATCGGAGCCCAGCAGCTCGCGCAGCGGGCCGAGCACCGCGGGCGGCGTGGCCGGGTGCAGCCGATGGCTGCCGTGGTCCACCCGCACCCCGGCCACCTCGAACGACGCCGCCATCCCGCCGACCGCCGCGGCCCGCTCCAGCAGCAGCACGGACCGGCCGCCGGCGGCCGCCCGCCAGGCCGCGGCCAGCCCGGCCGGGCCGCCGCCGAGCACCACGATGTCGACATCGGTCCCGGCCACCGGGCGAGCGTAGTCAGGGCGCGGACGGCGACGGTCGCACCGGCAGCCGGGCCAGGTGGGCTCGGCGCAGCGGGCCGGACGTCCGCGCGGTCACGAGGTCCGCGTACTCCCGCTCGTCGCCCGGACCGTCACCACACCGGACCGGGCCGTCCGGTTGCCCGCCGAGGGGGTGGCCTAGGGTCGGGGCCGGGCATCGGAGCTGGGGAGGCGGGATGGGCGAGTTCGTCCGGGTCGAGGTGGAGGGCGGGATCGGCACGATCCGGCTCGACCGGCCACCCATGAACGCGTTGAACGCGCAGGTCCAGGACGAGCTGCACGAGGCCGCGGTGGAGGTGGGCACCCGGGCCGACGTGCGCGCGGTGGTCATCTACGGCGGGGAAAAGGTGTTCGCCGCCGGCGCGGACATCAAGGAGATGGTCACCGCCGACTACCCGACCATGCTGGCCCGGGCGACCACGCTGCAGTCCGCGTTCGACGCGCTGGCCCGGATCCCCAAGCCGGTGGTCGCCGCGGTGACCGGCTACGCGCTCGGCGGCGGCTGCGAGCTGGCGCTGACCGCCGACTTCCGGGTGTGCGGGGACAACTCGAAGCTCGGCCAGCCGGAGATCCTGCTGGGCGTCATCCCGGGCGCCGGCGGCACCCAGCGGCTGGCCCGCCTGATCGGCCCGGCCCGGGCCAAGGACCTCGTCTTCACCGGCCGCTTCGTGGACGCCGAGGAGGCGCTGCGGATCGGCCTGGTCGACAGGGTGGTCGCCCCGGACGACGTCTACGCGGCGGCCCGGGAGATGGCCGGCCGCTACGTCGAGGGCCCGGCGCTGGCGCTGCGCGCGGCCAAGGCCGCCATCGACGGCGGGCTGGACTCCGACCTCGGCACCGGGCTGCGGCTGGAGTCGCAGCTGTTCGCCAGCCTGTTCGCCACCGAGGACCGCGCGCTCGGCATGCAGTCGTTCGTCGAGAACGGCCCCGGCAAGGCGAGGTTCGTCGGCCGATGAGCGAGCCCGAGCGCCCGCAGGACGAGTGGGGAGCGACGAGGGTCGCAGGGTTGGCTGCCCCGCGCGGAGGCGCGGGGGTGGGCATGGCGCCTGCCGTCCTGTCCGGGGAGCGGGCACAGCGCGTCACCCGGGAAGAGGTCGAGGCGGCCCGCGACGACCCCAAGCGCGCCAACATCCTGTATCACGACTGGGAAGCCGGCACGTACGACGAGAAGTGGTCGATCTCGTACGACGAGCGCTGCATCACCTACGCCCGCGAGCGCTTCACCACGGTCGCCGGCGAGCAGGGCTGGCCGTACGGGCACGCGCTGGAGATCGGCTGCGGGACCGGATTCTTCCTGCTCAACCTCATGCAGGCCGGGGTGGCCACCAAGGGCTCGGTCACCGACATCAGCCCGGGCATGGTCGAGGTCGCGCTGCGCAACGCCGCCGGGCTGGGGCTGGACGTGGACGGGCGGGTCGCCGACGCCGAGACGATCCCGTACCCGGACGGGACCTTCGACCTGGTCGTCGGGCACGCGGTGCTGCACCACATCCCGGACGTCGAGCTGGCCCTGCGGGAGGCGCTGCGGGTGCTCAAGCCGGGCGGCCGGTTCGTCTTCGCCGGGGAGCCGACCCGGCACGGCGACGTGATCGCCCGCAAGCTCTCCCAGGCGACCTGGTGGGCGACCACCCGGGCGACCCGGCTGCCGGCGCTGGCGGGCTGGCGCCGGCCGCAGCAGGAGCTGGACGAGTCGTCCCGGGCGGCCGCGCTGGAGGCGGTCGTCGACCTGCACACGTTCCCGCCGGCCGAGCTGCGCCGGATGGCGATCGCGGCCGGCGCGGTCGACGTCGACGTGCGCACCGAGGAGCTGACCGCGTCCTGGTTCGGCTGGCCGGTGCGCACGTTCGAGTGCGCGGTGCCGCCCGGCAAGCTCGGCTGGAACTGGGCGACGTTCGCGTACCGGACCTGGCAACGGCTGTCCGCGGTGGACCGCAGGCTGTCCCGGGTGGTGCCCGCGGGGCTGTTCTACAACGCCCTGGTGACCGGGATCCGACCTCGCGTCGGTTGACCCCGATGCGGTGGTCTGGGGTGTTACCGTGACGGCTCCCGTACGAGTGCTCAAGGAGTGGCACGTGGCACAAGGCACCGTGAAGTGGTTCAACGCCGAGAAGGGCTACGGTTTCATCGCCGTGGATGGTGGAGGTGCCGACGTGTTCGTGCACTACTCCGCGATCTCGATGGCCGGCTACCGCAGCCTCGAAGAGGGCCAGAAGGTCGAGTTCGACGTCACGCAGGGCCAGAAGGGCCCGCAGGCGGAGAACGTCAGCCCGCTGTAGTCCCGGCAGTCCCCCGACCCCGGTCGCCGTACGGCGCCGGGGTCCTGCCATATCCGGCCCCGCCCGGCGCGGTCGGGCGGTCCGGCCGGTCCGGCGGTCCGGTGGGCGGGCGTCGGGTGGGGCTGGCCGGCCGGTAACCTCGCGGGGTGCTCGGACGGCCCCGGGACCCGCGGCAGGCGCGCTTCCTCACCCTGGCCAGCCTGCGCTGGGTGCTCCGGCACCGGGCCTGGACCCCGTTCTACCTGGTCCGCTACTGGCGCTTCCTGGTCTTCAAGCTGCGCAACCCGCACGTGATCACCGAGGGCTTCGTCTTCCTCGGCCGCGGCGTCGAGCTGTACGCGCGCCGCGGCTACGGCCGGCTCGTCCTCGGCCGCTGGGTGCACATCGGCCGGGGCAACGCGATCCGCTGCCACGAGGGCACGCTGCGGATCGGCGACAAGTGCGTCTTCGGCAAGGACAACACGGTGAACGCGTACCTGGACGTCGAGTTCGGCGCGGCCACCATCGTCGCGGACTGGGTGTACGTCTGCGACTTCGACCACAACTTCCAGGACGTGACGGTGCCGATCAAGGACCAGGGCATCTCCAAGACGCCGGTCCGGATCGGCCCGGACGTGTGGCTGGGCACCAAGGTGACCGTGCTGCGCGGGGTGAGCATCGGCCGCGGCTGCGTGGTGGCGGCGAACGCGGTGGTCAACCGCGACCTGCCCGCCTTCTCGGTCGCGGTCGGCGTCCCGGCCCGGGTCATCCGCGACCGCATGGTCGACCACCAGGCCGCCGCCGCCCGCCGCGAGGCGCTGGCCGACATCGCCCGCAAGACCCGCGCCGCCGCCGCCTCCACCGCCCCGCCGGACCCCACCTGACCCGGGGTCGGTGAGCAACACGCCGCCGGGGCCGGCCGGGAACTCACCGGCGACGGGTCAGGTGGAGGGGCTACCGGTGGGTAGGGTGCGCGGCATGGTGGGTGGGCGGGTGGTGGGTGGGCGGGTGGAGGGGCACGGCGGCGACGTGGCGCTGGCGGCGTTGCGGGCGGCCGGCGTGGAGGAGATGTTCACGCTCTCCGGCGGGCACGTCTTCCCGCTGTACGACGCCGCGGTGCGCGAGCAGGTCCCGATCATCGACGTGCGGCACGAGCAGACCGCCACCTTCGCCGCCGAGGGGACCGCGAAGCTGACCCGCCGGCCGGGGCTGGCCGTCGTCACCGCCGGCCCGGGTGTCACCAACTCGGTGTCCGCGGTGACGTCGGCGTACTTCACCGGCGTCCCGCTGGTCGTGCTCGGCGGCCGCGCCCCGACCGTCAACTGGGGCCGCGGCGGGCTGCAGGAGCTGGACCACGTGCCGCTGCTCGCCCCGGTCACCAAGCTCGCCGCGACCGCCGGCACCGGCGAGGCGATCGGGCCGGTGCTGCTCGAGGCCGCGCGGTCCGCGCTCACCCCGCATCGTGGGCCTGTCTTCGTCGACGTGCCGATGGACGTGGTCTTCTCGCCGGCGGCCGCGGACGTGGCCTTCTCGCCCCCGGCGCCGGTCGAGCCGGACCCGGACGCGGTCGAGGCCGTGGCCCGGCTGGTCGCCGCGGCCGAGCGGCCCGCCTTCGTGGTCGGCGGCGACGTCTACTTCGGCCGGGCCGAGGCGGCGCTGGCCCGGGCCGCCGCCGCGCTCGAGGTGCCGGTCTTCGCCAACGGGATGGGCCGTGGCTGCCTGCCCGCCGACGACCCGCTGGCGTTCTCCCGGGTGCGCGGGCTGCTGCGCAAGGAGGCCGACCTGGTCGTGGTGGTCGGCACCCCGCTGGACTTCCGGCTCGCCTTCGGCGACTTCGGCGCGGCCGCCGTCGTGCACCTGGCCGACTCGGCCGCCGGGGTGGCGACGCACCGCCCGCTGGCCGCGTCGGCCGGCGGCGACCTGGCCGCGATCCTGGACGGGCTGGCGGCCTGGTCCGGCGACCGGGTGTCGCACACCGGCTGGGTCGCCCGGCTCCGCGACGCCGAGACGGCGGCGCGCGCCGCGGACGCCGCCGACCTGGCCGGCGGGTCCGACCCGATCCGGCCGCCGGCCGTGTACGGTGCGCTGCGGTCGCGGCTGGCGCGGGACGCGGTGGTGGTCGGCGACGGCGGCGACTTCGTCTCGTACGCGGGCAAGTACGTCGACTCTTACCAGCCGGGCTGCTGGCTGGACCCGGGGCCGTACGGGTGCCTGGGGACCGGGCTGGGCTACGCGATCGCGGCGCGGGTCGCCCGCCCGTCCGCGCAGGTGGTGCTGCTGCTCGGCGACGGCGCGGCCGGCTTCTCGCTGATGGACGTGGACACCCTGGTCCGGCACCGGCTGCCGGTGGTGATGGTGGTCGGCAACAACAGCGCGTGGGGGCTGGAGAAGCACCCGATGCGGGCCATCTACGGCTACGACGTGGCGGCCGACCTGCAGCCCGAGACCCGGTACGACGAGGTGGTGCGGGCGCTGGGCGGGGCGGGGGAGACGGTGCGGTCACCGGCCGAGCTGGGGCCGGCGCTGGACCGGGCCTTCGCCGCCGACGTGCCGTATCTGGTCAACGTCCTCACCGATCCCGGCGACGCGTACCCCCGCTCCTCCGTCCTCGCCTGACCCAGCGCGCCCTCTACGCGTGTCCTCCTTTTCGACACGCCGGTGGGGCGGACGTCCTGGGCGAGCCGGCGCGCAAAGGTGATCGTCCGGCGGCGGTGGTCTTGTTTGCGCGTGTCCTCGTTTCGGCGCGCCGGTGTGGGGGCGTCCTGGGTGATCGGGTGATATTCGGGTGACGGGGTGGGCGGGCGCGCCTAGCGTGCTGCGCATGGTGATGGTCATGAGGTTCCGTGGCCGCGGGGCCGGCCGCGCGGGGTGCCCACTTCCTGGTGGACCGCGCGGTCGTTGACCGGCTGGTCAGGTCGGCCGGGCTCGGGCCCGGCGACCTGGTGCTCGACCTCGGCGCCGGCTCCGGCGCGCTGACCGCGCCGCTGGCCGCCACCGGTGCCCGGGTGCTCGCGGTCGAGCGGGACCCGCGGCTGGCCGGCGGGCTGCGCCGCCGCTTCGCCGGCTGCGAGGCGGTGCGGGTCGTCGAGGGCGACCTGCGGACGGTGCCGCTGCCGCGCCGGCCGTACGCGGTGGTGGCGAACCCGCCGTTCGCCGGGACCGCGGCGCTGCTGGCCCGGCTGCTGGACGATCCCGCCGGGGCGCTGGCCCGGGCCGACCTGCTGGTCGAGCTCGGCGCCGCGCTCGGCGTGGTCGGCCCGCCGCGGGGGCCGCGGGAGGCGTGGTGGACGGCCCGGTACGAGGCGGTGCTGGTACGGCGGGTGCCGGCCGGGGCGTTCCGGCCGGTGCCGCGGGTCCGGGTCGGGCAGCTCGCGCTGGTCCGGCGGCCGCTGCCCGGTGGGCGGCGCGGGTCGGCGGCGGTGCGCGGGCTGGTCCGGGCGGCGTGGCGGGACCGGCGGGTGCCGGCGCGGCGCGGGCTGGCCGGGCTGGTGCCGGCGGACGCGCTCGGCCGGGTCTGGGCGGAGGCCGGCCTGCACCGGAACACCCTGCCCGCGGACGTACCGCCCGCCGTCTGGTCCCTCCTCGCCGCTACCCGCCGAGGAACCGGGATCGGTCGACGACAGCGCGGGTGATGCGGCCGCGGGCGACCTCGCGGCCGGCCTGACTGACCCTCACCTCGAAAGTGAGCCTTCGGCCGGCGACCTCGACCAGCTCGGCGGTCGCCTCGACCTCGGTGCCGACCGGGGACGGGGCGAGGTGGTCGAGCTCGACGCGGGTGCCGACGCTGGTGCGGTCCTCCTCGAGCGCGCCGGCGAGTGCGGCGACCGTCGCGGCCTCGGCCAGCGCGAGGACACGGGGAGTGGCCAGCACCGGTACGTCACCTGAGCCGACGGCGGAGGCGGTATCACTGTCCGTGACACTCAGTGTCCGAGTTCCGACGAGTCCGGGTGCCAGCACGGCGGGACGTTATCGCAGGTCGTACGCTGCCCGGCATGCGCACCGCAGGGAGTCGGAGTCGGAGGCTGCTGGGGTTGCTGGTGATCGCGGCCTCGGTGGGCTGGATGTTGCTGCGCCGCCGGGCCGGCGCGGTCGGGACGCTGCCGGGGTCACCCGCGCCACCACCGCTCGGCGGTTCCGGGACAGCGGCCGCCGCGCGGACCGCCGCCGTGCCCCCGCCGTCGGTCCTGGCCACCGACGCCGGCCTCACCCCGGACCCCGCCGCCCCGGCCCCCGCGCCGGTCGCCGCCGCGGAGCCCGACACCCTGGCCACCGACGCCGGTCTGACCCCCGAGCCGCCCGCGGCCCCCGCGCCGGTCGCCGCCGCGGAGCCCGACACCCTGGCCACCGACGCCGGTCTGACCCCCGAGCCGCCCGCGGCCTCGGACACCTCGGCGACGGATGCCGGCCCGATCGCCGAGTCGGCGAGGGCTGGGGCGGAGGCGGTGGGGCCGGGGGAGTCGGCGTCGGCGCCGGCGTCGCCGGGGGTGGTGGCGGCGAACGCGGGGCTGCTCGGGGAGCCGGGGGTGGCGGCCGCCGATCCCCCCGTCGAGAGCGAGGCACCGGTGTCCACCGCGGGGTCGAGCGACGACACGATGGTGCTGCCGCGGGTGGTCGACCCGGATGCGCCGGCGCCCACCGGCACCGACAACCTGCGGGCGATCCGCGGCATCGGGCCGGCGATCGAGCGCACCCTGCACGAGTTCGGCATCACCACCTACCGCCAGATCGCCGAGCTGCACGGCGAGCAGCTGGCCGCCGTCCGGGGCCGGCTCGAGTCGTTCAGCGCCCGGATCGAGCGGGAGGACTGGGCCGGCCAGGCCCGCGACCTGCACCGCGAGAAGTACGGCGACTGACCACTTCACTCCGCGACTGATTACATCGGCCGCCGGCGGAGCACTCCGCCTCGCCCGCTGAGCAGATCGGCCGCCGACTGAGCAGGTGTAACTGCTCAGTCGCCGGCCGGACTGCGCAGTCGGCGGCTGGGCGGGGCCGGTCGGCTGAGCGGGGGCGCGCCCGGGGTCAGTCGTGGGCGGAGGTGAGGAGGTTGCCGTCGCGGACGACGAGGCGGGGGACCGCGCGGGCGGCCAGCTCGGCCCGCAGCGCGCGCTCCTGTGTCTCGGCGCGCGCGTACACGTCGACGGTCCGTTCGGCCACCCCGGCCCAGCTGTGCTCCCGCCGCACCCGGGCCCGGGCCTGGTGCGCCAGCCGCCGGCCGAGCACCTGGTCGGCGAGCAGCTCGCCAACCGCGGCGGCCAGCCGGGCCGGGTCGCCGGCCGGGAAGGCGAGCCCGGTCTCCCGGTCCCGGAGGAACTCGGTCAGCCCGCCCGCGTCGGACGTCACCACCGGCGTCCCGGCCGCCGCCGCCTCCAGCGCGACCAGCCCGAACGGCTCGTACCGGCTCGGCACCACCGCGCAGTCGGCCGCCGCCACCAGCGCGGCCAGCTCGGCGTCGGGCACGAAGCCGGCGAAGGTCACCGCCCGGCCGAGCCGCAGCCGGCGCGCCTGCGCCCGCAGCTCGTCGGCGGCCGGCCCGCTGCCGGCGACCACCAGCCGCAGGCCCGGGTGCCGGCGGCGCAGCCGGGGCAGCGCGGCGAGCAGGTCCTGGACGCCCTTCTCGTACACCAGCCGGCCGGAGAACACGAGCAGCGGCCCGTCCCCGGCCCACCGCCGCCGGGCCGCCGCGAGCCGCTCGGCCGGCACCTGCCAGAGCCGCGGGTCGACCCCGTTGGCGACCACGTCGACCTTGTCCGGCGGCAGGTCGAACAGCCGGGTGACCTCCCAGCGCATGTAGCCGGAGCAGGTGACGACCCGGCGGGCCTCGTACGTCAGCCACCACTCGACCGAGTGGATGGACCGGTTGAGCGGGCCGGGCAGCCAGCCCTGGTGCCGGCCGGCCTCGGTCGCGTGCAGGGTCGCCACCAGCGGCACCCCGAGGTGGTGCTTGAGCGTGGTGGCCGCGTGCGCGACCAGCCAGTCGTGCGCGTGCACCACGTCCGGCGGGTCCTGCGAGCAGACGGCCAGCCCGGCCCGGGTGAGCGCGTGGTTGAGCGCCATGGTCCAGGCGAGCAGCTCGTCCTCGAACCGCAGCAGCGACGGGTCCTCCGGCACCCGCACCACCCGTACGCCGCCGACCACCTCGTCGTACGCCACCGGCCCGGTCACCGAGGCCGCCCCCGGCCCCGTCCCGGCCGGCCCGGGATGCCGGGTCAGCACGGTGACCTGGTGGCCGGCCCGGGCGGTCGCCTCGGCCAGCGCGTGCACGTGCCGGCCCAGCCCGCCGACCAGCAGCGGCGGGTACTCCCAGGACAGCATCAGGACCCGCATCGGCTACTCCAGCAGCGGCAGCAGCCCGTCCGGCAGCAGCGGCGCCTCGCCGCGCCGGAACAGGTCCACCGGCGCCCAGACCGCGGACGCGTCGCCGCGCCGGCTCATCAGCCGCTGCTGCGCCCAGACCGCCGGGTCGCTGGGGGCCGCCTCGTAGACCAGGACCAGCTCGTGGCCCTCGCGCCCGGCGAAGCGGTGGATGCTCTCCAGCGTGGCCAGCGGCTGGACCTCGGCCAGCGCGACCCCGAAGTCCTCCCGCAGCGCCCGGCGGACCGTCTCGTGCCCGCGCTCGCCGAAGGAGATCTCGCCGCCGGGCGGGCGGTAGACGGTGCGGCCGGAGACCGGGTCGGGCAGCTCGGCGACCAGCAGCCGGCCGCGGTCGACCAGCAGCGCGACGGCGGTGGCCTGCACGGCCCGGGCGCCGGCCGCGCCGAGGAACTGGGCCGCCTGCTCGCGCTGCCCGTCCGGCGACGCCCGCCAGCGCAGCTCGGCCTCGATGAGGTCGAGGAACGCGTCCACCTCGTCCTCGTCGTAGCCGCGGCTGCCGATCCGCGGCTTGCGGAAGGCGATCTCGTGGACCTCCTCCGGTGGCACCCGCGGCACGTTGGGCGCGTTGCCGAGGGTGTCCGCGACCTTGCGGAGGAAGTCGTCGACCTCGATCTCGTCGTAGCCCCGGCGGCCGAACGGCGGCTTGCCGAACTGGACCGACCGCACGTCGGCGGCGCCCACGCGCTGCTCCGGTCGCCGCGCGGCCG
This sequence comes from uncultured Actinomycetota bacterium, assembly GCA_963766325.1. Classification (GTDB taxonomy): domain Bacteria; phylum Actinomycetota; class Actinomycetes; order Mycobacteriales; family CADCTP01; genus CADCTP01. The sequence goes on along the minus strand of CAVXZF010000007.1, from coordinate 64,074 downwards.
GCGGACCCGAGTATCCGTAGGCCATGGCGCCGGACCCTATCGCCCCGCGCCCGGTCAGTCCCGGGTCGGGGCGCCGTCCAGCGCGTGGTCGAGCAGTCCGAGCGGCGGGCTGCCGAGCGCGAGCATCGCGGCGTGGAAGCGGGGCAGGTCGAAGTCGGCGCCCCAGGCGGCCCGGGCCCGCTCCCGCAGGTCGAGGATGGCCAGCTTGCCCCACGTGTAGCGCCCGTACGTCGGGTCGAAGGTGCCGCGCCGCGCCTCCGACTCGGCGGCCGGCCCGGCCAGGAAGGCCTCCTGCTCGAACCGGCGGGTCGCGTCGGCGACGGTCAGCTCGCCGGAGTGCAGGCCGATGGCGCAGGCCAGCCGGGTCACCCGCAGCAGCGCCTCGATCGCCACCCCGGCGGCGAAGCGCGGGTCGTCGGCGTGGAAGCCCTCCTCGACCGCGACCTCCTCGACGTAGTGCGCCCAGCCCTCCACGAACGCCTGGCTCATCAGCACCTGCCGGCTCAGGCCGGTCGCGTGCCGCAGCGCCAGCCCGTGCGAGAAGTGGCCGGGGGCGACCTCGTGCACGGTGATCGCCGGCAGCGTGGTCCGGCTGAAGACCTGCAGCCACTCCTCGCGCTCCCGCTCCGGCCACTCGGGCCGCGGGGGCGTCACGTAATACCACGACGGGGCGTCCGGCTCGCCGGGCGCGGACCAGGACATCATCGCCATCGCCCACTGCCGGGACTCCGGGGCGGGGCCGACCTGGCAGCTGCCGTCCGCGTACGGCGCGAGGCGGCGCTCCGCGGTCCACGCGATGACCTCCTCGGTCAGCGCCTGCGCCTCGGCCACCACGCCGTCGGGGTCGGGGTGGTCGCGGACCAGCTCGGCCACCACCTCGGCCGTCGGCCGGCCCGGGGCCAGCCGCCCGCACGCCTCGTCCAGCATCGCCCGCAGCCGGTCGCGCTCGGTGTCGGCCCGGGCGGACAGCGCCCCGAGGTCCACCTCGGTCGCCTCGGCCGCGGCGAGCAGCCGGGCCAGCCGGTCGGCGCCCAGCTCGGCCGACGGCGCGCCGTCCCGGGCGGCTGCCTCCAGGTGGGCGACCAGCCGGGCGTGCGCGGCCAGCGCGGCCGCCACCACCTCGCCGTCTCCGGCGTCCAGGCCGCCGGACAGCCCGCGGGCCGGGCCGAGCAGCGCCTCGGCCACCGGCGCCGGCACCGCGTCCAGCGCGGCGACGGAGGCGTCCACCGCCTCCGGCCAGGCGGCCAGGTGCCGCTCACGGGCCGCCCGCCGGTCCGCCTCGGGCGCGTACTCCCGGTCGTAGCAGGCCACGTCGAGGTTGGCCAGGTGCGGCATCGGGTTGGTCCGGTGCTGCTCCAGCTCGCCGAACAGGACCCGCGCCTCGGCCTCCTTGGCCGCGGTCAGGGCCTCGTCGTAGGCATCGTCGAGCCGGTCGCCGCCGAGCGCGGCCAGCGCCCGCCGGACGCCGTCGGGGGACAGGTCCTGCACCCGGCCGTCGTACTCATGACGGCCCGCATACTCCCGGGACTCGGCGAAGTTGAGGTCGCAGAGGGCACGCAGGCGGCTGTCCATGCCCCGGGACTCTAGAGGGGCCCTCCGACGGAAACCGGACCACTCGATCGGACGGTCGTGTATCGTCGGTGCACCACTGGAGGTGGGAGCCATGGCGCTCTTCGTCATCTCGCTCGGAATCCTGGTCGCCCTGATCGTCACCGCGGCCGTGCTGGACCTCAAGGCGCGCCGGACCCGCAGCCGGACCTACGTCGACCAGCGCGACGTGCACAACGCCCGCCGGCTCAACGATTCCCGCGGCAACATGTACGAGCAGGGTGGCGGCGGAGGCGGGGGGAGCTTCTAGCCCCGCGCCCACCGCATCCGGGCCGGCATCCGTCGTCAGAGCAGCCGCGCGTCCAGGTGCCCGAAGGGCCCGTCCACGACCCGCAGCCGCTCCGCCAGCGCCGCCGCCCCGGCCCGGTCCCCGGCGTCGAGCAGGTCGGCCAGCGCGTGCACCCGGGCGGTGTGGGTCCCGGCCCGGTCCCGGGCGTACGCCGCCGCGCTGTCGTGGGTGACCATGAAGGCCCAGTCGCTGGACAGCGCGAGGAACGCCTCCCGCACCAGCTGGTCGAGCACCGGGTCCCGGGCCGGCCCCCGGTGGGCGTCCACCGTGGTCAGCAGCCGGTGCTGCACCCCCTTGGCCGCCACCACCAGGTCCTGCACGGCCGGGCCGGTCCACACCCGCCAGTCCTTGCCGCTGCCCCACGAGGACGGCCCCAGTGACACCGGCGGGCCGACGTGGCCGGCCTCGACCGCGCCCCGCAGCGTGGTGACCCGGACGCCCGCCGCGGGCAGCGCGGTCAGCACGGCGGCCAGCCACTCCGGCCCCTCGTGCCACCAGTGCCCGAACAGCTCGGTGTCGTAGCAGGCCACCACCAGCCCGGGCCGCCCGTCCCGGTCGGCCAGGTCGCGCAACCGGCCCCGGACGACGTCGACGAAGTCGGCCGCGTCCCGGCGTACGGCGGCCGCGGCCAGGTCCGGCTCCCACGGCCGCTTGGCCTCCGGCGGCACGTGCCGCCCGGTCACCCGGGCCGGCCGGAAGCCGGACGCGTGGTCGAAGGTGTGGAAGTCCCGGTAGTCCGGCGCCCCCGGGTAGCCGGCCTTCGGCGACCACACCCGGTAGCTGACCTCGAGGTCGCGCCCGATGCAGAGCACCCCGGAGTCGCCGACCGGGCGGGCGGCCGCGGTGTCGCCGTGCAGCGCGGGGGAGTCGACCACGAAGCGCTGCACGCCGGCGGCGGCGTACAGCGACTCCAGGCCGGGGGCGAAGCCGCACTCCGGCGCCCAGATCCCGGCCGGCGCCCGGCCCAGCCGCAGCCGGGCGTCGTCCAGCCCGGCGGCCAGCTCGGCCGCGGCCACCCGCGGGTCGAGCAGCGGCTGGAACGGGTGCGCGGCCGGCCCGCCGAGCAGCTCGACCACCCCGGCGTCGACGAGCGGCCGCAGCACCCCGGACAGCCCGCCGGTCAGCCACCGGGCCTCCAGGTCGGCCAGGCAGGCGGTCGCCGCGACCCACTCGTCGCCGGCCAGCCGGCGCAGGTGCGGCTCCCGCCGGCCGGCCAGCTCGGCCGCCCGCAGCTGCCAGTTGCCGGTCCAGGTGTGCAGCTCGCGCAGGCAGTACGGGTCGTCGAGCATCGCCGCGAGCACCGGGGTGACCCCGAGCGTGAGCACGTCGGAGTGCCCGGCCGCGGCCAGCTCGTCGAGCAGCCCGAGCACCCGCCGCCAGGACCCGGTGAACGCCTGGTGCAGCCACTCCTCGCCGACCGGCCAGGTGCCGGCGTGCGCCACCCACGGCAGGTGGGTGTGCAGCACCAGGCAGAAGGTGCCGACCGGCGGGGTCATGCCGGCCGCGGCGCCGGCACCGGCCGCCGCACGGCCACCGCGACCAGGTCCAGGCTGGCGTCCAGGTCGTCCGGACCCAGCTCGAAGTCCCGGACCGCCACCCGGGCCACCGCCCGGCGCAGCTCCGGGTGCCAGGCCGTCGGCGGGCCGGCCAGCTGCGCGTCGACCAGCGAGGAGAAGCGCTTGTCGAGCTTGGCCAGCCGGCGCCCGTGTCGCAGCCCGAGCAGCCGGGTCACCTCGAAGCCGGCGTCGGTGAGCAGCTCACGCAGCTCGCCCGGCGCCAGCTCGCGGTGGTGGAAGGGGTTGAGCGGCCGGTTCGGCGGCGAGAACGTCAGCCGGTTGGGCGTGGTCAGCAGCAGCGTGCCGGCCGGGCGCAGCACCCGGGCGCACTCGGCCAGGAACGCCGGCTGGTCCCACAGGTGCTCGATCACCTGCAGGTTGGCCACCACGTCGAAGGCGCCGTCGGCGAAGGGCAGCTGGGCCAGGTTGCCGCGCACCGCCCGCACCCGCGGGTACGCGCTCGCGACGTGACCGGCCGTCGCCGCGTCGTAGTCGAAGCCGACCACCGCCCGGGCCACCGCGGCGATCCGGTCCGCGCCGTACCCCTCACCGCAGCCGGCCTCCAGCACCACCGCCCCGCGGCAGAACGGGACCAGCGCCTCGTACGCCGCCTGGTGCCGCCGGAACCAGTAGTTCTCCGCCGGGATGCCGGGCAGCGTGCGCTCCCCGGTCAGCGCGAGCGACGGATGCACGGCGGGACTCTCGCACACCCGCCGCCCCGCCGCCTCAGGGCGTCAGTCGAAGGTGACGGCGACCAGCCGGGGCGGCGAGTGGGCGGAAAGCAGGAAGGGCAGACTGGGGTGAGAGGGATCACCGCGGGCGGGGCGGCCGGCGTGCGTACCGGTGGGTAGCATCGGCGCACCTCATGGAGGAGGGACCGAGGCGTGGACATCGTCGTGCTGGTCAAGCAGGTGCCCGACACGTGGGCCGAGCGCCGGCTGTCCGAGTCGGACAGGACGCTCGACCGCGAGTCGGTCGACGCGGTCATGAACGAGATCGACGAGTACGCGGTCGAGGAGGCCCTCCGGCTCAAGGAGGCCCACGGCGGCGAGGTGACGGTCCTCACCATGGGTCCGGACCGGTCGGCGGAGACGATCCGCAAGGCGCTGTCGATGGGCGCCGACAAGGCGGTGCATGTCAGCGACCCGGCCCTGCACGGCTCCTGTGCCATCCAGACCGCCGAGGCGCTGGCCGCGGCGCTCGGCACGATGCCGTACGACCTGGTCGTCTGCGGCTCGGAGTCGACCGACGCCCGGCTGTCGATCATGGCCGCGCTGCTCGCCGAGAAGCTCGGCCTGCCGCAGCTGTCCGGCGCCCGCAAGGTCGAGGTGGACGGCTCGACGGTGACGATCGAGCGGCAGACCGAGACCGGCTTCGACCGCGTGCAGGGCTCCACGCCGGCCGTGGTCAGCGTGGTGGAGAAGATCAACGAGCCGCGCTACCCGTCGTTCAAGGGGATCATGGCGGCCAAGAAGAAGCCGGTGACCACCGTGACGGTCGCCGACCTCGGCCTCGACGCCGGCGCCATGGGCCTGGAAAACGCGACCAGCGAGGTCGTCGACGTCACCCTCCGGCCGCCGCGGCAGGCCGGCCAGGTGGTCAAGGACGAGGGCGACGGCGGGGTCAAGCTCGCCGAGTTCCTCGCGTCCCAGAAGCTGATCTGAGCGGGAGCGCCGACACATGGCTGAGGTCCTGGTCCTCGTCGAGCACGGCGAGGGATCCGTCAAGAAGGTCACGCTCGAGCTGCTCACCGCGGCCCGCGAGCTGGGCGAGCCGGCGGCGGTGGTGGTCGGCGGGCCCGGCACCGCGGCGCCGCTGGTGGACAAGCTCGCGGAGTACGGCGCGACGAAGGTCTACGCGGCCGAGTCCGAGGACGCCGACAAGGTCCTGGTGACCCCGAAGTCCGAGGCGCTGGCCCAGCTGGTGTCGGCCGGCTCGCCGGCCGCGGTGCTGATCGCCTCCTCCGCCGAGGGCAAGGAGGTCGCGGCCCGGCTGGCGATGAAGACCCGCAGCGGCATCCTCACCGACGCGGTCGGGGTCGAGGCCGACGGCACCGCGACGCAGAGCATCTTCGGCGGCGCCGTGGTGGTCCGCTCTCGGGTGCGCACCGGCACGCCGATCGTCACCGTCCGGCCCAACTCGGTGTCCGCGGCGCCGGCTCCGGCGCAGGCGAGCACCGAGGAGGTCTCGGTCACGCTGCCGGACACCGCCCGCGGCGCGACCGTGCTGGAGCGGGTGGTGGAGGAGAAGGGCAGCCGGCCCGCGCTGACCGACGCCTCGATCGTCGTCTCCGGCGGGCGCGGGCTCGGCTCGGGTGACAACTTCTCCGTGGTGGAGACGCTGGCCGACTCGCTGGGCGGCGCGGTCGGCGCCTCCCGGGCCGCCACCGACGCGGGGTGGTATCCGCATCAGGCCCAGGTCGGCCAGACCGGCGTGACCGTCTCCCCGCAGCTGTACGTCGCGGTCGGCATCTCCGGCGCGATCCAGCACCGGGCCGGCATGCAGACGTCCAAGACGATCGTCGCCATCAACAAGGACCCCGAGGCGCCGATCTTCGAGCTGGCCGACTTCGGCGTGGTCGGCGACCTGTTCCAGGTCGTCCCCCAGCTCACCGAGGAGATCACCAAGCGCAAGGGCTAGATCATCCCGGGGCGGTCCCCGGGCCCCGGGGCGGCCGGTCGGGTCCGAGTGCGGGGCTGACTCCGCCGAGCCGGGTGCGCGGCGGGCGGCATAGGTTCGGGTGGTGACCCGGACCTTGCCGCCGCCCGACACCCGGCCCGGCGGCATCCTGGCGCCGGGCCTGCGGGTGCCGACGCTGGGCATCGTCGGGCTGGTCAGCCTCATCGCGTTCGAGGCGATGGCAGTGGCGACCGCGCTGCCCACCGCGGTCGCCGAGCTGCGGGGTCTGGCCTGGTACGGCTGGTCCTTCACCGCCCTGCTGGTCACCTCGGTGGTCGGCATGGTCGCCTCCGGCGAGCTCGCCGACCGGGTCGGCGCCCGCCGCCCGCTGCTCGCCGGCGTGCTCACCTTCCTGGTCGGGCTGATCGTCGCCGGCACCGCCGCCGGCATGGCCGTCTTCGTGCTCGGCCGGGCGCTGCAGGGCTTCGGCGTCGGCCTGCTCGTGGTGGTCATGTACGTGCTGGTGGGGGAGGCGTACCCGGAGCGCCTGCGGCCGGCCGTCTTCGGCGCCATCTCCGCCGCCTGGGTGATCCCCGCGCTGGTCGGGCCGGTGGTGGCCGGCGCGCTGGCCGAGGGGCCGGGCTGGCGCTGGGCCTTCCTCGGGCTGGTGCCGCTCGTGCTGGCCGGCGGCGCGATGCTGGTCCCGCTGGCCCGCCGGCTGGACCGCCCGGCCGAACCGCCCGCCGCACGTCCCCGCCGGTGGGCCGCCGCGGTGCTGGTGGGCAGCGGGATCGCCGCCACGCAGTGGTCGGCGCAGCAGCCGAGCTGGCCGCGGCTGCCGGTCGCCGCCGGCGGGCTGCTCCTGCTCGGCGTCGGGCTGCGGGTGCTGCTGCCCCGCGGCACGGCGGCGCTGCGCCGCGGGGTGCCTGCGGTGGTCGGCCTCCGCGGTCTGCTCGCCGGCTCGTTCTTCGCGGTCGAGTCGCTGGTGCCGCTGACCCTCACGCTGGTGCACGGCTACTCGGCCACCGCGGCCGGCGTACCGCTCACCGGCGGCGCGGTCGGCTGGGCGGCCGCGTCCTGGTGGCAGGGCCGACGCCCGGACGCGGCGCGCCACCGGCTGGTCCGCGCCGGCTTCCTGCTGGTCGCGGTCGCCGCCGGCGGGATGGCGGTGGTGGCCCGGCCGGGCGCGCCGGCCTGGCTGGTCTACCCGGTGTGGCTGGCCGGCGGGCTCGGCATGGGGCTGGCGATGGCCAGCATCGGCGTGCTGCTGCTCCGGCTGACCCCGCCCGCCGAGCGCGGCGCGAACTCCTCCGCCCTGCAGATCAGCGACTCGGCGTGCAGCGCGCTCGGCATCGGCCTGGCCGGCGTGCTGGTCGCCGCCAGCGCCCGCGGCGTCCTCTCGCTGCCGTCCGCGGCCACCACCCTCAACCTGGTCATGGTCGCCGTCGCCCTTATCGGCGCCCTCCTCGCCACCCGGGCCCGTACGCCCACTGAGGTGGCGCGCCGCGCCGGGCGGCGCGCCGTAGGCTGACGGGGATGGCCTATCTCGACCACGCCGCCACCACCCCGATGCTGCCGGAGGCGGTTGATGCGGTGGCGGCGGCGATGCGCGACTGGGGCAACCCGTCGTCGTTGCACGCCTCCGGCCGGCGCGCCCGCCGGCTGGTGGAGGAGTCCCGCGAGCGGATCGCCGCGGCGATCGGCGCCCGGCCGTACGAGGTGGTCTTCACCGGCGGCGGCACCGAGAGCGACAACCTGGGGGTCAAGGGCATCTTCTGGGCCCGCCGCGCCGCCGACCCGCGCCGCCGCCGGGTGCTGGCCAGCGCGGTCGAGCACCACGCGGTGCTGGACGCGGTGGAGTGGCTGCAGCGGCACGAGGGCGCCGAGGTGACCTGGCTGCCGGTGGACCGGCTCGGCCGGGTGCACCCCGACACGCTGGCCGAGGCACTGGCCGAGGCCGGCGACACCGCCGCGCTGGTCACCGTGATGTGGGCGAACAACGAGGTCGGCACCATCCAGCCGGTGCGCGAGCTGGCCGCGGTCGCGGCCGGGTACGGGGTGCCGTTCCACACCGACGCGGTGCAGGCGGTCGGCACGCTGCCGGTCGACGTGGCCGCCGCCGGGGTGGACGCGCTCACCCTGACCGGCCACAAGCTGGGCGGCCCGGTGGGCGCCGGCGCGCTGGTGCTCGGCCGGGACGTGGCCTGCACGCCGCTGCTGCACGGCGGCGGCCAGGAGCGGGACGTACGGTCCGGCACCCTGCACACCCCCGGCATCGTCGGCCTCGCCGTCGCGGTCGACGTGGCGGTCGCCGCCCGGCCGGAGACCAGCGCGCGGGTCGCGGCGCTGCGCGACGACCTGGTCGCCGGGGTGCTGGCCCGGGTGCCGGACGCGGTGCTCGGCGGCGACCCGGTCGACCGGCTGCCCGGCAACGCGCACTTCTCCTTCCCCGGCTGCGAGGGCGACTCGCTGCTGATGCTGCTCGACGCCCGCGGCGTCGAGTGCTCGACCGGGTCGGCCTGCTCGGCCGGGGTCGCCCGGCCCAGCCACGTGCTGATCGCGATGGGCGCCGACCCCGAGCAGGCGCGCGGGTCGCTGCGCTTCTCCCTCGGCCACAGCTCGACCCGGGCCGACGTGGCCGCGCTGCTCGACGCGCTGCCGCCGGCGGTGGAGCGGGGGCGCCGGGCCGGGCTGGCCGGGCCGGTGCGCCGATGAGGGTGCTGGCCGCCGTCTCCGGCGGCGTCGACTCCGCGGTGGCCGCGGCCCGCGCGGTCGACGCCGGGCACGACGTGACCGCCGTGCACCTTGCCCTGGCCAAGGCCCCGGCGACCGGCCGGGCCGGCGCCCGCGGCTGCTGCACGCCGGAGGACGCGCGGGACGCCCGGCGGGCCGCGGACGTGCTCGACATCCCGTACTACGTCTGGGACCTGGCCGAACGCTTCGCCGCGGACGTGGTGGACGACTTCGTCGCCGAGTATGAGGCCGGCCGCACGCCCAACCCGTGCCTGCGCTGCAACGAGCGGATCAAGTTCGCCGCGGTGCTGGACCGGGCGCTGGCGCTCGGCTTCGACGCGGTGGTCACCGGGCACCACGCGCGGCTGTCCGGCGGCGTGCTGCGCCGGTCCGTGGACCCGGCCAAGGACCAGTCGTACGTGCTGGCCGTGCTCACCCGCGAGCAGCTCGCGCACGCGCTCTTCCCGCTCGGCGACTCGACCAAGGCGGCCGTACGGGCCGAGGCGGCGGCCCGCGGGCTGGCGGTGGCGACCAAGCCGGACAGCCACGACATCTGCTTCATCGCCGATGGCGACACCCGCGGCTTCCTCCACCGCCGGCTCGGCGACCGGCCCGGTCCGCTGGTCGACGCGCTGACCGGCGAGGAGGTCGGCCGGCACGAGGGGGCGTACGGGTTCACCGTCGGGCAGCGGCGCGGGCTGCGGCTGGACCGGCCGGCACCCGACGGCGCCCCGCGGTACGTGCTCGGCATCGAGCCGGTGAACGGCCGCGTCACGGTCGGGCCGGCGGCGCTGCTCGACGTCGCCGCCCTGACCGGCGACCGTCCGGTGTGGACGGCCGGGGCGCCGCCGGCGGCGGGCTTCGACTGCTCGGTGCAGCTGCGCGCGCACGGCGCCGTCGCGCCGGCCACGGTGACCGTGCTCGCGGACCGGGTCGAGGTGCGGCTGCACCGGCCGGTGCGCGGCGTGGCCACCGGGCAGGCGGCGGTCTTCTACGCCGGCGACACCGTCCTCGGCTCCGCCACCGTCCTCACCACCTCGAACGCCGAGCGAGCCCTGGGCACCACCTCCTGACCCTCAAGGTGCCGTCCTGCGCTGCCGAGGCGCGCGTGGGTGGTCAGCTGGCGGTCCCGCGCATCCAGGGTGTGTGGGCGAGGCCGACGAGCAGCCCCTCCGGGCTGAGCACCCGGGCGAGGGTCTGGCCCCACGGCATGGTCTTCGCGCCGTGGATCAGCTGGTGGCCGCCGGCCTCCAGCTCGGCGGCGGCCGCCTCGACGTCGGGGACGTCGAACTCGACCCACGCCTGCGGGACCGGCACGTCCGCCGGCCACTCCCCGGTGCCGTAGCAGGACTCGGCGGCCTGCGTCAGCGGCCACACCGCGAAGTGCCGCGCGCCGTCCAGGTCCCCGGTGTGCAGGTAGTCACCGTCCGCCTCGAACGCGATGCCGAGCGCGTCGGCGTAGAACCGGCGGCTGGGCGCCGCCTCCCGGCTGATCGGGCCGAAGCCCGCGATGAAGAGGATCTCCATGCCGCCGACGCTAGCCACGCCGCGCCGCCGGGTCTTGTCCGGATCGGACATCCGCCGGGGACACCCCGCCGAGGACATCCGCCGGGGACATCCGCCGGGGACATCCGCCGGGGACATCCGCCGAGGGTCAGCCGGCGAGGCGGGAGGGGGTGGTGCCGGCGAGGGCCCGGCAGTCGTGGGCGAGGTGGGCCTGGTCGGCGTAGCCGGCGCGTACGGCCAGGTCGGCCAGACCGGAGCCCGGCTCGGCCCGGCCGAGCGCGAGGAAGCGCTGGAGCCGCAACACCCGGTCCAGCGTCTTGGGTCCGTAGCCGAACGCGGCCACGCACCGCCGGTGCAGCTGGCGCTCGGACAGCCCGGCCTGCTCCGCCAGCGCGGCCACCACGCCGGCCCGCTCCGCCCGCGCGGTCACCACGCCGGCCGCCGCCCGCCGCCGCGGCCGGTCCCGCCGCCCCTCCGGGACCGCGCGCGCCTCGCCGGGGGCGGGGTGGGCGAGGGTGGTGGCGACGGCGAGCGCGACCGGGTCGACCGGCGGGGCGCCGGGGAGCCGCTCCCGTACGGCACTGGCCAGCACCGCCACCCGCTCGGCCGGCCCGGCGGCGTCGTCAAGCCGGTGACCCAGCTCGGCCCCGTCCGCCCACAGGTCCGCCAGCGGCACCCGGGCGTCGCGCAGCTCGGCGGCCGGCACGCCGAGCACCGCCGGCGCCGCCCCGGGCCGGAAGCGCACCGCGGCGACCTCGGTCCCGGCCGGCACCCGGCTCGGCGCCGGCCCGGTGTCCGGCCCGGCCACCACCAGCTCGCCGTCCAGCCACATGAGGTCGAGGCAGCCGTCCGGCAGCACCGTCGACGGCCGCCCGGTCACCGCGGTCCAGGTGCACCGCAGGTGGCCGGCCAGGTCCGCCGGCGGCGGCGCCTCCCGGTAGGTCCCCACCCCCCCATCCTGCCCCGGCCCTCCGGCAGAACCACCGGCCGGAGGTACGGACTACGGTTGCCGGGTGGCTGAGGTGCCGTGGGTGGCGGGGGCGGCGACGGGGGTCGGCTCCCTGCCGGGCGAGGACCCCGCCGAGGCGGTCCGGATCGTGCTGGGCGAGCTGCCGGACCTCCCGCACCTGCCCGAGCTGCCGGCCCGCGGGCTCGGCGCCGACATGGTCGGCCGCGGCGCGGCGCTGCTGGTCGACCTTCCGGTGGACGTGCAGCCCTCCGGCTGGCGGCTGGTGGACCGGCCCGGCCGCGACCTGCGCCGGGCGACCGACCTGCTCTCCCGGGACCTCGACGCGCTGGAGGACCTGGCGCAGGCGTACCGGGGACCATGGAAGCTGCAGGTCACCGGCCCGTGGACGCTGGCCTCGACGCTGGAGCTGCACTACGGGGACAAGGCGGTGTCCGACCCGGGGGCGGTCCGCGACCTGGTCCAGTCGCTGGCCGAGGGCACCCGCCGGCACGTCGCCGACGTTGCCCGGCGGCTGCCCGGCGCGCAGGTGGTGCTCCAGGTCGACGAGCCGTCGCTGCCGGCGGTGCTGTCCGGGCGGGTGCCGACGGCGAGCGGCTTCGGCACGCTGGCCGCGGTGGAGGAGCCGGTCGTGCAGGCCGGCCTGGCCGACGTGCTGGCCGCCGCGGTCGACGCCGGCGCCGTGGCCACCGCTGTGCACTGCTGCGCCGCCCGGCCGCCGATCGGGCTGTTGCGCGCCGCCGGGGCGCGGGCGCTGTCGGTGGACGCGGCCCGGCTCGGCGGGATGGACGAGGAGCTGGGCACCGCGGTCGAGGCCGGGGTGTCGCTGTGGCTGGGCGTGCTGCCCGGGGTGGACGCCGAGCTGGGCGATCTCGGGGACACCGTGCGCGGGCTGCGCCGGTTCTGGAGCCGGCTCGGGTTCCCGGCCGCCGACCTGCCGCGGTCGGTCGTGCCGACCCCGGCGTGCGGGCTGGCCGGCGCCTCCCCGGCGTACGCGCGGGCGGCGCTGCGCCGGATCCGCGACACCGGCCGGGCGCTCGCCGAGGACCCCGAGGGGTAGCAGAAACTGTCGGACCCGGCAGCTACCGTGCGGGGCGTGACGGAGATCGGGGAGGACACCACGGCCGAGGTGCGGCCGGCGCCGACGGAGGCCCGAGAGCGCGCGGCCGAGCTGGCGCGGGTGATCGACGACGCGCAATACCGCTACTACATCCTCGACCGGCCGACCCTGGCCGACGCGGAATACGACACGCTCCTGCGCGAGCTGGAGGCGCTGGAGACCGAGTTCCCGGAGCTGCGCACGCCGAGCTCGCCCACCCAGCGGATCGGCGGGACCTATTCGACCCTGTTCACCCCGGTCGACCACGTCGAGCGGATGCTCAGCCTGGACAACGTGTTCACCGCCGAGGACCTGGCCGGCTGGGCGCAGCGGGTGGAGCGCGACGCCGGCCGGGTGACCGACTTCCTGTGCGAGCTCAAGGTCGACGGGCTGGCCGTCGACCTGGTCTACGAGCGCGGTCGGCTGGTCCGCGGCGCCACCCGCGGTGACGGGCGCACCGGCGAGGACGTCACGCCCAACCTGCGCTCGCTGGACAACGTGCCGACCGAGCTGACCGGCGACGCGGCGCCGGAGCTGCTCGAGGTGCGCGGCGAGGTCTACTTCCCGGTCGCCGGCTTCGAGCAGCTCAACGCGTCGCTGGTGGAGGCGGGCAAGGCGCCGTTCGCCAACCCGCGCAATGCGGCCGCCGGCTCGCTCCGGCAGAAGGACCCCCGGGTGACCGCGAGCCGGCCGCTCCGGCTGGTCGTGCACGGCGTCGGCGCGCACCAGGGCAAGGCCCCCGACCGGCAGAGCGGGTGGTACGAGGCGTTGCGGGACTGGGGGCTCCCGGTCTCCGAGCGCTACCGGGTGGTCGACTCGCTGGACGAGGTGACCGCCTACATCGAGCACTATCGGGAGCACCGCCACGACGTCGAGCACGAGATCGACGGCGTCGTGGTCAAGGTCGACCAGCTGGCGCTGCAGCGCCGGCTCGGCTCCACCTCCCGGGCGCCGCGGTGGGCGATCGCGTTCAAGTACCCGCCGGAGGAGGTCACCACCAAGCTCCGCGACATCAAGGTCAACGTCGGCCGCACCGGTCGGGTGACCCCGTATGCCGAGCTGGAGCCGGTCCTGGTGGCCGGCTCCACGGTCGGCCTCGCCACCCTGCACAACGAAAACGAGGTGCGCCGCAAGGGCGTGCTCATCGGCGACACCGTGGTCGTCCGCAAGGCCGGCGACGTGATCCCGGAGATCGTCGGGCCGGTGGTCGACCTGCGCCCGGACGACGCCCGCCCGTTCGAGATGCCGACGAAGTGCCCCGAGTGCCAGACCCGGCTGCGCCGGGAGAAGGAGAGCGACGTCGACATCCGCTGTCCCAACGCGCGGTCCTGCCCCGCGCAGCTGCGGGAGCGCGTGTTCCACGTGGCTGGCCGGGGTGCTTTCGACGTCGAGGCGCTCGGCTACGAGGCGGCCATCGCGCTGACCCGGCGCGAGGACGGCGGCGAGCCCGCGCTGCGGGACGAGGGCGACCTGTTCGCGCTCACCCTGGAGCGGATCGCCGAGGTCGACCTGTTCCGCAAGAAGGACGGCACCCCGACCGCCAACGCGCAGCGCCTGTTCGACAACCTGCAGGCCGCCCGCGGCCGCCCGCTGTGGCGGGTGCTGGTCGGCCTGTCGATCCGGCACGTCGGGCCGACTGCCGCGCAGGCGCTGGCCCGGGAGTTCCGGTCGATGGACCGGATCCGGGAGGCCTCCGGCGAGGAGCTGGCCGCCGCGGACGGGGTGGGGCCGACGATCGCCGAGGCGGTCCGCGAGTGGTTCGCCGTCGACTGGCACGCCGACCTGGTGGCCCGCTGGGCCGCAGCCGGCGTCCGGATGGAGGACGAGGGCGCCGCCGCCGGTCCCGGCCCGCTGACCGGGGTCACCCTGGTGGTGACCGGCTCGCTGGACGACTACAGCCGCGACGGCGCCACCGAGGCGGTGCAGACCCTCGGCGGCAAGGTGACCGGCTCGGTGTCCAAGAAGACGTCGTTCGTGGTCGCGGGGGAGAGCCCCGGCTCCAAGTACGACAAGGCGCTGGAGGTGGGGGTGCCGGTGCTCGACGAGGCCGGGTTCAAGGTGCTGCTCGCCGACGGGGTGGACGCCGCCCTCGCCGTCGCCCGGAAGCCGCCGCCGGCGGAGCCGGCCGAGGCGAAGCCGAGGAAGCGCGCCGCGAAGCCGCGCGGCGGAGCCGGCGGCGGACACCGGCGAGGCGCCCGAGGCGAAGCCGAGGAGGCGCGCCAAGCCGAAGGCGCAGCCTGAGGCGACCGCCGCAGGCGGCTAGGGTGTGTCTGCCGGACATCTGGCGGCGCGGGCGACGCCCAGGCGACGACCGGCGGCGTTGTCGTCGTCGCCGATACAACAGCGGTATCGGACTCCTCCTCCGCCTTGCCGGACGCCGCCTGGACGCCGCCCGCATCCACCGACATCCGGCAGACACACCCTAGCGGCGGGTGCGGTGCGCGGGTGGGGGCGGGCCGACCTGCTGGGCCACGGTGACGGCGATGCCGGCCAGGTGCGCCAGCCGCAGCAGCTCCGCCGGCCGCCACGCCGGCCCGCCCGGGCGGCCGACCAGCACGGCCCGGTCCGGGTCGCCGAGCGGGGCGGCGGCCAGCTCTGTGCCGAGCGCGCCCCACTCCGGCGGCACCCACCGCGCGGTCGGGTCCAGCACCTGGGCCCGCGCCAGCGGCAACCAGGGCAGGTCGATGTCGCCCAGCTCGGGCGCCGCCGGGCTGGCCGCCTCCATCAGCGGCCCGCGGTCGTCGTAGCGGACCACCACCGCCCAGCCGGCCCGGAAGATCCGCGGCGCCCCGGAGACGAGCAGCTCCGGCGCCCGCTCCGGCGCGCTGGCCAGCGCCTCCAGCAGCTCCAGCTCCCGGTGCGCCTCGCCGACCACGGTGTAATACCGCTGGATCGACTCGACGCTCACCCCGGGCACCGACACGGCGGCGGTGATCAGGCTGTCCGCGAGCTTGCCGGGGGCCAGCTCGACTATCAGGTCGTCGACGGCCACCCCGGCGGCCCGCTCGACGACGTCCACGCTGAGGATGTCGGCTCCGGCCTCCCCGAGCGCGGTCGCCACGGCGCCGAGCATGCCGGGCCGGTCGGGCAGCAGAACCCGCAGCAGGTAGGACACGCCGCGTCACCTCCGGCGCTCAGCCTGCCGCATCAGTGTGTACGCCGTGTTTCCACCCCCGCTCACCCGAGCACGTCTCCGGCGGTGGCCGAGCGGCCGAGCGGCCGTCAGCCGTTCGCCGAACCACCCACCCGACGCCTCCGCGGCGAGCAGTGGTCGCGCAGCGGACCGCTTCGTGACCAGACCGTGGCCGATGCGCCCTTCGGCCGGGCCCGGGTGCGGCGCTAGTGTGTCGCCACCAGCCCGGCACGGCCGGGTCAACGGCGACCCCGAGACCAGTGGAGCGATCCATGCCAGGTAAGACGGCGCGGAGGATGATCATCCTCGCCTCGGTCACGGCGCTGGCGCTCGCAGCGTCGGGCTGCGCGGACAGCGACCGCGACGACAGCGGCGGCGGCGGCAGCGACGGTGCGAGCAGCAAGGACACGCTCGTCTTCGGAGCGGCCGGCGAGCCGAAGCTCTTCGACCCCGCGTTCGCCAGCGACGGCGAGACGTTCCGCGTGCTCAAGCAGATCTACGAGGGCCTGGTCAAGACCAAGCAGGGCAGCGCGGACATCGAGCCGGCGCTGGCCACCAAGTGGGAGGGCGACGCATCCGGCACCAAGTGGACCTTCACCCTCCGCGAGGGCGTCAAGTTCCACGACGGCACCGACTTCAACGGCGACGCCGTCTGCTTCAACTTCAACCGCTGGTACAACTTCAAGGGCGTCCTGCAGAACCCGGACGTCTCGGCGTACTGGCAGGACACCTTCGGCGGCTTCGCCAAGAACGAGACCTCGGACCAGCCGCCGAGCCTCTTCAAGTCCTGCCAGGTCAGCAGCCCGACGGAGATCGTGCTGACGATCGCCAACCCGACCGGCCGCATCCCGGCGGCGCTGGCGCTGCCGGCGTTCGCCATCCAGAGCCCCGACGCGCTGAAGAAGTACGACGCGGACAACGTCAAGCAGTCCGGCGACACGTTCGAGTACCCGGCCTACGCGACCGAGCACCCGACCGGCACCGGGCCGTACAAGCTGGAGTCCCGCGACCGGGCCAACAAGACGGTCACCATCGTTCGCAACCCGGACTACTGGGGCGACAAGGCCAAGATCAACAAGATCGTCTTCAAGGTCATCTCGGACAACAACGCCCGCAAGCAGGAGCTGCAGGCCGGCACGATCGACGGCTACGACCTGGTCGCGCCCGGTGACATCAGCAGCCTGAAGGGCGCGGGCGAGCAGATCCTCGACCGGCCGCCGTTCAACATCCTCTACCTGGGCATGAACCAGAAGAACCCGCAGCTGGCCAAGCCGGAGGTCCGGCAGGCGATCGCGCACGCGATCAACCGCGAGGCCCTGGTCAAGTCGAAGTTCCCGCCGGCGGCCCAGGTGGCCAAGGAGTTCATGCCGCCGGAGGTGTCCGGCTACGCGGACGACGTGACCACGTACCCGTACGACCTGAACAAGGCCAAGTCGCTGCTGCAGCAGGCCGGCGCGTCGAACCTGAACCTCAAGTTCTACTGGCCGACCGAGGTCAGCCGGCCGTACATGCCCAACCCGAAGGAGATCTTCGAGGTGATCAAGGCCGACCTGGAGAAGGCCGGCATCAAGATCACCCCGGTGGCGAAGGTGTGGAACTCGGGCTACCTGACCGACGTGCAGACCGGCAAGGCGGACATCCACCTGCTGGGCTGGACCGGTGACTACAACGACGCCTACAACTTCAACGGCACCTTCTTCGGCCGCAACAAGCCGGAGTTCGGGTTCACCAACCAGGGCCTCTTCGACGCCATCGCCAAGGCGGACGCGACCCCGGAGGCCGCGGCCCGCGAGGAGGCGTACAAGGCGGTCAACCGGCAGATCGTGGACTTCCTGCCGGCGGTCCCGATCTCGCACTCGCCACCGTCGGTGGCGATGCAGGAGAACGTGAAGGACTTCGTGCCCAGCCCGGTGCTGAACGACGAGTTCGCCCTCGTCTACACCACCGGCCAGTAAGACCGCAGGATGCTGCGCTTCGTCGTACGGCGGCTGCTGCAGCTCATCCCGATCCTGTTCGGGCTGTCCATCCTGCTGTTCGCGTGGTTGCGCCTCCTCCCAGGAGGGCCGGCTTCGGCCCTCCTGGGGGAGCGCGCCACCCCCGAGCGGGTGGCCGCGATCAACCGGGCGTACGGGCTGGACCAGCCGATCTGGGTGCAGTACTGGCGGTACCTGCAGCGGATGATCCGGTTCGACTTCGGTGACTCCATCACCGACGGCCGGCCGGTCACCCGGGTGCTGCTGGACCAGTTCCCGGGGACGGTGGAGCTGGCCTTCGCCGCCTTACTCTTCGCCACGGTGGTCGGCATCCCGCTGGGATACTTCGCCGCCCGCCGGCAGGGCAGCGCGCTGGACGGCGCGTCGGTGGTCGGTTCGCTGATCGGGATCACGATCCCGGTCTTCTTCCTGGCGTTCCTGCTCAAATACGTCTTCGCGGTGCGGCTGGGCTGGCTGCCACCCTCCGGCCGGCAGGACGTGCGGATCGAGGCCACCCACATCACGAACTTCTTCGTGCTGGACGGGCTGCTGACCCGGGAGCTGGACGCGTCCTGGGACGCGCTGAAGCACCTCATCCTGCCCGCGATCGCGCTCGGCACGATCCCGCTGGCGATCATCGTGCGGATCACCCGGGCGGCCGTGCTCGACGTGGTCAACGAGGACTACGTCCGCACCGCGGAGGCCAAGGGCCTGACCAACGCGGTGATCCGCCGCCGGCACGTGCTGCGCAACGCGATGCTGCCGGTGGTCACCATCATCGGCCTGCAGCTGGGGCTGCTGCTGTCCGGCGCGATCCTGACCGAGCGGGTCTTCGCGTTCCCCGGCATCGGCCAGGAGATCGCGGACTCGATCTTCAACAAGAACTATCCGGTGCTGCAGGGCTCGATCCTGTTCATCGCGGTGCTCTACGTGCTGATCAACCTGGTCGTCGACATCCTGTACGGGGTGCTCGACCCGAGGGTGAGGGTGCGGTGACGACAGCGACGCAGGTCGACGCGGCCGCGGGTGTCTTCACCCCGGAGGAGGTCGTCGGCGGCCGGTGGAAGGAGGCTTTCCGCCGACTGCGGCGCAACCCGCTGGCCATCCTCGGCGCGGTGCTCGTGGTCGCATTCGTCCTGGTGGCGGTGTTCGCGCCGCTGCTGGCGCCGCACGACCCCAACGCGCAGCTGAAGATCGACGAGGTCCGGCCGGACTACATCCCGGGGGCGAGCCCGGGCTTCCCGCTGGGCGTGGACAACCTCGGCCGGGACGAGCTGTCCCGCCTGCTGTACGGCGCCCGGCAGTCGCTGCTGGTCGGCGTGGTGTCGACGCTGCTCGGGCTGGCGATCGGGATGACGCTGGGCTGCCTGGCCGGGGCCTTCGGCGGCCGGGTCGACAACGTGATCATGCGGATCACCGATCTGATGCTGTCCATCCCGGGGCTGCTCACCGCGATCACGATCTCGGTGATCCTGGGCCAGTCGCTCACCTCGGTGATGATCGCCATCGCGATCGTCAACGTGCCGATCTTCGCCCGGCTGCTGCGCGGGTCGATGCTCGCGCAGCGGGAGAGCGACTACGTGCTGGCGGCGCGCAGCATCGGCCTGCCGCGGCGGAAGATCGTGCTCTCGCACGTGCTGCCCAACTCGGTCGGCCCGGTGATCGTGCAGGCCACGCTCACGCTGGCGACCGCGATCATCGACGCCGCGGCGCTGTCCTTCCTCGGCCTGGGCAGCCAGGACGACAGCCGGCCGGAGTGGGGCGCGATGCTCTCCGACGCGCAAAACTACCTGGAGATCCGCCCGGCGCTGGCCTTCTACCCGTGCATCGCGATCGTGCTCGCCGCGCTCGGCTTCACCCTGCTCGGTGAGGCGCTGCGCGAGGCCCTCGACCCGAAGTTCCGGCGGTAGGCGATGAGCGAGCACGAGAGCCCGCGGGGAGCGACGAGGGCCGGACGCCTGGCTGCCCCGCGCGGAGGCGTGGGAATGGGTGGAGCGCCCGGCGCCCTGCCCGAGGAGCGGGCACAGTGAGTCTGCTCGAGGTCGAGGACCTGTCGGTGACGTTCAGCCGGCGGGGCCGGCGGGACGTGCATGCCGTGGACGGGGTGTCCTTCCGCGTGGACGCGGGGGAGACGCTCGGCCTGGTTGGCGAGTCCGGGTCCGGCAAGTCGGTCACCTCGCTGGCGATCATGGGCCTGCTGCCGCGGCGCGGGGCCACGGTCGGCGGGACCGTCACCTTCGACGGCCGGTCGCTGCTGCGGCTCAAGCAGGACGAGCTGCGCGACCTGCGCGGGCGGGACCTGGCGATGGTCTTCCAGGACCCGCTGTCCTCGCTCAACCCGGTGGTGCCGATCGGCCGGCAGGTGACCGAGGTGCTGGTCCGGCACCGCGACCTGTCCGGCGCCGACTCCCGGCGGGAGGCGGCCCGGCTGCTCGACCTGGTCGGCATCCCGGACCCGGAGCGCCGGCTGCGGGAATATCCGCACCAGCTGTCCGGCGGGATGCGGCAGCGTGCGCTGGTGGCGATGGCGGTGGCCTGCCAGCCGCGGGTGCTGATCGCGGACGAGCCGACCACCGCGCTGGACGTCACCATCCAGGCGCAGATCCTCGAGCTGCTCAAGGAGCTGGTCCGCCAGCAGGGCACGGCGCTGGTGCTGATCACCCACGACCTCGGCGTGGTGGCCGGGCTGTGCGACCGGGTCAACGTCATGTATTCGGGGCGGATCGTCGAGCAGGCCGACCGGCGGACGCTGTTCGTCGAGCCCCGGCACCCGTACACGACCGGCCTGCTCAACTCGATCCCCCGGCTGGACTCGGTGGAGGGCGCGCCGCTGCTGCCGATCCCCGGGTCCCCGACCGACACCCTGCCGTGGGCGACGGCCTGCGCGTTCGCGCCGCGGTGCACGCGGCGGCTGGAGGTTTGCACCACGGTGACGCCCGACCTGGAGCCGGACGGACCGCGCCGGCTGCGCTGCCACAACCCGGTGCCGCGGGCCGAGGCGGTGGCCGCGGGTGCGGCCGGCCGGCGCGGCGAGGTGCCGGGTGAGTGAGCGGCCGGCCGGGCCGCCGGCCGGGTCCGGGCCATGGCCGGACGGGACGGCCGCGGAGTCCGCGGCCATGCGCGGCGCCGCCGAGTCCGCCTCCACGGGCGGCGCCGCCGAGGAGTCCGCGGTTACCCGAGGCGCGGCCGAGTCCATCCCCACCGCCGAGCCCGCACGCGACCCCGACCCCGCCGCCCCGCCGAGGACCGGTGCCTACCCCGGCCCGGCCGGGGACGCCCACCGGCCCGCGGACGACGGCCCGCCGGCGGGCCGGGCGCACCGGCGGCCGGTCGGGGACGGTCCGACCGACGACGAGCCGGCGGTGAGCGGGGCGTACCCGGGGCCGGCGGTCGGGGAGCCGGCGGTCGGTATGGCCGCGACCGGCGGGCCGTCGGTGACCGAGCACCCGACCGGGCCGGTGGGCAGGCACGCCGCCGACCGCACCGGGGACCGGGGCGACGACCGGGGACGCGGGGCCGATCCGGCGACGGGCGGCCCGGTGGGGAGCACCGCGACCGGGGGCGCCGCCGGGGCCGGCGAGCCGGCGCCCCCGCTGCTGTCCGCCCGCGGCATCGAGGTGTACTTCCCGATCCGCCGCGGTCTGATCTTCGACCGCACCGTGGGCCACGTCCGCGCCGTCGACGGGGTCGACCTCGACCTGCCCCGCGGCGGGACGTACGGCCTGGTCGGCGAGTCCGGCTGCGGCAAGTCCACGCTCGGCCGGGCGCTGCTGCGGCTGGTCGAGCCGACGGCCGGCACGATCGACTTCGACGGGGTCGACGTGCTCGCGCTCAAGGGCGAGGCGTTGCGCAAGCAGCGGCGGCGGATGCAGATGGTCTTCCAGGACCCGCTGTCCTCGCTGGACCCGCGGCAGAGCATCGAGTCGATCCTGTCCGAGCCGCTGGAGACCCACCGGGTCGTCTCCGGGGCGGCCGCCCGGGCCACCCGGGTGCGCGAGCTGCTCGACATCGTCGGGCTGCCGACCAACGCCGGCGGCCGCTACCCGCACGAGTTCTCCGGCGGGCAGCGGCAGCGGATCGGCATCGCCCGGGCGATCGCGCTGGAGCCGCAGCTGATCATCGCCGACGAGCCGGTGTCCGCGCTGGACGTCTCCATCCAGGCGCAGATCGTCAACCTGCTCGAGGAGCTGCAGGAGCGGCTCGGGCTGACGTACCTGGTGATCGCGCACGACCTGGCCGTGGTCCGGCACATCAGCGACGTGGTCGGCGTCATGTACCTCGGGGTCGTGGTGGAGCAGACCGCGTCCCGCCGGCTCTACACCGAGCCGCTGCACCCGTACACGCGGGCGTTGATGTCGGCGGTGCCGATCCCGGACCCGGACCTGGAGGACTCGCGGCAGCGGATCCTGCTCTACGGCGACCTGCCGTCGCCGGCCAACCCGCCGTCCGGCTGCCG
Source organism: uncultured Actinomycetota bacterium (assembly GCA_963766325.1). Classification (GTDB taxonomy): domain Bacteria; phylum Actinomycetota; class Actinomycetes; order Mycobacteriales; family CADCTP01; genus CADCTP01. Next base: position 42,135 of record CAVXZF010000007.1, on the reverse strand, counting down.
GTTCCGCACCCGCTGCCCGTGGGTGCAGGAGACCCGATGCGCGGACGAGGTGCCGGCGCTGCGGGAGGTGCGGCCCGGGCACGTCGCCGCCTGCCACTGGGTCGAGCAGATCGACTCGGGCGAGATCCGCCCCCGCGCCGACGCCGTCGTGGAGGCGTCGGTCTAGCCTCGCGGATCGCCGGTTGTCCGCGCGCGTCCGTGGGACCTCCGGTGCCATGCCCACCAGGCTGTCCGGGCCGACCGCCCGACGGCAGATCCATTGCGGCCCCGGTCCGGACCGGCAGTGGGCCCGGTCCCGCCCGGGTGCCGTCCCGGTCCGGCCGGGGACGGCCCGGGTGCCGGGCCTGAGGAAACCGGGTCGGGGCGGCCGGGGCAGCGCCCGTACACTCGCCGGCATGCCCGAGTCCACTGCCGGGATCTCCCGGGACGAGGTCGCACACCTCGCCCGGCTGGCCCGCCTCGCCGTGTCCGAGGCCGAGCTCGACGTCTTCGCCGGCCAGCTGGACGTGATCCTCGGCGCGGTGGCCCGGGTGCAGGAGGTGGCCGCCGCGGACGTCCCGCCGACGTCGCACGCGGTGCCGCTGACCAACGTGCTGCGCCCCGACGCGGTGACCCCGTGCCTGGACCGGGCCGAGGTGCTCGCCGCCGCGCCGGCCGCCGAGGACGACCGCTTCCGGGTGCCGCGGATCCTGAGCGAGGAAGCGTGAGCACCGACCTCACCAGGCTGGGTGCCGCCGAGCTCGGGGCCGCCATCGCGTCCGGCGAGACCAGCGCCGAGGAGGTGACCCGGGCCCACCTGGACCGGATCGCCGCGGTCGACGACCGGGTGCACGCGTTCCTGCACGTCGACACCGAGGGCGCGCTCGCCGCCGCCCGCGCGGTCGACGCCGACCGGGACACGCCCAGGGGCCCGCTGGCCGGCGTGCCGCTCGCGCTCAAGGACGTCATCGTCACCCGCGGCGTGCCCACCACCTGCGGTTCCAAGATCCTCGAGGGCTGGGTCCCGCCGTACGACGCGACGGTGACCGCCCGGCTCAAGGCCGCCGGCGTGGTGATCCTCGGCAAGACCAACATGGACGAGTTCGCGATGGGCTCCTCCACGGAAAACAGCGCCTTCGGCCCGACCCGCAACCCGTGGGACCTCGACCGGGTGCCGGGCGGCTCGTCCGGCGGCTCGTCGGCCGCGGTCGCCGCGTTCTCCGCGCCGCTGGGCATCGGCACCGACACCGGCGGCTCGATCCGGCAGCCGGCCGCGGTGACCGGCCTGGTCGGGCACAAGCCGACGTACGGCGGGGTCAGCCGCTATGGGCTGGTCGCGTTCTCCTCATCGCTGGACCAGGCCGGGCCGTTCGCCCGCAGCGTGCTGGACGCGGCTCTGCTGCATGAGGTGATGGCCGGCCACGACCCGGCGGACTCCACCTCGATCGACGCGCCGGTGCCGCCGGTGGTGGCCGCCGCCCGGCAGGGCGCGACCGGCGATCTGAGCGGCCTGCGGGTCGGCGTCGTCCGCGAGCTGTCCGGCGAGGGCTACGAGCCGGGCGTCGAGGCGGTGACCCGGGACGCGCTGGCCCGGCTGGAGAAGCTCGGCGCCGAGGTGCACGAGGTTTCCTGCCCCTCCTTCGGCTACGCGCTCCCGGCGTATTACCTGATCGCGCCGAGCGAGTGCTCGTCCAACCTGGCCCGCTTCGACGCGGTGCGGTACGGGCTGCGCACCGGCGACGACGGGGTCCGGTCGCTGGAGGAGGTCATGTCGCTGACCCGGGAGGCCGGCTTCGGCCCCGAGGTCAAGCGCCGGGTGATCCTGGGGACGTACGCGCTGTCCTCCGGCTACTACGACGCCTACTACGGCTCCGCGCAAAAGGTGCGGACGCTGATCGTGCGGGACTTCGAGGCCGCGTTCGCGTCCGCGGACGTGCTGGTCTCGCCGGCCACCCCGACCGTCGCGTTCCCGATCGGGGCGCGGGTGGACGATCCGCTGGCGATGTACGCGGCCGACCTGTGCACGCTGCCGGCCTCGCTGGCCGGGGTGCCGGCCATCTCCGTCCCGAGTGGACTGTCCGGCGGTCTGCCGGTCGGCCTGCAGGTGATGGCGCCGGCGCTGGCCGACGACCGCTGCTACCGGGTTGCCGCCGCGCTGGAGGCCGACCGCGGCGGCCCGCTCACCGAGGAGGCTCCGGCGCTGTGACCGCCACCGTGGACGCCGTGACCGACCGGTACGACCCGGTGCTCGGGCTGGAGACGCACGTCGAGCTCGGCACCGCGTCGAAGATGTTCTGCGGCTGCCCGACCGCCTTCGGCGCCGAGCCCAACACCCAGGTCTGCCCGGTCTGCCTGGGGCTGCCGGGCGCGCTGCCGGTGGCCAACGCGGCCGCGATCGAGTCGACCATCCGCATCGGGCTCGCGCTGCACTGCGACATCGCGGCCTGGTGCCGCTTCGCCCGGAAAAACTACTTCTACCCCGACATGCCGAAGAACTTCCAGATCAGCCAGTACGACGAGCCGCTGTGCACGGACGGCTGGCTGGACGTGCCGGTCGGCGGCGACACGGTCCGGGTGGCGATCGAGCGGGTGCACCTGGAGGAGGACACTGGCAAGTCGCTGCACGTCGGCGGCTCGACCGGGCGCATCCACGGAGCCGACCACTCGCTGGTCGACTACAACCGGGCCGGCATCCCGCTGGTGGAGATCGTGACCAAGCCGATCCCCGGCACCGGCGCGCGGGCGCCCGAGGTGGCGAAGGCGTACGTGACCGAGCTGCGCGAGCTGCTGCGCACGCTGGGGGTCAGCGACGTGCGGATGGAGCAGGGCTCGCTGCGCTGCGACGTCAACGTGTCGCTGTCGCCGGCCGGCTCCGGGGTGTGGGGCACCCGCACCGAGACCAAGAACGTCAACTCGCTGCGCTCGGTGGAGCGGGCGGTCCGGTTCGAGATGGGCCGGCAGGCCTCGGTGCTCGACACCGGCGGGCGGATCGTGCAGGAGACCCGGCACTTCCACGAGGACACCGGCGAGACCACTCCGGGGCGGAGCAAGGAGGAGGCGACCGACTACCGGTACTTCCCCGAGCCCGACCTGGTGCCGCTGGCGCCCGAGCGGGACTGGGTGGAGCGGCTGCGGGCCGGCCTGCCGGAGCTGCCGGCGGTGCGCCGGGCCCGGCTGGCGACGGCGCTGGACGCGTCCGACTTCGAGATGGCCTCGATGGCCAACGCCGGCGTGGTCGACCTGGTTGCGTCCACAGTGGACGCGGGGGCGCCGGCCGGCGAGGCGCGCAACTGGTGGCTGGGCTATCTGGCGCAGCATGCCAACTCCGCCGGTGTCGAGGCGGCCGAGCTGGCGATCACGCCGGCCCAGGTGGCCCGGGTCATCGCGCTGGTCGCCGAGGGCACCCTCTCGGTCGGGCTGGCCCGGCAGGCGGTCGACGGCGTGCTGGAGACCGGGTCCGACGTGGACACCGTGGTGGCCGATCGCGGGCTGCGCCGGGTGTCCGATGTGGACGCGTTGGCGGCCGCGGTGGACGAGGCGATCGCGGCCCAGCCGGACGTGGCGGACAAGGTGCGCGGCGGCAAGGTGGCGGCGGCCGGCGCGCTGGTCGGCGCCGTTATGAAGGCGACCCGCGGCCAGGCCGACGCCGCAGTCGTCCGCGACCTCATCCTCACCCGCCTCACCCCCTGACCCCTCCCCGCCCCCCACCTCCTCCCGCGCCGCCGGCGTCCCGGCGCGACTGACGTTGTCCTCCCGCGACTGACGGAGTCCCGGCGCGACTGACGTCGCTGGCGCCATCAGTCGCGGGCGCAACCCGTCAGTCGCGACCCGACGGCGTCAGTCGCGGGGCAAGCCGTCAGTCGCGGACGCGAGCCGTCAGTTGTGAGTGACGGCGGCCGGCGGCGAGTGACGTCGCTGGCGCCATCAGTCGCGGGCGCAACCCGTCAGTCGCGACCCGACGGCGTCAGTCGCGGGCGCGCGCCGTCAGTCGCGGCGGTACGGCGTCAGTCGCGGGGTGGGGGCGGGGGTCAGGGGACGAGGCGGAGGATGCGGTCGTCGTCCGGTGCCGGGTTCCGGCCCCGGCCGTCCCGGTTGGACGTGAGGATCCACAGCGCGCCGTCCGGGGCGACCTCGACCGCGCGCAGCCGACCGTACTCGCGCTCCAGCAGTGCCCGCGGCTCGCCGACCCCGCCCCGCCCGTCCAGCGGGACCAGCCAGAGCCGCTCGCCACCGAGGCCGGCGACGTAGAGGGTGGCGCCCTGGATCGCCACCCCGCTGGGAGAGGAGTCCGAGGTGGCCCAGGTGGTCAGCGGCTGGGTGAACCGGCTGTCGTCCGAGTTGCCCTCCACCACCGGCCAGCCGTAGTCCCGCCCCGCCTCGATCCGGTTGACCTCGTCGAAGCGGCTCTGCCCGAACTCGCTGGCGAACAGCCGCCCCTGCCGGTCGAAGGCCAGCCCCTGCACGTTGCGGTGGCCCTTGGACAGGGCCAGGTTGTTCCACGGGTTGCCGGGCGCGGGTCTGCCGTCCGGGGTCATCCGCAGCACCTTGCCGCCGAGGAAGCCCTGGTCCTGGGCCCGCGGCTCCTGCCGGGCGTCGCCGGTGCCGGCGTAGAGGAAGCCGTCCGGGCCGAAGGCCAGCCGCCCGCCGTTGTGGGTGCCGGCCTTGGGGATGCCGGTGACGATCGGCTGCGGCGGCTGGCCGAGCCGCATCCGGGCGATCCGGTTGTCCTCGGCGGCGGTGTAGTAGACGTAGACCAGGCCGTCCCGGGCGTACGTGGGGGAGACGGCGATGCCGAGCAGCCCGCCCTCCCCGCCGGGCTGGACCTCGGACAGCCGCTGCACCTCGGTGGCCGGCCCGCCGCCGGCCGGCACGCGCAGGATGCGGGCGCTGTCCCGCTCGGTGACCAGCGCCTCGCCGCTGGGCAGGAAGGCCAGCCCCCACGGCGCCTCCAGCCCGGTGGTGAGCACCCGGACCCCGCGCTCGCCCGGGGCGCGGCTGGGGGAGCCGGCTGCGGCGGAACCGCTCGGTGCCGGCTGGGTGGGGCCGGCGGCCGAGCTGGTCGGCGCTGGCGCGTCGGCCGCCGGTGGTTCGTCAGACCCGCACGCTGTGAGCCCGGCCGCGGTCACCGCGGCCAGCAGCACCGCAACCCCGCGCCCCCGCCCCCGAACTCGTCCGCCCCGGACCGCCGCGCCAGTCCCGGTCCCCGCGCCAGTCCCGGTCCCCGCGCCAGTCCCGGTCCCCGCGCCAGTCCCGGTCCCCGCGCCAGTCCCGGTCCCCGCGCCAGCCCCGGCCGCCCCGACCTCCGCGGCAACCCCGGGCGCCCCGGCCGCTCCGGTCCCTGTGCTCCGGTCTGCGGTGGCTCCGGTCCCCGCGCCAGCCCCGGACCCCGCGCCAGCCCCGGCCGCCCCGACCTCCGCGCCAGCCCCGGCCGCCCCGACCTCCGCGGCAGCCCCGGGCGCCCTGGCCGCTCCGGTCCCTGCGGTGGCTCCGGTCCCCGCGCCAGTCCCGGTCCCCGCGGGAGCTGTGGTCGAGGCGGCGCGGGCGCGGCGCGGGAACCGGCCGGTGGTGCGGTGCGGGGTCATGGTCGCCTTCCTGGCGTGGCGATCGCGGTGGGGCCGCCGGTCACGTGGGGGAGTTGGTGCTGCCGGCCGGCGGCAGGATCCGGATCACCCGGTCGTCCTGCGGCGTCGGCTTGCCGCGACCGTCCTTGTTGGACGTGGTCAGCCAGAGCGCGCCGTCCGGGCCGGCCACCACGGTGCGGAGCCGCCCGTATGCCCCCGCCAGGTGGTCCGTCGGCGGCCCGGTGCGGCCGCTGAAGTCGAGTGGCAGCGAGTACAGCCGCTGGCCGGTGGTGGTGGCGACGAACAGGCCACGCTCGATGACCGCGCACCCGCCGACGCCGGCGGACGCGGCCGGCAGTGTGCGGTCCGGGCCGGCCGATCCGGTCCGGGTCTTGCCGCCGGGGCCGGCCGGCCAGCCGTAGTCGCGGCCGGCCTCCACCCGGTTGAGCTCGTCCGCGGCCGCGGAGGCGGGCTCGGTGACGTACACCTGGCCGGGGCCGCCGAGGCAGAGCCCGGCCAGCGCGCCGTGGCCGAGGCTGTAGACCGGGGAGGCCGGGTCCGGGTTGCCCGGCGCCGGCCGGCCGAACGCGGTCACCCGCAGCACCTTGCCGGCCAGGCTGCCCCGGGACGCCGCCAGCGCTGGCCGGCCGGCGTCGCCGGTGCCGACGTAGAGCATCCCGTCCGCGCCGAAGGCGATCCGCCCACCGTTGCCGGTGCGGCCACGCGGGATGCCGGTCAGCACCGGGGTGACCGGCTTGCCGACCACGAAGCGGACCACCCGGTTGTCGGTGCGGGTGGTGACGAACGCGTACACCAACTGGTCGTCCCGGTACGTCGGGGACAGGGCCAGGCCGAGCAGCCCGCCGTCGCCGGCGGCGTCCAGCCCGGGCATCCGCATCAGCTCGCGGGCCGGCGCCCGGCGCGGTTGCACGAGCAGGATGCGCCCGCTCTTGCGCTCGCCGACCAGGGCGGTGCCGTCGGGCCGCACGGCCAGCCCCCAGGGCAGGGCGAGCCCGGTGGCGACCACGTTGGGGTCGTCTTCGGTGCCCGTGTCCGGGCCGCCCGGCTCACCCGGCTCGCCGGGCGGGGGCTGGGCCCGGGTCTGCTCCGGCTGCGGCAGCTCCGCCGGCGGCGGGCCCTCCGGCTTGGGCACCCAGGTGGGGTCCGGCCGCAGCGCGTCCACCGCGCCGCAGCCGGCGAGCAGCGCGCCGGCGGCGAGCACGGCGCAGGCGCGGGTCAGCAGCGCCCGCGTGGTCCGGCCCATGCGGGCAAGTCTTCCCCAGCTCGCGTGTGCTGCCCGTGAGCCGCCAGCCGGCGGCCGCCGCGGCCGCTATCCCGGGCCGGCGCCGGCGGCTTCCGCCGACACCGGCCGATCCGGGACGGGGGAGACCGGGCCGCTCGGCGGCGGGTCGTCCAGTCGCTCCGTCTTGGTCCAGCTGTCCCGGCCGGTGACGTGGCGGGCCAGCCCGCGCCAGGTGGCCACGACGCCGACCAGCAGGAAGAACGGGTAGCACAGGCCGGCCACCAGGCACCGCCAGTACGGCTCGTCACCGATGGTCCAGCGGTGCCACAGACCCCACATGACGCCCGGGAAGAAGACGACGGCGACCCAGATGGCGACCGCGAGCGGCACGGCCGCGCCGGTCGCGACCAGCCCGCCCAGGGAGCTGCCGGTGGCCAGCGCACCGATGACGATCGCGACGACCGCGAGGAAGACGATCGACATGGGCACGGTGAGCCAGGGCGAGACGAGGTAGACCAGGTAGTCGACCAGGCCGAGGCTGCCCACCCGCCGGGACTTCAGCAGCTGGCGCAGGTAGCCGGCGCACTGCAGGTTGCCCTGCGCCCACCGGGCGCGCTGCCGCAGCAGCCGGCGGAGGTCCACGATCGCCTGCTGCTCGACGACGGCATCCGGGCCGTACTGCACGCGCACCCCCTTCAGGTGCAGCCGCAGCCCGAGCTCCAGGTCCTCCACCAGGCAGGACGACCACGGCGAGTCGCCCAGGTGAATGAGGTTGCGCAGGCGGACGAACTGGCCGTTGCCGCCCAGACCCACGGTGTCCACCAGGTTGCGGAAGCACTGGCTGGCGTTGGCGACGCAGGAGAACTCCATGTCCTGCAGCAGGCCCAGCAGCCGTCCCCGGTTCCCGATGCGGACCCGGCTCTGGACCGCGCCCACCTGGGGATCGGAGAAGTACGCGTCCACGACGTCGCTGACCGTGCCGGCCGGTGCCCGGCCGTCCCCGTCGATGATCCCGACCACCGTCGAGTCGACCTCGTGGGCGGCGGTCCAGGTCCGGATCGCCCGATAGGCCGCGTTCAACGCCTCGCCCTTGCCGTTGCGGGCGTCCGGGAGCTCCCGCCGGAGGACGTGCAACCGCTCGTGGCCGAGCGAGCGCAGCACGTCGGGTGTGTCGTCGTCGGAGGCGTCGTCGACGACGAGCACGCGGACGGGGGCCTGGTCCGAGTGCAGCGCGAGCGCCGAGCTGACCGTGGTCCGGAGGACCTTCGCCTCGTTGAGCGCCGGGATGACGATCCAGTAGTCGCGGCGGGGTCCTGCCCGCCTCTCCGGCGCTCCCTTCGCCAGCTGCCCGAACAGCGCCATGGTGAGGGCGAGCACCGGCCAGCTCAGCAGCAGCGCCAGCATCAGGATCGGGACGATCTGGAACCCGGTCATCGGCGCGGGTCCTCCGCGGTACGGGTCCGCAGCAGGACCGCCCGGAGCGCGAGAAGCGTCAGGAGCAGGCCGAGCACGAGCAGCAGGATCATGCCGCCGCGGCCCGACATGACGAGTCCGGCGGTGACCGGCGCTCCGACCGGGAGCAGGCGAACGGTGGACAAGGGACTCCTCCTTCCCGACGGCTAGTCGGTGGTGGCGAAGCGGGCGTCGTGCAGGCTCACGTAGAGGGCCCCGGAGCTGGTGAAGCCGGGCCCGGTCTCCTCCCCGATGTAGAGGTCGATGTGCTGCTCACCGCCGAGCCCGGGGGTGAAGCGGTCGCGGATCTCCCAGCGACCGGAGCGCAGGCTCCCGCACACCTGGGCGGGCACCGGCTCTCCGGAGTCGAGCCTGCCGCAGTCCAGGAGTCGCAGCTTCGTGTCCTCGGGCAGCCCGTCGGCCGCCGCGCTGACGAACGGCTGGAGCGGGTCGCCGCGGGCGTCGCGCGGCGCGTCGTCGAGCCAGTAGCCGACGTCGTGCGACCAGTTCAGGTACCGCCCGGCGTGCGGACCGCTGGTGATGCGGCCGGTGCCCTCCGCGCGCACCGCATCGGCGAAGCCCTTCGGGTAGTCCCCGAGCGGTTCGTCGCCCTTCTCGCAGTCCGTGGCCGGGCAGCCCCTGACCGGCACCGGCGGGTCGCGGTGCAGGGCCTCGACGGCCGTGTAGTAGACGGTGACGAGCCATGGCCGGCGCAGCCGGTCCTCCGTCGGCGACGTGCAGCCGGTGCCGGCCAGCGCCAGCGACGCCAACAGGGTGAACAGCCGCAGCGGAGCGGTCACGAGTCCGGCGCCCGATCCCGCAGCAGCGCCTCCGGCGACACGAACTCGTAGCCGAGAGCCTGGACCCCGTCGACGACCTGGCCGAGCTTGCCCACCTCCAGGAAGGGGTGGAAGTAGAAGCTCGCCACCCCGTCGCGCACCACGGTCATGGCTCGGGCGGCCGCCACGATGTCTTCGGCGCTGCGTGGCGGGTTGTTGTTGAAGCCGGTCGAGATGTTCAGCAGGTTCTCCGGGATGACGACGCTGCCGTACACGTCCCGGACGACGTACGGGAAGAACTGCGAGAACGGCTCCCCGGGCGCGGCACCGGGCTTCGCGCAGTCGCCCGCGGGACACAGGCCGGCGAAGTAGCTGCCCTGGTCGTACCGGACGCCGAAGACCTTGTGCACGGCGCGGTAGTCCGCCGCCGAGCCGGCGTAGTGGGGAAACTCGAAGATGCCCGGGTCGGGGAGTCCGGCGCGGGCGAACTCGCCGCGGCCGCCGGCGATGCGCCGCTCCGCCCACTCCGCGGAATCCTGCGGCACCGGACGGTCGAGCCGGACGTTGTCGTCGGCGTCGACGTGCGCCCCGTAGAACTCGTAGTCCTCACCGCTGGTCCCGCTGTACGGGTTGCGCAGCTCCTCGTACTGGTGGGTGACGCCATGCATGACGATCGTGCCGCCGCGGTCGGCGGCGTACTTCAGCGCCTCGACCAGCTCCGGCCGGTCGACCAGCCGGTAGCCGGTGGGCCGACCCTGGTTGGCGGCCCCGTGCGGATCCCGGTAGTGGGGGTAGACGGCCAGGCTGAACGGCACACCGCGGCCGGAGAGCAGGTCGGTGATCCCCCGGATGTGCCCGGGGTCGGTGTTGGGGCCGACGTCCTCGATCCGGATCAGCGCCCGGCGCCGGGCGGGCGCGTCCGGGGCGACGGTCCGCAGGATGAGGTCGGCGCCGGCGAGGTACCGGTCGCGCGGCGCCGCGTAGCTGAACGGCAGCTCGGCGACGAACGTGACGTTGCCGGACCGGATCGCCCACGGCACCGCCGAGCCGTCGGCCCGGATGGCGCGACCCAGCACCTGCGGGGAGCGGGCGTCGTTCAGCGAGATCCGCACCAGGTCGTCGTTCCCCTCGGCCTGGCGCGTCAGGCGGCGCCCGCCGTAGTCGACGGCGACCGCGTCGGCCCGGTCGTAGCCGGCCGGCGTCCAGCCCAGCCGCCACACCAGGGACCGGTCGTACGCGACGAGCTGCTCCAGGTCCGGTCCCAGCCACAGGACCCGGACGGCGCCGGCCTCGGCCTCCACCGCGTCCCGCACCGCCTCGCCGGCGTCGGCGAGGAACGCGGCCGGCAGCGTCCCCGCATCCATCCCGAGGTAGATCAGGGCCTGGAAGCCGGCCAGATCTCCGGGCCGGTACGCCTCGACCGGCCGCATCACCCAGGAGCCGCCCCGGGAGGCCAGGTTGGCGGCCTGGATCGCGTACTGGTGCGCCAGCGGCGCCGACCCGTCGCCGCCGTTGTAGACGACCAGGGTGCGGCGGTCCGGGTCACCGCCGGGGGCGGGCGCGCCGGGCGGCGCCGCCAGGCTCGCGTACCGGCCCGGTGAGGTCAGCGGAGCCGCGGCGGGCGACTCGACGACGGGTCGGGTGGACAGGTAGCGGTCCAGCGCCGCACCGCCGCCGGCGACCAGCACGACGACCAGGCCGACGAGCCCGAACAGGCGGACTCCGGCCGGCAGGAGATGGCTGCGCCGTCCACGCCTCATGACGCCACCGCTGCCGCGGCGTCCGGTCGGTCCGGCCGGAACGACCCCGGCGGCTCGTCCTGGAGCCCGAGGTGCCACGCGAGGGCCTCCTCGACCCGGTACCGGGCGTGGCCGTCGCCGAACGGGTTGGCCACCCGGCTCGGCCGCGGCCGTCCGCCGCCGCCCTCGCCCAGCAGCCGGTCCGCGGTCCGGAAGATGACCTCCCGGTCGGTCCCCACCAGGTAGGCGAGACCGCACTCCACGGCTTCCATGCGCTCGGTCACGTCCCGCAGCACCAGGACCGGGACTCCGAAGCTGACGACTTCCTCCTGAATTCCACCGGAATCGGTGAGCACCAGGTCCGCGCACCTGAGCAGCCGGATGAGGTCGACGTAGGGCAGCGGTGCGGTGATCGTCACGCGGGGGTGGCCGCCGAGGACTCGACGGACGTCATCCCGTACCAGCGGGTTCGGATGGGCAGGTATCACGACCTCGATCTCCCGGTGTGCGGCGGCGAGGTCGGCGACGGCGGCGAGGATCCGGCGCAGCGGCGCACCCCAGGACTCCCGGCGGTGCACGGTCGCCAGCACCAACCGCCGGTCACCGGCCCGAGCCCGGGCGGCGACCGCCGCCAGCCGGGAGTCGGAGTAGGCGCCCGGAGCGCACGACAGGTCGAGGGCCGCGTCGACGATCGTGTTGCCGACGGTGAGCACCTGGGGCCCCTCGATCCCCTCGGCCGACAGGTTGTCCGCGGCTCGCGGCGTCGGGGCCAGGTGCAGTGCCGAGATCTGCCCGACGAGCTTGCGGTTTCCCTCCTCCGGGAACGGCGCGGCAAGGTCGCCCGAGCGCAGCCCGGCCTCCAGGTGGGCGACCGGGACGCCCCGCCAGAAGCCGGCAAGGGCCGCAGCCAACGTGGTCGACGTGTCGCCCTGGACGAGGACGGCGACCGGGCGCCGGTCGGCCAGCACCGCGTCCAGGCGCGGCAGGAGTTGGCTGGCCAGCTCGGCCTGCCCGCCGGCGGTCCGGGCCAGCGGCACGGTCACGTCCGGCTCCAGGCCGAACGCGGCCAGCGCCTGGTGGAACATCGCCGGATGCTGGCCGCTGGCCACGATGAGCGGACGCAGCCGTCCCCGCTCCCGCATGGCGGCCGCCACCGGGGCCAACTTGAGCCCCTCCGGCCGGGTGCCGCCGACCAGGCACACGACGTAGTCGTCCTCGGCGGAACCCGCTCGGCCCTCGCAATCGGGCCCGGTCGGGGCTGACCGGACAGTCGTTCGTCGCATCATCGCAACAACCTCCTACCCCTACTAAGCCGGTCAACCCAAAGCGATCACGTCAGCGCCGGGGACGGTCCGGCGGCGCGGGGGCGGGTCGGGGACCGGCCGGTCAGCCGCGCGCCTACGCTCGGACCGTGCCGACCCGCCACGCCCTGGTGCCCACCGCGGAAGGCCTCGAGCTGCTCGGCCCGCCGCCGGCGGGCGTCGAGGTCACCGTCTGGGGACCCGACGCCGACCCGCCGCCACAGGCCGCCGAAGCCGGCTTCTGGGTCCCGCAGTACCTGGCCGCGGCCGGGCTGGACGAGCAGCTGGCCGTGCTGCCGCGGCTGCAGGTGGTCCAGCTGCTCACCGCCGGCGCCGAGGCCTTCACCGGCCGGCTGCCGGACGGGGTGTTGCTCTGCGACGCCCGCGGCGTGCACGGCAGCTCCACCTCGGAGTGGGTGGTGATGGCGATCCTGGCCTGCCAGCGGGAGCTGCCCGGCTTCGTGCTGGACCGGCCGCGGCAGCGGTGGAACCGGCACTTCACCGGAGAGCTGGCCGGCAGCCGGGTGCTGGTGATCGGTGCCGGCGACGTCGGCGAGGCGATCCGGCGCCGGCTGCTGCCCTTCGACGTGACCGTCACCATGGTCGCCCGCCGGGCCCGCGCCGATGCGCACGGCGTCGAGGAGCTGCCCACGCTGCTGCCGGAGGCGGACATCGTCGTGGTGGTGGTGCCGCTGACCCCGGCCACCGAGCGGCTGGTCGACGCCGCCTTCCTGGCCCGGATGCGGGACGGCGCGCTGCTGGTCAACGCGGCCCGCGGTCCGGTCGCCGACACCGCCGCGCTGCTCGCCGAGCTGCAGCCGGGCCGGCTGCGGGCCGCCCTCGACGTCACCGACCCGGAGCCGCTGCCGGCCGGCCACCCGCTGTGGGACGCGCCCGGGCTGGAGCTGCTCACCCCGCACGTCGGCGGGGCCGTCGCGGGCTTCCCGCGGCGCGCGTACGCGCTGGTCCGAGAGCAGCTGGGCCGCTGGGTCCGGGACGAGCCGCTGGATAACGTGGTCGCCGACGGCTACTGAGCCGGCTGCTCCGGGTCGGGCACGTGGCCGCCGGAGGCGGCGGCGATCAGCGGCAGGTGCCGGGCCCGCAGCGCCGGCAGCCGGACCGCGCCGCCGGCCCGCAGCACGGCGGCCAGCCGGCCGCGACCGACGATCCGCAGCCCGGCCAGCTCGGTCCAGAGCAGCCGCCGGTTGCCGAGCAGGGCCCGTACGGTCAGCCCCTCGGCGTCCACGTCCACCCCGACCCGCAGCACGACGGCGATCACGAGCAGCGGCAGCAGCCAGAGCACCGCCAGCCACGGCGCCGCGCTGGCCAGCGGCATCACGCAGATCGCCAGCGCCAGCGCGAACACCAGGTTCATCCGGGGCGTACGGATCCGGACCCCGAGCGGTGCCGCCGCGGGCTCGCTCATGCCCACTCCTCGGCCGGGCCGCCGGGCGCAGGCGCCAGGCGGCCGGGCCTCCTCGCTCCCCGCTCGCCCTGCGGGCTCTCGGGCCCGCTCATGCCGGGGTGACCCGCGGCCGCGGCACCAGGTCCTCGTGCCAGGCGTCGTGCCGGCCGGAGTCGGCGGCGCCGAGCACCAGCGCGGCGCACCGGTCGCAGCGCAGCAGGACCGGCCGGCGCAGCTCCCGGTCCCAGTCCGGGGCGACCACCGAGTAACCCGGCGGCGCGACGTACTCAGCCACGGTGCCCTCTCTCCACGCCCACTATCCTCCCGCACCGGCGCCCGGGGCGTGCCGGCGGCGGGTACCCTCACGCGGCGTGAGCGACCCCACCGCGACCGGACGGCCGCACCCGAAGCCACGCAGCGCCGAGGTCACCGATGGCATGGAGCGGGCCCCGGCCCGCGCGATGCTGCGCGCGGTCGGGATGACCGATGCGGACTTCGACAAGCCACAGATCGCCGTCGCCTCGTCCTGGAATGAGGTGACCCCCTGCAACCTCCCGCTGGACCGGCTGGCCAAGCATGCCAAGGAGGGGGTGCGGGCGGCCGGCGGCTACCCGCTGGAGTTCACCACCATCGCGGTGTCCGACGGGATCTCGATGGGCCACGAGGGCATGCGCGCCTCGCTGGTGTCCCGCGAGGTGATCGCCGACTCGGTCGAGCTGGTGATGCACGCCGAGCGGCTGGACGGGATGGTGCTGCTGGCCGGCTGCGACAAGTCGCTGCCCGGCATGCTGATGGCCGCCGCCCGGCTCGACCTGGCGGCGGTGTTCCTCTACGGCGGCAGCATCCTGCCCGGCAAGGTCGGCGACCGGGTGGTCACCATCCAGGACGCGTTCGAGGGCGTCGGCGCCTGCGCGGCCGGCCGGATCACCCGCGAGGACCTGGACGCGATCGAGCGGGCCGCCTGCCCGAGCGAGGGCTCCTGCGGCGGCATGTTCACCGCCAACACGATGGCCGCCGCCGCGGAGGCGCTCGGCATGGCGCTGACCGGCTCGGCCGCCCCGCCGGCGGTGGACCGGCGCCGGGAGGCGCTCGCGGTGCGCAGCGGCGAGGCGGTGCTGACCCAGCTCGACGCCGGGCTGACCGCGCGCCGGATCCTGACCAAGGAGGCCTTCGAAAACGCGATCGCGGTGGTGATGGCGCTCGGCGGCTCCACCAACGCGGTGCTGCACCTGCTCGCGATCGCGCACGAGGCCCGGGTCGAGCTCACCCTGGACGACTTCAACCGGGTCGGCGACCGCACCCCGCACCTGGCCGACGTCCGCCCGTTCGGCCGCTACGTGATGACCGACGTCGACCGCATCGGCGGCGTCCCGGTGGTCATGCGGGCGCTGCTGGACGCGGGCGTGCTGCACGGCGACGCGCTCACCGTCTCCGGCCGCACCCTCGGCGAGGAGCTGGAGGCGCTGTCCCCGCCGGACCCGGACGGCAAGATCATCCATGCGCTGAGCGACCCGATCCACCGCACCGGCGGGCTGACCATCCTGCGCGGCTCGCTGTCCCCGGCGGGTGCGGTGGTCAAGAGCGCGTCCTTCGACGAGGCGGTCATGGAGGGCGTCGCCCGCGTCTTCGACGACGAGAAGGACGCGATGGCCGCGGTCACCGCGGGCGGGATCAAGCCGGGCGACGCGGTGGTGATCCGGTACGAGGGCCCGGCCGGCGGACCCGGCATGCGCGAGATGCTCGCGGTGACCGGCGCGATCAAGGGCGCCGGCCTCGGCAACGACGTGCTGCTCATCACCGACGGCCGGTTCTCCGGCGCCACCCACGGGCCGTGCATCGGGCACGTCGCCCCGGAGGCCGCCCACGGCGGGCCGATCGCGCTGGTCGCCGACGGCGACCGGATCCGGCTCGACCTGGCTGCCCGCACGCTGGACCTGCTGGTCGGCGAGGCCGAGCTGGACCGCCGGCGGGCCGGCTGGAAGCCTCGGGCGGCCCGGTACGAGACCGGCGTGCTGGCCAAGTACGCCAAGCTGGTCGGCTCCGCCGCGCAGGGCGCCGTCTGTGGCTGAGCCGCGCGGCTGACGCGTGCCCGATCCGGACGAGCTGCTGGCCTCCCCGCTGGCCAGCGCGTTCTTCCTGCTCGCGGGACAGGAGCGGCTGCCCGCCGGGCTGGTGTGCCGGCCGGCGGTGGCCGACGCGCTGCTGGCCGGGGCGGCGCTCCGGCTCAACCCGTGGACCCCGTACGCGGCCGCCGCCCGTGCCGAGGTGCTGGCCCGGGCCCCGGAGGCGCGCCAGCTGGCCGCCGAGGTGCTGGCCGACCCGCGCTCGGCCTGGTGGTGGACCCCGGTCGGCGGCCGGCAGCTCGCCGTCGGCGGCCCGGCCGACCCGCCGCAGGTGCCCACCGTGGCCTCGTCCCCCTGGGCCGAGTACGGCCAGCGCCCGTACCCGCGGCTGCTGACCAGCAGCCCGTACGACGCGGGCGAGCAGGCGCTCAGCGGCATGCACTCGGCGCTGGCCGCCGGCACCGGCGACCTGGATCCGGACTACCCGCTGTGGCAGCAGGAGCTGACCGTGACGCCGGACGCCCGGGTGCTGGAGGTGCGCTCCGCGGAGGACTGGCGGGAGCTCGCGCTGGCCTTCCCGGTGCGCAAGGCGGCGGACCACGCCAACCCCGACCCGGACGGCCTGGAGTGCGACCTGGCCCCGGACTGGACCGCGGTGGCGCGCGACTGGGACGGGGTGCACGTCGGCTTCGGCGGGCTGCTCGCCGCCGCCCTGCGCCCGCTCGGCCCGGTCGGGGAGCGGACCGTGCTGTGGAGCTGGGAGTGCGAGCAGACCGTCTGGGTGCGGGAGGCGTTCAGCGCCCGGGCGCCGCTGCCGCCGCTGACCACGCGGCCGCCGCTGCCGTACGAGCTCTGCACGCTCGACCTGGCCACCCGCGCCGGCACCGCCGCGCCGGCCGCCCCGGCCCGCGTCGAGGGCCAGCACCGCGCCGCCGCCCGCCGTCGCTGGTTCCGTCGCTGATGTCACATCCCGGCGGGTTTGTCCGGGTCGGGCGGGACGGTAGGAGTCGGGCATGGCTGAGCTGCTGGTGACCGGCGGGACCGGGGTGCTGGGTCGGGAGGCGGTGCCGGCGTTGCGGGCGGCGGGGCACCACGTGCGGGTGTTCTCCCGGCGGCCGGGGGACGGGCATGTGGTCGGCGACCTCGCCGACGGGAGCGGGCTGGCCGGGGCGCTGGCCGGGGTCGAGGTGGTGCTGCACTTGGCCAGCTCGCACCGGCGCCGAGTGTGGGAGACCGACGTGGGTGGCGCCCGGCGGCTCGCGGTGGGCGCCCGGGAGGCCGGCGTCGGTCACCTGCTGGTGGTGTCGGTGCCCGGCGCGGACGACGTGCCCTACTCGTACAACCGGGCCAAGTACGCGGCCGAGGAGGTCGTCGCCGCGTCCGGTGTGCCGTACACGGTGCTGCGGGCGACCCAGTTCCACCCGTTCCTCGCGCTGCTGCTCCAGCTGGTGCACCGCGGGCCGGTGCTGCCGGTGGGCCGCAGCTGGCCGCTGCAGCCGGTGGACACCGGCGACGTGGCCGCGCACCTGGTCGAGCTGGTCGCGGCCGGCCCGGCCGGCGGGGTGCGGGAGCTGGGCGGGCCCGAGGTGCGCGACGCCGCCGACCTGGCCCGCGGCTATCTCGCGGTGCGCGGCGGCGGCCGGGTGCTGGCGCTGCCGGTGCCGGGCCCGTTCGGCCGGGCGATCCGGGCCGGCAACATGCTGCCCGCCGCGGACGCCCCGCGCGGCACCGTCACCTGGGAGCAGTGGCTGGCCCGCACCGGCGGCGAGCATCCCTACGAGGTCTGACCCGGCCGGCTCCGCGCTCACCGGGGCCGCTGCCGGTCCGCCGCGGCCGGGTGCGGCGCGCGCCCCGGGCGCCGGGCAGCCAGCCACCGGCGGGCGAAGGCGTGCTCGGCGGCCAGGTTGTCGGCGGCCGTGCGGCCGACGAGAGCGGCCAGCCGGCCGCCGACGATCGGCACCGGCGAGCGGACCTCGCCGTCGATGTCCTCGACGCTGTGTCCGGGGCCGCCGGTCAGGGTCATGGTGCCGGCCATGGTGACCGGCACCCCTGATGCGGTCAGCTGCCACGTCCCGGTGCGGGCCCCGCCCGCGCCGGCGCCGGACCACACGTCGGTCTGGGTCACCGTGTTGGCGGGCCGCAGGAACCGCCGGGCGAACCCGGGCACGTCGAGCGCCACCGTCCGTCGGGTGACGATCCGCAAGCCGCCCGGGTGCGGCCCGCACTCGAGGACCTCGATGGCGCTGTCGCCGCGGTCGGCGAGCTTGGCGCGCAGGAAGGACTCGTCGGTGAGCATGGCGAAGACGTCGCCGGGATCGGCGTGGTACTCGTGCCGGGCCTGCAGTCGCATCGCACTCCCCTTCTCCTCGTCGGGACCGGGCCGGGACAGGCCGGTCAGCCGGAGTAGGACTCCCGCAGCAGCTCGGTGATCTCCGCGACCAGCGGCATCCGCGGGTTGGTACGGATCGTCATGTCCTCGAACGCGGCCATCGCCAGCTCCGGCAGCCGGGCGGTGAACTCCGCCTCGTCGACGCCGGCCTCCTTCAGCGTCCGCGGCATGCCGACGGTGTCGAGCAGCTCCTCGACCGCGTCGAAGAGCCGGATCCGGCTCTCCCCGTCCAGGTGCCCGCCGAGGACGACGCGGCCGAGCAGGCCGTACTTCTCCGCCGCCACGTACGAGCTGTAGCCGGGCGCCGGCATGAACTTCGACGGCAGGGAGGCGTTGTAGCGCAGCACGCGCGGCAGGAAGATCGCATTGGCCCGCCCGTGCGGGATGTCGAAGGCGGCGCCGACCGCGTGCGCCAGCGCGTGGTTCAGCCCGACGAAGGCGTTGGAGAAGGCCAGCCCGGCCAGCGTGGCGGCGTTGTGCATGGCCGTCCGCGCCGCCAGGTCGCTCCCGTCGGCGACCGCGGCCGGCAGCGCGTCCAGGATGAGCCGGACCGCCTGGGTGCAGAACGCGTCCGTGTACGGCGAGGCGAAGATCGACACCGCCGCCTCCAGCGCGTGGGTCAGCGCGTCGATGCCGGTGTCCGCGGTCACCGACGGCGGCATGCTCAGGGTCAGCACCGGGTCGACGATCGCCACCTCGGGCGTGAGCGTGTAGTCGACCAGCGTGACCTTGCGTCCGCCGATCGTGACCACGGCCGCGGGGGACACCTCGGAACCCGTCCCGGCGGTCGTCGGGACGGCCACCAGCCGGACCTGGTGCGGGTCCTGCGGGAAGTCCGCGACGCGCTTGCGGGCGTCCAGGAACGGCAGCGACAGCGCGGCCAGGTCGGCGTCCGGGTGCTCGTACAGCAGCCGCATCACCTTGGCCGCGTCCAGCACCGAGCCGCCGCCGGCCGCGACGACCAGGTCGGGCCGGGCCCGGGTGAGCACCTCGACCCCCTTGCGGATGACCGCCTCGTCCGGCTCCGGCGTCACCTCGGCGAACACCCGGACGTCCGCGGTGCCGAGGTGCTTGCGGATCTCCTCGACCAGCCCGCGCCGCTCGCCGTCGGCGTCGGTGACCACGACCGCGCTGGTGGTCTCGACCGCGGCCAGGTTGGCCAGCGCGCCGGCGTTGAAGTAGACGCCGCCCGGCGCGGCCCGGAACCACTGCGGTGGGGTCCGGCGGCGCGAGACCGTCTTGATGTTGAGCAGGTTGCGGTAGTTGACGTTGTCCGTGGTCGTCGACCCGCCCCAGGTCCCGCAGCCGAGCGAGAGCGTCGGGGTGAGCGAGTTGTAGACCCCGCCGAGCGCCCCGACCGCGGTCGGCGCGTTCACCAGGATGCGACCGGTCCGGACCGCGTCGGCGTACGCGCCGATGACGGCGTCGTCCTTCGCGTACACGGCGGCGGTGTGCCCCAGCCCGCCGTGCTCGGTGACCAGCACCGCGGCCGCGACGCCGTGCCGCACGTCGGGGGAGCGCACCAGCCCCAGGACGGGCATGAGCTTCTCCCGCAGCAGCGGGTGCCCGGCCAGCTCGCGGAGGTCCGAGGGCAGCTCGGCGAGCAGCACCTTGGTGCCGGCCGGGACGTCGAACCCGGCCCGGTGGGCCAGCTCGGCCGCGGGCTGGCCGAGGGCGGCCAGGTTGACCTTGTCGGCGTCGCCGTCCCGGCCGAAGGCGAAGCCGGCCAGCGCGGCCGCCTGCGCGGCGGTGACCAGCACCGCCCCCATCCGGTCGAACTCGGCCACGACGGCGTCGTAGACCGGCTCGTCGACGATCAGGGTCTGCTCGGCGGGGCAGATCACCGAGGCGTCGAACGTCTTGGAGATCAGCGTGTCGACCACCATGCCGGTGACGTCCGCGGACCGGTGCACGTACACCGGGGCGTTGCCGGGGCCCACGCTGAGGCACGGCTTGCCGGCGGCGTTGGTCAGGGCGACGATCTTCGGCCCGCCGGTGGTCCAGATGAAGTCCACCTCCGGGTGGCGGAAGAGGTGGTGGGTGACCTCGTGCGCGGCGTCCGGGATCACCTGCAGCGCCCCCCGGGGCAGCCCGGCGGCCTCACCGGCGGCCGCGAGGATCTCCACTACCCGCTGCGCCGAGCGCACCGCGTACGGGGACGGCCGGAACAGCACGGCGTTGCGGGTCTTCGCCGCCACGATCGCCTTGAACAGCACGGTCGACGTGGGGTTGGTGATGGGAGTGATGGCCAGCACGACGCCCACCGGCTCCGCGACGGACAGGACATCCGCAGTCGGGTCCTCGTCGATCACCCCGACGCTGCGCTTGTCCTTCAGGTAGTCCCAGAGGAACTCGGTGGCGACGTAGTTCTTGATCACCTTGTCCTCGAAGACCCCGAAGCCGGTCTCCTCCAGCGCGAGCCGGGCCAGGTCGCCGGCCGCGCGCAGCCCGGCCTGCACCATCGCCAGCACGATGCGGTCGACCGCGGCCTGGTCCAGCGAGCGGAACCGCTCGGCGGCGCGGCGGGCGGTGCCGACGGTCGCGTCGATCTGCTGCAGCCGGTCCGGGCCGATCACGTCCGGTGTTGGCCTGCTCATCGTGTCTCCTCGGTTGTCTCCGCCCCCGGCGGTGCCGCGGGCGGCTCAGGCGGCTCGGGCGATCCGCACCAGCTGGTCCAGCTCCGCCTCGAAGGCGTGGACGAGCTTCGCCACGTCCGGCACCACCCCCGCGTCGGCCTTGAAGCCGACCCGCACCGTGCGGTCGTAGCTGAAGATCGCCACGTTGAGCGTCTGCGAGCCCGAGCCCGGGGCCCAGGACAGGACGCCCGAGATCGGCGTTCCGGCCAGGTACCGGCGGCGCTGCGGGCCGATGACGTTCGTGGTCACGCCGATCGCCTTGGCGGTGAAGAAGTCGATCAGCCGGCGCTCCACCTCGGGATGGGTGCGGCCGATGGCGGCGAGCAGCCCGAAGGTCAGCACCGCCTCCGGCGTGTGCTTGATCGCGTCCATCCGGTGCTTGCTCTGCTCCAGCCGCAGCAGCGGGCTGCGCTCGCCGGTGGGCAGCGACAGCAGCACCAGGGCGAACCGGTTGCCCAGCTCGCGCGGCAGCTCCTCCGCCGCCGGGCGCAGGTTGACCGGCACCATCGTGGCCAGGTCCACCGGGGTGGCCCCGTGGTCGACCAGGTAGCCGTGGATCGCCCCGGAGACCGCGGCCACCAGCACGTCGTTGACGGTTGCGTCGGCGAGCCGGGCGACCCGCTTGACGTCGGCCAGCCGGCGCGGCCCGGACCAGGCCGCCAGCTTCCGCGGCCCGGGCGTGCCGCGCAGCGGGCTCGGCGGGTTGCGGTGCAGGAGGATCTTGCCGCCGGAGCGGACGGCACCGTCGGCGGTCGCCAGCGCGTCCCGGATCCCGCCCGGCGTCACCAGGCCGGTCGCCGTGGACAGGGCCCAGCGGCCGCCGCCGCCGGCCGTGGACAGGGCCCAGCGGCCGCCGCCCTCCAGGGCGCCGAACGGGCCGGCGAGCAGGCCCTGGCGAGCGGGCGGGCCCTGCTCGACCGGCTCGGCGTCGCGGAGGTCGGCCGCGCGGCTCGCGTCGGTGAGCGACAGCAGCACCTGGCTCAGCGCGATCCCGTCGGCGAGCGCGTGGTGCAGCCGGACCACCAGCGCCGACCCGGCGCCGTAGCCGTCGACGAAGTGCATCTCCCAGAGCGGGCGGTCCCGCCGGAACGGGCGGTGCATCTGCGCCTCGACGTACCGCTGCAGTGCGGCCTCGTCCCCGGGCGCGGCCAGCCGGGCGCGGACGACGTGCCGCTCCAGCCGGAAGTCCGGGTCGTCCTCCCAGTACGGCGGGGCCAGCGGGTTGCGGGACTCCACCGGGCGCTGGCGGAAGACCGGGTACGGGGCGAGCATCCGGCGCCGCACCACGCCCTCCAGGCGGTCCCAGTCGACCGGCGAGTCGAACCACACCACCGACTCGATCACCATGAGGTTCCCCGGCCGGTCCATGCGCAGCCAGGTCGCGTCCACCGCTCCGACCGGTCGTCTGCCCGCCACCTCGGTCACCCCGCGTCCTCTCGCTGCTGCCTGTCCCGACTCTGTGCCTCGCCGGGACCGCTGCGGAGGGTCGTAAGTCACCGGTGCCGGGTGTGTTGGGTCACTGCGGCTGCCCGGGCTGGACCGGGCCGATCCGGTACGGCCGCATCATCTCGTTGTCCTCGTGCTCGACGATGTGGCAGTGCCAGACGAACTGGCCGGGGTTGACGAACTTCATCCGCAGCCGGGTGACCTGGCCGGGGTACGCCGTGACGGTGTCCTTCCAGCCGCTCTCCCCGGGCTCCGGCGGCATCGGGGCGCCGGCGAGCCGGATGGGCTGGACGACCTCGCCGTCGTCGTCGAGAGCGAGGCCTTGCCGGTTCACGACCTGGAAGAGCACCTCGTGGATGTGCATGGGGTGGGCGTCCGCGGTGGCGTTGTAGTACTCCCAGACCTCGGTCGCTCCCAGGGCCGGGTTCTCGGTGACGGGGTCCATCCACCGCTTGGGCTCCGCGGTGAGGGACCCGGTGACGGGGTCCTTGGTGACGATCCCGAGCCGGGCCTCGACGGGGGCGTCCTCGAAGTGCTCCGACATCTGCTCCAGCAGCGCCAGCCGCCGGGTCGACCCACCGGTCAGCCGCGTCAGCGGCGGGAGCGTCAGGAACCGCGGCGGTGTCGTGGGGTCGGGCGCGACCGCCGGCACGACCCGGAACTCCAGCACCTGGCCGGTGCTCGCGGGA
Organism: uncultured Actinomycetota bacterium; assembly: GCA_963766325.1. Taxonomy (GTDB): domain Bacteria; phylum Actinomycetota; class Actinomycetes; order Mycobacteriales; family CADCTP01; genus CADCTP01. Next base: position 19,453 of record CAVXZF010000007.1, on the reverse strand, counting down.
TCGGCCATCTCGAAGTCCACGCCCGGAACTCCGCCGCCGAACGGCTCGTCCGGCCCGACGTTGCCCAGGACATGGCGCCCCACCGGCACGGCGGTGAAGTCGACGACCAGGTCGGCCCGCTCCGCCAGGCCCAGCAGCAGCCGGTTGCCGGTGTCCGCGGTGAGGTTGACCGGCGCGGCCAGGAAGCCCCCCTCGTTGCCGATCTGCCACACCTCGACGCCCGGGATCCGGCTGAAGTCGAGGATCAGGAAGCGCGACTGGCAGCCGTTGAGCAGGCGGAACCGGTACCGCCGCTGCTGCACGGTCTGGAACGGCCAGGTGTTGCCGTTCACCATGATCGTGTTGCCGAAGAACTCCGGGTTCCACATCGGGGACACGTCGGTGGTCGGGATGTACGGCCCGGTGATGCCGTCGAAGAACGCCCGGGTGTCCGGGTAGAACAGTGAGCCGTTCGCGTCGAACGACCGGTCCTGGATCGCGATCGGGATCTCGTAGTAGGTCTTGTTGGAGGGGAACGCGTCCACCTCGATGGGCGCGGGACCCGGCAGGACGGCGACCGTGCCGGTGCGGCTGTCCAGGACCGCTTTCTCGCCGTCAGGGCCGCCCCGGACCAGGAAGAAGCCGGCCGGTCCGGCGTACACGTTCAGCCGGGTCATCCCGAGCGCGTGGTCGTGGTACCAGAGCGTGGACTCGCGCTGGTCGTTCGGGTACTGGAAGGTGGCGTACCCGGGTCCCCAGGCCAGGCCGAACTTGTCCCGCGCCTTGCCCTTGAAGAAGTCGTACCAGGTGCCGGTGGCGGCGTAGCCGGCGGGGATGTCGTTGGCCTTCGGCAGGAACCATGCCTCGGCGTAGCCGTCGCTCTCGTCTCCGACTCCGGCGGCGCCGTGCAGGTGCGTCACGATGGGCACCGGGCCGGTGTAGGGGCCGGGCGTGGCGTCGAACGTCGGCCGCGTGTCGCGCCCCGTCGTGCCGCCGGGTGGGTTGGCCCAGTGCAGCGTCGGGTCCACCGGCAGGAGGTGCGGCAGGTGGTTGCCGCCGGCGTCGACCAGCTCGTTGATCCACTTGATGCGCACCGGTCGCTTCCAGCTGGCCTCGATGGTGAGCGACGGCGCGTGGTGGAGCAGGAGTCCCCTCTTGCTGGCCGCCTTGACGGCTCCGTAGCCCCAGACGGTGGTCATCGGCAGCCCGGCCGGAAGGATCCGCTGGCTGATCTGCCGCATCGAGATCTCGTAGTAGTCGGCCCGCTGGCCACCCGGCATCGGGATGGTCCCCGCCTTCGGCATCACCGGCGGGATCAGCAGCGGCGTCCCGTACTTCGGGATGTCGGCGGGATCGAGCGTGCCGCCGGGGATCTGGGCGACGGCGTGCTGCGTCCAGCCCGTGGCGGTGGCGACGTACCAGGTGACCGTGGACGCGCCCGTGAGCTTCAAGAAGCTGCGGCGACTGAGCATGACCCCACCCCCATGTCCCGGTGCCGCCGCGGGTGTCGCTCCAGGGGCGCTCGACGTGCACGACGACTATTCCTGTTTGTGTAGCAGCGGCCAGCCCGCGGGGACCGGGGTCGAAGGTCACCAGTGACCTGGGCCATCCGGCTGCACTCGCACACCCGCCGGAGCGCGCCGCCGCCATCCCCGGCGGCCCGGTCGAGGTCTTCCGGCCCTGCCCCCGCCGGTCGGCGACGGGTCGAATGGTGGTGAGGCAGGGCGGCAGAGGGGAGAGCGGCGATGCGTACGGTCGTGATCATGGGGGCCGGCGGTCGGGACTTCCACGACTTCGCCACGGTGTTCCGGGGTGATCCGCAGGTCCGGGTCGCGGCGTTCACCGCCGCGCAGATCCCGGGGATCGAGGACCGGACCTACCCGCCGTCGCTCGCCGGCCCGGGCTACCCGGACGGCATCCCCGTCCTCGCCGAGGCGCAGCTGCCCGACATCGTCGCCCGGGAGGGCGTCGACGAGGTGGTCCTGGCCTACTCGGACCTGTCCCACGAGGACGTGATGCACAAGGCCTCGATCGTGCTGGCCGCCGGAGCGGACTTCCGCCTGCTGGGTCCGAAGGCGACGATGCTGCGCAGCCGCAAGCCCGTGGTCGCGGTCTGCGCGGTCCGCACCGGCTGCGGGAAGAGCCAGACCAGCCGCCGCATCGGCCGGCTGCTGCTGGACGCCGGCCTGCGGGTGGCCCTGGTCCGCCACCCGATGCCGTACGGCGACCTGGAGCGGATGCGGGTGCAGCGGTTCGCCTCGCTCGCCGACATCGACGCCGCCGACCCGTCCGTGGAGGAGCGGGAGGAGTACGAGGCACCGGTCCGCGCCGGCATGGTGATGTACGCCGGCGTCGACTATGCCGAGATCCTGCGCCGGGCGGAGCAGGAGGCCGACGTCGTCATCTGGGACGGGGGCAACAACGACTTCCCGTTCTACGTCCCCGACCTGCTGGTGACCGTCCTCGACCCGCTCCGGCCGGGACACGAGCTGCGCTACCACCCCGGCGAGACGAACCTGCGGATGGCGGACGTCGTCGTGGTCAACAAGGTCGACAGCGCCGAGCTCGAGGACGTCGCCCGGGTCGTCGCCGACGTCGAGGCCGTCAACCCGCGGGCGGCGGTGGTCCGGGCCGCCTCCCCGGTCGACCTGGAGCCGGGGCCGTCGCTGGCCGGCCGCCGGGTGCTCGTGGTCGAGGACGGCCCGACGGTCACCCACGGCGGGATGCCCTTCGGCGCCGGCGTGGTGGCGGCCCGGCAGGCCGGTGCCGTCGAGCTCGTCGACCCCCGCCCGTACGCGACCGGGTCCATCGCGGCGACGTACGCCCGCTACCCGGACATCGGCCCGGTGCTGCCGGCGATGGGGTACGGCGCGGCGCAGCTGGCCGATCTCGGCGAGACGATCCGGGCCGTTCCCTGCGACGCGGTCGTCCTCGGCACCCCCATGGACCTCGGGCGCCTGGTCGACCTCGGCCATCCCCACCGGCGCGCGACGTACGAGCTGCGCGAGGTGGGCAGCCCGACGCTCGCCGACGTCCTCCGCCCGTACCTCGCCAAGTGGACGCAGGCGGCCGACGGCGCGTGAACGGGCCGGGCCCCCGGCGCCGCTACCCGCGCGGAACGGTCAGGGGGCCCGGTAGACGGCCTGCGCAGTGGTCAGGACGTCGACGTAGCCGGCGCGCTCCACGGCCGGCAGGTCGGCTCCGGCCGGCGCGCTGAGCAGCCCGCGCAGCTGGTGTGGAAGCCCTTACGGTCCATCCACCCGGTCAGCCCCGTCCAGCAGCCGGCCGGCGTGCCCGGGTCCGTGCCGGAGCAGCGCCGAGGCGGTCATCACCACGTCGGCCCCGGCGAGCAGGTACCGGACGACGTCGACGGCGCCGTCGACCCCGGTGGTGCCCGTCCACCGTGTGCGACAGCGGCGAGGCGGAGGCCACCAGCGGGTTGCGGAGCGGCAGGTCCAAGTAGTCGGTGCGCAGGTCGGTCACGGCGTCCTCCGGCCGTCGGACGGGTACTGCCCGGCCTCCCGGATGGCCATCTCCTCGTACACCTGCCAGCGCTGCCGGACCGCCTCCTCGGCGAGGGCGAGCAGCCGGTCGGCCTCGGCGGGGTCGGAGTTGACGAGCATCCGGTAGCGCAGCTCGCGGTAGAGGTAGTCGGCCAGCGGCAGGCGCGGCCGGGGCGAGTCGAGCAGGAACGGGTTGCCGCCGGTCGCCCGCAGCACGGGGTCGTAGCGGACGAGCGGCCAGTGACCACTCGCCACCGCGCGGTACTGCTGGTCGAGCCCCTTGCGCATGTCGATGCCGTGCGCGATGCAGTGGCTGTAGGCGATGATCAGCGACGGGCCGTCGTACGCCTCCGCCTCCCGGAAGGCGCGCAGTGTCTGCTGCGGATCGGCGCCCATCGCGACCCGCGCGACGTAGACGTTGCCGTAGGCGATCGCCTGCAGCGCCAGGTCCTTCTTCGGCACCGTCTTGCCGGCCGCCGCGAACTTGGCGACCGCACCGAGCGGGGTCGCCTTGGACGCCTGCCCGCCGGTGTTGGAGTAGACCTCGGTGTCCAGCACGAGCACGTTGACGTTGCGCCCGCTGGCGAGCACGTGGTCCAGCCCGCCGGAGCCGATGTCGTACGCCCAGCCGTCGCCGCCGACGATCCAGACGCTGCGCCGCACCAGGTGGTCCAGCACGCTCTGCAGATCGGCGACGGCCGGCCCGCGCGCGCCGTCGAGCCGGTCGAGGCGGGCGCGCAGCTCGGCCAGCCGCTCCCGCTGCGCGCCCAGCTCCGACTCGCGGCGCTGCGGCGCGGCCAGGATGCCGTCCACCAGATCGCCGCCCAGCTCGTCGCGCAGCTCGGCCAGCCGGGACCGGGCCAGCCCCAGGTGCAGGTCGGCTGCGAGCCGGAAGCCGAGACCGAATTCGGCGTTGTCCTCGAAGAGCGAGTTCGACCAGGCCGGCCCGCGGCCCGCCGCGTCGGTGGTCCACGGCGTCGTGGGCAGGTTGCCGCCGTAGATCGACGAGCACCCGGTCGCGTTGGCGATCATCAGCCGGTCGCCGAACAGCTGCGACAGCACCTTGAGGTACGGCGTCTCGCCGCAGCCGGCGCAGGCGCCGGAGAACTCGAAGAGCGGCTGGAGGTACTGCGCGCCCCGCACGGTGCCGAAGTCCACCCGGGACCGGTCGTTCACCGGCAGCGTCTCGAAGAACGCCACGTTCTCCCGCTCGGCCGCCACGACCGGCTCCCGCGGCGCCAGGTTGATCGCCTTCCGGCCCGGGGCGAGCGGCGCCTGGACCGGGCACGCCTCGACGCACAGCGCGCAGCCGGTGCAGTCCTCGACGTAGACCTGCAGGGTGTAGCGGGCGTCCGGCAGCCCGACGGCCTGCAGCGGCGCCGACGGGAACGCCGCCGGCGCACCGTCCAGCTCGGACCCGTCGTAGTACCGGGACCGGATCACGCTGTGCGGGCAGACGAAGCTGCAGTTGCCGCACTGGATGCACAGGTCCGGGTCCCACGCCGCGACCAGGTCGGAGATGTTGCGCTTCTCCCAGGCCGTGGTGCCGCTGGGGTAAGTGCCGTCCACCGGCAGCGCGCTGACGGGCAGGTCGTCCCCGCGGCCGGCCATCATCTCGGCGGTCACGGTGCGGACGAACTCGGGCGCCCGCAGCGGGACCACCAGCGGCAGCGGCCGGGTCGAGGTGGCCTGCGGCGGCACCTCGATCCGGTGCAGCGCCGCCAGCGCCCGGTCGACCGCCGTCTCGTTGCGCTCGACCACCTCCGCGCCGCGGCGACCGTACGTCTTCCCGATCGCCGCCTTGATCCGCGCGATGGCCTCGTCCCGGGGCAGTACCCCGGAGATGGCGAAGAAGCAGGTCTGCAGGACCGTGTTGGTCCGGCCCTCCAGACCGGCGTCGCCGGCGACGCGGCCGGCGTCGATGGCGTACAGCGCTATGCGCTTGGCCACGATCTGCTCCTGCACCGGGCGGGGCAGCGCGTCCCACACCTCGCCCGGCGACAGCGGGCAGTCCACCAGCAGGGTGGCACCGGGCGCCGCCCGGCTCAGCACGTCCACCCGGTCCAGCAGCCCGAAGTGGTGGCAGCCGACGAAGCCGGCCTGCCGCACCAGGTACGGCGCGCGGATCGGCTCCGGCCCGAAGCGCAGGTGCGAGACGGTCTGCGAGCCGGACTTCTTCGAGTCGTAGACGAAGTAGCCCTGCGCGTGCACGTGCTCGTCGGCACCGAGGATCTTGATCGTGTTCTTGTTCGCCCCGACCGTGCCGTCCGAGCCGAGCCCGAAGAAGACCGCGCTGAGGGTGCCGGCCGGCAGGACCTCCAGCGCCGGGTCGTACGGCAGGCTGGTGCCCGAGACGTCGTCGTTGATGCCGACGGTGAAGCGCCGCCGCGGCCGCTCCCGGCTCAGCTCGGCGAACACCCCCGCCACCATGCCGGGGGTGAACTCCTTGGACGACAGCCCGTAGCGACCGCCGACGACCAGCGGCAGCACCGCCCGCTCGCCGTCCACATGCGACTCCGACAGGGCGGCGACCACGTCCAGGAACAGCGGCTCTCCCGACGAGCCCGGCTCCTTCGTCCGGTCCAGCACGGCGACCCGCCGGACGCTGGGCGGCAGCGCGTCGAGCAGCTGCCGGGTCGGGAAGGGACGGAACAGCCGCACCTGCAGCACGCCGACCCGCTCACCGGCCGCGACCAGGTGCCGCACCGTCTCCCGCACGGTCTCGGCGCCCGACCCCATGACGACCAGCACCCGCTCGGCCGCCGGATCGCCGGCGTAGTCGACGGCGTGGTAGCGGCGGCCGACCCGCTCGGCGAGGGCCGCCATCGCCTCCTCCACGACGTCCGGCGTGCGCTCGTAGAAGGGGTTCACCGTCTCCCGGGCCTGGAAGTAGACGTCCGGGTTCTGGGCGGTGCCCCGGATGAACGGGTGCTCGGGCGACAGTGCCCGTCCCCGGTGCTCCCGGACCAGGTGCTCCGGCACCAGCGCGCGCAGGTCGTCGTCGGACAGCAGCCGGATCGTGTTCAGCTCGTGCGAAGTGCGGAACCCGTCGAAGAAGTGGACGAACGGCACCCGCGTCCGCAGCGTCGCCGCCTGTGCGACCAGCGCCAGGTCGTGCGCCTCCTGCACGGATGCCGACGCCAGCAGCGCGAAGCCGGTCTGCCGCACCGCCATCACGTCGGAGTGGTCGCCGAAGATGGACAGCCCCTGGGCGGCCAGCGACCGGGCGGCGACGTGCAGCACGGTCGGGGTCAGCTCGCCGGCGATCTTGTACATGTTCGGGATCATCAGCAGCAGGCCCTGCGACGCTGTGAACGTCGTGGTCAGCGCGCCGCTCTGCAGCGCGCCGTGCAGCGCGCCGGCGGCGCCGCCCTCGCTCTGCATCTCCACCACCGTGGGCACGCCGCCCCAGACGGTCTGCCGGCCCTCGCTGGCCCACTGGTCGGCCAGCTCGGCCATCGGGGAGGACGGGGTGATCGGGTAGATGCAGCAGATCTCGTTGAGCCGGTACGCGACCGAGGCCGCGGCCTCGTTGCCGTCCACCGTGGCGCGAGTCATCGGTCCGCCTCCGTCCGGCCCGGCGGGTCCTCCGGGACCATCTCGATCGCGTGCACCGGGCACTGCTCGTAGCAGGTGCCGCAGCCGGTGCAGCGGTCATAGTCGAAGCGGTAGCGGTGCCCGACGCCGAGCTTGATCACCGCGTCCTCCGGGCAGGCGCCGAGGCAGCCGTCGCACTCGAAGCAGTTGCCGCAGGACAGGCAGCGGCCCACCTCGTACGCCGCCTGCTCGGTCGACAGCCCGCCGAGGACCTCGGTGAACCCGGTGACGCGCTCCTCGGCCGCCAGCTCGGGCTGCCGCCGCTGCGGCGCGTCGCCGAAATACCACAGGTGCAGGGAGTCGAAGGTGGCGACGTCGTGCTTCGGGGCCGGCTGGTAGGCCGCCGAACGCAGGTAGGCGTCGACGTGCCGTGCCGCCTTCTTGCCGTGCCCGACGCCGACCGTGACCGTCCGCTCGGCGGGCACCATGTCGCCGCCGGCGAAGACGCCCGGGGCGCCGGTCATCATCGCCGCGGACACCGCCACGGTGCCGTCAGCGGTCATCTCGACACCGGGCACCCGGCGCAGGAACGCCGAGTCGGTCTCCTGCCCGAGGGCCAGGATCACGGTGTCGGCCGCCAGCGTCTCGAACCGGCCGGTCGGGTGCGGCCGGCCGCCGTCGTCCAGCTCCATCACCTCGACCGTCAGCTCGGGGCCGTCGAAGGCGGTGATCGTGCGCAGCCAGTTGATCCGGACGCCCTCGCTCTCGGCGTCCGCGGCCTCCTCGGCGTGCGCCGGCATCTGCGCGCGGGTGCGCCGGTAGACGACCAGCGTCTCGTCGGCGCCGAGCCGGCGGGCCACCCGGGCCGCGTCCATCGCGGTGTTGCCGCCGCCGTAGACCGCGACCCGCCGGCCGATCGCCGGCCGCTCGCCGGAGGCGACGCCGCGCAGGAACGAGACGGCGTCCACGATCCGGCCGGTGTCCCGGGCCGGGATGTCGACCCGCTTGGACAGGTGCGCCCCGACCGCGACGAAGACCGCGTCGAAGCCGCCGTCCCGCCGCTCGGCGGCGAGGTCGGTGACCCGGTGGTCGGTGACGATCCGCACGCCGAGCGCCGCGATCCGGGCCACCTCCGCGTCCAGCACGTCCCGGGGCAGCCGGTAGGCCGGGATGCCGTACCGCATCATCCCGCCCGGCTCGCCGAAGGCGTCCCTGATCTCCACGTCGTGGCCGAGCCGAGCCAGGTGGTAGGCCGCGGACAGGCCGCTCGGGCCGGCGCCGACCACGAGCACCCGCCGGCCCGTCCGCTCCGGCGCCGGCTCGAACGCCCACCCACGCTCGATCGCGAGGTCGCCCAGGAACCGCTCGACGCCGTGGATCGAGACGGCGCTGTCCAGCAGCGCTCGGTTGCAGCCGGTCTCGCACGGGTGGTAGCAGACCCGCCCGTGGACCGCCGGCAGCGGGTTGTCCCGCACCAGCGCGCGCCAGGCCTGCTCGTGCCGGCCCGCCTTGAGGTGCGCCAGCCAGGCCTGGATGTCCTCACCGGCCGGGCAGGCGACGTTGCAGGGCGGCAGCAGGTCGAGGTAGACGGGCCGGGACCGGCGCACCGGACCGGCGCCGGCGTGGCCGTGGAGCAGGTCGGGCAGCGGCGTGACGTCCGGCCGCGGTCCGGTCATGACGGGACCCCGGCCGGGGAGCTGGTGCCGCAGAGCGTTCCCATGCTGGCGACGCTAGGCGCGCAGGGCGGCATCGGAGGAGGGACCATGGTCCCTCGTCGCACGAGCGAGGCCCGCATCTCAGAGCGCCTTGATCGCGGCGACGAGCTTGGCCAGCGAGTCCTTGGCGTCGCCGAAGAGCATCGTCGTCTTCGGGTCGTACAGCAACGGGTTGTCGATCCCGGCGAAGCCGGGCCGCATGGAGCGCTTGAGGAACACGACGCTGCGGGCGCTGTCGACGTCGAGGATCGGCATGCCGTAGATCGGGCAGCCGGGCTCGGTCCGGGCGGCCGGGTTGACCACGTCGTTGGCACCGACCACCAGCGCCACGTCGGTCGCGGCCATCTCGCCGTTGGCCTGGTCCATCTCCTCGAGCCGGTCGTATGAGACGTCCGCCTCGGCCAGCAGCACGTTCATGTGGCCGGGCATCCGGCCGGCGACCGGGTGGATGCCGTACCCGACCTCGACCCCGCGCGCGGCGAGCACGTCGCTGAGCTCCTTGACGGTGTGCTGGGCCTGGGCGACGGCCAGCCCGTAGCCGGGGACGATCAGCACCCGCCGGGCGTAGCCGAGCATGATCGCGACGTCCTCCGGGCCGCCGGAGCGCACCGGCCGGCCGGCGGTCGCCCCGGCCCCGCCGGCGGCCGCGGTCGCCGTGAACGCTCCGAACAGGATGGTGAAGACGGAGCGGCCCATCGCCTCGGCCATCAGCTTGGTCAGCAGCGTGCCGGCGGCGCCGACCAGCGTGCCGGCCACGATCAGCAGCGTGTTGTCGAGCACGTACCCGGAGGCGGCGACCGTGAGCCCGGTGAACGCGTTGAGCAGCGAGATCACCACCGGCACGTCGCCGCCCCCGACGGGCAGCACGAACAGCACCCCGGACACCAGCGCCGCCACCGCCACCGCGACCAGCAGCGGCGTCGATCGGGTGACCACGACCGCCAGGCCCATGCCGAGCGTGGTCGCCGCGAGGGCGCCACTGACGACCCGCCCGTACGGGAAGGTGACCGGCGCGCCGGTCATCAGCTCCTGCAGCTTGACGAAGGTGAGCGCGCTCCCGGTGAAGCTCATGCAGCCGACCAGCACCGAGAACACCGTGGCCAGCAGCACCGGCACCTCGTCCGACCGGCCGGCGCGCAGGAACTCCACCAGCGCGACGGCGGCCGCGGCCCCGCCCCCGACCCCGTTGAACAGCGCGACCAGCTGCGGCATCGCGGTCATCGGCACCCGCCGGGCCGTCGGGGCGCCGATCGCGGCGCCGACCACCATCGCCGGCGCGATCAGGGCGAGGTTGTCGAGGTCGGCGGAGGTCAGCACGGTGCCCACGGCCACGACGCCGCCCGCGGCGCCGAGCAGGTTGCCCGTGCGGGCTGTCCGGGGCGCGGACAGGCCCTTGAGGGAAAGGATGAAGCAGACGCCGGCGACCAGGTAGGCCAGCTGTGCCCAGAGCGGGACGCCGGTCATCGCCGGTCTCCGGCCGGGTGCGCCGCGGTCGCGGCGGTCGCGGCGGTCGCGCCGCCGTCGGGCGGTGCGGTGCCGGCAGCGGCTCCGCGGGCGTCCGGTCGGCGGAACATCTCCAGCATCCGATCGGTGACCACGAATCCGCCCACGATGTTGACCGTCGCCAGGACGACGGCGGCCAGGGCCAGGCTCAGCTGCGCCGCGCCCTCGGCGTGCCCGGCCACCAGGATCGCTCCCACCAGGATCACCCCGTGGATCGCGTTGGCCCCGGACATCAGCGGCGTGTGCAGGATGGTGGACACCTTGGAGATGACCTCGAAGCCGACGAAGACGGACAGCACGAAGATCGTCAGCAGCGCGATGTCGCCGTTCATGACCCCTCGATCCCGGGTGCGGTCTCCAGCAGCGCCCGGGTGCCGGCGTGCCGGACCTCGCCGCCGGACGTGAGCGCGCAGCCCGCGACGATCTCGTCGGCGAAGTCCGGCCGGACCGCTCCGTCTTCGGTCATGAGCGCCAGCAGGTCGGCCACGTTGCGGGCGTAGAGCTGGCTGGCGTGCACCGGCAGCTGGGACGGGACGTTCAGCTCGCCCCAGACGAGGACGTCGCCGACGCGGATCTCGGCCCCCGGCCGGGTCGGCTCGCAGTTGCCGCCGGACTCGGCGGCGAGGTCGACGACCACCGACCCCGGGCGCATGGCAGCGACCATGTCGGCGGTGACCAGCCGGGGGGCGGGGCGGCCCGGCACCGCCGCGGTCGTGATCAGGGCATCCGCCGCCGCCACGTGCGGGGCGAGCAGCTCGCGCTGCCGGCGGGCCCGGTCCTCGGTCATCTCGCGTGCGTAGCCGCCCGCGCCGTCCAGGGACTCCAGGCCGAGGTCGAGGAAGGTGGCGCCCACGCTCCGCACCTCCTCGGCCGACGAGGGCCGCACGTCGTACGCCTGCACCATCGCGCCCAGCCGCCGGGCGGTGGCGATGGCCTGCAGACCGGCGACGCCGGCACCGAGCACCAGCACCGTGGCCGGGGGAACCGTGCCGGCGGCCGTCATCGACAGCGGGAAGAACCGCGGCAGCCGGTCCGCGGCGACCAGGGCCGCCCGGTAGCCCGCGACCAGCGCCTGCGAGGAGAGCGCGTCCATCGACTGGGCCCGGGAGATGCGCGGCACCAGCTCCATCGCGAGCGAGGTCACCTCCCGCTCGCGCAGCACGCGGACCAGGTCGAGCGAGGTGGACGGGGCCAGCAGGCCGATCAGCAGCGTGCCCGGGCGCAACGCCCGGGCCCGCTCGGCGTCCGGCGGACCGACGGTGAGCAGCACGTCCGCGGCGCCGAGCGCGTCGGCGACCACGGTCGCGCCGGCCGCGGTGTAGTCCTCGTCCCGGGCGTACGCATGCCGTCCCGCCCCGCTCTCGACCAGGACGTCCAGCCCGATCCCGGTCAGTCGGGGGACGATCTGCGGGACCATCGCGACCCGCCGTTCGCCCGCACGGCTCTCCGCGAGCACGCCGACCTTCATGCAGCGCCACCTCCACACCGACTCACCCCGAACCTCGCACCGCCGCGGCCGGGCCAGTAGGGCCGTAGGTCACCGGAACCGGCGCCGTGGTCACGGCGACGCCGACCGGGCGCCGTACGGATCGACACGGCGGCAGACCGGCCGGGCGAGGGCGGTCAGGGCGACCGGTCGGCCGCCGCGAGGGTGTCCAGGGCGATTGCCAGCTCCGCGATCCCGTCCTTGATGAGGCTGGTGCCGCCGGCCTCCTCGGCGAGCGCCGCGACCGGCCGGTTGCCGGCGAGGTAGGACGCGACGAACTGATGGATCCCCCGCTGCAGAGCGGCTTCGGCCAGCAGGCGCACCAGCGAGGTGGCCAGACCGACCCGGCGCCAGCCGGGATCCACCGCGACAGCGACCTCCGCCGTCCCCGGCCGGAGCTGCTCGTACCGGGCGACGGCGACGCCCCGGCCGGTCTCCGCGTCGCGGGCGACGAGCGCGAAGCGTGTCCGGTAGTCCAGCCTGGTCAGATAGTCCAGCACCTTCGCGGTCAGCGGCGGTGGCCCACCGAGGAAGCGGCGGTGCAGCGTGTCGGCGTCCGCGGTCCTGATCGCTGCACCGAGCTCGGCGGCGTCGTCCGGTACCAGCGGCTGAACCGCCACCCGGCGGCCGTCCCGCAGGGTGACCCGCCGTTCGAACGCCGTCGGGTAGCCGGGCGGGCGGCGGTGGGCAGTCACCTCTCGACCTCCAGCTGATCCGGCCGTCCGGGGGACAGCCGGGTTCCAGCGTCGATCTTGGTGGTTCGGTGGCCGCCGGGGGAAGCCGAGCCCGGCCACCGGCCGGATTCGACCGGCCGGGTCACCCGGACGCGGCCGCCCCCTTCCCCGTCGCCGCCCCGGCGACGGCGACGAGGTCGGCGAGGCCCTGCTCGATGCCCCGGGCGAGCACGGTCACGTCCCCGGCGGTGTCGAAGTCGCCGGTGATCCCGACCGTGAGATGTCCGCAGTAGGTGAAGATCGCGACCCCGGTCCGCAGGGTGGAGGCGATCGGCACGTACGGGATGATCTCGACCACCCGGCGGCCGAGACCGTAGAGCGGGGTGCGCGGTCCCGGCACGTTCGTGGTGACCGTGATGACCGAGCGCTGCGGCAGGTGCGCGGCCAGCCGGACCGGCGCGGCCACCAGCGGGAACGGCTCGATCGCGGCCAGGGCGGTGACCGCGGCACCCGCTTCGGCCTCGTGCCGCGCCTTGAGCCGGCTCATCCGGTCCCGGACGGCCCCGAGCCGCTCGACCGGGTCGGCGATCTCGACCGGCAGCATCGCCAGCAGCAGCGACACCCGGTTGTCCCGGATGCTTTCCTCGCCGGGGGCTCGGGTCGAGACCGGGACCAGCGTCCGTATCAGATCGGCATCGGGCCGCTCCCCGCGGCTGAGCAGCAGTGCCCGGAAGCCGCCGGCCACCGCGGCCAGCACCACGTCGTTGAACGTCCCGCCCAGGGCCCGCCGGACGGTCGCGACGTCGCTGACCGAGCCCCGCGCGAACGCGAACCGGCGGGTCGCCGACAGCGGCCCGGCCAGCGAGGACCGCCGCGCGGGCCAGGCCGCGGCCGACAGCGCCAGCAGGCCGCCCGCGGTCTGGAGCAGCTGCCGGGCCAGCAGGGCCGGTTGCCGGGCGGCGGTCACCACCGCCCGCGCCTGCCGCAGCGGGAGCAGCGCGAGGTCCCGGGTGGCGCCGGCGGTCAGCCACAGGTCCGACGGCTCGGGCGCCGGCCGCCAGTCGTCCGGCGCCGGCGGGCGGACCTGAGGGGTCGGGTCGAGCACCACGCCGTAGAGGTCGGTGCCGGAGACGCCGTCGACCATGCAGTGGTGCACCTTGGACAGCAGCGCCCACCGGCCGCCCTCCAGGCCCTCGACCAGCCAGTACTCCCACAGCGGCCGGCGCCGGTCCAGCCGCGCCGACATGACCCGGCCCATCAGCGCGGCCAGCTCGGCGTCCCCACCGGGCGGCGGCAGCGCGGTGCGGCGCAGGTGGTAGGCGAGGTCGAAGTGCTCGTCATCCACCCACACCGGCGGTCCCAGGTCGAGCGGTACCCGGCGGGCCTTCTGCCGGTAGCGCGGCAGCAGCGGGAGCCGCCCGGCCAGCACCGCGGCGAAGTCGGCCTGGCTCGGTGGCGGGCCGTCGAAGACGGCGATCGAGGCGATCGCCAGCGACGTACCCGGCTCCTCGTCCTCCGCCTGCAGGAACGCGGCGTCCAGCGGGCTCATGCGCTCCACCGTCGGCATCGCTGCTCACCTACCTCCGGGTCAGGCCTGGCGCGCGGGCGGGACGGGGACCGGCGGCCCCCTTCCTTCACCCTGCTGGACCCCTCCAGCACAGGCCGGGGTTCGATGGCCCGCCAGGGCCGAAGGTCCGGAAGCGTGCCGCCCGCCGCCGCGGGCAGCGGGACCCTCGTCCTGTCGCGGCGAGTACCCGCGCAGCCGGCGGCGCCCGGGCCGCCGGGTCGCTGCTCGGGCCGTTCGGCACTGTTGCCCCCGCACGCCCCGGCGTGGCATGGAGGCGTCAGAAGCCCGACGTTTGCAAGGGAGGCGATGACGATGGCGAGCCTGGTGCGGCGTGAGCGGCCGATGGTCGCCGAGCTGGTCGACTGGCTGGAGGGGGAGTTCCCGCCGATGTTCCGTCCGTTCGGCTCCGGCCCCATGGTCAGGGTCGAGGACTACGTCGAGGAGGACCACTACGTGGTCCGCGCGGAGCTGCCGGGGATGGACCCGGAGAAGGACGTGGCGGTGACGCTCCACAAGGGCGTGCTGACGGTGAAGGCCGAGCGGAAGGAGGAGAAGAAGGAGGAGCAGCGTTCGGAGTTCCGGTACGGCTCGTTCACCCGCGCCGTGTCGCTGCCGGCCGACGTCGACGAGGAGGACGTCAAGGCGACCTACACGAACGGCATCCTCGAGGTCCGGATCGGGATGAAGCCGGAGCAGAAGCCGGAGCCCAGGCAGATCCCGGTCACCACCGGCTGAGCGCGGGGCGGACGCGTGGGGCCGGCGCCGGCCCCACGTCGTCGGACCCGGTCGCGTACCCGGTGTGCGGTCGGGCTGACCGGCGGACGCCATCCGGATCGGGGCCTGGCGGCGGGGTCGTTGGTCCTGCCCGCGACTGTCGTTCGGCCGTGGCCGCGGAGCGCGCCGGCGCGAGGTAATGGCCGGGGAATCCCCTCGACGAGGAGGGCTGGGCCATGAGTATCGGGACCACGCGGGACCGACCGCCGGAGCAGCAGAGCGCGCGGGCAGGGCGACGGTTGACCGTCTGGCTCTCCGTCGCAGCGCTGGCGCTGGTCGCCGGCGGGGTCGGAGTGGCGTTGCTGGTGACGGGCGACGACGGGTCGACGCCGGGCACCGCGGTGCCCTCGGCGTCTGCTCCGGTGCAGCCGTCTGTGCCGCCGTCCGTGTCGCCGTCGGCTCCGGGCGAGGTGTCGGCGTTCCCGTTCACGCCGCTGTGGCCGTTCGCCGGCGCCGCGGATGCGGCGGCCTGGCAGCGGGCGTACCGGGCCGGCGGGAGCCAGCCCTGGCACCTGGACCCGGCGGCCACCGCGCTCGCGTTCACCGCCGACCACCTCGGCTACACCGAGCTGGACCGCATCACCAGCCGGACCGTCACCGGGTCCCAGGCGTGGATCGGGGTGGGGGCGGCGGCCCCGGACGGGACCACCGCCACCGCGGCCGTCGTGCACCTGGCCCGGCTCGGAGCCGGTGCGGACGCCCCGTGGGAGGTGGTGGGCACGCGGGACACCACGCTGACCCTGACCGCCCCGGCGTACGGCGCGACCGTCTCGTCCCCGGTCACCGTCGGCGGGCGGATCACCGGCGTCGACGAGAGCCTGGCAGTGCAGGTCCGGTCCCGGCAGGGCCGGCTGCTCGGCCGCGTGCGCGGGCTTCCGGCGGGCGGTGACCGAACGCCGTGGTCGGCGCAGGTCGCCTACTCCGCCCCGGCCGGCACCGTGCTGACCATCGCCGTGTCCACCGGGGGGCATCTCGCCGCCGTCGAGCGCTTCGCCATCACCGCGGCGCGGGCCACCGGCCCGGTCGGTCTGGCCGACGGCCGGCACGCCGTGCGGATCACCGGCGTCGCCCCGACCGCTCGCCGCGTCACCGTGGACGTGATCCAGATCTTCTTCGGTGAGGCCGCCGCCCGGGCGGCCGCGCAGGACGGTGCCGCGGAGGTCCCGCCGCCCAACGACGTCTGGATCCGCAACACCAGCCCGCAGCTGCGGACGCTCGCGGTGACACCGGAGGCTGCCATCACCGTCAACGTGCTCGGCGCGACCGAGTCCGGAAGCTCGACCAGGGACGTCACCCGGACGCTTCCCCAGCTGGCCGCGACCGCCCACCTGCGGGACGGGGTGTTCTGGGTCAGCGTGGCGGACGGCCAGGTCGTGCGCATCGCCGAGCAGTACCTCCCGTGAGGCGATCCGCGGCTGGCCGCGGTGCGGACCACTCGCGTCCGCGGCCGGCCCGGAGGCAGGCGGCGTTGCTGCTCGCGGCGCTGCTGGCCGCGGCCTGCGGCGGGGGTGGCTCCGATGACGTCGAGCCGCCGGCCACGCCGACCGCTGCCCGGCCGACCGCTGCGGCGCCGACCGCGGCGCCGTCGACTCCGCCGTCCCGCTCGGTGCTCCCGCCGGTCCCGTCGCCGTCGGCGCCGACCGGTCCGGGGCCGATCGCCTCCCGGCCGGCCCGGACGCCGGGGTTCCCGGCCCGCCTCGCCGGCCGGGACGTGGAGCGGATCCCTACCGGGGAGCGGGTGATCGCGCTGACCTTCGACGGCGGCAGCGACGCCGGCGGAGTCCCCGCGCTGCTGGCGACCCTGGCCCGCGAGCGGGTGCCGGCGACGTTCTTCCTGACCGGCCGGTTCGTCACCGCCTTCCCGCAGTCGGCGCGGCGGATCGCGGCGGCGGGACACCGGCTCGGCGACCACTCCGTCAGTCACCCGCACTTCCCGCTCCTGACCGGCGCCCGGATCCGGGCCGAGGTCCTGGACGCCGCGACGACCATCCGGGCCGGCACGGGCGCCGAGCCGGCGCCACTGTTCCGCTTCCCGTACGGCGACCGCGATCCGCGGACCATCGCGGCCGTGAACAGCCTGGGCTACCTGCCGGTCCGGTGGACCGTGGACAGCCTCGGCTGGCAGGGCACCCTGGGCGGGACCCGGGACGCGTCGTTCGTCACCCGCCGGGTCCTCGCCGCCGCCGGTCCCGGCGGCATCGTGCTCATGCACGCCGGCGCGCACCCGACCGACCGCTCCACGCTCGACGCCGCCGCGCTGCCCGCGATCATCGCCGGCCTCCGCCAGGACGGGTACCGCTTCGTCACCCTCGACGCGGTCCTGACCTGACCCTCCGGCCCCGCCGGCGGCCCGGGTCAGCGGTGGGATCCCCGGCTTGCCGCGGCGGCCGGGTCGGCGGCGCGTTCGCCGGGCAGACCGTGGCCGCTCTCGACGAGCTCCTTGAGCCGCTCGGCGAAGCGTGCGGCCGGGGCGCCGTCGACGAGGTCGTGGTCGAACGTGACCGTCAGGCTCAGGCAGTCGCGCACCACCACGCGTCCATCGCGTACGACCGGCTTCGCGCCGATGCCGCCGACCGTGAGCATCATCGTGGGCACGGCCGGCCGGATGCCCCAGCCCGCGCCGGCACCGAACATCCCGACAGCCGTCACCCCGACCGTCCCCACGAACCGCTTCCAGACCTGGGGACGCCGCCTCCCGATCCAGCAGAACGCCTCCAGGAGCGGCCGGAAGGAGACGGCCGCCTGGTCCGCTCAGCCCGACCGCAGCCGCAGGGTCACCGCGACGGCGAGGTGGTCCGACGCGGTGGACCGCGGCGCCACCGCGTCCGAGGCGACCACGCCTGGGGTGACGAGCACGTGGTCGATCTCCTTGGCCGGCGCGTCGGCCGGGCTGGTCGGCAGCGGCCGGGCGGTGGCGAGCGCGTCGGTCAGCCCGGAGTCGAGCAGGGCCTGGAAGGTGGCGTCGCCCGGCTGGGTGTTCAGGTCGCCGCCGACCACCACCGGCCGGCCGCCCGCGCCCAGCTCGCGGGCCAGCCGGCCGACCGCGACAGCCTGCTCGACCCCGTCCCGCGGGCCCGGCTGGAGGTGGGTGGAGACCACCGCGACCTCGCCGGACCCGGTGTCCAGCACCGCGCCCAGCGCCTGGGCCCCGGTCGGCCCGTCCGTGGGCAGCACCACCGTCCGGGCCGACACCACCGGCAGCCGGGTCAGCACGGCGTCGCCCCACACCGCGTCCGCGGCCGGCGCGAAGAGCGTGGGCATGCCCAGCCGCCGGGCCAGCACGGCCAGGTCGTCGTGGCCGCCGTTGAGCAGCCAGCCCCGGTCCACCTCGCTGAGCAGCACCACGTCCGGACGCTCGGCGGCGACCACCGCCGCGAGCGCGTCCGGGTCGAAGCGGCCGTCCAGGCCGAAGCCCATCCGCACGTTGTACGCGACGACCCGCAGCTCGCCGCCCGCCGCGGCCGGCGGGTCGACCGGGCCCCACCGGCCGCCGCCGACCAGCAGCAGCGCGGCCACCCCGGCGACCGCCGCCCACCGGGTGGCCGCGCCGGCCAGCGCCGGGCCCGGGCGGGTGGTCACCGCGGTCAGCGCGATCACCACCGCCACCGCGACCAGCACCGGCTGGTTCGGGAAGCCCAGGTCGTACGCGGCGTAGTAGACGACCGCGGCCACCGCCATGCCGATCCCGCCGAGCGCGGGCGCGTACCCGCGGCGCACCCGGCTGCCCGGCTCGCCGGCCGAGGCGGCGCCCAGGCAGCCGCCCAGGCCGAGCGCGCCCAGCAGCACCGCCGCCGGCAGCGCCACCGGGTCGGCGGCCACCGCGAGCAGCACGCCCACCGGCAGCGCGGCCGCCGCCACCCACCGCAGCACGGTGGTCGACGGCGCCAGCGCGGCCCCGACGAAGACCGCCACCGCCGCCGCGACCAGCGCCTTGACCGCGGCCGCGCCGAGCAGGCCGGGCACGCCGGTCGAGGAGGCGACCCCGTCCAGCCCCTCGGCCGCGCCGGCGGCGTACGACACCGCGACCGAGGCGACCGCCGGTGAGCCGCTGAGCACGCCCCACAGCAGCACCGCGGGCAGCGCCAGCGGCCACACCCGGCCGCCGACCGGGGTGCCGCCGGATGGCGCGGCCAGCGTCGCCGCGACGAAGCCGGCCACCAGCACGAGGACGCCGAGCACCGGCAGCACCCCGGACCGCCAGACCAGGTCCTCGCCGCCGAGCGCGCCGTGCAGCACGGTGCCCAGGGCCAGCCCGAGCACCAGGCCGCGCACGTCCGCGCGGGTGCCGCGGGCGGCCACCTGGGCCAGCCAGACCAGCCCGACGGTCACCCCGGCGGCGGCCGTCCACAGCTGCACCGGCCCGCCGCCGGCGGCCTGCAGCACCAGCCGGGCCGCGGCCAGCAGCACCGCCGCGCCGGCCAGCACCCGCCCGGACCCGACCCGGCGGGCCAGCGCCGGCGCGCCCAGCGGCAGCAGGAACCACACCAGCGCGAAGGCGCCGAGCAGCGCGGCCGGCGTGTCCGCGGCCTGCCCGAAGATCGTGATGACCGACGGCAGGAACACCCGCAGCACGTCGACCAGCAGCACCGTCCCCAGCGCCACCGCGACCGCGCCGCCCGGCCGCCGCGCGGACATCCCGCCCATCCCGCCCATCCGAGCAATCTAGGGCACCGCCGGCGCCATCCGGCCCGTGGACCCGTGTCCCACCATGTGGG
>CAVXZF010000006.1:0-132710 GCA_963766325.1 uncultured Actinomycetota bacterium | reverse complement strand
CTGCACCCACCCGGGCGAACCGTCCCCTGGGTGAACCGCGCCGCCGAACCGCCGGCCGGCCGCACCTGCCTCCACCGGAACGTGGGCCCGCGGGGCTCGGCCCCGCGGCGAAATGACGGATGGCCCCTGGCTCGCGCGTTCCGCGAGCAGGGGCCATCCAGGACTTCCGTGGGCGCTACTGGGATTGAACCAGTGACCTCTTCCGTGTCAGGGCAGAGCAGGACCAGCCGCCCCTGCAAGGGCGTGGTGCTGAGCGTCCTGCGCTGCACACTTGACGTTGCCTGACCTCATGTGCTGTCAGCCGTTGTGGTCAGCTTTGCTGACGATCTGCTGACTCCTCCTCAGGAGTGGTCCGACCCAAGTGTCAGGAAGATTTAGGTCAAGTTCAGGGCTTAGAGACGTAAGGTGATGCTCCGAGGGTTATGCCCTTGGCAGACCCTACTGAGTTCACCCAGCCGTCCCAGGCGAAGGACCGTCCGAAGCACACTGACCATGAGTTCGCCCCAACCCCTGATGACGCGCATGCCCAGTCGCCCAGGTAGCCGGATGGGGCGTCCCACAAGTCCATCTTTGCACTGACGGAGAAGAGGCTGGACCGGTTGTTGCGCACGATCACTGCCGCCTGCACGGCGCCTCCACCGTATGACCTGATCGCGCAGACCTGCGCACCCACATTGGTGGCGATGGTCTTGGTGCCAGCGCATTCCCGGTGGCGGGGCTGGAGGTGATCGGATCGGTGTGGCCGTAAGCGCGCCAGGAGCCGGCCTCCGCAGCTGGGGCTGGGCCGGCGGTTGCCAGACTCAGGCCCGAGAAGACCAGTGTGATGGCTGCTGAATCCAGCGATCACCTGTGCAACTCGCATGTTTCTCCTTTCATACTTCCTTGGAGACATCGGCGATGATCCAGCTAAGGCCTTCAGGCTGATCGCAAACATCTTCACCCCCTCACCGGTGATATGTCAACGCTGATGATGTGGACGGATGGGGTGGTGGGCGCCCGTCTGCCCGCGGCGTCCAGGTCGCCACCGTCTCGCTGGCTTCCTGCCGCCCCGCACTGGTCCAGCCGTCTCCTGATGTCCAGCGGAGGGTGCTACCGGTAGCACCCTCCGCCGCTAGCGCTAGCACCTCTGCTAGCGGCCCATTCCACCTCTGACCAGGACGCTAGCGGGTCCGCCCGGTCCTGCCGGTCGGGGTGGTGGACCGGCCGGCCGAGGTGTGGCGTCCCCTGGTGGCCGTCGCGGACGCGGCCGGCGGCCACTGGCCCGAGATCGCCCGTGACGCCTGCCGACACTTCGTCCTCGAGTCGCGAACCCGAAGCCGTCTCCCTCGGCGTGCGGCTGCTGGCCGACCTCCGGGCCATCTTCGACAGGGCCGGCGCCCACCGGGTGCCCACCGCCGAGCTGCTGCGCGAGCTGCACGCGATCGAGGACGCCCCCTGGGCCGACCTCTACGGCAAGCCGCTCGACGCCCGCCGGCTCGCCCGCGAGCTCGAACGCTACGACGTCCGCCCGATCACCTTCCGCACCAGCACCGGCACGCTCAAGGGCTACCAGACCACCGGTCCCACCGGCCTGGACGACGCCTGGACGCGCTACCTGCCCGCCCCTGAAGCCGTTCCAAGCCGTAACGGCCGGAACATCCGTAACGCCGCAGGTCAGACGCCTATCCCGCTGGACGACGCTGCCGGAACATCCGTAACAGCCGGAACACCCGCGGCCCCCACTGAAGATCATGTTCCGGATGTAACCGGAACACCGGAACCGGCCGTACCCCCTCTGAGCAGGGATGTTACGGATGTTCCGGCTGTTACGGCCCAGAACCGCCCCGCCGCCCTGGTCCAGCCCTCGCCGGCCGGCGCGCTGCCCGCCGGCGCCTACGGCCCGTGTCTCGACTGTGGCCGGCTCACCCACCGCTACGGCACCGGCGGACACGGCCGCTGCCACACCTGCCGCACCGGCAACGTCGTGCCGCTGCACCGACCCGACCGCACCGAAGGGACGCCGGCATGACCGCCCCTGCCCACCTCACCGCGTACGCCGACCAGCTTGCGGCCGCCAGCGCTGAGGCACGCGGCGTGCTGCGCTCGATCGCAGCCGCACCCCGCGCGGCCGGCCCCGCGCGACTGATCGAGGCGGCCGCCTCCCCGTGGCTGACGAACCAGCGCGCCGCCGTCGTGCGCTCCCTGGCCGCCGGCCGCACGCGCCCGTGCATCCACCTCGGCCCGGCGCCGCGCGTCGCGCACGCGGCCGTCTGGGCACCCGGCCGGCTCGTCTGCTCGGTCTGCCTGCCCCTGCTCGTCCCCGACCGGGAGGAGGACACCACCTGCGACCGCTGCCGCCAGCCGGCCGAGCGCATCCACGCCGCGGTGACCGCGCTCGGCCCGGTCCTGCTCGCGTACGGCCTCTGCCGTCCCTGCCTCCGCACGACGGAGCGCCGCCGGCCGCGGGCCGGCCGGCGGCGCCGCTAGCGTCTAGCCCCTGCCCCCGCTAGGTCTAGCCCCCTCGCTAGCCCCCGACTACGCCCCTGACCTCGGCTCTGGCGGTCTAGCGCCCGCACCGCCCCACCCATCCAGACGCCCCGAAAGGCACTCCGCCATGACTGCCGTCCCGTCCCACCCGTCCCAGCCGCCGGCCGGCGGCACCGTGATCCGGCTCATCCCCAGCACCCGCGACGCCGGCCCCGACTCCCGCGCCGTCTACACCGTCGCCGAGGTCGCCGGCATGCTGTCGCTGTCCCTCGGCAGCACCTACACGCTCATCCGCTCCGGCGACATCCCGGCGAAGAAGATGGGCGCCCGGTGGGTCATCCCCAAGCGCCGCTTCCACGCCTGGCTCGACGACCTCCCGGTGGCGGCGCCCGACGACATCGACCCGAAGTCCGGTCGCTGATGGGCCACGTCTCGAAGACGCCGGCCGGCACCTACCGCGCCAACTGGCGCGACCTCGCCGGCCGGCAGAAGGCCAAGACGTTCCCGACCCAGAAGGCCGCTCGTGCGTTTCTGGCCGGGACGGAGGCCGCCCTTCACCGGGGCGCCTAAGTCGACCCGCACGCCGGCCGGCAGCGGTTCGGCCCCTACGCCGAGCGGTGGCTGTCGGCGCGCAACTCCGGTGCGTCTGCGACGGCCCGGGATCAGTCGCTCATGCGCTCGCATGTCCTGTCCCGCTGGCCGACGTGCCGCTGCCGCGGATTGACCACCTGGACGTGCAGGCGTGGGTGACCGACCTCGGCGGCCGGCTTGCTCCGGCGACGATCGGGACCTGTTTCCGGCTCTTCGCCGCCGTGGTGCGCTCGGCTATTCGGGATCGTCTTATCGGTGCCGACCCGACTGACGGTGTGCGGCTCCCGCGGCAGCGCAAGCGCGAATTGGACGGCGTGACAATCACGCCGACTCATCTCCGCGGGCGGCTCTTGCCGGTGGTCCCGGAGCCATTCCGGGCGCTGGTGGCGTTGTCGGCCGGCACCGGTCTCCGGTGGGGGGAGTGCGTCGGTCTGCGCTGGGACTGCGTGGACTTCGGACCGGACGACCTGACCGGGGACGTCGTGCGGGTCCGCCGGGTCGCGGTCGAGGTCGCCGGCACGGTCACCATGAAGCCGTACCCGAAGAGCCGGGCCGGCCGGCGGGACGTGCCGGTGGCGCCGTTCGCCGCCGCCGAGCTGCGCCGGCACCGCGCCGACTTCCCGCCGGGGCCGGCGGGGGAGGTGTTCACCAACTCGGCCGGCGGGCCGCTCCGGCGCACGCTATTCCGCGCGCGGGTGTGGCGGCCGGCGCTCGTGCGGGCCGAGCTGCTCGGCTCGGTTGTCGAGGCAGGGCCGGGCCGCTGGCTCGGCCGGTGGCCGGACGGGGCCGGCCTCGAGCACCAGGGCGAGTTCGGGACGGAGCGGGAGGCGGTGGCGCACGTCGCCCGGGTCGCGGCCGGCGGCATGCGCTTCCACGACCTGCGTCACTCGTACGCGACCTGGCTGGTGTCGCAGGGTGTGCCGGTCAACGACGTGCAGCGCGCCCTGGGGCACGAGCGACCGTCCACGACGCTCAACATCTACACGCACGCCGCTGAGGGGAGCGACGACCGGCTCCGCGGGGCGTTCGCTGATGAGCCGCTGACTCCGGACGATCAAGAGCCCTGAGACGACTCAGACCCGGTGCCGCTGACTCCGGGCGATCAGGAGCCCTGAGACGACTCAGACCCGGTGCCGCTGGCACCGGGTCTGAGCTGCTGGAACAGGCTGGTGGGCGCTACTGGGATTGAACGGAAGGCAGCAATTCGACAGCCGCCGCACGGGCAGCCGCCCCTGCATCATCCACTCAGGCGATGGCATCATGTGCCAGCGCTGAGGCAGCATGACGCAATACAAGCCTGTCGAGGAGGCGCGAGGTCCGAGGCTCGTGAGCTCCCGTCTGACGGGACAAGCAACCGGTCAAGGAGGCCGCAATGCTACGAGTGGTCCAACGGGCAGTCCTTGCGACTACCCTGGCGGTCGGGATCAGTCTGGCCGGGTCAGGGGTCGCCGAAGCGGCGTGGGTCACGGTACATGAAGGCCCCTTCTCGACCGCAGGGGAATGCGAGGGAGATCGAGCCGCACGCGCGTGGGCCTACGAAGGCGACCCCTCCGTGCGCGTCGCCGGATCGTGTTACGCCAGCGGATCCTATTGGCGGTACTGGTGGCAATACGACAACGCCTGAGGCCGTGCACCTCGTCCGCCCGATGGAGCACTGGGGGCGCCGAGCGCGGCGGGCCGCCTGAGCCAGTCGTCGACGTGGGCGGCGCTGGCCCCCCGCATCACCGGACGCCGGCGGTCGCGGCTGGTCGATGAGGCCGGCGTCGCGCAGGACGGACCGGACGGCCTCGTAGGACGGGTTGTTGCCGCCGACGTTGTCCCGGACGGTGTGTGCGAGCGGGGACAGCGGACCGGTGGGGCCAGCGGCGGTGATGTCGGCGTGGAGGCCGACGGCGAGGGGCAGCTGCCCGGGCAGCGCCTGCTCGGCGGGGCGAGCGGGGCCGTCTGCGGGTGTGCGCCCGTCAACCACGCTCAACGTCTACACGCACTCCTCAGGACACCGGGACGAGCGGCTACGGGCGGCGTTCGCTGACGATCCGCTGACTCCGGGCGATCAGGAGCCCTGAGACGACTCAGACCCGGTGCCGCTGGCACCGGGTCTGAGCTGCTGGAACAGGCTGGTGGGCGCTACTGGGATTGAACCAGTGACCTCTTCCGTGTCAGGGAAGCGCTCTCCCACTGAGCTAAGCGCCCGAGGCGGAGGCGGGAATCGAACCCGCGTACAGGGCTTTGCAGGCCCTTGCCTAAGCCACTCGGCCACTCCGCCGGACCTTCCCGGAGGAACCGGGCCGACAGGACGCCCGAGGGCGTCTCCGAGCGGACGACGGGATTCGAACCCGCGACCCTCACCTTGGCAAGGTGATGCTCTACCAACTGAGCCACGTCCGCAGCGCGGTTGCGACTCTAGCCGATCGTGGAGCGGCTGCTCAAACGGGTACCCCGCCGCGGCGGGTCCGGCGGGGCAGGATGGCGGGATGAGACCGTGGACGTCCGACCTCGCCGGCCGCTTCGAGCACGCGACGATCGACTCGGCCGCGCTGGCCGGCAACCCGCTCGGCGACTCCGCGCAGCGGCCGCTGTGGGTCTACCTGCCGCCGGCGTACGACGCCGACCCGACCGCCCGCTTCCCGGTCGTCTACCTGATCCAGGGCTACACCGGCACGCTGGGGATGTGGGCGAACCGCACCGCGTTCCGGCCGACGGTGCAGGAGCTGATCGACGACCTGTTCGCCCGGCAGGGCGCTCCGCCGGCGCTGGTGGTCGGGGTGGACGCGTGGACCGCGTACGGGGGCAGCCAGTTCGTCGACTCGCCGGGCACCGGCAACTACCACACGTACCTCTGCGACGAGGTCGTCCCGTTCGTCGACGCCCGCTGGCGGACGATCCCGGACCGGGAGAGCCGGGCGATCACGGGCAAGTCCAGCGGCGGCTTCGGGGCGATGATCACGCCGATGCTGCGGCCGGACCTGTTCGGCGCGTTCGCCAGCCACGCCGGCGACACTCTGTACGAGCTGTGCTACATCAAGGACTTCGGCGAGGCCGCGCGCCGGCTGCGAGACGACTACGACGGGTCGTACGACCTCTTCTGGCGGGACTTCCGCTCCCGGGTCGCGTTCACCAAACCGGGGGACCCGGTGCTGGTCAGCGTGTACGGGGTGGCGGCCTGCTTCTCGGCCGACCCGGATGGGACGGTGCGGCTGCCGTTCGAGGTGGCGACCGGGCGGCTGGTCGAGCCGGTGTGGCAGCGCTGGCTGGACTGGGACCCGGTGCGGATGGTGCCCCGGTACGCCGAGGCGCTGCGCTCGCAGCGGGCGGTGTGGGTGGACGCCGGCCGGCGCGACGAGTACTTCCTCGACCTCGGAGCGCAGGCGTTCGTGACCGAGCTGGCCGGCATCGGGGTCGCGCCGCAGTTCGAGCTGTTCGACGCCGCGCACGCCGGGATCGAGTACCGCTACCCCCTCGCGCTGCGCTTCCTCAGCGAGCGGCTGGCTCGCTAGCCAGCCCGGTGCAACCGCGCAGGTCGGCGAACTTGCGCTGGATGCGGGCCGCCTCGTCGCCGGTGGCCGGCACCGGCACGCCCCGCTCGTCGATCCGGGCCGGCGCCAGCGTCGCGGCGGCCACCTGCCCGTCGCGGGCGGTCAGCCGGAGCACGCCGGTGTCGTTGGAGTACGCGCCGTCGCGCCACCAGAGGTAGTTGCCGAGCCCGTACGCGACGTAGGTGCGGCCCAGCCAGCCGGCGCCGAGCAGCAGGTGGGCGTGGGTGCCGACGACCGCGTCGGCGCCGGCCCCGGCCAGGTCGGCGGCGAGCGTGCGCATCTCGGCGGTCGGGCAGGACCGGCCCTCGACGCCCCAGTGCAGGTAGACGACGACCACGTCGGCCCGGCCGCGGGCGGCGCGGACGGCGGCGACCAGCCGGTCGGAGTACGCGGAGGCGATGCCGGGCCCGTCCGGGCCGGCGGTCCAGGCGGACAGCGTGCGGTCGCGGACCTGGCTGGCGGCGAGCAGCGCGACCCGATGGCCGCGGACGTCGCGGTAGTGCGGCGCGTACGCGCGGGTGGCGTCGCGGCCGATGCCGACGGTGGGAAAGCGGCTGGCGGTGACCGCGGCGAAGGTGTCGGTCAGGCCGGTCGGCCCGTAGTCGACGCCGTGGTTGTTGGCCATGCTGGCCACGTCCACGCCGGCCGCCCGGAGCGCGGTGAACGCGGTGGCCGGCGCCCGGAAGGTGAACTGCTTCGGCTCGGCCGTCCCACCCTCGGTGATCGCGGTCTCCAGGTTGACCATGGTCAGGTCGGCCTTGGACAGCGAGGCCGCGGCCTCGCCCAGCGCGGTCGCCGGATCGTCCAGCCGCGTCCGTACCCGGCCCTCGAAGTGCACGTCGCCGGCGAAGGCGAGGGTGATCTGCGCGGCCTTGGTCGGCGCGGCCTTGGTCGGCGCGGCGGCCGGCTCGGTGCCCGGGCCCGGCGGCGCGGAGAAGCTGGGCCGGGCGGCCGGCTGGATCGACCGGGCCACCGTGGTGACGCCCGCGACCACCGCCCCGACCGCGGCCACCGCGATCAGCGCGGTGCCCAGCCGCGCGCCCCGGCGCCGCCCGTCGCCCGCCTGCACGCGCGGACCCTACCGCCGCCGCCCGGGGACACCACCTCCCCCTTTATTTGCTGCGCCTCTGCTCCCCCTCCCCGGAGCAGGGACCCTGCCCTGCGTCGCCGGGCGAAGCAGAGGCGCGAGCGGACACGGAACTAAGCTTCGCCGGCGGAGCAGAGTGCGTAGCAGGGGAGGGGGTGGTCGGGGGAGGGGGAGCGCGGCAGTACGGTCGGGCGGTGCGAACGATCACCGTCACCGGCGACGGTCTCGAGCTGGCGGACGTGGTGGACGTGGCCCGCGGGCGGGCCCGCGCGGAGCTCGGTCCGCAGGTCGCGGCGCGGATGGCGCCCAGCCGGGAGGTGGTCGCCGACGCGGTCCGCTCGCGGCGCGGTCGTCTACGGGGTGAGCACCGGCTTCGGAGCGCTCGCCGACGTCTCGATCGCCCCCGAGGACCTGGCCCGGATGCAGCTCGCCCTGATCCGCAGCCACGCCGCCGGGGTCGGCCCGCCGCTGCCGGACGACGCCGTCCGGGCGCTGTTGCTGCTGCGCGCCCGGACCATCGCGGCCGGCCTGTCCGGCTGCCGGCCCGAGCTGCCGGCCCGGCTGCTGGAGCTGCTGGAGCACGACCTGCTGCCGGTGGTGCCGAGCAAGGGGTCGGTGGGCGCGTCCGGCGACCTGGCCCAGCTGGCCGCGGTGGCGCTGCCGCTGGTCGGCGAGGGCCGGCTGCGCCGCGGCGGCCAGACCGCCGACCACCCGGCCGCCCAGCTGCTGCGCGAGGCCGGCCTGGAGCCGCTGACCCTGGGCCCCAAGGAGGGCCTGACGCTGATCAACGGCACCGAGCCGATGCAGGCCCTGCTGGCGCTTGCGGTGGCCGACGCCGAGCTGCTGGCCAGGGCGGCCGACGTGGCCTGCGCGCTGTCGGTGGAGGCGCTGCTGGGCACCGACCGGGCGTACGACGAGCGGGTGATCCGGATCCGCCCGCACCCCGGCCAGCTGGCCAGCGCGGCCAACCTGCGCCGGCTGCTCGCCGGCTCCCCGCTGCTGGCCAGCCACCGGCACTCCACCCACGCCGTGCAGGACCCGTACTCGCTGCGCTGCGCTCCGCAGGTGCACGGTGCCGCCCGGGACGCGCTTGCACACTGCCGACGGGTGCTGGAGATCGAGCTGGCGTCGGTGGTGGACAACCCGGTGGTGGTGCCGGGGGAGGACGGCACCGGCTTCGAGGTCATGTCGACCGGCAACTTCCACGGCCAGCCGCTGGCGCTGGCCGGCGACATGCTGGCGATGGCGGTGGCCGAGCTGGGCAGCATCAGCGAGCGCCGGGTCTACCGGCTGCTGGACCCGGCCACCTCCCGCGGGCTGCCGCCGTTCCTGGCGCAGGCCGCCGGGACCAACTCCGGCTTCATGCTGGCGCAGTACACGGCCGCCTCGCTGGTCGCCGAGGACCGGGTGCTGGCCCACCCGGCCGGGGTGGACAGCATCCCGACCAGCGGCAACCAGGAGGACCACGTCTCGATGGGCTGGTACGCCGTCCGCAAGGCGGGCGAGGTGTTGGACAACGTGCGGACGATCCTCGCCGTCGAGATCCTGTGCGGTGCGCAGGCGGTCGACCTGCGGGCGGCGGTGGCCGCGCCCGGGCCGGCGCTGGCGGCGGTGCACGCGGCCGTCCGCGAGGTGGTCCCGCCGATGGACGTCGACCGCGAAGTGACCGGCCAGATCGAGGCCGTACGGGCGCTGCTGCCGGCCCTGGTGGAGGTCGCCGAGCAGGTGACCGGCCCGCTCGGCTGACCCGGCGCGAACTGTCGGCGGACGGCGATACGGTCGGCCCATGGATGGAGCGAGGGTGGTGCGGGCGCCGCGCGGTCCGGAGCGGTCGGCGCGGTCGTGGGGAGCCGAGGCGGCGCTGCGGATGCTGCACAACAACCTCGACCCCGAGGTGGCGGAGCGACCCGACGACCTGGTCGTCTACGGCGGCTCCGGGCGGGCGGCGCGGGACTGGCGGAGCTTCGACGCGATCGTCGACTCGCTGCGCACGATGGCGCCGGACGACACGCTGCTGGTCCAGTCGGGCAAGCCGGTCGGCGTCGTCCGCACCACCGAGCAGGCGCCGCGGGTGCTGATCGCCAACTCGCTGCTGGTGCCCAAGTGGGCCACCCCGGAGCACTTCCGGGAGCTGGAGGACGCCGGCCTGACGATGTACGGGCAGATGACCGCCGGGTCGTGGATCTACATCGGCACCCAGGGGATCCTGCAGGGGACGTACGCGACGTTCGCCGAGGTGGCCACCCAGCACTTCGGCGGCACGCTGGCCGGGACGGTCACGCTGACGGCCGGGCTGGGCGGCATGGGCGGCGCCCAGCCGCTGGCGGTCACCGGCAACGGCGGCGCGGCGCTCTGCGTCGAGGTCGACCCGGCCCGGGCGCAGCGGCGGCTGGACGGCGGCTTCCTGGACCTGATCGCCGGCTCCCTGGACGAGGGCGTCGAGCTGGTCGAGCAGGCCAAGCGGGACCGCCGGGCGCTGTCGGTCGCGGTGATCGGCAACGCCGCGGAGACCCACCCGGAGCTGGTCCGTCGCGGCTGGACGCCGGACGTGGTCACCGACCAGACCTCCGCACACGACGCGCTGCACGGCTACGTGCCGGCCGGCCTGAGCGTGGACGAGGCGCCGGACTGGCGCCGCGACAAGCCGGCGGAGTATGTCGAGCGTGCCCGGGCGTCGATGGCCACCCACTGCGCGGCGATGCTCGACCTCAAGCGGGCCGGCGCGGTCGTCTTCGACTACGGCAACGGGCTGCGGGGGCAGGCCCAGGATGCCGGCGTGGCCGACGCCTTCGACTACCCGGGCTTCGTGCTGGCGTACGTGCGGCCGCTGTTCGCCCGCGGGTCCGGCCCGTTCCGGTGGGCCTGCCTGTCCGGGGACGAGGCCGACCTGGCCGCGACCGACGACGCGGTGCTGGCCGCGTTCCCGGACGACGACGGCCTGCAGCGGTGGATCCGGTTCGCCCGGGACAAGGTCAAGGGGCAGGGGCTGCCGTCGCGGATCTGCTGGCTCGGCTACGGGGAGCGGCACGTCGCCGGCACCGCGTTCGACGACCTGGTGGCCCGGGGCGTGCTGACCGCGCCGGTGGCGATCGGCCGCGACCACCTCGACTCCGGCTCGGTGGCCTCGCCGGAGCGGGAGACCGAGGGCATGCGGGACGGCTCCGACGCGATCGCGGACTGGCCCGTGCTCAACGCGCTGCTCAACACCGCCTCCGGCGCGACCTGGGTGTCGCTGCACCACGGCGGCGGGGTCGGCATCGGCAAGTCGATCCATGCCGGGCTCGTGGTGGTCGCCGAGGGCACCCCGTCCTCCCGCGAGCGGGTCGAGCGGGTCCTGACCAACGACCCCGGCACCGGGGTGCTTCGACACGCCGACGCCGGCTACGATATAGCGACCCGGACCGCGCAGGACGTCGGCATCCGGATCCCGCTGCAGCCGGGCACCCACCCCCCGGCCTGGCAGTCGTGAGCGCGCGGGGTGGCCGGTGACGTCGCCGGTCGGGGACCTGCTGGTCCGGCGGGCCGGGCGGGTCGTCACCCAGGCCGGGCCGCCGGTCGAGGGACCGGCGGCGGTGTCCGTACGCGGCGGCGTGGTCGCCTGGGTGGGCCCGGACGACCGGGTGCCGTGGACGATCACCGACGCGCCCGAGCTGGACGCGGGCGGCGCCTGCGTCGTCCCCGGGTTCGTCGACCCGCACACGCACGCGGTGTGGGCGGGCTCCCGGCGGGCCGAGTTCGCCGCCCGGCTGGCCGGCGAGCGGTACGACGGCGGCGGCATCGCCACCACCGTGGCGGCGACCGCGGCAGCCGGCGACGACGAGCTGGTGGCGCTCGCGGCCGACCGGCTGCGGGCGATGGCCGCCAACGGCACCACCACGGTCGAGGTCAAGACCGGGTACGGGCTGGACCCGGCCGCCGAGCTTCGGCTGCTCGGCTTGATCCGCCGGCTGGCCGACCGGGTGCCGCTGCGGGTCGAGCCGACCCTGCTCGCGCACGTGGTGCCGGCCGGCGTGGACCGCGCCGACCACGTGGCCGCGCTGGCCGCGGCACTGCCCGAGGCGGCCGCGCTCGGCGCCCGCTGGGTCGACGTCTTCTGCGACCGCGGGGCGTTCACGGTCGAGGAGTCCCGGCAGCTGCTGCGGGCGGGCGGCGCGGCCGGGCTGGGCGGCCGGCTGCACGCCGAGCAGCTGTCCCACACCGGCGCGGCCGAGCTGGCCGCCTCCTGCGGCTGCGCCTCCGCCGACCACCTGGAGCGGGTGGATGCGGCCGGCGCCGCGGCGATGGCCGCGGCGGGCGTGGTCGGCGTTCTGCTGCCCACCGCGACGCTGACCACCGGCGGCCCGTGGGACACCGCGCGGGTGCTGCGGGAGGCGGGGGTCACGCTCGCGCTGGGCACCGACTGCAACCCGGGCACCTCGTGGTGCGAGTCGGTGCCGCTCGCGCTGCAGCTGGCCGGGCCGCTGCTCGGCCTGGGCGTGGACGAGGCGCTGCGGGCGGCCACCGCCGGCGGGGCGGCCGCGCTGCGGCGCACCGACGTCGGGCAGCTGAGGGTCGGCGCGCACGGCGACCTGGTCGTGCTCGCCGCCGAGCACGAGGCGGACCTGATTGCCCACCTCGGCGCCCCCGCGGTCACCACCACCGTGGTCGGCGGCGTCCCGGTCGCCGGCTCCCGCACCATCCACTGACCCGCCCGCCCACCCCACGCCCGACGTCCCGCGCCCGCCGACGTCCCGCGCCCGCGCCCGACACGTCCCGCGCCCGCGACTGACGGCGGCAGCGCCGTCAGTCGGTCGCGGAGTCCGTCAGTCGCGGGACAAAGCGTCAGCCGCGGGCTGCGGCCGCCCGGCGCGGGGGAGAGAGGCGCGCCGGCCCGCGCCGGGCTCAGCTGAGGTCGTCGTGCAGGAGCATCTCCAGCTCGGCGTCGAGGTCGAGGAAGCTGCCCTCGGCGCCGGCCGGCACCAGCGCGTGGCACCGGTTCGCGAAGTCGGCCAGCACCGGCCGCGGCACCGCGAACAGCGCCCGCCCGTACGGCGAGCACAGCTCGACGTACACCGGGCCGCCGAGGTCCTCCGGCGACGGCCAGATCCGCACGTCGCCGTCCCCGGCCGGCACGCTGAGCCCGTCGACCACCAGCGACCGGGCGAAGATCCACTCGATCGGCCCGCGCCCCGGTGCGGTCGGGAAGGTGAGGTGGACGGCGTACGGGTCGTCGCGGTCGTACCGCAGCGACGCGTCCAGGAGGGCGTCCCCCCTGGGTACCACGAGCCTCAAGGAGACCGTGGCACGCACTTCTGACACTCGACCGGTCATTCTGATCCCCCGTGCACGACTTCTTACCTTGTGTGACTGTCCTCGCAACAGTGTCGCCCCGGATGGGCAACGTGTCGCCACACGGCGATGGTGCCGCGAAACCGCGTGGAACCGCCGCGCGAAGGCTTCTCCGCCGAGGAGGTCGTCCAGGAGGTCTTCCTCGCGCTGTGGCGGGACCCGGAGAAGTACGACCGCGACCCGCGGCGGCTTCCCCAGCTGGCTGCTCGCACCGCCGGTCGAGGACGCCGCCTGGTCCGGCTTGCGCGGCGAGCGGGTCCGGCGGGCGCTCAGCACGCTGACCGAGCCACAGCGGGAGGCGCTGGTGCTGGCGTACTACGCCGGCTACACCCAGCGCGAGATCGCCGAGCGGACCAACACCCCGCTGGGCACGGTGAAGACCCGCATGCTGGCCGGCATGCGGCGGCTGCGGCACCTGCTCACCGAGAACGGCCCGGCCCGGGTCGCCGCGCTCACGTCCACCGGCAAGCCCAGCGCCGACCGCAGCGCGACGATCGCGGTCCGCGGCGACCAGATCGAGATCATCACCGGGGGCCTCACCGCCAGCCCGAGCGGCACCTCGTACTGGCTGTGGACGCTGCGCTGCGACACCCCGCCGCCGACCGACCTCCGGCCGATCCGCGGTTTCACCGTCCCACAGGCCCAGTTCAGCGTCCGGAGCATAGGATCCGATCCGGGTTTCTCCACCGCGACCTGCTTCGCGATCAGCGAGGAGCCCGGGACGGCGAGGCCCACGGCACCCACCGCGGTGGTGGCGGTCGGCCAGCCGGAGTAGCCGACCGAGGAGCGGAGGACCGCTGACCGCCGATCAGGACGAGCGCGACGACGAGCCCGGCCTGCTCGACGAGATGGCCGACCGGCTCGGCTTCCGCGACCGGCTGAAGAAGAACCCCGCCCTCGCCCTCGCCTGGCGCATCGGCGTCGGCGTGCTCGGCACGCTCGTCGTGCTGCTCGGCCTGGTGCTGGTGCCGTTCCCGGGCCCCGGCTGGCTCATCGTCTTCATCGGGCTCGGCATCCTGGCCACCGAGTTCGCCTGGGCGGAGCGGCTGCTCGACTACGGGCGCGCCAGGTTCAAGGCCTGGCTGCACTGGGTCGGGAAGCAGCACCTCGCCGTCCGCGCCTTGATCTCGGTGCTCACCCTAGCCTTCGTGGCGGGTGTCGTGCTGGTCACCCTCTACCTGTCCGGGAGCGGGGTGCCGTTCGTCGGCGACTGACCCCGATCCGGTATCCTTGCGCGGCCCGGGCGATTAGCTCAGCGGGAGAGCGCCTCGTTCACACCGAGGAGGTCACTGGTTCGATCCCAGTATCGCCCACGGACGACCTAGGCGACCCCTGCCCGCGGAGAGCGCGAGCCAGGGGTCGTCCGTATTTCTGCCGCGGGGCCGAGCCCCGCGAACCCGCGTTCCGGATGGTTCGCCTTGGGCGTGGGTCGCGTTCGCGTTCGGTTCGCCCGCAGGGTGGTGGGTCGCGTCGGTTCGCCCGCAGGGTGGTGGGTCGCGTCGGTTCGCCCGCAGGGTGGTGGGTCGCGTCGGTTCGCCCGCAGGGTGGTGGTTCGCGTCGGTTCGCCGGCAGGGGGTGGTTCGTCTCGGTTCGCCGCGAGCACGGTGGGTCCGGCCGCCAAGTGGATCAAAGATGTGGCTACAAGTTGCCATCGCCGGGTCGTCGTCGCCCTCCTTACGTTGGGGCGGTCCCCTTTCGCCGCCCTGTGACAGCTCCGGGGCGGAGCCCCTGGAGGAGCGAAGATGGCCGTCCCGGACTACAGCAGGATGGATGCAAGCACCCCGGCCGAGCGGCGCAACCTCGCCGTGGTCGAACGGCTCTACGACGAGGTGATCAACAAGCGGGACCTCCGGGTCGCGGACACCTTGTTCTCCTCGGCCCTCCTGCAGCACAACCCGCTCTACGGCGAGGGCGTGGCCGGCTTCAAGGACTACCTCAGCGGCTTCTACTTCGACCAGTTCGCCGACCTGCGGGTGTCGATCGAGGTCGCCGTGGCCCAGAACAACCGGGTGATGGCGTTCACCACCTGGACCGGCCGGCACATCGAGTCCGGCGCCGAGCTGTCCCTGCCGGTCGCCGACGTCTACCGGGTGTGGGACGGCCGGCTCGTCGAGCACTGGGACATGACCGACTACACCGAGCTCGTGAAGTACGGCGTGGTGCGCCCGGAGACCACGCAGCCGGCCGATCCGCTGGACAAGTTCGGCACGCCGGCGCAGCTGATGAACCTCGGCCGGCTCCGCCAGTACCTCGACGACGTCACCATCGCGGACCTGTCCCGGGCCCACCTGTACGTCGCCGAGGACTTCGTCCAGTACACCGACGACGTCGATCCGGGCCTCGCCGGCTTCGTCGCCTGCTTCGAGGCCTTCGCCCCGATCGCGCCCGACCTGGAGGTCGTCTCCACCTGCATCGTCGCCGGCACCCACCACGTCGGCGCGATCTGGACCGGGTACGGCCACTACCCGCAGACCGGCGACAAGTTCGTGCTGCCCACCGCGGACGTCTACCGCATGGAGCACGGGATGCTCACCGAGCACTGGGGCCTGGTCGACTACACGTACCCGGAGCGGCTGCTCGGCTTCCACCCGAAGGACATGCTGCGCATGTAGCGACGCGGGCGCAGCGTTGTGGCTGATTGTTGCCATCGTGCCCGCCGCAACGCGAACCTACGTTGGAGCGGTCGGAACCCGGCCCCACCGGGCCCGACCTCTCCCAGACCCTGCTCCGCCAGACGAAGGCCGCCCAGGCGGGCTGAGAGCCGGCTGTACCCCCGCTCCTCCCCGGTTCGGGAGCGGGGGTACAGCCGTTCCGGGTACGGCGTGCGGGCATCATGGGGCCGGTGCGGGCCACGGGGACGAGCGGGCCGCGGCTGCTGGCCGCGGACGACCCCGCGCTGGCCGGGGCGGTGGCCGCGGCGGAGCGGGTGCTCGTCGACGTCGGCTGCGGCGACGGGCGGCACACCGTGCGCTGGGCCGAGCGGGAGCCGGCCGCGCTGGTGATCGGCGTCGACGCCGAGACCACCCGGCTGGACCGGGCGCTGTCCGGGGCGCGCCGCCGCAAGCTGGCCGGGCCGCTCTTCGTCACCTGGGCGATGGCGGAGCCGCTGCCCGCCCTGGCCGGCCGGTCTACGGAGATTGCCGTGGTGATGCCCTGGGGCTCGCTGCTGGACGGCGTGCTCGGCGGCGACGACGCGGTGCTGGGCGCGCTGCTGGGGCTGGGCGCGCCCGACGCGGTGCTGTCCGCGGTGGTGAACGTCCGGCCCTGGGCGGCGGCCGCGTCGGTGGACCGCAAGCTCGCCGCCACCCCCGAGCCGACTCCGGAGCACCTGTCCGCCCTGGTCGAGCGGTACGCGGTCCGTGGCTGGGAGCTGTCCGCGCCGGTCCCGCTCACCGACGCCGAGGCGCGGGCGCTCGGCTCCACCTGGGCGTCCCGGGTCGTCGCGGCGCGGGCGAGCCGGCTGCTGCGGCTGACCGCGGTGCGGACGTGAGCGTCCGGGTGGTGGCCGCCGGCCACCCGGCGGTGACCGGGCGGCACGGCAAGACGCTGGAGCTGACCGCCGAGGCGGACATCACCCCGCGGGCGAGCTGCGTGCTCGGCACCGCCGCCGGCCCGCTGCCGGGCGGGCTGGTGCGGCTGCGCGGGCGGGTGCGGCTACGGCTCGCCGTCGGCGACCTCGCCGCCGACATCGAGGGCGAGGTCAACCCGGCGTACGCGTCCGCGTCCCGGCTGGTGGTCCGGCGCAGCGACGTGCTGGACCCGGACACGTACCTGGTGAACGCGTCGGCGGCCGCCGCCGACCTGGACCGCTCGCTGATCGCCCGGCTGCGGGACCCGGACGCCCGGCTGGAGCTGACCGCGACCGAGGTCGGCAACCCGCCGCCCGTCCTGCTCGTCCTCGCCGGCGCACCCCCCGCCGCCTGGGCCGCGCTCACCACCCAGCTCGACCACGTCCTGGACCTCACCGACCCCACCGCCCCGCCCCCCTGGGCGCGCCGCACCGCTCCCGCCCGCCCGCCGCCCGGCGGCACGGCCGACGCAGGGGCCGATGCAGGGGCCGGTGACGCGGCCGACGCGGCGGCCAGCGGCTCGCTGGCAGGTGGGGCGGTGTTGGCCGGGCGGCGGTGGCGAGGGGTGCCGGCGGAGGCGGCGGCGCTGGCCGGCGCGCGGACGGCTGCGGTGCTGGCGCCGGACCTGGCGGCGCTGACCGCCCCCGTCCGGGAACGGCTGGCGGCCGCGCTGCCCGGCGCCCGGGTGCTGCTCTGGCCGCCGGCGCCCGGCGTCGACCTGCTGCTCGCCGCCGGCCGGCCACCCGCCCCGGTGCTGCACGCCGGCCGGCTGCCCACCGCCGCCCGCGAGCTGCCTGCCCTGGCCGCGCTGCTCGCCGCCGCCCCGGCCGCGACCCTCACCGTCGATCCCGCGGCCCCGCCCGCCCAGCTGGACGAGCTGCGGGGCCGGCTGCCCGACCACGAGCTGCTCGTGCCGGACCCGGCCGTCGGCTGGGGCGTCGGTGCCCTCACCGTGCCGCCGGGCGCCGCCCTCCCCGGGCTGGCCGGCCTGCGCCGGGCGCCGACCGCGGCGTTCGCCCGCGGCGACGGTCCCGCCCCGCTCGCGGTGGACCCGGCCGCCCTGGCCCGGGCGCTGCGGGCGGCCGGCCTGTCCGGCCGGTCGGCCGCCGCGGTGCTCACCGGGCTCGGGGTGCCGCGCCGCGCCGCGTACGACCTCGCCGCCGACCCCTGTGGATATCCGGAGGGTCCGTCCGGCCCCGCTCGATAACATCGACCCTGTCAGCCCACCGTCGCAGGAGGATCCCGTGTCGCAGCCCAGCCCGTCCGCCGGTCCCGCCGCCCTGCGGGTCGCGGCCGGCACGACTGCGGCCGCCGCGCTGGACGCCGCGGGGGTGCGCACCGACGGCTCCTCCGGCGTCGTCGTGGTGCGCGAGGTGGGCTCCCGCGCCCTGCGCGACCTCGCCTGGGCGCCCGACGCCGACACCGACGTCGAGCCGGTCCCGATGGACTCGCCCGACGGCCGGGCCGTGCTGCGCCACTCCGCCGCGCACGTGCTCGCCCAGGCCGTGCAGGACCTGTTCCCGGGCACCCGGCTGGGCATCGGCCCGCCGATCGACAACGGGTTCTACTACGACTTCCTCCCGGAGCGCCCGTTCACCCCGGACGACCTGGCCCGGATCGAGCGCCGGATGCAGGAGATCGTCAAGGCGGCGCAGCGGTTCTCCCGCCGGCCGGTCTCCGATGACGAGGCGCGGGCCGAGCTGGCCCACGAGCCGTTCAAGCTGGAGCTGATCGACCTCAAGGGCTCCGCCGACGACACCGAGGGCGCCTCCGCCGAGGTCGGCGCCGGCCAGCTCAGCATGTACGACAACCTCGACCGGTCCTCCGGCGAGCGGGTGTGGACCGACCTGTGCCGCGGCCCGCACCTGCCCACCACCCGGCGGATCCCGGCCTTCAAGGTGCAGCGCTCGGCGGCGGCCTACTGGCGCGGCTCGGAGAAGAACCCGCAGCTCCAGCGGATCTACGGGACCGCCTGGGAGTCCAAGGACGCGCTGGCCGAGCACCTGCGGCTGCTGGCCGAGGCGGAAAAGCGGGACCACCGCCGGCTCGGCGCCGAGCTCGACCTGTTCTCGTTCCCGACCGAGCTGGGCTCCGGGCTGGCCGTCTTCCACCCCAAGGGCGGGATCATCCGGCGCGAGCTGGAGGAATACTCCCGCCGCCGGCACGAGCAGTCGGGCTACGAGTTCGTCAACTCGCCGCACATCACCAAGGAAGACCTCTTCCGCACCTCGGGGCACCTGCCGAGCTACGCGGACACCATGTTCCCGCCGATCAGCTTCGAGGGCGCCAACTACTACCTCAAGCCGATGAACTGCCCGTTCCACATCCTGGTCTACCGGTCCCGCGGCCGGTCCTACCGGGAGCTGCCGCTGCGGCTGTTCGAGTTCGGCACCGTCTACCGCTACGAGAAGTCCGGCGTCGTGCACGGACTGACCCGGGTGCGCGGGCTGACCATGGACGACGCGCACATCTTCTGCGCCGAGGACCAGGTGCCGGACGAGCTCGACTCGCTGCTCGGCTTCGTGCTCGAGCTGCTCAAGGACTACGGCCTCAGCGACTTCTACCTCGAGCTGTCCACCCGCGGCGAGGGGCCGAAGTTCATCGGCGCACCGGAGCAGTGGGAGCGGGCGACCGCCGCGCTGGCCACCGCGGCAGAGAAGTCGGGGCTGGAGCTGGTGCCGGACCCGGGCGGCGCCGCGTTCTACGGGCCGAAGATCTCCGTGCAGGCTCGGGACGCCATCGGCCGGACCTGGCAGATGTCGACCATCCAGGTCGACGTGCAGCTGCCCGACCGGTTCGAGCTGGAATACCAGGCCGACGACGGGTCGCGGCCCCGACCGGTGATGATCCACCGGGCCCTGTTCGGGTCGATCGAGCGCTTCTTCGGCATCCTCACCGAGCACTACGCGGGCGCGTTCCCGGCCTGGCTGGCGCCCGTGCAGGCGGTCGGCATCCCGGTGACCGACGCGCACGTGCCCTATCTCGGGGCCTTCGCGGAGCGGCTGCGGGAGCAGGGCCTGCGGGTCGAGGTCGACTCCTCCGACGACCGCATGCAGAAGAAGATCCGCACCTGGACCAAGCAGAAGGTGCCGTTCCTGATCATCGCCGGCGACGACGACGTGGCCGCCGGCGCGGTCTCCTTCCGCTACCGGGACGGCTCCCAGCGCAACGGGATCCCGCTCGACCAGGCGGCGGCCGAGGTCGTCGACTTCGTCCGCCGCCGGGACAACGCCGGGCCGTCCGAGGCGTCGTTCGCCGGGGTGTGAGCCGGTGACCGAGGACGCGGGCCGGCCGGCCGCGCGGCCGGAGCTGACCGAGCAGGACGGGGCTGGGGAGCCGGACGCCTTCGTCCGGCTCTGGACGCCGCACCGGCTGGCGTACATCAAGGGCGAGGGCAAGCCGGCGGGGGAGGCCGACTGCCCGTTCTGCCGGGCGCCGGCGCTGTCCGACGAGGACGGGCTGATCCTGGCCCGCGGCGAGCGGGTGTACGCGGTGCTCAACCTGTACCCGTACAACTCGGGGCACCTGATGACGGTGCCGTACCGGCACGTCGCCGACTACACCGACCTGTCGGTGGAGGAGTGCGCCGAGCTGGCCGCGTTCACCCAGCGAGCGATGGCGGCCGTGCGGGCCGTGAGCGGGGCGCAGGGCTTCAACATCGGGATGAACCAGGGGTCGGTCGCCGGCGCCGGCATCGCCGCCCACCTACACCAGCACGTGGTGCCGCGCTGGGGCGGCGACACCAACTTCATGCCGGTGGTCGGCCACACCAAGGTGCTCCCGCAGCTGCTCGCCGACACCCGCCACCTCCTCGCCACCGCCTGGGGGTGAGCCCACCCGCCCCGAGGGCGGGTGGGCCGGCGCGCGGAGGGTCAGCCGGGGGCGTTCGCCGCCTCGATCGCCTTGCGGGCCTCGTGGTCGGGCATCGGGTCGTGCCGCACGTACCTGCGGGTGAAGCGCCCGGTCCCGGCGGTGAGCGAGCGCAGGTCGGTCGCGTAGCGCACCAGCTCGATCTCCGGCACCTCGGCGCTGATGACGCTGCGCTCGCCGCCGACCGACTCGGTGCCGGTGACCCGCCCGCGCCGCCCGGACAGGTCGCTCATCACCGCGCCGACGTAGTCGTCCGGCACCGTCACGGTGACCGCCTGGACCGGCTCGAGCAGCGAGACCGTGGTCGACTTCGCCGCCTCCCGCAGCGCCAGCGCGCCGGCCGTCTGGAACGCGGCGTCCGAGGAGTCGACGCTGTGCGCCTTGCCGTCGACCAGCGTGACCCGGAAGTCGACCAGCGGGAAGCCGGCCGCCACCCCGCGCTCCATCTGGGTGCGGACCCCCTTTTCCACCGACGGGAAGAACTGCGAGGGCACCGCGCCGCCGACCACCTTGACCTGGAACTCGAAGCCGGCGCCGCGCTCCAGCGGCTCCACTTCGATGTCGCAGACCGCGTACTGCCCGTGGCCGCCGGACTGCTTCACGTGCCGGCCCTTGGCGACCGCCTTGCCGGCGAAGGTCTCCCGCAGCGGCACCACCACCGGCACCGTCTCCAGGTCGACGCCCTGCTCGCGCAGCCGGTCCAACAGCACGTCGGCGTGCGCCTCGCCCATGCACCACAGCACCTGCTGGTGGGTCTCCGCGTTGCGGTCCAGTCGCAGCGTCGGGTCACCCGCGATGAGCTTGGCCAGGCCCTTGGCCATCGAGTCCTCGTCGGAGCGGGTCTTGGCCCGGAGCGCGACCGGCAGCAGCGGCTCCGGCATGTCCCAGGGGGCGACCAGCAGCGGGTCGTCCTTGGCCGAGATCGTGTCGCCGGTCTCCGCGCTGGTCAGCTTCGTCACCGCGACCACGTCGCCGGCGACCGCGTAGTCCACCGGCCGCAGCGTCGCGCCGAGCGGGGAGAAGAGGTGGCCGAGCCGCTCGTCCACGTCGTGGTCGGCGTGGCCGCGCTCGGCCAGCCCGTGCCCGGAGACGTGGATGGGCAGGTCGGGCCGCAGCGTGCCGGAGAAGACCCGGACCAGCGAGACGCGCCCGACGTACGGGTCGATGGTCGTCTTGACCACCTCGGCGACCAGCGGGCCGTCCGGGTCGCACGGCACCGGATCGCGGGGGCTGCCGTCCACCCCGGTGACCGGCGGCAGCTCGTGCTCCAGCGGCGACGGGAACGCGCTGGTCAGCACCTCGAGCAGCTCGGCCGCGCCGAGCCCGGTGGCACCGCAGGCGGCCATCACCGGGTGGAACGAGCCGCGCGCGACCGCGGTCTCCAGGTCGTCGACCAGGATGTCCATCTCGATGTCCTCGCCACCGAGGTAGCGGTCCAGCAGCGACTCGTCCTCGCTCTCCGCGATGATCCCCTCGATCAGCGCGTTGCGGGCGGTGTCGATCAGCTCGACGTGCTCGGGGTCGGGGTCGCGCTCCTTGGGCGGGAAGCCGTCGGTGTAGTCGTAGACCCGGCGGGACAGCAGCCCGATCAGCCCGGCCACCGTCCCGTCGTCGGCGTGCACGGGCAGGTAGAGCGGCAGCACGTTGTCGCCGAAGACCCGCTGGCAGACCGCGACCGACTCGTCGAAGTCGGCCCGCTGGTGGTCCAGCCGGGTGATCACCACCGCGCGGGGCATCCGGACCGCGGCGCACTCCTCCCACAGCGACACCGTGGTGGCGTCCACCCCGTCGACCGCGGACACCACGAAGATCGCCGCGTCGGCGGCGCGCAGGCCGGCCCGCAGCTCGCCGACGAAATCGGCGTAACCGGGGGTGTCGAGCAGGTTGACCTTCACCCCGTCGTGCTCGAAGGGCGCCACGGCCAGCGACACCGACCGCTGCTGGCGTACCTCCGCCGGGTCGGAGTCGCTCACCGTGGTGCCTTCGGTCACCGAGCCGGCGCGCGGGATCGTCGCGGTCGCGTGCAGTAGCGCCTCGACCAGGGTCGTCTTGCCGGCGCCGGAGTGGCCGACCACGGCCACGTTGCGAACCTTCTCCGGGCGGTCGACCGCCGTGACGGTGTCAGTGCCCCGCCCCGAGCCCGCGACCGCCCCCCGGTCCGCGCCCTTGGTTGCCCCTTTCGACGCCATATCGGCCTCCAGTCGCGCGGTGGGCGCGTAGTCGACGTGCTGCGTTCTGCGATTCGACACCTTCGGCTGCGTCACCGACAAGACTTCTCCCCGACTCTCCCGCGACACGGTCGCGGCAGTACGCCCGGGCGGGGTGTCCGCAAGGGGCCACTAAGGTGAGACCCACCATGGTCAGTCTCTTCTCGCGGGCGGCGTGGTCGCGGGCGGTCCGCCCGCTGGCCGAGCGGCTGGTCCGCCTCGGGGTCACCGCCGACGCCGTCACCGTCGTCGGCACGGTCGGCGCCGTCGGCGGCGCGCTGGTCTTCTTCACCCAGGGCCGCTTCTTCGTCGGCACGCTGGTGATCTGGGCCTTCGTGATGCTCGACATGGTCGACGGCGCGGTGGCCCGGCTGCGTGGCGGCTCGAGCCGCTTCGGCGCGGTGCTGGACTCGACGCTGGACCGGGTCGCGGACGCGGCCGTCTTCGGCGCGCTGCTGTGGTGGTTCGCCGGGCCGGGGGACAGCCGGGCGCTTCAGCTGGCCTGCCTGCTCTGCCTGATCCTGGGCAGCCTCATCTCGTACGTGAAGGCCCGCGCCGAGGGCGCCGGCATGCGCTGCGACGTGGGCCTGGTGGAGCGGCCGCAGCGGCTGACCATCGCGCTGGCCGGCACCGGGCTGGACGGCCTCGGCCTGCCGTACGCGCTGGCGGTCCTCCTGTGGGCGCTGGTCGGGCTGTCCGCGATCACGGTGGTGCAGCGGATGGTCGAGGTGCGCCGGCAGTCCCGGGTCCCGCCGCCGTGAGCTGGCGCGAGCGGGTGGTCGACGCCGGCTTCGCGGCCGGCTGGGCGGCGGTCAAGGCGCTGCCCGAGCCGCTGGTGGCGGCCGGCTTCCGGGCCGCCGGCGACCGCGCGG
Source organism: uncultured Actinomycetota bacterium (assembly GCA_963766325.1). Taxonomy (GTDB): domain Bacteria; phylum Actinomycetota; class Actinomycetes; order Mycobacteriales; family CADCTP01; genus CADCTP01. The sequence continues at coordinate 109,184 of CAVXZF010000006.1, read as the reverse complement.
CCCGGCGCGGCGGCAAGGGCGCGAGCCGCCTGCGGGCGAACCTCCGCCGCGTCGTCCCCACCGCCACCGACGCCGAGCTGACCGCGCTGACCCACCGGGGCATGCGCTCGTACGCGCGCTACTGGCAGGAGGCCTTCCGGCTGCCGGTGATCGGCCCGGACCGGATCCGTGCCGGCACCGACTTCCGCGGCGCCGACGTGCTGGACAAGGCGATCGCGGACGGCCGCGGGGTGGTCTGCGCGCTGCCGCACATGGGCAACTGGGACGCCGCCGGGGTCTGGCTGGTCGACCACGGCGCCCCCTTCACCACCGTCGCCGAGCGGCTCAAGCCGGAGTCGCTGTACGAGCGGTTCGTCGCCTACCGGGAGGGCCTCGGCATGGAGGTCGTCCCGCTCACCGGCGGCGACCGGCCGCCGGCCGACGTGCTGTCCGAGCGGCTGCGGGCCGGGGGAGTGGTGTGCCTGCTCGGCGACCGCGACCTGACCAGGCGGGGCGTGGACGTGACCCTCTTCGGCGAGACCGCGCGGATGCCGGCCGGGCCGGCGCTGCTCGCGGCCACCACCGGCGCCGCGCTGCTGCCGGTCGGGCTGTGGTTCACCCCGACCGGGTGGGGGGTGCGGGTGCACCCGCCGGTCGAGCCGGCGGGCGTGCGGCTGCGGGACCGGGTCGGCTCGGCCACCCAGGCGCTGGCCGACGTGTTCGCGGCCGAGATCGCCGGGCACCCGCAGGACTGGCACATGCTGCAGCGGCTGTGGCTGGCCGACCTGGACCCGGCCCGAGCGCCCGGGGGCGGGTAGCCGTGCGCGTCGGCCTGGTCTGCCCGTACTCCTGGGACATCCCGGGGGGCGTCCAGGCGCACGTCCGCGACCTGGCCGAGGCGCTGCTCGACCTCGGGCACCACGTGTCGGTGCTGGCCCCGGCCGACGAGGACACCCCGCTGCCGCCGTACGCGGTCGGCGCCGGCCGGGCGGTCCCGGTCCGCTACAACGGCTCGGTGGCCCGGCTGCAGTTCGGCCCGGTGTCCGCGACCCGGGTGCGGCGCTGGCTGCGGGACGGCGAGTTCGACGTGCTGCACGTGCACGAGCCGATCGCGCCCAGCCTGTCGCTGCTGGCGGTGATGCAGGCCCGCGGCCCGATCGTGGCCACCTTCCACACCTCGAACCCCCGGTCCCGGACGCTGTCCGCGCTGGGCCCGCTGATGCAGCCGTTCCTGGAGAAGATCTCCGGTCGGATCGCGGTGTCCGCGGCCGCCCGCCGGCTGCAGGTCGAGCACCTCGGCGGCGACGCGGTGGAGGTGCCCAACGGGGTGGCGGTCGCGCACTACGCGGGCGCCGAGCCGCTGCCGGGCTATCCGCGGGCGGGCGGGACCGTCGGCTTCGTCGGCCGGTACGACGAGCCCCGCAAGGGCATGCCGGTGCTGCTGTCCGCGCTGGCCGAGCTGGCCCCGCACCGGCCCGGGCTGCGGTTGCTGGTCGCCGGCCGCGGCGACGCGGACGACCTGCTCGCGGAGCTGCCGCCGGCGCTGACCGGCCGGGTCGAGCTGCTCGGGCTGGTCAGCGAGGCGGACAAGGCGCGGATGCTGCGCTCGGTGGACGTCTACTGCGCGCCCAACCTGGGCGGGGAGAGCTTCGGCATCATCCTGCTGGAGGCGATGGCGGCCGGCACCCCGATCGCGGCCAGCGACCTGGACGCGTTCCGCCGGGTCCTGGACGACGGCCGGGCCGGCGTGCTCTTCCGCACCGGTGACGCCGGTGCGCTGGCCGGCGCGCTGGCCGGGCTGCTGGACGACCCGGACCGGCGGGCCGGGCTGGCCGCGATCGGGGCCGAGGTGGTGGGCGCGTACGACTGGCCGGCGGTCGCCGAGCAGGTGCTGGCGGTGTACGAGACGGTGATCGCCGCCGACCCGGTGCGGGTGACACCCGACACCGACGTCGTCGCCGGGACCACCGACGGAATACTCTGACGCTCTGTGGAGGTCCTCCTCGTCGTCGGTGCGGTCCTGGTGCTGCTCGCACTGTGGATCGACTGGACGGCGACCCGGTTGCACCGGCTGCACGACCGGACCTCGACCGCCCGGGCGGCGCTGGACGCCCAGCTGGTGCGCCGGGCCGCCGCGCTGCAGGCGCTGGCCGAGCGGTCGACGGCCGAGCTCGGGGCGGAGCGGGCGGGCCGGCTGGCCGTGCTCGCCGCCGCCTCGCTGGACGCCGACACCGCCACCCGCGAGTCCGCGGAAAACGACCTGTCCCGGGCGCTGCACGACCTGCCGCCCGGCGCCGACCCGGCGCTGCTCGACGACCTGGCCGACGCCGCCCGCCGGGTCACGCTGGCCCGCCGCTTCTACAACGACGCGGTCCGCGACACCGTGGCGCTGCGCCGCCGCCGGCTCCCGCGGCTCTTCCGGCTGGCCGGCCGCCGCCCCCTCCCGTCCTTCTTCGAGATCGACGACACCGTCCCCGATCTCCGCCCCGCCCCGGCCGCCGTCCCCCCTGCCCGGTAGGGTCCCGCGTCCCGACCGTCCACGTCCGTGGCCGACTGAGAAGTTCGGGCGCGACTGAGCAGCTACAGCTGCTCAGTCGGCGCGGAACTTCTCAGTCGCGGGCCGGGGCGGGCGGTCGGAGAGGGGTGGGCGTGCGGAGGGTCGGGGCGACAGGGGTGGTGGTCGCGGTGCTGGCCGGGATGGTGGGGTGTTCGGGGGAGGAGGCACCGCCCGCGGCGGCACCGACCACCACGAGCGCGAGGCCGACGCCGACGGCGACGGCGACGGCGAGCCCGACGCCCAAGCCCACCCCGAAGCCGGCGGTGAACCCGCTGACCGGGCTGCGCGGCGTGCCGACCCGCCCGGTGGTCGCGGTGAAGGTCGACGACACGGCCTCCGGCCGGCCGCAGATCGGCCTGGAGGCCGCCGACGTCGTGTACGTCGAGCAGGTCGAGGCCGGCGCCACCCGCCTGGTCGCGGTCTTCGCCAGCCGGCTGCCCGGCACCGTCGGCCCCGTGCGCAGCGTGCGCAACAACGACCCCGAGCTGCTCGGCGGGTACGGCCGGCCGGCGCTGGCCTACTCCGGCGGCGCGGCCGGGCCGGTCCGCCGGCTGCACCGGTCCCCGGTGGTGGACGCCGGGCCGGGTGCCCGCGGCGGGGCGTACCGGCGGCTGGGGGCGCGGCGGGCGCCGTACAACCTGGTGGTGGACGTCGCCCGGGTGGCCCGCGAGGTGCGCGGCGCGTCCCGGCCCAAGGAGGTCGGCTTCCAGTGGGCCGACACCGACCCCCGGCTGGCCGCCGCCCGCAAGGTCAGCCGGGTCGAGGTGCTGGTCGGCAAGACCCGCTACCGCTTCGCCTGGGAGGCCCGCGGCAAGCGCTGGCTGGTGCTGAACCAGGACGGCTCGGTCCGGCGCGCGGCGTCCGGCAAGGCGCTCTCGACGCCCAACGTGGTGGTCCCGTTCAGCCGGGCCCGGCTCGACCCGACCAACGTGGACGTGCTCGGCACCCCGTCGGTCTACACGTCCACCGTCGGCTCCGGGAAGCTGCTGGTGCTGCGCGACGGCCGGGTGCTGACCGGGACCTGGCAGCGCCGGCACGTGATCTACGGCACCCGCTACTACGACGCCGGTGGCAAGCGCGAGCTGACCCTGCGTCCGGGCGGCGCGTGGGTGCTGCTGGCCGCCAGCGGGGCGCCGGTCGCGTACCGCTGAGGACCCTCCGGCGCGACGTAGACTGGACGGTATGCCCGAGCTCCCCTCCGACTCCGCCCCGAAGACCGGCACCGCGCGGGTGAAGCGCGGCATGGCCGAGATGCTCAAGGGCGGCGTGATCATGGACGTGGTCACCCCCGAGCAGGCCAAGATCGCCGAGGACGCCGGCGCGGTCGCGGTGATGGCGCTGGAGCGGGTCCCCGCCGACATCCGCGCCCAGGGCGGGGTCGCCCGCATGTCCGACCCGGACATGGTCGAGGGCATCGTCAACGCGGTGTCCATCCCGGTGATGGCCAAGGCCCGGATCGGCCACTTCGTCGAGGCGCAGGTGCTGCAGTCGCTCGGCGTGGACTACGTCGACGAGTCCGAGGTGCTCACCCCGGCCGACGAGGCCCACCACATCGACAAGTGGGCGTTCACCGTCCCGTTCGTGTGCGGGGCCACCGACCTCGGCGAGGCGCTGCGGCGGCTGTCCGAGGGCGCGGCGATGATCCGGTCCAAGGGCGAGGCCGGCACCGGCAACGTGGTCGAGGCGACCCGGCACATGCGCTCCATCCGGGCCGGCATCCGGCGGCTGACCACCCTCGACGCGACCGAGCTGTTCGTGGCCGCCAAGGAGCTCCGCGCGCCGTACGAGTTGGTCGCCGAGGTCGCCGCGCTCGGCAAGCTGCCGGTCGTGCTGTTCACCGCCGGCGGCATCGCGACCCCGGCCGACGCGGCGATGATGATGCAGCTGGGCGCCGAGGGCGTCTTCGTCGGCTCCGGCATCTTCAAGTCCGGCGACCCGGCCCGGCGGGCCGAGGCGATCGTCAAGGCGACCACCTTCCACGACGACCCCGACGTGATCGCGAAGGTGTCCCGCGGCCTCGGCGAGCCGATGGTCGGCATCGGGCTGGACGAGATCGCCCCCGAGCAGCGGTACGCGGCCCGCGGGTGGTGAGTCGACGGGACCGTGAGCATCGCGGGGCGCCCCAGGCGCCCGAGGAGCGGAGCGGCCCCGGAGACGAACGATGGGCGGAGTGAAGCCACGGATCGGCGTCCTGGCGCTGCAGGGGGACGTCCGCGAGCACCTGCGCGCCCTGGCCGACTCGGGTGCGGAGGCGGTCCCGGTCCGCCGCCCGGCCGAGCTGGACGCGGTCGACGGGCTGGTGATCCCGGGCGGCGAGTCGACCACGATCGGCAAGCTCGCCGCCGCCTTCGAGCTGACCGAGCCGCTGCGCAAGCGGATCGCCGGGGGCCTGCCGGCGTACGGGTCCTGCGCCGGCATGATCCTGCTGGCCGACCGGATCGTGGACGGCATCCCCGGGCAGGAGACGATCGGCGGGCTGGACGTGACGGTCCGGCGCAACGCGTTCGGCCGGCAGGTCGACTCGTTCGAGGAGGACCTGGAGATCCTCGGCCAGCCGTTCCACGCGGTCTTCATCCGGGCCCCGTGGGTGGAGTCGGTGGGCGAGGGGGTCGAGGTGATCGGGCGGACCCGCGGCGCCGGTAGGATCGTCGCGGTGCGGCAGGGCGGGCTGCTGGCCACGTCGTTCCACCCGGAGCTGGCGGGCGACGCGCGCGTGCACGCGCTGTTCGTGCAGATGGTGAAGGAGTTCAGCACATGAGCGGCCACTCCAAGTGGGCGACGACCAAGCACAAGAAGGCCGTGATCGACGCCAAGCGCGGCAAGCTCTTCGCCAAGCTGATCAAGAACGTCGAGGTCGCGGCCCGCACCGGCGGCGGCGACCCGGCCGGCAACCCGACGCTCTACGACGCCATCCAGAAGGCGAAGAAGACCTCAGTTCCCAACGACAACATCGAGCGCGCGGTCAAGCGCGGCTCCGGCGCCGAGGCGGGCGGGGCGGACTACCAGGCGATCACGTACGAGGGCTACGGGCCGGGCGGGGTCGCGGTGCTGGTCGAGTGCCTGACCGACAACCGCAACCGGGCCGCGTCCGACGTGCGGACGGCGATGACCCGCAACGGCGGGTCGATGGCCGACCCCGGCTCGGTGGCCTACCTCTTCGCCCGCAAGGGCGTGGTCATCGTGCCCAAGGCCGGGACCAGCGAGGACGACGTGCTCGGCGCGGTGCTCGAGGCCGGCGCCGAGGAGGTCAACGACCTCGACGAGGCGTTCGAGGTGGTCAGCGAGCCGGGCGACCTGGTCGCGGTGCGGACCGCGCTGCAGGGGGCCGGGATCGACTACGAGTCGGCCGAGGCGCAGTTCGTGCCCAGCGTGACGGTGCCGCTGGAGGAGGACGCCGCCCGGCGCGTGCTGCGGCTGGTCGACGCGCTGGAGGACCTGGACGACGTGCAGGACGTCTACGCCAACTTCGACGTCCCCGACGAGGTCCTCGCCGCCGTCGAGAGCTGAGCCACTCCGGGGGCTTGGTCACCCAGGGGGCTCACCCCGGGGCTTGGTCACCCCGGGGGCCGGGTGCCCCGGCGCTGGTCAGGTCGGGGGTGGGGAGGCGGGGCCGAGGCGGCCGGTGGCGTAGCCGCGGGCGACCGCCGCCATCACCGCGTGCACGTCGCTCTCCCACGGGGAGAACGGCCCCGCCCGCCAGCCCGGGGAGCCGGCGTTGCGCTGCACCGACTCGCAGGCCCCCCAGTCCTGCCGGTTGACCAGGTCCCAGAAGTCGGCCGCGTACGCCGCGTCGAAGCCGGGCCGCCCGGCCGCCTCGGGCGGGAACAGCCACGAGCACTCCACCCGGGTCCGGTCCGCGGCCAGCGGCTCCAGCCGGTGCGTCATCACGTAGTCCGGGTGCGGGCTGATCAGCAGGGTCGGCAGCAGCGCGGCGTACCCGACCTCGCGCCGGCGCTCGGCCGGCAGCCCGGGGATCGGCACGCCCAGGCTGCGCCCGGTCCGCGACATCGTCTCGGCGTGGCCGGCCAGCGCCAGCGGCCCGCCGACCCAGCCGCCGGCGGCCGGGGCCCGATAGCCGCGTCCGCTCTCGGGGCGGCTCACCTCGCACAGCTCGGGGTGGATCGGCGCGCAGTGGTAGCACTCCAGGTAGTTCTCCACCACGATCTTCCAGTTGGCCGCCACCTCGTACTCGTGCCGCTGGCCGAGCACCAGCCGGGCCGGGTCGTAGCCGTCGACCACCACGTCGGCGTTGCCGAGCTGCTCGGCCAGCGGCGGGGCGTCGCCGGAGACGTTCGCGAAGACCCAGCCGTGCCACTCGGCGACGCGAGCCGGCACCAGCGGGAAGTCGGCCGGGTCGACGGCGGCGCCGGTGTCCTTGCCGAAGCGCGGGGTGGCCCGGCACTCGCCGCCCAGCCCGTACACCCAGTCGTGGTACGGGCAGCGGATGCCGCGGCCGCGCCGGCCGGTGCCGGGGGCGAGCAGCTCGTGCCCGCGGTGCCGGCAGGCGTTGAAGAACCCCCGCAGCGCGCCGGCCTCGTCCCGGACCAGCAGCAGCCCGGCGCCGGCCGCGGTCACCGCCCGCTGGTCGCCGACCGCGGGCAGGTCGGCAGCGCGGCCCACGCACAGCCACGAGCCGGCCAGGAAGTGCCGCCGCTCCCACTCGAACACCGCCGGGTCCGCGTACGCCACCCCCGGCAGCGTCCGCGCCTCCGCCAACGGCCGGACCACCTCCACCAACAACGACGGCTCCACCGGCGCCCGCATCCCCCCAGTCTGCCGCCCCCGCGACTGACGCCGTGCTGGGTCGAGTGACGCCGTCCCCCGCCGAGTGACGCCGTGCTGGGCCGAGTGACGGCCCACATGCCGTCACTCGGGCCGCGGGGCCGTCAGTCGCCGCCGGACTCCGTCACTCGTGGACGTGCGGGTGTCGGCGGGGTGGGGCGGAGTGTCGTGGTGGGCACGGGGCGGGGGGTGGGTAGCGTGTCGAACGCGCGTTCGGGGCGGCGGCCGGCGAGGGGAGCGGGTGTGCGGGTGTTGGGCGTCGACCCGGGGCTGACCCGGTGCGGCGTCGGCGTGGTCGAGGGCGCCGTCGGCCGGCCGCTGCGGCTGGTCGCGGTCGACGTGCTGCGCACCCCGGCGGAGGCCGACATCGCCGAGCGGCTGCTCGTGCTGGCAGGCGGGCTGGACGCCGCCATCACCGCGCACCGCCCGGACGTGGTCGCGGTCGAGCGGGTCTTCTCCCAACACAACGTGCGCACCGTGATGGGCACCGCCCAGGCCGCCGCGATGGCGATCCTGGCCGCCGCCCGGGCCGGCGTGCCGGTCGCGCTGCACACCCCGAGCGAGGTCAAGGCGGCGGTGACCGGCTCCGGCAGGGCGGACAAGGCGCAGGTGGCGACCATGGTGACCCGGCTGCTGCGGTTGACCGACCGGCCCCGGCCGGCGGACGCGGCGGACGCGCTCGCGCTGGCGATCTGCCAGCTGTGGCGGGGCGCCGCGCAGTCCCGGCTGGCCGCCGCGGTCGCCGCCGCCAACGCGACGGCAGGCGCGACGGGAGGGGCGGCGCGGTGATCGCGAGCGTGCACGGCCCGGTGGCCGCGCTCGGCCCGGACGGCGCCGTGGTCGAGGTCGGCGGCGTCGGCCTGGCGGTGTCCTGCACGCCCGGCACGCTGGCCCGGCTGCGGGTCGGCCAGCCGGCCCGGCTCGCCACCAGCCTGGTGGTCCGGGAGGACTCGCTGACCCTGTACGGGTTCGCCGACGACGACGAGCGCTCGCTGTTCGAGCTGCTGCAGACGGCCAGCGGGGTCGGCCCGCGGCTGGCCCAGGCGGTGCTCGCGGTGCTGCCGCCGACCGAGGTGCGCCGGGCGGTGGCGACCGCCGACGTGGCCACGCTGACCCGGGTGCCCGGGATCGGCAAGAAGGGCGCCGAGCGGCTGGTGCTGGAGCTGCGCGACCGGGTCGGCTCGATCGAGCAGCAGCCGGCCGCCGCGGTCAGCCCGGTGGCGCCGTGGCGCGACCAGGTCCGGCAGGCGCTGGTCGGCCTCGGCTGGACCGCCCGCGAGGCCGAGGAGGCCGTGGCCGCGGTCGCCGCCGACGCCGACCCGGTGCCGGACGTGCCCGCGCTGCTGCGGGCCGCGCTGAGGGTGCTCAGGCCGCGGTGACCGAGGTGGACGTGGTCTCGCCCTGGCCGGAGGGCGACGAGCGCGAGGTCGAGGCGGCGCTGCGGCCGCGCCGGCTGGAGGACTTCGTCGGCCAGCCGCGGGTGCGCGAGCAGCTCGGCCTGGTGCTCACCAGCGCGCTGCGCCGCGGCCGCCCGCCGGACCACGTGCTGCTCTCCGGCGCCCCCGGGCTGGGCAAGACCAGCCTGGCCATGATCGTCGCGGCCGAGCTGGGCGCCGGCATCCGGATCACCAGCGGACCGGCCATCGAGCGCGCCGGCGACCTCGCGGCGGTGCTCACCTCGCTGGGCGAGGGTGACGTGCTCTTCATCGACGAGATCCACCGGATCGCCCGCCCGGCCGAGGAGCTGCTGTACGTCGCCATGGAGGACTTCCGGGTCGACGTGGTGGTCGGCAAAGGTCCGGGCGCGACCGCGATCCCGCTCGACGTGGCCCCGTTCACGCTGGTCGGGGCGACCACCCGGGCCGGGCTGCTGACCGGGCCGCTGCGCGACCGCTTCGGCTTCGTCGGGCACATGGAGTTCTACGAGCCGGCCGAGCTGGAGCTGGTGCTGACCCGCTCGGCCGGCCTGCTCGGGGTGCGGCTGGAGCCGGACGGCGCGGACGAGATCGCCGGCCGGTCCCGCGGCACGCCGCGGATCGCCAACCGGCTGCTCCGCCGGGTCCGCGACTTCGCCGAGGTACGGGCCGACGGGGTGGTCACCCGCGCGGTCGCCCAGGCCGCCCTGCGGGTGTACGACGTGGACGAGATCGGGCTCGACCGGCTGGACCGGGCCGTGCTGGACGCGCTGGTCCGCCGTTTCGGCGGCGGGCCGGTCGGCATCTCCACGCTGGCGGTCGCGGTGGGGGAGGAGTCGCAGACGGTCGAGGAGGTGTGCGAGCCGTACCTGGTCCGCGCCGGCCTGCTCGCCCGCACCCCGCGCGGCCGGGTCGCCACCCCGGCGGCCTGGACCCACCTCGGGCTGGCGGTGCCGGCGCCGGTGGACGGACCGGCGACGCTCTTCGAGTGACCGGAACCTCCCGCCCGGCAGACACGTTGCGCAGGTCGAGTGCCGACGCTGTGTACACTGCGCCGATTGTCCGGGTGTGCCGGGAGAGACGGGAGACCATGGAATCGCTGTTGCCCCTGCTGCTGCTCGCGATCGCCTTCGTGGTGCTGATTGTGCTGCCCATGCGGAACCGCAACCGGCAGCTGCAAGCCACTCGGCAGCTGCAGGCCGGGCTCACCGTCGGCACCGAGGTGATGACCACCTCCGGGCTGTACGGCCGGATCGCCCGCCTCGCTGACGACACCGTCGAGCTCGAGGTCTCCCCGGGCGTCACGCTCCGCTGGGCCCGGGCGGCGATCGCCGAGGTCCGCACGTCCACGCCGGCGGTCGACGAGGAGCCGGGCGCGCCGCAGGCGAACGAGGAGCCCGGCCCGCTCTGACCCGCGCTGCCCCGGCCGGCCCGCGAGGCGGCGGGGTCATACTTGCAGGGAATCACCACCCGCCGCGGCGGAACCGCACCGAGGAGAGAAGACCCCGTTGGCCGCACCGTCCGGACACCTTCCCGTCGGCCGCTACCTCGCCAGCCTGGCGGGGATCGTCGCGGTGCTCTACGCGCTGGTCTTCTTCACCGGCGACTCGCCCACCCCGAAGCTGGGGCTCGACCTGCAGGGCGGCACCACCGTCACGCTGCAGGCCCGCACGGAGGACGGGCAGCCGCCGAGCCGGGAGGCGCTCGACCAGGCCCGGCAGATCATCGAGCGCCGGGTGAACGGGCTGGGCGTGGCCGAGGCCGAGGTCGTCACCCAGGGCGCTGACCGGGTGGTCATCTCGGTGCCCGGCACCACCGGCGACGAGGCGAAGACGGTCGGCCAGACCGCGCAGCTGCGGTTCCGTCCGGTGGTCGCCAGCGGCACCGCCGCGCCGGCCCCGGCCGGCACCCCGACCCCGTCCGGCAGCGCCACGCCGGCCCCGGGCGCCACCCCGTCCGGCACCGCCCGGCCGTCCGGGACTCCGGGTGCCTCGGCCAGCCCGGCGCCCACCGGATCGGCGTCACCGCAGGGCTGGGCGCCCGCGCCGAGCGGCCCGGCGGCCACGCCGCCCGCGCCGGCCCCGACCGCCCCAGCGCCGGGCGACGCGGGGATCCCGGCCGAGCCGCCGCGGGGCGGCGACCCGAAGCAGTACCAGGCGGCAGTGGCGGCGTACGAGAAGCTCGCCTGCACCGCGCAGCCGGAGTCCGGTGGCGCCAGCCTGGACAAGCCGACCGACTACATCGCCTCCTGCGACCAGGACGGCGCCGCGAAATACCTGCTCGCCCCGGCGATCATCGAGGGCACCCAGATCGGCGGCGCCTCCGTGGTCGCGCCGGACACCACCAACACCGCGTGGCGGGTCTCGCTCGACTTCAAGGGCAAGGGCCAGGCCATCTGGGCCGAGTACACCTCGAAGAACAACGTCACCGTGACCCCGGGCGCGCCGACCAACCGGGTCGCCTTCGTGCTGGACGGCCGGACCATCTCCGCCCCGGAGATCCAGGGCACGATCAACGGGCAGACCGAGGTCACCGGGCAGTTCGACCAGCAGTCCGCGACCGACCTGTCCAACGTGCTGAAGTACGGTGCGCTGCCGCTCACCTTCCAGCAGCAGGAGGCGCTGACCGTCTCCGCGACCCTCGGCGAGGAGCAGCTGCAGGCAGGCCTGCTCGCGGGTGTCCTCGGCCTGGTGCTCGTCGCCATCTACGCGGTCCTCTACTACCGGATCCTCGGCGTGGTGACGATCCTGAGCCTCGGCGTGACCGGCGCGCTGGTCTACGCGCTGATGGTCATCCTCGGCCGGCAGATCGGGTTCACGCTCACCCTCGCCGGCATCGCCGGCTTCATCATCGGCATCGGCATGGCCGCCGACTCCTCGGTCGTCTTCCTCGAGCGGCTGAAGGACGAGGTGCACGCCGGCCGGTCGCTGCGGTCGGCCGTGCCGCGCGCCTGGGTGCGCGCCCGCCGGACGATCATCTCGGCGAAGGCGGTCACCTTCCTCGGCGCGGCGGTTCTCTACTACCTCGCCGCCGGGCCGGTGAAGGGCTTCGCGCTGACGCTGGGCATCTCGGTGCTGGTCGACGCCCTGGTGGTGTTCCTCTTCACGCTCCCCATGGTCTCGCTGACGACCAGGGTCAAGGCGTTCACCGGGCGGCGGGTGTCCGGCCTCGGTGCCGTGCAGGCGGCAGCCGAAGTCGCCTCCACACCCGCCGGCCGACCCGCCCCGGGTGCCCGCGCCGGTGCGCGCCGGGCCGTCGGTGTCACGAAGGAGTCCTGAGCAGTGTCCGGTGTGCTGAGCCGCCTCTACCGGGGCGAGACCAACTACGACTTCCTGCAGCACCGCAAGGCCTGGTATGCGGGGTCGATCGCCTTCGTCCTGCTCTGCCTCGCGATCATCGGCATCCGCGGCTTCAACCTCGGCATCGAGTTCAGCGGCGGCACCCAGTTCCAGGTGCCGGCGGTGTCACTGCAGGTCGCCGACGTGGAGCGGGTGGTTGCGGAAACCGGCGTCGAAGAGGCCGGCGTCGGCCAGGTGGTCGGGTCCGGTGACAGCCGCCAGATCGTCATCCGCACCGCCGAGCTGACGGTCGAGCAGCAGCGCGAGGTGCGCGAGGGGCTTCAGCGCCAGCTCGGGGTGCCGGCGGAGGAGGTCTCCATCAGCGAGGTCAGCTCCTCGTGGGGCGGCGAGATCACCCGCCGGGCCATCCTCGGGCTGGTGGTCTCGGTGGCCGCGATGTGCCTGTTCCTCGCGGTCCGGTTCGAGTGGCAGACCGCCGTCGCCTCGATCGCCTGCCTGGTGCAGAACCTGGTGGCCACCGCGGGCATCTACTCGCTGGTCGGCTTCGAGGTCACCCCGTCGACGGTGATCGGCCTGCTGACCATCCTCGGCTTCTCCCTCTACGACAACGTCGTGATCTACGACAAGGTCGAGGAGAACGTGAAGGGCCTGCTCGGTGGGTCCAGGATGACGTACTCCGAGGCGGCGAACCTCGCGCTCAACCAGACCATCATGCGCACGATCAACACCGGGCTGATCGCGCTGCTGCCGGTGGGCGCGCTGCTGTTCGTCGGGGCCGGCGTGCTCGGCGTGGGGACCATCAAGGACCTTGCCCTGGTCCTCTTCATCGGGCTGACCTCGGGCGCCTACTCCTCGCTGTTCCTGGCGATCCCGATGATGGCCGACTTCCACGAGCGGGAGCCGAAGTACATGGCGCTGGCCAAGCGGGTGGCCGCCCGCAAGGCCGCCGAGGCCAAGGGTGGCCCGGCGCCGACCGGGGTCTCGGCGGCGGCCCGCCGGCGCGCCCGCGGCGCGGGCAAGGCAGAGGATCCGGCGGCTGCCGCGGGGCCGGCGGCCGGCAGCAGGGGCGCGACCACGGCCACCGTGGACCCGACCGGGCCGGAGGCCGCCGAGGCCGAGGCCGGCGCGGACGGCGAGACGGAGCCCGCGGCGGCGCCAGCTGGCGGCGCGACCCGCGTGGGCGGCTCCTCGCCGCGGCCGGGCGCCCGACCCAAGCGGCCGCAGCAGCGGCGCGGCGGCGGGGGCCGGCCGTCGGCCAAGAAGCGCCGGTGAGCCACCCGCCCGCGCCCGGCCCCGCGACGGTGACCGACAGGAAGCCCGCCGGCGCCGTGACGGGCGGAGCATCCGCGCCCGGCGGCGCGTCAACGGCGGGTGGGGCGGCCGGCGGTGTGCCGGGGCGCGGGGCGGTGCCGGCGGGGCTTGCCGCGGACCTGGCCGCGCGGATGGCCGCCCTGGTCCGCGACGTCCCGGACTTCCCGAAGCCCGGCATCCTGTTCAAGGACCTGACCCCGCTGCTCGCCGACGGCCCGCTGCTCGCCGAGGTGGCCGGCGCGATCGCCGACCAGCACCGGGCGGCCGGCTTCGACGTGGTGGCGGGCATCGAGGCCCGCGGTTTCCTGGTCGCGGCGGCGGTCGCGATGGCGGCGGGCACCGGGGTGGTGCCGGTCCGCAAGGCCGGCAAGCTGCCGTGGTCGACGATCACGGCGGCGTACGAGCTGGAGTACGGCGAGGCCGTCATCGAGGTGCACTCGGACGCGTTCGCCGGGCACCGCCGGGTGCTGCTGGTCGACGACGTGCTGGCCACCGGCGGCACCCTGGCGGCCGCGGCCGACCTGGTCGCCCGGGCCGGCGGCGAGATCGTCGGCACCTCGGTGCTGCTGGAGCTGACCGCGCTCGGCGGCCGCGGCCGCCTCGGCGGGCTGGACGTGCACACCGTCCTGCGCGCCTGACCCCGCCTCCTCCGCCGCACTCGCCTCCGTACTCGCCTTCGTACTCGCCTTCGCCCACTGTGGGCGGTTATGGTGTGACCGTGGGTCTCTGTCCGGTTCGGTGAGGCGAGGAGGCTCCGCATGGGCCCGCTCGTGCTGGGAGTCAACTCGGTCTACCACGAGTCGTCGGCCTGCCTGCTGGACGGCGCCCGGGTGCTCGCCTTCTGCGAGGAGGAGCGGCTGACCCGGGTCAAGCGGGCCAAGCGGCTGACCCTGGACAACGCCGACGAGCTGCCGGAACGGGCGATCGCCTGGTGCCTGGCGGCGACCGGGGCGTCCTGGGCGGACGTCGGCCGGGTCGCGTACTCCTACGACCCGGACCTGCGGCCGCCGGCCGCGGCCGACCCGGCCGAGGACGTGCGGCCCGGGTCGTGGGGCAGCCCGGCGGGGGAGGCGCTGTTCCAGCGGACCGTGCGCGGGGTGCCGGGCGTGCTGTCCCGGCTGGCCGGCACCGACCTGACCGACCGGTTCCGCTGGGTGCCGCATCACCGGGCGCACGCGGCGAGCGCGTACTTCGCCTCGCCGTTCGAGTCGGCCGCGGTGCTCAGCGTGGACGCGCTCGGCGAGGTGCACTCGACCGGCATCTACGCCGGCTGCGGGCCGCGGCTGGAGACGCTGCGGGAGATCGCCTACCCGGACTCGCTCGGCTTCCTGTGGGAGACCGTCTCGGAGTTCCTCGGCCTGGACCGCTACACCGGGCCGGCGAAGGTGATGGGGCTGGCCGCGTTCGGCCGGCCCGAGCGGTTCGCCGCCGAGCTGGCCCGGCTGCTGCTGGTCGGGCCGGGGGAGTTCCGGGTGGACAACTCGCTGACCCGGTTCCGGTCGTACGGGCCGAACCGGCTGGACGGCCTGTTCGGCCGGCCGCGCCCGCCCGGCGCCGAGCTCGACCACCGGGACGCCGACGTGGCCCGGGCGCTGCAGGAGCGGACCGAGGTGGCCCTGCTCGCGCTGGCCGGCTGGCTGCGCGAGCAGACCGGGGCGGACGCGCTCTGCCTGGCCGGCGGCGTCGCGCTCAACTGCGTCGCCAACGGGCGGCTGGCCCGGGACAGCGGCTTCTCCCGGCTGTTCGTGCAGCCCGCCGCGAACGACGCCGGCACCTCGCTCGGCGCCGCCCTGCACGTGGCGCACGCCGAGCTGGGCCTGACCGAGCGCTACGTGATGCACCACCCGTACCTCGGGCCGGCGTACGACGACGCGGCCCTGCGCCGCGCGCTGGACGCGGCCGGCCTGCCGTACGCGCGGTCCCGCGACGTGGCCACCGACACCGCCCGGCTGATCGCCGGCGGCAAGGTGGTCGGCTGGTTCCAGGGTGCCCTGGAGGCCGGGCCGCGGGCGCTGGGCAACCGCAGCATCCTGGCCGACCCGCGCGACCCGGCGGTCAAGGACGCCATCAACCTGCGGGCCAAGCACCGGGAGTACTGGCGGCCGTTCTCGCCGAGCGTGCTGGCCGAGCACGCGGCCGACTGGTTCGAGGTGGCCGGCGACTCGCTCTCGCACGGCTTCATGTCGTTCACGTACCCGGTCCGGGCCGAGCGCCGGGCGCTGGTCCCGGCGGTGCTGGCCGCCGACGGGCGGGCCCGGGCCCAGCTGGTGACCGAGCGGCTGAACCCGCGCTACCACCGGCTGATCGCCGCGTTCCGCGACCTGACCGGGGTGCCGGTCGTGCTCAACACGTCCTTCAACGGGCCGGGCGAGCCGCTGGTGTGCACGCCCGAGGAGGCGGTCGCCCGCTACCGGGACAGCGGGCTGGACGCGCTGGTCCTCGGCGAGCTGATCGTCACCGACCGCCTCGGCCCGGCCGGCTGCTCGGTCGGCGGCGGTCAGGGCGCGGGCGGTCAGGAGGGTGGCAGCCCGGCGGCGAAGCAGTAGTAGAGCCGGTCGAACCCGGCCCGGAAGTCGGCCACCTCCCGCCGGACCGCCTCCGGCGGCTCCCGGTCCAGCAGCACCCGGCGCATCAGCCCGGCGACCACCGCCATGTGCCGCTCCCGCAGCCCGAGCCGGGTCACCTCGACGGTGCCCAGCCGGATCCCGCTCGGCTCCGCGTCCGGCCCGTCCGGGTCGGACGGCAGCAGCATCTTGTTGACCATGATGTCGGCCCGCTCCAGCGCCTGGGCCACCTCGATGCCGGGGCCGAGCCCGCGCACGTCGACCAGCAGCTGGTGGGTGGTGGTGAAGCCGCGGTCGGCGGCGAAGACGGTGAACCCGGCGTCCCGCAGCGCGGCGCCGAGCGCGACCGCGTTGGCCACGGTCTGCCGCATGTACGCCCCGCCGTACTCGAGCTGCTCGGCGGTGGCCACCGCCAGCGCGGCGACCCGGTTGATCTGGTGCGACCCGGTCAGGGTGGGGAAGATCGTGGTGGTGACCGGCCTGCTGAGCCGGTCGTCGTCCCACACCACCAGCCCGCTCTGCGGGCCGCTGAAGGTCTTGCCGGCCGAGCCGGTGAGCAGGTCGGCGCCCTCGGCCAGCGGGTTGGGGTAGACCCCGCCGGCGATCAGGCCGGCCTGGTGGGCGCCGTCGAAGTAGACCCGACCGCCCCAGCCGGCGACGACCTCCTTGAGCCGGCGCACCGGCAGCGGGAAGAGCGTCATCGCCTGGTTGAGCGAGACCACCCGGGGCCGGTGCCGCTCGGCCGCGACCCGGAACGCGTCCAGGTCGACGTCCAGCCCGTCCGGCGTGCAGGGCAGGTCGACGACCCGCAGGCCGCGGGCGCCGGGCGGGCCGTCCAGCCGGCCGCTGGAGTCGCCGCCCAGCGGCACCGGCAGGCTCATCAGGACGTCCCCCGGCTCGGCCAGCGCGGTGACCGCGACCATGCAGCCGGCCATCCCGCCGAGCAGCCGGTGGTCGGCGTGCCGGGCGCCGAAGGCCCGCTTGAGCAGCTCGATGCACAGCGCCTCGATCTCGTCCACCACGCCGAGGCCGGGGAAGCACCGGGTCGCCGACCCGATGTGACCGCCGGAGGCCCGGGTGCCGACCTCGGCCGAGAGCAGCGTGCGCACCGCCGGGCTGGTCGGCGACTCGGCCGCGACCAGGTTGAGGCAGCGCCGGCCGCGCCAGGCCGCGTTGTCCGCGACCAGCGCCTCGACCCGGGCGGCCAGCTCGGCCGGGGCGGAGGTGGCGACCCGGGCGCCGGCGGCGGCGAGCACGTCCGGGTCGTGCTCGTCGCCTTTGGTGAACGTCACGCCCGGGTGGCCGCCTTCGCCTCGCTGTCCTCCCACCAGCGGTCGTCGCCGGTGAGCCCGCGCTGCAGGTCCGCCTTCGAGGCGAAGGTCATGTTCAGGATGATGCGGGTCGCGTCGGAGGTCAGCGGGACCGTGCGGTGCAGCGTGGTGTCGGTGCGCAGCAGGTAGATGTCGCCGGGGACGAACCCGTACGTCCGGATCGGGTTGCCGCACAGGTATTCGTTGATCCGCGGGTCGGTCTTGTCCCAGCGGGTGTGCGGGACGCACTGCAGCATGCCGCCGAGCTCCAGCGGCGGCGTGTCGATGATCCAGATGAGCGCGAAGCTGAAGTCGCCCCAGTGCCAGCCGTGCGTGTCGCCGACCCGCTCCTGGCGGGTGATCAGGAAGTTCTCGTCGCGGGCCGGGCACGGCTGCGGGCGCTCGCCGGCGATCCGCTCCAGGGCGGTGGCGAGCGCGGGCGCACCGTACAGGCTGGTGATCGTGGTGCCCTGGTCGGCGATGATCTCGCTGCGGACCACGCTCATGAAGCGCGGGGTCCCGCCGGTGGTCTGCAGCCGCAGGTCGCGGCGCTCGGCGTGCTCGTCCAGCAGTCGGAGCACCTCCGCCCGCACCTGCGCCTTCAGCTCGGCCGGGACGACGTCTGAGACCAGCGCGAACCCGTCCCGGGCGAGCCGGCCCCGCAGGTCGAAGAGCGTGGCCGGGTCCAGCCAGGCGGTCGTGTGCTCGGAGACGAGCCGGTCGAGTGCCTGCGGTTCCATGGACAGTCCCATCTCAGTCAGAATGGAACTTCGAGAATGACACGGCATGAGACAAGCAACAACATTGCCAGAGCGGGATGAATCGGTCCGTATCGACCGGACCGGCGAACAAGGAGGCGCGATGGCGGTCGACGGCAGCCCGGTGCGGTCCTACACCGAGTGGGACCCGCTGGAGGAGGTGATCGTCGGGCACGTCGAGGACGCGATGCTCCCGTCCTGGAACCGGATCAACCGCATCACCTTCCCGCCCCGCGTCTGGGAGACCGCCGAGCTGCGCGGCGGCGGCGGCGTGCCGTACCCGCCCGACCGGGTCGCCGCGGCCCGCGACGCCCTCGCCGAGCTGGTCGAGGTGCTGGCGGGGGCCGGGGTGCGGGTCCGCCGGCCGGAGCGGTCCGCCTTCCCGGCGGCGTACGGGACCCCGGACTGGCGGGTCGACAACGGCTTCTGCGCGGCCAACCCGCGCGACGTGCTGCTCGTCGTCGGCGACGACCTGATCGAGGCGCCGATGGCGGACCGGGGCCGCTACTTCGAGACCTGGCCGTACCGGCCGCTGCTGCAGGAATACTTCGCCGCCGGCGCCCGGTGGACCGCCGCGCCCAAGCCCCGGCTGCTGGACGCGCTCTACCACCCCGACGCCCGCGACCCGGCGGGCGACGTGTGGATCGCCACCGAGCAGGAGCCCACCTTCGACGCGGCCGACTTCGTCCGGGCCGGCCGGGACATCATCGGCCAGCGCAGCCACGTCACCAATGACGCCGGCATCACCTGGCTGCGCCGGCACCTCGGCCCGGACTACCGCATCCACCTGATCGACCCGGTGTGGACCCAGGCGGCCCACATCGACACCACCGTGATGCCGGTCGGGCCGGGCCGGATGCTGGTCAACCCGGAGCACTACGGGCCGGCCGGGCTGCCGGAGCCGTTCGGCGACTGGGAGGTGCTGATCCCGCCGGAGCCGGTGCCACTGGCCACCGGCGGGTTCAGCACGGTCAGCTCCTGGATCAGCATGAACGTGCTGGTCCTGGACGAGCGCCGGGTGCTCGTCGAGCGGCGGCAGCAGCCGCTGCAGGACGCGTTCGCGGCCTGGGGCTTCGAGCCGGTGCCGTGCTCGTTCGAGGGGTTCTACGGTTTCGGCGGCTCCTTCCACTGCGCCACCCTCGACGTCCGGCGGCGGGGGGAGCTCCGCTCGTACGTCGACGAGTCGCGGCTCACGGGTCGGTGAGCGTGACCGTGTAGAGCAGCGGCCGGTCGGTCTCGTTGCCGTAGCTGTGCGGCCGGTCGCCGACGAAGATCGCCGCGTGCCCGGCCGGCAGGGTGAAGCGGTGGCCGTCGAGGGTGAGGGTCAGCTCGCCCTCGTCGACGTAGGTGACCTCGCGGTCGCCGGGCAGGTGCGGGGTGCCGTGCCGGACCTCGCCCGGCTCCAGCCGCCACTTCCACAGCTCCAGCGCCGGCTTGGGGTCGCTGCCGACGATGAGCTGGCCGGTGCCGCCGTGCGGGCCGTGCCAGAGCACCGGCTGCTTGCCGGGCGGGACCAGCCGGATGACCGGCTCCGGCTCGCCCTCGACGAGCCGGTAGAGCGGGATCAGCAGCGCGTCGGAGACCTGGATGAGCGTCTGCAGGCTGGGCAGCTCGGTGCCGGCCTCCAGCGCGAGCAGGGTCTCGGTGTCCATCCCGGCCCGGGCGGCCAGGCTCTCCGGGCTCATCCCGTGGGCACTGCGCACGGACCTGACGGTCCGGGCGACCAGGGCGGCGACCTGTTGCGACTCCGTCATCGGGCGACCTCTCGCGAGTGGGGGCTCGGGCGAAATGCGCGGATCACGGCGCCATATGTGAGTCTATGTCGGGTACGGCCGGGTGGCCGGGCCGGCGGCGGGACGGGGCCGGGCGGGACCCGGGGAGCGATCACGGGGCGGCGTGGCCGGGCCGGCTCGGCTGCTCCATCCGGGCGACACCTGCCCGGCGCGGGTGGTGTCGCAGGCGGCGCCCGTACACTGGCTGAGACCGATCCGAGGGAAGGGGACCTCCCTGAGTCCGGACGTCGCCCCGTCGGCCCTCCGCGAGGAGCCGGAGCCCACCGAGGCCTCGGCCCCAGCTGAGCCGCGCCCGGAGGTCGCCGACACCGCCCCGGGCAGCGCCAACGGCGCGGCCGCCAACGGTGCCGCCGCCGTTCCCGGCGCTGCCGAGCGGGCCACCGCGGCCGCCAGCGCCGCCGGCGCGGCCGCCAACGGCGCCTCCACCGGCACCGCCGCCACCGGCACCGCCCCCGCCAGCGGCGGTCGGTCCATCGACGCCGCGGCGAACGGCGCCGGAGCCGGCGCCGGCGGTGCGGCGGGGACGGCGGGCGGGCTCCGGGGCCTGCCGTCGGAGGATCCGTACCCGACGCAGCCGCTGCCCGGCCTCCCGCTGCTGCTCGACGACGACCCGGCCGACCTCGACGTGGCCCCGAGCCGGATCCTGGACGCCGACGCGACGACGTACCGGCGCCGCGTCCGGGCCCGCCTCGCCCGCCGGCTCACCGCCGGCGGCCAGCGCCCGTCCGGCATCCAGGCCGTGCTCGAGCCGCTGGTCGCCACCCACCGCGCCGCCCACCCCAAGGCCGATCTGCGCATCCTGCAGCGGGCGTACGACATCGCCGAGGAGCAGCACCGCGGCCAGCTGCGCAAGTCCGGCGACCCGTACATCACCCACCCGCTCGCGGTGGCGACCATCCTGGCCGAGCTGGGCATGGACACGACCACGCTGGTCGCCGCCCTGCTGCACGACACCGTCGAGGACACCGGCTACACGCTGGACAACGTCAAGGGTGACTTCGACGCCGAGGTCTCGCACCTGGTCGACGGCGTCACCAAGCTGGACAAGGTCAAGTACGGCGACGCCGCCGAGGCCGAGACGATCCGCAAGATGATCGTGGCGATGGCCCGCGACCCCCGGGTGCTGGTCATCAAGCTGGCCGACCGGCTGCACAACATGCGCACGCTGCGCTTCCTGCCGCCGAGCAAGCAGGAGCGGATCGCCCGGCAGACGCTCGAGGTGCTGGCCCCGCTGGCCCACCGCCTCGGCATGAACACGGTGAAGTGGGAGCTGGAGGACCTGGCCTTCGCCACCCTCTACCCGAAGCGGTACGACGAGATCGTCCGGCTGGTGGCCGAGCGGGCGCCGTCCCGGGACACCTATCTGGCCCGGGTGGTCGAGCGGGTGTCCGCCGACCTGCGCGCGGCCCGGATCAAGGCGACCGTCACCGGCCGGCCCAAGCACTACTACTCGATCTACCAGAAGATGATCGTCCGCGGCCGCGACTTCACCGACATCTACGACCTGGTCGGCATCCGCGTCCTGGTGGACTCGGTCCGCGACTGCTACGCCACGCTGGGCGTCGTCCACTCGACCTGGCAGCCGGTGCCGGGGCGGTTCAAGGACTACATCGCGATGCCCAAGTTCAACATGTACCAGTCGCTGCACACCACGGTGATCGGTCCCGAGGGCAAGCCGGTCGAGCTGCAGATCCGGACGCTGGCCATGCACCGCACGGCGGAGTACGGCATCGCCGCGCACTGGAAGTACAAGGAGACCAAGGACGACGTCTCCACCCCGGCCAACGAGGACCTGCTCTGGCTGCGCCAGCTGCTGGACTGGCAGCGGGAGACGCAGGAGCCGGGGGAGTTCCTCGAGTCGCTGCGCTTCGACCTCGGCTCCCGCGAGGTCTTCGTCTTCACCCCCAAGGGCGACGTCATCGCGCTGCCGTCCGGCTCGACGCCGGTCGACTTCGCCTACGCGGTGCACACCGAGGTCGGCCACCGCTGCATCGGCGCCCGGGTCAACGGCCGGCTGGTCGCGCTCGAGTCGCCACTGGAAAACGGCGACACCGTCGAGGTCTTCACCTCCAAGTCCGAGGGCGCCGGCCCGTCCCGGGACTGGCTGTCGTTCGTCGCGTCGCCGCGGGCCAAGACCAAGATCCGGCAGTGGTTCGCGAAGGAGCGCCGCGAGGACGCGATCGAGGCCGGCAAGGAGTCGATCAGCCGGGCGATGCGCAAGGCCAGCCTGCCGCTGCAGCGGCTGCTCGGCGGGGACGCGCTGGTCACCATCGCGCGCGACCTGCGCTACACCGACGTGACCGCGCTGTACGCGGCCGTCGGCGAGGGCCACGTCAGCGCCGCCAGCGTGGTGCAGAAGGTGGTCGCCTCGCTCGGCGGCTCCGAGGGCGCGATCGAGGACATCGCCGAGACCGCGGTCCCGGCCCGGATCGGGCGGCGGCGCCCGGCCGGCGACCCCGGCGTGGTCGTCAAGGGCGCCTCGGACATCTGGGTCAAGCTGGCCAAGTGCTGCACGCCGGTGCCGGGTGACGACATCCTCGGCTTCGTCACCCGCGGCGGCGGCGTGTCGGTGCACCGCCGGTCCTGCACCAACGCCGGCGAGCTGACCACCGAGCCGGAGCGGCTGGTCGAGGTGGAGTGGGCGCCGTCCACTGACTCGGTCTTCCTGGTCGCCATCCAGGTGGAGGCGCTGGACCGGCACCGGCTGCTCTCCGACGTCACCCGGGTGCTCTCCGACGAGCGGGTGAGCATCCTGTCCGCGTCGGTCACCACCAGCCGGGACCGGGTCGCGGTGAGCCGCTTCACCTTCGAGCTCGGCGACCCCAAGCATCTCGGCCACCTGTTGCGGGCCATCCGCGGCGTCGAGGGCGTGTACGACGTGTACCGCCTCACATCAGGGACGTAGCCGACCGCACCGATCA
Organism: uncultured Actinomycetota bacterium; assembly: GCA_963766325.1. Classification (GTDB taxonomy): domain Bacteria; phylum Actinomycetota; class Actinomycetes; order Mycobacteriales; family CADCTP01; genus CADCTP01. The sequence continues at coordinate 86,495 of CAVXZF010000006.1, read as the reverse complement.
ACGCTGATCATCACGGAGCGTACGCACCAGGCTCCGACCAGGCTCGCAATCCGTCACGCGCGGTGGCTGCCATTCCACGTGGAGTGGCAATTCTTGCGGGTCACGGAAAGCACCGATAACGCCACAGAAAGTCGTTATTGCCATACCTTCCGAATGGTGCCTGAATAAGTGGGCGCGAGCGGAACTGCGTGCGCCAACTCGTCCATGACGTACGGAGATGGAGCCTTGATGGCCGCGGGCCGACGGATCACCTGGTCGTCGACCGACCGGTATTCCCCGGTGCAGGACCGGGTCGGGGTGGTCGACCCGACCCCGGCGGACCTGCCGGCCGTGCACCGGCGGGTGCGCCAGGAGCCCTCGCCGTACGAGCCGGCCTGGCTGGACCAGCGGGAGATCCTCCGGGTCACCTACCAGGGTGACGACCGGTGCCAGCTGCGCTGCCCGGGCTGCTACACCGGCGAGCGGCTGGACCGGCCGTCGCTGCCGCCGGCCGAGCGGCCCGACGCGCCGGCCGCCCGGTTGCGGGTGCCCTGGGACGATTTCACCGGCCACCTGGGCGGCCTCGGCCCGGGCCTGCAGGACTTCTACCTGTTGGGGGCCGAGCCGACGATGGACCCGGAGGGCTCGGCGGAGAAGCTGCGGTGGGCCGCCGAGGCCGGCCTGTCGGTCATGTCGATCACCAACGGGGCGGTGTCGGCCCGCCGCTTCGACCGCACCTTCGGGCCGGCGCTGGCCGAGGGCGACCTCTACAAGATCATCGTCAGCCTCGACTCGATCGACCCGGCGGTCAACGATGCGCTACGCGGCAGCTCGGTCGCGTTCCGCCAGACCATGGCCACGCTGCGCCGCGCGGTCGCCGGTGGCGTGCCCGTGAAGGCACAGATAACTGTTTGGCCGCGCAATTATCCGACCGTTCTGGAAACGGTCGACGCACTGTGGGAGATGGGGGTCCGCGGATTCGCTTTCCACTGCGGGTCGGTGGAGGGCGTGCCCGATTTCCTGGACCGCGGGCTGGACCACCTGGACCCGCTGGCGTGGCGCACGCTGTGTGAGCGGCTGGCCGAGTTCCGGGATACGCACCGTGACGAGCTGGATCACTTCAACTTCCCGCTGCTGTACTTCACCGAGCAGGAGCTCCGCGACCGGGTGATCGGCGACGAGGAGCTGGCCGACGCCTACCTGACCCACGTGGCCGCCCTCGAGGCGGACGTGCCGTCGACCAAGCCGTTCCACGCCTGCCCGGCCATGGACGTCCCGCAGGTGTACGTGTACGCCAACGACGGGCCGGCCGGGCGCGGCGTGGTCTCGCTGTGCAACGTGCACAGCCCGGACTCGACCGCCGCGTTCGCCGACTACGACCCGGACAGCGGCCGGTGGGCGGTCGTGCAGGACCCGGCCCGCAACCAGATGCAGCGGATGGCCGACTCGCCGCACCTGTGCCCGGCGATGCCGTTCGCCACCGGCGGGCGGACCTCGGACCGGGTGGTCACCGAGGGCGGCGAGCTCTACCACGCCTGCCGCTACCTGGGGATCAACCAGGTCGTGGTCGACCGGCACCAGTTCGGGCCGGCGGCGTACGAGCGGTCGGTGCAGTTCTACCGGGCCGTCGAGGTGCTGCGGGTGGCGGTGGAGGCGGCCGGCGGGGAGCCGCATCTGGCCCGGGTGCGGCGGCTGTCGACCGGGCCGGTCGGCCTGCGGGAGCGGACGGTGGCGGTGCTGCGGGAGGCCGCCGCGCTGGGCGGGCCGGGGCCGGCCGAGCTGCTCGCGTCCGGGTTCGCCGCCGACGTGGTGGACGGGCTGGCCGCGCCGGCCGGCGGGCCGCTGCGGGCGGCGACCGTGCCGCTCGGGCTGCCGGTCTTCGTGCTGGGCGACCCCGGCGGGGGAGCGGCGGACGGCGTCGCGGCCGCGCCGTGCGGCAGCTGCCGGTGAGCGCGGAGCCGCCAGCTCCGGCCGCCCCGCCCCGGGCGTCGGCCGCTCCGTCAGCCGTCGCCCCGGCCGGTGCCATGGACCGGGCGCCGGTCGGCTCGCCCCGCGGGCCGGCTCCCTCGCCGGCCGCTGCCCCCGACCGAGCCGCCCCGGCCGGCGGCACCGACCCCTCCGGCGCCGCCGGCCACTCCGACCCCCTGACCCCGCCCGCGCCCCGGGCGGCCGGCGCGGTCGCCGTCGCGGCGCCGACGGCTCCACCCGCCGCTCAGGTGGTGCCGGCCGCGCCGGCCGCGGCCGCCGCGGCGCCCGGCGGGGTCGCTCCGGCGGCGCCCGCCGGGGCCGAGGACCGGCTGCCGCTGCACCGGTGGGTGCGCGGGCTGCTGGGGTGGTCGGTGGGGTCCGGCCGGGCGACCGCCGGCCCGCCCGGCGCGCTCGGCCCGCTGATCAGCATGCACCTGTCGACCCGCCCGGCGGACGCGGACATCCCGACCCTGGAGCGGGCCTTCGCCGTCGCCGAGAAGCACCACCGCGGCCAGCGCCGCAAGAGCGGCGAGCCGTTCATCACCCACCCGCTCGCGGTCGCCACCATCCTCGCCGACCTCGGCCTGGACACCACCACGCTGGCCGCCGCGCTGCTGCACGACACGGTGGAGGACACCGGCTACACGATCGGCGAGACCCACGCCGAGTTCGGCCTCGAGGTCGCCCACCTGGTCGACGGCGTCACCAAGCTGGACAAGGTCCGCTTCGGCGACGACGCCGAGGCCGAGACGATCCGCAAGATGATCGTGGCCGCCGGCCGCGACCTGCGGGTGCTGGTGATCAAGCTGGCCGACCGGCTGCACAACATGCGGACGCTGCGCTACCAGCCGCCGCACAAGCAGGAGCGCACCGCCCGGGCCACCCAGGACGTGCTCGTCCCGCTGGCCGACCGGCTCGGCATCGGGCTGCTCAAGCGCGAGCTGGAGGGGCTCTGCTTCGCCGTGCTGCAGCCGGCCGAGGCCGCCACCACGGCTCGGCTGGACAAGGAGCGGGCGCCGCGCCGGGCCGCCATCGCCGCCGCCGTGGCCAGGGAGCTGGCCGGACCGCTGCGGGCCGGCCGGATCGCCGCGACCGTCCGCCAGCACCCCCGCCACCCGTACTCGGCGTACCGGACCAGCCGGGAGCGCGGCGGCGCCGGCGACCAGCTGCTGGACGCGGCCCGGGTGCTGGTGCTGGTCGGCGACGCCGGCGGCCCGGGCGACTGCTACGCCGCGCTGGGCGTGGTGCACGGGCACTGGCGACCGGTGCCGGGCCGCTTCAAGGACCACATCGCGGTGCCCAAGTTCAACCTCTACCAGTCGCTGCACACCACCGTGCTCGGCCCGGGCGGCGAGCCGCTGGACGTGCTGATCCGGACCGAGGCGATGCACCAGGTCGCCGAGCACGGCATCGCCGCCCAGCTGCGGGCCAGCTCGGCGCCGGGCATCGCGCACCCCTTCGGGGTGGCCCGCAGCCGGGAGATGGAGTGGTTGCGCCGGCTGCTGGCCTGGCAGCGCGAGGTCGCCGACGCCGGCGAGTTCATCCGGACGCTGCGCGACGAGCTCGGCGGCGGCCGCGAGGTGCTGGTCTTCGCCACCGGCGGGCAGGCCGTCACGCTGCCCGAGGGCGCCACTCCGGTCGACCTCGCGTACGCGCTCGGCGGCACCGTCGGCCACCGCACCATCGGCGCCCGGGTCAACGGCCGGCTGGTCCCGCTGACCATCCCGCTGGCCGAGGGCGACCGGGTGGAGATCCTCACCTCGCCGTCGGAAAATCCGGGCCCGTCCCGGGAGTGGCTGACCTCGGTGCGCACGCCGCATGCGGTGGTGCGCATCCAGCAGTGGTTCACCGAGCAGAGCCGGGACGTGGTGATCGAGCGCGGCCGGCACGCGCTGGAGGTGGCCTTCACCGCCGCCGACCGGTCCCTGGAGGACGCCGTCGAGGACGGCTCGCTGCTGGTCACCGCGCTGGAGCAGGGGCACCGGCAGCTGGACGGGCTGTTCGCCGCGGTGGCCGAGCGGCGGGTCGGCGCCGACGAGGTGGTCGCCCGGGCCACCGTGCACGCCCCGCCCGGCTAGCCGACCCGGGCCGGGGTGAGCCGCCGGGACGGCTCACCCCGGACTCTGGTCGCTCTCCGGGACTAGGAGCTGGCCCCCGTCTGCACGACCTGCATCTTGGTGATCGTGACCGGGGTCTTCGGCTTGCCGTCGCCGTCGCCGTTGGAGTTGTCCGAGCCGCCCTTGGCGATCTTGTCCACCACCGGCAGGCCCTTGGTCACGGTGCCGAAGACCGTGTAGTTGGGCTGCAGCTGGGTGTCCCGGTAGACGATGAAGAACTGGCTGCCGTTGGTGTTCGGCCCGCTGTTGGCCATCGCGAGCACGCCCTTGGTGTACTTCAGGTCGGGCGTGACCTCATCGGCGAAGGCGTAGCCGGGACCGCCCGAGCCGCTGCCGCCCGGGTCGCCGCACTGCAGCACGCCGAACTGCGCGCCGGTGGTGAGCCGGTGGCACGGCGTGCCGTCGTAGTACTTCTTGCTGGCCAGGAAGGCGAAGTTGTTGGCCGCGCAGGGCGCCTTGGCCCGGTCCAGGGTGAAGGTCAGCGGCCCCTGGTTGGTGGTCACGTTGACCGTCGTCGTGCCGGTCGTCGGGACCTTGCCGTTCGGCGGGACGCCGACGTCCTTGGTCGCCTTCTCCTGACCCTTGGTGTACGTGCACTCGCCCTTGACCGCCGGGGCGGTGCTCGCGCTCGCCGTCGGGGTCGGCTGCGCGGCCGGGGTGGTCTCGTCGTCACCGCCGAGCGTGGTGACCAGGGCGACGACACCGCCGACCACCAGCAGCACGCCGATGACGGCCCCGGCCACCGTGTTGCGCCGGCGCCGCTTCTGGGCGGCCTCCTGCCGGCGCTGGATCTGGCGCTCGAGGCGGCGGCGGGCGTTCTCCCGGCGCTGCTTGGTGGTGGGCACGGGTGGGCTCCTGGCGTCGGCGAGAGACACGGGGTCGAGCCGGCAGTGTAGGACGGCACGCTGTCCGGTTCGCGTGAGGTAGGGCCCGGGTAGGCGAACCCCCCATGTCAGCCGGGGGACAAGCTAGGATCTCCCGGGCGAGAGCCGCAAGACGGGAGGAAGCGGATAGTGGTTCCCCGCATGCGGAGCGTTGCCGGGCCGGCCGCGGCCCTCGTGCTGGCGGCCGGGGTGACCGGCTGCGCCGACGACGGCGACGCCAGCGCGCTCCCGGGCGGACCCGCCGCGACGAGCGCCCCGACCTCCGCGCCCGCCCCGGCCGCGACCGGCGACCCGGTGCGGTCCGCCTACCTGCGGTTCTGGGATGCGGTGATCGCCGCGCACCGGGCCGGCGACCCGGCCTCGCCCGGCCTGGCCGCGGCCGCCGCCGACCCGCAGCTGACCCGGGTCCGGGACGCGGTCGCCCGCAACCGGACCCAGCGGCTGAGCGTCCGGGGCACGGTCGGCCACCGGTTCGGGCCGGCCCGGACCAGCGGGGACACCGCCACGCTGGAGGACTGCTACGACATCTCGGCCTGGGACCCGGTGGACACGCGCACCGGCAAGCCGGTCGAGGTGACCGAGGAGGGCGGGACCGGGCGCTACCGGGCCCGCTACACGCTGCGCCGCGCCGGCTCCGGCTGGCGGGTCGTGGACCAGCTCGCACTGGGGGGATGCTGATGCGCCGGCTGCTCGGCCTGCTGGCCCTGACCGCGGTGGGCGCGGCGCTGCTGCTGCCGGCCATCCCGGCCGCCGCGGCGGAGCGGCGCTGCCACACCGAGGCGGTGAAGAACCCGGACGGCTCGATCACCTACACGCTGGTCTGCGTGGACGTGCAGCCCGGCGACCCGGGCGACCCGGGCGAGCCCGGCGGGCCGGAGGACTGCGGCCAGGACGAGGTCACCCCGGGCCCCGGCGACGGGCCGTACTTCTGCAACGGCGGCATCCCGTGCGCGTACACGACGAACGTCGTGCCGCTGGCGCTGCCGACCACCGAGCCGCCGCCGGGCCAGGAGTGGAAGGTGATGATCTGCCACCACGGCGGGTTCTTCACCAAGGACTGGGTGCTGACCAACGGCACCCAGCCGCGGCCGCTGATCGTGCAGGCCCAGGAGGCATACGGGAACCTGGCGCCGCCGGCCGGGCTGGTCCGGCACAGCCCGGGCGCCCGCGGCATCGTCGGGCTGGCGACCTGGCTGTGGCTGGCGCCGGCCTCGTTCGGCGAGCTGACCGGCAGCTCGGCCGAGGGCCTGGTCGCGGTCGCCGAGCCGGCCGGGACCGACTGGACCACCGGCGACGGCGGGTCGGTCAGCTGCACCGGTGCCGGCACGCCGTACGGGTCGGCCGGCCCGGCCTGCACGCACACCTACCGGGCCGCCTCGGCCCGCTACGACGGGTCGGTCACCCGGCGCTGGGCGGTGCGCTACGAGCAGGGCGGCGCCCCGGTCGACATCCCCGGCGCCCCGGCCGAGCTGACCGCGACCACCGCCTGGGCGCTGGGCGTGGCCGAGGCGCAGGTGGTGACCGGCGGCCGCTGAATCCCGCTGGCCCGCTGCCCGTAGGGTGGAGGCGTGCTCGTCACCGGGTTCCCGGCCGGCCCGCCCGGCACCAACTGCTGGGTGGTCGCGCCGGCGGCGGGGGAGCGCTGCCTGGTGGTCGACCCCGGCATCGGCGCGGTCGACCAGCTGGACGAGGTGCTGGCCCGGCACCGGCTGCAGCCGGCCGCGGTGCTGCTCACCCACGGCCACCTGGACCACACCTTCTCGGTGGTGCCGGTGTGCGGCGCCCGGGACATCCCGGCCTTCCTGCACCCGGACGACCGCCCGCAGCTGACCGACCCGTGGACCTGGACCGGCATCCCGCGCGGGATGCCGGTGATGGGGCTGGCCAACCTGCCCGCGGCCGAGCCGGCCGACCTGCGCCCGCTGGCCGACGGCGAGACGCTGGAGCTGGCCGGGGTCCGGCTCGGGGTGCGGCACGCGCCCGGGCACACGCTCGGCTCGGTCGTCTTCAGCCTGGACACCCCGGACGCGCCGGTCCTGCTCTCCGGCGACCTGCTCTTCGCCGGCTCGATCGGCCGGGTCGACCTGCCCGGCGGCTCCGAGGCGGCCATGCTCGACTCGCTCGCCCGGGTGGTGCTCCCGCTGGACGACGCCACCGTCGTGCACCCCGGGCACGGCCCGTCGACCACGGTCGGCCGCGAGCGGCTGACCAACCCGTTCCTGCAGTTCGTGATCCAGAAGGAGTCGCTGTCGTGATCCGTACGCACGAGGCCGGGACGCTGCGCGCGTCCGACGCCGGGCAGGGCGTCACGCTCGCCGGCTGGGTGGCCCGCCGGCGCGATCACGGCGGGGTCATCTTCGTCGACCTGCGCGACGCCTCCGGCGTGGTCCAGGTCGTCTTCCGCGAGGGCGAGATGGCCGCGGCGGCCCACCAGCTGCGGGCCGAGTTCTGCGTGGCGGTCACCGGCACCGTCGGCCCGCGCCCGGCCGGCAACGAGAACCCGGACCTGCCCACCGGCGCGGTCGAGGTGACCGCGACCGGGCTGGACGTGCTCAGCGAGGCCGCGCCGCTGCCGTTCCCGGTCGACGACGGGCGCTCCGGCGACGTCGGCGAGGAGGCCCGGCTCAAGTGGCGCTACCTCGACCTGCGCCGGGCCGGCCCCGGCGCGGCGCTGCGGCTGCGCTCGGAGGTCAACCGGATCGCCCGCGAGGTGATGGCGGAGCAGCGGTTCGTCGAGATCGAGACGCCCAACCTGACCCGGTCCACCCCGGAGGGAGCCCGCGACTTCCTCGTCCCGGTGCGGCTGCAACCCGGCAGCTGGTATGCGCTGCCCCAGTCGCCGCAGCTGTTCAAGCAGCTGCTCATGGTGGCCGGGATGGAGCGCTACTGGCAGCTGGCCCGCTGCTTCCGGGACGAGGACCTGCGCGCGGACCGGCAGCCGGAGTTCACCCAGCTCGACATCGAGATGTCCTTCGTCGAGCAGGACGACCTCATCGCGCTGACCGAGGAGGTCGTCGCGCGGCTGTGGTCGGAGCTGGCCGGCTACCAGCTGCCCCGGCCGCTGCCCCGGATGACGTACGCCGAGGTGATGGCGCGATACGGCTCGGACCGGCCCGACCTGCGCTTCGGCGTCGAGCTGGTCGAGCTGACCGATCACTTCGCCGGGACCGAGTTCCGGGTGTTCCAGGCGCCGTACGTCGGCGCGGTGGTGATGCCCGGCGGCGCGGCCCAGTCCCGCAAGCAGTTCGACGCCTGGCAGGAGTGGGCGCGGTCCCGGGGGGCGCGCGGGCTGGCGTACGTGACGGTGGGCGAGGACGGCTCGCTCAAGGGGCCGATCGTCAAGAACCTCTCCGAGCAGCACGTCGCCGGGCTGGCCGGGGCGGCCGGCGCGGCGCCCGGCGACGCGGTGTTCTTCGCCGCCGGTGAGCGGGCGGAGGCGCAGCAGCTGCTCGGCGCGGTCCGGCAGGAGGTGGCCCGCCGCTGCGGGCTGATCGACGAGACCGCCTGGGCGTTCCTGTGGGTGGTCGACTTCCCGATGTTCGAGCCGGACGGGGAGGGTGGCTGGACAGCGGTGCACCACCCGTTCACCGCGCCCGGCCCCGAGTGGGCGGACCGCTTCGCCGACGACCCGGAGCACGCGCTGGCCCAGGCGTACGACATCGTGGTCAACGGCGTGGAGCTCGGTGGCGGGTCGATCCGTATCCACCGCTCCGCCATGCAGCAGCGGGTGTTCGAGGTCATCGGGCTGACCAAGGCCGAGGCGGAGGCGAAGTTCGGCTTCCTGCTGGAGGCGTTCCAGTACGGTCCGCCGCCGCACGGCGGGATCGCGCTGGGCTGGGACCGGCTGTGCGCGCTGCTGAGCGGGGCGGAGTCGATCCGCGAGGTGATCGCGTTCCCGAAGACTGCCTCCGGCGGCGACCCGCTGACCGGCGCGCCGACCCCGGTCGGGCGTGACCAGCTCGCCGAGGCCGGCGTGCTCGTCGCCACCCGGGAGCCCGGGACGGCCCCGGCGGGGGCGCCGGCCACCCCGGGCGGGCCGGCTGCCGGGTAGCCGGGCGGCGCCTCCGTAGCCGCCTCCTACAACGCCGGCACCGAGCTGGCCGCGCAGGTGCCCGGGCTCCCCGTCGACCGGGCCCGCGAGCTGGTCGGGCTCCTGCTCGACACCGGCTTCCTGCCGGCCGCCTGAGGCCGGTCACGGCGGCGGTGACCGTTCGGCGCCGAATTGTCGCTGGTCGGCGACGGCCCCTTGTCCGCACCACCGTCCCGGCGGACGATCACTCAGGCACGGGGATGTCGTTGCCGGAGGTCGCGATGACGGAGTCCATCACACCGACCACCCATCCGCTGGGGGTGTCCCGGCCGGACCTGGCCGTCGGTGATCTGCCCGCCCCCGAGGAGGTCTTCGGGGTCAAGCGGCTCGGCACCAAGGAGCTGTTCAAGTACGCGGTCGGGCCCAGCCTGATCGCGCTCGGCATCTCCATCGGCAGCGGCGAGTGGCTGCTCGGCCCGCAGGCGGTCGGCCAGTTCGGCTTCGTCGGCATCGGCTGGGTCATCCTCATCTCGGCGATCCTGCAGACCGCGTACAACATCGAGTGTTCCCGCTACGTCATGGCGACCGGCGAGGTGCCGGTGGTCGGCTGGGGCCGGGTCCCGCCGGGCTACCTGCTCTGGGTGCCGCTGGCCGTCTTCCTGGTGCTCTTCGCGTTCATCGCCGGCGGCTGGGCCGCGGCCGCCGGGCAGGGCGTCTACGCCCTGGTGCACGGCGAGGCGCCGAAGGCCGGGATGGAGGAGCCGCGGCTCTATGCGATCGCGCTGCTCGTCGTCGTCTTCCTCATCACCGCGGCGGCGCGGAAGATCAGCCGGGCGCTGGAGCTGGCCAACTGGGGGATGGTCAGCGCGATCCTGGTCGGGCTAGTCCTCATCGACCTGTTCGTGGTGCCGTGGCGGCTGTGGTGGGAGGGCATCCGCGGCTTCGTCACCCCGGCCATGCCGCCGGAGGGGATCACCGCCACCCAGCTCGGCGGGCTCGCCGGCTTCACCGCGCTGGCGTCCGGGCTCAACTGGTACGTGATGGGCCACTACCGGGACAAGGGCTACGGAATGGGCCACCGCGCCGGGCACATCGCCGGCCTCCGCGGCGAGCAGGCCAAGCTGCGCGATGTCGGCGTCACCTTCCCGGACGACGAGAAGAACGCCGCGCTGTGGAAGCGCTGGTTCCGGCTGCTCGCGATCGACCAGTGGGGCGTCTTCTTCATCGGCGCCATGCTCGGCATGCTGCTGCCGACCATCCTGATGGCCCGCGCCGTCGAGCTGACCGGCGAGAAGCCGACCCAGGCCAACGTGCCGACGTTCGTCGCCAGCGCGCTGGACGCCGAGTACGGGCAGTGGCTCTTCGTCATCGCGCTGATTCTCGGCGTGCTGATCCTCTTCAGCACCCAGCTCGGCATCTTCGAGGCGATGGTCCGGGTGACCACGGACGCCGCGCACGCCAACAGCCCGAAGCTGCGCTCGCTGATCGAGGGCGACCCGCGGCGCTTCTACTTCCCGTTCATGTTCGGGCTGCTCGTGATCATCTCGATCATCCTGCACTTCGCGCTGCCGGTCAGCCTGGTGCAGTGGTCGGCGAACATGTCCAACCTGGGCGCGCTGATCTTCCCGTTCATGCTCATGTACCTGAACTCGAAGCTGCCCCGGGCGGCCCGGCCGCGCCCGTTCACGTACGTGCTGCTGGTGGCCAACTTCCTGTTCTTCGGCTTCTTCTTCGTCAACTTCATCGCCGACTTCGTGGGCGACCCGCTGGTCACCTTCTGACGGGAGCTCCACCCGCCGGCCGGCTATCGTCGGCGGGTGGAGGAGAACGAGGCGCGCCGGGTCGTCGACGGATTGCGCGAGCGCGGTGTGGACGCCCACCTGGAAAAGGCCGGGGTCTACCACTTCGGCGTGCGGATCATGCTGCCGGACGGCCGGCAGGCGGTCTGGGACTCCGACGGCACGGCCGCGCTCGAGGCCCAGGTGATGCGCAACGGGATGCTGGTCGGGTTCGTGCCGGAGATCGAGGGCTCGGCCGACTTCGACGTCGCGCAGACCATCGACGTGATCGTGCGGACCGACTACGACCGGCCGGTGGCCCGGCAGCGGGCCCAGGCGCCGCCGCCGGCGCCCCCGCTGCCGCGCCAGGGCGGGGTGTTCCGCCGGTTCCTCGGCGGCTTCCGCGAGCGCTGAGCGCGGTCAGGACGCGGCGGTCCCGGTGAGCGTCGCCACCGGCAGGCCCCGCAGCGACACGTCGAGCACCTCGACCGTGTGAGCGAGGCCGATCCGTACCTCCGGTCCGCCCTGCCGCCGCAGCGACGCGGCCACCTGCATGAGGCAGCCCGGGTTGGCGGTGATCAGCAGCTCGGCCCCGGTGTCCAGCACGTTCGCCGCCTTGCGGTCGCCGAGCTCGGCCGCCGGGCCCGGGTTGAGCAGGTTGTAGACACCGGCCGAGCCGCAGCACAGCTCGGCCTCGGCGATCTCCCGGACCTCCAGGCCGGGGATGGCGCGCAGCAGCTCGCGGGGCTGGGACCGGATGCCCTGGGCGTTGGCCAGGTGGCAGGCGTCGTGGTACGCCACCGTGGCCGGCACCGGGTGCCGGGTCGCCACCGGCCCGAGCTCGACCAGCACCTCGGCCACGTCCCGGACCGAGGCGGCGAAGGCGGCGGCTCGCCCGGCGTACGCCGGGTCGTCGGCGAGCAGCTCGGCGTACTCTTTCATCGACGACCCGCAGCCGGCCGAGTTGACCACGACCCGCTCGACGCCGGCCGCGGCGAACGTGTCGACCAGCGCGCGGGCGAAGGCCTGCGCCTCCGGCTCCCGTCCGTTGTGGACGCTCAGCGCGCCGCAGCAGCCCTGGCCGCGCGGGATCACCACGTCGCAGCCCTCCAGCGCCAGCACCCGGGCGGTGGCCGCGTTGACCTCGGGGAAGAAGGCGCCCTGCACGCAGCCGGTGAGCAACCCGACCACGGCCCGGCGCGGGCCCCGGGCGGCGACCCGCTCGGGCAGCCGCGGCGCCGGCCGGATCGGCGGCGCCACCGCCTCCATGGTGGCCAGCACCGGCACCCGCTCCAGCAGCCCGGAGCGGCGGACCAGCCGCTGCAGGCCGCTGCGCTGGTACGCCCGCAGCGGCGCCCGCAGCAGCGCCAGCCGGCGCGGGTACGGGAACAGCGCGAAGATCGCGCCGCGCAGCGCCCGCTCGGACAGCGGGCGCCGGTGCCGGCGCTCGACCTGGGCGCGGGTGGCCTCGATCAGCCGGTCGTACTGCACGCCCGACGGGCAGGCCGGCACGCAGGCCATGCAGCCCAGGCAGCGGTCGAAGTGGGTGACCATCGAGTCGGACAGCGGCTCGCCGGACAGGCCCTGGTTCATCAGGTAGATCCGGCCGCGGGGGGAGTCCATCTCCTCGCCCCAGAGCGCGTACGTGGGGCAGGCGGGCAGGCAGAAGCCGCAGTGCACGCAGTCGGCGACGAGGTCGGCCGAGGGCGGGCGGTGCTCGTCGAAGGCCGGCATCCCCAGCGCCACCGGCTGCGGCCCACCCTCGCCCCGGGCCCCGCGCGTCGCGTCGACCGGCTCGCGCTGTGCCCGCTCCTCGGCCGTCGTCTCTCCCCGCTCGCCCTGCGGGCTCTCGGGCTCGCTCATCAGATGCCTCCCACGAAGCGGCCGGGGGCGAGCCGGCGGTCGGGGTCGAACTGCTCCTTCACCCGGCGCATCAGCGCCAGCCCGGACACCGGCCCCCAGGCGTCCACCGCGTCCCGGACCGCCGGCGGCGCCGCCAGCACCACCACGCTGCCCGACCAGGCCGGCGCCGCCCGGCGCAGCGCCGTCACGAAGGCCGGCGCGGCCTCGGCGCCGACCGCCAGGTGGAACACGCCGACCCCGGCCGAGCCGCGTACCGCGGCCGGCCCGGCCTCGCCCACCCCGGCCAGCAGCCGGCCCACGCCGGCCAGCTCGGCGGTCGCCTTCACCAGCACCGTGTCCGCCTGGCGCCAGTCCGGCAGCCGCCCCCACCACTGCGGCCGGTCGGTCTCGGCGGCGCCCGGGCCCAGCGCGGCCAGCGCCTGCCCCAGCCGCGCCGCCACCCCGGCCTCGGTGCCCTCGACCAGCAGCGCGACCTCGACCGGGCCGCCCGGCTCCGGCCGGTCCAGCTCCACCGCGGCCGGCACGAACTGGGCGTGCAGCACCCGCTGCACCGCCGCGTGCGCCTCGGCCGGTCCGGGCACCCGGACGGCGGCGTACCCGGCCGCGGGGGAGACCGGGTGCAGGCGGAACGCCGCCTCGGTGACCAGCCCGAGCGTCCCGTACGCGCCGCAGACCAGCTTGGCCACGTCGTAGCCGGCGACGTTCTTCACGACCTTGCCGCCGGACTTGGCGACCACCCCGTCCGCGCGGACCAGGGTGGCGCCGAGCACCAGGTCGCGGACCGCGCCGACCTGGAGCCGGCGCGGGCCGGTCAGCCCGGTGGCGAGCGCGCCGCCGACGGTGGTGCCGGCCACCACCTCGTCGACCGCCAGCCGCTGGCCGGCGCCGGCCAGCTGCCCGGCCAGCGTCGCCAGCGGCACGCCGGCCTGGGCGACCACGACCAGGTCACCGGCCGCGTGCTCGACCACCCGGTCCAGCCGGCGGGTGTCCACGATCAGGTCCACCCGCTCCGGCGGGACGGCCCAGCCGAGCTTGGTGCCGGCGCCCCGGGCGACGACCGCCAGCCCGTGCCGGGCGGCGACGGTCAGCACCGCGGCCGCTTCCTCGTTCGACCCCGGCGCCGCCACGAACCGGGCCGGCACGCCGTCCACCGCGTCGGCCTCGCCCGCCTCCGCCGCGTGCCCGCCGGTCGCCCCCGCCAGCGCCTCCAGCACCGCCGTCACTGTCGATCACCTCGGCTCGCCGGCTCGCGGGAGATGCCCGCTGGCGCGGCGTGTCGGAACGAGGACACCCGCAAACGTGGTCGCGGGCGCATCAGAACTGCTCCGCGAGGCCGGCGTCGACGAGCGGGTGGGCGCCGCGGTGGCGGCCGGGGACCTCGCCGCACAGGCGGGGGGTGGGGAAGATCTTGCCGGGGTTGGACAGCCCGGCCGGGTCGAACGCGCACCGCACCAGCTGCATGGTGTCCAGGTCGGCGTCGGTGAACATGCGCGGCATGTGCTTGGCCTTGTCCGAGCCGACCCCGTGCTCGCCGGTGATCGACCCGCCGTGCTCGATGCACAGGTCGAGGATCCGCCCGGACACCTCCTCGGCCGCCTCGCCGGCCCCGGGCACCGCGTCGTCGAAGAGCACCAGCGGGTGCAGGTTGCCGTCGCCGGCGTGGAAGACGTTCGCCACCCGTACGCCGGAGTCGGCCGACAGCGCCGCGATCGCCCGCAGCACCTCGGGCAGCGCGGTCCGCGGGATCACCCCGTCCTGCACGATGTAGTCCGGGCTGATCCGGCCGACCGCGGCGAACGCGGACTTGCGCCCCTTCCAGAACAGCGCCCGCTCGGCGTCGTCGGCGGCGATCCGGATCTCGAACGCCGCGTGGTCGCGGCAGTGCCGCTCGACGTCGGCGAACTGCGCCTCCACCTCAGCCGCCGGCCCGTCCAGCTCGACCACCAGCACCGCCCCGGCGCCGTCCGGGTAGCCGCAGTGCACGGCCGCCTCGGCCGCCTCGATGGCCAGCGCGTCCATCATCTCGATGGCGGCCGGGATCACCCCGGCGCCGATGATCGCGGACACCGCCTGGCCGGCCTCGTCGGTGCCGGGGAAGCCGGCCAGCAGCGTGCGCACCGACTCCGGTGCCCGCACCAGCCGTACGGTGACCTCGGTGGCGACCCCGAGAGTGCCCTCCGAGCCGACCACCGCGCCGAGCAGGTCGTAGCCGGGCGAGTCGGGCGCCTTGCCGCCGAGCCGCACCACCTCGCCGTCCGGGGCGACCCACTCGACGCCGAGCACGTGGTTGGTGGTGAAGCCGTACTTCAGGCAGTGCGCGCCGCCGGAGTTCTCCGCCACGTTGCCACCGATCGAGCACACCTGCTGGCTGGACGGGTCGGGCGCGTAGTAGTAGCCGACCGGCGCCGCCGCCTTGGTCACCTGCAGGTTGATCACGCCCGGCTGCACCACGGCGCGCTGGCCGTCCCGGTCGATCTCGAGGATGCGGCGCATCCGGGAGGTGACCACCAGCACGCCGTCCGCGTGCGGCAGCGCGCCGCCGGACAGCCCGGTGCCCGAGCCGCGGGCCACGAACGGCACCCCGGCCCCGGCGCAGGCGCGCACCGTCGCGGCGACGTCCTCGGTGGTCTCGGCCAGCACCACCAGCCCGGGCACGACCTTGTAGTGGGCCAGCCCGTCGCACTCGTACGTGCGCAGCTGCTGCCGGTCGTCGATCACCTTCCGCGCGCCCAGCTCCGCCCGGAGCTTCGCGGCGAGCCCGTCCAGACCGGTCTGTGTCATAGCTCCCTCGCAAGCTCGGGATGCGCAAGCGCTCCCTACGGCATCCGTTCGTACGCGGGCAGGGTGAGGAACTCGGCGAAGTCGTCGGACAGCGCCATCTCGGCGAACAGCGCCCGGGCGTCGTCCCAGCGCCGGCCGTCCTCGTCTGCCGCCCCTTCCGCGCCATGAGGAGTGCGGACCTTGGCCAGCTCCTCGTCGATGACGCGCTCGACCAGCTCGCGGGTGACGACGGTGCCGTCGGCGAGGGCGATGTCGTTGTGCAGCCACTGCCAGACCTGGGAGCGGGCGATCTCGGCGGTCGCCGCGTCCTCCATCATGTTGAAGATCGCGACCGCGCCGCCGCCGCGCAACCACGACTCCAGGTATTGGATGCCGACGCTGACGTCGTTGCGCAGCCCGGCCTCGGTGACCTCGCCCGGGGTGGAGGCGACGTCCAGCAGCTGCTCGGCGGTGACCCGGACGTCCTCGCGCCGCCGGTCGAGCTGGTTGGGCCTGTCGCCGAGCACCGAGTCGAAGACCTCGCGGCACAGCGGCACCAGGTCCGGGTGGGCCACCCAGGAGCCGTCGAAGCCGTCGCCGGCCTCCCGGGTCTTGTCCTCCCGCACCTTGCGCATCGCGGTCTCGGTGACCTCCGGGTCGCGCCGGTTGGGGATGAAGGCGGCCATCCCGCCGATCGCGTGCGCCCCGCGCTGGTGGCAGGTGGAGACCAGCAGCTCGGTGTACGCCCGCATGAACGGCGCCGTCATCGTGACCGAGTTGCGGTCGGGCAGCAGGAACTCCCGGCCCCGGGTGCGGAACTTCTTGATCACCGAGAACAGGTAGTCCCAGCGCCCGGCGTTGAGCCCGGACGAGTGCTCGCGCAGCTCGTACAGGATCTCCTCCATCTCGAACGCGGCCGGGTAGGTCTCGATGAGCACGGTGGCCCGGATGGTGCCGCGCGGGATGCCGACCTGCTCCTGGGCGGCGACGAAGACGTCGTTCCACAGCCGGGCCTCGAGGTGGGACTCCATCTTCGGCAGGTAGAAGTACGGGCCCCTGCCGGCGTCGAGCAGTTTGCCGGCGCAGTGGGCCAGGTGCAGGCCGAAGTCGACCAGGCTGCCGGACATCGGCTCGCCGTCGACCAGCACGTGCTTCTCCGGCAGGTGCCAGCCGCGCGGGCGGACCACGATGGTGGCCAGCTCCTCGCCGAGCTTGTACTCCTTCCCGCCGGTCTCGAAGTCGATCCTCCGGTCGAGGGCGTCGCCGAGGTTGAGGTGGGCGCCGACCACGTTGGGCCAGTGCGGGGTGTTGGCGTCCTCCAGGTCGGCCAGCCACACCTTGGCCCCGGAGTTGAGCGCGTTGATCGTCATCTTGCGCTCGGTCGGGCCGGTGATCTCCACCCGCCGGTCGACCAGCCCGGGCGCCGGGTCGGCGACCCGCCACGTCCGGTCGTCGCGGACGTCCACGGTCTCCGGCAGGAAGCCGAGCTTGCCACCGGCGGCGAGCCGGGCGTACCGCTCCTGGCGGGCGGCCAGCAGCTCCCGCCGGCGGCCGTCGAACTCCCGGTGCAGCCGGGCCAGCAGCCCCAGCGCGGCCGGCGTGAGCACCTCGTCGGCGCGGTCGACCTCCGGCCCGCGGACCTCGACGCCGTCGACCTCGGCCATGCGACCTCCCGATTGTTGACCGGACGTTATGCAGGCCGCTTCACCCGGGTCAACGACTCAACCCAGCTTGGCGAGCTCCTCGTCGGTGAGGCGGAGGTCCGCCGCCTTCGCCGAGTCGGTGATGGTCTCCGGGCGGGACGAGCCGGGGATCGGCACCACGACCGGCGACTTGGCCAGCATCCAGGCCAGGCAGACCTGCTGCGGGCTCACCCCGTGGGCGTCGGCGACCGCGGCGAAGTCGGCCTGCTGGGCGATCCGGCCGGCCCGGCCGATGCCGCCGAGCGGGCTCCACGGCAGGAACGCCAGCCCCAGCTCGGCGCACAGCCGCAGCTCGTCCTCGCTGGACCGGAAGTTGGGGGCGAACTGGTTCTGCACGCTGACCAGCGCCCCGCCGAGGATCCGCCGCGCGGTGCGGATCTGGTCGGGGTCGGCGTTGCTGATCCCGGCCATCCGGATCTTGCCGGCGTCGTACAGCTCCTTGAGCGCGCCGATGGTGTCCTCGTACGGGACCTCGGGGTCGGGCCGGTGGTGCTGGTAGAGCCCGATCGCGTCCACCCGCAACCGCCTCAGGCTGGCGTCGCAGGCGCGGCGGAGGTAGTCGGGGGAGCCGTCGATCGCCCAGCCGCCGCCGGCGTCGCGGGTGTGGCCGCCCTTGGTGGCGACCAGCACCTCGCCGATCCGGTCGCCCAGCGCCTCGGCCAGCAGCTCCTCGCCGTGGCCGAAGTCGGAGGCGTCGGCGCAGTACGCGTCCGCGGTGTCGATGAAGGTGACGCCGGCGTCCAGGGCGGCCCGGACGGTGCGGACGGCCTGGTCCCGGTCGGGCCGGTCGGCCAGCGACAGCGGCATCTCGCCGAGCCCGATGGCGCTCACCTCGACCGTGCCGGTGGTCTTGGTGCCGAGGGTGCGGGTCTGCACGGGTGGGTCTCCTCGTCCTGTCCGGTGTCGGCGCCCGGCGGCGCCCCTCCAGGCCCTACCCTCTGCACGCCGCGGCACGCGGTGCCGGCCACGGGACGGGAGACCATGCGCGACGACCAGGGCTACGCGGACTTCGCCGCCGGGCGTGCCGGCGCACTGCGCCGGCAGGCGCTGCTGCTGGTCGGTGACCCGGCCGAGGCGGACCGGCTCAGCCGCCGGGCATTGGCGGACACCGCCCGGCGGTGGCGGCGGCTGGGCGGCGTGGAGGCGGCCGACGAGCACGCCCGCGGCCTGGTCGCCCGGGCCGCGGTGCGCCGGCGCCGGGCGGCCCCGGCCCCAGCGGCCGGGACGGGCGACGCCGAGGTGGTGTGGCAGGGGCTGGCCAGCCTGCCGCCGCGGTGGCGGGTGGCGCTGGTGCTGCACGCCGACGAGGGGCTGGACGACGCCGCGGCCGGCGCGCGGCTCGGGCTGCCGGCGGAGACCGTACGGGCCGAGCGGGAGGCCGGGCTGGTCGCGCTGCGGCCCATCCTGCTGCGCCGCGGCCGGCCCGAGGACCTCCTGCCCGCCGCCCTCGCCGCCGTCCCCGCCGAGCCTGCCGGCTCCACCGGCTCTGCCGATCCCGCCGTCCCGGCCGAGGGCGCCGGCTCGGGCGGCGAGGGTGCGGGGGAGGCGCCGCGGCGGGGCCGGCGGCGGCGGGGGTTGGTGGTCGCGGGTGCGGCCGCGGTGGTGCTCGCCGTGGGTGCGGCGGTGCTGGTCCCGGCGCTCGGCGACGACGTGGAGGCCGACCAGCTGGCGGTGGCCGGCGCCGCTCCGGCCGGCAGCCTGGACTGGCCGGCCCGCGGCCCGTTGGCCGGCGACGCCGAGCTCGTCCGGGCCGCGCTGCGCGCCTGGACCGACGCGGTGCCGGCGGCGCAGCGGCCGGTCGCGGCGGCGGTGCTCTACGCCGGCAGCCCGGACAGCGCCCGGGTGGTGCTGCTGCAGGGCGTCGACGCCGCCGGCCTGGCCTGGGTGGCCGAGGTCGCCGACGCCGGCGGCGGGGCGCAGCTGCGCCGCGTCGAGCCGCTCGGCCGGGCCGCGCCGCTGCTCGCGCTGACCGCCGACCCGGCCGAGCCCGCCCGCGGGTCCGGTGCGGTCCGGCTGCTCGCCCCGGCCGGCACCACCGGCGCGCTGCTGGTCCGCGACCCGGACCTGGCCCCGGGGGCGCCGCTGCGCCGGCTGCCGCTGGACGCCGACGGGCTGTCCGAGCCGCTCGCGCCGGCCGCGGCCGGCACCCCGGTGGTCGTGGTCGGCGGCGGCGCCGCACCCGCGGTGGCCGGCAGCGGGCTGGTCGCCGCCGGCCGGCTCACCGTGGCCACCGGCGCCGTCGAGGTCGGCCCGGCCACGCTGCCGCTGACCGGGTCCACCGACGTGCGGCGCGACTGGTACGACGACGGCGCCCTGCTCGCGGCGAAGCTCGCCGGCCCGGTGGTGGTCGCCGCGGCCGGCCCGGTGGCGGCGACCGCGGTCCGGGTCGGGGCCCGGTCGCGGCGGCTGGCCGCGGCCACGTACGAGGTGCGCCGCGCCGGCACCCGCCAGCTGGCCACGGTGTTCCGCCTGGACGGGGCGCCGGCCTGCCTGGAGACCACCGAGCTGGGCGCGGTCGGCGGCCCGCCGGCGCTGCCGGTGGTGGCCCGCCGGTGCGTGCCGGCCGGCGCCCGGGACGGCGTGCTGCACGTGGTCGCCGGTCCGCAGGTGGTCGCGCTGCGGCTGCGGCTGCCGGCCCGCGCCGGCCAGCGGGCCCGCGCGGTGACGCTGCGCCGCCCGGCCGGCCAGCCCGCCGGGACGGCCTGGGTCGGGCTGGTCCGGGTCGCCGGGCTGCCGGCGAAGGGCGGCGCCGGCGTGGCCTACGCCGCCGGCGGCTCGGTGGTCGCGCACTTCACCGTCGGTCCCGGGCACGGCCCGCGGGGGTGACCTCCAGGACGGTCCGCCCGTCCTGCTTGACCACCCGCAGCGCCCCGGGCCGCCCGGCCCGGTGCCGGTGCCGCGCCGGCCGCCCGTTGAGCGCCGGCAGGCCGGCCCCGCCCGGGAAGCCCGCGGGCGCCGCCCCGCCCGGGACGGCAGCCGGCCCGCCCTCGCGCAGCCCGATCCGGGCATGCAGCCGGCGCAGCGGGGCCGGCGCCCACCAGTTCGCGTCGCCGAGCAGCGTCATCGTGGCCGGCACCAGCAGGCAGCGCACCAGCGTCGCGTCGACCACGATCGACACCGCCAGGGCCAGCCCGAACTCCTTGATCCCGACCATCGTGCCGGCGGCGAAGCCGGCGAAGACGATGACGATGAGCAGCGCGGCCGAGGTGATGATCCGGCCGCTGCGCTGCAGCCCGAGCCGGACCGCCTCGTCGTTGCGGTGGCCGGCGTCGTACAGCTCCTTGATCCGGGCCAGCAGGAAGACCTCGTAGTCCATGGACACGCCGAAGGCGAACGCGAAGACCAGCACCGGGATCCAGGTCTCGATCGCCCCGGGCGAGGTGAAGCCGAGCGGTCCCTCCAGGTTGCCCCACTGGAAGACCCAGACCAGCGCGCCGAAGGTGGCAGCGAGCGAGACCGTGTTGATCACCAGCGCCTTGATCGGCACCAGCACCGAGCCGGTCATCAGGAACAGCAGCACGAAGGCGGCCACCGCGATGAGCGCGAACGCGACCGGCAGCGAGCTGGCCACCTCGTGGCTGAAGTCGATCACCACCGCGGCCTCGCCGCCGACCCAGGTGGGGAAGTCGGCCCGGTGCGCGCGCAGCGCGTCCACCACCCGCCGGGCCGCGTCGCCCTGCCCGGGACCGGTCGGCAGCAGGTCGAGCGAGGCGTAGCCGGACCCGCCCAGCGTCTCGGCCCGGCCGACCCGGTCCACCTCGGCCCGGTACGCCGCCCCGGCCCGCTCCGGCAGCCCGGCCACGTACGCGTCCAGCTGCGCCGGCGTCGCCCGCGCCACCACGGTGACCGGCTCGGCGCCCAGGCCGGGGAAGCGGGCGGCGACGTTCTGCTCGACCTGCACGCTCTCGAACGAGCCGGGCAGCAGCGCGGCCCCGCTGTTCTGCAGCCGGAGCGACAGCAGCGGGGTGCCGGCGGCGAGCAGCAGCGCGGCCACCACGATCGCGACCGGCCAGGGCCGGCGCTGCACCGCGCCGGCCAGCCGGGAGAAGAAGCCGCGGTCCGGCGGCCGCGCCTTGCCCAGCCGGATCCGGCCGCCGGCCACCGCGAGCAGCGCCGGCACCAGGGTGAGCCCGGCCAGCAGCGCGACCAGCACGACCGCGACGCCGGCGGCGCCGATGGCCCGGAAGGTCGGGTCGTCGAAGGTGAACAGCGCGGACAGGCAGACCGCGACGGTGAGCGCGGAGAAGGCGATGGTCCGCCCGGCGGTGGCCGCGGTCCGCTCGACCGCCAGCGGCACCGCGGCGCCGGCCGCCCGCTCCTCCCGGAACCGGCTGACCATCAGCAGCGCGTAGTCGATGGACAGGCCGAGCCCGAGCAGGGTGAGCACCGGCACGGTGTTGGGGTCCAGCGTGAGCACGGTGGAGAAGCCGAGCAGGCACAGGAAGGCGCCGCCGATGGAGGCGATCGCGCCGAGCAGCGGCAGCCCGGCGGCGAGCAGCCCGCCGAAGATGACCACCATCACCAGCAGGGTGAGCGGCAGCGCGACCAGCTCGGCCCGCTCGGTGTCCTTCTTGACCTGCTCGTTGACGTCCCGGCTGATCAGCGGCTGGCCGCCGACGAGCACGGTGGCGCCGTCCCGGCTGGCCGGCGGCAGCGCGGCCGGCAGCTCGCGCAGCCGCTCGGCGACCGCCTCGGCGGTCTCGATCCGCTCGGTCCGGTCGAGGTCCCGCTGCAGGTCGACCACCAGCAGCACCGCCCGGCCGTCGGCGGCGGCCAGTCCGGCCCGGGGCCGCGAGTACGGCTCCGTCACCCGGCCGACCCGGGGCACGGTGCCGACGTCGCGGGCGGCGGCCAGCACCGCCTCCCGGGTGGCCGGGTCGGTCACCCGGACCCCGTCCACCAGGCCGAGCACGCGGCCGCCGTACGTGGCGTGCCGGTCCAGCAGGTCGTACGCCTGGATCGACTCGAACCGGTCGCTGGCCTGCCCGCTGTCCAGCCGGGCGAAGACCGGCCCGCTGGCCGCCACCCCGGCGACCGTGAGCAGCAGCCAGCCCAGCAGGACCAGCCGGCGGCGCCGGGCGCAGAACCGGCCGATCCGAGCGAACACGTCCCAAGCATCCCCGACCGCCGCGAAATCGTGCGGCCGGGCACCGGGGCACCGGGGCCGGACTGTCGGTGGGCTGGCGTACGGTCGCGCCGTGACGCTGTTCGACGCCGCGGCCGAGGAGGCGGCGGCCGCCACCGCGCCGCTGGCGGTGCGGATGCGGCCGCGCACGCTGGACGAGGTGGTCGGCCAGCGGCACCTGCTCGGTGCGGGCACCCCGCTGCGCCGGCTGGTGGAGGGCGACGCGCCGATGTCGCTGATCCTGTGGGGGCCGCCGGGCACCGGCAAGACCACGATCGCGCACGTGGTGTCGCAGGCGACCCGCCGCCGGTTCGTGCCGCTGTCCGCGCTCAACGCCGGGGTCAAGGAGGTCCGCGAGGTCATCGCCGCGGCCAAGCGGGACCTCGGCATGTCCGGCCGGCAGACCGTGCTGTTCATCGACGAGGTGCACCGCTTCTCCAAGACCCAGCAGGACTCGCTGCTCGGCGCGGTCGAGGACCGGGTGGTCACGCTCGTCGCGGCGACCACCGAAAATCCGTTCTTCTCCGTGGTCAGCCCGCTGCTGTCCCGGTCTCTGCTGCTCACGCTGGAGCCGCTGACCGACGAGGACGTCCGGGTGGTGCTGCGCCGCGCGCTGGTCGAGGAGCGCGGGCTCGGCGGCGCGCTCGGGTTGGACGAGGATGCCGAGGCCCACCTGCTGCGGATCGCCGGCGGGGACGCCCGGCGGGCGCTGACCGCGCTGGAGGCCGGCGCCGGCTCGGCCCAGGCCAAGGGCCTGGACCGGGTCGACCTGGCCACCCTGGAGGCCGCGGTGGACCGGGCCGCGGTCCGCTACGACCGGGACGGCGACCAGCACTACGACGTGGCCAGCGCGTTCATCAAGTCGATGCGCGGCTCGGACGTGGACGCCTCGCTGCACTACCTGGCCCGGATGATCGAGGCGGGGGAGGACGCCCGGTTCATCGCCCGGCGGGTCATGATCCTGGCCTCGGAGGACATCGGCGAGGCGGACCCGACCGCGCTGCCGATCGCGGTCGCCGCCGCCCAGGCGACCCAGCTGGTCGGGCTGCCCGAGGCCGGGATCATCCTGGCGCAGGCGGTGATCCACTGCGCGATGGCGCCGAAGTCCAACGCGGTGCTGGCCGCGCTCGGCGCCGCCCTGGCCGACGTCCGGGCCGGCCGGGCCGGGCCGGTGCCGGCGCACCTGCGCGACGCGCACTACGGCGGGGCCCAGCGGCTCGCGCACGGCAAGGGCTACCGCTACGCGCACGACTTCCCCGGTGGGGTGGTCCGCCAGCAGTACGCGCCCGACCCGGTGGTCGGCCGGGACTACTACGCGCCCAGCGACCACGGCGCCGAGCGCGGCGCGGCCGCCCGCGTCGACCACCTGCGGGCTGTGCTGCGCGGCACCGCGGAGGGCACCGAGGCCACCGCCGACTGGCGGCCGCGGTGCGACCCGGCAGTCCCGTCGGACGGCGACCGGGCAGCACTGGGCGACCCCGGAGCCGGCGACGGTCAGTGATCGGGCGTACGCCAGTCGGGTGATTGGGGGGCCCCGGTGCTCCGAACGGACCGTGATCCCCGCCGTTTCGCTGGCGTAAACCCGTTTCGTCGGCTAATTAGTCAGAGGAAGGCGCGCCGCGCATGCCCTGCGGGCGCCAACTGCCGTTCCCACGAGCGGCGTGCATCCCCTACACCGTTCGCCGGAGGGAGAGCCGGCGGTCGCGGTGCGCCATCCCTATCATCGGAAGGACCACCGTTGGGATCTCCCCTTCTCCGGCGGCGCAACCAAGCGCTCGCCGCGCTGGGCGCCGCCGGGCTGATCGCCGGGCTCGCCACCGTGGGCCCCGCCAGCGCCGCTCCGGCGCCGGCCGCTGACGCCACGGCCACCTACCTGGTGCAGCTCTCCGACGCCCCGGCCGCCAGCTACACCGGCGGCATCGCCGGCTACGCGGCGACCAAGCCGGCCACCGGCGCGAAGCTGGCCACGGCGTCCGCCGCGGTCACCCGCTACCAGGGCTACCTGCGGCAGCGTCAGGACGGCGTGCTCCGGCAGGCCGGCAGCGCGCGCAAGCTCTACGACTACTCCGTCGCCTTCAACGGCTTCTCCGCGCGGATGACCGCCGCGGACGCGGCCAAGCTGGCCCGCACGGCCGGCGTCGTCGCGGTCACCAAGGACGAGCGCCTCACCATCGACACCACCCGGACGCCGGAGTTCCTCGGCCTGACCAAGCCGGGCGGGGCCTGGTCCCAGCTGGGCGGCCCGGGGGCCCGCGGTGCCGGCAGCGGCGTCGTGGTCGGCGTCGTCGACTCCGGCGTGTGGCCGGAGTCCCCGTCGCTCGCGCCGCTGGCCAACCCGCAGGCGGCCAACGGCTTCACCGGCACCTGCCAGACCGGTGAGCAGTGGACCGCCGCGAACTGCAGCACCAAGATCGTCGGCGCCCGCTACTACACCGCCGGCGTGACCGCCGGCGTCGGCGACATCAAGACGGTCTTCCCGTACGAGTACCTCTCGCCGCGGGACGCCGACAGCCACGGCACCCACACCTCGACCACCGCGGTCGGCAACTACGGCGTCGACGTCGTGGTCGACGGGACGGCCCTGGGCAAGGCGAGCGGCATGGCGCCGAACGCCCGGCTGGCCACGTACAAGGTCTGCTGGGGCCGGGACGAGGCCGCGGCCGGCTGCTACACCAGCGACAGCGTGAAGGCGATCGAGGACGCCACCTCCGACGGCGTCGACGTCATCAACTTCTCCATCTCCGGCAGCACCACGAGCATCGTCAACTCGGTCGAGCTCGCCTTCCTCGGCGCCGCCGACGCGGGCGTCTTCGTGGCCACCTCGGCAGGCAACTCCGGCCCGGGCGCGAGCACGGTGGCGCACAACGGCCCGTGGGTGACCACGGTCGCCGCCGGCACGCTGGACCGGACCGGCCGGTCCTCGGTGACCCTGGGCAACGGCACGACGTACACCGGCGTAGGTGTCGGCGCGGCCGTGCCCAGCTCGCCGCTGGTGCTCTCCACCGCCGCCGCGGCGGCGGGCGCGTCGGCCACCGACGCCGCGCTGTGCATCGCCGGCGCGCTCGACCCGGCCAAGGCGGCCGGCAAGATCGTGCTGTGCGACCGCGGCGTGAACGCCCGGACCGACAAGAGCAAGGAGGTCAGGCGGGTCGGCGGCGTCGGCATGGTGCTCGCCAACACCGCCCCGAGCTCGCTGAACGCGGACCTGCACTTCGTCCCGACCGTGCACGTCGACCAGATCGCCGGTGCGGCCATCAAGGCGTACGTCGCCGGGACCGCGGCGCCGACCGCCTCCCTGGCCAAGGGCGAGCTGCTCTTCGGCATCAAGGCGCCGCAGGTGGCGTCGTTCTCGGCCCGTGGCCCGGCCCTGGCCGGCGCCGGTGACCTGCTCAAGCCGGACATCATGGCGCCCGGCGTGGACGTGCTGGCCGGCACCTCGCCGGTGGGCAACAACGGGCGGCTGTACGACTACCTGTCCGGCACCTCGATGTCGAGCCCGCACATGGCCGGCCTCGCGGCGCTGGTGATCCAGAAGTACCCGAACTGGTCGCCGATGCGGGTCAAGTCGGCGCTGCTGACCACCGCCGGCCAGCGGGACAACACCGGCGCGGCCATCACCACCGACACCAACGGCACGGCGGGCGCGCTCGACTACGGCTCCGGCCAGGTCGACGCCAGCCGGGCCACCGACCCGGGCCTCGCCTACGACAACGGCTTCGCCGACTGGGTGCGCTACCTGTGCGGCATCGGGCAGCTCACGGCGACCGGCAGCACCTGCCAGTCGTACGGCCGGATCGACCCGAGCGACCTCAACACGCCGAACATCGCGGTCGGCGCGCTGGCGGGGTCGCAGACGGTCACCCGGACGGTGACCAACGTGTCGGACAAGGCCGGAAACTACACCGTCTCGGTGCAGGCGCCGGCCGGCGTGACCACCACGGTGACGCCGTCGACGCTGAAGCTGGCGCCGGGCGCGAAGGGCACCTACCGGGTGACCTTCACCCGGGCCTCGGCGGCCTACGGCCAGTACGCCCTCGGCGCGCTGACCTGGGCCGACGGCACCCACCAGGTGCGCAGCCAGCTCGCGGTCCGGCCGGTGGCCGCGGCCGTGCCGGCCGAGGTGTCCGGCACCGGCACCACCGGCTCGACCGCCATCGCGGTCACCCCCGGCTTCGCCGGCACGCTGACCGCGGCCCCCGCGGCCGGCCTGACGGCGGCGGACCGGCTGGCCGCGACGCTCACCGCGGCCGGCCCGGGCTTCGACTCGGCCGCGCCGGCGGTCAGCGAGCGGGCGGCGAAGTTCACCGTCACGGTCCCGACCGGGACCACGGTCCTGCGGCAGTCGAGCTTCGACCGCGACTTCGCGGTCGGCACCGACGTGGACCTCTACCTCTACCGGGGCACCACCCTGGTCGGGGTCGGTGGCGGCACCTCTGCCGAGGAGCAGATCCAGCTGCTCAACCCGATCGCCGGGACGTACGACCTCTACGTCGTGCTCTACGGCGCGGCGCCCGGGCAGACGACGGTGGAGACGCCGGCGTTCTCCTGGGTCCTCGGCGGCACGCCGGCGGGCAACCTGACCGTCGCGCCGGCCAGCCAGGCCGTGCAGGCCGGCCAGGTGGCCACGGTGACGGCCGCCTGGAGCGGGCTCACCGCGGGCCAGCGGTACCTGGGCCGGGTCGCCTTCAGTGACGGCACCGTCGCCGCCGGCAGCACGTTCGTGCGCGTCGACGGCTAGCTCCCCGCAGCACCGAGGTGCCCCACCGGTCCGCCGGTGGGGCACCTCGCTGTAAGGTCTCCCGGTCCTGCGACCTGCTCAGAAGGAGCGCCCTGTGTCCGGTGGCGAAATCGCCGCGCTCGTCGCCGCGGGTGCGTTCGTGCTGCTCGTGCTGCTGCTGGCCGTGCCCATCCTCAAGCTGGGCCGGACGCTGGACGAGACCACGCTCGCCGTCCGCAAGGCGCACGAGGGCGCCCAGCCGCTGCTGCTCAACGCCCAGACCACCATGGAGCAGGTCAACAAGGAGCTCGAGCGGGTCGAGGGCATCACGCAGAATGCGCAGGCCATGACGAGCAACGCGGCCGCGCTGTCCTCGGTCTTCGCCACCACCCTGGGCGGGCCGGCGATCAAGGTCGCCGCGTTCTCGTACGGGATCCGCCGCGCCGCGCAGAACCGGCGCCGCGCCGAGGCGGAGCGGACGGCCAAGGACGCCGCCAGGGCCGGCCGGCGGGCCCGCCGGGCCGCGCGCCGCGCCGGCATCTGAGCCCGCCCCGGCGATAACCGGTCGCCCCCGCGGCGCACCATGGAGCGAGACGCAGTCCACACGAGCGAGAGGGTGCAGCGGTGAAGCGGATGTTCTGGCTGGCGCTGGGGGTCACGGTGGGTGTGCTCGTGATGCGCAGGCTGTCCAGCGCCGCCGCCTCGCTGAGCCCGCGCGGGCTCGGCGGCTCCGTGCAGGGGCTGGCCGAGGCGGTGCGCGACTTCGCCGACGAGGTGCGCGAGAGCATGTCCGAGCGCGAGTCCGAGCTGCTCGAGGGCACGGGCATCGACGGCCGGCTGGGGGCGCGGCCCGAGGACTTCCGATGAGGGCGGCGGAGATCAAGCAGCGCTTCCTGCGCTACTTCGAGGCCAACGGGCACACGGTCGTGCCCAGTGCCAGCCTGATCCTCGACGACCCGACGCTGCTGTTCGTCAACGCGGGCATGGTGCCGTTCAAGCCGTACCTGCAGGGTGAGGCGCCGGCGCCGTGGCCGCGCGCGACCAGCGTGCAGAAGTGCGTGCGGACCCTCGACATCGAGGAGGTCGGCCGGACCACCCGGCACGGCACGTTCTTCCAGATGGCCGGCAACTTCTCCTTCGGCGACTACTTCAAGGAGGGCGCGATCGCGTCCGCCTGGGAGCTGCTCACCACCGGCCAGGGCGACGGCGGCTACGGCTTCGACCCGGACCGGCTGTGGGCGACGGTCTACCTCGACGACGACGAGGCGTACGACATCTGGCACCGGGTCATCGGCCTGCCGGAGGGGCGGATCCAGCGCCGCGGCAAGGCGGACAACTTCTGGTCCATGGGCGTGCCCGGCCCGTGCGGCCCGTGCTCGGAGATCTACTACGACCGCGGCGCGGAGCACGGCCCGGACGGCGGTCCGGTCGTCGACGAGGACCGCTTCCTCGAGGTCTGGAACCTCGTGTTCATGCAGTACGAGCGGGGGGCCGGCTCGGGCAAGGAGGACTGGCCGATCCTCGGTGAGCTGCCGGCGAAGAACATCGACACCGGTCTGGGCGTCGAGCGGATGGCGTACCTGCTGCAGGGCGTGGACAACCTCTACGAGATCGACGAGGTCTTCCCGGTGCTGGAGCGGGCGGCCGACCTGAGCCGCCGGCGCTACGGCGACGACGGGGCGGCCGACGTCCGGCTGCGGGTGGTCGCCGACCACGTCCGGTCCGGCCTGATGATCATGGCGGACGGGATCACCCCGGCCAACGAGGGCCGCGGCTACGTGCTGCGGCGGCTGCTGCGCCGGGTGATCCGCTCGGTCCGGCTGCTCGGCTACGACGGGCCGGTGCTGCCCGAGCTGCTGCCGCTGTCCCGGGACGCGATGGCGCTGTCGTACCCGGAGGTGGCGTCCGACTTCGGCCGCATCTCGACGTACGCGTACGCGGAGGAGGAGGCGTTCGGGCAGACCCTGCGGTCGGGCACGACGATCTTCGACACCGCGGTCGGCGCGGTCCGCTCGTCCGGCTCCAACACGCTGCCCGGGCACCAGGCCTTCCAGCTGCACGACACGTACGGGTTCCCGATCGACCTCACCCTGGAGATGGCGGCCGAGCAGGGGCTGACCGTCGACGAGGAGGGCTTCCGCCGGCTGATGTCCGAGCAGCGGGCCCGGGCCAAGGCGGACGCGCAGTCGCGCAAGACCGGCGGCGCGGACGTCTCGGCGTACCGGGCAGTGCTCGACGGGGCCGGCGCGTCGCAGTTCACCGGCTACGTCGAGGCGGAGCGCGAGTCGACCGTGACGGGGCTGCTGTCCGGCGGGCGGGCACTGGCCGAGGCGGGGGAGGGCGACGAGGTCGAGCTGGTCCTCGACGTCACCCCGTTCTACGCCGAGGGTGGCGGCCAGCTCGCCGACACCGGGCGGGTCGTGGTGCGCTCCGGCTCCCGGGACGCCGAGCTCGAGGTCGTCGACGTGCAGCAGCCGGTGCCCGGGTTGATCGTGCACCGGGCACGGGTGCTCTCCGGCGCGGTGCGGCCGGGCGACGGCGTGCACGCCGTGGTGGACACCGACCGGCGGCGGTCGGTGTCGCGCAGCCACTCCGGCACCCACCTGGTGCACGCGGCGCTGCGGGCGGCGCTGGGCGAGTCGGCGGCGCAGGCGGGCTCGCTGAACGCGCCCGGCCGGCTGCGATTCGACTTCTCCTCGCCGGGCGCGGTCCCGGCGTCCGTGCTCGCGGATGTCGAGGACGAGGTCAACGAGGTGCTGGCCCGCGACCTCGAGGTGCATGCGTTCCTCACTTCGCAGGAGGAGGCCAAGCGGATCGGCGCGCTGGCCATGTTCGGCGAGAAGTACGGCGACGAGGTGCGGGTCGTCGAGATCGGCGACTACTCCCGCGAGCTGTGCGGGGGCACCCACGTCGCCCACTCGTCGCTGATCGGCATGGTCAAGCTGCTCGGCGAGGCGTCCATCGGCGCCGGCGTGCGCCGGGTGGAGGCGCTGGTCGGGCTGGACGCGTTCCGCTTCCTGGCCCGCGAGCACCTGCTGGTCTCCGGGCTGGCCGACGCGCTCAAGGCGCCGGCCGACCAGGTGCCGGAGCGGGTCCAGTCGCTGGTCGACCGGCTGCGCACCGCGGAGCGGGAGCTGGAGCGGCTGCGCGAGGAGTCGGTGCTGGCCGGGGCGGGCGCGCTGGCCGCGGCGGCGCGGGACGCGGCCGGGATCGCGGTGGTCGCGGCCGAGGTGCCCGGTGGGCTCGGCGGCGGGCCGCTGCGCACGCTGGCGCTGGATGTGCGGGGCCGCCTCGACCCGGGCCGGCCCGGGCTGGTCGCGCTGTTCTCCCGGGACGGGGGCAAGGTCGCGTTCGTGATCACCACCAACGAGGCGGCCCGGGTGCGCGGGCTGTCCGCCGGCGAGGTGGTGCGGGCGGTGTCCGCGCCGGTCGGCGGTCGCGGCGGCGGCAAGGACGACGTCGCCCAGGGCGGCGGCACCGAGCCGGACGGGATCCCCGAGGCGCTGCTGCTGGTCGGGCACGTCGTCGGGCAGCGGGTGAGCGGGGTCGCGTGAGCGAGCCGCCCGACATCTCGCCCCCGGCGGCGTCAGAGTCGCCGGGGAGCGTCGTCCCTCCGACGACCGGCCGCCCGGCAGAGTGGCTGGACGGCGTGCGGATCGGGGTGGACGTGGGGACGGTGCGGGTCGGGGTCGCGGCCAGCGACCCGGGCGGCGTGCTCGCCACCCCGCTCACCACGCTGGCCCGGGACCCGCGCGGCGGGGCCGACCTGACCCGGCTGGCCGCGCTGGTCGCCGACCGGGCCGCCGTCGAGGTGGTGGTCGGCCTGCCGACGTCGCTGTCCGGCCGCCCGGGGCCGGCCGCCCGGGCCGCCCGCGACTACGCCGCCGCGCTGGCGGAGCGTGTCCACCCGGTTCCGGTGCGTCTGTCCGATGAGCGGTTGACCACGGTGGCCGCCACAAGACGTCTCGCCGAGGCGGGCACTCGGGGACGTAAGGGGCGATCGGTCGTTGACCGTTCGGCCGCCGTCCTCATACTTCAAGGATGGTTGGACGGCGCCCGGAGGGCGCAGTGACCGTGACCGCTGGACGCAGGAGCGCCGAGTGAGCCATGCGCCGCAGGATCTCGGGTTCTTCCCGCCGGAGCAGTACTCGCGGCCGCCCAGCCGCCAGGACCGCCGGCGGTTCGAGTCGGATCGCCGGCGCCGCCGGCGCCGCCGGCTCTTCGTGCCGCTGGTCGTGCTGCTGGTGCTCGGAGTCGCCGGGGCCGGCGCGCTCTACGGCGGCCGGTCGCTGCTGGGCCGCTTCGGCACCACGCCGGACTTCGCCGGCCAGGGCACCGGGGAGGTGCTGATCCGGGTCGCACCCGGCGACACCGCCACCGACATCGCCGCCACCCTGGTCGCCAAGGGCGTGGTGAAGAGCGAAAATGCGTTCCGCAACGCGGCCAAGGACAACCCGGACTCGGTCTCCATCCAGCCGGGAACCTACCGGCTGCGCAAGGAGATGAGCGGGGCCGCCGCGCTCGCGCTGATGCTCGAGCCGCAGGCCCGGGTGCTGGCGCGGGTGACAGTGCCCGAGGGCCTGTCCGTCGCCAGCACGCTCAAGCTGATCGCCGACAAGACCGAGCTGTCGATCAAGGATCTGCAGGCCGCGGCCAAGGACACCAAGTCGCTCGGCCTGCCGGCGTACGCGAAGGGCCGGCTGGAGGGCTTCCTCTTCCCGGAGACGTACGACCTGGAGCCCGGGACCACCGCCGCCGACCTGCTGCAGGCGATGGTCGCGATGTACAAGACGAAGATCGACGCCAGCGGGCTGTCCGAGCGGGCCGCGGACGTCGACCTGGATCCGTACCAGCTGCTCGTGGTCGCCTCCCTGGTGGAGAAGGAGACCCTGCGGGTGGAGGAGCGGCCCAAGGTCGCCCGGGTCATCTACAACCGGTTGGAGCAGGACTTCTACCTCGGCGTCGACGCGGCGATCCTGTACGGGCTGGGCCGCTCCAGCGGCGGGCTGACCCGGGCGGACCTGGAGAAGGACACGCCGTACAACAACCGGCTCAACAAGGGGCTGCCGCCGACCCCGATCGCCAACCCCGGGCTCGCCTCGGTGCAGGGCGCGCTGGAGCCGGCGGCGGGGCCGTGGCTCTACTACGTGCTCGACGACGACAAGAGCGGCCGGCACGTCTTCACCGACGACCGCGACGTCTTCAACACCGCCAAGGCCAAGTGCCAGGCCGCCGGCCTCTGCTGACTGGGGTGTCCTTCTCCGGCTGTCCTTCTGCGGCTGTCCTTCTCCGGGGGATGACAGGTGTCTCCTGGATTGCTACGTCTCTGCTTCGTTGAGGTGAGCAGTGGCGTAGTCGGCGGGGTCCGGTGTCTCTGCCGCCCGAGGGCCGGGCGCCGGGCCCGGAGCGCCTGTGGATCAGCGGGCGAGTGGAGCGGCGCGGGTCGGTAGGGTCCGGCGGGTGTCGGTGGGCGTGGGGCTGGGGTGCGCGGTGGGGGGCGCCGCGCTGGGTCCCTGGCTGGCCGCGCTGACCCTGCGGGTGCCGGCCGGCGAGCCGCTGTGGGGCAAGGGCGCGTGGCGGGGTGAGCCGGCCCTGCCGGGCCGGCGCGCGGTGCTGACCGCGCTGGCCGCGGTCGTGCTCGGCGCCGTCGGTGGCGCGCTCGGCGCCGTGCCGGAGCTGCCGGCGTACCTGTGGCTCGGCGCGGTCGGGCTCACCCTCGCCGTGATCGACCTGGACTGCCTGCGGCTGCCGGACCGGCTGACCCTGCCGTCTTACCCGGTCGGCCTCGCCCTGCTGGCGATCCCCGGCGACTGGGACGCGCTGCTGCGCGCTGCCGCCGCGGCCGCCGTCACCGCCGCGGCCGCGCTGCTGCTCGCGCTCGTCGCCCCTGGCGGCGGCCTCGGCCTCGGCGACGTCAAGCTGCTCGGCGTCCTCGGGCTCTTCCTCGGCTGGCTCGGCTGGGCCGAGCTCGTCCTCGGCGTCGCGCTCGGCTTCACCATCGGCGCCGCCGCCGCGATCGCCCTGCTCGCGCTGCGGAGGGCCGGTCTGAAGGACCACGTTGCCTTCGGGCAGTGGCTGATCGCGGGCGCGCTCGTCGCGGTCGTCGCCGGCGAGCCGATCCTGGACGCGTACTTCGGTCGGGGGGCGTGAAACGATGTCGTCGTGCTGCGCTGGCTGACCGCGGGGGAGTCGCACGGACCGGCGCTCGTCGCCGTGCTGGAGGGCCTGCCCGCCGGGGTCGAGGTGACCACCGACGACATCGCCGACGCGCTGGCCCGCCGGCGCGCCGGCTACGGCCGCGGGGCCCGGATGTCCTTCGAGCGGGACGAGGTCGACCTGCTCGGCGGCGTACGGCACGGGCGCACCCAGGGCGGCCCGGTGGCGGTCCGGA
Organism: uncultured Actinomycetota bacterium; assembly: GCA_963766325.1. GTDB lineage: Bacteria > Actinomycetota > Actinomycetes > Mycobacteriales > CADCTP01 > CADCTP01. The sequence goes on along the minus strand of CAVXZF010000006.1, from coordinate 53,180 downwards.
TCGGCAACACCGAGTGGCCCAAGTGGGAGCGGGTGATGAGCCCGGACCCGGTGCCGGCCGACGAGCTGGCCGGGCTGGCCCGCAACGCGCCGCTGACCCGCCCGCGGCCCGGGCACGCCGACCTTGCCGGCATGCAGAAGTACGGCTTCGACGACGCCCGGCCGGTGCTGGAGCGGGCCAGCGCCCGGGAGACCGCCGCCCGGGTGGCGCTCGGAGCGGTGACCCGCGCCTTCCTGCGGCAGGCGCTCGGGGTGGCCGTGCTCTCGCACGTGGTGCGGATCGGCACCGTGGCGGTCCCGGACGGCACGCTGCCCGGCCCGGATGACCTCGGCACGGTCGACGCCTCACCGGTGCGCTGCTTCGACCCGGCGACCAGCGACGCGATGATCGCCGAGATCGACGCCGCCCGGAAGGACGGCGACACCCTCGGCGGCGTGGTCGAGGTGGTCGCCCACGGGCTGCCGCCGGGCCTGGGCAGCCACGTGCACGGCGACCGCCGGCTGGACTCCCGGCTGGCCGCCGCGCTGATGGGCATCCAGGCGATCAAGGGGGTCGAGCTCGGCGACGGCTTCGCGCTGGCGGCCCGGCGCGGCTCGGCGGCGCACGACGAGATCGAGCGCGGGCCGGACGGGCTGCGCCGGCGGACCGCGCGCGCCGGCGGCACCGAGGGCGGGATCAGCACCGGCGAGCCGCTGCGGGTGCGGGCCGCGATGAAGCCGATCTCCACCGTGCCCCGGGCGCTGGCCACGGTCGACGTGGCCACCGGCGAGCCGGCGGTGGCGATCAACCAGCGCTCGGACGTGTGCGCGGTGCCGGCCGCCGGCGTGGTCGCCGAGGCGATGGTCGCGCTGGTGCTGGCGGAGGCCGCGCTGGAGAAGTTCGGCGGCGACTCGGTCGGCGAGACCGCGCGCAACGCCCGCGGCTACCTGGACAACCTGGTGATCCCGTGACTCCGAGGGTGGTGCTGGTCGGGCCGCCGGCGGCAGGCAAGACCACGGTCGGCCGGCTGCTCGCCGAGCGGCTCGGAGCCGGCTTCGTCGACAGCGACGAGCTGATCGTCGCCGAGGCCGGCAAGCCGGTCGGTGACATCTTCGTCGACGACGGCGAGGAGGCGTTCCGGGCGCTGGAGGAGGCGGCCGTCGCCCGGGCCCTGGCCGGCGACGGCGTGCTGGCGCTGGGCGGCGGCGCGGTGCTGTCCGCGCGGACCCGCCGGCGGCTGGCCGGCCACGCGGTCGTCTTCCTCGCCACCGGGGTGCCGGCCGCGGCGACCCGGGTCGGGCTCAACCGGGACCGCCCGCTGCTGCTCCTCAACCCCCGCCAGCAGCTGCGCGCGCTGCTGGAGGCCCGGCTCCCGCTCTACCAGGAGGTCGCCACGGTGACCGTGGCGACCGACACGCTCACCCCGGAGGAGGTCGCCGACGCGGTCCTCGCCGCCCTGCCCCCGGACGAGGTGGTGAGCCCGTCGTGACCGTACGGGTGCCGGTCGGTGCGGGCCCGGGTGCGTACGAGGTGGTGATCGGCACCGGGCTGGACGGCGAGCTGCCGGCCCTGCTGCCCGGCGCCGCCCAGGTCGCGCTCGTCCACCAGCCGACCCTGCGGGACCGGGCCGCCGCCGTCACCGCGGCCCTGCGCGCCGCCGGCCTCGCCGTGCTCCCGCTGGAGATCCCGGACGGCGAGGCGGCCAAGACGCTCGCGGTGGCGGGCGAGTGCTGGGAGGCGCTCGGCGCGGCCGGCTTCACCCGCTCCGACGCGGTGGTCGGCCTCGGCGGCGGCGCCGCCACCGACCTGGCCGGCTGGGTCGCCGCCGCCTGGCTGCGCGGGGTCCAGGTGGTGCACCTGCCGACCACCCTGCTCGGCATGGTGGACGCCGCCGTCGGCGGGAAGACCGGGATCGACACCGCGGCCGGCAAGAACCTGGTCGGCGCTTTCCACCCGCCGGCCGGCGTGCTCTGCGACCTGGCCGCGCTGGCCACCCTGCCGGCGGTGGACCTGCGGGCCGGGCTGGCCGAGGTGGTCAAGTGCGGCTTCATCGCCGACCCGGTGCTGCTCGACCTGCTGGAGCACCCCGACCCGCCGGTGGCCGAGCTGGTCGAGCGGGCGGTCCGGGTCAAGGCCGGGGTGGTGACGCGGGACCTGCGCGAGTCGGGCGAGCGGGAGCACCTCAACTACGGCCACACGCTGGCGCACGCGATCGAGCGGCGGGAGGCGTACCGGGTCCGGCACGGCGAGGCGGTCGCCATCGGGCTGGTCTTCGCGGCCGCGCTCGGCGCCGCCGCCGGCCGGCTGGACGCCGCGACGGCCGACCGGCACCGGACCCTGCTCGCGGGGCTGGGCCTGCCGACGACGTACGACAGGGATGCCTGGCCCGAGCTGCACGAGGCGATGCGGGTGGACAAGAAGGCCCGCGGCGCGGTGCTCCGCTTCGTGGTGCTGGACGGGCTGGCCCGCCCGGGCATCCTCGCCGACCCCGATCCGGCACTGCTCGCCGCGGCCTGGGCGGCGGTCGCCGCCGGGTAAATTGGCGAGGTGACCGCCTCCGCCGCCCGCCGCACCCTGCTCCGCGACCGCGCCCGGGCCGCCGGCCTGGACGCGGTGCTGGTGACCCGGTTGGTCAACGTGCGTTACCTGACCGGCTTCACCGGCTCCAACGGCGCGCTGCTGGTCGCCGCAGACGGCACCGACGTGCTGTGCACCGACGGCCGCTACGTCACCCAGGCCGGCCGGCAGGCGCCGGACGTCGAGCTGCTGATCGACCGGGTCAGCGCGCCGGCGCTGGCCGCCCGCGCCAAGGGCGCCCGGCTGGGCTACGAGTCCCACGACGTCACCGTCGACCTGCACGTCACCCTGGCCGAGCGGGCCGCCGGCGCCGAGCTGGTCAGCGTCCGGCAGGCGGTGGAGCGGCTGCGCGCGGTCAAGGACGACGCCGAGATCGAGCTGCTCCGCCGGGCCTGCGCGATCGCCGACCAGGCGCTGGCCGAGCTCATCGCGGCCGGCGGGCTGCGGGCCGGGCGCACCGAGCGCGAGGTCGGCCGCGACCTGGACGCCCGGATGCTGGACCTGGGCGCGCACGCCCCCTCGTTCGAGACCATCGTCGCCGCCGGCCCGGAGTCGGCCGTCCCGCACCACCGGCCCACCGACCGGGTGCTCGAGCCCGGCGACCTGGTCAAGCTCGACTTCGGCGCCGAGCACGGCGGCTACCACTCGGACATGACCCGGACGCTGGTGCTGGGCGAGCCGGCCGGCTGGCAGCGGGAGATCTACGACGTGGTCCGGGCCGCGCAGCGGGCCGGCCGGGAGGCGCTGGCGGCCGGCGCCGAGCTGCGGGCGGTCGACGCCGCGGCCCGGGACGTGGTCACCGCCGCCGGCTACGGCGAGGAGTTCGTGCACGGGCTCGGCCACGGCGTCGGCCTGGAGATCCACGAGGCTCCGGCGCTGAGCCAGCTCAGCGCCGGTACACTGGCCGACCGGATGGCCGTCACCGTCGAGCCCGGGGTCTACCTGGCCGGGCGCGGGGGAGTCCGGATCGAGGACACCCTCGTGGTCCGCGACGGTGCCGAGCCCGACCTGCTCACCACCACCACCAAGGACCTCGTGGTCCTGTGATCCTGCGGAGACTCCGACCGACGTGGCCACCACCAACGACCTCAAGAACGGCATGGTGCTGGACCTGGACGGCCAGCTCTGGGCCGTCGTCCAGTTCCAGCACGTCAAGCCCGGCAAGGGCGGTGCCTTCGTCCGCACCACGCTGAAGAACGTGCTCTCCGGCAAGGTCGTCGACCGCACCTTCAACGCCGGCACCAAGGTCGAGACCGCGACCGTGGACAAGCGCGGGATGAGCTACCTCTACCGCGAGGGCGACGAGTTCGTCTTCATGGACGGCGACACGTACGAGCAGGTCCACGTGCCGGCCGAGACGGTCGGCGAGGGCGCCGGCTACCTGCTGGAGAACACCGACGTCGTCGTCGCCATGCACGACGGCCTGGCGCTCTACGTCGAGCTGCCGACCAGCGTCGAGCTGGTGATCGCGCAGACCGACCCGGGCCTGCAGGGCGACCGCTCCACCGGCGGCACCAAGCCGGCGACGCTGGAGACCGGGGCGACCATCCAGGTCCCGCTGTTCGTCACCACCGGCGAGAAGGTCAAGGTGGACACCCGGGACGGGCGCTACCTCGGTCGGGCCTGACCCGCGATGGCAGCCCGCAGCAAGGCGCGCAAGCGCGCGATCGACGTGCTCTACGAGGCGGACGTGCGGGGCACCGAGGCGGTGAGCACGCTCGCCGAGCGGCTGGCCCAGGCCGACCCGCCGGTCCCCGAGTACGCGGTCGAGCTGGTGGAGGGCGTCGTCGGCCGGCTCCCGGACATCGACCGGGTGCTGTCCGACCACTCCGAGGGCTGGACCGTGGAGCGGATGCCGCCGGTGGACCGGGCGGTGCTGCGGCTGGCGCTCTACGAGCTGCTCTGGCGCGACGACGTGCCGGACGCGGTGGTGATCGACGAGGCGGTCGAGCTGGCGAAGTCGCTGTCCACCGACGAGTCGCCCCGCTTCATCAACGGCGTGCTCGGCCGCGTCCTCCGCGAGCAGCCCGCCCCCGACCGCGTCGACCCACCCCCCGCCTGACTCATCCCCCGCGACTGACGGCGCCCGCCCGCGACTGACGTCTCCGCCCGCCCGCGACTGACGTCTCCGCCCGCCCGCGACTGACGTCTCCGCCCGCGAGTGACGTCGCCCGTCGGCGAGTGACGTCGCTGCCGCCGTCACTCGTGAGCGCACGCCGTCAGTCGCGGGCCGGAGACGTCAGTCGCGGAACGGGGGCGGGCCGGGACGCCGGGCGAGCAGGCGGGGAGGGGGCGGGGCCGGCGGGAGCCGGTGGGGAGCAGGTGTGGACCGGGGGAGCAGGCCGCAAGCCGGCGCGGAGCCGTCGGGAGCTGACGGGAAGCGGGGTCGGATGGAGACGCGGAGCAGGCGGAGCAGGCGGAGAGCGGGGGAGTCGCCGGGAGCCGGCGCGGAGCCCGGCGGTAGCTGACGGGAAGCGGGTCGGAAGGAGACGCGGAGCAGGCGGAGCGGCGGAGTCGGCGCGGAGTCGGCGGGGGCAGACGCGGAGCGGGCGGGCGAGACGCGGAGCGGGCGGGCGAGACGCGGAGCGGGCCGCCTCCGGAGGAGGCGGCCCGCGACGGGAGAAGCCGGGCGACTACCCGCGGTCGGCCGACCGGCGGTCCTCCGACCGGCGGTCCAGGGCCGCGTCGATGCTGCGGGCGTCGGGAGCCAGGACGCCCCACTCGATCAGCCGCTCGGTCAGCTCGCCCTCGGAGAGGTCGTAGATGATCGACAGCGACCGCAGGTCCTCACCGCGGATCGAGAGCACCTTGTTGTTGTAGTCCCCGCGCTGGCTCTGGATCGCCTGTGCGTACCGCGCCAGCGGACCCACCTGGTCCGGTGGCAGCTGGAACAGGCGCTCCAGGTTGAGCACGATCTTCTGCGCGGGGGTCGCCGACGACGCAGCCCGACCCTCCGGCAGCAGCTCGCTCACCGGGACGCCGTAGAAGTCGGCCAGCTCGGCCAGCTTCTGCACGGTCACCGCTCGGTCGCCGCGCTCGTACGACCCGACGACGACCGCCTTCCACCGGCCCTTGGACTTTTTCTCCACGCCGTGCAGCGAGAGCCCCTGCTGCGTGCGGATGGCCCGCAGCCGGGCGCCGAGGGCCCTGGCGTAGTCGCTGGTCATTCCGTTGCGCTCCATCTCCGGTGCGACACCGAGTACTGACATCCGACTGGCCCCCCGCACTTTCGACTACGGAGCGTGACCGTAAGCTGAGGACCGCTCCGGGGTCAAGACGATGACGGAAAGATCGTCCCCATTCGTCACCCCGAGTAGCCCACGCGACGGACCCGTAACCAAGATAATCACCCGATCGAGTGACAAATTTCCGGAGAGTTGACTCCGCCCTGTCGTCAAACACGCCGATCGTACGCCCGGCCGGAGCCGGCCCGGACGGGTGTCGACCGCTGCTAGCGTGGGCGCGTCCGACGTCCTTTAACGACCCGTCCCGTGAGGCGGGGAAGGAGGTCCGTGGTGAGCCGTGCGCTGCTCGACGCGGCCGACGTGGCCCGCGTGATCGACCGGATCGCGCACCAGATCCTGGAGAAGACGGGCGGCGCCCGCGACACCGCGGTGCTCGGCATCCCGACCCGCGGCGCCCCGCTGGCCCGCCGGCTGGCTGCCCGCATCCGCGCCTTCGAGGGCATCGACGTGCCGGTCGGCACCCTCGACATCACCCTGCACCGGGACGACCTGCGGCTGCGCGGGGTACGCCCGCTGGAGCCGACCGAGGAGCCGCCCGGCGGGGTGGACGGCCGGCTCGTCGTGCTGGTCGACGACGTGCTCTATTCGGGCCGCACCGTCCGGGCCGCCCTGGACGCGCTGCGCGACCTGGGCCGGCCGCGCGCGGTGCAGCTGGCCGTGCTGGTCGACCGGGGGCACCGCGAGCTGCCGATCCGCGCCGACTACGTGGGCAAGAACATCCCGACCGCCCAGCAGGAGAGCGTGCGGGTCCTGCTCGCCGAGACCGACGGGCGGGACGCGGTCCTGCTGGAGACCGAGCCGGTGGGGGTGGCGCGGTGAAGCACCTGCTCTCGGCGGCCGACCTGACCCGGGACGAGGCGCTCGCGGTGCTGGACACCGCCGAGCGGATCGACGCCGCGATGGAGGGCCGCGAGGTCAAGAAGCTGCCCACGCTGCGCGGCCGCACCGTGGTCAACCTCTTCTTCGAGGACTCCACCCGGACCCGGATCTCCTTCGAGCTGGCCGCCAAGCGGCTGTCCGCCGACGTGGTGACGTTCTCCGCGAAGGGCTCCAGCGTGTCCAAGGGCGAGTCGCTCAAGGACACCGCGCTGACCCTGGAGGCGATGGGCGCCGACGCGGTGGTGGTCCGGCACTCGCTGTCCGGCGCGCCGCACCGGCTGGCCGGCTGGGTGCGCGGCAGCGTGGTCAACGCCGGCGACGGCACCCACGAGCACCCGACCCAGGCGCTGCTGGACGCGTACACGATGCGCCGCCGGCTGGGCCGCCTGGAGGGGCTGCGGGTGGCGGTGGTCGGCGACGTGCTGCACAGCCGGGTGGCCCGCTCGAACGTGCTGCTGCTGCACACCCTGGGCGCCGAGGTGACGCTGATCGCGCCGCCGACGCTGCTCCCGGTCGGGGTGGAGGCCTGGCCGGCCGCGGTGTCGTACGACCTGGACGCCGCCCTGCCCAAGGCCGACGTGGTGATGATGCTGCGGGTGCAGCGGGAGCGGATGGGCCAGGCGTACTTCCCGTCCGAGCGCGAGTACAGCCGCCGGTACGGGCTGGACCGGCACCGGATGGGCCTGCTGCCCGACGACGCGATCGTCATGCACCCCGGCCCGATGAACCGGGGCATGGAGATCGCCGCCGAGGTCGCGGACGACCCGCGCCGGTCCACGATCGTCGAGCAGGTGTCCAACGGGGTCTCCGTCCGGATGGCCGTGCTCTACCTGCTTCTGGGCGGGGCCACATGAGCGAGGCCAGGCCGCCCGGCGGCCGAGCGGGAGGCGCAGTGACCAGCTGGCTGCTGAAGGGGGTCGCGCCGTACGGCGGCGAACCCACCGACCTGCTCGTCAGGGACGGGGTGATCGCCGAGGGGAGCGCCCGCGGCGCCCAGGTGGTCGACGCGGCCGGGCTGGTCGCGCTGCCCGGCCTGGTCGACCTGCACACGCACCTGCGCGAGCCCGGCCGCGAGGACGCCGAGACGGTGGCGACCGGCTCGCGGGCGGCCGCGCTGGGCGGCTTCACCGCCGTGCACGCGATGGCCAACACCGACCCGGTGGCCGACACCGCCGGCGTGGTCGAGCAGGTCTGGCGGCTGGGCCGGGAGGCCGGGCTGGTCGACGTCCGCCCGGTGGGCGCGGTGACCGTCGGCCTGCGCGGCGAGCGGCTGGCCGAGCTGGGCGCGATGGCCGACTCGGCCGCCCGGGTCCGGGTCTTCTCCGACGACGGGATGCCGGTGCACGACCCGGTGCTGATGCGGCGGGCGCTGGAGTACGTCAAGGCGTTCGACGGCGTCGTCGCGCAGCACGCCGAGGAGCCGCGGCTGACCGCCGGCGCCCAGGCGAACGAGGGCGTGGTCGCGGCCCGGCTCGGGCTGGCCGGCTGGCCGGCCGCCGCGGAGGAGGCGATGATCGCCCGGGACGTGCTGTTGGCCGGCCACGTCGGGTCCCGGCTGCACGTGTGCCACGTCTCCACCGCCGGCTCGGTGGAGATCCTGCGCTGGGCCAAGACCCGCGGCACCCGGGTCACCGCCGAGGTGACCCCGCACCACCTGCTGCTCACCGACGAGCTGGCGGCCACGTACGACCCGGTCTTCAAGGTCAACCCGCCGCTGCGGACGGCCGAGGACGTGGCCGCGCTGCGGGCCGGGCTGGCCGACGGCACCATCGACGCGGTGGCCACCGACCACGCCCCGCACGCGCTGGAGGACAAGGAGACCGAGTGGGGCGCGGCCCGGCCCGGGATGCTCGGGCTGGAGACGGCGCTGTCGGTGGTGGTGCTGGCCATGGTGGAGACCGGGCTGCTGGACTGGCGCGGGCTGGCCGAGCGGATGTCGGCGACCCCGGCGCGCATCGGCGGGCTGGCGCCGCCGGCCCTGGAGGTGGGGGCGCCGGCCTCGCTGACGCTCCTCGACCCGGCGGCCCGCTGGACGGTCGACCCGGCCGGGTCGGCCAGCCGCAGCCGCAACACGCCGTACGCGGGCCGCGAGCTGCCGGCCCGGGTGGTCGCCACCTTCCTGCGCGGCGAGCCGACCGTGCTCGACGGCAAGGCCCTTCTGTGAGGCGACGGGCGAGTGAGCATCGCAGGGCGCCCCAGGCGCCCGAGGAGCGGAGCGAGTCCGGAGGCGAACCATGGGCGGAGTGAGGCGACGGGCGAGTGAGCATCGCAGGGCGCCCCAGGCGCCCGAGGAGCGGAGCGAGTCCGGAGGCGAACCATGCGCGGAGTGAGTGGCGCACTGCTGGTGCTGGAGGACGGGCGGACGTTGCGGGGCGAGCCCTTCGGCGCGGCCGGGGAGACCGTCGGCGAGGCCGTCTTCGCCACCGGGATGACCGGCTACCAGGAGACGCTGACCGACCCGTCGTACCACCGGCAGGTGGTGGTGATGACCGCCCCGCACATCGGCAACACCGGGGTCAACGACGAGGACCCGGAGTCCGGCCGGGTGCAGGTGGCCGGCTACGTGGTCCGCGACCCGGCGCCGCGGCCGTCGTCCTGGCGGTCCCGGCGCAGCCTCCAGGACGAGCTGGCCGCCGCCGGGGTGGTCGGCGTGTCCGGGGTGGACACCCGTGCGCTGACCCGGCACCTGCGCGAGCGCGGCGCGATGCGGGTCGGGCTGTCCAGCGTGGAGTCCGACCCGGCGGCGCTGCTGGAGCGGGTGCGGCAGGCCCCCGGCATGGTCGGCGCCGACCTCGCGCACGAGGTGTCGACCCGGGAGCCGTACGTGGTGCCGGCGGTGGGGGACAAGCGCAAGGTCGTGGTCGCGCTCGACCTCGGCATCAAGCGGATGACCCCGGTCCTGATGGCCCGCCGCGGCATCGAGACGCACGTGCTGCCGGCCTGGTCGACCGCCGAGCAGGTGCTGGCCCGGGACCCGGACGGGGTGTTCGTCTCCAACGGGCCGGGCGACCCGGCCGCCACCGACGGGCCGGTCGAGGTGGTCCGAGGGGTGCTCGGCGCCGGGGTGCCGCTGTTCGGGATCTGCTTCGGCAACCAGATCCTCGGCCGGGCGCTCGGCTTCGGCACGTACAAGCTGCGGTACGGCCACCGCGGCCTCAACCAGCCGGTGCGCGACAACGCGACCGGCCGGGTCGAGGTGACCGCGCACAACCACGGCTTCGCCGTGGACGCACCGCCGGAGTCGGACACCGACTTCGGCCGGGTGGTGGTCAGCCACGTGAACCTCAACGACGGCGTGGTGGAGGGCCTGCGCTGCCTGGACCGCCCGGCGTTCAGCGTGCAGTACCACCCCGAGGCGGCGGCCGGCCCGCACGACGCCGGCCACCTCTTCGACCGCTTCGTCGAGGTGATGTCGGGTGCCTAGGCGGGACGACGTCCGGCACGTGCTGGTCATCGGCTCCGGGCCGATCGTGATCGGGCAGGCGTGCGAGTTCGACTACTCCGGCACGCAGGCCTGCCGGGTGCTGCGGGCTGAGGGGCTGCGGGTCAGCCTGGTCAACTCCAACCCGGCCACGATCATGACCGACCCCGAGTTCGCCGACGCCACCTACGTCGAGCCGCTCACCGCCGAGTTCGTCACCAAGGTGATCGAGCGGGAGCGGCCGGACGCGCTGCTGGCCACCCTGGGCGGCCAGACCGCGCTGAACATCGCCATGGAGCTGGCCGGCTCCGGCGTGCTGGACCGGTACGGCGTCCGCCTGATCGGCGCCGACGTCGAGGCGATCCGGCGCGGCGAGGACCGGCAGCAGTTCAAGGACGTGGTCCGCCGGGTCGGCGGCGAGGTGCCGCGCTCGGTGGTCTGCCACTCGGTCGAGGAGGTCGCCGCGGCCGGGGCCGAGCTGGGCCTGCCGGTCGTGCTGCGGCCCTCGTTCACCATGGGCGGCGCCGGCTCCGGGCTGGCCCGCGACGAGACGCGGCTGCGCCGGATGGCCGCCGCCGGGCTGGCCGCCAGCCCGGTCGGGGAGGTCCTGGCCGAGGAGAGCGTGCTCGGCTGGAAGGAGTTCGAGCTCGAGCTGATGCGCGACCGCGCGGACAACGTGGTGGTGGTCTGCTCCATCGAGAACGTCGACCCGATGGGCGTGCACACCGGCGACTCGGTGACCGTCGCCCCGGCCATGACGCTGACCGACCGCGAATACCAGCGGATGCGCGACCTGGCCATCGCGGTGCTGCGCGAGGTCGGGGTGGACACCGGCGGCTGCAACATCCAGTTCGCCGTGCACCCGGAGACCGGCCGGATGGTCGTCATCGAGATGAACCCGCGGGTGTCCCGGTCCTCCGCGCTCGCCTCCAAGGCGACCGGGTTCCCGATCGCGAAGATCGCGGCCAAGCTCGCCATCGGCTACACGCTGGACGAGATCCGCAACGACATCACCGGCCAGACGCCGGCCTCGTTCGAGCCGACCCTGGACTACGTCGTGGTCAAGGTGCCGCGGTTCGCCTTCGAGAAGTTCCCCGGCGCCGACCCGGAGCTGACCACGCACATGAAGAGCGTGGGCGAGGCGATGGCCATCGGCCGCAACTTCGCCGAGGCGCTGGGCAAGGCGATGCGGTCCACGGAGACGTACGAGGCCGGCTTCTGGACCGGCCGCCACCCGGACGTCGGCACTGTCGGCACAGCGGACCGCGAGGCGCTGCTGGAGCAGCTGCGCACCCCGACCGACGGCCGGCTCTACCTGATCGAGCAGGCGATGCGGGCCGGCGCCACGGTGGCCGACATCGCGGCCGCAAGTGGCATCGACCCCTGGTTCGTCGACCAGATCGCGCTGGTCGGCGAGGTCGGCGGCGAGCTCGCCGACGGCCTGCCGCTGACCGAGCAGGTGCTGCGCCGGGCCAAGCGGCACGGGCTGTCCGACGCGCAGATCGCCGCGCTGCGGCCCGAGCTGGCCGGCGAGGACGGGGTGCGGCTGCTGCGGCACCGGATGGGCGTGCGGCCGGTCTTCAAGACCGTCGACACCTGCGCGGCCGAGTTCGCCGCGCGGACGCCGTACCACTACTCGACGTACGACGAGGAGACCGAGGTCGCACCGCAGCCGGACCGGCCCAAGGTGATCATCCTCGGGTCCGGGCCGAACCGGATCGGCCAGGGCATCGAGTTCGACTACTCGTGCGTGCACGCGGCGCTGGCGCTGCGCGAGGCCGGCTACGAGACCGTGATGGTCAACTGCAACCCGGAGACCGTCTCCACCGACTACGACACCTCCGACCGGCTCTACTTCGAGCCGCTCACGCTGGAGGACGTGCTCGAGGTGGTGCACGCCGAGCAGCAGTCCGGCCAGGTCGCCGGCGTCGTCTGCACGCTCGGCGGGCAGACCCCGCTCAAGCTGGCCCAGCGGCTCAAGGACGCCGGGGTGCCGATCCTCGGCACCCAGCCGGAGGCGATCCACCTGGCCGAGGACCGCGGCTCGTTCGGCCGGCTGCTCGGCGAGGCCGGGCTGCCGGCGCCCAAGCACGGCACCGCGTCCTCCTTCGCCGAGGCCCGGGTGGTGGCCGAGGCGATCGGCTACCCGGTGCTGGTCCGCCCGTCGTACGTGCTCGGCGGGCGCGGCATGGAGATCGTGTACGACGAGGCCTCGCTGGAGGCGTACCTGACCAAGCACCTGGCTGAGCGGGCGGCTGGCGGAGCGGACGCCGCGCACCCGGTGCTGGTGGACCGCTTCCTCGACGACGCCGTGGAGATCGACGTCGACGCGCTCTACGACGGCGAGCAGCTCTACCTCGGCGGGGTGATGGAGCACATCGAGGAGGCCGGCATCCACTCCGGCGACTCGGCCTGCGCGCTGCCGCCGATCACGCTCGGCGTGTCCGAGGTGGCCGCGGTCCGGCACGCCACCGCCGAGCTGGCCCGCAGGATCGGGGTGCGCGGCCTGATCAACGTCCAGTACGCGCTCAAGGGCGCCACCCTGTACGTGCTGGAGGCCAACCCGCGGGCGTCCCGGACGGTGCCGTTCGTGTCCAAGGCGACCGCGGTCCCGCTGGCCAAGGCGGCGGCCCGGATCGCGCTCGGCGCCACCGTCGTCGGGCTGCGGGCCGAGGGACTGCTGCCGGCGTCCGGCGACGGCGGGGACCTGCCGGCCGACGCGCCGATCGCGGTCAAGGAGGCGGTGCTGCCGTTCCACCGGTTCCGGCGCGCGGACGGGTCCGGGGTGGACACCGTGCTCGGGCCCGAGATGCGCTCCACGGGCGAGGTGATGGGGCTGGACGCCGCCTTCGGGACCGCGTACGCGAAGTCGCAGGCGGCCGCGTACGGGTCGCTGCCGACCGCCGGGCGGGCGTTCGTGTCGATCGCCAACCAGGACAAGCGGGCGGCGATCCTGCCGGTCATGCGGCTGGCCGACCTCGGCTTCGCGATCCTCGCCACCGAGGGCACCGCGCTGGCGCTGCGCCGGCACGGGGTGCCGGTCGAGGTGGTGCCGCGCTACCGGCACGGCTCGCCGGACGAGCCCGACTGCGTGCAGCGGATCCTGGCCGGGGAGGTGGCGCTGGTCTTCAACACCCCGTGGGGCAACGCGGGACCGCGCCTGGACGGCTACGAGATCCGTACCGCTGCCGTCGCCATGGGCATCCCGTGCGTGACCACCGTGCAGGGCATGACAGCCTGCGTGCAGGGCGTGGAGGCGCTGCGCCGGGGTGACATCGGGGTCCGGTCGCTGCAGGAGCTGCACGCGCAGCTGAGGGGAGAGTCTCCGTGAGCGCGAGTGCTCGCAGCGCGAGCGAGAGCGAGGGCGGCCGGTCGGCTGGCGCTCGCGCCAGCCGGCCTGCCGGTCGAGCGGACACAGCTGGCGAGCGGGGCCCGGTGCAGGTGCGGGGCGAGGTTCTCAACCGCCGCCGGGTCGGGGCGTACCACCTGCTGGAGGTCGCCGCCGGCCGGATCGCCGAGCGGGCCCGGCCCGGGCAGTTCGTCGCGGTGGCGGTCGGCGGGCCGGCGTCGTCGCTGCTGCTGCGCCGGTCGTTCGCGCTCTACCGGGCGACGCCGACGGGGGCGTTCTCGGGGACCGTGCAGTTCGTGGTCGGCGTGCACGGGCGCGGCACCGAGTGGCTGGCCGGGGTGCGGCCGGGGGAGCCGCTGGACCTGGTCGGCCCACTGGGCACGCCGTTCCGGCTGCCGACGGCGCCGACCGGCTGCCTGCTGGTGGGCGGCGGCTACGGCTCGGCGCCGCTGTTCGGCCTGGCCGAGGCGCTGCGGGCCCGGGAGTGCCGGGTCGACCTCCTGATCGGGGCCGGCACCGCGGACCGGCTCTTCGGCGAGCTGGAGGCCAAGCGGACCGCCGGCGCGGTCACCGTCACCACCGACGACGGCTCGGCCGGCATCCGCGGCACCGTCGTCGACGTGCTGCCCGACGAGCTGGAGCGGACCGGCGCGCTGGCCGTGTACGCCTGCGGGCCGATGGGGATGCTGCGCGCGGTCGGCGCGGTCGCGGAGTCGTACGGGCTGCCCTGCCAGGTCGCCGTCGAGGAGTCGATGGCCTGCGGGATCGGGGTCTGCATGACCTGCGTGCTGCCGGTGGTGGGGGAGGACGGGGTGACCCGGATGACCCGGTCCTGCGTGGACGGGCCGGTGTTCCCGGCCGAGCGGGTCCGCTGGGACGACGTCGGCACGGTGCCGGCCGACGCGCTCGGGGCACCCGGGTCGCCCGTAGGGCCGGCCGTCGGGGTCACCGCATGACCGCGCTGGCGGCCGACGCGGTCGACCTGTCCACCGCGCTGGGCGGCGCGGCGCTGCCCAACCCGGTGCTCACCGCGTCCGGCTGCGCGGCCGCCGGGCGGGAGCTGGAGCCGTTCTTCCCGCTCGACTCGCTCGGCGCGGTGGTGACCAAGTCGGTGACGCTGGCGGCCCGGGCCGGCCGGCCGACCCCGCGGATGGCGGAGACGCCCAGCGGGATGCTCAACTCGATCGGGCTGCAGAACCCCGGGGTGGACGCGTTCGTCGCCCACGACCTGCCCTGGCTGGCGGCGCGGGGCGCCCGGGCGGTGGTCTCGATCGCCGGCGGGTCGGTCGCCGACTACGCCGAGCTGGCCCGCCGGCTCGCGCACGCGCCGGCACTGGTCGCGGTCGAGGTCAACATCTCCTGCCCGAACGTGGAGGACCGCGGCCAGGTGTTCGCCTGCGACCCGGACGCGGCCGCGCGGGTGGTCGCCGCCGTCCGGGCGGACACGCCGGACGGGGTGCCGGTGCTGGCCAAGCTGTCCCCGGACGTCACCGACATCGTCACCGTCGCCCGGGCCTGCGTCCGGGCCGGCGCCGACGGGCTGACCCTCATCAACACCCTGCTCGGGCTGGTGATCGACCCGGACACGCTGCGGCCGGTGCTGGCCGGGGCCACCGGCGGGCTGTCCGGGCCGGCCATCCGGCCGGTCGCGGTCCGCTGCGTGTGGCAGGTGCACGCCGCGCTGCCGGAGGTGCCGATCCTCGGCGCCGGCGGGATCGCCTCCGGGCTGGACGCGCTGCAGTTCGTGCTCGCCGGGGCGTCGGCGGTGTCGGTGGGCACCGCGGTCTTCCACGACCCGTCCGCGCCGGCCCGGGTGCTGGGCGAGCTGCGGGCCGCGCTGGCCGAGCGCGGCTTCGCGCGGCTCGCCGACGCCGTCGGCTACGCCCACCGCGCCAAGGTCGGCGACGAGCACCGCCCGGACCGTACCGCCGCCGCCCCCCGTCCCCTCTGGCGCCTCGGCGAGGACGACCTGTGAGCCGGCCCGCCAGGGACCGGGTGGCGCCGTTCGGGGACCGGCTGGCGGCCGTGGTGGCCGAGCGGGGGCCGCTGTGCGTGGGCATCGACCCGCACCCGGGCCTGCTGTCCGCCTGGGGGTTGCCGGTCGACGCGGCCGGGCTGGAGCGGTTCTCGCTGCGCGTGGTGGACGCGCTGGCCGACCGGGTGGCGGTGCTCAAGCCGCAGTCGGCCTTCTTCGAGCGCTTCGGCAGCCGCGGGATCGCGGTGCTGGAGCGGGTGCTGGCCGGCATCCGGGCGGCCGGCGCGCTGGCCCTGCTCGACGTCAAGCGCGGCGACATCGGCTCGACCATGGCCGGCTACGCGGGGGCGTACACCGACCCGGCCTCGCCGCTGGCCGCGGACGCGCTGACCGCGTCGCCGTACCTGGGCTTCGGCTCGCTGCGGCCGCTGCTGGAGGCGGCGTACGCGCACGGCGCCGGCGTCTTCGTGCTCGCGCTGACCTCCAACCCGGAGGGCGCCGCGGTGCAGCGGGCGGTCGGCCCGGACGGGCGCACCGTCGCCCAGCAGGTGCTCGACGAGGTGGCGGCGGCCAACGCGGCCGAGCTGGCCACAACCGGCGGCACGCTCGGCTCGGTCGGCGCGGTCGTCGGCGCGACCGCGGCCGGGCACGGGCACCGGCTGGACCACCTGCGCGGGCCGGTGCTCGCCCCCGGGCTCGGCGCCCAGGGCGCCACCGCCGCCGACCTGCCCGCGGTCTTCGGCCCGGCCCTGCCGGCGGTGCTCCCGGCGGTCTCCCGGGAGGTGCTCGGGCACGGTCCGGACCCGGCCGGGCTGCGCGCCGCGGCCTCCCGGCTGGCCGCCGAGATCGGCCCGATCCGGGCCTCGGCGGTCGCCCACGGCTGACAGCCGGTTCGCTACGCTCACACCCTTCTGGTTCACGGTGGCGGCCGCCCGGTCAGGGTGGGACGGACGGGGGTGCAGTGCCCGATACGCCGGTCGCGCTCGTCCTGGCGGTGCTCGCCGTCCTCCCGGGAGCATCGTTCAGCTGGGCCTTCGAGCGCGAAGCAGGGGCGTACGGGGCCGGGCTGGCCGACCGGACCCTGCGCTTCGTGGCGGCATCGGTGGCCTTCCACGCCGTGCTCGCCTGGCCGGAGTACGTCGCCTGGCGGGTCGCCCTCGCCGATCACCGGGCGCTCGACACCGGCCAGTTCGCCACCCTCTGGGCGGTCGCGGTGGTTCTCGTCGCGCTTCCCTACGCCGTCGGCCGGCTCGCCGGCCGCACCCTCCGGGCGAGTGCGGCCGGCCCGGGTCGGCTCGGCGCGGCCTTGCGCGCGGTGGTGGGCCCCGAGCGGGCCCCGCGGGCCTGGGACGCGGTCTTCGGCCGGCGGGAGGCGACCTACCTGCGGGTCCTGCTCGCCGACGGCAGCTGGATCGGTGGAGCCTTCGCCGCCGGCTCGTACGCCGGCGGCTACCCGGATGGTGCCGACCTCTACCTGGAGACTGCGTGGCGCCTCGACCCGTTGACCAAGGTTCTGACCGAGCCGCTCCACCACGCCGTGTACGTGCCCGCCGGCCAGATCGTCTGCCTCGAGCTGGTGCCGCCGGTGGCGGATTCGGCGTGAGCGCCGAGCAACCCCCCCGCCGCCACCGACCGCCGGTCGAGCGCGGCGGCTATGTCCCGCGGACGGCGGGCGACAAGCTGCCGCCGCCCGAGCAGGTCCCCTCCGCCCGGCTGGACCCCCCGCCGGACGGCGAGCAGCCCGAGCAGCCCGAGGAGCCCGATGACCAGCGTGCTGGAGCCTGACGCCGCCGCCCCGGAGGCGGAGCTCTCGCTGGACGACCTCTACCTGATGACGGCGCACATCTACAGCCACCGTAACGAGGAGCGTCCCGTCGAGGCGACCTTCGCCCACTTCGTCGAGGTCTGCGGGATGCTCAGCCTGCACGGCCGGCCGAAGCGGCGGGAGGGCATCGACGTCGCCGACGCGCTGTGCAAGGCGTTCGGCTGGCTCTTCCCGCTGTGCGCCAAGCTCGGCGTGGTCAGCCTGGAGCGGCTGCTGTTCCGCAAGTACCCGAACGCCTGCCCGTACTGCCGCCTGCGCCCGCACAACGAGGCCCGCTGCAAGATCGTGAAGGGCACCAAGGCCACCGTCGACCACCGGGCCCTGCGCGACCTGGCTCGCCGGAACGAGCCGTTCCGGCCGCACTCGTTGGACCAGTGGCGGGAGATGTTCGACGCGATCTATCCCCGGCGGGTGGGTGACCGGGAGAGCCATCGCAGCACGGCCGGCCTGTTGGAGGAGCTGGGTGAGCTCGCCGAGGCGGTGCGCGTGCACGGCCGGCACCCGAAGTACGTCGCTGGCGAGATCGCCGACGTGGTGTCGTACCTCATGGGCATCGCGAACGAGCACGCCCTGCTGGTCGCGTCCGAGCCGGACGCGGAGGAGTTCTCGCTGGAGCGCGAGTACCTGCTGCGCTACCCCGGGATCTGCCCGCAGTGCGGCAACCACGTCTGCGTCTGCCCGCCGCTGCCGTCCGCGACCATCGGCCGGCTGGCCAAGGAACTGGACGTCTACGAGTCCGAGGAGCTGTTCAGCGGCCACCTCGACGTACCACGGGCCGAGCAGGCGGCGCAGAAGGTGCTGGACCGGCTCGGCGGCTATCCCGGCTTGCTCGAGGACTCCTCCCGCTTCCCGTTCGACCGCGGCGAGGCGAACCGGTTGCTTATCGACCTCTGCCTGGAGGTTGCTCGCCGGCTGCCGGACGACCCGGCGGCGAAACCGCTGCTCAGCGCCGCCTGGCGGCTGAACAGCGCACAGGCGACCGCCGGGTCGGCGGGCCGGGACGAGGCGGTGCAGGAGGTGGTCGCTACGCTGCGCCGCAGCATCGACAGCAGCCCGGTGGTGCGCCGGGAGCTCGGCGGGACCGAGCTGCGGGTGTCCGCGGCCGGCGTGGTCAACGTGCGCACCTGGCGGGTGCTCGTGGTCTTCGCCGGCCCGTGGGACGAGCCGACGCTGGCCTACGGCGAGGAGTCGAAGATCGTGCGGGAGGCCGTCCGGCGGGGTCTGCACCGCGACCGGGTGGCCGTCGAGACGGTGCACGCCGCCACCCGCGTCGATCTGCACCGCGCGCTGATCGATCACGACTATGACATCCTGCACCTGTCCGGGCACGGCAGCGCGGACGGGCCGGTGCTCGAGGACGAGGCCGGCGCGGCTCGGGTGCTGCCACTGTCCGAGCTTCGGGACCTGGTCGCCGCCAGCCCGTCGATCTCCTGCGTGATCCTCAACAGTTGCTACAGCCTGGCCCGGGTCGACGCCGCCCTCGGTCCGGCCACCATCGGCATGTCGGCCCGGCTCCACGACACCGCCGCGCTCCACTTCAGCCGGGGTTTCTACGACAGCCTCGCCGGCGGCCACGGGCTGCGCCGCTGCTACGAGGACGGCCGTCAAGCCGTGCGGATCGCCGAGCAGGGTCTGCACTTCTCGGTCGTGGAATACGGCCTGCCCGATCCGGATACTGGCGGGTTCCCGGCCAGCACCGCACCCGAGAAATCGATAGTGGGGACGGCCTAAACCGGCGCGCACGTTGCTCCTGAGGGCGCCCGCTCGCTAAGTTGCCGCACATCGTCCACCCCGTACGAGGAGAAACAGGTGCCCCTGCCGCCCCTCACCCCTGAGCAGCGTGCCGCCGCGCTGGAGAAGGCCGCCGCGGCCCGCAAAGCGCGGGCGGAGGTCAAGGAGCGCCTCAAGCGCAACGGGGTGTCAATCTCCGAGGTGCTCTCCGCCGGCGAGTCCGACGACATCATCGGCAAGATGCGGGTCTCCGCGGTCCTGGAGTCCATGCCGGGCGTCGGCAAGGCCCGGGCCGCGAAGATCATGGAGCGACTGGAGATATCGCCCACCCGGCGGGTACGGGGTCTGGGTGCGAAGCAGCGCAGCGCCCTCGAGCGGGAGTTCGGCGCCTCCGCCGACTCCTCCTGAGGAGACGCTCCGTCCTGTGTCGCTCGTCCCGGGTGTCGACGGGCCTGCCGAGGCCCGTCTCACCGTGCTGTCCGGTCCATCCGGCGTCGGAAAGGGCACGGTGGCTGCCGCCGTCCGGCGCCGCCACCCGGAGGTGTGGATCTCGGTGTCGGTGACCACCCGACAGCCGCGGCGGGTCGAGGTCGACGGAGTGGAATACCACTTCGTCGACCGGGACGAGTTCGAGGAGATGGTGACCGCCGGGGATCTGCTGGAGCACGCCGAGTACGCCGACAACTGGTACGGCACCCCCCGCGGGCCGATCCTGCAGCGGCTGAAGGCCGGCAAGTCGGCCCTCCTGGAGATCGAGCTGCAGGGCATGCGGCAGGTCCGCAAGCTCATGCCGGACGCCCAGTTCGTCTTCCTGGCCCCGCCGTCGTTCGAGGAGCTGGAGCGGCGGCTGACCGGGCGAGGGACCGAACCGGAGGAGATCATCCGGCAGCGGCTGGACCAGGCACGGATCGAGCTGGCCTCCGAGGCCGAGTTCGATACCACCGTGGTCAACGACTCGGTCGAGCGCGCCGCCGACGAGTTGGTAACGTTGATAGAGCACCCAGTTCCCCGGCGCAGGAAGTAGTTGACGATTTGTCCGGCACCGTCGCGGTCCCCGAGGGGATCACCAACCCGCCCATCGACGAGCTGCTCGAGCGCACCAGCTCGAAGTACGCCCTGGTGATCTACGCGGCCAAGCGGGCCCGCCAGATCAACGCGTACTACAGTCAGCTCGGCGAGGGTCTGCTTGAGTACGTCGGCCCCCTGGTCGACACCCAGCCCCAGGAGAAGCCGCTCTCCATCGCCCTCCGCGAGATCAATTCGGGCCTGCTGACCCACGAGAGCGTCGCCGAGTAGCACCCGCCTCGGGGGCGGCGGCGCTCGGCTGATGGCGATGCTGCAGGACGACCGGCTCGCGGAGCTGGCGACCCGGGCCAATGTGGCGCGGTTCGCGAGCTTCGCCCCCAACGGCGCGGTGCGGCAGCTCGTGCTGGGCCGGCCGGCCCCCGGCGTCCGCGACTTGCCCCACGCCGTCGCCGCGTTGCGCGAGATGATCGGCTGGGACCGGCCGAAGTTCAACGTGCGGACGTTTCTGGACCAGGACAGCAAGGGGACGCCGTTCCTCTACGGGCTCACGTCGGTCGAGGACGTCGTGGCCGCGGTCCGGGAGCTCGGCGGGCAGGGCTACTACACGATCGTCAACGAGACGATCGACGTGCGGGACGGCGGCGTTTCCGGCGTGCTGCTCGGTGGCGTCCTGGAGTTCGCTCCCTGGGCGACTCCACGCGCTGTCGAGGAGGCCGATGCCGCCGCCCTCCCGACCCCTCTCGGCCTCGACGTGCTCCGGACGGTGTACGGCCCGGTGGAGCTCACCGCGGAGATGCCCGGACGAGTGGAGTTCTCGGTCCATCCGGGCCGGGTCGGTGCCCGCCGGCAGACCACCGTCCTGTGGGAGTACGACAACGTCCTCCCGCCGCCGCTCCACGTCGTCCCATCGTGGCCCAACTCGTTCAGTCGCCACATCGGCGATAAGGCGTACGGACTGCTGATAGCGCACCTGCTCGGGCTGCCGGTGCCGAGGACGACGGTGATCGGGCGGCGGGTCGCTCCGTTCAGCTTCGGCACGTCCGACGGCCGGGTGGGGCCGGAGCGGTGGATCCGGACCTGCCCGGTGGAGCCGCAGCCGGGTCTGTTCACCAGCGCCCGGGGCTGGCTCGACCCGTTCCTGCTGCTGGCCAAGGAGGACCCGACCGGGGACCGCATCGTCGCCGTGCTCGACCAGCAGGCGGTGGACGCCCGGTTCTCCGGCGCCACCGCGACCGACCAGGACGGATCCGTCCTGGTGGAGGGCGTCGCCGGGGCCGGTGACGCGTTCATGCTCGGCAGCCGCCCGGCCGAGTCGTTGCCGGCAGGTGTCGTGGCGGACGTCACCGCGCTGGTCCGACGGGCCGGCGCCGATCTCGGCCGGGTTCGCATCGAGTGGGTGCACGACGGCGACCGGGCCTGGGTGGTCCAGTTGCACGCCTCACGAGCGACGGTGACGGCACAGTTCCTCAACCCGGGTACGGCCGACCGCTGGCTGGCCTACCACCCGACCGAGGGGCTCGACCGACTACGCCATCTGGTGTCGGAGGCCGACCGGGCCGGCGCCGGGATCGTCGTCACCGGGCCGGTGGGGATCACTTCGCACGTCGGCGACGTGATCCGCAAAGCCGGGGTGCCGGGCCGGCTGGCCGACGTCAGCAGCTGATTCCCAGCCGGACCCGGCCGGCGTTCCGCGAGGTCTACCCGAAGCCGCGCGGGGCCGCCGAGGCGGCCGGCATCGCCGGGGCGGCCCAGGTCAGCGGCGTGGGCGGGGTGACCTACCAGTTCGTCGCCGTCCGCACCGGCCAGCGCACCGCCTGATCCGGCCACCCCTAAGGCGTGTCCGGCACGCCCTAGGCTGGATCGGTGAGCGGGACAGCGGACCGGCCGCGGGTGGTGCTGGGCATCGCCGGCGGGATCGCGGCGTACAAGGCGGCCGAGCTGCTGCGGGAGCTGACCGAGACCGGCCACGACATCCGGGTGGTGCCGACCGAGGGCGCGCTGCGCTTCGTCGGCGAGGCGACCTGGGCCGCGCTTTCGGGCCACCCGGTGTCCACCGACGTGTGGACCGGCGCGGCCGAGGTGCCGCACGTGCGGCTGGGCCGGGAGGCCGACCTGGTCGTGGTCGCCCCGGCGACCGCCGACCTGTTGGCCCGGGCCGCCCACGGGCTGGCCGACGACCTGCTGACCAACGTGCTGCTGACCGCCCGCTGCCCGGTGCTGCTGGCGCCGGCGATGCACACCGAGATGTGGGAGCACTCGGCCACCCGGGCCAACGTGGCCACCCTGCGCTCGCGCGGCGTGGTCGTGGTGGACCCGGCGGTGGGCCGGCTGACCGGTGCCGACACCGGCCGCGGCCGGCTGCCCGAGCCGGCCGACCTGGCCGTGCTGGCCCGGTTGCTGCTGGCCGGCCGGGACCGGCTGCCCCGCGACCTGGCCGGCCGCCGGGTGCTGGTCACCGCGGGCGGGACCCGGGAGGCGGTCGATCCGGTGCGCTTCCTCGGCAACCGGTCCAGCGGGCGGCAGGGGTACGCGCTGGCGCTGGTCGCCGCCGCCCGCGGCGCCGAGGTGACGGTGGTCTCGGCGAACGTCGCGCTGCCCGACCCGACCGGCGCCGAGGTGCTGCGGGTGGAGTCGGCGGCCGAGCTGCGGGACGTGACGCTGGTCGCGGCCGGCGACGCCGACGTGGTGGTGATGGCGGCCGCGGTGGCGGACTTCCGGCCGGTGGCGGCCGAGTCCGCGAAGATCAAGAAGGACGCCGGTCCGCCGCCGCCGATCCGGCTGGAGGGCACCGCGGACGTGCTGGCCGAGTTGGTCGCCGCCCGCCGCCCCGGCCAGCTGGTGGTCGGCTTCGCCGCCGAGACCGGCGACGCCGGCGCCGACTGGCTCGCCCACGGCCGGCGCAAGCTGGCCCGCAAGCGCTGCGACCTGCTGGTGGTCAACCAGGTCGGGGACGGGCTGGCCTTCGGCACCCCGGACAACTCCGCGGTGGTGCTGACCGCCGACGGCGGCGAGGTCGAGATCCCGCCCGGTCCCAAGTCCGCCCTGGCCGCCACCGTCTGGGACCTGGTCGCCGCCCGGCTCGGCGGGGTCCGGTACCGGGGTGAGTGATGGGGGCGCCCCGGCGCCGCCGGTAGACTCCGCGCGACAACCACGAGAGTTCCCCCCGAGGAGTGCTGTGTCCCGGCGTCTGTTCACCTCCGAGTCCGTGACGGAGGGTCACCCCGACAAGATCGCCGACGCGATCAGCGACGCGATCCTCGACGCCCTCCTCCGTGAGGACCGGCACAGCCGGGTGGCCGTCGAGACCATGATCACGACCGGCCAGGTGCACGTGGCCGGCGAGGTGACCACGGACGCGTACGCGGACATCCCGACGATCGTCCGGGAAAAGATCCTGGAGATCGGCTACGACTCCTCGAAGAAGGGCTTCGACGGCGCGTCCTGCGGCGTCAGCATCTCGATCGGCTCGCAGTCCCCGGACATCGCCCAGGGCGTCGACTCCTCGCACGAGACCCGCGAGGAGGGGGAGATCGACGACATCGCCAAGCAGGGCGCCGGCGACCAGGGCCTGATGTTCGGCTTCGCCTGCGACGAGACCCCCGAGCTCATGCCGCTGCCGATCGCGCTCGCCCAGCGGCTGGCCCGCCGGCTGACCGCGGTCCGCAAGGACGGCACCGTCCCCTACCTGCGGCCGGACGGCAAGACGCAGGTCACGATCGAGTATGTGGACGGCAAGCCGGCGCGGCTGGACACCGTCGTGGTGTCCAGCCAGCACGCGGCCGACATCGACCTCAAGACGCTGCTCGAGCCGGACATCAAGGAGCACGTGGTCGACCCCGAGCTCGCCGGCCTGGCGCTCGAGACCGAGGGTTACCGGCTGCTGGTCAACCCGACCGGCCGGTTCGAGATCGGCGGCCCGATGGGCGACGCCGGGCTGACCGGTCGCAAGATCATCGTCGACACCTACGGCGGCTACGCGCGGCACGGCGGCGGCGCCTTCTCCGGCAAGGACCCGTCGAAGGTGGACCGCTCGGCGGCGTACGCGATGCGCTGGGTCGCGAAGAACGTGGTGGCCGCCGGGCTCGCGTCCCGCTGCGAGGTGCAGGTGGCGTACGCGATCGGCAAGGCCGAGCCGGTGGGCCTGTTCGTGGACACCTTCGGCACCGGGAGCGCGCCGGACGACAAGATCCAGGACGCGATCACCGACGTGTTCGACCTGCGGCCGGCCGCGATCATCCGCGACCTCGACCTGCTGCGGCCGATCTACTCGCAGACCTCGGCGTACGGGCACTTCGGCCGCGAGCTGCCCGACTTCAGCTGGGAGCGCACCGACCGCGCCGACGAGCTCAAGAAGCGCGTCCTCGGCTGACCGGTCTGCGAGGGTCCTGCCGGCTCCGACCGGCAGGCCCTCGCCCAGGGAGACCCCCTCCCCTGACGGTCGCCAAGGGTCCTGCCGCCTCCGGCCGGCATGCCTCCGCCCCGGGGACACCCCTCCCCGCCGACTACGCCTCTGCTCACTCCCGCGGAGCAGAGCTGTCTCTGCTTCGGGTGAGGGAGCAAAGGCGTAGTCGAACGGGGCAGGTGGGTAGCCGGGACAGGGCTCCGCTCGCGGCTGGGGACGGGGGCGGGGGAGTGCGCGGGGTTTCTGGTAGACCCGTGCGGTGAGCGCGGGCGGGGGAGCGGCGGCGAAGCCGGCGCCCAGGCGGCGCCGGCCGGAGGAGCGGGTGCCGGCCGAGCGCGACCCGGTCGCGCGGGTGGTGGTGGACGTCCCGCTGGCCCACCTGGACCGCCCGTTCGACTACCTGGTGCCGGCGCCGCTGGACGCTGACGTGGCGGCCGGCACCCGGGTGCGGGTCCGCTTCGCCGGGCAGCTGGTCGACGCGGTCGTGCTGGAGCGGGCCGCGACCACCGACCATGACGGCAAGCTGGCGTACGTCGAGCGCGCGGTCTCCGCCGAGCCCGTGCTCGCCCCCGAGGTCGCCCGGCTCGCCAAGGCGGTCGCCGACCGCTGGGCCGGCTCGCTGACCGACGTGCTCCGGCTCGCGCTGCCGCCCCGGCACGCCCGGGTCGAGGCGGAGCCGCCGCGGGAGCCCGCGGCACCGCCGGAAGACCCCGGCCCCGGCGGCTGGGGCTCGTACGAGACCGGCCCGGCGTTCCTGCGCGCCCTGGCGACCGGCCGCCCGGCCCGCGCGGTGTGGGCGGCGCTGCCCGGCGAGGACTGGCCGGCCCGGCTGGCCGAGGCCGCCGCCGCCACCGCCGCGGGCGGGCGCGGCGCCGTCCTGGTGGTGCCGGACCGGACCGACCTGGACCGGCTGGACGCGGCGCTGGCCGCGCGGCTCGGCCCGGGCCGGCACGTCGCGCTGGCGGCCGACCTGGGGCCGGCGGAGCGCTACCGGCGCTGGCTGGCCGCCCGTCGCGGCGCCGTCCGGGTGGTGGCCGGCACCCGCGCGGCCGGCTTCGCCCCGGTGGCCGACCTCGGTCTGGTCGCGATCTGGGACGACGGGGACGACCTGCACGCCGAGCCCCGGGCGCCGTACCCGCACGCCCGCGACCTGCTGGTGCTACGCGCCCACCTGGCCGGCGCGGCTGCCCTGGTCGGCGGATACGCTCGCACCGCGGAGGCGCACCAGCTGCTCGGCACCGGCTGGGCGCACGAGATCGCCGCCGGCCGCCCCACGCTGCGGGCGGCCGCGCCGCGGGTGGCGGCCACCGGCGACGACACCGAGCTGGCCCGCGACCCCGGTGCCCGCACCGCCCGGCTGCCCACGCTGGCCTGGCGGACCGCGCGCGAGGCGCTGGCGGCCGGGGCGCCGGTGCTGGTGCAGGTGCCCCGCCGCGGGTACGTCCCGGCGCTCGCCTGCGCCCGCTGCCGCGCCCCGGCCCGCTGCCCGGCCTGCTCGGGGCCGCTCGGGACCGGCGCCGGCGGCGGCGTGCCGGCCTGCCGCTGGTGCGGCCGCCCGGCCGCGGACTGGGCCTGCCCGACCTGCGCCGGCACCCGGCTGCGGGCCGTCGTGGTGGGCGCCGGGCGCACCGCCGAGGAGCTGGGCCGCGCCTTCCCCGGGGTGCCGGTGCGCTCGTCCGGCGGCGACTCGGTGCTGGCCACCGTGTCGCCGGAACCGGCCCTGGTGGTCGCCACGCCGGGGGCGGAGCCGGGGGTGGCCGGCGGCTACGGGGCCGCGCTGCTGCTGGACGGCTGGTCGCAGCTGACCCGCCCGGACCTGCGCGCCGCCGAGGAGACCCTGCGCCGGTGGGCGAACGCGGCCGCGCTGGTCCGCCCGGCCGGCGCCGGCGGGCGGGTGGTGGTGGTCGCGGACGCCGGCCTGCCGGTGGTGCAGGCGCTGGTCCGGTGGGACGCCGGCGGCTTCGCCGGGCGGGAGCTCGCCGAGCGGGAGGAGCTCGGCTTCCCGCCGGCCCGCCGGTTCGCCTCGCTCACCGGCTCGCCGCCCGCCGTCGCCGACTTCGTCGCCGCCGCGGCGCTGCCCGCCGGCACCGAGCAGCTCGGCCCGGTCGAGGCGGGCGACGGCGCCGAGCGCCTGCTGTTGCGGGTGCCCCGCCCGGACGGCCTCGCGCTGGCCCGGGCGCTGCACGCCGCCGCGGCGGTGCGCAGCGCCCGCAAGGCGCCCGACCCGGTCCGGGTCCAGCTGGACCCGCTCGAGCTCTTCTAGCGGCCGACCACGCTGACCTGCGGGAAGTGCTGCCCGAACGGGAGTGTTCGAACGTGTTCGAACGTTACGTCAGTATGAAGGGCGACAAGGTGGAGGTCGTCATCGACGCCGGTGGCGACACGAAGACGTACGAGGTGGCCGCGACGCGGGCCGGCCGGCGGGTGGACGTCCGCACCGGCCGCGGCATCGTCGAGGTCACCGAGGTGACCCGCGGCGGGACCCCGGTCCGGACCGCGCGGTTCATGGCCAGCCGGGTGCTGGCCCTGGTGGAGCACCCGGCCAAGCGCACGCTCCCGGACGACGAGACGGGAGTGGTGCGGATCGCCTGAGAGCGGCGCCCAGGCGCACAACTACACTCGACGGCTGTCCCGTCCGCCGCCGTCCGAGCAGGAGCGACCCCGTGGCCGTCCAGCCGATCCGACTGTTCGGCGACCCGGTGCTGCGCACCCCCGCCGACCCGGTCGTCGACTTCGACAGGGAGCTGCGGACCCTCGTCGCCGACCTCTTCGAGACGATGCTCGACGCCCCCGGCAGCGGCTTGGCCGCGCCGCAGATCGGCGTCGGGTTGCGCGTGTTCACCTACCACGTCGACGACGACGAGCACGGCCACCTGGTCAACCCGGAGCTGAGCTTCCCCGACCCCGAGGAGCAGGACGGGCCGGAGGGCTGCCTGTCCATCCCGGGCCTGTCCTGGGACTGCCGGCGGCACAGGCACGTGGTCGCCCGCGGCTGGAACATGTTCGGCGAGCCCGTCACCCTGCACGGCTCCGACCTGCTGGCCCGGTGCGTGCAGCACGAGACCGACCACCTCGACGGGGTGCTGTTCGTCGACCGGCTCGACCCGGAGACCCGCCGGCGGGCGATGGCCGAGATCCGCGCCGCCGAGTGGGCCCAGGGCCCGGCGCCGGTGGTCAAGCTCAGCCCGCACCCGACCCTGGGGCGGGCGCTCTGAGGCTCGTCTTCGCCGGCACCCCGGCCGTCGCGCTGCCGCCGCTGCGCGCGCTGCTTGCGTCCCGGCACGAGGTGGTCGCGGTCGTCACCCGCCCGGACGCGCCGGCCGGCCGCGGCCGGCACGAGCGCCGCTCCCCGGTGGGCCGGCTGGCCGGCGAGGCCGGCCTCGAGGTGCTGACCCCGGCCCGGCCGCGGGAGCCCGACTTCCTGGCCCGGCTGGCCGCGATCGGGCCGGACTGCTGCCCGGTGGTCGCGTACGGGGCGCTGGTCCCGCGGGCGGCGCTCGACATCCCCCGGCACGGCTGGGTCAACCTGCACTTCTCGGTGCTGCCGGCCTGGCGCGGGGCCGCCCCGGTGCAGGCGGCGGTGCTGCACGGGGACGAGGTGACCGGGGCGAGCACGTTCCTGCTGGAGGAGGGCCTGGACACCGGCCCGGTGTACGGGGTGGTCACCGAGACGGTCCGCCCCCGCGACACCGCGGGCGAGGTGCTGGACCGGCTGTCGGTGTCCGGGGCCGAGCTGCTGGTCCGCACGCTGGACGGGATCGAGGACGGCACCCTGGAGGCCCGCCCGCAGCCCGCCGAGGGGGTCACCCTGGCGCCGAAGATCGCCGTCGAGGACGCCCGGGTGGACTGGTCCGCGCCGGCCGTGCGGGTCGACCGGCTGGTCCGGGCCTGCACGCCGGCGCCCGGTGCCTGGACGTCGTACGGGCCGGACCGGGTCAAGCTCGGCCCGGTGCTGCCGGTGCCGGACGCGCCGGCGCTGTCGCCGGGCGCGGTGCG
Source organism: uncultured Actinomycetota bacterium (assembly GCA_963766325.1). Classification (GTDB taxonomy): domain Bacteria; phylum Actinomycetota; class Actinomycetes; order Mycobacteriales; family CADCTP01; genus CADCTP01. The sequence continues at coordinate 24,775 of CAVXZF010000006.1, read as the reverse complement.
GGTGGAGAAGCGCCGGGTGTTGGTCGGCACCGCGACGGTGCCGGTCGAGCTGGGCGAGGTGCAGGCGCCGGGCAAGCGGCCGATGCCGGCCGCCGACTGGGCCCGCGGCGCCCGCCTCACTCCCGACACCGTCCTCGGAGGGTCCGCGTGAGGGCGCCGGCGCGGCGGGGTGGCGCGGCGGGGCGCGGTCCCGGCCCGGCCCGGCCGGCGCCGCACCGGGACGCCGACCCGGCCCGCCGGGCCGCGTACGACCTGCTCCGCGCGGTCGAGGAGCGGGACGCGTACGCGAACCTGACCCTCCCGGCGCTGCTGCGCGAGCGCGGCCTGTCCGGGCGGGACGCCGCCTTCGCCACCGAGCTCGGCTATGGCACCCTGCGCGCCACCGGCACCCTGGACGCGATCCTGGCCCGCTGCGCCGACCGGTCGCTGAGCGCGATGGACGCGCCGGTGCGCGCGGCCCTGCGCCTGGGGGCGTACCAGCTGCTCCGCACCCGCGTCCCCCCGCACGCCGCCGTCTCCGCCACCGTCGACCTGGCCCCGCGCCGGGCCGCCGGCTTCGTCAACGCGGTGCTGCGCCGCGTCACCCGGCAGGACTGGGAGGCGTGGGTCGCCGCGGTCGCGCCGGGGAACCCGGTGGGCGACCTCGCGATCCGGTACGCGCACCCGGAGTGGGTCGTCGCCGCCTTCCGGGACGCGCTCGGCGGCGACCTGGCCGAGACCGCGGTCGCGCTGGCCGCGGACGACGCCAGGCCGCAGACCCACCTGGTCGCCCGGCCCGGCCGGCTGGACCGGGACGAGCTGGTCGAGCTGGCCGGCGGCGAGGCGGGGCCGTGGTCGCCGTACGCGGTCCGGCTGCCCGGCGGCGGCGACCCGGGCGCGCTCGCCGTGGTCCGCAACGGCCGGGCGGGCGTGCAGGACGAGGGCAGCCAGCTGTGCGCGCTCGCGCTGCGGGCGGCCCCCGTCGGCGGACCGGACCGTACCTGGCTCGACCTGTGCGCCGGCCCCGGCGGCAAGACCGCCCTGCTGGCCGCCCTCGCCACGACCGGGCCGCCCGACGTGGCCCCGGCGGCCGGGGGAGTGCGGATGGTGGCGGTGGAGGTCGCGGCGCACCGGGCCCGGCTGGTGCAGTCGGCGACCGCCGGCCTGCCGGTGACCGTCGTCGGCGCGGACGGCACGGTGCCCGCCTGGCGGGCCGGCGCCTTCGACCGGGTGCTGGTCGACGCCCCGTGCACCGGCCTGGGCGCGCTGCGCCGCCGCCCCGAGGCCCGCTGGCGCCGCCGCCCCGAGGACGTCGGCGAGCTGGCCGAGCTGCAGCGGGCGCTGCTGCGCTCGGCGCTGGTCGCGGTCCGGCCCGGCGGCGTGGTCGCGTACGTCGTCTGCTCCCCGCACCCGGCCGAGACCCGCGAGGTGGTGGCCGACGTGCTCGGCGACGGGACCGCCGAGCCGCTGGACACCCGGGCGCTCTTCCCCGGCCTGCCCGACCTGGGCGACGGCCCGGCGGTCCAGCTGTGGCCGCACCGGCACGGGACCGATGCGATGTTCTGCGCGGTCCTGCGCCGGCGGTGACCGGCCGACGGCCGCCGGTCACCGTCAGCGCTGTCGCTAGGGTGATCAGGTGCCTGCACTGATCGCGCCGAGCCTGCTTTCGGCCGACTTCGCCCGCCTCGCCGAGGCCGCGGAGTCCGTCCGCGGCGCCGACTGGCTGCACGTCGACGTGATGGACAACCACTTCGTGCCCAACCTCACCATCGGCCTGCCGGTCGTCGAGGCGCTGCGCAGGGCGACCGACCTGCCGCTGGACTGCCACCTGATGATCGAGGACCCGGACCGGTGGGCGCCGGCGTACGCGCAGGCCGGTGCGCACAACGTCACCGTGCACGCCGAGGCCGCCGCCGACCCGGTCGCGCTGGCCCGCGACCTGCGCGCGGCCGGCGCGCTGGCCGGGCTGGCGATCAAGCCGGGCACCCCCCTGGAGCCGTACCTGGACGTGCTGACCGGCTACGACACCCTGCTGGTGATGACGGTCGAGCCGGGCTTCGGCGGGCAGGACTTCATCGCCGAGGTGCTGCCCAAGGTGCGCGAGGCGAGGCGGCGGGTGCGCAGCGGCCACCTGCGCCTGTTCATCGAGGTCGACGGCGGCATCAAGGCCGACACCATCGAGGCGGCCGCGGAGGCCGGCGCGGACGTCTTCGTGGCCGGCTCCGCGGTCTTCTCCGCCGCCGACCCCGCGGCGGCCGTCGCCGGGCTGCGGCAGCTCGCCGAGGGAAAGGGGTGACCCGGATGTTCACCGGCATCGTGGAGGAGCTCGGCGAGGTGGTCGAGGTCGCGCCCGGCCGCCTGACCGTACGGGGACCGCTGGTCACCGGCGACGCCGAGCCGGGCGACTCGATCGCGGTCAACGGCACCTGCGTCACCGTGGTCGACGTGGCCGGCGGCACCTTCTCCGCCGACGTCACGGCCGAGACGCTGGGCCGCACCGCGCTGGGCGGGCTGGCCGCCGGCGACCCGGTCAACCTGGAGCGCCCGGTCACCCTGGCGACCCGGCTGGGCGGGCACCTGGTGCAGGGGCACGTGGACGGCGTCGGCTCGCTGCTGGCCCGCTCCGAGGGCGGCGAGCTGCGCTTCGGGCTGCCGCCGCAGCTGAGCCGCTATCTGGTCGAGAAGGGCTCGGTCACGGTCGACGGGGTGAGCCTCACCGTGGTCGAGGCCGGCGCGGAGTCGTTCACCGTCGCGCTGATCCCGACCACGCTGGCGATCACCACCCTGGGCCGGATGCCGGTCGGCCGCCGGGTCAACCTCGAGGTCGACGTGATCGCCAAGTACGTCGAGCGCCTGCTCGGCGCGACCAGTGACCAGGGAGGAGCCGGGTGAGCGGGTTCGACACGGTGGAGCAGGCGCTCGCGGACGTCGCCGCGGGCCGCCTGGTGGTGGTGACCGACGACGAGGACCGGGAGAACGAGGGCGACCTCGTGCTCGCCGCCCAGTGCGCCACCCCGGAGCTGATCGGCTTCATGGTCCGGCATACCAGCGGGGTGCTGTGCGCGCCGCTGACCGCGGCCGACTGCGACCGGCTGGCGCTGCCGCCGATGCACCACCGCAACGAGGACCGCAAGCAGACCGCGTTCACCGTGTCGGTCGACGCCCGGGACAAGACCACCACCGGCATCTCCGCGGCCGAGCGGGCGCACACCATCCGGCTGCTGGCCGACCCGGAGACCAAGGCCGACGACCTGACCCGGCCCGGGCACGTCTTCCCGCTGCGGGCCGCCGAGGGCGGCGTGCTGCGCCGGCCCGGGCACACCGAGGCCGCCGTCGACCTGGCCCGGCTGGCCGGCCTGCACCCGGCGGCGACGCTCTGCGAGGTGGTCAACGACGACGGCTCCTGCATGCGGCTGCCGCAGCTGCTCCCGTTCGTGCGCGAGCACGGGCTGACGCTGATCTCGATCGCCGACCTGGTGGCGTACCGGATGCGCACCGAGTGCCAGGTCCACCGGCTGGACGAGACCCCGGTCCCGACCGCGCACGGCGACTTCCTCGCGGTCGGGTACGGCTGCGACCTGGACGACCGGCAGCACGTCGCGCTGGTCGCGGGCGGGCTGGTCGACGGCCGGGTCGCGGACGGCGACGGGCTGCTGGTCCGGGTGCACGCCGAGTGCCTGACCGGGGACGTCTTCGGCTCCGGGCGGTGCGACTGCGGGCTGCAGCTGGACGCCGCGCTGGCCGCGGTCGCCGCCGCGGGCCGCGGGGTGGTGCTGTACGTTCGCGGGCCCGCCGGCGGCGGGCTGCTGTCGCACCCGCGGCAGGCGTACCAGCCCCCGGCCGACGACCACGGCGCGCCGGCCGACCCGCGCGACTACGGCACCGGCGCGCAGATCCTCGCCGACCTGGGCGTGCGCAGCATGCGGCTGCTCACCAACAACCCGGCCAGGCGGGCCGGGCTGGAGGGCTACGGGCTGCGGATCGAGGAGCGGGTGCCGCTGCCCGTGCACGCGGTCCGGTGAGCGGGGAGGGGAGCCCCCGGTCCGAGGCGCTCGACGCGAGCGGCCTGCGGCTGGGCGTCGCCGTGACCCGCTGGCACACCGAGCTGACCGGCCGGCTGCTGGACCGGGCGCTGCAGGCAGCCGAGGACAGTCGCGTCACCGATCCGCTGGTGGTCCCGGTGGTCGGCTCGCTGGAGCTGCCGGTGGTGGTGCAGGAGCTGGCCCGGCACCACGACGCGGTGGTCGCGCTCGGGGTGGTGATCCGGGGTGGCACGCCGCATTTCGACTACGTCTGCCGGTCGGTGACCGACGGGCTGACCCGGGTCGCGCTGGACGAGCGCACCCCGGTCGGCAACGGCGTGCTGACCTGTGACACGGTGGAACAGGCTCAGGACCGGGTCGGCGGTCCGGGCAGCCGGGAGGACAAGGGCTACGAGGCGACCATCGCCGCGCTGGACACCGCCCTGGTGCTCGGCGGCCTGCGACATCGCCCGGGACGGCCCCTGACCTGACCGACCCGCCCCACCGGAGGGCCCGTGCTCTCGCTCGTGCTGCCCAAGGGGTCGCTGGAGAAGGCGACTCTCGACCTGTTCGACGCGGCCGACCTGGCCGTACGCCGCGGCTCCGACCGCGACTACCACGCCTCGATCGACCACCCCGGCATCGACCGGGTCCGCTTCCTGCGCCCGCAGGAGATCCCCGAGTACGTCGAGCAGGGCCTGTTCGACCTCGGCATCACCGGCCGCGACTGGGTCACCGAGACCGACTCGACCGTGGTGTCGCTGGGCGAGCTGCAGTACAGCAAGGCCACCTCGGACCCGGTCCGGGTGGTGCTCGCGGTGCCGCGGGAGGCGACCTGGCAGGGCCCGGCGGACCTGCCGGATGGGGTGAGGATCTCGACGGAGTTCCCGTCACTGACCCGGCGCTACCTGGGGCGGCACGGGGTCAAGGCGGTGGTGGTGCCGTCGTACGGCGCGACCGAGGCCAAGGTGCCCGACATCGTGGACGCGGTGGTCGACCTCACCGAGACCGGCTCGTCGCTGCGCAAGAATGGGCTGCGCATCCTGGACACGCTGCTGACCTCGTACACGGAGCTGATCGCGAACCCGGCCGCGCACGCCGATGAGGCCAAGCGGACCGTGATGGAGGACGTGGCGCTGCTGCTGCAGGGCGCGATCCGGGCCCGCGGGCAGGTGCTGGTCAAGCTCAACGTGCCGGCCGCCCGGCTGGACGACGTGCTCGCGGTGCTGCCGGCGATGTCGTCGCCGACGGTGACCCGGCTGGCGTCCGGGGACATGAACGCGGTCGAGTCGGTGGTGCCCAAGCGCGGGGTCAACACGCTGATCCCCGCGCTGCGCGCGGCCGGGGCGCGGGACATCCTCGAGATCCCCATCTCCAAGATCGTCGAGTGACCCCCGCCCCCCGTGGCGATGCTGCTGGGGGTGGCGCTCGGGGGGATGCCGCGGGGGTGGCGTTCGGAGCGACGCTCGCGGGCGGCGCCCTGTTCGCCCTGCAGGGCCGGCTCAACGGCGAGCTGGCGGAGCGGGCCGGCTCCGCGCTGTGGGCGGCGCTCGTCTCCTTCGGCTCTGGCCTGGTCGTCATCGCGGCCCTCGTCGCCGCGCTGCCGGCCAGCCGGCGGGCCGTACGCCCCGCGCTCGCCGACCGGCTGCCGTGGTGGACGTACTGCGGCGGCCTGTCCGGCGCCACCGTGGTCACCGTCGCCGCGCTCGCCGTCCCGCTCGTCGGCGTCGCCACCTTCACCGTCGGGCTGGTCGCCGGCCAGGCGGTCGGCGCCCTCGCCGTCGACCGCTCCCGGCTCGGCCCCGGCGGCCCCCGCCCGCTGTCCGCCGGCCGGGTCGCCGGTGCCGCGGTCGCGGTCCTCGCCGTGGTCGTGGTCCGGCTCGGCCGCGACACCGGCGCCGTCTCGGCCGCCGCGCTGCTCGCCGTGCTGGTCGCCTCGGCCGCCGCCGGTGTCGGGCTCGCCGTCCAGCAGGCGCTCAACGGCCGGGTCCAGCGGGCCACCGGCTCGGCCCTGTTGGCCGGCTGCGTCAACTTCGCGGTCGGCACGATCGCGCTCGTCGCCGTCTTCGCGGTCGCCCTGCTTGCCGGTGCCGGTCCGGACCGGTGGTGGCCCGGCCCGGCCGCTGTCTACGTCGGCGGCTCGCTCGGCGTCGTCTACATCACCGTCGCCGCCTGGGCGGTCCGCGGCCTCGGCGTGCTCCGGCTGGCCCTGATCACGGTCGCCGGCCAGCTGGCCGGCGGCGTGCTCATCGACCTGGTCAGCCCCGGGCGCGCCGGCGGGGTGGACGCCGCCACGCTGGCCGGCGTGCTGCTCACCCTCACCGGCGTCGCCCTCGCCGGCCGCCGCCCGGGCCTGGCCTCCGGACCGGGCAGCGGACCGGGCCGCGGGCCGGGCTCCGGCCCGGTCCGGAGCTGGCGCCCGGGTCAGAGCAGGTCGCGGCGGCGGACCAGCAGCAGCGCCAGCCCGGCGCAGATCCCGAGGTAGCCGGCGGTCAGCCCGGCCGCGACCGGCCCGGACAGCACGTCCAGCACGCCCGGCGCCCCGCCCTCGGTGTCCCCGACCGCCCCGAGCGCGCCGGCCAGCGAGCCGGCCGCCGAGCCGGGCAGCCGGTCGGTGACCCCCTCCAGCCCGGGCAGCGCGGCCGCGACGCCGCGGAGCAGGTTCTCCACCACCAGCGACCACACCAGCCCGAGGCCGACCGCGAGCGCCGGTCCGCGGGCCAGCACGCCGACGAGCACGCCGGCCGCCGTCCACATGCCCATGATCAGCAGCCCGCCCGCGTACGACCGGGCCAGGTCCGCCAGCCCCGGCAGCGCCCCGGACCCGCCCTCCACCGCCGCGATGAACGACGACACGGCCAGGTCCACGCCGACCGTCACCAGCACGGTGCCGGCGACCACGGCGGCCAGCGCGACCAGCAGCCCGCCGAAGGCGGCCAGCCGCCCCGGCCCCTGGGTGAGCACGGTCTTCCAGGTGCCCCAGCCGTACCCGCTGCCGACGGCCAGCGCGCCGAGGATCATCACGATCGCCCCGCCGAACATCGGCATGCCCTGCGCCAGAACGTCGGGCACCGCCGCCGGCAGCAGGTCGTCCAGCGACACCCCGGCCTCGGCCGGCCCGGTCGTCTCGCCGGTGCGGTAGCTGATCCAGTCGAAGACGTACGTGAACGTCAGGCTCAGCGCGGACCAGACCCCGACGAGCACCCAGGTCGCCGGCCAGCGCAGCAGCCGGCGCAGCTCGGCCCGGGTGCAGCGGACCAGCGCCGAGCCGGCGGGCCGTGCCGGCTGGTCGGGCCGGGTCGTGGTGGCGGTCATGCCGGGACCTCCTCGGTCTCGTGGTCGTCGCGGGTGAGGTCGAAGAAGACCTCCTCCAGCGATCGCTCGACGTGGCGCAGCTCGGTGATGTCGACGTCTTCGGCGACCAGCTCGCGGGCCAGCCGGGGGATCAGGTCCGGCGCCGCCGCCAGCCGCACCCCGCCGCCGGCGCCCGGGTCGGCCAGCGGCGCCGCGACCACCTCGACCGCGTCGTCGCCGGCCAGCCGAGTCGCGATCGCGAGCGCCCGGTCCAGCGGCCGGGCCCGCAGCAGGATGCCGCTGGACCCGCGCAGCTCGGCCACCGTGCTCTCCACCCGCAGCCGGCCGTGGTCGACGATGCCGACCCGGTCGCAGATCTCCTGCACCTCGGCGAGCAGGTGGCTGGACAGCAGCACCGTCTGCCCGCCGGCGGCGACCTCGACCAGCAGCCGGCGCATGTCGGCCATGCCGGCCGGGTCGAGCCCGTTGGTCGGCTCGTCCAGCACCAGCAGGTCCGGGTCACCGAGCAGCGCCGCGGCGACGCCGAGCCGCTGCTTCATGCCGAGCGAGTACGCCCGGAAGCGGTCGCCGCCGCGCTCGGTCAGGTCGACCCGGTCCAGCACCCGGTCGACCTCGCGGTCACCCAGCCCGCGGTAGCGGGCCAGGACGCGCAGGTTCTCCCGGCCGGACAGGTACGGGTAGAAGCCCGGCCCCTCGACCAGCGCGCCGGTCCGGGCCACCGCGGCCGGGTCGCCCGGCCGCCGCCCGTGCATCAGCGCCTCGCCGGAGCTGGGCCGGACCAGCCCGAGCAGCATGCGCAGTGTGGTGGTCTTGCCGGCGCCGTTGGGCCCGAGGAAGCCGTACACCTCGCCGCGGCGGACGGTCAGGTCCACCGCGTCGACCGCGCGGCGCGGGCCGAAGGTCTTGGTGAGCCGATGGGTGCTCACGACGGTCTCGGTCATGGCTGCGATCCAACGGCCCCGCCCGGCCTCCGGTCGTCGGCCGTGGACCGGCTTGTCCGTACGCAGATCTGCGTACCGAGGCTGCGACCTGTCGCGGACGCCCGCCGGCCGGGCCCCGGCCTAGGCTCGGCCCGTGTCCAGGCGCTGGCTGATCCTGCTGCCGGCGGTGCCGCTGCTGGTGATCTGCCTCGCCGGCACCCGCGGCGCCGGCGAGAGCCAGGCGACCTCGTCGGGTGTGGAGGCCTACGTGCTGGCCGGCGCCGCCGCGCTGACCCTGCTGCTGCGCCGCCGCGCCCCGCTCGCCGGGACCGCCGCTGCCGCGGTCCTGACCACGGTCTACCTGGTGCTGGACCAGCCGTACGGCCCCATCCTCTTCGTCCTGCCGGCCTGGGCCTGGTGCCTGACCGCGGCGATGCCGCTGCGCCGGGCGCTGCCCTGGCTGGCCGGCTCCCTCGCGCTGGTGGTCGGCGGCGCGGCGCCGCGGGTGGTCGACGACCTCGGCTGGGGCGGGCTGCTGGTCTGGGTCACCGCGGTGGCCGGCGCCACCACCGCCGGCGCCGTCACCGGCTGCGCGCTCGCGGCCCGGCAGCGGTCGGAAGCTGCCGCCCGGGCCGAGGTCGCCCGCCGCGCGGTCAGCGAGGAGCGGCTGGCGATGGCCCAGGACGTGCACGACGGGGTCGGCCACACCCTGGCCGTGCTCGCCATGCACGCCGGGGTGGCCGCGCATGTCATCGACCGGGACCCCGCCCGGGCCAAGGAGCTGCTCGGCACGCTGGCCGCGGCCTCCCGGGAGGCGCTGGACGGCCTGCGGGCCGACCTCGACCGCCTGCGCACCCCGACCACCGGCGCGGCCCGGTCGCCCGGGCCCGGGCTGGCCGACCTGCCGCGGCTGCTGGACCGGATGCGGGACGGCGGGCTGCGCCTGGACGCCGAGCTGCCCCCCGCGGCTGCCGAGGTGCCGCCGGCGGTGGGCGCGGCCGCGTACCGCATCGTCCAGGAGTCCCTGACCAACGTCCTCCGCCACGCCGGCACCGCGCAGGCCTCGGTGCTCGTACGGCTCGACGGCGCCCTCCTGCTCGAGGTAGCCGACCAGGGCACCGACCCCGCCGCCCCCGCCCACCCGGCTGGCCCGGCCGGCGCGGCCGGCACGGGGATTGCGGGGATGCGTCGGCGGGCCGAAGGGGTCGGGGGCTGGCTGACTGCCGGGCCGCAGCCCGGCGGCGGGTTCCTGGTCCGGGCCGAGCTGCCCCGGCGTACCGTCCCGTCTACCCCCGCCCCCGGAGGACCGAGGTGACCGGCCCCGACCGCCCGATCCGCGTCGCGGTCGTGGACGACCAGGCGCTGGTCCGGATGGGGCTGCGGGCCCTGCTGGAGACCGAGCCGGGGGTCGAGCTGGCCGGCGAGGCCGAGGACGGCCGGGCCGGGCTCGCTCTGGTCCGCCGGACCGTGCCGGACGTCGTGCTGATGGACATCCGGATGCCGGTCCTCGACGGGCTCGCCGCGCTGCGCGAGATCAGCGCCGACCCGGCCCTCGCCGCGGTCCGGGTCGTCGTGCTCACCACCTTCGAGCTGGACGAGTACGTCTTCGAGGCGCTCGCGGGAGGCGCCAGCGGCTTCGTGCTCAAGGACGCCGACCCGGCGGACCTGCTGCGGGCCGTCCGGGTGGTGGCCGACGGCGGCTCGCTGCTGTCGCCGAGCGTGACCCGCCGGGTGATCGAGCGCTTCGCCGGGGGCGGGCGCCACAACGCTCCGCACCCGCGCCTGGGCGAGCTGACCGAGCGCGAGCGGGAGATGGTGGCCTGGGTAGCCACCGGCCGGTCCAACGACGAGATCGCCGCCGAGCTGGTGATCAGCCCCGCGACCGTACGTACCCACGTCAGCCGGGCCATGCTCAAGCTGGGCGCCCGCGACCGCGCCCAGCTCGTCGTCTTCGGCATCGAGTCCGGTCTCCGGCTCGACCCCACCTGACCCCGTCCGCCGTGGTGGATGGACCCACCGGCCGGGCAGGATGGTCGGGTGACCACCCCGCCCGACCCGCTGCCCCAGCCCGGCCCGGCCGTCTCCAGGGACGCCGGCGTGGTGCGGGCGCACCCGGTGCGCCTGCGGCGGGTCGCCGCCGCCATCGCCGCCACCGTCACCGGCACGTTCGTGCTGATCGCCGTCCTGCTCGGCAACACCCGCAGTGAGGGCGTGGTCTTCGGCGTGGGCGACCAGGTCGCGATGGTGCTGCTCGGTCTCTTCGTCGCCGGCGGCATCCTGCTGATCGCCCGGCCGTCGCTGGTCGCCGACGAGCACGGCGTACGGGTCCGCAACATCCTGGTCTCGCACGACATCCCTTGGCAGGTCGTCCGGTCCGTCGCATTCCGTGACGGCTCACCCTGGGCGACCCTCGAGCTGGCCGACGACGACCAGCTGGCTCTGCTCGCCGTGCAGGCGTCGGACGGGGAGCGTTCGGTCGCCACGGTGCGGGCGCTGCGGGCGCTGCATGCCCGGCAGTCGGGCGCCGGGGAAGGCCCGCCGCCCGGCGGGCGTTCACATGGGGTAATCTGACGGGGACGACCAGCCTCCGCCCCGTGCGGAGGTGTGCAAGTGGAGCCCCGCTCCCACCCGCGCTGCTGCCGTCCAGCGGCCGGGTCCGGTCCCGCCGCGGTGATCTCTCCGCCGAGGCGGTCACGGTGTCGCCGCCTCGCGGCAGCGCCGTCCGACCGGTCGAGCACGGGCCTCCACGCGCGCACGGTCCCCTGACCGCTTCCCGAGGAGGCCCCATCAGCACCGAGCCCCGCATCAACGACCGGATCCGCGTCCCCGAAGTGCGGCTCGTCGGTCCCGAGGGCGAGCAGGTCGGCATCGTGCGCATCGAGGATGCGCTCCGCCTGGCGCAGGAGTCCGAGCTCGACCTGGTCGAGGTCGCTCCGATGGCCCGGCCGCCGGTCTGCAAGCTCATGGACTACGGCAAGTTCAAGTACGAGAGCGCGCAGAAGGCGCGTGAGGCCAGGCGCAACCAGGCCCTCACCGTCATCAAGGAGATGAAGCTCCGGCCGAAGATCGACCCGCACGACTACGCGACCAAGAAGGGTCACGTGGAGCGGTTCCTCCGTGCGGGGGACAAGGTCAAGGTCACCATCATGTTCCGCGGCCGGGAGCAGTCCCGGCCTGAGCTCGGTTTCCGGCTGTTGCAGCGGCTCGCTGACGACATCCAGGAGCTCGGCTTCGTCGAGTCCTCGCCCAAGCAGGACGGCCGCAACATGGTGATGGTCGTGGCCCCGCACAAGAACGCCAAGATCGTGCGTGCCTCCCGCGAGGTCGCACCCACGCCCGAGACGGCCGGCTGACCCCAGCCGGGTCCGCCGACAGGAGACTCCCGCCACCATGCCCAAGAACAAGACCCACAGCGGCACCTCGAAGCGTGTCCGGGTGACCGGCAGCGGCAAGCTGCGCCGCCAGCACACCAACCGCCGCCACCAGCTCGAACACAAGCCGAGCACCCGCACGCGGCGGCTCGACGGTCTCACCGACATCGCACCGGCGGACGTCAAGCGCGTCCGCAAGCTGCTCGGGCGCTGACGACCGCCGACCCGGCTGGCCGCTGACCGCGGCCCGCGCCGACACGACTCCGCCGCCCGGGCCACCGGCGCGGCGCCGGAAGACGAGGACAGACACCAGTGGCACGCGTGAAGCGGGCGGTCAACGCCCAGAAGAAGCGGCGGGCGACGCTGGAGGCGGCCAGCGGTTACCGCGGGCAGCGCTCCCGGCTCTACCGCAAGGCGAAGGAGCAGCTGCTCCACTCGTCCAACTACGCCTTCCGGGACCGGCGGGCACGCAAGGGCGACTTCCGCCAGCTCTGGATCACCCGGATCAATGCCGGGGCCCGGGCCAACGGCATGACCTACAACCGGTTCATCCAGGGCCTCAAGGCCGCCGGGGTCGAGGTCGACCGCAAGGTGCTGGCCGATCTGGCCGTCACCGACGCGGCCGCCTTCGCCGTGCTGGTCCGCACCGCCCAGGCGGCGCTGCCCACCGCCGAGGCCGGCGGCACCGCAGCCTGATCTTGCCCGCGCGGCAGTCCCGAACGCCGCGCCGGACCCCCATCCCGGGCCGGCGCGGCGTCCGTGTTGCCGGCCCGGTGCACCGGGGAGGTGGCTGATGGGCGACACGGTGAGCGGCGCGGCGCCGTACACCGAGCGCACCCCGCGGGTCGCCGCCGCCCGCCGGCTCACCCGGCGCGCCGCCCGCGACGACGCCGGCGACTTCCTCGCCGAGGGACCCCAGGCCGTCCGGGAGGCGCTCGCCGGGGCGCTGGCCGGCACCGTCGCCCGGCCGCGGGAGCTCTTCGCGACCGCCGCGGCGCTCGCCCGGCACCCGGACGTCGCGGAGCTGGCCCGCCGGGCCGGCGTCACCGTCTCCGAGGTCACGCCGCGGGCTGCCGCCGGCCTGTCCGAGACCAGCACCCCGCAGGGCCTGGTCGCCGTCTGCCCGGCGCTCGACGTGCCGCTCGACGCCGCGCTCGCCGGCCGGCCGGCGCTGGTGGCCCTGCTCGCCGACGTCCGCGACCCCGGCAACGCCGGCACCGTGCTGCGCACCGCCGACGCGGCCGGTGCCGGCGCGGTCGTGCTCGCCGGCGGCAGCGTCGACCCGTACAACGGGAAGGCCGTCCGGGCGTCGGCCGGCAGCCTCTTCCACCTGCCGGTGGTGCGCGGCGCCGACCTCGCCACGGCGGTGGCCGCCGCCCGGGCGGTCGGCCTCACCGTGCTGGCGGCCGACGGCGGCGGCGACCAGGACCTGGACGAGCTCGCCGATGCCGACGCGCTGGCCGCCCCGACGGCCTGGCTCTTCGGCAACGAGGCGTGGGGGCTGCCGGCCGCGGTCGGCGCGCTCGCCGACCACCGCGTCCGCATCCCGATCTCGCCCCGGGCGGAGAGCCTGAACCTGGCGGCCGCCGCAGCCGTGTGCCTGTTCGCGTCGGCCCGCGCCCTGCGACCCGGCCGGGCCGGCGCCCGTCCGGCGGTGCCCTCCGGCGGCCCCGGATCGGCGCCCTGAGCTGGCGTGGAGCACCCGACGCGTGCTATGTCCTGAGGCAGCACGCCCGCCGCGGCGGGCGTCGCACTGGGCCTAGAGGGGGGACCGGCCTGCTGGACACGTACGACGAGCTGCCCGACGGCGTGCTCGTGGCCGGGCCGGACGGCCGGGTCGCCACGCTGAACCCGGCCGCCTGCCGCCTGCTCGGCCTGACCCGCGACGCCGCGGTCGGCCGGGACTACCGCGACGTGCTGCCGCTGGCCGACGCCGGCGGCTCGGACTGGTGGAGCTGCATCGACCCGTACCGGGGGCTCCGCAGTCGGACCGGCCACCCGGAGCGGCTCCTCGAGCTGCGCGGCGGGTCCAGCTCGGGCCGGGAGCTGCTGGTCAGCGCCCGGTACGTGCGGGAGCGGCCGCGGGGGCCGGTGGTCCGGCTGGTGGTCGCCTTCCGCGACACCCGGGCCCGGCGGCGGGCCGACCGGGACCGCTCGGACCTGGTGTCCACGGTCGCGCACGAGATCCGCTCGCCGCTGACCACGGTCAAGGGCTTCACCTCCACTTTGCTGGCGAAGTGGGACCGGCTCGGCGAGGAGCAGAAGCTGGCCATGCTGGCCGCGGTGAACGCCGACGCCGACCGGGTCACCCGGCTGCTGTCGGACCTGCTCGACGTGTCCCGCATCGACGCGGGCCGGCTGCGGCTGCGTCCCCAGGTCGTCGACGTGCCCGCGGCGCTGCGCCGGGTGATCGCCGGGCGGGTGGCCAGCGGCGACCGTGACGACCGCTTCGTGCTGTCCGTCGCCGGCGACCTGCCGGAGACCTGGCTGGACCCGGACCGGGTGGCGCAGGTCTTCGCCAACCTGATCGAGAACGCGGTCCGGCACGGCGCCGGCACCGTCGCGGTGGAGGTCGCGGCGGCGAAGACGCCGGACGGGGCGGACGCGGTGCTGGTCGCCGTCGCCGACGAGGGCGCCGGCATCGACGCCGAGATCCGGTCGCGGATCTTTTCCCGGTTCTGGCGCGACGGGCATGCCGGGGGCAGCGGGCTGGGGCTCTACATCGTCAAGGGCATCGTCGAGGCGCACCACGGCGCGGTCGAGGTCGACGCCGCGCCGGGGGGCGGCGCGCTCTTCCGGGTGCTGCTGCCGGCCGGTGCCCCGCCGTACGACCAGGTGCCCGGCTGAGCCGCGCCCGGGAAACCGGCTCGGGGCGGTCACAGGTCGGTCCCTACACTTTCCAGCGTGTCCGCACCGCCATCCGACCCCGGGCCGGCCGCCGCCCTGGCGCCCGACGCGCTCGACTCCGCCGTCCGCGAGGCCGAGAAGGCCTTCGCCGAGGCCGACGAGCTCGACGCGCTGACCCGGGCGAAGCCGGCCCACCTCGGCGACCGGGCGCCGCTGCGGCTGGCCCGGCGCGGCATCGGCGCGCTGCCGGCGACGGAGCGATCGCCCGCCGGCCGGCGGCTCAACGAGGCCCTCGCCGCCGCGCAGGCCGCGTACGACGCCCGGCTGGCGGCGCTGACCGCGGAGCGGGACGCTCGGGTGCTCGCCGACGAGGCGGTCGACGTCACGCTGCCCTGGGACCGCCGCCCGCGCGGTGCCCGGCACCCGTTGACCACGATCTCCGACCGCATCGCCGACGTCTTCGTGGCGATGGGCTACGAGGTCGCGGAGGGACCCGAGGTGGAGGCCTCGTGGTTCAACTTCGACGCGCTCAACTTCGGCAAGGACCACCCGGCCCGCGCCGCCATGGACACCTTCTACGTCGCCGGCGAGGACGGCGCCGCCGACTCCGGCCTGCTGCTGCGCACGCACACCTCGCCGGTGCAGGCCCGGGTGCTGCTGGAGCGCAAGCCGCCGGTCTACGTCGTGGTGCCGGGCAAGACCTTCCGCACCGACGAGCTGGACGCCACCCACAGCCCCGTCTTCCACCAGGTCGAGGGCCTCGCCGTCGACGAGGGCATCACCATGGCCCACCTGCGCGGCACGCTGGACCACTTCGCGGCGGCCATGTTCGGACCCGGGTTGCGGACCCGCTTCCGGCCGCACTTCTTCCCCTTCACCGAGCCGTCGGCCGAGTTCGACGTGCAGTGCTGGGTCTGCCGCGGCGCGTCCGTCGGCGACCCCGCCCGGCCCTGCCGGACCTGCAAGTCGGAGGGCTTCGTGGAGTGGGGTGGCTGCGGGATGGTCAACCCGCGGGTGCTCGTCGCCTGCGGGGTGGACCCGCAGCGCTACAGCGGCTTCGCCTTCGGGATGGGCATCGAGCGGACGCTGATGGCCCGGCACGAGGCGGAGGACATGCACGACGTGGTCGAGGGCGACGTGCGCTTCACGCTGCCATTCGGGATGGAGGTCTGAGGCGTGCGGCTGCCCCTGTCCTGGTTGCGCGAGCATGTCCTGCTGCCGGCCGAGGCCGGTCCGCGGGAGGTCGCGGCCGGTCTGATCCGGCTCGGCGTCGAGGTCGAGGCGGTCGAGCCGGTCGGCGACGACCTCGCCGGGCCGGTCGTCGTCGGCCGGGTGCTCTCCTTCGAGGAGTTCACCGCCAGCAACGGCAAGACCATCCGGTGGTGCCAGGTCGACGTCGGCGAGGCCGGGCCGCGCGGCATCGTCTGCGGCGCCCGCAACTTCGCCGACGGTGACCTCGTCGCGGCGGCCCTGCCCGGCTCGGTGCTGCCGGGCGGCTTCGCCATCTCGTCCCGCAAGACGTACGGCCACGTCTCGGACGGGATGATCTGCTCGGCGCGCGAACTCGGGCTCGGCGACGACCACCTCGGCATCCTGGTGCTGCCCGCCGACCTCACGGTCGGCGCGGACGCGGTCGCGGCGCTCGAGCTGCGCGACACCGTGCTCGACCTGGAGACGACCACCGACCGGGGCTACGAGATGTCGGTGCGCGGGATCGCCCGCGAGCTCTCCCACGCCTTCGACGCGCCGTACCGGGATCCCGCCGCTGACGTCACCGTGCCGCTGCCGGACGACCGCGGCTGGCCGGTGCGGATCGAGGACCCGGCCGGTTGCGACCGCTTCTCCGCCCGGGTGGTCACCGGGCTGGACCCGGCGGCCCCTTCGCCGCTGTGGCTGCGCCGGCGGCTGGCGCTGTCCGGCGTCCGGGCGATCTCGCTCGCGGTCGATGTGACCAACTACGTGATGCTGGAGACCGGCCAGCCGATGCACGCCTTCGACCGGGACAAGGTGTCCGGCGACCTGGTGGTGCGCCGGGCCCGGCCGGCGGAGCGGCTGACCACCCTGGACGGCGTCGAGCGCGTCCTCGACCCGGACGACCTGCTGGTCACCGACGATTCCGGGCCGGTGGCGCTGGCCGGGATCATGGGCGGCGCCAGCACCGAGATCGGGGCAGGGACGACCGCGGTGATTCTGGAGGCGGCGCACTGGGAGCCGCCGACGATCTCGCGTGGCGTCCGTCGGCACCGGCTGCCGAGCGAGGCGGCCAAGCGCTTCGAGCGGGGCGTGGACCCTGAGGTGGCCGCCGCCGCCCTGCAGCGGGCCTGCGACCTGCTCTCGACCTACGGCGGCGCGACCGCGGCGGCGGGCTTCACCGTCGTCGGCGACCGGCTGGCCCCGGTGACCATCGTTCTGCCGGCCGACCTGCCGGAGCGCACCGCCGGCATCCCGATCCCGGAGCCGATGGTCGTCCGCCGGCTCGAGCAGATCGGCTGCTCGGTCGCCGGCGCCGGCGCGCTCACGGTGACCCCGCCGTCCTGGCGGCCCGACCTGATCGACCCGGCCGACCTGGTCGAGGAGGTCGTCCGGCTGGAGGGCTACGAGTCGGTGCCTTCGACGCTGCCGACGCCACCGCCCGGTCGCGGGCTCACCGAGGCCCAGCGGACCCGCCGCTCGATCGGCCGCGCGCTCGCCGAGGCCGGCTACGTCGAGATCCTCTCGTACCCCTTCGTCGCCCCCGGCCTGCACGACGCGCTCGGCCTGGCCGAGGACGATCCGCGCCGGCACGCGCTCCGGCTGGCCAACCCGCTGTCGGAGGCCGAGCCGGAGCTGCGCACGACCCTGCTGCCGGGCCTGCTCGGCACTCTCCGCCGCAACGTGAGCCGCGGCGCCCGCGACGTCGCGCTCTTCGAGACCGGGTTGGTCTTCCTGCCCGGGGACAGTCCGGCGCCGATGCCCGCGCTCGGCGTGGACCGGCGGCCGACCGCCGAGGAGCTGGCCCGGCTGGCGGCCGCACTGCCCGACCAGCCGACCCACCTGGCGGTCGCGCTGACCGGCGCCGCCGAGCCGGCCGGCTGGTGGGGGCCGGCGCGGCCGGCGTGCTGGTCCGACGCGGTCGAGGCGGCCCGGCTGGTCGCCGCCACCGCCCGGGTGGAGCTCACCGTGCGGGCGGCGCGGCAGGCGCCGTGGCATCCCGGCCGGTGTGCGGCGCTGCTCCGCGGCGAGCGGGTGGTCGGCTACGCCGGCGAGCTGCACCCCCGGGTGGTCGCCGCGCTGGAACTGCCGGAGCGGACCTGCGCCCTGGAGCTCGACCTCGACGAGCTCGACCTCGGCGGCATCGTCCGCGCCCCGGTGCTGTCCATGTATCCGCCAGCGCTGCTCGACGTCGCCCTGGTGGTGCCGGACGACGCGCCGGCGGCGGACGTCGCCGTGGCGCTGCGGGAGGGCGCCGGCTCGCTGCTGGAGTCGCTGCGGCTCTTCGACGTCTACACCGACCCCGAGCGGCTCGGGCCGGGCCGCCGGTCGCTGGCCTACTCGCTGCGCTTCCGCGCGCCCGATCGCACGCTCACCGTGGAGGAGGCGGCGGAGGCACGCGACGCCGCCGTCGCGGAGGTCACGCGGCGGACCGGGGCCGTCCTCCGCGGCTGACCGCCCGGTCATGCCGGGTCGCCGAGGTGCTTGAGCGCCTCCCGGCGGGACAGCGGGCTCAGCTCGTGGGCCGCGACGAAGTCGCGCACCCACTTCGGGTCGGTCTTCGCGTGCTCCCGCAGCGCCCAGCCGACGCCCTTGCGGAGGAAGAAGTCCCGGTCGGCTGCGTTGGCCTCGACCGCCGCGGCGAGCAGGGCGGTGTCGGTCCGGCCCTTGGCGCCGATCTGGCAGATCACCGCGGTACGCCGCCGCCACCGGTCGGCGTCCGTCGCCCAGGCCCGCATCGCCGGTGTCACCACCTCCGGAGCGGCCAACAGCAGCGGCCCGACCAGCCTGATCGCGGTCTCGTCTACGAGGTCCCACCACGCGCCCGTGACGACCAGCTCGTCGAGCATCTCCATCGAGCGGTGCGGCTCGCTCAGCAGGAAGCGTCCGTACGACCGGTGGCGGGCCACCGACAGCGCCGCGTACCGCTCCTCCCGGTAGGTCGCGTCCCGCCAGATCGCGAGCACGGCGGCTCGCCAGCGACCCGAGTCGGCCAGCGGGTGCGCGGCCAGCAACGGCCGCAGCGCCTTGACCCGGACCGGCTGCGGCACTCCGAGCATCGGCATCGCCGACTTCATGTATGCACGCATCGGCTCCGCCTTCGCCGGGTCGGCGACCGCGCGGAGTGCCGTCCGCACGGCTCTCACCAGGTCTTCCTCCATGGCGAGCACCGTAGCGGGCAGCACCGACAAAATCGTGACGGTCGCATGATCATGCATCAGCAGGTATGTTCGTGCGCATGGGAACGACGGTCGCGGTCGCCGGAGCCAGCGGATACGCCGGCGGTGAGCTGCTGCGCCTGCTGGCCGGCCATCCGGATCTGGAGGTCGGCCCCGTCACGGCGCACGCCAGCGCGGGGGAGCGTCTGGGTGACGTGCATCCGCAGCTGGTCAGCGTGGCCGAGCGGGTGCTGGCGCCGACCACGCCGGAGGTGCTCGGCGCCGCCGATCTGGTCCTGCTCGCGTTGCCGCACGGGGAGTCCGGTCGGCTGGCCGCCGAGCTCCCGGCCGACCTCCGTGTCGTCGACCTCGGCGCCGACCACCGGCTGGCCGACCCGGACGCCTGGGCGGCGGCGTACGGCGGTGACCACGCCGGCACCTGGACCTACGGGCTGCCCGAGCTGCCCGGCCAGCGCGCCGCGATCGCCGCGAGCTCCCGGGTCGCTGTCACCGGGTGCTACGCGGTCGCCATCACCCTGGCGCTCGCCCCGCTGATCGCCGCCGACCTGGTGGAGCCCGACGACATGGTCGTCCTGGCCGCCTCCGGCACGTCGGGCGCCGGCCGCGGCACCAAGGCCCACCTGCTCGGCAGCGAGGTGATGGGCGACCTCTCGCCTTACCGGGTGGGTCGCCACCAGCACGTCCCGGAGATCCTCCAGGCGACCGGCGCACGCACGCTGTCCTTCACGCCGGTGCTGGCGCCGATGCCGCGCGGCATCCTCGCCACGGTCACGGCCCGGCCGGCCCGGCCGGGCGTGGACGCCGACGCGGTGCGTCAGGTCCTGGCGGCGGCGTACGAGGGCGAGCCGTTCGTCCACCTGCTGCCCGACGGCCGCTGGCCGCACACCGCCGCGACGGTGGGCAGCAACAGCGCCCACCTGCAGGCCACAGTCGACACCAGCTCTGGCCGGGTGGTCGTCTGCAGCGCGATCGACAACCTGGGCAAGGGCGCCGCCGGGCAGGCCGTGCAGTGCGCCAACCTCGTCCTCGGCCTGGCGGAGACCGCCGGCCTCAGCGTGGACGGGGTGGCGCCGTGAGCGTCACCGCCGCCCGGGGCTTCCGGGCCGCCGGGGTGGCCGCCGGGATCCGGTCGGGCGCCGGCCCGGACCTGGCGCTGGTCGTCAACGACGGGCCGCTCGACGCTGCGGCTGGCGTGCTGACCAGCAACCGGGTCAAGGCGGCGCCGGTGCTGTGGACGGAGCAGGTGCTCACCACCGGCCGGCTGACCGCCGTGGTGCTCAACGCCGGCGGGGCCAACGCGTGCACCGGCAGCGCCGGCTTCGCCGACACGCACGCCACCGCCGAGGCCGTCGCCGCCGCGCTCGGCATCGGCGCGGTCGAGGTCGCCGTCTGCTCGACCGGCCTGATCGGGGAGCGGTTGCCGATGGACGCTCTGCTGCCCGGCGTGGACAAGGCCGCCGCGGCGCTGTCCGGTGCCGGGGGGGACGCGGCCGCGGGGGCGATCCTCACCACCGACACGGTGGCGAAGACCGCGACGGTGAGCCGGGACGGCTGGACGGTCGGCGGGATGGCCAAGGGGGCCGGCATGCTGGCGCCCGGCCTGGCCACCATGCTCTGCGTCCTCACCACCGACGCGGAGGTGCCGGCCGCCGACTGCGACGCGGCGCTGCGGGCGGCGACCTCCCGGACCTTCGACCGGGTCGACTCCGACGGCTGCATGTCCACCAACGACACCGTCCTGCTGCTGGCCAGCGGCGCGTCCGGGCACGTCCCGGCGCCGGCCGACTTCGCCACCGCGGTCGAGCAGGTCTGCGCCGACCTGTGCGGCCAGCTGCTCGCCGACGCGGAGGGGTCGACGAAGGACGTGGCCATCGAGGTGGTCGGTGCCGCCTCCGAGACCGACGCGGTGGAGATCGGCCGCGCCGTGGCGCGGAGCAACCTGCTCAAGTGCGCGCTGTTCGGCAACGACCCCAATTGGGGCCGGGTTCTCGCCGCCGTCGGCACCACGGCGGCCGCCTTCGAGCCGGACGCGCTCGACGTCGCCATCAACGGGGTGCAGGTGTGCCGCGCCGGCGGCGCGGGGGAGCCGCGCGACCGCGTCGACCTGTCCGGGCGGGCCGTGCACATCCTGGTCGACCTGCACGCCGGCTCCGAGGCGGCGACAGTGTGGACCAACGACCTGTCCCTGGCGTACGTCCACGAGAACTCGGCGTACTCGACATGACCGCCACCGAGACCCGCGACCGGCAGTCCGCGCTGACCAAGGCGGCGACGCTGGTGGAGGCGCTGCCCTGGCTGGCCCGCTTCCACGGCGCGGTCGTCGTCCTCAAGTACGGCGGCCACGCGATGACCGACCCCGCGCTGCAGCGCGCCTTCGCCGAGGACGTCGTCTTCCTGCGGTACGCGGGGCTCCGGCCGGTCGTGGTGCACGGCGGCGGCCCGCAGATCACCGCCCACCTCGACCGGCTCGGGATCGTCAGCGAGTTCCGCGGCGGGCTGCGGGTGACCACCCCGGAGGCGATGGAGGTGGTCCGGATGGTGCTCGTCGGCCAGGTCAACGGCGACGTCGTCCGGCTGGTGAACGACCACGGCCCGTTCGCGGTCGGGCTGTCCGGTGAGGACGGTGGCCTGCTCACCGCCGAGCGGCGGACCACGGTGGTCGGCGGCGAGCAGGTCGACCTGGGCCGGGTCGGGGATGTGACCGAGGTTGACCCCGGCACCGTCGAGGCCCTGCTGGCCGACGGTCGGATCCCGGTGGTGGCGACGGTGGCCCGCGGCGCCGAGGGCGAGCCGTACAACGTCAACGCGGACAGCGCCGCCGCCGCCATCGCGGTCGCGCTGCGCGCGCAGAAGCTGGTCGTCCTGACCGATGTCGAGGGGCTGTACGCGTCCTGGCCGGACGACGGCGCCGGCACCCCCGGTGACGTGGTGAGCGAGATCACGGCGGCCGACCTGGAGCGGCTGCTCCCGACCCTGTCGGCCGGGATGGCGCCGAAGATGGAGGCCTGCCTGCGGGCGGTCCGGGGCGGCGTCCCGCAGGCGCACGTGCTGGACGGCCGGGTGCCGCACGCGGTGCTGGTCGAGGTCTTCACCGACTCCGGCGTCGGCACCATGGTGCTCCCGGACGGGGCGGCCGCATGACCGGCACCGAGCGGCTGGCCGCGCGCTGGGACGCGGTGATGATGCCGACGTACGGGACCCCGCCGGTGGCCTTCGCCCGTGGCGAGGGCTGCCGGGTCTGGGATGTGGACGGCCGGGAGTATCTCGACCTCATCGCCGGCATCGCGGTGTCCGCGCTCGGCCACGCCCACCCGGCCCTGGTCGCGGCGGTGTGCCGGCAGGTCGGCACGCTGGCCCACTCCAGCAACCTGGCCATGCACGAGCCGGGCGTCCGGCTGGCCGAGCGGCTGGTCGGGCTGCTCGGCAACGACGGCCGGGTGTTCTTCGGCAACGACGGCGCCGAGGCCAACGAGGCCGCCGTCAAGCTGGCCCGCCGGCACGGCCGGGCGCTGGACCCGGCCGGCGGCCGGCTCGAGATGGTCGCCGCCGAGGGCGGCTTCCACGGCCGGACCCTCGGGGCGCTCGCGCTGACCGGCACGCCGGCCAAGCGGGAGCCGTTCGCTCCGCTGCCCGGCCCGGTGACCTTCGTGCCGTACGGCGACGAGGCCGCCCTGCGCACGGCGGTCAGCGAGCGGACCGCCGCGGTCTTCCTCGAGCCGACGCTCGGGGAGGGCGGCGTGGTGCCGCCGCCGGCCGGCTACCTGCGGGCCGCCCGGGAGACGTGCGACGCGACCGGCGCCCTGCTGGTCCTGGACGAGGTGCAGAGCGGGATCGGCCGGACCGGCGCGTGGTTCGCACACCACGGCGAAGGGATCCGCCCGGACGTGGTGACGCTGGCCAAGGGGCTCGGCGGCGGCCTGCCGATCGGTGCCTGCGTCGGGCTCGGTGCGGCCGGCGAGCTGTTCGCCAAGGGCGACCACGGCAGCACCTTCGGCGGCAACCCGGTGTCCGCGGCCGCCGCGCTGGCCGTGCTCGACACCATCGAGGGCGACGACCTGCTGGCCTCCGTCCGCGCGGTCGGCGACCGGCTCGCCGCCGGGCTGGCCGGCATCGACCACCCGCTGGTCGCCGGCGTGCGCGGCAGCGGGCTGTGGCGGGCGCTGGTGCTGACGGCGCCGGTGGCGGCCGACGTGGAGGCGGCCGCCCGGCGGGCCGGGCTGCTGGTCAACGCGGTGCAGCCGGACGCGGTGCGGCTGGCGCCGCCGCTGGTGCTGTCGGCCGCCGAGGCCGACGAGGCAGTGGCCGGCCTGCGGGCCGCCGTGGCCGAGATCGGGGGCGCTACCGTCGGAGCCGCCAGCGCCGCCGGTGCGTCGGGCGCCGGCGGCGGACCAGCCCAGGACAAAGGGGTCCGCTGATGCCTCGCCACTTCCTCCGCGACGACGACCTCGGCCCGGCCGAGCAGCTCGAGGTGCTCGACCTGGCCGACCGGGTCAAGGCCGACCGGTTCGGGTTCACCCCGCTCGCTGGCCCGCGCGCGGTCGCGGTGCTCTTCGACAAGCCGTCCACCCGCACTCGCGTGTCGTTCAGCGTCGGCATCGCCGAGCTCGGCGGCTACCCGCTGGTGATGGAGGCGGTCGGCAGCCAGCTCGGCCGCGGCGAGCCGATCGAGGACACCACCCGGGTGCTGGACCGGCAGGCGGCCGCGATCGTCTGGCGCACCTTCGGCCAGGAGCGGGTCGAGGCCGCCGCCCGGGTGAGCCGGGTGCCCGTGGTCAACGCGCTGACCGACTCCTTCCACCCCTGCCAGGTGCTCGCCGACCTGCAGACGATCCGCGAGCGGCTCGGCCGCCTCGCCGGGGTGACGCTGGCGTACGTCGGCGATGGCGCCAACAACATGGCCCACTCGCTGCTGCTCGGCGGTGCGACCGCGGGGCTGCACGTCCGGGTGGGGGCGCCGCGCGGCTTCGACCCGGACCCTGCGGTGGTCGAGCAGGCGGCGCGGGTCGCCGCCGGGACCGGGGGCTCCGTCCGGGTGGTCAACGAGCCGAAGGAAGCCTTCGAGGGCGCCGAGGTCGTGGTGACCGACACCTGGGTGTCGATGGGCCAGGAGGGCGAAGCGGCTGACCGGTCCGCGCCGTTCGTGCCGTTCGCGGTGACGCGGGAGGCGATGCAGCTGGCCGCGCCGGGCGCGGTGGCGCTGCACTGCCTTCCGGCGTACCGGGGCAAGGAGATCGCCGCCGAGGTGCTGGACGGCCCGCAGAGCGCGGTCTGGGACGAGGCGGAAAACCGGCTGCACGCGCAGAAGGCGCTGCTCATCTGGCTGCTGGAGCGGTCGTGAGCCGGGCGGCCCGGACCGCCGCCGGGCGGCGCCGCTCGACGGGTGAGGCGACCGGGGCGCCCGCCCGGTCGGAGGCCGAGGTGCCGGCCAGGGCGCCGGCGCCGGTCAGCAAGCCCGCCCGGCAGGAGCTGATCCGCGCGCTGATGACCGTCCGGCCGGTGTCCTCCCAGGTGGAGCTGGCTCTGCTACTCGCCGCCGAAGGGGTCAACGTCACCCAGGCCACGCTGTCGCGCGACCTGGAGGAGCTGGGCGCGGTCAAGGTCCGGGCCGCCGATGGCGGCACCCCGGCGTACGTGGTTCCCGAGGACGGCAGCCCGCCGGTGGTGCGCGCGGCCACCGCGGTCCCGCCGCCCCGGCTGGCGCGGCTGCTGGCCGAGCTGCTGGTCTCCGCTGAGGGCAGCGGCAACCTGGCGGTGTTGCGGACCCCGCCGGGGGCCGCCCACTTCCTCGCCTCGGCGATCGACCGGGCCGGGCTGACCTACGTGGCCGGCACCATCGCTGGCGACGACACGGTGCTGGTCGTGGCCCGCTCGCCCGACGGCGGCGAGGTGACCGCCGACCAGTTCCGGCAGCTGGCCCAGCGCCGGGTGACGGAAACCTTCGAGCCGCCCGA
>CAVXZF010000005.1:0-201547 GCA_963766325.1 uncultured Actinomycetota bacterium | reverse complement strand
TGCCGTTGGGGAGTTCGACGTCGTCTAGGTAGACGTTGACCCAGTCGCTTTTGACATGGTGCGGCGGCCGTGGACTTTCCAGCGCACGTGCTGGCCTGCCTTTCAGCTCGCGAGGTCGGCGAGCCGGGCGTCGAGGTCGGCGGCTGCCGTTGTGCCGGTCCAGCCTGCCATGTGGGCGCGGACGTCGTGGGCGCGGTCGATGATGGGGCGGACGAGTGAGCCGGCGGCGATGTCGAGTGCGGTGTTGATGAGTTGGCCGGCTTCGTCGTCCTGGCGCTCGATGACGCGGCAGGCGGCGAGGTCGAGGGTGAGCAGGGCGCGGCCCTTGTGGTCGGCCGGCGAGCGGAGTCGAGGCGCGGCCGATGAAGTCGGCGGCTTGGGCGGGCTCGCGCAGCAGGAGGTAGACCGAGCCGGTGATGCCGTCGAGCCGCGGGGCGTCGAAGAAGTCCGTTCCGCGGGGCTGGTCGAGCGCCGTGGTGATGTGGGCGTGGGCGCGGTCGAGCGCGGCGAGAGCTTGGCGGCGTTGGCCGGCGGCGGCCAGGGCGCGGGCGTGCATGGCGGCGATCCAGGCGCGGCGGCGGGCGCTGGAGGCGGGGCCGGCGAGGCGTTCGGCGTCGGCGAGCAGCTCGGCGGAGGCGGCGAGCGCTGGGCGAAGAACGGGCCGATGCTCGGGTTGCGGCGACCCATGCGGCCAGGTCGTCGTCGCCGGCTTCGGTGGCGGCGAGCCGGCCGACGGAGAACATGCCTTCCGCGCGGTCGGGCCGGTCCAGGTCCATGGCGAGCTGCCCGGCGACTCCTGACAGCACGCCGAGCAGCGCGACGGACTGCCGGCGCACCGGCGAGCGGCTGGGGCTGGGAGATGGCGTCCTTCATGCGGGCCATCTGCCGGCTCACTTGGGGCCATAGCTCGGCCGGCGGGGTGGTGCCGTATCGGTTGGCGTAGCCGAGGACCGCGCGTTCCATCTCAGCGAGGGTCGGCGCGGTGATGGTCGAGCTGGTGAGGGCGTCGGCCAGTTCCCACGGGTCCAGGTCGGCGCCGAGCGGTGCCGGCGGGGGCGTGTCGTTGGTGGTGAAGCCCAGCTCGGCTTCGGTGAGGCCGTAGACGATGCAGAACAGCCGGCGGTAGTCGGCGCTCATCGGGGCGCCGTTCTCCCACCCGGACACCATGCCGCTTGAGGCTGGCCGGCGGCGCGACGTCGATGCCGTGCTGGTGGCCGGCGGCGGCCAGCTCCCGCAGCAGGAGCCGCCTGGCGCTTGTCGGCGGCGGCGCGGATCTCCTTCAGCCGGCGACTGCGCAGTCCCGGCGTGTTCCGGGCTGTGGACAGTCCGCGCGCCATGAGCACAAGCATGCACCATTCGGATGCACGGTGCTGCGAGGTGAGTCACCCTGCCTCCCCCTGCCTCATCTGTCTGAACCCCCCCCGCACGCCGTTCTATGGACGCAGACCGCAGGGCGCGGTCCGAAGTAGACGGAGAAGCAACAGCCGATGAGGTTGGAGATCAAGACCGAGCGGATGCAGTTCCTGGCGACGCGGGCGCCGGAGCCGAAGACGGATCAGGAGGGCCGGCAGAAGCGGGACGCGCGGACGCAGGAGCCGCTGTGGCAGACCGAGCTGGTGGCGCTGGACGCGGACGGCGCGGAGGTGATCCGGGTCGCGACGGCGTTCGCGCCGGAGGTGACGCCGGGGCAGTACGTCGCCGTCGGTGAGCTGGTCGCGTCGCCGTGGTCGATGGGTGACCGGTCCGGTGTCGCCTACCGGGCGGCGTCGCTGGCTCCGGCGCGGGCCGACGCGGGCGGCGTCGTGACCGCGGCGGTGGCGCTGTCGGCGGAGGAGGCGCAGCGGCGGGAGCTGGCGGCGCAGGAGGCCGAGCGGGCGGCGTGCGACGCCTGGGAGCGCGCCTACGGCGAGTACGAGGCGGCGCGGACCGAGCACGTGCGGGCGCTGCGCCGCGAGCGGTAGTGCGGCGCCCGGCCGGCGGGGCCTGAGAAACCAGTGCCGGCCGGGCGCCCTTCGTTCAACCCCATCCCTTGTGTACGGAGAGGCGAACAGCCATGAGCGTAAGTCGGCGCGAGCTGGCCGCGATGCGGTCGGCCGGCTGGGAAGTGCAGACCTACACGCTGTGGGACCGGCTGCGGGCGGTCCTCGGCCGCCGGCGGTCGCCGGGTCGGGTGCGGCCGGTGGGCCGGTGGTCGGCGTGAACCGGGAGCAACGGCAGCTCGTCCGGGCGCTGCGGCCGGCGCCGATCCACCGGCCCTCGCTGGGCCGGGCGCGTGGCCGGCTGGGTGTGGCGGCACGCGGCCGAGCTGGCCGTGCTGGGCCTGCTGGTGTGGGCCTGGAACTGGTCGGCGGCCCGGATCGGCCCGCACGAGACGATGGCGGCCGCGCTCGGCCTGGTCCTCGTCGTGGCGGCGGTTGGGCCGGTGCGGCGGGTCGTGCTGGCGCTGGTGTGGTGCTCGGTCACCCATCACCGGCTGCACGCCGGACTGGTCGAGGTCCGGGCGACGACCCGGGACGGCCGGCTGCCGCTGTTCCTGTCGGTGGTGCCGGCGCCGTTCGGCGAGCGGGTCCGGCTGTGGTGCCGGGCCGGCATCTCCGCTGAGGACATCGAGGACGAGTCCGACCGGCTGCGGGCGGCGCTGTGGTGCCAGGACGTGCGGGTGATCCGGGACCGGCGCCGGGCGCACCTGGTCACGGTCGAGGTGGTCCGCCGGGACCCGCTGGCGCGGGAAGCGTCCGGTCCGCTCGGAGCTGCTCGACCAGCTCGCCGGGGCCAGCCGATGAGCGCCGGCCGCGCGGGGCCGGCTGTCGATCTGGCAGCCGGTCCACCTCGGCACTGACGAGACCGGCCGCGCCGGTCCGCGTGGACCTGGCCGAGCGGAACCTGCTCGTCGGCGGCGAGCCCGGCGCCGGCAAGTCGGTCGCGCTGAACCTCATCGTCGGGCACGCCGCGCTGTCGGCTGGACTGCCGGCTCGTGCTGGTCGACGGCAAGCGGGTCGAGCTCGGCGCCTGGGCGCGACTGCGCGGAGCAGTTCGTCGGCCCGGACATCGACCAGGCGAACAAGGTCCTCCGCGAGCTGCAGGAGGAGATGGACGACCGGTACGAGCGGCTCCTCGCGGCCGGCCGGCGGAAGATCACGCGCGACGGTGGGATGGCGCCGGTCCTGGTCGTCTTCGACGAGCTGGCCTACTTCTCCGCCACCGTCGGGGACCGCAAGCAGCAAGGCGAGTTCGTCGCCAACGTCCGCGACCTCGTCGCCCGGGGCCGGGCGGCCGGCGTGATCGTGGTCGCGGCGACGCAGCGGCCCTCGGCGGACATCATCCCGACCTCGCTGCGGGACCTGTTCGGCTACCGGTGGGCGTTCCGCTGCACCACCGGCGCCTCCTCGGACGTCATCCTCGGGCACGGCTGGGCCGCCAGCGGCTACTCCGCCACCGACATCGACCCGCCGCCCGCGGCGTCGGCTGGCTCATCGCCGAAGGCGGCATCCCCCGCCGGATGCACGTCGGCGTTCCTCGACCGACGACCAGGTCGCGCGCTGGCCACGGTCGCGGCTCGGCATCGGGCGAGCGGGAGACGCCGTGAGCGTCGCCGACGACCAGGCCGTCGAGCTACTGCAGCGGCAGCTTGGGCGTCCACTTGCCGAGGTGCCCCGGGCGGCGCGCCTGGTCGATCACGACGAGTAGGCGCCAGGCCGACCACCAGCAGGGCCACGGCCAGGGGCGCGATCCGAACAGCAGCACGGCAGCGCCGCGTCAGCACGACCAGCGCTGCCAGCGACAGCCGGTCCTGCCAGTGCGTCGGCGACGGGCTGCCACGCAGGTCGCATCTCGGACACTCGGACGACGCGGGCCTCGCCCGAGCGGTAGCCGGCCGCGGACTACGCGCCGCTGGCTCACCGGCGCCCAGGCCGCCGGCGGGTGTGTGCGGCCGGTGCGGCTGCGGCCGTCGATGCTGCGGGCCGACCCGGGCACCGGCGAGCTGTGCCGGCGGCCGGCGGAGCTGCCGGACGCGCCGGACGGGGTGATCTACAAGGCGTGCGGGGACCGGCGGGCGTCGGTGTGCCCGCCCTGCTCGGAGCGGTACCGGGCGGACACCTGGCAGCTCATCGCGGCCGGCCTGCGCGGCGGGAAGGGCGTGCCGGCGGAGGTCGCCGGGCATCCGGCGGTGTTCCTGACGCTGACCGCGCCGTCGTTCGGGCTGGTGCACACCCGGCGCGACCGCGAGCACCGGCCGGGTGCTGCCGTGCCGGCCCCGGCGGAAGCCGGCGCCGTGCCCGCACGGGCGGGACCTGCGCTGCACGCCGCCATCACGACCAGGACGAGAGCCGTGCTCGGGCTGCCGCTCTGCCTGGACTGCTACGACCACGCCGGGCAGGTCGTGTGGAACGCGCACGTCGGCGAGCTGTGGCGCCGGACCGTCATCGGTCTGCGCCGCGAGCTGGCCCGCGTCGCACGTGCCCACGGCACCACGGTCCGGCTCTCGTACGCCAAGGTCGCCGAGTTCCAACGGCGCGGCGTCGTCCACCTGCACGCGCTGCTCCGGCTCGACGGCGTCGACCCGGCCGACCGCGACGCGGATCGTCCCGCCGGCCGGCGTCGTCCTCGGCGACCTGGTCGACGCGGTCCACCGGGCGGCGGCAACCGCCTTCACCACCGACGGGCACGACCAGCGGCCGGCGGGCTGGCGGATCGGCTGGGGCGAGCAGCTCGACGTCCGGCCGCTGCGGCTGCGCGGCGACGGCGACGTCACCGACCGGGCGCGTCGTCGGCTACCTGGCCAAGTACGCCACCAAGTCCACCGAGAGCACCGGGCACGTCTCCAAGCGGCTCACCGCGTCCACTGTGGACTACTACGCCGACCCGGCCACGCACGCCGGCCGGCTGGTCGACGCCTGCTGGACGCTCGGCGGCGCCGACGGCTGGGATGGGCTGCGGCGCTGGGCGCACATGCTCGGCTTCGGCGGCCACTTCGGCACCCGCTCCCGCCGCTACTCGACCACCCTCCGGGCGCTCCGGGCGGCCCGCCGCGTCTGGCGCCGGCGCGAGCTGGTCGAGGCGCGTGAGCACGAGGACACGACGCTCGTCGTCGGCTCCTGGACGTACGCCGGCCTCGGTTGGCGTACGACGGCCGACGCGCTGCTGGCGACGAGTGCCGCCGCCCGCGCCCGAGAGCGGCGCCGGACCGCCCGGGACGAGCTGGCCGATCAGGAGAGGAGGGCAGGATGAGCGACCGCCTGTTGACGGTCGAAGAGGCGGCCGCGCGGCTTGGCACGCCGTCGCGGTTCGTGCGCCGGCTGATCGCGGAGCGGCGGATCGCTTTCGTGCGCCTGGGCGCCCGGAAGGGCTGCCCGGTCCGGATCGCGGAGAGCGACCTGGCCGCGTTCGTCGCCGCGGGCCGGGTGGAGCCGATGCGGCCGGCGGACGTGCGGCTCACCGTGCGAGGTGTCGCGTGAGCGGGCGTACGGGCCGGCGCGACTTCGGGTGGGTGCGCAAGCTGCCGTCGGGTCGGTTCCAAGCGTCGTACCTCGGTCCGGACGGCCGGCGGCGGAACGCTCCGCAGACCTTCGAGCGGAAGCAGGACGCCTCCCGGTGGCTGTCGCTGGTCGAGGCGGAGATCGCGAAGGGTGACTGGCGCGACCCGGCGGCCGGTGAGGAACGGCTTGCCGACTACGCGGAGCGGTGGATCCGGGAGCGGGCCGGGCTGCGACCGCGGACGGTCGAGCAGTACCGGTTCCAGCTCCGGCGGTACATCGCGCCGCACCTCGGCCAGCTCCGCCTGGTCGACCTGGACGACCGGCCGGCGGTGATCCGGTCGTGGCGGTCGGCGCTGCTGGACAGCGGCATCTCAGCGTCCGGGGCCGCCAAGGGCTATCGGCTGCTGCGGGCGATCCTGATGACCGCGGTGGACGACGGAACCATCCGGAGGAACCCGTGCCGTATCCGCGGCGCCGGAACGGAGACGCCAGAGGAGCGGCCGACGCTGACGGCGCGGCAGGTCGGCGAGCTGGCCCGGCGGGTGCCGCCGCGCTACTCGGCGCTGATCCTGCTGACGACGTACGCGAGCCTCCGCTTCGGTGAAGTGACGGCGCTGCGCCGGTCCGACCTCGACCTAGCGGCCGGCGTGGTCCGGGTCGAGCGGGCGTACTCGGAGTTGTCGACAGGCGCGCTCGTGCTGGGGCCGCCGAAGAGCAGGGCCGGCGACCGGGTCGTCGGCTTGCCGGGTGCCCTGTTGCCGATCCTCGCCGCGCACCTTGCGGAGTTCGTCGCACCGGCGGGCGACGCGCTGGTGTTCACCGGCGCGAGGGGCGGTCCGTTACGGCGCAGCACCTTCAATGGACTTGTCGCTGGAAGGACGCCACGGCGGCCATCGGCGTCCCGGCATTGCACTTTCATGACCTGCGACACACCGGCAACCACCTCGCGGCGCAGGTGCCGGGCACGACGGTCAGGGACCTCGATGGCGCGGATGGGTCACGACAACGAGCGGGCGGCGATGATCTACCTTCACCGCACGCAGGGCGCCGACCGCCGGATCGCCGACGCCATGCCGGTCGATCTTGGCCAGCCGGATGCGTTCAGAGAGACGGAGTGACCTTGAACCAGGACGTTTGGGCCCCGGTGATAGCGGCGCTAGGAGCGGCGGCACTGACGATCCTCGGCACCCTGGGTCTCGAAGCGGTGAAGCATCGCCGAACCGCGAAGGACTCGCACGGCGAGCAGGTCACCCAGGCGTATGGAGACGTGCTCCGATGGTCTCAACTGCTTCTCCTCCGAGCGCGGGCGCTCGGCGAACAAGGCCGGTACGACTCCGGGGTGATCGGCCGGCTGGAGAACTTCATACGTCGAGATCACTACACACCGATGCGGGTCTTTGAGGAGATCCGTGTTGATGTCGCGCCTCTTCAAGCCGCCGCGGCCCGCGTCTGGTTGATCGGCACCCCTGAGGGGATCGATCTTGCGCGAAAGGTGATGGCGGCAGCGGAGGACGTGTTGGCCGCTTCAACTGCGCTTCCAGAGAGGGGTCGCACGGAGTCGACCTTCAGAGCAGTCGTCGGAGAGCGGCTGACCATGGACCAAGAAGAGGCGATGCGGCGTGCCGCCGACCAGTTGGCGGCTGCACGGACAAGCTTCGCGGATCTCGCCCGAAGAGAGACGGGTCGCGAGCCGCTCAGTGGTAGCTGACCGCCATGTAGGCACAGTTAAGCCACTGCTAACAGCACGGGGATAGCACGATGGGTGCGGGAGGAGGTGAAGACGGAGTGCAGAACAGGAGCGTCAAGCCGCTGAGCTGGGCCGGAGCGGGAGAGCGGGTGAAGGGAATCGAACCCCCACTGTCAGCTTGGGAAGCTGATGTTCTGCCATTGAACTACACCCGCGGGACTGCGAGGACGACCATACCAGCGCGGGGCGGGGGGTCGTAGGGTGGCCGGGTGCCGCACCCGAGGATGTACAGCGACGACGACCCGCACCTGGCGGACGTGCGGCGGGTGTGCCTGGAGCTGCCGGAGGCGGTGGAGGTCGAGGCGTGGGGGCGACCGACGTTCCGCGCCGGCAAGGGGAAGATGTTCGCCGTCTTCGAGGGCAGCGACGAGCACGCGTACGCGCTGGTCTTCAAGCCGGACGCGGAGGAGCGGCCGGCGCTGCTGCAGGACGTCCGCTTCTACGTCCCGAAGTACCACGGGCCGTACGGGTGGGTCTCGGTCAGCCTGACGGCCGCGCCTCCGGACTGGCAGGAGATCGCAGAGCTGGTCGAGGGGTCGTACCGGCAGGTCGCCAACCAGCGCCAGCTCAAGGCCCTCGCCGACGCTTAGTGCGTGACCACCAAGGTCCGCCGGCCCGCCGAGGTGGGCGGGGCCGTGAGCCGGGACCACCGCCGGACTGCGGTATCGCTGGCAGTGGTAGTTAGAACTCTCAGTGGTACGCCACCGGGGGGAGTTGTCAGCCGGTGAACGTCCCTGGTGACCGCGCTAGCCGCGCTCCTTGAGCCAGCGCACGATGAAGTCGTGCTCCTTTTCCAGGTCGGCCTGCGCCTCCTTGGCGACGTAGGCGGCGAGCTTGCCGCCGACCAGCGGGACCGACGACGTCACCTCACCCGAGATCTCGCCGGCGGTGCCGCCGCCCGGCGCCGGCGCCAGGGTCATGGTCCCGGACATGGACACCGGGACGCCCTTGGTGTCGACCGTCCAGGCGCCGGTGCGGGTGCCGTCGGGTGCCGGGTCGGCCCAGACGTCGGTCTGGGTGAGCACACTCTTCGGGTTGACGAGCTTGCGCGCGAATGCCGGGACGTCGAGCGCGACGGTCCGCCTGCTGGCCATCTTGAAGCCCTCGGCGGTCTGGCCGCGCTCGAGCACCGTGACGTCGTCGTCGCCGGCGTTCTTCGACTTCGCGGTCAGGTAGTCCGGGTCGGTCAGGGTGGCGAAGACCTGCTCCGGCGGGGCGGGGTAGTCGAACCGGACCTGCAGCCGCATCCTGTCGCTCCTCGGTGGGCGGAATCGTCCCGATCAGCATAGATGTCCGGAACGTGGGAGCTCCGCGGCGGCGGTACGCTGCGCCGATGCTGCTGTCCGACCGGGACATCAAGGCGGAGGTCGAGGCCCGGCGCCTCAAGCTCGACCCGTACGAGCCGAGCCTGCTGCAGCCGTCCAGCATCGACGTCCGGCTGGATCGCTTCTTCCGCGTCTTCAACAACCAGCAGTACACGCACATCGACCCGGCGCTGCAGCAGGACGACCTGACCACGCTGGTCGAGCCGAAGGGGGACGACCCCTTCGTGCTGCACCCGGGCGAGTTCGTGCTCGGGTCCACCCTCGAGGTCGTCACCCTCCCTGACGACCTCGCCGGGCGCCTAGAGGGCAAGTCGAGTCTTGGCAGGCTGGGGCTGCTGACGCACAGCACCGCCGGCTTCATCGACCCCGGCTTCACCGGTCACATCACGCTGGAGCTGTCCAACGTGGCGACGCTGCCGATCATCCTGCACCCGGGGATGAAGATCGGGCAGCTGTGCCTGTTCCGGCTGTCCAGCCCGGCCGAGCAGCCGTACGGGTCGGCCGCGTACGGCTCCCGCTACCAGGGGCAGCGCGGCCCGACCCCGTCCCGCTCGTGGGTCGGCTTCCGGCGGTGGCCGACCGGCTGAGGGCGGGATAATGGCGGCATGGAACCCGAGGACCTGCCGCCGCCCGGACGTCGGCTCACGCTGACCGGCGTCCCGCAGCCCGCGGTCGAGGCCGGCGGGCTGATCCTGGACGGCTACCTGCTGATCGGCGGCCCGCGCGAGCTGCTCGGCGGCGGCGCTCCGGTGACGGTGAGCGGCCGGGTGCAGGAAGGCCTGATCACCATCTGGCAGCAGGGCACCCCGCTGGTCGTGGAAACGGCGGAGCCCGCCCCCGGCCGGGCCGGGGACGGGCTCCTTCCGAGCGAGTGAACCTCAGGCGGCGGTGACCGCCCCGATCCGCACCGAGCCTCGCCCGATGACCGCACCCTCGTCGGTGACGACCGTCATCTCACCGAAGAGCTGCCGGCCGGCCGGCGGGGCCGCGAGCGCGGTGACCGTGCCGTCGACCGTGACGGTGGCGCCGCTGTCCAGCGCCACCGCACCCGTGGTGACGTCCACCGAGCCGAGCGCCGGGCTGAAGAACGCGTCCCGGTAGTCGTACGCGGTGGTCCCCGCCGGCACGTCGTAGCCGAAGACCTCGACCGTGTACGTGCCCGCGGCCGGGTTGGTCAGCGACACCGACTCCTCGGAGTCGCCGTCCGCGTCCTGCCCGACCAGCACGCCGTCGCGGTAGACGGACAGGTCGAGGTCGGCCCCCGGGTCACTGGTGTTGCCGATGGACACGTCCAGCTGGGTGGACCCGGCCGGCACCTCGATCGTGTACTCGTCGGTCTCGTTGGTCGCGATCGTCGGCCGGTCGCTGAACGAGCTGCCCAGCGGGCCGCCCTGGCCCTGCACGGTGACCGGGCCGAACTCGTTGGTCAGCGTCCAGGTGACCGGGGTCGGCACACCGGCGGTGACCGTCGGCAGCTCGAGCACCGCCGGGTCGACCTGGACACCCTGGATCCGCGCGCTGATCTGGAACGGGTTGTTCAGCGCCGGGGAGGTGCGCCGCGACTCGACCTCGATCTCCCACACGCCCGGCAGCGGGTTCTCGTACGCCCGCGAGCGCGGGTTGCAGCCGGAGTCCGGGAAGTTGGTGTAGCAGGCCAGGCTGGAGGTGCTCTCCACCGGGACGCCCCACGGGTTGAACGCGATGAACCGGGTCTGCGAGCCGGTGGCGATACCGGTCAGGTTGACCTGCAGCGCCCGCGCCCCCTCCGGCACCGTCACGAAGTAGGACTTGGTCAGGTTGCGGTCGACCGAGCTCGACCGGGAGAAGGCGTACGCCGGGGCGGCCGGCGCGGTGCCGGCGACCACGGTCGCCATCGTCTCGGCGTCGACGGCCGGGGTGTTCGGGTCGTCGATCCGCAGCAGCGCGCCGTGCGCCCCCGCGGACGGCTTGGCGTTGACGACGACGGACACCGGCACGTTGCGCGGCAGCACGACGGAGCCGACCGAGCTGAACGTGCCGTCGTTGCCGACCCACCGCAGCTGGTGGCTGATGTCGCCGGCCGGCCCGGTGTTGCGGGTGATCGTCATCGTGTACGACTTCGCCTGGTTGGGCCGGTGCCCGCCGTCGGTCGCGGCGCACCGGTTGTAGATGCCGGTGCCGCTGTCCGGGGTGGCCAGCGAGTCCGACAGCGGCGTGCACACCGGCGCCGAGACCGTGTAGGTCCGGGTCGAGATGTTCTTCGACAGCAGGGACCACGCGCCCGGCACGTTGACCAGGCCGTTGCCCTGGCCGTACGCGGGGACGCCGTCGATCCACCGGGCCGAGCTGTAGAGCGCGCGGCGCAGCGCGGCCGGGGCGACGCCCCGGTCGGTGGCCTTGGCCGCGGACAGCAGCAGCGCCCCGGCGCCCGCCGACTGCGGTGAGGCCATCGAGGTGCCGTTGATCATCTGGAGGCCCGGCGGCAGGTCGTAGCCCGCCTCGGCCACCGGCACGCCCGGCTGCCACACCGGGGTGGTGGACACCGCGGAGCCCGGCGCGGCCACGTTCGGCTTGGCGCCGCCGTCCTCACGCGGGCCGCGCGAGGAGAAGTTGTGCAGCTGCATCGGAACCCGGGTGACCGAGCCGTAGTTGGCCAGCCAGGTCTCCTTGCTGATGCTCGACGCCGACGCGACCGCGTCCGTGGACGCCGCCGGGTCGCCGATGGTGTTGACGCCCGGGCCGCTGTTGCCGGCGGACAGGAAGATCTGCACGCCGTAGTCGAGGATCAGCCGGTTGTAGAGGTCGGCGCGGGCGTTGTTGCCGTCGTTGAGCGCCGGCAGGCCGCCGATGGACATGTTCACCACGTCGACGCCGCGGTTGATGACCAGATCGGCCATGCCGTCGTTGGTCGCCGCGGTGGTGCACCCGCCGCTCCACACGCAGGCGCGGGAGGACACCAGCTTGGCGCCCGGCGCCGCGCCGTCGAAGTTGGCGTAGCCGGCCATGTCGTTCGCCGCCGTGATGCCGGCGACGTGCGAGCCGTGCGAGTCCTGGATGATGCCGATGTTCACGTAGTCGACCAGGCCGGGTCCGCCGACCGGAGTGGTGTCGACGTCCTCGCGGTACTCGACCGTGAAGGGGATC
Organism: uncultured Actinomycetota bacterium; assembly: GCA_963766325.1. Classification (GTDB taxonomy): domain Bacteria; phylum Actinomycetota; class Actinomycetes; order Mycobacteriales; family CADCTP01; genus CADCTP01. The sequence continues at coordinate 189,875 of CAVXZF010000005.1, read as the reverse complement.
TGGTCGCGCACCGCGGTGGCCGGGTCGTCGGTGCCGAAGTGGCCGACGTCGAAGCGCTCGCGGTACGGCCGCATCACCGGGTCGTCGGTGAAGTCGAGGTTCTGGTTCGCGTCCACCCGGACGTCGTGGCTGACCGGGTCGTAGAGGACACCGAAGAGGTCTGCGGTGTCGCCGTCCCGGTTGACGTCGCCGCCCAGCTCGCTGGCCGCGGTGATCGCCTCGTTGAAGCGGTTGATCCGCCAGGTGCCGGCGGGCGCCGTCCAGGTCCCGCCCTGGTACGTGAACGTCGGGCCGGTGACCGCGGTGATCATCGCCCGCCAGGTCGGGTCGCCGTCGAAGACCGGGTCGGTCGCGGTCACCCAGTCGACGATCTTGCGCTCGCCGGTCGAGGTCGTCTGCAGCGCCGGGTTGTCCAGGTCGACGCCCGAGTCGAGGATGCCGATGGTGACGCCGCGGCCGTCCCACGTCGGGTGCTGCTTCTTGAACGCGACCGCACCGGTCTCGTTCGTCGGCATGTACGGGTTCGCGGCCGGCGTCGTCGGGCCCGGGCCGGGCAGCAGCTCGGCCTGCGCGGCCCCGGACGGCCGGGAGCCGGTCGGGTCGGGCGTCGGCTGCTTGATCGTCTCGTTGAGGTCGACGGCCGCGACGCCGGACACGGCGGCGGCCCGCAGCACGGCGTCGGTGGGCACGCTGGCCCGCAGGTAGCCGACCTGGTCGTAGCGGGTGGCGACGGTGCCGCCGAGCTTGGTCAGCCCGTCGACGACCGCGCCGGTCCGGCCGCGGTCGGTGGTGATCATGACGGTGACCCGCTTGTCGCCCTTGGCCTCGGCCTTGGCGAGCAGCTCACGGTCGTGCGCGCCCAGCACGTCCCCGGCCGAGGTGGCCTTGGGCGGGCCGGCGGTGGCCGGGTCGGCGATGGCGGGTGCGCCGCCGACCGCGACGGTGCCGACGGCGAGGCCGGTCGTCGCGGCGGCGGCGAGCAATCGCCGCGCTCGGGTGGACAGTTCGCTCACGAAGAGCCCTCCGGGGTGAGGAAGGTGCCCTGCACGCAGGGCGGGGGTTTGCCGGCATCATGTCCGGGCCGGCCGCCGGATGTCCGGGGTTTGCGGGGGATTGCTCCGGTCGGGGAACACAGCGGACCCCGTCCGGTAAGGCAGCGGGGCCCGGTCCCGAGGGACCGGGCCCCGCTGTCAGGGCTTGGTGCTACGGCGCGGTGGTGCCGCCGGTGACGCGCACGGCCTGCGCGTCCCGCTTCGCCGCGTCGTCGTACAGGAGCAGCAGGCCGGTCTGGCTGGACGGCCCTGCCGTGGTGTCCTGGGTGACGGTCACCGAGGTGTTGCCGCCGGCCGGCACGACCAGCTGGTCGGCGTCGCCGTCCAGCCCGTACTTCTGGGACCCGACCGTCCAGGTCTGACCCTCGATCACGTCGGTGACGATCCCGGTGAAGTAGTTGTCGTACGCGAGCACCGAGAAGTCGAACGTCGACCCGTTGCTCAGGCCCAGCGCGGACAGCGGCGCCGACAGCACCTGGGTGCTCGAGTCGAAGTCCGCGTCCGTGTAGTAGTACGCCGCCGCCGCGCCGGTGGCGACGTCGAAGACGTACACGAGGCTCAACCCGGAGGAGCCGGCACCGACCGCCTCCTGCTGGAACACCGCGTAGTCGACCTCGCCGTCGCGGTCGACGTCGATGTCGATCTCGTAGCCGGCCGGGTAGAGCGGCACGGTCTGCCGCTGGTGCCCGGCGACGGCGAACTGGATCACGTCGGTCGCCACGTCGTCCCGGACACCGGCCGCCGCCAGGTCGATCACGGCGATGTTGGAGCCCGGCGAGCCCGGCTCACCGGGACCCGGGGTCGCCTGCCGCGGGCTGGTGCCGGTCAGGCCGTAGACGTTGACCCGGCCGTCGAGCACCGCGGAGGCGTTGGACAGCGAGAGCTGGCCCTCGCCGTCGGTGAGCCGGACGGTGCCGCCGGAGGCGGACACGTCGGCCGACCGGTGCGGGAGCACCGTCCAGCCGAGGTGCAGCTCCTCCGAGCCGGAGGTGGCGTTGAGCCAGCCGTCGAACTCCGGCGCGTTGAGCGCGGCGCCCGAGCCGGTGAAGCCGGCCGAGTGGGTGAACGGCCACCGGGCGAGCTTGGCCGGGTCGATCGTGACCCTGATGGTCACGGTCGCGACCCCGCCGGCCGGCACGGTCACCGAGGCCGGGGCCTGCACCGTCACGGCGCCAGTGGCGGCGTCGGCCGGGTCCCGGAACTCGGGGGTGATCTGGTACGTCGCCCCCGGCGCCCCGCGCAGACCCAGCTCCCGCGTGTACGAGGTGGTCTGGGTCAGGTGCGGCAGGCCGAAGCCGATGTTGCCGCTGCCGACCTGCCGGTTGAGCAGCACGCCGCGGGCGTTGGCCGCCGGGGCGACCCGGACCTCACCGGCACCGATCCGGCTGACCGGCGTCGAGTAGAGGTTGGCCTGCGCGTCCGGGGTCCGGTTGGCCTTGCTGGCCCCGTTGAGCAGCCGCGACTTCACCAGGGCCGGCGAGATCGAGAGCTTGTCCAGGATCAGCGCCGCCGCGCCGGTCACGACCGGAGCCGCGCCCGAGGTGCCGCCGAAGTTGGTCTGCCCGTTGCCGGTGCCGACCTCGGCCGACAGCCACGCGCCGGGAGCACCGATGTCCGGCTTGGGCCGGAGACCGGAGATCGAGACGCCGCGGCTGGACGTGCCGACCGTGGTGTTGGTCAGCGACGTGGTGTTGGCCGGGTCGATCGTCGCCGTCACCGCACCGGCGGCCACCGCCGCCGACAGCCGCTGGCCGTCGGCCAGCGAGATGGTCAGCGTCGGGATGGTCACCGGCGCGCCCCCGCCGAAGGAGAAGTCCGGCGGGTCACCCGGCACGTTGTTCCAGATGATCACCGCGACCGCTCCGGCGGCCTGCGCGTTCTGCGCCTTGGCCGAGGCGTTGCAGGAGCCGCGCTGGATCAGCGCGATCGCGCCGGCCGGGAACGCGGCGAAGTCCGCCGGCTCGCAGCCCTGGATGTCATTCGGCTGGGCCAGCGGCGCGTTGATCACGGCCGTGGGAGCCGGCGACCAGGACTGCAGCTTGGCGTTGCGGACCTGGCCCGCGCTGGTGCCGATCGTGTAGAGCACGTCGTCCGGCAGCGCGGTCTGGGCCACGCTGATCACCCGGGCCGCGGCCGACGGCGAGCCGACGATGAACGGCCGGTCGGCGTTGTTGCCCGCCGAGGCGACGGCGACGACGCCGGCGTGCACCAGGTTGTCCAGCGCCACCGAGGAGTCGTCCTGCTCCTGCCCGTACGGCGAGCCGAGCGAGAGGTTCACGATGTCGACGGCGTCGGAGATGTCGCCGTCACCGTTGGGGTCCAGGGCCCAGTCGATGGCCTGCAGGATCGCCACGCCCGAGCAGGAGGTGGCGACCGCGGAGCAGACCTTCACCGCGTACACGTCGGCGCCCGGGGCGATGCCCTTGTGGCTGCCGTCGGCGCTGCGGCCGGCCGCGATGTCCGCGACGTGGGTGCCGTGACCCTCGAAGTCGATCGGGTTGGGGTCCGGCGCCTCGGTCGGGGTGGTCGGCCAGGTCTCGCCGACGAAGTCGTACCCACCCTTGACCTTGGGCGCGGTGGGGCCGAAGAGCGCGGCACAGTCACCGGTCGGCGCGACGTCGCGCTGCGCGTAGCAGGCCGTGTACGCCGCGACCGTGCCCGGGCCGCCGAGGTACTCGTGGGTGAAGTCGATGCCGGAGTCGAGGACGGCGATCTTCACGCCGGTGCCGTCGTAGCCCGCGCTGCGGACCGCGGTGGCCTCGATGTAGTCCGCGGCCTGGGCCAGGCTGCCGGAGCCGCCCGGGTCCTGCCGGGTCTCGTAGCGACCCACCGGCTTGACCGAGACGACGCCCGGGATCTTGGCCAGGTCGGCCAGCTTGCTGGCCGCGACGGACATGGCGACCACGTTGGCCGCGCGGGTGGCGCGGCCGACGGCCTTGGCGCCGAGCCCGCGGGCCTGGCCGATGACCCGGTCCTGCTGGGCCTTCACCGTGGCGGTCTGCGCCTGCTGGCTCGCCTTCGACGGCATCGAGCCGGTGACCAGCGCGTCCTCGGACACCGAGGCGCCCACGGGCTTCTCGGACAGCGCGACCGAGACGGTGACGGTGCCCTTGGCGTTGCGCAGGGCCGGGGCCAGCGAGCCGGCCTTGTCGATTCCCGCTGCCTTGACGGAGTCGGGGACGGGCACGGGTCGCGCGCCGGTGGGCGACCCGGGGGCGGCGGCGGCACTGCCGGCGGTCGTCAGGACCAGGCCGGGAAGTGCCGCCACGCCGGCGGCGAGGCCGAGGAGCCTCGCCTTCCTCGTGCGTGGGGGCATGAACGCTCCTTGACGGGGTGAGCAGAAGCGCGGTAACCCTCGCACCCGACTTGCATCGCCGCAAGCCCGGAGAATCGGACGGTGACCTGCTAGGACACCCGGAGCAGACTCACCGCGATCCGCTCCCAGCGGGTGCCGGAACGGCGGAACAGGGTCACCTCGTGCGTCCCGGTGACCTCCGGCGCGTCGGTGAGCAGCTGGGCCGATCGGCAGCCGGGAAGGGCGACCGGCCCACCCAGGATCCGGCCGCCGGCGACCCGGGCGCCGCCGGCGCCGTCGTCGAGCACCTCCGGGTTGTCGATGGTCACCACGTACGACCCCTCGGCCGGTCCGGCGACCTGCCAGGTGAAGCTCCCGCCCGGCCCGACCTCGCGCGGCGAGGTGCGCAGCGCCGGCGTGGCGCAGTCGGCCGGCAGCAGCCCGTCGCCGCTGGCGGTGAACAGCGGGATCGCGCCGAGCCCGGCGAAGGCCACGAGCGCGACGAAGACGATCCAGGTGAAGCGGGCGCGCGGCCGCGGCGGCTCGTGCGCCCAGCCCAGCGACCGCTCGTCGCCGATGTCCCGGGCGAAGCGGACGCGCTGCCGGCGGGCCGCCTCGGCCCGATCCGGGTCCCGGCGGCCCTCGCTGCCCGGCAGCAGGACCATCCGCTCAGTCTGCCACCGGTTGCGGCTCCGGGTCGGGCTGCGGCTCGGCCGCCGGGGTCGGGGCGGCGAGGGACCGGCGGAGGATCTGCGCGACGTCGAGCACCTCGACGTCCTCGCGGGCCTCGCCGGCCGACTGCTTGGCCGTCACCGCGTCGGAGAGCATGACCATGCAGTACGGACACGCGGTCGAGACCACGTCGGGGTCGAGGGCCAGCGCCTCGTCCACCCGCTCGACGTTGATCCGCTTGCCGATCTTTTCCTCCATCCACATCCGGGCACCGCCGGCGCCGCAGCAGAAGCCGCGCTCCTTGCACCGGTGCATCTCCTGCTGGCGCAGGCCGGGGACGGTGGACAGCACCTCGCGGGGCGGCGTGTAGACCTTGTTGTGCCGGCCCAGGTAGCAGGGGTCGTGGTACGTCACCAGCTGGTCGATCGGCTGCACCGGGGTGAGCCGGCCCTCCCCGACCAGCCGGCCGAGCAGCTGGGTGTGGTGGACGACCTCGTAGTTGCCGCCGTTCTGCGGGTATTCGTTGGCCAGCGTGTTGAAGCAGTGCGGGCAGGTGGCCACGATCTTCTTCGCGCCGATCGAGTTGAGCGTCTCGACGTTTTCCATCGCCTGCATCTGGAAGACGAACTCGTTGCCCAGCCGGCGGGCCGGGTCGCCGGTGCAGGTCTCACCGGAGCCGAGGATGGCGAACTCGACGCCCGCGGTGTGCAGCAGCTCGGCGAAGGCGACGGTCACCTTGCGGGACCGGTCCTCCAGGGCGCCGGCGCAGCCGACCCAGAAGAGGTATTCCACGTCGTCCGGGATCGGCTCGCCCGCCTCGACCTTGCGCACCTCGAAGTCGACCTGCTGGGTCCAGTCCTCGCGGGAGCGCGCGTTCATCCCCCACGGGTTGCCCTTGTTCTCGATGTTGCGGAGCATCACGCCCGCCTCGGACGGGAACGCGGACTCGACCAGCACCTGGTAGCGCCGCATGTCGACGATGTGGTCGACATGCTCGATGTCCACCGGGCACTGCTCGACGCAGGCGCCGCAGGTGGTGCAGGACCACAGCACCTCCGGGTCGATCACGCCGAACTCCTCGGCGGTGCCGACCAGCGGGCGCCCGGCCTGGGCGGCGCCCGGGGTCGGCAGCCGGCCGAAGCCGGACTCGGGCACGTGCCCGTCGGCGTGATCCTTGCCGGCCCGGTCGTGGCTCTCGGTGCCGCCCTCCTCGATGCCCGTCTTGGCTGTGCTGGTGCCGTCGGCGGACGCCTTGCCACCGTCCAGCAGGTAGGGAGCCTTGGCGAACAGGTGGTCGCGCAGGTCCATGATCACGAGCTTGGGCGACAGCGGCTTGCCCGTGTTCCACGCCGGGCACTGCGACTGGCACCGCCCGCACTCGGTGCAGGTGGCGAAGTCGAGCATGCCCTTCCAGGTGAAGTCCTCGACCTTGCCGCGGCCGAAGACCTGGTCCTCGTCCAGCTTCTCCGGGTCGGAGAAGTCGACCGGGACGCCCTTGGCGTCGGTGACCGGCAGCAGCGCGCCGAGCCCGTCCGGCACCCGCTTGGCCCCGACGTTGAGCGGGGCGGTCGCGATGTGCAGGTGCTTGGAGTAGACGACGATCACCAGGAAGGCGAGGATCACGCCCACGTTGGCCAGCAGGAACGTGGTCTCGATGATCTCGTTGGCGCGCTCGCCGAGCGGGTGCAGCACCTTGGCCAGCGTCCACGAGGCGAACGCCCACGGGCTGTCGCCGAAGGGGAAGACGCCGGTGTTGATCTGCGCCGCCCGGTAAGGCAGCAGGGTCAGCACGACCGCGGCGATCATGCCGAGGATGACCCAGGCCGCCCGCATGTGCGAGCCGTAGAAGCGGGACGCCCGCTGCCGGCGGGCCGGCGCGTTGCGCACCCGCAGCACCGCGAAGGTGCCGATGCCGACCAGCACGGCAACGGCGAAGAAGTCCTCCAGGAAGCCGACGACTGGCCAGCGGCCGATCAGCGGCACGTGGAAGTCCGGGTCGAACAGCGCGCCCCAGGCCTCGACGATCGTCAGCCCGAGGATGACGAAGCCCCAGAAGGTGAAGAAGTGGGCCAGCCCGGGGACCGACCACTTCAGCAGCTTGCGCTGGCCGAAGACCTCGGCGACCTCGGCCCGCAGCCGGGCCGGCACGCCGTCCAGCCGGCCGGGCGCCGGCTGCCCGGTGCGCGCCAGCCGGAGCAGCCACCAGGCCCGCCAGCCGGCGACGGCGAACGCCGCCGCACTCATCAGCAGCCCGAGGACCAGGCGAAGCGTCACGGCTCCTCCTCCGTACGAGAGGTCCCGAGTCTACTGGCCGGTAACTTTCCCCGCCGCACGGGACATCGGGAGCCTCCCACGCCGTGCGCCGGGCCGGCGGAGTGGCCGACGGTCGCCCGCGTGCGGTCAGTTGCGGGAGAAGGGGAGCTCAGCGGTGAGCCACTCGATCAGGGCGCGCGGGTTGCGGGCCTGGATCTGCACCCGGCCGGGGCCGGCGAAGTCGAAGACGACGCCCTCGCCGGACTTCATCGACTGGATGGACCGGCTCTCGACCGCGCGGCGCAGGCGGGACTGGACGCCCGCGTCGTACGCCACCACGTGGCCGGAGTCGACCGTGACGGCCTCGCCGGGGGCGAGGTCGATGGTGTCCACCGCCCCGTACGCCCCCAGGACGACCTCGCCCTGCCCCGTGGCCTGGATGACGAAGCCGCCCTCGCCGCCGAAGAGGTTCTGCGCGCCGGCCCACTGGGTGGTGATCTCCACGCCGTGTGAGTTGGCGATCCAACAGCCGCGGGTGACGTAGAACGGCCGGTCCGGGGTCACCGAGATGACCGAGATGTCGCCCGGCAGGTTGGCCGCCACGTCCACCCAGCCGCCGCCCTGGGGCGCGGTGTAGGTGGTGACGAACAGCGACTCGCCGCCCAGCGCGGCCCGCTTGAGCCCCTTGAGCAGGCCGCCCTGCATCGAGGCCTCGAGCTGCACGCCCCACGAGGTGGCGAGCATCGCGCCGGACTCGACCCGGAGCGGCTCGCCGGGGGCGAGCTGGCAGCGGGCGACGGCGAAGGACGGCTGGTGGCGCACCTGGACCTGCACGGGCGGCATCTTGCCGTACGTCAGCAGGTGGGTGAGGACTCCGGGAGCGATCCGGGAACAGGGCTTGACCGGCTATCGTTGGGGAGAGCAGAAAGCTTGAGTCGGATAGGCTCAGGTCTGCTGGACACCACACGAAGATCGGGAAGGACCCAAGCATGGCACGAGCGGTCGGCATCGACCTCGGCACCACCAACTCGGTGGTCGCCGTCCTGGAGGGCGGCGAGCCCACGGTCATCGCCAACGCGGAGGGCTCGCGGACCACTCCGTCCGTGGTGGCCTTCGCCAAGAATGGTGAGGTCCTCGTCGGTGAGGTCGCCAAGCGGCAGGCCGTCACCAACGTCGACCGCACGGTCCGGTCGGTCAAGCGCCACATCGGCACCGACTGGAAGCAGGAGATCGACGGGAAGAACTACACGCCCCAGGAGATCAGCGCCCGGGTGCTGCAGAAGCTGAAGCGGGACGCGGAGGCCTACCTCGGCGAGGAGGTCACCGACGCGGTGATCACCGTCCCGGCGTACTTCGAGGACGCCCAGCGCCAGGCCACCAAGGAGGCCGGCACCATCGCGGGGCTCAACGTGCTCCGCATCATCAACGAGCCCACCGCGGCCGCGCTGGCGTATGGGCTGGACAAGGGCGAGCGGGAGCAGACGATCCTCGTCTTCGACCTCGGCGGCGGCACCTTCGACGTGTCCCTGCTGGAGATCGAGGAGGGCCTGATCCAGGTCAAGGCGACCGCGGGTGACAACCACCTCGGCGGCGACGACTGGGACCAGGCGGTCGTGCAGCACCTGGTGCGCACCTTCAACGCGCAGAACGGCATCGACCTGTCCAAGGACAAGATGGCGATGCAGCGGCTGCAGGAGGCCGCGGAGAAGGCGAAGATCGAGCTCTCCGGCGCGCAGTCGACGAGCATCAACCTGCCGTACATCACGGCCGGCGCGGACGGCCCGCTGCACCTGGACGTCACGCTCACCCGCGCGGAGTTCCAGCGGCTGACCCAGAGCCTGCTCGACCGGGTCAAGGGCCCGTTCCAGCAGGTCATCCGGGACGCCAAGATCGACGTCAACAAGATCGACCACGTGGTGCTGGTCGGCGGCTCGACCCGGATGCCGGCGGTCACCGAGGTGGTCCGGGAGCTGACCGGCGGCCGCGAGCCCAACAAGGGCGTCAACCCGGACGAGGTCGTCTCGGTCGGCGCCGCGCTGCAGGCCGGCGTGCTCAAGGGCGAGGTCAAGGACGTCCTGCTGCTCGACGTCACCCCGCTGTCCCTCGGCATCGAGACCAAGGGCGGCGTGATGACCAAGCTGGTCGAGCGCAACACCACGATCCCGACCAAGCGCTCCGAGGTCTTCACCACCGCGGAGGACAACCAGCCCTCGGTGCAGATCCAGGTCTACCAGGGCGAGCGGGAGATGGCGGCGTACAACAAGAAGCTCGGCATGTTCGAGCTGACCGGGCTGCCGCCGGCCCCGCGCGGGGTGCCGCAGATCGAGGTCACCTTCGACATCGACGCCAACGGCATCGTGCACGTCTCGGCCAAGGACACCGCGACCGGCAAGCAGCAGGCGATGACGATCACCGGCGGCTCCGCGCTGCCCAAGGACGACATCGAGCGGATGATGCGCGACGCCGAGGAGCACGCCGACGAGGACAAGCGGCGGCGCGAGGAGGCGGAGACCCGCAACACGTCCGAGTCCCTGCAGTACCAGACCGAGAAGTTCCTCGCGGAAAACGGGGACAAGTTGCCCGAGGACAAGCGCACCGAGCTCACCGACGCGCTCGGCGACCTGCGCTCGGCCCTGGGCGGCAGCGACATCGCCGCGATCAAGGCCGCGCAGGAGAAGGTCGCCCGGGTCTCCCAGGAGGCCGGCGGCGCGATGTACGCGCAGCAGCAGGCGGCGGGCGCGGCCGGTGGCGAGCAGTTCACCGACCCGACCGCCGGTGGCCCGACCGGTGACGCCACCGGCGCCCGGGCGGCGGACGACGACGTGGTCGAGGCCGAGATCGTCGACGAGCCCGGGGAGGGCCAGTCCCGTTGAGCGAGCACGAGAGCCCGCAGGGCGAGCGGGGAGCGAGGAGGGCCGGACGGTCCGAGCTCGCGAGGACCGTCCTGGCCGAGGAGCGGGCATGAGTGAGCAGCACCCCGAGGAGCGCGTGGTCGTGACCGACCGGCGCCGCATCGACCCGGAGACGGGCGAGGTCCGGGTGCAGCCGGGAGCGGGGGCGGGCGCCAAGCCCGCCCCCGCCGCCCCCGCCGCTCCGCCACCGCCCGTCGACGAGACCGCCGCCCAGCTCGCCGAGCGGACGGCGGACCTGCAGCGGGTGACGGCGGAGTACGCCAACTACCGCAAGCGGGTGGACCGGGACCGGCAGGTCGTGGTCGAGACCGCCACCGGCGCGGTGCTGGCCGCGCTGCTGCCGGTGCTCGACGACGTCGACCGGGCCCGCCAGCACGGCGACCTGAACGGCGCGTTCAAGGCGGTCGCCGACCAGCTGGAGGCCACGCTGGAGAAGCTGGGACTTCAGCCGTACGGGGAGCCGGGCGACCGGTTCGACCCGACCCTGCACGAGGCGGTCGCCCACCAGACCAGCCCGGACGTGACCGAGCCGACCTGCGTGGCGGTGCTCCGCCGCGGCTACCGGTTCGGCGAGCGGCTGCTGCGGGTGCCGCTGGTCGCGGTGGCCGAGCCGGCAGCCGCCGGCAGCGAGCCCGCCGAGCCGCCGGCCGAGTGGTTCGGCGACGGCGAGCCGGGCGATGACAGGCCGGCCGAGTAGGGAGGGAGGCGCCCGGTGAGCACCAAGGACTTCCTCGAGAAGGACTACTACAAGGCTCTGGGCGTCGCGAAGGACGCCTCCGGGGCCGACATCAAGAAGGCGTACCGCAAGCTCGCCCGCGAGCTGCACCCGGACAAGAACCCGGACAACCCCAGGGCCGAGGCCCGCTTCAAGGAGGTCTCGGAGGCGTACGACGTGCTCTCCGACGACAAGCGCCGGCGGGAGTACGACGAGGCCCGGTCGCTGTTCGGCGGCGGCGGCTTCCCGGGCGGGTTCGGCGGCGGCGGCTTCCGGCCGGGTTCGCCCGGCCCCGGCGGCGGCGCCTTCGACCTCAACGACCTGCTCAACCAGGGCGGCGGGCGGGCTGGCGCGGGCGGGTTCGGCGACCTGCTGGGCGGGCTCTTCGGCGGGGGCGGCGGCCGCGGGCGCGGCCCCGCCACCCCGGCCCGCGGCGCCGACGTGGAGACCGAGGTGACCCTCGACTTCCCGGAGGCGGTGCACGGGGTGACCGTGCCGCTGCAGCTGGCCAGCCCGGCCAGCTGCCGCACCTGCGGCGGCCTCGGCGCCCAGCCGGGCACCGCGCCGCGGCAGTGCCCGGCCTGCCTGGGCACCGGGCTGGTCACCCGCAACCAGGGCGCGTTCGCGTTCAGCGAGCCGTGCCGGGAGTGCCGCGGGACCGGGTCGGTCATCGACGACCCGTGCCCGGACTGCCGCGGCAGCGGGGTGACCACCCAGACCCGCACGATCACGGTGAAGATCCCGGCCGGGGTCGCGGACGGGCAGCGGATCCGGCTGGCCGGCAAGGGCGCGCCGGGGGCCCGCGGCGGTCCGGCCGGCGACCTCTTCGTCCGGGTGCACGTCCGCCAGCACGACCTGTTCGGCCGCAAGGGCGAGGACCTCACGCTGGCGCTGCCGATCACGTTCCCGGAGGCGGCGCTCGGCACCACGGTGCGGGTGCCGACGATGGACGGCACGGTCACGCTGAAGATCCCGGCCGGCACCTCCTCGGGGCGCACCTTCCGGGTGCGTGGTCGCGGGGTGCCCAAGCGGGCCGGCAGCGGGGCCGGCGACCTGCTGGTGACCGTCGAGGTGGCGGTCCCCAAGAGCCTGCCGGCCGACGCCCGCGAGGCGCTGGAGAAGTACGCGGCGGCCCAGCCGGACGACCCGCGGCCGCACCTGACCGCGGCGGTGGACAGCCGTGCGTGAGCACCAGCACCAGCCCTTTCCCGAGGACGCGCCGGTCTTCGTGATCTCGGTGGCGGCCGAGCTGGCCGGGATGCACCCGCAGACGCTCCGCCAGTACGACCGGCTCGGGCTGGTCAACCCGGGCCGGTCCGCCGGCGGCGGCCGCCGCTACAGCGCCCGGGACGTGGCCCTGCTCCGCGAGGTGCAGCGGCTGTCCCAGGAGGAGGGCGTCAACCTGGCCGGGATCAAGCGGATCATCGCGCTGGAGCAGGAGGTCGACATGCTGCGCGCGCAGATCGACGAGCTGCTCACCCAGCTGCAGCGACCGTCCACCGCGCTGGTCGTCTGGCAGCCGCAGCGCCGCCGCCAGAGTTGAGCGGAACAGACTCAAGTTCCAACCCGTTGAACCGGGCAGACGCTCGACATCGGAGTAGCCCCTCATGGAACCGAACAAGCTCACCACGCGCGCCAACGAGGCGCTCGCCACCGCTCAGACGCTCGCGGCCGGCCGCGGCAACGCCTCGGTCGAGCCGGCCCACCTGCTGTCCACCCTGCTCGGCCAGCCCGACGGCACCGCCGGCCCGCTGCTGCGGGCGGTCGGCGCCGACCCGGGCCAGGTCCGGGCCGGCAACGACGCCCTGCTCGCGCAGCTGCCGTCGGCCAGCGGCGCCACCGTGTCGGCCCCGCAGTTCGGCGGGGCCGTGCTGCGGGTGCTGGCCGCCGGCCGCAAGCAGGCCGAGCAGCTGACGGACGAATACCTGTCCACCGAGCACCTGCTGGTCGGCCTGGCCGCCTCGGACGACGCGGTGGGCGGCCTGCTCAAGCGGCACGGGGCCACCCCGGACGCGCTGCTGGCCGCCTTCAAGGACGTCCGCGGCTCGGCCCGGGTCACCTCGCCCGACCCGGAGGGGACGTACCAGGCGCTGGAGAAGTACGGCGTCGACCTCACCGCCGCCGCCCGGGACGGCAAGCTCGACCCGGTCATCGGCCGGGACACCGAGATCCGCCGGGTAGTGCAGGTGCTGTCCCGCCGGACCAAGAACAACCCGGTGCTCATCGGCGAGCCCGGTGTCGGCAAGACCGCCGTGGTCGAGGGCCTGGCCCAGCGGATCGTGGCCGGCGACGTGCCGGAGTCGCTGCGGGACAAGCGGCTGGTCGCGCTGGACCTCGGCGCGATGGTCGCCGGCGCGAAGTACCGCGGCGAGTTCGAGGAGCGGCTCAAGGCCGTCCTGTCCGACATCAAGGAGTCCGAGGGGCAGGTCGTCACGTTCATCGACGAGCTGCACACGGTCGTCGGCGCCGGCGCGGCCGAGGGTGCGATGGACGCCGGCAACATGCTCAAGCCCATGCTCGCCCGCGGCGAGCTGCGCATGGTCGGCGCGACCACGCTGGACGAATACCGGCAGCGCATCGAGAAGGACCCGGCCCTGGAGCGCCGCTTCCAGCAGGTGCTGGTCGGCGAGCCGTCGGTCGAGGACACCATCGGCATCCTGCGCGGCCTGAAGGGCCGCTACGAGGCGCACCACCAGGTGCAGATCGCCGACTCCGCGCTGGTCGCGGCGGCCACGCTGTCCGACCGCTACATCACCGCCCGCTTCCTGCCGGACAAGGCGATCGACCTGGTCGACGAGTCCGCGTCCCGGCTGCGGATGGAGATCGACTCGCGGCCGGTGGAGATCGACGAGCTGCAGCGCGCGGTGGACCGGCTCAAGATGGAGGAGCTGGCCCTGTCCAACGAGACCGACCCCGCGTCGGTCGAGCGGCTGGAGCGGCTGCGCCATGACCTGGCGGACCGGCAGGAGCAGCTGTCCGCGCTGACCGCCCGCTGGGAGCGGGAGAAGTCCGGGCTCAACCGGGTCGGCGAGCTGAAGAAGCAGCTGGACGACCTGCGCGGCCAGGTCGAGCGGGCCCAGCGCGAGGGCGACCTGGTCGGTGCGTCGAAGCTGCTGTACGAGCAGATCCCGCAGCTGGAGAAGGAGCTGACGGTCGCGTCGCAGGCGGCCGAGGCCGAGAGCGCCACCGCGATGGTCAAGGAGGAGGTCGGTCCGGACGACGTGGCCGACGTGGTCTCCGCCTGGACCGGCATCCCAGCCGGCCGGCTGCTGGAGGGCGAGACCGCCAAGCTGCTGCGGATGGAGGAGGAGCTCGGGCGGCGCGTGGTCGGGCAGCGGGCGGCGGTCGTCGCCGTGTCCGACGCGGTGCGCCGGGCCCGGGCCGGGGTCGCCGACCCCGACCGGCCGACCGGCTCGTTCCTCTTCCTCGGCCCGACCGGCGTGGGCAAGACCGAGCTGGCCAAGGCGCTGGCCGACTTCCTGTTCGACGACGAGCGGGCGACCGTCCGGATCGACATGTCGGAGTACTCGGAGAAGCACAGCGTGGCCAGGCTGGTCGGCGCCCCGCCCGGCTACATCGGGTACGAGCAGGGCGGTCAGCTGACCGAGGCGGTCCGGCGCCGGCCGTACAGCGTGGTCCTGCTGGACGAGGTGGAGAAGGCGCACTCGGACGTCTTCGACGTGCTGCTGCAGGTGCTCGACGACGGCCGGCTCACTGACGGCCAGGGCCGGACGGTGGACTTCCGCAACACCATCCTGATCCTCACCTCCAACCTCGGGTCCCAGCTCATCGCGGACCCGACGCTGCCGGAGGAGTCCAAGCGGGACGCGGTGCTGTCGGTGGTCCGCGGGCACTTCAAGCCGGAGTTCCTCAACCGGCTGGACGACCTGGTCGTCTTCGACGCGCTGTCCACCGACGAGCTGGCCCGTATCGTGGACATCCAGGTGGCCGCGCTGGCCCGGCGGCTGGCCGCGCGCCGGCTGACCCTCGAGGTCAGCGAGGGTGCGCGGGAGTGGCTGGCGCTGACCGGTTTCGACCCGGTCTACGGCGCCCGGCCGCTGCGCCGGCTGGTGCAGGCGGCGATCGGGGACCGGCTGGCCCGGTCGCTGCTCGGCGGCGAGATCCGGGACGGCGACACGGTCGTGGTCGACCTGCTCGACGATCGCTCCGGACTCTCGGTCAAGCCGGGCACCACGGTCCCGGCCTAGCCCGTCGCGAAGGCCCCGCCCTCCTCGGGCGGGGCCTTCGTCATGCCGTCGAGCAGCCACCCCAGCCCGCGGTCGAAGCTGCGACGCATCTCGCCGGCCGTGAGGACCGGGGTGGTGCCGGCGCCCGCGGCGAAGGCGGCGAAGCCGATGGTGTGCACGATCAACACCCGGCGGGCCGTCGGGACGGCCGCCGCCGGGACGCCGGCCCGGGCCAGCAGCGCGTCGGTGACGACGCCGAGCCGGACCGCGTGCGGGCCGCGGGACCCTTGCCGGGCGAGCGCGAGCGCGGTCAGGTCCGGGTGGGCGACCAGCGCTTCGTACGCCGACGTCATCAGCGCGGTGACCCCGGCGAGCGGGTCGGGGACGTCGGGCTCGGGCATCTCGACCGTGGCCAGCAGGTCGTCGAGCAGGTCGTCGAGCAGCTGCGGCTTGCTCTCCACGTGGCTGTAGAGCGCGTTGGGCGCGACGTCGAGCCGGCGGGCCAGCGCCCGCATCGACAGCGCCTCCAGCCCGCCCTCGGCGAGCAGCGCGCGGGCGGCGGCGAGCACGGTGGCGCGGGTCAGGCCCGCGCGCTGTCCGGGTCCTCTCATGGTGGACAACTGTACGCTGTGCAGTTAAGCTGTACAGCGTACAGTTCCCCCTCAAGGAGGTCGTCATGGAGACCGGAGTCGCTGCCGGAGTACCGTTCGTCGCGTCCCCGCCCGCGTCCGGCCGGGCCGACGCCCCGGTCGTGGTGGCGTGGCACCTGCTCGACTCGCCCCGCACCGAGCGGGCGTTCGCGGCCGCTCTGCCGCTGGCCGGCCTGGACGCCTGGCGGGTCTACCTCGGTCTGCCGCTGACCGGAGCGCGGCTGCCGGCCGGCGGGCCGGACGAGGTGATGCGGCTGGCGTACGAGGACGCCGTCCTCAAGCTGCACGGGCCGGTCGCCACCGGGGCCGCGGCCGAGTTCCCGGCGGCGTACGCGGCGCTCCGGGACCGGTTCGGTTTCGGTGCCGGCCCGCTCGGGCTCGTCGGCGGCTCGATCGGGTCGGCGGTCACCCAGCTGGTGATCGCCGAGGCCGGTCTGCCGGTGTCCGCGGCCGTGCTGGTCAGCCCGGTCACCCAGCTGACGGCGCTGGTGGCCGCGATGTCGGCGAGGTACGGGGTGACCTACGGGTGGAGCGCGGAGTCGCGCGCGATGGCGGGCCGGCTGGACTTCGTGGCCCGGGCCGGCGAGATCACCGTGCCGACGCTGCTCGTGGTCGGCGAGAAGGACGACCAGGAGGGCGTGCTCGACCCGGCCGCGGCGCTGCACGCCGCGCTGCCGGGCTCGGCGCTGGAGACCGTGCCCGGGATGGCGCACGCCTTCGCCGACGAGCCCGGCGTCGATGCCGCCCCGCAGACCGCCGACGCGGCCGCGGTCGATCGGCTCGCGGTCGACTGGCTCCGTCGGCACCTCGGCTGAGCCCGGGATCGCGGGGCGGGGTGCACATCCCGGGGGACTAGTGCTCTGCCCCGTCCGGCGAGGCGGGGCACGAGTCGGGTGCGCTGGGGCCGGTGGCGGGCGTGGCTCTGCCTCGCTGGCCGGAGCAGAGCGCTAGCCGGGGCAGAGCACTGTCGGTGCGAGGGGTGTCCGCGGTGCCCGGCTCAGAGGCCGTCGCGGATGCACTGCTCGATCTCGTCCTGGCTGGGCCGGTGGCCGATCCGGTCCTCGCAGGCGCGGATCGTGCGCAGGCCCTGCCAGCCGAGGGTGATCGCGATGGTCAGCGCGACGACGCCGGCGACCAGGCCGGCGGCGGCGCGGCCGCGGCCCGGGCGGCGCCCGCCGCGGGACACGATCAGCCCGACCAAGCCGCAGCCCACGGCGACCAGCCCGAGCAGCAGTCCCGGATAGACCAGCAGGCCGAACGGGATGGCCAGCACCCCGATCACCAGCGCCGCGGTGGCCGCGCGGCTCGGGCGGGTCGAGGTGGGCTCCTCGGCGAGCGCGGTGGCGCGGTCGGACGGCACGGGCCACAGTGTGCCCCTTCCGGCCGGCCCGGGTGCGGCCGGCCGGCCTGTGCGGTGAGCGTGTCGGCTTGCCGCACTGCGCGGGCGGGTACGGTGCCGCCCGAGACCCCCAAGCCCAGGAGGGAAGATGAGCACCCCCAACGACCCGGGGCGCCCGGAGGACCAGTCCGGGTACCCGCCGGCCCCGCCGCCCGCGCAGTATCCCCAGGGTCAGCCCCCGCAGGGCGGTGCGTACGCCGGCGGCCCGTCCGGCGGATCGTTCCCGCCGGCCCCGGACTACGGCACCGGCCAGCAGTACGGCAACACCCCGGCGTACGGCAGCGCCCCGTCCTACGGCAGCGGCTACGGCGACCCGTACGGCGCCCCGGCCGGCCCGGTCAACCCGCCCAAGGAGGTGATCCGGGCCGTCCAGCTGATGTTCGCGCGGGTCGCGCTCGGCGTGCTCAGCACCCTGCTCGCGTTCGCCTCGGCGGACTCGATCAAGGACTCCATCCGGGACAACGACCCGGGCCTGACCCAGAGCGAGGTCGACTCGGCGTTCGCGGTCGCTCTCGGCATCACGATCTTCTTCGGGCTGGTCTTCGCCGCGCTCTACGTCCTGCTCGCCATCCAGGTGCGCAAGGGGAAGAACTGGGCGCGCATCGTCACCTGGGTGCTGGCCGGTCTCGGTGTGCTCGGCGGCCTGCTCGCGCTGCTCGGCACCGGCACCGCCCTCGAGAAGGGCCTGGGCGTGATCGTGCTGCTCGTCGACCTCGGGATCATCATCCTGCTGGCGACGAAGCCGGCGAGCGCGTACTTCGCCGCCAAGCGGGCGGCTCGCCCCTAGGCGGGTCTCAGAGAAAGTCGAGCGCGGGCCGGGTGCCGTCGAGCACCCGGCCCGCCTCGGTGTCCAGGACCCGCTCCAGCAGGGTGCCGTACACCGACCGGAAGTCCGTGGTCACCCGCAGGTCGCCGCCGTCGAGCGAGATCAGGCTCGGCTGGTCGCCGAAGAAGCCGCCGCGCACCCCGGCGCCGGCCACCAGGACCGGCCCGGCGGTGCCGTGGTCGGTGCCGTCGCTGGCGTTCGCCGCCACCCGCCGGCCGAACTCGGAGTAGACCGCGACCACCACCCGCGGGTCGGCGGCGAAGCCCTCCAGGAAGCCGGCGACCGCCGCGTCCAGCTCGCCGAGCAGCCGGGACTGCGTGCCCTTCTCGTCCGCGTGGGTGTCGAAGCCGCCCAGGCTGACCGCGTACACGCGGGTCGGCACGCCGGCCTTGACGCACCGGGTGACGGCGGCCAGCTGCGCGGCCAGCCCGCCCTGGCCGCCGGCAGAGCCGCCCTGCCGCTGCGCCTCGCCGTCCTCCTCGTCCTCGCCGGCCGGCGGCACGGCCAGCGCCTTGGTGGCGTTCAGCAGCGTCGCGCAGCTGCGGGCGGCGAGCGCCTGGGCGGGCGGATCGGCCGGGTCCGGCTTGGCCAGCGCGGCCACCCCCGCGCCGATCGGCCCGGTCGGCGGCGCGAAGCCGGTCAGCGGCAGCGCCACCCCGGCCACCTTCTCCCCGACCGCCAGCGGCGGCAGCGTCGCCCCGACGGACACCATCCGCAGCGGGTCCGGCCCGGTCGCGTCCAGCCAGCGGCCCACCCAGCCGGTCGGCACCGGCCGGTCCGGCGACCCGGACTGCCAGATGTCCATGGACCGGAAGTGGCTGCGGTCCGGCTTCGGGTAGCCGACCCCGCGGACGATCGCCAGCCGGTCGGCCTCCCACAGCCCCTTGAAGCCCCTCATCGCCGGGTTCAGGCCCAGCTCGTCGTCGAGCTTGAGGACCTCGCCTTCGTCGTACGCGAGCTCGCCGCGGGCGTCGTGGTAGGCCCGGTCGGCGTACGGGATCACGGTGCCGAGCCCGTCGTTGCCGCCATAGAGGGTGACCAGCACGAGCACCGAGGCGTCCCCGGGCAGCGGGTCGGAGCCGGCCCGGCCGGCCAGCTCGCGCCAGCCGACGGTGCCCGCGCCGGCGGCCAGCGCGACCGCGCCGGTCACGCCGGAGGCGACCAGGAAGCGGCGTCGGGTCAGGGTGTCCATCGGTTACCTCACCACGTACTCGGGGCTGACCAGCGCCAGCGTGACCAGCCGGGGTGGGTCGGCGGCCGCGGCGGCCAGCGCGGCCCGGGTGCGGGCCGTCCAGCCGTCGAGGCCGAGCAGCCGGGCCGCGGCGTCCGGCCGGTCGGCCGGGGCGGTGCCGGCGACCGCGTCCAGGTCGGCCGCGCCCGCCACCGCCCGGGCGAAGCTCAGCCGGGCCCGGGTCGCCGCGGTGGACAGCCAGGCCGCGCCGCCGGGCCAGCCGCCGACGCTCGGCGGCCGGAACGGCACCTGGCCGAGCGCGGCCAGCGCGCCGAGCAGCGCCCGGCCGGCCTTGCGGTCGTCCCGGGGGACCCGCAGGCCGAGCGCCCGGTAGCTGCCGACGACGTACTCGACCGGCGCCGCGACCAGCGCCTGCCGGGCCGCCGGGGCGCGGAACCCGGGGTCGGTGAGCAGCGCCCGGAGCAGGGCGGTGACGTCGCGCCCGGGCCCGTACGCGGCGACCAGCCGGTCCAGGGTGTCCGGCGGCGGGTCGCCGGCGCCGCCGTGCCGCCGCCACAGCCGGCCGGCCACGAACCGGGCCGACTCCGGCCGGGCGGTGAGCACGTCGACCAGCCCGCGGTCGTCCAGCGCGCCGGTCACCCCGAGCACGGTCTTGGATCCGTCGTCGTGCCAGCGCGGCACCGGCTCGGCCGTCCCGGCGGCCCGGTCCACCCGCCACCCGGTCAGCGCCCGGGCCGCCTCCTGCACGTCCCGCTCGGAGTAGTTGCCCACCCCGAGGGTGAACAGCTCCATCAGCTCGCGGGCCAGGTTCTCGTTCGGCTTGCCCTTGCGGTTGCGCTGCCCGTCCAGCCAGACCAGCAGCGCCGGGTCGCGGACCATCGCCCGGGCCAGCTCGCGGAAGTCGCCGCGGCCGAGCCGGCGGAGCGTCTCGTTCTGCGCGAGCATCATCCGCGGGCTGCGCACCTTCTGCAGCGAGGTCGCCCAGTGGCCGTGCCAGGTGAAGGTCAGCCGCTCGGCGAGCGGGGTCCGGGTGGCCACCATCCGGTCCAGCCACCACAGCGCCAGCGTCGCGGACCGCTCCCTGAGCTCGGCCGCGTACGCCTTGCGCGCGGCCGGGTCGTCCTTCGGTCGCGCCGGCTCGGGGCCGAAGGCCGGCGGCGCCACGGCCCGGTCCGGGGCGGCCGCGAGCAGCGCCGCGACGGTCGCCTCGTAGCCCCGGGCCATGCCCGCGTCGACCTCGGCCGGGGTGGCCCCGAAGCCGGTGCGGCGCAGCAGGTGGGAGATCTCCGCCCGTTCGGTCGGCATGCGGCCAGCCTGACCCCTCCGTGTTCGAGGACGGTCAGGGCGCCGTACGGGAGCGGGCCGATCCCGGATGGCCTCTTCCAGTCCGGCGGCGCCCTGCGCTGACCCGGCGGCCGGCTCGGGCGGCCGGGCACTCAGCCGCCGGCGCCGCTGGTGTCGGAGAAGGAGTGGTGCTCGTGGCTGACCACCCACGAGCCGCCCTCCTTGCGCAGCCCGACGGTCAGCCGCAGCCGCTGGTCCGGCTCCTTGGCGAACTCGTCCTCCGTCCCGCACCGCAGCAGCGCGTACGCATAGGCGACGCCGGCCCCGGCGGTGACGTCCAGCTCGACGATCTCGAAGACCGCGCCGGTCGCCTGCCACTCGAAGAACGGCGGCCAGGTCTTCGCGTACGCGGCCTTCCCGCGCACCCCGTCGAACGGCGGCGGCACGTCGAACATCACGATGTCCTCGGCGTGGTCGGCCAGCACGGTGTCCAGGTCGCCGGTGTGCACGGCCCGGGCCCAGCTCTCGATCAGTGCCTTGATCTGCTGCTCGTCAGTCATGCCCCGTACAACCCGGCTCGGCCGGCAGACTCATCGGCAGCCCGAAGCGGCTGAAGTCCGCGTCCAGGAACGCGACCACCTCGGTGACCTCACCGGCGCGTACGGTGACCAGGTCCAGCCCGCCCGGCACCCAGGCCGCGCCGTCCCACCGGTAGGTGCCGAAGGCGAGCTGCCCGTTGGCCCGGGTCGGCACGAAGCGCCAGCGCAGCTCGCTGGTCACCTGGACCAGGAAGCCGCGGATCGCTTCCCGCCCGCGGTACCAGCGCGGCAGTGGTGGCATCGAGTAGGTCGCGTCCGCTGCCAGCATCGCCACCAGCGCGTCCACGTCGCCGCGCTCCCAGGCGGCGGCGTAGCGCTCGGCAAGCGCGCGGACGTCCTCGTCCGGCGGCGCCGGATCGGGGTCGGGCAGCGCGGCCCGGGACCGCTGGAGCGCGCTGTTGACCGCGGCCTCGGTGGTGTCCAGCTGGGCGGCGACCTCCCGCGCCGAGAAGCCGAGCACCTCCCGGAGCAGCAGTGCGGCCCGCTCCCGACCGGACAGCCGCTGCAGCGCGGCGACGAAGGCCAGCTCCACCCGCTCGCGGGCCAGCGCGGACGCCTCCGGCTGGTCCGGGTACGGCTCCAGCCAGGCCACCTCGCCCGGCGGCTCGGTGCCCGGACCCAGGTCGGTCGGCAGCTCGCGGCGGCCGCGGCGCTCGATCGCGGTCAGGCAGCGGTTGGTGGCGATCCGGTAGAGCCAGGGCCGCAGCGTGCCCCGGTCGTCGAAGCGCGGCAGCGCGCTCCAGGCCCGTACCAGGGTCTCCTGCAGGACGTCCTCGGCGTCGGCCACCGAGCCGAGCATCCGGTAGCAGTGCGCGTGCAGCTCGGCCAGGTGCGGGTCCACCAGGTCCCGGAACGCGTCGGGGTCCCCGGCGCGGGCGGCGGCGAGGGCGGACATGCCGGCAGGCTAGGCGGTGCGGCGGCCGGACGTGCCGTCGCTACGGTGGTCCGATGCCGCCCACTGCACTGGTGACCGGATCCACCGCCGGAATCGGCGCCGCCTTCGCCCGCACGCTCGCCGCCGAGGGCCACGACCTGGTGCTCGTCGCCCGCGACCCCGACCGGCTGGAGTCGGTCGCCGCAGAGCTGCGCCGGCAGCACCTGGTCGAGGTGGAGGTGCTGCCGGCCGACCTGACCGACCGGGAGCAGTCGCGCCGGGTCGAGGACCGGCTGGCCGATCCCGACCGGCCGGTCGACGTGCTGGTCAACAACGCCGGCATGGGCCTCAAGGGCCGCTTCTGGGAGACCGACCTGGCCGACCAGGAGCGGCTGCTCGAGCTCAACTGCACCGCCGTCATGCGGCTCACCCACGCCGCGCTGCGCGGGATGGTGCCGCGCGGGTCCGGCGACATCATCGTCGTGTCCTCCACCGCCGGCTACGCGCCGGCCTCCCGGGGGCCGTACGCGGCGACCAAGGCCTGGGCGACCGCCTTCGCCGAGGCGATCTCCGGCCAGGTCGCGCCGTACGGGGTGCGCATGTCGGCGGTGGCGCCCGGCTTCGTGCACACCGAGTTCCACGACCGGGCGGGGCTGGACATGTCCAAGGTGCCGGGCGTGCTCTGGCTGGAGGCCGACCGGGTGGTCGCCGACTCCCTGCGCGACCATCGCGCCGGCAAGGTGGTCAGCGTGCCGGGCGTCCAGTACAAGGCGATCGTGGTCGCGAGCCGGCTCATCCCGCCGAACCTCGCCCGCAAGGTGACCGCCGCGTTCACCCGCCGGGTGCTGTGACCGGCAGGTGGTCCGCCAGCCAGGCCGCGGTCGCCGCCCACGCCTGCTGGGACGCCTCGGCGTGGTGGAACATCGGCGACGGGTTGTCGAAGGCGTGCCCGGCCCCGGGGTAGGTCAGCACCGTGGCGGCCCCGCCGGCGGTCACCGCCGCCTCGATCCGCGCGACCACGTCCGGCGGCAGGTAGTCGTCGGCCAGCCCGAAGTGGTGCAGGCTCGGGCAGGTCACCTGCGGGGCGAGGTCGAGCAGGTTGGGCAGCGCGGAGCCGTAGTAGCTGACCAGCGCGTCCGGGCCGGCCGCTCCCGCGGCTGCGGCGACGTTGAAGGCGAGCCCGCCGCCGAAGCAGAAGCCGAGCAGCCCCAGCGGCCCGGTCACCTCCGGCCGGTCCCGGAGCGCGGCCAGCGCGGCGATGCCGTCCGCCACCGCCGCGGGCCAGTCGACCCGCTGCATGGCCTCCAGCGCCCGCGGCAGGGCGTCGTCGCCGTCGTGGATCACCGGGTCGCCCTGCCGCCAGTAGACGTGCGGCACCAGCACCGCGTAGCCGAGCGCGGCCAGGTCCCGGGCGCGGGCGTCGACGTACGGCGTCACGCCGAAGATCTCCTGGAACACGACCACGCCGGGGCCGCGTCCGGCCGCCGGGAGGTGCAGGTCGGCGGGCATCGGGCCGCCTTCCACCGGCACCAGGACCGGGACGGGAACGGAGTGCGGAGTCGACATGGGCCGGCACGGTAGCGGGATGGCAAGATCGACGCATGGCTGACCCGGCTTCCCTCCCAGCGGACACGACCATCATGGGTGTGGTGCACGACGCGCTGCGGCGCGACCTGGTCCGCACCCGGGCCGCCGTGGCGGCCGGGCCGGACGACGCGCGCCGGGCCGCGATCGTCGACCACCTGGTCTGGATGCTCGAGTTCCTGCACCACCATCACGAGTCCGAGGACGCCGGGCTGTGGCCGCTGGTCCGGGCGCGCAACCCGGACGCCGCGCCGGTGCTGGACCGGATGACCGCCGACCACGCCGAGGTCGACCCGCTGCTGGCCCGGGCGCTGGACACCGCCCACCGCTACCGGGCGTCGGCCGCCCTGCGGGAGGAGCTGCTGACCGCGCTGGACGAGCTGTCCGGCCCGCTGCTGGCCCACCTCGCCCGGGAGGAGGACGAGGCGATGCCGGTCGTCGCGGCCAGCATCAGCCAGGCCGAGTGGCGGCGGTGGGACCGCGAGTTCAACCCGACCAAGGGCCGGCCGATCCGCTCGATCGCGATGGAGGGCCACTGGCTGATGGACTCACTCGACCCGGCGCGGTACGCGATGCTGGTCGGCCTGGTCCCGGCGCCGGCGCGGGTGGTGCTGGTGCGCGGCTTCGCGCGGGCGTACCGGACCGCCTGCGCCCGCCGCTGGGGCACCGGGGTCGCGGTCGGCCCCGCCCGCTGAGCCGGTCCGGGTGCCGGGCCCGGCCACCGCTCAGCCGGGTAGGGCCCGGGCGGGCCCCGCCGCTCAGCCGGTGAGCAGGAGCGCCGCCAACTCGGCCCGGTGCGCCGACGGCACCCCGTCGAAGCCGGCGATCCACTGGGCCCGCTTGTAGTAGCGCTGCAGCGGGTGGTCCCAGGTGAAGCCGATGCCGCCCATCGCCTGGATGGCGCCCTCGCAGCCGCTGACCGCGGCCCGGGCCACCGCCACCGCCGCGGTGGCGACCGCCTCGTCCGCGGCCGGGTCGTCGACCGCCACGCACCAGGCCGCCCGGTAGGCGAGCGACCGGGCCAGCGCGAGCGCCGCGTACACGTCCGCCAGCCTGTGCGAGACCCCCTGGTACGACCCGATCGGCCGCTCGAACTGGGTCCGCGTCTTCGCGTGCTCGACCGCGACGTCCAGCGCCCGCTGGGTCACCCCGACGCCTTCACAGGCGAGCAGCGCGAGCGCCCGGCGGCGGACCGCCCGCAGCACCTCCACCGGCCGGCCGTCGACCGCCTCCGCCGGGGTGCCGTCCAGCCGGAGCTCGCCGATCCGCCGGGTCCGGTCGACCGTGGCCAGCGGGTGGGCCGCCTCCGGGTGGTCGGCCAGATCGACCAGGAACAGCCGCACCTGGTCGGCGGCCCGGGCCACCACGACGACCTGCTCGGCGCTGCCCACGTCGGGCACCGCCCGCTTGACGCCGGTCAGCCGCCAACCGTCCACGTCGTCGTCCGCCCGGCAGGCGACCGAGGTGGCGGCGTCGCGCAGCGTCGCGGCCGCGTCGTCGGCCCAGGCCAGCGTCGCCGGCCGGGACGGCGGGCCGCCGAGCGCCGGCCCGGCCAGCCCGACGGAGGAGAACCAGGGCGCCGGCAGCAGCGCCCGGCCTGCCTCCTCGGCCAGCACGGCGTGCTCGAGCAGCTCGAGCTCCGGGTCCAGCCAGCCCAGCTCGGTCAGCTCGGCCCACACGCCGGGGTCCCAGCCGGCGTCGGAGTCGGCCAGCTCGACCACCCGGTCGATCGGGTAGCGGTCGGCCAGCCACTCCCGGGCGGCGGCCCGGAGCATCTCCTGCTCCTCGGAGAACGCGAAGTCCACAGCTCTACCTCGATCTCGGCAGCCCGAGCACCCGCTCGGCGACGATGTTGCGGAGGATCTCCGAGGTGCCCGCCTCGATGGTGTTGCCCCGGCTGCGCAGCTGCTGGTATTGCCAGTAGCCGCTCCAGAAGCCGCCCTCGCCGGCCAGCTGCCCGTCCGGCCCGAGCAGCTCGACCGCGAGCGCGGTCAGCCGCTGGTTGGCCTCCGACCAGTGCAGCTTGGCGACCGAGCCCTCCGGGCCGGGGACCCCGGTCTTCACCAGCGTGGTGAGCGAGCGGTAGTTGGTGAACCGCAGCCCCTGCAGGTCCACCCACAGGTCGGCGATCCGGTCCCGGACCAGCGGGTCGGCCGCGGCCCCGGTCTTGTCCGCGGTGACCAGCAGCCGGCGGAAGAGCACCTCCAGCCGGGCGGTGAGCGCGAAGCCGAGGGTGCCCCGCTCGTGCAGCAGCGTGGTCATCGCGACCTGCCAGCCGCCGCCGACCTCGCCGACCACGTTGGACACCGGGACACGCACGTCGGTCAGGAAGATCTCGTTGAACTCGGGGTCCCCGGTGATCTGCCGCAGCGGCCGGACCTCGACGCCGGGGGCGTGCATGTCCAGCAGCAGGTACGTCAGTCCGCGGTGCTTCTGCGAGCCCGGCTCGGACCGGGTCAGCAGGATGCACCAGTCGGCCACGTGCGCGTACGACGACCAGACCTTCTGCCCGTTGACCACGAACTCGTCGCCGTCGAGCTCGGCCCGGGTGCGCACGCTGGCCAGGTCGGAGCCGGAGCCGGGTTCGGAGAAGCCCTGGCAGAAGATCGTCTCGGCGGAGAGGATGCCGCGCAGGTGCGCGGCCTTCTGCTCCGGCGTGCCGTGCGCGATGATCGTCGGCCCGGCCATGCCGAGGCCGATCACGCCGACGTGGTCGGGCGCGTCCGCCTTGGCGGTCTCTTCCAGGTAGATCGCCTGGTACGTCGGCGCCACGCCGGCCCCGCCGTACTCCTTGGGCCAGGTGAGGCCGACGTAGCCGGCGTCGAACAGCTTGCGGCTCCACTCCCGCGCGTACTCGAAGTCCCAGCGGCCCACGTGGGGGTCCCGCTCGGCCCAGTCCGGCGGCAGTGTGGACGCTAGCCAGGAGCGCAGCTCGCTGCGGAAAGCGGCCTCGTCCGTGGTGTCGCGGAAGTCCATGGCTGTGTACACGCGCCGGAGGACGCGCGCGCTCCTCTCTGCCCGCACCCTACCGGCGGGTAAGGCCGGGCGGAACGTACGCTGCCAGCCGTGACCGACCGGGGGCGGCTGCTGGAGCTGATCACGTCACTCGCCGTGGTGCACGGGCGGGTCGTGCTGTCCAGCGGCGCCGAGGCGGACTGGTACGTCGACCTGCGCCGGGTCACCCTGCACCACGAGGCCGCGCCGCTGATCGGGCGCGCGGTGCGGGAGCTGACGGCGGACTGGGCGTACGACGCGGTGGGCGGGCTGACGCTCGGCGCCGACCCGGTGGCGACCGCGGTGCTGCACGCGCCCGGGCCGCCGGTGGACGCCTTCGTGGTCCGCAAGCAGGGCAAGGCGCACGGCCTGCAGCGCCGGATCGAGGGTCCGGACGTGGCCGGCCGGCGGGTGCTCGCCGTCGAGGACACCTCGACCACCGGCTCCTCGGTGCTGGCTGCGGTGGAGGCGCTGCGCGAGGCCGGCGCCACCGTGGTCGGGGTCGCCGTGGTGGTCGACCGCGGGGCCGGGGACGCGGTCCGGACCGCCGGCCTCGACTACCGGGCCGTGTACGAGCTCGCCGACCTCGGCCTGAGCTAGATCCCTCCCTGCTGGCCGGACTTCCCGCATGCGGGTGGAAGATGCTGTCCTGCATCACTAGGATGCCGATCAGCACCACTTCGCGCGGTCCGTCACCGCCCGGAGCCGGATCAGGTTTGGACGGCCCTTCCGGCCCCGGGCGGCATCACCTCTCCCAGACAGGAGCGGCCTCTTCATGCTGCCCGAGTCAGCGCCCCCCGCCCGTACCGACCCCGTTCGACATCGATCCCGGACCCGCCGCGCGGTCCCCCTGCTCGTGGCCGCGGCGCTGGTGTCCGCCTGCGGGACCAGCGGCAACGCCGGCGAGGGCGGCACGGCGGCCGCGGCGGCGTCGTCGGGGGACGCGCTCGACCTGACCAAGGTCTGCCCGGCGACGGTGGTGTTCCAGTCGGACTGGTACCCGGAGATGGAGTACGCCGCCTACTACGGGCTGCTCGGCGGCAAATACGTCGTGGACCGGGCCCGCAAGCGGGTGGTCGGCGACCTGGTCGCCTCGGGCCGCGACACCGGGGTGGACATCGAGATCCGGGAGGGCGGCCCGGCGCTCGGCTTCCAGTCGGTGACGGCGAGGATGTACCAGGACCAGGAGATCACGCTCGGCCAGGCGACGCTGGACGAGTCGATCCAGAACTCAGCCGACCAGCCCACCCTGCAGGTGGTGGCGCCGATGGAGTACATCCCGGTGGCGATCGCCTGGGACCGGCGCAAGCACCCGGACTGGAGCGTGATCGCCGACATCGGCCAGACCGACACCCGGGTGCTCTACTTCCAGACCGACGCGTACATGCAATACCTGCTCGGCACCGGATTGCTGCGCGGCAGCCAGGTGGACGGCAGCTTCGACGGCTCGCCGTCCCGCTTCGTCGCCAGCCGGGGCATGATCGCGCAGCAGATCTTCGCCACCCAGCAGCCGTACGTGTACAAGAACGAGCTGGCCGGCGGGCAGTCCTTCGACCTGGCCTGGCAGCTGATCTCGGACACCGGCTACCCGCTGTACGGCCAGGGCGTCGTCATCCGCGCCGCCGACCGGGAGCGGCTGGCGCCCTGCCTGCGCAAGCTGGTCCCGATCATCCAGCGCTCCGCGGTGGACTCGCTGGCCAAGCCGGAGCGGGTCAGCGCGCTGGTGGTGGACATCGTGAAGCAGTACAGGGACGCCTGGACGTACTCGCCGGGGCTGGCCGCCTTCACCGTCAAGCAGATGCGCGACCTCGGGCTGGTCGCCAACGGCAAGGACCGCACGCTCGGCAACTTCGAGGAGGCCCGGGTCAAGCGGCTGATCGACATCTCCACGCCGATCTACGCCGCCCAGAAGAAGCCGCTCAGGCCCGGGTTGCAGCCGGGCGACGTCGTCACCAACGACTTCGTCGACCCCGGCATCGGCCTGCCTACCGGCCGCTGAGCGACCAGTGGTAAAGCCCGATGGCG
Source organism: uncultured Actinomycetota bacterium (assembly GCA_963766325.1). GTDB lineage: Bacteria > Actinomycetota > Actinomycetes > Mycobacteriales > CADCTP01 > CADCTP01. Next base: position 161,362 of record CAVXZF010000005.1, on the reverse strand, counting down.
ACCGAGGTGGCAAGGTTGTAGCTGGACACCCCGTCCCGCATCGGGATCGCGACCAGCCGGTCGGCGCGGGCGCGGACTGCGGCGGACAGGCCGTGCCGCTCCGCGCCGAAGGCGAGAAGCGCCCGGTCGGGGAGGACGACACCCCGCAGGTCCTCCCCGGCCGGGTCGAACCCGATCACCGGCCCGACCATCTCGTCCCCCGGCCCCGCGCCGGTGCCGGTGGGGAGGCGGGCCACGTCGGTGGCGAAGTGGAGCCCGGCCGCGGCGCGGACGACCGCCGGGTGCCAGGGGTCGATGGTCCCGGTGGTCCGGACCGCGGCGCCGAAGCCGGCGGCGACCCGCACCACCGCCCCGACGTTGCCCGGGTTGCGCGGGTCGTCCAGCAGCACGGTCGGCCCGGTCGGGTTCGTCGCCGCCGGCCGGCGCGCGAACCCGACCAGCTCGGTGCCCGGCCGCAGCCCCCGCACCGCCGCCAACGCCCCCGCCTCCACCGGCACCGCCGCCGCGACCGTGTCAGCGACGTCCGGCGCCAGCTCGGCCGCCAGCCGCACCACCCTCTCGCGGTTCGTGGTCACGAGCAGCTCCAGCACCGCCCCGAACCGCACCGCATGCTTCACGCAGTGCAACCCGTCCAGCACCACCACCCCGGGCTGCCGCCCCAGGTCTCGGACCTGCCGCTCGACCACGGGGTCAGTGTGGCCGGGCGGAGAGCGGGGTGCCGGGGCGGGTCGTAGGGTCGCGGGGTGGTGGGGCGGCCGACGAAGGGTGAGTTGCAGGGGGCGTACGGGCGGAGCGTGCCGGATCTGGTGGCGCCGGGGTTGCGGGTGTTGCTGGTCGGGATCAACCCGTCGCTGTGGACCGGCTGGTCCGGCTTCCACTTCGGCCGGCCGTCCAACCGGCTGTGGCCCACCCTGCACGAGGCCGGCTTCACCGCCCGCCGGCTGGCGCCCGAGGACACCGCCGAGCTGCTCGCCGCCGGCATCGGGATCTCCAACCTGGTCAACCGGGCCACCGCGCGGGCCGACGAGCTCACCGGCGACGAGATCCGGGCCGGGGTGCCGCGGCTGGAGAAGCTGGTCGCCGAGTGGCGGCCGCAGTCGGTCGCGGTGCTCGGGGTGACCGCATACCGGACCGCCTTCGGCCGGCCCAAGGCCACGGTCGGCAGGCAGGAGGACACGCTGGACGGCGTCCCGCTCTGGGTGCTGCCCAACCCGAGCGGGCTCAACGCGCACTACCAGCAGCCGGCGCTCACCGCCGAGTACGCCGCCCTCCGCGAGTCCCTCGGGCCCTAGGGTGGCTCGGCCCCTAGTCGACAGTGAAGGCCGGGCGGGGGCGGGTGTCGACGGACAGCCGGAAGACGTCCGGCCGGTTGTAGTGCCCGGTCGGGTCGAAGAGCCGCCTGGCCGCGCGTACCTCGGCCAGATCGATATCCGCGGTGAGGATGGTTTCCTCGTGCCGGGCCGGCCCGGCCAGGATCTCGGCGTTCGGCCCGACGATGACGCTGTTGCCGGCCTCGACCCACCCGTCACCGTCCGGCCGGTCCGGCCAGACCTTGTCCCGGCCGGGGAAGTCGGCCGGGATCTGGTCGGCCCGCAGGCACGAGTTGACCCCGATGACGTAGCAGCGGCCCTCCCGGGCGATGTGCCGCATGGTGGCGACCCAGGCGTCGCCGGGGGCCAGCGTCGGCGCCGCCCAGATGTCCACGCCCTGGGCGTAGAGGTAGAAGCGGGCCAGCGGCATGTAGTTTTCCCAGCAGGTCAGCCCGGAGAGCCGACCGTGCGGGGTGTCCACCACCGGCAGCGTGGAGCCGTCGCCCATGCCCCACACCGTCCGCTCGGAGCCGGTCGGCACCAGCTTGCGGTGCTTGGCCAGCAACGCCCCGTCCGGGCCGAGGTAGAGCGTGGTGTTGTAGATGGTGGCGCCGTGCGGCTCGCGTTCCTGCACGCCGATCACCACGTACGCCCCCGCCTCGCGGGCCGCCGCGCCGAGGGTGTCGGTGACCGGGCCGGGCACGACCACCGCCTGGTCGACCAGGCGGGCGTACCATTCCTCGTCGCCGTCCCAGATCGGCCGCGAGTCGATCCAGATCGGGGTGCCGGGGACGAAGGCCTCCGGCAGCACGATGACCTCGGCCCCGTCCGCCGCCGCGCGGCCGATCAGGTCGACCGCCTTGGCGACGCAGGCGTCCCGGTCCATCAACACGTACGCGGCCTGCACCGCCGCGACCCTTGTCGTGGCCATCCGGCGACGATAGCGGCACCGCCCGGCTGGGCCACGAGGGTGACGGACGGCCCGGATCTCTGGACTCCGTTCCGAAAACACCCGATCATGCCCGAAGTGGATGGAGTGCCCGCATTCCGGGAGGGTGCATGGAGCAGACCGCAGACGTCACCGGCGCGGCCGTGACCGGGATCGGGCTGCGTGGCCTCGACCACGTGGGCCTGGCCGTGTCCGACCTGGACGCCGCGATCGAGCATTACCAGCAGGTCTTCGGCATGCGCTGCGTGCATGTCGAGGACAACCCCGAGCAGGGCGTCCGGGAGGCGATGATGGCGGTCGGCCCCGACCCGGACGCCGGCCGCCTCCAGCTGCTCGCCCCGCTGTCGCCCAGCTCCGCCGTCGCCCGCTTCCTGGCCGGGTCCGGCCCCGGGGTGCAGCAGGTCGCGGTGACCGTCGAGGACCTCGACGCCACCTGCGCCGAGCTCCGCTCGCGCGGGGCCCGGCTGCTCTACGAGCGACCGCAGGGCGGCACCGCCGGCTCCCGGATCAACTTCGTGCACCCCCGGGACGCCGGCGGGGTGCTCCTCGAGCTGGTGGAGCCGGCCCGGCCGACCTGACCGGGTGACCTGACCGGCCTGCCGGCTGACCGGCCCGGGCCGGTCAGTGCCCGCCCGCCACGGACCGGGGCAGCACCCGGTCCAGCGGGCCCGGGAGCCACCAGTTCCAGTCGCCCATCAGCCGCATCAGCGCCGGCACCAGCAGCAGCCGCACGATGGTCGCGTCCACCAGCACGGCCAGCGCCAGCATGAAGCCCATCTGCTGGATCTCCAGGATGCTGGTGAACAGGAACGCGGCGAAGACCACCACCATGATCGCCGCCGCGGCGGTGATCACCCGAGCGGTACGGGTGATGCCGAGCCGGACCGCGGCCCGGTTGTCCCCGGTGCGCAGCCACTCCTCCCGCATCCGCAGCAGCATGAACACCTCGTAGTCCATGGACAGGCCGAAGACGAGCGCGAAGGCGAACAGCGGCAGGATCACCTGGACGAAGCCGGTGCGCTCGGCGCCGAGCAGCCCGGCGCCGTACCCCTCCTGGAAGACGAGCACCGTGGCGCCGAAGGCCGCGCCGGACGTCAGCAGGTTCATCAGGATCGCCTTCACCGGCAGCAGCAGCGACCGGAAGGCGACCAGCAGCAGCAGCCAGGATGCGGCCAGCACCGCGCCGATGACCAGCGGCATGGCCCGCGAGCTCTCGTCGGTGATGTCCACGATCCCCGCGGGGGTGCCGCCGACGTGCGCGGTCAGGCCCGTGCCGGCCAGCCCCGCGGTGGCCTCGCGCAGGTCCCGGACCAGGGTGGCGGTGCGGGCGTCGTCCGCGGCGTACCGGGGCCGGACGGTCAGCACGGTGGTGTCGAGGTCCGGGCTGACCAGCCCGGCCAGCGCCGGCCCGGCCCGGGCCAGATCCGCCGCGCGGTGCCCGCCGAGCTCGCGGTCGAGCAGCTGGGTGACCGAGACCACCTCGGCCGCGTCCGCCCGGCCGGCGGTGTCCGCGGTGAGCCGGGCGAGCGCGTCGAGCTGGCCGTCGGTCAGCGGCCCCGGCCCGGTGACCACCACCTCGACCGGGGTCAGCACGCCCGGGGCGAAGGCGTCCGCGACCAGCGTGTAGCCCTTGCCGGCGGTCGAGTCGGCGACCGCCCCGGCGCTGAGGTCGACGCCGTACCGCAGGCCGAAGGCGGGCAGCGCCAGCGTGCCGAGCAGCAGCCCGGCGAGCACGGTGACCAGCACCGGCCGGCGCATCACGGCGGAGGTGAGCCGGGCCCAGCCGGACCGCTCCGGGTGCGGGTGGGCCAGCGACCGGCGGGCCCAGGGCAGCGCCAGCCGGTTGACCCGGGCCCCCAGCAGGCCGAGCGCGGCCGGCAGCAGGGTGACCGAGAGCAGCATCATGACCAGCACCGTGGCGGTCATGCCGAGCGCCATGGAGTGGACCTTGGGCGAGCGGACCAGCCACAGGCCGGCCAGCGACACCACCACGGTGACCCCGGAGAAGAGCACGGCGTGGCCGGCGGTGGCGGCCGTGCGGCCGACGGCGGCGGCGCGCTCCTCGCGGCTGTCGCCGCCGCGGGCCAGCTCCTCCCGGAACCGGGTGATGAGGAACAGCGAGTAGTCGATGCCGAGCGCGATGCCGACCATGCTCACCGCGGTCTGCACGAAGACGTCGAACGGCGTCACCACCGCCACCGCGCCCAGCACGCCGAAGGCCGACACCACCGCCACGACGCCGAGCAGCAGCGGCACCGCGGCCGCCACCAGCGAGCCGAAGGCCAGCACCAGCACGATCGCGGCCGCCGGCAGGCCGATCCGCTCGGCCGCGGCCAGGTCGGCCGCGCCCTGCTCGACGGCCGCGGCGGCCAGCGGCGACGACCCGGTGAAGGCGACCTCGACCGGGCCGTACACCAGCTCGGCCGCGATGTCGGCCAGCGGGCCGGCGGCCTCCTGCCGCTCCTTGTCGGTGCCGGCCAGCCGGACCGGGACCAGCGCGGTCCGCCCGTCCGCGGAGATCAGCCGGTCCGGCGCCTGGTACGGGCTGGCCACCTCGACCACGCCCGGCTGCCCGGTGTAGCGGGCCACCGCCGCCGCGACCACCCGGCGGAAGGCGGGATCGGCGGCGGTGACCCGCTCGGAGTGCACGACGGCGAAGTCGGTCTCGTCGGCCGCCGCCGGGAACTCGGCGGCCAGCAGGTCGCGGGCCCGCTGCGAGTCCGACCCGGTGACCACGGCGGTGTTGCCCGTCAGGTGCGAGGTGAAGTAGCCCGCGCCGGCGACCGCGGCGGCGAGCAGCACCACCCACACCGCCAGGACCCGCAGCGGGCGCAGGGCGCACCACCGGCCCAGCCGGGCGACCGGGTCCAGTCGGGCCACCGGGTCCGGCCGGGTCACCGGCTCCGGGCGAGCTGTCGGGACCGGGTGAGCTGTCGGGTCGGGGTGGCCAGTCGGGTCCGGGCGGCCAGTCGGGTCGGGGTGGCCAGTCGGGTCGGGGCGGGCCGCGGCGCGGGGGGAGCGGCTCACCTGCTGCCGGCAGCCTGCTCGTGGCGGGCCCGCAGGCTCAGCGGTCGCAGGTCGGTCCACACCTCGCCGATCCAGGCCAGGCACTCCTCCCGGGTGCCCCGGTGGCCGGCGGCCCGCCAGCCGGCCGGGAGCGGCCGGTCCTCCCACCACACCGAGTATTGGCCCTCGTCGTTGACGACGGCGACGTAGCTGTCCATCGCGTTCCTCTCCTCGATCGGCCGGTCAGGCCAGCACCGCGCCGTTGCCGGTCCGCCGCGGCCGGCTGCGGCGGTGGTCCAGGTGCACGTACACCCGGTGCAGCCAGCGGTCCCGGCCGTCGTAGCGGGGGCTGAACGAGGATCGGCCGTGCAGCACGATCCGGTTGTCCAGGAAGGCCATCTGGCCGGCGCTCAGCACCAGCGAGGTGGCCACCTCCTCCAGGGCCGCGTGCAGCCGGCCGAGCGCCGCCGCGGCCTCGTCGTCCAGCGCGGCCGTCGCGTTGAAGTCCACGCAGATGTCGGGATCCTCGGGGCTGCCGCCCAGCACGGCGTGCGGCAGGGCGTCCGCGCCGGACCGGAACGACGGCGGCGGCGCGGTCACGAACCGGGGCACGGAAAGGATCTTGACATCCTCGTCGGCCAGCCGAGGCAGCGCCCGCCGGATCGAGGTGACCAGGGTGCCGGCGCCGTTGTCGTGGTCGTTGCGCAGGCACATCAGCCCGACATAGTCGGGCCGGTTGGGGTGGAAGGCGTTCTCCACGTGCAGCCGCAGCGGCACCGAGCCGGCGTTGCTCTGCTGCCGCTCCCGCCCCGGGACCGGCACCACGTTCTGCACCAGCGCGCCCGACTTCTCGTCCCGGTAGGCCAGCAGCTCGCCCAGGTGCAGGCCGAGCAGCACCGGCAGCACCGCCGGCACCGAGGCGGTCCGCTCCACCGACTCCGGCATTGTCGGGGTGGCCGTCAGCGAGCCCTGGTCGACGGGCAGGTTGGCCACCAGCAGGGTGCCGTCCGGGCCCGGGTCGTGCCGGTAGCGGCGCAGCGCGGCGCGCAGCCGGACCGGCAGGTGACAGCTGAGCTGCCGGGCGTGGCCGAGCCAGCCGAGGTCGTCGAGCAGGCCCGGCGGAATCCGGGCGAGCCGGTCGGCCAGCTCGGCCAGCTCGGCGCTCTCCGCCGCGGAGAGCTCGATCGGTTCCTCGGCCGGCCCGCCCGGGACCGGTGTGCGGATGTCCTCGACGGTCACAGGCTTTCCCTTCGGGCCGGAGGCGACGGGTGGGCGGTCACAGCAGGGCCGGCAGCGCTCGGGCGTCGACCTTGCCGTTGGCGGTCAGCGGCACCCGGTCGATCGCGACGAACGCGGCCGGGACCATGTAGTCGGGCAGGCCGGTGGCCAGCCCGGCGGTCAGCGCCACCGGGTCCAGCCGCCGCCCGGCGGCCAGCACGACGTAGCCGACCAGCCGCTTGTCACCGGACGGGCCGGCCCGGGCGACGACCACCGCGTCCTGCACGTCCGGCTGCCGGCAGAGCGCGGCCTGGATCTCGCCCAGCTCGACCCGGTAGCCGCGGATCTTGACCTGGTGGTCGATCCGGCCGAGGAACTCCAGCGAGCCGTCCGGCAGCCAGCGGGCCAGGTCGCCGGTGCGGTAGAGGCGGGCCCCGGGCTCCCCGTACGGGTCGGGCAGGAAGCGGTCCGCGGTCAGGTCGGGCCGGCCCAGATAGCCGCGGGCGACGCCGACGCCGCCGACGTACACCTCGCCCGGCACGCCGACCGGCACCGGCTCGAGCAGGTCCGTCAGCACGTACTGGGTGGTGCCGGGGATCGGCTGGCCGAGCGGGACCAGCTGGGTCGCCGGCGGCACCGCGATGCGCTGGCCGGAGTTGCCGATGGTGATCTCGGTCGGGCCGTACTCGGTGGCGACCGCGGTGCCGCCGGGTCCGGCGAGGGTCAGCCAGCGCTCGGCCAGCGCGCGGGTGAACGAATCGCCGGCCGCGATGACCAGGCCGGCCAGCCGGCTCACCTCGGCCGGCGTCAGCTGGTAGGTGAGCAGGTCCAGCTGGCCCGGGGTGAGCTTGATGAACGCGTACGGCCCGCCGTCGGCCAGCTCCGGACCCAGGTCGTCGAGGTCCAGCGGGTCGGGCAGCAGGTGCACCGGCTGACCGGCCAGCAGCGGGGTGAGCAGGTCCGGGATGCCCAGGTCGAAGGAGATCGAGGAGAACAGCGGGGCCCCGCCGGAGCCGGCGGCGGCGTACGCGTCGAGCGTCCACCGCAGGTAGTTGGCCAGCCCCCGGTGCTCGACCAGGACGCCCTTCGGGGTGCCGGTCGACCCGGAGGTGTAGATGACGTACGCCAGCCGGCGCCTGTCCGTGGGGACCGCGGGCGCCGTGGCCGGCCGGGCGGCGATGGCGGCGCGTTCCTCGTCCAGCGCCAGCAGCCGCACCCCGGGCAGGTCGGGCAGCCGCCGGGCCAGCGCCGAGTCGGTGAGCACCAGCCGGCAGCCGGCCGCGGTGACCATGTGCCGCAGCCGCTCCGGCGGCAGCTCCGGGTCCAGCGGCAGGTGGACCGCGCCGCCCTTCCACACCCCGAACAGCGCCGGCACCAGCTCCGGCCCGCGGCGCAGGCACACCCCCACCGGCATCTCGCCGGCCGGGTCGACCCCCGCCGCCGCCAGGTGGTGGGCGATCCGGGACGACCGCTCGTCCACCTCGCGGTACGTCAGCGAGCCGCCGGCGGTCCGCACGGCCACCGCGCCGGGGGTGGCGGCGGCCTGCCGGCGGAACAGGTCGACGACCGTCGCGCCCCCCGGGTCGGCCGCCGGCCCGGCGGCCCAGGTCCGCAGCAGCAGCTCCCGCTCGGCCGGCGGCAGGTGCGCCGTGCGGGGGTCGCCCTCCGGGTCGGCGGCCATCGCGGCCAGCACCGCCCGGTATGTCGCCGCCAGCCGGCTGGCGTACCCGCCGGCCACCGCGGCGTCCGCGGTCCGCACCCGCAGCCGGTCCCCGGCGGCGAGGACGTGCAGCGCGCAGCCGGCCGGCACGTCGCCGGCTCCCGTCGCGTCGAAGAGCGCCGCGCTGGGCGGCACCGCGGCGGCGTCCCGGGGGCGGCCGGCGGTGGCGAGGTCGACGCCGGTCCGGGCGACCAGCTCGCGCCAGGTGCGGGCGTCCCGGGGCACCGGCAGCGACGCCGGGTCGCCGGGTCCGGCCCGCACGCCGGTCCGGACGGCGGGCTCGGCGGTCGTCATGGCCAGGACGGCCAGGTGCGCGGCCACCAGCACCGCCGCCCCGCCCGGGCCGTCGGTGCGACCCAGGCGGCTCAGGCCGGCGGTGAGGTCGGCGAGGGGGACCGCGGTCTCCGTCCAGCCGGCCGGCGCGGCACCGCCCACCGGCGGCGCGGCCCACGCCGCCGGCACCGTCCACTCCGGTCGGTCGCCGACCGCCGCCCGGCCGCCGCCGGCCGCCCGGACCGCCGCCCGGCCCACCGCCTCGTCCACCATGGACGCCGTCATAGCCTGCTCCCCTCGGGGTCGGGCCGGCCCACCGCCACCCCGTCAAGGGCCGGGTCGGACCGCATCCGGCCGTTCTCCAGCCGCAGCAGCCGGTCCGCGGCGTCGAAGTAGCGGTCGTCGTGGCTGATCACCACGACCGCCTTGCCCCGGGCGGTCAGCTCGCCGAGCAGCTCCCGGTAGAAGAACTCCTTGAACACCGGGTCCTGGTCGGCGGCCCACTCGTCGAAGACGCAGCACGGGCGGTCCTCCAGGTACGCGGTCAGCAGCGCCAGCCGCTTGCGCTGCCCGCGGGACAGCGCGGTGGTGGAGAAGCGGTCGCCCTCGACGCGGACCCGGTGGTCGAGCTGCAGCCGGGCCAGGTGCCGCTCGGCCGCCGCGGTCCGCCCGGGCGCGGGCAGGCCGGCGAGGCTGTCGAAGACGTACGAGTCGGCGAAGACGGCCGAGAACAGCTGCCGGTACGCGTCCCGCTCGGCGTCCCCGATCGGCGTGCCGTCCACCTCCACCACGCCCTGCTCGGGCCGGTAGAGGCCGGTGACGAGCTTGGCCAGCGTGGTCTTGCCGCTGCCGTTGCCGCCGACGATGAACAGCGCCTCGCCGCGGCGGACCTCGAAGTCCAGCGGCCCGAGCCGGAACTGCTCGCCGGCCGGGCCGGGGTAGACGTGGGAGACGCCGCGGAACCGGATCCGCCGGAAGCCGCTGAGATCGGGCGCCGGCCCACCGGCCGCCTCGGGCTCGGCGCCGGCCAGCTCGGCGAGCCGGCTCTCGACGGCGGCCAGCGCGACCGACGCCCGGCCCAGCCCGGGAAGCCAGCTCAGCACCGCCTGCAGGCTCGCCACCGCGAACAGGACCACCAGGACGCTGGCGGCCAGCGTGTCCGGCGACAGGTCGGCGTACGCCGGCAGCACGAAGAGCAGCACCCCGACGAAGCCGAAGAAGACCGCCTGCCCGGCCCCGGCCGCGCCTTCGAACACCGACAGCCCGGTCACGCTCGCCCGCCGGTGCGTGTCGGCGGTGGCGTCCAGCTGGGCGCCGGCGATCGCGGCCCGGCGCGCCCGGTTGAGCTTGAGCTCCTTGAGCCCGTCGGTGATCGCCCGGAAGTGTTCGAAGAGCCGGTCCTGGGTGACCCGCGCGGAGCCGAGCGCCCGCAACCCCCGTGCCGACACCAGCCGGTAGACGAGCACGCCGATCACCGCGGTGGCGAGGCCGGTGGCGGCCACCGCCGGTGAGATGACGGCCAGGTAGACCAGGCTGACCACCACGAAGGCGGCGCTGGAGCACAGCGCCGGCAGCCCGGGCAGCGCGTCCGCGATCACCACCACGTCGTCGGACAGCGCGGAGTAGAGCCGGGCGGTGCCGACCTGCTCGACCTGGCGCAGCGGCGCGGTCAGGACGGCGTCGACGAGCCGCCGCCGGAGCCGGACCAGCATGCCCTGGGACAGCCGGAAGAGCAGGCTCTGCGAGGCGAACCGGGTCGCGATGGTGGCCGCGCAGAGCCCGACGTACGCCCAGACCACGCCGGCCGGCGCGCCACCGTCGGCGAGGGCGGCGTTGACCGCGGCGATGAAGGCGGCGCCGGTCGCGCCGCTGGCCACGCCGGTGCCGACGGCGAGCAGGAACGGCCACCGGGACGACCGCAGCAGGTGCCGGAACAGGCCCATGTCAGCCGCCCCCGACCGGGGCGACCAGGCGGCGCCGCAGCTCGCCGACGTCGGCGTCCGGATCGGCCGCGATCCAGGCCAGCAGCCGCTTCCAGCCGTCCTGCAGCGCGCCGAGCGCGCGCGGGTCGACGCGGTCCGGAGAGCACAGCCACATGCCGCGCAGCGCCGGCCCGTCCTCCCGCAGGATCAGCGCGGCGTCCACCGCCGCCGCGTCGAGCGAGCCGAGCACCTCGGAGAAGACGTAGTCCGCGCCGATCTCCAGCGACCGGATCTCCAGCCCGGTCAGGCTCGGGGGCGGCACGGTGGCGTTGAGCAGGTTGAGCAGCAGCCGGGTGGGGTCCAGCCCGCCCGGGCTCCGCTCCACCGCCCACAGCGGCACGCCGCGGTGCGCGTCGGCCTCCAGCACCCGGTCCCGGACCTGGCCGACCAGGTCGCGCAGCCGCAGCGGGCCGGACAGGTCGGCCCGGACCACCAGCGTGCCGACGAAGAAGCCGATCAGGTCGGCGGTCTCCGGCTGGTCCCGACCCGCCTCCGGGTAGGCGACCGGGATGTCGTCGCTGCCCGAGAAGGCGGCCAGCAGCACGTCGAAGGCGGCCAGCAGCACCATGAAAAGGGTGGCGCCCTCGGCCCGGGCCAGCTCGCGCAGCGGCTCGGTGACCTCGGCCCCGACGGTGAAACCGGTGGTCGTGCCGGTGGCCGGGGCCGCGGTCTCCGGCGCGGTGAGGGCCAGCGGCGGCGGCAGGTCGGCCAGCTGCCGGCGCCAGTGCCGCAGCGGCCCGTCCAGCGCGCCGTCGGCGAGCTGCCGCCGCTGCCAGGCCGCGACGTCCGCGTACTGCACCGGCAGCGCCGGCAGCCGCGGCGACCGGCCGGCCACATCGGCGGCGTAGAGCTCGCCGAGGTCGCGGATCAGCACCCCGTACGACCAGTTGTCGGTGACCAGGTGGTGCATGGACAGCACCAGCGCCCGCTCCCGGTCGTCGAGCCGGGCCAGCACGGCCCGCACCGGCGGCTCGTCGGCCAGCCGGTACGGCCGGCGGCCGGCCGCCTCGACCAGCCGGTGCAGCTCGGCCCGGCGGTCGGCCGGCGGCAGCTCGGTCAGGTCCACCACGGTCAGCGGCCAGTCGGCGGTGCCGGACACCACCTGCGCCGGGCCGTCCGGGCCTGGCCCGATCCGGGTGCGCAGGACCTCGTGCCGAGCGGTGACGGCGGTGAGGCTGCGCCGCAGCGCCGCCTCGTCCAGCTCGCCGGTGAGCAGCAGCCCGGTGACGACGTTGTGGTACGGGTCCTCGGCCGGGACCGGGTGGTGGCGGACCAGGCCCTCCTGGGCGAAGGACAGCGGCAGCGGGCCGGACCGGTCCGCGACCGGGACGGCCGCCGCCGGGGCGTCCCCGGCCGCGGTCCGCTCGGCGATCCAAGCGGCCAGCGCGGCCACCGTGGGCCGGGCGAAGAACTCCCGCAGCGGCAACCGGATCCCGTGCGCCGCCCGGACCTGGGCGGTCAGCTTCGTCGCCAGCAGCGAGTGCCCGCCGAGGGCGAAGAAGTCGTCGTGGGCACCGACCCGCGGCACGCCGAGCAGGTCCTGCCACAGCTCGGCCAGGGACCGCTCCAGCTCGCCCCGCGGCGGCACGAAGGCGGCCCGCTGCCCGCCGCCGACGGCCACCTCCGGCAGCGCCGCGGAGTCCACCGTGCCGAGCGCGGTCAGCGGCAGCGCCGGCAGCACCATGAAGGCGCCCGGCACCGCGTAGTCCGGCAGCCGGGTCCGCAGGTGGCCGTCCAGGTCGGCGGCGGTGGGCGGGTCGCCGGCCGTGACCAGGTATGCGACCAGGCCGTCGGACCGGGCGACCACGGCGGCGCCGGCGACGCCGGGGTGCTCGGCCAGCGCGGCCTCGACCTCGGCCGGCCGGACCCGGTGACCGCGCACGGTGACCTGGTCGTCGAGCAGCTCCACCGAGCCGTCCGGCCGCCGCCAGGCCGGCTCGCCGGTGCGGTGCAGCCGGGACCCCGGCGGGCCGTACGGGTCGGGGACGAACCGGTCCGCGGTGAGGTCCGGCCGGTCCCGGTAGCCGCGGGCGACCCCGGCGCCGCGGTGGCACAGCTCGCCGGGGACCCCGACCGGCGCCGGCGCCAGCTCGGCGTCCAGCACCAGGGCGCCGGCCGCCGGGACGGTCCGGCCGGGCGCCGGCAGCACCGTCCGGACGGTGTCGCAGCCGCGGTCGCGGAGGACCGCCCGCAGCAGTGGGCCGGGCAGAGCAGCCGCCGTCACCCGCTCGGCCGCGATTGTCCGCACCAGCCGGTCCGGGTCGGGCGGCGCCAGCACCAGCGTCGCGCCGGCGGTCAGCGGCCAGAGCAGGTCGGCCGGGGTGGCGGCGCCGGCCACCTGCAGCACTCTGTCGGTGCGGTCCAGCGGGTGCCGCTGCTGGCGCGCGGCGACGGCGTCGGCGAGTCCGCGGTGGGTCACGAGCAGGCCGGGATCACCGGTCACGCAGGCGACGTCCGGACTCCGCGACGTCCGCGACGTCCGCGACGTCCGCCCGGCCGCCCGGCCCGCCCGCAGCGGCCGCCGCGGCCGCCGCGTCGCCCGGGTCGGAGGGGTCGGTGAGGGGCAGGGCGCGGTCGTCCCCGCTGGTCGGTCCGGCGGTCAGCACCACGGTCGCGGCGGCGGGCGCCGCGGCCGGCTCGTCCGGGTCCACCGGCAGCCAGCCGGCGCCGGCCCGGAGCACCGCCAGCAGGCCGACAACCAGGTCCGGCGAGGCCGGCAGCGCGCCGCCGACCAGCGTCCCGGGGCCGGCGCCGCGGTCCCGCAGCCGCCGGGCCAGCCGGTCGGCCCGGCGGTCCAGCTCGGCGTAGCCGAGGGCGGCGTCCCCGCACCGTACGGCGGGCGCGTCCGGGGTCTCGCCCGCCCGCGCCGCCACCTGGTCCGCGACCGCCGGGCCGGGCCCGGCTCCCGGGTCGGCGAGCAGCGCCTCCCGCTGCACCGGACCGAGCAGGTCCAGCCGGCCGATCCGGCGGTCCGGGTCGGCGGCGGCCGCGGCCACCAGCCGGCGGAACATCGCGGCGATCCGCCCGGCGGTGTCCGCACCGAACAGGTCGACGCTGTACTCCAGCCGCCCCCACACGGTGTCGCCGTCCTCGAAGAGGTCCAGCAGCAGGTCGAACTCCGCCTTGGTCGCCTCCAGCGACACCGGCTCCACCCGCACCCCGCCGGACTCCCAGGCCGGGAACGGCACGTTCTGGTACGACAGCAGCGCCTGGAAGACCGGCGTGCCGGCCAGCGACCGGTCCGGCTGCAGGTCCTCCACCAGCCGGTCGAAGGGAAGCGCCTGGTGCTCGTACGCGGCCACGCAGACCGCCGCGACCCGGCGCACGAGCTCCCGGAACGGCGGGTTCCCGCGCAGGTCGGTGCGCAGCGCCACCGTGTTGACGAAGAGGCCGACCAGCGGCTCCAGCTCGACCAGCGGGCGGTTGGCGACCGGAGTGCCGACCACCACGTCGGCGGTGCCGGACAGCCGCCACAGCAGGGCCTTCCAGGCCGCGGCCAGCACCATGAACAGCGTCGCGCCCTCGGCCCGGGCCAGCTCGCGCAGCGGCGCCACCAGGGCCGGGGGCAGCTCGACCGGGACCGACGAGCCGCGGTAGGTCTTTTCCGGCGGCCGCGGCCGGTCGGTCGGCAGCCCCAGCTCGGCCGGCACGCCGGCCAGCTGCCGCCGCCAGTAGGCCAGGTCGGCGTCCCAGGCCGACGCCGACCAGCTGTCCTGCTGCCAGCGGGCGAAGTCCGGATACTGCACCGGCAGCGGGGACTGGCTCCCGGGCCGCCCGGCGAGCACGTCGGCGTACGCCTCGGTCAGCTCGCGCATCAGCACGCCCATCGACCAGCGGTCGGCGACCAGGTGGTGCAGGGTCAGCAGCACGGCGGCCCGGTCCGGTCCGAAGCGCAGGACCTCCACTCGCAGCAGCGGCCCGGCGCCGAGGTCGAACGGCCGGGCGACCAGCTCCGCCTCCCGGCGGCGGATCTCCGCCTCCACCGCGTCCGCGGGCAGGCCGGGCAGCTCGACGATGCGCACCTCGGGCCGCAGGTCCTCCCGGACCAGCTGGACCGGCCGGCCGCCGACCTCGGTGAACACCGTCCGCAGCGACTCGTGCCGGCACACCACCAGCTCGCAGGCCCGGGCGAAGACCTCCGGCCGGAAGTCGCCGACGACCTGCAGCGCCGCGGTGATCACGTACGCGGTGCCGTGCGCGGCCAGCTGCTCCAGGAACCACAGCCGCTGCTGAGCGAAGGTGAGCGGGACCGGCGCGGCCGGGTCGGGCCGCGGCGGCACGGTCGGTCCGGCGGTCCGCTCGAAGCCCTCTGCCCGCAGCCGGGCGCGGAGCAGCTCCTGGCGGCCCGCGGACAGCCGGAACCGGCCGGCCGTCACGCCGGGCTCCCGGGCGGGCCGTCGAGCGCCTGCGCCACCTCGTCGTCGGACAGCGCGTCCAGCTCGACCAGCAGCTGCGCGGTCCGCTCCACCTCGGCCCGGCGGGCCGGGTCGGCGAGCAGGGCGCGGGTGAGCGCCGCCACCGTCGGCTCGGCGAACATCCGGTGCAGCGGCACCTCGACCCCGAAGGCCTCCCGTACCCGGGCCATGACCTGGGTGCTGAGCAGCGAGTGGCCGCCGAGGGCGAAGAAGTCGTCCTCGGCGCCGACCCGGTCCAGGCCCAGCGCGTCCGCCCAGATGCCGGCGACCACTTCCTCCACCGGCCCGCGGGGCGCGACGTAGACCGACGGCAGGTCGCGCCGGCTCCCGTCCGGGGGTGGCAGGGCGGCCCGGTCGACCTTGCCGTTCGGGGTCAGCGGCAGCGCGTCGAGCAGCACGAACGCCGACGGCACCATGTAGTCGGGCAGGCTGCGGCGCAGGCCGGCCCGCAGCACCGGCACCAGCCGGCGGGCGCGGCGGCGGGCCGCGCCGTTGACGTACTCGGCCCACGGCCGCGCCCCCGCCGGCGCCCTGCCGGTGCCCGCGGGGTCGGCGGGCCCGGGGGGCGCGTCGGCGCGGCGGGCGACCAGGGCCAGTGCACCGTCCGGGCCGTGCTCGGACCAGTCGAGCTCGATCCGGTAGCCGGTCTCCTCGCCCAGCCGGAGCAGCTCGGCGGCGGTCACGCCGGCCGGCGGCGCCGCCGCCAGCTCGGCCCGCAGCTCCGCCGCCGTCCCGGCTTTGCCGGCCGCCGTGCCGGCCGCCGTGCCGGCTGGGGTGCCGGCTGGGGTGCCGGCCGCCGTGCCGGCCTGGGCGGCGAGCGGGGCGAGCCGGTGGGCTGCCGCCACCGCGGCGGCGGTCCGCGCGTTCGGCACCCCGCGGACCGCGAGCCCGGCCGGCCGGTCCACCTGGAGCCGGTCCCGCAGCCCCGCGAGCGTCAACCCCTCGGCCGTCCAGTCCAGCTGGTCGCCGCCCGACCCGACCGGCGGGTCCGCGTCCCCGGCGACAGTGAGCAGCACGTCGTACCGGAACCGGGTCAGCTCGTTGTCCGCCGCCGCCCGCTTCGGCAGCACCCGGACCGCGGCCAGCCGCGGGTGGCGGGCGCGCAGCGCGGCGAACAGCCGCGGGTCCAGCACCAGCTCCTCGTCGTCGGTGACCCGCCGCCGGACGCGGTCGGCCAGCAGCTCGACCGGTTCGTCCGCCGGGGCCCGGGACAGCTCCACCGACGCGTGGAACGCCGCCAGCAGCGGCAGGCTGCGGACGTCCCCGACGAGCACGGTCCCGCCCGGCGCCACCCGGTCCAGCACCGCGTCGAGCACCCGCAGCAGGTACCGCTCGTCCGGGAAGTACTGCACCACCGAGTTGAGCACCACCGCGTCGAAGGACCCGGCCGGCAGCACGTCGGCCGGGCCGTGCGCCAGCTCCACGTGGCCGAGCCCGCGGTCCGGGTCCGCGGTGTGCCGGCGCAGCCGGTCCAGCACCACCGCGGACAGGTCGGTGCCGACGTACCGCTCGCAGTGCGGCGCCACGGCGAAGAGGATCAGGCCGGTGCCGCAGCCGACCTCGAGCACCGACCGGGGCCGGCCGGCCAGGACCAGCTCGGCGGTCCGGTCGACCCACTCCCGCATCTGCGCGGCCGGGATCGGCTCGCCGGTGTAGCTGCTGACCCAGCCGCGGGTGTCGAACGCCGGGTCGACCCCGCCGGGCGGCTCGGCCTCGGCGTACGCCGCGTCCCAGACCTTGCGCCACTGCTCCAGCTCGTCGGCGGCGTCGGCCGGGTCAGCGGGGCCGGCGGCGTCGGCGGGGCCGGCCGGGTCGGTGTCGTGGCCGGCCGCCGGCACCACGTACCCGACCAGCCGCTTGTCGCCGGGCACGTCCTCCCGGAGGGTGACCACCGCCTGGGCCACCGCCGGCTGCCGGACCAGCGCCGCCTCGACGTCGCCGAGCTCGATGCGGAAGCCGCGCAGCTTCACCTGCGCATCCAGCCGGCCCAGGAACTCCAGGCCGCCGTCCTGGCGGCGGCGGACCAGGTCGCCGGTGCGGTAGAGCCGGTCCGGCAGCCCGGTGCCGGGTGCCGGCGCCACGAACCGCTCGGCGGTCAGCTCCGGCCGGCGGAGGTAGCCGCGGGCCAGCCCCGCGCCGCCGATGTGCAGCTCGCCCGGCACCCCGGCCGGGACCAGGTCGCCGTCCGGGTCGAGCACGTGCAGCTGGGTGTTCGCGATCGGCTCGCCGAGCAGCACCTGTCCGGGCCGCACCCGGGACACCGCCGACCAGATGGTCGTCTCGGTCGGGCCGTACATGTTCCACAGCTCGACCCCGCGGCCCAGCAGCCGGTGCGCCAGCTCCACCGGCAGCGCCTCCCCGCCGGCCAGCGCGCGCAGCCCCGGCCGGCCGGTCCAGCCGGAGTCGAGCAGCATCCGCCAGGCCGACGGGGTGGCCTGCAGGGCGGTGGCGCCGACCGCGTCCAGCGCCGCCGCCAACCGCTCGCCGTCGGTCACCACGTCCGCGGCGGCGACCACCACCCGGGCCCCGGTCACCAGCGGCAGCAGCAGTTCCAGCATCGCGATGTCGAACGACAGCGTGGTGACCGCGAGCAGGGTGTCCCCGGCGGCCAGCCCGGGCCGCTCGGCCATCGAGCGCAGGAAGTTGGCCAGCGCGCCGTGCGGGACGGCGACCCCCTTGGGCCGGCCGGTCGAGCCGGAGGTGTAGATGACGTACGCCAGGTCGCCCGGCTCGATGGCCACCGCCGGCGGCTCGGCCGGCTCGGCGGCCAGCTCGGCGGCCAGCTCGTCGAGGCACAGCACCCGGGCCCGGACCTCGCCGAGGCGCGGCAGCAGCGGGCGCCGGGTCAGCAGCACCGGCAGCTCCGAGTCGGCCAGCATCAGCGCGACCCGCTCGGCCGGGAAGCCGGGGTCGATCGGCACGTACGCACCGCCGGCCCGGAGCACCGCGAGCAGCGCGACGACCATCTCCGCCGAGCGCTCCAGGCAGATGCCGACCAGCACGTCCCGGCCGACGCCGAGCCCGCGCAGCCGGTGCGCCAGCTGGTTGGCGCGGCGGTCCAGCTCCGCGTACGAGAGCGCCTCGGCGGGTCCGGCGGTGGTGACCGCGCCGACCGCCTCGGCCGCCGGCGCGGCGGCCGCCCGCTCCGCGACCAGCGCCGGCACCAGCGGCACCGGCCAGTCCCGGGCCGGGCCGGTGCCCCGCTCGAGCAGGCCGCGCCGCTCGTCGGCGGGCAGCATCGGCAACCGGCCGATCGGCCGGTCCGGGTCGGCGAGCAGGCCGTCGACCAGCCCGGCCAGCCGGCGGGCGAGGCCGGCGACGGTGTCCGCGTCGAACAGGTCGCTGTTGTAGTCGAACCAGCCGGTGAACCGCTCCGGGGTGTCGAAGACCTGCAGCTCGAGGTCGAACCGGGCGGTGTCGGCCGGCACCGTCAGCGGCTCCAGCGTCAGCCCGGGCACGTCGAAGCCGGGCAGCGGGATGTTCTGGAACAGGAAGGACACCTGGAAGACCGGTGGGCGGGACAGGTCGCGGGCCGGGTGCAGGTGCTCGACCAGCCGCTCGAACGGCAGCTGCTGGTGGGCGTACCCGCCCAGGCAGGCCCGGCGGACCCGGCCCAGCAGCTCCCGGAAGGAGGGCCGGCCGGACAGGTCGACGCGCAGCGCCAGCGTGTTGACGAAGAAGCCGATCAGCCGCTCGATCTCCGGCCGGTCGCGGTTGGCCACCGGCACCCCGACGACGAGGTCGTCCTGCCGGCTGTGCCGGTGCAGCAGCACGGCGAACGCGGCCAGCAGCACCATGAACGGGGTGGCGCCCTCCTGCCGGCCCAGCTCGCGCACGCCGGCCGACGCCGCCGCGGTCAGCTCGACCGGCTGCGACCCGCCCCGGGCGGTCTGCACCGGCGGCCGCGGGCGGTCGGTGGGCAGCTCAAGCGCCGGCGGGGCGCCGGCCAGCGTCTCGGTCCAGTAGTCCAGGTCGGCGGCCAGCGGACCGGTCGGGTCGGTGGCCCGCCGGCGCTGCCAGGCGGCGTAGTCGGCGTACTGGACCGGCAGCGCCGGCAGGTCCGGGTCGCGGTCGGTGGCCAGCGCCCCGTACAGCGCGACCAGCTCGCCGACCGCGACCGCCATCGACCACAGGTCGGCCACGATGTGGTGCAGGGTCAGCAGCAGGACGTGCTCGGTCGGCCCCAGCCGGAGGAAGCGGGTCCGCAGCAGCGGCCCGGACCGCAGGTCGAACGGCCGGGCGAACTCGGCCCGGGCCAGCGCCCGGATCTCCGCCTCCCGGTCGGGTCCGGCCAGCGCGGCCAGCGCGGTGCAGTCGACGACGGTCAGGTCCGGCTCGCCGGTCGTGGCGACGACCTGCACCGGCTGGCCGTCGACCTCCTCGAAGGTGGTGCGCAGCGCCTCGTGCCGGCGGGTGATCTCCGCGCAGCAGCGCCGCCACAGGGCCAGGTCCAGCGGCCCGTGGATCCGCACGGCGCTCGGGATGTGGTACGCGGTGCCGCCCGGCGCCAGCTGCTCCAGGAACCACAGCCGCTGCTGGGAGAACGACGCCGGGAAGCGGCTCACCGCAGGCCGGCCGCGCAGCCGCTCGGCCAGCAGCGCGCGCTTCTGGGCCGCTGACAGGTCGCCGAGCTCGGTCGCGGTCATGCCGTGTCCCCCTGCCGGTCCGGCTCCGCGGTCAACAGCGACCGGAGCATGGCGTCCACCTCGTCGTCGGACAGGCCGTCCAGGCCGTCCGGCGGTGCCTCCCGGGTCAGCACCTCGATCCGGTCCTGCGCGCCGTCCCCGCCGGACCCGCCGGAACCACCGGACCCACCGGCCGCCAGCGCCGCCGCGGTCCGGGCCACGGTCGGCCCGTCGAAGAAGTCGCGCAGCTCGAGCTGCACCTGGAAGCGGCTCTGGATCTTGGCCCCGATCTGCACGGCTGCCAGCGAGTGGCCGCCGAGGGCGAAGAAGTCGTCCTGCACGCCGACCCGGTCGACGCCGAGCACGTCCTGCCAGATCTCCGCGACCGCCCGCTCCGTCCCGGTCTCCGGCGGCACGTACGGCGTGGCGAGGTCCGGGCGGGGATGGCTGGCCGCCAGCGGCGGGGCCTGCGCCAGCTCCCGGACCAGCAGCTCCGGCGTGATCGAGCGGGCCAGCCGGCGCAGCACGCCGAGGTCGCGGCCGCAGACCGCGACCTGGTCCGGCAGCCGGGGCGCCGCCGCCACCAGCCGCGCGAACGCGTCGACCCCGTCCCGGGCGCTGATCCCCCGGGCCAGCGTCTCCAGCGGTCCCGCCGCCGGTTCCGGGCCCGGCCCGGCCGCCGCCCGCTCGATCTGGGCGACCAGCTCGGCCGGGTCGTTGATGCGCTTGATGGTGAAGCCGGTTATCTGCACCAGCAGCCGGCCGTCGGGGTCCAGCAGGTCCAGGTCGCAGCTGAGCGTCTCGCCGGAGTCGCCGGCCGGCCGGGGCTCGACCAGGCAGTGGACGGTCCCGGTGAGCGGGGCGTGCACCCGGACGCTGCGATAGGTCAGCGGCAGGTAGTAGACGTCCCGGGCGGCGATCCGGGCCGCCGCCCCGGCCACGTCGAGCAGCGCCGGGTGCAGCGCGTAGCCGTCGAGGTCGGCGTGGAACTCGTCGGCCAGCCGCAGCGTGACCAGCATCCGCCGGCTCCCGGCCTCGATCCGGCGCAGGCAGCGCCACCGCGGCCCGAAGTCGAACCGCACCGGCCCGCCGGCCGCGACCCGGTCCAGCTTGAGCCGGCGGCTCAGCTCGTCCTCGGTCTCCAGCACCTCGGTGACCTCGCAGTCCCGCCGCAGCTGGTCCAGGTCGCGGACCGGCTCCGGGTGCCGGTCGGCGAAGGTGACCGTCCCGCCGGCGTGCTCCTGCCAGGCCGCCGGTCCACCGGCGCCGGCCCGGCTGCGCACCGCGAAGCGGAGCCCGCCGCCCTCCTGCTCGGCCACCGTGGTGTGGAGCTCCCGGGTCTGCCCGTCCGGGACGATGACCGGCAGGGTGAAGAGCACGTCGGTCAGCTCGACCACCCGCCCGGCGGCCTGCTCGGCCACGGCGGCGTGGACCAGCTCGAGGTACGTGGTGCCGGGGACCAGGCCGTGGCCCTGGATGCGGTGCTCGTCGACCACCCAGCTGTCCGCGGTGCTCAGCGTCGTGACGTACGTCCGGGAGCCGGCGCCGTCGTCGACCAGCCGCAGCAGCGGATGCCCGGTAGGTCGGCCCGGTCCGCCCGGGAGGCCGGCCGCCATGCCGACGCCCCGCCAGGTGTCCCAGGCCACGGCGGTCACCGGCGCCCCGGACCGCCGCGCGGCCCGGGCGAAGGCGTCGAGGAAGGCGTTCGCGGCGGCGTAGTCGCTCTGCCCGGGACCGCCGAGCACCGCGGTCAGCGAGGAGCAGAGCAGCACGAAGTCGGGCCGGTCCTCCCGGCACACCTCGTCCAGCACCAGGGTGCCGCGGGTCTTCGCCGCCAGCACCGCGTCGGCCTCGGCCGCCGTCTTGCCGGCGATCAGGCCCCGGGACGGCGACCCGGCGGCGTGCACGACCCCCTCGATCCGGCCGTACCGCTCGCGCAGGCCGGCGACCGCCTGCCGGGTCTGCGCCAGGTCGGTGACGTCGGCGGTCAGCACGGCGACCCGGGCGCCCAGCTCCTCCAGCCGGCGCAGCCGCGGGTCGTCCGGCGGCGGCGGGGTGCGGCCCAGCAGTCCCAGCACCGGGGCGGTGGCGGCCCGGGCGAGGTGCTCGGCGAAGGCCGCGCCCAGACCGCCCAGGCCGCCGGTGATCAGGTAGACGCCCCCGTCCCGGGGGTGCCCGCCCTGGACCGGGGCCAGCTCGACGGCGTCGTCGGCGGCCACCCACCAGTGCCGGCCGCGCCGGGCCAGCTCGGGCTCGGCCGGCGGCCGCGCCAGCAGGGCGACGACCGACGCCAGCAGCTCCTCGTCCGGCTCGCTGCCGTCCAGGTCGAGGCTGCGGCAGGTGACGCCGGGGACCTCCTGCGGGATGACCGTGGCCGGCCCGAGCAGCAGGGCCTGCTCCGGCCGCAGCGGCTCGGTGCCGGTCACGCTGTGCACGCCGCGGCACAGCACGTCGATCCCGACCGGGGCGGCCGGCCGGGCGTCCCCGAGGGCCTGGGCCAGCGCCAGCAGGCTGTCGAAGCCCCGGCGCCGGGCCGCCACCAGCCGGTCGCCGGCCGACCCGCCGGGCTCGTCGCCGGCCAGGCTCCAGGCGTGCACGACCCGGATGGCCGGGGCGTCCAGCCCGCCGAGCAGCTCGGCCAGCCGGCCGCGGTCGGCCGGGTCCAGGGTCCGCTCCCCGGCGCCGTGGGTGCGGTCCGTGCCGGCGGGGTCGGCGGATGCGGCCCGGACCCGGACGACGGTCGCGCCGGCGGCCGCCAGCCGGTCGGCCAGCGCGGCGCCGAGCGGTACGTCCGTGCCGAGCACGACCCAGGCCGCCGCCGGGTCGGGCGTCGCCGCCGGCACCGGCGGCAGCCGCCGCCAGCCGGGGGCGGTGACCACGACCCCGGACTCGAGCGGCCCGGCGTCGGTCCCGGCCGGGCCGGCGACCGGCTCCGGGTCGATCCAGTACCGCTCGCGCTGGAACGGGTAGCCGGGCAGCTCGACCCGCCGCCTCCGCTCACCGGCGAACCGGCCGGCCCACTCGACCGGCACGCCGGCCGCCCACAGCTCGCCCAGCCCGGCCAGCGCGTGGTCGGCGCCGTCGTGCCGCTGCTCCGGGTGCGGCAGCGAGCCGACCACGGTCCGGCCGGCAGTCCAGGCGGCGTGCTGGCGGGCGAAGGTGGCCAGCGTCCGCCCGGGCCCCGCCTCCAGCAGCACCAGCTCCGGGTCCGCCAGCAGCGTCGCCAGCGCGGCCGCGAACCGCACCGGCCGGCGCAGCTGCGCCGCCCACTGGTCCGGGTCGGTCGCCTCGGCGTCGGTCAGCCAGGTGCCGGTCACGGCCGAGCACAGCGGCAGGCGAGGGGGCGCGAGCGTGACCTGGCGGACCAGCTCGGCGAACGGCCCGACCGCGGCGTCCATGGTCGGCGAGTGGAAGGCGTGCGAGGTGTGCAGCGGCCGGCTGCCCACCCCGGCCGCGGTCAGCCGCCGGTGCAGGTCGGCCACCGCCGCCTCCGGGCCGGCGACCACGGTGAGGGCGGTCGAGTTCGCGGCCGCGACGGTGAGGTCGGGACCCAGCCACGCCGCCGTCTCCGCCTCCGGCAGCGGCACCGCCAGCATGCTGCCGGCCGGCATCGACTGCACCAGCCGGCCCCGGGCGGTCACCAGCCGCACCGCGTCCGGCAGCGTGAGCACGCCGGCCAGGCAGGCGGCGACGTACTCGCCGACGCTGTGCCCGGCCACCGCCCGCGGCCGCACGCCCCAGCTCAGCCAGAGCTGGGCGAGCGCATACCCGACCGCGAAGAGCGCCGGCTGAGCGGCCTCCGTCCGGTCGAGCCGGGCCGGGTCGGCAGTCCGGTCCAGCAGCAGCGGGCGCAGGTCCGGTCCACCCTGCCCGGCCACCAGCTCGATGCAGCGGTCCAGCTCCGCGGCGAAGACCGGCTCGGCGGCGTACAGGTCCGCGGCCATGCCCGGGTGCTGCGCGCCCTGGCCGGGGAAGAGGAAGGCCACCGGCCGGGCCGGGCCGTCGACGCCGTGCCCGCCGCCGGCCGGCAGCCGGCGCAGCGCGGCGATGGCGCCGGCCCGGTCCCGGACCGCCAGCGCGGCCCGGTGCTCGAAGGCGCGCCGCCCGGCCAGCGTCCAGGCCACGTCGGCGAGGTCGAGGTCGGGGTGCTGCTCCAGGTGGTCGGCCAGCCGCCCGGCCGCCGCGACCAGCGCCGGGCCGGTACGGGCGGACAGCGGCAGCACCTGGACCGGCCGGCCCGGACCGCCACCGCCGGCCGGCGGCGCCTCCTCCAGCACGACGTGCACGTTGCTGCCGCCGATGCCGAACGAGCTGACCCCGGCCCGCCGCGGCCCGTCCGGCGACCCCGGCCAGGGCACCGCCTCGGCGTTGACGAAGAACGGGCTGCCGGCCAGCTCCAGCGCCGGGTTGGGCCGGCGGTGGTGCAGGGTCGGCGGGACCACCCCGTGCCGTACGGCCAGCGCCGCCTTGATCAGCGAGGTGACCCCGGCGGCGGCGTCCAGGTGGCCGACGCTGCTCTTCACCGAGCCGAGCGCGCAGTAACCGGTGCGGTCGGTGTGCTCCCGGAACGCGCGGGTGAGCGCGGCCACCTCGATCGGGTCACCGAGCGGGGTGCCGGTGCCGTGCGCCTCGACGAAGCCCACCGTGCCGGCGTCGACGTCGGCCACGGCCAGCGCCTCGGCGATCACCTCGGCCTGGCCGTCCACGCCGGGGGCGGTATAGCCCGCCTTGACCGCGCCGTCGTTGTTGACCGCGGTGCCGCGGATCACCGCGGTGACCGGGTCGCCGTCGGCGCGGGCGTCGGCCAGCCGGCGGAGCACCACCAGGCCGACCCCGTTGCCGGCGACGGTGCCGGCGGCGTCGGCGTCGAAGGCCCGGCAGTGCCCGTCCGGGGCCATGATCCCGCCCGGCTCGTACCGGTAGCCGTTGGTCAGCGGCACGCTGACGGACACGCCGCCGGCCAGGGCCAGGTCGCACTCGCCGGCCAGCAGGCTCTGGCAGGCCAGGTGCACGGCGGTGAGCGACGTCGAGCAGGCCGTCTGCACGGTGACGCTCGGCCCGGTCAGCCCCAGCTTGTACGACACCCGGGTGGCCAGGAAGTCCTTGTCGCTGGCGATCAGCGCCTGGTAGCTGCCGATCGACTCCACCGCGCGGGGGTTGGCCAGCAGGTTGAACAGCAGGTACGAGTTCATGCTGGCGCCGGCGAAGACGCCGATGCGGCCGCCGAACCGCCGCGGGTCGCAGCCGGCCGACTCCAGCGCGGTCCAGGCGCACTCCAGCAGCACCCGGTGCTGCGGGTCGAGGGCCTCCGCCTCCCGCGGGCTGAAGCCGAAGAAGCCGGCGTCGAACCGGTCGGCGTCGTCCAGCACGCCCTTGGCCGGCACGTAGCCGTCCCGGGCCAGCTCCGCCGCCGGGACGCCGGCGGCCCGCAGCTCGTCCGCGGTGAACGAGCGGACGCCCTCCCGGCCGTGGACCAGGCCGTCCCAGAGAGCCGCGACGTCCGGCGCCCCCGGGAACCGGCCGGCCATCCCGACGATGGCGACCCGACCGGCGTCGTCCGGCGCCGTCACCGGGCACCGTCCCCGGTCGGGACCCGGCGGGGCGCCGGGCGGCGCTGGGCCTGCAGCTGCCGGCGCTGGTCGGCGCGGTCGCGGCCGGCCCGCGCGGCCCGGTCCGCGGCCGGGGTCCCGTCCGCCGCCGCGGCCAGGTGGGCCGCCAGCGATCCGACCGTCGGGTACTGGAACAGCTCCACCAGCGAGACCTCCCGCCCGAGACCGGCGGCCAGCCGGGTACGCAGCTCGGCCAGCAGCAGCGAGTGGCCGCCGAGCTCGAAGAAGTTGTCGTCCGCACCGACCCGGGGGACGCCGAGCAGCTCGCACCACAGCGCCGCCAGCGACCGCTCCAGCTCGCCGCGGGGTTCCACGTACGCGACCGCCAGCTCCGGGCGGGCGGCGGCCGGCGCCGGCAGCGCGGCGCGGTCCAGCTTGCCGTTGGCGGTCACCGGCAGCGCCGGCAGCACCACGAAGGCCGCCGGGACCATGTAGTCCGGCAACTCGGCCCGCAGCGCGGCGGCCAGGTCCGCCTGCGCCGGCGGGTGCGCCGGGTCGGCCGGCGTGACGTACCCGACCAGCCGCGCGTCGGCGCCGCTGCCGGTGGCGACCACGGCCGCGGCCGCCACCGCGGGCTGCCGGGTCAGCGCGGCCTCGATCTCCCCCGGCTCCACCCGGAAGCCGCGGATCTTGGTCTGGGCGTCGGTCCGCCCCAGGTAGCGCAGCAGGCCGTCGGGTCCGCGGCGGGCCAGGTCACCGGTCCGGTAGAGCCGGCTGCCGGGTGGCCCGTACGGGTCCGGGACGAAGCGGTCGGCGGTCAGCGCGGCCCGCCCGTGGTAGCCGCGGGCCAGGTTGGCCCCGGCCAGGTGGATCTCCCCGGGGGTGCCCGGCGGGACCGGCTCCAGGTGCCGGTCCAGCAGGTGGACCGAGGTGTTCGCGATCGGCGCGCCGAGCGGCACCGGATCCGGCACCGCGCCCGGCGGGCAGGTCCACGCGGTGACGTCGACGGCCGCCTCGGTGGGCCCGTAGAGGTTGTGCAGCCGGGCCCCGCACCGCTCGGTGAAGCGGGCGGCCAGCTCGGCCGGCAGCGCCTCGCCGCTGCAGACCACGTGCCGCAGCGAGGTGCAGTCCTCGACGCCCGGCTCCCGCAGGAAGGCCGCCAGCATCGAGGGCACGAAGTGGGCGACGGTGATCCGCTCGGCCTGGATGGTCCGCACCAGGTACGCCGGGTCGCGGTGGCCGCCCGGCTCGGCCACCACCAGGGTGGCCCCCTCCAGCAGCGGCCAGAAGAACTCCCAGACCGAGACGTCGAAGGAGAACGGCGTCTTCTGCAGCACCCGGTCGCCGGGACCGATCGGGTACGCCGCCTGCATCCAGCGCAGCCGGTTGCGGATCGCCGAGTGGACGTTGACCACGCCCTTGGGCGCGCCGGTGGAGCCCGAGGTGTAGATCACGTACGCGGCGTCCGCCCCGTCCAGCCGGACCGGCGGCTCGGTGTCCGGGAGCGCGGCCAGCCGGGCCACCTCGGCCGGGTCGTCCAGGGCGAGCACCGGCGCGGTCGTCGCCGGCAGCCCGGCGGCCAGCGACCGCTGGGTCAGCACCGCGACCGGGGCGCTGTCGGCGAGCATCCCGGCCAGCCGCGCCGGCGGCAGCTCCGGGTCCAGCGGCAGGTACGCCGCGCCCGCGGCGACCACGCCGACCAGGGCGGTGACCAGCTCGACCGAGCGGTGCGCGGCCACCCCGACGACCGTCCCCGGCCCGGCGCCGAGCGCCCGCAGCCGGTGCGCCAGCCGGGCGACCCGGCCGGCCAGCTCGGCGTAGCCGACCTCCTCGCCGCGGAACCGCACGGCCGGCGCGTCCGGGACCTGCCGGGCCCGGGCGGCGACCGCCGCCGGCAGCCAGCCCGGCTCGGCCCACTCCCGGACCGGCCCGACCGCGGCCGCCAGCTCCGCCGCCCGGTCGGCGCCGGCGAGCAGGGGCAGCCGGCTCACCGGGGTCCCGGGCTCGGCCACCACGAGCTCCACCACCCGGCGCAGCAGCCCGGCCAGCCGCGCGACCGTGCTCTCGTCGAAGAGGTCCCGGTCGTACTCGAACCACCCGGCCAGCGCCCCGTCGGTGTCGAAGCACTGCAGCTCGAGGTCGAAGCGGGAGCCGCCGCCGCGCACCGGCAGCCGGGTCAGCTCGACCCCGGCCACCGACAGCGTGGCCAGCGGGTCGCTCTGGTAGGTCAGGCAGACCTGGAAGACCGGCGGCACGCTCAGGTCGCGGGGCAGGTTGAGCTCGGCGACGATCCGCTCGAACGGGACCGCCTGGTGCGCGTACGCCCCCAGGCAGGCGTCCCGCACCCGGTCGAGCACGGCGGCGAAGTCGGGGTCGCCGCCGAGGTCGACCCGGACCGGCAGCATGGTGACGAAGAAGCCGATCAGCGGCTCCAGCTCAGCCCGCCCGCGGTTGGCCGCCGGCACCCCGACCAGGATGTCGTCGGTGCCGCAGCAGCGGTGCAGCAGCACCTCCAGCGTGGCCAGCAGCGCCATGTACGGGGTCGCGCGGTGTCGCCGGCCGAGCGCGGCCAGCTCCCGCATCAGCGGCGCCGGGAGGTCGAACGGGACCGCGCCGCCGCGCAGCCGCTGCACCGGCGGCCGGGGCCGGTCGGTCGGCAGCGGCAGCACGGCCGGCGCCCCGGCCAGCTGCCGCCGCCAGTGGTCCAGGTCGGCCGCGGACTCCCGGGCCGCGGACCGCTGCCAGCTGGCGTAGTCGCCGTACTGGACCGCCAGCTCCGGCACCGCCGCCGGCCGGCCGGTGACCACGGCCGCGTAGTGCTCGGACAGCTCGCCCAGCAGCACCCCGACCGACCAGCCGTCGGCGACCAGGTGGTGCATCGCCACCGCGAGGACGTGCTCGTCCGGCCCGACCCGCAGCAGCCGGGCCCGCAGCAGCGGCCCGGCGGCCAGGTCGAACGGGCCGGCCAGGACCTCGGCGACCCGCTCGGCCAGCTCGATGTCCCCGACCGGGGCCGCCCCGCCGAGGTCGGTCACCGGCAGCTCCACCGCCAGGTCGGCCCGGACCACCTGCACCGGCTTGCCGTCGCGCAGCTCGAAGGTGGTCCGCAGCGCCTCGTGCCGGCGGACGATGCGGGCCACCGCCTCCCGCAGCGCGCCGGTGTCCAGCGGGCCGCGCAGCCGGGCCGCCGCCGTGATCACGTAGGCCGGGTTGTGCGGCCGGAGCTGCTCGAAGAACCAGATGCCCTGCTGCGGCAGCGACAGCGGGAAGGCGTTCTCCGCCCGGGCCTGCTCGCGCAGCAGCCGCTCGTAGAGCGCCCGTTTGTCCGGCGACAGCGCGGCCAGCCGCGCGGCCAGGTCGGTCACGACCGGTCCTCGGCGAGGGCGGCCCGGGCCTGCTCGTCGCTGATCTGCTCCAGCTCGGCGAGCAGCGTGGACGCGACGTCCTCGACCCGCTCGACCCGCCCGATCGCCGGGCCGTCCCCGCCGTCTCCGCCGGTCCTGCCGGCGGCCGCCGTGGCCAGCTCGGCCGCGACCAGGTCGGCCACGGTACGGACGCTGGCCCCCTCCAGCAGGACGGTGATCGGCAGCGTGACGCCGACCTGGCGGTCCAGCTCGTTGCGCAGCTCCACCGCCATCAGCGAGTCCAGGCCGAGGTCGAACAGCGGTTGCTCCGGCAGGACGGTCAGCGACCGGTTGCCGAGCGTCGCCGCCACCGCGCCCACCAGCGCCTCGGTGAGCAGCTCGACCCGCTCGGTCGCCGGCCGGGCGACCAGCTCGGCCCGGGTCGGCAGCGAGCTGGGGCGGCCGGCGGGCCGGCGGCGGGTGGCGCCGCCGTCGAGCAGCTCGGCCAGCAGCGGCGAGCCGGACACCTCCTGGTAGCGCCGGCCCCACTCGGCCCAGTCGACCGGGACCACCGCGACCTGGGTCGCCGCCGACGGCAGCAGCCGGTGGAATGCCCGCAGGGCCTGCTCGGGGGGCATCGAGCCCATCCCGCCGCTGCGGCCGGGCGTGCTTTCCGCGCCGCGGGTGGCCAGCCCGGTGTCGGCCCAGACTCCCCAGTCCACGCTGAGCCCGGGCCGGCCCTCGGCCCGCCGGCGCCGGGCCAGCGCGTCCAGGTACGCGTTCGCCCCGGCGTACGCGGCCACGAAGGGCGAGCTGAGCACGGAGCTGGTGGACGAGAAGAGCACGAAGAAGTCCAGCTCCCGGTCGGCCAGCAGGCGGTCCAGCAACCAGCCGCCGGCCGCCTTGGGCCGCAGGTGCCGGTCCAGGTCGGCCGGCTGCAGGCCGGCCACCGGCGCGACCTCGCCGGTGCCGGCGGCGTGCACGACGCCGCGGATCGGCGGCCAGCCCTCCCGGTCGAAGCGGTCCAGCGCGGCCCGCAGCTCCTCCTCGCTGGCGACGTCGGCGGACACGGGCAGGACGGCGGCGCCGCGGCGCTCCAGCTCCCGCACCGCCGCGACCCGGCCGGCCGCGGGATGGTCGGCCGGCAGCCCGGCCCACTCCGCTCGCGGCGGCAGCGGGGTGCGGCCGAGCAGCACCAGCCGGC
Source organism: uncultured Actinomycetota bacterium (assembly GCA_963766325.1). Taxonomy (GTDB): domain Bacteria; phylum Actinomycetota; class Actinomycetes; order Mycobacteriales; family CADCTP01; genus CADCTP01. The sequence continues at coordinate 131,767 of CAVXZF010000005.1, read as the reverse complement.
GGGCACCCGCGTCGACCATCGACCGGGCCACCGCCAGCCCGACCCCGCCGAAGCCACCGGTCACCAGGTAGGTCGCGTCCGGCCGCCAGGCCGGCCGGCCGGCCGGCTCGGGTGGCACCGCCCGCACCAGCCGGGCCCCGTGCCGCCGGCCGCCGCGCAGCGCGACCTGGTCCTCCCGGCCGCGCCCGGTCACGGCGGCGCGGAGCTGGGCCGCGGCCTCCGCCGCGGAGACGGCCGGGTCGAGGTCGACCAGGCCGCCCCAGCTGCCGGCCTGCTCCTGCTGCAGGGACCGGCCCAGCCCCCACAGGGTGGCCTGGCCGACCGCGGGCGGGTGGGTGTCGCCGGCCAGCTGGACCGCCCCTCGGGTGACCAGCCAGAGCCGGGCCGGCCGGTCACCGGCGGTGCCGGCCAGCGCCTGCGCCGCCCGTACGGCGCTCATCCAGCCGGCCTGCTGGGCGGCGAGCAGCTCGTCGACCGACCCGGCGCCGTCGGTGTCGTCCAGGCCCCACAGGTGGACGACCTCCAGCGGGCCGTCCCCGCCGACGGTCCCGATCAGCCGGGCGAGGTCCTCCGGGTCGGCCAGCCGCACGGTCGCCTCGCCGGCGTCGTCGTACGCGTAGCGGTCACCCGGCCGCACCCGGACGGCGCGGTCCCCGGCCGCGGCAAGCTCGGCACCGACCCCGGTGCCGTCGGCCAGCACCAGCCAGGTCCGCGGCGCCGCCGCCGCCCCGTCCGGGTCCGGCTCGACCGGGCGCCAGGCCAGCTCGTAGAACAGGTCGTCGTCATCGGCCGCCGTGGCCGGGTCGGCGGCGCCGTCCGGGCCGGTCGCGGGCACCGGCTCGGCCGCCCGCCGCCGGGACTGCGGCCACACCGGGGTCCGCTCGAACGGGTAGGTCGGCAGCGGCACGCGCCGGCGCGGGTGGTCCCGGTCGACCCCGCGCCAGTCCACCGGCCCGCCGGCCACGTACAGCCGGGCCAGGCTGGACAGCATCACCCGCCAGTCGTCGTGCCCGGGCCGCAGGCTGGGCAGCAGGAGGCCGGCATCGTCCGGCGCGGCGTCCCGGATCACCCCGAGCAGCATCGGCGCCGGCCCGCACTCCAGGAAGGTGGTGTAGCCGAGCGCCCGCAGCGCGGCCACCCCGGCGGCGAACCGCACCGGCTGCCGGGCGTGCCGGCACCAGTAGTCGGCGTCCGGCGCGGTGTCCCACGGCCACAGGTCGCCGGTCAGGTTGGACACCAGCGGGATGCGCGGCGGGGTGAAGCGGACCCGCTCCGCCGCCTGCCGCAGCCCGGGCAGGATCGGCTCGATCAGCGGCGAGTGCGACGACGTGCCGATCCGCAGCTGCTTGGTCTGCACCCCGCGCCCGGCCAGCTCGGCGCACAGGGCCGCGACCCGGTCCCGGTCACCCGAGATCACCGTGTTGGCCGGACCGTTCACGGCCGCGATCGAGACCTGGTCCGGGTACGCCGCGATCGCCTCGGCGACCTGCTCCTCGCCGGCGAAGACGGTGGCCATCGTGCCGGTGTCGGCGAGGGTGTGCATGAGCCGGCCCCGCTCGACCACCAGCGCCAGCCCGTCCTCCAGGCTCATCGCGCCGGCGAAGCAGGCGGCGGCGTACTCGCCGAAGCTGTGCCCGAGCACCGCCACCGGCTGGACCCCCCAGGACCGCCACAGCTCGGCCAGCGCGTACTCGACCGCGAAGAGCGCCGGCTGCGCGTACGTGGTCTCGTTGATCAGCCCGGACGCCGGGTCGTCCGGGTGCAGCACGGACAGCAGCGGGGTGGACAAGACCGGCCGCAGCAGCTCGTCGCACCGGTCGAGCACCGCCCGGAAGGTCGGCTGGGTCCGGTAGAGCGCCTGCGCCATCCCGGCCCGCTGCGGGCCCTGCCCGGGGAAGAGCAGCACCACGTCCGCGCTGCCGGCCCGCCCGACCACCGGCTCGTCGCCCGGCAGCCCGGCGGCGAAGTCCTCGAGCTGGTCGGCCAGCTCGCCGCGGGAACCGCCGACCGCGGCCAGCCGGTGCCGGAAGTGGGCCCGGCCGGTGTTGGCCGAGTGGCACAGGTCGGCGAGCGCGTCCCCGTCGGCGCCCCGCAGCCGGGCGGCGTACCGGCGGGCCTGCGCGACCAGCGCCGGCTCGCTCCTCGCGGACAGCGTCAGCACCGACAGCGGCCGGCGGTCGCCCGCCGCCGGCTCGACGGGCGCTGCGGGTTCCACGGGCTCGGGCCGGGTGGGCGCGGACTCCACGATCAGGTGCGCGTTGGTGCCGCTGAAGCCGAAGCTGCTCACCCCGGCGATCCGCGGCCCGTCGACCGGCCAGCCGGTCGGCTCGGTGGGCACCGCGAACGTCGTGCCGGCGAAGGAGATGTGCGGGTTGAGGTCGCTGAAGTGGACCGTCGGCGGGACGGTCGCCTCGCGGACCGCGAGCACCGCCTTGATCAACCCGGCGATGCCCGCCGCCGCCTCGGCGTGGCCGATGTTGGTCTTCGAGGAGCCGAGGTAGACCGGCGGGCCGGCCGGCCGGCCGTACACCTCGGCCAGCGCCTCCACCTCGATCGGGTCACCGAGCCGGGTCCCGGTGCCGTGCGCCTCCAGGTAGCCGACCTGGTGCGGCTCGACGCCGCCGGCGGCCAGCGCCCGGCGCAGCACGTCCTGCTGGGCCAGCCCGTTCGGCGCGGTCACCCCGGAGCTGCGGCCGTCCTGGTTGACCGCGCCGCCGCGGATCAGCGCCAGCACCCGGTCGCCGTCCCGGACCGCGTCGGAGAGCCGCTTGAGCACGATGACGCCGCAGCCCTCGCTGCGGACGTAGCCGTTCGCGGCCGCGTCGAAGGTCTTGCACCGCCCGTCCGGCGACACCATCCCGGGGAACTGCGAGAAGGCGATGCTCGGCAGCGGCGAGACGATCGCGTTGACCCCGCCGCCGAGCGCGAGGTCGCACTCCCCGGCCCGCAGGCTCTGCACGGCCAGGTGCACCGCCACCAGCGAGGAGGAGCAGGCGCTGTCCACGGCGAGGCTCGGGCCGCGCAGGTCCAGCGTGTACGACAGCCGGCCGGTGACGACGCTGTGCGAGGTGCCGGTGCTCGCGTACGCGCTGAGGTCCAGCGGGTGCTGGAAGTGCTCGGCGGCGAAGTCGTAGCTGCAGACGCCCATGAAGACGCCGGTGCGGCTGCCGGCCAGCCCGGTCGGGTCCAGGCCGGCGTCCTCCAGCGCCGCCCAGGAGACCTCCAGGGTGAGTCGCTGCTGCGGGTCCATGACCTCGGCCTCCCGGCGGGAGATGCCGAAGAACGCGTGGTCGAAGCCGGCCAGCCCGTCCAGGAAGCCGCCCCAGCGGGTGCTCATCCGCCCCGGCGTCTGCGGCTCGGCGGCGTGGAACTCGGCCGCGTCCCAGCGGTCGGCCGGGATCTCGGCGACCGCGTCGGTGCCGGAGCGCAGCAGCTGCCAGTACGACTCGGCGTCGTCCACGCCGCCGGGCAGCCGGCAGCCGATGCCGACCACGGCGACGGGCTCACTGCGAGCCCGCTGGGCGTGCTCGGCCTCGGCGAGCTGCCGCTGCATCCGCTCGATCGTCCGGTACGCCTGCCGCAGCGTGGCCGCCGACGGCGTCGGATCAGGCGTCATGCTCACCGTCCCTCGTCGAGCTGCGCCATCTTGGCCAGCAGGAGTGCCTCGATCTCGGCGTCCGGGATCTCGTCCAGCCCGGCGTCCGGGTCCGTGTCCAGGCCTGTGTCGAGATCGGTGGCCAGGCCGGTGGCCAGGCCGGTGTCCGGGTCGGCCGGTGCCGCCGGCCCGGCCGGCGCCGGCACCCGGACCGGCTCCGGGGCCGCCGCCTCGAGCTCGACCCCCATCCGCTCGGCCAGGTACGGCACCATCGCCTCCACCGTGGGGAACCGGAACGCGACGGTGGCCGGCAGCTCCAGCTCCAGCGACCGCTCCAGCCGCCGGCGCAGCTCCAGCGCCATCAGCGAGTCGAAGCCCTGGCCGGCCAGCGGCACCGACGTGTCCACAGTGGACTCGTCGACCTTGAGCACCCGGGCCGCCTCGGCCGCGCAGTGCCGGACCAGCAGCGCCCGCCGCCGCCGGCCCGGCTCGACCGCCAGCAGCCCGGACCGGACCTCGCCGGTCGGCGCCGCGTCGGCCGGCCGGTCGGCGGGGTCGAGCAGGCCGGTGAGCAGGTCCGGCAGCAGGCCGGTGGCGGCCGCGGCCCGCAGCCGCGCCGGGTCGCGGGGCAGCACGCAGACGTGGTCGGCCGGGGTCCGCAGCAGCCGGTCCAGCGCCTCGACGCCGTGCTCCGGGGTCACCCCGAGGATGCCGCGGCCGGCCAGCGCCCCGGCCCGGTCCGGTCGGGCGGCCAGCCCGGCCTCCGACCACGGACCCCAGTCGATGCTCAGCGCCGGCCGGCCGGCGCCGCGGCGGTGCTGGGCCAGCCCGTCGAGGAAGGCGTTCGCCGCCGCGTAGTTGCCCTGGCCCGGCGACCCGAGCAGCGCCGCGGCCGACGAGTAGAGGACGAAGAAGTCGAGGTCGCGGTCCAGGGTGGCCAGGTGCAGGTGCCAGCCGCCGGCCACCTTGGCGGCCGCGACGGCGTGGAAGCGGTCCCGGTCGAGCTGGCCGAGCAGGCCGTCATCGAGGACGCCGGCCGCGTGCACGACGCCGGCCAGTGGCGGCAGGGTGGCGTCGATGTCGGCCAGCACCCGGTCCACGTCGGCCCGGCGGGCCACGTCCGCGACGGCGACCCGGACCTCGGCGCCGGCGGCCCGCAGGGCGTCCACCGCGGCCGCCGCCGCACCGGTCGGCGGCCGGCGGCCGACCAGCACGAGGTGCCGGGCGCCGGCGGCGACCAGGTGGCCCGCGGTCTGCCGGCCGAGCGCGCCGAGCCCGCCGGTGACCAGGTAGGTCGCGGTGGCCCGGACCGGCAGCTCGCCGGGCCGGACGGCGATCTCGCCCCCGTCCGGCCGGAGCACGATCTTGCCGGTGTGCCGGGCCTGCGCCATCAGCGCGAACGCCGCCGGCGCGGCCGAGAACGGGTAGCCGGTGACCGGCAGCCGGTCGTAGTCCCCGGCCGCGAAGCCGCGGGTCAGCTCGGCGTACAGGGTCGCGATCAGCGCCGGCTCGGCCGCGAACGCGCTCTCCAGGTCGACCGCGAAGAAGGACCGGTTGTGCCGCAGCAGGCCGAGGTCGACGTGGCTGCCGGCGTAGACGTCCTGCTTGCCGATCTCGACGAACCGGCCGCCCGGGGCGAGCAGCGCCAGCCCGCGGGTCAGCGCCTCGCCGGGCAGCGAGTTGAGCACCACGTCGACGCCCCGGCCGCCGGTCAGCTCGCGCACCTGGTCGGCGAAGCGCAGCGTCCGGGAGTCCAGCACGTGCGCCACCCCGAGGCCGCGCAGCAGCTCGCGCTTGGCGTCCGAGCCGGCGGTGGCGATCACGGTGGCACCGCAGCTGCGGGCCACCTGCAGCGCGGCCAGCCCGACGCCGCCGGTCGCGGCGTGCACCAGGACCGTCTCGCCGGGGCCGAGCCGGGCCAGGTGGCGCAGCCCGTAGATGGCGGTGAGGTACGCGATCGGGACCGCCGCCGCCTCCTCGTCGGACAGCCCGGCCGGCGCCGGCGCGACCAGGTAGGCCGGCGTGGTCACGAAGCGGGCCAGGCTGGACGGGGCCACCGCCACTACCCGGTCGCCCCGGCGCAGGCCCTCGACACCGGGGCCGACCGCGGTGACCCGCCCGGCGCACTCCGCGCCCAGCGGGGTGATCCCGGGCGGCACGCCGGGGCAGCTGTCCAGCGCCTTGAGCACGTCGGCGAAGTTGAGGCCGGCGGCGGCGACCTCGACCTCCACCTCGCCCGGCCCCGGCGGGACGCGCCGCCAGCTGGTCACGGTGAGGCTGTCCAGGATGCCGGGCTGCTCGGCCAGGATCCGGCAGTTGGCATCCCGGTCCGGGTCGGCCGGGCGGCGCGGCCAGCCGCCCGCCGCGGTCGGCGGCTGCCAGGGCGCCAGGCCGGGGGCGTACCGGCGGCCGCCGCGGACCGCCAGCTGCCGTTGGTCGCCCGGCCGGAGCAGGACGTCCAGCAGATCCGCCGCCGCGTCCCCGGCCGGGTCCAGGTCGACCATCGTGGGCCGCAGCTCGGCGTGCTCCACCGCGGCGACCCGGGCCAGCCCCCACAGGGCGGCCTGACCGGGCGCCCCGGCCCCGTCCGCCCCGCCGCCGACCCGCTGCGCTCCGCGGGTGGCCAGCACCAGGCGGGTCGGCGGGCCGCCGCGGGCAGCCAGCGCCTGGACGACGTGCAGCGCCGAGACCGCGGCCAGGTCGTACGCGCGCCAGAGCCGGTCGTCGGCGCCGTCCCCGCCGTCCTCGGGCAGCATTGCGTCCAGGCTCCACGCGTGCACCACGCCGGCCAGTGGCTCGTCGCCGAGCCCGGTCAGCAGCGCGGCCACGTCCCCGGGCCGGGCCGGGTCCAGCTCGTACCGGTCGGCGCCGGTCCGCCGCCACCGCCGCCCGGCCGTCGCGGTGACGGCGTCGATGCCCCGGCCGGTCAGCGCCGACCTGAGGTCCTCCACGACCCCGCCGCGGTCGGCCAGCAGCAGCCACCGGCCGGCCGGCGAGGCCGCTGCCGCGTCCGGTGCGGCGACCTCCCGCCAGCGCAGCTCCAGGAGCGAGTCCGCCACCGGGTCGGACCCCTGGGTGTCGAGGCCGCGCAGGACGATGCCGTCCAGCTCGCCGACCCACCGGCCGGCGTCGTCGTGCAGCACCACGCGGGCGCCCTCGACGTCCCGGCCGAGGTCCCCCCGGGGCAGCACGGCGTGGGCCCAGCGCGGCGCGCCCGCCCCGGCGGCCAGCCGGAACCGGCCGAATCCGACCGGCAGCCGGGTGGTCCGGTCCGGGTCGGCCGGGTCGACCGCGGCGGCGAGCACCTGCAGGCAGCCGTCCAGCACCGCCGGGTCCACCAGGTGACCGGTCCCACCCGGAGCGGGCGCGTCGTCGAGCCGGCCGACGGCCTCCCGGTCGCCGCGGTGCAGCTCCATGATCCGCCGGAACGCCGGGCCGTACCGGAGTCCGGCCTCGGCCAGCGTCCCGTAGAGCCCGTCCACCGGCACCGCCTCCCGGCAGCGGTCCCGCACCTCGGCCAGCGTCTCCCCGGCGGCTCCCGGGCCGTCGGCCGGGTCGCCCGCGCGGAACCGCCCGTCCGCGACCTGCTGCCAGTCCGGCCCGGCCGCGTCGACGGCGTCGGTGCCGGTCGCGGTGAACAGCCGGAACGACCCGGTGGTCGCCGTCTCCGGCTGCACGACCAGCTGCACCGTCGGCTCGGCGGCCGCCTCCGGCGGCACGGTCATCCGGGTGAGGTGGACGTCGGTCAGCTCGACCGCGCCGGCCCCGGCGACGCGGCCGGCGCCCGCGAGCGCGGCGTCGAGCAGCAGGCTGGCCGGCAGCACCGGCGCCCCGCCCACCTCGTGGTCGCGCAGGTACGGCAGCTCGGTCAGGTCGACCCGGCCGGTCCAGTGGTGCGCCCGCGGCTCCACCGCGGAGCGCACCTCGTCCTGCAGCACCGGGTGCCCGCCGGCCGGCCGGCGGCGGACCGGCCCGTCGTCGAGCCAGCAGCGCTCCCGCTGCCACGGGTACGCCGGCAGCGGCACCATCGGCGCCGGCCCGTGCAGCCGGGTCCAGTCGACCGGGAACCCGGCGGTGTGGAGCCGGCCCAGCTCGCCGAGGACCGCCCGCCGGGCCGGCGTGTCCCGGCGCAGCGAGCCCACCGCGACGCCCGACACCTCCTGGGCGGCCAGCCGGTCGGCCACCGCGTCGGTGAGCATCGGGTGCGGCGACACCTCGACGAACGTGTCGTGACCGGTCTCCACCAGCGCCGTGACCGCCTGGTCGAAGAGCACCGGGCGGCGCAGGTTGGCGGCCCAGTAGCCGGCGTCCAGGGCGGGGCCGGCGACTGCCGCGCCGGTGACGGTGGAGATCATCGGAACCGCCGGCGGCGCGGGCCGCAGCCCGGTGAGCGCCGACCGCAGCTCGTCCTGCAGCGGCTCCATCTGCGGCCCGTGGGAGGCGTAGTCGACCGACTCCAGCAGCCGGGCGAACGCGCCCTCGGCCGCCAGCGCGGCGACCACCCGCTCCAGCTCGGTCCGCTCGCCGGAGAGCACGGTGGCCTGCGGGCCGTTGCTGGCCGCCACCCCGACCGCGGCCAGCCCCAGCTCGCCGAGCAGCCGCTCGGCCCGCTCGGCCGGCACCGCGGCGACCGCCATCCGGCCGTGGCCGAGCGCCGCGCGGATCACCCGGCCCCGGTGGGTGGCCACCCGCAGGGCGTCGGCCAGGTCGAGGGCGCCGGCCACGTGGGCGGCGGCGACCTCACCGACGCTGTGCCCGACCACCGCGGCCGGCTCGACGCCCCAGGACCGCCACAGCTCCGCCAGCGCCACCTGGACCGCGCACAACGCCGGCTGGGCCACCGCCGGGTCGGCCAGCCGGGCCGCGTCCGGCCCGGCGGTGAGCTCCTCCAGCAGCGACCAGCCCTCGGGCAGCAGCAGCGCGTCGGCGCGCTCCAGGACGCCCCGGAACACCGGCTCGGTCGCGAGCAGGTCGGCGCCGAGCGGCCACCACCGTGGCCCCTGCCCGGGGAAGACGAAGGCCACCGCGGGCCGTCGCCCGACCCGGCGCGGTCCGGCGGACAGCCCCGGCCGCTCGTCGCCGCGCCCGTACGCGGCGAGCGCGTCCCGCAGCTCGGTGGCCGAGCGGCCGACGCAGGCCAGCCGGTGGTCGTGGTGGGTCCGGCGGACCGCCGCGGCCCGGCACAGGCCGTCCACCGCGCTGTCCGGGACCCGGGCCAGGTGCGCCTCGTACCGCCCGGCGAGCTCGCCCAGCGCCTCCGGCGAGCGGGCGGACAGGACCAGCAGCGGCACCCCGGCCCGGGCCGCGGACGGCGCCGGCGCCGGTGCCTCCTCGATCACCACGTGCGCGTTGGTGCCGCCGAAGCCGAATGAGCTCACCCCGGCCCGGGCCGGCGTCCCGGTCGACGGCCAGGGTCCGGCCGCGGCGGCCACCCGCAGCTTCAGCTCCGCGAACGGGATGTGCGGGTTGGGCCGCTCGAAGTGCAGGCTCGGCGGCACCGCCCGGTGCCGCACCATCAGCACCGCCTTGATCAGCCCGGCGATCCCCGCCGCCGCCTCCAGGTGGCCGAGGTTGGTCTTCACCGAGCCGACCAGGACCGGCCGGTCCGCCGGCCGGTCGGCGGCGACCACCGCGGCCAGCGCCCCGGCCTCGATCGGGTCGCCGAGCAGGGTCCCGGTCCCGTGTGCCTCGACGTAGTCGACCTGCTCCGGGCGGATCCCGGCGTCCGCGTACGCGGCCCGCAGCACCGCCTCCTGCGCCTGCCGGTTGGGCGCCATCAGGCCGTTGGTCCGGCCGTCGGAGTTGACCGCGGCGCCGCGGATGACCGCGTACACCGGGTCGCCGTCGGCCAGCGCCCGGGATAGCGGCTTGAGCACGACCATCCCGGCGCCCTCGGCCCGCACGTAGCCGTCGGCGCGGGCGTCGAAGGCCTTGCACCGCCCGTCGGCGGCCATCGCGCCGGCCTTGCTGAAGTTGATCGCCAGGGCGGGAGAGAGCACCACGTTGACCCCGCCGGCCAGCGCCAGCGTGCAGTCGCCGGCGGCCAGGCTGCGCACCGCCAGGTGCACCGCGACCAGCGAGGAGGAGCAGGCGGTGTCCACCGCGAGGCTCGGCCCGCGCAGGTCGAGCAGGTAGGACAGCCGGTTGGCGGCGATGCTGAGCGCGTTGCCGGTGCCGGTGTACGCGTCGATGCGGTTGAGGTCGCCGAAGCGCATCCCGTAGTCGTTGGTGGCGATGCCGACGAAGACGCCGGTCGGCGACCCGGCCAACCGGTCGGCGGGCAGGCCGGCGTCCTCCAGCGCCTCCCAGGCGATCTCGGCGAGCAGCCGCTGCTGCGGGTCCATCCGGGCCGCCTCGTGCCCGGAGATGCCGAAGAAGTGCGGGTCGAAGCCGTCCACCCGGTCGAGGAAGCCGCCCCAGCGGGTGGTGGTCCGGCCCGGCGTCGCCGGGTCGTCGGTCAGGTAGTCCTCGACCGGCCACCGGTCCGCCGGCACCTCCGTGATCGTGTCCCGGCCGTCGCACAGCAGCCGCCAGAACGCGTCCGGCCCGTCCGCCCCGCCGGGGAAGCGGCAGCCGACGCCGATCACCGCGACCGGCTCGGCGGTGCCGGTGCGCTCGCTCGGCGGCGCGGCCGCGGCGGACCCGGACCCGCCGACGACGAAGTCGGCGATCGCCCCGATGGTCGGGTGCTCCCAGGCCAGCGTCGCCGGCAGCGGGCGGCCCAGCTCGCGCTCGGCTGCGCCGGCCAGCCCGACCAGGTCGACCGAGCCGAGCCCGTACGAGGCCAGCGGCCGGGTCGGGTCGACCGTCGCGGCCGGCACGCCGGCCCGCTCGGCCACCGCCTCGGTGAGCCAGCGCTCCACCCGGTGCCGGGGCACCGTCCCGTTCCCCGCCGGCGCCGGGGCTGGACCGGTCGGGCCAGACGCCGCGGCGGGCGCTGTCGGGGCGGGAGCGGCCGGGGCGGGAGCGGCCGGGGTCGGTTCCGGGTCGCCGGCGGTCCAGCCGGCCACCGGCTCCAGGCTGCCGTCCAGCACGGCCGCCCGGCACTTCGCCCGCTGCAGCTTGCCGCTCGATGTCTTGGGCACCGCGCCCCGGCGGACCAGGGCGATCCGGTGCACCGGCAGGTCGTGCTCGGTCGCCACCGCGGTCCGGATGGCGGCCAGCAGCGGTCCGGGGTCGGCGGCCAGCCGCCGGTGGTTCACCTCGGCCACGACGAGCAGCCGCTCCTCGCCGCCGACGTCGAGCCCGGCGGCCACGCAGCAGCCCGGCCGCACCGCCGGGTCCACCGCCTCGACGGTGCGCTCGATGTCCTGCGGGTAGTGGTTGCGGCCGGCGACGATGAGCAGGTCCTTGCGGCGCCCGGTGACGTACAGCTCCCCGCCGTCGAGGAAGCCGAGGTCGCCGGTGCGCAGCCAGCGCCCGCCGGTGGCCGGCCGCGTGGTGAAGACCTCCGCGCTCTCCGCCGGGCGGTCCCAGTAGCCGCCGGCCACGCTGGGCCCGGCCGCCCAGATCTCGCCGACCTGCCCGTCCGGAACCGGCGACCCGGTGTCCGGGTCGACCACCTGGAGCTGCTGGCCGGGGATCGCGGTGCCGCAGCCGACCGCGGTCCGGGCCGGGCCACCGGCCCCGGCCGGCACCGCGGTGCCCGTGGCCAGCGCGGCCGGGTCGAGCCGGCGGACCACCGGCCGCGCCGCCCGTTCGCCGCCGGAGACGATGAGGGTCCCCTCGGCCAGCCCGTAGCAGGGATAGAACGCCTCCCGGCGGAAGCCGTACGGCTCGTACGCCGCGCAGAACCGGTCGAGGGTCTCCGCCCGCACCGGCTCCGCGCCGGTGAAGGCCAGCCGCAGGCCGCTCAGGTCGAGCCCGGCCCGGTCGGCCTCGGTGCTGCGGCTGACGCACAGCTCGTACGCGAAGTCGGGACCGCCGGTGTACGTGGCGCCGTGCGCCGAGATCGCCCGCAGCCAGCGGATCGGCTGCTTGAGGAAGGCCAGCGGCGGCATCAGGGTGACCGGGAAGCCGCCGTACAGCGGCTCCAGCAGGCCGCCGATGAGCCCCATGTCGTGGTACGGCGGGAGCCAGCACACCAGGTGCGAGTCGGCCGGCGGGTCGTCCCGGACGAAGAGCTGGTGGATCGCCTCGAGGTTGTGCAGCAGGTTGGCGTGGCTGACCACGACGCCCTTCGGCGTGCCGGTCGAGCCGGAGGTGTACTGCAGGAACGCCGTGTCGGCGGCGGTCACCGCCGGCCGCTGCCAGGAGTCCGCGGCGGCCGGGTCGACCTCGTCGACCGCCACCCAGGTCAGCCCGCCGATCGCGGGGGCCAGCTCGGCGAGCGCCGCCGACATCGACACCACCGCCGCCGGCGCCAGGATCGCGGCCGGGCGGGCGTCCCGGATCACCCCGAGCAGGCGCGGCAGGGTGCGCTGCAGCAGGGCCGGGTTGGGCGGATAGACGGGGACGGCTACCAGGCCGGCGTAGAGGCAGGCCAGGAACGAGGTGACGTAGTCGAGGCCGGGCGGGCAGACGATGACGGCCCGCTCCCGGGCCGGGAACCGGTCGGCCAGCACGCCGGCCAGCGCCCGCGCCCGCCGGTCCAGCTCGGCGTTGGGCAGCCGGCTGGGCTCGCCCTCGCCGTCGTCCAGGAAGCGGTAGATCTCGTCGTCGGGCCGGGCGCCGAGCACCGCCCGGACGCGGTCCCCGACGGTCTCGGCCGGATGTCCCGTCCCCGGGCCCGAGCCTGGCGTCACCGTCACTGGACCCCCCACGGACAGACGGCACCAAAAGCGCATAAACGGAGCAAGGTGTCTCGAACCGTGAGACAATGGGAGGAGAGTACAACTGACTAGTACGTACGCGGAAGTATGGAAACCCTAGGAAAGACCCTTTTGGCCTAAGGTGTCGCCCGACAGAGTGATTGGGGCAGAAAAGTCAGACTATGCCGAGAAGTCCGGGAGCGCTCCCGAGCTGGGATTGGCAGCCCGAATGTCCGGTTCCGGCAGCAGGCGAGCAGCGGCGCGTGGCGCGCCCGGCTCAGATCTCGGCGACGAGGTCCGCGACGGAGTCGACGATGCGGCTGGGGCGGAAGGGGAAGCGGTCCACCATCGCCCGGGTGGTCACCCCGGTGAGCACGAGCACGGTCTCCAGCCCGGCCTCCATACCGGAGACGATGTCGGTGTCCATCCGGTCGCCGATCATCGCGGTCGACTCGCTGTGCCCGCCGACGGTGTTGAGCGCCGAGCGCATCATGAGCGGGTTGGGCTTGCCGACGAAGTACGGCTCCACGCCGGTGGCCCGGGTGATCAGCGCGGCCACCGAGCCGGTGGCCGGCAGCGCGCCCTCGTGCGACGGTCCGGTCGGGTCCGGGTTGGTGGCCAGGAAGCGGGCCCCGGCGGCGACCAGCCGGATCGCCTTGGTGATCGCGGTGAACGAGTACGACCTCGTCTCGCCGAGCACCACGTAGTCCGGGTCGGACTCGGTGAGCACGTAGCCGATCTCGTGCAGCGCGGTGGTCAGCCCGGCCTCGCCGATGACGTACGCGGTGCCGCCCGGCCGCTGGTCGGCGAGGAACTGCGCGGTGGCCAGCGCGGAGGTCCAGATCGCCTCCGGCGGCACGTCGATGCCGGACACCCGCAGCCTGGCGTGCAGGTCCCGCTGGGTGTAGATCGAGTTGTTGGTGAGCACCAGGTAGCGCTTGCCGGACTTGTCCAGGGCACGGATGAACTCCTGCGCCCCGGGCACCGGGATGCCCTCGTGCACGAGGACGCCGTCCATGTCGGTGAGCCAGCACCCGGCCGGCCGCCGCTCGGTCATGACCCCATGGTGCCCGCTCGGGGCGCGGGCACCCTCATTCGGCCCGGTGCCGGCCGGAGTGCTCGATGTGCCCGGCGTGCTCGACCTCGCCGTCGGCGTCGATCGGCTCCTCCAGCAGCGGCTCGGCCGACATGCCACCGCGCCGCTTGCGGGAGCGCAGCAGCTCGAACGTGGCCGGGATCAGCGACAGCAGGACCACGCCGATGATGATCGGCTCGATCAGCGGCTCCACCGTGTCCCGGACGAACTCGATCTGGCCCAGGAAGTAGCCCATCGCGATGACGCCGGCGCCCCAGAGGATGCCGCCGATCACCGAGTAGATCGCATACGTCCGGAAGCGCATCCGGCTGGCGCCGGCCATCACGGTCGCGAACGTCCGCACGATCGGCACGAAGCGGGCCACCACGATCGTGCGGGCGCCGTACTTCTCGAAGAAGTCGTGGGACCGGTCGACGTACTCCTGGCGGAAAATCCGCGAGTTGGGCTTGTTGAAGACCGCCGGCCCGGCCTTATAGCCGATCCAGTAGCCGACCAGGTTGCCGACGATCGCCGCGATCGGGACCAGGGTGAGGGAGACCCAGATCGGCACCTCCAGCGTGCCGGTCGCGGTCAGCAGGCCCGCGCTGAACAGAAGCGTGTCGCCCGGCAGGAAGAAGCCGATCAGCAGCCCGCACTCGGCGAACACGATGACCAGCAGGCCGACCAGTCCGAACGAGCTGAGCAGGTGGTCCGGGTCGATGGCGTCCGGCATCAGGGCGAGGCTCTGCACCCGGAAGAGGTTACCGGCCCTCGCGAGCCGGCTCCGCCGTGCGGCCGGCCCGCCACCAACGGTAACCGCCGATGGCGGTGGTCACCGTGACCGCGGTCACCGCCACCGCCACGCCGACGTGCTCGACCCAGGGCACCGAGGCGGCCAGGTAGCCGGCCAGCAGCAGCGTCGGTCCCCAGCAGAGCGCGCCGACCACGTTGGCGAGCATGAAGCGGGGCCAGGCCATCCCGGTCGCGCCGGCCAGCAGCGGGGCGAAGGTGCGCACCCAGGGGATCCAGCGGGCCGAGATGATGGCGAGCACGCCGTACCGCTCGGTGAAGCGCTCGGCCCGCGCGATCCGCTCCGGGGTGAGCACCCGGCCCCGGCGCCGGCGCAGCAGCGGCAGCCCCATCCGGGCCCCGATCAGGTAGCCGACGCACTCCCCGACGACCGCGGCGACCAGCACGCCGGTGATCAGCCAGCCCAGGTCCACCCCGCGGGCGGCGTCCGCGGCGACCAGGCCGCCGGCGAACAGCAGCGTGTCGCCGGGCAGGAAGAAGCCGAGCAGCAGCGCGCACTCGACGAAGACGAAGCCGATGACCACCGCGTAGACCGCCGCGGTGCCCAGCGTGTCGAGGTCCGCGAGGTCGGGCATCGACCGCCAGCCTAGGCGCGGAGTCGCGTTACGGTGAGCGCATGACCGCCGCCGATCCGGTCGTCGCCGCGTGAGCCGGCAGCGGCTGGTCGTCATCGGCGCCGACGCCGGCGGCATGACCGCGGCGTCCCAGGCGCGCCGCCGCCGCCCGGCGGACCAGCTGGAGATCGTGGCCGTCGACCGGGGTGGGCACGCGTCGTACTCGGCCTGCGGGATCCCGTACTGGATCGGCGGCGTCGTCGAGCGGATGGACGCGCTGGTGACCCGTACGGTCGAGGAGTTCCGCAAGCAGGACATCGACGTCCGGCTCCGGCACGAGGCGGTGTCGCTCGACCTGGACGCCGGCACGGTGCTGGTCCGTGACCTGGCCGGCGGCGGCGAGCAGCGGCTCGGCTTCGACCAGCTGGTCGTGGCCACCGGGGCGACGCCGGTCCGGCCGGACATCCCCGGCGTCGACGCGCCCGGCGTCTTCGGCGTGCAGACGCTGGACGACGGCCAGGCGCTCCGCGCCGCGCTGACCGACAGCGTGCGGCGGGCGGTCGTGGTCGGCGGCGGCTACATCGGGTTGGAGATGGCCGAGGCGTTCGTCCAGCGCGGGCTGGCGGTGACCGTGGTCGAGGCGGCGGCGCAGCCGATGTCCACCCTCGACCCGGACATGGGCGCGCTGGTCGCGGACGCGGTCGAGGGGCTCGGCATCGAGCTGCTCCGGGAGGCCCCGGTGACCGGGATCGTGACCGGCCCCGACGGCCGGACCCGCGCGGTGGCCACCGCCGACCGGGAGATCCCGGCCGACGTGGTGGTGCTCGGGCTGGGCGTCCGGCCGGCGACCGGGCTCGCCCGCGCGGGCGGGCTGGAAGTCGGGGGGACCGGCGGCATCGTCACCGACGCCCGGATGCGGACCGCCTCGCACGAGCAGGTGTGGGCGGCCGGCGACTGCGTGCAGACCATCCACCGGGTGTCCCGGGCGCCGGTCTCGATCCCGCTCGGCACCCACGCCAACAAGCAGGGCCGGGTCGCCGGGATCAACCTCGGCGGCGGCTACGCGACCTTCCCCGGCGTGGTCGGCACCGCGGTCACCAAGGTCTGCGACCTCGAGGTGGCCCGGACCGGACTGCGGGAGGCCGACGCCGCCGACGCCGGCTTCCGCTTCGTCACCGCCACCGTGGAGTCGACCACCCGGGCCGGCTACTTCCCGGACGCCCGGCCGATCACCACGAAGCTCATCGCCGAGAAGCGGTCCGGCCGGCTGCTCGGCGCCCAGATCGTCGGCCGGGAGGGCGCCGCCAAGCGGATCGACGTGCTCGCCACCGCGCTGTGGAACGACATGACCGTCGAGGAGATGGCCGGCCTCGACCTGTCGTACGCGCCGCCCTTCGCCCCCGTCTGGGACCCGGTGCTGATCGCGGCCCGCAAGGCGTGGGAGGCGGTCGAGCGCGACGTCGCCGACTGGTACGCCGCGCACCGCCCCTGATCGGCCCGCCTCAGCGGGAGTGCCAGGCCGCCAGCAGCTCGGCCTCCCGCTCCGGAGCCATCCCCGTGTCCCTCCGGGCTCCGGCTTGCTCGGTGCCGCCGGCGCGCAGCCAGGTCAGGGTGTCGGCGGTGGTCTCCTCGACCGGCCGGCAGCGCAGCCCGGCCCGCTCCGCCTCGGTCGTGTCCTGGTCGTACGTTCCGGCCGCCGGTACCCACAGCGGCAGCTCCATCCAGGGCTGCACCCCGCGCTCGACCAGGAAGTCGTCCGGCACCCAGGTCACCGTGGTGTCGGGGCCGGCGGCCATCCCGGCCAGCAGCCGCCCGAAGGTGGTCTGCCCGGCCGGCCCGGTCGCCGGGAAGGCCCCGGTCACCTTCTCCCGCGCGCAGTGCACGGCGAAGGCGCCGAGGTCGCGGGCGTCCACAATCCGGACCTCGCGGTCCGGGTCGCCCGGCGCCAGCACCTCGCCGCCGCGGGCCATCCGGCGCACCCAGTACGGGAAGCGCCCGCTCGGGTCGTACGGGCCGACGATCAGACCCGACCGCAGGTGCACGGCCCGTCCGGCGAAGTGCTGGTCCACCGCGTGCTCCGAGCCCACCTTGTACGGCCCGTACTGCTCGAGGTCGAAGATGCCGTCCGGGCTGCCGGCGTCCGGCCCGCAGTCGTGCACCGGCGTGTCCCGGCGGACCTTCTCCTCGGGCCAGCCCGGGTACACGTTCACGGACGAGACGAAGACGTAGTGGCCGACGGCTGTCGGCGAGCAGCTCGGCGCCGCGGCCGACCACGACCGGCACGTAGCCGGACGTGTCCACCACCGCGTCCCACTCCCGGCCCCGCAGCACCTCCATCCCGTCGGGCCGGTTGCGGTCGCCGTGCAGCGCCTCGACGCCCGGCGGCGGCTCGCCGGAGGTACCCCGGGTGAACGTGGTGACCTGGTCGCCGGCCGCCAGGGCGGCGTCGACTATGCCGCGGCCGAGGAACCGGGTGCCGCCGAGCACGAGCAGTCGCATGGCACCACCCTGCCCGGTCGCCGGTGGCGCCGGGCAGGGGTTCCGCGGTCGGCGGAACCGGCTGGGAGGTTGTCGCCGCGGGCGGCCCGCACCGGAGCGGTGAAGGCCGGCGGCACACCCCCAACCCTGCGCGGCCCAGGTGCGGGATACTTCGCGAAGACCTGAGGATCGATCGACCGGAGGCCGCACATGCCGATCGCCACCCCCGAGGTGTACGCCGAGATGCTGGACCGGGCGAAGTCCGGCGGCTTCGCGTACCCGGCGATCAACGTCACGTCGTCGGAGACCGTCAACGCGGCGATCAAGGGCTTCGCCGACGCCCGCAGCGACGGGATCATCCAGGTGTCCACCGGCGGCGCCGAGTTCGCCTCCGGCACCGGGGTCAAGGACATGGTCACCGGGGCGGTCGGGCTCGCCGAGTTCGCCCACGTGGTCGCGGCCCGCTACCCGGTCAACATCGCGCTGCACACCGACCACTGCCCCAAGGACAAGCTCGACACCTATGTCCGGCCGCTGCTGGCGATCTCCCAGGAGCGGGTCGACGGCGGCCGGCCGCCGCTCTTCCAGTCCCACATGTGGGACGGCTCGGCGGTCGAGCTCGAGGAAAACCTGCAGATCGCGGCCGAGCTGCTGGAGCAGTGCGCGGCCGCCAAGGTGGTCCTGGAGATCGAGATCGGCGTCGTCGGCGGCGAGGAGGACGGCGTCGTCGGCGAGATGAACGACAAGCTCTACAGCACGCCCGGCGACGCGCTGCGGACCGTCGAGATGCTCGGCGCCGGCGACAAGGGGCGCTACCTGCTGGCCGCCACGTTCGGCAACGTGCACGGGGTCTACAAGCCGGGCAACGTCAAGCTCCGGCCGGAGATCCTCAAGGACATCCAGGAGACCGTGGGCAAGCAGGTCGGCCGGGACAAGCCGTTCGCGCTGGTGTTCCACGGCGGCTCGGGCTCCGAGCTGGAGGAGATCCGCCAGGCGGTGTCGTACGGCGTGGTCAAGATGAACGTGGACACCGACACCCAGTACGCGTTCACCCGCCCGATCGCGGCCCACATGTTCAGCAAGTACGACGGCGTGCTCAAGGTGGACGGCGAGGTCGGCAACAAGAAGGCGTACGACCCGCGCAGCTACCTCAAGGCGGCCGAGACGGGCATGGCCGAGCGGGTCAGCGCCGCCTGCGAGGCGCTGCTGTCCGCCGGCAAGTCCACCGCCGCCTGACCGAACGGGGGACCCACCAGGCGCGGGGCCAGCGGTGACGGCCGCCCAGCGGACCACGGCCGGCACACCGGCCTCGGGGTGACGCCGGAGCGATCCCGGAGCCGTGCCAGGATCGACAGGTGTCCCACGACCTGCTCGCCCAGCCGCCCGCGACCGAGCTGCCGCCGGATCCCGGCGCCGCCGCCCTCGCCACCGGGGAGGACCCGACCGAGGTGGCCGCCCGGATCCCGACCTCGTCCGCGGCCTGGGCCGCGCTGGCCGACCGCGCCTTCGCCGCCGGCAGCGTGGTGGAGTCGTACGCGTACGCCCGCGTCGGCTACCACCGCGGCCTGGACGCGCTGCGCCGGGCCGGCTGGAAGGGGCACGGCCCGGTGCCGTGGGCGCACGAGCCCAACCGCGGCTTCCTGCGCTCCCTGCACGCGCTCGGCCGGGCGGCCGGCTCGATCGGCGAGGACGACGAGGCCCGCCGCTGCGCCGACTTCCTCCGCGACAGCGACCCCGCCGCCACCGCCGCCCTCACCGGCTGACGCCGGCTGCCTGCCCTGAGCTAGTCGCCGTCGATCACCGGCGGGGTGATCGGCGGTGCGTCGGGGCGCCGGCGGGTGCCGCCGAGCAGCGAGCGGGTGGAGAAGCGGTCCAGCACGTCGGTGGTGCCGCGCAGCGTGGCCACCAGCGGCAGCAGGTCGTCGCGCACCTTCCGTACGGTCTCCGGGATCTCGTCCACGATCGGGTCGTCGAGCATCCGGCCGACCCGGCGCAGCCCGGGGGCGAGGTCCTTCACCGGCTCCTCGACCTCGTCGAGGACCGACTCCAGCCGGGCGCCGAGCCGCTGCAGCCGGGCCACCGCGTCGCGGGCCTCCCGGATGGTGCCGTCCAGGCTGCTCACCGCCCGGGTCAGCGAGACCAGCGCGCCGGGCAGCGCGGCCACCGCCTCGGCCTGCTCGCGAGCGAGCTGGAGCACGCGTCCCGGGGACGGCAGCGAGGGGAGGCCAGCCACGGCACCCACCCTACGTGCGGCCCGGCGGTTACCCTCGTGCCGCCCGCGACCCCGAGGTCAGGAGAGGCAATGCCCGCGATCGTGCTCGTCGGCGCCCAATGGGGCGACGAGGGCAAGGGCAAGGCGACCGACCTGCTCGGTGAGCAGGTCGACTACGTGGTCCGCTACCAGGGCGGCAACAACGCCGGCCACACCGTGGTCACCCCGGACGGCGAGCACTACGCGCTGCACCTGCTCCCGTCCGGCATCCTCACCCCCGGTGTCACCTGCGTGATCGGCAACGGGGTGGTGATCGACCCGGCGGTGCTGATCGAGGAGCTCGACGCGCTGGAGGCCCGCGGCGTCGACACCTCCCGGCTGGTCATCTCCGCCGACGCGCACCTGATCATGCCGTACCACCGGGCCCTCGACCGGGTCACCGAGCGATTCCTCGGCAAGGCCAAGATCGGCACCACCGGCCGCGGCATCGGTCCCGCGTACGGCGACAAGGTCGCCCGGATGGGCATCCGGGTCCAGGACCTGCTCGACCCCGGCATCCTGCGGGCCAAGCTGGAGATCGCGCTGCGGGAGCGCAACCAGCTGCTGGTCAAGGTCTACAACCGGCGGGCGCTGGAGCCGGGCGCGATCCTCGCCGAGTACCTCGGGTACGCCGAGCGGCTCGCGCCGCGGATCGCCGACACCCGGCTGCTGCTCGACCGGGCGCTGGCCGATGGGGCCACCGTGCTCCTGGAGGGGTCGCAGGGCACGCTGCTCGACGTCGACCACGGCACCTATCCCTTCGTCACCTCCTCCTCGCCCACCGCCGGCGGCGCCGCGGCCGGGTCCGGGATCGGGCCGACGCGGATCACCAAGGTGATCGGGATCCTCAAGGCGTACACGACCCGGGTCGGGGAGGGGCCGTTCCCGACCGAGCTGCACGACGACTTCGGGGAGTACCTGCGCAAGGCGGGCGGCGAGATCGGGGTGACCACCGGGCGGCTGCGCCGGTGTGGCTGGTTCGACGCGGTGATCGCGCGCTACGCGACCCGGGTCAACGGGCTGACCGACCTGTTCCTGACCAAGCTCGACGTGCTGTCCGGGCTGGAGCGGGTGCCGGTGTGCGTGGCGTACGAGATCGACGGCGAGCGGGTCGACGAGATGCCGATGACGCAGACCGCGCTGCACCACGCCACGCCGGTGTACGAGTACCTCGACGGGTGGTTCGAGCCGCTGGAGGACGCGAAGAGCTTCGCCGACCTGCCCGCGGCCGCGCAGGCCTATGTCCGCCGGGTCGAAGAGCTCTCCCGCACCCCGGTGTCCGCGATCGGCGTCGGCCCCGGCCGCGATCAGACCCTCGTCCTCCGCCCCCTCGTCTGACCTGTGGACGACGCGGGCGCCGGGCCGGCCGCGCCTCCTAGGCTCGACGCCGTGACCGCCCAGCCGTCGACCCTGCAGCACGTCCTCGACCACCTCGACACCCGCTTCGACCGGGTCGACACCCGCTTCGACCGGGTCGACACCCGCTTCGACCGGGTCGACCAGCCGCTTCGACCAGGTCGACCAGCGCTTCGACCAGGTCGACCAGCGGATCGATCAGGTCGATCAGCGGATCGATCAGGTCGATCAGCGGCTCGATCAGCTCGATCAGCGGTCGATCAGGTCGATCAGCGGCTCGATCAGCTGGATCAGCGTGTCGATCAGGTCGATCAGCGGGTGGAGCAGGTTGAGCAGCGGTTGGGGACGCTGGACGAGCGGGTGACGGTGCTGTCCGAGCGGCAGAGCCTGACCCACGAGCACCTGGCCGCGGTCGACCACCGGATCGACCTGCTCACCCAGGAGTCCGCGCTGCTCCGCCGCGAGGTCACCGAGCGGGTGGGACATCTCGAGCGGCATGTCCAGCATCTCGACCGGCACGTCCAGCATCTCGACCGGGACGTGCAGGCGCTGACGAAGCGGGTCATCCGACAGGGCGACGACCCCGCCGCCTAGCGTGCCGGCCCCGCCCGGCTCAGCCGGTCGCGCTTCCGCACCAGCCGGTCAGCGGGTGGCACCGGGCACGAGCCAGCGGTCGCCGCCGATGCGGACGACCAGGGCGACGAGGCGGGCGAGCATGAGGCCGGTGATGGCGGTCCAGAGCCAGCCGAGACCGGCGCCGGTGGCGAGCAGCACAGCCGCGGCGGCGAGGAAGAGCAGCGCCGCGCCGACCATGGCGACCGCGAGGTAGCGCATGTCCCCGGCGCCCATCAGCACCCCGTCGAGCGCGAAGACCACCCCGTTGATCGGCTGCATCGCCCCGACGAAGATCAGCACGAACGCGGTCAGCGAGAGCACCGCCGGGTCGTCGGAGAAGGCTCTCGGCAGCACCGTCCGGGTGGCCAGGATGAGCAGCCCGACCACCACCCCGAAGGCGGCCGAGATCTCGATCATCCGCCGGGTCGCCGCCCGCGCCGCGGCGACGTCGCCGGCCCCGAGCAGCCGGCCGACCAGCGCCTGCCCGGCGATCGCGATCGCGTCCAGGGCGAAGGCGAGCGCGTTCCAGAGCTCGAAGGCGATCTGGTGGGCGCCGACCGCGGCGGTGCCGAGCCGGGCCGCCACCGCGGTGGCCGAGGCGAAGGCGAGCCGCAGCGCGACGGTCCGCACGATCAGCGCGACCCCGACCCGAGCCAGCCGGCCGACGGAGCGCGGCGACGGCCGCAGCCGCACATCCAGCTCGGCCGTACGCCGCCCGACGCCGAGCAGGTAGACCGCCGCCGCGCCCCACTGCGCCAGCACGGTGGACGCCGCCGAGGCGCCGACCCCGTAGCCGAGGCCGAGGATCAGCACCACCTCGAGCAGCAGGTTGGCCGCCGCCGCGACCACGGCGACCACCAGCGGCGTGCGAGTGTCCTGCCGGCCGCGCAGGTAGCCGATCGCCGCGTACGTCACCAGCATCGCCGGGACGCCGAGCAGGCTGATCGACAGGTACGTCTCGGCGTAGCCGGCGGCGTCCTCGCCCGCCCCGAAGGCGCGCACCAGCCGCCCGGACAGGAGCAGCCCGACCGGGACCACCAGCGCGGAGATGGCCAGCGCCAGCCACACGCTCTGCACCGCCTGGTGGGCGGCCTCGCGCTCGTCGCCGGCACCGATCAGCCGGGCCACCGCAGCCGTGGTCCCGTACGCCAGGAAGATGAAGATCGAGTAGCCGGTGATCAGGATGGCCGCGGCCACCGCGAGGCCGGCCAGCTGCGGGGTGCCGAGGTGGCCGACGATCGCGGTGTCGGCGAGCAGGTACGCCGGCTCGGCGACCAGCGCGCCGAATGCCGGCACGGCGAGCCGGGTGATCTCCCGGTCCCACTCCGAGCGCAGCCTCACCGGCTTGATCCGCAGGTCCACGGTGCCGGTCTACCAGCCGGCACCGACGGCTTCCGCGGTCAGCCCATCGTCTTCTGGCCGTCGAGGGACTCGCGGATGATGTCCGCGTGCCCGGCGTGCTGGGCGGTCTCGGCGACGATGTGCAAGAAGGTGCGCCGCGCGCTCCACTCCGAGCCGGGCTCGAACCACGGCGCCTCCGGCAGCGCCTGGGCCGCGTTGAGGTCGGGCAGTGTGCGGACCAGCTCGTCGGTGCGGGCGGCGATCTCGTCGTACGCGGCGAGCAGGCCGGCGAGCGTCTCGGTCTCCAGCATCCGGTGCCCGTCGTTCCAGGCGGCCACCTCCGGCGGCGGATTGCTCCAGTCGATGCTGGCCCAGTCGACGTCCGGGCTCGGCGCGGCGCCCTCCGTGATGAAGTCGGCCCACGTCTTCTCGGTCGTGGCGACGTGCTTGATCAGGCCGCCCAGGGTCAGCTCGCTCACCGTGGTCTGCTTGCGGGCCTGCTCGTCGGTGATGCCCTGCACGGTGAAGCGGAGGAAGCCGCGGTGCCGGCGCAGGCTCTCCAGGATGTCGGCGCGCTCACGGCTGACGGGCTGCTCGGTGTTCGTCATGTCAGGGACGCTAACCACCCATCCGGTCAGATCGTGACCGGATGGGTGGCCGCACCGAGAGAGAGGTCAGCCGGCGGCGCGCTCGCCGCGGCCGGCCCGGACGAACTCGTCCCGCGCCTCCCGCGCGGTGTCCGGGTTGTCGCTGAACAGGCCGTCCACCCCGAGGGAGAAGAACAGCTCGTACTCGGCGAAGGCGTTGCCGTACTGCGCCGGGTCGGTGCCGTTGCGGAAGTCCAGCGGCAGGAAGGCGTTCTCGTTGCGGAAGGTGTACGGCACCACCTCCAGCCCGGCCCGGTGCGCGTCCCGCACCAGCGTGGTGGGCGCCAGCAGCGCGCCGGTGGCGTCCCGCGGCACGATCTGGTCCTTCGCCGGCCCGAGCACGTCGGCGTACCCGGCCACCTGGCGCAGCCCGGCCGGCGTGATCAGGTCCGCGTACGTCCTCGGGTCACCTGCGACCACGAAGTCGTACGGCGCGCCGGTCGCCGAGGTCAGCTGCACGAGCTTCACCCGCAGCACCCGGTCGAGCGCGATCAGGTTGGACACCTCGAACGACTGCACGAAGACCTGGGCGTTGGGGCGGTTGAGCCCGTTGCGCTGCAGCGTGCGGACCAGGGCCGGCTCCAGCGGCAGCCCCATCGCCCGGAAGTACGTCGGGTGCTTGGTCTCCGGCGCGATGCCGATGGTCCGGCCGTACTGCCGGGACGCCCGCTTGGCCAGGTCGATGACCTCCTGCAGGGTCGGCACCTGGTAGCGGCCGTTGTAGAGGGTGTTGCGCGGCCGGATCTGCGGGATCCGCTCGATCGCCCGCAGCGTGCGCAGCTCGCGCAGGGTGAAGTCCTCGGTGAACCAGCCGGTCACCGCGACCCCGTCGAGGTTCTTGGTGGTCCGCCGGGACGCGAACTCCGGGTGCGAGGCGACGTCGGTGGTGGTGGAGATCTCCGGCTCGTGCCGCGCGACGAGCACACCGTCACTGGTGGTGACCAGGTCGGGCTCGATGACGTCGGCGCCCATCCGGATGGCCAGCTCGTACGAGGCCAGGGTGTGCTCGGGCCGGTAGCCCGACGCGCCGCGATGGCCGAAGACCAGCGGCCCGCGCTGCTCGGCGGTCACCGTCGCCGCCCGGTCGGCAGCGGGCGGGCCGGCGGACGCGGATGCGGTGAGCCCGCCGACAGCGACTGCCGAGCCGATGGCCAGGGCCACCAGCCGGCGCGGTCGCCGGGAGGCCGGGAAGGGGATGACGGACAACGGGAACTCCTCGTCGTCGGGGAGGGCGATGCTCCGGAGCGTCGGCTGCCCACGCGCCGATCTCAAGGGGTACGGCCGACGCCCACCCGAACGGCGCATGAGCGTCGGGCGAACGCTGCACCGACCGTTGCTCCTCGCCGTTCGGCCAGGAAAGACGGGCCGCGCTCACGGGCGACCGCCGGAGGCCGCCGCGGTCAGGTCGTCGACCAGCGCGTCCAGGTCGGCGCCCGGCTCCGGGTCGCGGCGGGCGGCGAGGTGCCCGTCCGGGCGCACCAGCCACAGCCGACCGCCCGCCGGCACCCCGTCCGGCGCCCACCGGCGGCCGGCGTCGGTGTCCGCCGGCACCGCGACCACCCCGGCCGGGCCGGTCCCGTACGGGCTGACCAGCACCGCGACGAAGTCCCGCCCGAGCCGGTCCCGAAGCCGCCCGCCGCCGGGCAGCGGCGCGTCCGGCGCCACCTGGCCCAGCCCCGGCTCGACGACGGGCGAGGCCGCGTACGTGAACGGCTCGGCCAGCCGCCCCGAGTTGACCCGCCGCCGCAGCGCCGGCACCCGCACGCTGCCGCGCAGCACCGCGTTGCGCACCCGGCGGCGCAGCGGCGTGGCCGGCACCATGAAGCGCATCGTCGCCCCGGTGACGGCGAGGTTCTCCGCCGCCGCGGCCCGTCGCTCCGGCTCGTACGTGTCCAGCAGCGCCGCCGGCGCCCGGCCGGCCAGCACCCGGGCCAGCTTCCAGGCCAGGTTCTCCGCGTCGGCCACCCCCGAGTTGAGCCCGCGGGCGCCGAACGGCGACATCGCGTGCGCGGCGTCCCCGGCCAGGAACACCCGCCCGAGCCGGAAGCGGTCGGCCAGCCGCTGGGCGAAGCGGTAGGCGGTCAGCCACACCAGCTCGTAGTCCCGGTCGCCGACGACCGCCCGTACCCGCCGGTCCAGCGCCCCGGACGCCCGCTCGGCCTCCGCGTCGACGTCCGGGGGCACCTGCCAGTCGATCCGCCACACCGAGTCCGGCTGCGGGTGCACCAGCACGGTCCGGCCCGGGTTGAACGGCGGGTCGAAGAAGAACCGGCGCTCCCGCGGGAACGGCAGGTCGGCCCGGATGTCGGCGATCAGGAAGCGGTCGGCGAACGAGTGCCCGGGGAAGCCGACCCCGAGCAGGTCCCGCACGGTCGAGCGGACCCCGTCGGCGCCGACCGCGTACGCCCCCGTGGTCTCCCCGGCCGCGGTGGTCACCCGCACCTCGGCGGCGTCCTGGACCAGCCCGGTCACCGGTCGGCCCCAGTGGACGGTCACGCCGAGCTCCTCCGCCCGGGCCCGCAGCAGCCCCTCCACCTCGGACTGGGACACGTTGACGAACGGCGGGAAGTGGTCGTCCCGGCCGGCCGGCAGCGGGGTCCGGAACAGCTCGCGGTCCCGGAAGTACGTCCGGCCCAGCGTCCAGTGCGTGCCGCGGGCGGCGACCTGCTCGCCGACGCCGAGCCGGGCCCACACCTCCAGCGTCTCCCGCTGCATGCACAGCGCCTTGGACCCCTCGCCCCGCAGCCGGCCGCCGGCCTCGAGCACGGTGACCTGCACCCCGTGCTGGGCCAGCCGGCCGGCGAGCGTCAGCCCGACCGGGCCGGCCCCCACCACCACGACCCCCGGCACCGCCTCAGCCCTGCAACTCGGCCCAGACCTCGCGGTCGCGGGCCGCGGTCCACACCCGGGGATGCTCGACGCCGGCCAGCTCGTCCCAGGCCCGCTGGACGTCGAAGGGCAGGCAGTGCTCGAAGATCGGCCACCGGCCGTACCGGGGAGCGAGCGCCGCGTGCGCCGCCTCGAATGCCTCCCGCAGCGTGCCGCCGCCGGTCCGTACGGCGTCCACCTCGGACAGCAGCGTGGTCAGGAAGCCGCGGGTCTGCTCGACCGCCGCGGCCACCCCGTCGCCGCGGGCCACCGCGCCCCGGCCGCCGACCAGCACGTCGGCACCGATCGCGGCCACCGCGTCGAGGGTGCCGCCGGCCCACTCCCGGTGGTACGCGTCGCCGGTGTAGAGCGCGGCCTGCGACTCGACCAGGTCGCCGGCGAACAGCACCCCGGTCCGCGGCACCCAGGCCACGATGTCGCCGGCAGTGTGCCCGCGGCCGCAGTGCCGCAGCTCGACGGTGCCGCGGTCGCCACCCAGGTCGATGCTCATCCGGTCGGCGAACGTGACGGTCGGCCAGGTCAGCCCGGGGATCGTCTCCGCGCCCTGGAAGAGCCGCGGCATCCGGCCGGCCTCGGACTCCCAGTCCGCCTGGCCGCGCTCGGCGATCAGCTCCCGGGTGCGCTCGTGGGCGACTACCGCGGTGGCGCCGAAGGCGGCGGCGCCCAGCGTGCGGACCGCGTGGTAGTGGGTGAGGACCAGGTAGCGCACCGGCTTGTCGGTGTGCTCCCGCAGCCGGTCCAGCCACCGGCGGGCCATCACCGGGGTGGCCCGGGCCTCGACCGCGACGAGGAACTCCTCGCCCTCGATCGCGCCGACGTTGGGGTCGCCCTCGGCGGTCAGCGCCCAGACGCCGTCGCCGAGCACCTCCAGCGTCTCCGCCTTGTCCCCGAGGTCGGCCGACGACGCAAACGGCTTGGACACGGCTCTCCCCGGGTTCGATATACGAGCATCCCGTCCGATAATCGGACGCTACGACCCTGTGACCGGCACCACAACCGATTCCCGAGCGCCGTCCCGACCACCGGTACGCTCCCGCTATGACCGCCCAGCTGGAGGACGACGTGGACACCGACCACGAAGCGATCCTCGACTCGCACGGGCGGCTCACCCTCCCCGACCAGGTGCTTGCGGAGGCTCACCTCTCTGGCGGCGACAAGTTCGCCGTGGAGGTCGTCGCCGACGGCGTGCTGCAGCTCGTCCGCCGCCGGCATCTGCTGCTCGACCTGGCCGGTGCGTTCCCCGGGATCAGCGCCGCCACTGACCTGGAGGGACTGCGCGACGAATGGGAGCGCTAGTCCTCGACTCGTCCGTTGTGATCGCACTGTTCGACCCCGCCGACGCCCACCACGGGGCGTCGACCGCGGCGGACAAGCGGTGGGCTGCGGTTGACGCGCGGGTGGAGGTGGTGGGCGGGTGAGGGTCCTGGTCGTGGGGGGCGGGGCGCGGGAGCATGCGCTGTGCCTGGCGCTGGCAGCTGACCCGGCGGTGACGGCGCTGGTCTGCGCGCCGGGCAACGCGGGCACCGCGATGGTGGCCGAGCAGGCGCCGCTGGCCGCCGCCGACCCGGACGCGGTCGCCGCCCTCGCCGTTGAGCGACGGGCCGAGCTGGTGGTGATCGGCCCCGAGGTGCCGCTGGTCGCGGGCGCCGCCGACGCAGTCCGGGCGGCCGGGATCGCCTGCTTCGGCCCGAGCGCCGCGGCCGCCCGGATCGAGGGCTCCAAGACCTTCGCCAAGGACGTGATGGCGGCTGCCGGGGTGCCCACCGCCCGCGCCCACACCTGCACCACCCTGGCCGAGGTGGACGCGGCGCTGGCCGACTTCGGCGCGCCGTACGTGGTCAAGGACGACGGTCTGGCCGCCGGCAAGGGCGTCGTCGTCACCGACGACCGCGAGGCGGCCCGGGCGCACGCCGCCGGCTGCGGCCGGGTCGTGGTCGAGGAGTTCCTGGACGGCCCCGAGGTCTCGCTCTTCTGCGTCACCGACGGTGAGGCGGTGCGCCCGCTGCTGCCGGCCCAGGACGCCAAGCGGGTCGGTGACGGCGACACCGGGCCCAACACCGGCGGCATGGGGGCGTACGCGCCGCTGCCCTGGGCCCCGCCGGACCTGGTCGACGAGGTGCTGGACACCGTCGTGGCCCCGACGCTGATCGAGCTGCGCCGGCGCGGCACGCCGTTCGCCGGGCTGCTCTACGTCGGGCTCGCGCTCACCGCGGCCGGCCCGCGGGTGGTCGAGTTCAACGCCCGCTTCGGCGACCCGGAGACCCAGGTCGTGCTGGCGCTGCTGGAGACCCCGCTGGCGGGGCTGCTGCACGCCGCCGCCACCGGCACCCTGGCCGGCCACCCGCCGCTGTGCTGGCGGGACGGCGCGGCGGTGACCGTGGTGCTCGCCGCCGCCGGCTACCCCGGCCCGCCGAGGGCCGGCGACGTGCTCACTGGTGCCGACCGGCCGGGCGTGCTGCACGCCGGCACCCGCCGGCGGGAGGACGGGGCCGTCGTGTCCAGCGGCGGCCGGGTCGTCTCGGTCGTCGGCACCGGCGACACGCTCGCCGCCGCCCGGCACGCCGCGTACGACCGGCTGGCGGGCGTGCACCTCCACGGCGGCCACTTCCGCACCGACATCGCCGGCGCCGCCGTCGCCGGCAGCATCGAGATCCCGGGAACGCGAGCGGCCGCCCGTTCCGTGTAGCGCCGCCGCTGAAGGGGGCCGCCCCGGCCGGCGGCGGGTCAGCCCGTGGGGACTGCCGCGCCGCCGGTCGCCGGTTCGTCCGGGGCCGGGTGGTCGTCCGTCGACAGGTAGGAGGCCACCGTGTTGGCGACCGCCACGATCGGCACCGCGACCAGCGCGCCAACGATGCCGGCCAGCAGCACGCCGGTGGCGATGGCCAGCACGACGGCCAGCGGGTGCACCTTCACCGCCCGGCCGAGCAGCAGCGGCTGCAGCACGTGCCCCTCCAGCTGCTGGACCAGCAGCACGATGCCGAGCAGCAGCAGCGCGGTGACCGGACCCTCGGCCACCAGGGCCACCAGCACCGCGACGAGCCCGGTCACGGTCGCACCCACGATGGGGACGAACGAGCCGAGGAAGACCAGCACGCCGATCGGCAGGGCCAGCGGGACGCCGAGGACCGCGGCGCCGACGCCGATGCCGATGGCGTCGACCAGGGCGACGGCCAGGGTGGCCCGCACGTAGCTGATGAGCGTGTGCCAGGCCCGCTCCCCGGCGCCGTCGGCCCGGGCCCGGACGTCGCGCGGGAACAGCCGCACCACCCAGGACCAGATCTGCCGGCCGTCCTTGAGCAGGAAGAAGGTCGCGAACAAGGCGATGAGCAGGCCGGTCAGCACGTGCCCGGCCGTGGTCGCCGCGCCGACGGCCCCGCTGGTCAGCGCGTCCCGGTTCTCCGAGAGCGAGGTGCGGGCGCCGTCGAAGGCGTTGTCGATCTGGGTCTGGGAGAGCCCGAGCGGACCGGTGATGAGCCAGTCCTGGACCTCCCGGACGCCTTCGTCGACCTGGCCGCGCAGCTCCTCGAAGCCGTCCCGGAACTGGTCCACCACGAGCCAGACCAGCAGCCCGATGCCGGCCATGCCGCTGAGCAGCACCAGCGCGGCGGCCAGCGCCCGCGGCACCCCGCGTTTGACCAGTGCGGCCGCCATCGGCTGCAGCAGGGCCGCGAGCAGCATCGCGACCAGCACCGGCACCAGCACGAGCTGGGTGCGGGAGACGATCTGCAGCAGCACCCAGCCGGCGGCGGCCAGCGCGACGATCCGCCACGCCCAGGCGCCGGCGATCTGCAGCCCGCGCGGGATCGCGTTGTTGCCCATCGGGTCGTGCCGCCGGTCGGCGACCAGCTCGCGGTGCGTCGCCCGGTCCCGGGCTGCCGCCTGGTCCTCGTCGTCGACCTGCGGGTCCGGCGCGCCGGTGATCCCGGTGCGGTCCGCCTCCGGGTGCTCGACCGGGTCGGGACCGGCGCCGTCGGTGGCCCCGTCCCGGCCGATGCCTTCGGTGGCCGGGTCCCGTCCGGCGCCGTCGGTCGCCGGGCCGGGCTCGGTCGGGGCGTCGGCCCGCGGGGTGCCGGACGGCCTGGTCACAACGGTCCTCCTGGGTGGCGGCGGCGTTCCCGGGCACCTACCCGCCGCACCGGGGGTCTACCGGACCCGGGCTGCGAGGATAGCGCCGTGATCGAGCGCTACACGCTGCCGGAGATGGGCGCGGTCTGGACCGAGGCCCACAAGTACGAGCTGTGGTGCCGGGTCGAGACACTCGTGCTGGAGGCGCACGCCGAGGCCGGCACCGTGCCGGCCTCCGCGGTCGAGCCGGTGCGGGCCGCGGCACCGCCGACCCCGGAGGCGGTCGCCGCCATCGAGGAGGTCACCCAGCACGACGTCATCGCGTTCCTGTCCGCCTGGGCGGACAACACCACGCCGCGGGAGGCGGCCGCGTACGTCCACTTCGGCCTGACCTCCTCCGACCTGCTCGACACCGCGCTGGCCCTGCAGCTGGTGGAGGCCAGCGACGTGCTGCTGGCCAAGGCCGACGCGCTGGTCGCGGTGCTGCGGGACCGGGCCCTGGAGCACCGGGACACCCTGCGGGTCGGGCGTACCCACGGCGTGCACGCCGAGCCGGACGTCTTCGGTCACCGGCTGGCCGACTTCGCCTTCGGGGTGGCCCGGTCCCGGGACCGGCTGCGCCGGGCCCGGTCGGCGGTCGCGGTGGCGAAGATCTCGGGGGCGGTGGGGACGTACTCCTCGCTCGACCCCGAGGTGGAGGTGGCGGTGGCGGTCCGGCTCGGGCTGGCGCCGGCGGCCGTCGCCTCGCAGGTGGTGCTGCGGGACGGGATCACGGAGTGGGTGTCGGCGCTGGCCATCCTGGCCACGGTGTGTGAGGCGGTGGCGCTGGAGGTGCGGCACGGGCAGCGCACCGAGGTGCGGGAGCTGTCGGAGGCGTTCCGGGCCGGGCAGAAGGGTTCGAGCGCGATGCCGCACAAGAAGAACCCGATCCTGTCCGAGCGGATCGCCGGCCTGGCCCGGATCGTCCGCGGGTACGTCATCCCGGTCGCCGAGGGCATCCCGCTCTGGCACGAGCGGGACATCTCGCACTCGTCGGTGGAGCGGGTCGCGCTGCCGGACGCGGCGATCGCGACCGACTACCTGCTGCACCTGACCCGGCGGCTGGTCGAGGGCCTGGTGGTCGACGCCGACCGGATGCGGGCCAACCTCGACGCCACCGGCGGGCTGGTCTACACCTCCGCCGTGCTGCTCGACCTGGTCCGCGCCGGGCTGTCCCGCGAGGACGCGTATGCGCTGGTCCAGGCGGCGGCGATGGAGACCTGGGCGGGCGGGCCGCCGTTCCGGGCGGCGCTGCGGGCGCACGCGGACAAGGCCGGCGTCGCGCTGGACGAGGCCGGGCTGGACGAGGTGATGCGCCCGGAGCGGTACGTCGCCCGCCTCGGCCCGCTCTTCGACCGCCTCGCCGCGCTCTCCTGACACCAGGGCCGCGTCAGGCGGCGACAGGTACCCCCCGCCCCCGTCTGACACACTGCCCGGGTGACCGGGCTCGTCCACCTCGCCGCCGGCAAGGTCCGGGACATGTACGCGGCGGGCGACGACCTCCTGCTGGTGGTCGCCAGCGACCGGGTCTCCGCGTACGACGTGGTGCTGCCGACGCCGATACCGGACAAGGGCCGGGTGCTCACCGCCCTGTCGGTGTGGTGGTTCGACCGGCTGGCCGACCTGGTCCCGCACCACCTGGTCAGCGCCGACGACCCGGCGATCCCCGCCGAGTGGCGCGGCCGCGCGGTGCTGGTCCGGCGGCTGGAGATGCTGCCGGTCGAGTGCGTCGCCCGCGGCTACCTGGCCGGCTCGGGGACGGCGGCGTACCGGGAGACCGGCGAGGTCTGCGGCGTTCCGCTGCCGCCGGGGCTGGTCGAGGGCTCCCGGCTGCCGGAGCCGGTCTTCACCCCGACCACCAAGGCGCCGGTCGGCACCCACGACGAGGCGATGACGTACGCGCAGGTGACCGCGCTGTTCGGCGCGGACCGGGCGGGCGAGCTGCGCGAGCTGACGCTGGCGGTCTACCGGCGGGCGGCCGGCATCGCGGCGGGGCGCGGCATCCTGCTCGCCGACACCAAGCTCGAATTCGGCCTGGACGCCGGCGGCCGGCTGACCCTCGGCGACGAGGTGCTCACCCCGGACTCGTCCCGCTGGTGGCCGGCCGACCGGTGGGCCCCGGGCGGGGCGCAGCCGTCGTACGACAAGCAGTTCGTCCGCGACTGGCTGGCCGCCCACTGGGACCGTCGCGGCGAGCCGCCGCCGCTGCCGGACGACATCGTCGAGCAGACCCGCTCCCGGTACGTCGAGGCGTACGAGCGGATCACCGGGCTGTCCTTCGCCGGCTGGCCGGGAGCGTCGTGAAGTCCTTCGGCAGCGACAACCACGCGCCGGTGCATCCGGACGTGCTGGCCGCGATGGTGGCCGCCAACGAGGGTGACGCGGCCTCGTACGGCGCCGACCCGTGGACCGCCCGGACCGAGGAGCTGTTCCGCGACCACTTCGGGCCGGACGCGACCGCGTACCTGGTCTTCAACGGGACCGCGGCGAACGTGCTGTCGCTGGGCTCGCTGATCCGTCCGTACCAGGTGGTGGTGTGCGCGGACGCGGCCCACATCCACACCGACGAGTGCGGGGCGCCGGAGCGGCAGCTCGGCTGCAAGCTGCTGCCGGTGCCCACCGCGGACGGCAAGCTGACCGTCGAGGCGCTGGACCGGCTGACCTGGGCGGTCGGCGACGAGCACCACGTGCAGCCGGGCGCGCTGTCGATCACCCAGTCCACCGAGCTGGGCACCCGGTACGCGCCGGACGAGCTGGCCGCGATGACCGGCTGGGCGCGGGAGCGCGGCATGCTCGTGCACGTCGACGGCGCCCGGCTGGCCAACGCCGCTGCCGGGCTCGGCGTCCCGCTGCGGGCGGCGGCCGGCGACGCCGACGTGCTGTCCTTCGGCGCGACCAAGAACGGCGGGATGGGCGCCGAGGCGGTCGTGTTCCTGCGGTCCGGCCGGGACGCGGAGTTCCGGTTCCGCCGCAAGCAGGGGATGCAGCTGGCGTCGAAGATGCGGTACGCGGCCGCGCAGTTCGTCGCGCTGCTCACCGACGACCTGTGGCGGCGCAACGCGTCCCACGCGAACGCCATGGCCACCCGGCTGGCCGCGGGGGCGGCCGCGGTGCCGGGGGTGAAGATCACCCGGCCGGTCGAGGCGAACGCGGTCTTCGCGATCCTGCCGGCCGCGGCGGTCGCCCCGCTGCAGGCCGACCACCCGTTCTACGTCTGGGACCCCGGCAGCGGCGAGGTCCGCTGGATGACCTCCTTCGCCACTACGGAGACCGATGTGGACGGCTTCGTCGCCGCCCTGACCCGCCTGGTCACCGACCTGGACCGCTCGGTCGGATAGGGCCGGAAAGACCAGACCGGATATGGATTCCGGGCTTCTGCCCGAATGGGCTCTGCCCTAAGCTTCTCGCGTCGACCGCTGCCCTATGTCCGGTTCTCGTTCGGCGCAGACCAGGCTCGCTGGCATCTGTGTCCAGGCGGCGGGTGCGGCGCTCTGAAGGAGTGTCGATGAAGCAGGCATCCGGTCGTCGTCCGTTCCGCTCGGTGGCCCTGTCGTCGGTCGTGGCGCTGGCCGCGGCCACCGCGGGTGTGCTCGTCCCGGCTCTCGCCCCGGTCGCCCCGGTCGCCGCGTACGCCGAGGAGGGGGGACCGCTCCGAGGTCCGGCCGCGCCGGCGGAGCACGAGTTCCTGCAGAAGACGCTGCGCGGTCAGACGCTGCCCCGGCACGCCTACGCCACGGCGGCGGCCGAGGCGCTGGCCGTGGCCCCGACCGGAGCGGCCTGGCGCTCGCTCGGACCGGCGAACATCGGGGGCCGGGTGACCAGCCTCGCGGTGGATCCGGTGCATCCGGACACCCTCTACGCGGCCGCCGCCAGCGGCGGCGTCTGGGTGAGCCGGGACGCGGGTCTGACGTTCAGCCCGGCGTGGCCGCAGGACGCCACCCAGGCGATCGGCGCCGTCGCGACCGCCCCGGACGGCACCGTCTACGCCGGGACCGGGGAGGTCAACCCGGGTGGCGGCAGCCTGACCTACACCGGCACGGGCCTGTACCGCAGCCGCGACGGCGGGCGCAGCTGGGACCACCTGGGCCTGGCCGACTCCGGCGCCATCGGCGCCATCACCGTCGACCCGGCCGACCCCCGGCGGGTCTTCGTGGCCGCGGCCGGCTCCCTGTTCAACCCCGGCGGCGACCGGGGGGTCTACGCCTCCGTCGACGGCGGCGCCACCTGGACCCGGGTCCTGGCCGGCGCCACCGAGTGGACCGGCGCCACCGAGGTCTTCCTCGACCCGCGCGACGCGAAGCGGCTGTACGCGGTCATGTGGGACCACCGGCGGGAGCCGGACAGGCGGACGTACGGCGGCGTCGGCTCCGGTGTATACCGGTCCGTCGACGGGGGCACGAGCTGGCACCTGCTCGCCAACGGCCTGCCGGGAGCGGCCGCTGGCGTCGGGCGGATCGGGCTCGGCGTCGCGGCGTCCGACCCCGAGCGGCTCTATGCCATCGTCAACCAGACCAGCGGGCCCTTCGAGGGCTTCTACGGCTCGACCGACGGCGGGGACAGCTGGACCCGGCTGCCGGACAGCGAGGACCTGGCCGAGAGCCAGTCCTCCTTCGGCTGGTGGTTCGGCAAGGTGTGGGTGGACCCGGCCAACGCCAACCACGTCCACGTTGCCGGGGTCGCGCTGCTCACGACCAGGAACGCCGGCCGGACCTGGACGTTCGAGGACGACGAGATCCACGTCGACCAGCACGCGATGGTGTGGGACGCCCGCTACCGGGACCGGGTCTACCTCGGCAACGACGGCGGTGTCTACCGCTCCGATGTGGACGGCGACGGGGCCTGGGTGAAGGCGACCTACCAGCCCTGGATGCAGTTCTACAGCGCGGCGATCACCCCGCAGGACACCAGCCGGGTCTCCGCCGGTGCGCAGGACAACGGCTCGCTCCGGTCCTGGGGGAGCCAGCAGGGTTACAACGTCTACTTCGGCGGCGACGGCGAGGAGAACCTGATCAACCCGCTCGACCGCAACCTGGTCTACGCCTGCTTCCAGTACGGCAACTGTGCCCGGTCCACCGACGGCGGCGACACGATGGCCGGCATCGGCGCCACCACGAAGAACCGCGCGAACTGGTTCACGCCGCTGCAGTTCGACCCGACCGACCCCCGGATCATGTACTACGGCGGCAACCGGTTGAACCGCTCCACCGACGGCGGCCTGACCTGGACGGTGATCAGCCCCGACCTCACCGGCGGGCCCAGCCGGGACAACTACCCGTTCGGCACCATCACCACGGTGGCCGCGGCCACCGACGGGCAGACGGTGTACGTGGGCACCGACGACGGCCGGGTGTGGGTGACCCGCGACCTCGGCCGGACCTGGACCCTGCTGCTGTCCGGGCAGCCGTGGGTGACCCGGGTCGCGGTGTCCCCGACCAGCCCGGGCACGGCCTGGGTCACGCTGTCCGGCTACCGATCGGGCTCGTCGCTGCCGCACGTGCTGGCCACGACCGACCACGGCGCCACCTGGACGGACCTGACCGGCAACCTGCCCCAGGCGCCGGTCAACGACATCGTCCTCGGCGACGGCGGCACCCTGTACGTCGCCACGGACCAGTCGGTGTTCGTCAGCGCCGCCGGGGACGGGCAGTGGCTGCGGCTGGGCACCGGGTTGCCGCTGGTGCCGGTGCACGACCTCGAGTACGACGCCGGGCACCGCCGCCTGGTCGCGGCGACGTTCGGCCGCGGCCTCTATGAGGTCGGCGTCTAGCGACCCGTGAAGGTCCGCCGGACATGGCCTAGGGTCGCACCCGTGCCGAGGGTGGTTGTCGACGTGACGCTCAAGCCGGAGATCCTGGACCCGCAGGGTCAGGCGATCCTCGGCGCGCTGGGCCGGCTCGGCTACAGCGGGGTCACCGGCGTCCGGCAGGGCAAGCACTTCGAGCTCGAGGTGGAGCCAGGCACCGACGAGGCCGTGGTGGCCCGCATCGCCGAGACGCTGCTGGCCAACCCGGTCATCGAGGACTTCACGATCCGCTGACGGCGGTGGCCGGGATGCCGAGGGCGTCGAGCAGCTCGGCGGCCAGCTTGCGCTCGTGGTCGGCCCGGTCCGGCGCGCCCGTCGCCCCGTACGCCCGGGCCAGCCCGAGCCGGGCCTTGGCCTCCTCGTAGCGGTCGCCCCCGGCGGCCGCCCCGCGCAGCGCGTCGGTGAGCGTCGCGGTCGCCTCGTCCAGCCGGCCGGCGGCGAGCAGCAGCTCGCCCAGCTCGCGGGTCGCGCCGATCCGCACCTCGCCCTCGTCCAGCCGTGCGCCGAGCGCGACCGCCTCCCGCAGCAGCGCCTCGCCCTCGTCGTACCGGCCGGTGCCGGTGCAGACGATCCCGAGCCCGCGCAGCGCGTCCGCCACGCCCACCGGGTAGCCGATCGTCTCGGCCACGGTCCGGGCCCGCCGCAGCGCCTCCTCGGCGGGCGCGAACCGGCCGCCCCGGGCGTGGGCGAGCCCGAGGTTGGTGAGGACCGCGCTCTCGGCTGCCTGGTCGCGGCGGTGCCGCTGGATCTCCAGGGCGCGTTCGAGCAGCTCACCGGCCCGCTCGGGGTGGCCGAGGTAGAGGTGGGCGACGGCCAGGTTGTTCAGCGCGCGGCCCACACCGGCCACGTCGTCGCTGGCCTCCAGGATGGCCAGCGCCTGCTCGTGGCAGTCCAGCGCGAGCGGGTAGTTGCCCAGCCGCCGGTGAACGATCCCGAGACTGTAGAGCGCGCCGCCCTCGCTGACCCGGTCGCCGTTGTCCCGGTGCAGCGCCAGCGCCCGGTCCAGGTGCTCCAGCGCCTCGACGTACCGGCCGCGCCGCCAGGCGATGATGCCGAGGTTCTGCAACGAGCGGCCCAGCCCGACCGGGTCGCCGGCGTCCGTGCTCAGGCGGGCGGCGCGGCGGTGGTCGGCCATCGCGGCCTGGTACTCGCCCTGCCGGCGCTTGATGGCGCCCAGCCGGTCCAGCGCGGCCGCCTCGACCTGCGGATCGCCGGCGGCCGCGGCCCACCGGCCGGCCAGCTCGTGCAGCGTGCGGGCCTCCGAGTAGTGCGCCCCGCTGTCCAGGTAGAGCGCGAGCACCTCCGACAGCTCGACCGCGTGCCGGGGCGAGGCCTGGGCGACGGCGAGCAGGTTGGGCCGCTCGGCGGCCAGCCAGCGCAGGCCGCCCCCGGTGGGCTGGGGCGCGGCCGCGGTGGGCGGCGGGACGTCCGGCCGCCCGTCCGGGAACGCCAGCCGGACCGCCGCCCGCGCCTCGGCGCAGAACCGGTCGTAGAGGCGGGTGGTCGCCGCCGCGGCGTCGAGGTCGGGGTCGGCGGCGGCCAGCTCGGCCGCGTACGCGCGCAGCAGCTCGTGCATCCGGTAGCGGCCACCGGAGAGCCGCTCCAGCAGGTGCCCGCGGCACAGCTCGTCCAGCATCTGCCCGGCGGTGCCCAGGTCGACGCCGGTCAGCGCGCCGGCCGCCCCGGCGTCCACGTGCGACCCCGGGTGCAGGCCGAGCGCGGCGAACATCCCGGCCACCCGTGGCGGCAGGTGGTCGTACGACCAGGAGAAGACGGTCCGGACCGCGGAGTGCTCGTCGCCGCCGTCGAGCAGGGTCAGCCGGGCCGACCGGACCGACAGCTCAGCGACCAGGTCGGCGATCGAGTCGGCCGGCCGGGTGGCGACCAGCTCCGCGGCCACCCGCAGGGCGAGCGGCAGCCGGGCGCAGCTCGCCGCCAGCGCCGCCGCGGCGACCGGCTCGTCCCGCACCCGCGGCCCGACCAGCCCGGTCAGCAGTGCCAGCGCCTCCCGCTCGGGCAGCAGGTCGACCGGCAGGCGGCGGGCGCCGTACCGGACGACCAGGCCGGTGAGCAGGGACCGGCTGGTGACCAGCACCGCCGAGCCGGCGCCGGCCGGGAGCAGGTCCTGCACCTGCTCGACCGAGCGGGCGTTGTCCAGCACCAGCAGGATGCGGCGATCCGCCGCCAGCGAGCGGAACAGCGCGGCCCGCTCCCGGGTGCCGGTGGGCACCGCCGCGCTGGCGACGCCGAGCGCGCGCAGGAACTCGCCCAGCACGTCGTGCGCGGTGGCCGGGGCGGCGTGGTGGTAGCCGTGCAGGTCGGCGTAGAGGGTCCCGCCGGGGAACCAGGCCGCCCGCCGGTGCGCCCACTCCAGCCCGAGCGCGGTCTTGCCGACCCCGGCGGTCCCGGTGAGCAGCGCGATCGGCACCCCGTCGGCGGCCGGGCGGGCCAGCTCGTCCAGCCGGTCCAGCGTCTCGACCCGGCCGGCGAAGCCGGTCACCCCGGGCGGCGCCTGCCGCAGCGTCGCGGTGGGCACCCGCCGCGCCCGTACGGTCTCATCGCCGGCCCCGTCCTCGCCGGTCGCCGCCAGCCACAGCCGGTGGAAGTCGTCCACGTCCGCCCCGAGCGCCTCGGCGAGCAGCTCCAGCAGCCCCCAGCGGGGCGCCCGCGGTTCGGAGAACGCCGCCGACACCGTGGTCCGGCTGCACCCGACCTCGGTGGCCAGGTCGCGCAGGCTGGGCCGCCCGGCCAGGTGGTGCGCCCGGTGCAGCGCCTCGGACAGCGTCCGCAGCGGGCCCGGCGCCAGCGCCGGCCGCGTCAGAGTCCCCATCGCCCGCCCCCGGTCACCGGCCGGCGCCAGCCCCGCCGCTGCCACCTCGGTTGTCAGAGGCCGTCAACCTTCGTCCGGATACGTCAACCGGCCGCCGGCCCTGCCTAGCGTTCGTCCCATGGCCGCAGCGGGCGGCCGGAGCGAGGGGGGAAGCACGATGACCAGCACCGACGTGACCGTCGACTTCGAGCGGGCGGCGGCCATGCGCCGCGCCGTCCGCGCCGCCGTGGACGCCAAGCTCGACGCCGGGACCACCCCGGAGCCCGGGGTCTTCAAGGAGATGCTCCACCTGCTGGTGGCCGTCGGGCTGCTCAGCCCCGAGCAGGCCCGGGCGCTGTGGGAGGCGGTGACCGGCGGGACCTACCTCGGGCTGCCGCCGATCCCGTGGCCGGACTCGCCGGTCCCGCTGAACCTGTACGACATCATCCGGGCCAAGCTGGACCGCCGGCACGCCGAGGTGAGCGAGGTGGACTTCAGCCTCGGTGACCTCTTCCACATCGGCGAGATGATCACGGCGGTCGCGCACGCGGTCGAGGAGGCCGCGCACGCGCTCGCGGACCTCTGGCACACGATCGCCGGCTGATCCGTCCGTCCCGGCCGGGCGCCCGCGGGGGCGGGCGCCCGGCCCGATCCGAGGAGGCGACATGGACCGGACCCCGCCCCCGGACGCGGCCGGCGTCCAGCGCTACCTGCTCCGCTTCGGCTACCTGCGGCCCGGCGCGTACGTCCCGGGCGCGCTGGACGGCGACACCGTCCGGGCGCTGCGGGACTTCCAGGCCCGGCACGCGGTCGCGGTGACCGGCCGGCTGGACGGGGTCACCGTCGCCGAGCTGGGCCGGCCCCGTTGCGGCCTGCCGGACGTCGACGACCGCCTCGCCGCGGTCGCCGGCTGCCGGTGGCCCGCCCCGGAGCTGACCTGGGCCTTCGGCCCGGCCAGCACCGACCTCGCCCCGCCGGCGGCCCGGGCCGCGGTCGACCGGGCTTTCCGGACCTGGCAGGCCGCCGTCCCGGTCACGCTCCGGCCGGCCGGCGCAGGGGAGCCGCCGGACGTGTCGGTCGAGTGGCGGCCGGCCGCCGACCCGGACCACCGCATGGTCGGCGGGGTGGTCGCCCACGCCGACTTCCCCGGTGCCTGCGCGCTGATCACCGACACCCTGCCCAAGCCGCTGCACTTCGACGACTCGGAGACCCGCTGGGTGGACGGGGCGGTGCCCGGCCGGGTGGACGTCGAGACGGTGGCGCTGCACGAGATCGGCCACCTGCTCGGCCTGCGGCACAGCCCGGTCCGGGCGGCGGTGATGTTTCCCAACGTCCCGGTCGGCCGGACCGCTCGCGTCCTGCATCCGGACGACCTGACCGCGGCCGGCGCCCTCTACCCGGCCGCGCTCAGCCCACCAGCACGCCGGGGTTGAGCAGGCCGGCCGGGTCGAGTGCGGCCTTGACCGCCCGCATCGCGGCGATCTCGGCCGGCGAGCGGGTCAGCGGCAGCCAGCGGGTCTTGGCCCGGCCGATGCCGTGCTCGGCGCTGATCGAGCCGCCGACGGCCGCGACCCGGCGCAGCACCGTGTCCGCGGCGGCCTCGGCGTCGGCCGCGCCGAGGACGTTGACGTGCAGGTTCGCCTCGGCGAGGTGGCCGAACAGGACGGTGCCGGGCTCGTCCAGGGCCGCCCACACCTCGGCCAGCCGGCCGGCCGGCACCGACACGTCGAGCTTGACCGGGACGCCGGCCCTCGACAGCGACGGGGTGATCTCCTCCCGGTAGCGCCACAGCCGGGCCCGGTCGGCCGCGTCCCCGGCCACCACGGCGTCCCCGGCCGCGTCCAGCACCTCGGCCAGCTCCTCGGCGGGGCCGACGGTCTCCAGCAGGACGTACGCCGGCCACCGGTCCGGCAGCGGCGCCGGCAGGTCGAGCAGCGCCAGGGCGGCGGCGCCGACCAGCTCGGCGGCGGCCAGGTCGAGCCCGCGGGCCCGGGCCAGCAGCGCCTGGGCCGCCGCGATGTCCGGCACCCCGGCCAGCGCGACGGCCCGGGTCGTCGGCAGCGGCCGGACCAGCCGTAGCCGGACCCGGGTCAGCACCCCGAGCGTGCCCTCGCTGCCGCACAGCAGCCCGGGCAGGTCGTAGCCGGTGGAGTCCTTGAGCGGGCCGGTCACCCGGGACAGCAGCGCACCGCCGGCCAGCGCGGTCTCGGCGCCGACCAGCTGGGCCCGGACCGCACCCCAGCGCAGCACCCGCAGGCCGCCGGCGTTGGTGGCGACCGCCCCGCCGAGGGTCGCGGAGTCCCGGGCGGCCCAGTCCAGGCCGAGCTGCCAGCCGGCGGCGGCCGCGTGCGCCTGCACGGCGGCCAGCGTCGCGCCGGCGCCGACCACCACGGTGCCGTCGGCGGCGACCGGTTCCAGGCCGGCCAGCCGGCGGGTGGACAGCACCACCGCGCCGGGCACGCCTGCCGGCACCGAGCCGCCGACCAGCCCGGTGTTGCCGCCCTGCGGGACCACCGGCACCCCGGCGTCCGCGCAGACCCGCAGCACCGCCGCGACCTCGGCCGGGTCGCCGGGCCGGACCACGGCCCGGCACTCGCCGTGCCAGCGCCCGGTCCAGTCCGTCTCGTACGCCGCCCGCACGTCCGGATCGGTCAGCACGTGCCCAGCCCCGACCATCGCCGCCAGCCTCGCCGCCAGCCCCGCCATCCGTCGTCCCTTCCGGCCGGGACGGTGCTCCCCGCGCCGATATCACCCGGAGTGGTATTTAGCACTCCCGGTGATATCGGCCGCGGCGGGTCTGTCCGCCCGGCCCGGGCTCGCCCGGTGCCGACCGTACGATGGCGCGGTGACTCGGGTGGGCGTGGTGACCTTCCCCGGCAGCCTGGACGACCGGGACGCCACCCGCGCGGTGACGCTGGCCGGGGCGGAGGCGGTGCCGCTCTGGCACGCCGACCCCGGCCTGCACGGCGTCGACGCGGTGGTGCTGCCGGGCGGCTTCTCGTACGGGGACTACCTGCGCTGCGGGGCGATCGCCCGCTTCGCGCCGGTGATGGCGACGGTGATCGCGCAGGCCCGGGACGGACTGCCGGTGCTCGGCATCTGCAACGGCTTCCAGATCCTGTGCGAGTCGCACCTGCTGCCGGGCGCGCTGGTCCGCAACGACGTGCGCCGCTTCGTCTGCCGGGACCAGCGGCTGCGGATCGAGGCGGCCACCGCGTGGACCGGCGACTACGCCGCCGGCCAGGAGGTGGTGATCCCGGTCAAGAACGGCGAGGGCGGCTACGTCGCCGACGCCCGCACGCTGGACGAGCTGGCGGCCGAGGGCCGGGTGGTGGCGCGCTACCTCGGCGACAACCCCAACGGCTCGGCCCGCGACATCGCCGGGGTGAGCAACGCCGGCGGCACCGTGGTCGGCCTGATGCCGCACCCCGAGCACGCGGTCGACCCGCTGACCGGCCCGTCCGCCGACGGCCTCGGCTTCTTCACCTCGATCCTCCGGGCCCTGGTGCCGGCGTGATCGACACCGTCGACCGGGCCGAGAAGGCGCCGGAGGAGCCCCAGCCGTGGGCCGACCTCGGCCTCGCCGAGGACGAGTACGCGCGCATCCGCGCCATCCTCGGTCGCCGGCCGACCGCGGCCGAGCTGGCCGTCTACTCGGTCATGTGGAGCGAGCACTGCTCGTACAAGTCGAGCAAGGTCCACTTGCGACTGTTCGGGGAGCGGGCACCGGAGTCGGACCGGCTGCTGGTCGGGATCGGTGAGAACGCGGGGGTCGTCGACGCCGGCGGCGGCTGGGCGGTCACCTTCAAGGTCGAGTCGCACAACCACCCGTCGTTCGTCGAGCCCTACCAGGGGGCGGCGACCGGGGTCGGCGGCATCGTCCGGGACATCCTCGCCATGGGCGCGCGGCCGGTCGCGGTGATGGACCCGCTGCGCTTCGGCCCCGCGGACGCCCCGGACACCGCCCGGGTGCTGCCCGGGGTGGTGGCCGGCGTCGGTGGCTACGGCAACTGCCTGGGCCTGCCCAACATCGGCGGCGAGGTCGTCTTCGACTCCTCGTACGCCGGCAACCCGCTGGTCAACGCCCTGTGTGTCGGCGTGCTGCGGACGGACGCGATCCAGCGCGCGCACGCCTCCGGGGCCGGCAACAAGGTCATCCTCTTCGGTGCCAAGACCGGCCGGGACGGCATCGGCGGGGTGTCGGTGCTGGCCAGCGCGACCTTCGACGACGACAAGCCGAGCAAGCGGCCCTCGGTGCAGGTCGGCGACCCGTTCGCGGAGAAGGTGCTGATCGAGTGCTGCCTGGAGGTGTACGCCGCCGGCCTGGTCGTCGGCATCCAGGACCTCGGCGGCGCCGGGCTGTCCTGCGCGCTGACCGAGCTGGCCAGCGCCGGCGACGGCGGCATGCACGTCGACCTGGACCGGGTGCCGCTGCGGGAGCCGTCGATGGGCCCGGAGGAGGTGCTGGCCAGCGAGTCGCAGGAGCGGATGTGCGCGGTGGTCGCACCCGACCGGGTGGCGGACTTCCTCGCCGTCTGCGCGAAGTGGGACGTGCTCGCGACCGTGCTCGGCGAGGTGACCGACACCGGCCGGCTGACCGTCGACTGGCACGGCCAGCGGGTGGTCGACGTGCCGCCGCGGACCGTCGCCCACGAGGGCCCGGTCTACACCCGGCCGCTGGCCCGCCCGGCCGACCAGGACGCGCTGGTCGCCGACTCGCCGGACCGGCTCCCGCGCCCGGGCGACCTGCGCGCGCTGCTGCTGCGGATGGTGGCCAGCCCCGGGCTGTGCAGCCGGGCGTGGGTCACCGACCAGTACGACCGGTACGTGCAGGGCAACACCGTGCTGGCCCAGCCCGAGGACGCCGGCGTGGTCCGGATCGACGAGGTGACCGGGCGCGGGGTCGCGGTCGCCACCGACGGCAACGGCCGCTACGCCCGGCTCGACCCGTACGCGGGCGCCCAGCTGGCGCTGGCGGAGGCGTACCGGAACGTCGCCGCGGCCGGCGCCGAGCCGATCGCGGTGACCAACTGCCTCAACTTCGGCAGCCCGGAGGATCCCGGCGTCATGTGGCAGTTCGCCGAGGCGGTCCGCGGGCTGGCCGACGGCTGCCTGACGCTGGGCACCCCGGTGACCGGCGGCAACGTCAGCTTCTACAACCAGACCGGGGCCACCCCGATCCTGCCCACCCCGGTGGTCGGCGTGCTCGGCGTCCTCGACGACGTCACCCGCCGGACCCCGATGGGCTTCCAGGAGCCCGGCGACGTGGTGGTGCTGCTCGGCGCGACCGGCGCGGACTTCGGCGGCTCGGAGTGGGCGTACGCGGAGCACGGCCACCTGGGTGGCACCCCGCCGCCGGTCGACCTGGAGGCCGAGCGGCGGCTGGCCCTGGTGCTGCGGGCGGCGCCGCTGCGCAGCGCGCACGACCTGTCCGATGGCGGGCTGGCCCAGGCGCTGGTCGAGGCGGCGCTGCGCCGGGACCGGGGTGTCCAGGTGCGCGTCGGCGGCGACCCGTTCGTGCAGCTCTTCAGCGAGTCGACCGCGCGGGCGCTGGTCACGGTGGCGCCGGCCGACCTCGACCGGCTCGCCGCGGTGGCCGGCGAGCACGGCGTCCCGCTGACCCGGCTCGGCGAGGTCACCGCCGAGCCTGCGCTGGCCGTCGAGGACGTGCTCACCGTCCCGCTGGCCGAGCTGCGCGCGGCGCACGAGGCGACCCTGCCGCGGCTCTTCGACTGAGCAACCCGGTCGGGCGACTTCCGTGGACGCGGCGTGTCCGGATCACTACCGTCTGGTTCCACTCAGGTCCGTCTGACCGGTTCTTCGCGCGGCGGCGCGGCCCCCGGTTGC
The DNA here is from genome assembly GCA_963766325.1 of uncultured Actinomycetota bacterium. GTDB lineage: Bacteria > Actinomycetota > Actinomycetes > Mycobacteriales > CADCTP01 > CADCTP01. Next base: position 86,843 of record CAVXZF010000005.1, on the reverse strand, counting down.
CCGCGCGAAGGGATCCCCCATGCCCGATCTCCCCCGCCGCCGCTTCCTGCTCGGGACCGCCGCCGTCGCCGGTGTCGCCGCCCTCCGGCCGGCCGGCCTTGCCGCCGCCTCCGACAGCGAGTCCTTCCCCGCCGGCCTGCTGCCGATGGGGGCGACCGAGAAGTCGTTCAGTGCCATCGACGGCGTGACGGTCTACTACGACCGCAACGGCAGCCTCCAGCCGTACACGTTCCGCTGCACCTTCGGCTTCTACGACCGCCTGGTCGCGTGGAAGCGCCGGCTGGCCGCGCTGTCCGGCGGCTACGGCGGGCTGAGTTACTTCGCCAGCGCGGGGACGTACGTGAACAAGCCCGGGGCGCACGGGCTCGGCCGCGCCATCGACATCGACCAGGTCGTCTGGGCCGGCGCCGCCTGCCGCCCGATCAACCGGGAGTACGCCAGCGGCACCCTGTCGGTCCGCCGGCGCTACCTCGCGCTCGACGCGGTCACCCGCGGCACCTTCCGCTACGTCCTCGACGGCTGGTACGACGCCGCCCACCAGGACCACATCCACGCCGACGATACCGCGCTGCCGACCGTCTGCCGGACCAGCTCCCGGTCGGACACCGTCTTCGTGCAGGCCACCTGCAACAACTTCATCGGCGCCGGCCTCGCGGTCGACGGCGCCTGGGGTCCGCTGACCACGGCCGCGTTCAACACCGCGACGGCCCGGCTGGGGGTGACCGGCGACCCGCACAGCAGCTCGGCGGCGTGGATCACCTGGACCGAGCGAGCGGCCGCGCGGGGCTTCGCCAACCAGCCGTTCTGACCGCAGCGGGCGCCCGTCCCGGGCGGTACGGTGCCCGCCGTGGCGGCGCGGCGGGTGGATCCGGGGCGGGCGGTCGCGGCGTTGCTGGGCCAGGCGGACGCGGTGATCGCCTGGCTGTCCGGGCTGCCGCCGTCGGCCTGGCGGCAGCCGTCCGCGCTGCCCGGCTGGACCGTGCTGGAGCTGGCCGAGCACGTGGCCGTCGTGCTGCGGGGCACCCCGGAGGTGCTGGCCCGGACGACCGGGGACAAGCCGACCACGGTGGCCGGCTACCTGGCCGGCTACGCGGCCGCCGCCGGCGAGATCCGCGCGCGCGAGGTGGCGGCCGCGGCCGACCGCGACCCGACCGACGTGCTGGCCGGGATCTACGCCGGGCGGGACGCGCTGGCCGCGGCCGCGCTCCCGACGGCGCGGGCGGTGCAGGGCGCCCGCGGCTCGCTGGTCCCGGCCGACTACCTGCTCACCCGGGTGGTCGAGCTGGCCGTGCACGCCGACGACCTGTCCCGGTCCCGCCCGGAGCGGGAGCCGGTCGAGCTGGACCGGGTCGCGCTCCGGCTCGCCACCCAGGGCCTGGCCGACGTGCTGGTCGAGCGGGCGCCCGGGCACACGCTGGAGCTGCGCGTCCCGCCGTACGCGGCGGTGCAGGCTGTCGCCGGGCCGCGGCACACCCGGGGCACCCCGCCTAACGTGGTGGAGGTCGACCCGCTCACCTGGCTCCGGCTGGCGGCCGGTCGGGTGGCCTGGTCCGACGCGGTCCGGTCCGGATCGGTGCGGGCGAGCGGCGAACGGGCTGATCTCGCATCATGGCTACCGCTCCTCTGACCTGTCACCCGAAAGGGTGAAGGCTGGTGCCCACTCGTCCGTTTGATCCCTGTACGGGTGCGACGGCGAGTAGTCAGAGGTACCGTTGCCATTCCGCGGCCGGCCGCATCCCCCCAAGCGGCCGGCCGCGGCTTCCACGCTGCGTGGCTACGGCCGGTAGCATGACGGCGTGCCGGAGGACCCTTGCGAGGACTTCCCCCGCGAGGAGTGCGGCGTCTTCGGCGTCTGGGCTCCCGGCGAGGACGTCGCCAAGCTCACCTATTTCGGGCTTTTCGCGCTGCAGCACCGTGGCCAGGAGGCGGCCGGCATTGCGGTCAGTGACGGTGTCGCGCTGGTCGTCTACAAGGACCTCGGGCTGGTCGCGCAGGTCTTCGACGAGCCGACGCTGGAGAGCCTGCAGGGCCACATCGCGATCGGCCACACCCGCTACTCGACCACCGGCTCGTCCACCTGGGAAAACGCGCAGCCCACGTTCCGCACCACCGCGACCGGGACCGGCATCGCGCTCGGTCACAACGGCAATCTGGTCAACACCGCGGAGCTGGCCGACCGGGCCGTCGGGCTGGGCCTGCCCCGCGGCGCGACGACGGACTCCGACCTGGTGACCGGGCTGCTCGCGGCGTACCCGGACCTGTCGGTCGAGGCGGCCGCGCTGCGCGTGCTGCCGACCCTGCGGGGCGCCTTCTCGCTGGTCTTCATGGACGAGCACACGCTCTACGCGGCCCGCGACGGGCACGGCGTCCGCCCGCTGGTGCTCGGCCGGCTGGACCGCGGCTGGGTGGTCGCGTCGGAGACCGCGGCGCTGGACATCGTCGGCGCCTCCTTCGTCCGCGAGGTCGAGCCGGGCGAGCTGATCACGATCGACGCCGACGGGCTGCGGTCCGAGCGGTTCGCCCAGCCCACCCCCAAGGGCTGCCTGTTCGAGTACGCGTACCTGGCCCGTCCCGACACCACGATCTCCGGCCGCAACGTGCAGGCCGCCCGGGTGGAGGTCGGCCGCCGGCTGGCCCGCGAGCACCCGGCCGAGGCCGACCTGGTCATCCCGGTGCCCGAGTCGGGCATCCCGGCGGCGATCGGCTTCGCCGAGGCGTCCGGCATCCCCTACGGGGTGGGCCTGGTGAAAAACTCGTACGTGGGCCGCACCTTCATCCAGCCGTCCCAGACGATCCGGCAGCTGGGCATCCGGCTCAAGCTCAACCCGCTGCGCGACGTGCTGCGCGGCAAGCGGGTCGTCGTCGTGGACGACACGATCGTGCGCGGCAACACCCAGCGGGCGCTGGTGCGGATGCTGCGCGAGTCCGGCGCGCTCGAGGTGCACGTGCGGATCTCGTCGCCGCCGGTGAAGTGGCCGTGCTTCTACGGCATCGACTTCGCCAGCCGGGCCGAGCTGGTCGCCAACGGGCTGGACGTCGACGGGGTCCGCCGCTCGATCGGCGCCGACTCACTCGGCTACGTCTCGCTGGACGGGCTGGTCGGGGCGAGCGAGCAGCCGGCGTCCCGGTTGTGCACGGCCTGCTTCGACGGGCACTACCCGATCCCGCTGCCGGCGCCGGACCTGGTCGGCAAGCACGTCCTGGAGGGGATCGAGCGGTCGGTGACCGCCGGCTCGCCGGGCCCGTCCGGCGACACCCCGGCGGCAGGTCGGAGAGCCCCAGGCCTGGTGGACCCGGCCGCGCGGTGAAGCCCGTCTCGTATGCGGACTCCGGCGTCGACATCGACGCGGGTGAGCGGGCGGTGGAGCTGATGCGGGCGGCGGTGGCCCGGACCCGGCGGCCCGAGGTGGTCGGCGGGCTCGGCGGCTTCGCTGGGCTCTTCGAGCTGGATGTCGCCCGGTGGCGGCGGCCGCTGCTCGCCTCCACCACCGACGGCGTCGGCACCAAGATCGCGATCGCCCGGGCGCTGGGCCGGCACGACACGATCGGGCTCGACCTGGTCGCCATGGTGGTCGACGACCTCGCCGTGTGCGGGGCCGAGCCGCTCTTCCTGCAGGACTACGTCGCCTGCGGCAAGGTCGTCCCGGAGCGGGTCGCGGACATCGTCCGGGGCATCGCCCGCGGCTGCGAGCTGGCCGGCTGCGCGCTGGTCGGCGGGGAGACCGCCGAGCACGGCGACCTGATGGAGCCCGACGCGTACGACCTGGCCGCGACCGCCGTCGGGGTGGTCGAGGCGGACGCGCTGCTCGGCCCCGACCGGGTCCGGGCCGGCGATGCGGTGGTCGCGCTGGCCTCGTCCGGGCTGCACTCCAACGGCTACTCGCTGGTCCGCCGGGTGGTGCGCGGGCTGGACCTGGCCGCGGTGCCGGCCGGCCTGGACCGGCCGCTCGGCGAGGAGCTGCTGGAGCCGACCCGGATCTACGCCCGGGACTGCCTGGCGCTGACCGCGGCGACCGAGGTGCACGCGTACGCGCACGTCACCGGCGGCGGGCTGGCCGGCAACCTGGCCCGGGTGCTGCCGCCCGGGCTGGACGCCGTCGTCGACCGGGCGACCTGGACGCCGCCGCCGGTCTTCGGGCTGCTCGGCACGCTCGGGCCGGTCGAGCCGGCCGAGCTGGAGCGCACGCTCAACCTGGGCGTCGGGATGGTCGCGCTCGTCCCGGACGGGGACGCCGCGGTCCGGCTGCTCGCCGAGCGTGGCGTCCCGGCCTGGGTGGCCGGCACGGTGGAGCCCGGGACGGGCAGCGCGCGGCTGACCGGCAGCCATCCCGCGCGCTAGCCCGGGTCAGCCCGCCACGGCGGGCGGGGATCGAGCCGAACTCAGCTGCGCGAGGGCGACCAGTCGTCGTCCGGGTCGTACTCGTCGACGTCGACGTCGTCCGCCTCGTCGTCGTCCGCAACGGACGACGACGGGAACGTCGTCGGCTCGCCAGCCAGCTCGCGCTGCAAGGCAGTCAGATCGGTGTCGCGCGTGCTGTATTTCAGCGCACGGGCGACCTTCTGCTGCTTGGCCTTGGCACGGCCGCGCCCCATGGCTCGACCCCCTCGCACAGGACAAAGGGGCGGCCTGCACGAGGCGGCCCCGACAGTGTGGTCATCGTCGTGGCACCACGGTACAACCCGCGAGCCGCTCGTACCACGTCGCGTCACCGAGCCGGCGGCAACGTCCGGTGTGACGTCACCCGATCGGCTGTCGCCGGCCCGGTCACGATCCGCCTAGGGGAGCAATATCCCCCGCAACCGGCCGATCTCGTCCATCCGGCGCTCGGCCAGCCGGTCGGCCGCGACCGCCGGCGGCACCCCCTCGTCGGCCGCCACCGCGAAGATCCGGCGGGTGGTGTCGAAGATGCCGGTGGCCCGGGCGTGCGCCCGCTCGGGCACGTAGCCGCGGTATTCGTCGGCCACCTGGATCACCCCGCCGGCGTTCACCACGTAGTCGGGGGCGTAGAGGATGCCGCGCTCCTCCAGCAGCTTCTCCACCCCGGGGTGGGCGAGCTGGTTGTTCGCCGCGCCGCACACCACCTGGGCCCGCAGCACGGCCACCACGTCGTCGGACAGCGCCCCGCCCAGCGCGCAGGGGGCGTAGACGTCCAGCTCCGAACGGACCAGCGCATCCGCGTCCGTTACGGCGGTCACCCCCGGGTACGCCGTCGTGATAGCCGTCACCGCGGCCGGCACCACGTCGGTCACCGTGACCTCGGCGCCCGCCTCGACCAGGTGCCGGACCAGGTGCCGGCCGACCTTGCCGACCCCGGCAACCCCGACCCGCCGGCCGCGCAGCTCGGGGCTGCCCCACTGCCGCTCCGCGCACGCCCGCATGCCCTGGAACACGCCCCAGGCGGTGAGCACCGACGAGTCGCCGGCCCCGCCGTCGGCCACCGAACGCCCGGTCACGTACCGGCTCTCGCGGGCCACCACGTCCATGTCCTGGACGTACGTCCCGACGTCGCAGGCGGTCACGTACCGCCCGCCCAGCGACTGGACGAACCGCCCGTACGCCCGCAGCAGCGCCTCGCTCTTGTCGGTCACCGGGTCCCCCCAGATGACCGCCTTGCCCCCGCCGTGATCGAGCCCGGCCAGCGCGTTCTTGTACGCCATGCCGCGGGACAGGTTGAGCGCGTCGGCGACCGCCTCGGCCTCCGACGCGTACGGGTAGAACCGGGTGCCGCCGAGGGCGGGACCGAGCGCGGTCGAGTAGATCGCGACGATCGCCCGCAGCCCGGAGGCGCGGTCGTGGCAGAAGACCACCTGTTCGTGGTGGTCGGTGGCGAAGACGGACACAAGCGGCTCCTCGTGGTCTCCGGCGCGGGACGGCGGGGATCGCCCGCGGTTCCCGCAGGGGCGGAGCGGTGGCTCCGTCGCTCACGATAGAGCGCCTTCCCCGCGCTGACCCCAGCCGTCATGCGATCATGCGACGATCGGCCCGTGACGCCGCCGTACGCCGCAGAGTTGCGCGTGTACGAACCGCTGGCCGCCTTCGACGTGGCGGAGCGCCGGCAGTGGCAGAAGTACGCGCAGGCCCCGGCCGTGGCGACCGGGCTGGCCGGTGCCCGCCGGGAACGGATCGTCGGGCTGGTCGCCGCCTGCCGGCCCGCGCCGGCGGTCCCCCGCCCGGGTGACGCGGGCGAGCATGCCGCGGTGCTGCGCGGCGAGGCCGGCCTGCTGATCTGCCCGCTCCGGACCGAGCTGCGCTGCTGGGAGGCCGCCGCGGCGACCCGGGCCGTGCTGCCGCCCGAGGTGGCGAGCGTGGTGCTGCCGGAGGAGGAGGTGGCGCTGGCCGCCCGCGAGCACGAGCGCTGGCTGGTCGAGCACCCCACCCGCCGCTCGCACGTGCAGCAGCACCGCTGGCGGGTGCCGGTGCGCTGGTTCCTGCTCTTCGACCGGGAGGAGCGGCGGCTGCAGCTCGGGCCGCGCGGCTTCGACCCGGACCGGGACCGCGAGCTGGCCGCCACCGCCACCCGGTCGCTGGTCTACCGGACCGCGATGGCGCAGGCCCGGCGCCGGGTCGCGCGCGGGCTGCAGGTGCTCCGCAAGGCGCTGCCGGACGGCCCGGCGGTCACCTCGGTCGAGGCGATGGGGCGGTGGCTGGAGGAGTTCCACCCGCGGTCGCTGGTCGAGCTCGACTACGGCGGCCTGGTGGACCTCTGCGGAGATGCACAGTTGCGCGCCGACGACTCGGTGGCCGATGTGGTGGAAGCGATTGCAGCCCTCGGCCGTGGCGATACCAAAAGTGCGACGAAAGCGTACGAACGGGTAGTGGACAGGTGGCGTACGGCCCAGTCGGTCGAGCGCGCAAACTGACGCGCCGGTGTCGTACATGACAGTCCGGGAACACCATCTGGGTCTGGTCGTTGAGGGATGCGGTCGAATGGTGCATTATGGACCTTGGTCGAGGGACGAACCGGGGTGCTTCGACCACGTGGCAGGAAGGGACGAGCCATGACCACGCGCCAGACCACAGACGCCGAGCCCCTGCTCACGCCGGCGGAGGTCGCCACGATGTTCCGTGTCGATCCGAAGACGGTGACCCGCTGGGCAAAGGCAGGCAAGCTCACCTCCATCCGAACGCTGGGCGGACACCGCCGTTACAAGGAGTCCGAGGTCCGCGGGCTCCTCGAGGGCGGCAGCCCGGCCAAGATCGAGGAGTAGGGGGCACCGCCGACGAGATCCGCCGCCGCGGCACTCCGGTGCCGCGGCGGCGGTGTCTTCTCTCTGCGGTCCTTGTCTCTCTGACCAGGCCCGACTGAGCCGACAGGACCACCCTGACCGGGTCTGGGTGGTGCAGCACCGGAGTCGACCCGCCTCCATGGCGGGAGCTCCTGTGGTGAGCTCGGTTCACTCTGCGACGACACGCCGCAGAGTGATCCGCTGGCACCCGTCCGGTGATGCCACCATCCCTCCGTGCCCGGATCCTCCGGCGGGCGCCGTCGTGGCATCGGTCCTGCCGATGTCGTGATCGTTCTCGCCTGTGTGCTGGCGGTGCTGCTCTCCGGCCCCCGTCCGGACCCCGGCGCGCCCGTCCGACCGGACGCGGCACCCGCCGCCGCCCGGCACGCCGTGCTGCCGCTGGGCGCCCCGGCGCTGGGCCAGCCGGCGTTCGACACCGACGGCGTGCAGCGGCGGCTCAGCGCGTCCGCCGGCCCGGCCGTCGCGCTCACCTTCGACGACGGCCCGGACCCGCGCTGGACGCCGACCGTCCTCGCGCTGCTGCGCTCGCACCAGGTGCGGGCCACCTTCTGCCTGGTCGGCCAGCACGTCTCGCGGCACCCGGAGCTGGTCCGCCGGATCGCCGCCGACGGGCACGCGCTGTGCAACCACAGCTGGTCGCACGACGAGGCGATGCAGCGCCGGTCCGCCGCGTCGGTCAGCGCCGACCTAGCCCGCACCACCCGGGCCATCACCTCGGCCGCCGGCCGGCCGCCGCAGTACTATCGCGCCCCCGGCGGCAACTTCGCCCCGTCCGCGGTGGCCGAGGCCAAGCGGCAGGGGCTGCGGCTGCTCGGCTGGAGCGTCGACGCGTACGACTGGCGCCGGCCGGCCAGCACCGAGATCACCCGCCGGGTGCTGGCCGGCGCGCGGCCGGGCGGGGTCATCCTGCTGCACGACGGCTACGGCCCCCGCGGCAACACCGTCGCCGCGCTGCGCACCCTGCTGACCGCGCTGTCCGCGCGGCAGCTCCGCTTCATCACGCCCTGAGGCGCTCGTACGATCCCGGCATGCCCGCCGACTACGAGCAGCTGCTGGTGGAGAGCCGGCCCCAGTGGCGGTCGTGGCTGGCCGACCACCACGGGTCGGCCACCGGCGTCTGGGCCGTCACCTGGAAGAAGGCCGCTCCCGGCCCGTCGGTGCCGTACGACGAGCTGGTCGAGGAGGCGCTCTGCTTCGGCTGGATCGACAGCCTCGCCCGCCGGGTGGACGACGAGCGCACCCAGCTGATGTTCACCCCGCGCAAGCCGGCCAGCCGGTGGTCCCGGCCCAACAAGGAGCGGGTGGCGCGGCTGACCCAGGCCGGCCTGATGGCCCCGGCCGGCGTCGCCACCGTCGAGCTGGCCCAGCGGACCGGCACCTGGACCGCGCTGGACCTGGTCGAGGACCTGGTCGAGCCGCCGGTGCTGACCGCGGCGCTGGACGCGGAGCCGGCGGCCCGGCGGAGCTGGGACGGCTTCCCGCCGTCGGCCCGCCGCGCGCTGCTGGACTGGATCTACTCGGCGAAGACGGACGCGACCCGCGACAAGCGGGTGCGGGCAACGGTCGAGGAGGCGGCGGAGGGGCGGCGGGCCAACCAGCCGCGCCCCGGAACTGTCGGTGGCACTGCCTAGGCTCGGTCCGGGTCCGGGTCCGGGTCCGGGCCCTGGGATCCTCGGGAGGCGAGATGACCGATCGACCGCGGATGAGCCTGACCGCCGTGGTGCTCGACGCGCCGGATGTGCCCGCGCTGGCCGGCTTCTACCAGCGGCTGCTCGGCTGGCCGGTGGGCAGCGACGAGCCGGACTGGATGACGCTGCGGCCGCCCGGCGGCGGAGCCGGCCTGTCCTTCCAGACCGAGCCGGCGTACGTGCGGCCGGTGTGGCCGGCCGGACCCGGCGACCCGCAGATGTCCACGCACCTGGACATCGAGGTCGAGGACCTGGAGGCCGCGGTGGCCTGGGCGGTGTCCTGCGGGGCGACGGTCGCGGACTTCCAGCCGCAGCAGGACGTCCGGGTCTGCCTGGACCCGGCCGGGCACCCGTTCTGCCTGTGGACCAACCCCTGACCGTCCCGACCGTGCTCGCCGTCATCGCGCTCGCCTGGCGCGGCCTCGACCGCGCGTCCACAGGTACGGCGTCGTCGTCGACACCTTGACCAATCCCGCCCGCTCCAGGATCGGCCGCGAGAACTCGGTGGAGTCGCTGTGGATCAGCGTCTTGCCCTGTTGCAGCGCCGATCTCGCGCGGGCCGCGGTCAGTGCGCGATAGATGCCAAGGCCGCGCCACTCCTTGAGCGTGGCTCCGCCCCAGATGCCCGCGACATCGGTGCCGGCGACGGGCTCCAGCCGCCCGGCGCTCACCATCTTCCCGTTGGCTTCCGCCACCCACAGCTCCATGCCGTCGTTGCGGGCGAGCCGGCGCAGCAGCGCGTCAGCGCCTTCGGGCCGGACCGGGTCGCCGAACGCCTCGTCCTGCATGGCGCTCATGGCCCGCACGTCCTTCTCGGTGGTCACCCGCCGCAGGGTCACTCCGTCGGGCAGCGGGACGTCCTTGCTGAGGGCCCGCGCGTCGCCCATCATGATCGACTCCGGCTCGCCGGCGACGAACCCGCTGTCGGTGAGGGCCTCGTGCAGGCCAGGCGCGTGGTCGTGCCCGCGCGTCTTCCACTCCACCCGCGTGATCTCGGCGTCTTTCTCGTAGTGCTCCTTGGCCTTCTCCACGAGCTCCACCGGGTCCTCGTTGCCGAGGTCCCGGTACGTGACGAAGCCCCGCCCACCCAGGAACGTCACCAACCGCAACGGCCCGACTCTTCTCACGGAGACCGCGCTCGGTGTCTCCGCGTCGGTCCGCAACTGCTCGTCGTAGATCCTCAACAGCTTCTCGTTCACGTGTGCCACCCTGCGCGGCAGCGTCTCGTCTCACAAGGTCATTTGGCTGGCCACGTAGGCGAGCCCGCACACGCTGATCACCACCGCGATCCCGAACGCCCACACGCTGCCGCGCCGCCGACACCTGCCCGCGACAAGCATGCCGACGATCGGCAGCACCAGGGCGCATGCCAGCCCGCCGGCCAGGTACAGCTGAGCCTCGCTCTGCTCCGCGTCGGTCGGTGTTTCGCCGAAGAACGCCGCCCCGGCCATGGCAGAGACGAACAGGCAGTACGGCGTCCCCAACCCCCACCCGATCCACAGCAGCCCGATATCGCGCCCACGTCGATGCGTCGCTCACCCATGCACCCGATGCTTGTCAGAGTTGGTGCAGGGGGACACCGTCACAACCCCTGGCGCTCCTGAGCACTTCAGCTCAGGTCGGAGGCAGCAGCTGCTGCCGTCCGACCCGTCCAGAAGGTGCTATGCGTGATCGGCGCGGGTCGCGCCGGCGTTCCCCGCGCCGGAGAAGGTCGAGCCGGTGTGGGTGCTGTCCTGGCCGCGCTGCGCGGATCGTCAGGTACGTCGTGGTCAGCAGGATGAGCGCCGTGACGATCAGGATGGTGCCCGTGAGGGGACTCCAGAACGGGAGATCGACGTCGGGCATCGCTACCACGATGATCCCGAGCGCGAGCATCCCGACGGCGAACAGGACCGTGCCCGCCGTCCGCCACGAGCTGGCGATGAGAGGCCTTCCATAGAGCTTGACGTTCCAAGCGATGGGGCTCCAACAGATGCCGTCGCTAGTCAGTCTCGACGCAGATCACCGCTCCTCCTAGAGCGCTTCCTTGAGGAAGGCGTCTTCGTGCGCAACTTCTCGGTCACTATGGCCGGCAATAGCAGGCAAATTCCTACGATGAGTATTCCGACGCCGTAGGCGACACCCGCAGTAATCTTGTATCCGGTCCATGGCCCGGGAAGTAGTGTTATCAGCGTGAATCCAGCGAGCATGAGGACAATCGGAATATAGGTGAAGAGGGAGCAGAGTGCATATATCGACGCTATGGGCCGCGTCCACCTCAGTTCGACGACATCTGTCATATCACTTCTAAATGACGGTGTTGTAAAGACCTTCTTCTTGTTTTTCCCGACATCGGAGGTAAGGTGGTAATCGACCGCGAGAATCCGTTCAAGTGACTTGATGTGGACCGATCGCACGAGCGCCCCGGCTAGATTAAGAGCTAGGTATGCCGCCAAGGCTAGTGGCACAACGGGAATTAGCAGTTGGACCGCTGTCGGAACATCCTTGAAGCCGTCATTCGTCTGCTTCCCGACAAGAAATGCGCCGACGGCAACAGCGTAGGTGAGGGCTGCTGCCACAATAGCGAAGGCGATGGTGGCGCTGCTCTGGTCGTCCTGGCGTTCGGTCGCATACGTCGAGTTCAACTGATCCCGAAGTTCCGAAGAGATATCATATGCCTCTGTCGGAGCTTGAGGTTCGCGATCCAAAGCCCTCTCCCTTCACTTGGCCCCACGGCAGTGCGGAGGCCGTTCCGCTGTCCGCGATCTTGGATAGCGCCATGCAATAGCCGCATCTCGATCTCCGGTCGCATGAAGGTAGCGGAGGGCGGCGGCGGAGGAGGAGTGGCCGAGGCGCTTCTTGAGGTCGGCGAGGGTGGCGCCGGTGGCGGCGGCGAGGGTTTGGCCGGTGTGGCGGAGGTCGTGGAAGCGGAAGTCGTTCATGCCGACCTTTGTGCGGGCACGGGTGAAGGCCTGTCGGATGGCGTCGCCGCGCATGGGTTCGCGGGTGCGGCCGACAAAGACTCGTTCGTCGCCGGCCCACTGGTCGAGGTGTTCGGCGAGGACGGGGAGGATGTGTGGCGGGAGGGCGACGGTGCGCTTGCCGGCCTCCGATTTTGGGTCCTTGTCGTAGGCGACCTTGCTCTCCAGCAGCTCGGCGCGGCTGCGGCGGACGCGGACCGTTCCGGCGGCGAGGTCGATGTCTTCGCGGTGCAGGCCGACGATCTCGCCCCGGCGGAGTCCACCCCAGGCGGCGATGAGGACGGCGGCGCGGTACCGCGGGGTGATCGCGTCGACCAGGGCTGCGATCTGGGCAGGCGTTGCGGTCGGACGTTCTTTGGCGCGGTCGGGGCCGGCGCCAGGAATGGTGCAGGGGTTGCGGAGGATGGCGCCCTCGCGTACGGCGGCGTTCATGACCGAGCGCAAGAAGCGGTAGGACTGGGCGATAGAGGTCTTGCCGCCGGTGCCGCGCATGGCCGTGCCGTACCAATCGCGGACGACGCTGGGGGTAATCGCGCGCAGCGGCAGCTCGGTGAGCGGTGCCAGGTGGAGGCGGAGGTTGCGGAGGCAGGTCTCGCGCCAGCGGTCGCCGATCTTCGGGTTGTCCTGGAGCCAGCCGCGGGCGTAGTTGCCGAATAGTTTGCCGGCCGAGAGCGTCGTCGACCCAGCCGCCACGGTGGAGGTCGGTCTCGACCCCGGCGAGCCAGCGGTCCGCGTCGGTCCTGGTGCGGAAGGTGTCGGGTGCGGTCCGGCGCTGGCCGTCCGGGCCGACGTATGACGCCAGGAAGCGACGGGACGGCAACTTGCGGACGTTGCCGAACCGGCGGCGCTTCGTGGCCATCAGGCCACCCGCCCGCGGCGCGGCGGCACGGCCTCGACCCGGCCGGCGGCGAGGAAGGCGGCGATCGCGTTCTCCCGGAATCGTATGGGGCCGCGAATGGAGCCGGGCGGACCGAGCCGGACGAACTCGATGCGGCGCTCAGCGACGAGCCGGCGGACGAAGCGCTCGCCGGTGCCGAGCTGCTCGGCGGCCTGCGCGACGGTGAGGGGACGGTCGGGCATCGGAACTCCTCTCGGTCAGGCGGCGGGGAACGCGAAGTCCGGCAGGCCGGCGCGGCGTTTGGCTTCGTCGAAGTGCTTGGCGCCAGCGCTGCCGTTCGGCGATGGCGAGCAGGAGTCGACGCGGGAGCGGGCGGACGTCGGGGTCGCCGGTGCGGACGGGTTCCCAGGCGTAGCGGTTGGCGGCGGTCGGCTCGGTGGTGTTGCCGAGGAGGGTGAGGACCCAGTCGCGGCGGTCGGCTCGGTGGTCGCCGAGGGTCTTGCCGGACCACTTGCGGGAGACCAGGACGCGGCGGCCGGCGTAGCCGAGGTGTTCGGCCCGGTGTGCCTTGCCTCGGCAGGAGCCGGGTCGGAGGCCGTCGCGGGCGTTACGCGGCTGGACGCCGTAGCGGAGCCAGTTGGCGCACCGGTCGGAGCTCCGCAACGAGCTGGCCCTGCACTCGCCGGAGGTCTCGAGCAGGTGGCCATCATCGCGAGGTCAACGCTGGTGCGTGGTCAGCTCCGGGAACCGGAGCGGCCTCCAGCCCAGGGCTCGGCGACCCGGCCGGTCCTCCGTCGTCGACGGCCGGCAGCAGGCGGTCGAGCCAGCGCGGGATCCACCAGTTCGCGTCTCCCATCAGCTTCATCGCGGCCGGCACCAGGACCATCCGTACGATGGTCGCGTCGATGAAGATGGCGGTGGCCAGGCCGAGGCCGAACATCTTGATTCTCGGGTCGTCACTCAGCACGAAGCCGAGGAAGACCGAAATCATGATCAGCGCGGCCGACGTGATCACCCGGGCGGTGCGGGCGATGCCGTGGATCACGGAGGTGTCGTTGTCGCCGGTGCGGAGGTATTCCTCACGGACCCGGGAGAGGAGGAACACCTCGTAGTCCATCGACAGGCCGAAGAGGATGGCGAACATGAACATGGGGATGAACGAGATGATCGGCACCGTCGACTCCAGGCCGATGACGCCGGCACCCCATCCCCATTGGAACACCATGACCATCACGCCGTAAGAAGCGCCGATGCTCAGCAGGTTCAGCAGCGCGGCCTTGAGCGGCACCAGCACCGACCGGAAGACCAGGGTCAGCAGCAGGAAGGACAGCAGGATCACCGCGGCGACGAAGTACGGCAGCCGATCGCCGACGCGGCCGCCGACGTCGGCGAAGTTTGCCGCTTGGCCGCCGACGTGCGCTCGCGCCGGGCTCTGGCCGAGCACGGACGGGAAGACGTCCGTCCGCAGCCGCTCCACCGTGTCGACAGTGGCCTCGTCCTGCGGCCCTGTGGTGGGGTACGCGACCAGCGTCGCGACGCCGGCGCCGGTGTTCATCGCGGCGGGCGCGACGGCCGCAATACCCTCGTCCGCCGTCACGGCGGCTCGCAGCGGGTCGACCACGCTCGTGTCCTCCGAGATGTCGACCGCGATGACCAGCGGGCCGTTGACGCCGGGACCGAAGCCCTCGGCGACGAGGTCGTACGCCCGCCGCTCGGTGCGGGACTCGGGTAGCGCACCGTCGTCAGGGTTGCCCACCCGGAGGGCCAGCACGGGCGCGGCGAGTGCCAGGAGAAGAACGGTGAAGCCGATCAGGTAGACCCACGCGTTCCCGGAGACGTGGGTGATCCATCGCCGCCAGCCCGGGCTCACCGCGGCGCCGTCCCGAGCGGTGATCCGCCGGACCGCGAGGCGGTTGATCCAGTGCCCGGCAAGGCCCAGGAACGCGGGCAGCAGCGTGACCGACGCGGCCACCATGATCAGGACGATGACGGAGATGGCGATCCCACCGGCGGTGATGAACGGGATGCCGGCGACGGCGAGACCGAGGATCGCGATGACGACGGTGCCTCCGGCGAAGACCACGGCTCGACCGGCGGTGGCGGCGGCGTGGCCGGCCGACTCCGCGACGGTCATCCCGCGGGCGAGGTACTCGCGATGTCGGACGACGAGGAACAGGGCGTAGTCGATGCCCACGCCGAGGCCGACCATGCTGCCGATGACCGGAGCCCAGGTGGGGATGTCGATCAGGTAGGTGATGAGCGACATCGAGCTGATGCCGAGGGCGAGGCCGAAGACCGCCATCCCGATCGGGAGGACCATGGCGATCAGCGATCCGAACGCCAGCAGCAGGATGACGGCCGCCGCCGCCAGACCGAGGATCTCGCCGGGGCCGGTTCCGCCGTCCTCGAAGGCGAAGAACAGGTCGCCACCCATCTCGATGCGCAGCGGGAAGCCCTCCCGGGCAAGCAGGCCGAGCTCCTTGAGGTCGTCCAGGACGGCCGGGTCGAGTTCTTCGAGCGGCGGATACTGGATCCGGATCAGGACGACCCGCCCATCGGGCGACACCGCTCCACTCGCGACCGCGGAGTCCCGTCCCGTGGCCAGCGCACCGGCCGCATCGGTGGCGCCGAGCACGGAGGGCAGGGCGCCGACCGCTGCCTGGACCTCGGTCACGGCGGCCCGCGCGTCGGCCGAGGCGAAGAACGTCGCCCGGTCGTCGAGCGGGGTCAGGACCAGCTGGGCGGTCAGTCCGGCCTGGTCCGACCCGGCGGCGGTCAGCAGGTCGACGGCTTCCTGGGAGTCGACACCCGGCGCCTCGAACGTGTCCTGGATCTGGCGGCCGAACGTCCCGGACGCGCCGACCACGAACACCGAGAGGACGAGCCAGGTCCCGATCACGGCCCACGGGCGGCGTGCGGCGAAGCGGCCCAGTCGGTACAGAGCGTGCGACATCATCGGTGATCTCCTCCGGATTCCCGGTGCGGCGGTACGGCGACCGGGATGGCCTCATCGTCACGAGGCCGCGCAGCCGGCACATCGGCCCGGCAGACCGGAATCCCCCTGGCCGATCGGGCGACGAGCGCGACCAACCCGCCGTGCTTTCGGCCGATCCGCCGGCCTCGTGCGTTCTCTACGGTGAGGTCGTGGTGGGAGACGCCGTCCGCTCGCTGTTGGCCGAGCCGCGAGCCCCGCAGCCACCGGAACGGGTGTGGCGGGACTGGCTGCTCGTCGGCGTGCTGGTGCCGACGGCGATCCTCGAAGGCGTCCTGCGCGAGGACGTGGTGTGGCGGCCGGTGGCGCTCGTGCTCGCCGTCGCGCTGGTCTTCACGCTGCTGTGGCGGCGCACGCACCCTCTTGCCATGGTCGCGGTCGCGTTCGGCGCCGTGATCGTGGTGACTCTCGCCTCCCTCTGGGGCGCCGACGAGCCTGTCGGGCTCTACACCATGGTCTTCATCCTGCTGCTCCCCTATTCGTTGTTCCGCTGGGGAGCGGGCCGGGAGGCCGCTATCGGGCTCGCCATCATCCTGGCCGCGGGCGTTGTCGGTACGGCGGTCGACTACACCGGCGTCGTCGAGTCGGTGTTCGGAGGCCTCCTGCTGCTCTTCCCGGCGGAGCTGGGCGCACTGGTCCGGTACCGGGGCACCGCCCGGCTGCGGGAGATGGACCAGGTCAGGCTGCGCGAGCGGGAACAGTTGGCGCGTGAGCTGCACGACACGGTCGCCCACCACATCTCCGCCATCGCGATCCGGGCGCAGGCTGGACGGGTGGTCGCCGCGTCCCGTCCCGAGGCCGCCCTGGACGCGCTCGGCGTCATCGAGGAGGAGGCCTCGCGGACGCTCGCCGAGATGCGCGGCATGGTGGGCGTCCTGCGCGAGAGCGGCGAGGAGCCCGAGCTGGCCCCGCAGCGCGGAATCGCCGACATCGAGCGGCTCGCTCGCGGCCTCGGCGACAGGCCGCGGGTCGAGGTGGACATCTCAGGTGACGTCGACGACCTCGGACCGCCGGTCGGGGCGGCGGTCTACCGCATCGCCCAGGAGTCGATCACGAACGCGGTGCGCCACGCCCGGCACGCGACCCGCGTCGACGTCTCGGTCGCCGGCGATGACGACTGCGTACGCCTGACCGTGCGCGACGACGGCGAAGCCAGCTCGACCGGCCGGAGCTGGGCGGGCTACGGCCTCGTCGGCATGGCCGAACGAGCGACGCTCCTCGGCGGCACCCTCGAGGCCGGTCCGGGCCCGGACGGCGGCTGGACGGTCAGCGCGGTGCTGCCGAGGGGGGGATCCCGCCCACATGAGCATTCGTGTGCTCGTCGCTGACGATCAGGAGATCGTCCGGACCGGTCTCACCATGATCCTCGACGCCCAGCCGGACATCGACGTGGTCGGGCAGGCCGCGGACGGACGCGCGGCGGTCGCCCTCGCGCGCAGGCTCCGCCCCGACGTGTGCCTCTTCGATATCCGCATGCCCGACATGGACGGGATCGAGGCCACCCGACAGCTCGCCGGACCGGGGGTCGACGACCCGATGGCGATCGTCGTGATCACGACCTTCGACCTCGACGAGTACGTGTACGGCGCGCTCAAGGCAGGTGCCCGGGGATTCCTGCTCAAGGACGCCGGACCCGCGCTCCTGATCCAGGCGATCCACGCCGCCGCCGACGGTGACGCGCTCATCGCCCCGAACGTCACCGCCCGGCTGCTGGCCGCGTTCTCGGACGCGCGCGCGACGCGGCCGCCTCCGCAGCCGGTCGAACCGCTCACCGTCCGGGAAGAGGAAGTCCTGACCACGGTGGCCCGCGGTCGCACCAACGCCGAGATCGCCGGCGAGCTGCACATCAGCCTCAGCACAGTGAAGACCCACCTCGCCAGCCTCATGAACAAGCTCGGCGCCCGGAACCGCGTCGAGATCGCGATGTGGGCGTACGAGACGGGCAGGATCAGGAGCTGACCCACCTAAGTACCGTTCGCCACTGGGTCTCGCCCTTTCGCGGAAGGTGCGGGATCAAGGGGCCCGTTCGGTGTGTCAGCACCGGACGGCCCCGCCTGTCAGGACGGCAGACAGCACAGGCGGGCTGCGTGCAACCCACGTGCGACAGGCAGCGGCGAAACGGGGTCTCAGGCGGGCAGCAGCGGTCAGCGGCGGGGAAGCGCCGCAGGAGCCCGAGAAGGGCCGTGACCTGGGAGGATGCTGCGCAAGAAGGGTGGGCAGGGGCGGGGTCGAACCGCCGACCTTCCGCTTTTCAGGCGGACGCTCGTACCGACTGAGCTACCTGCCCGCGACCCCGACGGGACTCGAACCCGCGACCTCCGCCGTGACAGGGCGGCGCGCTAACCAACTGCGCTACGGGGCCAGACACGTCGTGCTGACCGAGGGACGACGGTACCAGAAGACGGGCAGGGGCCGCGCTGTGGGCCGTCGACCGGGTGGTCCGCGGGAAGGCGCCGGAGATCGACGAGGAGCGCATCGGCCAGAGCTGACCGTCAGCCGCTGAGTCGCTGCGGACCCGGTCCCCGGGCTCCCCACTCGTCCCGCGGGTTGGCCAGCCGGCAGCGCTCCAGCGACAGGCAGCCGCAGCCGATGCAGTCGGTGAAGTCGTCCCGCAGCTGGGTCAGCCGGGCGATGCGTTCGTCCAGCTCGGTGCGCCAGGTCGCGGACAGGAGGGCCCAGTCGGCGGCGGTCGGCGTACGGCCGCTGGGCAGCGAGGCGAGCGCGTCCCGGATCGTGGCGAGCGGGATGCCGACCCGCTGGGCGACCCGGATGAAGGCGATCCGGCGGAGCGTCTCGCGGGCGTACCGGCGCTGGTTGCCGGTCGTCCGCCGGGACCGGATCAACCCCTGCGCCTCGTAGAAGTGCAGCGCGGAGACCGCGACGCCGGCCCGGCCGGCGAGCTGGCCGACGGTGAGCTCCGGATCGGACCAGGTCACGGCACCAGGACCGTCTTGCCGACGGTGGCGCGCGACTCCAACGCGCGGTGGGCGCCGGCCGCGTCCGCCAGCGCGAACGGAGGTCCGACGAGCGGTGTCCACGCGCGGGCCAGCGACTCCTCCTCCAGCCCGCGCAGCCCGCCCGGCCGCTGCAGGATGCGGGCGCCGATGGCGCAGGAGACGGTCAGGCCGCCGGAGTAGAGGTCCCACACGGTGAACGGGGTCGGCTCGCCGCTGGCCCAGCCGTAGAACAGGACCCGGCCGCCGAGCCCGACCAGCTCCAGCGCGGTCCGGCCCAGGGTGCCGCCGACGCCGTCCATCGAGATCGTGACCGACCGTCCGTCGAGTGCGGCCCGCACCGAGTCGGCCCAGTCCGCGGTCGAGTAGTCGACCGCGACGTGGGCGCCGAGGGCGCGGACCTGGTCGGCCTTGGCCGGGCCGCCGGCGGCGCCGACCACGGTCGCGCCGGCCCGCCGGCCGGCCTGCACCAGCAGCGCGCCGATGCCGCCGGCCGCCGCGGTCACCAGCACCACGTCGTCGGCGGTCAGCGCGGCGAGCTCGAGGATCGCCACCGCGGTCCGGCCGGTGCCGATCAGCGCCACCGCGGCGTCGTACGGCAGCTCAGCCGGCAGCTCGTGCAGCGAGCCGGCCGCGGTGACGGCCAGCTCGGCGTACCCGCCGCTGACCGGCCCGAGGTGCGCGACCACCCGCTTGCCGGCCCAGCCGGGGTCGACCCCGGGACCGAGCGCGTCGACGGTGCCGGCCACCTCGCGGCCGGGGGTCATCGGCAGCGTGGGCGGCGGGTTGGGGCCGAGCTGGCCGCCGCGCCGGATGGTGGTGTCGACCAGGTGAACGCCGGCGGCGGCGACCCGGATCCGCACCTGCCCCTCGGCCGGCGAGGGGTCGGGGACGTCCTCGTACCGGAGGGTGTCCGCTTCGCCGAACTCGTACTGCCGGATCGCCTTCACGACCCGACGGTAGAACCTCGACTTAACTTGAGATCAAGGCCCGGCGCACCATCTGGGTGACGTGCCGCTGGTGGTCGGTGAGGAAGAAGTGGCCGCCGGCGAAGACCCGCAGCTGGAAGGCGCCGGAGGTGTGCTCGGCCCAGCGCCGCGCCTCGGCCGGGCTGACCAGCGGGTCGGAGTCGCCCAGCAGGACGGTGATCGGGCAGGTCAGCGGCGGTCCGGGCGCGTGCCGGTACGTCTCGATCGCCTTGTAGTCGTTGCGCACCGGCGGCAGCAGGATCGGGCCCAGCTCGGGGTGGGTGAGCAGCTCGAAGGCCGGCCCGCCGAACTCGGAGATCCCCGCCAGGAAGCCGGCGTCGTCCCGCTGGTGCAGCGTGCTCTGCTTGGGGTCGGACGGCGCCCGCCGGCCCGAGGCCCACAGGTGCTCGACCTTCAGTCCCTGCGGCTCCCAGCGGCGGGCCACCTCGTACCCGACCACCGCGCCCATGCTGTGCCCGAGGAACGCGGTGGGCCGGTCCGGCCAGCCGGGCAGCGCCGCGGTGATCTGCTCGGCCAGCAGGACGAGGTCGTCGACCAGCGGCTCCTCCAGCCGCTCCTGGCGGCCCGGGTACTGCACCGCGAGCACCTGGATGTCCGGCTGCAGCGCGGCGGACAGCCGGAAGAAGTAGTTGGCGGCGCCACCGGCGTGCGCGAAGCAGAGCAGCTGCGGCGCCTCGGCCGAAGCCTGGTGGAATCGGCGCACCCAGCGGTCGGTGTCGAGTTCGGTCACCGCTCCAGTGTCCGGTACGGCCGGGTATGGGTCACCAGTAGGTGTCCAACCCGAGCTTGACCGCGACGCCCAGCCCGCAGAGCGCGACGGCGACGCGCAGCGCGTCGCCGGGCAGCCGGCGCACGATCGCCGGCCCGATCCAGCCGCCGAGCAGGAAGCCGGCGGCCAGTGGCGGCACGGCCGACCAGTCCACCGGGCCGAAGACGGCGAACGCCACCGCGGCCACCGCGTTGGCCACCGACGAGATCACGTTCTTCACCGCGATCGTCGAGGCCAGCGGCTGGTTGAGCAGCGGGATCAGCACGGCCAGGGCCAGCACGCCGCCGGCCGCGCCGAAGTAGCCGGTGTAGATCGCGACGCCGACCACCGCGGCCAGCAGCCAGACGTTGCCCTCCCGACCCTCGGGCGCGTCCGGGCGCAGCCAGGGCCCGGCCAGCAGCACCAGCGAGGCCGTCGCGATCAGGATCGGCACCATCGCCTCGAAGGCGGTGACCGGGGTGACCAGCAGCAACGCCGCGCCGAGACCGCCGCCGACCGCGTTGAGCAGGCTGAGCTTGACGACCGGCTGCCGCTGCCCGGCCAGCTCCGGGCGGGAGCCGGCGGCCGAGCCGACGCCGACGAACAGCAGCGCGGTGGTGTTGGTGACGTTGGCCGTCAGCGGCGGCATGCCGATCGCGAGCAGCGCCGGGTACGACACCAGGGTGGCCAGGCTGGCGACCACGCTCACCACTCCGGCGACCAGCCCGATCGCGAAGAGCCAGCCGATGTCGGGCACGGGCACCAGCCTCGACCATGGTGCCGGCACCGGGCGTGTGACCTGGCCGACACCGGAATCCGGCGTCGGGGGGCGGGTGGGTGCGGTGGGCAACAATCGACGGGTGGCATCGAGCGACGGCCGGGCGGCCGCGGCGGGGACATGGTCCGACCCGGCTGCCGAGCCGGGCGCCGACCCCGGCGCCGGGCCGGGCGCGGCAGGGACGTGGTCCGACCCCGGCGCCGACCCGGTCGCGCCGGGGGTGTGGCGGATCCCGCTGCCGCTGCCGGGTGACGGCCTCAAGGCGGTCAACGTGTACGCGCTCGCCGACGGCGACGGCGTCACGCTGGTCGACGGCGGCTGGGCGCTGGCGGTGGCCGAGCGCGAGCTGGAGCGGGCGCTCGGCACGCTCGGTCTCGGGCTCGGCGACATCCGCCGCTTCCTGGTCACCCACAGCCACCGGGACCACTACACGCAGGCCGTCGCGGTGCGCCGCCGCTTCGGCACCCGGGTGCTGATCGGCGCCGGCGAGCGGCACACGATCGAGCGGGTGACCCGCCCCGGGCACCGGGTGGGCCAGGCGCACTGGGACCTGCTGGCCCGGCACGGCGGCGAGCCGGTGCTTGCCGCGCTGCGGGCCGCGTCCGGCGGGCCGGCGGAGGGCGACCAGGGCTACGAGCTGCCGGACGCGTACGTCGCCGGCGGCGAGCGGTTCGCGGTCGGCGACCGGGTGCTGGAGGCGATCGAGACGCCCGGGCACACCCGCGGCCACCTCGTCTTCCTGGACCGGGCCGCCGGGCTGCTCTTCGCCGGCGACCACGTGCTGCCGCACATCACCCCGTCCGTCGGCTTCGAGGCGGACCCGCCGCGGCTGGCGCTCGCCGACTACCTCAGCTCGCTGCAGCTGGTCCGGGGGCTGCCGGACGCGGTGATGCTGCCCGCGCACGGGCCGCCCGGCGGCAGCGTGCACGCCCGGGTCGACGCGCTGCTCGACCACCACGACGCGCGGCTCGGCCAGGTGGGCGCGGCGCTGCAGGCCGGCCCGAGGACGGCGTACGAGGTGGCCACCGAGCTGGCCTGGACCAGGCGGGAGCGCCGCTTCGCCGAGCTCGACCCGTTCAACCAGATGCTCGCGGTGCTGGAGACCGCGTTGCACCTCGACCTGCTCGCCCACCGGGGCGAGGTGGCGGTGCGGGAGGACGAGGGGATGGTCGGGTTCGCGGCGCTGCCGGTCCCGGAGCGGAGCGGCTGAGCCTGCGCGAGGGGTGGCGGGCCGGCCGGTTGGGTACCAGCCGGGCGTGACGGTGATGAGACCTGATGGAGAGCGCTCGCTGGGGCAGGAGCTGGGCACCGCGCTGCGCCGGCTGGCGCTGCCGGTGGTGCTCATCGGTGGTGTCGTGGTGTTGCTCGGGCTGCTCTTCACCAGGGTGCTCGACAAGTCCGACGTCTCCGAGGCCGACGCCTGGATCGGGCGCGAGCTGGTCGAGGGTCGCACGCCCACCGGCGACGACCTGACCCACTACGGCTCGCTGCTCGGCGAGACGCCGACGATCATCGGGCTGACCGCGCTGGTCGCGATCATCTTCCGGGTGGTCTTCCGCCGCTGGCGCGAGTCGGTGCTGATCGTGCTCTGCGTCAGCGCGCAGGCGCTGATCTTCATGGTGACCCAGATGCTCATCGACCGGCAGCGGCCGGCGGTGCCGCGGCTGGACGACTCGCCGCCGACGTCGGGCTTCCCGTCCGGGCACACCTCGGCCGCGACCGCCCTCTACCTCGGCGTCGGCCTGATCGTCGCCTGGCACACCCGGCACGTCTGGCTGAAGTGGCTGGCCGTCGCGCTCGGCGTGCTGTTGCCGCTGACGGTCGCCTTCTGCCGGATGTACCGCGGCATGCACTTCGCGACCGACGCCACCACCAGCGTCCTGCTCAGCGTGTCCCTGCTCGCGGTCGCCACCCGGCTGCTGCCGTTCTCCACCCGGACCGCCGTCACGGGGCCCCGGGCGCTGGCGAGAAGGCGCTGACGAACCGGTCCCGGAAGGTGTCCATCCGCCACACCGGCGCCCGCGGGTCCGGGTTGAGCCCGGGCTGCCAGTCCCAGCCGGCGACGCGGTCGAGCACGGCCCGGTCCCGGGTCACGATGCTGATCGGCACGTCCCGACCCGCTCCGGCCCCGGTCAGCGCCGGTGCCGCCTGGTGGTCGCCGACCATCACCAGCACGAGGTCGTCGTCGCCGTGCTCCTGGACGTACGAGACCAGCGTGCCGACGGAATACTCGATCGCCTGCCGGTAGGCGACGCGCAGCTTGGCCAGGTCGCCGACGACCTCGCCCGGGGCCGCCCCGGTCTGGTTCGCCGGGTCGGCGAACAGCGAGCCGTCGCCGATGTCGTCCCAGTCGACCCGCCGGGGCAGCGGCGTCCACGGGCTGTGGCTGGACACCAGGGTGATCTCGGCCATCACCGGCCGGTGGCCCGGCTGCCGCTCCCGCCGCTCGAAGGTGGCCAGCGTGTACTGGTCCGGCATGGTCGCGTAGCTCAGCCGAGGGCCGCGGTAGCCGAGGTTGCGGGCGTCGTACACCGTGTCGTAGCCGTAGAACCGGCCCTCCGGCCAGGGCCGGTCGATCGCCGGCTCCACGGTGACGGTCCGCCAGCCGGCCCGGCCGAACATCCGCGGCAGGCTCAGCCGGTCGCTGGCGGTCACGCTGCGGTAGCGCTGCTCGGTGTAGACCCACAGCCCCGACAGCAGCGTGGCGTGCGCCAGCCAGCTCCCGCCGCCGACGGTCGACGAGGTGAGGAAGCCGCTGCGGGAGCCGTACCCGGCCGCGGCCAGCGAGCGGGTGCCGGAGTCGAGCAGCGCGTCGACCGGGCCGGCGATCGTCGGCTCCTCGATCGCCCACCGCCCGTAGCTCTCCACGAAGACCACCAGCACGTCCTTGCCGCGCAGCCCGGTCAGCAGCCGCTCGCCGGGCACGTCGGCGTACCGGTCGGTCGCGGCGAGCGCGGCGAAGACCTCCTCGTCCTGCAGCCCGGTGCGCACGTCGCCGACCCGGTCCTGCACCAGCGCGGCGGTGCTGCGGGCGGCGACCGGGGTGCCGAGCAGTGCGGCGGCGACCCAGACCGAGGTCAGCGCGGCGATGGTGCGCAGCGCCGCGCTGTCGTGCCGCACCCCGAGCCGGGCCAGCCGGAGCACGGCCAGCACCATCAGCACCAGCACCGCGGCGACCAGCAGCAGCACGCCGACTACGGTCCCGATCGCGCCGGCCCGGCCGACCGAGTCCTCCAGCACCCCGGCGGCCGAGCCGAGCAGCCGCCAGTCCAGCACCAGGTCGAACGAGCGCCCGAGCACCGCCGAAAAGCCCAGGTCGACCAGCTTGAGCAGGGCCAGCAGCCCGAGCAGCAGACCGCCGGCGATCCCGGCCACCCGCCGCGGCCGGGGCGGCAGCAGCACCAGCACCACCGCGCCGACCAGCAGCTCGACCGGCAGCCGCAGGAAGGTGCCCAGGGCGACGCCGCCGAGGTCGTCCGGGGCGAGCAGCGCGCCGGCCACCATCAGCACCGCCAGCGCGGTGACGACCCCGCCGGCCACCCGCCGGACCCGGCTCACCAGCTCCGCCGCAGCAGGCTCGGCGTACGGGCGGCGCGCCGGGCCTTGGCGGCCAGGTAGGCGGCATTGGTCGGGGCCAGGAACAGCCCGGTCGGCACCCGCTCGGACACCTCCACGCCGAGCGCGGCCAGCTGCTCGGCCTTGTCCGGGTTGTTGCTGAGCAGCGCGATCCGGTGGACGCCGAGCGCGGCCAGCATCTGCGCCGCGACGGTGTAGTCCCGCTCGTCCTCGCGCCGGCCCAGGGCCAGGTTCGCCTCGTACGTGTCCAGGCCGGCGTCCTGCAGCGCGTACGCGTCGAGCTTGCGGTAGAGCCCGATGCCGCGACCCTCCTGGCGGAGGTAGAGCAGCACCCCGCCGGTGGTCGCGATCCGCTCCACCGCCTCCCGCAGCTGCGGGCCGCAGTCGCAGCGCTGGCTGCCGAAGACGTCGCCGGTCAGGCACTCGCTGTGCGGCCGGACCAGCGGCACCGTCGCCGCGGTCCAGTCGCCGAGGGCCAGCGCGACGTGCTCGCGGTCGTCGACGAGCCCGTCGAAGGTGTGCACCAGGGCCGAGGTGGCGTAGCCGTCCGGGAAGCGCAGCGGCACGGTGACCCGGGTGCGCACGGCGGCCGGCGGCAGGAGGTCAGCCACGGGACCGCCGCCGCCACACCAGGACCGCCGCGCCGGGCAGGCTGCCCACCAGCACGAGGACACCGTACGCGACGCCGGTTGCGACGCCCTGCGCCGCGGTGAGCCCGGCCGCGCCGAACGCCCACGCGGCCACCCCCTCCCGCGGGCCGAAGCCGGCGAAGCTGGTCGGGACGCTCATGGCCAGCAGCGCGAGCAGGGCCAGCGGCAGCAGCCGGAGCAGCGGGGCGGTCGAGCCGGCGGCGCGGGCGGCGACCAGGAAGACGGCCACGTGCCCGGCGACCGCCGCCGCCGAGGCGAACGCGATCCGCGCCCGCGTGTTCGGCGCCAGCACCGCGGCCCGGGCGTCGGCGCAGGCGGCGCGCAGCCAGCCGGTGCGGGCCAGCAGCAGCAGCGCCAGCACGACGGCGACGGTGGCCGCGATCACCACCGGCATCGCGCCCTGCACCGGGGACGGCAGCGCGAGCAGGACGGCCAGCGCGAGGGCAAGCTGCACCACCTGGCCGGCGGTCCGCTCCCAGACCACCGCCCGGACGCCGCGGCCGAGGTCGCCGGCGTCCCGGCCGGACCGGACCGCGCGGTGCACGTCGCCGACGACCCCGCCGGGCAGCGTCGCGTTGAGGAAGACCGACCGGTAGCAGGCCGCCACCGCGTCACCCAGCGGGACCCGCAGGCCCAGCCCGCCGGCGACCAGGCGCCACCGCCAGGCCGTGCACACCGTGGTCAGCCCGCCGATCACCAGCGCCGCGACCAGCGCCGGGCCGTCGACCAGCCGCACCCCGGCCAGGAACGGGCCGGACCCGAGCCGCCACAGCAGGACGGCGAGGATGCCGGCGCCGGCCACCGGGCCGATCCAGGCCTTCAGCAGCCGCCGCGCCCGCGGCCCGACACCACTCAGCGGCGGGATCGCGACCGGTGGCAGGGCGGCGGCCAGCGGAAGTGCCGGCGCGGTCACAGTCTGCAAGGAATCTCCCTCGGTGGACGCTTACGGCCCCGATCACGTGCCATCGGCACCCGAGGTTCACCGCCCGGCCGGATGCGGCTCGCTTTCTCCCGCCAGCACCGCCGCCACTCGACGGGCGGTGATCGCCCAGCTCCCGAGCGTGCCCCGGCGCCCGAGCGCGGAGGCCCGCAGCTGCGCCCGCAGACCCGGGTCGGTGAGCCAGCAGCGCAGCGCGGTGCCGAGCCCGTCCGGCTCGACCAGCATCCCGGGCAGGCTGCCGTCCGGGGCCCGGCCGAGCGCCTCGGCGACCCCGCCGACCGCGGTGGCCAGCACCGGGATGCCGCGGGCGAGCGCCTCGGTCACCACCATCCCGTACGTCTCCGCCCGCGACGGCACCACCAGCAGGTCGGCGTCCGCGTACGCGGCGGCGAGCCGGTCGCCGGCCAGCGGCCCGGCGTACCGGACCCGGTCCAGCCGCGGCAGCGCGGCGACGAACCCGGGGTCCCGGTCCAGCGACCCGACGCACAGGCACCGGCAGGCCAGGTCCGGCGACGCGGCCAGCACCTCGACCAGCCGGTCCTGGCCCTTGACCGGGGTGACCGCGCCGACGCACAGCAGCCGGTCGCCGGCGGCCGAGCCCGCGGCCAGCGGCGCCGGGTCCACTCCCGGCGCCGCCACGGTGACCGGCGCCAGCCCGCGAAGCCGGTTGCGGGTCCAGCGGCTGGTGACGACGATCGCCCGGGCCGCGGCCAGCGCCTCCCGCTCGGCCGCGGTGTCCAGCGGCATGTGCATCAGCACGACCAGCCGCAGCCGGTCCCGCTCCGCGGCCAGCTCGCGGGGCACGGCCGAGGCGACCAGCCCGTCCAGCAGCACGGTGGCCCCGTCGGGGAGCCAGGCCAGCTCCCGGGCCAGCGCGTCCCGCTCGGCCGAGGTCGGCGCCGGCCAGCCGCCGGGGACCGGGTGCTCCCGCACCGACCAGCCCAGCTTGGCCAGCCCGGTGCACAGCCGCCGGTCGTAGGCGTTGCCGCCGCTGGGCGAGCGCGGGTCGTCGACGTCGTTGGGCAGCACGACGTGCACCGCCGGGCGGGTACGGCGCCTCACAGGGTCCGCTCGTAGCTCGCCCAGGCGACGTGCGACTCGTGCAGCGTCACCGCGAGACCGGTCGGCCCGGTGCCGGTCAGCCGGTCGGCCAGCCGGTCGGCGATGACCCGGGCCAGCAGCTCGGTGGTGGTGTTGACCCCGGCGAACGCGGGGTCGTCGTCGAGGTTGCGGTAGTTGAGCTCGGCGAGCACGGCAGCCAGCTCGGTGCCGGCCTTGCCGATGTCGATGACGATCCCGTCCCGGTCGAGCGAGGTCCGCCGGAAGGTGGCGTCGACCACGAAGGTCGCGCCGTGCAGCCGCTGCGCCGGTCCGAAGACCTCGCCGCGGAAGCTGTGCGCGACCATGAAGTGGTCGCGGACCGTCACGCTGAACACCGGCTTACGTCCCGTCGTAGGTGATGAGGTGGCAGAGCGCCGGCAGGGAGCCGTCGGCCAGCCCGGCCAGCACCTCGGGCAGCTGGTCGAAGCGGGACTCGCCGGTCAGCAGCGCGTCGAAGCGGTCGTCGCGGAGCAGGTCGAGGGCGAGCGCCAGCCGGTCGGCCGCGGTCCGGTCCGGCCGCGCCACCGTGCCGACCTGGCTGGCCCGTACGCCCAGCCGGCCGGAGTGGAACGCGCCACCGAGCGACAGGCTGACCTCGCGGTTGCCATACCAGCTCAGCTCCAGCACGGTGCCCTCGGGCGCGAGCAGGTCCAGCGAGCGCTGCAGCCCGGCCGAGGTGGCGCTGGCGTGCACCACCAGGTCGCGGCCGCCGGCGGCGTCGTCCGGCGCCGCGAAGCCGACCCCGAGCACCTCGGCGATCCCGGCCCGGGCCGGGTCGGCGTCGACCAGCTCGACCCGTACGCCCGGGAAGCCGGCCAGCAGCGCGGCCACGCAGCAGCCGACCATGCCGCCGCCGACGACGCTGACCCGGTCGCCCAGCCGGGGGCGGGCGTCCCAGAGCGCGTTCACCGCCGTCTCCACCGTGCCGGCCAGCACCGCCCGCTCCGGTGGCACCCCGGCCGGGACCGGGGTCACCGCCGCGGCCGGCACCACATAGGCGGTCTGGTGCGGGTAGAGGCAGAAGACCGTCCGGCCGACCAGCCCGGAAGGCCCCGCTTCGACCACTCCGACGTTGAGGTAGCCGTACTTCACCGGGGCCGGGAAGTCGCCCTCCTGGTACGGCGCGCGCATGGCGGCGTGCTGGCTGGCCGGCACCCCGCCGGTGAAGACCAGCGTCTCGGTGCCGCGGCTGATGCCCGAGCAGCAGGTGCGCACCAGCACCTCGTCCGGGCCGGGCTCGGCCAGCGGCACGGCGCGGATCTCGCCCGCACCGGGCTCGCGCAGCCAGAAGGCCCTCGCCTGCCGGATCATCGGCACCCTCCTCCCGCCCGGAATCCTGCCCGAACCGATCCGCGCTCCGGCGCGTGGTGTCGTCGGGGGGCTCCTCCTGTCCGACGACTGCTGGCCTATCACGGAGGCTAGGGTGCCCACGGTTCGCAACGGTCCGCTCGCCGGCCTCGCCGGCCAGGTCCTGCTGCTCGAGATCCTCGCCCGCACCGCCGGACTGGGGGCCGCCGGCTGGCTGGCCGGGCTCGCGTACGGCCTCGCGCTGTCCGCCTTGCTCGGCCGCGGCCTGGCCGGGGCCGACCTCGGGCCCGCGGACCGGGTGACGCTGACCCGGGCCACCCTGGTCGGCGGCGTGCTCGCGCTGACCGTGGACTCGCTGACCGGCCCGGTGCCGGTCCCGGCGCTGGTCGGGCTGGCCGCGGTCGCGCTCTCGCTGGACTGGGTGGACGGGCGGGTCGCCCGGCGGACCGGGACCGTGTCGGCGCTCGGCGCCCGCTTCGACATGGAGGTCGACGCGTTCCTGATCCTGGTGCTGAGCGCGTACGCCGCCGGCCACTTCGGGGTCTGGGTGCTGGCCATCGGCCTGATGCGGTACGCGAACGGCGCGGCCGAGTGGGTGCTGCCGTGGCTGCACGGGCCGGTGTCCCCGCGTCACTGGCGGAAGGTGGTGGCGGCGGTGCAGGGTGTCGTGCTCGCCGTCGCGGCGGCGGGGCTGCTGCCGGCGCCGGTGGTGTCGGCCGCGCTCGCGGTCGCGCTGGTCCTGCTGGCCGAGTCGTTCGGCCGGGACGTCTGGGAGCTGTGGAGGCGACGTGAACTCGTTCCGGGCAGTGCTCTTCGACGCGGGGGACACGCTCATCCGGCTCTCCGGTAGCGGCGGGGTCCTGCTGGCCGCCTCCGCCGCCGCGCTCGGCGCCGAGCCCGGGGCGGACGAGCTGGATCTGGTCTGGCGGCGGGTGCTCGACCGGGCCGGCACCGCGGAGGAGCTGGCCAAGGGCCGCGACCTGTCCGCGGCCCGGCACCGGGAGGTGTGGACCGCGCTGTACACCGCGGCCGGCTGCGAGCAGGTGGTGCCCGGGCTGAGCGCCGCGCTCTACGCCCGTACGGTCGACGCCGGCTCGTGGGAGGGGTTCTCGGACTCGGTGCCGGTGCTGCGGGAGGTGCACCGGCGCGGGCTGCGGATCGGGGTGCTCAGTGACACCGGCTTCGACCTGCGGCCGGCGCTGGACCGGGCCGGGCTCGGGCCGTACCTGGACGTGGTGCTCTTCTCGTACGAGCTGGGCGTCTGCAAGCCGGCCGCGAAGTCCTTCCTGACCGCCTGCGACCGGCTGGCGGCGCCGCCCGAGCAGGTGCTGATGGTGGGCGACAACCCGCTCACCGACGGCGGCGCGGTCGGCGCCGGGCTGACCACGCTGCTGCTGCCCCGGCCGGCGCCGACCGGACCCCGCGGCCTGGACCGCGTGCTCGCCCTGCTCTGACCGGCCGCGGCCGCGGTGCCTAGGCTTCCCGGGCGGACGGCGTCGGCCGGGAGGGGAGCGCGGGTGGAGGCGACCCAGCAGATCTCGATCACGATCGAGGCGACGCCGGTCCTCAGCTACGCGATGGCGCACAACGAGATCCCGGCGATCTCCCGGCTGATGATCGACGGCGTCGCGACGGATCTGCGTGCGGCGACCCTGCGGCTGACGGTGTCGGACGCCCAGGGCCCGATCGGCCGGCCGCAGGAGGTGCTGCTCGACCTGGCCGCGGGCGAGCCGACCGTGCTGACCGACCTGACCCTGGTCCTCGACCCGGCGGCGATGCTGCAGGTCGAGGAGCAGCGGCCGGGGACGATCCGGGCCGAGCTGGTGGCCGGCGGCGCCGTCGTGGCGGAGCAGGTCGTCCGCACCCGGGTGCTGGCCGCCAACCAGTGGCTGGCGACGCCCCCGGCGCTCGCGCTGGAGCTGCTCGCCTCGTACGTGCTGCCCAACCACCCGGCGGTGGGTGCGCTGCTGGCCGAGGTGGCCGAGCGGCTGCGGGCCGGCACCGGCAGCCCGTCGATCCAGGGCTACCAGGCCGGGCCGGAGCGGGTCGACCAGATCGTCGCCGCCGTCTTCGCCGCCGTGCAGGCGCGCGGCATCCGGTACGCCGAGCCGCCCGCCAGCTGGGCGGACACCGGCCAGAAGGTGCGCACGCCCGGCGAGGTGCTGGAGGAGCGGGTCGGCACCTGCCTCGACCTGGTCCTCACCCTGGCCGCGGCGCTGGAGCTGGCCGGGATCCGGCCGCTGCTCTGGGTGGTGCCGGGGCACGCGTTCCTCGGCTGGTGGCGGGAGGAGTCCTCGCTCGGCTCGGTGGTCGAGTTCGACCCGACCGGGGTGGCCAACCGGGTCGACCTCGGCCAGCAGGGCCTGGTCGAGACCACAGCGGTGACCACCACGGCCGGCTTCGCCGAGGCGTGCCGGGCCGGCGCCGGGCACCTGAGCGGCGAGCTGGACGTGCTCGGTGTCGTCGACGTGCAGCAGGCCCGGGCGGACCGCATCGTCCCGCTGCCGGCGCGGACCCGGGGGCCGGACGGCGCCGTGCACGTGTCGGTCTACCGGCCCGCGGCGCCGGCCGCCGCGCCCGCCACTCCGGCGGTGCCGGCGGGCGGGCCCCGGCCGACCACCGAGCCGGTGCGGGTGTCGCGGTGGAAGAACGCGCTGCTCGACCTGAGCCTGCGCAACCGGCTGATCAACTTCACCGCCCGCTCCGCGGTGTCGCTGGCCGTGCCGGACACCGGGCCGGCCGCGCTGGAGGACCTGCTGCACCGGGGCGCGGCCGTCGCCCTCCGCCCGTCCGACGACCTCGCCGCGACCGACGTCGAGCGCGGCATGCGGCACGGCCGGGACCTGCCGCGCGAGCAGCTCACCGAGCTGCTCACCGGCCGGTACACCGTGCACGTCGACGTGCCGGCCGCGAGCTACCCGACCCGGATGCGGGCGCTGGCGTACAAGGCGCGGACGATCGTCGAGGAGACCGGCGCCAACAACCTGTACCTGTCGCTCGGCACGCTCGTCTGGCAGCTCGACGGGCGGCCGCTGCGGTCCCCGCTGATCCTGGTCCCGGTCCAGCTGCGGTCCGCCGCCCGGGGCGGGCGCTACAAGGTGGCGCTGGACGAGACCGGCTCGTCCACCCCGAACTACTGCCTGCTGGAGAAGCTGCGCCAGCTGCACGGCCTGACCGTCCCGGGCCTGGCCGACCCGCCGGCCGACGACGCCGGCATCGACCTCGAGGCCGCCTTCGCCGCCGTCCGGCGCAGCATCGCCGAGCACGGCCTGCCGTACCGGGTGGAGCCGACGGCCGACCTCGGCGTCCTGCAGTTCGCCAAGTTCCGGCTGTGGAAGGACCTCGACGAGAACTGGCCAGCCCTCGCCGCCAACCCGCTGGTCGAGCACCTGATCCGGACGCCCACCGACGCCTTCGCCGACCCGGCGCCGGAGGTGCCGGTGCCCGACCTGGAGGCGCTGGACGAGGGCTGCCCGATGCCCGCGGACTCCTCCCAGCTGCGCGCGGTCGCGGAGGCGGTGGCCGGCCGCACGTTCGTGCTGGAGGGGCCGCCCGGCACCGGGAAGTCGCAGACGATCACCAACCTGCTCGCCCGCGCCATCGCCGGCGGCCAGCGGGTGCTCTTCGTCGCCGAGAAGCGGGCCGCGCTGGACGTGGTCCAGCGCCGGCTGGACGCGATCGGGATCGGCCCGCTGGCGCTGGACCTGCACGACAAGGGCAGCAAGCCGGCCGCCGTACGGGAGCAGATCGTCCGGGCCTTCGAGCACGCCGTGCCGGCCGGGGAGGGCGAGCACGACATCCGGCTGGAGGAGCTGCGCGCGGCCCGGCGGGTGCTGACCCGGTACGCGTACAAGCTGCACGAGGGCAACGCGGCCGGGCTCTCGCTCTACGGGGCGCACGGGGCGGTGCTGGCCGCGCCGGCGGACGTCCCCGCCATGCCGCTGCCGGAGTCGCTGCTGCAGGGCCCGGTGGACGACGTGCAGCGGCTGCGGCAGGTGCTCAGCACGCTGCCCGAGGTGGCCGACGCCGCCCGGCCGGGGCCCGGGCATCCCTGGGCCTTCGTGGACCGGGTCGCGGTCGACGTCGCGGCCGTACGGTCCGCCGCGCTCCGGCTGGACGCGGCCCTGCCGGCGCTGCCGGCGGAGCTGGCACCGGCGCTGGACGCGGCCCGCACCCCGGCCGACCTGGCCGTGCTCGCCGACCTGCTGGCCGCGGGCCACTCGCTGGCCGTCCTGGACGAGGCGCGGCAGCCCCGCTGGGAGGCCGCGGTCCGGTCCGCCGTGGACGGCGCCGACGCCTTCGCCGCCGCGCCCCAGCCGGGGCTGGACGTGGTCACGCCGGCGGTGCTCGACCTGCCGGTCGAGGACATCGACGCGGCCGCGCGGGCCGCGGCCGCGTCCGGCTTCTTCGGCCGGCGCAAGCGGCTCAAGGCGGTCCGGGAGCGGCTCGCCCCGGTGCTGCGCCCGGAGGTGACGCTCCGGCCGAAGGCGGTGCCCGAGCTGACCGGCGCGCTGGTCCGGCTCCGCCAGGCGGTACGGGCGCTGGCCGGCTCGGTGACCGCGATCCCCGGCCTGAGCCTACCGGCGGGCTGGGAGCCGTACACCGGCCGGGACGAGCTGGCCCGGCGGATCGACGAGGTGCGCCGGGCCGGTGCCCGGGTCGAGCCGGCCGCCCCGATGGCCGGCCCGCTGCGGGCCGCGCTGGCCGCGGGCGGTGGGTCGGACCCGCGCCCGGTCCGGGCCGCGGCGACCGCGGCCGAGGAGCTGGCCGCCGCCTGCGGGGCGGGTCCCGCCGCCCTGGCCGGCTGGGCCGGCGACGCCGGCCTGCTCCGGCGCTGGACCTCGACCGCGGCGGCGCGGGCGCTCGCCGACCCCGAGCTCGGCTCGCTGGGCCGGTGGCTGGACCTGCTGCGGCACCTGGAGCCGCTGCGCTCGGCGCACCTCGACCAGGCCCGCGCCGCGGTGCTCGCCGGCCGGCTCGACCCGGACGACGCGCGGCTGGCGTACGAGGCCGGGCTGGCCGCCACGTCGGTCGGCGAGCGGCTGCGGCGGACCGGGCTGGACCGCTTCGACCGGGTGACGCACGAGCGGTCGGTCACCCGGTTCGTGACGGCGTCCCAGGCCGTACGCGGTCATCTCTCCGCCGCCGTACCGCGGCAGGTGCTGGCGGCCCGGGGCTTCGACCCGGCGGCCACCGGCGGCCGGGTCGGGGAGCTGCAGCGGCAGCTCGGCCGGCGCCGCGGCGGGCTCAAGGTCCGCGAGCTGATGTCCGAGTACGGCGACGTGATCACCCGGGCGCTGCCCTGCGTGCTGGTCAGCCCGGAGTCGCTGGCCCGGTTCTTCCCGGCCCAGGCCGGGCTGTTCGACATCGTGGTCTTCGACGAGGCGTCCCAGGTGCGGGTCGCGGACGCGATCGGCGCGATGGGCCGGGCCCGCTCGGTGGTCGTCGTCGGGGACAGCAAGCAGATGCCGCCGACCTCGGTCGCGGAGAGCAGCTTCGCCGACGACCTCGACGCCGAGCCGGAGCTGGACGTCGTGGAGGACGAGGAGTCGATCCTCACCGAGTGCGTCCAGGCCCGGGTGCCGCGGCACCGGCTGACCTGGCACTACCGCAGCCAGGACGAGACGCTCATCGCCTTCAGCAACCACCACTACTACGACGGCGGGCTGGCCACCTTCCCCGCCCCGGCCCGGCACGGCACCGGGGTGTCGCTGGTCCGGGTGGACGGCCGCTTCCACCGGTCCGGGCCGCGGGAGACCTTCCGCACCAATCCGGTGGAGGCCGAGGCGGTGGTCGCGGAGATCCGGCGGCGGTTCGACGCGTCGCCCGATCGGGCGCCCTCGCTCGGGGTGGTCACCTTCAACCTGCAGCAGCGCGCCCACATCGAGGGCCTGCTGCGGGACGCCGACGACCAGCGGCTGCTGGACGCGCTGGAGGACCCGGACGGGCTGTTCGTCAAGAACCTGGAGAACGTGCAGGGTGACGAGCGGGACGTCGTGCTGTTCTCCACCGCCTTCAGCGTCGACGCGCGGGGCGTGCTGCCGCTGAACTTCGGCCCGCTCAACCGGGTCGGCGGTGAGCGCCGGCTCAACGTGGCGGTGACCCGGGCGCGGCGGCAGGTGATCGTCTTCTCCAGCTTCGACCCCGAGCAGCTGCGGACCGGCGAGACGTCCTCGGTCGGCGTACGGCACCTCCGGTCGTACCTGGAGATGGCCGCGCACGGGCCGGCTGTGCTGCCGCGGGACAGGCGGCGGGGGTCGGAGCCGGACCGGCACCGGGACGAGGTCGCCGACCGGCTGCGGGACCGGGGCGTGCCGGTCCGTACGGATGTGGGGCTCTCCGGCTTCGCGCTCGACCTGGTGCTCGGGCCGCCGGCCGACCCGCGGGTGGCGGTGCTGCTGGACGGGCCGGCCTGGTCCCGGCGGATGACGGCCCGGGACCGGGACGCGCTGCCGCAGGAGGTGCTCACCGGAGTGCTCGGCTGGCCGGCGGTCGAGCGGGTCTGGTTGCCGGACTGGCTGGCCGGGCCGGAGGCCGTGCTCGACCGGCTGGCCGGCGCCCTCTCCCGCCCTGCGGCCCCCGAGCCGGCCGGCCCTACCGCCGACCCGGCCGCCGGCCCCGCCGACCTGGCCGACCTGGCTGCCGGCGTCGGCCCGGCCGCTGGCGTCGGCCCGGCCGCCGGCACCGGTCGGGCAGCCGGCCCCGGCGGGGGTCCCGGTCAGCGGCCGGCGGCGGCACCGGTGGCGGCTGCCGCGCCGGCGGCACTGCCGGGCGAAGAGGTGTTCCGAGCGTGGCCGGTCCGGGTCCTCGGCACCGTGGACGTGCTGAACGCGCTCCCCGCGCCGGGTGCGGCCCGCCGGGTGTCGGCGGCGCTGGCCGAGGTGGTGGAGGCAGAGGGCCCCGTCCCGCTGGACCGGCTGGCCCGCCTCGTGGCCACCGGCTTCGGCCTCACCCGGCTCACCGAGGCCCGGAAGGCGGCGATCCTCCAGCACCTCCCGCCGTCGGGCATGCGCGACGAGGCCGAGCCGGTCGCCTGGCCGGCCGCTCGCACGCCGACGGAGTGGACCGGCTTCCGGCGTACCCAGGAGGGCGCCGACCGCCCGCTCGACCAGGTGCCGCTCCGGGAGATCGTCAACGCCATGGTCGCGATCACCCGCGCCTCCGCCGGCGTGCACGAGGACGAGCTGCCCCGGCTCGTCCTCGCCGTCTTCGGCGGCCGGCGGCTGACCCCGGTCGCCGCCGACCGGCTCACCGCCGCGCTCGACCTCGGGCTGGGCTCCGGTCGGCTGCATGTCGAGGCCGGCACCGTGCGACCCGGGCGCGACGGGGCCGATATCGTCCGGGAAGCCGACGAAAGGGGCCGAACGTGACCGAGCCGGACCTGCCCGGGTCGGACTGGGTGCCGTCGCTGCCGCTGGACGTCCGGTTCCGCCGGCAGCGCGGCACGCTGCTCGTCGCCCGGCAGGACGACAGCGTCGAGCTGGACGACGTCAGCGCCGAGATCTTCAACCGCATCGACGGTGAGACCAGCGTGGCCGACATCGCGGCCGCGATCAGCACCGACTTCGAGGTCGACCAGGAGACCGCGCTGACCGACGTGCGGGAGTTTCTGGCCCAGCTGACCGAGCTGAACATCCTGGTCAGGGACTGGTAGCAGGCTCCATCAGGTCCCGGCGGTATCGCACCGGCGAGCGGAGCACCGGCACCAGCCCGATCAGCAGCGTCGCGCACAGGATGGCCAGCGCGGCCCGGACGCCGAGGATCTCGCCGAGCACGCCGGCGATTACCGCGCCCAGCGGCAGCACGC
This sequence comes from uncultured Actinomycetota bacterium, assembly GCA_963766325.1. GTDB lineage: Bacteria > Actinomycetota > Actinomycetes > Mycobacteriales > CADCTP01 > CADCTP01. The sequence goes on along the minus strand of CAVXZF010000005.1, from coordinate 50,266 downwards.
CCCAGGACAGGAAGCGGACCGTCGCCATCACCCGCGGCAGCAGCGCCGGCGGCACGCTGACCTGGCGGTGGGTGCGGGCGACGATGCTGAACGCGACGGTCGCGGCGGCCAGCCCGCCGTAGCCGAGGGCCCAGAACATTACCGCCGGGCCGGGGTACGCCAGCGGCAGCAGCAGCGCCGACACCGGCGCGACGATCATGGTCAGCAGCACGGTCCGGCCGCTGCCGATCCGGTTGACCAGCGGCGTGGCCACGGCCGCGCCGGCCACCGCGCCGACCCCCTCGAAGGCCAGCAGCAGGCCGATGGCCAGCGGGCTCAGGTCGAGCGTGCGGGCCAGGAAGACGGTGCTCAGCGCGGTGGCCGCGGCGTTGGTGAAGTTCAGCGCGGCCGCCGCCGCGGTGAGCGGGCCGACGATCTCGTCGTGGCGGACGTACCGGAGGCCGACCCGCATCTGCTCGACGAAGCCGCCCTCCTCCTCGGCCGGCTCGACCCTGGTGCCCTCCGGCGGCTTGCCCAGGGCGAACAGGCAGGCCGCGGAGATGGCGTAGCTGACCACGTCGGCGATCAGGCTGGCGGCCGCGCCGACCAGCTGGACCAGGAAGCCGCCGCCGGCCGGCCCGACCATCAGCGCGATCGACTCGGTGCCCTGGACCATGCTGTTGCGCCGGGTCAGGTCCTCGGCCGGCACCACCGACGGCATGAACGAGGCGAAGGCGACGTCGTACAGCACGCTGAAGATGCCGATCAGCGTCGCGACCACGACCAGGTGGGCGACGGTGAGGACGTCGAGCGCGGCGGCGATCGGCACCGAGAGCAGGATCAGCCCGCGCGCGACCTGCGCGGTCACCAGCGAGGCCCGCAGCGGGAACTTCGACACGATGACGCCGGACGGCAGCCCGATGATCAGCCAGGCGGCCACGCTCGCGGCCGAGATGATGCTGACCTCGAGGGTCGACGCGTCGAGCAGCAGCACGGCGACCAGCGGCAGCGCGACCGTGGTCACCGCGGTGCCGAACCAGCTGATCGAGGACGACACGTAGACCAGGTAGAACGCCCGCGCGTTCAGCGTCGTCGCCCGTCCCGGCGTCGTTTCGGAACCCGTCAAGGCAGCTCCCCAGCGTCCAGCGGACTTGCACCGATCCTGCCGGTTCGACCTGCTGACTCCGGTCGTTCCCGGCGATAGTCTCCCAGAGTGGCCCTTCCCGATGCGATTCACCACCGGGTGCCGGGCCGTCGATGCTGACCGGCTACGACACCGACCGGCGCGGGCTGGACTGGGTCCGATCGTGCCTGGCCGGTGAGCGGGCCGAGTCGGGACTCGCCTTCAACCCGCTGACCGACGCCTTCCGGCGCGACCCGGAGCCCGGCTACGCCGAGCTGCGGCAGCGCGACCCGGTCCACTTCAGCCGGCTGCTGGACTGCTGGGTGGTCACCCGGCACCGCGAGGTCGACCAGGTGCTGCGTACGCCCGAGGTCTTCCGCAGCGACGCCCGGGCCACCACCCAGGACCTGACCGACCCGTACGTGCTGCTGGACCCGGACCGGCCCTCGCTCTTCCTGGTCGACCCACCGGACCACGGCCGGCTGCGCGCGGTGCTCAACCCGGCGTTCAGCCGGGCCGCCGTGGCCCAGCTGGAGCCGCGGCTGGCCGTGGCCGTGCGCGAGGTGGTCGACGGGCTCGGCCGGCCCGGGGACGAGGTCGACCTGGTGCCGCGGTTCGCCGCGGTGGTGCCGCTGCGCGCGCTCGACCTGGTCACCGGGCTGGCGACCCGCGACCTGGCCACCGTCGCCGGCTGGGTGGACGCCACGGTGCGGGCGCTGGAGCCGATCGCGACCGCGCGGACCGCGGACCGGGCGGCGACGGCGTACCGGGAGCTGGGGGCCTGGCTGGACGAGCAGCAGGCCCGGCCGTTCCCGGCCGGCACCCTCGGCGCGGCGCTGCGGGCGGCGGTCCGGGACGGCCGGCTGACCGACCCGGAGGCGCGGGCACTGCTGCTCTTCGTCGTGCTGGCCGGGACCAAGACGACGGCCGACTTCCTGGCCGCCGCGGCCCGCGAGCTGACCGCGCTGCCGGCCGGCGCGCCCGGCCGGCGGGTCGACGACGCGAGGGTGGAGGAGCTGCTCACCGCGCTCTCGCCCGTGCAGATCGTGGCCCGCACCGCGGCCGTCGACACCCTGCTCGGCGGCCGGGCGGTGCGGGCCGGCCAGCGGGTGCTGCTCGTGCTCGCCTCGGCCAACCGGGACCTGGCCGGTCCGGACCGGCCGGTCGCCTTCGGGCGGGGGATCCACCTGTGCCCCGGGTCGCACTTCGCCCGGGCGCAGGGCCGGCTCGCGCTGTCGATGCTGCTGGAGACGTATCCGGGGGTCGGCCTGCGGGCGGCCACCGGGTCCCGGCGCTGCATCACGCTGCGCAGCTGGGACAGCGTCGTCGTGCGGCTCTAGGGAGAGGGGACGCCGTGGTGGACCGGTCGACCGAGGCGGACATCGCCCGCGCGGTGTCCGTGCGGCTCACCGAGCGCGGTCCGTTCGCGCCGGACGACTGCATCATGCTCATCGGCTCGACCGTGGTCGGCTTCGGTCACGCCCGGTCCGACCTCGATCTGCTGGTGTCCGGGCCGACCCCGGACCGGGTCCCGCTGCACACCTTCCACGGCGATCGCCGGATCGACGTCGACTTCCTCTATCCGGAGGCCTGGGCGCAGACCAAGGGCCGGGTCAACGCGTGCGCCCGGGCGGTGACCGAGCCCTTCGAGGGCAGCCCGCCCGCCCCGGTGGAGGACCGCGACTGGTGGTCGGACCACCTGTGGCTCTACGACCGGGTGGTGCACGGGGTGCCGATCACCGAGCGCACCGCCGCCGAGTTCCTCGACGGCGCGAGCACGCAGAGCCTGGCCACCGCGATCGGCAACTACTCCCGGGCGCTGTGCACCCGGATGATCCAGCGGGCCCGGATGCACCTGCGGATCGGCACGGTCGAGGCCGCCTGCCAGTACGAGTGCGAGGCCCTGCTGGCCGCGGTGGAGGCGGTGGCCGCCGACCGTGGGCTCACCTTCTGGAGCGACCGGACCATCCTGGAGAAGGCCCGGCGGGTGCAGCGGCCGGACGACGAGTGGGACGCCGAGCACATCGAGCGGCTCTTCGCCGACCTCGCCGGCCGCGCCTGGGGCACCGGGCCGGACCGCAGCGACGAGGTGCCGGGCGTGCTGCGCGCGCTGCTCGGCGCCGAGCCGGCGGACCCCGCCGGGGTGCCGGCCGAGGGCGGGCACCTGGAGGCGCAGCTGGCCGACGGCTGGCAGGCGCACGTGGTGGCCGGCGAGGGCTTCCTGCTCGCCCCGGACCGCTCGCTGCACCGGGTCAGCACCTCGGTGGCCCGCTTCCTCACCGACGGCGGCCGCGGGACCGCGCTGGCCTGGCCGGCCGCGGCGGTGCTCGTCGCCACCGGCGCGCTCGTGCTGGAGCCGGGCGGGCCGGTCCGGCCGGCGGTGCAGCCGGTCGCCGAGCCGCTGCGGCTGCTGGACGTCTGCCACGGCCCGGTCGCGCCCAGCCCGGAGTCCTGGCTGTCCTCCCGGATCGCCGCCCAGTGGAACGCGATGACCGTCTGGAGCCTGTCCGACGACCTGCGCGGCGCGGTGGAGAGCGAGCAGCGCAACCGGGTGGTGCCGATCCTGCGCAAGGCCGAGCTGTTCCTGCGGATGATGGCCATGGCGGTCCAGGGGGTGCGCCCGGACGCCGGCCGCAGCCTGGCCATGGACCTGCAGGGCTGCGTGCTGGACGAGGGCTTCCGGGAGCTGCTGGACGGCGTCTACGGCCGGCCGGAGGACTTCCGGGCGCTGCCCGAGCGCGCGGTCGAGGTCTTCAGCGCGGCGATGGTCGCCTGGGGGATGCCGGCCCGGCCGGACATGTTCGAGAAGAGCCGCAGCTTCATGAAGCAGCTCGGCGACGTACGGATGTGGTTCCGGGTGGCCGATGCCTTCGGCATCCCGACCCAGGTCCCGGACACGCTGGTGGCCAAGGGCGCGGGCAGCAGCGCGCCGGCGGGCTCCTCGGTCTTCGTCGACGCCTCCTGACCCCGGAAGGGACACCCTCATGGCCACCGTCTTCGACCGCGTACGCGCCATCCTCGTCGACCTGGTCGGGGTCAACGAGGCCGAGATCGCGCCGACCACCACGTTCGCCGAGCTCGACCTCGACTCGCTCGACATGGTCGAGTTCGTGATGCGGATCGAGGACGAGTTCGCCGGCGAGTACGAGCGCGGCGGCAAGCGCTTCGAGATCACCGACGAGGACGCCAAGAAGATCCAGACGGTGGACGACGCGGTGGCGTACATCAAGACGGCCGGGATCGAGGACCGCTGAGATGGCCGGCGCCGGCACCGCCGAGTCCACCGAGCTGTTCACCCGGGTGCTCGGCGGCGAGTGGCATCTCTACTCGACCCACGTGCTGTCCGGGGAGCCGGAGCAGACCGAGACCGAGAGCCAGGAGGCCAAGCTCGACCTGCTGGCCGAGGCGATGGGGTTGCGGCCCGGGATGCGGGTGCTCGACGTCGGCTGCGGCTGGGGCGGGTCGCTGACCTACCTGGCCGCCCGGCACGGGGTCACCGGGCTCGGCATCTCGCTGGTGCCGCAGCAGTGCGAGTACGCCCAGCGCCGCGCCGACCGGCACGGGGTGGACCTGACCTTCCGACCCAGTCACTGGCAGGACCTGGTCGCGGAGGAGCCGTTCGACGCGGTGATGACCAGCGGCGTGGTCGTGCACTTCGCCAGCCTGCGCGACTACTTCGTCCGGGCGCGGGAGTGGCTGCGGCCGGGCGGGGTGCTGCTCAACGAGGAGATGCACCTGCTGTCCGCGGACATCGGGCATGACGCGGTGGCCCGGTCCAGCCGGGCGATGGCGTTCCTCGACGAGGTGCGGAAAAAGGGCCGGGAGGCCGGTGGCCGGCTGGAGGTCGAGGAGGAGGGCCGCTACATCACCCTGGACGAGGAGCTGGCGACGCTGCGGGACGCCGGTTTCGAGGTGGACCGGGTGCTGCCGCTGTCGATGCGGGACTACCAGCGGACCACCGAGCGCTGGCTGGCCAACTGCGAGCGGCAGCGGGCCGAGCTGACCGAGCTGGCCGGCGACGACGCGTACCGGTGGTACCGGACGTACTTCCGGCTCTTCCGCCGGCTGATCGACGACCGGGCGATGCAGCTCGACGTCGTAGTCGCGCGCCGGCCCGACTGAGCCCGTGCTGCCGACCGGGCCGGTGCTGCCGACCGGGCCGGTGCTGCCGGCGGAGGTCGGTGCGGCGGTGGCGGCCCGCTTCCCCGGCGCCGCGGTGCTGCGGGTCGAGCCGCTCGGCCGGGCCCGGCTGTCCTCGGCCGCCCGGCTGGTGCTGGCCGACGGCCGTACGGTCGTCGCCAAGTGGCCGGCGGCGTCGGCCCGGGTGCGGCGGGCGGCCCGGCTGTCCGGCGCGTACGCCCGGGAGGCGCTCTTCTACCGGGAGCTGGCCGCCGGGTGCCCGGTCCGGGTGCCCCGGCCGTACGCGGTCAGCGGCGAGGTCCTGCTGCTGGAGGACGTCGCCGGCCGGGCGGGTGACACGCTCACCGCGTCGGTCGAGGACGTCGCGGCGATCCTGGCGGCGGTCGCGCCACTGCACGGCCGGCCGGCGCCGGCAGTGCCGGTCGATCCGCGAGCGGAGCGGTACGCGCTTGCCCGGATCGCGCGCGCGGTCGCGATCGGCCGGCTGCGCGGCGACGCGGCGCGGGTGGCCCGCCTGCTGATCGACGGACTGCCGGCCGGTGGGCCGGGGACCGGCAGGCCGCTGGCCGCCGGGCCGTCGGGCGGTGGGCCCGCCGGGCCGCCCGGCGCGGCGGTGCTGGTGCACGGGGACCTGCACGCTGACCAGGTGATCTTCCCGGAGGGCGGGCCGCGGGTGCTGGTGGACTGGCAGCTCTGCCGGCCCGGGCACGCCGGGCTGGACACCGCTCGGCTGCTCACCCTCAGCCTGCCGCCCGAGCAGCGGCGGGAGCACGAGGCGGAGCTGCTGGCCGGGTACGCGGCGGCCCGCGGGGTGGCGTTCGCCGCCTGCCGGGCCGAGCACCGGGCCGGGCTCGCCTGGACCGCGTTCGTCAACCTGACCGCCTACCTGGCCGGCGCCGAGGGGTCCTTCCAGGACGAGCTGCTCGAGCGGATCGCAGCCAGCGTGCTGGGTCGGTAGCGCTCCACCCGCCAGCCGCCGGTGCCGAAGATCCGGCCGTGGCCGGCGGCGCCGGCCGGCGAGCACAGCCAGCTCACCATCGCCGCGTTGGTGGCCGGGTCCTGCTCGGGCGAGTCCCGGTATGCCGCCGGGTCGGTGATGCCGTGGTGGCGGGCCCGCAGCAGCTCGATCCGGCGCCGTCGCGAGTCCAACCGCTCCGGCGCCGAGGCGCGGGTCCGCCCGCTGGGCAGCACGGTGGCGACCGTGATGCCGGCGCCGGCCAGGTCGGCGGCCAGCTGGTGGGCGAGGCCGAGGACGGCGCCCTTGGCGGCCGCGTACGCGGTCTGGCCGGGCGACCCGGTCACCGAGCGGGAGGAGAGCAGGACGACCCGGCCGCTGCCGTGCCGCCGGAGCTCGGGCAGGCACTCGCCGACCAGCGCCGACGCGCCGGCCACGTGCACCCGGTGCACGGCGTCCCAGTCCTCGTCGGTGGCCTCGAAGACCAGCGCCGGGCGGACCACGCCGGCGGCGTGCACCACCGCGTCGAGCCGGCCGAAGGCGGCCACCGCCCGGCGGGCCAGCGCGGCGCACCCGTCCGGGCTGGCCACGTCCACGCAGGCGGCGACGGCCCGGCCGCCGCGGGCGGTGATGCCGGCGGCGACCGCGGCGGCCGGGCCGGGGTCGCGGCCGGCCCCGTCGGCGTTGCAGCCGAGGTCGGCGACCACCACCGCCGCCCCGTCCGCGGCCAGCCCGGCCGCGACCGCCGCGCCGATGCCGCCCCCGCCGCCGGTCACCACGGCCACCCGGCCGGCCAGCGTCGCGGGCCCGCCGAGCGCGGCCGCGACGTCCGCGGTGCGCAGCCGCCGGTCGCTCGTCACCAGCTCCCGCTCGACCTCGATCGGGACCACCCGCGCCGGCTCGCCGCCGCTCGCCAGCCATACCCCACCCGTCCCCTCGGTCAGGAGGGCGGCGGGGGCGGGGTCGACGGCGAGGACGCCGGTAACCGGGACGCCGTAGTAGTCCAGGTCGGCGGCGGCGGACCGGAAGAAGGCGGCCGCCGCCTCCGCCGCCGCGGTCCGCGCCAGATCGGCCGCCGGCAGGCGCGCCAGGTGGGCCGCCAGCGGGAGCACGCAGACCAGCGCGCCGGACCGCCGCTTGACCAGCGGCCGGGCCGCGACCCGGACCAGCCCGGCCAGCTCACGCAGGTCCGGGCTGGCCAGCACGGCGAGCCGGACCGGCCCGACGCCGGCCAGCGTGGACCCGAGGCCGGCCGGGTCGGTGACCACCGCCGACGGCACCGCGGCGACCAGCGGCCGGACGGTCTCCGAGGCCCCGGCCACGACGACCGCACCCGCCGCCGGGGCCGCACCTCCGGGCCGTGTCTCCATCGTCCGACGCATGGTATATGTGGCTAAACGACCCGAGAAGGTCCGAAGGTGATCCCATGACCGTGCCCGGCTGGCTGGAGCGCGTCTCCCTCGACTGGACCGACTTCGACAAGGCGAGCCGGATCTCCTCCGACATCGTCCGCGAGCTGGCCTCGGACCGGCCGCTGCTGCGCAGGCTGGTGCTCTCGGTGCAGCGGGACGAGCGGCTGCGCTTCCTGGCCGAGAAGCACGACGAGCTCAACTACATCGTCCTGTACGACGCCCTGGACCGCGGCCTGCGCGTCCGGCTGCACCGCTTCTCCCAGGGCCTGGAGGACATCCCGCACAACCACCGCTTCTCGTTCTCCTCGGCGCTGCTGAGCGGGTCGTACGTGCACACCCTCTTCCAGGTCGAGCGGCGCGAGGACGAGGACGACCGGGAGCCCTGGCGGCTGCACCAGCCGACCGGCAGCCACGTCGGCGTCGACGTGCGGGAGCTGCCGGTCGCCGGGCTGGAGCCGCAGCTGGCCACCGTCCAGGCCGCCGGCAGCTCGTACTCGCTGCACCACTCGACCATCCACAAGACCGCGATGCCGGTGGAGGACGCGTACTCGGTCTTCTGCCGCGGCCCGGCGATGAAGCCGTGCGCGCTGCAGCTGCAGCCCGAGCAGCGGACGTACCGGTGGAAGTTCGGCCAGGCCAACGAGACCGCGCAGGTGGTGGCCGACCGGAAGATGACCGACCGGGAGTTCGCCCGCTACGTCGAGACGCTGGAGGAGGCCGCGGTCATCTAGACCGCGATCATCTGGGCCGCGGTCGTCCAGGCCAGGTCAGACCTCGGTCGAGAGCATGAGCCGGCGGGTGCGCTTGACCGTGTCGGTCACCCACCGGGCCAGGTCGGCGCGGTCGCAGGCGGCCATCGTCTCCACCGCCCAGTAGTCGTCGAAGGGCAGCTCGGGCAGCGCGGCCTCCTGCACCCGGCGGGCCCGCCACTTGACCGAGAGCGACCCGTACGAGTCGTGGGACTCCAGCAGCGCGTCCACCGCGTGCTGGTACGCACTCCGGGCCGACAGCGCGGCGCTGGTCAGGTCCCCGGCGGCGGCCTGGCCGAGCGCGTCCACCACCGCCTTATCCGCGAAGCCGAGCGAGCGGCTCGCCACCAGGGTCCGGAAGGCGCTGCCCGCCAGCCGGCCGCGGGTCTCCGCCAGCCAGTCCTCGCCGGCCAGCGGCACCGCGCTGACCAGCCGCTCCAGGAGGAGCTCCTCCTGGTCGGTGAGGCTCTGCGCGGCGGCCCGGTTGGTCTCGAAGGTCTCCCAGCGGACCTTGTCGAGCAGCTGCTCGAGCTGCCCGGTCAGCCAGTACTTGACCTCCCAGCCGAGCGAGCCGGCGTACCCGGAGGTGAAGACGATCTCGGCCGGGTCCAGCGGCACCGGCAGCGGGTGCACCGCCTCGGCCGGCCGGCTCTCGGCCACCATCACGACGTCGAGGTCGCTGCCCTCGTTGGCCCAGCCCCGCGCGTACGAGCCGACCAGGAGGGCGGCCCGCAGCCCGGCCGGGACCGGCGCCTGCCGGCGGACGGTCTCCCACACGCTCGACGGGTCGATCATGCCGCCGCTCCTTCTCGAGGGTACGGACCCCGGACGCCAGAAATGGGGCGCCCGGGTGGGGACGCCCCATCTCCTCGACCGGCCGGCTACTACGCCAGCACAGCCATCACGGTGCTGGTGGTCACCTTCTTGGCGACCGGCTTGGAGTACTTCCGCATATAGTCCACCTCCCCCCGACGCCGGGTTGGAGAACAAAGTGGAATGTAGCTCACGAAGCGACCACAGAGTAGGGTCTTGAGACAGTTCGGGCAGCGATGTCCGCTTGGTGCCAAGGAGCGGTGCTGATGGCGCTTCGCGCAGGCGACCCCGGCAGCCCGCCGGGGACGCGCGAGGCGAGGTCGCTCGGCCGCGGTCGCGTCGACTGGACCGACGACGGCGAGCAGCTGTCGGTGACGGTGACCCGCCAGGACGCGTACCCGGTGGTCATCGGCCGCGGCCGGCTCGACACGCTGCCCGAGCTGGTCGGCCGGGCGCTGCACACCGACTCCGTCTTCGTGGTCACCGACGAGACCGTCGCCGACCTGCTGCTGGCCCGGGTGGCCGACGGCTTCGCCGCCGCCGGGCTGGCCGTCCGGTCGGTGGTGGTGCCGCCCGGCGAGCCGTCGAAGTCGTGGCCGGCCGCCCAGGCGGTGATCGAGGCGCTGCTGGCCGGCGGGGCCAAGCGGCGCAGCGTGCTGGTCGCGCTCGGCGGCGGCGTGATCATCGACATGGTCGGCTTCGTGGCCTCCGCCTTCATGCGGGGGTTGCCGTACGTCAACGTCCCGACCAGCCTGATCGCCCAGCTGGACGCCGCCATCGGCGGCAAGACCGGGATCGACTACGACGGCTCGAAGAACCTGCTCGGCGCCTTCTACCACCCGGCCGCGGTGCTCATCGACCCCGACCTGCTGGCCACCCTGCCGCTGCGGGAGGTGCGCAGCGGGCTGGCCGAGGCGGTCAAGGTGGGGCTGCTGCACCCGCCGCTGTTCGCCGAGCTGGAGAAGCTGCGGCCGGACTCCGACACCGGGATCGAGGAGCTGGCCGGCATCACCCGGGACGCGGTGCTGTGCAAGATGCGGCTGCTGCGGGACGACCCGTTCGAGCAGTCGCTGGTACGGCTGCTCAACCTCGGCCACTCGGTCGGGCACGCGCTGGAGGCGGCGACCGAGTTCGCGACGTACCGGCACGGCGAGGCGGTCGCCATCGGCATCGCGGTCGCCACCGTGATCAGCCGGCACCGCGGGTTGTGCACCGCCGCGACCGCGGACCGCATCCTCCGCTGCCTGCACAGCTGCGGGCTGGACACCGCCCTGCCGCTGTCGCTGCTGGCCGCCACCTGGGCCGAGATCGACGTCATCCGCCGGATCCGCAACGGCGCGCTGCGCGAGGTGCTGCCGGTCTCCGTCGGCGAGTTCGTGGTGGTGGACGAGATCGGGCACGCCGAGTTCGTCGCCGCCGTCGAGGCGCTGGCCCGGCCGTCCCGGGTGGCCGGCGCCGGGATCGGCTCGGGATGACGCCCGGCCGGCTGCTGGTCGACGGCGGCGGCACCACCACCCGGGTCGCCGTGCACCGTCCCGGCGGCCCGTGGACGGAGCTGACCGGGCCGACCTGCAACCCGCACAGCGTCGGGCCGGACCGGGCGCTGGCCACCCTGGCCGACCTGGTGCGGCGGGCCTGGCGGGACCGACCGGCCGGCGTGGACACGCTGGAGTCGGCCTGGCTCTGCCTGTCCACGGCCTCGTCCCGGGCCGCCGCCGAGGCCGTCGCCGCCGACCTGCTCGGCACCGGGGCGCTGCCCGACCCGGGCGAGCTGTGGGTGACCAACGACGTGGCCCCGCTGCTCGTCCACGACGGCCGGGTCGCCGACCGGGTCGCGGTCATCTGCGGCACCGGCACCGGCTTCTGCGGGGTGCACCCGGCGGCGGCCCGGATCGCCCGCGCGTCCGGCCGCGAATACCTGCTCGCCGACGAGGGCGGCGGCTTCGACCTCGGCCTGCAGGGGCTGCGGGCGGTCGTGCGGGCCGACGACGGCCGCGGCCCGGCGACCCGGCTGACCGACCTGCTGGCGTCCTGGCGCGGGGTGCCGGCCGCCGAGCTGGTCGAGGTCGTGCACTCCTCACCCGAGCCCAAGCTGCTGATCAGCTCGTTCGCGCCGTACGTGCTCGCCGCGGCCGCGGCCGGGGACGGCTGCGCCGACCGGATCGTCGCCGGCGCGGCAGCCGAGCTGGTCACCGGCATCCGGGCGGTGGCCAGGCGGACCGGGCTGCCGGCCGCGTACGAGGTGGTGCTGGTCGGGTCCAACCTGGTCGGCCCGCACCCGGCGCTGCGCGACGCGCTGGCCGCTCGGCTGCGGGCGGACCTGCCGGCGGTCGTCGCCGGTCCGCTGCCCGGATCGACCCTCACCGCGGTCGCCGCGCTGGCCGAGTTGCTGCCCGGCGACCGGCGGCTGCGGGACCTGATCGGCGGCTGCCTTCCGCTCGTCCGGACCCGTCCCGGGAGCTGATGTCCGGGATAAGCTGCTTGGGTGGGTTGGGACCCTGGGCAGCCGGTCGAGCGGATCAACAGCCGGTTCGAGCTGGCTCAGGTGATTTCGCCGGTCATGGCCGAGATCGAGGCGGCGCTGCTGTCCGGCGAGGTCATCCTCTCCGCCGAGGTCGGCCGCTTCGAGCGGGCTTTCGCCGACCACGCCGGCACCGCGCACGCGCTCGGCGTCAACAGCGGGACCGACGCGCTGGTCGTCGCGCTGGAGGCGCTGGGCGTCGGCCGCGGCGACGAGGTCATCACGGTGGCCAACACGTTCCACGCGACCGCGCTGGCCATCGCCCGGACCGGCGCCACCCCGGTGCTGGCCGACGCCCGCCCGGACGACTACCTGATGGACGTGGCCGCGCTGGAGGCGCTGGTCACCGAGCGCACCCGGGCCGTCGTCGCGGTCCACCTGTACGGGCTGCCCCTCGACCCGGCTCCGATCCTCGATCTGTGCCGGCGGCACGGGCTGCGGCTGGTCGAGGACGTCGGCCAGGCGGTCGGCGCCACCGTCGGCGGGCGGCGGGTCGGCTCGCTCGGCGACGTCGGCTGCTTCAGCTTCCACCCCAGCAAGAACCTGGGGGCGGCCGGCGACGGCGGCATGGTGACCACCGACGACGCCGAGCTCGCCGACCGCATCCGCGGCCTGCGCTACTTCGGCCAGCGGCAGCGCAAGGTGCACGGCGAGCTGGGCTGGAACACCAAGCTCGACGCCGTCCAGGCGATCGTGCTGCACCACAAGCTGCCGCACCTGGACGGCTGGACCAAGGCGCGCCGGGAGCGGGCCGGGCGATACCGGGCCCGGCTGGCCGGGCTGCCGCTGCGCTTCCAGACCGCCACCGACGACCACGTCTTCCACCTCTTCCAGGTGGAGACCCCCGAGCGTGAGTCGCTGCGGGCCCACCTGCAGGAGCGGGGCATCGACGCGGTGGTGCGCTACCCGGTGCCGATCCACCTCCAGCCGGCGTTCGCCTACCTGGGCTATCAGGTCGGGACCTTCCCGGTGGCGGAGCGGCTGGCCGACCAGCTGCTCGCGCTGCCGATCCGACCGGACCTCGACGACCCGGAGATGGACCACGTGGTCGCCGCCGTCCGCGACTTCTTCGGATAGCCGCGGTGCGGCTGGCCTTCCGCCCGCAGCCCGGCCCGGGCGCGCTGATCGCGGTCGAGGGGCTGGACGGGTCCGGCAAGACCACCGTGGTCCGCGGGCTGGTCGACCACCTCGCCGCGGCCGGCGCGCCGGTGCTGGCGACCAAGCTGCCCAGCCCCGAGATGCGGGCGTCCCGCTTCTTCGAGGTGCTGCGCAACCAGGGCCGGACCGACCTGGTCGACCCGGTAGCGTTCGAGGTGGCGTACATGGTGGACCGCATCCAGCACTGCCGGACCGTGGTCGAGCCGGCGCTGCGGGCCGGCACCACCGTGCTCACCGACCGCTATGTCTTCTCCTCGATCGGCACCCTGCTGTTCCGGCTGCCCGAGCTGCGCCGGGCGGTGCTGGCCGCGGTGCTGGAGGAGGCCTGGTTCGCCGACCTGGCCCGGCACCTGCCGAGGCCCGACCTGACCCTGGTGCTCACCGCCGACGGGCGCACCGGCCGGGACCGGCTGCGGGCCCGCCCGGGCGAGGACGACGTCGACTTCGCCCCGGCGGACTACGACGAGCTGCAGGCGCTGCTGCTCCGGCTGGCCGCGGACAACGACGCGGTGCCGGTGGACAGCACCGGCCCGGCCGAGCGCACGCTCGCCGCGTGCCGGCCGCACCTGGACCGGCTCGGCCCGGCGCCGCGACCCGGCGCGGGTGCCGGCCCGGGCGGGGAGCGGGCGTGACCGGCGCGGTCCTGGTGACCGGCGGGTCCGGTGGGATCGGCGCGGCGATGGCGGCGGCCGCCGGCGGCACCGGCCGCCGGGTCGGGGTGCTGTCCCGGCGGCGCCCCCCGCTCGGCGACTGGGTCGAGGCCGACCTCACCGACGCCGCCGGCAGCACCGCGGCGATCCGGGCCTGGCTGGCCGGCCTGACGGAGCCGCTGGACGCGCTCCTGCTCAGCGCGGTGTCGTACGGGCACGGTCCCCGGCACCCGGTGGCCGAGACCTCGCTGGCCGAGTGGGACGAGGTGCTGGCGGTCAACCTGCGCGGGCAGTTCGTCGCGGTGTCCGCGGTGCTGCCCGCGCTGCTGGCCCGGCCGCGGGCGCTGGTGCTCTCGGTCAGCTCCGACGCGGCGCTGGCGCCGTCGCCCGGCCGGGCCCATTACGCCGCGTCCAAGGCGGGGGCGCTCGCCTTCTTCCGGGCGCTGGCCGCGGAGCTGGCCGGCACCGGGGTGTCGGTGATCCAGGCGCTGCCCCGCAACCAGGTGGCGACCCCCGGGCTGCGGGCCCGGCGGCCGGCCGGCTTCGATTTCGCCGGCTACGACCGGCCGGAGGTCTTCGCCGGGATCACCCGGGCCGTGCTGGCCGACCTCGGCGCGGAGCTGGCCGGCGCGGTGGTCGCGGTCGACGGCTCCGGCGGCTGGCAACGCATCGACCCGTCGCCGGGAAACGCGGCATACTGACACACGCGACGCAGACCGTACGCAGGTGCCTCAGATCGCCCGAGCGAGGGGTGGGAAGCGATGCTCGTCCTGGGCCTCAACTACGGCGACCACGACCCGTCCGCGGTGCTGGTGGAAGACGGTCGGGTCCTCATCGCGATCGAGCACGAGCGGGTCAGCCGGACCAAGCGGGCCAAGTTCCAGCTGCCGGCCGAGTCGGTGCTGACCTGCCTGGAGGTCACCGGGCGGACCGCCGCGGACGTCGACCTGATCGCCTGCGGGTGGAACGACGACACTCTGGCCGGGCTGGCCGCCGACGACGTGCGGTTCCGGCTGGACAACGTGCTGCCCGGCGCCTTCTCCCGGCTGCCGGCGCTGCCCCCGCTGGTCGGCGTGCAGCACCACCTCGCCCACGCGGCCAGCGCGTTCTGGTGCTCCGGCCACCGCGAGGCGGCGGTGCTGGTCGCCGACGGCGAGGGCGACGACGAGGCCACCACGCTGTGGCGGGGCACCCCGGCCGGGCTGGAGCAGCTGGCCAGCTACCCGCCGACCATCTCGCTGGGCCACTTCTACAAGTCGGCCACCAAGTTCTCCGGGCTGGAGATGGACGGCGGCAACCACGAGGGCAAGCTGATGGGCCTGTCGGCGTACGGGCAGCCCACCGAGCCGATGCCGCTCGAGGTCGGGCCGGACGGGCCGGCCTGGGTGGAGGACATCGTGCCGCCCACCGGCGGCCGCATCCGGGAGTCGCTGCGCGACCAGATGCACGAGTGGTGGCGAGCCAACACATACCCGTACGCGCTGGGCGACGGGCGCGAGATCATGGCGTACGCGAACTTCGCCGCGTCCGTGCAGGACGCCCTGGAGCGCGCGCTGGTCCACCTCGCCGAGCGGCTGCGCGCGCACACCGGCCTCGGTGCCCTCGCCGTCGCCGGCGGCGTCGGGCAAAACTGTGCCGCCAACGGCGTGCTGGCCGACCGGCGGATCTTCGACACCGTGTACGTCCAGCCGGCCTGCCACGACGCCGGCGTCAGCCTGGGCGCCGCGCTGCAGGTCACCCACCAGCGCGAGCCGGGCATCGAGCTGACCCGGACGGCGGCCATGCCGCACGCGTACTGGGGGCTGCGGCACCCGCCCGAGGACTGCCAGGCGGCGCTGGACGCCGCCGGCCTGAAGCACCGGCACCTGGCCGAGGAGGAGCTGGTGCGGACCGTCGCCCGGCTGCTCGCCGACGGCAAGGTGGTCGGCTGGTTCCACGGCTCGGCCGAGATCGGGCCGCGGGCGCTCGGCGCGCGCAGCATCCTGGCCGACCCCCGCCGGCGCGCGGCGGTGACCCGGGTCAACGACCTGAAGTCCCGGGAAAACTGGCGGCCGCTGGCGCCGAGCGTGCTGGAGGAGCACTTCGACGCGTGGTTCACCTCGCCGGTGAAGTCCCCGTTCATGAACGTGGCCACCCAGGTCGCGCCGGCCGCCCGCCGGCAGGCACCGGCGATCGTGCACGTCGACGGCACCGCCCGCCCGCAGGCGGTGTCCCGCCGGGACGCCCCGCGCTACTGGGCGCTGATCGAGGCCTTCCGGGAGGTGACCGGGGTGCCGGTGCTGCTCAACACCTCGTTCAACCTGCGCGGCGAGCCGATCGTGCACACCCCGCGCAACGCCGTCCGCGACTTCCTCTTCAGCTCGCTGGACGTGCTGGTGCTGGAGGACTACCTGGTCACCCGGGACATGCAGTCGTGACCGCCGTCGACATGCGGGTGGCCCGGTATCACCGCAACAGCTCGGTACGGGTGGAGGCGGTCGAGCGGCCCCGGATCGCCGACGGCGAGGTGCTGGTCCGGGTGCTCGCCTGCGGCATCTGCGGCAGCGACGTGGCCGAGTGGTTCCGGCTGCCCAAGGCGCCGCGCATCCTCGGGCACGAGATCAGCGGGGTGGTCGCCGAGTCGCGGGCGCCCGGCTGGGCCGAGGGCGACCGGGTGGTGGTGCGCAACCAGGTGCCGTGCGGCAGGTGCTTCGCCTGCCGGCACGACCACCATGCGGTGTGCGAGCAGCAGGAGGAGATCGTCCCGGGCGGGATGGCCGAGTTCGTCCGGGTGCCGGCCGCGGTGGCCGCCGCCGGGCTGACCCCGCTGCCGGTCGCGCTGTCGTACCCGGTCGGCACGCTGGCCGAGCCGGTCGCCTGCGTGCTGCGGGCGCAGGCACTGGCGCGGCTGCGGCCGTACCAGACCGTCGTGGTCTATGGCTGCGGCGTCTTCGGCCTGCTCCATCTCCAGGTCGCGCGCGGCGCCGGGGTGTCCCGGATCGTCGCGGTGGACGGGGTCGCCTCCCGCCGCGCTGCCGCGGCCGAGCTGGGCGCGACGGTCGTGCTCGACCCGGGCGCCGACATCGTCGCGGAGGTACGTGCGGTCAACGAGGGCCGGCTGGCCGACGTGGCGGTGGTCGCGACCGGCGCGCCGCCCGCGCTGGCGTCGGCGTCCGACGTGCTGGCCCGCTGGGGCACCGTGCTGCTCTTCGGCGCGCCGCAGCCCGACGTGCCGGTGCCGGTGACGCTCAACCAGCTCTTCTGGCGGCGGGAGCTGACCGTGGTGAGCAGCTACGGCGCCGGCGGCGTCGACCTCGCCGACGCGCTCGCCCTGATCGAGAAGGGCGTGGTCGACGGCGATGCGATGATCAGTCACGTGATCCCGCTGGTCGAGGTGCAGGGCGCGTTCGACGTCGTGACGGCCGCGGGTGACTCCCGCAAGGTCGTCCTCGACCTGTCATGACGGCGCCGCTGCACATCGCCCTGATGGGGATCGACGGGGCGGGCAAGAGCTCGATCGCGGTCTCGCTGGCGACCGCGCTGCACGGCGCCGGGCGGCCGGTAGAGATCGTCAGCTTCAAGCGGGCGCTGGCCGGCACCGAGCCGGTCACCAGCGGCATCCTCGCCCACGTCGCCTTCGCGTCGCTGAAGTGCCAGTACGCCGAGGCGTCGCTCGCAGACACCGGCCTGGACGTGCCGGCGCTGCTGTCCGCGACCGACGTGGAGCGGTCCTTCCCGGAGGCGGAGCGCCGGCTGCGGGCGGTGCCGGTCGAGCGCAACTCGGCCCGCCCCTTCCTGTCGTCCGCGCTGCTCGAGGTGGTCGGCGGCTTCTGGGTGCAGTCCTATGTGGAGGCCCGGCTGCGGGCCGGCGTCTGCGTGATCGACGAGAGCTACGCCTTCAAGCACGTGCTGAAGAACGTGCTCATCGCCCAGCGGATCGCGGGGCCGGGATCGCCGGTGCACGCGGAGGCGCAGCGGGTGCTGGACACCGCGATCGGGCTCTTCGGCGGGCTGCTCGGGCCGGACCGCGGCTGCTGGGTGGACACCGAGCCGGAGCTGGCCCTGCAGTGGCGGGCCAAGGCGGGCGAGGAGACGACCGCGTTCGAGAACTACGCGCTGCTCGGCGAGAGCGGGGACGAGTCCTTTCTCGCGCTGCAGGCGGACTGCCGGGTCGCCTTCGCCGCCGCCGCCGAGCAGTGGGGCTGGACGCGGGTCACGATGGAGGACCGCCCGCGGGAGGACAACCTGGCCGCGGCCCAGCAACTGCTCGCCGCACCGCGCCTGTGACGGTGGCCGGCGGGGCGGTGGCGTCCACCACGGTGAGCGGCCAGTGCGCCTCGAACGCCGCCACCAGCCCCGGCAAGCCCGCCACCTGACCCGCAATCCGGACCGCCACCACCGGCCCCGCATCGTCCGGTCGCCTCGGGGCCGGTCCGGCGTCGTCGACCCACCCGGCCGCCGCGCCGCCCGCCCCGGCGCCTGCACCGGCCTCCGCACCGGCGGCCGGTCGGGCGGTCGGGCCGGCGGCGGTTGGGTCGGTCGGGGCCGGGTGGGGGGAACGGCGGGCGGCGATGCGGGTGGTGGCTTGGGCGGCGGGGAGGTCGAGGAGGATGCCGGTGACGGTGGCGTCGGGGGGCAGTGCGGCGGCCAGGACGGCGACGTGGTGCTCGTCGCGGGGGGAGCCGTCCAGGACCAGGGGGCCCGGACCGGCCAGCGCCTCGGTGACGAACGCACGGTAGAGGGCGGGCGGGATCGCCTGTCCGGTGTGGACGGTCTCGCGGGCGACCGGGTCGCCGCCCGCGGCCCGCTCCCGGACCCAGTCACCCGCCGACCGCGCCACCCCGCCCAGCTCGGCCGCCAGCACCCGGGCCTGCGTGCTCTTCCCCGCCCCCGGCACCCCCAGCACCGCCACCACCCGCACCCCGCCGACCCTAGAGCCCGGCGACTGCGCAGTTCGCCCGGCCACTGAGCAGTAGTAGCTGCTCAGCGGCCCGCTGAACTGCCCAGTCGGCCGCCGAAGTGCCCGGGGGTCCGGGACGGCCTGGGCGGGCCGGCCCGGACCCCCGGGACGGTTAGCGGTGGAGGTCGAAGCGGTCGAGGGTCATGACCTTGTCCCAGGCCGCGACGAAGTCGCGGACGAACTTCTCCTGCGCGCCCGCCGAGGCGTACACCTCGGCCAGCGCGCGCAGCTGGGAGTGCGAGCCGAAGACGAGGTCGACGGCGGTCGCCGTCCAGCGAACCTCGTCGGTGCCGCGGGCGCGGCCCTCGTACACGCCCTCCTCGGTGCCGACCTTCCACTCGGTGCCGACGTCGAGCAGGTTGACGAAGAAGTCGTTCGTCAGCGTGCCCGGCCGGTCGGTGAGCACGCCGTGCGCGGTGCCGCCGGTGTTGATGTTGATGGCGCGCAGCCCGCCGAGCAGGACGGTCAGCTCCGGCGCCGTCAGGTTGAGCATGTACGCCTTGTCCAGCATCCGGAGCTCCGGCGGCAGCTTGTCGCCGGGGCGCACCCAGTTGCGGAAGGCGTCGGCCTCGCCCTCCAGCACGGCGAAGGAGTCGACGTCCGTCTCCTCCTGCGTCGCGTCCGTACGGCCCGGCACGAACGGCACCGTGACGTCGTGGCCGGCGTCCCGGGCCGCCTTCTCCACCGCGGCGCCGCCGGCCAGCACGATCAGGTCGGCGAGGGAGATCCTGGCGCCGCCGGCGCCGTTGAACTCCTGCTGGATGCCCTCCAGCGCCGCCAGCACGGTGGCCAGCTCGGCCGGGTCGTTGACCGCCCAGCCGCGCTGCGGCTCCAGCCGGATGCGGGCGCCGTTGGCGCCGCCGCGCAGGTCGGTGCCGCGGAAGCTGGCCGCCGCCGCCCAGGCGGTGCGGGCCAGCTGGGACACCGACAGGCCCGAACCGAGCACTGCGGCCTTGAGCGCGGCGATGTCGGCCTCGCCGACCATCTCGTGGTCGACGGCCGGCACCGGGTCCTGCCACAGCTGCGCCTCCGGCACCCACGGCCCGAGATAGCGGGTGACCGGGCCCATGTCGCGGTGCAGCAGCTTGTACCAGGCCTTGGCGAAGGCGAGCGCGAACGCCTCCGGGTCGGCCAGGAAGCGCCGGGAGACCTGCTCGTACGCCGGGTCGAAGCGCAGCGCGAGGTCGGTGGTGAGCATGGTCGGCGGGCGCCGGTCGGCCGGGTCCAGCGGCCCGGGCACGGTGCCGGCACCGGCGCCGCCCTGCGGCTGCCACTGCCAGGCGCCGGCCGGGGACTTGGTCAGCTCCCACTCGAAGCCGAACAGGTGCTGGAAGAACTGGTGCGACCACCGGGTCGGGGTCGAGGTCCAGGTGACCTCCAGGCCGCTGGTGATCGTGTCCTGGCCCTTGCCGGAGCCGTACGTGCTGACCCAGCCGATGCCCTGCGCCTCGATCGGCGCCGCCTCCGGCTCCGGGCCGACGTGGTCGGCCGGGCCGGCGCCGTGGGTCTTGCCGAAGCTGTGCCCGCCGGCGATGAGCGCGACGGTCTCCTCGTCGTCCATCGCCATCCGGGCGAACGTCTCCCGGATGTCGCGGGCCGCCTTGAGCGGGTCGGGCTCGCCGTTGGGGCCCTCCGGGTTGACGTAGATCAGGCCCATCTGCACCGCGCCGAGCTTGGGGGCGAGCTCGCGCTCACCGCTGTAGCGCTCGTCGCCCAGCCAGCTGTCCTCCGGCCCCCAGAAGACCTCCTCGGGCTCCCACACGTCCGCCCGCCCGAAGCCGAAGCCGAAGGTCTTGAAGCCCATCGACTCCAGCGCGCAGTTGCCGGCGAAGACGAGCAGGTCGGCCCAGGACACCTGCTGGCCGTACTTCTGCTTGACCGGCCAGAGCAGCCGCCGCGCCTTGTCCAGGTTGGCGTTGTCCGGCCAGCTGTTGAGCGGGGCAAAGCGCTGCTGCCCGCTGCCGCCGCCGCCCCGGCCGTCCTCGATCCGGTACGTCCCGGCGGCGTGCCAGCTCATCCGGATGAACAGCGGGCCGTAGTGCCCGTAGTCGGCCGGCCACCAGTCCTGCGAGGTGGTCATCACCTCCATGACGTCCCGCTTCAGCGCCTCGACGTCGAGGTTCTCGAACTGCTCGGCGTAGCTGAAGTCCGGGCCCAGCGGGTCGGACTTGGCCGACTGCTGGTGCAGCACCGACAGGTCCAGCTGGTCGGGCCACCAGTCCTGGTTGGTTCGGGGCTTCGGGGTCGCCGCGGTGGGGGACGGGATTGCCGGGTTCTCGCTTTCGGACACGCGGTCCATCTCCTTGTCTCAAGGGGAAACGCTCGTGGCGGTACGACCCCCGGGGCACGGGGGGTGTGGAGCGGGGAGGGTCAGTCGGCCGGCTCGGCGCGGGTGAGGCAGTCCGGGCAGCGCCCCCAGTAGATGACCTCGGCCTCGTCGAGCCGGTAGCCGGCGTCGTCGGGGGCGGTCAGGCAGGGCGCCTCGCCGGTGGCGCAGCCGACGTCGACGATCGCGCCGCACGAGCGGCAGACCAGGTGGTGGTGGTTGTCCCCGGTCTGCGGCTCGTACCGGGCGACCGAGCCCGCCGGCTGGAAGCGCCGGACCAGGCCCGCGTCGGTCAGGGCACGCAACACGTCGTAGACCGCCTGGTGCGAGACGACGCCGAGGTCCTGCCGGACCAGGCCGATGATCGAGTCCGTGTCGGCGTGCGGGTGGCCGTGCACGGCGGAGAGCACCGCCAGCCGGGGCCGGGTCACCCGGAGCGAGGCTTCGCGCAGGCTGCGCTCGAAGTCCGTCCCGGTGGGCACGGTCGAAGTCTGGCGCATTGTCTGGAATCAATCAAGTAACGCATCGCTCGTCCCGCCTTGTGCCGCCGCGATCGGCGACCCGACCACGCTGAGGGCGGCACCGCCGGCGACGTGACCCGAACGGGGGTCTTGTGGGGGAGAGGGCACTGGTGCGTACGGTGTCCCTCTTCGTACGAATGGAGGCCCCTCATGCGGATCCGGGCGAAGGTGGTCGCGGCCGTCGCAGCCGCGGGGACGGTGGCCGCGGCGACGCTGGTGGGGCAGCAGCCCGCGGGTGCCGCGAGCGGGCCGACGGCGCTGCCGGCGGCGCAGTTCACGCTGACCGCGGACTACCACCGGTTCGACGCGGTGGGGGCCGCGCTCGTCAGCACGCTCGGCACCGCGTCCGTCCACACCGTGATGGCCAACGCCAACCACGACCGGACCGCGATCACCGACTCGCTCGGGCTGGCCGGCTACACCGGCGGGTTCCGGTTCGACACCGGCGACAACCTCGACTGCACCAATTACCCGCAGGGCATCACCACCAGCCGGGACGCGGTCGGCACGGCCGACGGCGGCACCTATGACGGGCACCAGCTGGTCCTCGTCAGCTGGTATACCCGCAGCGGCTGCCTCGGCGGCGGCACCCGCAGCCGGATCACGCTGGTGGACTGGGACGCGACGTACCCCAACAAATACCGCAAGATCCTGCTGGTCGAGCCGACCGGGACGGCGGCGGTGCCCGACTTCACCGACATCCCGATCCACGCGGGCGGCGTCTCCTGGTACGGCGACTATCTCTACGTCGCCGACACCGGGCGCGGGATGCGAGTCTTCGACATGCGCAAGATCCTGCGCACCAGCACCGGCGGCACCGCCGGCCAGATCGGCCGCCAGCCGGACGGCACCTACTACGCCCACAACTACGCCTACGTCCTCCCCCAGGTCGGCACGATCACCGCGGCCACGACCTCCGGCACGCCGCTGGTCTGGTCCTCGGTCTCCCTCGACAGGGTCAGCCGGTCGATGGTGATGGTCGAATACACCTGCGCCGCCTGCATCGGCTACCCCAACCGGGTGCCGCGGGCGGTCCGCTTCCCGTTCGCCGCCGGCGCCACCACCTTCGCCGCCAGCACCACCGCGACCCAGGCGCTGCAGCTGCCCTGGTACAACCTCAACGGGGTGGCCTCGCACAACGGTCGCTGGTGGTTCTACTCCTCCGGGGCGAAGAAGCTCTACTACTGGACGCCGACCACCGCGGCGCAGACGTACGGCTGGGTCTCCGGCGGGGAGAGCATCAGCTACTGGGAGGACCCGACCGGCCCCGACCTCCTCTGGTCGCTGCAGGAGCAGATCGGCCACCGCAACGTCTTCGCGGTCGAGCAGGCCAGCTACTCCTGACCCGGCGGGTCAGCGGCCGCCGGAGCCGGCGGGTCAGCTGCCGGCGGGCGCGACGGACCCGGCTCGGACGTCGGTGGCGATGTCGAGCGCGTCGGCCGCGGCCCGGTGGCAGCGGCTCGGCATGCTGCTGGTGCGGTGACCGCGAACCTTCGCCGGCCCGGCCGGTTGACCACTCCCGGCGGCGTACCACCGAGAGTGCTGATTACCACTGCCAGTGATACCGCCGCCCGGCGGTGGTCCCGGCCGGACGGGCTCGTCCGGCCTCGGCGGCCGGCACCCCGGCCTGCCGGCCGTCCGCCCTAGGGTGTGTCTGCCGGACATCTGGCGGCGCGGGCAGACACCCCTAGCGGACGGGGGCGGAGACGAACCGGCGGCCGGTGACGGTCTCGACCACCACCGCGCTCACGTCGGCCGGCGCGACCAGCGCGAAGCCGTCCAGCGCGGTGCCCTCCCGGGCCCCCTTCGCCGAGACCAGCCAGCTGCCGGCGACCTCGCGCTGCCCGCCGGCGCCGACCACGACGATCCGGCACCGCTCGCCGGCCGGGACGCCCTCCACCTCGGCGGACAGCCGGACCCAGCCGGCGGCCGGGATCACGTCGACGGCCAGCCGGGCGCCGGTGGTGGGGTCGGTCGCCTCGACCGAGCGGGTGCCCGGCACCGGCGCCGGGGCGCTGGCCACCGGGGTCGGCGCGGTCTCCCGGCCGGTGAGCACGCCGGCGCCGGCCAGCGCGATGCCGACCACGACGGCGGCCGCCGCGGTGAGCAGCCGGCGCCGGGTCACCGAGCCGCGCCGCTCGGCGCGGACCCGGCCCACCGCCCGCTGCACCAGCAGGCCGCCGCCCTCCGGCGGCCCGTCGAGGAAGAACTCCGGCGGCACCTCGTCCAGCCGCGCCGCGATCCCGGCCAGCTCGGCCAGCTCGGCCCGGCAGGTGTCACAGCCGGCGACGTGCTCGTCGACCTCGGCCCGCTCCGCGTCGGCCAGCCCGCCCAGCGCGTACGCACCGAGGTCCTGGTGCTGGGCCTCCTGGCGCGGGCCGGTCATCGTGCTGCCTCCTGCCTGGCCGCTCTCGGTTCCAGCTTGTCCCGCAGCGCCCGCAGCGCGTAGTAGGAGCGGGACTTCACCGTCCCCGGCGGGATGGCCAGCACGGCCGCGGTCTCGGCCACCGGCCGGCCGCGGAAGTAGATCTCCTCGATGACGCTGCGGTGCTCGGGGCTGAGGCCCTCCAGCGCGTCCAGCACGACCATGGAGTCCACCACCTGGTCGGCGTGGTCGCGGCTCGCGGGAGCGGCGGAGTCGGTGGTGGCGGCGACCTCGCCCGGACGGGCCGCCCGGGCCCGGGCCTGGTCGATGACGATGTTGCGGGCGACGGTGAACAGCCAGCCGCGCACGGAGCCCTGCCCGTTCGTCAACACGTCAGACTTGCGCCAGGCCCTCACCAGTGTCTCCTGCACCACGTCCTCGGCGGCGGCCCGATCATTGGTGAGCCGGGTCGCGTAGGCGAGCAGGGCCCGACCGTGGTCGGCATAGAGCGCCCTGATCAGCGCCTCGTCCGCCGACGCGGCGGAACGGTCGGGTCCGCGTCTCCCGCGCGGTGGCTGGTCCTCGGGATCGACCACTACACGACCCTCCGGACCGACCGGTTCACCCCGGGTCCGTGGGTGCCGCAGGTGCCCTGCACCAGTCTCCGGTCCCTCCGCTCGCGGCCCGCGCGCCGCTCCCGGCCAGGCCTGCGTCCCCCGCCGGAGCCTACCGCCGCCGCACCACCCGCCGCCGCCGCCGCTGGACCGCCCGCTGGGTCCGCACCGGCGACCCGGCCGCCGGGTGATCAGCGCAGGTGCAGGACGGCCTGGGTCAGGACGTAGAGGCCGAAGGCGAGCAGGCAGAGCCCGCAGACCAGGTCGATCACCGCACTCGCCCGCGCCCGCTTGAGATAGCGCGCGGCCAGTGCGGAAAGCACCGACACCGCGCTCAGGAAGACGATCCCGAGCACGGAATGGATGAGCCCGAGCAGCGCGCCCAGCCACACGTCGATGTGCTGGCCGAGAAAGAGCCCGGGCATGACCGAGACGTAGAAGACGCCGATCTTCGGGTTGAGCAGGTTGGTCATCAACCCGGTGAGGAAATGGGACGCGGTGCCGCGCGGGGCGCTCTCCGGCTCGGCGGTGAAGTCGGCGGCGTCGGGCGACCGCAAGGCGGCCGCGGCGCCGCGCAGGGTGAGCACGGCGAGATAGCAGAGATAGAGCCCGCCGGCCGCGGCGACCGCGCTGTAGACGGGCGGGTTCTGGCTCATGATCAGCGCGACGCCGAGCCCGGCGAGGGCACCCCACACGACCGGGCCGCACACGATCCCGAGCGCGACGATGATGCCGTAGCGGGCCCCTTCGCGCAGGCTGGTCCGGAGCACCAGAATGGTGTCCACGCCCGGCATCAGTACGACGGTCGCGGCGATTCCGGTGAAGGCGAGCACCGAGGAGAGCAATTACGGGTTCCCTTTCCTCGACCGGATCGCGACCGTCAGTATCGACTGAGCTCGTGGAAGAAGCCGGGAAGCTCGTGGAGTGTCCCGGCCCCCCGCGCGGCCTCGTAGACGAACTGCCCGACCGCGAGATCCAGGACGCCGAGCCCGAAGGGGGAGAAGATCGTCGTCCGGTCCGCCGGCGGGACCAGGTCGCCGGTGAGCACGTCGGCGAGCACCCCGGTCACGAAGTCCCGGGAGCCGCTCACCTGCTCGGCCAGGTGCGGCGAGGTCTCGGCCCGCAGGCAGTGGTCGACGTCGTCGAGCACGTTGACCGAGTCGAGGATCACCTCCGGGGCCAGGTCGCGCAGCGACACGTGCAGCACCGTCGGCGCGTGGGCGAACCAGGACACCTCGTGGACGTGCGGCGTCCCGGCCGTGGTGGCGAAGACGATCAGGTCGGCGGACCGGATCGCGGTCTCCGCGTCCGCGTGGGTGACCACCACCCGGGCGCCCGCCGAGCCGCGGACCACGTCGGCGAACTGCGCGGCGTAGTCCGGGCTGCGGTCGAGGACGCCGACCTCGTCGAAGGTCCACCCCGTCCGCCGGAAGTACTCGGACACGTACCGCGCGATCAGCCCGGCCCCGAAGAAGGTGACCCGCCGCGGCCGGGCCCGGCCGGCGTGCAGCGCCCCCGCGGCCAGCACCGCCGACGCCGCCGTACGGGTGGCGCTGATGATCGAGCTCTCCAGGCACGCCAGCGGGTAGCCGGTGGCGAGGTCGTTCAGCACCAGGACCGCGGACGCGCGCGGCAGGTCGTGCTCGATGTTGCGGGGGAAGCTGGAAATCCACTTCAGCCCGGCGACCTCGAACGAGTCGCCCAGCGAGGCCGGCAGCGCGATGATCCGTGCCTCCGGCCGGTCCGGGAAGCGGAGGAAGTAGCTGGGCGGGTTCACGCTCCGCCCGGCGGCGTGTGCCAGGTACGCCCGCCGCACGACGTCCAGCACGTCGTGGTGGCGGTCGGCGAGGGTGGCGGCGACGACGTCGCCGCCGATCACGGCGAACCGGGGCGGTGCCGGCGTCATGGCTGCTCCAGGAGCACCGGGCCGAAGCGCTCCTCGACCCAGCTGTCGTTGTACATCGTGTCCAGGTAGCGCTCGCCCAGGTCAGGGGCGATGGCGACGCCGACGGAGGTGGGGTCGAGCCGGTGCCGGCGGCGGTGCTGCAGCGCGCCGGCCAGCACGGTGCCGGTCGACCCGCCGAAGAGGAACCCGGACCGGACCAGCCGCCGGCACATCCGGATGGTGTCCGCCTCCTCGACGTGCACCACGTCGTCGATCAGGGTGTTGTCGAGGATCTCGGGTCGCCGGCTGCTGCCGATCCCCGGGATGTACCGCCGCCCCGGGGTGCCGCCGGCCAGCGCGACCGAGCCGACGCTGTCGACGGCGACGATGCGGGCCGGGTGGCCGATCTCGCGCAGGTAGTGGGCGCAGCCCATCAGCGTCCCGGTGGTCCCGGCTCCGATGTAGACGGTCCCGGCCTCCGGGAACGCCTTGGCGATGGAGGGCCCGGTGGTGCGGTAGTGGGCGCGCCAGTTCTCCTCGTTGGCGTACTGGTTGAGCCACACCACCCGGTGGTCGGACCGGCACAGCTGCTGGACGTACTCGATCCGGCCGGCGAGGAAGTCCTGGCCGGGCCCGGTCTCCTCGATCACCACGACGGTCGCCCCGGTGGCCCGGATGTAGCGCAGGTTGGTGACGTTGGCGCGGGCGTCGGTGACGCAGACGAACTCGTAGCCCCGGCTGGCGGCAATGAGGCTCAGCGCGACGCCGAGGTTGCCCGAGGACGACTCGACCAGGATGGAGTCGCGGCCGAGCCGGCCCGAGGTCTCCGCGGCGTCGATCATCGAGATCGCCGCCTTGAGCTTGATCGAGCCGCCGAAGTTGAACCCCTCGCACTTGACGCACAGCGGCGCGTGAAGGATGGATTCGAGGTCGAGGAACAGGTCGTCGATGAAGATCTCGTCCACGCGGGATATCAGCATGTCCGGCCACCCCCTGGGTCAGAAGCGGGCACGGGCTCGCCTGGTCTGCAGCCGCCCCACCCACGACTTCGCCCCGAGCACGGCCGGTCCCATCGGGACCCGGCGCGCCAGCTCCCGGGCGTACGGGGGCGGGTCGCTCACGACCGTGCCGAAGGCGACCTGCCAGTAGAGCGCGTTGCGGTCGAACCGCCCGACGCCGCGGCACAGGTCTATGGCCAGGACATGCTCCATCTCGTCGCTCCACTGGTGCTTCTTCTTGATCCCGAGCGGCTCGGCCCCGAGCCGGCGGTAGAGCGGGAGCAGGCGATCGATCGAGTCCATGACGATGTAGCGCACCCCGGCGCCGAGCGTCACCTCGCCGATCACCCGGGCCAGCGCGCAGAACACGCCGTGGCCTCGGTAGTCGGGGTGCACGGCGACCCGCGAGGCCTCCACGAAGCCGTCCCGCCACAGGTGCTCGGGCAGCCCGCCGGACTCCTCCTCCAGCTCGCTCAGGCGCCGGTCGCCGTCGTTGAACACCACCCGCCCGGTGCCCACCGCCTTGCGGCCGAGGCGGCAGACCATGTTGACCGACACCTCGTCGAAGCGGTCGGCGAGCGTCTCGCCGGACTCCAGGTCGAGCAGCCGGCCGAAGTGCTGGTTGGCCAGCAGCCGGAGGTCCAGCGCCTCGGTGAGCGGGTCGTCGCCGGTCATCGTCGCGACGGTGAGGAAGCGGTCGAGGGCCCGGGACCGTACGCCGGCCGCCTCGAGGTCGTGGAACCGGAACGAGTCGACCTCCCCGACCAGCACGGCGCTGCTGCGCCGCATCGACCGGCGGTCGGTGAAGGCGACGACGACGTCGTCCCCCCGCACCCGGGCGACCCGCCCGGTGAGCCGCAGCCGGCCGAGCCAGCTGGCGGGCAGGCCGAGGTCGACGACGGCTCCGGCCGGCAGCGCCGCACCGGGCACGGTCAGCTCGCCCGACCAAGGGGAGAGGGCGTGCAGGGTCGCCGCCGCGGTCCGGCCGCCCCGGATACGGACCTGGGCCGGGTACGGCGCGGGCAGCGCGAGCCGCGAGGTGGCGACGCCGGCGTCGGGCGGGATGAGCATCGCCGTCATACCTCGTATTCCTCGCCGACGCCGTCGAACCGCAGCCGGTCCTGGATGTGCACCCGCTCGCCGCGCCGGTCGTACCCGGTCAGCAGGCCGGCCTCGATCAGCCGGATCACGATCTGCGAGCTCACGTCGTGCTTGCCGGCGTCGCCGAGCAGCTTGAGCAGCGGGCGGTAGCCGAACCCCTCGTCGATGAGCCGCTGGAAGATGGCCAGGTCCTCGTCGGCGAACGGGTACTTGGTCATGTCCCGGCCGGCGCCGTTGCCGATCACCTTCTGCGGGGTCAGCGCGAAGCTGACCGGGTCGACCTTGTAGTAGTCGTCCAGCCGCGCGGTCGGCCCGTTCCACTCGAAGCGGTCGATCCGGTTGAGCTGCTTGGTCAGCTGGCCGACCCAGCGGACCCGGGCGTGGACCAGCTCGTCCTCGGAGAAGGCGTCGTCCAGCTCGGTCCGCTGGTGGCGGCCGATCGCGATCATCGTGGAGGCGCGGTCGCGGAAGTCGCCCATCGACCAGTCCGGGTCGTCGCGGTCGCGGGCGGACAGCCGCTCGAACCAGGCCCGCCGGCTCAGCCGCTCGTCCTCCGTCTCGATGATCCGCCGCCGGGTCCAGAAGTCGGACTCGCCCTCGGTGAACGACGCGAACGTGTAGAAGGCGGCGAGGAACTCGTGGTACTGCTCGTACGTCTCGCGGTAGCTGCGGTTGTACCAGGCGTGGACGGGCGCGGCCTCCTCCGGATGCCGGCTGATCCGGTCGATCGCGGCCGCGGCGCTGACCGCGGACTGGCTCGCCAGGTGGATCCCCTGGGAGAACAGCGGGTCGGTGAAGCAGGCGGCGTCGCCGCTGAGGAAGTAGCGCCCGGCCGAGAAGTGCTCGGCCTCGTACGACCAGTCGTGGATGATGCGGACCTCGTCGACCCGCTCGGCGCCGTTCAGGATGCGCATCGCGCGGGTCGCCTTGCCCAGCGTCTTCTCGTAGAACTCGGTCGGCCCGACGGCGCGCAGATCGTCCACCCGGGCCCGATCGATCACCAGGCCGACGCTGTAGACGTCGCCGCGCAGCGGGATCAGCCAGACCCAGCCGTCCTCGAACGTGATCGAGTACGTCGTGCCCTTCAGGTCGCCCTCGAACGGGTCGGGCATCGCGTAGTACGACCACACCGCGAAGTTCTTGTAGAACGGGTCGAACCGGCGCACCTTCAGCTGCCGGGCCAGCGGGCTGCCCGACCCGCCGGCGTCGATCACGAAGTCGCCCTCGACCCGCCGCACCTCGTCCCCGTCGCGTACCGACACCGCCACGCGGTCCGGGTCGGACACGTCGACCGCCTCGACCGGCGTGCCGAGGTGCACCACCGCGCCGCGCTCGCGGGCCTGGTCGGCCAGCATGGTGTCGAACTCGTCCCGCTTGACCTGGATGGCGTGGTCGAAGACCCAGGGCTTCGACCGCGGCGTGGAGAACGAGAACGTCCACGGCGCCTGGTCCGGCCCCCACAGGAAGGTGGCCGAGGGCTTGCGGACGAAGTGGTGCCGGTCGAGCTCCTCCTGCAGGCCCAGCCGGTTGAGGATCGACAGCGTCCCGGGCAGCAGCGACTCCCCGATCCGGTAGCGCGGGAACGTGCCCTTCTCGAAGATCTCCACCTCGTGGCCGAGCTTGCGGAGCGTCATCCCGGCCACGGTGCCGGCCGGCCCGGCGCCGACGATCAGAACTTTCTGCGGCATGGTTCCCACATCCGATTCATCAGTCGGGTGCCGTGCGTGGCAGCGCCTTGACCCGGGCGGTGGACAGGTGCGTACGGCCGTCCCCGGCGTGCTCGAAGACGGTGACGCCGGCGGCGAAGACGTTGTGGCTGCCGATGCGGACCTCCGGCGTGACCGCGCAGCCGAGGCCGAAGAAGTTGTCGTCGCCGATCTCCACGCTGTTGCCGCAGTGGAAGGCCGGCGAGAGGAAGTTGTTCGCGCCGAGGCGGGAGTGGTTGCCCACCGAGCTGTGGCTGCTGACCAGCGTGAAGCCGCCGACGCTGGCCTCGGCCCCCAGATAGCAGAACGGGCCGACCACGGTGCCGGCGCCGGTCAGCTGCCCGTCGTCGACCAGGCTGCTCGGGTGCACCAGGTGGACGAAGTCGGCGTCCGGGAACCGGGCCAGCGCCTTGCGCCGCTCGTCCACATCGGACAGCGCCAGCACCACCGGGCCGGTGGCCTCCGCCACCACCCGGTCCGCCGGCACGTAGGGCGGCTGGTCGTCGGTGGCGACGAAGCCGTGCACGGTCCAGCCCGCGTCCCGGGCCCACCGGGCCACCTGCACGGCGAACTTGCCGGTCCCGATCAGGTGCACGCCGGTCATCCCGGACCCCGCTTCTTCTTGAACCGGTCGGAGACCCCGAGGCTGTCCACGACGTTCACCCGGGTCGGGACCTTGAACCGCTCGACGCGCGAGGCCAGGAACTGCACGACGTGCTGGCGGGACTCGGCCTTCGACAGCCCCGGCCGGGTGCGGACGTCGACCCAGACCGACTGGCCGGTGATCGCGTTCGGCTTGCCGTAGACCGCGCAGTCCTCGACCAGCGGGCTGGACAGCAGGATCGACTCCAGCTCCAGCGGCAGCACCTTCTGGCCGCCGACGTTGATCACGTCCCGGGTGCGCCCGGTGATGGTCAGGTAGCCGTCCGGATCCTCCTCGACCAGGTCGCCGGTCCGGAACCAGCCGTCCTCGGTGACGGTGGTGGTCTCCTGGTTGAGGTAGCCCAGGAACTGGGTCCGGGTCCGCAGCTGCAGCTCCCCGTCGACGATCCGGTGCTGCACGTCCGGGTCGTCGATCCGGAAGCGGGTGCTGCGCGAGGACTCGCTGACGGTCGTGGAGATGCCGGTCTCGCTGGTCCCGAAGGTCTGCAGCAGCCGGGCCTGGGGGAGCGCCGCGCTGATCCGGGCCAGCAGCGCGGCCGGCATCGGCTCGGTCCCGTACGTGACCAGCCGCAGGCTGCTCAGGTCGTGGACCTCGTGCAGGTTGCCCAGCAGCATGAGGTTGAGGAACGTCGGGCTGGTCGGCAGCAGCCGCACCCGGTGCGCCTCGATGAGCCGGCACACCTCCTCGGGCGTGCGCTCGCTCGGGATCACCGCCGGCCGGCCGACCAGGACCGCGTTGAGCAGGGTGTTGACGCCGCCGATGTGGTCGAACAGCAGCATCATCAGGATGCTCGACGCCGACCCGCCGCGGGTCGCCCGCCGCTCCAGCTTCTGCGCGATCAGGGTGTCGAAGTCGTGCAGGATCGCCTTCGGCTCCCCGGTCGTCCCGCTGCTGAGCAGGACCAGCCCGGCCGCACCGGACGCGGCCAGGCCGGCGTACCGCTCCAGCGGGCGCTCGGGCGGCCCGCCCACCGGTGTGACCGCGACCTCGCCGGCCTCGACCCGCAGCAGCCAGCGGGCCTGGCACGAGGTGACCACCGAGGCCTTCAGCTCCGGGGTCAGCTCGACCACGGGGATCACCACGGCCCGGCGTACGGCCAGCGCCAGCAGCGCCGCGATCGACGGGAACGAGACGTCGCCGTGCAGGATGACCGGCTGGTGCGGCCCGACCCCGGCGGCCTCCAGGGCCAGCCCGATCCGGTCCATCTCGGCGAGCAGCTCGGCGTACGTCCGGGAGCGGCCGTCGTGCACGACGGCGGTGGAGTCCCCGAGGTCCTCCAGGCGCGCGCGCAGCCGGTCCCGCATCAGCGAACGCCCCCCAGGTAGATCATCTCGCCGGTCACGAAGGCCGACTTTGCGGAGAGCAGGAACTCCACCGGCCCGACCACGTCCTCGATCCGGCACATGCGCTTGAGCGCCTGCCGCTGCACGAGGCCGTCGATCTTGTCCTTCGGGACCGTGCGGGTGAGCGCCGTCTGGACCGGGGGCAGGCCCAGGCCGTTGACCCGGATGCCGAAGCCGGCCAGCTCCCGGCTCATCACCCGGGTCGCCTGCTCGACCGCGCCCTTGCTGGCCGAGTACGCCAGCTGGCCCTCCAGGGCCCACGGGACCGCGACCGAGGAGATGTTGACGATGCAGGGCGACGGTTCCTCGCTTTTCATCAGCAGCTTGACCGCCTCCCGGCTGGTGTTCAGCGCGGCGAAGACGTTGATGCCGAAGATGTCCCGGACCGTCGAGGGCGGGGTGGTCATGAACGGGTTCATGACCGAGGTGCCGGCGTTGTTGACCACCCCGTCCAGCCGGCCGAACTCGGTGCGGACCGACCGGAACAGCGACCGGACCGCGTCCGGGTCGGTGAGGTCGACCTGGTGGTAGCGGTAGCGCTCGTGGCACAGCGCGGACGGCTTCCGGCTGCAGCCGACGACCTGGTGACCGGCCTCCAGCAGCCGGCGGGCCAGCCCGAGGCCCAGCCCGGTCCGTGTCCCGCTGACGAAGACGATCATGGCTAATGGAGCCGGTAGCCGACGAGCAGCGGCTCGGTGTAGAGCGACGTCCGGACCTGGTCGGCGGTCAAGTCCCGGGACTTGAACTGGGAGGGCACCGGCCGGTCCACGGTCCGGGTGAACCGGATCGCGTCCGGGTCGGCCAGCTCCCCGCGGTCGACGATCAGATAACCGAGACCCATCCGGACCGGCAGGTAGAGCCGGAGGAAGTCGATGGCGTCGGCGAGCAGCTTCTCGTCGCTGAAATGCAGGATGCGGCCCATCGGCTCCCGCCGCCGGCGCCACAGCCGCTTCACCATCAGGTAGAGGCCGGTGTCCGACCCGCGCCGCGTCACCAGGAAGTGCCGGCACTCCTCGATGTGCCGGTGGTCCTCGAGGATCTGCCGCTCGGTCCCGTCGAGCCGTCCGGCGATCACCTCGGGCGACGACTCGACCCGGAAGCCCGCCCGCAGGCCGCGCAGCGTCGGCACCGGCGGGATGACCAGCACGTGGGTCTCCAGATCGGTGAAGCCGAACTTCGCGCCGATCTCGTACACGCCGGCCGACGGCGTGTGGTTGAGGATCGTGACCTTCTTCGCCGACAGGGCGACCATGAAGAGCTTGATGCCCTCCTTGCGGTAGTCGTCCTGCACGTACCAGCTGTGCAGCTCGCAGAACCGCCGCCGCACCCCGCCGACCTCGCGCTCGGTGAAGAGCGTCCCGAGGAACCCGCGGATACCGCCCTCGTCCTCCAGCACGTAGCCGAAGTGGTCCTCGGTGCCGCCCCAGTTGTGCCGGAACAGCCGCTCCCGCTTGGCGTACGGAAGCCCGGCATTGAGCAGCGTGGACGAGCGCAGCAGCTCGTAGACGGCCCTGCTGTCGGCCGCCGTCGCCTTCCGGACCGTCGTCGGCATGGCCGGCCGATCAGCCGCCGACCTTCATCTCGGCCAGCTCGGCGTCGATGAAGGCGAAGAGGGTCGAGAAGCTGGAGAACGGGCTGACCCGCTGCGAGATCGCCTTCTCCGAGGTCAGCGAGATCTCGACGTCCAGCTCGTCCTCGAGCTTCTGCTCCAGGATCGCGAGGAAGCTGACCAGGTGCATCGAGTCGAAGATGCCCTCGGTGCCGTACAGCGAGATCGCGTCCAGGTCGTCCACCGGGAACCGCTCCCCTTCGGGGCGGGTGGAATTGAGCTCCGTGAGCGCTTCCCGGGCGAGCGCCTCGTATCTCTGCATCGGCGCCAAGGAACCGACTCCGATCTCATGGTGAACCGGCGGGCCGCGCGATCCGGAAAGCGGAACGAGCGCCGGGAACGGACATCACGGTAGTGTGAGGCGCTTGATCAAAGCAACGGTATGAAAGTGGCGTTTAACTGTGGAATTCGGGACGTGGCGATCATGCACTCGATGCCGCTGTGCCACTCGACCATCATCAGCAGCGGTCGTGGGTCCTTCCCGCGGTGTCCTCAGGCTGGCGCTCCCACCTCAGGCCGGTGGCGTCGCAGGCCTCGGTCAGGGCCACCCAGCCGGCGCCGACCAGCACCCGGCCGTCGTGGCCGGCGAGGCGGTTGGTCGGGTCGTGGATCTTGACCTGCCAGCTGCCGGTCGCGCCGAAGAGATCATGCGGCGGCCGGCTCTGGCTCGCGGCTACGAGGTGAGGTCGTGGACCGAGACCTGGGGACTCTCCTCCTGCGCGGCAGCCTCCGCTGGCGTTGACCAGTACGTGGCCTCAGCCGGCGGGTGGTCCAGGGTTGCAGTCGCCGCAGCCACCAGGGCATCGATTCGGGCAGCGTGTGGTCCGTACGTCCTGAATATCGTGGCGGAGTTGCGGACGGAGTTTCTGACCCTCACGTCGTTCGAGAACAGTACGGTCCCGCCGTCGACCGCATAGTGCCCCGGGGGGCCCTTGAACGGGACGAAGCTGTAGCCGACTTGATAGCCGTTCATCCAGGCTCGCAGGCACAGCTCGTTGTCGAAGCAGATGCCTGGTTCGCCGACATCGGAGAACGAGTAATCCCAGCCACCGAGCGCCTCGTAGCTCTGCCGACGAATGAAGTACGGTCCGACATTGACGTGGTGGACGAACCGAAATTCGTCTCCGCCCCAGATGCGCCTGGCCTTCGCGGGATCAGGATCGAAGCTTTCGAAGCCCATGAAGCCACCGACAATTGCCAGCCTGGGATTGTTGCTGAACTGCCGGAGTGCACGCTCCAGCCAGGCGGTGTCGCGTGGGATGAGGTCGTCGTCCTGGACCAGACAGATGATCTCCGCGCGGGCGAATCTGATCGCTCGATCAAGGATCCTGATCTCGTGCAGGTCGTTCGAGTGGATCAAGAAGTCGTTCGGTCGGCCCAGGTGAGCCATCCACTTCTCCCGGGATCCATCCAGCGAGCCGTCTTCGCAGACGATCAGCTCATGGTGACCCATGTCCCTGAGGCCGCCGATGAGCTGCTCGATGTTGGACGCCCGGTTGAACGACTGGACGATGAAAGCAAGTTCGGGTCGATCCTGATACCTGACGGCTGCAGACTTGCGCCGTCTCTTGTCCGCCTTGACGCGCTCGATCATCTCTCGCTCAAGAGCCATCCTGACCACTTCCTGGATGTCCGCCACCATGAGTCCTCGAGCCTGGTGACGCCACCCGCTCCGGAGGTCTGCGGTGCGTATTGGTGTGCTGAAGTTCAGGCGCGTTCAGCAGGACCGTCCTCGCCAGGCTCGATCCGTTGTGGACCAGGTAGTCGCATCGGCTCAGCAACAGATACTCGACAACGGCATCCTCTCCGTTCCGCGCGGCCACGTCGCGGTCGCCGGAGATGTAGGCCGGCATGATCCATCCCGTCGGCCCCTGTCCGGCCGCCTCACCGCTTTCGTGCCGGACGCTGTCGTACGCAGTCACGCGGTCCGGAAACACCGCCTCCAGGTGCCTCACCGAAGACTGCTCATCCGAGGCCACGAAGATCTTCGCATTCGGCTGAAGCTCCAGGATCCGTCCGATCTCCGCGCAATACCGTGACAGCACGAGGGAGTCGCGGCGGAACTCCCGAAGCTCTCGTTCGGACGTCGCATCGGTTCCGCGTGCGTGCACTCCGACAACGTAGTGTCCGGCCATGTGCCGTGCGAAGAAGTCACTCACCTTGTGCAGGATGTACGGGCGGGGCCGGACGAACTTGTCCAGGACAGCCTTCGCTTCCTTTCTCAGCCACTCGCTCGGATCATCCCATTGGTAAGGGATCGGCAAGGTCGCACCCTTGAGCTGGGCGTGGTCGCCGAAATGGCACGACACGAACACGTGATCGTCCACGTCATAGCCCACCTCGTAAGGGGAGGGCCGGTCCGCAGCTATCCGTCTCCTGACGTGATCAGGGATCTTCGCCGCCGGATAGGTCGGGTCCAACGGCTCGAAATAGTACTCCCACACCGTATCTCTTCCCTGATAGCCGTTGGGCGTCCAGTAACACGTGCCATCGGCGAAGTGGACCACCGGGACGCGAGCCTCGGAAATGGCCCAGGGAATGTTCGAGATGACCTGTTGAATAAGGGAGAACAGGCCGACGTCCCGCTCGGTGATGATATGAAGCCGGGCGGATCCGTCACCCGGCTCCAGCATCTGCGTCGTGCCGTCGGGCCAATCGTTGGAGCTTGTGCGGCGGGTCAAGCGCGGCCACCCGATTGCTCGACGGCCTGTCGTGGGGGAATTGCTCCTGGCGGCTGGCCGGACTCGACCTGCTTCTCTATCCAGCGATAGGTGGGCTCAAGTCCCTGGCTCAGGGTGACCGATGGCTCCCAGTCGAGCACCTTCCGCAGCTGGCGATTGTCGGAGTTTCGACCGCGGACACCCTGGGGGCCTTCGACGTGTCGCAGCCTGAGGCCATCCTTGCCGGATATGGCGATGATCGTCTCGGCGAGTGTGTTCACCGTCACCATGTCTTCAGTGCCAAGATTGAGCGGCTCCCGGTAGTCCGACTGCATGAGACGGTAGATTCCCTCGACGCAGTCGTTCACGTAGCAGAACGACCGGGTCTGCTCGCCGTCGCCCCAGATCTCGATTTCGTCGCCGGGCTCGGCCATCGCGACTTTACGGCACAACGCCGCAGGCACCTTCTCGCGCCCGCCGTCGTAGGTTCCATACGGCCCGTAGATGTTGTGAAAGCGCACGATGCGTGTGTCGAGCCCGTATTCCCCGAAGTATTCCAGGCAGAGGCGCTCGGCGATGAGCTTCTCCCACCCGTAGGCGTCCTGCGGATTTGCCGGGTACGCGTCGTGCTCCTTGAGCGGCACGACGTTCGCCTCGTTCTGCAAATGCTCCGGATAGACGCAGGCCGAGGAGCTGAACAGGTAACGAGAGGCCCCATTCATTCGGGCCGCTTCCAGCGTATGGATGTTGATCAAGGCGTTGTTGCGAAGTATCGTGGCGTGATTGGCGGAGATGAAGCCCATGCCGCCCATGTCGGCGGCCAGCGCATAGACGTGATCGATCCCACGCGTGGCCAGGAGGCATTCATCGAAGCGACGAAGATCGCGCAGCTCGAACTCGTCCGCATCCACCGTGGTGTACTCGGGAGCGTGTATGTCGACGCCTCGTACCCAGTAGCCGCGCTGCTTCAACGAGGTGACGAGATGGTGACCGATGAAGCCGCCAGCGCCGGTGACCAGTACGCGCGGATTGCTTTCCGTTGCCACTTCGTCCTCTCCGGGGGCGGCCAGTCGTCTCAGCCCAACAGAAGGGGTGCCCGAGCGCAGTCCCAACGAGCGTCTCTAGTCCGTCTGCGGGAGGACCAGTACCCATAACAGCGGGCAGTACACCAGATAGAAGCTCACGTTATGGTGGGACATATGTCCGACCTTGCGGCAGTCCGGCCCCGTGAATCCGATCCTCGCGACGCAGAGGCAACAGTCACCGTACGTGAGCCTGCGTACTCTTCCCGTGCGCGCCCCCGATCGGGAGAGTCCGCGTCGGCGGCCAATCGTCCTCCTCGTCTATCGCCGATCTATCACCGAGCAGTCAAGTGCTGGACCGCCGGAGCGGCCCCCGGCTCCAGGAACAGCCGGCGACGAAGGACATGACGACACGTGGAGTCGGCCGCACCCCCGAAGACCGGGTCGGTCCCGGGCTTGCCGGTGATGACGGGGAAGACCGTGACCTGCACGCGGTCGACGAGGCCGGCGGCCATCAGCGCCCAGTTCAACGA
The DNA here is from genome assembly GCA_963766325.1 of uncultured Actinomycetota bacterium. Taxonomy (GTDB): domain Bacteria; phylum Actinomycetota; class Actinomycetes; order Mycobacteriales; family CADCTP01; genus CADCTP01. The sequence goes on along the minus strand of CAVXZF010000005.1, from coordinate 12,480 downwards.
CAGGCTGCCGCCGCCTATGCGGAACGTCCGCATAGGCGGGTGCCGCAGGTCGCGTCGCTGGCGAGGGGACCTGCGGTCACAGACAGGTGTACAGCGCGTCGACGAGTTCGCGTTCCAGTGGGGACGTCCACGTGAGATGGCTACGGACGAAGGCGACACCGAGCTTGTGGTCCGGATCCGCGAAGCCGTTCTGACCACCGGCGCCCGCTTTGCCGAAGGATCGCGGACCGGGTCCCATGATCATGCCCAGCCCCGGCTCCATCTCGTAATTGCATTCGATCCCGCCCAGCAGCCAGTTCGAAGGGCCGACCGTTCCCATGGCGGCTATCACTTCGTCCGGTTCTCGGCTTTGCACTTCCGTGAACTCCGAGACGGTCTTCGGCGTCAGGATCTTCACGCCATCGAGCGATCCGCCGTTCTCCAGCATCGCGTAGACCTTCGCCATCGCTGCTGCCGTGCCAAGTGACTCACCGCCGCCTTCGAGGCACCGGAGTACGGTCGGGGCGCTGGCGAACGCGGCGAGATCGTCCATAATACTGCGACCGCTCACTTCATGCCACACTTTCGCGCCCAACGTGCCGGTCGCGAGGACGAGACCGGGTTCGTTGAAGTTGTACAGCTGCGCAGCCCGAGCGCGAACATCGTCCCGGCCGCCGAGCGACAGGTCGACACCCAACGGCCGAGCGACGTCGTCGTTCCAGATGTCCTTGACGTGACGTCCGGATATGCGTCGCACCACCGCGTTGACCAGAAGGCCGAAGTTGACGACTGCGTAGGCAGGTTTTCCGACCTCGGTGAGCGGTGCGGATTCCGCGATCCGACGCTCGATCTCTTCCGTCTGATCCCAGCCCTCGCCGCTCGGCGACAGGAAATTCTCATAGCCGGGTACGTACGGAAAGCCCGCCTGCATCGAGAGCAACTGGCGGACGGTGACCGCTTCCTTCCCGTTGGCGGCAAACTCCGGCCAGTACGTCATGACCGGTACGTCGAAGTCGAGCTGCCCGCGATCGTGCAGCAACATCGCGACCACACCCGTAAGCGTCTTTGTCGTCGAGAAGAAGCAGCTGACGGTATCACGCGTCCAGTCGACACCCGGACGAGCGGAACCACCCCACAGATCAACTATCTTCTTTCCGCCCTGATATGCCGCAAAGGCCGCGCCGCCACGTCCCATTTCATTCGCATGCTCGTCGAAGGCGTCGCGAACGCGCTCGAACCCTTTTGCCGTTTCGCCTTGCACTGACATGCTCGCTTCACCTTTCGCCAGGATGGTCGTTCCGCCGAGCTGTTGGTACGGAGAGTACGGGTGCGCGCCAGTTACTCCACGTCGAGTTGAACAACCGACGGATTCCGAGCCGGTGACGAAATGGCTCGCCGCGACCGACGAGTGGCGGAGCGTGTTGTACCCCGCTGAGCCGGGCCGCGCCGGCGGCCGCCTCGAGCCTCGCCCCTACGACCTCGCGCGACTCAGCACAGCCTCGAACAGTTGGGCGTACTGACCGAGGTGCCGGTCGCCGAGGTACTGGTCCCGCACCCGGAGGTGGGCGGCCTCGCCGAGCCTCCGGGCGAGGGTCTCGTCCTCCAGGACCCGCTCCACGGCCGACGCGAAGGCGTCGAGGTCGTGCGGGTCCGCGATGAGCAGGCCGGTCCCGCCGTCCTGGATCTGGTCGAGGATCCCGCCGACGGCGCTGCTGACGACCGGCCGAGCTTTCCACATGGCTTCGGTGACGGTGAGGCCGAAGCCCTCGGCGATGCTCTTCTGCACGACCACGGCGGCGTGGCGCTGGATGGCGTTGACGATCGTCGCGTTCAGCTCTGGGTCGTCGGTGGGGATGCTGGCGAGGTGCACCCGCCGCCGCACGCCTTCGGGCAGGGTCTGCCAGGTCGCGAGGCACTCGGCGTGTACCTGCGCGCCTTCCGGATCATCGGTGACACCGGCAACGGCCGGACCGACGAGCATGAGGTGCGCATCGGCCTGCGCTGGTGAGATCCGCGCGAAGCCGCGCATCACCCCGGCCATGTCCTTCAGCCGGTCCCATCGGCTGACCTGAACCACCAGTCGGGTGTCGGGGTCCGGCGGCGGCGCGCCCTGAACCAGTGGCGTGTCCTGGACGCCGTCCGCGCCGAGCAGGCCGGCACCGGTCAGGATCCGGACGCACTCGTCGGCCGCGATCGGCCGGTTCTTCGCCGACAGCGGGTCGATGGAGGGCGAGATGACCCACAGCCGGTCGGCCGGCACCCACGCCGGCGCGTACTGGCGGCGGGAGAACACCATGGCGTCGGCCGCCTCGACGTACCCGCGCAGGAAGTCCCAGGCCGAGTCGGAGGTCGCAGTCGCGGTGTCCAGGCCGATGTGCGACCGCCAGACGACCGGCACGCCGGCCCGCCGCAGCGGCTCGACCAGCCCCGCGGTCTGCGGGTCGTGCAGGAGCACCAGGTCCTGCGGGCGTACGCGGTCGAGCAGCCGGGGGAGATTGCGGGCCAGCGCGCGGTCGTAGGCGAGCCGGTCGGCGTCGTCGACGGCCGGCACGGCACCGACTCCGTGGATCGCGTTGTGCAGCCGCTTGGTGGCGGCGAAGAAGTCGGCGTCGCCGGCGAGCACCAGCCACCGGCTCGTCACCCCGGCGCCGGCAACGTACCCGAGCAGGGTGTGCAGCATCTCCGCGACCCCGCCGCCGGTCGCGGTGGAGCTGACGTTCCAGACCGTCCGCCCGGCCAGGGTCGTGGCCGCTCGGTCCGCGGCTGCCCGGAAGCGTTCCGCCTGCTCCCGGGTGAGGACCCCATCCAGCGCCGCCAACGAGCGGGGGACGATCTCGACCTCCAGCATGCCGCCATCCTGCCCCGGCACCGCCGTCGACGGGCATCCCGCCGCGCCGTTCGACGCCCGAGGGCAAACGGGGCGGTGACGGGCCGGGCGCGGCGGGTTCCAGCACCGCCGACCCGGCGAAGAGCGGTACGCGCGCAGCGCCGTTCCGCTTGCCGGCTGCGGATGTGCCCGTCCGGGACGCGAAGTGCTCACTGGTCACCAGTACGTCGTCGAGGCGGCCTCCACCGGTCGCCCACTATGGGCACCTCACCACTTCACGACATGACAACGGTTGTCAGTTTGGGTAACGTCACCTCGTCGGTGCTCCACCTCGGCAAGGAGATCCTGTGCGTCCGCGCCCAGCTCGTACCGCCGCGCTGCTGCTCATGGCCGGCGCCCTGGCCCTGTCCGGCTGCGGCTCGGACGATGCCGCCGCACCGGCCGTCGGGCCGGACCCGGCGCTGACGGTGGTGGCGACGACGCCGGTGGTGGCCGACTTCGTCCGCAACGTCGGTGGGGACCGGGTCGAGGTTGCCCAGATCCTCAAGGCGGGCGTCGACCCGCACGACTACGAGCCGTCCCCGGCCGACCTGCAGGTGATCTCCGAGGCCGACCTGGTGGTGGAAAACGGGCTGGGGCTGGAGGCCTGGGTGGCCGACACGGTGACGGCCGCGGGCTACACCGGCACCGTCGTCGACACCAGCGAGGGCGTCAGCGTCCGTGAGGGTGGCGAGGAGGAGGAAGGCCACTCCGAGGAGGAGGGCGAGGAGCGCGCCGAGGTCGACCCGCACATCTGGCACGACCCGCGCAACGCCAAGCTGATGGTCGGCAACGTGCTCAAGGGGCTGGTCGCGGCGGACGAGCCGGGCAAGGCGGCGTACGAGCGGAACGCGGCCGGCTACACCGCGAAGCTGGACGCGCTGGACAAGGTGAGCGAAGCGAAGATCAACTCGATTCCGCCGGCGCAGCGCAAGCTGGTCGCCAACCACGACGCGTTCGGCTACTACTGCGCCCGGTACGGGTTGACGTCCGTCGGGGCGATCATCCCGAGCTTCGACACCTCGGCCGAGCTGTCCGGCCGGCAGCTGTCCGACCTGGTCACCAAGATCAAGGCGACCGGGGTCAAGGCGGTGTTCTCCGAGGCGTCGCTGCCGCCGCGCACAGCCGAGGCGGTCGCCCGCGAGGCCGGGGTCGCGGTGGTCGGCGGCGAGGACGCGCTGTACGCCGACGGCCTTGGTCCCGAGGGGTCGGCCGGGGGCACGTATCTTCAGGCCCAGCAGCACAACACCGACACGATCGTGAAGGCACTGGGTGGACGGGTCTGAGTCGGCCACCAGATGAGTCCTGCTCGGCCGTCCGTGCCGGGCGGCCGGACCGCTCCGAGGGTCGGGCCGACGCGGGGAAGCGCCGGCATGCCGCCGGGACGAGCGCCGATCAGCCTGACCGGGTGGCCGACCCGGCCGCTGCGACCGAGAGGGCCCCGATGGCACTGGAGACGGCGCGGCGGCCCGGCGGCGTGCGCGCGACCCGCCAGGCTGCCGCGGTGCGCGAGGCGCTGACCGGCCGGCCCGGCTTCACCAGCGCCCAGGACCTGCACGCCGAGCTGCGCCGCCGCGGCGCCGGCGTCGGGCTGACCACCGTCTACCGGCACCTGCAGTCGCTCGCCGACGCCGACCTGGTCGACGTGCTGCGCACCCCGGACGGCGAGACCGTCTACCGCGTCTGCGGCACCGACACCCACCACCACCACCTGGTCTGCCGCTCCTGCGGCCGCACCGTGGAGATCTCCGGGCGCGAGGTCGAGCGCTGGACCCACCAGGTCGCCGAGGCCGAGGGCTTCGTCGACGTCGACCACACCGTCGAGATCGTCGGCACCTGCGCGTCCTGCGCCAGCCGGCGCTGAAGGGCACGCTCGACGGACAGCCCGCTCCGTACTCATCATCGTTCGTTCGTGAGCAGGTCTATCGGTAACAGTTTTCATTTCGGCTATGTTCGGTCCATGACGAGCGAGCGGGAGGTCGACGTGATGCCGGCTGCCGAACCCGATGCGATCTCTGTGCGGTTGGCTCGGCCGACCGACTACGCCGCTGTCCGTTACGACAGGGAGGGCTTTGCCGTGGTCTCGGCCGACGAGGAGGCGGTGTGGCGCGCCCGCCCGCTGCCGGTCGACCGGGCGGCGGGGGAGAAGGCCGGCATCGCGGCGGTCTTCGACCGGGCGGCGGCGACGTACGACCAGGTCGGCGTCCCGTTCTTCGGCCTGGTGGGCGCCGAGCTGGTCTCCGCGGCCGCTCCGGCGTCCGGGGAGCGGGTGCTGGATGTCGGCTGCGGGCGGGGCGCGAGCCTGCTGCCGGCCGCCGCGGCGGTCGGGCCGGACGGCCTCGCTGTCGGGGTCGACCTGGCGCCGGCGATGGTGGCCGCTGCCGCCGCGCGGGCCGCGGGGCTGCCACAGGTCCGGGTGCGGGTCGGCGACGCGGAGGACCCTGTCGTCCCCGAGCTGCCGGACGGGTCGATCGACGTGGTGCTCGCCGGCCTGGTGCTCTTCTTCCTGCCCGACCCGGCCCGAGCGGTCCGCCGGTACGCCGAGCTGCTGCGGCCGGGCGGCCGGCTGGCGGTGAGCACGTTCCGGGAGAGCGTGCCGGCGGACGAGGTGGCGTTCCGGACGCTGACCGAAGGAATCCTCCCCCTGCTGCCGCCGGCCCCGCCGCGTGTGGAGGACCGGCCGCCGCCCGAGCGCCGGCTGAGGACCCGCCACTCGCTCGCGGAGCTGTTGGAGCCGGCCGGTCTCACCGGCCTGCGCTTCGTCGAGCGGGACTACCCGGTCACCTTCGAGACGCCGGCCCAGCACCTCGCCTGGGCGCTGTCGCACGGCATGCGGGCCCTCTTCGAAGCCGTGCCGGCCGAGCATGCCGACCAAGCGCGGCAGGCGTTCTTGACCGCCGCGGCCGGCGTGCCGACGCTGACCTACCGGGTGCGTTTCACCGTGGCGACGCGGGAAGCGCCGTGACCGCCAAGGACGGGTTCCTGGTCCTGCTCGCCACGCCGCACGAGGACTACCGGTGCGAGCTGGCCGACTGCGTGCAGCGCAGCCCCGGCGGCGTCCTGGCGCGACTGCACCGCGCCGTCCTCGCGCCGGCGCCCGTCGTCGCCGTGATGCCCCGCCGTGGCGAGGACGGTGTCCTCGGCGTCGCGGTGTGGCTCGGCCCGCTGCACGACCCGGGCGACCGGAGCTGCGTCACCGACTGGTTGGGACGGGGTGGGCCCCCCGGCCGTGCCGCTGCTGGACCGGGTGCGGCGGCGGATCCTGACCACCGGCAGGCTCGCCGATGGTCGGCGAGTGCGGCCTCACCTGCTCGGGTGCTGACCGCGGCGCCGACGAGGCGCCGGGACCGAGGTGCGGCTCCTCTTGCCCGTGTGAAGGGTCTCGTGAAGGCGTTTATCCCGGCCACCCGGGTGGGTGTAGTGCTGTACGTCGTGTCGTTGTCCGCGTGGATCGTCTCCGGTGTGGTCGCCGCCCTGGGCGGCATCGACTGGCCGGTCGCCACCTTCCTCAGCATCGCGCTGACGATCCCGACTCTCATCTACGACACCGTCGTCGAGGATGTCGAGGACGACTGACGCAGCCCCTCAACATCAGCGAGGCACGCCGCCCGGGCCCAGACCTACACCACTCGGTGGGACGTCACCGCCCGGCGCCCGCACCTTGGTCTCCCTTTGGTGGAGCGTTGCTGCACGTGCGGCCGGGCCCTGCGGCTCCCATACCGAGCCATTGCGCCTGGTGCGGCGTCGTCTTGGCGCTCTCGTACCGGGAGATCGCCCGACCTGTGGCGCGGCCGTACCCGCCCGCTGCCGGGACCTTGCCCCGCCCATGGCACGACGTTGCGCCTTCTCTGGCGGGCGATGCCACCGTGGCCTCTCCGGCCAGTGGAGCGGGTGCCGGCCAGGTCCTCCGGGAGGAGGTGCGCAACATGAAGAAGATCACGATCCGCAAGGCGGGTTCGGTCCGCCTGACCTCGGCGGCGTGCTCCTGCTACCACGCCGTCTAGGCGCAATGGTGCCGGGGCGGGTGCGGACCGAGCGTCCGCACCCGCTCTCGCCAGGCCGTACTCCGGAGGGTGCCGAGGTGACCGAGCTGACAGGAACCGACGTGGACCGGGCGGTCCCGCTGCACCCGCTGGTCTACCTGACCGAGGGCGACGAGGTCACCATCGGCCGTCCGGACACCGACTCGTACGCCATCTTCCCGGTGGACGGCGCCGAGGTGGTCCGCCGCCTGGCCGACGGCTCGACCCCGGCGGAGGTGGCCCGCTGGTACGAGACCGAGTACGGCGAGAGCCTCGACATCGCTGACATCGTGGCCGCCCTCGACGAGTTGGGTTTCGTGCGGGCGGACGGGGACGCCGCCGCGACCGGGCACGTCCGCTGGCAGCAGCTGGGGCGCGCGCTCTTCTCCCCGGTGGCCTTCGCCGGCTATGCGGCGCTGGTGATCTGGGCCCTGGTGGCGATGGCGACCGCGGACGACCTGGTGCCGACCTACAGCAGCATCTTCTTCACCAACTACTACACGGTCATCGAGTTCACCCTGATCGTGGGGGTGCTGCCGCTCCTGCTGGCGCACGAGGCGTTCCACGCCCTCGCCGGCCGCCGGCTCGGCGTGCGCTCCCGGCTGCGGATCAGCCGGCGGCTGTACATGGTCGTGCTGGAGACGTCCATGGACGGGCTGGTCGGCGTCCCCCGGCGCTGCCGCTACCTGCCGATACTCGCCGGCCTGCTCTTCGACCTGGTGGCGCTGGCAGCGTTCGTCGTGACAGCCGACCTCACCCGCGAGCCGGGCGGGGAGCTGTCCTTCGCCGGCCGGCTGTGCCTCGCGCTGGCGTTCACCACCTTCCTGCGGATCGTCTGGCAGTTCTCCTTCTACCTGCGGACCGACCTCTACGTCCTGATAACCACCGCGCTGGGCTGCGTGGACCTGCACACCGCGGCCACGCGGACGCTCGCGAACCGGGTCAACCGGCTGCTCGGCCGGACCGACCGGATCACCGACCCCGCCCGCCTGCACCCGGTCGACCGCCGGGTCGCCCGCTGGTACTCGTGGTTGGTCGTCGTCGGGTACTCGTTCACCTTCGCAACCCTCGCTTTGGTCCTGATCCCGGTGCTCTGGCGTACCGGGACCGGGGTGCTCGGCCGGTTGACCGGCGGCAGCGAGGCGAGCACCGCCGAGCTGGTCGACTCGGCGACCCTGCTCGCCGTCACCTTCGCGCAGATCACCGCCAGCCTCTGGATCGGTGCCCGGGAGCGCCGCCGCGCCCGGGCCGCCGCCGCCGCGTTCCACCACGTCGTCGCCTGAAAGGGTCCCCATGCGCACCCACCACTGGATCCGAGCCGACCGCCGCGCGGACCGGGACGCGGTCCTGGCCGCTCTGCCGGACCTGCCGCCCCTGCTCGCTGTGGTCGCGGCCCACCGCACCCTGCGCGGGCCCTACACCGCGGCCGGCTCCCTGCTGCGCGAGGTCGGGCCGGCCGCGCTGGCGGCGGACCCCGAACTGGGCTCGCGGTACCACGTCGAGATCCAGCAGACGACCCCGGAGCTGCGGGTCGCGGTGCCGGCGATGGGCCTGGACGTCACGACCATGGCGAAGCATCAGACGCGCTACCAGGCGAAGCTGCATACCTGGCGGCTGGCGAACGGTCTGGTCGAGTTCCTCCGCGAGCACCTGGTCGCGCTCGGCGGCGGGCCCCGCACGCTGGTGGTGCACGACGTGCACGAGGCGGAGCACACCGACCTGGAGTTCCTCGCCGTGCTGCTGCGCCGGATGCCGCCGGACCTGCTGACGGTCGTCGTCGGCGCTGCCGGCGGGGCGCTCGCCGAGGTGTCGGGACCGGCCCCGGATGCGTTGCGGGCAGCGCTGGTCACCTACGCCACCGGGCACAACGGGCGAGCCACCGCGCCGGCGGCGACCGGGGACGCGCGGTCCTACGTCGACAGCGACGGCACGACGGACGAGCCGGCGCACCGAGCCGCGTACGACCGGCTGGACGCCGCGGAACGCGCTGCGCTGCACGACCGGCGGGCCGCCGAGCTGGAGGCGCGGGAGGAGCCGTCGTTGGCATTCGGCGCGCTGCCGTGGCACCGGGAGCGGGGGAGCGATCCCGGGGGCGCGGGAGTGGCGGCCCTGCGGCACGCGCAGGTGCACTGCCGGCTGTTCGGCTTTTACCACGCCGCCGCTGACCTCGGGATGCGCGGCAGCCGGCTGGTGGACCGAGAGCGGGACTGGACCCGATGGTGGCCGTTCGTCGCCGACACCATGGTGTGCCTCGCCTCTGCCGGCCGGGCCGAGGAGGCCGAGGCCCTGGTGGAGCGGGTCCGGCGGGTGTCGATCGATCCGATGGTCCAGATGCACTGCGCGTACGAGCTCGGGATGCTCTACACCCGACACTACGGCGACGACCGGCGCGACCACGACGTGGCACGGGCCTGGCTGAACGCGGCTGTCGCGATCGCGTCGGTGCTGCCTGACCCGCACGCCCGCACGTTCCACTCGGTGTTCAACAACAACGGTCTCGCGTTGGTGGAGTTCCGGCAGGGTCGCGCCGACCAGGCCGTACGGCTGGTCACCGAGGGCATGGAGCGGATGGAGCGCGAGCTGCCGCCCGGCGAGCGGGAGATGCACCGCACCGGACTGCGCTACAACCGCGCGCAGGTCTACCTGATGGTGGGGCGGCTGGAGGACGCGCTGGCCGACCTCGACGCCGTGATCGAGCGGGATCCGTACTTCCCGGACCACTACTTCAACCGCGGCAACGTCCTGCGCCGGCTGGGCCGCACCGAGGAGGCCATCGCCGACTACGGGCACGCGCTGAGGCTGTCGCCGCCCTTCCCCGAGGTCTACTACAACCGGGCGGAGGCACAGATGGACCTCGGCCGGCTGAGCGGGGCGCTGGCCGACTTCCAGCGGGTGCTGGAGCTGGATCCGACCATGGTCGACGCCCGGATCAACATCGCCGGCATCCTCGCCGACCTCGACCGGTCCGACCAGGCGGCGGCCGAGGTCGACGCCGGACTCGGGATCGCGCCCGCCAACCCGCACCTGCTGACGCTGCGCGCGAGCCTGTTGGCCGAGCGTGGGCAGCTGAACGAAGCGCGGGCCGCGGTGTCCGCGGCGCTGCGCGCCGACGACGGAGTCGCGGAGTCCTGGGCGGTCAGCGGCGAGCTGGCGTTCCGGTCCGGCGACCTCCACCGGGCCACCGCCGACTTCGACCGCGCCATCGAGTTGGGCGGGACCCCGCAGATGCTGTTCAACCGGGCGCTGGTGCACGAGGCTGCGGGCCGTTACGCCGAGGCCATTGCCGACCACGACGCGGTGCTCGCGCTCGTCGACGACGAGGACGCCCGGCGCCACCGGGAGGCGCTCGTGTCGGCCGGCGCACCAGCCGGCCTGACCGGCGCCGGCGCAGGCGGGGGCGAGCCGAGATGACGGCCGGCCTGCTGCCGCCCGGCGCTCGGCATGCGGCCGCAGCACCTGACCAGGCGACCGGGCTCCGGGAGCCGTTCCTCGACGCGATGAGCCAGCTGGTGACCCGGCTGGCGGTCGTGACGGCACGGCGTGACGATGGCGAGCCGGTCGGGCTACTGGTCTCCTCGCTGTGCTCGTTCAGCGTGCGGCCACCCTCGGTGCTCGTGGCGATCGACGAGGCGAGCCGGTCCTGTCCGGTGCTGGCCGGGTGCTCCCACTTCGGGGTCCACCTGCTCGGCGCCGAACAAGGCCCGGTGGCCGATCTCTTCGCCGCCCCCGGCGCCGACAGGTTCGGCGGCCAGGACTGGCGGTGGGACGGCGAGGTGCCGCGGCTGGCTGGCACGCCGGTCTTCCTGCTCTGTGTCCCCGCGCGGGTGCTGGCGCACGGCGACCACCTCATCCTGATCGGCGACGTGGTTCGGGTGGAGGCGACGCCGGGGACCCCGCTGGTACACCACCGGCGGCGCCGGACCTGGGAGCTGCGGGCGTCGGGCTAGGAGTGCTGCCCGGGGAGGTCGGGCGCGCCGGGGTTGCGGGCCGGCCGCTGGTGGGTGTCAGCCGGGTCCGTGCCAGTGCCGGCTGGGCTGGGGGCCGGCGCCGCTGAGGATCGCCTGCTGCATCGCCCGCAGGCCGGCCGCGGGCTCAAGGCCGACCTCGTCGACGATGCGGCGCCGCACACGCGCGAACACCTGGAGTGCCTCGGCCTGCCTCCCGGTGAGGTGCAGGGCGAGCATGAGCTGCTGGTGCAGGCCCTCTCGCATCGGGTGGCGGGCGCACAGCTCGGTCAGCTCCCCGACCACCGTGGGCGCGTGGCCGAGGCAGAGCTCGGCGTCGATCCGCTTCTCCAGCACGGCGAGCCGGTCCTCGTCGAGCCGGGACGCGCAGTGGGCGAGGGCTCCGGCCCAGCGCACGTCGGCGAACGCAGGTCCCTCCCAGCACTCGAGTGCACGCTGGAACAGCGGGACCGCTGCGTCGCACCGGGACTCGACCAGCCGCTGCCGACCCTCCGCCGCGAAGGCTCGGAACCGGCTGAGATCCAGCTGGTGCGGGGACACCCGCAGGATGTAGCCGCCGGGATGCGTCTGCAGGATCGGGTGCTGGCGCGGGTCGGTGACGTCCGACGAGGTCCCGGCCGGCTGCAGCCTGCGTCGTACCGCGGAGACGTAGCCGTGCAGGGCCGGGACGGCGGACTGGGGCGGGTTGCTGTCCCAGACGGCCTCGAGGATCTCGGGCACGGTCAGCACCCGGTTCGCGTGGTGGAGGAGCAGCGCCAGCAGGACACGCTGCTTGGAGGCGGTCGGGGTGCAGCTGGTGCTGCCCGAGATCACCCTGACGGCGCCGAGGACACCGAAACGAAGCTCTGCATACCAGACAGCGCGTGCCTCATCCGCCCCCACTGCGTCATCATTGAACTGGTCTCGCACTCACAGCAACCGTTTCGCAACAAATAGTCATATCAAGCCGTCAAGGCGCCGCAGCACGCCTACTCGCCGGACCTTCTCCGGCGGATGTATGAAATCAGGGGATTTTGGCGCATTCCCCGCAGAATCCGTGGCCCAGGACGAAAACAAACGGCGTCCCACTGTGGCCCGGCCGGACCGGAGGACACCATGGCGCTGTACCATCTTCGTGCACACCGCGGACAGTGGTGGCCTGCCTGCTCCCGTCGGAGCGTGCCGGCGCCGTCCGAGCGCCCGCAGCACCGCTCCAGTCCGAGCAGGACTCTGCCCGGACGGCCGGGTCGCCGGGCGCCGGTCCCCGGATGAGCGTGGTCCCCTGTAGCCCGGCGGCGACCTCCATCCACTTCTGAGTTGCTTCGCCCACACCTATTGAGGACTTGGGGTGCTTGTTCTCGTCCACCAGGCGCTAAAGCTTGGTCAGCGCAACACGCGCCGTGTCCCAGGAGCCGTGAGTCTCCTTCAGGCGCAGCTCACCACAGGTCAGTGGGTACAAACCCGCGTAGACCGTCGCTCGGAACTCGCCGGAGGGGCGCGTCTCGATAGTCCGCGCGGACGGCGGCGAGAAGTAGGCATGGCTGCGACCATACGGCCGTTTGTTCCACGACTCGTTCCACGAGCCGGCCGTGTCGGCGCCATCGGTAGAAAATACGGAGGTCAATCAGGGTCCCCCAACGGGATTCGAACCCGTGCTTCCGCTTTGAAA
>CAVXZF010000004.1:0-41905 GCA_963766325.1 uncultured Actinomycetota bacterium | reverse complement strand
GCCGATGGCGCTCGTGCAGCCGTTGGCCACGCTCAATGACCCATCCGCCGGCACCTGGCCTGCGATGCCACCGACGAGCATCTACGACGAGGTCCCGCCGACGATCCAGTCGCCGACGGGCCGGTCTTCGACGCGGTCCGGGTCAGGCTCATCGAGATCGGCGAAGCGGCCAGGGACCTGCCCGCCGACCTCACCGCCGCCCGTCACCCGCGGCGGAGCACCACCCGCAGCGGGCGCCGGCGTCGTCGTCAGCTGGGACGCGGCGTGGACGGACTTACCGTTCGCGCGCACGGGCCGTTGACTCCGGTACTGCGCGCTCCGCACCGGACGCTGGCGCCATCGCTGGAGGGCAGCTGCCGCGACGGCTCGGCGGCAAGCCCGGCTGCACCGAGCATCCGGGGTTCGTCCGCAGCCCGGTCGGGAGCTGTTGGCCAAGAACGAACAGGGCCATGGCGACCACGAACCAGCCGAAGGACTTGCGCAGGACGTCTTCCCGGATGCGGCCGGCCAGCCGGCCTCCGGCGAGGCTGCCCAGGGCGGCGGCCGCGGCGACCGCGCCGGCGAGTCCCCAGGGGATGTCCACAGTGGAGAGATATCCGGCGAGGCCGGCGAAGGACTTCATCGCGATCACGACGAGCGAGGTGCCGACCGCCACCGGCATGGGCAAGCCGCCCAGCAGCGCCAGGGCGGCTACGACCAGGAAGCCGCCGCCGGTGCCGACAAGGCCGGTGACGAGGCCCACGACCACCCCCTCGGCGATGACCCGCAGCACCGGCAGCTCGCCCGGCACCGCCTCCAGTTCGGACCGGCGGCGGCCCCGGATCATCGCGGCCGCGGTGGCGAGCATCATCACCGCGAACGCGGTCATCAGGACCGCGGCCGGGACGTACGCCGCGAGCCGACCCCCGGCGTAGGCCCCGGCCATGCCGGCGAGCCCGAGATCGACCCGGTACGCCAGCGCACCCGGCCGCGCGGGCATGCGGGAGGACGGCGACGGCGCTGGTGGCGCCGACGACGAGCAGCGAGGTGGCGATGGCTTCCTTGGTGGGCAGGTCCGCCACGTAGACCAGCAGGGGCACGGCGAGGATGGAGCCGCCCCCACCAAGCAGGCCGAGGCTGACGCCGATGATCGCGGAGGGCGACGGTGAGCGCCAAGGCGGTCATCACGCGCTCCGTGCAGGGTCCGCCTCGCGGAGCTGGTTGACGACCGCGTCCAGGTCGCACCGGCCGCCCCGATTGAAGGGCAGCCTGGCCAGCATCGTGCCCATCACGCAGCTGTCGGTGAGCGCGGCGACGGTGAGCCCGGCGCCGACCAGTGCGGCAGCCCACTTCAGGCCGGGCAGGAGCACGGATGCGAGGACGCTGGCGAGCACGATGACGCCGGCAACGAGCCGGACCTGGCGTTGATGTCCCAGCGACAGCGGCCGTGGTTCGTCGGTGCGCCGGCTGCCTGCCAGGCGAGCATGCCGCCGGCGAGGACGCACAGGTTCGGCAGTCCGGCCCGGGCGAGGGACTGCTGGCCTCAGCGGCGCGGGCGCCATCAGCCGACGAGGGTGTCGAGAGCCGCGCGTAGGCGGGCGGTGGCCTGGTCGGCGACGTCCTTCAGCTCAGGCTTGCCGGTCATCTGGACCATCACCTGCGGGTCGAGGGCCTGGACCAGGGTGGCGCCCGGGCCGTCGGCGCGGACGACGACGTTGCAGGGCAGCAGCAGGCCGATGTCCCGGTCCGCGTCGAGCGCGCGGTGGGCCAGGGTTGGGTTGCAGGCGCCGAGGATCAGGTAGTCCTCCATCGGCACGCCGAGCTTCTCCCGCAGCGTGGCCTGCACGTCGATCTCGGTAAGCACGCCGAAGCCCTGGTCGGCCAGGGCTGCGCGTACGCGCTCGACGGTGGGCGCGAACGGGGCGGACAGGCGAACTGTGATGCCGTGAGTCATGGCGGGTGGCCCTCCTGGGTCGGTGGGTGGATCAGTCGCAGGCAGGCTGGTCGGGATGTCGCGGGCGACGAGTTCGGAGAGGACGGCGCCGAGGCCGGACGACTCGTCGTCCGGATGGGCGGCCACGGCCCGCACCCGGCTGATGCGCCCGAGCGGCTCGGGACTGCTGTCTGGTGTCATCAGGCCTACCTCGCCTTCAGTATACCGCGGGGGTATCGTTGAGGCGGCGGCCGGTGCGGTCGCCGCCCCTTGTGCGTGATCCGGTCAGCGAGTCGACCAGTACTCGAAGGCGATCAGGTGATGCTGCGAGGCGGTGAGCAGGCGGGTGTAGACCTGCTGCACATCGGCAGCGGTCAGCCCGCTCAGCGCCGACCGCAGCTCGGCGATGTCGGCCTTCTCGACCCGCTGCCCGACCTGCAGTGCCGCGACCTGATTGGCCCGCCCCTCGGCAAGCAGCTTGTCGTAGCTCGCCTGCAGGGCCGGGTCACTGAACTGGCCGGCCGGCTTGCCCGCGGTCGGGTCCGCCAGCCCGTACCGGTCGAGCAGGGCGCGCACCGCGGTCAGGTGCCGGGTCTCGGAGGCCGCGATCCGGTCGAACACCACGGCCGGGTACTCGGCGGCGAAGGCCGCGTACAGGTCGTGGGCGAGCTTCTCCTCCTGCGCCATCGCCGCCAGCGTCGTCTTCTGCCGCTCGGTCAGGGTGCCCTGAGCTGCGATCACGCCGGCGCAGCTGCCGTCCCGAGCAGCGCGCCCCATCCCCGAGGAGTCGTGAGCAGCGCCCATGCCGTTGCCCGGGCCCATGCCGGGGCCGCCCTGCCATCCCGGGCCGGGGTCGGATCCGGCCACCGACGGACCTGCACCGGCCACGGCGGGCGCCGCCACGGCCAGGCCGCCGAGCCCGAGCGCGCCTACCGCGAGCAGAGCCGCCGCCCGACGCGTCCTCGCGTTCATGGTTCCTCCCTCATCGATTCCCTGTGGCCTGACACCCTCAGCGTCGCGCCGGAGCGTGCGCGCGGGATGGAACCGGTGTGGAGACGGCATGGAGAGTGAAGTCGCGCCTCGGTCCAGACAACCGACGTCCCAACCGATACCCCAAGGGGTACGCTGACAGAAGCGATGGCGATCAGGAGACCCGGCATGCAGGTAGACGAGGATGCGACCGCTCTGGTGATCAAGCGGTTGCGCCGTGCGGAGGGGCAGATCCGCGGGGTGATCTCGATGCTGGAGGAAGGCCGGGACTGCGCCGACGTGGTCATGCAACTCGCCGCCGTCTCCAAAGCCCTCGACCGCGCCGGTTTCAAGGTCATCGCCAGCGGGTTGCAGCAGTGCATGACTGCCGCAGACGACGGTGCGGACCAGGCGGCGAACCTGGCCCAGATGGAGAAGCTGTTCCTGTCCCTGGCCTGACTTCCCGGGCACCGAAGCCGGGCGGGGAGGGCCCGACTGGTCGTCGGCCGGCGGATCCTGCTCACCGGACGGGTTAGGTCCTGCCTGGCCGGTGCCAAGGCCCTACGGACCCGGGCGACCGTGAACACACTCCGGTTCGGCAGTCCGCGCGAGCAGCGGCCAGTGGTGTTCGGCACCCGACATTCGACGCTGCCCACTCCCACGCCTACCAGGACGAGGGAATGTCACGTGACCCCTGACGTTCAATACCGTAGGGGGTATCTTCGATGGTGGCGAGTGAGGATGAGATGACGACAGTCAACCTGACGAAGGACTCGTTCGAGACCAGGGTCACCCGCGACGGCATCACTCTCGTGGACTGGTGGGCATCCTGGTGCGGGCCGTGCCGGATGTTTGCGCCCGTCTACGACGCGGCGAGCCAGCAGCACCCGGACATCACGTTCGGCAAGGTAGACACCCAGGACCAGCCGGAGCTGTCCGCCGCGGCGGGGATCAGGAGCATCCCGACGCTGATGGCGTTCCGCGACGGCATCCTTGTGTTCTCACAGGCCGGCGCCCTGCCGGCAGCGGCGCTGCAGCAGGTCATCCAGGCGGTGCGCGACCTCGACATGGATCAGCTGCGCCGTCAGGTGGCCTCTCTTGACCCCGATCTCATGAGGAATTCCTGATGGCCCGTGATTACCGATTCCCCGTCGACGTCTGGGACGGCGACCGTCGCACCACCGCCACGGTCGAGGGCAAGCAACCGCTCGACATCGCGACCCCGCCGGTGTTCCGGGGCACCGACCCCGACGTGTGGAGCCCGGAGGACACGTTCGTCGCCGCGGCCGCGTCCTGCCTTGCCGTCACCATCGCGGCGCCGGCTCTCTCACCCGCACCACCGCCGGCACCTACGCCCTCGACACACCCCCATAGATCATGTCCTTCGTGACGATGGGCGAGCTGTGGCAGTGGGCGGACGCCCGCAGCTGGGGCCGGCGGTCCCGCGACGAGCTGGACGCCTTCCTGGCCCGGATGGTGGTCATCGAGTCGGACGAGCTGGTGTCCCGTGAGTGGGGCCGGTCCGCGGCGGCAGCTCGGCTCCGTGGTCGGCCGCGGCCGACGAACGATTCGTGGACCGCGGCGTGCTGCGTGGCTCGCGGGCTGCCGCTGGCGACGCTGAACGTGAAGGACTTCGAGGACCACGCAGAGCACGACGGCCTGGTCATCGTCGGCGAGTAGAGCGGCACGGGCGCCGCCGGCGACCGGTGGGACTTATCCCGCTGGTCGCCGGACCGTCGGCGCACGCGGCCGTAGGCCGCGCTGGCCGTGCTCGCGGGCCGGCCGGTGACCGAGGTCGCCGCCAAGGTCGGGGTGTCCCGGCAGACCCTGCACACGCGGCTGGCCCGGTATCGGAACGGCGGGTTGGGTGGGCTGGTGAGAACTTGATCGTCCCGAGCCCGGCCCTGGACAGCACACAGGGCCCTGACCTGCGAGGTCGGGCCCTGTGGACTGTCTCAACCAGACGCGCGCTCGGCAGGACTCGAACCTGCAACCTCTTGATCCGTAGTCAAGTGCTCTATCCGTTGAGCTACGAGCGCTCGGGCGGGCGGGGCCGCTCCGACCGGGACAGGATACCCGCCGGCCGGGGTGGGGGCGAACCGCCCCCGGCCGGTCGGTCAGCCACCCGTTCCTAGGATCCGAGGTGTGACACAACCGATCAGGACGACCTGTGTGATCGGGGGGTGTGGACCGGCCGGGGCGATGCTGGGGCTGCTGCTCGCGCGGGCCGGGATCGACGTGGTGGTGCTGGAGAAGCACGGCGACTTCCTGCGGGACTTCCGGGGCGACACGATCCACGCGTCGACGCTGACCCTGCTCGACGAGCTGGGGCTCGGCGCGGACTTCGCGCGGCTGCCGCACCAGCGGGTGGCGACCCTGTCGGTGGCCACCGACGAGCGGGAGCACACGCTCGCGGACTTCCGCCGGCTGCCGGGGCGGCACCGGGAGATCGCCTTCCTGCCGCAGTGGGACTTCCTCGACTTCGTCACCGCGCACGCGGTCGAGCTGCCGACCTTCCGGCTGCTGCTGGAGGCCGAGGCGACCGGGCTGCTGGTCGAGGACGGGCAGGTGGTCGGCCTGACCTACCGGGACGACCACGGGCACGAGCACGAGGCCCGGGCCGACCTGACGGTGGCCGCGGACGGGCGCCGGTCGGTGCTGCGGGCGGCGGCCGGGCTGCGGGCGCGGCGGTACGGGGCGCCGATGGACGTGCTGTGGTTCCGGCTCTCCCGGCGGGAGACGGACGAGCAGCGTACGGCCGGCCGGTTGTCCCCCGGCCGCCTGATGATCCGGATCGACCGCGGTGGCTACTGGCAGACCGCGTACGTCATCCGCAAGGGCGGCTACCAGGAGCTCCGGAGCCGCGGGCTGCAGGAGTTCCGGGACGACCTGGCCCGGCTGGAGCCGTTCCTCGCCGACCGGGTGGACGAGCTGCGCAGCTGGGACGACGTACGGGTGCTGGACGTGCAGGTGGACCGGCTGCGCCGCTGGCACCGCCCGGGCTTCCTCTGCCTCGGCGACGCCGCGCACGCGATGTCGCCGATCGGCGGAGTGGGCATCAACCTGGCCGTGCAGGACGCGGTCGCCGCGGCCAACCTGCTGATCGATCCACTGTGGAGCGGCGGGCTGACCGAGCGGGACCTGGCCCGGGTGCAGCGCCGGCGGATGCCGCCGACGGTGGGCACCCAGCTCGGACAGCGGCTGATCCAGGACCGCTTCCTGGAGCCGCTGCTGGCCGGCGGGTCAGCCGGCGGCGCTCCGCTCCCGCTCCGGCTGGTCGACCGCTTCCCGGTGCTGCAGGGCGTCACCGCCTATCTGATCGGCATCGGCGTACGGCCCGAGCACGTCCGGTGCGAGCCCCGGCCCGGCCGCTGACCGCGGCGTCAGCGGCCGCCACGATGCGGGCGGTCGGCAGCGGTCCCGGGTCAGCGCCCGGGCCACGCCGAGCGCTCGGGACACCGCCTGGTCCACCGCGCGACATACACCCGCCATCGGTCGGACAGTCCGTGACCGATCCCGATCGGAGTCGACCGGGATCGGTCACGACTCGGTCAGCCGCCGCCTTCCTTGAGCTCGACCGTCACCGGCTTGAACGACGTGCCGGTGACGTCGACGTTGCGGGTCGCCAGCTTGTCGAGCGCCTTCTGCATGTACTCGTTGGTGTACGCCAGCCCCTGGGGTTGCTCGCTGAGCACGGTCTTGCCCTCGGCGTTGCGGGTCTTCAGCGCGATGTCGACGGTCTTGCCCCAGGCCACCTCGTCGACGATGCCGATCTTGTTCGGGGACGGCCAGATCAGCTTGTTGATCTCGTTCATCTGCCAGAGCTGGTGGCTGCCGCCGAGCTTGGAGCCCTTGGCCACCACGATGTCCCGGCACTTCTCCGCGTTGTCCCGGCAGAAAGCCCAGCCCCGGGCCGCCCCGGCCAGGAACTTCACCGTGGTGTCCTGGTACTCCGTATCGCTCTCCAGGCGCTCGGTATTGGCCCAGACCGCGTCCTGGAGCATGGCGGTGCCGACCTGGTTCCAGTCCAGCACGGTGAAGTCCGAGGGCTGGTAGAGCTTGCCGGTGGCCGGGTTCTTGGCCTCCAGCACCTGGGCGTACTCGTTGTACGTCATCGCCTGGGCCGCGTCGATGTCGCCCTTGAGCAGCGCGAGCATGTCGAACTGCTGCTGCACCAGGGTGACGTCCTTGGCCGGGTCGAGCCCGGCCTGGGTCATGCCGGCGAACAGCTCGTACTCGTTGCCGAAGCCCCAGTTGCCGACCTTCTTGCCGCGCAGGTCGCCCGGGGCGCTGATGCCCTTGTCCTTCAAGGACACCTGCAGCGTGCCGGACCGCTGGAAGATCTGGCCGACGTCGGTGATCTGGGCGCCCTGCTCGCGGGAGGCGAGCGCCTTGGGCACCCAGGCGATGGCGAAGTCGGCCTGGCCCTGGGCCAGCACGGTCTGCGGCACGATGTCCACGCCGCCCTCGAGGATCTCCACGTCGAGGCCCTCCTCGCGGAAGAACCCCTGCTCGACGGCGGCGAAGTAGCCGGCGAACTGGGCCTGGGTGACCCACTGCAGCTGCAGCTTGACCTTGACCGGACCGTCGCCGCCGGCGGCATCACCGCCGTCGTCGGAGCCGCCGCACGCGGTGGCGAGCAGGGTCAGCGCGGCGCCGATGGCCAGCATGCGGGCTGATCGTCTCATCGCAGCTCCTCGGGGGTACGGACGTACGCGAGCGCTCAGGTGGACAGGGCGGCCCGCCAGGGGGTGGCGAGTCGTTCGAGCAGGGTCGCGGTGAGGTAGAAGACGAGGCCGAGCGCGCAGGCAGCGGCGACGTACGCCCACGCCCGCGGGTAGGCGGTGTTGGAGGCGGCCGAGGTGATCCGGGTGCCGAGTCCTCTCTGGACACCCCCGAAGTACTCGGCGACCACGGCGGCGATGACCGCGAGCGAGGAGGCCAGCCGCAGCCCGGTGAAGACGAACGGCAGCGCGTTGGGGATCCGCACCACCCGGGCGAAGGTCCAGCCGCCGGCCGCATAGCTGTCCAGCAGCTCGCGGTGGATCGGCTGCACCTGGCGCAGCCCGCGCAGCGCGTTGACGAAGAGCGGGAAGAACACGACGAGCGTGACCACCAGCCGGCGCGGCACCGAGCTGGTGGTGGAGAACATGGTGTTGAAGATCGGCGCCAGCGCGATGATCGGCATCGCGTTGACCGCGGCGGCGAGCGGCACCAGCAGCGAGTCGACCACCCGGAAGCGGCTGGCCACCAGCGCGGCGAGGATGCCGAGGACGGCGCCGGCCAGCAGCCCGACCAGCGCGTTGGCGCCGGTGACCCAGGCCGAGTCGAAGATCTCCGACCGGTTGTCGGCGATCTGCTCGCCGATGGCCGACGGCGCCGGCAGCAGGTACGGCCGGATGTCGTTGAGCCGGACCAGCGCCTCCCAGCCGGCCAGGAACGCGAGGCCGGCGAGCACCGGCGTCAGCACCCGGGCGGCCCGCCCGGTCACCGCTCCTCCGCGGCCCGCACGGTCGCGCGCCCCCGCAGCGCCTCGCGCACCTCGGTCACCTTGGCGAAGAAGTCCGGCGACTGCCGGGTGTCCTCGGTCCGCTCGCCGAGCCGTACGTCGACCACGGTGGTCACCCGGCCCGGCCGGGCGGACATCACCACCACCCGGTCGGAGAGGTAGACCGCCTCCGGGATGGAGTGGGTGACGAAGACGACCGTCGCCTCGGTCTCCCGGGCGATCCGGGCCAGCTCGGCCTGCAGCCGCTCCCGGGTCATCTCGTCCAGTGCGCCGAACGGCTCGTCCATCAGCAGCAGCTTCGCGCCGGTGGCGAGCGCCCGGGCGATCGCCGCCCGCTGCTGCATGCCGCCGGACAGCTCGGCCGGCCGGGCCGCGGCGAAGTCGGTCAGCCCGACCAGCTCCAGCAGCTCCGACGCCCGCTGCCGGCGCCGCGCCCGGTCCCAGCCGCGCAGCTCCAGCGGCAGCTCGACGTTGCGGGTGACCGTCCGCCAGTCCATCAGCCCGGCCTGCTGGAAGGCGATCCCGTAGTCCTGGTCGAGCCGGGCCTGCCGGGCGGGCTTCCCGTTGACCCGTACGGTCCCCGCGGTCGGCTGGGTCAGGTCGGCGACGAGCCGCAGCAGCGTGCTCTTGCCGCAGCCGGACGGGCCGATGAAGGTGACGAAGTCCCCGGCCGCGATGGCGAGGTCGACCCCGACCAGGGCCGGCACCTCGGCCCGGCCGCGGCCGCCGGGAAAGACCTTGTCCACACCGGACAGCTCGACGGCCGGCTCGGTCATGCGCGGCCTCCCGCCGGCTGGAAGCGGGTCAGCGCGAGGTCGAGCAGCGCCACCAGACCGGCGACGACCAGCCCGAGCGCGGCCGCGCCGAGGAATGCCGTGTAGACCTTCGCCGGGTCCGAAGTGGCCTCCCGGGAGTACTCGATCACCAGCCGGCCGATCCCGCCGCGGGTGCCGGTGGAGATCTCGGCGACGATCGCGCCGACCACCGCGGAGGCGGCGGCCAGCCGGAGCGCCGGGATCAGGTACGGCACCGCGGCCGGCAGCCGGAGCCGCAGCAGCGCCTGCCACCACGACGCCGAGTAGCTGCTCATCAGCTCCACCGCGTGCTCCGGCGGCGACCGCAGCCCGCGCAGCGCGCCCACCGCGACCGGGAAGAAGGCCAGGTACGCCGCGATCACCGCCACCGACATCCAGGGCCGCCAGGTCAGCTCACCGACATGCAGCCGGCCGGCCCAGCCGACCACCAGCGGGGCCAGCGCGATCAGCGGCACCGTCTGGGACAGCACCACGTACGGCAGCAGGCCGCGCTCGGCGATCGCGAACCGCTGCATGAGCACGCCGAGCAGCAAGCCGACCAGGACTCCGAGGAACAGGCCGATCATCGCCACCCAGAAGGTGAACCAGACCGCCTCCAGCACCCCGACCACCACCGGGCTGCTGCCGGCCGCGGAGCTCTCCGGCCGGCCGAAGCGGCGCAGCATCTCCCAGACGTGCGGCATCGACGCGTCGTCGGCCCGCGGCAGCACCCGCACCCCGAGCACCGACCCGCCGTCCGGCGAGCCGACCAGCTTGTACGCCTCCCACAGCGCGGCCACCAGCACCACCGACGCGGCGAACCAGCCCGCCCGCCGCACCGCCCGCCCCCAGCTGCGCCCCCGCCGACGGCCCGGCGGCGGCACCTCGGCGGCGGGGACCGGCGCCGCCGGCCCCAGCTCGCCGATCGCACCCGTCACCGGGGTCAGGCCTTCGCGGGGAGGTGCTCGGTGACCGCGGGGATGACGTGCTCCCCGTACGCCGCGAGCGTCTCGTCCTTCCCGTCGTGCTGGAGGTAGACGGCGAACTGGTCGACCCCGAGGTCGGCCAGCTCCTGGAGCCGGGCGATGTGGTCTGACACCGGGCCGAGCACGCAGAAGCGGTCCACGATCTCGTCCGGCACGAAGTCGGCGTGGGTGTTGCCGGCCCGCCCGTGCTCGTTGTAGTCGTAGCCCTTGCGCCCGGCGATGTAGTCGGTCAGCGCCTTCGGCACCCCGCCGCCCGAGGGATCAGCCCCATATCTCGACACGATGTCGGCGACGTGGTTGCCCACCATCCCGCCGAACCAGCGGCACTGGTCCCGCTGGTGGGCCAGGTCGTCCCCGACGTACGCCGGCGCCGCCACGCAGATCTTCACGTCGGCCGGGTTGCGCCCGGCCGCCGCGGCCGCCTCCCGCACCGACTTGATCGTCCACGCCGCGATGTCCGGGTCGGCCAGCTGCAGGATGAAGCCGTCACCGACCTCGCCGGTCAGCTGCAGCGCCTTCGGGCCGTACGCGGCGACCCAGACGTCCAGCCGGGACCGGCCCGCCCACGGCAGCCGCAAGGTCGAGCCGTTGTACTCGACGGCCCGCCCGTTGGCCAGCTCCCGCACGACGTGCACGCACTCCCGCAGCGTCGCCAGCGTGGTCGGCTTGCCGTTGGTGACCCGCACGGCGGAGTCGCCGCGGCCGATCCCGCAGACCGTCCGGTTGCCGAACATGTCGTTGAGCGTGGCGAAGGTGGACGCCGTGACCGTCCAGTCGCGGGTGGCCGGGTTGGTCACCATCGGCCCGACCGTCACCGTGCGGGTGGCGGCCAGGATCTGGCTGTAGATGACGTACGGCTCCTGCCAGAGCAGGTGCGAGTCGAACGTCCACACGTGGCTGAACCCGCGCAGCTCCGCCTGCCGCGCGAGCTCGACCACCCGCGAGGCCGGTGGGTTGGCCTGCAGGACGACACCGACGTCCACTCGGGAACCCCCTCGTTCCTAGGTGAGCTAGCTCAGCAGGTCGGACAGGCCGCGCTTGACGAACCGGCCGTGCCCGGCGCGGCCGTGGTACTCCCCGCCGTCGACGACGACCGTCCCCCGGGACAGCACGGTGTCGACGTGACCGGCGACCTCGTAGCCCTCGTACGCCGAGTAGTCCATGTTCATGTGGTGGGTCTCGACGCTGATGCGGGTCCGGCCGCCCGGGTCGTACACGACGATGTCGGCGTCCGAGCCGGGCGCGATGACGCCCTTGCGCGGGTACATGCCGAACAGCCGGGCCGGGGTGGTCGAGCAGGTCTCCACCCACCGCGCCGCCGACAGGTGCCCGTCCACCACACCCTGGTAGATCAGGTCCATCCGGTGCTCGACGCCACCGATCCCGTTCGGGATCTTGGAGAAGTCGCCGACCCCGAGCTCCTTCTGGTCCTTCATGCAGAAGGGACAGTGGTCGGTGGACACCACCGCGAGGTCGTCGGTGCGCAGCCCGGTCCACAGGTCGCGCTGGTGGCTCTCGTGCTTGGACCGCAGCGGCGTCGAGCACACCCACTTGGCGCCCTCGAAGCCCGGCGCGCCGAGCTGGTCCTCCAGCGTGAGGTAGAGGTATTGCGGGCAGGTCTCGGCGAAGACGTTGCGGCCGGCGTCCCGCGCCTGCGCGACCGCGGCCAGCGCCTCGGACGCGGACAGGTGGACGATGTAGAGCGGTGCCCCGGCCACCCCGGCCAGCGCGATCGCCCGCGACGTCGCCTCACCCTCCAGCGCGGACGGTCGGGTGATCCCGTGGTGGACCGGGTCGCTCTCGCCGCGGGACAGCGCCTGCGCGATCAGCACGTCGATCGCGATGCCGTTCTCCGCGTGCATCATGATCATGGCGCCGTTGCCGGCGGCCCGCTGCATCGCCCGCAGGATCTGCCCGTCGTCGGAGTAGAAGACGCCCGGGTACGCCATGAAGAGCTTGAAGCTGGTGACGCCCTCGTGCTCGACCAGCTGGTCCATCGCCTTGAGCGCGTCGTCGTCGACCCCGCCGAGGATCATGTGCAGGCCGTAGTCGATCGCGCAGTTGCCCTCGGCCTTGGCGTGCCAGGCGGCCAGCCCGTCCTGCACGACCTCACCGGTGCGTTGGACGGCGAAGTCCACGATGGTCGTCACCCCGCCCCAGGCCGCCGCCCGGGTGCCGGTCTCGAACGTGTCCGAGGCCGCGGTGCCGCCGAAAGGCAGCTCCATGTGGGTGTGCACGTCGATGCCGCCCGGGATGACGTACTTCCCCGTCGCGTCGAGCGTCTCCACATCCGCCGGTCCGCTGCCGGGGGCGAAGAGCGCGGCGATCGTCTCCCCGTCGACCAGCACGTCCATCGGCACGGGACCGGTGGCGTTGACCACCGTCCCGCCCGTGATCAGCACCCTCATGGAGCCACCAGGTCCCCGTACGCGTCCGGGCGCCGGTCCCGGTAGAACTGCCAGCGGTTGCGCACCTCGGTCAGCAGGTCCATGTCCAGGTCGCGGACCAGGACCTCGCTCTCGCTGCCGTGCCCGAACTCGCCGACCGGCTTGCCCTCGGGGTCGGCGAAGTAGGAGGTGCCGTAGAAGTCGTCGTCGCCGAGGTCCTCGATGCCGACCCGGTTGATGGTGCCGACGTAGTACTCGTTGGCCACCGCGGCGGCGGTCTGCTCGAGCTTCCACAGGTAGTTGGACAGGCCGCGACTGGTCGCCGACGGGTTGAAGACGATCTCGGCGCCGTTGAGGCCGAGCGCCCGCCAGCCCTCGGGGAAGTGGCGGTCGTAGCAGATGTAGACGCCGACCTTGCCCACCGCGGTCTCGAAGACCGGGTAGCCCAGGTTGCCGGGGCGGAAGTAGAACTTCTCCCAGAAGCCCTTGACGTGCGGGATGTGCGTCTTGCGGTACTTCCCCAGGTACGTCCCGTCGGCATCGACCACCGCGGCGGTGTTGTAGAGCACGCCGCGCTGCTCCTGCTCGTACACCGGGAGCACCATGACCATGCCGAGCTCGGCGGCCAGCGCGCCGAAGCGCTCGACCGTCGGGCCGGGCACCGACTCGGCATACGAGTAGAACTCGGCGTCCTGGACCTGGCAGAAGTACGGGCCGTAGAACAGCTCCTGGAAGCAGACCACCTTCGCGCCCTGCGCGGCGGCGTCCCGGGCGTACACCTCGTGGGCCTTGATCATGCTCTCCTTGTCGCCCGTCCAGGTGGCCTGGACGAGGGCGGCACGGACCGTCGTGGGCATGGAATCTCCCCTCCAACGGTCGCCCCCGGTCGGGTACGACCGTTGCCTCGGACCGTAGGTCCGAGCCGTGGAGGAGGACAATAGGAACCGGGGGTTATTGATCCATTCCGGTCAGCGCCGGTGCGGGTCGGGCTCCGCGAGCAGCCAGCCGAGGTCCCGGCCGAGCGCCTCGGCGACCTGGCGCAGCCGCCAGGCGTCCAGCCCGTGGCGGCCCCGCTCGATCGAGCTGACGAAGTGGCGGCTCACCCGGGCACGGATGGCGAGCTCCTCCTGGCGGAGGTTCAGCCTGAACCGCTCCTCCCGGATCCGCCGCCCGATCTCCTGCCGGTACGCCAGCTCGCCGTACCGCTGCTGGTCGCCGTGCGACCCCACGACGATTGTGGTTGCCAATGAAGGTCCCTTCCCCGGTTGTCGTCGCGGCATCGGCCGGATGCGGGCCCCCCGATCCGTGGTGCCCGCCCGCATCCGGCCGCCGCCCCGACCCCTGAATCTTTCCGCCGCGACCACGGCGGCCACAGGCCCAGTTACTGGCCAACTGGCCAATAAGTGGACAAGCTTGTGTCCATGAACCGGCCGGGCGGGGACGCGGAGCTGCTGACCGAGGAGCTGAAGGCCGCCCGCCGCGGCCGCGGCCTGCACCACCCCGCGATCGAGAGCCGGATCGGGCCGGGCCTGCGGGCCGCCTGCGGCATCGACCCGGGCGACCCCGCGTCGGCCGTCCGGGCCAAGGCGATCGACCGGATGCGCCGGGCGGCCGAGGCGCTGCCCGCGGAGGTGGCGACGACCGCGCTGGCCGCGCTGGGCGTCGACCCGCAGGTGCACGAGCTGGCCCGGCTGCAGGACCGGGTCACCTGGCTGGCCGACCGGCTCCAGCGCGACGTCCGGACCGCCCGCCGGCGGATGGACGAGGCCTGCGCCCGGCTCGCGGACGTGCTGAGCACCGCCTCCCGACCGGGCGCCGGAGCGCGCGGGCCGGGCTGGCACGTGCAGGACTTCGACGCGGTCGTGCTGCTCGACGACCCACCGCTGACCTTCGAACGCCGGCTGATCGTCGCCGACCGGGACGGCCTGGACCGGATCGTGCTCGGCTGGAGCCTGCCGGTGGACTCCGGCCGGGGCATCGACGTCCGGGTCCTGTACGGCGGGGTGCTGGCCCACCGGCAGCAGCAGACGGCGACCCGGATCGAGCTCGTCCTGGAAC
The DNA here is from genome assembly GCA_963766325.1 of uncultured Actinomycetota bacterium. Taxonomy (GTDB): domain Bacteria; phylum Actinomycetota; class Actinomycetes; order Mycobacteriales; family CADCTP01; genus CADCTP01. The sequence goes on along the minus strand of CAVXZF010000004.1, from coordinate 27,290 downwards.
TGCCGAGAACGCTGCGGCTCGGCGAGCGACACGAATACTCGGTGCTCACCTACATGCCTCCGGAGCGGCAGCTGAAAAAGCACTACGCGTACACGCCCTATACGCCGTGCGATTCCTTCGACCTGCGGCTGCGATTCGGTCAGGACCGCATTCCCAGCCGCGTCTGGCGGGTCTCGGAGGCATTCCACCGGGACCTCGACGAGCGCCTGGTGGACGGCGAACCGCTTACCGTGGACGGGGCCGGCGAGGTGCGAGTGCGCTTCGCTGACCTGGTCCCCGGCTACGGCTATGGCCTGCAGTGGAGCTGAGCGGCGGGCCGGCGACGCCGGCCCGCCCGGCCCGCCTCAGCCGGTGAGCAGCCCAGCCAGCTGAGCCAGCACGGTGATGACCCAATGCGTCTCCATTCTTGTTCGCCTCCTCTCCCGACCCGCTTTCCGGTGCGACGCGGAGAAGGGTCGCGGCGGGGGCCGGTAAAGAGAAGGAGTGCGCGTCGGGCCGTACGGCAAGCAATTCCGGCCGGACATTGCTGGTGCCGGGCGGCATCACCCCGATGCCGCCCCGCCTTTTCCGACGGAACCGTCCGCATTGCCGCCCGAACGCCCCGCCCGCTCCCGCCGGGGACCGGCGCGGCGGGGCCGGCGCCGGCGCGGCGGGCCCCGGTCGCGGCTCTCCGCGGCGCCGGCCTCGCCGAGGCCGCTCGGACGTTGTCCTGACATTTGGGCGGGTGAGGGGTGGCGGGCGGCGCCGGCGGCTGTACAGTAGGCGGCGGTTGCTCTGCATTTCCTCGATCGTTTCGGCGCCCGCGGGAAGTAAGACCGGGGCCCGTCGTCACTCTCGGAAGGTCCGAGCCGGTGAGTCGCCCCGGCGCAACCGCCGCTCCGGCACGGCGCCGGCGCACAGGGGTAACCCCCGAGGAGAAGTGGCATGGTTCAGGGCAGTGTGAAGTGGTTCAACGGCGAGAAGGGCTTCGGCTTCATCGCGCCGGACGGTGGCGGGCCGGACGTCTTCGTCCACTACTCGGCGATCGACGCGAGTGGTTACCGCAGCCTCGAGGAGAACCAGCGGGTCGAGTTCGAGATCACGCAGGGCCAGAAGGGCCCGCAGGCCGAGCGCGTCCGGCCGGTCTAACCTCCGCCGCACGTACGACCGCCGGCCCCGACTCCGATACGGAGTCGGGGCCGGCGTCGTTGTCCACAGGGTCCGACCGAACGTACCTTTCGGGCAGTATTGTCCTGTAGGTGCATATCATCATTGATCGTTGCGGCGGCTGAGCCGTGGCGAGCAGAGCGTTCCCCGCCCTCGGCTTCGATCCGGCGCCGGGTGACCCGGCCGCGCTGACGGACGCCGCGACGTCCCTGGACGCGGTCAGCAGGGTCGCGGCCGACACCGGGGCGAGCGCGGCCCGACTGGACTCCTCCGGCTGGACCGGCGACGCGGGTGACGGCTTCCGGCGCCGGCTCGCCCCGCTGCCGGCGGATCTGGACCGGGTCGCCCGGGCGCACCGGGCGGCGGCCGCGGCGCTCAGCGGCTACGGCGCCGAGCTGGTCGGCCGGCAGCGGCGCGCGGCCACGCTCGAAGCCCGGGCCGCCGAGGTCCGGGCCGCCGAGCTCCGGGCCGCCGAGCTCCGGGTGGCCGCCGCGGACGGGCCGTTCGCCCAGGTCCTGGGTGAGGCGCGGCGGCTGCGGGCGGAGCACGAGGCCGCCGCGGCGGCGACCGCAGCCGTCGTCCGAACGGCGACCGATCCGCCGTACGAGCGCCCCGGCCGGCTGGCCCGGGCGGTCGGCACCGTGCGGTCCTGGATACGTGACCACGCCGACGACCTGACCCAGGTCTCGACCGTCCTCAAGGGTGTGTCGGCGGTGCTCGGCACCGTTTCACTCGTGCCCGGCCTGCACTTCCTCGCCCCGCTGGCCATCACCGCCGGCGCGGCCGCCGCCACCCTCGACGTCGTCGTCCGGGTCGCCGCCGGCCGCGGCTCCTGGACCGGGCTCACGCTCGACGCCGCGCTGACCGTCCTGCCCTTCGGACCCGTCGCGCGCGTGGTCAAGGGCCTTCCCGGCGTCGCGACGGTCCTGCGCGCCGCCAACCGCGCCATCCCCGCGCCGGTCAAGGGCCGGCTCTTCCGCGCCGCCGGCAACCTGCCGGACGGCGTCGACCGGTCCCGCCTGCGTGCCGCGGCAACGCTGATCCGCACGCGGGCCGGGCACTACGGTGACGACGTGATCGTCCAGGGGTCCCGGGCCGGCTGGTCGGCCCGCGCCACCTCCGACATCGACATCGGCCTCCGCGTCTCCCCGGACCGCTTCGAAGAGATCCTCCGCGAGCGCTTCGGCAACCCGGTGCCCGACGATGTGGCCGGCTTCCTGGCCGGCTGCCGCGAGAAGGGCATCGTGCACGTCCGCCGCGCCGGCCTGCTCCCGTTGCGCCGGGTTCTGGAGCCTGTCCTCGGCTGCAAGGTGGACATTTCGGTGATCCGGCAGGGCGGCCGCTTCGACGGTGAGCCATGGCTGCCGCTGTGACGCCCGACGAGCCGGGCTGCGACATCTTCGTCGACGCGGCGGACGACGCCGCCGTGCTCGCCCTGCTGGGCCGGCACCTCGGCGTCGAGCCGGTGTTCAGCTTCGTGAGCCCGCCCGGCTTCGACGTGAGCGTCAGCCGCAACCCACTGGTCGGCTCACCTGGCTCAGACAACTTCGTCGACTGGCCAACCCTGGTCGAGGTGTCCGCCCGGCCCGACCAGGACCTGACCACCTTCGTCGCCGACCTCGTCGCCACCCTCCACGCCGCCGGCCACCGCGCCACCCCCGTTCGGTGACCCTGCATCGCTCTAGACTGGTCGCCATCCCCAGGACGGGAAGGAGCGTGAGTCGGGTGAGCGCTGCAACGTGGCCCGACCACCTCCTGAGCCTCGCCGAGTGGGACCTGCTGCCGGAGGACACGTCACACCGTTACGAGCTCATCGAGGGGATCCTGCTAGCGGCACCGCGCCCGGCTTCGATGCACCAGCGAGCGATGGTGCGGATCGCCGCGGAGCTCGACCGGCAGCTTCCGAGCGAGTTAACCGCCCTCGCGGACTACGAGGTCGTGGTCGACTCCAGCTTCCCCCCGACCGTGCGCGCTCCGGACGTCGTCGTGGTGCCGAACGGTCCCGCCGAGGACAACCCGCCCAGGCTGCTCGCTGCCGATGTCGTCCTGGCGGTCGAGATCGTGTCGCCCGGCACCAGGCGGACCGACCGGGTGACCAAGCCGGCGGAGTACGCCGAGGCCGGCATCCCGCACTACTGGCTGGTCGACCTCGATCCGCCGGTCACGCTCACCGCCCACCTGCTCGTCGACGGTGCGTACGAGGTGGTCGCCGAGGGCAGCAGCACGCTGGACCTGACCGCGCCGGTGCCGATCCGGCTCGACGTGGCCGGCTTGGTGGAGCGTTAGCTCAGGCTCGGCTCACCGGGACGGTGAGGGCCGCTGACTCCTTCGGGTGGCAGCGACGGACGGCTGGTCGGGCGGGTCTGCCCGCAGGTCGCTGAAGAGGGGTGGGAGGAAGCGGAGCATCAGGGCCGACCAGGTCAGGTGGGTCAGCAGCGGCGCCTGGATGCCGCCGGTGGCCCGCCGCTGCAGGCCGAACAGCAAGCCCATCGGGACGGATGCGAGCACCAGCGCCGGGTTGCGGGTGGGGACGGTCGCGAGCGCGTACACGGCGGTCGATGCGGTGACCGGCCGGCGGGCGCCGACGGCGGCGAAGAGCGCGCCGCGGAAGAAGACCTCCTCGGCGGCGCCGTTCGCCAGCGTGGTCAGCAACACCAACGGGCCGGAGCCCTCCTTCGCGTACTGGAGGATCGACCGCAGCGAGCGGTCCAGCACCGGGATGCGCCGGGCGACCAGCGCCGCGGCGTAGAAGGCGCCGAACGCGGCCACGCCGGTGAGGATCGGGGTGGCGACCGGCCGCTTCAGCGCCTCCCCGCGCTGCATCCAGCCTCGGTGCAGCGGGCCGGACAGCAGGCCGCCGACGACCCAGGTGCCGGCGACGCCGAGCGTCAGCCCGTAGAACTCGGCTGAGGCCGGCTCGGTCGACAGCGACACCCCGAGCAGGCCCGCGCCGACGACCGACACGCCGGCGACCACCCGCCGCCGGCGGCGGAACGCACCGTCGGACTCCCAGTGGTCCCTCGGCACCCTGTCCACCAGCCAGGACGGCAGCCCGGCCGGCGCCCGGCGGGGCAGCGCCCTCATCGCTCCCGCCCCGCCCGCGCCCGCTCCCCCAGCGCCTGCAGCACCGCGTCGTCGTAGCCCATCGGCTCGAACGGCACCAGCTTGCGGATGCTGTCGTCCCGTACGACGACCTCGTTGGACATCGAGTCCACCAGCGACCGTCCGGTCCGTACGTCCACATCGGTCACCAGCGACAGCCAGCGCGACGACAGCGACGGGGTCAGCAGTGGCACCGGCACGATGAGGTTGCGCCGGCCCTCGATGCGGGCGACCCGGCGGAGCATCTCGACGTACTCGAGGATCTCGGGTCCGCCGATGTCGAAGGCGCGCCCCGCCGCCTCCGGCAGCTCCAGCACCCTCACCAGATAGCGGATCACGTCGGCGATCGCGATCGGCTGGGCCCGGGTGCGCACCCAGCGCGGGGTGATCATCGCCGGCAGGTGCTCGACCAGCTGCCGGGTCATCTCCCAGGAGATCCCGCCGTGGCCGACGATGATCCCGGCCCGCAGCGTGGTCACCGGGACATCGGTGCCGGCGAGCAGCTTCTCGACCTTCCGGCGGCTGCGCAGGTGCGCCGACAGCCGGTCGTCGTCGCTCCCGAGCCCGCCGAGGTAGACGATCCGGCCCAACCGCGCACCGGCCGCCGCCGCCGCGAACGCCCGCGCCGCGGCCGCGTCGTCCTCCTCGAAGTTCGGGCTGCTCAGCGAGTGGACCAGGTAGTACGCGGCGTCACAGCCCTCTACCGCGGCGGCCAGCGATCCCGGGTCCTGCACGTCCCCCTTGACCGGCTCACCGGCCCCCTCGTAGCGCTCCGGGTGCCGGGTCATCGCCCGCACCTCGTGCCCGGCCTCCACCAGCGCCGGCACCAACCGCCGCCCTACGAACCCGGACGCACCCGCGACCAACACCTTCATGCACAGAGCCTGTCGTTGCCCGGGCAACCCCGCCAGCCGAGCGTGCTGTCGTACGCCCGGCAGCGTCACCTGGCCCGGCTCACCCTTCTGGTCCGCCAACCGGGAGCGTCCCCTGCACCGGCGGCGGCACTGACGCCTGCAGCGGCGTCGCCCAGGCCCCCGGGACCGCACCCGGATCATCGCCGCCTACCGCGGCTGACCGTCAGAACGAAGGGCGGAGGCTCCGGGATTCGAACCCGGGATGGGCGGTTAGCCCAAACCGCATTAGCAGTGCGGCGCCATAGACCGGACTAGGCGAAGCCTCCCGGAGCCGCGGACGGCTCCTGGACGGCTGAGTGTACCGGGACCGCAGGGAGCCCCGGAGCGAGGTCAGCCGGGAAGGGCGGGCGGGTGCGGCGGCGGCCGCGCTCGCGGTCGGGGAGCTCGCCCTGGACGGTGCGTACGGCCTCGTCGAGGGCGTCGAGCGCACGGACCAGCTCGGCCTCGGGGATGCCGGACATCGGTGCGTAGAGCGACGGCACGGCGATCAAGCCCCTTGAGGTCACCAACTCAGCGTGATGGCCCTAGGGTGTCAGCGTGAGCGCAGTGCGGCGGTCTGTCCCTGCGTACCAGATGCTGGCCGACGCGCTCCGTGCCCGCATCCTCACCCGCGAGCTCCGGCCGGGTGATCGGCTGCCGATCGAGCCGGACCTCGCCGACCAGTACGGGGTGAGCCGCTCGACCGTCCGCGAGGCGCTGCGGGTGCTGACCAGCCAAGGGCTGGTCAGCACCTGGCGGGGTGTCCAGGGCGGGTCGTTCGTGACCTGCCCGGAGCCGGCCCAGATCAGCGAGTACCTGCACGCCAGCCTCGGGCTGCTGGCCGAGTCGAAGAACGTGGGGGTGGACGCGCTACTGGAGGCCCGGGACATTCTCGAGGTGCCGGCCGCCGGCCTGGCCGCGCTGCGCCGCACCCCGGAGCAGCTGGACGAGCTGCGCGCGACGCTCTACGAGCCGGCTGCTGAAACGATCGAGCAGCGGATGACGATGAGCCGGCGCTTCCACGAGGTGATGCTCGACGCGGCGGCCAACCCGATCGTCGAGTCGCTGGTCGGACCGATCTTCCGGGTGCTGTACGAGCGACTGGTCACCCGGGTGCCGACCAACACCTGGGCGATCGAGGGGGACCATCAAATGATCTTCGATGCGATCGCGGCGGGCGACCCGGAGGCCGCCCAGGCGGAGATGCAGATCCACCTGCAGAAGCTCCGGCCGGCGTCGCGGTGACAGGAGTTCGACGCCGACACCCCTCTCCACATAGGGTGTCCGGGTGACTGCAGTACGCAGGCCAGCCGTCCCTGCGTACCAGATGCTGGCCGACGCCCTGCGCGCCCGCATTCTCACCCGTGAGCTCAAGCCGGGCCAGAAGCTGCCGGTCGAGCCGGATCTCGCCGAGCAGTACGCGGTGAGCCGCTCCACCGTCCGCGAGGCGCTGCGGGTGCTGGCCAGCCAGGGTCTGATCACCACCTCCCGCGGGGTGCTGGGCGGCTCCTTCGTCGCGCACCCGAGCCCGGCCCAGATGAGCGACTACCTGCACGCGAGCCTGGGCCTGTTCGCCGATGCGGACAACCTCGCGGTGGACGCCCTGGTCGAGGCGCGGGACATGCTCGAGGTGCCGGCCGCCGGGCTGGCTGCCGCCCGCCGGACCGAGGCCGGCCTCGCCGACCTGCAGGCCCGGCTCGGCCCGCCGCCGAGCGAGGAGCCTAAGGAGCTGGCCGAGTTCGCCCGGCTGTTCCACGAGGCACTGCTGCGGATCGCCGGCAACGCGGTCGTCCAGGCGCTGACCCGGCCGATCTTCGACGTGTTGTACGACCGGATGGCCCACTTCACCGAGCCCGAGCCGACCTGGTCCCAGGTCAAGGGCGACCACCAGCTGATCTACAACGCCATCGCGGCCGGAAACCCGGAGGCCGCCCGCGCGGAGATGCAGATCCACCTCGACAAGCTGCGCCCGGCCTGCCGCTGACTCGTCAGCGGGCCGGCGCGACCCCCGACATGATGTCCGCGGCGATCTCCAGGTACGCCTGGCGGGCGGCGGCGCTGAGCTTGCGCAGCAGGATCCGCCCGCCCGGCTGCAGCGCCGGGTCGAAGGGCACCTCGTGCACGGCACGGGCGCGGCGGCCGAGGTCTGCCTTGAGGTCGCGGACGTAGCCGTGCCGCCGGCGGCGCGGCGGGTAGAGGTTGTTGACCACCACCAGCGAGCGCTCCACCAGCTGCGCGTAGCCGCGCACGGCCAGCCAGTCCAGCGCCGCGCCGGCGCTCTGGGCCGCGTCCCAGGTGGCCGCGCTGGCCACCACCAGCTGGTCGCAGCCGTTGAGCGCCGCGGCCAGGAAGGGCTGCTGCAGGCCGGCGCCGACGTCGGTGACGATCACGTTGCCGACGTACTCGAGCAGGTGCAGGGTCTGCGCGTACTCCTCCTCGGTGAGCACGCCGGTCACCAGCGACTGCGGGTCGCTGCCGACCACCAGCAGCCCGGACGGTGACGCGGCCAGCTGGGCGAGCACGCCCCGCTCGGAGACCGCGTGCCGGCCGCGGGCGGCGAGGTCGCGGACGCTCTGCTTGGGCACCACCGACAGCCGGGCGGCCAGCGTGCCCCAGTCGGACGAGGCGTCGAGCGCGACCACCTTGTCGCGGCGCAGGCCGGCCAGCATGGATCCGGTGACCGCGACCGTGGTCGTCTTGCCGACGCCGCCCTTGATGCTGACCACCACCACCCGGCGGGTGCCGCTGATCGGGATGCCGACCTGGCGGACCAGCTCGCGCTCCCGGGAGCCGCGGCCGAGCCCGAGGCTCAGCGCGCCGGTGCCGGCCTGCGGGGCCTCGCGGGCGGCCGGGCCGAGGTACGGCGGGCGGCTCGCCGACGACGCCGGCGGACTGGCCCCGGGTCCCGCGGCAGGCCCCGGTCCGTACGCCGGTGCGCCGCCTCGGTCGGGCGGCGCCCCTGGCTGACGGCCGGGTGGCGTGGCCGGCGGCGCCGGGGGCCGCGGGTCACCGGTCGGTGCCGGCCGGCGCGGTGCCGTCGCCGTGCCGTCCCACCACGGCATCCGTGGCGTGGGCGAGCCGGTCTCGGTCACGTGTGCTGGGCCTCCTGCGCGGCGGGGCCCCATCGTCGCACGGCGGCCCTCCGGCCCGGAGCGCGCTTGCGCCAATCCGGGCGGAGGGCCGCCGCACCGCTGACTCAGCCGGCCTGGCGCCGGCGCGCCACTCGCTCCACCGCGGTACACCATCCGGCCCCCTGCCCGAGGGTCGCGGCGGGCGTCGCGCGACCCCGCCGTCGGGCGTACCAGCCGGCTCCGACGACGCCGACCAGACCGAGCCGATGACCAGGCCGCCGCCGGAGGCGAGCGGCACCGGGAGCACCGCGGGGCCGCACTGGCCTGCGAGATGATCACGTCACCGGCACGGGTGCCGTTGGCGCGGATCGCCTGCGACCCGCTGACCTGACCGCGCACCCGGAAAGCCCGAGCCGGCCTCCCGGTCAGGCCGGCTCGGGCACCCGGTCGGGGTCAGGGACCGGGTCCGGCTCGGCGAGCAGCTCGGCCAGCTCCACCCCCATTGCGACGGCGAGCCGGCGCAGCCGGACCGCGTCGAGTCCCTGCGCCCCGCGCTCGATCGCGCTGACGAAGTTGCGCGTGACCCCGGCCGACCGGGCCAGGTCGTCCTGGGACCGGTCGTGCATCACCCGCCACACCCGGATCCGCAGGCCGACTGTGCGCCGGTAGGCCTGGTCCCCCGCATACTGACTGCCGTTTCCCACGGGTGTCAGGATAGTGCCTGATGATGCAGGACCGCATCACCCATTCGATGCAAACGATCATCCGGTCCGGCCGGTGGTCGAGATGCCCTGCACGAAGTAGCGCTGGGCCACGATGAAGACGAGCAGCTGGTCGGTGGCGAACTGGTTCCTCTCGCCGAAGAAGTCCCAGGAGTCGTTGAAGGCCTTCACCGTGGGATAGCCGCCAGCGGCGTCGTAGACGCTCACCGCGGCGGCCTTGGTCCACATCGGGAAGAAGTACGGCATCTTCGGGTAGAAGCCGAGCCGGGTCAGCTTGCCGCCCTCCCGCCGGGTCATCCGCTCGCCGAGCCGGCGCAGCCCGTCCCAGTCGGAGGTGTCGATCTCCTCCGGCCGTACGCCGGCCTCGGCCGCCGCCTTGGTGTTGACCAGGACCACCGGGACGATGTTGAACTCGGGGATGCCGTAGACCACGCCGTCGACGGTGACCTGGTCCAGCGCCGCCTCCCGGAAGTCACCGGTGCGGATGCCGGCTCTGTCCACACAGGACGTCAACGGCTCCAGCGCGCCGCGGTGGGCGTACGAGCCCAGCACCTCGCGGTCGAGGTAGACCAGGTCCGGCGGGCGCCCGCTGGCGACGGCGGAGAGGAACTGCTGGGCGTCGAATGCGCCCTCGGTGACCTGGAGGTCGACGTCCGGGTACTTGGCCTTGAAGGCGTCCACCCGGGAGGTGGCGACCTCGTCGCCGAGGCCGAAGCCCGGTGTGGTCAGCGCGCCGCCGGTGTCCGAACCGAGCAGCCGGGTCTGGTCCAGGCCGCCGCAGCCGGTCACCGCGGCGAGGGCGAGCGCGGCCAGCAACGCACCGGTGCGACCTCTGCGGTGAGGCATGATCGTCTACTGCCCCGGAGAAGCGCCAAGCGCCGGGCGGCGAAGGGTCAGGGGAAGAGCGCCGCGGTGACCCGACGACAGACGTCGGCGCCGTAGCGGAGGCCCTCGGCGATCGGGTAGCGCAGGGCCACGGCGAGCACCCAGCGGTCACCGGGTCCCCAGATGCCCAGGCAGTTCACGTTCCACAGGCCGGTGCCGCCGTGCTCGGTCCAGCCGTTCTTGACCGCGACCCGTACGCCCTTGCCGGCCGGCTCCGCCTGCGGGATGCCGAAGTTGTCGGAGGGGTCGACGGTGCGCATGAGGTCGAGCAGCTGCTTGCTGGCCCCGCGGCCGAGCAGCTTGCCCCGGCCGGGGGTGAGGCAGGCGCCGAGCCGGGCCATGTCCCGGGAGGAGATCTGGGTCAGCGACCACCGGCCCGGGTAGACGCGCGTGTCGGTCATCCGGCAGACCCGGATCATCTTCCGGATCGAGGCGTCCGCGCCGAGCTGCCGCCAGATCACCTCGGCCGCGTTGTCGTCGCTGACCCGGATCATGCCGACCATCCGCTCCCGCTCCCACCCGGTCAGCGGGCGCTTCTGCGCGGTGGCGGTGGCGAGCAGGTCGGCGGCCAGCCAGGCCTTGACCACCGACTCGGAGTTGGTCACCTCGTCGGTGCGGGTGTCCCCGACCAGCCGCCCGGCCCTGCGGTCGGCGAGCGTGAACGAGGCCCACTCGGCGGTGGCGTCGGTGATGTTGCGGGCCGGGACCGCGGCGGCGTCCAGCGGGTCCTCCTGCTGCGGCGCGCCGCGTGGCTCCGGGGTGCCGACGGAGAGCAGGTCGGCCTGCGGGGTCGGGCTCGGGCTCGCCGCGGTCGGCGCGGCGGCCGCGGGGATGGTCCCGTTATCGTCGCGCGGGGCCCCCGGCGTACCGGAAGCGGCGAGGACGGCCACCACCGCGGCGGCCGTGGCGGCCAGCACCACCCGGACCGCACTTCGCCGCCGGCGCCCCCCCACCATGCCGCCTCCCACCCGCCGGCTGGTCCACCGTGGCCAAGTCTGACCGTTGCGGAGTCAAGGAAACGTCAGGATCGGAACAAGCGCAGGCCGAAATGGCCAGGGCGACTCCCGAAGTCGGGTGTCGTACCCCAGCCGGGTAACAACCGGGCGAATGTCACGCCAGGTCTTGAATGTCGTTGTTGGTCAACAGAGACTACCGACCGGTCATATATCGCAAGATCGGGAAGGGTGGCCAGCATGCGGGACGTGCCGGCGCCCGACCTCGCCGGACTCGCCCACGACCTGCACGACGTGGTGACCCACCGGCTGACCACCATGGTCGTCCAGGCCGACGCGGCCCAGGCCCGGCTGGCCGGCCGGTCGCCGGAGACCGCGGTCGCGCTGGAGGCCATCGCGACCAGCGGCCGGGCTGCGCTGACCGAGCTGCGCGACCTGCTCGCCCGGCTGGAGCCGGACCCGGTGCCCGAGTGCACCCGGCCGGGGCCGGTCGACCTCGCCGGCCTGCTCGAGCTGGCCGGCGGCCCGGGCCGGCGGCTGACCCTGGAGGTGGTCGGCGACCCGCACCCGCTGCCGGCATCGGTTCGGCTGGCGCTGCACCGCACCGCCCAGGAGGCGGTCACCAACGCGCTGCGGCACGCCCCGGGCGCCGCCACCAGGGTGACGGTCCGGTACGGCGACGGCGCCGTCGAGCTCCAGGTGGACACCGAGCCCGCGGCGCCCGCCGGGACCCGGGCGACGACCGGGGCCGGCCGGGGCCGGCTCGGCATGCTGCGCCGGGTCGCCGCGCTCGGTGGCGGGCTCGTCGCCGGGCCCCGCCCGGACGGCGGCTACCGGGTGGTGGTCACGCTCCCCGACCCGGGTCCCGACTGATGCTGCGGGTGCTGGTCTGCGACGACCAGGCCCTCATCCGGTCCGGCCTGGCCGCGACCCTCGGCGCCCAGCGCGACGTCGTGGTGGTCGGCCAGGCCGCGGACGGCGCCGCCGCGGTCGAGCAGGGCCGGCGGCTGGCGCCCGACGTGGTGGTGATGGACATCCGGATGCCGCTGCTGGACGGCATCGCGGCGACCCGCCAGCTGGTGGAGGACTTCCCGGCCGGTGGGCCCAAGGTGCTGATCCTCACCATGTTCCACCTCGACGAGTACGTCGCCCGCGCGCTGCTGGCCGGGGCGAGCGGCTTCGTGCTCAAGGACGCGGCGCCGGACGAGCTGGTGCACGCGGTCCGGGTGGTCGCCGCCGGCGAGGCGATCCTGTCGCCCGCGGTCACCCGGCGGCTGCTGGACCGCTTCGCCTGGCAGGAACCGCCGGTCCCGGCGCCGCCCGAGCTGCGCCTGCTCACCGGCCGCGAGCTGGAGGTGCTCGCGTTGCTCGGCCACGGGCTGTCCAACCCGGAGATCGCGGCCGCCCTGCGGATCAGCCGGGAGACGGTGAAGACGCACGTGTCCCGGGTGCTGATGAAGCTGCGGCTGCGGGACCGGGTGCAGGCGGTCGTCTTCGCCCACCGGCACCGGGTGCTGTCCGCGGCCGACCCCGGGACCGGGACGGTCCCGGGGCGCGGCACCGGCTGAGCACCGGCGACGGCGGCTCAGCGGTAGCGGACGTGCAGGTGGTTGTCGTGGTTGGGATAGCTCGTCGTCAGTCCCTCCGCGATCAGCGTCGGGTCGTTGAAGTACACCAGCGCGATCTGCCCGGCCGCGGTGGCCCGGATGGCCTGCACCAGCGCCCGGGTGGCGGCCCGGTCGTACGTCGAGGACTGCCAGGTGATCCGGCCGGCGGTGCACTGGGCCGAGTCGGTCCGGGTCGGCCACAGGTCGACGTCGACGCCGAGCTCGTGGCTGGCGTGGCCGGGGATGTCCCCGCCGTGCTCGAAGCTGATGTCGCCCAGCGGCACCGGCCCGTTGCCGGTGCCGTACCGGGCGACCGCGGCCTCGAGCTGCCCGATGGTCGAGCCGGTGCCCCAGTTGGCGGTGCCGTTGCCGTCCGGGTCCTTGTCGCACATCCCGGCCAGCGACGGGTAGGCGTAGTGCCAGATCAGGTTGCGCCAGGTGGTCGGCCCGACCACGCCGTCGGCGGTGATCCCGGCATGGCTCTGGAAGGTCCTCACCGCGGACGCGGTGCCGGAGCCGAAGACCCCGTCGACGGCGAGCGCGAGCCGGCGCTTCTTGTTCAGCTGCGCCTGCAGCGCGCGCACCGCCGGCCCGGAGTCGCCCTGGCGCACCGTCAGCACCAGCGCCCCCCAGGTCTGGGCGCCGACCACACCGTCCTGGGTCAGGCCGCTGGCGGCCTGGAAGCTGCGCACCGCGGCGGCGGTGCCCGAGCCGAAGACGCCGTCGGCGGTGACTGAGATGTTGCGCGCCTGCAGCAGGTACTGCGCGGCGAGCACGTCCACGCCGCGGTTGCCGGTGCTGAGCGTGTGGAAGCTGGCCTGCGGGAACGCCTGGGCCGGCGCCGCCAGGCCGACGACGGTCGCGGTGACGACGGCCAGCACGAGGCCCCAGCGGGACAGCCGGGATCCGGTCATGGATTCTCCTCAGTGGAGGGTGGTGCCGGTGGCGCGGCCACGACGGCCGCGCCACCGGCCCGGGTCAGACTCCGCAGTTGGGCGCGCTCCAGGAGCGGTTCGGCCCGCTGTCGACGTGGGTGTGGTCGTTGTGGTTCGGGTAGCCGGGGCCGAAGATGCCGTTGAAGCCGGTGCTCCGGGCGGTCTGGGCCATCGAGCACAGGCTGGGGCCGGGCACCAGGTCGAGCGCGTCGCCGTACAGGTGCCGGGAGTTGGTCGCCCCGCCGACGCTGGCGTTGCAGGTGTAGTCACGGAAGCCGGAGGAGACGCCGATCGGCCGGTCGCCGAGCTTGTGCCGCAGCGCCTCGGCCTTCCACATGGCGCGCAGCAGGTTCTCCCGGACCGTGGTCGCGGAGACCGCGCCGCCGGAGAAGCCGCCCCGGCCGCAGTTGTACGTGGCCTCGGCGAAGCTGAAGTGGATCGGCGTGCAGTCGTCGTCCTGCAGCTCGTAGATCTTGTTGAACGTCTGCGGGCCGGCGATGCCGTCGGCACCGAGCCCGTACGCCTGCTGGAAGCGGATCACTGCCCGCTTGGTGGCGGGACCGAACGAGCCGTCGATGGCCAGCACCTCGCCGTAGGCGACCCAGCCGGCGACGCGGATCTGCAGCCGGGTGACCGCGGCGCCGGAGGATCCCTCGCGGAGCGTGCTGGACCAGGTGTAGCAGCCGTCCGCGGCGGCCGGTGGCGCGGTGGCGATGGAGACGGCGGCGAAGCTGCCGAGCCCCACCGCGATGGCGGCGAGCATGCGGATCAATCGGGTGGTGGACATGTTCCTCCTCGGTCGGCCGGCGGGGGAACCGGCGGCGATGGGGAACGCGCGCGTCCGTCCTCAGTAGAGCGGCGGAACCGCCGAACGGCGTCCCTCAGGTGAGCCACCCCGGGGTCCCCCACGTGAGCGATGGCGGAAGCCGGCGGGCGCCGTACGGTCCGAATCGGGGGTCCGCGCACCGAGAGGCGGCGCCATGCCGACGTCCGTCACCCACCGCTCGCTCGACGGCCGCCGCTTCACCCTCGGCGGATCGCTCGACCTCGCCGCGCCGGTCACGTCCGTGCTCGGGGTGACCGTCCGCGGGCGGCTGCACGAGCTGACCGCCGGCCCGGCCGAGCTCGGCGCCGAGGTCGCCACCGCGCTCGGGGTCGGCCGGTTCGCCGAGGAGCTCGGCCACCAGGACGGGACGCTGCTGGTCGGTCGCGCCCGGCCGTACGACCGGCAGACCCGGCTGGTCGAGGACCTGGTGGTGGCGGTGTGGCGGGGCCGCCGGCACAGCCTGGTGAGCACCTTCCACCGGGTGACGACCGCGCAGGTGCTCGGCGTGCTGCGGGCGCTGCGGATCACCGAGCACCCGGACGGGATCGCGGTCCGGCCGGGCCGGGACGCCGGCCTCGCCAGCCCGGCCACGCTGGTCAAGCAGGTGCCCGGGCTCGGCCTGCTCGAGGTGGCGCCACGCACCGAGCGGCACTCGCTGCCCGCCTGGTCCGGGCTGGCCGCCGCCGGAGGGGCCGAGGTCTTCCGGGACCGGCTGCCGGACGGCCGGCCGTACTTCGTGCTGGCCGGCGCGGCGACCTGGACCACCGTGCTGCCGCTGGCCGGCTGCGAGCCCGCCGAGGTGCCGGCCCTGCTCAGCGGACTGTCCGTGCGGGCCGCCTGATGATCGGCACCGCGGGCGCGTACGCGGTCGCCGGCACCCTGCTGGCCACCGGGGTCGGGCACCTGTCCGCGCCGGCCGCGCTGCCGGGCGCGCTGCGGGCGCACGGCCTGCTGCCGGCGCCGGCCCTGGTCGCCGCCGCCGTCACCGCGGCCGAGCTCGGGCTCGGCGGCGCGGCCGTGATCGGCCTGGCCGGCGGGGGCGGCGCGCGGGGCCCGCTCGCCGGCTGCGCCGGCCTGCTCGCCCTGCTCGCCGCGTACGCGGCCTGGGTGGTGCGCCGCCGCGGCGGCGGGCCGTGCGGCTGCTCCCGGGCCGACCTGCCGATGACCGGCTGGGTCGGCGCCCGGGCCGCTGCGCTGGCCGGGCTCGCGCTCGCGGGCGCGGCCACCGCCGGGCCGGTCCCGCCGGCCGCCGAGCTGCCCATCGTCCTGCTCGCCGCCGCCGCGCTGGCCTGCCTGCTCTGGCAGCTGCCCGCGGCGATGCACGACCCCGCGATCCCCGGAGGTGCCCGGTGACCTTCCAGACCAGCGCGCTGCTGCTGTCCTGGGCCGCGATCCTGCTGCTCGCCCTCGTCGTGTCCGGCCTGATCCGGCAGGTACACGCGCTGGCCGCCGGTCCCCGCCGGGTCGGGCCACGACCGGGGGCGACCGCGCCCGGCCTGGCGGGGCTGGCGCCGGCGGACCGGCCGCTGCTGCTGCTCTTCCTCAGCGCCGACTGCCGGACCTGCACCGAGGCGCTGGACGAGGCGGCCGCGGCCGGTCCGGTGCTCGCCCTCTACGCCGGCACCGGGCCCGACACGACGCCGGCCGGATCGGTCACCGTCCGGGCAGGGCAGGCGGCGCTCTTCGACCGGTACGACGTGGTCGCGACCCCGTACGCGGTCGCGGTCGACCGGGCGGACCGGGTCGCGGCCGCCGGGCCGGTCGGCTCCCGCGCCGCGCTGCGCGACCTCCTCGCCACCGCCGGCACTGCCGGCCCCGCCCGCACCGCCGGCACCGTCCCGGCCGGGGACCTCCGGTGACCGCCCTCGACCAGGTGCCGGAGCTCGGCGACCCGGCGGCCCGGTCCCGCCGGACCGGCACCGCCCGGTGGCCCGGCCCGTCCCGGCGCGGCGTGCTGCAGGCCGGCGCGGCGCTCGGCACCGCCGCCGGCATGGCGCTGCTCGGCGTCTTCCCGGCCGCCCGGCGCGCGTACGCCGACGGCTACGACATCTACGGCAGCTGCCCGTCGTACGCGAGCGACCACGACTGCTCACCCGGCTGCGGGCCGAGCCCCATCTTCGCCGACGCGTGCGTCACCACCGGCGCCGGCGCCGGCTTCCACAAGTCCGACGGCACCACCTGGACGCTGCGACCCAACCAGTGCTTCTCGGGCTCGTACGACGGGTGGCTCTGGCGCTATCAGGGCGCGTGCGGGTCGTGCGGCTGCCACGTGGAGCGGCGTTGCCACGACGGCTACCGGCGGACCAGCGCCGGCTGGGTGCGGTCGATCTGCCGCTGGACCACCGACTGCGGCTGCCCGGGGACGGTCGGCTGGCCCACCGTCCGGCGCGGCGCCTCGGGTCCGAACGTCACCACCGGGCAGCACCTGCTCAACGCGCGCGGCGCCACGCTGACCGCGGACGGCATCTTCGGCCCGCTCACCGAGACCGCGGTGCGCAGCTTCCAGACCCGGGCCGGGCTGCCGGTGACCGGCGTGCTCGACCCGCAGACGTGGCCGGCGCTGGTGATCACGGTGCGCCGGCCGGAGACCGGCACGGCGGTGCGGGCCGCGCAGGTGCAGCTGGACAAGTGGGGCTACGAGCTGGCCGTGGACGGCGTCTTCGGCGCCGGCACCGAGGCCGCAGTACGGGACGCCCAGCGGCTCAACGCCCTGGTCGTCGACGGCGTGGTCGGCCCGGCGACGTGGCGGGCGCTCCTCGGCGGGGCGGGCGCGTGAGGCGCCGGCTCACCGACCCGCTGCTGCCCGTCCTTCTGTTGGCCCCCGCCCTGCTGCTGGTCGCGCCGGTGCTGACCTGGGCGGTGCTCGGCGGGCTGGCCGGCTACTCGCTGTCCGGCTCGGTCTGAACGCGGAACAGCGCGGTCGCGCTGGACCCGCCCGGGCGGCGGGACTCATCCGGGCGGGACGCCGCACTGGCCTGCCTGGCCGCCGGCCTGCTGGCCGGCGGGCTCTGCTCGGCGCTGGTGCTGCACGTCGCGTCCGGGCTGGTCACGCCGGTGCCCGCCGGGGTGCGGCGGGCGGCCCTGGTCGCGGTCGCGCTGCTCGGGCTGCTGCGCGAGCTCGGGGTGGTACGCCTGCCGCTCCCGCAGAACGCCCGCCAGATCCCGCAGGACGTGCTGCACCGCGACCGGCTGCGCGGGTCGACCCAGTTCGGTTTCGAGCTCGGGACCGGCGTCCGGACGTACGTCTCCGCCACGGCGCCGTACGTGCTCGCGGTGGCGGTGCTGCTGCTCGGCCAGGACCTCGCGGCGGCCGTCGCCGCCGGGCTCGGCTTCGGCGCCGGCCGGGCCGCCACGCCGCTGCTGCGCCGGCTGTCCGGCGACCCCGTCGGCTGGGACGCGGACCTGATCGGCCGGCTCCCGGCCGTCAAGCTGGTCACCGCGGCCGCGATGCTGGCGCTCGCGATCTAGGGACGGTCGGTCGGCGCGGTGTCGGGGAGCGCGCTCGTGGTTCTACCGTGCTGGCATGGACGCGCCTGCCGAGACCCCGCTGCTGCGCCGCATCCGCGAGTCGGTGATCGGTGACGACCAGGTGGTGCCGGGCCCGTACGGGCCGCGCCGGGTGACCTACGCCGACTACACCGCGTCCGGCCGGGCGCTCGGCTTCCTGGAGGACTTCATCCGGGCCGAGGTGCTGCCCCGCTATGCGAACACGCACACCGAGTCCAGCGGCACCGGCCTGCAGACCACCCGGCTGCGGGAGGACGCCCGGGCGATCGTCCGGGACGCGGTCGGCGGCGACGAGGACACCGTCGTCATCTTCTGCGGCTCCGGCACCACCGGCGCGATCAACAAGCTGGTCGGCGTCCTCGGGCTGCGCGCCCCGGACGAGCGCTACCGGACCGGTGACCCGCTGCCGGCGGCGCGCCGGCCGGTCGTCTTCATCGGGCCGTACGAGCACCACTCCAACGAGCTGCCCTGGCGGGAGTCGGTCGCGGACGTGGTCGTCATCCCGGAGGACGCGGACGGGCACATCGACCTGGCCCGGCTGGAGGCGGAGCTGGCCGCGCACGCCGACCGGCCGCTGCGGATCGGCTCGTTCTCCGCGGCCAGCAACGTGACCGGCATCGTGAGCAACACCGAGGCGATCTCCGCGCTGCTGCACCGGCACGGGGCGCTCGCCTTCTGGGACTACGCCGCCGCCGCGCCGTACGTGGGGATCGACATGGCCGGCAAGGACGCGATCTTCCTCAGCCCGCACAAGTTCATCGGCGGCCCGTCGACGCCGGGCGTGCTGGTGGCCCGGCGGGCGCTGCTGGCCAACCGGGTGCCGGACATCCCGGGCGGCGGCACGGTCGCGTACGTCAACCCGACCGAGCACCGCTACCTCACCGACCCGGTGCTGCGGGAGGAGGGCGGCACCCCGGCGATCATCGACTCGATCCGGGCCGGGCTGGTCTTCCAGCTCAAGCAGGCGGTCGGGCTGGAGGTGATCCGGGCGCACGAGGAGCACTACCTGCGGCGGGCGGTGTCCGCCTGGCTGGCCGAGCCGGCCATCGAGATCCTCGGCAACCTGGACGCCGAGCGGCTGTCCATCGTGTCCTTCGTGGTCCGCGCGCCCAGCGGCCGCTACCTGCACCACAACTTCGTGGTCGCGCTGCTCAACGACCTGTTCGGCATCCAGGCCAGGGGCGGCTGCTCGTGCGCGGGGCCGTACGGGCACCGGCTGCTCGGCATCGACCTGGACCGGTCCCACGAGTTCGAGCGGGAGATCGCGCACGGCTGCGAGGGGATCAAGCCCGGCTGGGTCCGGGTCAACTTCAACTACTTCATCTCCGAGCCGGTCTGCGACTACCTGGTCGAGGCGGTCCGGCTGGTCGCCCGGGAGGGCTGGCGGCTGCTGCCGGACTACCGGTTCGAGCCGGCCACCGGGCTGTGGCGGCACCGGGGGGCCGCCCTCGAGCCGCCGCTGCGGCTCACCGACGTCCACTACGACGCCGACGGCGTCATGCGCTACCCGCAGCGGGCCGAGCGGGCGCCGGACAGCGTGCTGACCCGCTACCTGTCCGACGCCCGGGCCTGTTTCGCGGCCGCCGGCGCGGCGCCGGCCGGCGACCCGGGCGACCTGGTCTCGGCCGACTTCGAGCATCTGCGCTGGTTCGAGCTGCCGGCCACCTGCCTGACCTGACACCCGGGCCGCGGGCGGCCGGGTGGGATAGGTTCCACCGGCGCGGCACCACCTTGCCCCCGTGGTCCGACCTGGACGGAGCAACCGCCCGTGACCGGAGACCTGCGCCAGACCGAGGACACCGCACCCCAGTCGCCGGGCCGGCTCGGGGACCGGGCGCGGCTGGTGCTGGCCAGCTTCCTCATGCTCTTCGTCGAGCTGGCGCTGATCCGGTGGACCGCGGCCAACAACCTCTACCTGACCCACCTGACCAACTTCGTGCTGCTGGCCAGCTTCCTCGGCATCGGGCTCGGCTTCCTGCTGGCCCGGTCCCGGATCGACCTGTTCGCGCTGGCGCCGGTGGCGCTGGGTGCGCTGGTGGCCTTCGTGCTGGCGTTCCCGGTGCAGACCGTGGACGCCGACGGCGCCTGGCGGCTGGGCGGCGCGCTCGGCATGGGCCCGCTGCCGCGCTGGGTCAGCCTGCCGGTGATCTTCCTGCTCACCGTCGCGGTGCTGGCCGGGCTGGGGCAGGAGGTGGCCCGGACGTTCGCCCGCTTTGCGCCGCTGGAGGCATACCGGCTGGACGTGTTCGGCAGCCTCGCGGGCATCGTGGTCTTCGCCGGGCTGTCCTTTCTCCGGCTGCCGCCGCTGGGCTGGGCGGTGCTGGCCGCGGGCACGTACCTGCTGCTGGCCGGCGGCCGGCAGGCCCAGGTCTGGCAGCTGGCCGGCATCGGGCTGGTGGTGGCGCTGCTCGGCGCCCAGTCGCTGCTCGGCGGATTCCACTGGTCGCCGTACTACAAGATCCGCGCGGTGGCCGAGGACGACGGCAGCCTCAAGGTCGACGTCAACAACACGCCGCACCAGACCGCCCACTCGCTGGCCGAGCTCGATCGGGTCGACCCGTTCTACCGGTACCCGTACACGCACGTGGGGCAGCGGGACGACGTGCTGATCATCGGCGCCGGCACCGGCAACGACGTGGCCGTCGCGCTGGCCGAGGGTGCGCAGCGGGTGGACGCGGTCGAGATCGACCCGGTGCTGCAGGGGCTCGGCCGGGACCGGCACCCGGAGCGGCCGTACGCCGACCCCCGGGTGACCGCGCACGTGGACGACGGGCGGGCCTTCCTGGAGCGGACGGGCCGGCGCTACGACCTCATCCTGCTGGCGCTGCCTGACTCGGCCACCATCGTCACCGGGCAGGCCGCGCTGCGGCTGGAGAACTACCTCTTCACCACCGAGGCGCTGGAGCAGGCCCGGTCGCTGCTCAAGCCGGGCGGCAGCTTCGCGATGTACAACTACTACGAGCCGTGGCTGGTCGACCGCTATGCCAACACCCTGCGCGCGGTCTACGACACCGAGCCGTGTGTCCAGGTGGGACGGTCGCTCGGCCCGCGCCAGGAGGTCGTGCTCAGCATGGCCAAGGAGGGCCGGGTCGCCGGGTGCCAGACCTTCTGGCAGCCGGCCGAGGCGGGCCTGGCGCCGTCCACCGACGACTACCCGTTCCCGTACCTGGCCGAGCGCGAGATCCCGAGCTTCTACCTGTGGATGCTCGGGCTGATCCTCGCGGCCTCGCTGCTGCTGGTCCGGGTGGCGGCCGGGCCGTTGCGGACCATGCGGCCGTACGCGGACCTCTTCTTCATGGGCGGCGCGTTCCTGCTGCTGGAGACGAAGAACGTGGTCCAGTTCGCACTGCTCTTCGGCACCACCTGGATGGTCAACGCGGCGGTCTTCGCCGGCGTGCTGCTCAGCGTGCTGGCCGCGATCGAGGTGGCCCGGCGGGTGCCGCTGCCGCGGCCGGTCGTGCTCTACGGCCTGCTGCTGGCCACCCTCGCCGCCGCCTGGGTGATCCCGCCGGCCGCGCTGCTGTCGCTGCCGGTGGTGCCGCGCTTCTTCGCCGGCGTCGCGGTCGCCTTCGCGCCGATCTTCCTGGCCAACCTGGTCTTCGCCCAGCGCTTCAAGTCGATCGGCGCGTCCACCACCGCCTTCGGGGCGAACCTGCTCGGGGCGATGGTCGGCGGCGCGCTGGAGTACTTCGCGCTGATCACCGGTTTCCGCTTCCTGCTGATCCTCGTCGCCGTCCTGTACGGCCTCGCCTTCCTGGCCGGCCGCAGGCACCTGGCCCCGTCAGCCGCCTAGAGCACTCTCCGCTCGACCTTCGCCCCGGCTTCCTGGAGGGCCTCGGTCAGCGCGTCCCCGGCCGCGGCCAGGGCTGCGTCGTCCATCGGGCCCAGCGCGTCCAGCACGAAGACGGCCCGCGTGGTGCTCGTGGTCAGACGGGTGCGGGTGCACTGCCGCCAGTTCCACCGGCGGCAGGTGACGCCGGCGTCGTCCCGCCACACCACCTCACCCGGCTCCGGCGACTCGGTGACCGGCTCCCCGCCGCTCACGGTCTCGAACGGCTCGTCCCCGACCGCCCGGGTGAGCCGCATGGGACCCGCGTACGCGTCCAGGTCCTCGCCGCCGACCGGCACGCCGTGGCGCACGGAGACCGCGTTGTAGGCGTCGGTCAGCCGGTCGATCCGGGGCAGACCGTCCGTCCTCCGCAGCAGGGCGGTCAAGCTCGGCCGGGTCCGCTGCGGCTTGGCACCGAAGGCGCGAAACGCCTCCGCCCAGGCCAGCGCGTGCGGGTGGTCGACCGGCGGGGCGTCCCGCTCGGCCGCGGCGAGCAGCCCGTCGCTCCACTCGTCGCTCGGGCCGGGCCGCAGCCCTTCGGCGACCAGCAGCAGCGCCCGGTAGTCGGGCCGCAGCTCGGACACGGCGGGGTCGATGCGGGCGGCGGCGAGCCAGCCGGTCAGGTCCACGCCCTGATCCTGCCCGGGCCCGACATGGGAGTGGACGCCCGGGCCGGCTGATCCGGCGACGGATCGGCCCCCCGCACCTGACACGGGTGCGGGGGGCCGACTGCCTCAGACCGCGGTCAGCGCCGGAAGTGCGCGCCGATCCGGTCGCCGGCCGCCGCGGCGGCCTGGTCCGACGCCTGCGCCGTGCCGTTCACCGAGCTGGTGGACATGGCGTAGGTGAGGATCGCGTGCGCGGCGGCGTCCGCCATCTCCTCCAGGGCGAGCGTGTTGACGTTGGTGATGACCCCGTTGTACTCGAGCGCTCCGCCGTACGCGTCGTTGAGCGCCTGGTAGAGGCCGGCGTCGGCGCCGTCCCCGATCGGGTCCATGCTGTCGCAGGCCTGGTGGTAGCACGGGTCGTACGCCACCGGCTGCCCGTCGTAGGTGGCGAGGCCGCCGTAGAGCCCGACCTGCTCTTCGGTCTTGGTGTCCTCGGCACCGGTGAACAGGCCGCCCGCCGGGATCCCGGCGGTGATGAACGCGTCGTAGTCCGAGCGTCCGTCGAACGCCGTGGGCTCCGAGGCCAGGCCCTGCGAGCCGAAGTAGTCCTCGAAGACCTGCTCGATGTTGTCGCTGCCGCTCGGACCCTTGATCCCGAACGCCGAGCCGTCACCGTCGTAGATGAACCGCGCGTAGTTCGGCGAGCCGATCATGTCGAAGTTCAGGTACAGCTCGATGTCCTTCGCCTCGCTCTTGGTCAGCGAGTCGACGTAGTGCTGCGAGCCGATCAGGCCGGCCTCCTCGGCACCCCACCAGGCGAACCGGATGGTGTTGCGCGGCTCGATACCGAGCTCGGCGACCTGCAGCGCGATCTCCAGCAGCGTGGCGGAGCCGGTGCCGTTGTCCTCGATGCCCGGGCCCTCGGGCACCGAGTCGAGGTGTGCGCCGGCCATGACGACCCGGTCGTCGCGACCGGTCGGCGTCTCGGCGATGAGGTTCTGCGTCGGGACGTCCAACTCGATGAGCGTCTCGGTCTTCAGGTGGATGACCACCTCACCCCCCTCGAGCAGGGCGGCGAGCTCGTTCCCGATCTCGAAGGAGGTGCCGACCACCGGGAGCGGGTCGGAGAACGCGTCGCCCAGCGTCGGGTTGAGCGTGTCCGTACGCCCCTCCTGGCCCTCGTTGAAGATCACCACGCCGACCGCGCCGGCGTCGTACGCGTTGGCCGCCTTGACCGAGAAGTCGCAGGTGCCGCGCTGGACGAGGGCGATGTTGCCCGCCTGGAAGTCAGCGAAGTCCTCCGGCTCGCAGCCGCTGGTGGACGTGCTGGCCACCGCACCGGGCGGCAGCACGAGGTCGACGGCCTGCAGCTGCGCGGTGACGTCACCGCTGCCGGAGTACTCCGCCGTGTAGAAGTCCTCGCCCTCCACGTACGTCTCCGGGTCCGGCGACACGCGCTCGAACACCGACGGCGAGAGCGTCCGGAACGAGTTGAACAGGAAGTCCTGCCGGGTGACCTCGTAGCCCGCCGCCTCGAGCAGGCCCTCGATGTAGTCGAGTGACCCGGCGTATCCGGGCGTCCCGCTGGCGCGGGTGCCGCCGGTGTTGTCGGCGATCTTCTGCAGCTCGGCCAGATGGTCCATGATCGCGTCGGCCGACACGGCCTCCCGGAGCGCGGAGGTGTCGGTCGGCACGCCGGCACCGGCGCCGGTGGCCGTGGCGGTGACGACTGCGGTCGTCGCCACGACCGCGAACACCGCCCTACGAATTGTGCGCAAATTGTCCTCCCACCGTTGGGTTGTCTGTCTCGGCACCCCCCAGGTCTGGGGAGAGCGCCGCCCCGACGGACCTCGTCATCCTCGGCGGTGGCGGCCACAAGTCAAGTGCTGAGCAGCAGCACACCCGCGCGCGGGCCCCGTCAGCGGCGGTGAGCGACGGTCATGTCCACGCCCCGATGCGGCCCGTCCGGGCGGACCGGCCGACCTCGCTCAGTCCCGGCTGACGTCGAGCTGGAGCCAGCGGGCCAGCTCGTCGATCTCCGCGCGTACGGCCGCGGCGGTCTTCTTGTCGAAGGGGACGTCCTCGTGGACGGCGTCGATCCGGAGCGCGCCGGCCTTGCGGTCGGCGGTGGCGTCGAGCTTGCCGACCAGCTGGTCGCCGGACAGGATCGGCAGCGCGAAGTAGCCCCAGCGCCGCGCCTTGGCCGGCTTGTACATCTCCAGCTGGTAGTCGAACTCGAAGATCTCGGCCATCCGCTTGCGGTCGTGCACCAGCCGGTCGAACGGCGACAGCAGCGCCACCCGCCCCCGGAACGGCTGCCCGAGCTGCGCCGGGTCGACCCGCCACTCGCCCTTGACGCCGTCGACCACCGCGGGCTCGCCCACCTCGCCCACGTCCCACGGCTCGACCGGGCACTCCTGCCCGCGCGACCGGGCGATGCCCAGCGCTCCGAGCCGGCGCTCGTTGCGCCGCCGCGCCGCCTCCTCCAGCGGCACGACCGGCTCGTCCGGGTAGACCCGCTCGGCCAGGTCCCACAGCCGGTCCCGCCCCTTGCGGCCGGCGATGGCGACCTCGCCGCGGCGGGCCATGCAGGCCAGCAGCTGGATGACGTTGCGGTTGTTGGTCCAGCCGGTGGACGTCCACGGCACCACGCAGGTGTCCGGCAGGTCCCGGCTCGGCAATGGACCCTGCTCGGCCAGCCGATCGAGGATGTCCCGCCGGCAGCCGTCGTTGTCCGCGATCCACTGCTGCACCGACGGCCGCCAGTCGGCCCGGTCGGTGAGTCCCCTGATCTCGATCATCTCGGCCCGGTAGAGCGCGAGGTCCTCCGCCGGCCGGACCATCGCCCGCAGCTCCAGCAGCTGCCGCTTCTCCAGCGCCTCGGCGAGCTGCTGTTGTCGGCCGAGCCCGAACGGGTGCAGGCGACGAGGTCGGCGTTCGGCGTGATCGTCGCGGTCGGGTCGAGCGGCACATCGTCAGGTGCCGGACCGTGTCGACAGGTTGGCTGGCCGGGCGGCGTCCAGGAGCTGCGCGCGCACGGCGATGCGGCGCGCATCCGCCGGGACAGCTGGTGGGTCATGCGTCGGAGCGTAGCTCCGACTGCTCGGTGGCCGGCCGGAGTCCACCGAGCGGAACTCCTGGGACAGCACTCCACGGCGACGCCGACGGCCCGGTCAAGGGGCGACGCTCCGGTACGCTCATCCGCCGTCGGACCTGTCCGGGACACCCGTCCGGGCGGATCGGCGGCACCGACGAGGGGGAGGCCGCGGCGGCCGCGGTGGCGCGCCGCGGGGCCGGGAGGGACGCGATGTCCGCCGCGGTCGATCGCCGCACGCCGTGACCAGCACGGAGCGCGCGGAGCCCCCCGTGTCCACCGAGCCGCCGGACCGGACCCGGCCCCGGTCGTACGGCCCGGACCTGGCGTTGTGCCTCGGGTTCCTGCTGGTCGCGGTCGCCGTGACGCGCGGGCTGTGGCCGTGCCGGGGCGACGCGAACTCGCGCTCAACGCCCAGGACCAGACGCTGTACGAGTGGTTCCTGGCCAACGACGCGCGGGTGCTGCGCGGCCACGCGGGCCTGCTCAGCGACCGGCTGAACGCGCCCGACGGGGTCAACCTGCTCGCCAACACCTCGGTCATCGTGCTCGGGGTGCTGCTCGCCCCGGTCACCCTCGGCCTCGGTGCGCCGGTGACCTTCGCCCTGATCGCGACGGTCAACCTGGCGCTCACCGCGGCCGCCTGGCATTTCCTCTACACCCGCACGCTCGGCGCGCACCGGGTCGCGGCGGCGCTCGGCGCCGGGCTGTGCGCGTTCGCGCCGGGCATGGTGTCGCAGACCAACGGCCACCTCCACATGACCGCGCAGTGGCTGGTGCCGGTGATGGTGTGGCTCGTGGTCAGGATGCTCCGGGCAGCGGACACCGGACGGACCGGCGGGCCGGACCGCCGCGGCATGGTGACGTCCGCGCTCGGGTTGGCCGCCGTGGTCACCTTGCAGATCTTCATCGGCGAGGAGGTGCTCTTCCTCGCCGCCATCACCCTCCTGCTGGTGGCGGCCGGGTACGCGGCCGTCCGGCCCGAGCTGGTCCGCCGGGCCGGCACGGGGTTCGGGGCCGGCCTGGCGATCACCGCCGGGGTGGCGCTGGTCGTGCTGGCCTACCCGCTGTGGTTCCAGTTCGCCGGGCCGCATGGCGTACGCGGCGATCCATTCGACGCCCGCTTCTTCTCCGCCGACCTGGCCGGCTGGGTGGCGTTCTCGCCGGGGTCGCTGGCCGGGAGCGCGGGCGCGGCCCGGCTCGGCGCCGGCGCGGCGGAGCAGACCACGTTCCTCGGCTGGCCGCTGCTGCTCCTCGCCGCCGGCTGCACGATCTGGCTGGCCCGGCACCCGCTGGCGGTCGTGTGCGCAGCGGCGGCGGTGCCGCTGGCGGCGCTCGCGGCCGGCCCTGAGCTGGTGGTGAACGGCTCGCGCACCGGCATTCCCGGCCCGTACGCGCTGCTGGACGGGCTGCCGGTGGTGGAGGCGGCGCTGCCCACCCGGTTCGCGCTCCCGGTCGCGCCGCTGCTGGCCACCGTGCTGGTGCTCGCCGTCGACCGGGCGCTGCGCAGCGAGCGGCCGGCGGTCCGGCTGCGCGGTCCCGGCCTCGTCGCCGCCGCGCTGCTGCCGCTCTACCCGCGGCCGCTGGCGACCGCGGAGCGGCCGGCGCTGCCGGAATTCGTGACCACCGGTGCCTGGCGGGAGTGCGTCGAACCCGGCGGCGTGCTCGTCCCGGTCCCGCTGCCCACGCCGCAGCAGCCGTGGGCGATGCGCTGGGGGCGCCGCCGCCGACGCCGGCTTCGCGCTGCCCGAGGGCTTCTTCATCGGCCCGTACGGGCCGGGCGGGACCGGGACCATCGGCACCGCCCGGCGGCCGACCGCGGTGCTGCTCGCCGAAGTGGCCGAGACCGGGACGGCCGCGCGGATCCGAGGCGTGGACCGCCAGCGCGCGCTGCTCGACCTCGACTTCTGGCGGGCCTCCTGCGTGGTGCTCGACCCCGCCGCGGCGAACACCGCAGCGCTGCGTACCACGCTCGACGCCCTCTTCGGCCCGTCCACCAGGATCGCCGACGTCCAGGTCTGGAAGGTGCGCTGCAGCCTCGGTGCCGGCAACCTGGGGCGGAGGGCGTGGGATTCGAACCCCACGAGGAGCAAGCTCCTAGCGGTTTTGAAGA
>CAVXZF010000003.1:0-76759 GCA_963766325.1 uncultured Actinomycetota bacterium | reverse complement strand
CGCCCCGATGAGCGCCGACTACCGCCGGCTGTTCTGCATCGTCTACGGCCTCAGCGAGACCGAGCTGGGCTTCACCGCCAACGACGCGCCCCCCGCCGGCCCGCTCGGCGCCGACCTGGACCCGTGGGAACTGGCCGACGCCCTCACCAGCTCCACCATCACCGCGCCCACCCTCGCCGAGATGGAACGCGCCGTCCTCGGCTACGCCCACCGCTACGGCACCACCCCACCGGCCGAGCTGTGGCCCCAGGTCAGCCGGCAGATGACCCGCATGAAGGACGCCATCTCCCAGCCCCAGCCGCTCGCCAGTGCGCCGGCAATCCGTCGCGCTGCTCGGCGTGCTCTCGGGTGTCGCCGGCCAGCTCGCGATGGACCTACACCGGCCCGACCGCGCCGACGGCATCTTCTCCGTCGGCCGGCTCGCCGCCGCCGAAGCCGGCGACGACGACCTCGCCGCGTGGGTCGCCGCCACCCAGAGCATCGGCCCGTTCTTCGCCCAGCGCTACGCGACCTCCGCCGAGCTGCTCGCCGACGCCGAACGCCTCGCCGGCTCCGCATCCAGCGCCCGCCGCCGCGCCTGGATCGCCGCTATGCACGCCCGCGCTCTCGCCGCTGCCGGCCAACGCCGCCACGCCCTCGCCGCGCTGGACCGGGCCCACGCCCACATCACCGCCGCGCTGGACGAGCCCCGAGGAACCGACTTCTTCGACGCCCCGCGACTCGACGGCATCACCGGCTCCGTCTACCTCCTGCTCCGCGAACCGGATCAGGCCGCCGACTTCATCCGCCGCGCCCTCGACTCCCGCTCGCCGGCCGACCACAAGGGCCGCGCCTTGCTCACCCTCGACCTCGCCGCCTGCCGCGTCATCGAGCACCAGGACGACGAAGCCGGCCAGCTCATCAACACCGCCCTCGACACCGCCGCCGGCTCACTCGTCCGCCCCATCATCGACCGCGCCCACGACGTCCGCGCCCACATGGCACGCTGGACCGGCACACCGGCAGCCGCCGACCTCGACGCCCGGCTCGCCGACCTCGCGAGCTGAAAGGCAGGCCCAGCGCGTGCGCTGGAAAGTCCACGGCCGCCGCACCATGTACGAAAGCGACTGGGTCAACGTCTACCTAGACGACGTCGAACTCCCCGACGGCACCCACATCGACCACCACGTACTTAACGATGCCCAAGGCGTCTCAGACCGCCATCGTCCTTAACCAGCAACGCGGATAAATACTTCTAATCCGTCGTCACAGTTTCATTACGGGCAAGTGGGGTTGGGAGGTGCCGGCAGGATGGGTCGAGCCGGAAAACCCTGGAGGATTCTATAAAGAGAGAAATTCTAGAAGAGACTGGACACGCCGTCGCATCCGTACGTCCGCTGGCTGAATATGACGCGATTCCCGGGATTTCGTCGATGCACTTCACCGCGTCAGGATCGCCGAAGGGGCAAGACATCAGCAGGGTGATGAGATCGAGGCTAACCAGATCAAGTGGCATATGGTGAGTTCTCTCCCCAGCCTCATCACCTCCGGTAAGGTAGTAGATGGACCGTCTCTGACTGCTCTGCCGCCATCTACATGAGCACCTGCGCTCAGACCGACTAGGCGAACGGCTGGGAGGAGGCAAGGACTCAGCAGCTGCAGTACGCCACGAATCGGGCGTCAGCAGTCTCGCGCAAGTAGACTTCCACACAGCCCAGTAGCTCCAATTGCTGAACCGAAGCACGATCACGCGAAAGCCCAGGCTGAGCTATGGAGATTCGTCAGGCTCGGACGCAACAAGTGAGTGTTCTCGAACATGCGGTACAGATCAGACACGTCGCCCCCGCTTCGATGCCGCTAGTAGCACCTCGTTGACGCCGAAGCCGCTCGCGCCTGATGAGGGCTTGCAACATTCGGTCGATATTCCGTCGATATAACACTGACTTCTGCGCCTGGCCACACACCTCATACAAATCCTCGACCCGCGCTCCGGGTTCGCGCTTCCTGATACGAGTACTTGCAATGGACCAGGTGGATTCGAAATTATCAGTTCCGATGGGTACTGAGCGCTACGAGGTCGGCGACTTCACCGGAGCCGTCGTCGTCCACAATTACTTTGCCACGAATCATCTCTTGAGAGCTCTTCGAGCATTCGCCCTTGGACAGTGTTCGGATCCCTGGCAGCCCCGCGTGACTCTCGCTTGATGTCGGATCGTGCCCCAGTCGACGACCACGAGCGCCGTCCTGTCGAACGCGGGAAGAGTCACGCACAGGACGCAGCAGCAGCCCAGGGGGTTCGATGACACCATCCCTCTCCATCAAGAGCCCTGGGAACGTTCCGATTTAAGGAAGGCAGAACCAACTACAGTGGTGCGGCTTGTCAGACACGGATATGTCCTCCCCACGGCTCCGCACGAACATTCCGTCCTCCCTAATATCCAACAGGTAGGACGAAAGACCAACGAAGGCGATCTCAGTTCGAATTCAAGAGGACTATCATTTGAGAACCGCGACACCGCCGAGATCGATGTCTAGAAAGCTCCACTGTTCACCGTTCATCTCGAACTTGAGCTCTTCGTTAGTTACGCTTTGAACAGACAGTGGCCACTCTAGTGCCAAGGTAGATACTACAGAGCAGGCCATGAATTCAGAGTTATCGGCCGGATGAAATGCTGGATTATCGACTCGACATCGAGGGTTGGGTCAGATATCTCTGCGACCCACGCCGTCGCACCAGTCCACCCAATGCTTAAGACTGAGCGCCGCCCTATAGCTCCAGATGCGGCCCTTCGGGACACACCCGTCCCGCCGACCCGCTCACCAGCAGAATAGCCTACCGCGAATATGTTAGTTTGCGTCTTTGATGACTTCAGCAGTGGGAAACCCCTCGGACACATCTGCACCCACATGCATGGAGAAGCGTCTATTTCTATTCCTTACGTCCAATACGCCGACATTGGTAGGGACAGAATGCTGGGTTCAATAGCCAACACTCGGTAGACTTGTTCGCCACGGAGTAACTGTGCGCCGCGGCACACCGCATCCGCCAGCGCTTCGTGGGTGGTGCCATTATTGGAGCCTATTAACATATTAGGGATTTGATTCGGCTCATTCCAATAGATCACATATAGGTCGTGGGTTACCTCTTCTACTACGGGTAGATCTCCCCATGCGACCGGAGTTCTCTCCTCCCGTTATGAACCACAATACGCGCTCCCGAGTAGGGTTGACGGCGATTGGCACGGTGAGGAGTCGATCTTCGGGGGTATAAGGATAAGACTCCCAGCGGGTCCCAGGAGTCGACGTTTGTGCGGTACACACACAGTGATGCTCATTCTTCGGTATAACGCTGTGGAAAGCAACGTCTGCCGGCACGGATGTGAATCCCTGCTCGAAGTCACTCAACTCCTGCTGCTGCCCAACCGCGCCCTCGGCTAGATCCTGAACGACATAGTTCCAGTCAGCATCTTCTGCATAGAGTCGACGAAGATTCGCGTCCATCATCGAATCTGGTCGCGCAGCTACGACCGTTGCTGTCCCCAGATCTCGCTCAGAAGTGCGAGCGAACCTTCCGATTAGCTGTAACGATACTCCGATGCTCTTGTGCGGTTCGTGTAGCGCGGCCACCTTCAGATTCGGAAGGTCGAATCCTTCGCCCAACATGTCGACGCATACAATGATTCGGCTATCTCGACTCGCCATAGCGGCCAGCGCCGCTCTCCACCGTCGCGTGCCTATCGTGCTGTGAATGACGACCGGGTTCAGGTCCTGCGCCAGCTCCCGATAGAGCAGAAGCAGGTCCTCCGCCTTCTTCTTACGTGCGGCTCGTGCCATAAGAAGATGATCATGACCAGCAGTGAGATCGTCTCGGAGACGGGCAATGGCGGCAAGGGCTACCGCGCGATCAGGGTCCTCGCGGATAAGACGGATATGTAATTGATCTTAGAAAGTAACCCTGCTCTTGAGCCCGGTAGAGGGAATGAATATAGCAGTCGTCCGCCCAGATGCTTGCCGTCCTCGCGAAATCGCGTAGCAGTGAATTCACTGTGGCTTTGCCGCTGAAAGCATCGCGTATCCTCTGCCATGTCGCGGCGGCGACATGGTGTCGCCTCGTCGATGAACAGATGGCTGCAGTGACTAAATAGTTCCCTTTGCACCTCCTCGGGCGACGCCGCAAGTGCGGCCGGCGTGGCGACTATGACATTCGACGCCTGCGCGAGTCGCGTGCCGTTTGCTCGTCACCGGTGTTCGATCCGGCCAACGACAGGTCGTGCGTATCCAGGTCCAAAAGCCCTAGAACCGGAAGGATTCCGTAGCTTTCGAACTTGGACGCGATCTGATGTCTTAGCACTTCCGATGGAACAAGGATCATCAGCCGCGAAGGAATCGTCTCGGCGAACAACGCGAGCATCGTTTCCGTTTTGCCCGTCCCCGTTGGCATTACAACCGTCACAGGTTCAACCCGACCGGTCGTCCAGTATCCGAGAAGGGAGTAGAACGCGCCAAGTTGCGGTGGCCGAAGCCCGGCTCGGCTCTCACTGATCGGCGTCTTGGCATTCGAAGCGGCCCGCTAGACCGTCGCGTACTCGTTGGGGATCATCAGGGGAGGTATTTCTAGGGGCACGAGCTGGCGTACTCGGTTCGAGCCGATGACTCGCTCGACAGCGTGCAGCTCCATGATTTCGCCCCCGTCTGCAGACGTGAACACGTCGGCCCGACAGCCTGCCACAGGCTCTATCGTTGCGTCAGCGGCTCGACGCAAGCGCAGGGCAGCTGCGAGCCGCCACCGCTCCCTTCAAGGTCCCTTCCAAGGTGCGCGAGAAATTTCTGTACGGGTTCAAGACCGGCGGCTGCGCCGCCGGCTCGCTCGCCGGGCCGGTCCGGTCCTCGCTGCGCTGCGGGCGGCCGGCCGGCGGCTCGCACGACGATCCTCGGGGTGCACCCGACGAGATGCCTTGCTGACATGGGAGGCGCAGGCCTGGACCGGCCGACAAGAGGCGTGCAGTCTTGCTACCGTCTGTCCCTCTTACCAGCGCCAACGTGGGGGACGCCGGTGCGGAACCGTGGACCGCTTGTGGCCATCTCGTCGCTGGTGGGGGTACTCGTCGGCGTCGTGGTCAATCTGTTCAGTGAGCAGCTCCCCGACCGGTTCAGCGAGCCATGGACGCTGTGGCCGACGCTCGCATTCCTGGTTACCGCCGTCGTGTTGGCCGCGGTCCTGCTCGACCGCTCGGAGTCAGCGAGCCCGCTACCGGCGCCTCCTCCTCTGGTGAACCGTCTTCCAGCGGAGCTAGCATCACTGCGGCCGCCCGCGTTGCCAGTCTCCGGGGTCTTCGGCCGCGAGTCCGAGCTGACCCGCTTGAGCCCTCCTCGCAAAGCCGGATGGATCATTTGCCGTCATTTGCGGAGCGGGCGGATCCGGTAAGACCACCGTGGCCGCAGCCCTGGCCGCAGCGGCGGAACAGGCACGGTGCGCCACGTTTTGGGTGCGCTGGCGGGACCCGGAGCGGTTCACCGAGCAGATGATCGACGTGGCGCTTGCCTGCGGGCTTCCCGCCGACAAGGTCACCGCGGCTCGGGCCGAGGGCCGAAGCGTCGCCGACCTCGTTTGGACCCAGCTCGCCGCGATGCCCGGTTGGCTGCTGATCATCGACAACGTCGACCAGCCGGCCGCCCTCGCCCCGCCCGGAGAGCCGCTGCACGACTACCGCGGCTGGATCAGACCCGGCGGTCGAGGTCTGCTCGTGGTCACCAGCCGGGATCGCGACCTCGGCACCTGGGGCGACCGCGCCCACCTGTCTATCCTCAGACCCCTAGCCGACGCCGACGGAGGCGGGGTGCTCCTGCAACTCGCCCCAGGCGCCGGTGGCAGCGAGGACGCGGCAAGGCTCTCTCGCCGCCTCGGCGGCTTTCCGCTCGCGCTCGACGCCGCCGGTAGCTCCCTCGCGCAGCCAACCAGCGAGATCCGGTCCTTCGCTGGCTATGCCCAGGCGCTCACAACCCGGTTCGAGGAGCTGCTCGCCACCGAGAGCCCCGACGCCGACGACCCGGACACCGCTCGCCGCCTCATCCGCTATACCTGGGAGCTTTCGCTCGACCAGCTCGCCGCCGCCGGCCACGCCCAAGCCCGACCAATACTCCAACTCCTCTCCCTGTTCGCCGACGCACCGATCCCCGACTTCTCCTCACCGCCGGCCTGGTCAGCGACGCCACCGGAACCCCGACGACCACTGCGGTCGTCGACGGCGCCCTCGCCGGGCTGTACCGCTGCGGGTTGCTCGACGCCCCAGAGCCTGACCGCACCGTCGCCGTCCTGACCTTCGCGTTGCACCCGCTGGTCCGCGAGGTTGTCGCCCACACCATTCCCGCCACCGACCGGACCCGGTACCTGGCCGCCTCGACTAAGCAGCTACTGACCACCGCGGACGAGATCGGCGCGGCCGGCCGATCCGGGTGGGCCACCGCACCGCTGCTTGTCCCTCATTTGGTGCAGCTCCTCGCCGCGACTATGACCAACGAGCCGGACAAACTCGTTCCTGTACGCGACCGGCTGGACCAGGTAGCCGCCCTGCTGCAGGACGCCGGCAACTTCGTCGCGGAACTGCCACTCCGCGACGCCGTCCTCGCCGCCGAGGATTCGTCACTCGGCTCCGACCACCCTGACACCCTGGCCAGCCGCGGCAACCTCGCCAACGCCTACCAGGCCGCCGGTCGCACCACCGAGGCCATCCCCCTCCACGAACGCACCCTCGCCGACCCGCGAAGCCGATCCTCGGCCCCGACCACCCCGACACCCTGACCAGCCGCAACAACCTCGCCAACGCCTACCAGGTCGGCCGGACGCACCTACCGAGGCCATCCCCCTCCTACGAGGCACCCTCGCCGACCCGCGAAGCGGATCCTCGGCCCCGACCACCCCGACACCCTGACCAGCCGCAACAACCTCGCCAACGCCTACCAGGCCGCCGGGCGACCTGGACCGAGGCCATCCCCCTCCACGAGGCGACCCTCGCCGCCCGCGAAGCGCCCTCGGCCCCGACCACCCCGACACCCTGACCAGCCGCAACAACCTCGCCAACGCCTACCAGGCGGCCGGGCGCCTCGACCGAGGCCATCCCCCTCCACGAGCGCGACCCTCGCCGACCGCGAGCGGATCCTCGGCCCCGACCACCCCGACACCCTGACCAGCCGCAACAACCTCGCCGACGCCTACCAGGCCGCCGGGCGACCTGACCGAGGCCATCCCCCTCTACGAGCGCACCCTCGCCGACCGCGAGCGGATCCTCGGCCCCGACCACCCCGACACCCTGACCAGCCGCAACAACCTCGCCAACGCCTACCAGGCGGCCGGGCGACCTCGACCGAGGCCATCCCCCTCCACGAAGCGACCCTCGCCGACCGCGAGCGGGTCCTCGGCCCCGACCACCCCGACACCCTGACCAGCCGCAACAACCTCGCCGACGCCTACCAGGCGGCCGGGCGACCTGACCGAGGCCATCCCCCTCTACGAAGCGACCCTCACCGACCGCGAGCGGGTCCTCGGCCCCGACCACCCCGACACCCTACCAGCCGCAACAACCTCGCCGTCGCCTACCGGGCGGCCGGGCGACCTCGACCGAGGCCATCCCCCTCTACGAGCGCACCCTCGACCGACCGCGAAGCGCCCTCGGCCCCGACCACCCCGACACCCTGACCAGCCGCACCAACCTCGCCATCGCGCTACGCGAAGCGACCGAATCCGGGAGCCATTCGCGCCGATTCCTTTGGCGAGGGAAGCGAGCGTCCAATTCAAGGTAGATCCGGCAAGCACAACCTAAGGCCGCTTGACGGCGCAGGCTGATCTGATCGACGAGACCCTTGACGGGACTCGACGACTGTTGCTCGCGAGACGGCCGGGCCGCCGCACCTCGCGGCTCACGTAGGCCGCGGGGACGCTCACGATGGCCGCATCGACCGACGAGGGCTTCGGGATCGGGTCGCCGTGCTCGCGCATCCCGCGCAGGTGCAGCGGGATCGCCTCGCGGATGAGCTGCTCGCGCTCCTCACGCGTGTCCGCCGCGGCGACGCAGCCGGGCAGGTCCGGCACCCAAGCGCTGTAGCCGGTGCCGTCGGTGTGCTCGAACACCACCAGGTACCGCTGCTGGTTGCTCACTGCCCGCCTCCGATCAGTCCGGCCTGCCTCAGGATGCTCCGTTCGGTCTTCGGATGCACGTCGCTGCTCAGCTTCCCCGAGATCGTCACCCGGCCCGGCTTGACCGGGTGCTCGTACTGCCGGTGGCTGCCGACCTGACCGACCTGCTTCCACCCGGCTCCCTCTACCAGCTTGACCATGTCCCGCACCCTGCGCGGCAAGACCCGCTCCTCCTGTCCGTACGTCGTCTCACTCCGGGGCGGCCCTCTCCGCCGCCGATCCTCTCGACGGGCGCCCAACCCGGGTCAAGACCGCCTACGGCGTCCCTGGCGGGATGGCCTGCGGCCAGCCTTGACCCGGGCCGGTCACCCTGAGAACCGGCAGCTACGAGGGCAGCCCCTCAGCCCGATCGGCCGTCGTTCCAGACCTGGCGCGGCCCGATAGCCGGCCTTGTCCTCCCGGGCTCGTCAGCTCGCCGAGGACGTCCCGCCAGCCGGTGACCAGTCGTGCCCGGCGCTGGCGGATCAGCTTGTGGGAGTACGCGGACAGCTCGCTGGTCACCGGTCCTGGCACCGTCAGCAGCGGCCGGCGCAGCTGCCGGGCCGCGCGCACGAGCTGCTCCTCCTCACCCGCGCCGTGCGGCTCGATCAGCACCACTCCGGCCGCCAGCCGGGCAGCAAGGTCCGCGTCCCGGGCCACGGTGGCACCAGGCGGCGACCCGACGGCCCACTCGCTGACCAGCACTCCATGCGCCGACAGCCGATCGAACAGGACCGCGTGACCACCGGGAACCGTCCGTCCGTGTCCCCCGCGTCGGAACACCACCACCCCGATCCCACCCGCGAGCGCGGCCCGCGCCGCCGCGCCGTCGATGCCGAACCGACCGAACGTCAGCACCGACCACCCCCGCCGTGCCAGACCTCCCACCATCTCCGCCGCCGCATCGGCACCGTATGGCGAGGCCTGCGGGCTACCACTGACCACTACCGCACGCCGGACCAGCCGCCCGAGCCGCCCGCCCCCGCGCACCCACAGCCCGACCGGCGGAACAAACCGGCAATCCGATGACACCCGGGTGTAAGGCGCCGGCCACTCCTCGTCGCCCGGCACCACCAGCCTCCGACCACGCTCCTCCGCTGCCTCCAGACGCCGAGCCGCCATCTCCCGCCAGTCGCAGGACAGCCGATCCGCCGCCGCGACCGGGCCCTCAGCGTCGACCAACTCGGCCACGTCCCGGTCCCCCGGCGCCGTCGAGAACAGCAGATGCACGCGTGCCAACCTCTCCACCTCCGGCGTCACCGAGCACCACCGCCGAGCAGCTCCGCGTACGCCCGCTGCTGCGTCGGACCGTCGGTGACCGCACCCAGAAGCGCCCACGCGTACTCGTCGCCCTCCGGCTCGTCCAACCAGCGGGCCGCCGCGTCCACCACCGCCACCATCGTCACGTCATCCAGGTCCTCAGCCGCCCGCAACACCGCCGCAGCCGCCGCCCGCCGAGCACTGGTCACCCGCCGCAGCTCCGCCGCCGGCTCCACGAAACCCGCCACCGACGCAGCCCGCGCCAACGCCCACGCCGGCCCACCCTCAGCCGCGTCCAGCTCGACCCCGACCAGCCGGCACACCCGCGTATACGCCAGCAACACCCGACCGAACCACGCCGCCCGATGCGCCGGCATCCGCAGCACCACCGCCGGCGCCGGCCCCTCCGCCACCGGGTCCCACACCATCGAGCCATCCAGCTCGACCGACTCCCCGAAGTCCAACACCAGCCGCAACGACGCGGCCGACCGCTCACTACGCTCGCCCATTGGGTCCTAGCCCTTCTCGGAGGGTTGGGATCAAGGGCCCGTTCGGTGTGCTAGCACCGGGCGGGCCCGCCTACGACGGGGACACCGCAGGCAGGGCGGAGCGCGTGCTATCCGCGTGCTGTAAGCGGCGGTGATCGGCCCGTCCCAGCGAGCACCAGCGGTCAACCCGCGACGACGAACGCCCAGGTCCGAGCCGTCTCGGCCCTGTCAGGGGCGAGTTCCCAAGCTGACAGTGAGGGTTCGATTCCCTTCACCCGCTCCCATCGCCGCGCGTGGATTCCGTGCATGATTCTCCGCTATCCGTCGGATCCGAAGATGCACCCCGAGATTCGCATAAAACCGACGGTCGCATTCCGGTCAGGTGACCGGGATTCCGGTGCGGTAGACGGCGCGGATGCGGTGCAGGGCCGCGGGGTCCACCAGCGGGTCGCCGTCGACCACGAGCAGGTCCGCGTCGTAGGAGGGGGCCAGGTGGCCCTTCGCCGCGGGGAGGCCGACGACGGTGGCGGCAGTGGCGGTGAGGGTGCGGAGGGCGGTGAGCGGGCTCATGCCCGCCGCGATCAGGTCGGGGAGGGCGTAGCGGACCGAGTCGGGCGGCTTGATGGGGGCGATGCCGGCGTCGGTGCCGGCGACGAGGCGGGCGCCGAGGGCGACGAAGCGGCGGGTGTTGGCGTGGATGCCGGGCAGGCGGATGCGGACGGGCTCGGGCGGGGCCATGCCGGGCGGGGGCGGGAGCATGCCGAGGGTGGCGCCGACGACGATGCCGCGGGCGGCGATCTCCTCCATCAGGGGGACAGGGGAATCGACACCGTCGGCGGTCCAGAAGCTGACGTGCTCCATCCCGTCGACGCCGACCGCCACCGCATCGGCGACGGCGGCGGTGCCGTGGGCGTGCGCGGTGATGGGGAGGCCGAGGCGGTGGGCCTCGTCGACGGCGGCGGCCAGCTCCTCGCGGGTGAACTGAGCAGCCTCCTGGCGGGTGCCCGGCGTGAGCGTCCCGCCGCTGGCCATGATCTTGATGACGTCGACTCCGCGCGAGGCGTGCGCGCGCACCGCCGCGCGCAGACCAGCCTCGCCCGGCGAAACGCGGCCGCCGAGGAAGTGGCAGTGCCCGTCGGCGCAGGTCAGCGGCGGGCCGGCCGTGACCAGGGTCGGCAGGTCGGGCCGGCCGCGCAGGCCGAGCGACAGGAAGTCGCGGTCGCCCAGGTCCCGGACCGTGGTGACACCGCCGCGCAGCGCCGCCCGCCCCGCCGCGACCATCGCGTCCACGACCGCCGAGGAGTCGCGGGCGGCCAGCGCGCCGACCGGGTCCAGGGACGAGTCGAAGGCGAGGTGGACGTGCGTGTCTATCAGGCCGGGCATGACGAAGGCGTCGGAGTGGTCGACGACGTCCGCGCCCTCCGGCGGGTCCCACGGGCCCACGGCGTGGATCACCGGGCCGTCCAGCACGACCATCGCGTCGTCGTGCACCTCGGAGCCGTCGAAGAGCCGGCCCGCCCGGATCGCGGTGAGCCGCGGGCGGTCCTGCGCTGTGATGCCGGTCACTCCGTCATGGTGACCCTGCGGTGACCCGCTGTCTGCCGTTCGGCCCCCGACCCACCCGATGACCCGCTCGACGACCAGGCCGGCGGCGGCGAGCAGCGCCTCCCAGTCGTCGCCGGTCCGCGTCTGTGGCGGTCATGCCCGGCGATGGTCCACCGCCGGGTCCCGCACCGGAAGACGTCACTGCCCGACGCGGCCGTCGATCCGCTCGCGGAGCAGGTCGGCGTGCCCGCAGTGCCGCGCGTACTCCTCGATCATGTGCACCAGCACGTTCCGCACCGGGTGGCCGCCGGCGCCGAGAGCGCCCAGGTCCTCGACCCCGGCCACGTACTGCTCGGCGAAGGCGACCTCCTCCCGCCAGCGCCGCCAGGCGTCCGCGACCACGGCGGGGTCGGCGACGGCGCCGTTCCAGTCACCGTCCCGGTCCTCGGCGGAGTAGTAGAGCCGGGGCGCGTCCAGACCGGCCAGGCCCCGGCGGAACCAGCCGCGCTCGACGTCGGTCAGGTGCCGGACGAGCCCGAGCAGCGACATGGTCGACGGCGGCACCGACCGGCGGGCCAGCTGCTCGGCATCCAGGCCGGCGCACTTCATCTCCAGGGTCAGCCGGTACTGCCGGAGGTAGTCCTGCAGGGTGGCGAGCTCGCCGACCGGCGTCTCCGCCGTCTCCCGCGGGTCGTCGTCGGGGTCGACCCACATGTCGGCGTGGACGGTCCCCTGCGTCCAGCGGGCGGGTACGGGCTCCTCGGCGGTCACCCGGGCATGATCGGCCGGTCCCGCGCCCGGAGCAACGCGATTTCAGACCGTGCCGGCCAGCGCGGCCAGGCGGTCGGCCGGCAGGTCGCCCTCCAGCCGGTACGTCGTGGTGCCCCGGACCCAGATCAGCGTCGAGTCCGCCAGCCGCGCCGACGCCTCCCGCCGTACGCCGCCGGGGTCGATGTAGACGACCGCGTGCGGCAACGCGACGTACCAGCCGACGTCGTCGCCGACCTTGACCTCCTGCGCCTCGCGGAACCGCAGGTACTTCTCGAAGAGCGGCTCCGGCTGCCCGTCGAACGCCTCCAGCCGCACCTCAGGCCGGTCCGGGGTCGGCACCCAACGCACCGAGACGACCCGGCCCTCGACGACGTGCACCGAGTCGGGCGGGCCGAGCGCCGCCGGCGGCCGCACCCGCAGGCCGGTGAGCCGCTCCGCCTCGGCCAGATCGGCCACCGGGCGGGACGACAGCGCCGGCGTGGGCGGCACCGACGGGCCCGGCTCGGACCGGACCGACACCCCGCCGATCCGGAAGAAGTCGAGCACCGCGGCCCGCACCGGCGGCACCGCGAGCAGGGCGGTGAGCACCGCCAGCAGCACCACCAGCGCATACCGCAGCACCGGCCGCCGGGGCGGGCGAGCCGGGCGCGGGGCCGGCCCCGCGGCGAGGCGGGCGCGGACGGCGGCGGTGAGGTCGGGGGCGGGCGGCACGTCCAGCTGCCGGCCCAGCGCGCGCAGCTCAGCGGGGAGATCAGGCATCGGTCACCTCCCCGACCTGCGCCCGCAGCCGGCCCAGCGCCCGGGACGTGCGCGACTTCACCGAGCCGCGCGGCCAGCCGAGCACCCGCGCGGTCTCCTCCTCGCCGAGGTCGAGGAAGAAGCGGCAGGTCACCACGAGCTGGTCCTTCTCCGGCAGGGCCTGGACGGCGGCCAGCAGCTCGTCCCGGCGCAGCCCGTCCAGCGCGGCCTGCTCGGGGTCGACCAGCCGCTCGGGGTCGGCGACCCGCAGCTCCAGTGCCGTCCGGCGGTGCCGGCCACGGGTCAGGTTCTTGGTCCCGTTCACCACGATCCGCAGCAGCCACGGCCGGAACGGCGCCCCGTCCCGGAAGCGGTCCAGCGTCCCGAACGCCTTGACGAAGCTGTCCTGCACCACGTCCTCGGCCTCGGACCCGGCGCCGAGCAGCACCGCCGTCCGGTGCGCGACCGCGCTGTACCGGGTGACCAGGACCGCGTACGCGTCCAGGTCACCGGCACGGGCACGGCGGATTGCCTCGTCGTCGTCCAGGGCTGCTGCTCCCTCGCTCCCTTGCGGATGTCAGCCTCGCAGGTGTCCCCGCAGGCGGGCGCGTCCGGCCAGCACCAGTCCCGCCGCGGCGCAACCGGCGAGCAGCAGCAGCGCCACCCCGGTACGCGGCGCGGGCTCGCTCGCCGGCGCCGGCGGCGCCGCGACAGCGGCCGGAGCGGGCTCGCGGACCGGCTGCACCGCACCCGACTCGACCGAGGTCCCGTACGGCGGGTGGATGGCGCCCCAGTACGGCTCGCCGCCGTCCCTCGGGCGCTCGGTGACGTTTGCCGACTGCTCGGACGGCGCCAGCTTCAGTCCACCCGGGACAGTGAGCGTGCCGACCTCGAACTCGGCGAACCAGCCCTGCATCGCGTACACCCGCCAGGTCCCGGCCGGCACCGCGACGGAGACCGCGAAGTGCGCGGGCTCGGGCAGCGCCCGCCCGACGAACTCCAGCTCCCGCTCCGGCCCGACCAGCCGCAGCCCGCTCTTGCCGAGCTCACCCTCGAACGGGTGGAAGCCGTGCTGCAGCACCCAGTAGCCCACCGTGTAGGCGGTGTCGGCCTCGATCCGGGAAGGCAGCGGGTCGAGCACGGTCACCGCCAAGCCGCCCGCCTGCGCCGGCGACGCCGGCGACAGCCCGACCGAAACGAGCACCAGCACCAGCAGCAGCACCATCCGCAGTCGTCGCATGCCCTCACTACACCGCCGCGGCCCGGCGGGTTCCGCTTCCCGTCGCGGCCCGGCAGGCTGTCCGCCATGTCTGATGAGTTGCAACGGCTGGAGCCGCTGGTCGGCACCTGGAGCATGCAGGCGGTGGCGGACTGGGCGTCGCCGGACGACCCGCGGGGACGGCTGAGCTTCGAGTGGCTGCCCGGCGGCGGCTTCCTGGTGCAGCGCTGGGAGGTGCCCGTCCCCGAGGCGCCGAACGGGGTCGCGGTGATCGGCTGGCACGCCGACCGCGGCACCTTCCTGCAGCACTACTTCGACAGCCGGGGCGTGGCCCGGGTCTACCGGATGGGCTTCGCGGACGGCCTCTGGACGCTGGACCGGGACGAGGCCGACTTCTCCCCGCTGGACTTCCGGCAGCGCTGGCGCGGCACCCTGGACGGGGACACGATCGTCGGCTCCTGGGAGATGTCCCACGACGACGGCGCCACCTGGGAGCACGACTTCGAGCTGCGCTACACCCGCACCGGCTAGGGGCGTCTGCCGGATGTCCGGCAGACACACCCTAGAGCGGGATGGCGAGCAGCC
Source organism: uncultured Actinomycetota bacterium (assembly GCA_963766325.1). Taxonomy (GTDB): domain Bacteria; phylum Actinomycetota; class Actinomycetes; order Mycobacteriales; family CADCTP01; genus CADCTP01. Next base: position 62,004 of record CAVXZF010000003.1, on the reverse strand, counting down.
AGCCGGCGGTGAGCAGCAGGCCGGTGGCGAAGTGCAGGCCGATGTTCGCGGCCATCGCGGCCAGCAGCCCGTACGGCGCGTCGTACGACTCCCGCAGCCCGCGCACGACCGGCCGGGCCAGCCAGGCGGCGGGCAGCGCGAGCAGTGTCCAGGCCGGGGCCCGGCCGAGCAGCGGGCCGAGCGCGACCAGGGCGAAGGCGACCGCCACCGAGGCGACGTAGACCGCGATCACCCGCTCCCGCGGCCAGCGCACGATCAGCGTCCGCTTGCCGGCCTCGGTGTCGGCGAGCCGGTCGGGCACCTGGTTCACGTACAGCACCAGGGCGATCAGGATGCCCACCGGGATCGAGGAGTAGAACGCCGGCCAGGACCACTCCCGGGTCACCGCGAGGTAGGTCCCGACCGTCATCAGCGGGCCGAAGCCGGCCGCCACCACCGGCTCGCCGAGGCCGCGGTGCACCAGCTTGAGCGGCGGCACCGAGTAGCCGGCGCCGAGCACCACCCCGGCCGCGCCGAGCAGCAGCAGCTCCCAGGACCGGGCCGCGGCCAGCCACAGCCCGACCGCGGCGCTGATCCCGAACATGGCCAGGCACAGCGTCATGAGCCGCCCGCGCGAGACGAGGCCGTACTGCAGGACGCGGGAGCCGCCGCTGAACGGGGTGGGAGTGACGTTGACCGCGTCGCTGCCGGTGGCGTCGGCGAGATCGTTGGCGATGTTGATGCCGAGGTGGGCGGCGACCGCGGACAGCAGCGCGAGCAGCCACCAGCCCCAGGCGAAGTCGCCGTCGTGCGCGGCGATCGCGCCGCCGAGCGCGACCGGCGCCAGCGTGGCGGTAAGGAACGGCAGCCGGGTGGCGAGGAAGAACCGCCAGAACGCCGGCAGCCGGGGTCGCCGCCCGAGCTGCTCCAGGTACGCCAGCCCGGCCGGCACGTTGCGCTCGGCGTACTCGACGAACGGGGTCTCCGCCTCGTCCCACCCGCTGGCCCGCGCGGCCGTGACGACGACCAGGTCGCCGGAGAGCGCGGCCGGCCCCCACAGGTTGAGGTAGCGGCGCTGGTCGTAGCCGACGCCGGGCTGCGGCCGGATGTGGCTGTAGGTGACGCAGACCTCCTGCCCGGCGGGCGGGACGAGCCCCACCGGACCGAGCCGCAGCTCGGCACCGTCCCCTTGCGACGGCGCGGCGACGCTGACCGGGAAGCCGTCGGCGTCCACCCAGGACAGCACCGCGTGCCCGTACGCCCCGCTGCGGCGCACCGCCTCGTCGACCTCGAGCCGGGCCATCAGCGCGACCCGGCCAGCTCGACCACCGCGGGAGGCCCGGTGGTGTCCCCACCGGGCCAGTGCAGCACCCGGACCGGGGTGATCTCGATGACGACCCGCTCGAAGAACAGCGGCAGCCCGAACCGTTGCTTGACCAGCTTGGCGATCGCCGGCTCCTTGGCCCGCCACAGCGGCAGCAGCCGCTCCCAGGCGGTGTGCGGGTCCTCCTCGTCGAGCACCCGGGCCAGCCCCTGCACGGTCGCCCGGGCGAACGGGTCGGCCGGGATGCCGACCGGGTCGGTCAGCGCCACCGCCACCTTGGGGTTGGCCCGGATGTGGTCGAGCTTGCGGGAGAAGAGCACCGCCGAGGTCATCGAGATCACCCGCCCGTCGTAGAGCGGGATCAGCGGGTACGTCACCGGCCGCCCGGACGCGGTGACCACGGTGAGCTCGGCGACCAGGGCGGCGTCGAGCAGGGCCTCGACCTCCGGCGGCAGGATGCCCGGCGACGTACGCATGCCCGGAGCGTAGGACGGTCAGACGCCGAAGTCGTGCCGGAGGGGATAGTCGGACTCGCCGGACTCCGCGGTCCGGGTGGCGAGGATCTGGTGGAGCTGGATCCCGTTGCGCTCGAAGGCGAGCCGGGACCCGGCCATGTAGAGCCCCCAGACCTTGGCCCGCGGCAGGCCGGCCTCGGCGACCGCCTCGTCCCAGTTGCGGGACAGGTTGGCGCACCAGCCGTGCAGCGTCTTCGCGTAGTGGACGCGCAGGTTCTCCTGGTGCTGCACCTCGAAGCCGATGTCCTCCATCGCCCGGACGATGGCGCCGGACCCGGTCAGCTCGCCGTCCGGGAAGACGTACCGGTTGATGAAGCCGCGCCGGTCCAGGCCGGGGTGCAGGTTGTCGGCCCGGGTGATCCCGTGGTTGAGCAGCCGGCCGCCCGGGCGCAGCTTGGACCGCAGGAAGCGGAAGTAGGGCGGGTAGTTGCGGACTCCGACGTGCTCGATCAGGCCGATGGAGCTGATCGCGTCGAAGTCGCCCTCGGCCACCCGGCGGTAGTCGAGGTGCCGCACCTCGGCGACGTCGGACAGCCCCTCGCGGGCCACCCACTGCGAGCCGAACTCGGCCTGCTCGCGGGACAGGGTGACGCCGATGACCTTGACCCCGTAGTGCCGGGCGGCGTGCACGACCATCCCGCCCCAGCCGCAGCCGACGTCGAGCAGCCGCATCCCCGGCCGCAGCCCGAGCTTGCGGGCGACCAGGTCGTACTTGTGCGCCTGCGCCTCCTCCAGCGTGGACTCGGCGGTCGGGTAGCAGGCGCAGGTGTATGTCATCGACGGGCCCAGCACCAGCTCGTAGAAGCGGTTGGACACGTCGTAGTGGTGCGAGATCGCGTCGGAGTCCCGGTGCAGGCTGTGCCGCAGGCCAAGGGTGATCCGGCGGGCCGGGCGGACCTCCTGCGGCGGCGGCTCCGGCGGCCGCAGCGTGCGCACGCCCAGCGCCCGCACCCACTCCAGCGCCTGGGCCGCCGTCGGCCGCTGCATGCACAGGTCGTCCTCGATCAGCTTGAGCAGCTCGTACGGGTCGCCCGGGTCCACCCCGGACAGCTTGAGGTCGCCCTGCACGTACGCCCTCGCCACGCCCAGCTCGCCGGGGGCGCCGGCGAGGTAGCCGACCGCCCGCGGGGTGGCCAGGTGGATGCCGATCGCCGCGTCCGGGTCGCCGGCGACGCTGCCGTCATACGCCGAGAAGCGGACCGGCGCCTTGGCTCCGAAGAGCTGGTCGAAGATCCCCCCGAGGGTGACAGTCACGTCCGTCCTGGTGCTGAGGTCAGCGCTCACCGTCGCTTCACCGCCTTCGAGTAGAGGTCGAGCAACCGCCCGTCCGGGTCGTACCGCTGCTTCACGTCCCGGTACGCGGCGCCGCCGTACAGCACCCAGAACCGGTCCTCGTCGTAGTAGGAGTCGGAGTAGAGCGACTTGTGGCCGCCGTGCGCGGCGACCGCCTCCTCCACCCGCCGGTTGACTGTTCCCTCGGACCCGTCGTCGGCGCCCGGTCCGATCGGGACCGTCGACCAGAAGCCGACGTTCACGTAGTCCGCGCCGGGCTCGAGCGGGTAGAGCGGCCACGGCTCGGGCGAGCCCATCCGCACCGGGCACAGCCAGAACGGCCGGATCGGCACCTCGCGCAGGAACCAGCGGAGGAAGTCCGCGGTCCGGGCGAGCGGGATCTCGACGTCCTGCACGACCCGCTCCTCCGCCGGCTTGCCGCGCCGCCGGTCCAGCCGGCCCTTGACGTGCCAGCGGTCCTCGAGCTGGATGAGCTTCCAGTAGACGTCGCTGCGCAGCCACCGCTTGGGCCACAGCCGGCGGATCCGCGGGTTCTGCGCGCCGAACGCGCGCGAGCACCAGAACCAGTCGGTGTCCCACCGCCACAGGTAGTCCCGCACGGTGAGGAAGTCCTCCGGCCGCTCCTGCAGGGACCGGTAGTAGATCCGCTGGCCCGTGTAGTCCGAGATGGACGGTGCGCTGTCGGCCCAGCTGCCGAGCGTCAGGTACGCCTCGTCGGCGTCGAAGACGGTGCCGTCGAGGAAGTCGACCGGCTCGCCGGCGTGCGCCCGCTCGGCCAGGATCGGCCCGAGCGCGTCGGTCAGCGCGCCCACGTCGCCGAAGCGCAGGTGCCTGAGGTGCACGTACGGCCTCGTCGGCTCCAGCTCGATCCGCAGCCGGAGCCCGTAGCCGAGGGTCCCGTACGAGTTGGGGAAGGCCCGGAAGAGGTCGGCGTGCGGCCCGTCCGGGGTCGCCACCACCACCTCGCCGGCGCCGGTGAGCACCTCGATCTCCCGGACCGCCTCGTGCGGCAGCCCGTTGCGGAACGAGGTGGACTCGATGCCCAGCCCGGTGACCGCGCCGCCCAGGGTGATGGTCTTGAGCTGGGGCACCACCGTGGGCATCAGCCCGTGCGGCAGCGTCGCGTCGACCAGGTCCTCGTACGTCGTCATGCCCTGGACGTCGGCGGTGCGGGCGGCCGGGTCGACCGAGAGGACCGAGGAGAGGGCGCCGACGTCGAGCCCGGGGGTGGTCACCCGGGTGCGGGGGCGGAAGAGGTTGGAGGTGCGCTTGGCCAGCCGGACCGGGGCGCCGGGCGGGATCGCCGCGAACTGCTGACGGAGCCGCTCCCGGGCCGCCGCGTGCCGGTCACGGGCGGTGCCGGTGTTGAGGTCGGCCGCGGCTCGCGTCAATCCCACCACCTCCTGGCCGCACCCCGACGCGCTGGCCGCGTTGATCCTTACACGCGATCATCCAGCGGCACAGCCACTTAGCGCAGCTAACGGAATGTGATCGGGACAGCTCGGGCCGAGCCGGGGCGAATCAACCGGCCAGCGGAGGGTGGCCTCGGTCACGCACAGCCTTGCGACCTCGTCCAGGCCCAGGCCGAGCGCGCCGGCCGCCGCCCCCGGGGTATTCACCGTCGCCTGAAACCTCGCAAACGGACACAGTCGGCCTTAGTGTTGACGATCGAGTGATGAAACGTCCGACTACCCCGAGGTCGCACCATGACCGACGTCCCCGGCGAGGCCCCGGTCCGCCGCAAGACGATCAGCAACCCCTACATCCACCGCCTGCAGCGCCGGCACTTCCTGCTCTTGGACATCCTGCCGATCATCGGCACCGTCGCCGCGCTGGCCTTCCTGACCGTGCACCCGCTCGGGATGACCGAGGTCGTCCTCTTCGCGGGGATGTGGCTGCTGACCGGCCTCGGGGTGACCGTCGGCTACCACCGGCTCTTCACCCACCGCACCTTCCGGGCGGCGTTCCCGGTGGCCGCGACGCTGACCGTGCTCGGCTCGATGGCCGGGCAGGGCGGGCTGGTCTCCTGGGTCGCGCTGCACCGGCGGCACCACGAGTGCAGCGACCGGGAGGGCGACCCGCACTCGCCCAACCTGGACGGCGACGGCCTGCGCGGCCGGCTGCGGGGGCTGGCCCACTCGCACTTCCTGTGGATGCGCCGGCACGAGTACCCGAACATTATCCACTACGCCCCTGACCTGCTGAAGAACCGGCCGCTGGTCCGGGTCGCCCGGCACTACTACGCGTGGGTGGTGCTCGGGCTGCTGGTGCCGGCCGCGATCGGCGGGCTGGTCTACCAGAGCTGGACCGGCGCGGTGAGCGGCCTCCTCTGGGGCGGGCTGGTACGGATCTTCGTCCTCGAGCACATCGTCTGGGCGATCAACTCGTTCCTGCACATGTTCGGCGCCAAGCCGTACGAGTCCCGGGAAAACAGTCGCAACGGCGGCGTCTTCGCGCTGATCACGCTGGGCGAGTCCTGGCACAACAACCATCACGCGTTCCCGGAGTCGCCGTCCTTCGGCCTGGACTGGTACCGGCTGGACCCCGGCTACTGGCTGATCCGCGGCCTGGCCGCGGTCGGGCTGGCCTCCGACCTCAAGGTGCCGTCCCGGGAGCGCCGGGACGCCAAGCGCGTGGGCCGCCCCAGGGAAGGGACGACGTGACGAGCCGCGACGAGATCATCAGCTGGGCCCGGGCGTACGTCGCCGACCTGCTGGAGCGGCCGGTCGCCGAGATCGACCCGGACGCGGACTTCGACCGGCTGGGCATCGACTCGGCACTGGCCGCCTCGCTGCTCATCGAGATCGAGGACCGGTACGGCGTCGACCTGCCGCCGGAGGCGCTGTTCGCCAACCCGACGCTGAGGGCGGTGGCGTCGTACCTGGACGAGCACGGCGCGGCGGACACCGCGGGGGCGAGCCATGGCGACACCGGTCGGGAGTGAGCGGGCGAGCGAGGCCGCGGCCGCGATCCGGCACCACTACGACGTCGGCAACGACTTCTACCGGCTCTGGCTGGACCCGTCGCTGACGTACTCGTGCGCGATGCCGGACGGTCCGGACGACTCGCTCGCCGCGGCCCAGGAGCGGAAGCTGCGCTGGCACCTGGACGCGGTGCGGGCCGACCGGGCGGCCCGCGTGCTCGATGTCGGCTGCGGCTGGGGCGCGCTGCTGGAGCGGCTGGCCCGCGAGCGCGGGGTGCGCCGGTCGGTCGGGCTCACGCTCAGCGACGAGCAGGCCGCGTACGTCGAGGCGCTCGCGCTGCCCGGCGTCGAGGTGCGGCTGGAGAGCTGGGAGGAGCACGAGCCGGCCGGGCCGGTGGACGGGATCGTCTCGATCGGCGCCTTCGAGCACTTCGCCCGGCCGGACGACCCGCCGGCGGCCAAGGTCGCCGTGTACCGCCGGTTCTTCACCCGCTGCCGGGACTGGCTGGCCGAGGACGGTCGGCTGTCCCTGCAGACGGTCGCGTACGGGAACATGTCGCCCGCCGACGCCAGCGCGTTCATCCAGCGCGAGGTCTTCCCGAACGCTGACCTGCCGACGCTGGCCGAGATCGCCGCCGCGGCAGAGGGCCTGTTCGAGGTGGAGCGGCTGCGCAACGACCGGATGGACTACGCCTGGACGCTGGCCCGGTGGGCCCGCGGGCTGCGGCAGCAGCGGGCGGCCGCGATCGAGCTGGTCGGGGCCGAGATGGTGGCCCGCTACGAGCGCTACCTCACCCTGTCCGGGCTCGGCTTCCGGATGGGCAAGCTCGGCCTGCTGCGGATGGTGCTGCGGCCGTACGGCGACAAGTTCTTCGCCGGCGGCGGCCGGTGACCGCGACCGCTCCGGCGCGCTTCAACCCGTTCAGCGCGGAGTTCCGGGCCGACCCGTACCCGACGTACCGCCGGCTGCGCGAGGAGCGGCCGGTGCTGCGGACGATGGGCATGTGGGTGCTGACCCGGTACACCGACGTGCACGCGGTGCTGCGGGACCGCACCGCCAGCGCCGGGCTGATCCCCGACCTGGTCGGCCAGCACGCCCGCCGGCTGACCGGGGCCGACGTGCCGCGGATCGAGCGGCTCGGCCGCACGTCGCTGGTCTTCACCGACAACCCGGACCACGCCCGGCTGCGCGGCCTGGTCAACCGGGTCTTCACCGCCCGCGCGGTGGAGGAGCTGCGGCCCCGGGTGGTGGCCATCGCGGCCGAGCTGGCCGGCGCGGCCCGCCGGCGGGGTGGCATGGACGCGGTCGCCGACTTCGCCGCGCCGCTGCCGGTCCGGGTGCTGTCGGAGTGGATGGGGCTGCCGGCCGGGCTGCGCGAGCGGGTCGGCGGGTGGACCCACGACGTCCGCTTCCTGCTGGAGCCGGGGCTGATGTCGGCGGCCGACTTCGCCCGGGTGCGCGAGGTGGTGGAGGACTTCGTGGCCGCGCTGGACGAGGTGGTCGCCGACCGCCGCCGCCGGCCCGGCGACGACCTGGTCAGCCGGCTGCTCGCGGCCCGTACGGCCGGCGGCGACCGGCTCGGCGACGAGGAGCTCGTCTTCGTCTGCATGATGTGCTTCATCGCCGGCAACGAGACGACGAAGTCGCTGATCGGCAACGGCCTGCTCGCCCTGCTGCGGCACCCCGACCAGGCGGACCGGCTGCGCCGGGACCCCCGGCTGGCCCGGGCCGCGGTGGCCGAGGTGCTGCGCTACGACAGCCCGCTGGCGCTGACCAAGCGGCGCGCGACCCGGGACCTGGAGGTCGGGGGGCAGCCGGTCGGGGCCGGCGATCAGCTGCTGCTCTGCCTGGCCGCGGCCAACCGTGACCCGGCCGTCTTCGCCGACCCGGACGCCTTCGACCTCGGCCGGGCGCGGCGGGCGCACCTCGGCTTCGGCCACGGCATGCACGGCTGCCTGGGCGGGATGCTGGCCGAGCTGCAGGCCGAGGTCGCCTTCGGCACGCTGGCGGCCGACCGGCTGGAGCTGGCCGGCGAGCCGCTGGAGTGGCAGGACCACACGGTGATCGTGCGCGGCCTGAAGCGGCTGCCGGTCCGGCTGCGATGACCCTGCCCGCGCTGCTGACCCGACGCGCCGCGGAGCAGGCGGGCGCGACGGCGTACGTGCTGCTGGACGAGACCGGCGGCCCGCAGGAGTCGCTGACGTATGGGGAGCTGCACGAGCGGGCGCTCGCGGTGGCCGGGCGACTCACGGCCTGCTGCCGGCCCGGCGACCGGGCGCTGCTGCTGCTGCCGCACCGGCTCGACTTCGTGGTCGCGTACTTCGGCTGCCTGTACGCCGGCGTGGTCGCCGTCCCGGTCCCGCCGCCGCGCGGGACCCGGGTGCAGGACGCGACCCGCTCGGTCGCCGCGGACAGCGACCCGTCCGCGGTGCTCACCGTCGCGGCCATGCGCGACGCCGCCCGCGCCGCGCTCGGACCCAGTGCCTGGATCGCGCTCGACGAGCCTGCTCCCGAGGTCCCGCTGGCCGAGCCGCGCCCGTGCGGGCCCGACGACCTGGCGTTCCTGCAGTACACCTCCGGCTCCACCGCCAGCCCCAAGGGCGTGATGGTGACCCACCGCAACCTGGTGGCGAACCAGGAGATGATCAAGCTGGCGTTCGGTCACGACGAGCGCTCGGTCGTGCTCGGCTGGGTCCCGTTCTTCCACGACCAGGGCCTGATCGGCACCGTGCTGCAGCCGCTGCACCTCGGCACCCCGGGCGTGCTGATGGCGCCGATGACGTTCCTGCGGCGGCCGCTGGGCTGGCTGGCCGCGATCGCCCGGTACGGCGCGCACACCAGCGGCGGGCCCAACTTCGCCTTCGACGCCTGCGTCGCCCGGGCCGCCCGCGAGCCGGTGCCGGCCGACCTCGACCTGAGCTGCTGGCAGGTCGCCTTCGACGGCGCCGAGCCGGTCCGGCCGGAGACGCTGCGCGCGTTCGCGGCGACCTTCGCGCCGTACGGCTTCCGCGCCGAGGCGCTCTACCCCTGCTACGGGCTGGCCGAGGCGACGCTGCTGGCGACCGGCAGCCGCAAGGCGCGCGGGGCCCGTACGGTCGAGGCGGACGTGCCCGCGCTGGAGCGGCGACGCCTCCGCCCGGGACCCGGCCGGGTGCTAGCCGGGTCCGGGATCGACACCCCCGGCCAGGACCTGCGGATCGTGGACCCGGACACCGGGCGGGAGTGCGGGCCCGGGGCGGTCGGCGAGATCTGGCTGGCTGGCGAGCACGTGGCCGCCGGCTACTGGCGGCGCCCGGCCGAGACCGCGGCGACCTTCGACGCCCGGCTGGGCGGGCGGGCGTACCTGCGGACCGGCGACCTGGGCACCGTCGTCGACGGCGAGCTGTACGTGGTCGGCCGCATCAAGGACGTGGTGATCATCCGCGGCCGCAACTACCACCCGCACGACATCGAGGCCACCGTGCAGGCGGCCCACCCGGCGGTGTCGCTGGCCACCGGCGCCGCCTTCTCGGTGCCGGGCGTCGCCGGGGAGCGGCTGGTCGTGGTGCAGGAGGTCCGGCAGCGCACCGCCGACGCCGCGGACGTGGCCGGGTCGATCCGGGCCGCGGTGACCCGCGAGCACGGGCTGGCGCTCGGCGACCTGGTGCTCACACTGCCCGGCCGGCTGCAGCGGACGAGCAGCGGCAAGATCCGCCGGGCGAGCGCCCGGGCCCGCTACCTGGGACAGGGATTCGACATCTGGGAGGATCCGCGACGTGGACGCGCCGAACCCTGACTTCGCGCAGCTGGTGCGCGCCGCCGTGCTGAGCATGCCGGCGGCCAAGCATCTCGGCTTCGACTTCAGCCGGGTCGAGCCGGGCGAGGTGGAGATCGTCCAGCCGTACCGGGAGGAGCTGACCCAGCACAACGGCTTCGTCCAGGGCGGGGTGCTGGGCGCGCTGGCCGACTTCGCCGGCGGGTCGGCCGCCGGCACGCTGCTGCCGGCCGGCTGGGTCAACATGACGATCGACTACACGGTCAAGATCCTGGCCCCGGCCAAGGGCGACCGGGTGGTCGCCCGCGGCCGGGTGGTCAAGGCCAGCCAGACGATCACCGTCGCGGCCGCGGACGTCTTCACGGTGACCGGCGACGACGAGCGGCTTTGCGCGACCGCGCTGGTCACCATGCGCAACATCAAGCTCGGCTGACGTCAGAGGGTGGGCCGGGTCGGGTCGAAGTCCGCCGGCAGCGGCGGGACCGGCTCGAAGCGGGAGCCGACGGCGACGAAGCGGGCCGTCTCCACCGACTCGGCGGTGGCCAGCATCGCCTCCAGCACGTGCAGCCCGAGCCGGCCGGTGGCCCGGTGCGGCTCGCCGGTGCGCAGCCCGCGGGCCAGGTCGAGCACGCCGAGACCGCGACCGCCCGGCTCCCCGGTCACCGGGACCGCCGTCCACCCGGTGTCGCCGGGCGCGGCGGTGCGGACGTCCCCGGCGAAGGCGTTGGGGTCCGGGGTGGCCAGCGTCGCCCGGGTGCCGGCGACCTCGAGCACGCCGACCCGGGTCAGCGGCGAGTCGAAGCTCAGCGTGAGCTGGCCGACCGCGCCACCGGCGAAGTCGTAGATCGCGGTCACGTACGTCGGGACGGTCACCTCGATGCTCTCGCCGGCCCGCGGCCCGGTGCCGATGACCCGGGTCGGGCCGGCCCCGGTGCCCCGGGCGACGACCCGGGTCACCGGGCCGAGCAGCTGGGTCAGCGCGGTGAGGTAATACGGCCCGATGTCGAGCAGCGGGCCGCCGCCGGCCTGGTAGAGGAAGTCCGGCGCCGGGTGCCACCGGTGCGGCCCGGCGTACTGCATCGTCGCGGTGGCGGTGAGCGGCCGGCCGATGTCGCCGCGCTCGATCATCCGGCGGGCCAGCTGCAGGCCGGGGCCGAGCACGGTGTCCGGGGCGCAGCCGAGCCGCAGCCCGGCCGCGTCCGCCTGCTCGACCAGCGCGATGCCGGCGGCCAGGTCGGTGGCCAGCGGCTTCTCCGACCACACGTGCTTGCCGGCGGTGAGCGCGGCGGCGGAGACCGCGGCGTGGGTGGCCGGCAGGGTCAGGTTGACCGCGATCTCCACGTCGTCGCGGGCCAGCAGCTCCTCGACGGTGCCGGTGTCGGGCACGCCGTACCGGTCGGCCTGGGCCCGGGCCCGCTCCGGCAGCAGGTCGGCGACGAACCGGATCGCCAGGTCCGGGTACGCCGTCAGCTGGGTCAGGTACTGGTCGCTGATGTTGCCCGCACCGATCAGCCCGACCCCGACCCGCCCGGACCCGACCGGCCCCACCCCCGGCGGCCCGGTCACGGGCGCTCCAGGGTGCGGGCAAAGGCGTACGAGGCCGCGATGCCGTCGAAGATGTCGCCGGCGTACGCGTCGAACTCCAGCACCGGCACCTCGACCGCCGGCGCGGCCGCAACCACCGCGGCCACCGGCATCGAGCCGGCGCCGAGCGGCTGCTGGGCGCGGTCGTCCCGGTCGACCGGCCCGTCCTTGAGGTGCAGGGCGCGCACCCGGTCGCCCAACCGGCGCAGCAGCGTCGGCACGTCCTGGCCGCCGACGGCCGCCCAGTAGGTGTCCACCTCGAGCACCACCGCCGGGCCCAGCGCGGCCGCGAACACCTCCAGCGCGGTCCGGCCGGCGAGCACGCTCTCCAGCTCGAACCAGTGGTTGTGATAGCCGAGCCGCAACCCGTGGCCGGCCGCGACCCCGGCCAGCTCGGTCAGCTCGGCCGCGACCTCCTCGACGCCGGCCCGGCCGGTCCACCGGGCCGGGTCGACCATCGGCTCGATGACGGTCCCGACGCCGAGCGCGGCGGCGACCTCGAAGACCTCGGCCGGGTCGGCGACGCCCACGACGTGGGCGTGCGCGGTCGGCGCGACCAGCCCGCTGGCCGGCAGCGTCCGCTCCAGCACCACCGCCCGCTCGACCAGCTCGAATGGCTCGACCCGGCGCAGGCCGATCCCGGCCAGCCGGGCCAGCGTCCCGCCCGGGTCCCGGCCGAACGGCTCGCGCACCGAGTAGAGCTGGACGGAGAGGTCGGGCAGAGCGGCCACGGGAGCTCCCTCGGACGGCGGCGGGGACACCCAGACCCTACGACCCACCCATCCGAGAAACGGACAGGAAAGTGACAACCCGACAGAGTGAGTGTTCTTGACCGCCTCCGGACCTAATCCCACTCTCAGAGGTGAGCCGGCACCGAGCCGGGTGCGGGAGAGGAGCGTCACCGTGGCGTGTGGATCGACGTATCTGTGGCGCGGCAAGTGCACCTGGTTCTGCTGCGGCGGCGGCTGGGGCCCGTGCGGCAGCACCGGCACCGGCGCCTGCGGCACCTGCCACTCCGGCCACTACAAGGGGGCCTGGCCGAACGCGTCGGCCGCCTGCTGGAGCATCACCCGCCCCGACCTGTGCGGGGAGGGCAACATGCCGCGCCGCGGCTGCGGCTCGGTGATGAACGTCCGGCACCAGTGCAGCGGCGCCACCGTCTGCGTGTCGATCGCGGACTGCGGGCCGCGGACCAAGAGCTTCTGCGGGGCCACCTCCTGCTGCGGCGGCCAGTGCCGGACCAACCACATCTTCGACCTGACCCCGGCTGCGTTCTCCCAGATCGGCAGCCTCAGCTCCGGCCACGTGCCGGTGTGGATCTACGAGTAAGGGGCGGACGATGACCGACCTCGACCGGCGCCGCTTCCTGACCGCCGCCGCGCTCGGCGGTGCCACCATCGTCGGCGCCAGCGCGCTCGGCGCGCTCGACGCGGACGCCGCCTTCGCCACCACCCGGTCCACCTTGGACCCGGCCGTCGCCGCCTCGGTCTTCGCCGAGGGCCGGATCGGCGCGATCAAGAACGGCATGCTGCACGTCGCCGGCTCCTGGGGCGAGACCCACCAGGTCCAGCTGACCAACGCGACCAGCGTCTGGAAGCTGCGGCCGACGTCCTGGGAGCAGATCGAGATCGGCGACGGCATGTACGGCCGCGGCGTTCGGATGCCCGACGGCACGATCGCCGCCGACGCGGTGTGGGTGAACATCGTCAACCTGGAGTGCACGCTGCGCGGCATCGGCCGGGACCGGATCGAGGTCGCGCACGGCGACCACCGGGTGGTCGGCCGGCTGGTGCCGGGCCTCACGGTCGCCTCGTACGGCGGCGGCGCGCTCACCTCCGACCTGTCCCGGCTGCGGATCGGCCAGCCGGCCCGGATGCTCGGCGCCTGGCGGCCGGCGGACGACTCGGTCGACGTCGCCCGGCTCACCGTCGGGGCGGCCTGAGGTGCTCGCCGACCTCGCCCCGCTGCTGCTGGGCGCGCTGCTCGGCTGGGCCGGCCTGGCCAAGCTGGCCGACCGGACGGCGCCGGAGCCGGACACGGCGCTGATGCGGCTGCTGCACGACACCCGGCTGGTGACCGGCGTGCTGCGGGTGCTCGGCGCGGTCGAGGTCGGGCTGGCCGCGGTGCTGCTGGTCCGGCCACTGTGGACGGTCGGCGGCGGGGCGGCGGCCGTGCTGGGCGCCGGCTTCGTCGGCTACCTGGCGTGGGCCCGCGCGGTCGCGCCGGGGTCGTCCTGCGGCTGCACCGGCGGCCGGTCGACCCCGGTGACCGGCCGGTCGTTCGCCCGGGCCGGCCTGGTGGTCGCGGGCGGGCTGGCCGCGACCACCGCCGCCACCCCGTGGTGGACGGTGCTGGCGGACCGGCCGGCCGCCGCCGGGACGCTGCTGGCGGCCGGCGTGCTGGTGCTCGCCGTGCTGTCCGGCGACGTCGACGAGAGATGGCTGCTGCCGCTGCGGCGGGCCCGGCTGCGGCTGCTCGGCTCGCCGCTGGCCGGGCCGGCAGGCGGGCCGGCGGCCGGCGGCGGCGCGGCCCCGGTGGCCGTGAGCATCGAGCTGCTGGAGCACAGCCTGGCCTGGGCGGCGACCGCGCCGGTCATCCGGTCGGCGCTGCTGGAGCACTGGGACACCGACGGCTGGCGGTTCCTGCGGTTCGCCGGGGTCTCCGACGGCCGGCCGGTCGACGTCGTCTACGCCCTGGCCGCCGACGCCACCCTCGGCGCCGGCGATCCCGTCGTCCGCGTGACCGTGGTCGATCCGGACCGGCAGGAGGTCCTGCCGACCGCCCTCTGACCCGACTGGCCCGCCGGCCCGTGGGAAGGTCACTCCATGCCGACGGACCCGTACGCCGAGCTCCCGGCCGGCTTCTTCGACCGCGACGACCCGGGGCCGGACACCGACTTCTACGCGCCGCCGCGGCTGGTGACCCACATCGACGACCGCGCGGTCGCGGCCGTCGGCGAGCTCTACGCCGAGCTCGGCATCGACGGCTCGGCCCCGCGCCCGGTGCGGGTGCTGGACCTGATGTCGTCGTGGGTGTCGCACTTCCGCCGGCCGCCGGCCGAGCTGGTCGTGCTCGGGATGAACGGCACCGAGCTGGCCGCCAACCCGGCCGCGACCGAGCGGGTGGTGCACGACCTCAACGCCGACCCGCTCATCCCGCTGCCGGACGCGGACGTGGACGCGGTGGTCTGCTGCGTGTCGATCGACTACCTGGTCCGGCCGGTCGAGGTGCTCGCCGAGGTGGCCCGGGTGCTGCGGCCGGGCGGTCCGGTCGCGATCACGTACTCGGACCGGTGCTTCCCGACCAAGGCGATCCGCGGCTGGCTGCTGCTGGACGACGCCGGCCGCGGGATGCTCGTGCGCGAGTTGCTGCGCCGGGCCGGCGGCTTCACCGAGCCCGAGCTGCGGCGGCGCACGCCACCCGGTCCGGGCGACCCGCTGTACGCGGTGACCGCCAGCAAGACAGCCGGCGGGCCGAGTGCGAGGCTCGGCGCATGACCGATCGCAACGTGCTGGGCGGCGAGCTGGAGGTGTGCGGCACCGACCCGGTGACCGGCTTCTTCCGGGACGGCTGCTGCACCACCGGCCCGGAGGACCTGGGCAGCCACACGGTCTGCGCCGTGGTCACCACGGAGTTCCTGGCCCAGCAGCGGGCGGTCGGCAACGACCTGGTCACCCCCCGCCCGGAGTACGGCTTCGGCGGGCTCACGCCCGGCGACCGGTGGTGCGTGGTGGCGGCCCGCTGGCTGCAGGCGTACCGGGCCGGGGTGGCGCCGCCGGTGGTGCTGGCGGCCAGCCACGAGCGGGCCCTGGAGATCGTCCCGATCGAGACGCTGCGCCAGCACGCCGTCGACGTCCCCGCCGACCCCGGCGGCCTCGCCTGAGCCTTCAGAGGCCCAGCTCTCCCGGCTGCACCGGGGTGGAGAGCCGGTCGAAGACCGTGCAGAAGCCGACCCGGGCCTCCCGGAAGGACACGCCCCGGGCGACCAGCGCGGCCCGGATCCGCGGCCCGGTGCCGTCGTGGTCGCTGCCGACATAGACCACCTCCGGTGCGGCGACGACCGCCGCCTGCGGGTCCGGGAAGCGGGCGACGCCGGCGAAGGTGCCGACCGCGAGCCGGTCGCCGGCCTGGTACTGCAGCGGCATCGCGGTCCAGTAGCCGGCCCAGACCCGGGTCTCGCCGGTGCGCTCCAGGTGGTCGGTGACCTGGCGCAGCACGGCGTCCCGGTTGCGGATGTCCGGCTGGGTGGCGGCTTGGTCGCGAAGGAAGCCGACGGTCAGCACCGCGCTGCCCGCCACCAGCAGCGCCGCCGCGACCTGCCCGGCGCGGCGGGTCAGTGGCGGGACCAGGGCGGCCAGCCCGATCGCCAGCAGCGGGTACGTGACCAGCAGGTAGCGCGGGGTCCCGGTGTACCAGGTGCTGTCCGAGGCGGCGTACAGCACGACCACCACCGGCGGCACCGCCAGCAGCAGGTCGCCCGGCCGGCGCCGGCCACCCCGGGCCCGGTCGCGCAGCCCGGCGCGGCGGCGGACGACCGCGGCGGCGTACGCGCCCGCGAGCAGGACCACCACCACGACCTGCAGGGGCCACCACAGCCCGCCCTCGCCGTGCGGGTAGGCGACGCCGACGTACTGGCGCAGCACCGGCTCGACCAGGTTGGCGAGCCGCTCCAGCGCCGTCGACTCCTCGGCCGGCGACGGCGGCAGCGGCAGCGTCCGGTGCCGGGCCAGCCAGCCGAGCAGCGGCAGCGCGCCGAGCACCGTGCCGCCGGCCGCGGCGGCCCACCGGCGGCCGTCCCGGCCGAGCACCGGCAGCAGCCACACCGCCGCCGGGACCAGCGCGTACAGCGTGATCGGGGAGGTCCACAGGGCGAGCCCGGCGCACAGGCCGGTGCCGGCCAGGGCGCGCGCCGGCCGGCCGCTCTCCCCGGCCCGCAGCACGCCGTACAGGACGGCGACCGACAGGGTCTGGGAGGCGACGTAGAAGCCGAGCGCGGTCACCGAGCCGACCACGTTGAACCACGGCGCCACCGCGAAGAGCACCGCCGCCAGCACCGCCCGGGCCGGGTCGCCGAGCGCCCGCTCGGCCAGCAGCTGGACCAGCACGCAGGTCACCATGGTCAGCGCGACCAGCGGCAGCCGCAGCGTCCAGGCGGTCTGCGGCATCGGCACCAGCAGGTACGCCATCGCCTGCAGGTAGTGCTCCAGCGTGCCGCCGTAGTCCTGGCCGGCGTAGAAGACGTAATGCCGGCCGCGCAGGATCTCCCGCACCATCAGCCCGCTGGCCGCCTCGTCGGCGTTGAACTGCATCGCCGGGCCGCCGAGGTAGCCCAGCCGGACCGCCGCGGCGAGCAGCGCGGCCGGCAGCAGCCGGACCATCGGCGCGAGCCGGGTCCCAGCGTCGGGGCGGGTCGGGGCGCTCACCCGGCGACCGGCAGCACCAGCAGCCGCAGCAACCGGTCCGCGTCCACGTCCGGGTCGCTGGTCAGCCCGGTGTGCACCGGACCGGGCTGCACCACCGGGTCGGTCAGCCACTCGTCCGGCACCGGCAGCCCGAGGGCCCGGGCCAGCCGGCCCGCGACGACCTCGGCGACCAGCGTCTTGGCGCCCTGGCCGGCGCCGACGAACTTCACCACGTAGGTCCCGAGGTCGTCGGCCTCCATCAGCCCCGGCAGCGACCCGCCCTCGCGCAGCGGCGTCACGTACCGGGTGGCGGTGACATGGGGCAGCACGACCCCGGACCATACGGCCGGCGCGCTACTCCGCGTCGTCCGGCGCCGCGTGGTCGGGCACGCCCGGGGTCGGGTCCCGGGACAGGTCGATGAGCGGGCGGTCGCCGGCATCGTCCGGAGCCAGGTGGTCAGGCTCCCCCGGGGTCGGGTCGCGGGACAGGTCGATCTTGGAGCGGTCCGGGAAGCCGGACCCGGCCGGGTCGGCCGGGGTCTGCTCGGGCTCCATGAGCACCTCCTGCGGGGTCGGGGCAGGAGGACAGTAGCCCGTCAGCGGTTGACCATGGCCGCGAGGAAGACCTTGCCGATGTCGGCGGGGTCGCGGGCCGCGTACGTCCGGCCGCCGACCGCCGACGCCGCCTGGCTGAGCGCCCCCAGGTCGGCGTCCTGCCCGTACGCGATGAAGATGACCGTGATCGACCGGGCCGGGTCCCGGGCCTGCCGCAGCCGGCGGGTCAGCTCGGACAGGGAGAGCCCGTTCGCGTCCTCGTTCTTGCCGTCGGTCATCACCATCAGCACGTTCTGCTGGTCCTTGATCCAGCCGCGCTGGGCCTGCCGGTACGCCGCGTCGATCGTGTCGTAGAGCCCGGTGCCGCCGACCGACCGCATCCCGCCGAGCGCGGCGATGACCGCGTCCCGCTGGGTGGCCGGGCCGACCGGGGTGCCCAGCGGCCGCGCCGGCACCAGCTCGCGGTGGTCCACCGGCCCGACCAGCGTCGAGGAGAACTCCCACAGCCCGATCTGGGACCGCACGTTGAACAGCCGCACCGCCTGCACGGCGGCCCGCTGGAGGACGGCCAGCTTGGAGACCGGCAGGCCCGGGGCCCGCTCGGCCATCGAGCCGGAGGTGTCGATGACGGCGAGCAGCTTGGCCGGCCGGCGCAGCGCCCGCCAGCGGACCAGCGCCTGCGCGGCCTGGGCGGCGGCCGGCAGCGGGCGGGTCGGGTACGTCCTTGCCACCGTGCGGGTGTCCGCGGCCGCCGCCGGCATCGCCTCGGCCGACTTGTCCCGGTCGCGGAAGCCGGCCCGCGCGTACGCCTCCCGGCCGGTCGCGCCCAGCGCGAAGTCGGCGAAGTCGCGGACCACCCGCTGCCGCTCGTCGGTCGCCCAGGACCCGCGCAGCACCAGGAACGGGTGGTTGGCGTCGGGCACCCCCTCGGCCGGGTAGAGCGGGACGAGCTGCCGGCCGGCGGGCTCCTCGACGGCGGCGTTGTGCGCGAGCACGGCCTGCTCGGTCGCCGGGAACGCGGACAGCGCGGTCGGCGTGCCGGCGCGGACCAGCAGCGGCCCCGTCTCGGGCGCGTGCACCGCGACCGACCGCTCCAGCAGCAGCGCGTTGGCGACCTCGTCCGGGGCGACCGTGCCGTCGCCGTTCGCGTCGCTGAGGGCGAGCAGGGTGTGCAGCCCGGCGGTGGACCGGGTCGGGTCGGACATGCCGATCAGGAACCGACCCCAGGCGCGGTGCCCGTAACGCCCCCAGGTCGGGTCCTCGCGCAGCCCGCCGAGCAGCGCCCGCCAGCTCACCGGGCGGGACGGCCAGCCGAGCGCGCCGGCGCGGTCCCGGGACACCGCGATCACCACCGGGGTGGCGGCCAGCCCGACCCCGGTCGACGGCAGCGCGGCGGCCGCGTCCGGTCGGGTGCCGGCGAGCGCCGGCCACACCGCGGACTCCGGCGCCCAGGCGTCCGGGCGGGCGCCGTCGGCGGCGGTGCCGAGGGTGGCCGCGACGGTGGCGGACGGCGCGGCGACCACGTCCACCTCGGCGCAGGCCGGGCCCACCCGGGGCTGGCTGAGCGACCACTCGGCGGCGATCCGGCGGAGCACCCCGGCGTGGTCGGGCGACGCGGCCACGGTGGCGACCAGCCGCGGGCCGTCGCAGCCGGTCCGGCCGGGCACCTGGGCCGGCAGCAGCGTGCCGGCGGCGAGCGCGGAGACCACCAGCAGGCCGACCCCGGCCGCGGCGGCGCCGGGCAGCAGCAAGCCGGGGCGGCTGGACGCCCGGCGGCGCGACTCATACCAGGGGATGTCGACATCCAGGTCTCGGCGGTGCCGTCCCGAGTTCTCCACTGCACTCCCATCACCGGACCCTTCCGGCATATGCCGTAAAGGGGACCGAGACAGGTTACAGCGGGGATACCAGGATCAAGCGGACCGATCGGGTGATCTTTGACCTGGCAGTATCACAAAGGGTAGCTGATCACATACGAGCCCGACCATGCGGGCTGCCCTGGCCGGGCTCGTGCGTGCGTACGCTTCCTGCTACTTGATGAGCCGGGCCCGGGCCGACCGGGTCGGGGCGGGCGCGACGGTGATGCCGGGGGCGAGTCCCACGGTCACGGCAGCTCCCGGGGTACGCGGCTCAATCGAGCGTACGCCGGTCCCGGGTCGGTAGGGTCGCCTTCTCGTCACCGTCCGCGGAGGTCGCGCCGATGCCCCCGTCCGACCGCGCCGGCCAGCTGGCCACGCCCGCCGACCTGGTGGACGTGCCCCGCCTGGTGACCGCGTACTACGCCGAGCATCCGGACGTCAGCGTCGCCGACCAGCGGGTCGCCTTCGGCACCTCCGGCCACCGCGGCTCCTCGCTGAGCCTGTCCTTCAACTCCGACCACATCGTGGCCACCAGCCAGGCCATCTGCGACTACCGCCAGCAGGCTGGCACCGACGGCCCGCTGTTCCTGGCCAAGGACACGCACGCGCTCTCCGAGCCGGCCTTCGTCGACGCCCTGGAGGTCTTCGCCGGCAACGGAGTGCGGGTGCTGGTCGACTCGAAGGACACGTACACGCCGACGCCGGCGCTGTCGCACGCGATCCTGGCCCACAACCGCGGCCGGGCCGGCGGGCTGGCCGACGGCGTGGTGATCACCCCGTCGCACAACCCGCCGCGGGACGGCGGCTTCAAGTACAACCCGCCCAACGGCGGGCCGGCCGACACCGACATCACCCGCTGGGTCCAGGACCGGGCCAACGAGCTGCTCGCGGCCGGCCTCGCCGGCGTCCGCCGGGTGCCGTACGCGACCGCCCGCGCCGCCGACACCACGGGGACGTACGACTTCGTCGACGCGTACGTCGCCGACCTGCCGTCCGCGCTCGACCTGGACGCGATCCGGGACGCCGGGATCGTGATCGGCGCCGACCCGCTCGGCGGCGCGAGCGTGCCGTACTGGGGGGAGATCGGCGAGCGGCACGGCCTGGACCTCACCGTGGTCAACCCGGAGGTCGACCCGACCTGGCGCTTCATGACGCTGGACTGGGACGGCAAGATCCGGATGGACTGCTCGTCGCCGTACGCGATGGCCTCGCTGATCGGCAACAAGGACACATACCGGATCGCCACCGGCAACGACGCCGACGCCGACCGGCACGGGATCGTGACCCCGGACTCCGGGCTGCTCAACCCCAACCACTACCTCGCGGTCGCGATCTCCTATCTCTTCGCGCACCGGGAGGGCTGGCCAGGCGGCACCGCGATCGGCAAGACGATCGTGTCGTCCCGGATGATCGACCGGGTCGCGGCCGACCTGGGCCGGCAGCTGATCGAGGTGCCGGTCGGCTTCAAGTGGTTCGTGCCGGGGCTGCTGGACGGGTCGGTCGGCTTCGGCGGCGAGGAGAGCGCCGGCGCGTCGTTCCTGCGCCGCGACGGCTCGGTGTGGACCACCGACAAGGACGGCATCCTGCTCGCGCTGCTCGCCTCGGAGATCACCGCGGTGACCGGGAAGACGCCGGGCGAGCTCTACCGGGAGCTGACCGAGCGGTTCGGCGACCCGGCGTACGCGCGGGTGGACGAGCCGGCGACCCGCGAGCAGAAGGCGGCGCTGGCCAAGCTGTCCCCGTCGCAGGTCGCGGCCACCGAGCTGGCCGGCGACCCGATCACCGAGAAGCTCACCGCTGCGCCCGGCAACGGCGCGGCGATCGGCGGGCTGGTGGTGCGGACCGAGCAGGGCTGGTTCGCGGCGCGGCCGTCCGGGACCGAGGACGTCTACAAGGTGTACGCGGAGTCCTTCCGCGGGCCGGACCACCTCGCCCGGGTCCAGGAGGAAGCCCGCGCCGTCGTCTCCGCCGCACTCGGTCAGTAGGCGACGGCAGCGGGCGCCGTCAGTAGGCGACCGACGGCCAGGGGTTGGCCTTGCACCCGTAGAGCGACTTGCTCTGCTGGACCATGACCGGGGCCGGCGCGCCCGGGGACGGGCAGTTCTTGTGGCCATGCCCGAGCCGGTGGCCGACCTCGTGGTTGACCAGGTAGGCGCGGTAGTCGGCCATCCGCCCGGCGTACCAGGGCACCGCGGTCGCCCAGCGCCGCGCGTTGAGGATGACCATGTCGCCGTTACGGCAGGACAGCTGGCCGACCGTGTCCAGCGGCAGGCACAGCCGGTCGGTCAGCGCCGGCGAGGCGACGATCAGCCGGAAGTTGGCCGACCCGGTGGTCCGGCTGAACGCGACCCCCTCGATCGGCTGCCAGCCCCGGCGGTCGGTCAGCACCTGGTGCACCTCGGCGGCCACCTCCGCGCCGTCCAGCGGCAGCCCCCGCTCGACCTCCACCCGGTACGTCAGCGGGCGGCCCGGACCGGACGGCGCGACCCGGCCCGGCACCACGACCAGCTCGCCGGACGCGGACACCGGGATCCCGGCCGTCGCCGGGGCCGGGGTCCGGGTCGGCGTCCGGGTCGGCGTCGGCTTCGCGGCCGGCGTCCGGCTCGGGGTCGGCGCGCCGGTCGCCGCCGGGCTGGACGCCGCCAGCGGCGCCGCGACCGGCTCGGGCGACCCGGCGCCGGCCAGCTGTCCGTGGCTCATCGCCGGCCGCACGACCAGCACCAGGGCGCCCACCGCCAGCGCCGCGACCAGCCAGGGCGCCGACGTGGGGCGGCCGGCGGACGCGGAGTGGCGGGACACGAGGCCCGAGTCTAGGCGCGCCCGGCGCGAGCCGGGGCCCCGTTCACAGTCCGTCCAGACCCTCGAGGGTGTCCGGCGCCTGCATCCCCTGCCGCCGCCACAGCGGCACGCCGGTCTGCAGCAGGTGCTCCACCGCGTTGTAGACCTCGTCGTCGTGGAGGTCGGCCACGTGCACTTCGCAGGCCTCGTCGGAGGCCTCGTTGACCGCCTCCGCCACCCGCTGCGCGATGGCCTCGCCGCCGGTGCCCGGGTCCACCAGCACCAGCAGGATCCGCCAGGTGCGGCCGGAGGGCTCCTCCAGCCGGCGGAACACCCGGAGCACTTCGATCACTTCGCGGACCTCGAAGAGCGCGAGCACCACCGCGCAGTCGACCTGGTCCGGCAGGGCGGGCCCGGGGAAATCGGTGAAGGCGTCACCCGGGCCGATCTCGTACGCCTCGTCAACCTCCAGCCCGGCAGCGATGTCCGCCACCGTCGAGATGTCTGTCGGGTCGAGGGGAAAACCCAACTCTCCGCCTCCGTTCAGCCACGCATCGACGTCCGGCGGCCACTTCTCGAACAGCGTGCCGACCGGGACCTCCGTCCACCGTGCGTCATCGGACAGGTCGTGCGCGAGCGCCATCTGGCGGTAAGAGGTGTAGACCAGGGCGTGTCGTCCCACGGTGTCCGTCACGCATGGCAACCGGACATCACCCGACTCGGCGGCGGCGAGCCCCGGCCGGTCCATCGCGCCGTCACCCTCGGTGTCCTCGGCCAGCACGGGCACGCAGAGCGTGGAGCGGGCCAGCGCGCGGAGCAGGGTGGCCCGGGATCCGGTCAGGACGCAGCGCGCGAAGACCCGCTCGAGGTCGTTGACCGGCCGGAAGCCGAGCTCAGCCCCGGGTGCGTCGGGGTGGCTCCCCGGTCCGGAGTGGTCGTTCGGTGCCTGGCTCGGCACTGTCAGGCCCCCAGCTGGCGCGTCGTTGGCACACCCTGGGTCGGCTCACACCCCCTCGTGCGCCGGCCGCCCAGTGCGCAGCACTGCTCCTCTCACGTCCCGGTCGACCGACCCGGACCTCTCGCCCTTCGCGCGGGAGCGCGAGAGGCGGTCGGCAGCCGGACCGGCCCAGTGCTGGACCGTACCGTCCGGACGGGGAGGAGACGCAAGGCGCGTGCGCCAAGCGTCGGCGCTGCGGAGCCGAGCGGTCCGTCCGGGCGCCGACACGCCATCCCGGTGCCGCGCCCCGCCGAACTCGTCCCGCCGCCGGCGCAGCTCCGTCTCGTCGAGCCCGACCAACCCGAACGCGGTGGCCCGGCGGCGCTGCCGGCGGAGCATGCCGCCCGCGGCCGCGGTCACTCCCAGCCCGGCCAGGCTGGCCGACTCGACCACGCCGAGCTCGCGGCCCTGGCCGCCGGCGGCCCAGGTGTGCCAGCCCACCTCGGCGGTGGGCGCGGGCCCACCGTGGAGCGCCGTGCCATCGACCGCGGCGCCATCGACCGCGACCCCGTTGAGGGCGGCGCCGGCCGTCGCGCCCGCCGTCGCGCCCGCATCAGGCGCCGCGAAGGGCACGTCGTGCGGCGCCGTGTAGCGCATGTCGGCGAGCTCGTGCCCCCACTCGCCCGGCGCGGCGACGAACCCGTCCGGATCGACGAGCTCGTGCTCGGTCACCACCTGCAGCGGCAGCGCGCCGCTGGGCAGCGGGCCGGCGCCGTCCTCGGCCGGCGGCGCCTCCGCGGCGGCCCGGGTCAGCTCCGCGGCGGCGGTCGCACCGGCCTCCTCGGCGCGACCGCGCGCCCGGGCGACAAGCTGCACGGCCGCCTGCCGGTCCGCCTCCGCCGTCTCGGGCGTGGACTGCTCGACCAGCCGGATCGCGCGGGCGGCCTCGGCCTGCGCCTCCCGGAGCACCTGTCCGTACGCCCGGAGGGCGCGGGAGGCGGCGCCGAATGCGGCCGCGGCCCGGCCGAAGCGGGCCGGCAGCTCACCGCCGACGACCCGGAACACCTCGCCGGCCGGACCGGCCCAGCCCTCGGCCTGCGCCGCGGCCAGCCGGGACACCGCGTCGCCAGCGGTCGCGGCGAAGCCGGCCAGCCGGGCCCCGAGGCGCTCGATCTCGTCCGGCCGGCCGGGCACCAGCTCGGCCGGCCGGGCACCCGGCCGGACCTCGCTCATGCCGCACCGCCGTCGGGACCGGCCGCCGCCCGGCGGCGCAGCCTGTCCTCCGCGTCGGCGTACTCCGCCGCGGCCGTGTCGAGCGTCGCGACCAGCCGCTCGGCCCGGTCGGAGACGCCGCGCAGCCCGACCGACCAGGCGTCCAGGAAGGACTCGGTGGCCCGCTGCACCGGCGCCGGGCCGGCCCCGGCGAAGACCGCATCCAACTCGGACCGGACACCGGTGACCCCGCGCGCGACGTCGACCGCGGCCCGCAGCGGGCGGGCGGTCTCGGTCAGCGCGACCGGGTCGACGTTGAGGATCACCGCACCGGCTCCGCTCGCAGGCCGACCACCGGGCGGGCGCGCAGCGCGGCGGCACGCAGCCGCAGCGGACTCGGCCCGGCGATGTCGAGGACGAGGTCGTAGCCCGGGGGGAGCTGGTCGAGGAGGTCGGCGCCGGTCATCGCGAACCACGGGACGGTGCCGGAGGCCAGCCCGAGCTGCTCGGGCGAGCTGAAGACGGGGACGACGCCAGCCCGCGGGCTGCCGAGCGCACGGAAGCCCGGAACGCTCCCACGCTGGCAGTAGATCGTCGCCGCCAGGAAGGCCTCGAGGAGGTCGGCGGGCTGAGTCGCACCGCGCGCGACACCGCGGGCGACGTCAGCAAGACTTGGTGCATGTGCAAGCACGTACCCAGCATAGGGGCCGGGACATAGAAAGCAAAGGGGGCAGACCACACGAATGGGACGTCCTTCTCGCCGTCGCACACGGTACCCGTAACCCCACGGGTGTTAACACAGTGTCGCAGATAGTTGGCGCTTTGCGGGCGGAGAGTGGTGACGTCGAGGTCCGCCTGGGCTGGGTTGAGCTGGTTGAGCCCGATTTGCGGACCGCGCTGACCGAGGTGCCGGCCGGCCGGCGGGTGGTGGTGGTCCCGCTGCTGCTCTCCTCCGGGTTCCACGACCGGACCGACATCCCGGCAGCGGTGGCCGCCGCCCGTCCGGACGCCGTCCAGGCGGCCGTGCTCGGGCCGGACCCGCTGCTCGCCGGCGCGCTCGCGGACCGGCTGGCCGAGGCCGGCCGGCGGCCGGGCGACGCGGTGGTGCTGGCCGCCGCCGGCTCCAGCGACCCGGCCGCGGTGGCGGCCGTGCATGCCCAGGCCGAGCTGCTCGCGGCCGTGCTCGACGCGCCGGTCACTGCGGCCTTCGGCTCGGCGGCGGAGCCGGACGTACGGACCGCCGTCGCCGCCGCCCGGCCCGGGCGGGTGGCGATCGCGCCGTACCTGCTCGCCCCCGGCTTCTTCGCCGACCGGCTGGCCGAGGCCGGGGCCGACCTGCTCGCGGCGCCGCTCGGCGCCCACCCGGCCGTGGTCGCGCTGGCCCGGCGCCGGTTCGAGGAGGCGTCAACCCAGAGTTGACCGACTGAGGTCGTCAACTTATGGTTGACGGCATGACCTCTCCCACCGTCCGGCTCGACGACCTGATCGAGCACGTCCGAGCCCAGCATCCGGACGGCGACCCGCTCGCCCTGCTCTCCGACGCCATGCTGGTGGCCGACCAGCTGGGCGATGTCGCCGACCACCTCATCGGCCACTTCGTCGACCAGGCCCGCCGGACCGGCGCGTCCTGGACCGACATCGGCGCCAGCATGGGGGTGAGCAAGCAGGCCGCGCAGAAGCGGTTCGTGCCGCGTCCCACCACCGACGTGCCGGACACCGGCAACTGGGCCCGCTTCACCGACCGCGCCCGCGGCCTGATGGCGGGCGCCCAGGCCCGGGCCCGCGCCACCGGCCATGCCGAGGCCACCCCCGAGCACGTCCTGCTCGCCATTGTCGCCGACCCGGACAGCCTGGCCGCCCGGGCACTGACCGAGCAGGGCGTCGAGCTGGACCGCGTCACCGAGGTGGTGAGCGGGGCGCTCGGCGAGGGGTCGGGGGCGCCGCCCGGGCAGATGCCGTTCTCCGCGGCCGCTCGCCAGCTGCTCGCGATCACCCTGCGGGAGTCGGTCCGGCTCGGCCACAACTACGTCGGCACCGAGCACATCCTGCTCGCCGCCCTCGACGACGAGGCCTCGGCGCCGGCCGCGCTGCTGGCCGGGATCGGGGTGACAAAGGCGCGCACCGAGCAGGTGGTGATCGAGAAGCTCGAGGAGCTGCGTCGGCGGATGGCCGGGAATTAACTCCGTACGGCGTACGTTGTCAGGTCCCGACGCCGACGGAAGGGGCCTTCCCGTGCAGTCCGACGCGCAGCTCGACTCGACCACCGACTTCGATGCCGCCGCCGAGTTCGACCGGCAGGTCGGGACGCTGCTGGAGCTCGGCTACCCGGGGTTGGCCGGGATGGCCGCCGCCGACTTCACCGCGCTGCTCGCCCCGCTGCGGGCGATCGCCGCCGCCGGCGGCGGCGTCCCGGCCACCCCGGACCGGGCGCCGTTCGTCGTCGTCGTGCCGGCCAAGCTGGTCCCGACCAGCGCGACCATGCCGCTGACCAGCCTGCGCCGGCGGGCCGGCGGCATCTCGCGACTGCTGCCGGACGTGGAGCGCTTCGTGCCCACCGACCTCGCCCCGGCGCCGGCCACGGAGCCGTACCTGCTCCGCGACGTCGACCGGGGCGCCGAGTTCCGCAACTGGACGCCGGACGCGGCCCTGGCGGTCATCACCGGGCGCGGCCGCACCCCGCTGACGGTCGAGGAAGGTGTGGCGCTGGTCACCCAGTTCCCGGCGACGCTGGTCAAGAACCACTGCTATTCCCTGGCCGGCTCGCGGGCCGGTGACCGCCGGGTTCCCGCGGTCTGGATCAGCAAGAACGCGCCGGTCCTGGGCTGGTGCTGGGCCGGCAACCCGCACACCTGGCTGGGGGTGGCGTCGGCTGCGGGCCGGTCCGCGGTCCCCGCGTAGCCATTTGTTGCCCCCCCGGCTGCCCCATCGGAGGCTTGCAGTGGTTACCGGCGAGTAATACCGTCAGGTTACCCACCAGTAGCGAGCGGAAGGTTCCCCGGCGCGATGGGCCACTACCGGAGCAACCTGCGAGACATCGAGTTCACCCTGTTCGAGGTCTTCGGGGTGGGCGATCGGCTCGGCAGCGGGCCGTTCGCCGAGGTCGACGAGGAGACCGCGCGCGGCATCCTGGGCGAGGTCGAGCGGCTGGCCTCCGGGCCGGTCGCCGAGTCGCTGCTCGACGCCGACCGGCACCCGCCGGTCTTCGACCCGGAGACCAACACCGCGACCGTCCCGGAGTCGCTGCGCAAGTCCTTCCAGGCGTACATGGACGCCGAGTGGTGGCGCATGCAGCTGCCCGAGGAGATCGGCGGCACCGTGGTGCCGTCCTCGCTCAAGTGGGCCGCAGAGGAGATGATCCTCGGTGCCAACCCGGCCGTTCATATGTACGCGTCGGGCATGCCGTTCGCCCACCTGCTCTACCGCCTCGGCACCGAGGACCAGAAGAAGTGGGCGCACTGGACGGTCGAGAACCGCTGGGGCGCCACCATGGTGCTGACCGAGCCGGACGCCGGCTCCGACGTCGGCGCCGGCCGGGCCAAGGCGGTCGAGCAGGCCGACGGCACCTGGCACGTCGAGGGCGTCAAGCGCTTCATCACCTCGGGTGAGCACGACCTGTCCGACAACATCCTGCACCTGGTGCTGGCCCGGCCCGAGGGCGCCGGACCGGGCACCAAGGGGCTGTCCATGTTCCTGGTGCCGAAGTTCCACGTGGATCTCGAGACCGGTGAGATCGGCGAGCGCAACGGCGTCTACGCCACCAACGTCGAGAAGAAGATGGGCCTCAAGGCCTCGACCACCTGCGAGCTGCGCTTCGGCGAGAAGCACCCGGCCGTCGGCTGGCTGGTCGGCGACGACCACAACGGCATCTGGCAGATGTTCCGGGTCATCGAGAACGCCCGGATGATGGTCGGCGCCAAGGCGATCGCCACGCTGTCGACCGGCTACCTCAACGCGCTCGACTACGCGCGGACCCGGGTGCAGAGTGCCGACCTGACCCAGATGACCGACAAGACGGCGCCGCGGGTCACGATCATCCACCACCCGGACGTGCGCCGGATGCTCATGCTGCAGAAGGCGTACGCGGAGGGCATGCGGGCGCTGATGCTCTACGCCGCCACCCAGCAGGACGCGGTGATGCAGGCCCAGCACGAGGGCCGGACCGACGACATGGCCGAGCGGCTCAACGACCTGCTGTTGCCGCTGGTCAAGGGCCTCGGCTCCGAGCGGTCGTACGAGCTGCTCTCCCAGTCGCTGCAGGTGCTCGGTGGCTCCGGCTACCTGCAGGACTACCCGATCGAGCAGTACATCCGGGACGCCAAGATCGACACCCTGTACGAGGGGACCACCTCGATCCAGGGCCTGGACCTGTTCTTCCGCAAGATCGTCCGGGACAAGGGCACCGCCCTGACCGCGCTGTTCGGCGCGATCTCCGAGTTCGCCAACAGCGAGGACGGCAACGGGCGGCTCAAGGAGGAGCGCGCGCTGCTGGCCACCGCCCTCGGCGACGCGCAGGCCATGGTCGGCGCCCTGGTCGGCTTCCTCACCTCGGCCCAGGAGGACGTGCGCAACGTCTACAAGGTCGGGCAGAACACGCAGCGCCTGCTGCTGACCCTGGGCGACCTGGTCGTCGGCTGGCTGCTGCTGCGGCAGGCCGCGGTGGCGGTCGAGGCGCTCGACGGCGGGTCGGCGTCTGCCCGAGACCGCGCCTTCTACGAGGGCAAGGTGGCGGCGGCCCGGTTCTTCGCGACCACCGTGCTGCCGGAGCTCACCGCCCGCCGGCTGATCGCCGAGCGCACCGACAACGCGCTGATGGACCTGCCCGAGGACTGCTTCTAGCGGCGTCGTCGACGGGCCCCGGACCACCACGGTCCCGGGCCGTCGGCGTACCCGGCGAAACTTTCCTCGGGGGCGATGTCGAGAACGCGACCGCCCGGTCGACGCGTTGACGTACCGAACCCCACGAACCCGAGGAGTTCCCATGCGCGTCCTGACCCTGATCAAGCACAGCGAGCAGCTCGGCGAGCCGCCGGCGTCGCTGTGGGACGAGATGGAGCGCTCGCTGCCCGAGATCGACGCCACCATCAAGCTGCTCGACACCGGCGGCCTGCTGCCCAGCGGCGTCTCCGCCGCGGTGGTGCGCTCGTCCGGCGGCCGGTCGACCGTGCTGGACGGGCCGTTCACCGAGGCCAAGGAGCTGGTTGGCGGCTATTCGATCTGCGAGGTGGACACGTTCGAGCAGGCGGTGGAGGCGGCGCGGAAGTTCATCGCCATCCACGAGCGGGGTTGGCCGGGCTGGTCCGGCGAGGCCGAGGTCCGCCAGATCGCCGCTGACTGAGCACCCGCACGGCGCCGGACTGGGCAACAGCGGCGCCGACTGAACAGTCCGCGAGTGACTGAGCAGCTTCGGCTGGTCAGTCGGTGCCCGGACCGCCCCAGTCGGCGGCTGGACTGCTCACCCGGGCGCACGGGCCACGCGACGGGGGCGCTTGCGGGTGGCGGCGGAAGCGGGTCTCATCGCGACCCATGGCCCCACCCGACCCGCACGCGACGATCACCGCCGTCTGGCGGGCCGAGGCGGCCCGGCTCGTGGCCGGGCTGACCCGGATGACCCACGACCTCGCCCTCGCCGAGGACCTGGCGCAGGACGCGCTGGTCTCGGCCCTGGAGCAGTGGCCGGAGTCGGGCGTCCCGGACAACCCGGGCGCCTGGCTCATGGCCGTGTCGAAGCACCGCGCCGTGGACCACTTCCGCCGGGCCGCCCGGTTGCGGTCGCTCGCGCCTCACCTGGCACCGGAGGCAGTCATGCCCGACCTGGACGGCGCCGTCGAC
This sequence comes from uncultured Actinomycetota bacterium, assembly GCA_963766325.1. Classification (GTDB taxonomy): domain Bacteria; phylum Actinomycetota; class Actinomycetes; order Mycobacteriales; family CADCTP01; genus CADCTP01. The sequence goes on along the minus strand of CAVXZF010000003.1, from coordinate 32,059 downwards.
TTCATCGACGACGACGTGCTGCGGCTGATGTTCGTCGCGTGCCACCCGGTGCTCACCGCCGACACCCGGGTCGCGCTCACCCTCCGGCTGGTCGGCGGGCTGAGCACCAGGGAGATCGCCCGCGCGTACCTGTCCACCGAGGCGACCGTCGCCCAGCGCATCACCCGGGCCAAGCGGACGCTGGCCGAGGCGGGCGTCCCGTTCGAGGTGCCGACCGGGCCGGCGCGCGCGGACCGGCTCGCGTCCGTGCTCGAGGTCGTCTACCTCGTCTTCAACGAGGGCTACTCGGCCACCGCCGGGGACGACTGGCTGCGCCCCGCGCTGTGCGACGAGGCGATCCGGCTCGGCCGGCTGCTGGTCTCGCTGGCGCCGCGCGAGGCGGAGGCGTACGGGCTGCTCGCGCTGATGCAGCTGCAGGCCTCCCGGGCGGCGGCGCGGGTCGGGCCGGGCGGTGCGGCGGTGCTGCTCGCCGACCAAGACCGGTCCCGGTGGGACGGCACGCTGATCGCGGCCGGGCTGGCAGCGCTGGAGCGGGCGCTCGCACTGGGTGGCGGGGTCTACACGCTGCAGGCCTCGATCGCCGCCTGCCACGCCTCGGCGCCGTCGGTCGCCGCGACCGACTGGGTCCGGATCGCGGAGCTGTACGCGTCGCTGGCCGCGGCGACCGGGTCGCCGGTGGTCGAGCTCAACCGGGCGGTGGCGGTCTCGCACGCGTACGGACCGGCCGCCGCACTGGAGCTGGTCGACGAGCTCGCGCCGCTGCCCGCCCTGCGCGGCTACCACCTGCTGCCGAGCGTGCGCGGCGACCTGCTGGCCGCGCTCGGGCGATCCGCTGAGGCCCGCTCCGAGTTCCTCCGCGCCGCCTCCCTGACCACCAACGAACAGGAACGCGTCCTGCTCCTCGCCCGAGCGGGTGCTCGTTCCTGACCGGCCAGCGGCTCGGGCCGCCCTGCTCGGGGGCCCACCGCCTGCTCGGGGTCGGCGGCTAGTTGGTGATCGGCCAGAGGCGGGTGCTGCCCACCGCCAGGTCGAGGTGGAAGGCGGAGATCGTCCCAGCCGGCGCGAACGCCTCCGCCGCCGCCCGGGTCGTCCCGGTCGCGGCGACCGCGGCGGCCAGCCGCCGGCGTACGGCCTCGGGGTCGGCCTCCGGGGTGACGCACGCGCAGTAGACCGGCAGGCGTTCCTCGTTGACCGTCGCGACCGCGCGGAGCAGGGCGATCGTGGTCGGCTCGGCCGTGGCCCAGGCGACGACCGCGGCGTCCCGTTCGTCGGGGGCCGGCGCCCCCTTGCCGATCGGCGTCTGCCGGTCGATGCCGACCAGCGTGAAGTCGCCGAGCTCGACGTCGGCGCGCGGCTCGTCGGTGTCCCGGACCGGGACCGGGCCCAGGCTGACGACCTTGGGCACCTCGGGCCGGCTCAGCTGGCCGGAGGTCCGGCGCTGCTCCGGTGCGGGTACGGGCGTCCGCTCGGTGCGGCGCTGCCAGACCCGGGTGCCGGTGCGGGTCAGCCGCAGCTGCAGCGGCGACAGCCGGCGGGCCGGCGCGAACACCTCCACCCGCCCCACCCGGTCGGCCGCCGGGCCGGCCGGCAGCGTGTCGGCCGCCGCGGTGGTGATCGGACCAGGGTCGGCAGCGGCGTCGATGGCCACACCGACCAGCAGCGAGCGCTCGTCCCCGGCCCACGCCGTGACCAGCGCGACCACGCTCGGCTGGGTCGCCGCCCATTCCACCAGCGGCGCGACCAGCTCGTCGTCCGCCGGAGGGCCGGCCGCCAACGCGACGTCCTCCGGAAGGTCGGGCGCCGCGGCGGCGGCCTCCTCGCTCCGGCGGTACAGCGGGTGGCAGCGCTCCTCCAGCCACCGGTGCGCGTCGCCGGCGTCCGCGGCGGCCAGCACCTCGACGCAGCAGCGGCCGGCGCCCGCCCGCTGCAGCGCGTCCACGACCGCGGTCCGCTCGCCATCCACGTCGGCGGTGGAACCGCGGCCGACGTACCCGAGGACGACCCGGACCCACCCGCCCCCCGGGTCCCGTACCCAGGTCCGGTGCACCGCCGCGGTCCGACCGCTCGACCGGACGTGCGCCACGACCGCCGCATCGGCGGCGTCCGGCTCGGGGTCGCCCGGATCGAACTGCCACTGCAGGTCCGCCGCCACCAGCTCGAACTCCGCCCCCACCCCGTCCCCCGGCCGCTCACCCGCCGGCACCACGGGAGGAGTCGACGCCGCCGGCTGCGAAGCCGGCGTGGTGGGCGGCTGAGGCACCGCGGGCGGATCCGGCAGCACCTCCACCGATTCGACGGCCTCGGCGGGCGGGCTCGCGGCGGGCGGGCTCGCCGCGGGCGGGCTCGCGGCGGGCGGCTGAGCCGGCTCGACTGGCGGGCTCGCCGCGGGAGGCTGGGCCGGCTCGGCGGGCGGGCTCGCCGCGGAAGCCTGCCCCACCTCGGCGGGCGGGCCCTGGGCGAGGGCTGGGTCGGCGGGTAGGCCGAGGGTGGGCGGTTGGGCTGGGGGGTCTGGGACGGGCCAGATGGTGGTGACGGCGGCCGCGACTGCGGCTTGGCGCGGGTCGTTGGTCGTGCCGTCGCGGTGGACCGGCACGACCACGCACGACGAACCCTGCTCCGCCACCGCCCCGGCGATCGCCGCTGCCGCGTACGCCCCCCACCGCGGGTCACTGAGCGCCGGCGCGTACACCCGCACCGACCCGCTCCCGCCGCGGAAGTCCTCCCACCCCCGGCCGACCGAGACCACACCATCCACTTCGGACGCCGCCGCCCCGGCGGCGAGATCGACAGGATCCGCGGCCGGCGACCCGCCCGTGAGCACCGACCGCCCGGCGGCGACCGCGTCGGCGACCGGCTCCTCCGCGTCCCACCCGGACAGCTCGCCGTGCTTCGCGCCCACCACCCCGAGCCGGCGCCGCAGGGTCGCCACCCCGACCGCGTCGTCCTGCAGCACCACGTGGAAGGGCACCGGCTCGCCGTCCTCGGCCCGCCCGCGCGCCACCTCCCGGATCGCGTCGACCAGCCCGCGCAGCTCGACCAGCGGCTCGGCCGCCAGCAGCAGCGACGCCCGGGTCACCACCAGCACGTGCCCCGCGCCCGGCAACCACGCCATGTCGGTGAGCAGCGCCGCCAGCTCGGTCCAGTCCTCCGCCGGGTCCCCCGGCAGCTGCAGCGCGGCACCGACCTCGTCCAGCAGCCCGTACCGGGACCGTCCACAGTGGCCGCGCAGGATCCGGACGACGACCCCGTCCCGGCCCAGCATCCAGCCCAGCTGCCGCGCGTCCGCCGGTGCGGCGTCCAGGAGGTGCAGCCAGGGCCCGGTCGGCCGCCGCAGCCGGGCCAGCTCCGCCTCGGGGTCGGCGACGGGTGGGACGACCTTCACTACCTGGCCATCCGCGCCACCGTGCGCATCTTGTTCATCGCGTCCAGAGCGGCCAAGTTGTACGACTCCGCGAGCGTCGGTAGTTGAAAACGGCGTCGACAAGATAGTCCACCGACCCCCCGCAGCCCATCAGCGTTTGTCCGATGTGGACAAGCTCGGTCGCGCCGGTCCCGAAGCCGTGCACCCCCGAGCAGCCGCCAGCTGTCCGAGTGCACTAGCAGGTTGAGCATCCCGTACGAGTCGCCGAGGGTCTGCCCGACGATGCCGACCCGCCGGCCGAGCTTCGCGCCGGCGATCGACGCCTTCTGACCGCCCGGTCCCGAGCCGACGACGAGCAGGTCGTCGTCGTACGGCATCGCCGCCACCAGGCCTTCCCGGACGCCTGCCGCCCGGCCTTCATCCTCGCGCGCCGGGCCCGGCCGCGCACCCCTCGGCGCCGGCATAGGGTGGGAGTGATGACCGGTGAGCCGCTCTGGGTGCCCCTCGACGGTGCCGTCAACGTCCGCGACCTCGGTGGGCTGCCCACCGACGACGGCGGTCGCACCGCCTCCGGCCGGCTGCTCCGGTCGGACAACCTGCAGGGCCTGACCCCGGCGGACGTGCGGCGCCTGGTCGACGACCTCGGCGTACGGACCATCGTGGACCTGCGCACCACCGTCGAGGTGGACAAGGAGGGCCCGGGCCCGCTGACCGCCGAGTCGCGGGTCACCCACCGGCACCTGTCGCTCTATCCGGAGAGCGGGCGGCTGACCGACGTCGAGGCCGAGAGCGTGCTGCCCTGGCAGACCGACTGGGGCCGGGCCGGCGCCGCCGAGGCGGACGCGGACAACCCGACGGTCGGGTACTACTTGGCGTACCTCGATCACCGGCCGGACAGCGTGGTCGAGGCGGTCCGAGCGATGGCGGCCGAGGACGGCGGGGCCGTGCTGGTGCACTGCGCGGCCGGCAAGGACCGGACCGGCGTGGTGGTCGCGCTGGCGCTGGCCGCGGCCGGGGTGACGCGGGAGGCGATCGTGGCGGACTACGTGGCCACCGGCGAGCGGCTGGAGGCCGTGCTGGACCGGCTGCTGGCCAGCCCGACGTATGCGGCCGACCTGGACGGGACACCCGCGGACGTGCACCGGCCGCGGCCGGAGACGATGCGGCGCTTCCTCGACGTGCTGGACGAGCGCTGCGGCGGGGCGATCGGCTGGCTCGCCTCGGTCGGCTTCGGTCCCGACAAGGTCCACGCGCTCCGCCGCCGCCTGCTCACCTCCGGCTAGGGCATGTCTCCGAATTGGCGGTGGATGCCGGCGGCGTCCAGGCGTCGTCCGGCAAGGCGGAGGAGGAGTCCGATACCTCTGTTGTATCGGCGACGACGACAACGCCGCCGGTCGGTGTCTGGGCGTCGCCGGCACCGCCAGGCAGTTCGAAGACATGCCCTTAGGTCTGCGCGGGGTCCAGGCCGCGCAGCATGAGCGTGAGCCGGTCCGGGGCGCCGGGCCGCACCCGCACCGGCACGCCCCAGTCCTGCCGGCTGACGTGGCAGGCCGGGTGCTCGACGCCCTCGTCGCAGCTGGCCGCCTGCGCGGTCACGTGCAGGACGCCCTCCGGGACCGCGTCGGCCAGCACGAGCCGCCGGGTCAGCTCGACCGAGTCGCCAGCGCCGTCCCGCAGCAGCTCCGGCGGCGACGCGCTGACCTGCATGCGGGTGGACGGCCCGTAGCGATCGTCCAGCTGCTGGCCCGGCGCCGGCTCGAAGACGACCGTGAGCGCCAGCGGGCCCGGCGCGACGTCGGTCGGCGGCCGGGCGGTCCGGTGCGCCGGGGCGACCACCTCGCGCATGGTGCCGGGCGCGACCGGGCGGATCAGCCGGTGCCCGGCCGACTCCACGACGACCAGGTCGGTGCCGTCGAGCACTGCCGCGACCGGCTCGGCCAGGTCGGTGGCCAGCGTGGTCACCGTCGCGGTCGCCGGGTCGAAGCGGCGGACCGCCCCGTTGTACGTGTCCAGCACGGCCACCCCGCCGTCCGGCAGCGCCGTCACCCCGAGTGGGTGCTGGAAGCGGGCCGTCGCGGCCGGGCCGTCGACGTGGCCGAAGTCGAAGAGCCCCTCGCCGGCGGCGGTACGCAGCGCGTAGCCGTCGCCGTCGCGCTCCAGCCAGCGCAGCGCCGAGGTCTCGGCGTCGGCGACCCAGAGCCGGTCACCCGCCGCGGACAGCCCGCTGGGCTGGGCCAGCCAGGCGTCGCCGGCCGGCCCGTCCTTGAGCCCCTCGACCGTCGTCCCCGCCAGGATCTCGGCCGTCCCGGTCCGGACGTCGACGCCGAGCAGCAGGTGGACCCCGGCGGCCGCGACCACCAGCCGGCCGTCCCACCAGGCGACGTCCCAGGGCGAGGGCACCGGCGGCACCGGCCCGGTGACCGTCCGCGCGTCGGCGAGCGCGGTCGGGAGGTCGGCGACCGTGCCGACCCGGCCGTCCGCGAGCCGGACCCCACGGATCAGGTGGTTGACCGTGTCGGCGACCACGACGTCGAAGCCGACATCCGCGGCGATCTCGGCCGGCAGCGTGGTGAGGCCCTGCGGCTCGGCGAAGCTCGCCTCGTCCGGCCCGCCGTCGGCGCGGCCGCGCTGGCCGGTGCCGATCCGGCGCAGCACGGTGTCGCCGTCCGCGGCCAGCTCGACCAGCGAGTGGTGGCCGGTGTCGGCGACCAGCAGCGTCCCGCTCGGGGTCGCGGTGATGCCGCCCGGGAAGCGCAGCGCGGTCGCCAGTGGGGGCGGCGGCACGTACGGCCCGTCGCCGGTGTGCAGGGTGCCGCGGGCGCGGTGCTCGGTGACCAGCTCGGCGATCAGCCTGTCCAGCGCCTCGACGTGGCCCTCACCGGCGGCGACGGAGACCACGTAGCCCTCCGGGTCGATCACGACCAGCGTCGGCCAGGCGCGGACCGCGTACTGCCGCCAGGTGTGCAGCTCGGGGTCGTCGAGGACGGGGTGGTGCAGCTCGTAGCGCTCGACGGCGGCGGCCAGCGCGGCGTGGTCGGCCTCGTGCGGGAACTTCGGCGAGTGCACGCCGACGACGACCAGCACGTCCGCGTACCGCTCTTCGAGCGGACGCAGTTCCTCGATCACGTGCAGGCAGTTGACGCAGCAGAACGTCCAGAAGTCGAGCAGCACGATCCGGCCGCGCAGGTCGGCCAGACTCAGCGCCCGGCCGCCGGTGTTCAGCCAACCCCCGCCGCCCTGCAGCTCAGGAGCCCGGACCCTGGCCCGGGCACGCAATGAAGTCACCTCACGCCCAACCACAACCCCGCAGCCACCCTTCCGCCTCGGGCCGTAGCTGCGCCGGACCCGGCAGGCGAGTGCCTGCCGGGTCCGGGGCCGGGCGCCCTGACGGGCTCCGGCTGTCGTCAGCGGTTGACCTGCGTCTGGCCGAACGCCCTGACCTCGTCCTGAAGCGTGCCGGGTGATACCGCGTCGATGGCCCGCTCGATCCGACGCTCCCGCCGGATCACCGCGTGACGCCTGCGCCACTCCTTCATGGGCCGCACTGTCCTCATCCTCCTCGGTGGTTCGCACCAGGTACGACACCACCGAGGCGGAGTTTATGCCCGATCGTTAGGCGATTCTCGCTTGATCACTTAACAACCTTCGGGACAGAACGGCTGAGAGCCTAACGAGGCTAGCTCCATGCCACCGCCAGTCCCGGATCGGCGAGCAGGGCCGCGAGGTCGGAGAGCACCTGCGAGCCGAGCTGACCGTCCACGATCCGGTGGTCGAAGGAGAGCGCCAGCTGGGTCACCTGCCGGATGGCGATCTGCCCGTCCACCACCCACGGCATCTCCCGCACCGCGCCGAAGGCCAGGATCGCTGCCTCACCGGGGTTGAGGATCGGCGTGCCCAGGTCGACGCCGAAGACACCGACGTTGGTGATGGTGATCGTGCCGCCGCCGAGGTCGGCCGGGGCGGTGCGGCCGGCCCGTGCGGTCTCGGTCAGCTCGCCGAGCGCCTCCGCCAGCTCGCGGAGGCTGAGCCGGTCGGCGTCCTTGATGTTGGGCACCACCAGGCCGCGCGGGGTGGCCGCGGCGATCCCGAGGTTGACGTACTCCTTGACCACGATCTCCTGGGCCGCCTCGTCCCAGGTCGAGTTGATCATCGGGTTGCGCCGGACCGCGAGCAGCAGCGCCCGGGCCACGAAGACCAGCGGGCTCACCTTGACGCCGGCGAACTCCGGCAGCGCGGCGATCCGTCGCCGGAGCTCCATCGTCGGCGTGATATCGACCGTGATCCACTCGGTCACGTGCGGCGCGGTGAAGGCGCTGGCCACCATCGCTGCCGCGGTGTGCTTGCGGACGCCCTTGATCGGGATCCGCTGCTCCCGGGATGCGTCCCACACCGCCGCAGCCGGTGCTGCCGGGACCGCGGGGACCGCCTCCGGCGCCGGGGGCTGCGCAGCCGGCTTGGCCGCCGCCTCCACGTCCGCCCGGGTGATGATGCCGTTGGGTCCGGAGCCGGTCAGGCCGGCCAGGTCAACCCCGAGGTCCTTGGCCAGCTTGCGGACCGGCGGCTTGGCCAGCACCGACACGCTCGCCGCGCCACCCGCGGCCGGCTCGGGCGCCCGCGTCGGCATGGGCGCCTCGACCGGCGCCTCCGGCTCGGATGGAGCGACCAGGTCTGCCGCGGCCGGCTGGGCCACCGAGCTGGCCGGGGCGGTCTCGCCCGCCGCCGTCTCCCCGCCGGCGCCCTTGCGCGGCCGGCGCTTGGCGGTGACGGACCGCGGTCCGTACCCCACCAGCACCGAGGTCCGCCCGCCCGGCGCCGGACCGCCGATGAGACCCGGCTCGACCGGCTCGTCGTCGGCCGGCCGCGGGATCGCCGGCGCCATGTCGTCGCGCAGCGCGTCCGCGGTTGCCGGAGCATCGGCCGCCGGCTGCGACTGCACGGAGGCCGGCACGCCGGGCGCCCCGTCCGGGTCCACGTCGACGGTGATGATCGGCGTCCCGACATCCACCGTGGAGCCCTCGGTCACCAGCAGCTCGGTGACCAGGCCCGCGTAGGGGCTCGGCAGCTCGACCGCCGCCTTGGCGGTCTCGATCTCGACCAGCGCCTGGTTGACCGTGACGTGGTCACCGGGCTGGACGTACCACTTGAGGATCTCCGCCTCGGTGAGCCCCTCTCCGGCGTCGGGAAGCCTGAACTGCTTGAAGGTGGGCACACGGTCTCCTAGAAGGCGAGCGAGCGGTCGACGGCGTCGAGGACCCGGTCGAGGTCGGGGAGGAAATCCTCCTCCAACCGTGACGACGGGTAGGGCGTGTCGAAGCCCGTCACCCGCAGCACCGGCGCCTGCAACGAGTAGAACGCCTCCTCGGTGACCCGGGCGGCCAGCTCGGCACCGAGCCCGAGCGTCGACGGGGCCTCGTGCACCACGACCAGCCGGCCGGTGCGCCGCACCGAGTCCAGGACCGTCCCGGTGTCCAGCGGCGACAGCGTCCGCAGGTCGATGACCTCGAGCTGGTGGCCGTCCTCCTCGGCCGCGGTGGCGGCGTCCATCGCGACCCGGACCATCGGCCCGTACGCCGCCACGGTCACGTCGCTGCCGGTCCGCAGCACCCGCGCCTGGTGCAGCGGGTCGGGGGTCGCGCCGGTGTCGACCTCGGCCTTCTCCCAGTAGCGCCGCTTGGGCTCGAAGAAGATCACCGGGTCGTCGCAGGCGATCGACTGCTGGATCATGTTGTACGCATCGACGGCGTTGGAGCAGGCCACCACCTTGAGCCCAGCGGTGTGCACGAAGTAGCCCTCGGGCGACTCGCTGTGGTGCTCGACCGCGCCGATGCCCCCGCCGAACGGGATGCGGATGGTGACCGGGAGCCGGATCCGGCCCTTGGACCGGTAGTGCACCTTGGCCAGCTGGCTGACGATCTGGTCGAAGGCCGGGTATACGAAGCCGTCGAACTGGATCTCGCACACCGGGCGGTAGCCCCGCATGGCGAGCCCGATGGCGGTGCCGACGATCCCGGACTCGGCCAGCGGGGTGTCGATCACCCGGTCCTCGCCGAAGTCCTTCTGCAGGCCGTCGGTCACCCGGAAGACGCCGCCGAGCTTGCCGACGTCCTCGCCCATGATGATGACCTTGGGGTCGTCCTCCATGGCCCGGCGGAGACCCTCGTTGAGCGCCTTGGCCAGCGTGTAGGTCGCCATCAGTGGTCCGCTCCCTCGAAGGAGTCGAGATAGGTGGCGAAGCCGGCGCGCTGCCGCTCGAGATGCGCCGTGGGCTCGACGTACACCTCGTCGAAGATCGTCAGCGGCGCCGGGTCGGGCAGGTCCAGGCAGCCCTGGCGGACCCGGGCGGCGAGCTCGTCCGCCTCCTGCTCGACGGTCTCGAAGAAGCCGGCATCGGCTCCGCCGGAGCGGGACAGGTAGGCCTTGACCCGCTCGATCGGGTCCCGCAGCCGCCACACCTCCAGCTCGCTGGCCAGCCGGTAGCGCGTCGGGTCGTCGGACGTGGTGTGCGCGCCCATCCGATAGGTGTAGGCCTCGATGAAGGTCGGCCCCTGTCCGGTCCGGGCCGCGTCCAGCGCCGCCCGGGTGACCGCCAGGCAGGCCAGCACGTCGTTGCCGTCCACCCGCACGCCGGGGAAGCCGAAGCCGAGCGCCCGCTGGTAGAGCGGGATGCGGGACTGCTTCTCGATCGGCTCGGAGATCGCCCACTGGTTGTTCTGACAGAAGAAGACGAGCGGGGCGTTGAAGACACTGGCCCAGACGAATGCCTCGTTGACGTCGCCCTGGCTCGACGCGCCGTCGCCGAAGTAGGCGATCACCGCGTCCTCGCTGCCGTCGCGCTGGATGCCCATCGCGTAACCGGCCGCGTGCAGGGTCTGCGAGCCGATGACGATGGAGTAGATGTTGAAGTTGCGCTCCTTGGGGTCCCATCCGCCCAGGTCGGTGCCCCGGTAGAGACCGAGCAGCTGGATCGGGTCCACGCCGCGGCACCAGGCCACGCCGTGCTCCCGGTAGCTCGGGAAGGCCATGTCGCCGGGTCGCAGGGCGCGGCCGGAGCCCACCTGCGCAGCCTCCTGGCCGAGCAGCGACGCCCAGATGCCGAGCTCACCCTGCCGCTGGAGCGCGGTCGCCTCGACATCGACGCGCCGGACCAGGACGAGGTCCCGGTAGAGGTCGCGGACCTCGTCGGCCGAGATGTCCAACGAGTAGTCGGGATGGTCCACGCGCTCACCCTCGGGGGTCAGCAGCTGGACGAGATCGGGCCCACCAGTCGGATCCGGCGGGGCGGCGACGCCGATGTCACCCAAGGTCATGCGTCTCTCCTCGCTCAAACTCCACGCGGGATCGCCGCGCGGGGCGGACCGGCGCCGGTGGTCGGCGCCGGGGTGTCGGCGTCGGGCCCACCGCACACCGGAGCGTGCGAACGAACGCTGCCCCTATCGTCGCAGACAGCCGGACCCGCTTGACCGGGCAAGCCTGCGCCAGGTCAGCGCGATGGTGCCAGGGTCGGGTTGCAACCTGTGGATGACGCTCCCGCTTGTGGACAGCGAGATGACGACGGTGTCGGAACGCTGCTACTCATCTTGGCCATGACCACCTCAGCGAGCGTCACCGCCGGTCAGCTCCGCCGGCAGCTCTCGGGCGTGCAGCACGACCAGGCGAGACACCGCCCGGGTCAGCACGACGTAGAGCCGGCGCAGGCCGCGCGGCTCGGCCTCGACGATCGCCGCCGGCTCCACCACCACGACGTGGTCGAACTCGAGGCCCTTGGCCAGCGTCGCCGGGACCAGGGAGACGCGCGGGACGGTCCGGGCCGGGTCCTGCGGGGTGTCGTCCGCCGGTGCTGCCGGTTCCTCGCCCAGCAGCTGGTGGGACACCCCGGCCGCGCTCAGCGCCCGCCCGACGGCGGCCACCTCGGCGTCCGCGGCGATCACGCCGACCGACCCCTCGTCCGCCAGCGCCTCGACCGCCTCCTGTGCCGCCGCGGCGGTCACGTCCGGGACGGCGCCGATCCGCAGCCCACCGGCCGCCGCGCGGACGGAGGTGGCCGGCGACAGGCCGACGGCGAGGTGCGGCAGCAGCCGGTTGGCCAGCGCGATCACGTCCGCCGGCACGCGATAGCCGCGGGTGAGCGGTTCGATCCGGGAGTCCGCCTTGCCCAGGTGGTTGAGCGTCACCCGCCAGTCCGACGTCGACCACGCCGTCGTGCCCTGGGCCAGGTCCCCGAGGACGGTGACCGAGCCGGTCGGGCAGCGCCGCGCGATGCCGCGGCACTGCATGGCCGACAGGTCCTGTGCCTCGTCCAGCACCACGTGGCCGTACGAGTCGGGCCGGGTGAGGAGCCCGGCGACCTCGTCGACGAGGACGGCGTCGGCAGCAGACCACTGCGCCGAGCGGACCGAGCGCGGCGGTCGCGACCAGTGCAGCAGCTCCTGCTCGGCCGGGTCGAGCAGGCCACGGGCTGCAGCGGCCAGCCGGGCCGGGTCGGTGAAGAGGTCGTGGACCAGCCTGGCCGGGTCGAGCGGCGGCCACACCGCGGCGACGAAGTCGCGCACCTCCACCGAGCGGGCTACCCGGGCCGTCTCCGCGTCCGAGGGTGCCCCACCGACCTCCTCCCGCTGCCGGCGGACGTCCTCGGCGACCAGCAGGTGCAGGCGCTCCCGGGCGACGTCGTAGTGGACGCCGCCGCGGCGGAGGTCGTCGACGTAGCGGCGGAGGCGCTCCGGCGGGATCCGGTAGCGGCGCGTGCCGACGATGACGACCACACCGTCCTCCGGCCGCCGCACCAGCCGGGTCACCGCCCGCTGCAGCACCTCGGCCATCCGGGCGTCACCCTTGAGCGTGGCCACCGCGGGCGGGTCGGTGGCCCGGACCGGGACCGGCGCGAGCAGCTCCTCGACCGTGGCCTGGGTGACGCCGATCTCCCCGAGGGCCGGCAGCACCTCGCCGATGTAGCCGAGGAAGGCCCGGTTCGGGCCGACCACCAGCACGCCGGACCGGCGGAGCCGCTCGGGATAGGTGTAGAGCAGGTAAGCGGCCCGGTGCAGGCCGACCGCGGTCTTGCCGGTCCCGGGCGCGCCCTGGACGCAGATGCTCTCCTCCAGCGCGGCGCGCACCAGGTCGTCCTGGTCCGGCTGGATGGTGGCGACGATGTCACGCATCGGGCCGACGCGCGGGCGCTCGATCTCCTCGAGCAGGATCCGGCTCTCGGCGGTGGTCACCTGGCCGGCGGCACCGGCGGTCAGCGGCTCGTCCTCGTACGAGGTGAGCGTGCCGGCCGAGAAGCCGAAGCGGCGCCGGCGGCGGACGCCCATCGGATCGGTCGGGGTGGCGCGGTAGAAGGACCGGGACATCGGGGCCCGCCAGTCGATCACCAGCGGATCGCCGGCGTCGTCGCGGATGTGCCGGCGGCCGACGTGGAAAGTCTCGCCCGTCGGGTGCTCGGGGTCGGCGCTGCGGTCGATGCGGCCGAAGAAGGGCGGGACCGTCGGGTCGTCGACGAGCGCCCGCAGCCGGATGGCCCGGGCCTTGCCGAGGACCTCGCTGGCGAAGGCGTCGACGCCGACGTCGCCCGACTCGGCGGCGCGGGCCCGCATCCGGGCCAGGCAGTCGCGGGAGCGGATCAGGTGCCGGCGCTCGGCCATGAGCGAGGCGTCCCCACTCGACCCGCCGGCCTTGCGGGCGTGCTGGTCGGGAGGCGGCTGGCCGGTGGCGTGGAGTGGGGTCGCAGGGGTGGTGGCGTCGGAGGCGGGAGGCTGGTCGGGGCGAGCGGAGCTGGGCGGAGACACTGCGGTCCTCCGGGGTCGGCGCGCGGGCGGGCCGACGGCAGTGGTCCGCCGGCCGGGGTCTCCCACTGCCCAAGGCGCGGTCTCCGCGGCGGTGCGGCGCGGAGGCGGGCGCCCGGCTACGACGGGGTGCGCGGCGATCGCGCACGAGCGGTCCAGAGTAGTCGCGCCGCCGAAGTGGGTCGACCCGATTGCCTGCTGGGCAGGACGGTGCGAGAGGGTGCGGCCGCACCCGGCCGCGGCTCCTCGACGAGCGCGGTCCGGCGGGACCAGGAGGAGGTGGACCATGACCGACCTGCTGGTCATCACCAACGCTTCGGCGGGCAGCGCCCACGAGGAGGCGGTGGATGCCGCGCTCGACACGTTGCGGCAGCGGGCCGACGTCGAGGTGACCGCGACGTCCAGCCCGGAGGACTGCGACGCGGCGGTGGCCCGCCGCGGTGGCCGGCGGGTGGTCGTGTGCGGCGGCGACGGCAGCGTGCACTTCATCGTCACCGCGCTCCACCGCAGCGGCGACCTGGCCGACCCGATCGGGCTCATCCCGCTGGGCACGGGCAACGACCTGGCTCGCGCGCTCGGCCTGCCGCTCGACCCGCGGGAGGCGGCGGAGGTGGTGCTGGACGGCGAGCCGCGGCAGCTCGATCTCCTGGTCGACGACGACGGCGGCCTGGTGATCAACGCGGTGCACCTCGGCGTCGGTGCCGAGGCGGCGCTGGCGGCCGCCTCGCTCAAGCCGCGGCTGGGCCGGCTGGCATACGTCGTCGGCGGGGTGAGCGCCGGCGCCACGACCACCGGCTGGCGGGTGGCGGTGCGGGTTGACGGGCAGGTGCTGGTCGACGGCGAGCGCAAGGTGTTGCAGGTCGGGATCGGCCTCGGGCGCTCGGTCGGCGGCGGATCCCCGCTGACCCCGCGCAGCGTGCTCGACGACCAGCTCGCGGACGTGGTGGTGTCCGAGGCGGTCGGGCCGCTGGCCCGCCTCGGCTACGGGCTGCGGCTGCGACGCGGTTCCCACGTGGACCGGCCGGACGTGCACACCGCCCGCGGCAGGCAGGTGGAGGCGGAGGGCGAGCCCTTCCACTACAACGCCGACGGCGAGATCCACGGGCCGGTCGAGCGGCGGACCTGGACGATCCACCCGGAAGGCTGGCGCCTGGTCGTCCCCACCAGCGCGCACACCGATCCGCCGGCCTGAGGCAGCTCGTTCCCCCACGCGGACTCGCCGGGTTGGCCGCCCGCCCGGGGCCGTGCTGCCTGTCGACGTCCTGCCAGCGAGACATCCGACGACGCGGCCGATAAGGACTTCGATGAGATCCACGACTGGGAGCGTGTGGGGATCGTGCCGCGCGGTGTCACCGGAATGCCAGGCACGGCGGCGACCGTCGGCCACGGCACGCACACACCCGCGAACGGCGGCTTCGACGGCCGCTGGGTGCAGCTTCTTCGCCGACCGCCCCTGAGACGCGGTCCGTCCGGGCAGGGCACCGCCCCACGGCCGGACGGCCGTGGGGGTGGGTGGGCGGAGCAGTCAGAAGAAGCGGCGGAGGGGGGTGGTGGCGAACTCGAGGACCTTCTGCCGGCGGCTGCGGTTGCGCCACCGGGTCAGATCGATCTGCTCGCTCCGCTCCAAGTCGGCGTCGAAGTGCTCCTCCAGCATCCGGGCGACGTCGGTGTCCAGCGCGACGAGCAGCACCTCCTCGTCGTGGTCGAGCGAGCGGCGGTTGAAGTTGGACGAGCCGACCACGGCGGCCATCCCGTCCACGCACATGATCTTGGCGTGCAGCATCGCCGGCTGGAAGTTCCAGACCCGGACGCCGCAGCTGACCAGCTGGTCGTACGCGGCCTCGCTGGCGAGCTGGCAGACCCGCTTGTCGGCGTGCGGACCGGGCAGCAGCACGTCGACCTCGACCCCCCGCCGGGCGGCGGCACACAGCCGGTCGAGGAAGAACTCGTCCGGCGCAAAGTACGCGGTCGCCAGCCGCAGCCGCTCCTGCGCGGTGTCGAGCATCACCCGGAAGGTGGTCTGCAGGTCGTCCCAGCCGATCGACGCCGACCCGCGCACGACCTGCGCGACGGTAGAGCCGGCCTGCTCCTGCTGCGGGAAGCGATCAGAGTCGTCGTACAGGTCGCGGCCGCTCTCTGCCCAGTTCTGCGCGAAGGCGGCGCTGAGCCCGTCCACCGCGGGCCCGCGGACCTCGACGTGGGTGTCGCGCCACTCGCCCTCGTTGCGGGCGTCGCCGCACCACTCCTCCGCGATGCCGACCCCGCCGGTGAACGCGATCCTCTCGTCGACGACCAGCACCTTGCGGTGGCAGCGGTGGTTCTGCTTCAGCGGTGAGTTGAGCCACGGCTTGCGGAACCACTCGACGTGCACGCCGGCCTCGTCCATCCGGTCGACCAGGCTCCGGTCGATCTGCAGGCCGCCGACCGCGTCGATCAGCAGCCGGACCCGGACGCCGCGGCGCGCTGCCCCGGAGAGTGACTCCGCGAAGCGGGTGGCGATGTCGCCCTTCCAGTAGACGTACGTCATCAGGTCGACGCTGCGCTCCGCCTCGTCGATGGTCTTGAGCATCGCGGGGAAGATCCGGTCGCCGTTGCGCAGCACCGTCAGCTTGTTACCCTCGGTGAACGCGATGCCGGTCAGGCACTCCAGGGTCCGGCGCAGCCGATGCTGGCGGTCGTCCAGCTCCGGCGCCTGACTCTCCCGGCTGGCGTCGGTGGTGCTCGTGTCGGTCACTCAAGTCCTTTCCGCCAGGCCGCTTCTCGACCGGCTGGAGCTCCCGCGGCAGGTTCTTCCCCACCAGGGGACGGGCCACCCCTGCCAGCGTGACGGACGGCGCATCAGTGGTCGCCCGGGTCGAGACGCTGCAACCGCTCCCGGTAGCCGGGCGGGCCACCGGCGGTGGTGTCGCCGAGCAGCAGCGCCGCCTGGGTGAGCCGCGCCGCCTCCTCGAGGTTGAGCACCCGGCGCAGGGCCATCTCGGCCGAGTCGGCGACCACCGAGCAGCCGTGGTGGGCCAGCACCACGCAGTCGCAGCCATCGGCCAGCAGGGCGGCGGCCTCGGTGGCGAGCTCCGGGGTGCCGGGATGCCGGTACGGCGCGGTGCGCACCTCGCCGACGTACGCGACGTGGTCGGTGGTGAGCAGCCGGATCGGGTGGCCGAGCACGGCGAGCAGGACCGAGAGCTGGGGGTGCACGTGCACGACGGTGGTGACGTCCGGCCGGACGCGGTAGCACTCGACGTGCAGCGCCAGCTCGGTGGACGGCTCCGGCGCACCACCGACGATCGCCCCGTCGGCGAGGCTGACCAGGGAGAAGTCCGCCGGTCGGAGACGGTCCAGCCAGGTGCCGCGGGCGGTGACCGCGGCGACGTCGCTGCCGGGCGGCCGGACCGAGAGGTTGCCGCCGGAGCCCAGCACCAGCCCGGCGGTCACCAGGGAGCGGCCGAGCGAGCACAGCTCACCCACCGGCGCCGACCACACCGGGTCGTCCGGCGATCCAGCGCCGGGGGTGTCAGGCATCGGCGAGCCGGGAGGCAGCGGCCTGGACCCGGCGGCGGGCCTCGGTGACGTCGACGGTGGTGCAGACGCCGTCCACGACCACCTGCCGGCCGGCCACCCAGACATCGCGCACCGCCGCCCGCGACGCCGACCACACCGCGTGCGCGACGAGGTCGGTCTCGCCGAGCACCGGCACGAAGCCCGGGTCGTCGAGGTCGAGCCGCACCATGTCGGCCCACCGGCCGGGCGCCAGAACCCCCAGGTCCGGCCGGCCCAGCGCGGCCGCCCCACCCGCGGTGGCCAGGTGCAGCACCTCCGCGGCCGGCAGCACGGTGGGGTCCTGCTCCCGCTGCCGTGCGGTCAGCGCGGCCAGCCGCATCTCCTCCCAGAGGTCGAGGTCGTTGTTGCTGGCCGGCCCGTCGGTGCCCAGCGCGACCTTGATCCCGGCCCGGAGCAGCTCGCTCACCCCGGCCGTACCCGAGGCGAGCTTGGCGTTGCTGCCCGGGCAGTGCGCGATCGCGACGTCGCACGCCGCCAGCAGCTTCACGTCGTCGGTCGACAGCCAGACACCGTGCGCGGCGAGCACCCGCGGCACGTCGAAGAGCCCGAGGTCGGCCAGCACCCGCGGCACCGACGCGCCCCCGTGCCGGGCGGACACCTCGTCGCCCTCGTGCTCGGTCTCGGCGACGTGCACGTGCACCGGCGCCCCGGTCGCCCGTGCCGCCTCGCCGACCGCGCGCAGCGCCTCGTCCGGCAGCGCGTACGCCGAGTGCGGGCCGAAGCCGACCTCGATCCGCGGGTGCTCCGCGTACGAGGTCCGCAGCGCGGCGATCCACTCGATCCGCTCCGCCCAGGTGCCGAAGCGCTCCCAGCCGGGCGCGACCACCACCCCGGGCGTCACCACGCAGCGGCCGCCGGCCGCGTCGACCGCCGCCGCCAGCGCGTCGTCGTGGAAGTACATCTCCACCGTGGTGGTGACCCCGTACCGCAGCAGCTCGGAGCAGGCGAGCGTCATCCCCCAGTAGACGTCGTCGGCGCCGACCTTCGCCTCCCGCGGCCAGATCACCTCCTGCAGCCAGCGGTCCAGCGGCAGCCCCTCGCCCTGCCCGCGCAGCAGCGTCATCGGCGAGTGGCAGTGCGCGTTGATCAGCCCGGGCAGCAGCAGCCCGCCGACCCACCGCACGTCCGCCGGCGCACCGTCCGCCGGCACTCTGTCGGGTGTGGACTCCGCCGGCCCGGCGACCGGCCCGACGCGGGTGATCCGGCCGTCGGCGTCGATGTCCACCGCGCCCGGCCGGTGCACCGCCCCGGTGCCGTCGCAGGGCAGCACCGCGTCCGCGACGAGCCTGGTCGCGCTGGTCACAGGGTGTCTCCTTCGGACAGTCGTACGGTCCGGCGCTCGGTCACGACGGCGGTGACGAGGTCGTGCGGGGTGACGTCGAAGGCGGGGTTGTACGCCGGCCCGGCCGCCACCTCGGCCGGGTCCCGCTCCTCGATCTCGATCGCATCCCCACCGGGGGTGTCCGCATCGACAGTGGACTCCGGCGCGGCGACCACGAACGGGACGCCGGCCCGGGCCGCGGCCAGCGCCAGCGGGTAGGTGCCGACCTTGTTGGCCACGTCGCCGTTGGCGGCGATCCGGTCGGCGCCGACCACCACGCCGTCCACCAGCCGGCGGGCGATCAGCGACGGCGCCGCCGCGTCCACCACCACCCGGTGTTCGACGCCGAGCGCGGCCAGCTCGTACGCGGTCAGCCGCGCGCCCTGCAGCAGCGGCCGGGTCTCGTCCGCGTACACCCGCTCGACCCGGCCGCGCTCGTGCAGCACGGTGACGACGCCGAGCGCGGTGCCCCACTCGACGGTGGCCAGCCAGCCGGTGTTGCAGTGGGTGAGCAGCCGCAGCCGCCCGGGGACCAGCTCGCCGAACAGGTCGGCGCCGCGCTCTCCGATGGCACGGCTGCTGGCCGCCTCCTCGTCCACCACCGCCCGCGCCTCGGCGAGCACCGCGTCCGGCCCTTCCGGCAACCGGGCCAGCGCGCGGTCGACGCCGCGGGCCAGGTTCACCGCCGTCGGGCGGGCCGAGCGGAGCCGGGCGGCCGCGGCCGGCACGTCGGCACCGGAGTGCGCGGCCAGCGCCACCCCGAGCGCGCCCGCCGCCCCGAGCGCCGGCGCGCCGCGCACCGCGAGCCGTTGGATGGCTGCGACGAGTTCGTCCGGGTCGCCGATCCGCAGCCATCGCTCCTCGCCCGGCAGCAGCGTCTGGTCGATCAACAGAACCGCGCCGTCCTGCCAGTCGATGCACCGCGCCATGCCCCCCAGTCTCGCCGATGCCGAACCGCCCGCCCTAGGGTCGGGGCGTACGGACCGGGAGGAGTCGGGTGCAGCCGGAGACAGCGACGGTGGTCGTGCGTGACCGGCGCAGGCGGCAGTGCGTCCGCGCGTGAGCACGCGGGGCGGCGCGGCCGAGGCGGCGGACGAGCTGCGCCGCCGGTCCGGGGTTGACGAGCACGACGTGGCGGTGGTGCTGGGGTCGGGGTGGGCGGCCGCGGCCGATGCGCTCGGGCCGGCGGACTGGGAGGAGTCGGTGGTCCACCTGCCCGGCTTCCCGGCGCCGACCGCGCTCGGGCACGGCGGCACGGTCCGCTCGGTGCGCCGCGGGCAGCTGCGGGTGCTGGTCCTGCTCGGCCGGGTCCACCTCTACGAGGGCCACCCGCCGACCACTGTCACCCACGGCGTCCGTACCGCCGTCGCCGCCGGCTGCCGGACCGTGCTGCTCACCAACGCGGCCGGCGGCATCCGGCCCGGACTGACCGTCGGCGAGCCGGTGCTGCTGGCCGACCAGCTCGACCTCACCGCCCGGCCCGGTGCACCGGCGCCCGCCGACCGAGCGGCTCAGATGGGCGCCGAACGGGTCCACGCCGGCGCAGCGACCCCGCCCGGGTCACCGTACGACCCGGTGCTGCGCGACCTGGCCCGCGGCGTCGACCCGGACCTGACCGACGGCGTCTACGCCGGGCTGCCCGGGCCGCACTTCGAGACACCGGCCGAGATCCGGGCGCTGCGCCGGCTCGGCGCCGACCTGGTCGGCATGTCCACCGTGCACGAGGCCGCCGCCGCGCACGCGGCCGGCGCGGGCGTGCTCGGCATCTCGCTGGTGTCCAACCTGGCCGCCGGCGTCTCGCCCACCCCGCTGTCCGGGGAGGAGGTGCTGGCCGCCGGCCGGGCCGCCCTGCCCCGGCTGACCGCGCTGGTCAGCGGCGTGCTGGACCGCCTCTAGCGCTCCCGCGGGACCCGGCCGAGCAGGTGGAACTCCGGGTTGGGCCGCAGCGCCAGCATGTGCGCCAGCCGGTTGGACATAGCGAAGAGCGCGGCGATCGCGCCGATGTCCCAGACGTCGTCGGCGTCGAAGCCGTGCTGGCCGAGCTGCCGCTGGTGGGTGTCCTCGACCGTGGCCGGCTCGGTCGCGACCAGCAGCGCGTAGTCGAGCATGGCCCGCTGCCGCGTGGTGATGTCAGCCTGCCGGTAGTTGGTCGCGACCTGGTCGGCGACCAGCGGGTCCCTGGCCCGGATGCGGAGGATCGCGCCGTGCGCGACCACGCAGTACGTGCAGTCGTTGGCCGCGCTGGTGGCGACGACGATCATCTCCCGGTCCGCCTTGCTCAGGCCCGGGGACTCCTTGTCCATCAGCGCGTCGTGGTACGCCACGAACGCGCGGAACTCGGCCGGGCGGCGGGCCAGGGCGAGGAAGACGTTCGGCACGAAGCCGGTCTTCTCGCCGACCTGCTCGATCCGCTCCCGTACGTCGTCGGGCAGCTCGTCCAGCGCCGGCACCCCGAACCTGCTGACAGCCCTCACCCCACCACCCTCGCACAACCCGGCTGCTTGACTGCGACCGCCCAGCAGTGGCCGGTGGACATGAATTGGCCAGCAAAGGAGCAGCAATGGTCGACATGGGTGCCAACGATCTGAGCGGTATGATCACTTCCTGACCGATGGGGGTGCGCGATGGTCGGAGGTGACGGCTCGTCCGGGGGGATCACCGATGGCAACTGTCGGTGGCGGTGAGCGGGTCGCGAAAGAGGTCATGCTCAAGCGCTTGGTCGGCTCTACGTGTCAGGTCGTGGCCACACGCCGGCTTGCTGAGTCGGAGGGAGTTTTCGATACTACTCCAGTCGAGTGAATCTAGGTCTCGGACTTATCACATTTTGTCAACGTCAACGTGCCTCCCAGTAGCTTCCCCGCATCTTGATCATTGCCACAATAAGGGGATGCCCAGTGCTCGGAGGCGACGGGTCCAACGGCGGTTTTTCGGACGGCGAGTGGCCCGCCACTGAATAGTCCCTCAAGGACTTGCACAGCGAGAAGGACCGGCCGAGCCCGCCGGTCCTTCTCACTTTCCGCGGTTCATCTTCAGGTCGAAGGTGTAGTGCGCTCCGGCCTGGCTTCGGTCCCGATAGGTGATCCGGTGACCGGCGCCAGTCGACTCCTCCGCGATGCTGCCGATCCCGTCCTGCTCGAACACCGCGGCGCCCTCCGTGTCGGCCGGGAAGTCGAAGTGCATGGTCAGCTCGTGGACGCTGGCCGGGCTGCGGGCGTCGAGCTGGCCGGGCGCCCACCGGAGACTGTCCTCGCCGACCAGGCGCAGCGGATCCCAGAGTCCGGGCGTCCGGTACCGCAGGATCCACTCGGTCGGTGACTGCAGGCCCGGCTGGAAGAGGATGAAGGCCCGCGGCCGGTCCCCCTCGTCCGGCACCACCTCGACAGCCACCCCGACGTCCGCCCCGACGACCTCACAGGTGAGGGCCGACGTGCTCGCGTCCACGCCGGACAGCCCCAGCGGCGTGATGGGGCGGACCACCCGATAGACCAGGTACGGATTGGGGTTGGTGAGGTGGCGCTCGATGACCAGATCCTCGCTCGACTGGCGGCCCACCGTGACGGTGATCTCGACCCGCTCGTCGAACAGGGGGAACTGCCGCTCCACGAAGCGGTGGACGACCTCCTGGTGGGCCCGGAGCTGACGCTCCAGAAGAGCGAGCCGCTCCACGAGGGCGTCCGGCTCGACGGCCTCGCGGGCCGGTTCGGGCGGGGGGAAGGAGAGGGCGCCGCGGCGGGTGACGCCGAGCTTGCGGAAGAGCATGCGCAGGTGAGCCTCGACCGTGCGGCTGGAGATCCGCAGGGCGGAGGCGATCTCGTCGTTGGTCAGACCATCGACCACGAGTGCGCGGATCTGGTCTTCGCGAGCAGTGAGCGGGGCCATCAGCACACCCCCAGAAGCTTCAATAGTACCTAGGTGAAGCCCTGTAGAGAAGAGTTGACTTCAGCGAACTGCGTGACCTTAGCAGGATCTACCTAGGTGATGGGAAGGCAGCCCCCGCCTGACGTCGCAATCTCTTGTCAGAGACGAGAAGATGTCGCATCCTACGTACGGGTGACACGTACGTGACCCACCTAACGGGGGAGTGGTCAGGATGAGTGCAAAGATCGGCCTGGAGTGGATCGGTATCTCGACGGTGGTCCCGGCCACCGCGATGGTCCTCATGAGGCAGCCCTGGATGGCGGCCGCCACGATCAGCGGCGGATTCGTCGCGGCTGTGCTCATCGTCCTGATCCGCGTCCGGGCGGAACGAGCCAGCGAGCAGGCGCTGCTCTCCAGCGTCAGCACCGCAGCCACCTTCGGCTCCGACCCGGTCGCCTTGATCAAGGAGTACCGCGCTCGCGAGAAGTACGAAGTGGCGGAGGCCCGCGGGCTCGACCTGCACGTCCCGCGCGGTCGGAACTAGGGCTGTGAGGGAGCCGACACCGGGGGCCGGACGTGACTGCTCCGTTCGGAGGTAGGCTTTCTTAATCCCCAACGCACGGCCGGCGGGCCGGGATTCAGGCGTATTCCGGTCAACGGCGACCAGGAGGAGATGTGCCATGACGGTCTCGGCGATCCCCGGCATCGACTCAGCCCCGACCCGGCACGCACGCCTGCTCGCCTGGATCGAGGAGTGCGCCCGGCTTACCCAGCCCGACCAGGTCGTCTGGTGCGACGGTTCCGCGCAGGAGTGGACCCGGGTCACCGACCTGCTGGTCGAGAGCGGCACGTTCACCAGGCTGGACGACAGCAAGAAGCCCAACTCGTTCTGGTGCGCGTCGGACCCGACCGACGTCGCCCGGGTCGAGGACCGGACGTTCATCTGCTCGGTCGACCCGCGCGACGCCGGCCCGACGAACAACTGGATGGCGCCGGACGACATGAAGGCCGTGATGACCGAGCTGTTCACCGGCTCGATGCGCGGTCGCACGATGTACGTGATCCCGTACTGCATGGGACCCCTCGACGCGCAGTCCCCGCTGCTCGGCGTCGAGCTGACCGACTCGCCGTA
Source organism: uncultured Actinomycetota bacterium (assembly GCA_963766325.1). Taxonomy (GTDB): domain Bacteria; phylum Actinomycetota; class Actinomycetes; order Mycobacteriales; family CADCTP01; genus CADCTP01. Next base: position 9,050 of record CAVXZF010000003.1, on the reverse strand, counting down.
CGTCGTCGCCTCGATGCACATCATGACCCGCATGGGCACCCGCGCCCTGGAGCTCTTCGGCGACGACGCCGACTTCGTCCCCGGGCTGCACAGCGTCGGGGCGCCGCTCGAGCCGGGCCAGCAGGACGTGCCGTGGCCGTGCAACGACACGAAGTACATCACCCACTTCCCGGAGGAGCGGACCATCTGGTCGTACGGCTCCGGATACGGCGGCAACGCGCTGCTGGGCAAGAAGTGCTACTCGCTGCGGATCGCCAGCGTGAAGGCCCGGGACGAGGGCTGGCTGGCCGAGCACATGCTGATCCTCAAGCTGACCTCGCCGCAGCAACGGGTCTACTACATCGCGGCCGCCTTCCCCTCGGCCTGCGGCAAGACCAACCTCGCGATGCTCGACCCCACCATCGACGGCTGGAAGGTCGAGACGCTCGGCGACGACATCGCCTGGATGCGCTTCGGTGAGGACGGCCGGCTCTACGCGCTCAACCCGGAGTACGGCTTCTTCGGCGTCGCGCCCGGCACCGGCTGGCAGACCAACGCCAACGCGATGCGCACCATCGCCAAGGGCAACTCCATCTTCACCAACGTCGCGCTCACCGACGACGGCGACATCTGGTGGGAGGGGATGACCAAGGAGCCGCCGGCCCACCTGACCGACTGGAAGGGCCGGGACTGGACGCCCGACTCGGAGGAGCCGTCGTCCCACCCCAACTCGCGCTTCTGCACGCCGGCAGCGCAGTGCCCGATCATCGCGCCGGAGTGGGAGGACCCGAAGGGGGTGCCGATCTCGGCGATCCTCTTCGGCGGCCGCCGGAAGTCCACGATCCCGCTGGTCACCGAGTCTCGGGACTGGCAGCACGGGGTCTTCCTCGGCGCGACGCTGTCCTCCGAGACCACCGCCGCGGCGACCGGCCAGGTGGGCGTGGTGCGGCGGGACCCGATGGCGATGCTGCCGTTCATCGGCTACCACGCCGGTGACTACTTCCGGCACTGGATCGAGGTCGGCAAGGGCGCCGACTCGACCAAGCTGCCGCGGATCTTCTACGTCAACTGGTTCCGCCGCGATGACGACGGCAAGTTCCTGTGGCCCGGCTTCGGGGAAAACATCCGGGTCCTCAAGTGGGCGGTCGAGCGGATCGAGGGCGCGGCGGCGGCGACCGAGACGCCGATCGGGTACGTCCCGACGGCCGGCTCGCTGGACGTGTCCGGGCTGGACATGGACCCGGTCGATCTCGAGCGGGTGAGCAGCGTCGACGCCGCGGAGTGGCGCGAGGAGCTGCCGCAGATCGAGGAGTGGTTCGCCAAGATCGGCGACAAGCTGCCGTCCGGGATGCGGGACGAGCTCGACGCGCTGCGCCTGCGACTCGGCTGAGTCTGGTGCGCCCACGTCGGCCGCCGACTGAGAACTTCCGGCGCGACTGAGCAGGTATAGCTGCTCAGTCAGGCACGGAAGTCCTCAGTCGGCGTGGTGGGGGCTAAGCGCGGATGAGGATCGCGCGGGCGGTGAGGGTGGTGCCGGACTTGGGGCCGACGGCGCCGCCGCGGTCGCCGACCTTGACGTCGGCGATCTTGTCGGCGCCCTTGCCGCGCACCTTGGTCTCCGCGGTGATCGCGTACGTCGCGGTGAAGCCGTCCTCGGCCTTGAGGGTGATCGAGGTGGCGCTGACCGCGGTGACCTCGCCGCGGACGGACACCAGCGTGACCGGCTTGCCGTCCTTGCCCTTGACCACGAACTCGCCGTGCAGGCCGCGGCCGAGCAGGCGGTGCTTGACCTTCGCCCGGCGCTCGGCGGCGCCCGGGGCGCGGGTGCCCGGGTCCGGCGCGGAGGCGGCCGGTGCCGGGGCGCCGCTCGGGGCGGGGGCGGTGGCGGCGGCGACCCCCGCGGTGCCGACCACCGCGGCGGCGGCGACCCCCGCAATGGCCAGCGTGACTCTCTTGCTCAGGATCATCTCTCGTCCTTCCGGATCGGGCTCGCAAGCAGGAGTCTGCGCGACGCGGGTTGCGCCAGGCTCCGCGCGATGTTCGGGGACTGCAAAGCCGGTGAACCAGCGTCGCGCCGTCATCGTGTCCCCGGGCAGGGCCGGCAGGCGGGACGGCACCGGTCCGGCTACGGTCGTTGCTCAGACAAGCAATGACCCGGACTAGGGAGGTCGGACGTGCGAAGAGCGGCGCTGACGGTGCTCGGAGCGACGGTGCTGGCGCTGGTGGGCGGAGCGGTCACGGGGGCGGCACCAGCGAGCGCCGGCGAGACCCGCGACCTCTTCCCGGCGGTGATCTCGCTGCCGAACGGCTGGCAGCCGGAGGGGATCGCGACCGGACGCGGGACATCCTTCTACGTCGGCTCGCTGGCCAACGGGGCGATCTACCGGGGCAGCGTGCTGACCGGGCAGGGGTCCGTGCTGGTGCCGGGACAGACCGGGCAGGTCGCCGTCGGCATCGAGGTGGACCGGCACAACCGGCTCTGGGTCGCCGGCGGGGCGACCGGCGCGGCGCGGGTGTACGACGCCGGCAGCGGGCAGCTGATCGCGTCGTACCAGCTGGCGACGGGGGCGACCTTCGTCAACGACGTGGTGGTCACCAGGGATGCGGCCTACTTCACCGACTCGGTCAACCCGGTGCTGTATGTGGTGCCGATCAACCGGGACGGGCTGGGCACCGCGCAGACGCTGCCGCTGACCGGCGAGTTGCAGTACGGCGCGGGCTTCAACGTCAACGGCATCGAAGCCTCGCCGGACGGCCGGACGCTGCTGCTGGTGCAGTCCAACGTCGGCCTGCTCTTCCGGGCGTCGGCGCGCACCGGCGTCACCGACCAGGTCGACCTCGGCGGCGCGTCGCTCACCAACGGCGACGGCCTGCTGCGGCGCGGCGACACGCTCTACGTCGTCCGCAACCGGCTCAACGAGATCGCGGTCATCGACCTGGGCCCCGGGTACGCCACCGGCCAGCTCACCGCCACCATCACCGACCCGAACTTCCAGGTGCCGACCACGGTCGCCGCCTTCGGGCCGTTCCTCTACGCGGTGAACGCCCGCTTCGGCACCACGCCGACCCCGGACACCACCTACACGGTCGTCCGGGTCCGCTCGGTGCGCTGAGCCGGCTCCGGCGCCCGCCCGCCCCGACGCGGGCGGGCGCCGGTCACCACCCCGGTCAGGACGCCTGGGAGACCGTGGACATGTTGAAGTCGGGCACCCGCAGCGCCGGCATCGCGGTGCGGGTGAAGTAGTCGCTCCACTCGCGCGGCAGGCAGCGCTCGGTGCGGCCGACCTCGCCGATCCGGCCGAGCAGGTCGACGGGCGACTCGTTCCACCGGAAGTTGTTGACCGCGCCGGTCACCTCGCCACCCTCGACCAGGTAGACGCCGTCGCGGGTCAGGCCGGTGAGCAGCAGGGTCTGCGGGTCGACCTCCCGGATGTACCACAAGCAGGTGAGCAGCAGGCCGCGCTCGGTCCGGGCGATCATCTCCGACATCTCCGCGGTGGCGCCGGGCGCCTCCAGGACGAGGTTGTCCGCCATCGGGGCCGGTCGGGTGCCGGTCTTGGCCGCCCAGGCGCGGGTGCGGATCAGCTCGGCCAGCTCGCCGGACCGGATCCACTCGGTCGGGACGATCGGCTGCCCGTTGTCGAAGACCGACATCAGCCCACCGAACGAGGCGGTCGCGGTGACGAACGGCTCCGACTCCAGGCCCGGCTCGGCCGGGTCGCTGCGCAGCGTCAGCGGGGTGTCGGACAGCCGCTCACCGATCCGGGTGCCGCCGCCGGCCTTGGAGAACACCGTCCGGCCGTCGTCGGCGTCCCGCGCCCCGGCCGAGACATAGAGGTAGAACATCAGGTCGGCGACCGAGGTGGGCGGCAGGATCGTCTCGTAGCGCCCCGCCGGCAGCTCGACCGCCCGCTCGGCCCAGCCGAGCCGCTCGGACAGCTCCCCGTCGAGCGCGGCGATGTCGATGTCGGCGAAGTCGCGGGTGGACCGGCCGACCCAGGCCGACCGGCTGAAGTCCGGGGACTTGCCGTTGACGTCGATCCGCCCGGTCGGCTGCGCCCAGCGGCGGCGCACCCCGGTGGAGGAGCCGACGTAACGGGTCTCCAGCACATGCTCGGCGAAGCCGAAGAGCAGCCGCTGCTCGCCGGCGGCCCGACCGAATGCCTCTCCGAGCGCCGGCGCCAGCCGGCCGAAGACGTCGATGGACGTCTCCTCCGCCGGCGCGTCCCAGCCGTCGGCGGACTCCGTCGGCTCGACCAGCGGCGCCGCGTCGTCGGCCGGGCCCGCGTCCCGGGCCGCCTGCTCGCTGGCCCGGACCAGCTCCTCCAGCGCGTCGCCGGTCACCGCGCTGCGCTCCAGCACCCCGGCGGCGGTGCCGGTGGCGCCGTCCACCACGCTGATCACCGCGACCTTGCGGGAGCGCATCGAGCCGTTGGTGGTCAGCGTATTGCTGGCCCACCGGAGGTTGGCCTCCGAGCGCTCGGTGGTGACGACGACGCAGCCGTCGGCCTTGGACAGGGCGAGCGCCCGCTCCACCGTCTCCTGGGGGGTCATCGCCCGGCCTCCCGCACCGTGTTGAGGATGTTGACGCCGCGGAACAGCGCCGGCGGGCAGCCGTGGCTGACCGCGGCGACCTGCCCGGGCTGCGCCTTGCCACAGTTGAACGCGCCGTGCAGCACGAACGTGTCCGGCCCGCCGACCGCCTCCATGGAGCCCCAGAAGTCGGTCGTGGTGGCCTGGTATGCCACGTCGCGGAGCTGACCGGCGAGCCGCCCGTTCTCGATCTTGAAGAACCGCTGGCCGGTGAACTGGAAGTTGTAGCGCTGCATGTCGATCGACCAGGACTTGTCGCCGACCACGTAGATCCCGCGCTCCACGCCGCCGATGAGGTCCTCCAGCGAGCCGCCGTCCGCGGCCGGCTGGATGGACACGTTGGCCATCCGCTGCAGCGGGATGTGGCCCGACGAGTCGGCGAAAGCGCACCCGTTGGACCGGCCGAGGCCCTTGAGCCGGGCCATCCGCCGGTCCAGCTGATAACCCACCAGGGTGCCGGACTTCACGATGTCCCAGGACTGGGTCTGCACGCCGTCGTCGTCGTAGCCGATGGTGGACAGCCCGTGCGGCACCGTGCGGTCACCGGTCACGTTCATGACGTCGGAGCCATAGCGCAGCGAGCCCAGCTTGTCGAAGGTCGCGAACGAGGTCCCCGCGTACGCCGCCTCGTAGCCCAGCGCCCGGTCCAGCTCGGTCGCGTGGCCGATGGACTCGTGGATGGTCAACCACAGGTTGGACGGGTCGACGACCAGGTCGTAGGACCCCCCGTCGACCGAGGGCGCCTTGACCTTTTCCGCGAGCCACTCGGGGATCTGGGCCAGCTCGCCGGCCCAGTCCCAGGTGTCGTCGCGGGCGACGTATTCCCAGCCGCGACCGACCGGCGGCGCGCAGGTCCGCATCGACTCGAAGGTGCCGCGGGACCGGTCGACGCTGGTCGCGGTCACCTCCGGGTGCAGCCGGACCCGCTGCTGGGTGGTGGTCGTGCCCGCCAGGTCGGCGTAGAACTTGTTTTCCAGGACCTGCATCACGGTCGCGTCGACGTGGTCGACCCCGTCGGCGGCGAGCAGCCGATCCGACCAGTCGGTCAGCAGCCCGATCTTGTCCCCATCCGGCACCGTGAAGGGATCCAGCTCGTACGCCGAGAGCCAGGTGACGTCCGGGTGGACCGGCTCGTCGGCCAGCTCGATCGGCTCCGAGTTGACCGGGCGGCTCACCCGGGCCACCGCGACCGCCTGCTCGGCCACCCGCACCGCGGCCTCCGGGGTGAGGTCGACGGCGGCGGCGAAGCCCCAGGTCCCGTCGTGCACGACCCGGACCGCGAAGCCGACGTCCTCCCCGTCGCGGGCGGAGTCGAGCTTGCCGTCGCGCAGCGTCAGCGTCTGCGTCCGGATCCGCTCCAGCCGGAAGTCGGCGTGCGCGGCGCCGAGCTCCCGGGCGCGGCCGAGTGCCGCGTCCGCCAGCCGGCGCATCGGCAGCGCCAGGAAAGCCGGGTCGATCCCCGGCGCCGAACCGTCGGGCACGGCTGCCTCCTTGACCTTGGTGCCCCGACCCTAGTCCGCGGGTCCGACAGATTTTCCGAGTCGGGCCAGCCGGCGCCCGGCCAGCTCGTACGCGCGCTGCTCGATCTGGTCGATCCGCCGGCCGTCCATCATGTTGAGCCGGGTCGCGCCGAGCACGGCGGCGTCCGGCTCGACGGCGACCACCCGGTCGCCACGGCGGCGCAGCGCCCACACCTCGTTGCGCAGGTAGCGGTGGAAGAGCAACCGCAGCCCGAGGTCGAGCCGGGGTCGCACCGCCCGCGGCTCCACCGACATCGGCGAGCTGATCACCACCAGGTCGAGGTCGAGGCCGGTGAGCAGGTCCGCGTTGGTCGGGGAGTGGACACCGCCGTCGACGTACGCGACGCCGTCGATCTCCACCGCGGCGAAGTAGCCGGGGATCGAGCAGGACGCGGCGACCGCCGAGGCGACGTCGGTGACCGGCTCGCCGGGCCGGCCGAAGACGACCCGCCGCCCGTCCTTGCGGCGGACCGCGACCACCCACAGCGGCGCCGCCGGCCAGTCCGACCCGTGCCGGTCCCGCAGTGCCTCGGCGAGGAACGTGAGCGACCGCTTGCCGCTGGCCAGCTCGGGGGTGAGCAGCGCGGCGTTGATCAGCTGCCGGGGCCGGCGGGCCAGGTCCAGCACCGCGGACCGGTCGCGCAGCACGCGGCCGCGTGCGGGCCGGTGCGCCAGCAGCGGCGGCTCCCCGGCCGGGGCGCGGCGGCGTACCGATGCGGCCACGATCGAGCCGGCCGAGGTGCCGACCACGACGACCGCCGAGCGCGGGTCGAGGCCGGCCTCGTCCATCGCCCGCAGCACGCCCCGGTGGAACGCCTCGCCGGCGGTCCCGCCCGCGCCGAGCACAAGTCCCAGGCGGACCGGGCGATCCGCCCGGTCCGGCTGGGGCTGGGTGCCGCTCAGATCCGGTGCGCGCGGCTGCCGCGCGGCTCGGAGTTGCTGCTCTGGTCGATCACCAGACCGTACCTCCAAAGGAGGGTGTGTCTGCCGGACGCCGCCTGGACGCCGCCCGCGCCGCCAGATGTCCGGCAGACACACCCCTCCTAGGGCCGGGGCTGCCAGAAGGCGGCGAGCGTACGGACCGCCGGGTCGTCCGAGCCGCGCAGCGCGGCCCAGTCGGCGCCCGGCTCGCCGTCGGCGGCGGCCAGGTCGGCCCGCAGCGCGGCCGGCGGGTCCCCGGCCGGGTCGGGCGGCGGCAGCGGGGTGTCGGCGCCGAGCAGCTCCGGGTCGGCCCACGGGCCGCCGTCCGCCGGGGTCACTCCGACGTCCAGTGCCGGCGGGAACGGGTCGTCACCGCCGGCCGCGTACGGGGCTTCGGGCTGGTCCGACCAGCGGGCCGGCTCACCGTCCGTGGTCCAGTCGGCCGGCGGCTCGGCCGGCAGCCCCCGCGGCTCGTCCGGGCCGCCCACCGCGCGGTCCGGGTCCGGCAGGTGGTCGGCTTCGGCGGGCGCGGACAGGTCGGGCTCGTCCGGCAGGCCGGCCGGCTCGGCGTGCTCCTCGCCGCCGGGCGCCCAGTCCCACGGTGCCGCGTCGGCGCCGTCCTCCCAGGACGGCGGCCAGCCGTCCCCCGGCCCGGTCACCGGACGCTCCGCAGCGCCGGCAGCAGCTGGTCGACCCGGGTCACCGCGGTGACGACCCGGTCGGCCAGCCCGGACAGCTCCTTGCGCCGGCGCTCCCGCTCGGCCGCATCCGCCCGCAGCGCGTCGTCCACCTGCTTGATCTCCCGGTCCAGCTGGTCCACCCGGCGCGCCACCGCGCCGTCCAGGGCCAGCGTCAGCGCCTGCTCGGCGTCCACGAACCGGGCCGCCACCTCGGACTCCAGGGCGGCCCGTACCTCGGCGAGGGTGTCGGTCACCCACTGCTTGTGGTGCTGCCGGTCGGCGACCAGCCGGCGGGAGCGGACCATCCAGGCCGCGACCACGCCGCCGACGACCAGCGACACCGGTGCCAGCACCCAGCCGAGCACCGGCACCGCGCCCAGGCCGAACAGCGCCGGCACGAAAGCGATGGTCCGGCCGGCGGCGAAGCCCATGGTGGCGCCGGTGACCAGCAGCAGCTTGTCCTCGGAGTTGGCGGCCCGGCCCTCCGGGCCGGTGACGCCGCCGGGGCCGGCCGGCATCCGGGCCAGCCCGCCGTACACCTCGGCCAGCTCGCCCGGCTCGAAGAGGTCCCGCAGCGCCGCGTCGGCCACCGCGTGCAGCCGGCCGACCACCCGGTCGGTGGTGCGCAGGCTGACCGCCTGCACGGCCACCTCGAGCTCGCCCGGCAGCCGCCGCAGACCGCCGGTGTCGGCCCGGTCGATCCAGGTCCGCCAGAACTGCAGCTGCTCCCGTACCTCGCGCTGCACGTCGTGCATGGCCTCGATGCGGGCCCGGGACATCTCGGTCCGCAGCCGCACCTGCCAGGCCCGGCCGTCCTGGCGCCGGGACCGGGACAGCCGCTCCCGGTCGGCGCGCAGCCGGTCGGCGCGCCCGGGCTCCGGGTCGGCCGCCGCCCGCTCGGCCAGCACCACGCCGTGCAGGGCGGCCAGCTGGGTCCGGGTCGCGCGCAGCGTGTTGGCCTCGCGCAGCAGCGCCGCCTTGGCCGCCACCCGGGTCTGCAGGGCGACCTGGAGGGCGATCACCCCGGACTCGGTACGCAGGGTGCCGGCCAGGTCGCCGGGCCCGACGGCGGCGGCCCGCTCGAACAGCCGCGCCGACACCGGCAGCACCTCGGCCGAGGCGAAGCGGGGAGCGTGCCGGCGGAGCAGCTCGCGGTCGTCGGCGACCACCTGGCGCCAGCCCCGGTACGCGTCGGTCTTGGTCACCGCGAACAGCACCAGGTCGACCGAGCCGCTCGCCGCGACCAGGAAGTCCAGCTCCGGCCGGGTCAGCGGCGCGGACGCGTCCAGCACGAAGAGCAGCGCGGTCGCCCGGGCCGCGGCGGCCAGCGCGACCTCGCCGTGCCCGGCGGCCAGCC
>CAVXZF010000002.1:0-23774 GCA_963766325.1 uncultured Actinomycetota bacterium | reverse complement strand
GTAGCCCCGACCGGATTCGAACCGGCGCTACCGCCTTGAGAGGGCGGCGTGCTAGGCCGCTACACAACGGGGCCAGTACGCACTGGACGTGGCGTGCCGACCAGCGAGTGCGGATGAAATGTAGGAGGGGAAGGCGCGACGAACCGAGGGCCATCGGCGCTGATCGCTGGGGTACCAGGACTCGAACCTAGACTAGCTGAACCAGAATCAGCCGGGCTGCCAATTACCCCATACCCCATGGGTGCCCGGACGCGCCGCGAGCCTGACGAACTACCGACCTCGCACGCGAGCCGAACCGAGCGCAGCCCGACCGCCGGACGGCCGGTCCCATGCCGCGGTGCCAGGTCGGCGCGCCGCCGGATGCGCGGCGTTCGCGCCCGCCCGAGCAGCTCGATCGACTCGAACAGCGGCGGCGAGATCCGCCGGCCGGTCACCGCGGCGCGCACCGGACCGAACGCGTGTTTCGGCTTGAGCCCGAGCGCGTCGACGAGCGCTTGACGCAGCGCCGCCTCGATTGCTCGGTGTCCCAGGCCGTCGCAGGGCATCCAGCGCCCCGAGGGCGCCTCCAGCACCGGATCGGAGGCCGCAGTCAGCGACCTCGCTGCGGTCTCCGGTTCGACGCTGAAATGCGCCCGTCGACGAGGAGAAACCCGAGCATGTCCGCCGCCTCGGTGAGCCGGCGCGCTCCTGGATCAGCGGCGCACCGCCGGACGATCACCGCCGCTCGTCCCGGTCGGTGGGTCGGCGACGAGCCCGACCCGCTGCAGGAACGGGGTGATCCGGGCCTGCTCGTCGGCCGGGAGCGCCCGGATCTTGTCGCCGTTGATCGCCTCGAGCTTGCGCAGGTCGAAGCGAGCCGAGTTCGAGTTGACCCGCGACAAATCGAACGCCGCCACCATCTCGGCGAGCGTGAAGACCTCGCGGTCGTCACCCAGCGACCAGCCGAGCAGGGCCAGGTAGTTGACGATCGCTTCGGCCAGGATAGCCGGCGGACCGACGCGATCGAGACGCCTCACGCCGTCTTCGCTTGGACAGCCGCTGCCGCCCTCCCCGAGCACGATCGGCAGGTGGCCGAAGCGGGCATCTGCCCGGCAGCGACGCCCACTCGCGCAGCGCGGCGTGCACGGGACCTGCCGGGGGGTCGACGACAGCAGGTCCTCGCCGCGGATCATGTGGGTGATCCCCATGAGCACGTCGTCGACCGCGACGGCCAGCGTGTAGAGCGGCATGCCGTCGGCACGGCCGAGACGAAGTCGGGCACGTTGTGGGGCTCGAACCTGACCTCGCCGCGGACCAGGTCGGTGAACGCGACCGCCTCGTCCGGCATGCGGAACCGCATCACCGGCCGGCGCCCCTCCGCCTGGAACGCGGCGATCTGCTCGGCGGTGAGCTCCCGGTCGTGGCTGTCGTAGCCCTGGGTCCTGCCGCCGCGCTCGGCCCGTCGGGCGGTCCACTCGGGCTCGGTCGAGTACGACTCGTACGCGTCGCCCGGGGCGAGGAGCTTCGCCACCACCTCGCGGTAGCCGTCGAGCCGCTGGCTCTGCAGGTACGGCCCGTACGGCCCGCCGATCTCCGGGCCCTCGTCCCAGTCCAGGCCGATCCAGCGCAGCTGCTCGACCACGCCCCGGTACGACGCCTCGGTGCCGCGGGCGGCGTCGGTGTCCTCGATCCGCAGCACGAAGACCCCGCCGTGGTGGCGGGCGAACGCCCAGTTGAACAGCGCGCTGCGGATGTTGCCGACGTGCAGGTCGCCGGTGGGCGACGGGGCGAACCGCGCCCGCACCCCGCTCTCCGCCCGCTCGCTCATCGGGCCCGCACCGGGTTCGTCAGCGTGCCGATGCCCTCGACGGTCACGGACACGGTCTGCCCGGCCCGCAGCGGGCCCACCCCGGCCGGCGTGCCGGTCAGCACCACGTCGTCGGGGAGCAGGGTCATCACGTGGGACACGTACGAGATCAGGGTCGCCACGTCGTGGATCAGCTTGGAGGTGCGGGAGTCCTGCCGGACCTGCCCGTCGACCTCGGTCCGGACGGCCAGGTCGCCCGGGTCGAGCACGGTCTCGATCCACGGCCCGAGCGGGCAGAACGAGTCGAAGCCCTTGGCCCGCGTCCACTGCCCGTCGGCGCGCTGCAGGTCGCGGGCGGTGACGTCGTTGGCCACGGTGTAGCCGAAGACGGCGTCCAGGGCGCGCTCCCGGGGCAGCTGGCTGGCGCCGAGGGGACCGATGACGACGGCGAGCTCGCCCTCGTGCTCGACCTGCTGGGAGTCCACCGGCAGCCGGATGGCGTCGGACGGGCCGATCACGGCCGTGTTGGGCTTGAGGAACAGCAGCGGCGCGTCGGGGGCGGGTCCGCCCATCTCGGCAGCGTGCTCGGCGTAGTTCTTCCCGATGCCGACGATCTTGGTCGGCAGGATCGGGGCGAGCAGCCGGACGTCCTCCACGGCCCAGCGCTCGCCGGTGAACGACGCCGACCCCCACGGGAACTCGGTCAGCGCGGCCACGGTGGGCGCCTCCGGACGGCCCTCCACCACGCCGAACATCCGCTGCCCGGCCGGGGTGGTGAAACGGGCGATCCGCACGCCAGGCAGGCTACCCGCGCCCGGTCGCCCGCCGGCGTCCGGGCGGTGGCGGCTGGGCGCCGCCCGGGCGGCGAGGGATACTGAGGGGGTGACGGTGCGGGACGCGGGCCGGGACCGGGTGCGGCGGCGGGCGCTGCTGCTGGCCGGGACGCTCGCAGGGGTGCTGGTGCTGGCCGGGCTGCTGCCCTGGGTGACCGGCGGGGACTCGACGATCCGGTTCCTGGCGCTGCCGCTGCTGCTGGCCGGGCTGATGGTGACAGGGCTGGCGATCCGGTTCGCGGTGGCGCGCCGGCCGACGCCGGTGACGCCGGTCGAGCGCGGCTGCGACGGGTGTGTCTGCGGCCTGAGCGCCGGCGGCTGCACCACCGACGCGACCACCGCCACCACCGCCACCACGGACGGCACCGCCGGGGCCGGCGGCGGGGCGCGGGGTGACGTGCGGGCTGACGCGTCCTGACGGCCGAGGCGACTTCAACGTCACCGACCGCGAGCACGACCACTGCCTGCCCACCGCCACACCCTCGCGGTCGCCCCGTGTGCCGGCCCGGCCGCCGGCCCGGGGCCGGCCGCTCCGTCAGGTGGTGGCGGCGGCGAGCAGGCCGTAGCGGACCGCGTCGGACAGCGCCAGCCAGGACGCCTCGATGACGTTGGAGTGCACCCCGACGGTCGTCCACTCACGACGGCCGTCGCCGGTCTCCACCAGCACCCGGGTGACCGCGTCCGTCCCGTGTCGACCGTCCAGGATGCGCACCTTGTAGTCCGTCAGGGACAGCTGGGCCAGCGACGGGTGGTACGCCTCCAGTGCGCTGCGCAGCGCCCGGTCGAGCGCGTTCACCGGCCCGTTGCCCTCGCCGGTGGCGACGATCCGCTCCCCCTTGGCGTGCACCTTGACGGTCGCCTCGCTGACCACCCGGCCGTCCTCGCGGCGGTCCACGATGACCCGGTACGACTCCAGCCGGAAGTGGGTGTCCACCGCCTCGCCCAGCTCGGACCGCAGCAGCAGCTCGAAGGACGCGTCGGCCGCCTCGAAGGACCAGCCGTCGGCCTCCAGGTCCTTGACCCGCTCGACGACGCGGCCGACCGCGTCCGGCCGGGCGGACAGGTCCACGCCGAGCTCCCTGCCCTTGAGCTCGACGGAGGCCCGCCCGGCCATCTCGGTGACGAGGATGCGCATGTCGTTGCCGACCAGCACCGGGTCCACGTGGTTGTAGAGGTCCGGGCTGACCTTGATCGCGCTGGCGTGCAGGCCCGCCTTGTGGGCGAAGGCCGACACCCCGACGTACGCCTGCTGCGGGTTGGGCGCCTTGTTGGCGATCTCCGCGACGGCGTGCGCGACGCGCACCATCTCCGGCAGGCACCCATCGGGCAGGACCCGCCGGCCGAGCTTCAACTCCAGGTTGCCGATCACCGCGAACAGGTCGGCGTTGCCGGGCCGCTCGCCGTAGCCGTTGGCGGTGCCCTGGACGTGGGTGGCGCCCGCGTCCACCGCGGCGAGGGAGTTGGCGACCGCGCAGGAGGTGTCGTTCTGCGCGTGCATGCCGACCCGGAAGCCGGTCCGGTCGACCACCTCGCGCACCACCCGGCCGATGCCCATCGGCAGCATGCCGCCGTTGGTGTCGCACAGCACGCCGACATCGGCGCCGGCGCTGAACGCGGCCTCCAGCACCCGCAGCCCGTAGTCCCGGTCGTACGCGTAGCCGTCGAAGAAGTGCTCGCAGTCCAGGAAGACCCGGCGGCCGTCGGCGACGAGGAAGCCGACGGTGTCGGCGACCATCGCGAGGTTCTCCTCCGGGGTGGTGCGCAGTGCCTGGTGCACGTGCCGCAGGTCGGACTTGGCGACCAGGCAGACCACCGGGGTCCGCGCGTCCCGCAGCGCCAGCACCTGCGGGTCGGTGGCAGCCCGGGCGCCGGCCTTGCGGGTGGCGCCGAAGGCGACCAGCTGGGCGTGCCGCAGCGAAAGCTCGGTGCGGGCGCGGGCGAAGAACTCGGTGTCCTTGGGCAGCGCGCCCGGCCAGCCACCCTCGACGAAGCCGACGCCGAGCTCGTCGAGCAGCCGCGCCACCGCGAGCTTGTCGCCGACCGAGAACGACATGCCCTCGCCCTGCGCGCCGTCGCGCAGGGTGGTGTCGTAGACGTGGAACGAGTCGTCGAGCATCGGGAACCCTTCCCCACAAACAAGAAGACCTCCCGCGGGTGCGGGAGGTCTGCGCGCTGGCGGTGGTCGCCGGCGCGCTAGGTGATAATGATCATGCTCAGGTGCTGCACGCCGCCGAGCGTAGAACGCCGTCCGCGCTTTTGGAAACGCATCCCACATTGTGGGAGTCCTGGGCGTTCCGCGCGGGCGCGCCGGTGCGACGCCGGGCGGCTGGGGGCTGCCATCCTCGACCCGAGCGGATTGCCGCCCTGCGGGCCTGGTCGGACGCGACCGAGGTCTGGGTCAGGCGGCGGCGGCGAGTGCCTGGAACAGGCGCGGATCGGTGCCCTGCTCCGGGTGCCACAGGACGCCGACGCGGAAGCGGGCGCCCGGGTCTTCGACGCCCTCGATGCCGCCGTCGGGCGCGTGCGCGCTGACCGTCAGCGTGCCGGGGTCGACGACGCCCTGGTGGTGGTAGCTGGGCACGTCGACCTCGGGACCGAGGATGCTCGCCAGCCGGGTGCCGGGGACGGTGCGCACGGAGTGTCGCACGTAGACACCGGGGCCGCCGCGGTGGTCCTCGGACTCCAGGTGCTGGACCAGCGTGCCGCCGGCGCAGGCGGTCATCAGCTGCATGCCGCGGCAGATACCGAGCGTCGGCAGGTCGGCCTCGACCGCGGCGCGCACCAGCGCCGCCTCGCCGGCGTCGCGGACCGGGCGGACGCCGGTGGTGCGCGGGTCCGGCTCGGCGCCGTACAGCGCCGGGTCGAGGTCGCTGCCGCCCGCCAGGACGAGCCCGTCCAGCCGGGCGACGACGGCGTCCACGCCCTCCGCGGCCGGCGGGACCACCACCGCCCGGCCGCCGGCCGCGTGCACCGCGGTGACGTAGACCTGCGGCAGCAGGACCACCTCGCGGTCCCACACCCCCCACCGGGCCTGCTCGACATAGGCGGAGATCCCGATCAGCGGCACCACCCCACCGAGGGTACGGGCGGGACGACCGGCCGGGCTCAAGCCGGTGCGCCCGCACCCGCGCCGACGGTGGCATCGGCGCCGAGCAGCGGCAGGCAGGGCGCCAGCCCCTCGATCTCCACCGGCACGGTCCGGTGCGCCGCCCAGCGGTCCCGGTCCAGCAGCAGCCGCTGCTCGGTCACCGGCCGGTCCCGGACCACCTGGCAGGCGGTGCCGTCGGCGACGTAGCCGAGCCGGCGCGACACCCCGAGCGAGGCGGCGTTGTCGGTGAACGCAGCGGACCGGGCCCGATCGGCGCCCAGACCGGCGAAGGCGAGGTCCAGCACCGCGGCCCGCATCTCGGTGCCGTAGCCCTGCCCCTGGTGACGCCGGCCGAGCCAGGAGCCGGAGTCGACCTCGCGGGTCAGCGCGAAGTCGGTGGCCCCGATGCCCTGCAGGCCGACGGCCGTGCCACCGGCCAGCACGACGAACTCCATCGACCACCGCTCCGGCGCCAGCCGGCCCCACTGCGCCCACTGGTGCTGCAGCACCGACCGGGCCCGCTCGGCCGGCGGCCGGTCGGTCCAGGCGACGAAGAACGGCATCACGGCCGGGTCGTGCACGCCCTCGGCGGCCAGCTCCCCCAGCTCGGCCAGCTGCTCCAGCGAGGGCAGCCGCAGCTCCAGCCGCGGGGTCCGCAGCACGAGCCCGAACAGGGGCCAGACGTCGGTCAGCACGCCTCCAGTGTCGTGGTGCTGTCAGCCGGTTTCCGTACAGCCGGCTGCACGACAAGATCGAACATGCGTTCGAGCAGGACGGTGAGTCCGACATCCTCCGGTCCGGCCGCGATCGGCCGGGCCGGCTCGGGTGGCGGCGCGGGCGGGCGAGGCGCCCTCGGTGCGCTCAGTCGAGAACGTACTGGTTCCACTCCTTGTAGCGGTCGACCTCGCCGCGGGTGGCCGCACTGAAGATCTCCATGATCTCCCGGGTGATCGGGCCCGGCTTGCCGGCGCCGACCTTGCGGTCGTCGACCTCGGCGATCGGCACCACCTCGGCCGCGGTGCCGGTGAAGAACGCCTCGTCGGCCAGGTAGAGGTCGGTGCGCACCAGCGCGTGCTCGACCACCTCGTAGCCGAGGTCGCGGGCGATCTGCATCGCCGAGTCGCGGGTGATGCCCTGCAGCAGGCCCTCCTGGACCGGCGGGGTGATCACCTTGCGGCCGTTGACGACGAAGATGTTCTCCCCCGTGCCCTGGACCACGTTGCCGGCCGGGCTGAGCAGGATCGCCTCGTCGTAGCCGGCCTTGAGCGCGGCCACCTTGGACAGCGACGAGTTCATGTACTGCCCCGTGCCCTTGCCCTGCGGGGCGATCGAATTCTGGTTGATGTGCTGCCAGCTCGAGGTCATCGCCCGGCAGCCGGCCTCCAGCGCCTCGGGACCGAGGTAGAGCCCCCACGGCCACACCGCGATCGAGGTCTCCACGTGGCTCGGCAGCGGGTTGAGCCCCATCTCGCCGTAGCCGAGGTAGACCAGCGGGCGGATGTAGCACGACTCGACCTCGTTGACCCGGACGGTCTCCTTGACCGCGGCGACGATCTCGGCCGGGGTGAAGCCCGGGTCCATCAGGTAGATCTTGGCCGACCGGAAGAGCCGGTCGATGTGCTCGGTCAGCCGGAAGACGGCCGGGCCGCGGTCCGTCCTGTACGCCCGGATGCCCTCGAAGACACCCCAGCCGTAGTGCAGCGTCGGGTTGAGGATGTGCACCTTGGCGTCGTCCCAGTCGACGAGGGTGCCGCTCATCCAGATCTTCTTGGTCGGCGTGATCGGCACGGCGACTCCTTCTTCCCGGGCGCTGGTAGGACGTCCTACCATCCCACACCCGGCGGGGTCGCGGCCGCTAGACCGGCGTGTGCTGGCTGGTCAGGGCGGCCAGCCGGTCGCCGATCGACTCGGTCCGGCCGGGGTCGCCGTGGTCGCGGGTGGCGAGGTCGAACGCAACCGCCGCCTCCACCCGCCGGGCCTGGTCGCCGTGGCCCAGGTGGTCCAGCAGCAGCGCGATCGACAGGACGGTCGCCGTCGGGTCGGCCCGCCCGGTCCCGGCGATGTCCGGGGCGCTGCCGTGCACCGGCTCGAACATGCTCGGGTTGGTCCGGCTGACGTCGAGGTTGCCGCTGGCGGCGAGCCCGATGCCGCCGGTGACGGCCGCGCCGAGATCGGTGAGGATGTCGCCGAAGAGGTTGTCGGTCACCACGACGTCGAACCGGCCCGGGTCGGTGACGAAGAACATGGAGGCCGCGTCGACGTGCTGGTAGGCCACCGTGACGTCGGGGTGCTCCCGGGAGACCTCCTCGACCTTGCGTGACCACAGCGAGCCGGCGTGGGTCAGCACGTTGGTCTTGTGCACCAGCGTCAGGTGCCGGCGCGGCCGGGCCGCGGCGCGGGCGAAGGCGTCGCGCACGACCCGCTCCACCCCGTACGCCGTGTTGACGCTCAGCTCGGTGGCGACCTCGTGCGGGGAGTCCTTGCGCAGCGCGCCACCGGCCCCCGAGTAGGGCCCCTCGGTGCCCTCGCGGACCACCACCATGTCGATCTCCGGCGAGCCGGCGAGCGGGCAGCGCACGCCCGGGAAGAGCCGCACCGGCCGGAGGTTGACGTGGTGGTCGAGCTCGAAGCGCAGCCGCAGCAGCAGCCCGCGCTCCAGCACACCCGGCGGGACGCTCGGGTCGCCGACGGCGCCGAGCAGGATCGCGTCCTGCTCGTGCAGCTCCCCGATCACCGAGTCGGGGACCAGCTCGCCGGTCCGGTGCCACCGGCCCGCACCCAGGTCGTACGTCGTCGGCTCGACACCGGACACCACCTCGCGCAGGACCTTGAGGCCCTCCGCCACCACCTCGGGGCCGATGCCGTCCCCGGGGATCACTGCGAGCCTCATGGCCGTGGAGGGTAGACGACCGCGCTGGCACCCCGCCTGCAGGTGCGTGGCTAGTCGGTGGGGATGTCCGCGGTGCGAGCGGTGGTCGCGCCGATCGCCGCAGCGATGCCGCCGAGCACGTCGGCGGGCACCGCGTTGTCCACCGCCAGCGTCATCAGGGCCTCGCCGCCGCGGCGGGCGCGGGACACCTGGGCGCCGGCGATGTTGATCCCGGCGTCGCCCAGCCGGGCACCGACGGCCCCGACCACGCCCGGCCGGTCGGCGTAGCGGAAGAACAGCAGGTGGCCCTCCAGCCGCAGGTCCACGTCGAAGCCGTCGACCTCGGTGAGCTTCTCCACCTGCTTGGGGCCGGTCAGCGTGCCGGACACGCTCACTGCCTCGCCGGTGGCCAGCACCCCGCGCACGGTCACCAGGTTGCGGTAGTCCTCGGCGTCCGCGTACGTCGCCAGGCCGACGTCCACGCCGCGGTCCTTGGCCAGCAGCGGCGCGTTGACGAACGTGACCTGCTCGGACACCACGTCGGCGAAGACGCCCTTGAGCGCGGCCAGCTGGAGCACGCTCACGTCGTACGCCGCGATGTCGCCGCGGATCTCGACGGTGATGCTCTGCGCCACCCCGCCGGCGACCGCGGTGAAGACCCGGCCGAGCCGCTCGGCCAGCGGCAGCCCGGGCCGCACCTCCTCGGCGACCGGCCCGCCGGCCTGCACGTTGACGGCGTCCGGCACGAACTCGCCCTGCAGCGCCAGCCGGACCGAGCGGGCCACCGCGAGCCCGGCCTTGTCCTGGGCCTCCACGGTGGACGCGCCGAGGTGCGGGGTGACCACCACGCCGGGCAGCCCGAACAGCGGGCTGTCGGTGGTCGGCTCGGTGGCGAAGACGTCGATGCCGGCGCCGGCCACGTGCCCGGACCGGAGCGCGTCGGCCAGCGCCTGCTCGTCGACCAACCCGCCGCGGGCGGCGTTGACGATCCGCACCCCGGGCTTGGTCAGCGCCAGCTCGCGGGCGCCGATGAGACCGAGCGTCTCGGCCGTCTTCGGCAGGTGGATGGTGATGAAGTCGCTCTCGGCGAGCAGCTCCTCCAGCCCGACCAGCCGGACCCCGAGCTGGGCGGCGCGGGCGGGCTGCACATACGGGTCGTAGGCGAGCAGGCGGACACCGAAGGCGGACAGCCGCTGGGCGACCAGCAGCCCGATCCGGCCCAGGCCGACCACGCCGACGGTCTTGTCGGCGACCTCGACGCCGGTGAACTTCGACCGCTTCCACTCGCCGGCCTGCAGGCTGGCATCCGCGGCCGGCACGTTGCGGGCGACCGCGAGCAGCAGCGCGACGGCGTGCTCGGCGGCGCTGACGATGTTGGAGGTCGGCGCGTTGACCACCAGCACGCCGCGGGCGGTGGCGGCCGGGACGTCGACGTTGTCCAGCCCGATGCCGGCGCGGGCGACGACGGCGAGCCGGTCGGCGGTGGCCAGCGCCTCGGCGTCGATCCGGGTGGCGCTGCGGACCAGCACGGCGTCCACGCCGGCGAGGGCGGGCAGCAGCGCGGAGCGGTCGGCGCCGTCGACGTGGCGCACCTCGAAGTCGGAGGCCAGCACCTCGAGCGCGGACGGGGCGAGCTCCTCGGCGACGAGGACGACCGGACGGCGGTCGGGCTGGGCCACTGCTGCTGCTCCTCTGGCTGCACCGGACGGGCGCGCGGGTGCGCGCACGCGAAGCGCCGGCCTGCGCCGGCGCAGGCCCCATGGTATCGGCGCCGGGCAGTACGGCTCGGCGGGCGGCCGTGACCTCCCCCACCGCCACCCGGGCGCGGTCTGTTGCAACCGCGTGTCGCCCGGTACCGTGGGCGGTGCCTGTGGGAGCGCTCACACCAGCGCCCAGAGGCGGCCGTGCGGCGACGGCGTGGGTCCGCGTGCGGGCGTGCGCCGGGGCGGTCTGGACGTCCGGACCCCCGCCGGGAGGAGATCCCCATGCCCGTCCCCCGCCCACCCGTCCCACGGCACCGGTTGCGCGCCGGTCTCGCCGCCGCCGGAGCCGCCCTGCTGGCCGTGCCGCTCGCGCTGGCCGTCGGCACCGCCGGGCCCGCCGGCGCCGCGGCCGGCTGCCGGGTCACCTACACGGTGACGAACCAGTGGAACGTCGGCTTCGGCGCCACGGTCGCGGTGACCAACCTCGGCGACCCGCTCGGCTCCTGGACGCTGCGGTGGTCCTTCACCGCCGGCCAGCGGGTCGACTCGGGCTGGGACGGCGTCTTCAGCCAGTCCGGTGCCCAGGTGACGGTGACCAACGCGCCGTACAACGGGGCCCTGGGCACCGGCGCCACGGTGCGGCCGGGCTTCAACGCCAGCTGGTCCGGGAGCAACCCGGCGCCGGCGTCGTTCTCGCTCAACGGGGTCACCTGCACCGGCGGCACCACCTCGCCGACGGTGTCCCCGACCGTGTCGCCGACGGTGTCCCCGACGCCCTCACCGACGGCGACGCCGACCACCCCGCCGGGCGGGCACGTCGCCAACCCGTTCGCCGGCGCGACGGCGTACCGGAACCCGGACTACACGGCGAAGGTCGAGCAGACCGCGGCCGCGACCGGCGGGACGCTGGCCACCCGGATGCGGCAGGTGGCGACGTACCCGACCGCGGTGTGGATGGACCGGATCGCCGCCATCGCCGGCGGCCCGGCCAACGGCAACCGGCGCAGCCTGGCCGGGCACCTCGACGCGGCGCTCGCCCAGCGGCAGGGCAGCACCCCGATCACCATCACGATCGTCGTCTACGACCTGCCCAACCGGGACTGCGCGGCGCTCGCGTCCAACGGCGAGCTCAAGGTCTCGCAGAACGGGCTGGCCCGCTACAAGGCCGAGTACGTCGACCCGCTGGCGGCCGTCCTCGCCGACCCGCGCTACCGCGACGTCCGCATCGTGACCATCGTCGAGCCGGACTCGCTGCCCAACCTGGTCACCAACCTCGGCAACCCCAAGTGCGCCGAGGCCAACTCCAGCGGCGCGTACGTGCAGGGCATCCAGTACGCCCTGCGCAAGTTCGCCGCGATCCCGAACGTCTACTCCTACCTGGACATCGCGCACTCGGGCTGGCTCGGCTGGGACAGCAACCTCGGCCCGGCGGTGCAGCTGATCACCTCGACGGTGCGCGGCGCGACCGGCAACCTCGCCGTGGTGGACGGCTTCGTCAGCAACACCGCCGGCTACACGCCGTCGGTGGAGCCGTACCTGACCGATCCCAACTTCCAGGTCGGCGGGCAACCGCTGCGCTCGGCCCGGTTCTACGAGTACAACCCGATGTTCGACGAGGTCGACTTCACCCGGGCGATGCACGCCGCGTTCGTGGCCGCCGGCTTCCCGGCCGGCACCGGGATGCTCATCGACACCTCCCGCAACGGCTGGGGCGGCGCCGGCCGGCCCACCGGCGCGGCCGGGTCCACAGTGGACGCGTACGTGAACTCGGGCCGGGTGGACCGGCGCAACCACCGCGGCAACTGGTGCAACCAGAGCGGGGCCGGGATCGGCGCCCGGCCGGTGGCCGACCCGGTGCCGGGCGCGCCGCTGGACGCGTTCGTCTGGGTGAAGCCGCCGGGTGAGTCCGACGGCACCAGCGACTCGAGCCAGACCACGCCGGACCCCGAGGGCAAGATCTACGACCCCAACTGCGACCCGGCGCGGACCGGGGCCGGCGGCACGCCGACCGGCGCGCTGCCGAGCTCGCCGTCGGCCGGCAGCTGGTTCCCGGCCGCCTTCCGGATGCTCGTGGAGAATTCCCACCCCGCGATCTGACCGACCTCCGGGCGGGGCGGCACACCGCACCGCCCCGCCCGGACCGGTCAGTGCACCGGCGGCCGGTCCGGGTCGCCGGTGGTGGCGGGGCGCGCGACGCCCAGCGGGCGCAGCCGGACCCAGAGCAGGAACCGCGCGGAGGTGGCCGTGCGGTGGGTGTGCCTCAGGCGGTCTCGGTGATGGGGCGGTCCACCCAGGACATCAGCCCGCGCAGGTGCGCGCCGGTCTGCTCGATCGGGTGGCCGGCGCCCTTGTCCCGCAGCGCGGTGAAGTTGGGCCGGCCGGCGTCGTCCTCGGCCACCCACTCCCGGGCGAAGGTGCCGTCCTTGATCTCGGCCAGGATCTGCTTCATCGACTCCTTGACCCGCTCGTCCACGATCCGCGGGCCGCGGGTCAGGTCGCCGTACTCGGCGGTGTCGGAGATCGAGTAGCGCATCCGGGCGATGCCGCCCTCGTACATGAGGTCGACGATGAGCTTGAGCTCGTGCAGGCACTCGAAGTACGCCACCTCGGGCTGGTAGCCGGCCTCGACCAGGGTGTCGAAGCCGGCGGCCACCAGCGCGGTGGTGCCGCCGCAGAGCACGGCCTGCTCGCCGAAGAGGTCGGTCTCGGTCTCCTCGGTGAACGTGGTCTCGATGACGCCGGCCCGGGTGCCGCCGATGCCCTTCGCGTACGACAGCGCCAGCGGCAGCGCCCGGCCGGACGCGTCCTGCTCGACCGCGACCAGGCAGGGCACGCCCTTGCCGTCGGCGAACTGCCGGCGCACCAGATGACCCGGCCCCTTGGGCGCGACCATGGCCACGTCCACCCCCTCCGGCGGGGTGATGAGGCCGAAGCGGATGTTGAAGCCGTGCGCGAAGAACAGCGCGTCGCCGGGCACCAGGCTGGGCGCGATCGCCTCGGCGTAGAGCCCGCGCTGGGCCGTGTCCGGCACCAGCACCATGATCAGGTCGGCCTCCTCGCAGGCCTCCGCGGGCGGGAGCACCCGCAGCCCCTCGGCCTCCGCCTTCTCCCGGCTGCGGGAGCCCTCGGCCAGCCCGATCCGGACGTCCACCCCGGAGTCCCGCAGCGACAGCGCGTGCGCGTGCCCCTGGCTGCCGTAACCGAGCACGGCCACCGAGCGGTCCTGGATGAGCGCCAGGTCGGCGTCGTCGTCGTAGTACATCCGGGCGGTCATGAATGTCCTTCCTGGAAAGTCTTTTGTGGATTGGTCAGGGCGCGGGGCGGTCAGGCGGTGCGGTCGAGCGCGCGCAGCGCGGCGCCGGTGATCGAGCGCGGCCCGCGGCCGACGGCGACCATGCCGGACTGCACCAGCTCACGCACCCCGTACGGCTCCAGCACCCGGACCAGCGCCTCCAGCTTGTCGGCGGTGCCGGTCGCCTCCACGGTGACCGACTCCGGGCTCACGTCGACCACCCGGGCCCGGAACAGCTGCACGGTCTCCAGCACCGCGCTGCGGACCGCGGCGTCGGCCCGCACCTTGACCAGCAGCAGCTCCCGCTGCACCGACTGGGCCGGGTCGAGCTCCACGATCTTGATGACGTTGACCAGCTTGTTGAGCTGCTTGGTGACCTGCTCCAGCGGCAGGTCCTCCACGGCGACCACGATCGTCATCCGGGAGATCTCGACGTGCTCGGTCGGGCCGACCGCGAGCGACTCGATGTTGAAGCCGCGCCTGCTGAACAGGCTCGCCACCCGGGCCAGCACGCCCGGCTTGTTCTCCACCAGCACGGACAGCGTGTGCTTGGTCATCACCCCTCCACCTCGTCCCAGACGGGGCGGACACCGCGGGCCGCCAGGATCTCGTCGTTGCTGGTGCCGGCCGGCACCATCGGCCACACCTGGGCGTCCTGCCCGACGATGAAGTCGACGACCACCGGCTGGTCCTCGATGGACATCGCCTTCTCGATCGCGCCGTCGACGTCCTCCTTGGACTCGCAGCGCAGCCCGACGCAGCCGAGCGCGTCGGCCAGCTTCACGAAGTCGGGGATCCGGTGCTTGTGGGTGCCGAGGTCGGTCTGGCTGTAGCGCTCGGCGTAGAAGAGGTTCTGCCACTGCCGGACCATGCCGAGGTTGCCGTTGTTGATGACGGCCACCTTGATCGGGATGCCCTCCAGCGCGCAGGTGGCCAGCTCCTGGTTGGTCATCTGGAAGCAGCCGTCCCCGTCGATGGCCCACACGGTGGCCTCGGGCCGGCCCATCTTGGCGCCCATCGCGGCCGGCACCGAGTAGCCCATCGTGCCGAGCCCGCCGGAGTTGAGCCAGGTGTACGGGTTCTCGTACGAGATGAACTGGGCCGCCCACATCTGGTGCTGGCCGACGCCGGCGACGTACAGCGCCTCCGGGCCGGCGATCGCGCCGAGCCGCTCGATGACGTACTGCGGGGCCAGCGACCCGTCGGTCGGCTCCTCGTAGCCGAGCGGGTAGGTGGCCAGCCAGGAGTCGATCTGGGCCCACCAGCCGGTCAGGTCGGTCCGGTGGTCGGCGTCGTACTCGGCCTTGACCGCGGTGACCAGCTGGGCGATGACCTCCTTGCAGTCGCCCACGATCGGCACGTCGGCGGTGCGGTTCTTGGAGATCTCGGCCGGGTCGATGTCCGCGTGCACGACCAGCGCGTGCGGCGCGAAGGTGGACAGCTTGCCGGTCACCCGGTCGTCGAAGCGGGCGCCGAGGGTGACCAGCAGGTCCGCCTTCTGCAGCGCGCTGACCGCGGCCACGGTGCCGTGCATGCCCGGCATGCCCAGGTGCTGGCGGTGGCTGTCCGGGAACGCGCCCCGCGCCATCAGCGTGGTCACCACCGGGATGCCGGTGAGCTCGGCCAGCGTGCGCAGCTCGGCCGCGGCGTGCGCCTTGAGCACGCCGCCGCCGACGTACAGCACCGGCCGGCGGGCCTCGGCGATCAGCCGGGCCGCCTCCCGGATCTGCTTGCCGTGCGGCTTGAGCACCGGCCGGTAGCCGGGCAGGTCCAGCGTCGGCGGCCAGCGGAACGTGCTCTGCGCCTGCAGCACGTCCTTGGGCAGGTCGACCAGCACCGGCCCGGGCCGCCCGGTCAGGGCGATGTGGAAGGCCTCGGCGATCGTGCGCGGGATGTCCGCGGCGTCCTGCACCAGGAAGTTGTGCTTGGTGATCGGCATCGTGATGCCGCAGATGTCCGCCTCCTGGAAGGCGTCCGTGCCGATCGCGGCCGACGGCACCTGGCCGGTGATCGCGACGATCGGCACCGAGTCCATGTACGCGTCGGCGATCGGGGTGACCAGATTGGTCGCACCCGGGCCGGACGTCGCGATGCAGACCCCCACCCGCCCGGTCGCCTGCGCATACCCCTCGGCGGCGTGCCCGGCGCCCTGCTCGTGCCGGACCAGGATGTGGCGGACCGCGGTGGAGTCGAACAGCGGGTCGTACGCCGGGAGGATCGCGCCGCCGGGGATGCCGAAGACCACGTCGGCGCCGACCGCCTCCAGCGAGCGGACCAGGGACTGGGCGCCGGTCACCGACGTGCTGCTTTCTGTCATCGCTGGCCTGTCATGAGAGAGACCCTCCAGGGTCTGGTGGCGGGATCTTGCCCAACAAAAAACCCCTCGTGCCGGGAGGGCACGGAGGGGCGGCGCGTCGACGGGAGGTCGGCGCGCTAGGGAAGTACGAGAGACAGGTAGGTGCTCACGAGGACGGACGGTAGTCAGCTACTGCGCACCGCGTCAACTTCATCTGGACGCCTCTCCCACATGGTGGGACACGGGTCCACGGGCCGGATGGCGCCGGCGGTGCCCTAGATTGCTCGGATGGGCGGGATGGGCGGGATGTCCGCGCGGCGGCCGGGCGGCGCGGTCGCGGTGGCGCTGGGGACGGTGCTGCTGGTCGACGTGCTGCGGGTGTTCCTGCCGTCGGTCATCACGATCTTCGGGCAGGCCGCGGACACGCCGGCCGCGCTGCTCGGCGCCTTCGCGCTGGTGTGGTTCCTGCTGCCGCTGGGCGCGCCGGCGCTGGCCCGCCGGGTCGGGTCCGGGCGGGTGCTGGCCGGCGCGGCGGTGCTGCTGGCCGCGGCCCGGCTGGTGCTGCAGGCCGCCGGCGGCGGGCCGGTGCAGCTGTGGACGGCCGCCGCCGGGGTGACCGTCGGGCTGGTCTGGCTGGCCCAGGTGGCCGCCCGCGGCACCCGCGCGGACGTGCGCGGCCTGGTGCTCGGGCTGGCCCTGGGCACCGTGCTGCACGGCGCGCTCGGCGGCGAGGACCTGGTCTGGCGGTCCGGGGTGCTGCCGGTGCTCGGCGTCCTCGTGCTGGTGGCCGGCTTCGTCGCGGCGACGCTGGCCGCGCCATCCGGCGGCACCCCGGTCGGCGGCCGGGTGTGGCCGCTGGCGCTGCCCGCGGTGCTGCTGTGGGGCGTGCTCAGCGGCTCACCGGCGGTCGCCTCGGTCGCGGTGTCGTACGCCGCCGGCGCGGCCGAGGGGCTGGACGGGGTCGCCTCCTCGACCGGCGTGCCCGGCCTGCTCGGCGCGGCCGCGGTCAAGGCGCTGGTCGCGGCGGCGGTGGCGGTCTTCGTCGGGGCCGCGCTGGCGCCGTCGACCACCGTGCTGCGGTGGGTGGCGGCGGCCGCGCTGCCGGTGGGCGTGCTGCTCGCGGTGGCCGCCGACCCGGTGGCGCTGCCGGCGGCGGTGCTGCTGGGCGCGCTCGGCCTGGGCGGCTGCCTGGGCGCCGCCTCGGCCGGCGAGCCGGGCAGCCGGGTGCGCCGCGGGTACGCGCCCGCGCTCGGCGGGATCGGCATGGCGGTGGCCGCGGTCGTCTACTACGCCGCGTACGACCTGGGCTTCCCGAACCAGCCGGTGCTGGTCGCGGTGGCGGTGGTGATCGCGCTGACCGCGGTGACCACCCGCCCGGGCCCGGCGCTGGCCGGCGCGGCCACCCGGTGGGCGGCGGTCGCCGGGGTGGCCGCGCTGCTGCTGGTCGGCGGCGGCCGGTGGGGCCCGGTCGACCCGCCGGCCGCGGCGGGCGGCGAGCTGCGGGTCGTCGCGTACAACGTGCGGATGGGCTTCGGCCTGGACGGCCGCTTCGACCCGGACGCGCTCGCGGCGGTGGTCGCCGCCGAGCGTCCGGACGTGGTGCTGCTCAGCGAGGTGGACCGGGGCTGGCTGCTCAACGGCGGCCACGACGACCTGGCCGTGCTGGCCCGGCGGCTGGGCATGCCCACGCTCTTCGCGCCGGCCGCGGACGCGGTGTGGGGCGACGCCGTGCTGACCCGGCTGCCGGTGGTGTCGGCCCGGACGGTGGTGCTGCCCACGGACGGGCCGACCGGGGCCCAGGCGCTGGGCGCGGTGCTGGACACCGGGTCCGGCGAGGTCGCGGTGGTCTCCACCCACCTCCAGCCGGGCCCGCGGGACGGGGTCGAGCAGGCTGTCGCGGTCGGCCGGCTGGCCCGCGAGCTGGGCGCGGGCGGCCGGCCGGTGGTGGTCGGCGGCGACCTGAACACCCAGCCGGGCGACGCCACCTTCCAGGCCCTGCTCGACTCCGGGCTGACCGACGCGCTCGCCACCGCCCGGCCGCTGCCGACCAGCCCGGCCGACGCGCCGGCCAAGGAGATCGACCACGTGCTCGTCACCCCAGGCGTGGTCGCCTCGGACGCGGTGGCGCCGCGGTCCACCGCGTCGGACCACCTCGCCGTCGCGGTGACCCTGCGGCTGCGGTCGGGCTGAGCGGACCAGGCGGCCGTCTCCTTCCGGCCGCTCCTGGAGGCGTTCTGCTGGATCGGGAGGCGGCGTCCCCAGGTCTGGAAGCGGTTCGTGGGGACGGTCGGGGTGACGGCTGTCGGGATGTTCGGTGCCGGCGCGGGCTGGGGCATCCGGCCGGCCGTGCCCACGATGATGCTCACGGTCGGCGGCATCGGCGCGAAGCCGGTCGTACGCGATGGACGCGTGGTGGTGCGCGACTGCCTGAGCCTGACGATCACGTTCGACCACGACCTCGTCGACGGCGCCCCGGCCGCACGCTTCGCCGAGCGGCTCAAGGAGCTCGTCGAGAGCGGCCACGGTCTGCCCGGCGAACGCGCCGCCGACCCGGCCGCCGCGGCAAGCCGGGGATCCCACCGCTGACCCGGGCCGCCGGCGGGGCCGGAGGGTCAGGTCAGGACCGCGTCGAGGGTGACGAAGCGGTACCCGTCCTGGCGGAGCCCGGCGATGATCGCGGGCAGCGCGGCGGCGTCGAGCGTGGAGCGGTCGGTCGGGTGCGCGCCGGCGTGCATGAGCACGATGCCGCCGGGACCGGCGGCGGCGAGCACCCGGCGAGTGACGAACGACGCGTCCCGGGTCCCGCCCAGGGTGCCCTGCCAGCCGAGGCTGTCCACGGTCCACCGGACCGGCAGGTAGCCCAGGCTGTTCACGGCCGCGATGGTCCGCGGATCGCGGTCGCCGTACGGGAAGCGGAACAGTGGCGCCGGCTCGGCGCCCGTGCCGGCCCGGATGGTCGTCGCGGCGTCCAGGACCTCGGCCCGGATCCGGGCGCCGGTCAGGAGCGGGAAGTGCGGGTGACTGACGGAGTGGTCGCCGAGCCGGTGTCCCGCCGCCGCGATCCGCCGCGCCGACTGCGGGAAGGCGGTGACGAACCGGCCGGTCAGGAAGAACGTCGCCGGCACCCGCTCGCGGGCCAGGGTCGCCAGCAGCGCGGGGACTCCGCCGGCGTCGCTGCCGCCGTCGAAGGTCAGCGCGATCACCCGCTCCCCGGTAGGGATCCGCTCCACGTCCCGGCCGGCGAGGCGGGCCGGGAACCCCGGCGTCGGGGCCGGCCGGGAGGCGATCGGCCCCGGACCGGTCGGTGCCGACGGCGACGGGACCGGCGGGAGCACCGAGCGGGACGGCGGAGTCGACGGCGCCGCGGTCGGCGCCGCAGCGGTCGGCCGGGCAGCGGTCGGCGTGGCCGGCGGCTCGACGTCATCGGAGCCACCCCCGCCGCAGGCCGCGGCCAGCAGCGCCGCGAGCAGCAACGCCGCCTGCCTCCGGGCCGGCCGCGGACGCGAGTGGTCCGCACCGCGGCCAGCCGCGGATCGCCTCACGGGAGGTACTGCTCGGCGATGCGCACGACCTGGCCGTCCGCCACGCTGACCCAGAACACCCCGTCCTGCAGGTGGGCGGTCGCGGCGAGCTGGGGAAGCGTCCGGGTGACGTCCCTGGTCGAGCTTCCGGACTCGGTCGCGCCGTGCACGTTGACGGTGATGGCAGCCTCCGGTGTCACCGCGAGCGTCCGCAGCTGCGGGCTGGTGTTGCGGATCCAGACGTCGTTGGGCGGCGGGACCTCCGCGGCACCGTCCTGCGCGGCCGCCCGGGCGGCGGCCTCACCGAAGAAGATGTGGATCACGTCCACGGTGACGCGGCGAGCGGTCGGGGCGACGCCGGTGATCCGCACGGCGTGCCGGCCGTCGGCCAGACCGACCGGGCCGGTGGCCCGCGCCGCGGTGATGGCGAAGCGCTCGACGGCGGCGAGATGCCCCCCGGTGGACACGGCGATGGTCAGCACGGTGCCGGCCGGGGCGGAGTAGGCGACCTGCGCCGACCACGGCGTTCGGTCACCGCCCGCCGGAAGCCCGCGCACGCGGCCGAGCAGCCGGCCCTGCCGGGACCGGACCTGCACTGCCAGGCTCTCGTCGACGCCGGTGATCCGCCCGCCGACGGTGACCGGGGACGAGACGGTCGCGCCGTACGCCGGGGCGGTCAGGGTCAGCGTGGTGTCCCGCGTGCCCACCACCTCCCACGGGGCGTCCGCACCGGCTCCGAGCCGGGCCAGGTGCACGACGGCCGCGGTGGCGGTGGTCCCGTCCGGGGCCGCCGCCCCCACCCCGATCCACGCCTGGGACCCGGTGACGGTCCGGCTGGTGATGCGGTCCAGCTCGGTGTAGCCGAGGTGGTCGGCGGTGAACGCGAGCGCGGTGGCCGCCGGGTCCAGGTGCCAGGGCTGGCTCCCGCCGGCCCGGTACGCCCGCTGCCAGGCCGCCGCATCCGCGGCGCCGGCGAACGGCCACAGCGGCGTGAACGGGAACGCCGACACCTCGCCCGGAGCCGACGGCGACACGGACGGCGGCACAGACGGCTGCACCGGAGCAGACGCCGAGGGCACCGCGGTGCCCGGCGTCGACCCGTCGTCGCCCGTCACCAGCAACGCCACTCCGACCCCGCCGGCGACCAGCGCCAGCGCTGCGACGGAGAGCCAGACGGTCAACCGTCGCCCTGCCCGCGCGCTCTGCTGCTCCGGCGGTCGGTCCCGCGTGGTCCCGATACTCATGGCCCAGCCCTCCTCGTCGAGGGGATTCCCCGGCCATTACCTCGCGCCGGCGCGCTCCGCGGCCACGGCCGAACGACAGTCGCGGGCAGGACCAACGACCCCGCCGCCAGGCCCCGATCCGGATGGCGTCCGCCGGTCAGCCCGACCGCACACCGGGTACGCGACCGGGTCCGACGACGTGGGGCCGGCGCCGGCCCCACGCGTCCGCCCCGCGCTCAGCCGGTGGTGACCGGGATCTGCCTGGGCTCCGGCTTCTGCTCCGGCTTCATCCCGATCCGGACCTCGAGGATGCCGTTCGTGTAGGTCGCCTTGACGTCCTCCTCGTCGACGTCGGCCGGCAGCGACACGGCGCGGGTGAACGAGCCGTACCGGAACTCCGAACGCTGCTCCTCCTTCTTCTCCTCCTTCCGCTCGGCCTTCACCGTCAGCACGCCCTTGTGGAGCGTCACCGCCACGTCCTTCTCCGGGTCCATCCCCGGCAGCTCCGCGCGGACCACGTAGTGGTCCTCCTCGACGTAGTCCTCGACCCTGACCATGGGGCCGGAGCCGAACGGACGGAACATCGGCGGGAACTCCCCCTCCAGCCAGTCGACCAGCTCGGCGACCATCGGCCGCTCACGCCGCACCAGGCTCGCCATCGTCATCGCCTCCCTTGCAAACGTCGGGCTTCTGACGCCTCCATGCCACGCCGGGGCGTGCGGGGGCAACAGTGCCGAACGGCCCGAGCAGCGACCCGGCGGCCCGGGCGCCGCCGGCTGCGCGGGTACTCGCCGCGACAGGACGAGGGTCCCGCTGCCCGCGGCGGCGGGCGGCACGCTTCCGGACCTTCGGCCCTGGCGGGCCATCGAACCCCGGCCTGTGCTGGAGGGGTCCAGCAGGGTGAAGGACGGGGGCCGCCGGTCCCCGTCCCGCCCGCGCGCCAGGCCTGACCCGGAGGTAGGTGAGCAGCGATGCCGACGGTGGAGCGCATGAGCCCGCTGGACGCCGCGTTCCTGCAGGCGGAGGACGAGGAGCCGGGTACGTCGCTGGCGATCGCCTCGATCGCCGTCTTCGACGGCCCGCCACCGAGCCAGGCCGACTTCGCCGCGGTGCTGGCCGGGCGGCTCCCGCTGCTGCCGCGCTACCGGCAGAAGGCCCGCCGGGTGCCGCTCGACCTGGGACCGCCGGTGTGGGTGGATGACGAGCACTTCGACCTCGCCTACCACCTGCGCCGCACCGCGC
The DNA here is from genome assembly GCA_963766325.1 of uncultured Actinomycetota bacterium. GTDB lineage: Bacteria > Actinomycetota > Actinomycetes > Mycobacteriales > CADCTP01 > CADCTP01. The sequence continues at coordinate 1,921 of CAVXZF010000002.1, read as the reverse complement.
TGCCGCCGCCCGGTGGGGACGCCGAGCTGGCCGCGCTGATGGGCCGGGTCATGTCGGCGCGGCTGGACCGGCGCCGGCCGCTGTGGGAGTACTGGCTGGTCGAGGGCCTGGAGGGCGGCCGGTGGGCGCTGCTGTCCAAGGTGCACCACTGCATGGTCGACGGCGTCTCCGGCACCGACCTCTACGGCGTGGTGCTCGACCCGACCCCTCAGGTCCGCCCGCCGGCGCCGGACGACTGGCGGCCGGCGCCCGAGCCGTCGGACCTGTGGCTGACCGCCGGCGCCACCCGGGACCTCGCGCTGCTCCCGCTGCGGCAGGCGCGGGCGGTGGTGACCGCCGCCCGGCAACCGGCCCTGCTGGCCCGGCAGCTGCTCCAGACCGCGGGCGGCCTGCTGGCGCTGTCGGCCGCGGCCTGGCCCGCGCGGCGGTCCTCGCTGGCCGGGCCGCTGTCGGCGACCCGCCGGTTCGCGTTCGCGCGGGGCTCGGTCAGCGACGTCGCGACCGTCCGGCGGGCCCTGGGCGGGACGTTCAACGACGTGGTGCTGGCCGCGGTGGCCGGCGGCTTCCGGGCACTGCTGCTCAGCCGCGGGGAGCGGCCCGATGCCGATCTGATACGGACGCTGGTCCCGGTCTCGACCCGAGCCCCCGGCGAGGAAAGCATCCGGGACAACCGGGTGTCGCTGCTGCTGGCGATGCTGCCGGTCGAGATCGCCGACCCGGTCGAGCGGCTCGGGGCCGTCCGGGACCGGATGAGCCGGCTCAAGGCGCGGCACGAGGCCGAAGCGGGTGCCGCGGTCACCGCCCTGGCCGCGATCGAGCCGTTCCCGCTGGTGGCCGCGCCGGTCCGGCTGGCCGCGCACCTGCCGCAGCGCTCGGTCATCACGGTCACCACGAACGTGCCGGGACCGCGCACCCCGCTCTACGGTCTCGGCCGCCGGGTGGTCGAGATCATCCCGTACGTGCCGATCGCCTCCACCCTGCGGACCGGGGTCGCGATCTTCACCTACTGCGGACATCTCACGGTCGGGATCACCGGCGACTTCGACACCGCCGGGGACGTGACCGTGCTCGCCCGGGGCATCGAGCAGGGCCTCGCCGACCTCGTCGCCGTCGCCGGGGCGGCGACGGGGAAGGGGGCGGCCGCGTCCGGGTGACCCGGCCGGTCGAATCCGGCCGGTGGCCGGGCTCGGCTTCCCCCGGCGGCCACCGAACCACCAAGATCGACGCTGGAACCCGGCTGTCCCCCGGACGGCCGGATCAGCTGGAGGTCGAGAGGTGACTGCCCACCGCCGCCCGCCCGGCTACCCGACGGCGTTCGAACGGCGGGTCACCCTGCGGGACGGCCGCCGGGTGGCGGTTCAGCCGCTGGTACCGGACGACGCCGCCGAGCTCGGTGCGGCGATCAGGACCGCGGACGCCGACACGCTGCACCGCCGCTTCCTCGGTGGGCCACCGCCGCTGACCGCGAAGGTGCTGGACTATCTGACCAGGCTGGACTACCGGACACGCTTCGCGCTCGTCGCCCGCGACGCGGAGACCGGCCGGGGCGTCGCCGTCGCCCGGTACGAGCAGCTCCGGCCGGGGACGGCGGAGGTCGCTGTCGCGGTGGATCTCGGCTGGCGCCGGGTCGGTCTGGCCACCTCGCTGGTGCGCCTGCTGGCCGAAGCCGCTCTGCAGCGGGGGATCATCAGTTCGTCGCGTCCTACCTCGCCGGCAACCGGCCGGTCGCGGCGCTCGCCGAGGAGGCCGGCGGCACCAGCCTCATCAAGGACGGGATCGCGGAGCTGGCAATCGCCCTGGACACCCTCGCGGCGGCCGACCGGTCGCCCTGACCGCCCTCGCCCGGCCGGTCTGCCGCCGTGTCGATCCGTACGGCGCCCGGTCGGCGTCGCCGTGACCACGGCGCCGGTTCCGGTGACCT
>CAVXZF010000001.1:0-428020 GCA_963766325.1 uncultured Actinomycetota bacterium | reverse complement strand
GTCGTCCTGGCCTACTCCGGAGGCCTGGACACCTCCGTGGCGATCGGCTGGATCGCCGAGCAGACCGGAGCCGAGGTGGTCGCCGTCGCCGCCGACGTCGGCCAGGGCGGTGAGGACCTGGAGGTGGTGCGCAAGCGCGCGCTGGCCTGCGGTGCGGTGGAGTCCGAGGTGCTCGACCTGCGCGACGACTTCGCCGACCGGTTCTGCCTGCCGGCGCTGCGCGCCGGCGCGCTCTACATGGACCGCTACCCGCTGGTCTCGGCCCTGTCCCGGCCGGTGATCGTAGAGGCGCTGGTCGCCGCCGCCCGCCGGCACGGCGCGGGCACCGTGGCGCACGGCTGCACCGGCAAGGGCAACGACCAGGTCCGGTTCGAGGTCGGCATCGGCGCGCTGGCACCCGAGCTGGATGTGCTCGCCCCGGTGCGGGACTCCGGGATGACCCGGGACGAGTCGATCGCGTTCGCCGAGCGGCGCGGCCTGCCGCTGGACGTGTCCAGCCGCTCGCCGTACTCCATAGACCAAAACCTCTGGGGTCGCGCGGTGGAGACCGGCTTCCTCGAGGACCCGTGGAACGCGCCGGTGGAGGAGCTCTACTCCTACACCGTCGACCCGGAGCAGCCGCGGGAGGCGGACGAGGTGGTGGTCCGGTTCGACGCCGGGGTGCCGACCGCGCTGGACTGCCGGCCGATCACCGTGCGGCAGGCGATCGAGGAGCTCAACCGGCGGGCCGGCGGCCAGGGCGTCGGCAGGCTCGACATGGTCGAGGACCGGTTGGTCGGCATCAAGAGCCGTGAGGTGTACGAGGCGCCCGGCGCACTCGCCCTGATCGCCGCGCACCGGGAGCTGGAGGACCTCACCGTCGAGCGGGACCTGCGCCGGTTCAAGCGCGGCGTCGAGCAGCGCTGGGCCGAGCTGGTCTACGACGGGCTCTGGTTCTCCCCGCTCAAGCAGGCCCTGGACGCCTTCGTCGACTCGTCCCAGGAGCACGTCACCGGCGAGGTCCGGCTCCGGCTGCACGGCGGCCGCGCGGTCGCCACCGGCCGGCGCAGCGAGACGACGCTGTACGACTACGCCCTGGCCACGTACGACACCGGCGACACCTTCGACCAGTCGTTGGCCCGCGGGTTCGTCCAGCTCTGGGGACTGCCGAGCCGGATCGCGGCCAAGCGGGGCCAGACCGCGGCCGCCGACACGCCGTGACCGGCGGGGGAGCACCGGGTGCCACACTGGCCGGCGTGACGGACCAGGCCACGACCCGGCTGTGGGGCGGCCGGTTCGCCGGCGGGCCGGCCGAGGCGCTGGCCCGGCTGTCGGTCTCGGTGCACTTCGACTGGCGGCTTGCGCCGTACGATCTGGCCGCCTCCCGGGCCCACGCCCGGGTCCTGCACCGGGCCGGTCTGCTCGACGACGACGAGCTCAGGCGGATGCTCGACGCCCTGGCCGACCTGGGCGAGGCGGTGCGCACCGGCGCCTTCCAACCCACGGTGGCGGACGAGGACGTGCACACTGCGCTGGAGCGCGGGCTGCTGGAGCGGCTCGGCTCCCTCGGCGGCAAGCTGCGCGCCGGCCGCAGCCGCAACGACCAGGTGGCCACCGACCTCCGGCTCTACCTGCGGGACAAGGTACGCGAGGTAGCCGCCGAGGTGGCCGGGCTGGAGTCGGCGCTGATCGGGCTGGCTGCCGACCACCCGGACGTGCCGATGCCCGGGCTCACCCACCTGCAGCACGCCCAGCCGGTGCTGTTCGCCCACCACCTGCTCGCGCACGTGCAGGCGCTGGCCCGGGACGTCGACCGGCTGCGCGACTGGGACCGCCGGGCCGCGGTGAGCCCGCTCGGTGCGGGCGCGCTGGCCGGCTCGTCGCTCCCGCTGGACCCGGTGGTGACCGCCGCGGAGCTCGGCTTCACCGCCGCCGCGGCCAACTCGATCGACGCGGTCTCCGACCGGGACTTCGTCGCCGAGTTCCTCTTCGCGGCCGCGCTGCTCGGCGTGCACCTGTCCCGGCTGGGGGAGGAGGTGTGCCTCTGGGCGACCAGCGAGTTCCGCTGGGTGCGGCTGGCCGACGCCTGGTCCACCGGCTCGTCAATCATGCCGCAGAAGAAGAACCCGGACATTGCCGAGCTGGCCCGCGGTAAGGCCGGCCGGCTGATCGGCGGGCTCACCGCGGTGCTCACCATGCTCAAGGGCCTCCCGCTGGCGTACGACCGCGACCTGCAGGAGGACAAAGAGCCGGCCTTTGACGCGGTGGAGCAGCTGCTGCTCGTGCTGCCCGCCATGGCCGGCCTGGTCGCCACCCTCGCCGTCGACCGGGAGCGGCTGACCGCCGCCGCTCCGGAGGGCTACGCGCTCGCCACCGACGTGGCCGAGTGGCTCGTACGCACCGGGGTGCCATTCCGGGAGGCGCACGAGGTGGCCGGGGACCTGGTCCGGCACTGCGAGGAGCGGGGCAAGGAGCTCACCGACGTCGACGACGCCGAGCTGGGCTCCGTGGACCCGCGGCTGACACCTGAGGTGCGGGCCGTGCTCGACGTGCCGGGTGCGCTGCGAGCCCGGTCCGCGCCGGGCGGCACCGCCCCGGACCGGGTGGCCGAGCAGCTCGCCGCGCTGGAGCGGGCGGTGGGGGAACACCGGGCCTGGGCGGCGGAGCCGGTGCTGCCGGCGGGGGAGGGCCGCTGACCACCCCGCTGCTCGACCGTGACCGGCTCGCCGTCCCTGCCCTGGCCGCCGCCCGCGGCCTGCTCGGCGCCGTGCTCGAAGTGGACAGTCCACAGGGAACAGTCGCAGTTGTCCTGTCCGAAGTGGAGGCGTACGCCGGGCCGGCGGATCCGGCCTCGCACGCCTTCCGCGGCCGTACGCCGCGAAACGCGGTGATGTTCGGACCGCCCGGCTTCCTCTACGTCTACTTCGTGTACGGCATGCACTGGTGCTGCAACGTCGTCTGCGGTCCGGACGGGGAGGCGAGCGCGGTGCTGCTCCGGGCCGGCCGGGTGGTGTCCGGAGTGGATGCCGCCCGGGCCCGCCGGCCGGCCGCCCGCACCGAGCCCGAGCTCGCCCGCGGTCCGGCCCGGCTCGCCGCCGCGCTCGGCCTCGACCGGGCCGCGAACAGCGCCGACCTGCTCGACCCCGCCTCCCTGGTCCGGCTGCGCGCCGGCCCGCCGGTGCCCGACCCCGCTGTGCGCACCGGGCCGCGGGTCGGCGTCGCCGCCGCCGGCGACGTGCCCTGGCGGCTGTGGGTCGCCGACGACCCGACCGTGAGCGCGTACCGGCCGGGGGTCCGCCGCGCTCGCCGCCCCCCGGTCCGCTGACCTGCGGCGCCGGCACGGCAGACTCGGAGCATGGCCGACACGCCCACCGACGCTCGCGACGTGCTGCCGCCGCACCTCAAGGAGGCCCACGACCGGCTGAGCTACGGCGCCGCCGAGGTGCTTCCGGCGGACGGGCTGGCCGAGCGGTTGCTCGCCGCCGACCGGGAGGGCCGGCCCCTGCGCGTCAAGCTCGGCATCGATCCGTCCGGGAGAAGCCTGACGCTCGGGCACGCGGTGGTGCTGCGCAAGCTGCGCCAGTTCCAGGACCTCGGGCACGTCGCGGTGCTCATCGTCGGCGGCTTCACCGGCCGGGTCGGTGATCCCTCCGGGCGTACCAACACCCGGGCGGCGCTGTCCGCCGAACAGACCGCGGCCAACTCGGCGCGCTACTTCGAGCAGCTGATGCGGGTGCTCGACCCCGACCGGGTCGAGGTGCGCAACAACGCCGAGTGGCTCGACCCGATGACGATGGCCGAGATCATGGGCTACGCCCGCGAGGTCACCGTCGCCCGGCTGCTCGAGCGGGACGACTTCGCCCGCCGGCACCGCGAGCACCTGCCCATCTCGCTGGTGGAGTTCTTCTACCCGCTGCTGCAGGGCATCGACTCGGTGGCGGTCCGCTCCGACGTCGAGCTCGGCGGGACCGACCAGACGTTCAACAACCTGATGGGCCGCGACCTGCAACGGGCGCACGGCCAGCCACCGCAGGCCGTGCTCACCGTGCCGTTGCTGGTCGGCCTCGACGGCGTCGAGAAGATGGGCAAGTCGCTGGGCAACTGGGTGGGCATCGACGAGCCGGCCGAGGAGCAGTTCGGCAAGCTCATGTCGATCCCGGACCCGGCGGTGGGGACGTACGCGCGGCTGACCACCGACCTGCTCCCGGACGACGCGGAGGAGCTCGGGCGGGCGGCGGCGGGCGGCGGTCCGGAGGCGAGCCGGGCCAAACGCCGGCTCGCCCGGCAGGTGGTCGCGCTCTACCACGGCGCGGCCGCGGCGGAGGCAGCCGAGGCGCGCTTCGACACCGTCTTCCGTCAGGGCGCCGTGCCCGAGGACGTGCCGGAGCGGCCGCTGCCGCCCGGCGACCCGATGCACCTGCCGGCGTTGCTGGTCGAGCTCGGCTTCGCCCCGTCCACCAGCGCGGCGCGCCGGCTGGTCGACGACGGCGCGGTGCGGCTGGACGGCGAGCGGCTGGCCGCCCGCGAGTACGACCTGCCGCGCGAGCGCCTGGCCGGCCGGGTGCTGGCGGCCGGAAAACGCCGGCTGGTGCGGTTGATCGACTGACTCGGGCGGGGCGGGAACATCCCGCCCGGACCGTCGTTGTAAGGTCTCTGCAGGACGGGCTGCGGCCCGCCCGCACGGTGTCAGGCCGGGGCCCGACGGAGGGAACGCCCGATCACACCGGCAAAGCAACAAGGTAGTATGGTTGGGACGGACGCGCTCCAGGTGTCCGACTCCCCAAGCAGAGCCCAACGGCGGGAACGTCTGCGCGGGGGTCGTCCACAGGAGCACCGGGTCTGGTGTTGGTCTCCCCGGCGGAGTTTGCCGCCGGGGTGGCGAGCATCAGACCTGCGGTCGCCGACATCGTCGGCGGGCGCCGGAGGCGACGCGGCGGTGTGAGCCGACGCGTTCGACGCCGGCGTACGGATCGGAGGTCTTCACCGGCCTCGGTCCGGCCGGACAGGAGTGCTCGTGTGACGGTTCGCCGTCGCACAGGTGGCGCCGGCGCAGGTCGGTGCTGCCACCCGGATCACGGTCCGGGGAGCGCCGGAAGCGGATTTGACTCCGCCCCCGCCGCCCTCCTAACGTGGTCGACGCCCCGAGCGCCGGTGGATCGCACCGAGCGGGACGGGCTCCCAGCTCCTCTGGATCACGGGTCACACCGTGAGCTAGAGGGATGGGTGCGGGTGGTGCGGGACGCAAACCTCCGGGTTTGACACCGCGAAACCAGCCGAGTAATGTTGAACGAGTTGCCCCGAGACAAGTCGAGAGACTTAGACCGGTGCGCATCCGCTCCTTGAGAACTCAACAGCGTGCCGAAAGTCAGTGCCAACAAACCCCGTCCGCGGGTGTTGAGGGCCGGTCATCCGACCGTTTCTCGATCCCGTGGCGGATTCCTTTGGTACACGACGAGCACACAGCTTGTCGAGACCAGTGATCTACTCCGTAGGCACCCCGGTCCGTCGTGGACGGCCCGGTCAGCCATACAAAGCATTCACGGAGAGTTTGATCCTGGCTCAGGACGAACGCTGGCGGCGTGCTTAACACATGCAAGTCGAGCGAGGCCCTTCCTTCGGGAAGGTGTCCTAGCGGCGAACGGGTGAGTAACACGTGGGCAACCTGCCCTCAGCTCTGGGATAACCCCGGGAAACCGGGGCTAATACCGGATACGACCTTCACGGGCATCTGCGAAGGTGGAAAGGTTTTTCCGGCTGAGGATGGGCCCGCGGCCTATCAGCTAGTTGGTGGGGTGATGGCCCACCAAGGCGACGACGGGTAGCCGGCCTGAGAGGGCGACCGGCCACACTGGGACTGAGACACGGCCCAGACTCCTACGGGAGGCAGCAGTGGGGAATATTGCGCAATGGGCGAAAGCCTGACGCAGCGACGCCGCGTGAGGGACGAAGGCCTTCGGGTTGTAAACCTCTTTCAGCAGGGACGAAGCGAGAGTGACGGTACCTGCAGAAGAAGCACCGGCCAACTACGTGCCAGCAGCCGCGGTAATACGTAGGGTGCAAGCGTTGTCCGGAATTATTGGGCGTAAAGAGCTCGTAGGCGGTCTGTTGCGTCGGCTGTGAAAACCCGGGGCTCAACCCCGGGCCTGCAGCCGATACGGGCAGACTAGAGTTCGGCAGGGGAGACTGGAATTCCTGGTGTAGCGGTGAAATGCGCAGATATCAGGAGGAACACCGGTGGCGAAGGCGGGTCTCTGGGCCGATACTGACGCTGAGGAGCGAAAGCGTGGGGAGCGAACAGGATTAGATACCCTGGTAGTCCACGCCGTAAACGTTGGGCGCTAGGTGTGGGTTCCCTTCCACGGGATCCGTGCCGCAGCTAACGCATTAAGCGCCCCGCCTGGGGAGTACGGCCGCAAGGCTAAAACTCAAAGGAATTGACGGGGGCCCGCACAAGCGGCGGAGCATGTGGCTTAATTCGAGGCAACGCGAAGAACCTTACCTGGGTTTGACATGCAGGGAAATCTCCCAGAGATGGGAGGTCCGCAAGGGCCTTGCACAGGTGGTGCATGGCTGTCGTCAGCTCGTGTCGTGAGATGTTGGGTTAAGTCCCGCAACGAGCGCAACCCTCGTCCTATGTTGCCAGCACGTAATGGTGGGGACTCATAGGAGACTGCCGGGGTCAACTCGGAGGAAGGTGGGGATGACGTCAAGTCATCATGCCCCTTATGTCCAGGGCTGCACACATGCTACAATGGCCGGTACAAAGGGCTGCTAAACCGCAAGGTGGAGCGAATCCCAAAAAGCCGGTCTCAGTTCGGATCGGGGTCTGCAACTCGACCCCGTGAAGTCGGAGTCGCTAGTAATCGCAGATCAGCAACGCTGCGGTGAATACGTTCCCGGGCCTTGTACACACCGCCCGTCACGTCACGAAAGTCGGTAACACCCGAAGCCGGTGGCCCAACCCTTGGGAGGGAGCCGTCGAAGGTGGGATCGGCGATTGGGACGAAGTCGTAACAAGGTAGCCGTACCGGAAGGTGCGGCTGGATCACCTCCTTTCTAAGGAGCACCTGGCGATCCTTCGGGGTCGTCCAGAGCCAGTGTCGGATGTGCATGCCGACCTGGTGCTCATGGGTGGAACGCTGACTAGTTCGGCCGTGACGTCTCGTCACCTCGCCAGTACAGCCTCTTCGGAGGTGGGAACGCGATGTGGCAGGTGGCACGGCCGTAGGCACGCTGTTGGGTCCTGAAGGAGCGGATGCTTCTTCGGCCCCGTCGTCCGTCGAACGGCGGCCCTCGTAGAACCTTGCGGGGGCCGTACGCGACGGTCCAGGCGATGGGGACCGCCCGTACCTTGAGAACTGCACAGTGGACGCGAGCATCTTTGTGGCCAAGTTATTAAGGGCGCACGGTGGATGCCTTGGCACCAGGAGCCGATGAAGGACGTAGGAGGCTGCGATAAGCCTCGGGGAGCTGCCAACCGAGCTGTGATCCGAGGATTTCCGAATGGGGAAACCCGGCAGGAGTCATGTCCTGTCACCCATACCTGAATACATAGGGTATGTGGAGGGAACGCGGGGAAGTGAAACATCTCAGTACCCGCAGGAAGAGAAAGCAACCGCGATTCCGTGAGTAGTGGCGAGCGAAAGCGGAACAGGCTAAACCGTCTACGCGTGATACCCGGCAGGGGTTGCGTAGGCGGGGTCGTGGGACCGTTCAGTCAGTTCTGCCGGACTGGCAGGGAGTAAAAAAGCGTCGTCGTTAGTGGAAGGCCTCAGGAAAGGGCCGGCACAGAGGGTGACACCCCCGTACACGAAAACGCGACACCTCCCGAGCGGTATCCCAAGTAGCAGCGAGCCCGTGAAATTCGCTGTGAATCTGGCGGGACCACCCGCTAAGCCTAAATACTCCCTGGTGACCGATAGCGGACAAGTACCGTGAGGGAAAGGTGAAAAGTACCCCGGGAGGGGAGTGAAATAGTACCTGAAACCGCGCGCCTACAAGCCGTTGGAGCGTCGTCGCACCTTGTGTGCGGCCGTGACAGCGTGCCTTTTGAAGAATGAGCCTGCGAGTTAGCGGTACGTGGCGAGGTTAACCCGTGTGGGGTAGCCGTAGCGAAAGCGAGTCCGAATAGGGCGACTCAGTCGCGTGCTCTAGACCCGAAGCCGAGTGATCTACCCATGGCCAGGTTGAAGCGCGGGTAAGACCGCGTGGAGGACCGAACCCACCAGGGTTGAAAACCTGGGGGATGAGCTGTGGGTAGGGGTGAAAGGCCAATCAAACTCGGTGATAGCTGGTTCTCCCCGAAATGCATTTAGGTGCAGCGTCACGCGTTTCTTGCCGGAGGTAGAGCACTGGATGGCCTAGGGGGCCCACAAGCTTACCGAAGTCAACCAAACTCCGAATGCCGGTAAGTGAGAGCGTGGCAGTGAGACTGCGGGGGATAAGCTTCGTAGTCGAGAGGGAAACAACCCAGATCGCCAGCTAAGGCCCCTAAGCGTGTGCTAAGTGGGAAAGGATGTGGAGTCGCACGGACAACCAGGAGGTTGGCTTAGAAGCAGCCACCCTTTAAAGAGTGCGTAATAGCTCACTGGTCAAGTGATTCCGCGCCGACAATGTAACGGGGCTCAAGCACACCGCCGAAGCTGCGGCATTCACGCAATAGTCCGTCGTGCGCCTCGAGCGTACGGCCAGACGTGTGGATGGGTAGGGGAGCGTCGTGTGGCGAGAGAAGCGACGGGGTGACCCAGTCGTGGACGCCACGCGAGTGAGAATGCAGGCATGAGTAGCGAAAGCGGAGTGAGAAACTCCGCCGCCGAATGACCAAGGGTTCCTGGGCCAGGCTAATCCGCCCAGGGTAAGTCGGGACCTAAGGCGAGGCCGACAGGCGTAGTCGATGGACAACGGGTTGATATTCCCGTACCCGCAAAAGAGCGCCCATACCGAACCCGGCAATGCTAAGCGCCTGAAGCCCGGCGGACTTTCGAGTCTGCTGGGTGGAGCGCGTGACCCGAACCGGTAGTAGGTAAGCGATGGGGTGACGCAGGAAGGCAGTCCAGCCGGTCAGTGGTAATACCGGTGTAAGGGTGTAGGGCGTGGTGTAGGCAAATCCGCACCGCATAAGCCTGAGACCTGATGCGTAGCCGAATGAGGCGAAATGGATGATCCTATGCTGCCGAGAAAAGCCTCTAGCGAGCTCTGAGCGGCCCGTACCCCAAACCGACTCAGGTGGTCAGGTAGAGAATACCAAGGCGATCGAGTGAACCGTGGTTAAGGAACTCGGCAAAATGCCCCCGTAACTTCGGGAGAAGGGGGGCCAGAAGGCGTGAAGGGGCGTGCCCCCGGAGCGCTGGCTGGCCGCAGAGACCAGGGAGAAGCGACTGTTTACTAAAAACACAGGTCCGTGCGAAGTCGCAAGACGATGTATACGGACTGACGCCTGCCCGGTGCTGGAACGTTAAGGGGACGGGTCAGCCTTTCGGGGCGAAGCTCAGAACTCAAGCGCCAGTAAACGGCGGTGGTAACTATAACCATCCTAAGGTAGCGAAATTCCTTGTCGGGTAAGTTCCGACCTGCACGAATGGCGTAACGACTTCTCCACTGTCTCAACCACGGACTCGGCGAAATTGCACTACGAGTAAAGATGCTCGTTACGCGCGGCAGGACGGAAAGACCCCGGGACCTTCACTACAGCTTGATATTGGTGCTCGGTTTGGCTTGTGTAGGATAGGTGGGAGACTGTGAAGTCGGCACGCCAGTGCCGGTGGAGTCAACGTTGAAATACCACTCTGGTCAATCTGGGCTTCTAACCTCGGTCCGTGATCCGGATCAGGGACAGTGTCAGGTGGGTAGTTTAACTGGGGCGGTTGCCTCCCAAAAGGTAACGGAGGCGCCCAAAGGTTCCCTCAGCCTGGTTGGCAATCAGGTGTTGAGTGCAAGTGCACAAGGGAGCTTGACTGTGAGACGGACGTGTCGAGCAGGAGCGAAAGCTGGGACTAGTGACCCGGTGTCGGCATGTGGAAGCGGCATCGATCAACGGATAAAAGGTACCCCGGGGATAACAGGCTGATCTTCCCCAAGAGTCCATATCGACGGGATGGTTTGGCACCTCGATGTCGGCTCGTCGCATCCTGGGGCTGGAGTAGGTCCCAAGGGTTGGGCTGTTCGCCCATTAAAGCGGTACGCGAGCTGGGTTTAGAACGTCGTGAGACAGTTCGGTCCCTATCCGCCGCGCGCGCAGGAGACTTGAGAAGGGCTGTCCCTAGTACGAGAGGACCGGGACGGACGAACCTCTGGTGTGCCAGTTGTTCCGCCAGGAGCACTGCTGGTTGGCTACGTTCGGCAGGGATAACCGCTGAAAGCATCTAAGCGGGAAGCTCGCTTCAAGATGAGGTCTCCCATCCTTCGTGGAGTAAGGCCCCCGGTAGACCACCGGGTTGATAGGCCGGAAGTGGAAGCCAGGTAACTGGTGGAGCTGACCGGTACTAATAGGCCGAGGACTTGACCACAAATGCTACGCGTCCACTGTGCGGTTCCCGAGGTGCGGTCGTCTTGTACGACCAACATCTCCATAGAGTTTCGGCGACCATGGCGAAGGGGAAACGCCCGGTCCCATCCCGAACCCGGAAGCTAAGCCCTTCTGCGCCGATGGTACTGCGCGGGTGACTGCGTGGGAGAGTAGGACGTCGCCGGACATCTTCCTCGATGGGGGACCACTTCGGTGGTCCCCCATCGACGTTTCTCGAGAGGAATGCACGCGGTGCAGCAAGGCAAGCGTCCGGAGAACAACGAGTCGCGGTTCAGTGCCGACAGGTCGTCACGTGCTGCTGGGGGAGCTCCCCGCCGGGGCAGCGACCGGTCGTCGACGACCGGCTCGCAGAGCGGCCGGACCGGCGGTCAGCGCTCGCGAGGCGCAGGCGACGGCGGCGCGTCCGACGGTCGCGGTGCCGATGCAGGCGCCCGCAGAGCTGGCAGCTCGGCCGGCGGCCGCACCGCCGACCGTCGGGTCGCCGGTTCCGGCCAGCCCAGGAGGCCGGGTGATGGTGCCGCGGCGCGAGGCGGTCCGTCCCGGCAGTGGAGCGGCGACGGGGGCCCGGCCGAGCGGCGTACCTCTCGTCCCGGCGATGGCCGCGGGGCTTCGGCCGGTCCGGGTCCCGAGCGGCGCGGAGCAGGCTCCGGTCGTACCGGCGGAGCGCCCGCTGGTGGTCGGTGGGGTGCCGGCTCGAACGACGATCGCGGCTCCGATCGCGGTCGTTCCGGCTCGCGCTGGACCGGTGGCTCGGACGGTGACCGCGCTCCGGAGCGACGTGGATCCGGCTTCGGTCGTCCCGCCGGCGGTGCGGCTGCCCGCGGCGGCGTAGCTGGTCGACGCGACGGGGATCGCGGTGGGCAGCGCGGAGCAGCTGGTTCGGATGACCGCCGGGGTCCGGGCGGCCGGTGGACCGCTGGCACTGGCGGTACCGAGCGAGGCTCCTCTGGCCCGGCCGGGCGCGACGGTCGGACCACCAACTGGGCCGAGGGGGACCGCGGCGCGGACCGGCGTGGAGACGGCCGACCCAGCAGGTGGAGTGGTGCCGGCGGCGCAGGGCGCGGAGCGCCTGGCACCGCCGGCCGGGGAGAGCCGGCCGGTGGTAACCGGTCCGGTGGATGGGGCGCTGAGCGCGGACGGTCGGGCGCGGCTGGGAGCGAGAGGCGAACTGGTAGTGGCCGCTCCAGCGGGTGGACCGGAGAGCGTGGAGCGTCCGGGGCCACTGACCGCGAGAGCCGGACAGGTAGTGGCCGGTCCGGCGGGTGGAGCGCGGAGCGTGGAGCGTCTGGCGCGACCGGGCGTGGAGAGCGGACCGGTGGTAGCCGTTCCGGTGGATGGAGCGCCGACCGGGGGGCGTCTGGGCACGACGGGCGGAGCAGTGGCGGCCGGCCTAGCGGGTGGAGCGCGGACCGGGGAGCGTCCCGCTCGACCGGGCGCGAGGAGCGGACCGGTGGTGCCGGCCATGGCCGTGCCGGCGGGTCGAGCGATGCATCCGGCTCGGGTGATCGCGGGCGGTCCGCTGGTCGAGACGCAGGTGGCCCGAGCGCCGGCCGGCCGGAGCGGCGCGGTGGGTCATTCGGTGGATCAGGTGGTGGCGGTCGTCCTGAGCGCTCCGGGAGCGGTCGCGGCGGGTCGTTCGAACGACGCGGTGGCTCCGAGCGCTCCGAGCGCGGCGGCGGCTATCGCGGTAGTTCCGCGCGGCCCGAGGGTGGCGGCTATCGCGGGGGGTCGACCGGATCCGGGTCGGTCCCGGCGGCGGACGGTGGAGAGGCTCGGCCGTGGCGACGCGATGACGGGCCTGGGCGACCGATGCGGGAGCGTCGGCCCGACACCCGTCCCGGCCGCGGTGACGGTCGGGACCGCCCGGCGCGGGACGGCCGACCGGGGGCGGCGCGTCCGTACCGGCGGAGCGACGCGGACGGCCGGCCCGGACGGAGCGCGGTCGTTGCCGGCTCGCGCCGGCCCGGCCCGGAGATCGAGCCACCGGCGGACATCGACCCGCGGGATCTCGATCCCGAGGTGCGTTCGCAGCTGCGAACGTTGAGCAAGCTCGCCGCCGACCGGGTCGCCCGGCATCTGGTCGCGGCGGGCCGGCTGGTGGACGAGGACCCCGAGGCGGCGCTCGTGCAGGCACGGGCGGCGCGGGCGCTCGGGGCGCGGGTCGCGGTGGTGCGCCAGGCGGTGGGGGAGACCGCGTACGCGGCGGGTGAGTGGGCGGAGGCGATCGCCGAGCTGCGTACGGCGCGGCGGATGACCGGGGACGACTCGGCGCTGCCGCTGCTGGCGGACGCCGAGCGCGCGCTCGGCCGGCCCGACCGGGCGCTGCGGCTGGCCCAGTCGCCGGAGGCGCAGGCGCTGCCACCGGCGGAGCGAGCCGAGCTGCGGATCGTCGAGGCCGGGGCGCGGCGCGACCTCGGCCAGCTCGACGCTGCGCTGGTCACGCTGCAGGACTCGGGGTTGGACCGGCGAACGGTCGAGCCGTGGTCGGCGCGGCTCTGGTACGCCTTCGCCGACCTGCTGCTCGCGCTCGGGCGGGCCGAGGAGGCGCGGGAGTGGTTCGCCGCGGCGGCGGCCGCGGACCAGGACGGGACCACCGACGCCGACGAGCGGATCCTCGAGATCGACGGCGTCGAGGTCCTCCTCGACGACCTTGATGACCCCGATGACGCCAGCCCACTGGAGGACATGTCGCCCGAAGACGGGAGCGACTCCGACGACGGTGATCCGCCCAGCAGCGAACTCGCAGGCGAGACGCCCGGAGGTCGGTCCGCCGAGGACGGCGGTCCGCTCGGCGGCGGGTTGGCTGACGATGGCGGGATCGACGATGGCGGGATCGCGCCTGGAGACGGCTTGCCGGGCGAAGGGTCCGCTGACGACGACTCGCCCACTGGCGAAGGCGGTGCGTCGGTCGAGGACGCGGGCCCGGTGGCTGGTGGCTTCGCTGAAGGCGGCGATCCAAGCGACGGCGGTCCGCCCAGCGGTGGGTCGACCGACGGCGACGGGTTCGCGGCTGAGAGCGGCTCGCAGGATGCCGCTCCCGATGACCGCGGCGGTCCGGCCGAGGACGGTTCGCCGGCGGACGTGCTCGCTGAGGGTGGTGTGCCCGAGGGCGGGGCGGCTGACGGAGGCGGCGCGGCGGACACCGCGGCGTACGGGGTGCGGTTCTCGAGTGAGGTGCCGGGTGAGGAGGCAGTGGCGGAGCGGCCGCCGGCGGTGGGCCCGGCGTTCAGCGACGGGAGCGAGGCGCCGGCGTTCAGCGACGGGGGCGATCAGCCCCGGGACCAGTCCGGCTCGTCGGCGTAGGCGCGCATCAGCAGGCCGGTGCGCGGCTTCGGCGTGAAGAGCGTGGACTTGCGCGGCATCCGCTCGCCGGCCTCGGCCACCGCGGCGACGCCCTCGACCGGGGTCGGGTTGAGCAGCAGGGCGGTCCCGCCGGTGCGCTGCGCCGCGGCGACCGCGTCGGCGACCGAGTGCTCGAAGCCGACCACGTCCTCGTGGTCCTCCAGCTCCCACAGCCGGTCGATGAGCACCCGGTGGGCGACGGTGACGTCGAGCGCGCGCCACGCCGCCGAACGCTCGGCGGGCAGCGTCGACGTGATCAGCGCCGGGTCGGGATCGGTCAGCAGCACCCACCGCGAGCCGTCCGTCAGCAGGAACGCCGCGCCCTCGTCGACGCCCGCCAGCGTGTCGAGCGCGTCGGCGGCCGGCACGTCCCGGGTCGCGAAGCCGGCGGCGGCCCGGGACACCGCGTCGGCCAGCGCCAGTCGGGGCACCACCCGGTGGATGGCGTGCACCTGCGGCCCGTACGTGCTCGCGTCCACCAGCAGCGCCAGCCCCCGGTCCCACGGCCCCGCGCCTGCGCCGGCGGCGTGCCGGTCGGCCTGGTGCCGCAGGTACGTCGCGTACCGATGGTGGCCGTCGGCGATGACCGCCCGCCGCGCGAGCAGGTCGCCGGCGACCGCCCGCAGCGTCTCCGGGTCGGTGAGCGCCCAGATCCGGTGGGTCACCCCGTCGACCTGCGCCGTCACCAGCGGGGGCCGGTCGTCGCAGGCCGCCACCGCCTGGGAGGCCGCGCCGCCGCCGGAATACACCAGGTAGATGGGCTCGAGGTTCGCCTCGGTCGCCTCGGTCAGCGCGAGGCGGTCGGCCACCGGGCCGGCCATGGTGTTCTCGTGCGGGAGCACGATCCCGGCCTCCGGCGGGGTCAGCCCGACCGCGCCGACCAGGCCGCGGGTGCGGGCGTCACCCTCCGCCAGCTCGTACACGTACAGCGCCGGCGTGTCGTCCGCGACCAGCACGCCCTCGGCCCGCCACTGCCGGAGCAGGTCTGCGGCGGCCCCGTAGGCGCCGTGCGGGTTCGCCGACGCATCCCGTGGGAGGATGAGCCTGACGACGTTGTGCGGATCGGCCGATTCGAGCTCGCGCCGCTCGTCCTCGTCGATAACGTCGTACGGCGGGGACAGCAGCCGGGACAGATCCGACCCGTCCGCACCGGCATAGCGCAGCGCGCGGAAGGGCGAGAGCCTGAGGCCCTCGGGCACCGGGGAGGAGGCGGGTGGCACCGACGCAGTCGACGTCATGGTCCGCATCGTAGGAGTCGGCAGCGGGCCGGCCGCGCGCGGCACCAGCGCGCCTGAGAAGAGGAGGACCGTTCGTGCGGAGCAATCGGGACGACGACTGGGACGACGAGGCCCCACCCCCGCCACCGTTCGCCGACGCGCCCCCGCCGCCGCCCGACGTCCTCCCGCAGGGCGAGGTCTACGACTGGTACGTCCGCGGGCTCGACCTGCTCGAGGGCGGCAACCCCGCGGCCGCGGTCACCCTGCTCACGCACGCCGCCAACTCCGAGCCCGAGTCCCGCAGCGTGCGCGAGGCGCTGGCCCGGGCGCAGTTCGACTCCGGGCTGTACGACGACGCGGTGCAGAGCTTCAGCTGGATCATCTCGATCAACCCCGCCGACGACTACGCGCAGTTCGGCCTGGGACTGGCCGCCGCGAAGATCGGTGACCTGCCGTCCGCCGTCGAGCACCTCGCGCTGGCCGCGGCGATGCGCCCGGACATCACCCACTACTCCACGGCGCTGCGCGGCGCCCGGGCGGCGCTGGCCGCCAACCGGTGACGACTCCCGCCCGGCGATACGACGTCGCCCTGCTCGACCTCGACGGGGTGGTCTACCTCGGCCCGACGCCGGTGACCGCCGCCCCGGAGGCGCTCGCCGCGGCGCGGGCGGCCGGGATGCGGCTGGCCTTCGTCACCAACAACGCGTCCCGTACGGCGGAGGCGGTGGCCGAGCTGCTGCGCGGCATGGGGGTGCAGGCCGACGCGGCCGAGGTGGTCACCTCCTCGCAGGCGGCCTGCCATGTGCTGGCCGAGCGGCTGCCAGCCGGCGCGCCGGTGTTGGTGGTCGGCGGCGAGGGGCTGCAGCGGGAGGCCGCCGACCGCGGCTTCAAGGTGGTGGCCAGCGCGGACGACGAGCCGGCCGCGGTGGTGCAGGGCTATGGCGCCCAGGTCGGCTGGCGGGAGCTCGCCGAGGTGGCGGTGGCGGTGCGCCGCGGTGCCTGGTGGGTGGCGACCAACCTCGACCTGA
Source organism: uncultured Actinomycetota bacterium (assembly GCA_963766325.1). Classification (GTDB taxonomy): domain Bacteria; phylum Actinomycetota; class Actinomycetes; order Mycobacteriales; family CADCTP01; genus CADCTP01. The sequence continues at coordinate 411,929 of CAVXZF010000001.1, read as the reverse complement.
CGATCCCCTCGGTACGCGGCCCGCTGCCCGGCAACGGCTCGCTGGTCGGCGTGGTGACGGCGGTGACCGGGCAGGAGCCGCAGGTCACCGGCAAGCCGGACCCGGCCATGCACCGGGAGTCGGTGCAGCGCAGCGGCGCCCGGGACCCGTTGGTGGTCGGCGATCGGCTGGACACCGACGTGGCCGGGGCGAGCCGGGTGGGCTGCGACAGCCTGCTCGTGCTGACCGGCGTGACCACACCCGCCGACCTGCTCGGGGCGGGGCCGGACCAGCGGCCGACGTACGTGGCGGCGGGGCTGGACGGCCTGCTGGAGCCGTACGAGGCGCCGGTGCCGGACGGGGACGGCTGGACCTGCGGCGGCTGGACCGTGACCTCCGACCTGCGGTTGTCCGGGTCCGGCGACGACCTGCTCGCGCTGCGCGCCCTCTGCGCCGCCGCCTGGGCCGGCTCGTCCGCGCCGGTGAGTGCGGACGGCGCGCCGGCCTCCGCCGCGCTCTCTCGCCTCGGCCTCCTCACCGCCTGAGCACTGCAGGGGCTCGACTGGGAAGCTGGGGGCTCGACTGAGCAGCTGTTGCTGCTCAGTCGGCGCGGAACTTCTCAGCCGGCGAAGTGGCAGGGGCCGGGTCAGAGGAACGTGCGGAGCTTGAGGAGGTCGAAGACGCTGGCGTCGACCTTGAGACGGCCGCTCGCCCAGGCCTTGGCGAAGTTGAGCTGGCCGTCGACGAGGGCGAGCAGGTCGTCGCTGGCGGCGGCGAGCTTGATCTGGCCGTCCGGCTTGGGCACCTGGCGGATGTCGTGGATCTCGCCGTCGCGCAGCTGCCCGGCGAAGGTGACGCCGAGGTCGGGCACGTGGCAGCTGAGCGACCGGTTGAGCATCTTGCCGCGGGTCTCGGCCGCCTCCGGCGACCGCAGCCGCTCCGCCAGCTTGTGCATGGCGGCCTCGCACTCCTCGACCGTCGCCACCCCAGACCCCTCGTCTCGCCGAACCCCGCCGGGACCGTACCCCACGGGGTGGATGCCGTAGCGTGGTCGCACCGAGGATGACGGGGTTCGCACGACGAGGAGCACGCCATGGTCCGGGAGGCCCTCACCGGTTACTGGTCGCTGGTCAGTGGGCTGACCGAGGTGACCGTGGAGCGGGCGCGGGCAGCCGCGCGCTCCATGCTCGCGCAGGGCGAGGCCACGCGGGAGCAGGTGAGCGGGCTCGCCCAGGAGATCACCGACGCGTCCCGGTCCAATCGAGAGGCGTTGCTGAAGCTGGTGCGGTACGAGGCGGAGCGGGCGGCCGGGCGGCTCGGGTTCGCCAGCACCGACGAGGTGACGACGCTGCAAGGGCGGGTGCGGGAGCTGGAGCGGTCGATCGCCGAGCTGCGTACGGCGGCGGACGCGGTCGCGCCGGCGCCGCCGTCGGTGACGGGCCTGGCCGCCGGTCCGGCCGAGCCGGGAGCGGCCGAGCCGGCGGCGCCGGTGCCGGCGAAGAAGGCGGCGGGCAGGAAGGCGCCGGCCAAGGCGGCGGAGAAGAAGCCGGCCAAGGCCAGCAAGGCCGTGACGGCGCCGGCGCCGGCCGCGGCGGGCGAGGCCGTGAAGGCGCCGGCCAAGGCAACGAAGGCCACCAAGGCGACCAAGGCGTCGGCGCGGAAGGCGGCGAAAGCGGCGCCGCCGGAGCGGCCCGGGAGCGACGCGTGAGCGCACCCACACCGCCCAACCCCCCGAGCGACGCCACGCCCCGCCCCGCCCCGCCGAGCGGTGCGCCGGGTAGCGGGTTCACCGGCCCGCGGCCAGGTCCGCCGGGGGGCGGGTTCGCCGGTCCGCGGCCAGGTCCGCCGGGGGGTGGTGCGTCGGGTGGGGGGTTCGGCGGGCCGCGGCCCGGGCCGTCTGGTGGTGGGGCATCAGGACCTGGGCCGGGGCCGTCGGCTGGTGCGCCCGGTGCCGTCCGTGGTGGTGCGCCGGATGGTGGGTCACTGGAGCCGCGGCCGGGGCCGCCGGGAGGTGCCCAGGGCGGTGGTGCGCCCGGTGGTGGTGCGCAGGGTGGGGGTGCCCAGGAGGTGCCGGGGGTGGTGGGGGCGTTGGCGGTGTCGGCGGCGGCGTTGGACGAGCTCGCCGAGCTGCCGGTGGCCGAGCATGTCGCCCGCTACGACGCCCTGCACGGCGAGCTGTCCGAGGCGCTCGCCGCTATCGACGGAATCTGACCGGTGGTCCGGCGCGCCCGGCTGGACGCCGAGCTGGTCCGTCGCGGCCTGGCCCGCTCCCGCGAGCAGGCCGCCGAGCTGGTGCACGCCGGCCGGGTCCGGGTCGCCGGCAGCACCGCGACCAAGCCGGCGACCGCCGTCGACCCGGCCACCCCGGTGCTGGTCGAGGAGCGGCCCGACCAGCCCGACTACGCCTCCCGCGGTGGCCACAAGCTCGCCGGCGCCCTCGACGCGCTGCCCGACCTCCACGTAGCAGGCCGCCGGGTCCTCGACGCCGGCGCCTCCACCGGCGGCTTCACCGACGTGCTGCTGCGCCGTGGCGCCCGCGAGGTGGTCGCGGTCGACGTCGGCTACGGCCAGCTCGCGTGGGCGCTTCGCACCGACGACCGGGTGACCGTGCACGACCGTACGAACGTCCGCGACCTCAGCCCGGAGGCGATCGGCGGCCCGGTCGAGCTGACCGTCGCCGACCTGTCCTTCATCCCGCTCACCCTGGTCCTGCCGGCACTCGCGCGGTGCACCACGGGCGACCTGCTGCCGATGGTCAAGCCGCAGTTCGAGGTCGGCAAGGAGCGGGTCGGTGCCGGCGGCGTCGTCCGCGAGCCGGCGCTGCGAGCAGAGGCCGTGCACAAGGTGGCCATGGCCGCGTACGAGCTGGGCCTCGGCACCGCCGGCGTGGTCCGCAGCCCGCTGCCCGGCCCGGCCGGCAACGTCGAGTTCTTCCTCTGGCTGCGCCGCGGCGCGCCCGCCCCCGACCGCGAGGCGGTCGAGGCAGCGGTGGGCCGGTGACGAGGTCCGCGCTGCTCGTCACCCACACCGGCCGCCGGGACATGGTGGACCGGGCCCGGCAGGTGCAGGCCGCGCTGGTCGGCGCCGGCTTCGAGGTCCGGATGCTGGCCCAGGAGGCGGCCGACCTCGGTGTCACCGACGTGCGGATCATGCCGCCGGGCGAGTCGGCCGCCCGTGACGTCGAGGTGGTGCTGGTGCTCGGCGGGGACGGCACGTTCCTGCGGGCGGCCGAGCTGGCCCGCCCGTGCCGGGCGACCCTGGTCGGGGTGAACCTGGGCCGGGTCGGCTTCCTGGCCGAGACCGAGCCGGAGGCGCTGCCGGACACGGTCCGGCGCGTCGTCGACCGCACCTACCTGGTGGAGGAGCGGCTCACCCTCGACGTCCGGGTGACCAAGGACGACGAGCTCCTCGCGAGTGACTGGGCGCTCAACGAGGCCTCGGTGGAGAAGACCAAGCGGGAGCGGATGCTCGAGGTCACCCTCGACATCGACGGCCTGCCGCTGACCAGCTTCGGCTGCGACGGGGTCGTGTGCGCGAGCCCGACGGGCTCCACCGCGTACGCGTTCTCCTCCGGCGGGCCGGTGGTGTGGCCGGAGGTGCAGGCGCTGCTGGTGGTGCCGACCTCGGCGCACGCGTTGTTCGCCCGGCCGCTGGTGATCGCCCCCGACTCGACGGTGACGATCACCGTGGACGACAGCGGGCACGACGGGATCCTCGGCTGCGACGGCCGGCGGACCTCGCCGGTGCCGGCCGGCGCCCGGGTGGAGGTACGCCGCGGCGTCGAGCCGGTGCGGATCGCCCGGATGCACCACCGGCCGTTCACCGAGCGGCTGGTCGCGAAGTTCGGCCTGCCGGTGAACGGTTTCCGCGCCACCCGGCCCTGACTCGTTACGCTCTGCCCGTGCTGTCCGAGATCCGTATCCGGGGCCTCGGCGTGATCGAGGACGTGACCCTGGAGCTCGGCCCGGGGCTGACCGTCGTCACCGGCGAGACCGGTGCCGGCAAGACGATGGTCGTCACCGGGCTCCACCTGCTCTTCGGCGGCCGGGCCGACCCGGCCCGGGTGCGGTCCGGCTCCGGCCGGGCGGTGGTCGACGGCCGGCTGCGGCTGCCGGTCGACTCGCCGGTGCTGGCCCGGGCCCGGGACGCCGGCGCGGAGGTCGACGACGACGGCGAGCTGCTGGTGTCGCGGGCGATCGCGGTGGAGGGCCGGTCCCGGGCGTTCCTCGGCGGCAGCGCGGTGCCGGCCGGGCTGCTCGGCGAGCTCGCCGAGGGCGTGCTCGCCGTGCACGGGCAGTCCGACCAGCTGCGGCTGCTGCGGCCGGGGGAGCAGCGGGCCGCGCTGGACCGCTTCGGCGAGACCGGCGAGCTGCTGGACCGGCACCGCGAGGCGTACGGGCGCTGGCAGCAGCTGGCCGCCGACCTCGCCGACCGGACCGCGCGGGTCCGCGAGCTGGCCCGGGAGGCCGACGTGCTGCGGCACGGGCTGGCCGAGATCGCCGCGGTCGAGCCGCAGCCGGGCGAGGACGGCACGCTGGCCGCGGAGGCGGAGAAGCTGGCCCACTCCGACGCGCTGCGGCTGGCCGCGCGGACCGCGCACGACGCGCTGGCCGGCGACCCGGCCGACCCCGCCGCCGGCGACACCGACGTCACCGCGATGCTCGGGGCGGCCCGGCGGGCGCTGGCGCACGAGTCGGCGGCCGACCCGGAGCTGTCCGCGCTGGAGAAGCGGCTGGACGAGGTGGCCTACCTGGTCGCCGACGTGGCCGCCGAGCTGGCGTCGTACGCGGAACGCACCGACGCCGACCCGGCCCGCCTGGCCGAGGTGGAGGACCGGCGGGCCGCGCTCAAGGCACTCACCCGCAAGTACGGCGACGGCATCGACGAGGTGCTCGCCTGGGCGGCCGACGCCGGCGAGCGGCTGTCCACCCTGGACGTGTCCGAGGACGCGCTGGCGGCGCTGGCGGCCGAGCGGGACGCGGCCGGGGTCGAGGTGGCCGGGCTGGCCGGCGAGCTGTCCGCGCTGCGGGCCGCCGCGGCCGAGCGCTTCGGCACCGCGGTGACCGCGGAGCTGGCCGGGCTGGCGATGGCCCGGGCGGCCGTCACGGTCGAGCTGCGCCGCAAGCCGGCGGCCGGCGACGGGCCGGCGGTCGAGCTGGACGGCGAGCGGGTCGCGGTCGGCCCGGACGGGGTGGACGAGGTCGAGGTGCTGCTGCGGCCGCACGCCGGCGCCCCGCCGTTGCCGATCCAGCGGGGCGCGTCCGGCGGCGAGCTGTCCCGGGTGATGCTCGCGGTCGAGGTGGTCTTCGCCGGCGCCGACCCGGTGCCGACCATGGTCTTCGACGAGGTGGACGCCGGGGTCGGCGGCCGGGCCGCGGTCGAGGTGGGCCGCCGGCTGGCCCGGCTGGCCCGCGATCACCAGGTGCTGGTGGTGACCCACCTGCCGCAGGTGGCGGCGTACGCGGACGCCCACGTGGTGGTGGACAAGGCGGACAGCGAGGGTGCTCTGGTGACGAAGAGCGACGTCCGGGTCCTCGACGATGCCGGCCGGGTGCGCGAGCTGGCCCGGATGCTGGCCGGGCTGGAGGGCTCCGAGCTCGGCCGGGCGCACGCCGAGGAGCTGCTGGCCACCGCCGCCGCGGACCGAGAAACCGCCTGACCTGCGCGAATTCGCCGGCACGATCGGCGTTTCGCTGCGGGGACGGTCGGCGCGCCGGTGGCACGCTGAGCACCATGAAGCTCGCTCTGCGTCGCCGGACGGAGACGCCGCTGCCGGGGGTGACCGGCGTCGCCCGGGTCGACCGGCGGACCGACCAGCTGCTGCCGCGGCTGCGGCGCGGCGACATCGCGGTGCTCGACCAGGTCGACCTGGACCGGGCGACCGCGGACGCGCTGGTGGCGGCGGAGGTCGGCGGCGTGGTCAACGCCAGCCCGTGCATCTCCGGGCGCTACCCGACGCTCGGGCCGGAGATCCTCGTCGCGGCCGGGATGCCGGTCCTCGACCAGGTCGGCACCGAGGTCTTCGGCGCGCTCAAGGACGGCGCCAAGGTCCGCCTCGACGGCGCGACGCTGTACGCGGGGGAGCAGGTCGTCGCCGAGGGGCGGGCGCAGACCCAGGAGACCGTGTCCGAGCAGCTGCTGGGGGCCAAGGCCGGGCTGTCCGCCCAGCTGGAGGCGTTCGCCGCCAACACGGTCGAGTACATGAAGCAGGAGCGCACGCTGCTGCTCGACGGCGTCGGCGTGCCGGAGATCCGCACCCGGCTGCGGGGCCGGCACGCGGTGCTGGTCGCCCGCGGCTACGACTACAAGGCCGACCTGGCCGGCCTGCGGCACTACATCCGCGAGTTCAAGCCGGTGCTGGTCGGCGTCGACGGCGGCGCCGACGCGCTGGTCGAGGCCGGCTACCAGCCCGACCTCATCGTCGGCGACCTGCAGGTGGTCTCGGACGAGGCGCTGCGGTCCGGGGCCGAGGTGGTCGTGCACACCGACCCGGACGGCCGGGCGCCCGGCCTGGAGCGGGCGCAGGACTTCGGGGTCGACGCGGTGCCGTTCCCGTCCGCCGGCACCAGCGAGGACATCGCCCTGCTGCTGGCCGACACCCACGGCGCCGAGCTGGTGGTGACCGTCGGCACGCACGCCACGCTGCTGGAGTTCCTGGACCGGGGGCGGGCCGGGATGGCCTCGACCTTCCTGACCCGGCTGCGGGTCGGCGGCACGCTGGTCGACGCGAAGGCGGCCAGCCGGCTCTACCGCAGCCGGATCTCCGCCTGGGCCCTGCTGCTGATCGTGGTCGCCGCGCTCGCGGTGGCCGGCGCCGTGCTCGCGCTGTCCACCGACGGCCGGACCTGGGTGACGATGGTCTCCGGCTGGTGGGACGGCGCGTACGCCTGGGGGAGGGATCTCATCCCGTGATCGACTTCCGCTACCACGTCGTCTCGCTGGCCGCGGTGTTCCTCGCCCTCGCCCTCGGCGTGCTGCTCGGCACCACCCAGCTCTCCGGCGCGGTGTCGGACGACCTGCGCGGGCAGGTGCGCCAGCTCGACGCCGACAAGCGCGAGTTGCAGGGCGAGCTGCGGACCGCGCAGGGCCGGGCCAAGAGCGACGACACGGTGACCGCGGCGCTCGCGCCCAAGCTGCTCACCGGCACGCTGCGGGACGCCAAGGTGGTGCTGGTGGCCACCCCGCAGGCGGCCGACTCGACGGTGGAGGGCGTGCAGAAGGCGGTCGAGCAGGCCGGCGGGCGGGTCACCGGCCGGGTGCAGCTCACCGACGACTACGCCGACCCCGGGCGGGCGGCGGACGCGAAGGCGTACGTGACCGGCGGCAGCCAACCGGCCGGCTTCCAGCTGCCCGAGAGCGAGGACGCCGGCGTGCTGTCCGGCGCGCTGCTCGCGTACGGGCTGCTGGGCAGCAAGGACGGCGACCCGACGCCCGCGGTGACCAGCGAGGTCGTCGCCGGATTCGCCAGCCTGCGAATGCTGCGGGTGGACAGCGCCCAGGTCACCGCCGCCGACCTGGCCGTCGTGGTGAGCTCCGGCCCGGTGGCCGGCGAGGACCCGGCGGCCCGGCTGCGCACCCTAAGCGACCTGGTCTCCGCGCTGGACGGCGCCGGGCGGGGCGCGGTGGTCGCCGGCACCGCGGCCGCGGCCGGCAAGGAGGGCCTGGTCGGCGCGGTACGGGCGGACAGCGGGCTCGCCTCGGCGGTGTCGACCGTCGATCACGCCGACCGGCCGGTCGGGCAGGTCGCGGCCGTGTTCGCGCTCGCCCAGCAGGGCGGCGGGCGGAGCGGGCAGTACGGCACCGCGCCCGGCGCCGACGCGCCGTTCCCACCGACCTCCTCCGGCTGAGCCGCTCCCCGGCGCGGCAACCGGACGGGGGGCCGGTCCGTGTTACCGTGGATTCCCGTGGATCGCGGGCCGAGAGCAGACAGCCGGCACGCATGGACACCGCGGGAGAGCCCCTTGGCGCAGTCGTTCCGCCAGACCAGGCACGTGTTCGTCACCGGGGGAGTCGCCTCTTCCCTGGGCAAGGGGCTGACGGCGAGCAGCCTCGGCAACCTGCTCAAGGCGCGCGGCCTGCGGGTGACCATGCAGAAGCTGGACCCGTACCTCAACGTCGACCCCGGGACGATGAACCCGTTCCAGCACGGCGAGGTCTTCGTCACCGAGGACGGCGGGGAGACCGACCTCGACGTCGGGCACTACGAGCGTTTCCTGGACACCTCCCTCAAGGCGTCCGCGAACGTGACGACCGGCCAGGTCTACTCGGCGGTGATCGCCAAGGAGCGGCGCGGTGAGTACCTGGGCGACACCGTCCAGGTGATCCCGCACATCACCAACGAGATCAAGGACCGGATCCGGGCGGCAGCGCTCACCGACGACCCGCCGGACGTGGTGATCACCGAGGTCGGCGGCACCGTCGGCGACATCGAGTCGCTGCCGTTCCTGGAGGCGGCCCGCCAGGTCCGCCACGACGTCGGCCGGGACAACTGCTTCTTCCTGCACGTCTCCCTGGTGCCCTACCTCGCGCCCAGCGGGGAACTGAAGACCAAGCCGACCCAGCACTCGGTGGCCGCGCTGCGCTCGATCGGCATCCAGCCGGACGCGGTGGTGTGCCGGTCGGACCGGGAGATCCCGGCCGGGCTCAAGCGCAAGATCTCGCTGATGTGCGATGTGGACACCGAGGCGGTGGTGTCGGCGGCGGACGCACCGTCCATCTATGACATCCCCAAGGTGCTGCACTCCGAGGGCCTGGACGCGTACGTGGTGCGCCGGCTCGGGCTGCCGTTCCGGGACGTGGACTGGACCCAGTGGGGCGACCTGCTCGACCGGGTCCACCGCCCGGAGCAGACGGTCACGGTGGCGCTGGTCGGCAAGTACGTCGACCTGCCGGACGCGTACCTGTCGGTCACCGAGGCGCTGCGGGCCGGCGGCTTCGCGCACTGCGCCCGGGTGGAGATCCGCTGGGTGCCCTCCGACGACTGCCGCACCCCGGCCGGCGCCGCCGCCGCGCTGTCCGGAGTGGACGGTGTGCTGGTGCCCGGCGGCTTCGGGGTGCGCGGCATCGAGGGCAAGCTCGGCGCGATCCGGCACGCCCGTGAGCGCGGCATCCCGACGCTCGGGATCTGCCTGGGCCTGCAGTGCATGGTGATCGAGACGGCCCGGGACCTGGCCGGGCTGGACGGGGCGAACTCGACCGAGTTCGACCCGGACACCCCGCACCCGGTGATCTCCACGATGGCCGACCAGCTCGACGTCGTCGCCGGCGAGCGGGACATGGGCGGCACCATGCGGCTGGGTGCGTACCCGGAGGTGCTCGTCGCCGGCTCGGTGGTGGCGGAGGCGTACGGGGCGACCGAGGTCTCCGCCCGGCACCGGCACCGCTACGAGGTGAACAACGACTACCGGGCCCGGCTGGAGGAGGCCGGGCTGGTGGTCGCGGGGACCTCGCCGGACGGGCGGCTGGTCGAGTACGTCGAGCTGCCGCGCTCGGTGCACCCGTTCTTCGTCGGCACCCAGGCGCACCCGGAGTTCACCTCCCGGCCGACCCGGCCGCAGCCGCTGTTCCGGGCGTTCGTCAAGGCGGCGCTGGACTACGCCGCCGCCGAGCGGCTGCCGGTCGAGCTGCCGGTCCGGCACGCCGCGGGCGCGCTGGCGTGAGCGACTTCTCCGTCGCGTCGTCCGAGACCGTCTACACCGGACGGATCATGGGGCTGCGGGTGGACGAGGTGCGGATGCCCGGCGGCGGCACCGCCACCCGGCAGGTGGTCGAGCACCCCGGCGCGGTCGCCGTGCTGGCGCTGGACACCGACGACCGGGTGGTGCTGATCCGGCAGTACCGGCACCCCGTGCGGGAGTGGCTCATCGAGCTGCCGGCCGGGCTGCTCGACGTGGCGGGGGAGTCGCCGCTGCACAGCGCCGCCCGCGAGCTGCACGAGGAGGCCGGCCTGCTCGCCGCGCGCTGGGACACGCTGATCGACCTGCGTCCCTCGCCCGGGCTGAGCGAGGAGGCGATCCGGGTCTACCTGGCCCGCGACCTCACCGACGTGGCGGAGGCCGACCGGCATGTCGGCACCGACGAGGAGACCGACCTCGGCGTGCACCGGATGCCACTGGACGAGGCGGTGGCGGAGGTCTTCGCCGGCCGGATCGAGAACTCGGCCACGGTCGCCGGGGTGCTGGCGGCGGCGTACGCGCGCGACCGGTCCTGGACCCCGCTCCGCCCGGCCGACGCGCCCTGGCCCGCCGACCCCACCCGGCGCCCGCACTCCTTCGCCCACTGAGCGGTCCCGGGGTCCAGGCGCCCGGGGTCGAGCGTCCCGGGGTCCAGGCGCCCGGGGTCGAGCGTCCCGGGATCGGGCGTCCCGGGATCGGCATCGTGTACCGGGGTCAGGCGTCCGGGTCCTCGGCGAGGGCGCGGATCCGGGCCAGCCGGTCGTCCCACTCGCGGGCGAGCGTGGCGAGCCAGTCGGCGGTGCTGGCCAGGGGAGCGGGGTCCGGCTGGTAGCGGGCTTCCCGCCCGACCCGCCGGCAGTGCACCAGCCCGGCCCGCTCCAGCACGGACAGGTGCTTGCCCACCGCCTGCCGGGTGACCGGCAGTCGGCGGGCCAGCACCGTCGCGGTGGTCGCGCCGTCCCGCACCAGCGACTCGAGCACCGAGCGCCGGGTCGGGTCGGCCAGCGCGGCCAGCACGCCCTCCACTGTGGACATCACTCGGCCAGGAACGCGACCAGGTCGGCGAGCTCGGCGTCCCAGCCGCCGCTGTTCTCCTTGTGGTGGGTCTCGTCGGCGAACCCGGACTCGACCAGCCGCAGCCGGGTGCCGGCCCCGGCCGGGGCCAGGCTGAACTCGACCAGCGTGGTGGTCGCCGCCTGCTCGAACGGGACGTCGTGCTCGCGCGCCCAGCGGAAGGCGAACTCCCGCGGCGGCTCCACCCGCTCGATGACCGCGTGCCCGTCACCGTGCTCGGACCAGCCGAACACCGCGGCGCCGCCCGGCCGCAGGTCGATCTCCGCCTTGTCGCCGAACCAGCGGGCCACGTACGCCGGGTCGGTGATGACCTGCCACACGCGCTCGATCGGCGCCTCGATCCGGAGCTCGCGCTCGATGCGGTCGTCCATGCGTCCTCCTCTGTCGTCATGATGTGCAACCGTAGGGTTGCACGGCGGGGGAGGGGATGCAACCCAGAGGTTGCGTGTCGTGGGCTTCTGCGGGTTCCGTTCGCGACCTAGACTGCGGCGGACCAGCGGGCACACGGTGGCAACGACGCCGCCGCGACCGCCTGGCAGGAGGGAGCGGGAACGTGAGGGTCGGCATCCCGCGCGAGGTCAAGGACCACGAATACCGGGTCGCGATCACCCCGGCCGGAGTCAACGAGCTGGTCAGGGCGGGCCACCGGGTCGTCGTCGAGAAGGATGCGGGCGTCGGCTCGTCCATCCCGGACGACGACTTCGTCGCCGCCGGCGCGGAGATCCTCGCCCACCCGGACGACGTCTGGGACGTCGACCTGGTGCTCAAGGTCAAGGAGCCGGTCGCCGAGGAGTACGGGCGGATGCGCTCCGGCCGCACCCTGTTCACCTACCTGCACCTGGCCGCGTCCCGGGAGTGCACCGAGGCGCTGCTGAAGTCGGGCATCGACGCGGTGGCGTACGAGACGGTGCAGACCCCCGACGGCGCGCTGCCGCTGCTGGCCCCGATGTCCGAAGTGGCCGGTCGGATGGCGCCGCAGGTCGGCGCGCACACGCTGGAGCGGGCGCAGGGCGGCCGCGGTGTGCTCATGGGCGGCGTCTCGGGCGTGTACGCGGCCAAGGTCGTCGTGCTCGGCGCCGGCGTGTCGGGGATGAACGCGGCCGCGATCGCGCTCGGTATGCAAGCCGAGGTGCTGGTGCTCGACCGCAACATCGACAAGCTGCGCGCCGCCGACCGGATCTACCAGGGCCACCTGCAGACGATCGCGTCCAACGCGTACGAGATCGAGCGGGCCTGCCTGGACGCCGACATGGTGATCGGCGCGGTCCTGGTGGCCGGGGCGAAGGCGCCGGTGCTGGTGCCGGACGAGCTGGTCGCGCGGATGAAGCCGGGCTCGGTGCTCGTCGACATCTCCGTCGACCAGGGCGGCTGCTTCGAGTCGACCCGCCCGACCACGCACTCCGACCCGACGTTCCGGGTCGCGGACTCGGTCTTCTACTGCGTGGCCAACATGCCGGGCGCGGTGCCGCACACGTCGACGTACGCGCTGACGAACGTGACGATGCCGTACGCGCTGGAGCTGGCCAACCGCGGGCTGCGGGACGCGGTGCTCGCCTCGCCGGCGCTGCTGCCGGGGGTCAACGTCGTCGGCGGCCAGGTGACGAGCGCGCCGGTGGCGGAGGCGCACGGGATGACCGCGGTGCCGATCGAGCAGGCGCTCGGGCTGGACGGCGCGCGCTGACCCAGACGCCGGTCCGGGACCGGCCGGCCGCCGGCGAGCCCGGCGCCGGCCGGCGCACCCCCGACGGCCCCGCGGGCGGTCGGCGGGCTCCGGACGAGGCGGGCACGGTGGTGGCGGACTTCCTCGCGCACCTCGCGGTGGAGCGGGGCGTCGCGGCGAACACGCTGGCCGCGTACGGGCGCGATCTCCGCCGCTACCTCGCGCACCTGGCCGCGGTCGACGTGCCGACGCTCGGCGCCGTGTCCGAGCCGGTGGTCGCCGGCTTCCTCGCCGCGCTGCGCGAGGGCGACGACGAGCATCCGCCGCTGTCAGCCTCCTCGGCCGCGCGGGCGCTGGTCGCGGTGCGCGGGCTGCACCGCTTCGCCGCCCGGGACGGGATCGTCGGCGCCGACGTCGCCCGGGCGGTGCGGCCGCCGGCGCCGCCGCGGCGGCTGCCCAAGGCGATCTCGGTGGACGAGGTGGAGCGGCTGCTCGAGGCGGCCGGCTTCGACGGCACGCCGCTCGCGCTGCGGGACCGCGCGCTGCTCGAGATGCTGTACGGGACCGGCGCCCGGATCTCCGAAGCCGTCGGGCTCGCGGTGGACGACCTCGACCGGTCCGCGTCGGCGGTCGTCCTGCGCGGCAAGGGCGGCAAGGAGCGGATCGTGCCGGTGGGGTCGTACGCGTTGCGCGCCGTCGACGACTACCTCGTCCGCTCCCGCCCGGCGCTGGCCGCGGCCGGGCGGGGGACACCGCAGCTGTTCCTCAACGCGCGCGGCGGCCCGCTGTCCCGGCAGAGCGCGTGGACGATCCTGCGCGTGGCGGCCGAGCGGGCCGGGCTGGCGGCCACGCTGTCCCCGCACACGCTGCGTCACTCGTACGCGACCCACCTGCTCGACGGGGGAGCGGACGTGCGGGTGGTGCAGGAGCTGCTCGGGCACGCGTCGGTGACCACGACCCAGGTCTACACGCTGGTCACGGTCGACCGGCTGCGCGAGGTGTACGCGACGGCCCACCCGCGGGCGCGCTGACGCTCTGTCCACAGGAGGGGCCGTCTCGTGCACAGGTAATCCGGCCTGCATCCACAGCTGTCCACAGCGGCGCGCCGGATTGTCCCCAGCTTCGGCCAGGTTGCTTGTTTCACCCCAGGTACCGCCTTACAGTCGCCACGCCGTCGGTGTGATGGCTCGGCGTTAGAGAGGCCAACTGACTGATGGGCATGTCGACAAGCGGCAAAGGGGAGGAAACCACCCTTCCCGCCGTGGACGACATGCGCGCGGCGGCCCGCCGGGCCCGTACCGAGGGGCAGGAGCCCCGCGACGCCGAGGAGCCCCGCACCGGCGGCCGGCCGGCTGACCCGGCCGCGCTGCGCCAGGGCCGGCCGATCCCGGAGCCGCAGCCGCTGAAGTCGCACGGCCCCGCCCGCGTCGTCGCTCTGTGCAACCAGAAGGGCGGGGTCGGCAAGACCACCTCGACCATCAATCTCGGCGCCGCGCTGACCGAGTACGGCCGGCGGGTGCTGCTCGTCGACTTCGACCCGCAGGGCGCGCTGTCCGTCGGGCTCGGCATCCAGCCGCACCAGCTCGACCGCACCGTCTACGACGTGCTGATGGAGTCGTCGGTCAGCCTCGATGACGTCCTGCTGAAGACCAACGTCCCCGGCCTCGACCTGGTCCCCAGCAACATCGACCTGTCGGCCGCCGAGGTCCAGCTGGTCAACGAGGTCGCCCGCGAGCAGACGCTCGCCCGCGCGCTGACTCCGGCGCTGCCGGACTACGACATCGTGCTCATCGACTGCCAGCCCTCGCTCGGTCTGCTCACGGTCAACGCGCTGACCGCCGCGGACGGCGTGGTCATCCCGCTGGAGTGCGAGTTCTTCAGCCTGCGCGGTGTCGCGCTGCTCATCGACACCATCGAGAAAGTGCGGGAGCGGCTGAACCCACGGCTGCACATCGAGGGGATCCTGGCGACGATGTACGACTCGCGTACGGTTCACGGGCGGGAGGTCTTCGCCCGCGTCGTCGAGGCTTTCGGGGACACCGTCTTCGATACGGTCATCACCCGGACCGTGCGCTTCCCGGAGACCACGGTCGCCGGCGAGCCGATCACCACCTGGGCACCAAGCTCCAGCGGCGCCCTGCAGTACCGTGCCCTGGCCAAGGAGGTGCTCGCCCGATGAGCCGGCGTCCGAGCCTGCCCGGCGCCGCCGAGCTGTTCCGTTCCACGGGCGGCTCCGGCGAGGCGCCCGAGCCGTCCCCTGCCACCCCGCCCCCGGCCCGCCCGGCGCCCGGCGCCGCGGAGCGGCTCGCCCGGCTGGGCGCGCCCCGCGAGGAGCCGGCCGCCGAGCCGGAGTCCGAGCGGTCCGCGTCGGTCACCCCGCTGTCCGGCGCCGCCCCCGCGTTCACCGGACTGCGGCCGTCGCCGGCGGCGACCGGCTTCGACGACGAGCTGTCCGACCCCGAGCTCCGGCGGGCGCCGGCCCGGATCCGGCAGACCCGCCGGCAGCCCCTGCGCGGCGCGGCCGACCGCCGACCCAGCGGCCGGGAGAAGCACGACGAGAAGATCACCGTCTACTGCTCGGCCGAGGAGCTCTTCGAGCTCGAGCGCGCCCGGCTGGCACTGCGCGGCGACCACGGTCTCGTGGTCGACCGCGGGCGGATCGTCCGCGAGGCGGTCGCGGTGGTGCTGGCGGACCTCGAGGCCAAGGGGGAGAGCTCCATCCTCGTCCGCCGGCTGCGCGAGTCGTAAGGGTGGGTTCGGTGCTGATCCCGGTGCGCGCGCGGACCGGGACGATCCGCCTCGCCCCCATCGGGCTCCCACTCCCTGACGCCGGCGCCGGCAGTCCGGGTGGCCTCGGCGGTCCTGGTGGGGTCGGCGGTCCCGCTGGGGTCGGCGGTCCCGGTGGAGTCGGCGGTCCCGGTGGAGTCGGCGGTCCCGGTGGAGTCGGCGGTCCCGCTGGGGTCCGCCCGCTGGGTGGGCGGCGCGGTCCTGGTGGGGCCGGCCGTCCGGATGGGGTCCGCGGTCCGGGTGGAGTCGGCGGTCCGGGCGTCGGTCGGGTCCACTGACATGTTGCGTGCGCTCGGCACCCCGCTCGCCTTCGTCGGCCTGCTGGTCGGGTTCCTGCTCGCCGTGCTCATCCAGGCGTACGTCCAGGCCGCGACCGCCCGCGCCCTCGGCGACCGCCCGGCCTTCCGGCGGCTCGGCGGCATCCGCCGGGTGCTCGACCCCTTCGGCGCCGTCGCCGCCGCGCTCGGCGGCGTCGGCTGGGGGGTCACCCCCGACATCCCGCTGCGCTCCCGCGGCCGGACCGCCCTGGCGCTGCTGTCGGGTCCGGCGGCCGTCGTCGCCACCGGCCTGCTCGCCATGCTCGCCTTCGTGCTCGTCGGTGGTCCGTCGTCGACACTGCCGGGCATCGGACCGGGCACCGTCCTGCAGGGGATCGAGGGCGGCGCGGCTCCGGTCTTCTTCCTCGCACTCAGCCTTGAGCTGCTCGGCATGGCCGCGCTCTCGCTGGTGCCACTCCCGCCACTGCCAGGCTGGCGGCTGCTTGAGCTCGCCTCCACCGGATCGACCGGCTGGCAGCGGGCCCGCGAATACCTGGTCGAGAAGAACCTCGGCATCCTCGCCCTGCTGATCCTCCTCATCCTCCCGCTCGGCAGCACGACGCCACTGCTCCTCAGTATCGTCGATACCGCTGTTAGTACCTTCCTCGACGTGTTTGCTTAGCTCTGTATGGACCTGTCGACAAGCCGAAGCGCGCCAGCCCGATCGAGTGGGGGCGGTGCATTACCGTCCTCGCTCGTGACCGGACCTGCCGCCTCGCCTCCCGCGGGACCCGCATCCGGCAGCCCTCCGCCCGAGTCGACCCCACCAGCCGTGCCCCCACCAGCCGTGCCCCCACCAGCCGTGCCTCCACCAGCGCCCGAGCCGGCTGCCGGTCCCCCCACCCGACCGTCGCCCAGCACCGCACCTGATCCGCGGGATGTGTCGGCGACCGCTGCGGTCGGCCGCGGGTCGGGTCGGGGTGGGTCGGCGAGTGGTGCGATCGACGACGGTGATGCGCCGGCGGGGTCCTCGGCGGGGGCGGAGGGGGGCGGGTCGGCGGTGCAGTCCGCGGCGGTTGCCGAGCTGCCAGCGGCCGGAGGGATCGCAATGGGGGAGGGCGGATCCTCGCGCCCACCCGCCTTCGAGGTGCGGCTGGCGAACTTCGAGGGCCCGTTCGATCTGCTCCTCAACCTCATCTCTAAACACCAGCTCGACGTAACGGAGGTTGCGCTCTCCCAGGTGACCGACGAGTTCATCGCGCACATCCGCGCGCTCGGCACCTCGTGGGACCTCGGCCAGGCGACCGAGTTCCTTGTCGTGGCCGCCACGCTCCTCGACCTCAAGGCCGCCCGGCTGCTGCCGTCCGCGGAGGTCGAGGACGAAGAGGACCTGGCGCTGCTGGAGGCGCGCGACCTGCTTTTCGCCCGCCTCCTCCAGTACCGCGCGTACAAGCAGGTCGCCGCGCACTTCCGCGAGCTGGAGACCGCGCAGTCCCGCCGCTTCCCCCGCGCCGTCCCGCTGGAGCCGCGCTTCGCCGAGCTGATGCCCGAGGTGCTGCTCAACGTCACCCCCGAGCAGCTCGCGCGCATCGCCGCCGAAGCCCTCCGCCCGAAGCCGCCGCCCACCGTCTCGATCACGCACATCCACGCTGCGCGGGTGAGCGTCCGCGAGCACGCGTCGATCCTGCGGGAGCGGCTGGCCCGCAGCGGCAACTCCACCTTCCGCGCGCTGACGCAGGACTGCCAGCACACCGTCGAGCTGGTCGCGCGCTTCCTCGCCCTGCTCGAGCTCTACCGCGAGGGGGCGGTCGCCTTCGACCAGGTGGTGCCGCTGGGGGAGCTGTGGGTCCGCTGGACCGGCGCGGCCGACGGGTCGGAGCCAGTCGACCGGCAGGACATCGACGAGGAGTACGGGTGAGCGAGACGCCCTACGGACACACCGACGTGCCGTCGAAGCCCGATGTCGACACGCCGCCTGGTAGACCGGTCGACCGTCCGGCCACCACTTCGCCGGCAACCACTGATGTCGACTCGTCCGCTCCTCGAGTGAACGTCGGACCCACGGATCGGGTGGAGCCGGACGCCGCCCACGACGGTTCGCGGACAAGCGGGCCTGTCGACACATCCCCAGCGCGGATCTTCGCCGGCGATGCCCACCTCATGGAGGACGGCCGATCGCAGGCAGGGGAGTCAGCCGCCAGTGGGACGAGTCCCTCCCGCCCAGAAGCGGCGTCGGCAGGCGCCTCTGACGCAAAGGTCGCTATGACGTCAAGTCATAATGTCGATGAAGACACCGCGACCGATGGAGCACGGCCTGGTCAGACGGACAATGAGGAACGACTTATCGACGAAGTGCTGGAGGCCGAACCCCCGCTGCGGCCGGCGCCGGACGCCGAGGACACCGGTGGCCCCGTCGACCTGACCCCAGACCAGTCCGCGGGCCCGTCGCGGCTCGAGCCGGCAACAGCGGCGCCGGCGGTCGACCCACCCAGAGGAGCGGAGCCAGTGAGACCGGGGGACGAGGGAGCCCGCTTCGAGGAGCCCGGGATCGAGCGCGGCCCAGAGCCCGACAAGGCGGGACCCCGCAGGGAGGGTGCGGGCGAGTCCGAGGAGCCGGGATGGTCCGGGGACGGGGAGTCCGCGGACGCGTCGAGCGGGTGGGCAGGGGTGAGTGGCGCGGCCGGTAGGTCGGGCGAGCGCGGCGAGGCTGCCGGTGAAGCAGCCACCGCAGCTGATGAGCTGGAGAGTGGCGCGGCCGGTGGCGAGGACGGCGAGGCCGCTGATGTCGCGCACATCGAGCCGGTCACCGCGGCTGCGGCTGGGGCGGGAGAGGGACCTGGTCGGACGGGGGCGGCACGTGGCGCGGCTGGGGGAGCCGGAGCACGGCAGGCGGCGAAGGAGGGGGAGCTGGACGACCCGACGCGGTTGCGGGCGGCGGTGGAGGCGGTGCTGCTGGTCGTGGACACCCCGACGGCCGCACCCGTCCTCGCCCAGGTCCTCGGCCGGCCGGTCGCCGAGATCGATCGGGCCCTGCTCGGGCTGCAGGCCGAGTACGACGCCGGTGGTCGCGGCATGGACCTCCGCGAGGTCGCCGAGGGGTGGCGCCTCTACAGCCGCGAGGACTTCGCGCCGTACGTCGAGCGCTTCGTGCTCGACGGCCAGCAGGCGCGGCTGACGCAGGCGTCGCTGGAGACACTCGCGGTGATCGCGTACCGCCAGCCGGTGACCCGGTCCCGCATCGCCGGCATCCGGGGTGTGAGCGTCGACGCGGTGATGCGTACCCTGCTCACCAGGGGCCTCGTGGAGGAGTGCGGCGCGGACCCGGACACCGGTGGTGGGCTCTACCAGACGACGCAGCTCTTCCTGGAGAAGGTCGGGCTTCGGTCACTGGACGACCTTCCGTCTCTTGCTCCACTCCTACCCGATACCTCGCAGCTGGATGATGTCGCAACCTCAACCTGAGAAGCAGACTGAAGGCGTACGTCTGCAAAAAGTCCTCGCCGCCGCGGGACTCGGCTCCCGCCGTGCCTGCGAGGAGCTGATCGCTGCCGGGCGGGTGGCCGTGGACGGCCGCACCGTCCGGGAGCAGGGTCTGCGGGTCGATCCCGGCACCGCCGAGGTCACCGTGGACGGCAGCCGCGTCAACGTGCGCTCCGACCTCGTCTACCTGGCGCTCAACAAGCCCCGCGGGGTGCTCAGCACGATGAGCGACCCGGAGGGGCGGCCGACGGTGGGGGACTACGTTGCCGAGCGCTCGCAGCGCCTGTTCCACGTCGGACGGCTCGACGCGGACACCGAGGGGCTGCTGCTGCTGACCAACGACGGCGACCTGGCGCACCGGCTCACCCATCCCTCGTTCGAGGTGGCCAAGACCTACCTCGCCGAGGTGCCCGGCCCGATCCCGCGCACGCTCGGCCGCCGGCTGCGGGCCGGCGTCGAGCTGGAGGACGGGCCGGTGGCGGTCGACTCGTTCGCGCTGGTCGACGTCGCCGCCGGCCGGGCCGTGGTCGAGATCGTCCTGCACGAGGGCCGCAAGCACGTCGTGCGCCGGCTGCTCGCCGCGGTGGACCACCCCGTCTCCCGGCTGGTACGCACCGCGGTCGGGTCGGTGCGGCTGGGCCACCAGCGGCAGGGGACGGTCCGGCGGCTCAGCCAGCACGAGATCGGCGAGCTGCACCGCCTGGTGGAGAGCGCACCGCGTTCCTGAGCCTCGTCGCGGGGGGTCACTGCGCGCGCTGTCGGAGCACTCCGGTGCGGCAGGGGGCCCGGCTCCGAGCCCGGCAGCCGGGCCCGGCTCGGAGCCGGCCCGGCGGGGCTCCTCGGTGCTGCCGTTGGGAGATCGAGGTGGGGCACCTCGATCAGCGAGGTCCCGCGGCGACTGCTTGCCAAGCTCGCCGCGGCGTCTCGCCGGCGAGGGCGGCGCCTCACCTCCCCCTCAGGCGGTCGGGCCTGTGCCGGGTGCCTGTAGGGGAGTGGTGGCTGGCCCCCGCGGCGAGCCGTAGCCGGTCCTCGGCCTGATCGTCACCGAGGCGCTCACAGGGCGGATGACCTGTCTCTGCATCTCGCGCAAATGATCTAGCGCTACACCTGCATCGCAGCTTGATGGTGAGTTGCCGAGACGACCTCCTAGCAAAGAGGCTCAGACACCTAACGGTGCATCGCTATCACCCTCAAACAGTTGATCGGTTTGTCGATGTCGGCGGTGACGCGGACCGGTCCCCGGTGCACGCCTAGAGTCGACAATTCTACTTACCGCAGCGTACATGACAGGAATGAAGCTATATGTCGACCATACTCGGTCCGAGGAGGGCGGAGGTCGACAAAGTGTTGTAACGAGAGAACGGCTGGCGGCAGCAGAGCGTCATACCGCCTCATCTTTCCGCATGTAAGTCGATAGATGGTTAGATATCGAAGACTCTCTCTCGCGAAACCCGTTGCGCTGTAGAAGGGCCTAGATGTTCGACCGTTACGCGTCAAGCTGTGTGATGCCGGGTGATGGTGCGGCGACGGCCGAGTGCCAGCCATGGGTTCGGAGGTCGAGCGGTCGGTCGCGGTGGGTGCAGCTGCGAGCGCTCGCAGCTGGTGAAGGGGCCGCCGTCGGCACATGGCGCCAGGGGCGGCCGCAAGGGGTGGTGCCCGGCTGGAGCGGCAGCGGCGCGTCCGACGGGGAGCATGAGCGGCCGGTAGCAGGGCGACCTGAGTGCTCCGGCGAGGCCGTGAGCGGGAGGGGCCGTGAGCGGGAGGGGCCGTGAGCGGGAGGGGCCGTGAGCGGGAGGGGCAGGTGGCCAGTCGCGAAGGCCAGGGTTGGTCAGGGCGGCCGGGAGCCGAGCGTCCGCCGAGCCGGTGTCGCGGCGCGGGTTGGCCGCACGAGCCCAGCGTCCGGCGGCGGTGGCGAGATGACGGTCGAGTCAGCGGGACGCCGGCGAGGGATGGCCAGATGCGGGCGGCGCGCAGGCGGTTGTAGGCGCCGGCAGGAAGGTGGTCACGAGCAGCGCAGAGGTGGTCGTAGGCGGCTGAGCGGCCTCGGGCGGTGGACGGGGCGCGTGGGCGGTGGAGGGGCGCGGGCTGGAGGTGGCCTCGGGCGGTGGAGGGGGCGTCAGGCGGTGGCCGTGAGCAGGTGGAGGTGGCTGGAGGGCAGGGCGGCCGTAGGAGTGCCGGAGGAGAGGGGGTGGGCGGAGGAGGGCGGCGGTCGTGAGCCGGGTGGGCGCTGGGCGGGCGGGTGCGATCAGGCTTCGGCGGCGGCGCCTGAATGCGGACCGCGCCCGTGGTTCAGCCAGGGCCAGGTCGGCGTCGATCGGTAGTAGTCCGGAGCCGGGGCGGGCGCGCGATGCGGAGGTGCGGGAGCGAACCGGTTCGAGCACCGTTCGGCGGTGCCGCCGGCGCGGATTAGGAGAATGCACGGCGACCAGGGCTGGCAGTCATTCCGCCATAGCTAGGTTGAGCGTCACATTGAAGAAGAGACTAGACCCGGCTAATTATCTCAAGGTGGAGTTGAGAG
Source organism: uncultured Actinomycetota bacterium (assembly GCA_963766325.1). GTDB lineage: Bacteria > Actinomycetota > Actinomycetes > Mycobacteriales > CADCTP01 > CADCTP01. Next base: position 390,500 of record CAVXZF010000001.1, on the reverse strand, counting down.
CCAGAAGCCTGCCCCGTCGAACGACCAGTAGCTGCGGCTGGGCAGAATGCCGGCATGCAGCTGCGGTGGCGGGACGGGTGATGGCGCGCGACGTCATCGCCCTGGACGGTCCTTCCGGCACCGGCAAGTCGACCGTGGCCCGCGGGCTGGCCCGCCGGCTGGGTTTCCGCTACCTCGACACCGGCGCCATGTACCGGGCGGTGACGTGGGCTGTGCTGCGCGACGGCGTCGACCCCGAGGACGCGACGGCAGTGACCGAGCTGGCGCGGCGCACCCGGGTGGATGTGTCCACGGACCCGAACCGGCCGCGGGTCTCGGTCGACGGACATCCGGTGGACCGGGAGATCCGGTCCCAGGCGGTGACGGTCGCGGTCAGCCCGGTGTCGGCCACGCCGGGGGTGCGCGAGGTGCTGGTGGCGGCGCAGCAGGAGCTGATCGGTGCCGGCCGGGTGGTGGCCGAGGGGCGGGACATCGGCACCGTGGTCGCGCCGGAGGCCCGGCTCAAGGTCTTCCTCACGGCGTCGCCGGATGCGCGGGCCTCCCGCCGTTCCCGGCAGGACGGGACCGGTGACCACCGGGCCACGGCCGCAGACCTGGACCGGCGGGACACGTACGACAGCACGCGGCAGCACAGCCCGCTGCGGGCCGCGGACGACGCGGTGCACGTGGACACGACCGCGCTGAGCGTCAACGAGGTGCTACAGCGGCTTGTCGACCTGGCGATGGAGCGTGGGGTCGGCACGGAGTCCGGGGTGGGCAGCGCGGCGCCGGAGCCGCCGCCGGCGTGAGCGTGGGGCGGCCGGGATGGGTGAGCCGGCGGACCGCGCGGGCGCTGGGGTGGGGGCTGGCCAGCGTGCGGTTCGAGGGCGGGGACCGGGTGCCGGCGAGTGGTGGGGTGCTGCTGGCGGTCAACCACACGGCGTACCTGGACGGGCCGCTGGTGTACGGGCTGGTGCCGCGGCCGGCGGTGTTCCTGGTGAAGGCGGAGGCGTTCCGCGGGCCGGTCGGGCTGGTGCTGCGGCGTACGGGACAGATCGCGGTACGGCGCGGGCTGGCCGAGCGTGCGCCGCTGGTCGCCGCGCTGGGCACGCTGGCCGCCGGTGGGGTGGTCGGCGTCTTCCCGGAGGGCACCCGCGGCGGCGGTGACGTGGAGCGGGTCGAGCACGGCATCGCGTACCTGGCGCTGCGCTCCGGCTGCCCGGTGCTGCCGGTGGCCTGCCACGGCACCGCCGAGCTGCGCGGGCGGCGGGCGCTGCGGCCGGGCCGGCCGCCGGTGCTGGTGGTGGTCGGCGACCCGGTCGTGCTGCCCGCCGGCCGGAGCGTCGGTCGGCGTACGGTGGCGGCGGCCGCCGAGCGGGTCCGCACGGCCCTGGCGGCGCACGTGGCCGCGACCCGGCCGCCGAGGACATAGAGGAGAGGAACCATGACGGGCGACGACGCCGGCGACTGGACCGAGCTCGCCGACGCCGCCGAGGACGGCACCGATGAAGAAGCCTTTGTCGACTTGCCGGTCCTCGCCGTCGTCGGCCGGCCGAACGTCGGCAAGTCGACTCTGGTGAACCGCATCCTGGGTCGCCGCGAGGCCGTGGTCCAGGACGTGCCCGGCGTGACCCGGGACCGGGTGGCGTACGACGCGCAGTGGGCCGGCCGCCGCTTCACCGTGGTCGACACCGGCGGCTGGGAGCCGGACGCGCGCGGCTTCGCGGCCCGGGTCGCCGCCCAGGCGGAGCGGGCGATCGAGGCGGCGGACGCGGTGCTGCTGGTGGTCGACACCACGGTCGGGGCGACCGCGGCCGACGAGGCGGTGGCCCGGGTGCTGCGCCGCGGCGGCAAGCCGATCGTGCTGGTCGCGAACAAGGTCGACGACGAGCGCACCGAGTCCGACGCGGCCGGGCTCTGGTCCCTCGGCCTGGGCGAGCCGTACGCCGTCAGCGCCCTGCACGGCCGGGGCAGCGGCGACATGCTGGACGCAATCCTGGCCGCGCTGCCGGAGGCGCCGCCCGAGCGGCTCGGCGAGGTCGGCGGGCCGCGGCGGGTCGCCCTGGTCGGCCGGCCCAACGTGGGCAAGTCGAGCCTGCTCAACCGGCTGGCCCGGGAGGACCGGGCGGTGGTGGACGCGGTCGCCGGGACCACCGTCGACCCGGTGGACAGCCTGGTCGAGATCGGTTCGGAGATCTGGCGGTTTGTAGACACAGCGGGATTGCGACGAAGGGTCAAGGAGGCGACCGGCGCCGAGTACTACGCCAGCCTCCGCACCGCGTCCGCGATCGAGGCGGCCGAGGTGGCCGTCGTGCTGCTGGACGCGAGCGAGCAGATCACCGAGCAGGACCAGCGGGTGATCGGCGCGGTGGTGGACGCCGGCCGGGCGCTGGTGCTCGCGTTCAACAAGTGGGACCTGGTCGACGGCGACCGCCGGGAGCGGCTGGACAAGGAGATCGACCGCGAGCTGGTGCGGATCCGCTGGGCGGCACGGGTCAACGTCTCGGCCAGCACCGGCCGCGGGGTGGACAAGCTGGCGCCGGCGCTGCGTACCGCGCTCGAGTCCTGGGAGCAGCGCGTGCCGACCGGCCGGCTGAACAGCTGGCTGAGCGAGCTGGTCGCGGCGACCCCGCCGCCGGCGCGGGGCGGCAAGCAGCCGCGGGTGCTGTTCGCCACCCAGGCCGGGACCCGGCCTCCGCGGTTCGTGCTGTTCACCACCGGCTTCCTGGAGCCGGCGTACCGGCGCTTCGTGGAGCGGAAGCTGCGCGAGGACTTCGGCTTCCCGGGCACGCCGATCGAGGTCTCGATCCGCGTACGGGAGCGCCGCAACAAGAAGTAACAGCCCCGCGAGGCCGTACGTCGAGGCGAGGTCGAGACCCGCAACGGGCGCCGCGGCCGGGAGATCACGGCCGGGATGTCGCCGCGCAGGTCACCGTGACCGCTGCGGTAGGCTCGGCGATGCCGGCACGCCCAGTGCGGTCCGGGACGTGGCGCAGTTTGGTAGCGCACCTGACTGGGGGTCAGGGGGTCGTGGGTTCAAATCCCGCCGTCCCGACAGAAGCGACGCGCCGCTGACAGCGGCGGACGCGAGGAGGACGGGTGCCGCCGACGACCGGGGAGTCGCTCGCGGGCGTCCGCGGGCCCGCCGACCGCGTCCTCACGATCCCCAACGTGCTGAGCGTGCTGCGACTGCTCGGGGTGCCGGTCTTCCTCTGGCTGCTGCTCGGCCCGGAGGCGGACCTGGCCGCGTTGATCGTGCTCATGGTCGCCGGGCTCAGCGACTACTTCGACGGCAAGATCGCCCGCTGGCTCGGCCAGACCAGCAAGCTCGGCGTCCTGCTCGACCCGGCCGCGGACCGGCTCTACATCCTGGCCACGCTGGTCGCCTTCGTCGCCCGGGACATCATCCCGTGGTGGCTGGCCGCGCTGATCGTCGGCCGTGATCTGGTCCTGGTGCCCACGCTGCCGTTGCTGCGGCGGCACGGCTACGGGCCGCTGCAGGTGAGCTACCTGGGCAAGGCGGCCACCCTCAACCTGCTGTACGCGTTCCCGCTGCTGCTGATCGCCGCGAACGACTGGGCGGTGTCCGACGCCGCCCGCCCGATCGCGTGGGCGTTCGTGGTGTGGGGCACCGCGCTGTACCTCTACTCCGGCGGCCTCTACCTCACCCAGGTGGTCCAGCTCGTCCGGGCGGACCGGCGGCCCGGGTGAAGGGGGAGCACTCCGGCCGGGAGCGAGCTCGCAACCCGCTGGTGCAGCGCGCGCTCGTGCTGACCCGCGGCGAACGGACCCGGCACCGCCCGCGACTCGGCGCCATGTCGACTTCGCTGCTTGACGAGTTAATGACGGATCACCTCGACCCGGGGTACGCGGCCGCGGCGGAGCGGCGGCGCACCGGCGGGGACGAGACGGCCGGGCGGCGGCAGCGCGCGGTGCTCGCGGTCGGGTTGCTGCTGGTCGGGTTCCTGCTCGCGATCGCGTACCGGGGGACGCTGCGCCAGGCGCCGGACTCCGAGCGGGCCCGGCAGGCCCTGGTCCGCGACGTCGAGTCCGGCTCGGAACTCAGCGACGTGCTGCAGCGGCGGGCCGAGACGCTGTCCGGCCAGCTGGTCCGGGAGCGGGACGCGGCGCTGGCGGCCAGCCGGACCGGCGACCGGGTGAGCACCGAGGTGCGCCGGTTGGAGGCGGCCGCGGCCCTGGCGGCGGTGACCGGGCCGGGCGTCGAGGTGGTCGTCGGCGACGCCGGCTCGCGCGAGCAGCTCGACCCGGCGACCGGGCAGCGGGTGACCGTACCGGCCGAGGACAACGGGCGGCTGCGCGACCGCGACCTGCAGAGCCTGGTGAACGCGCTGTGGGCGGCCGGCGCCGAGGCGGTGGCGGTGGACGGGGAGCGGCTCGCGCCGACGACCACGATCCGCGCCGCCGGCGAGGCGATCCTGGTCGACCTGCGGCCGGTGCAGAGCCCGTACACGATCGCCGCGGTCGGGGACCCGGCCACGCTGCTGCCGCGGTTCGCCGATAGCGAGGCGGCGCGGCGGTACCAGTCGTACACCGGGCTGTACGGCATCCAGTTCACGGTGCGAAAGGCAGGGGAGTTGCGGTTGCGGGCGGCGACCGGGCCGGAGCTGCGGTACGCGGAGGAGGTGCCGTCGGGGTCGGCGGCACCCTCGGCGCCGCCGGCCGGACCGGCAGGGTCAGTGTCGCCGAGCGAGCCCTCGGGGTCGGCGACGCCGGTGGGGTCGGGCGGGCCGTCGGAGTCGCCGTCAGGGTCGGGGTCGCCCGGCCGCTCTCCGGGAGGTGGACCGTGATCGCCGCGCTGGCGCTGGTGGCCGGGGTGCTGCTCGGCCTGCTGGTCGAGCCCGTGGTGCCGCTGTGGTTGCAGCCGTACCTGCCGATCGCGGTCGTCGCCGCACTCGATGCCGTCTTCGGCGGGATCCGGGCGCGGCTCGACGGGATCTTCGACTCCAAGGTCTTCGTGGTCTCGTTCGTGTCCAACGTGCTGGTGGCGGCGCTGATCGTGTTCCTCGGCGACAAGCTCGGGGTGGGCGGCCAGCTGTCGACCGGCGTGGTGGTCGTCCTCGGCATCCGGATCTTCGGCAACGCCGCCGCGATCCGCCGACACCTCCTGCGCGCATGAGCTCCTCGCCAGACGATCGCGAGTCGGCTCGCTCTCAACCCGAGAACGAGACTCCAATGCCTGCCGGTGGCCAGGAGCTGCCGAGCCTGCTCCCCCCGGTACGGCCAGCGCCCGGCACCGCAGGCGTGCCAGCCAGGGCTTCCGGCCTCGGCGCGGGCCGGCCGGGCGGCGAGTCCGCCGCTGCGGAGCGGCCCGACGGGGAGCTCGGTACGGCGGTTGCCGAGGGCCCGGGCACCGCCGGAGGGACCGGCGATGCTCGGCCGGCTGGCGCGCAGGGTGGCGACTCTCCTGCCGGTGCGAGTGGCGGGGAGTTCGGTGCGCCGACCGACGTGAGTGGAGCGGACGCGTCGGACGGTCCCGACGCGGCGGCGTCGGATGAGGGTGGTGCGGCCGCGGGTGAGGACCGCGGGGGTGCGGCGAGTCGGACGGCGGCGAGTGGGACGGACGGGACAGCGGCAGGAGGCGACGACGCCTCGGCCGATGGCAGGGCGGACGCAGGCGGCCCGTCGCATCCTGGATCGGCCGGTGCGATCGCCGTCGAGACCGGAGCTGACGGGGCCGAGCGGAGCGAGGCCGACGCCGGCCCGTCGGCGCTTCGTGGTCCCGCCCGAGTGCGTGGTGGCGAGGCGGGGACCGAGACAGAGGTCGACGAGGCGGCAGCTCAACAGAGAGCGGGCGCCGGCGGGGTGGGAGCCGAGCCGGAGGCGGGAGCTGAGCCCGACGAGCCGGCGGACGCGGGAGCCGGCGGGGGCGAGCGGCGCGGGGCTGGGGCCGGGCCGGCGGAGGCGGGAGCCGATGCAGGCGAGCGGAGCCGGGCGGGGGCGGGCGGTAAGGAGCGGAGCGGGACCCGATGGGCGCGGCGATTGGTCCGTTCGCCGGCTGGGCTGCTTATCGGTTTGTTGATAGGACTCCTCGGATTCGGTTTAGCGGTTCAGGTACGAAGCAACACGTCGACAAGCGGGCTTACCGCCGCACGCCAGGAGGACCTGGTCCGGATCCTGGACGATCTGTCGTCGCGGGAGGACCGGCTCCGGCGGCAGATCGCCGACCTGGAGGCGGCGCGGGCCCGGCTCTCCACCACCGGGGACCGCAGCGTCGCCGCGATCGAGGAGGCGCGGAAGCGCTCGACCGAGCTGGGCATCCTCGCCGGGACGTTGCCGGCCCAGGGGCCGGGCGTCGAGCTCACGCTCACCGACCCGGAGGGTCGGCTCGCCGCCGAGGACCTGCTGGACGCGGTCGAGGAGCTGCGCGCCGCCGGCGCCGAGGCGATCCAGGTCGGCGGGGTCCGCATCGGGCTCGACTCGGCGTTCACCTCGGTGGACGGCGGGATCGCGGTCGACGGGGTCAAACTGACGGCGCCGTACACGATCCTCGCCATCGGCGATCCGCCCACGCTGGCGACGGCGATGGAGATCCCGGGCGGGGTCGCGGACACGGTCGGCCGGGCCGGCGGGGAGGCCCGCATCGGCGAGCGCGAGCGGGTGGTCATCCGCGCGCTGCGCACCCTGCGCCCACCCCGCTACTCCCGCCCCGCCGACTGACCGCCCGCCGCCCGGCGTCCCTCTCGCCCGGCGTCCCTCTCGCCCGGCGTCCCTCGCCGGCATCCCTCGCCGGGCGCACCCGCCGCGGCCGCCCGCGCCAGCTCGGCGCGATCCGCAGCGCGGTTCCGGCCCGGCACCACCGGCACGGTGGAGGTGCGGGCCGAGGCGGCCGACCCGGCGGCGCTGCTCGGCCTGCTCGGCAACCTCCGGGCGCATGGCCGGCGGCGACCTCCGCTACCGTGCCGCCGTGAGCACTCCCGAGGACCTGAAGTACACGGCCGAGCACGAGTGGGTCCGGCCCGGTTCCGGCGGCACGGTGCGGGTCGGGATCACCGACTACGCGCAGGAGGCGCTGGGGGACATCGTCTTCGTCTCGCTGCCCGCGGTCGGCGCCGAGGTCGGCCCGGGCGAGGCGGTCGGCGAGGTCGAGTCGACCAAGAGCGTCTCGGACGTGTACGCCCCGGTCGCCGGCACCGTCAGCGCCCGCAACGAGGCGCTGGAGTCCCAGCCGGAGCTGCTCAACTCCGACCCGTACGGCGAGGGCTGGATCGTCGAGATCGACGTCCCGGACCCGGCTGTGGTGGACACGCTGCTGGACGCGGCGGCGTACCGCCAGCTGCTCGATGACCACTGACCCCGACACGCCCGGAGGATGACCCTCCAGTGTCGGTTGACCCTTGGCGAAGCGGCTGACTAGGCTCGCCCGGCCATAGACTTTCACCCCTTCGAACGCCTGACGGTGGGAGGCGAGCCCGACCGTGTTCTGCACCCGGTGCGGCCACGAGAACCCGGACGACGCGCGCTTCTGCGCGCAGTGCGGCGCCCCCCTGTCCCGAGCCGAGTACGCGGCGTCCCCCGACGCGACGTCGATCTTCCAGCCCGGGGTCTTCGACGACGGCGGGCTGCCGGAGGAGCCGGCCGACGAGCACGCCGGCGCGGTCGACGCGCTGCCGGCCGGCTCGGCGCTGCTGGTGGTCAAGCGGGGGCCCAACGCGGGCAGCCGCTTCCTGCTCGACCAGGACGTGACGACGGCCGGGCGGCACCCGGACAGCGACATCTTCCTCGACGACGTGACCGTCTCCCGCCGGCATGCGGAGTTCCGCCGGGAGGGCGGCGGCTTCGTGGTGCACGACGTGGGCAGCCTCAACGGGACGTACGTCAACCGGCAGCGCATCGATGTCGCCGCCCTGGCCGGTGGGGACGAGGTGCAGGTCGGCAAGTTCCGGCTGCTCTACCTGGCCGGCGCCCGCACGGGCGGTGAAGAGCAGGCCGCCGTACGGTGAGCGCCGCGGGAGCGCACGCCCGCGCCTCCCTGAGCATCGGGGAGGTGCTCGGCCAGCTGCGCCCGGAGTTCCCGGACATCACGATCTCGAAGATCCGCTTCCTCGAGGCCGAGGGGCTGATCCACCCGGAGCGGACCCCGTCCGGCTACCGAAAGTTCTCCGGCGGGGACGTGGCCCGGCTCCGGTTCGTGCTCGCCGAGCAGCGCGACCACTACCTGCCGCTGCGGGTGATCAAGGAGCACCTGGACGCGATCGACCGCGGGCTGGAGCCGCCGGAGCACGGGCCCGGCACGGCGACCCGGCGCGGGCCGCGGGCGCTGGCCGTCACCGGGCCGCCGGGCGGGCTGCCCGGGCCGGAGGCGTTCCGGCCGGAGCCGTCCGAGGTGCGGCTGACCCGCGAGGAGCTGCTCGCCGAGGCCGGGCTGGAGCCGGAGCAGCTGGACCAGCTCGAGCAGTTCGGGCTGCTGGCCCGGCGCGGCAAGGGCGGCACGTACGACGGGGACGCGCTCGTCATCGCCGGCTGCGTCGCCGAGATGGCCCGGTACGGGATCGAGGCGCGGCACCTGAGGGCGTACCGGACCGCCGCGGACCGGGAGATCGGCCTCTTCGAGCAGGTGGTCACCCCGCTGATGCGGCAGCGCAACCCGGAGGCGCGCGGACGTGCCGAGGAGGCCGTGCGGGAGCTGGCCGCGCTGTCCGTACGGCTGCACGCCACCCTGGTGAAGGCCGGGCTGCGGGCCGAGCTGGGTGGCTGAGCCCGCCGGGCGCGAACCGGCGGAGCGGCACGGACCCCACCCTCCGGCGCGGTCGCCCGGCACCGTGTAGCGTCGATCCGGCAGGGCTGGTTGCTGGGGAGGCGGCAGGCGTGAACGAGCTGCGTGTCGTGGGGGTCCGGGTGGAGCTGCCCGTGAACCAACCCATCGTGCTGCTCAAGGAGGCCGACGGCGACCGCTACCTGCCGATCTGGATCGGCGCCGTGGAGGCGTCCGCGATCGCCTTCGAGCAGCAGGGGGTCCGGCCCCAGCGCCCGCTCACGCACGACCTGCTGCGGGACGTGATCGGCGCGCTCGGCGCCCGGCTGGAGGCGGTGCACATCACCGACCTGCGCGACGGCGTCTTCTACGCGGAGCTGGTCTTCGCCGGCGGCGCCCGGGTCAGCGCCCGGCCGTCGGACGCGATCGCGCTGGCGCTGCGGTCGGGCACCACGATCCTCGGCGAGGAGGCGGTGCTGGCCGAGGCCGGGATCTCCATCCCGGACGAGCAGGAGGACGAGGTGGAGAAGTTCCGGGAGTTCCTGGACACCATCTCGCCGGACGACTTCGCGGGGCAGTAGTCTCGCCCTCCCGTTGACGTCGGGACACGCCGGGGGGAGGGCGTTGACCAGGACGGCTGCGGCGCCTAGCGTCCGAACTACCACCGTGCAACTTCCTCCGCAGCACGACTCCCCGCGGGCGGCGGAATGCTCGGGAGCGGCGAGGAGGACGTCCGTGAGCGACCCCGGCGAGACGCCGCACCAGGAGGCGCTGTTCCCCGACGCGCTCGCGGACGTGCCGGACGAGCTGATCGGCTACCGCGGGCCGACGGCCTGCCACGCGGCCGGGATCACGTACCGGCAGCTGGACTACTGGGCCCGCACCGGGCTGGTGGTCCCCTCCGTACGGTCCGCGGCCGGGTCGGGCACCCAGCGGCTCTACTCCTTCAAGGACATCCTCGTCCTCAAGGTGGTCAAGCGCCTGCTCGACACCGGCGTCTCCCTGCAGAACATCCGGATCGCCGTCGAGCACCTCCGCGCCCGCGGCGTGCAGGACCTGGCACGGATCACGTTGCTGTCCGACGGCACGACGGTGTACGAGTGCACGTCGGCCGAGGAGGTCGTCGACCTGCTCGCCGGCGGGCAGGGCGTGTTCGGCATCGCGGTGAGCGGGGCGCTCAGGGAGCTGCACGGGTCGCTGGCGACGCTGCCGTCGGAGCGGGCCGAGCCGGGGCCGGATGTGGAGCGGGCGCCGTCCGAGGACGACGAGCTCGGCCAGCGCCGCCGCCGCCGCACCGCCACCGCCTGACCCCCGCCCGGCGCGCTCTCGCGACCCACGTCGGCCGCGACTGACGTCTTCCGCGTGCGAGTGACGGCGCTACCGCCGTCACTCGCGACCGGACGCCGTCAGTCACGACCGGACTCCGTCAGTCGCGGAGGCCGGCCGGGCAGCGGGCCGCGAGGCGGGTGGCCGCCGGGCGGCGAGGCGGACCCGACCGGCGCCCTCCGCGCCCGGTGCACTCCCGCGACTGATGTCCTTCCCGCGCGACTGACGGCGCCACCGCCGTCAGTCGGGACCGGAGTCCGTCAGTCGCGGTCGGAGTCCGTCAGTCGCGATCGGAGTCCGTCAGTCGCGGGGGGCCGGCCGTCGGGCGGGCGCGGCCCCGGCGGCGGGCCGCGAGCCGGGCGGCGGGCGGGCGCAACCGGGTGGCGGGTCGGGTGTGAGGTGATGCGGGTCGGGCGAGGGGGGCTGGGGGGAAACGTTTGGGGGGTGGGGGTCGTCTAGAGGGTGATGGAGGAGCGGAGTGGTGGTCTGGCGGCAGGGGTGTGGCGGGACAGGGGGAGGCGGCGGTTGATCGTGCTGGGGGTGCTGGTGGGAGTCGCGGTCGCGGCGGTAGCCGGGCCGTCGGTGTGGACGCGGACCTCCACCGACCAGTGGCGGTACGCCGACGCGGCCGCCGTGCCGGAGACGCCGGTCGCCCTGGTGCTGGGCGCCAGCGTGCTGCCGAGCGGCCGCCCGTCCGCGCTGCTCGCCCGGCGGCTCGACCTCGCCGCCGAGCTGGTCCGCCGCGGCACGGTCCGGGCGGTGCTGGTCTCGGGCGACAACGGCGACCGCCGCTACGACGAGGTGACCGCGATGGCCGACTACCTGGTCCGGCTGGGGGTGCCGGCCGGGCAGGTGGTGCGCGACCACGCCGGCTTCGACACCTGGGACTCCTGCACCCGGGCGCAGCGGGTCTTCGGGGTGGACCGGGCGGTGGTGGTGACCCAGGCGTTCCACCTGCCGCGGGCGGTCGCGCTGTGCCGGCGGGCCGGCATCGAGGCGACCGGGCTCGGCGACGACAGCGGGAGCGACCACCCGCGCGCCACCCGGGCCGCCGCGAGCCGGGAGGTGCTGGCCACCGTCAAGGCGGCGTGGACCGCGCTGGTCCGCCCGGACCCCCGCCTGCTCGGCCGGCCCGAGCCCGGCGTACGCGACGCGCTCGCTGTCGGTGAGTGACCAAGTCGACCCGACGACAAAGCTCCCAGCCCGCTTGACGACGAAGCGTCCATAACCCGTCGCAGCGGCGCGCCCGGGTCGGCGCTGGTAGCCTGATCGCCGCTGCACGAGCCCGCGCGGGAGAGACCCCCGCAAGCCGGCTGGGGCGCCGAAGGGGCAACATCCCCGGAACCTCTCAGGCGTAAAGGACCGCGCGGGCGAGGCGACTCTGGACGGGTCCGGACAGAGGGGGAGCGGCCGGACGACGCTGTCCCGGCTCTGGTCCACTGTCCCCGCGCTCGCCTGACCCCCGTGCCCGCCCCGCCCCGGTGCCCCGGCCCCGAGGCACCGCAGCCGAAGGACCCGCCGCATGTCCGACCGTCCGACGCTCGCCGAGCTCGAGTCCGGCGTCCCCTTCTCCGCGCGCCACATCGGCACCGACCCGGCCGAGCAGGAGCGCATGCTCGCCGCCGTCGGCCACGGCTCGCTGGCCGAGCTGTGCGCCGCCGCGGTGCCCGGCTCGATCGCCGACCGGGCGCCGCTGCGGCTGCCCGCCGCCACCGACGAGGCCGGGGTGCTGGCCGAGCTGCGCGCGCTGGCCGGCCGCAACGCGACGCTCACCAGCATGATCGGGCTCGGGTACGCCGACACGGTCACCCCGCCGGTGATCCGGCGCAACATCTTCGAGGACCCGTCCTGGTACACGGCGTACACGCCGTACCAGCCGGAGATCTCGCAGGGCCGGCTGGAGGCGCTGCTGAACTTCCAGACGATGGTGGCCGAGCTGTCGGGGCTGCCGACCGCGAACGCGAGCATGCTCGACGAGTCGACCGCGGCGGCCGAGGCGGTGGCGCTGGCCCGCCGGGTCAGCAGGGCGGCCGCGGACGCGCCGGTGGTGGTCGACGCCGGGTGCCTGCCGCAGACGACCGCGGTCGTGCTGACCCGGGCCAAGCCGATGGGCATCCCGGTGCTGGTCCGCGACCTCGCCGCCGAGGGGCTGCCGGAGGGTCCGGTGGCCGGGCTGCTGCTGCAGTACCCGGCCGCCACCGGCGAGATCCGCGACCTGGCCGCGGTCACCGCCGAGGCGAAGGAGCGCGGGGCGGTGGTCGCGGTAGCCGCCGACCTGCTGGCGCTGACCCTGCTGACCCCGCCGGGCGAGTGGGGCGCCGACGTGGTGGTCGGCTCGGCCCAGCGCTTCGGGGTGCCGCTCGGCTTCGGCGGCCCGCACGCCGGCTTCATGGCGGTGCGGTCCGGGCTGGAGCGGCACCTGCCGGGCCGGCTGGTCGGGGTGTCCCGGGACGCGGACGGCGCGGTGGCGTACCGGCTGGCGCTGCAGACCCGCGAGCAGCACATCCGCCGGGAGAAGGCGACCAGCAACATCTGCACCGCGCAGGTCCTGCTCGCGGTGATGGCCGGCGCGTACGCGGTCTACCACGGCCCGGACGGGCTGCGCGGGATCGCCCGCCGGGTGCACCGGTTCGCCGCGGTCCTCGCGGCCGGGCTGCGGGCCGGCGGCGTCGAGGTGGTGCACGACCGGTTCTTCGACACCGTGCTGGCCCGGGTGCCGGGCCGGGCCGGCGAGGTCGTCGCCGCGGCCGCGGAGCGCGGGATCAACGTGCGCCGGGTGGACGCCGACCACGTCGGGGTCGCCTGCGACGAGGTGACCCGGCGCGCGCACCTGACCGCGGTGTGGGCCGCGTTCGGGGTGGAGTCCGATGTGGACGACCTGGATGGGTCCACTGAGGACGCTTACGGTCCCGCCCGGGAGTCGGACTTCCTGACCCACCCGGTCTTCGGCACCCACCGCAGCGAGACCGCGATGCTGCGCTACCTGCGCCGGCTGTCGGACAAGGACTACGCGCTCGACCGGGGCATGATCCCGCTCGGCTCCTGCACGATGAAGCTCAACGCGACCGCGGAGATGGAGCCGGTGTCGCTGCCCGGCTTCGCCGCCGTGCACCCCTTCGCCCCGGCAGAGCAGGTGCCCGGCTACCTGGAGCTGATCGGCGACCTGGAGCGGTGGCTGGCCGAGATCACCGGCTACGACGCGGTCAGCCTGCAGCCCAACGCCGGCTCGCAGGGCGAGCTGGCCGGGCTGCTCGCGATCCATGCGTACCACGAGGCGGAGGGCGAGGCGCACCGCGACGTCTGCCTCATCCCGCAGTCCGCGCACGGCACCAACGCGGCGAGCGCGGCCATGGCCGGCCTGCGCGTGGTGGTGGTCAGGACCCGCGACAACGGCGACGTCGACCTGGACGACCTGCGGGCCAAGGTCGAGCAGCACGCCGACCGGCTGGCCGCGCTGATGGTCACCTACCCCTCCACCCACGGCGTCTTCGAGGCCGAGATCGCCGACGTGTGCGCTGCGGTGCACGACGCCGGCGGCCAGGTGTACGTCGACGGCGCCAACCTCAACGCGCTGGTCGGCCTGGCCCGCCCGGGCCGCTTCGGCGCCGACGTGTCCCACCTCAACCTGCACAAGACCTTCTGCATCCCGCACGGCGGCGGCGGCCCCGGGGTCGGGCCGGTCGCGGCCCGCGCCCACCTGGCGCCGTACCTGCCCAACCACCCGCTCCAGCCGCTGGCCGGTCCGCAGACCGGTCCGGGCCCGGTGTCGGCGGCGCCGTGGGGGAGCGCGTCGATCCTGCCGATCTCCTGGGCGTACGTGCGGCTGATGGGACCGGACGGGCTGGCGGCGGCGACGCAGGCGGCGATCCTCGCCGCCAACTACGTGGCGGCCCGGCTGCACGACCACTTCCCGGTGCTCTACACCGGCCGCGGCGGGCTGGTCGCGCACGAGTGCATCGTCGACCTGCGGGCGATCACCAAGCAGACCGGCGTGACCGTGGACGACGTGGCCAAGCGGCTGATCGACTACGGCTTCCACGCGCCGACGATGTCGTTCCCGGTGGCCGGCACGCTGATGATCGAGCCGACCGAGTCCGAGGACCTGGCCGAGCTGGACCGCTTCGTCGAGGCGATGATCGCCATCCGGGCCGAGATCGACCGGGTCGCGTCCGGGGAGTGGGACAACGCCGACAACCCGCTGCGGAACGCGCCGCACACCGCGGCCGCGGTCGCCTCCGACAAGTGGGAGCGGCCGTACGAGCGGGAGCTGGCGGCGTACCCGGGATCGGTGGAGCGGGACGGGAAGTACTGGCCGCCGGTGCGGCGGATCGACGGTGCCTACGGGGACCGCAACCTGGTCTGCGCCTGCCCGCCGATCGCCGCCTACGAGGACTGAGCCGCCGGCTCAGGCGGCCGCCCGGCTCAGGACGGCGGGCGGCTCGCGCGACGTGCGAGGGGGCGGCGGGCGGCTCAGGCGACGTGCAGGATGCGGGGGCGGCGGGCGCCGATGCAGCTGCCGTCCGGGAGGATCTCGCCGCAGTCCTCGAACAGGACCACCCCGTTGCAGAGCAGGCTCCAGCCCTGCTCGGGGTGGCTGGCCACCACGTGCGCCGCGTCGCGGTCAGGCGCTTCCGCGGGTGGGCACGGAGGGTGATGGGTGCACATGGTCAAGAGCTCCGGTCGGTCCATCTCGTCCTGAGACCGTGTGGTCACAGTCACACTATCTATCAGAGGTTCTCGCCTGCGCGCTGATACGCGCAAGCCTGCCGGCAACGAACTGGTAAAACTTGCAACGCCAACCCCCATGGTTACGTTCCGTCATTACCTAAGGTGACCGATCGTCGCTCTCGGTACAACTCGGGGCATTGTTATCGAGAAAGGTCAGACTGCCCGCAACAAGGCGGCGTAGAGCGTCAGCCCGGGGCCGAAGGCCATCGCCACCGCATGCCGGCCGGGCTGGACCGTGCCGGCCGCGCGGATCCGCTCCAGCACCAGCAGCACGGTGGCGGACGAGCAGTTGCCGTGGTCGGCGAGCACCCCGTACGAGGCGTCAAGCGCCCCGGACGCCAACTCGAGCCGGCGCTCGGCCACCTCGAGGATCCGCCGGCCGCCCGGGTGCACCGCCCAGCCGTCGACGTCGGCGCGGGTCAGGTCGTGCTCGGCGAGCAGCCCGTCGACGACGCCGCGGACGTGCCGGGCCAACACCGCCGGCACCCGCGGGGACAGCCCCATCCGGAAGCCGCGGTCGGTGACGTCCCAGGTCATGTGTTCGGCCGTGCTCACGTCGGTCTGCGCCACCACGTCGAGGACCTCGAAGCCGGCGCCCGCGTCGGACCCGCCCGGCTGCAGCACCACCGCGGCGGCCGCGTCGGCGAACAGCGCGTGCGCGACCACCTGGTCCAGCTCGGCCGACGCCGGCTGGATGTGCAGGCTGGTCAGCTCCAGGCAGAGCAGCACCGACGGCCGGCCCCGGGCCACGCTGAAGTCGGCCACCGCGCCCAGCCCGGGCAGCGCCGCATAGCAGCCCATGTGCCCGACGCAGAGCCGCTGCACCCGGTCGGACATGCCGAGGTCGCGGGCCAGCCGGATGTCCACCCCGGGGGTGACGTACCCGGTGCACGAGACGACCGAGAACAGGCCCACCTCGCCGGGGTCGACGCCGGCGTCGGCGAGCGCGGTGGTGACCGCGTCCTTGCCCAGCGGCAGCGCCTCGGCCAGGTAGCGCTCCATCCGCTTGCCGGTGCCCCAGTCGGAGACGTCCTCGTCGACCGGGTTGGCCACCGCATGCCGGGTGCGTACGCCGGCGTTGGCGAAGATCTGCTCGGCGATGCGGACGTCCTGGTAGTGACCGGCGAAGAAGCCGTCCCACACCCCCTGCTGGGAGTACGGCGCCGGGAGCGCGTGGCCCATCCCGACCACCCGCGCGGCAGCTGCTCCGCTCATCGTTCGCCTCCGCACCCGGTCCGCGCCTGGGGCGCCCTGCGATGCTCCCGGGCACGTCGCCTCACTCCGCCCATCGTTCGCCTCCGCACCCGGTCCGCTCCTCGGGCGCCTGGGGCGCCCTGCGATGCTCCCGGGCACGTCGCCTCACTCCGCCCATCGTTCGCCTCCGCACCCGGTCCGCTCCTCGGGCGCCTGGGGCGCCCTGCGATGCTCCCGGGCACGTCGCCTCACCACCGGGGGACCTCCGCCTCGTTCTCCGGATCGAGCCCGAGCGCGGCCGCGCCGAGCCAGTCGGCGCACACGTCCGAGGTCGCCGGCTGCAGCGAGCCGCAGCGGGCGTC
The DNA here is from genome assembly GCA_963766325.1 of uncultured Actinomycetota bacterium. GTDB lineage: Bacteria > Actinomycetota > Actinomycetes > Mycobacteriales > CADCTP01 > CADCTP01. Next base: position 374,198 of record CAVXZF010000001.1, on the reverse strand, counting down.
CCGGTAGATCCGCTCCAGCGGGGCGCCGCGCCGGGTCGCCGAGGTGCCGGCCGCCTCCAGCATCGACGCGCCGACCTCCATCGCGGTCTCGCCGGCGAGCAGCTTGGCCCGCCACACCCAGCGGTTGGTGTCCGGCGTGCCGGGCGCGGCGTCGACCCGGCGGGCCGCCTCCAGCACCACCAGCCGGGCCGCCTCGACCCGGGTCTCGGCCCGGCCCACCCGGGCCCGCACCGCCGGCAGCCGCTCCAGCCCCCGGGAGCGCAGGTGGTCGACCGCCGCGTCGATGGCGGACCGGGCCACGCCGACGTACACGGCCGCGTACGAGGCGACCAGCCACTGCGGCATCACCTGGGCCAGCAGCAGGGTCAGCCCCTCCAGCCCGCCGAGCAGCGCGCCGCCGCCGACCTCGACGTCCAGGTGCAGGTCGTCGCTGCCGGTGGCGCGCATGCCCATCGAGTCCCAGGTGCGCTCCACGGTCAGCCCGTCGCCGGCCGGGACCAGGAAGTGCGACACCTGGGCCGGGTCGACGTCCCTGCGGCGGGCCGCCACCAGGTAGAGGTCGGCGTGCCCGGCTCCGGAGACGAACGTCTTGGAGCCGCGGATCCGGAAGCCGTCGCCGCTCGGCTCGTACGCGGTCGTCAGCTTGGACAGCCGGCTGCCGGCGCCGCGCTCGCTCATCGCCACCGCGAAGAGCGCGCCGTCCGCGGCCCGCCGCAGCGCCGCGTCGCGCATGGCGAAGTACGACTCCGGGACGCCGAGCGCGCGCGCCACGTCGTCCGGGGTCTGCGCCAGCGCGCCGGTCACCGAGGCGTGCATGTTGAAGACCAGGGCGGTCGCCCCGGCGCCGGCGCCCAGCGCCATGGCGACCTCGGCGTAGTCGGCGAAGCCGGCCCCCGGTCCGCCGAGGCGGGCCGGCACCATGAGACCGAGCAGGCCGGCCGCCCGCAGGTCGTCGAAGTCGGCGGCCGGGAACGCGCCGGCCCGGTCGTGATCGGCGGCCCGCTCGGCGAGCCGGGGGGCGAGCGCCCGGGCGGCGGCCAGCGCGGCGGCCGCGTCGCCCAGCCGCCCGACCGCGGGTGCGGCGGAGGCGGGCGAGGCGGCCGGCGTGGCCGGGGACGGGGCTGGGGTCACGCGCCCTCCTTGGTGCCGTGGCCCTGGAAGAGCACGGCGGTCGACCGGGTCGGCAGCATTCGGGGATCGGGGTCGCGGCGGGCCAGCCAGCGGAGCATGCCCAGCAACGGCGGCCGCATGCCGCGCAGGGTCAGCGGCACGCCGTGCCGGGCCGCCACCGCGACGAGCTCGGCCCGGTCCACGAACAGCGCCGGGTCGTGGATGCCGGGTGGGGCGCCGCCGGGGATGCGCTCGCCGATGGTCACGGTGACCAGCTTCGCGAGCCGGGTGGCGGCGATGGTGTCCAGCACCAGCGTGCCGCCGGGCCGGAGCACCCGGCAGGCCTCGGCGACCGTGGCCGCCAGGTCCGGCACGTGCTCGAGGATCTCGCCGGCCGACACCGCGTCGGCGACCCCGTCGGCGAGCGGCAGCCGCTGCACGTCGCCGCGCACCGGGCGTACGCCGTGGGTGGCCGCGATCCGCAGGGAGCCGGTCACCAGGTCCACGCCGACGTGCCGGTAGCCGAGCCGGGTCGCGTGCGGGGCGAGCAGCCCGGCGCCGCAGCCGAGGTCGACCAGCACCGCGCCCGGCCGGGGCGCCGGCGGGAGCAGCTCGGCCCGCGCGGCGGCGATCCAGCGCAGCATCGCGAAGGCCCCGTACGGCCGCCACCACTCGTCGGTCATCGCCTCGTACTGGCGCACGTCGTTGCGCGGCAGCGCCAGGGTGCGGGGCATGGGGCGAGCCTACGTGCGGCCCTCGCGTTCCTGCGCCTTATGCAGCGTGGACGGGTGCGGCAGCCAGTCGGCGAGCCGCACCGGGAAGCCGTCCTCGGTCAGCGCCGCCACCACCGCCGGGTCGTCGTCCACCACCACGGCGATCTCCCGGTCCCGGCGCAGCCGCCGCAGCTGGTCCCGCTTCGCCTCCCGGGCCGGCCGGAAGTCCCGGTCCCGGCGCATCAGCAGCCTCCCGCCGGGCAGGCCCGCGTCGGCCAGCCAGCGCTCGGTCAGCGCCCGGTTGCGCTCGGGCCGGCCGGTCAGCCAGACCACCTCGTGGTCGGCGGCGAGCTCGAGCACCAGCGACACGCCGGTCGGCAGCGGCGGGTCGTCGGCGGAGGAGGCGAAGAACTCGTCCCACCGCTTGGGCCGGCGCTCGATGAGGTGCAGCCGGTGCCGCACGTCGGCCACCACACCGTCGATGTCGATCACCGCGAGCGGTCTGGCGTCCATGGCGCGCAGTCTGCCAGCCCGTCCCCGCGCGCGGCGGCGCCGCGGGGACGAGGTGCACCGGAGGCTGCGCGCGCGGCGGGAGCTGCGCCCGGTCGCCGGGCACGTGGAGGACGGCTTCCTGCTGGACCTGCTGATCCGCGTTTGACGTGGCCGGAGGCGGGGATCCGGGATGGGCCGTCACCGCCACCGGAGCCGGAACGTCGAGGAGTCGCAATGCCCGCCGCCCCCAGCCGGTTGCCCGCCGCCCGTGGGCCGCTGAGCGCGGCGCTGCTGGCCGCGCTGGTCCGCCCGCCGCGACCGGTCCCGGCCGCGCTGCGCCGGCTCGCCGCCGAGGCCGGCGTCGGCGACCCGCTCGCCGACGAGGACCTCCAGCTGAGCCTGCACCTGTGCTACGAGCTGCACTACCGCGGGCTGGCCGGGGTGGACGAGCGGTGGGAGTGGCAGCCGTCGCTGCTCGGCGTCCGGGCGGTGCTGGAGGCGCGGCTGGAGCGGGCGCTGCGGGAGCTGGCCGCGCCGCGGCTGCCGGCCGCCGAGGTCGCCGCGGACGAGTTGCCCCGGGTGCTGGCCGCGCTGGTCGCCGCGGCCGACGGGCCGGCACTGGCGGCGTACCTGCACCGCACGGCCACCGCCGAGCAGTGGCGCGAGCTGCTCGTGCACCGCTCGGCGTACCAGCTCAAGGAGGCCGACCCGCACACCTGGGCGATCCCGCGGCTGACCGGGCGGGCCAAGGCGGCGCTGGTGGAGATCCAGGCGGACGAGTACGGCGGCGGCGTGCCGGAGCGGATGCACTCGGCGCTGTTCGCGGCGTCGATGCGGGAGCTGGGTCTGGACGACACGTACGGGGCGTACCTGGACCGGGTGCCCGCGACGACGCTGGTGACCAGCGTGACCGCGTCGTTCTTCGGGCTGCACCGACGCTGGCGGGGCGCGGCCGCCGGCCACCTCGCCGCGCTGGAGATGACCTCGTCGGTGCCGATGCGCCGGTACGCCGCCGGCCTGCGCAGGCTCGGCTTCGGCCCGGCCGCGACCACCTTCTTCGACGAGCATGTCGAGGCGGACGCGGTGCACGAGCAGGTCGCCGCGCACGACCTGTGCGGCGGGCTGGCCGCGGCCGAGCCCGGGTTGGCCGGTCAGATCCTGCTCGGCGCCGCCTGCTGCCTGGCGCTGGACGGGCGGATGGCCGCAGCGATGTTGGAGCGCTGGCAGCAGGGGCTGAGCTCGCTGCGCGAGCCGGTCGAGCTGGTCGCCGCCTCGGCATGATCCCCGACACCGAGTACGTGCTGCCGCTGCGCTGGGCGGCCGCGGACCCGGCGGAGCTGGCCGACCTCACGGGCTACCTGCGGGGGCTGGTCGGCGAGGTGGCGGTGACGGTGGTCGACGGGTCGCCGCCGGCGGTCTTCGCCGCGCACGCGGCCGCCTGGGCGGAGCTGCCCCTGCGGCACCTGCCGCCGGACCCCGACCTCGACTTCGCCATGGGCAAGGTGAACGGGGTCTGGACGGCGTTGCGCCGGCCCGGCCCGGAGCGGGTGATCGTCGCCGACGACGACGTCCGCTGGCCGCTGCCGGCGCTGCGGGCGGCGATCGGGCTGCTGGATCGGGCCGACGTGGTCCGCCCGCAGAACGTCTTCGACCCCGCGCCCTGGCACGCCCGCTGGGACACCGGCCGCGCCCTGCTCAACCGAGCCGTCGCCGCGGACTGGCCGGGGACGCTGGCGGTCCGCCGGTCGGTGCTGCAGAAGGTCGGCGGGTACGACGGCGACGCCATGTTCGAGAACCTCGAGCTGGTCCGGACCGTGCAGGCGGCCGGCGGGTGCGAGCTGCCGGTGCCCGGGCTGTACGTGCCGCGCCGGCCGCCGACCACGCGGCACTTCCGCGGGCAGCGGGTGCGGCAGGCCTACGACAGCTTCGCCCAGCCCGGGCGGCTGGCCGCCGAGCTGGCGGTGCTGCCGTTGGTCGCGCTGGCCCGGCGGCGGCCGCGGGTGCTGCTGGCCGGGGCGGCGGCCGTCGTCGCCCTGGCCGAGCGGGGCCGGCGGCGCGCCGGCGGCGCCACCGTCTTCCCCCGCACCGCCGCCCTCTGGGCCCCGCTCTGGCTGGCCGAGCGCGCTGCCTGCTCCTGGCTCGCGGTCCTTGCCCGCCTCCGCGGCGGCATCCCCTACCAGTCCCGCCGCCTCCCCCTCGCCGCCCACCCCGCCCGCCGGCTCCGCCCGGCCACCCCGCCGACTGAGCAGTTACGTGCTGACTGAGCAGCTATAGCTGCTCAGTCGCCGTGCGTACTGCTCAGTCGGGTCCGGGTGTGCTCAGTGAGCAGGCGGGGAGCGCGGTGGGAGAGGGCGCGGCGGACGTCAGCGGGAGGGATGTGCGGGTGCGTGAAGACCTGCGCGGAGGTGTAGTAGAAGACCTCCCAGCCGGCGCGGCGCAGGTCCATGTCGCGGGCGGCGTCCTTGCGCATCCGGTCCACGTCCGCGTGGTCGGCCCCCTGGTACTCGATCGCCAGCCGGGCGGCGCCGTACGACAGGTCGGGCACCGCCAGCCACTGGCCGCGGGCGTCGTACACCGGGACGTTGACCGCCGGTCGCGGCAGGCCGGCCGTCACCAGCAGCACGCGGAGGTGGCTCTCCGGCCGCGACCGGGACGCCGCGTCGAGCAGCGGCAGCGCGCGCCGGGCGCGGGCGGTGCCTCGGCGGCCGCGCCGTCGCGCCAGGCCGGCCGCGAGCTCGGGCCCGCTGACCAGCCCGGCACCGAGCGCGCTGTCGCCGGCCGCCACCAGGTCCCCGAAGGTCAGCTCGCCGGCCAGGTCGTACCAGGTCCGGGCCGGCGTGGTTACCGGGAGGCCATCGAGGTCGCCGACCTCGTCGGCGGGCAGCTCCCGCCGGTGGGTGCGGACGCCGCGCCGCCGCGGGCCGGTGGTCTGCTCCGGCCCGGCGGCCGCTGCCGGCACCGTGACGTCGACATCCGGGCCGGGCGGCAGCCACATGCCGTGCAGCGCGGCGGCGGTCCGGCCGCTGAGCACGGTGCCGGCCGGCAGCGCGCCGAGCAGGGCGGCGAGCCGGACGGCCCGCTCGCCGGCAGCCGGCGCCGGCAGCCACACCCCGCGACTGACCCGTACCGCCGCCGCCACGCCCCCATGCTCGCCCGCCCGCACCCTCCCGTACGGCCACGGCGGACATCTGTGGACAACCCGTCCGCCGACTGAGCACAACCGGCTCCCACTGAGCAGCTACAGGTGCTCAGTCACCGCGGAACTTCTCAGTCGGCGGAGGGGAGGGAGGGGAGGGGAGGGAGGGAGCGGAGGGGGTGGGGTCAGTCGTCGATGCCCTCGACGGGGGAGGGCAGGGGGGTGCCGGGGGGTGGGGTGAGGGGGAGGCGTACGGAGAAGCGGGTGTCGCCGGGCACCGAGGCGACGCGGATGTCGCCGTGGTGCTTCTTGACCACGATGCGCCAGGAGATGTCCAGGCCCAGCCCGGTGCCCTCGCCGACCGGCTTGGTGGTGAAGAACGGCTCGAAGATCCGGGCCTGGATCTCGGCCGGGATCCCGGTGCCGGTGTCGGCGATCTCGACCACCGCGCAGTCGTCCTCGCCGAACGTGCGGACGGTCAGCGTGCCCGACCCGTCCATCGCCGCGACCGCGTTGTCGATCAGGTTGGTCCACACCTGGTTGAGCTCGGCCGCGTACGCCGGCAGCGGCGGCAGCCCCCGGTCGTAGTCCTTGACCACCCGCACCCCGTCGCCGATCTTGCGGGCGAGGATGACCAGGGTGGAGTCGAGCAGGTCGTGCACGTCCACCACCTGGAACGGCGCCCGGTCCATCTGCGAGTACTGCTTCGCCGCGCCGACGAGCGTGGACACCCGGGTGGTGGCGTCCTCGATCTCGTTCATGAGCATCTCGGTCTCGACCGTGTACGCCAGCCAGCGCACCGCCGGCTCGGTCGCGGTCTGCGGGCACAGGTCCAGCGCCCGGCCCAGCCACTCCACGTCCAGCCCGGCGGAGACCAGCGTCGGGGCCAGGTCCCAGCCGGACGTGACGCCGCGCGACTCCAGCCAGTCGCCCAGCTCGTCCTCGGCGTCGTTGGCCTCCATCGGCTCCAGCTTGGGCGCCTTGGCGACCCGCTCGACCGCCGCCTCCTGCAGCTTGACCAGCGCCGGCAGGGTGGCCGGGTCGATCGACCCGCCGGCCAGCATGGCCAGCTTGTGCCGCATCCCGGCGACCCGCTCGCGCAGCGCGGCGGTGGCCCGGACGGCGGCCGCGGCCGGGTTGTTGAGCTCGTGGGTCAGCCCGGCCGACAGCGAGCCGAGGGCGAGCAGCCGCTCCCGCTCGCCGACGATGCGCTGCGAGTTGCGCATGCCGAAGAACAGGCCCTCCAGCAGGTGCATGGCCATCGGGAACCAGTCCCGCATGATCCGGCCGAAGTCGTCGGCCGGCAGCTGGTAGAGCGTGACGTCGGTGACCGCCTGCACGGTCATCGTGTACGTCTTCGCCGGCTCGGTGTCCGTGTCCAGGTAGGCCTGGGTGGCGCCGAAGTACGACCCCTTGTGGTCGGTGCGGTTGACCTCGACCCGGTCGCCGCCCACCTCCCGGCCGAGCGAGACCGTCCCGTCCAGCAGGACGTAGAAGCAGGTCGCCGGCTCGCCCTCGGTGACCACCGGGGTGCCGGTCGGCATGGTCTCGACCCGGCCGTGCTCGGCCAGCCAGTCGAGCTGCTCGTCGGCCAGCCGCTCGAACAGGAACAGCCCGCGCAGGTCGTCCCGCGTCAGCTCGCGCCTGCGCTCGCTCATCGCTTCTCCAGGTATCTGTGCACGAGGGTGACCGCCATCGCGCCCTCGCCGACGGCGGACGCCACCCGCTTGACCGAGTCGGCCCGCACGTCCCCGGCCACGAAGACGCCGGGCACGCTGGTCTCCAGGTGGTACGGGTCGCGCTCCAGGCTCCAGCCGGCCGGTCGCTTGCCGTCGACGAGCAGGTCCGGCCCGGCGAGCACGAAGCCGTGCCGGTCCCGGGCCACGGTGCCCTCCAGCCAGTCGGTCAGCGGGGCCGCGCCGATGAAGCAGAACAGCCAGGACGACTTGACCGTCTCGGTCCGGCCGGTGCTGTTGTCCCGCAGGGTGAGCGTCTCCAGGTGGCCCTCGCCGGCGCCCTCGACGACCTCGGTGCAGGTGCGGACCTCGATGTTGTCGACCGCGGCGATCTGGTCGATCAGGTAGTGCGACATCGACGACACCAGCGAGGCGCCGCGGACCACCAGCACGACCTTGCGGGCGTAGCGGGAGAAGTACATCGCGGCCTGGCCGGCGGAGTTGGCGCCGCCGACGACGTACACGTCCTGGCTGCGGCAGTTGGGGCCCTCGGTGGTGGCGGCGCCGTAGTAGACGCCGCGGCCGGCCATGTCCGCCAGGCCGGGCGCCTCCAGCCGCCGGTACGACACCCCGGTCGCCAGGATCACCGTGTGGGCGGCCAGCTCGGAGCCGTCCTCGAAGCGCACCACCCGGGCCGAGCCGCGCTGCTCCAGCCTGACCACCTTGCGGGTGGTGAGCATCTCCACCTCGAACTTCAGCGCCTGCCGGCGGGCCCGCTCGGCCAGCTGCTCGCCGGAGACCCCGTCCGGGAAGCCGAGGTAGTTTTCGATGCGGCTGCTCTGCCCGGCCTGACCGCCGGTGGCGCGCCGCTCGACCAGGCAGGTGCGCAGGCCCTCCGAGCCGCCGTAGACGGCGGCGCCCAGCCCGGCCGGCCCGCCGCCGACCACGACCAGGTCGTAGAAGTCGCCGGCCGGCGCGGTGGCCAGCCCGACCCGGGCGGCCAGCTCGGCGTCGCTCGGCCGGACCAGCGGCTCGCCGTCCGGGGTGATCACCACCGGCAGCCGGCTGCCGTCCTGCTCGGCCGCGGCCAGCAGCCGCTCGCCCTCTGTGTCGCCAGCCTCGTCGACCGCGACATACCGGTACGGCACCGAGTTGCGGGCCAGGAAGTCGCGCACCTCGTACGACCGGGCCGACCAGCGGTGCCCGACCACCCGGATCTCCCGCACCGGCCGCCGGTCCAGACCGGTCCACGCCTCCAGCAGCCCGTCCACCACCGGGTAGAGCTTCTCCTCCGGCGGGTCCCACGGCTTGAGCAGGTAGTGGTCCAGGTCGACCACGTTGATCGCCTGGATGGCGGCGTCGGTGTCCGCGTACGCGGTCAGCAGCACCCGGCGGGCCAGCGGGAAGAGGTCCATCGCCTGCTCGAGGAACTCGATGCCGCTCATCTGGGGCATCCGGTAGTCCGCGAGCAGGACGGCGACCTCCTCGCCGCGCAGCTTGATCTCCTTGACCGCGTCCAGCGCCTGCGGCCCGGACTCGGCCCGCACGATCCGGAACCGCTCGCCGTACTTGCGGCGCAGGTCGCGGGCCACCGCCCGGGACACGCCGGGGTCGTCGTCGACGGTCAGGATGGCCGGGCGGGCGACGCGGGCGCTCTCGGGCGGTGGGCTGGTCATGGTGCCCAAGTCAAGCACCGCGGACCGGTCCCGTCTTCCCTCGTTACGCGCTCGGCGAACCGCGGGTCAGTCGCGCTCCAGGATGGATTCCTCCAGGTCCAGCTCGCGCTGGACGCGGATGAGCACCTCCTCGTCGATCTGGCCGCGGTCGCGCAGGTCGACGAAGACCTCCCGCTCGGACTCGATCATGGCCCGGCGCAGCCGGCGGAACGACACCGTCGGCGGCTCCTGCCCCGCGGTGCCGCCGGCCCCGCCGCCGAGCCGCTCCCAGGCGCCGAACTGGCGCAGCTCCGCCTTCTCCCGCAGCCGCGCGACCACGTCCTCGGGTACGTCGCCGCTGGCCGCCACCTCCCGGTCCAGCCGCTCCAGCGCGGCGCGGGCGGCGGCGTGCTGGGCGCCGGCCTCCCGGACCAGGTCCTGCGCCCCGTCCCGGCCGACCACGTCGAGCCGGCGGATCAGCGCCGGCAGCGTCAGCCCCTGCAGCAGCAGCGTGCCGATGACCACGACGAAGGTGAGGAAGAGGATCAGGTCGCGGCCCGGGAAGTCCTCCGGCAGCGCGAAGGCCGCCGCCAGCGAGACCACCCCGCGCATGCCGGCCCAGCCGAGCACGGTCGGGTAGGTCCACGGCGGGTTGGGGTCGCGGGCCTGGATCCGCGGGATCAGCCGCGGCAGGTAGGTCGCCGGGTAGACCCAGACGAACCGGGCGGTGACGACCGTGCCGAGGGCGACCAGCGCGGCCAGCGCCAGCTCGCCGGTGGGCCGGTCGGACAGGTCCTCCAGCACCGCCGGCAGCTGCAGGCCGATCAGCGCGAAGACCGCCGACTCCAGCAGGAACTCGATCATCCGCCAGATCGCGGTGCCCTGCAGCCGGGTGGCGGCGGTCTGCCGGCGCGGCGACCGGTGCCCGAGATACAGCCCGGCGACCACGACGCCGAGCACGCCGGAGGTGTGCGCCTCCTCGGCGGCCGCGTAGCCGACGAACGGGATCAGCAGGACCAGCGTGTTCTCCAGCACCGAGTCGTGCAGGATCCGCAGCAGCCGCTCGGCCAGGATGCCGAGGACCAGCCCGATGGCGGCGCCGCCGACGCCGGCCAGCAGGAACTCCTCCAGCCCCTTCCAGAGCGAGAAGCCGCCCACCGTCGCCGCGGCCACCGAGACCCGCAGCGCGGTCAGCGCGGTCGCGTCGTTGATGAGGCTCTCGCCGGCCAGGATCGTCATCAGCCGGCGCGGCAGCCCGACGGTCCGGCCGACCGCGGTGGCCGCGACCGCGTCCGGCGGCGACACGATCGCGCCCAGCGCGAACGCGGCCGCCAGCGGCAGGTCCGGCACCACGGCGTGCACGGCGAAGCCGACCGCCACCGTGGTGAACAGCACCAGCCCGACCGACAGCAGGCCGATGGCCCGCGCGTTCTGCCGGAAGTTGATCAGCGAGCTCTGCCAGGCGGCGGCGAACAGCAGCGGCGGCAGGATGAAGTAGAGGACGACCTCCGGCTCGAGCTCGTACTCCTCCACCCCGGGCAGGTAGGAGGCGACGAGCCCGGCCACCACCAGCAGCAGCGGCGCCGACCAGCCGAGCCGGCGGGCCAGCCCGGCCACGGCGGCCGCGGCGGCCAGCAGCAGCAACGTCTCGAACAGCACGGGCGGATCCTTCCGGCACCGGGGGTCGGGGTGCCCGCGGAACACCGCGGCCGGTGCGAAGGTTCCCGCATCCGCGCCGGCCGCGCGAGCAGGCCGGCGTAGGTTCGCCCGCAGCGAAGCGCCATCGTCCCCAGGAGGTCCCGTGCCCGCTCCCGCCTGCCCGCACGTCGCCGAGCTCGGCCCGGCCCCCGAGCCGGAGACCCTGGACGGCTGCGTCGACTGCCTGGCCGAGGGCTCCCGCTGGGTGCACCTGCGGCTGTGCCTGTCCTGCGGCCACGTCGGCTGCTGCGACTCCTCGCCCAAGCGGCACGCCAGCAAGCACGCGGCGGACGACCGGCACCCGGTGGTCCGCTCGTTCGAGCCCGGCGAGGAGTGGCGCTGGTGCTACGTCGACGAGGTGCTCGTCTGACCTGACACTGGTCTGACCTGACAAGTTGTTGTCGGCTGACCGCCGGGCCGTCGCCGTTCTAGCGTTCGTCCGGATCTTTCTCCGGCGTGAGGGGCGGCGGCCATGGGCGACGGACTGGTGACGCTCGCGCTGCCGATCGCGGTCGGGATCGTCATGCTCGGGCTCGGGCTGACCCTCACCGTCGCCGACTTCGCGCACGTCGCCCGTTACCCGCGGGCCGTCTTCGTCGCGCTGGGCTGCCAGCTGGTGCTGCTGCCGCTGATCTGTCTCGGCCTGGTGCTGGCCGTGGACCTCAAGCCCGAGCTGGCCGTCGGCATGATGCTGCTGGCCGCTTCGCCCGGCGGGCCGCTGTCCAACCTGTTCAGCCACCTGGCCGGCGGGGACGTCGCGCTCAACATCACGCTGGCCGCGGTCAACTCGGTCGTCTCGGTGGTCACCCTGCCGCTGGTGGTCAACCTGTCCGTCGACCACTTCCTCGGCTCGTCCTCCGAGCTCGGGCTGCAGGCGGACAAGGTGGCCCAGGTCTTCGCGATCGTGCTGGTGCCGGTCGCGATCGGCATGCTGATCCGCCGGTACGCCCCCGACCGGGCCGCGCGGGCGGAGCCCCGGGTCAAGGTCGTCTCGCTGGTCGTGCTGGTGATCATCATCATCGGCGCCGCCGTCCAGAACGGCTCCGAGCTGCGCGAGGGGCTCACCTCGGTCGCCCCGCTGGCCATGCTCTTCTGCCTGATCAGCCTGGCCGTCGGCTACTGGGTGCCGAAGCTGGCCCGGGTCGGCGAGCGGCAGGCGATCGCGTCCGCGCTGGAGATCGGGCTGCACAACGGGGCCATCGCGATCGCCATCGCGCTCAGCCCGGCGCTGCTGGACAGCGCGGAGATGGCGCTGCCGGCCGCCGTGTACGGGCTGCTCGCCTTCATCCCGGCCGGGCTGTTCGTGGCCTGGCGGGTCCGGCGGGCGCCGGCGGCCCCGGACCGGCCGGCGCGTGAGGTGCCCGCCCGGGGGTAGGGGCCCCGTCCGTGAGCGACGGGGTGACCATCACGGCGTACGAGGACGGTCCGCTGCTGGTGCGCGGGGAGGTGACCTTCCGCACCCAGGACGGCACCCGGATCGAGCCCGGGCGGGCCACCGTGGCGCTGTGCCGGTGCGGGAGGTCCGCGCGCAAGCCGTTCTGTGACGGCACCCACAAGATCGTCGACTTCCGCGCCCCCGCCACCCCCGATCCCCGCCCCGGGCCGCCGCCCGGAGGTGCGGAGGGGCGGGGGATGGGTAGGGAGGGGGGCATGGGACTCGATGACAAGGTGGAGAACGCGAAGGACCGGCTCGCCGGGCGTGGCAAGGAGGCGGTGGGCGCTGCCACCGACGACGAGAGCCTGCGCGCGGAGGGCCGCGGCCAGCAGACCGAGGCCGACGTCAAGGACGCCGGCGAGCAGATCAAGGACGCCGCCGACAAGGCGAAGGACGCCTTCAAGCGCTGATAGGGCGCTGATCGAGCAGCACCGAGAGGGCACCGGCAGCAGCCGGTGCCCTCTCGGCGTGTTCCGGCCTCCCGGGTGGGTAATGCCCATGATCAGGAGGTGAGGGTGATGCCCCCACGCAAGGACCTGCCGGCGACGCTGAAGCGCTCCCCGAAGAAGGCCCGGAAGACCTGGTCGAAGGCGCACGACTCGGCGGTGGAGACGTACGGCGAGGGCGAGCGCGCGCACCGCACCGCCTTCTCCGCGCTGAAGCACTCGTACGAGAAGGTCGGCGACCACTGGGAGAAGAAGGACAAGAAGGGTCCGTCCGACAAGCAGGCGGCCAAGTCGGGCCGGTCGGCCCGCAAGGGCGGCAAGACCGCCGGCGGGGTGGACGCCAACGCCAAGAAGCCGCACCTGCTGGACGTGGCCAGGAAGCTGGGCGTCAAGGGCCGGTCAAAGATGACCAAGGGCGAGCTGGTGAAGGCGATCGGCAAGGCGAACGACCGCGAGTCCGCCAAGTCGCTGCGCAAGGGGAAGTAGGCGGGACGCCGCCGTCCGAAGCGGAGCGTGAGCGCCGCTCACGGAATGTCCCGTTTCGACAGTTGATCGACTCGGGTACAGGTGGCGCATGGAATTCATTCTCTGGCTGATCGCGGTGGTCCTCGTCGTCTACGGCATCGTGAGCATCGTGCGCGGCGCGCTGCTCTTCGGCATCCTGCTGATCGTCGTCGGGCTGCTGGTGGGTCCGGCCGGAGTGAGCCTGTTCACCTGACCCCGGGTCGGGTAAGGCTGGCGCATGACGCCAGTCGACAAGGTGAAGGCCGCGGCCCGGCGCGAGGCGCAGGCATACTCCGCCGGGGCGGACCGCCCGCTGGGCGGCTACGTGGCCACGATGGGGACGTACGCGGCCTCGGTCGTGGCCCTCGTCGGCATGGGCGCGCTGGCCGGCCGGCGGCTGCCCGAGCGGGTAGCGCCGTACGACGTGGCGCTGCTCGGCGTCGCCACCCACAAGCTGAGCCGGCTGGTGACCAAGGACACCGTGACCGCGCCGCTGCGCGCCCCGTTCACCGAGTTCGCCGGCCCGCAGGGGCAGGGCGAGCTGCACGAGGAGGTCCGCGGGCACGGCGCCCGGCACGCCGTCGGCGAGCTGCTGACCTGCCCGTTCTGCCTGGCCCAGTGGGTCGCGACCGGCTTCGCGGCCGGGCTGGTGTTCGCCCCGCGGGCGACCCGGCTGGTGGCCAGCACGTTCACCGCGGTCGCGGTCAGCGACGCCCTGCAGAACATCTACGCATACCTGCAGAAGAAGGCCGAGAGCTGACGACCCTGAGTAGCGGCTCTTCGCCCGATCGGGTTTCGTCGCCGCGGGAGCCGGGCAACCGGTAACCACGAGGTGCTTGAGGCGCAGGCATCACCCCCGTTCGATCACCGGCCCGCTCACGCGGGCCGTCATCGGAGGTGCCTGCGTGCGAGTCCTCGGCGTGAACGCGATCTACCACGACCCCGCGGCCGCCCTCGTCGTGGACGGCGAGGTCGTCGCCGCCGCCGAGGAGGAGCGCTTCAGCCGGCGCAAGCACGGCAAGCGGCCGGTCCCGTTCGCCGCCTGGGAGCTGCCCGAGCTGGCCGCCCGCTGGTGCCTGCAGCAGGCCGGCCTCACCGCCGCCGACGTCGACGCGGTCACCTACTCCTACGACCCGGCGCTGGTCCGCCCGCCGGAGGAGATCGGGGTCACCGACCCCTGGGACTCGCTGCGGACCACGTACGCGCAGCGGGCGCCGCAGTTCCTGGCCGGCGCGCTGCCCGGGCTGGACCCGGACGCGGTCCGGTTCGTGCCGCACCACGTCGCGCACGCCGCGTCGGCCGGGCTGGCCGCGCCGTACCCGGAGTCCTCGGTGCTGGTGCTGGACGGTCGCGGCGAGGCGGTGTCCCACCTGGCCGGCCGCTACGACGCCGCCGGCGCGCTGACCGTGCTGGCCAGCCAGTCGCTGCCGCACTCGCTGGGCCTGCTGTACGAGGACGTCACCGAGCACCTCGGCTTCCTGCGCTCGTCGGACGAGTACAAGGTGATGGCGCTGGCCTCGTACGGGGTCCCGCGGCACCTGCCGCTGCTGCGGGAGACGATGCAGGCGACCGGCGACGGCGGCTTCCGCACCGAGCCGGTGGCCTGGGACGCGCTGGTCAAGCGGCGCTCGCCTGCCCCGAGCGGAGGCGCGGGCATAGGCGGAGCCGAGTGGACCTCCGAGCACGCCGACCTGGCCGCCAGCGTGCAGGTCCGGCTGGAGGAGGTGCTGCTCGAGCTGGTCCGCTGGCTGCACGCGCAGACCGGCGACCGGGTGCTCACCATGGCCGGCGGGGTCGCGCTCAACTGCGTGGCCAACTCCCGGCTGGCCGCCGAGGGGCCGTTCGAGCACATCTGGGTGCAGCCGGCCGCCGGTGACGCCGGCACCGCGCTGGGCGGCGCGCTGCAGGTGGCCGCGGACGCGGGGGAGCGGCCGGCGCCGATGCCGGGCGCCGCGCTGGGCCGCGGCTGGACCGACGACGAGCTGGCCGCCTGGCTGGACACCGCGCGGTGGTCGTACGAGCGGCCGGCCGACCTGGCCGACGAGGTGGCCCAGGTGCTCGCCGCCGACGGGGTGGTGGCCTGGTTCGCCGGGCGGTCCGAGTACGGCCCCCGCGCGCTCGGGCACCGGTCGCTGCTGGCCAACCCGGGCCGGCGGGAGACGCTGACCCGGCTCAACGACGTCAAGGGGCGCGAGCAGTTCCGGCCGGTGGCGCCGATGGTGCGCCTGGACCGGGCCGCGGACGTGTTCGAGGGGCCGCTGCCGAGCCCGTACATGCTCTTCGTGCACCGGGTGAGCCCGGAGTGGGCGGACCGGATCCCGGCGGTGGTGCACGTCGACGGCACCGCCCGGGCGCAGACCGTGGACCCGGCCGAGGAGCCCGAGGTGGCCGCGCTGCTGGCCGCGTTCGAGCGCCGGACCGGGCTGCCGTGCCTGGTCAACACCTCGCTCAACACCGCCGGCCGGCCGATGGTCGACGACCCGCGGGACGCGCTGGAGCTGTTCGGCTCGGCGCCGGTGGACGTGCTCGTGCTCGGTCCGTTCCTGGTGCGCCGGCCGCCGGCGGGGGAGCGGCCGTGACGGAGCTGTCCTACGCGGTGGTGGTGCCGACCGTCGGTCGGCCGAGCCTCCGACCGCTCCTCGACGCCCTGATGGCGGCCCGCGGGCCGGCTCCGGCGGCGGTCGTGGTGGTCGACGACCGGACCGGCGACCCGCCGCCGCTGGACCTGCCGGAGTGGGCGCCGCTGCGGGTGCTGCGCGGCGCCGCCCGCGGGCCGGCGGCCGCCCGCAACGCCGGCTGGCGGGCGACCGCGACGCCGTGGGTGGCCTTCCTCGACGACGACGTGCTGGTGCCCGACGACTGGCCGTCCCGGCTGGCGGTTGATCTCGCGGGCCTGGCAGCGGGGGTGGCCGGCTCGCAGGGCCGGCTGCGGGTGCCGCTGCCGGCCGACCGCCGGCCGACCGACTGGGAGCGCGGCACCGCCGGGCTGGCCGACGCCCGCTGGGCGACCGCCGACATGGCGTACCGGCGGCGGGCGCTGGTCCGGGTCGGCGGGTTCGACGAGCGCTTCGGGCGGGCGTACCGGGAGGACGCGGACCTGGCCCTGCGCATGCTGGACGCCGGCTTCTTCCTCACCCGCGGGGAGCGGGAGGTGACCCACCCGGTCCGGCCGGAGCCGAGCTGGGCGGCGAGCGTGCGGGCGCAGCGGGGCAACGCCGACGACGCGCTGATGACGCGGCTGCACGGGCGGGACTGGCGGGAGCGGGCGGGCGCGCCGCGGGGGCGCTTGCGCCGGCACGCCGCGGTCAGCCTGGCCGGCGCCGCCGCCCTCGCCGGCGCGGCCCGGCTCGCCGCCGGCCGGCTCACGGGCGCGCCCGGCCGGGGCCCGCGCTGGGCCCGGGGCGCCGCCCTGCTGGGTGGAGCCGGCTGGGGGCTGGGCACGGCGGAGTTCGCCTGGGCGCGGATCGCGCCCGGGCCGCGGACCGCCGGCGAGGTGGCCCGGATGCTGGCCAGCTCGGCCGCGATCCCGCCGGCCGCGGTCGCGCACCGGCTGCGCGGCGGGCTGGCCCACCGCCGGGTCCGCGCAGCGCCGGCGGAGCCGGCCGGGTCGGCAGCGCCGAGCCCGCCGCTGGCGGTGCTCTTCGACCGGGACGGCACGCTCATCCACGACGTCCCGTACAACGGCGACCCCGCGCTGGTCCGCCCGCTGCCCGGCGCGGCCGCCGCGGTGCAGCGGCTGCGCGCCCGCGGCATCCCGGTCGGGGTGGTGAGCAACCAGTCCGGCATCGGCCGCGGCCTGCTCACCCGGTCCGACGTGGAGCGGGTGAACGCGCGGGTCGAGGAGCTGCTCGGCCCGTTCGACAGCTGGCAGCTCTGCCCGCACGCGCCCGGCGAGGACTGCGGCTGCCGCAAGCCCGCGCCCGGGCTGGTGCTGGCCGCGGCGGCCGAGCTCGGCGTGCCGGCGGAGCGCTGCGTGGTGATCGGCGACATCGGCGCCGACCTGGGCGCGGCCCGCTCGGCCGGCGCCCGCGCCGTGCTGGTGCCGACCCCGGTGACCCGGTCCGAGGAGGTCGACGCGGCCGGCACGGTCGCCCCGGACCTGCTCACCGCGGTCGATCTCGCGCTGGACCTGGTGCCGCGGTGAGCGAGCGGGAGCGGACTCCGCGGGTCCTGGTGGCGCGGCTGGACAGCGAGGGGGACGTGCTGCTCGCCGGCCCGGCCGTCCGGGCGGTGGCCGCGCACGCCGAGGTGATGCTGCTGGTCGGCCCGCGCGGCCGGCAGGCGGCCGCGCTGCTGCCCGGGGTCGAGGAGGTGCTGGTCTGGCGGGCGCCGTGGATCGACCCGGAGCCGGACCCGGTCGACCCGGCCGACGTCGCCGCCCTGGTCGACCGGCTGCGCGGGCTCGGGCTGGCCGGGGCGGTGCTGCTCACCTCGTACCACCAGTCCCCGCTGCCGCTGGCCCTGCTGCTGCGACAGGCCGGGGTGCCGCGGATCACTGCGGTCAGCGAGGACTACCCGGGCTCGCTGCTCGACGTCCGGCACCGGCTGCCGGATGACCTGCCGGAGGCGGAGCGGGCGCTGGCCACCGCGGCCGCGGCCGGCTTCGCGCTGCCGGCCGGCGACGACGGCGCGCTGCGGGTGCGCGGCCCGCTGCCGGACGTCACCCGGCTGACCGGCGGCGGCCCGTACGTGGTGCTGCACCCGGGCGCCTCGGTGCCGGCCCGGGCCTGGCCGCCGGACCGGTGCGCGGCCGCGGTGGCCGCGCTGGCCGCGGCCGGCCGCTGCGTGCTGGTCACCGGCGGCCCGGCCGAGACGGCGCTGACCCGGACGGTGGCCGGCACCGACGGCGTCGACCTGGGCGGGCGGACGTCGTTCGCCGAGCTGGCCGCGGTGCTGGCCGGCGCGGACGCGGTGGTGGTGGGCAACACCGGCCCGGCGCACCTGGCCGCGGCCGTCGGCACCCCGGTGGTGTCGCTGTTCGCGCCGGTGGTGCCGGCGGTGCGGTGGGCGCCGTACCGGGTGCCGACCGTGCTGCTCGGCGACCAGGACGCGCCCTGCCGGGACAGCCGCGCGCGGGTCTGCCCGGTGCCCGGGCACCCGTGCCTGGCCTCGGTGAGCCCGGAGGACGTGGTGGCCGCGGTGGACAAGCTGGCGGGGGTGGCGGCATGAGGGTGCTGAGCTGGCACGTGCACGGCGCGTACAGCACCGCGCTGGTGCAGGGCGGGCACGACTACCTGGTCCCGGTGGTGCCGGACCGGGGGCCGGACGGGCGGGGCCGGGCGGCGACGTACCGGTGGCCGGACAGCGTGGCCGAGCTCACCCCGGCCGAGCTGGCCGAGGCCGACGTCGACGTGGTGGTGCTGCAGCGGCCGCGCGACCTGGAGCTCGCCGACGCCTGGCTGGGCGGGCGCCGGGTCGGCGTGGACGTGCCGGCCGTGTACGTCGAGCACGACTGCCCGCGCGGGGACGTGCCGCACACCCGCCACCCGCTGGCCGACCGGGCCGACATCCCGCTCGTGCACGTCACCCACTTCAACCAGCTGATGTGGGACTCCGGCCGGGCGCCGACCACGGTCATCGAGCACGGCGTGCCCGACCCGGGCCCGCGGTGGACCGGCGAGCTGCCGCGGGCCGGGGTGGTGGTGAACATGCCGGTCCGGCGCGGCCGGCTGGTCGGCACCGACCTGCTGCCGGCGTTCGCCGCGGCGGCACCGCTGGACCTGTTCGGCATGGGCACCGACCAGGTGCCCGGGGTGGGCGCGTACGACCTTCCGCAGGCCGAGATGCACGAAGCGCTGGCATGCCGCAGGGTGTACCTGCACCCGTTCCGGTGGACGTCGCTCGGCCTCTCGCTGGTCGAGGCGATGCACCTGGGCATGCCGGTGGTCGTCCTGGCCACCACCGAGGCGGTCGAAGCGGTGCCGCCCTCGGCCGGCGCGGTGTCCACGCGCGTGGACGAGCTGGTGGCGGCGGTGCGGCACTACCTGGTCGATCGGGACGCGGCGGCTGCGGCCGGCCGCGCCGCCCGCGAGGCGGCGCTGGCCCGGTACGGGCTCGGCCGCTTCCTCGACGACTGGGACCGACTGCTCAAGGAGGTGACCCGATGAGGATCGCGATGGTGTCCGAGCACGCCAGCCCGCTCGCCGCGGTTGGCGGCGTGGACGCGGGCGGGCAGAACGTGCACGTCGAGGCGCTGTCCCGCGCGCTCGCCCGGGCCGGCCACGAGGTGACCGTGTACACCCGGCGGGACGCGGCGGACCTGCCCGAGCGGGTGGTGACCGACGACGGCGTGGTGGTCCACCACCTGACCGCCGGCCCGGCCGAGCCGCTGGCCAAGGACGACCTGCTGCCGTACGTGGGGGAGCTCAGCCGGGTGCTGGCCGACCGCCTCGCGGCCGACGAGCCCGACGTGGTGCACGCGCACTTCTGGATGTCCGGGCTGGCCTCGCTGGCGGCGGTCCGGCAGCTGCCGGGGACCGGCTTCCCAGCGCCGCCGGTGGTGCAGACCTTCCACGCGCTCGGGGTCACGAAGAAGCGCTTCCAGGGCCGGGCGGACACCAGCCCGCCGGTGCGGATCCGGATGGAGCGGGCGCTGGCCCGGGACGTGGCCGCGATCGTGGCGACCTCCTCCGAGGAGGCGCAGGAGCTGGTCCGGCTGGGCGCGGCCCGCTCGCGGGTGACCGTGGTGCCCTGCGGGGTGGACGTCGAGCAGTTCCGGCCGGACGGGCCGGCGGCGGAGCGGGGCCCGCACCGCCGGGTGCTCTCGGTCGGCCGGCTGGTGCCGCGCAAGGGCTTCGACATGATCATCCGGGCGCTGCCCGCGGTGCCGGACACCGAGCTGGTCGTCGCCGGCGGGCCGGCCGAGGGGGACCTGGGCGACCACCCGGAGGCCGCCCGGCTGCGCCGGCTGGCCGAGCGGATCGGCGTCGCCGACCGGGTCCGGCTGGTCGGCGCGGTGCCGCGGCCGGACATGCCGGCGCTGATGCGCTCGGCCGACCTGGTCGTCTGCGCGCCCTGGTACGAGCCGTTCGGCATCGTGCCGCTGGAGGCGATGGCCTGCGGGGTGCCGGTGGTGGCGTCCGCGGTCGGCGGCTTCCTGGACACGGTGGTGGACGGCGCGACCGGCACCCTGGTGCCCCCGCAGCGGCCGGACCGGCTGGCGGCGGCGATGCGCAAGCTGCTGGCCGAGCCGTTCTGGCGGGAGGCGTACGGCACCGCCGGGGTGGACCGGGCCCGGTCCCGCTACTCCTGGGAGCGGATCGCGGCCGGCACCACCGCCGTGTACGAGCAGGTGCTCGGGCTCGGGTCCGTCGCGGTCGGGGCGACCGCGACCGGCGCCGACGAGCTGGCCGCGGCGAGCGGGGCGTGAGGGGCGGCGCCGGGCGGCCGCTGGTCGTCGTCGGCGACGCGCTGCTGGACCGCGACGTCACCGGCCGGGCCGACCGGCTCAGCCCGGACGCGCCGGTGCCGGTGGTGTCCGCGGTGACCGAGGCGGAGCGGCCCGGCGGGGCGGCGCTGGCCGCGCTGCTGGCCGCGCTCGACCGGCCGGCCGGCGGGGTGGTGCTGGTCACCGCGCTGGGCGCCGACCCGGCCGGGGAGCGGGTGGCCGCGCTGCTGGCCGCCGCCGGGGTGCGGGTGGTGGCCGGCCGGCTGACCGGCCGTACCCCGGAGAAGGAGCGGGTCCGGGTGGGCGGGCAGTCGCTGCTGCGGCTGGACCGCGAGGACGGCACCGCCGCCCCGGTCGCCGCCACCCCGGCGATGCGCGAGGCGCTGGCCGGGGCGGGTGCGGTGCTGGTGTCCGACTACGGCCGCGGGCTGGCCGCCGGCGACGAGCTGCGCGGCTGGCTGGCGGATGCGGCCCGCCGGGTGCCGGTGGTCTGGGACCCGCACCCGCGCGGGTCGGTACCGGTGCCCGGCGTGCGGCTGGCCACCCCGAACCTCGCCGAGGCGCTCGGCTTCACCTCGGCCGCGGCGGGTGGCGGGGTGCCCGTCGCGGCGCGGGCCGGCCGGGAGCTGGCCCGGCGGTGGCGGGCCGCCGGCGTCGCGGTGACCCTCGGCGCCGGCGGGGCGCTGCTCGCCACCGCCGACGACGTGCCGCTGGTGGTGCCGGCCCCGCCGGTGACCGGCGGCGACCCGTGCGGCGCCGGCGACCGGTTCGCCTCCGCCGTCGCCGCCGGCCTCGCCGCCGGCGCGCTGCCCAGCGAGGCGGTCACCGCCGGGGTCGCCGCCGCGTCGGCGTACGTCGGCGCCGGCGGACCGGCCGCCCTGCTCGCCGCCGCCGGCCCGGCCGAGGCCCCCGCGGGAGTCGAGGACGTGGTCCGGCGCACCCGCGCCGCCGGCGGCACGGTGGTCGCAACCGGCGGCTGCTTCGACCTGCTGCACGCCGGGCACGTGGCCACCCTGCAGGCGGCCCGCCGGCTCGGCGACTGCCTGGTGGTGTGCGTGAACTCGGACGCCTCGGTGCGCCGGCTCAAGGGCCCGGCCCGGCCGCTGGTGCCGGAGCGGGACCGGGTGCGGGTGCTGGCCGCGCTGGGCTGCGTGGACGCGGTGACCGTGTTCGACGAGGACACGCCGCTGGCCGTGCTGGACCGGCTCCGGCCGGACGTGTGGGTCAAGGGCGGCGACTACACCGCCTCGGCGCTGCCGGAGACGGAGCTGCTGGCCGGGTGGGGCGGCGAGGTCGTCGTCGTCCCGTACCTGGAGGGCCGCTCCACCAGCCGGCTGGTCGAGGTCGCGACGACAGGGAGGAACCATGGCTGACTTCTCGGCGCAACCGCTGGGCACCGTGCTGGTCACCGGGGGGGCGTCCGGGCTGGGCGCGGCCACGGTCGCCGCGGTCGCCGCCGCCGCCGGGCGGGCCCTCGTGCTGGACCGGGTGCCGCCGCCGGACGGGGTGCCGGCCGCCGACTTCGAGCAGGTGGACCTGGCCGACGCCCGGGCCGCCGAGGCGGCGGTCCGGGCGATCGCCGACCGGGCCGGCGGGCTGGACGGGGTGTTCACCGCGGCCGGCACCGACCGCTGCGGCACGCTGGCGGAGGTGCCGGGCGAGGAGTGGGACCGGGTGATCCTGGTCAACCTCCTCGGCACCGCCGCGGTGGTCCGGGCGGCGCTGCCCTACCTGGAGCGCTCGCGCGGCCGGGTGGTGACCTGCGCGTCCACGCTGGGGCTGCGGGCGCTGTCGGACGCGAGCGCGTACTGCGCCTCCAAGTTCGGCGTGGTCGGGTTCACCCGGGCGCTGGCGGTGGAGACCCAGGGCAGCATCGGGGTCACCATGCTGGTGCCGGGCGGGATGCACACCGCGTTCTTCGACGGCCGGGACGAGAAGTACAAGCCGCCCGCGGACGCCAAGCTCAACCGGCCCGAGGACGTCGCGCAGACCGTGCTGTTCGCGCTGCGGCAGCCGCCGGGCTGCGAGGTCCGGGAGCTGGTCGTCACCCCGTCGATGGAGAGCTCGTGGCCGTGATGCTCGTCCTGCGGGCGCTGGGGCTTGGGGACCTGCTCACCGCGGTGCCCGCGCTGCGGGCGCTGCGGGCGGCCCGCCCGGGCGACCGGCTGGTGCTGGCCGCGCCGGCCGCGCTGGCCCCGCTGGCCGCGCTCACCGGCGCGGTCGACGAGGTGCTGCCCGCCGACGGGCTGGTCGCGCCGCCCGCGCCGCCGGCCGGCCCGCCGCCGGCGCTGGCGGTCAACCTGCACGGTCGCGGCCCGCAGAGCACCCGGGCGCTGCTCGGGCTGCGGCCGGGCGAGCTGTGGGCGTACGCGCACCCGGAGCTGCCCGGGGTGGCCGGGCCGGACTGGCGGGACGGCGAGCACGAGGTGGCCCGCTGGTGTCGACTGCTGGCCGCGCACGGGGTCGCCGCCGACCCGGGCGACCTGGACCTGCCGGTGCCGGCGGTGCCGAGCCCGGCGCCCGGCGCGGTGGTCGTGCACCCGGGCGCGTCGTCCCGGAGCCGGCGCTGGCCGGTCGGGCGGTTCGCCGCGGTGGCGGCCGAGCTGCGCCGGGCCGGCCACCCGGTGGTGGTCACCGGCGGCGCGGCCGAGCGGGAGGTGGCCACCGCGGTGGCGGTACGGGCCGGGCTGCCGCCGGCGGCGGTGCTGGCCGGGCGGACCGACCTGCCCGAGCTGGCGGCGCTGGTGGCCGGCGCCCGGCTGGTGGTCTGCGGGGACACCGGGGTGGGGCACCTGGCGAGCGCGTACCGGACGCCGTCGGTGCTGCTGTTCGGCCCGGTCCCGGCGGCCGAGTGGGGCCCGCCGGCGGACCGGCCGCAGCACGTGGTGCTGCGCGGCGGCGAGCCGGGCCGCCGGGACCCGCACGCCGACGTCCCCGACCCGGGGCTGCTCGCGGTGACGGTGCCGGACGTGCTGGCCGCGGCCACCGCCGCGCTGGCCACGAGAGGGTTGGCCGGTGCCGCGACTGCGCCGTAGCAGCCCGGCCAAGCCGGGCCTGACCCGCCGCCGGGCCGGCCGCGGCTGGGTGGTGCTCGACGCCGCCGGGCAGCGGGTGAGCGACCCGGACGTGCTCGACCGGGTCCGCTCGCTGGCGATCCCGCCGGCCTGGAAGGACGTGTGGATCTGCCCGGACGCCAACGGGCACATCCAGGCGGTCGGCACCGACGCGGCCGGCCGCCGGCAGTACCGCTACCACGACGTGTGGCGCCAGCACCGGGACCGGGCCAAGCACGTGCGGGTGCTGGAGGTGGGGGAGCGGCTGCCGGCGATGCGGCGGCGGTGGAAGCGCGACCTGGCCCGCCCCGAGCTGGACCGGCGGCGGGTGCTGGCCGCGGCGGCCCGGCTGCTCGACCTCGGCCTGTTCCGGGTCGGCGGCGAGGAGTACGCCGAGGAGAACAGCACGTACGGGCTGGCCACGCTGCGCCGCGAGCACGTGAGGGTCCGCCAGGGCCGGCTGGTCTTCGACTACACCGCCAAGGCCGGGCTGCGCCGCCAGGAGGTCGTGGACGACCCGGCGGTGGCCGAGGTGGTCGCCGCGCTGCGCCGGCGCCGGGACGACCCCAACCCGGAGCTTTTCGCGTACGCCAGCGGCGGCTCCTGGTCGGACGTGAAGAGCGCGACGGTGAACGAGTACCTGCGCGAGGTGTCCGGGGTCGACATGTCCGCCAAGGACTTCCGCACCTGGCACGCCACCGTGCTGATGTCCGCGGTGCTGGCCCGCCACACCCCGGTGCCGCGTTCGCAGACCGCCCGCAACAAGGTTGTCCGGGCCGGGTACGTCGAGGTCAGCGAGGCGCTCGGCAACACCCCGGCGGTGTGCAAGGCCTCGTACGTCGACCCGCGGGTGGTCGACCTCTTCCACGACGGCACCGTGGTCGCGCTGCCGCCGCGCAAGCGCTCCGACGACGCCTTCCGCTCCGCCCTGGAAAAGGAGGTCCTCGACCTCCTCCGCACCGACCCCGACGACTGACCCGGCTCAGCCGGGCCAGCGGCGGGCGGCCTTGGCGAGGGCCTTGCGGGCGGCCGGGACGGCGGCTTCGAGGTCGCGCGCGGCGGCCGCCTGGCGGGCGTGCAGCAGGCCGTAGGTGAACCCGTTCTCCCCGGCGGCGTGCGCGGCCAGCCCGGCGTCGCGGAGCAGGTCGCGGCTGACCACCGAGTCGTGGTGGTCGCCGAGCAGCTCCTGCAGGTCCTCCATCGCCGCGGCCAGCCTGGTGGCCGGCTTGCCGGTGTCCGGGGCGGCGGCCTCGGCCGCGTACCGCGCCTGCTTGGCCGACTTGCGCGCCTCGTGCAGCGCCTCGTCCCGGCCCAGCACGCCCGGCAGCGGCGGTCCCGCGGTCCGGCCCGAGTCGGCCGAGTCGGCGGTGTCGAGCAGGCCCTCGACCTTGCCGACCATCTTGCCGACCCGGCGGCGCAGGAACGGCGCGGCCGGCCGCTCGCCCCGCTCGGTGGGCGGCGTGGCCAGCAGCTCGTCCAGGTCGTCCAGCAGCGCCGCGTAGCGCCGGCCGTCGAGGGCGGCGATCAGCGACCGCCGGTGCTTGGCGGTGCGGGCCCGCAGCCCGTCGCCGAGCCGCGCCGCCACCGGCCCGAGCACCAGCTCGGGCGGCTCGGCGGCCAGCGCCGCGTCCAGCCGCGCCGCCATCACCTCGCTGTCCCGGACCTGACCGAGCACGTCGGCCAGCCAGCGCAGCTCAGCCCGCAGCCGGTCGGTGGTGGCCCGGTCCCACAGCGGCCGGAACGTCTTGAACGTGCTGCGCAGCCGCCGGGTGGCGACCCGCATCTTGTGCACCGAGTCCGGCTCGTCCCGGCGCACCCGCGGGTCCCAGCCGACGATCGCGTCCCGCTGGGCCCGGACGTACTCGCCGACCACCGCGGCGGCCGACCCGGGCGGGCCGGTCGGCGGCGGTGCGTCCGGCCACCGCCCGCCCAGCGCCCGGGCGATCTTGGCCGCGTCCGCCGACCGCCGGGCGCCGGCCTCGCGCAGCCGGCGGTCCACCGCCTTGAGCAGGTCCCGGTCGCCGTCGACCAGCTCGACCTCGACCTCCCGCCACTGCTGGCCGGCGGCCGGGTCGGCGCTCACGTCGGTGCTGACCAGGTCGTCGGCGACCAGCGCGAGCACCCGGCCGTCCGGGTCGAGCAGCGGCTGCTCGGTGCGGGTGGTGGAGATCGTCACCATCGGGCGGAGCCGGGCGCCGCGGGCGATGGCCCGGACCTCGGCGCCGACCGCTGCCGGCACCGCCCCGGCCCGGCCGAGCGGCACCTGCATCTCGTCGCGCTCGTCGTTGGTCCGGTATCGCTTGACGTGCCAGCCGGCGTCGGTGCCGCCGGTGCGCCGGCGCACGGCCACCCGGTCCCGGGCGAGGCGCAGGTCGGGGGTGTCGTAGTAGACCGCGGTCAGCTCGTGCACCGCCGGGTCGCCGAGGGCGGTGCCGTCGGCGATGCCGTCCGGCACGCCGAAACCGGTCGGCACCTCGTACTTCCGCTCGATCTCGCTGGCCATCGGGGCACGCTCCGTCCGCCGGCTTCGTCGTTCAGCCGCAGGTTACCCGGCGTACACCCGGATACGCCGGTCAGAAGCGGTGGTCCTCGCGGTGCAGGCCGAGCGCCTCGGCGACCTCGCCGACGTTCTCGAACACCCGGCCCGAGGGCAGCTGGCGGACCAGCGACCGCAGCCGGTCCGGGGCGTCACCGTCGATCAGGTGGGCGAGCAGGCCGGACTCGTCGTTGGGGAACGCGGCCCGGGTCAGCGCGGCCGCCAGCTCGCTGCGCAGCTCGACCTCGGCCACGGTCATCCCCGGCGGGGGAGCGGGCTGCCGGTCGGCCGGCTCGCCGAGGCGGCCCGGGTCGGGCTGGTCCTCGCCGGCGGGCTCGGCCTCCTTCCACTCCTCGGCCCGGGTCGGGCGCTCGGCCCGCATCATCCCCTCGACCTCGTGGGACATGTCATCGTCCACTCGGGGGGAGTGCTTGCTGCTGCCGCGCTCCATGCTCAGCCTTCCTCCGGAAGTCGGACCAGCACCGTACCGTCCGGATCGAGCCGGACCTGCAGCACGGGTTGCGGGTGGGTCGTCGGGCCGCGGCGGACCTCGCCGTCGGCGACGGCGAAGACGCTGCCGTGCCAGGGGCAGGTGACGCACAGCTCGTCGCCGTCGCCGGTCAGCTCGCCCTCGGACAGCGGCCCGGACAGGTGCGAGCACTCGTCGAAGAGCGCGTCCACCCGCCCGCCCCGGCGCAGCACGAACAGCGGCACCCCGTCGAGCACCTTGCGGACCGGCCGGCCCTCGGGCAGCTCGTCCAGCCCGCACAGCCGGGTGAAGTCCTCCGGCAGCAGGTGCGGCGCCTGCTCGGCGTGGTTCGCCCCGGCCCCCTGCCGGTACGCCAGGTGCCCGCCGACATAGGCGCTCGCCCCGCCGACGCCCAGCGCGGCCAGGCTGAGCACGGTCCCGCGGGCCTGCCGGCCACGCCGCCGGGCCCGCCAGGAGGCCACCTGCATTACGAGGGCGACGACGTTGCCGGCGGCGTGCACCAGGCCGGTGCGCTGCTGCTGGGGATGCAGGTCGGACCAGTCGGCGGCGCCGGCGGCGGCGGTCGGCACGGCGGCCAGCACGCCCAGGCCCACCAGCGTCCGGGCGGCCTGCCGGTTGCCGGGCAGCAGGTCCAGCACCGAGGCGGAGATCCAGTTGCCGAGCGGCACGACGATCAGCGAAGGGTGCAGGGCGTGGCCGAACCACACCCCGTGCAGGGCGTCCCGCACCGTGGCGGAGGGCAGCGCGGCGTCCACCGCCTTCTTCACCGCGGCCACCGGGCCGTCCAGCGACCCGGCCTTCTCGACCGAGCTGAGGGCCGTCTCCAGGGATGCCAGTGGACGCATGGCACCGTCGTTCCCCGCGCCGGCCGCCGAAACCCTCGATCACCGCCCGATCGGCCAGCCGAAGGCGTCGAGCTGGATCCGCACGGCCGTCCCGGCCAGGTGCCGGTCGCGGACCGTGCGGTGCGCCGCCGCCCCCCAGCGGGTCCGGCCGGCCGGGTCGGCCAGCGCCTGCTCCAGCCGCGCCGTCCAGGCCGGCCCGCCGTCGGTGTCCGCGCTGAGCAGCCCGTTGACCCCGTCCACGATCTGGTCGCGGATGCCGCCGACGTCGGCGGCGAGCACGGTGGCCCGCTTCCACATCGCCTCGGTCACGGTGAGGCCGAAGGCCTCGCGCACGCTGTTCTGGACGACCACGGTGGCGCCGCGCTGCAGCAGGTTGACCGCGCTCGCCTCCCGCTCCCGCGGGCCCGGCCGGAACGACCAGACGTGCACCCGGTCCCGCACCGCGGCGGGCAACCGGGCCCGCCGGGCGAGCAGCCCGTCACGGACGGCGATGTTGTCGGGGTGGTGCCGGTCCGGGTCGACGTACGGGCCGAGCAGCACCAGCTCGAGGTCCGGGTGGTCGCCGGCCACCGCGGCGAAGCCGGTCAGCACCCCCGGGAAGCCTTTGAGCGGGTCCCAGCGCGACACCTGCAGCACGTACGGCGTGCCCGGGTCGCGCAGGAAGCCGGAGCCGCCGGCGTCCAGCAGCGGCCCGTCCCCGGCCAGCGGCCCGTCGCCGGGCAGCCGCCCGCCGGTGCGCAGCGCGCCGGCGGCCGCGGCCAGCTCCGGCGCCGGCTCGGCGTTCCTCGGCGAGCCGGGGTCGATGCCGGCCGGGACGACCAGCGCCCGGGCCGGGTCCAGCTCGGTCCACACGAACGACTTGCGCAGGAAGCAGACCAGGTCGACCGAGTCCAGGTACGGCAGCAGCCCGGCGACCGCGAGCCGGGTGTCCGGGTGGTCGCCGTCGTCGCCGTGGTGGCAGCGCCAGGCGAGCACGCCGGTGAGCGGGCGCAGCGCCGGCGCGAGCAGCAGGCACAGCGGGTCGTGCAGCACGATCGCGTCGGCCCGGCCGACCGCCGCGGCCAGCCGCGGCCCCTCGACCTCGGCCCAGGCGCGCAGCGGCGCCCACGGCGGCGCCTGCCGCAGCTCGCCGACCACGCCGGCGCCGTACAGGGCCTTGTTGACCAGGAAGCTGAGCTCGTTGACGGTGCTGTCCTTGACCGGGTTGACCCAGTCGACCCGCACGTCGGGGGCGACCCGCCCGAGCGCGGCTATCTCGGCGGTGATCACCTCGGCCACGCCGCCGAGGGTCTTCATCGAGCTGACGTGCACCAGGCGGGGCATGGGCAACCTCTCAGGGGTCAGCGGCCGGCGGTCAGGCCCTCCTGCCGGCCGTCGTCGAGCCCGTACGCCGAGTCCCGGTCCCGGCCGAGCACCCGGGTGACGCCGCCGACGCTGGCCTTGCGCACCACGTCGTGGCCGCGCGCCGCCAGGTCGGCCACGACCGCGTCGTCGGCCGTGTCGTCGATGTGCAGCTGGGGCGGCAGGCCGGCCTCGGTCTTGTCGCTGCCCGGGTACGAGGTCCAGTGCGGCTGGGTCAGCGCCCGGAGCGGGTCGCACCCGTCGAGGAGCATCGCGGCCAGCGTCTGCGCGTTCCACTGGCACTGGCCGTCGCCGCCCGGGGTGCCGCCCAGCCAGCGCAACCCGCCGGCGTCGGCGACGCTCCACGGGAAGATCGTGTTGACCGGGCGGCGGCCGGGACGGCAGCAGTTGGGGTGGGCCTCGTCCAGGGTGGCGCTGCGGCCCAGCCGGTTGCACAGCACCAGCCCGAGTTCGGGCAGCCCGACCCCGGCGCCGAAGCCGAGCCCGAGGCTCTGCACCCAGCTGACCGCGTTGCCGTGCCGGTCCAGCACCGCGAGGTGGGTGGTGTCGCCCTCGCCGTAGTGCCCCGCGTACGGGCTCGGGCTGCGCTTGTCCGGGTCCACCGCGGCGGCCACCGCGGCCAGCACGTCCGGGGCCAGCCCGTCGGCCGGGCCGGTCGCGTCCGGGTCGCCCAGGTGGGCCAGCCGCCAGCCGTAGGTCTGCTGCACGATCTCGGACAGCGTGTGCACGCCGTCGGCGCTGGTCACCCCGGCGCCGGCGGCCAGCCGCTCGTACACGGCGAGGTTCTGCAGCAGCAGGGTGCCCTGGGTGGGTGCCGGGGTGGTGGCGACGACCCGGCCGCCGACCCGAGTGGTCAGCGCCGGCCCGATCCGGGCCGCCGGGGTGGCCAGGTCGGCCGCGGTGAGCAGGCCGCCGAGCTCTCCGCTGAGCCGGGCGACCTCGGCGCCGAGCAGCGCCCGGATCCCGGCCGCGTCCCGGCCGGGCGCGCCGACCAGCTCGTACAGCCGGGCCAGGCCGGGCTGGCGGAGCACGGTCCCGACCGCCGCCTTGCCCGCGTACGGCCGGTAGAGGGCCTGGAACGCCGGCTGCGCCAGCACGTCGACGGTCTCGGTGCCCCAGCGGGCCAGCTGCCCGCTGACCACGATCCCGTCCCGGGCGGCCGCCACCGCCGGGGCCAGCAGCCGGCCCAGCGGCAGCGTGCCGTGCCGCTCGTGCAGGGCGTACCAGGCGTCCAGCACGCCCGGGGTGGTCACCGACAGGATGCCGGTCAGCGGCACGGTGGCCAGCCCGCGGGACCGGTACGCCGCCGGGGTGGCCGCCGCCGGGGCGCGGCCCAGCCCGAGCAGCGCCTCGGCCGCCGCGCCGCCGCGCCGGTGCAGCACCGCGACGGCGTCGCCGCCCGGCCCGCAGGCCATCGGCAGCACGACGGTGAGCACCGCGGACGCGGTGATCGCGGCGTCGAAGGCGGTGCCGCCCTCGTCCAGCACCTCCAGCGCGGCCAGGGTGGCGACCCCGCTGCCGGTGGACACCATGTGCCGGCGGCCCCACTGCTGCCGGTCCCGCAGCACGACCCGCACGTCAGCCCGCCTCCGGCCGGTGCAGCACGGTCAGCACGCTGGCGTGCACCAGCTCCACCGGGGCGTCCGGGCCGCCCAGGCCGGTCGCGATGAGCCCGGCCGGGTCGGGCGGCGCCTGCCCGCCGGACCAGGGGCCGCCGCTGGCGACCCACCAGCGGGCGTACGCGCCGGCCGGCAGGTGTGCCCGCCGCTCGATGACGAACGCGTCGGCCACCTCCAGGCCGGCCGTCTCGGCCAGCCCGGCGACCCCGTCGGCGGTCCGCCGGGCCCGGGCGAAGGACTCCAGCCCGTGCCGCGGCACCGCCGCCGGCAGCCGCGCGGCCAGGTCGGCCTCGAACGCGTCGGTGCCGGCGGTCCGCGCCGCCAGCGCCAGGCAGGCCGTCCCGCCGGGCACCAGCAGCGCCGCGATGGTGGCGAAGACCCGCGGGTAGTCCTCGTGCATCCAGTGCAGCGCGGCGTTGCTGAACACGGCGTCGTAGCGGCGGCCGACCGGCACGTCCGGGAACGACGCCTGCGCGAAGCGCACCCGCTGCGGCCAGGGCTTGCGCGCGGCCTCGGCGAGCATCGGCTCGGACACGTCCACCGCGTCGATCGTCGCCACCGGCAGCGCCCGGACCAGCGCGGCGGTGAGGTTGCCGGTGCCGCAGCCGATCTCGTACGCGCTGCCCACCGAGCCCGGCTCCGGGTGCAGCCGGGCCACCAGCTCGGCGTTGCGCCGCTGCAGCCGCCGGGTCAGCTCGTCGTAGTCGCCGACCCGGTGCCAGCGGTGCCGCACGCCGCGGGAGGGGGTCGCCGCGGGCACCGTCACTCCCGCGTCACCGCCGGCAGCCCGATGATCTCCCGGGCCTCGGCCGGGGTGGCCGGCTCGCGGCCCAGCTCCCGGGCGATCCGGACGGCCCGCTCGACCAGCCGCGCGTTGGTCGACTCGGCGCCGCGGTCGGACCAGTCGTAGTACGGGTTGTCCTCCAGCCCGACCCGGACGTGCCCGCCCAGGCTGGTGGCGAGCGTGTTGGCCGCCAGCTGGTGGCGCCCGATGCCGGCGAATGCCCAGGTGGCGCCGGGCGGCAGGCCGGCGATCGCGGCGGCCGCGTTGGCCGCGCTCACCCCGGCGGTGCCGCGCGAGCCGAACAGCACGTTCACGTAGTACGGCGGGGCGAGCACGTCAGTGGCGATCAGGTGGTGCGCGTACTCGACCATGCCGATGTCGAAGCACTCCAGCTCGGGCACGATGGCCCGCTCCCGCATCGCCCGGGCCAGCGCGGCGATGGTCTCCGGCGCGTTGACCGACGGGCCGGAGGCGAAGTTCATCGAGCCGAGGGTGAGCGAGGCCATCTCCGGCTTGGCCCGGCCGCCGACCGCCAGCGACTCCGACCGCCGCTCCAGCTCCGACCAGTTGCGGCCGCTGGTGGTGACCACCAGCACCATGTCCGGGGCCTGCTCGACCACGGCGTCGCAGATCTCCTGGAACCGCTCGCCCCGCCAGGTCGGCTCCTCGTCGTCGTCGCGCGCGTGCAGGTGCACCATCGCCGCGCCCGCCTCCCGGCAGCGGCGCACGTCGGCCGCGATCTCCTTGGGCGTGATCGGCACGGCGGGCACCTTGGCCCGGCGCGGCACCATGCCGGTCGGGCAGAGGTTGACGATGATCCTGTCGGCTGTGCTCACGTCGGTCGCCTCTCCAGTGCGGGTCCGCAGGGGTGCCAGGCCGCGCCGGTCGGGGGCGGGTCGGCGCCGGCCAGCCGCCACACCCAGGCCGGCGCGCCCGGCTCGCCCGGGGCGAGCAGCCGGGCCGGGAAGTCAGGGCGCCCGGTGCCGGCCGGCTCCAGCCGGACCACCCGGTCCGCCGGGCAGAAGGCCGGCGGCGGGCCCGGCTCCCAGCGGTGCCGGTGCACCGCCGGCGGCTCGGCCCACAGCGGCTCGGCGGCGGCCCGGAAGCGGCGCAGCGGCGCCGGCGGCGCCCGCCACAGCGCCTCCCGGGCGTGCCAGTCCGCCCACAGCCAGTACGCGCAGAAGCGCTCCGGCCGGGACCCGTCCTGCACCGGCTGGTAGTCCAGCAGCCCGGCCGCGGCCAGCTCAGCCGCCAGCGCGCGGTTGAGCGCGGCCAGCTCGGCGGCGGTGCCGGGCCGGCCCAGCTGGAAGCCCAGCACCGCGACCGGCGCGGTCACGACGGCCGGCCCAGGCTCTGCAGGTGGCCCAGCACCCGGTCCTTGGCCTGCAGGTAGCCGGCGTTGTACGGGGTCACGAAGCCCCCCAGCGGCACCCGGGTGACCGCGATGCCGGCCCGGGCGAAGGCGGCGATCTTGACCGGGTTGTTGGTGGCCAGCCGGATCCGGTCCACCCCGAGCCAGCGCAGCGCGGCCACCGCGGCCGAGTAGTCGCGGGCGTCCACCGGCAGGCCGAGATCCTGGTTGGCCTCGACGGTGTCGCGGCCCTCCTCCTGCAGCGCGTACGCCCGGATCTTGTTGGCCAGCCCGATGCCGCGGCCCTCGTGGCCGATCAGGTAGAGCAGGATGCCGTGGTCCTCGGCCGCGATCAGGTCGAGCGCGGCGGACAGCTGCTGGCCGCAGTCGCAACGCAGCGAGCCGAGCAGGTCGCCGGTCAGGCAGGCGCTGTGCGCGCGGACCAGCGGCGGCGCCGCCGGGGGTGGCCCGGCGGCGTACACCGCGGCGACGACCTCCTCGACCTCCTCGGTGCCGTCGGTGCGTCCGAACACGTGCAGGGCCAGCGATCCGTGGCCGGTGGGCAGGCGGCAGCTCGCCAGATGCTCGGTGGGCACCCGACCTCCAGAGGGGGATGATCCGGTCATCAATGTCGTGCGAGGTACCAATGGACACACTACCCGCGGAATCCGGCAGTGCCTCCGCGGGTGACACATAAACGGGCTCCGGTAGGGGTAGTCCGCAGCCGACCGCCGGCCGTCGGGGCCGGCCCGGACGAGGGGAGTGAGGGCCCGTGTCCGAGGCCCACGGCGTCCCGCCGGCCGAGCTGTCCGAGGAGGACCTGCTGCGCGAGCTGCGTCACCTGCACGACACCCGGCACGGCACGCTCCGGCACGGCTCCCCGGACGCGCTGACCATGCACACCCGCCGCACCGGCGAGCTGGAGGCGGAGTACCAGCGCCGCCACCCCCAGCGCGAGGTCGACCCGGAGCGGCTGCGATCCGGGGCCCGGGAGCGGCACTAGCGCATGCGCGAGGGCCCGGACCGATGCGGTCCGGGCCCTCGTGCGGTGCGTGCTACGGGGTGGGGCGGTCGACGTCGCCGCGCCAGGCGCCGGTCTCGGCGCCGCGGCTCTCGATGAACTTCTTGAAGTTCTTCAGGTCGCCCTCGGCCCGCCGGCCGACGATGCCGAGCTTGTCGCCGACGTTCTCGACGAGGCCCTCGGGGTCGTAGTCCATCTGCAGCATGACCCGGGTCTTGCGCTCGTCCAGCCGGTGGAAGGTCACCACGCCGGCCTGCTTGGGCCCGTCGACCGAGGTCCACGCGACCCGCTCGTCCGGGTGCTGCTCGGTGATCTCCGCGTCGAACTCGCGCTTGACGCCGCCGATCGAGGTCACCCAGTGGGTCATCGTCTCGGACCTCTGGTCGATCCGGTCGACCCCCTCCATGAACTGGGGGAACGACTCGAACTGGGTCCACTGGTTGTACGCCGTGCCCACCGGCACGTCGACGTCGATCGACTTCTCGACGGTGCTCATCAGCCCTCCTCCTCATTCGGGTACGACTACCGGCGTGCCCGCCCCGGGCCGTCCCAAACGGCACTCGGCCAACCCATGACGCGGTTCACACCGCGCTGGTGTCCGCCGACGCCCCACCGGGTACCGGTGGGGACTGTGAGCACGCTGGAGACCGTCCCCGACGCCCAGTCCACCCCGGCCGTCTCGCCGGACGACGCCGACCTGCTGGAGACCGTGAAGAAGGCGGCGGTGGAGCTCAAGCGGGCCGAGATCCCGTTCGCGCTCTGCGGCGGCTGGGCGGTGTACGCCCGCGGCGGCCCCCGCTCCGAGCACGACGCCGACTTCGCGCTGAACGAGCAGGACGTGCCCCGGGCGCTGGACGTGCTGACCGCGGCGGGCTTCCGGCGCGACGAGGAGGCGCCGGAGGACTGGCTGGCCAAGGTCTGGGACCGGGGCAACCTGGTCGACCTGATCTTCCGGCTGGCCGGCGAGGCGGTCACCCCGGACTTCTTCGAGCGGGTCGACACGCTCGAGGTCGGCTCGGTGCGGATGCCGGTGCTGGCCGCGACCGACCTGGTGGTCACCAAGCTGCTGACCTACCGCGACCACTACTGCGACTTCGCCACCTCGCTGCCGATGGTGCGGGCGCTGCGCGAGCAGGTCGACTGGGACTCGGTGCGGGAGCGGACCGCGGCCTCGCCGTACGCCGAGGCGTTCGTGTTCCTGGCCGACCGGCTGCACCTGACCGGCCGCTGAGCTACCCGCTGGGGCGGCGCCCGGACACCGGCGTCCGCGGCGCCAGCGCGGGGCTGCCGTTGCCGGTCCCGTCGGCCAGCGCGGCCAGGAACTCGCGCAGCACCGCGCCGGTCGGCCGGGCCGGCACCCAGCCGAGCCCGCGGGCCTTGGCGGTGTCCATCACCGGCAGCTGCATGGCCATGTCCAGCCAGCCCGCCTCGGTCGGCTGCAGGTGCAGCCGCCAGGTGCCGGCGGCCAGCGCCCGCACCGCCCCCGGCGGCACGTCGAACGGCCGCGCGGACAGCAGCTCGGCCACCAGCGGCCGGGTGACCAGCGGCCCGGTGGCCACGTTGAGCCCGCCGTCGGTGCCGGCCAGCAGCCCGCGGACCAGCGCGTCGGCGAGGTCGTCGGCGTGCACGATCTGCCCGCGCAACCCCCGCGGCCAGGGCAGCACCGGCACCAGCGACGGGCGGACCAGCGAGGTCGGCACCAGCGGGCCGAGGAAGAAGCGGGCGATCTCGCCGGCCGCCTCCGGCTGCAGCACGATGCCCGGCCGGACCCGCAGCACGGCCAGGTGGGCCGGGTCGACGGCGTCCAGCATCCGCTCGACCGCCGCCTTCTGCCGGCTGTACGTCGAGGTGGCGATGCCGGTGGTCGGCCAGCTCTCGTCCCGCGGCTCCGGCCCGGGGGAGGGCGCGTACGCGCCGATGGAGGAGACGTAGACCAGCCGGGGCACGCCGGCGGCCAGGGTGGCGTCGACCACCGCCCGGGTGCCGTGCACGTTGATCCGCTCCAGCGCCGCCTTGTCCCAGCTCGGCTGCAGCCGCCAGGCCAGCGACACCACCGCGTCGGCGCCGGTGATCACCGCGGTCAGCCGGGCCGTCGCGTCGGCGGCGCCGATGTCGACGGACTCCCAGCGGGCGGCGTCGTACGGGTGGCCGGCCCCGGTCGGGGGGCGCCGGGCCACCCCGACGAGCTCGGCCACCGACGGCTCGGCGGCGAGCCGGCGCAGCACCGCGGTGCCGATGTTGCCGCTCGCGCCCACCACCACGATGCGCATGCCGGACGACTACCCGGCCGTGGCGTGGGCACACCGGAACAGGGGCCGTACGTCAACCACGGCGCCGCGGGGTCCCGGGAACGGGATCGACACACGAGAGGGGTGCTCGCCGGTGCCTGCTGGGCTCACCGTGCTGATGAACGCCGGGCCCTGGCTGCCCGTGCCGCCGCCGGACTACGGCGGCATCGAGAACGTGGTCGCCACCCTGGTCCCGGAGCTGCGCGCCCGCGGGCACCGGGTGGTGCTGGCCACCGTGGGAGAGAGCACCCTCGAGGTGGACGAGCAGCTGAGCGTCTTCCCGACCGGGCAGTTCGGCTCGATCACCGGGCCGTACAACCAGATGATGGGGATCGCGCACGCGCACATGCGGGCGGTGCTGGAGCGGCTGGCCGCGGGTGACGTCGACCTGGTGCACGACCACGTCGAGGTGGTCGGCCCGGCGGTCCTGGCCGCCGCCGGCGCGGCCGTCCCCCCGGTGCTGCAGACGCTGCACTGGGACCTGGCCAAGCACCCGGACTTCTACGGCGGGTTCGACGGCGGCGGGCGGGTCTTCTTCGCCGGGGTGTCGGACTCCCAGCTGGCCCGGGCGCACCCGACGCTGCGCCGGCAGGCGCTCGGCGCGATCCCGCTGGCCACCCCGCTGCCGGAGCACCCAGTGGTGCCGGCCGCCGGGCACCTGCTCACGCTGGGCCGGCTGACCGCGGTCAAGGGGTACGACCTGGCCGCCCGGGCTGCCCGCGAGCTGGGCCTGGAGCTGGTGCTGGCCGGGCCGGTGGCCGGGCTGGCCGACCGGGCCGAGCTGGACGCGGCGCTGGCCGACGAGGCGCACCCGGCCGGCCGGCTGGACGACGTGCGCTACTTCCGCTCCGAGATCGAGCCGCACCTCGGCGGCGCGGTGCGCTGGGTCGGCTCGGTGGGCGGCCCGGCCAAGGACGAGCTGCTGCGCACCGCCCGGGCCGTGCTGTTCCCGCTGCGCTGGGACGAGCCCGGCGGCACCGCGGTGGTGGAGGCGCTCTCGGCCGGGGTGCCGGTCGTGGCGATGCGCCGCGGGGTGCTGCCCGAGCTGGTCGACCACGGCGTCACCGGCTGGCTGGCCGACGACGACGAGGAGTTCGTCGGCTACCTGGCCCGGGTGGACGAGCTGGACCGGGACGCCTGCCGGGAGGTGGCGCAGCGGCAGTTCTCGCCGGCCGCGATGGCCGCCGGCTACGAGACCTTCTACCGCCGCGTGCTCGCCGCGGCCGGCCGGCGCCCCACCCGCCCCACCCGCACCCGCCGCGTCCGCCCGCTCCGCACCGCCGCCGGCTGACCCACCCGCGCCCCCGCCCACCCGCCTTTCCGCGACTGACGGCGTCGGCCGGTGACTGACGGCGCTGGCGCCGTCAGTCGGGTCGGCGCGCCGTCAGTCGCGACCCTGCGCCGTCAGTCGCGGGCGCGGGTTGTACGGTGCCGGGCGTGCGGAGGCGGTGGGTCGCGGCGGGGGCGGCGCTGGTCGCGCTGGTGGGCGGGTGCGGTGCTCCGGCCGGGGAGGACGAGGTGCGCCGGGCCGCGGCCGACTGGCTGGCCGCCGCGCGGGCCGGCGACGCCGGCCGGCTGTGCGCGCTGCTCACCCCGGCCGCGGCACAGTCGGTGGCGACGGGGGACGAGACCTGCGTGCAGGCGGTGGGCGACCTGGACCTGCCCGGCGGCACCGTCGCCGGGGTCGAGCTGTGGAGCGACGAGGCCCAGGTACGGGCCGGCACGGACACGCTCTTCCTGGTCCGGCTGCGGGCGGGCTGGCGGGTGAACGCGGCCGGCTGCACGCCGCGGGACGACCGGCCCTACGACTGCGACGTGGCGGGCTGACGTGCGCACTCTCTTCGTGCTGCTGCTGGTCCTGGTGGTGTTCGGCCTCGTGTACTTCGTCGCCGTCGGGCTGGCCCACCGGTGAGGCGGCTGCGCGACCACGGGCTGGGCCTCTTCTTCGGCTCGCTCTTCCTGCTCTCGCTGGTCGGGCAGGCGGTGTCCGGGCTGGCCGCGTACAACAACGAGCAGCTCGACTCCGGCGGCGACCCGGTGTCGATAGGGCACTACGTCACCTCGTCGTCCTTCGCCGTCGACGTCGCGGAGAACTGGCAGTCGGAGTACCTGCAGTTCTTCGTCTTCGTCCTGGCCACGGTGTGGTTCGTGCAGCGCGGCTCGACCGAGTCCAAGCAGGTCGACAAGGTCGGGCGGGAGTCCGACAAGGACCAGAAGGTCGGCCGGTACGCCGACGCCGACTCGCCGCGGTGGGCCAAGGTCGGCGGCTGGCGGACCGCGCTCTACTCCCGCTCGCTGGGCACCGTGATGGGGCTGCTCTTCCTCGGGTCGTGGCTGGCCCAGTCGGTGGCGGGGCGGGCGGCGTACAACGCCGAGCAGCTCTCCGAGCTGTCCGACCCGGTGAGCTGGGCGGGGTACGTGACCTCGGCCGACTTCTGGAACCGGACGATGCAGAACTGGCAGTCCGAGTTCCTCGCGGTCGCCTCGATGGCGCTGCTGTCCATCTACCTGCGCGAGCGCGGCTCCCCGGAGTCCAAGCCGGTCGGCGCCTCCCATGAGGCGACCGGAGTCGAAGGCTGAGTCACTCCGGGGGCGGCCCCCGGACCCCCGGGGCGGCCGGCCACGGCGGCCAATTCGATCGGTCGGCGCGCTCACCCAGCGACACGCCGGGTTCACCCGTCCCGAGCTCCGGGTGTCCCCGGCCAGCTCGGCCGCGGTGGTCGGGTCACGCCGAGAAGACGGCCTGCAGGACGTGGCGGCGGCGGGCGGCGAGGTCGGTGAGCAGGGCCGGCGCGTCGGCCAGCGGGACGACATCGGTGACCAGGTGGGTGCGCACGTCGTCGCCGCGGGCCCGCAGCAGCTCGACCGTCTCGGCGGACAGCCGGGCCCGGTCCCACAGGTGCGCCTGCCCTCGCGGCACCCGGGAGATCTGCGCGCAGCGCAGCGACAGCCCGTTGTGGTGGAACTCCTCGCCGAGCCGCACCTCCTCCGCCCCGCCCTGGTAGAAGGCCAGGTCGACCACCGTGGCCTGCGGGCGGACCGCGGCCAGCGCGGTCCGCAGCGCGGCCGCCTGCCCGCGGCACTGGAAGGCCACGTCGGCGCCGTGGTCGGCCGCCCCGTGCCGCCAGCGCAGCTTCAGCTGCCGGGCCACGTCGTCGCCGTCCGGCAGCGGGGTGAGCCCGAGCGCCTCGGCCACCGCCAGCCGCTCGGCGGTGGCGTCCACCACGACCACCTCGGCGGCGCCGTGCTCGGCCGCGAGCAGCCCCACCAGCAGACCGATCACGCCGGCCCCGGTGACCAGCACCCGCCGGCCGGCGACGCCGTCGGCGAGCGAGCCGACCGGCCCGCCGACCGCGTCCGCGGCCGCGTGCAGCAGCCCGTTCGCGCAGATCGGGCCCATGTGCGCGACGTACACCCCGAGCACCGGGTCCAGGTCGGTCGGCAGCGGCACCACGTGCTCGGTCGCCGGGTCGGCGACGTAGCCGGTGGCGTGCCCGTACGCGGCCGCCACCCGGGTGCCGGCCGGCAGCCCCGGCGCCCGGCTCTCCACCACGGTGCCGGACTCCATGTAGCCGACCCGCGTCACCGGGTACGGGCTCGCCGGCTCACCGGGCGCGAACAGGCCCAGCTCCCGGTCGAACTCGCGGTCCAGGAACGGGTTCGTGTCCTTGAAGAAGGACAGCTCGGTCCCCGCGGACAGCCCGGTGTACGCGGTCGCGATCCGGACCTGCCCGTCCGCCAGCTCGACGTCGGGCTCCGGGACCAGCTCGGCCTTGCCCGGGCCGGGCAGGATCAGCCGCTCGGTCACGGGGACACCACCACCGGCTTGCCGGTGGCCGCGGAGGCGGCCAGCGCGCAGCCGACCCGGTGGGTGGCCAGCGCCTCGGCGTACGGCACCCGGGTCGAGTCCCGCCGCCCGAGCACCGCGTCGACGAACTCCCGGTCCACCCGCTCGTGCCCGTCCACCGCCGGGGTCAGCACCTCCCGCTCGCCGCCGCGCTCCACCACCAGCTCCTGCTCGGACAGCTCGAGCACCAGCCCGCTGGAGGAGACCGTGCGCAGCCCGGCGGTGTGCTTGGCCGGCAGCAGCGAGCTGGCGGCGAACGTGCCGACCGCGCCGCCGCGGAAACGCACCGAGGCCGCGGTGACGTCGTCCACGTCGCCGGGGGAGGCGTCGAGCCGGGAGCCGGCCGCGGTCACCTCCTCGACCTCGCCGACCAGCAGCCGGGCCAGGTCCAGCACGTGGGTGAGCTGCTCGACGGCCTGGCCGCCGGACAGCGCCCGGGTCGCCCACCAGGCCGGCGGCGGCACCTTGTCCAGCCAGGCGCCGAGCGCCAGGCGGGGCGGCGCGTCGGCGAGCAGCGCGGCCGCCCGCTCGACCGTGTCCAGGCAGCGCCAGTGGTAGCCGGTGCCGGTCACCACCCCCCGCTCGGCGATCTCGGCGGCCAGCTCGGTGGCGGTGTCCAGGTCGGCGGCCAGCGGCTTCTCCACGAACAGCGGCAGCCCGCGGGCCAGCACCGCCCGCTCGGGCGCGCCGTGCGCGAACGGCGGCACGCAGACGTAGACCGCGTCCACCGCCTCGCCGTCCAGCAGCCGCTCCACGTCCGGGTACGCGCGCGCGCCGCAGGTCGCGGCGAGCCGCTCAGCCGCCTCCGGGACGGTGTCGGCGACGGCGACCACCTCGGCGTCGGCCAAGCCGGACAGCACCCGCACATGCCGGGCCGCCACCCCGCCGGCCCCCACCACCCCGATCCGCACGCTCATGCCATCCCGGTACCCCGCCCGCCGCCGCCCTCACCCGTGCCCCCCGTCACCCTCCGCCGATCTTGCGGAACGGGCGAACTCGGGTCCGCGGGCGGGGTGCATGGGGCTCCTGTTCAGGGGAGGCGGGAGAACCAGGCGAGGGAGGCGGCGGCCGCCGCGGCGGCGGCGAGCAGCCCGGCGCCGATGAACCAGGCCGAGATCTCCTGCCGCTCGGTCCGGGTGCCGATCGAGCTGCCGATGTCCGCGTAGACCTCGCCCAGCTCCTCACCGGACGCGGCCTCGTACGCCTGGCCGCCGGTGGCCTCGGCCAGCCCGCGCAGCGACTCGGCGTCGGCCGGCACCGGCTGGGTCTGCCCGTTGAGCGTCACGGTCCCGTCCGGGGTGCCGTACGCGATCGTGGAGACCGGCACCCCGGCCCGCGTCGCCGCCGCGGCGGCCTCGTCCAGGCCGCGCCCGCCGGTGTTGGTCCCGTCGGACATCAGCACGATCCGTGCCGGCACCGGCTCCCCGTCGCCCCCGGCGGCGGTGCCGCTGTCGACGCCGGCGACGCCCGACAGCGCGGAGAAGACGGCCTCGCCGATCGCGGTGCCCGGGCCCAGCCGCAGCCCGCTGATCGCGGTCCGCGCCTGCTCGTGGTCCTGGGTCGGCGCGACCACCACCGACGAGGTGCCGGAGAAGGCGACCACGCCGACGTTGAACTGCTCCGGCAGCCGGTCCACGAACGCGCCGGCCGCCTGCTTGGCCGCCTCGATCCGGGTCGGCTCGACGTCGGCGGCCTCCATCGAGGCGGACACGTCGATCGCCACCATCACCGTCGCCCGCTCCCGCGGCACCTGCACGTCCGCGGTCGGCCGGGCGAAGCCCACCACCAGCAGCCCGAGCATGGCCAGGAACGCGGCCGCCGGCGCGTGCCGCCGCCAGCCGGGCCGGCGCGGGGCGAGCTTGTCGAGCAGGGCCAGGTTCGTGAACCGGACCGCGTACGCGGTGCGCCGGCGCTGCATCAGCAGGTAGACCGCGACGAGCGCGGCGACGGCCAGCAGCAGCCACAGCCGGCCGGGGGACAGGAAGGTCA
The DNA here is from genome assembly GCA_963766325.1 of uncultured Actinomycetota bacterium. GTDB lineage: Bacteria > Actinomycetota > Actinomycetes > Mycobacteriales > CADCTP01 > CADCTP01. The sequence continues at coordinate 332,761 of CAVXZF010000001.1, read as the reverse complement.
CGAGGCTCTCCGTACGTTGTGGCGGGCGCGCCCGCGGCGCCGCTGGTCGTGGGCGAATCGGGCCAGGTCGCGGACCCAGTCCCGGTCGGTACGCAGCACCACGTGGGCGGCGCCGGCCCGCCGCAGCGCGGTCCGGACGGCGACCCGGTGCCCGGCCGCCGCCTCGGCGTACCGGCTGCGCAGCGCCCGCCGCCCGGTCCACACCTCGCGCCGCCGCCCGGACTCCGGGTCGACCACCGCGAGCAGGCCGACGTCGGGCAGCTCGAGCTCGCGCGGGTCGACCACCTCGACCGCGAGCACCTGGTGCCGGGCGGACAGCCGGCGCAGCGGCTCGACCCAGTCCAGGTCCGGGTCGAGGAAGTCGGAGGCGACCACCCGCAGCCCGCGCCGCCGCTGCCGCCGGTCCAGCGCGGTCACCGCCTCGGCCAGCCGCGGCACCGCCTCGCCGGGCTCGGCGCGGGGTGCGGTGAGCAGCGAGCGGACCAGCCCGAGCAGCGCGGGCCGCCCCGACCGGGCCGGCAGCCGCCGCACCCCGCCCGGCCCGAGCAGGTGGGCACCGAGCCGGTTGCCGCCGCCCACGGTGAGGAAGCCGACCGCGGCCACCGCGGCCACCGCGAGGTCCCGCTTCTCCGCCCGGGCGGTGCCGAAGTCCATCGACGCGGTCAGGTCGACCAGCGCCCACGACTCCAGCTCCCGGTCGGCGACCAGGTCCCGCACGTGCGGCTCGGCGGTCCGGGCGGTGACGCCCCAGTCCATCCGGCGGACGTCGTCCTCCCCGGCCCGGTACGGCCGGGCCGCCGCCGGCTCGGTGCCCGGCCCGGGCAGCAGGCCGAGGTGCTCGCCCTGCAGCAGGCCGTCCAGCCGGCGCAGCACGGTCAGCTCCAGCCGCCGCATGACCCGCGCAATGTCCGCTCCGTCGACAGGGCCCCAGGCGCGAGCGCCGGGGGCCCGGCCGCCCTCGCTCTCCCACTCGCGCTGCGAGCCCTCGCGCTCGGGGCGCTCGGCCGGGGAGGTCACGCGGCGGCCTCCCCGGGCACGGTCGCCGGGGTGGGCTCGCGGGCCGGGGCGACCCGCGGCGCCGGCACCACGGCCAGCACCCGGTCCACCACCGACCGCGGGTCCACCCCGTCGGCGACGGCGTCGTACGAGAGCACCAGCCGGTGCGCGGCGACGTCGCCGAAGACGTCCCGGACATCCTCGGGCAGCACGTACTCCCGGCCGCGCAGCAGCGCCAGCGCCCGGGCCGCCGCCGCGGTGCCGAGGGTGGCCCGCGGGGACGCGCCGAAGTCCAGCGTGCCGACCAGCTCGGGCAGCCCGTGCCCGGCCGGGTCCCGGGTCGCCAGCACCAGCCGCACGACGTACTCGGCTACCGCGTGGTGCACGAAGACCGCGTCCGCGGCCTCCTGCAGGGCGAGCACCCGCTCGGGGGAGAGCACGGTCTCCGCCTGCGGCGGCCGCACCCCCATCCGGTGCAGGATGGTCAGCTCCTCGGCGCCGGACGGGTAGCCGACGTCGACCTTGAGCAGGAAGCGGTCCCGCTGCGCCTCGGGCAGCGCGTACACACCCTCGGACTCGATCGGATTCTGGGTGGCCAGCACCAGGAACGGCGCCGGCAGCGGGTACGTCCGCCCGCCGAGCGACACCTGCCGCTCGGCCATCACCTCCAGCAGCGCGGACTGCACCTTCGCCGGGGCCCGGTTGATCTCGTCGGCGAGCACCAGGTTGGCGAAGACCGGCCCGAGCTCGGTGTCGAAGCGGTCCGAGCCGGGCTTGAAGATCCGGGTGCCGACGATGTCCGAGGGCACCAGGTCCGGGGTGAACTGCAGGCGGGTGAAGCTGCCGCCGACGGTCCGCGCCAGCGTGTGCACGGCCAGCGTCTTGGCCACCCCGGGCACGCCCTCGAGCAGGCAGTGCCCGCGGGCGAGCAGGGCGACCAGCAGCCGCTCCAGCAGCCGGTCCTGGCCGACGACCACCCGGCGCAGCTCGAACAGCGCCCGCTCCAGCTCCCCGGCCGGGGTGCCGGCCAGGTGCGCGGTCACGCGTCCGCCGGGCTGGCCGGGGCGGACTCCTGCGGGGCCGGCGACCCGGTGCCGCCGTTGCCGCCGCCCTGCTCGCCGGAGCCGCCGCCGGCGCCCTCCGGGCAGTCCTTGCCGTCGGCCTGACGCTCGCCGTAGGCGGGCGCCTGCTGGCCGTAGCCGGTCGTGCCGTCGTCCACGGTCGTCACGTACTGGGGGGTGCCGGTGGCGTCGCCGCCGGCGTACGCGACGCCGGTGGCGCCGAGCACGCCGAGCGCGAGCGCCCCACCGAGACCGGCGAGCTTGGCCCGTGTGGACAGTGCCATGGTTCCTCCCTGGGACGGGTGTCGGGCCGGCCGGTCCGGGGTGGTCGGGTCGCCCGGACCGGTCGGCAGGACCCAGGTAACGCGGCGGGTGCGAAAACGACCGGAAGCCGGACCGAAAGGTCACCGAAAGCGCAGGCCGGAGCACCTGGCGGCAGGCCGTACCGTCGTCGCATGCGCCTGCTGGTGGTCGAGGACGAGGTCGACCTGGTGTCGGCGCTGCGGGTCGGGCTGGGCCGCGCCGGCTACGCGGTGGACACCGCGCTGACCGTCGCCGAGGCCGAGCGCAAGCTCGCCGTGGAGCCGTACGACCTGGTGGTGCTGGACCTGATGCTGCCGGACGGGGACGGCTTCGACCTGTGCCGGCGGGTCCGGGCCGGCGGCTCCACCACCCGGGTGCTCATGCTCACCGCCCGGGGCGCGCTGGCCGACCGGGTGCGCGGGCTGGACGCCGGCGCCGACGACTACCTGACCAAGCCGTTCGCGCTGGCCGAGCTGCTGGCCCGGGTGCGGGCGCTGCTGCGCCGGGACACCGGGGCCGGCACCGCGGTGCTCACGGTCGGCGACGTGGTGCTGGACACCGCCCGGCAGGACGCCCGCCGCGGCGAGCGGGCGCTGCCGCTGACCCGCAAGGAGTTCGGCGTCCTGCAGTACCTGATGACCCGGCCCGGGCACGTGGTCTCGGCCGAGGAGCTGCTCGACCACGTGTGGGACGAGAACGCCGACCCCTTCACCCAGACCGTCCGGGTCACGGTCGGCACGCTGCGCCGCAAGCTCACCCTCACCGGCGAGGAGCAGCTGCTGGAGACCGTCATCGGCCGCGGCTACCGGCTGCGGGAGCCGGCGTGAGCTCGCGCCCGGAGTGGACCCGGACCATCCGGTTCCGGCTGACCGTCACGTACTCGCTGCTGCTGTTCGGGCTGGCCGCGCTGGTGGTCGGCGGGATCTACTTCGGACTGTCGCGGAGCCTGGACGCGCAGCCGGTGGCGAAGACCTTCGACGTGCAGAAGCAGTACCGCGGGATCACCGTGGAGTCGTTCACCGCGGCCGAGGTGTCCGATGTGGAGCGGGTGGTCAACTACAACACCCTGCGCACGCTGCGGCTCTACTCGGTCGGCACGCTGGCCGGGCTGTTCGTCGGCAGCCTGGGCATCGGCTGGTGGCTGTCCGGGCGGGCGCTGCGGCCGGTGCGCCGGATCACCGCGACCGCCGAGGAGATCACCGCCACCGACCTGTCCCGGCGGATCCGGCTCGGCGGCCCGGACGACGAGCTGCGCCGGCTGGCCGACACCCTGGACGGGATGCTGACCCGGCTCGACGACGCCTTCGCCGCGCAGCGCCGGCTGGTCGACGACGCCTCGCACGAGCTGCGCAACCCGCTGGCGATCATCCAGACCAACGTGGACGCGGTGCTGGCCCGCGACGACGCCACCCCGGAGGAGCGCCGGCACGCCACCGCGGTGGTCGGCCGGGCCACCTCCCGGATGTCCCGGCTGGTCGAGGACCTGCTCGCCACCGCCCGGCGCAACGCGCCGGCGTTCACCGAGGCCGACGTCGAGCTGGCCGCCATCGTGGCCGAGGCGAGCGAGGAGTTCCGGCTGCTGGCCGGCGACCGGCACCTGACCCTGCGCCGCCGGGTGGAGCCCGGCACTGTGGTCAGCGGCGACCGGGACGCGCTGCGCCGGGCGCTGGCCAACCTGGTGTCCAACGCGGTCGAGCTGGCCCCGGAGTTCAGCGAGGTGCTGGTCGCGGCCGGCCGGGAGGGTGGCTGGTGCTGGCTGGCGGTCCGCGACGCCGGGCCGGGGATCGAGCCGGCGGCGCAGTCCCGGGTCTTCGACCGGTTCTGGCAGGGCGCGGCGGCCGACGACGGCGGCCGGCGGGCCGGGCACGCCGGGCTCGGGCTGGCGATCGTCCGGCAGATCGCCGAGAGCCACGGCGGGTCGGTCGCGCTGCACAGCACGCCCGGGGTGGGCAGCACGTTCGTCGTCTGGCTGCCCAGCCGGGCCCGCACCGGCGGCGAGGAGGCCCTGCTCGGCCCGCCGGCCGCCGACCCGCTTCCGCGGCTGGGCTGAGCGCGTTTCACACTGATTTTCGGGCCGATGCCGCAGACTGGGCGCATGGCGTGGTGGCGTGGGCGGCGGCGCGGTGGACCCGAGCGCGGTGGGCTGGGGGCCGGCGGGCTGCGGACGACCCTGGACCGGGAGGCGACCCCGGCCGACCTCGCGCACCTGCGCGAGTTCGCGAGCACCCGGGTCGGGGTGGAGTTCTACGTCGAGCCCGAGACGACCGCGACCGACACCACCGCGGTGGCGGTGGCCGCCGACGGCGAGTGGACCCGCCGCCGGGTCGGCTCGCCGGGCGCGATCGGCAAGCTGGCCCGCGACCTGCGCCTGCCGGTGTACGAGGCGGCCGTCGTCGGCTACCCCAAGCGCATGCGGGAGTACAACGAGCGCCGCAAGCGCGAGGGCTTCTCCCTCTAGCCGCAGCTCCCTCTGGACCCGGCGCCCAGGGCGTGTCTCCCAACCCGCTGGCGGCGCGGGCATCGACCGCGGATTGTAGAGACACACCCTAGGCTGGCCGGATGCACGGGCAGCCGAAGCGGATCGGGATGGTGCTGCACCCGCGCCGTGACTCGGCCGACGCGACGGAGAAGATCCTCGACTGGGCCGCGGGCCACGGGTCCGAGGTCGTCGGCCTGCCCGACGAGGTGGCCCGGATCGGCGACGGGGTCCGGCCGCTCGAGCCGGCCGAGCTGGCCGGCTGCGACCTGCTGGTCAGCCTGGGCGGCGACGGCACCATGCTGCGGGCGCTGCGGCTGTCCCAGCCGACCGGGGTGCCGGTGCTCGGGGTCAACCTGGGCCGGCTCGGCTTCCTCGCCGAGGTCGACGTGCCCGACCTGCCGGCCGCGCTGGCCGAGGTCGACGCCGGCCGGTTCATCGTGGAGACCCGGACCGCGGTGCAGGTCGACTTCCCCGGCGGCTCGGCGTACGCGTTCAACGACGTCGCTCTGGTCCGCTACCCCGGCCATCCGGTCGCCGCGGTCGAGGTGCGCGTCGAGGGGCAGCCCTTCGTCCGGTACGCCGCCGACGCGATCGTGGTCGCCACCCCGACCGGGTCGACGGCGTACAGCTTCTCCGCCGGCGGGCCGATCGTGTCGCCGCGGGCGGAGGGGCTGCTGGTGATCCCGGTGGCGCCGCACTCCGCGTTCAACCGGGCGGTCTTCCTGTCCGCCGGCGAGCCGGTCGAGCTGGAGCTGCTGACCGCCAGCGGCCGGCTCGCGGTGGAGGCGGACGGGCTGCTGGCCGGCGAGGTCACCCCCGGGCAGTGCGCCCACGTCTACCTGTGCGCGCGGGCCGGGCGGGTGGTCCGGCTCGGCGGCACCACCTTCTACCAGCGGGCCCGGCGCAAGCTGCGGCTGGCCGACCCGGCCGAGCTCGACGCTCAGCCGGCTGAGTGAGTCGGCCGGCTGAGTGAGTCGGCCGCGGAGTGAGTCAGCCGGCCGAGTAGGTCGTCACCAGCTGGTCGACCGGCGCGCGGTCGTCGGTGAGCACCCGGGCCGAGCCGGCGTACTCCGCCGTGGCCGCCTCGTCGGCCAGCAGCCACGCCCCGCGCTGGGCCAGCCCCTCGACGATGCCGGCCTGCGGCAGCGGCTGCCGGCTGGCCACCATGATGTGGTTGCCGCCGGCCTCGCCGGCCAGCGTCGCCGGCGCGGCGATCATCATCACGTGCCCGAAAACGGCCCGCAGGGTGGCGATCTCGGCCCGGGCGAAGCGGTCCGGCTGGTAGTCGATGACGTTCACCGCGTAGACGCCGTCCGGCGCCAGCGCGTCGCGGACCTGCTCGGCGACCTCCCGGGTGGTCAGGTGCCACGGCACCGCCATCCCGCCGAATGCGTCGCCGATGACCAGGTCGTACGACCCCGGCGGCTGCTCGGCCAGCCCGGTCCGGGCGTCGCCGACCCGGACGGTGAGGTCCGGGATGCGGTCGACCGCCAGCCGCTGCCGGCCCAGCTCGACCACCTCGCCGTCGATCTCCAGCACGGTGCTGCGGGTGCCCGGCCGGGTGGCGGCGAGGTAGCCGGGCATGGTGAAGCCGCCGCCGCCGATGTGCAGTGCGGCGATCGGCTCCGCGGCCGGCCGGATCGCGTCCGCCACCGCGGCGATCGAGCGGGTGTAGTCGAACTCCAGGTAGCGCGGGTCGCCCAGGTCGACGTAGCTGTGCCGCAGGGTGTCCAGCTCCAGCGTCCGGCCGCCGGACCGCTCGGCGTCCGCGGTCACCCGGGCGCAGTGGTACTCGGTCTCCCGCTGGCACGGGTTGGGAGAGACGACCACCAGCAGCAGCGCGACCGGCAGCAGCGCCACCGCGGCGCCGGGCAGCGGCAGCTGCTCGCGTGCCGCCCGCCACCGCAGCCAGATCGCCGCCGCGCCGGTGGCGCCGACGACGATGCCGGTGCCGAGCAGGATCGCGCTGGTCGGGAACGCCGCGACCAGGATGAAGCCGGTGGAGAAGGTGGCCACGATCGCGCCCAGCGTGCCGATGCCGGACAGCCGGCCCACCACGGTGCCGGTCTGCTCCAGGTCGTGCAGCTGCAGCTTGGCCACCATCGGGGTGACCGTGGACAGCAGCGCGGCCGGCGCCACCACCGCGACCATCGCCAGCAGCAGCGTCGCGCTCGCGTCTCCGCTGCCCCGGGTGGCCTCGCCGGTGAACCGCACGATCGGCAGCGTGAGCAGCGTCAGCGCCGCGCCGATCAGCAGGATCGGGCCGAGCAGCCGGCCCGGGTCGGTCCGGTCGGCGACCCGGCCGCCGGTCCAGGCGCCGACCGCGATCGCCAGCAGCGCGGCGCCGATGACCGCGGTGTTGGTCTGCAGGGTGACCCCGACGTACGGGGCGATCAGCCGCAGGGCGAGGATCTCCAGCACCAGCACGGCCGCGGCGGACACGAACACGATGAACGCGGCGAAGCCCGGCGGGAGCAGAGCCCGGGCCGGCACGGCGGGTGCGTCCTGCATCCGCCCAGCATCCCGGACCGCGCCCGGCATCGGCGCACCACCCCGGCTCAGCCGGTCGGGCCGTACCGCTCCAGCAGGATGCGCGCGGGCGGGTAGCCGGCGTCGGCGAGCAGCCGGGACGCCGCCTCGACGAAGCCGCTGGACCCGCAGACGTACGCCGGCCCGGTCCCGAACGCGGCCGCGGCGACGTCGGCGGCGCCGATCCGGCCGACCGCGCGGGCGCTGCCGGCCGGCGCCTCGCGGGTGTAGAGCACGGTGGTCTCCGCGCCCAGCTCGCCCGCGTAGATCAGCTCGGCGGGGGAGCGGACCGAGAAGAGCAGCCGCACCGGCACGTCCGGCGCCGCCCGCCGCCGGTGCCGCAGCATCGCCATCACCGGCACCACCCCGGAGCCGCCCGCCACCAGCAGCAGCGGCGCCTCGCCGCGCCAGACGAAGTAGCCGCCGACCGGCCCGCGCACCTCCAGCTCGTCGCCGACCCGAAGCTCGTCGTGCAGGTACGGCGAGACCTCGCCCTCGGGCAGCCGGTCCACGGTCAGCTCGATCACGCCGGCGTCGTCCGGCGGCGAGGCGACCGAGTACGACCGGCTCGCGGTATAGCCGTCCTCGGCGGTCAGCCGGACCACGTAGTGCTGCCCGGGCAGGTGCGGGGTCCACTGCGGCAGCGCCAGCCGGACGGTCTTCACGTGCGGGTTCTCCACCCGCACGGACTCGACCCGGCCCCACTGCCACGGCCCCACCCGGGGCAGGTCGACCGCCACCCGGAGCGGCTCAGTCACCCTGGTAGCGCTGCTCGCGCCAGGGGTCGCCGCGGTCGTGGTAACCGCGGACCTCCCAGAAGCCCGGCTCGTCGTGGTCGAGGAAGGTGAGCGACTCGATCCACTTCGCGCTCTTCCAGAAGTACAGGTGCGGCACGATCATCCGCACCGGCCCGCCGTGCTCGACCGGCAGCGGCCGGCCCTCGTGCTCCCAGACGATCCACGCCTTGCCGCCGGTGACGTCCTCGACCGGCAGGTTGGTGGTGTAGCCGGTGGTGCTGGTGGCCACCGCGAAGGTCGCCTCCGGCCGCGGACGTGCCTCGGCCAGCAGGGTGTCCAGCGCCACCCCGGCGAAGGTCGTGTCCAGCTTGGACCAGGTGGTCACGCAGTGGATGTCGCCGTCGTACCGGCCCGGCGGCAGTGCGTGCAGCTGCGACCAGGTCCAGGTCCGCGGCTGCCCGACCAGCCCGCCGATGCTGAACGACCACCGGTCCAGGTCGACCCGCGGGGTCAGCTCCGCGGTGAGCACCGGCCAGTCGCCGCCGACGTCGTACTGCCCCGGCGGGAGCCGCCCAGGCTCGCCGCCCCGCCGCCGTCCACCGAACCCCCGCGACACCCGCACGGCGCGAGGCTACTCCCACGGTTTCGCCCGCCGCCTCATCTCCACGAGCTCGGCCGGCGTCGGGTGGTCGTCCCACGCCATGTCCTGCCGCAGGTCGGGACGTGGTCCAGCGGCTAGGTCTTGTCGCGGGACGGCCCGGTCGGATCGGTGAACGGAAGATCGTCATCTCCGGTGCCGGACCGCTCGGGAGCCCCAGGCACGGCGGTGTCACGGTCCGCAGCCGGAGTGGTCCCGGCCGACCAAGCATCGGGTGCGCCCGCCGCCGGCGGCTGTCCGGCCGGCGGCTGGGCCGCGGGCGGGTAGCCGGGCGGCGAGTAGCCGGCGGGTGGGTAGCCGGCGGGTGGACCGTACGGGTAGGCGGGCGTTGCGCCCGGCGGGGCCCAGTAGCCGGGCGGTGGGCCGGCCCAGGGCGGCTGCTTGGGCGGCAGCTTGACGCGGACGCCGAGCACCAGCAGGGCGACGCCGACCAGGATTGCGAGCACGCCGCCGATCAGCAGGCCGATCCCGAGCCGGCGCAGCACCGGCACCTTGACGCCGAAGGAGACCCGGACGTCCACCTCGGGGGAGGCGTCCGCGTTCATCACCACGACCCGGAAGTCCGGGTCGTCCAGGCGGAGCTCCAGCGTCTGCTCGCCGGTTCCGGCGGCCCGAGCGGTCCACAGCGGCTGGTCGGCCGGTGCCGGCAGCTCCCGCTCGCCCTCGTGGCGGGTCACGTCGTAGCGGACCGGGGAGAACTCCAGCTCCCGCACCTCGTCGTACGCGCTGCCGGACAGGTAGGTCATCACCGCGGCGGACGGCCCGGCGCCGACGAAGACCGGCTTGTCGCCGGCCGCGGTGACCCGGACCCGGATGGTGGCGGCGAAGTCGTCGGCGCCGACCCCCTGCGGCTCGGACACCAGGGCCCGGGTCGGGGTGCTGAGCGGCTCGGCCCCGCCGCCGCCCAGGAAGCCGTCGCCGCCGGTGATGGCCAGCAGCACCGCACCACCGATGGTGAGCCCGGCGCCCAGCAGCGCCAGCACCGCGCCGAAGACGATGAGGAGGACCTTCTTGGCCACCGCGGGACCGCCCAGGGGAAGGGGACACGCGCCGGTGCGGACCGGCGCCCGTACCGTGTGGACAGTAGTCGCCCACGGTTAGTTGTGGCCCCCGCGGGGCACGCCTAGGGTCGGCGCGGGCGGCCCGCCCGCCGGTCGGACTCGACGAGGAGGATGCGCTGATGGCGCTGGACGACGACATGACGAGCGGTCCCGAGGGCCCGGCCGACGGCGGCGCCGAGGGCACGCCGGGTGTGCAGGACGGCGGGGCCGACGGTGGCGCGGACGGCGGGGCCGACAGCGGGGTATCCGGCGGCTACGGCGCGTCCGGGCCCGCGGACCACGGTGCCTCCGGTGCGCCGGGCGTGCAGGACGGCGGCGCGGACGGCGGGGCCGACGGTGGCGCGGACAGCGGGGCCGAGGGCCCGGCTGACAGCGGCGCCGGCTACGGCACCTCGGGCGTCTCCGACGGCGGCGCCGACGGCGGGGCCGACAGCGGCGCGGACAGCGGGAGCTAGGTCTGAGCGCTCACGACAGCGGCACGCGCCGGGCGGTCGGGACTCCCGACCGCCCGGCGCTGCGTCGGTGCATCGGCATCGAGCCCGACGAGTTCGCCGCCACGCACTGGGGCCGCCGGCCGCTGCTGACCCCGGCGGACGGGCTGCCGGCGCCGTTCGACGACCTGCTCGGCCTGGCCGCGGTGGATGAGCTGGTGTCCCGGCGCGGGCTGCGCACGCCGTTCCTCCGGGTCGCCCGGGACGGCAAGGTCGTGGAAGCGTCCCGGTTCACCCGGGGCGGCGGCGCGGGCGCGGAGATCGGCGACCAGCTCGCCGACGACCGGCTGGCCGGGCTGTTCGCGGACGGCTCCACCCTCGTGCTGCAGGGACTGCACCGGACCTGGCCACCGCTGATCGACCTGGGCGGCCGGCTCGCCGCCGAGCTCGGCCACCCCGTGCAGATCAACGCGTACGTCACGCCCCCGCAGAGCAAGGGCTTCTCCGCCCACTTCGACGTGCACGACGTCTTCGTGCTGCAGGTCGCGGGGGAGAAGCGGTGGACCATCCACGAGCCGGTGCACCCGGCGCCGCTGCGGGACCAGGAGTGGACCCGCTACCGGTCGGCGGTCGAGCACCGCGCGGCCGGCGAGCCGGCGATCGACGCCGTGCTGCGGCCCGGCGACGCGCTCTACCTGCCGCGCGGCTGGCTGCACTCGGCCGAGGCGCTCGGCGACGTGTCCGTGCACCTGACCGTCGGCATCCACTCGGTGACCCGGTACGCGCTGGTCGAGGCGCTGCTCGGGCTGGCCGCCGAGGAGCCGGAGCTGCGCGCCTCGCTGCCGCTCGGGGTGGATGTCGCCGACCCCGACCAGCTCGGCGAGGACCTGGCCGCGACCGTGGAGGCGCTGGCCGGCTGGCTCGGCAAGGCCGACCCGGCCGCGGTCGCCGCCCGGGTGCGCCGCCGGGTGTGGGCGGCGACCCGGCCGGAGCCGGTCGGCCCGCTGGCCCAGGCCGCCGCGGCCCGGTCGGTCACGGACGACACCGTGGTCCGGCTGCGCGGCCAGCTGCGGCACCGGCTGGTGCCGGCCGGCGAGCAGGTGGTGCTGGAGCTGCCGGACCGCACCCTGCGCCGGCCCGCCGCCGAGGAGCCGGCGCTGCGGGCGCTGCTGGCCGGCGAGCCGCTGGCCGCCGGCGCGCTGCCCGGCCTGGACGCCGCCGCCAGCCGCGACCTGGTGGCCCGGCTGCTGCGCGAGTCCGTGGTCGTGCCCGCCGACCCGGCCCCGGGCGGGGCGGCCCCGACCGGCGGCGGATGACCGGCTCCGGACCGCGGGCCCGCCCCGTAGCCCCGCCGGGCGCTCCTTCCGCGCCGGCCGGACCGGGTGACGGGCCGGCCGCCGGCCTGCGGCCGGGTGAGGTGGTTTCCGGACCGGCCGGCGGTCCGGCCGGGGTCGGCGACCGCTGCGCCCCGTCCGCGGTGCGCCGCGGCGACCCCCGGCCGGGCACCGCCTCGCCGGTGCCGCGCTGGTTCCTGGTCGAGCAACCCGGGGGTTGGGGCGTCGACGCGGTGCTCGAGTCCGGGCTGGACCCCGCGGTGGGCCGGGCCCTGCTGGCCCGCGCCCGCTCGGCCGGCGCCCGGGTGCTGCTCATCCGCCGGCCCGGCCGGCAGGCCGCGGACGGCCCGCGCCGGTGGGCGGTGGCCGACTCCAGGGCCGGCTCGGAGCGGGTCGGGTGGGGCCGCTGGGAGCACCCCGACCAGCTGCTCGACGTCCCGCTTGACCAGCCCGTCGGCACGCCCGGCGGCCCGCTCTACCTGGTCTGCGCGCACGGCCGGCACGACGCCTGCTGCGCGATCCGCGGCCGCCCGGTCGCCGATGCGCTGGCCGCGACCCGGCCCGGCCAGGTGTGGGAGTGCTCGCACGTCGGCGGCGACCGGTTCGCCGCCAACCTGATCGTGCTGCCGCACGGGCTCTACTACGCGCACGTCGACGCGGCCGGGGCGGGCGACCTGGCGGCCGCGTACGAGCGGGGCGAGGTCGACGTGGGGCTGCTGCGCGGGCGGTCCGCGTTCGCCGCGCCGGCCCAGGCGGCCCAGCACTATGCCCGGCTGGCGCTCGGCGAGACCGGGCTGGAGGCGCTGCGCCCGCTCGGGCTGGCCCGGCTGTCCGCGGACCGGTGGCGGGTCCGGCTGGCCGCCCCGGACGGGGGCGCGCTGCTGGTCACCGTCCGGGCCGGGGTCGGCCCGCCGGTCCGGCTGACCTGCACCTCCCGTACCGCCCAGCACCCCCGCCGCTGGGAGCTGGTCGCGTTGGCCGGCGACCACGGCCCGGTCTGAGCCGTTCCGGGTCGCCCGCGACTACGCCGCCGCCAACCCGACCGCCCTGCGCACCGGCTGACTCGCACCGGCTGACCGCTCCGGCTGACGGCTCCGGCTGACGGCTCCGGCTGACGGCACCGGCTGACGGCACCGGCTGACGGCACCGGGGGCCCGGGGTCTCCCCGGGCCCGGCGGCCCGCTGGGGTAGGGCTGGCCCCAGGGGCCGGCGGGGGCGGTCCGGAACCGGGATCGGGCGGCTGGCCCGGCAGACCGCGGCCGCGGCGGGCGCCACGATCGAGTGGTGGCGATCACGTACGCGACCCCGCCCCGCCGGCCTCGTACCGGCGTGACCGCCGTCCTCGCCGTCCCGGCACCGACCCGGCCGCGGGCCGGCCGGTTCGGGTCGGACCCGGGGAGTCCCCGACCCCGGCCCGGGGCGGTCCCCGATGTGCGCGGCCGGGCCGGCGGCGACGCTTCCGGTGTGACGATGCTGGCCCCGCGCCCCATAGCCCCGGTCCGCCCGGCCCGCGCCGCGACCGCCGCCGGGACGAGCGCCGCCGGGTGGCAGGTCGGGACCTGGGTGCTGGGCGCGCTGGCCGTCGTGGCCGGCGCCCTGCTGGTGACCCAGGTGGCCGACGCCGAGCTCGGCCGCACCCTGGCCACCGTCTCGCCCGGGCAGCTCGCGCTCGCGCTCGGCTGGTTCGCGCTGTCGCTGCTGGCCGCCGTCTACAACCTCACCGGCTTCTCGGTGCGCCGGCTCCGGCTGGGCACCACGCTGCTGGCCCAGCTCGCCGTCGGCGGCCTCCGGCTGGTGGCCCCGGCCGCGCTCAGCACGCCCGCCGTGCTGGGCCGCTACCTGGTCCGCTCCGGCGCCTCGGTGGCCGACGCGGCCGCCACGGTGGGCGCCGCCCAGACCGTCCAGCTGCTGGCCACCGTCGCGGTGGTGGCCGGCCTCGGGCTGGAGTCCGGCCACGGGCCGGCGCTGCCCGGGCCGGCCGTCCTGGCCGGGTTCGCCGCCGCGGTGCTGGTCGCCGTGCTGGTCGCCGCCGCCAGCGCGCAGGTCCGCGGCTGGACCCGCGCCGCCGGCGGCAGCATGGCCGAGCTGGGCCGGCACGCCCGCCGGCACCCGGGGCGGGTCGCCGTCGGCGTGCTCGCATCCGCGGCGCTGACCCTGACCCACGTGCTCGCCTTCGCCGCCTGCGTCGCCGCCACCGGCGCGCACCTGCCGCTGCTCACGCTCACCGCGATCTACCTGGGCGCGGCCGCGGCCGGCTCGCTCATCCCGACCCCGGGCGGGATCGGCCCGGTGGAGGCGGCGCTGATCGCCGGGCTGGCCACGGCCGGGCTGGCGCTGCCGGTGGCGACCACCGCCGCGCTGCTGTCCCGGCTGGTCGCGGTGTGGCTGCCGGCGGTGCCGGGTGTGATCGCGCTGGCCGTGCTCCGCCGCCGCGGCCTGCTCTGACCGACCGGCTCAGCCGTCGCCGACGTGCTCGCCGACGAGCAGCACCACGGTGGAGCCCGCCGGCGCCAGCGTGCCGCCCGGCGGCAGCTGGGCGACCACCCGCCGGTCCTGCCGCCGCGAAGTCACCGGCACCGTCCGCACGTCCACCTGGAAGCCGGCTCCCCGCAGCTCCGACTGCGCGCCCGACGGCCGGTCGCCCACCACCCCCGGCACCCGGACCAGCGCGGGCCGCGGCGTCGGCACCACCGTGGTCGCCGACGGGACCGGGGGAGTGGTTAGGGACAGTGACGATGACGGGGTCGTCGCCGGCTCGGTCCCCGGGCCCGTCGTCTCGAACGGCTCCGTCGGCGCCTCGGTGGGGGTGGTGGCGGGAGCGGCCGCGGCCGGCGTATGGGGCGGGGGATCGGTGGCCCGGCCGAAGGTCCAGGCCACGCCGACCGCGCCCAGCACGGCCACCGCGGCGACCCCGGCCAGCCACGCCCACGGCCGCCGCGGCCCGCTCGGCGCCGGGGCCTCAGTGGGGTTGCCCGGCAGCATGGCGCGGGAGCGGGGCATGTAGTGCAGGCCCGGGACGCCGTCCGGGTCGTCCCGCACCGGCGGCAGCACCGGAATGGTCGGGGCGTCATCCTCGGCCCAATCGCGTCCGTCGGGCCAGCTCACCGCATGCCTCCTGGGTCCGCGTCGTGGTCGGTCGACAAGGCTAACCGGTTACGCCGCGCCACCGGTCAGCTGCTGTCGAGGATGAGGGTGACGACCGCGCCCTTGGGAGCCAGCGTCCCGCCGGCCGGGGTCTGCGTGCGGACCCGCCGCTCGTCCGGCGTGGGCACCACCGCCCCGCCCGGCACCGCGACCCGGAAGCCGGCCGAGCGCAGCACGAGCGTCGCCGTCGGCACCCGCAACCCGGTCACGTCGGGCACCCGGACCCCCTGCGGCGGCGGCAGCGGCGGCAGGGTGGGCCGGCGGGTCGGGCTGGCCAGGGTGACGGTGGCCCGCGGCGTGGTCGGGCGGATGCTCGCCAGCGGCGGCGCCGGCGCATCCGTCGTGGTGGCAGACGTGGACGGCGCCGGCGTCGCGGCCGTGGTGGTCGGCGCCGCCGGTGTCGTCGCCGGCGGGGCGGTGGTCGCGCCTGGGGCGGCCGCGGCCGGCACCACATCGGTGTCGCCGCCGGCCAGCGAGCCGACCACCCAGACCAGCCCGCCCACCGCGACCAGCACCGCGACCAGCACCACCGCCAGCAGCCCCCACGGTCGCCCACCGGCCGCGCCGCCGCCACCAGCTCCGCCGTCACCGTCCGGGTCGCGCAACAGGTCGAGGTCGTCGTCCACCGGCTCTCCCGCTCCTCGGGTCGGCCGGAACCCTAGCCCACCGCGGCCGGCTCAGAAGACCTCGAGCGCGAGCGCGCACAGCGGCCGGTCGGCGGGGTCGCCGCCGGGCACCCCGGCGCCGTGCACCCGGTGCACGACGACGGTCCGCTCGCCGGCCCGGTACGCGGCCAGCTCCACCGTGCCGCGGTCGCCGAAGTACATCGGCCGGTGGTACTCGGCGGCGAACCGGACCAGCGGCCGCCGGCCGGTGTCGGCCAGCCCGGCCTCGCCGTCGAGCAGCAGCTGCTCGCGGGCCGCGCCGACCAGCGACGGCAGCCGGGCGTACAGCCACTGGTCGGCGAGCTCGCAGTCGCCGCGGCCGACGAAGAACGGCCGCTGCCCGCCGCCGACCGGCTCCGCGCCGGCGGTGCACCGCTCGATCTCGGCGGCCAGCCGGCGGGTGGGCAGTGCGGACCGGGGGAGCAGCTCGTCCGGGCCGAACAGGGCCTGCACGGCCGGCGGTACGGCGGCCGCGGTCGCGTCCAGCGCCGGCCCGCCGGTCAGCGCGATCGGCCGGGCGGTCACCCGCATGACCACCGTCTCGCGGTCCCCGGCGAGGTGCCGCATCCGGAACTCCAGCAGCCGACCGTCGTCGCGCAGCCGTACCGTCGCCTCGGTCCGGAGGAACGGCACGGTGAAGAACGTCAGCTCGCCGACGTAGTCGACCTCGGCGCCGAGGATCACCAGCCCGGTGCCGTGCTTGGTGATGAGCGTCTGCAGGCTTCGGCCGCGCTCGGCCATCCCGCCGAGCGCGGTGCTGCCGCCGAGCCGCAGCGCCGCCTCCGGGTGCATCTGGTGCACCGAGAACATCCCGGTGTCCAGCCCCGCCACCGAGTCAGCCACCGGCGATCGCGGTGAGGAAGTAGACGGAGTCGTCCGCGCCGGTGGCCAGGTCGGCCCGGGCGCCGGCGTCGGAGTAGTACCGCGGGTCCATGCCCTCGCCGTTGAGGAACATCTGGTGGCTGCGCCGCAGGTTGCCGGCCGCGTCCAGCAGCACCGGCCGCAGCCCGGGCCGCTGGTCGAGCAGCGCGCCCAGCGCGCGCTCCAGGTTGGGCTCGGCGATGTCGACCTCGCGGGCGAAGTCGACGAAGCGCAGCATGGTGCCGGAGAAGACGAACTTCACCTGGTCCTCCGGGACTGGTCGGCGAGCGCGAGCCGGGCCATCGCGATGACCCCGAGGTTGATCTCCAGGATGTCCTGCGCGGTCTGCCCGGTGACCGAGGCGAGCACCGCCCGGTGCATCCGCTCCAGCGGCAGCACGGTGGTGTAGCCGCGCCAGCCGGTGAGCCGGATCGCCCGCTCGCTGACCTCGACCGCGTTCTCCGTCACCACGTACTTCGCCGCGGAGATCACCGGGTCGTAGAACTCGTTGACCTCGCCGCGGTCCATCCGGTCCAGCGCGTCGTGCAGCACCGCCCGGGAGGTGAGGTGCAGCGCGTACATCCGGCCCAGGCGGCCCTGCACGGCGGGGGACTGGGTCAGCGGCCGGCCCTCCCGGATCACCCCGTCCAGGTGCCGGATCGACACGTCGATCATCCGGCGCATCGCGCCGACCAGCGGGCAGACCTGGAACAGCCGCCGGCTGTTGAGGAAGACCTGCGCGTCGGCCAGCCCGTCCGGCCCGCTGAGGTCGCGCTCGGCCGGCAGCTCGACGCCGTCGAGGGTGAGCTGGGTCAGCCCGCCGGAGCGGATGCCCAATGTGGTGACCGGCACCGTGCTGACCCCGGGATCGTTCCGGTCGACCAGCAGCACGCGGATGTCGTCGTGCTCGTCGCGCGCGTACGTGACGAAGACGTCGGACAGCGCGCCGCCGGTCTGCAGGCACTTGACCCCGGAGACGACCCAACGGTCGCCGCGCCGCTCGGCCCGGGTACGGAACTCGAAGGCGTCGCCGTAGTCGGTGAACGCGAAGGTGCCCAGCACCTCTCCGGCGGCCATCGGCTTGACATAACGCTCGACCAGCTCGGGCCGCCCGGCGGCCAGCACCACGGTGGGGATGTCGGCGTACATGGACAGCAGGAAGGGGAACGCCATGTCGTCACAGAGCGTGCCCAGCTGCTCGAGGACGAGCCCGAAGACCCGGCGGGAGCCGCCGAGCCCGCCGACCTCGGGCGGGAGCAGGTAGTTGAGCAGGCCGAGCCGGGCGGCCGCGTCGAAGGCGGCCCGGGGGATCACCTCACGGGTTTCCTCACGCTCCGGGGCGCCCGGGTTGACCTCGGCGTCGAGGAACCGGGCGAGCTCGGTCTCTGCCCACGCGGCGACATCGTCGGCGGTGGCGTCGGCGGCCAGCACCAGCCGAACCTAGCAAACCTGACACCGAGGCAACAGCAGGTCGAGACGGGCACCAACCGGGCGCGCGCCCGATGGGGCACCCCGTCCTGGCCTTAGCTTGACATAATGTTGATTATCGGCGTAGTGCGGGGACAGGGGAGTCGGGGCTGCGCCCCCGGCCCGGACCGGCGGGTCCGGGGGCCGCAGCCGGGCGCTCAGCCGGTCGCCTCCTGGCCGAGACGGTCGTCGAAGAGCTGCACCCAGCGGCCGTCGAAGCCGCCGTTGGCGGCGGTGTACCAGGCACCGCGCAGCCACTGGCCGTTCTCCCGGCTGCTCGCGGTGTTGACCGTCCCGTCGTGGACCAGGAAGTCGTGCTGCCACCAGTACGCGTTGGGCGAGTCGTAGCGGCCGCTGGCCATCTGCCGGGTCCACCCGGAGCTGTCCGTGCCGGTGCCCTCGTAGGCGTTGAGGTTGTCGGAGTCGGCCGGCCAGTCCTCGTCCGCCTCGGCCGAGTACGCGCCGTAGTGCCAGTTCTTGTGCACGATCGCGTTGCGGCCGTCGGTCAGGCTGGACGAGCCGTTGTCGCGCGACTCGGAGTAGAAGCGCTGCCGGCCGACCGGGACCTCGACCGCCCCGGTCTCACTCACGATCGGCGACTCCAGCTCGATGTCGTCCATGCTGGCCGGCAGCCAGTGCGTCGACCACGCCGGGTTGCCCGACCAGTTGGTGCTGGTGATGTCGGCGATGTCCTGCAGCTCGTAGGTGATCCGCTTGGCCTGGTACCAGTCCACGTCGTGCTCGTTGTCGTGCCCGGCGACCAGCGTGGCCGCGGTGCCGAAGGTCAGCGGCCGCGCCCCCCACGCGCTGACCGCGGCCGGCGAGGCCTGCGGCACGAAGATGTAGTGCACGTTCTTGTTCTCGTCCTTGCCGCTGATCTCCACCTCGGCGTCGTCGGTGACCGGCTGGGCGACCAGCGAGCTGTAGGTGTCGTTGACATAGCGCAGCTCGTGGGCGTGCGTGGCCAGTGCCGAGCCGGCCTCGTCGGCCTGCCACAGCATCAGGTGCCGGCCGGTCGCGGTGGTCATGAAGTTGAAGCCGGAGTCCCCGCGCTTGCGGATGATGTGCTCGTCGTGGTGGGTGATCGTCGAGTTGTTGACGTACTCCCCCGTCGCCCCGGGCGTGCCGGTGACGTTGCGCACGACCATCTCGACGCGTTCCCAGTCGTGGATGGCCGAGCCCTCTTTGTCGGCCGCGTTGTACACGTGGTAGAGCAGCACCAGCGACTTGGTGGTGCCGCTGGCGTACTCGATCAGCGACGTGTAGAGCGTCGGGCGGATCCGCCAGGCGGCGTACGGGCTGGTGGTCGCCTGCGCCGCGGCGGCGGCGACGTAGTGCTCGCTCTCCACCCAGCGGTACCGGTTGGTGGCGAAGTTGTGGTCCTGGTCGAAGTCGAAGTTGGACAGCCAGTCGCGGCCGTCCTGGCCGTTGTCCTCGTTGGCCCGCTTGAAGATCACCGGCGCGTAGTAGTTCAGGTAGGCCTGCCGCTGCGCCGTGGTCAGCGGCGGCGGCGCGGCCTGCGCCGGCGGGGCCGCCACCAGCGGCACCATGGTCAGCGCGAGCGCCACGAGCGCGACCACCGCTGCCGCCAGCAGCCGGCCCGGCGGCGAGGGCAACCGGGGCCGGCGGAACCGTGCGGCGGGTCGGACTGTTGCGCGCTGCGGCACGCTGCCTCCTCGGGATGTGGGGGCCCGGCATCGACTCGACGACCCGGGCGTATCCCCCACCTGTATCACATCGGCCTGTTTCGCCGCCGGACGAGCACTAATCACCCGTTCGGGCATCACCCGGTCGCCGCGACGCGCAGCGGCCGGGTGGGGTCCGCGCGGTCCCCACCCGGCCGCCGCCGGGTTACGGCAGGTTGGCCACGTAGTTGACGATCCCCATGACCTCGGCGTTGAAGCGGGTCGCCTTGTTGAGGTTGTCACCCTGGTTGCCGGTGGTGTGGATGCCGGTGATGCACCAGCCG
Source organism: uncultured Actinomycetota bacterium (assembly GCA_963766325.1). GTDB lineage: Bacteria > Actinomycetota > Actinomycetes > Mycobacteriales > CADCTP01 > CADCTP01. The sequence continues at coordinate 313,066 of CAVXZF010000001.1, read as the reverse complement.
GCGCACAGGCCCTCGGTCGACGACCGGTACCGGTACAGCGGCGAGCCGCTCTGGCCCGGCGCGGTGTCGATCACGTACCAGGCGCGCCGGACGGTCTGGCTGGAGATGGTGTCGCCGTCCCACCACATCGTCCCGTACGCCTTGTCGCCCGGGAATCCCTCGACGTAGAAGTACTGCCCGGTCAGCGACTCGCCCTCGTTGTACCACCAGCCCATCCAGCCGGTGGAGTAGCCGACGTCGCAGGTGAGCTTGATCATCCCGTAGTCGTAGTCGGCATTCTGCGAGCTCGTCCAGATCGAGTTGCTCCACAGGTCGGCGGCGCCGCCCGAGCAGGACCCGAACGGCTTGTAATTCAGCCCGTTGCGGCCCGGATAGACCGTGTAGCTGGTCGCCCAGCCGCCGTTGTAGACGCAGTGCCCGGCGGTGACGACGGTGTCGCGGTTGATGAGGAAGCCGCTGCAGCCGCCCCTGTTCGACTCGATGTGCACGATCGAGCCCCACGGGCTGGTCGCGCTGATCGACTCCTGGATCCGCCCGTCCGGCCCGAGCACCGAGCCGGGCGCCGCCTCCTTCTTGAACTTGGGCACCTCGGCACCCTTGGGCGCGAACGTCGACCCGCCGGCCCGGCCGCCGGTCAGCGCCGCCGTCGCGGCGGCCGGCACCGTGGCTCCCCCGCCACTGACCAGCGTCACGCCGGCCGACCCGGTCGGAGCCGAGCCGGCCGGAGCCGGCCCCGCCGTCGCCGGCAGTGCCGGCGCCAACGCCGCGATCGCTACCCCCGCGACCAACGCTGTCCATCCCCTGCGCATCCCCATGTGCTGGATCCCTCCCGATCGGCGGCTCCGACGACCGCACACACGGAGTGAGATCACAGTTACGGGAGTGATACCCAGGAAGGGAGGGACGCGCAGACAAGGTGCCTAATCGGGCAGAACGAGCTCGACGCTCGGTAGCCGGGCGCCGGCGCGTACCGCCACCGCGACCGGGGGCGAGCGGCGCTCGCCGAGCTGGGCCGACACCTCGTACGACCCCGGCCGCAGCGGCCAGGAGAACCGGCCGGTGGCGTCGCTGGTCACCGCGATCTCCGGCACCCCGGGCGTGTCCGGGTCGGTCGCCCGCGGCACCACCAGCGCGCCCGCCACCGGCCGGCCGGCGCCGTCGCGCACCGTGCCGTCGACGCGGGCGACCGCGGCGGCCGGCGCGGAGCCCGAGCCCGACACCGGCGTGGGCGGGGCGCCGCCGTCCCCGCCCTCGCCCTCCCCGCACGCCGTCAGCGCGAGCACGGCGGCGACCAGCACGACCAACTTGAGCACGGGTGGACCTCCTCGGTGCGGGACGTGTCGGCACTGCGACGCGCGGCGGGCCGGTCCGGTTTCCACCCGCTCCGGCCGCCCGCGAGAATAGGCGACAGGAAATCCCGGACAATAGGAGAGGCAAGCCTAACCTCTAACATTGAAGTGAGCCTTTCCTTGCTTGCGGGAATTGCGCGAAAAGGAAAGAGTGCTGCCCGTACGGAATTTCGCTATTGCCGGAGGGGGCACACCCATGACCACGATGAGCCTGCCGATCGTCAGCACGTGCAGCGTCGCCGGCTGCTCGTACAATCACTCGACGGAGTGCCACGCGGGCGCCATCACCGTCACCGGCTTGTCGTCGGCCTGCGGCACCTTCCTCGACGCGCCCGGCAAGGGTGGGATGGACGGCCAGACCGCCCGGGTCGGCGCCTGTCACCGGGTCGACTGCGTCTTCAACGCCCAGCTCGAGTGCGGCGCGCCGGACGTCCGGATCGGCCCCGGGGTCGACCCCGCCGACTGCCTCACCTACCGCGCCGCCTGAGCCCCGCCCTCCGGGGCAAGGCCGCCGGCCCCTCCCCGCGCGTCAGCGGAAGGGGTCGGCGGCGGCCTGGATGCCGGCCACGTACGCCGACCAGCGCTCCTGGTCGCCGAAGTCGTCGTGGTCCGGCCCGCCCCGCCCGTCGAGCGTCTCGCGCAGGATGTCCGCGTGGCCGGCGTGCTGCGCGGTCTCGGCGACCATCCGGGCCAGCAGGTGGCCGAGGGTGGTCCGGCGCCTCTCCTCCGGCCACCACTCCACCTCCCCCGGCGCGTCCAGCGGCAGCTCGGCGATCGTCTCGTCGGAGTGCGCCCAGACCGCCCGGTAAAGCGCGATCAGCTCGTCGCGGGACTCGTCCGGCCGGACCCACATGTCGGCGCCGTCGTAGATCGAGCCGTCCTCCACCCAGGGCAGCGTCACCGGCGCCGGCCGGCCGACGCAGTCGCCCAGGTAGCCGGCCTCGACGCTGGCCAGGTGCTTGACCAGGCCGAGCAGGTTGGTGCCGGACGGGGTGAGCGGGCGGCGCACGTCGAACTCCGACAGGCCCTCGAGCGCGCGCAGCACGGACTCCCGGGACCGCTGGAGGTAGTGCCGCAGGTCGGTGCTCACCGTCATGCCGGGCACGGTAGCCCCGGGGTACGACAGAACCCGCCCGGCCCGTCCGGCATGCTGGGCGCCGTGGCAGCGCGCTACCCCTTCCTCGACGCCGGCGGGCCGATCGCGTTCGCGCACCGCGGCGCCTCCCCGGACGGCCTGGAGAACACGCTGGCCGCGGTGGAGCAGGCGGTCGCGCTCGGCTACGACTACCTGGAGACCGACGTGCGGGCCACCCGGGACGGGGTGCCGGTGCTGCTGCACGACGCCGACCTGCGCCGGACCACCGACCGGCCGGGCGCGGTCCGCGCGCTGCCCTGGGCCGAGGTGGCGCGGGCCCGGGTCGGCGGCCGGGAGCCGGTCCCCCGCCTCGACGAGCTGCTCGCCTCGTTCCCCCGGCTGCGGGTCAACCTCGACGTGAAGGTGCCGTCGGCGGTGGGGCCGCTGGTGGCGGCGGTGCGCCGGGCCGGCGCGGTGGACCGGGTCTGCGTCGGCTCCTTCCACGACCGGCTGGTGGCCGGGGTGCGGGCCGAGCTGGGACCGCGGCTGTGCACCAGCCTCGGTCCCCGCGGCGTGCTCCGGCTGCGGTTGGGCTCGCTGCGCGCGACCGCGGCCGGCTGCGCCCAGGTGCCGGTCCGGGTCGGCCGGCTGCCGGTGCTGGACCACCGGTTCGTCGTCGCCGCGCATGCCCGCGGCCTGCCGGTGCACGCCTGGACGATCAACGACCGGGCGGAGATGGGCCGGCTGCTCGACCTCGGCGTCGACGGGATCATGACCGACGACGCGCCCGGCCTGCGCGCGGAGCTGGCCGCCCGCGGGCTGTGGCACGGCGGGCTGGCCGCATGAGCGCACCGGTCCGGGACCCGGCCGCGGCCGAGCGGCGCCGCGAGCAGCGCGGGTGGTACTGGTACGACTGGGCCAACTCGGTCTTCACCACCAGCGTGGTGACCGTCTTCCTGGGGCCGTACCTCACCGACGTGGCCGAGACCGCCGCCGGGGGCTCCGGAGATGGAGCCGGGACACTCCACCCGCTGGGGATCCCGGTCTCCCCCGACTCGCTGTTCCCGTACCTGCTCTCGGTGTCCGCCCTGCTGCAGGTGCTGGTGCTGCCGGTGGTCGGCGCGATCGCCGACCGGACCCGCCGCAAGCGCGAGCTGATGGGCGTGTTCGCGTACGCCGGCGCGCTGGCCACCGCCGCGCTGGCCCTGGTCTCCGGCGGCCGCTACCTGCTCGGCAGCGTGCTGTTCCTGCTCGCCAACGTCTGCTTCGGTGCCTCGATCGTCGTGTACTACTCGTTCCTGCCGGAGATCGCCGGCCCGGACGAGCGGGACGCGGTGTCCTCCCGCGGCTGGGCGTTCGGCTACTTCGGCGGCGGGCTGCTGCTCGCGCTCAACCTCGGGCTGTTCCTCAACGCCGAGGCGCTCGGGCTGACCGAGGGCGAGGCGGTGCGGATCTGCTTCCTGTCGGTGGCGATCTGGTGGGCCGGTTTCACCCTGGTGCCGCTCAACCGGCTGCGGGACCGGCCCCGGACCGACGGCGAGCCCGCCGCGTCGACCGGGCTCTCAGGCGGCAGCTTCCGCCAGCTGGCGGCGACCCTGCGCTCGCTGCGGGCGTACCCGCAGACCCTGCTCTTCCTGGCCGCGTACCTGCTCTTCAACGACGGCATCCAGACCGTGATCGGCCTGTCCGCCCAGTACGGCGACCGCGAGCTGGACCTCAGCCAGACCGTGCTGATCTCCACGATCCTGCTGGTGCAGTTCGTCGCCATCGGCGGCGCGCTGCTGATGGGCCGGATCGCCGCGGTGGCCGGCGCCAAGCGGACGATCCTCGGCAGCCTGGTCGTCTGGGTCGTCGTGCTGTGCTTCGCGTTCTTCCTGCAGCGCGGCAGCGCGGTCCAGTTCTACGTGCTCGGCGCCGCCATCGGGCTGGTGCTGGGCGGCACCCAGGCGCTGACCCGGTCGCTGTTCGCGCAGATGACCCCGCGCGGCAAGGAGGCCGAGTACTTCGGCCTGTACGAGATCAGCGACAAGGGCACCAGCTGGCTGGGCACGCTCGCCTTCGGGCTGGCGGTCCAGCTGACCGACTCGTACCGGGTGGCGATCATCTCGCTGGTGGTCTTCTTCGTCGCCGGCGGGCTGCTGTTGAGCCGGGTGGACGTGCGGCGGGCGGTGGCCGACGCCCGGGGCGAGCGTCCGGTGCTGCTGTGACCGGCACCGAGCCGGGCGCGCTCTCGGTCCCGGCCGCCGGTGACCGCCGGGGCCAGCCGCCGTCCGCGACGCTGTCGTTCTTCCACGGGCCGATGGACTGCGGCAAGTCCACGCTGGCGCTGCAGATCGACCACAACCATGCCCGGCAGGGCCGGTGCGGGCTGCTGCTGACCAGCCACGACCGGTCCGGCCCGGCCACGGTGTCCAGCCGGCTGGGCCTGTCCCGGTCGGCGGTCGAGGTGACCGACGACCTGGACCTGTGGGCGCTGGTCCGGGCCCGCTGGGCGGCCGGGGACCGGGTGGACTACCTGGTGGTGGACGAGGCGCAGTTCCTCACCCCGGCCCAGGTCGAGCAGCTGGCCGAGCTGGCCGACCACGCCCACGTCGACGTGTACGCCTTCGGCATCAGCACCGACTTCCGCGGCCGGTTGTTCCCGGGCTCCCAGCGGCTGCTGGAGCTGGCCGACGCGGTGGCCGCGCTGCAGGTGGAGGTGCTGTGCTGGTGCGGCCGGCGCGGGCAGCTCAACGCCCGGGTGGTGGACGGCCAGGTGGCCCGCGAGGGCGACACCGTGCTGGTCGCGGACACCGCCGCGCCCGGGCCGGACACCGGCTCCGAGGTGCGATACCAGGTGCTGTGCCGGCCGCACCACCGCACCGGCGACCTCGGCCCGGGCACCCCGCCGCCCGGCCAGCTGACGCTGGGCTGACACACCCGTCCGGGTGGATCCGGGCCGGGGTGCAACCGCGCGGCCGCCCGCTGCGTCATCCAGGTGTGGAGGCCCGGTCCGCCGGGAACGTCACAATCCGGCGGGTCGACCGGGGGAATCCCCGGGAAGTCTCGTTCGTTAGGCAACCGAAGGAGGTCGCCGGATCGAGTGATCCGTGCGGCGACGCGCACAACACTACCCCGAGGAGGGATTCCCATGGCCGAGCGCACCTTGCGCGGCAGCCGGCTCGGGGCCGTGAGCTACGAGACCGATCGCAACGCGGAGCTCGCCCCGCGCAAGCCCGCTGAGTACCGATGCCCCAAGGGGCACGTCTTCGGCGTCCCGTTCGCCGACGACGCGGAGATCCCGCTGGTCTGGGAGTGCAAGTTCGACGGGTCGGCCGCTCGCCTGATCGACGGCGACGAGCCGGAGGCCAAGAAGACCAAGCCGGCCCGCACCCACTGGGACATGCTGATGGAGCGCCGGACCATCTCCGATCTGGAGGAGGTCCTGGCCGAGCGCCTGGAGGTCCTGCGGGGTCGCCGCAGCAAGTCCGCGTAGCTCCCGAGAGCCCCGCAAGGCGAAAGGGCCGCGACCCACCCGGGGGTCGCGGCCCTTTTCTCGTGCTCAGGCGCGGCTCGTGCTCAGGGCTCAGGGGCGGGGCGGCTCGATCTCCCCCTCGATGACCCGGCCGGCCCCGGGCGGCGTCCCCGGTCCGGGCGGTCCGGGCGGGGCGCCGGCCGGACCGCGGGTCGAGCGCACCCGGACCACGGTGGCCCGGCCCCGGGTCAGGGCCCAGCCGACCAGCGCCCGGCCGAGGAGCTTGCGGGTCGGTGGCAGCAGGCAGAGCAGGCCGAGCACGTCGCCGACGAACCCGGGCAGCAGCACCAGCAGGCCGCCGAGCAGGATCAGCATCCCGTCCAGAGCGGACCGGCCCGGCGGCCGGCCCTCCGCGACCGCCGCGCTGAACGAGCGCCAGGCCTTAGCACCCTCCCGGCGCACCAGCCAGGCGCCGAACAGCGAGGTGACCAGCAGCAGGAGCAGCGTCCAGCCGAAGCCGATCCAGGACGAGACGAGGACCACCACCGCGATCTCCACCGCGAGCAGCAGGACGACGCCCAGCAGGATCGGCACGGCTCAGCTCCGGGAGGCCAGCGCCCGGGCCCGGGCCGACCGGCTGCGCGACGTCAGCCCCCAGGCCGCGACCCGCCACAGCGCCTCGGTCACGATCGCGCGGCTCATCTTGCTCTGCCCGACCTCGCGCTCGGTGAAGGTGATCGGCACCTCGACCACCCGCCAGCCGGCCCGCCAGGTCTTCCAGCCCAGGTCGATCTGGAAGCAGTAGCCCTGGGAGGCGACCTCGTCGAGCTTCAGGTCCTCGAGCACGGCCCGGCGGTAGACCCGGTAGCCGGCGGTGGCGTCGCGCACCGGGTAGCGCAGCAGCACCCGGGTGTAGAGGCTGGCCCCGCGGGAGAGCAGCAGCCGCGGCATCGGCCAGTTGCGCACCTCGCCGCCGGGCACCCAGCGGGAGCCGATGACCAGGTCGGCCTCGCGCAGCGCGGCCAGCAGCCGGGGCAGCTCCTCCGGCGAGTGGGAGCCGTCGGCGTCCATCTCGACCACGGCGTCGTAGCCGGCGGCGAGCGCCCAGCGGAAGCCGGCGACGTAGGCCGCGCCCAGCCCGGCCTTCTCCGTGCGGTGCATGACGTGCACCCCCGGGTCGGCGGCGGCGATCCGGTCGGCGATCTCCCCGGTGCCGTCCGGGCTGCCGTCGTCGACGACCAGCACGTCGGCCTCCGGCACCGACCCGCGCACGCGGGCGAGCACCGGCTCCAGGTTGTCGGCCTCGTTGTACGTGGGGACGACCACGAGGACCCGTCCGAGGTCCGCGAAGCTCATGCCCTCTCCTTCTCCTGCTCCCGCTCGTCCGCCGCCGGCCCGCGGACCCCACGCGGGGACCGGACCCGGCCGGCCCGCCGGCCGACCGCCGCCCACAGCAGGGCGGCCAGCGCGACGGCGACCATCCCCCACTCCGGGCCGGCTCCGAGGCGCGTCGCGAGGGTAGACCCCTCGCGCACCTCGACGGCGCGGACGAGCACGTCCGCTGTGAAGACGTCCGAGCGGGCCGGAACGTGCCCGTCCGGCTCGATGACCGCGCTCACCCCGCTGGTCGCCGCGACCAGCACCACCCGGCCGTGCTCGACCGCGCGCAGCCGGCCCATGGCCAGCTGCTGCCAGGTCTCGTCGCTGCGGCCGAAGGTCGCGTTGTTGGTCTGCACCACCAGCAGGCCGGCGCCGGCGACGTCGCGGACCAGCCCGTCGTACGCGACCTCGAAGCAGATCACGTCGCCGACCACGACCGGTCCGACCTGCAGCCGGCCCGGGGTGTCGCCGCCGACGAAGTCCCGGCCCACCCGGTCGACGTCCTTGCTGACGAGCCGGGCGACGTCGCGGAGCGGAATGTACTCGGCGAAGGGCACCGGGTGGCGCTTGACGTAGCGCTCCCCCGGGCCGGTGGCCGGGTCCCAGACGATCCCGACGTTGCGCACGGTCCGCTCGGTCGGCCCGTCGGCGAGCGTGCCGACCAGGATCGGCACGCCGACCGCGCGGGCCGCGCCGTCGATCAGCGCGCGCGCGTCCGGGTTGAGGATCGGGTCGATGTCGGACGCATTTTCCGGCCACAGCACCAGGTCGGGGCGGGCCACCCGGCCGGCGGCCACGTCCGCGGCCAGCCGGCGGGTGGCGTCGACGTGGTTGCGCAGCACCGCCTCGCGCTGGGCGTTGAAGTCCAGCCCGAGCCGGGGCACGTTGCCCTGGATCACGGCGACCGTGACGGTCCGCGACGCCGAGGTCTGCCAGTCGCCGGCGGCCCAGGCGGCGCCCGAGGCGGCGACCACGGCCAGCACGCCGGCCAGCGCCGGGACCGCGCCCCGCAGGCCGGCACCGCCGGCACGGACCGCAGCGGCGAGCAGGGTGCCGAGCAGCGCGACCGCCAGCGTGACCAGCGGGGCCCCGCCGTACGCCGACAGCCAGGCCAGCGGCGACTCGGCCTGGGCGAAGGCGAGCCGGCCCCATGGGAAGCCGCCCCAGGGCAGCCGGGACCGGGCCGCCTCGGCGGCCACCCAGAGCGCGGCCGCCCACAGCGGCCAGCCCGGCAGCCGCGAGGTGGCGGCCAGCGCGGCGCCCAGCGCGGCCACGAAGGCGGCCTGGGAGGCGGCCAGCACCAGCCACGGGACGGGGCCGACGAAGATGCCGCTCCAGCTCAGCAGCGGGACGAAGAAGGCGAGGCCGAAGGCCGCGCCGAGCAGCGCGCCGCGGCGGGCGGTCACCCCGCGGGTCAGCCAGCTCAGCGCCGCCACGGACACCACCGCCAGCGGCCAGATCCCGTACGGCGGGAAGGCGAACAGCAGCAGCCCGCCCGCGACCGCGGCGGCGAGCACCGCCCACCACCGGCTCCGGCGGCGCCCCGGACCCGGCCCGGGCCGCTCGGTCGCGTCGTCGCCGGCCCCGGGCACCCCGGCGGGTGCCGCCAGGGACCCCGTCGGCGAGCGCATCAGCACATGTTCCCACGGCTGCAGCGAGGGGCGGGAACCCGCCGCCGCGGGTTCCCGCGCCCCCACGCCCGCAGCACGCCGGGGATGCGGACGGGGCCGACGGACCCGGAAACCTTCGGACCGGCCGGTGCTCCGCCGGATGCGGACACCTGCACCGTTGTCTACTGGCCCCCGTGCTCCTCCCGTGCCCCCCAGTGGCGGACGCCGTCCCCCACCGCGCCACCGCGACTCCCGGGCACCCGTCCTGAGCGTTCACCCCCGCGCTCGGACCTGGCCGGCGGGGTCTCCCCCACCCGGCCCGCCGCGGTGGCGAGCACCGACGCTGGACGTGTGGCCGCTCGCTCCCCTGCGTGTGACCGGAAGAACATATCCGCTCCCCGCCGCGCCCTGTCAATGCCTGTCTGACCTGCGAAGACGAGGAAAACCGCAGGTAGTGCGGCTCTGCCCCGCGAAGGTCGGCACGGTGCCTCGCGGCGTGTCAAGGCTGGACACGCCGAGCGACTTCACTTCACCCGGTCAGGGGACCGATCCGCTCAGCCGGACCAGACCGTCCGGCCGCCCACGACGGTGCGCAGGCAGGCCGGCGCCGGGGTGTCCGGGCCGAGGTCGGGGAAGGCTCCGGTGTCCCAGACGGCGAGGTACGCCGGCTCGCCGGCGACCAGCCGGCCGCCCGGCCGGCGGGCCGCCGCCCAGCCGCCGGCGGTGTGCGCGGCGAACGCCGCGGCCGGGTCCAGCCGGGAGCCGGGCGCGTGGTGGTGCACGGCCGCGCGGACCGCCTCCCATGGCGCCAGCGCGGTGACCGGGGCGTCCGAGCCGAGGGCGAGCACGACCCCGGCGGCGGCCAGCTCGGCCAGCGGGTTGGACGCCAGCGAGCGCGGCACGCCGAGGCGGTCCGCGTACAGCCCCACTTCGCCGCCCCAGAGCGCGTCGAAGGCCGGCTGCACGCTGGCCACCACGCCGAGCCGGCCGAAGGTGCCGGCCGCGCCGGGCGGGACCAGCTCGAGGTGCTCGACCCGGTGCCGCCCGGCCCGCACGGTGTCCTCGCCGAGCAGGCCCGCCGCGGCCGCGAAGCCCTCGGCCACCGCGCCGACGGCCGCGTCGCCGATGGCGTGGAAGCCGGCCTGCAGGCCCGCCCGGGAGCAGGTGACCACGTGGTCGCGCACCTCGTCCACGGCGAGGTATTGGTGACCGCGCTCGCCGGGGGCGTCCGCGTACGGCTCCGAGAAGCAGGCCGTGTGCGAGCCGATCGAGCCGTCGGCGAACAGGTCGCCGGCCGCGCCGACCGCGCCCAGCTCGCCGGCGGTGGCGGCACCGGCCTCGCCCGGCTCCCCCCAGTAGGGCACCACCGCGGGCAGCGGCTCGGCGGCGGCCAGCCCGACGATGGCGAGCAGGTCGTCGGTGCCGGACAGGTCCGGGCCGGCCAGCTCGTGGATCGTCCCGATGCCGAGCGACGCGGCCCGGCGCAGGGTGGCCCGCTGGGCGTCCCGGCGCTGCCCGGCGGTCAGGGTGTCCCGGGCGGCCCGGCGGACCGCGTGGTGGGCGTCGCGGGTCAGGTGCCCGGTGGGCGCCCAGCCGGGCAGCCCGCGCACCTCGGGCACCGCCGCGAGCAGCGCCGAGGACACCACCGCGGAGTGCACGTCGACGCGGGACAGGTAGACGACCGACCCGTACGACGCCCGGTCCAGCTCGGCGCTGGTCGGCGGCCGCCGCTCCGGCCACCGGGTCTCGTCCCAGCCGTGGCCGAGCAGCGGCCGGCCGCCGGACGCCCGGGCCGCCCGCTCGACCGCCTCGAGCGCCTCGCCCAGCGAGGCGGTGGCGGTGAGGTCGAGGCCGAGCAGGGCCAGCCCGGTCGAGGTGGCGTGCACGTGCGCGTCCACGAAGGCGGCGGTCAGCAGCCGGCCGCCGAGCTCGACGGTCTCGTCGGCCGGGCCGGCGGCGTCCGCGTCGCCCACCCAGGCGATCGTGTCGCCGGCCACCAGCAGGGCGGTCGGGCCGCCCGGCGCCAGCACCGGCCCGCCGCGGAACAGCGTGGTCCGCGCGCCCGTCATGGTGGACCTCTTCCGGTGATCTGCCGCACGGACAGGAGGACTTGCGGCCCCGTCACTGTCTGACGGCACTCTTTGCATCTATTCTGGCAGGGACAGGAGTGATCGGGAAGCACGCGAGGAGGTCGACGATGGACCAGCCGTACGGATACGTGCGCCGCCCGCTGGCCGAGCCGGACCACCGCCGCCTCCCGGGCTGGCGGGACGTCACCGACGCCGAGTGGCGCGACGTGCAGTGGCAGCGCGCCCACTGCGTGAAGAACGTGCGCCAGCTCCGCGCCGTCTGGGGCGACCTGGTCGACGAGGCGTTCTACGCCGACCTGGAGCGCGACCAGGCCGAGCGGGCGACGATGTCGCTGCTGATCACCCCGCAGATGGTCAACACGATCGCCGCCGAGGGGCCGCCGACCACCGAGGCGGTCTACGCGGACCCGGTCCGGCGCTACATGCTGCCGGTCTTCTCCGACCGCGACCCGCAGTGGCCGTCCCACCCGCTGGCCAGCCGCGACTCGCTGCACGAGGCGGAGATGTGGGCGGTCGAGGGGCTGACCCACCGCTACCCGACCAAGGTGCTGGCCGAGGTGCTGCCGACCTGCCCGCAATACTGCGGGCACTGCACCCGGATGGACCTGGTCGGCAACTCCACCCCGCAGGTGGTCAAGCACAAGTTCGACCTCAAGCCGGTGGACCGGCTGGACGCGATGATCGCCTACCTGCACCGCACCCCGGGCGTCCGGGACGTGGTGGTGTCCGGCGGCGACGTGGCCAACCTGCCCTGGCCGCGGCTGGAGTCGTTCGTCAGCCGGCTGATGGAGGTGGACAGCGTCCGGGACATCCGGCTGGCCACCAAGGCGCTGATGGGCCTGCCCCAGCACTGGCTGACCCCGGAGGTCCGCGAGGGCGTCACCCGGCTGGCCCGCACCGCCCGCGGCCGCGGCATCAGCCTGGCCATCCACACCCACGTCAACGCCGCCCAGCAGGTCACCCCGCTGGTGGCCGAGGCGACCGCGGCGATGCTCGAGGCGGGGGTGCGGGACGTGCGCAACCAGGGGGTGCTGCTGCGCGGGGTCAACGACAGCCCGGAGCAGCTGCTCGACCTGTGCTTCGCGCTGCTCGACGAGGCCGCGATCATGCCTTACTACTTCTACCTCTGCGACATGATCCCCGGCTCCGAGCACTGGCGGCTGGCGGTCTGGCAGGCGCAGGAGCTGCAGCACGCGATCATGGGCTACCTGCCCGGCTTCGCCACCCCCCGGCTGGTCTGCGACGTGCCGTACGTGGGCAAGCGCTGGGTCCACCAGGTCGACGAGTACGACCGCGAGCGCGGCATCTCGTACTGGACGAAGAACTACCGCACCGCCCACGACCGCACCGACCCGGAGGCGCTGCGCCGGCGGTACGAGTACGTCGACCCGATCCGCACCCTGCCGGCCGCCGGCCAGCAGTGGTGGGCCGACCGGCGGGCGCCGGCCGAGCTCGCGCTGGCGGCCCCGGCCCGCTGAGGGGCGGCCGCTGACCGCGGCCCGCTGAGGGGCGGCCTGCCGGCTTTGTTTCGGGGCAGGCGCACGGCAGTCTTTGCGCCATGCGCGCCGCCCCGGCCCCGCGTCGCCGCATCGCCCGGTCGACGGCGGCCGGGCTCGCCGGCGTGCTCGCCGCGGCCACCCTGGCCGGCTGCGGCGGCGGGGGCGCCGAGACCGTCCGCTGGCTGGTCGGCCAGGAGTACTCGGGCGCGTACCGGCAGGCCGCCCAGGTGTGCACCGACGCGGCCGGCGGCCGCTACCGGATCGAGCTGGAGGAGCTGCCGCGCAGCTCCGATCAGCAACGCGAGCAGCTGGTCCGCCGGCTCGCGGCCCGCGACCGCACGGTCGACGTGGTCGGCATGGACGTCATCTGGACCGCCGAGTTCGCCGAGGCCGGCTGGCTGCGACCCTGGGAGGGCGAGCAGGCCGCGGCGGTGTCGCGGGGCGTGCTGGTCGGCCCGCTGACCACCGCCACGTACCGGGGCCGGCTGTGGGCGGCGCCGTTCACCAGCAACACCCAGCTGCTGTGGTATCGGAAGTCCCGACTGCCCCGGCCGGCGGACACCTGGGACGGGCTGATCGCCCAGGCCGGGAGGCTCCCCGAGGGCCAGCGGGTGTTCGCCGTCCAGGGCGGCCGGTACGAGGGCTACACCGCGTGGGTGACCAGCCTGCTCGCCTCGGCCGGCACCGGGCTGGTCGCCGACGCCGGCAACCCGGCCCGGGCCCGCGCCGACCTCGCCCCCGGCCCGTCCCGGCAGGCTCTGGAGGTCATCCGCCGGCTGGCGCGGTCGCCGGCGGCCGACCCCGCGCTGGCCGCGTCGACCGAGCTGACCGGCCGGCAGCTGATGCTCTCCGGCGCGGCCAGCATCGCGGTGGCGTACCCGACTCTGTGGGTCAGCGCCCGGGCCGAGGCGCCGGACGTGTACGCCGACCTCGGCTGGGCCCGCTGGCCGGCGGTGGTCGCCGGCCGGCCAGGGCGGCCGCCGCTGGGCGGGATCAACCTCGGGGTGAGCGCGTTCACCCCGCACCCGCAGGACGCCTTCGCCGCCGCGGCCTGCCTGCGCGGGGCCGCCAACCAGGAGCTGGCCGCGGTCGGCGGTGGGCTGCCACCGACTCTGGACGCCGTCTACGACGACCCCGACGTGGCCCGGCTGTTCCCGTTCGGCGAGCTGCTGCGGACCTCGCTGGCGGCCGCGGTGCCGCGGCCGCGCACGCCGGCGTACAACGACGTGTCGCTGGCGGTCCGGCAGGTGCTGCACCCGCCGGCCGACGTGGACCCGGACGCCGCGGTGCCGCGGCTGCGGGAGACCGTGGACGCGGCGCTCGACTCGCGGGCGCTGCTGCGGTGAGCACGGCCGCGGTGGCACCGCGCCGGCGGCGGACCCGCCGGCGCCGCCGGCCCGGCGACGAGCGCCGGCTGGCCTGGCTGCTGCTCTCCCCCGCGATCGTGGTCATGCTCGCCGTCGTCGGCTATCCGGTGGCGTGGTCGCTGTGGCTGTCCCTGCAGCGCTACGACCTGCGCTTCCCGTCCGAGCGCGAGTTCGTCGGGCTGGGCAACTACGCCGCGGTGCTGTCCTCGCCGGTGTTCTGGGGCGCGCTCGGCGCCACCGCGGTCATCACCGTGATCGCGGTGGCGGCGCAGATGGTGCTCGGGTTCGGCGTCGCGCTGGTGCTGCGGCGGGCGGTGGCCGGGCGGCGGCTGGTGCACACGGCGGTGCTGCTCCCGTACGGGGTGATCACCGTGGTCGCCGCGTTCGCCTGGCTGTACGCCGCCACCCCCGACCTGTCCTTCCTGTCCGACCGGGCCTGGCTGGGCGAGCGGTGGTCCTCCTTCGCGGTGGTGATCGCGACCGAGGTGTGGAAGGGCACCCCGGTGGTCGCGCTGCTGCTGCTGGCCGGGCTGGCCGCGGTGCCCGAGGAGCTGCTGGAGACCGCCCGGGTGGACGGCGCGAACGGCTGGCAGCGGTTCACCGGCATCGTGCTGCCCTCGCTGCGGCCGGTGCTGCTGGTGGTGCTGCTCTACCGGACGCTGGACTCGGTCCGGGTCTTCGACACCGTGGTGGTGCAGACCGGCGGCGCCAACGGCACCGGCACGCTGTCCCTGCTCGCGTACGACCAGCTGACCGCCCGGCTCAACCTCGGGCTCGGCTCGACCGTCGCGGTGCTGCTGTTCGCGCTGGCCGCCGGGATCGCGCTCGCGTTCGTCGCGGTCTTCCGGGCCGACCTGCGCCAGCTGGCCGCCCGCCGCGACGACCCGGCCGACGGTGACCCGGCCGACGGCTGGGCCGACGACGACTGGGCCGACGACGACTGGGCCGTGGCCGGGGACGGCGAGCGGGCCGCCGGCGAGGACGCGGGGTGGGGCCGGTGAGCCCGCGTGCCGACCGTCTGCTGTGGACGGCCGGGGCGGTTGCGGTGCTCGCGTACACGCTGCTGCCGATGCTGTGGCTGCTGTCGCTGTCGCTGAAGTCGCCGGCCACGATCGGCGACCAGCGGCTGTGGCCGGCCGACCCGACGCTGGCCAACTACCGCGGGCTGTTCGCCGGCTCGCTGTTCACCCGGGCCCTGGTCAACTCGGTCGGGATCGCGCTGCTCACCACCGTGCTCGCGGTCGCGATCGCCACCATGGCCGCGTACGCGCTGACCCGGCTGCACTTCCGCGGCAAGGCGCTGGTGCTGCCGCTGACCCTCGCGGTCGCGGTCTTCCCGCCGGTCGCGGTGGTCGGGCCGCTGTTCGAGCTGTGGCGGACCGTCGGGCTGTACGACACCTGGCCGGGGCTGGTGATCCCGTACCTGTCCTTCGCGCTGCCGGTGGCGATGTGGACGCTGACCGCCTTCTTCCACGGGGTGCCGTGGGAGCTGGAGCAGGCCGCGCAGGCCGACGGGGCGACGCCGTGGCGGGCGTTCCGCGCGGTGGTGGTGCCGCTGGCGCGGCCCGGGGTGCAGACCGCGGCGATCCTGGTCTTCCTCTTCGCCTGGAACGACTTCCTGCTGGCCAGCTCGCTCACCTCGTCCGACCGGTCCCGTACGGTCCCGGCGGCGCTGGCCTTCTTCCCCGGCGACGCCCGGATCAGCCAGCCGGTCGGCAGCATCGCCGCCGCCGCGGTCGTGGTGACCGTCCCGGTGCTGGTCGCGGTGCTGGTCTTCCGGCGCCGGCTGGTCGCCGGGATCACCGCCGGGGTGGTGACCCGCTAGTGGCCCGGCTCGAGCTGGCCGGGCTGACCCACACCCGCCGGGACGGCCGCCGGCTGGTCGACGGGGTCACCCTGGAGGTGGCCGACGGCGAGCTGGTCACCGTGCTGGGCCCGTCCGGGGCGGGCAAGTCGACGCTGCTGCGGATGCTGGCCGGGCTCGCCGAGGTGACCGCCGGCGAGCTGCGGCTGGCCGGCGAGCCGGCCACCGACTGGGCGCCGGCCGAGCGGGACGTGGCCCTGCTGCACCAGGACTACGCGCCGTACCCGCACCTGAGCGTCCGGGACAACCTCGCCTTCCCGCTGCGGATGCTGGCCGCGCCGGCCGGGGTGGTCCGCCGCCGGGTCGAGGAGGTGGCCCGGGCGCTCGAGCTGACCGTGCACCTGGACCGCGGGCCGAGCCAGCTCTCCGGCGGCCAGCGGCAGCGGGTCGCGCTCGGCCGGGTGCTGGTCCGGCGGCCGGCGGCGTACCTGCTCGACGAGCCGCTGTCCCAGGCCGATGGCGGGCTGCGGTCCCGGCTGCGCACGCTGATCGCCCAGCAGCAGCGGGACACCCGCACCACCACCCTGTACGCGACCCACGACCAGGCCGAGGCGATGACGCTCGGCGACCGGGTCGCGGTGCTCCGGCGCGGCCGGCTGGAGCAGGTCGGCCCGCCCGCCGAGGTGTACGGCCGGCCCGCCACCCTCGCGGTGGCGGCCGCGGTCGGCGCCGGGCCGCTCAGCGTGCTGCCGGCCACCGTGACCGCCGGCGGGCTGCGGCTGCCGATGGCCGAGGTCGTGCTGGACCCGGCCGCCCGGGCCCGGCTCGGCGACCGGGACCGGGTGCTGGCCGCGGTCCGCCCGGAGGACGTCCGCGCCGCGGACCGGGCCGACCGGGACCGGCCCGGGCTGCGGGTGACGCTGCCGGTCGCGGCCACCGAGTGGACCGGCTCCGACCAGCTGGTGCACCTGCGCCACCGCGGCGGCCCGGCCACCGGTCCCGCGGTCGCCGCCCTCGACCGCCCACCCCCCGACGGCGTGCTCGTCGCCCGCCTCGACGCCCGCGGCCAGCGCGTGCTCCCCGTCTGCCTCGACCCCACCCGCATCCACCTCTTCGACCCCACCACCGGCGCCGCCCTCGGCACCCCCGCCTCCCGCACCGCCCCCGGCTCCCCCGCCTCCTCCGCCGACTGAGCACATCCGCCGCCCACTGAGCAGCTGTGACTGCTCAGTCGCCGGCGGGACTGCTCAGTCGCCAGCGGGACTGCCCAGTCGCGGGGGGGGGGGGGGGGTGCTCAGTCGCGGGGGGCGGGGCGGGTCCGGCGGGTCGCGAGGGTGGCGCGCAGGCGCTCGACCACGGCGTCGTCCCAGGCGTGGCTGCGCAGCAGCCGGTAGCGCTCGGCCGACAGCCGCAGGTACGCCTCCGTCTCGGTGGCGCCGGCCGAGAGCAGGCCGGTCTGCCGGAGCAGGTCGACCGCGGGCTCGTACTCCTCGGTGAACCAGGCCCGCGCGGTCTCGGCCCGGTCCATCATCCGGCCCCGCAGCTGGATCAGCCGGAAGCCCCACGCCTCGACCATCTCGGCCAGCTCGCCGTAGTCGTCGGCCTCGTGCAGCTCGATCTGCTCCCGCATCCGCGCCGGCAGCGGCACCCGCTCGGCGAAGACCCGCTCGTGGCCCTTGGTCGGCAGGTCCTCCAGCCGCAGGTCGCGGTCCGCGCCGACCGCGGTCAGCACCTCGACCACGTGCGCGTTGATCGTCTTCCAGCCCAGCGCCCGGGCCACCGCCACCCGGTGATGGCCGTCGATGACGAAGTGCACGTCGCCGACCCGGTAGACGTCGATCGGCGGCATCTCCTCGCCGCGGCGCAGCGCCACGTCGATCCGCTGGAAGCGGCGCTCCGGCTCGTCGGAGACCGGCCGGAACAGCCGGTCGAAGCCGGTGCTGCGGTCCACCGAGCCGACCACCGAGTCCACGTCGATGACCTGCTCGCCCAGGTCGCTCTCCCCGTGCCGGCCGAGCGCCGCCACCACCTCGTCGAAGGGCAGCAGCAGGTCGTACGTCGCGCTGCGCCCGTGCAGCCGGCGGCGCACCGCGGACAGCGCGGCCCGGCGCCGCGCGCGCAGGAAGTCGTCGCGGGCGTCCTGGACCGGGAAGCCGGTGTCCATGGCCATCGGGACCAGTCTGACCTCCCAGCGTGTCCGCGAACAGGCGATCAGGTAACACGACCGGGCCTGTACCGGCCGGTAACCGAGAACGCAGACTGGGGGCTCCCCTCGTGGAAGGCAGGTGGCACCGTGGCCCCTCCCCCGCTCCTGCGCAGGCTGGTGGCGCTGAGCGCCGGCACCCTGCTCGGCGTCGGCGTCCTCGCCGCCGGCGCGACGCCCGCAGTCGCCGGACCCAGCTCCGGACCCACCGCGGTCGTCTCGCTCGGTGACAGCGCGATCTCCGGCGAGGGCGCCGGATCGTACGAACCGGGCACCGACACCGGCAACAACTACTGCCACCGGTCGGCCAACTCGCTGATCAAGTCGACGTCCATCCCGGGCATCGAGGCGAGGATCAACATCGCCTGCTCGGGCGCCGCCTCCTCCGACATCCGCATCGGCGGGACCAGCCACTTCACCGAGCCGTCGCAGGCCGAGCAGCTGCGCGCGATCGCCCGTGACTACAACATCAAGATGCTGGTGCTGCAGGTCGGGGCCAACGACGACCCGGCGTTCGCGGACAGCGTCTACACCTGCGTCGAGCGGTGGGCCAACCCGTTCGCGTCCGGCTGCCGCTACACCCTCGGCCCGGTCTGGCCGGGCCGGATGGCCGCGATGGCGCCCAAGGTCGAGGCGGTCGTCGCCGACCTGCGCACGGTCATGCGCGGGGCCGGTTACGCGGACAGCGCGTACCAGCTCGTGCTGCAGTCGTACGCGTCCCCGTTCACCGAGAACATGAACTCGCTCACCCACGCCTTCGAGGGCTGCCCGATCCGGATCGCGGACGCCCGCTGGGGTCGCGTGGACGCGGTCGGCCAGCTGTCGGCGGCGCTGCGCGGCGCCGCCGCCCGCACCGGGGTGCGCTTCCTCGACCTGGCCCGGGCGACCGAGGGCCGGGAGGCCTGCAACCGGTCCACCTCCAACGAGTGGGTCGCCCCGCTGCTCATCGACGTGGGCGAGCTCTTCGAGTCCGGTGACCCGGGCAACATCGTGCGCCAGTCGTTCCACCCGAACGCGGCCGGGCACGGCCAGATGGGCCGCTGCCTGACCGAGTTCTACGCCGGCGCCAACCGCGAGGGAGCCTGCCTGCGCGGCGCCGACGGCAACCTGCACGCCGTCACCGGCATCACCGCCCCCACCGCCCTCTACTCGCGCTGAGCGGCGGACCCCGGGCGGGCGCCTCCCCACGGCGCCCGCCCGGGGCCTCAGCGCTCGGCCGCCCGCAGCTCCGCCAGCGTGGGCGGGTCGGCGCCGGGGCGGGCGCAGGTCAGCGCGGCGACCAGGCAGGCCCGGTCGAGGACGGCGGGCAGGTCGACGGCCGCCAGCCGGCCCGGGCCGGCACCCAGCGCGCCCCGCTCGGCCAGCGTCGCGAGCAACCCGGAGCTGAAGGCGTCCCCGGCACCGACGGTGTCCACCACGGTCACCGGCGGCGCCGCCCGGCGCACCTCGGCGCCGCCCGCCGGCAGCGCCACCGCCCCGTCGCCGCCGAGCGTCACCACCACCAGCTCCGGCCCGGCACCGGACCACCGCCGGGCCGCCGCCACCGGGTCCTCCCCCGGGTAGAGCCACTCCAGGTCCTCGGAGCTGACCTTGACCAGGTGCGCCAGCGCGACCACCCGCTCCACCGCCCGCCGGCCCTCGGCGACCCCGCCGCGGCGGGCCATCCGCACGTTGGGGTCGTAGCTGACCGTCACCCGACCGGCCCGCCGCACCTGCCGCAGCAGCTCCAGCACCCGGGACGCGCCCGGCTCCAGCTCCAGCGCGATCGAGCCGGTGTGCAGGGCGACGGTCCCGTCGTCGACCACGCCGGCCAGCTCGGCCGCGGTCCACTGCCAGTCGGCGGTGCCCTCGGTCCAGAAGTCGTACGCCGCCACGCCCGCGTCGTCCACCGTCGCGACCGCCAGCGAGGACGGCTCGGTCGCGGTGACCAGGTGCCGCGGGTCGACCCCGGCGGCGGCCAGGTGGTCGCGGAACATCGCCCCGAACGCGTCCCGGGACAGCCGCGCCGCCAGCGACACCGGCTGGCCGAGCCGGCCGAGGCCGACGGCGACGTTGAGCGGGCTGCCGCCCGGGTGGGCCCGGTAGCGGCGGTCCCCCTCCCCCACCAGGTCGACGATCGCCTCGCCGAGGACGGTCAGCATGCGGCGGACACTAGGGGATGGTCTGAGGGTCTTGGTGGATGCGGGCGTCGATCCGCGCCGCCGCAGGCCCCCAGGCGATGCCGCTGCTCAGACGGGCGGGGGGCGGTCCTCGTACGGAGTGCTCAGCACCACCGTGGTCCGGGTCGAGACGTTGGCCCGGGCCCGGATCTCCTGCAGCAGCGACTCCAGCGCGCCCGGCCCCTCGACCCGCACCTTGAGGATGTAGCTCTCGTCCCCGGCGACGCTGTGGCAGGCCACGATCGCGGAGAGCCCGGCCAGCCGCTCGGGCACGTCGTCCGGCGCGCCGGCGTCGATCGGCTTGACCGAGACGAACGCGGTCAGCGGCAGGCCCAGCGCGTCCGGGTCGAGCCGGGCGCCGTAGCCGCGGATCACCCCGCGCTGCTCCAGCCGCCGGACCCGCTGGTGCGCGGCGGACACCGACAGCCCGACCCGCTCGGCCAGGTCGGTGTAGCTGGCGCGCCCGTCGGCCGCCAGCTCCCGTACCAGCCGCCGGTCCACCCCATCGAGCTGCTCCACCTGCAGGACGCTACTCACCGCGTACGGCGCCGCCGGGCGGCGGGTGCTCAGGCCCGGGTGAGGGCGCGGCCGATGACCAGCCGCTGCACCTGGTTGGTGCCCTCGACGATCTCCAGCACCTTGGCCTCCCGGAACCACCGCTCCACCGGGTGGTCCTCGACGTAGCCGGCGCCGCCGAGCACCTGCACCGCGTCGGTGGTCACCCGCATCGCCGCGTCGGTGGCGAAGAGCTTGGCCATCGCCGCCCTCGCCCCGAACGGCCGGCCGGCGTCGCGCAGCCGGGCCGCGGCCAGGTAGAGCGAGCGGGCCGCCTCCACGTGCGTGGCCATGTCGGCCAGCAGGAACGACACCCCCTGGAAGTCCGCGATCGGCCGGTCGAACTGGCGCCGCTCCTTCGCGTACGCCACCGCGTGGTCGAGCGCTGCCTGGGCGACCCCGACGGCGCAGGCGGCGATGCCGAGCCGGCCGCCGTCCAGCGCGGCCATCGCGATCCGGAAGCCCTGCCCCTCCTCGCCGATCAGCCGCCCGGCCGGCACCCGGGCGCCGTCGAGCACGACCTGGGCGGTGGGCGAGGACGCCATGCCCATCTTGCGTTCCGGCGGCTGCGGCCGCAGGCCGTCGGTGTCGGCCGGCGCGAGCAGGCAGGAGATCCCGCCGGCGCCGGGGCCGCCGGTGCGCACCATCAGGTTGTAGAAGTCGGCGTGCCCGCCGTGGGTGACCCAGGCCTTGACCCCGTCGACCACGTAGTCGTCGCCGTCGCGGACCGCGCGGGTGCTCAGCGCGGCCGCGTCCGAGCCGGAGGCGGGCTCGGAGAGGCAATACGCCCCCAGCAGGTCGCCGCCGAGCATCGCCGGCAGCAGCTCGTCGCGCTGGGCGTCCGAGCCGAAGGCGGCGGTCGGGAAGCAGGCCAGCGTGTGCACGCTCACCCCGAGCCCGACCGCCAGCCAGGCCGCCGCCAGCTCCTCGACGACCTGGAGGTACACCTCGTACGGCTGGCCGCCGCCGCCCCACCGCTCCGGGTAGGGCAGGCCGAGCAGCCCGGCCTTGCCGACCGTCCGCAGCAGCTCGCGGGGGAACTCGGCGGCCCGCTCGGCCTGCTGCACCCGCGGGCGCAGCTCGCCGTCGGCGAGGTCGCGGGTGAGCTCGAGCAGCGCGTCCGCCTCGGGCGTGGGCAGCGTGCGGTCCACCGGCATGCTGGCTGGGCTCCTTCCCGGGGCGGCACCGTTGCCGCCCCATACCCGAGTCTGCCCGTACGGGACCGCATCGGCATCCCTGCATCCCCCTCCCGCGGGACCCCCGTCTGGGGCACAATCCGCCCCAACCGACGCGAGGGGGGCCGGAGCCGTGCGTGCGACCCGCGAACACGACCATCCCGGCCGACCGGGGCGCCGGTGACCACGACCGAGCCGGCCACCGGCAGCCCCGGGGTCTGGGAGACCTGGCGCGAGGCGCCGACGGCGGCCAAGGCCCTGCTGGTCGGCATCTTCGTCAACCGGCTGGGCGCGTTCCTGCAGGTCTTCCTGGTCCTGTTCCTCACCACCCGCGGTTTCTCCACGGTGCAGGCCGGCACCGCGCTCGCGGTCTTCACGATCGGCGCGGTGCTCGGCGGGATCGTCGGCGGGACGCTCACCGACCGGATCGGCCCGCGGCTGACCATCCTGGTCAGCATGCTCGGCGGCGCCGCGCTGGTGCTGTCGATCCTCTACCTGACCCACTACCCGGCGCTGGTCGTCGTGGTCGGCCTGGCCGGCGCGGTCGGCGGCGCCTACCGGCCCGCCGCCGGCACGCTGCTGTCCGAGCTCACCCCGCGGGACCGGCAGGTCATGATCTTCGCGATGTACCGGTTGTTCTACAACCTGGGCAACACCGCGGCCCCGCTGATCGGCGCCGCCCTGCTCGCGGTGTCGTACGACCTGCTCTTCTGGGGCGAGGCCATCGCCTCCCTCGGGTACGGGCTGATCGCCGCCATCGCGCTCCCCCGCCGCCGGACGGCCGCCGCCAAGCGGGCGGCCGCCGAGGCCACCGAGGGCGCCGGCGAGCCGGCCGCGCCGGTCGAGCGTGCCGGCTACCTCGCCGTGCTGGCCGACCGCCGGTACGTCCTCTTCCTGTTCGCCCTGGTCGTCAACGCCGCGGTGTACGTGCAATACCTCAGCGCCCTGCCGGTGGCGATGCGGGCCGAGGGGCTGGCCACCGGCTGGTACAGCGCGATGGTCGCGCTCAACGGGATCATCGTGATCAGCTGCGAGCTGCTGGTCACCAAGGTGGTGCAGCGCTGGCCGATGCGGCTGGTGGTGATGGCCGGCTTCGCGCTGCTCGGCGCCGGCATGGCCGCGTACGCGCTGCCGCTCGGGGTGGCCGCGTTCGTCGTCGGCACCCTGGTCTGGTCGCTGGCCGAGATCGTGGCCGGGCCGACGATCTTCGCCTACCCGGCGGTGGCCAGCCCGGAGCACCTGCGCGGGCGCTACCTCGGCGCGGCCAACACGATGTTCGGCATCGGCTCGGCGACCGGCTCGGTGGCCGGCCTGGCGATCTGGAACGTCGCCGGCGAGGCCGTGTGGTGGATCTGCGGGTTGGCCTGCCTGCTCGGCCTGCTCGCCGCCGGGGCCGGCATGCGCACGGTGGACCCGGACCCCGTCGAGGAACCCGTGGACGAGGAGGCGACATGAGCCGCAACGAGGTCACCGCCGACTACCTGGCCGACGTCGCCGACCGGGGCGAGGACCCGGGCGCGCTGCGGGCGGCCGCGCTGGCCGCGGTCGACCTCGGCCCGACCAGCTACGGCGGCCGCTGCCTGACCCGGCCGGCGTTCCTGGACCGGGCCGAGCGCGAGCTGCTCGACGCCGACCTGCGGCGGCTGCGGGAGGTGCTGACCGCGCTGCCGGACCGGCTCTTCGACGGCGACGTCGGCGCCTTCGCCCGCGCCGCCGGGATGACCGAGGCGCAGGTGACCGCCATCCGGCGCGGCCGCGGCGCCGAGCCGACCCTGGTCACCCGGGCCGACATGTACCACGACGGCGAGCACTTCCGGCTGATGGAGCTCAACATCGGCAGCACCGTCGGCGGGCTGGACAACGCGGTGCTCAACCGGGCCTGCCAGGCCCACCCGCCGTTCGCCGCCTTCGCCGTCACCCATGGGCTCACCTTCATCGACACCATGGCGACGCTGGCCGACCTGCTCACGCAGCGCTACCGCACCGAGGACGGCCGGCCGCCGCTGTTCGCCGCGGCCGACTGGCCGGCCAGCTTCGCCACCCTGGAGCCACAGCTGCGGGCCTCGGCCGCGGTGCTGGGCGAGCTCGGCGTCGAGATCGTGCCCTGCCACCTGGGCCAGCTGGAGATCGGCGGCGGCGAGGTCCGCCTCGACGGCCGGCACGTCGACGTGGTCTACCGCGTCTTCATGATCGAGGACCTGCTCGACCCGGGCGCGCCCGAGCTGGTCGACCCGGTGCTGCGGGCGGTCGAGCGCGGCGAGGTGGAGATGTTCGCGCCGATGGACGCCGAGCTCTACGGCAGCAAGGCGGCGCTGGCGATGCTGTCCGACGAGGCCAACGCCGACCGCTTCACCGCGGCCGAGCGGGAGACGCTGGCCCGGCTGCTGCCGTGGACCCGGATGGTCCGGGACGAGCCGGTGACCGTGTCCGGCGAGCAGGTCCCGCTGCCCGAGCTGGCCGCCGCCCAGCAGCAGGACCTGGTGCTCAAGCCGACGCTGATGCACGGCGGGCTGGGCGTGGTGCTCGGCTGGCAGGCCACCGCGGACGAGTGGCGGGACGCGGTCGGCAAGGCGACCGGCGGGCCGTACGTGCTGCAGCGGCGGATCCGGGCCGCCGGCGAGCCCTTCCCGGCCGGCGCGCCCGGGGGCGTCGAGGAGCAGCTCGTCAACTGGATGGCCTTCTCGATGGGCGACGGCTTCGGCGGCGGCATCGTGCGGGCCAGCACCGACCTGTCCGGCAGTGTGCTCAACAGCGCCGGCGGGGCGACGTTGGGTTGCTGTTTCACCCAGTAGCTCCCCGGACCGAGCGGGTCCGGAGCCGGACAGCGGGATCCGTTGCCACCGAGGGTGCCCATCTCCTAGCCTTCCGATACCAGTTCGCTTGGCCTGTGGACATTCCGACTGTGTCACCACCTCACCGCGGAGGCGCGCCGTGACCGCTCTCGCCCACTCCCGTGACACCGACACGGCCGCCATCCCGCTCTGGGACAACGCGTACGCCCCGGCCGTGATCGGCGGCCAGGGCAACCTGTGGGGCGACCCCCCGGTGCCGCACGCGGCGACCGCGGCCGCGCTCTTCCGGGCCCACGACGCCAAGGTGGTGCTCGACCTGCCGTGCGGGGACGGGCGCAACCTGCCGCCGCTCGCTGGTCATGAGGGGGCAGCGCCGATCCTGCTGGCCGGCGACACCTCGCCCAAGGCGATGGCGATCGCCGAGCAGGTCACGGTCAGGGCCGGCGTCCGCGACCGGGTCGTCTTCGTCAAGGTGGACGCCTTCGACACCGGGCTGCTGGACGCCTCGGTGGACGGCATCTTCTGCTGGGACCTGCTCGGCCACCTCACCGACCCGGCGCCGGCGCTGCGCGAGCTGCACCGCATCCTGCGCCCCGGCGGCCACCTGGTCGCGAACATGTGGACGATGAACGACTGCCAGACCTCCGACCCGAACATCAAGGAGATCGGGCCGAAGGAGTACGTCGACCACTTCGACTTCTACTGCCGCTTCTACGACCGCGAGGACCTCGACGCGCTGCTGGCCGAGGTCGGCATGCCGGCCAGCGCGTGCGAGGTGCAGAGCTGGTGGGAGCCGCCGCACGCCGGCTACCGGGACTACGTGCACCAGCACGAGAGCCTGGTCTTCACCGTCGCCAAGCCGGCCGGCTAGGGCCGGCATGGCCAGCGGCGGGGCGACCGGCGCCGGCACGGAGGCCGCGGTCGGGGTCGGGTGGGCGCCCGGCCACCACGGCGAGCTGCTGCAGGGCGCCTTCGACGACGGCACCGGCCGGGTGCGCCGGGCGCTGGTCACGCTGCCCCAGCCGGACCGCGGCAGCCGGGCGGTGTTCCACCCGAGCCAGCGGCACTGGGGCGTGGTCGGCACGCCCGAGCTGGTCAAGGTGCGGCGGGCCGCGATCCTCGCGCTGCGCGAGCTCAGCCGGCACCCGGCGCCGGCCAAGGGCGGCCAGGTCGAGATCGTCAGCGACGTGCCCCGTGGCATGGGGATGGGCTCCTCGACCGCGGACGTGACCGCGACGATCCGGGCGGTGGCCGACTACCACGGCGTCGCGCTGTCCCGGGAGGAGGTCGGCCGGCTGGCCGTGCTGGCCGAGTGCGCGGCCGACTCGATCATGATCGACGACCGGGTGGTGCTCTTCGCGCACCGGGACGGGGTGGTGCTGGAGACGCTCGGTCACCGGCTGCCGCCGCTGCTCGTGGTCGGCTGCGACACCCAGCCGGGGGTGCGGGTGGACACCCTGGGCCTGCCCCCGGCCGACTACGACGACCGCGACGTCGCCACCTTCGGCGTGCTGCGCGGCGCGCTGCGGCGGGCCGTCGCCACCGGCGACGCGGCGCTGCTGGGCCGGGTGGCCACCGCGAGCGCCCGGATCAACCAGCGGTTCCTGCCCAAGCCCGGGCTGGAGGACCTGCTCGAGCTCGGGCGGCGGCACGGCGGCTGCGGCGTCCAGGTCGCGCACAGCGGCACGGTCGCCGGGCTGGTCTTCGACGCCGGCCGCCCGGAGGCGGTGGCCGGCGCCCGCCGCTGCGCGGCCGCGGTGGAGGCGCTCGGGCTGACGCCGACCGGGATGGTCGGCACCGAGCCCGGGCTGGTCGCGGCGCTGCTCGGCCCGGGACCGGTCACCGGGCCGTGGGCCGGCGGCGGCCGCACCCGGGCCACCGCCCCGGTCCCCTGGCTCGCCCCACCCCACCGCCCCGCCGTCGCCCCGCCCGCCGTCGCCCCGACGACGGCCGCGGCCGGGCTGCGGGCACCGGCATGACCGGGGTCCGGGCCGGCCGCTCCGGGTACTCCGAGGCCACCGAGGCGCACCAGCTCCCCCGCCTGGTCCGGCTCGCGCCCAACCTCTACGCCGCCGCGTTCACGCTGATGAAGCTGGTGCCGGCCCGGTTCATCCTGCGCCGGGCGCTGCGCGACGGGCTGCTGGAGCCGGGCACCGTGATCACCGAGACCACCTCCGGCACGTTCGGGCTCGCGCTGGCCATGCAGGCGGCGCTGCTGGACCGGCAGCTGGTGCTGGTCAGCGACCCGGTCATCGACGAGCGGCTGCACCGCCGGCTGACCGACCTCGGCGCGGTGGTCGAGCGGGTGCCGGCCGACGCCGGGCGCGGCCCGGGCGGCTTCCAGGCGGCCCGGCTGGACCGGCTGGCCGAGATCCGCGCCGGGCTGCCGGCCAGCTTCTGCCCGGAGCAGTACACCAACCCGGACAACCCCCGCTCGTACGCGGCGGTGGCCGAGCTGATGCTGGAGACGCTCGGCCAGGTCGACTGCCTGGTCGGCCCGGTCGGCTCGGGCGGCTCGATGTGCGGGACCAGCACGTACCTGCGCTCGGTGCTGCCGGAGTGCCGGGCCATCGGCGTCGACACCCACGGCAGTGTCCTCTTCGGTCACCCGGACGGCCACCGGGAGCTGCGCGGGCTGGGCATGAGCGTGATGCCCGGCAACATGGACCACACGGTCTTCGACGAGGTGCACTGGTGCACGGCCGGGGTGGCGTACGGGGCCACCCGCCAGCTGCACCGCCGGCACGCGCTGTTCATGGGCCCGACCAGCGGCGCGGCGTACCTGGTGGCGCGCTGGTGGGCGGCCGCGCACCCGGCCGCGCTGACCGTGGTGATGCTGCCCGACGAGGGCTACCGCTATCTGGACACCGTCTACGACGACGGCTGGCTGGCCGGCGCCGGGCACGCCGCGGTGGCGCTGCCGGACGGGCCGGTGCCGGTCGAGCGCCCGGCAGAGCGGGCCGGGCCGTGGACCGCGTACCCGTGGGGCCGGCGCAGCCACGCCGACGTGGTGCCGGTCCCGTGACCGGCCGGCTCACCGGCCAGCTCGGCGCCCGCACCCTACAGGTCGTGTACGGCGAGCTCACCCCGGCCGTGCTGGCCGCCGAGCTGCCGGCGATGACCCGGGTCGACCGGGCCCATCTGGTCATGCTGGCCGAGCGGTCGCTGGTGCCGGCGGAGGCCGCCGCCGCGCTGCTGCGCGGCATCGACGAGCTGGCCGCCCGGGACTGGGCGCCGCTGCTCGGCCGGCCGGCGCCGCGCGGGCTCTACCTCATGTACGAGGGCTGGCTGGTCGAGCGGCTCGGCGCGGACGTCGGCGGGGTGCTGCACACCGGCCGGTCCCGCAACGACCTCAAGGCGACGGTGACCGCGCTGCGGCTGCGGGACCGGGTGCTCGACCTCGCCACCGAGGCGGCCCGGCTCCAGGCGGTGCTGCTGGGCCGGGCGCGGGCGTACCGGTCGGTGGTGATGCCGGTCTACACCCACCACCAGGCGGCGATGCCGGCCACGTACGGGTGGTACCTGCTCGGGGTGGCGCTCGCCGTCGGCCGCGACCTCGACGCGCTGCGGGCGGCCGCGGCCGGGCTGGACGCCTGCCCGCTCGGGGCCGGCGCGGTCGCCGGCACCGACCTGCCGATCGACCCGGCCCGCACCGCCGACCTGCTCGGCTTCGCCGCCCCGGCGCCGCACGCGCTGGACGCGGTGGCCAGCCGGGACGTGCCGCTGCGGGTGCTGGCCGCGGCCGCCGGGCTGGCCGGCACGCTCAGCCGGCTGGCCGCCGACCTGCAGCTGTGGAGCACGGCCGAGTTCGGCTTCGTGTGGTTCCCGGACCGGCTGGTCGGCGGCAGCTCGGCCATGCCGCAGAAGCGCAACGCCTTCCTGCTCGAGCACGTGCGGGCCAAGCCCGCGGCCGCGCTGGGGGCGTGGGCGGCCGCCGCGGCGGCGTCGGCGGCGACGCCGTTCACCAACTCGATCGAGGTCGGCACCGAGGCGGTGGCCAGCGTGTGGCCCGGGCTGGCCGCGGCCGCCGAGTCGGTGCTGCTCAGCCAGGTGCTGGTGGCCGGGGCGCGGCCGCAGGCGGACCGGATGGCGGCGCGCGCGGTCGACGGCTTCACCGCGGCCACCGCGGTGGCCAACCGGCTGGTCCGCCACGGGGTGCCGTTCCGGACCGCGCACGAGCGGGTCGGCGACGCGGTGCGGCGGGCGGTCGAGGCCGGCTCCACCCGGCTGGCCGACTTCGGCCCGCCGGGCTGGCTGGACGAGCTGGGGTTGGGCGAGCTGGACGCGGGCGGCCTGGCCGAGCTGGTGGCGGCGCACGCGTACGGCGGCGGGCCCGGCGACTTCACCGCGCCGCACGCCGCCGCGGTCGCGCGCTGGCGGGCGACCTGCGGCTGGCTGGGCGGCTGGCGGGCCGCGCTGGCCGGCGCCGACGCCCGCCTCGCCGCCGCCGTCGGGCGGCTGTCATGAGCGGGCGCGAGGGCTCGCAGCGCGAGCGGGCAGAGGACCTGGTGCTGGTGGAGAGCAACACCACGGGGACCGGGCGGCTGTTCTGCCGGGCGGCGGTGGCGGCCGGCCTGCGCCCGGTGCTGCTCGCCCGCGACCCCGACCGCTACCCGTACGTGCGCGCCGACGGCATCGAGAGCCGGGTGGTCGACACCACCTCGGTGGCCGCCGTGCTGGCCGCCTGCGCCGGGCTGGACCCCGCCGGGGTGACCAGCAGCTCGGAGTACTCGGTCGCCACCGCGGCCGAGGCCGCCCGCGCGCTGGGCCTGCCGCACCCCGACCCGGACGCGGTCCGGGACTGCCGGGACAAGCCCACCCAGCGGCGCCGGCTGGCCGCTGCCGGGCTGCCCGGGCCGGCGTTCGGCGCCGCCGGCTCCGCGGCCGCCGCGGTCGCCGCCGCCGCGCGGGTCGGCTATCCGGTGGTGGTCAAGCCGGTGTCCGGGTCCGGCTCGATCGGCGTACGGCGGTGCGCCGACCCGGACGCGGTCGCCGCCGCCGCCGAGGCGGTGCTGGCCGGGACCGCCGGCACCGGGCTGCCGGCCCAGTCCGCCGTGCTCGTCGAGTCCTATCTGGACGGTGCCGAGTTCTCGGTGGAGACCTTCGACGACCGGGTGGTCGGGGTGACCCGCAAGCACCTCGGCCCGGAGCCGGCCTTCGTGGAGACCGGCCACGACTTCCCGGTGGCCGACCCGGGAGGCACGCTCGGGGCCGCCGCGCTGGCCGCGCTGAGCGCGCTCGGCCTCGGCTGGGGCGCCGCGCACACCGAGCTGCGGCTGACCACGGCCGGGCCGGCGGTCGTCGAGGTCAACCCGCGGCTCGCCGGCGGGCTGATCCCTCGGCTGGTCGAGGAGGCCACCGGGATCGACCTGATCGCGCTGCTGGTCGCCCGGGTGGCCGGCGCGCCGGCGGTGCCGGCGCCGACCCGGGCCCGGGCGGCGGCGATCCGCTTCCTGGTCGCGACCGGGCCGGGCCGGTTCGGCGGCGTCGCCGGGCTGGACGCCGCCCGGGCGGTGCCCGGCGTGGTCGAGGTCGGGGTGACCGCCCGGCCCGGGCAGCAGGTGCTGGTCCGCGGCTCGTTCCAGGACCGGCTCGGCTACGTGCTCGCCGCCGGCGCCGACCCGGCCACCGCCGCGGATCCAGCTGCCGGCGCCGACCCGGCCACCGCCGCCGACGCCGCCCTGTCGCTGCTGTCCCCCCACCTGGCCACGGAGGTGCCGGCGTGATCACGGTGGCGATCGTCGGGCTGGGCTCGCGCGGGCTCGGCGTGCTGGAGCGGGTGGTCACCCTGGCCAAGCGGCGCGGCCCGGCCGGCGGCCCGGTCCGGGTCGAGGTGGTCGACCCGACCTGCTCCGGCGCCGGCGTGCACGACCGGGCCCAGCCGGACTACCTGCTGCTCAACACCACCTGCGGGCAGGTGTCGATGTTCCCGGACGCGGCGACCGTCGACGACGACGTGGACGCGCCCGGCCCCACCCTGTACGAGTGGGTCACCGCCCGCGGGCTCCGGCTTGCTCCCGACGGGTTCACCGCCGGCGCCACCGGCCGGCCGGTCCGGCCGACCGACTTCCTCCCCCGCCGGGTGCTCGGCGACTACCTGGCCTGGTTCCGGGACGAGGTGCTGCGCCGGGCACCATCGCATGTGGACGTCCGGCTGCACCGGGCCGAGGCGACCGACCTGCACGATGGCGTCCTCACGCTGTCCACAGGCGACACGCTCCGGGCCGACCACGTCTTCCTCACCACCGGCTACACCGCCAACGCGGTCGTGGACCTCACCCCCGACGGTCCCCGGCGGACCGCCGCGCCGTACCCGCTGCCCGACCGGGTCGCCGGCATCGAGCCGGGTCAGGTGGCCGCGGTGGCCGGCTTCGGGCTCTCCGCCATGGACGTGATGTCCTGCCTGACCGTCGGCCGCGGCGGCCGCTTCGTCGCCGACGGCGACCAGCTGCGCTACCGGCCCAGCGGGCGGGAGCCGGCGCTGCTGTTCCTGTCCCGCAGCGGGCTGCCCTGCCGGGCCCGGCCGCGGACCGTCGAGTTCGGGCCGCCGTACCGGCCGATCGCGTTCACCACCGCCGCGGTCGACGCGGTGCGCCGGGCCCGCGGCGGGCCGCTGGACTACGCCGCCGACGTGCAGCCGCTGGTGCTCACCGAGATCCGGGTCGGCCACAGGCGCGCGCAGGCCCGGCTGGCCGGCACCGCGGCCGCGCTGGAGGCCGAGCTGGCCGCGGACGTCGCCGGCACCCTGGACCGGCTGGACGAGCAGGACCGCTTCGACGCCGCCGAGGTCTTCGCCGGCACCGCCGGGATGCTGCTGGACGGGCCGGAGGCGTACCAGAAGTGGCTGGCCGAGACCGTCCGCGCCGACCTCGCCGAGGGCCTGCTCGGGTTCGCCGGCAGCCCGGTCAAGGCCGGCCTGGACGTGCTGCGGGAGCTGCGGGACACCTTCCGCTACGTGGTCGACTTCGGCGGCCTGACCGCCGCCTCGCTGGACGACTTCACCGTCCGGACCATCCCCGCGCTCAACCGGGCGGTCGTCGGCCCGCAGTGGGAGCGGTACGCCGAGCTGCTCGCGCTCTTCGCCGCCGGGGTGGCCCGGGCGCCGTTCGGCCCCGAGCCGGTCGTCGTGCCCACCGGCGGCCGCTGGACGGTGACCTCGACCCGGCTGGCCGAGCCGTACGCGGCCGAGGTCGACTGGGTGGTGTCCGCGCACGTCGAGCTGCCCGCGGTGGCGGCCTCGGCCAGCCCGCTGATCGCCGCGCTGCACCGGCGCGGGGTGCTGCGGCCGCACCGGCCGGACAGCCGCTGGGTCCGCGGCGTCGACGTCGACCGCGACCAGCACCCGCTGGCCGCCGACGGCCGCCCGGACCCGCGGATCACCGTGCTCGGGCCGCTGTGCGAGGGGGCCACCTTCTACAACAACCTGGTGCCCTCGCCGCAGGTCCACTCGCGACCGGTGCACGACGCGCACCGGTGCGTCGCCGCCGCGCTGGGCTGAGTCAGCGGTCCAGGCGGCGGAAGCGGCGGGTGCAGAGCAGGCCGAAGAGCAGGCCGATGCCGAGGGTCCAGAGCAGGGACTTCAGCACCAGGGAGTCGGTGCCGGCCCCGGCAAGCAGCAGCTCGCGCTGCTCCGGGGTGGCGCTGTCGCCGAGGATCAGCGACCGGGCCGCGTTGATCACCACGCTGACCGGCTGGTGGGTGGCGAAGCCCTGCAACCAGCTCGGCATCGTCGCCACCGGCACGAACGCCGACGAGGCGAAGGTCAGCGGGAAGATGATCGGGAAGGTCGCCGCGTTGACCGCCTCCGCACTGCGCACGGTCATCCCGATCAGCGCGTAGCCGAGGCTCACCGCGAGCGCGAAGAGCAGCAGGAGCAGCACGGCCAGCACCAGCCCGGGGAAGCTGGCCGGGCGGAAGCCCACCGCGAAGCCGGTCAGGATGAGGACGACCAGGCCGAAGGCGTTGACCAGGGTGTCCGAGGCGACCCGGCCGCCGAAGACCGCGCTGCGGGCCATCGGCAGTGACCGCAGCCGCTTGATGAACCCCCGCTGCATGTCCTCGGCCAGCGCGAACCCGGTGGTGCCGGCGCTGAACAGCACCGTCTGCACGGCGATGCCGGGGATCAGGTAGTTGACGTAGTTGAGCCCCTGCAGCCCGCCGATCGCGCCGCCGAAGACGTACCGGAACAGCAGCACGAACATGATCGGCGAGACCAGGTTGAAGACGATCTGCTCGGGCTGGCGCATCAGCCGGCGCAGGTTGCGCCCGGCCATGGCGCCGGCGTCGCGCAGCGCCCAGAGCGGGCCGCCGCCGGGCGCCGCCGCCGCGGTCGTCCCGGCCGCCGCGGTCGCCGCCGTCACCGGGTCACCGCCGCGGCGTCGTCGCGCCGGGAGGCGGCATCGTCCGGCAGGTCGGCGCCGGGGGCGCCGTCCTGCTCGGCCACGTGCCCGGTCAGGGCCAGGAACACGTCGTCCAGGCTCGGCTCGCGCAGCTGCAGCCCCCGGGCCCGGACCCCCTCGGCGTCCAGCCGGCGCACCACCTCGGTCAGCGTCACGGTGCCGTCGCCGGCCGGCACCCGGACCAGGTCGTCCTCGGCGGTGGCCTCCCCGGCCCCGATCCCGGACAGCAGGCCGACCAGCCGGCGGGCCTCGTCGGCGTCGGCCAGCCGGACCTCGACCAGCGCCCCGCCGAGCTGGGCCTTGAGCTCCGCCGAGGTGCCCTCGGCGATGACCTTGCCCTGGTCGACGACCGAGATGCGGTCGGCCAGCCGGTCGGCCTCCTCCAGGTACTGCGTGGTCAGCAGCAGCGTGGTGCCCTCGCTGACCAGGTCCTCGATGACGCGCCAGAGGTCGATCCGGCTGCGCGGGTCGAGCCCGGTGGTCGGCTCGTCGAGGAAGAGCACCGCCGGCCGGGCGACCAGGGCGGCGGCCAGGTCGAGCCGGCGCCGCATGCCCCCCGAGTACGTCTTCACCGTGCGGCCGCCGGCCTCGGCCAGCCCGAAGCGGTCCAGCAGCTCGGTGCTGCGGCGGCGGGCCTCGGCGCCGGGCAGATGGTTGAGCCGGCCGATCAGGACGAGGTTCTCGGCGCCGGTGAGGTTGTCGTCCACGGCGGCGAACTGCCCGGCCAGCCCGATCGTCCGGCGCACCGCAGCCGGGTCGCGCAGCACGTCGATGCCGGCCACCTCGGCCCGGCCCGAGTCCGGGAGCAGCAGCGTGGCGAGCACGTCCACGGTGGTCGTCTTGCCGGCCCCGTTGGGGCCGAGCAGGCCGAGCACGGTGCCGGTCGGGACCTCCAGGGACACCCCGTCCAGCGCGCGCACCTCCGCCTTCTTGCCGTACGTCTTGACCAACCCGTCGGCGACGATCGCGGCAGCACCCACGACGCCCGATCGTAGTGACCGTCCGCAGCCGGCGCCCGGCCGGCATCAGCGGCGCGTCAGCGCACCGCCCGGTGGAAGGCGTAGTCGCCGACCCGCACCGAGCCCCGGCCGGTCTCGGCGGCGTCGCGCAGGCCGGCCGCGGCGAGCAGCGGGACCAGCCGGTCGGGGGCGACGTGGGCCAGCCGCGGGCTCCGGCCGGCCCGCCGGGCCAACCGGGCCAGCGGCCCGTGCCGGTGGTGGCCGCCGCCGGCGACGTCCACCACGTGCAGCTCCCCGCCCGGGCGCAGCACCCGCCGCACCTCGGCCAGCACGCCTGGCAGGTCGGCCGGCTCGACGTGGTGCAGCATGAAGGCGGACAGCACCCGGTCCACGCTCTGGTCCGGGTACGGCAGGGCGTCGGCATAGCCGACCTGGACGGTCACCGCGAGCCCGGCCCGGGTGGCCTTGCGGCCGGCGCGGCGCACCGCGGCCGGGTCCGGGTCGAGCCCGGCCAGGTCCGCGTCCGGGCAGCGGCGCTTGGCCAGCAGGAGCAGGTTGCCGGTGCCGCAGCCGATCTCCACCACCCGCTGGCCGGGGGCCAGGCCGGCCCGGTCGAGCAGCTCGCGGTGCACCCGGTCGGCGCCCAGCAGCCGGGTGAACGGGTCGTAGAGCGGCAGCAGCCAGGGCTTGCCCATCGCCGGCAGGTAGGGCCGGACCGGCTCCGGCTCGTGCGGGATCAGACGTTCTTCGGTCATGACTGCTAGCGTTCTTCCCGTGCTGGCAGCGGGCAAGGGCCGATCCTCGGCGGAAGTAGGAGGATCTTCGGTTCCGCTGGCCAGCTATCCCCGGGTGCCCGGGGTGCCGCCAGTGACCGTGCAGCGGCTGACCCGGCACACACCCGGGGAGTCCGGGGAGTCCGGGGAGTTCCGGGAGTCCGCCCTGGGCATGGTCCCGGTCCCCCATGCGCACGACTTCCTGCTGCTCTTCTACGCGATCCGGGCGTCGGGCACGGTGCTGGTCGACGGCCGGGCCTGGCCGATCACCGCCGGCGACCTGGTCCTCATCGCTCCCGGGCAGGTGGTCGCCCCGGCCGGTCCGGACGACCCGGCGATCATGGACGCCTGGGGGGTCTACTTCCCGCCGGACGCGGTCCGGGTCGGGGTGCCGAGCGCCTTCGCCGCCTGGCTGGCGCACCCGCTGCTGTTCCCGTTCGCCCGCGGGGCGGCCGAGCGCGCGCAGCGGCTGCGGGTGCCGCCGGCCGAGCGGCCGGCGTGGCTGGCCCGGTTCACCGCCCTCGATGCCGAGCTCCGGGACCGGGCCGAGGGCTACCACGCGGCCGTGCTGGCGCACCTCACGCTGCTGCTGGTGGCGGTGTCCCGGCTGGCCGCGGACGTCGTCGGCGAGCTGCGGTCGGTGGACGAGCCGGTGCTGGCCGCCGTCTTCGACGTCATCGAGGCCCGCTACGCAGAGCCGCTCTCGCTGGCCGGCGTCGCCGGCGCGGTCGGCCTGTCCGGTGGCCACCTGACCACCGTGGTGCGGCGCCGGACCGGGCGCACGGTGCAGCAGTGGATCGGCGAGCGGCGGATGCAGGAGGCCCGCCGGCTGCTCGCCGACACCGACCTGCCGGTGGCCGCGGTCGCCCGCCGCGCCGGCTATCCGGACGCCAGCTACTTCATCCGCCGGTTCGCCCGGGCGCACGGCAGCACGCCGCTGCCGTGGCGGCGGGCCGCCCGCTCCCGGTCGGGCGGCCCGCCGTCGCCGGTCAGACCATCGTGACCATCAGGTGCATGCCCTCCAGGGTGTGCGGGATGCCGCTGACCTTGCTCGGCACATAGCAGACGGTCGCGTACTCGCCGGCGGCGAAGCCGAGCGAGACGACCGCCCACCGCCACGGGGACACGCCCTGCAGCCCGTGCGTGTTCGACTCCAGCCACGGCGACGGGCCGGGCAGCGGGGTGCCGTTGACCACGGCCGCGTAGTACTCGCGCAGGTAGGCGTCGGTGGTGCCCGGCTTCGCGTGCCGCCAGACGATGTCGTGGATCTCGTCCGAGGCGTTGATCATCAGGTACGTGCCCCGCCGCGGCAGCGTGGTCGGCGAGACGAAGCCGAAGGTGGTGTGGTCGGCGGTCCCGCCGTGCCCGGACATGTCGTGCGGGACGGACAGGATGGTCTGGTCGAAGGCCGGCAGCTGCACCGGCCCCCGCTGGCCGACCACCTGCAGGGTGTGCACCCGCGGGTTGGCCAGCCCCTCGATGAAGTAGTCGTTGACGTCGAGGAAGTGGTACGTGCCCGGCTCCAGCAGCACGGTCACGTAGATCGGCCCGTCCTGCACGCCGACCGCGCCGCCGATCAGCTCGGCCTTCTCCAGCAGCACCCGGTGGCCGGCCGCCGCGGCCTCCCGGTCGTCGTTCACGCCGCCGCGCAGCGCCTCGATGATGTCGGTCAGCGTGCCGCCGTTCTTCAGCCGGAAGCCCTGCAGCGCGTGGTACGTCGTCTCCGGCGAGCTGATCTTGAAGGTGACCAGCCCGGCCTGGACCTTGCGCCACATCGAGAAGCCGGCGTCGGTGAGCACGACCGGCATGACCGGGATCTGGCTGGCGTCGGCGGTGGCCGAGGCGGGGGCGTTCTCCGCGGCGGCCACGGCCGCGGTGGCGGCGACCAGCGCACCGCCACCGCCGGCCACGAGCGCGGCCCGGCGACTCACCCGGGAGTTGAGCAGGGACATGGCTTTCCTTTCGCCTTAGGGCTGCCGCCGGCCGGGTGGCCGGCGGCGAGACGTCAGACCGCGACCTCGGCCGCGGTGGTGACCTGCACGGCGCGCTCCAGCGCGCGGATGCGGTGGTAGTCGGCCTGCATGGCCGCGTGGCCGGCGGGGGTGGGGTCGGCGGCCAGCACCACCCAGCCGAGCATGGTGGCCAGGCCGGCCGGTGCCGGCACCACGTCCCCGGTGCCGTAGTAGAAGTGCTTCACCTGGAAGGTGGGCAGCGCGTCCACCTCGGCGAAGACGTCGGCGTTGCGCCACACCCCGGCCCGCGGCGCCGACAGCACCACGCTGCAGACGTGCCGGACCAGCTCGTACGAGCGGTCGAAGCGGCCGTGCACCCGGTGGGCGACGGTCCGCTCGATCTGGTCGGTGCCGGTGGCCAGCCGGGTGATCATCTGGTGCCCGCCGCCGGCCGGCCGCGCGCCCACCTCGACGAACCGCGGGCCCGCCCCGGTCAGGATGATCTCGGTGTGGCAGCAGCCGTTGCGCACCCCGACCGCGTCCAGCACCCGCCGCGCGTACGGCCAGAGCTCGGCCACCTCGGGCGCGTCCGGCGGCAGGAAGTCGACCAGGTCGTAGACGCCGATGCGGTCGCCGCGCTGCTGCTTGGAGTAGCGGCAGACGTCGACCAGCCCGTGCTCGCCGTCCACCGTGTACGAGTCAACCAGGAACTCGGTGCCCCGGGCGAACTCCTGCACCAGCACGGCCTCGTTGAGGATGCCGAACTGGTTGACCCGGCCGAGGATCTGGTCGAAGACCGGCCGCCAGTCCTCCCCCGGCCCGACCAGGTGCACGTCGTCGGTGGCCGCGCTCTTCGGCGGCTTGAGCACGATCGGCCCGCCGGCCAGCCCGGAGCTGTCCAGCCAGGCCGCAACCTCGGCCGGGTCCGCGCTGCTCAGCTGGCGCAGGTGCGGGATGCCGGCGGCGCGGACCGCCTGGGCCATCGCCCACTTGTCCCGGCGGGCCGGCGCCAGCGCGGGCACGTGCCCGGTGCCGGGCACCACCAGCTCGACGAGCGCCTCGGCCAGCTCCACCCCGGTCTCCGACCCGGCGATCAGGCACCGCGGGTGGTGGCCGCGCAGCGTCGCGGCCAGCGCCGGCAGGCTGCCGGGGTCGCCGTCCCAGACGTACACGTGCCGGAAGTTGCCCGGTTGCCAGGACGCGGCGTAGAGCGCGATCGGCTCCGGCCGGGACATCACCGCGACCACCTCGACGCCGGCCCGGGCGAACGCGGCCGGGTACTCCGCCCCGGTGCCGAGCGGGTCCACCACCACCGCCGTGCTTCCCGCGGTCATGCCGTCCCCCGGATCTGCAGGGCCGCGGCCGCGCCGTCCAGCGCCGCCGCGCACTCGGCCGCGGTCGCCGCGACCGCGGTGGCGAAGGCGACCCGGCCCAGCAGCGTCCCCTTCGGCGGCGGCGAGACCACGTCGCCCGGCCCGGCCAGCGGCACGGCCAGGTCCACGGTGGACGGCGGGTCGACGAAGCGGACCGAGGAGATCGCCGTGTCGTCCCGGTCGACGTAGAAGAACCGGACCGCGGCGACCAGCTTGCGGTCCGCGGCCAGCTCCGGCGGCCGTCCACAGGCGACCGCGGCGGCCGCCGCGCCCGGGTCCATGCCGGTCGCCCGCAGCCCCAGGTACGGGATCAGGTCGCCGCCGAGCCGGGCGTTGACCTCGACCAGCCGCGGACCGGCCGGGGTCAGCTTGAACTCGGTGTGGGTCATCCCGTCGGTGAAGCCGAGCGCGGTGTGCGCGTCCTGCACCACGGCGAGCAGCTCCGGGTCGCTCAGCAGCGGGTCTGCCCCGTCCACCACGTGCCCGACCTCCTCGAAGTACGGCGGGTAGCCGACCTCCTTGCGGGCCACGCACAGCGGGTGCACCCGGCCGCGGTGCACCGCGCAGTCCACGCTGATCTCCGGGCCGGTGAGCAGCTCCTCGACCAGCACGTCGGGATACCGCCAGGCGCCGGGCAGGGTGGTGTCCCGGGCGAAGCCGAAGCGGGCGGTCAGCTCGTCCGGCCCGTCCACCCGGACCACGCCGAGGCTGGCCGCCATCGCCGGCGGCTTGACCACCACCGGCCAGCCGATCCGGTCGGCCGCGGCCAGCGCCTCGTCGACCGTGGCGGCGGCCGCCCAGGCCGGTTGCGGCACCCCGGCGGCGGCCAGCGCCGCCCGGGTCTGCCGCTTGTCCCGGCAGCGCAGCACCGCGGCCGGGTCGCCGCCGGGCAGCCCGAGCGCGGCGGCGATCTTGGCGACCTGCAGCACCCGGGCCTCGTCCCAGCTGAGCACCCCGTCCGGCGGCGGGTCCAGCGCCCGGGCGGCGGCGATCATCGCGTCGGCCCCGACGGTGTCCGCCATGTCCAGCACCGTCCAGCCGGTGATGTGCGCCCGCTCCCAGCTCGGCTCGGCGCCGAGCAGCAGGTGCACGTCGTGGGTGGCGCCGAGGGCGGCGAGCAGGTACTCCCGGTACGCCCGGCCGCCGGTGCCCACGAGCAGCAACCTCACGGCGCCACCACCTCCTCCAGGTGGGAGACCCCGGTCGAGCCGTCCAGCCGCCGCCACCGCTCGGTCAGCCGCAGCCGGCCGTCCGGCAGCGGCTCGGGGGTGGTCAGGCAGGCACCGGCGACCGTCTCCCCCGCCACGGTCACGAAGCAGTACGCCGCGTCCAGCACGCCGTCCGCCCGGCGGGTGCCGACCAGCCGGCCGGCCCGGACCGCCGGGCCGGAGAACTCGGCCCAGACCAGGTCGCCGTCCTGGTGGTAGCGCCCCTCGGTCCCGTCCGGGCCGGCCCCGTCGGGCCGGAACCGGCGGCCGCCGTACTCGGGGAGGTCGCTCATCCCCAGTCCACCGCGCACAGCTCGTCCCGGATCTGGTACAGCTCCCGGCCGAACAGCGAGTTGAGCACGATCGCGGCCCGGACCGGCAGCAGCGTGAGGTTCACGTCGGTGAGCCCGTGGTTGTGGCGGTCCCGGCTCAGCGCGTAGATCCGGTGCCCGTTCATGCCCTTCCACCGGACCGAGTAGTCCGAGTCGACCACCAGCTCGCCGTCGTCGCCGACCTCCACCCGCTCGGCCAGCTCGGGGTCGAACGGCACGTCCACGTTGCGCCGGCCGGTGGCGATGACCACGTACCGGGCGCGGTGCTCTTCCGCCCGCTCCAACGCCTGGGAGTGCAGCACGACGTCGCCGCCGTCGAGCTCGCCGAAGCGGACATCCCGCCCCGGGCAGAGCGTCACCGGGAAGTGCCCGAGCTCCAGCATCGCGTCGTAGTTGGCCTGGTAGAGCGCCCGCAGCGCGCCCGGGGTGAGCGCGTCGCCGGTCGGGATGAGCCGCTCGACCACGCTGCGCCGGGTCGGCGGGGACAGCCGCTGCAGGGCCTCGACGTGGGCGGGCCGGTAGACGTCGTTCGCGCACGGCGAGTCGTCGATGGTGTCGAACCACAGCCGCCGGCCCAGCCACCTGATGTCGGTGAAGCC
The DNA here is from genome assembly GCA_963766325.1 of uncultured Actinomycetota bacterium. Classification (GTDB taxonomy): domain Bacteria; phylum Actinomycetota; class Actinomycetes; order Mycobacteriales; family CADCTP01; genus CADCTP01. The sequence continues at coordinate 272,959 of CAVXZF010000001.1, read as the reverse complement.
GCGGCCGAGCAGCTTCAGCGTCGCCTCCAGGCCGGTCTGGCCGCCGCCGACCACCGCCACCGGGGCGGTGCGGTCGGCGCACATCGCGTCCAGCCGGTCGGCCAGGTCGTCGGCGATGAACGCCTGCTCCGGCGGCAGCCCGGACAGCCCGTCCGGGATCACCGGCGCGCTGCCGAGCCCGATGACCAGGTGCTCGGACCGGCCGACCGCCCGGCCCTCGGAGTGCACGGTGAAACCGGCGTCGTCGAAGGAGATCCGGTCGACTGTGACCCCGTAGTTGACGTCCGGCAGTTTCTCCGCCGCCCAGGCCAGGTAGCGGACGTACTCCAGCCGCGGGATGACGTCGAACTGCGAGTTCATCAACGCGTACATCCGGCCGGTGCTGACCAGGTAGTTGAGGAAGGTCAGCTCGTGCCGCGGGGCGACCAGCGAGACCAGGTCCTTCAGCCACGAGGTCTGCATCCGCACCCCGGAGTGCAGCAGCCGGTTGTGCCAGCCCGGCCCGGGCTGGCGGTCGAAGAGGGCGATCCGCTCCGTGGTGGCGTCCTCGAAGAGCGCGGCCAGGCTCAGGTTGGCCGGCCCCGCGCCGATGCCGATCGTGTGGTACTCCGGTGCGTCCGTCATGGTCGACCTTCTGTTCGTCCGACGGGCAGCGCCCCGACCGGTGGGCCGGTGGCGGGCGAGCGTCCCAACTCGAGCGCGGCGCGGGAGCTGGCGGCGAGCGCCGTCTTCGCGGACCCGCCGGCGCCGCCGGTGAAGGTGAACACGGGATGGGTTTCCAGCACCCGGCGCAGGGTGAGGCCGGCGGTCGCGGCATAGCAGTCGCTGGCGGCCACCGGCGGGCCGGCCGGCCCCAGCCGCAGCGCCGGGAACCGGGCCCGGACCAGCGCGGCCGCAGCCGGCGGCAGCGCCGGATCCACGGCCGGCCGGTCCGGCTCGACGTCCCAGCGGTCGGTCGGCAGCCCGAGCAGCAGCCCGCCGTCCGGGGTCGGCCGGCCGAACAGGCCGGTCAGCCCGTCCACGAACTGCGGCGGCCGCCAGTCGCCGGCCCGGTGGACCGCGTACTGGATCGCCTTGGTCCGGTAGCCCTCCGCGGGCAGCCCGGCCGTGGCCAGCACCGCCGGCGTCCACGGTCCGGTGGCCAGCACGACGACGTCGTGGTCGGTGCCGGCGCAGCGGACCAGGCCGTCCGGGCGCGGCTCCACCGCCCGCACGCGACCGTCCCGGATGGACACCCGCGGGCCGAGGTCGGCCAGCACCGCGTCCCGCAGCCGGCCCGGGGACAGGTATCCGGCCCGCCGCTCGCGCAGCCCGACCGCGCCGCCGGGCAGCCCGGCCCAGCCGGCCCGGGCCAGCTCTGCCGCGCCCGGCACGTCCACCGAGCCGGGCACCAGCGCCTCGATGTCCTCGACCGCGGCGGTCAGCCCGACCGGGTCCCGGCGCAGGCACACGGAGCTGGTCTCCCGGTAGTCCGCCCACCGGCGCAGCGTCGGGCTGCCCAGCAGCTCGGCCAGGCTGGTCGCGGCCAGCCGGCGCTGCCCGGGGTCCTCCTCGTACGCGCGGACCGCGCCGCCCGAGGCCGCGGTGGCGTCGGCGCCGCGACCGGCGCCGACCAGCTCGACCGCCCAGCCGGCCCGGGCCAGCCGCCAGGCGAGCAGGCTGCCGGCGAGTCCACCTCCGACGATGCAGGCGCGCACCGGCGGCTACCGGCTCTCGCCCGCCGGGCCGGCCCAGCCGCCGGCCGGACCGCCGGAGCCGGTCCGGCCGGTGAGCGCGGCCAGCGCCACCGAGTCGGTGCCGGTCCCGGTGCTCAGCGCGGCCAGCAGCCCGCGTACCGCCAGCGCGGCGTCGAAGCCGGTCAGGTGCAGCGCCCGCTCGGCCCGCTCCAGCTCGGCCGTGGCCAGCGCCGGCGGCAGCGTGCGGGTCGGCAGGTCCGGCGGGGTGACCGGCGCCGCGGCCAGCGGGCCGCGCTCCAGCAGCGGCCCCACCCACTCGCAGAAGGCCCGGTAGCCGGCCTCGGTGAAGTCGCTCTCGTACCGGTCCGGCCGGTCCCAGCTCAGGTAGAGCCGGACCAGCTCGGGGTCCTCGGTGGCGAGGAACTCGTGCGCCCACAGCGCGTGGTTGCGGCTGGTGGAGAACTTCTGCCCCTCCAGCAGGTACAGCTCGTTGACCACCGCGCCGGCCGCCCGCGCGGTCGGCAGCCCGGCGGCGGCCAGGATCGCCGGGTAGAGCACGGTGAAGTAGAAGGTGTTGTCCATCCCGTTGAAGTGCCAGACACCGTCCACCTCGGACCACGCCGCGACCCGGTCGGCCAGCGAGGTGGCCTCCGGCCGCAACGCCCGGGCCGGGCCGTACAGGTAGGACAGGCCGAGCTCGGTCGGGAAGTCGACGCGCATCCCGGCCAGGGGACCGTCGCACTCGATCCCCCAGTTGGTCGGGTACGCCAGCGGCACGTCCGGCAGCGGGGCGTCCCGGTACTGCCGGAGCACCGAGCGGACCCGGGTCGGCCACTCCGCCTGCAGCCACTCGGTGGTCAGCCGGTCCCGGTAGTCCTCCAGCCGCAGCACCGGCACCTCGACCAGCATCGGCCGCGGCGGCCCGCCGCAGCGGGCGCAGCTCGGGTCGAGCAGGATCTGCGCCGAGGTGAAGCCGCCGCAGCCCTCGCAGGAGGTGCCGTTGGCGCCGGTGCCGCAGACCGGGCACTTGCCGACCACGTACGAGTGGTGCAGCGTGCGGCCGCAGTCGGCGCACTGGTGCAGGGTCGTCTCCCGCATCGGGACGGTCCCGTTCTCCACCAGCTCGCGCAGCATCCCGGCGATCGCGGTCCGGTAGTCCGCCTCCTGCGGGTCGAGGAAGACGTCCCAGCCGATCCGGGCCTTGGCGAACGCGTCGAGGATCTGCCCCTTGTACGTGGCGACCAGCTCGTCCACGTCGGCGTCCAGGCTCTCCGCCTTGGTCAGCACGTAGTTGGGGTGCACGTCGACGCCGGCCAGGGTGAGCACCCGCTCGCCACGGGCCCGGGCGGCGCGGGCGGCGACGTCGGCGGCCAGGTACGGCCCGGACAGGTGACCGATGTGCAGCGGGCCGTTGACGGTGGGCTGCGGGATGACGATCACCGTCACCCCCGAGCCGGTGGGCGCCGTCACGCGCCCTCCCGCGGCATCCAGAAGGTGGTGAAGATCCGCAGCGGTCCGTCCGCGGACCGGTTGTGGATCACGTGCGCCTCGCCGCTGTCGAGCAGGAAGCAGTCACCCTGCGGCACGTCGGTGATCTCGCCGCCGACCTCCACCGACGCGGTGCCGTCCACCACCACCGACAGCTCCAGCTCGGGGTGCTGGTCGGTGGGGCTGCTCGACCCGGGTGGCACCGAATACCACATCGCCTGGAACGGCAGGGTGCTGCCCAACTCGTACTGCTCCCACCGGGCCACGTCGACGACCCCAACGGCGTACGACTCGGCCGAGTCGCCGGCGAAATGACGCATGGCTATTTTCCCTTCCGTGCACTGCACCGTGCCGGTGGATGTCGGGACGCGTCGACCGCCTGAAACCGCCTGGACCGCCCGAGGAGGGTGGTCACCGACGAGTCAGGTCATGGCGGAACCACAGCTCCTTTCGTCGGCGGGCGTGCATCAACCGGGCCGCGGTGCTGGTCACGTGCTGTAAGCGGCCGTGTGATGCATCCGGAGAATAGAACGCCGGTCTTCGCGATGTCACCCCTGCAAACAGTCCAGAGCAGGTGGCAACTGGCGTATTTCAGACAGGTACCGACGGCGGCTCCCGACCGGCCGTCGCAAAGACGCCTGACCGGTTACAGAACGGTCAAGGCGCGTGGCCGCCGGTTGAGCCGCTCCACACCGTCCGCCGTGACTACCACGATGTCCTCTATCCGGACGCCGTGCCGACCCGCCAGGTAGATGCCGGGCTCGACGCTGAATGCCATGCCCGGCTCCAGCGGCTGGCCGTTACCGGCCACCACGTACGGCTCCTCGTGCGTCTCCAGCCCGATGCCGTGCCCGGTGCGGTGCAGGAACGCCTCGCCGTACCCGGCGCCGGCGATGACCTCCCGGGCCGCCGCGTCCACCGCCTCGGCCGCCACCCCGGGCCGGACCGCCCGCACCGCGGCCTCCTGGGCCGCCTCCACCACCTGGTGGTACGCCGCCAGCTCCGGGTCGGGGACGCCGCCGGCCAGGTAGGTGCGGGTGCTGTCCGAGCAGTAGCCCTCCGCGGTGGTGCCGCCGATGTCGACCACCACCGGGTCGCCGGCCTCGATCACCCGGTCGGACACCTCGTGGTGCGGGCTGGCCCCGTTGGGCCCGGAGCCGACCACCACCCACTCGTCGCCGGCGTGCCCCTCGGCCAGGATCGCCCGGGCCACGTCCCGGCCGACCTCCCGCTCGGTCCGCCCCGGCCGCAGCCACTCCCCCATCCGGGCGTGCACCCGGTCGATCGCCTCGCCGGCCCGGCGCAGCGCCGCCACCTCGGCGGGCGACTTGCGCATCCGCAGCGGCGCGGTCACCACCCCGGCCAGGCTCTGCTCGACCCCCGGCAGCGCGTCGCGCAGCGCGAACACCTTGGCCGCGTGCATCTGGTCGTCCACCGCGACCCGGGCCGTGCCGGCCGGCAGCAGCCGGGCGACCAGCGCGTACGGGTCGTCGGTCTCGGCCCAGTCGAGCACCTCGAGGTCGAGCCGGCCGACCGGGGAGGCCAGCGCGGCCGGCCGCTCCAGGCGCGGCACCACCAGCGCCGGGTCGCCGTGCGCCGGCAGCACCAGGCAGGTCAGCCGCTCCAGGCCGACCGCGGCGTAGCCGGTCAGGTAACGCAGGTCCGGTCCCGGGGTCACCAGCAGCGCGTCCAGCCCCGCCGCCCCGGTCGCCTCCCGCGCCCTCCCCAGCCGCTCGCCGTGATCCACGTCCCGAGCCTACTGACCGCCAGGGTCCGCCCCCGGGGCGGCACCGCGTGAGAGGCTGCGGGCCGTGCTGATGCTGCTGGACTCCGCGAGCCTCTACTTCCGCGCCTTCCACGGCGTGCCGGAGTCGGTCACCGCGCCGGACGGCACCCCGGTCAACGCGGTGCGGGGTTTCCTCGACTCCGTGTCGTTCATGATCCGCGAGCGCAAGCCGGATCGGATGGTCGCCTGCCTGGACCTGGACTGGCGGCCGAAGTTCCGGGTCGACGCGGTCCCGTCGTACAAGTCGCACCGGGTCAGCCCCAAGGGCGGCGAGACCGTCCCGGACGGGCTGGTGCCGCAGGTGCCGATCCTGCTCGACGTGCTCGCCCGGCTGGGCATCGCCACCGCCGGCGCCGAGGGCTTCGAGGCCGACGACGTGATCGGCACGCTCGCGGCCGCCGCCACCGACCCGGTCGAGGTGGTCAGCGGGGACCGGGACCTGTTCCAGGTGGTCCGGGACGAGCCGCCGGTGCACGTGCTCTACGTGGGCCGCGGCGTGCGCAAGTACGAGGTCATGGGCGAGGCCGAGGTGGCCGCCAAGTACGGGGTGCCCGGCCGCGGCTACGCCGACTTCGCGGTGCTGCGCGGCGACCCGAGCGACGGGCTGCCCGGCGTCAAGGGGGTCGGGGAGAAGTCGGCGGCCGCGCTGGTCAGCCGCTTCGGCTCGCTCGACGGGCTGGTGGCAGCGCTGGACTCCGGCACCGACAGCGGCTTCCCGGCCGGCGCCCGGGCCAAGCTGGCCGCGGCCCGGGACTACCTGGCGGCTGCGCCGGCGGTGGCCCGGGTGCGCACCGACGCGCCGGTGTCGAAGCACGACGACCGGCTGCCGCCCGCGCCGGTGGACCCGGAGGGCCTGGTCGAGCTGGGCGAGCGGTGGAACCTCGACTCCCCGCTCAACCGCATGCTCTCCGCCCTGGCCGGCGTCGCCGGCTGAGCCGGTCGGGCCGGTCGGGCAGCCTGAGCCGCCTGGGCGCCGGCCGGGGTGCGGCCCGCCCGCTGGTGGCCGGCCGCACCCTCCGGCCTCAGGACCCGGTCGGCTTCCAGGTGTAGTCGCCGTCGTCGGAGGCGACCGTCACCTGGATCTTCTCCGAGCGGCCCGCGATGTCGCAGGTGAACGTCGAGCCCTTGGACACCTTCTGGCCGTCCGGGCAGGTGACGGTGACCGACGCGTCGCCGAACTTGTCCTTGTACTGGCTGCTGATCGTCGAGTTGAGCGCGTCGGCGTCGAACACCTTCGGCCGGAGCGCGAGGAACCCGAAGACCCCGCCCAGGATGAGTAGCACCGCGACCACGCCGAGCACCGCGAACAGCGGGCCGCGCCCGCCCTTCGTCGCCGGCGCCGCGGTCGAGCCCGGGTAGCCGGCCTGGTACGGCTGCTGGCCGTACTGCTGGCCGTAGCCCGGCTGACCGTAGCCCGCGCCGGCCTGCTGGCCGGTGCCGGCGGCGTACGACGGGAACTGCTGGGTGGCCTGCGGGGCGCCGTACGGGTCGTTGCCATAGCCGCCCGGCTGACCGTAACCCGGCTGCTGGCCGTAGCCCTGCTGCTGCCCGTAGCCCGCGCCGGCCTGCTGGCCGGAGTCGTAGCCGGTCTGGCCGCCGTAGGCGGGCTGGCCGCCGTAGCCGGGCTGCTGCCCGTACTGCTGGCCCGAGTCGTAGCCCGGCTGCCCGTAGCCGGGCTGCTGGGCCGGCTGCTGCCCGTAGGACTGCTGGCCCCACGGCGCCTGCTGCTGGCCCGCCTCGTAGCCGCCGGCCGGGGGCTGCTGCCCGCTGCCGTAGCCGGCGGCCGGCTGCTGCCCGCTGCCGTAGCCGGACTGCTGCCCGTAACCACCCTGGCCGAACTGCTGGGTCGGCTGCTCCGGCTGCTGGCCGCTCGGGTATCCCTGCTGACCGCTGCCGAAGCCGCCGGACTGCGGGCCGCCGCCCCACTGGGACGGCTGCTGGCCGCTGGCATAGCCGTCGGCCGGGGGCTGCTGCCCGTAGCCCGGCTGGCCTGGCTGCGCCGAGTCCTCCTCGTCCTGGCGGAACTGCCCGTACGGAGGCTGCTGCCCGTACGGCTGCTGCCCGCGCTGCGGATCCTGCTCGGGCGGCTGCCCTGGCCCCATCGTCGTCTCCTCCACCCGCACGTGCCGGCTCGTCCAGCGACGAGACGCGCCCCAGACCCTACGCGGTTCCCCCGGCGCGAACACGCGTGGTGCCCGTATTGTGCCTTCCGCGCCGCCGGGGGCGGTCAGCGGCCCAGCTCCCAGCGGTAGCGACCGGCGTCGTCGAGCACCGTGACGGTCACCGACCGGCTGGTCCCGGCCGCGTCCCGGGCGGTGCACTCGAAGCGCTCGCCGGCCCGGCTGCGCACCCCGTCCGGGCAGGTCACGGTGACCGACCCGCCGAGCCGGGCGGTGAGCTCGCCGCCCACCGCGCCGGCCACCGCGGCGGTGTCCAGGTAGCTCGGGCGGGTCAGCCACAGCGCGGCGCCGCCGCCGGCCAGCACCAGGGCGACCACGGTCAGGCCGGCCACCGCGACCCGCCGCCCCGCTCCCGCTCCCCGGGATCCCGCCGGGGCTGCGGCCGGGGCTGCGACCGCGACCTCGGGCGGCGGCGGCTCGGCGACCTCAAGCGGCCCGTAGCCGGGCGGCTGCACCGCCGGCGCGGCCGCCCGCGACGACCCCGGCTCGGCCCGCGGCGGCGCGGCCAGCCCGGGGCCGATCTGCTTGGACCCCACCGTGGCGTCCGGCTCCAGCGGCGTGTTGCACCGCACGCAGGCCGGCGCCCCCGGCGGGTTGAGCGTCAGGCAGGTCCGGCAGGTCACGTCAGACCGTGCCGGAGTACGCGACCACGCCGCGGCGTACCGCGGCCACCGCCTCGCGGGCGGTCCGGGCCAGCCGCGACCCGGGCTGCGCCGCCCCGGCGAGCTGGTCGAGCAGGTCGAGCAGCTGCTTGCACCAGCGGACGAAGTCGCCCGCGGACAGCTCCTGGCCGCCGGTCGCCGCCGCGGTCAGCACCCGGTCCAGCGACTCGCCGCGGGCCCACCGGTACGCCGGCCAGGCGAAGCCCAGGTCCGGTTCGCGGGTCAGCGCCAGCTGGTGCGCCTGCTCGTCGGCCTCCAGGTCGGCCCACAGCCGCAGCGTCGCCTCCAGCGCCTCGCGCACCGGCCCCTCGGGCAGCCGGGCCGGGGCCTCGGCCTCCCGGCGCGACTCGTACACCAGCGCGGACACCGCGGCGGCCAGCTCCGGCGGGGACAGCGGCTCCCACACCCCGGACCGTACGCACTCGGCCACCAGCAGGTCCGACTCCGACCAGATCCGGGCCAGCTGCCGCCCCGCCGGCGTCACCCCGCCCGCGGCCCCGCCGCCGGTCAGGTAGCCGCGGTCGGCCAGCAGCGCGCACACCCGGTCGAAGGTGCGGGCGATGGAGTGGGTCCGGTTCTCCACCCGGTGCCGCAGCGCGTCGGTGTCCCGCCGCAGCCGCGCGTGCCGCTCCGCCCAGCGGGCGTGCTCCTCCCGGTCCGCGCAGCCGTGGCACGGGTGCTGGCGCAGCTCCCGCCGCAGCCGGGCGATCTCGGCGTCGTCGGCGGCCGGCGCCCGCCCCCGCCGGCGGCGCGGCTCGGCGTCCCCGGGCCGGGCGTTGCGCAGCGAGGAGGCGAGGTCGCGGCGGGCCTGCGGGGACCGGTGGTCGAAGTGCTTGGGCACCTTCACCCGCGCCAGCGGCTCCACCGGGGTCGGGAAGTCCACCGGGGACAGCCGGCCGGCCCAGCGGTCCTCGGTGACCACCAGGGGGCGGGTCTCCCGGGCCGGGTGCACCCCCGGGTCGACCACCACCGCCATCCCGGACCGCTTGCCGCTGGGCACCCGGATCACGTCACCGACCCGCAGCCGCTCCAGCGACTGCTCGGCCGCGGCCCGGCGCTGGGCCGCGCCCTCCCGGGCCAGCGCGGACTCGCGCTCCTTGAGCTGCTCGCGCAGCGCCGCGTACGAGCCGAAGTCGCCGAGGTGACACCGCATCGACTCGGCGTAGCCGGCCAGCGCCTCGGTGTTGCGGTCCACCTGCCGGGCCAGCCCGACCACCGCGCGGTCGGCCTGGAACTGGGCGAACGAGCGCTCCAGCAGCGCCCGGGCCTCGGCCGGGGCCAGCTGGCCGACCAGGTTGACCGCCATGTTGTACGACGGCCGGAACGACGAGCGCAGCGGGTACGTCCGGGTCGAGGCCAGCCCGGCCACCTGCACCGGGTCCACGCCCGGCCCCCAGAGCACCACCGCGTGGCCCTCGACGTCGATGCCGCGGCGGCCGGCCCGCCCGGTGAGCTGCGTGTACTCCCCCGGGGTGATGTCGGCGTGGGTCTCCCCGTTGAACTTGACCAGCCGCTCCAGCACCACCGAGCGGGCCGGCATGTTGATGCCCAGCGCCAGCGTCTCGGTGGCGAAGACCGCCTTGACCAGCCCGCGGGCGAACAGCTCCTCGACGGTCTCCTTGAACGGCGGGATCAGCCCGGCGTGGTGCGCGGCCACCCCGCGCTGCAGCCCGTCCACCCACTCCCAGTAGCCGAGCACGTCGAGGTCGGCCGACGGCAGCGCCGCGGTCCGCTCCTCGGCGACCGCGCGCACCTCGGCCGCCTCAGCCGGGGTGTTCAGCCGCAGGCCGGCGGACAGGCACTGCTGCACGGCGGCGTCGCAGCCGGCCCGGCTGAAGATGAACGTGATCGCCGGCAGCAGGCCCTCCCGGTCCAGCCGCTCCACCACGTCCACCCGGGACGGCGGCCGCCAGCCCCGCGGCCGGCCGCCGCCGCGGCGCCCGCCGAGCTCGGCGTACCGCTCGCGGTCCCGCACGTGCCGGACCAGCTCCGGGTCCACCTCGCGCGTCGACCCGTCCTTGCTGAGCCGGCCTGTTCCGGGCCCTCCTCCGTCGGCCCGGAAGAGGTCGAACAGCCGCCCGCCGACGAGCATGTGCTGCCACAGCGGCACCGGCCGGTGCTCGTCCACGATCACGGTGGTGTCGCCGCGCACGGTGACCAGCCAGTCGGCGAACTCCTCGGCGTTGCTCACCGTCGCGGACAGGCCCACCAGCCGTACCGAGGCCGGCAGGTGGATGATCACCTCCTCCCAGACCGCGCCGCGGAACCGGTCGGCGAGGTAGTGCACCTCGTCCATGACCACGTAGCCGAGGCCGTCCAGGGCGGCCGAGCCGGAGTAGAGCATGTTGCGCAGCACCTCGGTGGTCATCACCACCACCGGGGCGTCGCCGTTGACCGCGTTGTCGCCGGTCAGCAGGCCGACGTTGGGCGCGCCGTGCCGGTCGACCAGGTCGGCGTACTTCTGGTTGGACAGCGCCTTGATCGGCGTCGTGTAGAAGCACTTGCGGCCCTCGGCCAGCGCCAGGTGCACGGCGAACTCGCCCACCACCGTCTTGCCGGCCCCGGTCGGCGCGCACACCAGCACGCCCAGCCCGTCCTCCAGCGCCTCGCACGCCTGCGCCTGGAACGGGTCCAGCTCGAACGGGTAGCCGGCGGTGAAGTCGGTCAGCTTCGGCCGGGCGGACCGCCGGCGGGCCGCGGCGTACCGCTCGGCGGGACTGCTCACCCGTCCAGCCTACGTAAGCACCAGGAGGGCGCCGGGCACGCAGGTCGTCGTCACCGGCAGCGGGCCGATCGCCTCGCCGTCCGCGTACGCCGGGACGCCCGGCGAGTCCAGCGTCACCTCCCGCGCCTCGTGCACGGTGACCCGGGGCGAGTCGACGTGCCGGCCGGCCCGTACGGCCGGCTTGAGGGTGGCCAGCTGCCGGCGGGTCATCGCCTCGCCCACGGTGACGTGGAAGACCCCGTCGTCCAGCACGGCGCCCGGGGCGATCAGCATGCCGCCGCCGTAGCGGGTGCTGTTGCCGACCGCGACCAGGGTGACGTCGCGCTCCATCGGCCGGCCGTCGAGCACGATCCGCATCGGGGTGGGCCGCAGCCGGGCCAGCTCCAGCCAGGTGGCCACGTCGTAGCGGAAGTGGCCGCGGATGCGGCTGCGCTCGGCCCGGGCGACCACCGCGGAGTCGAAGCCGGCGTTGAGCACCCCGGCCCACCAGGTGCCGCGGTCGGTGCGGCCCAGGTCGATCCGGCGGGTGCGCCCCCGCGCGATCACCGCGACCGCGCCGGTCGGGTCGGCGGGCAGGCCGAGCGCGCCGGCAAGGTCGTTGCCGCCGCCGGCCGGCACGATGCCGAGCGGGACGCCGGTCCCGGCCAGAGCCTGGACCGCGCAGTGCACCAGCCCGTCACCGCCGACCGCGACCACCGCGCTGACGCCCTGCGCCGCCGCCTGCGCGGCCAGCTCCACCGACTCGCGGCCCGACTCCCCCGCCAGCACCAGCACGTCCAGCCCCTGGTCGGCCAGCGCCGCCCGCACCGGCCCCGCCAGCCGCGCCGCGCGCCCGCGCCCGGCCCGCGGGTTGGCCAGCAGCGCCACCCTGTCCGCCATGCCCGGCACCGTACTTCCCGCGGCCGGCCTGTGGAGGACGAAAACACGATCTTGGCCGGGTCGATAAGGTCGAACGCGTGTTCGACTCCCAGCTCCGGTCGCCGGCCGATCCGCCGCGCCCCGAGGACCTGGACGACAGCGAGCTGGTCGAGTTGATCCAGGCGTGGGAGCGGCTGAGCTCGTGGGCGGCGGCCGGGCAGCTCGCGGCGATCGCCGAGCTGGCGCGGCGCCGGCCCCGGTCCGTCGAGGACGGCCACGGTGTCGCGGGGGACGCCGGCGACCCGCTGGTGCCCCAGGTCAGCGAGTTCGCGGTCGACGAGGTGGCGGCCGCACTGCGGCTCTCCCGTCCGGCCGCCGGAGCTCGGGTCCACCTCGCGGTCGAGCTGACCCGCCTGCCGGCGACGACGGCCGCGCTCGCCGACGGCTCGCTGGACGTGCCGCGGGCGCGGGCAGTGGTCGACGCGGTCACCGTGCTCGACGCACCGCACGCGGCGGCGGTCGAGCTGCACGTGCAGGCCGGGGCCGGCCACCAGACCGTCGGGCAGCTGCGGGCCGCGCTGACGCGGGCCGTGCTCGCGGCGGACCCCGCGGCGGCCGAGCGCCGGCACGAGCGGGCCGTCGCCTCCCGCCAGGTCGCGCTGCAGCCATCCCGGGACGGCATGGCCGAGCTGTGGGCGCTGCTGCCGGCAGACGCTGCGGTCGCGGTCTACCAGCAGATCGACGCGGCGGCCCGCCGCGCCGGCGCTGACGACACCCGCAGCCGCGACGCCCGCCGGGCCGACGCGCTGGTCGCCGCCGTGCTCGGCACCGCGTCCGGAGCCGCCGCAACCCCGGCGGTCTCGGCCGCCGTGCACATCACGATGCCCGCCGAGACCGCGCTCGGCCTCGGCTCGGAGCCGGGCGAGCTGGCCGGGCACGGACCGGTGCCGGCGTCGCTGGCACGCCGGGTCGCCGAAGCCAACCCGGGCTGGCGCAAGGTGGCCACCCACCCGGCCACCGGCGCCGTGCTGGATGTGGGGCGCACCCGCTACACCCCGGCGGCGGCCCTCGCCGATCTGGTCCGGCTCCGGGACCGCACGTGCCGCTTCCCCGGCTGCCGCCAGCCGGCACACCGCTGCGACCTGGACCACGTGATCCCCTGGCCGACCGGCCCGACCGACGCCGACAACCTCGCGGCGTTGTGCCGGCACCACCACCGGCTCAAGCACCAGACCTCGTGGACCGTCCGGGCGGGGCCGGGCGCAGAGCTCGAGTGGACCAGCCCGACCGGCCACCGGTACGGCACCGATCCAGCGGCATAGCAGCGCGCGCCCGCCCGGCCCGTACGCTGACGATCATTCCGGGAAGGAGCGGATCTTCGTGGAGGATCGCCGGGGCGTGGTCGACGGGCGGGTGGCCGAGCTGCGCGCCCTGGTCGACCGTGAAGTCGTGCCGCTCATCGCGTGGTACCAGCGGAAGAAGCGGTGGCCGCGCCGGCTGCACCGGCTCTCCGGGATCCTGGTCATCGCCCTCGGCGCGACCATCCCGCTGCTGTCCGCCTACTCCGACTCCCAGCCGGTGCGGATCACCATCGGCGCCGCCGGCGCGGTGATTTCGGTGATTACCGGTCTCGCCACGATCTACGAGTGGCAGAAGACGTGGCGGATCTTCACCGTCGCGCAGACCGAGCTGGAGGCGCACCGCCTGCGCTGGGAGCTGGCCCTCGGCAGCGCGGACGCCGAGCCCGACCAGGAGGAGCGCCTCCGCCGCGCCCTCGCCGCCACCGAGGTCCTCTTCGAGCAGGCCGCCCTTGCCCGTCGCATCGAGACCGCCGAGTACTTCGCCGAGCAGGCCGACCTACCCCGCGCACCCCTTGCCACCCCTTGAATCCGGCCGCCGAAGCAGCAGCACTTCGGCCTCGTAGATGTCCCCCGCCTGGGTCCGGTACGTCGCGGTGTCCGCCCAGCACCGCGCCTCGCACGGGCCGAGCAGCTCCTTGATCGTGCATGACCATGCCGCCGCGATCCGCTTCAAGACCAGCCCAGTCACTCCGTTCGACTTGTCGAACCAGGCCTCCTGCCAAGTGTCGGGTGGGCTGTCCGCGTACTCAATGTCCCTTCGATCGGCGAGGACCCGCTCGAACACATCAGTCATGCCGAATTCCGCTGGGAGAAGCCAGTCATCCGGTAGCTCGGCCGGCTCCGCCGATTCTGTGTCGAGCACCTGCCCGTATCTCCCACCGAGTGGCAGCCACCAGACCGACGCACCCTCGTGCAAGATCACCGTCGCACGTCTGCTTACTGCAACTGGATCGAGGGCAGCCAACGATCGCTGGACCCCCACCGAGCCGAAAGGATGTCGCAGCAGGGTAGCGGGGCGGCGGGCCTATCGGCGGGCGTCGTTGGCCGGGGTGGGGTCGTCGACCGGTGTCGCGTCGGCGACCGGGTCGACGGTGAGGTCGAGGGGGGAGGCGACGTCGTCGGGCAGCTCGGCGAAGGACTCCGCGGCCTCGCGCCGGGCCTTGCGGCGGTCGTGGATGCTGGCAATCAGCACCGCGACCTCGAAGAGCAGCGCCATCGGGATGGCCAGCATGAGCATGCTGAGCGGGTCCTGGCTGGGCGTCGCGACCGCGGCGAAGACGAAGATCAGGAAGACCGACAGCCGCTGCCAGCGGCGCAGCCGGGCGGCCGGCAGCACGCCCACCAGGTTGAGCATGACCACCAGCAGCGGCAGCTCGAACGCGACCCCGAAGACGAGCAGCATCGAGGTGACGAAGCCCATGTACTTGACGATGTCGAGCACCGCGAGCGTCGAGTCGCCGGCCAGGTTGACCAGCAGGGACAGCGCATTTTCGACGGTCAGGTAGGCCAGGAAGGCACCGGCCGCGAACAGCACCGTGCTGAAGCCGACGAAGACGATCGTGTAGCGCCGCTCCCGCCGGTGCAGGCCCGGGGTGACGAACGCCCAGAGCTGGTAGAGCCAGAACGGCGAGGCCAGGATGATGCCGGCGATGGCGCCGATCTTCAGCCGCAGCATGAAGCCGTCCAGCGGCGAGGTGAAGATCAGCTGGCACTCGCCAGTGACGCTCTGGAAGCGGCGCTCGGGCGGCAGCGCGCAGTATGGCTGCTTGAGGAAGTCGATGATCTGCGGATAGAAGATCCACCCGACCACGGCACCGATCGCGACGAAGAACAGCGCCTTGAGCAGCCGGCTGCGGAGCTCGGCGATGTGGTCGCGCAGTGACATCGTGCCGTCGACCTGGCGCCGGCGGCGACGCACCACCCGCTTGAGCCGACTGGGCACGGTCACGGGAGGCGGCCGGGCGTCAGGGCGTGTCGGAGTGCGGGGAGGACGGGGCGGACGGCCGGGCCGGCGCGGCCGACGGCGACGGCGCAGGCGGCGGCGGGGTCGCGGCGGCGGCCGGGGGCGGCGGCGCCGGAGCGGCGGCCGGCGGCGGGGTGTCCCGCACGTACTGCGCCTCCGCCTTGGACTCGAGGTCGCGCGGCGCCGGCTCGTCCCGCAGGCCCTTGGTCTCGGCCTTGAAGATGCGAGCCGACCGGCCGATCGCGCGGGCGGCGTCCGGGAGCTTCTTGTAGCCGAACAGCGCGAGGATCACCAGCGCGATGATGATGATCTCGGGCGCACCCAGGTTTGGCATTGGTGAGACCTCTCGGAGAGACGACGACCCATCCTACGACGGGAGCCTGGGTCAGTCGGCCCGGTGCCGTCCGGACGGCGACGGACCGCGCAGCGCGTCCAGCACCGGCCGCAGGTCGGCCTGCGCGGCCTCGACTGCCTGCTTGAGCCGGCGCAGCTGCCCGACCAGCCCGAAGCCGAGGATGGCGAGCAGCACCAGCCCGAGCAGCAGCCCGCCCCCGAGGAAGACCAGCACCAGCACGCCGGCACCCTACCGGGGCGCCGCCCGGGCGGGTCAGCCGGCGTACGCGGCCAGCGCCTCCGTCGCCTCCGCCCGCACCTGCTCGACGAACCAGGCCGGCCCGAGCACCTCGGCCTCGTCCCCCAGCCCGAGCACCAGCCGGCGCACCCAGCTCGGGTCGGCCGCCCGCAGGGTGACCTCCAGCCGCCCGTCGGGCAGCTCGCTCACCTGCTCGCACGGGTAGTAGTCGGGCACCCAGTGCCCCTTGCGGCCGAGCCGTACGGTGACCAGCGGGTGCTCCGGCGCCGGCTGGTAGACGCCGGCGGACAGGTCCCGCGGGGCCAGGTCGGCCGGCGGCCGGGACGGCTCGGCCAGCACCTCGATCGCGTCCACCCGGTCCAGCCGGAAGAACCGCACGTCGCCGACCGAGCGGCACCAGGCCTCCAGATACCACCGGTTGTCCACCCAGCGCAGCCGTACCGGGTCGACGTCGCGCTCGGTGGTCTCGTCCCGGGTGGGCACGTAGTACGTCAGATGCAGCGCCCGGCCCTGGTCGAGCGCGGCCCGGACCTGGGCGAGCACCCGGTCGCGCGGCTCCACCCGGACCGCGACCGCGCTGGCCACCTCGGCCGCGCCGCCGGCGGCGGACTCCACCTTGGCCAGCGCCCGCTCCACCGCGCCCCGGTCGGTCAGGCCCGGCTCCTCGGCCAGCGTGCGCAGCGCGACCACCAGTGCGAGCGCCTCGTCCCCGGTCAGCCGCAGCGGCCGGGACATGCCGGCGTCGAAGCCGACGGTGATGGTGTCGCCCTCGAAGGACAGGTCGATGAGGTCGCCCGGCCCGTGCCCGGGCAGGCCGCACAGCCACAGCAGCTGCAGGTCCCGGCGCAGCTGCGCCTCGGTCACCGCGAAGTCGGCCGCCGCCTCGGCGATCCGGACCCCCGGCCGGGCCAGCAGGTACGGCACCAGCGCGAGCAGCCGGGGCAGCCGGTCCGCCGACCCGCTCACTGGGCCCGCTCCCCCGGGTGGGCCCGCTCCCCGGGTGGGCCCGCTCCCCGGCGTGGGCCCGAAGGCGGCGGATCACGGCGGCCCGCACCTCGGGCGGATGCTCGACCACGGCCAGCCGGCCCTGCCGGGCCACGCGGTCGGCGATCCACTCCGGGTCGTGGTAGCCGATCTCGACCACGTCCCAGTCGTCCTCCGGCCCGCCGGGCCGTACCCGGGAGGCGATCCGGCGCAGCCAGGTCCCGCTCCCCCGCCGGACCCGGACCCGAGCCACCCTGTCGTAGTCCGGCGGCTCGGTCGCGGCCACGTGCGCGACCAGGTCGATCCCGGTCGGCACCTTGACCGCGCCGTCCGGCCCGGTCGGGCGGACCGCCCCGCCGACCCGGGACAGCCGGAAGCAGCGGGTGGCGTCCCGGCCCCGGTCGTGGCCGACCAGATACCACCGGCCGCGCCAGGAGACGACGCCCCACGGCTCCACCTCGCGGTCGGAGGCGGCGCCGTCCGGCTTGCGGTACGCGAACCGCACCGCCCGGCCGGCCTGCACCGCGTCCAGGCACGGGTGCAGCGCCTCCTCGGCGGCGTCCTGCCGGGGCTCGGTGTCCAACGCCCGGGCCGGCTCCACGTCCACGCCGCCGGCCCGCAGCTTCAGCAGCGCGCCGCGGGCCGCGTCGGCCAGCTCGGCCGACTGCCACAGCCGCGCGGCCAGCCCGACCGCGGCCGCCTCGTCGGGCGCGAGCTCGACCTCGGGCAGCTCGTAGTCGCGGCGGGCGATCCGGTAGCCCTCCTCGGTGTCGAAGACGCTGGTCCGGCCCGTCTCCAGCGGGATGCCGAGCTCGCGCAGCTCGGACTTGTCCCGCTCGAACATCCGCTTGAAGGCGTCGTCGGCCCGCTCCGAGCCGTCGTCCGGCTCGTAGCCCGGGACAGCCGCGCGGATCCGGTCGGCGCTGAGGAACTGCCGCGTCGACAGCAGGCACAGCACGAGGTTGACCAGTCGCTCGGCCCGGCGCGACGACACCCGACCAGACTAGTCCGCCCGGCCGGCGGTCACGGAGCGCCGCGGCGTCACATCGAGGCGATGAGCTTCTCCACCCGCTCGTCCTGGGAGCGGAACGGGTCCTTGCACAGCACGGTCCGCTGGGCCTGGTCGTTGAGCTTGAGGTGCACCCAGTCGACGGTGAAGTCGCGCCGCTTCTCCTGCGCCTTGCGGATGAACTCGCCGCGCAGCCGGGCCCGGGTGGTCTGCGGCGGGGTGTTCTTCGCCTCGAAGATCGCCACGTCGGAGGCGACCCGGTCGACCGCGCCCTTCTTCTCCAGCAGGTAGTAGAGCCCGCGGCCGCGGTGGATGTCGTGGTACGCCAGGTCGAGCTGGGCCACCCGGGGCGAGGACAGCGACAGCCCGTGCTTGGCCCGGTAGCGCTCGATCACCCGCAGCTTCGTCGCCCAGTCGATCTCCCGGTCGATCAGCGACAGATCACCGCTGCCGATCGCGTCCAGCGTGCGGCCCCACAGCTCGACCACCCGCTTGGCGGTCGGGTCGCCGCCGCGGCGGTCGACGAAGTCGGCCGCCTTCTGGTGGTACTCCCGCTGGATGTCCAGCGCGGTCGCCTCCCGGCCGTTGGCCAGCTTGACCCGGCGGCGCGAGCTGATGTCGTGGGAGACCTCGCGGATGGCCCGGATCGGGTTTTCCAGGGTGAGGTCGCGAAAGACGATGCCGGCCTCGATCATCCGCAGCACCAGGTCGGTCGAGCCGACCTTGAGCAGCGTGGTCGTCTCGCTCATGTTGGAGTCGCCGACGATGACGTGCAGCCGGCGGAAGCGCTCGGCGTCCGCGTGCGGCTCGTCCCGGGTGTTGATGATCGGGCGGGACCGGGTGGTCGCGCTGGAGACGCCCTCCCAGATGTGCTCGGCCCGCTGGGACACGCAGTAGACGGCCCCCCGCGGGGTCTGCAGCACCTTGCCGGCCCCGCAGATGACCTGCCGGGTGACCAGGAACGGGATCAGCACATCGGCCAGCCGGGAGAACTCGCCGTGCCTGGCAACCAGATAGTTTTCATGGCAGCCGTAGGAGTTGCCGGCCGAGTCGGTGTTGTTCTTGAACAGGTAGATGTCGCCGGTGATGCCCTCCTCGTGCAGCCGGCGCTCGGCGTCGACGAGCAGGCCCTCGAGGATCCGCTCCCCCGCCTTGTCGTGCACCACCAGGTCGACCAGGTTGTCGCACTCGGGCGTCGCATACTCCGGGTGGCTGCCGACGTCGAGGTAGAGCCGGGCGCCGTTGCGCAGGAAGACGTTGCTGGACCGGCCCCAGGACACCACCCGGCGGAAGAGGTAGCGTGCCACCTCGTCCGGCGAGAGCCGCCGCTGCCCGTGGAACGTGCACGTGACGCCGTACTCGTTCTCGATGCCGAAGATGCGCCGGTCCATGCCTGCCACCCTACGGCGTGGGGTAGGGGACGGCGCGTGACGGACGAACCCTCTTCGGAACACCGCCGCCCACCCGGGCTGGACGACACCACGGTCGAGGCTCTCGGCAAGATCAGCGAGGCGCTGGAAGCGGTCGAGCGCGGCCGCGGCCACCTCTACTCGTTCCACCAGCTCGCCGGCACCGCCGACCTCACCCTGCAGGAGGGCGTACGGCTGCTGCGCGAGGCCGGGCACGTCGAGCTCGCCGAGGAGATCTCCTCGGAGCTCGTGGGCCGCAACGTGCTGCCCGGGATGTGGACCTTCCAGATCGTCGAGGAGTACGACGACGGCTACTGGTCGGTCTTCCGGACGTACGAGCGCAAGGCCCGGGAGATGCTCGCCGGCGGGCGGCGGCACCTCTACGAGGCCGAGATGAAGGAGCGCGAGCGCACGCCCGGCCGCCCCGGCCACTCCGCCCGCCCACCCGACTGGTCCGGCTGATCCGGCTGATCACCGTTGCGCGGCGGGTCGCCGACACGCCGGTCGTTTGACGAGCCAACGCGCAAAGGTGATAGCCGGAGCGGCCGGGGCCGGGGTCGACCGGGGCGCCACCTGGTGATCGGTCGTCAGGACGGGGAGGGGTTCTCGCCGTCGGTCGGAGCCGCGGTGCCGGCGGCGGGGGTGCCGGTGGCGTCGGTCGGGGCGTCGTCGGCGGCGCCCTCGGTGCCGGTGCCGGTGCCGGCGTCGGGGGTCGGCTCGGCGCCCGCGGTGGGGGCGCCGGGCAGGAGCGCGGCCAGGGCGGCGCCGACGACGCGGCGGAACTTGCGGCTCGGCCGGTTGCGGTCCAGCACCGCGACCTCGAGCTGCCCGGCCGCGATGTCCCGCGGCTTGCCGTTGTCCGCACCCACCGCGCCCAGCCCGCGCACCCCGACGGCCAGCGCCTCGGCCAGCGGCAGGCCGGGGCGGAAGCCGTCCTTGAGCGCCGCCACGATCGGGTCGGTCTGCCCGCCGAGCACGACGTACTCCGGCTCCTCGAAGATCGAGCCGTCGTAGATCAGCCGGTAGAGCCGGTCGTCGGCGGCCGCGTTGCCGACCTCGGCAACGCACAGCTCCACCTCGTACGGCTTCTGCTGCTCGGTGAAGATCGAGTTGAGCGTCTGCGCGTACGCGTTGGCCAGCGCGCGGCCGGTGACGTCGCGCCGGTCGTAGGAGTAGCCGCGCACGTCGGCGAGGCGGATGCCGGCGATCCTGAGCGTCTCGTACTCGCTGTAGCGGCCGACCGCGGCGAAGCCGATCCGGTCGTAGATCTCGCCGACCTTGTGCAGCGTGCTGGACGGGTTCTCGGCGACGAAGAGGAGGCCGTCGGCGTAGGTGAGGACCACCACGGGGCGGCCGCGGGCGATGTTCTTCCGCGCGTACTCCGAGCGGTCCCGCATGATCTGCTCGGCCGAGGCGTAGAACGGCATGCTCATGGCCGGGCGTGCCTCTCGGTCGTGGGTGGATGCGGACGGCGTCCAGGCGTCGTCCGGCAAGGCGGAGGAGGAGTCGATACCGGGGTTGTATCGGCGACGACGACAACGCCGCCGGTCGGCTGCCCGGCCGGAGGCCGGTGGCGGCAGAGCGCGTCGGCTTTCGCCGCTAGATGGCCGGGAGTCACGGCCGACTCCCCCCGGTCGCGGTGTCGGTGCGTTCGGCGACGACGGTCTCGGCGACCGTGCCCACCTGCTCGTCCGGCACCCGGACGGTGCCCTCCGCGGTGGCCAGCATGACCACCGGGAAGATCCGGCGGGTCAGGTCCGGCCCGCCGGTGGCCGAGTCGTCGTCGGCCGCGTCGTACAGCGCCTCGACCGCGACCCGGACCACCTCGTCGGTGGACAGGCCCGGCCGCCACAGCTTCTTCAGCGACCCGCGGGCGAAGATCGAGCCGGAGCCGATGCCGGAGAAGCCTCGCTCCTCGTACGGCCCGCCGGTGACGTCGTAGGAGAAGATCCGCCCCGCCGCGGCCGGGTCGTCGGCGTCGAGGTCGAAGCCGGCGAACAGCGGCAGCACCGCCAGCCCCTGCATGGCCGCGCCGAGGTTGCCGCGGATCATGCTGGCCAGCCGGTTGGCCTTGCCGTCGAGGGTGAGCAGGGTGCCCTCGATCTTCTCGTAGTGCTCCAGCTCCAGCTGGAACAGCCGGATCATCTCGACCCCGATGCCGGCGGTGCCGGCGAAGCCGACCAGGCTGTACGCGTCCGCGGAGTGCACCTTCTCGATGTCCCGCTGGGCGATCATGTGCCCCATCGTGGCGCGGCGGTCACCGGCCATCAGCACGCCGTCCGCGTATGTCGCCGCGACGATCGTGGTCGCGTGCGGCGCCAGGTCGCCGGCCTGGCCCGGCGGCAGCGGCCGCCGACCGGGCAGCAGATCGGGCGCCGCCGACCTCAGGAAGTCCGTGAACGAAGGGATCCCGGGGGTGAGGTAGTGCTCAGGAAGTCGCCCTCCCGATCCAGCAGGTCCGCCCACGTCACTCCTCGGTCTCTCGAACTGCTCTGGCCGGCTGGTGCCGCCGGTCGGACCCTACCGAGGCGCCATCGGGGCGCCGCGGGCGGCGGCTACTGGCCGCCCTTCTGCACGTAGCCGCGGACGAACTCCTCGGCGTTCTCTTCGAGGACCTCGTCGATCTCGTCGAGGATGGCGTCGACGTCCTCGGACAGCTTCTCGTGCCGCTCCTGGACGTCGGCCGAGGACTCGGCGCTGGCCTCGACCTCTTCGGCCTCGTCGGTGCGGCGGGTGGCCCGACTCTGGCCGCCGCCGGTCTCTCGTGTCGCCATGAGCACCTCCGTTGTGGGGTGACTCCGACATTAGTCGGCGAATCCGACCCCGGCACGGAGCCTCACCCGGCGGACAGCGCCTCCACCAACGACTCCGCCGTCGGCGACCGGTCCAGCAGCGCGCCGACGTGCGCGCGGGTGCCCCGCAGCGGCTCCAGCGTCGGCACCCGGACCAGCGACTCCCGGCCCAGGTCGAAGATCACCGAGTCCCAGGACGCGGCCGCCACCTGGGCCGGGTAGCGGCGCAGGCACTCGCCGCGGAAGTACGCCCGGGTGTCGACCGGCGGCGCGTCGATCGCCGCCACCACGTCGTCCTCGTCGACCAGCCGCTGCATCGCGCCGCGGCCGACCAGCCGCGCGTACAGCCCCTTGTCCGGCCGGACGTCGGAGAACTGCAGGTCGACCAGCTGCAGCCGCGGCGACCCCCAGCCGAGCCCGTCGCGGGACCGGTAGCCCTCCAGCAGCCGCAGCTTGGCCACCCAGTCCAGCTCGGTGGCGCACAGCATCGGGTCCTGCTCCAGCCGGGTCAGCACGGACTCCCAGCGGGACAGCACGTCCGCGGTCTGGGCGTCGACGTCGGCGCCCTGCCGGTCCTCGACGTACTTCTTCGCCTGCTCCAGGTATTCCATCTGCAGCTGGACCGCGGTGAGCTGCCGCCCGGAGCGCAGCCGGACCAGGTGCTTGAGCGACGGGTCGTGCGACACCGCCCGCAGCGCCGCCACCGGCTCCTCCACCGACAGGTCCACGGTGAGGAAGCGGTCCTCGATCATCGCCAGCACCAGCGAGGTGGTGCCGACCTTGAGGTACGTCGAGATCTCGGACAGGTTGGCGTCGCCGATGATCACGTGCAGCCGCCGGTAGCGCTCGGCGTCCGCGTGCGGCTCGTCCCGGGTGTTGATGATCGGCCGCTTGAGCGTGGTCTCCAGCCCGACCTCGACCTCGAAGAAGTCAGCCCGCTGGGACAGCTGGTAGCCCTCGCCGCGCCCGTCCTGGCCGATGCCGACCCGGCCCTGCCCGCAGACCACCTGCCGGGACACGAAGAACGGGGTGAGGTGCCGGACGATCTCGGCGAACGGGGTCGCCCGGGCCATCAGATAGTTCTCGTGGGCGCCGAAGGACTGGCCCTTGTTGTCGGTGTTGTGCTTGTAGAGCTGGATCGGCGGCTGGCCCGGCATCGCGGCCGCGGCACGGCGGGACGCCTCGGCCATCACCCGCTCCCCCGCCTTGTCCCACAGCACCACGTCGCGGGGGGTGGTCACCTCGGGCGTCGAATACTCCGGGTGGGCGTGGTCGACGTAGAGCCGGGCGCCGTTGGTGAGGATGACGTTGGCCAGGCCGGCGTCGTCCTCGGCCTCGAGGTATTCCGGGCCGAGCGCGCTGCCCAGGTCGAAGCCGCGCGCGTCGCGCAGCGGCGACTCCTCCTCGAAGTCCCAGCGGGCGCGGCGGGAGCGTGGGGTGTCGGCCCGCCCGCCGTACGCGTTCACGATCTGCGAGGAGAGCAGCATCGCGTTCGCGCCCGGCTGACCCGGCACGGAGATCCCGTACTCGACCTCGGTGCCCATGACCCGGCGGACCGTCATTACCCCACAGTACGACCCCGGCCCGCCGGAGGGCGCGTCCGGCACCGTCGGCCGCCGGCCGGGCCCCTTGGGTCCCGGACAGGACGACGGGGACGAGGAGGTCGCATGCCGCGCTGGAACCCGTTCTCGCGTCCGGCCGGACCGTCGCCGGAGGCGGCCGCCGCCGCGGCGGTCCAGCTCTACGCCGGGCAGTACGGTCCGGCGCTGGCCGCCCACCTGGACGTCGCCGAGCATTGGACCCGGCTCCGCGAGCGGCAGCCGGCGGAGCCGAAGCCGACCGTGCGGGCCGCCGGGGCGCTGCTGGGGCCCGGGGCAAGCTGCGCCTTCGAGGAGGCCGTACGGACGCTGGTCGGGGCCGGAGGCCGTGGCCATCGAGCTGGTCGCCCGCGACCCGGCCACCTGGGGACCGTCGCTGGCCGCGGTGCAGGAGGCGCTGGCCGGCGCGTCCGGCGACACCGGCCGGGGGCCGGAGGCGCTGACGGTCAGCCGGCAGGCGGTGGAGCTGCGCCGGGCCGCCGGCGCCCCGCACGACGTCGCCGTCGCGCTGCGGGTCTTCGCGCAGGTCCGGGCCGCGGCCGGGCCGAGCCGCCGGAGGCGCTCGCGGCCGTCGCGGAGGCGGTACTGCACCTGGACGTCGCGGCCGGGCTGGCCGACCCGGGCCGGTACCAGGCGCAGACCGCGATGACCCGGCAGGTGCAGGCGCTGGTCGCCAGCCGGAGCTGACTCCGTCGCCTCACCGCGGCCGGGCGACTGAGGCCGTCCGCCCGCGACTGACGCCGCACCGCCGCGACTGACGCCGCACAGCCGCGACTGACGGCCCAGGCGCCGTCAGTCGTTGGCCGAACCCGTCACTCGTGGGCCGAACCCGTCAGTCGTGGGCCGAACCCGTCAGCGTGGGCTGAACCCGTCAGCGTGGGCCGAACCAGTCAGTCGTGGGCCGAACCAGTCAGTCGTGGGCCGAACCCGTCGATCGCGTGGGCGCGAGCCGCCCGCCCGGGGTCGACTGGCGGCGCGGCGGCGACTGATCACGCGCGGCGGCTGGGGAGGTGCGGAGTCGGCTGAGGGCCTCGGAGTCACCGGTCGCGGCCCGCGACTGATCAGCCGCGGCCCGAAGTCATCACCCGGGACCGGCCGGGGGTGCGGCGAGGGCGCCGGGCCGCGGTGCGGTCCGGCGCCCTGGGCAGCGAGCTACAGGTATTGGCCGGTGTTGGAGATCGTGTCGATCGCCCGCCCGGAGTCCGAGCCCTTGCCGGTGACCAGCGTGCGGATGTAGACGATCCGCTCGCCCTTCTTGCCGGAGATGCGGGCCCAGTCGTCCGGGTTGGTGGTGTTGGGCAGGTCCTCGTTTTCCCGGAACTCGTCCAGGCAGGCGGACACCAGGTGCTGCATGCGCAGCCCCTTTTGCCCCTGGTCGAGGAAGTCCTTGATCGCCATCTTCTTCGCCCGGTCCACGATGTTTTGGATCATGGCGCCGGAGTTGAAGTCCTTGAAGTAGAGGACCTCCTTGTCCCCGTTGGCGTACGTCACCTCGAGGAAGCGGTTTTCCTCGGTCTCGCTGTACATCCGCTCGACCGCGCGCTGGATCATCGCGGCGATCGTGGCCGGCCGGCTGCCGCCGTGCTCGGCCAGGTCGTCGGCGTGGATCGGCAGCGTGGACGTGACGTACTTGGAGAAGATGTCGCGGGCCGCCTCGGCGTCCGGCCGCTCGATCTTGATCTTCACGTCGAGCCGGCCCGGCCGGAGGATCGCCGGGTCGATCATGTCCTCGCGGTTGGACGCGCCGATCACGATGACGTTTTCCAGGCCCTCGACGCCGTCGATCTCCGAGAGCAGCTGGGGAACGATCGTGTTTTCCACGTCAGAGGACACGCCCGACCCGCGCGTCCGGAAGATCGAGTCCATCTCGTCGAAGAAGACGATGACCGGCGTGCCGGCGCTCGCCTTTTCCCGGGCCCGCTGGAAGACCAGGCGGATGTGCCGCTCGGTCTCCCCGACGTACTTGTTCAGCAGCTCGGGGCCCTTGATGTTGAGGAAGAACGAGCGCGCCTGGTTGCCGTCGCCCTGGCCGTTGCGCTCGGCCACCTTCTTGGCCAGGGAGTTGGCCACCGCCTTGGCGATCAGCGTCTTGCCGCAACCGGGCGGGCCGTAGAGCAGGATCCCCTTCGGCGGGCGCAGCTCGTGCTCACGGAACAGGTCCGCGTGCAGGAACGGCAGCTCGACCGCGTCGCGGATCTGCTCGATCTGCGAGGACAGCCCGCCGATGTCGGTGTAGTCGATGTCCGGGACCTCTTCGAGGATGAGCTCCTCGACCTCGGACTTCGGGATCTTCTCGTACACGTAGCCGGAGCGGGACTCCAGCAGCAGCGAGTCGCCGGCGCGCAGGTGCTCCTCGGCGAGGGTCTCGGCGATGTGGACGATGCGCTCCTCGTCGGTGTGCCCGATGACCAGCGCCCGGTCGCCGCCGGCGAGCACCTCCTTGAGCATCACCACGTCGCCGGCCCGCTCGAACTCGCGGGCGAGCACCACGTTGAGCGCCTCGTTGAGCATGACCTCCTGGCCACGCCGCAGTGCCTCCAGCTCGACGCTCGGCGACACCGCGACCCGCAGCTTGCGGCCGCCGGTGAACACGTCGACGGTGCCGTCGTCGTACGACGTCAGGAAGACGCCGTAGCCGCTCGGCGGCTGCGCCAGCCGGTCGACCTCCTCCTTGAGCGCGACCACCTGGTCGCGGGCCTCGCGGAGGGTGCCGGTCAGCTTCTCGTTGCGCTCGGTCAGCGTGGCGACCCGGCTCTGCGCCTCGGCCAACCGCTCCTCGAGGACCCTCAGGTGCCGCGGCGACTCAGTGAGCCTGCGGCGGAGCATGGCGACCTCCTCCTCGAGGAAAGACACCTGCGTGGTGAGGTCGTGCACGTCCTTCTCATACCTCGAGGCACGGGTCTCCTGGTCGTCCGATTCGCTGGCCACGATCACCCACCTCCCGCGGCTGACTACGGTCAAGTCACCCTACACAGCCGAACGGACACTCGGCTCGTCTGTCACCCTCACATCTCCTTACTCTGCAAGGGTGAGTGAGGCGCTCCACGTCTGGGTGGACCAGCAGCTGTGCACCGGTGACGGTCTCTGCGTGCAGTACGCGCCGGAGGTCTTCGAGTTCGACGTCGACGGTCTGGCGTACGTCAAAGGCGAGGACGGCGAGCTGCGCACCGCGCCCGGCGCGCGGGTCGGCGTGCCCGACCACCTGCGGTTGGACGTGCTCGACTCGGCGAAGGAGTGCCCGGGCGAGTGCATCCACGTGGCCGAGCAGGGTCCGGAACCGGCCGAGTGAACAATCTCACCCCGGCGCGTCGGCCGTCCGGCTGGGCGTGTCGTCGGTGGCCATCTTGGCCGGCCGGCGCTGCCGGACCGGGGCGGTGACCCCGGGCGCCAGCCGCCGGGCCGACACCAGGAACGCGGTGTGCCCGACCATCCGGTGCTCCGGCCGGACCGCCAGCCCGACCGCGTGCCAGGGCCGCAGCAGCGTCTCCCAGGCGGCCGGCTCGGTGAAGCCGCCGTGCTCGCGCAGCGCCTCCACGATGCGGGACAGCTGCGTCGTGGTGGCGACGTAAGCCACCAGCACCCCGCCGGGCACCAGCGCCTCCGACAGCGGGGCCAGCACCTCCCAGGGCGCCAGCATGTCCAGCACCACCCGGTCCGCCGGCTCGTCCGCCGGGTGCTGGGCCACGTCGCCGTCGCGCAGCTCCCAGGCCGGGTGCGGGCCGCCGAAGAACCGCTCGACGTTGGACCGGGCCACCGCGGCGAAGTCCTCCCGCCGCTCGTAGCTGGTCACCTGCCCGCCGTCGCCGACCGCGCGCAGCAGCGAGCAGGTCAGCGCGCCCGAGCCGGCGCCGGCCTCGACCACCCTGGCGCCCGGGAACACGTCGCCCATCGCGACGATCTGGGCGGCGTCCTTGGGGTAGACGACCGCGGCGCCGCGCGGCATCGACAGCACGAAGTCGGCCAGCAGCGGGCGCAGCGCCAGGTATTGCGTGCCGGAGGGCTGGGCCCGCACCACGATGCCCTCCGGCCGGCCGATCAGGTCGTCGTGGGCGACCGCGCCGCGGTGGGTGTGGAAGGCCTTGCCCGGCTGCAGCACGACCGTGTGCAGCCGGCCCTTGGGATCGGTGAGCTGGACCGAGTCGCCCGGCCGGAAGTCGCCGGTCCGCCGGCCCGCGGGCGCCGCGAGGTCGGGGGGTGCACTCACGCCGACGCCCCCGTACGGGCGCCCTGGAGGACCTTGGCCACGTCCGCGGCGGCGAGCACGCCGACCGCGCGGCCGTCCCGGCCGACCACCAGGTATTCACTCGCCGGGGTGCGGCGGAAGGCCTCCACCACCTCGGCCCCGGACAGCGAGTCGGCCAGCACCAGTCCCGGCTCCAGGGGTCGGGCCACGTCGGCCACCGTCGTCCACGGCCGGCGCGCCTCCGGCACCGCCATCACGTGCGCCTCCGACACCAGCGCCCGCGGCGCGCCGGTCGCGTCCACCACCACCAGGGCACGGACGTGCCCGGTCCAGGCGCGCCGCAGCGCCTCCGCGACCGGCAGGTCCGGCGGCACCGACAGCGTCGGGCGGACCAGCGAGCCGATCGCGATCGCCGGCATCCGGGCGGACACGGTGGCCGAGCTCAGCGATTGGCTGGCGCCGACCCAGATGAACGCGGCCAGCAGGCTGGCCAGCAGCACGTTGCCGAGCCCGAGCGCGCCCTCCGGCCGGACCATCACCACCGCGCCGACCAGCACCAGCACCGCGACCCCGCGGCCGCCCCAGGCCGCGGCCCGGGTGCCGGTCAGCCGGTCCCCGGACAGCCGCCACACCCCGGCGCGGACCAGCCGGCCGCCGTCCAGCGGCAGCCCGGGCAGCAGGTTGAACACGGCCACGGCCAGGTTGCTCCAGACCACCAGGAAGACGATCGTGCGGCTGACCGTGCCCGGGTCGGTCAGCGGCAGGAAGCAGGCGCCGCCGGCCGCCAGCACCAGCGAGACCAGCGGGCCGGCGACCGCGACCAGGTATTCCTGGCCCGGATCGGTCGGCTCCTTCTCGATCTCGGACACCCCGCCGAGCAGGAAGATGACCACCCGCCGGACCGGCATCCCGAAGGCGAGGCTGACCGCGGTGTGGCCGAGCTCGTGCGCCATCAGCGAGGCGGCCAGCAGGACGGCGAAGAGGAAGGCGACCGCGTACGACCCCGCCGGGCTGATCTCGTCGACGGTCTCGGTGACCAGGCCGGCGTACGTCAGCGTGATCAGCCCGGCGATCAGCAGCCAGGACGGCGACAGGTAGAGCGGCACCCCGAAGAAACGGCCCACCGGGAGCCCGGCGGGTGGGGTGCGGTCCGTGCCGAGCCGGGGGGCCGCCATGCGGCGATGGTACGGCGGGCGCGCTGGGAGGCGACGCGGTGGCCCGCGGTGACCTACCGTGATGCCATGACCCGTCCCGGTTCCGGCGGAGGGCCGGCCGGGGGGCGCCATGCGGCGCCCCCGGCCGGCCGGCACGCCGACGCCGAGAATCCTCCGGACGGGGGACACGGGCGGCACGCCGCTTCCGACGAAGCGGGCACGGACGCACGGGCGGCGATCGAGAAGGCGCTGCGCGAGCGGGGTTCCGGGGGGCGGCGCCGGGCCCGTTCCGAGGCCGGGCCGGCGGTCACGGAAAGTGACGAAGCGCCGAGGGCGTGGCACGGGGTCGGGCCGGGTGCGCTGGTCCTCCCGCCGGCGAACGGGAGCGGGCCGGAGGTTGGCGGCGGGGGTCGGCACAGCGCCGCCGAACCGCTCAACGGGATCCACTCCCCCACTCCGGCCGCCCTCAACGGCCACGTTGCGGCCGAGCTGAACGACTGGGAGGCCGAGCGGCCGGCGCTGCCGACCAACGGCGCCGACCCGCCGGCCCCGAGCGACTGGCGCCGACCGGCCCCGAGCAACGGTCACGGCGCCCCCGCGGTCGACGACTGGGAGCTGCGGCGCCCGGCACCCCGGTCGAACGGCGCGCACCCCGTGCCGCCGGCGACCAACGGGTACGGCGCACCCGCGGTGGACGACTGGGAGCTCCAGCGGCCGGCTAACGGGGCGTACCCGGTGCCGCCGGCGACCAACGGGTACGGGGCGCCGGCGGTGGAGGACTGGCAGGCCGAGCGGCCGGTGAACGGGGCGCACCCGGTGGCGCCGGCGACCAGTGGCTACGGCGCGCCGGCGGTGGAGGACTGGCAGGCCGAGCGAGCGGGGCGGATCGAGGACCTGCCCGCGCCGGCGGACGACTGGCAGGTGGTGCGGCCGGCGATCCCGCTGGAGCGGCCGGTGCGGCCGCGGGTCGACCGCGCGCCCGCGCCGCCGCCAGCGGCCCCGATCCAGCCGCCGGCGACGCGGCCCGGGCCGGGTGCGCCTCTTCCCCCGCCGGTGGACGGCGGGTGGCGGGCGACCGGCCTGCCCCGACCGGCGCCCCCCACCGGCGAGCGGGTCGTGCACGTCTTCGACGGGGACTCGACCCAGCTGCTGCGCCGCTACGTCCCGGCCCAGGAGATGCTCGACCGGGAGCCGACCCGCCGGCGCCCGCGGACGCTGCCCAAGCACCCGCCGCGGGCGGTGGTGCGCCGCCGCCGCACCCGGCGGCGGGCCCTGGAGTGGCCGTTCCTCATCGTCTTCGCGCTGCTGAGCGCGTACCTGATCCGCGCGTACGTGGTCCAGACGTTCTTCATCCCGTCCGGCTCCATGCACGAGACGCTCATCGAGGGCGACCGGGTGCTGGTCAACAAGGTCAGCTACCACTTGCACGACGTGAACCGCGGCGACGTCGTGGTCTTCCGCCGCCCACCGGACTTCCAGGTCGAGGACGAGGACCTGATCAAGCGGGTCGTCGCGCTGCCCGGCGAGACGGTGGAGGGCCGCGACCGGAAGGTGTTCGTCGACGGCAAGCCGCTGGCGGAGCCGTACGTCGAGCCGACCTGCCGGGGCACCCAGGACTTCGCCCCGGTGACGGTCCCGGCCGGCCGGCTCTGGGTGATGGGCGACAACCGCTGCAACTCCAGCGACAGCCGGGTCTTCGGCCCGATCGAGGACGACCTGCTGGTGGGGCGGGCGTTCGTGCTCGCCTGGCCGTTCGACCGGCTGTCCTGGCTCTGAGGGGGGCGGCGCGGCAGGTCCGGGACTGTCGGTGCCCGGCGTTAAGGTGCCGGACATGACCAGCGCGCCGGTGGACGAGGCGCCGGTGCCGGTGTTCCTGCCGGCGCCGGTGGTCGGCTCGCTGTCGCCGTCGCGGGCGGCGGACTTCAAGACCTGCCCGCTGCTGTTCCGGTTCCGCTCGATCGACAAGATCCGGCCGCGGCCGACCCGGGACAAGGTCCGCGGCACGGTGGTGCACGCGGTGCTGGACCGGCTCTTCGACCTGCCGGCGGCCGAGCGCACCCCGGCGGCGGCGGCAGCGCTGGTCGAGCCCGAGTGGCAGCGGCTGGTCGAGGCCGAGCCCGAGGTCGCCGAGCTCTTCCCGGCGGAGGCGGGCGAGACGGCGGAGGCGGGCGGGACGGCCGAGGCGGGCGAGCTGGTCGAGTGGCTGGGGTCGGCCCGCCGGATGGTCGACGGCTACTTCGCGCTGGAGGACCCGGCCCGGCTGGAGCCGGCGGCCCGCGAGCAGCTGGTCGAGACCGTGCTCGACCTCGGCGAGGGCGGCGGCCTGGTGCTGCGCGGCTATGTCGACCGGCTCGACGTCGCGCCCACCGGCGAGGTCCGGGTGGTCGACTACAAGACCGGCAGCATCCCCCGCGTCGCGTACGAGGCGAAGGCGCTGTTCCAGCTGAAGTTCTACGCGCTGGTCCTGTGGCGCACCCGCGGCACGGTCCCTCACCAGCTCAAGCTGATGTACCTGTCGGACCGGGACACGCTGACGTACCAGCCGGAGGCCGGCGAGCTGGAGCGCTTCGAGCGGACGCTGGTCGCGGTGTGGCGGGCGGTCGAGCGGGCGGTGCAGCGGCGGGACTTCCGGGCCAGCCCGAGCCGGCTCTGCGACTGGTGCGACCACCAGGCGTTGTGCCCGGCCCGGGGCGGCACCCTGCCGCCGTGGCCGGAGGCACCCGAGCCGGCCCCGGCGGAGCAGCCCACGGGAGGACCCGGGGTCGTCCGATCGGTGGAGGGCGACCTCCCACGACGGCCGGATGTGACCGCTCCGCCGCGGTCATAGCGTCGTTCCCGAAGCCGGGCGGCGCCGCCCGGCCGGGCCGGTCCCGGAGCGCAGGGTCGGGGTGACCCCTGATCAAGTCGGGGGGAAACCCCAATGCCCCGGACCTGCCGGCCCCCTAGCGTCCTGGGTGCGAGCAGTGGTGCGCCGGCTGGCGGCGCACCCTACGAGGGGAGAGCAGTCGTGATGAGTCCCGAGACCGGCACCCGGGGGGCGCCCGCGGCCCAGGCCGTGGAGCTGCGCAAGGTGTACGGCTCCGGCGCCACCGCCGTGACCGCGCTCGGCGGGGTGAGCGCCACGTTCCCCGCCGGCGAGTTCACCGCGATCATGGGGCCCTCCGGGTCCGGCAAGTCGACGTTCATGCACTGCCTGGCCGGGTTGGACACCGCGACTTCCGGCGAGGTGTACGTCGGCGGCGACCGGCTGTCCGGGATGTCGGACAAGCGGCTGACCGAGCTGCGCCGGGACAAGGTCGGCTTCGTCTTCCAGCAGTTCAACCTGCTGCCGACGCTGACCGCCGAGGAGAACATCACGCTCCCGCTGGCCATCGCCGGGCGCAAGCCGGACCCGGCCTGGTTCGACGAGGTGGTGACCGCGGTCAACCTGGCCGACCGGCTGCGGCACCGGCCGACCGAGCTGTCCGGCGGCCAGCAGCAGCGCGTCGCCTGTGCCCGGGCGCTGATCACCCGGCCGGCGGTCGTCTTCGCCGACGAGCCGACCGGCAACCTCGACTCGCGCAGCAGCGCCGAGGTGCTCGCTTTCCTGCGGCGGTCGGTGGACGAGCTCGGCCAGACCATCGTGATGGTCACCCACGAGCCGTCCGCGGCCGGGTACGCCGACCGCGTGCTGTTCCTCGCCGACGGCCTGATCGTCGACGAGATGCGGGCGCCGACCGCGGACACCGTGCTGGACCGGATGAAGGGCCTGGAGCCGGGTCAGGACTCGCTCTACGCGCGGGCGGGTGCGTGATGCTGCGCGCCACCCTGCGCTCCCTGATGGCGCGCAAGCTGCGGCTGCTGCTGTCGGCGATGGCGGTGGTGCTGGGCGTGTCCTTCGTGTCGGGCGCGTTCGTGCTGACCGACAGCCTCGGCAACACGTTCACCGACCTGTTCAAGACCGTCAACGAGAAGGTCGCGGTCGACGTGCGGGGCGCGGAGAAGGCGGACGGCAGCGCGACCGGTGACGGGGCCGGCCGGCAGACCGTGCCGGCGTCGGCGGTGGAGCGGATCCGCGCCGTCGACGGCGTCGCCGAGGTCCAGGGCAACGTGGTCCGCGCCGACTTCAACCAGATGTCCGTGCTCGGCAAGGACGGCAAGGCGCTGAGCACCAACGGGGCGCCGATCATCGGAGCCAACTGGATCGACTCGACCACGCTCAACCAGCAGCGGGTGATCGAGGGCCGGCCGCCGCAGGGACCGGGCGAGGTGGTGCTGGACCCGGCGCTGGCCGAGAAGGCCGGCAAGGGGATCGGCGACACCGCGACCGTCTTCACCCCGACCGGGCAGCACGAGGTCCGGGTGGTCGGGCTGGTCCAGTACGCCAACGGCAAGGACTCGCTCGGCGGCGAGGCGTACGTCATCTTCACCACGCCCGTCGCCCAGCAGCTGCTCTCGGTCAACGGCTACAGCGACCTGCTGATCGCCGCCGAGGGCGGGGTCGGCCAGCAGGAGCTGCGGGACCGGGTGGCCGCCGTGCTGCCGGCCGGCACCGAGGCGATCACCGGCCAGCAGCTGGCCGACGAGCAGGCCAGCGACGTCCAGGAGGCGATCGGCTTCCTCAGCACGTTCCTGCTGGTCTTCGCCGCGGTCGCGCTGTTCGTCGGCGCGTTCATCATCTTCAACACGTTCTCGATCCTGGTCGCGCAGCGGACCCGGGAGCTGGCGCTGATGCGGGCGCTGGGCGCCAGCCGGCGCCAGGTGACCCGGTCGGTGCTGCTGGAGGCACTGGTCGTCGGCGGGCTCGCGTCCGCGCTCGGCCTCGGCGGCGGCATCGGGGTGGCGCTCGGGCTGCAGGCGCTGTTCAGCGCGTTCGGCGCCGGCCTGCCCGAGGCGGCGATCGTGATCGAGCTGCGCACCGTGGTCGCCGCCTTCGCGGTCGGCATCCTGGTCACCGCGGCGGCCGCGCTGCTGCCGGCCCGGCGGGCGGCGAAGGTGCCGCCGATCGCGGCGATGCGGGACGCGGCCACCCCGGACCGGTCGCTGGCCCGGCAGACCATCGGCGGCATCGTGCTCACCGTGGCCGGCGCGGCCGGCATCACCATGGGCCTGACCGGCAGCCCGCTGTGGGTGCTCGGGCTCGGCGCGGTGCTCGCCTTCCTCGGCGTGGCGCTGCTGTCGCCGCTGGCGAGCAGGCCGGTCACCGGCGCGCTGGGGTCGCTGTTCAGCCGCCGGCTGCCGGGTCGGCTGGGCCGGCTCAACTCGCAGCGCAACCCGCGGCGCACCGCGTCGACCGCGGCCGCGCTGATGATCGGGCTGGCGCTGGTCGCCGCGGTCGGCGTGCTCGGCGCGTCGCTGAAGGACAGCGTCCGCAAGACCGCGGACACCGCGCTCGGAGCCGACTTCCTGCTCAACCCGGCCGCGGTCGGGATCAGCCAGCAGGCGGTCGACTCGGTGCGGACGCTGCCCGGGCTGGCCGAGGTGACCGCGTTCCGCAGCGCCCGGGTGGTGCTGGACGGCGACGGCAGCTACCCGGCCGCCATGCCAGCCAGTGCGATCGGTCGGACGGTGTCGCTGGACGACGTCAGCGGCTCGACCGAGCTGCGCCCGGGGGTGGTGCTCGTCGCCGACGACCTCGCGAAGGACAAGGGGTGGTCGGTGGGCACGACCGTGCCGGCGCAGTATCCGGACGGCACCACCGAGCAGTTGCGGGTGGGCGGCACGTACAAGGCCAACGAGCTGGTCGGCAGCTACGTGCTGGACGAGAGCGCCGGGCGGCACTTCGAACAGGACCTGTACGTCGCCGCGCTGCTCAAGCTGGCGCCGGGCGCGGACGCCGGGCAGGTCCGGGCCGCGCTGGACCAGGCGATCCGGCCGTACCCGAACGTCCAGCTGCAGGACCGGTCCGAGTTCGTCGGCGAGATCACCTCGCAGATCGACCAGCTGATCCAGTTCTTCTCGCTGCTGCTGGCGCTGTCGGTGCTCATCGCGGTGCTCGGCATCGTCAACACGCTGGCCCTGTCGGTGCTGGAGCGGACCCGCGAGCTGGGGTTGCTGCGGGCGGTCGGGATGAGCCGGCGGCAGGTCAAGCGGATGGTCCGGGTGGAGTCGGTGCTGGTCGCCGTCTTCGGCGGGCTGCTCGGGCTGGCGGTCGGCGCGGTCTTCGGGGTCGCGCTGCAACGGGCGCTGGTGGACGAGGGGGTGACCGAGCTGACCTTCCCGGTGGGACAGCTCGCGGCCTACCTCGTCGCCGCGGCGGTGGCCGGCGTGCTGGCGGCGTGGCTGCCGGCGCGGCGGGCATCCCGGCTCAACGTGCTCAACGCCATCGCGGCGGACTGAGCACGGCCGGGGCGGCGCCGGGCGGTTCCCCCACCGCCCGGCGCGGCCGCGTCGCCGGCGCCCACCCGACCCCCGGCGTCACCGGCGCCCATCCGACCCCCGGCGTCGCCGTCTGCCCACGGTGATCACGTTGGCGCGCCGGCTCGCTCAGGACGCCCGCTGGGGCGGCGTGTCGGAACGAGGACACGCGCAAAGGTGATCGCCGTGCGGGGCGTGCGGGGGTCAGGCGGCGCGGCGGAGGAGGGCGGCGAGGTCGGCAATGCCGATGTCCGCCAGCGACGCGGCGAAGGTGCGGCGCGGCCCGGCCGGCACCGGCACCTCGGCCGGCACCACCAGCACCGCGCAGCCGGCCGCCTCCGCGGACACCGTCCCGGCCGGCGAGTCCTCGATCGCGATGGTGTCGGCCGGGTCGACGCCGAGCAGCGCGGCCGCGGTCCGGTACGGCTCCGGGTCCGGCTTGGACCGGCCCACCTCGTCCCCGCAGACCGAGACGTCGAAGAGCTCCTCGACCAGCGGGCCGAACGACACCAGGACCAGCGACCGCTCGGTGTTGGTGACCAGCGCGGTCGGCACCCCGGCGGCGCGCACCGCGGTCACCAGCTCGCGGGCGCCCGGCCGCCAGCGCAGCCCGGCCGCCAGCCGCTCGCGCACGTCCGCGACCAGCCGCTCCCCCAGCTCCACCGGGTCGGCGTCGGGCCGGCCGACGTCGGCGCGCACGATCTCGATCGACACCGGCACGTTGGTGCCCACCGTGGCCCGCCGCGCCTGCTCGGACAGCGAGCCGCCCAGCGAGCGGGCGAGCCGGCGCAGCGCCTCGTCCCAGACCGGCTCGGAGTCGATCAGCGTGCCGTCCATGTCGAACAGCACCGCCGCCGGGAGCGCCGTCACGCCGGGTCGTAGTCGAGGTTGGGCCGCAGCCAGCGCTCGACCTCGGCGACCTCCAGCCCGCGCCGGGTCGCGTAGTCCTCGACCTGGTCGCGGCCGATCCGGCCGACGGCGAAGTAGCGCGAGCCCGGGTGGGCGAAGATCAGCCCGCTGACCGCGGCGGCCGGCGTCATCGCGTACGAGTCGGTCAGCCCGATGCCGCGCCCGCGGGCGTCGAGCAGGTCGAACAGCGGCCCCTTGAGCGTGTGGTCCGGGCTGGCCGGATAGCCGAGCGCCGGCCGGATCCCGCGGAACCGCTCCGCGTGCAGCTCGGCCACGTCCGGGTCGGCGTCCGGCTCGAACCAGGCCCGCCGCGCCCGCAGGTGGATCAGCTCGGCGAACGCCTCGGCCAGCCGGTCGGCCAGCGCCTTGACCATGATCGCCCGGTAGTCGTCGTTGGCCTGCTCGTACGACCTCGCCAGCTCCTCGGCGCCGTGGATGGCGACCGCGAACCCGCCCATGTGGTCGCCCTCGGGCGCCACGTAGTCGGCCAGCGACCGGTTGGGCCGGTCGGCGTGCTTGGCGGTCTGCTGGCGCAGCATCGGGAAGCGGGTCTCCCCCACCACCACGTCGTCGCCGTCGGCGTGCGCCGGCCAGAAGCCGTAAACGCCCTCGGCCCGCAGCGAGCCGGCCGCGATGATCTCGTCGAGCATCTCGTTGGCGTCGTCGAAGAGCTCCCGCGCCTCCGGCCGCTCCAGCACGGCCGGGTACTTGCCCTTGATCTCCCAGGCCAGGAACAGGAAGGTCCAGTCGACGTACGGCCGGAGCTCGGCGATCGACGGCGTCTCCACCCGCACCCCGGTGAACTCCGGCACCGGCAGGTCCTCGAAGGACACCTGCTCCCGGTTGAGCCGGGCCTCGGCCAGCGTGAGCATCGGCCGCTGGTGCCGGTTGGCGTGCGCCACCCGCAGCCGCTCCTGCTCGACCCGGTTGGCCCGGTCCAGCTCGTCGGCCCGGTCGGTGTCGAGCAGGTCGGAGACCACCCCGACCACCCGGGACGCGTCCAGCACGTGCACGGTGGTGTGGTCGTACGCCGGGGCGATCCGGACCGCGGTGTGCTGCCGCGAGGTGGTAGCGCCGCCGATGAGCAGCGGCAGCTTGAGCCCGCGGCGCTGCATCTCGGTGGCCACGTTGACCATCTCGTCCAGCGACGGGGTGATCAGCCCGGACAGCCCGACCGCGTCGGCGCCCTCGGCGACCGCGGTGTCCAGCACGGTCGCGGTCGGCACCATCACGCCGAGGTCGATGACCTCGTAGTTGTTGCAGCCCAGGACCACGCCGACGATGTTCTTGCCGATGTCGTGCACGTCGCCCTTGACCGTGGCCAGCACGACCTTGCCCTGGCCGCGGCCGGTGTCGATCCGGCCCTCCAGGCGGGCCTGCTCCTTTTCCGCCTCCATGTACGGCTCCAGGTAGGCCACCGAGCGCTTCATCACCCGCGCGCTCTTGACCACCTGCGGCAGGAACATCTTGCCGGCGCCGAACAGGTCGCCGACGACCTTCATCCCGTCCATCAGCGGGCCCTCGATGACGTCGAGCGGCCGGGCGGCCTGCTGCCGGGCTTCCTCGGTGTCCTCGATGACGAAGTCGACGATGCCGTGCACGAGCGCGTGCGCGAGCCGCTCGGCGACCGGCGCGTCCCGCCAGGACAGGTCCACGACCCGCTGGGTGCCCTTGCGGTTGACCGTCTCGGCGAAGGAGACCAGCCGGTCGGTGGCGTCCTCCCGCCGGTCGAACAGCACGTCCTCGACCAGCTCCAGCAGGTCGGCCGGGATGTCCTGGTAGATCGCGAGCTGGCCGGCGTTGACGATGCCCATGTCCAGCCCGGCCGGGATCGCGTGGTAGAGGAACGCCGAGTGCATGGCCTCGCGGACCACGTCGTTGCCGCGGAAGGAGAACGACAGGTTGGAGATGCCGCCGCTGGTGCGGGCGCCCGGGCAGCGCTCCTTGATGCGCGGCAGCGCGTCCAGGAACTCCTTCGCGTAGCTGTTGTGCTCGGCCATGCCGGTCGCCACGGCGAGCACGTTCGGGTCGAAGATGATGTCGGTCGGGTCGACGCCGGCCTGCTGGGTGAGCAGGTCGTACGCCCGGCCGCAGATCGCCACCTTGCGGTCGGCGGTGTCGGCCTGGCCCCGCTCGTCGAAGGCCATCACGACCATGCCGGCGCCGTAGTCGCGGATCCGCCGGGCCTGGGCGAGGAAGGACTCCTCGCCCTCCTTGAGGCTGATCGAGTTGACCACGCCCTTGCCCTGCACGCACTTGAGCCCGGCCTCGAGCACGGTCCACTTGGAGCTGTCGACCATGATCGGGATGCGGGCCACCTCGGGCTCGGTGGCGATCAGGTTGAGGAACGTGGTCATCGCCTGCTCGCTGTCGAGCAGGTCGGCGTCCATGTTGACGTCGAGCAGGTTGGCCCCGCCGCGGACCTGCTCCAGCGCCACGTCGACGGCGCCCTGGAAGTCCTCGCCCTCGATCAGCCGGCGGAACCGGGCCGAGCCGGTCACGTTGGTCCGCTCGCCGATCATCACGAAGCCGGTGTCCGGGCCGATCTCGAACGGCTCCAGCCCGCTGAAGCGGCTGCGGTCCTCGACCGCCGGCGGCGTCCTGGTCGGCAGGTCCGCGACCGCGGCGGCGATCCGCTCGATGTGCGCCGGGACGGTGCCGCAGCAGCCGCCGACGATGTTGACCATGCCCTCGCGGGCGAAGCCGGCCAGCAGCCCGGCCGTCTCCTCCGGGGTCTGGTCGTAGCCGCCGAAGGCGTTGGGGAGCCCGGCGTTGGGGTGGCTGGCCACGTACACCCCGGCCAGCCGGGACAGGTCGGCCACGTACGGCCGCATCTCCTCCGCGCCGAGCGAGCAGTTGACGCCGACCACCAGCGGGTCGGCGTGCCGCACCGAGGTCCAGAACGCCTCGACCGTCTGCCCGGACAGGGTGCGGCCGGACCGGTCCACGATCGTCACCGAGATCCACAGCGGCACCTGCGGGGCGACCTCGCGGGCGGCGGCGATCGCGGCCTTGGCGTTGAGCGTGTCGAAGATCGTCTCGATCAGCAGCAGGTCGACGCCGCCCTCGGCCAGCGCCGCGATCTGCTCCGCATACGCCGCCTTGACGTCGTCGAACGGGACCGCCCGGTACGCCGGGTCGTCCACCCGGGGGGACAGCGAGAGCGTGACGTTGAGCGGGCCGACCGAGCCGGCGACGAACTTGCCGCCGGCCTCGTCGGCGGCCTGGCGGGCCAGCCGCGCGCCGGCCAGGTTCATGTCCCGGACCAGGGACTGCAGCCCGTAGTCGGCCTGCGCGATCGGCGTCGCGGTGAACGTGTTGGTGGTGGTGATGTCGGCGCCGGCGGCCAGGTATTGCCGGTGCACGTCCAGGATCAGGTCCGGGCGGGTCAGGTTGAGCAGGTCCGGATTGCCGGTGACGTCCGTGCCGTGGTCGGCCGGGACGACGTCGCTGCGGTAGTCGGCCGGGGTCAGCCCGGCGCCCTGCAGCATGGTGCCCCAGGCACCGTCGAGCACGACCAGCCGCTGGTCCAGCAGCTCCCGCAACGCCCGCTCGCGCTCGGTCCCGGCTCGCGGCTGCACGCCCACCTGTCGCTCCTCCGTCTCCGGAGGCGCCCTTGCGACAGATGACCTGCCGGATCGAGCGTGGCGGACACCCGTCCGTCGCAGCGCCTCTCGATCCGCGGCGTCCAGTGTAGCGGGCGGGGTGGGGTCCGTGCCGCGCCCGCGACCGCCGCGGACGGGTTGTCCACAGATCGGGTGCGCCGGCTGGCCCGGCTCCGGTGCCGCCGTACGCTGGTCCGCGTGACCGACTTCGAGGACTGGCCGGAGCTGACCGAGCCCGTGCTCGTCGGCGCGTTCGAGGGGTGGAACGACGCCGGCGACGGGGCCACGTCCGCGGTGGAGCACCTCGAGCTGATCTGGGACGCCCGTCCGCTGGCCGCGATCGATCCCGACGACTACTACGACTTCCAGGTCAACCGGCCGACCGTCTCGCTGGTCGACGGGGTGTCGCGGCGGGTCGAGTGGCCGACCACCCGGTTCTCGGTGTGCCGGCCGCCGGGGGCGAGCCACGACGTGGTGATCATGCGCGGCGTCGAGCCCAACATGCGCTGGCGCGGCTTCTGCGAGGAGATCCTGGAGATCGTCCGCGAGCTCGGCGTGCAGACCGTGGTGCTGCTCGGCGCGCTGCTGTCGGACACCCCGCACACCCGGCCCACCCCGGTGACCGGCACGTCGTACGACGCGACCTCGGCCGAGCGCTACGGGCTGGAGCACTCGCGCTACGAGGGGCCGACCGGCATCCTCGGCGTGCTGCAGGACGCCTGCGTGCGGGCCGGCATCCCGGCCATCTCGTTCTGGGCCGCGATCCCGCACTACGTCTCCCAGCCGCCCAACCCCAAGGCGACGCTGGCGCTGCTGCACCGGGTCGAGGAGGTCCTCGACGTCGAGGTGCCGCTGGGCGCGCTGCCCGAGCAGGCCGACGAGTGGCAGAAGCTGGTCGACGAGATGGCCAACGAGGACGCCGACGTGACCGAATACGTCCGCACGCTCGAGGAGCGGGACGAGGACAGCGCGATGCCGCAGGCCAGCGGCGACGCGATCGCCAAGGAGTTCGAGAAGTACCTGCGCCGGCGCCAGCCGCCGGGCCCCTCCGGCGCCTGAGCCCTCCGGCCCCTCCGCCGCCTGAGCGCGCCGACCCCGGGCGTGGGGTCGGGCGTGGGGTCAGGCGTGGGCGAGGGCGAGCAGGGTCGGCCCGGGTCCCGGCCGCGGCCGGTCCTGCCCGGGCAGCGCCCGCAGCCGGTCCAGCGCCGCCGGCACGTGCCGCGACCAGGCATCGTCGTCCACCGTCCACATCCAGGACAGCGAGCGGGTCGCCAGCCGCTCGGCCGCCTCGCGCGGGGTGCTGCCCGGGCTGCGAAGCTCGACCCGGTCGGCCTCGACCAGGCCGGCGGCGCGCGCGTGCCCGGTGATGGTCGCCACGTCGTCGGGCCGGCGCTCGGCCTCGAGCTGCTCGCGCACCGCGCGGAAGACCTCGTGCAGGTCGTCATCGAGCGGGTCGTCCGGGAAGGCGGAGGTCACCACCCGGCCACCGGACCGGACCACGCGGGCCACCTCGGCCAGCACCAAGGCCGGGTCGGCGACCAGGTGCAGCACGTGGACCAGGTAGGCGCCGGCCACCGCGTCGGTGCCCACCGGCAGCCGCTGGGCGTCCCCGACCGCGACCCGGCCGGGGACCCGGCCCGCCGCCCGCGCCAGCATCGGCCGGGACAGGTCGACCCCGACCGGCCGGCGGCCCCGCTCGGTCAGCGCGGCGGCGACCAGCCCGGTGCCGACGCCGACCTCGAGCAGCGGGCCGGCCGGCAGCAGCCGGTGCAGCGCCTCGGCGGCGACCCGGCCGCGCTCCATCCCGCCGCGGGTCTCGTCGTACGAGTCCGCGATCCGGTCGAAGACGATCGACTCCCCCGCGGGCGGGGTCACAGGGCGATGCCGAGCAGGCCGTCGACCAGGTCGCGGACCAGCCGGGGCGCGTCCGGGTCCGGCCCGCCGCGGGCCAGCGCCTCGTCCGCCCACCGGTCCACCGCCGTCAGCGCGGCCGGGGTGTCCAGGTCGTCGGCCAGCCGGTCGCGCACCCGGTCGAGCACCGGCGCCGCGTCCGGCCCGGCCGGCAGCGCGGCCGCCCGCCGCCACCGGTCCAGCCGGGCCTCGGCGGCGGTCAGGTCGGTGGCCCGCCACTCCCGGTCAGCGCGGTAGTGGGTGCCGAGCAGCGCCAGCCGCAGCGCGGCCGGATCGGTGCCGCCCTCCCGCAGCCGGGACACCAGCACCAGATTGCCGCGGCTCTTGGACATCTTCTCACCGTCCAGGCCGACCATCCCGGCGTGCACGTACGCCCTCGCGAACGGCCACGACCCGGTTGCCACCTCGGCGTGCGCGGCCGACATCTCGTGGTGCGGGAAGGCGAGGTCGCGCCCGCCGCCCTGCACGTCCAGCGGGGAGTCGAGGTGGTCCAGCGCGATCGCGGTGCACTCGACGTGCCAGCCCGGCCGGCCCGGGCCCAGCTCGGAGTCCCAGCTCGGCTCCCCCGGCCGGGCGGCGCGCCACAGCACCGGGTCGAGCGGGTCCTTCTTGCCCGGCCGGTCCGGGTCGCCGCCGCGCTCCCCGAACAGCGCGAGCATCTCGGTCACGTCCAGGCCGGACTCGTACCCGAACCGGGGCGAGGACTGGACGGAGAAGTAGACGTCGTCGTCGACGTGGTACGCCGCGCCGGCGTCGAGCAGGCGCTGCACCAGCGGCACGATCCGCGGGATCGCCTCCACCGCGCCGACGAAGTGGTCCGGCGGCAGCACCCGCAGCGCGGCCATGTCGGTGCGGAACAGCTCGGTCTCCCGCTCGGCCAGCGCGACCCAGTCCTCGCCGTCGCGCTCCGCCCGCTCCAGCAGCGGCTCGTCCACGTCGGTCACGTTCTGCACGTACCGCACCTGGGTGCCGGCGTCGAGCCACACCCGCTGCACGAGGTCGAAGGCGAGGTACGTCGCCGCGTGGCCGAGGTGGGTCGCGTCGTACGGCGTGATGCCGCACACGTACAACCCCGCGGTCCGGCCCGGGGCGGTCGGGCGGACCTCGCCGGTCGCGGTGTCGGTCAGCCGCAGCGGCCGGCCCGGGCCCGGCAGCCGCGGCACCGGCGGCCTGGACCACGACTCCATGCCGCCACCCTACCCACGGGTCCGGAGCAGTCGCGGGCGGTCGAGCACCGTGTTGTCCACCACCACGGTGGCCCGCCCGGCCGGCGCGCAGGCGGCCAGATAACGGCGCTGGCCCTCGACGTACCGGCGGTTCGCCGGGTCGGCCGGGTCCGCCGGCGAGCCGTCCCGGGCCGCCATCCGCGGCACCGAGACCACTAAGTCGACGTCGAGGAAGACCGAGAAGTCCCAGTACGCCCGCAGCTCGTCGCGGTGCAGGAAGATCCCGTCCAGGACCAGCACCGTGCCCGGCTCGACCTGCCGGACCGGCTGCTCGACCGGCCGGTCGGCGCGCCAGTCGAAGACCGCGGTGCGGACGGCGCCGCAGCCGCCCGGACCGAGCGGGGCGAGCAGCTCGGCGACCAGCCGGTCGTGGTCGTACGAGTCCAGGAAGAAGCCCTCGGGCGAGTCCCGGCCCCGCCGGTGCCGGACCGCGCGCGGGTGGTGGAAGCCGTCCACGCTCGCCGTCAGCACCGGCCGGCCGCGCGCGGTCAGCGCCGCGGCGAGCTCGCCGGCGAACACCGTCTTCCCCGCCCCGTCCACCCCGTCGACCGCCACCCGCACCGCCCACCCCGCCCCCGCGGCCGGCACCATCCCGGCCACCTCCGCCACCACCTCCGCCCGCACCCCCCGATCCTCCCCTCCCCCGCCGCCGTCCCCCGCCACTGACGCCCTCCCCCGCGAGTGACGCCGTCCGCATCCGACTGACGGCCCAGCAGCCGTCAGTCGAGGGCCGGCGCCGTCAGTCGCGGGCGGGGGCCGTCAGTCGAGAGCGGGGTGGCCGGGGCGGGCTGGCCGGGGTGGGCT
The DNA here is from genome assembly GCA_963766325.1 of uncultured Actinomycetota bacterium. Lineage (GTDB taxonomy): Bacteria > Actinomycetota > Actinomycetes > Mycobacteriales > CADCTP01 > CADCTP01. The sequence continues at coordinate 229,748 of CAVXZF010000001.1, read as the reverse complement.
GGTCGCTGGTGGACCCTGCCCGCCGCGTGGTGGCGACACCGGCGCCACGCCCGGTCAGAAGGGCGGCCAGGGGACGGGGGGCCAGTCGCCGGAGGGCTCGGGGTAGCAGCGGGAGCTGAGCAGGCGGTCGACGCGGCGGCGTACGGCGGTCACCTCGCGGCGGGTGAGCAGCGCGGCCAGGGCGGCGTCGAGCGCGCCCTCGAGCAGGGCGCGCAGCTCGGACAGCGCGTCGACCGCGTCGTCCGGCAGCGGCTCGCCGGCCCAGTTCCACAGCACCGTGCGCAGCTTGTCCTGCTGGTGGAACGACACCCCGTGGTCGACTCCGTACACGTGCCCGCCGGGCATCGGGATGAGGTGGCCGCCCTTGCGGTCGGCGTTGTTGACGACCGCGTCGAAGACCGCCATCCGGCGCAGCGCCGGCCGGTCGGCCCGGACCAGCCGGCCCAGGTCGACGGTCTCGTCGCCGTCGATCCACAGCTGCACCATGCCCTCGCCGAACGGGCCGTCGCGCAGCACCGTCGGGGGCACCACGTTCCAGCCCAGCGCGGTGGAGACCAGGTACGCGGCCGCCTCCCGGGCGGCGAGCGTGCCGTCCGGGAAGTCCCACAGCGGCCGCTCCCCCCGCACCGGCTTGTAGACACAGGCGGTGGTGAGCCCGTCCCGGGACAGCGAGCAGTAGAGCGTGGTGTTGCTGGCGTCGACCAGCCGGCCCTCGACCTCCAGGGTGCCGGTCCGCAGCAGCTCCAATGCCTCGGTCACGTCCAGGGTCACCGAGTCCCCGGCGGTCGGCTCGCTCACCGGTCCAGTGTGGCCGACGCCCGCCGGACACGCCGGGCCGGCAACGAGGACGTCACACGGCGACCCCGCCGGGCGGGGCGGGGTCAGGCGGCGGTGGTGCGGCGGTAGCCGTTCTGCCGGGGGCAGATGTGGCCGCCGGCGTCCAGCGGCAGCCCGCACAGCGGGCACGGCGGCCGGCCGGCGGAGACCACCCGGCGGGCCCGGTCGACGAACGCGCGGGCCTCGGCGGAGGTGATCCGCACCCGGAGCACGTCCGGACCATCCTCGACGTCCTCCAGGATGGTCGACTCGTCGGCGGGCTCGTCGCCGGCGGCCTGCGCCTCGACCACCACCAGCTCGGCGTCGCCGTCCCAGGCCAGGCCCATCGCGCCGACCCGGAACTCCTCGTCCACCGGGGTGTCGAGCGGCTCGTTGTCGCCGCCGTCCGGCTCCTCGGGGGCGGGCACGCCGAGCCGCCGCTGGACCTCGCCGAGCAGCTCCTCGAGCCGGTCGGCGAGCAAGGTGACCTGCACCTTTTCCAGGGCGACGCTGACCGTCCGGCCCTCGCCGGTGGCCTGCAGGTAGAACGTGCGGTCGCCGGGCTGACCGACGGTCCCGGCGACGAACCGGTCCGGGCGGTCGAAGAGGTGCACCTGTCGCGCCATCGGGATCACAGCCTACCCGGGGCGATCAGGAGCCGCCCGCCCGCCGCCGGTCAGGTGCCGCTCGCGCCGCCCGTCAGGTGCCGCCCGCGCCGCCGCCGACCGCGGCGTCCCCGGACGCCGGCCGCCGACGCCGGCCGCGGCGCTTCGGTGGCACCAGAGCGGCCACGTCGCCGCCGGTGTCGTTCATCCGCAGCACGAACGGCCGGGTCGCGGTGTAGCGCACCGCCGACACCGAGCACGGGTCGACCACGATCCGCTGGAACAGGTCGAGGTGGGCGCCGAGCGCGTCGGCCAGCAGCGCCTTGATCACGTCCCCGTGGCTGCAGGCCAGCCACACCGCCTCCGGGCCGGCCGCCTCGGTCACCTGGGCGTCCCAGGCCCGTACCGCGGCCACCGCCCGGGCCTGGGTCGTCGCCAACCCTTCCCCCTCCGGGCCGGGGAAGACGGCCGCCGACGGGTGCTGCTGCACCACCGTCCACAGCGGCTGCTTGGCCAGCTCCTTGAGCGGGCGGCCGGTCCAGTCGCCGTACCGCACCTCGACCAGGTCCGGCTCCACCTCGACGGCCAGGTCGCGCCCGGCGGCGACGAAGCCGGCGGTCTCCGCGCACCGCTCCAGCGGGCTGGACACGATCGCGGCCAGCGGCAGCGGGCGCAGTCGCTCGGCGACCGCGGCCGCCTGCGCCCGGCCGCGCTCGTCCAGGTGGACGCCCGGCGTGTGACCGGCCAGCACCGGCCCGGTCATCGCGGTCAGCCCGTGCCGGAGGAGCAGGACGGTCGCCACGGCGCCACTCTTCCAGACCGCGGCGGCCCGGGCCGGGGTGGATCGGGGCCCTTAGCCGCCTGGGCGGTCAGGTCGCGGGCAGTGCCCCGGACCCGACCAGCGCGAGCACCAGCGTCCCGAGCGCCACCCGGTACACGATGAACACCGTGTAACTGTGCCCGGCGATGAAGCGCAGCAGCCAGGACACGGCGAAGTACGCCACCACGAAGCTGACCGCGGTCGCGACCAGCGTGGCCGGCCAGCCGACCCCGGCGGAGATGTCGTCGGCCTTGGTGACCGCCTGCAGGATGCCGGCCGCGGTGAGCGCCGGCACCGAGAGCAGGAACGACAGCCGGGTGACGGTGACCCGGTCGAAGCCGCGCAGCAGGCCGGCGGTCATGGTCGCCCCCGACCGGGACACCCCGGGGACCAGCGCCAGGCACTGGGTCAGCCCGATGACCAGCGTGTCCCGCCAGCCGACCTCGCCCTCGCCCCGCTTCTGGGTGCCGATCCGGTCGGCCAGCAGCATCGGCCCGCTCCACAGCACCAGCGCCGCGCCGACGAACCACAGGCTGCGCAGCGTGGTCTCGATCTGGTCCTTGAAGGTCAGCCCGACGATCCCGATGGGCACCGAGCCGAGCACCACCGCCCAGCCGAAGCGCCAGTCCGGGTCGGCCCGCCAGCCGGACCGGAACAGCCCGCGGATCAGCGCGAAGACGATCCGGCGGAAGTCGTCGCGCAGGTAGATCAGCGTGGCCAGCACCGCGCCGCACTGGATGATCGCCGTGAACGCGGTGATGTCGGGGTCGTCGGTGGAGTAGCCGAGCAGGCGCTCGATGATCGTGAGGTGGCCGGTGCTGGAGACCGGCAGGAACTCGGTGAGCCCTTCGACCGCGCCGAGCAGGACAGCTTCGAAGAGGTTCACGCCACGCCGGCGCGCTCGGCGGCGTCGACGAGCGTGCGCAGGGCGGCGATCCGGTCCTCACCGTACGGCGCGACGGTCAGGGTGGTGACGCCGGCCTCGGCGTATGCCTGGAGCCCGTCGGCGATCCGCTCCGGGGGGCCGAGGAGCGAGGTGCGGTCGATGAACTCGACCGGCACGGCGGCGGCCGCCTCCCGCTGCTTGTGGTCCAGGAAGAGGTCCTGCACCTGGCGGGCCTCGGCCTCGTAGCCCATCCGGGCGGCGATCTGGTTGTAGAAGTTCTTTTCCCGGGAGCCCATGCCGCCGACGTAGAGCGCGGCGTAGCCGCGGACCGCGTCGGCGCAGGTCACCGGGTCGTCGCCGACGACCAGCGGCACGCTCAGGGCGACGTCGAAGCCGTCCAGGCCGAGCCCGGCGGTGGCCCGGCCGGCCCGCAGCGGGTCGAGCAGGTCGCCGGCCCGGTCCGGGGCGACGAACAGCGGCAGGACGCCGTCGGCGACCTCGCCGGCCAGCTCGAGGTTCTTCGGCCCCACCGCGGCCAGGTAGACCGGGACGTGCTCGCGGACCGGGTGCACGATCATCTTGAGCGCCTTGCCGGGCCCGTCGGGCAGCGGCAGCGTGTAGTGCCGGCCGGAGTACTCGAGCTTTTCCCGGCGCATCGCCTTGCGGATGATCTCGATGTATTCCCTGGTGCGGCCGAGCGGCTTGTCGAAGCGGACCCCGTGCCAGCCCTCGGAGACCTGCGGGCCGGACACCCCGAGCCCGAGCCGGAAGCGGCCGCCGGACAGCGTGTCCAGCGTCGCCGCGGTCATCGCGGTCATCGCCGGGGTCCGGGCCGGGATCTGCATCACCGCGCTGCCCACGTCGACCCGCTCGGTCTGCGCCGCCACCCAGGCAAGCACGGACACCACGTCCGAGCCCCAGGCCTCGGCCGCCCAGACCACGGCGAAGCCGAGCCGGTCGGCCTCCTGCGCCAGCGCCAGGTTGGCCTCGTCGTTGCCGGCACCCCAGTAGCCCAGATTCAGTCCCAGCCGCACGCAGCGACCCTACCGGGCGGGTCGGCCCGGCCCGACGGGCCGCACCCCACTAAGTTGCCGCGCCATGGAGCAGCGCGCGGTGGGTCGCAGCGGCCTGGTCGTGTCCCGCCTCGGCCTCGGTACGGCGACGTGGGGCCGGGACACCGACCCGGACGACGCCGCCGCGCAGCTGGTGGCCTTCCGGGAGTCCGGCGGGACGCTGCTCGACGTCGGCCCCTGGTACGTCTGCGAGCAGACCGAGCCGCTGGTCGGCCGGCTGCTGCGCGACGTGGTGCCGCGCGACGAGCTGGTGCTGGCGGTGAAGTCCGGCGGCCCGCTCGGCCCGGGCGCCGCCGTCCGCGGCGCCTCCCGCGGCGGCCTGCTGACCGCGCTGGACAACACGCTGATGCGGCTCGGGGTCGACTCGGTGGACCTGTGGCAGCTGCACGGCTGGGACGAGCGGGTGCCGATGGAGGAGGTGCTCTCCGCCGTCGACACCGCGGTGACCAGCGGGCGGGCCCGCTACGCCGGGGTGTCCAACCTGCCCGGCTGGCGGACCGCGGCCGCCGCGGCCTGGCAGCGGGCCTGGCCGGGGCGGGCGCCGCTGGCCGCCACCCAGATGGAGTACTCGCTGCTCGAGCGCGGGGTGGAGCGCGAGGTGCTGCCGGCCTGCGGCTGGGCCGGGCTCGGGCTGCTGGCGTATTCCCCGCTCGGGCGCGGGGTGCTGACCGGGAAGTACCGGCACGGCGTGCCGTCGGACTCCCGGGCCGCCTCCCCGCACCTGCGCGACTTCGTCGGCCACCACCTGACCGAGGAGTCGGCCCGGATCGTCGAGGCGGTGGCCACCGCCGCCGAGGGCCTCGGCACCTCTCCCCTGGCGGTCGCGCTGGCCTGGGTACGCGACCGGCCCGGGGTCAGCTCGTCGATCCTCGGCGCCCGTACGGTCGGCCAGCTGTCCGGCTCGCTGGCCGCGGACGGGACCGTGCTGCCGGCGGAGATCCGGCACGCGCTGGACGACGTCTCCGCCCCGCCGGCCGGCTATCCCGAGCGCTAGCCGACCGGCGGGCGCGGGTCAGCTGCCCGGCAACCCGTACACGTCCAGCACGCGCGGGGTGACCACCGCGGCCACGTACCCGTTCCCGACGCTCAGCTCCCGCGCCGCGCCCGCCCATAGCCGGGTGATCGGGGCGCCGGTCGACGCGTCAAGGACGGCTCCGGTCGGCGTGTAGAGCAGCGACCCGGCCAGTGCCGGCTCGGCGAACCCGAAGTCGGTCACGGCAAGCTCCTGGGACGTCCACAGCCGCGCGCCGGTCGCCCGGGTGAAAGCGCAGATCACCGTGCCGCAGGTCGCGTAGACCCGGGTGCCGTCCACCGCGTGGATCCGGGTCGCCCCCGCCAGGGCGAAGCGAGTGGCGCCGTTGACCGGGTTGACGGCGATGTCGCCGACGTAGAGGTGGTGCGCACCGGTGCCCACCGCGTCGCCGCGGGTCGGCACGCCCGGTGTCCGCCGCCAGGCCACGACCCCGTCAGCGAGCCGGGCGGCGGTCAACTGGGCAACGGGAGCGCACTCCTGGTAGTAGACCAAGTCGTAGACCACGATCGCGGCGGCCGCGATCCCGCAGTCCTCCTCGATGTCGCGGCTCCACACGACGGCTCCGGTGCTCGCGCTGAGCACGCGGAAGACCGTGTTGCCGGCGCCCGGACCGTAGCCGAACGCGACCACCCGATCGCCGCTGACCGCCAGCGCGCGGAAGCCGTCCAGGAACGAGGTCCACAGCGGCGCGCCGGTGGTCGCGTCGAAGGTGCGGACCGCGCCTGACGGGTCGCTGGCCGAGAGGCAGTCGGACGACCCGACGAAGACCCGGCCGCTGGAGATCGCGAAGACCCGGGCGACGTCGATCAGCCTGCCGGAGCCCAGCGCGCGCTGCCACACCGTCGCGCCGGTGGTGAGGTCGCGCGCGGTCAGCCGCCCCGTCTCGACCGCGTACACCCGTCCGTTGGCGATCACGGGCGTCGACCACCCCTCGCCGCACTCGTCGTTCGGACCGGCCGGAGCCGCCACCAGCCCGCGCCGCCAGCCGAGCGTGGCCGCGTTCGCCGGAGTGATCGTCGTCTCGGTCGTGTTGGCCCGGTTGGCCGAGGCGTCGTGGTCGGCCTGCTTCCAGTCCCCGGCCGGCCCCGACCCGTGGGCCGGTCCGGCCGGGACCGCCAGGACGGCCGCCGCGAGCGCGGCCACCAACCCGGCTCGGGATCTGCGCATGTGCCCCACCTCCGCGGGCGGACCCCGTGCGGCGCGGGCGCGCCGGCCGGTCCGACCCGTCCGGTCGAGTGTCGCGGGACTGCTATTACCGCACCGCCGTATGTGCCCTTCCGGGCAGCGGGGCTGCCCTTCGGGGCAGCCGGCGCGGCTGTGGACGACGGCCGGGCGCGGGGCACCGGCGCGGGTAGGGTTTCGGCCGTGTCTGAGGGCGGGGCGACCGGGGACGGGACCGGTGGGGCGGCTGATCCGGTGTTCGCCGCGTTCTGCGCGGACGGGTTGTGGCCGGGGTTGGGCCGGACGCTCGGCGAGGCGCTGCCGGCGGCGGGGATCACCGCGCCGGAGCACGTGACCGCGGCCCGGCTGGAGGCGCTGCCCAAGGTCGGCAAGGTGCGCGCCGGCCGGCTGCTGTCCGCCTGGATCGGGGCCGCCCACGTGTACGAGGTGGCCGAGCTGCTGGTGCCGGCCGGGCTGCGGGCCCGGATCGCCTCGCGGGCCGTCGACGCCTTCGGCGACGACGCCGCCCGCCGGCTCCGCGACGACCCGTGGCGGCTGCTGGAGCTGCCCGACGTCGCGATCGTCGAGGCCGACCGGGTGGCGGTGCGCGCGCTGCCGGGCGTGCGCCGCGACGACCCGCGCCGCGGCCGGGCGCTGGTCGCGCACGCGCTCAACCGGGCCGCCCGGGATGGGCACACCGTGCAGCCGACCCCGCTGGTGCTGGCCACGCTGGAGGCCGAGGCGGTGACCGACCCGCCGGGCGCGGTCGCGGCCGCGCTGGCGGCCGGCATCGTGCACGACGCGCCCGGGCCGGACGGGACGGTGCTGCTCGCGCTGGACCGCTACGCGCAGGCCGAGGACGGGGTGGCCGAGGCGGTGGCCCGGCTGACCGCCACCGCCGAGGTGGTCGAGCCCGGTGACGGCGAGGCGCTGCTCGACGACCTGGACGACACCCAGCGCGGCGCGGTCCACGCGGTGCTGCGGCACGGGGTGAGCGTGCTCACCGGCGGCCCCGGCACCGGCAAGAGCCGGACGGTGGCCACGCTGGTCCGGCTGGCCGAGAAGCGCGGCCTCACCGTGGCGCTGGCCGCGCCGACCGGCCGGGCCGCCAAGCGGCTGGAGGAGCTCGGCGACGCGCCCGCGTCCACCCTGCACCGGCTGCTCGGCGCCCAGGGCACCACCGGCACGTTCGCCCGCGGCGAGGAGTGGCCGCTGGATGCCGAGCTGGTGGTGGTCGACGAGACCAGCATGCTCGACGTCGAGCTGGCCGCCGCGCTGCTGGACGCCTGCGCCGACGGCACCCACCTGCTGCTGGTCGGCGACCCGGCCCAGCTGCCGTCCATCGGCCCGGGCCGGGTGCTGGCCGACCTGGTCGAGTCCGGCACCGTCCCGGTGACCGAGCTGACCACGCTCTACCGGCAGGCCGAGGGCGGCGCGATCGCCCGGCTGGCCACCGCCGTGCGCGGCGGCGAGCTGACCCGGGTGGACTCCCCCGACCGGGAGGTCGTGGTGGTGCCCGCCGCCGGCTCGGCCGAGGCGGCGCACCGGGTGGTGCAGCTGGTCGGCGACTCGATCCCCCGCGCGCTCGGCATCCCGGCCGCGGACGTGCAGGTGGTGACGCCGGTGCACAAGGGTCCGGCCGGCACCGTCGAGCTCAACCGGGCGCTCAAGGCGCTGCTCAACCCCGGCCGCGGGACCGTCTCCGGCTTCGACGCCGGCGACCGGGTGGTCGCCACCGCCAACCACCTGGAGGCCGAGCCGGCCGGCTTCGCCAACGGCGAGGTCGGCGTCGTCGCCGAGGCCAAGGACGGCGCGGTGACGGTCGAGTTCGCGTCCGGGCCGGCCCGGGTGACCGGCCGGGCGCTGGCCGACCTGCGGCACGGCTGGGCGGTCACCGTGCACCGCGCGCAGGGCTCGGAGTGGCCGGCGGTGGTGGCGGTGCTGCCGCCGGAGGCCGGCGGGATGCTGTCCCGGCCGCTGGTCTACACCGCGCTGACCCGGGCCCAGCGGCACCTGTCGGTGGTGCCGGCGGTCGGCCCGGCGCTGGCCCGCGCGGTCCGCGAGGTCGGCGCCCGCCCGCGCCGGACCCGGCTGCGCGAGCTGCTCACCCAGCACGCCGAGGAAGTGTCCGCGACCGGCGGCTGACTTCCCGGCGGCGCGGGAGCACAATCGCCGGCATGTCATCCATGACGGCGGACCCGGAGTCCGACCCCAGTTACGAGTACGAGCCGGTGCGGATCCCGCCCGGCACCGACCGCGGCACCGCCGCGGTCCAGCTCGCCCTCCAGGCCGAGTACGGCGGGTGGGAGCTGGACCGGGTCCGGGTGCACTCCGACGGCACCCGGCAGGTCAAGCTCCGCCGCCGCCGCGTCCCGGCCCGGATCCCGCTCCCCCGCCCGATCCTCTAGCCCCGCCCGCTGCGAGCCCGCCCGCTGCGAGCCGCGCCCCGGACCTCACCCGCCCGGCAGCACGACCAGCTTGCCCACCGTGCCCCGCGTGGCCAGCCGGGTGAGCGCCTCCGGCGCCCCGGCCATCGGCACCCGCTCGGACACGAGCGGCTTGATCCGCCCCTCGGCGTACAGCCGCAGCAGCGCGGTGTGCGCCTGCGCGACCACGCCCGGGTCCTTGGACCGGTAGAGCCCCCAGTGCAGGCCGACCACCGAGTAGTTCTTCACCAGCACGTGCCCGGCCGGCGCCTCCGGGATGCGGCCGCTGGTGAAGCCGACCACGACCAGCCGGCCCTCGAACGCGATGCAGCGCCGGGACGCGTCGAAGACGTCCCCGCCGACCGGGTCCCACACCACGTCCGCGCCGTGCCCGCCGGTGATCTCCTTGACCCGGGCCACCACGTCCTCGGTCCGGTAGTCGATCGCCGCCTCGGCGCCGAGCTCCCGGCAGACCGCGACCTTGTCCGGCCCGCCCGCGGTGGCGATCACCCGGGCGCCGGCGGCCAGCCCGACCTGGATCGCGGCCGAGCCGACCCCGCCGGCGCCGGCGTGCACCAGCAGCCACTCGCCGGCCCGCAGCCCGGCCCGCCGGTGCAGCCCCACGTACGCGGTCTGGTACGTGATCAGCAGCGCCGCCGCCTCGTCCGCCGGCATCCCGGCCGGCACCTCGAAGCAGGCGGCGGCCGGCAGCACGGCCAGCTCGGCCAGCCCGCCGCGGGGCAGCGGCGGACCGCCGATCACCCGGGCACCGGTGCCGACCACGGTCCCGCAGACCTCCAGCCCCGGGGTGAACGGCAGCGGCGGCCGCTCCTGGTAGAGACCCGCGCACAGCAGCACGTCGGGGAAGTTGAGCGCGCACGCCTCGACCCGGACCAGCAGCTCGCCCTCGCCGGCCACCGGGTCGGGCACGTCCTCCAGCCGCAGCACGTCCGCCGGCGCGCCCAGCTCGTGCACCCGCCAAGCCTTCACTCCGCCCCCTCGCGCTCGCTCATGATCTCGGTCCGGGCACGCCGCGGAAGAGGTACGGCGCCGGCGGCCGGCCCGGCTGCACGAACCAGACCTCGCCCGGCTTCCCGCCGTCCAGCACGGCCAGGAAGGCGTCGCCGACCTCGTCCACCGTCAGCAGCGGCAGCCCGGCCTCGGACAGCCCGGCCCGCAGCGGGTCCACGATCGCGGTGTCGGCGAACCCCGGGCACAGCGCGGTCACCGTCACCCCCTGCCCGACCAGCGACGGCGCCAGCGCCCGGACGTACGCGACCACCGCGGTCTTGGTCAGCGTGTAGAGCGGGTCGGCCGGCATCGGCACCAGCCCGGCCAGCGACGCGGTCACCACCACCCTGCCGCCGCCGGCGGCGCGCAGCGCCGGCAGCGCCGCGTCCAGCCCGTAGACCACCGCGTCCTGGTTGACCCCGACCACCCGCCGGTACGCCTCCAGGTCCAGCGGGTCCAGCGGCCCCAGCCCGGAGGCGATCCCGGCGTTCAGCGCGACCACGTCGAGCCGGCCGTGCTCGTCCACCGCCCGCCGGACCGCGGCCGCGGTGCCCTCCGGCCGGGACACGTCCGCGTGCACCGGCACCCCGCCGACCAGCGCCGCCACCTCGGCGGCGCCGTCCGCGTCGACGTCGGCGACCACGACCGCGTGCCCGCGGGCGGCCAGCCGGCGGGCGAACGCGCGGCCCAGGCCACCCGCCCCCCCGGTCACCAGTGCCACCGGTGGTGACGTGCTCATGATCGATCCTCCAGGTCCCGCTCGGCTTCCTCGACCGATCCGTACACCGGCTCGTACAGGGAGAAGACGAGCGGCGAGTCCGGCAGCGCGAACAGCTCGTCCGCCTCGTGCGGCGGGGAGTCCAGGTCGTCCGGCCCCAGCGTGTCGTCGACGACGTTGACCAGCACCAGCCCGCTCTGCGGGACCAGTGCCGGCACGTCCAGCCCGGCCAGCGAGCCGGCGCCGGCGCGGAGCAGCTCATACACCGCCTCGCCGACGCTGCGCACCGGCTCCAGGCCGCGCTCCCGGTCCACCGCCCCCCACGCGGACTCCCGGGCCGCGGCGCCCGCCGCCAGCAGGCCGTCGATGCTCGGCACCACGTAGTCGCGGCGCTGCCGGACGCTGATCCGCAGGTCGTCGCCCGGCTCCTCGGGCCGGTCCTCCTCGTCGTCCACGGACAGCTCGCGGCTGACCTCCCACGGGGTCAGCTCGCCGGTCCGCTCCTCCAGCAGCCGGTCGTACGCCAGCGAGGCGTTGTTCAGCGCCACGTACGCCGTCCAGGCCGGGTCGTCGTCGTCCGCGTCACCGTCGGCGTCCATCGCCAGGACGGCGTGAAGGTGCTCCCGGGCCGCCTCGCAGACCCGGGCCAGCGCCCGCTCCAGCTCGGCACGGTCGGTCACGGCGCACCTCCCGGGGGCTGCGGGCTCAACAACCGGCGACGAACCGGTCCAGGACCCGGACACCGAAGCGTAGGCCCTCGACCGGAACCCGCTCGTCGATCCCGTGGAACATCGGCGCGAAGTCCAGGTCGGCCGGCAGCAGCAGCGGCGAGAAGCCGAAGCAGCGCATGCCCAGCGTCTCGAACGACTTCGCGTCCGTCCCGCCGGACATCGTGTATGGCACCGGGACCGCCGCCGGGTCCTCCGCCCGCAGCGCGGCCGCCATGGCGTCCACCAGCGGCCCGTCGAAGTCGGTCTCCACCGCCTGGTCGCGCACGATCCACTCCTGCACGATCCCGGAGCCGACCAGCTCCTCCAGCTGGCGGGCGAACTCCGCCTCCTGCCCCGGCAGGAAGCGGCCGTCGATCACCGCGCTGGCGGTGCCGGGGATCACGTTCTCCTTGTAGCCCGCGTCCAGCCGGGTCGGGTTGGCGGTGTTGCTCAGCGTCGCCGCCACCATCCGGGACAGCCCGCCGAGCCGGGCCAGCAGCGCGTCGATCTCCGCCCGGTCCGCGCTGTCGAGGTCGAGGTCCACCCCGAACGCCTCCGACAGCGCCTCCAGGAACTGCCGGACCGTCTTGGTCAGCACGACCGGGAACTCGTGCCGCCCGATCCGGGCCACCGCTTCGGCCACCCGGGTCACCGCGTTGTCCTCGTGCCGCATCGAGCCGTGCCCGGGCCGGCCCCGCGCCACCAGCCGCAGCCAGGCGATCCCCTTCTCCGCCGCCTGCACCGGGTAGAGCCGCAGGTCGTCGCGGACGGTGACGCTGAACCCGCCGACCTCGCTGATCGCCTCCGTGCAGCCCTCGAACAGCTCCGGGTGGTGCTCGACCAGCCAGTGCGCGCCCTTGATCCCGCCGGCCTCCTCGTCGGCGAGGAACGCGAGCACCACGTCGCGCGGCGGCCGCCGGCCGGAGCGGGCCCACTCCCGGACCAGCGCCAGCGTCATCGCGTCCATGTCCTTCATGTCGACCGCGCCGCGGCCCCACACGCAGCCGTCCCGGACCTCGCCGGAGAACGGGTGCACGCTCCACTCACCCGGGTCCGCCGGCACCACGTCGAGGTGACCGTGGATCAGCAGCGCCGGCCGGCCCGGGTCCTCGCCCGGGATCCGGGCGACCACGCTGGCCCGGCCGGGCTCGGACTCCAGCAGGGTCGGCTCGATGCCGACCTCGGCGAGCTTGCCTGCGACGTACTCGGCCGCGGCGCGCTCGTTCGACGTCGGGTTGGAGGTGTCGATCCTGATCAGCTCGGAGCAGAGCTCGACGACCTCGTCCTCGGCCGTCGGCGCTGGCGGTGTCGGCGCGGGAGTCACCTGTTCTTCCTACCATCGGGCGGTTCGACTGGTCCCGCGGCGCCCTAGTAAGGTGGTTCGGCACACCGGGTCCGGGTGGCGGAATGGCAGACGCGCTAGCTTGAGGTGCTAGTGCCCTTAGCGGGCGTGGGGGTTCAAGTCCCCCCTCGGACACGAGCGAGCAGGCGGAGCCTGCTCGCGAGTTCATTTCTCGCTTCGCCATGGCTCGCTCGTCATTCCGCCGGGGGGCCGAGCCCCCCGAAACCCCCCACGGTGCGGTCGGTTCGGCCTGGGTGGTCGGTTCGCCCCGGGTGATCAGGTCGCCCCGGGTGGTCAGTTCGGCCTCGGTGGTCGGTTCGAGGCGGGCGGTGTGCTGACCGACGTCGAGTTCGACGATCTCCCTCGACGGCTTCGTGACGACCCGGTTACCCGGGCGGGCTGGTTCGGCCCGTGCGCGAAGTGGTGCGGTCCGCGTCGGAGGTGACGGGGGTGCTAGTTTCGCGGCATACGTCACCGTATGGCGGGAGGCTGGTGTGCGGGTCGCGCGCTCCGAGCACACCTCCCGGCCGTGGCGGATCCACGACCTGACCCCGGACTTCCGGGTGGAGGACGTGTGGGCGCTGCCGACCCCGGGCGGGCCGGACGACTTCGGCCGGCTGGTCGCGCAGATCGCCGCCGGTGACCCGCAGCGGACCAGCTCCCCGCTCGCCCGGACGCTGTGGTCGGTCCGGTGGAAGCTCGGCGACCTGCTCGGCTGGGACACCGCCCGGGCCGGCGCCGGCGGCCGGGTGCGGTCGCTGCGCGAGCGGCTGCCGGAGGACCTGCGGGAGCGGCCGGGCCCGGAGTTCGCCCGGCTGCCGTTCCGCTCGCTCTACCTGCTCGACCGCGAGTGGGCGGCCGAGATCGCCAACCTGACCATGCACGGCGTCATGCACGTGAGCTGGGTTCCGGCGGCGGCGGGCGGCTACCGCGGTCAGATGGCCGTGCTGGTCAAGCCCAATGGCCGGCTCGGCTCGGCCTACATGGCGGGGATCAAGCCCTTCCGCAGCCTGATCGTCTACCCGGCCCTGATGCGCCAGACCGAGCGGCGCTGGCAGCGGTCCGGCGGCGGGCCGGCGGCGGCGTCCGCGCAGCTACGACCCTGATGGGGCGACGATGAGAGAGCCCGAGCACCTCCGCACCGTGCAGCGCTTCGTCCGCGAGCAGCTGCTCGGCCACGAGCAGGAGCTGGACACGCTGGCCGAGATGCCGCTGCCGCTCTACTCCCGCTTCGCCGAGGACACCGGCCTGACGAACTGGTGGCTGCCCAAGGAGCACGGCGGGCTCGGCTTCAACCTCACCGAGAGCGTCCGCATCGTCAACGCGCTGGCCTACGGCGACGCCGGCGTCGCCTTCACGCTCTTCATCCCGGTGCTCACCACCAGCATGGTCACGCTGTTCGGCTCCGACGAGCTGAAGGAGCGCCACCTCGGCCCGATGGTGGCGGGCAACGGCTTCGCCGCCACCCTGGGCAGCGAGCACGCGGCCGGCAGCGAGCTGGCCCGCATCGAGACCACGGTCCGCCGGGACGGCGACGAGCTGGTCCTGGACGGCGCCAAGGCTTACTCGACCAACACCGACTACGCCCGCTTCCTGGTCGTCGTCGCCCGCTCGGCGGAGCAGCCGGACGACTACCTCGCCGTGGTCGTGCCGCGCGAAACCCCCGGCGTCCAGGTGCGGAAGCGCTGGGACGTCATCGGCCTGCGCTCGTCGGCCACGTACGAGGTGACGCTGACCGGGGTCCGGGTGCCCGCGGCCAACGCGCTGCGGGGCAACGGGCTGCGGCTGCTCGAGATCGGCCTCAACGCCAGCCGGATCCTCATCGGCACCACCGGCCTGGGCATCGCCCGGCGGGCCCGCGACCTGTGCATGGACTACGGCCGGAGCAAGCAGGTCAAGGGCGCGCCGCTGGTCGGCAACGCGGTCTTCGCCAGCCGGCTCGGCCAGTTCGAGATGCAGATCGACGTGATGACCAACCAGTGCCTGGCCGCGGCCCAGGAGTACGACGCGATCATGGCCCGGCCGGACGCGGCCGACGAGTTCGTCCGGCAGGGCACGCTGAAGTCCGCGATCACCACGAAGATGTTCTGCGGGCAGACCGCCTGGCAGGTGGTCTCGACCGCGTCGGAGATGTTCGGGGGGCTCGGCTACACCCGCGAGCTGCCGATCCAGAAGCTGCTGCGCGACGTCCGCTACGTGTCCATCGTGGAGGGTGGCGACGACGTGCTGCGCGACCTCCTCTACTCCCGGCACGTCGTGCCGGTCTCGAAGCGCGGCTGACGCCCGGCCGGGCCGGGGCGCGACGGCCGCGGCCCCACCGGCCTGCTCAGAGCTCGTTGTCGATGAAGGCGAACATCTCCTCGTCCGAGGCAAGCTCCAGCGACGTCATCGGGTCCCCGTCGCCGTCGCCGTCGCCGGCCGGTGCGGCCGGCCCGGCCGCGCCGCCGCCGAGCCGGGCCACCGCCGCGTGGAGCACCGCCAGCACCCGGTCGCGACCGTCCGGCTGCGCGTCGGCCCCGGCCAGCTGGGCGGCGATCTGGTCGACCGTCTGCTGGAGGACCAGCTCCGGCGCCGGTGCGGCCGGCACCAGCTCGCCGAGCAGGTAGTCGGCCAGCCCGGCCACGGTCGGCTGGTTGAACGCCAGCGAGGCCGACAGCCGCAGACCGGTCTCGGCGCCGAGCCGGTTGCGCAGCTCGACGCCGGTCAGCGAGTCCAGGCCGAGCTCGTTGAACGGCGCGTCCGCGTCGACCGCGGCCACCGAGGCGTGGCCCAGGGCGGCCGCGACCTGCCGCAGGACCAGGTCGCGGACCGCGGCCGCGGCCGCCGGGCGGTCCAGCCCGGCCAGCCGGGCGGCGAAGCCGGACGCCGCCGGGGTCGCCGCCCCCGCCGGGGTGGCCGGGGCGGCCCCGCCGGCCGGCACCGGCTGTGACGGTCGCGGCGGCCGGACCAGCCCGCGCAGCACCGCCGGGACCTCGCCCCCGGATTCGGCCCGGGCCCGGACCGCGGCCAGGTCCCAGCGCGCCGCCAGCACCGGTCCGGTCGCGGACAGGGCCGCGTCCAGCAGGGCCAGCCCGGCCTCGGCCGGCAGCTCGGCCAGCCCGGCCCCGGCCAGCCGGCTGCGATCGGTCTCCGACAGCCCGGCGGTCATCCCGGTCGGCAGCGACCACAGGCCCCACCCGACCGAGACCGCGGGCAGCCCGCGGGCGGCCCGGTGCCGGGCCAGCGCGTCCAGGAACGAGTTCGCGGCCGCGTACCCGGCCTGCCCGAGCGTGCCGAGTGCGGCGGCCGCGGAGGAGAAGAGCACGAACGCGGCCGGCGGGCGCTGCTCGGTCAGCTCGTGCAGCAGCCAGCCGGCGTCCACCTTGGGCCGCAGCACCGCGTCGAGCCGCTCCGGCGACAGGGCCGCCACGGTGCCGTCGTCGAGCACGCCGGCCGCGTGCACCACGCCGACCAGCGGCCGGTCGGGCGGGACGGAGGCCAGCAGGGCGGTCAGCGCGCGCCGGTCGGCCACGTCGCAGGCGGCGACCCGGACCGTCGCGCCCCGGCCCTCCAGCTCCCGGACCAGCTCCTCGACCCCGCCGGAGGCTGGGCCGCGGCGCGAGGTGAGCAGCAGGTCCCGGACACCGTGTCTGGCGACCAGGTGACCGGCGACCAGCGCGCCCAGCCCGCTGGTGCCGCCGGTGACCAGAACGGTCCCGGTACTCAGGTCGGGCGCGGCGGCCTCGGTCTCGGGCGCGGCGGCGACGCGCGGCACCAGCACGGTGCCGTCGCGGATCACGCACTGCGGCTCGCCGGCGTCCAGCGCGGCGGCCAGCAGGCGCCAGGCGTCGGCCCCGCCGGCCGCGCCCGACTCGGTTGGCTCGACCGACTCGACAGAGGCCAGCGCGAACCGGCCCGGGTGCTCGGCCGCGGCCGACCGCAGCAGCCCCCACACCGGTGCGAAGGCCACGGCGTCCGGGTCGGCCAGCACGACCAGCCGGGCGCCCTCGCGCTCCTCGGCGACCCACTGCTGGACCGCGTCCAGCAGCTCGGTCAGGCCCTCGTGGACCGCGTACGCCGGGTCCTCGACGGCGTCCCGGGGATCCGGCAGGTACGGCAGCAGCACGATCTCGGGAGCGGAGGCCAGACCCGCGACGGAGGCCAGCTCGTAGCAGAGCGGGGCGGCGATCCCCTCGGCCCGGACCGCGCGGGCGATCTCCTCGGCCCGGGGATCGGTGCCGACCACGGCCCACTGCCGGCCGGCGGCCTCGGCGGCGGCCAGCGGCACGGGCTTCCAGTCCAGCCGCTGGAGCCCGGTGGCGGCGCCGCCGGCCGCCGGGGCGGACCGCAGGGTCAGCCCGGCCGCCCCGCCCAGCGGCTGGCCAGCGCCGTCCGCGACGGCCAGCGCGACCTCGCCGTCCGCCGACCGGCTGAGCCGGACCCGGAGCGTGTCCGCCCCGGAGCCGGTCCCGGGCCCGGCCAGCCGGACCCCGGACCAGGAGAACGGCAGCAGCAACCCCTCGCCGGCGTCCGCGGCCTCGAGCACCAGGACGTGCAGGGCGGCGTCGAGCAGGGCCGGGTGGACGGCGAAGCCGTCGGCGACCAGGCCGGCGGGCAGCCGCACCTCGGCGTAGCGGTCGGCGCCGGCCGTACCACCAGTCCAGGCCGCGACCAGACCCTGGAAGGCCGGGCCGTAGCCGTAGCCGGCCGCGGCCAGCCGCTCGTACGCACCGGTCAGGTCGATCGGCTCGGCGCCGGTCGGCGGCCAGCTCGGCGGTGCCTCCGGCGGCGCCGGGACCGGGCCGAGCAGCCCGGTGGCGTGCCGGGTCCACTCCGCGCCGGGCTCGCCGGCCGGGCGGGCGTGCACGGCCAGCGTCCGCCGGCCGTGCTCGTCCGCGGCGCCGACGGCCAGCTGCAGCTGCACCGCGCCGGTCTCCGGCAGCACCAGCGGGGCCTGCAGGGTCAGCTCGTCGACACCGTCCACACCGGACGCGGTGGCGGCCTGCAGGGCCAGCTCCACGAAGGCGGTGCCCGGCAGCAGCACGGTCCCGCCGACCGCGTGGTCGGTCAGCCAGGGGACGCCGGTCCGGGACAGCCGCCCGCTCAGCAGCAGCCCGCCGGACTCGGCCACCTCGACGGCGGAGTCGAGCAGCGGGTGCCCGGACCCGGCGACCCGGCTGTCGAGCCAGAACCGGTGCCGGTCGAAGGCGTACGTCGGCAGCTCGACCCGCCGGGCCCCGGTGCCGGCGAAGCCGGCGGTCCAGTCGACCGGCCCACCGGCGAGGTGGACCTGGCCGAGGAACGCGGCGAAGGTCTCGGCCTCGGGCTTGCGGGCCCGCAGCGCCGGCGCGAAGACCGCGCCTGCGGTGTCGGCACCGTCCCCGGCCTCCACGATCAGCCGGCTCGCCGCGGTGAGCACGCCGTCCGGACCGAGCTCGAGGAACCGGGTGACCCCCTCGGCCCGCAGCGCGCTGATGCCGTCGGCGAAACGGACGGCCCGGCGGACGTGCTCCACCCAGTACTCCGGGTCGGTCAGCTCGACCGAGGCCAGCTGGCCGGTGACGTTGGAGACCACCGGGATGCGGGGCTTCTCGAACTGCAGCTGCTCGGCGACCCGGCGGAAGTCGGCCAGCATCGGCTCCATCAGGTGCGAGTGGAAGGCGTGGCTGACCCGCAGCCGGGTGGTCTTGCGGTCGGCCCAGGCCGGCAGCCACTCCTCGATCGCGTCCAGGTCGCCCGAGACGACGACGGCCTGCGGGCCGTTGACCGCCGCGACCGACAGCCGGCCGGCGAAGTCCGCCAGCGACGCCGCGACCTCGTCCTCGGCCGCTTGCACGGCCACCATCCCGCCGCCGGCGGGCAGGGCGCCCATCAGCCGCCCGCGCGCCGCGACCAGCGCGCAGGCGTCCGGGAGGGTCAGCACCCCGGCCACATGGGCGGCGGTGATCTCGCCGACCGAGTGGCCGATCAGATTGTCGGGGCGGATCCCGAGCGAGTAGACCAGCCGGAACAGCGCGACCTCGACCGCGAAGAGCGCGGCCTGGGTGTACTCGGTCCGGTCCAGCGATCCGTCCTCGGTGGACAGCAGCTCGCGCAGCGGCCGGCCCAGCAGCGGTTCGAAGACCCCACCGACCTCGTCCAGCGCGGCCGCGAACACCGGGTACGCCGCCGCCAGCTCCAACCCCATCCCCGGCCGCTGCGCACCCTGGCCGGTGAACAGGAACGCGGTCCGTCCACTCGTGACCCGGCCGGTCGCCACCCCGGCCGCCGCCGCCCCGGCCGCGAGCGCGGCCAGCCCGGCCAGCAGGCCGTCGCGGTCGGCGGCGACCACCGCTGCCCGCCGCTCGAACTGGGCCCGGCTGGTCGCCGCCGAGTACGCGACGTCGAGCGGCGCCAGCGCGGGCTCGGCCTCCAGGTGGACCCGCAGCCGCCCGGCCTGCGCGCGCAGCGCCGCGTCCGACTTCGCCGACAGGAGCACCGGCAGCAACGGCGGCACTGGCGGCACTGGCGGCACAGTCTCAGCCGGCCGTTCGGCCGCTCCCGCGGGCGCCGGGTCGGCCGGCGGCTCCTCCAGGATCACATGCGCGTTCGTCCCGCTGATCCCGAACGACGACACCGCGGCCCGCCGCGGCCGGTCACCCGCCGGCCACTCCCGCGCCTCGGTGAGCAGCCGCACCTGGCCCGCGTCCCAGTCCACGGCGGGGGTCGGCCGGTCGGCGTGCAGGGTGCGGGGCAGCACCCCGTGCCGCATCGCCAGCACCATCTTGATCACCCCGGCCACCCCGGCCGCGGCCGACGTGTGCCCGATGTTCGACTTGATCGACCCCAGCCAGAGCGGTTCGCCGGCCGGGCGGTCCTGCCCGTACGTGGCCAGCAGCGCGGTGGCCTCGATCGGGTCGCCGAGCGCGGTGCCGGTGCCGTGGGCCTCGGCCGCGTCCACATCGGACGGCCGCAGCCCGGCGTCGGCCAGGGCCCGCCGGATGACCTCCTGCTGGGCCTGCCCGTTGGGGGCGGTCAGCCCGTTGCTGGCCCCGTCGGAGTTGACCGCGCTGCCCCGCACGAGTGCGAGCACCGGGTGCCCGTGGCGGCGGGCGTCGGACAGCCGCTCCAGCACCAGCATGCCGGCGCCCTCGGCGAACGACGTGCCGTCGGCGGCGGCCGAGAAGGCCTTGGCCCGGCCGTCCGCGGCCAGCCCGTCCTGCCGGGTGAACTCGACCAGCAGCCCCGGGTTGGACATCAGCGTCGCGCCGCCGGCGACCGCGAGCGTGCAGTCGCCCCGGCGCAGTGCCTCGGTGGCCAGCCGCAGCGCGACCAGCGAGGACGAGCAGGCGGTGTCCACGGTCAGCGCCGGGCCGCGCAGGCCGAGGGTGTAGGCGATCCGGCCGGACGCCACGCTGACGGCGGTGCCGGTGAGCAGGTGGCCGTCGGCCGCCCCGGTCGGCTGGTGCAGCCGCGGGCCGTAGTCCCCGGCCATCACGCCGACGAAGACCGCGGTGGGCGAGCCGGCGAGCGAGGTCGGGTCGATGCCGGCCCGCTCCAGCGCCTCCCAGGTCGTCTCCAGCAGCAACCGCTGCTGCGGGTCCATCGCCAGCGCCTCCCGCGGGCTGAGCCCGAAGAAGGCCGCGTCGAACCGGTCCGCGTCGGGCAGGAACCCGCCGTACGGGCTGGTCACCCGCCCGGGCGTCCCCGGACCGCCGAGCAGCGCGTCCAGGTCCCAACCGCGGTTGGTCGGGAGGGTGCAGATCGCGTCGACGCCGCCGGCGAGCAGCTCCCAGAGCTCCTCCGGCGAGCCGGCGCCGCCTGGGTAGCGGCAGCCGATCGCGACGATCGCGACCGGGTCGTCGCTGGCCGGGCCAGGCGCGGTGACCGGCTCCGGGTCACCGGCCGGGGCGGTGCCCGAGAGCTCGTAGAGGTGGTCGGCGAGCCGGACCGGGGTCGGGAAGTCGAAGGTGATCGTGGTCGCCAGCCGCAGCCCGGTCGCCTGCTTCAGCCGGTTGCGCAGCTCCACCGCGCCAGCCGAACCGAGCCCGAGGTCCTTGAAGGTCAACGTCGGGTCGACGGTCCCGCCGTCGCGGTGGCCGAGCACCGCGGCGGCGGTGTCCGCGACCAGCTCCCGCAGCCCGCGGCGGTCCGCAGCAGACACAGTGGACACCGCCGGGACCGGGACGGGAAGCGCCGCCGGCCGGGCCGCCGCCGGGCCGTCCAGCCAGTGCCGCTCGCGCTGGAACGGGTAGGTCGGCAGGTCGGTGGGCAGCGCGCCGTCCACCGGGCCGAGGTCGACGTCGGCGCCGCCGGCCCAGGCCTCGGCCAGGCTGGCCGCGAACCGGTCCGGCCCGCTCTCCTCCCGCCGCAGCGTGCCCACCACGGTGACGTCGGCGCCGGCCTCCTCGGCCGTCTCCTCGACGCTGGCGACCAGCACCGGGTGCGGGCTGCACTCGACCAGCAGGCCGCAGCCGAGCGCGAGGGCCTGCCGGGTCGCGGCGGCGAACCGGACCGGCTGGCGCAGGCTGCGGAACCAGTAGTCGGCGTCCAGCCCGGCGGTGTCCATCGGCTCGCCGGTGAGGGTGGAGACGAAGACCGTGCCGGTCGAGACCGGCCGGATCCCGGCCAGCTCCTCCCGCAGCCGGTCCCGCAGGCCGTCCACCGCGGCCGAGTGGGACGCGTAGTCGACCGGCAGCAGCTTGGTCCGGTGGCCGGCGGCGTCGAGCTCGGCCTGCAGCGCGGCCAGCGCCGCGGTCGGGCCGGAGACCACGACCGAGCCGGGACCGTTCTCCGCGGCCAGCGTGACCTCCGGCCCCATCCGGGCGGTCACCACCTCGGCCGGGGCGCCGACGGACAGCATCCCGCCGCCGCTCATCCCCCGGATGGCCCGGCTGCGCAGCGCGACCACGCGCGCGCCGTCCTCGATGGACAGCGCGCCGACGGCGGTCCCGGCCGCGATCTCGCCCTGCGAGTGCCCGATCACGACGTCGGGCTCCAGGCCCCGGTCCCGCCAGAGCGCGGCCAGCGAGACCATCACCGCCCACAGCGCCGGCTGGACCACATCCACCCGGTCCAGGCAGGGTGCGCCCGGCGCTTGCCGCAGCACGTCCAGGACGTCGAAGTCCACGTACGGGGACAGCGCGGCCGCGCACTCGGCGGCGCGGGCGGCGAAGGCCGGCTCGGCGGCGAGCAGGTCTCGGGCCATGCCCGGCCACTGCGAGCCCTGGCCGGGGAAGACCAGCGCGCAGCGCCCGGGCACCGCCCGCCCGAGGACCACCGCCTCGTCCGGCCGGCCGGCGGCGAGCGCGTCCAGGCCGGCGCGCGGGTCGGGCCCGAGCAGCACGGCCCGATGCTCGAAGCGGGCCCGGTCCCGCCGCAGGGAGAGCGCCACGTCCGCGGGCTCGACCTCCGGCCGGTCGGCGAGGTGCACGGACAGGGCCGCGGCCTGCGCGCGCAAGGCCGGCCCGGACCGTGCCGAGAGCACCCAGGGCCGGCCGGTCGGCGCCGGACCGGTGCGCTCGGCCGGCGCCCGCTCCGGCGCGGAGGCGAGCACCAGGTGGCAGTTCGTGCCGCCGACGCCGAACGAGCTGACCCCGGCGACCAGCCGGTCGCCGGTCCAGGCCCGGTACTCGCGGACCATCTCCAGGCCCAGCTCGGCCAGCGGGATGGCCGGGTTGGGGGTCTCGAAGTTGAGGCTGGGCGGCAGGCCGCGGTGGGCGATCGCGAGCGCGGTCTTGACGAAGCCGGCGATGCCGGCGGCGCCTTCGAGGTGGCCGATGTTGGTCTTGACCGAGCCGACCAGCAGCGGTGCCTCCGCGGGCCGGCCGGCGCCGAGGGCGGCGCCGAGCGCGGCGGCCTCGATCGGGTCGCCGACCGGGGTGCCGGTGCCGTGCAGCTCGACGTACTGCACCTCCCCCGGCTCGACCCCGGCCCGGCGGCAGGCGCGGCGCAGCATCCGCTGCTGGGCCGGGCCGCTGGGGACGGTCAGGCCGTCGCCGCCGCCGTCGTTGTTGACCGCCCCGCCGAGCACGACGCAGTGCACCGGGTCCCCGTCGGCGAGCGCCGCGGAAAGCCGCTTGAGCACGACCACCGCGCCACCCTCGCCACGGACGTAGCCGTTGGCCCGGGCGTCGAAGGTCCAGCACCGCCCGTCCGGGGACAGCGCCCCGAACCGGCCGATCGCCTCGGTCGTCTCCGGCAGCAGCATGAGGTTGACCCCGCCGGCCAGGGCGAGGTCGGCCTCGCCCTGGCGCAGCTGCTCGCAGGCCAGCTGCACGGCGACCAGCGAGGAGCACTGCCCGGCGTCGACGGTCAGGCTCGACCCGCCCAGCCCCAGCAGGTACGAGATCCGGTTGGCCAGCAGGCTGCGCTGCACCCCGGTCAGCGCGTACGGCCCGGCGCCGACCCGATCGGTCAGCGCGGCATAGTCGCCGTTGATCGCCCCGATGACCACCGCGGTCTCGCTGTCCCGCAGGCTGGTCGGGGCGATCCGGGCCTGTTCCAGCGCCTCCCAGGCCAGCTCCAGGGCCAGCCGCTGCTGCGGGTCCATCGCCGCCGCCTCAGCCGGGGAGATGCCGAAGAAGCCGGCGTCGAAGCGGTCGACCTCGGCCAGGAAGCCGCCGCGGGGGAACTCGGTGGCCCCCGCCGGCCAGCGGCCCTCGGGCGGGTCGGTGATCGCCTCGCCACCGGAGCGCAGCAGGCGCCAGAACCCGTCCGGGTCCGGTGCCCCGGGCAGCCGGCAGGCCAAGCCGACGACGGCGACAGGCTCCTCGGTCCCGGTGCCGTACCCCGTAGCAGACATGTGCTCACCGCCGTTGTCGTCGAGAAGGGAGGGTGGAGCGGGCACCGCGGGGCCGGCCGGCCCCGCGGTGCCGGGCTCAGCTCGCCGGCGCGCTGGCCGCCGGCGTGCGGTCGCGCAGACCGACCCGGGCCTTGTTCGACGGCTGGGTCAGCACGATCCGGCTGCGGACGGTCTCCGGCTCGCCGTCGGCCGGGAACAGCTCGCACCGGGTCAGCACCTCGCGGAGCACGCACTTCATCTCCGCCCGGGCGATCTCGGCACCGAGGCACCGGATGCGGCCGCCGCCGAACGGGATCCAGCTGTACATGTTCGGCTTGGTCCCGAGGAAGCGCTCCGGGCGGAACTGCTCCGGCTCCGGGTAGACGGCCGGGTCGTGGTGCAGCAGGTGGGCGCTGGCCCACAGCAGCATCCCCGGCTCGTACCGGACCCCGCCGATCTCCACCGGCTTCATCACCTCGCGGAAGATGATGTTGGGGATCGGCGGCCGCAGCCGCAGAATCTCGTGCACGGTCGCGGTGAGGTACTCGTCGCTCTCGCCGGCGTCGATCTCGGCCACCAGCTTGGCCCGGATCTCGGGCTCCCGGCTGAGGCGCTCCAGGGCGAAGGCGAGCGCGGACGCCGTGGTCTCGGTGCCGGCCAGGAAGATCGTCATGATCTCGTCGCGCAGCTCGCCGTCGCTGATCGGCTTGCCGTCCTGGTCGGTGACCTTCAGCAGCACGGAGAGCATGTCGTCGCCGAGCTGACCGATCTCCCGGCGCTCCGCGATCGACTCCAGGACCATCGCGTCGGCCCGGTCGCGCAGCTTGAGGAAGCGGTCCAGGCCGAACGGGCGGATCGCCCGGAGCATCTTGACCAGGCGGTCGGGCATCTCGTGGATCCGCAGCGCCGAGCCCTTGCGGTCGTTGTAGTCCATCATCTTGGTCAGCACGTCGGCGAGCTCGTCCCAGCGCTTCGGGACCACCGGGCCGTAGATGACCTCGCGGATCACGTTGAGCGTGAGCCGGTGCGTGTACGGGTGCAGCGGCGTCACCTTGTCCCGCGGCCACTTGGCTACGTTCTCCCGGGCCGACGAGGCCATCGCCGCCTCGATCCGCTGCAGCGCCTTGCCGTGCATGCTCGGCATCAGCTGCTTGCGCCGGAGCTTGTGGTCGTCCTCGTCCAGCCAGGCCAGGCCGGTCTGGCCGGTGTACTTCTCGATCGTGGCCGAGCCGGTGCCGGTGTGCAGGACGTCCGCCGGGGCCAGGAACATCTGCTTCATCTCGTCCTGGTCGGACAGCACGTACATGGGCCGGACGGGCAGCCGGATGCTGACCGAGAAGCGCTTGCCGTAGCGCTCCCGGTTCTTCTCCATGAAGCCGTACGGGTCGTTCCAGTAGGACGTGATCTGCTTGAGCGGCCGCATCTGCACTTCCGGCAGCTCGCTCGCCGGGATGACGGTCCGCTCGGCCGGCGCCGCGTCGACCGCGGTGTCGGGCACGGTGTCGATCGCGGTGTCGGGCACCGCGGCGGGCGCGGCGTGGTCGACCGGGCACTGCGCCGCGGCGGCCGGCGGGCCGTCCTCGTTCGCGGTGGTCCCGGTGGTGGGAGAGGCGTCCATTGCTGTCACCCTTCGTCGGGTCTGGCGGTGGTCACTTGCGATGTCGTGCGTGGCGGCCGCGGGTGCCGGGGGGGCGTCCGCTCCGGGTGCGGGCCGGGCCGGAGCGCAAGCAGCGCCAGCCCGGCGGTGACCCCGCACCCCGCCATGAACAGCCAGGTGAGGTGGTAGCCGGAGACCTCCGGCCGGACGGCGAGAACGGCCGCCACGACCGCGACCCCGAGCGCGAGCCCGACCTGCCGGCACATCGTCATCAGGGCCGTGCCGGTGGCGAAGCGCTCCGGCGGGAGCGTGAGGGTGGCTGCCGCGGACAGGCTGGGCAGCACCAGCCCGGAGCCGATCCCGGCGATGATCGCGCCGGGGAGGATCATCGTCGCGTAGTCCGGCGTGCTGGTCGGCACGGTGCCCCACCAGACGCCGCCGGCGGCGAAGATCAGGCAGCCGAGCAGCCCGATCGGGCGCGGGCCCCGCCGCTCGGCGAGCAGGCCGCCCGGCACCGCGAAGAAGGCGGCGGTCAGCGGCCCGGGCGCGATCTCCAGCCCGGCCCGCAGCACCGAGTGCCCCCACACCTGGGTGAGGAAGAGCGACGAGGTCAGGATCATCGCCCCGAAGCCGGCGAAGAAGAGCATCGTCGCCAGGTCGCCGAGCGCGACCGAGCGGATCCGCAGGATGGCCGGCTCGATGACCGGGGTCGGGTGCCGGCGCGCCCGCCAGCCGCTGACCGCGATGCCGAGCAGGCCGAGCCCGAACAGGCCGAGCACCCTGTCGCTGGTCCAGCCCCAGGCCTCGCCCTGCACGATCCCGGCCACGACGGCCGCGACGGTTGCCGCGAGCACCAGCGCGCCGAGCAGGTCGGGGTCCGAGCGGGCCCCGTCGCGGACCTCCCGCAGCACCCGGGCGCCGACGATCACGCCGAGCGCGCCGACCGGCAGGTTGACCAGGAAGACCCAGCGCCAGTCGGCCTGCACCAGCAGGCCGCCGATCGGCGGGCCGAGCGCGGCCGCGGCCCCGCCCATCGCCGACCACAACCCGACCGCCGCGCCGCGCTTGTCCGCTGGGAAGAGCACCAGCAGCAGGCCGAGCGAGCTGGGCAGCATCACCGCGGCGCCGGCGGCCTGCAGGACCCGCGCCGCGATCAGCACCTCGAGCGACGGCGCGGCCGCGCAGGCGGCCGAGGCCACCGTGAACAGGGCCAGTCCGAGCAGGAAGGCGCGCTTGCGGCCGGACATGTCCGCCCACCGGCCGGCCGGCATCAGCAGCGCGGCGAAGGCGATCGCGTACGCGCTGAGCACCCAGGACAGGTCGCCCAGGCTGGCCGCCGGGAACGACTGCTTCAGGTCGGGGAACGCGATGTTGACGATGAACAGGTCGAGCGAGGAGACGAACACCCCGGTCAGCACGACCGCGACGGACAGGCCGCGGCCCGGCACGGACGGGTTCTCCACCCGTACCGTCGAACGCTCGGTCACAGGAGCCACCTCTCGGTTGCCTCGGCGGTCGCCCCGGCGGCGTCCTCGATGAGGGCGAAGTGATCGGCCGCGATCTCCACCTGGTCCTCGCCGATCCGCCAGGCCGGCCAGCCGGAGCCGGCGGTCCCGAGCGGCGTGCCCGCCCGGATGAGCAGGGCCGGCGCGGCGATCCGGCCCGAGCGGCGCTCGGCCAGCAGCCGCAGGTAGGTCCCCATGGCCAGCCAGCTGACGTCATCGATCGCGCCGTCCGGGTCGCGGTCGAGGATCTCGGTCATCACCAGCGCGAAGACCCGGTCGGTCTCCGCCGGGTCCTCCGGCGAGGGCGTGTCGATCAGGACGATCCCGGTCGGGGCAGCACCGGCATCCTCCAGCCGGGAGGCGACGGAGTGCGCCAGCACCCCGCCCATCGAGTAGCCCACCAGCACGTACGGGTCGGTACCGGCGACCCGGCGGACCGAGGCGGCCAGCACCTCGACCGCCGCGGCCCAGGTGGCGGGCACCGGCTCGGCTCCGCGGAAGCCCGGCAGCGAGCAGGCGAAGACGTCCCGCTCGCCCTGGAACCGCTCGGCGAACCGCATGAACTGGTGCGGGCCCGAGCCGACGACGAACGTCGGCAGGCAGACCAGCTTCGGTCCCCGGCTCCCGGAGGCGAGCCGGACGGCGTACCCGTCGGCGTCGGCCAGCTCGGCCGCCGACACGAACGCCGGACGGAACCGCGACGCCTCCGCCAGCAGTGGCATCGCCGCGGCGAGCGAGCCCTGGGCCTGCGCCTGCCGCAGCAGCGTGCCGAACGTCCCCGGACCGCCCCGGTGGGCCGGCGCCGTCTCGGCCACCGGCGGCGCGTCCGGCGCGGAGCCGACCTCGGCGGCCAGCATCCGGGCGACGGCCGCGGCGGTGGGGTGGTCGAAGACCAGCGTGGTCGGCAGCCGCAGGCCGGTGGCCTGGGCGAGCCGGTTGCGCAGCTCGACCGCGGCCAGCGAGTCGAAGCCCAGCTCCTTGAAGTCCCGGTCCGCGTCGACGGCCGCGCCGGAGGCGTGCCCGAGGACGGCCGCGACCTCGGCCTGGACCAGCTCCAGCGCCACCCGCTCGCGCTGGGCGCCGGTGGCCCCGGCCAGCCGTCCGGCCAGGGACGCGCTCCCGGTCCCGGTCGTCCGGGCCGGGGCCCGGACCAGGCCGCGCAGCAGCGCCGGGAGCATCCCCGACCGGGCCCGGACCCGGAGCGCGCCGGGATCCAGCCG
The DNA here is from genome assembly GCA_963766325.1 of uncultured Actinomycetota bacterium. Lineage (GTDB taxonomy): Bacteria > Actinomycetota > Actinomycetes > Mycobacteriales > CADCTP01 > CADCTP01. Next base: position 202,084 of record CAVXZF010000001.1, on the reverse strand, counting down.
GACCGGCACCAGCAGCGCCCGGTCGACGCGCTGGGCCCGGTCGAAGAGCTCGACGCCGAGCTCGGCCGACAGCGCACCGACGCCCATCCGCTCCAGCCGGGCGATCTCGGCCGCGCCGAGACCGGCGGCCATGCCGCCGGTGTCCGCCCAGAGCCCCCAGGCCAGCGAGGTCGCCGGCCGGCCGGCGGCGCGACGGCGGGCGGCCAGGGCGTCCAGGGCCGCGTTGGCGGCGGCGTAGTTGCCCTGCCCCGGGCTGCCGATCAGCGCCGCCACCGACGAGAACAGCACGAACGCGGCCAGGTCCGCGCCAGCGGTCAGCTCGTCCAGGTGCAGCGCCGCGTCGAGCTTCGGACCCAGCACCCGGGCCAGCCGCTCCGGCGTCAGCGACTCCACTACGCCGTCGTCCAGCACACCGGCCGCGTGCACCACCGCCGTCAGCGGCCGGTCCAGCGACCCCAGCAGCGCCGCGAGCTGGCCGCGGTCGGCCACGTCGCAGGCCACCACCCGCACCTCGGCCCCGGACCCGGCCAGCTCGGCGACCAGCTCGGCGGCCCCGTCGGCCGCCGGCCCGCGCCGGCTCACCAGCAGCAGGTGCCGCGCCCCGTGCCGCTCGGCGAGGTGCTTCGCGAGGACCGCACCCAGCCCGCCGGTGCCGCCGGTGACCAGGACCGTCCCGTGTGGATCGAGCGGCGCCGGCACGGTGAGCACCACCTTGCCGATGTTGCGACCCTCCCGCAGGAACCGGAAGGCCTCGGCGCCGCGGCGGACGTCCCAGGTCCGGACGGGCGAGTGGGTCAGCACGCCCTTGTCGAAGAGCGCGACGATCTCCTGCAGCATCTCCTGGATCCGCACGGGTCCGGCCTCGAAGGTGTCGAAGGCGCGGTAGTCGACGCCCGGGTGCTCGTGCGCGACGACCGCCGGGTCCCGCACGTCGGCCTTGCCCATCTCCACGAAGCGCCCGCCGCGCGGCAGCAGCGCCAGCGACGCGTCCACGAACTCACCGGCCAGCGCGTCCAGCACCACGTCGACCCCGGCCCCGCCGGTCGCGGCCAGGAACCGGTCCCGGAACTCCAGGTCGCGCGACGAGGCGATCCGGTCCGCGGGCACGCCGAGCACCTCCACCGCCGTCCACTTCGGCCGGCTCGCGGTGGCGAAGACCTCGGCCCCGAAGTGCCGGGCGAGCTGGACCGCGGCCATGCCGACCCCGCCGGCGGCCGCGTGCACGAGGACCCGCTCGCCCCGCTGCAGGCCGCCCAGATCGACCAGCCCGTAGTACGCGGTCAGGAAGACCACCGGCACGGCCGCCGCCTGCGCGTACGACCAGCCGTCCGGCACCGGCACGACCATCCGCCGGTCGGTGACCGCCGTCGAGGCGAAGGAGTCGGTAACCAGGCCCATCACCCGGTCGCCCGGACTCAGATCGGTCACCGCCGAGCCGACCTCGAGCACGACTCCGGCCGCCTCGCTGCCCAACGGTGCCTCGCCCGGGTAGAGGCCCAGCGCGATCAGCACGTCCCGGAAGTTCAGGCCGGCGGCCCGGACCCCGATCCGGACCTCGTCCGGGTCGAGCGGCCGGTCGCCGTCCGAGCCCAGGATGGCCAGCCCGTCGAGCGATCCCTTGCGCTCGACACCGAGCCGCCAGGCCCCGTCGCCGATCCCGGCCGGGGCCGGTCCGAGCCGCGGGGCCAGCACGGTGCCGGCGCGGACGGCCAACTGCGGCTCGTCCAGGGCGGCCAGCGCCGTCCACTCGGGACTGTCGTCCTCGGCGTCGACCAGCACGAACCGGCCCGGGTGCTCGGACTGCGCCGACCGCACCAGGCCCCACACCGCGGCCAGGGCGGGCTCCGGCGCCTCGTCGCCCACCGCAACGCCGCCGCGGGTGGCCACCACCAGCCGGGTCCGGGCGAGCCGGTCGTCGGCGAGCCAGCCCTGCAGCAGCGCCAGCGCGCGCTCCACGGCCAGCCGGGCGGCGACCGCCTCCGGTCCGGCCGGGCGCTCGACCAGCGCGAGGGCGACCGGCGGCGGGTCCTCGGCCAGGGTGGCCACCTCGTCCGGACCGGCGCCGGCCGGGAGGACCGCCACCCGGGCCGGGGCGGCCGAGGCGGGCACGGCGACCGGGACCCAGTCGACGGCGTACAGGGAGCTGGGCCGGCCGGCGTCGAGCTGGGCCGGGTCGATCGGGCGCACCGCGAGGGTGTCGACGGACACGACCGGGACGCCGGTCTCGTCGACCACGTCGACCCGCCGGGTCGATCCGCCGGCCCCGCCGGCTGACCCGCCGGCCGGGGTGATCCGGACCCGGACCGTGCCGGAGCTGCCGGCCCCGAGCCGCACGCCCGACCAGGAGAACGGCAGGTCCACCGTGGACCGGTCAGCGGCCCCGAGCAGGCTGCCGTGCAGGGCCGCGTCGAACAGCGCCGGGTGGATCCCGAAGCCGTCCCCGTCCTCAGGCCCGACCACCTCGGTATAGACGGTGGCGCCGTCCCGCCAGGCCGCTCGGACCCCCTGGAATGCCGGGCCGTAGTCGTAGCCGGCGTCGGCCAGCGCCGGGTAGAGCCCGTCGACCGGCACCGGGTCTGCCCCGGGCGGCGGCCAGGCGGCCGGGAAGGCCGGCAGCGGCGCCGCCTGCGCGCTGAGCACGCCGCGGGCATGGCAGGTCGCCGGCCGCTCGCCGTCCACACCGGACGCCTCCGGCCGGGAGTAGACCGCCACCTCGCGGCGGCCGTCCTCGGCGGCCGCGGCCACGGTGACCTGCACCTGGACGGCGGCGTCCTCGGGGAGGACCAGCGGCGCCTGGAGCACCAACTCCTCGACCGCCGGGCTGCCGACCTGGCGGCCCGCGGTCAGGGCCAGCTCGACCAGGGCGGCGCCGGGCACGATCACCCGGCCGAGCACGACGTGGTCCTGCATCCACGGCTGGGACTCGACGCCGAGCCGGCCGGTGAAGACCCACTCGTCGCGGTCGCCGACCGGCAGCGCCGCGGTGAGCACCGGGTGGTCCAGCTCGCCGCGGCCGGGGTCTCCCCCGCCCGCGCGCGGCATGAGCCAGTAGCGCTCGTGCTGGAAGGCGTAGGTGGGTAGCTCGACGGTCCGGGCGCCGGGCAGGAGCGCGGCCCAGTCGAGCGGGGCGCCGGCGAGGTGGACCTGGGCCAGGAATGCGGCGAAGGTCTCCGGCTCGGGCTTGCGGGCCCGCAGCGCCGGCGCGAACGCCACCTCCTCGACCGCCTGGCGGGCCATCGCGGTCAGCACCGCGTCCGGACCCAGCTCGAAGAACCGGGTCACGCCCTCGCCCTGCAGGGTCCGCACGCCGTCGGCGAAGCGGACCGGCTGCCGGACGTGCCGGACCCAGTAGTCCGGGTCGGTCAGCTCGCCCGAGGCCAACCGACCGGTCACGTTGGACACCACCGGGACTCGCGGCTCGGCGTACGACAGGCCCGCGGCCACGGCCCGGAACTCCGCCAGCATCGGCTCCATCAGGTGCGAATGGAACGCGTGGCTGACCCGCAACCGCGACGTCTTGCGGTCCGCCCAGCCCGGCAGCCACTCCTCGATCGCAGCCAGCTCACCCGAGACGACGACCGCCCGCGGCCCGTTCACCGCCGCGACCGACAACCGGCCGGCGAAGTCGACCAGCGACGCCACGACCTCATCCTCGGCCGCCTGCACCGCGACCATGCCCCCGCCAGCCGGCAGCGCCCCCATCAGCTTGCCGCGGGCCGCGACCAGCCGGCACGCGTCCGGCAAAGACAGCACCCCGGCCACGTGCGCGGCCGCGATCTCCCCGATCGAGTGGCCGATCAGATAGTCCGGGCGGATCCCGAGCGACTCGACCAGCCGGAACAACGCCACCTCGACCGCGAACAACGCCACCTGCGTCCACTCGGTCCGATCCAGCGACCCGTCCCCAGCCGACAGCAACTCCCGCAACGACCGGCCCAGCAACGGCTCGAAGACCCCACCGACCTCGCCCAGCGCCGCCCCGAACACCGGATACGCCGCCGCCAGCTCCAACCCCATCCCCGGCCGCTGCGCCCCCTGCCCGGTGAACAGCAACGCCGTCCGGCCCGGCCGCACCCGCCCAGCCAGCACGCCCGGCGCCGGCTCCCCCGCGGCCAGCGCGGCCAGCCCGGCCAGCAGACCGTCCCGATCGGACGCGACCACCGCCGCGGCGCTGCCGTCCAACTGCGCCCGCGTCGTCGCCGCCGACAGCGCGACGCCGGCCAGGTCCAGCGACGGCTGCGTCAGCAGGTGCGCCCGCAGCCGCCCGGCCTGGGCCCGCAGCGCCGCTTCCGACTTGCCCGACAGCACCACCGGCACCACCGGCGGCGCGACCGCCGCCGGCTCGGCCGGCGCGGCCGCGACCGCCGGCGCCTCCTCCAGGATCACGTGCGCGTTGGTCCCGCTGATGCCGAAGGACGAGACGCCGGCCCGGCGCGGCCGGTCACCGACCGGCCACGGCTCGGCCTCGGTGAGCAGCCGGACCTCGCCGGCCTCCCAGTCGATGTGCGGCGACGGCGCGTCCACGTGCAGCGTCGGCGGCAGCACGCCGTGCCGCAGCGCCTGCACCATCTTGATCACACCGGCCACCCCGGCCGCCGCCGACGTGTGCCCGATGTTCGACTTGATCGAGCCCAGCCGCAGCGGCCCGTTCACCCGGCCCTGCCCGTACGTGGCCAGCAGCGCCCGCGCCTCGATCGGGTCACCCAGCATCGTGCCGGTGCCGTGACCCTCGACCGCGTCCACGTCCGCCGGGGACAGACCCGCATTGGCCAGCGCCTGCCGGATCACCCGCTCCTGCGACGGACCGTTCGGCGCGGTCAGCCCATTACTGGCACCGTCCTGGTTGACCGCACTCCCCCGCACCACAGCCAGCACCCGATGCCCGTGACGCCGGGCGTCGGACAACCGCTCCACCACCAGCACACCGAGCCCCTCGGCGAAGCCGGTCCCGTCCGCGCCGGCGGCGTAGGACTTGCACCGCCCGTCCGGCGACAACCCGCGCTGCCGGGAGAACTCGACCAGCAGCGACGGGCCGGCCAGCACGGTCACCCCACCGACCAGGGCCATCGAGCACTCGCCCGAGCGGAGAGCCTGGGACGCGAGGTGCAGCGCGACCAGCGAGGAGGAGCACGCGGTGTCCACCGACACCGCCGGCCCCTCCAACCCCAGCGTGTACGCCACCCGACCGGACACCACACTCGTGGTTGCCCCGGTCAGCCGGAAACCCTCCACGGCGGACGGCGTGGTCACGCCGTAGTCCGAGGCCACCACGCCGCAGAAGACGCCGGTGTCCGACCGGCGCAGCGACGTCGGGTCGATCCCGGCGTCCTCGAACGCCTCCCACGCCCCCTCCAGCAGCAACCGCTGCTGCGGGTCCATGGCCAGCGCCTCGCGCGGGCTGATCTCGAAGAAGCCGGCGTCGAAGTCGCCCACCTCGGCCACGAACCCGCCGCCGCGCGTGTAGACGGTCCCGGCCCGGTCGGGGTCCGGGTCGTAGAGCGTCGCCAGCTCCCAGCCGCGGTCGCCGGGCAGCTCCGAGATCGCGTCGCGGCCCGAGGCGACCAGGTCCCACAGCTGCTCCGGGGAGCCGGCCCCGCCCGGGTAGCGGCAGCTCATGCCGACGATCGCCAGCGGCTCGTCAGCCTCCGGACGCCGGGTCCGGGCCGCCGACCGTGGCGCGACCACCGCGCCGGCGACCTCGCCACCGACCTCGGCCAGTATGAACCGGGCCACCGCCCCCGAGTTGGGGTGGTCGAAGACCAAGGTGGACGGCAGCCGCGCGCCGCTGGCCTGGGCCAGCCGGTTGCGCAGCTCGACCGCCCCGAGCGAGTCGAAGCCCAGCTCCTTGAACGCCCGGCCCGGGTCGATCGCCGCGCCCGACGCGTGCCCGAGCACTGCGGCGACCTGGGCCGTGACCAGCTCCAGGACGACCCGCTCGCGGTCGGCCTCGGCCACCCCGGCCAGCCGCTGGGCCAGCGACCCGCCGCCGTCCGAGCGCCGGCCGGGCGACCGGACCAGCCCGCGCAGCAGCGGCGGCAGCAGGCCGGCGCGGGCCTGGGTCCGCAGCGCGGCCAGGTCGAGGGCCGCCGGCACCAGCAGGGCATCGTCGTGCCGCAGGGCCGCGTCGAAAAGGCTCAGGCCGACGTCGGTCGGCATCGGGGCGGTGCCCATCCGCTCCAGCCGGGCCAGATCGTCGCCGGTCAACGCGCCGGTCATCCCGGTCGCGTCCGCCCACAGACCCCAGGCCAGCGAGGCCGCCGGCCGGCCCGCGGCGCGCCGGCGGGCGGCCAGCGCGTCCAGACCCGCGTTCGCGGCCGCGTAGTTCGCCTGGCCCGGGCTGCCGATCAACGCCGCCACCGACGAGAACAGCACGAACGCGGCCAAGTCCGCGCCCGCGGTCAGCTCGTCCAGGTGCAGCGCCGCGTCGAGCTTCGGACCCAGCACCCCGGCCAGCCGCTCCGGGGTCAGTGACTCGACCACGCCGTCGTCCAGCACACCGGCCGCATGCACGACCGCGGTCAGCGGGTGCGCCAGCGACTCCAGCAGCGCGGCCAGCTGGTCGCGATCGGCCACGTCGCAGGCCGCCACCCGGACCTCGGCACCGGCCTCGGCCAGCTCCGCGACCAGGGCCGCCGCCCCGGGCGCGTCCTCCCCGCGCCGGCTCACCAGCAACAGCCGCCGAGCCCCGTACGCGGACACCAGGTGGCGGGCGAAGACCGCGCCCAGCCCGCCGGTGCCGCCGGTGACCAGGACCGTCCCGTGCGGGTCGAGCGGCGCCGGCACGGTGAGCACCAGCTTGCCGATGTTGCGGCCCTCGCGCAGCTGCCGGAACGCCTCCACGCCCCGGCGGACGTCCCAGCTCCGGGTGGGCAGGTGCGCCAGCACGCCGGCCTCGAAGAGCGCGACGATCTCGCCCAGCATCTGCTGGATCCGCTCCGGCCCGGCTTCGAGCAGGTCGAAGGCCGCGTACCGGACGCCCGGGTGCGCGGCCGCGACCTCGCCCGGGTCACGGACGTCGGCCTTGCCCATCTCGACGAAGCGCCCGCCCCGCGGCAGCAGCTCCAGCGACGCGTCCACGAACTCGCCGGCCAGCGCGTCCAGCACCACGTCCACGCCGGCGCCGCCGGTCGCGGCCAGGAACCGGTCCCGGAACTCCAGGTCGCGCGACGAGGCGATCCGGCCAGCGTCCACACCGGACGCCCGGACCGCGTCCCACTTCGGAGGGCTGGCGGTCGCGTAGACCTCGGCGCCGAAGTGGCGGGCCAGCTGCACGGCGGCCATCCCGACCCCGCCGGCCGCCGCGTGCACCAGCACCCGCTCGCCGGCGCGCAGGCCGGCCAGGTCGACGAGCCCGTAGTACGCGGTGAGGAAGACCACCGGCACCGCGGCCGCCTGCTCGAAGGTGAACCCGGCCGGCATCGGCACGACCATCCGCCGGTCGGTCACCGCGACCGGGCCGAAGCAGTCGACCACCAGGCCCATCACCCGGTCGCCCGGGCTCAGACCGGTGACCGCGGAGCCGACCTCGAGCACGACGCCAGCCGCCTCGCTGCCCAGCGGCGCGTCGCCCGGGTAGAGGCCCAGCGCGATCAGCACGTCCCGGAAGTTCAGCCCGGCGGCCCGGACGCCGATCCGGATCTCGCCCGCGGCCAGCGGCCGGTCGGCGTCCGAGCCGACGACGGCCAGGCCCTCCAGCGAGCCCTTCCGTTCCACGCCCAGCCGCCAGGGCCCGGTCGGGGTCGCGCCGACGGCCCGAGCCAGCCGCGGCGCCAGTACGACGCCGTCCCGGATCGCGAGCTGCGGCTCGCCGGCCGCAACGAGCGCAGCCCAGTCGGGCTCGGCCTCGCCGTCGGTGTCCACCAGCACGAACCGGCCCGGGTGCTCGGACTGCGCCGAGCGCAGGAGCCCCCAGGCCGCCGCCGACGCCGGGTCCGCGGCCTCGGTGCCGACGGCCACCGCACCGCGGGTCCGCACGACCAGCCGGGCCCCGCTGAGCTCGCTGGCCAGCCAGCCCTGCACCAGCCGCAGCACGCGGCCGGTCACCGCGCGCGCCGGAGCGCCGCCGGTGACCTCGGCGACCACCACGTCCGGCAGCACCGCGCCGTCCGCGGCCGCGGCCTCCAGCGCGGCCAGGTCGACGCCGTCGAGCCTGGCGACGGGCACCGGCGCCGCCGGTGCCAGGTCCACCTCGGCCCAGTCCAACCGGTAGAGCGCATCTGACCCGGACCGGCCGCCGATCTCCAGCTGCGCCGGCTCGACCGGCCGGGAGGCCAGCTTCTCCACGGTGCCGACCGGTTGCCCGTGCTCGTCGGCGAGGTCGACGCGCAGCGTGGCCCCGTCGAGGACCGCCCGGACCCGGAGCCGGGCGCCGGCCGGCCCGCCGACGCGCACGCCGGACCAGGAGAAGGGCAGGTCGACCGTGGATCCGGCCGCGGCCGGCGGCTTGCCGGCCAGCCCCGCGTGCAGGGCCGCGTCCAGCAGGGCCGGGTGCAGCACGAAGCCGCGGCCGGCGGCCGGCTCCGGCAGCTCGACCTCCGACCAGACCTCGTCGCCGTCCCGCCAGGCCGCCCGCAGGCCCTGGAATGCCGGGCCGTAGTCGTAGCCGGCGTCGGCCAGCGCCGGGTAGAGCCCGTCGACCGGCACCGGCTGGGCCCCGGCCGGCGGCCACTCGGCCGGGAACGCCGGCAGCGGCGCCGCCTCCGGGGCGAGCACGCCGCGGGCATGGCAGGTCGCCGGCCGCTCGCCGTCCACACCGGACGGCTCCGGCCGGGAGTAGACCGCCACCTCGCGGCGGCCGTCCTCGGCGGCCGCGGCCACGGTGACCTGCACCTGGACGGCGGTGTCCTCGGGGAGGACCAGCGGCGCCTGGAGCACCAACTCCTCGACCGCCGGGCAGCCGACCTGCCGGCCGGCGGCCAGCGCCCACTCGACCAGCGCCGCCCCGGGCAGGATCACCGTCCCGAGGATCGCGTGGTCCCGGGTCCAGGGCTGGCTCTCGGCCGACAGCCGCCCGGTGAGCACCCACTCGTCCCGGTCGGCGACGGACACCGCGGCCGACAGGACCGGGTGGTCCAGGGACACCTGCCCGGCCGCGGCGGCGTCACCGGCGGCCCGCGGCACGACCCAGTAGCGCTCGTGCTGGAAGGCGTAGGTGGGTAGCTCGACGGTCCGGGCGCCGGGCAGGAGCGCGGCCCAGTCGAGCGGGGCGCCGGCGAGGTGGACCTGGGCCAGGAATGCGGCGAAGGTCTCCGGCTCGGGCTTGCGGGCCCGCAGCGCCGGCGCGAACGCCACCTCCTCGACCGCCTGGCGGGCCATCGCGGTCAGCACCGCGTCCGGACCCAGCTCGAAGAACCGGGTCACGCCCTCGCCCTGCAGGGTCCGCACGCCGTCGGCGAAGCGGACCGGCTGCCGGACGTGCCGGACCCAGTAGTCCGGGTCGGTCAGCTCGACCGAGGCCAACCGACCGGTCACGTTGGACACCACCGGGACTCGCGGCTCGGCGAAGGACAACCCCTCCGCGACGGCCCGGAACTCGGCCAGCATCGGCTCCATCAGGTGCGAATGGAACGCGTGGCTGACCCGCAGCCTGGTGGTCTTGCGGTCCGCCCAGCCCGGCAGCCACTCCTCGATCGCATCCAGATCACCGGACACCACAACCGCCCGCGGCCCGTTCACCGCCGCGATCGACAGCCGATCCGCGTACGCGGCCAGGGACGGCAGGACCTCATCCTCGCTCGCCTGCACCGCGACCATCCCGCCCCCGGCGGGCAGCGCCCCCATCAGCCGGCCGCGGGCCGCGACCAGCCGGCACGCGTCCGGCAGCGACAAGACCCCGGCCACGTGCGCGGCCGCGATCTCCCCGATCGAGTGGCCGATCAGATAGTCCGGGCGGATCCCGAGCGACTCGACCAGCCGGAACAACGCCACCTCGACCGCGAACAACGCCACCTGCGTCCACTCGGTCCGATCCAGCGACCCGTCCCCAGCCGACAGCAGCTCCCGCAGCGACCGGCCCAGCAACGGCTCGAAGACCCCACCGACCTCGTCCAGCGCCGCCGCGAACACCGGATACGCCGCCGCCAGTTCCAACCCCATCCCCGGCCGCTGCGCCCCCTGCCCGGTGAACAGCAACGCCGTCCGGCCCGGGCGCACCCGCCCGGCCAGCACGCCCGGCGCCGGCTCCCCCGCGGCCAGCGCGGCCAGCCCGGCCAGCAGACCGTCGCGATCGGACGCGACCACCGCCGCGCGCTCCTCCAGCTGCGCCCGCGTCGTCGCCGCCGACAGCGCGACGTCGGCCAGGTCCAGCGACGGCTCGGCCAGCAGGTGCGCCCGCAGCCGCCCGGCCTGGGCCCGCAGCGCCGCCTCGCCCTTCGCCGAGAGCACCACCGGCACCGGGTGGGCCACCGCCGGCGCGGCGGCAGGTGCCGGTGCCGTCGCCGGCGCCTCTTCGAGGATCACGTGCGCGTTGGTCCCGCTCACCCCGAAGGAGGAGACGCCGGCCCGGCGCGGCCGGCCCTCGACCGCCGGCCAGTCCTGCGCCTCGGTCAGGAGCTCGACCTCGCCGGACTGCCAGTCGATGTGCGGCGACGGCGCGTCCACGTGCAGGGTCGGCGGCAGCACGCCGTGCCGCAACGCCTGCACCATCTTGATCACACCGGCCACCCCGGCCGCCGCCGACGTGTGCCCGATGTTCGACTTGATCGAGCCCAGCCGCAGCGGCCCGTTCACCCGGCCCTGCCCGTACGTGGCCAGCAGCGCCCGAGCCTCGATCGGGTCACCCAGCATCGTGCCGGTGCCGTGACCCTCGACCGCGTCCACGTCCGCCGGGGACAGACCCGCATTGGCCAGCGCCTGCCGGATCACCCGCTCCTGCGACGGACCGTTCGGCGCGGTCAGCCCATTACTGGCACCGTCCTGGTTGACCGCACTCCCCCGCACCACAGCCAGCACCCGATGCCCGTGACGCCGGGCGTCGGACAACCGCTCCACCACCAGCACACCGAGCCCGTCGCCGAAGCCGGTCCCGTCCGCGCCGGCCGCGTACGCCTTGCACCGCCCGTCCGGGGCCAGCCCCCGCTGCCGGGAGAACTCCATGAGCAGGAACGGGCCGGCCAGCACGGTCACCCCACCGACCAGGGCCATCGAGCACTCGCCCGACCGGAGAGCCTGGGACGCGAGGTGCAGCGCGACCAGCGAGGACGAGCACGCGGTGTCCACCGACACCGCCGGCCCCTCCAACCCCAGCGTGTACGCCACCCGACCGGACACCACACTCGTGGTCGCCCCGGTCAGCCGGAAACCCTCCAGCTCCGGCAGTGACCCGGCGGTGGTCGCCGCGTAGTCCGACGGCCCCACGCCGCAGAAGACGCCGGTCTCCGTACCGCGCAACGAGGTCGGGTCGATCCCGGCGCTCTCCAGCGCCTCCCAGACGCCTTCGAGCATCAGCCGCTGCTGCGGGTCGGTGGCCAGCGCCTCGCGCGGGCTGATCCCGAAGAAGCCGGCGTCGAAGTCCCCGACGCCGTCGACGAAGCCGCCGGCGCGGGCGTAGACGGTGCCCAGGTGGTCGGGGTCCGGGTCGTACAGCCGCTCCAGGTCCCAGCCGCGGTCGGTTGGCAGTCCGCCGATCGCGTCCCGGCCGGAGGACACCAGCTCCCACAGGCCGTCCGGCGTGCTCGACCCGCCCGGGTAACGGCAGGCCATCCCGACGATCGCCAGCGGCTCGTCCATGCCGGCCCGGGACCGGTGCGCGCGGACGACCGGAGCGGCGGCCTCCACCGCCCCGACCTCGGTCAGCAGGAACCGCGCGACCGCGAGCGGGGTCGGGTGGTCGAAGACCAGGGTGGACGGCAGCCGCGCGCCGCTGGCCTGGGCCAGCCGGTTGCGCAGCTCGACCGCCCCGAGCGAGTCGAAGCCCAGCTCCTTGAACGCCCGGCCCGGCTCGACCTCGGCGCCGGAGGAGTGCCCCAGCACCGCGGCGACCTGGGCCGTGACCAGCTCCAGCACGACCCGCTCGCGGTCGGCCTCGGCCACCCCGGCCAGCCGCTGGGCCAGCGACCCGCCGGCACCGTCGGCCCGGGTCGGCATCCGCACCAGGCCGCGCAGCAGCGGCGGCAGCAGCCCGGCCCGGGCCTGCGCCTGCAGCGCGGCCGGATCCAGCTGCACCGGCACCAGCAGCGCGTCACCGCACCGCAGGGCCTCGTCGAAAAGGTCCAGGCCGACGTCGGTCGGCATCGGGGCGGTGCCCATCCGCTCCAGCCGGGTCAGATCGTCGCCGGTCAGCGCGCCGGTCATCCCGGTCGCGTCCGCCCACAGACCCCAGGCCAGCGAGGCCGCCGGCCGCCCGGCGGCCCGCCGGCGGGCGGCCAGCGCGTCCAGACCCGCGTTCGCGGCGGCATAGTTGCCCTGCCCCGGACTGCCGATCAACGCCGCCACCGACGAGAACAGCACGAACGCGGCCAAGTCCGCGCCAGCGGTCAGCTCATCCAAGTGCAGCGCCGCGTCGAGCTTCGGACCCAGCACCCCGGCCAGCCGCTCCGGGGTCAGCGACTCCACCACCCCGTCGTCCAGCACACCGGCCGCGTGCACCACCGCCGTCAGCGGCCGGTCCAGGGAGTCGAGCAGCTCGGCCAGCTGGCCGCGGTCGGCCACGTCGCAGGCCACCACCCGCACCTCGGCCCCCGACCCGGCCAGCTCCTCCACCAGTTCGGTCACCCCGGGCGCAGCCGCGCCGCGCCGGCTCACCAGCAGCAGGTGCCGGACCCCGTACGCGGACACCAGGTGCCGGGCGAAGACCGCACCCAGCCCACCGGTGCCGCCGGTGACCAGCACCGTCCCGTCCGGGTCCAGCTCGGTCGTCGAGCCGCCGGCCTCGGCGCGGGCCATCCGCGGCGCCAGCACCCGACCGTCGCGCACCGCCAGCTGCGGCTCGTCCACGTCGGCCAGCGCGGCCCAGTCCGGCTCGGTCCCGCCGTCGACGTCGACCAGCACGAGACGGCCCGGGTGCTCCGACTGTGCGCTGCGGACCAGGCCGCAGACCGCGGCCAGGGCCGGGTCCGCGGTCTCGGCGCCGACCGCGACCGCGCCGCGGGTCAGCATGACCAGCCGCGCCCCGCCCAGCCACTCGCTGGCCAGCCAGCGCTGCACCAACTCCAGCGCCCCGGCGGCCGTCCCGCGGACCGCCGCGGCGGCGTCGCCCGGCACCGGCTCGATCGCGGCCACGACCACGTCCGGCGCCGCGCCGCCGTCGGCGACCTCCCGCTCCAGCGCGGCCAGGCTGGCCAGGCCGCCTGAGCCGGCCGGCCGCGGCCGCCGCGCCAGGCCCGCCACGTCCACCGACGCGGCCGGATCCACCGGGTCCGCCGAGGTCACCGGGTCCACCGAGGTCACCGGGTCCACCGAGGTCACCGGGTCCGCCGAGGGCGTCGTGTCGGCGGCGGGGCTGAGGAGGACGACCCGGGCGGGGGCCGGCGTCGGCAGGGCGATCGGGGTCCAGTCGAGCCGGTGGAGCGGCGGGGGTCCGGCCCGGCGGGCGGCCTCCAGCTGGGCCCGCTCGACCGGGCGGACGTCCATCCGGGACACGGCCGCGACCGGGCGGCCGTCGGTGTCGGCGATGGACAGCCGCAGCGCGGCGTCGCCGGCCAGCCGGATGCGCACCCGCAGCCGGGTCGGCCCGCGCCGGTCCAGCCGCACGCCGGACCAGGCGAACGGCAGCCCGCCCGGGTCGTCGTCGCCGCCCCGGTCCAGCAGCCCGAGCCCGCCGTGCAGGGCCGAGTCGAACAGCGCCGGGTGCAGCCCGAAGCCGGCCGCCGAGCCGGCGACCTCGGGCAGGGCCAGCTCGGTGAACACCTCGTCGCCGAGCCGCCAGGCCGCCTCGACGGCCCGGAAGGCCGGGCCGTAGTCGAAGCCGACGTCGGTGAGGCTCGCGTGCCGGCTGACCAGCTCGTAGAGGCTGGCGACCGGGACCGGCTCGGCGTCCGCGGGCGGCCACTGGGCCGGGAACGGTTCCGCGGGCGCGCCGTCGGCGGCCAGCCAGCCGCTGCCGTGCCGGGTCGCCGGGCGCTCGTCGCCGCCGCGTTCCGGCCGGGTGTGGATCGCGACCTCGCGGCGGCCGTCGTCGCCGGCCGGACCGACGCTCACCTGCACCTGCAGGGTGATGCCGTCGGGCAGCAGCAGCGGCGACCCCAGCACCAGCTCGTCCAGCACCGGGCAGCCCAGCTGCCGGCCGGCGGTCAGGGCGAGCTCCACCAGCGCGGTCCCGGGCACCAGGACGAGGCCGAAGACCACGTGGTCGCGCGTCCAGGGCTGGCTGTCCTGGGAGATCCGGCCGGTGAAGACCCACTCGTCCCGGTCGGCCAGATGCACCGCGGCGGCCAGGACCGGGTGGTCCACCCGGACCTGCCCGGCCGCGGCCGCGTCCCCGCCGCGACGGCCGGGTGGGAGCCAGTAGTGCTCGTGCTGGAAGGCGTACGTCGGCAGCGGCACCCGCCGGCCGCCGGCGTGCAGCGGCGACCAGTCCACCGCCACCCCGGCCGCGTACGCATCGGCCAGCGACAGGGCGAACCGGCGCAGGCCGCCCTCGTCCCGGCGGAGCGACCCGACCACGCCGACCCGGTCGGCGAGGCCGTGGTCGGCGGCGGTCTCCTCGACGGCCATGGTCAGCACCGGGTGCGGCGACATCTCCAGGAAGCAGCCGGCCCCGCTGTCCAGCAGCGCCCGCACCGCCGGCTCGAAGCCGACCCGGCCCCGCAGGTTGCCGTACCAGTAGGCGGCATCGAGCGTCGCGGTGTCGACGAAGCCGCCGACCGCGGTCGAGTAGAACCGCACCGAGCCGCTGACCGGCTCGACCGGCGCCAGCACCTCGGCCAGCTCGGCCTCGATCGCCTCGACCTGGGCCGAGTGGGAGGCGTAGTCCACCGTCACCCGCCGGGCCCGCGCGCCGGCGGTCTCGCAGGCCGCCAGCAGCTCGTCCAGCGCGCCGGGCTCGCCGGACACCACCACCGAGGCCGGCCCGTTCACGGCCGCGACCGACACGCGGCCCGCGTACGGGGCCAGCAGCTCCTCGACCCGCCGCACCGGCAGCGCGATCGACATCATTCCGCCGTGCCCGGCGAGCCGCTCGCGCACGAGCCGGCTGCGCAGCGCGACGACCCGGGCACCATCCACTATCGACAGTCCACCGGCGACGCAGGCAGCCGCGATCTCGCCCTGGGAGTGCCCGACCACGGCGGCCGGCTCCACCCCGTACGAGCGCCACAGCGCGGCGAGGGAGACCATTACCGCCCACAGCGCCGGCTGGACCACGTCCACCCGCTCCAGCGACGGCGCCCCCTCGGCGCCGCGCAGCACGTCGGTCAGTCGCCAGTCCACGAAGGAGGCCAGGGCGGCCTCGCACTCGGCGATCCGGGCGGCGAAGACCGGCGCGGAGTCCAGCAGTCCCACCGCCATGCCGGCCCACTGCGCCCCCTGGCCCGGGAACACGAAGACGGTGGACCCGGCAGCCGGACGGCCCTCGACCGCGCCGTCCGCCGGCGCGCCCGCGGCCACGGCGGCCAGCCCGGCCAGCAGCTCGTCCCGGTCGGCGGCGACGACGACCGCGCGGTGGTCGAGCTGGGCTCGGGTCACGGCCGCCGACCGGCCGACGTCGACCAGCGAGAGCTCCGGCCGGGTCAGCAGGAAGGACCGCAGCCGCTCGGCCTGGGCCCGCAGCGCCGGCCGGCTGCGCGCGGAGACCGGCACCGGCACCACCGCCGGCCCGGCGCCGGCCGGGACGGGCCCGGCCAGCTCGGCCGGCTCGACGGGGGCCTCCTCCAGGATCAGGTGCGCATTCGTCCCGCTGACCCCGAAGGACGACACCGCGGCCCGCCGCGGGCGCCCGTTGACCGGCCAGTCGCGGGCCTCGGTCAGCAGCCGGACCTCGCCGGCCGCCCAGTCCACGTGCGGGGACGGCTCGTCGACGTGCAGGGTGCGCGGCAGCAGCCCGTGCCGCAGGGCCTGCACCATCTTGATCACGCCGGCCACGCCGGCCGCGGCTGAGGTGTGGCCGATGTTCGACTTGATCGAGCCGAGCCAGAGCGGCCCGCCGGCCCGGTCCCGGCCGTAGGTGGCCAGCAGCGCCTGGGCCTCGATCGGGTCGCCCAGGGTGGTGCCGGTGCCGTGGCCCTCGACGGCGTCCACGTCGGACGGGGCCAGGTCCGCGGCGGCCAGCGCCTGCCGGATGACCCGCTCCTGGGACGGGCCGTTCGGCGCGGTCAGCCCGTTGCTGGCTCCGTCCTGGTTGACCGCGCTGCCGCGGACCACGGCCAGCACCGGGTGGCCGAGCCGGCGGGCGTCGGACAGCCGCTCCAGCACGACCAGGCCCACGCCGTCGCCGAACCCGGTCCCGTCGGCGGAGGCGGCGTACGCCTTGCACCGGCCGTCCGGCGACAGCGCCCGCTGCCGACTGAACTCGGTGAGCAGGTACGGCCCGGCCAGCACGGTCACGCCGCCGGCCAGCGCCATCGAGCACTCGCCGGCGCGCAGCGCCTGGGCGGCCAGGTGCAGCGCCACCGCCGAGGACGAGCAGGCGGTGTCGACCGACAGCGAGGGCCCTTCCAGACCCAGGCTGTACGAGATCCGGCCCGACACCACGCTCGTCGTGGTGCCGGTCAGCCGGTAGCCCTCCACCTCCGAGCTCGTCATGCCGCCGTAGTCGGTGGTGACGGCGCCGCAGAAGACGCCGGTGTCGCTGCCGCGCAGCGAGGTCGGGTCGATGCCGGCGCTCTCCAGCGCCTCCCAGGCTGCCTCCAGGATCAGCCGCTGCTGCGGGTCCATGGCCAGCGCCTCGCGCGGGCTGATCCCGAAGAAGCCGGCGTCGAAGTCGCCGGGACGGTCGAGGAAGCCGCCGCCGCGGGTGTAGATGGTCCCGGGGTGGTCGGGGTCCGGGTCGTACAGCCGTTCCAGGTCCCAGCCCCGGTCGGTCGGCAGCCCGGAGATCGCGTCCCGGCCGGAGGCGACCAGCTCCCACAGCTGCTCGGGCGAGGTGACCCCGCCCGGGTAGCGGCAGGCCATCCCGACGATGGCCAGTGGCTCGTCGGCCCGGGCGCGGCGCCGGCGGGCGGCTGGCTGCGGCGGCACCTCGGCGCCGGCCACCTCGGCAAGCAGGAGCCGGGCCACCGCGACCGGCGTCGGGTGGTCGAAGACCAGCGTGGCCGGCAGCCGCACGCCGCTGGCCTGGGCCAGCCGGTTGCGCAGCTCGACCGCGCCGAGCGAGTCGAAGCCCAGGTCCTTGAACGCGCGCGCCGGGTCGACGGCGGCGGCCGCGGCATGGCCCAGCACGGCCGCGACCTGCGCCGTGACCAGCTCCAGCACGATCCGCTCGCGGTCGGCCGGGTCGGCGCCGGCCAGCCGCCGGGCCAGCGACCCGCCCGCGCCGTCCGGGCGCCGGGGCGGCGTCCGGACCAGCCCGCGCAGCAGGGGCGGGAGCAGCCCGGCCCGGGCCTGTGCCCGCAGCGCGGTCAGCTCGAGCCGCACCGGCACCAGCAGGGCGCGGTCACGGCCGAGCGCGTCGTCGAAGAGCTGCAGGCCACGCTCGACCGGCAGGGCGCCGACCCCGGTGCGCTCCAGCCGGGCAAGGTCGGTCTCCCCGAGCTCGCCGGCCATGCCGCCGGCTCCGGCCCAGAGACCCCAGGCCAGCGAGGTGGCCGGCCGGCCGGCGGCGCGGCGGCGGGCGGCGAGGGCGTCCAGCGCGGCGTTCGCGGCCGCGTAGTTGCCCTGGCCCGGGCTGCCGATCAGCGCGGCGACCGAGGAGAACAGCACGAAGGCGGCCAGGTCCGACCCGGCCGTGAGCTCGTCCAGGTGCACGGCGGCGTCGATCTTCGGACCCAGCACCCGCGCGAGCCGCTCGGGCGTCAGCGACTCGACCACGCCGTCGTCCAGCACTCCCGCGGCATGGACCACCGCGGCCAGCGGCCGGTCCAGCGACCCCAGCAGGGCCGCGAGCTGGTCCCGGTCGGCGACGTCGCACGCGACCACCCGGGCCTCGGCGCCGGCCGCATCCAGCTCGGCGACCAGGTCGGCGACGCCCGGCGCGTCCGGACCCCGCCGGCTCACCAGCAGCAGGTGCCGCGCCCCGTGCGCGGAGACGAGATGCCTCGCGACGACCGCGCCGAGACCGCCGGTCCCGCCGGTGACCAGGACCGTCCGGTCCGGACCGAACTTCGGCGACGCCCCGGGCCCCGCCGCGGCGGGCGCCAGTCGGGGCACGAGCAGCCGCCCGTCCCGCACGGCCAGCTGCGGCTCGTCCAGGGCGGCCAGCGCCGCCCAGTCCGGCACGGCCCCGCCGTCGAGGTCCACCAGCACGACCCGGCCCGGGTGCTCGGACTGGGCCGAGCGCACCAGACCCCAGGCCGCGGCCAGCGCCACGTCGGGCGGCTCGGCGCCGACCGCGGCCGCGCCGCGGGTGGCGATCACCAGCCGGGCCGAGGCCAGGTCCGTGCTGGCCAGCCAGTCCTGCAGCAGCGCGAGGACGCGCTCGGCGACCGCCTGGGTCGCCGCGGCCGGGCCGGTCCGGACCGCCGGCGCCGCCGCGGCCGGGCCGGTCCCGACCGCCGCCACGACCACCTCCGGCAGCACCGCGCCGTCGGTGAGCGCCCGCTCCAGCGCATCCAGGTCGGCGAAACGGTCCCCGATCCCGGGCGCCGGGCCGAGCAGCGCGACCCGGGCCGTGGCCGCGGGCGCCGCCACCGGGCTCCACTCCAGCGTGAAGAGCGATCCCGTCCCCGGCTCCGCGCCCCCGGTCAGCCGGTCCGCGGCCACCGGGCGGAAGGTGACCTTCTCGACCGAGACGACGCTGGCCCCGGACTCGTCCACGGCGTCGAGCCGCAGCGACGAGTCGCCGGTCGCGCTGGCCCGCACCCGGAGCCGGGACGCCCCGAGCTGGTCGATCCGCACCCCGGACCAGCTGAACGGCATCCGGCGCTCGGCGTCCGTGCCGACGCCGACGAGCGCCGTGCCGCTCTGCAGCGCCGCGTCGAACAGCGCCGGGTGGATCCCGTACGCGGCGGTGTTGACAGTGTCAGCGGTGCCGGTGTCGTCGGGCAGGACGACCTCGGCGTAGACGTCGTCGCCGTCCCGCCACAGCGCCTGCAGGCCGAGGAAGACCGGGCCGTAGTCGTAGCCGATGTCGCTCAGCGCGGCGAGCAGGGTGTCGACCGCAAGCGGCTCGGCGCCCGCCGGCGGCCACTCCACCGGCATCGGCGGCGCCGACCCGGCCGCCGCGTCGGCGGCGAGCACACCGCGGGCGTGCCGGGTCCAGCCCCGGTCACCGTCGCCGGCCCCGGTCTCCGGTCGCGAGTAGACGGCGACCTCGCGGCGGCCGTGCGCGTCGGCCTCGCCGACGGTGACCTGGAGCTGGACCGCGCCGTCCCCGGCCACGACCAGCGGCGCCTCGATGACCAGCTCGTCCAGCACCGGGCTGCCGACCCGCCGGCCGGCGGCCAGGACCAATTCGACGTGCGCGGTGCCGGGGACGACGGCCTGGCCGAGCAGCACGTGCTCGGCCACCCAGGGCTGGGTCTGCCGGGACAGCCGCCCGGTGAGCAGCCACTCGTCCCGGCCGCCGACCGGCACCGCCGCGACGAGCAGCGGGTGGTCGACCCCGTCGAACCCGGCGCGGCCGAGGTCGCCGGTGTGCCCGGTGTCCGGCGCCAGCCAGTAGCGCTCGTGCTGGAAGGCGTACGTGGGCAGCTCGACCCGCCGGCCGCCGGCGAAGTACGCGGCCCAGTCGATCGGGACGCCGGCGAGGTGCGCCTGGGCCAGGAACGCGGCGAAGGTCTCCGGCTCCGGCCGCCGGGCCCGCAGGGCGGGAGCGAAGGCGGCGGTGCCCGCCTCGGTGCCGGCGCCGGTGTCCAGTGCCTGCCGGGCCATCGCGGTCAGCACCGCGTCCGGACCCAGCTCGAGGAACCGGCTGACCCCCTCGGCCCGCAGCGCGCCGATGCCGTCGGCGAAACGGACGGCCCGGCGGACGTGCTCGACCCAGTAGTCCGGGTCGGTCAGCTCGACCGAGGCCAACCGGCCGGTCACGTTGGACACCACCGGGATTCGCGGCTCGGCGTACGACAGGCCCGCGGCCACGGCCCGGAACTCCGCCAGCATCGGCTCCATCAGGTGCGAATGGAACGCGTGGCTGACCCGCAGCCGGGTCGTCTTGCGGTCCGCCCAGCCCGGCAGCCACTCCTCGATCGCAGCCAGCTCACCCGAGACGACGACCGCCCGCGGCCCGTTCACCGCCGCGATCGACAACCGGCCGGCGAAGTCGACCAGCGACGCCACGACCTCGTCCTCGGCCGCCTGCACCGCGACCATGCCCCCGCCGGCCGGCAGCGCGCCCATCAGCTTGCCGCGGGCCGCGACCAGCCGGCACGCGTCCGGCAGCGACAAGACCCCGGCCACGTGCGCGGCCGCGATCTCCCCGATCGAGTGGCCGATCAGATAGTCCGGGCGGATCCCGAGCGACTCGACCAGCCGGAACAACGCCACCTCGACCGCGAACAACGCCACCTGCGTCCACTCGGTCCGATCCAGCGACCCGTCCCCAGCCGACAGCAGCTCCCGCAACGACCGGCCCAGCAACGGCTCGAAGACCCCACCCACCTCGTCCAGCGCCGCCGCGAACACCGGATACGCCGCCGCCAGCTCCAACCCCATCCCCGGCCGCTGCGCCCCCTGCCCGGTGAACAGCAACGCCGTCCGGCCCGGGCGCACCCGCCCGGCCAGCACGCCCGGCGCCGGCTCCCCCGCGGCCAGCGCGGCCAGCCCGGCCAGCAGACCGTCCCGATCGGACGCGACCACCGCCGCGCGCTCCTCCAGCTGCGCCCGCGTCGTCGCCGCCGAGCAGGCCACGTCGAGGAGCCCCAGCGACGGCTCGGCCAGCAGGTGGGCCCGCAGCCGCTCGGCCTGCGCGCGCAGCGCCGCCTGCGACCGGGCCGACACCAGCACCGGCAGCACCGGCGGCGTGTCGATCACCGGCTCGGCCGGCGGTGCGGCGGCGGCCGGCGCCTCCTCGAGGATCACGTGCGCGTTGGTCCCGCTGATGCCGAACGACGACACCCCGGCCCGGCGCGGCCGGCCCTCCGCCGCCGTCCACGGCTCGACCTCGGTCTGCAGCCGGACCTGCCCGGCCGCCCAGTCCACGTGCGGGGACGGCGCATCCACGTGCAGCGTCGGCGGCAGCACCTCGTGCCGCAGGGCCTGCACCATCTTCATCACGCCGGCCACGCCGGCCGCGGCCGAGGTGTGGCCGATGTTCGACTTGATCGAGCCGAGCCGCAGCGGCCCGCCGGCCCGGTCCCGGCCGTAGGTGGCCAGCAGCGCCTGGGCCTCGATCGGGTCACCCAGGATGGTTCCGGTGCCGTGCCCCTCGACCGCGTCCACGTCCGCCGGGGACAGGCCCGCATTGGCCAGCGCCTGCCGGATCACCCGCTCCTGGGACGGACCGTTCGGGGCGGTCAGCCCGTTGCTGGCCCCGTCGGAGTTGACCGCGCTGCCCCGGACCACGGCCAGGATCCGGCGGCCGTGCTGTTGGGCATCCGCCAGCCGCTCGACCACCAGCAGCCCGATGCCGTCGGAGAAGCCGGTCCCGTCCGCGCCGGCCGCGTACGCCTTGCACCGCCCGTCCGGGGCCAACCCCCGCTGCCGGGCGAACTCCACCAGCAGGAACGGGCCGGCCAGCACGGTCACCCCGCCGACCAGGGCGAGCGAGCAGTCCCCGGACCGCAGCGCCTGCCCGGCCAGGTGCAGCGCCACCAGCGACGACGAGCACGCGGTGTCCACCGTCACCGCCGGGCCCTCCAGCCCCAGCGTGTACGCCACCCGTCCGGAGACGATGCTGCTCACCGTGCCGGTGAGCCGGAAGCCCTCCAGGTCGGGCGTCATGATGCCGCCGTAGTCGGACATCACGGCGCCGCAGAAGACGCCGGTGTCCGAGCCGCGCAGCGCCGTGGGATCGATCCCGGCGTCCTCGAATGCCTCCCACGCCCCCTCCAGCGCCAGCCGCTGGAGCGGGTCCATGGCCAGCGCCTCGCGCGGGCTGATCCCGAAGAAGCCGGCGTCGAAGTCGCCCACCTCGCCGACGAACCCGCCCGCCGTCGCGTAGGTGCTGCCGGTCCGGTCGGGGTCCGGGTCGTAGAGCTTGGCCAGGTCCCAGCCGCGGTCGTCCGGCAGCCCACAGATCGCGTCGCGCCCGGAGACGACCAGCTCCCACAGCCGCTCGGGCGAGCCGGCCCCCGGGAACCGGCAGCTCATCCCGACGATCGCCAACGGCTCGGTGGCCTGGTCCAGCAGCCGCCGGTTCTGCTGGCGGAGCCGCTCGGTCTCCTTGAGCGACTTCCGAAGGGCCTCGACGAGGTTGCTCTGGTCCGCCATGGTTACGCTCGCACCTCCGAGCGAGGGCCGGAGTCCGTGTCCTCCAGCGACATCCGGATGAGCGCGTCGGCGTCCATCTCGTCGATCGACACCTCGTCTCCGGCAGCCGGCGGCGCGCCCTGCGGCTCGCCCTTGGCCAGCTCGACGAGCGTCTTCAGCAGCCCGGCGCGGCGCAGTCGGGCGATCGGGATGGCCGCCAGCACGGTCCGGATCTCCTCCTCCTCGGAGCGGCGGCGGTCGGCCGGACCGCTGTCGGGGACAGCCAGCGGGACCAGGTAGCGCGCGACCGCGGCCGGGGTCGGGTGGTCGAAGATCAGGGTGGTCGGCAGCCGCAGGCCGCTGGCCCGGGTGAGCCGGTTGCGCAGCTCGACCGCGGCCAGCGAGTCGAAGCCGAGCTCCTTGAACGCGCGATCGGGATCGACCGCGGCCGCCGAGGCGTGCCCGAGGACGGTCGCCACCTGAGCCTGGACCAGCTCCAGGGCGATCCGCTCGCGGTCGGCCTTCGCGGCACCGGCCAGCCGCTCGGCCAGCGACGCGGCCGCCGCCTCGGCCGGCCGGGCCGGCGTGCGGACCAGCCCTCGCAGCAGGGCCGACTGCATCCCGACCCGCGCCTGCGTACGGACCGCGGCGAGGTCGAGCTGCACCGGGACCAGCAGCGCCTCGTCCCGCCCCAGGGTGCGGTCGAAGAGCTCCAGCCCCAGCTCCGCGGGCAGCGCGCCGACGCCCAGGCGCTGCAACCGGGCGATCTCGGCCTCGCCCATGGCCCCGGTCATCCCGGTCGCGTCCGCCCACAGTCCCCAGGCCAGCGAGGTCGCCGGCAACCCGGCCGCGCGCCGCCGGGCGGCCAGCGCGTCCAGCGCCGCGTTGGCGGCCGCGTAGTTCGCCTGCCCGGGACTGCCGATCAGCGCGGCCACCGAGGAGAACAGCACGAACGCCGCCAGGTCGGAGCCGGCGGTCAGCTCGTCCAGGTGCAGCGCCGCGTCCAGCTTCGGCGTGAGCACCCGGGCCAGCCGTTCCGGCGTCAGCGACTCGACCAGGCCGTCGTCGAGCACGCCGGCGGCGTGCACCACCGCGGTCAGCGGGTGGTCCAGCGACCCGATCACCCCGGCCAGCTGGTCCCGGTCGGTCACGTCGCACGCGACCACCTGCGCCTCGGCGCCGGCCGCGCCCAGCTCGGCCACCAGCTCCGCCGCCCCCGCCGCCGTCGGCCCGCGCCGGCTGAGCAGCACCAGGCGCCGGATGCCGTGCTCGGCCACCAGGTGCCGGGCCAGCACCGCGCCCAGACCGCCCGTGCCCCCGGTGATCAGGACGGTCCCGTCCGGATCGAGCGGCGCCGGGACGGTGAGCACGATCTTGCCGGTGTTGCGGCCCTCGCGGAGGAGGCGGAACGCCTCCGCACCCCGCCGCACGTCCCAGGTCCGGATCGGCGAGTGGGTCAGCACGCCCTTGTCGAAGAGCGCGACGACCTCCTGCAGCATCTGCTGGATCCGCTGCGGCCCGGCCTCGAACAGGTCGTACGAGCGGTACCGCACGCCGGGGTGCTCGCGGGCGACGACCTCGGGGTCGCGGATGTCGGTCTTGCCCATCTCGACGAAGCGGCCGCCGCCCGGCAGCAGCGCCAGCGACGCGTCCACGAACTCGCCGGCCAGCGCGTCCAGCACCACGTCGACCCCGGCCCCGCCGGTCGCGGCCAGGAACCGGTCCCGGAAGGCGAGATCCCGCGACGACGCGATCCGCTCCGCCGGAACCCCCAGCTCCCGCACCGCCGGCCACTTCGACGGGCTCGCGGTCGCGAAGACCTCGGCCCCGAAGTGGCAGGGC
The DNA here is from genome assembly GCA_963766325.1 of uncultured Actinomycetota bacterium. Classification (GTDB taxonomy): domain Bacteria; phylum Actinomycetota; class Actinomycetes; order Mycobacteriales; family CADCTP01; genus CADCTP01. The sequence goes on along the minus strand of CAVXZF010000001.1, from coordinate 177,865 downwards.
CAGCTGGACCGCGGCCATCCCGACCCCGCCGGCCGCCGCGTGCACCAGCACCCGTTCGCCCCGCTGCAGGTTGGCCAGGTCGACCAGCCCGTAGTACGCGGTCAGGTAGACCACCGGCACGGCCGCCGCCTGGGCGAAGGTGAACCCGGCCGGCATCGGCACCACCATCCGCCGGTCGGTCACGGCCAGCGGGCCGAAGGCGTCCGGCACCAGCCCCAGCACGCGGTCCCCCGGCGCGAGGTCGGTGACCGCGGACCCCACCTCCAGCACCACCCCGGCCGCCTCGCTGCCCAGCGGCGCCTCGCCCGGATACAGGCCCAGCGCGATCAGCACGTCGCGGAAGTTGAGCCCGGCGGCCCGGACGCCGATCCGCACCTCGTCCACGCCGAGCGGCCGGTCGGCGCCGGACGGGACGACGGCCAGGTCGTCCAGCGACCCCTTGCGCTCGATCGACAGCCGCCAGGCCGGGCCGGCCGGCCCGGCCGGGGCCCGGCCCAGCCGGGGGGCGAGCAGCCGGCCGGCCCGGACCGCCAGCTGCGGCTCGTCCAGCCCGGCCAGCGCGGCCCAGTCCGGCTCGGCGTCCTCGTCGAGGCCGGCCGGGTCGGGATCGGCCGGGTCGAGGTCGACGAGCAGGAAGCGGCCCGGGTGCTCGGACTGCGCCGACCGCACCAAGCCCCAGACCGGCGCCAGGCCCGGCTCGGCCGCCTCGTCGCCCACCGCGACCCCGCCGCTGGTCACCACCACCAGCCGCGCGTCGGCCAGCCGCTCGCTGGCCACCCAGCCCTGCACCAGCGCCAGCGCCCGCTCGGCCGTCGCCCGGGCCGCCGCCGCCGGTGCCCCGACCGGGCCGGGCACGGCGGCGACGACCAGCTCGGGCGCCGGCGCGCCGGCCGCGAGCACCGCCTCCAGCGCGGCCAGGTCGGCGAACCGGTCCCCGCCCCCCGTTCCGCCGCCGGTGCCGAGGTGCGCCACCCGCGCCGGCGCTCCGGGAGCCGGGCTGACCGGCGTCCAGTCCAGGACGTACAGCGCGCTGCCGGCCGACCGCTGGCCGCGGTCCAGCCCGGCCCGATCCAGCGGGCGCAGGGCGAGCCGGTCCACGGTCGCGACCGGCGCCCCGTCCGCGCCGACCAGCTCGACCCGCAGCGCCGACTCGCCGGCCGGCGCGATCCGCACCCGCACCGGGCCGCCGGCCGCCGAGCCGAGCCGCACCCCCGACCACGAGAAGGGAAGCTCGATCGCGGACTCGCCGTCCTTGCCGAGCAGGATGCCGTGCAGGGCCGCGTCCAGCAGCGCCGGGTGCAGGCCGAAGCCGGCCGTGGCCGCACCGGCGGGCAGGGCCACCTCGGCGAAGACCTCGTCGCCGGACCGCCAGGCCGCCCGCAGGCCCTGGAAGAGCGGCCCGTAGTCGTACCCAGCCTCGGCCAGGCGCGGGTAGAGCCCGTCGACCCGGACCGGCTCGGCCCCGGCCGGCGGCCACACCGCCGGGAACGGCGCCGCCGCAACCGTCGCCCCCGCGTCCGGGGCCAGGGTCCCCCGCGCGTGGCAGGTCGCCTCCGACCCGACGTCCTCGCCCGCGGCCTCCGGTCGCGAGTAGACGGCCACCTCACGGCGCCCGTCGGCCCCGGCCGGCGCCACCGTGACCTGCACCTGCACCCCGGCGTCGGCCGGCAGCACCAGCGGCGCCGAGAGCACCAGCTCCTCCACCACCGGACAGCCCAGCCGGCCGCCGGCGGCCAGCGCCAGCTCGACCAGGGCCGCGCCCGGTACCAGCACCGTGCCCAGGACCGCGTGGTCCTGCGTCCACGGCTGCGCCTCCTGGGCGAGGCGCCCGGTGAAGACCCACTCGTCGCGGTCCCCGACGGCCACCGAGAACGCCAGCACCGGGTGATCGAGCCGGCCGACCCCGGCCGCCGCCAGGTTGCCGACCCCGGCGCCGGGCATCAGCCAGTAGCGCTCGCGCTGGAACGCGTACGTCGGCAGCTCGACCCGCCGGGCGCCGGTGCCGGCGTAGAAGGCAGCCCAGTCCACACGGACGCCCGCGACGTGGGCCTCGGCCAGCGACGACGCGAACCGGTCTGGGCCGCCCTCGTCGCGGCGCAGCGAACCGACCACCCGGACCCGGTCCGCGGCGTCGAGCGCCTCGATCGTCTGCTCCACCGCCATGGTCAGCACCGGGTGGGCCGAGACCTCGACGAAGCAGCTGGTCCCGGTGTCGACCAGGGCGCGAACCGCCGGCTCGAACCCGACCCGCCCGCGCAGGTTGCGGTACCAGTACTCGGCGTCCAGCTCGGCCATGTCGAGGAAGCGGCCGGCCGCGGTCGAGTAGAACGGGACCGGTCCGGACCGGGGCCTGATCGGCGCGAGTGTGTCCAGCAGCTCGGCCTCGATCGTCTCGACGGCGGCCGAGTGCGAGGCGTAGTCCACCGGCACCCGCCGGGCCCGCACTTCGTCCCGCTCGCAGCCGGCCAGCAGGTCGTCCAGCGCCGCGGGCTCACCGGCGACGACCACCGCGGACGGGCCGTTCACGGCCGCGACCGACACCCGCCCGCCGTACGCGGCGATGCGCTCCTCGACGCGGTCGAGGGGTTGCGTGATCGACACCATCCCGCCGAGCCCGGCCAGCCGCTCGGCCACCGCGCGGCTGCGCAGCGCCACCACCCGGGCGGCGTCGGGCAGCGACAACCCGCCAGCCACGTACGCGGCCGCGATCTCGCCCTGCGAGTGGCCGACGACGGCGGCCGGCTCGACGCCGTACGCGCGCCACAGCGCGGCCAGCGCGACCATCATCGCGAAGAGCGCGGGCTGCACGACGTCGACGCGCTCCAGCGGCGGCGCGCCCGGCGCTCCGCGGAGCACGTCGATCAGCCGCCAGTCCACGTGCTCGGCCAGGGCCTCGTCGCAGGCGGCGATCTCGGCCGCGAAGACCGGCGCGGTGTCGAGCAGGGCCCGGGCCATCTCCGGCCACTGCGCGCCCTGGCCGGGGAAGACGAAGACCGCCTGGTCGCCGGTCTCGACGCCGTCCAGCACGTCTGGTGCCGACTCGCCCGTGGCCAGTGCGCCGAGCCCGGCCAGCAGCGCGCCGCGGTCGGCGGCGACCACCGCGGCGCGGCGCTCGAGGTGGGCCCGCGTGGTCGCCTGCGAGAAGCCGGTGTCGAGCAGGGTGAGGTCGGGCCGGGCGATGAGGTGGGCACGCAGCCGGTCGGCCTGCACCCGCAGGGCCGCGTCGCTGCGGGCCGACAGCAGCACCGGGACGACCGGCGGCGGTGCGGCCGGCGCCGGCTCGGGCTCGACCGGGGCCGCCGGCGGCTCCTCCAGGACGACGTGCGCGTTGGTCCCGCTGACGCCGAAGGAGGAGACCGCCGCCCGCCGCGGCCGCCCGGTCTCCGGCCAGGGCTCGGCCTCGGTCAGCAACGCCGCCGCGCCGGCGCTCCAGTCGATGTGCGGTGAGGGGCGGTCGACGTGCAGGGTGCGGGGCAGCACGCCGTGCCGCATCGCCTGGACCATCTTGATCATCCCGGCGACGCCGGCCGCGGCCTGGGTGTGACCGATGTTGGACTTGATCGAGCCGAGCCGGAACGGGCCGTGCGCCCGGCCCTGCCCGTACGTGGCGAGCAGGGCCTGGGCCTCGATCGGGTCGCCCAGCGGGGTGCCGGTGCCGTGCCCCTCGACGGCGTCCACGTCGGCCGCGGTCAGGCCGGCGTCGGCCAGCGCCTGCCGGATCACCCGCTCCTGGGACGGGCCGTTCGGCGCGGTCAGCCCGTTGCTGGCCCCGTCCTGGTTGACCGCGCTGCCGCGGACCAGGCCGAGCACCCGGTGCCCGTTGCGCTGCGCGTCCGACAGCCGCTCCAGCACCAGCAGGCCGACTCCCTCGGCCCAGGCCACCCCGTCGGCGGCGGCCGCGTACGCCTTGCACCGGCCATCCGGCGAGAGCGCCCGCTGCCGGCTGAACTCGACGAAGATGCTCGGCCGGGCCAGCACGGTCACCCCGCCGACCAGCGCCAGCGAGCAGTCCCGCGCGCGCAGCGCGGAGCAGGCCAGGTCGACCGCGACGAGCGAGGACGAGCAGGCCGTGTCCACCGACACCGCCGGGCCGACGAAGCCGAAGCTGTAGCTGATCCGGCCGGAGGCGACGCTGCCGGCCGAGGCGATGGTCAGATAGCCCTCGATCTCCGGGCGCCGGTCGCTGGTCGCGGCGACGAAGCCGTAGTCGGAGTACATCACCCCGCAGAAGACCCCGGTGTCGCTGCCGCGCAGCGCGGTCGGGTCGATGCCGGCGTCCTCGAACGCCTCCCAGGCCGCCTCCAGCAGGATCCGCTGCTGCGGATCCATCGCCATCGCCTCGCGCGGGCTGATCCCGAAGAACTCGGCGTCGAAGTCGCCGGCGCCCTGCAGGAAGCCACCGCCGCGGGTGTAGGCGGTGCCGGGGTGGTCGGGGTCCGGGTCGTAGAGGTTGTCCACGTCCCAGCCGCGGTCGCGGGGGAACTCCGAGGTCCCGATGCGGCCGTCGGCGACCAGCTGCCACAGCTCGGCCGGGGAGGTCACGCCGCCCGGGTAGCGGCAGCTCATCCCCACGATGGCCAGCGGCTCGCGGCCGCGGTACTGCAGCTCCCGCAGCCGGACCCGGGTCTCGTTGAGATCGACCGCCATCTTCTTCAGGTACTGGACGAGCTTGTCCTGGTCGGTGCCCGCGCCGCTCATGACGTGTCTCCTGCGGATCGGTCTCGGGTGGTGGTCGTCAGTGGGGTGTCAGCGGTCGCCGAGGTCGACCTCGATCAGGCGGAGCACCTCGTCCGCGGTGGTCGCCGCCTCGATCAGCTCGCTCGTGCGCTGCTCGCCGTCGGCGGCGACCGTGTCGAGCAGGTCCCGCAGCCGGCCGGCCACCCAGGGCCGGTCGCCGGCCGGGACCGTGGCCACCGTGGCCTCGAGCCGGGCCAGCTGCTGATCCAGCGGCAGCTCGGCCGGGGCGCCGCCGCCGGCCTCGGCCAGCAGCAGCCGGGTCACCTCGGCCGGCGTCGGGTGGTCGAAGATGAGCGTCGCCGGCAGCCGGACGCCGGTGGCCCGGGTGAGCCGGCTGCGCAGCTCGATCGCCCCGAGCGAGCCGAGGCCCAGGTCGGTGAAGGCGCGCCGCGGGTCGACCTCGCCCGGGCCGGTGTGCGCGAGGACGGCCGCGACCTCGGTCCGGACCAGGTCGAGCACGAGCCGCTCGCGGTCTGCCTCGGCGACCCCGGCCAACCGCCGGGCCAGCGACTCGACCCCGGTCCCGCCCGTCCGCGGCGGCGTCGGGACGAGCCCGCGCAGCAGCGCCGGCAGCAGGCCGGACCGGGCCTGCTCGCGCAGCGCGGCCGGGTCGAGCCGCACCGGCGCCAGCAGCGCCGCGTCGAGGCGCAGGGCCGCGTCGAACAGGGCCAGCCCCTGCTCCGTCGGCAGCGCGCCGACGCCCCGGCGCTCCAGCCGGGCCCGGTCGAGCCCGTCCAGCTCCCGGGCCATGCCGCCCGCGTCCGCCCACAGCCCCCAGGCCAGCGCGGTGGCCGGGCGCCCGGCAGCCCGGCGCCGGTGCGCGAGCGCGTCCAGGGCGGCGTTGGCGGCGGCGTAGTTGCCCTGGCCGGGGCTGCCGATCAGCGCGGCGACCGAGGAGAACAGCACGAACGCGGCCAGGTCCGCGCCCGCGGTCAGCTCGTCCAGGTGCAGCGCCGCGTCCAGCTTGGGGCGCAGCACCGCGGCCAGGCGGTCCGCGGTCAGCGACTCGACCAGGCCGTCGTCGAGCACCCCGGCGGCGTGCACCACCGCGGTCAGCGGGTGGTCCAGGGATCCGATCAGCGCGGCGAGCTGGTCGCGGTCGGCGACGTCGCAGGCGACCGCCGAGACCTCGGCGCCCGCTCCGGCCAGCTCGGCCACCAGCTCGGCCGCGCCGGGCGCGCCCGGACCGCGCCGGCTGGCCAGCACCAGCCGGCGGGTCCCGTACGCCGACACCAGGTGCCGGGCCAGGACCGCGCCCAGACCGCCCGTGCCGCCGGTGACCAGGACCGTCCCGTCCGGGTCGAGCACCCGCCGGCCGGCCGGCGCGGGCGGGGCCGGAACCAGCCGCGGCGCCAGCGCCCGCCCGTCCCGCAGAGCCAGCCGCGGCTCGTCCACCGCGACCAGCGCGGCCCAGTCCAGCGCGGCCCAGTCCAGCGCGGCCCAGTCCAGCGCGGCCCAGTCCGGCGCGGCCCGGTCCGGCGCGCCGCCGGCCACGTCCACCAGCACGAACCGGTCCGGGTGCTCGGACTGCGCGGCGCTCACCAGGCCCCAGACCGCGGCCAGCGCCGGCGCGGCGTCCCCGATCGGCGCGTCGCCGACCGCGACCGCACCCCGGGTGACCAGCACCAGCCGGGCGTCGCCCAACCACTCCTGGGCCAGCCAGGCCTGCACCAGCGCCAGCGCGCGCTCCGCCACCGTGAGCGCCGCGGCGGCCGGCTCGCCGCCGGGGTGTTCCACCGTGGTGACGACGACGTCGGGCCGCGGGGCGCCGGCGGCGACGGCCCGCTCCAGCGCGTCCAGGTCGGCGAAGCACTCCGGCCCGCCGGCGCCGCCGAGGCTCGCCACCGGAAGCGGGGCGGCGTCGTCGGGGAGCTCGACCGGGACCCAGTCGACGGCGAAGAGCGAGCCACTGGCCGGCCGGTCCCGGGCCGGCTCGTCGGGGCCGGTGCCCGGCGGCACGAAGTAGCGCTCGCGCTGGAACGCGTAGGTCGGCAGCGACACCGACCGCGCCCCCCGGCCGGCGTAGAAGGCCCGCCAGTCGAGCGCCACCCCGACGGCGTGCGCCCGGCCGAGGAACCCGGCGAACCCTCCGGTGCCGCCCCGCGGCGGCACGACCGGCACCACGACCGCGGCGGCGCCCTCGTCCAGCGCCCCGGTCACCAACCCGGCCAGCGACCCGTCGGGTCCGAGCTCGACGAAGCGGGTCACCCCCTCGCCGTGCAGGGTGCGCAGGGCGTCGGCGAACCGGGCCGCCGGCTGCTGGCCGTGCTCGACCCAGTGCTCGGGATCGGCCAGCTCGGCCGAGGCCGGCTTGCCGGTCAGCGTGGAGACCACCGGAACCCGCGGCCGGTCGTAGCGCAGCCCGGCCGCGACCCGCCGCAGGTCGGCCGGCACCGACTCGGCCCGGACCAGCGCGGCCACCAGCGCGCAGGCGTCCGCGAGCGACAGCACCCCGGCCAGGTGCGCCGCGGCGACCTCGCCGACCGACGACCCGACCAGGTGGTCCGGGCGCATCCCGTACGACTCGACCAGGCGGAAGAGCGCCACCCCGAGCGCGAAGGACGCCGCCGGCCCGTCCGCCTCAGCGGTCAGCAGCTCGCGGGTGGACCGGCCGAGCCGCGGGTCCAGCTCCGCGGCCACCTCGTCGAGCGCCGCGGCGAAGACCGGGTACGCGGCCGCCAGCTCCGCCGCCGTCCCCCCCGCCCCGACTCCCTGGCCGGGCAGCACGAAGGCCGTCTTGCCACCGACCGTGCGGCCGCGCACCACCCCGGCTGCCGGCCCGCCCGCGGTGAGCGCGTCGAGGCCGGCGAGCAGCTCGGACCGGTCGGCGGCGAGCACCGCCGCGCGCTGCTCCAGCTGGGCCCGGGTGGTCACGGCCGAGTACGCGACGTCGAGCAGGTCCAGCTCGGGCCGGTCCCGCAGGTGGTCCCGCAGCCGCCCCGCCTGCGCCCGCAGCGCCGGCTCGGTCCGGGCCGAGACCAGGACCGGCAGCACCCCGGGCGCGCCGCCCGACCGCCCGGCCGGCTCCTCCGCCGGCGGCGGGGCCTCCTCCACGATCACGTGCGCGTTGGTCCCGCTCATGCCGAAGGCCGAGATGCCGGCCCGGCGTGGCCGCTGCTCGGCCGCCGGCCAGTCCTCGGCCGCGGTGAGCAGCCGGATCCGGTCGGGGTCCCAGTCGACGAGCGGCGACGGCGGGTCGCCGTGCAGCGTCGGCGGCAGCGTGCCGTGCCGCATCGCCTGGACCATCTTGATGATCCCGGCGACGCCGGCAGCGGCCGAGGGGTGGCCGATGTTCGACTTGACCGAGCCCAGCCGAAGCGGGCCGGCCGGGCGCTCCCGGCCGTACGTCGCCAGCAGCGCCTGGGCCTCGACCAGGTCGCCCAGCCTGGTCCCGGTGCCGTGCCCCTCGACGGCGTCGACGTCGCCCGGGCCGAGCCCGGCGCTGGCCAGCGCCCGCCGGATGACCTGCTCCTGGGCGCGCCCGTTGGGCGCGGTGAGGCCGTTGCTGGCCCCGTCGGAGTTCACCGCGCTGCCGCGGACCAGGCCGAGGATGCGGCGTCCGTTGCGGCGGGCGTCCGACAGCCGCTCCACCACCAGCAGCCCGAGCCCGTCGGAGAACCCGGTCCCGTCCGCGTCGGCTGCGTACGACCGGCAGCGGCCGTCCGGCGAGAGCCCGCCCTTGCGGCTGAACTCCAGCAGCGCGAACGGGCCGGACATCACCGTGACCCCGCCCACCAGGGCAAGCGGGCACTCCTGGGCGCGCAGGGACCGGATGGCCAGGTGCAGCGCGACCAGCGATGACGAGCAGGCGGTGTCGATCGTCATGGTGGGGCCTTCCAGCCCCAGCGCGTACGCCAGCCGGCCGGAGACCACGCTGATGCCGGTGCCGGTGAGCCGGAAGCCCTCCAGCTCCGGCAGCCTCTGGGAGGCGTACTCGTCGGAGGACATCACGCCGCAGAAGACGCCGGCGTCGGTGCCGCGCAGCGACGTCGGGTCGATCCGCGCGTCCTCCAGCGCCTCCCAGGCGGCCTCCAGCATCAGCCGCTGCTGCGGGTCGGTCGCCAGCGCCTCCCGGGGGCTGAACCCGAAGAAGCCCGCGTCGAAGTCGCCCGGCGCGGCCAGGAACCCGCCGCCGCGGGTGGTGACCGTCCCGGGCCGGTCGGGCTCGGCCTCCGGGTCCAGCAGGCGCTCGAGGTTCCAGCCGCGGTCGGTCGGCAGTCCGCTCACCGCGTCGTGGCCGGCCGCGACCAGCTCCCAGAACTCGTCCGGGGAGCTCACGCCGCCCGGGTACCGGCAACTCATGCCGACGATCGCGACCGGCTCGAGGTCGCGCTCCCCCAGCTCGCGCAGCCGGCGGTTGGCGCCGACGAGATCCGCGGTCACCTTCCGGAGGTAAGTGCGCAGCTTCTGTTCGTCGGAGCCGGCATTAGCCTGATTGGGGGCGTCGGTCATGCGAATGCCAGCTCTCCGTCGTAATGATGACTCACCGGCTCACCTGGCCCGGGGCCACAAAGCTTTGATGTCCGTTTCGCCCTGCGGACGGCGTTGCCGATCCTGTTTTTGCTTTGCTGCCGCAATTCACGTGTCGGACCCCTGCGACATGCCCCCGGCTTTCCCCGATCCAGCCGTTCCTGCCCAGGTCATGCGGCACGAGTGCTCCTCTGGTCAGAGTCAGGGAAAGACCAATCATTCTTCTTTTGAAGTCTCGAAGCATGCCCAACTCTGCGCACCCTCGCCTTGCCGCGCTTACTATCAGGTACCGGACAGTAGGTCCAATCCGTACGTACCAGCTTGCGACGATCAGTGTCCGGCTACTACCGTCCGTCAAATGTCTACGAACGTGACGGAAGCCGGCGGTGAGGTGGCGGCCGCTCCGGTCACCTTCTCGGCGGCGACCGCCGTCCGCGCCCGGTCCGGGACGCTCTTCGACGCCGACGTGAACGGCGAGTGGACGCTGGCCGGCCGGCCCAACGGCGGTTACCTGGTGGCCTTCCTCGGCCGGGCCGCGTCGGCGCTGACCGACTCCCACCCGGTCGTCGCGGCCAGCGCCCACTTCCTGCGTTCACCCGATCCCGGTCCGGTCGACATCGAGGGCGAGGTGCTGCGCCGCGGCCGTTCGCTCAGCCAGGTCCGGGTCCGGATGAGCCAGGGCGGGCGGGCCTGCCTGGAGGCCCTGGTCGGCACCAGCGGCGTCGCCCTGGCCGAGGCACCGCGCTGGGAGGCCGACCAGCCGGAGCGCGAGCCCGTCCCGTTCGCCGACTGCCGGCGGGCGGACCCGATCACGCCCGACGGTCTGCACGTCGCCATGCTGGAGCAGGTCGACCTCCGGCTGGAGCCGGCGTCGTACGAGGTGACGAAGGGCCGCCCCGGCGGGGGCGGCCAGCTGCGCGGCTGGGTCGACCTGCCTGGCGAGGCCGGCCTGGACCCGGTCGCCCTGCTCTGGGCCGCCGACGCGTTCCCACCGGCGACGTGGGACACCGCCTTCGGCTCCTGGGCGTCCACGGTCGAGCTCACCGTCTACGTCCGCGCGGTCCCCGCCCCGGGGCCGGTCCGGCTGGTGACCGAGGCAAAGCTCATCGACGCGCAGTGGGTCGACCAGACCTGCGAGATCCGCGACGGCACGGGGCGGCTGGTCGCCCGGGCCACCCAGCTGGCCAAGGTGCTCGGCTAGCCTCGGCCCGCCCTCCTGGCCGGGGGCAGCGTCAGGCCGGTGCGACGGCCAGGATGCCGCCGAGCGCGAACCGGCGCTGGTCGTCGCGCAGCTGGCACCAGGCGTCGATCGCCCCGCGGTCCAGCTCGAGGTCGTCGATGACCCGGCTGGTCGTCGAGCCGGTGCTGCTGAGGTAGTCGATCCGCACCGGGCTGCCGGTGTCGAGGGCGTGGGCGAGCAGGCGCGCCTCACCGGCGGTGAGCCGCGGGGCGCCTCGTCGTACCGCGGCCAGCGTGGCGGAGGTCGCCGGCACCACGTCGTCGGCCCGCGCGAGGAGGGTGGCCGCCAGCGGCCGCGGCTCGGCTGTGGCCGGCCGGTCCGGCCGGTCCCGCAGCGGCCGCCGCGGGACGCCGGGCCGCGCTCCCGGCACGACGCCGCGACGGCTCGCCGGGCGCTCCCAGACCGGCGTGCCGCCGGCGTCCTCCGCGAGTGGGGCGTAGCCGGCGGCCCGCAGCACCGCGAGCGTCTCGGCCAGCGGGCGGTCGCCCACCAAGACCGTGGGCGCCACGAGGCGCAGACCCAGCTGGCGCAGCCGCCGGTCGGCGGCCGCCTCGGCGACCAACGCCGCGTCATCCGAGCGCAAGCAGCAGGCGGCGGCCTGGCCGCGGATCCGGCCGTGCCGGCGGCCGGCGTCCCGGATGAGGTAGGCCAGCGGCTGCGGAATCCCGGCCGGCGCGAGGTCGGCCAGGGCCGCTTCCAGCTCCTCGGCGCTGTGTCCGGCGTCCAGCGCGCGCCGGATGCTCCGGCTGTCGAACCGCCAGACCGAGGCCACTCCCGATGTCTCCCGGTCGGCGACGGAGTCGAGGACAGCGGCGAGGCGAGCGGTCGGCGGGCCGGTGACCACCGCGGTGAGGTCGGCCTGGAGGGTGCAGGTGCCGACCGTGGCGCCCACGCCGGCCAGGGTCGCCGGCAAGGCCGCCAGGTCGCCCCGGAGCAGCGCCTGCCCGGCCGCGCTGACCCCGCCGGCACCGGCCGCGCCGACCAGGGCCGCCTCGGCCCAGGTCGCGTCCAGTCGCGCCCGCGGATCCGACTCACCGAGGCCGTACGGGCGCCGCCAGAACACCAGCGCGGCCAGGTCACCGGCGACCGCACCGGGCTCCCGGTCGGCCTCGGCCAGCACCGCGGCCCGCAGGGCGCCCGCAGCCTGGTCCACGGGCCGCCAGCCGGCTTCCAGGTCGGCGCCGGGCACGTAGGGCAACGTCCACCACGCCGCGAGCAGGGCCGCGAGGCGCTCCGGCGGCTCGCTGGCCAGCCACTCGTCGTACTGCTCGGACGGCACCGCACCGTCCTCGGCGAGCGCCAGCAGGCCGGCCGCGTGGGCAACCGACAGCGCGAGCTTCAGCTCGCCGGAACCGCAGCCGGCGAGCTTGGCCAACCGGCGCAGCTCCCGCACCCCGATCCCGCCGGCGCGCAGGACCGCGACCGGGGCGCGGCCGGCCGCGTCCAGCAGTCCGGTCACCGCGCGCAGCAGGGACCCGCCCGCCGCCATCGCCTCCCGCTCCACCGCCGGCCGGGCGACCGGGACCCGGGCGACGACCGGTGGATCCGGGGCGAACGGCGCCGTCCACCCAGTCCCGCGCAGCGCCAGGCCGACCTCCGCCGGCATCGCGAGCACGCCGGTCCACGGCCCGGCCGGCAGCAGCAGCCCCCGGAGCCGGGCCCAGTGCTCGGGCCGCGACGGCCGGGAGGTGCGCAACGAGAAGTGCAGCGGCTCCTCGACCGGACTACCCGTGCGGGCGACCTCGTCCAGCAGCACCCGGACCTCCGCCGGCGCCTGAGCCATCATTGAGCGGACCCGGTCGGCATCGCGGAGCCCAGCGGTCACGGCCGCGAGGAGATCGGCCTTGCGGTGCGGTGGCCGCAGGCCGAGGGTGCCGGCGAGCACCCGCAGCTCGTCCGCCGTCAGCCACGCCAGCAGCGCGCCCGCCGGAGGTCCCAGCCCCAGCGGGCTGCCGAACGCGGCGCGGGCCGGCTCGACCAGGGTCACCTCGGTCCCGCCGGTGAGCACACCCAGCTCGGCCAGGTCGGCGAGGATCCGGGCCACGTCGGCCGACCGGTCGGGGCCGAGCAGTCGCGTCACCGCGCCGCGGTCGACCCCGACGCCGCCCAGCGCGGTCAGCGCCTCGATCACCTGCACCACCGGCAACTCGAGCCGCCGCAGCAGCGCGACGACCGCGGCCGGCTCGGCGAGCCGCTCGGCGAGCTCCGACAGCGCCCGCGGCACCGGCGGCAGGCACCCCTCCGGCCGCCGCTCCAGCAGCCGGGCCAGCCCCTCCGGACCCAGGCTCCGCAACCAGCCGACCTCGACCACTCGACCGCACCCTCCGCCGACCGAAGCGATCGAGAGCGTAGTCCCGACGCCGGGCGGGCCGGCGCTGCCCCGCCCGGGACGGGGCGAACGGCTCGGGCGGTCAGCGGTGAGGCAGCATGGCTCGCCGTGGTGGTCGCGCAGTGGTGAGGAACGCCCCGGGGCCGGTGCTGGCCGGCGTGGTGACGGCGCTGGTGGGGTTCAGCAGTTCGTTCGTGGTGGTGTTGGCGGGATTGGCCGCGGTGGGGGCGACGCCGGGGCAGGCGGCGTCGGGGTTGCTGGCGGTGTGCGCGCTGCAGGCGTTCGGGACGCTGTGGTTGAGCGTGCGGCACCGGACGCCGGTGTCGCTGGCGTGGTCGACGCCGGGGGCGGCGCTGCTGGCGTCGACCGGGGCGGTGGCCGGCGGGTGGCCGGCGGCGGTGGGGGCGTTCCTGGTGACGGGGGTGCTGATCGTGGCCACCGGGCTGGTGCCGAAGCTGGGTGAGCTGATCGCGGCGATCCCGGCCAGCCTGGCGCGGGCGATGCTGGCCGGGGTGCTGCTGCCGTTGTGCATCAAGCCGGTCACCGCGCTGGCCGACACGCCGCTGCTGGTCGGGCCGGTGGTGCTGACCTGGCTGGTGATGCAGCGGGTGTCCCGGCGGTGGGCGGTGCCGGCGGCGCTGGCGGTGGCGCTCGTCGTGGTGGTGGTGGAGGCCGGGTCGGCGATCGACGCCGCCGACCTGCTGCCCACGCTGACCTGGACCACCCCGCGCTGGACGGTCGCCGCGGTGGTCGGCATCGCGCTCCCGCTGTACGTCGTCACCATGGCCTCGCAGAACGTCCCGGGCGTCGCGGTGATGGCCAGCTTCGGCTGGCGGGTGCCGTGGCGGGAGACGATGGCGGTGACCGGGACCGGGACCCTGCTCGGGGCGCCACTGGGCGCGCACGCGGTCAACCTGGCCGCCATCACGGCGGCGCTGACCGCCGGGCCGGACGCCGGCCCGGACCGGTCCCGGCGCTGGCTGGCCTGCGTGTCTGCCGCGGTCAGCTACCTGGTGCTCGCGGCCGGGTGCGCGGGGCTGGCCGCGCTGGTCGCCGCCGCGCCCGCCGGGGTGATGCCGGCCGCGGCCGGGCTGGCGCTGCTCGGCACGCTCGGGCTCGCGCTGGCCGACGCGCTGGCCGAGCCGGCCGACCGGGTCCCCGCCGCGGTCACCGTGCTGGTCGGCGCGTCCGGGGTGGCCGTGCTCGGGGTGGGCGCCGCGTTCTGGGCGCTGGTCGCCGGGCTGGTCGTCCGCTGGGTCGTCGCGGAGCGGCCCGCTCCCGAGCCGGACCCGGAGCCTGCCGATGCGGAAGCGGACGAGAGCCGGGCCGGCTGACCGGTCCTGGACCGGCTCGCCGCCCGCGCGGTCCCCGCGGCGCGGCGCCGGCCGACCGGCAGGCGCGGCCGTACAGACCGGGGAGCACGAGATCACGGTGGTCGTGCCCGGCTGATTCGCCCAACCGGGCCGATACCTTGCCGAACCGCCCGACCCGCGGCTAGCGTGGCCGGGACCGGCAGCGCCGCCGCAGCCTGGGGAGTCGGACTTTTGACCAAGCCCACCTCGGCCCTGGACTGGCCGGTCGACGAGATCCCCGACGGGATGGCCGTCGTCCGGGCCGCCATCGACTGGCACTTCGACCCGGACACCGGCTCGCCGTTCTGGCTGGACAAGGCCGCCTCGCTCGACTTCGACCCGCGCGCCGACGTCCGGACGTACGAGGACCTGCGCCTGTTCCCCAACGTGGTGGACGAGTTCCGGGACACCCCGGTCCGGGACCTGATCCCCCGCGGCTACGGCGACCGGGTCCGGGTCACCGGCGTCTACGAGAGCGGCGGCACCACCGGCGTGCCGAAGAAGGTGCTGCTGCTCGGCGACTGGGAGGACCGCTACCTGGAGTGGGTCAGCCGCCGGCTGGACGAGCGCGGCTTCCCCAGCGAGCTCGACTTCCTGGTGCTCACCCCGACCGGCCCGCACGTCATCGGGCAGTTCGCCGCCGAGCTGTGCCGGCGCCGGGGCGGCATCCCGTTCCACGTCGACCTGGACCCGCGCTGGGTGAAGAAGGTCATCGCCGCCGGCCAGCCGGACCAGGCGGCCGCGTACGCCGACCACCTGGTCGAGCAGGCGGCGTCGGTGCTGGCGAGCCAGCCGATCGGCGCGATGGTCACCACCCCGCCGCTGCTGGAGCGGATGGCCGAGCGGGACGACCTGGTCGAGCTGATCCGCAAGAAGGTGCGGGCGGTGCACTGGGGCGGCGCCAGCATCGACGCCGACACCGAGCACCTGCTGCGCACCGAGGTGTTCCCGGACGTGCAGCTGCACAGCTCGTACGGCGGGACGATGGGCATGTGCCCGACGGTGGACCGGATGGGGCTGCCCGAGGACGAGCCGCGGGTCTTCGACCCGTTCTCCCCGCACGTCACCTTCTCCGTGGTCGACCCGGAGACCGGCGGGCGGGTGCCGTACGGCGCCCGCGGCCAGGTGGTGATGAACCACGTCAGCCGGTCGATGTTCATCCCCAACAACGCCGAGCGGGACCTGGCCACCCGGGTCGAGCCGCTGCCCGGCCAGCTCGGCGACTCGCTGTCCGACGTCGGGCCGTTCGCCGTCTTCGGCGGTGAGGACGTGATCGAGGGGGTCTACTAGGTGGCGCCGATCGCGCTGACCGCGCTCGGGCCCACGGGTCCGTACGCGGCGCGCAACCGGCAGCCGGTCGAGGACGTGGCCGGGGCGCCGGTGGCCGAGCTGAGCGTGGTGCCGCCGCTGTTCGTGGCCCGGGCGATGAGCGCGCTGGCCCGGGCGCCCGAGCTGCCGGCCGGCGAGCGGCTGGCGGCGCTGCGGGCGGCCGGGGCGGCGTTCGCCGGCGGCACGGTCGCCGGGCTGCCGGTCGAGGAGCACCAGCGGCTGGTCAGCCGGGTGTCCGGGATGCCGCTGGCGGTGGTGCGGACCGCGGCCGAGTTCGTCCGGCGGGCCGCCGGGCACGTGACCACGGCGGTCGACTGCGCCCGGCCGACGGGCGCGGTCGCCGACTGGCGGGCGGCCGGCCCGGACGGGCGCGCGGTGTGGACCCGGCGCGGCGACGTGCTCGCGGTGCTCGCGGCCGGCAACCACCCGGCCGTGCACGCGCCCTGGCTGGAGGCGCTGGCGCTGGGCTACCGGGTCGCGGTCCGGCCGTCCCGGCGCGAGCCGCTCACCCCGTTCCGGCTGGTCACCGCGCTGCGGGAGGCCGGCTTCGGGCCGGACCGGCTGGTGCTGCTGCCGACCGAGCACGCCACCGCGGACCGGCTGGTCGCGGCGGCCGACCTGGCGCTGGTGTACGGCGGCCAGGACGTGATGGACCGCTACGCCACCAGCTCGACCGTGCTCGGGCAGGGTCCCGGCCGGTCGAAGATCCTGCTCACCGCGAGCGGGGACTGGCCCGACCAGCTCGACGCCGTGGTCGGCGCGGTCAGTGACGAGGGCGGGACCGCGTGCACCAACGCCACCGCGGTGTACGTCGAGGGCGACCCGACCCCGGTGGCGACCGCGCTGGCCGAGCGGCTGGCCGCGCTGCCGAGCCTGCCGCCGGAGCACCCCGACGCCCGGCTGCCGGTGCAGCCGCTCGGCGCGGCGAAGCGGCTGGAGGACCACCTGCGGGCCCGGGCCCGCGGCTGCACGGTCCGGCTCGGCGGGGACGGGCTGGTCGACGAGCTGCCCGACGGCAGCGCGGTGCTGCGGCCGGCGGTCGTGCAGGTCGACCGGGCCGACGCGCCGCAGACCGGGGTCGAGCTCGGCTTCCCCTGCGTCTGGGTCGCGCCCTGGTCGCCGGCCGATGGCGTCGGGCCGCTGCGGGACACGCTCGTGCTCGCGGTCAGCACCGGCGACGAGGAGCTGGTCGACCGGCTGGTGGCCGAGCCGACGATCCGCAACGTGTACGTCGGCGACCTCCGCACGCTGCGGACCGCGCCGCACCTGCCGCACGACGGCTACCTCGGCGAGTTCCTGATGCGGACGAAGGCGGTCATCCGCCGGTGAGCCCGCCGACGGTGCCGGGCCGGTTCGCCGCGCAGGTGCGCACCGACCCGGACGCGGTCGCCGTCCTCGCCGGCGACCTGGTGCTCCCGTACGGCGAGCTGGACGCCTGGGCCGGCACCATCGCGGCCCGCCTGACCGCCGGGCCGGGCGCCGACGGGGCGGGTGTGGGGCCGGGCGACACGGTGGCGCTGTGCCTGCCGCGGTCGGCGGCGTACGTGGCCGCGCTGCTCGGCGTGCTCCGGACCGGCGCCGCGGCGGTCCTGCTCGACCCGCGCGACCCGGCCGGCCGGCTGCGCGCCGTGCTCGCCGACGCCGGCCCGGCCGCGCTGCTCGTCCCCGCCGGCGCGGGCCGCGACGACCTCGCCGTCCCCCGCACCGTCCCGCTGGCCGCCACTCCCCCGCCCGCCCCGGAGGCCGGCCCCATCGCGGCGGTCGACGCGGAGGCGGCGGCGATCGTCGTGGCGACCTCGGGGTCGACCGGGCGGCCGAAGAGCGTGGTGCTGTCGCACCGGGCCTGCTGCGCCGGGATCGACTGGGCCGCGCGCACGTTCGGGCTCGGCCCGGCCGACCGGCACCTGTTCAAGACCTCGGTGAGCTTCGTCAGCGTGCTGCGGCACCTGCTCTGGCCGCTGCTCACCGGCGGCGCGACCGTGGTCGTACCGCCCGGCGAGGAGGCCAACCTGCCGCTGCTGGCCGACCTGGTGCGGCGGCACCGGGTGAGCGTGACGACCTTCATCCCGTCGTCGTTCCGGCTCTTCCTCGACGCCCGGGGCGCGGCCGGCTGCACCGGCCTGCGGCACGTCGTCTGCGGCGGCGAGGTGCTCACCCCCGAGCTGCGCGCGCTCGCGGGCAAGGTGCTGCCGGACACCACGCTGCACAACGTGTACGCGCTCAGCGAGGCCCCGCTGGTCACCCACTGGCGGTGCCGGCCGGACGAGGCCGGCACCTCCCCGATGGGCTCGGCGGTGGCCGGCGCCCGGCTGCTCGTGCTCGGCGACGACGGCACCCCGGCCGCGCCCGGCACGCCCGGCGAGCTGCTGGTCGGCGGCCCGGGGATCGCCAGCGGCTACCTCGGCGGCGACCCGGCCGAGGAGGACCGGTTCGTCGCCGACCGGTGGCCGGGGGCGGCGTCGGCGCTGCTCTACCGCACCGGCGACCGGGTGGTGGCTGACCCCGCCGGCGTGCTGCGCTACGTCGGGCGCCGCGACCAGCGGGTCAAGGTGCACGGCTACCGGATCGAGCTGGGCGAGATCGAGACCGCGGCGGCCACCCTGCCCGGGGTGACCACCGTCGCGGTGCTGGCCGAGCCGGCCCGGGGCAGCGACCACGACCTGGTCCTGTACGCCGCCGCCACGCTCACCCCGGCCGAGCTGCGGGCGGGGCTGGGCCGGGCGCTGCCGGCGTACATGGTGCCGCCGCGGGTGCACGTGCTCGACCGGCTGCCGCTGCTGCCCAACGGCAAGCTCGACCGGGCCGCGCTGCCCGCCCTGGCCACCACGCCCGCGCCGGACAGCCCCGGCGGCGGGTTGGCAGGGCGGGTGGCCGCCGAGTGGTGCGCGGTGCTGAGCGCGGCCACCGGCGCGCCCGACGAGGACTTCTTCGCCGCCGGCGGCGACTCGCTGGCCGCGATGCGGCTGGCCAACCGGCTGCAGGCGGTCGCCGACGAGACCGCGGGACCGGCCGGCGCCGCGGTCGTCTCGGTGCACACGGTGGTCGGCCACCCGGTGCTGCGCGACCTGGTCACCGCGGTCCGCGCGGCCGCCGAGGAGAGCCCGGCCGCCGAGCCCGGCCCCGACCGCGCCCCCGGGGACGCCTTCGAGCCGACCGACCTGCAGCGCGCGTACTGGCTCGGCGCCCGCGGCCTCTACCCGCTGAGCACGGTCGCCCACGTCCGGCACGAGTACCAGGTGGCGCTGCTCGACCCCGACGCGCTGCACGCGGCGCTGGCCCGGCTGGTGGCCCGGCACGACGTGCTGCGCACCGTCGTCGGCCCGGACGGAAGTCAGACCGTGCTGCCCGCGGTGCCCGTCCCCCGCCCCGCGGAGACGGACCTGCGCGGGGCCGACCTGGACGGGACCGACCTGCGCGGAGCCGACCTGGACGGCGCGCTGGAGAAGGAGCGGGCCGCCGCCGTCGCGGACCTGCCGGACGAGGCGACCGGCCCGCCGTTCGCGGTCCGGGTGGCCCGGCTCGCCGACGGCTGGCGGGTCCTGCTGGTGGTCCGGCTGGCCGCGCTGGACGGGCAGTCGCTGCGCCGGTTCCTGGCCGAGCTGGCCGCGCTGCTGCGCCGGCCGGAGGTCGAGCTGCCGCCGCCCTCGGGGCGCTACCGGGACCTGGTCGCCGCGGCCACCGACCCGCCGGCCCGCCGCCGGGCGGCCGCGCTGCGGCACTGGGCGGCGGTGGCCGGCGACCTGCCGCCGGGACCCGGCCTGCCGCTGCGGGACCGGCTGCCGGACCGGTCCGCCTTCACCCGCCGCCACACCCGGCTGCCGGCGGCCGAGGCGGCGGTGCTGCGGGAGCGCTGCGCCCGGCACGGGCTGACGGTGAGCGCGGTGCTGGCGACCGCGTACGGGACCACGCTGCGGCGCTGGTCGGCCCGGCCGGACTTCAGCCTGACCGCGCTGTCCGGGCTGCGGCCGGCCTCCGGCGAGAGCGACGACGTCCTCGGCAACCTCGGCACCACCGTGCTGCTGGACTGCCGCGACGCCGACGGCTCGTTCGCCGAGCGGGCGCGGGCGCTCCAGGAGCAGCTCTACGCCGCCGTCGCTCACCACGACGTGTCCGGGATGGAGGTGCTGCGCCGGTTCAGCACCGCCCACCGCTCGGCGGAGAGCAGCTTCGTCCCGTACGTCTTCGCCCCCGGCCGCGGTCTGACCGGACCGACGGAGTCCCCAGCGCCGCCCGAGCTGACCGCGCCGGGCTGGCGGCTGGTGGACTCCGGCATCGCCACCCCGCAGGTCCTGCTCGACCACCAGGCGTACGGCGACGGCGACGAGCTGGTGCTCAACTGGGACGCGGTGGACGACGCGTTCCCGGACGGGCTGCTCGACGAGGCGTTCGCCTTCCACCGCGGGCTGCTGGACCGGCTGCTGGCGCCCGGCGCGGACTGGGACCGGCTCGACCCGGCGACCGTGCCGCTGCCGGCCGGCCAGCTGCTGGCCCGGTGGCGGGCCAACCACACGGCCGGGCCGCTGCCGGACGGGCGCCTGCAGGACGGCTTCCTGTCCGTGGCCGCGCGGTCGCCGGAGCGGGTCGCGGTCCTCGACGGGGACGTGGCGCTGACGTACGGCGAGCTGCACGGCCACGCCGCTGACCTCGCCGGCCGGCTGGGGGCGGCCGGGATCGCGGCCGGGGACCTGGTCGCGGTCCGGGCGGGCCGGCGCTGGCAGCAGGTGGCGGCGGTGCTCGGCGTGCTGCAGGCCGGCGGCGCGTACCTGCCGGTGGACCCCGGCTGGCCGGCCGAGCGGGTGGCCTGGCTGCTCGACCAGAGCGGCGCCCGCGCGCTGGTCGGCGAGCCGGTCGCCGGCGGCCCGGCGGTGCCGGTGGTCGAGGTCGGGGGCGTCGAGGTCGGGAGCGGGGCGGGCGCGCGGCCGGTCCGGCCGGGCCCCGGCGACCCGGGCGACCTCGCGTACGTCATCTACACCTCGGGGTCGACCGGCCGGCCCAAGGGCGTGGCGGTGTCGCACCGGGCCGCGCTGAACACGGTCCGGGACATCACCGAGCGGTTCGCCGTCACCGGGGCGGACCGGACGCTCGGGCTGTCCGCGCTGAGCTTCGACCTGTCGGTCTTCGACCTCTTCGGGCTGCTCGGCGCCGGCGGCGCGGTGGTCGGCGTCGCGCCCGGCCCGCCCGACCCGGCGGCCTGGGCGCGGCTGGTCGGCGAGCACGGGGTGACGGTGTGGAACTCGGTGCCGGCGATCCTCGAGCTGCTCCTGGACCACCTCGGGCCGGAGGCCGCCGGCGCGCTCGGCGGGCTGCGGCTGGTGCTGCTCAGCGGCGACTGGGTGCCGGTGTCGCTGCCGGCCCGGCTGCGTGCCGCCGCCCCGGACGCCCGGCTGGTCGCGCTGGGGGGCGCCACCGAGGCGGCGATCTGGTCCAACTCGTACCCGGTCGGCGACCCCGACCCCGGCTGGCCGAGCGTCCCGTACGGGCACCCGCTCACCAACCAGCGGATGCACGTGCTGGACCGCCGGCTGGCCGACGTGCCGACCTGGGTGCCGGGCGACCTGCACATCGCCGGGGCCGGGCTGGCCCGCGGCTACCACCGGGACCCGGAGCGGACCGCGGCGAGCTTCCTCGTCCGGCCGGACGGCAGCGAGCGGCTCTACCGCACCGGCGACCTGGCCCGGTACCGGCCGGACGGCTGCCTGGAGTTCCTCGGCCGGGCCGACGACCAGGTCAAGATCGACGGCTACCGGATCGAGCTCGGCGAGGTGGAGTCGACGCTGCTGCGCTGCCCCGGCGTGCGGGCCGCGGCCGCCGTCGTGGTCGGCGAGCCCGGCCACGACCGCCGCCTCGCCGCCTTCGTCGTCCCCGCCGCCGGCGAGCCGGACCTGGCGGCGGTGCGGGCGGCGCTGGCGGGGTGGCTGCCGGCGTACATGGTGCCCCGCGAGCTGTCCGTGCTGGACGAGCTGCCGCTGACCGGCAACGGCAAGGTGGACCGGGTCCGGCTGGTCGCCGCCGCCCGGGACGCCGGGCCGGCGGTCGAGGAGGTCGTGGCACCGCGTACGGCCACCGAGCGGGCCGTGGTGGCGCTGTGGGCCGAGGTGCTCGGCCGGGACGAGGTCTCGGCCACCGCCGACTTCTTCGCCGCCGGCGGCAACTCCCGGGCCGCGGTCCAGCTGATGAACCGCATCCGGGACCGGCTCGGCGGCGCGCTGAGCCTGCGGCACCTCTTCGAGCACCCGACGCCGGCGGCGCAGGCGGCGCTGCTCGATGAGGGGACGGCGCCGGCCGGGCACGGGCTGGTGCCGCTGCGGGCGGGGTCCGGGGCCGGCGCGGTCGTGCTGGTGCACCCGATCGGCGGGGGCGTGCTCTGCTACCGCGAGCTGGTCGAGGCGCTGCCGCCCGGGCCGGTCGTGCTCGGGGCGCAGCACGCCGGGCTGGACGGCGGGCCGGTCGCGGGGTCGGTGGCCGAGCTCGCCGACCGGTACGGCCAGCAGCTGGCCGCCGCGGTGCCCGGCGGGGACGTCGTGCTGGCCGGCTGGTCGATGGGCGGGGTGATCGCGCTGGAGATCGCGCGCCGGCTCGGGCCGGGCGTGGTCCGCCGCGTGGTCGTCCTCGACGGCTGGGCCGCCGCCGACCCGGCCGGGCCGCCGGCCGACCCCGCGGACGTGGAGCGCGAGTTCCGTGCCGACCTCGCCGCGGAGCCGGCCGGCGAGCAGCGGCTGTTCGCCGTCTACCAGGCGAACCACCGGGCCCTGCGCGAACACCGGCCGGTCGTGCCGGACGTCCCGGTGGACCTCTTCGCTGCCCGCGCCGCCACCGCGCGCCGGGGCCTGGTCCGGCTGCACGAGGCGCTCGGCCGGCCGGCGGTCTACCTGGACACCGACCACGACGGCATCGTCGCCCGGCCCGCGGTGGCCGGCCTCGCCGCCCACCTCGCCGGCTACGGGGCCGGCTGCGGGGCCGGCTGAGTGCCGACCGACCCGGCCGCGACCTGGGCCCGCGGCGACTACCCGGCCGTCGCGGCGCTCTTCGAGCCGGCCGCCGCCGAGCTGGTCCGCGCGGTCGGCGTCACCGGCCGGTCCGTGCTCGACGTCGCCGCCGGCACCGGCAACGTCGCCGCGGCCGCCCTGGCCGCCGGCGCGGCCGCCGTCACCCTCCTCGACGCCTGTCCCCCGCTGCTGACGGCGGCCCGCTCCCGCCTGCCGGCAGCCGGCATGGCGGTGGGCGACTGCCAGCGGCTGCCGCTCGGCGACCGGACCGCCGAGCGCGTGCTGTCCTGCTTCGGCGTCGGCTACGCCGACGACCCCACCGCGGCCGCCCGCGAGCTGGTCCGGGTCTGCGCGCCCGGCGGCCGGATCGGGCTGACCGCCTTCACCCCGGGCGCGGCGCCCGGCTGCTTCCGCGCCGTGCTCACCGCCCTGCTCGACGAGCCGGTGCCGGACCGGTCGCCGGCGGTGCCGGCGCACTGGGCCGAGGAGGACCGGCTGCGCGGCTTCTTCACCGGCACCGGCGCCGAGCTGGTCTCGGTCACCGACCACACGCTGCCGCTGCGCTTCCCCGACGCGCCCGCGGCGGCGCGCTTCTTCGCCGCGAGGTCCGGGCCGATCCTCGAGGTCCGCGCCCACCTGGAGGCGGCCGGCCGCTGGCCGGCGGCCGAGCGGGCGCTGACCGACGCCTTCGCCCGGGCCGGCCGGCCCGACGGGGACGCGTTCACCGTGCCGGCGCCGTACCGGCTGGTCATCCTGCGTGCGGACGAAGTCGGATAGTTTGGTGATGTCCGTAACCAGACACTACGCTCTAGGCGTTCAGTACGTTTGGCGACCTTAGTCCGTTGAGGAGCAGATAGTCGTGCTGAGACCCCGATATCCCTCATTCCGTGCCGTCCTCAGGGACCACGGCTCGATCCGGGTCGCCGGGGCGCACGAGGCGATCGGCGGGGTGCTCGCCCAGGAGGCCGGCTTCCAGGCGGTCTGGTCGTCAAGCTTCGAGATCTCGGCCGCCCGCTGCCTGCCGGACGCGAGCGTGCTGACGATGACCGAATACCTCGAGGCCGCGACCAACATCCAAAAGGCGCTGCGCATCCCGGTGGTCGCCGACTGCGACTCCGGCTATGGCAACAATCTCAACATCGCGCACATGGTCCATGAGTACGAGGGCGCCGGCATCACCGCGGTCTGCGTCGAGGACAAGCTCTACCCGAAGATGAACAGCTTCGCCGGCGGCGAGCAGACCCTGCTGCCGACCCCGGAGTTCAGCCGCAAGCTCGAGGTCGCCAAGGCGGCCCAGCGGACCGACGACTTCTTCCTGATCGCCCGCACCGAGGCGCTGATCAGCGGGCTCGGCGTCGACGAGGCGCTGCGGCGCTGCCAGGCGTACGCGGACGCCGGCTGCGACGCCGTGCTGGTGCACTCCAAGGCCCCGACCCGGGACGAGGTCACCGCGTTCCTGGACCGCTGGGACGGCCGCTGCCCGGTGGTGCTGGTCCCCACGACGTACCCGGACTGGCAGTTCGACGACGTGGTCAAGGCCGGCGCGGCCGTGGTCATCTACGCCAACCAGGGGCTGCGGGCGACGGTCTCCTCGCTCCGGGACACCTTCCGCACGCTGCTGGAGCGGGGCGAGTCGACCCCGCTGGAGGGCCGGATCGCCTCGGTCGCCGACATCTTCGCCCTGCAGCAGCTGGCCGCCTGGCAGGCCCTGGAGGCCTAGCCGAGGACCGCGCGGAGGCCATCGACGACCGCGGCGTTCTCGTCCCGGGTGCGGCTGGCGACCCGCAGCCAGCGCTCCCCGCCCGGCATCGTCTTGCCGCCGCAGTCCTTGGTGAGGATGCCGGCGGCGGCGAAGAGCGCGTCCGCGACCTCGGCGGCCACCTGACCGGCCGGCAGCCGGAGGAAGACGAAGTTCGCGTCCGGCGGCACCACGTGCACCCCGGGCAGCTCGGCCAGGCACCGCGCCAGCTCCCGGCTCTCCGCCCGCACCTGGGCGCAGCTGGCCTCGAAGTCGGACCGGAAGTGCGGCAGCAGCCGGAGGAACTCCTCGGCCACCCCGTTGACGTTCCAGATCGGCAGCCGGGCCGCGATCCAGGCGGCCGCCCGCGGGTCCGCGGTCGCGCTGAAGCCCAGCCGCAGCCCGCCGACGCCGTACACCTTGCTCACGCTCTTGAGCACCACCAGGTTGGGGTGGTCGTCCAGGTCGGGCAGCAGCGAGCCGGCCGGCGGGGCGGCGAAGTCGACGAACGACTCGTCCAGCAGCACAACCGCCGGCGCGACCAGCTCGCACAGCCGGCGCAGCTCGGCCGCCGGCACCGCGACGCTGGTCGGGTTGTTCGGCGAGACCACCACGGCGACCCGGCAGTCGTGCTCCTTGACCAGCCGCGCGTACGCGTCCACGTCCAGCCCGAAGTCCGGCGGGTCCAGCGGGAAGGGCACCAGCTGCCCGGGCCGCAGCACGTTCTCGTACTCGTTGAAGCCCGGCACCGGCACCGCGACCCGACCCGGCAGCTGCGGCAGCAGCTTGATCAGCTCGGCGCTGCCGTTAGCCACCGCCACCTCGGCCGGCGACCGGTCCGCCACCGAGGCGACCAGCTCGGCCAGCAGCCCCGACCCGACCGGGTAGTGCCGGACCAGCGGGCCGAGCGCGCCGGCCATCGCCCGCAGCATCCGCTCCGGGGGGAAGTGCACGTTGCAGAGCAGCTCGTGGTCCCGGACGCCGAAGCGCCAGTGGGAGCCGTGCAGCCGGCCCAGCAGCGCCCGGCGCTCGGCCGGGGTGCCGAAGACGTACTCGGCCTGGACCCGGTCGCCCGGGTCGTCCACCTCGTACCAGGGCACCGCGGACACGTCGGCGACCACCCAGCGGGCGGCGCCGAAGGACGCGGCCAGCGCGTAGTCGTAGTAGCCGTGCACCCGCCCGGCCGCCACCTCGGCGTCCAGCGCCGGCACGAACGCGTCCCGCAGGTAGCCGCCGCGCAGCAGGTAGACGTTGGCCGTCTTCAGCGTGCCGGCGGTGCCGACGTGCTCGGGCTGGTCCCGGTCGGTCAGGTACGCGCTCACCCGCCCGGCCGGGTCCCGCCGCACCACCGTGCCGCGCAGGTCGCGGGCGTGGGCGCCGGCGAAGACGACGTTGTCCCGGCAGCCGGCCGGCACCGTGCCGAGCAGCTCCGGCCCGAAGGCGACGTCGCCCTCGGCCAGCAGCACGTCCCGGTCCAGCCACTGCCGGGCGCACCACAGCGAGTAGAGGTTGTTGGTCTCCGCGTAGCGCGGGTTGTGCGCGTAGCGGACCTCCACCCCGGCGTACGAGTCGCCGACCCGCTCCCGCACCACGTCGGCGAGGTGGCCGGTGACCAGCACCACCTCGCGCACGCCGGCGCCGGCCAGGGCGCGGATGGTCCGGGCCAGGATCGGCTCGCCGCCGACCTCGGTCAGCGGCTTGGGCACGTCCCGGGACGCCCGCCCCAGTCGCCGGCCCAGCCCCGCGGCGAGCACCACGGCCCGGCCAGGGATGCGTCCGCCCATCTCTCAGCTCCCCCGGACCGGCTCGACGGTGGCGAGGTGGTCGAGCAGCACCCGCAGCACCCGGCCGCCGGCGTCGTGCTGGTAGATCCACACCCCGTCCAGCCGGCCCTGGTACGCCGGCTCGCCGCCGACCTCCCGGCTCGGCCGCAGGCCGGCGCCGAGGCCGTACGCGAACAGCCCCGGCACCACCGCCCCGGCCTCGTCGCGGACCACCCCGTCGGTGCCGGTGTCCAGCGCGCCGCCGGCGGTGCGCAGCCGCAGCGGCCGGCCGTCCCTCCTCAGCTCCGGCAGCCGCGGGCCGTAGCCGAAGCAGGCCACCACCGCCGGCGCCGGCAGCACGCCGAGCGCGGCGAGCCGGGCCGGCGTCCACGGGCCGGCGTCGGTGACCAGCCGGAACCGGGCCGCGCCGCCGCGGGCGGCTCGCAGCGCCAGGTCCCGGGCCGGCCCGCGCAGCCCGCCGAAGCGGTGCACCCGCCCGCTGAGCGGGCACACGTCGCTCACCGGGTGGAAGCCGTAGCCGTCCGCGGCCGCCTCGGCCGCCGACGGGTAGAAGATCGGCGGCGGCCGGCGCTGCACCAGCGTCACCAGGCCGCCGCCGGTGGAGACCAGCCGGGCCGCCACCGCCCAGCCGCTGTGCGAGCCGCCGAGCACGGTCACCGCCGGCTCGCCGGCCACCGCGGCGGGGTCGCTGATCACCGCGTGGCCGGGCAGCACCCGGCCGACCAGCCCGGCCGCGGCGGCCGAGCGCAGCAGCCCGTCGGCGGTGTCGGTCCGCTCGGCGCCGCCGAGGGTCAGCACCGCCGCCCGCACCCGGTGCCGGCCGCGGGCCGAGTCGAGCACGGTGATGCCGGCCGAACCGACAGTGTCGACGTTCAACGCGGTCACCGCCACGCCGGGCAGCAGCCGGCAGGCCGGGTGCGCGGCCAGCGCGCCGGCCACCCGCTCGGCCACCCGGGCCACGAACGGGCCGATCACCGGCAGCGGCGGGTAGTCCTCGGCGTGCGCGCGCAGCGCGGCCGCCTCCGGGCTGCCGGCCAGCCCGGCCAGCAGCGTCTCCCCCGCCGGTGAGTCCAGGCACTCCAGGAAGACCTTGCCCAGGCTGTTGGCGGCGATCCGGTAGCGGCCCAGCCCGCCGGCCAGGTCGGTCGGCCCGCGCGGGTCGAGCCCGACGACGCCGCCGTCGAGCAGCTGGTCCAGCCGGCCCTCGCGGGCGGCGGCGACGAGCAGCCCGCTGCCGGCCGGCCCGAGGCCGCACACCGCCAGCGCCGGCCCGGGCGTCCCGCCGGTCATCAGGCGGCGAGCCGGCGGTGGGCCAGCATCCACTCGGCGGACGCGGCGACCAGCTCCTCCTGCGGGAGCAGGACCGCGGCGGCGGCGCCGACCCGGCCGGTGCGGGCGCCGGCCACCCGGGGCAGGCAGGCGGCGCCCATCGGCTCGAAGTCGTCCTCGAAGAAGACGAGGTCCCGGCACGGCTGCCAGCGCACCCGGCCGGTGCCGTCGTCGACCGGGACGAGCCGCTCGGCCTCCCGCCGGCCCGGGTACGCGGCGCGGTATTCCGCCAGGTGGAAGCTGGTGTTGCGGCGCCAGCCGACGCCGAGGAAGAGCACCAGCGCGCCGGCCCGGCACATCGCGTCCAGCGGCGAGGCCGGACCCAGCCGGGGCGCCGGCGGGTGGTGCCGCAGCAGCGGGCCGGCCTGCGGGCCGAGCCCGGCGAACGAGGTCTGCGGGTGCGGGCTGCGCACCGCGCCCGGCTGGGTGCGGACCAGCTCGGCCAGCGTGCCCATGTTGCGGCTCGGGGTCCGCGCCGGGTCGTACGGCGGCATCGACCGGCGGATCTCGGCCCACCACGACTCCGGCACCGGCGGCCGCCGCCAGCCGGCCGGGTCGGACAGGTCGGGGGTGAAGGTCGGCGTGATCACGGTCCCGTCCGGGCCGAGCGCGCGCTCCAGCGCCGCCAGCAGGGCCGGCCCGCCGCCGCAGACCCAGCCCAGGCTGGACAGCGAGCTGTGCACGAGCACGGTCGCGCCGGCTGGCAGCCCGAGCGCGGTCAGGTCGGCGGCGAGCCTCTCCGCGGTCACCAGCGGCCCTCGGGACAGATCGTGCGACACCGTCATTTCCCCCCGGAAAGCGCAGGAGGCCCGGAGCCACACAATCATGCCATCCGCCCCTTCGCAAACCTGACCGGGACTTCTTGACCCATGGCTGAATCGGGACGTAGCTTCGGTCGGAAATCTCGCTGCCGGGGTGAATCCGTACATCCGGAGGGCAAGTGACTCTGCGCGCCGACATCGTCCTCGAGGACACCACGCTCAGGGACGGTGAGCAGACCCCCGGGGTCGCCCTCTCCCTCGACCAGAAGAAGGCGGTGCTGCACGCACTGCTGGACATGGGGGTCAGCAGCATCGAGGTCGGCATCCCGGCCATGGGCGGCGAGGAGCTCGACTTCCTCCGCTACGCCGTCGGCCTCAAGGACCGGGCCCGGCTGGTGGCCTGGAACCGCGGGGTCCGCGAGGACGTCCAGCAGTCCCTCGACCTGGGCTACGAGGCCGTCCACATCGGACTGCCGACCTCCTCGGTGCACCTGGACCGCAGCGTCCGCAAGGACCGGGCCTGGCTG
This sequence comes from uncultured Actinomycetota bacterium, assembly GCA_963766325.1. Classification (GTDB taxonomy): domain Bacteria; phylum Actinomycetota; class Actinomycetes; order Mycobacteriales; family CADCTP01; genus CADCTP01. Next base: position 149,283 of record CAVXZF010000001.1, on the reverse strand, counting down.
CTGAGCACCGCGGCCGAGCTGATCAAGATCGGCAAGGACGCCGGGGCGTACGTGTCGATCAGCGCCGAGGACCTGGCCCGGACCGAGCCGTCCTTCCTGCAGGAGTACGCCCGCGTGGTCGCCGAGGCGGGCGCCGACCGGCTGCGGCTGTCCGACACCGTGGGCATGCTCGACCCGGCCGGCTACGGCGACCGGGTCCGGCTGGTCCGCGAGGCCGCCGACATCGACCTGCAGTGCCACGCGCACAACGACTACGGCTACGCCACCGCCAACACGATCGCCGGGCTGGCCGCGGGCGCGCGCTACTTCCACACCACGATCAACGGGATCGGCGAGCGCGCCGGGATGGCCGACATGGCCCAGGTGGTGCTGATCCTCAAGAAGTTCCACGGCGTGGACCTCGGCATCGACCAGACCCGGCTGACCGAGCTGAGCCGGCAGCTGACCGAGTTCCTCCGGCTGCCGGTGCTGCCGTGGCAGCCGATCGTGGGGCCCAACGTCTTCGCCCACGAGTCCGGCATCCACGTCAACGCGATGCTGCGCGACACCTCGACCTTCGAGCCGTTCCCGCCCGAGGAGGTCGGCAACATCCGGCGGTACGTGCTGGGCAAGCACAGCGGCCGCGCCCTGGTCGCGCACCTGCTGGCCGAGCGCGGCATCGAGCCGGACGAGAAGGCGCTCGGCGCGACCCTGGTCGCCGTCCGCAGGCTCGCCATCGAGCGCGGCGGGGCGGTCGAGGACAGCGAGCTCGAGCCGCTCTACCAGGCCCAGCTCGCTCAGTGACCCGCTCCGGCCGGGCCGGCGGACCCGTCCAGCGCGGCGGACCCGTCCAGGGCGGCGGCGACGGCGGCCCGGACCGCGGCCAGCCCGAGCCGGCGCCGCTGCTCGGCCGGCTCCGCCGCGTCCCGCAGCGCCGGGTGGTCGGCGACGTGCACCTCGTGCCCGGCCCCGCCAGTCACCAGCCGGTGGTGCCGGGGCGCCGGCTCTCCCCGGGCGCCGGCCAGCGTGCCGAGCAGCAGCGCGGCGTAGAGCTCGTGGGTGACCACGCAGCCGAAGCGGTCCGGGTCGGTGACCAGCTGAGCGGCGAAGTGGTCCACGATCACCGTGTCCAGCCCGCGGGCGCGGGCCCGGCGGGCCAGCAGGCCGTCGGTGCGCTTGATGCTGTTGCCCTTGTGCACGGCGGTGAGCGGCCGGTCGCCGGCCAGCCGGCCGGCCAGGTCGAGCAGCGCGTCGACCGCGGCCTCGTCGGTGTCGCTCCAGCCGATCGCGGTGCCCTCGCGCAGCGCGCCGGGCGGCAGCTCGCCGGCCGCGCTGGTAAAGGAGGCCACGTCGAGCACCAGCCGGGGCCGGGTGTCCACCACCGCGGCCAGCGCGCCCACCGCGTGCCGCAGCCGCCGCTCGGCCGCCCGGGCCGCGGTCGGGTCGTCGGCCAGCGGCAGCACCACGGCCGGCCGACCCGGCCGCAGGTCGTCCGGGCCGACCAGCCCGGCCGCCGGGACCAGCCGGCGGGCCTCCGCGAGCAGCTCGGGGTCGGTGTCCGCGGTCACGACCAGAGTGAGCACATCCGGACACTAGGGCGTCACGCCCTCGGGTATGGAGGGGGCGGATGAGCGAGCTCGTCACCGAGCGGGACGGTCCGGGCGGCCCGGTCCGGTACGTCGACCTGGCCCGCGCCGGCCTGAGCGGCCTCGCCACCGCCCCGCGCACCGCCATCATGCTGGCCGAGAACGTGCTCCGCACCGCCGCCCCGGGCGAGCTGGACCGGGCGCTCGGCACCGCCCAGCGGCTGCTCGACCCGGTCCCGGCCGCCGACCCCGGCGAGCTGCGCATCCGGCCGACCCGGCTGGTGCTGCAGGACCACAGCGGCATCCCGGTGCTGGCCGACGTCGCCTCCGCCCGGCGGACCGCCACCGAGCTCGGCATCCCGGCGGCCGCGCTGGACCTGACCCTGCCGGTCGACCTCGTCGTCGACCACAGCGTCGAGGTGCAGGCCAGCCGGCGGCCGGGCGCGCTGCGGGACAACATGGCGTACGAGTTCGCCCACAACGCCGAGCGCTTCCGCTTCCTCAAGTGGGCGGCCGGCGCGTTCGAGGGCTTGCGGATCGTGCCGCCCGGGCGCGGCATCGTGCACCAGATCCACCTGGAGGCGCTGGCCCGGCTGGTCTGCCCGGACCCGCAGCGGCCCGACCTGCTCGCGTACGACTTCGTGCTCGGCACCGACTCGCACACCCCGATGGTCAACGGGCTGGGCGTGCTCGGCTGGGGCGTCGGCGGGGTCGAGGCGGTCGGTGTCGCGCTCGGCGGCGCGGTCTCCATCCCGCTGCCCGAGCTGGTCGGGGTGCGGCTGCGTGGCGCGCTGCGCCCGCCGGCCACCGCGACCGACCTCGCGCTCACCGTCACCCGGCAGCTGCGGGCGGCCGGCGTGGTCGGCGCGATGCTGGAGTTCCTCGGCCCGGGCGTGGCGACGCTGTCGGCGCCGGACCGGGCCACCGTCGCCAACATGGCCCCGGAGTACGGCAGCACGGTCGCGCTCTTCCCGGTCGACGACCGGACGCTGGACTACCTCCGGCTGACCGGCCGCGACCCGGCGCAGGTGGCGCTGGTGGAGGCGTACCACCGCTGGCAGGGCACCTTCGGCGCCCGCGACGAGGCCACGTTCGCGCGGGTGGTCGAGGTCGACCTGGCCGAGGTCGAGCCGGTGCTGGCCGGGCCGACCCGGCCGGAGCAGACCGTCGCGCTCTCCCAGGTGCCGGCGAGCCTGCCCGCCGGCGACGGTGGCGGCACCGGCGGCGAGGTGGTGCTGGCCGCGATCACCAGCTGCACCAACACCGCCAACTCCCGCTCGATGGTGACCGCCGGCCTGGTCGCGGCCAAGGCGGTCGAGCGCGGGCTGCGCCCGCCGGACTGGGTGAAGACGAGCATGACCCCGGGCTCCCCCGCGGTCACCGCGCACCTGGACGCGGCCGGGCTGCTGCCCGCGCTGGAGAAGCTCGGCTTCCACGTCGCCGGCTACGGCTGCGGCACCTGCATCGGCAACAGCGGGCCGCTGCTCCCGGCGGCCGCCGACCGGCCCGGCCGGCCCCGGGTCGCGGTGCTGTCCGGCAACCGCAACTTCGAGGGCCGCATCCACGCCGACGTCGACGCCGCGTACCTCGCCTCCCCGCCGCTGGTGGTCGCGTACGCGCTGGCCGGTGACGTGACCCGCGACCTCACCGCCGGCCCGCTGCAGGCCGGCTCGACCGCGACGCTGGCCGACCTGTGGCCGACCGCGGCCGAGGTGGACGCCGCGCTGGCCCACCTCACCCCGGACCTGTACGCCGGCCAGCGCCGCGACCTGCTCCGCGGCGACGACGCCTGGGAGGGGCTGGCCGCCCCGACCGGCCCGCTCTACGACTGGCCGGCGGAGTCGACCTACGTGCGGCCGACCCCGTTCGCGCTGCCCGCCTTCGACCCGGCGGGGCCGCTTCGCGGGGCCCGGGTGCTGGTGCGGGCGCCCGACCTGACCACCACCGACCACATTTCGCCGGCCGGCGGGATCGCGCCGGCCTCGGTGGCCGGCCGCTACCTGCGCTCGCTCGGGGTGCCGCCGGCCGACTTCGGCAGCTTCGGCACCCGCAGGGCCAACCACGACGTGCTGCTGCGCGGCGTCTTCGGCAACCCGCGGTTCCGCAACGCGCTGGCCGACCGGCCGGGGCCGTACACGACCCACCAGCCCTCCGGCGAGGTGCTGGCGCTGGTGGACGCGGCCGACCGCTACCGGGCCGAGGGGGTGCCGCTGGTCATCCTGGCCGGCCGCAACTACGGCGTCGGCAGCTCGCGCGACTGGGCCGCCAAGGGCCCGGCGCTGCTCGGGGTGCGGGCCGTGCTGGCCGGCTCCTTCGAGCGGATCCACCGCAGCAACCTGGTCGGGGTCGGCATCCTGCCGCTGCAGTTCGAGGCCGGCGAGGGGCCGGACGAGCTGGGCCTGGACGGCACCGAGCGGCTCGACGTCGAGCTGCCGGCCGGGCCGGCCGAGGGCTGGCTGGATGGCGGACGAGCCACCGTGCGGGCCACCCGGGCGGACGGCAGCGGGCTGGCCTGGTCGATGCGGGTGCGGCTGGACACGCCGGCCGAGACCGCGGTCTGGCGGGCCGGCGGGGCGCTGCCCGCGGCGATCGCCGCGATCCGTACCAGCACAGAGAAGGGATCCGCATGACCAGCATCCGGACGGAGCCGATCACCGGCCCGTCAGTGTGGCGCCGGGAGGATGTCGAGGATCCCGCCGGGTGGACGTACGAGCTGACCGGGCCGATGCGGGCCGAGGTCACCCGGGCCGCCGAGAAGCTGACCGAGCACGGCACCGTCGCCCTCGCGTCCCGCGACGACGTCGACCTGCCGCTGGTCGGGCCGCTGATCAAGCGGATCGTCGACCAGCTGGAGCACGGCCGCGGGCTGGCGCTGCTCAAGGGGGTGCCGATCGAGGGGCTGCAGCTGGCCGAGGCGCAGGCGGTCGCCTGGGCGCTCGGCACCCACCTCGGCGTCGGCGTGCGGCAGAACGGCCGCGGCGATCGGATCGTCTCGATCAAGGACCGCGGCGTCGCCATCAAGGCCAGCAAGACCGTCCGCGGCTACCAGACCAACGAGTCGCTGCCCTACCACAGCGACGCGCCGGACCTCGCCGCGCTGCTGTGCCTGCGCCAGGCCGAGGCGGGCGGCGTCTTCTCGGTGGCCAGCGCGCACCACATCTACAACGAGATCCTGCGCACCAAGCGGGAGCTGCTCGGCGTCTACTACGCCGGCTTCCTGTACGACTACCGCGGCGAGGAGCCGCCGGGCGAGCCGCCGGCGTACCCGAACGCCGTCTTCGGCTATTACAACGGCGAGGTCATCTGCCGGTACTTCCTGCGCCAGTTCGCCGAGTCCGGGCCGGAGCGGATGGGGCTGACCCTGACCCCGGTGCAGCGGGAGGCGCTGGACGCCTTCGAGGAGGTGCCGGCGCGGGAGGAGAGCCACGTCTCGATGCGGCTGGAGCCCGGCGACCTGCAGCTGGTCGACGACAACGTGACCGTGCACCGGCGCTCGGCGTACGAGCACGGCGACGTCCCCGAGGAGTCCCGCCGGCACCTGCTCCGGATGTGGATCAACGTGCACGACGCGCGGCAGTTCCCGACCTTCATGTCCACCCACCGCTGGGGCATGGAGCTGGTCGGCGACGCCGCGAAGGTCGCCGGCTGAGCCGATGACCGCGCAGATCACCGTCCCCGGCCGGGAGCGGGACCGCCGACCGCCGGACCCGCTGCCGGACGACCGGGAGTGGCGCCGGTTGACCGTGCTGCCCCGCAAGCGCCGGGACTACCGGGAGGACCTGGACTTCCGCGAGAGCTGGTGGGACCTGCGGGCGCTGCACGGCGACCGCGCGGTGGAGGTGCTGCAGTCGCTGGCCCTGCTCAGCTTCAAGCCGGACGCGGTGGTCGGCCGGCGCATCGCGGCCGCGCTCGACTTCGCCGCCGCGCAGGGCTTCGTCCCGGTCGCGGCCGGCAACGTCCGGCTCGACCGGCACGGCATGCGCGCGCTGTGGCGGTGGAACTGGAACCGCATGCGGGTGGACCGCCTCGACCTGTGCACCCTGCTCTTCGCCGCCACCGACATGCTCGTGGTCCTGTTCACGGCGCCGCCCGGGCCGGTGCCGGCGTCGGTCCGGCTCAGCAACCTCAAGGGCGGCTACGACGCGGCCAGCCGGCCGGCCGGCACGCTGCGGTCCACGCTGCGGTCGGTCAGCGGGCTGTTCACGTTCGTGCACGCCGCGGACGAGCCGGCCGACGTCGTCCGCGAGCTGGCCGTCTTCTTCGACCGGGACGAGCGCCGCCGGCTGCTGGCCGAGGCGGCCGGCCTGCGACCGGCCGACCTCCGGCTGGCGGAGCGGATCGAGCGGCTGGAGGCGGCGCACCCGCCGCACGACCTGGACCCGCACGCGGCGCTGGGCCGGCTGGCGGCCCGGCCCGGCGGGGCGGCCGTCGCCGCCGCGCTCGAGGCGGAGCTGGCGGCCGGCGCCCGGCTGGACTGGATGCGGATCCGCGAGCTCGCCGCCCCGCTGGACGTGACCGTGCCCGCCGTCCTGTGGGACGTGCTGTCGGTCGCCGCCGAGCTGATGGTGATGGAGCGGCTGGAGGCGCCGGACCTGCTGCCGACGCCGACCCTGCAGGCCTGGCTGGAGGCGTGACCGGCCTCCGGTCAGCGCACCCCGCCGACCCGCTGCCGGGCCACCGCGCGCACCTCGGCGTCCAGCGCCAGCACCTCGTCCACCGTGGTCACCGGCGCGTCCGGCAGCCGGTCCAGGGCGGCCTCGATCACCTCGACGATCTCGGTGAAGCGCAGCGCGCCGCCGAGGAACGCCTCGACCGCCACCTCGTTGGCCGCGTTGTACGCCGCCGTGCCGCCGCGGTCCTCCAGCCGCATCGCCTCCCGGGCCAGCGGCACCCCGGGAAAGTCGGTCGGCACCGGCTCGAACGCCAGCGGCCCGAGGTCGGCCACCCTGGCCGGCGGCAGCCCGATGTCCACGCTGTCCGGGTGGTGCAGCGCGTACGAGATGCTGCGCCGCATGTCCGGCGGCGACAGGGTGGCGATCAGGGTGCCGTCGGTCAGCGTCACCGCGGCGTGCAGCACCGACTGGGCCTGCACCGCCACCTCGATGTCGTCGGCCGGCCAGTCGAAGAGGTAGCGGGCCTCGATCATCTCCAGGCCCTTGTTGACCAGGGTGGCCGAGTCGATCGTGTTCTTGCGGCCCATCGACCAGTTGGGGTGCTTGAGCGCGGCCTCGACGGTCACCTCGGCCAGGTCGGCCCAGGCCCGACCGCGGAACGGGCCGCCGGACGCGGTGATGGTCAGCGTCCGCGCGTGCCGGCTGAACTCCAGCAGCTGGTGCAGCGCGGAGTGCTCGGAGTCGACCGGCACCACCTTGCACCCGGACTCGCGCAGGATCCGGGCCACCACCGGACCGCCGGCGACCAGCGACTCCTTGTTGGCCAGGGCCATGTCGAGCCCGCGGGCCGCGGTCTCCAGCGTCCAGGACAGGCCGGCCGAGCCGACGGCCGCGTTGAGCACGATGTCCGGCTGGGCGGCGTCGAGCAGCGCGGCCGGCTCGGCGTGCACGGTGACGCCATCGGGCGCCCTCAGCGCGGCCCGGGCGTCGCCGTCGACCACCGCGACCTCGCGGCAGCCGGTCTCCGCGACCGCCTCGACCAGCGAGCCGGTGTCGCGCAGCACGACCAGCCCGACCACGTCGAGGATGTCCGAGCGGGCCACCACCTCGCGTGCCTGCCGGCCGATCGACCCGCTCGCCCCGACGATGACGACTCTGCGCCTGTCCATCCCGGCACTGTAACCGTCCGGGCGGAACGGGCAGTAGACGCCAATCGGTGCAGGAGTCGCGAGCCGGCCGTCGCGGGCAGTTATCGTGACGGGGTGGTCGAAGCGGTGGTCATCCCCGGCGACGACAGCGGTCCCGAGCTGGTGGCCGCGGCCCGGCAGGTGCTCGACGCCGCGACCGGCGGCGCGCTGCGCTGGGTGCCGGCCGAGGCCGGGGCCGGCACCGCGGCCCGGCTGGGCACCGCGCTGCCCGACGCGACCGTCGAGGCGGTCCGCCGGGTCGGCGCCGCGCTCAAGGGCCCGACCACCACCCAGGCCGGCAGCGGCCACCGCAGCGTGAACATCCGGCTCCGGCAGGCCCTCGACCTCTACGCGTGCGTGCGGCCGGCCCGCGCGCTGCCCGGGGTGCCCGCGGTGCGCCCGGGCGTCGACCTCACCGTGGTCCGGGAGAACACCGAGGACATCTACGCCGGCTGGGAGAGCGGGCCGGGCGAGCCCGGGCACGCCGAGCTGGCCGCCCGGCTCGGCCTCGAGGAGGGCCGCGAGGTCTCGGTCAAGGCGATCTCCTGGGCCGGCTCGCTGCGGGTGGCCCGGCACGCCTTCGCCACGGCGGCGGCCGGCGGCGGGCCGGTGACCGCGGCCGCGCTCCCCCAGCTCTACCCGGAGACCGACGGGCTGTTCCTGGCCGCCGCCCGAGCCGCCGCCGCGGAGGTGCCCGAGGTGCCGTACGCCGAGCTCGGGCTGGCCGACGCGCTCGCGGCGGTGGCCCGCGGCGGGCTGTCCGGCGTGCTGCTCCTGCAAAACCTGTACGGCGACATCGCCTCCGACGTCGCCGCCGCCACCGTCGGCGGGCTGGGCGTGGCCCCGGGCGCCAACCTCGGCCCCGGCTGCGCGGTCTTCGAGGCCACCCACGGCTCGGCGCCGGCCTGGGCCGGGCGGGGCGTGCTCAACCCGACCGCGATGATCCTGTCCGGGGCGCTGCTTCTGGCCCACCTCGGGCTGGCCGGGCCGGCCGCCCGGGTCCGGGCCGCGGTCGAGGGCGTGCTGGCCGAGGGCCGCGCGCTCACCTCCGACCTGCGGCCCGGCGGCCTGGAGGCCGGCCGCGGGGTGCCCACCGGCGTCTTCGTCGAGGCCGTGATCGCCCGCGTCGGCGGGCCCTGAGGAGAGGAGCCGTCATCGCCACCCTGGACTGGTCCGCGCTCACCCGCTCGGCGGAGAAGGCCGAGCACTACCGCGACGAGGTCTACTTCCGGGAGTCGCTGCGCAGCACGCACGAGGTGCTCGGCGACGACGCCGCCGGGGTGCTGTGGCACGGCGCGACGCTGATGATGAAGCCGGACGGGCTGGCCGCCGGCAAGCTCGGCACCGTGCACGGCTTCCTGGCCGACGAGGGCTTCACCGTGCTCGCGGTCGAGCGGCCGGTGCTGACCCGCTTCACCTGGCGGGAGCTGTGGCGCTACCAGCTCACCCCGGCCAGCTGGGACCGGCTGGCGGTCAACGACCTGATCCTGCGCCGGCCGGCGCTGTTGCTGGCGCTGCGGCACGACGACCCCGGCGACGTGCCGGCCACCGTGCGGCTGGCCGGGCTCAAGGGCCCGGCCGACGTCGCCGACCAGTGGCCGGGCTGCCTGCGCGCCCGGCTGGGCCAGCCGGCCAAGGTGTTCAGCTACGTGCACGTCGCCGACGAGCCGGTCGACCTCGTCCGCGAGCTGGGCATCCTGCTGGAGCCCGCGCCGCGGGCCCGGGTGCTGGCCGCGCTGCGGGACCGGGCGCCGCTGCCGGCCGCCGACCGGGCGCTGCTGGACGAGGCGCTGGAGGCCGACCGCCGGGTGGTCCGGGACATGGACGCCGCCGCCGCCGTGGAGCGGGCCGCCGACGCGCTGGCCGCGCTGCCGGACGAGCGCCGGACCGGACCGGCCGCGGACCGGCTGCGGACCGACCTGGACCGGATGCGGGCCGGCGGGCCGATCGCCTGGGCGCCGTTCGCCGCGGCCGTCGCCGACACCGGGGTCAAGCTCGACGAGTGGGACCTGGCCCTGCTGGGCGCCTGCTTCATCAACTCCGACGTGCCCGGGATCGGCAAGGCGATCGGCTCGGTCCGGGCGGCCGACTGGCGGGCCGGCGCCGGCCCGGCCGGCAGCCCTCGCCCAGACACACCCTAGGCGTGTCTCTCGGCCCGCGCCGCCAGCGGGTCGAGACACGGCCTAGAAGTCGACCCGCGCGGCCAGCTGCTGGCAGGCCCGGACGGTCCGGGTGACCCACCGCACCGGATCGTCCGGGTCCAGGTCGCGCATCGTGGTCACCGCCCAGAAGTCCGCGTACGGCAGCTCCGGCACGGCCATCTCGCGGACCCGGCGGGCCCGCCACTTCGGGTTGTCGGCCAGCTCGCCGTGGCTGGCCATCACCGCGTCGACCGCCCGCCCGTACGCCAGCCAGGCGGTGAGCACCGCGCTGTCGGTGTCGCCGGCCCGGATGTGACCGGCCGCGTCCTCGGCGAGCCCGTCGGAGAACGCCAGCAGCCGCTGGCAGGCCATCGCCCGGGCGGCCGAGGCGTGCAGCCGCTCCTGCGCCACCCGCAGCCAGTCCGCGCCCTCCAGCGGGATGGCCCGGGGCAGGATCTGGAGCAGCGCGTACTCCTCGGCGCTGAGCACGCCCTGGGTCAGCGCACCGGACTCGAACGCGTCCCAGCCGACCTTGCCCAGGGTCTGGGTGACCTGGGCGTCGGTCCAGTACTTCAGCTGGCAGGGGCGGCCGGCGACCTTGGTCACCTCGACCTTGATGTCGTCCGGCTCCAGCAGCACCGGCAGCGAGCTGACCGGGTTGGTCGGGCCGTCCGGCCCGCCCGGCCACTGCCGCGGGGCGACCACGCACAGGTCGAGGTCGCTGGTCGGGGTGTCCCAGCCCCAGGCGACCGAGCCGACCACCAGCACCGCGTGCCGCTCGGCCGGCAGCAGGCCGGCCGCGGTGAGCTCGGCGACCGCGGTCGAGGTGTCCATCCCCATGTCAGCCCTCCGCCGGTGCCGGGTCGGCCAGGTCGAGGATGCCGTACTCCACCGCGTCCAGCAGCACGTCGCGGACGTCGGCGAGCTCGTCGCCGGAGTCGGCGAGCAGCTTGGCGACCGACCGGCGGCCGTCCACGCCGCGCAGGAAGCGCAGCCAGGCCGGGTCCTCGGCGGCAGCCACCACGTACTCGATCTGGCCGTTCACGGCGACGTAGACGATCTCGCCGGTCTCCTCGGCCAGCGGCGCGAGCAGCTCGACGCCGTCGGCGAGCCGGGGCACGTCGGCCGGGCCGACCGGCCGCCGCGGCAGCGTCAGCTCGAGGATCTCGGCTCGCTCGGCGGCCCAGTCGGTGACCGGCCGGGCCTGCGGGACGGTCGCGAACTCGGTGGTCACCGGGGGCGCCGGCAGGTCGGTGAGCATCGCGTCCAGCAGGCCCAGGTTGACCAGCCGGAGCAGCGTCTCGACGTGCCCGGCGGCCGGGTCGCGCTGCAGGTCGGCGAGGTGGCCCAGCATCGCGCCGCGGTCGAGGAAGCGCTGCCCGTTGGGCGAGGCGCAGGCCCGCTCGACCAGCTCGGCGCCGTCCTGGGCCAGCATGGCGATGAAGGTGCGGTGCGCGTAGCGCACGCCCTCGCCGTGGAAGAACGGCACCTTCTCCCGCTCGGCGAGCACCGGCGGCAGCACGTCGCGGACCGCCTCCCGGACCATCCGCTTGTCCCACAGCAGCCGCTCGCGCCGCTCCGGCGGCACGGAGGCGGCCAGCTCGACCAGCCGGTGGTCCAGGAACGGCACCCGGGCCTCGATGCCGTTGCCGCCGGCGGTGCGGTCCTCGTGCCAGCAGTTGTACTGCACGATGTCGCGGGCCTTCCAGCGCACGAAGGCCGCGTACGGGTCCCCGGGCGGCTCGGCGAAGGCGTCCACCACGGCGTCGGTGAGCAGCGCCGGCTGGGACCCGTCCCACCAGGTGGCGAGCCCCGGCCGGCGGCGCAGCGCCCGGGTCCGGGCCAGCCGGCCGGCGACCTCCAGGAAGCCGGGCCAGCCGCCGCCGAGCGCCATCAGCTCGGTGTAGCCGCCGGCGTACTCGTCCGCGGCGGCGCCCAGCAGCATCGCCTTGACCCCGGGCCGGACCGCCTTGGCGTACCGGTGCAGCTCGAACTTGTAGAACTGCTCGGGACCGCACTGCGGCATCTCGGTGAGCCAGAGCAGCCGCTCCCACTCGGTCACCGACGGCACCCGCCGGGCGTCGAAGAGGACCTGGTGGTTGGGCAGGCCGAGCTGGCCGGCGGCCAGGTGGGCGTGCTCGGCGTCGCCGTTGAGCGCGGTCGCGCCGGACAGCGCGGTGAAGGTGTGCAGGTTGGCCCCGGCCCGGGCGGCGAGCGCGGCGACCGCGGCCGAGTCGACCCCGCCGGAGAGGAACAGGCCGATCTCCACGTCGGCCATCAGGCAGTCGCGGACCGACTCGTCGAGCAGCTCGGCGTAGCGGCGGACGTACTCCTCGTCGGAGGGCGCCGCCGCACCGTCACTGCCGGCGCCGCCGATGTCGAGCGACCAGTAGCGGTGCTCGCGGGCCTCGCCGGTGCGCAGGTCGATGTCGACGATGGTGCCGGCCGGCACCTGCTCGATCCCGGTGAACCAGCTGGTCGGCCGGCCCGGCTCGGTCACCGCCTCGCTGGTCAGCGCCTGGTCGGACAGGGCCAGGCCCCAGTCCAGCGCGCGCGGGCAACCGGGGACGCCGAGCAGCGCCTTCATCTCCGAGCTGAACGCGATCCGGTCGCCGATCCGGGCCCAGTAGAGCGGCTTGATCGCGAACCGGTCCCGGACCAGCAGCAGCCGCTGCTCCCGCCTGTCCCAGATGACGATCGACACCATGCCGTGCACGTCGTCGAAGAAGCGCAGGCCGCGCTCGCGGTAGAGATGGACCAGCACCTCGCAGTCGGAGCCGGTGCGCAGCCGCACGTCCGGCGGCAGGGTGGCCGCGAGCGCGCGGTGGTTGTAGACCTCGCCGTTGGCGATCAGCACCGCGCTGCCGTCCGCGCTCTCCAGCGGCTGGCCGCCGCCCTCGGGGTCGACCAGGGACAGCCGGGTGAAGGCGAGCCCGACCGGGCCGTCCCGCCGCACCACGGTCTCGTCCGGGCCGCGGTGGGCCACCGCGCGGGCCATCCCGGCCAGCACGGCGTCCGCCGACTCCTCCAGGGGCGCCCCGTGCAGTCGCGCCAGACCGGCCAAGCCACACACCAGGGCACCCCTCCTCGCCGGGGCCGGGCGGTCGGGACCGGCCGGGTGACGACAGACCGGCGGAGCCGGGTCGGGAACGGCGGAGCCGTGCCGCCTGGGGCGAGCACGGCCCCGCCGCGGGCCGAGCTACGCGGCGGCCGCGAAGATCGTGCCCTTCTCCACCGTCTTGACGACAGGCTTGCTGTACTTGCGCATCTGGCTCACCAGCCTTCCCTGCTGCTCGTCGCGAGACGGGTGTGGTGACGGAGACCCCGGACGTCCGGAGGCACCGTCGTGGCCCGCCAGATAGCGCCGACGCACGATTTTTCTAGAGGATTGGGCGACGACAAGTCAACCCTCCCTGTTCGAACCGCTTCTTCCGATCATGGCGCTCCACCCTCACATCGCACGATTCGTGACCCGCAGGTATGGTTGGGGAGCCCTGTGTCCGGATGGAGTTGATCGCCCGCATGTGCGGCACGATCGGTATGTTCATCGGGTGCCCCGCGGCGGCGGTCTGCCCGCGCCGGGAGTTGACCGACGCGCTGGCTGCCGAGGCCGACATGGCTGGTGGCGACTACCGCAGCCCGTTCCGGTCCTGGTACGAGAAGTCCACCGTCCGCTCCCAACCGCGCCGGATGCTCGCCCCGGACGACCCGGCGCCGCACTTCTTCTCCCCCGACCTCGTCCCGGTCGCCCGGCACCCGCTGGTGCGCGCATTGCCGGCGGACCGGTTCCGGACATTGCTCGTGCAGCACCTCTACCGATATCTCGATTTCACTGCCCGGCTCGAACACGTGGTGGTCAACCGGACCGTGCTCGGCATCGCACACGACACGCTCGGGCTGCAGCTGCCCGAGGCGATGCGGCTGGACGCGTACAAGATCTACTGCGACGAGGCGTACCACGCGCTCTTCTCCGCCGACCTGATCATCCAGGTCCGGGAGGCGACCGGGGTCCGGCCGGCGCTGCCGCCGGAGCCGTTCTTCCTGCGCCGGCTGGCCGGGGTCCGGGCGGCGGCCGACGAGCGGACCCGACCGCTGGTCGACCTGATGTTCGTGATCATCTCGGAGACGCTGATCTCGGCCACGCTGGCCGAGGTGCCCGACGACCCCGGGGTGGCCGCCGCGGTGCGCGAGGTGCTGCGCGACCACCTCGCCGACGAGGGCCGGCACCACCGCTACTTCGCGCTGTTCCTCCGCCAGCTGTGGGGCCAGCTCGACCCGGGCGACCGGCGGGCCGCCGCGCTGCTGGTGCCGGCGCTGGTCGACTGCTTCCTGCGGCCGGACGCGGCCGCGGTCGGCGACGACCTGCTCGCCGCCGGGCTCAGCCGGGACGAGGGCGAGCAGGTGGTGGCCGAGGTGTTCCCGGCCGACCTGGTCCGCGACTACACCTGGTCCACCACCCGGCAGATGGTCCGCTACTTCGCCCAGCTGGGCGCGCTGGACGACCCCGAGGTGGAGGCGGTCTTCGCCGCCGGCGGGCTGGTCCGGGCCGGCGGCGGCTAGCCAGGCCGCGGCCAGGCCCCGGCCGGCCACGCCCCGGCCGGGGAGTGGCCGGCCGGGGACTGCTCGGCCGGGGCCCGCTCGGCCGCGGGCCGGGACCAGGCGCGGACCACCGCGACGCCGACCGCGCCGTCCGGCGAGCAGGACGTGACCAGCGAGACCCGGCCGTCCAGGACCGGCGCGGCCCGGTGGTGGGCGAGCAGCCCGGCCAGCTGCAGCGAGGCGGCCGCGGCCGGCCCGTCCCCGACCGTCTCCTTCACCCGCAGGCAGCGGGCGTGCCGGACCACCCGGTCGACCGCCTCCTGCTCCACCAGGTCCAGCGCCCGTACGCCGCTCTCCCCCGTCGCCACCGCCCACACGTCGGCCGGCGCGACGCCGGCGGTGGCCAGCGCGTCGGTGATGCACCGGGCCAGCCCGGTGGCCGGGTCCGGGTCGCCGCCCGGCGGGGCGTACTGCCCGATCTCGACCGCGAGCACCTCCGCCTGGGGCCGGCGGCCGGCGGCCCGCATCGCGGCGGCGTCCTCGACGACGAAGACGCCGGCGCCCTCCCCCACCGGCACCCGGTGCTCCTCGCCCCGGAAGGTGTGCTCGGCCACCCAGGCCGCGTGCGGGCTGAGCTCCTCCACCCCGCCGGCCAGCAGCGCGTCGGCGTGCCCGCGGCGCAGCTGGCTGCCGGCGTAGCGCAGCGCGGCCAGCCCGGCCAGCTGGGCGCCCGCCACGGTGGCGTTGACCCCGGTGAGGCCGAACCAGCCGGCGGCCCGGCCGGCCGCCCGGTGCAGCCCGGTGTTGGCGAACAGCTGCGGGTCGACCAGGTACGGCCGCTCCCGCACCAGCGTCTGCCGGCTGCAGTCGCTGGCCGAGCGCAGGCTGCCCAGCGTGGTGCCGAGCACCACCCCGACCCGGTGCCGGTTGCCGTCGTCCACGGTCAGGTCGCTGTCGGCCAGCGCCTGCCCGCAGGCGACCAGGGCGAGCGCGGTGGCCCGGTCGACGCCGGCGAAGCCGGCAGCGCCGGCACCGCCGGCGGTGTTCTCCCGGCCGAGGTGGTCGGGCACCGCGAAGTCGAGCAGCGCGTACGCCTCGTCGCCCGGCAGCGCCTCGTCGAACAGCCCGTCCACGTGGGCCGGCCCGGCCGGGCCGGCGAGCACGGCCGCGGTGAAGTCCTCGGTGCGGGCGCCGGCCGAGCTGACCGCGCCCCAGCCGGAGATGCCGAGCGTGCCGGTGCCGGCCCGGCGCGGCCGGCGCGGGGGCGCCGGCGCGGTCACGCGGCCCGCCCGAGCACGGTGACCGCGTTGCTCCCGCCGGCGGCGAAGCAGTTGTTCTGCACCACGTCGACCGCGGCCGGCCGGGACGCGTTGGCGACCGGGTCGATGTTGGTCATGGTCTCGTCCGGGGTGCGGAAGTTGACGGTCGGCGGCAGGAAGCCGCGGGTGATGGCCAGCGCGGCCGCGATCGCGCCGAAGCCGCTGGCCGCACCCATGGTGTGGCCGATCATCGACTTGATCGAGCTGATCGGCGGCGGCCGGTCGCCGAAGACGTCCCGCACGGCGGCGAACTCGGCCGCGTCGTCGGCCGGGGTGCCGACCCCGTGCGCGCAGATGTAGTCCACCTCGCCGGGCCGCACCCCGGCGTTGGCGTGCGCGCGGCGGATGCAGTCGGCGATCGGGCCGGGGTGCGCGGCCGGGAAGCCGGCGGCGAAGTTGGCGGCGTAGCCGAGCATCTCGGCGTACACCCGGGCGCCCCGGGCCAGCGCGCCGTCCAGCGGCTCCAGGAACAGCACCGCCCCGCCCTCGCCGGTGAGGATGCCGCTGCGGTCCTTGTCGAACGGCGCGCAGGCCAGGGCGGCCAGCACGCCCATCCGGAAGTGGCCGGCGTGCGCGGACCGGCAGACCGAGTCGGCCCCGCCGGCCACCATGTAGTCCGCCTCCCCGGAGGAGACCTGGTCGTACGCGTAGCCGAGGGCGTGGTTGGCGGCCGAGCAGGCGGTGGACACGGTGACCGCCTCGCCGGTCAGCCCGAGCTCGCGGTTGACCGCGACGGCCAGCCGGGCCGCGGGCAGCCGCCGGGTCAGGTCGCCGGACAGCGCCGGCAGGCCGGCGTGCAGCCAGGCCGCGGCCAGCGACTCCACCAGCTGCGACTCACCGCTGGTGGTGCCGATGCTGGAGCCGGCCCGGGCCGCGGCCAGCACCTCGAGGTCGATCCCGGAGTCGGTCACCGCCAGCCGGGCCGCGGCGGCGGCGAACAGGCTGGAGCGCCCCCACTGGTCCGGCTCCACCGAGCGGACCAGCGCCTTCGGCTCGAAGTCGACGACCTCCCCGGCCATGAAGTGCGGGAAGCCGGTGGTGTCGAAGCTCGCCACCGGGCCGATCCCGGAGCGCCCGGCCCGCAGCCCGGCGGCGAACTCGTCCACCCCGATCCCGATGCTCGACACCGGGCCCAGCCCGGTGACGGCCACCCGCCGGCGCACCGCTCACCCGGCGCCGCTGGGACCGGCCACGAGCTCCGGGCCGGCGGTGCGCTTGAGGTCGATGAGGCCGCGGACCGGCACCTCCCGCGGGCCGAGCGCGATCTTGGCCCGGACCAGCTGCTGCGGCGGGTAGTACACCAGCCGCAGCCGCAGCGACGCGTACGTGTCCGCGGCCTCGGACGGGCTGGCGTCGCGCAGCGCGCGCACCGACCGGCTCAGCGTCGCGGTCAGCCCGGCGTCGGCCTCGCCGAGCGGGTGCCGGCCGGCGCCGCGGACCAGCTGGACCAGCCGGGCCGGTGCGCAGGTGGCCATCAGCCAGCCGTCCAGCGCCGGCTGCAGCCGCCGCTCGCGCAGGTAGACGTTGCGCGGGTGGGAGATCCGGTTGGCGGTCGCGTACTCCTCCGGGATGCGGCACCGGTAGTACGACTCGTCGTTGTTCCAGGCGCCCTGCATCAGCCGGTTGCAGATGCCGCAGCGGAGCAGGCCACGGAAGACGTACGCCCGCAGGCCGCGCTCCGGGTTGGCGCTGCGCGCGTGCCGCTTGGCCGCGAACTCCTGCTGGACCTGGTGGAAGATGCTCGGGTCGACCAGCGGCTCGTACGCCGGCGGCGGCGGGCAGTTGTCCGGCTCGACCGCGTCCCACTTGGACCGGCCGGTGTAGCGCGGGTTGACCAGGATCGCCCGGACGGCGCCCTTGGACCAGGCGAAGCCGCCGTGGTGCGGGTTGCGGGACCGGTCGTGCGCGGACGGGCAGGGCACGGTGTCCGCGGTCAGGCCCTCGGCGATCCGCTGCAGGCCGTGCCCGGCCAGGTAGTCGGTGAAGATGCGGCGCACCACCGGCGCGGTCCGGTCGTCCGGCTCCAGCACGTGCACGGGGCCGTCGGGGCAGTGCACGACGACCACCTGGTAGCCGTACGGCGGACGGCCGCGCAGCCGGCTGCCGGTCGGGCGGGCGTCGGTCCGGCGGACCGCCAGCGGGGTGTCGGGCTCGCGCCGCGGCCGCGGCGCCGCCGCCGGGCGGCACCGGCTGGCCTCCCACTGCTCGAGCACGCGGGCCCGGCGGGCCCGGTCGTGCTCGATGACCGGGGCCGACGTCGGGCGCGGGTCGCGGCGTCCTCGCGTGCTCATCTCATCGGCCTTCCGGGTCGCGGACGGGCGGGTCATCGCGTGTCCTCCGCCTCGAGGACCCCGTGCGGGGTCAGGTACCGGTCGAGGAAGTCGAGGCGGTGCGTGCCGGCACGGAAGACGCCGTGCCGCAGCAACTGCCGGTGGAAGTCGAGGGTGGTGCTCACCCCGGTGCAGTCGAACTCGGCCAGCGCCCGCTCCATCCGGCGCAGCGCGTCGGCCCGGGTCTCGCCGAGCACGACCACCTTGGCGAGCAGGGAGTCGTAGTACGGCGGGAGCCGGTAGCCCGGGTAGCCGTGGGTGTCGACCCGGACGCCGGCGCCCAGCGGCGGGGCGAAGCCGGTGAGCTCGCCGAACGAGCCGGCCCAGTCCCGGCTGACGTCCTCGGCGTTGATCCGGCACTCCAGCGCGTGCCCGCGGGGGCGCACGTCGGCCTGGCGGAAGTCGAGCGGCTCGCCAGCGGCGACCCGGATCATCCACTCCACCAGGTCGATGCCGGTGCGCATCTCAGTGACCGGGTGCTCGACCTGGATGCGCGTGTTCATCTCCAGGAAGGCTGCGGAGGCGGAGCTGCCGGTTCCGTCGACGAGGAACTCGACCGTGCCGGCGCTGGCGTAGCCGATGCTGGCCGCGCCGCGCACCGCGGCCTCGCACAGCGCGTCCCGCTGGGCGTCGGTGAGCACGGTGGACGGCGACTCCTCGACCAGCTTCTGGTGCCGGCGCTGGATAGAGCAGTCCCGCTCGCCGAGGTGGACCACGGTGCCGTACCGGTCGGCCAGCACCTGCACCTCGACGTGCCGGGCGGCCGGGACGAACTTCTCCAGGTACACGCGGTCGTCGAAGAACAGCGAGCGGGCCGCCGCCCGGGTGGCGGCCAGCGCAGCCGGCAGCTCGGCCGCAGAGTCGACCCGGCGCAGCCCGCGCCCGCCGCCGCCGGCCGCGGCCTTGAGCAGCACCGGGTAGCCGACCTGCTCGGCGCAGGCGAGCGCGTCGGCGGTGTCGGTGAGCGCGCCGGCCGAGCCGGGCGAGACCGGCACCCCGGCCGCCGCCACCGCCGCCCGGGCCGCGATCTTGTCGCCCATCAGCCGGATCACCTCGGCCGGCGGGCCGATGAAGGTGATGCCGGCCTGCTCGCAGGCCTCGGCGAAGTACGGGTCCTCGGCCAGGAAGCCGTAGCCGGGGTGCACCGCGTCGGCGCCGGTGCGGGCGCAGGCGTACAGGATCGCCGGCACGTTGAGGTAGCTGCGGCCGGCCGGGCCGGCGCCGATGCACACCGCCTCATCGGCCAGCTGCACGGCGCGGGAGTCCCGGTCGGCGTCGGAGTGCGCGACCACGGCGGGCAGCCCGAGGTCGTGGCAGGCCCGCACGATCCGCACCGCGACCTCGCCGCGGTTGCAGACCAGCACCTTGCCCACGCCGGAGCGGCCGGGTCCGGCGGGGGCAGGGCCGGCGCCGCGGGCGGGGACCGGGCCGGGCCCGGGGGTGGCGGCGGTCACGCCGGCACCGGGACCGGCTCGATCGTGAACAGCCGCTGGCCGAGCTCGACGATGGCGGCGTCCGCGACGTGCACCTCGCGGAGCACCCCGGCGCTCTCCGCCACCACCTCGTTCATCATCTTCATGGCCTCGACGATCGCGACCTGCTGGCCCTCGGCGACCGGCTGGCCGACCTCGACGAAGGGCGGCGCGCCCGGGCTGGGCGAGCGGTAGAAGACCCCGACCAGCGGGGCCAACACGGGCTCACCCGGGGGCTCGGCCGGCACCGGCACCGCGACCGGCACCCCGGCCACCGGCACCCCGGCGACCAGCACGCTGTCCGGGCGGGCCGCCGCGGCGCCGGCGATCTCCCAGCGCACCGGGCCGGCGTCCACCGACAGCCGGGCCAGGCCGCGGCTGCGGACCAGCTCCACCAGCTGCCGGGTGGCGCCCAGCACGCGGTCCAGGTCGGTGGGCTCAGCGGTCGGCATCGGCGTCCGCCTCCACGGTCCCGGCGCCGTCGGCGGGCACCGTCGGGCCGACCGCCCGCAGCCGCCGCCGGCGCTCCTTGAGCAGCACCTCGACCGGCTCCTCGGCCAGCGCGGCCAGGTGCCGGACCAGCGCCTCGCCCAGCGCGGCCACGGTGGCCGGCCGGTCCGCGTGCGCGCCGCCGGCCGGCTCCGGCACCACCTCGTCGACCAGGCCGAGCGCGGCCAGCGCGGGCGCGGTCAGGGCCAGCTCGCGGGCGGCGCGCGGCGCCTGCCCGGCGTCGCCGAACAGGATGGTGGCGCAGCCCTCCGGGCTGATCACCGAGAGCGTCGAGTGCTCCAGCATCAGCAGCCGGTCGCCGACGCCGAGCGCGAGCGCGCCGCCGCTGCCGCCCTCGCCGACGACCGCGGTCACCACCGGGGTCCGCAGGCCGGCCAGGGTGACCAGGTTGGCCGCGATGGCGCCGCTCTGGTTGCCCTCCTCGGCGGCCAGGCCCGGGTACGCCCCCGGGGTGTCGACCAGCGTCACCAGCGGGGCCCGGTAGCGCTGCGCGTACTCCATCAGGCGGCGCGCCTTGCGGTAGCCCGCCGGGTGCGGCATGCCGAAGTTGCGGGCCACCGCGTCCCGGGTGCCGCGGCCCTTGCGGTGCGCGACCACGACCACCGGGGCGCCGCCGAGCCGGCCGAGCCCGCCGACGACGGCCGGGTCGTCGCTGCTCTCCCGGTCGCCGCGCAGCTCCACGAAGTCGGTGACCAGGCCGGCCAGGTACTCCTCGGCCAGCGGCCGCTGCGGGTGCCGGGCCAACCCGACGCCCTCCCACGGGTCGCCGTCGGCGGCGGCCACCGCGGCGGCCCGGCCGCCGGAGGCCACCGGCCGCTCGCCGGCCTCGGCGGCCGCGTGGAAGGCGACCAGCCGCCCGAGCACCGCGTGCAGCTCGCCGCGCGGCACCACGGCGTCGATGTGCCCGTGGGCGAGCAGGAACTCGGCGGTCTGGAAGCCGGTCGGCAGGGTCTGCCGGATGGTCTGCTGGATCACCTGCGGGCCGGCGAACCCGGCCCGGGCGCCCGGCTCGGCCAGGATGACGTCGGCCAGCGAGGCGAAGGAGGCCATCACCCCGCCGTAGACCGGGTCGGTGAGCACCGAGAAGTGCGGCACCCCGGCCTCGGCGAGCCGGCCCAGCGCGGCCGCGGTCTTGGCCATCTGCAGCAGGGACAGCACGCCCTCCTGCATCCGGGCGCCGCCGGAGGCCGAGCAGGTGACCAGCGGGATGCGGCGGGAGCGGGCCAGCTCGGCGGCGCGGGTGACCTTCTCCCCCACGACCGCGCCCATGCTGCCGCCCATGAAGTCGAAGTCGAGGACGCAGAGCGCGACCGGCCGGCCGCCGATCTCGGCGGTGCCCCAGGCGGCGGCGTCGGCCCGGCCGAGCTTGTCCCTGGCGGCGGCGAGGCGCTCCGCGTACGGCTTGCGGTCGGTGAAGCCGAGCGGGTCGGGCGAGGCGAGCCCGGCGTCGCGCTCGGTGAACGAGCCGGCGTCGGTGAGCACGGCCACCCGGTCCCCCACCGGGATGCGCAGGTGCCGGTTGCAGCCCTGGCAGACCCCGCCGGCCCGCTGCAGCCGGGAGCGGTAGAGGGGCGTCCGGCACTGCGGGCACTCCACCCAGGTGCCGGCCGGCACCGTGTCCAGGTGTCGACGGAGCTCCGCAACCCGGGACCGGTCTCGCACGGGGAGGCTCCTTCCGGACGGAACGCGGTCGGCGGGTCAAGAGTGAGCTATGTCCGAGCCGCGGCAATTGCGGGGGATTCGCTCTCGGTGCCCAGACGTTAGCCAGGCCGACCTCGATCCTCAACCAGCGATGAGGAGACGCACCACCATGCTTCCGCCGGCAATTGTCGTCGACGCACGCAAAGCATGTCCGGTTCCGGCACCGGGAATTGCCCACTAAGGCAGGGATCCGGCGGGGAGCACTGAGGGGGCCTCGCATCGGACTAGTGGCCAGGGCGCCGTTCGGCCCAACGACGGCCTGCGGGCCTGGCCGTTCCCGGCAGACGGAGGCAGCCGGCGACGTCCGGAATTCGCGGAGCCGACCTAAATCCGAACCCCGATATGCGTGTCACGCCCTCGAGGTCAGCCCCGGCAAAGCCGGTGTGCCAGCAAATACATGCATTCCGTCGGTATGCGATTCTGGAAAGGACCGTAGAAACACTCGCCGCATCCGTCAAGACCCGATAACGCAGTGTCACCACGACGGGAGGGGTCCACACCGTCGGGAGCCGGTTGTGCGCCGGCTCACCGACCCTCGCCCCTGCCCGTGCCACGGCGATCCATTACCGTCGGGTAACGCGCCGCGGGCCCAGCTCCCGCGCGTCGAGAGGGGGCGCCACCCATGCCCGAGACCACCTCCACCGCACCGGCAGCGCTGACCCTGCGCCACCGGGACGGCACCGAGCAGGAGCTCGGCGTCCGGCACCCCACCGAGGGGGCACCCGGCGTCGACGTCGGCGGCCTGCTGGCCAAGGGCGGCCTGGTCACGTACGACCCGGGCTTCGTCAACACCGCGGCCTGCTCGTCGAAGATCACCTACATCGACGGCGACGCCGGGATCCTGCGCTACCGCGGCTACCCGATCGACCAGCTGGCCGAGCGGTCCACCTTCGCCGAGGTGGCGTACCTGCTGATCTACGGCGAGCTGCCGAGCGCCGCCCGGCTGGACGACTTCACCGCGAAGATCAGCCGGCACACCCTGCTGCACGAGGACCTCAAGGGCTTCTTCGACGGCTTCCCGCGCAACGCGCATCCGATGCCGGTGCTGTCCTCCGCGGTGTCCGCGCTGTCGACGTACTACGAGGACTCGCTCGACCCGGCCGACCCGGGCCAGCTGGAGCTGCCCACGCTGCGGCTGATGGCCAAGCTGCCGACGATCGCGGCGTACGCGTACAAGAAGTCGATCGGCCAGCCGTTCCTCTACCCGGACAACTCCCTCGGCCTGGTGGCCAACTTCCTCCGGATGACCTTCGGCTTCCCGGCCGAGCCGTACGAGGTGGACCCGGTCGTCTGCAGCGCCCTGGACAAGCTGTTCATCCTGCACGCCGACCACGAGCAGAACTGCTCGACCGCCACCGTGCGGCTGGTCGGCTCGGCCCAGGCCAACCTGTTCGCCTCCGTCTCGGCCGGCATCCACGCGCTGTCCGGGCCGCTGCACGGCGGCGCCAACCAGGAGGTCATCGAGATGCTCGAGCGCATCCGGGCCGACGGCGGCGACGTCGGCGCGTTCGTGCAGAAGGTGAAGGGCAAGCAGGGCGGCGTCCGGCTGATGGGCTTCGGCCACCGGGTCTACAAGAACTACGACCCCCGGGCCGCGATCGTGAAGAAGTCCGCGGATGAGGTGCTCTCCGCGATGGGCAAGCGGGACGACCTGCTCGACATCGCGGTCGAGCTGGAGGGCGTCGCGCTCAGTGACGACTACTTCATCTCCCGCAAGCTCTATCCCAACGTGGATTTCTACACCGGGCTGATCTACCGGGCGCTGGGCTTCCCGGCCCGGATGTTCACCGTGCTCTTCGCGATCGGCCGGCTGCCCGGCTGGATCGCGCAGTGGCGGGAGATGACCGTCGACCCGGAGGCGAAGATCGGCCGGCCCCGGCAGCTCTACACCGGGCCGGAGGAGCGGCCGTACGTGCCGCTCGCGGACCGCGGCTGACCTCCTGCTGATCCACGGCGCCCGGCTCCGCCCGGTTAGGGTCGGTGCATGACTGTTGTCCGGCAGGGTCGGCTCTGGGCGACGAGCGACCTGCACATCTCGTACGCGGAAAACCGGACGCTGGTCGAGGAGCGGCTGCGGCCGCGCTCGGACGGTGACTGGCTGATCGTCGCGGGCGACATCGCCGAGACGGTCGAGGACATCGAGTGGGCGCTGGCGCTGCTCGCCGACCGCTTCGAGCGGGTGGTCTGGTCGCCGGGCAACCACGACCTGTGGACCGCCCGCACGGACGAGGTGCAGCTGCGCGGCCAGGCCCGCTACGAGCACCTGGTCGAGCTGTGCCGGCGCCTGGGCGTGGTCAGCCCGGAGGACGACTTCGTCACCTGGACCGGCCCGGGCGGGCCGGTGGTGCTGGCGCCGATGCTGCTGCTCTACGACTACACGTTCCGGATGCCCGGCCACGACACCGCCGAGCAGGCGCTCAAGGCGGCGTACGCGGCCAACGTGGTCTGCACCGACGAGTTCCTGCTGCACCCGGACCCGTGGCCGGACCGGCCGGCCTGGTGCCGGGCCCGGGTCGAGCTGACCGCGGCCCGGCTGGCCGCGCTGCCCCCGGGCAGCCGGCCGGTGCTGATCAACCACTGGCCGCTGACCCGGCTGCCGACGCTGGTGCTGCGGCACCCGGAGTTCGCCATCTGGTGCGGCACCGAGCTGACCGCCGACTGGCACACCCGCTTCGACGCCGCCGCGGTGGTCTACGGCCACCTGCACATCCCGCGCACGACCTGGGAGGACGGGGTGCGGTTCGAGGAGGTGTCGATCGGCTACCCGCGCGAGTGGAAGAAGCACTCGCTGCGCCGCGGCGTGCTCCGCGACGTGCTGCCCACCCCCGCGCCGGAGCCGGAGCCGGACTCGCCGATCTGGCCGGCGTCCCGGGTCAGCCGGTGATCTCCGGGCTGGTGCCGCCGGCCGCGGTGGTGGTCGACGCCCGCGGCCCGCTGCCCGGCGAGGCGCTGCTGCCCGAGGAGGAGCCGCTGGTGGCGCGGGCGGTGGCCAAGCGACGGGCCGAGTTCACCACCGTGCGGACCTGCGCGCGGCAGGCGCTGGGCCGGCTCGGGCTGCCGCCGGCGCCGCTGCTGTCCGGGGACAAGCGGGAGCCGCTGTGGCCGGCAGGGGTGGTCGGCAGCCTGACCCACTGCGCCGGGTACGGCGCCGCCGCGGTCGCCTGGGCCAGCGACCTGGCCACGGTCGGGATCGACGCCGAGCCGCACGCCGAGCTGCCCGAGGGCGTGCTGGACCGGGTGTCCCTGCCGGTGGAGCGGCGCGAGCTGCGGGCGCTGCCGGCCGGGGTGCACTGGGACCGGCTGCTGTTCTCGGCCAAGGAGAGCGTCTACAAGGCGTGGTTCCCGCTGGCCCGGTGCTGGCTCGGCTTCGAGGACGCCCGGCTGGCCTTCACCCCCGGCCCGGACCCGGCCCGCGGCACGTTCACCGCCGAGCTGCTCGTCCCCGGCCTGCCGCCGGTCGCCGGCCGGACCGTCACGGTCTTCCCGGGCGCGTACGCGGTCGGCGACGGCCTGCTCGCGACCGCGGTGTCGCTGCCGGCCACGATGGACTGAGGCGCGACCTGACCGTGGACTCCGCAGTTGGATCCCGACTGACCGGTTTGTCGACAGGTCGGCGTCAGGACACGGCACTCAGCGCCGGCCGCGGCGCTGCTTCTTCGGCGGGCGGGCCCAGACGGCCACCTTCTCCAGGGCGTCGGCCGCGGTGAGCGGGACGGTGGTGGTCAGCACGCCGCCGCCGGCCCGGCTCCGGCGCTGGCCGAAGGCGCGCAGGGCCCGGGCCACCCGGGGCGCGGCCAGCCCAATCAGCAGCGTGACGACGAGCGCCTTGAGCCGGGTGCGGAGCAGGGCGAAGAGCATGGTCGGGTCCTCCAAGGTGGTCGCTGCCTGCCTGCCGTCCTGCCCACGACGCGCCGGGCGCACACGGGTGGGTGCGGACGGGACCTACTCCCGGGTATTATCCGCCCGCGGCCAGGAGCCTCCCCCCGTGGGCTCCTGGCCGCTTTGCGTCCGCACCACGCCGGGCGCGTTTCTGGCAACCTGAGCGCAGCGGCGCGATCAGGGAGGTCAGCGGTGACCATTCAGTCCAGCGGCCAGGAGACCGGACGAGCACAGTCAGTGGCGCACCTGCTGCGGGACCGGGTCACCTCGCGGCCCGACCAGGAGGCCTTCCGGCACCCGGTGCCCGGACCGGACGGCACCGAGACGTGGGAGTCGGTGACCTGGGCCGCGGCCGGCCGGCGGGTCGACGAGCTCGCCGCCGGGCTGCTCGCGCTCGGGCTGGCGCCGCAGGACCGGGTCGCGCTGCTGGCCACCACCCGGCTGGACTGGATCCTCGCCGACCTGGCCATCAACTGCGCCGGCGCGGCGACCACCGCGATCTACCCGTCCTCGCCGGCCGAGGAGGTCCGGCACATCGTCACCGACTCCGGCGCGGTCGTCGCCGTGGTCGAGGACGCGGCCAAGCTGGAGCTGCTGCGCGGGCTCGACCTGCCCGACCTTCGCACCGTGGTCACCATGGACGACTCCGGCGCGGCCGGCGGGGACAACGAGCTGTCCCTGGCCCAGCTGGCCGAACGCGGTCGGGCACACCTGGCCACCGACCCGGAGGCGGTCCGCCGCTCGGTCGACGGGATCGGCCCGGAGACGCTGGCCACGCTCATCTACACCTCCGGCACGACCGGCAAGCCCAAGGGCGTCCGGCTGGTGCACGACAACTGGGTGTACGAGGGGGACGCGGCCGACCAGCTCGGCCTGATCGGCCCGGACGACGTGCAGTACATGTGGCTGCCGCTGTCCCACTCGCTGGGCAAGATGCTGATCGCCGCCCAGCTGAAGATCGGCTTCGCCACCGCGGTCGACGGCCGGGTCGACAAGATCATCGACAACCTGCCCGTGGTCCGCCCGACGGTGATGGTCGGTCCGCCGCGCATCTACGAGAAGATGCACAGCCGGGTGGCGAGCGCGGTCGCCGCGCAGGGCGGGGTCAAGGCCAGGCTCTTCCACTGGGCCTTCGGTGTCGGCCGGCAGGTCTCCGAGCTGCGCCAGCAGCGCCGGGAGCCGACCGGGCTGCTGGCCGCCAAGCACGCGCTGGCCGACCGGCTGGTGCTGGCCAAGCTGCGGGACCGCTTCGGCGGCCGGATCCGGATCTTCATCTCCGGCAGCGCGCCGCTGTCCCCCGAGGTGTCCCGCTGGTTCCACGCCGGCGGCCTGCTGGTGCTGGAGGGCTACGGGCTGACCGAGACGTCTGCCGCGATCTGCGTCAACGTGCCGGAGACTTTCCGCTTCGGCACCGTCGGCCCGGCGCTGCCGGGCTCCGAGGTGCGGATCGCCGAGGACGGCGAGGTGCTGCTGCGCGGGCCGGGCGTGATGCGCGGCTACCACGAGCTGCCCGAGGCGACCGCCGAGACGCTGGACGACGAGGGCTGGCTGCACTCCGGCGACCTCGGCGAGCTCGACCCGGACGGCCTGCTCCGGATCACCGGCCGGAAGAAGGACCTGATCAAGACCTCCGGCGGCAAGTACGTCGCGCCGACGCCGATCGAGAGTGCCTTCCCGGCGCTGTGCCCCCTGGCCGGCCAGTTCATCGTGCACGGGGACGGCCGCAACTACTGCACCGCGCTGGTCACGCTGGACCCGGACGCGCTCGCGCTGTGGGCGACCAGCCACGGCGTGGCCGAGACCGACCCGGCGGCGCTGTCCCGGCACCCGCAGGTGCGGGTCGAGGTCGAGACGGCGGTCGCCGAGCTCAACGGCACGCTGGCCCGGTGGGAGACGATCAAGGACTTCCGCATCCTCGAGCAGGACCTCACCATTGAGGCGGGCGAGCTGACCCCGAGCATGAAGGTCAAGCGCCGGGTGGTGGAGCACCGCTACCGCGAGGTCCTCGACTCGATGTACGTCGGCGCGACCACGCCGACACGCTGACATCGTGTTGTGAGCATGGTCACAGTATTTGGGGACTCAGCGGAGCGGTTCCCCGACCGTACGTGATCTTCGACGCAGATCGCGCGTGGATCGGCACATTCGGCCCGGTACAGGTGGGCACTGCTCCGCTCCGGGCCGTTAGCCTGCCTCCCATGCTCGATGTGGGTCGACTCCGCGTTCTGCTGGCGGTCTCCGAGCACGGGGAGCTGCCCGCGGCCGCGCGGGCGCTGGGGACGGCGCCGCCGGACGCCGCCGCGCAGCTGTCCGCGCTCGAGCGTGAGCTGGGCCTGACCCTGGCCGAGGGCGACCGGCTCACCCCGGCCGGCCGCCGGCTGGCCGGGCACGCGGGGCGGCTGCTGGCGCAGCTGGAGGCGGCCGAGTCCGACGCCGCCGCGGTGGCCGGCCGGGCCGCCGGGGTGCTGCGGCTGGGCATCGGCGCCGCCGCCGGCCGCGCGCTGCTGCCGGACGCGCTGGCCACCCTGCGCGCCGCCGCCCCCGACCTCGACCTGCGGGTGCAGCAGCTGGCCGACGAGCGGGCCGGCGCGCTCGGCACCGAGCGGCTGGACGTGGCCGTGGTCGGCGAGTTCGCCGCCGCGGTGCCGCGGCGCACCGAGGACGACGTGCAGCGGCGGGAGCTGCTCACCGAGCCGCTGCTGGTCGCGGTGCCGGCCCGGCACCGGCTCACCGGCGCCAGCGTCCGGCTGGCCGAGCTGGCCGACGAGCGCTGGGTCGGCGGGCCGGTCGGCGGCGACGCGCTCACCGCGCTGGAACGGGTCGCGGCCACCGCCGGCTTCGAGCCGCGGCTGGTCGGCCACGCCGCCGAGGACGGGCTGGCGCTCGCGCTGGTCGCGGCCGGGGTCGGGGTGGCGCTGGTGCCGGCCAGCTCGGTGCCGGTGCCGGTGGACGGGGTGCGGTTCCTGACGGCGGTCGACGCCGGCCTGCGCCGGACCGTGATCGCGGTGGTGCGCCGGTCCGCCGCCGCGGACCCGGCCGTGGTGCGGCTCCTGGACGCGCTGGGCCAGGCGGCCCGGCGGGTCGCCGCCGCCGTCTCCGGGGTGACCGCCTCGGCCGCGCCGACCCCGCCGCCGATCGCGACCCCGCCGGTCGCGCCGCCGGTGCCGGGCAGCCGCGAGCCGTATGGGTCGCGCGGACCGGCCGAGCGCCGGCCGGACCCGCTCTTCGACCCGCTGCCCCCCGGTGACCGCGGCACCGAGGTGCCCCGCCCGCGGGGGCGGGCCGCCGACCCGTGGGCGGACAGCAGGGCCGGGGACGCGCCCGGCACCCGGCCCGCGGCGGAGCCGGCGACCAACGGCTACACCAACGGCACCGGCTCCCCGGGCCTTGACGCCTTCCGCGCCGGGGGCGGCCGGGAGCCGTACCGGGCCGGGAGCGCGGCGCCGGGTCCCGACCCGCTGCGGAGTGACACCGCGGCGGGGCTGGACGCGTTCCGCGCCGAGGCGTATCGCGCCGACCCGCCGCGGCCCGAGGCGCGTCCGGAGCCGCCGCGCCCGGACCCGTACCGGTCCGAGCCGGCCGCCGGCTACGGCACCGCGGAGCCGGCCCGAGGCGAGGCCCCGCGCAACGGCCGGCCCGCCGCCGGCGGGCCGGGCCGGGAGCTCGACCCCGACCGGGAGCCGCCGCGCCGCCGCCGCGACAACAGCCCGCTGCCACCGCCCGGGCTGCCGGGCCGCGCGGCCGCCGAGCCGGCCCCGCCGCCGATCCCGACCTCGCCGGACCTCGGGGTGCGCTCGCTGTCGGCGGGCGACCTGCCCGGCCGCCGGCCGACCCCGCCCGCTCCCCCGGCCCGCCGGCCGGCCCCGGGCTCGTACGCCGACCGCGCCGGCACGACGCGCCGCGGCCGCGACGACGGTCCGGACTCGCTGCCGCCCGCGCCGGCCGGCAGCACCGAGGACGTGCGGCTGTCGATCTTCGAGGACCTGCAGTCGGAGTGGTTCACCCAGCCGGACGAGAACGCGCCGGCCCCGTCCTGGCAGACCCCCGCGGACGACGGCTGGCGGGCCGCGGCCCGGCTGGCCGAGCCGGCCACCGCCGGCACCACCACGGCCGGGCTGCCCCGGCGCCGCCCGCAGGCGCTCTACGTGCCCGGCACCGTCGGCGGCGAGGCCGGCGAGCCGGGCAGCAGGCCCAACGGGGCCGCCACCCGCTCGCCGCAGGACGTCCGGGGCCGGCTGTCCAGCTACCGCGACGGCGTACGCCGCGGCCGGCACGCCGAGCCCCGCGAGGACTAGGGTGTGTCTGCCGGATGTCGGTGGATGCGGGCGACGGCCGCGCCAGATGTCCGGCAGACACACCCTAGGGCTCAGGGCAGCCAGGACACCCGGCCCTGCAGGGCGGTGTAGCCGACGAAGGCGACCACGTCCAGCAGGGTGTGCGCGATCACCAGCGGCATCACCCGCCGGGTGCGCAGGAAGAGCCAGCCGAACAGCAGGCCCATCACCGCGTTGCCGACGAACCCGCCGAAGCCCTGGTAGAGGTGGTACGCCCCGCGCAGCAGGGCCGACGCGCCGACCGCCGGCAGCGGCCGCCAGCCGAGCTGGCGCAGCCGGGTGAGCAGGTAGCCGACGACCACGACCTCTTCCAGGGTCGCGTTCGTCAGCGCGGAGAGCACCAGCACCGGCACCCGCCACCACACGTCCGGCAGCGCCGACGGCACGATCGTCGCCGAGGCGCCGAGCTGGTGGGCGACCAGGTAGAGCACCAGGCCCGGCACGCCGACCACGGCGGCCAGCGCCGCGCCCTGGGCGAGGTCGCCGCCCGGCCGGCGGGTGTCCAGCCCGATCGCCCGGGCCGGCACGCCGTCGCGGGTGAGCAGGTGCACGGCCAGCAACGCCGGCACCACCCCGAGGCCGATGCCGGCCAGCTGGAAGGCGAGGTCGAGCCAGGGCTGGTCCGGCGCGTACGAGCTGTTGAGGGTGGCCTGGCTCTGCGACAGCGGCTCCGGGGCGAGCAGCCGCCGCAGCAGGGAGAGCGCGGCATAGAGCGCGGACGCGCCGACCGAGACGCCGAGCACGAGCAGCACCTCGGCGCGCAGCACCGGCCGGCGCAGCAGGTCGACCGGGCGGAAGAGCTCGGGCTCCGGGGCGGCCCCGGTCCCGGGGTCGGCGTCGGCGCTGGTCACCCGACCAGTGAACCAGCGCGCCGGGGACCGTACGCACACGACCGCCCCCACCCACTCGGAGGTCACGGATGCCGAGAGGGCGGGGGCGGTCCTCGTGTGCTACTCGAGCTTCCCCTCAGAGCCCGAGGAGCATGGCGCCGGCGGTCTGGCCTCCCCACAGCTCGTCAGCCGTGTCGGTGCGGGAGGCCGGCCCGCCGGCGCCGCCTGGCCCGAGGGTGGTCGCATCCTGCGGGCCGGGCGGCAGCCTGTCGGCTACCTTGCTTGCACGCATGGAAGATTAGCGCTGGGGGGGTGCGCGCGCAAGCAATTCGCGCCACAATGGGGGCCGGTACGACGGGGTGCCACGTCGGGGTTCCCGCCGCCGCGCGGCGGGAGCGAGGGACCAGCCGAGCAGCGGCTGGCAACAAGGGAGAGCCGAGTCATCGTCCGCAGCATCCGCAACCGTGCTCCAGGCCGGGACTGGGCCGCCTACCTGGAGTCGGCCATGCGCAGCGCCGGGCTGACGCAGGCCGAGCTGGCCCGCCGCAGCGGCCTCGCCGAGTCGATGGTGTCCCGCTGGCTGCGCGGGCTCAACCAGCCCGACGTGCCCAACCTGCGCCGCGTCCGCCCCGTGCTCGGGGTGCCGATGCTCGAGCTGATGGTCGCCGCCGGCTACCTCAGCCTGGAGGAGGCCGAGCTCCAGGACGCCCCCGAGCCGCCGGCCCCGCTGCTGGTCGGCCTGTCCACCGACGGCCTGACCGGCGACCAGGTGCGCCAGCTCGAGGGCTTCGCCAAGTTCCTCCGCGCGCAAAATGGCGCCCGCGCCGGCGAGGAGCCGGCGGCCGCCGAGCCGGCCGAGCCGCTCCGCTACGCGGCGTACGGCGGGGCCAAGCTCAGCCGCGAGCAGCAGGCGCGGGTGCGCGAGCAGGCCCGGCTGGCCCGCGAGGAGGCGGCCCGATCCGGACGCCCGGTCGTCTTCCTCGACGACCCGGACGACCCCCGCCGCTGACCAGGACTGCGCGAAGGGGCTTGGGTGCCGGCCCCCGGTGTGGTTTCGTAGGTCAGGCACGCTGGCCCAGGCGTGCTCGCTGCCCGCCCTGACCGCCTCCGGGGGTTCCGTGGTCGATCCGTCTCTGCTGAGACAGGCCGCCGACCGCGGGGTCACCATCTGCTTCGCCGACCTCGACGGTGCCGACGGGCTGTGGGTGCCCGAGGAGCGGACGGTCCTGGTCAACCGTTCGCTGTCCGAGCGCGAGGTCGCGGCCGTCATCGAGCACGAGCTCGGCCACGTCGCCATCGACGACCAGCACGCCGAGCTCGACGCCGGGGTCGGCCGGCCGCCACCGGCGGCCACCCGCCGCTGGGCGCCGGCCGCGCTCACCGCCGCCGCCTGCCTGGCCGTCGTCGCCGGGGTGACCCTCGGGCTGACCCGGGACCAGGGCGGCGCGCTCCGGGACGAGCCGGTGGTGGCGCCGACCGCGCCCCCGCGCACCGCCGGCCCGCCCGGCCCGGTGGTCACGACCAGCGTGGTCATAGGCCCGGACGGCCAGCCGCAGGTGCGCACGGTCACGCTGACCGCCACCCCGAGCGGCACCCCGCCGGCGGCCACCACCGCTGGGTCGATCGCGCCGACCGCCACCCGGACGCCGAGCCTGCCGGCGCCGGCGCAGCCATCGCCGACCACCCCGTCGGCGGCGCCGACGACCGAGACGACGACCACCCCGGCGGAGCCCGCGCCGACCACCCCGTCGGCGGAGCCGACGACCGAGTCGCCGGCCGCCGAGCCCGGCGACGACGGCGACGACCTGGACGACGGGATGGACGGCACCGCCCCCGGCACCGGCTCGGTGCTGCCACCCGCCCTGCCGTAGTCCGACGGAGACCACCGGCAGTCCGACAGAGATCACCGGCCTGGGGACTTGCGCACGGGCCGCGAATTGACGACGCTTCCGCGGGTTCACGGGGAACATCAGGAGGCATTTCGGTGCGCAGGGCGGTGCGGCGGGCGGTCGCGCTGGTCGGGGTCGGGGTCGTCGGGACGCTCGGTGTGGCGGTCGCCACAGCCGGCGCGCGGCCGGCCGAGCGGGCCGGGGTGCCGGCGGTGTCGGGCGACCGGCAGCAGGAGATCGAGGCGGCCGCGGCCGAGTTCGGCGTGCCGGCCCCGCTGCTGGTCGCACTCGCCGGGCAGCTGACCGGCTGGGGTGTCGCCGTCGAGCCGGCCCTGGCGGGCGGGCACGGGCTGTTCCGGCTCACCGACGGGCCGTCCGCGCTCGACGGCCGCGGCACCGGCTCCGGCGGCACCGGGGCGGCGGCCGACCCGGCGTCCGGGATGCTGGCCGAGGCGGCCGCGCTGCTGCGCCGCCCGGTCGACCGGGTCCGGGACGCCCCCGCGGACAACGCCCGCGGCGCCGCCGCGCTGCTGCGCCGGTACGCGCAGGAGGCGACCGGCGGCCCGCTCCCCCGCACCCTGGCGGGCTGGTACGGCGCGGTCGCCCGCTTCGGCACCGGCGACGCGATGACCGGCCGGGCCTTCGCCGACGACGTCTTCGCGCTGCTGCGCGCGGGCGCGGCCCCGGCCGTGGTCAGCTCCCAGCGCTTCTCGCTGCCGGCCCGCCGGGACGCGGTGCTGCCGGCCGCGCCGGGCACCGGCCGCGGCCCCGCCACCGCCGGCGCCACCGCCGAGCAGTGCCCGGCTGAGCTGTCCTGCCGCTTCGCGCCGACCGCGGGCTACGCGCCGGCCGAGCGGACGCCGGCCGCGGCCACCCGCACCGTGGTCGTCACCGACACCCCGGCCGGCTACACCGCGACCATCGCGACCGCGCAGCGGGCCAGCTCGCGCTGGAGCCCGCACTACGTCGTCCGGGCCCGCGACGGCGCGGTCACCCAGACCGTCCGGCTGGAGGACATCGCCTGGCACGCCGGGCCGACCCACAACGCCGGCTCGGTCGGCATCGCGGTCGAGGCCGGTCCGGGCGGGCCGACCCCGGCGGCGTACCGGTCGGTGGGCCTGCTGCTGCGCTGGCTGGCCGGGCAGGGGCTCACGCTGGACCGGGCGCACGTGCTCGGCGGCGGCGAGGTCGCCGGCGCGCCGCTGCGGCTGGACCCGGCCTGGGACTGGGGCCAGGTGCTGGCCGCGGCCGGGGCGCCGCTGCGGGCGGAGGCGTACCGGGCGGACCGGGTGCTGACGGTGGCCGCGCCGGGCGCGCAGCTGCGGGCCGAGCCGGCCGACGGTGCCGAGGTGCTTCCGGGGCAGCCCGCGGTCGGCCGGTCGCTGGCGGTGGCCGAGCGGCGGGGCGGCTGGACCGCGGTCTGGTACGGCGGCCGGCTGGCCTGGCTGCACGACCCGGACGGCCGGCGGACGCTGCCCGGCGACGGCGAGCGGGTCACCCCGGCGCCGGGGCGCGACGCGGTGCCGGTCTACGGCGGCGTGGCCGGGCCGGAGCCCGCGCTGCTGCCCGAGCCGATGCGGGCCGGGCAGGCGTACGTGCTGCTGGACGCCACCGCGGTGCGGGCGCCGACGGGGGCGTACCTCGCGGTCGGCTTCGGTGACCGGATCGGGTTCGTCCGCGCCGAGGACGTCGCGCTGGCCGACCTGACCGGCTGACCCCGACACCCCCAACTTCCCCGCAACGAGGTCGGCGAACACTTCCCGAACGGCGCCCCGACGTGCCAGGCTCCGCCTCGTCCCACCTCGACCCCCGCCTCGACGAGGAGGCCCGGTGCGCTCTCTCCGCGCGCTCGCCGTCACCGCTGCCGTCGCCACCGCCGCCGCCGTGCTGCCGCTGTCCGGGCTGCCGGCCGCCGGCGCCCCGGCACCGGCCGGCGCGACGTCCACGATCACCGCGTCCGGCCTGAGCGCGCCGGTCCGGCTGGTGCGCACCACCGACGGGGTGGCGCACCTGACCGCGGAGAACCGCGCCGACCTGTGGTTCGCCCAGGGCTGGCTGCACGGCACCGACCGGCTGTTCCAGATGGACCAGCTGCGGCGGACCGCGTCCGGCACGCTGGCCGAGCTGCTCGGCCCGGGCGCGCTGCCGAGCGACGTGCAGCTGCGCACGCTCGGGCTGCGCCGGGCCGCCGAGCGGTCCTGGGCGGCCGCGCCGGCTCGGCTGCGGGACGCGGTGACGGCGTACGCGGCCGGGGTCAACGCCAAGCTGGCCGCCGGCGGGGCGCTGCCGCCGGAGTACGGCGCGCTGGAGCTGACCCGGGTCGCGCCGTGGACGCCGGTGGACACCCTCGTGATCGGCAAGCTGATCTCGTTCCAGCTCTCCTTCGACCTGGACTCGGACAACAGCGCGGAGCTGCAGGCGTACGTGGCCGGCGGCGCCGCGGCCGGGATCGACGGGCGCGCGCTCTACCTCACCGACCTGGTCGCGCACGCGCCGTTCAGCTCCGCCTCGACGGTGCCGGACGCGACCCGGACGGCGCCCCGCGACGGGGCGTCCCGGGTGGCGGCGCTCGACCGGCCGCGGCTGGCGGCGGCGGCCCGGCTGGGGGCGCGCTACCGCGCCGCGGTCGAGAAGGTGCCGGTGCTCAAGGAGGTGCTGGACCGCCGCGAGCACGCCACCGGCTCCAACGAGTGGGTGGTCTCCGGCCGGCACACCAAGGACGGCCGGCCGATCCTGGCCAACGACCCGCACCTCGGCCTGTCCAACCCGTCGATCTTCTACCCGGTGCACCTGCGGGCGCCCGGGCTGGACGCGGCCGGCGAGGGCTTCGCCGGGGTGCCCGGCTTCGCCCAGGGCCAGAACAAGTGGATCGCCTGGGGCTCCACCACCAACCCGATGGACGTGACCGACACCTACCTGGAGGCGGTGCGGCCCGACCCGACCTCGCCGAGCGGGCTCGCGACGGTCTACAAGGGACAGCTGGAGCCGGTGCTGGCGGTGCCGGAGACGTTCCGCGCCAACGGGGTCGGC
Organism: uncultured Actinomycetota bacterium; assembly: GCA_963766325.1. Taxonomy (GTDB): domain Bacteria; phylum Actinomycetota; class Actinomycetes; order Mycobacteriales; family CADCTP01; genus CADCTP01. Next base: position 113,944 of record CAVXZF010000001.1, on the reverse strand, counting down.
GACGGGCAGCCGGACACGGTCGGCACGGTGCCGGCCGGCAACGGGATCCCGCCGGCCACGCTGATCGTGCCGCGCCGCAACAACGGCCCGGTCGTGCAACTCGACGCCGCCGGCGGCACCGCGCTGTCGGTGCAGTACGTCGGCTACTCCCCCACCCAGGAGCTGGACGCCTTCCTGCAGTGGCTGGACGCCCGCGACCTGGCCGACTTCAAGCGCGGCCTGCGCAGCTTCGACGTCGGCTCGCAGAACTGGGCGTACGCCGACCGCCGCGGCACGATCGCGTACTTCGCCAGCGGTGAGCTGCCGCTGCGCGAGGACCTGCAGGCCGGCACGGTGACCGGCAACCCGCCGTACCTGGTCCGCAACGGGCAGGGCGGGAACGAGTGGCTGCCGGACACGTCCCCGGCGCCGGGCCAGGCGTCGCCGTACCAGGTCCTGCCGGCGGCGGAGCTGCCGCAGCTGGTGAACCCGCGGGCCGGCTGGTTCGTCAACGCGAACAACGACCCGGCCGGCACCACCCTGGACAACGACCCGCTGGACCAGCTCCGCCCGGGCGGCGGGATCTACTACCTCAACCCCGGCTACGACGGGCTGCGGGCCGGCCGGATCACCGAGGCGCTGACCGCGCAGCTGCGCCGCGGCAAGGTCGACGCCGACGACATGGCCCGCATCCAGGCCGACACCGTGCTGCTGGACGCGGAGTTCTTCGCCCCGCGGATCGGCCAGGCGCTGCTGCGCGGCGCGGTCTCGCCGGTGCCGGAGCTGCGGGCGCTGGCCCGCGACCCGAAGGTGGTCGAGGCGGTCGCCCGGCTGGCCCTGTGGGACAGGTCCACCCCGACCGGCATCCCGGAGGGCTACGACGCCGCCGACCCGGCCGGGCGGCCGGGCGCACCGTCCACCCGGGAGCAGACCGCCAGCGTCGCCGCGACCCTCTACGCGGTCTGGCGCAGCCGGTTCATCGCGTCCACCGTGGACGCCGTGGCGACCCGGCTGGGCGCGCCGCCGGTGGACGGCCAGCGGGCGCTGACCGCGCTGAAGCGGGCGCTGTCCGGGGCGCCGTCCGCGTCCGGAGTGGACTTCTTCGCCGCGCCCGGGGTGGCCGACGCGAAGGACCGGCAGGCGCTGGCGATCCTGCGGGCCGTGCGCACCGGGCTGGACCGGCTGGCGAGCGCGGACTTCGCGCCCGCCTTCGGCGGCTCGACCCGGATCGCCGACTACCGCTGGGGCCGGCTGCACCGGCTGACCCTGTCCTCGCCGCTGGGCGGGCCGTTCTCGGCGCCGCCGGCCTTCGGCCGGTTCCCGGCGCCGCTGCCCGGGCTCGGCGGGGTGCCGGTGGACGGCGGTTACGGCACCGTCGACGCGGCCGCGCACAACCCGCGCGGCGACTCGGCGAACGGGTTCACCTTCGGCTCCGGGCCGGCCCGCCGGTACCTCGGCGTGCTCACCCCCGCCGGCCCGGTCGGCCGCAGCGCGCTGCCCGGCGGCACCTCCGCGGTGCCGACCGACCGGCACTACCTGGACCTGCTGCCGGCGTACCTGACCAACGACTACTACCGGGTCCGCACCCGCCCCGCGGAGGTTGCCGCCGCCACCGAGACCGTCACCGTCCTGCGGCCCTGACCGGGCAGGTCAGCCGGATCTGGCCTCGCGGATCCGGCTGACCACCGGGATGACGAACCACAAGGTGACGAAGAAGGCGGCGACGGCGGCGGCGTACCAGGCCGCCTCGGGCTGGCCGAGCACCACCTCGAGGATGAGGAGCACCGCGCCCACCGCGGCGACCATCAGGCAGACCAGCCCGCCGAGCGCCATGCGGTGCGCGTTGAAGACCAGGTGCTGCTTCTGGCTGCGCCGGAAGACGAACCGGTGGAACGACACCGGCCCGATCAGGAACGCGGTGGCCGCGGAGGCGGCGAGCAGCGTCACCACGTACGTGGTCCGCTGCCCCTCGGTGATCTGCCGGAAGCGCTCGGAGAAGGCGACGGTGAGCAGGGACGCGAAGAGGATCTGGACCCCGACCTGGGCAACCCGCAGCTCCTGCAGGAGCTCGCCGTAGTTGCGGTCGAGCCGCTCGGCCTCGGTCTCGTCACGCCGGACCCGGGTCTCGTCTCCCTGCTGTTCATCCTTCGTCGCCACAGCGGACACGTACCCGGGGAAGCTGGTGATCAAGCCGGAAAAGTCCGGTGCCGGCGGTCCGGGGCGGCGGTTAGGGTCGGCCGTGCCCGCGACCATCAGGACGATCACCCGCGACGACGTCCCCGGCTACCTCCGGACGATCCGCTCCACCTTCCTCGGGCCGCCGCAGACGCCGGCCGAGCAGCAGGCGTGGGTCGAGTTCTGGCTGAACCGCCGGCAGCCGGACCTGACCCGGGCGTGGGGCGCCTTCGACGGCGACACCTGCGTCGGCTCGCTCGGGACGGTCCCGTTCGAGCTGACCGTGCCGGGCGGGCGGACCGTGCCGGCCGACGGGGTCACCGCGGTGACGGTCGCGCCCACGCACCGCCGCCAGGGGCTGCTCACCGGGCTGATGGGCGCCGGCCTGCGGGCGGCGGCCGACCGCGGCGACGCGGTCAGCATCCTGATCGCCGCCGAGTGGCGGATCTACGGCCGGTTCGGCTACGGCGTCGCCACCGAGGACGCGGTCTGGGAGGTGGACCGGGCCCGGGCCGCGGTCGGCCCGCCGGAGGGCGTGGTCGAGGCGGTCGGCATCGACCAGCTGCGCAAGCTGGCCCCGCCGGCGTACGACGCGGCCCGCCGGGCCCGCCCTGGCGGCATCGACCGGCCGGAGAACCGCTGGGACGTCGACTTCGGGCTCGCGTACGCCGAGGGCGACAAGCCGCAGTGGAACGGCTGGGCGGCGGTGCACCGGGACCCCGCCGGCGAGGTGGACGGCTACCTGCGCTGGCACGCCGAGGACAGCTGGGACGGCATGCTGCCGACCGGCACCCTGCACGTGGACGAGCTGGTCACCGCGTCCCCGGCGGCGTACCGGGACCTCTGGCGGTTCGCGCTCGGGGTGGACCTGCTGGTGTCCGTGCGGGCGTCCGAGCGGCCGGTGGACGAGCCGCTGCGGTGGCTGCTCGCGGACGGCCGGGCCGCCCGGCAGACCCAGCGCTGGGACCGGCTGTGGCTGCGGCTGCTGGACGTGCCCGCGGCGCTGACCGGCCGCGGCTACTCCTCCGCCGGGCGGGTGGTGCTCGAGGTGGTCGACCCGGGCGGCTACGCGGCCGGCCGGGTCGCGCTGGAGGCCGGCCCGGACGGGGCGGACTGCCGGCCGACCACCGCGAGCGCGGAGCTGACCCTGCCGGCGGCCGTGCTCGGCGCGGCGTACCTGGGCGGGACCCGGCTGCGCGCGCTGGCCGACGCCGGTCTGGTGGACGAGCACCGGGCCGGCGCGGTGGACGCGGCGGACCGGCTGCTGGCCGGCGAGCAGGTCCCGTTCTGCCCGCTGCACTTCTGAGCTCCGCTTGCACCGACCCGACGGTCCTGTACCGTTCCATCTGCCGGACGGCAGTTACCGGACCCGTCCGCAGGAGGTCGCTGTGCACGTCCCGGACGGGTTCATCGACGCCCCGGTCTCCCTCGGCGCCGGTGTCGTCGCGGCCGCCGCGATCGGCGCCGCGCTGCGCGGCAGCCGCCGCGAGCTCGGCGACGAGCGGGTCGCGCCGCTGGCCGGCCTGGTCGCCGCGTTCGTCTTCGCGGTGCAGATGCTCAACTTCCCGGTGGCCGCCGGCACCAGCGGCCACCTGCTCGGCGGAGCGCTCGCGGCGGTGCTGGTCGGACCGTGGACCGGCCTGCTGTGCGTCAGCGTGGTGCTGCTGGTGCAGCTCTTCTTCGCCGACGGCGGCCTGACGGCGTACGGGGTGAACGTCACCTGCATGGCGGTGACCACCGCGCTGGTCGGCTGGCTGGTTTTCCGGCTGGTGCTGCGGCTGCTGCCGCGCGCGACCGCGTCGGTGGTGCCGGCCTCGTTCGCCGCGGCGCTGGTCTCGGTGCCGGCCTCGGCGCTGGTCTTCACCGGGGTCTACGCGCTCGGCGGCACTGTCGACATCCCTCTCGGCACGCTGGCCGGCGCGATGGTCGGGGTGCACGTGCTGATCGGCATCGGCGAGGCGGTGATCACCGCACTCGTGGTGAGCAGCGTGCTCACGGTCCGCCCCGACCTCGTGCACGGCGCCCGGGCCCTGGTCGCGGCCCGGCGCGCCGAGGCGGTGGCGGCATGAGGACCCGGACGCTGGTGCGGGCCGCCCTGCTGCTCGCGCTCGTGCTGGCCGGCGGGGTGAGCTACTACGCCTCGTCCCGCCCGGACGGGCTGGAGAGGGTGGCCGAGGACAAGGGCTTCAGCGACAGCGCCACCGACCATGATCTGGCCGACTCGCCGGTGGCGGACTACTCGGTGCGCGGCGTCGACGACGCCCGGCTCTCCGGCGGCTTGGCCGGCGTCATCGGGGTGGTCGTCACCCTGGCGGTCGGCGGCGGCCTGTTCGCCGTGGTGGGCCGCCGGCGCCGGGCGGACGACGCCCGCGACGACGCCGCGGCCGGCCCGGAGGGCGCGGCCCGGCGGTGAGTGCCGGGCACGCCCACTCCGGCTACGTCCGGCGTGACTCCCCGGTGCACCGGCTGCCGCCGGAGTGCAAGCTGCTGGCCGCGGTCGCCTTCGTGCTGGTCGTGGTGAGCACGCCGCGGACCTGGTGGCCGGCCTTCGCGGCGTACGCGCTGCTGCTCGCCGGGGTGACCGCGCTGGCCCGGGTGCCGGCGCTGACCGTGCTGCGGCGGATCGTGGTGGAGGCGCCGTTCGTCGCCTTCGCGCTGCTGCTGCCGTTCGTCGCGCACGGCGAGCGGATCGAGGTGCTCGGCGTGCCGGTGAGCCGGCCCGGGCTGCTCGGCGCCGGCAACATCCTGGCGAAGGCGACGCTCGGGGTCATCGCGTCGATCCTGCTGGTCGCCACCACCGAGCAGCGGGCGCTGCTGGTCGGCCTGGAGCGGCTGCGGCTGCCGGCCCGGCTGGTGCAGATCGCCGGCTTCATGCTCCGGTACGCCGAGGTCATCACCGGCGAGATGCGCCGGATGCGGATCGCCCGGGAGTCCCGCTGCTTCACCGCCCGGTCGGTACGCGGCTGGCGGACGCTCGGGCACGCCGGCGGGGCGCTGTTCGTCCGCTGCTACGAGCGGGGCGAGCGGGTGCACCTGGCCATGCTGGCCCGCGGCTACACCGGCACCATGCCGGCCACCGGCGGCCCGGCGGCGGCGCCGCGGTCCTGGGCGGCCGCGGCCGTCCTGCCGCTGGCCGCGGCCACCGTCCTCGCCCTGACCGGCGCCCTGCGGTGACCCCGGCGCTGGAGGTCGAGGGGCTCTCGTTCGCGTACCCGGACGGCTCCCCCGCCCTGCGCGCCGTGTCGCTGCGGGTCGGCCGGGGCGAGCGGGTGGCGCTGCTGGGGCCGAACGGGGCCGGCAAGACCACGCTGGTGCTGCACCTCAACGGCATCCTGTCCGGCGGCCCGGGCACGGTCCGGGTCGGCGGCCTGGCGGTCGGCAAGGACACCCTGCGCGAGGTGCGCCGCCGGGTCGGCATCGTCTTCCAGGACCCCGACGACCAGCTCTTCCTGCCCACCGTCGGCGACGACGTCGCGTTCGGCCCGGCCAACCTCGGGCTGACCGGGCCGGCGCTGGCCGAGCGGGTGCGCTGGGCGCTGGACCAGGTCGGCATGGCGGACGCGGCGGACCGGCCGCCGCACCACCTGAGCTTCGGCCAGCGCCGCCGGGTCGCGGTGGCGACCGTGCTGGCCATGCGGCCGGAGGTGCTGGTGCTGGACGAGCCGTCCAGCAACCTGGACCCCGCGTCCCGGCGGGAGCTGGCCGAGATCCTGCTCCGGCTGGACGTGACCGTGCTGATGGTGACCCACGACCTGCCGTACGCGCTCCAGCTCTGCCCGCGCTCGGTGGTCCTGTCCGAGGGCCGGCTCGTCGCCGACGGGCCGACCGACTCGCTGCTCGGTGATCCCGAGCTGCTCGCCGAGCACCGGCTGGAGCTGCCGTACGGCTTCGACCCGCCACTGCGGAGGACTTGACAAGAGTTCTTTCGAAAGCTTCACTTCGAAACATGCCTTCCGAACACCGCCGGCTCTCCGACCCGCGGGAGCTGCGCGCGCTGAGCCACCCCACCCGGCTCGCCCTGCTGGAGCTGCTGGAGACCGACGGCCCGCTGACCGCGACCCAGGCCGGCGAGGCGCTCGGCGAGTCGCCGGCCAGCGCGTCGTTCCACCTGCGGTCGCTGGCGAAGCACGGCTTCGTCGAGGAGGCGCCGGGCGGCCGCGGCCGGCAGCGGCCGTGGCGGCTGGTGCCGGAGACCCAGGAGATCCGCGCGGAGGACCTGGGCCCGGAGGGGCGGATCGCGGCCGACGCGTTCGTGCAGCTGGTCCGCCAGCGCGACCTCGAGCGGCTGCGCGCGTGGTCCGCCACCCGCATCCACTACCCCGAGCAGTGGCGGAAGGCGGCGAAGGAGCTGCGGCTCTCGCTGCACCTGACCGCCGAGGAGATGGCCGGCGTCGTCGCGGCGCTCACCACCGCCCTGGCGCCGTACGTCGACCGGGAGACGACCGGCGAGCGGCCGGCCGACGCCCTGCCCGTCTCGCTCGGCCTGCACGCCGTCCCGATGCGGCCGCCGGCCGACCCCACCCCCGAGGAGCAGTCATGAAGGGTGTCCTGTCCTCCCGCGACCTGCGGATCTTCCTCACCGCCGACCTGCTGTCGCTGGTCGGCAGCGGGGCCCTCTGGCTGGCGCTGGGCATCTGGGTCAAGTCGCTGACCGGCTCCACCGCGGCCGCCGGCATGGTCATCTTCTTCGTGCTGGCGCCGCCGGTGCTGCTCGCCCCGGCCGCCGGCATGCTGGTCGACCGGGTGCGCCGCCGGCCGCTGCTGATCGCCGTCAACGCGGTCACCGCCGCGGTGGTGCTGCTCCTGCTGCTGGTCGGCGACACCGGGCCGGTGTGGCTGATCTACGTGGTGGCCGCCGGCTACGGCGCGTCGTTCGCGATCATCCGGTCCGCCCAGTCGGCGCTGCTGCGCACGCTGGTCACCGAGGACGACCAGCTCGGCGCGGCCAACGCGGCCCTGCAGACGATCTCGGCGGTGTCCCGGCTGCTCGCCCCGATCGCCGGCGCCGGGCTCTTCGCCGCGGTCGGCGCGCACGCGGTGGTGCTGCTCGACGCGGCCACCTTCCTCGCCGCGGTGGCCGGCCTGTCCCTGCTGCGGGTGGTGGAGCCGGCGCCGGAGCCGGCCACCGGGTCGTGGCGGGCCGAGGTCGGCGCCGGCATCGCGCACCTGCGCCGGACCGTGGTGCTGCGCCAGATCGTCGGCGCGGTGTCGTTCGCGATGCTGGTGGTCGGCTTCATCGAGGTGGCCATGTTCGCGGTGGTGGACGCCGGGCTGGGCCGCTCCCCCGCGTTCGTCGGCTTCCTCGACCTCGCCTTCGGGGTCGGCTCGGTCGCCGGCGGGCTGACCGCGGCGCGGCTGCTGGGCCGGCTGGGCGCCGGCCGGTCGGTGACCACGGGGCTGGTGCTGGTCGCGACCGGCGCGCTGCTGCTGCTCCCGCCGCTGGTGCCGGTCGTGCTGGTCGGCATGGTGGTGCTCGGGCTCGGCGTGCCGCCGATCGTGGCCGGGATGGCGACCACCCTGCAGCGGCTCACCCCGCCGCACCTGCAGGGCCGGACCTTCTCCGCGGTGGACGTGCTGGTGAGCACGCCGCAGAGCCTGTCGATCGCGCTGGGCGCGGCGCTGATCGCGACGGTGGACCACCGGGTGCTGCTGCTGTCGATGACCGCCGGCCTGCTGCTGGCCGCGCTCTACCTCGGCACCCGCCCCCAGCAGAAGCTGCCCCCCACCCCGGCGGCCGCTACCCCGGCGGATGCCGCGGCGGCGGATGCCACCCCGGCGGATGCCACCCCGGCGGATGCCGCGGCGGCGCCGACCCCCGCGGCGGCAAGCGTCTGAGCAGTTCGGTCGCCGGCTGAGCAGTTCGGTCGCCAGCTGAGCAGCGGCAACTGCTCAGCGGAGGGCCGGACTGCTCAGCCGACTCTCGATCTGCCCAGCCGCGCGCTGCACCTGCCCGGGCCGGCAGGCACCTGAGCGCCGAAGTGAACGGCCCGGCCCCGCAGCTGCGGGGCCGGGCCGTGTCGGTGCCTAGCGCTGGTTGGGCGGCGGGCCGTATCCGGGCGGCGGCTCCTGCTGACCGCCGGGCGGGCGCTGGCCCTGGCCCGGGTAACCGGGGCCGGAGTAGCCGCGGCCCGGCTCCTGGCCACCGGGGTAGCCCTGGTTGCGCTGGTCGCTCGCCCCGCCGTACGGAGCGCGCTGGAACTCCCCCGACGGCGGGCCGGTGAACGGCGGCGCGGGCGGCGGGGCGGAGGGCGGCAGCGCCCGCGGCGCGGCGTCCTCCCGGGCGGCCGGCTCGGCCTCGGCGGCGTCCTCATCGAAGGACAGCCCGCGGTGGGCCTCTAGCGTCTCCTCGTCGCGGTCGGACGCGCGGATCTCCGCCTCCGGCTGCAGCCGGGCCGGCGGCAGCTTGGAGTCGAACCAGTCCTCGGTGTCGAGCGTCTCGTACGCCTTCTGCGGCCGGCCGCCGTCGGACTTGCCGGCCTCGGTCAGCCAGCTCGCGCCGCCCTCCGCCGGGGCCGCTCCGGTCAGGCCGGCCAGCCCCTGCAGCGCCTGGGAGAACTCGCTGGGAATGATCCACAGCTTGTTGGCGTCGCCCTGGGCGATCTGCGGCAGGGTCTGGAGGTATTGGTAGGCCAGCAGCTTGGGGTCCGGGTCGGCGGCGTGGATGGACGCGAAGACGGTCTCGATCGCCTTGGCCTGGCCCTGCGCGGCCAGGTAACGGGCGGCCCGCTCACCCTCGGCCCGCAGGATCCGCGACTGCCGCTCGGCCTCGGCGGCGAGGATGGCCGACTGCTTGGCGCCCTCCGCGGACAGGATCTGCGCGGCCTTCTGCCCCTCGGCGGTCTTGATCGAGGACTCCCGGGCACCCTCGGCCTGCAGGATGATCGCCCGCTTGTCGCGGTCGGCGCGCATCTGCTTCTCCATCGCGTCCTGGATGGACGGCGGCGGGTCGATCGCCTTGAGCTCGACCCGGGCGACCCGGATGCCCCACTTGCCGGTGGCGTCGTCCAACTCGCCGCGCAGCTTGGTGTTGATCTCGTCGCGGGAGGTGAGGGTCTGCTCCAGGTTCATGGAGCCGACCACGTTGCGCAACGTGGTCACGGTCAGCTGCTCGACCGCCTGGATGTAGTTGGCGATCTCGTACGTCGCCGCGCGCGGGTCGGTGACCTGGAAGTAGATGACCGTGTCGATGTTGACGGTCAGGTTGTCCGCGGTGATCACCGGCTGCGGCGGGAACGAGACGACCTGCTCGCGCAGGTCGATCATGGCCCGCACCCGGTCCACGAACGGCACCAGCACGTGCGGCCCGGGATCCAGCGTGCGCGAATAGCTGCCCAGCCGCTCGACCACGCCCGCACGCGCCTGCGGGATGATCCGGATGCTCCGGACCAGGATGACGACCACCAGCGCGATGACGACCAGCGCGACGATCAGACCGGCTTCCATGACCCCATCCCCACCGTGGTCACTCGTGTGACCACACGACCGCGGTCGCGCCGCGGATCTCCATCACCTGCACGGTCGAGCCGACCGGCAGCACCTGCAGCGGGTCGTAGGCCTGCGCGGACCACTCCTCGCCGGCCAGCTTGACCCGGCCGCCGTGCTGGTCGACCGTCCGGACGACGACCGCGCTGCGACCCTTGAGCGCCTCGATCCCGGTCTTCTCGTGACTCGGCAGCGCCAGCCGGCGCTTGGCCAGCGGCCGCACCACGGCGACCAGCCCGAGGGCGCTGATCGCGAACACGCCGACCTGCACCACCACCGGGGCGCCTAGCGCCGCGGCGCCGGCCGCGGCGAGCGCCGCACCGGCGAGCATGAGCAGGAAGAGGTCGGCCGACAGCGCCTCGGCGATGGCCAGGACACCGCCTGCGATCAGCCATATCAACCACGCGGGCACAGGTCACATTCTGCCACCGCGGGCCTGATTCCTCGCGTTCGGGAAGATCACGTCCCGGTCTCGCCGGGCCACCCTCCCGGGCGGCCGGGACGGCGGTCCCGGTCAGGCCGTGACGAAGTCGATTAGCTCCTCCATCGCCCGCAGCAGCGGCACCTCCAGGTCCGCGTACGAGTCGACCGCACCCAGCACCCGCCGCCAACCGTCCCGCGGGTCGCCCCAGCCCAGCGCCCGGCAGACCCCGGTCTTCCAGTCCTCGCCGCGCGGCACCACCGGCCAGGCCCGGATGCCCAGCGCGGCGGGCTTCACCGCCTGCCAGACGTCGACGTACGGGTGGCCGAGGACGAGCACCTCGGGGTGCCGCACCCCGGCCACGATCCGGCTCTCCTTGGAGCCGGGGACGAGGTGGTCGACCAGCACGCCGAGCCGCCGGCCCCGTGCCGGGGCGAAGCCGCGGATCCGGTCGGCCAGCTCGTCGATGCCGTCCAGCGGCTCCACCACGACCGCCTCGATCCGAAGGTCGTCGCCCCAGACCCGCTCGACCAGGGCGGCGTCGTGCACGCCCTCGACCCAGATCCGGCTGCCGCGGGCCACCTGCGCCTTCACGTTGGGCACCGCGACCGAGCCGGACGCGGTGCGGCCTGGCGTCCGGGGCGCCGGCGCAGTCCGCGGCCGGACCAGCGTGACCGGCTTGCCGTCCAGCAGGAAGCCGGCCGCGGCCAGCGGGAAGACCCGCCGCCGGCCGCGCCGGTCCTCCAGCGTCACCGCGTCCTTGGCGCAGGCGACGACCGCGCCGCAGAAGGCGGTGCCGGCGACCTCGACCACCAGGTCCGGCTCGGCCGGCACCTCGGGGACCACCCGCTTGCGCCGCCAGTCCCCGGCCAGCACGTCCGTCCCGTACCTCTCGTCACCCACCCCTTCGACGCTAATCCCGCGCCCCGCCCACATCCCGCCGACCCGCCGACTCTCCCTGCGACTGACGCCGTACGGCCCCGCACTGACGCCCCCACCCCCACCACTCACACCGGCCCGGATCCCTCCGCGACTGACGCCGTACGGCTCTGACTGACGCCGCCTGCGCCGTCAGTCGCGGCGCGGTGGCGTCAGTCGCGGCGCGGTGCCGTCAGTCGCGGCGCGACGCGGCGGCGGTGGTCGCGGCGGCGGGCTGGAGGTCCGGCGGCGATTGCGGCGGAGCCGGGAGGGCGGGAGGGGCGGGGAGGTGGGCGGGTGGTGGAGGGGGCACGTAATGTGACGCCCGTGCGGGTGCGCTCCGGAGTCTTCGCGGCGTGGGCATCGGCCTGGCTGGCCGGCGACGCGGCGTACGACGACGTCCTCACCCGGGTGACCGGCGACGACGAGCCGCACCGGGTCACCGGGCTGCCCGGTGTCGACGGCGAGCAGCCGCTCGGCTGGGCGCTGCCGGTGCTGCGGGAGCGCTCGCCGGACGGGGTGTCGGTGGTGCTGCCGGTGCCCGGCGACCCGCGCGGGCTGCCCGGGCCGGGCCGGTTCAGCGACGCGGCGCTGGCTGCCGGCGAGGCGGTGCTCGGCCACGGCATCGGGCTGGTGCCGGAGATCACCGAGCACGGTTCGGCGCTCGGCAGCCGGACGACCTGCGTGCGGTGGGTGGTGCACGAGGTGCCCCTGCCGGCGCCGGACCCGCTGACGGTGGCCGAGGCAGAGCACGACCTGACCGCGGCGACCCGGGACGCGGCGTCCGCGCTGGCCGCGCTCGACGTGGCCAGCTGGCGGCCGGAGGTGGCCGACGGGCTGGCCCGGGTACGGCGCGGGTCCACCCCGGACCTGCCGCCCGGGCGGGACGGCCGGGCGGTGCGGCTGCTCGCCCAGGCCGACCGGCTGTCCGCGGTGCTCGACCTGGCCGCGGGCGACACCCCGGGCGGCTCGGTCACCGGCGCCGAGGCCCGGGCTCGCGACGAGGCGCTGCGGCCGCTGCACACCGCGGTCCGCCGCGCGCGGCTCGCCGCCTACAACGCCGTCCCCTCCCGCCGCCGCTAGCTCCGCTGCCGCCTCGCCGGCCCGCGGCGATCACCTTCGCGCGCGTCCTCGTCCCGACACGCCAGCGGCGGTCCGGAGCGACCCCGCCGTGCAGGCGGGGCCGGGCCAGGGCGCTGCAGGCGGGGCCAGGACGCTGCAGGCGGGGCCTGGCAGGTGCGGGCGGGGCGGGCGGGCGGGGCGGTGCGGGCGGGGGCAGGGCGGTGCGGGCGGGGCGGGGCGGGCGGGGCGGTGCGGGCGGGGCGGTGCGGCCGCGGCGGGACGGGTCCGGCCAGCGGCCGGGCGGGTGGGGCTGCGGCGGTCAGGTGGGGCGGGGGCGGGGGGCGGGGCAGCAGGTGAGGGGGCAGGTGTCGTGGGAGGGGCCGAGCGGGCTGAGGGCGAGCCGCGGCGCGCCGGCGGTGCGCTCCTCGACCAGCTGCCGGACCATCCGCACGAACCGCGGGTCGGTGCCCACGGTCGCCGCCCGCGCGTACCCGAGCCCGAGCTTGGCCGCGGTCGCCGCCGCCTCCTCGTCCAGGTCCCAGAGCACCTCGACGTGGTCGGACACGAACCCGATCGGCGACACGACGACGGCCGGCACGCCGCGGGCCGCCAGCGAAGCCAGGTGGTCGTTGACGTCCGGCTCCAGCCACGGCACCGACGGCGGCCCGGACCGCGACTGCCAGACCAGGTCGAAGTCCGCCCCCTCACCGCGCACGGCCGAGGCGACCAGCCGGGACGCCTCCCGCAGCTGCGCCGAGTAGAGGTGCCCGCCGGGCCCGCTGGCGACCTCCATCGAGGTCGGGATCGAGTGCGCGGTGAACACCAGCCGCGCGTCCGAAGGCGCCGGCAGCGAGGCCAGCGCCGCCCGGACCGCGTCCGCGTTCGGCTCGACGAAGCCGGGATGGTCGAAGTAGTGCCGCAGCTTGTGCAGCTCCGGCGTGCTCTCCCCCACCGCGGCGCGCGCCCGGGCCAGGTCGTCCTTGTACTGCCGGCAGCCCGAGTACGACGTGTACGCCGAGGTCACGAAGACCAGCGCCCGCCGCACCCCGTCGTCGCGCATGGTCGCCACCGTGTCCTCGACCAGCGGGTGCCAGTTGCGGTTGCCCCAGTAGACCGGCAGCTCCGGCAGCTCCTGTTCGAGAGCCGCCAGCAGCGCCCGGTTCTGCTCGTTTATCGGCGACACCCCGCCGAAGTGCCGGTAGTGCTCGGCCACCGCGAGCAGCCGCTCCCGCGGCACCCCCCGGCCGCGCACCACGTTCTCCAGGAACGGGAGCACGTCGTCCGGTCCCTCCGGACCACCGAAGGACAGCAGCAGCAGGGCGTCGTACGGCGGGGTCACGGGCCGATCCTGCCGGACCGCGGCCTCACACGCCCGTCGCGTGGAACCCGCCGTCGACGTGCACGATCTCCCCGGTGGTGGCCGGGAACCAGTCCGACAGCAGCGCCACGCAGGACCGGGCCACCGGACCGGGGTCGTTGATCTCCCAGCCCAGCGGCGCCCGCTCCCCCCAGACGTCCTCGAACCGGGAGAAACCCGGGATGCTGCGCGCCGCCATCGTCCGCAGCGGGCCGGCCGCGACCAGGTTGACCCGCACCCCGCGCGGGCCGAGTTCGCGGGCCAGGTAGCGGGCGGCCGACTCCATCCCCGCCTTGGCCACGCCCATCCAGTCGTACGCCGGCCAGGAGACGGTCGCGTCGAAGGTGAGCCCGACGACCGAGCCGCCCCGCTCCGGCAGCAGCGGCAGCGCCGCCTTGGCCAGCGCGGGCAGCGAGTACGTCGAGACGTGCACCGCCGTGGCCACGTCCTCCCACGGCGTCTCCAGGAAGCCGCCGCCGAGCGCGGACGCCGGCGCGAAGCCGATCGAGTGCAGCACCCCGTCGATGCCGTCCACGTGCTCGCGCACCCGGCCCGGCAGCGCGGCCAGGTCGTCCGGGCTGGTCACGTCCAGCTCGACCACCGGCGCCGGGCCGGGCAGCTTGCGGGCGACCCGCTCGACCAGGGACATCCGCCCGTACCCGGTCAGCACGACCGAGGCGCCCTCCTCGATCGCCACCTTGGCGACCGACCAGGCGATCGACGCGTCGGTGATCACCCCGGTCACGAGCAGCCGCTTGCCGTCGAGCAGACCCATCTAGGCCGTGTCTCCCAACCATCTGGTGGCGCGGATCGACGCCCAGACGCCGACCGGCGGCGTTCTCGTCGTCGCCGATACAACAACGGTATCGGACTCCTCCTCGGCCTTGCCGGACCGACGCCTGGACGCCGCCCGCATCCACCGACGGTCGGGAGACACGGCCTAGCCTCGATGTTTCACGAGCTGGGGGTCGACACAGGCGGCAAATGCACGGAAGTGCCTCTTCACCTGGGGAGACTTGGGATTGCTGATGTCTCAAGGTCCCCGGATGAAGGGCACTCCGTAGGTGAAGCGTAGTCCGACAGCTGGCCTGGTCCTGGATGCCGACTGCGAGTCGCTGATCTCGTCTTCTGGTGCGCTGCTGATTCGGCAGGCGGTCGTGCTCACGGGCTTGGGCAGGGGCTTGTCGGCGGCTGTGAGGCCGTGGCGGCCGGCCCGAGCCCGTCATGATCCGGGCAAGGTGCTGCTCGATCTGGCGACGACGCTGGCTCTGGGCGGTGACTGCGTCTCCGACGTCGCCGCGCTGCGGGCTCAGCCGGCGTTGTTCGGTCCGGTGGCTTCGGACCCGACGATCTCTCGCGTGGTCGCGGCGTTGGCGGGTGACGTCGGGGCCGCGGTTACCGCGATCCGCGCCGCCCGATCCCTGGCACGGGCGCGGGTCTGGTCCCGGCAGCGGCCGCTGGCCGGGATTGCGGGGCGCCGCGACGGCGGGCAGGTGATCGTGGACATCGACACGACCTTGGTCACCGCGCACTCGGACAAGGAACGCGCCGAGCCGACGTTCAAGCGGGGCTTCGGGTTCGCTCCGATGTGCGCATTCGTCGATCACGGCGAGCACGGCACCGGCGAGACGCTGACGGTGAACCTGCGGCCGGGTAAGGCATCGCCGTGGGCCGGCGCCGACCACATCACCGTCCTGCAGGATGCGCTCGACCAGGTGCCCGAGGCAGAACGCGGCCAGGTGCTGGTCCGGGCCGACACCGGCGGCTGTTCCAAGGCGTTCCTGCACCACATCACCGACGCCGGCCTGGAGTACTCGATCGGGTTCTCCGCGACCGGCCCGGTCCAGGCCGCGATCCAGACCATCCCCGAACAGGCCTGGCGGGCCGCCCTCGACAGTGACGGGCAGCCGCGCGAGGGGGCGCAGGTCGCCGACCTGACCGCGTGGATGCCGGCCCCGGTCACACCGACCCGATCCCCGGCCCGGTTCGGGCCGCAGGAATGGCCGCCCGGGATGCGGGTCATCGCCCGCCGTGAACAACCCCACCCCGGCGCCCAACTGCGCCTGACCGACCACAACGGCTGGCGGATCACCTGCTTCGCCACCAACACCCGCGGACTGGGCTGGACACTGCCGGCGCTGGAGGTCCGCCACCGGCTCCGCGCCCGCGCCGAGGACCGGATCCGCGGCCTGAAGGACACCGGCCTGCGCAACCTGCCCTTCCACGGCTACGCCCAGAACCAGACCTGGGTCGAGATCGTCTCCCTCGCCGCCGACCTGCTCACCTGGACCCAGATCCTGGCCTGGCACCCCGACCAAGCAGCCCGCCGGTGGGAACCGAAACAACTGCGATTCCGGGTCCTGGCCGTCGCCGGACGGATCATCACCACCGGCCGCCGCCGCCGACTCCGACTACCCCGCGACCGGCCCTGGAACCACCTCATCCACACCGGCTGGACTGCCCTGCACACCCCCTGAACCGAGCCCCCAGCCCCACGAGAAACACGGAGAACCGGCGACCACAGCGCCGGCCGAACACCCTGCCCACCAGTCCGAAGCCATCAACCAACCCACCACCCGGCATCACCACCGACCAAGTGAAACATCGAGGCTAGTGCCCCATCCCCAGTCCGCCGTCGACCGGGACGACGGCCCCGGTCACGTACGAGGCGGCGTCCGAGGCGAGGAAGACGACCACCCCGGCGATCTCCTCCGGCGTCGCCAGCCGGCCGAGCGCCACCTGCCCCTTGATGCCCTCGACGTGCGCCTCGGGCAGCGCCGCGGTCATGTCGGTCTGCACGAAGCCCGGCAGCACCACGTTGACCGTGATGCCGCGGGAGCCGATCTCGCGGGCCAGCGACCGACCGAAGCCGATCAACCCGGCCTTGGCGGCGGCGTAGTTGGTCTGACCGGCGCTGCCCATCAGCGCGACCACCGACGAGACCAGCACGATCCGGCCCCGGCGGGCGCGCAGCATCTTGCCGGTCGCCCGCTTGGCCACCCGGTACGCCGCCGTCAGGTTGGTGTCCACGACGCGGGCGAACTGCTCCTCGCTCATCCGCAGCAGCAACGTGTCGTCGGTCACACCAGCGTTGGAGACCAGCACCTCGACCGGACCGTGCTCGGCCTCGACCGCGGCGAACGCGGCGTCCACGGCGGCGCTGTCGGTGACGTCGCACTCGACCCCGAAGAGCCCCTCGGGCGCGCCGCTGCCGCGGTGGGTGACCGCCACCCGGTCGCCCTGCGCGGCGAAGGCGCGGGCGGTCGCCAGGCCGATGCCGCGGTTGCCGCCGGTGACGAGCACGGATCGGGTCACGAGCCGGAACCCTATAGTCCGGTTGTGCGCGCCATCCAGATCACCGAGTTCGGCGGCCCCGAGGTGCTGCGTCTGGTCGACCTCCCGGACCCGGAGCCCGCGCCGGGCCTGGCCGTCCACGAGGTCACCGCGGCCGGGGTCAACTACGCGGACACCCACCAGACCGAGGACTCGTACCTGGCCAAGCAGGAGCTGCCGCTGGTGCCGGGGGCCGAGTTCGTCGGGCTGGACCCGGACGGCCGGCGGGTGGTCGGCCTGCTCGCCGGCGGCGGGTACGCCGAGCGCGTGCTCGCCGCGCCCGTGCTGACCTGGCCGGTGCCGGACGGGGTGAGCGACGGCGCCGCCCTCGCGGTGGTGCTGCAGGGGCTGACCGCCTGGCACGTGCTGCGCACCTGCGCGCACCTCGCGCCCGGCGAGACGGTGGTCGTGCACGCCGCGGCCGGTGGGGTCGGCACGCTCGCCGTCCAGCTGGCCAAGCTGTGGGGCGCCGGCCGGGTCATCGCCACCGCGTCCTCGGCGGACAAGCGGGAGCTGGCCCGGTCGCTGGGCGCCGACGAGGTCGTCGACCCGGCCGAGGGCGACCTGGTCGACGCGCTGCGCGCCGCCAACGGCGGGCGCCGGGTGGACGTGGTGCTGGAGATGGTCGGCGGCCCGGTCTTCGACGCCAGCCTGCGGGCGACCGCGCCGTTCGGCCGCGTGGTGGCGTACGGGCAGGCGTCCCGGACCGAGCCGACCCCGGTCGACCCGGCGAACCTGATGGGCCACTCGACCGCGGTGATCGGCTTCTGGCTGGCGCACTGCCTGCGCCGGCCGGAGATGCTGGCGCCGGTCACCGAGCTGCTCGGGATGGTCGCGGACGGGCGGCTGCGGACCGTGGTCGGGGCGACGTTCCCGCTGGCCGGCGCGGCAGACGCGCACCGCGAGCTGCTCTCCCGGCGGTCGGTCGGCAAGCTCGTGCTCGACCCGCGCCGCTGAGGTACGTCGCCCGACCGGGCTAGGGGGGTTGGGAGGAGCGGCCCGGGGCGGCTACGGTGCTGCCTCATGCAGTTCCAAGAGGGTGGCGCGAGCGGGTCCAACGGGCGGCACAGCAGCAGCAATCGGCCGGACAGCAGCCGGCCCGCCCCCGACGCCCTGGACGGCGGCGGGGCGCACGGCTCGCTCATGCAGCGTTACCGCGGCGCCGGGCCGGCGCCCGACGGCGCCGAGGCGCGCTCCGCGGACGCGGGCCTGCCGCTGCCGCCGCCCCGGCCGGCCGACGCGTCCGAGAGGTCGGCCCCGGCCGGCACCGGCGGCGGGTGGGCCAAGGCCAGCCGCAGCTGGTCACTGGACACCCCGGCGCCGGTGGCACCCGCCGCCAGCACGCCGACGACCACGCCGACCCCGCCGAGCACGGCGGGCGCGCCGCCGGACACCCGGCCGGCCCCCGTGGGCGGCGCGCCGAGCACGGCGTCCCGGCCGAGCGCCCCCGCCACGCCGCCTGGCGACGTCACGGTGACCCGCGGCTCCTCCCCCGGCTCGGCCGCGCCCGCACCGTCCGAGGGCGTCTCGGTCATCCGCGGCACCACCCCGACCCCGACGTCCGCCCCCGCCGCCGCTCCCGCCGCCGCCAAGGCCCCGGTGGGCACCGGCACGCTCGGCGCGGACGAGTCCGCCGCCTTCAAGCAGCGCTGGCGCGACGTGCAGGGCGACTTCGTCGACGACCCGCAGCTGGCCGTCCGCGGCGCGGAGGCGCTGGCCCGCGAGATCCTCGACGCGCTCGCCACCCGGATCGCGGACAAGCAGCGGGTGGACTCGTGGCAGGCCGGCGAGGGCGCGCCGACCGAGGACCTCCGGCTGGCGCTGCGGCAGTACCGGAGCCTCGTCGACCGCCTCCTCGAGCTCTAGCCCTCACCCCGCCCCGGCCGGACGAGCCCAGCCCTCACCGGCCTGGCCGGCGGGTCAGCCCTCAGCCGGTCCCGGCCGGGGTCGTGGCGAGCAGCTGCCGGGCCTCGGCGGCCTCGGGCAGCCCGAGCTCGGTGGCGAGCCGCTCGGCGGCCCGCCAGTCGGCGGCGGCCCGCTCCGGCTGCCCGGCGCGATCGTGCACCCGGCCGCGGACGAGCAGGGTGCGGACCTCGCCGACCCGATGGCCGGTGTTCCGGTGCAGGTCCAGCGCCCGGTCGGCCGCCGCCGCGGCCGGCCCCAGCCGGCCCCGGTCGACATCGGTGCCGGCGAGCACGGTCAGCGCCTGTCCGGCGAGCACCCGGTAGCCGCGCTCGGTGGCCAGCGCCACCGCCCGCCCGGCCAGCGCGCCGGCTCCCGCCGGGTCGCCGCGGTGCCGCCGGGCCAGTGCCAGCCCGACCAGCGCCTCGATCTCGGAGCCGGGCAGCACGCCGCCGCGCGTCAGCCGCAGCGCCCACTCGTACCCGTCGACCGCCTCGCCGTGCCGGCCCAGCCGGTCGTGCACCGAGGCCAGCGCGGTGCGGGCGTCCGCCTCGACCCGGGCGTCGCCGGTGCCGGCGGCCACCGCGACCGCCTGCTCGGCGGCGGCCAGGGCCGGTCCCGGGCGGCCCTCGTCCCGGTGCACCAGCGCGAGCACCCGCAGGGTGCTCGCCTCGTTGGGGCGGTCGCCGACCTCCCGGTGCCCGGCCAGCGCCCGGGTGAGCGCCCGCCGGGCCGGGGCCAGCCGGCCGCGCAGGTGGTCGATCTCGCCCAGGCCGGCCCGGGCCACCGCCTCGCTCCCCCGGGCGCCGGTCCGCCGGAACAGGGTCAGCGCCTCGGTGCACCAGCGTGCGGCCTCGGGGAGCCGGCCCAGCTCGGCCGACAGGCCGGCGAGGTTGCCGAGGTTGGCCGCCGTGCGGCCGGCCGGGCCGAACCGCCGGTTCAGCTCCAGGCCGCGGCGGCACGCGTCCGCGGCCTCGGCCAGCCGCCCCGCCTTCCAGTACGCGCTGCCCAGGTTGCCGAGCGCCGCCGCCTCGGCCTCCGCCCAGCCGGCCCGCTCGGCCAGCGCGAGCGCGCGGGCGTACCCGTCGACCGCCCGGGGATGCCGGTTGAGCAGCAGGGCCCGGTCGGCCAGGGCGAGCTCGGCCATCGCCTCGGCCCGCGGGTCGGCGCCGGCCCGGGCGGCGGCCAGCCCGGCCCGGGCGACCACCCCCCAGTCCACCGCGTGCAGGTGCAGCCAGAAGTAGCCGCGCAGCGCGTCGGTCAGCCGCCAGGCGATCTCGTACGGCCCGTGCCGGGCCGCGTGCCGGGCCGCCGCCACCAGCCCGGCCCGCTCGACGTCCAGCCACGCCAGCGCGGCAGCGTGGTCCGCGAACGGCCCCGGCCCGGCCGCGCCGAGGCGGAGCATCGTCGGGCAGAGCACGGCCGCCGCGGCCTCGGCGGTGTCGGCGTACCAGGCGAGCAGCCGGCCGGTCGCCGCCGCCCGTTCGGCAGCGCCGTCCTCCTGCCGGCCGCGGTCGGCGGCGTAGAGCCGGAGCAGGGCGTGCAGCGCGTACCGGCCGGCCCGCACCTCGGTGACCAGGTGCGCCCCGGCGAGCCGGTCGAGCGCGGCCGCGGCCCGGGCCGGCGTGCGGTCGGTGGCCGCCGCCGCGGCCGGCACCGTCACGTCCGGCCCCGGCAGCTCGCCGAGCAGTCGGAACGTCCGGCGGGTGTCCGCATCCAGCACCCGGTACGACAGGTCGAAGGCGGCCGCGACCGCGGTCCGCTCGTCCCGCTCCACCCGCAGCGCGGCCAGCCGGTCGCCGGCGCCGAGGGCGGCGAGCTGGTCGGCGACGGTGCGCTCGGGCCGCAGCAGCAGGTTGGCGGCGGCGACCCGCAGCGCCAGCGGCAGCCGCCCGCAGGCCGCGGCCAGCCGCGCGGTGGCCGGCCGCTCGGCCCGCACCCGGTCCGGGCCGAGCACCCGGCCGAGCAGGGCGACCGCCTCGGCCGGGCTGAGCACGTCGAGCTCGAGGTGGGCGGCGCCGTCCCGGGCCACCAGCCCGGCCAGCCGCTCCCGGCTGGTCACCAGCACCACGCAGCCGGCGCCGCCGGGCAGCAGCGGGCGCACCTGGTCGGCGCCGGCCGCGTCGTCGAGCACGATCAGTGCGCGGCGGCCGGCCAGCAGCGTCCGGTACAGCCCGGCCGCCCGGCCCGGGTCGGTCGGCACCCGTTCGGGCGGCACGCCCAGCGCCGGCAGCAGCCCGGCCAGCGCCGCCTCCGGCCGCAGCGGCGGCTCGGCGGCATAGCCGCGCAGGTCGACATAGAGCTGGCCGTCCGGGAAGCGGTCCCGCACCCGATGGCCCCAGTGCACGGCCAGCGCGCTCTTGCCCACCCCGGGCGGGCCGGCGAGCACCACGACCCCGCCGGCCGGCTGCTCGTCCAGCCACCGCAGCTGCGCCGCCCGCCCGGTGAACGACCCGGCCGCCGCCGGCAGCTCGGCCGGTGGGTCGACGGGCGGCGGGTCGACGGGCCGGGGTGCCGCCAAGGGGCCGACATGGTCGCGGATCAGCTCGGCCGGATCCACCGAGGCCAGCACGCCGCGCTCCAGCCGTTGCAGCACCTCCCCCGGCTCCACCCCGAGCTGGTCCACCAGCAGCGCCCGGACCTCCGCGTACGCGGCCAGCGCGTCCGCCTGCCGGTGCTCGGCGTACAGGGCGAGCATCAGCTGGGCCCAGAGCCGCTCCCGCAGCGGGTGCGCGCCGACCCGGGCGCGCAGCTCGGCGACCAGCGGCCGGCTGCGGCCGAGCCGCAGGTCCGCGTCGACCCACCGCTCCAGCACCGCCAGCCGGCGCTCCTCCAGCCGGGTCGCCTCGGCGGCCAGCGGGCCGAGCCCTACCTCCTCCAGCACCGGGCCGCGCCACAGCGCCAGCGCCTCGCGCAGGGCCGCCGAGGCCCGCTCCAGCCCGTCCCGGCCGCCCGCGGCCGCCGCCCGGCCGGCGGCCGCCTCCAGCTCGTCCAGCCGGTGCACGTCCAGCTCGCCCGGGCCGACCGCGAGCAGGTAGCCCGGCGGCCGGGTGACCAGCGGCTGCCCGCCCGGCCCGGCCAGCGCCCGGCGCAGCTGCGCCACGCACCCGTGCAGCAGGGTCCGAGCGGTGGCCGGCGGGTCGTCCCCCCACAGGCACTCGGTCAACCGGTCGGTGGAGACCACCTGCCCGGGGCTCAGCAGCAGCGCGGCGAGCAGCGCCCGCGGCTGCGGACCGCCGAGCGGGACCGGCCCGCCGCCGTCGCGGCGGACCTCCAGCGGCCCGAGCACGGAGAACCGCACCGCGTGAGTGTGTCGGCCCTGCCACCGCAGGACCAGCCCATTTCTCCGGACGGGACCCGGAGGGGACGCCGCCCTGCCCGTACGGGCGGGCCGGCCCCCCGCAGGAGCCGGCCCGCCGCCGATCACGGACCGCAGATCGCGAACGCGGCCACGTCCCAGGCCACGAACGTGGTGGAGGTCGCCGACGCGGTGACGCTCACCTCGGTGAAGCCGAGCAGCGGGATCGCGGTCTGGACCGCCACGCCGGGCGGCGTGGTGGTCAGGCCCGCCGGCGTGCCGCTGGTGGCCACCCCGGCGCTGTGCACGTACTTTCCCTGGGGGCAGGTGACCGGGATGGTCTTGGTCTCGAGCGTGTTCGTGAGCGTGCCCTCGCCAACGACCTCGAAGGTGGCCGGTAGCGTGGCGCAGACGGCGTACGAGGTGACGTTCCAGTTGGCCAGGTAACCGCTCGCGTCCTCCTTCGCGACCGCTCGCACGATGTTCAGCGCGTCGTCGGTCCGGTTCAGCTGCAGGGTGACCTGGCCGCCGCCCGGGTTGTTGATCTGGGCCCCGGTGCCGAGCGTCCTCGTCGTGCCCGGGCACTCGGCGACGGCCTGCTGCGTCGCCGTCGACGACGGGCTCGTCGACCCGGCGACGATCTGGTAGTCGGTCAGCTCGGGCGCGCAGAGCACGTACGCCGACACGTGCCAGGTGCCGCTGACCCCGGGCGCGACCTCCTCGGCGGTGACCACGTAGGTGTCGACACCGCCGGCGCTGACCGGCTCCAGCCGGGTCAGCACCAGCTTGCGCCTGTCGGCGGACGAGGCGCCGCCGACGAGGCCGCCGCCGCCGACCACCCGCTTGCCCGCCGGGCAGGTGGCGATCGCGGTCTTCGGCGACAGCGAGTCGGTGAGCGACTGGACGCTGGATCGGGCCAGGGCGGGCGGGGCCGCCGCCGGCGCGGCGGGGGCGGCGAGGGTCTGGGTCAGCCCCAGCAGGGTGACCCCGGCGGCCAGGGCCGCCCACCGCCGGATTGCGTGGACTCGCATGGACTCCTCCTCGATGGATCTGGAGTCCGTACGGTGGCGCCGGCCGGTGGGCGGCCGATGGGCAGCGAGTGGGAGCGGCTCAGAACTCCGGCATGATCCGCTCGGCGATCAGCCGCAGCTGGGTGTCCACGTCGGCGACCCCCTCGATGTCGCGGCCCATGAAGGTCTTGACCAGGCTCGCGTCGGTGATCGCCAGGATCATGTGGTTGACCCCGGCGGCCTCGATCTCCTTCAGCTTGGCCACGCACTCCTCGGGCGTGCCGGCCACCGAGAGGGTGTTGCCGACGGCCGGGGTCGTCGCGTCGATGGCGCCGGCCAGGTCGCCGGCGCCGAGCGCGGCGAGCACCGGCTTCATCTCCTCCGGGGACACCCCGTTGCGGACCAGCTGCTCGTCCGGCATCGAGGACGCGTACAGCCCGACCATGGAGCGGGCCGCGTCCTTGGCGACCGCCGAGTCCTCCCCGGTGGCGAAGACCACCCAGGCGCCGATGTCCAGGTCGGCCAAATCCTTGCCGGCCCGCTCGGCGCCGATCCGCATGTTCTCGACCATGTACTCGTACGCGCCGCGGGTGTAGCTGAGCGCGTGGTGGCAGCCGTCGGAGACCTCGGCGGCGACCTGGAACGAGCGCGGCCCGCGCATCGCGCCCATCTTGACCGGCAGCCGCTGCTGCACCGGCCGGGCGAAGGTGAACAGGCCCTCGTACTGGAAGAACTCGCCGTCGAAGGTGATCGCGCCGTCGTCGAGCAGGGTGCGCAGGACGTGCACGCCCTCCTTGACCCGGGACAGCGGCTTCTGCGTCGTCCAGTCCATCTTGTACTGGGCGAGCAGCCCGAAGTTGCCCGAGGACAGCACGACCTCGGCCCGGCCGCCGGTCAGCTCGTCGAGGGTGGCGGCGGCCTGGGCGATCAGGCTGGGCTCGCGCAGCACCACCGCCGACACCGACGGCCCCATCCGGATCGAGGAGGTCTTGTCCGCGGCCGCCGCGAACAGCAGCCACAGGTCCTTGTGCCAGGTCTCGTCGGCCGCGTACACGCCGTAGAAGCCGAGCTCGTCGGCGAGCTTGATCGAGTTCAGGGAGTCGGCCAGCGGATAGTCCGGGAGCATCACGTAGCTGAACTTCACGGCTTGCCTCCTGGTGGGTCGGTCTCGGCCTCGATCTCGGCCAGCAGCGCGGAGCCGGTGACCACGGTGTCCGCGAAGTGCCGGTGCATCCAGGCCAGGTGGTCCGCGCGGGCGTGCATGATCCGCAGCGAGTCCCAGTTCGGGAACTCCTGCTGCAGCACCCAGCGCTGCATCAGCCGCGGGTCGACCTCGTACAGGTGCTCGAAGGTGGTGACCGCGACGTCGGTGACCCGCCGCGGCGGCGGGGGCGACGCCTCGTCGGCCGGACGGAAGCTCATCGTCCCTCCCGCAGCCGCGCGAGCCCGGCGGCCAGGTCGCCGGAGTAGGCGAGGTCGAGGTGGTACTTGCCGGGGTTCATGATGTTGTTCGGGTCGAGCAGCCGCTTGACGTCGCACATCACCTGGAAGCCGCGGCCCAGCTCCTCGGGGACCAGGTCGACCTCGCCCTCCCGGCAGGAGCCGTGGCAGGCGCTGATCGAGCCGCCGTAGCGCAGCGCGGTCGCGGCGATCTCCCGCTTGGCCCGGACCCACAGGTCCCACGCCTCGTCGCCGAGCTGCTGCTCCCAGATCCCGACGTCGATCTCGGTCAGGTAGTCCACCCCGGTGTCCGCCGAGGTGTACGCGAACATCCCCCAGTCGTCGAAGACGTCGGTGCGCCGCCGCAGCTCGGCGACGATCGCGTGCCACTCCCGGGTGATCCCGGGCAGCCGGCTGTAGTTGACCGCCGCGTCCTCGCAGTGCCAGCTCATCGGCACCACCTGGCCGGACTTGGTCCGCCCGTGCAGCGGGGTGGCGTACCGGTCGTGCCGGGCCGCCCAGTCGCCCTCGGAGATCTCGTCGCCGAGGTAGCGGGCGCCGTGCTCGCGGGCGATCCGGAACAGCCGCCGGCCGCCGGCGCGGACCTCGTCGTCGTAGCCGTACAGCACCGCGCAGACCAGCGCGCGCACCCCGGCCGGCTGCGGGATGTACGCCTCGTCGTCGCGGCGCAGGTAGGCGACCTTGTGCTCGTCGAACAGCACGGCGCCGGCGAAGGTGGCCACGCCGGCCCGGTGCAGCGCCCCGACGCAGCGGTAGGCGTCGTCGTAGTTGTCGAAGGCCCAGAACGGGCTCAGCTCGGCCTCCGGCTTCGGGTAGAGCTTCAGCGTCGCCCGGGTCGCGATGCCCAGCGTGCCCTGGTGCCCCATGAACAGGTGCTTGAGCTGGTAGCCGGAGGAGGACTTGGAGACCTTGCGGCCGATCCCGTCGCCGACGTGCAGCACCTCCCCGGTGGGCAGCACGTGGTCGAAGGAGAGCACCAGGTCCCGGGTGTGCCCGTAGCGGGCGCCGATCAGCGACCAGCCGGAGGTGCCGATCCGGCCGCCGACCAGCGAGCACGGGTACGACGCCGGGTCGTCCGGATAGATGAGCCCGTGCCGGGCGAGCTGCTCGTT
Organism: uncultured Actinomycetota bacterium; assembly: GCA_963766325.1. Taxonomy (GTDB): domain Bacteria; phylum Actinomycetota; class Actinomycetes; order Mycobacteriales; family CADCTP01; genus CADCTP01. The sequence continues at coordinate 88,434 of CAVXZF010000001.1, read as the reverse complement.
GAGCTTGAGCATGTTGATTCCGGTGCCGACGGTGACGGTGCGGTCGTCCAGGTCCAGCTCGTGGATCTGGTTCAGCCGCTTGACGTCGACCACGATCCCGCCGCGCAGCGGGACGGCCCCGTCGGTCAGCCCGGTGCCGCCGTCGCGCGGCACCACCGGCACCCGCAGCTCGTTGGCCGCCGCGACCACCGCGGCGACCTGTTCGGTCGACTCCGGCAGCACGGCCAGGTCGGGCATCCGCTCCCGCCACCGGTGCACCGGGAAGGGCGCCGGCACCCGGGCCCGGTTCAGCCGGTCGGCCCGGCCGGTGAGGATCTGGTCGTCGCGCAGCACCCCTCGAAGCCGCGCGACGACCTGCTCTATCTGACGGCTGCCGGGCCGATCGGTGACGGAGGCGGTCACCGCGGCTCACCGCCCGGCGGCTGGTCGGCCTGGTGGCCGCCGACCTCGATGCCGAGCGAGGCGGCCAGCAGCTCGTGGATGTCGACCACGTCGATGGCCCGCTCGGCGCCGGCGGCCGCCAGCGGCCGCTCCGACCACGGGCAGGCGCTCACCAGGGCGTCCACCTCCAGCTCGGCCGCCTGATCCAGCCGGCGGGCGCTGATCGCGGCGGTCAGCTCGGGCTTCTCCACCGGCAGCCCGCCCCCGCCGCCGGAGCAGTACGACCATTGGGTCACCCGGTCCACGTCGTGGAAGGTCAGCCCGGGGATCGCCCGCAGCACCTCGCGCGGCTCCTGCCAGACCCCCTTGCGCTTGTTGAGCCGGCACGGGTCGTGGTAGGTGATCGTCCGCGGAACCGGCACGGTCGGGGTGAGCCGGCCGTCCCGCAGCAGCTGCGCCAGCAGCTCGACGACCAGCACGACCTCGAGGTCGAACTCGGCGCCGAAGTAGCGCGGGTAGTCCTCGGTGAAGGCGATGTAGTCGTGCGGGTCGAGCACCAGCAGCCGGCGGGTGCCGGTGGCCCGCCAGTCGTCCAGGTTGTGCCGGGCGAACCGCCGGGCCTGCTCGACGTAGCCCATCTCGGCGGCCGGGCCGCCGCAGCACCACTGGTCGCCCATCAGCCCGAACTCGACACCGGCCTGCCGCAGGATCTGGGCGACCGCCCGCGGCACCGAGGTCCGGGCGAACGCGGCCTCGCAGTCGACGAACAGGACCGTCTCACCGCCGATCGGCAGGTCCAGCCCGGCCGCCCAGTCCCGGACGGTGTCCTGGCCGACGGGCGTGTCCCCCAGCACCGGCTCGTGGCTGCGCTCGTCGGTGCGGGCGTTCCAGCCGCGCCACCCGGGCTGGTGCACGCCGGACCCGACGGCCAGCGCGCGGACCGCCTTGACCACGTCCACGGTGCGGGTGCGGAAGCGGTAGAAGTCGCCGGTGAACAGCGTGTTGGGGCAGCGCAGCTCGCACGCCCCGCACTGGGTGCAGTTGACGTAGTCGGCGGCGACGTCGGCGACCTCCAGCTCGCCGCGCTCCATCGCCACCACGTTCGCGTGGAACGCGGTGGGCGTCCACGACTCGTTGCGGGTGACCTGCATGACCGGGCAGACCTCGCGGCAGAACTTGTGGCCCGAGGAGAAGCAGTTGTACGAGGCGTTGCGCCACTCCTGGACGAACTCCGCCGTCCGGGCGTCGGTCAGCTCGACCTCGACCGGCCCGGCAGCGACCGTCTCCGGGTACGCGGCCAGCGCCGGGTCGTTGTCGGCCATGCCCGGGGTGAACGGCCGGGCCAGCGCATCGTCGGGGCTGGGGCGCGGATCGGTCTGGGTCATGCGGCGACCTCCCGGCTGTGATGCACACCACAGTGCTCGCTTAACATATGAGTTCAGAGGTTCTGGGGCAAGACAGGATGGGAGCCGTGGGCGAGCTGCGGGGTGACGCGCGCCGGGCCGTCTTCGGACCGCTCGACGACGGCGCCGGGCGCAGCGAGGCCGTCGTCCGCCGGCTGGCCGGGGCCATCGCGCTCGGGATCCTCGAGGACGGCGAGCAGCTGCCCTCGGAGGCCCAGCTGTCCGGCTCGCTGAACGTCGCCACGGTGACGCTGCGGGAGGCGCTGAGCGACCTGCGGGAGCGCGGGCTGGTCCGGACCCGGCGCGGGCGCGGCGGCGGCAGCTTCGTCCGGGCCGACGACGAGGCGCTGTCCGAGCTGGCCCGCGGCCGGCTGCGCGCGCTGGCCAGCACCGACCTGCGGGAGCTCGGCGACCTGCGCGCCGCCGTCGCCGGCACCGCCGCCCGGCTGGCCGCCGGCCGCGCGTCCGGCCGGGACCTGGCCGGGCTGCGCGAGCTGCTGGACCGGTTCGCCGCGGCGCCACGGGCCACCGAGCAGCGCCGCCTGGAGAGCCGCTTCTACCTCGCGGTCGCCGCCGCGGCCCAGTCGGTGCGGCTGACCCTGCACGAGTTCGAGCTGCAGGCGGAGCTGGGCCAGGTGCTGTGGGCGGCGACCCGGACGCCGGCCGAGCTGGCCGCGGCGCGGGCCGCCCACCTCGGCGTGCTGGCCGCGATCGAGGCCCGCGACCCGGAGCTGGCCCGGGCCCGTACCGAGGCGCACGTCGACGCCGTCACCCACCGGCTGGTCGCGTTGCACATCGCGCTGACCCGGCGGGGCGGCATGATCCCGTCATGACCGCCGAACGGGCCGCCGCGGTGGTCACCGGCGTGGTGGAGCGGGTGTTCACGGCGGTGAGCCAGGTCCGCGAGCTGATGCTGGCCGGCCACCGGGCCGCGTCCGAGCGCGGGGACGTGCTGCGCGCCGCCGACGTGGACGCGCTGCGACCGGACCTGCTGGCGCTGCTGGAGCGGGACCAGGCCGCGGTCGGGATGGGGGTCATCGTCGCCCCCGGGCTGCTGCCCGGGCAGGCGCTGCGGCTGGAGTGGTGGCAGGCGGCGCCGGAGCTGCCCGCGCCCACCCGGCTGGAGGTGGACCTGAGCGCGGACAGCTTCGACTACTACGACTACGCGGCGGCCGAGTGGTTCGTGGTGCCGCGGCGGACCGGGCGCCGGCACGTCGTCGGGCCGTACGTCGACGTGCACGGCACCGACCGCTACCTGCTGACGCTGACCGAGCCGGTGCTGGCCGGCGGGGTCTTCCTCGGGGTGGCCGGCGCGGACGTGCCGGTGTCCCGGTTCGAGCAGCTGGTGCTGCGCGGGCTGGCCGACCTGCCGGTCGAGCTGGTGGTGGTCAACGCCGAGGACCGGGTGGTCGTGTCCACCTCGGCCCGCTGGCTGGCCGGCGAGCTGCTGCCCGTGCCCGCCGGCGCGCGCCCGGTCCCGCTCGCCGGCCTGCCGTGGCGGCTGCTGCTGATCTGACCCGGCCGTCCCGTCGGCCCAGCCGACCCAGCCGGCTGAGCCGGCTCAGCCGGCTCAGCCGCGCAGGCTGGGCTGGCGGACCGGTCCGGCCAGGATCGGCGAGCTGCCGAGCAGCCGGTTGCTCCACAGCAGCGACCCGGCCGCCGCCGCGAAGGCGAGCAGCAGCCCGATCCCGACGAACCAGGTAGTCACCTCGCGCCGCTCCACGGTGTAGCCGATCTGGCTGCCCAGGTCGCGGTAGACGCTGGACAGCTCCTCCGCGGACGCGGCCGCGTAGTAGCTGCCGCCGGTGCCCTCGGCGATCCCCTGCAGCTGCTCGTGGTTGACCGGCACCGGCACGTGCGGGTCGTTGTCGAGCGCGATGAAGCCGTCGTCGGTGCCGAAGGCGATCGTGGACACCGGGACCTCGGCCTGCTTGGCGGCCCCGATCGCCTGCTCCGGGCTGCGGCCCCAGGTGTTGCTGCCGTCGGACATGAGCACCACCCGGGCCGGGGCCGGATCGGTGGCGTCGGCGCTCCCCGTGCCCTGCAGCTGCGCCTGGAAGGTCCGGATCGAGTCGAGGCCGGAGAAGATCGCCTCCCCGATCGCGGTCCGCTCGGCCAGCTCCAGCGTGTCGATGGCGCGCAGCACGGCGGCCCGGTCGGTGGTCGGCGCGACCGCGACCGACGCCGTGCCGGAGAAGGTGACCAGCCCGAGGTTGATCCGCGGCGGCAGCAGCCCGACGAACTCCTTCGCCGCCGCCTGCGCCGCCTCCAGCCGGTTGGGCTCGACGTCCTCGGCGCGCATCGACAGCGACACGTCGATGGCCATCAGCACGGTGGCCCGGTCCCGCGGCACCCGGGTGTCCCGGGTCGGCTTGGCCATCGCCACCGTGAGCGAGCCGAGCGCGAGCAGCAGCAGCGCGAAGGCGAGGTGCCGGCGCCAGCCGGGCCGGCGCGGGGCCAGCCGGCCGAGCAGGTCGAGGTTCGCGAAGCGGACCGCGTACGCCCGGCGGCGCATCTGCAGCACCACGTAGAGCGCCAGCAGCGCGGCGACGGCCAGCAGCAGCCACAGCCACCCGGGCGAGAGGAAGGTTCGGGTCATCGCAGCGCTCCTCCGGACGCGCCGCGCCGGCGCGCGGCCACGAAACGGACCATGTCGACGAGCCAGTCGCGGTCGGTGCGCAGCTGCAGGTGGGTCGCCCCGGCCCGGCGCAGCCCGGCCGCGATCTCGGCCCGCTGCTCCGCGGCCGCCCGCGCGTACCGGTCGCGCAGCTCCCGCTTGCCCGTCTGCACCTCGAGCAGCTTGCCGCTCTCCGGGTCGACCAGGGTCAGCAGGCCCACCGCGGGCAGGCCGAGCTCCACCGGGTCGAGCACCTCGACGGCGAGCACGTCGTGCCGGACCGCCAGCGCCCGCATCGGCCGCTCCCAGTCCAGGTCGCCGACGAAGTCGGACACCACCACCGCGAAGCCGCGCCGCCGCGGCGGCCGGCGCAGCCCCTCCAGCGCCGCGGCCAGGTCGCCGCGCCGGCCGCGCTCCGAGCGCGGGGTCAGCGCCAGCTTGCGCAGCAGGGTGGTGGTGTGGGCGCGGCCGGACTTGGCCGGGAACCGCTGCACCGACTCGCCGGTGGTGACCAGCGCGCCGATCCGGTTGCCGCCGCGGCCGGTCAGGTGCGCGATCGCGGCCACCGCGGCGATCGCCAGGTCCCGCTTCTCGCACCGCGCGGTGCCGAAGTCGAGGCTGGGCGACAGGTCGACCACCACCCAGGTCTCCAGCTCGCGGTCGGCGATGGTCCGCCGCACGTGCGGCACCGTGGTGCGGGCGGTCACCGGCCAGTCCATCCGCCGTACGTCGTCGCCGGCGTGGTACTCCCGCGACTCCCCTGCCTCGCTGCCCGGGCCGGGCACCAGGCCGAGGTGGTTGCCCTGCAGCAGGCCGTCCAGCCGGCGCCGGATGGTCAGCTCCAGCCGGCGCAGCACGACCGCCGCCTCGGCCGGCCCGGCGTCGCGCAGCGACAGCGCCGGGGTCACGCCGGCGGCGGCCGGGCCCGCCGCGGGCGGGGAGGTCACGCCGAGCGCTCCCGGGAGTCGTCCGGCACCGCGGGGGTGGCGCCGGTCGGCGGGCCGGCCGTCGGGGCCGCGTAGCCGCCGCCCTGGGCCCCGTACGGCCCGCCCGCGGCCCGCTGCCGCGGCGTCACCTGGGGCAGCGGAACGCTCTGCAGCACCCGGTGCACCACGTGCTCGGCCGGCACGCCGTCGGCCAGCGCGTCGTACGACAGGACCAGCCGGTGCCGGAGCACGTCGGCGGCGATGTCGAGCACGTCCTGCGGCAGCACGTAGTCGCGGCCGCGCATCAGCGCCAGCCCGCGGGCGGCGGCGATCATGCCGAGCGAGGCCCGCGGGCTCGCCCCGTACGCCACCCAGCCGGCGACGTCGGCCATCCCGTGCTCGGCCGGCGTGCGGGTGGACAGCACCAGCCGGACCACGTAGTCGACCAGCGCGTGGTGCACGAAGACGTTGCTGGCGGCCCGCTGCAGCCGCAGCAGGTCGGGCGGGGACAGAATCTGCTCCGGGATGGGCGCCTGCACGCCCATCCGGTAGACGATCTCCCGCTCCTCCTCGCCGGTCGGATAGTCGACCACGACCTTCATCAGGAAGCGATCCCGCTGCGCCTCGGGCAGCGGGTAGACGCCCTCGGACTCGATCGGGTTCTGCGTGGCCATGACGAGGAAGGGCTGGGGCATCGGGTACGTCGTGCCGCCGATCGACACCTGCCCCTGGGACATCACCTCGAGCAGCGCGGACTGCACCTTGGCCGGCGCGCGGTTGATCTCGTCGGTAAGCACGAAGTTGGCGAACACCGGACCGAGCTCGGTGTCGAAGCGGTCCGAGCCGGGCTTGAAGATGCGCGTCCCGACGATGTCCGAGGGAACCAGGTCCGGGGTGAACTGCAGCCGGGTGAAGGTGCCGCCGGCCACCGCGGCCAGCGTCTCCACGGCCAGCGTCTTGGCCACCCCGGGCACGCCCTCGAGCAGGCAGTGGCCCTTGGCCAGCAGGCAGACGAGCATCCGCTCGACCATCCGGTCCTGCCCGACGATGACCCGCTTAACCTCGAACAGGGCCCGCTCCAGCAGGGCCGCGTCCCGGGCCGGGGTGGGTGCCGGCGCCTCCCCGACGGACGTGTCAACCATGCCCGCAACACCCTTCCCGACCGGCGCACGCCGGCCCGACTCGATCCTGCCCCGAAGCCAACCGCACGAGCCGTGAGGAGGGCGTGAGGTCGGTCCCGCACCTCCCGGCCGGGCGGGATGAACCCGTCCCCGGCGCTGGCGCGACCGTCACTCTGAGGGGTCTCGCGGACCCCCCTGCGGCCGTTCGGGTGAACTCCCGACGCGTTGTCGCACCATGCCGTCGTCCTGGTGTAGCTTTTCTCTCGCGTCGGGCGGCTCCCCCCGTGGCCGCCCGACGCCCTAATGTCGGTCCGGTGAACGCTCCCGATGACCTCTCCCGGTGTTCCGCCAAGGGTTGCCGGGCGCCCGCGACCTGGACGCTGAGCTGGCGAAACCCGCGCATCCACACGGCCGACCGGGTCAAGCAGTGGCTCGCCTGCGATGAGCACCGCGAGACGCTGAGCGACTTCCTGGCCCGGCGCGACTTCCCGCTCGAGGTCAGCCCGCGCTAGCTGTTCTGCCCGGAGAGGTTGGGCACGCGGGTGGCGCACCTCGGACCGAGAGACGCGCCCTAGTCTCCGGTCCATGGAGCTGCCGGCGGACGCGGTACGGGACGTGGTGCGGCGGGCGCTGGCCGAGGACGCCGCCGGCGACGACGTGACCACCCGGTGGAGCGTGCCGGCCGACCTGGTCACCACCGGCACGATCCGGGCCAAGGAACCGGGCGTGGTCGCCGGGTTGCCGGTCGCGGTCGAGGCGTTCGCCCAGGTCGACCCGGCCCTGGAGGTCGACCTGCGGCTCGCCGACGGCGACCGGGTGGCCGCCGGCGACGCGCTGCTCGGCGTGCACGGGCCGGTCCGCGCGCTGCTGACCGCCGAGCGCACCGCGCTGAACTTCCTGCAGCGCATGTCCGGGATCGCGACCGCGGCGGCGGCGTACGTGGCCGCGGTCGCCGGGCTGCCGGTCCGGGTGCTGGACACCCGCAAGACCGCGCCCGGCCTGCGGCTGCTGGACAAGCACGCGGTGGCCGCCGGCGGCGCCGCCAACCACCGCCGCGACCTGGCCGCGATGGTGCTGCTGAAGGAGAACCACATCGCCGCGGCCGGCGGCATCACCGCGGCGGTGGCGGCGGTCCGGTCCGGGATGGCGGCCGAGGGCCGCGACCTGCTGGTCGACGTCGAGGTGGAGTCCGTCGAGGAGGCGGCCGAGGCGCTGCGCGCGGGGGCGTCCTGGCTGCTGCTGGACAACCTGCCGCTCGCCGACCTGCGCGCGGTCGTCGAGCTGCGCGGCGACCGGCCGGTCACCCTGGAGGCGTCCGGCAACGTCACCCTGGACACGATCCGAGCCATCGCCGAGACCGGCGTGGACGCCGTGTCGGTGGGCGCGCTCACCCACAGCGTGCGCGCCCTCGACCTCAGCCTGCTGCTGCGCTAACCGCCGATCGCCGACATCGGGCGCGCGGGCTGCAGGAAGCCTGGGTCGTCGATGCCGTGCCCGGCCCGCTTGCCGGCGACCGACGCGCGGAACCGGCGGGCCAGCTCGGCGTCGTCCGCGCCGGCCCGCAGCGCGGCCCGCAGGTCGCTCTCCTCGGTGGCGAACAGGCAGTTGCGCAGCTGGCCGTCCGCGGTCAGCCGGACCCGGTCGCAGGCCCCGCAGAACGGGCGGGTGACCGAGCCGACGACGCCCACCCGCGGCTCCGGCTCGGCCCAGGACGCGCGGTCCGGCCCGTCCCGCACCGTCCAGGTCTCGGCCGGCGCGCTGCCGCGGTCGGGGTCGGGCACCGGGGCCAGGTCGTACACCTCCCGCAGCGAGGTGAGCACCTCGTCCGCGGTGATCATCGCCGAGCGGTCCCAGGCGTGCTGGGCGTCCAGCGGCATCTGCTCGATGAAGCGCAGCTCGTAGCCCTCGGCCAGCGCCCAGCCGAGCAGGGCCGGCGCCTCGTCGTCGTTGACCCCGCGCAGCAGCACGGAGTTGACCTTGACCGGCCCCAGCCCGGCGGCCCGGGCGGCGGCCAGCCCGGCGAGCACCTCGGCGTGCTTGTCGCGGAAGGTGATCCGCTTGAACCGGGCCGGGTCCAGCGTGTCCAGGCTGACGTTGACCCGGTCCAGCCCGGCCGCGGCCAGCGCGGTCGCGTCCCGGCCGAGCAGGATGCCGTTGGTGGTCACCGACAGCTCCGGCCGGGGCCGCAGCGCGGCGATCCGGGCCACCAGCTCGGGCACGCCGCGGCGCAGCAGCGGCTCGCCGCCGGTGAGCCGGACCTCCCGGACGCCGAGCGAGACCGCGACGCCGACCAGCCGGACCAGCTCGTCGTCGGTGAGCAGGCCGGCCCTGGGCAGCCAGGGCAGCCCCTCGGGGGGCATGCAGTACGCACAGCGCAGCGAGCAGCGGTCGGTCAGCGACACCCGCAGGTCGGTGGCCACCCGGCCGTAGCGGTCGACCAGCCGCCCGCTGACGTCACTCACCCCGCCACACTATGCGCTAGCCGGGACGGGCGGCGCCGATGTAGCCGTCGTACCACATGCCGGAGATCTTCACGACGTCGCCGGTCTGCGGCGCCTGCACCACCCGGCCGCCGCCGATGTAGATCGCGACGTGGTGGATCGTGCCGGGATCGCTGGTGTTGTACGCCCAGAAGACCAGGTCGCCCGCCCGCAGCTCGCTGGTCGAGATCCGGCGGCCGGCGTTGTACTGGTAGCCGGAGTAGTGCGGCAGGTACACCCCCACCTGCGCCCACGCCCAGAGCACCAGCCCGGAGCAGTCGAAGCCGACCGGCCCGTCGGTGCCCCAGGTCGGGCCGGCGAAGTTGCCGCCGCCCCAGGAGTACGGCGTGCCCAGCCAGCGCATCGCGAGGTCGGCGACCCGCTGCCCGCGGGCGGCGGACGAGCCGCCGGTCCACCGCGGGGTGCTGCGCCGGGTCGACCGGGAGCTGCTCGAGGAGGAGGAGGAGGAGGAGGAGGACGCCGACGCTCGGCGACGCTCGGCGGCGGCCGCCGCGGCGGCTGCGGCGGCTGCGGCGGCCCGGGCCGCGGCCGCGGCCCGCAGCGCCCGCTGCCGGGCGGCCTCCTTGGCCGCGGCGATCTCCTGCGCCCGCTTCCACGCCTGGTAGCGGGCGCGCTCGGCGTACAGCCCGTTGAGCCTGATCCGGGCCGCCTGCAGCTGGGTGGCGAGCGCAGACTTCTGCCGCTGCAGGGTGCCCAGCCGGCTGCGCGCGTCGGCGACCTCACGGGCCGCCTCGATGCGCAGCCGCTCGGCCAGCTCGGTGGCGGCCTTCTGCTCGGCCAGCAGCCGGCGCGCGGTCGACTCCAGGTTGGCCCGGCGCACGGTGGCGCGGTCCAGTTGGCCGAGCACGTCGAGCTTGCGCCGACCGGCGTAGTCGAGCAGGTCGGCCCGCTGCAGCAGGTCGGTGGGGCTGCCCGCATCCAGTAGTGCCACGGTGGTCGAGCCGACCGTGCTGCCCTGCATGTAGCTGCCGCGGGCGAACTTGCTGAAGTCGGTGCGCGCCTTGGTCACCGCAGCGGCGGCTTGGCGCACCGAGGTCCGCGCCTGCTTGGCCTTGGTGGTCGCCCGCTCCAGGTCGACGACGGCCTTGTTGTAGCGCTCGACCGCCAGCTCGGCCTTGTCCTGGGCCCGCTTCATCTCGCCGTCGGCCCGGGCGACCAGCCCGGTGAGCCGGCCCACCTCGGCGGCCTTCTTCGTGCGCTCGCGCTGGGCGGCGGTGATCTCGCCGTCGCCCGGGTTGCGCGGCCGGGCCATCGCCCCAGCGGGCGCCAGGCCCACCGCCAGGGCGGCGGTCACCATGACCACCGCCGCTCTGCTCCAGCCCCCCGTACCTCGCACCTCTGCCCCTCTCGCGGCCTAGACGGCGCACACCCTGCCACGCCTGTCCCACCTGCGCCAGACGCAACAGCAGATTGCTCCAGTCACACCAGTCACAGGAGTTACCAAGAATCACCCTAATGACACGGAACGGGACATCGCGGCGGTCAGCCGAGGCGGTCGACCAGCTCGGGCAGCACCCGGCCGAGCGGCGCGTCGACGGTGAGCTCCGCGTACGGGTCGCCGCGGGTGGCGCCCTGGTTGACGATCGCCACCGGGATGCCGAGCTTGGCCGCGCGGAGCACGAACCGGTGCCCGGACATGACGGTCAGCGAGGAGCCGAGGACGAGCAGCGCCGAGGCCTGCTCCACCAGCTGGTAGCTGCGCCGCACCCGGTCGGCCGGCACCGTCTCGCCGAAGAACACCACGTCCGGCTTGAGCGTCCCGGCGCAACCGGTGCAGCCGACGGTCACGAAGCCGTCGAGGTCGGCGTCGGCGAGGTCGACATCGCCGTCCGGGTTGACCGCGGTCACCCGGGCCTGCCAGCCGGCGTTCGACGCGGTCAGCCGGTCGGCCAGCCGCTCGCGCGGGCTCGGCGCGCCGCAGTCGAGGCAGACCACCCGGTCCAGCCGGCCGTGCAGGTCCACCACCGCACGGGCGCCGGCGGCCTGGTGCAGGCCGTCCACGTTCTGCGTGACGATGCCGGCGAGCAGCCCGCGGCGCTCCAGCTCGGCCACCGCGCGGTGCCCGGCGTTGGGCCGGGCCGCCTCGATCAGCCCCCAGCCGAGGTGGCTGCGCGCCCAGTAGCGCCGCCGGGCGGCCGCGTCGCCGGTGAACGTCCGGTACGTCATCGGGGACGCCCGCCGGGCGGTGCCGGTCGGCCCGCGGTAGTCCGGGATCCCGGACTCGGTGGAGATGCCGGCGCCGGAGAGCACCACGACGCCGCCGGCGCCGACCAGCCCGGCGAGCCGCTCGCGGGCGGCAGCGGCCTCGGCTGGACGGGTGGCCGGGCGGGGCGGCGCGGCCGCGGTCGCGCGGGCCACCAGGGTCTCCACCCGACGACCGTACGTCGCGGTTTGGGTCGCGGCACGCCGGGCACACGCGGCCCATGGCCGAGACCGTGATCGACGTCCTGGTGACCGACCACCGCGAGGTGGAAGAGCTGTTCGCCGAGTTCGAGGCGCTGCCCCCGGCGGCGCACGACCGGCGCAAGACGATCTCCGAGCAGGTGGTGATGGAGCTGGTGCGGCACGCGATCGCCGAGGAGATGTACGTCTACCCGGCGATCCGCCAGCATCTGGACAACGGCGACGAGATCGCCGAGCACGAGATCTCCGAGCACAGCGAGGCGGAGGTCACGATGAAGCGGATCGAGAAGTACAAGCACGACGACCCGCGGCTGGAGACCGAGATGCGCGAGCTGATGCGGGTGATCCGGCACCACGTCAGCGAGGAGGAGGGCGACGTCTTCCCGAAGCTCGCCGCCCGGATGGACCGCGCCGAGCTGGAAGGGCTGGCCGAGAAGGTGCGGGCGGCGAAGAAGGTGGTGCCGACCCGGCCGCACCCGCTGGCCCCGGACCACCCGCCCGTCAACAAGCTGCTCGGTCCCGGTCAGGGCCTCGTCGACCGCGTCCGCGACGCCCTCACCGGCCGCGGCAAGGACTGACCCCTTCACCGTCCCCGCCGTCCCCCGCCGTCCCGCACCCGCCCTCCCACCCCGCCCACGAGTGACGCCCTCCCGCCACGAGTGACGCCCTCCCGCCACGACTGACGTCCGGGCACGAGTGACGGCGCCCGGGCACGAGTGACGGCGCAGACGCCGTCAGTCGCGGGTGGACGCCGTCACTCGCGGGTGGATGCCGTCACTGGCGGGGCGCCGTCTGGTGGGTGGGTGCCGGCACGGGCGGTGGGTGCCGGCACGGGCGGGTGGGCGCCGGCACGGGCGGGTGGGCGCCGGCACGGGCGGGAGCGGGGCGCCCGAGGGTCGGCGGGGCGCCGCCGGGTGGAAGGATGGGCGCCATGGTCAGCGCGGACTCCTTCGGGGCACGGGGCACTCTCTCGGTCGGCGACGGCTCGTTCGAGATCCATCGCCTGGCGGCGGTCGACGGGGCCGAGCGGCTGCCGTTCAGCCTCAAGATCCTGCTCGAAAACCTGCTCCGCACCGAGGACGGCGTGGACATCACCGCCGACGACGTCCGCGCGCTCGCCGGCTGGGACCCGGCGGCCGAGCCGGACCGGGAGATCCGGTTCAGCCCGGCCCGGGTGGTCATGCAGGACTTCACGGGCGTGCCGGCGATCGTCGACCTGGCCACCATGCGCGAGGCGATGCGCGACCTCGGCGGCGACCCGGCCCGGATCAACCCGCTGGCCCCGGCCGAGCTGGTCATCGACCACTCGGTGGTGGCCGACCTGTTCGGCACGCCCGACTCGTTCACCCGCAACGTCGAGCTGGAGTACGAGCGCAACTACGAGCGCTACCAGTTCCTCCGCTGGGGGCAGGGCGCGTTCGACGACTTCAAGGTCGTCCCGCCCGGCACCGGGATCGTCCACCAGGTCAACATCGAATACCTGGCCCGCGTGGTGTTCACCCGTGACGGCGCCGCCTATCCCGACACGCTCGTCGGCACCGACTCGCACACCACGATGGTCAACGGGCTCGGCGTGCTCGGCTGGGGCGTCGGCGGCATCGAAGCCGAGGCGGCCATGCTCGGCCAGCCGGTGTCTATGCTCATCCCGCGGGTGGTCGGCTTCAAGCTCGACGGCGAGCTGCCGGAGGGCTCCACCGCGACCGACCTGGTGCTGACCATCACCCAGATGCTGCGCAAGCACGGCGTGGTCGGGAAGTTCGTCGAGTTCTACGGGCCCGGCGTCGGCGCCGTGCCGCTGGCCAACCGGGCCACCATCGGCAACATGAGCCCGGAATACGGCTCGACCTGCGCGATCTTCCCGATCGACGCCGAGACGCTGCGCTACCTGCGCTTCACCGGCCGCGCCGAGGAGCAGGTCGCGCTGGTGGAGGCGTATGCGAAGGAGCAGGGCCTCTGGCACTCCCCCGACACCGAGCCGGTCTACTCGGAGACCCTCGAGCTCGACCTGTCCACCGTGGTGCCGTCGCTGGCCGGGCCGAAGCGGCCGCAGGACCGGGTCACGCTGAGCGAGGCCAAGCACGCCTTCCGCCAGGCGCTGCGTGACTACGCCGACGGCGACGAGTCCGACGGCGCCATGTCGAGAGTCGACGAGGGCGTGGCGGAGAGCTTCCCGGCGAGCGACCCGGTGGCGATCGGGGCCGGCGCCCGCAACGGGGAGCGCGCGGAGCACGCGGCGGACGCCCGGCAGGGACGGCCGTCGCGGCGGACCCCGCTGACGCTCGAGGACGGCACCGAGGCCGAGGTCGACCACGGCGCGGTGGTGATCGCGGCGATCACCTCGTGCACCAACACGTCCAACCCCTCGGTCATGCTCGGCGCTGCCCTGCTGGCCAAAAAGGCGGTGGAGCGCGGTCTGGAGCGCAAGCCCTGGGTCAAGACGAGCCTGGCGCCCGGCTCCAAGGTGGTCATGGACTACTACGAGCGCGCCGGCCTGGTGCCCTACCTGGAGAAGCTCGGCTTCCACCTGGTCGGCTATGGCTGCACCACCTGCATCGGCAACTCCGGCCCGCTGCTGGAGCCGGTGTCCGAGGCGGTCAACGAGGCCGACCTGGCGGTGGTCTCGGTGCTGTCCGGCAACCGCAACTTCGAGGGCCGGATCAACCCCGACGTGAAGATGAACTATCTGGCCTCCCCCCCGCTGGTGGTCGCGTACGCGCTGGCCGGCTCGATGGACATCGACATCACCACCGAGCCGCTGGGCACCGGCTCCGACGGGGAGCCGGTCTACCTGCGCGACATCTGGCCGTCCTCGGCCGAGGTCCAGCGGACGATCGACGAGTCGATCGCGAGCGAGATGTACACGCGGGACTACGCCGACGTCTTCGCCGGCGACGAGCGGTGGACCTCGCTGCAAACCCCGACCGGCGACACCTTCGAGTGGGACGCCGACTCGACGTACGTGCGCAAGCCGCCGTACTTCGACGGCATGGAGCGGGAGCCGGCGCCGGTGACCGACGTGACCGGCGCCCGGGTGCTGGCCAAGCTCGGCGACTCGGTGACCACCGACCACATCTCCCCCGCCGGGGCGATCAAGGCCGACTCCCCCGCCGGCCGCTACCTCACCGAGCACGGCATCGAGCGCCGCGACTTCAACTCCTACGGGTCACGCCGCGGCAACCACGAGGTGATGATCCGCGGCACCTTCGCGAACATCCGGCTGCGCAACCAGCTGGTCCCGGGCGTCGAGGGCGGGGCCACCCGCAACCTGCTCACCGGCGAGCAGACCACCATCTACGACGCCGCGGAGGCGTACGCGGCGGCCGGCGTCCCGCTGGTCATCCTGGCCGGCAAGGAATACGGCTCGGGCTCGTCCCGGGACTGGGCCGCCAAGGGCACCGCGCTGCTCGGCGTCCGCGCGGTGATCGCGGAGTCGTACGAGCGGATCCACCGGTCCAACCTGATCGGCATGGGCGTGCTCCCGCTGCAGTACGCGGACGGCGAGACCGCCGAGTCGCTGGGGCTGACCGGCGAGGAGACCTTCGACGTGGTCGGCATCGAGGCCCTCAACTCCGGTGACGTGCCGCGCACGGTGACCGTGCGGGCGGACGGCCGCGAGTTCCAGGCCGTGGTCCGGATCGACACCCCCGGCGAGGCGGCGTACTTCCGCCACGGCGGCATCATGCCCTACGTGCTGCGCCAGCTGCTCTGATCCGGCCCGTCCGCCGGTGAGCCGGCCAGCGCGGCCCGGACGGAGGCCAGCTTGGCCGGCGCGGCGACCAGCGCGAGGTCGGTGACCCGGTCGGTGCCGTAGACGGCGAGCACCAGGACCGGCTCACCGGCGGCGTCGGCCAGCACGAGCTGCGGGAGCCCGTTGACCGGCAGCAGGTGGGGCCGCAGGCCGTCCGGCAGCCGTCCGGACGACCCGAGCAGGAAGCGGGCGACCCGGTCGGCGCCCCGGACCGGCCGGACGGCGGAGCGCACCTCGCCGCCGCCGTCGCTGGTCAGCACGGCGTCGTCGACGAGCACGCTGGTGAGCTCGTCCAGGTCGCCGCTGCCGGCGGCGTCCAGGAAGCGCTCGAGCAGCTCCCGGTGCTCCCGCGCGGACACCGGCCGGTGCCGGCGCCGGGACTCGGCCAGCCGACGCATCGCCCGGGAGTGGATCTGCCGGGAGGCGGCGTAGCCGACCCCGAGTATCTCGGCGATCTCCCCGTGGCTGTAGCCGAACGCCTCGGCCAGCACCACCGCGGCCCGCTCGCGCGGGGACAGCCGCTCGAGCAGGGCGAGCATGGCCAGCGAGAGGGTGGAGCGCTGCTCGGCCACCTCCAGCGGACCGAGGCCGTGGTCCACGCCGGCGACCGGCTCGGGCAGCCAGGGGCCGACGTACTGCTCGCGCCGCAGCCGGCAGGAGCGCAGGTGGTCGACGCACAGCCGGGTCACCACGGTGGTCAGCCAGGCGCCGCCGTTGCGGATGTCGGTGCCGGCCTGGCCGGCGGCCTGCCAGCGCAGCCAGGCCTCCTGCACCACGTCCTCGGCCTCGGTCAGCGAGCCGAGCATCCGGTAGGCCAGCAGCAGCAGGCCGCGCCGCTCGGCCAGGAAGACCTCGGTCCGGTCCCCGGCCCCCGTCCCGACCCCGAGCTGGTCCCCGACGCCGTCGACAGTCCCGTGCACCCGGTCTCTCCCCCCATCCGGCCGACCCGTCCGCCGCCCTACGACCGACCTGGTCGAAACGGGCGAGGTGTACTCGTCCGTCCCGAACGATGCGCATCAAACGAGTCATTGAAACACCGGTTCGGGCGTCCTGTCCCAGATCTCCCCCAGGTCGTTCCGGACCTCTTTGGACAGGAGTGTCACATTCCGGCGGGGTCAACCGTCGAACGAATGTCGCCACCGACCGACGAGAGAGGTGTGCATGACCGCCGGCCTGTCCGACCTCGACCTGCGCTACCTGGACCACTCCGCGCTGGCCCTCGCCGGCGGCGGCGAGCTCTACTACGAGGACCGCGGCGAGGGACCGGCCCTCGTCTTCCTCAACAACTTCTACATCGTCTCGCCGGTCTGGCGTAACTTCACCGGCCAGCTCGCCGGGCGGCACCGGCTGATCACCTACGACCTGCGCAACCAGGGCGCCTCCCAGCCGGGCACCGCTGCGGTCAGCTTCGCCGACCACGTTGAGGACCTGCTCGCCCTGCTCGACCACCTCCGCCTGCCGAAGGCGTACCTGGTGGGCACCTCGATCTCGACGCTGATCGCGCGCGACTTCGCGCTGGCCCACCCGGACCGGGTCGCCGGCCTGGTCATGATCGGCCCCGCCTTCTCGCCCAACGGCGGGTTCCGCCGCGAGCTGATCTCCCGGTCCTGGCTGGCCACGCTGGCGGCCAACGGCACCCAGGGGCTCTTCGACCAGATCTACCCGCTGGTGTTCCCGGACCAGCTCGTGCACGCCGGCGGCCCGGCGGCGTACCTGGCGCTCCGGGACAACTTCATGGCCCTGCTGTCCCGGTCCTCGATCAAGGACAACCTGGCCGCCTCGCTGGAGGTCGACGACGACCCCGAGCTGCTGTCCCGGCTGCCCGGGCGGACTCTGATCATCATCGGCGACGGCGACTTCGCCTGGAGCAGGTCCGTGCTCGACGACGCCTGCGCCCGCATCCCCGACTGCCAGGGCGTGGTGCTGCCCCGGGCCGGCCACGTTCCGTACTTCGAGGCGCCCGAGGCGTTCCAGGAGGCGGTCGCCGCGTTCGTCGCCGACTGCGAGGCCGGCCGGTCCGCGCCCACCCGGCCGGAGGCGGGATGAGCGCCCACCTGGTCACCGGCGTCACCGGCCTGCTCGGCGGCGCGATCGCGCTGGAGCTGCTGGACCGCACCGACGCCCACCTGCACTGCCTGGTCCGCGGCGGGAGCGCCGCCGAGGCCGACGAGCGGCTGACCACCGCACTGACCGCGGCCGCGGTCCACTACGGCCGGCCCGGGCTGGTCGACGAGCTGCCGCGGCGGGTGAGCGCGGTGTGGGGCGACATCACCCACCCGCTCGCCGGGGTCGCCGCGCCCCCGGCCGGGGTCGAGGAGGTGTGGCACTGCGCCGCCTCCCTGCGCTACGAGGAGCGCTACCGGGAGGAGATCCTCGAGCAGAACGTGACCGGCACCAGCAACGTCCTCGACCTGGCCCGGGCCACCGGCGCCCGCCGGTTCAACCAGGTCAGCACCGCGTACGTGGCCGGCCGCACCGAGGGCACCATCCGGGAGGAGCCGGCCGAGGACCCGACGGTGGCCAACAACTGCTACGAGGAGAGCAAGATCGCCGGCGAGCGGGCGGTGCTCGACGCGGACGGCCTCGACGTGCGGATCATGCGGCCGAGCATCGTGGTCGGCCACAGCGGGACGCGGTGGGCGAGCACCTGGTCGGGGATGTACGGGTTCGTCCGGCAGCTGGTGGTGCTGCAGCAGCGCTCGGCCGGTCAGCTCGGCACCTTCCTGCTGCATACCCGGCTCCGGCTGATGGCGCGGACGGCGGCCCGGATCAACTTCGTCCCCGTCGACGACGTCGCCCGGGAGGCGGTGTCGATCTCGCTGTCGGGCTCACCGGAGCGCTTCTTCCACCTGACCGCGAGGTCCGGGCCGATCATCGGCGACGCGCTGACCGACGCCTTCGAGCTCGTGGGGCTGCGGCCGCCGGTGTGGGCCACCGACCCCGACGACTTCACCGCCCTGGACCAGGCCCTCGACCGGGGGATCGAGTTCTACGGCAGCTACCTGCGCACCGACAAGGACTTCGACCGCAGCCACACCGACGCGGTGGTCGGCGCCGACCGCGCGCCGGCCGGGTTGAGCCGGGCCGACCTGCGCGCGCACCTGCTGCACTTCCTGACCGGCGAGCAAGGCTTCGATGTCCGCAGCATCCCGCAGCGGACGCTGCACGCCGCGGCCGGTGCGCCGTGACGGCCCCGGGGGACGCCGGCGCGCCGGCCCAGGTCGACGCCGAGCTCGAGACCCGGGTGCGGCGGTTGGTGCTGGAGGCGCTGGCCGCGCCGCCGGCCCTGCTCGACGACCCGGCGGCCCGCCGGGCCTCGCTGTGGGAGCTGGGCATCGACTCGGCCAGTTTCATGCTGCTGCTCGGCCGCATCGAGGACGAGTTCGGGGTCGCCTGGGGCATCGACGTGCCGCCGGAGGCGACCTCGAGCGTCGACCACCTGCTCGACCACATCGCCCGGCACCGCCGGCCGCCGGCGGCCGGCGAGGTGCGGCCGTGAGCCGGCGGCGGTCCGTGGCACCCGGCTACCCGCTCGCCACCGCGGCGGCCGAGGCGGCCCGCCGCCACGGCGACGTGCCGATCCGGCTGGACCGGCCGCTGGACCTGTCCCCCGCCGACGGCACCGCGCTGACGTACCGGCGGTTCGCGGAGCTGGTGGAGCAGGCCGCGGCCGCGCTGGCCGGCCGCGGCCTGGCCGCCGGCGACCGGGTGGCGATCGTCCGGCGGCCCTCGTTCGACGCCCAGGTGCTCGCGCTCGGCTGCGCCCGGGCCGGGCTGGTGCCGGTGCTGCTGTTCGACCGCACCGCCACCGCGGACCTGGCCACGCTGCTGGTCCGCAGCGAGGCACGGCTGGTGGTCACCGACCCGGAGACCGAGGCCCGGCAGGCCGCCGCCTTCGGCCCGGACGTGCCCCGGGTGCACGCCACCCCCGAGGGGCTGCTCGCCGGCCCGCCCGGTCCGCTGCCGCCCGCGGCCGCGCCGCCGCCGGACACCCCGCAGCTGGTCACCCACACCTCGGGCACCACCGGCACCCCCAAGCTGGTGCTGCACTCGGTGGTGAGCTTCGCCGGGCACGCCCGGCCGCAGGTGGTGCTGGGCCGGGTGCTGCGGGTGCGCAGCCCCTGGGTCGCCTGCCTGCCCAGCGTGCACGCCCGCACCATGTCGGGCCTGGTGGCCGCGCTGCGGCTCGGGCTGCCGATCGGCCTGCTCACCGACCCGGACCCGGAACGCGCGGCGGCGATGTGCCGCGAGCTGCGCCCGGGCGTGCTCGAGGCGGTGCCCAACGTCTTCATCCGCTGGGAGGAGCTGGCGCGGACGGCGCCGGACGCGATGGCCGGCGTCCGGATCCTGCTGTGCACCTTCGACGCCCTGCACCCGCGCACGGTCCGCACGCTGCTGTCCGTCGCGGCCCGCGGCGCCCGGTTCATCCAGGCGTACGGGCAGACCGAGACCGGACCGGTCACCGTGAAGGTCTACCGCCGCCGCGGCGGCGGGCGCTGCCCGGACAGCCGGTGCGTCGGCCGGCCGGTGCCCGGCAACACCGCGGTGCGGGTCCTCGACGCGGACGGCGACCGGCTGGGCTACGGCGTGCCCGGCGTCATCTGGGCCCGCTCGGCCGGCATCACCCCGTCCTACCTGGGCGGCCGGCACGCGGTCCCGGCCGACGGCTGGTGGCCGATGGGCGACCACGGCGAGCTGTCCGCCCGCGGCTGCCTGCACCTGCACGACCGCGGCCAGGACCGGATCGCCGGGGTGCCGAGCGTGCTGGCCCTGGAGGACCGGATCCTCGACCGGCTGCCCGAGCTGACCGAGGTGGCGCTCGTCGACGGCGGCGAGGACGGCCGGCCCCGACCGGCGGTCTGCACCCGCGGCGACGCGCCGCTGGACCCCGCGGCCTGGGCCCGCGCGGTCGCCGACCTGCCGCCGCTGGCCGAGCCGGTGCAGCTGGCCTGGGACGAGGTGCCGCACACGAGCACCTGGAAGGTCCGCCGGTCGCTGTTGCGCCGGCTGCTGGACGAGCCGGCCCGGCCGGCCGACGCGGAACGGGCGGTCGGGGCCGATGCCTGACACCGCCGTGGGTGTCGACCGCTGGCGGCGGGCCGTGGCGGCGCTGGTGCCGACGCCGCCGCCGTACCGCCGGGCCACCGTCGACGCGGCCGAGGCGCGGCGGCTGCTGCGCTGCGACGACGCGGCCCTGGCCGAGCTGGGCCGCGCCGGCCTGGCCACCGACACCCCCGGCGGCGCCCGGTTCGACTACTACGACCTGATGAACCTCGGCCTGCTGGCCGGGACCGGCCGCAGCCTGCCGGAGATCGGCGAGCGGAGCACGATGCAGGTGGCCCGCGGCACCCGGGCGGACTGGGCGGCCGAGCACACCTGGCACCTGCGGATCGAAGCACGCTGCTCGCGACCGGCCTGCCCGGTCCCGCCGACGCCGCCGCGTCCCGGTCCGGAGGAGTACGGCGGCCGGGTCGTCGACTGGCAGCCGCGCCCGGGCGGCTGGACGGCGGCCACGGTCACCCTGCGCGGCGCCGGCGGCGAGGTGACCTCGCCGGCCGCGCGGGCGGCGTACACCGAGGTCCTGGAGGCGCTGGCGGGCGGCCGCTGGATCTACGCCTGGCTGCCGCCGGGACTGCGCGCCGACTGGCCGGCCGCGGTGGCCAACCGGACGCTCGACTGCGTCGTCGCCAGCCTGCTGGTGCAGCAGCGGTGCCGGGACGCCGGCCTGGCCGCGCGCACCCGCAGCGGGGTGATCCTCGGCGTCGTCGGCGTCGCGCACGCCTGGACCGAGGTCCTCGAGGAGGGTGGCTGGCGGGTGCTGGACCCGCTCCTGGCGCACCTGGCCGGCCGGCACCCCGCGTCCGCGCCCGACTTCGCCGACTTCTGCCTCGGCCGCCTCGGCAACCGGGTGCTGCCCTGGCCCCGCCGGGCCGACGAGCCGCTGGTGCCGCACGACTGCCCGCTGGGCGGCACCGCCGTCCTGACCACCCGGCTGACCAGTCCGATCAGTCCGGCCGAGCCGGCCGAGCCGGCCGGCGGCGGCCGGCCGGCCCGTCCCGGAGGTGATCCGTGCCCGACCCCCGCCGTCTGAGCCGCCCGACGGCGCTCGCCGTCCGGCGACGTCGCCTGGTCCTGCTGCTGACCCTGCTGTTCTGCGTGGGGGCCGGCGCGCTGAGCGGGCCGGTGACCGGCAAGCTGCTGTCCGGCGGCTACGACGACCCGGCGGCCGAGTCGGTCCGCGCCGCGGAGGTGCTCACCGACCGGCTCGGCGCCGGCTCGCCCAACCTGGTGCTGCTGGTCACGCCGCCGGACGGCCTGGACGCACCGGCCACCGTGGCGGCCGCGGAGGAGCTGCGCCGCTCGCTGGCCGCCGAGGAGGGCGTCGCCGAGGTCGGGTCGTACTGGTCCCTCGGCCGGCCGGCCGCGCTGCGCAGCGACGACGGGCGCTCGGCGCTGGTGCTGGCCACCCTGCCCGGGGAGGCCGACGAGATCGCCGACCACCTGGAGGCGCTGGCGCCGCGGTACGAGCGCGGCTTCGGGCCGCTGGCGGTCACGCTCGGCGGCCAGGCCGAGGCCGACCGGGAGATGGCCGAGCAGACCGAGCAGGACCTGATCCGGGCCGAGCTGCTGGTCACGCCGATCATCCTGCTGCTGCTCGTGGTGGTCTTCCGCGGCGTCGTCGCCGCGCTGCTGCCGATGGCCGTCGGGGTGGTCGCCGTGGTCGGCGCGCTGGCCGTCCTGCGGGTGCTCACCGAGCTGACCGACGTCTCGGTCTTCGCCCTCAACCTCACCACCGGGCTCGGCCTGGGCCTCGCCATCGACTACAGCCTCTTCCTGGTCAGCCGCTACCGGGAGGAGCTGTGGGCCGGCCACGGCGTGACCGCGGCGATCGCGACCACCATGCGGACGGCCGGGCGGACGGTGCTGTTCTCGGCACTCACCGTCGGGCTGTGCCTGTCCGCGCTGCTGGTGTTCCCGCTCTACTTCCTCCGCTCGTTCGCGTACGCGGGCATCGCCGTGGTGGCGGTGGCCGCGGTGGCCGCGCTGACCTTCCTGCCCGCCCTGCTGGCGGTGCTCGGCCCGCGGGTGGACAAGTGGTCGTTGCGCCGGCGCGCCCCGCGGCCGGTCGAGACGGGCACCTGGCACCGCATCGCCACCGTGGTGATGCGCTGGCCGGTGCGCCTGGGCGTGCCGGTGGTGATCCTGCTGCTCCTGCTCGGGGCGCCGTTCCTGACCGTCCAGCTCGGCCTCGCCGACGCGCGGGTGCTGCCGCGGGACGCGGCCGCGCACCAGGTGTCGGACGCGCTGGCCACCCGCTTCGCCGCGAACGAGTCGCAGCCGCTGCTCGTGGTCACCGAAGCCGCCGCCGGGGTCACGCCCGATCGCCTGGACGACTACGCGCGGACGCTGAGCCGGCTTCCCTCGGTCATCCGCGTCGACGCCCGGACCGGGTCGTACGCCGGCGGCGAGCAGGCCGCGCCGCCCGGCCCGCGGGCGGCGGCGTTCGGCGCCGGCGACGCCACCTACCTGGCGGTGGTCGCCGACGGGCAGGCGTACGGGGACGACGCCCGCCGGCTGGTCGACCAGGTCCGCTCGACGCCGGCGCCGTTCCCGGTGCTGGTGGGCGGCGAGGCGGCCCGCTTCACCGACACGCTGTCCGCGCTCACCGGCCGGCTGCCGCTGGCCGGGGCGATCATCGCGCTGAGCATGCTGGTCCTGCTCTTCCTGCTCACCGGCAGCACGGTGCTGCCGGTCAAGGCGCTGGTGCTCAACGCGCTCAGCCTGTCGGCGACATTCGGCGCGATGGTGTGGGTCTTCCAGGACGGGCACCTGCAGTGGCTGACCGGGGACTTCGCGGTCACCGGCGTCATCACCGCGACCATCCCGATCCTGGTCTTCTGCGTCGCCTTCGGTCTGTCCATGGACTACGAGGTCTTCCTGCTGTCCCGGATCAAGGAGGAGCACGACGGCGGCGCGGACAACCGCACGGCCGTCGCCCGCGGGCTGGAGCGGACCGGCAGCCTGGTCACCGCGGCCGCGCTGCTCGTCGCGGTGGTCTTCCTGTCGTTCCTGACCTCCGGCATCACGTACATGAAGCTGCTCGGCCTCGGCCTGGCCCTCGCCGTCCTGATGGACGCCACGCTCATCCGCGGGGTGCTGGTGCCGGCCTTCATGCGGCTGGCCGGCGACCTCAACTGGTGGGCGCCCGGCCCGCTGGCCCGGCTGCACCGCCGGGTCGGGCTGGCCGAGGCCGGCCCCCGACCCGACCCGGCTGCCCGACCGCCCGCCCCTGCCCTCCGGACGAAGGAGAACGCGTGATGACCGAGCCCGCGCCGACGGGGCGCCAGCTGCTGGCCAGCCTGCTGGACGACCCGTCGCTCATCGAGGTGGCCGACGACGAGGACCTGCTCGCGGCCGGCCTCAACTCCGGCGACATCATCCGGCTCGCCCTGGCCATCGAGGAGCTGACCGGCGAGGCGCTGGACGACAAGGCGCTCAGCCGGCTCTACACGGTCGACGGCCTCGAAGCGGTGCTCGCCGAGCGGCTGCCCGGCATCGCCGACAGGAGCGGCTGATGTGGCTCCCGCACGTCGTCGTGCGCAACGCGCTGATCCGGCCCGGCCGCACGGCGGTCGCCGATCCGGCCCGGTCGGTCACCTGGGCCGGGCTCGACCGGCGCACGGCCGGGCTGGCCGGCGGCCTGGAGCGGACCGGCGTGGCTCCCGGCGACCGGGTGGCGGTGCTGTCGCTCAACCGGGTCGAGATGATCGAGAGCTACGTCGCCGCCGGCCGGGCCGGCGTGATCGTCTGCCCGGTCAATCCCGACCTGACCCCGCCCGAGGTCGAGTACATCCTCGGCTCCCTGGAGCCGGCCCTGGTGCTGGGCTCGGACGCCGCCCTGACCCGGCTCGCCCCGGCGCTCGGCGACCGGCGCCGGGTGTCCTTCGACGGCCCGGAGTACGCGGAGTGGGCGGCCGGGCCGGCCGGCAGCCGGCCGCTGCCCGCACTGGGTGACAGCGCCGCGATCCTGCAGACCTCGGCCACCACCGGGCGGCCGAAGGGGGTGGTGGTCAGCCACCGCTCGCTGATGGCCTGCTACACCGGGATGGCCGCCGAGGGCCGCTTCTCCCCCGCCGACGTCATGCTCAACCCCTGCCCGCTCTTCCACGGCAGCATGGTGATCGGCCTCGCCGTGCTGGCCGCCGGCGGCACGCTGGTCGTCAGCGAGCGCTTCACCCCGCAGAACCTCCTCATCGACCTGCAGCGGCACGCCGCCACCCGGGCCTTCCTGGTGCCGTCGATGGTGCGCTTCACGCTGCGGGCCAAGGCGTTCGCCGCCGCCGACCTGAGCTCGCTGTCCGAGGTGATGTACGGTGCCGCGCCCATGCCGGCCGGCCTGCTGCGGGAGGCCATGACCGCGTTCGGCTGCGGGTTCCGCAACGTCTACGGCATCACCGAGGGCGGCGGGCCGATCGCGGTGCTGACGCCGGAGGACATCGCCGACCCGGCCGGCGGCGAGCGCCGGCTGGCCGCGGCCGGCCGGATGATGCCCGGCGTGCACCTGCAGGTGCAGTCCGACGACGGCCGCCCGCTCGGGCCGGGCGAGCTCGGCGAGATCTGCATGCGCGGCGACGGCCAGATGTCGGGCTACTGGCGCAACCCGGAGGCGACCGCGGCCGCATTCCGGGACGGCTGGCTGCTCACCGGCGACCTCGGCACCCAGGACGAGGACGGGTTCCTGCACCTGGTGGACCGGCGCAGCGACCTCATCCTGCGCGGCGGCCAGAACGTCTACCCCGCCGAGATCGAGCGGGTCCTGGCCGAGCAGCCCGGCGTGGTCGACGTCGCGGTGGCGGCGGCCCGGTCCGAGGACTGGGGCCAGGTGCCGGTCGCCTTCGTCGTGCCCGCCGGCCCGCCGCCGGACCCGACCACCCTGCTGCGGGCCTGCGCGGCGCAGCTGGCCGCCTACAAGCGGCCCGTCCGGGTCGAGTTCCTCGACGAGATCCCCCGCAACCCGTCCGGCAAGGTGCTCCGCAAGCTGCTGCGACAGCGGCTGGACGACCGGGTCGGCGCCGGGCAGGGCTGAGCGGGCCGCGATGCGTGTCGCCTGCGCCGGCGGCGGGCCCGCCGGCCTGTTCCTCGCGCTCCTCCTGGGCCGGCGGGGCGGCCACGAGGTGGTGGTCTACGACCGCAACCCTCCGGGTGCGGACGCCGGCTTCGGGGTGGTCTTCTCCCGGCTCGGGCTGGCCCGGCTGCGCGGCATCGCCCCGGACGTGGTCGACGCCCTGCTCGCGCGCGGGACCAGCTGGTCGGACCTGCACGTGCGGGCCGGCGCCGAGCGGGTCACGGTGGCCAACCACGACTACGCCGCGGTTGGCCGGACGGCGCTGCTGGGCTGCCTGCGGGAGGCGGCCGAGCGGGCCGGCGCCCGGCTGGTCCCGGGCACCGAGGTGACCGCGGCGGAGCTGCTCGGCGAGCACGACCTGGTGGTCGCCGCGGACGGCGCCGGCAGCCGCGTCCGGGCCGGTCTCGCCGGCGAGCTGGGCACCCGGGTCGAGCCGAGCAGCACGCGGTACGCGTGGTTCGGCGCGGACCGTGCCTTCCCCGCCATGACGTTCCTGTTCACCCGCACCGAGCACGGGTGGGTCAGCGCCCACGTCTACCCGTACGCGGACGGGCGGAGCACCTTCCTGGTCGAGATCGGGCCCGGGGTATGGCGCCGCGCCGGCCTGACCGGGCAGGACGCCCTGGACGGGCCGGCGGCCGAGCGCGCCGCGCTCGACTTCTGCCAGGACGCCTTCGCCGCGCAGCTCGACGGCGCCCGGCTGATCGGCAACCGGACCCGGTGGCTCTCCTTCCCCGCGGTCGCCAACGAGCGGTGGTGGTCCGGCCGGGTGGTGCTGGCCGGGGACGCCGCCCACACCGCCCACTTCTCGGTCGGCTCCGGCACCACGCTGGCGATGGAGGACGCCGCCGTGCTGGCCCGGTGCCTGTCCGACGGCGCGGGGCCGCTGCCGGCCCGGCTGGCCGAGTACGAGCGGCGGCGCCGGCCCGCGGTGGCCGCGGTGCAGACCGCCGGCTGGGCCAGCAGCCGGCTCTGGCGGCAGCTGGACGACCAGCCGGCGCTGGACGCCGCGACGCTGGCGCTGCAGCTGCTCACCCGCACCGCCCAGGTCACCACCGGCATGCTGGTGCGCGGCGACCGCGAGCTGGCCGGCCGGCTGGGCCGGCCGCTGCCAGACCCGCCGCGCCCCGAGC
Organism: uncultured Actinomycetota bacterium; assembly: GCA_963766325.1. Taxonomy (GTDB): domain Bacteria; phylum Actinomycetota; class Actinomycetes; order Mycobacteriales; family CADCTP01; genus CADCTP01. Next base: position 62,075 of record CAVXZF010000001.1, on the reverse strand, counting down.
TGCTGCCGGCGCTGGGCCCGGCCACCGGCACCGGCGGGACGCTGCAGGTGCTGGCCCCGGCGGGGACGCCGGTCGCGGTGCTCACCGACCTGACCCACCCGCCCGCCGACGGCCCCGACGGTGCTGCGGCTGGCCGGGCCGCGGCCGCGCGGCTCGACCGGCTGCGCCGGCAGTTCCCGGGCCGGCCGGTGGGCGTGCTGGTGCACGCCGGCACGCCCCCAGCGGGCACCGCGGTGCCCGCGCTGGAGGCGGTGCGGGCGCTCTGCCGGGACCGGCCGCCGGACCTGCTGGCCGTCACCCGGGCCGGCCACGGTCCGGTGCCGGAGCAGCGCGCCGGGCAGCTGGTGGCCTGCACCGAGCTCCGGCCGCTCGGCCTCCCGGTGGCGTACGCGGTGCCCGCCGACGACGTCGAGCACGGCTGGACGCACGTGCAGGCGGCGCGCGCCGACCATCTCTGGATCTCCGATGCCGGGCGGCTCGACCCACGGGAGCAGGGAACCTCGACGAGCCGCTGATCCGGTACGCGGGCGACCCGCGCCACCGATCGCGGCAGGACCTGGCCATTGAGCGGGGCTGGCGAGGGACGGCGAACGCTCGGTGGTGGTGCCGCTACTCGCCCGGGACGAAGGCACCGGTCCGATGCCGATCCCGGCGCCGACTGATGCGATTTCGCGGTGTCGCCCAAACATCTGTGGATACTTTGGCCGCAGGAGCTGGACTTGCGCTGGTACGCCTCTCCCATCATCACCGACCTGCGACTGGAGGCTGGCAAGCAAGTGGTACCTCGTGCCCTTCGGTGGCTGGCTGGTCGAGACGGAGATCAGCGCCCGGACCAGCGGCGATCCCGACTGCCCGGACCTGCGGCCGCCGATCGCGGGCCGGCCGCGACCGGACCGGTCGCCGACGTGGACGGTCCGGCGGAGCGAGAGGACCCGGATCAGCTTCCGGCACACCGGGGCGGAGCGGCTGGCCCGGGACGGCTCAGCTGGCCGAGCCCGGGCGGAGAACGAGGGCTGGTGATGGGTGAGCCTGCCATCCGCTACGCCTACCCCGAGGTTCCCCCGCTGCTGCCGACACCGTCCGGACCTCCCACCGCCCCGCCCGGTCCGGCACTCGTCGCCGCTGCCGGCGCCCTCCCCGGCCCCGGCCCCGGCGCCGCCGCCGGTCCCGCCGCCGCACTCCCGCCGACCGAGGACCTGACCGCCGAGCGCCAGCTGGTCCGGCAGGCGCTGTCGCTGATCGACGACGAGGAGGCGCTGGTCCGCGACTTCTACAGCCTGGTCTTCGCCCTTGGCGGCGCCGACGTGATCGGCATGTTCCCGTCCGACATGCGCCGGCAGCGCCAGGAATTCGGCCGGGTGCTGCTGCAGTGGGTGGCCGCCGACGACCCGGCCGGGCTGGCCAGCCACCTCGACCAGCTCGGCGCCGACCACCGGAAGTTCGACGTCGAGCCGGCGCACTATGCGGTCGCCGGTGAGGCGCTGCTCGCCGCCGTCCGGGGCCGGTCCGGCGGGCTGCTCACCGCCGCGCAGGAGGAGGCGCTGCGCCGGTCGTACGGCCGGCTGGCCACCTTGATGATCGACGGCGCGCTCCGCCGGGTCGCGGAGCCGCCGTACTGGCACGGCGAGGTGGTCGCCCACAGCCGCTACAAGGACGACTTCGCGGTGCTCACCGTGCAGCCGTCGGCGCCGTACCCGTACCGGGCCGGGCAATACACCACGATCGAGCTGGACCGGCGGCCGAAGCTGTGGCGGCAGATGTCGATCGCCAGCGCACCGCGGCCCAGCAACACCTTCGACCTGCACGTCCGGGCGGTGCCGGGCGGGGACGTGTCCTCCGCGCTGGTCCGGCACACCGAGCCCGGCGACCGGCTGCGGATCGGGCCGCCGCGCGGCGGCGCGCTGGTGGTCGAGCCGGGCACGGCGCGCGCGCTGCTCTGCCTCGCCGCCGGCTCCGGCGCGGCGCCGATCCTCGCGGTGGTCGAGTCGGTGCTCAGCTGGCGCACCCCACCCACCGTCTACGCGTACGTGGGGGTGCGGACGGCGGACGACCTCTACCCGGTGCACCACCTGGCCGCGACGAGCCAGGCGCTCCCACACGTGCACATCCGGGGCGTGGTATCCGACGAGCCGGACTTCCCCGGACTGCGCGGCCGGATCGAGTCGGTGGTGCCGGGGCTGGCCCCGTGGGCCCGCCTCGGCGTGGAGGTGCTGGTCGCCGGCCCGACCCGGATGATGGACCAGACCGTCACCAACCTGCGGGCGGCCGGGGTGCCGGACGCCCGCATCCACTTCGACCAGTACGAGGCCGTCAACGCCTGAGCCCCTCAGCGCCCTCCGCCGACTCCGGCTCGGCGACCGCAGCCAAGGCTAGGCGGCCGTCGCACCCCTGTCGCGCCGGGCCGGGCCGCGGCGCCGGTTGCGGTTCCCGCCGGACCGCGGCCGGGCGGGCGCCGCCGTCGGGGCCGGCTCCTCCCGGACCACGATGGGTTCGCCGGAGCGGGCCAGCGCGGCGACCGCCTCGTGCCCGGGGCCGACCGGCGTGGAGCCGACCGCGATGCCGGCCCGCTCCTGCACCCGGGCCGCGTCGCGGACCTGCTCGGGCAGCAGCAGCGACAGCACGGTGCCGCGGGCACCGGCCCGGGCGGTGCGCCCGGAACGGTGCAGGTAGTCCTTGTGATCGGCCGGCGGGTCGTAGTGCACCACCAGATCCACGTCGTCGACGTGGATTCCGCGGGCGGCGACGTCGGTGGCCACCAGCACCCGGGCACGGCCGGCGGCGAAGGCGTCCAGCGCCCGCTGCCGCGCGTTCTGCGCGAGGTTGCCGTGCAGCGCGCCGGCGACCACGCCGGACCGGCTCAGCTGGCGGGCCAGCCGGTCGGCACCGTGCTTGGTGCGGACGAAGACCAGGGTCCGCGCGGGCCGGGCGGCGATCTCCGCGGTGACCGTGACCTTGTCCTCGTGCCGGACGGTGAACGCCAGGTGATCCATGGTCGACACCGGCGCCGCCGCCGCGGCGACCGCGATCGGCACCGGGTCGGTCAGGTACGCCCGGGCCAGCCGGTCCACGCCGCGGTCCAGGGTGGCGGAGAAGAGCATCCGCTGCCCGCCGGTCGGGGTGAGGTCGAGGATGGTGGTGACGTCGGGCAGGAAGCCGAGGTCGGCCATGTGGTCGGCCTCGTCGATCGCGGTGACCTCGACCTGGTCGAGCACGCACTCGCCCTGCCGGATCAGGTCGAGCAGCCGGCCCGGGGTGGCGACGAGCAGGTCGACGCCGCGGCGCAGCGCGGTGATCTGGCGGCCGATCGGGGCGCCGCCGTAGACGGCGAGCACCCGCACGCCGGCCGGCTGGCCGAGCGGCGCGAGCGCCTCGGTGACCTGGCCGGCCAGCTCGCGGGTGGGCACCAGCACCAGCCCGCCGGGCCGGCCCGCGGGGCGCGCGGTGCCGGTGCCGCCGAGCAGGCGGGCCAGCATCGGCAGGCCGAAGCCGAGCGTCTTGCCGGAGCCGGTCTCGGCCCGGCCGAGCACGTCCCGGCCGGCCAGCGCGTCCGGCAGCGTCCGGGCCTGGATCGGGAACGCACTGGTGATGCCGCGCCGCTGCAGCGCGGTGAGCAGCACCTGCGGCAGCTGCAGCGCGGTGAAGTCGGTCGAGCCGGCCGGGACGTCGAGCGAGGCGGTCAGGGCGAGCTCGAGCTCGCTGACCGGCTCCACCCGCGCCGGGCGCGGACGGGCCGGCGGGCGGGCCGGACGGGCGGAGCGGGACCGCGCCGGCCGGGCCGGGGCGGTCGAGGTGTGGGCGTGCGAGGACTGGGCCGTCCGGGGACGGCGGGCAGAGCGGGACAAGCGGGAACACTCCAGCGGCGGTCAGTGGCCGCTTCCGAGCGTCTGTGCGCCTGGCGGCCCGGCGGGCAGCTCGCCCGCAGAGTGCGGCGGAGTGGACCCGCCGACCTGATCAGCGTACCCGACCCGGGTCACCGGCATCGGCAGGCGGGGCCAGCACGCCGCTCTCGTCCACCGCGCCGGGCGTGCGCATCGCCTCCCGCCGGTGGCCTCGGTGGCCTCGGCGGCCACCGACCGCCGGTCACCCCAGGTTGCGTGCCGCCGCCGATCCCCCGCCGCCCTCGACCGGCGGCTCGGGCACCGGCTCGGGCACCGGCACCGACGGCCCGGCAGCCGACCGCACCGGCTCCCGGCCGAGCAGCCGCAGCCCGAGCCGGGCCGCCGGCTCGGCCAGCCGGGCCGCGACCGGCCCGAGCACCGCCATCAACAGCACGTACGTGGCCGCGAGCGGGCCGACCGCCGCCTCCACCCCGGCCGCCACCGCGAGCCCGGCGATGACGATGGAGAACTCACCCCGGGCGACCAGCACCGACCCGGCTCGGAACCGCCCCAGCGTGCCGATCCCGGTCCGCCGGGCCGCCCACCACCCGGTCGCCACCTTGGTGGCCAGCGTGACGACGCCGAGCAGCAGCGCGACGCCGAGCACCGGCGGGATCGCCGCCGGGTCGGTCTGCAGCCCGAAGAAGACGAAGAAGACCGCGGCGAACAGGTCGCGCAGCGGCGACAGCACCGCCCGGGCGCTGTCCGCGGCCGGCCCGGAGACCGCGATGCCGACCAGGAAGGCCCCGACCGCGCTGGAGATCCCGACCTGGTCGGCGAAGCCGGCGACCAGGAGGGTCAGCCCGAGCACCCGCAGCAGCAGCACCTCGTCGTTCGGGGAGAAGATCAGCCGGGACACCAGGTGGCCGTACCGCAGCCCCAGCAGCAGGATCAGCCCGACCGCGGCGATGGCCAGCAGCACCCGCGCGGTCGCGCCGAGCAGCGCCGCGCCGGCCAGCACCCCGGTGAGGATCGGCAGGTAGAGCGCCATCACCAGGTCCTCGATCACCAGGACGGACAGCACCGCGGGGGTCTCCCGGTTGCCCAGCCGGCCCAGGTCGGTCAGCACCTTCGCCGCGATCCCGGACGAGCTGATGTACGTCACCCCCGCCATCACCAGCGCGGCCGCCGGCCCCCAGCCGAGCAGCAGCGCCACCGCGGCGCCGGGCAGCGCGTTGAGCACGAGGTCGACCAGCCCGGACGGGGCGTGCCGGCGCAGGTTGCCGACCAGCTCGTCGGCGGTGTACTCGAGGCCGAGGGTGAGCAGCAGCAGCACCACCCCGATCTCCGCGCCCGCCTCGATGAACTCCTCGCTGGTCGCCAGCGGGACCAGGCCGCCCTCGCCGAAGGCCAGCCCGGCCAGCAGGTAGAGCGGGATCGGGGACACCCCGACGAGCCCGGCCAGCCGGCCCAGCACGCCCAGCGCGAACAGGACCGCGCCGAGCTCGAGCAGCAGGACCGAGGTGTGCACGCGGTCCTTATGCCCGGCCGGCGAGGATGTCCGCCACCGCGGCCACACCGTCCGCCGTGCCGACCGCCACCACCACGTCCTTGCCGGCGAAGACGAACCCGGGGCCGGGCGAGGCGAGCACCTGCCCGCCGCGGATCACCGCGACGATCGAGGCGCCGGTCCGGGTCCGGGCCCGGGTGTCGCCGAGCGGGCGGCCGTCGTACGGCGACCCCGGCCGGACCGGGATTTCCTCGCTGACCAGCCCCTCGACCTGCTGGCGGAGCGCCGCCAGCCGCTCGATCACCCGGGTGGCGCCGAGGATCTCGGCCAGCGCGTCGGCCTCCTCGTCGGTCAGCCGCACCTGCGCCACGCACGCGTCCGGGTCGCGGGCGTCGTAGATGACCAGCTCCCGGCGGCCGTCCCGGTGCGAGACCACGCCCACCCGGCGGCCGGCGGCGGTCTGGAAGTCGTGCCGCAGCCCGATCCCGGGCAGCGGCGTCTCCTCGACGCGGGTCGGCTTCATCCTTCGATGCTGACACGGCAGGATGCGGCCATGGACCTGGGGCTGGCGGGACGGGTGTACGTGGTCAGCGGCGGTTCCCGCGGGCTGGGCCGGGCGACTGCCGAGGCGCTGGTCGCCGACGGCGCCCGGGTGGTGATCGGGGCCCGCGACCGGGCCACGGTGGAGCGGGCCGCGCAGGAGCTGGGCGGGCCGGCGCACGCGGTCGGCGTGGTCGCCGACCTCGCCGAGGCCGCCGCCGCGGAGCGGCTGGTGGAGGCGGCGCACAACGCGTACGACGGGCTGGACGGCGCGCTGGTCAGCGTGGGCGGGCCGAAGCCGGGCCGCGCGCTGGACGCCGACGAGGATGCCTGGCGGGCCTCGTTCGAGTCGATCTACCTGGGCACCCTGCGGCTGACCCGCCAGGTGGTCGAGGCGCTCGGCGACGGCGGCGGCTCGATCGCCTGGGTGCTGTCCTCCTCGGTGCGCAGCCCGGTCCCGGGGCTGGCCATCTCCAACGGGCTGCGCCCGGGCCTGGCCGGCCTGGCCAAGACGCTGGCCACCGAGCTCGGCCCGCGCGGCATCCGGGTCAACGGGCTGCTGCCCGGCCGGGTCGCCACCGACCGGCTGGTCGAGATCGACTCGGCGACCGGCGACCCGGAGGCCTCCCGCAAGCGGCACCAGGCCGCCATCCCGCTGGGCCGGTACGGCGAGCCGGCCGAGTTCGGCCGGGTGGCCGCGTTCGTGCTGTCCCCCGCGGCGTCGTACCTGACCGGCGCGATGATCCCGGTCGACGGCGGCGGCATCCCGACCTGGTGAGCGTCAGCCGGAACGCAGCTGGACCGCGCCGAAGGAGACGTTGAAGCGGTCGCACCAGATCGACAGGCTGGACAGCTCGCGCAGGTCTACCGCGGCCGGCAGGTCGTAGTTCTGGCTGCCGCGGTTGCCCTTGAGCCGGCCGAGGTCCACGTACCGGCCGTCGTCGAAGACGAACCAGCCGTCCCGGCCCGACCGCACCGGCGCGTCGGTCAGCCACACCTTGAGGTCCGGCCCGTTGGAGGTGTCCAGGTCCTCGATCCGCAGCACCCGGCGCCCGCCGGGCAGCCCGAGCACCCGCACCGAGCCGGTGGTCTCGTGCTCGTGCGAGACGAAGCTCCCGCTCGCCAACACCTCCGGCGCCGGCGGCGGGGCCGGCCGCGACCCGGTGGTCGCGGGCGGCTCAACGGGCGCCGCGACAGTGGGGGCCGCCTCGGCCACCGTGTCGTCCACCCACAGCTTCCACGGCTGGAACAGCGCCAGCCCGACCGCCCCCACCACCAGGACCGGCACGACCAGCAGGACCAGCAAGCGGCGACGCCTCGTCACCCGGGAAACGATACCGAGCCGGTGACCGGTTCGGCCGCCCCGAGAGGTGACGGTTCGCTGACGCCGGCGCGCTGGCGCTGGAACTGGGTGCGGTAGAGCTCGGCGTACAGCCCGCCGGCGGCGAGCAGCACGGCGTGGGTGCCGCTCTCCACCACCCGGCCGGCGTCGATGACGAGGATCTTGTCGGCGTTGAGCACGGTCGACAGCCGGTGCGCGATCACCAGCGATGTCCGGCCCTCCAGCGCCGCGGCCAGCGCGTCCTGCACCGCCACCTCGGACTCGGAGTCCAGGTGCGCGGTCGCCTCGTCCAGGATCACGATGCCGGGCTCCTTGAGCAGCAACCGGGCGATGGCCAGTCGCTGCTTCTCCCCGCCGGACAGCCGGTAGCCGCGGTCGCCGACCACGGTGTCCAGCCCGTCCGGCAGCGACGCGACCAGGTCGGCCACCTGCGCCGACTCCAGGGCCGCCCAGATCTGCGCCTCGGTCGCCTCCGGCCGGGCGAAGCGCAGGTTGTCGCCGATCGTCTCGTGGAACAGGTGCGCGTCCTGGGTGACCACCCCGATCGCCGCGTGCAGCGACTCCTGGGTGACGTCGCGGACGTCCTGCCCACCGACCCGGACCGCCCCGGACCGCACGTCGTAGACACGCGGCACCAGCTGGCTGATCGTGGTCTTGCCGGCCCCGGACGGGCCGACCAGCGCGATCAGCTCGCCCGGCGCGGCGCTGAACGACACCCCGTGCAGCACCTGCTGGGCCGGCGCCTGGTCCAGCACGGCCACGTCCTCCAGCGAGGCCAGCGACACCTCGGCCGCGGTCGGGTACGAGAAGTGCACGTCGTCGAAGTCGATCGAGCGCGCCCCCGGCGCCAGCGGCACCGCGTCCGGCTTGTCCGCGACCATCGGGGCGATGTCCAGCACCTCGAAGACCCGCTCGAAGGACACCAGCGCGCTCATCACGTCCACCCGGACGTTGGACAGCGCGGTAAGCGGGCCGTAGAGCCGGGACAGCAGCAGGGCCAGGGTGACCACGGTGCCGGCGTCCAGCCGGCCGGTCAGCGCGTAGTAGCCGCCCAGGCCGTAGACCAGCGCCTGGGCCAGCGCGGCGACCAGCGTCAGCGCGACGAAGAACATCCGGGAGTACATCGCCGACACCACGCCGATGTCCCGCACCCGGGCGGCCCGGTCGGAGAACGACCCGGACTCGTCCGCCGGCCGGCCGAAGAGCTTGACCAGCAGCGCGCCGGAGACGTTGAAGCGCTCGGTCATCGTCGCGTTCATCGACGCGTTCAACCCGTACGACTCCCGGGTGATCGCCTGCAGCCGCACCCCGACCCGGCGGGCCGGCAGCACGAAGACCGGCAGCAGCACCAGCGACAGCGCGGTGATCTGCCAGGACAGCGAGAACATCACCGCCGCGGTGAGCACCAGGCCGATGACGTTGGAGACGACCCCGGACAGCGTCGAGGTGAAGGCCTGCTGGGCCCCGATCACGTCGTTGTTGAGCCGGCTGACCAGCGCGCCGGTCTGGGTCCGGGTGAAGAACGCCAGCGGCATCCGCTGCACGTGGTCGAAGACCCGGGTGCGCAGGTCGAAGATCAGCCCCTCGCCGATGCGGGCCGAATACCACCGCTGGACCAGCGAGAGCCCGGCGTCCAGCACCGCCAGCCCGGCGATGAGCAGCGCGATCCGGACCACCGTGCCGGCCGCGCCGTCGCGGGTGATGATGTTGACCACCCGGCCGGCCAGCACCGGGGTGGCCACCCCGATCACCGCGCTCGCCGTCACCGTGAGCAGGAAGATCACCAGGTCGCGCCGGTACGGCGCCGCGAAGGCGGCGATCCGCCGGGCGATGCCCGGGGCGAGCTGCTGCTGGGTCACCGACCGGTCGCGCCGGTACGACGACATCAGCTGCCACGGGTTGTGGCCACCGGGCATGGTCACAGAAACACCTCCAGGGGCGACAACCCGGTTCGACGGGACATCGCTTCCCCGGCTGCGCCGTCAGCGAACACCGTGGCCGGCGCCTCCGGCAAGCCGGGCCAGGTCGGCCAGCCGGCGCAGCTGCGCCGCCCGCTCGGCCGCCTCCTGCTCGGTCCGGGACCGGCCGGCCCCGCCGAGCAGCAGCGCCTTCGTCTCCACCACCGCGTCCCGGGGCGGGGCCAGCAGCGCCGCGACCAGGTCCGCGGTCGCCGCCGCCAGCTCGGCCCGGGGCACCACCACGGTGGCCAGCCCGAGCCGCAGCGCCTCGTCGGCGCCGACCCGGCGGCCGGTGACGCAGATCTCCAGCGCCCGGGAGTAGCCGACCGCGTCCAGCAGCGGCGCGGTGCCGCCGAGGTCGGGCACCAGGCCCAGCCCGGTCTCGGCCATCGCCAGCTGCGCGTCGTCGGCGAGCACCCGCAGGTCGCAGGCCAGCGCCAGCTGGAAGCCGGCCCCGATCGCGTGCCCCTGCACGGCCGCCACCGAGATCAGGTCCGGGCGGCGCAGCCAGCTGAAGCCCTCCTGCAGGCCCCGGATCGTCGCGTCGCCCTGCTCGGCCGGCATCCGGGCGATCTCGGCGAGCCCGGGCGCCCCCGGGATGCCGCCGGGCGCGAACGCCGCCCGGTCCAGTCCGGCGGAGAAGGCGCGCCCCTCCCCGCGCACCACCACCACCCGGACGTCCCCGGGCAACGACCGGCCGGCTTCGCGCAGAGCCGTCCACGTATGAGGCGTCTGCGCGTTGAGCCGATCCGGCCGGTCCAGCACGACGGTGGCGAGCGGGCCGTCCCGCTCGACCCGCACCCCGGCCCAGTCGATCCCGTCCGAGCCGACCGTGGTGCCCGCCGTACCTGCTGTCCCCGTGACCTGGCCGGTCAGGGTCAGCTCTTCTTCCGCCGGGTCGCGCCGCCGCGGCCCCGCAGCGTCGCTCCCGACTCGGTCAGGATCCGGTGCACGAATCCGTATGACCGGCCGGACGACTCGGCCAGCGCACGAATGCTCTGCCCCGAGTCGTACTTCTTCTTGAGGTCCGCCGCGAGCTTGTCCCGCGCCTGACCCGTGATCCGGGCACCCTTCTTGAGGTCTGCCACCTTCCGACCCTCCGTCGCCTGGGGTGTGGGTCCACCGCCGGGTTATTACCCCGCAGCAACCCCATGATCACCCAGGGCAGCGATCTCCACCACTCCGCGACGGGATCCCGCGCAAGATTCGATCACTCGGCGCCGCCTGCGGGGCCGTGGTGCCGGCTCACGCTGCCGGGGTGGCCGAGCTGTTGCCGCTGACCGACCGGACCCGGCTCTCACCCGGCTGTGGGACCGCCGGCACCGCCGAACCCTCCCTGATCGTCCCGCCCGCCGCTAATGTGGCCCGGTGACCGCCGAGGAGCGCGGCCTGAGGCAGGTTCTCACCACTCGGGACCTCGCTGTCTATTACCTGTCCTCGCTGGTGGGCGCCGGGGTGCTGGTGGTGCCGGGCATCGCGCTGGAGGTCGCCGGCCCGGCCTCGCTGCTGGCCTGGGTGATCCTCTCGCTCGCCTCGCTGCCGATCGCGCTGACCTTCGCCCGCTTCTCCGCCCGCTACCCGAGCGCCGGCGGCGTCAGCTTCCTGGTCCGCACGGCGTACGGGTGGCGGCCGGGCGCGACGATCGGGCTCTTCCTGCTCTTCCTCAACCTGGCCACCAACCCGATCCTCGGGCTGGCCGCGGCCCGCTACCTGGCGGCGCTGTTCGGCTGGCAGGGCCAGGGCCCGGTGCTGCTGGCCGGCTTCGCGGTGATGAGCATCGGCGTGCTGACCAACATGCTCGGCATCCGGGTCGCCTCCCGGGTGCAGTTCGCGCTGGTCGTCTCGCTGGTCATCGGGCTGATCACGGTCGCCGCCGTGTCCGCGCCGGCGGCCGAGACCGCGCGGCTGACCCCGTTCGCGCCGAACGGCTGGTGGGCGGTCGGCGCGGCGATCGTGATCTGCTTCTTCTCCTTCTTCGGCTGGGAGAACGTCGCGCACGCGGCCGAGGAGGTGCGGGACCCGGAGCGCAGCTACCCGCGGGCCGCGCTGGTCGCCGCGTCCGGCCTGGGCCTGCTCTACTGCACGCTGGCGCTGATGCTGGCGCTGGTCGTCCCGGCCGACGCGGCCACGGACAAGAACGCGGTGCTGTCCGCGATGCTCGAGTTCAGCCACGGGGAGACCGCGGCCCGGATCGGCGCCGCGCTCGCCGTCGCGCTGCTGGTGATCACCACCAACGCCTGGGTGCTGGGCGCGTCCCGGTTGCTGTTCGCGATGTCCCGGGACGGCGCGGTGCCGCGCCGGCTGTCCCGGGTCTCCGGCCGCAACGGCGCCCCGCTCGCCGCGCTGGGCGTCGCCTGGGTCTGCTACGGAGTGGACTTCCTGGTGCTGCGACTCATCGGGGGCGACGAGAGCTCGCTGGTGCCGTTCACCGCCGCGTCGATCCTGGTGGTCTACCTGGCCACCTTCCTGGCCGGCCTGCGCCTGTTCCCGGACCGGCGCACCCGCGTGCTGTGCGCGATCGCGCTCACCGCCGTCACCGTCTTCCTGCTCGTCGGCGGCCTGGCGTCGCTGCTCGCCCTGCTCGCCTTCGCGATGACCGCCGGCTACGTGCTGCTCCGCGGAGACGCCCTGCGGCCGGCGGCGGACCCGGCGCCGCCGGCGGATGGGCCGCCGGCGCTGCCGGCACCGGCGCAGGCGGAGACCCCCGCCCCCTGAACCCAGCCCCTGAGACCCAGGCCCCTGAACCCAGCCTCTGAGACCCAGGCCCCTGAACCCAGCCCCTGAGGCAGCCGGTGCCCTGAGACCCAGCCCCTGAGCAGCCAGCCCCCTGAGCAGCCAGCCCCTGAGACCCAGCGCTCTCTGAGACCCAGCCCCGCTCAGCCGGCCGGTCGCAGCCCGGGCCCCGGCTCGCCACCGAGCAGCGCCGCCAGCAGCGGCCGGGCCCGCGCCGGCTCCCGCGCGGCCGCGCCGAGCAGGCAGCGCGCGGCCGTGGCGGCGTCGAAGGTCTCCAGCCGCAAGGCCCGCTCCGCCCGGGTCAGGTCGAGCCGGGCGAGCTCCGCCGGCAGCGTCCCGGCCGCCGACCCGGCCAGCTGCCCGGCGGCCCAGTCCCGGAACGCCTCGTAGCCGGCCCGGGTGAAGTCGCTCTCGTACGGGGCCGGCCGGTCCCAGCACAGGTAGAGCCGCACGAGCGCCGGGTCCTCGGTGGCGAGGAAGTCCGCCGCCCACACCGCATGTCGCCGGCTGGTGGAGAACTTCAGGCCGTCCAGCCGGTAGAACTCGTTGACGACCAGGCCACCGAGCGCGCCCCCCGGCACCCCGGCGGCGGCCAGCACCGCCGGGGTCAGCACGCCGTAGTAGAAGGCGTTGTCGAGGCCGAGGAAGTGCCACAGCTGGTCCACCGCCGCCCAGCCGGCGGCGCAGCCGGCCAGGCCAGGCCGGCCGGCCAGGCTGCCCAGCGCCCGCGGCAGCGCGTAGAGATAGCCCAGCGCCATCTCGACCCACACGTCGATCCGGTCGCCGGCCCGGCCCGGCGCCCCGCCGGAGGTGGTCGGGATCCCCCAGTCAGTCGGGTACGCCAGCGGCACGTCGGGCAGCCCCTCGGCGAGCATCCGGCCGATCAGCCCGCGCACCCGCGGGGACAGCTCGGCCCGGGCCCAGGTCTCGCAGAGCCGCTCGCGGTGGTCCTCCAGCCGGAGCACCGGCAGCGGGGCGCGGACCACCCGCGGCGGCGAGCCGCACACCGTGCACACCGGGTCGACCAGGTCCACCGCCGCCGCGTAGCTGCCGCACCGCTCGCAGGCGCCGCCGGCCGCGCCGTCGCCGCAGACCCGGCACCGGCCGCTGACCCAGGCGTGGTGCAGCGTCCGGTCGCAGCGCGGGCAGACCGCCAGCGGCACCTCGTCGACCGCCACCGCCTTGCTGTCCACCAGCTCGGCCAGCAGCCCGGCCACGGCGTCCCGGTAGTCGCCGTCCGCCGCCGGGTCGAGCAGCAGATCGTACGAGATCCGGGCGAGCTGGAAGGCCGACCGGATCCGGCCGCCGTAGTCGGCCAGCACCTCCTCGACCGGGCGGTCCTCCTGCCGCGCCTTGGCCGGCACGTAGTTCTGGTGGACGTCCAGGCCGCAGACCGCCAGCACCTGCTCGCCGCGGCCCCGGGCGGCCCGGACGGCGACGTCGCCGCCGAGGTACGGGCCGGAGAGGTGCCCGACGTGCAGCGGCCCGTTCGGCGTCGGCGGCGGGGTCACCACGACGGTCGCACCACCGGCTCCGGTCGGCATGGTTCCTCCCCGGGCGGTCGACGGGTGTGGTCCCGTATCGCCTGAGTTGTACCCGCGTCCAGCCGATCAGGCCAGCGCGACCAGGTCCGCGAGGTCGTCGGACCAGGCGTCCTCGTCGCCGTCCGGCAACAGGATCACCTTCTCCGGCCGGAGCGCCGTCACCGCGCCCTCGTCGTGGGTGACCAGCACCACGGCCCCGGTGTACGTGTCCAGGGCGGACAGCACCTGCTCCCGGGACGCCGGGTCGAGGTTGTTGGTCGGCTCGTCCAGCAGCAGCACGTTGGCCCCGCTCGTCACGAGCGCCGCCAGCGCCAGCCGGGTCTTCTCCCCGCCGGACAGCGTGCCGACCCGCTGGTCGACCGCCTCGCCGGAGAAGAGGAACGCGCCCAGCACCCGCCGCAGCTCGCCGTCGGTGGCCTCCGGCGCCGAGGACCGCATGGTCTCCAGCACGGTCCGGTCGACGTCGAGCGTCTCGTGCTCCTGCGCGTAGTAGCCGAGCCGCAGCCCGTGCCCGGCCATCACCTCGCCGGTGTCGGCCGGCTCGGCGCCGGCCAGCAGCCGCAGCAGCGTGGTCTTGCCGGCGCCGTTGAGCCCCAGCACGACCACCCGGGAGCCGCGGTCGACGGCCAGCGAGACGTCGGTGAAGACCTCCAGCGACCCGTACGACTTGGACAGCCCGTCCGCGGTCAGCGGCGTCCGCCCGCAGGCGGCCGGGGTCGGGAACCGCACCCGCGCCACCCGGTCGGTCTTGCGCTGCCCCTCGGTGCCGGCCAGCAGCCGCTCGGCCCGCTTGGCCATCTGCTGGGCCGCGGTCGCCTTGGTCGCCTTGGCCCGCATCCGGTCGGCCTGGGCGAGCAGGGCGCCGGCCTTCTTCTCCGCGTTGGCCCGCTCCCGCCGGCGGCGGCGCTCGTCGGTCTCGCGCTGCTGCAGGTAGGTCTTCCAGCCGACGTTGTAGACGTCCGCCTCGGCCCGGACCGCATCCAGGTGCCAGACCTTGTTGACCACCTTGTCCAGCAGGTCCACGTCGTGGCTGATGACCACCACACCGCCGGAGTGGGCGCGCAGGAAGTCCCGCAGCCAGGTGATCGAGTCCGCGTCGAGGTGGTTGGTCGGCTCGTCCAGCAGCAGCGTCGGCGCGCCGGAGAAGAGGATCCGGGCCAGCTCCACGCGGCGTCGCTGGCCACCGGACAGGGTGCCCAGCGGCTGGGCCAGCACCCGGTCGGGCAGGCCGAGGTTGGCGCAGATCCGGGCCGCCTCGCTCTCCGCGGCGTAGCCGCCGAGCGCGGCGAAGCGGTCCTCCAGCCGCCCGTACTTCCTGACAGCGGCGTCGCGGACCGCGTCGTCGGCGGCCTCGGCCAGCTCGAGCTGGGTCTTCTCCAGGTCGTGCAGCAGCTCGTCCAGCCCGCGGGCGGACAGCACCCGGTCCCGGCTGAGCACGGCGAGGTCGCCGGTGCGCGGGTCCTGCGGCAGGTAGCCGACCTCGCCGCGGCGGTCGATGGTGCCGCCGTACGGCTGGCTCTCGCCGGCCAGCACCCGCAGCGTGGTCGTCTTGCCGGCACCGTTGCGGCCGACCAGGCCGATGCGGTCGCCGGGCTGGACGCGGAAGGTGGCGCCGGAGAGCAGGATGCGCGAGCCCGCGCGCAGCTCCAGGGCGGTGGTGGAGATCATGGGAAGTCCTCGGGGTGTCGGAATCCGGCCGGGGTCAGCTGAGCGAGCCCGGCCTGATCAGGACGTTCGAGGAGTCACAGCCCCCAGTGTACGTGGCTCCCGCCACCGGTTTCGGCGGCGCGGAAACTCCGTTGCGGCGGCGCGGACCGGACCGCATGGTCGGGGGCGTGACCTCTCCCGCCCCGGTGTCCGTGCCCGTTCCGGCCGGCTCGGGGATCCCGGCGGTCGAGGTGGTCGGGTTGCGCAAGGACTTCCGCCGGAAGGCGCCGAAGGGCTCGTCCGGACCGCGCACCCGCCGGGTCGCCGCCGTCGACGGGCTGACCTTCACGATGGCCCGCGGCGAGACCGTCGCCATCCTCGGCAAGAACGGGTCCGGCAAGTCGACGCTGGTGCGGATCCTGTCCACGCTGCTGCTGCACGACGGCGGCGAGGCCCGGGTCTTCGGCCACGACGTCGGCACCGACGCCCGCGCGGTGCGGCGGCTGGTCAACCGGGTGTCGGTGGAGGCGAGCTTCTTCAAGAAGATGTCGGCGGCGGAGAACCTCAGCTACGCCGCCCGGTTCTACGGGATGTCCTCCCGGCAGACCCGGGCCGACATCCCACGGATCCTGAGCCGGGTCGGCTTCCCGCAGGCCCGCCGGCACGAGCCGATGGAGAACCTGTCCCGCGGCATGCAGCAGAAGGTGGCCTTGGCCCGCGCCCTGCTCACCTCACCGGTGCTGCTCCTGCTGGACGAGCCGACCACCGGGCTGGACCCGCGGTCCAAGCTCGAGGTGCAGTCGTTCGTCCGGGAGATCCAGGCCGAGCACGACGCCACCGTGCTGCTGTGCACGCACGACATGGTCGAGGCCGAGGCGCTGGCCGACCGGGTCGGGATCATCGACCGCGGCCGGCTGCTCCGGCTGGAGGACCCAGCCTCGCTCCGGGCCCACTACGGCGCCGCCACGATGGAGGAGACCTTCCTCGCCGCCACCGGGCGGGAGCTCGGCAGCGAGCAGGAGGACGCCGACGAGGACGACGAGCGGGAGGTCTTCGGGTAAGCGCGACTCCGGGCGCCGAATTGGTCAGGACCGACAGCAGAGCCGAGCGGGAGGTCTTCGGGTGAGCGCGGCTCCGGGCGCCGAATTGGTCAGGACCGACAGCAGAGCCGAGCGGGAGGTCTTCGGGTGAGCGCGGCTCCGGGCGCCGAATTGGTCAGGACCGACAGCAGAGCCGAGCGGGAGGTCTTCGGGTGAGCGCGGCTCCGGGCGCCGAATTGGTCAGGACCGACAGCAGAGCCGAGCGGGAGGTCTTCGGGTGAGCGCGGCTCCGGGAGCACCGGCGGTTGCGAAGCGGCTGCGCGACGAGCTGATCGGGCTCGGCGGCGTCGTCGAGCGCAACCTCTACCTGACCCGCCGCTATCTGTGGTGGGAGCTGGCGTTCTTCGTCTGGACGATCGCCAACACGCTCACCATCGTCTTCATCGCCAACGGCGTGGAAGCCACCGGCGGCACCATCGACGTCGCCCGCGCGACGACGTACCTGCTGGTCGGCGCGGTGCTCTGGGCGTACCTGGGGATCATCTTCGAGTTCCTCACCGAGACGGTCGCCTGGGAGCGGTGGGAGGGGACGATCGAGTACACGTTCATGGCGCCGCTGAGCCGGCTGACCCACCTGGCCGGCATGGGCGCCTGGGCTGTGCTCTACGGGCTGGTCCGGGCCGTCCTGCTCTTCGGCGTGGTCGGCTTCTTCTTCGACCTGACGATGCCGGACGCGGACTTCGTGGCCGCGCTGGTGGTGCTGCTGGTGGCCAGCATCTCGTTCATCGGGATCGGGATGATGACCGCGGTGCTGCCGCTGATCTCGCCGGAGAAGGGCGCCCAGCTCGGCTTCGTCGCCCAAGGCGTGCTCCTGGTCGTGTCCGGCGTCTACTACCCGGTCGAGGTCCTGCCCGGGTGGATGGAGAAGATCGCGGCGGTCTCCCCGGCGACGTACGCGCTGGACGGTGTGCGGCGGGCGATCATCGACGGCGAGGGCCTCGGCACGATGGGCCGGGAGCTGTTCCTGCTGGCCGTGATCGGGCTCGTGTGCATCCCGCTCGGGCTGGCGCTGTTCACCGCCGGCGAGCGGTACGCCAAGCGGCACGGCAAGCTCAAGCGCTCGGGCTGACCGGGCCTTCGCGCAGGGTCAGGACCGGGACGCGCAGCGGCGGCAGCGCGTCCCGGTCGACCCGGTCGAGCACGACCAGGCCGATCCCGCCGGGGAGCGTCGCCAGGGTCGCCAGGGCCGCCGGGGTCACCGCGGCGGCCGACAGGAAGCGGAACTCCGGCTCGGCCGCCGCCTCCGCCGCCATCGCGGCCAGGTCCGCCTCGGTCGGCGGCTTGGCGATCGGGGCCGACACCTTGCCGCCGGCCGGCGCCCGGACCGGCGCCGGGAGCTCTTCCGGCAGCGCCAGCGGCGACCGGTCCGGGGTCACCCACAGCGTCGCCCCCGGCGTGCACAGCCCCGCCAGTAGGCCGGTCGCCGTGTCCTCGGCACCGGCCGTGGCGTCGTCGCCGTCTTGCAGCGCGCCGATCGCGGCCGCCTGCTCGGCGTGCGGCTCGTCCAGCCCGAGCAGGCCGAGTGCGGTGGCCAGCGGCAGCGGCTCGGCCCGGCCGCGGCGCACCGGCCACCGCGGGAACGCGGCCGGCGGCCACACGTACGGCAGGTCGTCCGGCTCGGTCGGGAAGAACCGGCGGTAGTGCTCGGGGTCCTTGCGCAGCAGCGCCGACCGGTGGCTGACGTGCACCGCCTCCTCGCCGATCCACGGCGGCAGCTCGCCGCCGGCCCGCAGCGCCGCCGCATCCGGCACCCGCCCGCCGGTGAAGGCGACCAGCGCGGCCCGGGTCGCGTCAGCCCGCCCGCGCGCCTCCCAGGCGTCGCACACGTCCAGCCCGTAGCGGACCAGCGCCGGGGTGAAGCCGCGCCACATGCGCACCGCCGGGTGGTTCTTCCAGCCGTACTTCGGCCGGGTCAGCGCGCGGAGGATCTGGTACGTCTCCACCCGCTGCTTGCCCAACCGGCGGTCGTCCAGGACGGCCGCGCTGGCCATGAAGTCCGGGTACGGCAGGAACGTCTGCACGCCGGCTGCCTTACCCAGCGCGCGCCGGACCGCTAATCCGGGGCGGGTGAGGTGCGGTAGCGGTGGCCGGTCGGGGCGGTCCACTCCAGGTCGGCGCCGGGGCCGGCGCGGACGGTCCAGCGGGTGCGGTGCTTGAGCCGGTGGTGGTGCCGGCACAACGCGGCCAGGTTGTCCGCGGTGGTCGGCCCGTCGGGCCAGCGGACCACATGGTCCAGGTCGCAGCGGCGGGCCGGCTGCCGGCAACCCGGGAAGCGGCAGGTCCGGTCCCGGGCCCGGACCAGATCGGCCAGCGCCGCCGACGGCGTGTAGGCGGTCCGACCGACGTCCAGCACCACCCCGGTCTCGCGGGTCGGTGCTCACCTTGCGCCAGGTGCCGCTGCCGGCCAGCCGCCGCGCGATCGACGCCGGCACCGGACCGTAGCCGGCCAGCTCGCCCGGCTCCTCCCCCGATCCCACCGCGGTCTCCGCGGGAACGGTCACGTGCACCGTCGCCACCACCGCGGACCTCACCCCCACCCCGTCTCCGGCGGAGTCGGCCAGGACGGCCATGACGAGCGCATCGGCGCGGCGGGCGTCCACCGATCGGGGATCATCGGCCGGCACCCGGCGGGCCAGGCGGTCCAGCCGGTCGTAGACCGCGACCGCCGCGTCGGCCGGCAGCACCGCCCACAGCTCCGCCATCCCCTCGCCCAGCGGCCGCACGACCACCTGCCGGTCCGCGACCGCCCGCTGATGACGGCGCTCGGCCGCAGCCGGGTCGACCGCCAGCACCGCCCGCGACAGCGACGCCCGCAGCTGACCGACCGTCTGCCCGGCGGCGCGGGGCAACACCCGGGCCTCGACCGCCCCGGTAGTCGCGGCGTCCAGGACCGCCACCGCCTCGACCACCGCGCGCGTCTTGGGCAGGTCGATCGCCCCGGAGCGCAGCGCGGCCGCGGTGGCGGGCAGCCGGGTCAGCTCGACCGCAGTGTGCAACCGAGCCCCGGCCGCCGGCCGGGACAGCCGCAGCGCCGCGGCCACCTCGTCCACCGCGAACTCGCTCACCTCGGGCACACCGGGGTGACCCGCATCCGCGCCGGCCCCGGCCCCGGCGTCCGGTTGCGCCGGTCCCGGCGTCCCGGCCGGCCGGCCGAGCAGGTCACGCGGCCGGCGACGGGCCAACTCGGCGATCGCCGCCAACTGCCCGGCCGCGGCCCTGCCGGCCAGCCGCTCCCAGGCCACGATCAACTCCACCAGCTCCTCGTCGTCCACCTCGGACGGATCGGGAGCGGCCGTGACGGACCGGGGCACGAAGTCGAACACGCGTTCGATCTTACCGACGACCAACGTCCCCGAACCGCTTGTCCACAGGCCCGTCCGGGTGGTGATGAGAGCATCCCCGGATGCAACTGACCGTGCTGGGCGGAAGCGGGGCGTGGCCGGCGCCGGGCGGGGCCTGCAGCGGCTACCTGGTCGAGCAGGACGGCTTCCGGCTGCTGATCGACCCCGGGTACGCGACCGTGCCCCGGCTGCTCGCCCTGCTGCCGGCCGCGGCGGTGGACGCGGTGCTGGTGACCCACGGCCACCCGGACCACTGCGCCGACCTCAACCCGCTGCTGCGGGCGCGCAAGCTGGCCGGCGGCGACCCGCCGCCCCTGCCTGTGCACGCCCCGCCGGGTGCGCTGGACGCGGTGCTGGCGCTGGACGAGCCGCGGATGCTGGCCGACCAGCACGAGTTGCACGGCCTCGCCGCGACCACGGCGATCGGGCCGTTCTCGGTCCGGACCGCCGAGCTGCCGCACTTCGTGCCGAACCTCGGCGTCCGGCTGACCGCGGGCGGCGCCACGCTGGCGTACACCGGGGACCACGCGCCGGACCCGGCTGTGGCCGAGCTGGCCCGCGACGCCGACCTGCTGCTGGCCGAGGCGTCGTACGCGGACCGGGTGCCGGACGCGCTGGCCGGCGGGCTGAGCTGCGCCGCCGACGCCGGGCAGGCCGCCACCGCGGCCGGGGTGCGCCGGCTGCTGCTCGTCCACCTCTTCCCCACCACCGACCCGGCCGCCGCCCGGGCAGCGGCCGCCGCCACGTTCACCGGCCCGGTGGACGTCGCGGTGCCCGGTCTGGTGCTCGACCTCTGAGCAGGAGGGCGACCACCAGGGCGCCGGCGTACGACCCCGCTGTGGCCAGCACGCGGCGAAGGAGGTCACCGCGACCGCCCCGCCGACGTGGGGTGGCCGCCTCGAACACCCGGCCGCGACGCCCCGCCCGGCGTCCTCGCCCATCCCGAGGGTGTACTCCTTGAGCCCCGTCGAGGAGAGGCTGAGCGCGGCGCCGACCAGCAGCAGCGGCGGCGATCTGCTCCGGGGCGTACCGCCGGTGGCCGGTGCGCCCGTCCACCTCGGCCGGCACCAGCGAACTCGCTGATCGTCAGCACGCGGAGAAGCCTGCGGTCCCACCCGCCGGCAAGGTCAGGCCAGCAGCACCTCGGCGCCGACCGGGCGGTAGCCGGCGGCCAGGAAGGCGCGCACCGAGGCGACGTTGGCGGGAGCGACCTGGGCCCACAGCGGCTCGCCGGGCGGCAGCAGGCCGGGCGCGGCGGCGGCGAGACGGCGGCCCAGCCCGCGGCCGCGGTACGCCGGGTCGACCTCGACCGCGACCTCCCAGCGGCCGGCCAACCCGCGGCCGAGCACGAGCAGGCCGCCGAGCACCTCGTACGCGCGGACGTCGACCCGGTAGTGGTCGGCCCGGGCGACCCGCGGGTGCACCACGTCGGCGCGCACCAGGCCGAGCAGGGCGGCCACCGGGGCGGCGGCGGGCGGGGCGACCAGCACCGCGTCGATGGCGCCCGGCTCGGCGCCGACCCGGTCGGCCAGCGCGGCCAGGAAGCGGGCCGACAGCGGCGCCGACAGCGACCCCGGCGGCAGCGCCGCGCGCACCCAGTCCGGGTCCACGTCGGCGGCCACCACGTGGTGGGCGGTGAAGCCGAGCACGGCCGCCGCCGCTCCCCCGGCCGCCCGCGGCAGCACCGCGACCGAGCCGTCCGGGGCCGGCGGCCGCCCGGCCGCGACCGCCGCCAGCAGGACGGCCAGGTCCGCTGTCACGCCGTCGATCTTGCCCGAGTCAACGTCGTGGAGGCCCGCCAGCCGTTGGCTCGACCGAGATCAGCGGGGGCACTGGCTCAGACGTTGAAGCCGAGCGCCCGCAGCTGCTCCCGGCCGTCGTCGGTGATCTTGTCCGGGCCCCACGGCGGCATCCAGACCCAGTTGATCCGGAAGTCCGACGCGAGCCCGCCGCCCGGGCCGCCGGTGAGCGCCTCCCGCGTCTGGTCCTCGATGACGTCGGTCAGCGGGCAGGCCGCCGAGGTGAGCGTCATGTCGAGGGTGACGACGCGGTCCTCGCCGACCTGGATCCCGTACACCAGGCCCAGGTCGACCACGTTGATGCCGAGCTCGGGGTCGACGACGTCGCGCATGGCCTCCTCGACGTCGTCGACGGACACGGTGGCCTCGGTCATGGGGTCGCCTCCTCGTCGGCCGCGGCGACGGCCTGTGCCGTCGCGTCCTTCCACGCCATCCAGCCGAGCAGCGCGCACTTGACCCGGGACGGGTACTTCGACACGCCGGCGAACGCGACCGCGTCCTCCAGCACGTCCTCGTCCGGCTCCACCGCACCCTTCGACTGCATCAGCCGGAGGAACTCCTCGTGCACCGCCAGCGCGCCGTCCACCGGCTTGCCGACCACCAGGTCGGTGAGCACGGAGGTGGACGCCTGGCTGATCGAGCAGCCCGCCCCGTCGTACGAGACGTCGCTCACCACTCCGTCGGACACCCGCACCCGGAGCGTCACCTCGTCACCGCAGGTCGGGTTGACGTGGTGCACCTCGGCGTCGTACGGCTCGCGGAGACCGCGCCCGTGCGGGTGCTTGTAGTGGTCCAGGATGATCTCCTGGTAGAGCGAGTCCAGCTTCATGCGAAGACCCTCCGCACCTCGTCCAGCCCGGCGACCAGCGCGTCGATCTCGTCCCGCGTGGTGTACAGGTAGAACGACGCGCGCGTGGTCGCCGGGATTCCGAACCGGTCGCAGACCGGCCGGGCGCAGTGGTGTCCGGCCCGCACGGCGACGCCGAGCGAGTCGAGCACCTGCGCCACGTCGTGCGGGTGGATGCCGTCGACGACGAAGCTGACCGCGCCGCCCCGGTCCAGCAGGGTGTCCGGCCCGATGACCCGCACGCCGCCGACCGAGCGCAGCCCCTCCAGCGCGTACGCGGTGACGTCCCGCTCGTGCGCGGCGACCGCCTCCATGCCCAGCGCGCTCAGGTAGTCCACCGCCGCCCCCAGCCCGACCGCCTGGGCGATCGGCATGGTGCCGGCCTCGAACCGGTACGGCAGCGGCGCGTACGTCGAGCTGGTCATCGACACCGTCTCGATCATCTCGCCGCCGCCGAGGAACGGCGGCAGCTCGGCCAGCACCGGCTGCCGCCCCCACAGCACGCCGATGCCGGTCGGGCCGCACATCTTGTGCCCGGTGAAGGCCAGGAAGTCCACGCCCAGCCCGGCCACGTCCACCGGCAGCTGCGGCACCGCCTGGCAGCCGTCGGCCACCACCAGCGCGCCCACCTCGTGCGCGCGCCGGGCGATGTCCGCCACCGGGTTGAGCGTGCCCAGCGTGTTGGACACCAGCACCAGCGAGACCACCTTGGTCCGCTCGGTGATCAGCGTGTCCAGCTGGGACAGGTCGAGCCGGCCCTCGTCGGTGATGCCGAACCAGCGCAGCGTGGCGCCGGTCCGCTCGGCCAGCAGCTGCCACGGCACGATGTTGGAGTGGTGCTCCATCTCGGTGATGACGATCTCGTCACCCGGACCCACCTGGTACGGCGAGCGCCAGGCCAGCGTGTTGGCCACCAGGTTGAGCGCCTCGGACGCGTTCTTGGTGAACACGACCTCCTCGCGCGCCGGCGCCCCGATGAACGCCGCGACCTTGTCCCTCGCCCCCTCGTACGCCGCCGTGGCCTCCTCGGCCAGCACGTGCTGGGCGCGGTGGATGTTGGCGTTGTGCTGGGAGTAGTGGTCGCTGATCGCGTCGATCACGGACTGCGGCTTGTGCGAGGTGTTGGCGCTGTCGAGGTAGACCAGCCGGCGGTCGTCGTGCACCCGCCGCTCAAGGATGGGGAAGTCCTTGCGGACCGCCTCGACGTCGTACCTCACGAGACCGCGGTCCCCACGGCGCCCGTGAACCGCTCGTAGCCGGAGGTCTCCAGCTCCTCGGCCAGCTCGGAGCCACCCTCGGCGACGATCCGGCCACCGACGAAAACGTGCACGAAGTCCGGTTTCACATAACGCAGGATCCGCGTGTAGTGCGTGATCAGCAAGGTGCCGACGCCGGTGTCACGGACCCGGTTGATGCCCTCGGAGACGACCTTGAGCGCGTCGATGTCGAGCCCGGAGTCGGTCTCGTCGAGGATCGCGATCTTCGGCTTGAGCAGCGCCAGCTGCAGGATCTCGTGCCGCTTCTTCTCGCCGCCGGAGAAGCCCTCGTTGACGTTGCGCTCGGCGAACGCCTTGTCCATGCCGAGCTCGGCCATCGACGCGCCGACCTCCTTGACCCAGGTGCGCAGCTTCGGCGCCTCGCCGCGGACCGCGGTGGCCGCGGTGCGCAGGAAGTTGGACACCGTCACCCCGGGCACCTCGACCGGGTACTGCATGGCCAGGAACAGGCCGGCCCGGGCCCGCTCGTCCACGGTCATGGACAGCACGTCCTCGCCGTCGAGCAGCACGCTGCCGCGGGTCACCGCGTACTTCGGGTGACCGGCGACCGAGTAGGCCAGCGTCGACTTGCCGGACCCGTTGGGGCCCATGATCGCGTGCGTCTCGCCGGACCGGATGGTCAGGTCGACGCCCTTGAGGATCTCGTCGGCCGCACCCTCCACGGACACGTGCAGGTCGCGGATCTCCAGCGTGGACATGCTCAGCTCTCCAGTCGGACGAGGACGTCGTCGCCCTCGATCTTGGTCTCGTAGACGGGCACGGGCTCGGTGGCCGGCATCCCGATCGGCTTGCCGGTGACGAGGTCGAACTGCGACCCGTGCAGCCAGCACTCCACCGTGGTGCCCTCCACCTCGCCCTCGGACAGCGGGATGTCGGCGTGCGAGCAGACGTCCTGGATCGCGTACACCTGGCCCTTGGCGCGGACCAGGCACAGCGGCTGGCCGTCCACCTCGACCGCGGCCGCCTCGCCCTCGGTCAGGTCGGCCAACGGACAGGCCTTGCTCCAGGCCGGACCACCACGCTCGCCCTGCGGGCTCTCGGGCTCGCTCATGCTCCCACCGCCTCAAGCTCGGACTCGATCGCGGCGGTCAGCCGGTCGGCCAGCGCGGGCACGCCGAGCCGGCCGATCACGTCGGCGAAGAAGCCGCGGACCACCAGCCGGCGGGCCTCCTCGGCCGGGATGCCGCGGGACATCAGGTAGAACAGCTGCAGGTCGTCGAACCGGCCGGTCGCGCTGGCGTGCCCGGCGCCGGCCACCTCGCCGGTCTCGATCTCCAGGTTGGGCACCGAGTCGGCGCGGGCGCCGTCGGTGAGCAGGAGGTTGCGGTTCAGCTCGTACGTGTCGGTCTGGATGGCCTGCGGGCGGATCCGCACGTCGCCGATCCACACGGTGTGCGCGTCCCGGCCCTGCAGCGCGGACTTGTAGAGCACCCGGCTCTTGCAGTGCGGCCCGGCGTGGTCGACGTACAGCCGGGCCTCCTGGTGCTGGCCGGCGTCGGCGAAGGACAGCCCGAGCAGCTCGGCGTCCCCGCCCGGACCGGCGTAGCGCACGGTCGAGCTGACCCGGACCAGGTCGCCGCCGAAGGTGACCACCGCGTGCCGCAGCCGGGCGTCCCGGCCGAGCAGCGCGGCGTGCGCGGCGACGTGCACGGCGTCGTCGGCCCAGTCCTGCACGCTGACCACGGTCAGCGAGGCGCCGTCGCCGACCCGCAGCTCGACGTTGGCGGCCAGCCGGGCCGAGCCGACGTGGTCCAGCACGACCGCGGCCTCGGCGAACGGCTCCACGTCGATGAAGACGTGCCCGTACGCCGACTCGCCGGAGCCGCGCAGGGTGACCATGACCGGCTCGGCCAGGCTCGTCCCCTTGGGGACGGTGATGACGTGGGCTCTGTCGATGCGCTGGAGCGCGAGCGCGCTGACCCGGTCGGCCGGGGTGAGCACGGAGCCCACGGGTGACGCATCGCCGGCGATCTCGCGGACCTCGACCTGGTCGGGGGCGTCGACGGTCACGGTCAGCTTGCCCGGCTCGGTCAGCGGCTCGAGCA
Source organism: uncultured Actinomycetota bacterium (assembly GCA_963766325.1). Taxonomy (GTDB): domain Bacteria; phylum Actinomycetota; class Actinomycetes; order Mycobacteriales; family CADCTP01; genus CADCTP01. The sequence goes on along the minus strand of CAVXZF010000001.1, from coordinate 36,574 downwards.
GGTCGCGCAGCCGGCGCAGCGGGGTGAACCGCCAGTCCTCCTCGCGCCCGGTCGGCACGCCGAAGGCGTCCGGGTCGGTCGAGGTGAAGCGCTCGGTCAGCGGCCGGTCGCCGGGGCCGTGCGAGTGGCCGCCGGCGGTGGACGCCCCCGGCGGCACCGCGGTGCCCTTCGCCGGCCGGCTCGGCGGCCCGGCCTGGGCGCCCACGCCCGGCCCGAACAGCTCCCCGGCCAGCGCGGCGGCCTCGCCACCCACCGGACCGCCGGCGGGCGCGTCCGGCCCGCTCGGCGACCCGGTCGGTGGCACGCCGATCTGCTGGCCGCCGGCAACGGTGCCGGCGGCCTCCTGTGGCTGGCTCATCAGCCGACGGCCCCTTCCATCTGCAGCTCGATCAGCCGGTTGAGCTCGAGCGCGTACTCCATCGGCAGCTCGCGCGCGATCGGCTCGACGAAGCCGCGCACGATCATCGCCATCGCCTCGTCCTCGGTGAGGCCGCGGCTCATCAGGTAGAACAGCTGCTCCTCGCTCACCTTGGACACCGTCGCCTCGTGCCCCATGGACACGTCGTCCTCGCGGACGTCGACGTACGGGTAGGTGTCCGAGCGGCTGATCGCGTCGACCAGCAGCGCGTCGCACTTCACCGTCGAGCGGGAGCCGTGCGCGCCCTCGTCGACCTGGACGAGCCCCCGGTACGACGTGCGGCCGCCGCCGCGCGCGACGGACTTGGAGATGATCGTGGAGGACGTGTTGGGCGCCGCGTGCACCATCTTGGCGCCGGCGTCCTGGTGCTGGCCCTCGCCGGAGAAGGCGATCGAGAGCACCTCGCCCTTGGCGTGCTCGCCGACCATCCAGACGGCCGGGTACTTCATCGTCACCTTGGAGCCGATGTTGCCGTCGACCCACTCCATGGTCGCGCCCTCGTGCGCGATCGCGCGCTTGGTGACCAGGTTGTAGACGTTGTTGGACCAGTTCTGGATGGTGGTGTAGCGGCAGCGGGCGTTCTTCTTCACGATGATCTCGACCACCGCGGAGTGCAGCGAGTCCGACGAGTAGATCGGCGCGGTGCAGCCCTCGACGTAGTGCACGTACGCACCCTCGTCGACGATGATCAGCGTCCGCTCGAACTGGCCCATGTTCTCGGTGTTGATCCGGAAGTAGGCCTGCAGCGGGATGTCGACGTGCACGCCCGGCGGCACGTAGATGAACGACCCGCCGGACCAGACCGCCGTGTTGAGCGAGGCGAACTTGTTGTCGCCGACCGGGATGACCGTGCCGAAATACTCCCGGAAGAGCTCCGGCTGCTCGCGCAGCGCGGTGTCGGTGTCCAGGAAGAGCACGCCCTGCTGCTCCAGGTCCTCGCGGATCTGGTGGTAGACGACCTCGGACTCGTACTGCGCGGCCACGCCGGAGACCAGGCGCTGCTTCTCCGCCTCCGGGATGCCCAGCCGGTCGTACGTCGCCTTGATGTCCTCGGGCAGCTCGTCCCAGGTGGTGGCCTGCTTCTCGGTCGAGCGGACGAAATACTTGATGTTGTCGAAGTCGATGTCGGCGAGGTCGGCGCCCCAGGTCGGCAGCGGCTTCTTGTGGAACAGCCGCAGGCCCTTGAGCCGGAGGTCGAGCATCCACTCCGGCTCGGACTTCTTCGCCGAGATGTCCCGGACGACCGCCTCGGACAGCCCCCGCTTGGCGGCGGCACCGGCCACGTCGGTGTCGGCCCAGCCGAACTTGTAGCGGGACAGCTGCTCGATCTGCTGGTCCTGGGTCAAGGTCATGCGCGCGTCCCTCCGAGGGAGCTGGTGGAGCCTGGGATGTACGTAGTGCACACCGCGTCACCGCGGGCGATGGTGGCCAGCCGCTGGACGTGGGTGCCGAGCAGGCGCTCGAACGCCCGCGTCTCGGCCTCGCAGAGCTGGGGGAACTCGGCGGCGACGTGCGCCACCGGGCAGTGGTGCTGGCAGAGCTGGCCCCCGGTGCCGAGCGGGGAGGCCGAGGCAGCGTAGCCCTCGGCGGACAGCGCCCCGGCGAGGGCGTCGACCCGCTGGTCCGGGCGGACGCGGTGGACCTCGGCGGCGTGCCGGGCCTCCACCGTGCGGATGCGTCGCTCGGCGAAGTCGGCCACCGCCCGCTCCCCGCCGGTCTCGGCCAGGTAGCGCAGCGCGGCGGCGGCGAGGTCGTCGTACGCGTGCGGGAACGAGGCGCGGCCGGCGTCGGTGAGCAGGAACTCGCGGGCCGGGCGGCCGCGGCCGCGCTGCCGGCCGGGCAGCGGGCGCTGCTCGCGGTCGGCGGCCAGCCCCTCGCCGACCAGCGCGTCGAGGTGGCGGCGGACGGCGGTCGGGCTGATCCCGAGCCGCTCGCCGAGCGAGGCGGCGGTGGCCGGACCCTGCTCGAGCAGCAGCCGCGCCACCTCGTCCCGCGTCGGCGCGGGGCGGGCTCCGGGGTCCGCCGCGAATTTCACACCGCTGATGTTACTTATATCCGCGCGGGCGCGCACGCCGACCCTCCCGGAGCGTGTCCGGGCTCACGCTCCTACCCTTCCCGGTGTGGGTGTCCCCGCGGTCGAGGTGCGCGACCTGGTGAAGCGCTACGGCGCCACCACCGCGGTCGCCGGCCTGTCGCTGACCGCCGAGGCCGGGACGGTGCTGGCGATCCTGGGGCCCAACGGGGCCGGCAAGACCACCACGGTCGAGGTCTGCGAGGGCTACCGCCGCCCGGACGGCGGGACCGTCCGGGTGCTCGGGCTGGACCCGACAGCGGACGCGCGGGCGCTGCGACCGCGGGTCGGGGTGATGCTGCAGGGCGGCGGCGGCTATCCCGGCGCCCGGGCCGGCGAGCTGCTCCGGCTGCTGGCCGCGTACGCGGCGAACCCGCTGGACCCGGACGCCCTGCTGGACCGGCTGGGGCTCACGGCGGCGGCGCGCACGCCGTACAAGCGGCTCTCCGGCGGGCAGAAGCAGCGGCTGTCACTGGCCATGGCCGTGGTCGCCCGGCCGGAGCTGGTGTTCCTCGACGAGCCCACCGCCGGGCTGGACCCGCAGGCCCGGCACGCCACCTGGGACGTGGTCGGCAAGCTGCGGGCAGACGGGGTGACCGTGGTGCTGACCACGCACTACATGGAGGAGGCGGAGCGGCTCGCCGACTCGGTGGTGGTGATCGACGCCGGCCGGGTGGTGGCCACCGGGAGCCCGACCGAGCTGACCCGGGGCGGCGCCGAGGGGCAGCTGCGGTTCCGGGCGGGGCCCGGGCTCGACCTGCGCGGGCTGGTCGCGGCGCTGCCGGCCGGGACGGTGGCGACCGAGCCGCAGCCCGGGCACTACCTGGTCGAGGGGTCGGTCGACCCGCAACTGCTGGCCGCGGTGACCGCCTGGTGCGCCGGCGCCGGCGTGCTGGCCGAGGACCTGCGGGTGCAGCGCCGCTCGCTGGAGGACGTCTTCCTCGACCTCACCGGCCGGGACCTGCGGTGACGCCGTCCCTGGACCAGCTCGTCCCGGCCCGCGCCGAGCGGGAGGCAGGGTGAGCTTCACGCCCGCGCCCGGGGCGGCTCCGACCCACCGGATGCTGGCCGCGCAGACCGCGATGGAGCTGCGGCTGTCGCTGCGCAACGGCGAGCAGGTGCTGCTCACCCTGCTGATCCCGCTGCTGCTGACCGGCCTGCTGGTGGCCGAGCCGTTCCTGGGCGACCTGCCGGGCCGGCGGGTCGACTTCGTGGTGCCCGGCGTGCTCGCGCTCGCCGTCACCTCGGCCGCGTTCACCGGGCTGGCCATCGGCACCGGGTTCGAGCGCAAGTACGGGGTGCTCAAGCGGCTGGGTGCCACCGCGCTGCCGCGCCCGGTGCTGCTGCTGGGCAAGACCGGGGCGGTGCTCGCGGTCGAGCTGCTGCAGGTGCTGCTGGTCGGCGGGCTCGGCCTGGCGCTGGGCTGGCGGCCGACCGGCGGGGTCCTGGCCGCCGTGTCCACGCTGGCGCTCGTGGTCGCCGGCACGGCCGCCTTCGCCGGCCTCGGCCTGCTGATGGCCGGCGCGCTGCGGGCCGAGGCGACCCTGGCCGCGGCCAACCTGGTCTGGTTCCTGCTGCTGTTCTTCGGCGGGGTCCTGTTCCCGCTGGAGAAGTTCCCGGCCGGGCTGGCCGGCGTGCTGCAGTTCCTGCCCACCGCGGCGCTGTCCGAAGGGCTGCGGGACGTGCTGCGCGACGGCGCCGGTCTGCCGGTGCAGGCACTGGTCACGCTGCTGGTCTGGGCCGTGCTGGCGCTCGGCGCGGCAGCTGCGACGTTCAAGTGGGAGTGAGGCAGGGTAGGCCGCCAAGAAGTCCCGACCCACCGAACCGGAGGCCTGAGGAATGAGCCTTGCCCGTCGCGCCGCCCGCGCGGCGCTCGCCGCCAGCTTCGTCAGCGGCGGTCTGGACCAGCTCCGCAACCCGCAGCCGAAAGCGGGTCCCGCGTCCCCGATCGCGAAGCCGATCGCGGACCGGGTGCCGCAGCTGCCCAACGACCCCGAGTCGCTGGTCAAGCTCGACGGCGCGATCAAGGTCGTCGGCGGCCTCGGTCTCGTCTTCGGGCCGTTCGCCCGGCCGGCCGCGCTGCTGCTGGCCGGCAGCCTGGTGCCGACCACGCTGGCCGGCCACCGCTTCTGGGAGACCACCGACCCGGAGCAGAAGGTCAGCGACCGGGTGGAGTTCTTCAAGAACGTCAGCCTGATCGGCGGCCTGCTCATCTGCGCGCTCGACACCGGCGGCCGCCCGTCGGTGCCGTACGTCGCCGGCAAGGCGCTCAAGGGCGTCGGCCACGCGGTCGGCGACACCGCCGACACCGTCGGCGACGCCGTCGGCGCGGTCGGCGGCGCCGTGACCGGCGCGGCCGGGGCCGTGGCCGGGGCCGCCGGCGCGGTCGGCGGCAAGGCCCGCGGGATCGCCTCCCGGCCCTCCCCGACCCTGTCCAAGCGCGCGCAGAAGGCGCTGGCCAAGGTCGAGAAGCGGACCGGCAAGGCGCTCGACCGGGCCGAGAAGAAGGGCGGCAAGGCGCTGGAGCGCGCCCAGGTCCGCGCCGCCGCCGCGCTGGCCGCCGCCGGTGCGGTCAGCAGCCGGGCGCTCGACGTCACCCAGGAGCGGACCGGGGCCGCGTACGAGGCGGCCCAGCACCGGTCCCGCCGGGCGCTGAAGAAGGCCGACAAGGCGACCGCCCAGCAGCGCAAGGACGCCGTCAAGGCGGCCAAGCGGGCGCGGTCCGACTTCGACGCCGCCAGCGCGGCGGCCAAGGCCAAGGCCGCGGCGCTGACCGCCGCGGCCGCGACCAAGGACGCCGCCCTCAGCGCCGGCACCGCGGCCCGCGAGGGCGCGGTGGCGGCGAAGGACAAGGTGGGCGCCGCCGTCGCCCGCTGAGACAGGTCCCCCGAGGACCCCGCTCCGGCTCGCCGGGCGGGGTCCTCGGCCGTTCAGGTCAGCCGCAGGACCTTGGCGGCGTCAGTACGGTCGGCGGCCCGCTGGGCGTAGAGGGCGGCCAGCACGGTGACCGCGGCGGCCGCCAGCGCGCAGCCGGCCAGCGCGGGCAGCGGCACCACCAGCAGCGGGGTCGGCGGCCGGGTCGGGTCGACGTCGACCAGCCGGTGCACCAGGCCGAGCGCGCCGGCCGCCAGCCCGGCCCCGACCGCGTACGCGCAGCCCAGCAGCAGGCCCAGCTCGGCCAGCAGCGAGCGCAGGTGGGTACCGCGGGACAGCCCCATCCGGCGGCCGAGCGCGTACGAGGCGGTCCGGCTGCTTTGCCGGGTCTCCAGGTAGAGCAGCAGCCCGCCGATCGCGACCAGGCCGACCAGCCCGGCCAGCGCGGTCAGGTAGCCGAAGGTCCAGATGATGCCGGCGAAGTCGGCGGCCCGGAAGACCCGGTCCACCCCGAGGGTGTCGAAGAGCGCGGCGTCCTGGTCCAGCACCGCCGCCTGCGCCGGTGCCGGGTCGCCGCGGGTCCACAGCTCGAACCGGCTGCCCGCGTGCGGGTCCACCTCGCCCAGCCGGTCCCGGTCCACCACCACCATCGGCACCGGCAGCCGCCGGCCCGGGAAGACCGCGGCCACGGCCACCCGCCGGACCGGCCGGGCGGTGTCGCCGAGCTGCACGGTGAAGCGGTCGCCCAGCTCGCCGCGCGGGTCCACCACCAGCGCCGGCACCGGGCCGGCCGGGTCGCGCAGCCGGGCGAGCAGCTCGGGCAGCGGGCGGTCCGCGAACGACCCGTGCCAGTGCGCCGCCGCCGGCAGCGTGTCCGGGTCGACGGCCAGCACGGCGACGTCCCGGCTGGTGCCGACCGTGCCGTAGAGGTAGCGGACCACCACGGTGCCGACCCGGTCGGTCGCCGCGCTCGGCACCACCGGGTCGTTGCTGAGCACGGCCGCGTCGCTGCCGACGAAGGTCATCGCCTTGGCCGCCAGCGTCTGCTCGGTGCCGGTGGTGAGGCCGGCGGCGTACACGGTCATCGCCACCGGGGCGCTCACCGCGGCCAGCAGCACCACGCTGGCCAGCCGGGACGCGCTGAGCCGGCGCAGCGCCAGGTACGCCGCCGGCGGCAGCCGCCCGGCCCGGCGGGCCAGCGGCGGCAGCGCCACCGCGAGCAGCCGGACCGCGAGCACCGCCGCGCCCGCGATGAACAGCAGCGGGAAGGCGACCACCAGCAGGTTGACCTGGGCCACGTTCTCCACCAGCACCACCGGCCGGCCGCCGCGCAGGGCCAGGTAGCAGGCGGCCGCGGCGCCGAGCGGGAGCAGCTCCCAGGGCACCCGGGCCAGCCGGTACGTGCGGGCGCCGACCGGCCGCTCGGTCGCGTTGCGGGCCCGCAGCCCGGCCACCAGCCCGAGCAGCCCCAGCCCGGCGGCCAGCGCTACCGCGGCGGTGAGCGCGGCCCGGGCCGGCGCGCCGGCGTCCAGGTGCGGGCTCGGCCCGAGGGCGGCGACCAGCCAGCGGGCCAGCAGCCAGCCGGCCACCGTGCCGGCGACGGCCGGCAGCGCCAGCTCGAGCACCGCCTTGGAGGCCAGCGGTCCCGGGCCGACGCCGCGGGCGGACAGCAGCCGCACCTCGGCGTACCGGCGGTCGGCCCAGAACGACCCGGCCGCGCCCACCAGCAGCAGGGCCAGCAGCGAGCCGCCCAGCGCGATCGGCAGCACCGGGCCGCGCAACCCGTCCCGGATCAGCGCCGCCCGGTGGGTGAGCGCGGGCAGCTGGCCGGCGCCGGTGTTGCGGGCGCCGAAGTCGGTCGGCTCGGGCAGGCCGGCGAGCCCGTACGCCGCCGCCTGCCGCCCGACCAGCTCCCGCCCGCGGGACAGCGTCATCGGCTCGTCGCCGACCGGCGCCAGCCAGCGGTAGGCCGTCGGGTCGGCCGGCCCGACCACGTCCTGCAGCACGGTCGGGTCGCTGGCGATCGCCAGCGGCGGCGGGTCCCGGCCGGCGTTGCCCAGGTTGAAGATCAGCTGCCGGTACGGGCACCAGTACGCCCGCTCCGGCTCCTGGAACAGGTTGCGGTAGACGCCGGCCACCGGCACGGTCCCCGACCCGAGCCGCACCCGGTCGCCGGCCCCGACCCCGGCCCGGCCGGCCGCCGCCTCGGACAGCCACATCCCGCGGGTGCCGGGCCGGCCGGCGAGGACGGTGACGTGGTCCAGCGCCCCGTCCCGGTAGATCGTCCGCACCGGGTTGGGCGCCGACCCGGTGCCGAGCTGGGAGGGCGCGTACGGCAGCAGCGACAGCGCCGGTGCCGGCAACCCGACCCGGGCCAGCGCCGCGGTCACCCGCGGGGTCAGCTCGCGCTCGGCCCAGGCCGACTCGATCGCCTGCACCTCGACCTCGCCGGCGCCCGGGCACTCGGCCGCGATCAGCCGCTGCAGCGAGGCCGACGCGGCCGAGGACAGGAACAGCGCGGCCGAGGCGGCGGCGCAGGCCAGGATCGCGGTCGCCGCGACGACCGCCAGGATCACCGCCGGCTGCCCGAACGGCAGCAGCGGCGCCCGCCGCCACGGCGGCAGCAGCAACACCCCGGAGCGGGTCGACCGCTTCGGCGGGTCCGCGCGCCCCGCCTCCGCCAGCGGCGGCTCCGCGCCCGCCGGGCCGGGCACGGCCACCCGGGGCGGCGCGGCGGTCGGTGCGGGCGGCACTTCTGGGACGGTAGGGCCCGCCAGCCGCCCTGCGTCCCCGCCGTGACCGGATCGTGAGCCCGGGCGCGCCGGTCCGGCCGGGCCGACCTACCCTCTGGGGGTGCCTCTCCCCCGCCCCTCGGCCGCGCTGGTCCGCCGGCTGGCGGTCGCCTCCGTGGTGGCCAACGCGGCGATCGTGGTGACCGGCGGGGTGGTCCGGCTGACCGGCTCCGGGCTGGGCTGCCCGACCTGGCCGAGCTGCACCGAGGACTCGTACACGCCGACCCCGGAGTACGCGGAGCACGGCGCGATCGAGTTCGGCAACCGGATGCTCACGTTCGCCGTCGGGCTGGTCGCGCTGGCCACCCTGGTCGCCGTGCTCCGGCACGGCCGGCGCTCGCTGGTGCCGCTCGGGGTGGCCGCGTTCCTCGGCATCCCGGCCCAGGCCGTGCTCGGCGGGGTGACCGTGCTGACCGGACTCAACCCGTGGACGGTGGCGGCGCACTTCCTGGTCTCCATGGCGATCATCGCGGCCACCGTGGCGCTGGCCTGGCGGGCCGCCCACCCGGACGACGACGGCCCGGCCCGGCCACTGGTCGGCCGCGAGCTGGGCTGGCTGGTCCGCGCGCTGGTCGGGGTGACCGCGACGGTGCTGGCGCTCGGCACGGTGGTGACCGGCAGCGGCCCGCACGCCGGCGACGAGGCGGCCGCCCGGACCGGCTTCGACCCGGCGACGGTCAGCCAGCTGCATGCCGACGCGGTGATGCTGCTGGTCGGGCTCACCGTCGCGGCGGTGCTGTGGCTGCGCGGGACCGGCGCCCCGGCCGCGGTGCGCCGGGCCGCGGTGGTGCTGCTCGGCGTCGAGCTGGCCCAGGGCCTGATCGGCTTCGTGCAGTTCTTCACCGGCCTCCCGGTCGTGCTGGTCGGCGCCCACCTGCTCGGCGCAGTGCTGGTCTGGATCGCCGCGCTGCGGCTGCTGCTGGCGACCTCGACCCGGTCGGCGGAGCCCGCCGGGATGCCGACCGAGCCAACGTCGGCGTACGCGGCCGCCTGACCGGGAAGCGGGCCGGGCCCCCTCCCCGGAAGGGCGCGGGTGCGCGATCATGCAGGCGTGTCCGACAGCAGCGCCGTGCCGCCCCCGGCTCCCGCCGGCGTCGAGCAGAACGGCATCAACGTCATCGCCGAGAGCGAGCGCAAGGGCAGCCCGCGCGACCTCTTCTGGCCCTGGTTCGCCGCCAACATCTCCGTGCTGGGGGTGAGCTACGGCGCCTTCGTGCTCGGCTTCGGGGTCTCCTTCTGGCAGGCCGTGGTCGCCGGCGTGGTCGGCATCGCGGTGTCCTTCACGCTCTGCGGGCTGGTCGCGCTCGCCGGCAAGCGCGGCTCGGCGCCGACCATGGTGCTCAGCCGGGCCGCCTTCGGGGTGCGCGGCAACCGGCTGCCCTCCGCGCTGTCCTGGCTGCTCACCGTCGGCTGGGAGACCGTGCTGGTCATCCTGGCCACGCTGGCCACCGCGACCGTGCTGGACCGGCTCGGCTGGGGCGGCGGCACCGGCACCAAGGTGCTCGCCATGGTCGTGGTGGCCGCCGTGACGATCGCGGCCGGCGTGCTCGGCTTCGACTTCATCATGCGGCTGCAGACCGCCATCACCGTGGCCACCGCGGCGCTGACGGTGGTCTACATCGTGCTGGTGGTCGACGAGATCAGCTGGGATGCGGTGTCCTCGCTGCCGTCCGGCTCGCTGCAGGCGTTCGTCGGGGCGCTGGTCTTCGTGATGACCGGCTTCGGGCTCGGCTGGGTCAACGCGGCCGCGGACTACTCCCGCTACCTGCCGCGGTCGGCGTCCGGCCGCGGGGTGGCGGGCTGGACCGCGTTCGGCGGCTCGCTCGGGCCGATGGTGCTGCTGCTGTTCGGCCTGTTGCTGGCCGGCTCGCAGCCGGCGCTGAGCGAGGCCATCGGGGCCGACCCGATCGGCGCGCTCACCGAGGTGCTGCCGACCTGGTTCCTGGTGCCGTTCGCACTGGTGGCGGTGCTCGGCCTGGTCGGCGGGGCGGTGCTGGACATCTACTCGTCCGGGCTCGCGCTGCTCTCGGTCGGGGTGCGCATCCCCCGCTACCTGGCCGCACTGGTGGACGGCGTGCTGATGGTGATCGGCACCGCGTACGTGGTCTTCGCCGCGGACGACTTCATCGGCCCGTTCCAGGGCTTCCTGATCACCCTCGGGGTGCCGATCGCGGCCTGGTGCGGGGTCTTCCTGGCCGACGTGCTGCTGCGCCGGCGCGACTACGCCGACACCGAGCTCTTCCAGCCCACCGGCCGGTACGGCGACGTCCAGCCGGTCCCGATCGGCCTGGTCGTGCTCGCCACCGTGCTCGGCTGGGGGCTGGTCACCAACACCTTCGCCGACTGGCTGGACTGGCAGGGCTACCTGCTCGGGCCGTTCGGGCTGGGCGGCAAGGAGGGCGACTGGGCGTTCGCAAACCTGGGCGTGCTGGTCGCGCTGGCCGTCGGCTTCCTCGGCCACCTGCTCACCGCCCGCGCCCGGGTGCGGGCGCAGGAGGCGCCGGTCAGCACCCGCTACGCCCCGCCGACCCGGTGAGCGCGCCCTGGCTCGTCGTCATCGACATGCAGGCCGTCTTCGCCGACCCGGGCAGCGGCTGGGCGGTGCCCCGGTTCGCCGCCGCCGCGGCCGGGGTGGACCGGCTGCGGCCCGCCTTCGCCGGCCGGACCGTGCACACCCGGTTCGTCGCGCCGGCCGAGCCGGCCGGGGCCTGGCAGGCGTACTACGAGCAGTGGCCGTGGGCGCGGCAACCGCCGGACGCCCCGCTGTGGGACCTGGTCGGCGACCCGGGCGGGCCGGTGCTGGACCGGCCGACGTTCGGCAAGTGGGGGCCGGAGCTGGACGCGGCCACCGGCGGCCGCGGCGACCTGCTGCTGGCCGGGGTGGCCACCGACTGCTGCGTGCTGTCCACCGCGCTGGCCGCGGCCGACGCCGGCGTACGGGTCCAGGTCGCCGCCGACGCCTGCGCCGGCGGGACCGACGCAGGCCACGAGCGGGCGCTGCTGGCGATGGCCCTCTACTCCCCCCTGGTCACCCTCACCACGGTGGAAGCGCTGCTCAGCGGGCGCTGACGGCGGTGCGGATGGCGGCGGCGAAGCGGTCCGCGGCGGCCGGCACGGTGGTGAGGAACAGCGACGGCTCGGTCAGCTCGACCTCGACCACCAGCGGGTCGCCGGACGGCCCCGGGATCAGGTCGACCCGGGCGTAGAGCAGCCGCTCCGGCCCGCCCGGCACCGCGGCCAGCGCCTGCTCGGCCAGCGCGAGCTCGGCCGCCGACGGCTCTCGCGGGGTGATCTCCTCCGGCCGCCACAGCTCGTCGATCTCGGCGGTGGCGCCCGGCTCCAGCAGCGCGCCCTTGCCCAGGCCGTGGCTGTACGCCCCGCCGACGTGCACCACCGCGGTCTCCCCGACCTCGTCCACCGCGGTCAGGTAGGGCTGGACCAGCACCGCGCGACCGGCACCGAGCAGCTTGGCGGCGTGCGCGCGGGCCCGGTCGGCCTCGACCGGGCCGTACCGGGCGGTGTCGCGGCTGCCGGCGCTGACCGCCGGCTTGACCACGATCTCGGTCCAGCCGTCCGGCCAGGCCGGCTCGTCGCCCGGGGCGAGGTGCTCGGTCGGCACCACCGGCACGCCGGCCGCGGCCAGCTCGCGCAGGTAGGTCTTGTCGGTGTTCCACCGGATCACGTCGGCCGGGTTGGCCAGCCGGGGCACGCTGGCCGCCCAGTCGGTGAAGTCGTCCCGGCGCGGCGGGTAGTCCCAGGTGGAGCGGACGACCACCAGGTCGTACGACCGCCAGTGCACCGCCGGGTCGTCCCAGACCCGCCACTCGGCGTCCAGCCCGGCGGCGGCGCAGGCGGCCAGCAGCAGCGGCGCGTCCTCGTCCCCGCCGGGGTGCTCGCGGCAGGTGACCAGGGCCACCCGCGGGGTCGCGCGCGTGGGCGGTCGGGTGGGCGCGCGGGCGGGCAAGTCAGCGGACCAGCGCGTCGACGGCCACCGCGACGAAGAGCACCGCGAGGTAGGAGTTGGACAGGTGGAACAGGCGGACCGCCTGCGGCTCCACCCCCCGCCTGACCCGATCCCACAGCTTGTGCGCGGCGGCCAGGAACCAGGCACCGGCGGCGACGGCCACCACGCCGTACACCCACGAGGTGGCCAGCGGCCAGAGCAGCAGCGAGGTGGCCACGGTCAGCCAGGTGTAGCCGACGATCCGGCGGGCGACCACGGCCGGGGTGGCCACCACCGGCAGCATCGGCACCCCGGCCCGCGCGTAGTCGTCGCGGAACCGCATGGCCAGCGCCCAGAAGTGGGGCGGGGTCCAGAAGAAGACGATCCCGAAGAGCACCACCGGCGGCCAGGCCAGCGAGTCGGTGACCGCGGCCCAGCCGATCAGCACCGGCATGCAGCCGGCGGCGCCGCCCCAGACGATGTTTTGCGCGGTGCGACGCTTGAGCACCAGCGTGTAGACGAGGACGTAGAAGAGGATCGCGAAGACGGTGAGCAGCGCCGGCAGCCAGCCGGTGAAGGCCCACATGATGGCGATCGCGACCACTCCGAGCACGACGCCGAAGATGAGCGCCGACCGCGGCGACACCGCGTGCCGGGCCAGCGGCCGGGCCACCGTGCGGCGCATCACCGCGTCGATGTCGCGGTCGAGGTAGCAGTTGAGCGCGTTGGCGCTGCCGGCGGCGAGCGAGCCGCCGACCAGGGTGGCCAGCACCAGGCCCAGCGGCGGCAGCCCGCCGGCGGCGAGCACCATCGCCGGCACGGTGGTGACGAGCAGCAGCTCGACGATCCGCGGCTTGGTGAGCGCGACATAGGCCCGCAGCACGGCGACGGCGCGCCCGCGCCGGGCCATCCGCTCCGCCTGGACGTCGATCGGGGCCGGCATGAGCGCCGGACGTCGGCGACCCGCCAGCACCTCCGTCACGGGGAGCACTCTACGCACCGAGCGGCCGCTTCCCGGGCGGTGGGGTCGCCGTCCGCGGGGCGGGTCGCACCCGCCGCCGGACCGGCGTTCGGCCGGCCGGTGACCTGTGTCGGTCCCCGGGTCTCGGGGTAGGTCGGCTGGAGGCAGGGTGGCAGGCGGACCGAGCCGGTCGGGGCGGGTCGCGGCGCGCCCGTCCGGCGGCCGTTGCCCGGGCGCCGGGACGGGCACCGGGACTACGCTCCGGGTGATCACTGTCACGCGTTCCACCCATCGCCAGCCGTCCGTCCGCGGGTCGGCCGCCCGCCCGCCGATCGAGGGAGCCAGCCGAAGTGAACGACACCCCGGAGCAGCCACCGGCTGACGGTGAATCGGTTCAGCTGCCGGACGCCCCCGACAGCGCCGAGCCCGTCGAGCAGGCCCCCGAGCCGGCCGCCGAGGCGCCCGCCGAGGCCGGGCCGCCGGCGTACCCGGACGGCTGGTCCGAGCGGGACTCCCGGGCGGTCGACACGGTCCGGGTGCTGGCCATGGACGCGGTGCAGAAGACCGGCAACGGCCACCCCGGCACCGCGATGAGCCTGGCCCCGGCCGTCTACACGCTCTTCCAGCGGCACCTGCGGCACGACCCGGGCGACGCCGGCTGGCTGGGCCGGGACCGCTTCGTGCTCTCCGCCGGCCACTCCAGCCTCACCCTCTACATCCAGCTCTACCTCTCCGGATACGGGCTGGAGCTGGAGGACCTCAAGGCCCTGCGGACCTGGGGCTCGCTGACCCCGGGTCATCCCGAGCACGGGCACACGGCCGGGGTGGAGACCACCACCGGCCCGCTCGGGCAGGGCATCGGCAACGCGGTCGGGATGGCGATGGCGGCGCGCCGCGAGCGCGGCCTGCTCGACCCGGACGCGCCCGCCGGCCAGAGCGTCTTCGACCACCACGTCTACGTGGTCGCCTCCGACGGCGACATCGAGGAGGGCGTCTCCGGCGAGGCGTCCTCGATCGCCGGGCACCAGCAGCTCGGCAGCCTGGTCCTGATCTACGACGACAACCAGATCTCGATCGAGGACGACACCAGCATCGCGCTCAGCGAGGACGTGGCGCTGCGCTACGAGGCGTACGGCTGGCACACCCAGACCGTCGACTGGCGCCGCTCCGACGGGACGTACGTCGAGGACGTCGCCGCCTTCGAGGCCGCGCTGGACGCGGCCAAGGCCGAGACCGACCGGCCGTCGCTGATCCGGCTGCGCACGATCATCGCCTGGCCCGCGCCGAACGCGCAGAACACCGGCAAGTCGCACGGCTCGGCGCTGGGCCCGGACGAGGTGGCCGCGACCAAGCGGGTGCTCGGCTGGGACCCGGACAAGACCTTCGACGTCGACGACGAGGTGCTCGCCCACGCCCGCGAGGTCAAGGAGCGCGGCCGCAAGGCCCACGCCCGGTGGCAGCAGCGCTTCGACGCCTGGGCCCAGGCCGCGCCCCAGCGCAAGGAGCTGCTCGACCGGCTGGCCGCCCGCCGGCTGCCGGACGGCTGGACCGACGCGCTGCCCACCTTCGACCCCGACCCCAAGGGGATGGCCACCCGCAAGGCGTCCGGCACCGTGCTGGACAAGATCGTGCCGGTGCTGCCGGAGCTGTGGGGCGGCTCGGCCGACCTGGCCGAGTCCAACAACACCACCCCCAAGGGCGAGCCGTCCTTCATCCCGACCGAGCACCAGACCAAGGAGTTCCCGGGCGGGCCGTACGGGCGGGTGCTGCACTTCGGCATCCGCGAGCACGCCATGGGCTCGCTGATGAACGGCATCACCCTGCACGGGCTGACCCGGGTCTACGGCGGCACGTTCCTCGTCTTCAGCGACTACATGCGCCCGGCGGTGCGGCTGGCCGCGCTGATGAAGCTGCCGGTGACGTACGTGTGGACGCACGACTCGATCGGCCTCGGCGAGGACGGCCCGACCCACCAGCCGATCGAGCACCTGGCCGCGCTGCGGGCCATCCCCGGGCTGGACGTGGTCCGCCCGGCCGACGCCAACGAGACCGCGGTCGCCTGGCGGACCATCCTGGAGCACACCGACCGGCCGGCCGGGCTGGCCCTGACCCGGCAGAACGTGCCGACCTGGGACCGCACCGAGTCCTCGCCGGACGGCACCACCGGCTCCGCGGAGGGCACCGCCCGCGGGGCGTACGTGCTGGCCGAGGCGGCCGCCAAGCCCACCCCGGACGTGATCATCCTGGCCACCGGCTCGGAGGTCTGGCTCGCCGTCGAGGCGCGCAAGCGGCTGGAGGACGAGGGCGTGGCGACCCGGGTGGTCTCGATGCCCTGCCGGGAGTGGTTCTTCGAGCAGGACGAGGCCTACCGGCAGACCGTCCTGCCCACCGGGGTCAGGGCCCGGGTGAGCGTCGAGGCCGCCATCGGGCAGGGCTGGCGGGACCTGGTCGGTGACGCCGGCGAAATTGTCAGCATCGAGCACTACGGTGCCAGCGCTGCCTACACCACCCTGTTCGAGCAGTTCGGCTTCACACCGGACCGGGTGGTGGCGGCGGCGCACGCCAGCCTGGAGCGGGTCGGGCTGGTCACCGGCACCACCACGGGAAGCTGAGGAGGACAACCATGAGCGACGCGCTTGCCGACCTCTCGGCCGCCGGGGTGGCCGTCTGGCTGGACGACATCTCCCGCGAGCGGCTGCGCAGCGGCAACCTCGAGCAGCTGATCCGGGACAAGCACGTGGTCGGGGTGACGAGCAACCCGACGATCTTCCAGAAGGCGCTGAGCGAGGGCGACGCGTACGACGAGCAGGTGCGCGACCTCGCCCTGCGCGGCTGCGACGTGGGCGAGTCGGTCCGGTCGATCACGACGTACGACATCCGCTGGGGCTGCGACGTCCTGCGCGAGGTCTACGACCGGACCGACGGGGTCGACGGGCGGGTGTCCATCGAGGTCGACCCGCGGATCGCGCACGACACCGCCCGCACGGTGGCCGAGGCGAAGGCGCTGTGGTGGCTGGTGGACCGGCCCAACCTCTTCATCAAGATCCCGGCCACCGTCGAGGGACTGCCGGCGATCACCGCGGTGCTGGCCGCCGGCATCAGCGTCAACGTCACGCTGATCTTCTCCCTGGACCGGTACGACCAGGTGATGGACGCGTTCCTGGCCGGGCTGGAGCAGGCGAAGGCCAACGGCCACGACCTGTCCCGGATCGGCTCGGTGGCGTCGTTCTTCGTGTCCCGCAACGACACCGAGACCGACAAGCGGCTGGACAAGCTGGGCAGCGAGGAGGCCAAGGCGCTGCGCGGCTCGGCCGCGATCGCCAACGCCCGCCTGGCGTACCAGCACTACGAGGAGGTCTTCGGCAGCGACCGGTGGCGGGCGCTGGAGCAGGCCGGGGCCAAGCCGCAGCGGCCGCTGTGGGCCTCCACCGGCGTCAAGGACCCGGCCTACGAGGACACCCGCTACGTGGTCGAGCTGGTCGCGCCGGGCGTGGTCAACACCATGCCGGAGGCCACCCTGGAGGCGGTCGCCGACCACGGCGAGATCCGCGGCGACACCATCCGCCCGATGTACTCCGAGGCGCAGCAGGTGCTGGACCGGCTGGCCGCGCTCGGCGTCGACTACGACGACGTGGTGCAGACGCTCGAGGACGAGGGCGTCAAGAAGTTCGAGGACTCCTGGAACGAGCTGATCGAGCAGGTCACCTCGTCGCTGGAGGGCGCTGGGGCGGAGGTCATGCCGGCCGGGGCGGCCAAGCCGGCCGGCGACGGCCCCGCGGCGGCGGACCGGGAGGGGACCGCCCGGTGACCACCTCGCACCGCCGCACGGGGGGCGGGCCGTGACCGACACCCGCCTGGAGCCGCCGCGGCGCAACCCGCTGCGGGATCCGCGCGACCGCCGGCTGCCGCGGGTGCCCGAGCCGTGCGCGCTCGTCGTCTTCGGCGTCACCGGCGACCTGGCCCGCAAGAAGCTCCTCCCGGCGGTGTACGACCTGCACAGCCGCGGGCTGCTGCCGACCGACTTCGTGCTGGTCGGCTTCGCCCGCCGGGACTGGGGCGACGGCGACTTCGAGGACATGGCCCGCGAGGCGGCCCGGGCGCACGCCCGGACCCCATGGCGGGACGACGTCTGGTCCCGGCTGGCCGGCAACATCCGCTTCGTGCCCGGCTCGTTCGACGACGACAACGCCTTCGACCAGCTCTGCGCCTGCACCGACCAGATGCGCGACGAGCACGGGATCAAGGGCAACGCCGCGTTCTACCTGTCCATCCCGCCGGCCGCCTTCCCCACCGTGCTCAAGCAGCTGCAGCGGACCGGGATGGCGGACAACGAGCGGTCCGGCGGGTGGCGGCGGGTCGTGGTGGAGAAGCCGTTCGGCAACGACCTGGAGTCCTCCCGCGAGCTGAACGACCTGGTCGACGACGTCTTCACCGCGCAGGACGTCTTCCGCATCGACCACTACCTGGGCAAGGAGACCGTTCAGAACATCCTTGCTCTGCGCTTCGCCAACCAGCTCTTCGAGCCGGTGTGGAACGCGAACTTCATCGACTCGGTGCAGATCACCATGGCCGAGGACGTCGGCATCGGCACCCGGGCCGGGTTCTACGACCAGACCGGCGCCGCCCGGGACGTCCTGCAGAACCACGTGCTCCAGCTGGTCGCGCTGACCGCGATGGAGGAGCCGGTCGAGTTCACCGCCGAGGCGATCCGCACCGAGAAGATCAAGGTGCTGCGGGCGATCACGCTGCCCGACGACCTCGGGGCGTACGCGATCCGCGGGCAATACAGCCAAGGCTGGCTGGCCGGCGAGCGGGTGGTCGGCTACCGGCAGGAGAAGGACGTCCCGGAGGACTCGCGGACGGAGACGTACGCGGCGGTCAAGCTCGACATCGAGACCCGCCGGTGGGCCGGCGTCCCGTTCTACCTGCGGACCGGCAAGCGGCTGCCGCGGCGGGTGACCGAGATCTCGATCATGTTCAAGAAGGCGCCGCACCTTCCCTTCTCCAAGACCGACACCGAGGAGCTGGGGCAGAACCAGCTGGTCATCCGGGTCCAGCCGGACGAGGGCGTGACGCTGAAGTTCGGCTCGAAGGTGCCCGGGTCGGCGATGGAGGTCCGCGACGTCGCCATGGACTTCCTGTACGGCGAGTCCTTCACCGAGGCCTCGCCGGAGGCGTACGAGCGGCTGATCCTCGACGTGCTGCTCGGCGACGCCACGCTCTTCCCGCAGGCGGCCGAGGTGGAGGCGTCCTGGCGGGTGGTGGACCCGCTGGAGGAGTTCTGGCAGGGGCAGGAGCCGGCGCTCTACCGGGCCGGCGAGTGGGGACCCAAGGAGGCCGACGAGATGCTCGCCCGCGGCGGCCGCGTCTGGCGGCGACCGTGACCAGACCCGGAGCGGGCGGGACGACCGACGCGGCTCGCCGCGGGAGGACCGACGCGGCTCGCCGCGGGACGGAGCGGGGCCGGTGACGACACTGTGGGACACCACCGGGACCGCGGTGGTCAAGGCGCTCGCCGCCGAGCGGCGGACCGGCGGCGCGGTGCTGTCCGGCCTCGCCCTCACCCTGGTCGTCGTGGTCGACGAGAAGGACGTGCAGGAGGCCGAGGCGGCCGCGACAACCGCGGCGTCCCGGCACTCGTGCCGGCTGCTGGTGGTGATCCGCCGGCAGATCGAGGCGCCCGTGCCGCGGCTGGACGCCGAGGTGCTCGCCGGTGGCCGGCTGGGGCCGGGCGAGGCCGTCGTGATGCGGATGTACGGGCGGCTCGGCCTGCACGCCGAGTCGGTCACGCTGCCGCTGCTGGCCCCGGACGCCCCGGTGGTCACCTGGTGGCACGGGCCGCCGCCGGACCTGATCGCGCACGACCCGCTGGGCGTCTTCGCCGAGCGGCGGGTCACCGACATCAGCCGCTGCCCGGAGACCGCGGCCGCCCTGCGGCAGCGGGCCGAGGACTACCGGCCCGGCGACACCGACCTGGCCTGGACCCGGACGACGCCGTGGCGGGCCGAGCTGGCGTCCGCCTTCGACACCGTGCGGGCGGCGCCGACCGCGGCCAAGGTCACCGGCCGGGTCGACGACCCGGCCGCGCAGCTGCTGGCCGGCTGGCTGTCGTCCCGCTTCGGGGTGCCGGTGCCGGTCGAGCAGGCGTCCGGGCGGGCGCCCGGGGTCGGCGGCATCGGGGTGTCCGAGGTGCTGGTCGAGCTGGAGGGCGGCGGGGTGGTCCGGCTCGCCCGCAAGGACGCCGGCACCGTGCTGCTGGAGCGGGCCGAGCAGCCCACCACCGCGGTGGCGCTGCCCGAGCGGTCGCTCGGGGACCTGCTGGCCGAGGAGCTGCGCCGGCTCGACGCCGACCAGCCGTACGCGGACGCGCTCGGCGTCGCCGCCGGCGTCGACGGGCTGGCCGACCGGGCGCCGGAGCCCCGCACCCACATCTGGCTCGACCCGATGCAGGGCGGACCGGGCGGCGGACCGGCTGACGGATCAAGCGGCGGACCTGCCGGGGGGCCGGCCCCTGCTCCCGAGCCGGCGCCGGTCACCGCGGCCGAGACCGACACCCGCGCGGGCACCGACGCCGGCGGGTCGCCCGCGTGAGCCCGACCGTGGTGGTGCACCCGGATGCGGACCTGCTGGCCAAGGCGGTCGCGGCCCGGCTGCTGACCCGGCTCGTCGACGCGCAGGCGGTGCGCGGCTCGGCGTCGGTGGTGCTCACCGGCGGTGGTGTCGGCACCGCGGTGCTGCGCGAGCTGCGGGACAGCCCGGCCCGGGACGCGGTCGACTGGAGCCGGCTCGACGTGTGGTGGGGCGACGAGCGCTGGGTGCCGGCCGCCGACCCGCAGCGCAACGACCTGGCCGCCCGGGAGGCGCTCCTCGACGCGGTGCCGCTCGACCCGGCCCGGGTGCACCCCTTCCCTGCCGCCGACGGCCCGCACGCCGGCGACCCGGAGGCCGCCGCGGCGGCCTACGCCGCCGAGCTCGCCGCGGCCGGGCCGGCCGCCGACTTCGACGTGCTGCTGCTCGGGGTCGGCGAGGAGGGCCACGTCGCCTCGATCTTCCCGGACTCCCCCGCCTCCCGCGCCGAGGGCACCGTCACCGCGGTCCACGACTGTCCCAAGCCGCCGCCGACCCGGCTGACCCTCACCTTCCCCGCCATCCGCTCCGCCGACGAGGTCTGGCTGGTCGCCGCCGGCGCGGGCAAGGCCGCCCCCCTCGCCCGCGCGCTGGCCGGCGCGGACGCCCTCGAGATCCCCGCCGCCGGCGCCCGCGGCCGCTCCCACACCCGCTGGCTCCTCGACCCCCCCGCCGCCGCCCGCCTCCCCCGCTGAGCCGGGGGCGGAGGAACGCCGGGGTCAGCGGCCGCGGCGGTCGCGGAGCTTGGCGAGGGCCTCCTCGAGGATGGCCTCGCCGTCGGCGTCCGAGCGGCGCTCGCGGACGTACGCCAGGTGCGTCTTGTACGGCTCGTTGCGCGGCGCCGGCGGCGGGGCGGTCTCGCTCTGCCCGGCCGGCAGCCCGCACCGCGGGCAGTCCCAGTTGTCCGGGACCGCCGCCTCCTCCGCGAACGCCGGGCGCGTCTCATGCCCGTTGGCGCACCAGAAGGAGATCCGGCGCCGCGGCACCGACTCCCCGCGCTCGGCCTCGCCCATCGGCCCGGCCCCGACCCTGCTCCCCCGGATGGCGCTGCCACCAGCCACTGTGCCTGCTCTCCTCGAACGTGGTTCCCGCTCGGACCCGGTGCCCGGACGGGCGGAAGATGTTAGCCGCCGGCCTTCAGCAGGAGGCCGAGGCCGACGATGCAGATTGTCCAGACGGCCCCGCAGAACAGGGTCAGCCGATCCAGGTTCTTCTCCACCACCGAGGACCCGGACAGGGACGACGAGACGGACCCGCCGAACAGCGACGACAGGCCGCCGCCCTTCCCGCGGTGCAGCAGGATCAGCAGGATCAGCAGGGCGCTGGCAATGATGAGGACGATGGACAGACTGAGGATCATTGCCGGGAGGCAGCCTTCCGCGGGGTGGGGTAACTAGGGAAGCTTACTGGACGCCGAGCGAGACCACGTCGTAGCCGCGGAACGCCGGGTGGACGTACGCGTTGCGCAGCCGGTCACTGCCGATCAGCACGGCCCGGTCCTCGACCAGCGGGGCGTACGCGGCCGTCCGCATCGCTGTCGCCGCCACGTCCCGCCAGGCCGTGGTCGCCTGCACCGGGTCGAGCGTCGCCGCGGCCTCGTCGATCGCCGACTCCAGGTCGCCGCCGCCCAGCTCGGCCACGTTGGGGTTGGCGGCCGGGCGGATGCTGCGGCCGTCGGCGAGGGGGACCAGGAAGGCGTACGGCGACGGGAAGTCCGCCGCCCACTCGGCCACCAGCAGCCCGAGCCTGGCCTTGCGGATGGCGGTCGGCGAGCCGGCGACCGCGGACAGGAACGTCGCCCGCGGGAACTCCCGCACCGTGACCCGGATCCCGACCCGGCCCAGCGACCGGGCGACCGCGTCCGCGGCCACCTTGCCGCGGCCGTCGTTGACGGTGCCGAGGGTGACCGGGAAGCCATCGGCCCGGTTGCAGCGGGTCAGCTCGGTGCGGGCGGCGGCCAGGTCGCCGTGGTTGCCCTCGCCGGCCGGGTACGGCGCGGTGGCCGGGTAGCCGGGCAGCCCGCGCGGCCACAGCGTGGTGGCCAGCGACGCCGCGTACGTCCCGCCCAGCGCGTCCTTCACCGCCGCCTTGTCGATCGCGTACTGCACCGCCCGCCGGCAGTGCACGTCCGCGAACGGCGCCACGCTCGCCGGCATGGCCACGAACCGCACCGTGCCGGTGCCCGGGTCGTCGACCCGGCCGGCCAGCGCCGGGTCGGCGAGCACGGTCGCGGCCGCCTCCGGCTGCAGCCCGCTGCCGGTCACGTCCGCGTCCGCCTCGCCGGCGAGCACCTGCCGGTCCCGCTCCGCGGGCAGCACGTTGGCCTTGAGCTGCACCTTGTCCGGCAGCGCGGTGCGCACCGGGTCCAGCTTCCCCGCCCAGCGCGGGTTGCGGTCGAAGGCGACCGTGCCGTCCTTGCCGACGGAGACCACCTTGTACGGCCCCAGGGACAGCGGCTTGCGGCCGTACGTGGTCCCGCGGTCGGCCTGCCGCCGCACCGGGCTCGCCGCCGGCAGCGCCAGCACCTCGTCCCAGTCCGCGAAGGGCTTGACCAGCTTGAAGACGACCGTCCGGGCGTTGGGCGTGGTGATGCTGCGCAGCCCGACCTTGTCCTTGTACGGCCCGTCGTACGGCTTGGCCTTGTCGTCGAGCAGCTGCACCGCCCAGGTCGGCCCGCCGGTGATCACCTCGGAGGCGAACAGCCGCTCGATGCCGTACTTCACGTCCGCGGAGGTGAGGAACGCGCCGTCCTCCCAGCGGACGCCGGCGCGCAGCGTGTACGTCCAGGTCCGGCCGCCGTCGGTGGTCCGGCCCGGCGCGGTGGCCAGGTCCGGGACCACCCGGGTCCCCTCGGCGCCGGGCTTGGGCGCGAAGGTGACCAGCTGGCGGGTGTAGAGGCGCATCACGTTCCACACGCCGGGCGAGTACGACCGGGCCGGGTCGAGGCTGTCGACGGCGCCGGTGACCAGCTTGAGGGTGCCGCCGCGGGCGTCCGAGGGCTGGCGCACGCCGGTGGTGCCGGTGTCGAGGCCCCGCACCGCCGACGGGTCGGCGTCCCCGGAGTCGTCCCCCGGCCGGCAGCCCGCCAGCCCGAGCACCAGGCCCGCCACCGCCAGCACCACCCCGGCCCGCCGCCGTGCCCTCCGGCGCCTACCGGCCGCCGAGCCGGGCCTGGCTGCCAGGCCGGGGTCGGCCACCGGGCCGGGGTCGGCCACCGGGCCGGGGTCGGCCACCGGGCCGGGCCCGGCCGTCCCGCTCATCGGGCGGCGGCGGCCCGCCCCGCGGGGTCGGCCGCCGTGCAGATGCGAGCGAACTCCTCGCCGTCCAGGCTCGCCCCGCCGACCAGCGCGCCGTCGACGTCCGCGCCGGCCAGGATCTCGGCCGCGTTGGCGGCCTTGACCGACCCGCCGTAGAGGATGCGCACCCCGTCGGCGAGGTCGCCGGAGTAGCGCTCGGCCAGCCGGGTGCGGATCTCCCCGCACATCTCCTGCGCGTCCGCCGGCGTCGCCACCTTGCCGGTGCCGATCGCCCACACCGGCTCGTACGCGACCACCAGGCTGCGCGCCTGCTCCGCCGGCAGCCCGGCGAGCGCCGCGTCGAGCTGGCCGCAGCAGTGCGCGACGTGCCCGGCCGCGTCCCGGACGTCCTCCAGCTCGCCGACGCACAGGATCGGGACCAGCTCGTTCGCGTACGCCGCCTTGATCTTGGCGGCCACGGTGGCGTCGTCCTCGCGGTGGTGCTGGCGGCGCTCGGAGTGCCCCACCACTACGTACGAGCAGCCGAGCTTGGCCAGCATCGGCCCGCCGACGTCCCCCGTGTACGCCCCCTGGGGGTGCGGGGACAGGTCCTGCGCGCCGTACCCGAGCAGCAGCTTGTCGCCGTCGATCAGCGTCTGCACGCTGCGGATCGCGGTGAACGGCGGCAGCACCACCACCTCGACCGCCTCGAGCTGCGGCTCGGACAGGCTGAACGCGACCTTCTGCACCAGGGCGATCGCCTCGAGGTGCGAGAGGTGCATCTTCCAGTTGCCGGCCACCAGCGGGCGGCGGGCCGGCTTGGTCACCTTGGCCACCGTCAGGACTCCAGCACCGCGACGCCCGGCAGCTCGCGGCCCTCGAGGTACTCGAGGGAGGCGCCGCCGCCGGTGGAGATGTGGTCGAAGGCCGCCTCGTCCACCCCGAGCTGGCGCACCGCGGCGGCCGAGTCGCCGCCGCCGACCACGGTGAACGCACGGCTCGTCGCGATCGCCTCGGCGAGCCCCTTGGTGCCGGCCGCGAACGGGGCCATCTCGAAGACGCCCATCGGCCCGTTCCAGAACACGGTGCCGGCCCCGGCGACCGCGCCGCCGAAGACGTCCACCGTGGTCGGCCCGACGTCCAGGCCCTTGCTGCCGGCCGGGATGCCGTCCACGTCGACCGTGTCGGTCTCGGCGTCCTCGCTGACCTCGGTCGCGACCACGATGTCGACCGGCAGCCCGATCCGGTCGCCGTCGCGCTCCAGCAGCCGCCGGCAGGTCTCGACCTGGTCGGCCTCCAGCAGCGAGTCGCCGACCTCCAGACCGCGCGCCTTGAGGAACGTGAAGCACATCCCGCCGCCGACCAGCAGCCGGTCGACCTTCGGCAGCAGCGCGGAGATCACCCCGAGCTTGTCGGAGACCTTGCTGCCGCCGAGGACCACCACGTACGGCCGCTGCACGTCGCCGCCGTGCCCGGCGAGCCGCGACAGCACCCCGAGCTCCTGCAGCAGCAGGTCGCCGGCGTAGCCCGGCAGCCGGGTGGCGACGTCGTAGACGCTGGCGTGCTTACGGTGCACCGCGCCGAAGGCGTCGTCGACGTACACGTCCGCGAGCGCGGCCAGCCGGTCGGCCAGCTCGCCCCGCTCGGCGTCGTCCTTGCTGGTCTCCCCCGGCTCGAAGCGCACGTTCTCCAGCAGCGCGACCTCGCCGTCGGCGAGCCCGTCGGCGGCCACCTTGGCCGCGTCGCCGGCGGTGTCCGCGGCGAACGCGACCTCGGTGCCGAGCAGCTCGCCGAGCCGGTCGGCGACCGGGCGCAGCGTGTACTTCTCGTCCGGCGCGCCCTTGGGCCGGCCCAGGTGCGCGGTCAGCACCACCCGGGCGCCGGCCCCGGTGAGCCGCTGGATGGTCGGCAGCGAGGCCCGGATCCGGCCGTCGTCGGTGATCCGCCCGTCCTCCAGCGGCACGTTGAGGTCGGAGCGGACCAGCACCCGCCGGCCGGCCACCCCCTCGGCGAGCAGCTCGTCGAGGGTCCTCACGACAGGCGCGAACCGACGAGCGTGACCAGGTCGGCCAGCCGGTTGGAGTAGCCCCACTCGTTGTCGTACCAGCCGACGACCTTGGCCTGGTTGCCGATGACCTTGGTCAGCCCGGAGTCGAAGATGCACGAGGCCGGGTCGGTGACGATGTCCGAGGAGACGATCGGGTCGTCGGTGTAGCGCAGGTAGCCCTTGAGCGGGCCGTCGGCCGCCGCCTTGTACGCCGCGTTGACCTCCTCGACCGAGGAGTCCCGGCCGAGCGTCACGGTCAGGTCGGTGCACGACCCGGTCGGCACCGGCACCCGCAGCGCGTAGCCGTCCATCTTGCCCTTGAGCTCGGGCAGCACCAGGCCGATCGCCTTGGCCGCGCCGGTGCTGGTCGGCACCACGTTGATCGCGGCGGCGCGCGCCCGGCGCAGGTCCTTGTGCGGGCCGTCCTGCAGGTTCTGGTCGCCCGTGTAGGCATGGATCGTGGTCATCAGGCCGCGCTCGATGCCGAAGTTGTCGAGCAGCACCTTGGCCAGCGGGGCGAGGCAGTTGGTGGTGCAGGAGGCGTTGGAGATGATCGTCTGCGACCCGTCGTACGCCGAGTCGTTGGCGCCGAGCACGATGGTGAGGTCCTCGCCCTTGGCCGGCGCGGAGATGATCACCTTCTTGGCGCCGCCCTGGTCGACGTGCTTGCGGGCGTCCTCGGCCTTGGTGAAGAAGCCGGTGGACTCGATGACGATGTCCACGCCGAGGTCACCCCAGGGCAGCGCGCCCGGGTCGCGCTCGGCCAGGATCTTGATCTCCTTGCCGTCGACCGCGATGCCGGCGCCGGTGGCCTCGACCTGGCGGTGCAGCGGGCCGAGCACGCTGTCGTACTTCAGCAGGTGGGCCATCGTCTTGACGTCGCCGAGGTCGTTGGCGGCCACGATCTCGATGTCGTGGTCGCCGGCCGCCACGGCGCGCCAGAAGTTGCGGCCGATGCGGCCGAAGCCGTTGATGCCGACGCGGACCGTCACGGGTGACCTCCTCTGGTGGGTCCGGATGTGCGGGGCCGACCCTACCGGGGCCGTGCGGGTCGCCGGGCGGGCGCCCGTACGCCCGCGCGGCCGGGGTCGGGCGTGGGCGTGGTCGGGCGTGGCGAGCGCGGCGACGGGGTAGGCAGCCCGCATGGTCGATCCGACACCGGTACCGGACACCGCGATGGACACCGGCAGCGAGGACGGCGAGCCGGGCGGCGTCGTGGATCCCGCCCCGCTGACCGACGAGGAGCGGGCCATGCTCGACCGGCTGCGGGACGGCGGCGGCGAGGACGTGGTCGGCGCGGCCGGCACCGAGGCGGGCGACTACCCGCCCCCTCCCGTCACCCACACCCCCGACCCCCTCGACCCCGTCTTCCGCGAACCCACCCCCTGACCCCGTCCCCTGACCCACCGACTGAGCACACTCACCGCCGACTGAGCAGTTCAGACCGCGACTGAGCACCCACACCTGCCCAGTCGCCCCCCGAACTGCCCAGTCGGACCGGGACTGCGCAGTCGGTCGCCGGACTGCCCAGTCGACGCGGGGATCGCCCAGCGGGAGGGGGACCCCCGGAGTGTTACGGCGCGAGCATCTCGGGGGTGACGCTGGACTCGGTGTCGGGGATGCCGATATCGGCGGCACGCTTGTCGGCGAGGGCGAGCAGCCGGCGGATCCGCCCGGCCACCGCGTCCTTCGTCATCGGCGGGTCGGCCAGCTGGCCGAGCTCCTCCAGCGAGGCCTGCTTGTGCTCCAGCCGCAGCCGGCCGGCCTGCGCCAGGTGGTCCGGCAGGTCGTCGCCGAGGATCTCCAGTGCCCGCGCCACCCGCGCCCCGGCCGCCACCGCCGCCCGCGCGGACCGCCGCAGGTTCGCGTCGTCGAAGTTGGCCAGCCGGTTGGCGGTCGCCCGCACCTCGCGGCGCATTCGCCGCTCCTCCCAGGCCAGCACGCTCTCGTGCGCGCCCAGCCGGGTGAGCAGCGCGCCGATCGCGTCGCCGTCCCGGACCACCACCCGGTCCACCCCGCGCACCTCGCGGGCCTTGGCCTGGATGCCCATCCGGCGGGCCGCGCCGACCAGCGCGAGCGCCGCCTCCGGCCCGGGGCAGGTGATCTCCAGGGACGACGACCGGCCCGGCTCGGTCAGCGAGCCGTGCGCGAGAAAGGCCCCCCGCCACGCCGCCTCGGCGTCGCAGACCCCGCCGGAGACCACCTGCGGCGGCAGCCCGCGCACCGGCCGGCCCCGCTGGTCGAGCAGGCCGGTCTGCCGGGCCAGCCCCTCGCCGTCCTTGACCACCCGCACGATGTAGCGGCTGCCCTTGCGCAACCCGCTGCCGGCCAGCACCTGCACCTCGCTGGCGTGGCCGTACACCTCGGCGATGTCGCGGCGCAGCCGCCGGGCCGTCGAGCCGGTGTCCAGCTCCGCCTCCACCACCACCCGGCCGGCCACGATGTGCAGCCCGCCGGCGAACCGCAGCAGGGCGGAGATCTCCGCCCGCCGGCAGCACGTCTTCGTCACCGGCAGCCGGCTCAGCTCGTCCTTGACGGACGCGGTCATCGCCACCCTGTTTCCCCCGTTCGCCAACCCACGCCGTCCCCCGTCCGGACCGGCGATCCTCGCCAGGCCGCCGGGGCCTCGCCCAGCACCTGCCGGTACGCAGCCGCGAGCAGCTTCGGGTCGTGCCGCGGTGTGCCGTCCCCGGCGGCGACCGGGGCCAGCAGCAGCCGCGCGCCGAGCGCGGACACGCCCGATATGAGACCACGAGCGTCCGCCACCGCGTCGGTGTCCGCCACCACGGCATCCACCTGGAAACCCGGCGCGTGCGCCGCCAGCACCTCCAGGTGCTGCTGCGGCGAGAAGCCGGCGGTCTCCCCCGGCTGGGCGGAGAGGTTGAGCGTGACCACCCGCCGGGCCCGGGTCTCGGACAGCGCGGCCAGCAGATCCGGCACCAGCAGGTGCGGCAGCACGCTGGTGAACCAGGAGCCCGGGCCGAGCACGACCAGGTCGGCGCCCCGCACCGCGGCGACCGCCTCCTCGCAGGCGGACGGTGACGGCGGCACCAGGCTCACCGAGACCACGCGGCCCACCGTGGTGGCCACCGCCACCTGGCCGCGGATCCGGCACAGCCGCTGCGGGTCGGTGTCGTCCAGGCCGGCCACGTCGGCGGCGATCTCCAGCGGCCGCGGGCTCATCGGCAGCACCCGGCCGACCGCGTGCACCAGCTCGCCGACCGCGTCCAGCGCCGCCACCGGGTCGCCGAGGGTCTCGGCCAGTCCGGTCAGCAGCAGGTTGCCGACCGGGTGGCCGGCCAGCGCGCCGGTGCCGCCGAAGCGGTGCTGCAGCAGCCGGGCCCAGCTGCGGCTGGCGGCGTCGGCGCCGGCCAGCGCGGCGAGCGCCATCCGCAGGTCGCCGGGCGGCACCGCGCCGAGCTCGCGGCGCAGCCGGCCGGACGAGCCGCCGTCGTCGGCGACGGTGACCACCGCGGTCACGTACGGGGTGAGCCCGCGCAGCGCGGCCAGCGAGGCGGCCAGCCCGTGCCCGCCGCCCAGTGCGACCACCCGCGGGCCATCCGCCGGCCGCGCGTCCGCGGGCGGGGCGGGCGGGCTACTCACGCCCCAGGTCCCGGTGCGCCACCGTGGTCTGCACCCCGTCGCCGGCCAGCCGCTTGGCCAGCTCCTCGGCCATCGCGACGGACCGGTGCTTGCCGCCGGTGCAGCCGATGGCCAGCGTCAGGTAGCGCTTGCCCTCCCGCTGGTAGCCGGCGCCGACCAGCCGCAGCAGCTGGGTGTAGACGTCGAGGAAGTCGACTGCCCCCGCCTGGGACAGCACGTAGTCGTGCACGTCCCGGTCCAGCCCGGTGTGCGGGCGCAGCTCCGGGATCCAGTGCGGGTTGGGCAGGAAGCGCACGTCCGCGACGAGGTCGGCGTCCAGCGGCAGCCCGTACTTGAAGCCGAAGGACAGCACGGTGGCCCGAAGCTCGGGTGGGGAGTCGCCGCTGAACTCGCGCTCGATCTCCCGGCGCAGGTCGTGCACGGACAGCCGGCTGGTGTCGACGACCAGGTCGGCCTCGGCCTGCAGCTCGCGCAGCAGCTCCCGCTCGGCGGCGATGCCGTCGACCAGCCGGCGGCCGCCCTGCAGCGGGTGGGCCCGGCGGACGCTCTCGAAGCGGCGCACCAGCGCCTCGTCGGAGGCCTCCAGGAACAGCACCCGGGGACGGTACCCCCGGCCGTCGAGGTCGCCGATGACGGTCCGCAGGTCCGCGGAGAAGGCCCGGCTGCGCACGTCGACCACCACCGCGATCCGGGTCACCCCGCCGGAGGTGCGGCTGCCGAGGTCGACCATCGCCGCGATCAGCTCCGGCGGCAGGTTGTCGACCACGTAGTAGCCGAGGTCCTCCAGGCACTTGGCCGCGGTGCTGCGACCGGCGCCGGACAGCCCGCTGACCACCACCACCTCGAGCCCGGGGGCCACGTCGGCGGGGGCCGTCGTGTCAGGCATCGAGCACCTCTCCCGTGATCGGGTCCACCGCCGGACCCGGCTCGGCGTCCGGGCGGTGCAGCGCGGCCGCCACCGCCTCCGCGGTACGCCGGCCCACACCCGGCACAGCCATGATGTCCTCCACCGACGCCGCCCGGAGCCGCTTCAGCGAGCCGAACCGGGTGAGCAGCGCCTTTTTCCGGGTCTCGCCCAGCCCCGGCACGCCGTCCAGGGCCGAGGTGGTCATCGCCTTCGACCGCTTCTGCCGGTGGTACGTGATCGCGAACCGGTGCGCCTCGTCCCTTACCCGCTGGAGCAGGTAGAGACCCTCCGACGTACGCGGCAGGATGACCGGCTCCTCCTCGCCGGGCAGCCAGACCTCCTCCAGCCGCTTGGCCAGCCCGCACAGCGCGACGTCGGTGATCCCGAGCCGGTCCAGCGCGGCCGCGGCCGCCGCCACCTGGGGGGCGCCGCCGTCGACCACCAGCAGGTTCGGCGGGTAGGCGAACTTGCGCGGCCGCCCGGTCTCGGGGTCCAGCCCGGCCGGGCTGCCGCCGGGCTCGGCCGGCCGGTCGACGCCCTCCTCGCCGGTGTCGATCCGCTCGTCCAGGTAGCGGGCCATCCGCCGCCGTACGGCCTCGCGGATCCAGTCGACGTCGCCGCCCTCGACCACCGGTGCGTCCGGGTCGCGGGCGCCGGTGCCGCGGATGGCGAACCGCCGGTACTCCGACTTGCGCGGCAGCCCGTCCTCGAAGACCACCATCGAGGCGACCACGTTGGTGCCCTGCACGTGCGAGACGTCGAAGCACTCGATCCGCAGCGGCGCGGTGTCCAGCCCGAGCGCCTCCTGGATCTCGGCCAGCGCCTGGGACCGGGCGGTCAGGTCGGTGGCCCGCTTGAGCTTGTGCTGGGTGAACGCCTGCTGGGCGTTGCGGGAGACGGTCTCCATCAGCGCCCGCTTGTCCCCGCGCTGCGGCACCCGCAGCGACACCCGGCTGCCGCGCACCTCGCAGAGCAGCTGCTCCAGCGCGTCCCGGTCCGGCGGCAGCTGCGGGACCAGCACCTCGCGGGGCACGTTGTCGGCGTCGGCCGTGTCTCCGGCCCCGTAGATCTGCAGGCAGAACTGCTCGACCAGGTCGCCGGTGGTGACGTCCTCGACCTTGTCCACCACCCAGCCGCGCTGGCCGCGGACCCGGCCGCCGCGGACGTGGAAGACCTGCACCGCGGCCTCCAGCGCGTCCTCCGCGAAGGCGACCACGTCCGCGTCGGTGCCGTCGCCGAGGACGACCGCCTGCTTCTCCATCGCCCGGCGCAGCGCACCGAGGTCGTCGCGCAGCCGGGCCGCCAGCTCGAACTCGAGGTTGGCGGAGGCGACCGCCATCTCCTTCTCCAGCCGGCGGACCATCAGGTCGGTCTTGCCGGCCATGAAGTCGACGAAGTCGTCGACGATCGCGCGGTGCTCGTCGGCGCTGACCCGGCCGACGCAGGGCGCCGAGCACTTGCCGATGTAGCCGAGCAGGCAGGGCCGGCCGATCTGGCCGGCCCGCTTGAACACCCCGGCGCTGCATGTCCGGGCCGGGAAGACCCGCAGCAGCAGGTCGAGCGTCTCCCGGATGGCCCAGGCGTGCGCGTACGGCCCGAAGTAGCGGACGCCCTTGCGTTTGGGCCCGCGCATCACCTGCAGCCGGGGGAACTCCTCGTACAGCGTCACCGCCAGGCTCGGGTACGACTTGTCGTCCCGGTAGCGCACGTTGAACCGCGGGTCGTACTCCTTGATCCAGGAGTACTCCAGCTGCAGCGCCTCGACCTCGGTGCTGACCACGGTCCACTCGACGCCGGCCGCGCTGGTGACCATCTGCCGGGTCCGCGCGTGCAGGCCGGCGACGTCGGCGAAGTAGCTGTTCAGCCGCTGGCGCAGGCTCTTCGCCTTGCCCACGTAGATGACCCGGCCGCGCTCGTCCCGGAACCGGTAGACCCCGGGCTGCTCCGGAATCGTGCCCGGGGCGGGGCGGTACGTGGACGGGTCGGGCACGCAGCGAGGGTACGCGGGCGGGGGGTGTCGACTGGCGATCGTAGGTCCACAGTGCCACGCTTCGGACATCCGGCCCTTGCGGTAGAGACCAGCCGGCCCCACCGACCCCGATCGTGCGGACCGACCGATGACCGAGACCGTCAGCTGCGAGGTCGTCCTCGGCGACGGCCGCCCCTGGCGCGGGCACGTCCCGGTGCTGCGGCTGTCCTGGTGGGACTGCGACCCGCTCGCGGTGGTGGTCGTGGTCGGGGCCCGCCCGGCGCACCCGGCGCTGCTGCGCGGTCGCTGGGTGGTGCTGCGGGACGCGCTGCGCTCGGTGCTGGGCCCGCGCGGGCCCGCCCCCGGCGGCGCCGGCGTGGGCGCGCCGCGGCCGGCCGGGCACGTGCAGATGTCGCGCACCGGCGACCACGTCACGCTCACCCTCCGGTCGGCGTCGCTGCCTTGCGTGGTGAGCGTGCCGGCCGGGCCGCTGCGCGACTTCCTCGCCGAGACCGACGCCGTCGTCCCGGCCGGCCGCGAGCTCTGCGCGCCGGCACTCGACGTCGAGATCGCCCGCATGCTCGCCGGCGAGTGACCGCCCGCTCCTCACCCGCCTGATCACCTCTGCGCGTGTCCTCGTTCCGACCCGCCTCTTCCCGACGAGCCGGCGCGCAAACCTGATCCACCGTCGAACGGTGCGAGCACGGGAGTGTCGCGCCGTGGTCGATCCCGGCACCCAGCTACGCTCTGCGAAGTTTCCGGTCCCGACGCCCCCTGCCCGGTCCCGCCTCCCCCGCATCGGCACGGCTCCCCCGCACGGCAGCGCCCGACGGCGTCCCCCCACGCGGCCCGCCTCCCCCGCACGCGGCCGGCACCTCGCCCCGGGCGGCCGCGACGGCGACCGACCCGGCACGGCAGCGTGACCCGCCACGGCCCACCGGCCCGCGCGGCGCCCGATCGACCGCCCCTCCCGCCCGGCCGGCTCCCCCGCACGGCAGCGCCCGACGGCGCCCTCCCCCTGCGGCCCGCCTTCCCCGTACGCGGCCGGCCCGGTCCGCCTCGGAGCCGCCGCCGCCGACGGCCGCGGCGGGACTCCGCCGTACGCCGGGCAGGCTTCGCTCGACGACCCGACCCCCGCACCGCAGCCCCTCCGTGCGCCGCGGTGCGGGGGTCGTGCCGTGTCCGGAGCCGGCCCGCCGCTCAGGCGGAGCGACGGGTGGTGGCCTTCGCCTTCGGCTTGGCGCGGCGGCGGGTGGGTCCCGGCACGCCGATCCGCTTCCCGGCGAGGATGTCGGTGAGGAACCGCCCGGTGTGGCTGGCGCCGACCGCGGCGATGTCCTCCGGCGTCCCCTCGGCGACCACCGTGCCGCCGCCGGACCCGCCCTCCGGGCCCATGTCGACCACCCAGTCCGCGGTCTTGATCACGTCCAGGTTGTGCTCGATCACGATCACCGTGTTGCCCGCGTCGACCAGCCGGCCGAGCACGCCGAGCAGCTTGCGGACGTCCTCGAAGTGCAGCCCGGTGGTCGGCTCGTCCAGCACGTACACCGTGCGGCCGGTCTGCCTCTTCTGCAGCTCGGAGGCGAGCTTGACCCGCTGCGCCTCGCCGCCGGACAGCGTCGGCGCCGGCTGGCCGAGCCGCACGTAGCCGAGGCCGACGTCGACCAGCGTGGTCAGGTGCCGGGAGATCGCCGGCACCGCCGAGAAGAACTCGGCCGCCTCCTCGATCGGCATGTCGAGGACCTCGGCGATGGTCTTGCCCTTGAAGTGCACCTCGAGCGTCTCGCGGTTGTAGCGGGCGCCGCCGCAGACCTCGCACGGGACGTAGACGTCGGGGAGGAAGTTCATCTCGATCTTGATGGTGCCGTCGCCGGCGCACGCCTCGCAGCGCCCGCCCTTGACGTTGAAGGAGAAGCGGCCGGGCAGGTAGCCGCGGATCTTCGCCTCGGTGGTCTCCGCGAACAGCCGGCGCATGTGGTCGAAGACCCCGGTGTACGTCGCCGGGTTGGACCGCGGGGTGCGCCCGATCGGCGACTGGTCGACGCCGACGACCTTGTCGACCTCCTCGACGCCGCGGACCCGCTTGTGCCGGCCGGGCACCATCCGGGCGCCGTTGAGCTTGTTGGCCAGCGAGGTGTAGAGGATGTCGTTGACCAGCGATGACTTGCCGGACCCAGACACCCCGGTGACCGCCGTGAAGGTGCCGAGCGGGAAGGCCACGTCGATGCCGCGCAGGTTGTGCTCGCGGGCGCCCTCGACCACCAGCTCCCGGCCGGGGATCCGCGGCCGGCGGGCGGCCGGCACCGGGATCTCCCGGCGGCCGGAGAGATAGGCCCCGGTGACCGAGTCCTCGCTGGCCAGCAGATCCTCGACCGTCCCGGACACCACGACCTGGCCGCCGTGCTCGCCTGCGCCCGGGCCGATGTCGACCACCCAGTCGGCCACCTTGATGGTCTCCTCGTCGTGCTCGACGACGATCAGCGTGTTGCCGAGGCTCTTCAGCCGGAGCAGCGTGTCGATCAGCCGCCGGTTGTCCCGCTGGTGCAGCCCGATCGACGGCTCGTCCAGCACGTAGAGCACGCCGACCAGGCCGGACCCGATCTGGGTGGCCAGCCGGATGCGCTGCGCCTCGCCGCCGGCCAGCGTGGCCGCCGGCCGGTCCAGCGACAGGTAGTCCAGCCCCACGTCGACCAGGAAGCCGAGCCGGGCGTGCACCTCCTTGAGCACCCGCTCGGCGATCATCCGCTCCCGGTCGGACAGCTCCAGCCCGCGCAGGAACTCCCCCGCCTCGCCGATCGACAGCCCGGACACCTCGGCGATCGACTTGCCGCCGAGCGTCACCGCGAGCACCTCGGGCTTGAGCCGGGAACCGCCGCACGCCGGGCACGGCACCTCCCGCATGTAGCCCTCGTACTTTTCCCGGCTGTAGTCCGAGTCGGTCTCCGAGTGGCGCCGCTCCAGGAACGGCACGACCCCCTCGTACGACGCGTAGTACGCCCGCTCGCGGCCGTACCGATTCTTGTAGCGGACGTGCACCTGGGTGTCGTGCCCGTAGAGGATCGCCTTCTGCGCGCGGGCCGGCAGCCGCTCCCACGGGGTGTCCACCCGGAAGCCGAGCGCGTCGCCGAGCGCGGTGAGCAGGCGGAGGAAGTAGTCCGCGGTCTGCCCGCTGCCCCAGGGCGTGATCGCGCCCTCCTCCAGGCTGCGCTCCGGGTCCGGGACGATCAGCTCCGGGTCGACCTCCTTGCGGGTGCCCAGCCCGGTGCACTCCGGGCAGGCGCCGAACGGCGAGTTGAAGGAGAACGACCGCGGCTCCATCGCCTCGAACGAGAGGTCGTCGTAGAGGCAGGCCAGGTGCTCGGAGAAGGTCCGCTCGCGGCCCGGGTCGTCGTCCGGCAGGTCCACGAACTCGAGCAGCACCAGCCCGCCGCCGAGGCCGAGCGCGGTCTCGACCGAGTCGGTCAGCCGGCGCTTGGACGACTCGCGCACCGCCAGCCGGTCGACCACCACCTCGATGGTGTGCTTCTCCTGCTTCTTCAGCTTCGGCGGCTCGGTGAGGCTGTGCACCACCCCGTCGACCCGGGCCCGCGAGTAGCCCTTGGACTGCAGCTCGGCGAAGAGGTCGACATACTCCCCCTTGCGGCCGCGGATCACCGGGGCGAGCACCTGGAAGCGGGTGCCCTCGGTCATCTCCAGCACCCGGTCGACGATCTGCTGCGGGGTCTGCCGGCTGATCGGGCGCCCGCACTTGGGGCAGTGCGGCCGGCCGGCCCGCGCGTACAGCAGGCGGAGGTAGTCGTAGACCTCCGTGATCGTGCCGACCGTGGACCGCGGGTTGCGGCTGGTCGACTTCTGGTCGATGGAGACCGCCGGGGACAGGCCCTCGATGAAGTCCACGTCCGGCTTGTCCATCTGCCCGAGGAACTGCCGCGCGTACGCCGACAGGGACTCCACGTAGCGGCGCTGGCCCTCGGCGAAGATCGTGTCGAAGGCCAGGCTGGACTTGCCCGACCCGCTCAGCCCGGTGAACACGATGAGGCTGTCGCGGGGCAGGTCGAGGTGGACATCCTTGAGGTTGTGCTCGCGCGCACCGCGCACGACGAGGCGGTCTGCCACGGGGTGTTTCTCTCTCCGGCCGTCGGGAGGGGAAGGTCGGACCTACGGTAGCGGCGGGGTACGACAGTTTCTTCCTGGCGAGCGCCGGCTACTCGTCCTGGCTGGTCTCGACCCCGCGCAGCCGGTAGGTCACCGTGCCCGGCGGCGGCCCGCCGAGGCCCGCGATGACCGCGGTCGCGTCGTAGCCGCGGGCCGGGCGGGCGGCCGGCGGCGGAGCGGGCAGGTCCGTCTCGGCCGCGGGCAGCACCAGCTCGCTGTGGTCGGGCAGCGGCGGCGGAGGGGGTGGAGCGCCGGTCTCGTACATCATCGGCCTCCCGGGGTGGTGGAAGTCGAGGATATCCCGGTGGGGCAGGATGCGGGCATGACGTACACCGGGGACGTGCAGGTGGGTGGACCGGCCGACGCGCGCGAGCTGCCGGCGCTGACGATCACCAAGCTGGCCGTCGGGCCGATGGAGAACAACGCCTACCTGCTGCGCTGCCGGGAGACCGGCGAGGGCCTGCTGGTCGACGCCGCCAACGAGGCCGGCCGGCTGCTCGAGCTGGTCGGCTCCGGCGGGCTGGCCACCGTGGTGACCACCCACCAGCACGCCGACCACTGGCAGGGCCTGGCCGAGGTCGTCGCCGCGACCGGCGCCCGCACGGTCGCCCACCCGCTGGACGCCGGCGGCATCCCGGTCCCCACCGACGAGACCGTCGAGCACGGCGGCTCGGTCGCCGTCGGCCAGTGCCGCCTCTCGGTCATCCACCTGCGCGGTCACACCCCCGGCTCGATCGCGCTGCGCTACGACGACCCGAAGGGCACCAGCCACCTCTTCACCGGCGACTCCCTCTTCCCCGGCGGCCCCGGCCGGACAACAAGTCCCGAGGACTTCAACTCCCTCATGGACGACCTCGAGGTCCGCGTCTTCGCCGAGCTCACCGACGACACCTGGTTCTACCCGGGCCACGGCAAGGACAGCACCGTCGGCACCGAGCGCCCCGCCATCCCGGAGTGGCGCGCGCGCGGCT